>CAWHVG010000001.1:0-1492602 GCA_963832725.1 uncultured Pseudomonadota bacterium
GCCGGCCGCTGTGCTTGTGGAGGCGCTCCTGACGTTCATGCGCGCGCATCCGGAGGCCGGCATCGCCGGCAGCGCGCTCCACGGCACCGACGGCGAGCCCCACATCAGCGCCTTCCGCTTCCCGACGCTGCGTTGAGCGAGATCGCCAACAGCTTCCGACTGGGGCTGGTCAGCCGCCTCTTGCCCAAGTCGGAATCCCCATCCTGCCCCGGCCGGAGCGAACCCGGCAGGTGGACTGGCTGGCCGGCGCGTCGATGATGGTGCGGCGCGAGGTGCTCGACGAGGTCGGCCTCTTCGACGAGGGCTTCTTCCTCTACTTCGAGGAGACCGACCTCTGCCGCCGCGCGCGACTCGCCGGCTGGCCGACCTGGTACGTCGTCGAGAGCCGCGTCGCCCACGTCGGCCACGGCTCGACCGGCCTCAAGAACAAGACGAGACCGATGCCGCGCTACTGGTTCGACAGCCGCCGTTACTACTTCCTGAAGAATCACGGCCGTGCCTATCTGTGGGCAGCCAACACGGCCCACACCACTGGACTGACCACGTTCAAGGTACGCGCTCGAGTCCAGGCAAGTATGACCGACCGGTCCGATTCTGCGCGACTTCATCCACTACAACTTCGTATCGAACCCACCTGATCATCTCCGCACGAGACGCACGGCTCGCCGACGTGGGCGTGGTGGCCATCGGCCGCAACGAGGGAGCGCGATTGCGCCGCTGCCTGAGCTCGGTCGTCGACCGGGTGGCGCGCGTGGTCTACGTCGACAGCGGCTCCGACGACGGAAGCGTCGCGCTGGCGATGTCGTTCGGCTGCGAGGTGATCGAGCTCGACCCGCGGGTCCCCTTCACCGCGGCCCGCGCACGCAACGCGGGCCTCACGAGGCTGCGCGAGGTCGTACCGACGTTGCGCTACGTGCAGCTCGTCGACGGAGACTGCGAGGTCGTCGCCGGTTGGCTCCCCGCGGCGCGAGCGCGCCTGCTCGAACGGCCCGCGCTGGCGGTGGTCTGCGGCCGGCGACGCGAACGCCACCCGGAAGCCTCAATCTACAACCGCCTCTGCGACGTCGAGTGGGACACGCCGCCCGGCGAGGCGGACGCCTGCGGCGGCGACGCGATGATGCGGCTCGACGCGCTGGCGGACGTCCGTGGCTTCGACGAGCGCCTGATCGCGGGCGAGGAGCCCGAGCTATGCCTGCGGCTGCGCGGCGCCGGCTGGCGCATCGAGCGGCTCGGCCGCGAGATGACCTTGCACGACGCGTGCATGACGCGCTTCGGGCAGTGGTGGAAGCGGGCGGAGAGGGCCGGTCACGCATACGCGGAGGGCGCCGCCATGCACGGCGCGCCGCCGGAACGGCATCGGGTGCGCGAGACCCGCCGCGTGCTCGTCTGGGGCGCGCTGATCCCCGGTCTCGCGCTGGCAGGCGCCATCCCGACCTTGGGGCTGAGCCTGGCGCTCCTGGCCGGCTATCCACTGAGCGCCGCCCGCGCATACCGGTCCGCGCGCCGCCGCGGTCGCCCACTCGAAGACGCCCTCCCCTACGCGCTCTTCACGACGCTCGGCAAGCTCCCGGAGCTGCATGGCGTCGTCGGCTATCACGCCGGCCGCCTGCGCGGACGACGACGGACCCTCATCGAGTACAAGTGACCGTCTCCGCCCGGCCTGCCCGATAGCCTCAGCTCGCGTCGAAACGAATCTCGACCCGGCTCACGATCAACGCGTCCGAAGGCGGGCCGGCCTCGATCCGCAGCAGCACGCCGCCGTTGCCCGGCGTGAACGAGTCGGTCGCGTCCGCGGCATACCACTCGTAAGGCGTGCTGTTGGCGATGGAGCCGTGGGGTGTGGCGCCGCTTCCGTCGAAGGTCATCCACGAGTAGCTGCCGCTCGTCGTGGTGGCGAAGCTCCGGCCGTAGACGGCGATGGTGACGTTGCGGATCGACGACAGCGCGATGGTGCTCAGCTCGACGTCGATGAACGCCGTGCCCTCGAGATCCAGGCCGCCCTCACCGAGGAAGGTGTCGTCGAAGATGGGCGTGTAGCCGAACGACCGCGACGCCGCGGAGACGTGCCAGCGAGAGGTGTCGGGGAGCTGATTGATCTCGTAGTCGACGTAGGCGGAGGAGCCTGCGTACGAGCCGCGCCAGCGGAAGCGGACGGCGTGAGTGCCGACGGCGCCCGACACGCAGTCGCCGGTGGTGCTTCCGGCATCCGGCGGACCCGTCCGGCGGACCCGCATCCGGCGGACCCGCGTCCGGCGGACCCGCATCCGGCGGACTACCGCGTCGGAGGGACCGGCGTCGAGGGCTCCGGCATCGGGCGATCCGGCATCGGCGCCAGCGGCCCCTCCGTCCTGTGGCGCGCCCGCGTCCACGGCGCTCCCCGCGTCGCCGAGACCGCCATCGAAGACCGCGCTCGCATCGGGTCTCGTGCCGGAATCGCGGTCGACGATCGCGGCGTCGGGAAACGAGCCGTCGAGCCCGACCGAGGCAGCCTGGTCGCAGCCCGCGAGGGCCAGCGACAACACGAGGGTCAGGCGGATCGCGCGCACGTCGGAGCAAGCTACGACGCGGCCACCGACGATCTCCCCGCCAACCTTGACGCTCCTGGAAACGGCGACGAAGCTGGACGTCACCCCCGTGTCACATTCGCAGTTCTTCGCACGCGCTTTCTTCCTCACCGTCTTCGCCAACGCCCTGCTCTTCGGATGCGGGGGCGCCCCGACCGAGCCCGACGCTGGCGCAACGAGCGACGCGAGCTCGTCCGCCGACGCGGCTCGGGCCGTGCCGGACGCGGCCATCGACGCGATGGTCGACGACGGCACGCCGACTCGCCAGGCGTGCACCGGCAACTTCGGCCACGGGCTGACCCGCGTGCACGGGCGCATCGACGGCACCCTCGTCTCCATCGTCCCGGAGAGCAGCCACGGCTGCAACAACGACCGCGACCACTTGCACCTGCAGATCCTGATGCAGGGCGAGGTCTACGACGTGGCCGTCAACATCTACGACCCGGCCGACGTGGACTTCGTCGAGCGTGACATCCCGCTGCCGGACGGGCCGTGGGAGGAAGGCTGGCACCCGGGCTACGCGCTCGACTACGTCCAGCTCGGCCTGCACGCCGATGCGTTCTCGCCGGTGGCCGAGACCGCGTTGCGCGACCGGCTCGTCCGCGCACTCTCGACGGTCAATCACATCTCGGTGTTCATGACGGCCTACGGTGCGGGCGGAGGGCACGACATCCACCGTCGCTACGGCGGGGACGACGGCGCGATCTTCACGGAGCCGCTCTCGCCGACCGCGCACGGGCTCTTCTTCCACTTCGTCGATCAGACGTTCTGATCGCTTGGGCCGACGCAGTGTCGGATGGTATCCCGCGCGGGATGCGCTGCGCTCTCGCGTCTCTCGCCCTCGGCCTCGCGCTCAACGGTTGCGGCGCCGCGACGCCGCCGGCCGGACGGGTCTTTCGCTACGCGGCGCGGGTGGACTCGACGGTGGTCCGCTCGCTGACCCCGGAGCCCGGCGTGGAGCTCTCCCCGGAGGCGCTGCGACAGGTGCGGCAGGACGCGGTGCAGCAGAATCGCAGAGATGGTGGACGACCTCTCCCCCGAGCAGGTCGACCGACTGCGTCTCGACATCGATCTCGCCGCGCTCGGCCCCGCTGGCGGTGGCACACGGGCGCGTTGCCTCATCAGCGTGATCACGGTCGGGCCGCCCGAGCGCACCCGCGCGCTGCTCCAGGGCGCGGCCACGGCGCACGGGAGCGCGAACCCCGCCGTGGACGCCGCCCGAGGCGCGGTGCGCTCGGCGCTGAGGCGACTGCCGGACGCGCTGGGCGCCCTCTGACCGATCGCGTGCTGAGCGGCGCTCCTCTCCACGCGAGGCGCCATGCGCTCGACGCCGAGGCGACGGCCGGACGCGCTCCGACCCCGGTCGCGCGGTGAGCGCCGGTCCTCTCCGCCGGATGGGCGCGAAACGCGGGACCAGAGCGCCAGCCGCGCCGAGGCCTCACGATCGGAGCCGCGGCCGGGTGGCGCGCTCCCGCCGCACGGGCGCCGATGACCGAGTGAACGCGACCGCGCTGGCGGACCCCTGTCACGTCCGCGGCGTGATCCTCCCCCGGCTTCGATCGCCTCCCACCCGTCGCGGCGGGCGGCGCGGGCGGCCCCGTGCTCTATGCTTCGCCGGGTGAGCGCCGAAGGCGAGCTGAACGCGTCCGAGGTGCGCGATCTCTTCGACGTCCCGGAGGTGATCGTGCTGAGCGCGGCGATCGATCCGCGCGCCGTCGCGGCCCTCACCGAGCGTGAAGCGGCCGCCGTCGCCAAGGCCATCGACAAGCGACAGCGCGAGTTCGCGACGGGCCGCGCGCTGGCCAAGCGTGCCCTCGCCCGGCTGGGCTGGCCGGACGTCGAGCTCCTCAACGGCGAAGACCGGGCACCGATCTGGCCCGCCGGGGCCTCCGCCAGCATCAGCCACTGCGACACGCGGGCGGTGATCGCCGCCGGGCGGCGCGACCTGGTGGGCACCGTCGGCGTCGACATCGAGCATCGCGCCCGGCTCGAGCCGCGGCTGTGGAAGACGGTCTTCCTGCCCGAGGAGGTCGCCTTCCTCGAGGGTCTGCCGGAGCCTTCCCGCGGCCGCGTCGCGCTGGTCCTCTTCTCGGCCAAGGAGGCGCTCTACAAGGCGCAGTACCCGCGGACCGCGACCTACATGGGCTTCCACGAGCTGCGGGTGGAGCTGCGCCTGGAGCCGGGCGACCGACGAGGAACGCTGGCGTGCACCTTCCAGAACGACGTCGGCCCCTTCGCCCGCGGGACGGTCGCGCACGGCCGGACGCTCCTGGACGCCTGGCCGAGCGGCGAGGTCGTCACCGCCGTCCGCATCCCTTGACGCCCGCCCGGGACACGTCGCACGACGCCACGACCCGACCTCGAAGCCTGCGAGAAACGGGCGCCATCGGCGCCAGTGCATCAGAATTGGCGGGCCTTCTTCGAAGCACCGGAGCCTGATCTCGACCATGCTGGATCGTCCCCTCGCCACGCTGCTGGCCCTCGCCCTCGCGCTCGCCGCCGCGCCTGCCTCCGCGCAGGATCGCCAGGCCCTGCGTGACCGCGTCGCCGCCCTCCGCGCCCACCGCCCCGACTCGGTGCCCGAAGGCACGCTGACGAGCATCGAGTACCTGCTCGACATCGCCCGCCGCATCGAGGACCGCTTCCCGGCCCAGTCGGCCCAGTGGCAAGAGCGCGCGGCCCAGTTCCTCGCCTCGGCGGAGTCCGGGCGCGACCCCTACCCCGAGGGCCGCGGGCAAATCCTCAACCGAGGCTACGACCCGACCTTCTCGCCGGCGCGGCAGGGCTACGCCATCTACGTGCCGCCCGACTACGACCCGAGCCGCGCCTGGCCGCTGATGATCATGCTCCACGGCGGCTCGTCCAACGGGAACCTCTTCCTCGGCGTGGTGCTGGGGAACAACATGGACTGGCTGACCTACAACCAGCACCTCTTCGACGACTACACGCCGCGCTGGTCCCCCGAGTTCATCGTCGTCGCGCCCGACGGCGTCGGGCAGGTGATGTGGCGCTGGATGGGCGAGGACGACGTCCTGCAGGTCATCGACGACGTGCGGCGCAACTACAACGTCGATGGCGACCGCATCGTGCTGGGCGGCCTGAGCAACGGCGGCGTGGGCGCGTACTCCATCGGCTCGCGCCACGCCTGGCGCTTCAGCCACGTGGACGCGATGGCCGGCGCGCCGAGCTGGCTCATGTACGCGGGCGGGTCCCCGACCGACGTCGAGACCACCGCGATGCGGCGCTACAGCGCAATGGACCTCATCGCGGACACCACCAACACGGACTTCCGCTACTACCACGGCACGCAGGATCACGGGCCGATGCGGCCGGCGTTCATCCGTCAGCTCACCGCCCACATGGAGGAGCTGGGCCTGACGCCCCACGAGCGCTGGTACGAGCACGGCCACGATCTGCTCTACCTGGTGCACCGACACGGCCGCATCTACGAGGACCTCGCCGAGATCGTCCGCAATCCCCACCCGAGCCGCGTGCGCGTGGTCACCGGCGACTACCGCGCCAACCGCCAGCACTGGGTGACGGTCACGCGCATCGAGCGCTACCCGGAGCTGGCCCACGTCGACGCGCGGGCGGCCGACGGCGCGCTGACGGCCACCACCGACAACGTGCTGGAGCTCGCGTTCGACCTGCGCGACGCGCCGCTGGGCGACGGTGACGGCGCCCGCATCGAGGTGGACGGAACGGAGGTCTACGACGGCCCGCGCGCCCGCCTCGGCCACGTCGTCCACGTCTCGAAGAGCGACGACGGCGCCTGGCGGCTGGGCTTCCTGCCGCACGCCGAAGGCCTCGAGAAGGTGCCCGGCCTCGCCGGCCCGATGACCGACGCCTACCACGACGAGATCGTGCACGTGTACGGCACGCAGAACCCGGAGCACACAGCGTCACTGCGCAGCACGGCGAACCGCGGCGCCAACGGCTGGCCGGCCGTCGTCTGGTACCTGAACCAGCGGGTCATCCCGGACACGGAGGTGACCGACGAGCTGATGCAGCACGCGCACCTCGCGCTCTACGGCGGCCCCGGCGACAACGCGGTGCTCGAGCGCATCGCGGCAGAGCTCCCCATCCGCGCCGAAGAAGGCGCCGTGGTCACGAGCGCCGGCGACCGCTACCAGGGCTCCGACGTCGGCGCCCGCTTCATCTACCCGAACCCGCTCGCCCCCTCGCGCTACGTGCTGGTGCACACCGGCGTCACGCCGGAGGCGGTGGCCAAGACCCGCAACCTGCCCGACTTCCTGCCCGACTACGAGATCTACGACCGGCGCACCACCCGCTCGCGGGCGCGCCTCATCGCCGGGCGCAACCCCCCCCTCGCCGCCGGCTACTTCGACCGCTTCTGGCAGCTCCCGGCGCCGCCGGAAGAGCACGGCAGCGGCGAGGCGACCACGCCGGACGAGGGCGCGGACGAAGGCGGTGACGAAGCGGGTGACGAAGAGGCCGCGCTGCCGCCCGGGGTGACCCGCGAGCGGATGCGCGAGCTGGCCCAGCTCATCGGCGCGCCGCCCGACTTCATCCTCCCCCGGGCGCTCTTCGAGCAGCACCCCGCCCCCGAGCTCGACCCCGGCCCGGCGCCCTCCAACCCGCCGCGGGCCCGCCGCTTTCTCGCTCACCGTGACGACCCGAACGGGCCGATCGCGCGCCTGATCGCCCGGCTGGTGCCCACCTTCTACAACTACCGCGCGATGATCCCGGGCGGCGTCTGGGAGACGAACCGCCGCGTCCTCTGGCGCATCCGTCCGGAGGCCGACTGCCTGGCCGCGCTCGACGAGGCCGGCGTCCCCTACGAGCGGGTCACCGAGGACTTGCACACGCCGACCCCGACGCCGATCCGACTGGTCGGGCCCGTGAACGACGTGGACTTCACCACCGTGCGCCCGGACGATCCGATCCTCATCAGCTGCGAGATGGCCTCCCGGCTGCCGCTTCTGACCCGCATCGCGCGACGCGAGGGCACGCGGCGGATCGTGGTGCTCAGCTCGCACCGCACCCACCCGCGGATGAGCTTCCACCGCATGGGCATGGCCCTCAATCTCTTCGCGTTCGAGACGCGGCGCGGCACGCTCAGCGTGAACGACGACTTCGTGGAGACGCCGACCGCGCAGACCTGCGAGGCGCCCGAGCCGGACGACTGGAAGGCGGCCGCCCTTCAGCGCATCGCGTGCCGGCTCGCCCGATCGCGCCACTTCAGCTCGGTGCTCACGCCGAACTACAACGACGGGCACCGAAACCACTTCCACGTCGACATCCGCCCCGACGACGACCGCATCTTCGTCCGCTGAGCGGCAGCCCGCCCGAACACGTCGCTTTCTGGACCGCGGAGCCGTTCGCGTGCGATGCGCGACTGGGAAGATGGCGTTCGACCGGGACACGATGCGCCGCGCCCACGCCGGCGTGCGAAAGCGGATCGCGCTCGCGCTCATCCTCACCCTCGGTGGGTGTCAGGAGGTGGCGCCCGAGCCGGTCGAGGTGGCGCCCGATCCGGTGCTGGTCGCGCCGCCAGAAGCGGCACCCGAGCCCGAGCCCGACGACGGTCGTCGAGGAGACGCCGGAGCCCGGGCCCGAGCCGGTCGTCGAGCAGGCGCCGCCTCCTCCCGCGCCCGATGCGGAGGCGTTCGCCCTCGAGCGCGAGCGCGAAGCGCAGGCCCGCTTCGAAGAGGAGTACCCGCTCCACGGCGTGGCCTATCACTTCCTGGCCCAGATCCACCGGCGGCCCGACGCCTCGAGCCCGGTCGTCGGCTACATGCGGCGAGGCGCGCAGTTTCGCGCGCAGTCGGGGCTCCGTGGGCCGGGCTGCGCCCGCGGTTGGCACCGCGTCCCGGGGGGCGGCTTCGTCTGCCGGGGTGAAGGCTTCGCGCTCGGCGAGAGCCCGCAGACCTTCGATCCCTCTCCGGTCGCGCCCGCCGCCGATGAGGCCCTCCCCTACGCCTACGCGTGGGTCGCGCGCTCCGACGTCCCGCAGTACTGGCACCTGCCCAGCCGCGCCGAGGAGGCCGAGGTGCTCGCGTGGATCCAGCGGCAGCGCGACGCCGAGGATCGCGCCGCCAGCGCCGCGGAAGAGGAGCCGGAGCCGGACCTCGAGGCGCCGCCCGGGCTCGGCGAGGGTGCGGAGGCGGAGAACGCCGAGGCGCCGCCGGCCGACGCGGGCGTGCCGCTCCTCGACGCCGGCGCGGAGCCTGCCCCGGCCGCCCTCCGGATGCGCATGCAGCGCGGCTTCTACGTGAGCATCGATCGCCTGGAGAACGACGGCGAGCGGCGCTTCTACCGCACCATCCGCGGCGCCTACGTACCTGCCGACACGCTCGTCGAGGCCTCCCCGCCCCGCACGCGCGGCGTGGTGCTCGGCGGTCGCTGGGCCCTGCCGATGGGCTTCGTGTACCGCGACGGCGTGCGCGGCCTGACCCGCGACTCCACGCGCGGCGTGCTCTCGCTGGCCGCCCCGATCGAGCGCTCCACACCGCTGCCGCTCTCGGACGAGATCGTCGAGCGGGGCCGGCGCCGCTACCGCATCTCCGACCGCGGGGTGATCGTGCGCGAGGACGCGCTGCGCATCGCGCGGCGCATCGAGCGGCCGACCGGCGTCCCGGAAGACGCGCGCTGGGTCCACGTCGATCTCGGCGCGCAGATCCTGGTCGCGTACGAGGGCGACGAGCCGGTCTTCACGACCCTGGTCTCCACGGGCCGCAACGGGTTCGAGACGCCGACCGGTCTCTTCCGCATCCAGTCCAAGCACCTCTCGACGACGATGGACGACCCCAACGCGGGCGCCGAGTCCTACTCGATCGAGGACGTGCCGTGGACGATGTACTTCGAGGGCAGCTACGCCCTCCACGCCGCGTTCTGGCACGACCGCTTCGGCCGCCCTCGCAGCCACGGCTGCGTCAACCTGGCCCCCGCCGACGCGCGCTGGATCTTCATGTGGAGCGAGCCGGCGCTGCCTCCCGGCTGGCACGGCATCTCCAGCGACCGGGGCGAAGGCAGCTTCGTCTACGTGACCGCGCCCGACGCGGCCTAGACCAGCAGCCCCCGAGAGCGCGGATCGGCGCTTCGAGTCGGCGAATCCTCGAGAAGCAGGGCCAAGATGGCGCGTCGAGACCTCCGCCGGCCGTCTCGAAACGCCGAGATGCGCGCAGCGAGGCTCCACCGACCGTCTCGAACACGCCGAGATGCGTGCAGCGAGGCTCTCCCGACCGTCTCGAAACGCCGAGATGCGCGGATCGAGGCTCCACCGACCGTCTCGAACACGCCGAGATACGCGGATCGAGGCTCCACCGACCGTCTCGAACGCGCGAGACGCCGCACCGAGACACGAGATCGCGGTATCGACGATTCGAGACGGCGAGTGAAGACCTCGCCCGAGCGTATCGACGCGCCGACCGCCCGGTGAAGCTACCGCGATGGGCCCGCACGCCGGCGCACGGGCCGGGATGCGCCGGGCCGGCGGCCGAGGCGGGGTCCGGCGCATGCGCGGCGATGCCGACGATGGGCCCGCACGCGCGAGGGGCCGGCCGGCGCGCGGCACCGAGCAGGATGCGAAGAATCGAGCGGCCGAGGCGGGCGGAGACGCGGTGATGCCGGCGATGGGCCCGCACGCGGGCTCAGGAGGTGGGCTCGTCCTCCGGCGGCGCGCTCGGCGTCTCGGGCACCTCGCTCGCGTCGTCGTCGTCGTCGGTCGGCGGCGTGAGCCCGTAGCCCTCGATCACCTCGCGCCCGCGCTGCACGCAGTAGGCGCGCCAGGGCAGCCACGGCGACTCGTCTCCGAGCGGCTCGAGGCGGCGCTGACAGTGGGCGTAGAGCTCGATGGTGCGCTCGGCGAGCGGCACGCTCGCGTCGTTCAGCGAGCGGACGTAGATCTCGCGCAGCTCCTCGTCGCGCGCGACCTCGTCGGGCACCGGCGCGCCGGCGATCTGCGCACCGAAATCCTCGAACGCATACGCCCACAGCGCGAGGGCCACGGCGCGCTCGTAGGGAGGTTCTTCGCTCACCTCCTCCATGAGCGCGCGCGTGTCCTCGAGGGCATGCCGCCGGGCCTCGATCCAGTCGGTGAAGACGCCGTCCGCCCACGCCTGCACGGCGGCCACCGTGTTCTCGCCCGGGCTCTCGGGGCGGCCGTTCGAGACCTGCTCCTCGACCGAGGTCCAGACCCGCCGCAGCGGCGCCGACAGCTCTTCGCGGGGGACGGCCGGCAGGGGCACCGGCACCGGAACCGTGTGGCGGAGGACCGCGGGCGCGCTCTCGTCGGGCGCGGCCTCGGCCGCGGGCTGCGCGTCTTCGTGGACGCTCGCCTCGCCACCCGCGGTGGTCTCCGCCGCGGGCGGGCTCGAAGGCGGCGGCGCACCGCCACACGCGGCGAGCCCCATCGCTGCGAGCACCACGGCTCCGAGCACCATCCGCACGTACATCGGGTTCTTCACGGCCGCGGAGGGTAGCACCGCTCGGCCCGCGCGCTTCGGCCACGCGGTCCGCCCGGAAGCGAAGCCCGGAACGTCGCCAATCCGCTCGACCGCCGCGCGACCCGCCGCGCCGACGCCCCATGAAACGGGGAGTCGTGCTCGGCCACGCTGCGGCTCCACCCGCTCGGCGTTCCTCCGTGACCGAGCCGGGGCAGCGTGGAGCTCGCTCGAGGGCGGTCGATGAATCGGACCGAGCTCCGCGATCGAGACGGTCCCAGCTCGAGGCGCGAGGGCGCGAGGCAACGGGCGACGACGCCGCCGATGGGGCCCTTCAGCCCCGCGACGGGAGCCGGAGCTCGATCCGGCGAAGGAGCCGCGCGGCGCTCGGCAACGCGTACGCGTCGACGCCCAGCGCGAAGAGCGCGGCCACGGCCGGCGCCGCGACGCCGAACGCGGCCAGCGCCACGAAGAACGCGCCGCCGAGCGCCGCCGCGAGGGTCCCGCGCCACGCCGCCCGCCGCGCCGCCCGCGCCAGCCACAACGCCGCCGCCGCGTCGCGGACGTCCTCGCTCGTCAGCGAGACCGCCCGCTCGTCCTCCACGCCGCCCGCCGCCCCGAGCACGACCTGCACGTCCGCCGCCGCGAGCGCCGCGTCGTCGTGCCCGCGCCGGCCCACCGTCGCCACCACGCCGCCCGTCTCGCGCAGGCGCCGCACCTCGGCTCCGCGCTCGTCGGGCAAGAGCTCCGCCTTCACGTGGCCGATGTCGAGGTGCTTGGCCAGCGCCTCGACCGTGCCGCGGTGGTCGCCACTCGATCAGCACGACCTCCACCCCGAGATCGATCAGCCGCTGCACCGCCGCCCGCGCGCCGAGCCAATCCTCGTCGCGCAGGCTCACCACCGCCCGCACCCGGCCGTCGAGCCCGACGAAGACCACCGTGTGCCCGCGCTCCTCGGCCCGCGCGGCGTCGGCGTCGGCCACCGCCACGCTCACGCCCTCCGCCAGGAGCAGCGCGCGGTTTCCGATCACCAGCTCCTGCCCGCTCGGGGAGACCGCCGTCACGCCGCGGCCCGGCAGGAAGGTGGCCCGCCGCACCGCCTCGGGCGTCAGGTTGCGAGCGCGGCAGTGTCGCGCGATGGCCGCCGCGATCGGATGCGTCTCCGCCGCCGCCTCGGCGCCGCCCACCAGCGCCGCGAGCGCGTTCGGGTCGGCGTCGCCGACGGCGTGGATCTCCACCACCTCCGGCTCCCCTTCCGTGATGGTCCCGTGCGTGCACAGCGCCGCCACCGCGGTGCGACCGGCGCGGTCGAGCGTCCGGGCGCTGGCGAAGATCATGCCCCGCTCGGCCGCCGTCGCGGCCGCGGCGACGTAGGGCGCCTCCGACGCGCGCCGGATCGACACGAGCGGGACCGCCAGCAGCACCGCCGCCGCCGCGGAGAGCTGCCCGGCAAGCCCCGCGCCCCGCTCGGCCAAGAGGAGCCCGCCCGCCGCGCCGCCGAGCGCCAAGAGACCACCCCAGCGGGTCAGTCGCGAGGCCAACACGGTCAGCGGCGCGGACCGATGCGAGGTCGGGTCCCCGAACTGCGCCGGGCGGACCAGCGCCCGCTCGTCGCCGACGCGCGTGGCCAGGACCCGCGCCTCGCCCTCGACCACCCGCGCCCCGGCCAGGATCGAGTCGCCCACGATGCGCCGGACCGGCATGCGGGCGCTCGGGTGCAAGAGGACGAAGGCTTCCCCGGCCTGCACGATCCCGTCGACCGCGGCGACCTCGCCCTCGGCGATGACGATCTCCTGCCCGCTCCGCACCCGCGCCGGATCGACCTCCTCGGAGCCCATCTCGAGGTCCCACTCGCCGGTCCGCACCGGGACGCGAGCTCGGAGCGGCATCTTGGCGACCAGGTAGCGGGTCACGTCGGCCACGGGCTGGGTGCCGCGCCCGTCGAGCCAGGTCCGCAGCACCACCGCCCCGGCGGCCACCGCCGCGCCCACCAGCCACAGGCGCGCGCCGTGGCCGGGGCTGCGGGCCGAGAGCGCCGCCACGGCCGCCAGCACCGCGCCGGCCGGGCCGACCGCCCAGCCGAGCACGCCGACCTCGCTCCGGGAGGACCAGCCGGCCACCAGGGCGGAGATCGACGCGCCGCCGACCGCGAACGCGGAGAGCACGGCCACGATGGGATTCTGGGCCAGCGCGCCGAGGATCAGGCCGGCGCCGGCCGCCGCCAGGCCGAGCCAGGGCAAAGGCTGCACGGGGGCGCTCAGCGCGCGGTGGGCGGCGGAGGTCTCCGGCACGCTCGCGACCCGCTTGCGCGGCGGCGGCGTACGAATCGGCGCGGGGCGGCTCGGGGTCGGCGCGCGCAGCTCCCGCGCGGCCTCGTGGTGGCGCTCGCCCTCGAGAAAGCGCGCGCGGCACGCGGGACCGCACAAGAAACGGTAGCCGTCCTCGAAGAGCAGCACGGCCCGCGCCCGCAGCGGCTCGACCGGCGTGCCGCAGACGGGGCACGGCCGCTCGGGAAGGCTGGGGCGCGCCTGCTCCACGGCCCGCCACGTAGAAGGACGCCGCCCCCGCGTCAAGGCAGAAGGGCGCGCGCACCTCGGCCGAGCGCGCCGAGAAGCGGAAGGCCGCGGCACCACGCGGTCCCGGCGGTCAGGCGCGGCCCAGAGGTGATCGACAGGGCGCGCGAGCCCCGGAACGAACCAGCCCTCTCCGGCGCTCCAGAAACCCGGTGGCACTCCGGGCCGCGGGTATTAGGGTTCGCGTCCATTCGGACGGGGAGAGACGTCCGGGGAGCGGAGCAGAGATGAGCGAGAAGGCCTGGGGTGGACGCTTCGACCAAGAGCTGGACGCCGTCGCCGCGCGCTTCAGCGCGAGCGTCGACTTCGACTCGCGCCTCGGTCCCGTGGACGTGCGGGGCTCGATCGCCCACGCGCGGATGCTGGCGGACCGGGGCGTCATCACGGCCGACGACGCGGCCAAGATCGAGGCGGGCCTGAAGACCATCGGCGCCGAGATCGAGCGCGGCGAGATGAAGTGGGATCCGGCCAAGGAGGACGTCCACATGAACGTGGAGTCGCTTCTCACGAGCCGGATCGGCGAGGCCGGCGGACGCCTCCACACCGGCCGCAGCCGCAACAATCAGGTCGCGACCGACATGCGCCTGTGGACCCGCGAGGCGCTCGACGACACGGCCGCCCGCGTCGATCGGGTGCTCGCGGTCATCGCCGCCCGCGCGCCCGGGCTGATGGATCACCTGCTGCCGGGCTACACCCACCTGCAGCGCGCGCAGCCGGTGCGCCTGAGCCACCACGTGATGGCCTGGGCCGAGATGCTGGAGCGCGACCGCGGCCGGCTCCTCGACGCCCGCGAGCGGCTGAACGAATGCCCGCTCGGCTCCGCGGCGCTGGCCGGCACCACGTTCCCGCTCGACCGCGCGGCGACCGCGGCCGCGCTCGGCTTCCGCGGCCCGACCCACAACTCCCTCGACGCCGTCGGCGACCGCGACTTCCTGCTGGAGACGGTGAGCGCGCTGAGCATCACCGCCATCCACCTCTCGCGCATCGCCGAGGAGCTGGTCCTCTGGAGCACGCAGGAGTTCGGGTTCGTCGAGATGAGCGACGCCTTCACCACGGGCAGTTCGATCATGCCGCAGAAGAAGAACCCGGACATGGCCGAACTGGTGCGCGGAAAGACCGGCCGGGTGGTCGGCCACTTGGTCAGCCTGATGATGCTGATGAAGGCCCTGCCGCTCGCCTACAACCGCGACATGCAGGAGGACAAGCCGCCGGTCTTCGACGCCTTCGACACGGTGAACGACTGCCTCGACGTGCTGGCCGGCTCGATCGCCACCGCCCGCTTCGACGCGACGCGGATGCGCGAGGCGCTGGCGAGAGGCTTCGTCGACGCGACGGAGGTCGCCGACTGGCTCGCCGCCCACGGCGTGCCCTTCCGCGAGGCACACCACGTCACCGGCCGGCTGGTCCGTACCTGCATCGACACCCGCCGCACCTTGGTCGAGCTGAGCCTCGAAGAGCTGCGCGAAGAGCACGGGGCCTTCGACGAGAGCGTGTACGAGGCGCTCGATCCCGAGGTAGCCGTCGAGCGGCGAGCGCTGGTCGGCGGGCCGGCGCGGGCGCGGGTGAGCGAGGAGATCGCCGCGTTGCGCGAGCGCCTCGGCGGGCGCGACGTGGACGTGGACGGCACGGCGCGAGCGGCGGGGGCCTGATGGAGCGCGGCTCCCGCACCGACGTCCCCGACAGCGCCCACTTTCGCTATCGGGACGGCGACCTGACCTGCGACGGAGTGTCGCTGGCCGCGATCGCGGCCGAGCACGGCACGCCCACCTTCGTGTACTCGGCGGCGTCGGTCGACGCGGCCTACGAAGCGTTGGACGCCGCCACGCCGGGCCGGCATCTCATCGCGTACGCGATCAAGGCCAACAGCAACCTCGCGCTCCTGCGGCGGCTGGCCGGGCGCGGCTCGGGGGCCGACATCGTCTCGGGCGGCGAGCTGACCCGGGCGCTCCGAGCCGGCTTCGATCCGCAGAAGATCGTGTTCAGCGGCGTCGGCAAGACGGACGCGGAGCTCCGAGCCGCGCTCGAGGCGGGCATTCGGGCCGTGCACGTGGAGAGCGTGCCGGAGATCGACGCCATCGAGGCCATCGCGAAGGCGCTCGGCCGCCCCGCGCCCATCACGCTGCGGGTCAACCCCGACGTGGACCCCGAGACGCACCCCTACATCGCCACCGGGCTGCACGACACGAAGTTCGGGCTGGAGATCGACGCCGCGCGGGCGCTCTTGCCGCGCTTGCTCTCGAGCCCGCACCTGGCGCTGGAAGGCGTGGCTTGCCACATCGGCTCGCAGATCGGCGGTGCCTCCCCCATGGCCGACGCGGTGGCGATCCTGGCCGGGTTCGCGGTGGAGTGCCGAGAGGCCGGCGCCCCGTTGAAGAGCATCGACGCCGGGGGCGGCTGGGCCATCGCGTATGGTGACGAGGATCGCGCTGCACCTTCCTGGCAGGCGTTCGGCGACGCCATCGCCGAGGGCCTGAAACGGGGCGGCGCCGGCGAGCTGGACCTCACGCTGATCGTCGAGCCGGGCCGCGCGCTGGTCGGCGACGCCGGTGGGCTGCTCACCCGCGTCGTGTTCCTCAAGGAGCAGGCGAACAAGCGCTTCGTCATCGTCGACGCGGCCATGACCGAGCTCATCCGGCCGGCGCTCTACGACGCCTACCACGCCGTGATGCCGGTGAAGGACCGCCCACCGACGACGGTGGCGGACGTGGTGGGCCCGGTCTGCGAGACCGCCGACTTCTTCGCGCTCGAGCGCCGCCTGCCCGAGCTCGCCCGCGGCGACCTGGTCCTGCTGCGAGGCGCGGGCGCCTACGGCATGTCGATGGCCAGCAACTACAACTCGCGGCCGTTCGCGGCCGAGGTGCTGGTGGACGAGGGCCAGGCGCGGCTCATCCGCCGCCGGCAGCGGGCCGAGGATCTCTTCCGAGACGAGGACGCGCTGGGCTGATCCGCCTGGGCGGCTCGAGGTGTGTCGGAGCGAGCACCGCAATCGAGCCGCGTCCAGCCTCGAGGCGCCGAGAGGAGTCGTGCGAACGCGCGGCGACGAACGGCAACGCCGCGGGCGGATCGGCCGCGGAGCGACGGGAGATTCATCGACACACCTTCAGCCCAAGATCTGGTCTCGCAGCTCCGCCACCCGCTCCAGCAGGGGCTGCTGGGCCGGCAGGATCTTGTGGGCGGCAGCCGAGAGGTCGAACCAGCCCGCGCGATCCACCTCCGGGAAGCGTTCCATCTTCCCGGACCGGGGCGGCCACTCCAGCTCGAAGGTGTTGCTCTCGACGGCCTCGGGATCGAAGTCGGCGAGGACGGCCCAGGCGTCGACGATCTTGCCGCCCTTCTGTTTGATCCGGCCGAGCTCGACGTAGGGGCCGGGCGGCAGCGCGAAGCCGGTCTCCTCCGAGAGCTCGCGCTTGGCGGCCGCCAGCGGATCCTCCCCCTCCGCGAGCAGGCCCTTGGGCAGGCTCCAAATCCCCTCGTCCTTGCGCACGTAGAAGGGACCTCCCGGGTGGACCAGGAAGACCTCCAGCCTGCCCTCGACCTCCCGGACGGGGAGCACGCCGGCGCTCCGTCGCCGCATCGGCATCCGCCGAGAGTAGAGCAGCGGCGCCCCGGAGGCCCCCCGAAACGGCGCCCGCGGAACGGAGCGGCGAACCGCCGGCGGCGCCGTCGAACAGAGCGTCCTCCTCGCGGCAGACCTCCCGACGTGGCAAGAAGCCCCGGATTACGGCCGGATCGACCGTGATCCGGCGTTGGATGGACCTCCGCCGCACATGACGTAGAGTCCGATGGTGCCGCCGAACCTGCCGACGTGGCTCTCGCGCTGGTCCGAGGGGACGCTGGCGCTCCCCGAGGAGCCGATCGAGCCCCTCACCCTGCCCTCTGGGACGATCGTCGCCTGCGATCCTTTCGTGTCGCTGGAGGGCGCGCGCTCGTTCTCTCGCACGGTCGAGCCCGGCCGCTACGAGGCGCGCCTCTCGTTCTCCGGTCCGGACGTGGCCCTCGCCTGCATCCGCTTCGGCCAGGCGGCCGTGGCCCGCTGGGAGGTCGCGACGTGGGCCGAGCCGGTCCCGGACGAGGGCGTGCCGAGCTACGCGGTCGACTCGGGCACGGGCTGCTTCGTCGACGCCGAGGTGGCGGCGCATCACGTGGCGCGCGAGCGGGAACGCTACGAGAAGGCGGCGGCGACGTTGCGCGAGCGTGGCGTCGATCCTCAGGACGTGCTCGCGTGGCACGTCGCCCTCGAGGAGGAGCTCGGCGAGGACGACCTCCTCCGCGAGATGGGGCCCGAGCTTCAGCGCCAGCGCTGGGCGTCGGTGGTGATGGACGAAGGCGACCGCAATTTGCTGGCTTTCCGTAGCGGGGTAGGCGATGGGGTCTACGCCTCCTATTGGGGGTTGGATGAGCGCGGTCGTGCGGCCGTGTTGATCACCGATTTCGGTCTCCTCCGGGACGCGGAGGACGAGGACGACGAGGACGAAGTGGACGAAGTGGACGACGTGGACCTCGAGGATCAGGAGCTGCTCGCGATGGCGCTGCGCGCGCTTCGCCGCGAAGCTGCTCCGCCGCCGCCCCCGGCCGCCTCACCGCTCTTGCCGCGAGCCAAGCGCTTGCTCGAACGCTGGGAGAGCTCCGAGAAGATGGAGCTCGACAAGGACTGCGACCGCGAGGCCTTCGCGGAGGCGCTCCTCGAGAAGCTCGTCGGCCTCGAGGGCCACAGGCACATCGGCGCGCACCTCGCCGAGTGGCTGATCGAGCGCTCCGAAGTGGTCGACGTCTTCGCGACCGACGACGAGCTGGAAGCGGACGTCCGCGCCAGCACCTGAGCCCCCACCGAGGGAACCGTCGACCGCCACGCAACACGCCCCTCCCGTCGCGTGACGAGAGGGGCGTGGATGTGTTCAGCGCGGCTCGGCTGACACGTCGAGCTCAGGCGTCGAGGATCGGCGGGTCGATCCAGAGCGACTTGCGCAGCGTCTCCATCTTGTCGTCCACCGCGCCCAGACGACCGAGCGCCGTGCCGACGACCTGCTCGAGATCGTCGAGCTGCTCGGCGCCCTCGGCGCGCGCCTCCCGCACGGCGCGGACCACCTCGGCGATCGAGCGGGTGACCTCTTCGTTCGCGGTGCGGACGAACTCGACCAACTTGTCGCCGAACTGATCGATCTGCGCGTCGAAGGCCTCGGCCAGCTTCGCCGCCGCCTGGCGGACCGCTTCGGGCGCCTCTTCCATCGCCCGCTTCTTCATCTCGCGGTCCGCGCGCTCGCGGAAGATGTAGGCGAGCACCGGCGCCGCCAGCGTCATCGCACCGCCGACGAAGACGTTCGAGAGCGCCATGATCCCGATCCCGAACGCGCCGAGCGCGATCACGCCGACGTCGTAGGCGAGCGTGTTGACGCTCAGATCGATCTCCGGCGCGCCTTTCCCCAGCGCCTCCTTGAGCTGGTTGCCGCGCGACTTGGCGTCCTCGTGCACGAACGCGATGGCTTCCTCGGCCACCTTCTCGAGCCGCTTGGCCAGCTCCTCGCCCTGCGTGTCCGCGAACGAGCGGAAGCGCTCCTCCATGAAGCTCGGCAGGTAGCGCTTGAGGTCCTCCGACTTGCTGCCCTCGATCTCGGCGGGCAGCGCCAGCGCGAAGCGCTTGCCGAAGTCCTCGGTCTCGCGCCGGATGAGCGCCTTGACCGCCGAAAGCGACTCGCGGATCTGCCGCTCGCGCTTGTCGGCTATCGCCTCGGAGCTGCTCAGGTCGTTCTCGAGCGCGTTCAGCCGCCGCTCCAGATCCACCTGGTCCATCTCGAGCGCACGCTTCTGGATCTGGATGCTCTGGCGCAGCGTCCCGGAGGCCCGCAGCCCCGCGTCGAGCGCGTTGTCGAGCAGCACCCGGCCGCGTTCGTCGGTGAGGTAGGCCTTGAGCTCGCCCGTCAGCTGCGTCAGCCCGCCGCCGTCGGGATCGCCCTCCAGCGAGCGCTGCGCGCTGACGGCGTAGATCTTCGGCTCCTCGACCAGCCGCGACAGGTGCGTGCGGGCGTAGGCGATGGCCTCTTCTCGCTCGTCGTCCTCGAGGAGATCGATCTTGTTGATGACGAAGATGACCTTGTCCCGGGACTGCGTGAGCAGCTTGTTGGCGATGAACGCGCGCTCGCTCTCCTTGAGGATCTGCCCCGCGTCGAGGAGGAAGAGGATCGCGTCGGCCCGCGGGAGGTAGCTGTAGGTGATCTCCGCCCGGGTCGAGTTCAGGTCGTTCACGCCTGGCGTGTCGACCAGGACCACGCCTCCGTCGAGAATCGACGCCGGGTAGTCGATCTCGAGGTAGCGCACGTCGTCCGCCGCCGCGTTGCCGCCCACGACGTAGTCCGCGACGTGCTCGACCTGCAGCTCCTTCTGCGCTCCGCCCTCGGCCACCGCCGTCGCGTGCGGCGTCTCACCGTGCACGACGTGGTGGATGACGGCGGTCGTGGGCGTGACACCCGTCGGCAGGACCGGCGCGCCGAGGAGCGCGTTCACGAAGGTGGTCTTGCCGTGGTTGAACTCGCCGAGCACGACGAGGTGGAAGCGCTCCTCCTCGAGGCGAGGGATGCGATCGCTCCGCAGCCGATGAGCCAGCGAGCGCGAGCCCGTGTCCTCGGCCAACTCGGCCACCTCGCGCAGTGAGGCGAGCACGGTGCTCTTCACGTTCTGGTAGTCCGCAAGCGGGCCCTGGCTCATGAGTTCTCGTCCTTCCCCCCGGTCAGCCCCGTGGGCGCCGGGCCCGGACGGCCGCCGTCGCCGCCCTTCATGATCTGGATGATCTCGCTGGTCCGCCGGTCGACCTCTTCCATGGCGAGACCGTCTTTCGCGATCCCGACCGCGTCGCGGTAGAGCGCGCTCTTCGCGAAGACCCGGAGCGCGTGCACGCGCTTGGGCAGATAGGGATGCGTCATGAACGCTTCGCTCAGCCTCCCCATGCTCCTCTGCCCCTCGTCGAACTGCTCGAGGTACGCGTCGAGGTTCATCTCGGGGTAGAGCTTGTGGGAGCCGGACGCGAGCTTCATGAAGCTCCGGCACGCGGCCTCTTCGTCCTGGCAGCAGAGCAGCCCCGCGCGATCGCAGGTGATCTCCGCCCGCCGGTACCAGGCCTGCAGCGCGACCAGCGCCGGCTGCACGATCCAGCCGAGGAAGACGCCGGCGCCGCGGGTCAGGATCATCAGCGCCGTGTTGTAGATCACGTGCTTGTTCTGGATGTGACCGGTCTCGTGGCCGATCACGAACTGCAGCTCCTTCTCGTCGAAGTGATCGACGAGCGCGGAGTGGATGACGATGAACGACTCCTCGTCCGTGCCGTACGTGAACGCGTTGGGGACGGGGCTGTTCGTGATGTAGACGGTCGGCGTCGGCACCGTCAGCGCGTCGGCGCAGTGCCGCGCGATCTTGTAGATCGACGGGAACTGCCGCGGGCCGACCTTGATCATCGTCCCGAGCAGCTGACTGCGCATCATCTCCTTGGACGTGTTGACGACGGCGGCCGCCGCGAGCTCCACGGGCCGGATGCGCTGAAAGCTGCGCAGCATGGCCACGTCGGCCGCGTACGCGTAGCGCACGTCTTCGTTGCGGCCCCAGGCGCCGGTCTTCTTGGCCTCGACGAACCCCGCGAAGTCGAAATCGAACTTCGCGGACCGAGCCAGCTCTTCCTTCGTCATCATCACCTCCGCCCCCCGCTCGAGACGCGGCGAGGGTGGTCTCGCCCGGGCCCGGGCCATCGCCCGCATCGCCCGGAACCGTGTCGTGCGCGACCGGGCTCACCTCCGCCTCTCGAGAGGCTCCCGGAGCGTAAGGTCGCAGGTGGGCACGAGCAATCGAGGAACGTCGTGGCGCGGGTGTGCATCGAAGCCACAACTGCTAGGGTTCGTGCCCTGTTCCGCCACCCCCTCGTACCGTCACCCGCAAGCTCGATCCGGATTTCGACGTACCGGACCCACTTCCGGACGACGGTGCGACTCGAGCTCCGAACGAAGGGGAAGGTTCGTGCTACCTGCACGAAGCTCGGACCGGAGTTCGGAGCGCAACTACGAGCACTCGCTCCGACCCATCGAACATGCCTGGAATCACCATCATCGGGACGGGTCACCACGCGCCGGGTCGACCCTACACCAACCACGACCTCGCGCGCGTCATGGACACGAGCGACGAGTGGATTCGTCCGCGCTCGGGGATCGGACAGCGCCACTTCGCCCACGAGGGCGAGGGCGTCAGCGATCTGGCGTTGCCGGCCGCGCAGCGCGCGCTCGAAGCCGCGGGCGTGTCGAAGGACGAGATCGACTACATCGTCTTCGGCACGATGACGCCGGATTTCATCCTGCCCGGCTCTGGCGGCCTGCTCGGCGCGAAGCTCGGCATCCCCGGCGTGCCCGCGCTGGACATCCGTCAGCAATGCGCGTTCTTCCCGTTCGCAATCCAGGTGGCGGACTCCCTCGTGACGGCCGGTGTCGCGAACACCGTGCTCCTCGTCGGCGCGGACTCGCACGCCGGGTTCATGCCCTGGGACTGGGACGCGTTGACCGAGGGTCACGATTCCGATCCGGACGCGTTCGCGTTCGCGACCCAGCACCGCTCGACCGCCGTGCTCTTCGGTGACGGCGCCGGCGCCATGCTCTGTAAATCCCACCCGAAGAAGGACCAAGGCTACGGTCTGCTCGGCTCGTTGACCCGCACCGACGGCGAACGGCACGACCACTTCTTCATCCCCGCCGGCGGGTTCCGCCACCGTCGCTACTGGGAGGTCCCCGTCGACGAGCGCATCCCCAGCATGCGCGGCCGGGAGCTCTTCAAGTGCGCCGTGCAGCGACTGCCGGAGATCGTGCGCGAGCTCTGTGCGAAGGTGGACGTGACCCTCGACGACGTCGACTGGTTCGTCGCCCACCAGGCCAACGACCGCATCAACGCCGCTGTGGTGCAGGCGCTCGGGATCCCGCCCGAGAAGGTGCCCTCGAACATCGCCCGCTTCGGCAACACCTCCGACGCGACCATCCCGATCCTGGTGGAC
Organism: uncultured Pseudomonadota bacterium; assembly: GCA_963832725.1. Lineage (GTDB taxonomy): Bacteria > Myxococcota_A > Polyangia > Polyangiales > Sandaracinaceae > JAEZBP01. The sequence goes on from CAWHVG010000001.1 coordinate 22,556, forward strand.
GAGCTCATCCGCGACGGCACGATGAAGCCCGAGCACCTCGTGTGCTTCTTGGCGCTCGGCGCCGGGCTGAACTGGGGCGCGGCGCTGATGCGCCTCTGATCAGAAGCTCGCGCCCGCTCCGAGGAACGCGCCGAAGGACGGACCCTGGTTGCTTCCGATCCGGTCCGTTCCCGCGACGTTCATGGTGACGCGAGCCGTGATCTGGACCGGATCGAAGCGGAGGCGCACCCAGGGCTGAACCGAGAGGGTGAACGGCGGAACGGTCGTGCCGCTGGCGGCGCCCACGCCACCGATGCGGGCGCCGATCGAGAGGGGACCCACCACGGTGGCCCCGGCACCGACACCGAGCTCGAAGATCGTGTCGACCGCCGAGGTACGATCGCCGAGCACCGGGATCATCGTCGCCACCGCACCGTTCAGTTCCAGCGTGAGCGGGGCCATGGGGATCACCATCCGGAAGGGGACCGCGAACGAGAAGCGCTCGGGCGCCCAATGCCACGCGCCACGGTAGCCGCGCATGGCTTGCGCCGCGCGGAACGCGAGCTGGGAGCTGGCCCTGAGCGCCACACCCTCGGTGGTCGTGCCCGGCTCGTTCCGCGCGGCGGTGGGGATGGCCATGCTGACGCCGACCTGCAGGAAGAGACCCTCGCTCCGGTACACGTACGAGCCGCCGAAGGTGGGATTGCCCGGATCGAGACGCTTGTACGAGCCGGCGTAGGGCGTCGACATCGTCTCGATGGTGGTCTCGCCGTGGACCTGCGTGCTCGAGTAGGTGAAGCCGAAGCTCGCGTCCGCGACGATGTCGTTGGTGACCCGGTAGCGCAGCCCGAGCTCGGACGAGATCGCGACGGCGTTTCCGTTGGCCGAACCGCCGCTCGGTCCGCCCGCGCTCACGCCGAGGTCCATCCACACCGCGCCCAGCCGGCCGAGCATGGTGCGCGGCGACGAGGACACCGCCTCGTCTTCCTGGACCAGGTCCCGCCCGACGGGCGTCCGGACCTCCTCGACCGGCCCCTCCTCGCCGAAGAGGCTGCTCGGGAGGTCTTCCGTCGGTGTGCCGAGCTGACCACCTGCCCCCGTCGACACCGGCTGCTCCTGCGGGGTGGGGACCGAGTCCGCGCTCGCACCGTCCGCCGACCCCGCGTCGGGGCCCGACGGAGCCCTCGTATCGTCGACCGGCGCAGAGGGGCCCGGCGCGTCGGTCCCGCCGCCGTCGATCGCGCCCGGGGGCGGAGGCGGGACCTGAGCGGCGGGCTCTTGTGCGCTCGCCCGCCCGGAGAGCAGCGAGCACAGCAGGAGCGCGAGCGCGCCGGCGAGCGGAGCGCGCAGGCACGCTCCCGGCGCGGAGGACACGTGCCGGCTCAATCGACGTTCTCCTCCTCCACCCGCGGACGGTGCGTCTGCCACCGCGCGCGCTGCGCCGGTGTGCCGAGCCCGTTGGTGAGGAGGTAATCCGGCAAATCCTCGTCGAGGAGCTGGAAGATCGACTCCACGCGATCGATGACCCCGTTCGCGAGCGCCTCGTCGGCCTCACTCCCGTTCGCCTCCAGGTCGGCGTGGACGGCCAGCATGCCGTCCTCGTCGAGCCCGAACTTCACGTCCCAGTACTGCGTGTTGGTCGCCAGGCACCACACCAGGAACTCGGGCCCGGCGCCAGCGGGCGGTGGCAACGACACCTGCACGCGGATGCCCTCCGCTTCCCGGTCGTGGTCGACGCGGATGACCACCTCGCCATAGCGAGCGTCGGCCATGGCCCGGAGGCCTTCCGGCGTGGCGGAGATGCCGTCGAGGTCTTCCTCGACCAGGGGACGGAGCGATTCGAGAAGCTCTGAGGCCATGGTACGTCGGGTCTCCATACCGCGTTCGCCCGCGGCGAAGGGTCGGGAGTCTACCAGGCGACCGGCACCCGCGCACCGGCCACGGCAAACGAGTCCGAGCTCGTCCGCTCCCGGTCCTCCGAGCACGGCGGGTGACCGCGGAGCGACCATCGCCGCGCGTGACGGATCGGGGCGATGCCGAGCACGCTCGAAGAAGGCGCCGCACGAGCACCCGAGACGAGGGGAATGATCACGCGAGGCGTTTCTAGTCCCCCGTATCCGTGATTCCTACCCAATCTCGGCGGCTCTCGCCGCGCGACTCAGCGTCACTCCTCCTCGACGATGCTGTGGCATCGCCTCGTCGTCGTTCCTTGATTCGCACGCCGATGGCTCGCCGATATTGGGCACTCACTACGGATACGGGGGACTAGTCCCCCGGATCCCTGATTTCGATCAGAAGTCACGGGGGGTTGTGGGCGGTGAGGGTGCGCTGCGCGAAGCGGGCGATCTTCGCGAGGATGTCGTCAGCGGTGGCGGTCCAGCGAAACGGCTTGGGGTCGTCGTTGTGGACGGCGGTGAACTCCTCGATCGCCCTCTTGAGAGCGGCGACGCTCGTGTGAGAGCCACGGCGGAGCTGCCGCTGCGTGAGTAGGCCGAACCAGCGCTCGACCTGGTTGAGCCACGAGGCATGCGTGGGCGTGAAGTGCAGGTGGAACCGCGGGCGCTTGGCAAGCCAACGATGCACGGCCGGCGTCTTGTGCGTGGCGTAGTTGTCGAGGATCACGTGGACCTCGAGGTCCTTCGGCACGTTCGCCTCGATCTCGCGGAGGAACTTGAGGAACTCGGTGGCGCGGTGGCGCGCGTAGCACTTTCCGATGACGTAGCCGGTCGCCACGTCGAGAGCCGCGAACAGCGTCGTCGTGCCGTGCCGGTCGTAGTCGTGCGTTCGGCGCTCGACTTCACCGATCCGCATCGGGAGCACGGGCTGGGTGCGGTTCAGCGCTTGGATCTGCGACTTCTCGTCGACGCAGAGAACCAGCGCGTTGTCGGGCGGGTTCATGTAGAGCCCAACGATGTCGCGCACTTTCTCGATCAGCATCGGATCGCGCGAGATGGTGAACGTCTCGCTCCGATGCGGCTTGAGTCCGAACGCTCGCCAGACGCGACCGACCGTGGTGTGGCTCATGCCCAAGTGCTTCGCCATCTGGCGCGTGCTCCAGTGCGTCGCTCCCTTCGGCGTGGTCTCGAGCGTCTCGACCACGACCTTCTCGATGGCCTCGTCGGTGATCTTCCGCGGAGCGCCGGGCCGCGGTTCGTCGACCAGCCCGTCGATCCCCTCCTTCAGGTAGCGCTTGCGCCACTTACCGACGGTATGGCCCGACGTGCGCAGCTTGGCTGCGACGTCGACATCGCTCAGCCCCGACGCACTGGCCAGGATGATCCGCGCGCGAAACGCCAGCCGACGCGCACTACGGGCGCGGGCCGTGTAGCGCTCGAGCGCGGCGCGGTCGTCGTCGCTCAACTCGATGCGTGTCGTGGGTCGTCCGGTACGTGCCATTCCCACCGTAGATCACGGCGCGGAGACTTTTGCAAGATATTTGGGCGACAGGGGACTAGATGTCCGAGGCGGAAGTCGCGACCGGTATGGCCGAGCAATCGGCGTCGAGATTGGGGGCGCGCCCCCGCAGGAAGTGCAAAGCACTTTCGAGGAGGCTCGCCTCCGAGATCGCCGTCGAGGGCCGGCCAGAACGTGTCGCGACTTCCGCGGAGGACATCTAGTCCCCTGGAACCGACTGCCCAAGATCAGCGGCCGGCAGATCCGGTCGGACGTCATTTGGACCGGCACGGACACCGGCTCGGCCGGCGTCTCAGTGGCCGGGAAGCGCGCTGGCCCGGACCCGCGCTCCATCGGCCTGCGCCGGTGCGCCCCCTCCGGCCGGCGCCAGGGTTTCGGTGTGCCCGTCCGGGTAGATCGCCACCGCCCAGTACTCGCGGCCGTAGGGCCCGCCCGGCACGCGCGCGTTCCAGTCGAGGTTCAGCCACACCTTGCAGTCCGCCGAGCTGCGGAAGTGGATGTTCGTCAGCCGCTGGCCCTGGAGGTAGGCGTCCCAGTTGTGCTGGTAGAAGACGGCCAGGTGCTCCGCGACCTGCGCCGGCTCGTCCTGGATGCAGGCCTCGGCGTAGGCGTGCCCACCCTGCTCACCGTCGAGCATGACGATCCGCGCTGCGCCGCCGATCGCTTCCACCATCGCGGTCAGCACGATCGCGAAGTCGTCGCAGTCGCCCGCGTAGTTGCCTCTCGCGTTGACGTTGGTCAGCGTCACGCTCGCAGGCGCGAAGAACTCGCTACCGCGCGGGTCGTTCGCGTAGTCCCAGTGCTCGCGCACGTGCGACCAGATGCGCGCGACCTGCTCGACCTTGAAGGGGCCGGCGTCCTCGGACGCGAGCCGCACCGCCGCGTTTCGCGTGTCCGGGTTGGTGGGATCGATCGCCGCGTCCACCTGGGGCGCGATGCGGTCGCGGATGGATCGCTCCTGAGGTGATGCGGCGGGCGCACCTTCCCCGCCGCGGCCGAGCCCCAAGCGCTCGGCCGCGCGCCGCAAGCTGTCGGCGGAGGCGCCCTCGCGCCACATCCAGACGCCGGAGCCGAGCGCGGCCGCGAAGACGAGCGCCGCCGCCAGCGCCGCCACCCACCCGCTGGCACCGCGCCGCCCGACCGAGAGGGACACCCCGCACGAGCCGCAGCGGAGCTGTCCCTTGGTGAAGCCGGGAGGCATCACGCCGCGCGCGCCGCAAGAGCCGCAGATGAAGCGGCGCCCGGGGATGCGGACCCCCACCAGCGTGTCGCCCCGCGCACCACGGCGGAGGAAGGACTTCAGGGCGGGCTCGCTCCACGAGAGCACCGCGTTGCCGAAGCTCACCTCGGAGCCCGGCCGCACCTCGGACTTGCGCACCCGCTTGCCGTCGACGTACGTGCCGTTGGCGCTGCCGAGGTCCTCCAGCAGGATCTTGTCGCCACGCCAGCTCAGGCGCGCGTGCCGCCCGGACACGCTCCCATCTCTCAGGACGAGGTCACAGTCCTGAGACCGGCCCACCACGATGTAGAGCGGGGCGTCCACCTCGAATCATTGTACGGGCCAGAGCCGGTTCGCGCCCGCAGAACCGCGCGAACGTGACGCGACGGGACAGCGGGACGGAGGCGGACGCCGCGCACTCGGCGCACGCACCCCTGCGGACCGGATCCGACGCGCCGGGCGAGGGCTCGCGACGCGAAAGCGAGCTTCAGCGGGCCTGACGCCGCTGCATCATGCTCATCCCGAGCGCCATCGCTTGGGACGCGTCACCCTGGATCTTCAGCCGCCCGAAGAGCTGCTGCGGGGTCATCTCGCCGGCGCGCACGTCCTCGACGTCGTCCCAGCTCACCCCCACGGTGAACTTCGGGCTCGCGGGCGGCTCCTCGGCGCCGAGCCCCACCCGGAGGGTCACCTCGTCCGGGTCGGTCGGGAGATCGCTCAGCGTGAGGTGGAACTCGATCGTGTGGCCGGCCAGCGCCTGCTCCGTCTCCGCCGACGCGCTGCGGGCGATGCGCCTCGGCGCGGCTTCCTGCTCGAGGAGCTCCAGGGACTCGACCTCCTCGAGGGCGGCCTTGGCGGCCTCCACCGGACCGGCCACGACCATCCGCACCGGCAGATCGCCGGGGCGCGCGTCCGCGCTGCGCATCGCACCACCCTCGACCGCCAGCCAGAGCTCGGCGCCGCCGTCTCCCTCGAACACGATCCGCACCGCGCCGCGGGCGCCGGCCGTGTCCTCGTAGCGAGCCTTGGCCTTGGCGTCGCCGCCGTCTGCGCGCTCTTTGATCTGCGAGACGCCGCGGTTGAAGAGGGCGGGGAAGTCTTCGCGGAAGAAGGTGACCGGATCGGTGTTCATGGCGGCGCGAGTATAGTCATCGGGTCGGTGGCGTCGAGGCGACCTGCGCCCCGAGGACGCGCAGCACATTCCCACCGAAGATCGCGGCCACGGGCAAATCTCGTCGCGCCAGCTCCTCGCGCAGCGCGCCGAGGTGCGAGACGTCCTCCAACCCGCGCGGCAGCTCGCCCACTCCATCGAAGTCCGAGCCGAGACACACCGCGCCGTCGCCGGCGATCTCCACGACGTGCTCGAAGTGGTCGGCGAGCGTGCTCACCGTCGGCACCCGAAGCTCCGGCGCCAGCTCGTAAGCGAGCGCGTTCACGTGCGCCCACGCGTCCCAGTGGAGCGGGTGCGCCTCCCGCACGGCTCGGAAGCGCGCTTCCTCCCGCCGCTCCAGCCCGCGCCGGCGCGCGGCGTAGTCGGTGTCGATGAACTGCGTGTAGTAGTTGATGCAGACGGCGCCGCCGCGCTCCCCGACCGCGCGGATCATGGGGTCGGTCATGTTCCGCGGAGTGATCCGCCAGCGCGCGCGCCGACGAGTGCGAGGCCAGGAGCGGTCGCTCCGCGACCTCCACCACGTCCCAGAACGTCCAATCGCTCACGTGGGAGATGTCCACGATCATCCCGAGCTCGTTCATCTCGTGGATCGCGCGCCGCCCGAGCTCCGTGAGGCCGCGCTCCGGATGCGCGCCGCTCGAGGAATGGCCGAGCGCGTTGTCGTTGGACCAGGTCACGGTCATGTAGCGCGCGCCCAGCGCGTAGAGGCGGCGCAGCCGCGCGATCAGCTCCTCCTCGTCACCCGGTGTGCCCAGCGCGTGGCCCCCTTCGACACCGATGAGCATCGCGATCTTACCGGCGTCGTGCGCGCGCCGGACCTCTTCGGCGCTCGTGCAGAGCGCCGCCTCGTCCGGGTGCTGCTCGGCGACGCGACGGATGGCGGCGGTCAGCGCCAGCGCGCGCTCCCACGCCGCCTCGCCCGGGTACTCTCGCGGGTCGACCCACACGCTGAAGAACGCGCCGCTCAGCCCGCCCTCCCGCATTCGCGGGATGTCCAGGTGGCCACCGTCGAGGTGCTCGGCGATGTCGTCGCCCGCGTCCAGCATCCGCTGCGGCGTGTCGACGTGGGTGTCGATGGCAATCGGCGCCTCCTCGGTGACGCCCGCCTCGTCGGCGCTCGACGGCGCGCGCCCATCGGCGGCCGGTCCATCGGCGATTGGCCTAGCGGAGGCCGGCCCATCGGCGGGCGGCCCTGCGACGTCGGGCTGCGCCTCGGCGGGCGGTGGGGGCTCGGAGGCAGAGCGGGCTGGAGCCGGATGGCCACCACCGCACGAAGCGAGGAGCGCAGCGAGCAAGACGATGAATCGCGCCATGGCCGTGCAGCATAGCCGACGCCCGCGGACGCTCACGTCCGCCCGGGCATGGGACCCGAAGTCGGCCCGAACGCACCGAAGAGCGACCTGGCGGCGCAACGCGGCGCGCGCACCGCTGGCACCGAGTGGGCTACGCAGCGGATGCGCCTCGCCTCGCGCGCCAGGCTGGCACCGTGTGGCGAGCGCGCGGCAGGAGCGACCGACACGGACCTGCCGGCGCGGCCGCCCTACTCGGCGGGGCTGGGCTCGGGCGCGGCCTGCTCGCCTGCGACGCCCGTGGCGCGCGAACCGCTCCACCGGAGCCGGAGCGAGTTGAGGACCACCGTGACCGAGCTCGTCGCCATCGCGCCGGCCGCGAGCATCGGGCCTCCGAGGTGGGCCAGCAGCCCGGCGGCCGCCACCGGAATGCCGACCGCGTTGTAGGCGAAGGCCCAGAAGAGGTTCTCGCGAATGGTGCGCACCGTCCGGTTGGAGAGCGCGATGGCGTCCGCGACCGCCGAGAGCTCGCTCCGCGAGAGCGTCATCGCCGCCGCCTCCATGGCCACGTCGGTGCCGCTGCCCATGGCGATGCCCACATCCGCCGCGGCCAGGGCAGGCGCGTCGTTCACGCCGTCGCCGGCCATCGCCACGAAGCGCCCTTCCCCGCGCAGGCGCGTCACCTCCTCCGCCTTGTCGGCCGGCGTCATCTCCGGCCGCACGCTCGCCTCGGGCAAGCCGAGCTGGCGCGCGATGGCGGCGGCGGTCGCCGGATGATCGCCCGTCAACATGCGCACCTCGACCCCCATCGCGGCGAGGTTCGCGATGGCGTCGCGCGAGCTCGGCCGCAGCGGGTCGCCGATGCCGAGCAGCGCCGCGTCCCGGCCGTCGATCCGCACCGACACCGCCGTCGCGCCACGCTCGCGGATCGGCGCGGCCTGCGCGTCGCCTCCGGCCGCGCCGACCTCGACCGCGCGCCCGTCCACCTCGCCGCGCACGCCGACCCCCGGCTCCGCCACGAAGTTTTCGGGGCGCGCCAGCGTCAGCCCCCGGCGCTCCGCTTCGCCCACAATCGCCGACGCCAGCGGATGCTCGCTCTCCTGCTCGAGCGACGCCGCCAATCGGATCGCCTCGTCGGCGTCGTCCGCCAGCGCGATGACGTCCACGACCCGCGGCCGACCCTCCGTCAGCGTGCCCGTCTTGTCGACGACCAGCGTGTCCACGCGGTGTACGCGCTCGAGCGCCGCCGCGTCACGGACGAGGATCCCACGCGTGGCCGCCAACCCGGTGCCGACCATGATGGCCGTGGGCGTCGCCAGCCCGAGCGCGCATGGGCAGGCGATGACCAGCACCGACACCGCGGTCAACAGCGCCGGCTCGAACGAAGCGCCGAGCGCGAAGCGCCAGACCAGGAAGGTGCCGAGCGCGATCAACATCACCACCGGCACGAACACCGCGCTGACCTGATCGGCGAGCCGCTGGGCGGGCGCCTTGCTTCCTTGCGCCTCCTCGACCAGCTCCACGATGCGCGCGAGCGCGGTGTCGGCCCCGACCCGGCTCACCCTCAGCGCGAACGCGCTCTTTCCGTTCACGGTGCCTCCGGTCACCGCCTGCCCCGTCTCCCGGTGCACGGGCCGGCTCTCGCCGGTGATCATCGACTCGTCGACCCACGCCTCGCCCTCGACAATCTCCCCGTCGATCGGCACCCGCTCGTGGGCGCCCACGCGGACCATGTCGCCGACGCGCAGGTCCTCGACCGGAACCCTCGCCTCCTCGCCGTGGCGTACGACACGCGCCGTGTCGGGCGCGAGCTCCGCCAGTGCGCGGATGGCGTCTCCCGCCGCCCGCTTGGCGCGGTCCTCCAGGAAGCGGCCCAGGAGGATCAGCGTGACGATCATCCCCGCCGTCTCGAAGTAGAGCGCGTGCCCGGCGCGGTCCTGCACGAGGACGTAGAGCGAGTAGAAGAACGCCGTGGCCGAGCCGAGCGCGATCAGGCTGTCCATGCTGGCCGAGCGCTGCCTGAGATCCGCCAGGCTCTTCTTGAAGAAGGGGAAGCCCGCGCCGAAGGTCACGGCCGCCGCCAGCGCCGCCTCGACCCATCCGAGCGCGACGCCGTGCGCGATCTGCGCCATCGCGAGCGCCATCAACGGAATCGACAGCGCCGCGGCGACGACGAGCCGGATCATGGCCGGCGACCGTCCCGAGGGCTCCGGGCGGGCGCCGCGCTCGGGGATGGGCGAGAGCTCGTAGCCCGCCGCGTGGACCACCTCGGCCAGTGTCTCGTCGCTGATCCCGCCGGTGGTGCGCACCGTGGCCCGCTCGCTGGCGAGGTTGACGTTCACGTCGCAGACGCCGTCCACCTTGGACAGCCTCCGCTCGATGCGCCTCGCGCACGACGCGCAGGTCATCCCGCTCACGCCGAAGCGATGCTCGATGGTGTCGGTGGACGACGCGGAAGCCACGGCGGATATATGCGGCCGTCCGCGGCCGGCGCCAGCGGCACGAGGGTCGAAGAGAGGTTCCAGCACGCTCCCGACCGGCGCACGCGCGTGACGCGGTCACGAGGTCGAGTGGGCCCGGCCAGCGCCGTCACATGCGAGAAATGCGACCTTCCACCGCGGGATACGGCGGGATATCTCGTCTCTCAAGTCCGGGCGCGCAGCAGCTCCGGGCGCTCGCCGGCCGAGGGCCGTACCACGCCGCGCTCCGTGTAGATTGCGCGGACCAGCCGAGCCGGAGTCACGTCGAACGCGGGGTGGCGGCAGGGGATTCCGTCGGCCACCAGCGTGGTGCCGCCGACCTTGGCCACCTCGTCGCGGGAGCGCTCCTCGATCGGCACCTGCTCGCCCGACGCGCAGCGCAGGTCCACGGTGCTCCACGGCGCGGCGACCGTGAAGGGCACGCCGTGCGCGTCGGCGAGCACCGCGTGGGTGTAGGTGCCGATCTTGTTCGCCACGTCGCCGTTGGCGCACACGCGGTCACTCCCCACCACGACGAAGTCGATCGCGCCTTTCTGGAAGAAGTGCCCGGACATCGAGTCGGTGATGACCTCTACCTCGATTCCGTCCGCCGCCAGCTCCCACGAGGTCAGCCGCGCGCCCTGCAAGTAAGGCCGCGTCTCGCTCGCCAGAACGCGCACGTTCTTGCCCGCTGCGTGCGCCGCGCGGATCACGCCCAGCGCCGTCCCGTAGCCGCCTGTCGCCAGCGCGCCCGCGTTGCAGTGCGTGAGGATGGTCGCTCCGCCCGGGACGTCCTCCGCCCCCAGCCGGCCCATCGCGCGGCACGCCTCCACGTCCTCTTCGTGGATGGCCTCCGCCTCTCGCTGCATCGCCAGGGCGCGCTCGGAGGGCTCGAGCTTCGCGACCTCGGCCGCGCGGCGGCTCATCCGGGCGATGGCCCACGCGAGGTTGACGGCGGTCGGCCGTGTGCGATCGAGGACGCGCGAGGCGGCGCCGTTCGCCACCAGGAAGCTCGCCGCGTCGCCGTCCTGGCCGCGCGCGACCTGCACGAGCGCGTAGGCGGCGCTGATCCCGATGGCGGGCGCGCCGCGCACGACCATGTCGCGGATGGCGGCCGCGACCTCGTCCGGCGTCCGGTAGCGGTGGTAGAAGACCTCGCCGGGCAGCCGGCGCTGGTCGAGCATCACCACCTCGCCCGTCTCCGGCTCGAGCTCGACGGCGAAGAAGCCCTGGCCCTCACCGCTCAGCGGCGCCCGCGACAGCGTCGGTCGTTCCATGCGACGCAAAATAGCGAGCGAGCAGGACCGGAGCGAGCCCCATTTCGGGTGACATCCGCCGCGAGGCGCCGCTCGCCGGAGCGTTCAGAGGCAGAGGCCGCCGCAGCCGCCGCCGAGGATGGCCGGCAGACACATGCATGGCCCGGACGGCGCACAGGCGGGCGACCCGTCGCAGGTGCAGCTCCCACTGGTACAGCCGTTGGCGACGCCGGAGTCGCACGCGTGCCCGCACGCGCCGCAGTTGTTCACGTCGCTGCCCGTGTTGATGCAGTTCGCCGTGCAGCACTGCTGGCTGCCGCTGCAGGTCCGCCCGCACGCGCCGCAGTTGCCGACGTTGGTCTGGATGTCGACGCACTCGCCGCCGCAGCAGCGCAAACCCGCCGCGCAGGGTCCGCCCGAGCCGCAGTGGCAGGCCCCGCCGGTGCAGCTCTCGCCGACGTTGCAGCTCGGATCGCAGGGCACGTCGGCGGTGCAGGTGCCCGCCATGCAGACCTGGCCGCTCGGACAGACCATCCCGCACGCGCCGCAGTTGTTCGTGTCGCTCTCCACGTCGATGCAGTGGTCGTCGCAGCAAGCCGCGCCCGCCGCGCAGTGGCCGCCCGTGCCGCACTGGCAGGTCCCGCCCGAGCACGTCTCGCCCGGCGCGCAGGCCGGATCGCAGGGGATGTCTTGGCAGGTGCCCGCGGCGCACATCTGGCCGGCATCGCAGTGGTTCCCGCAGCCGCCGCAGGCATCGGAGTCGTTGGCGACGTCCACACACGAGCCATCGCAGCAGATGTCGGTCCCCGTGCAGGCCGGCCCCCCGCCGCACTTGCACTCGCCGCTGATGCACACGTTCGCGGTGACGTCGCAGGCGTTGCCGCAGGTACCGCAGTCGGTCAGCGAGCTGTCGCTGTTCACGCAGGCACCGTCGCAGCACGCGCGCCCACCCTCACAGCCGGTGTCGGGCGTGCAGCCGGCGACGCATGACGTCCCGCGGCAGATCGTGCCCGACGGGCAGGTCATCGAACATCCGCCGTGTCCTCCGTCCACGTCCATCGTGGGCATGCCAGCGTCGTGCTCCGGGTGCGAGGCATCGGGCGCGGGCACCGGGCCCGAGTCCATCCCGCCATTGGCGCCACCCTGTGCACACCCTGCGGCGCCGAACGCCGCCAAGAACAAGCCGGTAAGAAGATGATGGCGCATGAGCCCCCGCAAGGTCGGACCGTGATCGTAACGTCCCCCGCCGGATTTCGACAAAGGTGAGGTGCGCTGCCTCACCCCACTCGCAGGAAGCCCCGCGCGAGTCATCCTTGAATCTCCGGCAGGGCTACGCGTATCTTCCTTGCCGTTGGGGCGAATGCTTCCAGTGTCATCAGACACACTCGCGTGGATCGCGGGTGAGCTCGCGTTGGGGTTGCTCGAGGACGGCGACCAGGGCGAGGTACGCGCGGTCGTCGGCACCGTCCCCGAGTCGGGACTGTCTCTGGAAGCGGCCGCGGCCCGCCTGGCCGGCCGGAACGAGGACGATCCAGAGCTCGCCGATCTGATCGCCAACGCGCGGAAGGGCCTCGCGGGGACGCTGGACGTCGAGGGCGAGCTGCCGGCGCGCATCTTCGCGTGGAGCGAGTCACCCGACCGCGCCCGGGTGCTCTTCGCGCCTCGCCCCGAAGCGGTGGCCCGCCGCGCCGCCGCCGCCGACATGGCCGCCGGCGTGACCCACGAGGTGGCCAACGCGCTGACGGCGATCGCCGGATGGACCCGGATGGCCGCGAGCGGCGGCCCGCTGCCGGAGCGCACGCGGCACGCCCTCGACATCGTGCAGCGAAGCGCCCGCGAGGCCCTCGGGAGCGCTCGCGGACTGCTCTCGACGATGCGGGACGCCGATGATCGGACGATCGCGGCCAGCCCTCCGGACCGGACGGAACGTGCCGCAGGTGGTCAGCGAGGTGATCGACACCCTGCGGCCCGAGTTGGCCGAGGCGGGCATCACGCTGCACACGGAGCTGGCCGAGATCGCGTGGGGCACGACTCCCTCGCCGGCCCTGCGACTCATCGTGAGCAACCTCGTACGCAACGCGTTCGAGGCGCTGAGCCGCGGCGGCCGCATCACGCTGGGGGTGCAGAGCCACGGCGACCGGATCTGCCTCACCATCGCCGACGACGGCCCGGGCATGAGCGGCCAGACGCTCGCGCACGCGTTCGACCGCTACTTCACGACCAAGGCGAATGGGACCGGTCTCGGCTTGGCGCTCGTCCGCGACACGGTGAACGAGGCCGGCGGTCGGCTGGAGGTCGAGAGTCGGCGCGGAGTCGGGACCCGCTTCGATGTCTGGCTGCCCGCGACCGGCCGGGCGGCCCTCAGTATGCGGCCGCCCCGGGTGACGACCCTCCACAGCGGCGTGCACACGCGACCCGAGCTCGTGGACTGTGCGGTGCTGGTGGTGGACGACGACGAAGCGATGCGATCGCTGGTCCGGACCGCCCTCGAGCTCCGAGGCGCCCGGGTCCGGACGGCGGCGGGGATGCACGAGGCGCTCGCAGGCGAGGACACCTTCACGCTGGCGCTCGTCGACCTCTCGCTGGGCGAACATCGGGGTGACGAGGTGTTGCGTCTGCTGCGACGGGAGGGCCGCGTGGAGCGCGCGATCCTGCTGACCGGATCGCCGGACGCCCAGCTCGACAGCGACGGATCGCCGGACGCCGTGCTGCGCAAGCCCTTCGAGCTCGAGGAGCTGAGCCGCGTGATCGACGTCGTGCTCGGCGAGCCCGCGCGCGCCGCCAAGGCTTGAAGCGGCTCGCGCCCGAACTCAGCGGCGCACGATCCGACGAGCACGGTGGCGCGTCGAGCCGGGGCGACCGGGCGAGCCTCGAAGCGGTCCGGCGACGAGCTCAGCGGCCTGCCGCGCGCGATCCGATCAGCACCGCGCCGGCCCGCGCGTCGAGCCCCGGCGCGAGGACGAGCCCGAACGAGCCGCTCCACCGCGGGCAGACCTCGTCCAGCCACCCGCCCTCGGCCGCGCCCGCGACCCGATGACCGTGCTCATCCTCCAGCGTGGCTTCGACGGCACCGTCGGCGCCGACCCAGATCCGATAGCAGCGACCGCCCTCCAGCACGAGGTGCACGCGCGTCTCTCCGTCGAGCGGCGTCCGCTGCTCAGCCAGCAGCGTCCCTCCCAGCCGAGACCGCGCTCGCCCCGCGCGGAGGTCGAGTGGCTCGGGGGGCGGCGCGGGCTCCTCGACGGGCCCGATCACCACCACCCGGGGCCGGCCCCGAGGACGAGGCGCACCGCCGCACGCGGCCAGCGCCAGACAGGCCGGAGCGAGGAGCGCGAGACAGGGCCGGACCGGCCACCCACTCCCGCGTGCACGCCGAAGAGCGCTTTCACCCATACGATGGAGCCCGGCGGCGAGTGTAGGGGAAGATGTTGCGCGTCCGGCCCGCGAACCGACCGACGACCCGCGATCCGAGGGCGCGAGAACGGCCCTCACGCCGCAGCAACGCGCGGAGCACCAGACCCGATGGACGGAGAGCGCGGCTTCCGCTTCGGGTAGACGCGCGACCGGCTCGCGCCGTAGTGTTGACGCCCGAGCGGGGGCTCGGGGGACCTTCACGATGAGCAACGGCCAGGACGGTTGGACCACGGCGTCGATCGAGGCGATGCCGGCCCTCGACGCGTCGTGCGACCCCACGCCGGGCTTCGTGCTGATCTACTCCCGCCTGCACGCGCAGCTGCCCGCGGCCGTGCCCTTCGCAGCGGAGATCACCACCTTCGGCCGTGAACCGGACAACACGCTCTGCATCCCCGAGGCGGCCGTCTCGCGCTACCACGGGCGAGTCGAGCGGCGCCCCGATGGCTGCTGGCTGATCGACAACGGATCCACGAACGGCATCCTGCTGGGCGGCACCCGCGTGAGCGCGGCCCGCCTCACCGATCACGACGTCGTCCGCATCGGCGATAGCCTCTTCCGTTTCGCGTCGTCGGCCATCTACGGCTACGGCGCCTACCGGATCGACGGTACGGTCGTCGAAGCGGCCCGACAGGTCCGGCACGGGATCCGAGGCTGCCCGCTCGTCGGGGGCTTCCAAATCGATCAGCTCCTCGAGCGAGTCGAGAAGGTCGCCCGCACCCAGCTCTCGGTGGTGGTCACGGGCGAGAGCGGTACCGGCAAGGAGCTGGTCGCGCGCACGGTCCATCAGGCCTCGGGCCGCCCCGGTCCCTTTCAGGCCATCAATTGCGCGGCGCTCCCGGCGAATCTGATCGAGAGCGAGCTCTTCGGCTACCGGCGAGGCGCGTTCACCGGCGCCTCGCACGACAAGCCGGGGCTCGTCCGCGCCGCCCACACCGGCACGCTCTTCCTGGACGAGATCGGCGACATGCCGCTCGAGGCGCAGGCCAAGCTGCTGCGGGTGCTGCAGGAGCGCCAGGTACTGCCCCTCGGCTCGACGACGCCGGAGCCGGTCGACGTGCGCGTCGTCTGCGCCACGCACCGCAAGCTCGAGGAGCTGGTGGCGCAAGAGAGGTTCCGCGGCGATCTTCTGGCGCGCCTGCGGGAGTTCACGGCGCATCTGCCACCGTTGCGCGATCGCAGGGAGGATCTCCACCCCCTGACCCGCGCTTTCTTGGCCAAGTCCGGCCGCGCCGACGCTCGCCTCTCGCTTCCCTACATGGTCGGCATCGCGCACTACACGTGGCCCTACAACGTGCGCGAGCTCGAAAGCGCGGTGCGGCTCTCCGTCGCCCTGGCGGCAGGCGCGCCCGAGCTGGATCTGACGCACCTGCCCGAGCCGGTCCGAGAAGCGCTGCGTGACCACGGCGTCAAGCACGCCCCGCCCGCCTCGATGCCGCCCGCCGAGCCTCCCTCCCGGGGCGCGCCCAGCGAGGCCACTCTGCGCGAGCTGCTGCACCGTCACGCCGGCAACATCGCGGCGGTGGGCCGCGAGCTGGGCAAGGAGCGGATGCAGATCCACCGCTGGCTCAAGCGTTACGACATCGACGTCGAGCAGTATCGAATGTGATCGATGTCCGTGCGCAGGCGCACGACCGTCAACCTTCGCACGCCCTCCGCGGCTTCGTGACCAGGTGACCCGACAGGGCGCTGACGGCCTCTCGTCGCCCTTCGCGCGAGGGTCCGCAAGCCCCCGATTCGACACCGACTTTCGCGTCCGGCAAGGAGCTCGCGGTCGGGTACGCGGGTTGCATGATGCGCCGCGACCGTTCCCGCCTCGGCCGGGAGGAATCATCCATGCGACCGCTTGAACCCCTTCAGAACGACCTCTACCTTGGCTCGACTGGTGGGCGGCGTGCATTGGATGACGTGCTGCCCGGAGCCCAACGAATGCAGCACGAACCCGCCTCGAGCGCCCCTTCGCGTGCGCTCACACCCACGAGGACGTCCCCCGACCCGCTCTGCGCGGGCCGCGAAGCCGAGCTGGCGCGCCTCACCTCTCTCTACCGCGACACTCAGCGCGGCGACCCGACGGGGACCCGACTCGTGCTCCTCGAGGGCCCGAGCGGCATCGGGAAGACCCGGGTGCTGGCCGAGCTCCGCAGCCGCATTCGCCTCCAGGGCGGCGTGGTGCTGGACGGCCGCTGCGAGCCGGGGCGCGCGTTCGGCCCCTTCGCCGAGATCGTCGACCGCGCGCTCCGCTTCCTCGACGAGGTCGGCGTGGCCCCGGAGGCGGACCTGAGCGGACTCGCGTGCAGCAGCGGCTGCCATCGACTCTGGCATCAGCACGGCGCGCAGTCCGACGACGAGGTCCTCACGAACGACGGGCTCTCCGGCGCGACGCGCGAGACGGCCGTCTTCGAGAAGCGCCTGCGCTTCTTCGACGCGGTGGCCGCGCTCCTGCGCGACGTGGCCCGCGTCCGCGCGCCGCTCGTCGTGCTCGACCACCTGGAGAAGGCCGACCGCGGAACGCTGGATCTACTGGCGTTCCTGCTCGACGGCGCCGGCGTGATCCCGGGCCGCGAGGAAGGGCTGCGCGCCCTCTTCGCCGGCAGCATCCGCCTGGAACGGGGCCTCGACCTGCCAGCCCACGTCGCCGACATGCGCGCGCACGAGCGCGCAGACCGCGTGGAGATCGGCACGCTGGACCTCGAGGGCGTGCGCGCGTATCTCTCGTCGCAGCGGGCGCTGGCGCGCATCCTGGAACGGACCGGCGGGCTGCCCGACGCGATCGACCTGCTCCTCGAGGGGCGTCCCATGACGCCGGCCGAGCGGCTCGCGCATCGCATCGACGTGCTGCCGCCCTTGGCCCGAGCGCTGGTCGAGGCGCTGGCAGTGCTGGGGCGACCGGCGGAGCTGGACGAGCTCGCCCGGGTGGCCGGCGTGGAGCCGAGCAGCGCCGACCGGGCGACCTTGGCGAGCGCCGACCTGCTCAGCCGCAGCATCCTCGATGGACGGCTGCTCTTCTGCTTCGACCGGGACACCGACGCCGAGCGTTGCTACCAGCTCCTCTCGCCGGCCCGACAGCGCGAGCTGCACGCCCGCTGCGTAGACGTTTGCGCCGACTCGGTGGATCTGCAGGAGTCGGTACGCCACGCCCTGGCGGCAGACGACCCGGCGCGCGCGACCGATCTGGCCGTCGTGGCGGCCGCGTCCCTGTCCGCTCGCCACGCGCACGGGGAGGCGGCCGCGCTGCTCGAGTCCTTCCTGGAGACGGTCGGCGCGGCGCCAGCGGCGATCCGAGAGCTCTTGGCCGACCTCTACCGGGTCACCGGCGAGTATCGCCGGGCGCTGGTCCACGCTCGCTCGGTGCTGACCGACTCGCCCGCCGATCCGGTCGCGGCGCACCGCGTCGGGCAACTGCTGACCGTGGCAGGCGAGCACGAGGAGGCGGCCGAGGTCCTCTCGCGAGCACAGGCGATCGCGGAAGCTTCGGGCGACGCCGCGGTGCTCGCCGAGGTGGTCTCGCAGCTGGCGGAGCTGCACTACCAGCGCGCGGATTACGACGAGGCCGCGCGCTGCGCGACGCGCGCGCTCGGAGCCGCCGAGACCGCGGGCGACCTGGTCATCGAGATTCAGGCGGGCAACACGCTCGGAAAGCTCGCGCTCGCGCAGAAAGACCCGCAGGCGGCGACCGGGATCTTCGAGCAGAATCGGGACAAGGCGGCCGCCGCCGGGCTCGGGCACCAAGAGGCGCAGGCGCACACCAACCTCGGCGTCGCCATGCTCCTGGCCCGCGATCTCGAGGGCGCCGAGCATGCGTGCCTCAAAGCGATCGACGTCGCGACGCGGGCCAGCGACACCCGCGACCGCGCCATCGCCACCGAGAACCTCGCCGTCCTGGCCCACCTCAACCGCGACTATCGGCGAGCGCTCTCGTACTACCACCAGGCGGTCGCGCTCCTGAAGCGGCTGGGAAACCGCGCCATGCTCGCGCGCGTCGCCCACAACCTCGGCGAGCTCTACGCGAGCCTCGGCGACCACGCCCGCGCCCGGATGCTCTCGCAGTTCGCGCGGCGGATCGGCGGTCAGGGGCTTCCGTCGCAGGTGGTCGGCGAGGGACTGCTCCTCGGTGGCCGCGTCGAGGCGGCCGAGGGGAACATCACGGCGGCCCGCGACGCGTTCGTCCGAGCGCGCACCATCTTCGATGAGCTGGGCTCGCTCCGCTCGGTGGAGGCGGCGCTCGAGCTCGCCAAGATCGCGCTCTACGACGGCGACGTGGCGGGAGCGCGCGCGATCCTCTCCAACCTCCCGGTCGAGCTCCCGGCGAAGCACCAGACGGACCTGGCGCTGGTCTCCGCGGACCTCGAGCGCGCGGCAGGCGGAGACACCCGCGCGGCGGCCCGGCGCGCGGTCGAGCTGGCCGACACCTGCAACGATCCCGAGCGACTGCTCTCGGCGCTGGTGCGACACGCGCGTGCGCTCGGCGACGCGGGCGAGGTCGGACTGGCGACGCGGGTGCTGGAGCGGGCGCAGAAGATCGAAGAGGAGCTCACCGATCGGGTTCCGGAGGAATCGCGCGCGGCCTGGGCCGAGCGACCGCAGCGCACCGAGCTGACGCGCATGGCCGGCTCGTTGGCCTCCGCCTGGACGCGAACGCGCCACGAGTCGGTCCCGCCGCCGCGGTCCCTCACCGGGACGCCCCCGCGGCCGGCAGCCAGCGGCGCCGAGCCCAGCGCGAAGCTCGCCGCCTGGCGCAGCAAGTACCCGAACCTCGTCGGCAACTCGAGCGCCCTGGCCGGCGTGTTCGGCGTGCTCGACAAAGTGAGCGGCGCCGACGCGATCGTGCTGATCCGTGGCGAGAGCGGCACCGGCAAGGAGCTCATCGCCGAGGCGATCCACCGCAACTCGCCGCGCCGGAACAAGCCGCTGGTCAAGGTGAACTGCGCGGCGCTGGTGGAGACGCTCCTCTTGAGCGAGCTCTTCGGCCACGAGCGAGGGGCGTTCACGGGCGCCAGCGCCCGGAAGAAGGGCCGCTTCGAGCTGGCCGAAGGCGGGACGATCTTCCTCGACGAGATTGGCGACATCTCGCCCAAGACGCAGGTGGCGCTGCTGCGCGTCCTGCAGGAGCGCGAGTTCGATCGCGTCGGCGGCACGCAGCCCATCCGCGTCGACGTGCGCATCATCGCCGCGACCCACCGCGACCTCGAGCAGATGGTGCGCGACGGGAGCTTCCGCGAGGACCTCTACTACCGCCTCCGCGGCGTGACAGTGGAGATGCCGCCCTTGCGCGGGCGGCTGCGGGACCTCCCTGTGCTGGCCGAGCACCTCCTCGCGCGCATCGCGGGGGAGCGTGGAGAGCCGATGAAGCGGATGAGCCCCGACGCCGTCGCATGCCTGTCGCGCCACCGCTGGCCCGGGAACGTGCGCGAGCTGGAGAACGTGCTGCGCTCGGCCACGCTCTTCGCCGACGGAGCCACGCTCTTGCCGGAAGACTTCGCTGCGTTCGCGGAGGCGTTCGTGCCACCGGACGGCGCCGTCCCCTTCGAGCACGCGGCCCCTACGGCGCCAGGCGCCGAGGCGCGGCCGCTCGAGAGCATGCTCTACGAGCGCGTCCGCGACGGCGAGACCTCGCTGCTCGAGATGAAAAAGCTGATGGAGCGCGAGTGCATCGTCCGCGCGCTCGACGAGACCGAAGGCAACATCACCCGGGCGGCGACGCTGCTCGGCATGAAACGGCCGCGCCTCTCCCAGTTGGTGAAGCAATACGGGCTGAAGGCGGAGGACTCGATCCATGCGTCACATCCAACGCGCATTCTTCATCGCTGCGATCCTCCTCACCGGCTGCGTGGGCGCGCCGCCGGTCAGCGGCTCCCAGAGCTCCGATCTCGTCGAGACGCGGTCCGACTCCCGCCCGCTGGCCCGGCTCGACACGAGCACCGACTGGGAGGCCGCGCCCGCCGGATGCGAAGGGCGCCTCGCCACCCCCGGCCTCACGTTCCGCGTCGCGTCGGCCCAAGACGGATTGGTCGCCGCGGTCGACGACCAGGGCAACATCGTCTGCGTCGACACCGTCGAGGCGGTGCAGAGCGAGCTCGACGCGCAGGGCCACAGCGACGAGGCCGACGCGCTCGGCGACCGCTTCGTGCTCGCGGAGCGCGTCGAGATCGCGGCCAGCGTGACCGTCCTGAACGCTGGCGAGCCGACGCCGCAGCCGAACTGCGGGCCGGTCCTGCAGACCTACCACGAGGATCCGACACCGCAGCCCAACATCGATCCCCGCTCGCCCCACTGAATCCGCGGTGAGTTTCGGACACCGACGCGCAATCGGCCGCTGATCGAAGGACGACGGCGAGGCGATGCCAACGCCGCGGTGGACCACGGAGAGGTGCGTGGATCGGGGCGCGCTCGCGCCCGCGTTGGGCTCGATTCCCCGCGACGAAGGCCACGCGACAGGTGGGCAGGACATGAGCCGCCGCTGTGAGCCGCCGGCTGAGCCTGTTAAGCTGCCCGAGACGTGGATCTCCGGACCCAGACCTCGCTCCTGGCCGCCGTGCTCAGCTTCGCCATCGCGGGCACGGTGCTCCTGCGCGCCCGCAAGCGCCGCGTGCACTGGTTCTTCGGCCTCTTCGGCGCGGCGGTCGGCACCTGGTACCTTTCCACGTTCCTGGCGCGCTTTCTCGGGCGTCCCCTCTTCTGGGATCGGCTGAACCTCGTCTGCGCCGTCCTGCTCCCGCTGGCAGCGGTGCAGTTCTTCCGCACCTTCCTCCAGCCGGAGTCCAAACGCGCCACCCAGCTCCAGCGGAGCGCGCTGCTCCTCGCGCTGGTGATGATCGCCGCGGTCTTCACGCCGCTCTACCACCAGCCCATCTTCGCCGCGCTGATCTTCACCTACGTCTTCGTGCTCCTGGCGGCGGCGCTGGTGATGCTCTTCCGGGCCGGGCGGAGCGCGCGCTCCCGCTTCGAGCGCGCCCGGCTGACCTACTTGGCGGTGGTCGGCGCGCTGGCGGCGGTGTTCACGCTGGCCGAGTACCTGCCCTACGCCGGGCTCGAGATCCCGCCGGTCGGCACCGTCCTCATCCTGGTCTTCCTCTACGTCCTCTCGCAGTCGATCCTGCGCTACCGGCTGATCGACCTCTACGAGCTCGCGGCGCGTCTGACGCTGCTGACCGCGCTCTCCTTCTCGCTGGCCGGCATCCTCTGGGTGCTGGTCTTCCTCGACCCAGGCCACTTCTTCCTGCACTCGGTCGTCGCGGCGCTCGTCCTCTTCTTGATGTTCGATCCGGTGCGGGCGAAGCTCGAGCAGCAGATCTCGCTGCTCTTTCTGCGCGAGCGCTACGACCTCGAGCGCGTGGTCGCCGAGCTGAGGGCCAAGCTCGCCCACACGCTCACGATGGACGAGATGATCGAGCTCTTGATGACCGGTCTCGAGAGCTCGCGCCGCGTCACGGACGCCTCGCTCTACCTCGTCGACGAGCGCGGACGCGGTTACGACCTCGGCGGCCACACGGGCCGCAAGCCGGTCGACCGCGTGGAGCTGGCGCTGGCCCGACCGCTGCTGGATCGGCTCCGGCGCGACGAGGAGGTCGTGCTCGAGAACGTCGAGCGCGAGCTGGACGAGGCGCGGGAGCTGGGCGAGGACCTCGAGGCCGAGCTCGATACCGAGATCGTCCAGACGCTGGAGGCGATGCACGCCTCGGTGTGCGTGCCGCTGCGCGGCACCGGCGAGGCCTACGGCTTCCTCTGCGTGCGCGACGACCGCCTGCGCGACGCCTTCAGCCCCGAGGAGGTGCAGCTCCTGCGCGGCCTGGCGGCGCAGGCGTCGATCGCCATCGAGAACTCGCGCCTCTACCAGCGGCTCAAGCAGCGCGACCGGCTCGCCGCGCTCGGTGAGATGGCGGCCGGCCTCGCGCACGAGATCCGCAACCCGCTCGGCGCGATCAAGGCGAGCGCGCAGTTCCTCTCCGACCCGAGCGAGCCGGTCGCGACCGACTTCGGCAACACCGAGTTCCTCGACATCATCGTGGAGGAGGTCGACCGGCTGAACCGCGTCGTCTCGTCTTTCCTGGACTACGCGCGCCCCTCGACCGGCGACCCGGCGCCGACCAACGTGAACGCGGTGATCCACCGCACGCTGCAGCTCCTGGCCAAGGACCTCGACCGTGTGGAGGCGGAGCTGGAGCTCGTCGAGGAGCTGCCGCGGGTCCGCATCGACGCCGAGCGCCTCCGGCAGGTCTTGATCAACCTCTGTCAGAACGCGGCGCACGCCATGGAGGGTCGCGGCAAGCTGACCGTTCGCACGCGCGAGCAGACGCGGGACGACGTCGACGGAGAGCGTCGCTGGGTCGAGCTCTGGGTGAGCGACACCGGGCCCGGCATCCCCCAGAAGGTGCTGGCGAACCTCTTCGTGCCTTTCGTGACCACCAAGAACCGCGGCACGGGGCTCGGGCTCGCCATCTCCCAGCGCATCGTGAACGCGGCCGGCGGGCACATCGAGGTGCGCAGCCACCGGAACGTCGGCACGACCTTCGTCGTGCGCTTGCCGGCCGTCGACGAGCCGGGCGAGCCCACGGCGAAGATCGCGCTGGGCGACGGCGCATCGGTCGCATCGACGAAGGCGACGAACGACGAGGCCGCGGAGGCAACCGCCGCCGAGCTGCCCGCCAGCCTCGCCACCAGCCGCTGACCGTCGGAGGCAGCGAGGCTCTGCAGCGGCACCATGCGCTGAACCGGGGACGGTCCGCGGTGGCGAGCCGTTCGAGACCCGAGACGCCGAGGGCATCACCCGCGCCGTGCGCGAGCCTCGCCCCGCGGTGGCGCGCCGTTCGAGACCCGAGACGCCGAGGTCATCACCCGCGCCGTGCGCGAGGCTCGATCCGCGGCGGCGAGCCGACCGCGAGCCGGGGACGCCGACCGGCTCGACTCGCGACCCGGATGCGGAGCGAACACCTCGGTCCCCGGACGCTCACAGCCGGTCGAGATCGGGGACGCCGAGCGGATCCACCGGCGCCGTCCGCGCAGCGGGGGACGACCCACGCGACGAAGACGTCGGCGCCGAGCTGCCCACCGGCCTCGCCACCAGCCGGTAGAGGCGAACGTCGGACTTCTCGAGCGCGTCGGCCGGCATCCCAGCGTCCTCGAGCAGCTCGGCGTAGGCGCGCATCGCCGAGCCACCGCCCCGCTCGCGGGTCGCTTCGGGGAGCAGATAGTGCCAGCTGCCGCGGTCGCGCCCGCGATCCTCGAGCGCGACGCCATGCTCGGGCGTGATCACGCGCTCCAGGAACGCCGGCGAGCGATCACCGAGCGTCCCGTCGTCCTCGAGCAGGTAGACCTCCACCTTCAGCGAATGGAGGCGCCGGTCGATCGGTCCGCCCATCACCGCTTCGCGCTCCATCCAGCGGTCGCGGGCCACAGTAGCGGCCGTGATGAGCGCGCGGGCGATCGATCCTCCGCGCGCCGAGCGCCAGAGCCTCGCCTCGCGGCCTTGCCGCAGCATCACCAGCACCTCGACGTTGCGCGAGCGCCGGAGGGGCTCGGGAAAGGCGCCTGTCCGCGGCGGCACCGACCCGCCCAGGATCTGGCGGGCCGCACGGGCCAGGATCATTCCCTGCCGGCGGTCCAAGCGCAGCCCGCGGCGCCTCAGATAGAGGCTGGCCACCGGCGTGAGGTACGCGCCTTGGAGGACGGCGAAGTGGTCGTAGGCCCGCAGCCGCTCGGCGATCGTGCCCGGCTCCTCGGGCGGTTCCTCGCGGTCATCGACGACGATTCCCGCGATCCGCGCGGCGTGCAGCACCTCGTCCAGACGGTCCTCGTCCGAGCCCGCCAGCGCCGCATCGAGCCCCTCCACGTCGCGGGCCGCGATCAGCTGGGCGCCCTCTGCCTGCAAGCGCAGCAAGTCGTCGTCGCCGACCACCGCCAGGCGGCCTCGATCCCGGAGCTCGCGGGCCAGATCGGTCGTGCCGGTCGGCGCGGGCGCGTACGCGAGCGTCACGATCGCCACGCCGACACCGACCGCGAGAGACAGGGCGATCAGCACGGCCAGGACCCGGAGCAGGCCCGACGATCGGGTAGGGTTCTCGTCTCGCACAGCGCGTCAGGGGCGGCCGGGCGTGTAGCTCGAAACCCCCGGCGATGCTAGAGCGCTGGCCAGGAACCTGAACCGAGCATGTCGCAGCGCCGTGGCTCTGAGGCGTGGTTCGACGCGACGAGGCGATGCGAGCATCGTCGAGAAGCGGCGGGTCGCGCGGCGGGCCCACGCCGCCCGACAGGCGACGGGAGGGGTCCTGGTCAGCGCGCTGGACGCACGTCGGTTCGGAGGACCGAGGCGCCGAGCGGAATGCGCGCTTCAGCGTCCGTCGTTCTCCCCCCTCGATCGATGCGTGTCGCGCTCGTCAGCGTCTACTCCCACCCCGGCTGCACGCTGAAGGACGTCGCCGGCGGCTACGGCACGGTCTTCGAAGTGGGCCGATCGTGGCGAGCGCGCCTGCTCGAGCGCGCCAAAGCAGGGCTGGCCGATCTGCCCCCTCTGACGCTCGGCTATCTGGCGGCGCAGCTCCGCGCGGGCGGCCACGAGGTGAGCGTCCACGCCCTTCGCCCGGCCGATCCGCTTCCCCGCGCCGACGCGGCCATCGTGCTGAGCTCGATCACCGACGCCAGCGCCGAGCGCGTGATCGCCGAGCGGCTCCGCGCCCGCGGCGTGCGGACCGTCGTGGTCGGCGCGTTCGCGACCGCCCGCCCCGACTTCTACGAGGGCGCGGCGGACGCGGTGATCACGGGCGAGCCCGAGGCGCTCGGCGCGGACCTGCTCGACGCCCGCGGCGTGACGCCGGCCGGCCAGGTGGACGAGCTCGACGACCTACCCTTTCCCGACTGGTCTCGGTTCCCCGTCTCCCGCTACCGCTACGCGTTCCTGACCCGGCGCGGGCCCACGCTGCCGGTCGGCTCGGCCCGCGGATGCGCATACGGCTGCGGCTACTGCCCGTGGCGGGTCACCGCGCGCTTCCGCCAGCGCGACCCGAGCCGCGTCGGCGACGAGATCGGCGCGCTCCGCGCTCGCTACGGGGTGCGCGCCGTGGCCTTCCGCGACCCGCTCTTCAACCTGGACCGCGATCGGGTGCGCGCGCTCGCGGACGCCATCCGGCCCCACGGCGTCCGCTTCAGCGCAGAGATGCGCGCCGACCGCCTCGACGACGATCTCCTCGTCGAGCTCCGCGACGCGGGTCTGCGCAGCCTGGAGATCGGTGTCGAGAGCGTCGACCGCGGCATGCTCGCCCGCGAGAAGCGCAAGCCGCCGACCGCTGCACGCATCGAGCACGTGGTGCGAACGGCGCAGCGGCTCGGCATCCGGGTCATCTGCAACTACCTGCTCGGCCTCCCCGGCGACGACGCCGAGACCATCCGCGCCACCGTGCGCTGGGCCAAGCGGCTCGACTCCTTCGCCGTGCAGTTCACGGTGGCCACGCCCTACCCCGGCACCACGCTCGAGCCCGAGGTCGAAGACCGGCGCCTCCCCCTCGCGCCCGACGCCATGACCGGCTTCCGGCCGACCTTTCGCCACCCGAAGCTCGCGCCGGACGAGCTCGAGGCGCTGCGCGAGTGGGCCTACCTCAGCTACCACTTCCGCCCGCGCTACGTGTGGCGTTTCGCCCGGCACGCAGGCCGCGCCTTGCTCGACTGAGCGCCGACGAGCCGCGACGGCGAGCGGCGCCGGCGAAGGCTTCCCACGGCGCACCGAACCCGGTGACGAAGCGCACTCGTGACGCAGTGCGTCTAGCCGTTTGCCCTTTCTCCCCCGAAAACGCGCGCTAGGCTGGCGGCCAATCGGCTACCCGAGAACGAGGAGAGAGCATCGTGATCATCGGCGTTCCCACCGAGATCAAGACGCGTGAGTACCGCGTCGGGATCAACCCAGGCGGCGTGCTGGCGCTCACCCGCGCGGGCCACCAGGTCCACATCCAGAAGGGCGCGGGCGAGGGCTCCGGCATCCCCGACGCCGAGTTCGAGGACGCCGGCGCGACCATCGTGCCCACCGCGGCGGACGCCTGGTCGGCCGAGATGGTCATGAAGGTCAAGGAGCCGCTCGAGTCGGAGTACGGCTACTTCCGCGAAGGCCAGATCCTCTACACCTACCTGCACCTCGCGCCGCTGCCCGGGCTGACCAAGGCGCTGATGGAGACGAAGGTCCGCGCCATCGCCTACGAGACGGTGGAGACGGCCGACGGCTCGCTCCCGCTGCTCCGGCCGATGAGCGAGGTGGCCGGTCGCATGGCAACCCAGGTCGGCGCGACCTCCCTCGAGAAGGAGCGCGGCGGCAAGGGCATCCTGCTCGGCGGCGTCCCCGGCACCCGCCGCGGCCACGTCTGCATCCTCGGCGGCGGCATCGTCGGCTCGCACGCGGCGCGCATCGCGGTCGGTCTCGGCGCCCAGGTGACGGTGCTCGAGGTCGACCACGACCGGATGGCGTACCTGGAGGACATCTTCCAGGGCCAGATCGAGACGCTCTACTCGAACCCGAAGAACGTCCAGGAGGCCGTGACGGACGCGGACCTCGTCATCGGCGCCGTGCTCGTGACCGGCAAGAAGGCGCCGAAGCTGGTGACCGAGGAGCTCATCAAGGAGATGAAGCCCGGCTCGGTGGTGGTGGACGTCGCCGTCGATCAGGGCGGCTGCATCGACACCTGCCGGCCGACCACCCACGACGAGCCGACCTTCGTCCTCCACGACGTGGTCCACTACTGCGTGCCGAACATGCCCGGGGCCGTCGCGCAGACGAGCACCTTCGCGCTGACGAACGTGACCGCGCGCTACGCCGAGATCATCGCGACCGAGGGCGTCGAGGCCGCCGTCCGCGAGCACCTCCCGCTCGCCCGCGGCGTCAACTGCTGGGACGGCCACTGCACGTACGAGGGCGTCGCCGAAGGCGTCGGCGTCGAGTACACGCCGCTCGCCAAGCTGCTCGGCTGAACGCGGCACACACCGTGGAAACGGGCCGCCCGGGGCTTCCCTGGCGGCCCGTTGCTGTTCGGGCCCTGCTCTCGCGTCTGCCTCGATGGCGCCTCTTGTCCATCGGCTTCGACCAGCTCGTCGTGGACCGCATCCACGCCGTGGTCGACCCGCGCAACCCGCGCTCGATGGCGGTGGCCGAGCGCATCGGGATGAAGCACGTCGGCAGGACCGACCGCTACTACGGTCTGCCCCTCGAGCACTTCGTCGTGCTCAGGGCGTGAGCGCGATGCCCACGTTCGCCGTCCACTGTCGCGGGAGCATCCCCGGCAGCGAAGCGTCGGCGAGGCCGTCGTTCGGCTTGACGACGTCGAACATGAACGAGCCCAGGATCGAGAACCACTGGTAGCGGATCTGCGCGCCCACCCCGAGCCGCCAGCGCATGCTGCGGAGCGAGGGGAAGACCCAGTTGTTGTTCAGGTCGCTCCCGTTGCCGCGGCAGTAAGGCGGATGACCGCTCATCGCGTTGGGCGTGCTCGGGTCCGGATTGCAGCCGGTGAAGGCGCTCGTCGCCGGCGTCAGATCCACCAGCTCGCTGTCCACGAAGGGGAAGGCGACCTGTCCCGTCACCCAGGGCGAGATCTCGACCGAGTTGCCGACCACGAAGGGCTCGGCGATGGTCAGGTCGATCGAGGGGATGGTGATGTTGAACTCACCGTCGCCCATCAAGGTCTGCACCGCGCCGCGGACGGCCACGTCCGGGATCCAGCCCACGTCCTGACGGAAGCCCTCGAAGATGGCCCAGCGGACCTCGGCGCCCAGCGTCCAGTAGCTCGTGTTGTAGACGTAGCCGATGTTGGTGCCGAGCTCGAACCCGAAGGGCAAGCCCTTGCGGACCGTGAAGCGGCCCCAGCCGATGGCCGAGTCGACGAAGCGGCTCCGACTCGGGTCGCCGCCGCCGCCGTCACCCTCGACCGCGCGATGCCAAGCGCATCCAGCACTGTTCGGGTTGGCCGGGTCGCACTGGTTGTTGATGCCTGTGAACGACGTGTCGAACCCGACGTAGATGCCGCGCACGCCGCGCGTGGCCGCCGGCGAGAGCATCGGCGGGAGGAGCGCCCCCGCGAGCTGCGTCATCACCTGCGCGTACGCGGTGTTGTCGCCGCAGTACATGCGCGAGCCGGCGCCGGGAACACCGGACGAGCAGCTCGGGTTGGCGTCGCTCGCGGCGACGTGCAGGCGCGAGAGCGCGATGTCCATGTTCTGCGCAGCCGCGGGAGCGGCGACGCTCGACACGAGCACGACGAGGAAGCAAGCACGCAGGCGGGAGAACGCGAAGCGCAAGACCGTCTGTCTCCGAATGCGCCACGCTACCGTCCGGCGGGGTTTTCCGTCAAGGACGGTGGCGCGCGCTTCGTCGAGCGCTTCCGCAAGCGGCGGGGGGACGCTGGCCTGCCCGGCGACGTCACGTCATGGTCCGCCCGTGCCCCGCGGAGACAAGCTGCGCTTCCCGCCTCTGACACGCCCCTTTCGGGTGGTGCTGGTGGAGCCGGAGATCCCACCGAACACGGGCTCGGTGGCTCGGACCTGCGTCGGCACCGGCTCGCCGCTCCACCTGGTCGGGCAGCTCGGCTTCTCCCTCGACGAGCACCGCGTGCGCCGGGCCGGCCTCGACTACTGGCCGCTCCTCGATCTCCACCGCCACGACGATCTGGCCGGTTTCGAAGCGGCCCATCCGGACGCCCGCCTCCATCTCTTCAGCGCGAACGCCGAGCGGAGCTACTTGGAGGCCGCCTTCGCGCCCGGTGATGCGCTCGTCTTCGGCAAGGAGTCGGTCGGCCTGCCGCCGGCGCTGCTCGAGGCCCACCGCGAGCGCGTGTGGGGCATCCCCACGGCCGGCGGCGTCCGCTCGCTGAACCTCTCGAACGCGGTCGCCGTCGTCCTCTACGAAGCGCTCCGCGCCGCCGGTGCCCTGGCCGACACGCGCCGCGAGCCGATGGTGTAAGGTCCGGCGCCGTGGGGGCACGGATGACACCGCTCTACGTCGAGCCGGAGCTGCCTCGGTGGTGGGAGTGGAGCGTCATCGTCCTCACCGTCGGCTCGCTGGGCATCCTCGTGGCGGAGATGGGCCTCACGCGCAGCTCGCCCGAGGCCACGGCGCTGCGCTGGATCGACACCGGCATCTGCGGCGTCTTCGTCACCGACTTCGCCCTGCGCCTGGCCAAGGCCAACCGCCGCCGCCACTTCCTCCGCCGCAACTGGATCGATCTCCTCGGCGCCATCCCGCTCGTCGGTCCGCTCCACACCTTCCGGGTCGTGCGCCTCGTGCGGATCCTCCGCTTCACGCGGATCGCCGTGCTCACGCGCCGGCTGATGCGCCGCTTCGACATCGCCATGCCGACCCAGACGCTCGGCTACCTGGGGCTGGTGGCGATGGCCGTCTGGCTCGCGGCGGGGTTCACCTTCTACGGCTTCGAGGGCGGCACCAACGAGAGCGTTCACGGCGTGGACGACGCCCTCTGGTGGAGCATGACCACGCTCTCCACCGTCGGCTACGGGGACCTCTACCCGATCACCGGCGGCGGCCGCATCGTGGCGTTCATCACGATGATCGTCGGCGTCGGCGTCCTCGGCACCCTCGCCGCGACCATCGCCACGGCCTTCATCGACCTGCGCGAGCGCGGTCGCAAGGGCCTGAGGAGCTACCGCATGGACGATCACCTCTTGATCCTCGGCTGGAACCAGAAGGCGTTGGCCGCCATCGACGACTTCCGCTTCGACCCGCGACACGAAGCGACGCAGGTGGTGGTGGTGGCGGACCTGCCGGAGACGCCGATCGACGATCCCGGCGGTGCGCTTCGTCCGCGGCCAGCCCGGAAAGCTCGACGCGCTCGACCGCGCCTCGGCGCGGGGGGCGACGGTCGCCATCGCCTTCGCGTCGGACCCGACCGACCCGCGCTCCGACCACGAGACGGCCATGATCGTGCTGGCGCTGCGCGAGGTGAACCCCGAGATCCGCATCAGCGCCGAGCTGGTCCACCCCGATCACAAGGAGTTCCTGCTCCGCGCCGGCTGCGACTCGGTGATCGACAGCCACGCCCTCGCCTCCACGCTCCTGGTGCGCAGCGCGCAGGACCTCGGCGTGGCCGAGGTGGTGGAGGAGCTGCTGACGAACAAGCACGGATCCGAGATCTATCGCATCCCCGTCGACGGGTTCGTGGGCCAGAGCTACCGCGACTACTGCGTCGCCCTGCTCGACCACGACTGCACGGTCCTCGGGCTGGTCCGCGGGCGCGCGCACCTGGTCAACCCGGACCGGCAGATGCGCCTCGAGGAAGGCGACGAAGCGTTCGTCGTGGCCAAAGAGCCGCCTCACCATTGAGATCGCGGCGACCCCCACGGGTGGACGGCCGGGCCGGAAGCGTGTCAGCTTGATCCGACCGGCACGATGCAAAGCCCCCGATTCGCGTTCTCTGCTCTCGGCGTGGCCGTGCTCCTGCTCGCAACGGACGCGGCCGCCGACCCTCCGGCGCCCCAGGCCGAGCCGGCCTCGACCGCGCCCGACGACGAGTACGATCCGAGCTGGGAGACCGACATCGGCTGCGACGCGTCGGCTGGCGGCGAGGTCGACGTCGAGGAGCTGATCGCCGACGAGGGCGAGGACCGCACCATCCCGACCCCGGCGCCCACCCGCTGGATGGAGAGCCACGGGCGCCAGTGCCACCGCTACCACCACCGGCGGATGTGCGACGGGCCGCGCCGCGTGCCGGAGCCCTTCGGGCCGGCCGCCGAGCTCGCCGCCCAGCTCGGGCTGGACGACCGCAGCGTGGCGCGGATCGCGCTCACCCAACCCCCGCCGGACACGTGGGTCGAGGAGGTCGAGGGAGACATGGGGCCCGGGCTCTTGTGGCCGGTGCCCGGCGGGCGGATTTGGCGCGGGTTCGGCCGGCACCGCGCGATCTTGCCGGGCCGGCGCCACGGTAGGCTCCGGCGCGGCCGACGGCGCATCCCCCACCCCGGCGTGGACATCGGCGCGGCACCGGGCACGCCGATCCGCGCGGTCAACGACGCCCTCGTCGTCTACAGCTTCAACGGCATCCGCGGCTACGGGAACGCCGTGCTGCTCGTGCACGCGGACGGCACCCTCACCCTCTACGGGCACTGCCGCGCGACCTACGTCTTCGCCGGCCAGCAAGTCCGGCGCGGGCAGGTGATCGCCGAGGTCGGGGACACCGGGCTCGCACATGGCCCGCACCTGCACTTCGAGTGGCGCCGAAACGGCCACCCCGTCGATCCATGGCCCCACTTCGTGGGCCGCGAGGACGAAGATGCAGGGGACGGCGCCCAGGCGGCGCTGGTCTCGCCGT
Organism: uncultured Pseudomonadota bacterium; assembly: GCA_963832725.1. Classification (GTDB taxonomy): domain Bacteria; phylum Myxococcota_A; class Polyangia; order Polyangiales; family Sandaracinaceae; genus JAEZBP01. The sequence goes on from CAWHVG010000001.1 coordinate 54,042, forward strand.
GAAGCATCGTCCTCGATCCCAAGTCATCCTGCCGTGAACCCGCGTTTACATGATGCCCCCGCCAGCCTGCGATCGCCCTAGGGAGACAGCGTGTGTCTTCATGGCACGATGCTCGCATCAGGGGCCCGAGCAATGGGTGCCGAGCGACCCATCGCCTCAGAGGAGTCGAGCCCGATGACCAACCTCCGCGCAAAAATCATTTTCGCGCTGCCACTGATGTTCCTGCTGGCCGGATGCCCCCTGTACACGGGGAGCGGCCACGGGGGCGGCGGCACGTGCCACAGCGACACCGACTGTGCCCCCGACACCTACTGCGCCGGTGGCACCTGCCAGCCCCCCGACTGCTCGTCCGACAGCGAGTGCGGCAGCGGTGACGTCTGCGTCGACCACTTCTGCTCCCCGGCGTCGCCGTGCGGCAGCGACCTGGACTGCAACCCGGGGTCCATCTGCACCTCCTCCGGGAGCTGCCACGTCGGCACCCGCTGCAGCGCCGACACGGACTGCCCCTCCGGCAACATCTGCGACAGCAGCGGCGTCTGCATGGCCGGCGACCACAGCTGCTCGACTGACGGCGACTGCGCGACCGGCTCGACCTGCGAGTCCGGGACCTGCACGCCGGGCCAGACCTGCACGAGCGACAGCGCGTGCGCGTCGGGAACCTGGTGTGACTACCGCGGCACCTGCACCGCCCACGACCCCGGCGCCTGCCGGACGACCGGCGACTGCAGCGGCAGCCAGGTCTGTGTCGAAGGCTCTTGCCAGGACGTCGGCCAGACCTGTCAGTTCAACCGCGAGTGCGCGCCGGGCACGGTCTGCCTGAACAACGGGTGCACGCGGATCTGCAGCGGCGACGCCGACTGCGTGGCGGGCGACAGCTGCCAGGGCGGCTTCTGCCAGCCCAACCCGAACGAGTGCACGGTCTCCACCGACTGCCCCTCGGGTGACCACTGCGTGAGCGGCCGGTGCCTGGCCAACTGCACCAGCGACGCGCAGTGCGGCACCGACCTCTACTGCGCGACCGACGGCTTCTGCCGGCCGGCCTGGCAGAGCGAGCCCTTCTGCAGCCAGGACTCCGACTGCAACACCGGCCGGGTGTGCCGCTCCGGGGTCTGCCGGACGCCCTGCCCGACCATGACCAACGCGCAGTGCATGAGCTTCGACTCGCAGGTTCCCGACTGCCAGCAGGACCCCGCCAGCGGCGATTACCTCTGCGTCGCGGCGAACGAGGTGAGCCCGCAGTGCCGGGTCCAGACCGACTGCAGCAGCACGCAGAACTGCGTCGACGGCGCCTGCCGAAACCGCTGAGCCCTCGCTCGGCTCCTCGCCTCGACGGCGGCTCCCGACCCGGGGGTCGCCGTCGTCGCGTTCAGGCTCCGGACGCGCTGCCTGCTTCCTCGCTCCCACGAAGCCGCGGCCAACGGTTCGGTGCGCTCGCGGCGCCTCGCTCGCTCACCCACCGAGCTCCACGCCCGCCGCAGGAGACGTCGCTCGGTCCGCGACTCGCATTCGGACGCATCAGGGGGTTGGGAGGCGTGCGAGCGCGGTGACGAAGGCGCACCGCCCGCCAGAAGTGCGACCGCGCTTCAGGGCGCGGGCGCCTCGGAGGGCAGCCAGGCCAGCGTGAGCGCCTGCCGCATCGGATTCCAGGGTCTCGGCGAACGAGACCAGCACGCGACCGTCCGGCAGCGGGATGCCGCACGGCAGGATCGGCTGCCCGAAGGCATCGGAGGTGACCTGCTCCTCCGCGCCCATGGTCCCGTCCGGCATGAGCGCGCGGCGCTGCAAGAGCCCGCTCGCGACGTAGTAGACGTCCAAACCGCCGTCCGCGCGGCGCACCAGCGCCGGATCGTGGCCCGCGTCGTTCACCGTCGCCGGGTCGGTGAACGACACTCCGTCGGGCGAGCGCCGCACGCTCACACCCGCAGCGTCCTCGACGGCGTAGGCCAGCGAGCCGTCGCCGAAGCCCGCCACGACCGCCCGCGTGGCCCCGCTCGAGACCGTGCGCGGCGTCTCGAAGCTCGACGCGTCGGCGCCGAGCGTCAGCATCGCCTGCCCCCCTGCGTCCACGAACGCCACGGCGAGCCCGACCGAGACCGCCGCCAGCCGCGGCCGCGCCGCGAACGAGCTCACCCCATCGATGGCCGGCAGCGCGGTGGGCGCGAGCTGGTCGGCACGATAGAGCGTCGGCGGCGCCGTCGGGTCGTCGCCCGCCCAGAAGTAGAGCTCCTCGCCGGCGTAGGAAGGCATCGCCTCGAGCATGCGGTCCGTGAACCCGAAGGGCTGCGGGAGCGCGACGTGCGCGGCGTCCGCGGAGCTCGCAATCCACAGCTCCGCGCCGCCGCCGCTCTGGTCGTCGGTCTCGAACGCGTAGCGCAGGCTTCCGTCGCTCCCCAGCGAGAGCGCGCTCGCCTGATCGCGCATGCGGCCGGGTCCCACCCGCACCACGTCGGTGGGACCGACCGGGAGCGCGCTCGGCGACGGAGCCGGCAGCGCCGGAGGACCGACGACGCTCCCGTCCTCGCCACCCACCGCTCCGTCGGAGCCGACACGTCCGCCGCCGCAGCCGAAGGTCAGCATCGCGACCGCACACCCGAAGAGCCCGAAGCGCGTCATCCCTCGACTGTCGGATCCACCGCGCCGTACCGCAAGCGCGACGGATCCGCGTCCGCGCGTCCGATCAGAGCTCGGTCTCCACCGCGCGGACCGTCTCCTCGAGGGAGAAGCGCGGCCGGAAGCCGAGGATCTCCCGCGCGCGGGTGTCGTCGACCATGCAGACGTAGCGGATGTGATCGAGCTCGGGCGTCGGGAAGGACGTGAACCGATAGCGCCACATCCGCTCCAGCACCGGCCGCGCCAGCGTCGCCGGGACCGGTCGCGGGCGCTTGGCGAGGAGCTTGAACACGCGGCTCATCGGCACCTCGCCAGGGCCCTTCAGGTTGAAGATGCCGCGCACGCCCGGTTGCAGCGCCTGGATGATCGCGCTGACCACGTCGCGCTCGTGGATGAGCTGCACCATCGGGTCGAAGCCCATCAGCGAGACCGGGTGCTCGAGCCGCAGGTAGTTGCTGGGCGCGTTCTTCACGCCGCCGAGGATGTGGCAGGGCCTGAGCACCACCGTCTCGGTGTCCGGATGCCGCCAGAAGAAGCTCTGCGCGAGCATGTCGACCTCGACGAGATCGCGGATCGCGCTGAAGTGCTGCGCGCCGAGCAGCGGCGCCTCCTCGGTGAGGAACTGCGGGTTGTCCGGGCTCGGGCCGTAGACGTTCGCGCTCGAGAGGACGACGAGCTTCGGCACGTCGTAGTGGTTCATGTACTCGAGCAGCTTCTGGAACGCGACGACGTTCCAGGCGTGGTGCGCCTTCGCGCTGGCCCGCGGGTCGTGCATGATCCCGAGGTGCACCACCGCGCGGATGCCACCCGCGCGGAAGATGTCGCGCGTCTTCTTGCGACGCAGGTCGACCTCGTGGTGGACGATGTCCTTGGGCCTGCCGACGAAGGCGCGGCGGTCGATGCCGATCACCTCGTCGGTGCGGTGCAGGCGCCGCGCGAGGAGCCGCCCGAGGCGCCCGCAGATGCCGGTGACGACGATCGCACCCTCGGTCGCGCGCGCCCCGGGGTCGCGCGACGCGGCCGACCTCGAGGATCGGGCACGCTCGTCCATCGCCGGCGGCTCGACCTTCGACGGGGTCCGCCGACGCGCGCTCGCGCGCGGGCTCTTGGCGGCGGGTCGCGGGCTCTTGGCGGCGGTCCGCCCGCGCTTCTCGGCGCCGTTCCCCTTCGCCGTGGGCTCCTTCGAGGCCGCCCCTCGGCGTGCCGAAGGGCGGGCGCGGGCGCTCGGCCTCTTGGGCTTCGTCGGTTCGCTCACACCGCGAGTATCGAGAGCAAGCCGGTCGCTCCGCAACCCTGCTCGTCGATCATCCCTCGGACGACGCCTCTTCGGCTTCGGGCTCGGCGGCCGGCTCGCCCTCGGGGCGCAACGCGGGCTCGGAGTCGAGCTCGATCTTCGCCTCGAAGATCTCACCGGCCGCGATCGTGAAGCGCGTGGTCCCGGTGAAGGGCTCCGTCAGGCGGGGGTCCATGTACTGCCACGTGACGATCCGCTGCGAGGTCCCCTCCTGCGCCTCGCCCTCCTCGATGTTCGTGACGCGCAGCGCGCGCCACGGCGCACTCTGGAAGGTCTCCGAGAACCACCTCTCGACCGCGGGCCGACCGTCGTGACGGTAGGGGTCGCCGGTCTCGGTGCGGGTGAAGGGCTCGAGCAGCGAACCCATCTCCGCGAAGAGCCCCGCCATGGCCTGCGCGTCGCCGCGGTCGAAGTTGACGGCGTAGCGCCGAACAATCTCGTCCTCGCTCAGCAGCGAGTCGGGGACACGCTCGTAGACCATGCGGACCTCGAGCCCGTTGCACCACTGAGAGCGCTGCACGAGCACTTCGAGGCGCCCGTCGGCCATCCGGACCTCGCCCGGGCGCGGCGCCTCGGGGCGGCCGTAGCACTCGCGAGTCGAGGGCACCGCCACCCGCGCGACCTCCTCCATCGCCCAGTCGGGGCCGTGCTCCGGCGGTGTGGCGTGCATCACCACGGTGTGCTCGCACTCCTCCGTCGCGAAGACCTCGTCACGGACCAGCGTCAGCAATCCCTCCCGCTCGTGTACGCGCAGCTTGGAGGCGTACCCGCGGCTCAAGAGATCGAGCGGACCCTCGGTGCAGAACGCCTCGACCCAACGCCACTGCGTGCTGTCGAGGCCGGGCGGCATCTCCGAGGTGCGCTGCGAGCCGGACTCGACGGCGAGGTCGCCGGACTCGTCCGGGGCGGAACGACGGGTCTGGCCGCCGCCACAGGCGGTGGCGAGGACCGCGAGAAAGCTCACGATTTCTTGGAACCGGGGACGCATGGTCCCGAAAGGAAGCCCGTGGCGCCGCATACGTCAAGTCGCTCTGTGCGCTCACCAGAAGATCGCGCGCCGCTCCTTCAGCCCTCGGTTCACGATGCTCTGGATGGTCTGCTTGACCGTCCGCACCTTCTCCTCGATCACCGAGTCGTCGTCGTCGGGGTCGCCGGAGAAGCGCAGAGGCTCGCCGAAGTAGATGCGATAGCGGCTCGGGAGGGGGAACGCGAGGCCGAGCGCGAGCTGGGGGATCACCGGGAACGCCGGCATGTTGAAGATCCGCGCCAGCGTCTCGAGGTTCGCGACGCTGACGAGCTGCTCTTCGCCGCCGACGACCCCGACGGGCACGATCGGGGTACCCGTCTCCAGCGCCAGGCGCATGAACCCGAGGCCGAAGTCGACGAGCTGGTAGCGGTGATCGAAGGTCTTGCTGATCCCGCGCGAGCCCTCCGGGAAGACCACCAGCGCTTCGTCCTGCTCGAGGAGGCGGCGGGCGTTGTCCGGCGAGCCGACGACCTGGCCGCAGCGCGGGAAGAGCACCGAGACGAAGGGCAGCTCGGCCGACCAGCGCTCCACCATCGAGCGCGGAAAGCGGGGCGGCTCGGCGTCGAGCATGAGCGAGGTGCCGATCAGCAGACCGTCCATCGGGATCTGCCCGGAGTGGTTGGCGATGACCAGGACCCGCCCTTCCGGGAGCCGCTCGATGCCGTGCACCTCGGTGCGGAAGTAGAAGCGGTGCAGAAAAGCCGAGAGCGCCAGCGCGTAGCGGGCGGTCGAGGCGTCGAAGCCGAAGGGGTCGAAGCCCGCCTCGTTCGGATGGGTGCGGATGCGGGCCAGGCGCGCATCCAGCTCCTCGCCTAGCGCGTCCTCGGCGATGCGGACCATGCGGTCGCCGAAGCGCGCGATCAGGGACTCCAGCGCGCCTTGCGCCTCCAAGCGCTTGCGCCAGCCGAGGCCAGCGAAGGGGACCGAGCTCGCGTCTTCCGGCATGGCCGCCGATCGTGCGCGAGCGGGCTAGGGCACGTCAATCGTGGGAATCGGATCCGGCCGCGGATCGCCACGTTCGGCGGGGGTCGCGACGTGCGGGTTCGGCGCTCGCCGGACCAGCGCTCGCCGGACCAGCGCTCGCCGGACCAGCGCTCGCCGGACCAGCGCTCGCCGGACCAGCGCTCGCCGGGCCACGAACCGGAAGCGCGCGCGCTGCTGACGGGCGTGCCTCCTCCGTCCGCGCTCGGAAGAGCGCTGCGGCGGGCGCGCGTCGAGCCAATCGAAGGGACGGGCGGACAGACCGCTCGTCCCGCCCCGCGAGCCGAGTAGCGAGCGTCTTCAACGGACTGCAAAGCCCGGGGATCGCCTATCGTCGTGGCCGTGGGCCGGCTCCGCATCTACGCGCTCGCGACCGGCGTGGCCATCGTAGGCGGCGGGCTCTTCGCGCTCGCGACCACCGACGGGGTGGCCCGGGGCAGCGGGCGCATCGGCGGAGACTTCGTCGCCTTCCACGCCGCCGGGCGGATGGTGCTCGAGGGGCACGCAAGCGAGCTCTACGACCCGCGCGCCCAAGCCCGCTTCCAAGCGGACACCCTCCCCGGCGAGCGCGCGGGCGCCGCCGTTCCCTTCGCCTACCCGCCCTACGTCGCGGTGCTCTTCGCGCCCTTCGGCGCCCTGCCCTTCCGGCTCGCCTACCTGCTGCACCTGCTCCTCGCGCTCGCCGCGACCGTCGGCGCCGCGCTGGCGCTCGCCGCCGCGTTCCCGAGGCTCGCGGAAGACCGCCTCGCCGTCGTCGGCGCGCTCCTCGCGCTCTGGCCGCTCTGGCACGCCACCGAGATCGGCCAGAACACCGCCTTCTCGCTCCTCCTCTTCGCGATCATGACCTGGGCGGTGCGTCGCGAGCGGGACGCTCTGCTCGGGCTGAGCGCGGGGTTGCTCCTCTTCAAGCCGCCGCTGGCCTGCTTCGCGCTCCTGGCGCTGGTCGGGCTCCGTCGCTGGCGCGCGCTCGGCGCCGCGTCGGTCGTCGCGCTCGGCTTCTACGCTCTCGGCGCGCTCGTGCTCGGCCCGAGCTGGCCCTCGACCTGGGTTCACGCGCTAGCGCGCTTCGCGCGGCTCGACGCCACCGACGACCTCGCGTTCGGCATCTCGCTCTGGTCTCTCGGCCGCCACGCCTCGCCGTGGCTGGGCCCCGCGCTGGCGCTGCTGGGTGCCGTGGGGCTGGCGGCGGCGGCCTGGCGGAGCTCCCCCGCGCCGCGATCGTCCTGGCCGCGTGTGCGGCCGTCCTCTCGGCACCGCACGCCGGCTTCTACGAGGCGGGGCTCCTCGCGCTGCCGGCTGCGTTCGTGGTCGAGGAACGTGGCACCCGCGCTCGGCTCCCGCTGCTCGCCGCCTGGGCCCTCTGCGGCGCCGGCTACCTCTTCGACGCCGTCGCGCTCTACGGGCTGGTCATGATCGCGATCACGACCTGGAGCGCGGTCCTCGCCAGAGACACGAGGCCCGCGCGCACCTGAGCCGCCCGCCGGGAGGAACGCCGGCCGGCAGTGCGCGTATCCTGCTCGGCCATGGCCATCGTCACCGTCGCGCGCCTCGCCGATCTCCCGGTGGGAGCGCATGTCGAGCTCGAGGGTGTTCTCCGCGGCGTCGATCCCGTGCGCGGCCCCGTCAGCGGACGGACGCTGACCGGCTGCAGCGTCCTCTGCTCTCTCTTCGGCGAAGCCGGCGACTACCTCGGCCGGCGCGACGTGGAGCGGTGGGCGGACGCGACCCTCGACGACGGCACCGGCCAGGTGACCGTCGCCCTGAGCACCTCGCCCCTGCGCGCGCCGGCGACGCGCGAGACCACCGTCCACGGCGACGACCTCGCGCCCATGCTCCGCGAGCTGCGCCTCGACATCGAAGGCGTGCACGAGCTGCAGCTCCTCGAGCGCGGCATCGACGAAGGCGCGCGGGTGCGAGTGCGCGGCGCCTTGGCGCGGCTGGCCACCCCCGACGCCGGCGCCTTCCGCTCGAACGCCAGACCGCCGCTGGGCCTCGTCGGCGAGCGCGGCGCGCCCATCGTCCTCACCCCTCGCTGACCAGTCGCTCGATAAGCTCAGCGGGCGTCGGCAGGCACCTGCACCAGGTGCGACGCCGGATCGGTCCGCCGGCCGTCCATCACCACCTCCATCTCGAGGTGATCGGCCTCTCCAATCCACTCCCCGCGCTGCACGCGCTGGCCGACCTCCACGTGCACGTCGTCGAGGCGCTCGTAGAACGTGACCCAGCCCATCCGGTGAAGGAGCGCCACCGTCTGGCCGCGCCGGCCCACGCGACCCGCGTAGACCACCAACCCGTCGGCGGCCGCACGCACCGCGCTCGCGTCCTCGCTCACCACCGTCAGCGTCCGGCCGTGGCCCTCTTGCCGCCCGCCGCGCATCGGCCAGAGCAGGTTGCGGAAGATTCGCCCGCCCGCCGCCGCGCGCATCGCGTCGGTCGGCGCGAAGCGGAAGAGGCGTCGCAAGAGCCTCGGATCCCCAGCGGGAGCCCGCCGAGCTGACCCGGCACCGCGTCGTCGTCGCCAATCTCCTCGTCCTCGCTGGCCACCGGCTCGCTCGGCGTCGACGGCCCGTCCTCGTCCCGCCACGGCGCGAGCGGCGCCGGTTCACGCCGGTCCTCCGCGCTGAGCGCGTTCGGCTCCGGCACCCGGCCGGCGGCCGCCGCGCGCGACGCCACCCGCCGCACGAACGCCGGCCCGCCGTCGAAGAGCGCCAGCGGATCGACCGCCCGGCCTCCATCGCGCAGCTCGAAGTGGACGTGCGGCCCGTGCGCGATGCCGGTCTGACCCACCAGCCCGATCCGCTCGCCGCGATGCACCCGCCAGCCGGCCTGCACCGTCGTCCGCGAGGCGTGCGCGTAGAGCGTGGCCCAGCCGTTCGGGTGCACGATCAGGATGCAGTTGCCGTAGCCGCGAATCCCGTTGTCGCTGTAGGCGACGATGCCGTCGGCGGCCGCCCGGATGACGCTGCCCTCGTCGGCCGCGATGTCGACACCCTTGTGGATCAGGTCCGGCCGCGTCACCCGCACGTAGCCGTAGCCGCGCACGTAACGTCCCTCGTCGACCGGCCAGAGCAGCCGATCCACCTCGCCCTCGCGCCAACCGGCGGCGCGCGCCCACGCATCCGGCACCGGCTGGTGCAAGACGCGGGTCGCCGTCTCCCGCGTGCCGAGGCCGAGGTGACGAGCCCGCTCCAGCGACGCGCCGCGCGGGACCGGCACGCGCCGCGGGCCGTTGCTGTAGCGCGAGTAGTCGTAGTGCCGGGGCTCGGCTGCATCGCTGTGCCGGCTGGGGGCATCCGAGGGATCTGCGCTGGCCGACGCGGTGAGCGCCAGGATGGGCAGCGCGATGGCGACGATGTAGGTGCGCGTCACACCTTCCCAAAGACACGACTCGGATCGTCGCGTCAAGAAAGCGGTGCTCTCATCCGCGGCCGGGGCTGCCGCGCATGATCGTCCGGCGGGTCGCGGTGGCTCGCCCCCTCCTTCGCAGGGCCCCGCCCCCAGCGCCGCACGACGAACGATTTGAACTGCGAAATCGTTCGTCGCACGGCGCGTGATGAGGCACCCCAAGGCGTCGGGGGCGAGCCCCCACGACCCGCCTACGGTGGTGGTTGGTCCGGTACGGGGTTCGTGCTGGTACGGGTCACGGCGCACGCGCATACGGCGCGCGCACGCCATGACTGTTGCCACGCGCCGCTGCTCGCTCGCAGGGCGAGAGGTCGGTGGTGGGGTCGAGGTGGCTGCTCGCTCGCGTGGCGAGAGGTGGGTCCCGTGGGGTCGCGGTGGCTGCTCGCTCGCTGGGCGAGAGCGGCGTGGAGTTGGCCCGTCGGCCGCTGCTCGCTCGCTCGGCGAGAGGTCGGTGGTGGGGTCGAGGTGGCTGCTCGCTCGCTGGGCGAGAGCGGCGTGGAGTTGGCCCGTCGGCCGCTGCTCGCTCGCTCGGCGAGAGCGGCGTGGAGTTGGCCCTTCCGTCACTGCTCGCTCGCTCGGCGAGAGGAGCGTGGAGTTGGCCCGTCGGCCGCTGCTCGCTCGCTCGGCGAGAGGAGCGTGGAGTTGGCCCTTCGGTCACTGCTCGCTCGCGGGGCGAGGGCGGCATGGGGCTGGTCCTCCGGGCGCTGGCGGCTGCGTTCGGGTGCACGCGTCCGCTATCATCGAATATCGGAGGTAGTGGGGATGCGTCATTTTTCTTGGCTTCTGAGCGCCGCGCTCTTGGCGACGGGGTGCTCGTGTACGAACGAGAGCTCGAACCCTGGCCCCTTCGATCAGGGGGTCGGCGAGGCTTGCAGCAGCGACACGAACTGCCGGAGCGGGCTGCTCTGCACGGACGGGACCTGCCAGCCTTCGCACGACGGGACCGAGGGGCAGGCGTGCGTGCTGAGCGACGACTGCACCGACACGCTCTACTGCGGGCCGAGCCGGACCTGCGAGATGGCCGGCGCGGGCGGGAACGGGGCCGACTGCGCGAGCACCGCCGACTGCACGCACGGGCTGCTCTGCACGGTGGAGGGGATCGGCTTCCGCTGCCGCAGTGCGGGAAGCGGCGACATCGGCGCCACGTGCCAGACCGGGAGCGACTGCCTGGCCGGCCTGCGCTGCACCGACACGTCGAACGGCCGCACCTGCCAGAACCCGGCCGTGGTCATGGCCGGCGACGGCGGCGTCGGCACCGAGCCGCCTCCCACCCTGCCGCTCTGGGCCGGCGAAGACTGCATGACCGACGAGGGCCCGCCCACGGCGTACTTCCACGTCCCGCGCGGCGACGCGACCGACCACGACTTCTACCGGCTGCCCTTCCCGAACGACGTCCGCAAGAGCGCGAGCGGGATCGACCTGAGCGGCCACCCCACCCCCGGCGATGCCGTGCGCGTCGACGTGCTCGGCCGGGTGATCGACGCCGCGCAGCAAGACCTCGACGGCTTCGCCACCAACCCCGTCGTCTTCTTCCGCTTCTCGCGCGACTTCGAGTGGGGCGACGTCACCGGCGACCGCCTGCGCCTCATCGACGTCACCCCGGGCTCGCCGGACTACGGCCACGACTTCTCCCGCGGCTGGCTGACCACCTCGGGCGCGATCAGCCGCTACATCTGCCCCTCGTGGCTGGCCCTCCGGCGCGGTCACGGCGACACGCTCCGCCCGGGCACCACCTACGCCGTCGTGCTCCTGCGCGGCGTGCGCACCTCGGAGGCCGACGGCCACGACGACTTCGCAAGCTCGAGCGATCTCGACGCGCTCTTGGCGGACACCGCGCCTTCCGACAGCGCGCTGACCGACGCCTACGGCGCCTACGCTCCCCTCCGCGCCTGGCTGGCCGAGGACACCTCGCCGGCCCCGAGCGACATCCTCAACGCCACCGTCTTCACCACCCAGGATCCGACCGCGATGGTGCCGGCCTTGCGCACCGCCATCCGCGGCGCCGACGCGCCGGCCGTGAGCGACCTGACCGTCTGCGACACGGGCGTGACCAGCCCCTGCGACGACGGCGACCTCCGCGTCTGCAGCGCCGCCAACGACGCCTACTGGGAGATCCACGCGCGCATCGCGCTGCCCCAGTTCCAGGCGGGCACGCCGCCCTACGAGACCCCGGACGACGGCGGCGCCATCCAGACCGACGCGTCGGGCGCCCCGACCGTCGCCCGCACCGAGCCCGTGTGCATGGTGATGACCGTGCCCAAGGTGGACAGCGCGCCGGCGGACGGCTTCCCGCTGGTCATCTACGCCCACGGCACGGGCGGCGCGTTCACCGCGCCCGTCGCCAACGGCCTGGCCCAGACCTTCGCCACCGGCGACGTGATGACCAACGCCGTCACCGTGGCCATCGACATGCCGCTCCACGGCAGCCGCCGCGGCGACTCCACCCGCAGCCCGGACGTCCTCGTCTACAACTTCGCCAACCCGCGAGCGGCGCGCGACAACATCGTCCAGGGCGCGGCCGACCTGATGAGCCTCGTCTACTGGGCCGAGGGCTACACCCTGGCCACGGCGGACGGCCCGGCGGGCTTCGACGTCGCGTTCGACCCGAGCCGCGTCGTCCTCTTCGGCCACAGCCAGGGGGCCACCCACGCCCAGCTCATGGTCCCCTTCGAGCCGGGCGTGCGATCCGTATTGCTCTCGGGCGCGGGCGGCGATCTCACCGAGTCGCTCCTGACCAAGACCTTGCCGGTGAACATCGCCGGCGCGCTCCCGCTCGCCCTGCTGGACGTCGACGGGAGCGGCCACCTCCCGGCCGGCGAGAACAACCCCGCGCTGGCGCTGATCCAGATGTTCTTCGAGCGGAGCGACCCCGTGAACTACGGCCGTTTGATGGCGAGCGAGCCCTTGAACGACACCGGCCGCGACCTCTTCATGACCTACGGCCTCGGCGACCACTACAGCACCGAAGAGACCCTGAAGGCCTACGCCCACTCCGCGTCGCTGACCCTGGTCGGCCCCCAGCTCGTCGACATCGGCCTGGGCATGCCCGCGATGGCACCATTGAACGGCAACGTCATGATCGCCGGCGCCGCCTTCACCGTCGGCCTCCGCCAGTACCAACCGAACCCCGGCGACGACGGCCACTTCGTCTCCACCCAGACCACCGACGGCCGCGCCGACGTAACGCGCTTCGTCCTCCAAGCCCTGAGCGGCGCCACCCCCGACATCGGCATGTGAGCGAGCGGCACGACCAGCCCGCGCCGACATGCCACCCGCGCGTGCCCCAACTCGGGACCGACCGTGCACTGAACATCGGCATGTGAGCGAGCAGCACGGCTGCCAGCGCCCGTTCACATCGGCGAGGCGCGTGGCCCGGCCGCGCGCGTCGCCACGCTCGGTGGCACGGTCGCTGCTGAATGGGAGCGCATGTCACACGGACTACACGACGAGCTCCACCGGATCACCGACATCGCGCGCACCCGCCGCGCTCACCTCTCGGGTCGGGCGCTGTTGGCCTTCCTCATCCGCGCCGTGGATGCGCTCGGCGACGTGGCGAGCGACCTCAGGAGCGCGCTCGACCCTGCGGGCGGCGCGGACGCCGCCGCCGAGACCTAGTACCGGCGCCCGGAAGTTCGATCCGGGTTTCCTTGCAGCGACTGGCAACCCACCGGCGAGCTGGCGGTCGGGCGCCGGTCCTAGGATGTTGGTCGAGGGGGCAGCGCCCCCTCCCCCGCAAGCGGGGCCCCCACCCCACGCCGTACGACGGACCGAACTTCTGGTCCGTCGTACTAGTCCGCGCGCAGACTTCCCTTTGCCAGCACGGGTGAAACCGGGGACCCTTCGGTCGTGTCGGTGGCCTGCGAGCATTGCGGAACGCTGCGACCCGAGGAGAGTCTGTTCTCCAAGGGCCGGTGCAGCGCCTGCGGCTCACTGCTGGAGCCCTATCAACCCCGCTGGGCCCGCGATCCAGACGGCGCCTTTCCCAGGCCCCCACGCGGACTGCACGTGGAGCTCGGCGAGCCGCCCACTCCGGCGGTGCCCACCTATCGCACGGCGCCGAAGGCCGGGGGCGGGCGGACGCTCACCATCGATCGAAGCTGGTTCTCGACCCATCCACTCTCGCCGTTCATCCAGGTCTTCTCTCTGCTCTGGAACAGCTCCCTTGTCACATTCATGTTCTTGTTCATGTTGTTCCCAATGGTCCCCGTGGATTCAGACGATGGTTCTCCCATGATTCTCGGGGCTCTCTTTCTCGCCGGCCTCGGTCCCACGTACTGGGCGCTCGCGGCGGCGTTGAACCGCACGGCAATTCACGTCGGCGACCGAACGCTGACCGTCCGGCACGGTCCGCTTCCGTGGCGAGGCCGCCGCGACCTACCGACCCGCCCGCTCCGCCTGGCCTACGTGCGACGCAAGGAGGTGCGGGGGGACGAGGGCAACGTGTCGATCTTCTACGAGGTCCTCGCGGACACCGGCGAGACCCCCGCGCCGCTCCTCACCGGCCTCTGCGACCGCGACCAGGCCTACTACATCGCGTGGGCCATTCGGGAGCACCTCGGCCTCGACCCCGTCGCCGACGGGGTCGACGCCGCGCGCGCGGCGCGCTGACGCCCCGCGCCGCGGGCGCGACCGCACACTGCCGCCGTCCTCCGAGGCCTCGTTTGGAAACGACGCCTTTGGCTGGTAGGGTCGTTCTCACGGCTCGTTCGCATCGGCTCGTCGCGCGTTGGCGGGGCCCGGAGTCGGCGCTGAGCGGGGCATACGAAGGAGGGGTGATGGCAGCTCAGATCGATACGCACATGACGTTGGACGACGTCGAATCGGACATCCTCTACACGCGCGCCGCGCTGGAGGCGGATCCCGACGCCAACGACCTGCTCTCGACGACCGATTCCTGGCTCGGCATGATCGACACGGTCCGCGCGAAAGGGCGGGACGCTCGCACGATTCAGACGCGCGCTGCGGCGCGGCGGCGCATCGCCGGCGGGCGGCTCGATGCGGAGTGCACCCGCTTCGGCGACGCGCTCTACCTCGCCGTCGGCAAGGATCGGAGCGCCGCCCGGTGGACTCGCTTCTTCAGCGGCAGCCACCAGACGCCGAGCTCGTTCGTCCGGCAGGCGATTCGCCCGCAGCTCACTGCCGTCACGGCCTGGCTCGGCGTGACGGGGGACGACGTGCTCGACGCCCACCGCGACCCGTTGACGAAGTGGAGCGGGGCCATGAACGAGGCGCTCGATCTCACCGCGTCCACCACCACCGCGCGGGGCGGGTACCACGTCGCGCGCGAGCAGCTCGCGGAGGATCTGACCCGGGCTCGAGACGGGTTGGAGGCGACGCTGGTGCAGCGAGCGGACGAGCGCGGTCTGGACCGCGACTGGCCAAGCCTCTTCTTCCAGACCCGCCGCTGAACGGGACGGACGGGCCGGAAAAGGCATTCGGCCGACTCCCCGGGCGCATTGCAGCGGATGCAACGCCCTCGGGCGTTCGGCTAGACCGCTTTGCAGCGGCTGCAATGCGCTCTGGGCGGTTCCCACATGCGCGTTGCAGCGGCTGCAATGCGTATGTGCGGTGTGTCCCATACGCGTTGCATCGGCTGCAGCGCGTATGCGGGATTCCCCGACACCGCATTGCAGCGCCTGCAATGCACTGGATCCGTATCCCTCGAGCGCGTTGCAGCGGCCGTAGTGCGCCTGGTGGCGCCCGGAAAGGTAAATTCGCGCGTTTCTCCACGTGGGAGAGCTCTCCGAGCCCGCTCCGCGGACGGCGTGGGCCGCGTGGATCGGCCGTACGCGGCCCCATGCGGCGTTTGCTCGACCCGCTCGGCGGCAACCTCGACCCCTCCGCGGCAGGTACGCGACGCCCACGCGGGCCGACCATCGGGCCCGCGGGATCGTGCGCACCGGGACACGATCACGTCGCGGCGACCCGGCCCGTGTGGCGCGCGCTCGCTACCTGGACGAGACGCGTCCGCGAGCGAACCGAGCCGGCGGGCTCGCAATCAGTTCTGGGGCGCGAACACGAAGGGGTACGCGTAGGTGACCGGGCCGGCCGGTGCGGGGTCGAAGCGAAAGCGCGAGAAGGTGTCGTCCAGACACGCGCACACTCCGGGGGAGTGGAGCGTGTCTTCGGGGTGGGTCACGGCCCGAACGTGGCCGTCGACGTCGATGCGAAAGCGAACGAGGACTCGCCCGGCCATCGTCGGCGCGCTCCGGAGCTGCGCCTCGTAGCACTGCTGGATCGCGCGGATCGACTCTCGGATGGTGGCCGTGGCGCGCTGCGAGTCGAACGGCTCGCACTCGACGCGCGCGACCTTCCCCGGCACGGCGGGGCGCACGAGCACGCGGATCGCCTGCGCCCTCCCGACGCCCCCTTCGAAGTGGAGCGCGACGTCGGTGGACCCGCTGAAACCGTCGCCGAGCGCCGTGTCGAAGTGCGCCCGCGCGCGGCCCATCGCGCCTCGCACGGTGCGGATGCGCGCCACGAATCGACCGCGCGCCTTGGCCCCCGACACCTCGTCCACCCGGTAGCGAACGGGCGCCGCGAGCTCGACGCCGACCGGGAGCCAGTCGGCGCGCTCGGAGCTCCCCTCGGAGGCCGACCCCAGCACCAACGTCCGCGCGCCGAACATCGTGTGGAGGATGCGCGCGACCTCCGCCCTCTCGTCTTCGCCGCACTCGAACGTCGGCGCGCCGGCGATGCGGCCGTCCGGCGCCAGCGTGAGGTGGAACACGCTCGCGACGAGCCGCGTCTCTCCGTCCCGGACGCCCGTACGAACGAGCTGGCCCCGCAGGCGAAGGGATTCCACCGGAGAGCTCCTTGGCGACGTCGACGAGCGCGCGGGCACGGACCACGCGCGCGGGCTCGCCCCCGGTGGCCGCGACCTGCTCCGAGAGGAGCATCTCGTACGAGGCGCCGCGCGGCATGCGCAGGCGCAGGTCGACGCTCGGCGCGGACGAGGCGGGCGGGACGGGAGAGCCGCACGCCGCCAGCACGGCGCACAGGATCGGCAAAGTGAAGCGCGACACGGGCCGCGAGGATGGTCGAAGCGGGGCGAACGGCACAAGCGACGGAAGCGGCAGCTGCCCCCGCCGGAAGGCGACGCGGCAACCGCCCCGGGAAGAGGGCGACGCGGAGGCCGCGCTGGCTGCAGCGTGTCGGGTCAGGCACGCGAACGCCCGGCACCGCACACGGTGCGCCTCCATGGCGCTTCGTTCCGCCGGCTTCCCATTCCACCGTCATGGTTCCGGGCGCGGCGCGCGGCGGCGTGCTTCTCGCTCGGGGACCCTGACGCGAGCGGGTTGGCGATGGCATGCTCGGGCGCATGAGCTTCGACCTGGACCGGATCGGGGGGCGCAGCGCGCTGAGCGCGCTGATCGACGAGGTGCTGGCGGCCGGCGAGGAGGCGCGGCGGCTCTACCGCAACGGGGTGGCGAACCGGACGCGGCGCAAGCCGGACCGCAGCCCGGTGACCGAGGCGGACGAGGCGGTCGAGAAGCGCTTATCGAAGTACTTGCGCAAGCGGTACCCGGAGGCTGCGTTCCTGGGCGAGGAGACGGGCAGCGCGGGCCCGAGCGAGGCGGGGCTGAGGTGGGTGGTCGATCCCATCGACGGCACCCGCGCGTTCATCCGCGGCATCCCGACCTGGTCGATCCTGCTCGGCCTGGAGGCGGACGGCCGGCCGGTGCTCGGCGTCGCCTACATGCCGGCGGCGGAGGACCTCTTCTTCGGCGTGGAGGGCGAAGGCGCCTGGGGCAACGGCCGCCCGGTCTCCCTCTCGCACGTCGAATCGCTGGCCGACAGCACCATCACCCACGGCGCGCTCTCGCAGTTCACCGACTTGCAGCTCGGCCACCTCCTGCCCCGCCTCGGCGAGGGCACCTACACCCAGCGCGGCTTCAGCGACTTCGACGGCTACCGCCAGCTCCTCCTGGGCCGCGTGGACGCCATGATCGACCCCGGCGTCGCCCCCTGGGACATCTGCCCCGCGGCCGTCCTCGTCCGCGAAGCGGGCGGCGTCCTCACCCATCTCCGCGGCGAAGAGACCATCCACGGCGGCGGCGCCGTAGCCAGCAACGGCAAGATCCACGACGAGCTCGTCGCCCTACTCGCCGACTGACCCGCCACGCGTGGTACGAGAGCCCCGTGCGGCTCGTGCTGGTGGATGCTCTCCGTGGATTGCTGCCCGATGGGCTCGCCTTCGGTCTGACACCGGAAGCCGTGGTCGCGCGGATCGGTCCCGCTCCCCTGGTGGCGCCGCGATCGAGACGGGACGCGCGTCCGGGGATCCTGAAGTACGGCGACATCGAGCTTCACTTCGCGGATGGCTGGCTCTGGCTCATCTTCGCCGACACCTTCGAAGTCCCTCGGGGTGCCGGCGGCCTCGTCGTCGACCCGGGATGGCTGGAGGCGGGCCTCGATCCCGACGCAGCAAAGAAGCACCTCATCCTCGCCGGGATGCAGTTCACAGTCGGGGCGGCCGGTCAGGCGGCCGACTGCGTGCTGCGCGTTCCTCCCTCCGGCGAGCTCCTCTTCACGGCGGCCCGGGAGGGCAGCGCCGCACCGAGCCTCGAGGCCATCTCGATTTTCGCACCGCAAGAGCGGGACTCGAGCGACCGCGGCAGCCATCGCGCATAGCCAATCGCTGTGACCTGGAGGGGACCACAGGGGGCATCGCGGGCAAGACGCGCTTGTCTCGCGTGCAAGCGAGCAGCGAGTCCACCCAACGACCGCGCCTCCCTCGCGACGCGAGCGAGCAGCCACTCCGCCCCCACTCTCGCAGCGCAAGCGGGCAGCCACTCCGCCCCCCACTCTCGCAGCGCGAGCGAGCAGCGACCGAGCGTCGCACCCACCTACCTCTCGCAGCGAGAGCGAGCAGCGACCGCGCGCCGCACCCACCTACCTCTCGCAGCGCGAGCGAGCAGCGACCTCGACAAGGCCATCTGTCGCAGCGCGAGCGAGCAGCGACCGCGACCCCGCCACCACCACCCCACGCCTCTCTGGCAACGCGAGCGAGCGGCGACCGCGACCCCGCCACCACCCGATGGCTCTCTCGCAACGCGAGCGAGCGGCGACCGCCACCGCCCGACGCCTCTCTCGCGACGCGAGCGAGCGGGACCGCGACCCCTCCACCACCACCCCACGCCTCTCTCGCAACGCGAGCGAGCAGCGGCGCGTGGCAACAGCCATGGCGTGCGCGCGCCTTTTGCGCGTGCGCCGTGGCCCGTACACGCATGAAACCCCGTACGATCCCACGATCCCCGAGGAGGCGAGGCGTGGGGGCTCGCCCCCGACGCCTAGGGGTGCCTCATCAGCGGCGCGTACCGAACGAACCGCATTTTGTTCGTTCGGTGCGTGGCGCTCGGACCCGCCAGCCGGAAGCGCTACTCCGCGTCCGGCGCCGGCGCGTCGGCAGCCGGCACCTCGACGATGATCTCCTCCACGGCGCCCTCGTCGGACGAGGAGGAGGCGGCGTCGGCGTTCGCCGACTGCCGAGATCACCGCGAACGCGCCGAGCAAGAGCAGGCAGAGCCCGACCACCGGCAACCACAAGGGCGTGTCGGCGGCCTCATCCCGAATCGGGGGCGGCTCGCCGGGACGATGATGCTCGGACGCTTCGGCCATGACGGCGCGGACGATAACAGAACTGCGTTGGGCGTCCAGGGTGGCTCGGCACGAACACCGTCATCCACCCGACGACCTGGAAAAAGCCCACCAAACACGACCCTTCGCCGCCCCCGCACGCTCGACTCGAAGGGCGCCGATCCCGAGGCCCGGCGAACCCGCCGGTCCGTCCGCGACGCGACGACGGCGCCACCACCTCGACGCGCGCACGGTTGCCTCACCCGAGGTGCGGCAGCCACGCGCCCGCGGACGCGGCTCCGGCCCGCCCCGACACCGAGCGCTCCCGGGACCCGACGAGGGAACGCAGGAGAGACTGCGAGCGGGGCGCCTCACCGGAGGACGCGAAGGCCGGTCCACGACAGATGCGGCGGCGGCGTGACCTCGCGCCGCAGGCCGGAGAGCGCGAGCAGGAGAGGCGCCAGCAACACCGAGAGCGGCGCCAGCGCCAGCGACGCCGCGGCACGAGCAGCGCCGGGCGACCCGTCCTCACGGGCGAAGCGAACGCGAAACATCCGCGCGCCCGGCGTGACGCCTCGCGCCAGCGACCCCCACGCGCCACCCAGCAGCGCCGCCACGCCCACCGGTTCGAGCAGGCCTCCGAATCCGGCGTGGGACGCGCCCAGCGCGCTCGCCGATGCGATGACGAGGGCGACGCCCGCCGAGGCCAGCACGAAATCGACCGCGAACGCGCCCCACGCCCGGAGCGGAGCCTCCTCACGCCCGCTCGATACCCGTGCGCTGGGCACGCTCCCGAGCCCGGCCGCGAGCACCACGAGCCCCAGCGCGCCGAGCCAGCCCGCCCGACCCGCGTCCGCCCGAAGCGCGCGCGTCCGCTCGTAGAGCGCGTCGCTCTCGGCGGCGTCGTAGGTGGGCTCACCGACCCACTCGGCCTGCTCCTTCCACTCGGCGCGAACGCCCTCGAAACGGATCGCGGCCCAGCCGCCGGCCGCCAGCGCGACGAGCATGAGCAGCCCGCCCGCCACGGCCACCCCCCACGCCGCTCGCACGCGCACCCGCTCGGCTCCCGTCACCGTCTCGGTCTACATCGCGCCGCGCCGACCCGCTCGATCACGAGGGGGCTTGCGCCGCCGCGCCGCGGAAGGGATGGTTTCGGCCCCTCGCGGTCGGCCCGTCCGACCCACGTTCCACAGCGAGCCACGGAGGAATCAGCCTATGCACAAGCCGATCAGGCGAGTGGGCGTCGTCGGGTCCGGCGTCATGGGGAGCGGCATCGCCGCCCACATGGCCAACGCCGGTCTCGAGGTGCTCCTGCTCGACATCGTCCCGCGGGACCTGTCCGACGCAGACAAGAAGAACCCGGCGGCGCGCAACCGCATCGCCCAAGGCAGCCTCGACAAGACGGTCAAGGCCAAGCCCGCCCTCTTCTTCCACCCCCGAAACGCCCAGCTCGTCACCGTCGGCAACCTCGACGACGACCTCGGCAAGCTCGAGCACTGCGATCTGGTCATCGAGGCCATCGTCGAGCGGCTCGACATCAAGCAGAGCCTCTTCGCCAAGCTCGACGACATCCTCAGCGGCCACACGGTCGTCGCGTCGAACACGAGCGGCCTGCGCATCCACGACATGGTCGAGGGGCGCAGCGAGCGCTTCAAGAAGAGCTTCCTCGTGATGCACTTCTTCAACCCCGTCCGCTACATGAAGCTCCTCGAGATCGTGGCGGGACCGGAGACCGATCCCCAGACGGTGAAGCGCATCACCCGCTTCGGTGAGGACGCGCTCGGCAAGGGCATCGTCGTCGGCAAGGACACGCCGAACTTCGTCGGCAACCGCATCGGCGTGCACGCCATGATGACGGTGCTGCACGAGATGGAGGCCGCGGGCCTCCTGCCCGAGGACGTCGACGCCATCACCGGGCCGCCCATGGCGCACCCGAAGACCGGCACCTTCCGCCTCGCGGACATGGTCGGCCTCGACACCTTCGTGCACGTCGCCGCCAACTGCTACGAGTCGCTCCCCGACGACGAAGAGCGCGACATCTTCAACGTGCCGAAGGCGGTCTCGGCCATGGTCGAGAAGAAGCTCCTCGGCGACAAGACGCGCGCCGGCTTCTACAAGAAGACCAAGGAGGGCATCCAGACGCTCGATCTCGCCAAGCTCGAGTACCGCCCGCGCGGCGGCGACCAGGCCATCCGCAAGACGTGCAAGGACCTCTCGAAGATCGGCAGCCCGAAGAAGCGGGTGAAGGCGCTGGTCGCGACCGAGGGCAAGGTCGGCGAGTTCGCCTGGAAGGTGCTGGCCCGCTCGCTCGCGTACTCGGCGCGGCGCATCGGCGAGATCGCCGACGACGTCACCGCCATCGATGACGCGATGAAGTGGGGATACAACTGGGAGCTCGGTCCCTTCGAGGTGTGGGACGCGCTCGGGTTCGCCGAGACCGCCGACCGCATGAAGAAGGACGGCATCGCGCTGCCCGAGTCCATCGACAAGATGAAGGCCGCGGGCGCGACCAGCTTCTACCAGGACGGCAAGGTCTGGAGCCTGGTGAAGAACGAGTACGTCGCGCTTCCGCAGGATCCGCGCAACGTCACCTGGGACATCCTGAAGAAGGGCAGCGCGCCGGTCCTCGACATCGACGGCGGCGGACAGGCCTGGGATCTCGGCGACGGGATCCTCGGCGTCACCTTCAAGACGCCCCACAACACCATCGACACCGGCTCCGTCGACATCCTCTGGCAGGCCACGCAGAAGGCCGAAGAGGAGTTCGAGGGGATGGTGATCTTCAACCAGGGAGCCAACTTCTGCGTCGGCGCCAACCTCGCCAGCGTGGTGATGGCGGCGATGAACAAGCAGTGGGGCGACATCGAGAAGCTGGTCGACCGCTACCAGGGCGCCACGCAGCGCCTGAAGTACGCCAGCGTCCCGGTCGTGGCCGCTCCCTTCGGCATGACGCTCGGCGGAGGGCTGGAGCTCTGCTTCGGCTGTGACGCGGTGCAGGCCGCGGCGGAGACCTACTCGGGTCTGGTCGAGGTCGGCGTCGGGCTCATCCCCGGCGGCGCGGGCACCATGAACATGCTGTGGCGGGCGCTCGAGGGCATCCCCGAGGGCGCGAACGCGAACATCTACGAGTACGTCACGCAGGTGTTCAAGAACATCGCCATGGCCGAGGTCGCGACGAGCGCGGTGGCGGCGCAGCACAAGCGCTACTTCCGCTTCTCGGACGGCGTCTCCTTCGACCGCGCGCGGCAGCTCCACGAGGCCAAGCAGAAGGCCGTCGGGATGGCGCGGAGCGGCTACCACCCGCCGGTGCCGCGGGCGCACAAGCTGCCCGGCGAGAGCGGCGTGGCGACCTTGCGGATGATGGTCGACACGCTGGTCGCAGGCGGGTTCGCGACCGAGCACGACGGCTTCATCGCCGGCAAGCTGGCGCACGTCCTCTGCGGCGGCGCGGGCGGCGCGGCGCGCAAGGTCACCGAGACCGAGATGCTGGAGCTCGAGCGCGAGGTCTTCCTCAGCCTCTGCGGCGAGGAGAAGAGCATCGCCCGGATGCAGCACATGCTGATGAACAACAAGCCTCTTCGAAACTAACGCGCTACCCACCAAGAACGGAGATTCAACATGACCGAAGTCGTGATCGTAGACGCGGTCCGGTCCGCGGTGGGCCGGGCGCACAAGGGATGTCTGGCGCAAAAGCGCCCGGACGAGTTGGCCGGTGAGGTCATCCGCGGGCTCATGGCCCGCAATCCGAAGGTGGAGCCGTCGATGGTCGAGGATCTGGTCCTCGGCTGCGCGATGCCGGAGGGCGAGCAGGGGCTCAACGTCGCGCGCGTCGCCGGCTTGCTCGGCGGCCTGCCCGAGGAGACGAGCGCCATCACCATCAACCGCTTCTGCTCGAGCGGGCTGCAGGCCATCGCCATCGCGGCCGGCCACATCCTGCTCGGCACCCACGACGTGGTGGTCGCCGGCGGCGTGGAGTCGATGAGCATGGTGCCGATGACCGGCAACAAGCTCAGCGCCTCTCCGCAGGCGATGGACGAGGTCCCCAGCGTCTACACGCCGATGGGGATCACCGCCGAGAACGTCGCCAACCGCTTCGAGATCGATCGGAAGTCGCAGGACGAGTTCGCGCTGGCCAGCCAGCAGAAGGCGTCGGCGGCGATCGAGGCCAAGCGCTTCGCGGAGGAGATCGTGCCCGTGAAGGGCGTGCGCTTCGACGGGAACGAGCGCATCGAGTTCGACTTCGTGCAGGACGAGCTGCCGCGGCCGAACACGACGATGGAAGGGCTCGCCTCGCTGCGGCCGGTGTTCGCCAAGAACGGCTCGGTCACGGCGGGCAACTCCTCGCCGCTGAGCGACGGCGCGGCGGCTTCGCTCGTCAT
The DNA here is from genome assembly GCA_963832725.1 of uncultured Pseudomonadota bacterium. Lineage (GTDB taxonomy): Bacteria > Myxococcota_A > Polyangia > Polyangiales > Sandaracinaceae > JAEZBP01. Next base: position 77,317 of record CAWHVG010000001.1, read on the forward strand.
GAGCGCGGCCAAGGCCAAGGAGCTCGGGCTGAAGCCCTTCGCGTACCTCCGCTCCTTCACCACCGCGGGCGTCGACCCGGCCATCATGGGCATCGGCCCCATCCCGGCGGTGCGCAAGCTGCTCGCCAAGACCGGCCTCAAGATCGACGACATCGATGTGATCGAGCTGAACGAGGCCTTCGCCAGCCAGTCGGTCTACGTGAAGCGGGAGCTCGGCCTCCCGGACGACAAGCTCAACGTCCACGGCGGCGCCATCGCGCTCGGCCACCCGCTCGGGTGCACCGGCGCGAAGCTCACCGCGACCGCGCTGCACGAGCTGCGTCGCCGCGGCGGCAAGCGCGCCATCGTGACGATGTGCATCGGCGGCGGCATGGGCGCGGCCGGACTCTTCGAGCTCGCCTGATCCCGAGCCCCCGACGCACGGAGCCGGCGCGGCCCTTCGGGGTGGCGCCGGCTTCGCGCGTTTGCAGGCCCTCCCCAGCGAGCTCTCCGCGCCTGGAAGCGCATCGAGGGACCTTCCTCTCGCGCGACGGGAAGGCGCCGCCCTCGGCGGGCCGGCGCCTCCGGTTCTCGGGACGAGGCATCGCGCCTCGGAACAAGCGCGCGCCGACGCTCGTTCATCAGCACCGGCGCGGGATTGCGCCGGCTCGGTCCGGTCCCCACAGTCACATCGACGATGCTCCGGAAGATCCTCTTCGTGCTCATCGTGCTGGCGCTGGTGAGCCTCACCAGCGCTTACGTGTTCCGCCGGGGCGCACGGATCCTCCGGCTGAAGAAGCGGGGCCGCGTCGGGCTGGCGGTGCTGCTCTCGGTGGCGCCGCTGGCGATGATAGCCAGCCGCTTCCTCGAAGGGATTGGGCACGAAGGCGCGGCGTTCGTGCTGGGTAGCGGGGGCGGGACGCTCGTCCTCGGCGTCCTCATCTCGGCCTTCCTCCTGGTGCTCATCGACGCGCCCTTCGGAGCGCTGGCATGGGTCCGGCGGTGGCGACTGGCGAAGCGGCACGACGCCGCGCGCGAGGCGGCCGAGGCTGCGCAGGTGAAGCGAATGCTCGCCGGCGAGGGCATCGAGCCAGCGGACGCGCTGCCGCCCGAGGCCCAGCAGGTGAAGGTCATGCTCGCTGGCGACGGCGCGGATCCGGCGCTGACCGCAGACGCGCTGGAGCACGAGACCGAGGGCGCGCTGGTCGGTCCGCGCACCGTCGGGCGGCGCGAGCTGGTGCGGACGACCGCGACCGGTGCGGCGCTCTCGCTCGGGTTCGGGAGCGCGTTTTACGGCGCGCTCTTCGGCCGCCACGACTACCAGGTGCCCGAGGTGCCGGTCTCCATCCCGGGGCTCTCGCCCCACCTCGACGGCTACCGCATCGCCCAGCTCTCGGACATCCACTTCGGCGTCTACGTGGGCGAGGCGGAGCTCCGGCGCGCCGTGTCACTGGTCCGCGACGCGCGCCCCGATCTCGTCGTGCTGACGGGCGACCTGCTCGACCACGATGCGCGCTTCGCGCCGGTGCTCGGGAAGCTGGTGCGCGCGCTCTCGGAGCTGCCGGTCCGTGACGGCGTGACGGTCATCCCCGGCAACCACGACTACTACGCGGGGGTCGACGCGGTGCTGGGCACGGCCCGCGAAGCCGGCGCTCGCGTGCTGAAGAACACCGGCCGGCTGATCGGTGACGCCGGCGGCGCGTTCGCGCTGGTCGGCGTGGACGACGTGTGGGCGCCGCGCAACGGCTATGGTGGCGGGCCGGATCTGCAGGCCGCGCTGAGGACGGTGCCCGACGACGTCCCCCGCGTCTTGCTCTGCCACAACCCGGCGTTCTTCCCGGCCGCCCGCGGGCACGTCGCGCTCCAGCTCAGCGGGCACACCCACGGCGGCCAGGTGAACCTGGGCGTGCATCCGGCGGAGCTGCTCCTGCCCTACGTGGAGGGGCTCTATCGCGAGGAGGGCTCGCACCTCTACGTGAACCGCGGCTTCGGCACGGCAGGCCCGCCCGCCCGCGTGGGTGCGCCTCCGGAGGTCACGCTGGTCGTGCTGACGGCGGCTTGATCCCGCGCTGCGCCCGATGGGGCCGGCGCGTCTCCTGAACCCGCCGACCGGCAGGACCATGCACCAGCGGCCGTCTCGAGCCCTCGCCGTGTGCCAACGCGGCGGCGAGCGAGCCGGCCGCGCCTGGGCTCACGAACCGCGGGCCGAGCCAATCGGCAGGACGATGCGCCAGCGGCCGTCCTCGAGCACCAGCGGGACCTCGGCGTGGCGCGACCCGTCCTGGCTAGTGACCGTGACGCGCGCGTGATCGCCGTCGACCTCCTCGCGCATCCCGCGCCCGCCGGCGGCCGGCGTGAACGTCTGCCGGTAGCGGCCGCGGACCAGCATCTGCCACGGCTCGAGCCCGTCCGCGCCCAGCGTCTCGGCATCGTGGGCTCGCTCCGCCAGCGCTCGGCGGGTCGGCGCGCTCAAGAGCGCGTAGGCGTCGCGCAGGGCCTCGGGATCGTGTGCGCTCCGCTCCATCGCGGCCAGGAAGAGGCGCAGCGCGCCGCGCGGCGTCTCGTCGCTCGGCACGTCCGAGCAGCCGCTCGCGAGCACGAGCGCCAGCGCGAAAAAGCTCCGGTGGACGAGGCGCATGCGAGCGATGCTCTTAGCAGGTTCGGTCGCCGCCGGCCGCTCCGGGGTCACCGACGCGGAGGGGATCGCCTCTGCGCCGCGAACGTCGGCAGCGGGATCTCTCGACGACCCTCAGGCCGGATACGGTCCGGGATCTTCTTCCTCGTTCGGCAGGAGATCGAGCTTCGGCCCCACCTCGCGGAACGCGGGCGCGTCGCCGTGCTGCCGGGGCGCGGCGATCCGGTCGAAGAGCTCGACGAAGCGGCCGAAGAGGCGCCGCTGCCCGATCGAGAGCCGAACCGGGTCACCGCAGACCGTCACCGAGGCGTCCTCCGCCCGCGCGAGCTGCCTCAGGTGATGGATCCCGAGCTCGAGCTGAACTGCGTCGTAGACGCCACGGCCCATGGGCCGGCCGATGTAGGCGGCCGGGAGCTCGACGGTGCGCCCCTCGGCGCGGAGCGTGGCAGCCTCGCAGCGGCTCCAGCGCGCCTGCTCGGCGGGCGCGTCCACGATGGCGCTCACCCGGATCTCGTCCAGTACCGGACGCGCCCAGAGCTGTACATCACCGTAGCCCAGCATCGCCTCGGGGTTTGCGTAGGAGAAGCGGAGCTCCAGCGAGGGCTTCTCCCGCGCGTCCGGATGGACCATCAGCTCACCGCTCGGCGCGGCCAGCGCCGACCGCTCGAATCGAACGGACGGCCCCGCAGCTCAAGAGCAGCGGGAACACGATGAGGCTCGCCAGAACGCGCACGGGTTGCGTGATCATCATACGGATGGGAGGTCCGACCCTTCACCCCCTCCGTTCGTTGGATCCGCCCCCTCAATCGTTCGGCGCGCCGGCCTCGATCCAGCGAGCGACGAGGTCGACCTCCGACGACGAGAGCGGCCGGCCGGTCGGCGGCATCCGCGAGCCGCAGAGCTCCATTCGGCTGATCCTCCGCCAGAGCGCGCTGGCGTCCGGGTCGCGCGAGACGACGCGAACGCTCGATCCGCAGGAGGAAGGGACTCCGACCAGCGAGGACCAGGCGATCGCCTGCGTCGACAGATTCGAGCCCGCCGTCGGTCGCGGAAGTGTGGCAGCTGCCGCACTCCGAGCCGAGCATCGCGTAGACCTCGGTGAACGTCGGTCCGGTCGCGCACCCCGAGCCGAGCGAGCCGTCGCAGTACTGACCGACGGGGCAGAGCCCATGGTCGACGTCGGACGCGCAGCCCCGGCCCGGATCGCAGGCGTCGAGGGTGCAGCCAATCCCGTCGTCGCAGATCCCGTCGTCCGGTGTCGACATGCAGCCCGTCACCGCGTCGCAGGCGTCGACGGTGCAGCCAATCCCGTCGTCGCACGCCCCGGCGTCCGGCGCCGAGACGCAGCCCATGCTGGCATCGCAGCGGTCCGCCGTGCAGCCCACGCCGTCGTCGCACGCCCCGTCGTCCGGCGTCGAGACACAGCCGCGCGTCGTGTCGCAGCGATCCGCCGTACAGCTCACGCCGTCGTCGCACGCCCCGTCGTCCGGCATCGAGACGCAGCCGCGCGTCGCGTCGCAGCGCTCCAGCGTGCAGTCCACCGCATCCGTCGGGCAGGCGGCGTCGTCCGCCGCGCTCACACAGTACCCGCCGCGGCAGACATCCTGCGTGCAGGCGACTTCGTCGTCGCAGTCGGCGTCCAGCGCGCACGAGCGCCCGCCGCCGCCGTCTGCGACCGAGGCGTCGAGCCCGGCCGCCGCGCCCGTCCACGCGCTCAGCTCCGAGGGATCCACGGCGATCGGCCGGCAGCCCGCTCCACCGCAGGTCTCGTCACCCGTGCAGACGACGTCGCCGCAGCGCTGGAGCAGGTCCATCCGCAACACGACGACGCGGCCACGCTGGAAGTACACTCTCGCCGAGCGCAGGCGCACCGTCTCGCCCGGCGCGCGCTCGCCCTCGACGTCCACGAAGAAAGGACCGAACGGCCCACCGCGATGGTCGAGGGAGAGCACGGCGGGTCGCGGCTCGCCGGCGCCGAAGTCCGCCGCGGCGCTCTGCACCTCCCCCTGCGGGCTCATCACCCGAAAGCGCACGACGCTCAGCTGGTCCGGCACCCGCATGTCCGTGTCCGAGACGACCAGGATCTGGGTCGACGCCGGCTGCGCGCAGCCCAGCACGAGCAGACCGGCGAGCGCTGCGAACCGCACTCGTGGCTCGGCCTCGTTCCCGCCGAGCGCCCGGCGGCTCGGACCTCGCCCGGTCATCAGTCCCACTCCAGGACCGACGGCATGGTCGTCCCCGACACCGGCGTGGGCCCCCCGCCGCCGGCCGCGACCGCGATCGCCGTCACGATCACCCCCACGACCACGCCGGCCGCGGCGAGCCCGGCCCAGAGAAGCCACGACAGATCCTCGGCGGAGCGCTCGGGCGGCGCCGCTGCGGGCCGCCCCTCCGGGAACACGGTCACCAGCGCGGGCGACGCGTTCTGGTCGGGAATGGCCAGCGAGACCTCGCGCCGATCCCCCTCCGCGAGCTCGAGCTCCCGGCTGGCGACGGGCAGATCACCGTGAACGGCCGCCAGGTGGTGGGCGCCGGGGTCGACGGGCACCGCTTCGCCGAGCACGGCGAGCGCCAGCGGGTGCCCGTCGTAGAGCAGGCGCACCCCTTCTGCGGGCCCGACGAGGACGACGCGCAGGTACGCGAGCCGCGGCGCGAGCTGGACGATGCTCGCCTCGGCCGCCTCGCGCATCGGCGCGCTCGTCTCGCCCTGGTGCAGCACCCACTGCAGCTGCTCGGAGGCCTCGACCAGCCTCCCGAGCCGCGAGAGGGCGGAGGCGAGGTTGTAGGCGATGCCCGGCGCCGGCCGCAGCGCCTGCGCCCGCGCGAAGAGATTGGCGGCGCGCTCGAAGTCCTCGGCCCTTGCCTGCTCCACCCCCCGCGCGAAGAGCGCGCGCGCCATGGCGGCCCGCTCGGCCGCCGGACCCGGACCGAGCGCGTCCGACGACGTGTCGGTCGCATCGTCGTTCGGGGCGGCCGGGACAGACGCCGGCGGCGCCGCATCGAGCGACGACGAGACCTCGGCGGGGGCGGACTCGGACGAGGCGCTGTCCCCGGAACCGCGTGTCTCGGCGGTGGAGGCCGGATTGGACGGAGCCTCCGGAGCGGTCCCGGGATCGGAGACGGCCGGACCGTGCGGACCGTCCAGGGTCGCAGCCTCGTCGATCCCCTCCCGGGAGCGCGCCGCGTCCGGCGTTCCGTTCGCGTCCGTCGCGTCCTCCGGTTGGAGCTCCTGGGCCGATACGTCCGCGGGCCGCGCGCAGAGCAGCAGCGCGACGACCAGCGCGAGCGAGCGAGCGATGCGCATCCTCGTCCCCCTTTTGCGTGGCGACGGTCCTTAGAACCCGGGGTCCTCCACGAAACCTCCCGGTCGAGGACGTTCGTGTTGCCGGTGGGCCGGGCGCTCGTCTGCGACGCTCGGCGCCGGTGCCTCGACAGGAGCAAGCGCAGGGACGACGACCGGTGGCGGTGGCGGCTCCACCGGACGGGCCGGCGGCGCGGACGACGCGGGCCGAGGCACTTCGACGACCGCGACCGGAGGCTCGGGTCGATGCGTCACCCACACGTAGAGACCTGCCACCGCGCCTGCCAACAGCGCGGCCGCACCGAACACGGGGAACCACAGCGGCCTGAGGATCGCGCGCGGCGACCCGTCCTCGTCCTCGGGGCCGATCCACGCGACCGTCTCCGGGTCCCGGTCGAGCTCCGGGCGCACGCAGGCCCGCTCGCCGAAGAGGTGCTCGACGTAGCGACGCACCCGCGCCGTCCCCACCCGCTCGCGCTGGTCCACGAGGTACTGCTCGAGCGCGTCCTGCATCGCGGCCGCGCTGGAGAAGCGCATCGCGGGATCCCGTGCGAGCGCTCGGAGCGCGATGGAGGAGAGCCGCTCCGGCACCTCGACGCAGAGCTGGGCGGGATCCGGCGCGTCCTCGTGCACGATGGCCTGCAGGCCCGCGTAGTCGGTGTCGCGGCGGAACAGACGCTGGCCGGTCAGCCCCTCCCACAGACAGACGCCGAGGGCGAACACGTCCGTGCGCGCGTCGACCGGCCGCCCCAGACACTGCTCGGGCGCGAGGTAGCCGAACTTGCCCACGATGGTCCCGCTCCGCTCCGCGAACGGCGTGCCGGAGCGGACGTGCGCCACGCCGAAGTCGAGCAGCTTCACCACTCCGTCGAAGCCGACCATCACGTTGTGGGGGCTGACGTCGCGGTGGACGATGCCGAGCAGCCGGCCGTCGGCGTCGGTCGCGCCGTGCGCGGCGTGGAGGGCCTCGGCGACGTGGGCGACGACGCGCGCCAAGATCGGGACGGGCACCCGCTCGCCCCGAACGGCGGCGCGCCGGGTCAGCTCGCGCAGCGTGACGCCGTGGACATGCTCCATGGCGAGATAGCGACGCCCGTGCTCGAGCCCCAGCTCGTAGACGTGGCAGATGTTCGGGTGCTGCAGCCTCAACGCGACGCGACCCTCGTTGTCGAACATCGCGGCGTGCTCCGCGTCGCCGACGAGCTGCGGGCGCATCACCTTCACGACCACCTCGCGCGAGCTGCCGGCGCGGGCCCGCTCGCGGGCGAGGAAGATCTCCGCCATCCCGCCGACCGCCATCCGGCCGAGCAGCTCGTAGCGCCCGAGCCGCGCGATCGGCGAGAGCTCCGCGCGCCCGCTCGGCTCGGGCTCCACCTCGATCTCAATCTCGACCTCGTCGATCGACGTCGCGACCGTCTCTTCCTCTGCTGGGGTCTCCGGCTCCGCCACGTTCGTACACTCCCGCGCGTTTACAACCGTGCACGATTTGGACACCACGGCCGGAAACGAAAACCCTCCGGGAAACGGTGTTCCCGAAGCGCGACAGGGGTTCCGCGCGGCGTCGCGCATTGACCCATCGGGTGGGGCGGATAAGATGCGCCCGCCGTGATGGAGACCTTGGGCGAGGATCCCACGCTGGGCCTGCGACGCGTGATTCGCGACGACGGCTCGGCCGACCCCGATGCGGACCCGTTCCTCGCGAACGAGACGCTTCTGGACATGTACCGGGCGCTCTTGCGCATCCGGCGCCTCGACGAGCGCATGCTCGGCAAACAGCGGCAGGGCAAGGTCGGCTTCTTCGGCACGATCACCGGCCAGGAGGCGACGCCGGTCGCCACCGCGTTCGCGCTGGAGCAGCGCGACTGGGTCTTCCCGGCCCTGCGCGAGAGCGCGATCATGCTCTCGCGCGGCTTCCCGCTCTCCACCTGGCTGGCGCAGGTCTACGGCAACGACGCGCGACGTGCTCAAGGGCCGGCAGATGCCGAGCCACATGTCCGGGCGCAGCGTCAACCAGGTCGCCTGGTCCTCCTGCATCGGCCCGCAGATCCCGCAGGCGGTCGGCGCTGCGTGGGCGGCGAAGCGGCGCGGCGACGACGTGGTCACGGTCGGGTTCATGGGCGACGGCGCCACCAGCCAGCCCGACTTCCACGGCGCGATGACCTTCGCCGGCCGGTGGCAGGCGCCGGTCGTGCTCATCTGCCAGAACAACCACTGGTCGATCAGCGTACCGACCGAGAAGCAGACCGCGTCGAAGACCATCGCGGTGAAGGCCAAGGCCTACGGGATGCCGGGGCTGCGCGTCGATGGCAACGACGTGCTGGCGGTCTACGCTGCGGTGAAGGAAGCGGCCGACCGGGCGCGCAGCGGCGGGGGGCCCGACCTTCGTCGAGTGCCGTCACCTACCGCATGGGTCCGCACTCCTCGAGCGATGATCCGACGCGCTACCGCAGCGACGACGAGGTCGCGGCGTGGGCCAAGAAGGATCCGATCGCACGCTTCGAGCGCTTCCTGCGGCGCGCCGAGCTCGTCGACGACACCGTCCGCGCACGGATCATCGAGGAGCTGGAGCAAGAGATCACGGCCGCCATCAACGAGGTCGAGGAGCTGGGGCCGCCGGCGCGCGAGACCCTCTTCGACGACGTGTACGCGGAGCGAGCCAGACCATTTGAGCGAACAGCGGCGCGCGCTGCTGGCGGCGCCCATGCGCCCCGAGGCCATTGAGCGGGCGCCGCCTCATCCGAGCAACCAGGGGGGAACGAGGAGCACCCATGGCAAACAAGAGCTACGAAGCGATCGTCATCGGCGCCGGCCCTGGTGGGTATCGCCGGGATCCGGCTCGGCCAGCTCGGTGTGAAGACGCTGGTCGTCGAGAAGGAGTACATCGGCGGCGTGTGCCTGAACTGGGGCTGCATTCCGTCCAAAGCCCTCATCGCCGCGGCCGGGCTCTCGAGCAGCTCCACGGCGTGAACGAGATGGGCATCCCGTCGGTGACGTCCGGTCGACGTCGACAAGCTGCAGGACTGGAAGAACAGCATCGTCAAGCAGCTCACCACCGGCGTGGGCGGCCTGCTCAAGAGCAACAGGGGCGACACGGTGATGGGCACGGCAAGCTTGTCGGGCCCGCACACCGTCGAGGTGCACGGGGAGCGACGGATCAAGGAGACCCTTCGAGGCGAACAAGGGCATCATCGTCGCCACCGGCGCGCGGGTCATCCAGCTTGCCGGGATCGAGCTCGATGGCAAGACCATCATCACGCGCGCGAGGCGGTGAGCCTCCGCGAACGTCAAGGGCACATGGTGCTCATCGGCGGCGGCGTCATCGGCATGGAGCTCGGGATGGTCTACCAGAAGCTCGGCAGCAAGGTGACCGTCGTCGAGATGCTCCCGCAGATGCTGACCGGGGTCGATCCCGGACATGGTCCGCGTCGTCGAGAGCGCCTCAAGAAGACCGGCGGCAAGGTGATGACCGAGGCCAAGGCCGAGAAGGTCGAGAAGAAGGGCGCGCAAGGCCACGCGTCGATCGCACAAGGACGAGAAGACCGCGAGGTCGAGGCGGACAAGGTGCTCGATGGCCGTCGGCTTCAGGCCGAACAGCCAGAACCTCGGCCTCGAGCAGGTCGGCGTCAAGACCGACCAGCGCGGACACATCATGGTCGAACGAGCGGATGCGACACGAACGTGCAGGGCGTCTACGCCATCGGCGACCTCATCGGCCCGCCCTACCTCGCGCACAAGGCGACCAAGGAAGGCGAGATCGCCGCCGAGGTGATCGCCGGCCACAAGGCGGCGGTCGACTGGCGCGCCATGCCGGCGGCCATCTTCACCGAGCCGGAGATCGCCACCGTCGGCCTCAGCGAGACCGAGGCCAAGAAGACGGGCCGCGAGATCAAGATCGGCAAGTTCCCGTTCAGCGCCAGCGGCCGCGCCATGGCCGTCCGTCACACCGACGGCTTCATCAAGACCATCATCGACGCCGACACCCACGAGGTGCTGGGCGTGGGCATCGTCGGGCCGGAGGCGAGCGATCTCGATCAGCGAAGCGGCGCTCGCCATCGAGATGTGCGCGTTCGCGGAGGACGTCCACCTCACCATCCACCCGCACCCCACCCTGGGTGAGTCGATGATGGAGAGCTTCAAGAACGCCCTCGGCGAGGCCGTTCACATCCTCAACAAGTAAGAGCAGCCTCCCCGGCCTCTCACGAGCGCGCGCTGGCCTCCGACGAGGTGGGCGCGCGCTTCTCACGTTTCGGGATCGCGAGAATCGAGGCGGGGAAGCGCTGAGGGCGCCGGCGTTCCTGCGGCGCAGCGGTGCAAAACCCGGCGGCTACGTGCTATGGAGACCCGCCGCCGTCGAATGAGCGGCCATTCACCCGCGCTGGAGGCGAGACGATGGATCTGTCCTTCACTCCCGAGCAGGAAGCCTTCCGCGAGGAGGTCCGCGCTTGGATTCCCGAGGCGCTGCCGCCCCACCTCGCGGAGAAAGCCGCCGTCGACGCGAGCTTCTCCATGGAGGACGTCATGGAGTGGCACCGCATCCTCTACGCCAAGGGCTGGATCGCCCCCCACTGGCCCAAGGAGGCCGGCGGGCCCGGTTGGGATGCCGCGCAACGCTTCATCTTCACCGAAGAGCTCGAGAAGGCGGGCACCCCGAGCCTGAGCCCCTTCGGCCTGAGCATGGTCGGCCCGCTCTTGATCCAGTTCGGCACCGACGCGCAGAAGCAGCGCTACCTGCCGAAGATCCTCAGCGGCGAAGAGGTCTGGTGCCAGGGCTACTCGGAGCCCAACTCGGGCAGCGATCTCGCGTCGCTCCGCACCGAGGCCAAGGACGAGGGCGACCACTTCCTCGTCAACGGCCAGAAGACCTGGACGACCTACGCGCAGTACGCCGACTGGATCTTCTGCCTGGTCCGCACCGACCCGAACGTGAAGAAGCAGGCCGGCATCAGCTTCCTGCTCATCGACATGAAGACGCCCGGCGTGACCGTGAAGCCGATGCTCACCAGCGGTCACACGCCGGCCTTCTGCGACACCTTCTTCGACAACGTGAAGGTGCCGAAGGAGAACGTCGTCGGCCGCGTGAACGAAGGCTGGACCATGGCCAAGGCTCTGCTCGGCCACGAGCGGACGCTGATCGCGGCCGTCGGCCAGTCGACGCGCTCGATCCACCGGGTGAAGCGCATCGCCGCCGGCACGGAGAGGAACGGCAAGCCGTTGCTCGAGGACCCGCAGTTCCGGGGCAAGATCGCGCGGCTGGAGATCGAGCTCGAGGCGCTGAAGATCACCAACCTCCGCGCGCTCGCCGGCGCCCAGCTCGGCCACGCGCCCGGCCCGGAGAGCTCGATCCTCAAGCTCCGCGGCTCCGAGATCCTGCAGCGCTCGCTGGAGCTGGCGATGGAGGCCATGGGCCAGAACGCGCTGAGCTGGTTCAACGAGCCCGGCGTGGTCCCGCCGGTCGAGGAGTCGGTGCCCTCGACCTTCAACTACACGCGAGCCACGACCATCTACGGCGGCTCCAACGAGATTCAGAAGAACATCATCTCCAAGTACATCCTCGGGCTGCCGGAGCTCGGGAAGGCCTGATCGGAGGACGCCGTGGACTTCTCGCTGACCGAAGACCAGAAGATGATCCAGGAGACGGCCTCCTCGTTCGTGAGGAAGGAGTCTCCGGTCGAGCGCATGCGCAAGCTGCGCGACGACGAGACCGGCTGGGACAAGGCCGTCTGGAAGCAGATGGGCGAGCTCGGCTGGCTCGGCCTACCGCTGCCCGAAGCGGCGGGCGGGTTCGGCGGAACGATGATCGACGCCGCCATCCTCCTCGAGCAGTTCGGCACCACGCTGGTGCCCGAGCCCTACGTGCCCTCCATCGTGCTCGGCGGCATGGCCGTCCGGCACGCCGGGAGCGACGCGCAGCAGGCGGAGCTGCTCGGCCCGATGATCGAGGGCGACACCTCGCTGGCGCTGGCATGGGCCGAGCGGCAGGGGCGCTACGACGCCTTCGACATCACCACCAAGGCCGAGAAGAGCGGCGGCGGCTACGCCCTCTCCGGCGAGAAGGTCTGGGTGCTGAACGGGCAGGCGGCCGACCACCTGATCGTCAGCGCGCGGACCGGTGGCGGGCAGCGCGAGCGGGGCGGCGTCTCGCTCTTCGCGGTGCCGAAGGACGCGAAGGGCCTCCGCATCCAGAACGTCAAGACCATGGACGGCGGCCGGGCGGGCCTGGTGACGCTCGACGGCGCCGAGGGGCAGCTCCTCGGCGACGAGGGGGGCGCGGCGGACACGCTCGAGCTCGTGCTCGACAAGGGCGCGGCGGGGGCCTGCGCAGAGGGCGTGGGCGTGCTCTCTACCGTGCTCGCCATGACGGTGGAGTACCTGAAGACGCGCAAGCAGTTCGGCGTACCGATCGGCGTCTTCCAGGCGCTGCAGCATCGGGCAGTGGACATGTTCGTGCAGGTCGAGCTGGCCAAGGGCATGTCGATCCTGGCCAATGGGCACGTCGACGGCGACGACGCCGACCAGCGCCGGCGCGCGGTGAGCGCGGCCAAGGCTCAGCTCACGAACGGCGGCTTCGCGGTCGTGGCCCAGGGGACGCAGCTCCACGGCGGCATCGGCGTCACCGACGAGCACGACATCAGCCTCTACTTCAAGCGGATGCGGACGCTGAACGCGCTCTACGGCGACGAGGAGCACCACGTCTCACGCTTCATGTCGCTGCCCTCGTTCACCGAAGGCGTCGACGCCGAGTAGCGAAGAGCGTCTTTCGTCTCACACGAATCGCGCGCCAGGCCGCAAGGGAGCGGACCGGCGCGCGATTCGCGCGTTTGGGGTCCTCGTCCGTACCCGCCCCGCGGCAGCGAAAAAGTGAACCGCGTTCACATCACGCCACGGCCGCAGCCGATTCCCAACAGATATCGAACCCCACCGCGGACTCGAGAGTGAGCTCCGTTCGCTTCCGTGGGGGCGCGGGAGGTCGAGGGCGCGGGATGTCGAGGCGCGGGATGTCGAGGACGCTCAGCGCTTCGACGCCAAGAGCTCGCGGGCCGCGCCGACGAAGATGCTCGCGAGCGCGCGGTAGCGCTCTTCGCCTTCCGAGACCGACGCGGCCGCCGGATTCCCGAAGTAGGCGCGCGGACCGCCGGCTTCGAGGAAGCTCGACTTCCCTTCGCGGATGGCCACCGAGAGCGAGGCGGGGTTCGGCTCGAGCTGCTCGGTCAGCTCGCCGAGGACCTGGAAGGGATCGGCCGCGAGGACGAGGCTCGTCTCGTAGGAGCCGGCGTGGCAGGCCCCGCTCTTGAACTCGTCGCCGAGCTCGAGGGCGTGCGGCTTGCGCGTGATGTCGGGGAACGCCGCCCGCGCGCCTCGCTCGTTCGCCTGGCCGACGGCGTCTTTCAGCGCGCGGAGGTTGCCGGGCTCGAGGTGCGCGTTGCAGACGACGACGGCCTCGAAACCGGCCCGCGTCGCGCCGAGCAGCACGTCGCGCGCGAACGCGGTCGCGGTCTCGAGCGGGAGGGAGATGGTCCCGCCGAAGTCCGACGCGAACTCCGTGACGGCGTAAGCCAAGGGCGGCAGGACCACCGCCTCTTGCCCTTCGGCCCGCATCGCGCGGGCGGCGCGGACGGCGGCCTCGCGGGCGATGATCACGTCCGTCGCGAGCGGCAGGTGCGGGCCGTGCGCCTCGGTCGCACCGGCCGGCAGGAACGCGACCGCCCCCGCCTCCGCGACACGCGCGGCCTCCTCGTAGGTCATCTCGGCGAGCTCGATGGGCAGTCGTCGCACGGCGTGATCCTACGTGAGGTGGGGGCGTCGCTCCAGCATCCGCCCGCTCGTCGCCTTCGCTCCTCGCTCTTCAGTCGAGGCTCGGCGCTGCCGCGGACGGGCCGGTGGAGCGCCCGCTCCTCCGGCGAGGAACCCGGCCCGAGGTGCCGCACACCGAACGACCAAACTGCAGCCTCGGAGTCCTTCGCCCCGCCCTGGATCACGCGGAACGCGGCGCTCAGCGCGCGACGAGCGCGCGGCGGAGGACCTTGCCGCGGTCGTTGCGCGGGAGGTCGGCGACGAACTCGACCAGCCGCGGGAACTTGTAGCGGGCGAGGTTCGTCTTGGCGTGCTCCTGCAGCGCGCCGGCCAGCGTTTCGGTGCCCTCGTGGCCTTCGCGCAGCACGACGAACGCCTTGGGCACCGTCAGCCCCTCACCGTCGTCGACGCCGACCACCGCGCACTCGCGCACCGCCGGGTGGGTGGCCAGGCAGTCCTCCATCTCCAGCGGGCTCACGAACATCCCGCGCACCTTCAGGATGTCGTCGCCGCGGCCGGCGTAGAAGAAGTACTCGCCCTCCTTGCGGAAGAGGTCCGCGCTCACCACCCACTCGCCGTGGAAGGCCTCGCGCGACTTCGCGCGGTCGCGCCAGTAGCAGAGCGCCGCGCTGTCGCCGCGGACCCAGAGGCGCCCCATCTCGCCGTCGGCGACCTCGTTCCCATCGGCGCCGACCACCTTCGCGTCGTAGCCGGGCACCAGCCGTCCGAGCGAGCCCGGCTTCACGTCGCCCGGGTAGTTGGTGATGTAGATGTGGAAAAGCTCGGCCGAGCCGATGCCGTCCAGGATCTCGCAGTCCGCCCAGCGCGCGTTCCAGCGCTCGTAGAGCTGCGGCGGCAACGCCTCGCCGGCGCTCAGGCACATGCGAAGCGACGAAAGTTCGGCCGCGTTCGCGCGCGGGTCGTCCACCATCATGCCGGATCATCGCCGGCACGTTGGTCAGCACCGTCACGCCGTGGCGCGCGATCTGTTCGAACATCCGCGCCGGCGTCGGCTTCTCCGGGAAGAGCACGGCCGTGCCGCCCACCGCGAAGGGGAACATCAGGTTGGTCCCGGTCGCGTAGCCGAAGAAGAGCCGCGAGACGCTGACGAAGACGTCGTCCTCGTTCAGGCCGAGCACCCCCTTCGCGTAGCACTCGGTGTTGAAGGGGAAGTCGCGGTGGAAGTGGACGGCCCCCTTGGGCTTGCCGGTGGTGCCGCTGGTGAAGAGCCAGCCGGCGACGTCGTCCCGCGAGGTGTCGGCGTTCTTCGTCTCGGCCGAGGCCGCCGAGAGCGCGTCGTCGAAGCGCTCCCAACCGGGCGGCGGCGTACCCTCGCCGACCATCAGGCGCACGCGGCAGCGAGGATGGGAGGCCAGCGCCGGCTCGAGTCGCTCCAGCGTCGAGGCGTCGGCCACCACCGCCCGAGCCCGCGTATAGCCGAGCAGGTAGTCCAGGTCCGCTTCGGGCGAGAGCGGGTTGCCCATGCAGAAGACCGCGCCCGCCTTGAGCAGGCCGAAGAAGGTCACCGCGAACTCGACGCCGTCGAAGAGCAGGATGAGGACACGATCCTCCTGGTCAATCCCGCGATCACGCAGCGCGTGCGAGCAGCGGTCGGCCATCTCCTGGACCTCGCGGTAGGTCCAGCGGCGCTCGCCGACCTTCACCGCCACCCGGTCGCCCTTCCCCTCGCGCACCCGCGCATCGAGGAAGTAGTCGGCCATGTTGAAGCGCTCTGGGAACTCGGGCGGGACGAAGTCGGCGTCGTCGGTCATCGTTCGGTCGTACCAAGAACCCGATGCGCCGGAAAGCCCCGCCCTGGCGTGGGCGCGCCGGGGTCTCCACACTTGTCGGGAGGACGCTCGGATGGGGCTCCGAAATGGAAGGGCTGGGCCGGACGTACAGTCTTCGGACTTGCGGCGCGCCCGAAGCGCCCTCAGGTCTCCATCGAGCGCCGCACCAACGCGGAGGGAAGCCATGAGCGACGGATCGCCGCACAGAGGCGAACAGGACGACGAGCTGGAGGACTGGATCAAGGTCGTCGACCGGCTTCCCTTCGTCGCGTCGGTCAAGCGCGACGCCACCGCGCTCCGGCGCCTGCTCTACAATCGCCGGGCCCCGCGCATCGTCGCGGTCGGGATGCCCGGGAGCGGGCGAACCTGGCTCGCCAACGCGCTCCTGTCCGCGGTGACGTTCGGGCCGGGCGGCGCCGCGCCCTCGCCCGCGCCCGGGAGCTGGGTGCGAATCGACGCCGACGGACGGCGCCTGGACTGGATGGAGCTGCCGGCCGAGGTGGGGCGCGACGCGCTGGTGGAGATGGCCCGCCGCGCGTTCGACGAGACCGTCCCCGACGTGGTCCTGGGCGTGGTCGAGGCCGGCTCGGAGGAGAGCGCTGCGGGGACGCTGCACGACGCGCTGGAGGGCCTGCTCGGGCACCTCGGCGACCACCACGGGCACAAGCCCCCCGTGCTGGTGCTGCTGACGAAGGTGGACACGCTCCCGCCGCAGGAGGCGACGACGCCCTACCCGCCCGAGAAGCTCGGCGGCATCGAGGCGGCCCTGGGCGCGCTCCGCAAGCGGCTGGCCGATCTCGGTCAACCGAACGAGGCCTTCCTGGCCGTGGCCGGTCGCCCGCACGAAGGCGTGGCCCGCTGGAACGTGGATCGGGTGAGCGAGGAGCTCCTCGAGCGGCTGCCGGATCAGGCGAAGATGGAGGCGGTCCGGGCGTTGGACGTAGGACGAGAGGCGCGGCGGCGCGTGGCCCGCACCATCGTCAACAGTTGCTCGGCGCTGGCGGTGACCGTCGGGTTGGCGCCCGTGCCCTTCGCGGACGTGTTTCTGCTCCTGCCGCTCCAAGGCGCGATGGTGACCGGCATCGCCTACCTCAGCGGGCGCCCCTGGAGCCGGCGCGCCGCATCCGAATGGCTGGCATCGGTGGGCCTGACCGGAGGCGCCGGGATCGGCCTGCGCTGGGGCGCGAGACAGCTCGTGAAGTTCATCCCGGGCGCCGGCAGCCTGGTGGGAGCGGGCGTCGCGGGCGCCGGCACACTGGCGATCGGCCGGAGCGCGATGGCCTACTTCATCGACGGCCCCGGCGCGGTCGGCCCGCGGCTCGAGCTGCGCGCCGACAACCCCGACTGACACGACCACCGCCCCGGTCGCCGGGCGGCTCGAGCTGCGCGCCGACGACACCGACCGGCTGGCGCGCCGAAACGACGACGGCCCCGTTCGCGAAGAGCGCGAGCGGGGCCGCTTCTGGTGGCACGCTTCTAGTGCCAATGGGGTCGGGATCAGGCCCGGACGGGCTCGGACGAGGAGCGGCCCTCGGGGTAGCCGACCATCTCGCCGCGCTCCGGATCCCAGAGCTTCTGACGGAAGCAGGCCACGACGTCCTTCGGCCGGAGGCTGGTCTTGTGCGGGTGCTGGAGCTCGGGGATGCCCGCCATCGCCTCGGGAAGGCGGTAGAAGGGGATGCCCGGGTTCAGGTGGTGCACGTGGTGAAAGCCGATGTTGCCGGTCAGCCAGCGCATGATCGGCCCGCCCTCCATGTAGCTCGACGACTCCACCGCGGCGCGCGTGTACTCCCACTTGTCACGCGGCTGTACGTACATCTCGGGGAAGTTGTGCTGCGCGTAGAAGAGGTATCCGCCGGTGGCCGTGGCCACGAAGAGCGGCACGAAGTACACGAAGAAGAAGAACGAGAACCCGAAGAAGTACCAGAGGACCGCCGTGAACGTGAGGTTCACGACGACCGCCACCGCCGAGTCCCAGTTCTTGCGGGGGTTTCGCAGGAACGAGCTGATGCACATCCCGTAGAGGAAGAGCGTGAAGTACCCGAACAGGATGGTGAGCGGGTGCCGGATCAGCTTGTACATGAAGCGCTCGCGGCGGCTCATCTTCTCCCACATGGCAGTCGTGACCATGAGGTAGCTGCCGACGTGCGAGCCGACGATCTTCGCCGTGTGCGCGTGGTGGTAGTTGTGGGTCTGCCGCCAGACCTTGGGCGGGGTGAGGACCAGGACGCCGTAGACGTACATGATCCACTTGGCGACCTTGCTGCCGCGCAGCAGCGAGTTGTGCATGAAGTCGTGGTAGAGGATGAAGATCCGGACGACCACCAGCCCCTGGAGGAGCGCCAGCGGCAAGCGCAGCCACCACCACGGGGTGAGCGCCAGCGCCGCGGCGAGGGCGAACGTCACGGCGAAGGTCTCCACGAAGTGGAACCAGCTCCGAGCACGGTTCTCCGGCTGGAACGGCTTGCTGGCGGCGATGAGCTCTCGACCCGACCTTGACTCGCTCATGTTGCGACGGCTCCGCAATCCAGGCGACGCGTAGACCCCTACGCACCGCGAACGTGATTACGCACCGCGTCAACAGCCCCCATCCCTCTGTTTCGTGGGATTTCCGACGGGCTGCCTCAGGGTACCGAGCACGTGCCCGGTGGTCGTGCGACGCGATTAGCACCTTCCGGGCCACCCCCTTCGTGGGGACCAACGGCGCGAAAGTGGCCAGTCGAGCTGCTACCCCGCGTGAAGTCTGCGAGCCACCCGTGCGCGTTTGCGCGACACCGGCCCGAGACCATCACCACGAGCGTCAATCCAGCAGATAGGACACGACGATCGCCAAGCCGATGAGGCCGAACACGACCACCATCACCCATAGGCCGCCGTTCTCGCTGACGCGCGTGACCTCGGGGGCGCCGGCGCGGGCAGCGACCGGCGCCGGGATCGGCCTCGCTCTTCTTCGACGCGCCCTTCCTCGACTTCCTGGTGGCCACCCGAGGCGCCGGCTCCTCGTCGTCCTCCGGCTCCTCGTCCTCCCCCGTCCCTTCCGGCTCGGCAGTCTCGGCCGGTGGCTCGTCGTCCGGCGTTTGGGCTTCCGGCTCTTCGTCGGAGTCGTCCTCCTCGTCGAGCTCCTCGGGCTGCGGCCCTCGCGCCTTCGATGCGCTCGGACGGCGCTTGGCTTTCTTGCGCTTCGCCATCGCGGGGACGGATAGCACATCCCTCGCCCGCACCGGCCGTTCGGTCGAAAACGCGCTCCGCTCGGCGAGCCCGCCGCCCGCACCCGTCGAGCGCTCGCGGCGCCTGACGAGCGTCCGCACGACCTGGCGATTTCGGGTGGTTCGTCGTCAATCGGTGCTCTACCGTCGCGCCGTGGCCACGGTGATCGACCCCGAGACGCTCGCGCCTGCGCGCGGCTACTCCAACGGCTTGGTGCTCGAGGGCACCCGCACGCTCTTCGTCGCCGGTCAGATCGGCTGGGACCGCGAAGGGCGGATCGTGTCGACGAACTTCGGCGCGCAGTTCGCGAAGGCGCTCGACAACGTGGCGGCGGTGGTGACCGCCGCCGGCGGCGAGCCGAGCCACATCGGTCGCATCACGATGTACGTGACGGACAAGCGCCTCTATCTCGCCGCCGTGAAGGCCGTCGGCGCCGCCTACCGCGAGCGCATGGGCAAGCACTACCCCGCGATGTCCCTCGTGGAGGTGCAAGACCTGCTCGAGGAGGGCGCGCTCGTCGAGATCGAAGCCACCGCCGTCCTTCCCTGAAGCCTCCGTCCCGAAAAACCGAGGAGAGAACCGATGCCGATCGAGCCCGAGAGCTTCCGCTGGGAGCTCGACGACGCCGGGGTGGCGACCATCACCCTCGACCGCCCCGAGCGCATCAACGCGCTGACGTTCCAAATCTACGCCGAGCTGCGGGACACGTTCCGCGCCCTGAAGGACGGCCACCCCGAGGTGCGCGCGGTGGTGCTGCGCGGCGAGGGACCGCGCGGGTTCTGCTCGGGCGGCGACGTGAACGACATCATCGGCGAGCTCTTCGACCGGGACATGCAGGGCCTGCTCGAGTTCACGCGGATGACGGGCGCGCTGGTCCACGCGATCAAGACCTGCCGGCCGCCGGTGGTGGCCGCGCTGCACAGGGTCTGCTGCGGCGCGGGCGCGGTGATCGCGCTGGCCTGCGACGTGCGGCTGGCGGCGCCCGACACCCGCATCGCCTACCTCTTCCCGCAGGTCGGGTTGAGCGGCGCGGACATGGGCGCGGCGTGGCTCTTGCCACGGGTGATCGGGCTCGGGCGCGCCAGCGAGCTGCTCCTGACCGGCGAGTTCGTCGAGGCGGAGCGGGCGGCGGCGATTGGGCTGGTCAACCGCGTCGTCGAGGGCGAAAAGCTACGCGACGAGGCCCACGCGTTCGCCACCAAGTTGGCCAAGGGCCCCGCGTTCGCCCACGCGATGACCAAGCGCATGGTCGAGTACGAGGCCCACGTCGACTTCACGACCGGCATCGAGGCGGAGGCGCAGGCGCAGGCAATCTGCATGCAGCACCCGGACTTCCGGGAGGCCTACGACGCGTTCGTGGAGAAGCGCGAGCCGAGGTTCGCGTGAGCTCGTTCGAGAGCGCCCGCGCCTTCCTCGACGACACGCTGATCGAGGCGAGCTGGGCGCGCGCCGACGCGCTGGTCGAAGAGGGGCTGGCCATCGAGGCGGCGGAGCCCAATCCGGGCGCGGCGCTCTCGAAGATGGTCCGTTTGCTCGGCGAGCGCGGGCTGCTCGACCTGCTCACCGATGGAGGCCGCTTCGAGAAGGTCTCGTGGCGCGCCGTCTGCCTGGCGCGCGAGCGGCTCGGCCACGCGTCCCCTCTGCTCGAGCTCGCGTTCACCATGCAGGGCCTCGGCAGCTACGCCATCACCCGCTTCGGTGACGAGGCGCAGCGGCAGCGCTGGCTGGCGCCGGTGGTCCGCGGCGAGTCGGTGGCCGCGTTCGCGCTCACCGAGCCCGAGGCGGGCTCCAATCTGAGCGGCATCACGACGACCGCGCGCGAAGAAGGCGGCGGCTACGTCCTCGACGGGCACAAGGTCTTCATCTCCAACGCCGGCGTCGCGAACCTCTACACCGTCTTCGCGGCCACGGCGCCGAAGGGCGCCAAGCGGAGGCTGAGCGCGTTCGTGGTGCCGGCCGACGCCGAGGGCGTGGAGACGCGGCCTCAAAAGGTGCTCGGCGGCCATCCGATCGGCGAGGTCTTCTTCGAGGGCGTCCGCGTCAGCGGCGCGCAGCGTCTCGGCGAAGAAGGCGACGGGATGGCGGCGGCGCTCGGCACGCTGCACCGCTTCCGCACCACCGTCGGCGCGGCGGCGCTCGGGTTCGGGCAGCGCGCGCTCGACGAGTCCGTCGCCCACGTGAAGCGCCGCCGGCAGTTCGGCGCGCCGCTGGCGGAGCAGCAGGCCGTGCAGATGGCGCTGGCCGACATGGCCTGCAATCTCGAGAGCGCGCGCCTCTTGGTGTACCGCGCCGCTTCGCTGCACGACGCGGGGGCCGGTCGGGAGGCCGAAGCCGCGGCCGGCAGCATGGCCAAGCTGATGGCGACCGAGGCGGCGTTCCGCGTGGTGGACCGCGCCGTCCAGCTTCACGGCGGGCGTGGCGTGCTGCAGGACAGCCCCGTCGCGCGGCTCTACGAGGACGTGCGCAGCCTTCGCATCTACGAAGGTGCGAGCGACATCCAGCGGATCCTGATCGCCCGCCACCTGCTGCGCTGAGCGCGCTCGACGGGCGCTCAGACGCGGTAGTTGGGGGCCTCTTCCGTGACGACGACGTCGTGCACGTGGCTCTCGCGCAGACCCTGCGGGCGCTGTCGGAGGAACTGGGCCTTGGTGCGCAGCTCGCCGATGGTGCGGCAGCCGGTGTAGCCCATGCCGGCGCGCAGGCCGCCGACCATCTGGTAGACGACGCTGGAGAGCGGCCCGCGATAGGGAACGCGGCCCTCGATGCCTTCCGGCACCAGCTTGCCGACCTCGTTGACCTCGGCCTGGCCGTAGCGGTCCTTGCTGCCCTGCCGCATCGCGCCGAGCGAGCCCATGCCCGCGGTAGCTCTTGTACGTGCGGCCTTGGTAGAGCACGAGCTGGCCGGGGCTCTCGTCGGTGCCCGCGAAGAGGCTGCCGATCATCACCACCTCGGCGCCCGACGGCGATCGCCTTCACCACGTCGCCCGAGAACTTGATGCCGCCGTCGGCGATGATCGGCACGTCCCGCGCCGAGGCGACCCGGGCGCACTCGGCGATGGCCGTGACCTGCGGCACGCCGACGCCCGCGACGATGCGGGTGGTGCAGATGGAGCCCGGGCCGATGCCGACCTTCACCGCGTCGGCGCCCGCGTCGACCAGCGCCTCGGTGGCCTCCGCCGTGGCCACGTTGCCGGCCACGAGCTGCACGTCCGGGTACTTCTGCTTGGTCGCACGGACGGCGTCGATGACGCCCTTGCTGTGACCGTGCGCGGTGTCGATCACCAGCACGTCCACGCCCGCCGCGACCAGCGCCGCCGTCCGCTCCACACGGTCGGGCCCGACGCCGATGGCCGCGCCGACCCGCAGGCGGCCCAGCGTGTCCTTGATGGCGTTCGGAAAGCGCTCGGCCTGCAGGATGTCCTTGATGGTGATGAGGCCGACCAGCTCGCCCCAATCGCCCACCACGAGGAGCTTCTCGATGCGGTGCTCGTGCAGGAGCTCGCGGGCCCGCTCCTGGCTCACGCCGGGGGGCACGGTCACGAGATCGCGCGGTCATCAGCTGCTCGACCGGCTGGTCCCGGTTGACCTCGAAGCGAATGTCACGGCTGGTCAGGATCCCGACCGGACGATCTCCCTCCACCACCGGGAGGCCCGAGATGTCGTGCCGGCGCATCAGCTCGATGGCCTCGACGAGCCTCTGCTTGGGCCCGACCGTGACCGGGTCGAGGATCATGCCGCTCTCGGCGCGCTTGACCTTGAGCACCTCGCGCCCCTGCTCCTCGGGCGTGAAGTTCTTGTGCACGATGCCGAGCCCGCCCTCGCGGGCCATCGTGACCGCCGCGCGCCACTCGGTCACCGTGTCCATCGCGCTCGAGAGGATGGGGATGTTGAGCGTGAGCTCGCGGGTGAGGCGCGTCCGCACGTCGGCGTCGGCGGGAAGGAACTCCGAGTAGCCCGGGACCAACAAGACGTCGTCGAACGTCAACCCAGCAGTGCGCATTCGCTCCTCGATCACGGCTTCCTCCACGATGGAGCCGCGCAGTATAGCGACGCGGACGTCCGGGGAAAGCGAGGCAGGTCACGGTGTCTCGCCCGCTCCGCAGGCTGCCGGAGCTGCCGCGCATGCTCGTCCGGCGGGTCGGGGTGGATCGCCCCCTCCTTCGAAGGGCCCCGCCCCCAGCGCCATGCGACGAACGGTTGAACGACGAATCGTTCGCCCGGAGCGGCCGCCGACCACTGCTCGCTCGCTGCGGGCGTGGCGCCGATGGCTCGTTGGGGCCTGTCGTTCAGTGATGCCGGCGGCGGCGCGGCTCTTCGTGCCGCTCTTCCTCGGCGGGCGGCGTGGCGCCGGCCGTGGTCACGGTGAACTCTTCGTTGGAGTCGGCCGCCCCCTGCAGGCGCACCAGCACGCGGAAGCGGGCGGTGTGCGCGCCCTCGGGCACCACCACCTGGAGCTCGGTCTCGCTGGCCCGCCGGAGCTCGGCGCGCAGCACGCCGAGGCGCACGTCGATGAGACCCTGCCGGGTGCCGAAGTTCTGGCCGTGGAGGGTCACGACCGTGCCCGGCGGGCCCGAGGCGGGCTCGAAGCTGGCCACGCTCGGCGCGCGGGTGACGACGAAGGGCTGCGTGGTGCGCGCCTCACCGGCGTTCGCGACCGCCACGCTCAGCGGGCCGCTGGCGAGTCCGTCCGGGATGCGGACCGAGAGCGAGTCGGCCGCCGCTTGCACGACTTCGAGCGCGT
Organism: uncultured Pseudomonadota bacterium; assembly: GCA_963832725.1. Classification (GTDB taxonomy): domain Bacteria; phylum Myxococcota_A; class Polyangia; order Polyangiales; family Sandaracinaceae; genus JAEZBP01. The sequence goes on from CAWHVG010000001.1 coordinate 100,761, forward strand.
GACCGGAGATCGTGACCGTGTTGCCGGCCGGCTCCGCCGCGAAGCCCGCGCCCTGGATGGTCACGAGCTGGCCCGCGCCGCCGCTCCGCGGCTCGAACGAGGCGATGGACACCGGCACCAGCACGGTGAAGGGCTGGCGCGTGTGCGCCGGGCCCAGGGTGGCCGCCGTCACATCGATCGGGCCGCTGGCCGCGCCCTGTGGGATCTCCACCACCAGCCGATCCTCGGCGATGTCGCGGACCGGCAGCGCGGTCTCCCCGATGACCGCGGTCACCTGCCGCACGTCGGTGCCGAAGTGCTCGCCGGTCAGCGTCACGCGCGTGCCCGGCGCGCCGGACGAGGGCTCCATGCCGGCGATGGCCGGCGGATAGCGGACGTCGAACTCGGTCCCGCTGTAGGCCCGGCCGCCGCCGCGCACGTCGACCAGGAAGCGGCCTCGCTCGGCGCGCCGCGGGATCTCCACCTCGAGCTCCGTCTCGCTGGCCCGGCGGACCCGCGCCCGCCGCTCGCCGACGTAGACGCGGTTGCGTGCCGCGGCGCGCGAGAAGCCGGTGCCGCGGAGAGTCACCCGGCTGCCGGGCGGGCCGAGCGCCGGCTCGAAGCTCGCGATGGCCGTGCCCACCTCCGGCGTGAAGGTCTCTTCGCTCTCCACCGAGCCCGCCCCGCTGACCTCGACCCGGAAGTGCGCCTCCGTCGGCTCGCCGGGCACGATCACGGTCAGCGTGGTGGGCGTGGCGCTGCGGACGACCACCGGCTGCGCGCCCAGGTACACCTGATTGTCCGTCAGGCGGGGCGAGAAGTTGTCGCCGCGGATCTCCACCTCGCTGCCCGGCGGCCCCGCGCTCGGCGAGATGGCGTTGATGACCGGCGTCGGGCCGCTCCGGCTGACCCGGAAGCGCGGGCCGCGCACATTGCCGCGGTCGGTTCGGATCTCGATGTTCCCGCTCGCCGCCCCGTTGGGGATGCGGACCGACCACCGGCTGGGCATCCGGCCGGTGATCTCGAGCTCCGTCTCGCCGAGCCACACCGTCTGCCGCGGATCGAAATGCCGGCCGACCATGCTCACCTCGGTGCCGGGCGGACCGGAGCTCGGCTCGAGCCGCTGCACCACGGGCAGCGGCCGGTGCACCTGAGCCGCCGCGGTCGAAGCGAGCGAGAGCGCCAAGCTGGCGAGCGCCAAGCTGGCGAGCCCCAAGCTGGCGAGCCCCAAGCTGGCGAGCCCCAAGCTGGCGAGCACACGGGCGAGCAGAGAAGACGTGACGAGACGCATCGAGAGCCTCCGAAATGGCCGCCGGCGCGGGGCGCCGAGCGACAGAACCGCGACCGGGCGGGCCGAGTCTACGCACCTGAACCCACATGCGCCACGCCCGCCCCGCCGAGCGCAGACGGCCTCGCCCCGCGCTGGATTCACGCCCCTTTCGCGTCGCCCCGACGCGGGAAAGGGCGGCCGTCACGGCGGCAGCCCGTCGAGCGCACGACTCGCGCGCCACTCCAACCTCGAGCGCGCGCCCAACCCCCGCCGGAGCCGACCGCTGCAACCGACCGCTCGCCTGCGCCTCCCTATCTCGCCGGACACCGCGACGGCGCTCGGAACATCACCCCGACCCTCCGGTGAGGCTTCCGACCGCTGGCCTGCGCCGCCCTACCGATGTCGCGGGACGCCGCGAGCGCGCTCAGAACATCACCCCGACCATGCCGGTCAGGTTGAGGAAGTTCCCGCCGCCGATGAACGAGTAGCCGCCGGTGATGCCCACCTGGAGCACCCGCCAGAGGAGCAGCCGGACGTCCAGGTCCGCGTGGAGATCGAACTGCACACCGAGGAAGCCGAACGCGATGCCCGGCTGGATGTGGACGGCCCCCTCGCACTTCACGTCGCGTTCGTCGCAGAAGTACGCGCCCCAGCCGACCCGCGGGCCGACCTCCATCGCGATCTGCGAGTTGAAGTTGAAGATCTGCGCGGCGCCGGCACCGAAGAGGAAGCCGCCGAGCTCCGGGAGCCGCGCCTCGAAGCGCTCCTCGATGCGCGCGAAGTTCAGCCCCGTCGCCGTCCCCGGGGCCAGCCAGTGCGTGACCCCGCCCGAGACCGCCAGCAAGTAAGGCGGCGCACTCTCCGGCTCCTGCCCCGGGAGGGGGCTGCCGATGTTCTGCTGGTTGCGGAGATCGCCGGGGATCAGGAAGGGCGTGTCGTTGGGAAGCCGGCCCGAGCCCTGCTGGGGCCGGTTCGCGGCGGGATCGTGCTCCGCCGCGCGCGGCGGACGCCCGCCGACCGAAGGCAGGATGGGCAGCGCCTGGCGCTCCTCCGTTTCGTCGCCGCCTTCTTCCTCCCGTTCGCGCTCGAGCTCCTCCTCCACCTGCGCCTCGAGGAGCGACTCCTGCTCCAGGTCCGGCGGCGGCGGAGGCGCTTCCGGCTGCTCCGGCTCCGCGTCGCCCGATGGCGGCGGCACGGCCTCGCCCGGCGTCTCCGTTCCGTCCTGCGCGGACGCCACCGAGGCGAGCCCGGCGCACGCGAAGAGCGCACCGGCGAGCGCCCGAGCGATGAACCTCGTGGTCATGGCCCGACCAGTGTGGGCCCGGGAATCGCAGACGGCACGCAGCCCCGTGAGAGAGCCCCGTGATGAGATCGCGCAGCCCCGCCCGCCTCCAGGGCTGTCGACGAATCGGACCGAGCCCCGCCATCGAATCGGACCGAGGCGCAGAGGCGGCGTGACGAGTCGCCGCGATCGCACGGCGACGAGCGCCGCGGATGGGGCCGGATCGGCAGTGGGGCGACGGGAGATTCGTCGACAGGCCCTCAGCCCGGATGCGCGGCCTGCTCCCGCGCCGGCGTCACGCGCTTGGACTCCAGGAAGCCCAGAAGATCCGTGTTCAGCGCGACGGCGTGGGTCGTGGCCAGCCCGTGCGGCGCGCCCGGGTAGACCAGCAGCTTGGCGTCCTTCACCAGCTCCGCCGTCCGGCGCGCCGACGCGTCGATGGGCACGATCTGATCGTCGTCGCCGTGCACGATCAGCGTCGGCACGTCAATCCGGCGCAGGTCCTCCGTGAAGTCCGTCTCCGAGAACTCCGCGATGCAGTCGTACGCGCCCTTGATGCTCGCCTGCATGCCTTGCCACCAGAACCACTCGACGATGCCCGGCGACACCTCCGCGCCTTCGCGGTTGAAGCCGTAGAAAGGCAGCGCCAGGTCGCGGAAGTACTGCGCGCGGTTGTCGCGGGTCCGGACGCGGATGTCGTCGAAGACCTCCATCGGCGTGCCCTTCGGGTTGGCTGGCGTCTTCAACATCAGCGGTGGCACCGCCGAGATGAGCACCAGCTTCGACACCCGCGCGCTGCCGTGCAGGCCGATGTAGCGCGCCACCTCGCCGCCGCCGGTCGAGTGACCCACCAGCACGATGTCGTTCAGGTCCAACGCCTCAATCAGCTCGGCGAGGTCGTCGGCGTAGGTGTCCATGTCGTTTCCGGTCCAGGTCTGCGCCGAGCGACCGTGGCCCCTCCGATCGTGCGCGATGACCCGGTAGCCCTGCTCGCCGAGAAAGAGCATCTGCGCGTCCCACGCGTCGGCCGTCAGCGGCCACCCGTGCGAGAAGACGACCGGCTGCCCCGTCCCCCAGTCCTTGTAGAAGGAGATCGACTCCGTCTCGGTTCGTGAACGTGCTCATGCCCTCGGCTCCGGTTGAAAGGTCTCGTCCTCGCGCGGCGCCCGGCGGCTCGCCGGGCCGTGCCGGCGGACGAAGTCGAGCGCCACGTCCGCGACCTCCCGCCAGCCGCCGTCGAAGACCAGCGAGTGCCCGCGCCCCTCGATCTTCTGAATCTCGGTCACGCCGGGGTTCCGCGTCTGGCGCTTGAAGGACGCGTTCGCGATGGCCCACGGCACCGTGTGATCGTCGTCGCCGGAGATGATGAGGAGCGGGCCGCGCTCGGGGTTCTCGACGTCGACGCGCGCGTCCGTCTGCGGGTCCAGGTTGGCCGTCGCGGCTTGGAAGAGCGGCCGGCCCGCGCCCGGCACGTGGAATCGCTCGTAGAGAATCCTTGGCCTCGTCCTCCCCCACCGCGTTGGCGAACGCGTAGCGAAACTGCGGGAACGTGAGCTCGACCGCGCGGCCGAAGTTGGCCGGATTGCCGAGCACCGGGAACGCCGCGCGCAACGCCGAGAACGGCAGCGGGAGCACGCCGCGAAAGGGCGCGGGATCGATCGCCACGGTGACCGCCGCGAGCCCCATCCCGGCGAGCTTCTGGGCGATCAGCCCGCCGAACGAGTGCCCGACGAGGGCGGGCGGCGCGGGCAGCTCGCCGATGATGTCCGCGAAGTGATCGGTGATCTCCTGCACGCGCTTGTTGGCGAGGAGCTCCGGCCGCGCCCTCGCCTGCTCCACCGTCTCCGGATCGTCGGGCCAGCCCGGCGCCAGCGTGGCGTAGCCCGCGTCCTCGAAGAGCCGGCGCCAGCAATCCCAGCTCGACGGCAGCAGCCAGAGCCCGTGCACGAACACCGCGACGGGCCGTCCGGCCTCCTGCGCGTGCTGCAAGTCCTCGTGCTCTCGCGGTGAAAGCGTCCGCATCGTTCCCTCCGCATCGAGGAGAGCGCATCCCCCGTGCCGCGCCGCCTCGCGACGCGCGGCGCGACCCGGTCCGTGGACGAGGGGTCCACACGTGGCGACGTGCCGCCCCCGAGCCTGGCCCTCAATCTCATCAAAGCAGACGGAAGCGCTCCGTCCTCGTGTACAACCGAGCACTTCGACTGCCGGTCACGGCCCCAGCTCTCCCTCGGACTCCTCCATGCTGCTCGAGACTCGAATCCCCGTCCGCTACATCGTCGGCACCGGCTGGCGAGACCTGGTCGCCACGTTCGTCATCGCCGGGGTCGGCGAAGGGCTCGTCTATTTCGACCGGCCCTACCTGCCGGACATCCCCACCGGGATCCCCGCGTTCCTGGGCACGGCGATCGCGCTGCTCCTCTCGTTCAAGCTCAACCAGAGCTACGACCGCTGGTGGGAGGCGCGGAAGATCTGGGGCGCCATCGTCAACGACTCCCGGACGCTGGTGCGCCAGCTCCTGAGCTTCGCGGAGAGCGGCGAGACGGAGCGCAGGATGGGCCACAGGCAGATCGCCTGGTGCTACGCCCTGGGCCAGAAGCTGCGCGGGCTCGACTGGCGTGTGGGCGCCGCCGGCCACCTCTCGGACGACGACGTCGCCGAGACCGCCCGACACGCGAACCCGCCCTTGGCGCTCCTCCAGCAGCAGGCGCGGGACCTTTCCGTCCTCGCCGAGGATGGACGACTGACCGACTACCAGCGCGTCGCCATCGACGCCACGCTCTCTCGCCTCACCGACTCCATGGGCAAAGCGGAGCGCATCAAGAGCACGGTCTTTCCCCGGACGTACCGGGAATTCCTGCACATGTTCATCTACGTCTTCGTCGTGGTCCTCTCGCTCTCCTTGGCGGAGGTGGAGGGCCTCTGGGGCATCACGGTCACCATCATCATCGGCGGCCCCTTGTTCCTCCTGAAGAACGCGGCGGTCGAAATGCAGGATCCCTTCTCGAACCGGCCCACCGACACGGCCGTCACGGCCATCGCGCGGACGATCGAGAATCAACCTGCTCCAGCTCCTCGACGAGAAGCCCGTCCCCGAGCCGCTCCCGTCCGACGGCTTCTACCTCATGTGACGAGCCCGCGGTGGTCAGCGCCGCTCGGAGGCGAGCGCATCGCAGGAGCTCGCTTCGGCGCGATCCGCGGTCGGGAGGGTGAACGAGAACGTGCTCCCCGCGTCCGGCCGGCTCATCACCCAGAATCCGCCCGTGATGGGCCTCCACGATGCCCTTGGTGATGGCCAGCCCCAGCCCGGCGCCTCGGTCATCCGCCTTCTCCGATTGCCAGAAGCGATCGAACAAACGAGGCAGATCCGCTTCCGCGATGCCGCGTCCGGTGTCCTCGACGCGGACGACCACCTCGCCGGAAAGTGCCCGCGCTCGGATCGTGATTCGACCTTCCTCGGACGTGAACTTCATCGCGTTGCCCACCAGGTTCGAGAGCGCCTGGACGACCCGATCGCGGTCGACGCAGACCCGCGGGAGGACCGCCGGCGCGTCCACCTCGAGGACGAGCTGCCGTCGCCGCGCCTCCGACGCGTGCGTCGCCTCCACCTCGCGCAGGATCGGGCCGAGCTCCGACGGCGCCGTCGCCACCGCGAAGCCCCCCGCGTCCATCTTGGCGGCGACGAGGAGGTCTTCGATGAGCCGCTGCATGCGCTGCACCGCCCAATCGATGGTCTCGACCCCGCGCACCGCAATCGGATCGTCGGCTCGCGAGCGCACGAGCTCCGCTCCGAGCGCGACCGCGCTCAGCGGGTTGCGCAGGTCGTGGGAGACGAAGGCCAGGATCTGCTCGCGGGCTCGCACCCCGGCCTCGGCGGCGGTGCGGGCGGCTTGCTCAATCAACAACGCCCGCGCGCGCTCCTCGGCCAGCTTGATGGCGGTGACGTCTTCGGCGATGCCCACCACGCGATCGACCCCGTAGTGGTCCGGAACGGGGAAGACACGGTCGTGGACCCAGCGGATGGACCCGTCCGGGCAGACGATGCGGAACTCCTCGTCGAAGTGCCCGCTGGTGGCCATGCGCGCGAGCGCCGCCCGTGCTCGTGGCCGGTCCTCGTCGTGCACGGCGTCCAGCCACGACAGGGGCGCGCGGTAGAGGCTCTCCACGCTGCGGCACCACACCTTCGCGTAGGCGGGATTCACGTAGTAGACCCGCTCCTCGCCCGCATTGGTCATGAACAGGACCGCGCCGATGTTCTCGGCGATCTGGCGGAACATCGCCTCCCTCTCACGCAGCTTCTCACCGACCCGCCCGCGCTCGATGGCGTCGGCCAAGACGTTGGCGACACTCTGCATGAAGTTCGCGTCGTCCCCGCTGAACGAGCGCCGCTCCCGCGTGTGCGCGCCGAGCACCCCGTAGGGCACGTCGCCCGCGCCGTGGATGACCACGCTGATCCCGCTCGTGACCCCGTGCTCCGTCAGGAGGCTCGACCCGGTGAAGCGGGTCTCCGCCGCCAGAATCGTCCGCCACGACGGGCGCCTCGACCTTCAGCGTGTAGCCCGCTTGCGACCCCTCGCCCGCGTCGACGAGCGCGTGGCCGACCAGCCCCTCCCGCCAGCCGATGCCGACCCGCAGGAGCAGCGCGCCGCTACTCGGCCTGAGCTCGAGGACCTTCACGAACTCCACGTCGAGCCCCTCGGCGACGCGCCGCACGGCGGCGTCCAAGAGCGGCTGCAGACCGCGCGCGCGCAGCGCCTCCTCGCCGAGCGCGGCCACCGCCGCCTGCTGCCGCAAGCGGGTGGCCAGCGCCTCGCGAGCCCCTCGCTCGGCGGTCACGTCGCCGAGGAAGAGCGAGAGCCCGTCGCCCGAGGGATAGGCGCGGATCTCGAACCAGGTCGCGAGAGGCGGATACTCGAACTCGAAGCGCACCGGGACCTGCTCGCGCATCGCGCGGCGGTACTCCGTCTCCAGCTCGGAGCCGCGCAGATCCGGAAACGCGTCCCAGATGGTCTTGCCCACGAGCTGCATCGCGCGCTTGCCCAGCAGCTGCTCGGCGCGCGCGTTGACGAACGTGTAGCGCCACTCGCGATCGATGGAGATGAACCCGTCGGTGATCCTCGCCAGGAGCGTGCTCAGGCGCTGCCGCTCGCCCTCGGAGCGCAGGCGCAAGGCGCGCTCGCGAACGAGCACCTCTTCGAGCCGCGCGCGCAGCACGCCGAGCGAGAGGACGATCACCGGGGCCACCAGCCCCGTGGCGACGAAGCGCTCGGTCTGCTTCATCGAGAGGCCGGTGACCGGACCGCCCAGCGAGGCATAGTGGTAGCCGTAGTACGCGAGGGCGATGACCATGCTGAGCAGGCCCCATCGGGTCCCGCCCACCAGCACCGTGTACACGGCCGGCGCGAGGAGGATGACGCCGAGATTGACGACCGGGAGCGAGCGCTGGGTCAGCACCTCGACGATCACAATCATGCCGACCGTCATCGCGAGACCGCTCAGCACCCACCAGAACGAACGCCTTTCCCGCGTCCGTCGAGCCCATCGTTCATCCATCGGATCCCCGCGGAAGCGCAACTCATAACCGAGCACGGTCAACGAGGAGCGCGATCCAGGCGCCCATCGCCTGAGCCCGCGCGAGACGCGGAAGCGGAGAAGCCCGCACGAGCCACCGAGCAGCCAGCGAAGCGCGGACGCGGCGCGCTCCCTCATCGGCAATGCGCTGCAACGAACGCACCGCGCCCCGCCTTTCGGACGCGAGGCTCCGAGCGCGGCGCCGTGCCCCTCCTGCGTCGTTCAGGGCGCCACACTCGGCGCGAGCCGCGCGGACGGCGAGCCGAGCTCCGGGCCTGCACGGCGTGAGCACGGGGCGGCTCATCCGAGCGGAACCCGTTCGCGACGCCGCTCGCTCTCGATGGGCAGGCGGGTGTCGACCCACTCGCCGGCGGCGCCGCTCGCCGCCTACCTCCGACCGCTCTCCATCGCGCGCAGGCTCCAGAGCGGCTCGCCCTCGCTGCCGTCGAGCCGAACCTCGCCGTAGGCATGGCCCCACACGAAGTCGGGGCACTCGCAGATCACCGCCGTGGCCGGGCTCCCCTCGCAGGTGGTCCGGGCGCGCACGCATCGGCAGGCGTAGGTCTCGCTGCCCACCGTGATGTCGCGCGCCTCGGGCTCCGGCGCCTCCTCGAACGCACCACAGGGCGGCAGCGTCCAGCCGTAGAGCCGCACCAGCTCGCGGCCGTCGTGGGCGTCGAGCGCGTGACGCTCGCCGTCCACCACCTCGATGAGCTCGTCGACCGCGTTGTTCTCGCGGTTCTCCTCCGTGTCCGTGACGACCTGGATCCAGCGGCGCTGCTGCCCGCCGCGCGTGGCCGTCACGTCGATGGCCAAGCGCAGCCCGTCGACCGCGGTCACCGTCTCCTCCAGGATCACCGGCTCGGGCGAGTACGTGCCCTCGTAGCGGTAGATCACGAACCCGCCCTGCCGGTGCCGGCTCGGGGACGCCGTCGAATCGTGTCGCGCCGACGCCGCCCCCTGCCGAGCCCCCGGCTGGGCCGCCCCGCAGGCCGTCAAGAGAACGAGCGCGATGGACCAGCTTCCCCGCATGCCCGCCAAGGTGGCAGCCGCACATGGAGGTGTCGACCTCGCGCTCGGAAGGGCGTCTCGGCCGAGCCACTGCGCGGAGAGCGAGCGCCCCTTTTTGGGGCACTCCTGACGTAGGAGTGGGTCGCCAGAGCCGCAGCGCGCGCCTCTCGCATGGCCCGAGCTGGTGCTCGCGTTCCGGCTTCGCGGGTGCGGCCACCTCGTCGAGCAGGACGAAGCGCGGGCGATTGCACGGCAACCCGGGACAACGCGGCGGGATGGGTCCGGATCGGCCGCGGGGCGACGGGAGGTTCGTCTCCAGACCTTCAGCCGAGCCAGACCAGGGGCACGGTCAGCGCGTAGCCGTCTTGGAGCGTGTCGAGGAGCGGGCGGTCGAGGAGGGGCTCGACGCGGCGGCGCAGCTTGCGGACGGCCACGCGGAGGCGGTTGTCGTGCCGCAGCGGGTGGTATTCGTCCACCCTCCACGCTCGCAGCGTGAGCGTCTCCTTGCTCGCCCCGTCGGGGTGCTGAGCCAGGACGCGCAGCAGCTCCAGGGGGACCGAGCTCTAGGCGGAACCTGGTGACGCCCCCGGGCGCCAAGAAGAGGCCGCGCCGCGCGTCGACGACGACCACGCGCAGGTTCGAGCGGGCCGGCGTTCCCATCCGGCGCACCGAGGGCGGCAGGCCACCCGAGCTCGGCCCGGAGCCGAGACAGGAGCGCCGCCCGCAGGGAGCCGACGTGACCGCGGCGGATGAGCTGTTGCGCGAGCGGGACGCCAGCGCGCGCCATGGACACGACGGCCGGGACGTCGGTCTCTTCGACCGCCCGCAGGAGTCGGAGTGAGTCCCCGACCTCCCGCGCGCCGATCTCCTGCGCCAGCTCGACCGAGGGCTCGAGCTCGAAGGGGCCGCCCGCCGCGATGCGTAGCTCGGCGGCCCAGGCCGACACCAGGAGGCGGATTCGGCTTCGCCGCTTGCTCGCGATGGGCGGCGAGAGCGCCCGCGCCGGCTCGGGGTTCCCGTCGCAGAGCAGCGCACGGGCCGCTGCGTAGAGCGCTTCGACCTCCGCGCGATCCTCGGAGGAGGTTCCGTCCGGCAGCTCGGCCTCGCCGGAGTGGCACACCCGCGCGAGCGCGTGCCACGCCCGGCCACGCTCGCCGACACACCGTGCCCCTCGTCCAGCGGAGGCGGCTCCAGGTCCTGGCGCCAGGCGAGCTGCGCGGCGAGCTGGGCGGCGAACGCGAGATTCCTCGCCCCCCCGTAGGCGAGGCGAGGTCGCGAGCTCGGCGCGACCTCCGAGCTGGCCTCGTCCAGGCGGTGCCCCTCCAGCAGGTCGGCGTGGGCACGGATCAGTACGTTGCGCGCCTGCACGGGCGAGCCCGGGGGCACGAACCGACCGAGCCGCGCCAGCAGACGGCGTGCCCGCGCGAGGTTCCAGGACAGCACCGAGACGTGCGCATCCATCTCGAGCGCCCGACGACCGAGCAGCGCCGCCGTCGCGAGCTCGTCGTCCGGAAGATCTGCTCGAAGAGCCGCGCCGCTTCGTTCGGGCCTTGAGCAGATACGGCAGACGATGGCGAGGTTGTAGGTCAGCGCCCGCGATCGTGCCCGCGCATCGAGGGGATCTCGCCCTCGAGCGTCGTGGCCAGCGACTCCGCCGTGGGACGGTCGCCACCGAGCGCCGCCAGCATCGCCCGGACGGCGCGCACGTGAAGCGCCTGCGCTCGCGTCGCGGCACCGCGTGGTCGAGCGTCTCGACCGCCGCCGCGCCATCGCCCAGCATCATCGAGGCGGAGGCGCCGATCAGCAGGGCGCGGCACGCCCGCTCGTCCTCCCGGCCTCCCGAGCGCGCGCGGCGAGCGCCTCGGCGATGGCCGGGGTTTCGTCGTGCTGCTCCAGCGCGTGGCGGACCTCCAGCCAGGCGGCCTGGGTGGCGAGGTCCGCGTCGTCCCCTGGCGCCGTGGCACGGGCGAGCTCCGCCGGATCGCCCCTCTCGGCGGCCACGCGAAGGGCCCAACCGGTGAGCGGCGCCGGCGCGCCGACCGGCAGGAGCATGGCGAGCTCGGGCGCATAGCCGTCCTCGAGCAGACCTCGCCGTGTGCGTGCAGCACCTCGTGGACGGCGGCGCGCTCCTCCCGCAGCAGCCGCAAGCGGATCGCCTCCAGGGCCGCCTCCGGCGCTCGCTCGAGAGACGCGACCAGCCGGCCCACCTCCTCGGAGCCGACCGCGAGCGCTCCCGCGTGCGCATCGCGAGCCACGTCGTGCAGGATCAGCCGGTCCCCTTGCGTGAGGAGCGCACGCGCGAGGAGCACCTCAATCGTCTCGGCGTCGAGGGGGAGCGCGGCGCGCGGGACCGGTCGCACCAGATGCGCGAGCTGGCGACACGCCCGCGCCAGCTCGGCGGGCAGCGCGGGCCCTCCCCCTTCGCCGCGCAGCGCCTGCGCGAGACGCCACGGCAATCCGTCGGCGTTGCGCGCCGCGCGAGCCCGGTCCTCGGGGCCGATGTCCGGCGCCCAGAGCGCCGCGAGCTTGCCGATGGCGCTCGGCCCGAGGGGGCCCAGGTCCACCGCGGCGCCCAGCTCCAGCCCGGACAGGCGGAGGCGGCTCGTGAACAGCCACCTCGCCCGCCGCGCGTGAGCCAGCACGCCCCGCACCAGGTGCTCCGCGGCCTCCCGACCCACCTCGTGCAAGTCGTCGACGAGCACGAGGGCGCCCGCCGCGTCGGCGAGGTCGATGGCGCGCGCGAGCTTCTCGTCGGGCTCGCGCAGCCCCACCAGCGCGTCCTTGGTGGGGTGCCCTCCGGCGCGCGCGAGGGCGCGCAGGACCGAGTCGTAGAGATGGGCGTGGCCGCCTCGAGGCTCACGAAGAGCGCCCGCTCGGAGCGCGCGTGCGCCACCGTCAGCGCGAGCGCCGTCTTCCCGTAGCCGGCGGGCCCCTGGATCACCGCGGCGGGGCGGATGCCGAGGGAGCGCGTGACCCGCGCCTCCTCCTCGTCTCGGCCGACGAGCACGGGCGGCGCGTTCGGTACGCGCAGCGCGAGCGGGAGCGTCATGCGGCGAAGGACTACTGCGGCGGGTGCAAACCAGCAAAGCGGACATCAACGGACATCGCGCCGAGATGGCCGCGCGCCCGTCGCTCCGTAGGTTGGGCCGCAGAAATCTGGAGGTGTCATGAACCGCATCACGTTGTCTCTCGCGCTCTCGGTCGCCCTCGCCGCCTGCGGCGGCTCCGCGCTCCCAGCGGATGGAGGATCGCCCACCGCCGACGGCGGGGGCTCGGCGCCGGCGTGCGGACGAGCCGGACGCACCGGAGAGACCGCGTGCCCGGTCACGGTCGGCGGGACCTGCCCGGCGGGCCAGTACTGCGACATGGAGATGCTGACCTGTACGGCGGGGTGCACGGCCGACGACGACTGCGCTGCCGATGAGCAGTGCATCCGCGCGGCCGGCCAGGCGGTCGGGGCGTGCGAGCCGTGCCCCAGTTGCGGCGACGGGACGTGCGGCACGGGCGAGGACGCCACGAGCTGCCCCGCCGACTGCGCCAGCGGACCGACCTGCGGCGACGGATCCTGCGACGCGGGCGAGACCCCGACCAGCTGCCCCGCCGACTGCGCCAGCGGACCGACCTGCGGCGACGGATCCTGCGACGCGGGCGAGACCTCGACCAGCAGCCGCGCCGACTGCACAGCGGACCGACATGCACGACGGATCATCGACGCGGACGAGACCCGGAACAGCTGCCCCGCCGACTGTGCCAGCGGACCGACCTGCGGCGACGGATCCTGCGACGCGGGCGAGACCTCGGCCAGCTGCCCCGCCGACTGCGCCAGCGGACCGACCTGCGGCGACGGAAGCTGCAACACGGGCGAGACCTACGCGGGCTGTCCCGGGGACTGCGGCAATCTCGGTCTCGCAGACTGCTTCCAGACCTGCGACGACTACGCGTTCTTCGACTGCGTCTCGTCATCGGACGCGTGCAGCGCCCTCTGTGAGAGCGCCACGCCGCCCCAGCGCCAGAGCTTCCTCTCGTGTGCCAACACCGTCGACTGCTCGACCTACGGGGCCTGCCTGCCGCGCCTCCAGTAGCGACCGGTCGCCACCCCGCCGGCGCGGGCGCGCCACCCGAGCAGCGCCCGCGCCGAGCACTGCACGCACGGTGGAGGAGCACTGCACGCACGGTGGAGGAGCACTGCACGCATGCCGGCCGAGCACTACACGCAGGGTGGCCGAGCACTGCACGCAGGGTGGCCGAGCACTACACGCAGGGTGGCCGAGCACTACACGCAGGGTGGCCGAGCACTACACGCAGGGTGGCCGAGCACTGCACGCAGGCTGGCCGAGCACTGCACGCGGGTGGCCGAACACTGCACGCAGGGTGGCCGAGCACTGCACGCAGGCTGGCCGAGCACTGCACGCAGGCTGGCCGAGCACTGCACGCAGGCTGGCCGAGCACTGCACGCAGGGTGGCCGAGCACTGCACGCAGGCTGGCCGAGCACTGCACGCAGGCTGGCCGAGCACTGCACGCAGGCTGGCCGAGCACCGCATGAGGTCGGCCGTGGCCGTCACCTCGATTGACGCGACGCCGTTGATCGAACTGATCCGGTACGCATTCAAATGTCGCCCCTCGCCCGCCGTGGCCGATTTCTCGCGCGGACGCAGACGAGGCGACCTCTCGCGCCCCCTGCTCGTCTCCCGATGCCCGCGCAGGCAATCCCGAAGCCACCGATCCCACGACCGGTTGAAATCGCTCGTCGAACCGATAGGGTCGACCCTCAACCTGGGAGGGTAGGCATGCCGGACATGCGTTTAGTGAACAAGGGGAGAGGCGAGCCGATCGACGCGCTCATTCAAGAGGCCCGCGCGCACGTGGAGCTCGGCCACGCGGACGCCGACCCGCTGACCGCCAACGGTTGGTCGGCCGACGACACGAGCGCGATGAATAGCCTCACCGACGAGCTCGACACCGGGGCGGCGGAAGCAGCGACGCGCACGAAGCGGCGCTCGGGCTCACCAGCGCGGAGCACCTCGCGGTCGACCGCGTCAAGGCGTTCATCCGCAAGCTGCGAAACGCGCTTCCCCGTGCCCTTCGCGACTCGCCCGTGGAGGGCGTGAGCGCGAGCTCCTTCGAGGCGGGACACACTCTCGGGCGCTCCACGCCCAAGCTCTCGCGCTACCTCGGCGACATCCGGCCGGCGGTGGTCAAGATGGACGACGGCCTGAAGAAGTTCTTCGCCGGGACCAAGCCCTCGACCCTCCTCGACACCGTGAAGAGCGGGCTCGACAACGCCGACGCCACGCAGGAGGCGGCCATCGCCGCCCTGCCCGGCGACACCCAGAGCGTCTACGAGAAGAAGGGCCGCCTCCTCGAGATGATCGAGGACATGAACCGGGCCGGGAAGAGCGCCTTCGACGGCAACGCCACCAAGATGGCCATGTTCAACAAGGACATCCTCCTCAGAGGGAGGGCGTCCCGGAAGACGTCGGACGCGTCGACCACGTGAGCGCCTCGCGGCCACCACCATGCGCCGCACACGCAAGACGGCGGGCATCCGGATGGACCGGAGCCCGCCGTCGCCTTTCCGTCCGCGCGCGTCCAATCGCTCGACTGCACCGCGCGGCCGTGCGCGCTGGTCCCACCGGCCCGCTTCCTGATTGATCCGCTACTCCGGCGTGCTCGCCGCCCACGCCAGTAGATGGGCCCGGCGAAGAAGATGTCCGCCGTCACGCCGCGGAGCTGCGCGGCGAGCTGCCCGAGCCCGCCGCGGGCGACGGAGCGGACGACGCCGGTCGTGGCCGTGCGCACCCCCGAGGTCGTAGCGTCTCCGCGGGCAGGAACACCGGCTCGGCAATGCCCGTGCCGCGAATCGCGGTTCCGTCACCCGCATGCGACGCCGCACCCTCCTCTCCGCGGGCTGGAACACCGGCTCGGGAATGCCCCGGGGGCGGGTGGCGGTTCCGTCGCCCGCATGCGACGCCGCACCCTGCTCACGGCCCTTCCCTTCCTCTGCGCCGCGCTCGCCTGCGGCGGTCCCACCGTGCGCAGCGAAGCGCGGCCGGCCGCGCTCTCGATCGGGCCCGCGCTGCGCGCGATCCCCGTGGCCGACACGCCGGCCTGGCTCATCGTCCACGACGCGCGCATCCCGGCCACCTCGCTCCTCTACCTGACCCGGGACGGCTCTCCGATCCTCGCCGACACGCCCTGGACGCCCGAGGCCACCCGCGCGCTGCTGGCGTGGATCCGATCGCGCTTCGGTCGACCTCCGGCGCTCGCGACCATCAGCCACTTCCATCTCGATGCCGCCGGCGGCATCGCCGCCTTGCGCGAGGCCGAGGTGCCGGTCGTCGCGTCCACGCACACCGCCGAGCTGCTCGCAGCGCGCGGCCCGGGCATGCGCGAGCAGGTCGCCGCGTTGCTCGACGTGAGCCCCGACGACCTCGTGCTCGGCGCGCCCGACGTCACGTTCGACGAGGCAGCGGGCTTCGAGCGCACCGTCGGCGGCACGCAGGTCCGCGTGATCTACCCCGGCGCCGCGCACGCACCGGACAACATCGTCACCTTCTTCCCCGAGTCGGGCGTGCTCTTCGGCGGCTGCCTCGTGAAGAGCGGCGACGACCTCGGCAACCTCGGCGACGCCAATTCCGAGAGCTACCCGCGCGCCGTCGCGCGCCTGCAAGCGCTGGCCCCCCGCTACGTCATCGCCGGCCACGGCGAGCGCACCGACCCCGGCCAGCTCGACAACACCGCGCGCCTACTCGCCCGCGGCGCACCGTGACCCATGGGCCCGTGCGAACGCACGCGACGACCTGCCGGTGGGCGGTGGGCGTCAATAGTGGAGCCTCCCCGGGCGAAGGGATCATGGGAGGGCGGGTCGTTCACGAGCCGGACGAAGAGCACCGCCGGGGCGCCCACCAGAGGTGCAGCGTGCTCGGGTGCCCATGACGGATTGACTTCTCCCGCGCCGACGCCGCGTTGATGGCATCGAGCGGCAACGCCACCTCGATCAGCTTCTTCGGTGCCTTGATGGTCATGCGGATTCCTGGGGGTCGATATCACGGATCGGCAGGCGTGAGCGGGTGGCCCATCCGTCCTGCGCGAGGACAGCGGGCGCGAGCTTGCTACGCTCTTCGGAATGCGGCGCGAGCGAGCCGGATGTGGCGAGTGCGAATGAAGGGCGCATCGTACGCAGCGCTCGCCCTCGGTCTCGCTCTCGCCGGGTGCGGCGGCGCGGGCACCGAGCGCGCGCAGACCGGCACGGTGGAACCGCCAGCGGCGCCACCCGCCGCCGGGAGCGCGGGTCCGGTCACGAACCAGGGTCCAATAGACGAGGTTCCTCTGCTCCGAGTCGGAGAGACCGCTCGCCACGCCGTGGGGCCGCAGCGCATGCCAGCGGCGGAGCCCGACAGCCGCGAGTCCTGCCACGCCGGGTGCATTCGGCAGCGGGTCGTCCCGGTCGGACTGCACCGGGTACGGCTCGACGCGGGGGACTACACGCTCGAGCTCGCGCCGGTGTCCCCGTGGTCCAGGAGAGACCAGTGCGACTTCGCCCTCGAGCGCGCATTCCGGGTCCCCGCCGCGGACACCGAGGAGGCATGGGTCGAAGCATGGGACCGCACCGTGGGCGGGAACGGAGGCTGTGGAGACGGAAGCGGGCACAGCCGCGCAATGCTGACCGTATACGAGACTGGGGAGTACTTCGTCGTGGTCACCGAGGGCCTCGGCGTATTCGAGCACTACCCCCCCCAGGCGACGCACGGTAAGTGCGGTGAGTACGAGATTTCAATCGTCCCCGGTCATCACTGGTGCCCCGACCGCTCACCGTGAAGGTGCGAGCCGCTCGCTCCGCAACCAGTCCCTGAAGCGCTCGTTCGCCGAGATGCCCTCCAGGACAGGCCGCCGGATGCCTGGGCCGCGACGCGGGCGGTGGCTCGGAGCCCGGCCCGGTGCCCGCGTTCTCCTTCCGTGAGGTCGCCAACGCATCCGTGAGCCCAGCGGCGCAAAGCATGCCGATGGACAGAACCAGCGCAGCCGCCATGAGCCTCGGCGGGTTGCTCGCGCGGTGCCGGCGCGCTTCGAGCTCCGTGGTGCGCAGGTCTTGGTGCGCAGGTCTTGGTGCGCAGGTCTTGGCGCGCAGGTCTTGGCGCGCAGGTCTTGGCGCGCAGGTCTTGGCGCGCAGGTCTTGGCGCGCAGGTCTTGGCGCGCAGGTCTTGGCGCGCAGGTCTTGGCGCGCAGGTCTTGGCGCGCAGGTCTTGGCGCGCAGGTCTTGGCGCGCAGGTCTTGGCGCGCAGGTCTTGGCGCGCAGGTCGAGCCGCGCCTCGAGCTCTTCCGCGTCACGGCGCGCCTCGAGCGGCTGCATGGCGGGTTGCCGTCGCTTCTGGACCTGCGCGTCCAGCGCGATCGCGCGGTTCGTCAGCCGGTGGATCTCCTTCGTCAGCCGGGAATGGACAGCGCTCAACGCCTTGTCGACTTCCGAGGACGTCGAAGACCCGCCCGCCCAGAGCCTGCCGCTCGGCCTCCAGCCTCTCGAAGAGGCGGTGGTAGACGTGGCCCTCGCGGGTCCCCATCGAGACCAAGTTCCACATGACGCAGACCTCGGTCTGCCCGATGCGATGGATTCCGGCCGAAGCGCTGCTCGATGCGGTTCGGGTTCCAGGGCAGGTCGTAGTCGATGAGGAGGTTCGCGTTCTGGAGGTTCACGCCCTCGCAGGCCGCCTCCGTCCCGACCAGAACGGAGACCTCTGGGTCCTGGCGGAACCGCTCCTGGACATGGAGCCGTCGCAGGCGTCGACCACCTGAGCGCACGGCAGCGCCGCTCGCGCCCCCCACCAGGGCCGCACAAGCAGCTCACGCACGACGGCGGGCATCCGGATGAACCGGAGCCCGCCGTCGCCTTTCCGTCCCTTGCACCGGTGCCCGATCGCTGGCTGGCGAGCGACATATCCGCCGACATGTCAACGTGTGTTGACAGCCTACAGTCGACTGGCATTGCGAGGATGTTCATCGATACCGACGGATGAGCCACATACTTGCTTGACGATGCACTAGACTGTCCTCCGCGGAAGTCGCAACACGTTCTGGCCGGCCCTCGACGCCAATCTCGGGGGCGAGCCTCCTCGAAAGTGCCTTGCACTTCCTGCGGGGGCGCGCCCCCAATCTCGACGCCGATTGCTCGGCCATACCGGTCGCGACTTCCGCCTCGGACATCTAGCTCCGAGCAGACAGTGCCCTCTCGAACCGGGGCCGAGAGGAGATGGTGATGAAGAGCAGTATGGGTTTGTTGGTGATGGGGTGTCTCGCGGGGTGCGCGGGCCCGCCGCCCACGGCCTTCGGGGGCGCCTGCGTCGACGACGCGGAATGTGAGACGGGGATTTGCGCGCCCGACCCGGACCGATTCTGTACCCGGGAATGCTCGGGGGACTCGTGCCCGACGAGCTTCGTCTGCGGCAGCTCGGGGCTCTGTGGGCGCACCTGCACCGACGGTCGAACGCAAGGCAGCGGGGCGAGCGAGGAGATCTGCGTGGGGGGAGCGTTCGTCGCCTGCTCGACGCAGGACGCGGCGAGCGCGTGCTCGGTCTGCGGCTGCGAGCCTTTCGGCGGCGGCACCGCATGGAGGGGACGGGATGCGAGGTCGGGCAGCCGGACGGTACGGCCTGCACGATGGCCATCGAGTGCACGTCCGGCGCTTGCTACCACGACACGAGCACATGTGGGGCGCCGCGTGCGACGGGCGAGGCCTGTCTCGTCGACTCGGATTGCGCGACGCAGAACTGCAGCACCGACGGGGACACTTCGACCCCCGGCGTGTGCAACCAGGAGCTCGGCTCGGACTGCTCGGGGGGCCGCAACGGACACGTGCACGAACTGCATTGCTTACAGTTCGAGCAGCTCGATCTGCGGGCGCCGACACTGTGGGCCCGAGGCCGCGTGCCCGCAGCTCGGCGGCCGCACGTGGTCGTGCGAGATGTCGACCGACGGTACGCAGCGTTGCGCGGAACAGTGCGATCCGTCGGCTTCCGGCTACCTGTGCTTGGACCTCGTTCAGGATTGTCGCGCCAGCGGCTTCTGCGGCTGAGGCGGCCGGGTGACTGCGCCTTCGACTCGACTCTCGCCGCGCCCCACGCTCGTTCCTCGCTCTCTCGTGGCGAGCGCTGACGCGTCGAGCTGACGCCGCTCGCCGCCTTCACGCACTCGCGGTGGGGCTCGACCCCGCTCGGCCTGCTCGCTACGGTGTCGGCCCCATCGAGGAGGAGGCAGCGATGACCAGCACGAAACAGGGGCGCGTGGTGCGCGCACCGCGCGGGACCGAGCTCTCGTGCAAGGGGTGGCTTCAGGAAGCGCCGCTCCGGATGCTCATGAACAACCTCGACCCGGAGGTGGCCGAGCGGCCGGAGGATTTGGTGGTGTACGGCGGGACCGGGAAGGCGGCGCGCTCGTGGCCCGACTTCGATCGGATCGTGCGCGAGCTGCGCGAGCTCGGAGGACGACGAGACGCTGCTGGTGCAGTCCGGGCGCGCGGTCGGGAGGTTCCGCACGCACGCGGACGCGCCGCGGGTGCTCATCGCCAACTCGCTGCTGGTGCCGCGCGTGGGCGAACTGGGACGAGTTCCGCGCGCCTCGAGGCCGAGGGGCTGACGATGTACGGGCAGATGACGGCTGGCTCGTGGATCTACATCGGGACGCAGGGGATCCTGCAGGGGACCTACGAGACGTTCGGCGCGGCCGGGGAGAAGCACTTCGGCGGCGACTGGAAGGGGCGCTGGATCCTCACCGCCGGGCTCGGCGGGATGGGCGGGGCGCAGCCGCTCGCGGCCACGATGAACGGCGGCTTGCTGTCTCGGGGTCGAGGTGGATCCGGCCCGCGCGAAGCGGCGGGTCGAGACGCGCTACGTGGACCGGATGACGGAGGATCTCGACGAGGCGCTCTCCTGGATCACCGAGGCCTGCGAGAAGAAGGAGGCGCTCAGCGTGGCGCTGGTCGCCAACGCGGCGCAGGTCTATCCGGAGCTGGTACGGCGCGGGGTGACGCCCGACTTCGTGACGGAGCAGACGTCCGCTCACGATCCGCTGGTCGGCTACGTGCCGTCGGATCTGTCGCTGGAGGCGGCGGCGGAGCTGCGCGAGCGGGATCCGAAGGGCTACGTGCGCCGCGCCCGCGAGGGGATGGCGGCCGAGGTCCGCGCGATGCTGGAGATGGTCCGCCGCGGGGCGTTCGCCTGCGACTACGGGAACAACATCCGCGAGCAGGCGAAGATCGCCGGGGTCGAGGACGCGTTCGACATTCCCGGGTTCGTGCCGGCCTATGTGCGGCCGCTCTTCTGCGAGGGGAAAGGGCCTTTCCGCTGGGTGGCGCTGAGCGGGGATCCGGAGGACATCGCGGTCACGGACGGGCCGTCAAGGAGGTGGTGCCCGACGACGCGCACCTGCACCGCTGGATCGACATGGCCGGCGAGCGGGTGGAGTTCCAGGGGCTGCCGTCCCGCATCTGCTGGCTCGGCTACGGCGAGCGGGCGCGGGTCGGGCTCGCGTTCAACGAGCTGGTGAAGTCGCGGCAAGGTGAAGGCGCCCATCGTGATCGGGCGCGACCATCTGGACTGCGGCTCGGTGGCCAGCCCCTACCGCGAGACGGAAGGGATGCGCGACGGCTCGGACGCGATCGCGGATTGGCCCATCCTCAATGCGCTGATCAATTGCGCTTCCGGCGCGACCTGGGTGAGCGTGCACCACGGGGGCGGGGTCGGGATCGGTTACTCGATCCACGCCGGGATGGTGATCGTGGCCGACGGAACGGACGCGGCGGCCAAGCGGCTGGAGCGGGTGCTGACGAGCGATCCGGGGATGGGCGTCATCCGCCACGCGGACGCGGGCTACGAGCTGGCCATCGAGACGGCGAAGGAGCGCGGGGTACACGTGCCTTCGCTGGAGGAGCGATGAGCTTCGATCTGGTGGTGACGAACGCGCGGGTGGTGACCTGCGACGGGCCGGAGGGCGCAAGGGCCAAGGAGAGGCTCGGGGTCATCGACGAGGGGGCGGTGGCCATCGAGGGCGACCGCATCGCGTGGGTCGGGCCCGAGCGGGAGCTCGGCATCGCGCGGGCCAAGCGCACGATCGACGCGGGCGGGCGCATCGTGATGCCGGGGCTGGTGGATCCGCACACGCACTTGGTGTTCGCGGGCAGCCGGGTGGACGAGTTCGCGCGGCGGATGGCCGGCGAGGAGTACCGCGCGATCGCCGCTGGCGGCGGCGGGATCAAGGCGACCGTGCGCTGGAGCCGCGAGGCGAGCGACGAGGAGCTCTTCCGGTTGGCGTCGGCGCGGGCGCTCGGGCTGCGGGCACACGGGGTGACCAGCGCCGAGGTGAAGAGCGGCTACGGGCTGAGCGTGGAGCACGAGCTCCGGCACTTGGCGGTGGCGAGGCGGCTCGGTGAGGAAGGGATCCTCAACGTGACGACGACGCTGCTCGGCGCCCACGCGGTGCCGCCCGAGCGGGCGAACGAGCGCGCCGACTACGTGGAGGAGGTGGCGACGGCGATGGTGCCGATCGCGGCCGAGCGCGGGCTGGCCGATGCGTGCGACGTGTACCTCGACGAGGGGGCGTTCACGCGGGCGGAGGCGACGCGCATTCTGGAGGCGGCGAAGGGTGCCGGGCTCGCGGTGCGGGCCCACGTGGGGCAGTTCGCGGATCTGGGGGGCGCGGAGCTGGTGGCCGAGCTCGGCGGGCTGAGCTGCGATCATCTCGAGAGCGTGTCGGACGCGGGGCTCGACGCGATGGCGAAGGCGGGCGTGGTGGCCGTGCTGCTGCCCGGCGCCTGGCGAACGCTGCGGCAGACGGCGCCGGACGCGGAACGGATGCGCGCCCACGGCGTGCGGATGGCGGTGGGGACCGACTGCAATCCGGGGACGAGCCCGACGGTGGATCTCCTGCTCTGCGCGGCGCTGGCGGTGCGCGATGCGGGGATGACGCTGGAGGAGGCCGTGCTCGGCGTGACGGTGGAAGCGGCTCGGGCGGCCGGGCTCGAGGACGCGGGCCGGATCGCGGCGGGGATGCGAGCCGACCTGGCCATCTTCGACGAGGAAGATCCGCGGGCGCTGGCGTATGCCATCGGAGGCCTGTCCGCGACGACGGTGGTGCTCGGCGGCCGGGTGGTCGACGAGCGCGCCCCCTCGGCCGTGCCACTTTGGTAAAGTCTGCTAGCAGTCCGTGGGGGGCGCTCGCTCCTCGGGTTTCGGGCGGGACGCCGTATCCCTCCGCCCTTCCCTCCTCGTACATGCGGGAGCAATCGCTCCTCGGCCCGCGATCGCGATGCTCGATCGCAACTCGAACGGACAGCCAGGCAGCGACGAGGCGTGTTGTGCAGATCGACTACCCGACCGCATTCGAGAAATACAACGACCGCTTCACGGCCGCGCTCGGCGACAAGGCGCCCGGCAGCTACGCGAAGTTCGGCCGCCACATGATCAAGCGGCTGGAGCGGCCGGAGTTCGACGAGCGCCTCGACACGTACGTGCAGCTCCACGCGGCCTGCAAGCGCATGCTCGACGGCGGCTCGACCATCAGCGACGCGCTGGTGCACGAGTTCGAGGAAGCCGCCGCCTGGGTCGCCGTGCAGGCGCCCGACCTCTACGCGATGTTCCGCGGCGAGATCGGCGACCCCCGCGAGGCCGCCCCCGTCCACGGCGAGTAAGCAAGCCGCGCGCTCCGCCGCCCACACATCCGCGGCAGCTCCGAGCCCACACGGAGAACGCGGCTGAGCGACCGCGACGACGACCGCCACCGCCATCGAGCGGAGCGGCGCCGACGGAGCTCCACGACTCTCCACGCGTCCCGGCAGCGCCCGCGGCGGCGAGCGATGGCAACCCCGCGGCGTGCTGGCTAAGCTCGCCCGCCCATGAGCGAGAGCCGCACTGCCCACGGCGCCGAGCGCGTCCCCGCCGATCACTTCGGAGGCCCGATCGGAGCTTTCGCGCTGACGCTGATGATGCCGGTGGTGTCGTTCTATCTCTGGTCCTGCGTCAGCCAGCACGACGGATCGCTCTTCGTGCCGACGTCGCTGGCGGAGCTCTCGGCGATGTTCCCGGCGCCGACCTGGCAGGCGACCGCGATGCTGGGCGGCTGGCTCGGCCTGCAGGTGATCTTGCAGCTCGTGGCGCCGGGCAAGGTCGTGCAGGGCGCGCTGCTGCCGAACGGCGAGCGGCTCTCCTACGAGCTCAACGGGCTGGCGGCGTTCGTGCTGTCGATCGCGATCCTGATCGGCCTCTTGGCGACGCACGTGATCTCGGCCTCGGCCGTGCTGGCGCAGCTCGGGCCGCTGCTGACCGTCTCCACGCTGGCGGCGGTGGCGCTGGCCGTGTGGCTCTACGTGTGGGGCCGGCGGCGCGGGGCGCTGGAGCGCTCGAGCGGGAACGTCGTCTACGACTTCTACATGGGCACGGTGCTCAACCCGCGTTTCGGGCTCTTCGATCTCAAGTTCTTCTTCGAGTCGCACATCGGGATGGGCACGTGGGGCGCGCTGGCGGTGATCATCCCCGCGGCGGAGATCGAGCGGACGGGCTCGCTCTCGAGCGCGATGATGGTGGTCAGCCTCTGCCAGCTCTTCTACATCACCGACTTCTTCGTCTTCGAGTCGAACCTGCTCTCGATGCTGGACATCATCTACGAGAACTACGGGTTCATGCTGACCCACGCGTTCCTCGTCTGGATGCCCTTCAACTTCACGCTCCAGCAGCAGTACCTGCTCTCGTCCGAGGTGGAGCTGCCGGGCTGGGCGATCGGCGGGATCCTGGTCCTGAACTTCGCGGGCTACCTGATGTTCCGCGACTCGAACCTGCAGAAGCAGCGCTTCCGCCGCGATCCGAGCAAGCCGGTGTGGGGGCGCCCGCCGAAGGTGCTGAACACCAAGCGGGGCACTGCCCTGCTGGTGTCGGGCTGGTGGGGCCTGGCCCGGCACACCAACTACCTCGGCGACCTGATGATGGCGCTCTCGTGGTGCTTGGCCTCGGGCTTCGGCAGCGTCGTGCCCTACTTCTACTTCATCTACTTCGCGCCCCTTCTCCTCAACCGCGAGCGGCGCGATCACGCGCTCTGCAAGGAGAAGTACGGCGACGACTGGGACGAATACTGCCGGCGCGTCCCACACCGGATCATCCCCTACGTCTACTGACGGCGGAGGGCCCCCCGCTCCGGCACGCGAGAGCGATGTCGCGGTGGCGCCACCGTCCAAGAGACGACGGGAGACCGCTCGGCGTGTGAGCGAGATTCACGGGGGAGTGAGCGTCGACGCCCCGTCCTCGCAGGCTGGCTCGGCCCCTACGACGTCACCCTCGTCATGGCACGGCACGTGCTCACGTTGGCGAGCTCCAGCCCTGCATCACACAGGCCGAGCTCGACGCATACATCGCGCAGTACAACGCCGGGATGACCGACGCGGTGCTGCGCGAGACACCGCCCGCGTGCGCCTCGTTGCCCGTCAGCATCGGCGGCTGAGCGCCGCGAGCGGGCATCGAGGACTGCGCTGCCCCAACCGAATCAGTAGGAGCGCGGGAGCGCGTCGAGATCGACCGTGTCGAGCGCGAAGCGGATGAGCGCGCTCCGGCTCATCTTGCGGTGACCGCTCGCTTTGAGCTGCTTCACCTTCTCGTCGAGCCGCGCGAGGTCTTCCTTGTAGAGCGAGATGCAGATCACTTCGTAGTGGTCGGGCTTGATCTGCTTCGGGCGGCGGCGCGGCGCGCGGGTGCGCTTCGCCGGCTCCTGGTAGAAGGTCTCGCTCAGGACCTCGCGGACTTCCTCGCCGTCGAAGAGGTCCCGCACGCCGTGGGCTCTCTCGTTGCTCATCGTCTCTCCCTTCCGACCTGTATCCCGCTCCGAGCTCAGACGGCCCGTGCCACGGTCGGGTCGCTCCCCGCCATCGCCCCGCCGAGCGCGGGAAGATCCGCGCCGCGCAGCCTCACGATGCGCTCCACGAGCGCGAGATAGTCGAGCGCGCCGTGGCTGTCGGGCGCGTACTCGAAGATGGTCTGCTTGGCGCTCGGCGCCTCGCGCAGCTTGGTGTTGACGCGGATCGGCGGCAGGCAGCGCTCGCCGAAGTGCTCGGTCAGCGCGGCCACCGCTTCGCGCGCGATCTTGTTGCGGACGTCGAAGAAGGTCGGCAGCACGCCGAGCATGTGCACCTGGTGCTTGAGCAGGGTGCGCACGTTCTTCAGCGTCCTCAGGACCTGGCGGACGCCGACCAGCGAGAGGTAGTCGCAGGAGACGGGCACCAGCACGCTGTCGGCATAGACGAGCGCGTTCTGGTTCATCAGCGAGAGCGCGGGCGCGCAGTCGAGGACGACGACGTCGTAACCGCTGACGCGGTCACCGAGGCGCTCACGCATGATGCGGTGGCGGCTCTGGCGCTCGGCCAGGTAGAGCTCGGCCGCCGCCAGGAGCTCGTTGCTGGTCAGGACGTCGAGGTTGGCGCGGACCGGGATGGCCGCCTCGTCGGCCGGGGTGCCGGTCACCAGCACGTGGTAGAGCGTCCGCTCGCCCGCGATGCCGAGCGAGGCGCCCACGTTGCCCTGTCCGTCGGCGTCGACGAGCAAGACGCGCATGCCCCGCTCGGCCAAGCCGGCGGCGAGATTGACGGCGGTGGTGGTCTTGCCGGTGCCGCCTTTGTGGTTGAAGACGGCGATGCGGCGGGGGCCCTCGGCGGCGCGTCCTCCCGCCTTGCCGAGCCGGAACACACCCGCCTTCGCGGCGCTCTTGCAGGCGGCGGTGCAGAAGTAGCGCGGCGCGCCATCGCCGACCTCCGCCTGGAACGGGAACTCCAGCTCGAAGTCCCGGCCGCAGACCGAACAGCTCGGCCCTTCGCCCTTCTCCAGCGACGCCTGATGGCATTGCTGCGAGCAGAAGTAGACGAACTGACCGCTCTCTTCACGCATTTGATAGCGGAACCGAACCTGGAACGCCTTGTGACAGACCGAACAGGTCGACTTCGGATCGAGCACGTTCCTCACCCTCCGCGGAGCGCGCGCTGCGCTCCGATGCACGTGACCCGGCGCGTGTTCGCACGGGCGTCTCCGAACGCGCCTCGTGAAGCTCTTATCGAAGCGCCGTCCGAGGACACCCATGCCCTGCCGGCGAGGGCGCCGTCAAAAAAACGGCGCGAGCGCGAGCGCCCGCCGAGGGTGTAGATTCGCGAGCCATGAACGACTTCGAGAATCGACACGTGGTGGTCAGCGGGGGCACGGGGGCGCTCGGGGGCGCGGTGGTGGGCGCGTTGCTGGAGCGCGGCGCGACCTGCCACATCCCGGTCTTCGCGCCGAAGGAGCTCGACCGCTTCCCCTATCGGGATCACGAGCGGGTGAAGGTGCGAGCGGGGCTCGATCTGACGGTGGAGGGGACGGCCACGCGCTACTACGGCGAGCTGCCTTCGCTCTGGGCGTCGATCCACCTCGCCGGCGGGTTCGCGATGAAGCCGATCACCGAGACCACGCTCGACGACTTCTTGAAGCTGATGAACATGAACGCCGTGACGTGCTTTCTCGCCTGCCGCGAGGCCGCGCGGCGCATGCGTGAAGGCGGCGGCGGGCGGATCGTCAACGTGGCCGCCAAGCCGGCGCTGGTGCCGACCGGCGGGCTGGCGGCGTACGCCGCGTCGAAGTCGGTGGTGGTGTCGCTGACCCAGTCGCTGTCCGAGGAGCTGGCGCCCGAGGGCATCTGGGTCAACGCCATCGCGCCCTCGATCATGGACACGCCCCGAAACCGGGCCGACATGCCGGACGCGGACTTCGATCGGTGGCCGAAAGTGGAGGAGGTCGCCGCCACCATCCTCTGGCTGGCCTCGCCGGGCAACGCGGTCTCGCGCGGCGCCGTGGTGCCGGTCTACGGCAAGAGCTGAGCTGCAATCCGTTCGGCGGTCGCCCGCGCCGGGCCGCCCGAGCCCGTCACGACCCGCGTCCTTCGCAGCCACGTGCCTCGCCCCCGGGGTTCCATATCCGCTGGGTTCGTATCCGCTCGTCAGGGCGGGAAACGCCCCTCTTCGGCAGTCCGCGGCAGGACCTCGCTCCTCGGCCTTCGGGCGCCGTACGTCCACGGCCGGCGGGGACCACGCGACGCGGCCGGGGCACCCCGCCACGCGCTTCCATCCGGTGAGGTCGAAAAACTTCGAATTCTCGGCATGCGCCTCGGAATTCATGACGAATTCCAGCCAGATGATTGGTCGCCCGCGTATGCTGGCGGGGTGTGGTGATGGTGTGGGACCCGGGAAACGAACCGCTCGAGGAGCCCACCGTGCTGCTCGTCGCGGAAGGGGAACGCCTCGCGCCCGCGCTGGCCGCGCGGCTGAAGGAGCACGGGATCGCGCTCGAGACGGCCGCGCCCGAGACGGTCGGCCAGATCGCGTTCGCGGCGGCGCCTGATCTGATCGTCCTCGCGGGCAAGGCCGCCGACGACGGTGGCGCCGCGGTGCTGGAGCGGCTCGCCGAGCGTGCGGTCACGTCCAGCTTGCCGGTGGCGTTGATCCGCGACGAGGAGACGCCGCGCGCGACGTCGAGCTTCCGCCACGGCGTGGTGGCCACGATCGCGAGGAGCGCGAGCGCGGATGCGATGGCGCGCCGCATCGCGGAGGTCGCCCACGAGATCCCGGATCGGAGCGGGGAGACCTCGGGCACGCTGGCGCCGGCGAGCGTCGACGAGCTGATCGAGCTCTTCGCCGAGTCGCTCCGGAGCGGGATCCTCGCCGTCCGCCGGGGTGAGGACGGGCCGTCCGCCCAGATCGTGCTGCGCGCCGACAGCCCCGCGGAAGAGGTGATCGGGCAGCTGGTCGAGGGGCTTCGTCCGCTGATCGCGAGCAGCGAGGAGGGCCCGCTCCGCTACGAGTTCCACGAGAGCTCGCCCTCGCGCATCTCCTCGCTCGACGTCGGCGACGAAAGCGAGAGCTCCTCGCATCTGCTGCAGGGACGGCGCGTCCTGGTGGTCGAGCAGAGCGCGGCGCGCTCGGATCTCCTGGGTCAGGAGCTGCGATCCGCCGGCGCGCTGGTGGTGGTCGCCGACGGAGCGGGCCACGGGCTCGAGCTCGCCCGCGATCTGATGCCCGAGGTCGCCATCGTGGACGGGTCGGGCGTCGAGGGGTGGGCCATCGACGCGCTGCGGCGGATCCGCCACGATCTCAGGCTCCGCTGGGCGTCGCTGCTGCTGGTCGATTCGGAGAAGCTCTGGCGCGACCCGCGACGCCCCGAGATCGCGCTCTTGGCCGGGCCGGTGAGCGCGCAGGTACAGCTCGACCGCGAGCTCGCGGAGCGCGCCGGTCAGGCGCGTCCCTTCGAGACCCGCCTCGAGCTGGTCGGCCCGATCCGCGCGCTGCGGGCGCTGATGGAGACCCGGCTCGGGCTGCGGCTCACGGTCCGCCACCCACGGGTGATCGTGGAGCTGGATCTGACGGATGGGCTGGTCGCCGGGGCCACCGCGCGCGAGCCCCGCGGCCGGGAGCCGGTCGCCGTCGGGGCGGCGGCGCTGACCGTGCTCTTCGGGCTCTCGACGGGTCGTATCCACATCGCCCCCGCCGAAGCCCCCCGCACCGCGAACCTGATGGCGCCGCTGGACGACGCCATCGCCGCCTCGGCGCGGGAGACGCCGGTCATCGCGCCCTCAATCCCGCCTCCGAGCATGCCGCCCGACGCGAAGTCGCGGGCCCCGGCGACGCTCGCGCCCGAAGACGTGGGCGGTCTCGTGGACAGGCTGGAGAACTTGCTCGAGGAGCTGCGAGGGGCTTCGCTGGCACCGCCGCCTCCGACGGCCGCCGCCTCCGATCCAGCCGCGTCGCCCGCGGCGCGACCGAGCGAGCTGCCTTCGTTCGGGCAACCCGAGGAGTCGGACACCGGCCACTACGACCCGGAGCTGGTGGGTCGGTTGCGCTCGCGAATGCGGCGCTCGTCGTCGCGCATCGCCGCCGTTCGCGAAGATTCCTTCGACGAGGCGCCGACCCTGCAGCGGCCCGCGGTGCCGCGACCGGCGGTGCCGAAGGCGGCGCTGCCTCCACCGCCCAAAGCCGCAATCCCTCCGCCCTCGCGCGCTCGTCGGGCCCGGCGAAGCCCGACGCTGGTGCTCGGCTCGGCCGCGGCCGACTCCGCGCAGCCCGAGGCTGGGCCCACCGTGGCCAAGCCGCTCCCCAAGCCGGGGCGACCGCTTCCTCCTCCGGGTCCTCCCGCGGCGGCTTCGTCGAGCGCGCGCGCCGACGCCGACTCCATGGACGAGCTCGCCGCGAGCCCGCCGCTGCCCCCTCCGAGCGAGGCCGCGCAGGTCCTCGCGACGCCGGACGGCGGAGGATCCGCCTCGACGAAGGGAGCGCCCGAGAGCGCCGGCCACGCCAGCTCGCCCGAGAGCGCGCTGCCCTTCGCGAGCGGAGTGGCGAAGGGACCTCCGGCCGACGGAATCGAGGCCGGCGGAGTCGCCGCGCCCACGAACGGATCGCCCGCGGGCCCCGAGGCCGAAGGCCCGAGCGCAGCGGCCCCCGGCGAGACCGCGGAGCCTTTCCTCGACCCGCCGCCTCCGCCTCTGTTCGGACGCGAGACCGGCGCGCCGGGAGACCTCGCCGACCCGAGCCCTGCCTCTGCGCTCGAGCCCGACACCGCTCGACCGCTCGCTTCGCCTGCCGACCCGAGAGCGCATCGGGGCGAAGCGGAGCGCCCCGCTCCCGCCGAGGCGGTCCACCCCAGCGACGCCTGGGCGAGCGACCCCTCGGCGGACGGCTCCGCCCAAGCAGTCGACGACGCGCTCGGGCGACCCGACCTCGCGCCGGTCGCGCTCCCGCGACGCGCGGGGCTCGGCCTGAAGATCGGGCTCGCCGCCACGCCGGTGCTGCTGGCGCTGATCGGCAGCGGCGTGTGGCTCGCGATGCGGCAGCCGGAATCGGAGCCGGAGGTCGTCGCCTCGGCAGAGGAGCCGACGCCCGATACCGCGCCGGCCGCCGCTCCAGAGCCCGAGCCGCCGCGCGAGGAGCCGCCCGCCGCGCCCGAGCCCGAGCCACCGCGTGAGGAGCCCGCCGCAGCGCCCGAGCCGGAGCCCGCCCCTGCGGAGGAGGCGCCGCCGCAGGCAACCCCGCCCGCCGGCGCGCCGATCGGTCCGGGACCGGGCGATCCGATCGAGGGGCGGCCGGAGGACTTCGACCTCGCCGCCCTGGGGATCGAGCCGGTGCCGCGCCCTTCGAGCCGCCGCGTGCTGCGCGCGCGCATCCGGCGCCAGCTGCGCGAGGCCAATCGCGCCCGGAACCACGAGCACGACCTCGACGCGGCAGACCAGCTCTACCGCGTGGTGCTCGGGATGGACCCCGAGAACGGGCGGGCCACCGCCGGCCTGACGCGCGTGTACCTCGAGCGGAACGACACGGCCCACGCCATCCTCTTCGCGCAGCAGCTGGTGCGCCTCCACCCCGAGTACGCGAGCAACTACGTCCTGCTCGGGGACACGCTGCTCGCCGGGCACAACCCCGAAGCCGCGGAGCGCGCGTTCGCGGCGGCGGTCGCCCTGCAGCCCGATTGGGCCCCGGCGCGCGAGCGGCTCGCGTCGATGGGCGAGCCCTGAAGCTCAGAGCGAGAGCGGGCGCAGCGCGGCGGGCTCTTCCTCGCGCGGGTCGTGTCGCATGGCCACTCGACCGCGCACCCACACGGCCGCGACCGTCAGACCGACGATCGCGGTCACGACGCCGGCCTCCCCCAGCCACACGCCCGGGTGCGACGTGGACTCGTCGAAGGGGCCCTGGATGATCGAGTTCCACGCCGAGTGGAACACCACCGCCGGCCACACGCTGCCCGAGCCCAGCCGCAGCCTCGCCAGCAGGTAGGAGGCGGCGATGATCTGGCCGAAGAAGAGGATGGCCGAGAGCGCGGGGTACGGACCGGCGGCGTACTGTCCACTGAGGATGAGCGGCACGTGCCAGCCGGCCCAGATCAGCGCCCCGACCAGCACCGGCCGCGGCACGCCCGCGTCGATCAATCGGGTGAGCATGTAGCCGCGCCAGCCGATCTCTTCGCCGGCCGCGGTGATCGCCGAGAGCGGTACGCCGACCGTCGCCGCGAGCCCGAGAAAGGCAGCGAAGCGGACGAGCGGGGGGGACTCGGCGAGCCCGAACTTCTCGAGCGGAGGCGGCGCGAAACCCGCCAGGCCGACCGCCCACGCGAGACCGTAGGCGAGGCCGCCCACGACCACCGGATAGGCCACCGCCTCGAGGATCGCGATCAGCCCGCGCCGACCGCCGAGCCGGAAGGACACGTCACCGATGCCCTCCCGGAGCGCGAGCCGCGCCACCACCGAGGCCAGCGCCGGCGTCCACATCAAGGCGATCACCAGCGCGACGTGGGACTCGATCGGTCCTCCCGCGAGCATGATCGCCACCTGGATGGCCAGCGAGACCCCGAAGGTCACGGCGAAGTAGATGGCGAGCCCGCGGCGGGCCCGGCGGCGGCGTTCGTCCTGCGCGTCGTTCACGGTGCTCGAGTACGGGGAGTGACCGGCGCGTATTTCGTCGGGGCCGAGGCGCTCGATGTCGCTCCCGAGGTGGCGATGCGCCGCCGCGCCGACGAAGCGCGCCGCAGCGGATGCTCGCCTCGACATCCTTCAGATCAGCACACCGCCGATGGCCGGCACGACGACGTAGACGTTGCGCCGGTCGAGCGTCGTGCCCGAGGCGACGTCGTAGACCTCGATGTAGGCCTGGAAGATCTGGACGTAGCTCTGCTCGGGCAGGAAGTCGTTCTGGAAGGTGACCTGGAACGTCACCGTGGTGCCGCCCGCGACGCCGTAGAACGTCGTCGCGTCGAAGTGGACCCCGCGGCTGGCCCGGGCCGGGCTCACCGCCTTGATGAAGCGCGTCGCGTCGACCCCCGCGGCGTCGGAGGTGTCGTCGAGCGTGCGGCTGGTGACGTCCTGCGTGGTCGCGCCGACCAGATCGACGATGCCGTTGACCACCGAAGTGCTCACCGAGCCGCCGGGCGCCTCGTACACCGTCAGCGAGCCGTCGGAGGCGCGCGAGTCGGTGGCCGTCGCGAGCGTCTCCATGTCGGCGCGGGACGCGACCGGGATGGGGAGCGGGACCGGGAAGGAGTTGACCGCCGCCCCGACGATCTTGATGTCGTGGCTGGTCAGCGCGCTGGTCATCTCGGACCACGAGTGCGACGGGACGTCGGTGCCGTAGTCGTTGCTGCCCCCCGGATCGTTGTGCATCTCGGCGTCGCTGACGACGACGATGATCGGATGCGAGTCGTTGCGGAAGCACGCCCCGCCGAAGCCGTCGGCACACGAGCCGGCGGCCAATCCGTAGAGGCCTTCGACGGTGCCCTCCGGCCCATCTCCGCCGCCACCCACGCGGAGCCCGTCGAGCGCCGACTGCACCGACGAGACATCGGCCGTCATGGTCTGGCGCACCATGAACGCCCAGTCGCCCGCGTTTCCGTAGGGGTCGACCGGGAAGTCGCGGAAGTCACCGACGCCCATCACCACGTCGGCGATGGCGTCGCCCACCCCCGGGACGATCATGCTCGAGAGCGAGGTGCGCACGTTGTTGATCGCCGCGCCCATGCTGCCGGTCGTGTCGACCAGGAAGAAGATGTCGCCCTTGCCGAGGCGCGCCGTGAAGTCGAGATCCTTCATCTGCGCCGGATCCTGGTAAGGGAGCACGACGTAGAAATCGGTGGGCGGGATGGTGCTGGTGGGGTCCGTGGGATCGGTCCCGGCCAGCACCTCGACCCCGTCGCTCACGCCGTCGCCGTCGGTGTCGGGGTTGTTCGGATCGGTGCCACGGCTGGCCTCGTCGCTGTCCGGCAGGCCGTCGGCGTCCGCGTCACCCGGCCGCGGCGGTCCCGCGTCCACGCGCGGCGGCAGCGGGCCCGAGTCGGCGTACATGGTCGGCGGCATCGACGTGCCCGAGTCCGTTCCGGGGATCGACGTGCCGGCGTCGCGGCGTACGAGACCGCCCGGGGGCGCCGCGCTGCATGCAGCGAGGACCGAAGCGAAGAGTGAAAGAAGCGAACGAGCGCGCATGGGGCCTCCCTCGAGCCGCGCAAAGCCTACGCCCGCTCTGCCCATCGTCGGGCAAACGGGCGCGGCGCGTCAGGGCCGTCGGCGTGCGCGCTATCTGCGATCCTCGTGCCAGCCCCTTTCGTTCAGTTCCGCCGAGAATCGGGGGCCGGTGGGTCGAGCGACCCGGGGACCGAGGACCCCAGCCGTCCGAGATCGCGCCAGCTTGGCGCGCGGTGGCAGCGACCGACGTGGCGAATCAGAGGATCCCGGCGATGGCCTCGAAGGGCTTTCGCGCGAGGTCGGGCACGACGCAGTCGTCGCTCGGGTAGCCGACGGGCATCAGGACGTAGGGCTTCTCGTTGTCGGGCCTGCCGCAGAGCTCGCGGAGGAAGGTCATCGGCGCCGGCGTGTGCGGCAGCGTGGCCAGCCCGGCGCGGTGGAGCGCCTGGATCAGGAAGCCGACCGCGATCCCCACCGACTCGTTCAGGTAGTAGTTCTTGGAGCGGGCGCCGTCGGGTCCGACGTCGTAGTCGCGCCGGAAGACCACGATCAGCCAGGGCGCGTCCGTGAGGTGCGTCTTCACGAAGTCGGTGCCGAGAGGCGCCAGGGCCTCGAGCCAGGCCGCCGGAGCGCGCCGCTCGTAGAACTCCTGCTCCTCGCGCTCGGCCGCCTCGCGGATGCGTCGTTTGGTGCCCGGGTCGGAGATGGCGACGAAGTACCAGGGCTGGCGGTGCGCGCCGCTGGGAGCCGTGCCGGCGATGCGCAGCGCCAGCTCGATGGCCTCGCGCGGCACCGGCTCGGTGGAGAAGCGGCGCACGCTCCGGCGCCCGTCGGCGACGGCCAGATCCGCCTTCAGTCGCTCGACGATTTCGTCCTGAGGAACGCGCGCCGGCCTGTACGGGATCGGTCGGAAGGGATCGCTCACGCGCCCCGTTCTCCCACGCCTCAGAGCCCGGAGACGATGTCTTCGGTCACGGTCCAGAGCCGCTCGCCCATCGCCGCGTCGCGCGAGGCCGGTAAGCTCTTGGCGACGTTGGAGTCGGCGAAGTACTCGCCGCTCACGTTCGCCACCGAGGGATGCGTGGCCACGAAGCACTCCGTCGCCGCCCCCTGGTGCACGTCCTTGAACGCGATGACCGACACGACGGGCATCGCCGCGCGAGCGATCCAGGGCATGTGTCGGCCGAGGTTGGTGGCGATGACGCCGGGGTGCACCGCGTTGGCGGTCTTCTTCGTCCCCTCGAAGCGGCGGGCCAGCTCCTTGGCGAAGAGCAGATTGGCGAGCTTCGACTGGCCGTAGGCGCGGTTGGCCGAATAGCCCTTCTCGAAGGACAGGTCGTCGAAGCGGATGCCCTCCGGTGGCGCCCAGAAGTGGGCCGCGCTCGAGAGCATGACCACCCGCCCGTCGTCGGCGAGCCGATCGAGCAGGCCGGTCACCAACATGAAGTGGCCGACATGGTTGGTGAAGAACTGGGCCTCTTGGCCGTGGATCAACGTCCGCTTCGGGAGGGCCATGATGCCCGCGTTGCAGAGGATGACGTCGAGGGTGACGCCCATCTCCCGCACCTTCGCGACGCAGGCACGGACCGAGGCCGGGTCCGCCAGGTCGCACGCGAGGGGAACCGGATCGCCCGCAAACGCGCGGCAGGCCTCCTCCGCCTTGGCCTCGTTGCGAGCCGCGCCGAGGATGCGCGCGCCCCGCATGGCCAGCACCCGGGCCGCCTCCTGGCCGAGGCCGGAGTTCACGCCCGTGATGAGGATGGTCTTCCCGCTGAGGTCGAGCCCTTCGGTGACTCCCTCCGCGGTGGAGGCGTAACCGAATCCGCTCGCGCCCCGCTCGCCCTTGATCAACGCGACCAGCGACATGCTCGCGACCCTGGGGCCGGCTCGGTGGGAGCGCAAGCTGCCGCGTTCACGGCACCGGCAGGGTGACGCCGCTCCAGAGCGCGAGCCCGGCCCGCCGAAGCCGCGGGAAATTGTACATATCCGTGTAGATCGAGAGCGGCATCACGCGGTCGAGGTAGGCCGTGTCCTCGCGGTAGAGGATGGTGGTCCCGGGCTGCTCGAAGAAGCGCGCGCCCCAGACCGAGAGGATGGCGTCCACCTCCGCCGTGTAGAGCCGGTGACCCTCGGCGTGATCGACCGGCACGGCCGGATCGCGCTGCATCACGCAGTCGGCGCCGTTCCACCGGTAGTGGGCAGGCGGAGCCGGCTCGGCGGCGTCGACGAGCTGGGCGCGCAAGAGATCACGCGTGGAGGCCTCCTCGCGGCCCGGCGCCACGCGGTGCTCCTCCAGCACGAACCCCGCGCTGGCACCGGCCGGGATGGCGGGTGCGGAGAACACGAAGAGCGCGCCGGCCTCGCGATGGATCACGAAGACGTCGTGGATCGGGAACGCGCCGGTGTTCCGGAGCACGTAGTGCCGCCGCCCCGGGCCGTACTGGGGCCCTGTCGTCACCTCGATGGCGACGCGCTCTCTGGTGTCCGCCTCGTAGAAGACGAAGCGCTCGCTCTCGCGGGTGGTGTTGGCCCACAGGGCGCCGGGCATGGCGCGGAGCGAAGCGACCCAGGGCGTGGAGCTCGGGGCGGGCGCGTGCGCCGCGGCGTGGGTGAGCTCGAGGTGGGACCACTCGAGCTGCCGCGTCGGATCGGGACCGAGCGCGCGGCGCGGGCCGACGACGTCTTGCTGGCGGCGAGCCTCGACCAACGCACGGCGGCCCGCCTGGGCTTCCGGGGCGTTGGCGGCGCTGGCGGCGGTGAGGCGGTCGACCTGGGGAAACCAACGCGTCGCCGCGCCTTCCGCGAAGCCGACCTCCACCCCGAGCGGGATGGGGTCCGAGAGGCTGCCGGCCGAGTAGGCCTGGAGGATGGGTAGCGCACGAACCCCCGTGTCGGGCGGGAGATCCCGGACCGGCGGCGCGGTGGACGACGCCTGGTGCGGCGCCGCGCCGTGGAAGTAGCTCGGCAGGGGCGTCGCGACGCGCCGGCCGTCGGCCTCGAAGGTCTGCACACCCCACTCGTGGATCCACAGCGGATAGGCACACCAGGACTCGGCGCGCACCGAGACGGGGACGAGCGCCGCGGAGAGACAGAGCGCGGCGGCCGTGATCGACCAAGGGGCGAGCGTCCGCATGCCGCGTTGTACGCGCGAGAGGGCCCAAGGATCTCCGATGTCGCGACGATGCGGAACGGCGCGCGCCGGAGACGAACCGGAGCGAGCGCTCAGGGCGCTTCGCAGACGAAGTGGAGCGCGACGGTGCAAGCCGAGCCGTTCCAGCCGCCGGTCACCTCGGTCGCGTCGCTGCCGTCGGCGAGGTAGACGCAGTCGAGCCCGCTGCCGGTCGGAGGCGCGCCGCTGCTCCAGGCGCGATAGGTGCTGGCGCTGCCGCTGGCCCAGGTGAAGGTGCCCGGCGAGCTCGAGTCGCTGAGGCCGATCCACCAGTCCGCGCTGGCGATGCCGCGCGCGGTCGTGCCAACCCAGTCGTTCTCGGCGCTGGTCTCGAGAGTGACGAGATTCGTAGCCGTGGTCCGTGCAGGTGGCGCGCGCGTTGGACCAGGTGTCGGCGTCGCAGAACTGGTAGGTGCGCCCGAGGTGCGATTCGACCGGGCAGGGGCATACGCCGCCTTCGTCGACCATCCCGTCGCAGTCGTCGTCGACGCCGTCGCACGTCTCCACCATCGGTCCGGGCGCGTCGCAGCCGACCCAGCTCCCGAGGTCGCAGGTCTCGGTCCCCGTCCCGCAGGCGCCGAAGCACGTCCGGCTGAGCGCCTCGTCGATCATGCCGTCGCAGTCGTCGTCGATCCCGTTGCAGGTCTCGTCGGCCGGCGCCGGCGCGTTGCAGCCGACCCACGCGCCCGCGCTGCACGTCTCGGTGCCGCTGCCGCAGTCGTTCGTGCACGCGCGGCTCAGTCCGTCGTCGATGTGTCCGTTGCAGTCGTCGTCGAAGCCGTTGCAGACCTCCGGCGGCGCGCCGGGCACCTCGCAGCCCTGCCAGACCCCGCCGCTGCAGCGCTCCGTCCCATCGCCGCAGGAGGTCGCGCAGTGCCGGCTCAGGTCATCGTCGATGCGCCCGTTGCAGTCGTCGTCGAGGTTGTTGCAGACCTCCGGCAGCGGCGCCGGCGCGTCGCACCGCCAGGCACCGGCCGCGCAGGTCTCGGTGCCTGAGCCACACGCCGTGTCGCACGCGCGGCTCAGGCCGTCGTCGACGATGCCGTTGCAGTCGTCGTCGAGGCCGTTGCAGCTCTCGGTCACCGGCAGACAGGAGTCCGCCGAGCCGGCGTCCCGCACGCTCGCGTCCATGGGACGGGCGGCGTCGACGACGGGCTGGATGGCGCCGCTGTCCAGGAAGCAGCCCGAGAGCCCCGACACGTACAGGAGCAGGGAAAGGAGCGAACGACGGACTCGGCCGCTCGCCGAAGAAAGCACGCTCACACTCGAAGCCTACACCGACCGTCCAGCTCCGAGGGCGGCTTCCCGGTTTCGTCGGGAGCGATGGTGTCGAGACGCGAATCCGCAGCTCGCCGGCCTCGTCGGCGGACCGCTACGGGATGGCGTCCGGGAGGACATGCCCGCGCGGGTCGTGGCCGATGAGCGTCACCTCCCCGATCGCCTCGAGCGGGACGTCGCCGTGGACGTGCGGAAAGAGCGCTCCGCCGCGGCTGACCTCCCAGAGCAGCGCACCGGCGGGCAGTCGCTCGGGCAGCACCTCGATCAGCAGGAGATCCCGCTGCCCCGCGAAGTGCTTGTCCGCAGTCTCCCGCACCTGCGAGGCCGCGCTCAAATGCACGAAGCCGTCCGCGACGTCGACGGGCGCCCAGGGCAGCCGCCTCTCTGCCTCCGCCTGCGCGTAGAGCGAGGCGGGCATGATCTTGTAGAGCCGCGGTGAACGCGGGTCGCTCACACGTCGAGCTCTTCGGCGTCGGCGCCGGGCGCGTGCTGCATGATGAACTCGAAGCGGGAGGAGGGGTCCTTGCCCATCAGCTCCTGCACCAGCTGATCGGTCTCCAGCTCGCCGTCGATGCTCACGCGGAGCGCGCGGCGGCGCTTGGGATCGAAGGTGGTCGCCTTGAGCTCGTCCGGGTTCATCTCGCCCAGCCCCTTGAAGCGGCTGATCTTGGGCTTCACGTTGCCCGGCAGCTTCTTGAGGATGGCGTCCCGATCCCCGTCGTCGAGCGCCCAGTGGGTCTCTTTGGCGGCGTCGATGCGGTAGAGCGGCGGTTGCGCCAGGTAGACGTGCCCGTCCCGGATCAGATCCGGGAGCATCCGGTAGAAGAAGGTCAGGAGCAGCGTGGCGATGTGGTGTCCGTCGCTGTCGGCGTCCATCAACAAGAAGACGCGGCCGTAGCGGAGCTTGCTCGCGTCGAAGTGCTTGCCCATGCCGCAGCCGAGCGCGCTGACGATGTCGCTCAGCTCCTTGTTGTTGAGCACCTGGGCCGCGCTGGCGCGCTCGGCGTTGAGCACCTTGCCGCGCAAGGGGAGGATGGCCTGCGTCTTCCGGTCGCGGGCGATCTTCGCGTTGCCGCCGGCGCTGTCACCCTCGACCAGGAAGAGCTCGCTCTCGGACGGGCTGGTGCTCGAGCAGTCGGCCAGCTTGCCAGGCAGGTTCAGTCGATGGCTGACCGCGCTCTTGCGCTTGATCTGCTGGCTGGCCGCGCGGCTCGCCTCGCGCGCCCGGGCCGCGGTCACGATGCGGGCCACGATGGCCTCGCCGACCGAGGCGTTGTCGAGCAGCCACTGCTCGAGCGCCGTCCGGACGGCGGACTCGACCGCGCCGGTGATCTCGGGGTTGTTCAGCCGGTCCTTGGTCTGGCCCTGGAACTGCGGCTCCGAGACGTAGACGCTCAAGAGCGCGACCACGCCTTCGCGGATGTCCTCCGCCGTGATGGTCACGCCCTTCGGGCTGATCTTCTTGGCGGCCATGAACCCGCGCACCGCCTTGGTCAGCGAGGACTTGAAGCCGTTCTCGTGGGTGCCGCCCGAACCGGTGGGGATGCCGTTCGCGTAGCTCCGGATCGACTCGTCGGGCGACTCGGTCCAGGTGAGCGCGACCTCGAGCCGCGGGTCGTCCAGCTTCTCGAACGTGAAGGGCTCCGGCGGCACGGCGCGCTTGCCGCGCTCGGTCACCACCTTGCCGAGGTACTCGACGATGCCGCCCGGGTGGTGGAACTCCTCGCGGGTGTTCGCCTTGTCGTCCTTGAAGACGACCTTCAGCCCCTTGTGGAGGTAGCTCTTGGCCTCCAGCCGGTCATGGACCACCTGCGCGTCGAACACGAGCTTGGCGCCGAAGATCTTGGGGTCCGGCCGGAAGTGGATGGTCGTGCCGCGCTTGCCGCGCGTGGGGCCGACCTTCTTCAGCTTCGCCTTGGGCGCGCCGCGCTCGTAGGACTGCGTGAAGTGCTCGCTGTCGCGGAAGACGTGGGCCGTCATCTCCACGCTGAGCGCGTTGACGACCGACGAGCCGACGCCGTGGAGGCCGCCCGAGACCTGGTAGCTCTTGTGCCCGAACTTCCCGCCCGCGTGGAGGGTGGTGAGGATCACCTCCAAGGCCGGCTTCTTGTACTTCTTCATGATGTCGACGGGCATGCCGCGGCCGTTGTCGCTGACCGTGGCGCCCTTGTGATCTTTGTCGAGCTCGACCTCGATGGTGGTCGCGTGCCCGTTGATCGCCTCGTCGACGGAGTTGTCGATGATCTCCCAGAGGAGGTGGTGATAGCCGTTCTTCGCGGTGTCACCGATGTACATCGCGGGTCGAGCGCGGACCGGCTCGAGCCCCTCGAGGACCTGGATCTCCTCGGATCGTGTAGCGCGACATCAGCTCACTCCTGCCCGTTCAGCTCGGGGACGACGGGCTCGGGCGACACCTCGCGCACGAGGTGGCCTCGCTTGAAGAGCGCCTGACCCTTGCCGCCGCGCGCCGTCACCGTGCGCCAGACGGTGATCTCGAAGCGCTTGCCCTTCTCGTTCTCGACGATCAAAGGCGCGTGCGAGTCGCCCATCACGCGGGCCCCCATCACCTCGTCGCCCTTGGCCAGCTTGATCAGCTTCACGCCCTTGCCGGGCCCGGAGAGCACCGGCACCTCGTCGTCGGTCGTGAGCATCGCGTGGCCCTTCACGGTGGCGCAGGCGAGCTTCTTCTCGCCGTCGGAGAGGTCCACCATCAGGACCTCGTCGCCTTTGTTCAGCCGCATGAAGCGCCGGCCGCTGCGCGTGCTCGGGTCGCGGTGCTGGCGGAGCGAGAAGCGGGTGACCATGCCCTGCCGCGACACCGCGAGGACGAAGGGCGGCTCCGGCTCGGCGGCGCCTTCGGTCGCCTCC
Organism: uncultured Pseudomonadota bacterium; assembly: GCA_963832725.1. Lineage (GTDB taxonomy): Bacteria > Myxococcota_A > Polyangia > Polyangiales > Sandaracinaceae > JAEZBP01. The sequence goes on from CAWHVG010000001.1 coordinate 141,166, forward strand.
GGCACGTCCAGCAAGCGGGCGTCGAAGCCGAGCATTTTCACGATGCGCTCACCGTCGCCGAGCTTGAACATCGTCTGGATCGGGTTGCCGTAGCCGGTCGTGGCCGGCACGTCGACGATGCGGCAGACGTAGCAGGAGCCGAAGTTGCTGAAGAACGCGACCGAGGCGCGGGTGGAGCCGGCGGTCACGTCCTGCACCGCGTCGCCGTCACGGACGCGGGTGGCGGTGATGTCGGTCACCCTCCCCTGCCGCTTGATCCAGCCCTGCTGCGAGAACAGCACGACCTGATCCTCTTCGACGATGAACGCCTCGGCGTCGTACTCGGGCTCGCTGGTCGCGCCGCTGACCTTGGTCTGGCGACGGTCGTCGTAGTCGTTCTTGAGCTCGATCAGCTCGGCGCGGACCAGCTTCCAGCGGGCCGGCGTGCTCTCGAGGAGCTTCTCGATGCGCGCGGCCTCTGCACGCTTCTTCTCGAGCTCCTCGCGGATGACCAGGATCTCGAGCTTGGCCAGCCGGTAGAGGCGGAGCTCGAGGATGGCGTCGACCTGCATCTCCGTCAGCTCGAAGCGCTTCATCAGCTTCTTGGTCGCGTCGCTCCGGCCGTTCGAGCGCCGGATGATCCGGATGGTCTCGTCGAGCGCGTCGAAGATGGTGACGAAGCCTTCGAGGATGTGGATGCGCTTGAGGAGCTGGGCCAGCTCGTGCTGGAGCCGACGCGTCACGACCTCCATCCGGAAGTCGAGGAAGTGCCGCAGCATCTCGGCCAGCGTCAGCCGCGAGGGCGCCGAGACCTCCTCCGAGTCGGTCGGCACCAGGCAGGTCAGGTTGACTTGACGTTGGTCTGCAGCGGCGTGTGCTTGTAGAGGTACGCCATCACGAGCTGCGGATCGGCGTCCTTCTTGTACTCCAGCACGACGCGGCACGTCGTCGGTGGTCTCGTCGCGGACGTCGAGCAGGTGCGGCAGGCGCTTCTTGATGATCGACCTCGGCGATCTTCTCGACCAGCGTCGCTGCGGACGACGCAGTACGGGATCGAGGTGATGACGATCTTCGGGTTGCCGCGGCCGGACTCCTTCTCGGTCTTCCACTCGCCGCGCAGCTTCAGCGAGCCCTGCCCCGCCTCGTAGACCTCGGTCAGCTCGCGCTTGTTGGTGACGAGCTGCCCGCCGGTCGGGAAGTCGGGCCCCTTGATGTACTTGAGGATGTTGGCCATCGGCAGATCGGGCTCGTCGATGAGCGCCACCAGCGCGTCGATCACCTCGCCCAGGTTGTGAGGCGGGATGAGGTGGCCATGCCGACCGCGATGCCCGGCTGCCGTTGACCAAGAGATTCGGGAAGCGCGCCGGGAGGACGATCGGCTCTTGGTTCTGGCCGTCGTAGCTCGGACGGAACGTCGACCGTGCCCTGGCCGAGCTCGCGCAGGAGCTCCATCGACGATGGGCGCGACGCTTGCACTCGGTGTAGCGCATCGCCGCTGGCGAGTCGCCGTCGAGCGAGCCGAAGTTGCCGCGACCGTCCACCAGCGGCGCGCGCATGCTGAAGTTCTGCGCCATGCGGGCGAGCGCGTCGTAGATCGCGCTGTCGCCGTGCGGGTGGTACTTGCCCATCACGTCGCCGACGACGCGCGCGCTCTTGGAGTAGCGCCCCTCCGGACGCAGCGAGAGCTCGCGCAGCATCGCGTAGAGGATGCGGCGCTGGACGGGCTTGAGGCCGTCGCGGACGTCGGGGAGCGCGCGCGACGTGATGACGCTCAGCGCGTAGCTCAGGTATCGCTTGCGGGTCTCCTCCGCGAGGGAGGCGTCCTCGAACTGCATCGAAGGTGGTCCTCCGGTGAACGTGCCTTGGGGCGGACCGGCACGACCCTCGTCGGCCACGGGCTCGGCGCCTCCGAAGAGATTCGAGCTGCGAGGATTTGCCTCGTCGTCGCCCCACGATTCAGTCGGCTCCGGCCCCGGGGCCACCTGGATCGGTGTTCAGCCCGCGGGATCCGACGGCTCATAGCAGGCGTGAGCCCCGTGACGCAAGAAAACGGCGGTCCGAGCGCGTTCTCGGCGGGGCAGAGGCGCTCTGGCGGCGGATGCGACGCCGCGCCCCGGATCAGTCGGCGCTGGCGTCCTGGGGACGCTGCGAGAGGAGCGCCAGGAGCCGAAACGCGCGGGCGTTCTCGGGGTCGATGACCAGCACCTGCTCGAGCGCCTGGCGCATCCCTTCCACGTTTCGCCGCTCGAAGAGACCGCCGGCGAGCGCGAAGAGCGCCTCGAGCGCGGCCTCGTTCTGGTCGTGCTGGAGATGGAACTCGGCGATCCGTCGGAGCAGCAAGAGGTCCTCCGGATACGTCCGCCGGAGCTTCTCGAGGTGGTCGCGCACCTGCCCGGCGTGGCCGTAGCGGAGCAGCACGCCCATGTCGCTCAGGATGCGGTCGAGCTCCCGGGTGGGCATCTGCCCGTCCTCGATGCCCTCGGTCACCGACGGCGGCGCGTCCTTCTGCACCGCGCTCACGTCGGGCACGAGCTTGGACGCCTCGATCCTTTGGGTGTGCTCGCCGCGCGGCCCGACCACGCTCTCCCAGCTCACCGGATCGGTCCCGCCTGCCTCCTCGTCATTCGCGCCGGCCGGCAGCGGATAGCCCGGTCTGGTCGGGACGTGGTCTTGTGACGGCGCCGCCCCAACGGGCTCGCCCGCCGACGACGGCGCGCGGGGGGCCTGCGGACGAGCCGGGTGGGACCACGTAGCCGCATGGGCGCTCGACTCCGCATTCTTCGCGGGCGGCGCGCTCGGTCGCTTGACCTTGGTGAGCAGCACGACCCGCTGCCCCGAGTCGGTCAGCGCCGCCAGCGGGCTCGCCCGCACCACGGTCGCGTCGTCCTCGTCCACCTCCGGAGGCGCCGGGACGACCTGGTTTGCCTCCGACAGCGCCTCCGGCAAGGGCACCGAAGGCCGTGTCCCGTCGTCGTCGCCGCCCGGCGGCGCGCCGCGCACGGTGACCTGATGATCCCAGCTCGCGCCGCCGCGCCGGTGGTCCGACGGCTCGCCCGTGACCACGCCCGTCGGCTCGTCGTCCCGTGGCGGCCGCCCTTCCACGGAGGCGTTCGCGTTCTTCACGAAACGATCGAAGATCTCCTCCGGCTCGAATACCGGGCGGAAGCGATCGGTTCGATCATCCGCTGCCATCTGGGGTGGAAATCCTGCCAGAGCGGAAATGCCACCGCAAGCAGAGCGGATCGAGCGGGCTACTTCACGACCAGCGTGACGATGCGGCCGGGCACCCAGACCTTCTTCACGATCTGCTTGCCCTCGACGTGCTTGGCCACGCCCTCGTCCGCCAGCGCGGCGGCGAACGCGGTCTCTTGGTCGGCGTCTTTCTGCAGCCGGACGCGCCCGCGGACCTTGCCGTTGATCTGCACCGGCACCTCGACGACCGCCTCCTCGCAGAGCGCGGGATCGTAGGTCGGCCAGGCGTGACGCTGGATCGAGGGCTCGTGGCCGAGCCGCTCCCAGAGCTCCTCGGCGACGTGCGGCGCGAAGGGGTGCAGGAGCGTCACCAGCGCCTCGACGCTGAAGCGCGGCGGGCGCTTCATGCCGTGCAGCTCGTTGTTGAGCACCATCAGCGCGCTGATGGCGGTATTGAAGCGCATCGCCTCCACGTCCTCGGTGACCTTGCGGATGGTCCGGTGGGTCAGCCGGAGCAGCGCTTCGCTCGGCGCCTCTTCGCTCGGCGCGCGGGTCGCCACGTTCCAGACGCGGTCCAGGAAGCGCTTCACGCCGTGGATGCTCTCGGTGCTCCACGGCTTGGTCGCCTCGAGCGGCCCCATGAACATCTCGTAGAGGCGGAGCGAGTCGGCCCCGAACTCTTTCACGATGTCGTCCGGGTTGACCACGTTGCCGCGCGCCTTGCTCATCTTGTGCGCGCGGGCGTCGAGCACCACGTTCGGCTCGGCCTTCAGCACGAATTGCTGTCCGCGCTTCTCGACCAGCTCGTCGACCTTCGCCTTGTCGATACGCTCGCTCGTGACCGAGCGGCCCGAGGCGTCGACGGGGCCTTGCTCCGTCTCCTTCACCTCGCTGGCACTGACCGGCTTCCCGTCTGCGTCCGAAAAGAGCGTGTACTCGATCTCGCCGAGGATCATCCCCTGGTTCACGAGCTTCTGGAACGGCTCTGGCGTGCACCACGTCCTGGTCGAAGAGGACCTTGTGCCAGAAGCGGGCGTAGAGCAGGTGCAGGACGGCGTGCTCGGCGCCGCCGACGTAGAGGTCGACCGGCATCCAGTTCTTGGCCGCCTCCTCGCTCCACGGCTCGGACTCGTTCTTCGGGTCGATGAAGCGCAGGTAGTACCAGCACGAGCCCGCCCACTGCGGCATGGTGTTGGTCTCGCGGGCGTACCAGCGGCCCTCCTTCTGGAAGAAGCGCCAGTCGAGCGCGCGGGCCAGGACGCCCGCCGGTCCGCGCCGGGCTGGTAGTCCTCGAGCTCGGGCAGGCGCAGCGGCAGGTCCGAGTCGTCGACGGCGATGGGCTGGTCGAAGTGGATGGTGTACGCAGCGCCCGCGCGCGGGTCTCCGTCGGTGTCGACGGGGAAGTAGATCGGGATGGGCTCGCCCCAGTAGCGCTGGCGGCTGAAGACGCCAGTCGCGGAGCTTGTAGTTGATGCGCTTCTGGCCCTTGCCGGCCTTCTCGAGGCCGGCCGGTGATGCGCTGCTTCGCCTCGGCGGTGGGCAGGCCGTCGTACGGGCCGGAGTTCGACGGCGACGCCGTGCTCGACCATGGCCTGCCAACAGCTGGCCGTGGTCGGCTGCCCCGTCTCGCTGACCACCTCGACGATCGGGAGGCCGAACCCTTCGCGAACTCGAAGTCGCGCTCGTCGTGCGCCGGGCACGGCCATGATGGCGCCGGTGCCGTAGCCCATGAGGACGTAGTCGGCGATCCAGATCGGGATCTTCTCGCCGTTGACCGGGTTGATGGCGTAAGCGCCGGTGAAGACGCCGGTCTTCTCCTTGGCCGGTCGGTGCGGTCGAGGTCGCTCTTGCGGCGGCCGTTCTCGACGTAGGCCTCGACGGCTCGGCCTGCTCGGCGCGGTGGTGAGCTGCGTCGACCAGCGGGTGCTCGGGCGCGAGCACCATGTAGGTGGCGCCGAAGAGCGTGTCGGGGCGGGTGGTGAAGACGCGATGCGCCTCGCGCGACCGTCGACGTCGAAGCGCACCTCGGCGCCCTCGCTGCGGCCGATCCAGTTCGCGCTGCATGGTCCTTGATGCTCGGGCCAGTCGAGGCGTCGAGGTCGTCGAGCAGGCGGTCGGCGTAGGCGGTGATGCGGAGCATCCACTGGCGCAGCGGCATGCGCTCGACCGGGTGGCCGCCGCGCTCGCTGTGCCGTCGATGACCTCCTCGTTGGCCAGGACGGTGCCCGAGCTCCGGGCACCAGTTGACGGTGACTCGGCCTGGTAGGCCAGGCCGCGGTCGAAGAGCTTGAGGAAGATCCACTGGGTCCAGCGGTAGTAGTCGGGTCGGTGGTGTCGACCTCGCGGTCCCAGTCGTAGCTGAAGCCGAGCATCTTGATCTGCCGCCGGAAGGTGTCGATGTTCTTCGCCGTGGTGTCGCGCGGGTGGGTGCCGGTCTTGATGGCGTACTGCTCGGCGGGCAGGCCGAAGGCGTCCCAGCCCATCGGGTGCAGGACGTTGATAGCCGCGCATGCGCTTGTAGCGGCAGACGATGTCGGTCGCGGTGTAGCCCTCGGGGTGGCCGACGTGGAGGCCGGCGCCGCTGGGGTAGGGGAACATGTCGAGCACGTAGAGCTTGGGCTGGCCGGGTCTTCAGCGTCGGTGCGGAAGGTCTTCTCGCGCTCCCAGTAGGCCTGCCACTTGGGCTCGATCTCGGACGGCTCGTAGCGCTCGCTCATGGCGGGCGCTTTAGCATGCGGCGCGCACATCGAAAACGCGCGCTTCGGCCCGCGGGCGCGCCGCGCGACCGGTCCCCGTCGCCGGCTCCGCGAGCGCGTCGATCAGGGGCTCGGCAGCACGGTCCCTTCGGCCGGCCGCATGTTCGCGTCGAAGGTGCGATTGCGGTCGGCCGTGAACTCGAGCCGGCGGTCCTGATAGCCGGGGGCGCTCACCTCGAGGACGTGCTGGCCGCCGTGCGGGACGCGGAGCGGGATCGTCGAAGGGAGGCCGTCCAGGCGGACGTGCGCGCCGGGAGGGAGGCCGTCGACACGCACGCTCACCCAGCTCGGCGCGCGCGCGGCGGGCTCGGGGTGCGGCGCGGGGGCATCCACCCGCACGTCGGGCGGCGGCGGAGGCTCGTCGCGCCCACGCACGGCCCAGCGGATGCCGAAGACCAGGCCCACGAACACGACGAGGGCTCCGATGCCGACGAGGAGGTAGCGCCGCCACGCCGGTGGCTCGGGCTCGGACGGCGGCTCCTCGATGGGCGCGAAGCGACCCGAGAGCTCGCTCACCCGGGGCGGGATCGAGTGCGGCCCCGTCCGCAGCGCTTGCGCATCGCCGAGCGCCGGCGCGCGGAAGGCGCCGGAGCTGCTCGCGCTGGCCGGCGGCGGGACCGAAGGCGGGACGAAGTCGTCGTCCAGGTCGAGCGCGCTCGGTCGCACGGACGAGCGGCGCGGCTCCTCCAGCGCGGCCGGCAACTCCGCCTCGCGCGAGGGAGGCGGCGCGGACCAGTCGAGCTCCAGACCGTCGAAGGACGAGCTCGCGTCGAGCGGACGCTCGCCGGAGGGCGGCGGCCCGCTCGGCAGCGGCGCGGGACGCCACGACTCCGCCGGGCTGAGATCGCCGTCGCCGAGCGTGGCCGCGATCGCCGGTCCGCGGGCCGGCGGCGGCAGACTGCCGGCCGGCGTGATGGGCAGGCTCCCGGCCGGACGGTAGGCGGGCAGCGACTGCGACGACGCGGGGCGCCGCGCGGGGCTCGACGAAGGAGGCGAATAGGGCACCTCCTCACCTGCGTCGGCGCGCTTCAGCCAGCGCAGCATCTCGCTGGCCGAGGTGATGCGGAGGTCGCGCTCCTTCTCCATCGCCCACAGGATCAGCTTCTCGAGCTGGGGGCTGATCTGCGCACCCCGCCGCCTCGGTGGCGCCGGCTGCTGGTCCAGGATGATCCGGAGGAGCTTGTTGTAGTTGGGCGCGTCGAAGGGGACGTCGCCCACCGCGCACTCGTAGAGGACGACGCCCGCGGCGTAGAGATCGGCCCGGTGATCGATCTCGGCCTCGCCCATGGCCTGCTCGGGCGACATGTAGTGCGGCGTACCCAGGACCGAGCCGGTCATGGTCAGCTTCGCGCCGGCCTCGTCGCTCTTGTGCGAGATCCCGAAGTCCAGGATCTTCACGATCTCGCCGCGGCGGCCGGCCGGGACGACGTGGATGTTCTCCGGCTTCAGATCGCGGTGGATGACCCCGTGCTCGTGCGCGGCCTCGAGCGCCTCCAGCAAGAGGGTGCCGAGGTGGACGATCTCGTCCTGCTGAAGGCGACCGCGCCGCTCGATCCGCCGGGCGAGGGTCTCGCCCTCCAGGAACTCCATGACGAGAAAGGGGATCCCGTCCTCGGTCTGGTCGAGGTCGAGCACCTCTACGATGCCCGGATGCTGGCAGGCGCTGGCCGCCCGCGCCTCGCGGCCGAAGCGCTGCACGACGGCCTCGTTGTCGAGGTAGCCGTCGTCCAGCGTCTTGATGGCGAGCTTGCGGCCGGTCAGCGCGTGGCGAGCGCGCCAGACCGCACCCATCCCGCCTTGGCCGAGCAGGCCTTCGATCTCGTACTTCCCGAGCAGCGTATGGCCGGTGAGGTCCACGGGGATCCGGGGTCGGCCGGCACGATCACGGCCGGCTCGGGATCGATCTCGCCGGGCGCGCTCACCGCCAGTCGACGCCGAAGAGGTCCCGCGCATCGCCCAGCGCCTCCGAGGAGATGAGCACGACCTCCGCCTCGGCGGCGCCCGCCTCGCGCACGCCTTGTCGGAGCAAGCCGCCGATCAGCCCCGCCAGCTCCAGGCTGGGTGTGACCTGGCGCTCCACCGACAGCCGCGCCGTGTGCTCGCTCAGGCGCTGCACCTTCGCCTTGCCGTCGCGCGCGATGCAGCTCCAGAGGTAGGGCCAGCCCGACACGAACGCCTCGGGCGTGAGCGGCTCGGGCAGCTCGGGGAAGAGACGGCGCAACCCGCGCTTGGCGATGGCCTCGCCGAGCTCGGTGACCACGCCCAGATCGCCCCGCCCGGCGATCTCGTCGATGGCGATCAGGATTTCCGAGAAGAGCATCACGCTGACGCCCCTCTCGAGATGCACCGGCGTGTTCCCTGCGCCGGGCAGGAGCGTCTCGGCGTCTTCGACCCGCGCCGTCAGCTTCGCCCACACGTCCGGTCCGAAACGCCGGTAGATCGCCTCGATGGTCAGCAAGACCGGCAGGAGCGCCAGACGGCTCTCCTTGTCCACGAACATGTCCCGCGGGCCGTGCCGCGTGATGCGGCGCAGGTGCAGGTACTGCAGATCGGCCTGCAGCGGGTCCTGCGGAGTGGGCATCTGCTCGCGGGCGGGCGGTCGGTGGTCGGCAAGAGCAGCGCCACCGCCTGCAGGAAGCCGTCGGCGTTGGCGAAGCGCTCGTCCGGGTCCTCGGCGCAGGCCCGCGCGATGGCCCGGCGCGCGGTGTCGCCGAGCGGGCCGGTGTCGCCGCGCGCTGCGCCGGTCGACATCTCGCGCAGGATCACCCCCGCCGAGTAGAGGTCGACCCTCGGATCGAGTCCGGAATCGCCGCGCCGGAGCTCCGGCGCGAGGTACGCCGTGTAGCCGGTGACCCGCACCGGCTCGGCGCCGCCGTCGATCATCATCGCGGCGCCCTGCACGCCGCGGATCTTCACCAGCTCGTCGCCCGCGCTGACGCTCTCGACCAGCAGGTCGTCCGGCGTCAGGCAGCGAAGGACCACCCCCGCGTCGTGCAACGCCCTCAGCGCCTCGAGGAGCTGGACGGCGATCTTCGCGGCCCGGCGCGACTCCATCGGCTCACCCCGGAGCAGCGCGCGCAAGGGCGCCCCGCGGAGCGCCTCGAACACGATGTAGGGGCGCCCCTCGCGGTCGCGGCCGGAGTCGACCACGCTCTGGAGGTTGCGGTGGGTGGCACCTCCGAGGGCGCGCGCGGTGCGCACCAGGCGGGCCGCCGCTTCCCCGTCGGCGGGTTGGTTCGGCCGCAGGCAGTGCACCTCGACCGGTCGGCGGATCGCGGTGTGCTCGGCCAGGTAGCGCTCGACCTGGTCGTCGGCGCCGAGGAGCTCCACGACACGGTACTTGCCGTCGATCGAGCTCCTCGCCGTGTCGCCCGCGCCCGCCACCCTCGGACGATACCAGAGGGGTGACGGGTTGGTGAGACTCCAGGACCCCGTTCAGGGGACGTTTCGGAGCTGGTCCTCGGCCCAGTCGAGCACCGACTGCGTCTCGGCGTGCTGCGCGTCGGGGTAGACCAGCGAGCCGATGCGATCGATCACGTCCTCGCCGGCGCCGACCCGGATGAGCTCGTTGACCCGCTCGACCAGCGGCGCCAGCGACTCGGCGCGCATCCGCGGCAGCACCAGGGCGAAGCGGCGCTTGTAGAGGAAGACCATGTCGGTCCTGCGCAGGCGCTCCACCACCGCGTCGAGCACGCTCTGGTAGGTCCCCTCCTGCGGCTCCGCCGTGAGCGAGATGATCAGCACCGCGAAGGGGTCGCCGTAGCGGTCCGAGAGCGCGCACTGCTCGCGCACGCGCTTACGGAAATAGCGTCCCTCGACGATGCGAACGCCCTTCTGACGGCGCCCGCGCACCGCCGCGTCGAGGATGTCGCGGACGTCCTCGATCGACCAGCGGCGGCCGGGGATCACGTCGCCGGCCAGCTCGGCGATCTGCCGCGCGATGCGCTGCGCGAGGAGCGGGTCGCCGCAGATGGTGGCGAGGTCCGCGTCCTCGAGCTCCGAGAGGTCGAGCCCCTCTCCCAGCCGCTTGGCCGTCTCCGTGACGGTGGTCATCCGGTACTCCGACTCTCGCACCACACCAACGGCGCGAGGGCCGGGGCAAGTATACGGGTTGGCGTGCGCGAGGTCACGCCGCGTGTCCCGCCCGGACGATTCGCCGCGACGTGATTCCGCGCCGGATCAGGGGCACTCGGAGCGGTTACCGAGGCCCGTCAGGCTGGTCGCGGCGTCGACCCAGGCGGAGCCCATCCACTCCACCGAGGGGTCGAAGGCGTCTATCCCGTTGGTGTCGCCCGTCGTCACGGTGCACTGCCGGCGCAGATCGTGGTCGACGCTGCTGAGGCCGCTCGCGCTGGTCCATCCGCTGGAGCCGGGGTCGAACCCGATCTGCCCGAAGGTGTCGACCACCATGCCGCCGCAGAAGAGGTCGTACGCGTCGTTGCCGTTGTGGCTGACTGATCCGGTGAGGAGATCGCAGAGGGTCGGCATCTCGATGCCGCCGTTGCAGACCACGAAGACGTCTCCCTCGGCCAGCGTGCCGGAAAGGGCGATGTCGAAGGGCGCGGTGGTGCCGTTCGTATAGCGCCGGAGGGTGCAGGCGGAGAGATCGGCGGGGCCCGGCCCGAGGTTGGCGATCTCCAGCGCCTTGTTGTTCGACGATCCCTCGATGTACTCGCTGAAAATCAGCACGGGCGGCGGTCCGGCGTCGATCGGGCCGGCGTCCGGCGGTCCCGCATCGGGCGGCCCGGCGTCCGGCGTGAGCACGCCGCCGTCCACGCCCCCATCGGCCGCGCCCCCATCGGCCGCGCCCCCATCGGCCGCGCCCGCGTCGGGCGAGGTCGACGCGTCGATGCCGGCGTCCGAATGCCCGGCGTCCGGCGTGACCGTGCCACCTCCGTCGACTCCGCCGTCGAGCATCGGCTGCCCCGCGCACATCCCGCCAGCGCAGTCCACGCCCTCGCCGCACATCACGTCGAGGCAATCGCGGGTGAGCACGACGCTCACGTGCCGGGTGGTCCCGCGTTCGAACGCGACGCTCACCACCCGCCGGACGCGCGGCTGGTTTTCACGCAGCCCCGTCACGCTGAGGACGACGGAGGTGTCCTCCGGCCCGGCGGGGAGCACGGAGAGGGTCTGCGGCCAGGTGCCGTCGATGCCGAAGGTCTGATCGACGTGGTGGCCTCCGTCGCTCGTCACCGTGAAACGCAGCGCGTCCACGTCGGCCGGGACCGCGAGGTCGTTGGAGGTGACCTCGACGAGGATGGCGGTCTTGTCGGCGCAGCCGAGGAGCGCGAGCGCGAGGAGCGGTACGAGCGGACGCCTCATCGAGGCCGATGGTAGGCGAGCCGCGCCGCGAGGGCCATCCCGACGATCGGCCGCGCACGCGAGCGCCGCGGGGACGTCGCGCCATTCTCACGCATCGTTCACGGGCGCGAGGTGGTTCACGGGCGCGAAGTGGTTCACGGGGCCGATGCCGCAGCCGAGGCCCGGAGGATGCCGGATTGCCTCGGTCAGCCACACCTTGGCCGCCCGGACCGCCGGCAAGAGCGCCTCACCGCGGGCCAGCCGCGCCGTGATCGCCGCCGAGTAGGTGCAGCCGGTCCCATGCGTATGGGGCGAGGCGACCCGCGGCGCCCGCAGCTCGTGGACCTCTCCGCCGGCGAAGAGGAGGTCGATCGCCTCGGGACCGTCCAGGTGGCCGCCCTTGACGAGGACCGCCTCCGGACCGTGCTCGGCGATGGCCCGCGCCGCCTCGATGGCGCTCTCTCGCCCCGTGACCCTGACGCCGCTCAGCGCGCTCGCCTCCGGGGCGTTCGGCGTCACGAGGAAGGCGTGGGGCAGGAGCGCGACGCGCAGTGCGCGGGCCGCCTCGTCGTCCAAGAGCGCCCTGCCGTGCTTGCTGATCATCACCGGGTCCACCACCAGCGGGACCGTGAGCTCCGCCGCCAGCTCGGCCACCGCCATGACGATCGAGGCGTCGCCGAGCGCCCCGGTCTTCACCGCCGCCGGCGGGATGTCCTCGAGCACGGCGCGCGCCTGCTCCCGCACCATGCGAGGAGAGAGCAGCTCGACCTCGCTCACGCGGCACGTGTTCTGCACCGTGAGCAGCGAGACCACGGCGGCGCCGTAGACCCCGTGCTGGTGGAAGGTCTTGAGATCGGCCTGGATGCCGGCACCGCCGGAGGGATCCGAGCCGGCGATCGTCAACGCCACGTGGACCATGGAGCCGGAACGTACCGAAGGGGCGGCTGCGGCGCACTCGGTCAGGATCGGAAGAGAAGCCGCACCCGCGCCGTTAGCGAGACTCGGCGGGGAGGTCGTCCGAGCACACGAGAGGAGCGCCCTTGGACCCGTCACTTTCTTCGTTTGCGTTGCCGATTGGTGCAGAATCGAGGGCAGTGTGAACGACTTACAACGGCGAGCCGCGCCGCGCCTTTTCGGCTTCGCGGCGCTCACCCTTCTCACTTCGTCGGCGGTCATCGGACGCGCCGACGCTCCATCGGAGGACGCGGGTGAGCACCCGCGCCACGCGCGGAGCCGACATCACGCGACCCACCGGACGAGACCGAGCGCGGACCATGATCCCAGCGCTCCCGACCCGCGCTGGCACGACCCGGTGAGCGCGCGCGGGCAGACGGCGCGGGGCCTCTACGTCGGCGCTTCGTTCGTCCGCAACGCCGGCGCCGAGGGCGTCGTCCGCGCCGTGCAGGGCTCGCACATGAACGCCGCGGTCATCGACGTGAAGGACGCGGCCGGCAGGATCCACTACGACACCGACGTGCCGGAGCTCGAGACCCACGAGACCGGCTGGCTCGGCGACGCCCGCGCTCTGGTGCAGCAGCTCCACGACGCCGACATCTACGCCATCGCCCGCATCGCCTGCTTCGCGGACCGCGAGCTGCCGAACGAGCTGCCGGACCGCGCGATCAAGCACATCCGCAACCACGATCGCGTGTGGGTGTCGTGGGGCACGGGCGGCACCTGGCTCGACCCCTACAACGAGGCCAACCACCGCATGATCGTCGGCATCGCGCAGGAGGCGCAGGCGCTCGGGTTCGACGAGGTGCAGCTCGACTACGTGCGCTTCCCGGTCGACGACGGAACGCAGTACGCCTACTACCCCGCCCAGACCGAAGAGAACCACGCCGACGTGCTGATGCGCCTCTTGCGCTCGGTCGACGAGGCGCTGACCATCCCGATCGGCGTCGACGTCTTCGGCCTCGCCGCCTACCGCCGCGGCAATCCCTCCGGCCTCGGTCAGGACCTCGAGCGCTGGACCCGCCACGTCGAGGTCTTCTCGCCGATGCTCTACGTGAACTCGATGCGGGCGTGGCGGCGTGGCGAGGACGACCGCGCGTTCAACCTCGTCTACGACGGAGTGTCGAGGCTGCGCGAGCGCGTGGGAGAGCGTCCGGTGATCCGACCCTTCCTGCAGGCGTTCGAGCGCGGCGCGGACGACTATGGGCCCGGGTTCATCGACGCGCAGGTGCGTGCAGCGCGGCGCGGGCACGCCGACGGCTTCCTCTTCTGGCACCCCGGCATCACCTACGGCGTGGTGCGACAAGCCATGCGGCATCGGACCCGGCGGCTCGTGCCCTTCCCCATCGACGAAGACCTGCAGCACGCCCGCAGCCGCCCACACCGGGTTCCGCTGCAGACGGCGCCCGGCACCGAGACCGGCACCGAGACGGCGCACGCGCGACGCCCGAGCCCGGCGAGGCCTCCACTCGCCGAGCCCGCGGGCGAGACGCTGGACGACGAGGAGGAGGACGCGCCGGCGGCCCGCTCCACGCACGTCGACGCGCCTCCGAGCGGTCGCCGTCACCGCACGCCGCCGGACCTGGCCGCCCCTCCCTCCGAGCCGCGACGCTGAAGGTCCGTCGCGAGCCCGAGCGGCTCGACCCCTCCCCGGCGCGCCCCGCCGTCCTCCGCCCTCGGGCGGGCGACCGGGGCGCGTCGCTCGTGCGGAGCAGCGCCTCGGAATCCACCGAAGACGCGACGGCTGCGGGGCTGGCCCGCGTGCGCTATGGTGCGCCCCCGCGCGATGGAGGCTGTACGGAAATTCACGCGCGCCGCGTGGCTCGCACCGGCCGCCGCGCTCTTCGCCGCCGCCTGGCCCGGCTGCAGCGACCCGCCCGCGCCGCACGACTCCGGCCAGACGCCGCCCGCGCCGGTCGCCGAGGCCGCACCCGAGCCCGAAGAGGAGCCGGGCCCGCCGCCGGGCATCGACCACACCATCGAGGAAGGGCAGACGCTCTGGGACATCGGGCACGCCTACGGCGTCTCGGTCTCGGACATCATGCGAGCCAACGAGCTCAGACCGCGCGACGTGCGGCGCCTGAGAGCGGGCAACACCTTGCGCATCCCCGGCGCGACCGAGGTCGTGCAGGTCGAGGACGTCGCCCAGGAGCCCGAAGAGCTCCCTCCGATCACCGACGGCGCCTACCACCGGCTGGCGGAGGGCGAGACGCTCTGGGACGTCGCGCGCCTCTACGACGTGAGCCTCGACGCGCTGACCGAGCGCAACGAGCTCGACGACGAGGGCGTGCGCTTGCTGCGTCCGGGACAGGCCATCGTGGTGCCGGGCGCGACCGAGCGGCAGGTGGAGCGCGTGGCCGAGCGGCGGGGAGAGGAGCAAGCAGAATCGCGGGCGTCGCGCGGATTTCGGCACACCGTCTCGCGCGGCGAGACCATCTGGGATCTGGCCGCCTCGTTCGGCGTGCCGACGAGCGCCATCATGGCCGCCAACGGGCTGGACGAGGCCGGCGTCCGCAACCTGCGTGAAGGCGCGCACCTCTACATCCCGGGCGTGGAGCGCGACAGCGGCGGGCACGTCCGGCGGCGGCTGTCCGGGCTGGAGCGGCGGGCGCTGGCGCGGGCGCGGCAGCTCGGCCTGGGCACGCGGACCGCGGCGCACAACCTCCTGCACGGCCGCGTCGAGCGGCGCTGGATCCGCGCCGCCGGCCGCGGCCGAGACCGCATGCCGGGCTCCCTGCGCTGGCCGATCACCAACGGCTGGTACGTGCGCGGCTACGGCTCGGGCGAAGGCGGCTATCACCTCGCGGTCGACATCATGGGCCGCATCGGCTGGAACGTGCGCGCGGCCGCGCCGGGCATCGTCGGCTACGCGGGCGACGAGCTGCGGGGCTACGGCAACGTCGTCCTGCTGGTCCACCCGGGCGGCTGGGTGACGATGTACGCGCACAACTCGGCCACTCTGGTGGTGGCCGGCCAGCGCGTGCCGCGCGGCGGCATCATCGCGGAGGTGGGCTCGACCGGCATCAGCCGCGGCCCCCACGTGCACTTCGAGTTCATCTACGACGGGCAGAACTGCAATCCGGCCGTCCTCTTCCAGCCCGGCATCCGGCACCGCAACGGCCACATGACCCCGCTCCGCGCCGAGCGCTGGGTGCGGCCGGACGCGCGCCCGGAGCGCATGCGCTGTCACCGGCGGATGCACCACCCGCGCAGCCGCTGGGTCGCCCACGAGAGCTTCGACGAGAACGCCGGCGACGACTGACCCGGCGTGGCGCGGCGCGAAAAGGGCGGGAGGAGGAGCCCGACGGGTGATGCCGGGCCGCTCCCCATTCTGCGAGACCTCAGCGCAGCCAGTCGGGCCGCTCGACCGGACCGTCTCCGCCCTGCTGGAAGTGCCGCGCCGTGAGGATGTTCTGCGCGCGCCCGGGCGTGCAGCGCGGTGCTCGTCGGTGCCGACCGCGCGGGCTCGGGTCACACCAGCGCGTCACCTCCCGCACCGTGTCTCGGAAGCGCGGCTCGCCGCCCGCGCGCTGGACGAACTCGCGCAGGTAGCCGAGCGCCTGACCGAGCTGCTCCACGCTGCCGTCGCGATGCTCGTGGTAGAGCACGGCCAGGTCGAAGTAGGCCTCCGGCCGGTCCGCGTCGAGCTCGAGCGCCTCGCGGTACATCGACTCCGCCGCCTCCGGATCGCGCAGGCCGCGGAGCGCCACGCCCAGCCCGAGGGCGGCCTCGTAGCTCCGCGGGCGCAGCTCGTGGGCCTGCCGGAACGCGCCGGCGGCGTCCTCGTAGGCGCGCTGGCTGAGCGTGAGCTCGGCGAAGTTCATCTGCGCCTCGAAGAAGCGCGGATCGAGCTCCGCCGCCCGCGCGAAGTGGGCCGCCGCCCGCGTCAGCTCCCCGCGCTCCACGTCGATCAGCCCCCACGTGTTGTAGATGGACGCGTAGGCCGGATCGACGAGCTGCGCCTGCCGGCAGACCACCTCGGCCAGCTCCAGCATCTCCGGATGCGCGTCCGCCTCGGAGAGATAGACGAGCGCCATCCAATCGAGGGCGGGCATGTAGTCGGCGCGCACCGCGAGCGCCCGGCGGAGGTTCGCGAGCGCCGCCTGATGCTCGTCCGGCGACTCGCTCTGGAGGATGGCCAGGTTCACGTAGCCGGGCGCACACCGATTGTCGTTTCGGACGGCCGCCTCGAACGCCCGCCGCGCCTCTGCGCGATGCCCGCGATCCAGCTCGGCCAGCCCGATCGCCACCCGCGGCTCGCAGAGCGCCGGCTCGAGCTCGATCGCCCTCGAGTAGAGCTGCGTCGCGCCGTCGGCGTTGCCGCAGCGGCTCGCGACCAGCCCCGACATGTACACCGCGCGGCCCGAGCGCCCGCCCATCGCCTCGTTGGCGTGCTCGAACGCGGCCAGCGCGCGGTGGCAGGCCTCGCCGTCCCATTCACCGCGATCGAGCTCGGCGAAGAGCTGCGTCGCCTCTTCGAAGCGCGCCACCGCCTGCTCGGTCGAAGGCGTCTGTACCCTCCAATCCGGCGGCTCGACCACCACGCCGGTCCCGTGCGCGCACCCCCCCATCATCACGCTCGCCACGGCGAGCGCGCCCGTCCTCCACATCCGATTCACGATGAGCCTCCCTCGACGCGCACGGCGTCGAAGGGCAGAGACCCCCGACCGCTCACCTCATTGGGTCGAAACGCGGAGGCTCACGCCCTCACCCGAGCGATGCGGACGCGGGGGCCGAGCGTGATGTCGAGCGCGCGCAGGCCTCGAAAGCGCTCGCCGTCGATGACCGGATCGAGGAGGTCCTCGTCGAGGGCTTCAATCTGCATGCGAGCGCCCGCCGTGTCGCGGAGGTGCGGCCCGCGGATGGCGCCGCCGCGGACGAGCGCGGGGAGGTTCGCGATCATACCGGCCGGGCTGATGGCGCCGGCCTGGAAGTGCAGCACCCCCGGCTCCTTGGCCAACGGGAAGACGCGGACGACCCCGCCGAGGTTCACGTCGAACGCGCCGGCGTGCAGCCCCGCGTGGAGTCGCTCCGCGAGCTCCTCGCCGTCGATGACCACCCGCGCCGCGGTCGGGCGGAAGAGATGCGCGGCCCAGCTCTCGCGTCCCTGGATGTCCGAGGCGGACGTCGTGACCGGTATGGCCGAGCAATCGGCGTCGAGATCGGATGCGCGCCCCCGCAGGAAATGCAGAGCATTCTCGAGGAGGCTCGCGCCCGAGATCGGCGTCGAGAGCCGGCCAGAGCGTGTTGCGACTTCCTCGGAGGACATCGAAGGCAACCGGCCGAGCCGCTCGCGCGCGAAGTCCGAGACGGTGCGCGTGATGACCCGGACGATGGTGGCCGGGGTCGGCTCGGGATCCTCGTAGTACTTGTCGAAGAAGCGCTGCCCCACCCCGCCGGCCGCCAGCGCGAAGCCGACGCGGTCGAAGGCGCCGCCGTCCCCGAGCTCGCCCGTGAGGTGGAGCGTGTCGAGCGACACGGTCGGCGGCGGCGCGCTCGACATCTCGGCGTCGACGAGCGCGCGGACGATGGCCTCGGAGCGACCTCGAATGCCCGCCTTGTGGGCCACGAAGTCGATGGTGCCGCCGTTGGTGGGGACGAACACGGGCCAGCTCGCCGCGCTCGCGTCGCCGCCGCTGACCGCGCGGACCTCGTTGATCATCCAGTGGAGCGCGCCGTCACCGCCGTCGCTGACCAGGTGGGTCGCGCGCGGCAAGAGCCGCTCGACGGCCGGCCGCAACGCGTCGAGCGAGTCGGTGCGCACCACCTCACCGCAACCACCGAGCGTGCGCTCGATGCGGGAAAAGCGCGCGCTCGAGCCCCGGCGGTTCTTCCGCGCGAGCGGGTTGAGGACGACCCCGACATACATGCCGCCCGAACCCTAGCAGCCCCGGAGAGCGCCGCCCCCGCAGCGCGCGCAGGCGGGAACTTCCCGGGAGGCCGGCGCCCCGGCCACCGCGCAGGCGCCCGCGAGAAAAAGTGTCATGCTCCCGCGCGATGCGAGTGCTCCTGTCCGCGCTGATCTCGTTCACGATGCTCGCCGGATGCGGCGAAGACGAGGAGCCCGTGGGGCGCGCCGCGCCGATCGACGTGCAAGCGCGGGTGGCGACCGACGACCCCGAAGCCCGACAGGGCCGCGCCCTCTACACGCGCTACTGCGCGCTCTGCCACGGGGCCGAGGCGCAGGGCTACGCCGCGGACAACGCGCCCGCGCTCGCGAACCAGAACTTCCTGCGCGTGGCCACCGACGACTTCCTGACGACGGCCATCGCCGACGGGCGGCCCGGCACGCCGATGAGCGCCTGGCACCAGAACCGCGGCGGCCCGCTCGACAACGCCATGATCGGCAAGCTCATCCACTACCTGCGGAGCCTCCAGACCGAGCCGACGGTGGTGGTCGACGGAGTCGAGCTGCACGGCGCGGCGATGCGGGGCCGGCTCGTCTACGCGCAGCGCTGCGCGCGCTGCCACGGCGCCCGCGGCGAGGGCGTGGACGCCGTCTCGCTGGCCAACCCTGTCCTCTTGGCGAGCGCGAGCGACGGCTTCTTGCAGTACGCCGTGAGCCACGGCCGCCCCGGCACGCGCATGCCCGCGTTCGCCGGGCAGCTCAACCCGGCCCAGATCGACAACGTGGTCGCGTTCGTCCGCTCCTTCAAAGACGGCTCGGTGCCGCCAATCCCCCCGCCGCCGGAGCCGCCGCAGAATCCCGCCCGTCTCCGAGATGCCCATCGTCATCCACCCGGACGGGGCCACGCCGCACTTCACCGTGCGGGAGAACCGCTTCGTGCCGGCGGCGGAGGTGAAGCGGGCGCTCGACCGAGGCCAGCGGATCATCATCATGGACGCCCGTGCGACCAGCGACTGGCTGCGGATGCACATCCCGGGCGCGCTGCCCGTGCCCTACTACGAGCTCGGCGGCATCGTCGAAGAGCTGCCGCGCGACGGCACCTGGATGATCGCCTACTGCGCCTGCCCGCACGCCGCGAGCGGCCACCTGGTGGACGCGCTTCGTGCGCAGGGCTTCACCAACGCGGTCATCCTCGACGAGGGCATCCACTTCTGGGAGGAGCAGGACTACCCCGTCGTCAGCGGGGCCTCGCCGGAAGGCACGGACGACGAAGGCGAGGACGACGGCACGCCCGCGCCCACCGGCGAGACGCCGCCGGCCCACGGCGCCGCGGCGCCAATCCCGCAGCTCCTCCACCCGGTGGAGCGAGCGCCGACCCAGGCTCCGCCGGCCCACTGAGCCCCCCGACGACTTCACTCCGAGCGGAGCAGGAGCTGGCGGACGCTGGCCGTGTTGACGGGGTGCTGGCCCTCGCTCCAATCGACAATCCAGGTCGCCGGCGCCTCGCCACGCCCTTGGCCGAAGAGCAGGTCCGGCGCGCTGTGCGGCGCCTGGTAGCCCTCGGGGTTGCGGCCGACCGCCGCCCGCGCCTGGCAGTCCGCGTAGCAGTAGAGCGCCTGCCCCGACTCTCCCCCCGGCACGTCCGAGGGCGGCTGGCAGGCCTCGGCCGCCCGCGTGCCCTGTTCGGCGCGCACGCGGATGAAGAGGTCCACCCGGCGCGCGTCCCGACACTGGCCCCGCCCGCGCTCGCCGCTCTGCCGCGCCGAGGTCGGGCAGCGCCCGCGCTGATCGAGCCAGTCGGAGCCGGCGCCAATCGCCGCCAGTTCGTAGTGGCTGTCCACCCGCGACTGCATCCCGCGCTCGAGCTGCTGGGCCGAGAACGCCGCCCGGCACCAGGACAGCCGCCCGTTCCAGAGGCCGGCGCGCTCCTCGTCGCTCGGCGGCTCCTCGGGCGCGCTCCAGCGGGCGTCGTCGGCCAGCGAGAGCTCGCTCTGGAGATCGGGACAGGGCTCTTGCAAGAACACACTGTCGGGCGCCAGCCGCTGCCGGTCGACGCTGCCGACGCTGACAATCTGCACGCCCTCGACGTACTGGCTCATCAATCGGTCGAGCAGGTAGTGGCCGAGGATGCGACCGATGCACTCGAACGCCGTGTCGGCCGTTCCGCCGTCGCACGCGACCTGCCCGTCCGGCGGCGCGAGGTAGTGCCCGGACTGGAAGAGCGCGTCCGAACCGCACCACACGTGCCAGACCAAAGGATCGTCGCCGACGATCTGGATGGAGCAGGAATCGGTCAGCGCCTCGGCCACCTCGTCCACCGCCTGGAACGCCGCCGACACCGCCCGCGGGCTGAGCCCGGCCAGGCAGGTCTGCTCGGCGCGGCGGATGGTCGCGAGGTCGCCGGTGTCGGTGCGGCTCCAGCGGCTGGGGCTGAGCGACGCGACCGTCCGGCCTTCGGGCGCCGGATAGGTCGCCCGGCAGCCCGCCAGCGCGACGAGCGCCATCAAGGCGGCGAGGCGGCGCATCAGCGGCCTCCCGCCAGGTCGACCAGCGTCGCCAGGTTGATGCCGATGAAGAAGCTGACAATCGGGTTCTGGACCCCTGGGGTCGCCGTCTGGGCGGCGCCGTGCAGCATGCCGCCGATCGACAAGAAACGCGGCAGGTAGTCGGGGATGCCGAAGGTCAACGCCCACGAGAGCGCGACGCCGAGGCGCGAGAGCTGCGCGCCGTACTCCCCCGTCGGATTCGCCGGGTCAACGGCAGTGGTGCCGGGGAACGCGGCCGCCGCGACCAGGTCGGCTCCGACGTCGAACGACACCCAGCGCTGCCCGGGCGTGAGCCGGAACCAGGCCACCGGAAGCGCGAGGCCGATGGCGGCCGGGTCGTTGGCGAAGACGACGAGCTGCGTGTCGCCGAGGAGGCCGACCTCCATCCCGAGGAAATCGGCGGCCGTGACGTTGACCAGCGCCCGGCTCGGCCGGACCCGGAAGGTGGCCTGCGCCAAGCACTGGGCGGGCGCGTCGTCGCCCGCCACCGAGAGCAGGTAGACGGTGAAGGTCGAGTCCGGCATCAGGCTGTCGACGTCGAGCGGCCGCTCCGCGCGCAGCTCGCCGTAGTTCGCGGTCGGGCAAGCCGGGTGGCTCCAGCTCGGCGTGCGCGACGAGTAGGCGACCACCGCGGGGCCGCGCGCGCCTTCGAAGTCGCCCTGCACGCCCTCGAGGAGCGGCACGTCCTGCGTGACCTGCACCGGCGCGTCGCTCGAAGCGTCGATCGCCGCCGCCACCTGCGGCGAGGTCGAGAGCCGAAACGCCAGCTCCTGGCGGGCGTCGACGAACGCGAAGACCTCCTCCTCGTCGTGCTCGAGCGCGCGCCACGGGCAGACGCCCTCGCTCTCGCGTTGGCCATCCGCTCCTCGGCCGCCCTCCCCTCGGCTGCACTGCATCGCGCTGGCGGGCGCGCCGGTATAGAGGCCGACCGGATGCCACTCGCGCTGGGGATCGATCACGGCCATCCGCAGCCGCGCCAGCGCCTGCCGCGAGGTGCAGCTCTCGCCGCCGCTCTGGCGGACCTCGAGCAGGCCCGAGCGCTCGAGCACAATCTCGCCGTCCTCGCCCTGCGTCAGCGGCTGATCGTCGAGCAGGACGCAGAGCCCGTCCCCCTCCACGTGGATGCGATCGCCGGCGACGGCCATCCGGTAGGGCGCGTGCTCCGCGCTCGCCGCGTCGGGCAGCGCGAAGCACTCCGGGCTCTCTCCTTCGGTGTGCCGCGCGCCGTTCGCGCCCATCACCTGGATCCCGTGCTTCAGGCAGAACCGGGCCGGCGTGGCCGCGTGGGTCTGGGCGAACACCGAGAGGCCGCCGAGGGCAGCGCAGCTCCCCGCGTCCGGCACCGCCGAGCCGATGGCCGCCGGATGCGCGTCGAGGTAGCTCGGCGCGAGGCAGACCGCGAGATCGGCGAAGATGGCGCGCCAGTCGGAGGGCGTCGGCGCCAGCGCGTCGCCCGCGTCGCCGTAGACGGCGCGCATGTGCTGGCGGATGGGCGCGTCGGGCAGCCGCACCGCCGCCGGATCGCCGGCCTCGAGCCGGATGGGCGCGAGGACCCGCGGCGGCCCGCTCGCGTCGCTCGTGTCGGCCAGCCAGAGCAGGCCCGCGTCCGAGGCGGTGCGCACCTCCGGCCAGAGCAGCTCCTCGCCGAGCGCGGCCTCGGTCGGCTGGAGCAGGAGCCCCGGCGAGCCGGGCGCGAAGCTCGCGGCCAGGAGCGGCGAGACCCCGGACGGCGGCGCCTCCGCCTCGAGCCCGACGCGGTGGAGGTGGTTCGCGAGCGGCGTGACCACACGCTGGCTGCGGAAGACGCCGATGCGCAGGCCCACGGCGCTGCCGGGCCGCGCCGCGTAGATGCTCCAGTCGCCCGCGGGCAGCTCGAGCCCCGTCTGCGAGGTGCCGAGGGTGTGCTCCGCCGCCCCGCTCGAGAGGCGCTGCTGCCGGGCGCCCGAGAGCGCCCTCAGCTCGACGTGCTCCCCGTCGCAGCCGCTACCGGCCCGCTCGATGCGGAAGCTCTCCCCACCGGCGCTCGGCACGACCCGGAACGCGAGCTGCTCCTCGAGCAGATAGTGCGCGCAGTAGCGCAGCATCAGCGACTGTTGCGCCGGCTCCGCGCCGCGGCGCGCGCCCGCCGGCCGGCCGAGGAGCACGCGGGGATCGCCGCTCGCCCGAGCGCCCGAGGATGCGCGCTGGAAGGCCTCGAGAAAGTCCGTGTCGCGCCCCGCGAGCGGACCCGGCGGCACCCAGGGCCCTTCGGCGGCCACCGCGTACTCGCAGCCGGCCGAGAGCCGCACCGTCGTGTCGATGCCGACCACGTGCTGGCCGCGGGAGGCGTCGCCGTCGACGGAGAAGCAGGCGTCCTGCGCGTGGGCCACGTTGGCCGCGCCCAGGAGAAGGAGGATGAGCATCGAGCGTGTCATGGGTGGGCGCTATCATCGCGACTTCGCACGGCACCGCAAGCCGGGAAGCCCCCTCGCCCGCCCCGGTGGCCCACGTACGCCTTTCGGCGGGAGTGCCCCCCGTCCTATCCTCCCGCGCAGGCATGGCTCGACGGACCACGAACCGAGGGACGCCCCGCCCGGCGGCGGTGCTGCCCACCTTGATGCTCAGCTCCGCCGCGCTCCTGGTGTTCTGGGGCTTCTACACCCTCGACCACTACGTCACGGGCGGCGCGCCGGATCTGCACCCCGCCACGCCGATCGATCGCTACCTCCACTTCGATCCGCAGAGCATCACCGACGCCGTCAGCTCGCTGGCCGGCATGATCGCCGCCGTCTTCGGCATCGTGATCACGGTCGTCAGCATCATCGTGCAGCTCTCCGCCGACCGCTACACGGGCGTGGCGCGCATGTTCTTGCGCGACCGCACCAACCAGGCGGTGATGGCGTTCTATCTGATCGCCTGCGTGGCCGGCGTGTGGCTGAGCGTCTCGATCCACCGCGACTACGTCCCTCGGGCGGCGCTCTTGGCCATGATGATCGCGACGACGGCCGGCCTCGTCGTGATGGCGCCCTACTTCGGCTACGTCTTCTGGTTCCTCGAGCCGATGAACATCGTCTCGCGCATCCGCAGCCAGGCCGTCCGGACCGTCAGCCGCGGCGCAGGTGATCCCATCCAGTGCCACCAGGCGCAGGCGGCGACGCTGACGGCGATGGAGGAGCTGACCGACATCACCAGCAACTCCATCTCCGGCAAGGACAAGATCATCGCCAGCGGCGCGGTCGACGCGCTCAAGGACTTCGCGCTCGCCTACCTGGAGCTCAAGCCGAAGGTCGCCGAGCGCTGGTTCGACATCGGCCCGGGCATCGAGGACAACCCGGACTTCGTGGCGATGGACCCGGAGTCGCTGCGCGATCTCGTGGCGCGCCGCACCTGGGTCGAGTGGAAGGTGATGCGGCAGTACCTCGGCATCTACAACGAGGCGCTCGCCGCGATGCGGGACATCGACTACCTCATCGCGATCGACACCCGCTACATCGGCGAAGCGGCGGCCCAGGCGGGCGACGACGAGCTCGTGAAGCTGGTCTACCGCTTCATGAACTCCTACCTGCGCGCCACCCTCAACGCGCGCGACGTCCGCACGGCCTACAACGTGCTGAACCAGTACCGGCTGCTCACCCAGGCGATGCTGCTCGAGGGCTACCGCGACATCGCCGTCGAGGCGGTCGGGTACATGAGCTACTACGGCCACACCAGCTTCGACATGAACCTCACCTTCGTCACCGAGACCATCGCCTACGACATGGCCTCGCTCTGCGAGTACGCCCACGAGCTGAAGGTCCCGCAGGAAGAGAAGATGCTGCGGCTCTTCCTGGACCTCGACCAGCCGCTGCGCACGCGCAGCCAGGAGAAGGCGCTGCTCGGCGTCCGCAAGGCGCAGGCGAAGCTGGCCTCCTACTATCTGGCGCGCGGCGAAGAAGAGAAGGCCCGCGGGATCTCCCGCGACATGGAGGCCGAGCCGGCCGAGCGCCTCTTGGCCATCCGCCGCTCGCTGGAGTCGGTGACGACCAAGGACTTCTGGGAGATCACCGACCGCGGCCGCAACTTCGAGTACATGCCGGCCGAGCAGCGCGCCTACCTCGCGACCTTCTTCGACTGGCTGAACGTGCGCCGGGCGTCCGATCCCGGCGAGCACGCCGAGGCGGAGTAGCGCGCGACCCTCACCCCCTTCCGCCGGACGCGCCGATGTGCGACTCCGTCTCGGTGGAGCCGACGATCCGGCACGGCACGGCCACGGACGCCGACGCGATCCTGCGCGTGCTGGAGCGCGCGCTCGCGGACGATCCTTTCGTGTGCTGGCTGGCGCGCTCGCAGCCGCGGGCCGTCCGCACCTACCTCGGGCTCATGGTGCGCCGCATCGCGCTCCCGAAAGGCGTGGTGCACCTGGCGATGCTCGGCGACGAGGTCGCGTCCGTCGCGCTCTGGGCCCCTCCGAACACCTTCGAGCTGACGGCGGGCGAGAGCCTGCGCCTCTTGCCCACCATGGTCTCGGTGATCGGCGCCTTCCGCTTCTCGCGGGTAGCCAACGCGCTCGGCGAGGTGGAGCGCGCCCGCCCGCCCGAGCCGCGCTGGCTGCTCACGCTCCTCGGCACGCTGCCGGAGCGGCGGGACCGAGGGCTGGCGAGCGCCACGCTGGCGCCGGCGCTGGCGCGCTGCGATGCCGAGCACACGGTGGCGGTCTGCGAGACCAGCCGTCCGGAGAACCTGCGCTTCTACGAACGCCACGGGTTCGCCGTGACCGGTGAGCGGCCCCTCGCGCCGAGAGGGCCGCCGAGCTGGACGCTCTGTCGCGAGCCGCGGCGCGCGCCCACCTGAAGCGCGGAGACCTCGAGCTCGCCTCCGAATCCGATGAGGACGGAGCCCGCACCGTCACGCCCGCGTCGTGCCTCGATCGCGGGCTCGGTTCGCTCGAGCGAGAGACCTCGAGCCTCAGATGAGAACGGGAGCTACCACCGTCACGCCCGCGCCCCAGAACTGCGAAGCGCCGGTCGACGTGGTGACGACCTGCCCGGCGCCGGTCGTGCGGTCGATCTTGATGAGCTGCCCGGAGTTCGAGAAGCCGTAGACGTTCCGGCCCCAGTAGGCGAGGCCGAAGATCTGCGTGAAGTCCTCGCTCGAGCTCCGCACGGGACCGACCACCGTGACCACGCTGCTCCCGTCGCGGGCGAAGAGGATGCGGGCGAGCACGTCGCTCGGGTAGTCGCTCCGCTTGAGCGTGGCGAACGTGCCGAGGCCGGCGATGCTGACGATGTCGCCGCTCGACGCCCAGCCGTCCGGGTACATCCCCAGCATCGTCGTGTGCGCGTTGGTCGTGTTCACCTGGTAGTAGACGCCCGAGTTCGTGGCCCCGATGAGGATCTCCGTCCCGTCGGGGCTCTCCTCCGGCGCGAGGAAGCTGAGCGCGAAGAGCTGCTCGCTGTGGCTCAACCCGAAGTCGCCGACCATGGTCGCGGTGGCGGTCATGGGATCGACCTGGAAGAGCGCGCTGTTGCTCGAGGTGTAGACGTTCCCCTCCGAGTCGACGGCGAGATCGAGCATGTTGGGCGCCGCGTCGCCGGCGGGCGTCATGAAGGGCCCGACCTCGGTGACCGTGTTGGTGTAGGGCGAGAACGTGTAGAGCGTGTCGGGCGAGTGCGCGTAGATCAGCACGTTGCTGTAGTCGGGGCCGGCATCGGGCCGCGGACCACTGTCCGGCCGACCCGCATCGGGCGTCGGCGGGGCCGCGTCGGCGGTACCCCCGCCGTCCCCGTTCAGCGACGCGTCGGTGGTGGGGATGAGGGTGCGCGTGGAGCACCCCGCGAAGACCACCGCGAAGGCGGCCAAGGAAAAGGACAGCGTACGCATACGAAGCGCTCCCGAGTGCGAGGCGACCATTGAATGACACACCTCGGGTCACCGGAGCAACCGAACCGGGCCCCCGTCGTGCGTGACAATCCTGCGTCGCCGGGCAGCTCGGACGGACCCCTCCGTGCCCTCAGCGCGCCGCGGCGCCGCCAATCTCGACCCTGAGGCCCGCGCGGAGGACCCTGCCCGCGCCCGTCGCCACGTCGATCCGGACGAGCTGCCCGTTGCACGTCAGCCCGTAGAGCGTGTCGCCGAAGGGCGCGAGCCCCCACACGCAGGGCACGCCGACATCGCCGACCCGCGTCGCGGCGCTTCCGTCGAGCGCCGCCTCGAAGAGCGAGTCCGGCTCCGTCCTGCTGTTGGGCGTCTGGGTCGCGGTCACGTAGAGCCGCCCGGCGATGAACGCGATGTCCCCGCTCGCCGACCAGCCCGGCGGGAAGCCGCCCACCCGGGTCACGGCGCCCGTGTCGGGGTCGAGGCGCGCGATGGAGCGGACGCCCGCGCCGTAGAGCCCGCTCCCGTCGGGCGCGACCTCCAGCGCCACCAGCCGGTCGGTGAGATCGACGATCCAGTGCGCGTGGCCGGTGGCGATGTCGATCTGGAAGAGCGAGGAGCGGTTCACGCCGAAGAGGCGCCCGTCCGGATCGAGCGCGATGTCCGTCAGCGAGACGTCGGTCGGGGCGATGCGGTGCAGGTCACCGCTCGGCAGATCCACGTCGTAGAGCGCGTCCGGATCGTGGACCAGCGCCCGCGCCACGCAGCCGCGCGTCGCGTCGCAGCGGTAGCTCACCGGGCAGCTCGCGTCGTTCGGCGTGTGGGTACAGCCGGCCATGCTCTCGTCGCAGGCGTCGTCCGTGCAGGCCACTCCGTCGTCGCACGAGGGCGGCGCGCTCACGCAGCCGTTCACGAGATCGCAGCGCTCCGGCCCGCTGCAGAAGAGCCCGTCGTCGCACGCGGAGTCCATCCCCTGGTGCTCGCAGCGCTGCGCCCGGCAGCGGTCGTGCGTGCAGGCGATGCCGTCGTCGCAGTCCTGGTCGTGGAAGCACTCGGGCGGTGGCGCGTCGAAGGTGCCCCCGTCGCGCCAGACCTCGTCGAGCCCGGTGCGGGCGCCACACCCGCCCAACCCGAGCGAGCACAGCCCGAGCGAGCACAGCCCGAAAGCGCACCCGAAGAGCCAAAGACGCCGCCAAGCCATCGGCGGCGAAGGTAGTCGACGGAGACGACGGCGGCGAGCCGATGGACGTTTGCGCCGCGGCGCGTAAGCTCCGCCGTCCATGGCCGAAGCTCGACCGCAGTACATGACGCCCGACGGGCACGACGACCTGATCGCGGAGCTGGCGCGCCTCGGCCAAGAGCGCCACCGCGTCGTCCAAGGCGTGGCCGACGCAGCCGCCGAGGGCGACCGCTCCGAGAACGCCGAGTACATCTACGGCAAGAAGCGCCTGCGCGAGATCGACCGGCGCATGCGCTTCCTGAAGAAGACCCTCGACGCGGCCGTCGTCGTCGACCCCAAGCAGGATCGGGGCGACCGCGTCTTCTTCGGCGCCACCGTCGTCCTCGAGTCGGAGAGCGGCGAGGAGCTCACCTATCAGCTCGTCGGCGAGCACGAGACCGACGCCGGCCGCGGCCGCATCAGCTACCGCTCGCCCGTAGGCACCGCGCTGATGCGCAAGAACGTCGACGACGAGGTCGCGGTCGAGACCCCGAGCGGGACCCGCCGCCTCACCATCGTCGACGTTCGCTACGAGTGAGCGAGCGAGCTCGACGCGAATTGGCCCTCGGCCGGAAGCGTTTTGTTGCACCGCAGCAAAGCACCGCGCATGATGGGGCCTCGCATGTTGTATCGCATCCACGAGGCAGAGCGCGCATGGTTGCGCCCTATCGCACAGGTCTCGCAGGCGAACGCCTGCGTGCTGCGCACCCTCCCCGGGCCCTTCTCGAGCGCGGCCGCGGCCGGCTGGGAATTGCTGCACCGCATCACGAAGGAGTACGACCCACCACGCTTCGGGATCGAGTCGGTTTTCACGCGGGGAGCCGAAGTGTCGATTCACGAGGAGGCGGTCGATGTCACCCCCTTCTGCAAGCTCACCCGCTTCGCGCGCCGGAGCGACGACCCCGCGGTGCTCCACGCGATGACGCGAGACCCGAAGGTGCTCCTCTGCGCGCCGCTCTCCGGGCACTTCGCGACGCTTCTCCGGGACACGGTACGCTCCATGGCGCCCGACCACGACGTCTACGTCACCGAGTGGGCCGACGCGCGCGAGGTTCCGCTCTCGGAGGGCGTGTTCGGCCTCGACGACTACGTGCTCCATCTCGAGCGCTTCCTCCGCTTCCTCGGTGTGGAGGAGACGCACGTGGTCGCGGTATGCCAGCCGGCCGTGCCCGCGCTCGCGGCGGTCGCGCGCATGGCGAGCGCGGGAGGGCCCGTGCCGCCTTCACTGGTCCTCATGGCCGGGCCCATCGACGGTCGCGTCTCGCCGACGCAGGTCAACCGACTCGCACACGAGAGGCCCATCTCGTGGTTCGAGAAGAACCTCGTGCATCGCGTGCCGCGCTCCTACCCCGGAGCGGGGCGTCGCGTCTATCCGGGCTTCCTACAGCTCACGGCCTTCGTGTCCATGCAGCCCACGCGGCATGCCGATGCGTATCGCGACTACTGGATGCACCGCGCGATCGGGGATTTCGAGGCGGCGGAGAGGCACGTGCGCTTCTACGACGACTACAACGCCGTGCTCGACATGGACGCGGCGTACTACCTCGACACCGTCCGCCACGTGTTTCAGGAGCACACCTTGGCCCGCGGCATCTGGGACGTCGTCGGCGAGCGCGTGCGCCCCGCGGACATTCGGAACACCGCGGTGCTCACGGTCGAGGGCAGCAACGACGACATCACGGGCCCCGGTCAAACACACGCGGCCCACGCGCTCCTCACGGGCCTCCCTGCGGCGCGCAAGGAGCGCTTCACCGCGGGGGACGTGGGGCACTACGGAGTCTTCTCGGGCCGTCGGTGGCGCGAGAAGGTCTATCCGCACGTGCGCGACTTCATCCGGCAGAGTGCGCCCCGCGCGCACCGTGAGTCGTACGAGGAGAATGGCTCGTGACGGCCTGGCAGGAGAAGAGCGCCCTCGTCACCGGCTCGACGAGCGGAATCGGTCTCGGCATCGCGTGTGCGTTCGCGGCGCGCGGGACGTCCGTGCTGCTGAACGGCTTCGGCGACGTGGAGGGGGCGCTCGCGTGCGTCCGTGACGCGGGCGCGGCCAACGGCGCGCGCGTCGCGCACCACGGCGCCGACGTGTCTCGCCCCGAGGAAGTCGAGGCCTTGATGCGCTACGCCGACGACTTCTTCGGCGGCGTGGACATCCTCGTCAACAACGCGGGCATCCAGCACGTGGCGCCGATCGAGGATCTACCGATGGAGCGCTGGGACGCGGTGCTGGCCATCAACCTGAGCAGCGCCTTCCACACCACCCGCCTCGCGCTGCCGGCGATGCGCGCTCGGGGCTGGGG
This sequence comes from uncultured Pseudomonadota bacterium, assembly GCA_963832725.1. Lineage (GTDB taxonomy): Bacteria > Myxococcota_A > Polyangia > Polyangiales > Sandaracinaceae > JAEZBP01. The sequence goes on from CAWHVG010000001.1 coordinate 171,090, forward strand.
ACGCATCATCAACGTCGCGTCGGTGCATGGGCTGGTCGCATCGGCGAACAAGGCCGCGTACGTCGCCGCCAAGCACGGCTTGGTGGGGCTCACCAAGGCCGTGGCGCTGGAGACTGCGCGCACCAACATCACCTGCAACGCCATCTGCCCCGGCTGGGTGCAGACACCGTTGGTGCAGGCCCAGATCGACCTCCGCGCCGCGCAGGAGGGCCTCGATTCGGATGCCGCGCGTACGGCGCTTCTCTCCGAGAAGCAACCCTCGACGGAGTTCGTCACGCCGGAACAGCTCGCCGAGCTCGCCCTCTTCCTCTGCAGCGATGCCGCCTCGCAGGTGCGGGGCGCGGCATGGACCGTGGACGGCGCCTGGACGGTACAGTAGCGACACGCGTCCGCCCGGCTCGTGACGCGACTCGTGACCGAGTGGAGGTCGGGCTCGACCCGCACTGGCCGAGCCCTCACCGAATCTACGCCCCCGCGTCGGACCGCGGCCCCGCGTTTGGGCCATCGTCAGCCGTGCGAACGCAGGGCCGTCACTCGGTCGGGCAGGGCGTGCCTTCGGGCAGCATGGGCGCGGGGACGACGGCCGTCCCGGTGTGAATCGCCGTGTCGAGGAAGCACTGCCATTGATAGCGGACGGCTTCGAGCTGCACGAAGATGGTGTGCGGGTCGGAGAAGCCGTCGCCTTCGTACTGCACCACGACGCCGGTGTAGGGGTCGCCCGCCTCGCTCATCACGTCGTTCACCACCGGGTAGTCGATGATGCCGTCGAGCCCGGCCAGCGCGAGCCCCGGCTGCATGGTGTCCCAGACCTCGGTGCCGGCCTCGCGGTGCCCGTAGGCGATGGCGATGGCGTCGTAGAGCTTGCTCGGGAAGTAGCTGTCGCCCTGCCCCACCGGCTCGTAGATCGGTCGTGACGCGGTGCCGGGGAGCGGCCGGCGCGAGAGCCGCGGCATGTACACCATCGGTTCTGCCGGCTCCCAAGCCAGCTCGAGGAGCGAGAGCGCCGGGTGCAGATGCGTCAGCGCCATCCCGTCCGCGCGGAGGAAGGTCCCGAGCAAGGTGCGCACGTTGGCGATGAGGTGCGTCTCGAGGATGAAGTAGCTCCAGAACCCGCCGGCCCCGGTCGGCACGAGCGCTTTGAAGCGGGGCTCCACCGCGCCGATCATGTTGGTGTACATGCCGCCCATCGACTGGCCGAGCGCCACGAAGGAGTCCGGGTCGAAGTGGTAGGCACTCGCGCCGGCGGGAAGCGAGGGACCGTCGCAGCCCGCGAGGACCGAGGGATCGATGGTCAGCTCGGTGAGCGCCTGCACCAGGAGGCGCTGCTCGATGGTGCCCTGGCGGAAAGTGTCGCGGAAGGCCGCCAGGTTCGCGAAGTTGAGGTACGCCTCCTCGCTCGCGCCGGGCACGCGGTCGGGGCTGAGCGGGAGCGACGCGCCCACCGCCGCGAAGCCGTGCGCGCCGATCATGTCGGCGGGTCCCGTCCCCGGCGTCGGCATGCCGCCCTCCGGCATCGGCCCCCGATCGATGACCTGCGACGCGATGCCGCCCGAGCCGTGGAAGTAGACCATCAGCGGGTAGCCGGCGTCCGGCATCGCCTGCTTGGGGATCGTGATGACGATCTTCGCCGTCTCCGGCCGCTGCTCGACCGGCAGGCCGTCCGAACCGATCTGGAAGAGGCCCTCGGTGTCGAAGGGCGGCGTGCCCTGCTGGAACTGCGGCATCATCACGGTCCCGACCAGCTCGCACTCGTTCGCGTGGGTGGCGCCGTCGGTCGGATCGATGTGCAGCCGCCGCGATCGTCACCGTGCGATCGGCGACCACCCGCGAGCTCGAGATCGCCGAGCGCCGCGACGACGTCGCCCGTCGTGAAGACGGTGGCGGCGGCCACGTCCGAGCGGTCGACGCCGAGCGTGTCGAGCGTCTCGAAGAGGGACGCGTAGAGCGTCGCGGCGGCCTCGCCCCAGGCCCCGTCCGGCGTCTGCCCGTTCGCGAGCTGGAGTCAGCGCGTCGGGCACGACCAGCGGCATCCCGCGGGCGTCGTTCAGACCACGCCGGATCACGAAAGCGTACTTGCGACCCGGGTGGAGCACGAAGCCCGGGTAGGACGCGACGCCGACCAGGTTGTCGCCGGTGTAGCCGTCCGAAGCGAAGGTGATGGCGACGGTCGGGATGAGGTGGCCGCGATCGGGCGAGCTCGGATCGACGTCGATGAGGAGGATCTCCGAGTCCGTGCTGGCCGTGTAGGTGTGGTCCAGTGAGAGCGGCGTGATCGGCGCCGCGAAGCGGAAGTACGCGACGGGGATCACCGGCCAGCCGGGACGATCCTGCGCGATGGGCAGGAGATCATCGATCAGCGTCACCCGCGGGTTCGGGTAGCCGGTCAGATCGGGCGTCCCGTCCGGCGAGAGGCGCAGGTCGGAGGGGTACGGGAAGTCGAAGAAGGTGTCCTGCGTGTCGACGCTCCCGCTCAGGTCGAACCCGACCACGGCGTCGACGGGCGGGCTCGCCGCGTCGGTGCCGCCGTCGCCGGTGCTGCCGTCGCCGGTACCAGCGTCGCCGTCGGGCGTGGAGGGGTTGCAGGCCGAGACCAAGAGGAGCGCCACGGCGGACGCGAGCACAGCGCGCGAGTTCATCACGCGGGAGTGTAGAGCAGGTCGGAAGATGGGTCCGTGATGTTGTTGTGAGCGAGAGGGGCGTCATGCGCGCGCAGACCGGCCGAACGAGCCCCGCGTGGCGCCGGACCGAAGCGCTCGCCGGAGCGCGCCCGCGAGCCTCCGCGGCGGTCCTCCCGAGGGCCTTCGCAGCACCGCCTTCCGCGCAGGCCGCCGCGCGAATGCGCCCGGTGTCCCGAAGGACCTCGCGGCGCCGTCTTCCGCTCGCCTGTGCGAGGAAGGACGGGCCGGCCGAGGAGCGACGTTCGGCACGGATCGTCGAGGCCGGACCGGCGACGCCGAACCTCAGGCGCGTTCGTTTCCGCCTCGACCGCGGCGCCGGCGGCGGCGGCCGGAGCGGCGCTTCGAGCTGCCCGACGGGCTGGGCGAGCCCGCCTCGCGGTCGGCGGCGCGCTCCGCACAATCGATGGCGCTCGACACCGTGCGCTCGACCTTCTCGCGGTGCTGGCAGCGGTCACATTTGCCGCAGCGCGTCGGATCGATTTCACCGAACCAGCGGCGGATGTACACCGAACGACAGCCCTCGGTGGCGGCGTAGCCGGCCAGCGACGCGAGGCGCCGCGCATCCTGCGTTCGCTGCACCTCGAAGCGCTCGGCGAGGTCTTCGGTCCCTTCGAGCAGTGCGTCCGGATCGGCGAGCGCGCGCCAGCGCCGGGCTTCGAGGGCCACCAGCCCCACCTGCTCGAGCTGCGCGCATACGACTTTGGCCACCGTGCCCGGGACGCCCGCGCTCAGCGCCAGCTCCTTGCCCGTCGCGTCCTTGCCCTCGGCGGCCCACGCCGCGAGCGCGCGACCCACCCGCCGGAGCTGCGAGCCCGTCGGCCGGCTCTGATTCTGCAGGAACTCCTGGATCTCCAGGTCCGCCGGATCGAAGAGCAGGATGCAGCGCGCCGGCTTCCCGTCGCGCCCCGCCCGGCCGGCCTCCTGCACGTACTGCTCGAGCGAGCCGGGCACCTGGAAGTGCACGATGTAGCGGATGTTCGGCTTGTCGATGCCCATGCCGAACGCGCTCGTGGCCACCATCACGATGCGCTTGTCCGGCTTCATGAAGCGACGCTGCGAGGCGGTCCGCTCGGTCGCGTTCATCTTGCCGTGGTAGCGAGCCACCGGGATGCGGGCGCGGGTGAGCGCGGCGAACATCTCGTCGACCGCCTTGGTCGTCGAGCAGTAGACGATGCCCGGCCGTTGCAGCCGGCGGAGCAGCTTGCCCGCCGCCTCGTACTTCAGGTTGCCGGGCACCTGCTCGACGCGGAGGGCGAGGTTCGCGCGGTGCGGCGGCGCGCGCACGACGAGCGGATCCTTCAGGCGCAGCCGCTCGGCGATGTCGGCCGCGACGTGAGGCGTGGCCGTGGCGGTCAGCGCCAGCGCGTGCTCGATACCGAGCGCCTCCCGCTCGGCACCCAGCCGCAAATAGGCGGGCCGGAAGTCGTGCCCCCACTCCGAGATGCAGTGCGCCTCGTCGACGCAGAGGAGGATCGGGCGCGCCTCGCGGAGCGCCGGCTGCACCTCCTCGGACTCCAGCGTCTCCGGCGTAGTCAGGACGATCAGCCGGCCGCCCTTGCGGAGCCGATCGAGGCTCTGCCGCCGCGTGGCCGCCCGCAGCGTGCTGTCGAGCCGGATGACCGGCGCCCCGATCCGGCGCAGCCCCTGCTCCTGATCCCGCATCAGCGCGATCAGCGGCGAGACGGTCACCACCGGCCGATCGAAGAGCAGCGCAGGGAGCTGATAGAGAACGGACTTGCCGTAGCCGGTCGGCAGCACGACCAGCGCGTCGCGGCCCGCGAGGGTCGCCTCGAGCGCCCGCTCCTGCTCCGGGTGGAGGCGGCGGATGCCGAAGCGATCCAGCGCGATCGCGCGGGCGGCGCGCACGTCGTCGCGGACGGCGCGCCGGCCTCGGGAACGCCGCCGCCGGCTCACCGCGCCCGGGCGAAGTCGGATCGATCGTGGGCGCGCGTCCCGGCCGCGGAGCCCCGCGGTCCGAGGGGACCGCCGGCTCGAGACGCGACCGGGCGGCTCACCTCAGTTGCCGTCCGGTGTCGGGTGGCAACCGTTGCAGGTGAAGGTGTCGCCCATGCCGAGCATGGTGCCCATGGTCGGGGTGACCTGCTCTTCCATGAAGTGCGTCATCTCGGGCAGCGCCGAGGCCATGTTCTGGTAGGCGGGGGTGCCCGCGGCGGGAACGGCCGGCAGCTGCGCCGAGGGCATGGCGAACTCGCGCTCGCGCATGTCGGTGCCGTGGCACGACTCGCAGCCGAAGTCGGCGAAGCGCGACGCGTCGTACTCCTGGAACATCTCCTTCGTGATCGGGAGGAAGCGGGCGATCATGTCCATCTCTTTGTCGTCGTGGGACATGGTCGACCAGGGCTGCTCGGGCGGGTTGATGCCGATGAGCTCGCGGGCGCTGGCGTGGGCGTGCGAGCCGGGCTCGACCTCCCCCTCACCGCCGGCCGTCTCGGCCGATTCGGTCTCCTCGCCCGTGGTGCTGCTGGAGCCGCCGCCGCAGGCGGCCATGGTGATCGATGCGAACGCGATCAAGAAGCGAAGCCGGGTCATTCGTCCTCCCTAAAAAACGCGCCGAGCGTACCCCCGGCGTTGGCGGGCCACAAGCGGCTCCGCGCTGCTCCGAGAACGCGAGACGGAAAAGAAAAGGGGCGATCCCCCGTCGAGGATCGCCCTTTTGGAAGGTGGCTGGCATCGGGCTCGACCGAAGCCGAGGCGCGACGCTCCAAGGCGCCGCCGGCGCCGCGAAGACGCGTGGAGCGAACCGATGATGCCGGATTCAGCCCTCGTCGAGCTCGTCGCGCAGGCGCGCCAAGAGCTCCTCCACCCGGCGCCGCTCACCGTGCCAGCGCTCCAGGAGATCGAGCGCGACCTCGAGCCCCGCCAGGTTCACACCCAGCGTGTGGTACATCGTCCAGCTCAGGCGCGCGCGGTCGATGGCCACCCAATCGTAGCCGGCGGCCGGATCGACCGTGACGATCTCGTGCTGCTCCAGCTCGACGAGGAAGCCCTCCTCGACCTCGAGGAGGCGCGCCACCTCGATGCGCTCGATACGGCGCACGCTCACGACGCCCTCGCATGCAGCGACGCGCGCACGTCGTGGTCGTAGAGCTTCTCGAGCTCGCCGGCGATCTTCTCGCGGGTCGCGGCGTCACCGCCCGTCGGGGCCACGAGCTCGAGCACGACGTAGAGGTCGCCCGCAGAGCCGCTCGCAGGCTCGATCCCTTTGCCCCGCAGGCGCATGCGCTGGCCGTTCTGGGCGCCCGCCGGCACCTTCAGACGCACGCTCCCGCCCAGCGTGGGGACCTCCACGCTCGCGCCGCGCAGCGCTTCGGCCAGCGTGATCGGCACCGTGATCTCGAGGTCGCTTCCTTCGCGCCGGAAGAACGGGTGCGGCTCGATCTCGATGCGGACGTAGAGGTCGCCGGCCGGCCCGCCCGAACGCCCGGGCTCACCCTGCTCGGCCAGCCGCATGCGCTGGCCATCGTGTACGCCCGCCGGAATGGTCAGCGAGAGGCGGCTGGTCTCCACGCTCCCGTCCGGCCCGCGGCGCGGCACCTCGACGGTGGTGGTGGCACCGCGGGCGGCGTCCAAGAAGCCGATCTTCAAGCCCGCCTCGACGTCGCGCCCCGGTCGCGGGCCTCGGGCCCGACGCGCACCGCCGCCTCGGGCGAAGAGGTCGCCGAAGAGATCCTCGAGGTCGACGTAGCCCTCCGGACCGGCGCCGCCGAACCCGCCGACGAAGGGCTCGCCGCCGAAACCGGCCGCCGCCTCGGCCTGGCGGCGCCACTGGCGATACTCCTCCGCCCGCTCGGGGTCATAGCCGATCTTCTCGGCCTCCGGCCCGAGCTCGTCGTAGAGCGCGCGCTTCTCCGGCTTGGACAGCACCTCGTACGCGCCGCTGATCTTCTTGAAGCGTTCCTCTGCCGACGGATCGTTCGGGTTGAGGTCGGGGTGATGCTTGCGCGCGAGCTTGCGGTACGCCTTGCGGATGTCGTCCTCGGACGCATCGCGCGAGACACCCAAGAGCGCGTAGAGATCCTCGTGGTCGGTCATGTCTTCGTGGCCTCGGCCGCTCTCAAGGTACGACCGCGTACGCACATGTAAACCCCACGGCGCGAGGCGCCGCACGCCTCCACACCCGAGGTTCGGACATGGGGATTTGCCCGACGCGCTCGCCAGAAACGTCCACGGAACGAGGCGCGCTCGGTACAATGGCCCGCGGGCCGCGCATCGTGGGCGATGCCCGCGTCGTAGAGCGTGGGATTCTCGGTGAACACGATCAATCGACCGACGGTGCTCCTCGTGGGGGCCGGCGAGCGCATGAGGGACGCGCTGGCCGACGCTCTCGAGCGGCACCGGATGATGGTCGAGACGGTCACCACCGAGCGCGCGGTCGACGCGGCGTTCGCGGCGGCGCCGGATCTGGTGGTGCTCCTCGGCGACGCGGCGCGAGACGGCGGGCACGCGGTCCTGGAGCGGCTGAGCGCGAGCCCCGCCACGGCCACGGTGCCGGTGGTGCTGCTCGCCGAAGAGGCCGCGCTCGAGCGACGGCTCGACGCGTTCCGGCACGGCGTGGTGGCCGTCGTGCCGAAGACGGCGAGCGCGGACGGCATGGCCCGCCGCATCGCGGAGGTGGGGCGAGAGCTGCCCGAGCGGCCGGGGGAGACGACCGGCGAGCTCGGCGAGGCCACGGTCGACGAGCTGGTCGATCTCTTCAGCCAGCAGCTCCGGACCGGGATCCTCTCCGTCTCGACCGGCGACTCCGGCGAGGCATCCGCGCAGGTCGTGCTGCGCGCCGGGAGACCGGTCACGGAGGCGATCGAGGAGCTGGTCCATCGTTTGCGCCCGCTGGTGGCCGACCGCACCGGGCCGCTCCGCTACGAGTTCCACGAGAGCACCAGCGCCCGGCTCTCGCTGCTCGACGAGGAGAGCGAGCCCGAGGACACGGCGCTCCTGCACGAGCGGCGCGTGGTGTTGGTCGAGCAGAATCCGGCCCGCGCCGACGTGCTGGTCCAGGAGCTGCGCGCTCACGGCGCCCTGGTGGTGGTGGCCGACGGCGAAGGCACGGGGCTTTCTCGGGCGCGAGCGCTGGACCCCGAGGTGGTCGTGATCGACGGCTCGGGCGTGCACGGATGGGCGCTGCCGACGCTGCGCGCGCTGCGCCGCGATCCGCGTTTGCGCTGGGCATCGCTCTTGGTGGTCGACGCAGGGGAGCTCTGGCCCGAAGGCGCCCCGGGGCCCGATCTGGCCCGCTTGGCCGCGTCGATGAAGCCGCTGGTCCGGCCCGCGAAGGAGCTGGCGGAGCGCGCGGCGCGGGAGACGGTATTCGACACGCGGCTCGACGTCATCGGGCCCAGCCGGATGCTGCGGGCGCTGATCGCGACGGGCACGGGCCTCCGAGTGTCGGTCAGCCATCCGCGGGCGCGGATCGAGGTCGATCTGATCGAGGGATTGGTCGCGGGGGCACGGGCGCTGGCACCCGGCACCGGCGAGCAGATGGCCGAGGGGCCTGCCGCTCTGGCGGCGCTCCTGGCGCTCGGCACGGGCCGCGTACACGTCGAGCGCAAGGAGGCGCCGGCTTCGGCCGACGTGATGGCGCCGATCGACGACGCGCTGGCCGCCGCGGCCCGCGAGCGCCCGCCCATCTCGCCCAGCATCCCGCCGCCGGCCGCGCCCTCCGAGCCGCCCGAGACGCCGGCGGCCGGCGCGGATGCAGAGAAGCTGGTCGGCCGGCTCGAGGAGCTGCTCGAGCGGCTCCAGCGCGTGCTCCCGGCCGCCGAGGCTGCGGTCGAACGGGTCGAAGAGGCGCCGACCACGAAGCGACCCCAGCCGGCAAAGCCCGCGCCGGCGGTCCCGCCCCCTCGGGCTGGGCTGCCACCGCGTGCCCCGCTGCCACCGCGCGCTGCCCTCCCTCCGGCCGGCACGAAGCGGCGGCCGACCATGGCTCTCGGGAGCGCGGCGCGCCCGCCCTCGATCCGGCCACAGGCCGACGAGGACGACGACCTGCCCGTCATCGAGGGAACCGCCGAGCCCGGCCCGCGCACCCTCCCGCCCTCGGCCCAACCAATCCGGGCGGTGGGCGCACCCGCCGCGAGCTCGTCCGAGCCCGATCGCCCGATCGCGGAGGCGGCCAACGCGAACGAATGGGCGAACGTCGCGCCGCCGATGCCCGCCGAGGCCGCCGCCGGACGGCCGAACGTCCCACCGCCGGCGCCCGCCTCCACCACGCGTGCGAACGCGCCGCCGAGCGGTTCCGTCCACGACGCAGGAAGCGGGACGCTCGACGTGCCCTGGGCGGCCTCCGCCGGCGGCTCCCCCCCATCAATCCCGCCGTCCAATCCACCCTTCACCATCGAAGGCTCCATCGAGATCGACCCCAGCTTCGCCGCCACGCCCGCCGCAGGCTCGCCACCTCCGCCGAAGAGCGCGTCGGCTGGGTACGAGGCCCCGCCCGTGCCCGCCGCCTCGGACCGGTGGGCCCCACTGGACGACGATGCGGACTCGTTCGAAGCGCCCAAGCGCCGGAGCCTCGGCCCGCTGCTCTTCGCGGGCGCGTTCGTCCTCACGCTGCTGATCGGCGGCGGGGTGGTCGCATACCTCCGCTTCGGTGGCGGCGAAGTCGAATCGGAGCTCGCCGAGACCACCTCGGAGCTACCGCACGCGGAGAGCACTCCCGACGACGCTCCTCCGGAGGCGGCTCCGCCCGTCCCGGATCCGTCCACCGCGACTCCGTCTGGTGCGCTTTCAGCTGCGGGAACGCCGGACACGGGAACGCCCGACGCCGGGCCACCGGATGCCGGAACGCCGGATGCGGGATCGCCCGACGCAGGCCCGCCCGACGCAGGCCCGCCCGACGCGGGGCCGCCGGACGCGGGCCTCGGCGACGAAGCGACGGAGGGGACGCTCCCGGACGAGGAGACGGCCGACCCGCAGGATCCCCTCGCGGAGGTGACCGAAGAGGACGCCGACCAGGGCGGCTCGCGCGCGGAGCAGGTCCGGCACTACGTCCGCCTCGCCAACTTCGAGCGCAACCGCGGACAGCTCCGCGATGCCGAGCGGCACTATCTCCGCGTGCTGAACATGGACCGCGACAACCCCCGCGCGTTGGCCGGATTGGTTCGTCTGAACCTCGCCCGCCACGACTCCACCGGCGCCGTCCGCTGGGCCAGGCGGCTGGCCGAGGCGCGACCCCGCAACGCCGCCAACCACGTGCTGCTCGGCGACGCCTACCGCACGGCCGGCAACCGCGCCGCCGCCGCGCGTGAGTGGCGACGTGCGCTCGAGCTGCGCCCTGGGCTCTCCAGCGCCCGGAGGCGCTTGGCCGGCTCCCGCTGAAGCCTCCGCGACCCTGACGGGTCCGCAGGCAAGAGAATCGAATCGCCGTGTTCTCGGTCACTCGCGTTTCGACGCTCCCGCAGGCCCGTCGCATACGAGCGCGGTCCGGAACCGCGGTCTCGACCCGAGTCGGCCGCCACATCGCGCGTCTCCACACCGTTCCCGCTCGGCGCCAGATGTCCGAGGCGGAGGTCGCGACCGGCATGGCCGAGCAATCGGCGTCGAGATGGGGTACGCGCCGCCCGCAGGATATGGAGAGCAGTTCCGAGGAGGCTCGCGCCCGAGATCGGCGTCGAGAGCCGGCCAGACCGGGTTGCGATCTCCGCCGAGGACATCTAGGCACGCGGCGTGGCGACGCGCTCGCGCCTGGTCGATCTCCCGCCGGCGGTAGCGGTCTGGCGGGTGGCCTGGCCCATGGCCGCGCTCGGGCTCTTGCGCGCGCTCTACTATCTGACCGACTCGTTCTGGGTCGGGCGGCTGGGACCGGCGCCGCTGGCCGCGCTCGGCGGCGGCGCGTTCGCGTGGTGGCTCATCACCATCGTCTGCGAGCTGCCCGCGACGGGAGCCCACGCGCTGGTCGCTCGCCACGAGGGCGCCGGCGAGCGAGCCCGCATCGCGCCCACCGTCGCGCAGGGCATCGTGCTCGGGCTGGCGCTGGCCGCGGTGCTCGCTGCCGCCCATCCGGCGCGCCTCCTCTACTTCGAGCTGCTCGGGTTCGCGCCCGGCTCGCCGGAGGCCGCGTTCGGCTCGGCCTACGTCGGCGCCTCGCTCCTCGGCGCGTCCAGCTTGGCGCTCGACGCCGTCGTGAGCGCGGCCTTCCGCGGGCTCGGCGACACCCGGACGGCGCTGCTCATCACGTTCTTCTCGCTCTTGATCAACGCGAGCCTCAATCCGCTCTTGATCTGGGGCGCCGGCCCGCTCCCCGCCCTCGGCATCGCTGGCGCCGCCTGGGCCACCGCCATCGCGAACGCCTTCGGCGCCGTGCTCGGGCTCGCGCTCCTCGCCCTGCGCGGGCATGGCGTCCGTCTGGCCGCGCCCGCGTTCGGAGTCATCCGCCGGATCGCGCGGATCGGCTTCCCGGTCGCCGCCTCCGGCGTCGGCTTCACCCTCTGCTACGTGCTCTTGGGCCGCGTGATCACCGCCTTCGGCGCCGAGCAGATGGGCGCGCTGGGCGTCGGGCATCGCCTCGAGGGGTTGGCCTATCTGGTGACGACCGCGTTCGGAGTCGGCGCCGCGACGATGGTCGGCCAGCATCTGGGGGCGGGGGATCCCGAACGAGCCCGCGCCGCTGCGCGCGCGTCGGCAGGAACCGCGGTCGCCGTGATGGTGCCGATCGCGCTCTTTCTACTGGGCGGTGCCCGACCCCTCTTCGGCCTCTTCTCCGACGACCCCGCCACAGTGGACGCCGGCGTGCTCTACCTGCGCATCCAGGCCTGCGTCCTCGTGTTCATGGCGCTGGAAGAGGTCTACCTCGGCGCGTTCGCGGGCGCGGGCGACACCACCGGCGCGTCGATCATCACCTTCGGCTTCACCGCGGCCCGCATTCCGGCGGCCTGGTGGCTGGCGAACACGGGCGGCCTGGGCATCGCGGGCGTGTGGATCGCCATCGCCGCGTCGACCGCGATCAAGGGCGTCGGCCTCTGGCTGTGGTGGCGCCGGCGTCAGAGGTTGGGCACGCAGACGTAATCGGAGCCACCGCTGGTCAGCGTCAACCGCACGCAGACGCTCGTCGTGTAGCAGTCACTGTCGGCGGTGCAGTGCTGGTAGCAGATGCGCGCGGTCTTCTCGATCGCGTAGCAGGCGCCCGAAAACCCGAAGCGGCTCTGGCAGTCATCGTCCTTGGTGCAGGCCCTCGAGCAGAAGCTGCCGGACGTGTCGACCGCCGCGATCGCGACCGGGATGCACTCGTCCTGCTTGTTGTTACAGAACGTCGTGCAGGGCGCGTAGGTGTCGTTGGGCCGGCCGTAGCAGCCGCCGACCGCAGAGACCGCGATCAGGGCCACGGCCCACCGAGATGTCCGAGGCGGAAGTCGTGACCGGTATGGCCGAGGGATCGGCGCCGAGATTGGGTGCGCGCCCCCGCAGGAAATGCAACGCATTTTCGAGGAGGCTCGCGCCAATGGCGTCGAGGCCGGCCAGAACGTGTTGCGACTTCCGCGGAACATAGGAGCGGCCTCATCCGTGTCGTCTCCGGGTGCTGCCCCGGACGTCGAAGCCGGGGAGAGGAGCTGTCTCCCCTCCCCTGTAGGACCGCTTTGCTGGGCCCAAAACGCACGAAGCCCGCCGCTCGGTCCTCCCGCGAGGGAGAGCGGGGCGGGCTCGGAGGATCGTCAGCCGCCGTTGGGCAGGCAGATGTAGTCCAATCCCGCCCGTCGTCAGCGTGATCGGACTGCAGACGCTCGTGCTGTAGCAGTCGGAGTCCGTGCTGCAGCGCTGGTAGCAGAGCTGCGTGGTGCCCTCGACGTTGTAGCAAGCGCCGCTGTAGCCGAAGCTGGACGGGCAATCGCTATCGGACGAGCAAATGCTGGAACAGAACTTGCCCGACGTGCTGGCGGGCGCCACGGTCACCGCGTAGCACATGTCGCTCCCGCCGCAGCTCGAGTCGCTCGTGCAGTGGGTGTATGCCGTCCCGTTCGGCACGCATATGTAGTCCATCGTCGTCGTACCGGAAACCGCAACGGGGGTGCAGGAGCTGGTTCGGTAGCAATCGGCGTCCGACCCGCAACGCTGATAGCAGTACGAGGTACCTCCCCCGAGGTTGTAGCAAGCGCCCGAGTAGCCGAAATTCCGGTCGCAGTTGTCGGCGTAGCAGGTGCGGGAGCAGAAATATCCACTGGTACCCGCGGAACCGCTCGTGCCCGGGACGCACGTATCCCTGTGGTTCTGCAGGACGAGGCACTCGTGCAGCTCGCGTAGGTGTTGTCGACCGTGCACCCGGCTGCGCCGACGCCCATCGCGACCACCGCCGAGGCGGCCCAGAAAAGCTTCTTCATTCTCCCCCTCCTCGTCTCCGCGGCGTGGCGCCCGGAGCGCTGGAAAGTCCTTGCACGTTCATTGAGCTCGGATGACGGCCGGGCGCCGCACGGGGGTGCGACACCCCCTCGGGGATGCGTCGAGGGCTCCGACGGTCTCCTTCTCACCCCTATTCACACCGCTCGATCCCTATCACGCCGCGGGGACGAACGGACAGAACAACGCGCGGCTGGCGCGCGCCTGATACCATGGCGTCCGAGAATGCCCGAGAGCCCTTCGCTCGGCCGTTGCGGCCGCTACGAGCTGCTGGAGCCCATCGGCGCCGGCGGGATGGGCGAGATCTTTCGTGCGCGGGACGGCGACGGTCGCGTAGTCGCCATCAAGCGCCTGCTGCCCGGCTGCGCCAAGGACCCAATCTTCATCGGGATGTTCCTCGACGAGGCGCGCCTGCTCCAGCGGCTCTCGCACCCGAACGTCTGCGAGGTCTTCGAGCACGGGAACGACAACCACCGCTATTTCCTGGTCATGGAGCACATCGAGGGGGTCAGCCTCCGCCAGCTCCTCGACGCGCGCGGGGGCAAGGGGCTCCCGCTGCCGCTGGCCTGCCGGATCATCGCAGAGGTGGCCTCGGCGCTGGACTACGCGCACCGGCTCACGGACGACAAAGGCCGGCCGCTCGGCGTGGTCCACCGCGACGTGAGTCCCGGCAACATCATGATCGGCGCCGACGGGCAGGTGAAGCTGGTCGACTTCGGGCTGGCCAAGGCGCGCACGCAGCTCATGAAGACACAGCCCGGGCTGGTGAAGGGCAAGTTCGGCTACCTCGCACCCGAGCAGCTCCAGGGGCAGGTCGACTGGCGCACCGACCTCTTCGCGCTCGGGCTCTGCTTCTACGAGGCGCTGACCGGCGCCCCGCTCTTCGGGCAGCAGACCGCCGCCGCGACGGTGGCCGCCATCCGCGGGCTGGACGCGCCGCCGCCCGTGGCCGGCATGCTGGGCGCGCCCGCGACGCTGGACCAGGTGATGGCCCGCGCCCTGGCGCCGGTGCCCGAGAACCGCTTCGAGTCGGCGGCGGCGTTCCGGGCCGCGCTCGGCAAGGTGGTCCTCGAAGCCGGCCACGGATCGGTCACGGCCGAGGACGTGGCGCGGGTGGTGAAGCAGGCCAGCAAGGCCGGGGCGTCGGTGCCGCCGCCCCAGCTCAGCGCCGCGGAGCTCGGCGACGAGCCCGAGCTCGGACCGCCCTGCCAGAGGTCGAGGGCTGCTCTTCGCCGCCCTGGGGCTCGCGCTGGTGGTGGGTGGCGCTCTCCTGACCTGGCTCGCGACGCGCTGAGGCGAGCGTGGAACCGGATCGCAGGACCCGCCGCGTTCGGTTGGAGCACGCGCTCGCGGCGCCGAGGCGGCATGGGCGCGGTGAGGACGCCTCTCCGCCGGGTCCGCGCTAGCTGCCGCCGATACTGGAGCGCATCTACGGGCGGCCGCGCGATGCGACAGACCGCTGGCCCGACTCGCCTCACGGCGCCGACTCGACCTCCACCGTGATGGGCGCGCTCGCCCGCTCGCCGACGCGCGCAATCAGGGTGTGTGCGCCGGGCGTGGGCAGCCAACGGCTCCCCTCCACCGGCGCCCCGTCGAATCTCCCAGTGTGCGTCGGCGACGGTACCTCCCGCTCGGGCCCGGAGCGGGATGGCGGCCGGCCGCCGCGGAATCAATCAAGAGGCGCGCTCCGTCCTCGGGGTGCTCGATGCGCGGCGTGCCCTCCTGCGCCGGCGCCTCCGCCAACACATAGCCGCTCGGGTGCGCCCGCTCGATCCACGACGCGTACTGCGCCGAGAGCGCGACGGCGCCGTTTTCCCGGTGGGCGTCGCAGGTGCGGGTCGGCACGGTCCCGTGCAGGAAGCGCTCTTCCAGCGTGTGGGCGCAGCGAGGCCCGGCGAGAAACCCGGTCGCCGCACAGATGCGCGCTCTCGCCAGAGGAGGTCGCTCGGAGGTCGCGGACCGCACCCCGAGCACTTCGGCTCGCTCTCTCGCGGCAGCCAGAATCCGCACCGCCGGCCTCGCCGCCCCCTCGAATCCGCTCAATCCGCCCATGCGGTGGCCGGCAGGGTCGCCGAGCCAGACGACGACCGTGACCGAATCGGTGAAGGCTGCCGTCCACGCATCTCGCCAGCCCGTCGACGTACCCGTCTTCAATCCGAACACACCCGGCCCGAAGAGCGCGCGAAGATCGTCTCCGAACGCCTCCCGTCGAGCGCCCGCGTCCTCCAGGATGTCCGCCGTCACCCGCGCCGGGCCCGGTCGCATGACGTCGACGGGCTCGACCGCGGGGCTCGGCGCGAGCGAGAGCGGGACGCGGGTGCCGCCGCGGGCCAGGGTGACGTACGCGTCGGCGAGCTCGTCGGGACGAACGTCGGCGCCTCCGAGCACGATGGCCGCGCCATAGCGCGCGGCGTGGTCCAGCCCACTCAGCCCCAGCGCGTCCAGACGCCGGACCACGCGCTCGGCCCCGACCCGACGAGCGGCGTCGAGCGCCGCCAGGTTCAGCGACGCGCTCAGAGCGACCCGCGCCCGCACCGGGCCGCGCTCGCGACCGTCGTAGTCGCGGGCCGAGAAGATCTCGCCCGCGTGACCCGTCATCGGGGTGGCGAAATCGTCGAGGACCGTCGCCGCCGTACCGCCGCGCTCGAAGAGGAGCTCGTAGACGAAGGGCTTGAGCGTGGACCCCGGCTGGCGCGGCGCCTGGAGCAGGTCGAGCCAGGCGCCCGGCGCCTCGCCGTGCAACGCCGCGCCGACGTAGGCGAGCAGCTCGCCCGTCTCGTTGGCGACGACGATGGCGGCCGCGTTGGTGACGCCGCGCGCCGCGTGGGCGTCGACCGCCGCCCGGAGGATGCGCTCGACCCGATCTTGCAGAGGCAAATCCAGCGACGTTCGGACCACGCCGTCGTGCCTCTCCAGTCTCCCTCCGTGCAGCACCGAGAGCGCGCGATCGGCGAAGCGCGGCGCTCGCCACGGGCGCGACTGCCGAGGCCGGACCGTGATCGGCATCGCGCGCGCCGCTCGGAAGGTGGCCTCGTCGATGCGGCCGGTCTCGCGCATACGCAGAAGCACGAAGCGCTGCCGTCTGAGCGCGGCGCGCAGGTGACGGCGCGGGTCGAGCGCGCTCGGCGCCTGAGGGATCCCGGCCAGGAGCGCGGCCTCGCCGACCGAGAGCGCGGAAGGCGGCTTGCCGAAGTAGTCCTCGCTCGCGCGCGCCACCCCGACCAGCGGACCGCCGAAGGGCACCCGGTTCAGGTACTGCTCCAGGATCCAGTCCTTGTCCTCGCGCTCCTCGAGCAGCACCGCGCGGACCATCTCCACCGGCTTGTCCCACAACCCGTGCGGGCGGCCGTAGACGCGCTTGATGAGCTGTTCGGGTGATCGTGGAGGCGCCGCTCAGCCTCCGGCCCGGCCACCACGAGGTCAGCACCGCCCGCGCGATGGCCCTCGGGTCCACGCCCTCGTGCTCGCGGAAGCGATGATCCTCCACGGCGATGACCGCGTCGATCAGGTGCGGAGACACGTCCGCGAGCTCCACCCAGCGCCAATCCTGACCTCCCGCGCGCTCGTAGCGGAGCGGCGTGCCGTGGCGGTCGGTGATCGTCAGGGCGTCGTCGGGTCGCACGAAGCGCGCGAGGTCCAGATCGGTGCTCGCCCACAACGCGGCCAGCACGACCGCGAAGAGCGCCAGCGCGAGCCCCAGCGCGCGCAGCGCGGCCACCGCCAGCGCACGGAGGCGCCGCCTGAGGGGAGGTCGATGCACCGCACCGAGCCCCGCGGTCGGGTCCTGCGAGAGCGCGGCGACGAGCGGCGACGACGCGGATGGGCCCGGATCGGCATCGGGGCGACGGGAGTTCTTTCCAACGGCCTTCACGCGTCGCCCACCACCCGGACACCGCCCTTCACTCGTCGCTCACCACCCGCAGCCGATTCATCGCCGTCCGCGCCACGAACGCCTGATCGTACATCGCTTCGATCTGCGCCGGGGGCACCGTGAGCTCACCGACCGCGGTCGCCCGGATCGCGTAGGTGTACTCGGCCAGGCCGTAGGGCAGCCGATCGAAGAAGAAGCCGGTGGCGGCGGTCGAGAAGCTGCGGTGGGCGATGCTGTCGAGCGAGCGCATCGCGAGCTGGGCGCGCGCATCCACCACACCGTCGTCCGGCCCCATGCCCATCAGCGCCATCAGCGAGGCGCGGGGCGAGGTCTCGTCGGCCGCGTCGACGGCCTCGAACCCGGCAGGCAGAGGGTCGCGCAGGCTGACCACCTCGGGCGAGCCCTCCTCGGTGTAGACGAAGAGACGGACGCGAACGAGCGAGCCGAGCGGGATGGCCGCGCCGTCCTCGAGCGGGCGCCCGTCCGGCGTCTCGTAGACGCGGTGGACGGCGACCCTGCGGCCGCGCGCCACGGTATCCGGCTCTCCGAGCGGCACCGCGTAGCGGCCGTCGATGGCGAAGAAGACGGCCCCTTCGTCGGCGCCGGTCACCCTCAGGCGATGCGCGCCGCGCAGGCCGTCGAAGGGGAGCTGGAAGACGGCGCCGGCGCGCGTCGAGGAAACGGCCGGGAGGGCGTTTCCGTCGAGGAGCACGCTCGGCGTCGCGGCCGCGTCCCAACTCCAGAGGGACGCGTATGCCGCCAACCCGGAGAGCGCCCGCGCCGTCTCGATCGGAGCGCCCCATGGCCGCTCGGGCCCGCCGCGCACCGACAGGAGCGCCGCGGCCAGCTCACCGGTCCGCGGCCGCCCGACCTCGACCCGGCTCGCGGCCTCCAGCACGGCGCCGTAGACCTCCGCCGTGCGCTCGTTCCAGCGCAGCGCGGAGGGATCCGCCGCTTCGTCGTCCGCGGTCCGCCAGCACTGTCCGCACCGCTTCGAGGACCAGCGTGTCGGTGCGGTCGTCCTCGGGCCCGAGCGCCAGCGCGAGCTGGGCCAAGCCGTAGGGCGAGAGCCGGTCGCGCTGCTCGTAGAGCGCGCCGGCCCGCTCGGGCTGCGGCGCCTCGAGATCGCGCAACACCCTGAGCGCGTACGCGTTGCGGTCGAGCCCGGCTTCACCGTACCAGTCGCCGAAGGCCGAGCCGTTGGCCATCGCGATCAGCGTCTCCCTCGCGCGCTCGAGCGCCGCCTCATCGTCCAGCCAGCCGTGCTCCTTCGCGCAGCGCATCGCGTGCACCGCCAGCGCCGTCTCGCCCGGTCGCGTCCCGGCCGAGCTCGACCACCGGCCGAAGCCGCCGTCCGCGTTCTCCAGCTCCGTCAACGTCGACGCCGCCGAGCGCCCTCGGGCCGCGAGCTCCGCGGGGGCGAGCCCGCTCGCTCCATCGGCCAAGCCGAGCGCGTCGTACGCACAGAGCCCGAGCAGCTTGGCTCCCGTCGTCTCCGTATCGCTCCAGCGCGAGTCGAGCAGGCCCTGCAGCGCGCCGCCGAAGGCGACGAAGGGATGCGACGCCACGGTCACGCGCACGCTGGCGCCGAGCCGCGGCGTTCCCTCCGGCAGGCCGACCGCGAGCTCGCGGGTCCCGTCACCGCCGGAGACGACCTGGCTCCGCACGAAGCGGCCGCGCGGCACGATGGCGATGGCGTCCCGGAGCGCCGTCGCTTCGCCGGCCGCTTCCGCGTCGAAACGGATCGGGAGCGGCCCCTCGGCAGGCGCCGTCAACGCCTCCGCGATGCGCGCCTCCCCGCCGGCCGGGATGGTCAGCGTATGCGCGCCGCGACGCTCGCCGCCGATGGTGGCCCACACCCGGACGTCGAGGGACCCGTCGGTGGTGTTGTGCACGAACGCGCTGGCCTCGATACGGTCGCCGGCGGTGAGGAAGCGCGGCAGCGCAGGCCGGATCACCAGCGGCTGCTCGACGGTGAGCGAGCTCGAGGCGCGCCCGCTCGACGCCTGGGTGTCGAGCGCCACCGCCATCACGCGGTACTCGGTCGGCCGCGAGGGCACGTGCAACGTGGCGTTGGCTCGGCCCTGATCGTCGGTGGTGAGCGAGGGCTCCCAAAGCGGCGTGGGATCGAAGCGCTCGCGGTCGTCGAGCGTGCGGCGCGGCGCTCCGTCTCCGCCGTCACCGCTCGGCGTCGGCATGGGCGGCGGCGCCACGCGCGAGACCAACGAGCGGCGCAGGTCCTCCCACGCGAACGCCACAGGATGCGGCCGGAAGAGCGCGCGGGTCGGGATCGGGGACCTGATAGCCGGTGAGCCGCAGCGTGCCTTCGTCGACCGCCCACAGCGCCACCTCGCCGCGCACGGGATGCCCCCGCTCGTCGGTCACCCGCACCGTCACCGGCACGTCGGCGCCCGGGCGCGCCTCGGCCGGCACCTCGAGGGTGACGTTCATGCGCGCCGCGCGCGGCGTCACGGAGAGCTCGGTCACGCCGAAGCGCAGATCCGGCGCCTGCAAGATCGACCTCCTCGCCGGGCGGTCCCGTCCGCGGCTTCACCAGCGTGACCCCGACGATCACGTTCGGGACCATGTCGGCGCGCACCGGGATCGCGATCACCTGACCGCCCGCCGCCACGTGCCGCCGCTCGACGTGGAGCACGCCTTCGCGCTCGACCGTGATCAGCGCCTCGGCGGTCTCGAAGGGCGACTCGAACGCGAGCTCGGCCGTGTCCCCGACCGTCAGCCGGGAGCGGGTGGGCGTCACGGCGATGGGGGCGCCGGGCGGATCGCGGTCGGGTTGCTCGTCGGGACCGGCGACGTACACGCGCCGGCTGGCCTGGCTCACCCGGCCGACGGCGTCCGAGACCTCGACCTCCATCACGTAGGTGCCCGGTCGCGACGGCGTGAGCGCGCAATGGACCGGCTCGTCGGCGGACGCGAGCCGGCAGCGGTGCACGACCTGGCGCTGCTGGTCACGCCGGAGCCGATACTGTCCGTCGCGCGGCCCGTGCGACGCGCTCGACCACTCCCACCACGAGTGCCAGCCCTCGCGCACGAAGCGAGCCTCGACGTCGTGACCAGCGCTCGGCGCACCCTCGTGGTCGATGACCACCGCCTCCAGATCGAGCGGCTGCCCGAGCTCGACCCAATCGGAGCCGTCGCGGACGCCGACCTCGACCTCGGCCGGATAGGCCACGAAGCTGCGGCGCGCGGCCTCCGTGTGTCCTGCGCCGTCGGTCACCTCCGCTTCCAGCGCGAGCCGCGTGCGCACCGGCGCGTCGAGCCGCACGACGGCGTCGAGGTGGAGCGCGCCGCTCGCGCCGAGCTGCTCTTCGCCCTCCGCCAGCGTGCCGTAGCCGCCGCCCGCGCCGGCCGGCGTGAACCTCCAGCCGGACCAGCGCTCCGGGTAGCTCGCGCCGCCGACCCGCGCCAACGACCAGCGGAGGCGGGCGTTCGTGACCGGCGCGCCGAAGAGATAGGTCGCGCTCGTGTCGGTGCCGATGGTGTCCCCGGCGTGGACCGGCTCGACCACCGGCGAGAGATCCACCCGGAAGGTGGGCTGCCGGAACTCGGCGACCCGCAGCGTCTCGCGCCCGAGCGACTCGTCCCGGCCGTGGCGCGCCACCTCGAGCCGCCACTCGCCGAGCTCCGCCGCGACCGGGATCGTGAAATCCAGCGCAGCGGTGCCGAAGCGCGAGAGCGAGAGCGCGCGCTCCGCGACCGGCGCCTGGCCCGAGGGCGCGAAGAGGCGGGCGACGAAGCGCCCCTCGGTCACCGCGCTCGCATCCTCGCCGTTCACCCGGCGCAGCACGACCTTGGCGTGCAGCCCTTCGCCGGGACGATACGCGCCACGGTCCGTGAGCACGCTCGCGACCGGCGCGTCGGTCACCGGCGTCGCGCCCGGCGTCATGCCCATCGCGGCCGGCGCGACGGCGCGGCGCGGGTCCAGCAGGATGGCGGCGCGCTCGTCCCCGTGCACCACGCGGATGGCGTGCGTGACCGCGAGCGGGCTGGCGTCGAGGGCGATCCGAGCCACTCCGTCCGCGTCGGTCACCGCCTCGGTCAGCTCGTGAGCCTGGGCATCGGCCACCGTCACCGTCGCCCCGGCGACCGGCGTTGCGCTCGAGAGCCGCGTCACCCACACGAGGAGCCCCTCTTGCCCCGCGCGGACGGTCACGCCCAGGTCGGTCGACTGCGCGAACGCGGTCTGCCGGTTGCGCGGATCGTGCGAGGGATCGGCCCGGAACGTGACCACGGCCATCGAGCTCCCGCGGTCCTCGTCCCGCCACGCAAAACGACCGGGCCCCCAGCGGTTCTCGCGCGCGCTCGATACCAGCGGCGCCAGCGGCACCGACTCGCCGGCGTCGGCCACCCACGCCAGCGGGGAGACCAGCGCAGACAGCTCCTGCCCCTCCGGCACGCCGCGGTAGAGCACGTCGCTCGCGGCCGGGTGGATGGCGGCGAAGGGGATCACGGCCGGCGCATCGTGCTCGAAGGCGAGATGCCCCGAAGCGACCCGAACTTCGGGCGCATGACCGGCGCTCCGCACGGCGAGCGGCGGTAGCGCGCGCACCGACTCGCCTCCTTCGGTCCGCAGCCCGCTCACGCGCACCTCGTAGACCTGGTCCGCCTCCCACTCGCCCTCGATCTCGATCAGCCGATGCTGGGGCGGGCCGAAGGGCGCGAGCCGCACGCGCAGGTCGGGCAGCGATGGCGTGACGCGCAGGTTGGCAGGCCCGAGCTCCGCGAGTCGCGCGCTGGCGAGGAGGCGAAGGCTCGGTCCGATGTCGACCACTCGGCCGGGCGCCTCTTGGTAGGTGCACTGCCCTGCGTAGGCGGCTCCCTCTCGGCAGTCGATGCCCTCGATTTGCGGTCGCGGCGCCAGCTCGTAGCTCATCACGGCCGGTGACGCGCCGCCCCACGCTTGGTAGCGCGGCGCCAGCGCGAGCGCGACGCGGACTCCGGGCTCGAGCGAACGAGCGAGCCGCACGTCGACCCGGAATCCGTCCTCGGGCTGCGCGCGCGCCGTCGAGAGCGCAACCGGCAGGCTGCGCTGACCTCCACCGATTCCGTACGCCAGCATCTCGCGGCGCAGCGAGCCCAGGTCCACCCGCGCGTCGAAGACCAGCGGGAGCGGCGCGCCGGCCGACACGCGCCCCTGCGATCGGTAGGGGATTACCCGGGGCGCGCCGTCGAGCACCAGCACCCGCTCGAACGGGTCCGAGAGCGCCTCCCCCGAGAGCGAGGCCAAGGTCGGATCGAACGAGAGCCGCGACTCGCGCACGCCCGAAGGCCACGCGCCCGGCGTGAACGAGAGCGTGCTGCGGCTGGTCCATCGGGCCTGCCCCGCGATGGGCGGATTGAAGCGCAGCGGCGAGCGCTCGAGCACGCGGTCCACCTCGTGACCGGCGACCATCGGGCGATTGAAGCGGATCCACAGGGTCTCCCCGCGCCTCAGCCGCGTCGCACCTTCGGACGGGGAGAGGACGGCCAGCGCGTCGGGCGGCGCGGCCACCAAGAGCGGCGCCAGCGGGGTCGCGGGCGGAAGCTCCGGCTCCGGAAGCGGCCAACGGTCGACGGCTTGGAAGCGATTGGTGGGAAAGGAGCTCGCCGTCGGCCGCCCGCGCTCGTCCTCACTCGGCCAGAAGATGCCGGCGATCAATGCGACAGCCGCGACGGTGGCGCCGGCCACCCAGGGTATCCAGCGGCGCCGGAGCGGGGCGCGCAGCGGCGCGCTGCGGTAGGGACCATCACCGGTAGGCGGGGTTTCGTCGGAGCGCTCGTCGGCCATGCGCCAGCGCTAGGCAAGGCCCGCGCCGACGACGTCGTGAGCGCGTCGTGGCGCTCGGCCACGGCCTTCGTGTCCATCCGCCCACGCCACGTCTCCCCCTGGACACGCGAGCTGCCCCTTCCGTGTCGGGAGCACCTGGCGAGGATGTCTCGACGACATGGGGTGTCCGGTCGTTCGCGTCGAGCCCACCATTCGAGCTTCCAGTTCGAGAACTTCGTGGAGGGGACCGGGCGTCGACTCCTGCCTGGTCTGGTACGAGGACACGCGCGAGACGCCGACGCCCACCTGCCCGGGCGGCTGAGCATCCCGGGCAGGCGGACGACGGGATTGACCGTCAGTCCCGCGCGACCATGGCGGCGAACTCGCGCTCGAGATCGACGACCGGCGCTCCCGAGAGGTCGAAGGTGACGAACTCGATGCGCCCGCCCCGGAACGCGAAGGGCGGCTGGTAGGTCGGCGAGACCGGATCCCCGCTCTCACGGCCGATGGTCAGCCCTTCGCCGGCCAGCGAGAAGCGACCTGGCTGGGTCCGCATCGTGCCTTTGGCGACGACCTTCTTGTTGATGCGCAGCTCCAGCCGGCCGACCGGCACGAACTTCGGCTCCTCTCGCTCTTTCTTGAAGAGGACGCCGATGTTCACCCGTCCGGCCGGCATCGAGACGCTCGACTCGAAGCGGTGGCTCTCGATGCCCAGGAAGTTGTAGACGTAGACGAGCTTGCCTTCCTGGACGAAGAGCGCGTGCCCGCCGAAGCGCGATCCCTGGGCGAAGATGACGCCCTCACAACCGGATTTCACCTCGGACAGTGAGGCGCCGATGGCGAACGAGCGACCGCGGATGTTCGGCCCCGCCTCCTCCGGAATCTGGCTCATACCGGGGTGGAGCACGTAGCGATTCTGCCGCGCCGCAACCGTTCTCGAGCCCAGGATCTCGGCCGGTGTCCGGTCGTCGAGAGGGAGCGCGTTCTTGGCACCGGCCTCCGCCCACCAAAGGCCGACGAGCTGGGCGACCCGCTTGGGGTGCTCCTGCGACACGTCATGACACTCGGTGCGGTCGGCGCGAATGTCGTAGAGCTCCCACACGTCGTCCTCGAAGTGTCCCTTCCCGCTCGTCGGACCATGTCGCGCCACGGCCTTCCAACCGTCGTGGTAGATCGAGCGGGTTCCCAACATCGAGTAGAACTGGGTCGCCCTCCCCTTCGCCTGGGCGGGACGCTCGATCGCCTCGACCATGCTGGTTCCATCCAGCGAGGTCTGTTCGATGCCGTCGATGCGATCCGGAGGCTCGACGCCGCAGCACTCGAGCAGCGTCGGCACCACGTCCACGGCGTGGAAGTAGTGATCGCGAACCTGCCCGCCCTGCTTCCGCCATCGCTTCGGCCAGGCCATCAGGAAAGGATCGACGATGCCGCCCTCCAGCGTGTAGCGCTTGAACATCTTGTAGGGCGCGTTGAACGCCCAAGCCCATCCGGTTGGGTAGTGGCCGTACGAATCGGGGGAACCGAGCTTGTCGATCATCCCCAGGTTCTGCTCGAGCGAGTCGGGCCAGCCGTTGAAGAACTTGTTCTCGTTCACCGAGCCGCTCGGGCTGCCCTCCCCGCTCGCGCCGTTGTCGGAGCAGACGACGATGATGGTGTTCTCGAGCTGCTCGGTGGCTTCGAGGTGGTCGATCACCCGGCCGAGCTCGTGATCCATGTGGCTCGAGAAACCTGCATAGACCTCGGCCATCCGGCAGAAGAGCCGCTTCTCGTCCTCGTTCAACGACTCCCAAGGCCGAACGCAATCGTTCTCGCTGATGACGTCCGGCGCGGCCCACGGATTGATCGGAGAGAGCTCCGTGTTCTCGGGCACGACACCCAACCGCTTCATGTTGGCGAGCGCGATCTCGCGGTACGCCTCGTAGCCCATGTCGAACTTGCCGCGGTAGCGCTCGATCCACTCCTTCGGCGCCTGGTGGGGTGCGTGGGTCGCACCGAACGCGAGGTAGCAGAGCCACGGCTTGTCGGGATCGGCGACCTTCGCCTCCGCGATGAGCTCGATGGCGCGGTCGCAGAGGTCGCTCGAGAGGTGATAGCCGTCCTCCGGCCCGCACGGCGGCTCGACGGCGCCGCTGTCACGGACCAGGTCCGGGTACCACTGGTTGGTCTCGGCTCCGAGGAAGCCGTAGAAGCGGTCGAACCCGCGCGAGAGCGGCCACGTCCTGCGAGACGACGACATCGCGACCTCGTTCGCCGGGGTCAGATGCCACTTCCCGAGGCCGATCGTCGCGTATCCCTCGTCGCGCAGGATCTCCGGCAGCATCCCGTTCTCGCGTGGCACCACCCCCGAGACGCCCGGGAACCCGTTGGCGCCCTCGGTGATGCAAGCCATGCCGTTGCGCGTCGCGTCGCGCCCGGTGAGCAGACACGAACGCGTCGGCGAGCAGAGCGCCGTCGTGTGCCAGTTCGAGAAGCGAACGCCCATCGACGCGATGCGCCGCATGTTCGGCATCTCGATCAGCCCGCCGAAGCAGTCCCAGGCGGCGATCCCCGTGTCGTCGACGACGACGTAGAGGATGTTCGGCGAGCCTTCCTTCGCTTTGGGCGGCAGATACGGCGTCCAGTCCGCCACCGATTTGCGCACGTCGGTGTCGACGACACCTCGAAACCTTCGCTTCTTGGCCATGTGCCCTTCCTCGCTTTGATGGAGCTTCGCCGAGAGAGGACGCATCGCTCGTGCCGCGCGCGGTCGCCACGGGCTCGCAGGCATCGACGACGCGATCGCGACGCAAACAGCCGCCGCGCGCGTCGAAGCGCACCGCTGCGCAACCCGAGAATTGCGAAGGGGACCTGCCGCGCCGAAGCACCGCAGATCCCCTGGTGATCGCCGCCGACGAGATCAGTGAGCGGCTTCGTCGGGCGGGGCGATCGTGGCGCTGCGGATGTAGTCGAGCTCGGGGAAGCTCTGGCGAAGGTACGCGTTGCCCTCGCTCTGCATCCGCGACTGGTCCGGGCCGCGACCGCGCGGGGCGCCCTCGCCGTAGCCGGAGTAGAGGTGGTCGACCGTCGCCATGTCGCGCACCTGCGCGAAGGGCGCGAAGCCCATCGGGTCGAGGCGCGAGTTATCGGTGAAATTGATGAAGAACTGCGTCGTGCGGGAGCCCGGCCCGGCCATGGCGAAGCTGACCATGCCGCGGGTGTTGTGCTGGCGGGGCGGATCGTCCGGGATGCGGCGGGTACGCCAGCGGGCGTTCATCGCCGGGTCGCCGTGGATCCCCGCCTGCGCCATGAAGCCGGAGACGACGCGGAAGAACGCGATGTCCGTGTAGTAGCCCTCGCGGACCAGCGTGTAGAAGCGGTCTGCACCGTGCGGTGCCCAGTCGCGGTGCACGTCGAGCAGGATGGGCCCTTTGGTGGTGTCCATCCGCACCGTGAAGGTGTCGGGCGCGTGCTGGTCACCGGAAACGGTCTCGACGTTCGCTGCCGGGGGCGGCGCGGGCGGCGCGGGTCGCGAAGGCGCCGGCTGGGCGTGGGCGACACCCTCGCCACGAGCCTGCTCTCGCTGGCTCGACTGACCGATCCGCGGCAGGTCGCGCGGGTCGGTCATGGGCTCGGGCTCCTCGCTGCACGCGACGAGCGCGATCGACACGATCAGGGCGACGGAAATGGCACGCACGAAAGACCTCCTGGAGCTCACGGTCGGGAGGTATAGCAACCGCCGGCCGTGAAACCCACCGCTCTCCGGAGGACTGGCCCGGGCCGACCCGCTCGGCGAAGGGCGCTTCGCCCGGCTACCTCAGGCAGTCCTCGTCCACGAGGTCGTCGCAGTCGTCGTCGAAGCCGTTGCAGGCCTCGGTCATCGGCACGCACGCCGAGGGCACGCACCCGAAGGTGACCGACAGGCGCGTCGTCTCACCGCTGCGGAGATGATTGCAAGCCGCGCCGTTGAGCGTGAGCGTGTTGGATGTCGCGTCGTAGCTCCAGCCGTCGGTGGCGTCCTCGGCGAGCGGGCCGTCGTTGGTCTGGACCACGAGGGCGCTCGGATCCGGCGGCGTGCTCGAGAGCGGGATGTCGCAGCTCACCACCCGCGTGGCGATCTCGTCGAGGACCGTGTCCAGGCTCGTAGCGTCGTCGGCGACGTAGTAGCTCGGCGGCGCGCCCGGTCGGACCAACCCGCCCGCTGACGCGATCGCCTCCAGCGAAGCCTCGCCGCCCCCGGTCGTGAACCCGATCACCGCCGTGGGGATGCCGGCCGCGAGCAGGCTCGCCGCGAGCGCGGAGAGCTGGTCGTTCGAGACGCCGCAGGAGACCTCGCCGTCGGTCACGATGATGGCGAACGAGGCCCGGCTCGAGTCCATCAGCTCGGGAAGGGCCTGCGCGCTCATCATCGCGTCGGCGGTCGGCGTCTGTCGCGGCTGGGTGGTCGTGTCGCTGTTGTCGAGCCCGCAGAGGCCGAAGGGCTGGATATCCGAGCTGGCGAGCTGAGTCTCGATGGCGGACGCGGTGCCGGGCCCGGGCGGGACCTCCGCGGCGACGCTCATCCCGCAGGCCTCGCGCGGATCCGGGAACGCCATCAATCCCCAGAACACCCGCGTGGGGTAGCGGCCGATCAGACCGAGCAGTCCGTCTCGCGCGGTGGCCCAGCGCGTGCGCGAGTCGTCCGGGCCGGTGCCGAAGAGGTTGGTGTCGTCCAGCCGCCGGCGCATCGAGCACGAGCGGTCGAAGATCACCAGCACGTTCGGCGGGCGGTAGTCGAAGGGCACGCTCTCGCCACCGCAGGCGGCGTCGGCCATCGCGTCGCTGCGATCACCCGCGTCCCCCCGCGCCGTCGCGTCGGGCCCGCGCCCGCCATCCGCGTCGCCGCCGTCCGCGCCGCCACCGTCCATGCCGGGGGTGGACTGACACCGCCCGTCGACGCACGTTTGCCCGCGCGCGCAGTCGCCGTTCGTGCTGCAGGTCCCGGACGTGCTCGGGCCCGCGCAATCACAGCCCGCGAGCAGGAGCGCGAGCCCCCCGATCAGACGCCACTTCGCCATCGACGCTTCTCCCCGCGCCCTCGCCTCGAGGACGTCGTCGAGCCCGATGGGCGAGGTGAACGTCGCGGTCCCGCGTGACCGAGCGCCGGCCAGACGGCGGCCCGATCTCCACCGCACCCATCGGGGTCCAGCGTGCCAGCCCGCGGGCTCGATTGCGAGAGGCGCGCGTCGCGCGTGAGGTATCGTTCGGCCGTGCGCACCTGGACCGCCCGCGGCGTGTTGGTCGCCGTCTTCGCGCTCTTCTGCGCGGGGCTGTGGTTCGTGCTCGCCCCGCGCGGGCTCGCCTGGATCGTGTGGACCCTGATCGGGTTGACCGCCGCGTTCGTGATCCTGGAGCTCGCGCTGCGGGGTCGCCGCGACGCGGCCGACGCTGGGGATCTCCTGCGCTGGCAATCCTCGCTCGACGATCCGAGCGCGCGCAGGAGGGCGATCGGCGAGCTGAGGAGGCGGATCGATCGCGCGAGGCAGCTGGGACGGCGGCTCCGCGTCGAGCACGCGCGGCTGGCGACCGTACTGGCCGAGCTCTTGGTGGCCGACGGCTCGCTGGAGGCGGCGTCACGCACGCTGGCGCGGGTGCCGATCGACGAGCTCGACGCGTTGCAGGCGGCGGTCGTCCGGCAGGCCCGTGCGCAGACCTACCTCGCGGCGGGTGATGTCGAAAGCGCAGAGTCGGCGCTCTCCACCGCGCCGACGCGAACCGGCCAGCCGGTGCTCGACGCGGCGCTGGCGCTCTCGCGGGCGGGCGTGGCACTCGGGCGAGGCCGCGTGGACGAGGCCGAGCAGCGGGCGGGCGAGGTCCGCGACGCCGCCGAGGAAGGCGACGCGCTGTACGACGAGGCGCTGGCGATCCTCGCGGCCTGCCACGCCGCGCGGGGAGACGAGAGCGGCGCCGACCGGCTGATCGCCCGCATCGACGACGAAGGCCGCCGCCGGCTGGCGCTGGTCGGGCCGGCGCTCGTCCGCGACCGGGTTCGCGCCTGACGCCACGCGTCGACCGCCGCGATATCTGACGCCTCCGGCCGGGGTCGCCTTATCATGAGGCCGTGAGCTACCGCGATCCGTTGGAGGCGGCCCGAGCACGCATCGCCGCGCTGGAGGACCTCCTGGAGTCCCAGCGCTTCGTCGGCTCCCCCGACGACGACGAGCACGACGAACGCAACGCCCTGCGGGAGACGCGAGCGGCGCTGGCCGAGGAGCGGGCCGAGCACCACGAGGCGCTGCGCGAGCACGCGGAGCAGGCGTCGGAGCTCCGGCACACGCTGCGCGCGACCGAGGCGGAGCTGCGCGACGAGCGCGCGCGCCGCCTGGCGGAGGTCTCGCTCTTGCGCAGCAAGCTCGAAGAGGCCGAGCGGATGGTCCAGAACAACGCCTCGCTCTTCGAGGCGGAGCAGACCATGCAGCGCGCCCAGGCGGAGGCCGAGAGCGCGCGTCTAAGCCAGCAGATCGTCCACAAGGACACCGCGATCCGGGAGCTTCGGGAGGAGATCCGCGTCCACCTCGACGGCGCGCTCGCGGAGGTGAAGGCGTACTACGAGGCCCGGGTGCGCGCCGTGGGGACCGAGCTGGCCGAGAACGGCGCGCTGGCGCGCAAGCTGGAGTCCAGCCTGAGCGAAGCCCGCGAGGCGCTCGACGCGCTGCCGCCGGTCGACATGCGCGACCGCGAGGCCATCGTCGAGCGGGAGATGGCCAAGCGCAAAGTGGCCATCGGCGAAGCGGAGCTCGAACGCGTGCGAGGCCGGATTGAGCGGCTCGAGAGCGAGCTGACCCGCATCACCAGCGCCGAGGCCAAGCTCGCCGAACGCGCGCGCTGAGCAGGGCCCGGCGACGGCGCCTCCCGAGACCGCCCGGCGCGCTCACCGGGGCGAGGAGGACGGCGCTCCGCTGCGGATTGGACGCATCGCTTCCGGCCGCCGGGACGCGCTTCTCCGCAACGGCGCGGACGAGCGCTCACTCCGGCGTGAAACGCGCCAGCCACTGCTTCAGGTGCAGCTTCCGCTTCTGCGCCGTGCTGCTCATGTAGCGGACGGTGCCGAAGATCTCGCGCTCCGGCCCCCACGCCCGATCGAATAGCCCGAACACCCAGCCGATCCCGCTGATGCTGTTCGGATCGCGCCCGTCGGTGGCCCACCGATCGTTGAGCTCGAGCGCCAGCGCGTGCGCCTCTTCCGGGGAGCGCGTCCACTCCAGAAGCCGCTTGCCCCAGAGCATCCGCAGCGCGTTGTGGATGCGCCCCTCTTGGCGAAGCTGGGTCTGGGCGGCGTTCCAGATCGAATCGTCGGTCCGCCCCTCTTCCAGCGCCTCGCGCGAGTACACCTTCCGCGCGTCACCGGCGTGCTTGTTCAGCGTCCGCCGCGCCCACTCCGGCAGCGCCTCGTACGACGCGTGGTCCGGCCGCTGCGAGCAGAACACGTAGCCGAGCTCACGCCAGGTCACGAGCTGATCGAGAAAGCCCTCGGCGCCGGCCGACATGCCCCACGCGCCCTCGCGCTTCCCGGTCACCGCCGTCGGCATCTCCGCCAGCGTCCACTCCTCCTTCGCCGCCAACTCGCGCAGCACCCGATGCGAGGCGATGTGGCCGAAGTGCAGGTAGGACGAGAGGCGGCTCTCCACCCCGGCGTCCGGATGCGAGCGCTCGGTGTCGTAGCGGTCGATGTCGTGCTCGAGGAAGCGCGTCAACCTCGCTCGCGCCGCCCCGCTCCCGCCGCGCGTGTCCACGCCGCCGACCTCGTGATCGATCGGCAACGACGCGAGCAGCGAGCTCGGATCGGAGAGCTCCGACGCGCTGAGCGCAGACCAGCGCGAGGCCACGCCGCGCGGCAGCTTCGCGGGCGTCATCGAGAGCGCCGCGAAAGGCTCCTCGCTCGGCGGGTGCTGGAGGTGTGGCGCCAGCTCGCGCTGCAGGAAGCGGCGAAAGCCATACGCCCGCGGGAACGCGCGAGGCGCAGCGCGAAGCGGCAGGAGCCCGTTGCCGTCCACCGCCTCCAGCCGCACGGAGAGCCGCTCTGCCGCGGCCGCGATCATCCGCGGCAAGAAGAACGCGGGGTAGTCGTCGGTGACCACCACCGCCGCCCGCTCGGCCAGCGCCGCGAGCAGCCCGCGTCCGGAGCCCGCCTCCCGCTCGACGTAGGGGTGGTAGGTCACCCCGGCCTTCGCGAACGCCGCCGCGTTGTCGGCCATCCCCTCGATGACGAAGCGGTGAAAGCGATCGCTCGCAAACCGGTAGTCGACCCGCAAGGGCTCCATCACCAGCACCGGGCGACCGAGCTCGCGGGCCCACGCGACCGCGCGGTCGAGCGCAAAGCTGTCGTGCGCTCGCCGGGCAGCGATCATCCAATAGAGGACGTAGTCACCGCCCTCACGCACGGGCGCATCCGAGAGCCCGCGCACGCGGATCATCGGGACATCACTCGGGGCCGGCTCAGGCTTGGCCATCGAGGAACGGGTTTGGGTCCCGGCGACACCTATCGCAAGCATCGAAGCACGCCATTCGAGACGTTCGCCGAGGGTGGCGCCCGCGTTCTCAGGATCGCGACGCTTCGGGCGCGACCTCCGAGCGCGAACCGAAGGCCTCCGGCACCGCCGAGCCCCACCGCCCGGTGCCGCCGAGCGAGGCGAGACGGACCGACGCCGACACGCGGGTCCTGCCTCGTCGACGAAGCTCCCGGTCGCACTTCGGGCCACGGGTCGAGTCCCCCGTATCCGTGATCTCTACCCAATAGCGGCGGCCCTCGCCGCGCGACTCAGCGTCACTCCTCCTCGACGATGCTCTGGCATCGCCTCGCCGTCGTTCCTCGATTCGCACGCCGAGGGCTCCCCGATATTGGGCACTCACGACGGAACACGGGGGACTAGGTGGCGATGGCGTGGGAGAACGAGTGCTGATCGCCGGCGCGGCCGGGTTCGTGGGACACCAGCTCGAGCCCTTCGTGCGCGGCATGGGGCGCGACGTGGTGTGCGGGACGCGCGATCCCGCCGCCGCAGCGCGACGCTTTCCTGGGCGGAGCTGGGTGCATCTCGAGCTGGACGAGCCGGCCAGCATCGCGCGCGCCATGGAGGGCTGTGCCGCGGCCTACTATCTCGTCCACGGCCTGCGCAGCGGGCGCGACTATCCACGTCGCGAGGAGGCCCAGGCCCACGCGTTCGCGCGCGCCGCCCGCGAGCGAGGCGTGAGGCGGGTCATCTACCTCGGCGGCGTCGAGCCCCGTGGCGAAGTGTCGCAACACCTCCAGAGCCGCCTGCGCACGGGAGCCATCCTCCGGGCCGAATGCCCGCTCGGCGTCGAGCTGCGCGCCGCCATGATCATCGGCGCCGAGAGCGTGAGCTGGCAGATGGTCCACGACCTGAGCGCCCGCCTGCCCGCGATGCTCCTGCCGGCCTGGACCCACTTTCGCTCCTCGCCCGTCGCCATCGACGACGTCCTGGTCGCGCTGGCCTGCGCGCTGGACGTCCCGCTGGAGCGCTCGGCCTGGTTCGACCTGCCCGGCCCCGAGATCATGACCCACGGCGAGATGCTGCTCCGCGTGAGCACGCTGCTCGGCAACGCCCCCGCCCTCATCCCGGTCCCGCTCGTGACGCCGATCCTCTCGAGTTACTGGGTCGCGCTCGTCACCCGCGTCGACCTGCCTGTGGCGCGCGAGCT
Source organism: uncultured Pseudomonadota bacterium (assembly GCA_963832725.1). Taxonomy (GTDB): domain Bacteria; phylum Myxococcota_A; class Polyangia; order Polyangiales; family Sandaracinaceae; genus JAEZBP01. The sequence continues at coordinate 203,422 of CAWHVG010000001.1, forward strand.
GGTGGCCGGGCTGCAGAGCGACCTGGTCCCGACCGGCCCGTCGTTCTGGGAGCACCTGCCCGAGCATCGGCTGCTCTCGTTCGACGAGGCCGTCCGCCGGGCCGTCCGCGACACGGGTGAGACCGCGCCGCCGATCCGAGGCGCCCTCTCGCGGGCGGTCGGCAAGCTGCGGCGCCGGCTCGAGGGGCTGCCCAATCCTCGCCGAACGACGCTGAGCCGCGCCGCGGATTCGGCCTCCGGGCGGTCCGCGCGGAGTGTTCTCGCGATCGGCCGGAGCGCGGCGCAGTCACATCCGACGGAACGCGGGCTCGCGCTCACGACTCGACCTACATTCGACCCCGGAGCTCGAAATCGCACACGAATTACGCCCCACCTTCAATGCGGCGGCTCCTTCGGCTACGATGTCGGCCTCAAGGAGGGCCACATGGCGGACGACAAGAACAAGAGAGAGCTGGTTCGGAAGGTGAGCGACCTGGTCGACCGGCGTTACCACGGCAGCTACGAGGACGCGTTCCGGTTCTACGCGCGCAAGGGCTCCAGCGACGGCAAGGTGGATAGTACCGAGCTGACGCAGCTCCTCGCGGACGCCAGCGTCGGCAACATGTTCACCCGCAGCGCGTGGGTGAGCGGGATCATGGGCTCGATGGACAAGGACGGAGACGGCAAAATCTCCTGGAACGAGTTCGAGAGCGTCATCAAGAAGTGACGTGACGCATGCGCCTCCGGTCCGGGCTCGACGCGAAGCTTCGCGGGCCCGGACCGGTCAGAGCGCGCGCTCCGCGACCAGGTAGGTTTCGAATCGAGCGCATGTCGAGGAAGCTCGACACGTGCAGCCCGACGCGGATCATGTTCGGGACCATGCGGCGGACGCCGCCGAAGAGGTGGCGCGCCGAGACGATGTGCGCCGCGTGCTCCGCGTCCTCGGTGACGACACCATCCCAACGCGGCGAGCCGTCGAGCACCGCCTCCTCGACCACGTTGCGCACGTAGCCGATGAACGGATGCACCTCCAGGGTCATCGGCGTGTGCGTACCGAACCATTCGCGAAAGAACGCCTCGCGCGAGAATCCGCGGGTGCTGGCGAAAGAGCGTGAGGAGCGTCGCGCCCACGTTGCGCTCGCGCGGCCGCGGTAACGGAACCGTCTCGGTCACGCGCCAACCTTCCACCTTGCCGGGCAGCGCGCGGAGACGCGCCTCGAGCTCGGGCAAGCGCGCCGGCTCGAGACGTGCGGAGAGGAGCGCGACCGGATCGCGTTTCAGCGGCAGCACCGTCACCCGGGGCGGCGGCGCCTCGGTGATGTGCACCGAGGAGACCCCCAGCTCGGACAGGGGCGCCAACGTACTGCGCCAGCGCGCATCGAGCTGTGCTGCCGTACCGGGCGGTCGCCAGAGGAAGAGGTGCTTCTCACGGTCCACCCGCTCGCGATACCACGCCCGTCTCGCGCTTCGAAGATCGATCGCGCGCAGACGGAGGGCACGGAGAGGCAGCGCGTCCGTGTCGGGCTTCCAGCGCGCTTCGGGAGAGAGCGCGCCGCGCTTCCGGTTTACCCTGCTGGGATCGATGGAAGGGCCGCCGAAGACATCGTGGATCTATCGCGCCCTCGCCAGCGTGGCGCGGGCGGCGATCTGGCTCTTCTACAGCACCGTCGAGATCACCGGCCTCGAGCGGCTCGACCCGTCGCGCCCGACGCTCTACGCGCCGACGCACCCGAACTCCATCGTCGACCCGCTGCTGCTGATCCTCTTCGAGGAGCGCCCGCTTCGCTTCGTGGCCCGGGACGGCCTCTTCCGCGGCCCGCTCCTCGGCGCGCTCTTGCGGGCCATCGGCGCCGTCCCGGTCCGCCGGCGGATGGACCACGGCGGGAACGTCGACAACCAAGGCGCGCTCGCGGCGTGCGTCGAGGCCCTCGCCGAAGGCGGCGCGGTCGTGCTCTTTCCGGAGGGCAAGACGCACGCTCGGCTGCGGGTCGAGCCACTCAAGAGCGGGCTCGCGCGCATCGCGCTCGACGCATACCCGGCTCCCGTCCGGATCGTCCCGGTCGGCCTCAACTACCTCGTCCGCCACGCGTTTCGGAGCGACGTCCACGTCTCCATCGGCGAGCCGATCGAGATCGACGCCCGAGTGGCCAGCGCGGATCGTACCGCCGCCGTGCGCGAGCTGACCGAGCGCGTGCGGGCAGGCCTCGAAGCGCTGACGGTGCACATCGAACGCGAAGACGACGAGCGGATGATCGCGCAAGTCACCGCGATCGTAACCGAGCTGCGGCAGAACGACGGGCTCGACGCCAGCGGACAGTCGCCCGCCGAGCGGGTCGAGCTCGTGCAGCGCATCCTGGACGCCTACCGCTGGCTCCGGGAGACCGATCCTGCGCGAACGGAGGCGCTTCGGCGGCGAATCCTCGACCTGATCGAAGAACGCGAGTCGCTTGGGCTCGGCGGCGAAATCCCGGCGCTCCAGCGGCGCGGGGAGCGGCGGCGCGCGGCGCGCCTGTGGCGGGAAGCCCGGACGCCCGTGCTGCTGTTGGGGGCTCCCTTCGCGGCCTACGGCGTGGCGACGAACGTCGTGCCGTACCTGGCGATGCGCGCGTTGCTGACGGTGAGCCCGCCGCGCTTCTACCGCGGTGCGCTCGTGAAGCTCCTGCTCGGCGGCGTGCTCTTCGCCGCCTTCTACGCCCTGACCGCCAGCGCCGTGTGGGGCCTCTTCGGGCCGGTGTTCGCCTCGGCGTACGCGCTGAGCCTGGTGCCGGCGGGCCTCTTCGCGCGGCGCTATCTGGTGGAGGTGCGCCTGCACCGCCTCGGCCCCGCAGGGCTCTTGCGCCTGATCCGCCATCGGGGCCGGATCGCCCTCTTCGAGGCCGAGCGCGAGATGCTGGCGGAGGAGCTGTCGGCGCTTCGCGACGCCTACCTGGAGCAGGCCCCGTGAGGGCGCGAGGCCCCGCATTCGTCGCGCCGAGCGAGCTCGAAAGCTCACCGCCCACGGAGTGTCGGATATCGTTTGACAGCGCGTCGCCCCTGCCTATACTGCGCCTTCCCTGACGCGGGGTGGAGCAGGCTGGTAGCTCGTCGGGCTCATAACCCGAAGGTCGTCGGTTCAAATCCGGCCCCCGCAAGTATGCTTGGAAAAGCCCGGCCCTTTTGGTCCGGGCTTTTTCTTCGCCTAAGGCCGGATTTCGTTGCTGGTCTTGCGCGCCCAAGGCGCGCGGTCCCGGGACGCTCCGCGGCCCTGCGGCGGCGGCCACCGCTACTATGCTTGAACGAGCCCGGCCCTTTTGGTCCGGGCTTTTTCTTCGCCTAAGGCCGGATTTCGTTGCTGGTCTTGCGCGCCCAAGGCGCGCGGTCCTCGGGACGCTCCGCGGCCCTGCGGCGGCGGCCACCGCTACTATGCTTGAACGAGCCCGGCCCTTTTGGTCCGGGCTTTTTCTGCGCCCTAAGGCCGGATTTCGTTGCTGGTCTTGCGCGCCCAAGGCGCGCGTGTCCTCGGGCCGCTGCGCGCCCTGCGGGGCCCCCGCGCGGTTCGGTCGCTGCTCTGCTACGACGGGCGCATTTCGTTGCTCGTCTTGCCCGAGCTCGCCGCGCCGGTCCGCGCACCGCTACCGGCCCTGCGGCGGCCCCCGCTGCACGGCGCCGGCGGCCCCGCGACTCGCTCGCACCTCCGCTCAGACGGCCGCATGCGACCGCATTTCGTTGCTCGCCTTGCCCGACCACGCCGCGCCGGTCCGCGCACCGCTACCGGCCCTGCGGGGCCCCCGCTGCACGTTGCTGCGGCCCCAGCGACGCGGTCGCCGCTGCGCCACTTCCGGAAGAGCGGGTGACTATTCCTCTCGCGCAGTGACCGTGAATCCGAAGGCCTCGACCAAAGCCTCCATGCAGTCGGTGCCACCGTACGGCCACCCGAAGGGCTCGAACTCGATCCGGGCCACGCTCCCGTCGACACGCAGACCGAGCAGGCGGTAGTCGCCGTTGCGAAACGCGTCGATCATGGAGCCGAAGTCCCACGGTGTATCCAGGGATGGGTCCGATGCGCGTTGCTCGACGGGGGTCGCCAGCAACCGGCGCGAGTACTCCTCCAGCTCCGCCTCGGTTGGCCACCAGAAGTGCACGCGAGCCTCTTCACCGAAGAAGCCGAGCCAATACTCGTCGTCATGCCACTCGCCCGTCGCCTTCGCATCGACGAGCGCGGAGACGACCGCGCTGAGCATCTCGAGGCGCTGCTCCTCGCTCACGCGAAACTCGACGTAGCTCGGTTTGGGCACGCCGACGATGTACACCCAATCGCGCGGCGAACCGCACTTCGAACGTCGTCGGCCTCGACGCCCGCAGGCGGGCTCGCCACCTCGCGACGCGAGCGCAACCATGGAGAACCCGCGCACGAAAATCCACGGCGCCGTCGGTTGACAGCGCCACGCGCCTACCTATACTCCGCCCTCCCTGACGCGGGGTGGAGCAGGCTGGTAGCTCGTCGGGCTCATAACCCGAAGGTCGTCGGTTCAAATCCGGCCCCCGCAAGTATGCTTGGAAAAGCCCGGCCCTTTTTGGTCCGGGCTTTTTCTTCGCCTGCGGCCGGATTTCGTTGCTCGTCTTGCGCGCCGTTCGGCGCGCGGGCCTCGGGACGCTCCGCGGCCCTGCGGCGGCGGCCCCCGCAAGTATGCTCGAGAAAGGCCGCGTCGTCTGACGCGGGCTTTTTCTTCGCCCTACGGCCGGATTTCGTGGCCGTTTGGCGCGCCCTTCGGCGCGCGGGCCTCAGGACGCTCCGCGGCCCTGCGGCGGCGGCCCCCCGGCTACCATGCTCGATAGAGCCCGGCCATTTTGGTCCGGGCTTTTTCTTCGCCCTAAGGCCGGATTTCGTTGTTCATCGGCGCGCCCTTCGGCGCGCGGGCCTCGGGACGCTCCGCGGCCCTGCGGCGGCGGCCCCCCCCCGGCTACCATGCTCGATAGAGCCCGGCCATTTGGTCCGGGCTTTTTCTGCGCCTATGGCCGGATTTCGTTGTTCATCGGCGCGCCTCGGGCGCGCGGGCCTCGGGCGTTACCCGCCCTGCGGTGACGATGGCGATGGACGCCGCCGAGGGCCACACGACCGGCGCGCCCGCGTACCAGAGCATGGCCGCCTGCTCGCCAGCCGTCGTGGGCGCGCGGAGCTCGGCCTCGATCCGTTCGTGCGCCGCGTCGCGAGGACGGCCGCGCCGGACGCGAACAGCGCCGACGTGCCCAGCAAAGGCCACGGCAAAGGCGCGCACCGTGGTCGTCGCTTACTGACCGGCCGTCCCAGGCCGGGGCCGAGGGCTCAGTTCAGCTGGTCCTGGCGGGGCTCTTCCTCGAGCTCGTCGCCGTGCAGCCACGCGTCCCACTCGTCGTCGTCGTCGACGTCCACGCCCTCGACCGTCGCCTGCGCCTCCAGGAGTCGCCGCAGGCTGAGCACGAACCCGTTCTCGTCCAGCTCCGGATGCTCGTCGGCGTGCGCCGACAGGACCAGATACACGGCCTTGAGGTCGTCCAGCGACGCCTCCAGGCTCGGGCCATCCAGCAGGTCCTTCATCGCTTCGCTCCGTTCCTCGCCCGGTTCGTCGAACCGCGCTTCGCCGGTCGACGCCCCCCGCGGCCGCTCGTCCGCTGCGGCGCGGGAGCCGCGTGAGCCGGCGCCGACGGCGCTTCCTCAATCTCCCGCTCCCGCCGCGCGCGGTTGAGGTAGTTCTTCTTCAGCTTGTCGATCTCGCTCTGCTTCAGCGGGCGCCAGTCGCCGGGCCGCAGCCCGTCGGTCGTGATGCCGGCGAATGAGAGGCGAACCAGTCGCTGCACGGGGTGGCCGATGGCCTGCCCCATGCGGTGGATCTGCCGGTTCTTGCCCTCGAGGAGCGTGATCTGCACCCAGGTGTTCTTCGGCTCCTCGCGGAGCACGAAGACCTCCGCTTTCTTGGTGACGTAGCCATCGTCGAGGCTCACGCCATTGCGGAGGTGGTCGAGCTCGGGCACGTCGAGGTGACCGCGCATTTTGGCCGCGTAGACCTTCGGCACCTTCTGCCGCGGACTGAGCAAGGCCTCCGCCATGTCGCCGTCGTTGGTCACGACCAGCGCGCCGCTGGTGTGGTAGTCGAGCCGGCCCACGGGGTAGACACGCTCGGGGATGCGCTTCAGCAGGTCGCCGATGCTGGCCCGGCCCTCCGGATCGGAGAGCGTCGTCACCATCTCCCGCGGCTTGTGCACGAGGTAGTAAGCCGGCTTCTCCAACACGATCCGCCGGCCGTCGACCTCGACGCGGTCCTTGTGCGCGTCCGCTCGCGTGCCGAGCTCTGTGACCACGCGCCCGTTGACGCGCACCCGCCCCTCGGCGATCAGCGCCTCGGCGGCGCGACGTGACGCGACGCCCGCGTGGGCGAGTATCTTCTGCAGGCGCTCCGCGCTCATGACCGCTCCCGATCCCTTCCCGCGATTCGGCGCTCGCGTCCAGGGTGAACGCGGGCACGCGAGCCTGGAGCTGTAGCAGGAGTGCGCAACGACGCGAGCCGGGACACCGCGCCCGGCTCCCACAGAAGCGATCCCGAGCCGAGCCGCTCGACGCCGGATCGGAGCGAGCCGCGCGATCGAGCCGTGTCCAGCGAAGGCGCGGCGGAGAGCCCCAGCCGGAAGAGCCGCAGCCGGAAGAGCCGCAGCCGGAAGAGCCGCAGCCGGAAGAGCCCCCGGTCGAACTCGGCGGAGCGCTCCGGCGACCGCTCGTCAGCCGGCGTCGGACCCGTCGCCCAATCCGTCGCCGCCGTCGGCGCTCGGGTCGCTTCCGTCGCCACCCTGATCGGCGCCGCTCTCATCGCTGCCGTCGCCGCTCTGGTCGTCGGCCTGGTTCTGCTGATCGACCAGCTCGGCGTCACGATCCCAGCGGTCGACGGTGCCGTCGCCGTCGATATCCGTGCCCATGCGGACCATCCGGTCGTGCTCGAAGTACTCCCAGCGGTCCGGTCGCCATTGGTTGGCGGTGCTGCGCCCGGCCAGGTCGCGCTCGGTGCGCACCAGGTGGCCGTGCTCGAAGAAGAGCTTCGCGTCCACCTTGCCGTCGGCGTTCGTGTCCATCTCCTGACGGACGACGTGGCCCTCCTGGAAGTACGTGATGACGTCCATCTGGCCGTCGAAGTTGCGGTCCGCTTCTTCGCGCAGCGGCCGCCCCTCGTCGTTGTAGTAGCGGACGACATCCTTGATGCCGTCGCCGTTCAGATCGGCCTCGCGGCAGGTCAGGATCAGCCGGGTGTTGGGTGGATCGCCCACGCGGCGGAAGACCCGCCGCACGTCCGGGTAGTCGTCGCCGGAGGTGTCGTACTCGCTGACCTCCCAATCGGTCCCCTGCGTCTGACAGCGCCCGTGGTCGTCCTCGGGCCGCGCGGAGGTGCCCTCCATCGCCTGCGAGCGCTGCGACGTCTCGGACCGCTGAGGCGAGCCTCCGCAACCCGGCGCCACCAGCGCGAGCAAGAGCCCGCTCGCCAGGCCCGTCATCACGCGCTGGATCACTGTCCGCCTCCCTGCGCGCCGTCGCTCTGGGCGTCACCGCTGCTCGAGCCGCTGCCGGAGTCATCCGAGGGCGGCGGCACGTCGCTCACACCTTCCCACGGCATGCCTTCGCCGGGGTTCGAGGTCTGATCGCTCTGGTCGCCGCCGCCGGAGTCGCCGCTGCCCGAATCGCCGCTGCCCGAATCGCCGCTCGACCCGTCGCCACTCGACCCGCCCGCTGCCTGCCCGTCCGAGCTCGAGCCACTCTGATCGCCCGACGCCGGCTGGTCGCCTCCCGAGCTCGGCGGGGGCTGCGGCGGCGCGGTCCCGTCGCAGGTGAGCGCGGTCTCCGGTTGGCCGGCGCTCTCCCGCGGGATCTCCTCGTCCTGATCAGGGTCGCCGTCGAGGTTCGTGTCCCGCCGCACCTCGTAGAGACGCCCGTCGCGGAAGAGCTCCCAGCGCTCGGGGTTGCCGTCGTTGTTGTCGTCGTAGCGCGCCTCGGTCAGGACGCCGTGGTCGAACTGCTCCCACGTGTCCACGCGGCCGGTGTGGTGGCGATCCCGCTCCTGCCGCGCGAGCAGCGAGCCGTCGCACCACACGAAGGTGTCCATGCGGTTGTCGAAGTTCGTGTCCAGCTCTTTGCGCGTGAGCTGGCCGTGGTCGAAGTACGTGATCTGGTCGATGCGGCCGTCGAAGTCGAAGTCGTGCTCTTCCTGGACGATGGCCCCGTCCGCGTCGAAAAAGCGCGTGATGTCGACCATGCCGTCGAAGTTCATGTCGTACTGCGCGCAGGTCTCGTGGTCGCCTTCCATCACGTGCCGGATGTCGGGCGTGCCGTCGTTGTCGACGTCCACGGCGCGCACCTCGCGGCCGTCGGCATTGCACTGCTGCCGCACCGTCGCGTCGCCGAGGGATCCCTCGGGCGCGTCCACGACCGCGGACGAGCCACCGCAACCCGCCACCGCCGTCCAGAGGGCGATCGCGGCCATCGGGACAAGCGCACGGAATCGTTCGTCATTCATCAAGCGGCTCTCCATCCGGCCCTGCCCCCATACGCGGTCGACGCGGAGTCCTGCGGAGCATACGCAGCGCGTGCGGGGGACCGCAAGCCGACGCATGCGGGGTGGACGGCGCCGGGGAAGCGTCCTAACACCCGGATCGAAGGCTCGGCGACCGTCGGGCGAAGCTCCAGATTGACAGTATGTGTGCTGCCACGTACCTTCACGGAACTCGGGCGAGGGTGGTGAAGCATGGCGCGCAAAAAAATCTCCACGACCATCTACATCACCCCCGAGCAGAACGAGCGTCTGAAGCTGCTCAACCAGCGCACGAAGGTGCCGATCGCGGTGTACATCCGCGAGGGCATCGACATGGTGCTGGACAAGCACCAGGACGAGCTGCCCGGTCAGCTCACGCTCGACACGGCCACCGAGAAGAAGGGCTGAGCCATCCGGCCCCCGCGGCCGCCCCAGCCCCCCCTCACGTTCACTTGCCCGCTGGGCCGCCCGCGGCCATAGAGGCGGCACATCCGTATGCCGTTCCCGCTCTCGCGCATCCGCAATTTCTCCATCATCGCGCACATCGATCACGGGAAGAGCACGCTCGCCGACCGGCTCCTCGAGCACACCGGCGCGCTCTCCGACCGTGAAAAGCAGGACCAGTTCCTCGACAAGATGGAGCTGGAGCGCGAGCGGGGGATCACCATCAAGGCGCAGTCCGTCCGGCTGCGCTACGTGGCCAAGGACGGTCAGGAGTACCAGCTCAACCTGATCGACACCCCCGGCCACGTGGACTTCTCCTACGAGGTGTCGCGCTCGCTCGCCGCCTGCGAAGGCGCGCTCCTGGTGGTCGACGCCAGCCAGGGCGTGGAGGCGCAGACGCTGGCCAACGTCTACCTGGCCATCGAGAACGACCTGGAGATCATCCCGGTCTTCAACAAGATCGATCTGCCCGGCGCCGACATCGACCGCACCCGCCGCGAGGTGGAGGACGTGGTCGGCCTCGACTGCAGCGAGGCGATCGCGGCCAGCGCCAAGGAAGGCCTCGGCATCGAGGAGATCCTGGAGGCGGTGGTGAAGCGCGTGCCGCCGCCGAAGAGCGCCGGCGACGAGGCCCCGCTGCGCGCGTTGGTGGTCGACAGCTGGTACGACAGCTACCGCGGCGCGGTGGTGCTCGTCCGCGTGGTCGACGGCGTGCTCCGCGTCGGCTCCAAGGTGCGGATGATGGCCACCAAGGCCGACTACGAGGTGACCGAGCTCGGCGTGTTCGCGCCCTTCCCGCGCGCGGTCGACGAGCTCGGCTCCGGCCAGGTGGGCTTCCTCGCCGCGTCGATCAAGTCGGTCGGCGACACCAAGGTCGGCGACACGATCACCGAGTTCCGGCGCCAGGCCGAGACGGCGCTCCCCGGCTTCCAGGAAGTGAAGCCGATGGTCTTCTGCGGCATCTTCCCGACCGACAGCAGCGAGTACCCCGCGCTGCGCGATGCGCTCGAGAAGCTGCACCTCAACGACTCGGCGCTGACCTACGAGCCGGAGACCTCGGAGGCCCTCGGCTTCGGCTTCCGCTGCGGCTTCCTCGGCATGCTCCACATGGAGATCGTGCAGGAGCGGCTCGAGCGCGAGTACGACCTCGATCTCGTCACCACGGCGCCCTCGGTCGTCTACATCGTGCACACGACCGACGGCGAGCGGATCGAGGTGGAGAACCCCTCGCGCCTGCCGGATCCGGTCAAGATCCAGTACATCGAGGAGCCCTACTTCAAGGTGGGCATCCACGTCCCGTCCACCTTCGTCGGCGCCGTCATCAAGCTCTGCGAGGAGCGGCGCGGCGAGCAGAAGGGCATCCAGTACGCCTCGAGCGAGCGCGTCATCGTCACCTACGATCTGCCGCTCTCGGAGGTCCTCTTCGACTTCTACGACCGGCTCAAGACGGCGACCAAGGGCTACGCCTCGATGGACTACGAGCTGGCCGACTACCGTCGCAACCCGCTCGTGAAGGTCGACATGCTCATCAACGGCGACAAGGTCGACGCGCTGAGCGCGATCGTGCACCGCGAGAAGGCCCACTTCATCGGCCGGGGCCTGGCCCAGAAGCTGCGCGGCATCGTCCCGCGCCAGCAGTACGAGGTGGCGATCCAGGCGGCGATCGGCGGCAAGATCATCGCCCGCGAGACGGTCAAGGCGCTGCGCAAGGACGTGACCGCCAAGTGCTACGGCGGCGACATCACCCGCAAGCGCAAGCTCCTCGAGAAGCAGAAGGCGGGCAAGAAGCGGATGAAGAACGTCGGCTCGGTGGAGATCCCGCAGGCCGCGTTCCACGCCATCCTCAAGGTCGACTGAGCTCGCCTGCTCCGGCGGCTTCGTCACGGCGCACGCTCGGTCCCGGCGCGGCGTCAGCGGCGCGCCGGTCTCCGCGCGGCCTCGCCAATCGATTCGCCGCCCTCCCCTCCGCGCCCTTCGGGACTGGCCCGAGGAGAGCGCGCGGGCACGAATTCGCAGAAGACGCGCTCCTTCCGCGTCGGCGAAGTTCAGCCGCTCCTTCATGCGCCACGTCCCCGAGGATCGCGAGCGCTGCTCAATCGCCTCCGCCGTCATCGCGACCGCGCACCAGCTCGGCCTGCGCGTCATCGCCGAGGGCGTGGAAGAGCCGGCCCAGCTCGCGTTCATGCGAGAGCGCGGCTGCGACGACATCCAGGGCTACCACTACAGCAACCCGCTGCCGACCCACCCGTTCACCGACCGGGCGCGCGACTTCCGCCGCGCCGCGCGAGACGAGCGCCCGACGGTGGGATGCGTGCACACGAGCTCACCGGACGCGCGGGAGAGCCAACGAGCGTCATCTCGATTCGACGCGCTGGAGAAGCATGATTTCCGGCCGTGCCGTCGTCGACTCGATGCCCGAGACCTCCCCCGTGGTCGCCGGCGAGATGCCGGAGGTGTATTCGCACGTCCGCGGTGCGGGATCTCTGCCAGACTCCCGACGGGATGGATCGTGTCCGAACCTCCGCCGCGCTGATCGCCGCCCTCGCGCTCGCCTCGTCCAGCTGCGATCGCCGGTGCGACGATCTCCACGCCGCGATCGTCGATGCGGATCAGGCCCGCTTCGATCGCCTCGCCGTGACCGGTGACGACCTCAGCTGCGCCGACGGCGACGATTGGACGCTGCTCCACAGCGCCGCCCGCTACGGGCGGGACGACATCATCCGGTTCCTGCTCGATCACGGCCAGAACGCCGACGCCCCGGGCGGCGTCGGCCGCACGCCGCTCTATCGCGCGGCGAAGTACGGGCACCTCGACAGCGTTCGGCTGCTGATGGAGCGGGGAGGCGGCATCGACACGCGGTCGGCCGACGACTTCACCCCCCTCATCGTCGCCGCCGAGCATGACCACACCGAGATCGTCCGTTTCCTGCTCGATCACGGCGCCGCGCCGGGGGCGGTCAACATCGTCGGGCGGACCGCCCTCATCCAGGCCATCGACTACGCGACGCGGGACGACGACACCCTGACCCGCCTCTTGATCGAGCGCGGTGTCCCCCTCGAGGTACACGACATCAATGGGCGCACCGCGCTCTCCGCGGCGGCGCAGCGTGGTCGCCTCCGCATCGCCCGCGCTCTCCTCGAGGCGGGGGCGTACGTCAACGCCACGCGCGATCACGGGCTCACGCCTCTCGACGTGGCGCGCGGCAACGACTTCGACGCGCTGGCCGAGCTCCTCGTCCAGCACGGCGGGCGTCCGGGCGGCTTCGCGGTGCGTCCCGACCCGGTGCGCCCGTTGCCGGCCCAGGTCACCCGCTCCGGCGTCGTCGTGCGCTCCTCCGGCCCCGGCGCCATCCCGGTCGGCACCCACTGCACCGTGACCGCGCGCCCCTTCGAGGGGAGCAACTTCAACTGCCAGCTCGACGCGATGTGCGGCAACCTGCGGCTCTACGGCGGGGGGAGCGTGGGCTTCACCTTCTGCGAGCCCACCGAGACCGGCGCCCGCGCGTTCAATCCCTTCGGCGGTCCGACCGACGGCAATCCCGCGGCCGAGCTGGACACCGATCGGCGACGCTTCGTGGCCGACGACGGCTACCCGGGCGCGGAGGGCACGAGCGTGGAGGTCCGACTCGACGAGCGCCCCGACTGAAGCTCTCGGTGACTCGCGCGGACGTCGCGCCCGGCGACCGAGCACCCGCTCGCCCCCCTCCGCGGCACGGCGTTCCGCGACCCCAACCGAACTCGGCGAGGAGCTCCCCCGGAGAGCCTGAACCGGCGGCTCGCGCCTCCCGAGCCCCCTCGGCCGCGGCCCTGCGCCCGCTCCGCGATGCGCCGATGGACCGCGGCCCGAACCCGCGGCGCGCGCCTCCCGAGCCCCCTCGGCCGCGGCCTGCGCCCGCTCCGCGATGCGCCGATGGACCGCGGCCCGAACCCGCGGCGCGCGCCTCCCGAGCCCCCTCAGCCGCGGCCCTGCGCCCACGCGGCGATGCAATCGCGGACCCGCGCCACCTCCTCCGGCGCCAGGGCGAAGGGCCAGGCGTCCTCACGCACCACGAGGATCTCGCCGCGCGGCCCGCGGAGCCCCAGCGCGTGCGCTCGTTCGGGCTCGAGGAAGAGCGGACCGGGCTCGTCGGTCTGGAGCCGCACAAGGACCGTGACGCGCCCCTTGCGGGCCGACTCCCGATAGCCTCCGAGCTCGGGATCGGGCGCCGGTGCGGCGAACAGGTAGTGGCCCGAGTGCGGCGCCTCGAGCAGCGCCAGCACAATCTCCTCGGACTGCCCCGCGACCCGCCGCGCGACGCGGAGCCCGTGCAACCGACGACCAGCACCGAGCAGGAGCACGAACGCCGAGCAGCCGACGACCAGCGCCGCGGCCCCCGTCATCGCCATCCGCTCCCAGCGCGCCGCCACGCCAATCGGCGTCAGCACCCGGCCCGTCACCGGATCGCGCCGGGCCAGGTTCGTCCGCCGCAGCGGCGGACCCTTCAGGATGCGAAAGTCGTCGGCCGGGACGACCCGCTCGGTGCCGTGATCCACGACCACGACCGTCGTGTGAACCGCGTGCAGGACGCCCAACAGAGGCCAGTCGTCCACGTCGACGCGCACCACCCGGAGCGACGCCGCGCGCTCCCAGGTCTCCTCCGCGGACCACGCGTCCTGGAACCCCGCCAGCGGCCAGGCCATCCCCGAGAGGGCGGCGATCCCGATGAGCCCGAGGGTCAGCGCACGCCGCCACATCGCCACCACGAAGCGCCCCTGCAATCGGAGCGGCCGTCGCGGCAGCGCCGAGGGCGGATCGACCGCGGGGTCCGGGCCGGCGAGGCTCATGACACCGCGCATTGTGCAGCATCGAGCGCCTCGATCGCACGCTTCGGGTGGCGGCGCGTGAGCCGCGAAGACCCGATTTGTTCCCTGCGTAGGGGGGCATCGACGCCGCTCTCGCCGTAGTCGGTGCGAAGGGAGAGCGGAGATGAGACGAATATTGACGACTTGCATGGCGATGAGCGCGCTGGCGTGGAGCGCCGGCGCCGCCGCCCAGGCGGGCACGACGGGGACGATCACCGACGGCGCCGCGTCGTTCGCGTACACCAGCTTCGGCACCGGCAACGTGGACCTGACGCTGAGCGCCGGCGGCCAGGATGAAGTGTTCGAGCAGTGGTGGTGGTACCGGGTGGAGGGCGACACGCAGGAGACCCGCCTGCCCGCGCCCGACACCGCCACCTACGCCGGCAACGTGGCCACGCTGGACTGGACCAACGTGAACGGCAGCGGCCTCGACGTGGAGGCCGTCGTCACGCTGAACGGCGCCGCGCCGGTCGAGGTGAGCTACGCGCTGCGCGTGACCAACACCACCTCGGCGCCGCTCTCGGTGACCGTCTTCGCCTACGCGGACTACGACCTCGAGGGCACGACCTCGGACGACTCCGCGGTCGCGCTGAGCTCGACCGACATCGCCGTCACCGACGGCGCCAGCCAGCACCACCCTGACCTTCGTGGGGACGGGCGCCGGCTACTACCAAGTCGGCGCCTACCCGTCGATCCGCGATCTGCTCGACGACACCATGGTCACGGATCTCGACGACAGCGGCCTGCCCTTCGCGGCGGGCGACTGGACCGGCGCCTTCCAGTGGAACCGCACCATCGCGGCCGGCTCGCACACCACCTACAACTCGGGCACGCACATGGCGATCTGCGGCGACGGCGTCGTGGACCCGGGCGAGACCTGCGACGACGGATTCACCGACGCCTGCGGTACCTGCAACGCCACCTGCGACGGAGCCGGCACCGGCTCCACCTGCGGCGACGGCGCCGTCTGCGCCGAGACCGAGACCTGCGACGACGGATTCGCCGACGCATGCGGTACCTGCAACGCCACCTGCGACGGAGCCGGCACGGCGCCCGTCTGCGGCGACGGCGACGTTTGCGCCGAGACCGAGACCTGCGACGACGGATTCACCGACGCATGCGGTACCTGCAACGCCACCTGCGACGGAGCGGGCACGGGCTCTACCTGCGGTGACGGCACGATCTGCGCCGAGACCGAGATGTGCGACGACGGATTCACCGACGCCTGCGGAACCTGCAACGCCACCTGCGACGCAGCGGGCACCGGCTCCACCTGCGGCGACGGAACGATCTGCGCCGAGACCGAGACCTGCGACGACGGATTCGCCGACGCATGCGGTACCTGCAACGCCACCTGCGACGGAGCCGGCACGGCCGCGGTCTGCGGCGATGGGATGGTCTGCGCCGAGACCGAGATGTGCGACGACGGATTCACCGACGCCTGCGGAACCTGCAACGCCACCTGCGACGCAGCGGGCACAGGATCGGTCTGCGGTGACGGCATGATCTGCGCCGAGACCGAGACCTGCGACGACGGATTCGCCGACGCGTGCGGAACCTGCAACGCCACCTGCGACGCGCCCGGCACGGCGGCGGTCTGCGGTGACGGCGTCGTCTGCGGCGAGACCGAGATGTGCGACGACGGATTCACCGACGCATGCGGTACCTGCAACGCCACCTGCGACGGCGCGGGCACCGGTTCCACCTGCGGCGATGGCGAAGTCTGCGCCGAGACCGAGACCTGCGACGACGGCTTCACCGACGCCTGTGGCACCTGCAACGCCACCTGCGACGCGGCCGGTACGACATCGGTCTGCGGTGACGGCGAGGTCTGCGACGAGACCGAGATGTGCGACGACGGCAACACCACCGACGGCGACGGCTGCTCGTCGACCTGCATGACCATGGCCATCCCGGACGGCGGCATGCCCATGGCCGACGGCGGCCTGCCCATGGCCGACGGCGGCCTGCCGAGCGGCGACGGCGGCATCGCCGAAGACGGCGGCGTGCCGACCGACGGGGCGGTGATCTCGGACGACGCCCAGGTCCCGATGGCGGACGGCGGCACCACCACGCGCGGCTCCGGCTGCTCGTGCCGCGTGCAGACGGGCGGCGACGACGCGCCCTTCGCCCCGCTCTCGGCGCTGATCGCGCTCGGCGCGGTGTGGCTGCGCCGGCGCCGTCGCTGAGCGACACCCCAACGTGAAGAACGCGGCGCTCGCGGGTCTGTCCCGCGGGCGCCGCGTCACGTTTGGAGCTCAGGCCGAGAGCGAGGCGAGGAACTTCCGCACCTCGTCCTCGTCGAGCTCGGTGCGCGCCACCAAGACCTCCACCACCGTCTCCAAATCCTTCGTGGCCAGCAGCCGCCGCGCGTGCTCCCGCTCCTCTTCGAGCACCTCGCGGGCGTAGCTTCCCGCCAGCCTCGTGAGCAAGACCCGGAGGATCATCACCAGATCGTGGAGCACGAACCCCGGCGTGACGAAGAAGCGGAAGAGCCCCCACCAGCCGAGCGCCAAGGAGAGCACGGCACCGTGGAGGCAAGCTCGCACGCCGCAGTCCCGACAGACGCGCGCGCCGACCTGGGTCATGACCATCACGATCACCAACCCGGTCACCCTCAGCGCCCGCACCTCGGTGGTGGGCGCCGAGCGACCCCAGAGCTCGCACTCGGATCCCGGACGGGGTCGGTTCTTCCCTCAGAACGGCCGGAGCTCAGAGTCGCCGCATGTCGAGGAGCGTGACGACGTCGCCCGCGACTTGGAAGCTCAGCGCGAGCCTCAGGCCGGCGTCGTCCCGGTTGCGGAGCATCACGTCGACCGTGACGTCGCGCGGCAGCGGAGCGATGTAGGTCGTGGGCGCGCTGCCAACGCTGGACGACTCGATGACCCACCGGTTGTCGGCGGCCGCGGAGAGGGAGCCGCTCAAGAAGCCGGTGAGGTCCGCCACCACGAGCACGACCTCGGGCCGCGTCTCGTCGTCGAAGACCTGGCAGCTCCCGGCAGCCCAGCCGATCCCGGCCGTGGGCACGCCCGCGTTCGGTGGGTCGGTCGAGGGGCTGAGCGTGATCGACAGAGGCGGCGTGCACTCGAGCACGCCGCCGTCGGGCCCCAGCCCCGGCGGACCTCCCCCGCAGGCGGTCGCCGCGAGCGTCGCGAAGAGGAGCGTCACGGGAGCGATGGTGCGCACCACGGGCAGGATACGCCGAGTCGGGCGTCGAGCGAGGCGCTCACTGGCCGCCGAGGGCCGCGCTCCGAATCGCCTGCGAGCGGTCGCCGGAGATGCCGAACGCCGCGCACAGCTCGTCGAGGGCCTGCCGTTCTTCTTCGTCCACGCGCCCGTCGGCCTGCGCGAGCTGCCACGCGAGCGCGACGATCAGCTCCCGCAGCTCGGGCTGGGTGAGCTCCTCGGCGAAGCGATCCGGGTACTGCGGCTCGACGATGGCGGCCTCGAGCTCGTCCGCGTCGTCCCGGGACAGGTCGGCGTGAACGATGATGCGCCGCAGGAGCTCGACCTCGGAGTCCACGATCTCGCGGTCGGCCTGCGCCATCCAAATGCACGCGTGGATGGCGCCGCGCCGCTCGCGCGCGACCACCTCCGCGGGCTGCGACACGAACGCCTCGCGCAAGCGCGACAGGCTCTCCTCGCCCAGCACCCGCAGCGCGAGCGCCGCGCCCTCTTCCTCCTCGCGCCCCATCAGGAGGCCGCCGCGCGCCAGCGCTCCGATCCACGTCACCATCGCACTCGTCGCGTCGCTCATGGTCCCTCCGAGGACGCTGAGCCTACGTCATCGGCCGCGTCGAGCCGAGCCTCCGCGTGACCCGATCAGATCGGCACGTAGAGCGTGACCCCGCGATGCACCGCGCCGTTGTTGAAGTCGGGCGGATGCCACTCGACGCGGGCGAGCACCGGCTGCGTGCCGAAGGTCATCATCGCCGTCGAGAACATCGGATAGTCGACCGCGTCGTGCAGGATCGCGACCGCCCAATCCGTCATGGCCGGCGTCACCTCGGACTGGGGCATCAGTCGGTAGCCGTCGGGGACGGGCGGGTTGGAAGACACGTCCGGCACGCGCGTGCAGCACTGGATTTCCGTCGGCCCGGGACAGTAGCCGGGGGTGGATTGGTAGCCCGCGCGCGCCGCGCACTCGGTCACGTCGATGCATGTGCCGGTGACGCCCGCGACGACGCAGGTGGCGGGCGTGCCCGCATCGACCGGCGCGCCGGCGTCCCCCATGCTCGCGGGAGCTCCCGTCGCCCTCCGTCGGCTGCTCCGCCGTCCCCGGCGTCGACGGCGGCGTCCGCCATCGGCGCGCCGGCGTCATCGTCCGCCGCCAGCGGCGCGCAGCCGACGAGGAGCGCGATGGCGAGGATGGCTGCGAGGGAGCGACGCATCGTACGCAATGGTAGCGCGGCATCGCCGCCGGGCGGAGGCGGCCCAGACCTCGCGACAGGCAGCGCCGCCCCTTCGGGCGCTCGCTGCGAAGTGTAGGCAAGGTCGCCGGGCCATCCCGTCGGCGCCGTCGATGACGCCCACGCCCGGCGCCGCATCGCATCGCAGAGCGTGCCGCGCGCTCGATTCGAGGGCTCGACCGATCGACGAGCACCCCGGGTCAGAGGGCTCGACCGATCGACGAGAGAGCCGATCGACGAGCACCCCGGGTCAGAGGGCTCGGCTCGACCGATTGACGAGCACCCCGGGTCAGAGGGCTCGACCGATCGACGAGGACCGATCGACGAGCACCCCGGGTCAGCTCGTCTCGTCCCGTCTCGTCCGGCCGCCTCGTCTCGTCGGTCTCGTCAGCTCGTCGGTCTCGTCAGCTCGTCTCGTTTCGCCGATCGGCGGTGGGAGCGATCGGCGGCCGCCGCCCTGGTCGCCGCCACCTCCGCCGATCTTGGCTGGTAACTACCCGAGATCACGTGAGCGACTCCCGGACCGGATCGTGATGAGCGCGCCGGGCATGACCGCGTCACGCTGCCGCCTGCCCGGAATGGCCTACATGATCACGCGCCGCACCGAGCGCCGCGTCCATCTCTTTCGACCCGACCGACTGATGAATCAGGTCTTCCTCTACTGCCTCGGATGCGCGGCTCAGGAGACCGACGTCCAGGTCGTCGCCGCGACCCTGATGAGCAACCACTACCACGTCGTGGTCGTCGATCGTCGTGGGCAGATCACGAAGCTCACCGAGCGACTCAACGGACTGCTGACCAAGGCGACGCAGGCCATGCGTGGCTGGCAGGGCAGCGTCTTCGACGGGCAGAAGCCGAGCTACACCGAGTTGCTCACGCCTCGAGGCGCTGGTCGACAAGGTGGCCTACACCATCGCGAATCCAACCACGGCCGGTTTGGTTCGGTTCGCGAAAGACTGGCCCGGAGCACGCACGCGCGTGTCCGACATCGGCCGCCGGGTCGTGACCGTGGAACGCCCGCCGGCGTTTTTCGCGGAGGACGGCACGATGCCCGAGAGCGTCGAGCTTCGCTTCGAGATGCCGGAGATGCTGCTCGAGGCGCATGGGCTCGAGGGAGCGCGCGTGCGCATCGCCGAGGCGGTCGAGAAGAAGGAGAACGACGCGCGGGCCGAGGTCCAGGCCGCGGGCTGGTCGTTCAAGGGCGCGGACCGCGTGCGCAAATCGTCTCCATACGCGCGGGCCGAGACCTTCGAGGCGCGCGGCCGGCTCAGTCCCCGCTACGCGAGCGGCGGCGACGCTGACGCGTTGGACGCCGCCATCGCGCGCGACGCCGAGTTCCTCCTGAGGTACGCCGAGACCCGGGACCGCTGGCTCGCCGGGGAGCGACACGTGGTCTGGCCGCCAGGCACGGACGCCATGCGCCGCTGGCACGGCGTGACCTGCGCCGACCCTCCCTGCTGATCGGAACGACGACGTGGACTGCGAGCCTGTGCGACCCGCGGGCTCGCATCGGTGCGTCCGTCTCACGCCGGGCGAGGCCCCGGGAGCGGGTACGCCGCCAGCGGGCGGGCGGAAATGGCCGAGCTCCGCCGAGCATCGGCTCGCGGCGACCGGCAAGCACTGCCGCTGGCCGGGCCGACACCCGGATCCGCGGTCGCGTCTCTCACGCAACCGGCAAGCACCCCGGGTCAGACCGCGCGCGCGCGCGCGACGCGGGTCGCGCGCGTCTCTCACGCAACCGGCAAGCACCCCGGGTCAGATTGCGCGCGCGACGCAGGTCCGCGAGCGAGCCGGGCGACACGGTCGCGCAGTTGCCACCCGGATTGGGATCGCGCCTGTAGAGCACGTCCGGGCGCAGCGGCGTCGTGCCGGTGGCGAGGACCTGCACGCCATCGCGACTCGGCGACGCGTGCCGCGCGAACCCCGGGGGTGACCGATGGCCTTCTCCGTCAGCACTGCCGCTGGCCGGGCCGACACCCGGATCCGCGGTCGCGTCTCTCACGCAACCGGCAAGCACCCCGGGTCAGGTCGCGAACGTACGGGCTCAGGTCGCGAACGTACGGGCTAGACTGCGGAACGAGAACGGCAGGCTTGCCCCCACTATCTCGGCGACGTGGCCGATGGCATGGACGCTACCGCACGGCTGAGGGGGTGTCATCCGCCCGTTCCGGATGGCGTCCGTCGCGACGCCGACGAGCAGAACGTAGACGTCGGTCGCTGAGCCACGGCCCGGCGAGCCACTCCTCGTTCCCGCGCGAGGTGGCGGACGGGGAGGTGGCGGACGGGGAGGGGGGAGGGGAGGTGGCGGACGGGGAGGTGGCGGACGGGGAGGTGGCGGACGGGGAGGTGGCGGACGGGGAGGTGGCGGACGGGGAGGTGGCGGACGGGGAGGTGGGGACGGAGGTTCGGCCGCCAGCCGCCCGCGGCTCAGCCCGCGGTGTAGTCGCGGACGAGGCCGACGTAGACCTTGGCGGCCTCGCGGATGCTCGCGCGCTCTTCGTCGGTCAGCTCGCGGATGACTTTGGCGGGGCGGCCGAGCGCGAGGACGCCAGCGGGGATCTTGGTGCGGGCGGTCACCAGGCTGCCGGCGCCGAGGATGGTGTCCGAGCCGATCTCGGCTTGGTCGAGGATGATGGAGCCCATGCCGACCAGGACGCGGTCCGCCACGGTGCAGCCGTGGAGGATGGCGCCGTGGCCGACGGTGCAGTTCTCACCGACGATGGTCGAGGTCCAGCCCCCCGTGGCGTGGATGACGCTGTTGTCCTGGATGGAGGTGCGCGCGCCCACCCGGATGGACATGACGTCGCCGCGCAACACCACGCCGAACCAGATGCTGGCCTTGGCGCCCACGACGACGTCGCCGATCAACGCCGCGGTCGGCGCGATGAAGCTGGAGGGATCGACGCTCGGGCGCATGCCCCGGTAGGTGTGCTCGCTCATCATCCCTCTGCTTGTTCGCGCGATCCGAGAAAGGACGCGGCAAAACGCGCGCCGGCGCCGACGCTCGCGCCGAGCGCGTCGGCCACCAAATCCAAGACGTCCGACGAGCGACCCGGCACGAAGGCCTGGTGGATCTCGTCGACGAAGCCCCATAGCACGGTCACGAAGACGGCCAACGTCGCCGTGCGCAGGACGTGGTGGCGCGGCCAGGTGCGGAAGCACGCGTGCGCCAAGAGGCCGCCGAGCAGGCCGTACTCGATGAAGTGGACGCCCTTGTCGCCGAGCGGGAAGCGCTCGATGGGAAGGCCGGCCAAGGCGAAGGAGCTGAGGCCCCAGATCAACGCCATGTAGAGGGCGGCCGGCGCCCAGGCCAACGCCAGCGCGTGGGCACGGCGCGAGTGGGCACGGCGCGAGTGGGCGCGGCGCGAGTGGGCACGGCGCGAGTGGGCGCGGCGCGAGTGGGCACGGCGCGCCTCGGCCGGGGCGCTCAACCCGTGGCTCCCACGACGGGCAGGCGTCGCGAGGCCTTGGCCTCCCGCTGCGAGCCCGAGAGCGGCGCGCTCATGGTCGCGCCCTCCATCAGGCCGAGCAGCGAGTGCTTGTAGGCCTCTTCGATGCGGACCTCGACCCGCTGGCCGGTCGGGTCGACGCCCTCGGGCGCGATGACGTGGACGATCTCGTGGCGGCCGGAGCGGCCGCTGAAGCGCCCTTCGGTGCGGCTCGGGCCCTCGACCAGCACCTCTTGCGTGGTGCCGACCAGCGTCGACAAGTGCGCGCCCTGCTGCTTCTCGACCTGGGCAAAGAGGGCCTGCAGGCGCGCGTCCTTGACCTCGTTCGGCACGTCGTCGCCGAGCTTGAGCGCCGGGGTGTACGGCCGCGGCGAGTACTTGAACGCGAACGCCGCCACGAACCCGGCCTCGCGGACCAGGGACAAGGTGTCCTCGAAGTCCTCGTCGGTCTCGCCGGGGAAGCCGACGATGAGGTCGGTGCTCAGGGTGAGGCCGGGGACGGCCTCTTTCAGCGCCGCGATGCGGGTGAGGTAGTGCTCGCGGGTGTAGCGGCGGAGCATGCGCCGGAGCATGCGGTCGGAGCCGGATTGCACGGGCAGGTGCACGTGGCGCGGCAGGACCGGAAGCTCTCGGTGGGCCGCGATCAGCTCGTCGGTCAGGTGCCGCGGGTGCGGCGAGGTGTAGCGGAGACGCAAGAGCTCCGGGACCTCGTCCGCGATGCGGCGCAAGAGCGAGGCGAACTCGGAGTGGCCGTCCGCGCTCCCCCCGGGCTCGTACCAGGAGTTCACGGTCTGGCCGAGCAGGGTCACCTCGCGCACGCCGCCGGCCACCAGGCCCGCGATCTCGCTGACGATGGCGTCGGCGCTCCGGTAGCGCTCGGGGCCGCGGGTGTAGGGGACGATGCAGTACGTGCAGCGCTCGTCGCAGCCCTTCATCACGGTAACGAAGGTGCTGACCTCGGGGCGCTTGGCACGCGGTGTCGCCTTCAAGAACGCCGGCGCGTCGGTGTCGAAGACGGTGCGCGCGATGGGCGGGCCGCCGTCGAGCGCGCGCTCCACCAGCGCGGGCAGCTCGGGGATGTTGTCCGGGCCGATGACCACGTCGACGAAGGGCGCCTTGGTCAGGAGGCGCTCGCCCTCTTGCTGGGCGACGCAGCCGGCGACGGCGACCACCACGTGACGGTCGGCCTTGAAGGGGCGGACCGTGCCGAGCGCGCTCATCAGCTTGTGCTCGGCTTTCTCGCGGACCGAGCAGGTGTTGAAGACGATCAGATCGGCGAGCGCGCCCTCGTCCGTCGGCTCCCAGCCGGCCGACCCCAGGACCTCCTCGATCCGCCTGGAATCGTGGACGTTCATCTGGCAGCCCATGGTTTGGACGAGGTAGCGCTTCATGGTCGTGCAGCACCCTCGTACCGGCGTTCCGGAGCCCGAGGGTTGGGCTCTGTGGGCCTCAGCGAGACGGCCGGTACGTCTGGAGCTCCGAGCGAAGTGGGGGTCCGTGCCACACGCACGAATCCCCGACGGTGCTCGGGGCCGGGGATACTAAGCCACGGTCGGCAGACCGGCAAACCGGGGATTAGCGGCTGACGACGCTGGCCAGGCGGTCGATGGCGCGGCGGAGATTGGCGAGGCTGCTGACCGGGGCGGTGAAGGCGCACCAGGGCGCGTAGCACCGCATCTCGCTGTCGCCGAAGCCCCACGAGGCGCGCGGCTCGGGGTTGAGCCAGAGGACGCGGGCCACCCGCCGCGCGACCTCGGCCAGCGCCTCTTCGTTGGGGTCGAGGTGGTTGTTCCGGGCGTCGCCGAGGATGAGAACGGTGGTCTTGCGGCCGAAGGTCGAGAGGTGCTCCGCCGCGAGCTGGCCGAGGACGTGGCCGTAGTCGCTGTTGGCGGCGACGCTGATGACCTCGCCCTCGAACGCGCGAGTGACGGCCTCCTCGACCGGGTAGGCGTCGAAGAGCGGGGTGGCCTCGCCGAGATCGCGGACGAAGACGAACGAGCGCGTCCGCTTGAAGGCCTGCTGCATGGCGTGGACGAGCACCAGCAAGAAGCGGGCGGAGGCGCGGACGGAGTCCGAGACGTCGCAGAGGACGACCAGCTCGGGGCGCTCCCTTCGCCGCCTTCGCATGACGGTGCGGAAGGGGACGCCGCCGCTTCGGAGCGATGCGCGCAGGGTGGCCCGCACGTCGAGCTTGCCGCGGCGGGCGCGGCGGCGCTGGCGCTCCATCCGATCGCGCAGCGCACGGCCGAGGCGCCGGACCTCGCGGGTGACCTGATCGATCTCGTCCCGGCTGAGGGCGGCCAACGCCTCGCGCTCCAGGCGCTCGGCGCGCTGGCGGCGGAGGCGATTGGGGTGGGCGCGCTCGAAGCTCGAGCGGACGCGGACCCGGACCTGACGCCGAAGCGCTTCGATCTGGACGGCAATGCGATCGGCCAGCGCCTCGCCTTCATCGCCCATCGCGTCGGCCAGCGCCGCGCGGAGAGGGCCGAGATCGCGCTGCATCCCCTCGACGTCGAGCGCTTCGAGCGCCCGGACCGAGAAGAGGCCGACCTGCATCATGTTCTGCATGTCCTGCACGCCGGCGTCGCGCATCGCGGCCTCGATCCGCCGCTCCAGCTCGGCGCCGCCCTGCATCAGCGCGGCCATCCCGCCGCCGGCGCCCGCGCCCTGCTGCGCCGCTTCGATCCGGCGCATCAGCTCGGACAGCGCCTGCTCGCTCATGCCCTCGGCGCGAAGCCGAGGCGCCAGGCCGAGCGCGCCCGCCTGGTCGCGAGCGAAGAAGGCGTCGAAGGCGCGATCGAACGCGGGCCGATCCTCCTCGCGCTTGACCAACGAGGCGGCCAGCGCCGTGCGCAGATCATCCTTGCGGTCGAGCCCGACGGCAGCCGCCGCCCGCATGGCGTCCATCGACTCGGCCGGCGAGATGCGCACGCCCGCCCGGCGCGCCACCCGTACGAGCTCGAGGAGGACGGCATCGAAACCGGCGTCCATCGCTCAGCGCTCCGTCCGAGGGGCAGAGAACATCGGCGCGGGAGCCGCGGGAGCGCGGGAGGCCAAGTCGGGACCGTAGTGCATCGCGTGCTCAGAGTGCCATTCGGGGGCGAAGGACATCGGTGCGGACGCCGCCGGTTCGCGCGAGAACACGAGGGCGGACACGGTCCGGTCCGAGCGTCGCGAAGTGAGGTCGTCCAAGGGAAGGCTCGAGGGGTGTCGACAAATCGAGCCGAGCACCGCAATCGAGCCGCGTCCAGCGTCGAGGCGCCGAGAGGAGTCGTGCGAACGCACGGCGACGACGGCCGATGGGCGCGGCACGGCCGCGGGGCAACGGGAGATTTTTCGACACACCTTCAGGGCGCGGGCTGGGCGAGGAGCTGCGAGACCAGGCCCTCGAGGCGCGACATGCTGCTGCCGTCGACGCCGATGAGCACATCGCGGACCTGCCCGCTCCGGTCGAGCACCACGAGGGTCGGGATGGCCCGCACGCCGTAGCGCTGCATGGTGCCGCCCACGTCGCGGGCGATGGTGTAGTCGACGGGGACGCGGGCGAGGTGGCGGCGGATGGCCGTCTCGTTCTCGGACGACATGCCGACGACGCTCAGCCCCTGGCCGCGGTGGCGGCGGTAGAGCGCGTCGAGCGCCGGCATGACGGCGCGGCAGGGGCCGCACCAGGTCGCCCAGAAGTCGAGGATGACGACGTGGCCGTTCAAGCCGCCGAGGGTCACCGATTCGTTGCCCTGGATGCGGTCGAGCGCGAGCGGCGGCGGGGCCTGCCCGACCGTCAGCCCACCGCCCCGACGGGTGCGTCCAGGCGGATTGCCAGGTGCCGCGTGAGCCGGCGGCGACATCGTCGCCCCCGCCAGCACGACCGCCGCCAGAAGAGCTCCCACACCGCCTCGTCGAGCCATGATCATCACTTTAGTGTCCGATACGCGTCGCAGCACTCGGAGACGTTCGAACCGAGAGCCCGATTCAAAGGCGCTCTTCGCCGTGCGCCTCGAGCAGGCCCTCGAGCTCCGGCTGCGGCTCGTCGAACTGCACCGCCATCCGGAAGCGCCAGGGGCCGTGCTCGTCGTCGTTCTCCTCGACGCGGAGGATCTGGGCCGCGATGGAACGCGCTTCGTCGCTCTCGGCGACCCGAAAGCGCAGCTGAACGCGGACGCCGACCTCGAGCCGTCCCGGACAGGCCATGGCCAGCCCCGAAGCGCTCACGTCGTAGGTGATCGCGGTGCCCTCGTCCCCGTCGTCGGTGACCACCGTCATGGGGAACCAGATGCGGTAACGATCGTTCGCGCGGCGCTCCATCCAAAGAGCGTACGGCGCGGCGCGTTACGGAAGCAACGGCGACCCCTCGTATCCCGAGCCGGAGGGGCGAGCGCGATCCTGGCCATGGGCCCCTCCCGGACGGTGCCACACGCGCGGGGACGACTCTGCCGGGCTGGCCATTCGGCCGCGCCGGCTCCACAGTAGCCTCCGAATGAGCGCTCGGACCGAGGCGCTGCCGAGCGCAGACGAGGCACGGGAGCAGGCCGGGGCGGTGGTCCTGGACGCTGGCGACGAGGCGTCACCGCCGAAGCCGGCGAGGGGCGTGCGGCGGCTCTTGCGGCTCACGGAGGTGCTCCGGCCCCACCTCGGGCGCTTCCTGCTGGCCACGGCCTGCCTGGTCGGTGGCTCGCTGATCGGGCTGACCTACCCGCAGGCGGTCCGCTACGCGATCGATCAGGGCGTGCGCGCCGGCTCGATGGAGCTGCTCGACCGGATGGTGCTCGGACTGCTCGGGCTCTTCGTCGTGCACGCCGGGCTGACCTGGCTGCGCCACTACCTGATGGCCTGGCTCGGCGAGCGGGCGGTGGCGCAGCTCCGGCGGCGGGTGTTCTCGCGCATCCTCGGGCTCGAGCCGGCCTGGTTCCATGCGCGTTCGAGCGGGGAGCTGGTCAGCCGGCTGGCCGCCGACGTGGCCGTGGTCGAATCGGTGGTCGGCACCGAGCTGAGCATGGCCCTGCGCAACGCGCTGACGGTCACCGGCGGCATCGGCCTGCTCTTCTTCGAGAACGCGAAGCTGGCGATGCTGATGCTCGGCGTGGTGCCGCCCTTGGCGATCGGCGTGGTGCTCATCGGCCGGCGGATCCGCGAGCGGAGCCGGGCGGTGCAGGACCGGTTGGCGGAGGCCAGCGCGCGGGTGCAGGAGGCCGTCGGCGCCATCGAGACGGTGCAGGCGTTCGGCCGCGAGGACGACGAGGCGGCGCGCTACGGGCGCGGGGTGGAGGCGGCGTTCGAGGCGGCGCGGCGCCTGGCCATCTGGCGCGGCGCGTTCATGGCCACGGCGACCTTCTCCGGGTTCGCGGCCATCGCGCTCATCGTGTGGGCCGGCGGCCGCGCGGTGGCCCAGGGCGAGATGAGCGGCGGGGATCTGGCCGCGTTCATGCTCTACACGACGATGGTCGCGGTGGCGCTCGGCAGCCTGGCCTCGCTGTGGAGCTCGCTCCAGCGCGCGGCGGGCGCCACCGACCGGCTCTTCGAGATCGCCGACACGGTGCCGGTCATCCGCGATCCCGCGAATCCGACGCGGCTTCCCTCCATCCGCGGCGAGGTGTGCTTCGAGCAGGTCGAGCACCGCTACCCGACGCGGCCGGACGTGGCCGTGCTGCGCGGGGTCGATCTGACGCTGCGGCCCGGCGAGACGGTGGCGCTGGTCGGGCGGAGCGGCAGCGGGAAGTCGACGATGGCCAAGCTGGTGCCGCGCTTCTTCGATCCGGTCGCCGGTCGGGTCCTCCTCGACGGCGTGGACGTGCGGCGGCTCTCGCTCGCGGAGCTGCGGGCGGCGATCGCGACGGTGTCGCAGGAGCCGGTGCTCTTCTCGGGGACGCTGGCGGAGAACATCGCCTATGGCTGCCCGGGCGCGTCCCGCGAAGCCGTCGAGCGCGCCGCCCGCGCCGCCCACCTGGGCGAGCTGCTCGATACGCTGCCGGAAGGACTGGAGACGAAGGTGGGCGAGCGCGGGGTGCAGCTCTCCGGCGGTCAAAGGCAGCGGGTGGCCATCGCGCGGGCGATGCTGGCCGACCCCAAGGTGCTGATCCTCGACGAGGCGACCAGCCACCTCGACGCGGAGAGCGAGTCGGCGGTGCAGGCGGCGCTCGACGCGCTGCTGCGAGGCCGGACGGCGCTGGTCATCGCGCACCGGCTGAGCACCGTGCGGCAAGCGGACCGCATCTTGGTGCTCGACGAGGGACGCATCGTCGAGGAGGGCGGGCACGACGCCCTGATGGCCAACGACGGGCTCTACCGTCGCCTCGTCGAGCTCTCGCTGCTCGAGCGCTGACCGGCGCCGGAGACGCGGGCGATACTTCCGTCTTCCTGCGGTGAGCGCCGGGTCGAGGAGAATGGATGTAGCGCTCGCGACGTCACAGCAGTCCGATGAAGAACCTCGCTCCTCGGCTTCTGGACCTCGACGGACTGCTACGCGTGCACGGCCGAGAACTCGGTGTATCCATGGTGGATTCAGCAACCGCGAATACGCTCGACCGGAGCCAACGCCGCGCCGGAGGACCGATGAACACCTCGCCCCATCGATGGCTCGCCGCGCTCGCGCTCTTCGCGCTCGCCGGCTGCGGCGGCTCGAGCGCCGCGACGGAGACGACGCCCGCGCCGCAGGCCAGCGCCGGCGGCGAGGCCGAGCCCGCCCCGCCGCCGCGACCGACCGGCCCGCCCGCCAGCTACGCGGACGACGCGCACGTCGTGGTCCGCATCGACATGCAGTCCGTGCGCGATTCCACCCTGGCGAACGACATCGGCTCGCTCGTCCGCGGCTACCCCACCTGGCGCGACTTGCTCGGCAGCTCGGGCATCGATCCGGTGCGCGACTTCGACCGCGTGCTCGTCGCCGCCCCCGCGCTGGTCTCCGATCACGCGATGATCCTCGTCCGCCACCACCTCGGCAACGCGCGCATCCGCGAGGCCGTGCTCTCCATGTCCGTCGATCAGGGTGAGCGACCCGAGTGGCGCGAGGTCGAGGGCTTCTCCGTCGTGGACTGGCCGGCCGAGACCCGGGTGCCGCGCGTCGTGGTGCTGACCGGGGAGAACGAGCTGCTCGTGACCACGCCGGACGACCTCGAGCACGCCATCGCCGTGGCGCGCGACCAGGCGGCGCGGCGCACCTCGGGCGACGAGCTGATCGAGCCGGCCCTGCAGCTCGACGACGGCCTGATCGCGACCGTGCAGGCCGACGAAGTCGGCGAGAATGGCCGCCAGCGGATGCAGCATCCGCCCGACGCGTTCCGCGTCACCGTCCGCCACGACGGGGAGCAGGCCGACCGCGTGCTCCTCGCGGTGGAGGGGACCTACGCCGATGATCAGCACGCCGAGGACGCGCGCCAGTACTACGTGGAGCGGCGCGACTTCTACGCCGGTCAGATGCTCGTGCGCGCCGTCGGGCTCGACCGCCCGCTGCGCGAGGCGGACATCCAGGCCCACGGCAACACGGTGGACGTGAACGCGTCCATGACCGAAGAAGAGATCCAGCGCGTGCTCGGCCTCTTGGCGCTCGGTCAGGTCGGCGGAAGCTGAGCGCCGGCCGCGACATCGACTCGTAAACGGCCGTTCGGGTCGCGAGCCTCGCCGCGCTCTCCTCCGCATCCTTCACGGCGCGGAGCTCTTGCTCCAGCGCGGCCGCCACCGCCGTCGCGAGCCTCGCCGCGCTCTCCTTCGCCTCCGTCGAGCCCGTGCGTGGTCGGCCGCGCTCTCGCGCGCCGCCACACACGCCCCTGGCGGCTCCCCGTCCCGATGGCGGAGCGCGGTCCGATCTCGCGATGGGCATCGGAGGTCGTCCCCTCCGGCGGTGAGGCAGAACGCGCCGGCGGGGCGTTCACGCGCCCCGCGGCCGGGGCGTCGGTCCGTCCAGGCGCGGCGAGGCGCCGCTGGTGCGCTTCGTGAACGCTGTCCCCTTCGCGCCGCCGGCTTCCGGCTCGGGTGGGCGCACGGAGAGCGACGTCCTGGATGGCTCGAGGGATCGGCGGGTGGGCGCTGGCGCGCTTGGGGGGCAGGGCGTCGGCGCGCCTCATCGCCGTCTTCGCGGCGGTGCTCGCTCTCGACAACGCCGACGCGGGCGCCATCGGCGCGATGGCGACCAGGCTCGAGGCCGCGTTCGGGATCGGCACGACGGACCTCGGCTTGATGCTCACCCTCTCCTCGGCGGTCGGCGCCGTCGCCACCCTGCCCTTCGGCTGGCTCGTCGACCGCGTGCATCGGACGCGGATGCTCGCGATCGCGATCCTGCTCTGGGGCGTGAGCATGAGCGTGCTCGCGTGCTCGCCCTCGTACGCTTTCCTGCTGGTGACACGGGTCGCGGTCGGGGGCGTGATCGCCGCCGCGGGCCCCACCATCGCGTCGTTGGTCGGCGACTGGTTCGATCCCCGCCGACGCGGTCGCGTGTGGGGCGCGATCCTCTCCGGCGAGATCGTCGGCACCGGGTTCGGGTTCATCGTCGCCGGTCAGCTCGCGACCTTCTCCTGGCGCGTCGGCATGGCCAGCCTGGTGCTCCCGGCCATCGTGATCGCGTGGTGGGTCCACCGGCTCCCCGAGCCCTCCCGCGGCGGCGAGAGCAGGGTCGTGCACGGGCAGGAGTCGCTCGACGCGAGGGGCGCCTCCAGCGACACGACCGAGGACGCCGGCGAAGAGCCGGCGAGGAAGCTGGTGCAGCGCGAGGTCGAGCATCGGCACATCCGCCCGCGCGAGCACCTCGTCCTCGCCGAGGATCCCGGCGAGAAGTCGCTGTGGTGGGCGATGATCTACGTGCTCCGGATCCCCAGCAACGTCGTGCTCATCCTCGCCTCGGCCCTCGGCTACTACTTCTTCGCCGGCGCGCGCACCTTCGGCGTCCAGTTCATCGAGGGGTATTTCCAGCTCGACCACTCCGACGCCATCTGGTTGGTGCTGGTGTTGGGCGTGGGCGGGCTCGGCGGCGTGGTGCTCGGCGGCTGGCTCGGTGACCACCTGTTGGCGCGCGGGCACGTGTCCGGCCGTCCCATCGCCGCCTCGGCGGCGTACCTGACGAGCAGCGTCTTCTTCCTGATCACGCTGCTCACCCCGACGCCGGGGCTCGCCATGGTGCCCTTCCTCGTGGCGGCCCTCGCGCTCGGCGCGATGAACCCGCCGCTCGACGCCGCGCGCCTCGACATCATGCACCCGCGGATGTGGGGCCGCGCCGAGGCGGTACGCATGTTCTTCCGCCGGATGGCCCAGGCGCTCGCGCCGGTGCTCTTCGGCATCTTCGCCGGGCAGGTCTTCGGCGGTGGCCCCACGGGCCTCCGAGACGCGTTCCTGGTGATGCTGGTGCCCCTCTTCGTCAGCGGGCTGATCTCCCTGACGGCGATACGAACCTACCCGCGCGACGTCGCCACGGCCGAGGCCTACGCCGAGCGCACCGGCGACGCGCGCCGAGACGAGGACTCGTGAACCGTCAGGTGTGGTGCAGGCCGGTCAGCGGCAGCACCACGATCGGCACGAAGTCGAGCGCGAAGTGCATGACGACCGGGGCCACCAAGCTGCCGCGCCAGAGGTACACGCTCGCCAGGACCAGCCCGAGCGCGAAGACGACCACCAGCCCGGCCGAGCCCTCGTAGCCGTGACCGAGCATGAAGACGAACGACGAGAGCAGCACCGCGAGCGGCACGTGCGCGCCGGCGTCGCGAAAGCGCAAGAGAAGGTAGCCGCGGAAGATGGTCTCCTCCGAGAGCGCCACCACCGTCACCAACGCGGTCGCGAGCACGATCTGGGGCACGCCGTGCGGCGTCAGCTCCGCCGGTGGGCTGGAGGGGCTGCTCAGCCCGAGCCAGGTCACCAGGAGGTTCAGCAGGATCTCCGCGAGGAAGGTGGGCACGGCCAGCACCAACCCGAGCGCGATCTCCCGCCCCACCCCGCGCGAACGCCAGCCGATCGAGCGCAGGGACTCGCCGTTCCGGCGCAGGAAGTAGAGGATCAGCGCCACCAACGCGAGATCGCGCACCATGATGCCGATCGCGGCCACCGTGAAGCCGATCTGATCCTCGCCCGGCACCACGAACGAGAGCAGCAGGCTCGGAACGATCAAGAACAGGAAGACACCGAGCTCGGCGCGCTCTTGCGAGATCCGCGTCCGAAAGAAGCCCGGCGAGCCCTCTACATCCGTGCTCACGTCATCGTCTCTAATCACCGACGACGGAGCGGGTACGGTTCGCGATCAGTCGGGCTCGAGCTCCCACGCTTGCGGGACCGGACGGCCGGTGAGCCAGGCCTCCAGCATGACGTTCACCGCCTCCGGCGCCTCCTGCTGCACCCAGTGGGCCGCGTTCGGCAGGTAGCGGAGCGTGAGATCGCGGACGTACCGGGCGGTGCCGACGGTGGTCTCCTTGCCGAGCGCCGTGTCCCGCTCGCCCCAGATCATCAGCGTGGGCACGTCGATGACGGGGTACCCGAGCCGCTTCTGCCGCCGGGCGCCACCGCCGCGCACGAGCGCCCGGTAGTACGCGAGCATGGCCGTCAGCGCGCCGGGCTCGGCCGCCGCCTCGCGATAGACCCGCAGATCCTCTTCGGTGAAACGCGACGGATCGGCGGCGCTGGTCAAGAACGCGTTGTCGATCCGCCGGTGGTCGTCCCCCGCCAGCAGCCGCTCGGGGAGCCAGGGGAGCTGGAACACCAGCGCGTACCAAGACCGCCGGAGCTGGGGCAGGTGGCGCATCTCGCGCTCGAGGAGCGCCGGATGGGGGATGTTGAAGATCGCCAGCCGCTCGACGAGCGCGGGGCGTCGCATGGTCAGGTACCACGCGATCAGCCCGCCCCAATCGTGAGCGAGCACGGTCGCGCGGCGGACGCCGGCCGCCTCGACGAGGCCCTCCACGTCGTCCATCAGCCGCTCGATGGCGTAGTCCCGTGTCCGCGTCGGCCGCTCGGTCCGACCGTAGCCCCGCAGGTCCGGCGCCCACGCGCGGTAGCCGAGCCGCGCCAGCAGCGGGAGCTGACGCCGCCAGGAATAGCCCAGCTCGGGAAAGCCGTGCAGGCAGAGGACGAGCCGGTCGCCCTCCCCTTCTTCGTGCACATGGAAGCGCAGCCCGTTGGCGCGCACCTCGATGCTGCCGCTCATGAGGGCGAACGCTACACGAGCGAAGCCCTCCCGCGGGCGCGCATCGATCGCGAGGCGCGCACACCCGGTCCGCGCCGTCGAGGCACGCTGCGCGCTCCGGCGCCGGATTCGCAGCCGCCGCTACTCGGCGGCCTGAACCACCGCCTCGTCCGTCGTCTCGGCCTCTCGCCAGAGCCGCTCTCGCTCGGCCTCCGGCGGCAGGCCCCACTCGGGCTCGTACTTGAAGAGCGCGCGCGTCGAGCTGGAGCCGAGCTTCTCGTCGAGCACGTCGAAGTGATCGAGCGTGACCAGCGAGGGGTGCGGGAGACCGCACGCGTGCGTCAGATCCATGACCTCGGCCTGAAGCGTCGCGACGTAGTTCGCGAAGCGGTGCGACTTCAACGTCGGATCGAGACCGCGCATCAGCCGCTTGTTCTGCGTGGCCACCCCCGTCGGACAGTGCCCGGTGTGGCAGCGCTGGGCCTGAATGCAGCCGATCGAGAGCATCGCCTCGCGCGCGATGGCGATCGAGTCGCAGCCCATGGCGTAGGCGAAGAGCGCCGACTGCGGGAAGCCCAGTCGACCGGAGCCGTTGAACGCGAGGCGATCGGTGATCCCACGCTTCGCGAACTCGCGATAGACGCGCGGGAACGCGGTCTTGAACGGGTAGGAGACGTGATCCGCGAACGCCAGCGGCGCCGCGCCCGTCCCGCCCTCGCCGCCGTCGATGGTGAGGAAGTCGACGCCGCGGTCGTCCTTCTCCATCAACACGGCCAGCTCCTCGAAGAACGCGAGCTGACCGACGGCCGACTTGATGCCGACCGGCAACCCCGTCGCCTCGGCGATGGACTCCACGAAGTCGAGCAGCTCGTCCGCGTTCCGAAACGCGGAGTGGCCGGCCGGGCTCAGGCAGTCCTTGCCGACCGGGATGCCGCGCACGGCCGCGATCTCGGCCGTCACCTTCTCACCCGGCAGGACGCCCCCGTGACCGGGCTTCGCGCCCTGGCTGAGCTTGATCTCGATCGCCTTCACGCGATGCTGCGCGACGCGCTCGATCAGCCGCTCCATGCTGAAGCGGCCCTTCTCGTCGCGGCAGCCGAAGTAGCCGGTGCCGATCTGCCAGAGGAGGTCCCCACCGTGGTCGTGGTGCGCGGTGACCGAGCCTTCGCCGGTGTTGTGGAGACAGCCCGCCAGCGCGGCGCCGCGGTTGAGCGCCTGCACGGCGGTGGCGCTCAGCGAGCCGAAGCTCATCGCCGAGATGTAGACGGTCGTGCTCGGCCGGAAGGCCTTCTTCCGCCCACGCGGTCCGCCCCACACCTTCGCGCAGGCGATCGCCGGCAGCCCCTCTTCCTTCTTCTCGGGCTCCGGGAAGGGGAACGTGGCGTGCTTGATGACGAGGTAGTTCGGGAGCTGATCGATGGTGTTGTCCGTCCCGAAGCCGAAGTAGTTGTTCTCCTTCTTCGCGGACGCGTAGACCCAGCGGCGCTCGTCGCGGCTGAAGGGCCGCTCGGAGTCGTTGTTGGTCACGATGTACTGGCGCAGCTCCGGCCCGATCGACTCCAGAATGAAGCGCAGGTGCCCGATCACCGGGTAATTGCGCAGGATGGAGTGCTTCTTCTGCGCCACGTCGTGGATCGCGACGATCAGCAGAAAGAGGACGAGGGCGCCGACGATCCCACCGAGTATCCAGAGACCCATGGAGACACGCTTCCTTCACCGAGCGCCCGGGAATCGATCCCGAGCGCTAGTACCGGCGTCCCGAAATTTCGGTCCGGGCTCTGCAGATGACGGTTCGAACTTCGGGGCGACGGTACGGCTCGAGCTCCGAACGCAGTGCAGGGTTCGCGCTACCTGCACGAAAACCCGGAACGGAGCTCGGAGCGGGGATACCAGGGCCCCAGCGTATCACGGCGCTCGCTGCGGCTCGCGCGAGGAGGCGTCCCCACCCCGGGAACGGAGGCCGCGCCCCTGGCCGCAGCGGCCCGCGCTGGCTACAACCTCTTCCGGTGCGACGGCTCCCCGCGCTCGCGATGGTGCTCCTCTGCTTCTTCGCCCTCGGGTTCGAGTGGCAGGGTCGACTGACGCGGCTCCGAAACGAGCTCGACAGCACCAATCCGGCCCGCCGCCGCGAGGTCGTGCAGCTCCTGGCGAGCTATCCCGCTCGCGAAGTCCACGACGCGCTGCTCCGCGCGCTGCGCGACCCTGACGCCGGCGTTCGCGCCGCGGCGGCCGAGGCGGTGGGACGCGTCCGGCTGCGCGAGGCCGTGCCGCAGCTCCTCGACTGGCTCGACAATCCCGAGGCGGACGTCCGCGCGGCCGCGGCGCGGGCGCTGGGGCAGATCGGAGACGCGCGCACGGTCCCGAACATCGTTCGCGTGCTCGGCGACAGCAACCCGGACGTGCGGCGGGCGGCGGTCAGCGCGCTGGCGTCCATCGGCGGAGACGAGGTCATCGTCCCGCTCCTCGGCCGCCTCGACGACGTGGACACGCGGGTGCGGGTCGACGCCGCCAACTGGTTGGGCCGGCTCGGCGACGCGCGTGCGGCGGTGCCGCTGATCGGTCGAGCCCGCGATGACGCGCCGGAGGTTCGCGCCGCGGTCCACGCCGCGCTGGGCGATCTCGGCGATCCGCGCGCCGTACCCGCGTTAATCCAAGGCTTGCGCGACGACGCGCCGGAGCCGCGCTTGGCCGCCATCGCCGCGCTGGGCCGGCTCGGCTCGGAGGAGGCGGTCCGCCCGCTCGTCGCGCTCTTGCCCAGCGAAGAGGATCGGGTCCCGCGCGCCGTCACCGCGGCCCTCGGGCAGATCCCGGGTCGCGAGGCCCGCGACGCGCTCATCGCTGCTTTGGCGGACAGCCACACGCGTGTGATGGCCGCCCAGACCTTGCTCGAGCGCGTTCGCCGCGACGTGCTGCGAGGACGCGACGAGGACGCGACGGAGACGGTGGAGGCCCTGGCCCGCGAGCTCGGAGACGCCGACGACCCGGGGCACGCCACCCAGATCGCCCGCACGCTCGCCTCCATCGCCGAGGTGCAAGGCATCGAGCCGGCCGCTCCCGCGCTGCTCGCGGCGCTGCGCGCGGGTCGCGGTGAGCCGCCGCCGGTGCTCCGCGCGCTCGGCGCGACCGGGGCTCCCGAGGCGCTTCTGCCTCTGCTCGAGCGCCTGCCCTCCGACGAGGTCCGGGTGCGCATGGCGGTGCTCGAGGCGCTGCGCCGCTACTTCGAGCACAACCCGCCCGACGGCCGCGCCGCCAATCCGCTCCTCGCCGTGCTCGGCGACGTGACCGAGCCCGAGCGCGAGCCCCTCATCGAGCTGCTCGGCCGGGTGGGCGCCGCCCGCGCGCTCCCGACCCTGCGGGCCCTTCTCACCCACCGCGACACCGAGCTCCGCCTCTCGGCGGTGCGCGCCATGGGCGCGATCGGAGACCCCGAAGGCGCGGCGGCGCTGCTCCCCCTGCTCGACGATCCCGACGCGCGACTACGCTACGAGGCGGCGCGGGCGCTCGGCGCAGCCGCCCCACCCGACATCGCCGAGGGGCTCCTCGCCCGGCTCCGGGAGCGCGAGCCGACCGACCGAAACGCGCTCTTGATCGCCCTCGGGCGCGCGCTGCCACGGCTGGCGGAGGAGGGCCGACTGAGCGACGCGTCGGCGTCGGAGGCGCGCTCGACGCTGCTCGCCATCGCCGACGGAGCCGACCAGGGGCTCGCCGCTCGCGCGCTCGACGTGCTGACCGCGTGGCATCCATCCGAAGCCGCCGCGCCGCTCGTGGCCTCGCTGCACCACGCCGGCCCGGAGCGCAGCGAGGCCATCGTGCGCGCCCTGGGCGCGATGGACGACGCCGAGGCACGCGAGGCGCTTCGCGAACGCCTCGACGGACACGGCGTCTCGCTGGTCACGCAGGCGGCGTCGGTGATGGGCGAGCGCGGGACGGAGGCCGACGCGGCGTTGCTCCTCGAGCGGGCGCCGGAGCTCCCCTGGCCCGCCTCCGCGGCGGCCGCGTTCTCGCTCGCCCGGTTGGCCCGGCGAGGTTTGCTGGACGCCGATCAGGCGCATCCGTCGCTCTGCCGGCTGGGCGAGAGCCACGACCCCTTCGTGCGCGCGAACGTCGCGGTCGCGATGGCCGCCATCGCCGCGCCGCCCTGCCCGAACGGCGCCGACCCACTGAGCTGGCTCGGCGCGCAGCACGCCGCGGTCGTGCGCATCGCGGCGGCCCACTGGGCCCGCGCCGCGGCCGACGCCGACCATCTGAGCCCCGACGCGGTGCGCGACGCGCTCGCCGCCTGCGCCGTGGACCCGCTGGCCCCCGACGTGGCGGAGGTCTGCGCCTCGCCGACCCTCCCGCCCCTCGACGCCACCGCCGACGTCTACGCTTACGCGGCGGACGGCGTGCGCGTGTGGAGCGTGCGCCTCTCGGCGCTGCGGCTGGCCGACGGGAGCGTCTGGATCACCAGCACCGACCGCAACGGGCACCTCTGGCTGGATCGGGCGCCGCGCGGTGCGCTCGTTCTGGAGGATCCCGCCGCCACCCCGCTGGAGCCCTAGATGTCCTCCGCGGAAGTCGCAACACGTTCTGGCCGGCTCTCGACGCCGTTCTCGGGCGCGAGCCTCCTCGAAAACGCTTTGCATTTCCCGCGGGGGCGCGCACCCAATCTCGACGTCGATCGCTCGGCCATACCGGTCACGACCTCCGGCTCGGACATCTGGCGGCGATGATCGTCGCCCGCGTCCGCCGGACCCTGCACGAGCGCCGGCTGCTCGCGGGCGGCGAGCGCGTCCTCGTGGCGTGCTCGGGGGGCCCGGACTCGGCGGCGCTCCTGCACGTGCTCCACCGCCTGGCGCCGGAGCTGCGCCTGACGCTCCGCGCGGCGTCCGTCGACCACGGCCTACGCCCGGACGCCGCGCGCGACGTGGAGGTTGCCCGGACGCTGGCGGAACGGCTGGAGGTGCCCTTCTCGGCGTTGCGGGTGGAGGTGACCTCAGGATCGGTGCAGAGCGAAGCGCGCCGCGCCCGCTACGCCGCGCTGAAGGCCGAAGCGGATCGGGTCGGCGCGAGCGCGCTCGCCGTGGGCCACACGCTCGACGACCAGGCCGAGACCGTCCTGGCCCGGATCCTCCGGGGGGGCGGGATCGCCGGGCTGGCGGGTATCAATCCGCGGCGCGAAGACGGAGTGATCCGCCCGCTCCTCGATTGCCGGCGCGCGGACGTCCACGCGCACGTGCGACGGCACGAGCTGCCCTCTTGCGCGGATCCGTCGAACGAGAGCGTGCGCTTCGAGCGCGTCCGCCTCCGTCGGACCCTCCTCCCCGCGCTGGCCGAGGAGGATCCCGCGGTGGCCCTCCACCTCGCCCACCTCGCGGACGACGCGCGGGGGATGCGCGCGCTCGCGCAGCGGGCAGCCGAGACGCTCCTCGAGGAGGCGCGCGACAATCGCTCGACGCTCCGGGTGGCGCCGCTCTCGACCGCGCCCGAGCCCGTTCGGGCCTCCGCCCTGGCCCAGTGGGTGCGCGATCTCACCGGTCGCGCCGCCTCCCGGGCGCACCTGACGTCTCTCGTACGTACGCTGGGAGGACGTGGCGAGACGCTCCTACCCGGCGATGTTCGCGTGCGGCTCGAGGGGGACGTCCTCCGGGCCCGGCACACGCCCGACGTACCCACACGCAGCCGACGAGCGGGCCACGGGCGTGGGCAGGAATGAACCGATGGGTGGCAGGTTGTCACCGAGTTGGTGGAATCCCCGATCGACGCTCGCCTCCCGCCGCGACCGCGCTACAGCTCTCATATCGTCGTCACGCCGCTTGACGAGTGTTCCGCCGCGACTGGTTCGGCTCGATCCGGCCGGGCTTGCGCTCTCGTCCAACGGCCTCAGATCATTGATGTACTGCAATGCCTGTGCTAGCTAGACCACGGCCCCGATTCGTCACCCCAGCCAGGGTCGGAACCTCCTCCGCGCCTGCCTCCTCCGTGAGGTCCTCGTGAAGCAAAGCCACAAGACCCTGCTCCTCTGGGTCCTGCTGATCCTCATGTTCGTCGCGATCTACCAGCTCGTGACGAGCGAGGAAGGGCCGCACCAGGTCCCCTACACCGACTTCATCACCGATGTGCAGGCCGGGCGCGTCGTCTCGGCGGAGGTCCAGAACCGCAGCGCGACGAGCGAGATTCTCGTTCGTGCGGGTCGAGGGCGAGCACCGTGAGACGCGGGTCACCACCGGGCCGAGCGTGACGCCCGAGATGGCCAGCGACCTGAGCGATCACGGGGTCAGCGTCCAAGATCCGGGAAGCCGAGCAGAACGGCCTGTTGACCAGCATCGTGGTCACCTGGCTGCCGATGATCTTCCTGCTGGTCATCTTCTTCTTCTTCATGCGCCAGCTGCAGGCCTCGGGCGGCAAAGCGATGAGCTTCGGCAAATCGCGCGCCCGCCTCCTCAGCGAGTCGCAGAACAAGGTGACCTTCGCCGACGTGGCCGGCATCGACGAGGCCAAAGACGACTGCGAAGAGATCATCGCGTTCCTGAAGGACCCGAAGAAGTTCCAGCGTCTCGGCGGCCGCATCCCCAAGGGCGTGCTGCTGATGGGCCCGCCCGGCACCGGCAAGACGCTCCTCGCGCGCGCCATCGCCGGCGAGGCAGGCGTTCCCTTCTTCAGCATCTCCGGCTCCGACTTCGTCGAGATGTTCGTCGGCGTCGGCGCCAGCCGTGTCCGCGACCTCTTCGAGCAGGGCAAGAAGCACGCGCCCTGCATCATCTTCATCGACGAGATCGACGCGGTCGGCCGTCACCGCGGCTCCGGCCTCGGGGGTGGGCACGACGAGCGCGAGCAGACGCTGAACCAGCTCCTGGTGGAGATGGACGGCTTCGAGGCGAGCGAGGGTGTGATCATCATCGCGGCCACCAACCGCCCCGACGTGCTCGACCCGGCGATCCTGCGCCCGGGCCGCTTCGACCGCCGCATCGTGGTGCCGCGCCCCGACCTCAAGGGCCGCGAGGGCATCCTCGGCGTCCACACCAAGAAGGTCCCGTTGGCCGAAGACGTCGAGCTCGACATCATCGCCCGCGGCACGCCCGGCTTCTCCGGCGCCGACCTCGAGAACCTGGTCAACGAAGGCGCGCTGCTCGCGGCGCGGCAGGACAAGGACTTCGTGTCCATGGTCGACTTCGAGATGGCCAAGGACAAGGTGCTGATGGGCTCCGAGCGCCGCTCGATGGTCATCAGCGAGCACCAGAAGCAGGTCACGGCCTGGCACGAGGCCGGTCACACGCTGCTCGGCAGCATGCTCCCGCACCACGATCCGGTGCACAAGGTCAGCATCATCCCGCGTGGTCCGGCGCTCGGCGTCACGATGGCGCTGCCGGAAGAGGACAAGCTCAACGACAGCCGCGAGGGCCTGCTCGACCGCATCTGCATGTGCCTCGGCGGCCGCCTGGCCGAGGAGCTCAAGTTCGGGCAGCAGACCTCCGGTGCCTCGGACGACCTGCGCAAAGCCACGCACTTCGCGCGGGCCATGGTCAGCGAGCTCGGCATGAGCGAGGCGCTCGGTCCGCTGGCCTACGGCGACCGCGAGGACTCCGGCTTCCTGATGGGCCCGAGCTTCCGGCAGAAGGACTACTCCGAGAAGACCGCCCAGGAGATCGACGCCGAGGTCCGCCGCATCGTCGTGGAGCAGTACGACCGCGGCAAGGCGATGATCCAGGAGCACCGGGCCAAGCTCGACGCCCTCGCGGAGGCGTTGCTCGACCGCGAGACGCTCGACCGCGGGGAGATCGACGCGGTGATGGAGGGTCGCGACCTTCCCCCGCGCGAGCGCGTCATCATCCCCCGCTACTCCGAGAAGTCCCGGCAGTCCAAGGATCGTCGCAAGTCGTCCATCTTCCAGCCGCGACCGCGCGAGGTTCCGTCGGGCGGGTGAACGAGCAGGAGGTCGACAGGATGGGGGGGAGCCGCCGTCGCGCCCCACGAGTCGGGGCGCGAGCGCGTCTGACGGGACCGAGCCCGCGCGGGATACCTCGCGCGGGCGACGTGCATCCGTCCGCTGTGAGGTCTGGGGCGTGCTCAACGTGACCCCGGACTCCTTCAGCGACGGCGGCCGCTTCGACGACGCTTCGCGTGCCCTCTCCCACGCCGCCCGGATGCACGCCGAAGGGGCGGATGTCATCGACGTCGGCGGCGAGAGCTCCCGGCCGCCGGGTCGAACCTACGGCGACGGCGCCGCGCACGTGCCCGCCGACGAGGAGCTGTCCCGCGTGCTGCCGGTCGTCGAGACGCTGGTGGCCGACGGCGTCCGCGTCAGCGTCGACACGGTGAAGGGGGTCGTGGCCGAAGCTGCGCTCGCAGCCGGCGCCGCCATCATCAACGACGTCTCCTGCGGCGCGGACCCGACTCTGCTCGCCGCGGTCGCCGCCGCTGGAGGTGAGGTGGTGCTGATGCACACCCGCGGTGGCGGCCGTGTGGACGCGAGCACGACGGGCTACGGCGACGTGGTGGCCGAGGTCCTCGAGGAGCTCTTCCGAGCGGTAGAGCGCGCCCGCGCGGCCGGAATCGCGCGAGAGCGCATCTGGATCGACCCCGGCGTCGGCTTCGCGAAGACCGCGGCGCAGTCGGTGGCGCTGCTCGGCAACCTGGACGCCTTCGTCGCGACGGGGTACCCGGTTCTAGTGGGTGCCTCCCGCAAGTCCTTCATCGCGCGGACGGTCGCCGCCAAAGGCGGCCGTGAGCCGGCGCCCGCCGAGCGGCTCGGAGGCAGCCTCGCGGCGGTGACGGCAGCGGTGATGGCCGGAGCCCGCGCCGTGCGGGTCCACGACGTTGCCGAGTCGGCTCAAGCCGCGCGTCTGACCGAGGCCTTCCGAGCACGCCGGAGGCCGGCGTGAACGAGATCCTCGAGGGCGTGCAGGGCTTCTTCATCGGCCGTGACCCTTGGCGGGTGACGGCCGACATCGTCGACATCCTGCTCGTCGCCTACCTCTTCTATCGCGTCCTGCTGCTGATTCGCGGGACGCGCGCGATGCAGATGGTGGTCGGGCTGGTGCTGGTCTTCCTGGTGTACCAGGTCGCCCGTCGCGCCGAGCTGGTCACGCTCTTCACCATCCTGGACGAGCTGCTCACTTACGTCGTGCTGATCATCGTCGTCCTCTTCCAGAACGATATCCGGCGCGCGTTGATGCGGGTCGGCAGCCGGCCGTTCTTGCGCGGCGCCAAGAGCGCGAGGGAATCACAGACCATCGAGGAGGTCGTCAAGGCCGCGACGGCGCTGGCCCAGAAACGCATCGGCGGGCTGATCGTCTTCGAACGCGAGGCGGCGCTCGACGAGTTCATCGAGCACGGCACGCGGCTCGACGCGATGGTGAGCAAGGAGCTGCTCTACAGCATCTTCGTGCCGAGCTACGAGAACCCGATGCACGACGGCGCGGTGGTGATCCGCGACGGGCGCATCTGGGAAGCCGGCGTCTTCCTGCCGCTGACCGACAGCACCAAGGTCGACCGCACGCTCGGGACGCGCCACCGCGCCGCCATCGGCATCTCGGAAGAGACCGACGCGGTGGTGGTCGTCGTCTCCGAGGAGCGCGGCACGGCCAGCGTGTGCTTCAGCGGCAACATCGTCCGCGACCTCGACCCGAACATGCTCCGGCAGGCGCTGGTCGGGCTCTTCGAGAAGTCCGGTCAGAAGGCGCGGGCCCGGGCCAAGAAGGAGAGCAGCGGCGCACAACGCTCGGAGACGCCGCGCGAGCGCGAGTCGATGCCGCCGGCGGCGCGCACGTCGACCCTCCCCGCTGAAGCGGAGGAGACCGCGCCGTGACGGCGACCGGCTCGCGCAAGAGCTTCCTGCGGCGCGCGCTGACCGAGAACATCGGTCTGAAGATCCTCGCCCTGGCGGCGGCGATCGCGCTCTTCGTGATCGTCCGCGGCGGCGAGAACGCCCAGATCTCCGTGGCCGTGAACGTGGTCGCGCTGCTGCCCCCCGCCTCGACCCACAAGATGCTGGTGAGCGAGATCCCGGACCAAGTCCGGGTGACGCTGCGAGGCAGCCGCTCGGTGCTCAACGCCATCCGCCGCGACCGGCTCCGATCGATCCAGATGGATCTGCAGAGCGCGGAAGGGCACTTCTACTACTTCGAGCAGGACGCGTTCGACCTACCCGCCGGCGTCAACATCGTGCAGATCGCGCCCTCGGCCGTGCCGCTCCGCTGGGTGAACCGAGCCAACGCGAGCCTGCCGGTAGCGCCCGTGCTCGAAGGCGAGGTCGCCCCGGGAAACGTGGTCGCCGACACCCGCGTGGAGCCGACGACGGTGCAGATCAGCGGTCCGGCCACCGAGGTGAACCGCCTGGAAGAGGTGCGGACCGCGCCCGTCGACATCGGAGACTGGACGGCGGGTCAGCAGCGACGTCGCGCGCCGCTCGC
This sequence comes from uncultured Pseudomonadota bacterium, assembly GCA_963832725.1. GTDB lineage: Bacteria > Myxococcota_A > Polyangia > Polyangiales > Sandaracinaceae > JAEZBP01. Next base: position 246,549 of record CAWHVG010000001.1, read on the forward strand.
GCCCCTCCCCGAGCACGTCAGCTACGTGGACACGCCGCAGGTGGACGTGATCGTCGACATCGAGGAAGAGGTCGCTTCGCGCACGCTCAGCAATCTCGAGGTCGCCGTCGTGGGCGCGTCGGACGTCTCCGTGCGACCGCCGCAGGTGAACGTGCGGATCCAGGGGCCGCGGACGCGCATCGAGTCGCTCTCGCCGCATCGGATCGTGCCCTTCGTCGACGTGACCACCCTCGAGCCGACCCACGGCGCACAGCCGGTCCCGGTGGAGCTACGCGGTGTCCCCGCCGGCGTGGAGGCCACCGCGGAGCCCTCCGAGGTGCTCGTCACCCTCCCCGCCAGCCACTGAGCGTGGACTTCGCGCCGAGTCGCTGCTGCGGCCGGCCCGGCACTGCCAGCGCGGGCTCCAGGGCGAGCGACGTCGTGCGCCGAGCGTGCGCTCGAGCTCAGCCGAGCTCCGCTGCCGCCGTCTCCGCGATGCCGTTGGCGAGCTGATCGATGCGGTCCTCGTTCTCACCCTCGATCATCACGCGCAGCTTGGCCTCGGTGCCGCTCCAGCGGACGACCACGCGTCCGCTCTTGCCGAGGCTCTTCTCCGCGGCCCGGATCGCCCTGAGCGTCTTGGGCATCTCCTCGAGCGGGCGGCGCTGAGCCAGCTTGGCGTTGACCAACACTTGCGGGACCCGAGCCATCACCCCGGACGCGAGCTCGCTCAGCGGGTGCTCCTCGCGGAGCACGATCGACAGAAGTTGGAGGGCCGCCACCAGCCCGTCGCCGGTCGAGGCGTGGTCGAGGAAGATCATGTGCCCCGACTGCTCGCCGCCGAAGTTGTAGCCCTTGGCCCGCATGGCCTCGACGACGTAGCGGTCCCCGACCGCGGTGCGGACGATCTTGCCGCCTGCCCCTTGCACCGCCCGCTCGAGGCCGAGGTTGCTCATCACCGTGGTCACGAGCGTCTTCTTGCGGAGCGCGCCCGTGCGGATCATCCGCGTGGCGCAGAGCGCCATCACCACATCTCCGTCGACCTGGTTTCCGTGCTCGTCGATGACGATCACCCGGTCGGCGTCCCCGTCGAGCGCGATGCCGAGGTCCGCCTTGCGCTTGAGGACCTCCTTGGCGCAGGCGGCCGGATGCACCGCCCCGCGTTCCTTGTTGATGTTCCGGCCGTTGGGCGCGATGCCAATCGAGCAGACCTCCGCCCCCAGCTCGTAGAACACGGCGGGCGCGACCTTGTAGGCGGCGCCGTGAGCCGCGTCGACCACGATGCGGAGTCCCTCCAGCGTCAGGTCGGCCGGGAAGCTCTGCTTGACGAACGCCACGTAGCGACCGGGTGCGTCGTCGAGCCGCTCGGCGCGGCCGACGTTCTTGCCGGTGGGCCGGCGGCGGTCGAGCGCGTCGCCCTCGACGAGCGCCTCGAGCTCCTCCTCGGCCGCGTCGGGCAGCTTGAAGCCGTCGGCACCGAAGATCTTGATGCCGTTGTCCTGGTAGGGATTGTGGGAGGCGCTGATCACCACGCCCGCGTCGGCGCGCATGCTCGTCGTCAGGTGCGCGATGGCCGGCGTCGGCAAGGGTCCCGAGAGCATCACGCGACCGCCCTGCGAGCACACGCCGGCGCTGATGGCCTGCTCGAAGAGGTAGCCCGACTGGCGGGTGTCCTTCCCGATGACGATCCGCGGGGTGTGCGACACCCGCTGGCGGACCTGGTAGGTGACCGCGGCGCCGATGCGGAAGGCGATCTCGGGGCTCATCGTCCCCTCGTTCGCCAACCCGCGGATTCCGTCCGTTCCGAAGAGCTTTCTCGCCATCGAGCGGAACGACGTAGCACGGGCCGGGCCGCGTCATCAAACGACTCCGTGGGACCACGCGGGTGCGTGAGGGGCGGCTCGCCTAGGTGACTGGTGTCGAACGACGCCCGAAGGCTTTCCGAGCGCGACAGGTCTGGATCGTCGTTCGGCCCGACGACGAAATGCTGAAGCATTTTGGAGGAGGGACGGGCGGCGAGACGGGCCTGTCCCGCCGGAAAGACGAGGAGCGCTCGTTCGACACCAGCCACCTAGCGGTCCGTTGAAGTACCGAGCCCGAAGGACCGGGCGAGAGCGCGTCCTCGGTTTGCCCAACCAACCCGCGGACGGGCTCGTCCAAGGGTCATCGACGAGTGGGGTCGCTCGATCGGACAGAGCCACCAATCCCGCGGCGTCTCGGCCCCGTGCCGCGGTGTACGCCGCCCGAGTGTACAGCTTTCGCACAAACAAAGACCGTACAAAGACTTGACGCCGCACGCCGTCGGCCAAAGGAAAGGCGAGTCCGCCGGGGAGTACGCGGCGCAGAACAGGAGGAAAACGACCATGAAGCCTTACCTTGTACGAACGCTCCTATTTCTCTCCCTCACGAGCCTGCTGGCGGCCTGTGACAACGGGGGGGGCGATACGGACGCCGGCACCACGCCCGACGGGTCCGCGGCCACGGGCGACGGCGGCGGCGGCGCGGACGGTGGCGGCGCGGACGGTAGCGCCAGCTCGAACACCATCGCCGACATCGCCGCCGGCAATCCCGACTTCTCCATCCTCGTCGCCGCCGCGTCGCGCGCCGGCCTCGTCGACACGCTCGCGGGCGATGGCCCCTACACCGTCTTCGCCCCGACCGACGCCGCGTTCGAGGCGTCCGGCATCGCCGCCTCCGACATCGACTCGATGGACGTGGCGACGCTCACCGACATCCTGAAGTACCACGTCGTCTCTGGCGCCGTCCGCAGCACGGACCTGAGCGATGGCCCGGTCGACACCGTCGCCACCGCGAGCGGGGGATGGAACCTCGACGTCATCGTCGGCACGACGGGCGGGGTGACGCTCAACGGCGGCAACACGGTCACCGGCGGCGCGAACGTCACCATGGCCGACATCGAAGCCGACAACGGGATCATCCACGTGATCGATCGCGTGCTCTTGCCGCCGGACATCCCGACCATGGCCACGTACGCGGGCCTCAGCGATCTCGTGGACGCCGTCACCACGGCGGGGCTCGACACGGCGCTCGCAGGCGCCGGGCCCTTCACCGTCTTCGCGCCGACCAACGATGCGTTCCCCGACGGTTCCGACCGCCCGACCGGCGACGCGCTGGTCACCGTGCTCAGCTACCACGTCCTCACCAGCGCGGTCCCGAGCGACTCGGTGCCCGCTCGCGCCGACGCGCTCGCGACCAACGCCGCGGGCAACAACCTCACCCTGCTCTTCGACACATCGAGCGGCGTGGCCGTCAACGGCATCGACGTGGCCATCGCCGACGTCGGCTGCACCAACGGCATCGTGCACGTCATCGGCGGTGTCCTGCTGCCGCCCACCGTCATCGACATGGCGGGCATCGCAGGGCTGACCAGCCTCGCCGACGCCATCGCCACCGCGGACGGCGGCGGCGCGAGCATCGCGGCGACGCTCTCCGGCGACGCGCCGAGCAGCGCCACCGGGTTCACCGTGTTCGCGCCCACCAACGACGCCTTCGACGCCATCTCGTCGACGGTCGCCGGGCTGAGCGCAGACCAGGTGGCCAATGTGCTCACGTACCACGTGCTCGACCCGTCGATGTACGCGGACCCGGTCCTCTCGACGGACCTGACCTCGGGCGACGTGACCATGCTGAACGGCGACACGGCCACCGTGGACACCTCGGCGTCGCCGCCGACCATCGCCGATCAGGCCGTCGTGCCGGATCTGCTCGACATCAACGTCACCAACGGCGTCATCCACGTCCTCAGCGGCGTGATGATCCCTCCCTCGCTGTGAGCGCGCGAATGCTCCGAAGGAGTCACCTCGACATGAAGCCCATACACCACACCTTGCTCGCGCTCGCGCTCGGCCTCGCCGGATGCGGCGGCGGCTCCCGCGCTGCGAGCGACACTGCGGCCAGCGACGAAAGCGCCTCGGCGTCGACCTCCGGCTCGGAGACGACGGCAACGCCGGACGACACGAGCGGCTCCGACATCGTCGACACGGCGGTGAGCGCGGGCAGCTTCTCCACCCTCGTCGCCGCGGTGCAGGCCGCGGGCCTCGAGGACACGCTGCGCGGACCGGGCCCGTTCACGGTCTTCGCGCCCACCGACGACGCGTTCGCCGCGCTGCCCGAAGGGACCGTCGAAAACCTGCTGCGGCCCGAGAACCAGGAGCGCCTCCGAGCCATCCTGACCTACCACGTGGTCTCCGGCGACGTGCGCGCCGATCAGGTCACCTCCATGACGGAGGCGGCCACCGTCGAGGGCGACCCCATCGCGATCTCGGTGGAGGACGGCACCGTCACGCTCGACGGCAGCGCACACGTGACCCAGGCCGACATCGCGTGCAGCAACGGCGTCATCCACGTGATCGACGCCGTGCTCATGCCACCGGGCTGAAGCCCCTATCCGCTCCGTTCCAACCCCGAAGCCCGAAGAGGGCCCGACCGCGACGTCCCTCCACGCGGTCGGGCCCTCGCCTTTTCGAACCCTCGTCTCGAGGACAGGAACGCACCCGGAGCGCACGGGATTCATCACGCATGCGATGAGCGGGACGCGCCGCTCCACCGCCGGTGCCTGCGAAGATTTTGGGGTCGTTTGAGTCGTCTTCAGACGGGCGGACCGAGCACGCGCTCGGGATCGCGCATCACCTCGAGGAAGCGCTTCGCGAGCGCGCCGGCCGAGAAGCCGTCGAGGAGCCGGTGGTCGAAGGTGACGCCGATCGGCAGGATGGGCCGCACCACGACCTCGCCGTCCCGGGCCACGGGCCGGTCCTCGACCGCGCCGACCGTGAGCAGAAGCGGCACACGCGAGAAGGGCACGAGCGGCGCCCACCCCATCGGCAGGCCGAAGTTGGCCACGTTGGTCACCATCACGCTGCCGAACTGATTGAAGGGGACGCCGAGCGCGGAGAGGTTCAGGCCGAGATTGTAGGTGGTGACCTCGGCCGCCCGAAGCGCCACGCCGCGCGCCCAGCCCGGCAGCCGCTGCAAGAGACGCTGGGTCTTCTGAAGGTCCCGGTCGGTGTGCGCGCGGATCCGCGCCGCGCGCTCCCCCAGCTCGCGAGCGATGTCGACCAGGCTCCTCTCGTCGGCACGCGACACCTTCGCCCCGGACAGATCCTCGCCGCCGTCGAGGGCCACCTGGAAGAAGACGTCGACCGAGTCGCGCAGGTAGATGGCGCGCCCGCGGCGGATGACGGCGTTCACCTCCGGCCGGGCCCGGATGGCCAGCGCAGCGGCTCTTCCGACCAGGTGCGTCAGCGTCACGTGCGCGCCCGTCTCCCGCGCGCGGTGCACGTACGCGTCCGCGTTCGTCGCGTCCACATCGAGGACGCCGTACACGGTCGGATTGGCCGGACGGTCCCAGGTATGGAGCGAGAGCTTGCGCCAGCTCGAAGGCTCCCTCTGCCGCTCGAATCGGGCCGTCACTCCTAGATGTCCTCCACGGAAGTCGCGACACGTTCTGGACGGCCCTCGACGCCGATCTCGGGCGCGAGCCTCCTCGAAAGTGCTTTGCACTTCCTGCGGGGGCGCGCACCCAATCTCGACGCCGATCGCTCGCCCATACCGGTCACGACTGCCGCCTCCGACATCTAGATGTCCTCCACGGAAGTCGCGACACGTTCTGGACGGCCCTCGACGCCAATCTCGGGCGCGAGCCTCCTCGAAAGTGCTTTGCACTTCCTGCGGGGGCGCGCACCCAATCTCGACGCCGATCGCTCGCCCATACCGGTCACGACTGCCGCCTCCGACATCTAGTGGTGTGCGCACCGCGGAGCGAGCGTCAACCGGGATCAAGGCTCGTAGAGCACGTCGAGGCTGCCGTTGTTGACCGGGACGTAGGTCCCGCGGACGAGGAACCCGTCCGGGAGGGTGAACTCGACCGTGACCCCGCCGCCGATGCCGCCCGGACCCGCGGTCTGGCCGGAGCTCTGCCCCGCGTTCGCGGTCACGAAGCCCTCGACGTACGCGCCGGTCACGAAATCACGCAGAAAGTCCGGGATGAGGTCCTCGGCGTTGAAGCCGACCCGGACCCGCGTGCCCGCCAACCCCTCGCTCTCGATGGCCAACACGGGGATCACGTTGCCGAACTCCTGACGCAGGCCGAGGGTGAGGATGCCGGCCGTCAGGCCCGCCAAGAAGCTCGCCGCCTGCTCCGAGGCCTGCCGCTCCGCCGTGCCGGTATCGCGCCGCCCGCCGGAGACGAGGAGCGCGATGATCTCCGCCCGGTCACTGGTCTCCGTCGACTCGAAGCTCAGGCGCGGCTCGCTCAGCGTGCCCTCCACGCGGACGGTGACGGTGGCGCCGCGGCGGCCCGGCACGTCGTAGACCGCGCTGATGCTCACGTTGGGGTTCAGGTCGTCCGACTCGGGGTCGAAGATGAGCGTGCTGTCGGGCTGGAGCTCGAAGCGCTTGCCGAAGATCTCGAAGGTCCCGCGGTGGATCTCGGCCTGCCCCCCCACGTGCAGGATCGGATCGCGATAGCTGGCCCGGATGTTCGCCGTCACCTGGGCGGCGAAGTCGCTGCGTCGCACCCAGAAGGGCCGCGAGGCGTCGATGTGGATGGCCACCTCGTAGGCGTCGGCCCGTTCCGTCGGCGGCGCCGGACGCGGCCGGCCGACGATGAGGATGTCCGGGTTCGGATCGAGGGGCTGGAGATCCCCCGCCGACTGGTCCGGCAAGCGAACCACGAAGCTGTCGGTCGTGATGCGACTATCGGTCCCGGTGTCCTCGATGGAGCCCGTGATGGCCGCGTGCCCGGTCAGCCAGGCCAGCACCATCCCCTCGCGCCGGATGGGAAAGTCGCTCGCCCGCACGTTCAGGTCCAGACGGCGCGGGACGATGCCCTGGAAGCCCACGCTGCCGTCGAGCGTCGCCCGGCCGCCGCCGTCGCGCGCCTGCAGCGGGCTCGACTCCGGGAAGACCGCCTCGTCGCCGTGCAGCTCCACCCGCCCTTCGATCTCGCGCAGGTGCTGGCCGAGCCCTTCGATCTGCAGCGTGCCGTCGCGCATCGCGAGCTCGCCGTCGAGCTGCAGCGTCTCCCAGGGACCCTCCACGCGCACGTCACCGTTCATGACCGCGTCACCGGTCACGATGCCGGGGATGAAGGTGAGGACCGGCGCGATGTGTACGTCTTCGAGCCCCGTCCAGCTCCGGATCACGCCGTCCTGGACGTACTCGGGCACGATGTGACCCGGCACCCAGCGCACCGGCACGCGCACTCGGCTGACCAGCTCGCCCGTCGCGGGCCGCGGGACCTCGCGACACTCCGCGCCCGGAGTCCCCTCCGTGCCGGCCCGGCCTAGGATGGCGCAGGCCGTCAGCGCGTCGCGTTCGGGGCTGCTGCCTGCGCGCACGTGTACCCGGTAGCCATCGCTCAGCCGCGCTTCGCCTCGCTCTCCCGCCCGCTCCCAGATCTGCAGCCGCGGCATGTCGATGACCGTGCCCACCACCGCGGAGTCGGTCAGGAGGTCCTTCGCCGTGAGCGAGGCGTTGATCGGTCCGTGGCCGTAGGTGCAGAGCCACGGCACGCTCTCCATCTCGGCACCTGTCAGCCGGGCCACGACCTCCGTCGAGGGAAACTCGTCCAGCCCACCCTGCCGCACCCAGTCGTCGAAGGGCAGGACCGCCGCCAGCTCCGCGTCCAGCACCGCGCGCCGGCCTCCCAAGAACCCGGACACGGTTCCGGTGACCACGTCGTCCTCGAGCCGCCCGTGCAGGGTCGCCATCGGGCGCAGCGTCGCGGCACAAGGCGCCTCCACGGGCGCCTCCATGAAGCGCGCGACGGCGTCGAAATCGGCGGTGATGCGACCGTCTCGGTTCGCGGCGGTGAGGCTGGCCGAGGTGCTCAGCCCGCCCGGGACGTAGTCGGCGAGGGGATCCGGCCAGGTGTCGAGCCGCCGCTGGGGCAGCCGGAGCGAGAGCTGCCACGGCGACGTGTGGACCAGGCTCCAGAAGCCCGCCAGGTCGCGCGGCATATCATCGACCGGCACCGGCACGTCGACCTCGGCCGTCAGCAGCTCTCCGGCGTCGTCCGCCAGCCACACGTTGCGCAAGGCCAGGCGCTCGTCGAGGAACTCGACGCGCATCTTGAGACGCATCGGATCCCAGTCCCGAAAGACCACCCGATCGAGCACGACCACCGCGTCGCGCACGCCCGGATCGCGCAGCGTACCGGTGAGCTCGGCGTCGGTGGTGAGGTGACCGGAGAGCTCCACGCCCGACGCGCCCAGCACGGACAAGAGCGGCCGCACGTCGAAGTCCGCCGCGCTCACGCGAACGCCCTCGAAACGCGCCTCGTCGACCAGCCGGCTCGGATCCCGCAGCGCCGCCGGGGGGACGTGAATGGGCCCCTGCGCGACCAGCTCGCCAGCCTCACCGAGGTCGAGGCGTACGTCCGTGTCCAACGTGTTGCCCCGGAGCGAGAGGTCCACGCGCCCCCCGACGTCGCGCAACCCCGAGTACGTTCCGCTCCGCACCCGCGCCGTCAATCGACCTTGCGGCCTTCGATCCACGTCGCCGCGGAGCGTGAGCTGCGCGTCCAACCGACCACCCAGCCCCTCCAGCGTGGTCGGCGCCAGCGGCGTGAGATCCGCGAGATCCAGGTTCATCGCCTGCACGTCGATCGAGTCGTCGCCGTGCATCCGGTAGGTCCCCTCGGCGACGATGCGCTGATCGCCTTGCGCGAGCGCCAAGGGCGCCAGCTCGATGGACTGTCCGGGTCGCAAACGGATGTCGCCGTGCCCGCGCCAGGCGCCGGTCCCGAGGTCGACCAAGAGCTCGGGCGCCTGGAGCCGCCAGGTGTCGCCTGCGTGGGTGACCCGCCCCCGGACGACCGTCTGCGTGCCGCTGGCGGCGTCGTGGCTGCGCAGATCGACGTCGTAGCCTGCCGGGCCACCGTCGACCGAGACCTGCGCCTCCCCGAGCGTGAGCGCGCCGACGCGCAGCCCCTCTGCGTCACCGTCGACGTCGATCGTCGGCGTGGGGAGCGTTCCGGCGCCGCGGCCGTGGAGCGTGATCCGCGAGGCGCGAACCGAGCCGTAGCGCAACCCTCGGACGGTCACCCGTCCGCGGTAGCGCGGATGGTCGAAGCCCGCGTCGGCGGAGAGATTGAGGACGGCGTCGACCGCGCCGTGAGCGCCGGGCGCCGCGCGGCGCACGTTCGGGTCCCGGCCGATGTCCGGCAAACGAGCGCGCGCGTGCACGTCGAGGCTGCCGTCGAAACCGATCCGCCCCGACGCGTCGATGTCGCCTCCGACGTGCGGTGCGTGCAGATCCGTGATGCGGAAGGCGTCGTCCTCGAGCTCCCCCTCCAGTCGGAAGCCGGGGATGGCGACGCCGGCCAGCGTCACCGGCTCGAGGTCGGCCTGCACGTGGCGCGCGGGCTCGCCCGGCGGATTCGGGTCGATCGAGAGCCGCACTCGACCGGCCACCGGCGAGGGCGGCAGCGAGGGCGCGATGGTGTCGAGGCGCAGCCAATCCGTACGCGCGTCCACCGAGATTCGAGCCGCCCTGGCCGAGCCGACCGTCGACCACGACGTCGCCGCCCTCGCTGTGGAGGCTGGCCCGGAGTCGCAGGTCATCGGTCGGCCCCCAGAGCCGCGCGTGGCCGCGGACGCGCGTCTCGTTGCCCTCCATCGAAGGCACGATGTCCATGTCGGCCAGCGTCGAGAGCGTGAGCGGGTCGACCTGCGCCCTCAGATCCAGGTTCGCGGGCGCCTCCGGATCGGGTCGCAGCAGCCGCACGCGAGCGCGCACCCGGTCGTCGCCGCGGCGGGCCCTCGCGTAGACGTTGAGCCCCTGCTCCGCGAGGTCGGAGTCGAAGAAGCCATCGAATCTGATCGATCTCGGTCCGCCCCGGATAGGGGCCGGTCATCGTGGCGTGCCCCTCGTAGAAGTTGAAGCGCACGCCGTTCTGCGCTCGGACGCCGCCGACGAGCCGCACGTCGTCGACCTCCAGCCCTTCGAGGCCGGGGACGTCTCCATGCACGCGCACGCCGTCGAGCACGATGTCGTTCACCAGCACGAGCGGCGGGTTTCCGGGGGGGCCGGTGCTCGGCTGGGACGACTGGAAGGCCTCGGCGACGGAGACCGTGTCCTCGTCCGGCCCCGACACGAAGAGCGTCACCTCACCGTCGCGCGCGCGGACCTTCTCCACCCGGACGATGCCGGAGAAGAGCGCGTCCCAGTCCGGCCACGCCGCCAGCCGGGAGAGCTCGATGACCACCCGCCCCTCGGGGTCGCGGACCACCACATCGTGGGCGACGATCTTCGCGAAGCTCACGTTCTGGAGCGAGCCGATGCTGAGCTTGCCGCGAACCTCGCGGTTGAGCGCGGCCGTGAGCGTGTCGATCGCCACCACGCCCGCGAGGTGCAGCTGCAGGTGGTAGGCGAGACTCAGCAAGAGGGCGAGGAGGCCCACCGACGTCCACGCGAGCGTGGCCCCGACGCGTTTCGCCCAGCGCTTCAGAAAGCCTCTCCGATCGTCAGGTGGAACGCACCGGGGAAGCGGAAGAATCCCACATCGATGTAGCTGACGGGCCGGCAGTTCTGACCCAGCATGGGGCCGCACGCAGGCGGCAACGTGTTGTTGTTCGCCAGCACCTGGAGTTGATCGGGGCGAACCGCGACGTCGAAGCGGATCGGGCCGACAATCGTGCGGTAGCGAAGGCCGACGCCGATCGCGATCTGCGGGTAGTTGAAGCGGAAGCGCGCCTGTCCGTCCGAGGCGTCGAGGCGGTTTCGGTCGACGTCACCCGCGTCCCCGAAGAGCACGACGCCCACGCTGGGCGTCACCGGGATGCGCAGCTCGAGGGAGGCCTCCCACATCCGGGTGCCGCCGGAGATGCGCACCGGGCGCGTCCGGACAGGGGCCCCGTTGGCGATCTCCGTGCTCGAGCGCGGCTGGATCACGTCAATCTGCTCGGCGTCGCCGAGGTAGCCCGGCAGGTAGCCTCGGTTGCTGGACGCGCCGCCGCCGATGAGCTGCAACGCCGGCGGGCCGAGCTGGCTCAGCTGATAGACGTTGTTCGGATCGAGGTTCGAGCCGAAGACCTGCATCGCGCCCATCTGGAAGCGGGCGGCGAGGACGATCCCGAAGGGCAGCGGGACGTAGCCGCGGGCCTCGCCCACCACGCGGACGAAATCCCACGAGCCCAGGGGCCGCACCGCCTGCTGCGAGTTCACGGCGAAGTACGCGCCCGCGGTCGGGTTGCGCGGATCGTCGCGCAGATCGACCCGGATGGACTCCTCGAGCCAGAGCGCCCAGGTCTCGGGGAGCTGCTGGGACGGCTCGATCGGCTGGCGCTGCGTCGGCACGAACCAGTTGCCGTGCACGAAGAAGCCGCCGTAGACGCGCCCGTCGAAGAACGTCCGCTCCAGGCCCGTGAAGGCGTCGAGCTCCGAACGGAAGAAGTTCGTGAAGGGCATCGGACCTGAGATCGTGGCGCACCTCGAAGACGAAGTTCGTCCGCGGGTCGAGGAACGCCGGCCACCGGATGCTGCCCACCGTCTGCACACCGAAGGGAGACGGGCGCGCCGGCGTGAAGTTCAAGAACGGCATCTGGAAGATGAGGCGCGGTCGAACCTCGAGATGCCCGCGGATCAAACGGTCGAAGAGGTTCCGGTGCTCCACCACCGCGCTGACGTGGAAGTCCCACTGCGCCGCGTTCTGCTGGGTGGCGAAGCTCGTGACGGTGCCGAACGTGACGGCCTGACCGGCCTGCATGCCGACGCCGAAACCGAAGCTGGTGATGCGCCCCGGCGTCACCCGGATGTCGATGTCCACGGCACGGTAGCCCGCCGGCACCTCGGCCGGGCCCGGATTGCACACCGGCCGCGGCTCACCGCCGGCCGCCACGTCCACGTCCGATGTCTCCACCGGCGCCTGGGGCTCGGCGCTGGCGCTCGGCGTGGCGGACACCGTCCCGTCCTCGGTCTGCGCCTGCCGCCGCGGCGCGACCTCGACGCCGCTGAACGTACCGACCGCGTAGAGCGCGCGCTGCGCCTGCTCGAGCCCGACGAGGCTGAAGCCCTGTCCCGCCTCCAGGCCGGCCACGGCGAGCATCGGCTGCGGCGGCAGATCGCCGTAGCCCGTCACGCAGACGCGGCCGATCACGCTGGGGGCGGCAGCGGCGATGCGGAAGATGAGGAAGACCTCGTGACGCGCGGGGTCGACCTTGACCTCGCCCGTGACGTTCGCGTTGGCGTAGCCCGCGTCGGCGAGCACGCGGAGCATCCGCCGCTTGGTCTCTTGGTAGAGCGCCTCGTCGAAGCGATCGCCCCGCTGGAACTGGAGCACATCTCGGAGCTGCGCGCGCATGCCTTCCGGGAGCTCGTCGATCCCGCGCAACGCCATCCGAGCGATGGTCGAGGGCTCGCCCTCGTCGACGGTGAAGGTGACGTCGACGGTGCAGTCGCCGCCCTCCCCGTCGCCGCACGAGCGCTGGCTGCCTTCGCTCCGGGAGGCGGCGGGTGGCTCGACGTCGGTCGCGGTCACCCGCGCGTCGTAGAAGCCGCGGGCGCGATACCAGCGCTCGATGCGCTCCGTGTCACGCTCGAACACGCTCTCGTCGAAGAGCGGCCACTCCTCCCAGGGCCAGCTCCAGAAGCTCACCATCAGGTGCGCAGCGTCGAAGGGAGGCTCGCCGCAGGTCGGCGTGCCGCGGAGGCCGAAGTCGACGCCGAAGCGCGGTCGCTCGCGCGTGCCGAGGCAGGCGGCGATCGCCTCCGGGTCGACCTGCTGCACGCCTTGGAAGCGAACCCCTTCCACGCCGTAGCGCGCGGGAGGAATGGACGCGCAGCCGGAGCACGCCAGCAGCGCGATCACGCACGCCGCGACGAACCGCTGCTGCCCGCTCCTCACCATCGCCGGATGGTGCCTGCACCTCCGCGCGACCTCCAGCCCACATCGTGGGGCAAAGCGAGGAGGTCCTCCTCGTTCGCCGGCGGCCGTGCTCCGATCATCGGAAGCTCGAGGGACTTCGCGCGCGCCGGCGGAGCGCCGCGAACGCATCCGCCCGGCGGCGATGCGCCCGCGACCGCGACCCAGCCTGCGAAGCGACCGACCGGCACGAACGAGGCGTCCGCGCGCGCGGATCCGCAAAAGAACGGGGCCCTCCCACGTGCCTCCCGCCTCCCGGCGACGCGGCGGTCTCGCCGGGCTCAGCCCTCGACGTTCGCCGGCGTGCGCACGCTCAGCACCGGACAGGGCGCGTGGCGGACGACGCGCTCGGCGACGCTACCGATGAGCAGGTGCGCGAGGCCGGTGCGACCGTGCGTCGAGAGGACGATCATGTCGACGTCCTCTTTCCCCGCGTAGTGGCAGATCCCTTCGGCGGCGTTGGAGCTGATGATCAGCGTCGTCTTGGCGTGCTCGATCCCGGCGAAGTGGGTTCGGATGACTTCGCTGAGCGCTTCGTGGATCGCCTTCTCGACGTCCTGCTCCATCGCGAGCTGCGCGCCAGCGTCGCCGCGGGTCGCGTAGGGGGCGAGGGGCGAGGGATCGAGGACGTGACAGACGGTCACCTTCGCGCCCGTGTCGCGCGCCAGCTCCGCCGCCTTGATCAAGCCGTAGCGAGCGGCGGGGGAGAAGTCGGTCGGCACCAAGATGCTCTGGGTGATGGGCATGACCCGGGGAACCTAATCCCGTGCCGGCGCTTTTCCAATTCCCCCGTGGCTACGGGTCGCGGCGGGACTCTGATATCGTCGCCCGATGGCGAAGGACACCGATCGACTCGTCTGGATCGACCTTGAGATGAGCGGGTTGGACCCGGACCGCGAGCGCATCCTCGAGATCGCGACCATCGTCACGGATGGACAGCTCGAAGTGGTGGCGGAAGGGCCCGAGATCGTCATCCACCAGCCCGACTCGCTCCTCGATGCGATGGACGACTGGAACCGCGACCATCACGGAGGCTCCGGGCTCACCGAGCGCGTCCGCGCATCCACGATCGACACCGCGGACGCGGAACGCCAGACGCTCGAATTCATCGCCGCCCACGTCCCCGAGCGCGCCGCGCCGCTGGCGGGCAACTCGGTGCACCAGGACCGGCTCTTCCTGGCTCGCTACATGCCCGAGCTCGAGGGCTACCTGCACTACCGCAACGTCGACGTCTCGACGGTGAAAGAGCTCGTCCGGCGCTGGCACCCGCAGGCGTTCGAAGGCCGCCCTCGCAAGAAGGGGAGCCACCGCGCGCTCGACGACATCCGCGAGTCGATCGACGAGCTGCGCTACTACCGCCGCGCCGTGTTCGTCGGCGAAGCCTGAGCCCGCGACGAGCTGCGCCGCCTCACCGAAGCCTCGGCCCGGGCACGTCCGACGCCGAGAGCCGCCACGGACCGCGCGTGCGACTGCGAGAGTCCTCTTGCGACGCGAGCCCGTTCGAGGAGCCGCCGTCGCGAGCTCCTCGACGCCGAGAGCCCGCGCGGCTCATGACGCGGGCAGGACGAAACGGAAAACGCCCGGCACGGCGCGGAAAGCGGGCTGGCCGGGCGTCAGGAGCGCGATCGCTCGCTCAGGACGGAACGGAAAACGCCCGGCACGGCGCGGAAAGCGGGCTGGCCGGGCGTCGGGAGCGCGATCGCTCGCTCAGAACGTGCCGCTGACGACCGGGACGCGGACGTCGGCGGTGCGCGGCAGGAGCATGTGAGCGCGCTCCTCGCGGGTGTAGGTATCGGCCGAGCCGATCATCGGCACACCCAGCAGGAGCTGGCCGTCCGCGAAGCGGAGCAGCCCGGGACCGCCTGCCAAGATGCGCTGCCGCGCACTGCGAGCGCTCGACCCCGGATCGCTCTGGGTCGCGTCCTCGTCGCCGGTCGCACCCTCCCCGCCGGTATCGGGGCCTGGGTTGTACGCGGTCAACGCCAACACCCCGACGAACGTCGGCACGATCAACGCCATCGATACCGCGAACACCGCGACCGCGGCTTCTGGGAAGCCTTGCCCCATGTTCGGGTTCTCGAGCGCGTAGTAGCCGCCGATGGCACCTCCGGCCGCGCCGATGGCCGGAAAGAGGACCCACGCCCACCACTCGTCGAGCTCATGGACGCCGGCGTTCACGATCAACGCGTTGACCATGAACCCGATCTCGGCGCCGAGGATGCCGCCGCCGAGGATGCCTTTGCCGCCCGCGCCGACGGAGTTGCAGGTCATCGACATCGTCGTCGAGCTGCACTGCGCGTGCGCCGTGGGCGCATCGAGCGCGGCGTGGCCGACGACCAGCGCCAGCGCGAGCGCCACCGCGGTGCCGAGTGTCTGCCAGGTGGACGGACCCTTCGAATGATGCAGTCGCAAGCGGAACCCCTCCCGTCGGGAAGCAGGGCGACCATATACGGACGGGGACGGGGCAGCAAGCGAGCGTGCCCCACCTCGCGGCCTTGACGATGAGGTCGGGAAGCGAATATTTAGCGTCCGAAATGTTTTTCGAGCGATCCGGCAGAAGCCGGGCTCGGTGAGAGAGTGGCGAACAAGCACGCAGACGTTCAGCCGGATGGCCAGGGCGACATCGATCGCATCCTGGAGGCGATCGTCTACCTGTACACGGAGAGCCGCCGCGTCACCAAAGCGCTGGCGAGGCAGCACGGGCTCACCGGTCCCCAGGTCACGGCGCTCAAGATCCTCGAGGGGCTCGGGCGCCTCAGCCTCTCGGAGCTCTC
Source organism: uncultured Pseudomonadota bacterium (assembly GCA_963832725.1). Classification (GTDB taxonomy): domain Bacteria; phylum Myxococcota_A; class Polyangia; order Polyangiales; family Sandaracinaceae; genus JAEZBP01. Next base: position 262,185 of record CAWHVG010000001.1, read on the forward strand.
GGCCCGGATGAGCGCGAAGAACTCGACCATCACCGGCATCGTCGACCGCATGGAGCGCGACGGGCTGGTGCGGCGCGAGCGGAGCGAGGACGACCGGCGCGTCATCCACATCCGCGCGACGGATCGCGGCCGGGCGATCGCCTCGGCCGTGCCGGTGACCGCGATGGCGATCTTCGGCGCCGCGCTGCGGTCGCTCTCGGCCAGCGACCGCGCGGAGCTGATGCGCATCCTTTCCTTGCTCGCCACCCGCGTGCGCGAGCAGGTCGAGCGAGAAGAACAAGCCCTCGCGAGGAGCTCGATTCAAGACCGCGGAGCGGCGCAGAATCGAGCTCTCAGGGCTCAACCACCGGCCTCGACCGAGGCCGAGGAGGGGTAGACATGGCGTTCGAAGACAAGGTGGTCCTCACCTGCGCGCTCACCGGCGTGCTCGCCAACCGCAAGCAGTGCGAAGCAATCCCGTACACGCCCGAAGAGCTCGCCGAGGAGGCCAAGCGCGCCTACGACGCCGGCGCGTCCGTCGTGCACATCCACGCGCGAAACGACGACGGCTCGCCGACCTTCGAGCCGAAGGTGTTCGCGCGCATCAAGGAGGAGATCCGCAAGCGCTGCCCGATCATCCTCAATTTCTCGACCGGCACGATCCTCGACGACGTGAGCCAACAGCAGGCCTACGTCGCCGAGTCCCGGCCCGAGATCGGCGCCGTGAACATGGGCACGATGAACTACTCGAAGTACAGCCGGAGCCAGAAGCGCTTCGTCTTCGACATGATCTTCCCGAACCCCTACGAGAAGATCCTCTCGCTGCTGAACACGATGAACGAAGCGGGCGTGAAGCCCGAGCTCGAGTGCTTCGACAGCGGCCACACGGCGGGGATCTGGCCGCTCCTCGACATGGGCGCGTTGAAGCCGCCCTTCCAGTTCTCGTTCATCGTGAACGTGCTCGGCGGCATCCCGGCCACGGTGGAGTCGCTGCAGCTCCAGACCAAGATCATGCCGCCCGGCTCCGACTGGGAGGTGATCGGCATCTCCCACTGCCACTGGCGCATGCTGGCGACCGCGCTGGTGCTCGGCGGAAACATCCGCACCGGGCTGGAGGACCACCTCTACTTGCCCAACGGCGACAAGGCGAGCAGCAACGGGGCGATGGTCGAGATCGCGGCGCGGATGACGCGCGACGTCGGCCGCGAGCCCGCCACGGTCGAGGAGGCGCGGAAGATCCTGAAGCTCGGCGAGACGGCAGCCGGCCGAGCCGCCGCCGAAGCCGTGGGGCACGCCTGATGGAGGCGCGCTCCTATCGGACCATCCTGGCTTCCGTCGAGTCGAGCATCGCGACCATCACGCTGAACGTGCCCGAGCGGAAGAACCCGATCGGGCCGCTGATGGTCAACGAGCTGCTCTACGCGCTCGACGACGCCAAAGACGACCCGGACGTGCGCGTGATCGTGCTGACCGGCGCCGGCAAGGCGTTCAGCGCCGGCGGCGATCTCAAGCAGATGTCCGGCGGAGGCGGCGAGGGCCCGGAGCTGCCGCCGAAGGGCGACTACTCGGACCTGCTGCTGCGCTTCCCCTCGCTCGGCAAGCCCACCATCGCACGGGTGCCGGGCGTGGCGATGGGCGGAGGGCTCGGGCTGGTGGCGAGCTGCGACTTCGCCATCGCCGCCGAGAGCGCGGTGCTCGGCACACCGGAGGTCCGGCGCGGCCTCTTCCCGATGATGATCATGGCCGTGCTCCAGCGCGTGGTGAGCCGGCGAAAGCTGCTCGAGATGATGCTGCTCGGCGAGAAGCTGACGGCTCGGCAGGCGGCGGAGATCGAGCTCATCAACCGCGCGGTGCCGGACGACGCGCTCGACGACGAAGTGCGGGCGCTGGCCGAGAAGCTGGCCGCCCAGTCGCCGACGGCCGTCCGCATGGGCCTCGCCGCCTACCACCACCAGGCCGATCGCGCGCTCGTGGAGGCCGTGCCCTACCTGCAAGAGCAGCTCGTGGCCGTGCTCGGCACCGAGGACGCCCGCGAAGGGCTCATGGCGTTCATCGAGAAGCGCGCGCCGCACTGGACGGGACGCTGAGCGCGCGCTCGGAACGTGGAAACCGAGGGAGGGTCGCCCGGCCAAAGTGAACCCTGTTCACGGTTCGACGGCGAACCCTCCGCAAATTCTGCTCCAAAGTCAGCAGGTCGCGGGCCAACGTGAACCGCGTTCACGTCTTTTGGCCCGCGTTGCGCCTGCGGACTGTGAGCCGGAAACCCCTCCGACCTACGGGCTTCGCCGCGACGCGGACGGCTACCACCCCCATCTCGGATGGTGGTCCGTGCGGCCGCGCTTCCGACGAAGCCGGCGACCGCACGGGCGTAGCGACCACGCGGGAGCGGCGGCTCAGGCGAAGCCGGCAATCCGGAGCTCGATGGCGTCGCCGCCGCGCCAGGAGTCGGGCCGGAGGCTGCCGAAGACGTGGACGGTGCGGCCGATGGTGTGAACGCGGTCGCCGAGCTCCCAGCCGAACGCCGTCAGAATCGCGATCGCCCATCCGCAAGGCGAGCTTGAGGTGCTGCCCGTCCCCCACCGCGTTGACGTCGCGAACGGTGGCGCCCTCGAGGAGGAAGAGCGGCTCGGCGTTGCCCTCCCCGACCGGCTCGAGCATGGCCAGCTCCGCCGCGGTGGGGAGCGGGAAGCCGTCGCCGAGGGCGACGTCGATCCGCGGCGTGGCGTCGAGCGGCGGCAGCACGGCGCGCATCGAACGGCAGACGTCGTCGAAGCCCGCGCGGAAGGGCTCCACCCTTGCCGCGTCCAGGCTCAGCCCCGCCGCCGCGGCGTGCCCGCCGAACTTGCTCAAGTCGCCACGGCAGGCGGCGACCGCATCGTAGATGGAGAAGCCCTCCGGCGTCCGGCAGCTCCCGTGGCCCTCGCCGTCCTCGAGCGCGATGACGACGGTCGGCGCCTCGAAACGCTCGACCAGCCTCGCGGCGACGATACCGACCACGCCGCGGTGCCAGCCCGAGGCGGCGACCACGATCCCGCCGCTCACCTCTTCGCCGTAGACGTCGAGCACCTGCTCGATCGCCTCCTCGGTGATGCGGCGCTCGATGGCCCGGCGCTCCTGGTTGATCTGCTCGATGCGGGCCGCGAGCACCCGAGCCTCCGGCAGCGTCGCCGCTTGCAACAGGCGCAGCGTCACCTCCGGGTCGCCCAGTCGACCCGCAGCGTTGAGCCGCGGCGCCATGCGAAAGGCGATGTCCACGCCGCCGACCGAGGCGCCGGCGCGGATGCGCGCGGCCTCGCGCAACGCCAGCACGCCGGGACGCGGTCGCGGGGAGGCGATGCGCGCGAGCCCGGCGCGCACCAGCCGCCGGTTGTCGCCGTCGAGCGGCGCCACGTCCGCCACCGTGCCGAGCGCCACCGAGATCGAGCCAGGGCCGGACGTCGAGCTTCGCGTCGAGCGCCGCGCGCACCGCCGCGCCCACCGAGAGCGCTAGTCCCGCGCTGCACAGCCCCTTGTAGGGAAAGCCGCAATCGGGCCGGTGCGGGTTCAGAAACGCCAGCGCCGGCAGCGGCTCGTCCGGCACGAGGTGGTGATCGACCACGATCACGTCGACGCCCTTCGCGCGGGCGGCGGCGATCCGCTCGTGGTCACTCGACCCGCAATCGCAGGTGACGATCAGCGAGGCACCCGTCGCGAGCGCGCGCTGCAGCGCCGGCTGCGAGAACCCGTAGCCGCCTTCGAAGCGGTTGGCGACCAAGGTCCGCACGTCCGCGCCGAGCACGCTCAGGATGCCGCTCAGGATGGCGGCGCTGGTGGTCCCGTCGACGTCGTAGTCGCCGAAGACGGCCACCCGCTCATGCTTGCGCGCCGCGTGCGCGAGCCGCTCGGCGGCCGCGGAGCGATCGGCCATCGCTTCGGGCGGGGTCAGGCCGCCGAGCTTCGGGTCGAGGAAGTCCCGCGCGACCTCGACGTCGTTCACGCCACGCAGCAGGAGCACCTGCGCGATGGACGCGCTCACGCCCAGCGCCGCGCCCAGCTCCTGCGCCGCCGCGCGATCCCCCTCGCGGAGCTGAACGCGCGAGGGCGATACCGCCTCCGCGCTCTTTTCGCCAGCGTCGACCAACTGCATCGCGGCCCACCTTGGACCAAGCGGAGCGAGAGCGGAAGGCACTCCTGACGAAACGGGGACACTGCCGCGAGGATCGAGCACGATGACCCACCGACGCAGCGGCGAGCGTGCGACTGACGCAGATCGCTTCGCAGCCTCCAGAACGCACGACGCCCCGCCGACGACGAGCGCGGGCGGGGCGGCCGGATGAGGAGGATGCTCAGGTCTCCTGGGTGGTAGTGCGGCCCTTCTTCATACGCGCCTTCTTGGCGCGGGCCTTGGAGGAGCTGAAGAAGCGCCGGTCCATCCACTCCGTCAGCGGCGCTGCGACATAGATCGACGAGTACGTTCCGATCAGGATGCCGATGAAGAGCGCAAAGGAGAGGTCGCGGATGATCTCGGTGCCCCAGATGAAGAACGCCGAGACGCTGAGCAGGGTGGTGCCCGAGGTGACGATCGTCCGCGAGAGCATCTGGGAGGTGCTGATGTTGATCACCTCGTACAGGCTCTTGTCGCGATAGCGCCCGAGATTCTCGCGGATCCGGTCGTAGACGACGATGGTGTCGTTGATGGAGTACCCGACGATCGTCAGCAACGCGGCGATGATCGTGAGGTTGAACTCCTTCTGGAGGAGCACGAACGCGCCCACGGTGATCAACGCGTCGTGGAGAAGGGCCACCACGCCGCCCGGCGCGAAGCGCAGGTCGAAGCGGAAGGCCACGTACACCATGATGAACGCGATGGCGTAGAGGAGGCTCTTGATCGCCGCGTCGCGCAGCTGCGCTCCCGCCCGCGGACCGACCCGCTCCACGCTCTCGGGCCGCTCGGGCGCGCGGGCGGCGCCGAGCTTCTCCGTCAGACCGCCCATCATCTCGTCGGCCACGCCGCTGAGCTGCGCCTCGTACTCGTGGTCCTGGGACTGGCCGATGCGCACGACGCGCAGCACCGAGACGTCCGCGTTCGTGAGCGCGTCGCGGAGCGCGTCCGGGCTCACGTCGCCGCTCAGCGAGACGCGCGCGCTGTCGCCACCCTCGGGGACACGGATGTTCTGGAGCTGCACGCCCTCGGGCAGCGCGCCCTCGATCGCGTGCTGCATCTGCTCCTTCTGGGCATCGTCAATCGCCGAGAAGTCGCGGACGCGGATGATGTACTCGTTCGGGTGGCCGACCACCGCCACCACCTCGGGCGCGTCGTAGCCGAGCTCCGAGAGCGAGGTGCGCAGCTCCGCCGGGGTCACGTCGCCGCGGAAGGCGACCTGCACTTCCGTCCCGCCCACGAAGTCGGTGCCGAAGTTCGGTCCAGGGTAGAAGATGCTGACGATGCTTCCGACCACCAGCACGATGCTGATCGCCGCGTAGATGCGCCGATGGCGCATGAAGTCGACAACCAGGCCAGGCTTGAAGAACTCCATGGGATCACCCGACCCTCAGCCGCGAGACCCGGAGGCCTCGGACCAGCCAGTCGAACAGCACCTTCGAGCAGAACACGCCCGTGAACAGCGAAGTGACGATCCCGATCATCAGAGTCCGTGCGAAACCTTGGATTTCCGGGCTGCCGTACTGCAGCAGCACGACGGCGGCGATGAACGTCGTGAACTGGCTGTCGAAGATCGACCAGAAGGCTCGTCTGAACCCTTGATCGACCGCCGCGCGTGGACTCTTGCCCATCCGCAGCTCCTCGCGCATGCGCTCGGTGATCAGCACGTTGGCGTCGACCGCCATACCGACCGTGAGCGCGATGCCGGCGATGCCGGGCAAGGTCAGATCGTTGTTGAAGAACGCCATGATGGCGAAGAGGAAGAGGACGTTCATCAGCACCATGACGTCCGCCACCAAGCCCGCGACCTGGTAGTAGAGCGCCATGAAGAGGAGTACGAGCCCGACGCCGATGACCGCGCCCTTGGCGCCGGCCATGACCGAGTCGCGGCCGAGCGTGGGGCCGATGTACTGCTCGTTCTGCGGGATGATCGGCGCGGGCAGCGCACCGGCACGCAGGACGATGACCAGGTCGTTCGCCTCGTTCAGCAGCGTGCGGTAGTCGCGGAAGCCGCCGAGCTCAATCTGACCGCGGGCCCCGATGCGGCCGCGGATGACCGGCGCGCTCTGGACCTCGTTGTCGAGGACGATGGCCATCTTCTTGCGCAGGTTGCTGCCTGTCAGCTCCTGCATGCGGCGCGCACCCTCGGCGTTCATCGCGAACGTGACGAGCGGCTGACCGCTCTGCGGGTCGTTGGCGACCGCGGCGTCCTCGAGGTGCTCACCACCGACCGGGTCGCTCCCGTTCGGCGGCTGGTCGAAGAGCACGTAGGTGCGCCAGGCGTAGGTCTCGCCCTGGTTGGCCGGCCTGGCTGTCGTCGGACTCGATCTCGATGCGCCCGAGCGCCAGGCTCCGGCCCACCTCGGGGCCGCGGCCGGCCTCGCGGAGCGAGTCCACGTAGTGTGCGAGCCGCGTGTGCGCCGTGCACTGACCGTCCTCGGCATCGGCCTCGACGTTCTCCGGACAGGGACCGGCACCCTCCGCGTAGAGCATGTTGCCGCGGCGGGTGATGCCCTCCGGCAGGTCCGTCAGCGTGGTGACGAAGGGGCTCGCGTCGTCGACAATCTTGAACTCGAGGCGCGCCGTCTGGCTGATGAGCGCGCGGATGCGCTGGAACTGCTCCTCGGAGGCGCCGGGGACCTCGACGATGATGTCGATGTCCTGCGCGCGGACGTTGGCCTCCTGCAGGCCCATCTCCGAGATGCGGTTCTTGATGGTCTCCTGGGCCTGGTTCACGGCGAGCTCGCGCAGCGCGTCGATACTCTGCTCGGTGAGCACCAGCGTGATGCTGCGCTCGGTCCGGCTCTCCTCGGCCAGGTCGCCGAAGCTCCGCACGAGGTCGCGGTCGACCAGGTTCAGGTCGTCGGCGTTCTGGAACGTGAGCCGGATAATCCGCGGGTTCGTGCGGCTCATCTGCGGGGTCACGCGCTCGCGGATGCGGGCGAGCTGCTCCTCGTTGGGCGCCTCGTCGTCCGCGGTGATGTCCATCTTCTCGCCGAGGCGGCGGACGAGCTGCTGGGCACGGGCGTTCCGGCGATCCTCAATCGCCGCGTCCATGTCGACGGTGTACATCATCCGGAGGCCGCCCTGGATGTCCAGACCGGGGGTGATGTGCCTATCGATGTTCTCAGTCACCCAATCGGGCGCCTGTACCCACGTCGAGATGCTCGGCCAGAGGACGAACCACGCCCCCGCCACGGCGAGCAGTACGATGCTCAGCCGGATGTACCAGGTCCTGTCCATATCAGGCCTCGTCCCGCGTCCCTTCGGACTCGCCCTTCTTCGAGGGCTCATCTTTCTTCTTCTCGCCCTCGGCCTTGCGGGCCGACTCGACGGTCGACACGTTCGTGCGCAGGACGTTGATGCGCACCTTGTCGGCGACCTGGAGCACGACCTCGTCGTCGTTGACGGTGACGACCTCGCCGAGGATGCCGCCCGTGGTGCGGACCTTGGTCCCCTTTCGGAGCGAGCGGATCATCTCCTCGTGCTCCTTCCGCCGCTTGTTCTCGGGGCGCAGCATGAAGAAGTAGACGAAGCCCATCATCAGGGCGAAGGCGCCGATCTGGAGGGCGCAGCCCATCGTGCCGCCGCCGGCCGCAGCCCCGCCAGCTGCTCCACCACCGCCACCGCCACCGCCGGTCGGAGCCGGCTGTAGCCACCATAGGAACTCGAGAACGGTCAGGAGCACGTTCCGCAACCTCGACGCGTAATGCGTTCAGGACCTTCGGAGCCCACGCAACCCCTGGAAGCCGCAGGCTGTTTCCGCACGATCGACGCCCTACCGGGGCCGTCGGGGTGCGGGGTTGTACTCCACGCCCCCTAGGCAGTCAACCGAGGTGGAAAAGGCGTGCACGGAGCGGACGCCAGTCCGCGGAGGCATGCCTTTTCCACCGAGGCGACGAGCACCGGCGCGAAGCGACGGAGCGCAGTCTACCAGGTGGAAAAGGCGTGCACGGAGCGGACGCCAGTCCGCGGAGGCATGCCTTTTCCACCGAGGCGACGAGCACCGGCGCTCCTCGAACCAGGCTCGGCGCTGCCGCGCATGACGCCCGGCGGGGGTCGGAGGCGCACCCACTCCGGTGGCGAGGAACCCACCCGACCCGTATGCCGCCGGTGTCGCGCGTTGCCACGCTCGCTCCGCGAGGGCTGGACCAGGTATCCACCAAGACGAGCCGAGGAGACGTGTTGTTGGGGAAAAGCGACGAAGCGTCGATCGTCGGCATGCCGACGATCGACATGACGACGGTGTCGTCACCCCCCTTAGGGCCCACGTTGACGTAGGATTCGGTCCCATGGACGGGAGCCCGCCCTCTCCGCGCGAGCCGACCGGTGAGGTCGGCGACCACGCCGTCTCGACCTTCCGCGAGCGAGGAGGCGCCGACGACCCGGAGCAACTCCGCCTCGTGGCGTTGTTGGCGGAGCACGCGCCCGCACTGTCCCCGCTGGTGCTCGCCGACCCACCTCTGATCGCAGACGTGCTGGCGCGCCCACTCACGCACGAAGCCGACGAGGCGACGCTGGCCGCCGACTTGCGCGCCACCCTCGGCGCGGCCACGGAAGACGGCCCCGAACGCCGCCGCGCGCTCCGCCGCTTCCGGCACCGCGCCGTCGTCCGCATCGCGCTCCGCGAGGTCCTGCGGCTAGCCGACGTCGAGCAGACCAGCGCCGAGATGGCCTACCTCGCGTCCGTCCTCGTCGACGCTGCGCTCGCAGGCGCGACGACGGCGGAACAGGCTCGCTACGGGGCTCCCGTCGACGCGGAGGGTCGGCCCGTGCCGCTGACGGTGCTCGGCATGGGCAAGCTCGGCGGCCTCGAGCTCAACCTCGGCAGCGACATCGACCTCATCTTCTTCTACGAGACCGACGACGCGGAGGTCGAAGGCGGCGAGGTCAGCCCTCACGAGCTGGCGAGCCGTGTCGTCCGGCGCACCGTGCGGGCCCTCTCCGAAGTCACCGAGGACGGCTTCTGCTTCCGCGTCGATCTGCGCCTGCGCCCCGAGGGCAGCCGCGGCCCCCTCGTCAACTCGCTCGCGAGCGCGGAGCGCTACTACGAGTCGTGGGGACGTACGTGGGAGCGCGCGGCGCTCTTGCGCGCACGTCCCATCGCCGGCGACCGGGACTTCGGATGGCGGGTGCTCGATGCCCTCCGCCCCTTCGTGTTCCGGCGCGCCGTCGATCCCACCATCGCAGAGCAGATGGCGGAGATGCTGGCCCGTTCGCGCCGGGAGCTCGAGGTGGACCTCGATCGCGACGTGAAGCTGGGCCGCGGAGGCATTCGCGAGGCCGAGTTCTTCGTCCAGACGCTCCAGCTCGTCTGGGGTGGCCGTGACCGCGAGCTGCAAGTGCCCGGCACGCTCGAGGCGCTGCGCCGGCTGTCGGCCGCCGGGCTGGTCACGGACCGCGAGGCGGAGACCATCGGCGACGCCTGGAACCTGCTGCGGCGCGTGGAGCACCGCATCCACGTGCGGGCCGGCTACCAGACGCATCTGCTACCGAGCGACCCCGAGGAGCGCGAGCGCTTCGCCGCCAGCCTCGGCTACGACGACGAGGAGGCGCTCACGATGGCGCTCACCCGAGCGCAGCGCGGTGTGGAGCAGGTCTTCGGCTCGCTCCTGCCCGGCGCGGAGCCGGCCATCGAGGGATGGGACGCGCTGATCGACCTGGTAGCAGGCTCCGCGAGCCCGGACGCGCTCGCGGAGCCGCTCGCGGCGCGCATGCCGGTCCGCGATCCCTTCGAGTCGGCCACCCACCTCGCCCGCCTCGGCCGCCGCGCGAACGCCCCGCTCGGTCCCGTGACCTGGGAGCGCTTGCCCGCGCTGGGCCGCTCGCTCCTCTCCGAGATCGCCGCCGCCGCCGATCCCGACACCGCGTTGCGCTTCTCGGCCGACCTCTTCGGACCCCTGCGCGGCTGGCCCTACGAGCGCCTGCTCCTCGACACGCCCAGGCTCATGCGCCGCCTGGTCGGGCTCTTCGGCGCGAGCGGTACGCTGGCCGGCGCGCTGGTCGGCCATCCCGAGGACATGGATCTGCTCATCGCGAGCGGCGCGCCGACTCGAGGCGAGATCGCCGCGGTGCACGAGCAGCTCGAAGGCGAGCTTTCGGACGACCCTGATCCGGAAGAGTTGGTGCCCGAGCTGCGCCGGCTCAAGCGCGCCCTCACCTTGCGCATCGGCCTCGCCTACGTCGGCGGGGAGATCGAGCTGAGCGACACCGCCGATCGGCTGAGCGAGCTGGCCGAGGGGCAAGTCCGCGTGAGCCTGCGGGCGGCGACCCTGTGGGCCGAGCGCCGCTGGGGTACGCCGGAGGAGACGGGAGCGCTGGTCGTCTGCGCGATGGGTAAGCTCGGCGGGCGCGAGCTCGGCTTCGGCGGCAATCTCGATCTCGTCTTCCTCTACGGCGAGGACGGAGAGACGAGGCCGACCGCGTCCGGCCGGAGCACCAGCCACGCCGAGCTCTTCGCGCGCATCGCGCAGCGCACGATGATGCTCCTCAGGCAGCGGGATCGCGAAGGCGCCGGCTACGAGACCGACACGCGCCTTCGGCCGAGCGGCTCGAAGGGCACGCTGGTGGTCTCGCTCGGCGCGTTCGACGCCTACCACGGGCGCGGCGCCGCGGCCTGGGAGCGTCAGGCGCTGATCCGCGCGCGTCCCATCGCCGGCGACGGGCGGGTCGGCGAAGCGGCCAGCGCGCGCTTCGCGAAGCTCGCCTACGAGGGCGAGCCGACGCCCCCCGACGAGCTCGCACACGCCCGCGCACGGATCCAGCGCGAGCTTGCCGGGGAGAGCCACGGTCGATACCATCCGAAGTTCGGCTACGGGGGCCTGGTGGACGTGGAGTTCCTCGCGCAGTGGCTGCAGATGCGCCACGGCAACGACGAATCCGTGCGCACGCCGAGCACGCGGCGCGCCCTCGAGGCGCTGGCTCGCGGGGGCCATCTCGATCCGCTGGAGGCGCGCTCGCTCTCGGAGGCGTACCTCTTCTTCCGGAAGGTCGAGCAGAGCCTCAAGCTCTTCGAGGAGCACCGCGAGCCGATGCTGGAGCCTCAGGGCCGCACCGGCGCGCACGTCGCCCGCAGCCTCGGCCTGCGCACGCGCGACGGCATGAGCGTGCCGGAGGTCGTGGAGGACACCTACCGCCGCCACGCAGAGGGCGTTCGAGCGGCGTTCGAGCGGCACGTGGCACCCGTGGAAGCGAGGCCGCCTTGGGAGGACGGGTGAGCCGGGTCTTGATCGTGCACGCCGACCGCGAGGTGGCCCGAGCGCGCGCCGCGGCGGTCCGTCGGCGCGGGCACGAGCCGGTCGTCCTGACGAGCGGCGAGCGAGCCATGGACTCCTTCATCCAGGAGCCCGCGGACGTCGTGGTGATCGACTTCCACCTCGACGGCCGGGACGGGCTCTCGACGGCGGAGGCCATCCGGTGGATGCCCGGGGGACGCCGGGCGCGCGTGGTGCTGACGGCCGACGTCGCACCGGTCGAGACGCCCCTCCTCGAGCTGGGCCGGTCCATCGACGCCTTCCGCGCGCTCTCGGCGCCGAGCCCTGGCGAGGTCGCGGCGGCGGTCGACGAGGCGGCGCGCATGCGACCGCACGACGCGGAGACGCGCGTGCTCGAGGTCGAGCAGGTGCTCCTCGCGGCCGAGCGCGCCCGCGGCGGCCACCGCTGGGAGGAGACGACCGCGCCGGTGGGTGACGCGCTGAAGATGGAGGACGAGACCTTCGACGATCCCGAACCGGCGGACTGGGAGTGGCGCGACACCGACGGCCGCGCCGAGGGCCGCGAGGTGCGCGCACTCGCGGAGGACGCGGCGCGGCGCGAGAGCGAGCTCGTCGGCACCTTCGACATCATCCCCTTCGCGCGCCTTCTGCACCGGATGGCCGACAAGCGAGCCACCGGCGCGCTCGTCTGCGTGCACCCGCCCGACGAGCGGGCGACGACCGAGGGCACCGAGCCGACGAAGGTCGTCTACTTCCGTGCGGGCGTGCCGGTGGCGGTGCGGAGCAACCTGGTCTCCGAGTGCCTCGGTCAGGTCCTCGCCCGCACGCGTCGCATCGGACCGGCCACGCTGCGGGAGTCGCTGATGGCGGTGCGGCGCGGCGAAGGCCTGCAGGGCGAGGTGCTGGTGCGGATGGGCGCGCTCTCCCCGCTCGACGTCTCGGAGGCATTGGCCGACCAGCTCCGCTTCAAGCTCTTCGAGCTCTTCGCCTGGCGCCGCGGTACGTTTCGCTTCGCCGCCGAGCGGGCGCCGCCCCGCGAGCTCATCGACCTGGGCCTCGGGCTGGCCGAGATCGCCTTCCTCGGCATTCGGGAGGGGATGCCGCCGGCGCGGGTGCTCGAGCGACTGGCGCCCGAGCGAGAGCGCTACGTGATCCCACGGCCCCGCGAGCTGGTCCGCTTCGTCCGGATGCACGTCCCGGGGCCACTCCATGGCGTCATCCGGCGCATCGACGGGACGCAGCGCCTGCGCGAGCTGCTCGAGAGCTCGGGCGACCCGGCGGGCGCCGCCCAGCTCGTGTACGCGATGGCCTGCCTGATGGCCGTGCGCTTCGACGCGAAGCCGCTCACGCCGCTCGCGCGGGGAGACGACGGGGAGGAGTGGGACGAGGCGACGCCGCGCATCGAGGAGCCGTCTTCCCACAATCGCGCGACGCGGGTCGTGCGCGCGGGCGACGTCCAGCTCGGCGAAGGTCGGTTCGAGAGCGGGGATCCTCGGGGCGAAGAAGGGCCGGCGATCCCTGCGGCAGGCGCGCGAGCGGGCGACACCCGGGAGCCGAGCGCGCTCGAGAGCGTGACCGGTCCGGACGGCGCGAGCGGAGACGACGAGGGGCGCCCCACTCTTCCGGACGCGCCGCGCGGAGCCGAGAGCGACGAATCGAGCGCGACCCACGAGCCGGCATCGATGAACGCCAGCGAGTCCCACGCGGACGAGGTCGGCGAGGCGCGCGCGCTGCCACCGACGCGCCCCGCCCGGCCGGCGCCGAAGAGCAGCGGCGAGAGCGCGCTTCCCTCGGACGTTCCGCCCGCCGGCTCGGCCGACGCCGCCGGGGCTGGATCGGAGCATGAGGACCGGGCGACGAAGCCGTCGGAGGAGCGAGGCACCGTCGTGGCGAAAGTGAGCGCTCGAGCGCACGCGCGGACGGCCGACCTGGGAGACGGAGAGTCCGACCAGGCCCGCGAGCAGGGCACCGTCGTGGCAAAGGTGGGCGCGAAGGGAGGCGTTCGCCCCGGCGCGACGGCGGCCGCTGCGAACGACTCGCGCGACGGCGGGGCGAACGGCGCGAGCAACCGCACCGACCCGGCGACCAACCGCAGCGAACCGGCGACCAGCCGCAACGAACCGGCGTCCAACCGCACCGACCCGGCGTCCAACCGCACCGACCCGGCGACCAACCGCACCGACCCGGCGACCAACCGCACCGAACCGGCGTCCAACCGCAACGAACCGGCGACCAACCGCAGCGACCCGGCGACCAACCGCAGCGAACCGGCGTCCAACCGCACCGAACCGGCGTCCAACCGCAACGAACCGGCGTCCAACCGCAACAAACCGGCGACCAACCGCAGCGAACCGGCGACCAACCGCAGCGAACCGGCGACCAACCGCAGCGACCCGGCGATCAATCGCAGCGACCCGGCGAGCGACTCGAGCGTCGACCGTCAGCCCGCCAGCAACGGCAGCGAACCGGCCGCCGACTCGAGCGTCGGCACCGAGCCGGCCCCGGCCGATCCGCGCGTGTTGGACCAGCGCGTCGAGCGCCTGTTGGCCGCGGAGCGGCACTTCCGCCGAGGTCAGCGCGCCCTGGACCGAGACCGGCCGACGGAAGCGGAGAAGGCCTTCGCGCGCGCGGCGGAGCTCTGCCCCGACGAGGGTCGGTTCGTGGCCCACCTCGGCTGGGCGAAGCACGCGTCGTCCCCCGACGACGCCGGCGCCCTGACGGAGGCCTTGGAGCTTGCCGAGCGAGGATGCCTCGTCTCGCCCGAGCTGGCAGTGGCGCACTTGCTGCGCGGGCGCCTGCTGCGCGCTGGCGGTCGCGACGACGAAGCGCGCGCGGCGTTCGCCCGCGTCCTCGAGCTCGAATCCGAGCAACGCCGAAGCCCGCGCGTCGGCCTGAGCGAGCGGCCCGTTGCGCGCGTTCCGGCCGGGCCGGACGAACGCGGCGTGAGCTTCGCCACGGTCACCGTGACGGGAGGCGGTCGATAGTGCCGCCGAGCGCTGGGGGCGGCGCCGACGATTTCTTGCTACAAACCGCTCGCCCGCGACGAGACGCGGCGCTTTGGAGGGTCCGAGCCAATGGTGGACAAGGTCGAGAAGATCTGGCTGGACGGCGAGCTCGTCGCTTGGGACGACGCCAACGTCCACATTCTCACACACACGCTGCACTACGGCCTCGGCGCGTTCGAGGGCATCCGGTGCTACGAGACCGAAGACGGCCGGAGCGCCGTCTTCCGGCTCGATGAGCACGTCCGCCGGCTCCTCGAGTCGGCGAAGATCGTCACGATCCCGGTGTCCTACTCCCAGCAGCAGCTGGTGGACGCCTGCCTCGAGACCGTGCGCGCGAACGGCCTGAAGTCCTGCTACCTGCGGCCGCTCATCTTCGTGGGCGACGGGGCGATGGGGCTCTACGCCACGACGAACCCCACCCGGGTGGCCGTGGTGGCCTGGAAATGGGGTGCCTACCTCGGGGACGAGGGCATCGAGAAGGGGATCCGCGCCAAGGTGAGCAGCTTCACCCGGCCGGGCGTCAACATGGTGATGGCCAAGGGCAAGGTCGTCGGCCACTACGTCAACTCGGTGCTCGCCAAGCGCGAGGTGATGGCGGCGGGCTACCAGGAAGCCATCCTGCTCGACGGCCAGGGCTATGTCTCCGAGGCGTCCGGCGAGAACATCTTCGTCGTGCGCGACGGCGAGATCGCCACCCCGCCCCTCGGCAGCGCCATCCTCGGCGGCATCACGCGCAACACCGTCGTGCGCCTGATGCGCGACATGGGGCTGAACGTGGTGGAGCGCCTGATCGCCCGCGACGAGCTCTACATCGCCGACGAGGTCTTCATGTGCGGCACCGCCGCCGAGGTGACGCCGGTGCGCGAGGTCGACGATCGGCAGGTCGGCGCGGGCAGCCGCGGCGAGATCACCAAGCGCGTCCAAGAGCGCTACTTCCAGGTCGTGCGCGGCGTCGAGGTGCCCGACCCGGGGTGGCTCACCTACATCTGAGCGCGAGCACGCTGCTCGAAGAAGGCGGGACGGCGCGAGCCTCCCGCCTTCTTCCGTTTCCGTCCGCACACTTTCTCCGAGAGCCGCGCGCCCATCCCATCGAAACGAGCATATCGCGCTCTCGGGCATCGCTCGCGCCCGGAGCCGCCCGCGAGCCTGTAGCCGCCGTTGGACTGCGAGGCGCGCAGCCCGGCGAACGAGCCGAGCTCGACAACGACGAAGGCGGGACGGCCTGATCGGCCTCCCGCCCTCGTTCACGGCCTTTTGCGCCGCCGACGTGCCAGCGCCCCGCCGCGCTTCAGTCGATGATCGACTCCTTGAAGTAGAGGAAGCGCTGGCAGTGCGGACACTGGTAGAAGTCGTCCGCCGCCTGGATCTGGTTCGAGAGCTGCGGCGGCACGCGCATCCGGCAACCAGTGCAGGTCGCGTCGACAATCGGCGCCACGGCCGGGTGGATCTTCGGCCGGATGCGCTCGTAGCGCCGGTAGACGACCTTCGGGATGTCGACGACGAACTTCTCCCGTCCCTGGACGGCCTCCTCGCGTTGCGCGCGCAGGACCCCCAGCCGCTCCTCGCTGCCCCGCTCGGCCTCCTCCAGCGCCGCCTTCTGCTGCTCGAGCTCCGCCAGCGGCTCCGCGAGCACACCGCGGGTCTGCTCGATGACGCCCGAGAGGCGTTCCTTCTCGGCCTCGGCGTCCCGAATGGAGCGGCGAATGGCCTCGAGCTCGCGCTCGGCAGCCTCCGCTTCGCGCATGGTCCGCGCCTTGGCGCTCTTGGCCTTGGACCGCGCGAGCAGATCCGTGCGGCTGCGGATGTCCTGATCGTGTTGCTCGAGGAGCTTCTCCGCCTCGGCCATCTGCGCTTTCTGGCCGCCGACGAGGGCTTCGAGGGCCCGCACCGCGGTCCGGCGCTCCTCGAGCTCCTTCGGAATTCCCTCGAGCTGCTCGTCGATGCCACGCGCCGACGCGTCGATCTCGGCGAGCCGAACCAATGCTCTCAGCTTCTCTTGCACGCCCTCGGTCCTCCTGACGATCCCCGCGCACACGGCGACTGGGAGGAGGGGCGCGAGTTCGCCAGCGAACGTAGTGGCACGTGCACCCGAGCTTCCGTCACCGCGCAGCTTTACTCCACGACTTCTCGCGGCTACTAACGCGCTTCGCGTCGCCACGCAAGCGTGACGATAGGCCCAGCTGGACTCGAACCAGCAACGACCCGGTTATGAGCCGGGGGCTCTCACCGATTGAGCTATGGGCCCGAGAAGCGCGGAACGTAGCACGACACGGCCCAAATGACTCGGGGACCGGCTCTACGTGCCCGCGCCGAGCTCCCTTCCGGGCTTTCGGGCAAGTCGCACGAACCCGGCACTTCGTCCGTAGCTCGAGCCGTACCGTCGTCCCGAAGCTCGTCCGGCAGCTGCCGAAACCCGGGACGACGGTACTGTTTCGAGCCAGCCGTCGTCGTCGTCGCATTCGCGACGTCGCTCAGCTGTCGATGAACGAACGGAGCTGCTTGCTGCGGCTCGGGTGGCGGAGCTTGCGCAGCGCCTTGGCCTCGATCTGCCGGATGCGCTCGCGGGTGACCTCGAAGTCCTGGCCGACCTCCTCGAGGGTGTGGTCGCTCTTCTCGCCGATGCCGAAGCGCATGCGGAGGACCTTCTCCTCGCGCGGCGTGAGGGTCTTGAGGACCCGGCGCGTCTGCTCCTCGAGGTTGTTGCAGATGACCGCCTCGACCGGGCTGACGACCGACTTGTCCTCGATGAAGTCTCCGAGATGCGAATCTTCCTCCTCGCCGATCGGCGTCTCGAGGGAGATCGGCTCCTTGGCGATCTTCAGGACCTTGCGGACCTTGTCGAGCGGCATCTCCATCTTCTCGGCGATCTCTTCGGGCGTGGGCTCGCGGCCGAGCTCCTGCACGAGATAGCGCGAGGTGCGGATCAGCTTGTTGATCGTCTCGATCATGTGGACCGGGATGCGGATCGTACGCGCCTGGTCGGCGATGGCGCGCGTGATCGCCTGGCGGATCCACCACGTGGCGTAGGTCGAGAACTTGTAGCCGCGGCGGTACTCGAACTTGTCGACCGCCTTCATGAGGCCGATGTTGCCCTCCTGGATCAGGTCCAGGAACTGCAAGCCGCGGTTCGTGTACTTCTTGGCGATCGAGACGACGAGGCGGAGGTTCGCCTCGACCAGCTCCGCCTTCGCGCGCTCGGCCTTGCGCTCGCCCTCGTGCATCTCGCGATAGGTCGCGCGGAGATTCTCGATGGGCTGGCCCATCTCCTCCTCGACCGTCTTGATCTGCCGGCGCGCCTCGGCGATGACATCGAGCAGGCCCTTGAGCTCGTCCACGCCGAGCCCGAGCCGCCGCTCGATGCGCTTGAGCGCAGCCGGGGACGCCTGGACGTCCTTGATCATCTTGCGGATGGCCTTCTCGTCCTTGTCGCCGGCGCGCCGCTCGCACTCGCCGATGCTGGCCTCCGCCCGCTCGACGCGGCGGATGTAGCCCTTCACCGCGTTGACCGTCTTGTCGACGGTCTTCTTGTTCAGCGAGAGCTCGCGGAGCGTCTCGATGCGCTCGCGCTTGTTGTGGTCGATCTGGCGCTGGGCCGCGCGGCGCTCGGTGGTCCGCTTCGTGCTCGAGATGTCGTCGCGAATGCGCGCGTTCTGGCTCTCGAGGCGCTTCACCTTGTCGATCAGGCGCACGATGCGCGCGCGCTGCTCGTCCTCGGTCAGCGTCTCGTCCTCGCGCTCCTTGACGACGTCCTTCGGCCGGAGCTTGCTCTTCTTAAGCCGCTCGCCGATCTCGATGATCTCGTTGACGCCGACGCGGCTGCCGAGGATGACCTCGAAGATTCTGTTCTCGCCCTGCTCGATGCGGCGGGCGATCTCGACCTCGCCCTCGCGGGTGAGGAGCGATACGGACCCCATCTTCCGCAGGTACATGCGGACCGGGTCGTTGCTCTTGGCGTAGAGGCCGTCCTCCGCCGCCGCCGCCGGCAGCGACGAGCGACGGTCGCGCTTGCTCGACCCGTTGCCGTCGCCCTGCGACTTCGACTGCTTGTTGACCTTCGCGTTCGAGGCCTGGTCGACGACCTCGATGTCCGCGTCGGTGAGGATCACCATCAGCTCGTCGATGTACTCCGAGGTGACCTCGGACGGCAGCGCCTCGTTGACCTCGTCGTAGGTCAAGAAACCCTTGCCGTGACCGCGATGAAGGAGCTGTTGGACCTCCTTGCGATCCCTGCTCCTCGGGCGGCCGTTGCTGCTGGGGGTCGTCGAGCTCTCCCCGTCGCTCGCCCCCGTCGACGGGGCCTTGGGCTTCTTGACCTTGGCCATCCGTCCGTTCCGCCCAGCGTTCTTCTCCACCATCTTCACCTCTTGGGCCCCGGGTTTCGGAACCGATCCATCAACCGGCGAGTGAGCTCCTCCGCACGCGCTTCGTCCCCTGCGCGTCCCGCCTCCAGGATCTGCCGCCGGAGTTGCTTTCGTTCGCGCTCGGCGCGCTTACGTGTGAGCCTCGCGAGGACGCTTTGCACGTCGCGGAGTGCGCTCGCTTCGTCTTCGAAATACTGGACCGCCAACCTGCGTTCGAGCCATGTTCGCGCGGGACCACGTGCGAGCTCGTCGAGTAGTGCCGACGCGTCCACCCCTCGCGATCCCACCCATCGCGTCGTGAGGGCAAAGATGGCGCGAAGTTCGGCGCTCGTCAAAAGCTCCTGCACTTTTTCTGCGCAGTCGGAGCGGTGCAGGTTGGGCTGATCCAGGAAGGCGCCGACCAGCCGTCCTTCCAATTCGGGCAGCTCGATCGGCTGCGACGGAGCGGGCTCCTGGCTGACTTCGGGCGCCGCACGACGGCCGCTCCGGGCAGTCCGGACACCCCGCCGGAGCTGCTGGCGGACGGCCTGTAGGTCCCGAATCTCGAACGCCTGCGCCACCCGCTCCACGTACACACGCGCTTCGACGGGGCTGTCGATCGCCGCCAACACCGGCCCGAGCGCTTCGATGGCGTCGGCCTTGGCCCGCGCGTCGGCGCCCGCCTCGCCAGCCGAGGAGTCGATGAGGTACTCGACGACGCCGGGCGCCGCGTCGATCAGACGCGCCATGGCTTCGGCGCCCTCGGCACGCAGGAAGCTGTCCGGATCCTCCCCGGGTGGAAGCGTCACCACGCGGCCCGCCAGCCCCGCCTGGGCCAGGAGCGGCTGCGCGGCGCGCACGGCCTTGCGGCCGGCGGCGTCCGAGTCGAAAAGGAGGACGACGTTCGACACGTAGCGGCGCAGCAAGCGCGCCTGCGCGGCCGTGAACGCGGTGCCGAGCGGCGCCAGCACGTTCGTGAAGCCGTATTGCGCCATCACGACGACGTCGAAGTTGCCCTCACAGAGGATGGCCGTGTCCTTGCGCCGCAGCTCGACCCGCGCCTCGTGCAGGCCGAAGAGCACCTCGCCCTTGTGATAGAGCGGGCTCTCGGGGCTGTTGACGTACTTGGCGGGCGGGTCGCCCTCGCGTCGGTCCTCCGGCGGCGCCTCGAGCGCGCGGCCACTGAACCCGAGGATGCGACCGTGGGGGTCGGAGATCGGGAACATCAGCCGGTGGCGGAAGCGGTCGTAGTGCCCGTTTCCGCGCTTGCGCGGCACGATGAGGCCGACCTCTTCGCAGTCGACGGGGGAGTAGCCCTGCTGGCCGAGGTAGCTCGCGAGCTCGTCCCAGCCGTACGGCGCGTAGCCCAGTCGATAGCGGCTCGCCGTGTCCGCCTCGACCGTCCTCGTTTCGAGCTCCGCCTGCGCCACGGAGGCCAACCTATGCTCTGAGAGCATTTTTACGAAGAAACCTGCGGACGCCTCCAGCGCGCCGTAGAGCCGCTCCTTGCGCGCGCGGGCCTGGCGAGCTGCCCGGTCACCGGCCGCGTCGAGCATCTCGACCTGCACGCCGGCGCGCTCGGCGAGGATGCGTACCGCCTCCGGAAAGGTGTGCCCCTCGACCCGCATGAAGAAGGTGATTGCGTCGCCCGAGGCCGCGCAGCCGAAGCAGTGGTAGAAGCCGCGGTCCGGGTGGACGTGGAAGGAGGGCGTCTTCTCGGAGTGGAAGGGACAGAGCCCCTTGTAGCTCGTCCCTACGCGCTTGAGCGCGACGTACTCCTTCACGAGCGCGTAGATGTCCGTGCGGTCGCGGACCTCGGCCACCTTGTCCTCGGGGATCAAGGCTGCGCCCTCCCCTGCGCTCCCGCTGGGGATGCTCGACGGCCGGGCCGCTGCGGGGAGCGCGGCGGTCGACCGGCGCGCTCGGCCTGCTCTGACGACGAGCGACCCATGGGAGGCCGGTGGGTGTATGTCTGGCCCGCCGCCGGGTCAAGGCCGCCCCGGATCGAACGGGCTCCCATCACACTCGACACGTCGCCAACGAACGGATCATCCGGAGCACACACCGTCACGGTCCCCCGTGCACCTCTTCGCCTCGGGACGCCGCCGGCCGCGCCGGGCGGGCCCATCGAGGCTCCGCGTCGACGTGAAGCGCCCCGGGACGAGGATCGCCGCGTGATCCGGGTCGCGGTCGGCGCCGAAGGGATGGCTCCGGCCGACGACACTCGCGCGGAGGTGGCACCTCCGAGCACGGCGCGTTGCGATTTGCGCCGAGCACATCTAGAACGGCGGCACGCATGGAGCCGTCCACCCAGCCCGCGGACGCGCGCCGACTCGGCCCCGTGCCGGAGGTGTTGCTGGTCTTCGTGGCCGTGACGGTGGCCACCGTGGGCATCACCTGGCTGCCGGCGGCGCTCCCCGGCCTGGGAAGCTACGTCCACCTGCTGGTCGGCGGGCTCTTCCTGGTGATGGCGGTGAAGCTCGCGCAGCGCGAGCCGAACGGGATGCGCCGCTACGGCATCGATTCTCGCGGGGCTGCTCACGCCGCCGGATGCCGACGACGAGCGTGCCGCCGGTCCGCTCGGGCTCTTCGACCTCGCGCGCGCCCTGCGGGACGCCGCCGGCCCGGCGCTGCGTGAAGCCGCGTTCGCGGTCGGGTTGGCCGCGGCCATCTTCCCGCCCTTCGTGGTCGGCTTCTTCCTCTACCACGGCCCCTCGCATCCCTTCCGCTGGAACCCGCCGGACGACTTCGGCTCGTTCGCGCTCACGCAGCTTCTCGTCGTGGCTCTGCCGGAGGAAGCGCTCTTCCGCGGCTACGTGCAGACGCGGCTCTCCGAGCGCTGGCCGAGCGGGCGGTTTCTCGGCGCGCCGATCGACGTGCGAGCCTTGGTGCTGCAAGCGGCGCTCTTCGCGGCCCTGCACTTCGCGTCGATCCCGAGCCCGGCACGGCTGGCTGTCTTTTTCCCCGCGCTGCTCTTCGGGTGGATGCGCGCGCGCCGGGGCGGCATCGGCGCCGCGATGCTCTTCCACGCGTTGAGCAACGTGCTCGCGGAGGTACTGGAGCGAGGATGGCTGCTCTGAAGCGCGCGGCCTTCTTCGATCTCGACCGGACGCTGGTGCGGGTGAACACCGGCCCACTCTACGTGCGCTGGCGGATCCGCCGGCGGCAGATGGGCGTGTCCGACCTGCTGCGCGTCTCGTTCTGGAGCCTGCAGTACACGCTCGGCGTCATCGACGCGGACGCCGTCAGCCGCGCGGCGGCCGCGACCTTGGCGGGCGTGGACGAGGCCGCGTTCCGCCGCGAATGCGCCGCCTGGGTCGAAGCCGAGGTGCTCGAGCACATCACCCGCGCGGCGCGAGAGGAGCTGGTGCGAAGGCGAGACGAAGGGCTCGTCTGCGCTCTCTTGACCACGACCTCGCCCTACGTGGCGGATCCGGTGGCGGCGCACCTCGGGATCGAGCACGTATTGTGCAGCCGGATGGCGGTGCGGGACGGCGTCTTCACCGGCGAGGTCGAGCCGCCGCTCTGCTACGGGCCGGGCAAGGTGGCTCGCGCGAGAGAGTGGGCAGCCGATGCCGGCGTCGAGCTGGGTCGCTCGGTCTTCTACACCGACAGCGTCAGCGACCTGCCGATGCTGGAGACCGTCGGCGAGCCGCGCGTGGTCAACCCGGACCCCCGCCTCTTCGCGCTGGCCCGCCAGCGCGGCTGGCCGGTGACCCGCTGGGGCTGACGGTCGGTGCCGCGCGAGCGCGTTGGGTCCGGAACCGAGGCGCGGACACGCTCCTGCGCGAGCGTGGCGGCGACATCCTCGCCCACCGACGCAATTCACCCGCGTGGCCGAGCAATCCGATGAAGTCCGTGCGTCCGTTCCTCCTCGAAAAGGCGGAAGCATCCGCTCGTCGACTCGAACACCCAGCGGCCGTCACGCTCCAAAACCCTTCGGCCAACGGACTGTTGGGGTGCTATCTCTCGCCGGCTGCGCGCTGCGCGGCGTTGTCCGGAGCGGAGCCGAAATGACGATCAAGCGAGCGCTTCCCCCTCTGCCCGACGTGGTCGTGCGCGACATCGTCGCCCGCGCGCTGGCCGAGGATCTCGGCCGCGGTGACGTGACGACCGACGCCTGCGTGCCGCCGGACGTGCAGGGCGCGGCCACGCTCGGCGCGCGCGAGCCACTGGTGGTGGCCGGGCTCGCGGTGTTCGAGGCCGTGTTCGCCGCCATCGACCGACGCGTGACGGTGGAGGCGAAGGTCGAGGACGGCGCGAGGCTCTCGCCCGGCGGCGTGGCGGCGCACGTGCGCGGTCCGGCCGGCTCCATCCTCAAGGGCGAGCGCGTCGCGTTGAACCTGGCGCAGCGCATGAGCGGCGTCGCCACGCGGACGGCGCGCTTCGTCGACGCGCTGCCGGAGAGCTGCAGCACCCGCATCACCGACACGCGCAAGACGACACCGGGCTTGCGGGCGCTGGAACGCTACGCGGTCCGCTGCGGCGGCGGGCACAACCACCGTGACGATCTCTCCTCGGCGGTGCTGATCAAGGACAACCACATCGCCGCCTGCGGCTCGATCACGGAGGCCATCCGGCGCGCCCAGGCGTTCGCGCCGCACACCTCCCGCATCGAGTGCGAGGTCGACACCGTCGAGCAACTGAAGGAAGCGCTCGAGGCGGGCGCCGACATCGTGCTGCTCGACAACTTCGACGACGGCGATTTGCCGGCGGCCGTGAGCCTCGTCGACGGGCGCGCGCTGGTGGAGGTCTCGGGGCGCGTCACGCTGGCGCGCATCCCGACCATCGCCGCAGCCGGCGTCGACGCCATCAGCATCGGCGGGCTCACCCACTCGGCGCAGGCGGTCGACCTCGGGCTCGACTGGGCGTGAGCATCCCGGACGACCTGGCGCCGGATCGCATCGCGAGAGAGCTGGGCACCGTGCGCTACGGTCGCTCGCTCGACGTGCGGGCCGAGACCGGATCGACGAACGACGACGCGAAGCGCGCTCTGGAAGCGGGCGCGGCGGACGGGCACGTGGTGGTGGCCGATTGGCAGCGCGCCGGGCGCGGGGCACGAGGCCGGAGCTGGGACTCGCCTGGCGGGACCGATCTCTACTTCTCGATCGTGGCCCGCGTGCCGCTCGCGCCGCGCCAGCTGCCGCCGCTCACGCTGGCGGTCGGGCTCGGGGTCGCAGAGGCCGTGGCGCCGCTTTCGCCGCGCGCGTCGGTCTCGGTGAAGTGGCCGAACGACGTGTGGATTGACGGAGCCAAGTGCGCGGGCATCCTGGTCGAGGCCAGCGCGCGCGGCCACGAGCTGGAGGGCGTGGTCATCGGCGTCGGCGTCGACGTCAACCGCACGACGTTCCCCGAGGAGCTGCGGGACGTCGCCACCTCGCTCCGACGTGCGACCGGGGAAGCGCTCGAACGAGCCACTGTCCTGGCGCGGGTGCTCGAGGCCGTGGAGGCCGAGGTGGACCGCGTCGTCGCGCACGGCCCCGCGCCGCTCGTCCGGCGGATCGGAGCGCGCTTGGCGCTGCGCGGGCGGCCGGTGCGTTGCGACGACGTGGAGGGCACGCTCCTCGGGCTGGCGCCAACCGGCGCGCTCCGACTCGAGACCGAGAGCGGCGTCCGCGAGGTGATCGCCGGCACGCTGCGACCGCTCGAATGAGAAGCGCCAATCGTCTCGGCGCGAGCCGTGCCAACGACAGTCGAGCGCGCCGGGCGCGCTCCGGCTGCGGCCGCTCGAAGGAGAAGCTCCTGTCGGCGTGAGTCGCGCCAGCGGCGGTCAGAGCGCGCGGCGGCGCATCTGGGCTTGCTGCCGGAGCCAGCGACGGTAGGCGCGCATCCAGCGGGTGTGGGCGCGACGCCAGGCGCGATCCGGGTTGCCCATCATCGGGGGCGGCGGAACCGAGTAATAGGCTCCCCCCGGCGCGACGGTCACCTGCGCGGGCGGCCGCGCGTACTGCTGCTGCGGGACGGCGAACCCGGGACCGACCTGCCACGCCCGCGGGCCCGGCGTGACCTGCGGCGCGGCCGCCTGCGGTGCGGCGGTCTGCGGCGCGCCACCCGGATGCGCGGGGAAACCTGGCGGCGGACCGCTCACGTTCGGGTCGGGCTGCAGATGCTGGCCCGGCTGCGCGTTGGCGGGCATCGGGTAGTACCACCAGCGACCCGAGCCGTAGACCCAGTAGCCCGACACTCGCGTGTTGTCGGGCGTGCGCTGGAGGACCACCGTGCCGTTCGAGCCCGGCTGCACGACCAGCGGCCCGCTCGGGCCCTGCGCCTGAGGCTGCATCTGCATGACCTGCGGCTGCGCGGGCTGCACCTGCGGCGCGGCCTGGACGACCTGTGGCTGCTGGGGAGGATCGGGCTGAGCGACAGGGGCCTGCACGACCTCGTCGTCCGGCTGGACCTGCTGCACGGACGGCGCCGGCATCGTGCCGCAGATCCGAACGCCCGGCAGCGGGCTGAAGCAGTCGTCCCCCGAGGGCGTGGGCGACGAGGGTGTCGAGGGGGCGGCCATGGCCGGGGCGGTCACGGCCGGCGCGGCCTGGGCCACCTGCGGCTGCGGCGGCGGGACCGCCGCGAAGAGCTCGGTCACGTAGACGCCTTGGTCGGTCCGCAGCGCCGCCAACCCCACCTCCGTCATGTCGGGGTTGAGCATGTTGGCGCGGTGCGCATCGCTCGCGACCAGCGCCTGCTGCGCGTCGAGGGCCGTGCGGTGGGCGGCGACGTTCTCGGCGACCGTGGCGGCGGTCACGCCCGCCGCGCGCACCCGATCGGCCGGCGTGCCGCTCGTCTCCGAGACATGGGTCAGCGCGCCATGCGCCGCCATGTCTTGGCAGTGTGCGCGCGCGGCCGCGTCGAGCGCGCTGCTCCGCTCGAGCGGCGCGAGCTGCTGGGCAGCGCGCATCGCGTTGATGCGGACGAGCATCTCCTGCTCGCCGGCGCTGTCGAAGTCCTGGGCAGCCGCGACGCCCGACGCGAACAGGACGCTCGCGGCGAGAAAGGCGGCGGTGGCGGAGGAGAGTCGTCGTCGCATGGCTCGGCCTCGTCAGGGTAGCAACGCGTACGCCACGGTGCTCGCCAGGCATTCGTCCCCTTGTTCGGGACCGAGCGCGAACGCCTGTTCACACGATCGGGCGTGCCGAGCGTGAGGATCCGTTCACTCGACGCCGGCTCTTGCGGAGAGCCGCCCCGCGACCCAGAACGCAAGCCGAATGAGCGACGCGATCCACGAAGCGAAGGTGCTGGCTCAGAGCGCGGGGGTGCGGCGGCTGGACGACGAGGTCTTCCGCATCTCGGGCGAGGACGCGCGGAGCTGGCTCGGCGGGCAGATCTCGAACGACATCCGCGGGATGGAGCGCGGCGACGCCGTCTACACGCTGGTGCTGGATGTCCGCGGGAAGATCCTCGCCGACGGCTGGGTGCTCGAGCGAGGCGACGACCTCGTCATGGTGGTGCCGCACGGAACGCGCGCCATCCTCGAGGCGCACTTCGATAAGTACATCGTGATGGAGGACGTCGAGCTGGACGCTCTCGACGATGTCGTGGTCACCGTCCAGGGGCCGAGGGCGAGCGAAGTGGCCGAGCGCGCGAGCGCGCCGAGCTTCCCCTGCGATCGACTCGGGCTGGGGGGACGCGATCTGCTGGTGCCGAGCGCCGACGCCGACGCGCTGGAGCGCGATCGCACCGGGGCGGCAGAGGCGATCGGAGGCGGCCGGGTCGGCGAGGCCGGGTGGGAGCTGGCGCGGCTCCGGGCGGGCCGGCCGCGCTTCGGCGTCGATTTCGGGCCGGCGAACTACCCTCAGGAGGTTGGCCTCGAGCAGCTCGCCGTGTCGTTCGACAAAGGGTGCTACCTTGGCCAGGAGGTGGTCTGCACCCTTCAGAACCGCGGTCAGCTCTCCAGACGACTGGTCGCGCTCACGGCGGGCGATCTGCAGGCCGAGCTCGAGCTGCGGCAGGGCGAGAAGAGAGTGGGGCAAATTCGCATCAGTCGCGAACGATCCCGAAGCGGGGGTCGTCCGCGGGTTTGGCTATGTGAAGCGGCTCGCCGCGACGCCGGGGGCGATCCTCGCCAGCGACCGCGGCGACGTGCTAGTCATCCAGATCCTAGGCGAGAAGCCCCCTTCCGGGTCGACTCCGGGAGCCCTATGATTCGAAGAGCGAGTCAGAAACGGACGGAAATCATGCTCTCACTCACAGACAAGGCTGCCGACAAGGTGAAGGAGATCCGCGACGCGGAGGGCTTGGGCGCCCAGGGCCTGCGCGTGCGCGTGATTGGCGGAGGCTGCTCGGGGTTCACCTACGACCTCTTCTTCGAGGACGAGACCACCGAGTTCGACCAGACGTTCGAGTCGGAAGGCGTGCCCCTCTACATCGACATGATGAGCCTCCAGTACCTGGAGGGGACCCAGATCGACTACGTGGAGGGCCTGCACGGGGCCGGGTTCAAGTTCGTGAACCCCAAGGCCAAGTCCACCTGCGGCTGCGGCTCGAGCTTCAGCGCCTGAGCGCCCGCGGCCTCGCGCCATCGCCCCCGGGCCCTCACGGGCTCGGGGGTTTTCGTTTCCGTCATCGATCCGCATCGCCCACCCCTGCGAACCGCAAATTCCGTTACGGAACGTAAGCGTCTGCGAACTGGCTTCTCCGCAGGGCCTTCACGTTTCTTCACGGACCGACGGCCCTGCGAGCGCTAGGTTGTGGCTCCGACGGGGCGCGGGTGCCCCAGATGGGCTTGACGGCCCAGGCCGACAACGTTACGTAACGTTAGCTTCGATTCGACCCGCTTTGGGTCCCTCCAGGAAGGAGCAGGCGATGGCGATCTCCGACAACGACGGCCCTCTCTCGCGCTACATGGAGCGCGTTCGCAGCTTGCCCGTCCTCAGCCGCGAGGCCGAGCACGAGCTGGCGGTGAAGGTGCAGGCCGGCGATCAGGACGCCGCCGACCGCCTGGTCGAGGCCAACCTGCGCTTCGTGGTCGCGGTGGCCCTCTCGTACCGGCGCTACGGTATCCCGATCTCCGACCTGCTCGCCGAGGGCAACCTCGGCCTGATGATGGCGGTGAAGAAGTTCGATCCCCATCGCGGGACGCGCTTCGTCACCTACGCTGGCTACTGGATCCGGGCGTACGTGCTCGATCTGGTGGTCCGCTCGACCACGATGGTCGGCGCGGGCTCCGGGCCGCTGCGGAGCAAGCTCTTCTTCCGGCTCCGGCGCGAGCGCGCGAAGGTCGCCAACCTGACGAGCGATCCGCGCGAGCGCATCGCGATGATGGCGGAGCGCTTTCAGGTGTCCGAGCAGAAGATGGAGCACATGCTCCGGCGGCTCGACGCCCGGGACGTATCGCTGGACGCGCCGCTGCACGACGACGCGGCGACCACGATGCTCGACGCGCTGCCCGAGACGGACGAAAACCAAGAGGTCGTGTACCTCGACACCGAGCGCAAGCAGATCATCGAGGCGCACCTCGGCGACGCGATGCAGGGGCTCGACAAGCGCGAGCGCTACATCCTCGAGCAGCGCTTCATGAGCGATCAGGAGGTCTCCCTCGCGGCGCTCGGACGCGAGCTCGGGGTCTCCCGCGAGCGCGCGCGGCAGCTCGAAGCCCGCGCCAAGAAGAAGCTCAAGAAGCAGCTCTCCGGGCTCCAGCTCGACGCCGCCTGAGAATCGCGCGACGCTCCGAAGCGGGCTCGGCTCACCGCCGGGCCCGCTCTCGCGTGCGCCATCCGACGACTCGACGGATAGCGCCGGTCGAGGTCGACGAGAGCCACCTCGGAGGGGGGCCGAGGTCGACCGCGGTCGACGGGACGCACCTCGGGCGGTGGTCGAGGTCGACCGCGGTCGACGGGACGCACCTCGGACGCTGGTCGAGGTCGACCGCGGTCGACGGGACGCACCTCGGATGCTGGTCGAGGTCGACCGTCGGCGACGCTCGCTCAGGCGGGGCCGGGGGAGCCCGCGAGGGCACGCCCGGCACCGCCCACGCCGGTCCCGCGGTGAGCGCGTCGGGAGGAGACCCTCGCGCTCGACGGGCGGCTGTCGTATCGTCGGCTGCCTTTTTTCTTGGGAAGGGCGCGACATGGCCGAGCGAGGCAAGCGCGAGCGCGGCGACCACACGATGGACGTGCAGCTCGACGACGTGGAAGACGCCGGGCACGAGGATCCGTCGTTGAGCCAACTCCTCGGCGAGCTGGAGAGCGAGGTCGCGGCGCCGCGCTCTTCGCTGCCGCCGCCACTGCCACAGCGGGACTCGGCAGCGCCGCGAGCTCGGACCAAACCGGCGCGCAGCGCCCGACCAAGCGCTCCTCCGCCGCCGCTGCCCGGCACGCCTTCAGCGCCACCGAGCACGCCGCCCAGAACGAGCACGCCGCCCAGAACGAGCACGCCGCCCAGAACGAGCACGCCGCCCAGAACGAGCACGCCGCCCAGAACGAGCACGCCGCCCAGAACGAGCACGCCGCCCAGAACGAGCACGCCGCCCGGAACGAGCACGCCGCCCAGAACGAGCACGCCGCCCGGAACGAGCCGCACGCCGCCGGGGGCGCGTCCCGCGAGCATCCCTCCGCCGCTGCCGCCGGCGCGTTCGGGGCGCGGGCCTCGATCGGTGCCGCCACCGCCGCCGGAGCGGACGCGAACGCGCGGTTTGGGGCGACCGGCCTCGATCCAACCGCCGCGTTCGGGCACCCCGACGGCGCCCGGAATGACCGCGCCCGAGGAGAGCGAGACCGACGCGCCGGGGGCGGGCGAAGCGCTGCGGGAGGCCGCGAAGGATCTGGCGGAGCGCTGGATCGCCGAGCTGGCGGAGACGAAGGACCGCGCGCGGAAGGCGCGGCTCGGCTACGAGCTCGGCCGCCTCTTCGAGGGGCCGCTGCGCGATCCGAACAAAGCAGCCGCCCACTACGAGACCGCGCGCGCGAACGCCCCCGATCACCTGCCGACGTTGCGCGCCGCACGCCGGGTTGCCCTCGCCCGTGGCGACCACCGCGCCGCGCTCCCGCTCTTCGACGCCGAAGCCCGCATCACGGCCGACTCCCGCCGCAAGGCCGCGCTCCTCTACGCCAAGGCACGCTTGATGGAGGACGCGCTCGGCCAGCGGGACGAAGCGCGCGCCGTCTACGCCAAGGCCGCCGAGCTCGACCGCAAGGACGCCTCGATCCTCAAGGCGCTGGAACAGCGCGATCTCGATCAGCCCGACAAGCTCGAGCGCACCTACGAGCGCGAGGCGAACGCCATCGCGTCCGACCCGCGGCATCGCGCAGCGCTCGTGGTGGAGCGGGCCCGCGTGGTCGAGCGTCGCGAAGGGCGCGTGGACGCCGCCATCGAGCTCTACGAGACGGCGCTCGAGCTCGATCCGCACGCACGAGCCGCGCGCGACGCGCTCGAGCGCTTGGCCTCCCAGCACGGCCGGTGGCGGGAGCTGATCCGCGCCCTGACGCTCACCGCCGAGCAGAGCGGCGAGGCCGAGACCCGCGCCTTCGCGCTCTACCGCATCGGGCGGATCCACGCCGAGCGGCTCGGCAACCGCGAGGAAGCGATCGCGTCGCTCTCCCGCGCCGCCGAGGAGCGTCCCGATGATCCGCTGGTGCTCGAGGAGCTCGCGGCCCTCTACACCCGCGCCGAGCGCTTCGACGCGCTGGTGGCCGTGCTCGCGCGGCTCGCGGAGACGACCACCGACGCCGGCGAGCAGCTCGCCTCTTGGCATCGCATCGGGCAGCTTCAGGACGAGCGGCTCGGTCGCGCCGAGGACGCGCGGGCCGCCTACGAGCGCGCGCTGGCGCTGGATCCGACCCACGTGCCGACGCTGCAAGCGCTCGGTCGGCTCTACGAAGCCGCCGGCGCCTGGGACGCGCTGGCGGCGATGCACCTCGCCGAGGCCGAGGCGGTCGACGACCCGAAGCGCGGGGCCGCGGCCCACGCACGCGTGGCCGAGGTGCTCGAACGGCGCGGCGAGAGGATCGAGGAGGCGATGGCGCACCACGCGCGCGCCCTGAGCCTCACGCCCGGCTATGCACCCTCGTTCAAGGCCCTGACCCGCCTCTACGCCCAGGTCGGCAAGCATCGCGAGCTGATCGAGCTCTACGAGCGGGCGGTCGAGCAGGCGGGCGAGCCCGAGCCGGCCGTCAGCCACCTCTTCAAGATCGGCGGCATCTACGAGGACGCCCTCGGCGAGCACGCGCAGGCGGCGCACACCTACCGGCGGATCCTCGACCTCGATCCGAAGAGCCTCGGCGCGCTGCACGCCCTGCAGCGGGCCACCGAGCGCGCGGGCCGGCACGGGGAGCTGGTCGAGGCGCTGGAGCAGGAGGCCGCGCTCCGCGGCGACGACGCGAGATCGGTCGAGCTCCTCTCCCGCGCCGCCGAGATCCTCGATGAGCAGCTGCACGATCAGGACGGCGCGATCGCGCGCTACCGCCGCGTGCTGGAGCTCGACGCCCGGCACTCGCACTCCATCGCCGGGCTCGGACGCATCTATCACCGCGCCGGGCGCTGGGAGGATCTGATCGATCTCTACCGGCGCGAGCTCGCGCTGGAGAAGGACGCGCGCGCCGGCGCCGCGCTGCTGCACAAGATGGCGCTCCTGTCGGAAGAGCGGATGGGCGACGAGGAAGAGGCCCTCGCGTGCTTTCGGCAAGCCGTGGAGCTCGATCCGACGCACCGGCCCTCGCTGAGCGCGCTGGCGCGGAGGCTGAGCGACCGCGGCGAGCACGCCGAGCTGGTGAAGGTGCTCGAGCTCACCCTGAAGGGGCTCGGCGATCCGGCGGCGCGGGCGCGGGTGGCCTTCCGGCTCGGCGAGGTCCTCGAGCGGCTGGAGCGACCCGATCGGGCGTCGGCGGCCTACGAGAGCGCGCTCGCGGCGGCACCGGGATACCCGCCGGCCTCGAGCGCGGTGGCGCGACTGCGCGCCGCCCAGGGCTCGTGGCGGCGGCTCGCGGATCAACTGGAACGAGAAGCCGCGAGCGCGTCGAGCCCGGCGGTGGCGGTGGCGCGACTCGCGCAGGCCGGAGATCTGTGGGCGCGCTCGCTCGGAGACCCGCGACGCGCCGCCGACTGCTACGAGCGGGCGCTGGAGCTCGCGCCGCGGCACCTCGAGTCATGGCTCGCGCTGGAGGCGCTCTATCGAAAGCTCTCCCGGCAGGACGCGCTGGCGAAGGTGTACGGGACTCTGGCCCGCGTGCTCAACGATCCGGGTGCGCGCGTCGCCGCGCTCCGCGAGCTGGCCCGAATCCAAGCCCGGGCGGGCGCCTCTGACGAGCTCAGGCCGATCCACGAGGCGATCCTCGGCCTGGCCCCCGACGACCCCGGCGCGCTGGAGGCGCTCGAGGCCATCGCGCTCGAGCAGGGCGACCGAGCGCTCCTGGCGAAGGTCGACCGTCATCTCGTGAAGACCGCCGGCGACGCGAAGATCGCCGCCGCGTATCAGACCCGCCTCGCCGAGTCGCTGGAAGCGGCCGGCGACCCTGCCGCCCTGGACGCGTACCGCGCCGCGCTCGACTCCGACGCGGAGAGCATCGCGGCCGCCCGCGGGATGGCGCGCGTCGCCGCCCGCGCCGGAAAGCCGGAGGCCGTGGTCGACGCGGCGCGACGGCAGGCGGCGGTGGCCCCGGAGCCGCGGGTGGCGGCGCGTCATCTGGTGGAGGCCGCGAAGGTCGTGCACGCGGAGCTGCGCGATCCGGGGGGCGCGGCGAAGGACTACGAGCGCGCGCTCGAGCTCTGGCCGGACGACGCCGACGCCGCCGCCGGACTGACCCGGATCTTGGTGGACGCGGGGCAGGCAGCGCGCGCCGCCGACCGTCTCGGCCGAGCGGCGTCGAGCGCGAGCTCGTCCGAGCGCGTGGCCGCGCTCTGGATGGAGGTGGCCCGACTGCGTGCGGACCGCCTCGACAACCTGCCCGGTGCCCTCGCCGCGCTCGAGCGCGTGCTCAAGGGCTCACCCAACCACGTCCCGACCCTCCGCCGGATGGCCGAGCTGCATCTGCGCGAGGAGCGTTGGCAGGACGCGGCCTCGCTCTTGGCGAAGGTCGTGGCGCTGACCTCCGACCGGCAGGTCCTGGAGGCCGCCCATCTCGCGCTCGCTCGCATCTGGGCCGAGCACCTCGACGACCTGCCCCGCGCGCTGGTGAGCCTGCAGGCGGTGCTCTCGCTCGAGGCCGATCATCCCGAGGCGCTGCTCCGGCTCGCCGACGTCGCCGCGCGCTCCGGCGACCTCGACAAGGCCGCCGACACGCTCCAGCGCCTGGTCGATGGCGCGAAGTCGCCCGCCGAGCGGGCCGAAGCGCTGCTCCGCGTGGCCGACGTACACGCGGGCGGGGGCGATGACGACGCCGCCAAAGAGGCGGTCCGCGAAGCGCTGGCGCTCCAGGGTCCGGAGGGAGCCGCCTGCGACCGACACCGGCGGATGGCGGCCACGCATGCGGACTGGGAAGCGCACGCGAGCGCGCTCCGGACCTGGCTCGAGCGCGCGGGCGGTGAGGATCCGGCGACCATGGAGCGCGCCAGCCTCGAGATCGCGCGAGTACATCGCGAAGAGCTGGCCGATCCGGCCGGCGCGGTGTCGCTCCTCGAGCGCTCGGCCCGCGCACACCCGAGCTTCGAGCTCCGGCGCGCCTTGGCGCTGACCCTGCGCCTGGCGGGCCGCTACGAAGAGGCGCTCGCCGAGCTCCGCTCGCTCATCGGGGAGAGCGTCGTGCAGGCGTCGTTGTGGCGGGAGCTCAGCCATACCCTGCGCGCGGCCGGCGACGAGGAAGCCGCGCGGCGGGCGCTCGTACCGCTGGTGCTCCTGGATCGGGCACACGGCGAGGAGCTGCGGGAGGTGCGCGATCGCAACCCGCAGGTGGCCCGCGCGGCGCCGGGATCCCTGGACGCGACGATGCTCGAGGCGCTCTACCCGCTTCGCCGCGCCGGCGCGCTGATCCAGCTCTGGCGGCACCTGATGCAGGGGCTGGGGAAGATCTATCCGCCCGATTTCGAGGCCTTCGGCGTGTCCAGCCGGGATCGGATGAGCACCCGCTCGCCCGAGCCGATCCGCGCGCTGGCCGATCGCGTGGCGGCGATCTTCGACGCCGGCGAGATCCACCTCTACCTCCATCGCGCGCGGGCACGCGGAATCGGAATCGAGCTGAGCACGCCGCCTTCGGTCCTCATCCCGGCGGCGGTGGCCGACCTCGGCGAAGCGCACCAGGCGTTCACGCTCGCGCGCGCCGGCGCCAACGTCGCGCTCGGCCTGCACGCGGTCGACAAGCTCACGCCGCGGGAGCTGGAGATCGTCCTCGCGGCCGGGGCGCGCCACACCGTCCCCGGGTTCGGCGCGGGGCTGACCAGCGAGGACATCCTGGAGGACATCAAGAAGCGCCTGGTCCGCGCGCTTCCCCGCCGGGCGCGCAAGGAGCTCGACGAGCTGGCGCGTGCCTACGTCGAGGCCGGCGAGCAGGACTTCGCCGTGGTGACCGAAGCAATCGAGGCCAGCGCGTGCCGCGTGGCGCTCTTGGTGTCGGACGACCTCTTGGCGGCGGTGGAGGTGCTCAAGCGGACCGAGCGCGACCTGGCCGAGCTCTCCGGCGCCGAGCTCTTGACCCACCCCACCGTGAGTCGCTTGGCCCGCTTCTGGGTCTCGCCCGAGGCCGACGCGCTGCGCCGCCGCATGGGATCGGACGTGACGAGCTGAAGGTCCGTCCAAGAAGCGCCCGCCCCTCCGCGGCCGTTCGCTGCTTTGCCACTCCCCGCTTTGCCACCCGCCGCTCTGCCCCTCGTCCCTCTGCCGCTGGTCGCAGTGCAATCACCGCGAATCCTCACGCCGCCTCGCGGCGGGGCCCGTCTCGAATCGCGGCGCTCGGTCCGATTCGTCGACACCCCGCGAGGCGGGAACGTCGCGGCGGGCCGCTCGGGCCTTTCGACACGTTTCGAGACCGCGCGGGAGGCTCCGCGTGAGGTAAGCTCGGCCTCCTCATGTCCCCGCGCATCCTCGTGGTCGACGACAGCGCGACGGTGCGCCGCGTGGTCGGCCGCACGTTGAGCCAAGCAGGCTACGAGGTCACCCTCGCGGTCGACGGCCGCGACGCGCTCGACAAGGCGCAGCTGGAGGTGCCCGACCTCGCGCTGGTCGACTTCGTGATGCCCCACATGAACGGCCTCCGCTTCGTGCAGGCCATGCGGCGGATCGCGAACCTGGAGCGGGTGCCGGTCGTGTTGATGAGCGCCAAGGCCGACAAGATCGGCGACGGCTTCGTCGCCCAGACCGGCGCCATCGATGCCATCACCAAGCCCTTCTCGCCGGAAGCGCTCCTCGCTGTGACCGGCCACGCGCTGACCCGCGCCGAGCTCGAGGAGAGTCGCGACACGATGCCGCCGGTGAGCGTGGAGCGGATCAGCAGTCTGCCGCCCCCGCCGCTCTCCGAGCCACCGCCGGAGACCTCACCACACGCGCTGGCCGCCGCGGCGCGCACCATCGCGGAGAAGCTCGCGGAAGGCCTCGCGGCGCGGGTCCCGAGCCTCGAGGCGGGACCGCTGGCGGAGGCGCTGGCGGAGGACGAGCCCGAGGCCCTCTTCTCCTTGGTCCGCGCGCTGAGCGCGCTCGTCCCCGGCCGCGACGGGGAGCAGGCCTTCGAGGGCCGCATCGAGCACGTGCCGCTCGGCGACATCCTGCAGCTCGTGACCCAGCAGCGACAGACCGGCGTGCTCGAGGTGGAGAAGCAGCCCTCGAGCTCCAGCCGCTCCGTCGCCATCTGCCTCCGCGACGGGACCGTCTCGCTCGCGCTCGGGCACGTGACCGAGTCGGAGTTCCGCATCGGCCGATACCTGTTGCGCGAAGGACTCATCGACCGCGAGGACCTGGAGCGCATCGTCCGCCACCGCGGCGCAGCGCGCGGGCTGCTCGGGACCCATCTGGTGAAGCTCGGCTACATCTCCCCCGACGAGCTCTCCAAGGTCCTGATGCGCCAGAGCTCGGAGCTCATCTACGAGGCGCTCCGCTGGCGCCGGGGCCGCTACCGCTTCCTGCGCTTCGCCAGCCGGCCGGAGGCCGTGGACGCCCAGCTCGGGCTCCCGATGAGCGCCGTGCTCATGGAGGGCCTGCGGCGGGTCGACGAGTGGCGCCTCATCCAGGAGCAGATCCGCGACTTCGACGACGTCCCGCGCCGCGACGAGGAGGCGCTCGCCCACGTGGACGACACGCGCTTCAGCGCCGACGAGCGGCACGTGCTCCAGGCGATCGACGGAAATCGCAGCGTCCGCGAGGTCGTCGAGCAGGTGAACATGGCAAGCTTCGAGGTCTGCGAAGATCCTCTTCCAGCTCCTCACCTCACGGCTGGTGCGCACGTGAGCGCCCTGCCCCACCCCGGCCGGCCCGTCACCTCGGCTTTGACCGCGCGCGAGCGCCCTGCTTATCTTCGCACCGTGATCATGGAGCCCCCGCGCCCCGCCGCGTTCCCTTCGGGAAGCGCAGTGCCTTCAGGAGGCGTGTAGTGCCGCTACCGCCCCTGCTCGTGTTCACGATGGTGTCGGGGCTCGCCGCAGCGCTGGCCGGCCGCCAGGAGCTGCGCACCAGCCCGCGTCCGGTCCCGCTCACCCGGAGCTTCTTCGCGTACCTCTCGTACGCGCTGCTCGTGGTGGTACCGATCTCGGTCTACTTCTACGTCTTCCACGGCGACTGGTTCCTTCTCTACACGTTCGACGTGTCGCAGATCCCCTCGGCCGTGGCGCTGGTGGGGTTCGGGGTGCAGGCCGGCCTCGGCGCGCTCGCCTTCGTGATCGGGGCGATACTCGTTCGGAACCAGCACGAAGTGGTGGCAGGCGCCGCGCTCGGCGTGCTGATCGTGGCCGGCGGGGGGCTGGCCGTGACGTACACGGACCGCCTCTCGCAAGTCGGGAGCTACGCCCAGTTCCATGGCCAGTTCGGGCTCGAGCCCTTCGAGAGCGGCCCACTGCTGAGCGGTGCGCTGACCATGGCGTCGATCACCGTATTCGGGCTCGTCTTCCTGCTCGTACGGCTCTGGCAGGCCGGCCGTCGATGACGCCCTCGGCCTTGTATTGACCGGACCTCGTCGAACCTGGTAGCGTGCGCCAATTCCTCGCGGTTTCCGCGGAGATGAGGTGTCTCGTGGGCCGTCGTGCACAGGTCTTTCTCGAGGGGCGTCCACCCTCCGCCCGCACCCGCTTGATGATCGTGGTCGGGCTCTTCGCCGTGCTCTCCGCGCTGGGGGCCTGCACGCCGTCGCTCTACACGTTCGACCTGATCCCGGCCTCGAGCGTGGTGGAGCAGGCGGCGGAGGCGAACGCGGCCGAGCACGCTCCCTACGAGTACTTCACGGCCCGAAGCTATCTGGACAAGGCGCGCGAAGAGGCGGCGGAGGCCAACAACCAGGACGCCATGCGCTTCGCGGACCGGGCGATCGAGTACGGCACGAAGGCGCGGGACATCTCACGCCGCCGCATGCGCGAGCTGGGACGCTGAACCGCATGCGAGCACGATCCGCGATCCTCGCCGTGATCACGTTCGGCCTGGCCTTCGCCGGTTGCGGGCGCGCGGCCACGATCCAGGGCCGGATCGACGGCCTGCGCGACGTGGTGGAGCAGGCCGAGCGCAACGGCGCCTACCGCTGCGCGCCGCGTGAGCTGGCCATGGCCCAGGCCAACCTCGACTTCGCCGAGACCGAGATGGCGCAGGGCGACATGGACCGCGCCGAGTCGCACTTCGCGCTGGCCGAGCCCAACGGCCGTGCCGCGTTCCGCCTCAGCCCCGCCGCGCGCTGCGCACCCCGCGAGGTGGCGATCGAGCGACCCGAGCTGCCGCCGGCCCCGGGCGACGCCGACGGAGACGGCCTCCTCGATCCCGAGGACGAGTGCCCGAACGATCCCGAGGACTTCGACGCCTACGAGGACACCGACGGCTGCCCGGAGGACCAGGACACGGACGGCGACGGCATCGCCGACAGCACCGACGCTTGCCCCGTCGAGCCGGAGGACACGGACCAGTACCAGGACGCCGATGGTTGCCCGGAGCCGGACAACGACCTCGACACCCTGGTCGACGCGGCGGACCGTTGCCCGATGGAGCCGGAGGACAACGACGGCTTCCAGGACGCCGACGGCTGCCCCGACAGCGACAACGACGGCGACAACATCCCGGACGTCACCGATCGCTGCCCGAACGAGCCCGGTCCGCCCGACGAAGGGGGCTGCCCGCGCGTCTACGAGGACGTCGAGGTGACCTCGACCGGCATCGTCATCCACCAGACGGTCTACTTCGAGTTCAACCGCGCGGTGATCCGGTCGGTCTCCTACCCGATCCTCAATACGGTGGCGCAGGTCCTGCGCGACTACCCGGACATCAACATCGAGGTCCAGGGTCACACCGACAGCCGCGGCCGCGACGAGTACAACATGAACCTGTCGCAGGAGCGCGCCGAAGCGGTCCGGCAGTATCTGATTCAGCAGGGCATCGCCGCCCAGCGCATGACGGCGCGCGGCTATGGCGAGACCCGCCCGATCGACAGCAACCGCACGGCGTCGGGTCGGGCCCGAAACCGCCGCGTGGAATTCGTACGCACCGATGCCACCGCGCAGCAGAGCCGCCAACAAGAGGCGGTCCCCTGACGGGCATACGCTTGGGGTAAGTCAAACCATGAACCGAAGGCCCATCTCGTTCGCCGCCAGCCTGGCGGTGTGCATCCTCGGCGCCGGCGTCCTCGGCGCCGGCCACGCCTCGGCGCAGAGCGCGCTCTCGCAGGTTCTCGATCTGAACCGGCAGGGGATGTCCTCCTACCAGAACCTCGAGATCGAGCAGGCGCAGCAATCCCTCGATCAGGCGCTGCAGGTCGCGCAGCGACGCGGAGTGACCGGCGCGCCGCTGGCGCGGACCTACCTGAACCTGGGAGTCGTGGCCGTCGGTGGCTTCGGCGACAACGGCCGAGGCCTGCAGTACTTCGTGCAGGCGTTGACGGCCGATCCGAGCATCCAGCTCGATCCGCTGACCTCCACGCCCGAGATCCAGACCGTCTTCCAGCTCGCGCAGCAGCAGGCCGGGACCGGCGGCGGTGGTGGCGGCGGCGGCGGCGCCGGCGGTAATGGCGGCGGTGGCAACGCCGGTGGGGGCAACTCCGGCGGCGGTACCCCCATGTCCGGCGGCACCTCGAGCGGCGGCACCGGCGGAAACCTCCCGCACCAGCCCGTCCCCGAGCAGCTCGCCCAGACGGCGGTGCCCGTCTACATCGAGGCGCCCGGCAACCCCGCGCACGTCTACCTCTTCTATCGCGGCCATGGGATGCGGGAGTTCCGCCGCGTCGAGATGCAGCACGTGGCGGGCGGCTACGGCTACGAGATCCCCTGCAGCGACGTCTTCCAGCCGGCGGTCGAGTACTACATCGTCGCGTTCGGCGGCGACGGCAGCCCCCTCGGGTTCGCGGGCACCCAGACCTCGCCGGTCAGCGTGCCGATCGTGGGCTCGCGCACCCAGCCCGCGCCGGCGCTCCCGGGTCGTGCGCCGCCCGAGCAGTGCCGCGACGAGGAGTGCCCGCCCGGCATGGACGGCTGCGCCGCGAGCTCCGGCGGCAGCGGAATGGGCAGCACCTGCCGCGTCGATGGCGACTGCGGCTCGGGCCTCGTCTGCCGCGACGACCTCTGCATCG
Source organism: uncultured Pseudomonadota bacterium (assembly GCA_963832725.1). Lineage (GTDB taxonomy): Bacteria > Myxococcota_A > Polyangia > Polyangiales > Sandaracinaceae > JAEZBP01. Next base: position 301,470 of record CAWHVG010000001.1, read on the forward strand.
CCGACGACGGCGCCTCCAACAGCGTCGGCGGCGGCAGCAGCAGCAGCGACGCGCCGAGCTTCTTCCTCGACCTCGGCCTCACGCTGGGCCTCGGCTACGCCACCCCAGGGATGCTGGCCGACAGCTATCCGTGTACCGCCCAAGACGTCATGAACGGCGTCGCAGGCTGCACCACGGTCAACAACCGCGCTGCGTTCGTGGACGGCGGAACGGGCGAGTGCAACGCAGGGAGCGGCTACTACTGCGTGAAGGTCGGTCAGGCAGGGCATGGTGCCTACCTTCGCCATCCGTTTCGCCGCCGGCTACTACTTCTTACCCTTCCTCGGCGTCGCGGTGTACGGGCGATTCCAACCCTTCTCCGGCCAAGGCGCGTTCTCCTTCGGCGTGGTCGGCGCGCGAATCCAATTACGCGTCACCGAACCATCCGCGACAGGGCTCGACGTCGCCGTCCACGCGGGCGGCGGCGGCGGCCAGGTCCAGCTCCAGCCGCCGGGCAACGGCCCGAACGCCCCCTACATCATCAGCGGCTACGGCAACATCAGCGTCGGCTCGACGCTCGCGTACCGCTTCTCGCGCAACTTCGGATTGATGGCCGAGGTCGACTTCCTCTTCATGGTGCCGAGCTTCATGTTCGTCACCGACATCACCGGCGGCGTTCAGGTCGCATTCTGAGCGTGGATTTCGCGTGAATCGCGTCGCGAGGGCGCGGATGGCGCTGGCAGAACGGAGCAAGCCCGTCCTGGCAGTGCCAGACCGGCCGCAGCCGCGATTCGGCGCGAAGTCCACGCGGAGAGAGGCGCGCGGGTGAGCGAGACGCTGCTCAGCATCTTCTCGGAGCAGGTCGAGCGCAGCCCGCGCCGCACCGCGCTGCGATACCGTTCGGGCGGCATCTGGCGCCGCCGGAGCTGGCGGGAGTGGCAGGAGAGCGCGAGCGAGCTCGCCTCGGCGCTGATCGGCTTCGGCATCGCGCCCGGTGACCGCATCGCCATCCTCAGCCACACCCGCATCCGCTGGGTGGAGGCGGATCTCGGCATCCTCCACGCCGGCGCCGCCACCGTGCCGATCTACCCGACGCTCCTGTCGGACATGGTCGGCGAGATCCTGCGGGACAGCGGCGCGCGCGTGCTCATCGCCGAAGATCCCGTGCAGCTCGCGAAGGCGCTCCACCCGGACACCGGACCGCTGCCGGCGCTCGAGCGTGCCATCGTCATCGAGCGGGTCAGCCGGCTGGAGCGACCGGACGAGGCCGGACGGCTCGACGTCCGCGTCACCGACATCGTCCCGCCCGAGCGCGGCTTCCCCGTCCACACCTTCGAAGAAGCGCTCGAGCTCGGTCGCGCCCGCATCAGCGAGCACCCGGACGAGCTCACCGCGCGCGCGGCCGGGGTCACCCCCGAGTCCCTCGCCGCCCTCTACTACACCTCGGGCACGAGCGGCGAGCCCAAGGGGGTGCAGCTCACGCACGACAACTTCGTGTTCGAGAGCGACGCGCTGCGCGACCTGATGCCCGTCGGCGTGAGCGACGAGCAGCTCCTCTTCCTGCCGCTCGCGCACATCGTGGCCAAGCTCACGGTGATGCTTCAGCTGCGCGTGGGCTACGTCACGTCCTTCGCCGCCAGCATGGAGCAGGCAGCCGACGACTGCGCCGAAGTGCGACCGACCTTCCTGGTCGGCGTGCCGCGCGTGTACGAGAAGATCCAGGAGGCCATCGTCGACATCGGCCGCCGCGGAAACGACATGCAGCAGCGCGTCTTCGACTGGGCGATGGGCATCGGCCGGCAGGTGAGCGAGCAGAGGCGTCGGGGCGGCGAGCCGGGCGCGGTGCTGGCGGTGTCGCATCGCACCGCCGAGCGCCTGGTGTTCTCCCGCGTGAAGCAGCGCCTCGGCGGGCGGATCCGTTTCATGATCAGCGGGGCGGCGCCGCTTTCGGAGGACACCGCGGAGTTCTTCCACGCTCTCGATCTCTTGATCCTGGAGGGCTACGGGCTGACCGAGTCGACCGGCGCGAGCACGCTGAACCTGCCGCATCGTTACCGCTTCGGCACCGTGGGGCTGCCGCTGCCGAACGTGGAGGTGAAGATCGGCGAGGGTGGCGAGATCCTGCTCCGCGGTCGCAGCATCACGCGCGGCTACTGGCAGCGGGACGACGCGAATCGCGAAGCGTTCGCGGAGGACGGCTGGTTCCGCACCGGTGACGTCGGGGTGTTGGACGAAGACGGATTCTTGACCATCACCGACCGCCAGAAGGACATCATCGTCACGGCGGGCGGCAAGAACGTGGCGCCGCAGCGGGTCGAGCAGCGGCTCATCCAGAGCCCCTTCATCGAGCGGGCCATCGTGCTCGGCGACCGCCGCAAGTTCCCGGTCGCGCTCCTGGTGGTCGACGCGTCCGCCATCCGGCGCTGGGCCGAAGAGAACGCCCTCGGCAGCGATCTCGGCGCCCTCGCCCGCCACCCCAAGGTGCGCACGCTGATCGGCGCCGAGGTCCACGAGGTCAACCAGAAGCTGGCCAGCTTCGAGTCGGTGAAGCGCTTCGAGATCCTCGACCGCGATCTCAGCCTCGAGCGCGGCGAGCTGACTCCGACGGGCAAGATCAAGCGACGCGCCGTCAACCAGCACTTCGCGGATCTGGTCGACACCCTCTACGAAGGGGTCACGTCCGAGCTCGCCGATTTGACCTGAGGGTCCGGTCGGCGCCGGTGACGAAAGCGCTCCAACAGCGCGTGCCCGGCGTGTTCCACTGCTGCGCGTGCGTCAGCTTCCACGCGCGCGACGTGGCGCGACTCAGCGCAGATCAATCGGGTCTTGCCCCTGAGTCATGACCTCGGAGGCGTGGGTGAGGATGTCGACGTCGGCCGCATTGTCGAGCTCCCGCCCGCTCAGCGAGCCGTGGCAGCCACCACAGAGCGGGTTGAAGAGCACGCGGCGGAACGACTGGCGCGCCCGCTCGCCGGGATAGAACTGCATCTCCTCGCGCTGGGTCATCACGCCGCTGAAGGGCGCCCCGTCCGCGAAGCTCAGCGGCTGACCGTCGTGGCCGGTGACCTGCAGCACGATCGGCAGCCCGCCCACGATGCGGAAGCTGGCCGAGCCGTCGGCGTTCAGCGGCACGTGCCCGAGGTTGTTGCGGTGCACGTAGACCTGACCGAAGTCGTCGCTGACCACGTCGCCGCCCAACTCGCCGAAGCTGCTGGTCCCCGCCGGCGGCGGCAGCTCGGCGAAGACGTCGAAGCCGCCGATGTCGCGGTCGAGCGGCCGGCCGATGCGCGTGTTCGAGAAGAGGAGCGTCGCCAGCACGTCGAAGTCGAGCACGTCGATCTGCGCGTCGGTGGCGCTACCGTCGACGTGCGTGTCCGCGTTGGGCTCGTCGATGCGCGACTGGAAGATCGACCGCGCCGCACGGGCCAGCACCGGCACCGGCTCGATGTCCGCCATACCAGAGGCGCCGCCGAGCACGCGCACCCGCCCGGTGTGCGGGTCGAGCTCGCAGATCTGGAAGTCGTACCCACCGCTGGTCAGGTCGCGCGCCGTCTGATCGCAGGAGAGCAGGATCCGACCGCTCGGCAGCGCCGCCGGCGAGCGATAGGCGCCCGCGCCTCCGTCGAACGCGCTCTGCACCGGGAAGCGCTGGGAGTGAATGTAGAAGCGATCGTGCGGATCGCGGTCGTCCTGGTCGGGGCCGATGGAGCGGTTGGCGATGACGATCGCCCCCGCCCCGTCCGCCGCGTCGACGGGCGCTGCCACGATGGCCAAGTCGCGGTTGAAGAGCTCCACGATCTCGGTGGCGGAGTGGTAGCCGACGCTGTCGCGCTGCGCGAAGAGCGGGTGGTAGTCGGCCCCGTCGAGGTTCTGCCGGCGTCCTGCGAGCTGGTGGAAGTCGGGCTCGCGCTTCTCCGAGGTGAAGATGAGCCGGCCGTCGGTCATGAACGAGGGCTGGATCTCCTGGTTGAGGAGGTACGTCATCTGGCGCACCTCGCTCGAGCTGGGATCGTAGATGTAGAGGTTCGCGTTCGGCTGCAGCGCGGCGGGCGTGAGCGTCGGGCCCGCCCGGCCGAGGATGTTCTCGTCGAGGTTGCCGCGGCTCGACGCGAAGACGATGCGACCGTCGGGCGCGAACGCGGGATCGAAGTCGTGCTCGAGGATCCCGTCCTGCTGGTCCATCGCCGGCGCGATGCCGGGGATGAGCTCACAGCCGGTCCCGTCGCTCTGCATCCAGTAGAGCCGGAGCGGCGCGCTCGCGCTCGAGCGAGCGGCGAACGCGATGCGCGTTCCGTCCCAGCTCACCGCCGTGCCGCGCAGGTCCGCCATGGCCGAGCTCAACCCGCAGCCGCCGAGCACGCTGGACGATGCGCCGAGCGAGAGGTCTCCGGTGGTCGCGTCGTAGGTCGCCGGCGCCATCACCAGATCGGCGCCCGGCCGGTAGGTGTCGAAGTCGCGCGGCTCGCCGACCCCGGTGGGCCGGCTGATCCACACCACCGAGCGGACGACCCCCGTGTCGTCGAAGATCTCGCCGGACGCGATGGCCTCCTGCCGCTCGATCTCGTGCCAGCGAACCAGGATGCAGTAGCCGGGCACCTCGTTGAGGTCGCCGTTGTCCGCGTCGAAGCTGGCGCAATCGTCGGGCGTGGCGTTGTTGGGCGCGCCGCCGGCCGAGCCGAACTCCTCGAAGAGCGAGCCGCCGCGGTGGAAGATGCCCGGCGAGCCCGGGAGCTGCTCCGGCGGAAAGAGATTCTTCCCGATGATGCGGCTCTCGTTGGGATCCGGCGAGTCCAGCGCCAGCAGCAGGCGGCTCAGCTCGTAGTTGTGCTGGGTCGCGATCCGCGAGAACACGCCCTCGGCGCCACCGCGCAGCCGCAGGTCGTGAAACATCGAGGGGCTGTGGCAGTTCAGGAACATGCAGCCTTTGCGGACCAAGGTCGGCTGCACGCGGTTGGCGAAAAACCGCAGGCCGTCGCTGATGCCCGTCGGCGGCGCGATGGCGTCCGGGTGGTTCATCACCAGGGCTTCCGACCACGCACGCAGCGCGTCGTAGTCCGGGTCGTCGGTGGACCCGAAGACGTTACCGCCCTCGTGGAAGACGCCGCCACGGAAGGTCGTCAGCGGCCGGCGCAGGAGCTCCGACGTCGACGCGGGCGAGGTGAGGTGCTGCACCGACACCCAGAAGTTCCAGCGCTTCTCGTCGTCGTTGTCGCCGCAGCTCAGGTAGAAGTCGGCCACCGGCGTCCCGTGGCACTGCGAGCCGTCGCAGCGGCGGCGGAACACCGGCTGCACCGTGTCCACGAAGCTCTGATAGGCGTCGGGGTAGCGGTCGGCGAAGCCAGGATCCCAGCCCGGCCCATCGCCCACGCCGTGGCGGCACTCACCGAGGCTCTGCTGCGTGGTCTCGTCCGGGACGCCGTTGCGCGGGTAGCCCGCCTCGATCCACTGCTTCAGCTGGGCGTAGCCCTGCGAGCCGAGATCGATGGTCTGCCCGTTGTTGTGCCGGATGTCGGTGGTGACCGTGACGAAATGGTTGGCCGGATCCGGATCGAAGGTCTCGACCTCCACGTCGATCGGCGCACCCGTCTTGAGCAGGAGCAGGCCGACCGAGTACGGGCCGTACGCGGGCAGCACGTCGTCCCGGCGCATCAGCGAGTCGTAGCTCGAGACGTCGAGGTTCCCGAGCGAGGTGCCGTTCGCTTTGGGGAGGTGACACCCTCCCCCGGATGGACTCCGCGCACATCCCTGCAGGATCGGCGCGACCCGGGCGTCGAAGTACGAATACGAGTGCGGCTCGGCAGGCTGGCAGCCAGCGGCGACCAAAGCGACGAGGAGCACGGCGGATCGTAGGGACTCTCGCACCACGGCCGCAGCATACACCCTCGGCGCCCTCCGATGAAGCTGGGAAACCACCATTGAGCCCACCCCTTCACCACGAAATGTTCCATTTGTGCTGCACACAACCGGCACAAAAAAAGCGCCCGGGGACCGAAATCCCCGAGCGCCTCCCCAAACGGGCCCGTCCCCTGCGAGGTCCCTCGGTCTCCTCTACATGTGCAGCGCCACGTCGATGGCGTCGCGCACGATGGAAACCGCCTCCACCTCGCGCTGCGCGGTCAGAGCCGCGCGAGCATCTCCACTTCCGATGCGGCCGAGCGCCCAGGCGGCCGCCTGGCGGACCATCGGGTCCGAGTCGCCGCTGAGCATGCCGACGAGCGCCGGCGCCGCGTCCGTGACCCCGAACTCGCCGAGCGCCAGCGCCGAGTGCCTACGCACCTGCCCCGACTCGTCGGCGAGCAGCCCCATCAGCGGCTCGTAGTCACGGAAGAAGTTCACGTAGAGCACCTGCTGCACCGCGGCCTCTCGCACGCTGGCGTCGGAGTCTCCGAACGCCTGCACGATGCCCGCGACCGCTGCCGGTGCGTTGATCCGGCCGAGCCCGTGGACGACCGCCTGCCGGACGCTGGCGTCCGAGTCGCTCAGCGCGTCGACCAGGTAGGTCACGCCGTGCGGGTCCATGAACTCGCCCAGCGCCTCGGCCGCTCGAGCCCGGCGAACCGGATCCGAGTCGGACGCGAGAACCGTCCGCACCTCGTGGAAGACCGCCGCGAACCCGAAGGTGCGCCGCCGCAGCCACCAGGCCGAGATCTCACGCACCCGCGAGTCGTCGTTCTCGAGGAGCTGACGCTCGACCAGCGGCACGCAGGTGTGACACTCCACGCGCTCGCCGTACTCGAGCATCGCGAACATGCGCTCGGGCGATCCGCTCTGGATGACCGCCATCAGCGCGTCCTGGCTCGGCGCCTGCGTTCCAGGGCTGAGCTCCCCTTCGTGCGAGTAGCCCCGCGCCGAGTCGTTGCCGTCCTGCGCCCACGCCGGGGCGGCGAGGAGCAAGAGAGCGGCCGGGCAGACCACGGTTGCGATGTGCTTCATGACACCCTTCTCCATCCGGCGCTGGTTCATGACATGGCGCTGCATGACGCCTCCCGACTTCCGCGCGCTCACGGTGCCCCCGCAGACGAGTAGTCGTAGCCGCCTTCGACGTTCCAGCGTGTGTAGTACTGACCACCGAGGTCGGCGGCGCGGATCAGCGTGAGGCGATCCTCGCGGCTGACGGTCACGCCCTGATCCTCCGGGTGCATCGGCCCGGAGGCGAATGCGATGTCGGAGTCGTCACCCTCGGCGGTCATGTTCATGACCTCGACCATCCGGCTGCGACGGGCGAAACCGGGGATGATCCACTCCGGCGGGACGTCGCCGGTGGCCATGGCGTCACCCATCATCGACGACGGGTAGAGCAGCGAGACGTACGAGGCCGGATAGGTCACCGTCTCTCGCTCGTAGTAGGTCTCGGTCGGCGTGTCGCTGAGGTTCAGATAGGGGATCTGGTAGGTCAGCATCTGGCCGTCCATCGTGGTCACGTTGACCGTGTAGGAGCGGCCGGCGTAGGGGTCGCTGGCTCCTCCGTCGTGGCAGCTCACACAGTTGCGGTCGAGGACGTCCTGGATGTTCTCGCGGCTGGCCGCGCCGTACCAGGGCAGCTCGATGCGCTCCGGGATGGTCTTGAAGGTGTCCATGTCCGGGCCGACCTGCTGCGCGAGCGTCGTCGGGCCCATCCGCGGCTGCACCGTCTCCGAGCGCGACGCGTGGCAGCCACCGCAGTTGCGGGTCTCGCCGGGCATCGCCTGGATCCAGAGGAGCTGGTTCCGGATCGACATGCCGTAGCGGTCGATCGGCTGCAAGTGGTAGGGCAGGTAGGGCGGCAGCGCCGCGCGCCACGAGCCGTCCGCGTAGACCGGCGTCTCGCCCATGATGGCCGCGCCGTCGTGCATGGTGAGGCCGAACTGACCGACCGAGCCGATCTCGGCCGAGAAGCCCTCGATGATGCGGACCTTGACCGCGTCGCCGAGCGCCTCGTTCAGCGGCGTGCCGGAGAACTGCGCGCCGTCGACGTGCTCGTTCAGCGAGGTCTGGGTGATGTCGATCGAGCCGATGATGGCCGGCTGCGAGGGATCCGGGTTCTGCACGACCGCCGCGATGACCGGGGGCTCGTCGCGAGGCGCCGCCGGCATGGCGTAGAGGTCCCAGAAGCCCGGGCGGTCGAAGATCAGCGTGCGCTGCTGCGTCGGATCGTCGGCGTTCGGATCGAAGAGGTAGACGCCGAAGTCGGGCGCGGTGGCCGCGATCTCGTTGCGGTCGTTCACGTCGCCGTCGGCCCACGACACGATGTAACGGCCGTCGCCGAGCGCCCGCGGGTTGCGGTAGCGGCCCACGCCGCTGGGCGGCGAGGACTCGTCGAGCGGCACGGCCGGCGTCAGCGAGGTGAAGGTCGCCTGCTGGACGTCGATCTGGAGCCGCGGGTCGGTCGAGGTCCGGGAGCGCGCGTCGACGTACATCAGCGCGCCTGCCTGGATGGTGCCGCGGCGGCTGGTGGCCACGCTGACGAAGCGGCCCGGCTCGACCTCTTGCGCCTGGATGAGGCTGTTGAAGTTCTTGTTGAACTGGCCCGCGACCGCCTGGATGTTCGTGCAGTCCGGGTTCATGTGGAAGAGCTTCACGTCGTTGACGGGGCCGAGGTGCTCCCAGCGCGAGAAGCCAATCGTGCCGTCGCTCATCAGGAAGGGCGCGGCCGAGTGCGAGAGGTTCTGCGAGCAGACCCTGCGGTCGGCGTCACCCGTCTGGACGCTGATGGTGGCCATCTGCGTGACGACGCGGCTGTGCTCGTACTCGTCGGCGCGGGTGCCCATCTGCGTGTAGGGCTCGTTCGTCACGAACGCGATGCGGTCGCCCGGAATGAAGATGGGCTTCACGTCGTGGTAGTCGCCGAAGGTGAGCTGCCGGACGTCGCCCGTCCCGTCCACGTTCGCGAGGAAGAGGTGGTACTTGTCGTCGCCGGCGTGCCGCATCGAGAAGACGACCTTCTGGCCGTCGAAGCTCACGTCGGAGCCGTTGATGTCCACCTGGTCGAACGTCTCGGTCAGGTTCGTCAGCGTCCCGTCCGGCGTAGGCGGCGAGAGCACGAACACGCCGCCGCCCGGTTGATAGCGGAGGTAGTCGATCGTCTGACCGTTCCCTCCGGACACGTTGTCGCCGCTCTGGCCCTGGTAGGCGCGCTGGACGAAGACGAGCGCCTCCACCCCGGGGAGGACGCTGTCACCCGTCCCTCCGCCGCCTCCGCAGCCGGTCGCGGCGAAGGCCACCAGCGACGCCAAACACGTCACCGTGAGCCTTGCCATTCCACTTCCCTCTTTCATTGCCGCCTCCACCACGGGTTCTCCGTGCGGGAACGCCGTGCAGCCTTCGGACCAAGGCGGCTTCCCCAACGGATCCGACTCGATACGAGCCGAGCACCTCGATCTTGGGGGTCCGCTACCCCCGACGCGGCCCGGGAGATGGGGGTCGAGCCCCCCAAGCCCTCTCGCGGGGCCCGCGGGACGGCTCGGGGGCAGACGCACGCGCCCGGCGCGCTATAGTTGCCGCGACATGAGGCACCGTGAACACCGCGCCGCGACGGTCGCCGTCCTCCTCGCGGGCGTCGTCATCGCCACGACGGCCACCGCGCACGCCGACGGACTGACGGATTTTTCGTCCTCCTTCGAAGCCGCGCTGACGTCCGAGAGCTGGGCCCTCGCCCTCGGCATCATGTTCGTCGCCGGGCTGCTGACCTCGCTCACCCCCTGCGTCTACCCGATGATCGCCGTGACGGTGAGCGTCTTCGGCGCCAGCGAGGCCAAGTCGAAGGTGCACGCCGCCGGGCTGTCGACGATGTACGTGCTCGGGATGTGCGCGCTCTTCACGCCGCTCGGGCTGGTGGCGGGGTTGAGCAGCCAGGTCTTCGGCTCCGCTCTCGCCTCCCCGTGGGTGGTCTTCCCGCTCGCCGTCTTCTTCGTGGCCATGGCGGTATCCATGTTCGGCGCGTTCGAGCTGAGCCTGCCGCCGGCGCTGCAGAACCGCCTCGCTCAGATGGGGGGCCTGGGCCCCAAGGGCGCGTTCGTGCTGGGACTGGTCGGCGGGCTGATCGCGGCGCCCTGCACCGGCCCCATCCTCGGCTTCCTGCTCGGCTGGATCGGGCAGACCCGCAACGCGGTCTTCGGGGCGGCGGCGCTCTTCAGCTACTCGCTGGGCCTGGGGCTGTTGACCTGGCTGGTCGGCACCTTCGCCATCGCGCTTCCGAAGTCGGGCCGCTGGCTCGAGTGGGTGAAGAGCTTCTTCGGCATCGTGATGATCGGCGCCGCGCTCTGGTTCACGCGGGACTTCATCGGCCTCGGACACGCAGTGGAGCGGACCGGGCAGTGGCTGGCGGCGGCGATCATCCTGGTGGTGGTCGGGATCGGCATCGGCGCCGTCCACCTCAGCTTCCACGGCGCCAGCAAGGCCGTCCTGGCCCGCAAAGCGAGCGGCATCCTCATGGCCGTGGCCGGCGGGATCGCGTTGGCGCTCTGGCTGAACGCGCCGCCGGTGCTGCCGCCCGGCGCCGAGATCGCCTGGATGGACGACTACGACGCGGCCCGGGAGATGGCCCAGAGCCAGGGCAAGCCGCTCTTGGTCGACTTCGGCGCGTCGTGGTGCGGCGCCTGCCAGGAGCTCGACCGCGACACCTTCAGCGACCACCGCGTCGTGGCCGAGGCGACCCGCTTCGTGCCCGTGCACATCGATCTGAGCCCCGGTCAGGACCTCGAGCACGGCAACCAGCTCCTCGCCGGCTACCACCAGCGCGGCCTGCCGCTGGTGGTCATGCACGACAGCCAGGGCGAGGAGACGGCCCGTGTGACCAGCTTCGTGGAAGCGGAACGGATGCTGCAGATCATGCGCGACGTTCACTGACGCTGGCACAGGCCGGCACGAGGTCCCGATGTTGCTCCGTTCGTGCCCGTTCGCCTTGATCGTCGTCCTGACCGCCTGCGGCGGCGCGGGGACGGGTCCGACGGATGGCGCGACCGACGCCGACGCCGAGGTGAGCTCGAGCACCGCGCGCATCGAGGTGGGCAACGGCGCCGACACGTTCCGGGCGTTCCAGGACGGGGCGACGCTCGATCTCGTACACGGCTGCCAGGGCGCGCAGCACATCTGGACCGCCATCCGGGCCTGGGGCATGAACCCGCGCGGCACGGTCCTCGATCTCTCGCTGACCCGCGATTCCGACGGGCTGCAGGTGTCGCAGACCTTCACCGTGCGCGTGAGCCTGCAGCCGGTGGACGGGCAGGTCTACGACCAGGTCACGGGGCTGACGCTGGTGGTGCCCGAACCGGACCAAGCCATCGGCGAGGATCTCACGCTCCACGCCACCGTCACCGACATGGAGGGGCTGAGCGCCAGCTCGGACCGCCACATCCGCACCGACTGGGGCCCGGGCGGCTGCCTGTAATCGGACGGCTGTAGCGACGGCCGGCCGCACGCGCTAGGAACCTCCAAGCGTGGGCGCCCTCCTCACCATCCCCTGGTTCCGGCCGGAGCCCATCCGGGTCCTGCCGCTGCCGGACGTTTCGTGGCTGCCCGACGGCGTGTACGTCCAGCCCTTCGGGATGATGGTGGCGTTGGGGGTGCTGCTCGGCTCGCTGGTCGCCGATCGCCGAGCGCGCAAAGAGGGGATCCACCCGAGCATCATGGGCGAGCTGATGGGCTACGTGCTCATCGGCGGGTTCGTGCTCGGGCACATGCTCGACTCGGTCTTCTACCACTGGGACGTGGTGGTCGCGCGACCCTGGTTCGTCCTCGAGCTGTGGAACGGGCTCTCGTCCTTCGGCGGCTTCGTCGGCGCCGTGGTGGGCGCGGTGATCTGGAAGTGGCGCCGGGGCTACTCGGTGGTGGCCCTCACCGATCCGATCGCCTACTCGTTCCCCTTCGGCTGGACGTTCGGGCGGCTGGGCTGCTTTCTGGCCCACGACCACCCGGGTCGGGTCACGGACTTCCCGCTCGCGGTCGCCGACTATCACATCCCGGGCATGCTCCCGCCCTGGCAGACCCGGCACGATCTCGGGCTCTACGAGGCCCTCTTCAGCATCGGCGTGGCCGCGCTCTTCTTCGCGCTCGGCCGGAAGCCCCGGCGACGCGGGCTCTTCCTCGGGCTCCTGCCAATCCTCTACGCGCCGGTCCGCTTCGGCCTCGATTTCCTGCGCGCGACGGATGTGCCTGAGGCCAATCCGCGCTTCTGGGGGCTGACGCCGGGGCACTACGCGGCCGTCGCGCTGCTCCTGGCCGGGCTGGGCGTCCTCTGGCGGGTGTACGCCCGGCCGGAGGCGGTCATCGCAGAGGATGCGCGCTGGCCCCAGGAGCCGGAGCTCGACCCCGCGCCGGGCGAAGGGCCGGCGACCGACGAGCCCGAGCCCAGCCACGAGTCGGCCTGAGCCGCTCGAGCTTCCGCCGCGGTCATCGCGCGCGCGCCCGCCGAGCCCGCTCGGTGCCGCTCAGGCTTTGGCGAGGGCGTCCCGGCGACCGTACATTGGTCGAATGCTGCGCCGCCGCGCTCTCGTGGTCGGAGCCGTCGCGTCGATGGTCATCCACGCGACGGTGGCGCTCTTCCTGGTGGGGCTCCAGGAGCCGTCGGCGCTGGCACGGGAAGCCGTCGCCGAGCCCCACCTGGTCGCGATCGAGGCGGCAGGACCGACCGGCGAGACCAGCGCGGCGAAGCGAGGCCGAGCGCCGGCCGACGCCGACCGCGCCGTCCCCGGCGGTTCGCGGGTCGCCCAGAACATCGACGCCCGCGACCGCGGCCAAGGCGGCGACGTGAGCGGGGCGGCGGAGGGCATCCGGCTCCTGCAGCGCGCGGACGGAATCCTCCTCTTCGACTCGCCACTCAACAACCTGGCGGCCGCCCAGACGCAGCGCATCCGCACCGCCTCGGACCGCGCCACCCGGGAGCGGCGCCGCGCCACGCCGCACCCGAACGACGACGCGTTCTTGGCCTCCGGTCCGGGGCAGCACGCGGAGCGCCGACCGGTCAGCGCGCGCGACAGCGCCCTCGGCGCGCGGGTGGCCCCCGAAGCGAGCGTGGAGGGAGCACAGCCCGCGCCGGAGCAGTCCGGCGTCGCCGCACTCGATCCGCGGGGCGCGGGCACGGGCCGGCAGGCGCCCAGCAACGCGCGTCGCGCCTCGGCCGCGAGCGACCCACAGTCGGGAGCGGAAGCGAGCCCCGGCCGCGGCATCCTCGCGGGCGCCGGATCCCGCCACGCGGAGGCGGCGCGGGTGGCTCACGGCCGGCCGCCGGTGGACGAAGGTCCGGCGGCCACGCAAGCGGAGGAGCGCGACCCGCGGGTGCGCGACGAGGACGACGCCGAGGTCCTGGCGCGGAGCATGATGCAGTCGTGGGTCGAGGCCACCGCGCGGACCGCGCCTCGCGCCGGCGATGGCCGAGGCGGCGTCGGCGGAGGCGGTACGCCCGGCTCCGGTGGCGGCCGGCGCGAAGGCGGACGCTCGGCGACCTACGGACCGGGCAATGGACCGTACGACGCCCTCGACACCCGCGACGGGCGCTACCGCCGCTGGTTCCTGGCCCAGCGACGGCGCGTCCAGGACGCCGTCCGCTTCCCGCAGGCGCGCGCCCTGGCCATGGATCAGGGGACCACCATCTTCACGGTGGTGGTGCGCCGCGACGGAACGCTGCGGGGCGCCCCTCGGCTGGTCCGCTCGAGCGGCTTCGACGACCTCGACCACGCCGCCTTGGCCGCCATCGAAGCCGCCACTCCCTTCGCCCCGCTGCCCGACGACCTCGCCCCCGAGCTCGACCTGGTGCGGATCCGGCTGCCGATCGAGTTTTCGAACCCGATGGTCCGCTGAAGATCTCCACCCGGGTCGCGGTGTGCTGCTGGAATGCGTGCTGGCGACGTCCTCGCTAGACGCGACCCGCGTCGAAACTCACGCGCCGCTTCAGTCTCCGTCGAGCGCGGCGCGGGCGCGCAGAACCTTCGCCGTCTCGCCCTTCCCGTCCGGCGCCCAGCCCGGCGGCCCGAAGACGTAGCCGAGCGCGCTCCGCAGCGAACGAGCACGCGCCACGTCCTTCGCGATGGCGATCCACTCGTGGAAGGCGATCCGGACCGGATGAAACGTCTCGAGGTTCTTGGTGAGGCCGTAGTCGGGCGCCTCGGTCTCCGGCTCGAACGTCCCGAAGAGACGATCCCACACGATGAGGATCCCGCCGTGGTTGCGGTCGAGATAGCGCGCGTTGCGGCCGTGGTGCACCCGGTGATGCGAGGGCGTGTTGAAGATCCACTCCAAGGGGCCGAGCGTTCCGATCAGCTCCGTGTGCAGCCAATACTGATAGAGGAGCGAGATCGCCTGCTGGGTGAGGATCATCGCCGGATGGAAGCCGAGAAGCGGGAGCGGCAGCCAGAACGGGATGCTGGTGAAGGGCGTCGTCCACGACTGCCGGAGCGCCGTCGACAGATGGTAATACGTGCTCGAATGGTGATTGACGTGCGCAGCCCAGAGCGCGCGCACCTCGTGGCTCGCGCGGTGGAACCAGTAGTAACAGAAGTCCTCCCCGACGAAGAGCAGGGCCCACGACCACCAGGCGTCGGTCGGCAGGTCGAAGAGGCGGAAGCGGTAGAGGAGCGCCCACAGCCCGACCACGCCCACCTTCACCACCGCCGCGATCAGCACGTTCCCGACGCCCATCGCGAGGCTGGCCCACGTGTCCGCGCCGCGATGCCCGCGCAGCGCCCGGCCCGCGCGGCGCGCCCGGCCGATCCACGACGCTTCGAGCGCCACCGTGACCAGAAACGCCGGGATCGCGTAGTAGATGAGCGCCGACATGTCGACCGAGTCTCGGCCGACGACGCGCGCGACCGCCCTCGAAGTATAGTGAGCACGCGGCTCGCCCGCCCTCCCGTCCGACCAGAGGTTTTTCCAAGACGCCATCGGGATGGCATCCTCGGGGCGTGACCAGATGCGGGACGAGGGGCGCGCTGCTCGCGGCGATCATGATGGCCGGCTGCGGGCAGTCGGCGGAGACACCGGACGGAGGCGCGCATGACGCCGCGAACGGCCTCGACGCTAGCGAGCTGGACGCTGGCGAGCTGGACGCGGGGAGCGCGCGCGACGCGGCGTCCGCGCCCCACGATGCGGGCGCCACGGTCGACGCAAGCATGACGACCGACGCGGGTGGGCCGACGGGCCCCTACGTCGAGGTGGTCCTCGACCACCCGCTCGTCGAACGGGACAACGAGGTCATCACCGAGCTCCACGTCTCCTGTGTGGCGCGCTTCGACACCGGGCTGCCCATGGCGGACCCGGGCGACCTCGTCGTCACGGTCGACGGAGACGGAGTCACCGAGACCGCTGGCGCCTACACCTTCGCCGAGCGGGGCGTGCACCACGTGCGGTGTGCCTCCGCCTCGCTCGGGCTCGAGGGCACGCGCGAGGTCGTGGTGGCCTACGAGGGCGTCGACCGCGACGTGATTCGGCTCGCCGAGCGGGCGGCCCGCGCGGGCAGCGCCCTCGACGGCGCGCTCGCCGCCGGCCGGTTGGGCGACCAGCCCACCGTGCGCTCCATGGCCGACGCGCTGGGCGCGGTCCGCGACGGGATCGTCCTCACCCGCTATGCCGACGTGACCTGGCTGGTTCCCTTCCCGAATGGCTGGCCGAGCGCGGACGACGCGCGCGCCGCCGGCATCGCGGCTGCGCCGGACGACGCCTCCTACGCCGCCGCCGTGACCGAGGTCGCCGACGCGCTGGCGGCGCTCCGCGCCACCGTCGAGGGCCTTCCGCTCGACACCGTGACCGACGCCGATCGCGCCGCGCACGCCGCAGCGGCAGATCGCTTGGCCCGCGCCCGTTCCGGCCTGAGCGCGCTGGAGCCCAGCCCCATCGCCGTGCTCGAAGCCCAACCGATCTTCGACCGCATCGCGTCCACCGAGCTGCCGGCCACCCAACGCGCCGAGGCCGACTACTTCGCGCAGGCGCTGGCGACGGCCGACGTGCCGGCCTCGGGCGGCACCGTCCTCACCTTCACCGGCGCGCTCATGTCGATGGCCATCCAGTCGGCCCTGTCCACGGTCCCCACCTACACCGGCATGCTGAAGGATTCTCATGCGCGCCACCGTGAGCATGGGCATTCAGCTCGCCCTGCGCGGCCTCATCGAGGAGACCTTCCCGCCCTCGCTCGACGGCCCGACCATCACCACCGTGTTCGGCCACGGCGCGGGCGCGCTCTCCCCGGGCCTCGACTTCACCGTCGACGCGTCGAACGTCGACACCGCCGACCCGAACAACAACGTCGTGATCCTCATCCCGCCCAACGCGCCGGACTTCCTCCTCTCGGTGGAGGGCATCCTCGGCGGCGTCGACGGCGCGTTCGAAGCGAGGCACTGGCTGCAGGCCGCCAAGGCCGTGTGGGACGCCATCAAGAGCATCTACGAGACGGCGGCCGGCCTCGCCGCGCTCGGCGACACGAACGTCGTCATCCACGGCAGCGGCCTGAGCACCGACGGTCTGGAGTACATCGTCTTCCCGCCGGCGCCGACCCACATCAACTGCAACCTCGTCCCGCGCACGGGCTACCTCGTGCCGCTCCGCCTCGGCGTCGGCTACGGCCCCGCCGTCACCGTGCTGGTCCCCGCCGAGAGCTGCTGAGCCGAGAGCTCGGCGCCGTGTCTCCTCGAAGTCGGCCGGCCGGCCGCGTGGGATCGTCGACCGCACACCGCACGGCGCGGAGACGGACGCGGCGCGAGCGCCGGAACCATCCGCGCCCCGATCCCCGTTCGGTACGGTCGTCCCGAGGCACTCTCCACGGGCAGCAGCGCCCTGGCTCGAGCGTCGGGTGCGCAGGTCCGCCACGTGGCGACCATTGGGTTTTCCGCAGACATCTCTTGTGTTTCCCGTAGCATCTCGCTTAGATCGCAAGCATCTCGCACGCACGGCCCCGTTGAAGAAGTACCGGCACACGGTGGCGGGCGAGCCTTGGGCTCGCGGTGGCCCGCAGCCGACGGAACACATCGCGAGCCCATCGGCCCCCGAGCGACCTCGAGGGTCGACGGATACGTTTACAGCGCCGCAACTCCGGATCGGAGAGTTCCTTTCGGAGCTCGGCGGCAGCTTCGCCGACGCGACGCCGGAGCGGCTCGACGCCGGCCTCCGACGGGCCGCGCGGCTCGTGGGGGAGGCCGAGTCGGCGGATTGCTGCCTGCTGCTCCGGCTGACGGATGGTGGCCGCACCATGAGCTGCCTCCACGAGTGGTGCGCGCCGGAGGTCGCCCGGTTCGGCCCTCGGCTCCAGCGCGTGCCGCTCGACACGTTCTCGTGGAGCACGCGCCGACTGCTCCGGGGCGAGACCCTGCTCTTCGAGCGCGCGTCCGGCCTCCCGGACGAGGCGGTGGCCGAACGACACGCCCTCCACGCGTCGGGCGTCCGCTCCCTGGCCGCCACACCGCTGGCCATCGGGGGCGAGGTCGTCGGCGCGCTCCTGCTGCAACACGTCGTCGAAGAGCGAGACTGGACTCCGTCGTTCGCGGCGCGCTTCGAGGTGGTGTCGGACATCCTCTCCGGCGCCCTCCACCGGCTGGAGCTCGGCCGCGCCTTCATCGCGCGGGAGCGCCTCGACGCGACGCTGAAGGAGGTATCCACGCACCTCGTCCGCACACCCGACTCGGACGACGCCTTGGTCGCGTGCCTGGCGTCGATCGCGGAGGCGCACGGCTTCGCGCGCGCCGCGGTCGTTCGCCTCCCGGAGGAAGCGAAATGGGCCCTTCTGACCCACGCATGGTGCGAGGACGGCCTGCTCGCCGACGCCCCGACGGGACCCTTGTCGGCGGCTCCGGTGGAAGCGCTCCTGGCGCGACTACCACCGGACCGTGGCACCGTGCTCGACGCGAGGGCCCTGCACCCGACGCTCCTCGAGCGGCTCGGCATGCGATCCTCCGAGGACACCGCCGTCGTCATCCCCCTCGTCGGCGCGGACCGTCCCATCGGCCTGCTCGCGTTCCACGCCGGCGCGGGCGTGCGCGACGTGTCGGAGCTCGTGCTCTCGTGGCTCGCCATCGTGGCTGGCCTCCTGGCGAAGGAGCTGCACCGACCCACCGCGCCCTCCGAGGACGACGCGCGTTTCGCACAGGTGGTGCGCTCCTCGCCGCACGCGTGGATCGTGACCGACGCGCGCGGGACGATGCTCGACTGGTCTCCAGGCGCGACGACGCTCCTCGGGCCTCTGCCCGGCCTCGCTCGGGGCCGCAACCTCGCTGAGCTCCTCCCGACGGTGGACGCGCGCGACGAGCTCGCGGCAGCCCTGAAACGCAGCGAGTGCACGAGGATCGAGACCCTCGAGGTGCGGCTGCACGGCCCGGACGAAGGTCGCGAGCGCGTCGTGGCGCTCGCCGTGTCGCCCTCGCGCTGGAAGGGCGCCCGTCTGCGCGCCGTGCTGGTGCGCGACATCACCGAGCCCAAGCGCCGCGAGGACCAGTGCCGTCAGGCCTTCTCGGAGCTCGCGCAGCAGACGGCGCGGCTCGAGGTCGAGCGCGACCATCTGCGCCAGGAGATCGAGCACCAGCACGGGGACGTCGTGGGCCAGAGCGCAGCGCTCCGGCGCGTTCTCGAGCACGTGGACGCGGTCGCGACGACCGGGGCCACCGTTCTCATCCGGGGCGAGTCGGGGGTCGGGAAAGAGCTCGTCGCGCGGGCGATCCACGAACGCAGCGGGCGGGCGGATGGCCCCCTCGTGAAGGTCAACTGCGCCTGCATCCCTCGCGAGCTCTTCGAGAGCGAGTTCTTCGGCCACGCCAAGGGCGCGTTCACGGGAGCGCACCGCGAACGGGTGGGCCGCTTCGAGCTCGCCGACGGCGGCACGCTCTTCCTGGACGAGGTCGGCGAGATTCCGCTCGCGCTGCAGGCGAAGCTCCTGCGCGTCCTCCAGGAGCGCGAGCTCGAGCGGATCGGCGACGACCAGACCCGCGCCGTGGACGTGCGAGTGATCGCGGCGTCGAACCGACCGCTCGATCGCGAAGTCGAGGCGGGACGGTTCCGCCAAGATCTCTACTACCGGCTCGCCGTCTTCCCGATCGAAGTCCCGCCGCTCCGAGCACGACCGGAGGACATCAGACCGTTGGCTGAGCACTTTCTAGCCAAGTATGCGGGGGGTCTCGGGCGGCCGGACCTGACATTGTCCTCGGCCGACGAATCCACGTTGATGGCATACGCGTGGCCGGGCAACGTCCGCGAGCTCCAAAACGTGATGGAGCGCGCGGCAATCCTCTCGCCAGAGGGGATCCTCCGGCTCGACCGGGCCCTCCCCGCCTTCGCCGCGGCCGGGCGCGCGCCCGACCCACCGGCGCTGCGTCCGCTCTCGAACGAGATCCTGACCGAGACCGAGATGAAGAGCCTGGAGCAGCGCAACATCGTCGCCGCGCTCGAACACTGCGGGTGGCGCATCGCCGGAGAGACGGGGGCAGCAGCCCTGCTCGGCATGAAGCCCTCGACGCTCCGCGGTCGCATGAAGGCGCTGCGCATCGCGCGCTCCTGACCCCGCGCGAGCCCTCGCGAGATTTGGCGCCCCGGCGCGCGGGATCCGGCGCCGAGGCGGCTCCCCGCCACGCCGACGCGCATGCAGCGTTGCGGCACGGGCCCTGCAAACCTGGGCGAGCGAGGATGACCGCCAGCGATGAATGACCTGGAGCGCGCCATCAACGTGGCCCTTCGCGGCCATATGTCCGAAATTCTCGCGCAATCCGTGCGACGTCGCGCCCAGAGCAAGCTCGGCATCGGCGAGGGTCGACTCCGTCGCGAGGACCTCGTCCGGCTCCTGCGCGAGCTCACCGCCGGGGTCCGCCTCTTCGTTCCCGCAGACCAACAGCCGACGCTCCTCCGAGAGCTGAGCGCATTGGAGACCGAGTCGGCGCCGGCGGGATTGACCCTCACGATCCGGAACGAAGCCGACGTATCCCGCGCCCGCCTCGAGGTGCGGGACATCGCGCGCCGCCTGGGCGCCACGAGCTTCGCCGCCCAGCGGGCCGCCACCGCGACCAGCGAGTTGGTCCGCAACATCATCATGTACGCCGGTGCCGGCCGCTTCACGTACACCCCGGCGGTCGGGCCCCCGCCCTCGCTGCGCCTCGAGGCGACGGACCGAGGGCCGGGCATCCCCGACCTCGAGTTGGTGCTCTCGGGTGCGTACCGGAGTCGCACGGGGATGGGTCGCGGACTCATCGGCGTCCAGCGCCTGGCCGACGATTTCAATATCACGACTGGCCCATCTGGAACTCGCATCATCGCGACCTTCACGTTCTAGCAAGCGATCATACCCACTCATGCAGCAACACCAGATTCCGGTGATCGACCTTTGGGGCCACGTCCTCGTGCCGCTCCAGGGCGACGTCAGCGACTCGCAGATGGACCAGCTGCAAGCCAAGGTGCTCGAGCGGATCCGCGAACGCGAGGTCGACGGCCTCGTGATCGACGCGTCGGGCGTCTGGATGATGGACAGTCACCTCTGCGCCGTCCTGGGCAAGCTCGCGATGGCAGCTCGGCTCATGGGCGCCCGGCCGGTCCTGTGCGGGCTCGATCCGGGGGTCGTGATGACCCTGCAAACGATGGGCGTGGAGCTCGCCGGCATCGAGACCGCGCTGAATCTCGAGGACGCGCTCGAGCGACTCGGCCTGCGGATCGTGAACATGCGGAAGCAGGACGAAGCCTGGCTCGCCGCGCTGATGAGGGAGGGTCCTCCCGGCGATCCCGAGGGGCAGCGCGCGAACGAATCAACCACGAGGAACAACGATGAAGGTCAGTGATATCGATTTGAGTGCGATGATGGAGTTCGTGCCCGAGGAGGGGAAGGTCCGGCTCGGTCAGGACCGGATGCTGATCTTCCGCCAAGACTCCCTCGCCGTCTTGCGGAGCCAGCTCTTCGACCAGGTCGGGGAGGGGCTGGCGCGCTCAATCCTGTCGAAGTTCGGCTACCGCTGCGGGCACGGCGACTACGACACCCTCTCGAAGCTCTACGACTGGGACACGGAGCAAGAATCAGCTCACCGCGGGCCCGGCGATGCACACGTGGGAAGGGATCGTGGCCGTGGAGCCCACCTTCCTGGAGTACGACCGCCAGAAAGGTCAGTTCCACATGAAGGGCATCTGGCGGAACTCCTACGAGGCGGAGATCCACCTGCAGGAGGTCGGCTTTTCGACCGAGCCGGTCTGTCACTCCCTCACCGGCTACGCGAGCGGATGGTGTACCGCATTTCTCGGCCGAGCTTCACTCGCGATCGAGACCATGTGTATGGGCAAGGGGGACGACCACTGCGAGTTCGAAGTCCAACCCGTCGACGCGTGGGACGAACGCGCCGATTCATACAAAGAGGCGCTGGACGCGACCAGCTACTCCCTGGCGCGCGAGCTCGAGCAGAAGATGGCCGTCGTCGAGGAGCAGGCCATGGCGATCCGCGAGCTCTCCACGCCGGTGCTGGAGGTATGGCAGGACGTCCTCGTGCTGCCGATCGTGGGCGTCGTCGACACGCGCCGGAGCGTGGAGATCATGAACAACCTGCTCTCCCGGATCGTGGACACGCAGTCCAAGTGCGTGATCATCGACGTGACCGGCGTCGAGATCGTCGACACCCGGACGGCCGACTACCTCCTCAAGGTCGTCCGTTCGGCCTCGCTCCTCGGCAGCCGCTGCGTTCTCACCGGCCTCAGCCCCGCGGTCGCCCAGACTCTGGTGGAGATCGGCGCCAATCTCACGGAGATCGTCACGCTGCGAAATCTTCGAGAAGGGCTGAAGGACTGCCTTCGTCACCTCGCGGCGCGGGGCGAAGCCACGGCGTGAGAGCGGACGACGCGATCGCGTTCCAGGTGGGCTGGGCGCTCCGCCCGAAGCCGGGCGAGACGGTGTGCGGAGATCGGGTCGTCGTCCACGAGGCGACCGAGACGGAGGTCTTGGTCGCGGTGGTCGACGGCCTGGGTCACGGACCGCTCGCGGGCGAAGCGGCGGAGGCCGCAGCGCGCTTCGTCATCGAGAACGCTTCCTTGGCGCTCGAGGAGCTCTTCCTGAGCTGCCATCGCGCGATCAAGCGCACGCGCGGGGTGGCCATGACGGTGGTGCGGGTGGACCGAAGCGCGCGAACCCTGGTCCACGCGGGGATCGGGAACGTGGACTTGTGGGCCATCTCGGAGACTCCGGCGTCGGCGAGACCGGACCCCGGCGTGGTCGGCGGACGCGTGCGGCGGGTACACGAGAGCCGCTTCTCCATCGCACCGGGCGACGTCTTCGCCATCGTCTCCGACGGGATCTCCACCCGCTTGAACCTGGGCGCGTACGCGCGGCTCGGAGCCCAGTCGACGGCGGACGCCATCCTGAGAGACCACGCCAAGGACCACGACGATGCCTCTTGTGCTGTGCTCGCCTGCTAGCCTGGTTTGGCGGGTCGAGAGCCTCGACGACGCCCCGATGATCCAGGCCCGCGCGCGCACGTTCGTCGGCGAGCTGGGGTTCGCGACGGATGCGCAGTGGTGCGTGGCCATCGCGGCGAGCGAGCTGGCGACGAACGCGGTCAAGTATGCGGGGGGCGGGACCCTGTCGCTCGCGTGGGTGGAGGCCCCGCCCTACGTGTTGCTGGAGGCCGTCGACAGCGGACCGGGCATCGACGACCCGACGCGGGCCGCCACCGATTTCGTATCGGGCGGGGTGGATCTCCGGAACGCCGAGTCCGTGGTGGGGCGCAGCGGAACCGGCACCGGGCTCGGCAGCATCGGGAGGCTGATGGACACCCGTCACATCGAGAATCTCCCGCGGGGCGGGCTGCGCGTCGAAGCGCGCAAGTACCTGAAACCGCGCCCTCGATGAACGCGTTCCCGGCCGCCGCGCGGCGCGTTTCCTCGTCGCGCGGGGATGCCATGCGCCCGCCTGGGTTTTGACGGGACAGCACCGGTAGGCGCAGATTCCGGAGCGTGATGCACGCTCGCTGCGCTCTCGCCTCTTTCGCGCTCTCGATGTTCGCCTGCGGCGCGCCCGCGACGCCACCGGTCGCCGGCCCCGAGACCGACGCGCACGCGTCGATCGAGGCGGTCCTCGACGACTGGCACGCCGCGGCCGCCGCTTCGGACGAGGAGCGCTACTTCGATCACATGAGCGAGGACTCCGTCTTCCTCGGCACCGACGCCACGGAGCGCTGGACGAAGCCGGAGTTTCGCGCATACGCGCACCCGCACTTCGCCGCCGGGCACGGCTGGGTGTTCCGGCCGCTCCGGCGCGCGGTGATGGTGGCCGGCGACGGAACGATCGCCTGGTTCGACGAGGACCTCGAAGGCGCGCAGCTCGGCCCCGCGCGCGGGAGCGGCGTGCTGCGACGCGGCCCGGACGGAGTCTGGCGCATCGCCCACTACGTCCTCTCGTTGACCATCCCCAACCCGCGCTTCCACGAGGTGCGCTGCCTGCTGACGAACGGCGCAGCACCGGGCTGCGACGGGTCGCCCGCGAGCGACGGTGGCGAGGGCGCCGAGCAAGAAGACACGAGCGAGCCCGAGCGCCCCGAGGTGACGGCGCTGCGACGACGCCTTCAGTCCGCGCGAACACCGACCGCGATCTGGGCGTTGGCCTCGCCCGAGCGCGGCCTCGACGTGGACCTCGCCCACTCGATAGGTCACTTCGCGCTCACGGCGTGCTCGGTCGAAGAGATGACGGAAATCGACGAAGAGCTGAGATCGTGGTCGGAAGGGACGAGCGTCGAGGGGCTCTCGATCGGCGCCCTCTTCGCGCTGCCCGAGCTCGCGTGCGATCGCGACCTCACCCGCTGCGTGAGCTGTCGCGCGGACCTGTCGAACTGCGACGGGCAGACGCTCTTCGAGCTGGAGCCCGGCCCCGACGGAGAGCCGCAGCTCTACGGGGTGGTGTCGAGCTTCACCTCCGGGCTCCGCGCGCTCGAACGCACGCCGACGAGCGTCGACGACCTGCACGACGTCGATGTGGGACAGGCGGCGGAGGTCGGGGTGAAGTGCGCGGTGCGCCAGCAACTCGCGGTAGGTCGACTGAGTCGCGTTCGAGTGGAGCGACACGAGCTCGACGACGGCCCGGCGCGCGTCTCGGTGTTGCGAGGAAGGCGCGCCGCGCGCTTCGGTCGCATGCTGGCGCGCAGCCTGGACGTGGGCGCCTATTGCGACGCGGAGAGCTGCCACGCCGAATCCGACGCCGGCGTACTCGCCATCTTCTACCAGCGCGAGCCGGACGGCCGGTTCACCCTCCCGGTCGTCACCGTGAGCGAGCAGGTGAGCTGCGATGGTTGCTTCGCGTTTCCCATCGCGCAGCGGGAGGCGCAGCCGGCGGAGTGACGCTTCGCTCGACGCGAGCCGGACATCCGACGGATCCGCCTCACCCAGGCCCGCCCCCTTCGCCGGCCGCGAACCAGGCCTCCGCTCTCTCGCTCGCCGGGGCCTACGCAAGATCGGCGGACGGGGCGGACGACCGCTCCGAGCCGGCCGGGGCGAGGAGCTCGAGCGCGAGCCAGACGGTGACGAGCAGGCCGGGCACGGCGGGGCCGCGCTGGAGGGCGAAGAAGGCCACGTGCTCGCTGACGAAGGTGGCCCCCGCCGCGCAGGCGATGGCGATGCGCCACCGGCGCGGGTGCGCGTCGGGCTCGAGCAGGAGGCTCGCCAGCGGCAGCGCCAAGAGCAGCGCGTCGTAGAAGTACGCGTAAGGAGCCAGGGCCACGGTGGCCAGGGCGAGGAGCGCGCCCGCGCCGAGGATCGAGCGGCGAGAGGCGGCCCGAAGGGTGGCCGCGCCGAGCGGAAGCGCCACCGCCGTCCAGCCGATCCAGGCCACGCGCGGCACGACCGTGAGGAGCCAGGCCAGGAAGGTGTGCTGCTTCCAGAGCGCGACCCGCGCCGCGCCGACCTCGGCCGTGACCCGCGCGACGGCGGCGAGCCACTCCGGCCAGCGCGAGAGCCCGGCCGGCAGCGAGACGAGCACGAGCGCCGCCAGCGTCAGGGCCGTGGCGCCGAGCGCACGCCAGCGGCGGGTGACCAGTAGAAACGCGAGCGGCGCGAGAGCGAGCGGCGGCTTCAGGAGGAGGAGCCCGAACGCGACACCGGCCGGGACCGGCCGCTCGCAGCGGAGTGCCCACAGCCCGAGCAGCCAGGCGGCCAGGAAGAGCGCGGCCGGCTGGCCGAGGACCAGCGCGATGAACCACGGCGCGCTGGCCAGGACCAGGAGCCACACCAGATCGTGCTCGCGGCGGGAAGGCGCCAGCCCGTGCAAAGCCCGAATCGAGAGCGCGAGCGCGGCGAAAGCCGCGACGCTCAGCGCCAGGTACGCGCCGCGGATGGAGAGCAGTCCGAGCGGGGCGCTCAGCGTGATCACCGGCGGCGGATGCAGGAAGGGAAAGCCGCCCGGTCTCGGCGAGTAGATCCCTGGTAGATCGTCCTCCAACACACGCCGACCCGCGTCCCAAAAGACCCGGTAGTCGCGGCGCTCCATCTCCGGCGTGGACCAGTTCTCGACCAGCGAGAGGACCCAGAGGGCGTGCATCGCGACGGCCGGGACCAGCGCGCCGGCGCGGGCGAGCTCGAGGCCCCAGCGTCGCTCCGTGGACGGCACTCCTTCCGTCAATCGCGCTGCAGCACGTGCCGCCAGTCGACCGGCAGGTCCAAGAAACCTTCGCCGTGCAGGTAGTCGTACACGGCGTCGTCGATGACCTCGCAGATCTCGGAGTAGATCCGCGGTTCGGCCACGAAGCGGAGCGTGGCCTCCCGGAACTGCGACGAGCTGGCGCCGGCCCGCTTCACGATGGGATCCTGGACGTGGAAGACCAGCCGCTCGAGGAAGTGCTTGTCGAACGCGGCGCGGAAGGCGGGAAACTTGTCCGCTTCGATCTTGTAACCGAGCCGATGGCCCGCGGCGACGCGCGATTCCTTGACGGCCGCCCAGCAGAGCTCGCCGAGGCTCTCGCCGAAGGCGGAGTAGAAGAAGTCGGCCAGTACCTCGCGATACACGGCCAACAAGCGTTCCAGCTCCGGCGTGGTACGCGAGAGAAAATCCGCACAGAGCTGCCTCGTGAACGCGGTGAGGCGGTCCACGGCGCGCGCGCGGATCTCCTCCGTCTCGGTGGGCATGACACGGAGCTCTTCGAGGAGCGTCGCCTCGTGCTGCTTGAGGGCGTAGTAGAGCGCCTGCTCGGGCCAGGCCGCGGCGGGGACCTCGCCCGCGTCGGCGGCCAGCTTGGCGTAGAGCTCGGAGTCGAAGAAAAGCTGGGTGATGCGCCGCTGGATGTCGCGGATCTTGCGCTCGACGAAGTTGCGGCGGGTCGGGCTGAAGAGCTTCCCCAGCAGCGCGCGCAGGCTCTGGATGAGCTCGAATCTCCACGTCGGGGATGACCGAGGTGCGGTGCTCTTCGCCGGCGAGGCGCAGCGCCCGCAGCTCCGCGACCACCGCCTCGGTGATCTTGTCGAGCTCCGCGTTGGTGCGCTGATCGGCGCCGTAGTACTGGACGGTGGCCCGCACCTGCTCGTCGCGCAGGAGCATGGCGGCGTTGGCGACCTCGAGCTTGGCGCGGGTGCTGGCCAGGAGCGAGCTCGGCGGCGCGGAAGGACGGCGCGCGACCGTGGGCGGAGGCAGCCGGGGAATCGATCCCGAAGAGGGTCGTCTCGGCGCCCCGAGGCGGCGTCCGGGTGGTGGGGGCGGAGGCGGCGG
The DNA here is from genome assembly GCA_963832725.1 of uncultured Pseudomonadota bacterium. GTDB lineage: Bacteria > Myxococcota_A > Polyangia > Polyangiales > Sandaracinaceae > JAEZBP01. Next base: position 328,042 of record CAWHVG010000001.1, read on the forward strand.
GCGGCGCATGGCTCGATGGTGCCTGGGCGACGCGGCGGCGACAACGGCGGCGCGCGGTGGCTCCGCCGTGCATCCCCGCACCCCCGCCGCCCACTACCTGCTCCGCAACCATCCTCTCGGTGCTGCGCAACCATCCTCTCGGTGCTGCGCAACCATCCTCTCGGTGCTGCGCAACCATCCTCTCGGTGCTGCGCGACCATCCTCTCGGTGCTGCGCGACCATCCTCTCGGTGCTGCGCGACCATCCTCTCGGTGCTGCGCAACCATCCTCTCGGTGCTGCGCAACCATCCTCTCGGTGCTGCGCGACCATCCTCTCGGTGCTGCGCGACCATCCTCTCGGTGCTGCGCGACCATCCTCTCGGTGCTGCGCGACCATCCTCTCGGTGCTCCTGCACTGTCCTCTACCCGCTCCACCACCCGCGCGTGGGTGCCCATCCACCCCATCGGGAGCGCGCACCCGTCCCATCGCGGGTGCTGATCCAGCCGTTCGTGATGCGGAGGCACCAGCCGGCGGGCCCTCGACTCGTCGAGGGGCTGGAACGGAGCGCCACGAGCGCGGGTCAGCCGGGGACGCAGACGAAGCGGTCGGTACCGCCGAGCGTGGCCAAGAACGAGCAGGTGTAACCCTCGGCCTCGCGGCACGGCGTCGACACGCAGTGGAGCGCGCAGACGTTCAGGCCGCCCTGCGCGACGCAGTAGGTCCCCGTCTCGCAGTCGGCGTTGCTGGTGCAGCCGGCTCGCGCGCAGTAGCCGCCCGACCACGCGAGGCAGGTCCGCTGTCCGCCGCAGTCGGCGTAGCTCGCGCAGCCGTCGCCGTTGGCACCGCCGCCCGTCCGGCCGCAGCCGCGCACACTCTCGAAGTGCTTGCACGCCTCGCCGCTCCGGCAGTCGGCGTTGACGCTACAGCTCGCCGCGCAGTGCTGCGCCGCGCCGCTCGGCCCGGCGCTCGGACAGGCGTGCATGGCGGGACAGTCGGCGCTCGCGGTGCAGGCGTCGCCCGCGCAGCTCCCCGCGTCGCAGACGGTGTCGAGCGGGCAGTCGGTGGTGGCGCTGCAGCCGGTGCCGAGCGTGCGGATGACCTGCCCGAGGTAGCCGTCCGGGTTGCCGGTTCCGTAGGTGAACACGCGAAGCGCGTACGTCCCGCCGCCGGCGACCATCGCGTCGATGTCCTCCTCGTCGGTGGTGCTCAGGCTGGACGCCACACGCGCGCCGCTCGGATCGTAGAGCTGGATGTCGATGTCGCCCGACGCGTGGGTGAAGACCAGCGTGATCTGCAGGCGCCCCGGGCCGCCGCTCACGGGGATGGCGATCCAGTCGTCGTCGCTGCCGCAGAGGGTCCCGTCGAAGTCGGCCCGTTCACCGTCGGCGGTGCTCGAGAAGCTCACGCTGCGGGCGCCGGCCTGGCTGTCGTCGTCTTCGTACGCGTCGTCTACGCAGCCACAGTCGGGATCCGGCGTCACGTCCGCGCTCAGGTGGTACGCGTTCTCGGCGCCGCCGTAGCCGTAGACACGCGCGTAGACGGTCGGCGCGCTGGCGCCGGCGCACACGCTGACCATCTCCACGTCGCTCACGCTGGCGCTGGACGCCAGGATGGCGCCGGACGCGCTCCGGAGCTGGAGATCGAGGTCGCCGTCGGCGCTCGTGAAGCCGTCGAGGGTCACGGTGACCCGGTCACCCCGGCTGGCCGCGATGGCGACGTAGTCGTCGTCCGAAGCGCAGATCTGACCGTCGGTGATCGCCGAGGCGTAGGTGCTGGCGGTGGCCGCGGTGTCGTCGTCCTCGCGCGCGTCGTCGGTGCAGCTCCCGCCGCCTCCGCCGTCGCAGACGTCGCGCGCCGGTCCGCAGCCCGCGCGGGTGCCGCCCTCGGTGGTGACGGTGACCCCGCAGGAGCCGCTCGCGCAGACGCCGTCGCCGCTGCACGACGCGACGCAGAGCCCACCGCCAGCGGTGGCGGCGCAGACGCCGGAGGCGCACTCGGTGGAGGCCGCGCAGGGCTCGCAGGCGGCGAGCATTCCGTCCGGCCGCGCGCCTCCGACGGCGAGGAAGGAGATGACCTCGCTGTCGGTCCGGTGGTCGCACGAGGTGCCGGTCGGGTCGTCGTTGTCGGTCGCGCTGACGAAGTAGTAAACGGTCGCTTCCTCGTCCATGCGCAGGCCGAGCGAGGGGATGCGGGCCGAGAAGCTGCCGCCTCCCTCGTCGCTGCAGGTCACCAGCTCGAACTGCGTCACGTCGGGCGCGCTCGGATCCTCGGGCGCGGTGGTCGACCAGTAGAGCAGCGGCGCGTCGCGCAGTCCCTGGTCGTCGCTCACGTGGACCTGCACCGGATAGGTCGTGCCCGAGGTGACGCGCTCGTTCATGAGCGGAGCGTGCACGTCGATCGCCGGCGGCGTGCCGGCGCAGCCCTCGCGGGGCGGGCCCGAGCGGAGCACGACCACGTAGTCGTGCTCGACCGCGGGGTGATCGCCGTCGTCCGCCTGGAGCTCGACGGTCCAGCGCTCGGAGGCCGCCACCTGATCGGGCGTCGGGCACCAGTCGAAGGTGGCGCGCTTGGGGCCGGCGTTGGCCAGCGTGGCGCCTTCGGGCGGGTCGCTGCGGGTGCCGATGGCCACCGAGCTGCTGTCGTCGTCGCGCACCTCGACGTCGAAGCGCACGCAGGGGCTCTGGGTGAGGTCGTAGGTACCGCCCGCGCCCGGTCGCACGAACACGGGCGCCGCGTCGGCGGCGGGGAGGATGTCGACCACCACGCGCTCTCGGTCGTACTCCGCGCCGCCCGATCCGGCGGTGAGCACGAAGGTGAGCTCGTGCATGCCGGTGTGGCTGGCCAGCGGGACCCAGCGGAAGGTGCCGCCCGTCACGTCGCTGCTCAGCGTGGTGACGAGATCGAAGCTCGGCAGCATCGGATCTTCGACCCGCAGGGCGACCGCTTGGCCGGAGGGGTTGTCGACCACCAGCCGCACGCTCAGCTCTTCGTTGACGCGCCCGCTGACCGGATCGACCGGCTCCAGCGTCGGGCCGCCGCCCCCCGCGCAGCCGACCGCCGCCAGCAGCGCCGCCGCAACCCAGCTCACTCTTCCCCAGGACATTCCGACGAGCATACCGTCCCGGGATGGGGCGAGGGGGCGAGGGTGTGCGTTCGCCGACGCTCCGGCGAGCAGCGCCGGTCCGCCTCCGCGCGACGAACGCGCGAGGCCGCCACCCGTGGGGGCACGAGACGACGAGCCTCAGCGCGCGCCGCCGAGCGAAGCGCCGAGGCGCTATCATGGCGCCGTGCGCGCTCGACTCGGCTTCGTCTCTCTCCTCGTGACCGCCTTCGGCTGCGGCGGACCGGCGCCCACCGTGGACGCGGGCGCGCCGGCGCCGGTGGTGCTCGACGTGCTCGCGCCCGACCCGGCCCTGCAGGGCTCAATCCTCGAGGTGCGGGTGCTGCACGGAGACGCCCTCGGGGCCCACCCGCAGCTCACGCTCGAAGAGGCGGGCGCGCCAATCGGCACCCTGGACGCGGCGCCGGGCGGCGGCGACGGCACCCTCCTCTTCCCGCTGACGGCCGGCGCGGCGGACCGGCTCGGCGCGGGCATGCACTCCATCGACGCGCGCCTGGTCGGCGGCGGCGTGCTGAGCGCGCCCTACCCCTTCGCGCTCACCGTCGCCGCTTCGCTGCCCGTCTCGCTGGCGGAGGTGCCCTCGGGCGAGGTGTACCGGAACGACGTGCAGGTCCTGACCGGCGACGGGATGGTGAGCGCGACCGAAGGGGACGTGACGGCGCGCTTCTCCGGCACCTTCACCCTCGACGGCGGCGGCGCGTCACCGATCGACGTCAGCCTCCCCGTCGCACCGCTCGAGGCGCGCAATCGCGGGCGCGGCGTGGTGGTGCTGACCACCGACCTCGGCGGGCTCATGCCCGGAACCTTCGAGGGCACCATCCAGCTCGATTCCACCCTGCGCTCGGGCGAGCACACGGAGTCGGACGCGCTCCCGACGACGCTGCACTTCAACCCGCCTGCGCTCTTCGGGCTGGACCCGACGATGGCCTCGCTCGGGCAGATCCTGCGCGTGCGGGGCGGCGGGTTCCTGGGCGGCGCGGACCGGCCGAACGAGACCACGCTCATCCGGCTCGAGGGCAGCTTCACGCCGAGCGGCGGCGGCGCGGCCGAGCCCTTCGCGGCGATGGAGCTGGTGCCGCGCTTCGTGTCCGGCAGCGAGGTGCAGCTCGTGATCGAGGCCGAGGAGCGCGACGGCGCGCTGATCGCCTCGCTCTTCGGCCACGCACGCGGCAGCTTCGCGGGCACGGCGACGCCCGTCGCCATCGCCGGCACCGACGAGCTCCACGGCAATCCGGTCCCCTTCGCGTTCACCCTCGGGCCGGTGACGCAGGTGGTGTGGCTGCGCTTCTTGCCGGGGTTCGTGGACAGCCTGCGGCGCTTCGGCCTGGCCAGCGCCGAGCGCGCCATCGTCGACGGCGTGAAGGCGCGGATGGACGGCATCTACGCCGACTGGAACGTCGACGTGCGCTTGGAAGAGCCGGACGACTTCGCGCAGACGGCCTACTCGGTGGTGGAGATCGGCGGCCCGGACCCGAACGGCGTCGGGCTCTTCGGCTACGACAACACGCCGGGCAAGGACGTCGGCAACCTGCGCCTCTTCGACGCCATCGGGGGCACGAACGCAGAGACGCAGATGGACGGGTACCCGGGCTTCGGCGGGGTCTTCGTCGACTCGTTCCTCTACTGGTCGTCCCACCCGGAGCTCCCGGGCAATCCGCCGACCGGCGCCCCCGATCCGGAGCCGCGCTTCGACGAGGTCTTCGACCCGGTCCGCGCGCAGCCGGCCACGCTGGCGGAGGTGCAGGGCGAGGGTGACGCGGCGCGCGTGGCCGCGGTCCGGCGGGCAGTCGGCGCGCTGGCGGCGATCATCGGCGAGACCGCCTCCCACGAGCTCGGTCACAGCCTCGGCCTGGCCCAGCCCTACGGCCCGCCCACCGTCTACCACAACGACTTCGACGGCGAGGGCTGCCTGATGGACTCGGGCGGCGACCGACCGCTCGGCGAGCGGATGGGCGAGGACGGGTTCACGCCCACCCACTTCTGCTACGACCACCCCGACTACCTGACCGAGATCCTGGCAGTCCGTTGAAGTACCGAGCCCGAAGGATTTCGGTGCGCGACGGCTCGCCTCAGTGTTCGGCGCGACGAGCGAATGCTTCAGCATTTGCGAGGAGGGACGGGCGCACAGAAGGGTCGTCCCGCCCGAAAGCCGAGGAGCGAGGTTCTTCAACGGACTGCTCGGTCCGTTGAAGTACCGAGCCCGAAGGATTTCGGTGCGCGACGGCTCGCCTCAGTGTTCGCCGCGACGAGCGAATGCCTCAGCATCGTCCCGCCCGAAAGCCATGAGATCCGCGCCCGGCGGCCGGGGCTCAGACTCCGTCCAGCGGCCGCGTGCTGACGTAGGTCATGCACACGCCCGCGGGTCCGCGGGAGATGCAACCGACCTGGATGCTCGAAGTGTCGGTGGCGATCTCGCCGCTGTCGGTCGTGGTCGGGCTGCCGGCGCAGCCGCACGCGGGATAGGTGGCCAGACACGCGGCCTCGGCCGTGTCGAACGGGTCGCGCTCGGAGTGGTTCAGCCCCACCGCCGTCAGCGTGCCGCAGCAGTCCACCTGGTGGATGGCCACGATGCAGTTGGCGTCCGCGCTGCAGCCTCGGCTCAGGCCGCCCACGAAGTCGCACACGCCGCCGCCGTCGACCGCGCCGCCGTCGACCGCGCCGCCGTCGGCCGTGCTGGCGTCGGTCGCACCGCCGTCGCCGCTGCTCGCGTCGGCGCTGACGCTCGCGTCCGCCAGCGCGCCGCCGCCGTCGGTCGCGCCCGCGTCATCCCCGCTCGAGCCGGCATCGGCCGCGGCCGCGTCCGCGCCGCCGCCGTCTCCGGCGCTGGCGTCCGCGCCGCTACCCGAGTCGCCACCGCAGCCCATCAACAACATCAGCCCCACCAAGACGGTCGACGTTCGCATGCTGGAACCCTACGCTCTTCGCGCCCGGCCGTGAAGCCGCGGCCGAAAGGAGCGCGATGTCGACGTTCGAAACAGGCGACCACGCCGCCGGCGCGGTGACCGGGGCGCGGCTGACGGCCTTGTTGGGAGCGTTGGCGCTCTCGCTCAGCACCGGCGCCGCGGCCGCACAGGCTCGAGGCGCGACCGAGGAGAGCACGGCCGAGGGTGGCGCCGAGACACGCCATGGCGAGGCGAGCTCCGGCGAGCCCGCACCCGCGGGCGCAACGCGAGAGGGTCAGGCGGGCGCCGCGACCGAGGAGGGGGCGCCCCCGACGGCCGAAGAGGCGAGGGAGACGGGCGCAGAGGAGCCGACCGAGGGTGCTCGGACGCGCGCCGGCGCAGAGGACGAGCAGACGGCGGCGGCAGTGACCGTGACCCCGCCGCCGGCCCAGCCTCCGGCGGCCCAGCCACCGACAGCACAGCCTCCGGCGGCCCAGCCACCGACAGCCCAGCCGCAGGGGGCTCAGCCACCGACGACCTGTGCCGCCTCCGCCCGCGGAGCGGCGGTCGACGCCGTGGTGCGGGTGCGGAGCGGAAACGAGTGGGGGGCCGGCTTCGTGTACGGCGAGCCCAACACCGTGGTGACGTCGTTCCGCGTGGTCTCCCTGGGCCGGCCGGTCACGCTGGTGACGCGCGACGGAACGCACCTCCCGGCGCACGTCGTAGCCCGTGACGAGAGCTACGATGTGGCCATCCTCCGGACCGACGAGCCCGTGCCGGGCGCCACGCCGCTGGAGCCCGCGCCGGAGACCAGCGCCATGCTCGGACGCCCCGTGGTGGCGCTCGGCCATCCCTTCCCCCGCGCCAGCCGCGCGCTCGGCGCCCGCGGCGACGGGCTGCTCCGCTGGTCGATCAGCGAGGGGATCATCGCCGCCGTCAACGACGAGGGGGTCCAGGCGGACATGGCGCTGAGCGACGGATTCGCCGGCGCGCCGCTCCTCGACTGCAGCGGGCGCGTGCTCGGCATGGTCGCCGGCGCGGGCATCCTCTCGGAGGATGTCGGGCTGGCGGTGCGCATCGGCCACGTGGCCTCGCTCGTCGAGGAGGCCCCGCCGAGTGGCGACTTCATCGGGAACACCCGCTTCCGCTTCGGCCTCGGCGGGCTCCTGCTCATCGACCAGGACGGCCGCACCGCCGCCGGCGGTTACGTGACGGTCGGCGCGACCTTCTTCGATCGCCTGAGCTGGATGAACCGGGTCGGGCTACTGATGGGGGGCGCGCCGCGTGATCCCACCGACATCTCGATCAACACCCAGCGGATCCGGTGGGAGTCGATGGTCGGCTGGCGCTTCTTCGTCGACGTGGGCGGATTCGCCAACTTCTACATCGTGCCCGCCCTCGGGGTGACGGTGAACCACATCAGCACGACGCACCACACCTTCACCTCGATGGCGAGCGCGACCTGCACGCCGACGTCGACCATCCCCTGCGTCGTCAACAACAAGACCGAGGGCTGGCAGGTGAACCCCGCGGCCGGGCTCAGCTTCCTCTTCGGCTGGCTCTCCGTCGGCTACACCTTCGAGCTCGTCGTCGCGACCCCGACCGTGACGACGATGCACGCGTTGCGGGTCGGCGCGCTCTTCTGAGACCGGCCCATCGAGCCGCGTGCGCGCACGCGGCTCGTGGGCGATGCGTCAGCCGCCGGCCGGCGTGCCCATGCAGGTGACCGCCGCGGGCGGCGTGCAGTCGGTGGGGCGGGCGAAGGTCTCGCCGGCCAGCCGCGCCTCCATGAACGCCAGCGTCTCGGGCAGCGACCAGAGCGTGGTCTCCACGTGGCCCGCGCCCGCGCACTCCAGGTAGCGGATCGGGATGCCGGCCTCGCACATGGTCTGGAACGAGGCACGCTCGATCGGCGTGTTGACCAAGGGATCGGCGCCGCCGTTCACCATCAGGATGCCGTAGGAGTCTGGATCCGCGTTCTGCCGCGTGACCGAGGTGGTCGGCAGACCGCTCTCGGCCACCATGCAGCCCCAGGGGCCGAAGTCGGCCAGCGTTCCCGCGCTCGCCGCCGACAGCAAATCGCTGGTGAAGAGCTGGTCGAGCGAGCTCGGCGGGTCGACCGAGGGGCTGCAGTCCGAGGCGAGCGCAGCCGGGACGTCGGTGTCCCACGGCGGCACGAAGATCTCCGAGAGCCGGTCGCCGAGCCCGTACCAGCTCGAGGAGGCCCCGTAGAACGCGACCGTGTTGCTTGTGGCATCGACGATCATCGTGAGGGCCCGCTGGGCCTGGGCGACCATGTCGGAGGGAGGCACCGTCGCCACCACGCCGACCAGATCGAGCTCGCGCGCGTAGTAGGGCGCCAAGCGGTCCACCCAGAGCGCGGCGTGGCCGCCCTGCGAGCCACCCATGGTGACGAAGCGGGTGCTCATGCAGGTGCCGCCGCGGTTCTCGGGGCTCATCGAGAGGGCGGCCCGCACCGCGTCGAGCGAGGCGATGGCCGTCGGCTGACCCACCAGGTACGGGTGCGGGAAACCGGTCGGCGAACCGTAGGTCTTCAGCCCGATGTAGTCCGGCAGGACCACGATGTGGCCCCAGGAGGCGAGGACGGCCGCCAGTGTGCGCATCGCGAGGTCCATGGAGACACCGCATCCGTCCTTGAAGCCCGAGGTGCCGTGCAAGAGGAGGATGGTGTCGAAGCTCTCCCCCGTTGCCCTCCTCGGATAGGCGACCGCCGCCGTGGCATCGATGAGCTGCCCGCGATCCTGCGTCGTGTAGGTGAACACGCTCAGCTCGACGTCGTGCTCCAGCGGGCGCGGGAGCATGACGCCCGCCGCGCTGGCAGCCGCCGTCAACATCCCCGTGGTCTGGCGCTGCGTCGAGTGGATGTCGCTCACGTGACCGAGGCTCGCGTCGTGCAACCAGGCGAAGTCGGTCTGACCGCAACGGGCCGCCGCGTTGGCGAGCGCGTCGGTCTCGGGGGTTCCGGCCACGACGGGCGTCGGCGGCGGGTCGCACTGCACGGTGCCGCCGTCGGGGGGCGGTTGCGTCGATCCGTCGGAGAGGGATCCGTCGGAGATGGTGGCACCGTCGGTCCCGGTGTGGGTTCCCCCGTCGCTCCCGCCCCCACCGCCATCGCACGCGGCGAGCGAGAGGAGCAGGCCCAGGGTCATGATCGTCGAAGAAAAGCGGGTCATCGGATCACCCTAGCAGCACGGGCAAGCCCGACGCCCGACGATTTCACACGGCGGCGGGAATGGAGCGGCTCGAGGACGCCGCGGGCGGGAAGCGGGCCACGCAATCCGGGCACGGACGCGGAGCGGCGAGCGGGTCGGCCGCGAGGGTTCGGCAGTCGGACGACGCGAGACGCTGCGAGCGCCCGTCAGCCCCCGCCCTGGCAGTGCAGGGTCCAGGCGCGATCGAAGAGGCCCTCGATCTCCTGGACGAGCGTGGGATCGGTCTCGGAGTCGATCTCCACGTCGCCGTCGGGCGGCTCTGCATCGAGCCGCTCGGCGATGGTCGCGACGTCCAAGCTCGCCTCGAGGACGATCGAGCCTCCCGGGCGGAGGCCCACCGCGCCCTCCATGCAGCGCAGCGTCAGCGAGCCCGTGCTCCGCGTGCTCCGGACGCTGACCGCGTGGTCCTGCGCCCGAAAGACGAGCTCGAACCCGAGGTCACTGCCGTCCACGGCGCTCAGCATCAGCCCACCGTAGGTCGCGGGCGCGGCGTCGAGGTGCTGCTCCGGAGGCTCCTCGTCCAGCCGCAGGCGGCCCGGGTCCGTCCAGCGCGGCTCCAGCGAGCCGCCGCGGTCGCTGTCCACGCGGAGCTCGCCGAGCGAGACATAGGCCTCCTGAAGCTGCCAGTTCGAGGGGAGCCCCTCGGCGCGCTCCCCGAGACGGACGGTCGCCACGCCGGTGCCTCCGCTCGCCGCGTCGTTCCGCTCGTGACCGCCGTCGTCCGGCACGTGCATCGGCCCATCGCAGCCGGTCAGCGCGAGCCAGAGCGCCGCTGTACGCCCAGCGTACACGATGCAACGGATTGCACAGCGCGCCGCGCTCCCCCCGAGCTCTCGAATCGCCTGCGATCTGCCCTGCGCTGCGTGCATTTTCAGCTTTCCACCGCCGGTCCGGGCCCGCCGATGCCTCCGCACCGGAATTGCATAGACGGGACCAAACCAACCGATAGGTGGAGGCTTCGAATGAGGAACTTGGGACATCATGGCTCCGTCCGACTCTTCGCGCTGCTCGTCGTGCTCGCAGGATGCGGCGGTGGAGAGAACAACGGGCCGGACGGCGCCGTGCTCGACGGGTCGAGCAATGGGATGGATGGAAGCATGAGCACCGCCGACGGCGGCGGGGGCGGCGGTGACGGAGGTGGAGGCGGCGACGCCGGCCCGTGCGCGGCGCCCAACGTGGTCTGCGGCGGCTCCTGCGTCGACACGTCCAGCGACTCCGCGAACTGCGGCGGCTGCGGCAACGCCTGCAGCGCCGGTCAGACCTGCACCTCCGGCGTCTGCGCCTGCGAGGCCGGCCTGGTGACCTGCGGCGCCGACTGCGCCGACCTCTCCAGCGACGTCAACCACTGCGGCGGCTGCGGCAACGCCTGCCAGACGGGCGAGGCCTGCGTCTCCGGCTCGTGTACCTGCCCCTCGCCGGGCGTCTCCTGCCCCGGCGGGTGCTTCGACGTGAGCACCGACGAAGCGAACTGCGGGAGCTGCGGCAACGCCTGCAACCCGGGCGCGGTGTGCAACGGCGGCGGCTGCATGTGCCCGGCCGGCACGACCGACTGCGGCGCCGGGTGCACCACCGGCCTCCAGACCGATCCGCTCAACTGCGGCACGTGCGGCAACACCTGCCCGACGGGCGCCGACTGTGTGGGCGGCGTCTGCATGTGCCCGACCGGTCAGATCGACTGCGGCGGCACCTGCACCGACGTCTCGGCCGACCCGACCCACTGCGGCTCGTGCGGGCACTCCTGCGGGACCGGGGCGACCTGCGTCTCCGGCATCTGCAACTGCAGCGGCACCGGCATCATGTGCGGCGGCACGTGCACCGACGTCTCCAGCGATCCGCGCAACTGCGGCGGCTGCGGCAACCGCTGCGGCGGCGGCGCCACCTGCACCTCGGGCACCTGCACCTGCCCCTCGCCGCTGGTCTTCTCGGGCGGGCGCTGCATCGACGTGACCCGCGATCCCCGCAACTGCGGCACCCCCGGCAACCGCTGTGGCGACACGCAGTACTGCATCAGCGGCGCCTGCGCGTGCCGACCCGGGCTGACGGCCGTGGGCGGCAACTGCGTCGACCTGAGCAGCGATCCCAACAACTGCGGTGCGGTGGGGACGATGTGCTCCGGCGCCACTCCGCGCTGCTCGGGCGGGACCTGCGTGTCGACGTGCTCGGGCGGACAGAGCTTCTGTGGCGGTGCGTGCGTCGACACCAACACCGACCCGCTGAACTGCGGCGACTGCGGGCGCACCTGCAACTCGGACCAGCTCTGCGAGCGGGGCAACTGCCGCGACTTCCGCCCTGGCGTGGGCTGCACCACATGCCCCTGCATGACGTGCTTCGGCGACTTCGCCAACTGCTGCACCTACCCCGGAACCACCGACACGATCTGCATCGATGGCATGTGCCCATGAACGCGCGCGGCGGGTCCCGAGCTCCGTTCCGGGCTTCGTGCAAGTAGCGCGAACCCTGCACTCCGCTCGGGCCTCGGGGTACCGAACGCCCAACGCCCGGAACGGACTTCGGGCCTTCGGTACCCTCCGCCCCGCCTCGTGGTATCCCGCTGGAGTGAAGGTCCGTCGACGAGTCTGCGGTCGCCTCGCGGCGGCTCCGGCCCCATCCGCGGCCCTCACGCCGGCAAGCGCCCGGGTTCGTCTCCATGACGGAGCGCGGTCCGATGGTTCGACAGCCTCGAGCGTTCGACGTGCATCAGCGAGGTGACCGAGATCCCACCGCCGGCACCACCTGGGACATGCGCCCCGCCGGCGAGCCGCCGCGGGGCGCCTGGGTGGCGCTGGTCGTCGGCGAGCGGCGCGACGTGATCGCTCTGCCGGCGGACACGGAGGTGTCGATTGGCCGCAGCCGCTCGTCGGGGATCCCCATCCCCGACCCGGCCGTCAGCCGGCTCCACGCCAGCCTGTGCTGGGATGGCGCAGAACGGGTGACCGTCACGGACCACGCGAGCCGGAACGGCATCTTCCTCCGCGGCCGGCGCGTGCGCGAGCGCGCCCAGATGACCAACGGCGACGAGCTCACGGTCGGCCCGGCGCGGCTGATCGTGGTGGTACCGAGCATCGAGCGGGAACCGGCGAAACACACGCTCTCGGTCGACCCGAACATGTGCCGCTCCGTGGAGCTGGCCGATCGCGCAGCGCAATCGGATCTGCCGGTGCTCATCGTCGGCGAGACCGGGGTCGGCAAGGAGCTCTTGGCGCGACGCATCCACGAGCAGAGCAAGCGCGCCGAGGGCGCGTTCGTGGCGGTCAACTGCGGGAGCATCGCCGAGTCGCTGGCCGAGGCGACCCTCTTCGGCCACGAGCGCGGCGCGTTCACCGGCGCCGAGGCCCGGCGGGCGGGGCTCTTCGAGGCGGGCCACGGCGGCACGCTCTTCCTCGACGAGGTGGGCGAGCTCAGCGTGACCACCCAAGCCCGGCTCCTCAGGGTGCTCGAGGAGAAGAAGGTGACCCGCGTGGGCGCGACGCGACCGGTGGACGTGGACGTACGCGTCGTGAGCGCGACGCATCGCGACCTCGACCGGATGGTGCACGAGGGGATGTTCCGGCAGGACCTCCTCTACCGTCTCGACGTGCTGCGCATCCGGGTGCCACCGCTCCGAGAGCGACCGGACGACATCGTGTGGCTGGCCGAGCGTTTCCTCGCCGAGCACGGCCCACTCCGCGTCGACGCCCCGGCGAAGGAGCGGCTCCGCCAGCACGCCTGGCCCGGCAACGTGCGGGAGCTCCGCAACGCGGTGGCGCGCGCGGCGGCGCTTCGACAGACCGATGTGCTCGGCCCCGACGACTTCGAGCTCGCCGACGCCCCGGGCGGAGGCGGCGCGCTGCGCGGTCGGGTCGCGGATGCCGAGCGGGAAGCGATTGTGGCGGCGCTCGACGCGTGCGGCGGCAACCAGACGCAGGCGGCGCGCCGACTGGGCGTGTCCCGGCGGGCCCTCATCTACAAGATGGAGAAGCACCGGCTCAAGCCGCTGCCCCCGAGCCTGCGCGACGACGACTGAAGCGCGGCGCCCTCAAGGAGGATCCCGCGGCGACGCGTACACTGCGGTCGAGCCCTCGCCGACCACCAACACGCTTCCGTCGCCGAGCCGCGCCGCCAAAGGAGACGCCGCCGGCATCGGGAGCTCACCGGTCGCGAAAACGTCCGCGGGGCCGAGCGGCACCTCGAGCAGATCCGACTTCGCGACCGCCGCCCCGAGTGCGGCCGTGCCGCCCGCGATGAGGGCCAGCCCTTCGCTGATGACCGCGATGGCGGGGTCCCGACGAGCCGGGTAGATGCCGTAGCGCAACCCGCTCACGCTCTCGATCGAGCTCTCGCGCACGCGCACCAGCGACACCGCGTCGGTCACGCCCGTGGCCGTGGCCCCGCCCACGATCGCCACCAACCCCGAGCTCAGCGCGGCGGCCGAGCCACCGTCGGGCGGGATGCTCGGATCGACGAGCTCGTCCACGAGAGGCGTGCTCGCGTCGGGATCCAGCAGCGAGAGGCCGTTCGAAGGGCCCGCGTCGTCGCGGCCGCCGTAGACCAGCACCCTCTCGCCGGTCTGGGTCTGGTCGATCCGAACCGGCACCGCGACCGCACGAGCGCGCTCGACGCCGTGTGGCAAGGGCGCGAGCGGCGTCAGCACGAGCGCACCCGCCCCGTCGATCCGCAGGCGCGTGACCGCGCTGGAGGGCCCGCTCGGCGTGCTCCCGCCGACGATCAACGCTCCGTCGGCGAGCGGCGCGATCGCGGGCGCGTCGCCGTGGGCGGCGAGCAGCGAGTCTTGGAGCTCCGACACCCGCGCTCCGTCCACCCAGAGCTCGACCCGGTCGTCCCCGACCGCCATGAGCCCCCGCCCCGGCACCGCCACCCAGCGCGCCGTGCCGATGGAGGCGTTCGCCAGCAGCGTGAAGCTCGCCTCCCCGTCCACGTCGTGCGCCCGGTAGCGCCAGAGCCTGCCGGTCACCGTCGCCACCATCGCGCCACCCTCGACCGGCAGGATCGCGCTCGGCGCGCTCTCGGGCCCGTTCGCCGTGCCCCGTCCGAAGAAGCCGAGGAGGATCAGCGTGACGTCCGGCGGCTCGCCCGGCGGCGGCCCGCCGCGCGGAAACGAGAACGCGAACGAGCGCCCCCGCGCCAGCACCAGCTCGCCTCCCGACGGAATCGTCGCACGGGTCTCTACCCGCAGCGCGAGATTCGCTGCCCCAGGGAAGCCGCGCGAGGGTCAGCTCCGGCGCGTCGACGGCGAGGTCGATCTCGGTGTCCGGCACCAGCACGCCGCCCTTCTCCAGCGCGATCGCGATGGTGCTGGCTCCGAGGTAGGGATCCTGGTCCGGCGGGTGGACCACGCGGAACGCGAGCGGGTCGGCGCTGCAGCCCGCGACCAGCCACATCCACAGGAGCGCGCCCCTCATCGCGTGCCGACCACCGAGAAGCCCGAGGGCTGCCCCGCCAGGACGGCGGCCACCGTGACCGCCACCCCGATCAGCACCGCAGCGCCGGCACCGACGGCGACCCACGGCCACGGATTCGAACCCGCCGCTCGGACCCGCAGCCGAGGTGAGCGCCCACGCGTCCAGCAACGCGGCCGCGAGCGGGCTCGGGGCGCGCGCGGGACCCGCCGAGGCCCGCCGGCCGGAGGCGAGGTCCGCGAGCGAAGCCCGGAGCCCCTCCTCGGTCCGCACGACATCGAGGACCCAGAGCCGCTCGCCGGCCACCTCGGCCGCGGCGCGCGTCGCGCGCGGCACCGGCGAGCGCGGCGGGCCGGCCTCGATGAGGGCACGCTCGGGATCGAACGCGGGGCGCAGCTCCACCGTCGCGCCTTCCGGATCGAGCTCGACCCTCCGGCCCTCCGGGCGATGGCCCGAGGCGGCGACGCGGACGAGATGCGGCCCGACCGGGACCTCGATCGAGACGGGCGTCGCGCCCATCGGCGCGCCATCGATCCAGACGCGGCCGCCCGAGGGCTCGGAGCGCACCCTCAGGGTGGCCCGCGGGCGCGGGGCAGCCCGGCGTTGCTCCAGCCGAGCGCGAAGGGTGGGCGGATAGGCGGCCGGAATCGAGCGCGAGCGAGGGGTCGATGGCCAGGGCTCGATCGAGGGCGGTGTCGGCGCCGCCGGGATCGTCCAGCGCCAGACGCGAGAGCGCCAGCCAGACGAGCCCCTCCACCAGCGCGTCCCGGCTCACCTCGCCCGTCTGGTCGACTCGGGTCGACCAGGCCTCGAGCAATCGGCGGGCCTCGTCGGGCCGCAGCGCGTGATACGCCCGGCGCGCCCGCTCCACCGAATCGTCCGGCTCCGGCTCGGCCGGGCGAAGGGGCCGTCTGAGCGACACGCCGCGGGCCGAGAGCCCGCGCAGGAGCGCGTGCGCGACCTCGGCTCCGGCCTGCGGATCCTGCGCGCGCAGCACCAGCACGCCGCCCTCCTCCTGGGCCGCCGACATCGAAGGTGATGCCAAGACGAGCCCGGCGAGGCACCATGAGAGGACGGAATGGAGGACACCGAACGACGCCGCCTCGGTCGCTACCGCCTGATCTCGCGCATCGGAGGAGGCGGGATGGGCGAGGTCTACCGCGCGCGGGCCCACGCCGCGGAGGGCGTGGTCAAGGAGCTCTGTGTGAAGCTGATCCGCAAGGAGCGGCTGGCCCGCCCGGGCGCCAGCGCGCGCTTCGTCGGTGAAGCACGCCTCTCGATGCGCCTGAACCACGGGAACATCGTACCCGTCTTCGACTTCGGGCGCTGCGGCGAGGACTACTATCTCGCGATGGAGCGGGTCGACGGCGTCGACCTCGAGACACTCCTGAGTGACCTGAGACGGCGAGGCGAGCTGCTGCCGCCGGAGGTCGCCGCGCACGTGGTCGCCGAGGTGGCGCGCGCGCTCTCGTACGCCCACGGCCTCTCGGAGCCGGTGGTGCACTGCGACGTGAAGCCGGCCAACGTGCTCGTCTCCGGCTCGGGCGACGTGAAGCTGGCCGACTTCGGCCTGGCGACGGTCGCGCGCGACGCGCCGGGACGCGCCGGCACCCCGAAGTACATGGCGCCCGAGCAGCACGAGGGTGGCCCGGTCGGCCCCGCCACCGACCTCTGGGCGCTCGGGTTGCTGCTCACCGAGGCCACGTCGGGCGGGCTGAGCCCCCGGGCGGTGGACGAGCCCGAGCTGGCGGCCATCGCCATGGAGCTCGTGCGTCCGAGCCCGGAGGAGCGCACCGGCTCGGCCACGGTGCTGGCCAACCGGCTGGAGGCCTTCGTCGCCCGCGCCCGCGCCGACGGCAGCGGCTCGCCGCGCGAACGGCTCGGCGGGCTGGCCCGGCGCGCGGCGCGACCCCGGAGCGAGCGCACGAGCGGCGAGCTGGCGACCACGGCCAGCTTCGTGCGCGACGGACCGAACGACGCCTTTCTGCGCAGCATGTCCATGCTCAGTACCGTGCCGCCGAGCACGCCCGAGCCGATTCGCGAGCGCTCGGTGCCCGCGCTGGGGTTCGCGGCGGCGTCGCTCGCGCTCGTGGCCGGGCTGGTGATCCTCTCGTTCGCCCTGACGGGAAACGACGGCCCGCCGCCCGCGTTCTCGGCGCTCCGGGCAGGCGCGAGGCAGAGCGCCCCACCTGCGGCGGCCGAGAGCCGTGTCGCGCGCGGGCCGGAGGACCACGGCGCAGGCAGCGCGCCCGCGCCGGCGGATGGGCGCGTCGCCGGCGCGCCCGAACACGACACCACGGCCGCCGGGCACGTCGCGCGCAGCCCGACCCCAACGGCGGCCGGCGCCTCCAGCCACCCGACCGAGGTCGCCTCCAGCCGACCCGCCCGGGTCGCGCGCCCGAACGAGAGCCGCGGCACGTCCGTCGACGACGCCCTTCCCCCGAACGGATCGCCCGTCGCCGCGACCGCGCGTCCGGCCGCGCAGGACGCGGCCAGGCGCACGCAGCACCGCCCAAGGACCGCCTCGACCTCGCCGCGCCGGCCTCACGTGGCCGAGCGCCCGAGCGAGCCCGTGGCGCCCGCGCGCCTGTCGATCAACGCGGTCCCGTGGGGCGAAGTCGAGAATCGATGGCCGTCCGGCAGGTGTGACGCCGCTCTTCGACGTGACGCTGCCGCCGGGCACCCACCGGATCCGAGTCACCAACGCGCCGCTCGACGCGACCGAGGAGCGCACCGTGGAGCTGACAGGCGGCGAGGCGCGCCGGCTGATCGTGCAGCTCGGCGCCAGCGTCCGATGAACGGCCCCTCGAGCGGCCTCAGCGCCCGACGAGCGAGCGCGGCACCGGCATGATGTTCCAGGTCATGCGCGAGCGCGGCACGTCGCGGTGGTGGATGACCTCGCGGCGCGGTCGACCGTTCACCCACACGTAGCGGCGGAGCTCGCCCTGCTCGTCCGCGGCCACGTAGAGCTCGTCGACCCCGTTGTCGTCGAGATCGGTGATCAACGCCGCGTGCTCGAACCCACGGGAATTCCGGTCGATGCTCTCGATCGACCACTCGCCGCGCGGGTCGCGGCCGGGGCGGAGCAGCCAGAGCCCCTGCGAGAACGACGCTGCCACCATCTCCCGGTGCCCGTCGCCGTCGAGGTCGCCCACGGTCAAGAAGCGGCAGAGGCGCTCGTTGGGGATGCGCGCGATGACCACCCCGCCATCGGCCGGCGTGTCGCCGTCGTAGCGGCGGATCTCCACCGGCTCGACAATCTCGATGTTCGCCCCGGTACCGCGCGTCAGCGCCTCGACCGCGACGTAGAGCTCGTCATTCCCGTCGCCGTCGACGTCGCCGACCCAGAATCTCCTTGGCGTGCCGGTTGCCGAGATCCGCCACCACCGTGCGCCCCTCGTGGGTGCGGGGGACGTAGCGGACGACTCGGCCATGCTGCTCGCCACCGTTCAAATCGTTGGGCTCGCTGGGCGTCGCGTAGACCTCCAGCGTGCCGTCGCCGTTCAGGTCGCCGAGCTCGATCTCGTGCACGAACGTGTTCGGCTGGCGGTCAATCTCGGTGACGTCGTAGCCGCTTCCGTCGGCCTTCGGCCGGATCACGCCGACCACCCCTTGGTCGTGCGTCGCGACCGCGATGGCGGGACGCTGGTCACCGAAGAGGTCACCAATCTCGGCCTCCCGCATCCGGTTGAACCGACCGCCGAAGGAGGTCGCCCAGAGCGTCTCCGGCTGCCAGCCCGAATCGCCGTGGCGCCACAGCTTCACGGCCGCGGCCGTGCCGGCCATGGTCAGGATGCCGGGCTCGCCCTCCGGCGGGTCGTAGACCATCGCCTTGTGGAAGACGTTGCTGGAGGAGTCCTCGATGGTGTCGACATGCCACTCGCCGCCCGAGCGGGTCAGGATCTCGACCAGCGCCGCGCCGGGCTGAGCACCGACGTGCCCGTCGACCACCGGGAACTGCGAGTAGGCGAGCAAGAGCCCGTTCGGGAGGTCGTCGGGGACCGCCGCGGTCTGCGCCGGATGCGGCGCCGCGGGCGGATCGGCGTGATCGCCCTCGGCGTGCCCCTCCGCGCTGCCTCCCGCCGCGGCGTGCTCGTCACTCGACGCGGGCGCGCTCGAGCCGCTCCCGTTCGAGTCGCTACCGCACGCACCGAGCAGGCTCAGCGCCACCACCGTCGTCCCGAGCACGCGCCACCGCATGGCCATATCCCGTTCCTCCCATCGAGCTGCGTCCGGGAGGCCGATACGCCCGACACCACCGGACCCGTCACCGGTCTCGCCGCTCGCCCGCGGCGCCCCGGACCGGTCGTGCTCTATCAGCGCCCAATCGGGCGCGCAATTCTTCGGCGCCGGCCGCGCTCCTCCTCGATGCGCTTCTTCGTCGCGGCCCAGCCGCAGATCGGGCACGCCGCGAGGTCGTGGTAGCGCGCCGGGCAGTGCTCGCGGCCGAAGTAGATGATCTTCAGGTGCATGTCGTT
Source organism: uncultured Pseudomonadota bacterium (assembly GCA_963832725.1). GTDB lineage: Bacteria > Myxococcota_A > Polyangia > Polyangiales > Sandaracinaceae > JAEZBP01. The sequence continues at coordinate 347,132 of CAWHVG010000001.1, forward strand.
CCAGCGCGGCTTCGGGAAGAGCGCCTTCAGGTCGCGCTCAGTACGCTCGACGCTCTGCCCGTTGCTCAGCCCCCAGCGGGCCGCCAGACGATGGATGTGAGTGTCGACCGGGAACGCCGGGTGCCCGAACGCCTGCGACATGACCACCGACGCGGTCTTGTGCCCCACCCCCGGCAGCGCCTCGAGCGCCTCGAAGCTCTCGGGGACCCGGCTCTCGTGCTCGTCGACCAGCATCCGGGCCAGCCCGACCAGCGCCTTGGCCTTCTGCGGCGCCAGCCCCAGCTGCCGGATCAGCTCGAGCACCCGCGCCGGGTCGAGCACGGCCAGCGCCTCCGGCGTCGGCGCCGCCTCGAAGAGAGCGGGCGTGACCTCGTTCACCTTCTTGTCGGTGGTCTGGGCGCTGAGCACCACGGCCACGAGGAGCGTGAAGGAGTCCCGATGGTCGAGCGGGATCGCGACCTCGGGGTAGAGATCGTCCAGGATCGCCAGGACTTTCGCGGCCTTTTCCGTCTTTCGCATCGCGGCGGGCGGAAGCATAGCGTCTCACCCGCCCGGGCGGGCTCGCGCCACCGCGGGCGGGCATCGAAGAGTCGGCCGCTCGCCTCGGTTCGCTCGTCGTCGCGTTGCCACTCTCGCCCAGGACGTCTAGACCGTCTCCGATGCGCCGCGCCGGGCCCATTCTCTTCGCGCTCTCCCTCCTCGCCGCGTGCGACGTCGCGCCCCACACCCCCGAGCCGCCCCCGCCACCCGAGGATCCACCCGCCGACGCGCTGGAGGCCCACCTGCGCGCGCGAGGACGTGGAATCGCCGCGTGGATGATGCCCAACGGCGAGGTTCGGCGCGGTGAGATCGGCGAGGGGAGCGCGCGCGACTTCAGCCACCTGATGCAGCCGGGCTGGTGCTACAAGGTCGTCGCCGTGGGCGAAGGGGAGCTCCAAGACCTCGATCTCCGGGTCTACGACGGCCACGACGTGCTGGTGCAGCGGGACACGACGCAAGACCCGCAGCCCTACGTCGGCGTCGAGAGCCCGATCTGCCCCGGCGAGGCCGCCACCTACCGGATCGCAGTCCGCGCGCGCTCGGGCTCGGGCCCCTTCGCGATGCAGGTCTACCGCTCCCTCTGAGCCCGGATTCGCCGCTGCGAGCGGTCCGGCCCGTCAGGATGGACGGTGGGCGCTCGGTCGCCGTCGGTGAGCCGAGGCTCCGCCCGGCCTTGGGCGGGCCCGCTCCGTCCTGACGCGGCCATCCTCGCGCTCGCGACGCGATTCAGGCTCTTCGGCGTCGCGTCAGCGGACCACAATCGTCTCCGGCAACATCGCCATGGGCGCCGCGGCGCCGAGCTGCCTCAGCGTGATGACGGCCGAGAGGACCGCGCGCAGCTCCGGCGCGACCCGGGCCAGCAGCCCGCCCTGCGCCTCCGCCTGGGCCGGATCGACCGGCGTCGCGCCAATCCCGAGCGCACCGAGCACGTAGTCGAGGAGGCTGGAGGGCCGCGAAGGCTCGATCTCGATGTCGACCTCCGGCCCCACCCCGGCCGCGCGCCGCGCCGCCGCGAGCGCCGGACCGAACCCGCCGAGATGATCGATCAGCCCGTTGTCGATCGCCTGATCGCCCATCCACAGCCGGCCGCGGCCCAGCGCGTCGACCTCCTGCACGCTCATCCCACGTCCGCGGGCCACGCGCCGGAGGAACATCCGGTACCAATGCCGCACGCTGTTCGCGAGCACAGCCCGCTCGTCGGGCGTGAAGGGCCGGTAGTAGGAGGTCGCGCCCGCGTGCGCACCGCGGCCCATCGTCTCCAGGTTCACCCCGATCATCCGGCCGAGCGGGGCGAAGTCGACCTTGCCGAACCACACGCCGATCGAGCCGGTGATGGTCGTGGGATCCGCCCAGATCTCCTGCGCCGCCGACGCGATGTAGTAGCCGCCGCTGGCCGCGATGGCGCCCATCGAGGCGATCACCGGCTTGTGTCGGCGCGCCCTCAGGATGGCCCGGTAGATTTGATCCGACGCCAGCACCGAGCCGCCGCCGCTGTCGATCCGCAGCACGATCGCGACCACGGAAGGATCGGCCGCCAGCCGGTCGATGGCGCGGACCACGGTCCGCCCGCCGCTCATGTGGATGCCGATCAGCGGGATGTCGACGTTGTCTCCGTCGACGATGGTGCCGTCGACCACCACCACGCCGATCCGCGGCCGATGCCCCCAGCGCTCGGGCACCTCCCAGGGCTCGCCCGTCTCCCGCCCGAAGCTCCCACCGAACCCCTCGCGCAGCTCGGCGTCCATCGCGTGCTCGTCCGCGAGCGCGTGCACCATCCCGAGCTCGACCGCCTGCGGCGGGAGCTGCGGCCCCTGGTCGATGATCTCCCCGATGCGCTCGGGCGAGACGCCCAGATCGCGCGCGGCGTCGACGGTGATCCGGCGGTAGGCCCAGTCCAGCACCGCCTCGTCCTGCCGGCGGGCCGGCGGCGTGGGCCCCTCGTTCATGAACTCTTCGATCGCGCTCTTGTAGCGTCCGATCCGCACGAAGTCGGCGCGGATCCCGACGCGTTGCAAGAGGTCGCCGAGGAAGAACATCTCGGACGCCGGTCCCGTGAGGCGCACCCCGCCAGCGGGATCGAGGAGGATGCGGTCGGCGCCCGCGCAGGCGTACCACTCGCTGCCGGTGGCGTCGTCGAGGTAGCAGACGACCCGCTTCCCGCTCGCCTTCAGCGCGTCAATCATGATCCGGAGCTCCTGCGCGTAGGCCAGGCCCATTCCGCTGCCGCGCGGGTGCAGGAGCACGCCGGCCACGCGCGGATCGTAGAGCGCGCGATCGAGCCGCCGCACCGTCTGTAGGATGCCTCGCGCGCCGGTGCTCTCCAGCGGCACCTCGAGCACGTACGAGCCGCGCGGGAGGCCCGGACGCTCGGCGCCCTGCACGTGCGCGGACACGTACCAGCCCGGCGAGTGGCTCAGCCCGTCGCCCGCGATGACCCCGCCGCCGGCGCCGATCATGCCCCAGTCAATCGCGAGCCCCGCCGTGACCCGGACATCCGGGTTCGGCCCGTCGAGGCGCTCCCCCTGGACCGCGGCCAGCGCGCGACCGACGTAGGGCACGCCGACCTGCGCCGAGGCGCGGCCGCCCACGTGCCCGTTCTCGTCGACAATCCCGGCCACGTCGAGCGTCAGCCAGCGGTCGCCGGTCGGGCGGAGCGCCGCGGCGAACAAGAACGAGCGCGGGACCGACTGAAAGGGCGCCCGGAGCCCGGGGCCGACGACATCGCGCGCGATGAAGCTCGTGGCGAGCCAGTCCACCGGCCTCCAGCTCGCCGCCAAGTCGAGGGTGGTCAGCCCGTCGAGGTGCCGGTCACCGGAGCCGAGGAAGCGGACGGCGCCGCCGACGCTGAACGCTTGGTCGAAGCCCCACGCCAGCGCAATCGAGCCCATCGTGCGCTGACTCTGCCTCGTGAAGATGGTGGGCCTCACGCTGTCAATCGAGACGCCGAGCGCGAAGCCGTAGATCAGGGGCGTGGCCGCGTAGAAACCGTCACCGCGGATCAGCGTGTCCCGCTTCGCCGCGTCGGTGTGCACGTAGCCGAGCGACCACGAGGGCAGGAACGCGATGGCGGACGGGTTGAGGTCGACCGCCTCGGGCACGTCGGGCGCCGCAATCGAGTAACCCGGCAGGGCCATCGGCGCGGTCGGCCGAGTGAACTGAGCGTGGCCAAGAGCCGGCACGAGAGCGCCGACGAGGACGACGAGGAGCGTACGCACCGCTCGAAGGTAGCGCGCTCCAGAAGAACGCGCGTGCCCTGAGCGAGGACGGGACCGCGACGTCTCACTGGCGCTCCACTCGAACAATCCGCTACCGTCGTGCTCATGCTCGCCCCGCGCCGCCTTCGGACGGCACTCCTGTTGCTGACGTGTCTCACCGCGCTCCCGGCGGGCGTCCACGCGCAGTCGGACGGGAGCGACGACGGCACGCCCCCCGAGGCGGTCGAGTTCTTTCGGCGCGCCCGCGAGTCGTACGACGCGGGCCGCTACCGTGAAGCGGCGGACAATCTCGAGCGGGCGCTGATCCTCGACCCCGACTCGCCGACGCTCGTCTACAACCTCGCGCGCGTCTACGAGCTGCTCGGCGACCTCGACCGCTCGCTCGACTTCTACCAGCGCTACCAGCGACTGCTCCCGCAGCAGCAGGCGCGCGAGCAGGATCGTGCCTCGGCCACCATCCGCCGTCTGCAGGGCGCTCAAGCCTCCGGTCAGCTCGGGGCCGACGAGGCGCCGCCGATGCCGCGGGAGGTCGAGCCGCTCCGGCAGCTCCCGGGCCTCGTCCTGGTGCGCGAGCGGGGCGTCGCGGACACCGCGTTCTGGGTGACCCTCACCGGCGGCGTGGCGCTGCTCGCCGTCGGTGCCGTGTTCGGGTCGCTGGCCCTCCTCGAGCACCAAGCGGCCACCGCCTTCGTGCTCGACGGCACCAACGATCCCTCCCAGCGCAGCGGCGAGATCAATCGTGCGCACACCTACGGCTACGTGACGGACGCGGCGCTCGGCGCGGGCGCGCTGGCCGTCATCGGCGCCGGGCTGCTCTACTTCTTGCGCGAGCACACCGTCGAGCGAGCGCCAGTGCGGGAAGTCGACGGCGAGGAGAGCCAGAGCGAGGCCGAGCGACCGCGGATCGACGCGACCGTGACCGCGAGCCCGAACGGCGCGATGATCGTCGCGATGGGGCGCTTCTGATGACGCGTTGGCTTCACTTCGCTGCGTTCTTGCTGGCCGGCTGCAGCTTCATCGTGAAGGGCGGAGGAGACGATCCGATCCGCTGCCAGATGCCGCAGGCGGATCAGCCCGATCCCTGCCTGGCCATCGGCCCCGATTGGCTTTGCCAGGGTGGCGTCTGCGCGCAGATGGGGTGCACGCCCGAGTCCTGCAACGGCATGGACGACGACTGCGACGGCACCGTCGACGAAGACCTCGACGACGACATGGACGGGTTCACCTGGTGTCGGACCGGGCCCACACCCTTCGACTGCGACGACACCGATCCGAGCATCCACCCCGCGGGCGACGGAATCCCGGCGCCGGACGACGTCTGCGACGGGAAGGACAACGACTGTGATCCGTCCACGCCCGACGGGGCGACCTGTCCGACGAACACGATCTGCGACATCAACGCCTGCACGGACGCGAGCTGCACCCCGGCGATGCGCTGCACGATGATCAACTGCGTGAACCGACCGGAGATCTGCACGATCGACCAGTTCTGTGATCGCTCGATGAGCCCGCCGAGCTGCCAGCCCGTGGTGATGAGCTGCCTCGACCCGGCGTTCACCTGCACGGAGGCCGGCCAACGCTGCAATCCGGAGAACGGTCAGTGCGTCACGCCCTTGTCCGACGGCAACGAGTGCAACTACGACGCGGAGTGCAACTCCCGGCTCTGCGTTCCGGCCGAGGCGCTGCGGCTCGCGTCCGACGACATCCACGGTGCGAACGGGATCTGCTCGCACAGCTGCTGTGACGACTCGGACTGCGGCTCCGGTCAGATCTGCTGGGACTCGGGCAGCGGCACTCGCGCCTGCGTCGCGACCGATCTCCTCGCGCTCGGACCGAACGGAGCCCCCGCGGTCAGCGCCTGCCTCGACTCCAGCTCCTGCTCCGGCGGCAACGTGTGCGAGCTCTACCCGGACAACGCGTACCGGCTCGACGGCCGCTACTCGCTCACGTGCGACTCGCCCTACACCAACGCGCGGGACTGCTCGAGCACCCCGTGTCTGATCGATCCCGCGGCCTTCTGTGGCCGGCGCGACGGCGTGTGCCACCACGACTTCTGCACCGGCGGCGCGGACTGCCCGACCGGGATCTGCGTCGGAAACCACTGCGTCGACTCATGCCGCACGGCATCGACCTGCCCCACCGGTCTGCTCACCTCGAGCGCCGCCCCGGCCTGCCTGTACGCGTACGTCTCGACGAACGGGCGAATGGACTACTTCCCCATCTGCCAATACATCGACCGCTCGAGCACCAAGGAGAACGGCGAGACTTGCTCGAGCGGCTCGGAGTGCCGCGACCAGCTCTGCATCGACAGCCTCGGCCGTACGGATCCTCCGGACGGCACGCCGAAATTCTGTGCGGCGACCTGCTGCAACGACACGCAGTGCGGCGACATCGCGGGGGGACAATGCAGGCCGATCTTCGTCGGCTCCGGCTATGAGATGCACTGCCTGCCCGCGCCCATGTTCAACTCCGGCGGGACGGGCGCGTCCTCGGGCTGAGCACATCCGCTCGCGCGTGGTAGACTCGCCCTCCGAGCGGCATGCGCATCTGCCCCAAATGTCGCACCGCCTACCCCACCGCGGGTCGGTCGACTTGCGCTCAGGACGGCACCCGGCTGATCGACGCCGAGGAGTACGCGCGCTCGAGGTCCGATCCGCTGCTCGGACGGACCATCGCCGGACGCTTCCACGTCATCGAGCGCATCGGCACGGGCGGCATGGGCACCGTCTACCGCGCCAAGCAGTCCGGGCTGGACCGCGAGGTGGCGCTCAAGGTGCTCAAGCGCGAGCTGGTCAGCGACCGGGACACCGTCGCGCGCTTCCACCGCGAAGCGAAGGCCATGTCGCTCTTGATGCACCCGAACACGGTGCGAGTCTTCGACTTCGGCGAGGACGACGACGGCTACCTCTACCTCGCGATGGAGCTGCTCGAGGGCGAGCTGCTCACGGCGTGGATCGAGCGGGACGGAACGCCGGCGCTGACCGAGGCAGTCGAGATCGCGAGCGAGATCCTCCGCTCGCTGGCGGAGGCCCACAGCAAGGGCATCGTCCACCGCGACCTCAAGCCGGACAACATCTTCCTCGCCCGCGTGGAAGGCCACGCGCGGCCGGTGGTGAAGGTGCTCGACTTCGGCATCGCCAAGGCCTTCCGCGACGACCAGAAGATCGATCAGCTCGAGACCCAGGCCGGGACGGTCTTCGGCACGCCGCGCTACATGTCGCCGGAGCAGGCCCAGGGGAAGAGCCTCGACCATCGGAGCGATCTCTACTCGGTCGGAGTGCTCCTCTATCACCTGCTCACTGGCCACGCGCCCTTCGTCGACGACGACGCCGTCGTGGTCATGGCCAAGCACATCCGCGAGACGCCACCGCGCCCGCGGCAGGCGGCGCCGGAGCGCCCCATCCCGCGCAACCTCGACAAGGTGGTCATGCGCGCGCTGGCCAAGGAGCCGGACAATCGCTACTCGAGCGCCGACGTGTTCGAGGCGCGGCTCGCGGCCTGCCTGCCCGACGTCGAGGCCGAAGCCCGCAGAGCCCGTGGAGGCCTGGCCGCGCTGCCCCGCGTGCCGCTGGCAATCGGAGGCGGCATCGTCGTGGTGGCGTTGGGGATCGCCGTCGCGGTGGCCTTCGGGGGCTCGACGGAGGAGGTCGCCGAGGCCCACGTGATCGCCGCGCCGCCGCAGCAGGCCACCGCGCCCGAGCGCGAACCCACACCTCCAGCGCACGCCGAGCAAGCGCGGGTCACGCTGGGCAGCGACCCGACGGGAGCTGCAATCTGGCGCGGCGACGAGCTGCTCGGCACCACACCGCGCACCTTCGAGATCCCGGACGGCGAGTCCATGCACCTCACACTGCGCGCGGAGGGGCACCACGCGGCCGACGTCGACCTCGACGGCGAAACGCCGAACCGAGAGGTCTCGCTCACGCCGCTCCCGTCGACGCCGGCTCCACGGCGTGCGCCCTCGGCGCCGCACCGGGCCACGACACCGCACCCGCGGGCCGAGCAGGCGACCCCCTCGCAACCGGAGCCGAGCCACAATCCCTACGAGCGCTTCGACTGACGCCCTGACTCGCGCGTCCGGCTCCGCCAAAGGCGGGCCTGGCACTCGGGACGCGCTCGAGGCCCAGGTCGCGCCGCTCAGCGCAGGTAGACGACGGTGATGCGCTCGCCACCCTCTTCGAGGGTCCCCGGCCGGCTCCGCGCCACGTACTGACCGACGTGCACGAGGTGCTCGCGAATCGCGTCGCGGAGCGCGCCGGTCCCCACGCCGTGGAGCACGTACGCGACCGGCTCGGCGTTGCCGAACATCCGATCGAGGAAGCTCTCGGTCATCGCCAGCGCGTCGTCGACGCGCATTCCTCGCACGTCGACGGTGTTGCGCTCGCTCGGCACCGGCTCCGGGCGCGGCCGCGCGGGCTCTTCCTGCGCGCCGGACTTCGCCGCGGACGCCGTTCTCGAACGCTCGGGCGCCCCGGGAGAGCGGAGCTCCTCGACCTTCACCCAGAGCTTCACCGGGCCGGACGCGACCCGGACGCGGCCCTTGCTGGGACCCTCCACCACGTCGACCTCGGTGCGCAGTCGCGGCACGTAGTAGCGCTGTCCGACCCTCACGCTGGCTTCGTCGGGCGACGGGCCGGCCGGCTCCGGGGCCGGCGGCGCCTCGACCCTCGGCTCCACCGCGGCGCCGACCCGGTCGAGCTGCTCCCGGATGCGCGCGAGCGCGGCCTCGTCGTGACGCTGCTGCCGCCGGAGCTGCCGCCGCGCGTCCTTGAGCTCCGCCCGCGCATCGCGCAGCCCAGCGAGCAGCACCTCGGCCTCCCCCGAGACCTTCTTCTCGTCCCGGCGCCTGGCGGCCTCGAGCTCCCGCTCCACGCGCTCGCGCGTCGCCCGCACCTCCTGGCGCTCCGCGCGGACCTCTTCGCGCTCGCGTGCGAGGGCCTCGTACTGCGCCTCGAGCCGCCCGACCAGCGTGTCGAAGGTACGGCTCGCTTGCGGCAGCATCGTGCGCGCAGCCTCCACCACCGGCCCCGGCATCCCGAAGCGCGCCGCGACCGCGAGCGCGCTCGAAGCGCCGGGCACGTCCTGTCGCACGCGGAAGGTCGGCTCCATGTGCTCCACGTCGAAGCCCACCGACGCGTTGCGGAGGCGCGCGTCGTCGATCGCCAGCGCCTTGAGCCGCTCGTAGTGGGTGGTCACCGCGACGGCCGCACCCCGCGCCGCGAGCTCACCCACAATCGCACACGCGAGCGCCGCGCCTTCCTCCGGGTCGGTGCCGGTCGCGACCTCGTCGAGGAGCACCATCGCGTCCGGCCCGGACTCCTCGATCACCCGCGCCAGATTCGTGACGTGCGCGGAGAACGTGGAGAGGTTCTTCTCGATCGACTGCTCGTCGCCCACGTCGGAGAGGACCGGCGTGAAGAACCCGGCCTCGCTCCCCTCCCCGGCCGGCACCGGCAGCCCGGTCCGAACCATCAGCGCCGCGAGACCGAGCACCTTGAGCGAGACCGTCTTTCCGCCCGCGTTGGGGCCGGAGAGCACCAAGCAGCGTCCCGACTCGAGCTCGAAATCGTTCGGGACCACGTCCACGCCTTCCAGAACGAGGAGCGGGTGGCGCGCGTCGAGGAGCCGCATCCGCGGCGCGCGCGAGAGCTCGGGGATGGTGCCCCGCAAGTCCCGGGTCAGCCGAGCGGCGGCGTTGCGCAGGTCCGCGCGGTCGAGCGCGTCCACCGCCGCCCGCACCACCGCGAGCCGCTCGCCGACCTGCCCGCTGAGGATGCCGAGGATGCGGGCGACCTCCCGCTCGAGCTCGCCCTGAGCCATCTTGAGCCGATTGCCCTGCGTGACGATCGCCCGCGGCTCGACGAAGACGGTGGCGCCGCTGCCGCTCGTGCCGTGGACGATGCCGGGGATCTTCTCGTGCGCGTCGGTGCGGATCGGCAGCACGTAGCGGCCCTCGCGCAGCGTGTGCCAGCGATCCTGCACGACGTCGGCGTGCTCGAGGAGCATCGACTCGAGGCGCGAGACGATCCGCCCGCGCAGGTTGGCCACCTCGGTCCGCAGGCGGCCGAGCTCGGGGCTGGCGCCGTCGCTCAGCGTCCCGTCGGGCTCGATGGCGCGCTCGAGCTCGTCCGCGAGATGGTCGAGCGTCGGATCGGTGCTGCACGATTCGTGGAGCGCGGGCACCTCGGCCCGCCGCCGCGCCAGGAACTTGCGGAGCACCCGCGCCGCGCCCAGCGTCGACGCGATCGCGCGCAGGGCCGGGCCGTCGAGCGCGCCATGTCGCTCCAGGCGGTCGAGCGAGAAGCGCACGTCGCGGATCCCGTCCAGCGGGAGCGGATCGTCAGCGGCGTCGAGGGCGAGCGCTTCCGCGGCCTCGGAGAGCGCCACCCGGGCCTCCTCGTAGGTCTCGGCCGGCGGCAGCTCGTCCAGTCGCTCGCGGAGAGGCCCCCTGCAGCGCTCCGCCACCGCGGCCACGACGCGCGCCCACTCCAGGTCCGCCAGGGTCTTGTCGAGACCCACCCGCTCCAGCTCGTTCATGCGGGATCAGGCCGCGTCGTCGTCGTCCGGACCGCGGGTGAGTGCCGTCACCCGAATGCGGGGCGCGGGCTGTCGGCGGCGCTGCAGCCGGGCCACCCCATAGAGCAGGAGCGTCGAGCCGAGGAGCAGGAACGAGATCGTCCCGCATCCGAGCAGCGTGTAGACGTAACCGACCCAACTGCCAACCACGCGGGAACTCTTGCACGCCCTTCGCCGGCGCGCATGCCCACCTCGGCGGCGTCGAGCGGCTCTGGTATCCTCGCCGTGTGGGCTCCACTCGCTTCCGCCTTGCCCTCGCCTGCTTCGTCGTATCGCTCGCCGGCTGCACGCCGCCCGAGCGAGCCGTTCTCATCGACGTGCACTCGCAGGGCGACCTCGACGATCTGACGATCACCGTCATCTCCACGGACAGCGCGCGAACCTGGCAGGAGCCGACGCGGACAATCGGACGCACCGCGGACGACATCGACGCCGACCCCATTCGTGTCGCCGTCGTCCTGGGCGCCGCCGACACGGTCATGGTGCACCTGGACGGGCACCTCCACGTCGACGGCGGAGGCGACAGCCACTTCGTGGCGACCCGTTGCTACACGGTCGACGGCGTGACCCACGACAGCGTGCTGCTCTTCGGGCCGCTGGCCGACATCGACGTCGACGGTGACGGTTGGCCGCCCGACGACTCCGCAATCTGCCGCGAGCCCGGCCCGGATGGTCGGAGCGCAGTCTCCTGCGACGCGGATCCCTACGTGTGCCCGAGCGGCTCGGCGTCCGATTGCAACGACCTGGACGCGAGCATCTACCCCGGCGCGCCGACCATCTGCATGGACGGTATCGACCAGAATTGCGACGGGATGGACGAGCCCTGCGCCAATCAGGACGGCGACGAAGTCGACGCCTGCCCGGCTCATCCGACCGGCCCCTGCGACTGCAACGACAGCGTCCCCAGCATCAACCCCCGCGCCACCGACATCTGCAACGACGGCATCGACCAGGACTGCGACGGGATGGACGCGTGCTGCGACGCCGACATGGACGGGGTCCCGGCCTGCGCCAACGGGCTCCCCGACTGCAACGACGACGATCCCACCATTCCCGGCCCCGAGGTCTGCGACGGGATCGACAACAACTGCAACGGCGCCGTGGACGAGCTCGACGAGTGCCGCGGCCCCGACCTGGACGGGGACGGCGTGGCCGCCTGCGGGCGCGAGATGCCGGGCGACCCGTGCGACTGCGACGACTGCGATCCCTCCGTCCACCCGGGCGCGAACGAGCTCTGCGGCCCGCGCCCCGACCCGACGATGCCGGGCAACGGGATCGACGACAACTGCGACACGACGGTCGACGAGGGGTGCCGGCCCGACGATCACGACGGCGACGGGGTCGAAGCGGCGCGCGACTGCAACGACGACGATCCTCTCTTCTTCCCGCCCCACGACGGCATCACGCCGATCGAGAACTGCAAGGACGGGCCGCTGGCCAACGACTGCATTCCGACCGACGCGGCCACCAACTGCAATGGGGACACCGACGACGACGGGTGGCTCGAGCCCGCAGAGTGCGAGAACAACCCGGACATCCGGCCCGACGCCACGGAGACCTGCAACGACGTCGACGACGACTGCGACGGGCTCGTCGACGAAGGGCTCTCGAACGGCACGACCGGCTGCGTCGGCGGCACGTCGCTCGACTTCCAGACCGACCTGACCAACTGCGGCGGCTGCCGTGTGGTGTGCGACTCGATGACCTCCGACGTCTGCCAGGCCGGCGTCTGCGGGTGCATGGGCCAGTTGGACGGCGCGGAGTGCGCGAGCGGTGACACCTGCTGCTCGGGAACGGGCTGCAAGAACCTGCAGAACGACACCGCGAACTGTGGCGTGTGCGGCCACGCCTGCGGCGCTGGCGAGGACTGCGTGGGCGGCCTCTGCACCTGCGGATCGGTGACGGCGGCGATGGGCATGGAGGCCTGCCCCGACACCGCCGGCGGCAGCGTGGAAGCGAACCAGTGCTGCAACGACGCATGCACCGACGTGACCATGGACGACGGCAACTGCGGCCAGTGCGGGTTGAGCTGCGGCCAGCACTCCAGCTGTCAGGATCGCCTCTGCGCCTGCGACGCACCGGGCGGCGGCGCAGAGTGGAGGGACTGCAACGGCGACCTGCCCTCGCTGGGCAACGACGGATGCGAGATCGACGTCCTGGGAGACGATCTCTCCCACTGCGGCTCGTGCACGACCGTCTGCCAGAACGGGAACGCGTCGTGGGTGTGCAGCAGCGGCTCGTGCGTTCCCACGTGCTCCTCCGGGTACGGCAACTGCGATGGGAGCGACGCGAACGGCTGCGAGCGGTCCTTGAACTCCCTGACCAACTGCGGATCCTGCGGCACGACCTGCTCGCGGAGCCACGCGACGGCGACCTGCGCGACTCGGTCCTGCGCCATCCAGTCCTGCAACGGCGGCTACGACGACTGCAACGGCAACGACGCGGACGGTTGCGAGACCTCCCTCCACACCACCTCCGACTGCGGCTCCTGCGGGTCCTCCTGCAACCTCGCCCACGCCACCCCCACCTGCCCCACCGGCAGCTGCAGGGTCGCCTCTTGCGCCGGCGGCTACGGCGACTGCAACGGCAGCGCTTCGGACGGTTGCGAGACCTCCCTTCGCACCAACTCCAACTGCGGCTCCTGCGGCTCCCCCTGCAACCTCGCGCACGCCGGCGCCTCCTGCGCCTCGGGCGCCTGCGGCATCACCAGCTGCAGCAGCGGCTACGACGACTGCAACGGCACCGCCTCGGATGGTTGCGAGACCTCCCTGCACACCACCTCCGACTGCGGCTCCTGCGGATCCTCCTGCACCGTCGCCAACGGAACCCCCTCCTGCTCCAGCGGCACCTGCGCCGTCAGCACCTGCACCAGCGGCTTCGGCGACTGCAACGGCAGCGCCTCCGACGGAATGCGAGACCGCCCTGAACACCACCTCCGACTGCGGCTCGTGCGGAGCGCCCTGTACCGTCGCCCACGGAAACGGCACCTGCTCCACCGGCTCCTGCGCCGTCAGCACCTGCACCAGCGGCTTCGGCGATTGCAACGGCAGCGCCTCCGACGGATGCGAGACCGCCCTGAACACCACCTCGAGCTGCGGCTCCTGCGGAACGTCCTGCAACCTCGCCCACGCGACCGCCGCGTGCTCGTCGGGCATGTGCGCCATCGCCTCGTGCGACACCGGCTACGCCGATTGCAACTCGAACCCGAGCGACGGCTGCGAGACGAACACCGACACCGACACCGGCCACTGCGGAGGGTGCGGCACGAGCTGCAACACCGGCGATGGCTGCTGCGGCGGCGCGTGTACGGCCCTCGACACGACCAGCGACTGCGGCGGCTGTGGCGTGAGCTGCGGCACCAACGAGAGCTGCACCGGCGCGGGCGAATGCCGTTGCGGCAACGGCGGGAGTGATCCGACCGGAACGGCCGGCGGTGGTCCCGTCTGCACCACGCCGAACCCGTACTGCTGCGATACGATGAGTGGCGGCATGGACAATCACTGCGCCTCGTCGTCGAGCAGCTGTTGAGGCCCGCGAGGGCGCACCCTCGGTTGCGCCCGTGGTCGTGACGTAGTAGCCCGCATCGGGCGTGCACGAATTCGGCAGTTCCGTCCCACTGTGGGCCGTGATCCCCTTTGCCGTGATGCTCTCGGGGATCGCCCTCCTCCCGGTGGTCGCGCATCGCTGGTGGGAGCACAATCGCAATAGAGCGATCTTCACCGCGGTCGTCGCGACGCCGATGGCGATCTACCTGCTCGCCGTCTTCCCCGAGGGGCTCGTGCACAGCGCCACGGAGTACGCCTCCTTCATCGCGCTGCTCGGCTCGCTCTACATCATCGCGGGCGGGATCCACCTCTCGGGCGATCTGCGCGCGACGCCCGCGGTGAACGTGGGGATCCTCGCGCTCGGCGCCGTGCTCGCGAACCTGATCGGCACGACCGGCGCGAGCATGCTCCTCGTGCGGACGCTCCTGCGCACCAACGCGCAGCGCAAACACGTCTCGCACATCCCCTTCTTCTTCATCCTGATCGTCTCGAACTGCGGCGGGCTGCTGACGCCGATGGGCGACCCTCCGCTCTTCTTGGGCTACCTGCGGGGCGTCCCCTTCGACTGGACCTTCCGGCTCTGGCCCTTCTGGATCGGGGCGATGGCGTATCTGCTGACGTTCTTCTACGTCGCCGATCGACGCGCCTACGCGAGCGAGCGGGCGCGTGACATCGCGCGTGACGAGACGAAGCGGATCCCGCTCAGCGTCCAGGGCGTGCTCAACGCGCCGCTCCTCTTGGGCGTCATCGGGGCGATCTTCCTGCCGACGCCCTGGCGCGAGCTCACGATGGCGGGGCTGAGCATCGTCTCGGTGGTGCTGGGCCCGCGCCCGGCGAGGAGCGCCAACGGCTTCACCTTCGGCCCGATCCTCGAGGTGGCAATCCTCTTCTCAGGCATCTTCGTGACCATGGTCCCGGCGCTCGCCCTGCTCGAGGTGCACGGTGGCGACATCGGGCTGACCCACCCCTGGCACTACTTCGTCGTCACGGGCGGCCTCTCCTCGGTGCTGGACAACGCGCCGACCTACCTAACGTTCCTGTCCGCGGCGATGAGCCTCGACACGCACGGCCACGCCATGTTGGCGCTCTCCGACGGCTCCATCTCGGAGGTCTTCCTCACCGCGATCAGCGTGGGCGCCGTCTTCATGGGCGGGAACACGTACATCGGCAACGGGCCGAACTTCATGGTGAAGGCCATCGCCGAGGAGGTCGGCTACTCGATGCCCTCGTTCTTCGCGTTCGCGCTCCGCGCCGTGGCGACCCTGACGCCAATCTACGTCGTCGTGATCGGCTACCTGCTCATCGCCACGCCCTGACGAAGGCAATCCGTTGGCGCCACACGCGATGGCGCCGACGAGAGCGAGAGCCGGGCGAGAGCGCCCGCCCAGAACGAGCACGGTCTCCGAATCGGACCGAGCTCGCCGACCGACTGCGGCGCGTCATGGTCGCCGCCGCGACGCGTACCTGTCCCGGCTCACAGAGCCGGCCGCGCGATCGTCAATGACGGAAAGATATCGGGCACCTTGAGGTCGCCGGAGGCGCCCCCACGATGCGACCCGCCGTGTCCGCGACGGCCGCTCCGGCGACCGCCGGTGCGCCCGCCCGTCGCCCGCCGCACGGGGCGAAGCTCGAGCTGGACGACCGTGTTCGCCGAAGGCGTCAGCTCCGACTCGGCCTCCGCGCGCCCGGACCGAGCTCGCACCGTGATCGCGCGACCCACCTCGGTGTCGAAGCTGCACGGCGTGCAATCGCAGACCTGCCCGCGACCCACGACCCACGCCCGCGCGCCGGACGGGTCGGTGTTGACGCTGACGGTCGCCATCGCGGGGCCGGCATCGACGGGCTCGGCCTGGGCCACGGCCGGCGCGCCGGCGTCGGCGGGCGGAACCTCGGCGATGGGCTGCGATGGGTCCTCGACCTCGGGCGGCGCAGCCACGGTGGTCCCGTCGTCCGCGTCCGCGGTGCTGCTCCCGTGCGCCACGTACCAGACCGTCCCCGCGCCCGCCAACGCCGCGAGCGCGACCACGATGGCGCCCACCACCAGGCCCGTGCGCGAGCGCGCCGGGGCGGCGGGTGCCTCCGCCGTGGGCGTCGACCGTCGCGCAATGTGGCGCGGAGTTCCGCTCGCGCGCGCCACCGGTGCGGACGGTGCGTATCCGTCCATCGCGTCGCGCAGGACATCGGCCATCTCGTCGCAGCTCGCGAAGCGCTCGTCCGCCTCCTTGGCCAGCCCCCGGTAGATGAACGCGGCCAGCGCGTCCGAGACGGTCGCGTGCGGGTTCACCTCTTCGAGCCGCGGCGGATCCTCGAACATGTGCTGGGTGAGGATCCCCATGAAGGTGTCGCCCACGAAGGGGACCCTTCCCGTCACCATCTCGAAGAGGATCACCGCCAACGCGTAGATGTCGACGCGGTGGTCGAGCGGCTTTCCGGCGGCCTGCTCGGGCGACATGTACTCCGGCGTACCGAAGATCATGCCGGTCTTCGTGAGCTTGCGACCCGGCGCACCCGGCGTCTCGATGTCGCTCATCTTCGCGATGCCGAAGTCGACGATTTTGACGAAGTCGGGCTGGCCGTCGCGCTGGGTCAGAAAGATGTTCTCGGGCTTCATGTCGCGGTGGACGATGCCCTTGGCGTGCGCGGCGCCGAGCGCCTTGCAGCACTGCAGGAGGATGTCGACCGCGCGCTCGACCGAGATCGACCCTTCGCGTTGGAGCGCGTCGGCGAGGTCCTCGCCCTCGAGCAGCTCCATCACGAAATAGCTCGCGCCGCTCGGCGTGCTGCCGAAGTCGGAGATGTCGACGATGTGGTCGTTGCCGATCTTCGAGGCGCTCTTCGCCTCCTGCTTGAAGCGCTCGACGACCTCGGGTCGGTTCGAGAAGTCGTCGCGGAGCACCTTCAACGCGACGCGCTTCTCGATCGCGACGTGCTCGGCCTCGTAGACCAGCCCCATCCCGCCCTCGCCGATCTGGCGAATGATCCGGTAGCGCTCCGAGAGCACGCTGCCGACCAGGCCGTCCTCGCTGGCGCTGGGGGCCGTGCCGATCTGCGACGGCGTCACGAGGCGCGCACCGTCGTTCGGGCAGAAGATCTCGCCGCCGGCGAACTCCGACTTGCAGGAAGGGCAGGACTTCATGGGTTCGCGGTGGTGGGAGCGCTGGCGGGCGCGAAAGCGAAGAACGAAAGCATCGAGCTCGTGAAGTGGGGCACCCGGAGTCCTCCCTCGGGGATGAGACCCTGGTCTCGGCCCGAAGGTTGGGGGATCGTACCGGGCGGCGACCCACGCCCGCAAGCGTACCGAGCGCTCTCCATCGCGCCGACGGTCACTCCTCAATCCGACACTTTCCCCTGTCACCTCGCACAGTTGAGAGGTGGAGGCGCGCTCGACGCGGGGCGCGCCGGGTGATAACGCTCGATCGTGCAGCCGCGCATCCGCATCCTGGACGATGCGCTCGCCGATCAGATCGCCGCCGGCGAGGTCGTGGAGCGGCCCGCGAGCGTCGTGAAGGAGCTGGTCGAGAACGCCATCGACGCCGGCGCGCGCACCATCCGTGTCGAGATCGAGCGGGGCGGCACCCAGGACATCCGGGTCACCGACGACGGCGAAGGCATGAGCCCCGCCGACGCCGAGCTGGCCGTGCGCCGGCACGCCACGAGCAAGATCGCGCGCCTCGAGGATCTCGCCGCGATCGACACGCTGGGCTTCCGCGGCGAGGCGCTCCCCTCGATCGCCTCGGTGAGCCGTTTCGAGCTGACGACCCGCCCGCGCGACGCCGTCGCCGGCACCCGGGTGTCCATCGAGGGCGGCGCGGCAGCGGAGGTCCGCGAGGTCGGCTGCGCGCCGGGCACCACCGTCCGCGTCCACGATCTCTTCTTCAACGTGCCCGCGCGGCGGAAGTTCCTGAAGTCGATCGGCACCGAGAGCGCGCACGTGGCGGAGGTCTGCCGGCGCGCCGCCCTCGCGCACGCGGATCTGCGGCTGACCTTGCTCCGCGACGGCCGGCGCGGGCTCGAGGTGCTGCCGACCGACGATCCGGCCAAGCGCGCGGCGATGGTCTTCGGCGACACGCGCCTGAGCGGTCTGGAGGGAGAGCGCGGCGGCGTACGTGTGCGAGCCATGCTCGGCGCCCCCGAGAAAGCCCGCGCCGGCGCGGGAAGCCTCTGTCTCTTCGTCAACCGGCGCCCGGTCAAGGACCGCGCCCTCGCCCGCTCCGTCTCGTTCGCCTACGGGAGCGTCTTGCCGCCGGGTCGCTATCCCGTCGGCGTCGTCTACGTCGAGGTCGATCCGACCGAGGTCGACGTCAACGTCCACCCGCAGAAGGCGGAGGTCCGCTTCGCTCGCGGGCGCGAGGTGCTCGACGCCATCACGCGGGTGTTGGCGCACGGCCTCGGGACCAGCGCGTGGAGCGGGCCCGCCGCCCGCGGACCCTCGTACTGGCAGCAGCGCATCGAGCCGGTCGGTCAGAACGCGAGCGGCGCGAGCTCGAGCGAAGCGAGCACGCCCAGCGAGCCGGATCCGTGGGGCCTCGCGCCGGCCGGCGCGGCCGAAGGCCCGGGACCGAGCGTCCCCCTCGAGCCGCCGCGGCCCTATCCGAGCGGCCCGCCCGCCGTTCCCCTGGCGGAGGACCCGCCGCTGATCGACGAGCGCGGGTTCTTCGGCGCGCTGCGGGTGCTCGGCCAGGTCCGGCGGATGCTGATCGTCTGCGAAGGCCGGGACGGCCTCCACGTCATCGATCAGCACGCCGCCGACGAGCGCGTCCGCTTCGACCAGCTCCGCCGCAGCTACCGCGAGCGCAAGGTCAGCCTGCAGCGATTGCTCATGCCCGAGCGGGTGGAGCTGAGCGAAGAGGACGTCGCGCTGGCGGACGAGCACCGCGAGGCGCTCTTGGCCGTGGGCCTCGACGTCGCGCCCATCGGCGATCGCACCGTGGCGGTGCACGGCGTGCCGACGGTGGTCCGGCGCGCCTCGCCCGAGCGACTCCTGCGCGACGTGCTCGGCGAGCTCGAGCGCCAGGGCGAGCGGGCGTTCGGCGACGCCGTCGACATGGCGCTGGCCACGATGGCCTGCCACGGCGCGATCCGCGCTGGCGACACGCTCTCGCCCGAAGAGTGTCGCGCCCTCTTGCGCGCCATGGACGCGGTCGGCGACTTCTCCGGCCACTGCCCGCACGGCCGCCCCGTCGTCTACTCGGTGCGGTTCGACGAGCTCGAGCGCCGCCTCGGCCGATGACGCGTGTCGTGGTCGTCGGCGGGGTCACCGCCTCCGGCAAGACCGGCGCCGCGATCGCGTTGGCGCAGCGCTTCGACGGCGAGCTGATCGGCGCCGACAGCGTGCAGGTCTACCGCGGCTTCGACATCGGCTCGGCCAAACCGACCGCCGAACGAGCTCTCTGGCATCCCGCACCACCTGATCGACGTCGTCGACCCGGACGAGGAGATCGACGCGGCCCGTTTCGCGCGGCTGGCCGACGCCGCCATCGCCGACGTCGCCTCGCGCGGCAAGCTCCCAATCGTCGTCGGCGGCACGGGCCTCTGGATCCGGGCGCTGGTCCGCGGCCTGGTCGAGCTGCCCGAAGTCGATCCGGCGCTCCGCGCGCGCCTCGAGGCGGAGGCCGATCGGCTCGGCGCGCCGGCGCTCCACGATCGCTTGCGCGCCATCAATCCACGCGCCGCCGGCCGCATTCACCCGAACGATCGCCTCCGCCTCGTCCGCGCGCTCGAGGTCTTCGAGCAGACCGGCCGCCCCCTCGGCGAGCTGCAGCACGAGCACGCGCTCGGCGGCCCGCGCCACGACGCGCTATTCTTGGCGCTCGACCGCCCGCGAGACGCCCTCTACGAGGCCATCCGCTTGCGCATCCGAGCCATGCTGGAGGCGGGCTGGATCGACGAAGTCCGCGCCCTGCTGGCGCGCTTCGGCCCCGAGGTCCGCCCCATGCAGAGCGTCGGCTACCGCCAGGTCGCCGAGCACCTCCGGGAAGGCGTCTCGATCGAAGAGACCGAGCGCCTCATCTACAAGGCGACACGCACCTACACCCGCCGCCAGCGCACCTGGTTCCGCGGCGAGCCCGGCGACATCCACTGGACCACCGCCGAGGCCCTCCTCGACGAGCACGCGGGGGCGGTCGGGCGCTTCCTTCGCTGAGCCGAGCCCCGTGTACGGAGGCTCACGCGAAAAGGACCGACGCAGAACGCCGGTCCCGTATGCGAGCTGGAAGCGAAATGGCAGCCGTCAGACGAAGACGCGCGCCGACTCCACCAGCAGGCGCGCGTTGTCGGCGGCGCCCGGCTCGTGACCGGCCAGGACCGAGGCGTAGAAGAGCCAGCCCATCGCCACCGCGAAGATCAGCAAGAAGGGCACGTTGATGCCGAAGAGGAATCCGGCGGACTTGTCCTCGGCCCATTTCTGGATGCCCATGCCGACGAAGAGCCAGCCGCTCAGCGTGAGCGCGAACGTGATGGCGGCGAGCCCGGCGCCCCAGCCGAAGTCCAGCCCGGCGAGGTCGGCGAGGATCCACAGCACCAGCCCGGCCAGCCCATAGGTGAGCTCGAGCCCGGGCAGGACGGAGAAGAGGATCCCGAAGAAGCGGCGGTACTGGAGAAGGTGGGTGGCGTCTTCCATGGCGCGCAACTATGCCCTCTTCGCGAGCGCTCTGGCAAGAGGGTCGGCGCATCCTCGGCGCCGCTGCTACGCTTCCAGGGCCAATGAACTTCTTCGGGCACGCGACCGTGGCGTGCTGGCTCGATCGCGACCCGCGATGGGTGCTCGGCGCCATGCTCCCGGACTTCGCCTCGATGTGCCGGACTCGGCTCCGGGGCGCGGCCAATCCGCTCGTCGAGAAAGGGATCGCCTTGCACCATGCGACGGACGCGGTCTTCCACGGCGCGCCCACCTTCGTGGAGCTCTACGCCGCGGGGACCGAGGAGCTCGAAACGGCCGGGCTCGGCCGAGGTCCGGCCCGCGCGGTGGCGCACGTCGGCACCGAGCTCCTCCTCGACGGGCTGCTCCTCGACGACGCCGAGGTGGCGAGCGCCTACCTCGACGCCGTGGCCCTGGCGACACGAGACGATCTCGGCTTGCGCTTCCGGGACGGCGGAGAGGGCTTCCGGCGCCTCGCAATCCGGCTCAGCGAGCACGGCCTCCCGGACGACTACCGCTCGCCCGACCGCGTGGCGATGCGCCTCGAGCAGATCCTGGCGCGACGGCCGCGGCTGGCCCTCGTAGCCGAGGATCGATCGCCGGTGGTTGCCTACCTGACGCGAACCCGGCGCACCCTGGAGACCCGGCTCTCCGGGCTCCTCCGGGAGATTGCCACGGAGCTCGACGCGCCCGGACCATCATCGCTGGGACACGCGATTGACACCTCGCGCCCCGCGCGTGCCATACTCCCCGGGCCGCGCACCTGACGCGTGGGGGTTCGCCCGTGTCCCAAGCTCCTGCCCCCGTCATCCCGTCCCCGCCGCCCGAGAGCGAAGCCGCTGGCACGATGCCGGCGCGCTTCGGCAAGTACACGCTGATCCGCAAGCTGGCGGTCGGCGGGATGGCCGAGCTCTTCCTGGCCCTCCAGCGCTCGATGGCGGGGTTCGAGAAGCTGATCGTGGTCAAGCGGGTGCTCCCGCACCTCGCGCAGGACGAGAGCTTCATCGAGATGCTCCTCGCCGAGGCGAGGATCGCGGCCACCCTCAACCACCCGAACATCGGTCACATCTACGACGTCGGCGAGGTCGACGGGCAGTTCTACATCGCCATGGAGCACATCCACGGCGAGGACCTGCGCTCCCTCGTCCGCCAGATGAAGAAGAAGAACGTCACGGCGTTCCCGCTCGAGCACGCGCTGGCGATCGTGCTCGGCTGCTGCTCCGGGCTCGCCTACGCGCACGAGAAGCGCGACCTCGACGGCGAGCCGATGGGCATCGTCCACCGCGACGTAAGCCCCCAGAACATCCTCGTCACCTTCACCGGCGACGTGAAGCTGGTCGACTTCGGCATCGCCAAAGCCGGCCGCGGCCAGATGGAGGACACGGGCTCCGGACAGCTCAAGGGCAAGGTGCCCTACATGAGCCCCGAGCAGGCGCAGGGCGAGGATCTCGACAACCGCAGCGACGTCTTCTCGCTCGGCATCATGCTCTTCGAGCTCTGCACCGGGCGGCGGCTCTTCCGCGGCAAGAACGAGATGGAGACCCTCCGCAAGATCGTGGAGGACGAGTATCCGCAGCCGCGCCAGCTCAACCCGAACCTCAGCCCGCGCCTCGAGGAGATCATCCTCCGCTCGCTCGAGAAGGATCAGCGCCGCCGCTATCAGTCCGCGCGCGACATGCAGGCCGACCTCGAGGACTACATCCGCTCCGAGCAGCTCAAGGTCAGCTCGCTCTCGCTCGGCTCCTGGATGCAGGACCTCTTCCGCGAGAAGCTCGACCAGCAGAAGCAGCTCCTCCAGGAGGGTCGCCAGCTCGCCGACGTGATCGCCGCCCAGGTCGCCGAAGAGGAGCGCGAGAACACGCTCAGCGGCGCCTACGCGTCCCGCGTCCGGCAGAAACCGGCCTCCAAGGTCCCGTGGATCCTCCTGGCGGTGGTGATGCTCTCCGCCGCGGGCGGGCTGACGTGGCTCTTGACCCGCCCGCCGCCACCGTCGCAGGCGACGGGACCGGGCGCGATCGCGATCACCAGCACGCCGCCGGGCGCCGCCATCTGGGTCGACGGGGAGCGCCGCTCGGAGCGAACGCCCGCGACCCTGCGCGAGCTGCCGCTCGGCAGCTACAGCGTGAAGATCACCAGCGACGGCTACGCGCCGCACACCGAGCGCGTGGAGCTCACCGAGGGAACGCCGAGCTCGGATCTGAGCGTCACCCTCCGCCGCCCGAACGCGAGCGACTTCGCGGTCATCCGCGTCCGGACCATTCCCGCTGGCGCGCACGTCTTGCTCGACGGACACGACACCGGGAACAGCACGCCGGCCATGGTGCCCGAGGTGACCCCCGGCGAGGCCCACACCCTCGCGCTCGCGCTCGAGGGCTACGTCACCCGCAACGAGACGCTCACGCTCGAGGCCGGGCAGGTGGCGGAGCTGAGCTTCGAGCTCGAGCGCCAGCCTCTGGCGGAGGGGGAGTCGATCGTCCGCATCGTCACCGACCCGCCCACCGCGCGCGTCCAGTTCGACCGCGAATGGCACGACTCGGGCTCGCCCTACGAGTTCCGCGTACCGACGCGCAGCTACCACGTGACCGTGGCCAAATCGGGCTTCCGCTCGGCGGAGCGCAACCTCGAGCTGGTCAGCGGCGAGGCGTCGGACGTCACCATCGAGCTGGAGCGCGAGCGCGAGCGCCATCACCGGCGCGGCGGCAACAGCGAGCAGCAGGCGAGCACGCCGACCTCGAACGAGCCGGGACGGCTGACCTTCAGCGCGCGACCCTGGTGCAACGTGACCGTCGACGGCCGGAGCGCGGGTCAGACGCCGGTGGTGAACTTCCGGCTCTCGCCCGGCCGCCACACCATCGTGTGCGAGAACCCGCAGGCCGGCACACGCCGCGTGTCGGTGAACGTCGACCCCGGCGAGACCGTTCGGCGCGCGATCACGTTCTGATGAAGCGCGCGGCGGCCCGCGTCCGCCGACGTTCGTGAAGGCCCGACGTGGGAGCCCCCGAGCAGCAGACCGAGACGCCCGACGACGGTCCTGCCGAGCGGCGGGCGAAGACCCGGCGCCGGATGGGCTGGGCCGCGAAGATCGGCGGCACGGCGCTCGGCTTCGGCTACGTCGCCGCGATCGTGGATTCCGAGCGCGCTGGTGGCCGCGTTCGCGCGGGTGAGCCCGCTCGCCTTGCTCGGCGCCTCGCTCCTCACCGCGCTCAACCTGATCGTGGGCGCGTTCCGCTGGCGCCTCCTGCTCGCGGCCTACGGCGCGCCGCGCCGCCCCTCGATCGCGCGCCTCGCCCACGTGTACCTGGTCGGGTTCTTCTACAACCTCTGCCTTCCCGGCGGCGTGGGCGGCGACGTGGTGCGCGGCGTGGTCACCCGCTCCTCGTTCGGCGAGCGCGGCACCACCGCGTCGATGGCCGTGGTGCTCGTGGAGCGCGTCCTCGGGCTCTCGGGCCTGCTGCTCTTGGTCAGCGGCACCTACCTCGTCCGACCGCTGCCCGGCACGGAGGGGGTGCTGCCCTACAGCGCGCTGGCGCTGGCGGCCGCCGCGCTCGGCGTGATCGGCCTGGCCTCCGGCCGCCGGCTGAGCCCGCACCTGCCGGGCAAGCTCGGCGAGATCGCCGCCTCACTGCCCTCGATCGAGCGCCCCCTGCCCTTCGCCGGCGCGCTGGCGGTGTCGCTGATCACCCAGTCTCTCGTGGCGCTCTCGGGCTGGACGATCATGGCCTCGATCACCGCCGGGCAGGTGACACTCGCGGACGCGTTCGTGGTCGTGCCGCTCGCCATGGCCGCGGTCTTCGTGCCCTTCTCGGTCGGCGGCGCCGGCGCGCGGGAGGCGGCGTTCGTGGCGCTGGGCGTGAGCGCGCTTTCGATGAGCCGCGCCGACGCGCTGGCCTCGTCGCTGACGATCTGGATGACGCAGCTCGCGGTGGCGCTCATCGGCGGGGTGGCCCAGCTCGTGGCGCCGATTTCGGAGCGCCGATCGTGAGCCCTCGCCTGCGCGGGCTCGCCTCGCTCGGCCTGCCCATCCGCCACCTCGGCGCGGCGTGGGGCTCGGCGGCCGGCGTGCTCCTCGTCTACCTGGCGACGATGGCGCGCGATCTGACGTTCTACGACAGCCCCGAGCTGGCGCTGGTCGCGCATCAGCTCGGGCTCGGGCACCCGATCGGCGAGCCGCTCCACACCTGGCTCGGGCTCGTCGCCACGCATGTACCGGGCGTCGCGCCCGTGATCGGGCTGACGGCCATGAGCGCGTTGGCGGGCGCGCTGGCGCTGATGCCGGCCTGGGCCCTGGCCGAGCGCCTGGCCGGCGAGCGAGCGCGCGCGTGGGCCATCGCGCCACCGCTCGTCGCCGCCGCGCTCCATCCGATCGCCTGGGATCCGTCCACGCGGGTGGAGGTCTACGCGCTGGCGGCGCTGCTCTCGCTCTGGGCGTTGGGCCGCTCGAGCGCGGACGAGTCGCGTGTGTGGCCGGTCGGTCTCGCGTTGGGGTTGGCCGCCAGCACCAACGCCGTCATCGCCGCCGCCCACGGGCTGGCGGTTCTGCCTCGTACGGCGACGCGAGGCGCGCGCGCGCTCGGGCTCGGCATCGCGGCGGGCCTCGTCGGCCTCTTGCCCTACTCGCTGGTCTGGATCGTCGGCGCGGACCGGCACCGCTTCGTGTGGGGCGGCCCCGACGACTCCGCCTCACTCGCTGCCTACTTTCGCGGCGCCGACTACGCGCGCAACGCGGGCATCGACGCCGCGGGCTTCGCCGACCACCTCGCGCGCCTGGCGAGCTGGGGGCTCGGCGAGGCCAGCCTGCCCCTCGCCGTGGCCGGCCTCGCCGCGTTCGTGTGGCTCGCGCGCCCGCTTCGCGGGCTGCGGTGGGCGCTACCGATCGCCGGCGCGCTCTCTGTCGCGTTCGTCGCCCGCAACGTCGTCTTCCACACCGACGTGCCCGACTACCGCGGCTACCTGATGGCGCCCTGGCTGGCCTCGGCGTCCGGGCTCTCGGCGCTCGCGTCGGTCGTGGCCGCCCGCGGCGCGCGCTTCCGCGTCTATGGCGGCGCGCTGGCGCTGGTCCCGGTGACGGCGTTGCTGATCGCGCCCACGCATTTGAGCGGACCGCGCGACACGCCCTCGCTGGCCCGCGCGATGATCGACGGAGCGTTCCGCGACGCCCCGCCGAACGCGATCCTGCTCGCCGAGGCGGACCACTGGGTCGCGCCGCTCCTCTACGCCCAAGAAGTCGAAGGCGCGCGGCCGGATGTCGTGATCGTGGCGCGCGGGCTGGCCTCGTCACGCTGGTATTGGGAGCACCTGGCGGCCCGCCATCCCGATCTGCGCCCCTTCGATCTGCGCGGGCCCGGTGGCCGGGACGGGCGCATCCGCCGCTTCGTCGACGCGCACCCCGAGCGCCCCCTCGTCGCCAGCCGCTGGGACCTGGCCGAGCGCGCCGGCCGCGCCCCTTGCGCCGTCTCGTTCCTCGTCCTCACCGGTGACGCCTGCGCGAGCGCCCCCGACCCGGGCGAGGCGACCGCGGCGCTCGATGCCGTCCGGCCGGCGCGTGGCGAAGCCCTCGAGGTGGCGGGCGCGGTCGGCCTCGCGCGGGGCGAGGCGCTCTTCCGGCTCGGACGCGGCGCCGCCTACGAAGCGCTCCTCGCCGGCGTCGAGGCCGCCCTCCCCTCTTCGCTCCCGCACCCGACCCTTCCCGAGCGTATCCCCCCGCTGCGCGGCGCCGTGCCGAGCTGGTCCCGTCCGGCAGCGCTGCACGACGTCGCGCGCAACGTCGCGCTGGCGGCGCGGGTTCTCGACGCCGCCGGCGCGCCCGCACCCGCGCAGGCCGTGGCGGAGATGGCGGCCCGGATGGGCCTACCGGCGCACTGAAGCTCCCCCGCTCGGGGAGACGGACCGGACGTCGAAGCCGACCTCCTGGGGGTGCGATGCCGCCGACCGTCGCCTACCGTGCGCGAGAGCAGTGGGTTGCATCTCGGATGACCATGGACGACGAGAAAGCGATCATCGGCATTGATCGTCTCCGCAGTGAGCTCTCGCGCGACTGACCTGACGTCACCGGCGAAGGACGCGTGGACTCGCAGCGCGCGACGAGGCGCGTCGCCGGCCATCTCCGGTCCATTGTAGCGGCGCGCCTTTCCACCGATTTGCATTCGATACGACGCGAGCGCGGGCGCCATCCGTCAAATCTTCCCGCGGGACCGCGACCGGCAGAACCTCTACTTCGACCAGGTCCGACACACCCACGACGCCCACGCCGCCTCGGACGGACAAGACGGACAGGGCGGCACGGGCGACGCAGGCGGCTCCTGAGCCGCAAAACGCGTCTTCGTGGCTTCCGCAAAGGGCTCGGCGCTCGTCGAGACCGTGATCGCGCAATCGACGCACCTCTTCGCGGATTCCAAGGCCCTGTCCGTCGATCGAACGCACCCTTGGAATCCGCGAAGACCGTGATCGAACGCCCGAAGACACGTTCTGCGGAACGCGAGAGGGTGTCACGGCAGCCCGACGCGGTGTCGGAGAGCGCGACGGCCTCGAAGACCTGACGAAGACGAGTTTTGCGCTGTATTTCCGCCCCGAGGGAGAGCCGAGGAGCGAGGTTCTTCGACGCAGCTGCTGGGCCGGGACCGGCGGGCGCTTATGGACACGCGCGAGTGGCAGCCCGCGCCCGCACCACGAACCGCGCCCGATGGATCCCGCGCCTGCGCGCCATCGGATCGAGCTACTGGTTCGTCCCCAGCGTGATGGCGGCCGCCGCGATGGGCCTCGCCTACCTCACGCTCTGGCTCGATCACCGGCTCGGACGGGGGGCGCTCCCGTGGACCTACGGCGGCGACGCGGCCGGCGCGCGCGCCGTCCTGAGCACCATCGGCAGCTCCATGATCACGGTCGCCGGCGTGGTGTTCTCGATCACCATCGTGGCCCTCTCGCTGGCGTCGCAGCAGTTCGGGCCGATGCTGCTCCGCAACTTCATGAAGGACCGGCCCAACCAGCTCGTGCTGGGCACCTTCGTGGCCACCTACCTCTTCTGCTTGATGGTGATGCGGGAGGCCGTCGAGCGGGACCCGGTCGGCTTCGTGCCTCACCTCTCGGTGACCGTCGCCATCGGGTTGGCCGTGCTCAGCCTCGGCGTGCTGATCTTCTTCATCCACCACATCGCGCAGTCCATCCGCGTCGAGACGTTGCTCGTCCGGGTGGGGAGGCAGCTCGAGCGCGCGGTAGGCCGGATGTACCCGTCGGCGATCGGCCACGACGGAGACGACGACGAGCCGCTCGACGCCGAGGCCGCGTGCCGGACCATCGCGGCACCGGCCGACGGCTACCTCGACGAGATCGGCCACCACGAGCTGATGCGCGCGGCCTCCGAGCACGATCTGGTCGTCGAGGTGCTCGCGCGCCCACACGACTTCGTCGTCCGCGGCACCCCAGTCCTGCGGGTTCGACCCACGGAGGGCTGCTCGGACGAGACCGCCGCCTCGCTCGCCGACACGCTCATCGTCGGCGCCGGCCGCGCCCCACGCGACGACCTGCGCCACGGGATCGATCAGCTCGTGCAGCTCTGCCTACGCGCGCTGAGCCCGAGCTTGAACGATCCGGTCACGGCCAAGGCCACCATGGACCGCATGTTCGCGTTCCTGGCGGGCGTGGCGCGCCGCGGGGTGCCCGCGGCCCATCGTCACGACGACGACGGTCGGTTACGGATCGTCGTCACGCGTCCTTCCTTCGACGAGCTGCTGGGCGCGTGCCTCGACCCGGTCCGCCGCAACGCGGGGCGCCAAGCGGACGTCTTCGAGCATCTGATCGCGGGTTGCGCGCGGCTCGCCGAGAGCACCGACGGCCTCGCGTGCCGTCGTGCGCTGCGCGCGCTCGCGACCCGGATCGAGCACAGCGCGCGCTCCGACCTCGCGCCCACCGACCACCCGGCGGTGGAGGCGGGCCTGCGGCGCCTCGAGCGGATCCTGGAGCGCGGACCAGAACCCGAACCGAGCGCGTCGGAGCGCCGCGGGTCGGGTGTTCGACGCGGTGAGCGGGTGTGAGCAGCGAATGTGAGGAGCGAATGTGAGCAGCGGATGTGAGCAGCGGATGTGAGGAGCGGCGGGCCCACGCCGCCCGATAGGCGACGGGAGGGTTCCTGGTCAGCGCCTGGCGCGCCCCGACGGGCGTTGACCGCGCCCCCGCTTCGCGCTTCCCTTGCCGCGATGCAGCGCCGAACCCACGGGACCGGGCACTTCCTCGCGGCCGACCTGGCCGCGTGCGGCGAGGGCTGCGTGTTCGAAGAGGGGGTTCGCGTCTTCCACCCGGACCGCGTGTGGATCGGCGCCGGCATCTACGTCGGTCACGACACCATCCTCAAGGGCTACCACGCGGGCGAGATGGTCATCGGCGACGGCACCTGGATCGGCCAGCAGTGCTTCTTCCACGCCGCGGGCGACCTGCGCGTGGGCGCGAACGTCGGCATCGGCCCCGGCGTCAAAGTCATCACCTCGGCCCACACCGAGGCGGGCCGCGACCGACCAATCCTCCATTCGCCGCTCACCTTCGCCCCGGTCACAATCGAAGACGACGCGGACGTCGGCGTCGGGGCCATCGTCCTGCCCGGCGTCACCATCGGTCGCGGCGCGCAGGTCGGCGCCGGCGCCGTGGTCACGCACGACGTCCCGCCCTACGCCGTCGTCGCCGGCAATCCGGCCCGCATCCTGAGAACGCGCCCCGAATGAGACCTCGATGAGCCTTCGCCCGTCCCTATCCGTCATCGTCTTCGCCTTCGACGAGGAAGAGAACGTCCCGGCCGTCCTAGGCGAGCTGGCCCGTTGGCTGCGCGAGCACGAGCCCGAGAGCGAGATCGTCTTCGTGGACGACGGCTCCCGCGACCGCACGCTCGAAGCGGCGGAGCGCGCGCTGTCCGGATTTCCGCACACCTGTGTCCGGCACACCGACAACCGTGGCATCGGCGCGGCGCTCAAGACCGGCGTGCGGGCCGCTCGCGGTGAGTGGGCGACCTTCATGCCCGCCGACGGTCAGATCGAGCCGGCGGCGATCGGCACCCTGCGCGGCGCGGTCGACGACGACACGGTCGATCTCGTGCTGAGCGTCTACGACCACCGCGACGACGGGCTCGACCGGACCCTCCTCTCGGCCGGCGTGCGCACGCTGATCGGGCTCGTCCACGGCGTGCGCTTGCGGAGCGACGGGCCCTACCTCTTCCGGCGGCGCCTCTTCCTGCCCGAGCAGCTCCCGCCGGACAGCTTCTTCCTGAATTTCGAGCTGCCGATCCGCGCGCTGGCGGCGGGGGTCGGGGTGCGCACGGTGACCATCGCCTGCCGCCCTCGCCGAGCCGGCGTCTCCAAGTCGACGGGGCTTCGCCGCGTGGCCGGCGTCGCGCGCGACCTCCTCGATCTCCGGCGGCGGCGCGCCGCCCACACCTTGCGCGTATGGCGGGGCCGCGGCTGACCCAGCGTCGTCGAGCCGCTGGAGTCAGGACCTTCGACCAATCGGACCGAGCCGCTGGAGTCGAGGGCCCCCGACCGACCGGACGGAGCCCGCACGCGAGACCGGCGCCGTGAAGAGTCCGACGGAGGCGTTCGACCTTCAGTCGTCCCGATTCTTCGTCCCGCGGTCCCGCGCGAGCTTGAGGCGGTCTCGGAACGTGCTCCGGGCCAGGCCCAAGCTGCGCGCCGCCGCGGTGAGGTTGCCCTTGTGGAGCTCGAGGACCCGCTCGAGCTGCACCTCCGTCGGCTCCACCTCGGGCAGCTCGCAACCGCCCTGGCGGAACGCGCGCTCGACGTCCTCGGCCGAGATCCACGCGCCAGCGCAGTCGGCAGCCGCGCGCACGAGCACGTTGCGGAGCTCCCGCACGTTGCCGGGCCACTCGTAGGCCAAGAGGCGCGCGATGGCGGGCTTGGAGATCCGGCGCGGCCCGAACTCCTCGGCGAGCTGGGCCAGGAAGTGCTCGATGAGCGGCTCGATATCCGTCGGTCGCTCGCGCAGCGGCGGCACCTCGACGATGAGCTGGGCGAGCCGGTAGTAGAGGTCCCTCCGGAACGTACCGTCCGCGACCATCTTCCGGAGGTCCCGGTGCGTCGCGAGCACGACTCGTGCGTTGACCGAGAGCGTGCGCTCGCCACCGACGCGCCGCAGCTCACGGCGCTCCAGCACCCGCAAGAGGCGCGCCTGCAGCTCGAGCGGCAGCTCACCGATCTCGTCGAGGAAGAGCGTCCCGCCTTCCGCTTGCTCGAACACCCCCTTGTGCTGCACCTGCGCGCCCGTGAACGCGCCCTTCTCGTGCCCGAAGAGCTCGCTCTCGACCAGCGAGCTCGGCATCCCGCCCGCGTTCACGGCGACGAAAGGCCCGCTCGCGCGCGGCCCCCGCTCGTGAATGGCCCGGGCGATCCCTTCCTTGCCGCTCCCGCTCTCCCCCACGACGAGGACCGGCCGCGCCAGCTTGGCGAAGCGCTCGGCCCTCGACATCACCTCCCGCATCGACGTCGAGGCGATGACCAACCCTTGCGAGCTGCGGCTCGGCTCGTGCGTGACGAGCCGCAAATCCGTGCGCCCCACCCGGATCTTCGAGCCGGCGACCACCTTGGCGAGGCCGACCGGCACCCCGTCCACGTAGGTGCCGTTGCGGCTGGCCAAATCCCGCACGCGCCAGCCGTCCTTTCCCGGCTCGAGTCGGCAGTGGCGCCCGCTGACGGCGCGGTCGTGCAGAGGCACGTCGGAGCCGGGGGCCGAGCCGATGAGGACGGGCTGCCCCTCGAGCACGACGCGGCGGGCTTCGCTCCCCCGACCCACAATCAGCGTGAGCCGCGGGCTCCGATGCTCGTCGGGCAGCGGCTCGGTTCGGCCGGTGCTCGGCCGCGGCCGGGTCGGCGCGTCCGGGATCCGGACCAGCGTGTGCCAACGTCCGAGCGGCAGCGCGGCGTTCGACGCCAACGGTCGCCAGCCGGCGGCCCCCTCCGCGAGATCGTAGAAGGCGACCCCACCCGAGCGTGCCGTCACCAGGAGCTCGCGTTCCCGCAGCCCGGGGTCGTGCACGACGATGTCGCACCCTACGCCGCGACCCACCTCGAGCGGACCGCTGTCGAGCGCGAACTCGCGCAGCGGCTCGTCGCGATAGCACAGCATCAACACGTCCATCTCCACCTCCGGCCGCCTTATCGGAGGTGATCCGCATCCGTTGCGGACGAATGGATCAAACGTGCTGTTTCAGTTTCTCGGACGGGAGCGCGCGCTGACGCCGCTCTCGCTCCGAGAACGCGAGCGCGACCGGCAAGAGCAAGAGCCCGCCGGGGAGAAACACAATCGCCAGCCAGAGCAGCATCCTGAGGCCGAAGGCCATGCTCCCTCACGCATGCACGCCACATGCCCGCGTCGTGACAGCCTTTCGCGACCCCAGCGGGCCTCGCGGTCGGACAACCGTGTCAGCCTCCGTGTCCGCTGCGACACGCACGGTCTCGCAACGCTTGAACGACCGGGGTGCCACGGTTATCGTCCGCGCCCGTGACCGCCCCCCTCAAGCGCACTCCGCTCCACGAAGAGCACCGCGCCCTCGGCGCTCGGCTCGTCCCCTTCGCCGGCTACGAGATGCCGGTCCAGTACGAGGGGCTCGTCAAGGAGCACCACGCCGTGCGCGAGCGGGCCGGGCTCTTCGACGTGTCGCACATGGGGGAGCTGCGCCTCCGCGGCCCCGAGGCCCTCGCCGTCGCCACCTCCCTGGTCAGCAACGCGGTGCAGAAGCTGGCGGTCGGGCGGGCCAAGTACACGGTCGCCGTGAACGCCGGGGGGACCATCCTCGACGACCTGATCGTCTATCGGACCGGCGAAGAAGAGGTGCTGATCGTCTGCAACGCGTCCAACCGGGACAAGATCGCACCCCACGTCGCCAAGGCGGCGGAGGGCAAGTGCGACTTCGCGGACGAGTCGGAGGACACCGCGCTGATCGCCCTGCAGGGCCCGAAGGCGGTCGCCATCGCGAAGGACGCGGGCGCGCCCGAGGCGATGCTCTCGACGCGTCCGTTCTCACTGGCCGACGTGGAGCTCGGCGGTGTGAAGGCGCTCGCCGCGCGGACCGGCTACACGGGCGAGGACGGCTTCGAGCTCTTCTGCGCCAACGGCGACGCGCCGGCGCTGTGGCGGCACCTCATGAAAGCCGGCGAGCCGCTGGGGATCGCCCCCGCCGGTCTCGGCGCGCGGGACACGCTCCGGCTCGAGGCGGCGCTCTCGCTCTACGGCAACGACATCGACGAGACGACCAACCCGTACGAGGCCGGCCTCGGCTGGGTCGTCAAGCTCGACCACGACTTCCTCGGGCGCGAAGCGCTCGAGCGCGTGAAGCAGGACGGCGTGACCCGCAAGCTCGTGGGCATCGAGATGGTCGGCCGCGGCATCGCCCGCCACGGCTACCCCATCCTCGACGCGACGGGCGCGCGCGTCGGCGAGGTCACCAGCGGATCGCCCGGCCCCACCGTGGGCAAGAACATCGGCCTCGGCTACGTGCCGATCACCCTCGCGGAGCCGGGCACGAAGCTCGGCATCGAAATCCGCGGCAAGGTCATCGACGCGATCGTGGTCAAGACCCCCTTCTACAAGAGGCAGTGAGCAAATGCCCCAGGTACCGAGCGATCTCAAGTACACCAAGGATCACGAGTGGGCCCACGAGGAGGGGGACGGGCTCGTCCGGGTCGGCGTGACCGCCTACGCGGTCGATCAGCTCGGCGACGTGACCCTCATCGACCTGCCCAAGACCGGATCCGAGGTGACCGCGCACGAGCGCTTCGGCGACGTCGAGTCGGTCAAGACCGTGAGCGAGCTCTTCGCGCCAATCAGCGGTGAGATCGTCGAGGTCAACGAGGAGCTCGAGGATCAGCCGGAGCTCATCAACGACTCGCCTTATTCCAAGGGCTGGATGGTGGTCATCAAGATGAGCAGCCCGGGCGAGCTGCGCGAGCTGATGGATTCGGGCGCGTACGAGACGCTGCTCGGCAAGCTCGAGGAGTGACCGAAGCGTGAGTCTGCCCGCGCGGGCGCCTGGCCGGGCGTCTGCGTCGTGCTAGCTACTCTGCGCGTCGCACAGTTCGTTCCGAACGACGTGCCGGGCTCGTGCTGCGCGCGAATCCCGGACCCGAGCTCGGAGCCGGAATTCGAGCCGGCGGGCGCATCGGCCCGCGGTCTCGTCGTTCGTCAAGCGGGCGCGCGGTGCGCCCGGAGGGTTCAGGCGCATGCGCTATCTTCCGCACACCGAAGACGAGATCCGCCAGATGCTCACGCGGATCGGCATCGGCTCCATCGACAATCTCTTCGCTGCCATCCCGGCCGGGCACCGGCTGGAGCGGCCGCTCGATCTCGAGCCCGCCCTCGACGAAGCGTCGCTGATGAGCCACCTGTCGGCGCTCGCCGACGCGAACGACGCAGCGCGCGCGCTCTCTTTCCTGGGCGCCGGCCTCTACGAGCACCACATCCCGCCGGCCGTCGACCAGCTCCTGCTCCGCAGCGAGTTCTACACGGCGTACACGCCCTATCAGGCCGAGGTCTCGCAGGGCACGCTGCAGGCGATCTTCGAGTTCCAGACCATGGTCTGCGAGCTCTTCGGGCTCGAGGTGGCGAACGCGTCGATGTACGACGGCGCCAGCGCGACCGCCGAAGCGGTGCTGATGGCGCGGCGCGTCACCCGGCGCCGCCACGTGGTCCTCTCGGGCGCGCTCCACCCCGAGTACATCGAGACCACCCGCACCTACGTCAGCAACGTGGACGAGGGCGGCGCACCGCTCGACGTGGCGCCAATCGCCGGCCAGCGCACCGACCTGGACGCGCTCGAAGCGCTGGTGACCGACGAGACCGCGGCGGTGATCGTCGGCTACCCGAACTTCTTCGGCTGCGTCGAAGATCTCGAGCGTCTGCGGGCCATCACCGAGGCCAAGGGGGCGCTGCTGGTCACCGCGACCTGGGAGCCCTACGCGCTCAGCATGCTGCGACCGCCGGGCGCGTTCGGCGCCGACATCGCGGTCGGTGAGGGGCAGCCGCTGGCCGTCGCGCCCCAGCTCGGCGGGCCCGGCGTGGGGCTCTTCGCGTGCAAGTCGGAGCACGTCCGGCAAATCCCGGGCCGGCTCGTCGGCGAGACGGTCGATCAGGGCGGAAAGCGCGGCTACGTGCTCACGCTCAGCACGCGCGAGCAACACATCCGGCGCGAGCGGGCCACCTCGAACATCTGCACGAACCACGGCCTCATCGCGCTCGCGCTGACCATCCGCACCGCGATGCTGGGCCGGCGCGGGTTCGACCAGGTCGGACGCCTCTGCCTCAGCCGAGCCGAGTACCTGAAGCAGAGGATCGACGCGCTCGAGGGCTTCAGCGTCCCGGGCGGCGCGCCGACCTTCAACGAGTTCGTAGTCCGGCGCGAAGAGGGCAAGGCGGCGCCGCTCCTCGCAGCCCTCGCAGCCAAGGGGATCCTCGCCGGCGTGGACCTCGGCCGCTTCTTCCCGGAGCGCGACCACGAGCTCCTCGTGGCCGTCACCGAGCGCCACTCCCGGGCCAATCTCAATCGGCTCGTCGACGCGCTCGCGTCCATCTGAGCCTGCTCGCCGATAGCGCGCCGCGCCCGCCCGCGAGCGGCGCGATCCATCGCTTGCAGAGAGGACGTTCGGCGCGTATCAGCACGCCATGTCCTCGGAACCCGCCGATCCCCACGCCCTGCTCGACGAGCTCGATCGTCGTGCGCTCGAGGCCGGAGGTCCCGCGCGCATCAAGCGCCAGCACGACGCCGGCAAGCTCACGGCCCGCGAGCGCATCGAGCTCTTGCTCGATCCCGGCTCGTTCGTGGAGATGGACCGCTTCGTGGTCCACCGCTGCGCCGACTTCGGCATGGAGAAGCAGCGGATCCTCGGCGACGGCGTCGTCACCGGCCATGGCATGGTCGAGGGCCGCAAGGTCTTCGTGTTCGCCCAGGACTTCACCGTCTTCGGCGGCTCGCTGAGCGGCGCCTACGCGCAGAAGATCGGCAAGGTGATGGACCTGGCGATGCGGGTCGGCGCGCCGGTGATCGGGCTCAACGACTCGGGCGGCGCGCGCATTCAGGAGGGCGTCGAGAGCCTGGCCGGCTACGCGGACATCTTCCAGCGCAACGTGCTGGCGTCGGGCGTGGTCCCGCAGATCAGCGCCATCATGGGCCCCTGCGCGGGCGGCGCGGTGTACAGCCCGGCCCTGACCGACTTCATCTTCATGGTCGAGAAGTCGAGCTACATGTTCATCACCGGCCCCGACGTCATCAGGACCGTGACGCACGAGGAGGTGACGAAGGAAGAGCTCGGCGGCGCACGGACGCACAACGTCAAGAGCGGCGTGGCGCACTTCGCCTGCGCGGACGATGCCGACTGCCTGAGCCAGATCCGCGAGCTGATGGGGTTCCTCCCGGCGAACAACCACGAGGATCCGCCCATCGCGGAGTGCACCGATCCCTTCGATCGAGAGGCGCCGGAGCTCGACGAGCTGATCCCGCGCGATCCGATGAAGCCCTACGACATCAAGGGGGTCATCGACCAAGTGGTGGACGACGGGGTCTTCCTCGAGGTCCAGCAGGCCTATGCCCAGAACATCGTGGTGGGCTTCGCGCGGCTCGGAGGCCACCCGGTCGGCATCGTCGCCAACCAGCCGATGGTGCTCGCGGGCTGCCTGGACATCGACGCGTCGGTGAAGGCGGCGCGCTTCGTCCGCTTCTGCGACTGCTTCCACATCCCGATCGTCACCCTCGTCGACGTGCCCGGCTTCCTGCCCGGCACCGACCAGGAGTTCGGCGGCATCATCAAGCACGGCGCCAAGCTGCTCTACGCCTACGCCGAGGCCACGGTCCCGAAGATCACCCTCATCACGCGCAAGGCCTACGGCGGCGCGTACGACGTCATGGCCTCCAAGCACCTGCGCGGTGACCTCAACTTCGCCTACCCCACCGCGGAGATCGCCGTGATGGGTCCGGAGGGCGCGGTCAACATCGTCTACCGCAACCAGATCGCCGAGGCCGACGATCCCATCGCGGCCCGCGACCGCTTCGTGCAGGAGTACCGCGAGAAGTTCGCCAACCCCTACAAGGCGGCGGAGCTCGGGTTCGTGGACGAGGTGCTGCGCCCGCGCGACACGCGGACGCGGCTGGTCGGCTCGGTGTGGCTGCTCAAGGACAAGCGCCTGGTCAACCCGCCGAAGAAGCACGACAACCTGCCGCTCTGAGACGCGGAGCGGACTGGGGCGACTTCGGCGCCGGGCATCGAGATCGCCGAGGCGCCGAGAGGGACGACGCGAACGCAATCGCCGAGGCGCCCGAACGGGGTCACCGGACCGGCGCCGGCTCGCCGTGAACGCGACGAGATCGACGACGAAATTGCCGGGGGCGGCTGGCTACCTGTTCGGCACGGCGGCGCTCACCTGGCCCAGCACCGAGCGCTGGTCGCGCTCCACGGCCAGGTCGCCCAGGGACACGATGCCGATCGTCTTGCCGGCGTCCATCACCGGCACCCGTCGGATGGCCCGTTCGCGCATGAGCCGAACGGCCGAATCCACCGAGTCGTCCGGCTTCAGCCACGCGAGCTGCTTGCTGCAGATCTCGCCGAGCCGGGTCTCGGCCGGATCCTTTCCGATCGCGATCACCCGCACGACGATGTCGCGGTCGGTCACGATGCCGCAGGGCTCGCCGTCCTCCTCGATCAACACGTCGCCGATGTCCTCGTCGCGCATGAGGCGCGCGGCCTCGTCGACGGTCTGCGTCGCGGCCAGGGTGTGCGGGGCCGGCGTCATCACGTCCCGAATCGTCCGAGCCATTCGTCCTCCGATCGCGCGTGTTGGAGGCGCGGAACGCGCCCCACCACGGGATTAGCCGCCCCCGACATGCGGGCAATCGGAGCTCGAGCAATCCGATCGATCACCCTCCGGCGATGAGGCCCCACATCCCGTGACCGGCCCGGAAGAGCCACCCCTCCGAGAGGTCCACCGGATCGGGGAGCCCGCCGAAGTAGCCGAAGAGGCGTCCGATCCACAGGGCGATCAGCGCGGCGCCGACGGCCCACCAGAACCACTGCGGCGGGCGGGGCAGCTTGCGGAGCCACTCGGGCTTCAGCCACCCGAGCTGTAGCAGGATGGGCTTGCCGAAGCTCCAGGCCACCAGTGGTGTCAGGATCGGCGCCAGCGGGTGGTAGCGGAGCACTCCGGCCAGATCGAAGTGCATCATGGCCACCGACGCGCGGGTCAGGCCGCATCCCGGGCACGGGACGCCGAAGCCGAGCCGCGTGGGGCACACCGGGAAGTCGATGAAGGCGATCGCGACGAGCACCAGCAGGGGCAACGCCGCGTGCCAGAGCGCCTTGAGGTGGGCCCTATCGAAACGAAAGCCATGACGCTCCGCGGGAGCGCCATGGCTTTCTTCGATGGTGCCGTCGGAGCGGCTCATCGTCGACCGGGAGATCCCGGATCCAATCTCAGAAGGTCGCCGGCGCGCCGCCGCCGCTCTCCCAGATCTTGTTCAGCTCTTCCTGCATCTTCATGTAGCCGAAGCCGCACAGCAGAGCGTAGATGGCGAACGTCACGCCCTGATCCTCGGCGTTGGCGATCCCGGCACGCTGCTGAGCCTCCTGGATGTTGGCACCCAGGCGCATCAGGCCGAACGGGAAGCACATGAAACTGAACACCAGCTCCATCACTGGGTTGAGGTCTTCCTTGCCGAGGTAGTTCTTCAGCTCGGTGTTGGCCATGTAGATCATGTACATGCCGTAGAAGCTGCACAGTGCGGACAACAGCCACGTCGTCGTGGGGTTACGAACCTCGCCCTTCATTGCGTTCCTCCAGCAGCCGGCCCCATGCGTCGGGGGACAGCGTTGTATCGAATGGGGCGGGGGCACCGCCCGGCAGTCGTCGAGCCTACGTTCGACCGTCGGGGAACCCCCCCGAAGTCGCGGCCGAGGATAGCCGAGCCGAATCCGGGGGGTCAATCGCGATCCAGCTCAGGGAGCCGGCGCCGCGATCTCCGTCGCCCCGCTACGCCACGACTCCAGAAAGTGGAGCACCTGGCCCACGGCGGCGTCGATCGGATTGTCCACGGGCACGGGATCCTGCGGCGTGAACGGCGGCTCGGGCGGGTGCGCGAAGCCCTGCGTTCCCATGCGACGCGAGAGGAGCGAATGGGACGCGGGGGCGAAGCGGTACACACCGCGCGTGGCACGACCCGAGCTCACGTCGACGTTGGCCGCGAGCGGCGCGCTCGCCCGCGCCAAGTCCGTGTGGACCGGGTCGGCGTCGACCATCTCGGCGCCGGCCGCCCGCGCGAGCGCCTCGGTGGCGCGGTTGGGCACGACCTCGTCGTCCTCGGCCATCGGGATCAGCACATCGAGGGCCCGATCCGCGAAGAGCGGCGCGAACGCCATGGCGTCCCCGCCGTCGACGAGCGTCTGGTAGAGCGCCAGCTCGGGTCGGAAGCTCACGGGGATCGCGGCGTCGAGGGCCGACGGGTCGAGACCGATCTTCGGCAGGAGCGGCGCGAGGATCGCGCTCGAGTACGTCGCGCTGGCCTCGAGCATCCGGCCGAAATCACCGCCCGGCACATCCAGGACCGCCGCGCCCACCTCCGGCTCGGCGCCGAGGAAGACCGCGCCGCCACCGGTCGAGACTCCGATGAACGCCAGCGGATCGTCCGCGAAGCCGAGCGCGTAGAGACCGTCCACCGCCCGCACGGCGCTCCAATCGCCCTCCCGCACCGCCCGCGCTGCGCTCATGAGATCCACCGCCGACTGTCGGATCGCGTCGCGCACGTACACCGGGTGGCCCGCCGGCAGCTCCCCCGCGTCGTCATTCGTCGCGAAGTACTCGAGGGCCACGTCCATCCCGCTCCGGTCGCCGAAGCCGTCGGGACCGGTGGTGGCGCCGAATCGATGCGCCGTGTCGAGATCGCTTCCGCGCGCGCGCATCCCGTGGAAGGGCAGATCAATCGCCAGCACGCCCCAGCCCGCCGCGGCCAACGCG
Organism: uncultured Pseudomonadota bacterium; assembly: GCA_963832725.1. Lineage (GTDB taxonomy): Bacteria > Myxococcota_A > Polyangia > Polyangiales > Sandaracinaceae > JAEZBP01. The sequence goes on from CAWHVG010000001.1 coordinate 386,626, forward strand.
TCGGCCAGCGCCAGCGCGTCGCTCCGATCCCCGCCGACCCCGTGCTGGAAGACGACCATGGGCACGTGTGAGATGTCCCCCGTCGGCAGGGTCAGTGTGAAAGGAACCGAGGCGGTCGCGAGCACCTCCAGCGTCCCGTCGGCTCCCCGGGTGAAGCGACCGTGCACGCCCGGCGTCGTCGAGAGGAAATTCGACGACGGGAGATGCCCCTGCAGCAACCAGCCGATGTGGCGATGCGCGACACCGCCGGGAACGTCGACGCCGGGCAAGTCCATCTCGGGCACCCCCAGCAACGCGTCCAGGTCCGCCCCCGAGGGGATCGCCTCGTCGAGGCGGACGGTCGGCGCGGGGACATCCCAAATCGCAGCGCGCGCGTCACGCAGGTCCGGGATCACGGTCTGCACGGTGAACACCGCCAGCGACGCCACCTCGTCCCGCGGTGTCCCGTTGCTGGCCAAGCTGGCCAACACCGACGCGTACTCGTCCCAGGCCTCCGCGTCCGCGGGATTGCTCGGGCGCGACGCGGCATCCCGAATGCCCGCGAAGCGCGGGCTGGGACCGATCGGCATCCCCGCGTCGTCCCGCAGCGCCGTCGTGACGACCGCGGCGTAGCGACGCCCGGCCACCAGCGGGTGCCCATCGTAGGGACGGAGCACGAGCCGGTGGCCGTCGGCGTCCCAGCGCGCGATCACCGGAACCCGGCGGAACGCGTTCGGCGACGCGGAATCGACGTCGACCAGAAACACCCCGCTCGATCCCAGTGTGCTCTCCGCCGGGCCGCTCGGCAGCGAGCTCGGGTCGAGCGCGCCTCCCTCGACCGCGAAGAAGATCGGCGCGACCGGCGAGAACCCGTCGAGGAGGTGGAGCTGGTCGCGGACCGAAGCCGGGAAGGTCGCCGGCATCGCCCGCTCTTCCCCCGGCAAGGCGCCGAGGGCGATCCGCCCCGTGTCGTCGAGGTAGAGGTCGTCCGGGAAGGGGATCGCCCCGAAGTCCATCGGATCGGCGGCCAGCTCGAAGCGGGGTGTCACCCGCGCCGCCTGCATCCCTCCGTCGCCCGCGCTCGTGCCACCGTCGCAGCCGATCAGCGCGAAGACCAGCGCGAGCGCGGTCGACGTGACGCGGGCCGCCGAGCGTCGGTCGGTACGGTGTCGGCAGGACATGGACGTCGAAGGAAGACGAGAGCATGACGATCGCACGCCTCATCGAGCTGGGCAACGACCGCAGGCCGTGCGAAGCCTTTGAGGCATTCCAAGCCTCCGGGTAGACTCCGGGTCCAACGCGCGTAGACCTGCTCGCGCGGGTGGTTTCCGTCCGCTCCCCGGTCCCGCACCACGCAACGAAGGCCCATGGCACGCATCTGTCAGCGCTGCAGTCACCACAACGAGGACCACGCCAAGTTCTGTCTGAGCTGTGGGGCCATGCTGGAGGTGGAGACCGCCGAGAACGCCAATCCGCTCATCGGCAAGGTCCTGCTCGGCCGCTACCGGCCGCTCTCCGTCCTCGGCGAGGGCGGGATGGGCAAGGTCTACCTGGCCGAGCAGAAGATGGGCGCGGCCACCCGCAAGGTCGCCATCAAGACCTTGCACACCGAGCTGGGCAACGACCCACAGCTCGTGGCGCGCTTCCACCGCGAGTCCGAGACGGTGATCGAGCTGCGCCACCCGAACACCATCCAGTTCTACGACTTCGGCGAGCTCGACAACGGCACGCTGATCATCGTGATGGAGTACATCCAGGGCAAGCCGCTCGCGGACGTGCTCGAGGCCGACGGCGCCATCGACCCACAGCGCGCCGACCGCATCATCATCCAGGTGTGCGGCTCGCTCCACGAGGCGCACCAGCGCGGGATCGTCCACCGTGACCTGAAGCCCGAGAACGTGCTGCTCACCGATCAGGGCGGCCAGCACGACTTCGTGAAGGTGCTGGACTTCGGCATCGCGAAGCGCGACGACGCGGAGGACGCGCAGCAGGCCAAGCTCACCAAGCAGGGCATGGTGCTCGGCACGCCGCCCTACATGAGCCCGGAGCAGTTCTCCGGCCAAAAGCTCGACGCCCGCTCCGACATCTACTCGCTCGGCGTGATGGTCTACGAGATGCTGACGGGGAAGCTCCCCTTCGAGGCGGCGACGCCGTGGGAGTGGGCGACCAAGCACCTGACGGCGCAGCCGGCGCCCTTCGAGGCTCACGCGGTCGCCGCGCACATCGCGCCCAACAAGAAGATCGCGGTCATGCGGGCGCTCTCGAAGAACCGCGACGAGCGCCAGGACACCGTCCTCACCTTCCTGCAGGAGTTCACGGGCTACCAGGACGCGGACTCGGCTTGGACCATGGCCACCTCCGCCGGCGGCATCATGCCGAAGCCGGCCGGCGGGCCGCGGCCGCCCGCCCCCACGCCGGCGCCGATGCAGCAGGGCAGCTGGGGGGCACCCACGCCGCCGCCCGGGATGGGCTCGCAGCCCGGCATGGCCTCCGCGCCCGGCATGCAGTCGGTGCCCGGATACGGAACCGCGCCCGGATACGGATCGGCGCCTGGATACGGATCGGCGCCCGGATACGGGTCGGCGCCCGGATACGGATCGGCGCCCGGATACGGATCGGCGCCCGGATACGGATCGGCGCCCGGGATGTCTCCGGCCCCCGGCTACGGCGCGCCGCCCGGGACGGTCACGGGCGCGAACAGCTACCCGGGCTACTCCACCGGACCCCAGCCGGCGGCCGGCGGCAGCGGGCTGCTGGGCAAGCTGCTGGCACTCGGCGTCGTCGGCTTCTTCATCCTCGCAGGCGGCGCGGGCGGGCTCGCGTGGTACCTCAGCGACTCCGGCGACGAGACCACCACCACGGAGAACGAGCCGGCCGACGGGACGAACACGGTGGGAACGAACACCGCCGACCCGAACGACCCGCCGATGGTTCCGACCTCGCCTCCCATGCAGCCAATCCAGCCGGTGGAGCCGCAGGCGGAGCCCACGCCGCCCCAGCAGCCCGAGGATCCCCAGCCCGAGGATCCTCAGCCCGAGGAGGCCCAGCCCGAAGAGACCCACGAGCCCGAGCACCACACCCCGCCGAGGCGACGGGGCCCCTCGGCAGCCGACGAAGCCCAGGCTCGCCTGCTGGTGGCCACGGGCATGGCGGCCGCACGGAGGAACGACTTCGCGGCCGCGGTCTCCTCGCTCCAGCGCGCCCAGCGGAGCGTGGGACGGCGCCACCCGATCACGCAGGAGCTCCGCAGCGAGCTCGGCCGCCGTGGGAGCAATCAGGTGGGCATCCTCCTCCAGCAGGGCCGATGTGGGCAGGCGCAGGCGCTCTATCGACAGCTGCGCGGCGTGGGCGCAGGGGGCACCGCGGGGCAGCAGTTCGGGGATTGGTGCCCCGCCCGCTGACGCCACGCTTCCGTAGCAGAGGCCGTCGAGATCGTCGCACACCGAACACTGCGGGACACTCCGACGGGATTCGTGCGACCCGTGTGAAGCTCCGGCTGCGCCGGCACGCGACCCGCACCTCCCGGTGCCAGACCCACCCGCGGGTTGCGCGTGCAGCGCGGGTCGGGAAGACTACCAGCCGCGAGGCCCCCATCTCGGGAGCTCTCCCAGCGCTTGCTTTCCAACGTGGCCGGCAGCCCTGCTGCTCGGGATGACCCCCAGACACTCCGGGAGTCCGTTTCACCGATGGGGCACGCCCTCGACAGGAACTTGACCCGCGGTATCACGCCGCGTATAGCCGCGAGTCAGGTCCCTCCTCCGGGCGGGAACGAGAAGATGCCATGGGACTCATGTCCAGCTGGTCTACCCGTTCGCTTCTCCGAGGGTCGCGCCCCTTCTTCGCTCCGCCGCGCACGGCGGAGCACGAAAGCGACTGGGAGAATCCGATGGAGCGTTTGACCTGGGACGACATCTGCCATCGCGACGAGTTCCGCGGCCGCTGGGTCGCCCTCGACGGGTGTCGCTACGACGAGGGCTCGGGTCGGGCGACCGAAGGATCGGTCGTCGACGTGGACGACGATCTGGTCGAGCTCTGCACCCGCATCCGTGAGTCGGAGTATCGCAACTGCGCCATCCTCTTCTGCGGAGAGGACGGCGAGCAGGACGCGCCCGGCGCATCGGACGACGACCCCTTCCAGCACACCGCGCACTGAGTCCGCTCAGCGGGGCCCACGCAGCGGGGCCCACGCAGCGGGGCCCACGCAGCGGGGCCCACGCAGCGGGGCCCAGTCAGCGGGCGCGGCGACCGGCCAGCAGCAGCCAGGCGTAGAGGCCGGTCCCGACCAGCAGCGCGAAGACCAGCTTGAGCCAGTAGGGGATCGTCGGCTCGTGGATCTGGCTGATCGTCCCCTCGATCAGCCCCGCGCAGACCAGGACCGGCATGGTGCCGACCACCAGCCGGGACGCGCGGCGCGCCTCGTGGACCAACGCGTCGGTACGTCGGCGGCGCCCGGGCACGAGCAGCCCGCGCGCCAGGACCAAGCCCGCGCCGCCGGCGATGAAGATCGAGGTCAGCTCCGGGATCCCATGGGGCAGGATCCACGCCCAGAAGAAGAGGTCCTGCCCGGACTGGTGGTATTGCATCGCCAGCGCGCCGAGAGGCACACCGTTGGTGAAGAGCACGGCCACCGTGCCCACGCCGAAGGTGATCCCGAGCGCGAACGCCAGGAAGCTGACCTGGATGTTGTGCGTGAACAGGAAGCTCGCGAACGCCGCCGCCGTGTCGCCGGACTGCGCGCCCCGCGCGGTGTCGCGCGCGACCCTCTCGTCCGGGGTCCACGCCTGGTGCTGCTCGGGGATCAGCACGCCGAGCGCGTCGGGGTCCACCCCCACCGCCGTCGCGCCGACCGCGCCGCCGGCGACGATGAGCAGCGCGGCCAGGCCGATCGCCCGACGTTCCTCCCGGAAGAGGCGCGGAAAGCCCTCGAGGAAGAAGCGCAGCAGGTGGCGGCCCCGCTGGCCGCCCCCGGCGTGGATCCGGGCGTAGGCGCGGGCCACCAGATCGTTGAGGTAGTCGGTCACCGACGCGTCGACGAGCTCGGTCCGGGCGCGGATCAGATCCGAAGAGACGCTTCGGTAGAGCTTCCCAAAGCGCCTCGCCCCCTCGATCCCGAGGGTTCCCAGCCCGCGCTGCTCGACCTGGGCGAGGAGCGCCTCGAGCGCGTCCCAATCGGGCCGCCGCTCGCTCAGGAACCGGTTGACGTCGAAGCCACGCACGCGCTCGCCAGCATAGCAGGCCCGGCCCGCCGGACCTGCTACCCTCCTCTCTCGTGCCCCGCTCCTACGTGATCCGCACGCCGGAGAACGTCACCTTCGAGTTCGAGCTCGCGGGGGTGGCCTCGCGCGCACTCGCCTGGCTCATCGACGCGCTCGTGATCTTCGCCCTAATCGCGTCCTCGGCGTCGATTATCGGGCGCTTTGCGCCCCTGGCAGGCGGTTTCGCGATGGCCCTGATCTCGGTGGCCGTGTTCGTGGCGCAGTGGTGGTACGCGGCGCTGCTCGAGTGGTGGTGGGGAGGCCGCACGGTCGGCAAGCGAATCGTCGGCCTCAGGACGCTGACCGAGCGCGGGCTCCGAGTGGGCTTTCTCCAGGCCGTGGTGCGGAACCTGGTGCGGATGGTCGACTTCCTACCGGGTCTTTACTTGGTCGGCGGGACGAGCGCGCTCCTGGACGGCAAGGGGAGGCGGCTGGGCGACCTCGCCGCCGGCACCATCGTGGTGCGCGAGCGCCGTACACCCGCGCCGTCGGCGGTGGTGCCTCCGTCGGAGCGCTACAACAGCTTCGTCGACGACCCCTCCGTCGCGCTCGCGGTCCGCCGGATCACGGCGCCGGAGCGCGACGCGATGGTCTCGCTGAGCCTGCGCCGTGAAGAGCTGCCCTTGGCGATCCGCCGCGATCTCTTCGCGCGCCTCGCCACGCACCTCGAAGAGCGGCTCGGGGTCACCCGACCGCCCTTCTTCTCCGAAGAGAAGTACGTCCTCAACCTCACGGCGGTCGCGCTCGGGCAGCGCCCGTAGAGACCTCTCGCGTCCCCCGCTGCCGAGCCGGCCCGCCCTTCGACGCGCGTTACGACGTCGGCGCCTCACGCCTGGGCCGATTTCTCGACAGTCCTCGCGCCACGAAGAAGGGCGGCTCGGGATCCCGGCCGCCCTTCGTCTTGCTGAGCTCGCGGTCGCTCAGAGATTGCCGAGGTCGAGGTCGCCGCCTCCGCCTCCGCCCCCGCCGCCGGAGCCCGAGCCGCCCGTCGAGCCGGAACCGGAGCTGCCGCTGGCGGTGTCGAACTCTTCGAGGTTGCTGCCTCCGCTGTCACCGCCGCTTCCGCCCTCGCCGGTGGAGAGCTGAGGCTGACGGCGGCGGTCACGCACCGCGTTCCACGGCCCGCCATCGGTCATGTTGCTGTCGTTGCCCCAGCGGCCGGTGATGTAGTGGTCCCCGTCGTCGCCAACGGCGTAGGTGAAGTATCCGCGGCCGCGCGTCGTGACCGGGTGGCCGGCGACCAGCTCGCGCTCCTCGCTCCACTCGAAGCGCAACACATTACCCTGGAGGGTCCCCTGGATGCGCCCGGTGCGCTCGTCCTTCGTGTACTCGCCGACGACCGAGCTGCCCGTCTGCACGAGCTGCATCTCGCCGTACTGCGGCGAGTGCCACACGCCCGTGTACGAGCCGCCCTGCGGCATCGGGCCCTGAGGGATGTTCGCGCCGCCACCACCGCAGCCGGCGACGAGAGCCAGCGCAGCGCCGAATGCCATCACGGAGGTCGTTCGCATCTGTCGGTCTCCTCGATTGGGCGGGCGGACGAGAGCGTCGAGCTCGTCGAATCCGCCGCAAAGCGAGCCGAACCATAGTCCACGAGCGAGCAGCGCCGCAATAGCGCCGGCGAAGCGCGCCTCTGCCCGGCAGCGACATCGACGAGCTGGGATGCCGCGCCGCGTCAGTCGACGCGCGGCAGGCCCACGGCGTAGCAGAGCACGCGCTCGCCGCCGCGGGTGAGCTCGACCAGGTCCGCCAGCCCGGGATCGATCCCGTCGAGGAGCTGCACGGCCGCGTGCTCGAGCTTCGGGGGCTCCGCCGGCGGCAGCTCCAGGCGCCGCATCCGCAGCAGCCGCGGGGTGAGCGCGTCGCGGCTGCGATCGCTCATCTTCCCGACCAGGCGCCGCTTCACCTCGTCGACCGCCGCGTCGAGGCCGCCGAGACGATCGACCAGCCCGCGATCGGCGGCGTCCTTGCCGGACCACACCCGGCCGCGCGCCAGGGGCTCGATGTCGCTCGCGTCGCGCCCTCGCCCGCGCGCCACGATGCCGACGAACGTCTTGTAGAACGCGTCGATCTCGCGATCGATGATGGCGTCCTCGCCCGCCGCCAGCTTGCCGGGCCGCCGGAACATATCGGCGTGGGGCGCCTTGCGGATGGTGTCGACCTTGACCCCGAAGCGGGCCATCAGCGGCTCGGTGACCAGGCGCGCCGAGACCACACCGATGGAGCCGGTGATCGTCAGCGGCTGGGCCACGACGGCATCCGCGCCGGCCGCCACGTAGTAGCCACCGCTGGCCGCCACGTCGCCGAAGCAGGCCACCACCGGCTTACGCTCGCGCAGGCGCGCCACCTCGCGGTGGATGAGATTGCTGGCCAGCGCCGAGCCGCCCGGGGAGTTCACGTGGAGCACCACGCCGGCGACCATCGGGTTGCGGCGGGCCGCACGCAGCGTCGTCACCGTCGTCGCCATCTTGATGCCCGCGCGCGTCGCGGGCGGACCGGACGAGATCGAGCCGTGAACCGGCACGACGGCGATGAAGCGCTCCGGGACCAGCTTCTTGAAGAAGCGCTGCTTGCGCCAGCCGTAGTAACGCGGCGCGCGCACCAGCGGGGTCAGCACCCGGCCCGGCTTGACGGCGATCGGCAGCTCGTCCTCGTAGCAGACGGCGTCGATCAGCCCTTCGTCCTGCGCACGCTCGGCCGTGATCAGCGCCTCGTCGAAGAAGGCGTCGACCTGCTCCCGGGTCACGCCCGGTCGGGTCGCCAGCGCGTCGCGGAGGGCACCGTCGACGGTGTCGAGGAGCGCCTCGGTCTGCTCACGCTGCTCGTCGCTCATCGACTCGCGCGTGGCGGCCTCGGCCGCCGTCTTGTACTCGGCGCGGCGGTGCACCTCGACCTCGACGCCCACCGAGTCGAGCAGCCCCTTGAAGTAGGTCATGCTCGCTGCGAGGCCGAGCGGCGAGAGCTGCGCGTGCGGGCTCGAGAGGATGCGGTCCGCCGCCGAGGCGACGTAGAGCTCGCGATTGCCTCCGCCCTGCTGCAGGTACACGACGACCTGACGACCGCCATCCCGGAGGCGGACCAGGATGTCCCGCAGCGACTGGCAGGTCGCCCAACCGGACGCCAGCGGCGGCACGTCGAAGACGACGCCCTCGATGCGATCGTCGTCGAGGATGAAATCGGCCAGCTCGCGCAAGAGCTCGAGCGAGGTCGGGCGCGACTCGTTGACGCCCGGCACCCACTCCATGAAGAAGGGGATTCGGCCGCTCGAGCTCCACCAGCCGCGGGCGGAGCCGCACGTGGACCCAGCGGGCTTTCGGTTTCGAGGCGATTTGGCCGAGGTACCACATCGGCGCCGTGAAGAGGCGGAGCAGGTTGAAGAAGGCTCGGGCGAGTATGGCGATCACGTGTCCCTCAGCATGACGCGCCGCAGCGATGTGCGCGAGCGCACTTCCACGATCGTGGTGTGTCTCGCCACGTGGCGATAGACGTAGGTCCGGCGGGGCTCGATTGCACACCCTCGCCCCGCGAACTACGAACCACGATCCGGGGACGGGCATTGGATCAGGCGCAAAAGGCCTGGCACGCGATCGACGCGGCCGAGGCCGTCGACTACTGGGACACCGACGCGCAGGACGGGCTCGCGCCCGACGAGGTCGAGCGCCGTCGGGCCCGCTTGGGCGACAACGCGCTGCCCGAGCCGCCGCGCCCGAGCGCGGTCGTGCAGTTCCTGTCGCAGTTCGCCGACCCGCTGGTCGGGGCGCTCCTGGTCGCCGCGCTGGTGTCCTTCGGCGTGGCGCTGACCGAGAGCGCTGGCTCCGGGCTAGCCCGCTTCACCGACACGCTGGCGATCCTGCTGATCGTCATCACCAACGCGCTGCTCGGGTTCTTCCAAGAGCGGCGGGCGGAGGCGGCGCTGAACGCGCTGGCGAAGATGGCCGCGCCGACCGCGAAGGTGATCCGCGGCGGCACGGTGAAGGTGCTTCCCTCGCGCGCGCTCGTGCCGGGCGACGTGCTCGAGCTGGAGGCGGGCGACGCGGTGCCGGCCGACCTGCGGCTCTTGTCATCGAAGGAGCTCTCGGCCGAGGAGTCGGCCCTGACGGGCGAGTCCACGCCGGTCACCAAGCGCGCGGGCGCGCCCCTCGCCGTCGACGCGCCCCTCGGCGAGCGGGAGACGATGCTCTACCTCGGCACGACGGTGGTACGGGGGCGAGCACACGCGCTGGTCGTCCAGACCGGCGCGTACACGGAGCTCGGGCGCATCGGCGCGATGATCCGCAGCGCCAAGGCCGAGCCGACTCCGCTGGAGCGGCGCTTGAGCCGACTGGGCACGATCATCCTCCTCGCCTGCCTCGGCATCAGCGCCCTCCTCTTCGTGCTCGGCCTCTTCCAGGAGGGTCGCTCGTGGACGCTCCTGCTCTTGACGGCCGTGAGCCTCGCGGTGGCCGCCATCCCGGAGGGGCTGCCCGCCATCACCACCATCACCCTCGCGCTCGGGATGCAGCGGATGGCCCGTCGCGGCGCCATCGTCCGCAAGCTGCCCGCGGTCGAGACGCTGGGCAGCGCGACGATCATCTGCAGCGACAAGACCGGCACGCTCACGCAGAACGCGATGACGGTCCGCACGGTGGAGACGGCCGAGCGCTCGTACCGCGTCACGGGCGAAGGCTATGCGCCCGAGGGCGCCGTGCTCGACGGGGACACGCCCGTCCGCGCGCCCGACGCGGCGCTCCTGGCCTTGGCGCGGGTGAGCATCCTCTGCAACACGGCCCACCTGGAGCAACGCGACGCCGGCCCCAAGGTGGTCGGCGACCCGACCGAGGCGGCGCTCCTGACGCTGGCCGCCAAGATCGGGCTCGATCGGGCGGAGGCGCGGGACGCCCACCCGATCGAGCGCGAGCTCCCCTTCGACAGCGATCGCAAGCGCATGTCGGTCATCGCGACCACGCCCGAGGGCGAGCGGATGGCCTACGTGAAGGGCTCGCCGGACGTGCTCCTGCCGCTCTGCGATTGGGTCCTGCGCGCCGACGGCATCGCGCCGCTCGACGAGGACGAACGCGCGCGGCTCTTGGAGATGAACGAGCGCTACGCGGCCGAGGCCATGCGCGTCTTGCTCTTGGCCGTGCGACCGGACCCCGGCGAGGACCCGGAACGGGAGCTGGTCTTCGTCGGGCTGGTAGCGATGATCGACCCGCCCCGACCGGAAGCGAAAGAGGCCGTCACCGCGTGCAAGGCGGCCGGCATCCGGGTGGCGATGATCACCGGGGACCACCGGCTGACCGCGGTGGCGATCGCCCGGGAGCTCGGGTTCTGGGACGACGCGAGCTCGCTGGCCCTCACCGGCGCCGAGCTGGCGGAGATGCCCGACCAGCGCCTGCTCGACGTCGTCGACCGGGTGTCGGTGTTCGCGCGCGTGACGGCCGAGCAGAAGCTGCGGCTGGTGCGCATCCTCAAGCAGCGCGGGCACGTGGTCGCCATGACCGGCGACGGGGTGAACGACGCGCCGGCGCTGCGCGAGGCGCCCATCGGCGTCGCCATGGGGCGCGGCGGGACGGACGTGGCGCGCGAAGCCGCCGAGATGGTCCTCGCCGACGACAACTTCGCGACCATCGTCGAGGCCGTCCGCGAAGGCCGCGGCATCTTCCGCAACATCCAGAAGTTCATCTTCTTCTTGAACAGCTCCAACGCCGGGCTGGTGGTCGCCGTCATCGTCGGCTCCTTTTTCGACTGGATGCCCCAGCTCACGCCCCTGCAGCTCCTGTGGGTGAACCTGGTGACCAACGGCCTGCCGGCGCTGGCGCTCGGCGTCGACCCTCCGGACCGGCACCAGATGAAGGAGCCGCCGCGCAGCCCGCGCGAGGGGATCGTCACGCCGCAGGACTTCCTCGGCATCGTGCTGGTCGGGGCCGTGATGGGCGGGGCGGCGCTCTTTCTGATGTTCCTGCCGCGGGTGGCCCCCGACCTGATGGGCGGCGCCACCTTGGAGGCCGATTCTCGGACGCGCGCGCGCCATGGCCTTCACCCTGCTCGCGCTCTCGCCGCTCTTCCACGCCTTCAACTGCCGCAGCCGCTTCCGGAGCGCGTTCGTGCGGCTCTTCGCGAACCGGGCCCTCTGGCTGGCCGTGGGCATCAGCGCCGCCGTGCAGGGCGTCACCCTGCTGGTCCCGGCCCTCCACCCGATCTTCCACACCCACCTGCTGACGGCGACGGAATGGGGGCTGGTCGTGGCCCTGGCGATCCTGCCCATCCCCGTGTTCGAGGCCATCAAGCTGGGCCAGGCCCTCGTGCGTCGGGCCCGCTCCTGACGCGCCGATCCAGCGCGGCGCGACCGTCGCGCTCGACACATCTCCGCCGGGGCGCCCGTGCCGCGCCCGCGGCGACGCCATCTTTCTGCCCTGGCGGGCGCCCCGGACGCAGCTCGCTCTTTACCTCGGTCGGGCGCTCTGATACCTACTGAGCCGAACCGGCCCCCCGGCGGAGAGCGCCGCGCGGTGACGGGAGGAGCGCATGACGAACCCGCAGATGGTGATGTACGAGGAGGAGTTCAACCAGATCCAGACGATCGTCGATCGCCTGGTGAAGGAAGCGAACGCCAGGGTCGTCTTCATCATCGACAAGAACGGGCAGCTCATCTCCGCGTCCGGCGACACCGAGCAGATCGACACCACGTCGCTGGCCTCGCTGACCGCGGGCAACATCGCGGCGACGGGCGGAATGGCGAAGCTGCTTCGTGAGAACGAGTTCACGACTCAGTTCCACGAAGGCGAGCAGTCCAACATCCACATCCAGCTCGTCGGCAACCGCGTCATCCTGGTCGTCATCTTCGACAACAAGACCAGCCTCGGCCTGGTGCGGCTGCGCGTGAAGAAGTCCAGCGAAGAGTTGAACGGTATCTTCGAAGCCCTGCTGCAAAAGGTGCAGGATCCGGCGCCGTGAGACCCCATTCGCGGAGATCACGGACGAAGACATCGACAACCTCTTCAACGATTGAAGCAGCGATGTCGTTCATCAACTACCTCTCCCGCGAGATCAACTGCAAGATCGTCTTCTACGGTCCCGGCTTGTGCGGGAAGACGACAAACCTGCAGTTCATCTACAACAAGACCAATCCCGAGGCGAAGGGGAAGATGATCTCCCTCGCCACGGAGACCGAGCGGACGCTCTTCTTCGACTTCCTCCCGCTCGCCCTCGGTGAGATCCGTGGGTTCAAGACCCGCTTCCACCTCTACACGGTGCCCGGCCAGGTCTTCTACGACGCCAGCCGCAAGCTGATCCTCAAGGGGGTCGACGGCGTGGTCTTCGTGGCGGACTCCCAGATCGCCCGCATGGAGGCGAACCTGGAGTCGCTCGAGAACCTCCGCACCAACCTCGCGGAGCAGGGCTACTCGCTCGACAAGCTCCCCTACGTCGTCCAGTACAACAAGCGGGACATGCCGGCGATCGCGCCCATGGAGGAGCTCCGGCAGATGCTCAACCCGGGGGGCGTGCCGGACTTCGAGGCGGTGGCGACGACAGGTCAGGGCGTGTTCGAGACCCTGAAGGCCATCGCCAAGCTGGTCCTGACCGAGCTCAAGCGCTCCGGCGGCTGAAGGTCTGTAGATCGATCTCCTGTCGTCCCGCGGGCGATCCGGTCCCATCCGCGGCGGATCCTGGCCGAGCTCGAGCGCTCCGGCGGTCGAAGGTCTGTAGAATCGAATCTCCTGTCGTCCCGCGGGCGATCCGGTCCCATTCGCGGCGTTGTCGCGCGTCGCCGTGCCCGCGCACGCCGCCTCGAGGCTGAGACCTCCTCGATTGCGCTCGGTCCGATTCATCGGCGGCCCTCGAGCGCCTCGCGCAGCTCGTCGCGAAGCGTCTCCACGTGCTCGCTCCCCCCGTCGTCGGCGGCGGCGCGCAGAAGCTTCTTGGCGGGCCCTCTCTGTCCGCGGCGGGCGTGGACCAGCGCGCGGAGCATGCGCAGTTCGGTCGACGGCGGATCGCCGGCTTCCCGCAGCAGCTCCTCCGACAGGCGCTCGGCCTCGGCGAGATCCCGGCCACTGCGCGCGAGCGCGTGCACCAGGTTCGTCTTCACCTTCGGCAGCCCCGGGTTGTCGCGCAGCACCGCGCGGTAGGAGCGGATGGCCTCGTCGTCCTCGCCGACAGCGTAGCTCGCGTGGGCCAAGCCCAGGCGCACCGAGAGCGGCGCCTCTCCGTCACCGTAGCCCTCCACCGCCGCCCGATAGGCCTCGAGCGCGCGCTGCGGGTGACCGCTCTCGGCGGCGATGAGGCCCCGTCGCTCGGCCGCCAGCGCCGGGGCGGCGAAGAAGCGCATCCCGAGGGCCCGCCGATAGCGGGCAGGCAACGCACCGCGCCGACCGGTGGCCAGGAGCTGCACCAGATCGCGGTCGAAGCGGCTCAACGAACGCTTTCCCAGCACAGGCGCGGCCAAGTAGAGCGCCATCACCGCCCCGCCGATGGGCAGCACCCAGAACGGCGGCGCCTCGATCACGTAGACCAGGACGAAGCAGGTCGTGATCGAGAGCGGGATCAGCACGTTCCGGGTGAGCGCGGGCGCGGGCTCGGCTTGGGGTCGCTCTCTTCGCATGGACGCGCCCCGAGCGTAGGCAGCGCGCGCGTTCGGGGCAAAGGAGCGGTTCGCCATGGTAACCTCCAGCCCCGATGGGACATCGCATCCGGCAATGCGTTCCCGGCGTCGCGCTCCTCCTCGCGCTCGCGCTCTCGGGCTGCGCGCAGGAGGCGCCCGCCGACACCTACGAGCTCTCGGGTCAGGTCACGGCGCTCCTCGACGCCAACGGCGGGGGCGAGCCCATCCCGGGGGCCCACGTGACCTTCACCTCCGACACGCTGATCGTCGACGACGCGACGACGGACGGAAACGGCTACTACCGGATGCGCGTCTCGACCGACCACCGCTTCGGCGAGGTTCGGGCCGAGGCCGACGGCTTCCAGCCGGGCGAGTCCACCGTCTACTTCGACACGCCGACGCGAGTGGTGGACATCGCGATGCGCGGCGCGATGTGAGCTCCACCCACGGCGTGCGGAGCGCTGCCGGAGCGCGTCGACACACGAGCGCGCCCGCGAGAGCGATGTGGCTCAGCTCGCCTCACCCGCCAGGATGCGGTCGAGCTCGCCCTGCCGATCCAGCGCGTCGACGTCCGTGAACCCGCCGTAGGATCGCTCGTCGATGAAGACCTGCGGGACGGTGTGCTGGCCCGTGGCCTCCCGCAGCCATGCACGCCGTGCGGAATCTCCGCTGACGTCCACTTCGTCGTAGGTGACGCCCTTCCGGTCGAAGAGCGCCTTCACGGCGAAGCAGAACGGGCAGGTTCGGGTGGTGTAGATGCGCACGTCGGCCATGGGTTGCTCCCGCGACAGAGGTAGAGCACGCGATGGCTCGTGGCCACCCCCCGCGGCATTCCGCCGCGCTCTTCGAGCCCTGGCGGACGCCCCGAGCCCCTCGCCGCGAGAATCGAAGGGCTCAGCGGCGCCGGCGAGCGGCGAGCCAGCCGAGCAGCCCGGCGGCGATCCCGAGCGCCGGCAGACTCGCTCCGGGTCGACCGCCGGCTCGGCAAGAACAACCCCCGCCGCTCGGCTGGTAGACCGCCGAGAGCGGCGGTCCGGCGTCGGTCCCGGCGTCGGCTGCCCCCGCGTCGGGCATCGTCTGCGTCCCTGCGTCCGGCTCACCGCAGGGCTCGTCGCGACCGCTCCTCTCGAGCTCGGCCGAGACCGAAAAGAGGCTGGCACCCGCCGACGAGAGGTCCTCCGTCAGCACGGCGAGGTAGAGCGTCTCGCAGCGCGGCAAGGGTGGATCGGAGGCGCGGTCAATCAGCGCGTGGCCGTGCACGTCGAGCCGGAGATCAATCGGAGCGACCAGCGGAGGGCGCCGGGCCGGGGCGAAGCGGGGCGGCCGGCCGGTGCGCCCGTAGACGTGATAGTGGCCGTTGCCGCCCATCGAGGTGACCGAGATCCGCAGCGAGAGCGCATCGGCGGGGATGTCGATCTCGTAGTGGACCGGCGCGATCGCGCCGCCGAGGCTGCCGGTGATCATCGGATCGCCCGTGTACCCCTCGCGGGTGGTGCCGTCATCGAGCGCGACGACCCGGACGCAGCCCGGCAGACCGCGAGCCTGCACCGCGCTCTCGACCGTGCTCATCGCGTCGGCGTCCAACGCGCCGCTCGTCGCCATCGACGAAGCGGTGGCGAGGAGCGCGTCGCCGCCTTCGGCGAGACTGGGCGTCGTCCCGAGGGAGGTCAGCGTCGCGAACATCAACGCGTCCGCCGTCTCGGCGCCGAGCGCCTGCCGCAGATCCCAGCCCAGGCCCGACCAGATGCGGCCGTCGAAGTGCGGCTCGCCGACCAGATCGTCCGGGCAGCGCAGCGTGTTGTCGAGCCTTCGCAGCGCGCCCTCCCCGGCCGCGCCGTCGCTCATCAGGTACTCGGCGAGCAGGGGATCGCCCTGCAGCGTGGCCGCGAAGTAGTCCGCCGTGCCTTCGTTGATCGCGCTGGGCTCGTAGTAGAGGCCGAGAATCGTCGAGCACGAAGCTCTGCAACCCAACCGTGCCGTCGACCACCGAGTGGGTGGTCTCGTGATAGATGATGTCGGCGTCGTACGAGAAGTCGTTCATCGCCCCCTGCCCGAAGAAGATGTAGCCGCAGTCGCTTCCGGAGCCGGGCGAGTAGGCGGCGTTCTCGTAGGGGGTGTTCGGCTGCTCGGCGTAGTTCACGTACGCGTGCATCAACGTGTGGCCGTCGCAGGTCCAGGTGAAACCGTGGGTCTCGCGGAAGTACTGAGCGACCCGGTTGAGGTGGTAGTAGGCCTGCACCTCGGCGAATGGATCGGTGAAGCTCGGCTCCTCCGGCTCGTAGAGGAAGTTCCCGTCCGCGTCGGCGGTGGCGAACGCCGTCGGGTCACAGCCGTTGGTGCCCGCGTTGCAGTCCTCGACCCGGAAGTAGCGCCCCGTCGTGTACCGGGCGCTGGTCAAGAACGAGAGATCGACGTCGGTGGTCATGTCGTCGTCGGTGACGGGGTTGTTCGCGAAGACGCGGCCCATCGCGTCTTCGAGAAGCGAGCGAGAGAGGAGAACGGCGCCGTCGCGCGCGTCGACGATCACCCGCCAGCGCTGGCTCAAGAGACGTCCGGCCACGTCGACGCGCCAGACCGGGACGAGGGCGCCGCCCAGCGCGAGAGCGGCAGGCTGCGCGTCCATCACCCGAACGGCGCCGGTCCGCGCGATGGCTGCTCGCTCGGCCGCGGCCCGACCGACCCGGCGGGCCGAAGCGGACGGGGGCATCGCCGCGCCGCTCACCGCGACGTAGTCGAGCGCGCCGCCGGGCGCGAAGCGGACCACCACCGAGGCGCCGAGGACGTCCCCGCCCAACGCCACGAGCGCGAAGCGGACGACGGTGAAGCCGTGCGATTCGACCACGCGCTCGAGCCGGAGCGACGGCACCCGAGCGATGGCCAGGCTGCCGCGATACGCGTCGAGGAAACGCGCCGCTTCGTCGGCCGGCGAGCTGCCGGCCGGGTGCATGCCGAGGCCCCACGCGCGCTGCACCCGTCCGTCGTCCGCGAACACGAAGTGCGCGCCGGATGACGCGGCATGAGTCAGCGACGAAGGCGCTCGAAGAGGACCGCCGCCGCCCGGCGTCGTCTGCGCCAGAGCGGGCGCGGTCACCGCCATCGCGGCGAGGAGCGTGAGCAAGAACCGTCGTTCGATCATCGCGCGCATGCCCGTCCCGGAAAGAAAGACGACGAATGCTACACGAGGCCCGCGGTCGATTCATGGCCTGGGCGCGCTGGCGACTCGACTCCCACACGTTCCGAGGCGTCGGAGGGCGCGAGCGCAGAGCATCGACATCGAGCGGGACCGAGCCGTACCCTCGACGTGTGTCCCGCTTCGCCGCCACCTGCCTCGCCGCGCTGATTCTGCCTGAGCGCCACGAACGTGCACGCGCAGACGGCTCCGCGCGACGACGATTCCGAACGCGCCGAGGAGGCCCGCCGCCGCGCTCGCCGGGACGTGCCGACGATCGCCACCGGAGGCGCGATCTGGCTCGCCGGCTACCTCGCGAGCATCGCGACCGCGGCGGGGCTCTGGATCGACGCGGGCACCGACCCGCACGATCTGCATCGGGATCTCTTGGGCGCCAGCTTCATCCCGGTCGCGGGCCCGTGGGTGCAGCTCGGGGTCGACGTCGACGACGGCCGCCGCGCCTACTGGGCGGCCCTCGGCGTCGCGCAGCTCGCAGGGATCGTCCTCGTGGGCATCGGCCACTTCATCGGCCACCCCGATGGGCCACCGGTGGCTCTCGTCCCCCTCGACGGCGGCGCCGCGATCTGGTCGGGCGGCACGTTCTGAGCGGGCGTTCGCGGAGAGTTCGGCCGCCCTTCAGATGCCGAGCCAGGCGCGGGCGGAGAGCGGGCGGGTGCCGCGGCGAACCTGGAAGAAGACCGGGTCGGCGCCCGTCGTCCCGAGCGCGCTCGCGGCGGCGACCTGCTGGCCCACGTGGACCGCGACCGCGCCGAGACCGCCGTACACCGTGTAGAAGCCGCCCTCGTGCTCCACGATGACGAGCTGGCCGTAGGCCGGATGCGGGGCTGCGTAGGCCACGCGGCCTCCCGCGACGGCGCGCACGCTGGCTCCCGGCGAGGCGGCGAGCGCGACGCCGGCGCCCCCCTCCCGCTCGGCATCCGTGAGGCGCGCGCTCCCGCCGATCGGCATGGGCAGGCGCCCCTGCAGCTCCGCGAAGGGAGGCCCGATCGGCGCTCCGTCCACCACGCGAATGCCGAAGGCGTCACTCCAGGGCGCCGCCGCCTCCGGGCTCGGGCTCGGGGTCACCCCCGCCCAGAGACCGATGGACGCACGCTCGAGCGCGTCGCGTCGCTCGTTCAGCGCGCTCACGGCCTGCTCCGCCCGCTCGGCCTCCGCGGCCAGCCGCGCCGTC
This sequence comes from uncultured Pseudomonadota bacterium, assembly GCA_963832725.1. GTDB lineage: Bacteria > Myxococcota_A > Polyangia > Polyangiales > Sandaracinaceae > JAEZBP01. The sequence continues at coordinate 404,799 of CAWHVG010000001.1, forward strand.
TGGTCGCGCAACGCCGCGAGGCGTCGGCGGAGCGATCGGAGGGCCTCCACGTCGTGGGCGAGCATGCGACTGAGCCGCTCGATGCGCGACTGATGCCTGAGCAGCGCGTCGAAGCCCCCCGCGAGGGGCAGCATGCCCGCGCGCCGGAGGCGGTAGAGCCCCGACACGCGCGTGCGGACGCGGCGCTGGGCCGCATCCCGCTGAGCCACCAGCCCCTCGATCTCGGTGCGCACGCAATCCCGGCGCGCGACCGCGGCGTCGAGCTCGTTCGCGGCGCGGGCGATCTCGGCGTCGACGCCCTCGAGCGTCGGGAGCTGAGCGATCGCCGGGCGGGCCAGCAGCGCTGTCGCGATGGTGAGAGCGATGGCGAGCGTCATCGAAGCGCGCATCTCACACCGTCAGGTAGCGGCGGACCGAGATCGCGCTGCCGGCCGCGCCGAGCAGCGCCCCTCCGAAGACCAACGCGAGCCCGAGCGCCGGGTGCAGAAAGACGGTCCGCACACCGGCCAGCGCGGCGACCGTGGCGTCGAGGTGCTCGCGCACCGCCGAGAACACGAGGAAGAGCAAGACCAGCGCGAGGAGCGCCGACACCAGCCCCTGCACCGCGCCCTCCACCAGGAAAGGCCCGCGCACGAACCCGTCGCTGGCCCCGCAGAGCTTGAGCACCTCAATCTCGTCGCGCCGGCCGGCGATGGCCAGGCGGATGGTGCTGCCGACCACGAAGAGGACGCAGAGGAGGACGAGCACCGCCAGCCCGCTCGAGGCGACGCGGCCGGTGGCCAAGAATCGTCGAGGCGGCTGAACCAGCCCTGGTAGGTCTCGACGTCCTCGACCGCGCCGAAGCGCTTCACGCGCTCGGCGATCGCGCCGAGCCGCGCGGCGCCGCTACCGCCCGCGAGGTCCACCTCCAGCGAGGCCGGGAAGACGTCGGCCGGCAAGCTCGCCAGCGCGGGATCGATGTCCGCGTCGTGCACGAACTGCTCGCGCGCCGCCGCCGAGGTGAGGTGCTCGACGCCGCGGACCTCGGGCAACGCTTCGAGCGTGAGCCGGAGCCGCTCGACGTCGGACTCTCCGGCCCCGTCGCGCAGGTACACGCTCATCCGGGCCCCGCGCCCCAGGGCGCTCGCCACCGTCGAGAGGTTGGCGAGCCCCCACAGCGCCGTGGCGAGACAGAGGAAGGCCACCGTCAGGCTGGCCACGGCGACGAAGTGCAAGCGCGCGTCTTCTCGCATCGCGCGCCCCGCTCGGGTCATCACGGTCCTGAAATACATCCCGCGGCTCCTCTCACGCGCTCCGGCGGTCGGACCAGCTCGACAGCCCGCGCCGTGCCTCCACCGCGCGCCCCTCGTCGATGTAGACGATGCGGTGATTGCGGGCCTCGAGGAGCGCGTGGTCGTGGGTCGCGAAGAGCACCGTGGTGCCCGTCTCGTGGATCTCTTCGAAGAGGGTGAGGATGTCGAGCGCGAGCGTCGGGTCGAGGTTGCCCGTCGGCTCGTCCGCCAAGAGCAGCGCCGGCTCGGCGACGATGGCGCGGGCCACCGCCACGCGCTGCTGCTCACCGCCGGAGAGGCTGCCGGTCAGCTCTTCGCCGCGCCCGGCCAACCCCACCCGCTCGAGCGCCTCCGCCACCCGGCTGCGCACCAGGCGACTGGGCATCGAGAGGATCTCCAGCGCCACCGCGACGTTCTCGAAGACGGTCCAGTGGGGGATGATCTTGAAGTCCTGGAAGACCACGCCGAGGTTGCGGCGGAGGTAGGGCACCGACTTCGACGTGAGGCGGGCGATGTCGCGGCCGCAGAAGAGGATGCGCCCCTCGTCGACCGTCTGCGCGCGGTAGATGAGCGAGAGGAGCGTGCTCTTCCCCGCCCCGCTCGGGCCCGTGATGAACACGAACTCACCCCGCTCGACCGTGAGGTTCACGCCGCGCAGCGTGGGCTGGTCGGCCCGGAAGTACTTGTAGACATCCTCGAAGACGAGGATCGGCCTGTTGGCGGCGTTCGCGTGGGCCTGATTGCCCGCGCGGAAGAACGCGAACGGCCGCACCACCCTCGCTCCTGCGCCACGCGACTTGCCCAGCTCCGAGATCGCCATGGGATTCGGGTACCCTGGATGCCGCCGCGGACGCAAAAAAACGGCGCGCCGGGCCAAAGGGGATCCCTCGCCGAATCACCGTGCGTGGGTCATCACGGCGACGGAGACACCACGATGGGCCCGAACCGACGGGCGAGCTGCGACGAGCGTCAGCGCGGGACGACGGTCGAGCCGGTCAGGCGCTCGACGGTCGCCACCGCGTCGGCCCAGGTGGGGCCCGCGGGCGCGGGAGCGTCCAGCCACCCATAGAGGTCGGGATCGGCGGCCCAAGGCTCGCCGTAGACGCGTGCCAGGAGCCGCTCGGCGCGCTTGGCGTGAGGGCTGAACCCCCAGATGGCCTCCTGGCTGACGTCGTCGAGGTCGGCGTAGTAGCGCCACACGAAGAAGCCCGTGAACCACGGCTCCGAGAGGAACGCGCGGAAGCTCGCCAGGAGCGCGCGCGCCTGCTCGGCCTCGTCGATGACGACGTCGTGCATGTCGTCGGGCCAGAGCCACGGCTCCACGGCCGCGTCGCGCCGGGTGGTGTAGCCGACCTCGACGAAGACGACGGGCATCTCCAGCACCTCGGCCAGCTCGGCCACCGAATCGCGCGACTCGACCGCGCCGGCCACGTACTCGTCGAACGAGGCGCCCTCGTGCTCGGCGAGCGGATAGAAGGCGTTGATGCCGACGAGATCGAGCTGATCCCAGAAGAGCACGCTCTCCGCCTCGTCCCAGTTCGCGCTGTAGGTCAGCAAGCCGGGGAAGACGCCGCGCACGTCTGCGATCAGCGCCCGCCAAGCGCCACCGAAGCGCCCTGACCAGCTCTTGCACTCGACGCCGATCGAGAACGCGTCGGCGCCCGCGGCCGCCGCCTCCTCCGCCCACGTCGTCACGAAGCGCCGGTAGGAGTCTTGGTAGGCGGCCCAGCCTTCGGGGCTGCCCGGATCGATCTCGCCCCGCCAGCCGCCGGTCTCGACCCAGAGGTGCGGGATGACGAGCACGCGCATCCCCCGGGCATGCGCCTGGGCGACCATGGCGCGCACGGCCCGACGGTTCTCCTCGAACGGGGCCTCGAACTCGAGATCGATCTCGGTGCTCGCGAGATCCCAGATCCGGCCGAAGGGCGTGATGGAGATCCAGTTGACGCCGCGGCGCGACAGGAAGTCCAGGAGGGCAGCGCTCGACTCGCTGCCGTAGCCGCGCCCGGGAAAGAGGCTGCTCTCGATGGGGCCGACGGTCACCCCGCGGATGCCCTCGTACCCCGCGTCTCGCCATCCCTCGGCGCCCGGTGGCAGCCGATCCCACGCGCGCGCAGGGGCGGCGGTGGAGACCGCGAGCGCACAGAGGAGCGCACCGGCCGAGGCGCGGTAGCGGGAGCTCTTCATCTCACTGTCGGGCGCAGTCATTCCGAAGCGACGGCTCGGGACACGGGCGCCGCCGAGCCCGTCCGTTCGCGTCGGCCCGTCCGCTTCGCGCGCCTCAGTGAGGCAAGAAGACGGAGAGGATGGTGTAGTCGGACGTGTCGGAGCTCGAGCTCTCGACCTGCAGAGAGTAGGTGCCGGGATCGAGCGTTGCGTTGAGGGTCGCCCCGCCAGTGCCGCCGCCGCTGATGCAGCTCAGCTCGCTGCCGCCACCACAAGCATCGGTCAGGGTCAGGTAGAAGGTCGTGCCCGACGAATCGGCGTCCGCCACGTTGATGGTGATGTCACTCGTCGCAGTCAACGTGAAGGTGTAGAAGGCGTCCGGCATCGATCCGGACGCGCAGCTCCCGCCCGGCGCATCGTCTTCGAACCCGATCGTGGTGTCGGTCCGGCGCGTGAGGCTGTCGAGCACGATGGCGCCCGAGCAGCGATCGTTCGGCGGGATGGGCGTGGGGTCGCGGGTCTCGAGGCTCGCCATGAGCGTGCCCGACCTGTCGGAGGTCGACGCGGTCACGTAGTACGTGCCAGCCGGCAGGCTCCGCCACGACTGCGCGACGGTGCCGCTGCCGCTCCAGCAACGCAGCGAGGAGGTACCGTCACCGCACGTCCCCTCGAGCGACGCGTAGTAGGTGCTCCAGGTGGTGCTGTTGGCGGTCGTGACGGTCACGTCCCGCATCGCGTCGAGCGTGAACACGAAGTTCGCGTCGAGGTAGCCCGTCGACGAGCCACCGCAGCGGGTGCCCGAGTCGAAGTCGAGGGTGGAGATGTCCACGCTGCCGCTGCCGCCGGCTCCCACCGTGCGCTCCGAGATGTCGATCGGGGTCGAGCACGCGTCGCCGGGGTTGCGCGGCACGGGATCGGTGATGACCGCGTGCAGGTTCCACATGGGAACGCCGGAGTCGTCGGTCTCGATGATCACGTAGTAGGTGCCGGGCTCGAGCTCGCGTTGCCGGACCTCCGCCGAGCCGCCCCAGGTGCCGGTCTCGCAGCGGAGCTCGGAGCCGGCGCTGGCGCAGTCGGTGGTCAGCGAGAGATAGGTGGTCGCCGACGTGCCGGAGGTCGCCGTGAGCGTGATGTCCTTCGGCGCGTCCAGCGTGAACTGGTAGACCGCGTCGCTCCGTCCCGCGGCGCTGCACGTCGGGGTGTAGTCGTCACCCACCTCCACGAACATGCCCGTGACCATGGTGTCGATGCCGCCGGACGAGGTGTCGCAGGCCGCGTGGGTCGGGTCGCAGAGGTCCTCGGTGCCCATGTCGCAGATGTCGACCGGCGGGATCGGCGTGGGCGGGCCGAGGCGAAGGGTCAGATCGAACGCGGCGCCGGGCGAAGGCGACTGCACGATGATCGCGTAGTCTCCGGCGGGCAGGCTGCGCCGCAGGAAGGCCGGCGGGCTCGACACGCTGCACTTGTCGTCCGGGCCGACCGCGCACTGATCCCAGGGGCGGAGCGCGACGCCGGTCCCGCTGCCGCCGCCGGCGATGGTGACGGTCACGTCCTGCTCTTCGGTGAGCGTGAAGTGGAAGACCGCGTCGGGCCCGCTGCCGCGGCACTCGAGCGTGTAGTCACCGGCGAGGCTGGCGGTGGAGCCCGAGTAGGTTCCCGCCCCCATCAGCATGACGGCCGAGTCGCAGGTGTCGTTCGTCGGAACGCAGTCCGGGTCGTTGTAGTCCCGCATCCCGTCGCAGTCGTCGTCGCGGCGGTTGTCGCAGATCTCCACCGCGCCCGGGTGGATGTCGACGCCGTAGCGGGGGTCGTCGTCGCAATCCAGCCCGCCGCAGTGTCCGTCCACGTAGCCGTCGCCGTCGAGGTCGCGCGGCGTGAACACACAGCCCATCGTCGAATCGCAGGCGTCGACCGTGCACGAGTTGTCGTCGTTGCAGTAGGGCGGAGTGCCCGGCCCGCAGCCGGTGCGCAGATCGCAGAGCTCGGTGCCGTTGCAGGCGTCCCCGTCGCTGCACATCGCGTGGCGCGGGTCGTGGAAGCAGCGGTTGGCCTCCTCGAGGCACGAGTCGGCCGTGCAGTCGACGGCGTCGGGACAGGGATCGTCCCCCGCCACGCAGGCGCCGCCCTGACAGGCCTCCGCACCGTTGCAGTAGCAGCCGTCGTCGCAGTCGGTGTCGCCGGTGCAGCTCTGACCGATCGTGGCGCCCATGCCCTCGGGGGTGCAGGTCTCGATCACGGGGAGCGGGAGGCTGCCGTCGGGGCTCGTCGTGCCGGCGTCCGTCGAGGCGTCCGTTCGGGGCCCTCCGTCAGGCGGGTTCACGACCGTCATCGTCGTGCAACCGAGGACTCCGCCGCTGAACAGCGCCGCCGCGCACACGAGCGCGCAGCCCTTCGTCATGGCCAAGCTGTTCATCGAAACCTCAAGGGTCGGTGATCGTCACTTCGAGCAGGTACTGACCGCTGGAGCCAGTTGAAAACCCGTCGACCACGACATACCAAGTTCCAGCATCCAGCGTCTGGTCGATCAAGCTGGTGGTGCCGCTGCCCCCGTCGTCGTCGCAGTAGGTCTCGGTGCTCGTGCACGCGTCGCGATGCACGTGCAGCACCGTATCGAACGCGGAGGAATCCGTCGAGAGGACCACGTGCTTGGACGCCGCCAGGTCGAGCTGGAAGATCGCGTCGGGGGCGCCCGAGCTGCCGCACATCGTCGGCTCGTAGTTGTCGGTCATGCTCGAGGTATCGCCTCGGAAGAGGCCGCCGGTGGCCGGGATGGCGTACGCGTCGGGGCAGGCGTCGTTCCCCGAGACGTCGACCGGCACCGTGGGCGGCGTGGTCGCGTCGACCTCCAACGTGTAGCCGCTCGGCGTCGAAGCCTCGCCGATCACGTAGTACGTGCCGGCCGCCAGGTTGCGGAGCCGCGCGCGCGCCGGGCTACCCGACTCGCAGCTCAGCTCGGTGCTCGCGTCAGCGCACGCCGAGCGGATGGAGACGTTCCCGTAGCCGCCCGGATTGAAGCTCACCGTCACGTCCGAATCCGCGTCGATGGTGAAGGTGTGGACGGCGTCCCGATAGTAGAAACCGCACGCAACGTCGATGTCGTCCTGCTTGTCCACCAAGGTCCCCGTGAGAGGGGTCCCGATGGTGACCGGCAGCGGATCGCCGCATGTGTCGCCCGGCGGCGGCGGGCTGGAAGCGAGGAACGCGACGTCGAGCGTGAAGTCGACCTCGGCCCAGGTGGGCCCCTCCACCACCAGGAAGTACGTGCCCGCGGGCAGCTGGTGGACGGTGCCGCTGGCCGGCCCCCCGTACACGCAGCGCAGATCGCTGCTGTCATCGGTGCAGGTGGTGCGGAGGCTCCAGTTCAGGCTGTCGCCCGTGGGCGCGCGAGCGCTGATCCGGACGTCCTGCTCCTCGGTGGTCGTGAACGTGTAGAGGAGGTCGGGCCGGGCGCCGAGGCCGCAGCTCGTGGTCACGTCGTCCGCCACCTCGACGAAACTGCCCATGAACGTGCCTCCGGCCGAGACGTCGGTGGGCATGTCGCAGGTGTCGTTGGCGGCCGGCGGGATGGGGTCGCCGAAGGTGACCGTCAGATCGATCTGCCCCGGCGTGGAGCTGGCGACCACGACGAAGTAGGTGCCGGCGTCCAGCGAGCGGCGGCGGATGGTGCCGCCGGGGTAGCCGCTGTCGCAGGCGACCTCGGTCGTCCCGTCGTCGCAGGCGGTGCGCAGCGACGCAGCAACGTTGAAGAAATCGGTGCTCGCCTGGGCGTCGAGGGTCACCGACCGGGCCGCGTCGAGCGTGAAGGTGGCCACGACGTCGGGGTTGCCCGTGGAGCCGCAGCTCACGGCGTAGTCGCCCGTGGCACCCGTCGTATCGATGGTGACTGTGCCCCCTGCGCTCACGTCGAGCGCGTCGTCGCAGAGGTCGTGAGCGGGCCGGCCACAGTCGGCCTCGTCGACCATGTTATCGCAATCATTGTCGATTCCGTCACCGCAGACCTCGTTGACGAGCGAGCTGACCATGGGGTTGCGGTCGTCGCAGTCGCCGCCGCCGGGGCAGAAGAAGTCCGGGTCCCCGTCCATGTCGAGGTCGCGAGGATCGTGGGTGCAGCTGTCGGTGGACTCGTCGCAGTGGTCGATGGTGCAGACGTCGTTGTCGTTGCAAGTCTCGCGAACCTGGGGCGGCTGGCATCCGCGAGTGGGGTCGCATTGCTCGACGCCGTTGCAGAACACGCCGTCGTCGCACACCGAAGGATCGACGCCGTTGCGGCAGGTTCCGTCGACAGCGCAGACGTCGGTGGTGCAGCTCACGCCGTCGTCACAGTCGGCGTCGGTCTGGCAGCGGATGGCGCCGTCGGGCGGGACGTACCCATCCATCTGGGACGATCCGCCGTCGGCCGGACCGCCGTCGCGACCGGGCGCGGGGCCGCCGCAGCCGAGCGCGACGAGCAGCGCGGCCGCGGCCAGCGGGTTCATGGCCCGCGCGGTCGGCCCGAGCGAGCGTGCAAGCGAAAGCATGTGCATCCGATTCTTCGCGCGCGAGCGCGAGGCCAGCGCCAACTATGACACGGGCCCCGTACCCACCCCAACCCCATGTGTCCAGCGCTCCGGCGTGCATTCACGGGTGGGTTGACGGCGGCGCCGACCCCCGATACAGGCGTTTCGACGGGCCGAGCCGGGCCCGAAAGGCGAGGACGAGCGGATGCTCCCCCTTCCGAAAGACGAGCTTCCCGAGAAGATCCGCCGCTTCGGCGATCCCGACGCGCCGGGCCCCGCCAAGGTCATGGCCGCCAAAGGCCTGGTGCCGGTCCGCGGCGACGAGCTCGTCACGCTCCTGGTCCAGCTCTCGGCCGACCGGGACGGCGACGTCGCCGAGGCCGCCCGGGCCACCTTGGCCGGCGTCCCCGAGAACGCGCTCGCAGCCGCCTGCGCCGGCGCTCTGCACCCGGCCATCCTCGACGGCCTGGTCGATCACGTCCGGGATTGGCCCGCGCTCCTCGGAAACCTGGCCGCGAACCGCGCCACCCCGGACGACACGGTGGTCCGCATCGCCAGGAGCGCCGACGAGCAGACCTGCGAGCGGATCGCCACCGACCAGCAGCGCCTGCTGGCCACGCCGACGATCATCGAGGCCCTCTACAAGAACCGCTCGACCCGCACGAGCACCATCGACCGACTGGTGGAGCTCGCCGCCCGCAACGGCGTGGAGCTGAAGGGGGTCGCGACCTTCCAGGCCCACGTGGAGGCGATCCAGGGCGAGCTGATCGTCGACGAGCCCACCGACGAGCCGCTGCCGGAGGACGTCGAGTTCTCGACCGCGCTCGCGCACGACGACGACGAGGAACCCATCGAGACCGACCTCGTGGACGGAACCGAGGAGATCAAAGAGTCGCACAAGCCGCTGGCGCAGCTCATCGGCGAGATGTCCACGCCCAAGAAGATCCGTCTCTGCCTCATCGGCAACGGCGCGGCCCGCGCGATCCTGGTGCGCGACTCGAACAGGATGGTCGCCCTCGCGGCGGTGTCCTCGCCGGGAATGAGCGAGTCGGAGGCCGCGCGCATCGCCGCGAGCAAGCAGGTGAGCGAGGACGTGCTCCGCTACGTCGGCAACCGGCGCGATTGGCTCGGCAACTACGAGGTCAAGCGGTCGCTCTGCTTCAACGCCAAGACGCCGACCGGCATCTCACTCCGCTTCATGAGCCACCTGCGCTTCAACGACCTGCGCACGCTCGCGCGCAGCAAGAGCGTCCCCGCCTCGCTGCGCACCGCGGCGAGGCAGCGGGTGTCCCAGCGGGACGCCAAGAAGGCCTGAAACGACGAGTTTCGCGCGGGCGCCTTTTCGCGCGCAGGACGGAGGAGCTGACGTGTCGTTCTTCAAGAGGCTCTTCGGCGGCGGCTCGTTCGACGACGACCGCGCCGAAGCTGACCGGCTCTACGAGCAGGGTGCGTTCGAGGACGCGCGCATCGCCTATCAGCGCGCGCTGGACCGCAAGAAGGGCGCCGCACCGGACGCCGTCGAGCACTGCGAAGGGCGCGTGGCCGACTGCCTCGACCGGATGGCGGAGTCCCGGATCGACGAGGCGTCGCGTCTGACGGAGGCGGGTCACCTCGATCTCGCGGAGGTCGAGCTCCGCAACGCGATGGAGACGGCGGCGTCGGAGGCGATCGCGCGGCGTGCCCGCCGGGCGCTCGAGACGCTGGAGAAGGAGGACGCGCTCCGCCAGGCCGAAAGCCCCGCCGAGATGAGCGACGACGACCGCTGGGCGCTCTTGGCCGGGACCTGGGAGAACGACCAGATCGACGAGTACGACGAGCTGGGCGACGCCTTCCGGGAAGCGCTCTTGGCGCTGCACGACGGACAGACCGACGAGTCGCGCCAAGCGCTGGAGGCGATGCTCGGCGACGACGCCCGCTATCTCTGGCTCGAGGTCGGCCGCGCCCGGCTCCTGGCCGAGGACTTCGAGGCGGGGGAAGAGGCGCTCCGCACCTTCCTCGAGTCGCTCGACGAGGATGAAGGCGGCGAAGCCCGGCTCAGCGCGCACGCCTCGCTGGCGGCGCTCTGCGAGCGCGCGGGCGACGAGGAGGGCGCGATGGCCGAGCTCGAGGCGGCCATGGAGGCCTTCCCGGACGACCCGCGGCCCTTCTTCGAGATGGGCCGCTACCTGCGCGCCAAAGGCCATCACGCCGAGGCGGCCGAGGTCATCGAGGCGGCGCTCCCCCTGCTCGACGAGGACCGCCCCGACTGGCGCTTCTTCGAGGAGATCGGGCTCGCGAAGGCGGAGCTCGAGGAGGACGAAGACGCGGCGATGTACTTCGACAGGGTCCTCGCGTTCTTCGTGCAAATCCGGCGGCCGGACGCCCCGAGCGTCGACTTCCCGCCCGCAACGGCGATCGCGCGGGCGGCGCTCCACGAGAAGGCGGGCGAGCTGGCGAAGGCGGCCGACCTCTATCACGCGCTCGCCCGCGGCAGCGATCGGGACAACCACCTCACCTACCACCGCGAGGCCGCGCGGGTGCTGCTGGATCTCGAGCGGTCGGAGGACGCGCGGCGCATGCTGACCCGGGCCCTCGCGCTCGCCGAGGACGACGACGAGGCCCGCGCCGCGATCGAGGCGCAGCTGGCCGAGCTCGAGTGAGATGACAGCCGGCGCGATCGCGTGGGCGTCGGGGCTCTCGCTCGGGGTGGCCCTGGCCCTCGCGCTAGGGCCCTATGGGCCGGGATGGGGCGCCGCGGTGGCGTTTCCGTGGGTCGCGCTGCTCTTCGCCGCCGGATCCTGGTTCGAGCGGAACGGCGAAGGGATGACGCACCTGTTGCGCCTCACGCTGGCCCTCACCATCGCGTTCTTGGCGGTCAGCGTTCCCCTCACCTCGGCCTACATCGAAGCGCACGAAGGCATCGCGGGGCCGGCTCGCGCGGCGGCCGTGCTGAAGCACGTGGCCTGGCTCCGCACCCAGCTCCTCTTGCGCTGGGCGGTCGTCGGGCTCGCGCTCCCGGCCGGGATCGCCGTCCTGATCGTCCGCCGCTCGCGCCGCAGCCACGACGGCTGAGCACCTTCGACGCAACCCCGATCCGTCGCGCGAGCACGGCGGGGCTTCCTGCGTCCGCCGAACCTCGGATGTCGCGTGCCTCTCCGCGCTCCCGGGAGAGGATGGCTTCAGGCGAGCGTTCGCGACCGATCTCAGGCGCGGGAGAGGTGCCGCAGCGCCAGCTCGGCCACCCGGTCCGGGTCCTCGAGCGGCGCGAAGTGCCCGGTGCAGAGCAGCTCCGTCCGGTGGCGGCCCGCGAAGAAACGCTCCTGTCCGTCGGCGACGCGCGGCGCGACGCAACCGTCGTCGAGACCGTGCAGGTAGAGCATCGGGGTGCGGATCCGCGGCCAGCGGAGGATGCGCGGTCCCGCGGCCGGCACGGCGCGGTAGTACTCGAGCGGCGCCATCGCGCTGGCCGAAAGGGTCCGCACGACCTCCTCCAGATGCCCGGGCGGCGGCTCGAAGCCGGGCGACCAGCGCCGCCAGAGGCGCGTGACGAGACCGCGGCGGAGCGCGCGCTCCGGCAAAGCCGGGAGCTGGAAGAACGCCATGTACCCGCTGCGCGCGATCTGGCTCGGGTTGCGGGCGAGGCTCCGGACGAAGTGCGCCGGGTGCGGCACCGCCACCGTGACCGCCGACCGAAAGCGCTCGGGCGCCCGCGCCAACGCGGCACAGGCGACCACCGCTCCCCAGTCGTGGCCCAGCAAGTGCGCCGGCGCGGACGAGAGCGCGGCGGCGAGACCGACCACGTCGGCGCCGAGTCGGTCGACGTCGAAGGGACCGCGCGTGGTCGACGGAGCGTAGCCGCGCAGGTACGGCGCCGCGCACCGGTAGCCGGCGTCCGCCAGCCGCTCCATCACCGGGTCCCAGGTCGCCGGCACGTCCGGAAAGCCGTGCAGACAGAGCACCAGCGGCCCGTCGGCGGGCCCGCGGAGGAGCAGCTCGAAGGGCTCGCCGTCCACCCTCACCGTCTCGCGATCCACGACGCGAAGGTGACCGCGGCCCGGCGCAGCGTCCAGCCGGACCACCTCGCCACGGGGGGCACCCTTCCTCGGGACGGTGTCGCGTGCTATATCGCCGGCTGTCAGACGAGCGTGGACCGGGATTCGGCCCGGCCGCGACTCCGAGAGACACCGAGAGCAACCATGAGCGACGACCGCAAGGGCACGCCTGCGCCGCGCGCGCGTGGCCGCGTCACCGTGCCGAAGCTGCGCGCGATGAAGACGCGAGGCGAGCGCATCACGATGCTGACCGCCTACGACGCCACCTTCGCGCGGATGTTCGACGAGGCCGACATCGACGTCCTGCTGGTCGGCGACTCGCTCGGCATGGTGGTGCAAGGGCTGGACTCCACCCTCCCCGTCACCGTCGACGAGATCGTCTATCACTGCCGGGCGGTCGCCCGCGGCACGCAGCGGGCGATGGTCGTCGGCGACCTGCCCTTCATGAGCTACCAGATCAGCTCGGACGACGCGCTCCGGAACGCCGGCCGCTTCTTGTCGGAGGGCGGCGCGCAGGCCGTGAAGCTCGAGGGCGGCACCAGCGTCGCCCCGACCATCCACCGCATCGTCGAAGCGGGGATTCCGGTGATGGCCCACATCGGCCTCACGCCGCAGAGCGTTCACGCGATGGGCGGCTTCCGGGTGCAGGGAAAGACCGAGGAGGCGGCGGCCGGCATCCTCCGCGACGCGCGCGCTGTGCAGGACGCCGGCGCCTTCGCGTTGGTCCTCGAGGGCATCCCGAGCGACCTGGCGCGGACCATCACCGAGGCGGTCGACATCCCGACCATCGGCATCGGCGCCGGCGCCGACTGCGACGGCCAGGTACTGGTCTGCTACGACATGCTCGGCCTCACGCCCGACCTGCGGCCCAAGTTCGTCAAGCGCTACGCGGAGATGTTCGACGAGGGCGTCGACGCGGCGCGACGCTACGCCGACGAGGTGCGCGGCGGTGCCTTCCCGACCGAAGCGCACGCCTTCGGCAACGTGAAGAAGAGCGCAGCCCTGTCGGCGCAGAGTGCGTCGGCGCAGGGCTCGTCGGCACAGAACGCGTCGGCACAGGCAGCCCAGCCGCTCCCGGCCCCGAGCAACGGGGCGAACGTGGTGCAGCTCCGGCCGGTGTACGGCCCCAGCGATCTGTGACCGAGGTCGTGCACGAGCCCGCCGCCTTCCGCGAGGCCTGTGATCGGGCGCGGCGGGATGGCCACCGCGTCGGGCTCGTGCCGACCATGGGCGCGCTGCACGCGGGCCACGTCAGCCTGGTGGACGAGGCCCGCCGTCGGGGCTGCGACCGGCTGGTGGTCACGGTCTTCGTGAACCCGCTCCAGTTCGGACCGGGCGAGGACTTCGACCGCTACCCGCGGACGCTCGACGCGGACGTGGCCGCCTGCGAGAAGGCCGGCGTCCACACCGTGTTCGCGCCGGCCAAGGACGCGATGTACCCGCCGGGCTTCGCCAGCCACGTCCAAGTGGACCGGATCAGCGAGCCGCTCGAGGGCCTCTTCCGACCCGAGCACTTCCGCGGCGTGACCACCGTCGTCGCCAAGCTCTTCGGGCTGACCGGCCCCTGCACGGCGGTCTTCGGGCGCAAGGACTACCAACAGTGGAAGCTCCTCGCTCGGATGGCTCGCGACCTGGACATGCCCGTCGACGTCGTCGGCGCGCCAATCGTCCGGGAGCCCGACGGCCTGGCCCTCTCCTCGCGCAATCGCTACCTGTCGGCCGAGGAGCGGGAGCGCGCGCTCGGCATCGTGAAGGGCCTGCGCGCCGCCTCGCGAGCGTTCGAGTCCGGCGAACGGGACGCGTCCACGCTGACCGCCTTGGCCCGTGAGCCGATCGCGGAGGCCTTCGATCGCGTCGATTATGTCGCCGTGGCGGACCCCGAAGAGCTGACTTCCGTCGAGGGCCCGATCGAAGGCCGGGCGCTGCTGGCCGTGGCCGCCCACCTGGGCCGGACCCGGCTCATCGACAACGCGGTCCTCGGCGAAGACGCAATCTGACGCCGCGCCTGTGGGAGCTGGGCAGAAGGGATGCTATGGTCGCGCGACCGAGAGCGCGGCGATGGTCATTCGCGGAATCAAGAAAGAGGACTTCGACTACATCGTGTCGGTCCTCGATCGATGGTGGGGCGGCCCCTCGGGCGAGCGCGCCCACCCGGTCTTCTTCTACGAGCTGGGGGAGCAGGCGCTGATCGCCGAGCTCGACGGAGAGGTCGTGGGCTTCCTCCTCGGCTTCCTGGCACCGACCGACCCGCCGACCGCGTACGTGCACCTGGTGGGCATCCACCCCGAGCACCGGCGGCGGGGCGTCGGCAAGGAGCTCTACGAGCAGTTCACGCGCCGCGCGCAGGGGGCGGGGGCCCGGCGCATCAAGGCCATCACGACGGTCGGTAACGAAGGCTCGAATCCGCTTCCACGAGGCGCTCGGCTTCGACGTCCGGGAGGAGCCGGACTACGCCGGGCCCGGACGTTCGCGCGTCGTGTTCACCAAGGATCTATAGAGGCACCCGCGAGGTGCCGCTCGGCGAGGTCATCGAGGATGAGCAGCTACTCCGGGGCTGAGAAGGCGAAGGAAGCGCGCGAAGCGCTCGGCAAGGCGCTCGCCGCCCTGCAGGAAGATCCCAACATCCCGTCCGACGTGCTCGCTGTGGCGCAGAACATCGCGCAGTCCGTGGGCGCGCTCTTCGAGGCGGAGAGGGCGTCATCGGAGCCGGACGGCAAGTCCTGCGTCAAGAACGCGCTCGGCTCCCTGAGCCAGACCATGGCCCTCCTGCAGGACGTGCGCGGCGAGCACGTCGGCATCCAGACCGCCACCGAGACCATCGCCCGCGCGATGAGCGCGCTCTTCCCGCTGACGACCGCTCCGACTCGACCTCCGGCCGCCGGCGAAGAGCCCGCGCCCATGCCGCTGGTCCCAAAGGCGGCACCCGTGCCCCAGGCGGAGCCGAAGCAGTCCAGCCCCTATCGCGACGAGATCCCCCGCGAGCACGTCGAGGCGAACCTCGGCGCCACCACCGAGTCGAACTTCTACGTCGGCTTCTCGGGCGAGATCAGCCAGGGCGGCGTGTTCATCTCGACCTACAACATCCTGCCCAAGGGCACGCCCGTGCGGGTGCTGATCACCCTCCCCGGCAACCTCTCCACCGAGGTGAACGGCGACGTCCGCTTCGTCCGCGACCCGATGGACATGAGCGCCGACTCGGAGCCGGGCATGGGCATCGCGTTCGAAGGGCTCCAGAAGGACTCGCGCGAGCTCATCCTGCGCTTCATCCGCAAGCGCGCGCCGATGTTCTACGACGACTGACGTGGGACCCACGGAGGAGCTGCGGCGCGCGGCGGTGGCCGCCGCCCGTGACGCGCGCGCGCTCCTGGCCGAGCTCCCGGCCGGCGACGAGGCGGCCGCGGCGCTGCGGCGGGTGGTGGAGGATCTCTTCGCGGCCGAGGTCGGCGACGCCGGCGCGGTGCTCGAGCGGCTCGAGGCCGCGATGGAGGGCATGCGCGCGCTGATCGAGACACGGCCGGAGACGCGCAGCGGTCGCGAGCTCGAGCGCGCGATGGCGTTGCTCCATCCCGTGCGTACCGAGCTGGGCCGGGCCCTCGGCCGCGGTGGGCGCGAGGACGCCACCGCACCCTTCCTGCTGACCTCGACCAGGGTCAAAGCGTCCAGTCCGCCCGACGACGTGGACGAGCGACGCGAGGACCCGCGCGCGGAGATGGAGCTGGACGTCGGGCTCGAAGGCGAGAACACCTTCTTCACCGGCCGCACGGGCGACCTCTCGAAGGGCGGCCTCTTCGTGGCCACCGACAATCCCATGCCCGTCGGCACCGAGCTCCTGCTCTCGTTCGTCCTCCCGGACCGCTATCGGGTGCGCGCCGAAGGCGTCGTGGCCTGGGTGCGAGCGCCCCGCTACCGGCCCGACGCGCCGCCGGCCGGCATGGGCGTGCGTTTCTTGCGCCTGACGCCGCGCGACCAGCACGCCATCGAGCACTTCCTCACCCTGCGGCCGGCCTTCCGCTACGGCGACTGACGCTCTCTCCCTCTCGTCGATCCGGGCCCGCCCGAGGAGGTACTTCAACGGACTGCTAACTGGACGCGTCGACATGCCGGCGACGGGCACCGGGAGCATTCCCCTTCTGCGCTCCTGCTCGCGCCCGCTGGGCGTGCCGGGTATGCTCGGCCCGTGTTCCTCCGCAAAGCCGCGCTCCGACCGGTGCCCCGCTGGGCGGTCGTCGACGACCTCGCTCTGGATGACCTCGAGGACACCCTCGGGGATGGGCAGGAACGCCTGCAGCAGGCCCTCGACGCGGGCTACCGGGACATGGATCGGCTCCAACCCCATCTCGCCGAGTGGATGGCGACGCAGCTCTCGAGCCGCCACGACGAGCTCGCGCAGTCGGTCGGCTACTTCCTGGCCGTCACCGTCTACATGGCCTTCCGCGAAGCCTTCCCGACCCGGCTCACCACGGTGGACGAGCTCTCCCTCCAGCTCGCGATCGACACCCTCAGCGTCGACGAGGAGCTGCGAGCCAACAATCCCACGGAGGTGCTCGAGAGCGACGACGTAGTGGCGATGGGCCAGCCCGTGCTCCTCGGCTACGTGCAGCACCACTTCGACGAGGCGCTGGCGCAGGCCGACGACGAGGTCGACCTCGAGGCCTTCGACGTGGTCTACCGCGCAATCCTGGTCGAGGTGATCGCGCTCAGCCACGCCGTCCGCTCGCCCGACGGCCAGACGCAGAAGACGATCCTCGCCTGATCCGATCGCCCAGGCGTAGATGTCCGAGGCGGAAGTCGCGACCGGTATGGCCGAGCGATCGGCGTCGAGATTGGGGGCGCGGCCCCGCAGGAAGTGCAAAGCACTTTCGAGGAGGCTCGCCTCCGAGGAATCGGCGTCGAGGGCCGGCCAGAACGTGTTGCGACTTCCGCGGAGGACATCTAGTCCCCCGTATCCGTGATTCCTACCCAATCTCGGCGGCTCTCGCCGCGCGACTCAGCGTCACTCCTCCTCGACGATGCTGTGGCATCGCCTCGTCGTCGTTCCTTGATTCGCACGCCGATGGCTCGCCGATATTGGGCACTCACTACGGATACGGGGGACTAGCCGCGCCTCGCGCGCTTCAGTCGTGTCGAGCGCCTCGCTCCTCGGCGCGCTCCGAGGCGGGCACCTCGACCTCGTCGAGGTCCCCCGTCTCCACGCGGACCTGCGCCGCGGGGCGCGCCACCAGCTCGCGGAAGACGTAGCGGACGACGCCT
Organism: uncultured Pseudomonadota bacterium; assembly: GCA_963832725.1. GTDB lineage: Bacteria > Myxococcota_A > Polyangia > Polyangiales > Sandaracinaceae > JAEZBP01. The sequence continues at coordinate 422,013 of CAWHVG010000001.1, forward strand.
TCGGAATCGACGTCCACCGACACGCGCGAGCCGTCGCCGACCTGGCTGGTCAAGAGCGCGTCGGCCTCGTCGACCGGGAGGCCGAAGGACTTGGCCACGTCGGTCGCCGTGAGGGAGCCCTCGTTGCGCTCCGCCAGCTCGAGCACCGCCGTCTCGCGCGCCTGCCGGTCCGCGCGGTCGGCGTCCTGCATGCTTCGCACGCCACCGCGGATCGAGAGCGCCCCCAGCCCCACGCCGACCAACCCGGCGAGCGCGGCGACACCGAGCCCGAACGCGCCCGGCAGGACCATCGCCGCCAGCACCGCCGCCAACACGCCCGCGCCGAGCGAGAGGATCCCGAAGCCGCGCTTGGCGCGCCCGCGCGCCCGCGCCAGCATGGCCGTGGTGCTCGCGCTGCGGCCGGTGTGCGAGGCCGGCACGATGGAGCCGCCGCGCGCACCACCGAGGAGCGCCGTGCCCGCGCGCGGCTTTCCGCAGGCGGCGCACACCGTGATCCCGCCGCGCTGCATCACCGCGGCCACCGCGTTGCAGTGCGGGCAGCGGTTCGACTCGCCGAAGACGCGCCCGCAGCCGGGGCAGCGCGGCGCGCCTTCCGGCACCGAAGTGCCGCAGGTGGGACAACGCTGGGGAGCATCGGCCATCAATCGCGCCTCTCTCTAGATGTGCTCGGTAAAGCTCGCAACACGCGAGCCAGCTGCGCTCTCATGCGCGGCGGGAGCGGGTCAGTGGACGACGACGCCGCTCGCGTGGATGGCGAGCGCGCTGGCCGTCTCGGTCGCGCCTTCGGACGCGAGGTGGGCCCGCGCCTCGTCCGAGAGCGCCGCGAGGACGACACGGCCCTCCATCGTGGCGCGCCGACCCGCGACGTCGCGCGGCAGAAAGAACCGATGACCGGCCATCGGCACCCGCACCGCCGGCCCGTTCGCGCCCTCGCGCAGCTCCATCCAGCAGCCCATTCGCTGACAAACCTGCGCGATCTCGCCCTCGGTGCGCACGACCTGGTCGCGATAGCGATCGGGCGCCGCGAGGATGGTCGAGAGCTGCGTCAGCGGCCGCTCCTCGTCGAGCGGAGCGCCGAAAGCACGGGGGGCGGTCGCGCCGGCACGGGCAGCGCCGGGCGCCACGACGCCCGCATGCGCGGCAGGCTGCGGAGCCACCCGCGGGAGCGGCTCGGCCGGGGCCGTGCAGGCGCCCAGCACGACCGCGAGGAGCGCGATCGCGCGCTTCACGCCTCGCCCAGGAGCTTGTTCATCGACGCTTCGTCCACCGGCGTGAACGGGTAGTCGTCGAACTCTTCGGAGGTCACCCAACGAAAGTCGTTCACCGCCCGCGCCTCGAGCTCCTCGTCGAGCAGATCGCACTCGTAGAGGTAGAGGTCGACTGTGTAGTGCTCGTAGGGGTGGGTTCGGAAACAGAATCCAGGGCTGCTTCACCTTCACCGCCACGCCGAGGCGCTCGTCAATCTCGCGGGCCAACGCCTCCGTGTCCGACTCGCCCTCTTCCACGCGCCCGCCCGGGAACTCCCAGAGCAGCGGCAGCACGGCGTTCGGTCGACGCTGCGTGATCAGATAGCGGCCATCCTGCTCGATGACCGCACCGACCACCCGGATCGTCTTTCGTTCATCCGACACGAGGGGCGGATATACCCCCGATCCCGGCCGGAGTCACGCCTTCGACGGGCCCGCTCCAGGCTCCGCACCGGGGCCACGCGGAAGGGGCTCAGGCCTGCGGATAGGACTGGACGATCGTCCGCTGGGGACGCTCGACGCTCAGGATGGGGCTCGTCACCAGGTCGCGGCCCGCCGCGTGGAAGAAGAGCGACTCGCCCACCTTCGGCGCTCCCGTGTTCGGGAGGATCCCACCGCTGCGGCTGAAGCGGATGCCGCCGTGAATGCGGTTGCGGAGCGCGAGGTGCGCGCGCAGCCACTCGCCGCTGCGCCGGTCGCGGACGGCGACGCAGAGATTGCGTCGAATGTGATACTCGGTGTTCCGGGTCACGAAGACCTTGTGGATCCGGCGATCTTTGCCGTTGTCCTTGAAGCCCATCGGCCACCTCCAGACGACGCGTGGGTCTGCGTCCGACCCGAACCTACATGTGGGAGCCCCGGGCACCAAGAAATCGGCAAAGGGCGTCCGACGCGCCTCGACGCGCCTCGACGCGCCTTGACGCGCTGCGTCATGGCACCCAACATGGTCACGAGATGACCTTCCATCTCGACCTCGCGGTGCTCTTCGCCTGCGCGCTCGCGCTCGGCGCCGCCCTCGTGCTGCGGCTGGCGCGGCGGACGGGCGAGCGCCTCCACGAGCGCTGAGGGTCTGCTCCCTGCCAATCCGTTCGCGCTGCTCGTCGAGCGCGTTCATCGCGCTCCTTTGGCTGCTAGCCTCCGCGCATGAGCGGATACGACGCGCTCCTGATCGTCTCGTTCGGTGGCCCGGAGGGACCGGACGAGGTCATGCCCTTCCTCGAGCGGGTCACCCGCGGCCGGAACGTGCCGCGCGAGCGCCTCGAGGTGGTCGCCGAGCACTACCATCACTTCGGCGGCGTCAGCCCGATCAACGCGCGGACACGCAACGTGATCGAGGCGCTGCGGGCGGAGCTCTCGGCGAACGACATCGCGCTGCCCGTGTACTGGGGAAACCGGAATTGGCGGCCGCTCTTGACCGACACGGTGCGGCAGATGCGCGACGACGGGGTGCGGCGCGCGCTCGCGATCGCCACCAGCGCGCTCAGTTCCTACTCGAGCTGTCGCGTGTACCTGGAGGACATCGCCAAGGCCCGGCACGAGGTCGGCGAGGGCGCGCCGGAGATCGACAAGATCCGCCCCTTCTACAACCACCCCGGCTACGTCGAGACCTGCAGCGCGCGCCTCGTCGACGCCCTCGCGCGGCTCCCCGCCGAGCGACGCGCCGGCGCGCGAGTGCTCTACAGCGCCCACAGCATCCCCGTGTCGATGGCCGACGGCTGCGCCTACGTCGCGCAGCTCGAGGAGCTGGCGGAGCTGGTCTCGGCCGAGGTCCGCGTCGGGCGCTGGGAGCAGGTCTACCAGAGCCGGAGCGGCCCACCACAGGTCCCGTGGCTGGAGCCGGACGTCCTCGACGTGCTCGATCGCATCGCCGAGGAGGAGCCCGGCGCGGCGGTGGTGGTCGCGCCCTTCGGGTTCGTCGCCGACCACATGGAGGTGGTCTACGACCTCGACGTCGAAGCCGAAGCACGCGCGGCGGAGCGCGGGCTGACCTTCGTCCGGGCCAGCGCAGCGAACGCGCATCCGCGCTTCGTGCGGATGCTCCGCGAGCTGATCGAGGAGAGGCTGGGCACGTCGGAGCGGAGGGCCGCGCTCGGCCGTCGAGGCGCCCTCCCCGACCGCTGCGCGCCCGATTGCTGCGCTCCTCCGCGACGCCCGAGACGGCCCGCCGAGTGACGCAGGCCGCCACATCGCTTGACGGCCGGGGCATGCTGGTCAAGAGTCCGCGCCGACATGGGTGAAGAGGCCCACAACGCGCATCCCGTCCCCCGCGTCTCGATCGTCATCCCGGTCTACAACGAGGAGGCGATCCTCCACGCGGCCGTGGTCGATCTCGTCGACCTGCTCTCCGAGTTCGACTGGCCGTACGAGCTCGTCTTGGCGGAGAACGGCTCGAGCGATCGCACGGTGGAGATCGCCGAGTCGCTGACGTCGCGCTTCCCGCAGGTCCGAACCTTCAGCTACGGCGAGCCGAACTACGGCGCGGCGCTGAAGCGCGGCATCCTCGAAGCGCACGGCGAGTTCGTGGTCTGCGACGAGATCGATCTCTGCGACACGGACTTCTACCGGCGCGCGCTGGCGCTGCTCGAGACGAACGAGGCCGACCTGGTCGTCGGGAGCAAGGCCATGGCCGGCGCCAGCGACGAGCGCCCGGTGTTGCGGCGCGCCGGCACCCACGTGATCAACGGCATGCTCCGGGTCGCGTTGGGCTTCCGCGGAACCGACACGCACGGGCTCAAGGCCTTCCGGCGCGCCTCCCTGGTCGAGGTCGCGCGCGCGTGTTTGGTCGACCGCGACCTCTTCGCGAGCGAGTTCGTCATCCGCGCGCAGCGGGGCGGCGTGCGCGTCACGGAGATCCCGGTGCGCGTGCTGGAGAAGCGGGCGCCCTCGATCCACCTCCTCCGCCGCGTGCCGAACGTGCTGAAGAACCTCGCCCGGCTCTTCGTGGCGATCCGCATCCAGGGCTGAGCCGCGTGAGGCTCGCCGCGCTCAGCGTCGATCTCGACGAGATCCACTGCTACACGGCGATCCACGGGCTGACGCCGCCCGACCCGAGCGCCGCCCGCGCCATCTACGAGCGGGCGCTGCCGCGGATCGCGCGCCTCTTCGAGGACGAGAGCGTGCCGGCGACGTTCTTCGCGGTGGGCTCCGATCTCGACGAGGAGAACGGCGGGCGCCTGGCCGCGCTGGCGAGCGCCGGGCACGAGATCGGCAACCACTCGCTCTCGCATCGCTACGATCTGACGCGCCTCGACCGCGCCACCATCCGGCGCGAAATCGAGGGCGGCGCGGACGCCATCGAGCGTGCCTGCGGCGCGCGCCCGGCGGGTTTCCGGGCGCCGGGCTACACCATCACGGACACGGTGTTCGAGGTCCTCGACGAGCTCGGCACGGCCTACGACTCCAGCGTCTTCCCGTGCCCCGGCTACTACGGCGCCAAGGCGGCGGTGATCGGCGGCATGCGGCTCTTCGGCCGGCACAGCCGGAGCATCGTGGACACGCCGCGCGTCCTGAGCGCGCCCGCCGACCCCTATCGCGCCGGCGCACCGTACTGGAAGCGCGGTGCGGGCACGGTCGAGCTCCCGATCGGCGTCACGCGCGGGCCGCGGCTGCCCTACATCGGCACGAACGTGGTCATGAGTGGCGAGCGCGGCGCGCGCTGGTTCACGCGGGCCATCACGGGCCGACCGCTGGTCAATCTGGAGCTTCACGGCATCGATTTGGCCGACGCGCGGGAGGACGGTCTGACGTTCCTCGCGCCCCATCAGCACGACCTGCGGCGCCCCGCCGCCGACAAGGCCCGCGCCCTCCGCGCCGCCATCGCCGAGCTGCGGCGAGCGGGGTACCGCTTCGTCACCCTCCGCGAAGCCGCCGACCTGCTCTTTCCTGCCTGAAACCAGGGACGGCGCGAAGGGACCGCGGCGTCAGCGACGACCACGACCTGGGAGGCGCGACGGCCGCGCCGCCATCACCGCGACTAAGGCGACGCGCTTGCCACGACCGCGACCTGGCGTGCCGGCCCAGCGACGCCCGCGCCGCCATCACCGCGACTGCGGCGACGCGCTTGCCACGACCGCGAGCTCGCCCGCGAACGCACCGACCGAGCGCCCTCACCGCAGCGGGCGAGCGGCGCGGAGGCGTCGGATGCGGATGGCGAGCACGCGGTCCGCGGCGCGCGTGGCTCAGGATCGCGGACGCCAGCCGGACGTGGCGCGGGTGTCGACGGCCTCGCGCGCGAGCGAGTCGGCGACCTCGTTGAGCGCCACGCCGGCGTGGCCCGGGACGTAGTGGATGTGCACGTCTTTCAGGGCCGCCAGCGCGCGCTTCGCGGACGCGATCAGCTCGGGGTTCTTCTTGGCCTTCCAGCCCTGCGTCAGCACGCCGATCGAGTAGCGGCTGTCGGTGTAGATGTGGATGGGTCGGTCGCGGCCGGACAAGAGCTCCGCCGCGCGGAGGATGGCCGTCAGCTCGGCGATGTTGTTGGTGCCGCGGCCGAGGTACTCGCTGAGCTCCTGGCTCGCCTCGTCGTCGATGACCACCACACCCAGTCCGGCCGGGCCCGGATTGCCGGAGCACGCGCCGTCCGCGTACACGATGATCGCGCCGTCCGGGTGCGCGGGCGCCTCGGCCGACGGCTTCGCGGCCTTGCTCTTGCTCTTCGATTTGGACGCCGGCTTCGTGTCCTTGCGGGCGACCGGCTCCGCGTTCGCGCAGTGATCGTCCGGCAGCACTTCGGCGTCGGGCAACGGCTTCAGGTTGCCGAGCCCGGCGCGGTAGGCCCGACCGTCGTCGCGCTTGTAGCGGACCTCCACCCGGCCGCCTTCGGCGAGGGGACGACCGTTCGCATCGCAGCGCGCCAGCACCTTCGCGCCGCGCAAGGACATCGAAATCCAGGGCATGGGCTCGGCTCCATAGCACGTCGAAGGACCCGCGAACCACGCTCCGGTGGCGCGCGCGGATCGACGCGGGCGATGAATGCGCGTGATCGGGGCCCGTCGAAGCAGACGAGACGGAGGTCACCATGCGCACCATCACCACCCTCGCCCTGATGTTCGGGTTGCTCTTCGGAGGCACGGCCCAGGCGCAGATCGCGTTCCAGCGGCCGGTGATCGCGCGGTCGATGGTGCTCGCCATGCCCATCGCCACCCGATACGGCTCCCAACCGACTAGCCAGAAGAACCGACCACGCAGCCGGCGCCTCGGCCCGCGGACGGTCAGCTCCGCTGTGACGTGAGCGACGACGGCGCATACGCGCCCTCCTCCTTCGAGGCGCGCCAGGGCGGCCGCCTCGTCGCGAGCGGCTCGTGCGCTTCGCCCGCTACCCTCCCGGCCGGGACCTACGACGTCACGCTGACGCTCGAGAGCGCGCTCGACCGGCCGACCCGCCACCAGCGCGTGGTCGTCCCCGAGAACGGCGCCGCCAGCGCCCGAGCGAGCTTCCAGACCGCCATCCTCGAGGTCCGCTTCACCAACGACCGCCAGCCCGTGCCGGGCATCGCGTTCATCCAGAAGGACGGCGTCCAGGTCGGCACGCTCGGAAGCGGCGTCAGCGCGCGGGTGAGCCCCGGCACCTACCAGATCGTCGCCCGCTCCCGCACCCACGAGCAGTCCTACACGGTGCAGCTCGTCGCCGGACAGCGTCGCGCGGTGCGCGCCAGCTTCTGAGCCGTCGCCCGGCGGCTCTCCTCCACGCCAGGCCTTTCCCCGCTCCCCGCCGCGGTGTCCCTCCACCGCGGCGGGGAGCATCGTCTCCGTCGCTTCGGTCCGGCACCGCGGCCGATTTCGGCGTCGGAGGCCGGGAGCGATTTCGAGGCACGGTACCCGGCGGCGGGACGACGACGGCGTGCTCCGGGGCGACCGTTCGGGCGATCGAGCTCCAGCTCTCGAGGGCTGTCGACGAGTCGGACCAAACCCCGCAACCGACCGGGCTCAGCCGCAAGGCGGCGCGAGGAGTCGGGGCGATCCACGGCGAGGAGCGGCAACGCCGCGGATGGCGCCGGATCGGCCGCGGTGCGAGGGGAGATCGGTCGACCGACTTCAGTCGGAGGTGGGCGCGGGCGCGGCAGGAGAGGCTTCGCCCGGCTCGGCCGAAGACGCGCTCGCCCTGCTCTCCGCTGCATCGCCCTCCGCCTCGCGCACCTCGGCCTGCCGTCCCCCCACCGAATGCGCGCCCGTCTCGTCCTCGCGCGCATCCTCCGGCCCGGTCGCAGGCGCGCGGGCGGGCTGAACCTCACTCGCTTCGACGTCCGGCGCCTCCTCTCCAGCCGCCGCGGCCTCGCCTCCATCCGCGGCTTCGGCGGACACGGCATCGACCCGCGCGTCGCCGTCGTCCGAGGCGCGCAGCTCCCGCCAGAGCTCGAGCACGTCGTCCAGCTGCGCATTGCTCAGGGAGAGCGTGACAATCACCTCGTGCTCCTGCGCGTCGACCTCGATCCTTCTCAGCGCGCGCCCGAACGCGCTCAGCCCCACCAGCGGCTCGGCGAGGAGTCCGTCGACCTGCGCACGCACCAGCGCCGCGAGCTGCCGCGCGCCCGTGGCATCCGCCGTCTCCGCCGCCAGCCCCGCCGAGAGTCCGCCTCGCACCCGCGCACCGAGCCCGAGGGCGCGCAGCGACGCCAGCGCGCCGAGGTCGCCTTCCAACCCGCGTGACATCCGCCGGAGCGCCGGGATCCAACGCGCCGGCAGGTTCGCCACCGCGACGATGTCACGGTCGCGCGAGACCCTGGCCCAGAGCCGGCGCAAGGTCGGGTCGCCGCCCGCGGGCGCGCCATCACCGCGCGCGACGCGGATCACCCGAGCGACCACCTCGCGATCGCCGCCGACTACGCCATCGGTCCCGAGGAACGCCGCGTGGGACTCGCCGGAGCTGCTGGCGATGGCCGGCTCGCCCTCGATCTCCACCCGGCGGACGCCGCCGGCCCCGCCGACGACGTCGCCCACGCACGAGAGGAGCCGGCGCCGGTTCTCCGAGCCGCGCGCCAGCGGCCCGCGCGCGATGAACCCGATGTGCTCGAAGGGACGTGCCGAGCCGCCGAAGACGAAGACCACGGCATCGTCGACCTCGTCGAGCGGATCGTAGCCGCACACGCGCTCGACCCGCCGCACGCCACGCTCCTCTTCGTCCTGGGCCAGCAAGGCGCGCCAGAGATGCGACGAGGTCAGCGCCCCCACGTCGATGCGCGCCACGACGCTCGAACCGGACGGAGCCGCCGACAGCGCGTCGCGCGGCACCTCCGGGGAACGCAGCTCCGACATCAGCCACAGCGCCAGCGCCACCACGGCCGCGCCGAGAAGCAACCACCGGCTCTTGTGCCACAATTCGCCCACGCCGGGCGGAGCGTAGCAGGGCGCATCCGCTGCGTCGCTCCCGTGCACGAGCGCTGCCGAGAGCGCAGCACGCGAGGGCGCGGAGGCGAGAGCCCCACTTCGCGCGGGTCATGCCGCGACCGCGCTCCGGGCGGGTCTGAGGTCGGACGCATAGGGCAATCCCGACGCCGCCGGCGTCACGCGCCGGCAGCGTCGGCAATCGAACGGGACGGAGAGTCCGCGCAGACGGAGAGCCCGACCTCGCCAAGTGTCACCTGTCGGCGATCGAAGGGGGCTGAGAGTCCGCGCAGGCGGACGGCCCGACCTCGCCAGCGTCGCGGGCGGGCGGGCCGCGCCGGCGGTCGAACAGAGGCGGGAGTTCGCGCGTACGGAGAGCCCGGCCGCCGCGTCACGCCGCGCGGGGCGCGAGGCGCCGGCGCGCGTCGTCATCGAGCGCCTCGTCGGCGGCGCGGTAGAGCGTCGCGTCCTCACGCGCCGCGTGCGCGCGGAGCAAGGCCAGGAAGGCGTCGACGGTCTCCTTGCGGAGCGTATGGAGCTCGACCTGCAGCCCCAGCTCGTCCAGGGCGGCGCGGATCGCCTCGTGGTCGCGAAGGACCTGATCGACGGCATCCGGCACGATGGATCGGACCACCGGGACCTCTCCTGCTCCTCCGCGTCGAGGTGGGCGCGGAGGGCGCGCTCGAAGCGGCCCCAGTCGGAGCAGAGGGTGTCGTGATCGGCACCGTCGACCGAGTTGGCCAGCGCCGTCATCTCCGCGTCGAGGCGAGCGTGCTCGGCACCGAACGCGCGGCGGATGAGCTCTCCAGGCATGCTTCCCACGTAAGCACCGACCCGCGCCCGGCTACCGGGTGCGCAGACCCCGTCGCCATTCGCCACGACCGGAGACGACTGGATGTTCGAGGCGGAAGTCGTGACGGGTATGGCCGAGCGATCGGCGTCGAGATGGGGTACGCGCCCCCGCAGGAAATGCAGAGCATTTTCGAGGAGGCTCGCGCCCGAGATCGACGTCGAGAGCCGGCCAGACCGCGTTGCGATCTCCGCCGAGGACATCTACGCGCCGGACACGCGCTTTTGGAGCGCGCGGAGGAATCGATCCGCTTCCTCGAGCGACACGCGGGTGAGGCGGAGCGGCCGTCGGGCGCGCGGCTGCAGATCGACCGTGACGGTGGCCTTGGCGCCGGGGACGAGCACGTCCAGCGCCAGGTCGAGCCCCGCCCCGCCCGCGACGAGGCCCGCGGCCAACAGAAGCAGCACCAGCTCGCCGCTCCGGGCTCCGTCGAAGAGCACGAGCCCGCCGAAGAGGACGCCCACCGAGAGCGCCAGCGCGCCCACCACGAGATGCACGGCCGGATAGCGCACCTGCCGCCCCGCGCCTTCGAGCGCGTCGAGGCGCCACGTCTCGTGACGCTCGCGCACCGTGCGGCCCAAGAGCGAGACCTCCGTCCGCACCTCGACGCCGTCCTTGGCCAGACGCAGCTCGGCGCGCCGGCGCAGTCCGAGCACGAACGCGAGCGCCGCGATCAGCTTGGCCGCGATGGCCCAGCCGCTCAGCCAGCGGAGCACCTCGAGCGCGCCGACGCGCGGGGCGCGGCCGAGCTCACCCTCGACGCGCGGCGCCAGCGCGGCCGGCGGCTCCGCCCCGTCGCCCGCCAGCGTGCTCGCCAGGAGGCGCGTGGGCTCGTCGAGCGCGGCCGAGCGGATGACGCTCCGCAGCGCGTTCTTCGCGGCTTCGGATCCCGCCGCAGCCAGCGCGCTGACCCGCGCCGCGTTCTTCGCCCGCACCCGCGGCAGCTCCCCGTCGCGGCCGGCCGCATCGTCGACGACCGCCTGGGCTACCTCCCGCCATACCCGCGCCGCCCAGCTCGCCTCGAGGAGCGGCTCGGCGAAGGCGTACACCCGGTGGTCGGTGCAGATCTCCAGCCAGTCGGCGTGGCGGACGAAGCGGAAGATGCGATCCGTGGCGTCCTTGTCGGTGCCCTGCGCGAGCGCGTCGCCGAAGCCGGCCACCGCGAACGCCACCACCAGCGCCCGTTCGAGCGGCGTCTCGGCCCCGCGCTCGAGGATGGCCAGGAGGTTGCCGGCCTCCGTCCCCGCGGCGTCGTGGCGGACGCCGTGCTCGTCGGCGCGCGAGCGAACCAGCTTCTGGCCGGCGTAGAACGTCCGCCCTTCCGCCTGCCGCGAGAGAACGTCGTAGGCCAGCGCGCCGAGCGACGCGCGCCGCTCCCCGACGGCGCCCACGGCGGCGACCGCGGCGTCAATCTCGGCCTGGCGGATGGGAGCGCTCTCCGTCATGAGGCGCCGCACCATAGCAAGAGGCCCCTCCCAGGGCACTCGAATCGAGCGGGCAGCACGGGACCCGCTCGAACGCGTCGTTCGAGGCCGGAATCCGCCGCCACGGGGTGCCTCGGCCCAGGAGCCCGACCGTTCCCCGACCCGCAGCCCGCCCTCGCCGTCGCGCACCAGGTTCTGCCCGAAGAAGGCGGCGTCGCCGCGGCTCAGTCCAGGAGCTCGACCGGTCCCCCGACCCGCAGCTCGCCCTCGGCGTCGTGCACCAGGTTCTGCCCGAAGAAGACGGCGTCGCCGCGGCTCAGTCCAGGAGCTCGACCGGAGCCCCGACCCGCAGCTCACCCTCGCCGTCGTGGACCAGGTTCTGCCCGAAGAAGACGGCGTTGCCGCGTTCGCGAAAGGTGGCCAGGGCGGCGAGCACACCGCCGGCGCGCTCCCCGGAGTCCGGGTCGACATCCACGATCGCGCAGCGACTGCAGGGCTTCCGCACCTCGAAACGGACGTCTCCGATGCGCAGGCCTCGCCACGCGTCCTCGGCGAACGCGGCGCCGCCGCGGACGACGAGGTTCGGGCGGAATCGTCTCATGTCGACCGGCGCATCGAGGCGCGCGTTCACCGCCTCGAGCGAGGCCTCGGTGGCGAGCAGGAATGGGAAGCCGTCGGCGAAGGAGACCACGTCACCCTCGCGCGCGTGGCCCGGATCGGCCGGCCGTCGGGTTCGCCGGGGCATGCGGACGAGCCGAACAGGCTGCCGCAGGGCCTCGGACAGCCAGCCGGCGGCCTCGTCGCCCGCGTCGACCGCCCGACAGCGGTCGCCCCAGACGCGCACCTCTCGCGACGGTCCCTCGACCTCGATCGGAACACTCGCGGGCGCGGCGCCCTCGCGCTCCAACCACAGCGCCTCGCCCTCCACCCGCGCGGTCGAGGTGGCCATGGCCGGCCGCTCGCGCTGCGTGACGAAGCGCCCGTCGGCGTCGACGACCATGAAGCGCCGGTCGTGCCTCAGCCCCCGATCCTCGACCCGTGCCCGCGACACCGGCCCCCCCGCCAGCGACTTCACCGGGTAGACGAAGAGGGCCGCGAGCGCGAGGCTCACAGCCCGAGCTTTCGCCGGAGCGCCGCGAGCTCCTCGTCCACCTGGGTGTCGAGATCGTCCTTGCCCGCCGGCGCGCTCGGCTCCGGCGCCTCATCGCGCGGCTCGCTGCGATCCGCCTCCGAGAGGCGCTCCAGCCCATCCGGGAGTCCGGTCGCGCGAACCTCGGCCAGCTCACCCCGCGCGAGCTGTCGCACCGCCGCCGCCACCCGCTGCGCCCCCCCGGCCGCCTCCTGGTGCGCCTCCGAGCTCCGCGCGCGGGACAACGAATGTGCGCTGAGCACCCGGTCGAGGGTCACGGCCAAGGTCGCCGCGGCGTCGGCCACGTCGACCAGCCCCGCCGTCTCCAGCACGTGGGCCAGGCGGGCCTGTGCGCGGCGGGGGGGCAAGGCGGCGAATGCGGCGCCCACCGCGAGCGCGCGCACCGCCTCCGGCCCCTCGATACGCCCGAGCACGGCGTCAGCGGCCGCGTAGACCCGGCGCGCGTCGGCGTCGGCGAACATCAGCGCATCGAGCCCGTGGGCCGGCACGCGGCGGCGAAGGAGCCGCGACAGCTCGGGATCGCGACCGACGTCGAAGAGCCACACCGCGTCGACCCGCACCAGCGAGAGCTGAACGAGCGTGGCGACCGGATCGTCCTCGATGGCTCCCGCGCGCACGACCACCCAGGGTGTGTCCTCCCGCGGGCCGAGCTCCGCCCTGAGCGCGGCTCGAATCGGCGGCCGGCGACCACCCCTCCGGCGCGACGGGCCCGACGTTGCGAACCCTCCCCGGCGAGGCGCCCAGCGCGATCGCATCCTCCACCAGCGCCTCGTGGGTGACGAGCACGAGGTCGGCGTCGAGCGGTCCATCCCAGTCGAGCGACAGGCGCGGCGCGAACGCGACGACCTTCGGCACGCCCGCCTCGCGAGCCCGGGCGAGGGAGCGCGGGTCCAGCGCCACCGCGATCCGAGCCGCCTCGAGCGAGGGCGACGCGTCGTCGGCGACCGGGAGCGCGATCGCCGACGCCGGCTCGGCCTCCTCGGGCTCCGCCCCCAGCTCGGCGCGCAGCGCCGCAGCCACGTCGCGCAGGTCCAGATCGTCCGCGGGCTCGAAGAGGACCACGGCCGAGAGAATCATCGCTCACGCTTCACCTCCCAGGAACAGAACGCTGTCGGCTCCGGCGCCCGCGATCAAGCCCCCCAGAGCACCAATCCGTTCGGAGAGCCGAGAAAGTCGGGAGCGCGACGGGGTTCAGCCCTGGTTCGGGCCGATGAGGCGATGCCATTGCATCGTCGAGGAGGCACGGGCCGCCGATGGGCCCCGTCCCGCCCCGGATTTCCGGCGGTTTCGAATGACTCGGTGCTCTACAGCACCGATCCGTTCGGAGAGGCGAGAACGTCGGGAGCGCGACGGGGTTCAGCCCTGGTTCGGGCCGATGAGGCGATGCCATTGCATCGTCATTTGCCAGGAGAGACGGGCGGACAGAGGGCCGGCCCACCCCGAGAAACCGAGGAGCGAGGTTCTTCGACGGACTACTACGCAGAGCGGGCGGGCGTCGCGGCCTGCGCGCGCTGCACCGCCTCGAGCCGCCGGACTTCCGAGCGGCCGACGCAGACCGCCACGAGCTTGGCGAGGCGCCGGAACACGCTCTCCTGCACGTAGGGAACGCCGTGCGCGGCGCAGATCGCTGCGACCTCGGGTTGGATCCGGCGGTAGGCGAGCATCGGCAGATCGGGAAAGAGATGGTGCTCGATCTGGTAGTTGATCCACATGTGGAGCATGTCGTTGGCATCTCCACCGGTGCGGTAGTTCGCCGTGCAGAGCGCCTGGTGGAGATAGAAGCCATCCTTCTTCGTGAAGTGCTCCTCGAACGCCATCAGATCCTCGCCTGCATGGCTGGGGACGATCACGGCGAACGTGTGGACATTCGTGATCAGCTCAGCGAGCAGCCGGTTGATGAGCACGGCCAGCCACGCGCCGGTCCCGAGCGGCAGAAAGAGCAGCGGGACCAGGCCAAAATGGAAGACGACGTAAGGCGCGATGGAGCCCACCCAGAGCCGCCGGACCACCGGGATGCGGAGGTCCCAGAAGTTGCCCGGGTGGATGAAGAGCTCGTGCGGGGCGCCCTTCTCGTGCCGTCGCTTCGCCTCCAAACCGTTGAGCGCGTTGGGGGCGTAGTAGAGAGGCTTCCAGGTGAAGGCGGCCACGATCACGACCAGGTACCTCAGCACGCGAGGCACCCTCGGATCTCGGAGCCAGTCGAAGTTTCGATCGACCAGGTCCGGATCGGCGAGCTCGCTCGTGTGGTAGTGGTGTAGGAAGTTGTGCTCGTAGGTCCACGCCTCGAGATCGATCCAATCGAACCAGTCGAGCCACCGACGCCAGCCTTTGCCGAAGCCGGCCCGCGTGTAGCGCGCGGGGACGCCCGGGACCCTGTCGTAACCGCCGTGTGCGACGTGGTGTGCGATCCCCCAGCGCGTGGTGATGCCGAACGCGATGGCGAACGCGCTGAACGGATTGACGCCGAGCCACGCCGTGGCCACGCCGAGCAGCGTGAACGCGCGGCCGATCCACTCCACGCGCCGGAGGTGAGCCAGATCCCTCCGGTCGACCGATCGGAGCGTACGCTGGCGGAGTAGATCGAGATCGCGGCGGAAACCCTCTACGTCGATCTCCGCGAGCTGCGCGTTCTCCATGCGCGCGACTATGTCACACGGGTTCTCTCGAGGCGACGAATGCGATCGTCGACGATCAGCTGCGGGGCACGTCGCCCCAATCGCGCGGCTCGGCGTCGCCCTTCGAGTCGACTGCGTCGCTCGCGCCGGGCTCCACCAGCTCGTCGTCTTCCGCCGAAGGGGGCTCACCAGGCTCGCCGGCACCATCCGCTCCCTCACGTCGCGCGCGCGGCGCCTCGCCGCTGGCGGGGCGTTCGGCCACCGGCGGCTCACTCGCCCGCTCGATGTCTGCGTCCGCCGCGGCGTCGACGCGGCTCGCGGCCCCTTTCGCCCCTTCGCTCACCGCCTCGCTTTCCCCCTCGACCTCGGCGACGTCGACGCGGCTCGCGGCTCGAATCCCCCGGCAGCGCTTCACCCGCGGCACCGCCCCCGTTCCCCTCCGGCTCCGCGTCGTCATCGGCGCGGCTCGGCTCGGCAACGCTCGCGGTCGAACCCGACTCTCGGGCGCCACTCCCCGTCTCGACGGCGATGTTCTCGTGCTCGACCCGCTCATCCGCCGCACAGCTCGTTTCCGCACCGGTTCGGGACACACGGTCCTCGCGCGCCTTCGCCTCACACTCGTCGCCGCCGCGCGCGTCGTCCGCTTGCCCGCCGATCACCGCCAGCGGTTCGGCCTCGGGAGCGCCCTCCAAGAAGAGCCGGCTCCGCCGGTAGTACGCGACCGCCCGGACCACGAAGATCTTCACCACCGCCGCCGCCGGCACGGCGAGGAGCACGCCGAGGAAGCCGAAGAGCTCACCGCCGGCCATGAGCGCGACCAGCACCCACACGGCCGCCAGCCCCACCTTCTCACCGACGATCCGCGGCGTGATCAAGAAGCCCTCGAGCACCTGGATGATGCCGTAGGCGATACCGACCGCGGCGACCTGCCACCAGCCCTGCCAGCCGAGCGCGCACATCGCGAGCGCGAGGACGAGCGCCGTGGCCCCGCCGACGTAGGGGATGAACGAGAGCAGCCCCGCCACGATCCCGATCGGGATGGCCAGGCGGATGCCGACGATCGAGTACGCGACCGAGTAGAGCACGGCGAGGATCAGCATCACCAGGAGCTGGCCGCGCACGAACTGGCCGAGCACGTCGTCCACCTCGCCCGCCACGTCGACGACCAGCTCGCGGTACCGCCACGGGATGAGATCGCGGATGGCCGCGATCATCGGGTCGAAGTCGTGGAGCAGGTAGAACGCGAAGACCGGCACGATGAGGACCGTGCTGATCACCGCCAGGACCGAGCTGGTCCCGCCCCAGATCCACTGGCCCACGGCGCCGAGCACGGTGGCGGCGCGCGAGGCGATCTGACCGCTGCCCGCATCCGCACTCTCGGCGGGCTGAACGAGCTGGCGCAGCTCCTCGAAGGAGTGTGGGATGGCGACCCCGCGCTCGGTCAGCCACGGCTCCACCGCGATCCGCAGACGCTCGAGCCGCGCCGGGAGCTCGCCCGCGAACGCCACCACTTCGCGCACCACGCCGGGCACGACCAGGAGGCCCACCAGCGCCAACCCGCCGAGCACCAACGCCAAGAGGAGGACGATACCGACGGCGCGGGGGATCCCTCGCGCCTCGAAGCGGTCGACCAGCGGATCGAGCAGGTACGCGATGCCGAACGCGAAGAGGATCGGCGTCAGCGTCTCGCGGAGCGCGTAGACTCCGAGCCCGACGAGCGCCAGCCCGCCCAACACCAGGGCCCAACGCGGCAGTGTCCCCCCGCTCGACGACACATCGACGTTTGTACCACGGATCGCCCCGACCACCGACCAGGAACACTGGATCGAGCGTGTCGGAGCGTCGTGACCCGATGCGTCGCTCGACGCGACGAGCGCTCGAGGCTCACGTGACGCTTCCGCCCTCAGACCCGGCTGGCGTACCCTTCGAGGGCCCCATGAAACGCATCGACTTCTACGTGCAGCACCTCGTCCGGCACAACGCGCGCGAGATCGTGCTCGGCTCCGGACAGCCCGTGCTCTTTCGACTGCCGCAGGGGGAGCGGAAGTCGAACGCGCCTATCGATCACGCCCAGCTGACGCATCTCGTCCAGGAGTCGGCGCCGCCGACCACCATCGACGAGCTCCGCCGGAACGGTCGGAGCAGCTTCGAGCACGCCTCGGAGAACGGGATCAACGTCCGCGTGAGCGTGCACGCGCGCGGGCCCCGCGACTGGCAGGTCTCGCTCGCGCCCATCGAGCCCGGCGGCGGCGGCGTGCGGCCGGCGGCGGTGGGTGTGGCCGCACCCGCCGAGCCGGCCCGCGAGACGGCGCACGAGCGCCCGCAGGTGCGCTCGGTGCCGGGCGAGCCCGCCATCAACCGCATGCTGCGGCTCATGGTGCAGCTCGATGCGTCGGACCTGCATCTGTGCACCGGGGTGGTGCCGATGGTGCGCCTGCACGGCGAGATGCAGCCGCTCGAGGAGCGAGGCCCGCTGACCGCCGACGAGCTGGAGAAGCTCTTCGCCGACATCACCCCCGAGCGCAACCGTCGCGAGTTCGAGGAGAGCCGCGACACCGACTACGCGCACACCATCGCCGACGTCGCGCGCTTCCGCGTGAACCTCTTCGAGGACCGCAAGGGCCCCGGGGGGGTCTTCCGCCAAATCCCCTTCGACATCCTGCCGCCGGAGAAGCTCGGGCTGCCGCCGCAGGTGCTCGAGCTCTGTTACCTGACCAAAGGCCTGGTGCTGGTCACCGGCCCCACCGGGAGCGGCAAGTCGACGACGCTCGCCACCCTGATCGACGTCATCAACCAGAGGCGCCCCGATCACATCATCACGATCGAGGATCCGATCGAGTTCGTGCACAAGAACAAGCGCTGTCTGGTCAACCAGCGCGAGGTCGGCACGCACACGGAAGGTTTCAAGAAGGCGCTTCGAGCGGCGCTCCGCGAGGACCCGGACATCGTGCTCGTGGGCGAGATGCGCGACCTCGAGACCATCGCCATCGCCATCGAGACGGCCGAGACCGGCCACCTGGTCTTCGGCACGCTGCACACGACCACCGCGCCGTCCACGGTCGACCGCATCATCGACCAGTTCCCCTCCGATCGGCAGGAACAGATCCGCACCATGCTCAGCGAGTCGCTGCGCGGCGTCATCGCGCAGGTCCTCTGCAAGCGCAAGGGCGGCGGGCGCGTGGCGGCCTATGAGGTGATGATCGCCAACAGCGCGGTCGCGAACCTGATCCGCGAGGGTAAGACCTACCAACTCGTCAGCGTCATGCAGACCGGCAAGGCGCTCGGTATGCAGACGATGAACGAGCACCTCTTCCACCACGTGAAGAACGACCTGGTCGCAGCGGAAGAGGCCTACATGAAGTCGAATGACAAGTCCGGCTTCAAGGAGATGCTGAAGCGGGCGAATATCCCGCTCAACCTCGAATGAGGGAGCGCCCTCAGTGGCAGTCGTGGGGCTTCTTGCGCACCAGATCCGACGCCCTCACGTCCGGCTTGGTCAGCACGCGCGGGCGGCGGCCCCTCAGCCAGAAACGGGACACGAGGAACGCGAGCGCGAGCGCCTCCACCAGCACCACGAGCGCGATCTGCCACCAGCCGCTCACGTGAACCCCATCAGCTGTCCGACCTGGTAGACGGCCAGCGCCGCCAGGTAGGCGAGCAGGTTCATGTAGCCGAGCATGAAGAGCGGCCACTTCCACGAGCCGCTCTCGCGGCGCACCACCGCCAGCGTGCTCATGCACTGGGCGGCCAGCACGAAGAAGACCATCAACGCCAGCCCCGAGAGCGGCGTGAAGAGCGGAGTCCCGTCCGCCCGCGTCGCCTGCTGCAGCGAATCGCGCAGAGGCTCGCTGGCCTCGTCGGCGTCCCGCCCGATGCCCCACACGATGCCGAGCGTGCTCACCAGCACCTCGCGGGCGGCGAACGAGCCGATCAGCCCGACGCCGATCCGCCAGTCGAAGCCGAGCGGCGCCAGCGCCGGCTCCAGCGCGTGGCCGAGGCGTCCCGCGGCGCTGTGCTCCATCTGGGCTTGCCCCTCCCGGGCGTCGAGGCGGTGGAGCCGTGTCTCCAGCGCCGGGCCCTCCATGCTCGCCTGCGCCTCCTGCCGGAGCGACGCGTAGTGCGCGCTGACGCTACCGTCCTTCGGAAACGAGAGCAGCGCCCACAGAATCACGGTGATGGCGAGGATCAGAGTGCCCGCCTCGGTGAGGAAGGTCCGAACGCGATCCCACACCGTGAGCGCCAGGTTGCGACCGCCCGGCATGCGGTAGGGCGGCAACTCGAGCACCAGAGCCGGCCGCGGCCCCTTGAGCACGGTGCGCCTGAGGACGGCTGCCGCCGAGAGGCTGGTCGTCACGCTGAGCGCGTACATCGCGAAGAGCACGAGCGCGCCGACGGATAGGAAGCCCGCCACCCGCTCGTGGGCCGGAAAGACGACGGCGATCACCAGCGCGTAGACCGGCAGCCGGGCGCTGCAGCTCATCAGCGGCAGCGCCAGCATCGTCACCAGCCGATCGCGGCGGCTCTCGATCGTCCGCGTCGCCAACACGGCCGGCACCGCGCACGCGAAGCCGCTCAGAAGCGGCACGAACGCTTTCCCGTGCAGGCCCACGCCGCTCATCACGCGGTCGATCACGAACGCGACCCGCGCCAGGTAGCCGCTGTCCTCGAGCACGGCGATGAAGAGAAAGAGGAGCGCGATCTGCGGGACGAAGACGACGACGTTGCCGACGCCCGCCACGATTCCGTCCACGATCAGATCGCGGAAAACGCCCGCCGGCAGCACCGCCACGAGGCCGCCCTGCGCCATGCTCACGCCGCGCTCGATGACCTCGATCAGCGGCTCCGACCACGCGAAGAGCGCCTCGAAGAGCGCGTACATCACGAGCGCGAACGCGAGGAAGCCGGCGACCGGATGCGTGAGGACGCCGTCGATGCGCCGGGTCCAGCCGCGCCGCGGCCCGGGTCGCACGCTCACCGCCTCGCGCACCCACGCGTCGATGCGCGCGTAGCGAGCCGCGATAATCTCCCGGTCGATGTCACGGCCTTTGGCGCGGGCCGCCTCGTGCCGCCCCTCGGCCACCTCGCGCAGCGTGTCGGGCACGCCGGTGAGCTCGTCCTCCCCCAGCGAGAGCAGCGCCCAGAAAGCCCGCGCGCGGCGCTCCGCCGGCGCATCGTCCGGTCGAAGCTCGGCCAGCACCGCCTCCACCGCGGCCACGTCGGCAGTGAGCTCGCCCGAGACCGGCTCGGGCGCTCGCGGCTGCGTTCCCTCGGCCACCCGCTCGGCGAGTCGTGTCCGCAGGCGATCGAGCCCCTCGCCTTTGGGGGCCACCACCGGGACCACGGGCGCTCCCAGCACCCGCTCCAGCGCGTCCATGTCGATGCGGATCCCAGCGGCGCGGGCCTCGTCCATCATGTTGAGGGCGACCACCGTGGGACGGCCCGTCTCCACGATCTGCAGGGCGAGGTAGAGGTGCCGCTCGAGCGCGGTGGCATCGGCGACGACGATCACCCCGTCCGGCGGCGGACCGTCGGCGGGGAGCACGACGTCGACCGCCACCTGCTCCTCCGGCGAGCGCGCGCTGAGGCTGTAGGTCCCGGGGACGTCGAGCAGCTCCGCCTCGAGATCGCCCGCCTTCAGCGGCCCGCTGCGGCGCTCGACGGTGATCCCGGGATAGTTGCCGGTGCGGGCGCGGGCGCCGGTCAGCGCGTTGAAGAGCGTCGTCTTGCCGGCGTTCGGGTTGCCGGCGAGGGCCACCAGAGGCGTCCCTTCGTGGGGACGCCCGGCCGGCAGAGGCGTAGCCGCGCTCACGGGACGGCCCGCGGAGCCGTCACCGCGGCCACGGCCGGCTGACGAACGTCGCGGAGGACGATCCCGGCCGCCTCGCGGCGCCGGATGGAAAGCGAGTAGCTCCTCACCTCGATCTCGATGGGGTCGCCCAGCGGCGCGACGCGCACCACAGCCACCTTCGTGCCGGGTAGCACACCCATCTCCATCAGGCGACGGGCCACCGCCCGCGGGCAAACGACCTGGGCGACGATCGCTTCGGAGCCGATGGGGAGGTCGGCCAGGGTGGTGAGATCGGCGCTCACGGAAGCAATTGATAATCGTTTTCACGCCATCCGCAAGCAATTCTGGGCTCCAGCGGCTTGACGAATGTTCAGCCATGCAGGAGTCTTCCAACCACACGGGATGATGAGCACGGCGCGGGCGGGCGGATTGGTGGAGCGAGCGGTGGCGGAAGCCATCGACGCGGTGGCCATTCCGTCCGTGCGGGAGCGGGTGATCAGCCTGGCTCTGCGCTGGGCCCGCCGCTCGGACATCCCCGAGCGCGGCCCCGATGTGGGCCATTTCGTCCGGGACGCGCTCTACCGGGCCGTCGAGAGCGCGCTGGGGCCCGAGGCGGCCGCCTCCGTACGCGACGAGCTGGACCCCGTGGTCGAAATGGTCGCGGACAACGAGGTCTCCGAGGTGCGGCCGAGCTGGCCGGCGCTCCTCTTCGACGACGACGACGAGCCCGAGCTGACCATCGAGATCGAGGACGAGGACGAGGACGAGGAGCCAGCGCGGCGCGAGCACGGGCTGCTCCTGGCGACGACCCCGGCGCCGGCCCAGCTGCCACTCTTGCTTATGGCGAGCTCCAATCCGGGCTCGGTCGACCGCCTCGGTCACGCCTTGCGCGGAGTGGCCCTGCTCGAGCCCGTCCGCGACGCGCTCTCGGTGCTCGAGGGCTTCGGCCGCGAGGAGACGGCGCTGATCGTGGTCGACTGCCGGCACCCGACCATCCAGGCGGAGACGCTCCTGGCGCTCCAGCCGGACATCCCGGAGGGCAGCCGGGTGGTGCTCTGGGGCGAAGCGCCCGGAATGGAGCACCAGCTCACCACGCTCGGCGGAGGCATGCCCGACAACTGGGTGCTCTGTGGCCCGGACGCGAGCGACGAAGACGTGGCCGACGTCTGCCGCGTGCTCCTCGAGTAACTCGCTCCTGGAGTCGCCCCCACGGTCGTGGTAGGGCCCGGCGTGCCCGATCTCGCCCCGCCCTTTTCGAGCGTCGACGACACCGCGAGCGCCCTCGACGGCGCCGACTACCTCGCCGATCGGCCGACGGTGGTGGTCACGTGGCTCGCCGGTCAGCTCGGTCGGCCCCTGCTCATCGAGGGCCCGCCCGGGGTCGGCAAGACCGAGCTGGCCAAGGCCGTGGCGCGCGCCACCGGACGCCGCTTTCTGCGCCTCTCCTGCTACGAGGGCCTCGACGAAGCGAAGGCGCTCTACGAGTGGGAGTACGGCAAGCAGATGCTGTACACGCAGCTCGTCCGGGACGCGGTCGCCGCCACGGTCGGGGGCGCGGGCGACCTGACTGAGGCGGTGGAGCGCGTCGCCCAACACGACGCCGCGTTCTTCCACGAGCGCTTCCTGCTGGAGCGGCCTCTCCTGGCCGCGCTGCGCAGCCCCGACCCCGTCGTGCTGCTCGTCGACGAGGTGGACCGCGGTGATCCGGAGCTCGAGGCGATGCTCCTCGAGGTGCTGAGCGACTTCGCCGTGAGCGTCCCCGAGCTCGGCACGCTGACCGCGAAGAGCCAGCCCTTCGTGGTCCTGACGAGCAACGCGACCCGCGAGCTGACCGAGGCGCTTCGCCGTCGCTGCCTGCACCTGGTGCTCGACTTCCCGAACGAGCGGCGGGAGCTGGCCATCGTGCGCCGACGCGTGCCCGAGGTGAGCGAGGCGCTCGGCAGGGCGCTGGTCCGCTTCGTCCAGTCCGTGCGAACGGCCGACCTGCGCAAGGCGCCGAGCGTGTCCGAGACGCTGGACTGGGCCCGCTCGCTGGTCTTGCTCGGCGCGCCGGCGCTCGAGCCGGAGCTGGTCCGCGACACCCTCGGTGTCCTGCTCAAGCACGCCGACGACGCCGAGAAGATCGAGCGGGACCTCCACAAGCATCTGAAGTGATCGACGCGGCGAGGGCGACGCGCGAAATCGACCGCCTCGGCGGGTGGCGCTACCTGCGGGCGAACCGGCGGATGGTCACGCCGTCGAAGACCCGCAACATGCGCAAGCTTCGCCAGCGGGCTCCGCAAGACCGCGCAGGTCGACGCGCGCGTCGCTCGATGGCGGCTTCGCACCGCCGGCGAGTCAATCCATCGGCGCCACCAGCTCGCGGACCAGCGCCTCGTCGTCGAGCACCTCGCCGGGGATCGCCGGCGGCTTCTCGACGGCGTCGCGGAGCCAGGGCCAGATCGGCCCGCGGTCCACGCAGCCGCCGGCCAGCTCGCGCGGCGTGCAGTACACGCGCACGTGAAAATGATCGTCGTGTGGGGACGCGTTGCTCGGCTGCTGCAGCACGTACGCGGCTCGCACGATGGCCCGCGGGTCCGGCTCCTCGGCCATCGCGTAGCGGAGCAGCCTCGCTTTGAGCCCCGCGCTGACGAAGATCCACTGCACCGCGGCCTCGTCGTCGAGCACCAGCGTCCGCACGAACCACCAGTTGCGCGCGGTGTCGAAGAAAAAGAGGCCTCCCGCCGGGCCGGCCTCCCCCGCCTCGCGGTCCACCGCGAAGCCGAAGCGGTTGAAGGCCAGCCAGCCGCGACCCTGACGGGAGCGCCCGCTCGGATCGGTGAGCCAGAAGATCACGTCCACGTCGCGGCCGGTGCGGTGACTTCCGTGTCGGGAATGACGGCCGCCGCCGGGCGCGGCCACGTCGCCGATCCGCATCGGGGCGCTGCCGGGAAAACGCCCGTCCACGGCCTCGATGGCCCGCTCGAGCGCCGAAAAGAGATGCGGCGTCCCGTAGCGGGTGCTCTCGCCGGGCCGCGCCCGCACCCAACCCTCGCCGCGGTCGGGCAGCCGCGCCCCACGATGTAGGATCCCATGGTTGGTCATCCCGAACGAGAGGGGCTCGTCGGGCCGAGGCACGAACGCGAGGCACCCGGCGAAGACCGGAGGCAGAAAGAGCGCTGCCAAGAGCAGGAGCGGCGGGGTCCGACGCGCGCGCACGCCTCGGGATAACACGGCTGCCGCCGACCTTCCGGCTTGACGGCGAGGAGGGGGGACGTAAAACGCGCCCTCACCTCGGCATGGACGACGACGGAAACGAACCGATGGACCAGCTCACGGCCCACCTGGACCGCGGCTGGGATTTGCTCGCACGGGGCGATCTGGCCGGCGCCCAGTTGTCGGCCGAGAAGTCCCTCGAGCTCGACGAGGAGTCGCCCGAAGCGCGCAACCTGCTCGGCTACGTCTTCCAGGCGCAGGGGCGCGCCGAGGAAGCGCTGGAGCAATACCGGGCCGCGCTCGATCTCGAAGAGGGCTACGTCGACGCGATGCTCTACGCCGCGGAGGTGCTCCTCCACCCGCTGGAGGACCTCGACGCCGCGCTGGCGTACATCGACGAGGCCCTCGACTGGCTGAACGAAGACGAGCTGGACCTCATCGCCGACGCCCTCCTGCTCAAGGTGGACGTGCACCTGGCCCGAGGCGACCGCGAAGCGGCGCAGAAGGTGGTGGCGCTGCTGCCGGACGGCCCCTTCGAGAGCCCGCAGCTCTATCTCCACGTCGGCCGCGCGCGTTTCGAGGTGGGCGACGTCGAGAGCGCCGCGCCCTTGATCCGCAAGGCGTGCGACGAAGAGCCGCCTTCGGCCGACGCGTTCTACTACCTCGGGCTGGTGCTCGAAGCCGAGGGCGACCGTCGCGGCGCGCTGGTGGCGCTCCTGTCGGCTCGCGACCTCGATCGGGCCGGCCCGCCGCCGCCCTGGTCGCTGCCGCAGCCGCAGTTCGAGCGGCGTGTGCAGTCGGCGCTGATGAAGCTCCGCCCCGCTTGCGCCCAGGCACTGGAGGGCGCGCTGGTGGTCGTGACCGAGTTGCCGGGCGCCGAGGTCGTGGCCGAGGGCGTGGACCCGCGGATCGGCGTGTTGCTCGACGATCTCCCGCCGGAGCCGGGGAGCGAGCCGCGGGTCGGCCGCCTCTTCGTCTACCAGCGCAACATCGAGCGCGTCGCCGCGGGCCTCCTCGACATCGAGAACGAGCTGGTGATGGCCATCGAGTCCGAGCTCGCCGCGACCTTCCCCGCGCTGGCCGAGCCGGAAGCCGAGGCCGAGCCCGAGAGCTGAGCCTCGATTTCGCGTGCGTCGCGAGAGGCCGCCGTCAGGCGGTCTGCCAGGACTCGGTCCAGCGAAACGAGCCCATCAGCGAGACGAGCCGATGCAGCCCACTTGCTGGGGATCGAGCTCGAACGCTTCACGCCGAGCGCGCGCGGCGGCGGTCTCCCACCGGGAGCGCGCGCAGCCGTGGCTCGGCGCGGCTCTGGATCTCGTGGCCGTCCGGGGTGCCGTAGCCGAGCTCGCGCATGGTGCGGAGCTCTCCGTCCTCGAAGGTGAGCTCCTCCATGAAGCGGCGGGGGCCGAAGTCGTAGACCCACTCCTGCACGACGACGTCGACCTCGACCGAGTCCTGGATGAGCGTGCCGTACGGGCCCCGGTAGTAGACCGCCCGCGCCCGCCGGATGGTCCGCTCGGTCACGCTCGCCGGCTCACCGCAGAAGGCGCGGACGCGCGCCGCAGCGTCACCCGCCTCGATCAGGCGCCCGCGACAGCTGAGCGCGTGCGCCGTCGAGCCGGCAGCGAAGAGACAGACGGCAGTGAGGGCGGCGGTGATCAGCGTTCTTTGCACGAGGCCTCCTCCCGAGCGGCGGTCCACGGGCCGCGAGTATGACACGCGGAGCGGACAATCGATTCACGGCGCGGGTCGAAGCGCCTCGAGATCGCCGCCCAGGGCATGCCAGAGCGCGCTCATGTCGGGCAATACCGGCGCCCTCAACACGAGCTCGCCGCCCTCGAGCGTCGGCAGCCGCAGCCAGGCGCAATGGAGCATCACGCGCCGCGCGGCCACCACGCGCCCGTCGGCGAGCACGAGCCGCTTGGGCCCGCCGTAGCGGGTGTCGCCGAGGAGCGGCGCGCCCGCGTGCGCGGCGTGGACGCGGAGCTGGTGGGTGCGGCCGGTGTGCGGCGTGAGCCACAAGGCGGCCGCGCCGCCCTGCACTTGCCGGAGGCGATAGGTCGTCTTCGCGTGTTGGACGCGCGGCCCCTTCGCGTCCGGGGCGAGCGCCGCGCGGAGCCGCGGGTCGCGGGGGTGGATGCCGATGGCGGCGTTCCATTCGCCCTCGGGAGGCTCGGGCATGGCGCTGGCCAGGCCGAGGTAGCCCCGACCGTAGCGCCCTTCGGCTCGAGCCTGGCGGAGCGACGCCTCGGCCCGCTTGGTCTTGGCGAATGTGACCAAGCCGGTCACCGGCGCGTCGAGGCGCGAGCTCGGGTGCAGCTTCGCGTTCCGCGCGCTCTCGAGCCGCTCGGTCAGGCAGTCACCGCCATCCGGCGCGGTGGTGGCGAGCCCGGAGGGCTTCACCACCACCAGGAGATCGGCGTCCTCGTACACCACCTCCGGCTCACTCATCGTGGCCCCCATCGATGACGCGACCCCACACGAGACTTGCTCGACGTCATCGGCGGCTCAGCCCGATCGGTCTCCGCTCGCCGCGTCCACGTGCTGCAGAACGCGCACCGTGCCGAGGTCGCCGTCGACCTCCAGCTCGTCGCCGGTCTGGATGAGGCGAGTGCCGTTCTTGACGTTGACGACGGTGGGCACGCCGTACTCGCGAGCGACCACCGCCGCATGGGAGAGAGGGCCGCCGAGATCGGTGACGACGGCGCCGGCGACCAGGAAGAGCGGCGACCAGCCGACGTCGGCGTAGGGCGCGACCAGGATCTCCCCGGCCTGAGCGCCGCCGCGTCGCTCGGTCCGCGCAGCACGCGGGCGAGCCCGCGGACGCGCCCGCTGCACGCGGCCAGCCCCGTCAGCACGTCGGTCGCCTCGGGCTCGGCGACCGGCGGCGGGAATCCGACGAAGGTGTCCGGCGGATCCGGCAGGCCGCGGTCGCGCCCGAGCTGCAGCTCGCGACGCTCCACCAAGGGGCCGAGCACCTTGACGTCGCCGCGCAGAAAGCCGTGCAGCTCGTCGAGCGAGAGATAGAACGCGGCGCCCTCGGGCACGCCCGGCTCCAGCACCGAGATGCGGCGCGAGGCGTCGAGCGCGACGGCCCGGAAGAGCCCGAGCACTTGCACGACGTTCGAGCGGAGGCGCTCTCGGAGCCGCATGAAGCGTTGGACCAGCGAGAGCAGGTGACGGACCGCCACGCGGGCCGGCGCCGGCACCTTGCGCTCCAAATCCCGGCTCGCGGCGTCGCGGAGCGCCCTCTGTTTGCGCTCCACGTCGACCGGGCTGGCGGCGCCGCGCTCACGCACCAGATGCGCCCGCAGCGTCGCGAAGAGCAGCGAGGGATCCTCCGACCAGCGCGGCTCGCCGATCTCCGCCTCTCGCGCGCCGCGGTAGCCGTACGCTTGCAAGAAGCGAGTGAGCGCGCGGCGGGTCGGCCCATCCGGCAGATCGGTCAGAGCGAGCGAAGACGGATCCCGCTCGCGCACCAACGCCGCCGCCTCGGGCTCGGCGCGGGCCATCTCCGCGATGTGCCAGAGCGAGAGCCCGGGCGAGGCGCTGTCCACGTCCGCCAGCCCCGTCAAGAGCTCCCGCTCCAGCCGCGACGCGTCGTCCTTCGCGACCAGCGAGAGCACGCCCCGCAGGAGCACCACCGTCGCCAGCAGGTTGCCGTAGACGTTGAGCATCACCAGGCCGCTGTCGTCGAGCAGCCGCTCGACGCGGTAGAGCACCCGATCGAGGCCGCTCTGCGAGAGCACGCGGAAGTCCAGGGCGACCAAGCGGCCGCGCTCCTCGCCGAAGCTCTTCTCGAAGCGCGCGACCCGCTCGGTCAGGCCGACGTTCTCGCGCAGATAGCGAGTGACGGTGAGGGGCAGCCGCATGAGAAAGCCGGTCGTGCCGTGCCGTTCGACCTGGGTCTCCAGCCGCTCCACCTCGCCGCCGCCGCCGAGCGCCAGGAGCGTCTTCGGCCGGAGCCCCGGCACCTGGGCCGCGATCTCCATGAACTCGGTCATGTTCAGGTAGATCCGGCCGCGGAAGCTGCCGACCAGCTCGGCGTCCTTGGGCACCTTGCAGCCGGCCGCACCGAACGCCCGCCGAAAGCCGCGATCGCTGAAGTCGCTGAGGATCGACCAGGTCAGCGGCGTGGCCACGCCGGGCAGCGCCTCGCCGACGTTGAGGTTCGACCAGACGATGCGCGAGCAATCCTTGCCGGGCCGTCGCCTTCGACCGCCACGACGCGGTGGGTGGGAGAGCGCCGTCACCGGCCTCGCCTGCAAGAGATAGAGCGTGCCGCCGGCCACGGCCCACTCCACGTCTCGCGCGTCGTCGAAGTGGTCCTCGACCCGGCGGCCGAGATCCACCAGCGCCTCGAGCAGATCGTCCGACAGGCAGGGCGCCTCGCGCTGCTCGGGCGGCACCTCTTCCTCGCGCACGCCCTCGCCGCGATGCCAGCGAGCCGCAATCGCCTTCTCACCCACCACCCGGTCGCGGACCCAGCCGCTGGCTTTGTCGACGCGGTAGGTGTCCGGCGAGATGCGGCCGTCCATCACCGTGCTGCCGAGCCCGTAGCCGGCGTTGATGACCATCTCGCCCGGATCGCCGCTGAGCGGGTTCACCGTGAACATCGCGCCCGCCACGTCGGAGGGGACCAGCGCCTGGACGACGACCCCGACGCCGACGCTCTCCCGGTCCGGCGCCAGCGTGCGCAGATACGCGATCGCCTGCGGCGTCAGGAGGCTCAGCCAGCAGGTCCGCGCGGCGTCGAGCAGCTCGTCGATCGTCGACACGCCGAGAACGGTCTCGTGCAGGCCCGCCGAGCTCTGCTCCTGCTCATCTTCGTGCGTGGAGCTCGAGCGAACCGCCAGCGCGACGGCTCCCTCCCCGGTCAGCGCGTCGAAGGCCTCGCGGAGGAGCTCGGCGACGGCGGGCGGAACCGGCGCCTGTCGGGCCCGCTCCACGATGGCGGCCAGCCTTCCGTCCTCGAGCCCGCTGTCGGGCGCATCGAGCAGCGACGCCGGCCAATCCTCGGGAGGCAGCGCCGCCGCGAAGAACGCGTCCGCCGCCCGAGCCTCCAGCGCATACGCCGCCGGCACCGGGAAGCCGGCGCGCGCGAGCGCGGCCAGATTCTTGGCCTTCCCGCCGAAGGCGTGTGCCTTGCGCGGGACGATCGATTCGATGCGACGGACGACGGGGCTCATCGCGGGGGCCGGAGCATAGCAGCGGGGGCGCCCGGCGTGCGCGAACGCTGCGCTCGGCTCATGACGCGGCGCGTCACGGGGCGTCTCCCGCGATTGATGTGAACGACGCGACGCTCTACCGTGGCAAGCGACTGGTCGCAGGAGAGAGGGTTCGAAGGCATGCGTTTGGCTCGACGGATCGGAGTGTGCGGAACACTCCTCGCCACGTCCTGGGTCGCCGGCTGCGCCCAAGGCGGTGGCGGGACTCGGCTTCAGCCCGACGCGGGCCACGTCGTCCCCGGACACGACTCAGGGCTGGCGCCCGGGACGGACGCGGGGAGTCCGCCTCCCGACGCCGGCCGGATCGTCCGCGATTCGGGGCCGCAGCCGGTCGACTCGGGCCCGATCGGCTGCACCGGCGACACGGACTGCGACGACGGGCTGGTCTGCAACGGCATCGAGCGCTGCCAGGCGGGGACCTGCGCGCCGGGCACGATGCCGATCTGCGACGACGGGATCGCCTGCACCCACGACCGCTGCCTCGAGCCGAGCAGCGGAACCGCGCCGATGTGCGACGCGGTGCCCGACGACTCGCTCTGCCCGAGCGGGCAGTCCTGCGGCGCGACCGGCTGCTCGAGCACCTGCGGCGAGAGCCCCTGCCGGCTGATCTCACCGCAATGCGGCTGCGGCGCCGGTCAGGCCTGCTACCTGAGCGGGACGACGCGAGGCTGCGCGGCAGCGGGAACCACCGCCGAGGGCGCGTCCTGCTCGGGCGTCGCCGACTGCAGCCCGGGGCTGACGTGCCTGAACGTCGCCCGCAGCGGCACCTCCGTCAGCCAATGTGGCCGCTTCTGCGCCACCGACTCCGACTGCACCGGCGCCGGCCTGTGCATCCACACCCTCAGCGACGGCGCCGGCGGAACCGTGTCGGGCGTGATGCTGTGCAGCGTCGACTGCGATCCCATCTCCCAGGCTGGCTGCGTCAGCGGATCGGCCTGCCAGATCTACCAGGAGAGCATGGGCGCGATGCGCTTCTTCACCGACTGCGTCGCGCCGGTCGGGGCGGGCGGACAGGGGGCCTCGTGCAGCGCCGACACCGACTGCCGGGCCGGTTTCGCCTGCGCGGGGTCGCCCAGCGTGTGCCAGCGCTGGTGTGACGCGCCCGGCATGGCGGCGGCAGGCGGCTGCGCGAGCAGCGAGGCCTGCTACGGCTTCAGCACGCCGCTCGTCGTCGGCGGCACCGAGTACGGCGTCTGCGACACCTACCCGTGAAGAGCGGGCTGGGCCCAGCTCGGCGATCGTCCGAACGCGGCCTCGACGGCCCACCGCTGGCCGGGGCCTTCGCAGCCCATCGCCCGAACGCGACGGCGCGGGGGCAGGCCGGGAGCGAGGGGCTCAGCGGCGGCCCTTGAAGCCCATCATCTGCTGGATGACGGCCTCGCTGTCCTCGGCAATCTCGGCCTCCTCGCGCAACCGGTCGGCGCAGTCCTCACACAGCTTGAGGGTCTTCTTGCCGACCTTGACCTTGACCAGCTCGTCGACCTCGTCGTCACACTCGCGGCACGTCGGCATGGGTCCTCCTCGGGCGGGCGAAACACGCCGGGTGTGGCGCGCTTCCGACTTCTTCCTTGCCATGGACGGCCTGAGATTCTACTTCTTTGCCCGGCCTCGCGCCCATCCGACGGGAGCTTCGCGGAAATGGACGAGCGCATCGACGAGATCTTGGAGTTTTGGTTCGGCGCCACACCCGTGGAAGAGGGGTGGCCCACCGGCGTCGAAATGTGGTTCGGCAGGAGCGCGCGCGTCGACCGCGCGGTCGAGCAGCGCTTCGGCAAGCTGCTGGCCAGAGCCAAGGCGGGCGAGCTGGACGGTTGGGGAGGCACCGCGCGCGGTCGTCTCGCCCTGATCGTGCTGCTCGATCAGTTCTCGCGGAACATCTTCCGCGACACGCCGGAGGCCTACGCCGCCGACGAGAAGGCGCTCGCGCTCTGTCTCGACGGCCTCGACGAGGGCATGGACCAGGAGCTTCCGCCACCCCAGCGGGCCTTCTTCTACCTGCCGGCGATGCACTCGGAGGACCCCGACATCCAGCTCACCAGCGTCGAGATCTTCGGCGAGATGGCCCAGGACGCGCCGCCCGAGCACAAGGACCTCTGCGAGAGCTTCATGCGCCACGCGGAGCGCCACCGCGAGGTGGTCGAGCGTTTCGAGCGCTTCCCGCACCGGAACGTGATCCTCAACCGGAGCTCGACGCCGGACGAGGCCACCTTCCTGCAGCAGGCCGACGAGCTTTGATCGAGCGCGCTCGGCTCGAGGCCCGTCTCGAGCTCGACCGCGCCTCGTGATCGAACGCACCGCAGGCGGCGAGAGGCGCGCGAACGTGGGCTTCAGGCCGACAGGCGCTCGACCAGCCAGAACGAGGCCATGCCGGCGATGAGGATCGAGCCGCCGCGCACGACCCAGCGCTCGTAGCCGCGAAATCCGGCCGCCCAGGCCAGCGGGTAGGCCACCAGCGCCACGAACGCGAGCTGCGCGAGCTCGATCCCGACGTTGAAGGAGACGAGCGAGAGCACCCGCGCCTGCGCCGGCAGGCCGAGCTCCGCCAGCACGCTGCTGAACCCGAAGCCGTGGACGAGGCCGAAACCGAAGGCCAGCCACGGCATCGAATGACGCGCGCGCGGACGCCACACGTTCAAGAGCGCCACGCAGACGATCGAGGCTGCGATCACGCTCTCGACCAGCTTGCCGGGCAGGACCACCACGTCCAGCGCGGCGGCGATCAGGGTCACGCTGTGGCCGAGGGTGAACGCGGTGACGAGCCAGGTGACGTCTTTGAGCGCCGCGCGCATGCCCTCGCGCACCGCCAGCCCGCCGGCGGTCAGCACCAGCGAGAGCAAGAAGAGCAGGTGGTCATAGCCGGTGACGAGGTGGAGGATGCCCTCCTGCACGAAGCGGCCGAGCAACGCCGTGACCGAGGGCGGGCTGCCGAGCTCCACCTCCTGCCGGCCGCGGCGGAGCACCCGCGCGTCGCCGTCGTCACCCCACCGGAGGCGCACGAACGCCTCGTGCTGAGGATCGACCTCGAAGACGGTGTGGTCCGCGAGGGTGATCCGATCGCGCGGCGCGGGACAGCGGGCCGTGAGCGAGAGCTCGATCCGCGGGCCGCCGTCGGACTCGACCCGGCGAGGCTCGCTGGCGTCCACATCGCACGCGCCGCCCGGAGAACGGAGCGTGATCCCTCGCCGGATCCAGTCCCGGATCGCGTTCTTGCGGGCGAGGATGGCGTCGACGCTCGCCCCCTCGTCCAGCCCGAGCTGCACCGCCGCGTCCGGCCGCTCGAGGCGCACGTCGACGACCGCGCCTTCCTCGGTGCGCTCGACGAGGAGGAGCTTCTCGCTGCCGCGGTGGGCCCGCGCGGGCAGCGCGATCGAGAGCGCGATCGAGAGCGCCAGCGCGGCGAGGCCGAGCGCGCGCAGCCATTCGGGCAAGCTCAGGGCGACGACCCCACGTCCGGCCCTCGCGATCGGGAAACGCACGGGCGCATCGTAGCAGCGGCTCGGCAGGATTCCGCACCGCGAGCCGCCGCCCGCTGAGCCAGCGTGGTCGCGGTGCGCGAGCGCACGCGGAGGCGAGGTACGCCGCCCGCCGCTCTGGACGCAGAGGGGGCTGAGAGCTACATCGCCGCCGTGGATCGGGAGGACGACCACTTCCATGACGAGTGCGGGGTCTTCGGCGTGGCGGGCGCCGACGAGGCCTCGAACCTCGCGTACCTCGGGCTGCACTCGCTCCAGCACCGCGGGCAGGAGAGCTGCGGCATCGCCAGCACCGACGGCGAGCGCCTCTACGCCCACCGCGCGCTCGGGCTGGTGCAAGACGGCTTCGCCGCGGAGGTGCTCGAGCGCCTGCCCGGCACCTCGGCCATCGGCCACGTGCGCTACTCCACCGCCGGCGACAGCGGGCTCAAGAACGCCCAGCCCATCGCGGTGGACTACGCCCACGGCGCGCTGGCCGTCGCCCACAACGGCAACCTGACGAACTTCGCCGAGCTGCGGCACCGACTGGAGTCCGAGGGCTCGATCTTCCAGACCACGAGCGACACCGAGGTGCTGGTCCACCTCATCGCGCGCTCCAAGCACGAGACGACCGCCGACCGGGTCGTCGACGCGCTCGGGCACGTCGAGGGCGCCTACTCGATGGTCTTCCTCACGCCGAAGGAGCTGATCGCCGTCCGCGATCCCTACGGCTTCCGCCCGCTCTGCATCGGCATCCTGAAGGACGCCCACGTCGTGGCCTCCGAGCCGCCGGCCTTCCATCTCATCGGCGCCGAGTACCTGCGCGACGTCGAGCCCGGCGAGATGATCGTCGTGGACGAGACCGGCCTGCACTCGCTCCGCCCCTTCGAGCCCAAGCCGACGAAGATGTGCATCTTCGAGTACGTCTACTTCGCGCGGCCGGACTCCACCCTCAACGGGACCAGCGTCTACGACGCGCGCAAGCGGCTCGGCACCACGCTGGCCGAGGAGTCGCCGGCGGACGTCGATCTGGTCATCCCGGTGCCGGACAGCGGCGTGGCGTCGGCCATGGGCTACGCGCAGGCGCTGGGGCTGCCCTTCGAGATGGGCCTCATCCGAAGCCACTACGTCGGCCGGACGTTCATCGAGCCGGGCCAATCGATCCGCCACTTCGGCGTGCGCCTCAAGCTCAGCCCCGTCCGCGCGCTGCTCGAGGGCAAGCGGGTGGCGGTGGTCGACGACTCGATCGTCCGCGGCACGACCAGCCGCAAGATCGTGAAGATGCTCCGCGACGCCGGCGCCCGCGAGGTGCACCTGCGCATCTCCTCGCCACCCACGCGCTGGCCCTGCTTCTACGGCATCGACACGCCCTCGCGCGGCGAGCTCATCGCCTCGAGCCACTCGGTCGACGAAATCACCCGCTACATCACCAGCGACTCGCTCGGCTACCTCAGCATCGAGGGCCTCCACCGCGCCATCGGTGGCCAGGGCTACTGCGACGCCTGCTTCAGCGGCGACTACCCGGTTCCGGTCCGCGAGAACGACGAGCGCTTCCGCCGCCAGCTCCCGCTCGTCGGCGTGTAGCCGAGCTCCCTTGCCGGGGTCGTCGGGGCAAAGGGCCCGGCACGGGCCACGGACGCCGCGTCGCCCGGAACCGCGCCTCGCTCAATCCTCTCAGCAGGCTCCCGTCAACGCGTCGCTGACGCCGACGATCACCGAGGGCGCCTCGCTCAATCCTCGCGCCAGGCCGCCGTCGACGCCTTCGTGGCCTCCGGGCGCGGGTCGCCATGTCCGGGAACCGCTGGGCCCGCTCGGACGAGCCGCTTTTTGGCGCGCGGGATCGGTCGGGCCCTAGCATGGCGGCATGTTCCAGCTCGTCCGTCCTCGCCGCCGCAACATCATCCGCCGCGGGACCACCGTCGCTTGCCAAGCGGTCCGCCTCGAGGGGTTTCGCCAGGTCGGCGGCCGTCTGCTCGACCTCTCGCACCAGGGCGCGCTGCTCGAGTGCGACGGCGCGCTCTCCATCGGGGACGAGCTGGTGGTCAGCTTCCGCGTCCCCCACGGTCAGGACATCGTCGACGCCGTCGCGCGGGTACGCCGCCTCGCACGGCACGAGCACGGCGCGCGGGCCGGGATCGCCTTCACCGAGATGGACTGGGACGACAAGGCGACGCTCTTCATCGCCCTCCTCGGCTGCCCACCACCGGTGCCGCGCGTGCGGCCCGCGGTCGACTACGCGGGGACCGTGCAGCGGATCGCCCGCGGCGCCCGCCATCGGCCGCGTCGGTTCGCGGACTGAAGGTCTCTCGACGAGCCTCCCGTCGCCCGCACGGATTCGACGCGCCCACCTCGCGTGCCGCGCGACGGCTTGCGGTACTCTCGGCGCATGGGCAGCGCAGACGTTTTCCGCCGTTTCACGCAGAGCACCTTCGGCACCGAGCCGGGCGCACGACGAGGAGCCATCTCGCGCGCCACGTCCCGCCGGCTTCGACGAACGCGGTGCACGCTGCTCGCACACGCCGTCGCGCTCTCGATCCTGCTCCTCGGCGTCGGCTGCGACTGCTCCGGGAACACGCACGACACCTGCGCGTCCAACGGCGACTGCGCGGCCGGCTCGAGCTGCGTCGACGGCGTCTGCGTGCCCGAACACGACGCGGGGAGCGTCGACGCGGCGAGCTCGACCGACGCCAGCGCGCCCGACGCCAGCGGCCCCGACGCCAGCGGGCCCGCCTGCTCGGCCGACACCGACTGCGCCGGTGACGCCCACTGCGTGAGCGGCCACTGCGTCCCCTGGGGCATGGGCGGCTACGACGACGCCTGCCGCCGCACGCCCTCCCCCGGCCCGGTGCTGCCCCAATCCAGTGCGCGTTCGAGACCGCGCCCGACGGCGACCCGCATCCGGACGCGGTGCGCGTCCTCCACACGCCGCTGGTGGCCAACCTCGGCATCCGCGCCGCGCCCGACGTGCCGACGCGCCCGAGCGTCGTCTACGTCGCGGACTACGGCTACATGGAGGGCGTCCCGCGCGGCTGCACGGCCAGCGGCGTCTTGCGCATCCTCGACGGCGCGACCTGCGCATCGCAGGGCGTCTACGACGGGGTCGCGCTGAACTCGCCCGTGACGCCGGCCATCGGCGACCTCGACGGCGACGGGACGCCGGAGATCGTGGCCGCTGCGACCGCCGGCGGGTTGGTGGCGCTGAGCGTGGCCAGCGACGGGAGCATCTCGCAGCTCTGGAGCACGACCATGCCGGACGGCTCGGCCGACACGTGGGGCAGCGCCGACTGCCAGTGGGGCGGCGTGGCCATCTACGACCTCGACGACGACGGCGCTCCGGAGATCCTCTTCGAGGGCGCGGTGTGGCACGCGGACGGCGTCCGCATGACCACCCTCCCCGGTTGGGTGCACATCGTCCACGGCACGCCGGTGCCGGTCGGCGACTTCGACGGCGACGGCAAGGTGGAGGCCGTGGCCGGCAACGCGACCTGGGAGCTCGACGCGGGCGCGTTCACCATCGAGAGCGGCTTCTCCACCACCGTGCCGGCCGGGTTCACGGCGGTGGCGGATCTCGGCGACTTCCCCGGCGTGGCCGGTGACGCGCCCGGCCTGCCCGAGGTGGTGTCGGTCCAAGGCGGCATGGTGTCGGTGCGCACGCTCAGCGGCGGCCTCGTCGCCCAGACGCCCAGCACCACCAGCGGCAACGGCGGGCCGCCGACCATCGCCGACTTCGACGGCGACGGCGTGCGCGAGATCGGCGTGGCCTTCGGCGGCTCCTACGAGGTGCTCGACCTGGCCGAGAGCGGGCTGCACCTCTGGACGCAGCCCTCGCAGGATTCCTCGAGCTCGCGGACCGGCTCGAGCGTCTTCGACTTCAACGCCGACGGCCGCGCCGAGGTGGTCTACGGCGACGAGTGCTTCGTGCGCATCTACGACGGCCTGAGCGGCGAGGTGCTCTTCTCCCAGGCGCGCTTCTCCTCCACCTGGACCGAGAACCCCATCGTGGCCGACGCCGACGGCGACGGCTCGGCGGAGATGGTGATGGGCGCCAGCGCCGAGTGCATGACGCCCTACTGCCCCGAGGTGGATCCGATCTTCGCCGGCCTGCGCTGCGAGAGCGCCGGCGACTGTCCGTCGGGGACCTGCGACGCGGGGCTCTGCCGCTGCGCCGACGACACGGAGTGCCCGGCGACCTACGGCTGCACCGATCCGCTCTCCGGAAGCGGCGGCAGCGGGCAGGTCTGCCGCGCCTTCCACCGCGACTGCGTGGCCGGCCTGCGGATCTACCGGGACGCGCGCGATCGCTGGGCCGGCTCGCGGACCATCTGGAACCAGCACGGCTATCACGTCACCAACGTGAACGACGACGGCACCATCCCGCGCACCAGCGCCGTCCACGCCAACTGGTCCGACTCCACGCTCAACAACTTCCGCCAGAACGTGCAGGGCTCGCTCGGCCCGACGCCGGGCCCGGATTCTGACCATCCAGTCGATCACCGCCGTCTGCGGCGGCCCCTCGAGCACCTCCATGCAGGCCACCATCTGCAACCGCGGCGCGGTCTTCCTCGACACGGGCATCCAGGTCGTGTTCGACCGAATCGACGGCGACGGGGGGCGCACCCGCCTCTGCGATCTTCGGACCACCGAGCCGGTCGCGCCCGGCGTCTGCACGATGGTGAGCTGCACCGCGCCCGTCCCCGCCGACGGCGTCTTCGAAGCGACGGCCGACGACGAAGGCCTCATCGGCGAGTGCAACGAAGACAACAACAGCGCCCACAGCGAAGCCAACTGCCTGGGCTGACGCAGGCGCGGCGATGCCGACGACCGAGGACGGTCGGCGGGTGCGTCGAGGACGACGACGGCGCCCGCCGGCAGGCGGCACATCGGCTGCTATCCTGCGGCGCGATGAATCGCGGGGCGACGCGCACGAGGCTTCGAGCGGGCGGCTGGGCGTTCGCGCTCGCCCTGGTCGGCTGCGGCGGCGCGCAAACGCCCGCGGAGACGGCGGCGGGCGCGTCGGACCGGGGCTGCGCCGCCCACGAGGCGCGCCTCGGCACCACGTGTTGGAGCGCCGAGGGCACCCGCTGGCACGTCCTGGCGGATGGCCCGGGGGGCGAGTACGAGCTCGACCTGGCGCTCCTGGCGGCGGGCCGCGTGCGCGCCGACGATCAGCCCAGCGCCGACCCGGCGACCGACGAGTGGTTCCAGGACGGAGCGCTCCTCCGCGTCTTCCTCTCGGACCGCTTCGTCGAGTACCGCGCCGAGGTGACCAACGGCACCGTGCTGCTCGGCGAGGCCCGGAACGTGCGCGGGCAGCGCTGGGCGTTCTCCGCCAGCCGCGTCTTCGGCCAGCAGCGCTGCGGCGCGCACGAAGCGCGGGTCGAGGGCGCCTGCCTGAGCATGGCCGGCACACGCTGGGCGCTGAACACCGGCGGCGCCCCCGTCCTGGTCGAGTTCCTGGCCGAGGGCGCGCTGGCGGCCGGCCCCGAGGTGCGCGCCGAGGATGGCTGGGAACAAGAAGGAGGCGCGCTCCGCTTCCGCATCGCCGGCACCCGCTATCGCGCCGAGCTGAACGACGCCGCGCGCCTGCGGGGAACCTTCGAAGGCGCGCACGAAGGCCGCTTCAGCGCGAACCGCGTCGAGAGCATCCCGCCTCTGGCCCTGCCTTGACGAGAACTGCCCTGACGAGAACTGCCCTGACGAGAACTGCCCTGACGAGAACTGCCCTGACGAGAACTGCCCTGACGAGAACTGCCCTGACGAGGACCGCCATGACGACCATGCCGCCCTTCCACCTCGCGTTCCCCGTGACCGACCTCGAGGCCACCGAGCGCTTCTACGTCGAGCGGCTCGGCTGTCGGGTCGGCCGGCGCGACACCCGCTGGATCGACTTCGACTTCTTCGGCCACCAGCTCAGCGCGCACCTCGTCGACGCGCCACCGGACGGAGCCGCGCACAACGAAGTCGACGGGGACGACGTCCCGGTGCGGCACTTCGGCGCGGTGCTGCCCTGGGAGGCCTGGGAGACCCTCTCCGCGCGCCTCGAAGCGGCCGGCGTGCCCTTCGTCATCGCCCCGCGGATCCGCTTCCGAGGCCAGCCCGGCGAGCAGGGCACCTTCTTCCTCCGCGACCCGAGCGGCAACGCCATCGAGCTCAAGAGCTTCCGCGATCCCGCCAACCTCTTCGCCACCTGAGCTCCCCGATACCGCGAGTCGAAGCCACCCTTCCTCTCGCAGCAGGCCGCGCCGCGTGCCGAACGTTCTGCCGTTCGAACGTTCGGTGCGTGGCGCGTTTGAGCCGGGGCCCTCTCGGAGGAGGCGCCGAGCCCCCGCGGACCGCCGGCCGTGCTGATCCCGCAGCGTGCGAGCCGACGAGCGACGGAGCCAAGAGCGACCAGCGAAGAGCCAAGAGCGACCAGCGAAGAGCCAAGAGCGCGCGCTTGCTCGCCAACGCGCCGAGCACCATGTTCCTGGCGATGACGGTCGAAGACGAGGACATGCAGCGCTGGGACGCGGCGCAGGAGGGTGCGGAGCTCATCCGCGAGGGCGAGTCCGAAGCGGCGATCACCGATCTGGAGCGGGTGATCGAGGCGGATCCGGACAACGCCTACGGCTACTTCTTCCTCGGCGCGGCGCACTTCGAGCAGGGCGACTTCGACAGGGCCATGAAAGCCTACGTGCTCGCGCTCGAGCGCTCGCCGCACTACCTCGGCGCGATGGTCGGGCTCGGTCACACGCTGCGGATGCTGGGCCGCTACGATCAGGCGCTCCGGATGGGTCGCGAGGTGCTCGCCCGCGACAAGGACGACGCGGACGCGCTCCATCTGATGGGCCTCGTCCACTACGCCCGCGGCGACAACGCGGCGGCGGCCGGCTACCTCTCGCGCTTCCTGGACACGGGCCCCGACTTCGAGGTGGCGCAGGAGGCGCGCGGGCTGCTGGAGATCCTCGCCGGCCGCGTCGAAGTCGCCGACTCCTGATCGCGCCCGACCGCATCCGCCGGGCCGCGTCGAACCGATGCGCCATCGACGCGCGGGCGCCCCTCCGGCATCGCACGATCTCGCCGAGGCCCGCGAAGGATGCTTCGTGACCGAGCGGCGCGCGCCGGCTCTCCCGTCACTCGACGGGCGCGCTCAGCTCGGTCGCTCGTCGTCCCATTGCGCGGCGCCGAAGCCGAGGCGCTCGAGCGGGACCCTCAAATCGTCCGGCGGCGGTGCGAACACCTCCACCCTCTCGCCCGTGTGCGGATGCGCGAAGCGGATCGAGGCGGCGTGGAGCGCGAGCCGCAGCAAGCCGAACTCCGAGCGCAGCCGGCGGTTCTCCCGCCCGTCCCCGTACGCGGTGTCGCCAATCAGCGGGTGGTTGATGTGCTTCATGTGGCGGCGGATTTGATGGAGCCGTCCCGTCTCGGGGAGCGCCTCCACCAGCGAGTAGCGGTCGATGGCGACGCCGAGGCGGCGGAAGCGGGTGACGGCGTCGACCCGCGGCCCCTTGGGCTTGCGCGGCACGGGATGATCGATGCAGCCGCCCTCGGGCGTGCAGCCGCGGACCAGGGCCAGGTAGCGCTTCTGCACCGTCTTGTCGCGGAAGTGGTCCTGCAACATGCCGGCGGTCGGCCCGTCGAAGGCGAAGACCAAGACCCCGCTCGTCCCGCGGTCGAGGCGATGGACCGGGTAGACGTAGCGGCGCGTCATGTTGCGCACGAGGGTCATCGCCGTGACGTGATCGGCAGCCCAGCCGCGGTGCACCGCGAGCCCCGACGGCTTGTTCACGACGACGAGGTGCTCGTCACGGTAGAGCTCGTCGATACGGTAGAGGTGTGCCAATCCCGTGAGCGCTTGCATCCCTGGTTCCGATCCTCCGTGTCGTCCCCGGCACCGCGCCGGGTCCGAAGGATTGGCGCGATGACGCTCCGGTTCAAGCCTCGCCTTCGGGGCGTCCCCAACGACGGCGAGCGCGGGCTTCCCTCCGGCGCCAGACGCGCGCAGGGAAAGGAGGCGCACTGCACCCTCCCGCTTCGGTCCCCGCTCCGCGTTTCGTGCTACACGCCCGAGGCGTGATCGTCGTCATCCCTTGCTACAACGAGGCCGAGCGGCTTTCGGAAGCGCATGTGCTCGCGCTCCTCGCCGACCCGCAAGTGGGGGTGCTGCTCGTCGACGACGGCTCCCGGGACGGGACGGCCGCGCTGCTCACGCGCATCGCCGACACGGCGCCGGAAGGGCGCGTCCGCGCGCTGATCCTGCCCGAGAACGTGGGCAAGGCGGAGGCGGTCCGCACCGGACTGCGGGACGCGCTCGAGCGAGGCGCCGACGAGGTGGGCTACGCCGACGCCGACTTCGCGACCCCGCCCGAGGAGCTCCTGCACCTGCGCGAGGAGCTCGAGGCGAGCGGCGCGAAGGTGGCCCTCGGCGCGCGCATCGCCCGGCTCGGCGCGCGCATCGACCGCAAGCCCAGCCGCCACTACCTCGGCCGCGTCTTCGCGACCGGCGCCTCGATGGTGCTCGGCCTGGCGGTCTACGACACGCAGTGCGGCGCCAAGCTCTTCCGCGACACGCCCGCGCTCCGCCACGCGCTGGCCCGTCCCTTCTCCTCGCGCTGGGCGTTCGACGTCGAGCTGATCGGCCGGCTCTGCTCCGGCGGCCCCGACGCGCCGGCCGTGCGCCCCGAGGAGATGATCGAGGTGCCGCTCCGCGCCTGGGTCGACGTGCCCGGCTCGAAGATGAACGCCCGCGGCGCGCTCCGAGCCGGCGTCGATCTGATGGCCCTCGGCGCCCGCGTCGCCCGCCGCGGCCCGCGCGGCTTCTTCCCCGACTGAAGGGCCGTCGGTACGTCTCCGCTCGCGAACGCGGCCGAGGCAATCCCCCCCTCCGCGACGTCGTCGCGCGTGGCCGTGCACGCCGACTCCTCCCGACGCCTCGAGGCCGGGGGACCGTCTCGCTCGCGGGGCCCAGTCCGGTTCGTCGAAAGCCTCGACGACGCTTCGGCAGGGAAAGACGCGCTCCACGGCGCGCTGCGACCCAGCCACGCCGCGCGAACCCTTCCTCACCGCCCCCGCCGGCACCGGAGCCGCCCGCGAACGCGTTCCACGACGCGCTGCGGGCCGGCGTCGCGAAACGAACGCGTTCTCAGTGGCGCCGCGGACGCGGGAGGCCGACCCGAGCCTTCGCCACCGCCTTCGTGAGCTGCGCGAGCGCGAACGAAGGCCTCTCCGGACGAGCGGGCCCGCCGGCTCCTCCTCGGAAGCCTCCGGACGCCGAAGCTCACCCCGGGGGGCTCGGCGAAAGGCTTCCGAGATGCCCTCCGTCCCCCGCGCACGCCCGCCCACGCCTTCCGAACGACCCTCGCGAGCGCAGCCCCGCCCGCGAAACGCTTCCGAGGGCTCGCGCAAATCACACGGGCCTCGGGAAGCGTTCTGGAGGCTCTCGGGGATTCCACGGGCCTCGAAAAGGCCTCCTCGGGGCCTGCGCACTTCGCGGGACGCGGGAAAAAGCGCTTCCGTGGGCTCGTGCAAAACGCGCGACGCCTCCGAAAACCGGGCCGAATCGCGTCGCTTCCCGTCCGGCGCCGCCCCGTCGAGGAGCGAGGGTCGAGGAGCGAGGGTCGAGGAGCCCGGGTCTCATCGGCCGCCGCGTCCGCCAGCTCGGCGTCTCACCGCGCGACCGCGCCGAGACGACCAGCGCATTCTTCGACGATCCGGATCCCCGTCTCACCGCGAGCCGGGTCCCACGTGAGAACGCCCCCCGAGCGCGAGCCCGGGAGGCGTTTCGTGTGTGCGTGTGCGCGGCGCGCTGCGAGTCGGTGCGCGGTTCAGCGGCCGACGTGCAGCCAGTCGAGCTGCTCCATGGCGTCGGGGCGCAGCTCGCGGGCCAGGCGGGCCTGCTCGCTCGCGCCCGCCGTGTCACCGCGCGCGGCGTCGATCTTGGACGCGGTCGCGTGGACGGCCGCGTTCCGGTAGGGCGTGGCCAGCAGCGCCTCGATGCGCGCCCGCGCGTCGTCGAGCCGGCCGCTTCGGGCCAGCGCTTGGGCCAGCCGGAGCTGTGCCTCGCCGCCCGGGCGGAGCCGGTAGTTCGCCTCCGCCAACGAGAGCGCGCGGTCCGCCGCGCCGTGCTGGAGGAAGTGCGCCAGGGCGTGGCCGTAGCTCGCCTCCGGCAGGCGCTCGAGATCCCGCTCGTAGAGCGCCTCGGCGCGCCGGTGCCAGTCGCGCGCCTCGTCGTGCGCGCCGCGCCCCTCGAGCACCTCGCCGAGCGCGTCCATGAACTCCGGATCGTTCGTGCGGGCGACCAGCTCGCGGTAGCGCCGCTCGGCCTCGTCCGTGTCGCCGCGCAGGGCCGAGAGCTCCGCGATGTGCTCCTCGACGAGCCAGTAGCCGTGGAAGAGCCGGTCCGCGCGCCGGTAGTGCCCGAGCGCCTCGTCGTAGCGGCCGCGGTCCAAATCCATCAGCCCGCGCTGCAGCGCCATGAACGCCCGCTCCTTGCCGGTGTCGGGGCCGACGATGCGCGACTCGGCGACGCCGAGCCAGCGCTCGGCCTGATCGAAGCGGCCGGTCTGCCAGAGGTCGTAGGCGATGCGGAACGCGCTGGCGCTGCCGGGGCGCGTCGCTTCGGCCTCGCGGTGCATGCCCTCGGCGTCCTCGAAGCGGCCCGCATGGAACGCGACGTCGCCGCGCAGGCCGAGGATGCCGGCCCGGAGCGACGCGGGCACGATGACCCGCCGCTCGAGCTGCGCGAGATCGGGCTCCACCGCCGCGATGCGGTGCAGCGTGAAGTTCAGGTAGGCGCGGGTCATCAGCGGCCCCGAGCCCTCCGGCGCGACGGCGAACGCCTCGTCGAGGATGCGCTGGGCGCGCAGGTAGTCCTCGTGGTCCCCCGTCAGGCGGGCGCGCGAGAGATAGAAGCCCGCCACCCGCTCGATGCGGAGCCACTGCCCCGGGTAGCGCTCGGAGGAACGCTCGGCCGCGTGCAGGCGCTGCTCGAGCCGGGCGAGGGCGCGGCTGTAATCCGTCGCCACCTCCCTGTCCGTGGGCTGCTCCGGTCGTGGCTCGGGCGGCGGCGCGAGGGTCCGCGCGGGGACGAGCTGAACGGCCGCGAGGCTGAGGGCGGCGGCCGCGAGGGCGATGCCGGCGAGAGGAAGGACGCGCTTGATCACGTGGAGACTCCGAGGCGAGAGGAACGAAAGGCGAGAGCGATGGGGGACCGCGCGGGTCGGAGCGCCGTGGGTCCCATGCGCGGGCGCGAGAGAGGATGGCCGCGCAGGGGGCCTACGCCGCTCGACGGCGACGAGGCTTCTCGTGCTGAGCGCGAGAAGAGGGGGCGCCGTGCCCGGCGCGAGGGAAGCGCCGGGCACAGCGGGCCGCTCACGGAGCGTGAGGCGGCGCGAGATAGGGGAAGTCGGTCGAGTAGTCCACGTCG
The DNA here is from genome assembly GCA_963832725.1 of uncultured Pseudomonadota bacterium. GTDB lineage: Bacteria > Myxococcota_A > Polyangia > Polyangiales > Sandaracinaceae > JAEZBP01. The sequence goes on from CAWHVG010000001.1 coordinate 465,686, forward strand.
TTGTGGGTCGGGTTCACGGGAACTCCGGCCAACGTCGCGGGCGTCTGTCCGCTCACCGTCAGATCGAGCAGGACGACACCGAGGGTGACGTCGATCGCCTGATCCGGGAGCATGCGGCCGTTCGGGAAGCCGGCCGCCGCGCCGGTGTTGATGGTGAGGGTGTCGGGGATGACCAAGCTCTGCACGCTCACGCCGGGCGCGACCTCCTGCGAGAGGCAGTCGGGCGTGGGCGACATGGAGCACGGGGTCAACGACAGCCCGGTCAGGTCGTCGTCGAGCGCGCCGTGCAGCGCGGTCAGGTTCGCGACCAGCTCCGGCGCGAACGTCCCGGCGACGTCGTCGCTGGGGTTCCCGTCGTTGTAGTCGTTCTTGGTCGTGGCCGTGCCGCCGGTGTCGCTGACCAGCGCGGTCGAGACGGCCGGCATGCCCATGCGATCGACGCGGGTGTAGGCGTTGGTTCCGTCGCTGCGGAAGGTCCAGCTGCCGACGCACACGCCGCCGCCGCTGACGCCCGCGTGCGGGCAGTGCGTCCCGGTGTCGCCGGTCCGGAGGCCGACGCCGAGGTGGTAGAGGCGGCACTGCACCGTGTCGCCGCTCGTGTCACCGATGGAGCCGGTGGCGTCGAACGCCGCGCACGCCGTCATGCACTCGTCCATGCTGGTGTAGATGGCGTCGCCGCCGGTGCACACCGCCATGGCCGCGCCACAGTAGTTCTCGCACCAGGTGCCGCAGACGTTGCCGCCCGTCTCGCCCGCGTGCGGGCAGTGGGTGGCCGGATCCGCCGTCGCCGGGACGCCGCCGTGGTAGGTGCGGCAGCCGATGGTGTCGCCGCTGGCCGGGCCGCTGGCGCTGACCGCATCGCCGGCCGCCCACCCGAGCCCGGTGCACACCTGGATGCACTCGTCGCGGCTCGCGTAGTCGGCGTTGTCGCCGGTGCAGGTCATCGTGACCTCGTCGCAGTAGGCGGCGCAGGTGGGCGTACCGCCCCCGCCGCCACCGTCGGTACCGGGCGTGCCCGAGTCCCCGTTGTGCGTGCCCGAGTCCGCGCCGGGCGTGCCCGAGTCGGAGCCGCCGCCGCCGTTGTCGCAGGCCGTCAAAGCCAGCATGGACGCGAAAATCGCAATCGTTCGCTTGCTCATGTCAGCCTCCGACCCGACCGGTGGTCGCCCACACGTCGAACGTGCCGTCCGCGCCCGCGTCCAGAATCCGACGTCTGGAGCCGGATGACGATGGCGCTGATGTTCTTGCCGGCGAAGAAGTCTCGGTCGTTGACGAACGAGAGCGTTCCCGTGCTCAGCGTGTCCATGAACCCCTGGAGATCGAAGAAGAAGGGGTCGTCTCGCAGGCCCGCCCAGAAGTAGGCGTCGGTGGGACCGCTGATGGTGTTGGCGAACTCGACCGGGCCGGACTGCATGGCCGGGTCGCCGCCGGGGATGCCTTCGACCTGCATGCCCCAGTTGCCGGACGCGTTCTGTCCGAAGCGGATCCAGAGGTCGTGGTCGGCCACCTGGTCCTGGTTGGTGTCGATGTGGATCCCGTACAGGACGTCGGGGTCGTACATCGCGGTTTCTCCGGCGACCGGGTCGGTCGGGCCGGCATAGGTCAGCACCAAGACGACGTGTCCGTCGTCCGTATGCCAAGCGAAAAGGTCACCGATGTCCGCCGCGCGGTCGGCGCTGTCGCCAGCCGTTCGCGCCGGCGGATCCGTACTGATCGGCCGCCTCGACCCGGCGCTGGATGGAGAGCCAAGCCCCCACCACCGCGACCAGCCCGAGCACGCCGACACCGATGAGCGTTCTGCTCCGTCGTGTCATCGCTCCTCCGAAAGGAAGTGGGAGGAAATTCCCCCACCGGGCCTCCTACGAGCGACGGTCGGAGCTGGTTCGACGGAGCGATGGTGAATTGTGGCGTCTCGACGCGCCGGTCGCGTTCGGATCGCCCTTCAGCGGAGGAGGTCGCGGCTGATCACGACGCGCTGGATCTCGCTGGTGCCTTCGTAGATCCGGGTGACCCGCACGTCGCGCAGGTGACGCTCGACCGCGTAATCTTTGGTGTAACCGTAGCCGCCGTGGATCTGGAGGGCGTGATCGCAGACGCGCCAGGCGGCTTCGCTGGCGTAGAGCTTGGCCATCGCCGCCTGCCGCGAGAAGCGACCGCCCTGCTCCTTCATCCACGCGGCGCGGAAGGTCAGAAGGCGGGCCGCGTCGAGCTCGGTCTCGCCGTCGGCGATCATCCACTGGATGGCCTGGTGATCGGCGATGGGCGCGCCGAAGGTCACCCGCTCCTTGGCGTAGGCCTTGGCCTCGTCGAGCGCGGCGGTGGCGATGCCGATGGCCTGCGACGCGATGCCGATGCGGCCGCCGTCGAGCGCCATCATCGCGATCTTGAAGCCGCCGTTCAGCTCGCCGAGGAGCGCCTCCTGCGGCACCCGGCAGCCCTCGAAGTGGAGCGCGGTCGTGCTGCTGCCGCGCAGGCCCATCTTGTCCTCGTGGCGGCCCACCGTGAGGCCGGGCGTGCCGGCCTCGACCAAGAAGCAGCTGATGCCGCGCGCGCCCGCATCGCCGGTCCGCGCCCACACCACGAACACCCCGGCGAAGTCGCCGCTGGTGATCCACTGCTTGTTGCCGTCGAGAATCCAGTGGTCGCCGTCTCGCTTCGCGGTGGTGGTCATCGCGCCGGGATCGCTGCCCGCCGCCGGCTCGCTGAGCGCGAACGATCCCGCCCGCAACGTTCCGTCGCAGAGGGCAGGGTTGTAGCGCTCGCGCTGCGCGTCGGTGCCGAACGCGGCGATGACCTCGCCGACCATGTTCGTCACCGCCATCGTGACCGCCGTCGAGGCGCACGCGCCGGCAATCTCCTGCATGGCCAGGCTGTAGGCGACGACGCCGGCCTCGGCCCCGCCGAGCCGCTCCGGCACGTTCACGCCGAAGAGGCCGAGCTCCGCGAGACCGTCGAGGATCTCCTTCGGGATCCGCTCCTCGCGATCGATCTCGGCCGCGCGCGGCGCGATGTGCTTCTGCGCGAACCCGCGCGCGGAGTCACGGACCAGCTTCTGGGTCTCGTTGAGGTCGAGCTGCATCGTTCACCTCACCGGGAAGGAGACCTTGGCCGCGTAGGAGCCGGGATCGGGCATCTCCATGCTCCGCACGCGATCGAGGATGCAGTCGAGGCCCGCCTCGGCTTCCGCGCTCGGCGTGCTGCCGCCGGCGCTCTGCACGGCGCCTCCCGGCGCGATGTAGACGGTGACCTGGTAGTCGCCCGAGACGTGGCACTCGCGCGCCGCGCCCTCGATGTCCTCCTGCTGATCTCGGATGGCGTCGGCCTGCCAGTTGAGCGGCGGGCGCACGTCCTCGGGCGCGTCGAAGCCGAAGCCCCAGGAGAACTCCGCCTCGCCGCCGCGCGGACGCGGGAAGTGCGTGCTCCGGGCCACCTCGAGCACGCACTGCTCCGCGGGCCGGTCGCCGACGTCCGTCTGGGAGGCGTGGACCCACGCGACCGTGCCGTCGGTGTGGATGCGGAAGCTCAAGCGCATGTTCCCGGCGAGGTACTCGACGTCGCCCATTCGGTCGGCGAAGCAGCGCAGGAAGCGGTTCATCCGCGGGTTGAGCGCGTTCTCCACCTGATCGCGCCGGATGGTGCCCATCAGGCCGGTGATCTGCGATCCGTCGTCGTGCTCGCGCCGCTCGCTCCCGCTCGTCCGCTCCTCGCGAGCGACCTCGTCGTTCGTCGTCGCGCCGCCGCCGCAACCCGCCAAGAGGGTGACCGCCAAGAGTACGGCCGCCCACAGCGCGGCCCTCGCATTCCGTCCCATTCGTACTGCTCCCGTCGTGCCCCCCGTGTACGACCACGGTTCACGGGGGATGCGCTCGCGCGCTCACCCTTGTTCGAGCTCGAACGCCGCGCCGCGCTCACGCCTTGAGGGCGTTGGCGGCGATCACGATGCGTTGGATCTCGCTCGTGCCCTCGTAGATCTCGGTGATGCGCGCGTCGCGGTAGTGCCGCTCGGCGTCGTACTCCACCGAGTAGCCGTAGCCGCCGTGGATCTGGATGTTCTTGTGGCTGGCGCGGGTCGCGACCTCGGACGCGAAGAGCTTTGCCATCGCCGACTCCTTGGAGTGGCGGACGCCCTGGTCCTTCATGTAGGCCGCGCGCAACGTGAGCAGCCGCGCCGCGTCGAGGTCGGTCGCCATGTCGGCGATCATGAACTGGATGGCCTGCTTGTTGGCGATGGGCTCGCCGAAGGCCTTGCGCTCCTTGGCGTAGCCGACGCCCTCTTCGAGCGCGGCCCGGGCGATGCCGAGCGCCTGCGACGCGATGCCGATGCGGCCGCCGTCGAGCGTGCTCATGGCGATCTTGAAGCCCATGCCCTTGTCGCCGAGCTGCTGCGACTTCGGGACGCGGCAGTTCTCGAAGAAGACGGTGCACGAGTGCGCGGCGTGGATGCCGAGCTTGTGGTCGCGCGGCTGCGGGTTGAAGCCGGGCGTGCCCTTCGGGACGATGAACGCCGTCGTGCCCTTGGAGCCGGCGTTCCGCTCGTGGGTGGCGAAGACGAGGATCAGATCGGCGTGCGGGCCGTTGGTGATCCAGTTCTTGCTGCCGTTGATCACCCAGTGGTCGCCGTCCTCTTCGGCGAAGGTGGCCATGTGGCTGGCGTCCGAGCCGCTGGCCGGCTCCGTGAGGCCGAAGCAGCCGAGCATCTTCCCGCTCGCCAGCGGCTCCAGGAACTCCTTCTTCTGCGCGGCGCTGCCGAACTTCAGCAACGGGTCGCAGACGAGCGAGTTGTTCACGCTCATGATGACGGAAGTGGAGGCGCAGGCCCGGGCGATCTCCTCCATCGCGAGCGCGTAGCTCACGCTGTCGGCGCCGGCGCCGCCGTGCTCTTCCGGCACCGCCACGCCCATCAGCCCGAGCTCGGCCATGCGGGCCACGAGCTCGCTCGGCCAGCGTCCTTCACGATCCAGCTCGCGCGCCTTGGGGGCCACCTCGCGCTCGGCGAAGTCGCGCGCCATCTGCTGAACCAGCTTCTGCTCGTCGCTGAGCTCGAATTGCATGGCGCGGACCTTAGTGTCCGCCGGCCGGTAGTGGCAAGAGCGCGCGTGACGGTGCTCAGGGCCGCCTCCGATGCGCCCCGAGATCCCGCGCGGGACCGGCCGAACCGGGCCCTCAGCCGGCCGCGGGCACGAGCTTGCGGTCGACCGCCGCCGCCCGCAGGTCCGCGCGGTGATCGGGGTGCGCGATCGAGATCAGCATCTCGGCCCGCTCCCGCAGCGTTCGCCCGCGCAGGTTCACGATGCCGTGCTCGGTCACGATGTACTGCACGTGCCCGCGCGTCGTCACCACGCCGGCGCCGGGCGCCAGCCGCGGGACGATGCGGGAGATGGACCCTTTCTTCGCCGTCGACGGCAGCGCGATGAACGCTTTGCCACCCGGCGAGCGGACGGCGCCGCGCATGAAGTCCATCTGACCGCCGATGCCGCTGTAGATGCGATCCCCGATGGAGTCGGCGCAGACCTGGCCGGTCAGGTCGATCTCGATGGCCGAGTTGATGGCCATCATGGCCCGCTGGCGCATGATCTCGAGCGGGTCGTTGACCACCTCGCTCGGGTGGAACTCGACGAAGGGGTTCTGATCGACGAAGTCGCTCAGCCGCTTGGTGCCCATCGCGAAGCTGGCCACGATGCGCCCCGGGAAGCGGGTCTTGAGCCGGTTGGTCACCACGCCGCGCTCGACGAGGTCGACCAGCCCGTCGCTGAACATCTCGGTGTGCACGCCGAGGTCCTGATGATCGGTCAGCGCGGCCAGCGTGGCGTCCGGGATGGAGCCGATGCCCATCTGGAGGGTCGCGCCGTCGGGGATCGCGGAGGCGATGTGGCGGCCGATGGCCAGCTCGAGCTCGCTCGGCGGCGGGCAGTGGCTCTCCGGAAGCGGCTGGTCGATCTCCACCGCGTAGTCGATGCGGCTGACGTGGACGGCCGAGTGGCCGAGCGTGCGCGGCACGCGCGGGTTGATGGCGGCGATGACGATCTTCGCGTGGTCGACGGCGGCGCGCGCCGTGGCCACCGAGAGGCCCAGGCGGCAGAACCCGTGCGCGTCCGGCGGCGACACCTGCACCAGCGCGACGTCGATCGGCAGCGTGCCGTCGGCGAAGAGGCAGGGGATCTCGGAGAGGAAGACGGGCGTGAAGTCGGCGCGGCCGTCCTGCACCGCGGCGCGCACGTTCGGGCCCGTGAAGAGCGCGTTGTGCCGCACGTGGCCGGCCATGTCCGGCGCCACGTAGGGCGCCGGCGCGTTGGTGTGCAGGTGGACCACCTCCACATCCGTCAGCGCGCGGCATCGCTCGGTGAACGCTTCGATCAGCGGCACCGGCGCCATCGAGGCCTCGTGGAGGTACACGCGCATCCCCGAGCGGACGGCGGTGAGCGCGGTCTGGGCGTCGACGATGTTCATGGGCGCGAAGTGCGCACCCCGTCCGCGTTCGCAAACGAGGCGCGGTGGACGCGGTCAGCGGACGGCGCGACGGGCCCGAGCCGCGTAGGGCCCCTCGGGCGCCAGCTCCAGGTAGCGCTGGTACGCGGCGCGGGACTCGGGGCTGTTGTCGCCCGCCAGCGCCTCGCCGAGGAAGAAGTACGCCTCGGCCGGCACGCCGGCGATCTCGGTGGCCTGGCGGAGCTCTTCGCGGGCCGGGTCCAGCTCGCTGCGGCCGTTGTCGAAGTGAGCCCGCCCGCGCAAGAGATGCAGGCGCGCCGTGAACGAGGGCGGCCGGATCCGTTGCTCGAGCGCGCGCTCGAGCTGCGACAGGGTCTCCAGCGCGTCGTTGCCGCGCTCGGCCCGGACGAACATCGCCGCTCGGCCCAAGAGCGCCTCCGGCAGCCCGGCGTCCTTCGCCAGCGCCGCCTCGTACGCCTGCGCCGCCGGATCGACCTGCCCCGCCGCGAGAAGCGCGTCGCCGTAGAGCGCGAGCACCGACGGGCTGGCGTCGTCCTCCTGCGCCAGCGAGCGCAGCTCGGTCAGCGCGTCGCCGGGCCGGTTGCGGGCGAGCGCGAGGCGTCCCGCCGTGATGTGCGCCGAAGCCGTCTGCCGCGCCGAATCTCGTACCGCCTCGAGCTGCACCTGCGCGTCGTCGAGCCGGCCGAGCCCGATCAGCGCCTCGACCCGGCCGAGCCGACCGGCGACCGTCACCGCCTGCCCGCCTGCCGAGCGGGCGGAGCGGGCCAGCGCCGTGTAGAGCTCGTCGGCGTCCTCGTACTGGCCCATGTCGAGGAGCAGGCCGCCGAGCACCAGCCGCGCCTCGGTGTGCTCGGGCGTCAGCTCGACGGCCCGGCGCAGGCTCTGGACCGCGCCTTCGCCGTCGCCCGCCATCCGCTTGGCGCGACCGAGCAGGTAGTGTCCCTCGGCGTCGTCCGGCGAAGCCAGGACGGCCTGCGAGAGCGCCTCCACCGCCGTGTCCGCGTCCCGGGCTCGCAGCGCGGCCTCGCCCAGCGCCAGGCTGGCGCTCGGATCGCCGGGCGCGTCGCGGGCCAAGGCCCGTGCCTCGGGCAGGAGATCGTCGCCGAGCCGAACGTGCGTACGGATCCGGAGGGCCTTCACGTCGACGCTGGCGTCCGGGTTGCCCTCCACGTACGCGTCGAGACCTTCGGCGGCCGCCCGCAGCGCTTCCTCGGTGCCGACCAGGAGGGCTGCGCGCGCACGCATCACCAGCACGTCGGGATCGGCGGCGTCGAGCTCCGAGAGGGTCGATAGCGCACCGCGACCGTTGCGCCGCGCGAGCTGGATCTCCGCCAGCAGCTTGCGGAAGTCCGGGTTGGCCGGCGCGCCGTTGACCGCCGTGCGCGCGGCCTGCTCCGCGCGGAGCATCCGGCCGGCGCGGCGGCCTTCCGTGGCCACCAGCGCCAAGAGCCGGGGCTCGGACGCGCCCGCGAGGAGCGCCGCGTCGACGGCGGCCCCGGCCTCGTCGCTCTGCCCCTGCCGGCGCAAGAGCCGCGCGCGGGTGAGCTCGAGCAGCACCAGATCGGTGGGCGCGCCGTGCTCCTCCACGTCGGGCTTCTTCGCATCGACCGCCGCCAGCGCCTCTTCCGGCTCCACGGTGTCGGAGGTCATGAACGCACGCCACAGCGACGCCCGCAGATGCTCGGGCTGGGCGGCGAGCACCTGGTCGAGCAGCGCGAGCGCCTCCTCGGCCTGCCCCTCGTCGTAGCGGACCTCCGCCAGCGCGATGCGCGGCGCGACCAGGCGGGGCTCGCCTTCGACGGCGGCGGCGAGATGATCGGTCGCGGTCTCCATCCCGAGCCGCTGCTCGAGCCGCCCGGCCAGGTAGAGGAGCATCGGGTCGCGCGGGCGGGTCTCGAGCGCGCCGGTCAGCTTCTCCTGCGCCTCCTCGTGGCCGCCCTCGGCGGCGGCCAGCACCGCACGCGCCATCTCCAGGTAAGCCTCCTCGGCGTGCAGCAGGTCGGCGCGACGGATGGTGGGCCGCAGGTAGCCGGCCTCGAACGCGCCATCCTCCAGCGCGCGCTGGGCGTGCACGAAGAGGAGGAGCGCCGGGCCGTTGACGTCGTTCGGGTCGAGCTCGCGGGCCTCGCGCAGGTGCCGCTCGGCGTCGACCAGATCGGCGTGATCGCCTCCATAGGCCTCGCCCTTGGCCTGCTCGACCAGCGCCGCGGCCTCCTCGTGCCGGTGCTGGACCAGGGCCTGCCAGCCGAAGTAGCCGCCGACCGCCAGCGCGATCGCGAGCCCCCACACGACGCCGAGCCAGACGCCGATCCGCGTGCCTCCGGCCTTCTTCGCCTGCTTCACCTCGGCCCGGCCGGCCCACTGCGCGGGCTCGCCGGTGGGCGGTTCGAAGAGGCCCTGATCGCGGAGCATCGTGAGGATGGCGTCGACGTCCTCGCGCGCACCGCCGCCCACCGACACGTCGTCCGCCGGTGCCAGGTCCGCCGGCGCGTCGTTCGGCTCGAAGGGAGCGGCCTCGAAGGGGGAGTCGAGCTCGGGCTCCTCCGGGCGCAGCGGCTCGGGCGCCGGCCCCCGCGGGGCCTCGGCTGCCGCGTCGGGGAAGGCGTCGGCCCCGCCGCCGGATGGGTTGGCCTTCGCGGCGCGAGCCGGGCTCGAGGGAGGCGCGAAGGGGTCGTCCGCGGCCGGCAGCCCGGCAGGCGGTGGCGGCGGTGGGGCGGCCGGCTGCGCGAAGGGGTCGGCGCTCGCGCTCGGCCCACCGCTGGCGAAGGGGTCCGGCTTCGCCGCGCCACCGGTCGAGAAGGGATTCCGGCTTCTTCGGCGGCGCCTTCGCCGCGGCCGGCAGCCCGCCGCCCGCGAAGGGATCCTTCGGCGGCGTCTTCGCGGGGAGCCCGCCCGCGGGCGGCGGCGGCGGGGCCTGGGCGTCCGCCGCCGGCGTCCCGAACGCGAGCGTGCGCTTCACCGGACGCTTCTTCTTCGGCGGCGGCGGGGCCGCCAGCTGCTTCTGGAGCGCCGCGATCTCCTCGCCGGCCACCACGTTGGTGGGCTCGTCGTCCTCGTCCTCGTCGAAGGTGGAGTGCGAGAGCGCGGCGCTGCGGCTGGTCGTGGCCTCGTCGAAGGCGCGCACCTGCGCGGCCTGCTCCCGCTCGTCGGACTCGCGGGCGATGGTGCGGAGCTGCTCGGTCAGGTCGGTGCGGATCACCGTCCGCTCGACCTCCTCCGAAGGCGGTTCCGGCGCGCGAGGCGCCTCCTCGGCGGGGTCGCCCGCGCCCGCGTCGACGGCCACCCGGGCCAACCGCGTGGCTCGCTCGTGCAGCAGACCGACCGCGCGGTCGTCGGGATCGATGGCCTTGGCGCGCTCGAGGACCTTCGCCGCCCGCGCCGGATCGCCGCGCTTGAGCAGCACCTCACCCAGCCAACGGAAGGGATCCTTGCGCCGCGGCGCGGCCTTGGCGGCCTTGAGGAGCGCCGCCTGCGCGCCGAGCAGGTCCCCCTTGCCGAAGCGGGCCCGCCCTTCCAGGAGCAGGAGGTCGGCGTCGGCGGGAGTCGCCTCCAGCGCCGTCACGGCGACCTCCTGCGCGTCCGCGGCGCGCCCCGCGTCGAGCAGATCGCTCGCGAGGCCCGCTGCATGCTCTGTTCCACGGCGCGCTCGGAACTGCAGCAGGCGCGCGTCGAGGGTCTGAGGACCGCTGTCCGTGCTCACGACCGGCGCATCCTACCAGAAGCGATCTCGGGCGCGTGAGGGATCTACGCGAGGGCCGATCGAGAGGACGCGGAGCGCCGGCCGGTATCAGTCGGGATCCTCGATGCGCCAGACGCCGTCTTCGCGGACGAACTCCACCCGGAAGCGATCGCCGTAGGCCATCGTGGCGCGGTCGCCGACCTCTTCGATGGGGTTGTCGAGGGCGGCGCGCAGGTTGGCGACCAGCCGCTCGACCTCTTCGCGCCCCTCGCCTTCCCAGGCCTGCTGCATGCGGTCGGGGGTCATCCCTTCCCGGTCCGCCTCGGGGATCAGCCGCAGGACCACGTCGTAGCGCCGGCGCTCCATCGCTCGCACGAACGCGCGCAGCGCAGCCCGCGGCGTGGACTGGTCGTAGAAGTCGACGACGTCCGTGGCGACCCGCCAGGCGCCCTGCTCGCGGGAGAGCCGGACCAGCTCCCCCTCGCCGTAGCGGACGACGGCCTCTTCCTCGGGTCGCCCGCGCCGCTCGGAGAGCGCGCGCGCCGTCTGCTGGACCTCCGCCGGATCATCCCGGAAGTGGTGCTCGAACGCCTCCAGGCTGACCCGCTGGCGGTAGTCCTCGCTCATCATCCCGTAGGCGTCCCGAGCGCGCCCGTCCCGCAGCGCCGCCGCAAACGCCGCCACCGTGCCCTCGGGCGTCGCTCCGGCGGTCACGCCGTTGCACGCGCACAGGGCCAACGACAGACACGTCCCCGCCAACACCCGCCACATCGCTCGGCGTTGTAGTCAGGGGGCGCGCCGACCGCAAACCCGCCGCAGGAGCCCATTCCCCCGCTCCGAGCTCCGTTCCGGTTTTTCGTGCGAGTAGCTCGAACGGTCACTTCGTTGGAGCCCGAGGCGTACCGCCGTCCCGAAGTGCGTGCTCGAGCGTGCAGTGACCTGGAGCGAACTTCGGGCCCCTGAATCAGCGACCGTGTCGACCGGCCCGCCCCGCGCTCTCGCCCTCGCGCAGGATGGTGAACTCCACCCGCCGGTTGAGCGCCCGGCCCTCGGGCGTGTCGTTGGGGGCGACGGGGTTGCGGGGACCGTAGCCGCGGTACTCCAGCCGCGAGCGCGGGACGCCGCGGCCGGCCAAGTACTCCACGACCGCGCGCGCACGGCGGTAGGAGAGGTCGAGGTTGTAGGCCTCGCCGCCCTCGTCGTCGCTGTAGCCGTCCACCCGGACGCGGAGCTCGCCCGACAGCTCCTGCACCACCGAGGCGACCTGATCGAGCAGCGGCATGCTCACCGGGCGGATCGTGTCGCGGTCGTAGTCGAAGTAGATCCGCTCCGAGATGAGGATCCGAGTATCGGTGACCGTGACCGAAGCCGCCTCCGGGCCGGGCTCGGGGCAGCCGTCGTCGTCCTGGAAGTCGTCGAGGTCCTCCGGCTCCATCGGGCAGTCGTCGAGCCCATCCGCGACGCCGTCTTGGTCGTTGTCCGGCTCGGGGCAGCCGTCCTCGTCCTGGAACCCGTCGCGATCCTCCGATTGGGTCGGGCAGCTGTCCTCGCCGTCGACGACTCCGTCGGCGTCGTTGTCCGTGTCGGGGCAGCCGTCGGCGTCCGCGAACCCGTCGATGTCCTCCGGGTCGTTGGGGCAGCGGTCCGTGGCGTCGGGGACGCCGTCCTCGTCATTGTCGGGGTCCGCGCAGAAGTCCCCGTCCTCGAACCCGTCGTAGTCCTCGGGGCCGGCCGGGCAGCTCTGGTCCTGCTCGGTGAAGAAGCGGACCGCCACGAACCCGCGCACCGCCGGCACGCCGTAGCCGGCGAGGATCCCCGTCCCGGCGCCGGCCTCGATGGTCCATCCGGAGGCGGGGTAGATGCGCAGGCCCGCGTCGGCCTCCCAGGGCACCTCGTTGGCCCGCAGCGTACGGCCGCCGGTGCCGATGCGGAGCTGGGTCTCGCCGATCACCGCCAGCTCGGGGATGACCGGCACCACCACGCCGGCGGAGGCCTGGATCTCGTCGTCCTCTTCGAAGCCCGGCAGCGAGCGCCGCTGGCGGAAGCGATAGCCGACCTCGGCCGCCACGGTCAGCGGGCCGGGGTTCCAGGCCATCACCACGCTCGGCGTCGCGATCCAGTAGCCGGTGGAGAGGAAGTTGTTGGAGTCGCCGGTGGGGAGCTGGGTGACGAAGCGGGCGGCCAGGGCGAAGTCGCCGCGCAGGATCGGGATCTTGGCGCTCAGGCGGATGTCGCCCATCCCGGCGTTGGTCCCGTAGGAGTAGCTCGAGTCCAGGAGGTTCTGGTTGGTCGGCGTGGTGACGATCGCCATCGGCACCGCCACGCCGAGCTCGAGGTACTCGAAGAGGCCGATGGCGGCGAGCGCCTCCATCTGCGCCATGTTCCGCACCACCGGCGTCGAGGGCAGCACCACCGTCCCGTCCTGCGCGACCGCCTGACCGCGGACGAAGGGGTTCAGCGCGTAGTTGCCGGCAATCCCGAAGACCGCGTTCAGGTGCCGGGGCACCGTGGGGCGGGCGATCGTGAACGTGCTGCCGCCGGCGGCGGGCGGCAGGAAGAGCTGCAGGTCGAAGGCGCGCTGCGCCCGCGCCGTCGCGGGAGCGACGAGCACGCAAGCCGCGAGGAGCATCCACCCCATCGAGCGCACGCCAAGCCAAGACCGAAGCACGGCGGCATCGTACCGGAGTCGGGGCTACCGAGGAAACGCTCTCGACGTCCTCGGCGCGCGGACTCCGGCGGCCGTCTCGATACGCTCTCGCACGTCCGGGCTGGGCGAGACGCGGGGATCTCGATACCCTGCGCGCCATGTTGTTCGTGGCGTGCTCCGGGTTCCCGATCGCGGTGAGCCGTTACCTCGCAGAGTTCCGAGCCGTGGAGATCGCCGACACCGAGATCGGCATCCCCGGCATGGGCAGCATCCGGCGCTGGCAGCGCGAGGCGCCCGAGGGCTTCGCGTTCACGGTCCTGGCGCCGGCGACGATCGGAGCCTCCGGCTTCGCGGAGGGCGGCGAGACGGATTAGGCGCTCAAGGCGATCCTCTCCTTCTGCAAGAAGCTCGAGGCGAAGGCCGTGGTCTTCCGGGTGCCGGAAGAGGTGGCCTACAGCCGCGGCGTGAGCGCGCGGGCGAAGAAGCTGCTCTCGAGCATCGGCGGCGGCCTGGTGCCGGTGCTGGACGCGCCGCATTGGAAGATCGCGCAGGTCCAGAAGCTCTGCGAAGCTTCGGGCGCCGTCCCGGCGTTGGATCCGCTGGCGCTCGGCCAGGCGCCTTCCGGCGGCACCGCCTACCTCACCCTGCCCGGCCCGGCCGGCCACCGCTCCCGCTACGACGAGGACACCCTGGCCAAGGTCGCCGCCCTCTTGCGCCGCTCCGAGGCGGAGACGACCTACTGCGTCTTCCGCAACATCGACATGGAAGCGAACTGCAAGATGCTGAGCGAGCTCCTCGAGAGCTGAGCACACACGCGGGCGCTCGGCTCCTTCGAGCCGGAGCGCCTTTCGCGAGGCGTCAGTGGCGGCAGCCGCGCACGGTCTGGACGCCCAGCGTATAGGCGGCGCACTCGTAGCCGGGCGCGCCGACGCCGCTGACCGTGAAGTAGCCGGTGCCCGAGTCGTGACAGCCGACCGGACTACAGCAGCCGTCCTTCCAGATCGTGACCGACCCCGAGCTTCCGCCCGTGACGGTGGTGCAGGTGCCGGTGCCGCCGCACCCGTCCATCTGGGCGCAGATGCGGTAGCTGCCCGCGTTGGCCGGGACGCTGATGGTTGCGGTGAGCGCGTAGTCCTCGTCCGTCGCGAGGAACCCACTGCAGCCGCAGGACGAGTCGTTCTCGCTCCAGTCGACGCGGAAGACGTCCACGTCGCCGCTGCCGTAGAGCGTCGGCACGATGCTCAGCGATGCCGGCTGCCCGCTCGCCGCTTGCGTGTAGAGGGTGCCGAGGTTCGCCGGCTGAGAGCAGGCGTTGTTCACCTCGTAGCCGTCGCCGCTCAGGCCGTCGTCGGTGACACCGTTGCAGTTGTTGTCGACGTCGTCGCAGACCTCGGCCGACGGCGAGCCCGGCGTGCAGGTCACCTGCGTCCCGGAGTTGCAGCGCGCGACGGTGGTCCGGCAGGCGCCGACGCCGCACGACTGCGATCCCGCCGCTGCGTTCGAGCAGGCGCCCGCCAACGTGCCGTTGCAGGTGCCGCTGGTCGGCGACTGGCAGACGTCGTCGCAATTCAGCGTCAGGGCGCCCTGCGGCCGGGTGGGACAGACGTCGGCCGCCACCTCGCAGGCGCCGGATCCGTCACAGCTCACGGCGGATGCCGGCGCGTCGGCGCGGAGGTAGCACTGGTCGCCGGTCCAGCCTGCGTAGTAGCCGCCGCAGCTGAAGCCACCGCACTCCGCCGCCGGGTCGGTGCCCGCCGGGACCGGCGCGCACGTGCCGAGGTTGCCGGGCACGTTGCAGGCCATGCAGCTGCCCGTGCAGGACGAGGTGCAGCAGACGCCGTCGACACAGGACAGTCCATCGTTGCACTGCGCGCTGCCGGTGCAGGCGTCGCCGGGATTGCCCCGCGGCGTGCATGCTCCGCCCGTGCAGTAGGCGCCCATGTCGCAATCCGCGCTGCTGGAGCAGGTCATCGCGCAGAGCGACGCCTGGTCGCTCGGCTGGGTGGCGTCGGCGCTGCAGTTGACCGAGGGGTAGAGCCCGCAGGTGTTCGAGAGCGTCCCCACGCAGCCCGAGTCGTCGTCGACGATCGGGCCGAGCGCACACTGGCTGCTCGCGTTACAGATCGGGTCGCGCCGCTCGCCCTGACAGGTGGAGCCGCTCAGGCAGCGCGCCGCTTCCCCGTAGGCCGCCGCCGAACAATCCGATGCGCGTGCGCAGCAGTCACCGCCCCCGCAGCAGAACCCGTTCTGACAGTGGTTGCTCGCGCAGTCGGAGTCCTCGTCGCAGGAGTTACCGTTGCCGAGATCAGCCACGCACATCATCGCGTCGCAGTGGGCGTTCTCGTCGCACTCGGCGTCGGCCGAGCACATCATCGCGCACACCGGCGGCATCTGGTCGGTGCCGCTGGTACAGAAGCGGCTCGGATAGAGCCCGCAGGTCTGCGCCTCGATCGACGTGGTGCAGGCGCTGTCGTCGGCCACGTCCATCGCCGTGCCGCACTGGTAGTCCGCGCAGGTCGCCGCGTCGCGCGTGCCCTGGCAGGACGTCGGCGAATCGCAGGTCGGCGAGGTCGAGTAGCTGGACGGGCAATCGGACGGAGTGCGGCAGCAGTCGCCGCCCGCGCAGCAGACGTTGTTGTTGCAGTGGCCGCTGATGCAATCGGAGTCCTCGTCGCAGAGGCCTCCGTCGGTGACGTCCGGGATGCAGACGCTGTCGCAGTGCCCGTCGACGTCACACTGGTCGTCGCTGCTGCAGGTGCTCGGGCAGGCCGGCGGCGTCTGGGAGGCCGCGCCGTCGCAGTAGACCGAGTGGAAGTAGCCGCAGGTGTTGGCCTCGATGGTCGACCCACACGCGCTGTCGTCCGCCACGCCGGAGTTGGTCGTGCACTGGTTGGCCGTGCAGACGATGTCGCCGCGGCTGCCCTGGCAGGTGGCGCTGTCGTCGCAGGTGGCGCCCACGCCGGGGTAGCCCGGGCAATCGGCGGACCCGCCGCAGCAGACGCCGTCGTCACAGCAGAAGCCGTTGTCGCAGTGGGCGCTCTGACAGTCCGAGTCCTCGTCGCACTCGCCGCCGTTGGGCTCGTCGTCGATGCAGACGCCCAGATTGCAGTGAGCGGCGACGATGCACACTCCGTCGTCGTCGGCGCCGCCCGTGGTGCAGGTCGTCGCGCAACGATCGCCGTCGCTCCCGCCGAGCTCGCAGGTGAAGAGCGCGCAGCTCGTGGCGTCGCCATCGACGCAGGCGCCGCTCACGCAGTCGCCGGGCGTCACTTCCTCGTAAGACTCGCCCGCCTCGCGGCACTGCTGCCCGCCGCAGTCGGTCGGCATGTCGTCGATCTCGCCGTTGCAGTCGTCGTCCTGCCCGTTGCAGAGCTCCGGTGCGCCCGGATTCACGTCGATGTTGGTGTCGTCGCAGTCCGTGCCATCGCAGCCCACGCCGGCGCCGTAGCCGTCGGCGTCCTCGTCGACACAGCAGCGCTCACCGACCGGCACGCACACCGGGAAGTCCGGCGCCTCGAAGCGCATCACGCACTCGAACCCGCGGGGGCAGCTCGGGATGTCGGGGTTGCAGATCGCCGCGCACGCGTACTGTCCGTCGGTCAGCGGCACACAGCGGCCGAGGCTGCCGCACTGCGCGTGCACGCGGCAGGACTCGCAGAGCCCGACCTGCTCGATCGGCCCGGCGTCCTGGCCCGCGTCGCGCAGGATCGGGCCGGCATCGAAGGTCGGCACGACGTTTCCGTCCACCGCGCTGCCGCCATCCTGTGGAGCCGGGTTCGCGCCCGCCGCGCAGCCCGAGACCCACAGCGCGCCCGAGAGCAGACACAGCCACCACGGGTGCCTCGCACCCCACCGCTTCGATCCCATCTCACCACCCCTGCGCCCCGAGACTGCGCGATGATGAGGATACGAGAGCAACGGCATCGATTGGAAGGCCCTCGCCTGCTGGAACCACCGACAGCGTGACGATCCGGTGCGTCAGAAGAGGCCATCCACGCCGACGACCAGCCCTCCGGACCGCAGCGTCCTCGTCGGTCCGAGGGACACCGCCGGCGGGCTTTCGCGGGACCGCTGGACGGAGGGAACGGGCCAGGTCGCCGCGCTCGAGACGTCGCCAGGGACCACCCGTGAACCAGTCGCGCACCCGCGTGACGGAGCCGGTTGCAGGGCTCAGCAGCGCAGGGCCGAGAGGGCAGCCTGAAAATCGGCCGGCGGCGGGGTCTCGAAGCGCACCTGCGCGCCGGAGATCGGGTGGGTGAAGCCGAGGACGGCGGCGTGCAGGGCCTGGCGGCCGAGCGCGTTCGCGGCGGCGCGGACCCTGGGGTCCTTGGACGTGCGGCCGTAGACCGGATTGCCGAGCAGCGGGAAGCCGTGGTCGGCCAGGTGGACGCGGATCTGGTGGGTGCGGCCGGTCTCGAGCGTGCAGCGGACCACGGCCGCGCCGTGGAGGCGCTCGACCACCTCGACGTGGGTGACGGCGCGCTTGCCGCGCACGACCTTGCTGGAGAAGCGCTTTCGGTCGCGCGGGTGCCGGCCGTGCCAGGTCTCGTAGGTGACCTTCTCGGGCGGACGACCGAGCGCGATGGCCAAATACGCCCGCTCGATGGCGTGGGTCGAGAACGCCTGCATCAGCCCTTCGCGGGCGGCCGGCGTGCGGGCCACGACCATCACGCCGCTCGTCAGCGCGTCGAGCCGGTGCACGATGCCCGGCCGCTCGGCGTCCTCGCCGGGCAGCGCGCCGAAGTGGTGCAAGAGCGCGTTGACGAGCGTGCCGCTCGGATGCCCCGGCGCCGGGTGCACGACCATCCCCGCCGGCTTGTCGACCACGAGCAGATTGTCGTCCTCGTAGAGGACCGTGATCGGGATTGCCTCCGGCTCGGCGGCGGAGGGAGGCGGCGGCGCCGGGCGTACCCGCACGCGCTGACCGGCCCCCGGCTTCGTCCGGGCCGTGGCCACGGCTCCGTCGACGGTCACCCTGCCCTCGCGGATCCAGCGCTGGTACGTCGAGCGCGAGCGCTCCGCGTCCCGCGCGGCGAGGACGCGATCGAGCCGTTCGCCCGCCTCTTCGGGCAGGACGACGTGCTCCTCGACCGGCTCGTCCTCGGCTACCAGAGCGTCGACTGAACGTGGCCCTTGGAGCGGACCAGGATGTCGATGATGGCGCGGTCGTAGAAGTTCTTCGCGTACAGCTCGGGCGCGACGCGGCTCTTGAAGAGGGCGCGGCCCTCCTCGATCTCCTCCGCCAACGCGTCGAAGAGGTTGTCACCCTGGATCCCCTGCACGATCTTCTCCTCGTTGTAGAGCGAGAGATCGCTGGCGATCGCGCGGGCCAAGCGGCGCGCGGCTTCTTCCGTCTCGATCAGCGCCATGGACGAAAACCCTCCGGCAGAGGACGGTGTACTCGACCCGCGGCGCGGGTGTCAAAGGAGCGGCGAAGAGGCCACGCGATTCGCGTTCCCGAGGTCAGTCCGAGAAGCTCGGGACCTGGTAGACGATCTTCACGTCCGGCCCCCCCGCAGCGTGGATCGCCGGCTCGATCACGCCCCGCTTCACGTAGGGCGTGCCCGGATCGCCGGGCATCGCGCCGCTGAGCCGGAGCGTGAGGACCGAGTCCTCGAAAGCCACCACGGAAATGCCCGATCCGTCCTTCTCGAGGAGGGGCGAGAGCACGTCCTGCACGACCGCGTCGATCTTCTCCCTGCGCGTCACGGCGCCAGAGTAGCGCAAATGGTCTGCGGCCGCGCACACAGACATGCTCGCTCGACCGAAGACGCGCACCGCGCTACCTCCGGCGCATGACCGATGGGGGCGCCCTCCTCGAGCCCTACTTCGATCGCATCCGCTACGCGGGCGCTCGCTCCGTGTCGCTCTCCACGCTCCACGCCATCTGCGACGCGCATGTGCGGGCGATCCCCTTCGAGAACCTCGACGTGCTGGCCGGACGCGGGATTCGCTCGCCGACGACGCGGTCGTCGAGAAGCTGATCCACCGGCGCCGAGGCGGCTACTGCTTCGAGCACAACACGCTCCTGCACCGTGTTCTGACTGCGCTCGGGTTCGAGGCGCGCTTGCTGAGCGCCCGGGCGCGGATCTCCCGACCGCGGGACTTCACGCCACCCCGCACCCACGTCTTCATCCGCGTCGAGTTGGACGGCGAGAGCTGGCTCGCCGACGTCGGCGTGGGAGGGCTCTCGGCCAGCGCGGCGATCCGCTTGGTGGCCGACGTACCGCAGCCGACGCCGCACGAGGAGCGACGCCTGGTCCACGAGAGCGGCGTCTGGTTCCACCAAGCCCGGCTCGGCGAGACGTGGGCCGACGTCTGCGAGTTCACGCTCGAGGAGATGCCGAGAATCGATTGGGAGGTCGCCAACTGGTTCACCAGCGCGCATCCCCGCTCGCATTTTCGAGACACGCTGATGGCCGCGCTCGCGCTGCCCGATGGAGGGCGCGTCACCCTGCAGGACCGCGAGCTGACGGTGCGGACGCGAGCCAGCGTCGAGAAGCGCCGCCTCGGTTCGCCCGAAGAGCTCGTGGAAGTGCTCCGATCGCGCTTCGGTCTCGTGCTCCCGGAGGGGACGACCTTCGTGACGCCGGGCCTCGACTGGTCCACCTGAGACGTTCTGTCGGATGACGCCTCTCTGCTGCGTCGCGCGAGGGGCTGGACGAGGCGCCCGATACGCGCTGCACCGAGGTCATTCGTGCGGAACCGGGTCGCTCTCTCGCGGACGGACGCCCGCGAGGAGTAGATTGAGGATGTCGTCGAGAAAGGCGTCGTCGACGGCCTGCCCCTCGAGGAGCTCGCGGTGCATGAGGCCACCGACCATCAGCGTGAACACGCGCTCGGGCTTGGCGCCGTGCCGCCAGTCACCTCGCGCGACCGCACGCGCTACGAGCGCTTCGACAGGCCCGCTCACCTGCTGCGCCAGGCGGCGCTGCGCGAGCGCCGCGAGCTCGGGCGACGACGACGCGAAGGCGGCCTTCGCGAGGGCCCGGCCGGCGTCGCTCTGGAGGAGCGCCGCGATCGCGACCGCCAGCGCGCGCAGGTCTCCGCGGGTCGAGCCCGTGTCCACGGCGAGGAGCTCGATATCGTGGAGGACCCGCTCGAGCGCCGCGGCGATCAGCGCGTCCCGACTCGACCAGCGCCGGTAGACGCTCGTCTTGTTGACCTCGGCCGCGGCGGCGACCCGCTCGACGCTGAGCCCCTCGAGGCCGTGGGTCGCGATGTCCTCGATGGCCCGCGTCAGGATCTCCGCCTCCACCGGCGCCCCACGAGGCCGCCCGGCGTCGCGCCGGACGACACGTCCCGGCGCGTCTTTCGTCCCGACCTTGCGCTTGGATCCCCTGGCCATCGTCTCCTTCGAGCTCACGACGATACTCGTTCGCCGGCTCACCCGCATTGCAACCACCAGTTGCAATAACCTCCGGGGCAACCCATAGTTCGAATACGGGTCGAGGTCGGCCCGGTAGATGTGAGAGGCGGAAGTCGTGACCGGATTGCGGAGCGCGATGGCGCCCAGCTGTGGTTCGGGCCGACGAGGCGATGCCGAGTATCGCCGAGGAGGCACGGGCCGCAGATGTGCGCCCGTCCCGCCCGCGAAACGCGTTGCGACTTCCGCCGAGCACATCCAGGAGGCCGTGATGAACCCCGACGCTCCGGTCGCCGTTCAGGCTCTGGGTCAGTGGCTCGCCCAAGCGGCCGGCTACTTCGCTCTCGCGAGCCTGACCTTCCTCGTCGTCTGGAAGTGGGGCCGAGAACGCTTCGAGCCGCGACGGGTACAGAAGGTCCGCCGTGTCGACGGCGCCCAGATTCGGTACGAGGTTTGGCACTCCCTCGTGACACTCGCAGTCGGGGGGCTCAGCGGCCTCGCGATCATCCTGCTCCAGAAGGGAGGCCACCTCCGACTCTCGATGAGCACCGAGGGCTGGGCGGCTTGGGAGCTGGTCCTCGTCGTCGTCGGTCTCGTCGCATTCAACGACCTCTGGTTCTACGGGTTCCACCGCCTGCTGCATCACCGGAAGCTCTTCCGGTACGTGCACGCGGTCCATCACCGCAGCGTCGACACCAACCCCTTCACCTCGTACTCGTTCCACGCCATCGAAGGGTTCCTGCTCGGCGCGTGGACGATCCCCTTTCTGATGCTCGTCCCCACGCCGCTGCCCGCGCTCGGCGTGACCTTGATCGTCGGGACCGCGAACAACTTCATGAGCCACCTCGGCTACGAGTTCCTGCCCAAGTGGATTCTGCGCGTGCCGATTCTGCGGTGGATGAACACCGCGATCTTCCACGGGCTCCACCACGCGAAGTCCCACGGGAACTACGGGCTGTTCACCCGCTTCTGGGACCGTCTCTTCGGGACGGAGCTGCCGGACTACGAGGCGCGCTTCCTTCAGCGAGGTGAGACGCCAGCCCCGACAACTGCAACAGTGCGTGCGGCGAGCGATGCCGCGGACGGCGCACAGTGAAGCGCTCCGCGCGCGTCGTCCCTCGCTCTGCTCGGCAGAGCCGCCACCCGTGGGAGGCTCCTCGAACGCGTCTTCGCGCTCGATATCACCGTCTGCCTCAGGAGCGCGCTTGCCAGCCGATGTCGCTGCGGTGCTGGGCACCCTCGAAACGGATGGCGGCGACACCTTCGTAGGCGCGGCTGGCGGCCCGGTCGACGCTCTCGCCGGTCGCGGTCACGGCGAGGACGCGGCCGCCACTGGTCACGCTGCGATCTCCGTCGAGCGCGGTGCCGGCTTCGAAGACCGACACGCCCTCGAGCGCGTTGGCGGCCTCGATGCCGTCGATGGGCCGGCCTTTGACGACGCTGCCGGGGTAGCCTTCGGACGCCATCACCACCGTCAACGCGGCGGCGGCGCCCCAGCGCGGGACGACCTTCGAGACGTCGCCCTCCGCCGCGCCGAGGAAGAGCGGCAGGACGTCGCCGGCCCAGCGCGCCATCAGCACTTCCGTCTCCGGGTCGCCGAAGCGGACGTTGTACTCGAGCACCTTCGGCGCCCCGTCGACGATCATCAGGCCCACGAAGAGCGCGCCGGAGAAGGGAATGCCTTCTTCGCGCATACCGGCCAGGGTGGGCTCGACGACGTCGCGCAGGATGGTCTCTTCGATCTCGGGCGTGACCATCGGCGGCGGCGAGTAGGCGCCCATGCCGCCGGTGTTGGGACCGCGGTCGCCGTCCAAGAGCCGCTTGTGATCCTGCGCCGCGGCCAGCGCGACGTAGCGCTCGCCGTCGCTGACCACGTGGTAGCTGACCTCGGGGCCCTGCAAGAGCTCCTCGATCACCACCCGGCTCCCGGCTTCGCCGTGGGCGCGCTCCACCATGAACGCGCGGACGGCTTCCACGGCCTCGTCGACGTCCGACGCGACCACGACCCCTTTACCGGCCGCCAACCCGTCGGCTTTGACCACCATCGGTCGGCCCAGCCGCTCGAGGTGCGCGATGGCCTCGTCCGCGTCCTCGAAGACCTCGTAGCCCGCCGTCGGCACGCCGTGGCGCTTCATGAAGTCCTTCGCGAAGCGCTTCGATGACTCGAGCTGCGCGGCTTCCTTGGTCGGGCCGAAGGCGCGGATGTTCCGCTCACGGAGCGCGTCGACCAGGCCGGCCGCCAGCGGCGCCTCGGGGCCGACCACGACCAGGTCCACGCGCTCGTCGACGGCCGCCTTCACGATACCGTCCACGTCCGTGGCCGAGACGCGCAGGTTCTCGCCCACCTTGGCCGTGCCGGCGTTGCCGGGCGCGGCCAGCACGGCCGAGACGGTTGGAGACGCGGCGAGCTTCTTCGCGATCGCGTGCTCGCGCGCGCCGTTGCCGACGACCAAAACCTTCATCGGATCAGTGCCGGAAGTGGCGGACGCCGGTGAAGATCATGGCCATGCCGGCCCCGTTGGCGGCGTCGATCACGGCCTGGTCGTTCTTGGAGCCGCCCGGCTGCACCACGGCGGTGATGCCGGCCTTGGCGGCCGCCTCCACTCCGTCCGGGAAGGGGAAGAACGCGTCGGAGGCCATCACGGCGCCCTTGGCGTCGTCGCCCGCCTTCTGCGCCGCCAGCTCCACGCTGACCACCCGCGACATCTGACCGGCGCCGACGCCGACCGTGCGGCCCGGCTTGGCGAAGACGATCGCGTTCGACTTCACGTGCTTGCAGACCCGCCAGGCGAAATCGAGCGCGGCCCGCTCTTCGTCGGTCGGCGCGCGCTCGGTGGCGACCTTGGCCGCCGCGACCTCGCCCACGCCCGTGGCGTCGCGGTCCTGCACCACCAGACCGCCGCCGATCCGCTTGAACACACGCTCTCCGTGGTCGGCCGGCAGCCAGGCGCCGGTCGCGAGGAGGCGGAGGTTCTTCTTCTTGCGCAGCACCTCGAGCGCGTCGGCGCCGAAGGCGGGCGCCACGATGCACTCCAGGAAGGTCTCGGCGAGGATCTGTGCCGTGGCGGCGTCGACCTCGCGGTTGAGCGCCACGATGCCGCCGAAGGCGCTCAGCGCGTCGGCCTCGCGCGCGGTGCGGTAGGCGTCGGCCAACGACTCGGCCGTGGCCACGCCGCAGGGGTTGGTGTGCTTGACCACCACCGCCGCCGGCGCCTCGTGCTCGCGCACCGCGTCGAGCGCCGCCTCGACGTCGACGAGGTTGTTGAAGCTCAGCTCTTTGCCGCCCGCGCCGAGCGACTCCGCCTGCGCCAGCGCGCCCGAAGCGGCGTCGCGCTCGCGGTAGAACGCGCCCGACTGGTGCGGGTTCTCGCCGTAGCGGAGATCGTAGACCTTCTCGAACTGCAGCGAGAGGGTGCCGGGGAACGCGATGCGCTCGCCCTCGGCCCCGCGGGAGGTGAGGTAGCCCGCGATGGCGCCGTCGTAGGCGGCGGTGTGACCGAAGGCCTTGGCCGCCAGCGACGCCCGCAGCGCATCCGAGGGCCCGTCGCCGCGCACCGCCTCGACGACCGTGTCGTAGTCGTCCGGATCGACGACCACCGTCACTCGCGCGTGGTTCTTGGCCGCCGAGCGGATCATCGAGGGGCCGCCGATGTCGATGTTCTCGATGACCTCGTCGTGGGCGGCGCCCTTCGCGACCGTCTGCGCGAAGGGGTAGAGGTTGACCACCACCAGATCGATGGGCTTGCCGCCGAGCTCGGTGAGCTGGGTGCGATCGCCAATCGTGTCGCGCATCAGGATGCCGCCGTGCACCCGCGGGTGGAGCGTCTTGACGCGGCCATCCATCACCTCGGGCGACTCCGTGTACTCGGAGACGTCGGTCACCGGCACGTCGGCGCCGCGCAGCGAGCGGGCGGTGCCGCCCGTGGAGAGGATCTCCACCCCTGCGTCGACGAGAGCGCGCGCGAGATCGATGACCCCCCGCTTGTCGGAAACCGAGATCAGGGCCGTCCGTATGCTCGCCACGCCGTCCTCCTCGCTGATGCGAGCCGTCTACCGCCTCGGGCGGACGGGGTCAATCGAGGCCGACCGGAGGGGGTCGTGGCCACTGAGGCGATCGCGTGCCACCTTCCGCGCCCTCCCATGGGAACCGACCTACAGCCGATCGGCCACTGGCACCCGGGCGCGCGCCCGGCCCTCTACGAGCCCGACGCCGTCGAGGCCGCCTGCCAACGCGTGCGCGAGACGGTGCACGTCGTGCGGGACGCGCGGACGCGACGCCTCGGCGTGGCGTTCGAGGGTAGCCCGCTCGCCCGAGCGGAGAACGGCGCCGCCGACCACCTCTTGATGGCAACGCTGCCGGCGCTCTACCCGGAGTGGCTGGGCGACCGCTCGTTCGCGGAGACTCACGGCGTCCGCTTCCCCTACGTGACCGGCGCCATGGCCAACGGCATCGCCACCACCCGCTTGGTGATCGCCATGGCCCGGGCGCGGATGCTCGGGTTCTTCGGCGCCGCCGGGCTCGCGAAGCCCGCGGTGGAGAAGGCGGTCGACGAGCTGGTTCGCGAGCTGGGCGATCAGCCGAACCTGGCTTGGGGCGTGAACCTCATCCACTCGCCGCAGGAGCCCGAGCTCGAGGCCGCGGTGGCGGATTCTGTTGATCCGGCGCGGCGTCAGGCGGGTCGAGGCGTCGGCGTTCATGGCGCTGACCCCGTCCATCGTGCGCTACGCCGCCAGCGGGCTGCGCCGGCTTCCGGACGGCTCCATCGCCCGCAAGCACCACGTCTTCGCCAAGATCTCGCGGCCGGAAGTGGCGCGGCCCTTCTTGATGCCGGCGCCCGCCGCGATGCTCGACGCGCTGACCAGCCAGGGTCTGTTGACGGCCGAAGAAGCGCAGCTCGCCCGCCACGTGCCGGTGGCCGAGGACATCACCGTCGAGTCGGACAGCGGCGGCCACACCGACAATCGCCCGCTGACCGCGGTCTTCCCGATCATCCTCGCCCTACGCGACGAGATCGCTCGGGCGCAAGGCTACGCGCGGCCGATCCGCGTCGGCGCCGCCGGCGGCCTCGGCGCGCCTTCGGCGGTCGCGGCCGCATTCCAGCTCGGCGCCAGCTACGTGCTCACCGGCTCGGTGAACCAGGGGGCCGTCGAGTCGGGATTGAGCGACGCCGGCCGCGCGCTCTTGGCCCAAGCGGGCCTGGCGGACGTCATCATGGCGCCGGCAGCCGACATGTTCGAGATGGGCGTGAAGGTCCAGGTCCTGCGGCGCGGGACCATGTTCGGCCAGCGCGCGCTCCGCCTCTACGAGATCTACCAGGGCTTCGAGAGCCTCGAGGCGCTGCCCGCGGCCGCCCGCGCCAAGCTGGAGAAGGAAGCGCTGGGCGCCACGGTCGACGAGGTCTGGGAGGCCACGCAGCGCTTCTGGCAGGAGCGCGACCCGCGCGAGCTCGACAAGGCGCGCGCGAACCCGAAGCACAAGATGGCGCTCTGCTTCCGCTGGTATCTCGGCCTCTCCAGCCGCTGGGCCATCACGGGCGAGCCCAAGCGCCGGCTCGACTACCAGATCTGGTGCGGGCCCGCGATGGGCGCCTTCAACGACTGGGCGAAGGGCTCCTTCCTGGAGCAGCCCGAGGCGCGCTCGGCGGTGCAGATCGCGCTCAATCTGATGGAGGGCGCCGCCGTGATCACCCGCGCGCAGCAGCTCCGGACCTACGGCGTGCCGGTCCCGGGGAGCGCGTTCGGCTTCGCCCCGCGCCCGCTGGCATGAATCACCGGCACCCGCCCGCAAACCGGCGGTCGCGCCCCGGAGCGTGAGCGGTCCGGCTGGACGCGCGGAGCTCGATCCTCCACCCTCCGCCCGCCGCCACGGCGGCGCGTATATGCCCAGAAACCCCGACGCAGCGCGTCATTCCGGCCTGGGAATGACCGAATCATGACACACATGGTCGCGGGGTCGCGCTATCCCAGGCATCCGGCCCGTTGGCCCATCTCCGTCCAGCGCGCGCCCCTTCTCGCGCGCCCGAAGGTGATCCACCGATGAAGCAGCAGCACGAGCCGATCGCGATCGTCGGACTGTCCGCCCTCTTCCCGGGCTCGCTCGACCACACCGGGTTCTGGCGCGACATTCTCGCCGGCCGCGACCTGCTGACCGACATCCCGCCCACGCACTGGCTGATCGAGGACTACTACGACCCCGATCCGAAGAAGCCGGACAAGACCTACGCCAAGCGCGGCGCGTTCCTTCAGGACGTGGACTTCGATCCGATGGCGTGGGGGATCCCGCCGTCGATCGTGCCCCAGACGGACACGACCCAGCTCCTGGCGCTGATCGTGGCCCAGCGGGTGCTCGAGGACGCGTGCCGCGGTCAGTTCGGCGCCATGGATCGCTCGCGGATGAGCTGCATCCTCGGCGTGACCAGCGGGCAGGAGCTGATGGGCTCGATGGTGTCGCGGCTGCAGCGGCCGGTGTGGGTGAAGGCGCTGCGCGAGGCCGGCCTGCCGGAGTCGCAGGTGCAGGAGGCCTGCGACCGCATCAGCGCCAGCTACACGAAGTGGGAAGAGGCCAACTTCCCCGGCCTGCTCGGCAACGTGGTCGCCGGTCGCATCGCCAACCGCCTCGACATCGGCGGCACCAACTGCGTCACCGACGCGGCGTGTGCCTCGACGTTCAGCGCGCTCTCGATGGGCGTCAACGAGCTGAGCGTCGGCCAGTCGGACCTCGTGATCGTCGGCGGCTGCGACACGATGAACGACATCTTCATGTACATGTGCTTCAGCAAGACGCCGGCGCTCTCGCCGAGCGGCGATTGCCGGCCCTTCAGCGATCGGGCCGACGGCACGATACTCGGCGAAGGGCTCGGGATGGTCGCGCTGAAGCGGCTCAGCGACGCGGAGCGGGACGGAGATCGCGTGTACGCCGTCGTCCGCGGCGTCGGCAGCTCCAGCGACGGGCGCGCCAAGAGCGTCTACGCGCCGCTGCCGGAGGGGCAGGCCAAGGCGCTCCGACGCGCGTACGACGTGGCGGGCTACGGACCGGACACGGTCGAGCTGATCGAGGCCCACGGCACGGGCACCAAGGCCGGCGACGCCGCCGAGTTCGAGGGGCTGCGCACGGTCTTCGACGAGAGCGGGAGCGAATCGAGGCAGTGGTGCGCGCTCGGCTCGGTGAAGTCGCAGATCGGGCACACCAAGAGCGCCGCCGGCGCCGCCGGGCTGATCAAGGCGGTGCTCGCGCTGCACCACAAGGTGCTGCCGCCGACCATCAAGATCGACGCGCCGAACCCGAACATCGACATCGCCTCGAGCCCCTTCTACTTGAGCACCGAGGCGCGCCCCTGGATCCGAGGAGACGAGCATCCGCGGCGCGCCGGCGTGAGCTCGTTCGGCTTCGGCGGTTCGAACTTCCACATCGCGGTCGAGGAGTACACGGGGCCCGCCGCGCCGGCGTGGCGCTCGCGCGTGAGCGAGACCGAGCTCGTGCTGCTCGGCGCGGACGGAGCGGAAACGGTCGCTCGCGAAGCGCGGGCGATGGCCGACGAAGTGGAGAAAGCCGAGGCGGATGCTCGAAAGGGCATGCTGCTCTTCCTTGCGCGCTCCACCCAGGAGTCGTTCGACGCGTCGAAGGCGGCCCGGCTCGCAATCGTGGCCAAGGACGAGGCCGACCTCGCGCAGAAGCTCCGCGCGGCGGCGGACGCCGTCGAGGCGAGCGGCGCGGCCTTCTCGCGGCCGGACGGAATCCACTTCGGCACCGGCGCGCCCGAGGGCGACGTCGCGTTCCTCTTCCCGGGCCAAGGCTCGCAGTACGTCGGGATGGGCGGCGGGCTGGCGATGGGCTTCGGCGAGGCGCGCGGCGTCTGGGACCGCGCGGCGGATTCTCGCGATCGGTGAAGTGCCGCTGCACGACGTGGTCTTCCCGAAGCCCTCGTTCGAGCCGGGCGCGAAGGACGCGCACGCGGCGCGGCTGACCCGCACCGAGTGGGCGCAGCCGGCCATCGGCGCCGCCAGCTTGGCCACGCTGCGCCTCCTCGAGCAGACGGGGCTGACGCCGCGCGCGGTGGCCGGCCACAGCTTCGGCGAGGTGGTCGCGCTCCACGCGGCCGGGGCCATCGACGAGGCGGACGTGCTGCGGATCGCCCGCGCCCGCGGCGAGCGGATGGCCGAGGCGGCCGAGCGCACGGCCGGCGCCATGACGGCGGTGAGCGCGGACGCGAGCGCGGTGCACGAGCTGATCGAGAGCGCGTCGCTCGACGTGGTGATCGCGAACCACAACGCGCCCGATCAGGTGGTGATCAGCGGCACGACCCAGGCCATCGAGACGGCCGAGGCCGCGCTGCAGGCGCGCTCGCTGCGCTTCAAGCGGCTGGATGTGGCCACGGCCTTCCATTCGCCGGTCGTCTCGGCGGCGGCGGCGCCTTTCGCCGGCTGGCTGGAAGAGATCTCCGTCGGCGCGCCTTCCATCCCGGTCTACGCGAACGCGAGCGCGGCGCCCTACCCGAGCGGCGCGGCCGAGCTGCGCTCGACTCTCGGCGGGCAGCTCGCCCAGCCGGTGCGCTTCGTCGAGACCATCGAGGCGATGTACGCCGCGGGCGTGCGGACCTTCGTCGAAGTCGGGCCGAGCCCGGTGCTCACCGGGCTGGTGGCGAAGATCCTCGGCGAGCGTCCTCACCTCGCGGTCGCCACCGACCGCAAGGGCGGCGACGCGCTGGCCGCGCTGCACCATGCGCTCGGCAAGCTGGCCGCGGCCGGTCATCCGCTCGCGCTGGGGCCGCTCTTTGCCGCCTACGAGCCGCTCGAGGATCCGCGCGCGAGCAAGAAGCCGCGGATGACGTTGAAGATCAACGGATCCAACTACGGCAAGCCCTATCCGCCGGCCGGCGGCGCCGCCGCGCTGCCCCAGCCCAACCCCGAGAAAGTCGAAGAGCCGCCGCGCGTCGAGATCCGCGAAGTGGTGGTCGAAAAGCCCGTCTACGTCCGAGAGGACGTCACCGGTCCGAGCGAGAACAGTGTCATGAGCCGTCACGACGATCGTCCCTCGATGTCCGAGAGCGCGCAGCTCGCTTGGATCCAGGCCTACCAGGAGACGCAGAAGCAGACCGCGGAGGCACACGGTGCGTTCCAGCGCTCCATGGCCGACGCGCACGCGGCGTTCCTGCGCAGCGTGGAGAGCAGCTTCGTGGCGCTCGCGTCCTCGCCGCTCCTGCAGGGTGGCGCCGTCGCGTCCTCGAGCCCGGCGCTCGGGCTGCCCCAGCCGGCGCCGCGCGCGCTGGCGACAGAGCACGCGCAGCCCGCCACGACGCAGACTGCCTACCCCGCCCCGGCGCAACCCGCGGCGACCCAGCCGGTCGCGACGGGGCCGGCTCACACCGGTTGGGCCGAGCCGCCCGCGACGAGCGCGCCGGTTTCCGCCGCGGCGCCCGCGCCCGAGCCGGCGCCCGTCGAAGCGGCGCCCGTCGAGGCGGCGCCCGGCGTCGATCTGCTCGAGCTCATGCTCGACGTGGTCGCGCAGAAGACGGGCTACCCCGCCGAGATGATCGGCCGGGAGATGGAGCTCGAGGCCGACCTCGGCATCGACTCCATCAAGCGCGTCGAGATCCTCGCCGCAGTCCGCGAGCGCGCCCCCGGCCTGCCCGAGCTCGATCCCGCCCAGCTCGGCGCACTGCGCACCGTCGGCGAGATCGTCGACTACCTGCAGGCCGCCCTTCCCGAGGGCGCGACCTCGACCCCGTCGGCCGCTCCGACGGCAGCGCAGGCTCCGACGCCGCCCGCGAGCGCGCCGGCCGCCGATTTGATGCCGCTCATGCTCGAGGTCGTCGCCGAGAAGACCGGCTACCCGGTCGAGATGATCGGCCATGACATGGAGCTCGAGGCCGACCTCGGCATCGACTCCATCAAGCGCGTCGAGATCCTCGCGGCAGTCCGCGAGCGCGCGCCGGGCCTGCCCGAGCTCGATCCCGCTCAGCTCGGCGCCCTGCGCACCGTCGGCGAGATCGTGGAGCACCTCCGCGCGCACCTGCCGGCGGGTGAGGCGTCCTCGGCCCAGCCGGCGACCCAAGCGCCCGCCGCAGCGACCGACGCGCCCACCGAGGACCTGCTTCCGCTGATGCTCGAGGTCGTCGCCCAGAAGACCGGCTACCCGGCCGAGATGATCGGGCGCGACATGGAGCTGGAAGCCGACCTCGGCATCGACTCCATCAAGCGCGTCGAGATCCTCGCCGCGGTCCGCGAGCGCGTCCCGAGCCTGCCCGAGCTCGACCCGGCTCAGCTCGGCGCCCTGCGCACCGTGGGAGAGATCGTCGATCACCTCGCCCAGACGTCAGGCACGCCGGCGGCCGGCGCGAAGAGCGCGGCGCCCGCTCCCGCCGCGCCGGCACCCGCCGCCGAGCGCTGGGTCACCCGCGCCGAGCCGGCCGCGCCGATCGGCATGATCGCGCCCGGCCTCCTCGGCGCCTCGCGCTTGGTCGTCACCGACGACGAGAGCGGCGTCGCGACCGCGCTGGTGGACGCGCTCGCCACCCACGGCCTGAAGGCCGAGGTGGTGCGCGAGGTCCCGGACGACGCCGACGCCGTCATCGTGCTGGCCGGCCTGCGCCGAGCCGAGGACGTGGACGCCCAGCTCGCCGCCGAGCGTGAGGCATTCCACGCCGCGCGCGCGGTCGCCGAGCGCCTCTCGAACGAGCCCGGCGCGTTCGTGACCGTGCAGGACACGGGAGGCGACTTCGGGCTCTCCGGCTCGCCCCGCGCCTGGCTCGGCGGCATCGCCGCGCTGACCAAGACCTGCGCGCAGGAGTGGCCGAAGGCGAGCGTCCGCGCGATCGATCTCGCGCGTGGCGAGCGCTCGCCGGAAGAGCTGGCCGAGATCCTCGCGGAAGAGCTGGTCCGGGGCGGGCCCGAGCTGGAGGTGGGCCTCCGCGCCGACGGAAGCCGCCTCACGCTGATCAGCGAGCGAGCGCCCATCGGCGCCTCCGCGCCGATCCTGGAACCGGGCGACGTGGTGGTGGCCTCGGGCGGCGCGCGCGGCGTCACCGCGACCACGCTGATCGCGCTCGCCGACGCGACGAAGTGCCGGCTGGTCCTGCTCGGCCGCACCGCGCTCACCGACGAGCCGGCGGCCGCCCGCGGCGCCGAGGGCGATGCCGGTCTGAAGCGCGCGCTGCTCGAGGACGCCAAGGCGCGCGGCGAGGCCATCGCGCCGGCCGAGCTCGGCAAGCGGGTGAGCCGCATCCTGGCCAACCGTGAGATCCGCGCCACGATCGACGCCGTCCGCGCGGCTGGCGGCGACGCGCGCTACGTCGCCGTCGACGTGCAGGACGCAGAGGCCGTGGCCCGGGCGCTGGACGAGGCCCGCGCGAGCTGGGGCCCGATCCGCGGCCTGGTGCACGGCGCCGGCGTCCTCGCGGACCGCTTCGTCGCCGACAAGACCGACGCCCAGTTCGATCTCGTCTTCGACACCAAGGTGCAGGGCCTCCGCGCGCTGCTCGAGGCGACCGCGGACGATCCCTTGAAGGTGATGGTGATGTTCTCGTCGGTGGCCGCGCGCTGCGGCAACCAGGGCCAGTGCGACTACGCGATGGCCAACGAGGTGCTGAACCTGGTGGCGGCGGCGGAAGCGCAGAAGCGCGGCATCCGCGTGCGCTCGCTCGGCTGGGGCCCCTGGGAAGGCGGCATGGTCACGCCGGCGCTGAAGGCGCGCTTCGAGTCGCTCGGCGTCCCGCTGATCGCGCTCGAGGACGGCGCGCGGATGCTGGTCGAGGAGCTCGGCCGGGACGCGGGCGACGACGTCATGCTGGTGCTCGGCGGCGAGCCGCGCGCCGAGGCGTTGGCGACCGAGCCTGCGCGCACCGCGTCCAAGCGGCTGGAGGTGCTGGTCTCGCACCGGAGCCACCCCTTCGTGGCCAGCCACGTGGTGAAGGGCGCGCCCGTCTTGCCGGCGGTGATGGTGCTCGAGCTCTTCGCCCGCGCGGCCCGCGCCCGGCGGCCGGATTCTGAGGGTGAGCGCCATCCGCGATCTCTCCGTGCTCCGCGGCGTGCGCCTCGCGCACTTCGAGGACGGCGGCGACCGCTTCGTGGTCGAGAGCGAGCGGGTGGTCAACGGCTCGAGCGCGACCTACGAGATGACGCTCCTCGGTGAGGGCGGCGTCCGGCACTACAAGGCCAAGGTCGAGATGCAGCCGACGCTGGCGACCGGCGCCCAGGCCGAGAGCATCGGCGCGCTCGCGCCCTGGGACGACATCGTCTACGGCGACGTGCTCTTCCACGGGCCGATGTTCCACGCCATCCGCGAGTTGGACGGCGCCTCCGAGCAGGGCATCGCCGGTACGCTGGTGGGCCTCCGGGATCTCGGCTGGAGCGAGGGCAGCTGGGAGACCGATCCGGCGCTCCTCGACGGCGGATTGCAGCTGGCCGTGCTGTGGACCAAGCGCGCGCTCGGCGGCGCGTCGCTGCCCACCTCGATCGGCGCCTACGTACCGTTCCGCGAGGGCGCATCCGGCCCCTTCCGCGCGGTCGCCAGCGGCACCGCCAAGAACGCCGATCAGGCCATCTTCGACATCGTCTTCGAGGACGCGAGCGGCGAGCCGGTGGCGCGGCTCGACGCGGTCGAGGTCTCGGTGCTGCCGGGCAGTCGGCAGGAGCTCGCGGCCTCCTCGCGGCTTCCCGACTGAGGCCGCCGATGCCGACGCCGAGCTTCGCGCCGATCGCCATCGTCGGGCGCGCCTGCGTGCTGCCGGGCGCGCTCTCGCCCGACGCGCTGTGGGAGCTGGTGCGTGCGGGCAAGGACGCCCTCTCGTCCGCTCCCGAGGATTGCTGGGGGCTCGCCAAGCGCCGCGCGCTCGGCCAGGGCGCGGACCGCGCGTGGACCGATTGCGGCGGCTACGTGAGCGGGTTCGAGTCGGTGTGGGACCCGCACGGGTTCGGCATCGACGCGGCCGCGATCGGCGCGCTCGATCCGCTCTTCCACTGGGTGCTGCACACGTCGCGGGAAGCGCTCTCGGACGCGGGACGGCTGGAGGCCGGCCGGGCCAAGGGCGATCCGACGCGCACCGGCGCCATCCTCGGCAACCTCTCCTTCCCCACCGCGTCGATGGCCCGCTACGCCGCCGGCGTGTGGCTGGAGGGGACGCCCTTCGCGCCCGAGACGGCCGACGCGAACAACCGCTTCACCAGCGGGCTCCCGGTGCAGCTCCTCTCCCGCGCGCTCGGCGTGGGCGGCACCCGCTTCGCGCTCGACGCCGCCTGTGCCTCGTCGCTCTACGCGATCGCGCTCGCCTGCGACGCGCTTCACGAAGGCCGCGCCGACACCATGCTCGCCGGCGCCGTCAACCGCGCCGACGATCTCTTCATCCACGTCGGCTTCTGTGCCCTGTCCGCGATGAGCAAGTCGGGCCGGAGCCGACCCTTCCACGCGGACGCCGATGGCCTCGTGCCCGGCGAAGGCTGCGGCGTGGTGGTGCTGCGACGGCTCGAGGACGCGCTGGCCGAGGGAGAGCGCATCCTCGGGGTCATCCGCGGTGTGGGTCTCTCGAACGACGGCCGCGGCCGCGGGCTCTTGGCGCCGAACGAGGACGGACAGGTCCGCGCCATCCGAGCGGCCTACGCGCAGGCGGGGCTCGATCCGGCCCGCGACATCGACTTCGTGGAGTGCCACGCCACCGGGACGCAGGTCGGCGACGCGACCGAGATTGGGAGCATGCGACGCGCGCTCGAGGGCGCGAACGATGTCGCGATCGGCTCGCTCAAGGCCAACCTGGGGCACCTGGTGACGGTCGCCGGCGCGGCGGGACTGATGAAGCTCCTCTCGGCGATGGAGCACGGCGAGAAGCCGCCGACGCCGCACCTCGATTGGCTCTCGGACGCCCTCGCCGGCGCACCGTTCTCGGTGCTGCGCGAACGAGCCCCGTGGCCGCGAGGCGGGCGCCCGCGGCGAGCGGGGTTGAGCGCGTTCGGCTTCGGCGGGAACGACGCCCACCTGGTGGTGGAGGAGTGGCGCGGGCAGCGCATCGAGCACGCGCCCGTCACCGAACGCGACCGGATCGCCGTCGTGGCCGTGGGCGCCAAGGTCGCGGAGCTCTCGGACGCGGCCGCGCTGGCCTCCGCGCTCGCCCTCGGACGCTCGCAGGTGATGAGCCATGCCGACGGAACGAAGTCGGCGCGGGCGCGCGAGGTCGAGCTGGCGATGCGAGGCCTCCGCTTCCCGCCCAACGACCTTCAGCAGACCATCGCTCAGCAGACGTTGCTCCTCGCGGCGGCCCGGGACGCGGCCGCGCTGGCGCCGAGCGTGCCGAGCGAGCGGGCCGCGGCCATCGTGGGGATGGGCTGCGACCCCGAGGTGGCGCGCTGGGGTGCGCGCTGGCGGCTCGCCGAGCAGGCCGACGCGCTCGGCTGGAGCGAGGACGAGCTGGCCGCAGCGCGGGACGGAATCGCGCCTGCGCTCCAGGCGGCGACGGTGGTCGGCACCATGCCGAACATCCCCGCCAACCGCTTGAACGGGCAGCTCGACGCGGCAGGACCGAGCTTCACGGTGAGCGCGGAAGAGGCGTCGGGGCTGGTCGCGCTCGAGGTGGCTCGGCGGGCACTTCTGCGCGGCGAGATCGATCTCGCGTACGTCGGCGCGGTCGACCTCAGCGCGGAGCCGGTGCACGAGCGCGCGGCCCGCGCGGTGCTCGGCGAGAGCGGCCCGACCGGCGACGCCGCGGTCGTGCTGGTCGTCATGCGCGAAGCCGACGCCCAGAAGGCCGGCGCGCGGGTGATGGCCGTGTTCGACGAGGACGCGGAGCCCTCGCTTCGTCTCGGCGACGAAGGCACCTCGCTGGCGCCGCTCTTCGGCCGATCGCACGCGGCGTGGGGGCTCTTGCACGTCGCGGCGGGCGCGCTCTCGATCGACCACGGTGTACGTCCCGCGCTGGCGCCGCGCGACGCGGCCGAGACATGGGCCGAGCGCCGCCTCGAGGTGGCCGTGAACGTGCTCGAAGGCGAGCGCGCGAGCGTCCGTCTCCGGGCCGCCGCCGGAGTCGCGCCGCGGCCCATCGGCGCATCGACGCCCATCGACGGGCCCGTGCTGAGACTGCCCGCGCACCCCGCGCCGCCGCGCGTGAACGCGCCGGAACGAACGAGAGAGAACGCGATGCAATCGAGTCGGTCCGGCGGCGTCAGCCCGCAGCGAATGGAGCCCGCCCCGGCGCTGGTGCCGGTCACGACGAGCACTGTCCAAGCGCAGATCCACGGCGCAGCGCCTGCGCCGAGCGCGCGGAGCAGCGTGAGCCGGGCAGCCTCGGTTGCGACGGTCCCGAGCCACGCGCCGAGCAGCATCCGCCAGGCCAACGCTGGCGTCGTCGCGAGCGGCGCGCATCGCAGCGCGAGCGCGACCGGAGGCGCGGCGACCGGAATCGATCCGAGCATGCTCTCGCCGGGCGAGCGGGCCCACAGAGAGGTGCTGGCGCGCGCGGCCGAGCACCAGCGCCTGCTCGGCGCCCTCCACAAAGACTTCCTGGCCCAGCAGACCGCTCTCCACGAGCAGTTCCTGGCCATGCGGCAGCGCGCGCTCGACACCCTCCTCGGTGTGCAGACCTCGGCCCCGACGCGCACGGTGCTGCCGGCGCCTGCGCTACCGATGCCCACGCAGCCGGCACCGGCCACCGCCGCGCCTCGCTCCCTCGCCGATGCGCTGGCCGCAGCCGAGAGCGCACCCGCGGCGAGCCCGAGGGCCGATACGGCGGACGGCGCTTCCGCGACGACGGCGCAGTCGACGGCAGTCACCGCGCAGCCGCAGGTCTCGGTTCCTAGCGCGCGGACCGACGCGCACCGCTCGGCTTCGACGCACGCCGCCGTTCCCGCCGGAGTCGCGAATCGGATGGCGCCGACGAGCGCGGCAGGTCACGCGCAAGCCGTCGACGTGCAGGCCAAGGCGGAGGCCGACGCGCGCACCGAGGCAGCAGCTCGCGCCAAGGCCAAGGCGCAGACCAAGAACGAGAGCGCCCGCTCGCGCGGCCTGAAGCCGAACCCGGCGCCGGCGCCCGTCGGCCCGACTTTCGATCGCGAGGCCCTGAAGATCCACGCCGGCGGCCGCATCTCGGAGATCTTCGGTCCGCTCTTCGCGCAGCAGGATCACCACGCCATCCAGGTCCGCATGCCGATGGAGCCGATGCTCCTGGCCGACCGCGTCGTCGGCATCGACGCCACGCCCGGCGAGCACGGCAAGGGGACGGTCTGGACCGAGACCGACGTCACCTGGGACTCCTGGTACCTGCACGAGGGCCGCATGCCGGGCGGCATCCTCATCGAGTCCGGCCAGGCCGACCTCTTCCTGATCTCGTACATGGGCGCCGACTTCCTGAACCAGGGGGCGCGCGTCTACCGCCTGCTCGGCTGCGAGCTGACCTACCACCGCAGCCCGCCGCGGCCCGGCGAGACCATCCGCTACGACATCCACATCGACGGCCACGCCCGCCAGGGCGACGTCCGCCTCTTCTTCTTCCACTACGACTGCCGCGTCGCCGGCACCGGCGAGCCGGTCATCACCGTGCGCAACGGTCAGGCCGGGTTCTTCACCCGCGAGGAGCTCGACGACTCGGCGGGCATCCTGTGGAAGCCCGAGACGCAGGACATCGTGGAGGACGCGCGCGTCGACCCGCCGCGCCTGCCGGTCGAGCGCCAGCGCTTCACCCGCGCCCACCTCGAGGCGTTCGCGGCCGGCGATCCGGCGGCCTGCTTCGGCCCCGCGTTCGCCCCCGCCCTGGCCCACGTCCGCACGCCGCGCATCGCCGGCGGCCGCATGCTCTTCTTCGATCGCGTCGACGCGTTCGAGCCGGGCGGCGGCCCCTGGAAGCGCGGCTACCTGCGCGCGACGCGCGACATCTCACCGGACGACTGGTTCTTCCCCGGCCACTTCCTCAACGACCCCTGCATGCCGGGCACGCTGATGTTCGAGGGCTGCCTGCAGGCGATGGCGTTCTACCTGGCCGCCATGGGCGTGACCGTCGACCGCGACGGCTGGCGCTTCGAGCCGATCGAAGACGAGACCTACAAGCTGCTCTGCCGCGGGCAGGTCGTCCCGGAGTCCAAGGAGCTGGTCTACGAGATCTTCGTGGAGGAGGTCCACGACGGCCCCATCCCGATGCTCTACGCCGATCTCCTCTGCACCGTCGACGGCCTCGGCGCGTTCCACGCCCGCCGGATGGGCCTCCGGCTGGTGCCCGACTGGCCCGTCTCCTCGCACCCGCGGCTGGTGTCCGGCGACGCGCTGGCGCCCGAGCCGGGGAGCGAGCCGCCCTCGCTGCCGCAGGCCGATCCGCGGAAGCCCGTGGCGCGCGCGCCGAACGGACCGAGCGAGGGCTTCCCCTTCGACTACGAGTCGCTCCTGGCCTGCGCCTGGGGCCGCCCCTCCACCGCCTTCGGCCCCATCTACGAGCGCTTCGACGGCACCCGCCGCGTCGCCCGCCTGCCGGGCCCGCCCTACCACTTCATGTCGCGCGTCACCGACGTGCGCGGCCCCATGGGCGAGCCGAAGGCCGGCGCCGAAGTCGTCGTCGAGTACGACGTGCCGAAGGACGCCTGGTACTTCACGGAGAACGGCGCGGCCACCATGCCCATGGCCGTGCTGATGGAGGCCGCGCTGCAGCCCTGCGGCTGGCTGGCGAGCTACGTCGGCTGCGCGCTGACCAGCGAGGAGGACCTCCTCTTCCGCAACCTGGACGGCACGGGCACCGTGCACGCCGAGGTGCGGCCGGACAGCGGCCTGCTCCGCACGCGTGCGAAGCTCAAGTCGTACAGCAAGAGCGGCACGATGATCATCGTCGCCTTCGACGTGCGGAGCGAGCTGGCCGACGGAACCCTCGCCTACAGCCTCGACACCGTCTTCGGTTTCTTCCCGAAGGCCGCGTTCGAGGATCAGCCGGGGCTGCCGACCACCGACGCGCAGCGCGCGCTCTCGCAAGCCGGCGGCGAGACCGCGATCGATCTGTGCGCCCGTCCCGACGCGCTCTGCGCCGGCCCGGCGCGGCTGGCCTCGTCCTTCCTGCTCATGCTCGACCGCGTGGTCCACTTCGATCCCGAGGGCGGCGCAAAGGGGCTAGGCGCGCTGCGGGCGGAGAAGGACGTCGACCCGACCGAGTGGTTCTTCAAAGCGCATTTCTTCCAGGACCCCGTGCAGCCCGGCTCGCTCGGCGTCGAAGCGATGTGCCAGCTCCTTCAGACCTTCATGCTGAAGACCGGAATGCACGAAGGGCTGAAGGCGCCGCGCTTCGAGCCCATCGCCATCGACCGCCCGCTGGTCTGGAAGTACCGGGGCCAGGTCGTACCGAAGAACGGCGTGATCGGCTGCACCCTGGAGGTCACCGAGACCGGCCAGGACGAGCGTGGCGTCTTCGCGGTGGCCGACGCGTCGCTCTGGGTCGACGGAAAGCGCATCTACGACGCCAAGGGCCTCGCCATGCGCATCGTCGAGGGCGGCGACGAGGGCCCGCGCCCGGATCATGGCGAGCGCGAAGAGACGCTCGAATCCTTCACGGGACACGTGGCTGGCCGACCACTGCCCGACCTGGGTCATCCCGGCCCTGCCTGCGATGTCGATGCTCGACCGACTGGCCGACGCCGCAGGGCGCGCTAGCGGCCGGCAACCGGTGGAGGTCCGCGGGATGCAGATCCAGCGCTGGATCACCACCGCCACCGGCCCGGCCCGCATCCGCGCGGTGGCCGAACCGAGCGCCGATCCCGCCATCTGGAACGCCACGCTCGAGGTCTTCCGCGAGGCGCGCGACGCGCGGCTCTCCCGCTTCGAGCCCGCCGCCAGCGCCCAGGTTCGGGTCGGCGACTACGACGCCCCGCCCGCGCCGCTCGCGCCGCTGGCCGACGCCCGCGAAGTGCCCTCCCCCTATGCGAGCGGCCAGCTCTTCCACGGCCCCGCGTTCCAGCGCCTCTCCTCGCTGACCATGGGCGCGAGCGGCTCCAGCGCCCGGCTCGACGCCGCGCTCCGCGACGCGCCGCTCGGCCGCGTGCACCCGCTCTTGCTCGACGCCGCCACCCACGGCGTCCCGCACGACGCGATGGAGCGCTGGTGCCGAGACGTGCCGCCCGGCCGCGCCGCCTACCCCTACCGGATCGAGCGCGCGACCTTCCACGGCCCGCCGCCGACCGAGGGTGAGGTCCGCTGCGAGGCGCGCTTCGCCGGCTTCGACGGGCACGCGAGGGTAGCGCTCCAGCTCGAGCACCAAGGCCGCGTGTGGGCCGAGATCGAGCTGGTCGAGGTGCTGCTCCCGAAGGGCCCCATCGGCGAGGCCGCGCCGCTGGCGCGCCAGGCGTTCTTGCGCGACCGGCAGGCCGTCCCCGGCGTGGCCTTGGCGCGACCGACCGGCGACGGCGACAGCCGGCTCGACCTGCGGGATCTGGCCGCCAGCAACTGGCTCCCCGGCACCATCGAGAAGGTCTACGGCATCCCCGCCGGCCATGACCTCGCGCTCGAGGTCGCCGTCCGCGACCACGTCGGCCAGGCGACGGACACCCACCCGAGCCGCATCACCGTCGAGGGCGACACGGCGTTCAGCGCCCACGAGCCGCTCAACCGGCATCGCTTCACGGTCGAGCGGGACGAGACCGGCATCGTCGTCCGCGACGCGGCGCCGCCGGCGTTGGATCTCTCGAGCGTCCGCGCGTTCTGGCGGGAACGATTCGGCGTCGGCGCGTGGCCCGGCGAAGAGCTGGCGTTGCTGGCCATCGAGCGCTTCGTGCGGCGGGTGCGGCTGGTCGACCCGGAGGCGTTCGCCTCCATCCGCGGCCGGAGCGCGCTCTTCTTGGGCAACCACCAGGTCGGCATCGAGTCGCTTCTCTTCGGCATCACCGTCTCGGCGCTCCACGGCTGCACCACGCTGACCCTGGCCAAGACCGAGCATCGGAACACCTGGCTCGGCAAGCTGATCGAGCACCTCTTCGCGTATCCCGGCGTCATCGACCCGAAGGTCATCGCCTACTTCGACCGCTCCGATCCCGCGTCGCTGCCGCGCATCCTCGGCGAGCTCGGCCAGATGATGCAGGGCGGCGGGAAGAACGTGACCATCCACGTGGAGGGCACACGCGCGCTCAGCTGCGCGCAGCCCATCACCAAGATGAGCGGCGTGTTCGTGGACATGGCGCTCGAGCTCGGGGCGCCAATCGTGCCGACGCGCTTCGTGGGCGGGCTTCCGCGCGAGCCGCTCGCGGAGCGGCTGGAGCTTCCGTTCGGGATGGGGCAGCAGGACTACTACCTCGGCGCGCCGATCGCGCCGGAGACGCTGCGGGCGCTGCCCTACAAGGAGCGGGTGGAGCACGTCTCGCTGCGATCAATGCGCTCGGGCCGGGGCAGGCTCGCGGAGGCGCCGTTCGCTTCGGATCCGGGGCTCGCTTCGGCGACTCGGGACTGGCAGGCGCGGACCGGCGTCTCGTCGGCGTTGGCGGCGTTGCACGAGGTGGTGGCTTCTCAGGCCGGGTCGCTGTCGACTTCGCTGGGCGATGTGCTCTCGCCTTCTGGGATCTCTACGGATTCGGCTCAGGGCGCTTGGCTGGTTGCGCTGGCCGCGATGCTCGGTTCTCGCTAGCTCTCGGCGCTCAGGGCGCAGGCGCGTCGCTGTCGATCAGCACGGCCGGCGCGCCGTGGGGGCTCGCCGCCTCCTCCGGCAGGGCCCCGGCTCAAACGCACCACGCACCGAACGTTCGAACGACAGAACGTTCGGCACGCGGCGCGGCTCGTGAGCCACCCCGAGTCGTCGGCGTCGAGCCCCCACGGCCCGCCTACTCGGGGGGACTCATGGTCGGCAGGGGTGGGCTTCGGTTCGGATGACGTCGCGTGCGCGTTCCGCGCACACGACGACATTGCTGCCGGCTGGACACTGCTCGCTCGCTCCGCGAGAACGTCGGCTCCCACGCCGGCGACCCGAGTGCGGCTCGCTCGCTCCGCCAGAGGACGGCGCTCTGTTGATGACCGCCGCTGCTCGCTCGCTCCGAGGACGGCGCTGTATCGCTGACGGCTGGATGGCTCAGTCGCCGACGTGCACCACGAGCTTGCCGAAGTTCTTCCCGGTGAGCATGCCGATGAACGCGCCGGGGGCGTTCTCGAGGCCTTCGACCACGTCCTCTCGGATGGTAATCTCGCCCTTCAGCACGGCCGGCGCGACCTCGCCTGCGAAGGTGCCGAGCTCGGCGAAGTGGTCGGCGATGATGAACCCCTGCAAGCGGATCTTCTTGCGGAGCACGAGGCCGAGGAGCAGAGGCGTCCGGTCCGGTCCCTCCGGGAGAGAGGTGGCGTTGTAGTGCGCGACCAGCCCGCACAGCGGGATGCGCGCGTGTTCGTTCAAGAGCGGCATCACCGCCTCGAGGACCTCGCCGCCCACGTTCTCGAAGTAGACGTCAATCCCCTCCGGGCACGCCGCGGCGAGCTGCTCGGCGAAGTCGGCGGCCCGGTGGTCGACGCTGGCGTCGAAGCCGAGCTCCTCGGTGGCGACGCGGCACTTGTCGGGCCCACCTGCGACCGCCACCGCGCGCGCCCCGGCGCGCTTGGCGAGCTGGCCCACCATCGAGCCGACCGGCCCGGTCGCCGCCGCGACGACGAGGGTCTCGCCCGCTTTCGGCTGGCCGATGTGCTCGAGGCCCCACCAGGCGGTGAAGCCGGGCATCCCGAGGGCACCGAGCGCCAACGAGAGCTGCGCGTCCGGGAGCTCGAGCTTGCGAAGGTCGGAGCCGCCAACGATCGAGAAGCGCTGCCAGCCTCCCATGGCCAGCACCCGGTCGCCCTCCGCGAAGTCCGGGTGTCGGCTCTCCTCGACCACGCCGACCGTCCCGCCGACCATCACGCCGCCTACCGGGACCGGTGGCGCGTAGGACGGCGCGTCGCTCATCCGCCCGCGCATGTAGGGGTCGAGCGAGAGATAGCGGGTCCGCACCCGGACCTGGCCGTCGCCGGGCGAAGGCTTGGGCCCTCGCTCCACGTCGAAGTTCTTCGCGGACGGGGCGCCCTCGGGCCGCGACGCGAGGCGGATCTGCACGTTCTCTTCGGTCATGGAGAAGGCCTTAGAGCACCGGGCCAATCCGTCAACCGATCTGTGCCCCCTGATGCGCCTCCTGCGCCGCCGCCAGCGGTCCAGCGCGCTCGAGCAGGCACGACAGAGGTGGTGAGCGCGACGGAAGCCTCCGCGCGTGAGGCGGACGTCGTCGGCGATCGCGTCCTCGCCTGCTACCCGCGCGAGGCCCTCGACGAAGCTGCCCGTGAAGGTGAGGACGCTCCTCCAGTGCGCGGTCGCGTCGTCGCGCGCGACCAGCGTCTTCTCCGCCTCGCGCTCGAGCGAGTCGAGCGGGGCGCGCCCCTCCAGCTGAACCTCAGCGTGTCGGTGACATCGCCGAGATCGACTTCCCAGCGAGCACGCGCGCCGCCCGCAGTCGTCGCAGGGTCATCACGACCTACGTTCGCTACGCAGCCCGCTCGCGACGACGTCGGCCCTCGAGGGCCTCG
The DNA here is from genome assembly GCA_963832725.1 of uncultured Pseudomonadota bacterium. Lineage (GTDB taxonomy): Bacteria > Myxococcota_A > Polyangia > Polyangiales > Sandaracinaceae > JAEZBP01. The sequence continues at coordinate 508,290 of CAWHVG010000001.1, forward strand.
AGAAAGCTGTCGAGCTCCCGGAGGAGCGCGTTGTAGCGTCCGTAGGGGTCGTCGACGCCGTCCTCCGAGAGCCGCCGGTAGAGCGCGAGCTCGGGGTCGTCGGGGAGCGCGTCTGGCACCTCGAGGCCTAGCGCGCGCAGTCGCGCCGGCGCGACCGCCACTGCGAGCGCTTCGGAGGTCCAGCGTCCGGCGCGCGCATCGTCTAGGCCGCGCCGAACCCAGTCGGCGCCAGGGAGCCCGGTGAGCGGATCGGGCTCAGTCATCGTCGTCTCCGAGGAAGGCACGCGCGCGACGCCGGAATGCGTCCGCGTCCAACGCGGGATAGCGAACCAGCCAATCGTCAATCTCGTCGAGCGCTCTCCCGAGCTCCTCTTTCGATACCAGCCCGCGCTCGATCATCGCCTCGGCGTCGGCGAGGTCTCGCCCGTGACCGCGGGCGATCTTCGACAGCGCTTGCGCACGGTAGTCGAAGTGCCGAAACTCGATCTGCCCGAAGCTCGCGATGAAAGAGCTGCGCCCGGCCCAATCGGTCGGCGCGGGGAGAAACTGATCGGGTGAGGCGAGCTCCACGTTGATGTCGAGCTCGTTCTTGAGGGTCGCGATCGCCTCGAACGCGCCGGGTGGCTCCGGTTCCAGCTTGATGTCGACGTCGACGGTGCTGGACCGCCACCCGTGCAAGACCGCGGTCGCCCCACCCGTCAGGTAGACGCGGCCCGGCCCGCGAACCCGGCGGCCCAGCTCGCGCATGAAGCGCTGGAGGCGCTCGGCGTCGACCGGTGCGCGCACGGCTTCGAGCGTAGCCGCCTTCGTGGAATCTCGCATCCCCCCACACGCGCCCACTCGGACGGCGCCACGCCATGCCACTCCGAGGGCGCGGACCGCACGGGACTGACTGGCCTCCCGAAGGGCGGTCGCCTCGCGCATGACGTCGTCGCCATCCGCCGGGGTGGCTCCGACCCCGTTCGTTCACGGTCGGATCACCACCGTGTACGTTTGCGTCGCCCCCGAGTCGGTCGTCACGACCGCCTCGACCGAGTGCTGCCCCCGCACCGACGTCACATCAATGGCGATCATCCAGCCAGCGGCGCGCGACTCGATCCGGGGAGCTCCCCTCCACATCCACGGCGCGGTTCATCGCGCGCATGGCGTCGTCGTCGATGGCGCCTTCGAGGCGGCGTAGCGCCTCGATCACCCGCGCTTCGCGCGCGGCGAAGGCACGGCTGGCCAGGACGACGGCGTCGTAGGGTGGGATGGCGCCGCCATCGTCGCGCAGGACGCGAAGGTGGTAGGCGGCGATGCGGCCGTCGGTGGTGTAGGCGCCGATGACGTCGACCTCGCCGCTCGAGAGCGCTTCGTAGAGGAGCGTGGGATCCATGGTCCGCCGCTCGCGAAAGGAGAGGTCGTAGCGATCGACCAGGCTGCGCCATTCGCCACGGCGGAAGAGCTCGTAGTCGCCGGCCATCACGAGGCTCGGCGCCCGCGCGCTCAATGCGGAGATGGTGTCGACGGCGGGGCCGCCCGCCGAGGGAGCGCGCACCGCCAGGGCGTAGGCGTTCTCGAATCCGAGCCGCGCCACGAGGACGACGCCCTGCTCTGCCAACCACGCGTCGACGGCGGCGTTCAGCGCCCGCCGGTCCGGGGGCGGCTCGTCGTGGCCCATCATCGAGGTCCACACGGTCCCGGTGTACTCGACGTAGAGGTCGAGGTCGCCTGCCTCGAGGGCGTCGAACGCGACGTTCGATCCCAGCGAGCGCAAGACCCGCGCTTCGCCGCCGTGCGCCCGCTCGACTTCGTCCTTCAGAATGGCCGCCAGGACGTACTGTTCGGTGAAGGGCTTGGCCCCGATGCGAATCTCGGGCTCGCTCGCGCTCGCGGAAAAGAGTGGAGCGATCGCGGCGTAGAGACACAGCGCGCCAAGAACGATTGACGCGGGCACGAAGAGCGCTCGCCGCCGCTCGCGCGCGCCGCGCTCGGCCAGGCGGATGATGCCGTCGAGAGAGAGCGCCAGCACGGCCGCGGCAAAGCAACCGATCAGCACGGCGCCGTCGTCGCGGGTCTGCAGACCGGCGAAGATGAGGTTGCCCAGGCTCGACGCGCCGACCGGCGTGGCCAGGGTGGCCATCCCGACGGTCCACACGGTCGCCGTCCGCAGCCCGGCCACGATCACCGGCATCGCCAGCGGGAGCTCGACCTGACGAAGCATCTGCCCATCGGTCATGCCCACGCCGAGGGCCGCTTCCCGCACGGCCGGGTCGACCTCGCGCAGGCCGACCACGGTGTTTCGCAAGAGCGGCAGGAGGCTGTAGAGGGTCAGCCCCAGCACGGCGGGCAGCGCGCCGATGCTCGGCACGTCCAGGCCCCACGCCGCGAGCGCCGCCAAGGCAGGCACCATCACCGCCAAGAGCGCCAGGCCGGGGATGGTCTGGATGACGCTGGCCACGCCGAGGACGGCGCGCTCCAGCAGCGGCCGGCGCGAGGCGGCGATGCCGAGCGGCAGGCTGATGGCCGCGCCCAGCATCAGCGCCCACAGGCTGAGCCGAAGGTGCGCGAGGGCGAGCGAGACGACATGGCCGAGAATCGGTCACGGCACGTCCCGCGTCACGCCGACCGAAGGGCGCTCCTCTCGCGCGGCGCCCGAGCGCGAGCCGCGGTCGAACACGTCGGCCGAACGCTGCGAGCCCCGCTCCACGTGCCTTCGCGGCCTGCCGCGGGTCACGGGGCCTCGTCGAGCGCGTCGAGGAGCGCGCGCTGCCGCCGCGGGCTCTGCACCAGGCGCGCCACGTAGTCGTCGGCCGGCGCGCGAAAGAGCGCGGACGGGCGGTCGATCTGCAGGAGGCGGCCGTCCCGCATGACGGCGATGCGGTCGGCCACCAGGGCGGCCTCGACCAGGTCGTGGGTGACGAAGAGGCCCGTCAGAATCGAAGCGCTCGCGCAGCGCGCGGAGCTCGTCCTGGAGCTGCTCGCGGGTGATGGGATCGAGCGCGCCGAAGGGCTCGTCGAAGAGGACCACCTCGGGCTCGGCCGCGAGCGCGCGTGCCACGCCGACGCGCTGGCGCTGGCCGCCGCTGAGCGCGGCCGGCATCCGCGCGCCGTAGACGTCCAAAGGAAGCTCCACCATGGCCAAGAGCGCCTCGACCCGTTCGCGCACCCGCGCCCCGTCCCAGCCGAGCAGACGCGGCGTGACGGCGACGTTGGACGCGACGTCGAGGTGCGGGAAGAGGCCGACGCCCTGAAAGCAGTAGCCGATGCGACGCCGCAGGAGATGGGGCGCGAGCGCGCGCACGTCCTCGCCGCCGACCCGCACCACCCCTTCGCTCGGCGTGATGAGGCGGTTCACCGTCTTGAGCGTCGTGGTCTTGCCGCTGCCCGATCCGCCGACGAGGGCGACCAGCTCGCCTTTCGCGACCGAGAGCGAGACGCCGTCGACCGCCTTCACCTCGCCGAAGCGCACGCACACGCCCTCGAGGGCGATGGCGGGCTCAGGCATCGGGGACGAGCTGCACCTTGGCCACGCCGGGCTCGGCTGCTCGCTCGAGCGCCCGCACGCCGTCCGAGAGCGGGTAGCTCGCCTCGATGAGCGGTGAGGGATCGATGCGCGAGGAGGCCAGCGCGCGGAGCGCCGGCGGGAAGGGTCCGCAGCGCGAGCCGACCAGGGTGATCTCGTCGATGACCAGCGGCGCGGTGTCGAGCTCGAGGGCGCCGTGGAAGGTGCTCTTGAGGACCATGGTGCCGCGGGGCCGGAGCAGCCCGCGCGCCGCCTCGAACCCGCTCGGCGAGCCGGTCGCCTCGACCACGATGTCGAACTCGCCGTCGATCGCGTCGCCGTGGATGACCGTCCGGCTCACGTGCGGCGCGATGCGCGCGAGCTTGTCCGCGTGCTTGCCGATCACGGTCAGCTCGGCGCCCGTCTGCGCGAGCACCAGCGCCACCAGCGTGCCGAGCTTCCCGTCGCCCAGCACCGCCACCCGCGCGTTCGGCGGCACCGCGATCTGTTCCAGGATCTCGAACGCCGCCGCGAGCGGCTCGGTGAACACGGCCAGCTCGTCCGAGAGCCCCTCCGGCACCGCGTGCAGGTTCGCCAGCGGCAGCGTGAGCTCCTCGGCGAAGCAGCCATCCTTGCCCAGGATGCCGAGCACGGTCCGCGTGGCGCAGTGGCGGGAGAGGCCGGCCAGGCAGCGCGCGCAGTGGCCGCAGCCGAGGTTGATCTCACCCGTGACGCGGCGGCCGATCCAGCTCGCGTCGGGGCTCTCGATCACCTCGCCGACGAGCTCGTGGCCGAGCGTGCCCGAGAAGCGCATGTAGCCGCGGCAGATCTCGAGGTCGGTGGAGCAGATGCCGGCGCGCCGCACGCGGATCCGCGCCTCGCCGGGCGCCGGCGCAGGCGGCTCGATGTCGACGACGCGGGGTGTCCCGTCGAAGCGCAGGGCTCTCATGGCCGTGGAGGGTAGCAGCCGCCGGCGCGAGCCGGTCGCGGGGGCGTTCTCGGCGCGACCACCCACGTCCAGGAACCCGAAGAGCGCCTACGGGTCCGGGCGCTCGCGCGGCAGCACGACCTCGAACGTGGCCCCCTCGCCGCGCACGCTCCGCACGCGGAGCTCTCCGCCGTGCGCGTCCACGATGCCTTTGGCGATCGCCAGCCCGAGCCCCGCGCCACCGCCTCCCCCGTGCTCCGCCTGCCAGAAGCGGTCGAAGAGGTGCGGGAGCTCCTCCGCCGGGATGCCGGGACCGTCGTCCGAGATGGCGATCCGAGATCTCGCGCGCGTCCGCCTCCACCACCGCGCGCACCGAGCCGCCTTCGGACACGAACTTGAGCGCGTTGCCCAGCAGGTTGCCGAGCACCTGCCGCATTGCATCCGCGTCGACGCGCACGTCCGGCAGCCCGGCCGCGCACGAGAGCTGCATCCGCACCGACTTCACGTCGGCGAGCGGCCGGAGCAACGCCACGCTCTCACTCACCAGCTCACCCGGATCGAGCCAGGCCCGCTCCAGCGAGAGCCGCCCCGCCTCGATCCGCGTGATGTCCAGCAGCCCGTGGACGAAGCGCTTCATCTGCGCGGCCGCGCGCTCGATCAGCTCGAACACGGGATCCTCGGCCCGGGCCCGGTCGCGCACCTCGAGCGCGTTGAGGATGACCTGCAAGGGATTGCGCAGATCGTGCGAGACGGCAGCCACCATGTCGTCGCGGGCCCCGATGGCGTTCTGGGCCTCGCGGTAGAGGCGCGCGTTGTCGACCAAGAGCGCCGTCCGGCTCGCCAGCTCGTTCGCCAGCACGCGATCGTCCTCGCCGTAGCGGCGGCCCGAGTCGTCGGTGGTGGCGAAGGCCAGCGCACCGATCGTCCGACCGCGCGCCGCCAGCGGCACGATGAGGATTCGAGCGGGGCGCGAGCTGGCGGAGCACCCTCGCGTGCGCCTCGTCCTGCGTCGAGTCGACGTACGACGCGTCGGAGATCTCGGGCAACACCACCGGCTCGCCCGTGCGGATGACCAAGCCTGCACCGAAAGCGTCCGTGATGCGGGGCGGGCCGACGTCGACGAGCCGCGCCACCAGCGGGCGCTTGTCCGGGTCGCGGTGCGCGAGCCCGACGCGGCGGACGGAGCCTTCCGCGTCGTCGTAGGCGTAGGTGACGCAGTAGTCGGCCATGTCCTCGACGGCCACCTCGGCGAGCGCCGTGAGCGCCGCGTCGTCGTCGAGGGCCGAGGCCATGGCGTCGGTCGCGTCGGCGAGCACCTTCAGACGTCGGGCCGCGCGCTCCGCCTCGAAACGCGCGCGCTCGGCCTCCGCGAAGAGCCGCGCGTTGTCCACCGCCAGCGCCGCACGCGCGGCCAGATTGCGGGCCAGCTCCAGGTCGTCCTCGTCGTAGTCGCGCCCAGACTCGTCGGTGACGAGGGTGATGGCGCCGAGCACCCGACCGCGGGCCTCCAGCGGGACCACGATCGCCGAGCGGGGCAGCAGCGTGGAGATGGTCTCGAGGTGCTCGCTCGAGTGGGCGGCGCGCGCCAGGTGCTCGGGCGAGACGCGCCTCTCGAGGAGCGCGCGGCGCTCGCGAATGGCCACCGGCGGGCCGATCGGCGCGTCGGCAGGAGTGGGCCAGCGCTCTTCGTAGGCGCGCGCCATCGCGCCCTTCACCGGATCGACGTGGGTCACTTCGACCAAGCGCAGCTCGCCCGCGTCGTCCAAGAGGTGCACGACGCAGAGGTCGGCGAGGCGCGGGACGGCGAGGCGCGCGGTCTTGCGCAAGGTCTCCTGAGGGTCGAGCGTGACCGCCAGGAGCGCCGACGCGTCGGCGAGCAGGCGCCGGCGATCTTCGAGCCGCCGCCGCTCGGTGACGTCGCTCGCGACGCCGACCATCCGGGAGGGATCGTCGGGAACGACCCGCCCGCGGGACTCCAACCAGAGCACGCTCCCGTCTTCGCGCAGCGCGCGGTACTCCGCGTGGAGCTCTTCGTCCGGCGCGCGGGCGGCCCGCTCGAGCGCCTCGTGGACCCGAGCTCGGTCGTCGGGGTGGATGTGCGCCTCGAACGCCTCCAGGCTCCCGGCGAGGCTCCCCGCCTCCGTGCCGAGCATCCCCGCGAGCTCGGGCGACCACACCACCTCGCCCTCGCGCATCCGCCATTGCCAGGCGCCCATGCGCCCGACCGCGTGCGCCAGGTGCAAGAGCCCCTCGCTCTCGCGCACGCGGAGCTCGGCCTCCTTGCGGGCCGTGATGTCGAAGACGGTCCCGACCCAGCCCATCGGCTCGCCACCCTCGCCGGTCAGGGGCGCCGTCAGGACCAGTACATCGAAGCGCTCGCCGCTTCGCCGGCAGAAGCGGAGCTCGAAGCCCTCGCGCGGTGCCTCCCCGCGCAGCGTGGCCGCGAACGCCTCCTCGATGCGCGCGCGGTCCTCCGGCGGCCAGTAGAGGAAGGGCGGAGCGGCGCCGACGAGCTCCTCGCGGGAGAACCCCACCAGCTCGGCGAAGGCGCGATTGACGTAGGCCTGCACCCCGTCGAGACCGACCACGGTGAGGCCGGCCAGCATCGACTCGTCGACGGCGCGCCAGAACGCGATCTCTCGGCTCCTCGCCTCGGCGCCGTCGCGTTGGTCGGGGTCCATCCAAGGCGGGACGATACACGAAGTCCGGGCTCGTCGATGCCCCTAGGAGAAGGGCCCGGGTCACCGACGCCGCGCCCCTGCGCGCAGCGGGGCGTGGAGGCACCGAGCCCGATGGAACGCGGAGCGCGACGGCCGTGTGCTCGGACCGACGCGCCCGTGCTTCCGCACGTTGCGAGGAGGCGGACGGAACGAATCGAGGCCACCGTGCAGCACGGCGGCCTCGATGAAGAACGAAGGGCTAGCGCTTCAGCAGCTGCGGCCGCGGCCCGCGGGATCCGAGTTCGGGCCCGCGTCGCTGTCGCTGCACTGGCGGTGGCCGTGACCGCCACGGTCCGCGTTGGGGCCGCTGTCGCTGTCGGTGTGGCCGGTGCTGCCACGGCCGGCGGCGTCGGCGTTCGGGCCGGAGTCACTGTCGGTCTGCGCCTTCGCGCGGCTCGGGGCGTTGGCGGCGCCGAGGGTGGTCAAGGCGGCAGCGCCGAGCACGCCGGCACCGATCACGCCCAATGTCGAGCGACGGCCCAACTTGCGCTCGGTGAGGATCTCGTCGTTCTCCAGACTCTTCTTCTTGTCGTCGCTCATCTGCTCTCCCTCTTTTGTCCGTAGACGGGGAAGAGAATGCACAGCTTTCCAGCCGCTGTCGCTAGAAAACGGTACACGAGAACGGCTCTCATTCGCTGCGGCCACGGGGCGGCAGGATGACCTCCACCCTGCCCCAACCGCCGAGACCCACTTGGAGACCCAGGTTCATCCAGCCCCCCATGACCACGAGCGGCGCGCGGTCGGGGCGAATCCAGCGGTGCGCCGCGGCATGGAGCTCCTCCACCGAGAGCGCGTCGATGGCGTCGACGGTGCGGGAGAGCGCTGCCGGCTCACGTCCCGCACGAAAGGCGCCGGAGAGCGCCCGGGCCAGCCCGCGCGACGTGTCGAGCTCGGCCAGGCGCGCCTCCCGGGCCAGCGCGCGCGCGCGGCGCAGCTCGGAGCGGCGGATCCCACCGTGCTCGCCGCGCATCCGCTCGAGCTCGCGCAGCACCGAGCTCACGGCGTCCAGCAGAGTGTCCTGCTCGACCTGGGTCGAGATGGTCAGCTCCCCCTCTCCCACGCTCGCGCGGTAGGCCGCCGACACGCCGTAGGTCGCGCTCCTCTCCTCGCGCAACGCGAGATTGAGGCGGGAGGTGAACATGCCTCCGAGGAGCCGCTCGAGGACGAGGAACGCCGCGTGATCCGGATCTCCGAACGCGGGCGCGTGCTCCCTCAGCTCGACCCACCCGCGGGCGCTCTCTTCCCGGACCACGAGCACCCTACGCTCCCGCTCGTCGCGATAGTGAGGCGGCTCGATCACCGCCGGCTGCGCCCGCCCCGCCCAATCGCCGAACGCCGCGGAGGCCGCCGCCGACACCTCGTCGGGATCGACCGGACCGACCACGATGATCGCCGACTCGTTCGGCGCGAACGTCTGCCGGTAGCGCAGCACGAGGTGCTCGCGGCGCGTCCGCTCCAGCCCCCGCAACCCGCCCGACTCGGGACGGCTCCGGCGATCGTCCGGCTCGTAGAGCGCGCGGTTCAGCCAGCGCGCCACCCGCTCACCGAACGCCCCGCGCGTCGAGCGCTCCAGCTCCTCCCGGTCCCGGCGGATCTCCATGAGATCGCCGCGCCGGAACGAGGGCCGGCGGACCACGCGCGACAAGAGCGGCAGGTAGCGGTCGAGGTGCGAGGGCGCGAAGCGCGCTTCGATGACCGAGCCGCCGGGATCGATCGCGACCCGCGGCGAGAAGCCGTCCGTCGCCAGCACGTCTTCGTCGGAACCGTCCTCCCCTTCGCTGGCGCGCAGGAGCGTTCTCATCATGAGCTCGGTGAGGCCGCGGTACGCCCGCGCGTCGCGCAAGCCGGCCGCACGGTTCACGAAGACGACGGCGGTGGAGGGAGTCGGGCGCGGCGCGATCCACACGCTCAGCCCGTTCTCGAGCACCTCGGTCCGCAGCGGCTCGACGCTCGGACGCGGCGCGTCGCCTGCGGGCGGCAGACGGCCTAGCGCGTTCGCGGGCGTGGCCGCGAGCGGCATCCGCGGCGCCGGCACCGCTTCGTGAAAGCGCGGGTTGCATCCCGCGACGGCCAGCGCCGCCAAGGGCAAGACGCGCTTCATCGACTCTCCGGGGGGGGACATCGCGCACCGAGTGCACCCTCCCCTCGAAGGGCGCGCGGGGGAGCGACGCGACGAACACGATCAGGCGACGGTGGGAGGGCAGCCACCGCCGCACGGTCTCCTGCACCCGCGTCGGCGCGACCGCGCCGTAGCGCTCCTGCTCCGACGCGAGCGTGACCGGCTGTCCATCGGGTCGCGTGCGCCCGAGGAGCCGAGCGGCGGAATCGAGCTCCTCGGTCCGGAAGAGGATGCTCCCCTCCCACGCCTCACGTGCCCGCCGCACCGCGTCCTCGTCCGGCTCCGTGGAGCGCAGGGCATCGAGGGTGAAGTCGATTGCCTCCAAGAGCTCGCCGGTGTGATGCCCGCGCGCCGCCAGCGCATGGATCACGAAGAGCGATCCCAACTCGCCGCTCCGCTGGCGCACCTGGAGCGAGCTGGCGAGCCCACGGGTCCGGAGGGCGGTGTAGAGGGGCGCCTCGAGCGTGCCGGTCAGGAGCTGGGCCACCACATCGAGCGCGGCGTCGTCCGGCGAGAAGAGCGCCGGGGTGGGCCACACCACGTAGAGCTCGTCGTGCTGGGTGTGAGCCTCGTAGGTGATGCGCCGCTCGTAGTCCATGCGCCGGAGGGGCGCGGTCTGCCGTTCGAGGCGCGGCGCCGAGCGGCGGATGAAGCCGAAATAGCGTGTGACCAGCGCGCGGACCTCGGCCGGATCGAATCCGCCGACGAGGCTGAGCGTCGCGTCGTCCGGCCCGTACCAGCGCTGGACGAACCACTGAACGTGACGCAGCTCGAGCGACTCCACGTCCTCCTCGTGCTCGTACACGCGCCGGTAGGGGTGCCCCTCGGGGTAGACATTGTCGTAGAGCAGCGCGGCGATCCGGCCCACCGATCCGTGCCGCCCGGACTCCCGCCCTTCGTGCACGACCACGCGTTGGGCGGCGCGAAAGCGCGTCTCGTCGAGCGCGGGAAGCGAGCGCGCCATCCTCTGCGCCTCGAGCCAGAGCGTCTGCGCCAGGCGCGAGGAGGGCACCGTCTCGTGATAGACGGTGACGTCGGGCTCCGTCGCCGCGTTGACGTCGAGCGCGCCGAACGACTCGAGCCTGCCGAACACCGTCTCGCGGTCGAAGTCGCCTTCGAACATCAGGTGCTCGGTGAGGTGGGCGAGCCCGGTGCGCCCCTCCGGCACGTCGCGGGCGCCGACGCGATAGGTCACGGCCACCGCCACGTGACGCCGGCCGGGCACCGGCTGCAGCACCACCCGCAACCCGTTGTCGAGCGTGAAGTGCTCCGGGTCGGGGACGCCCTCCCAGGCCCGCGCGCCGGGAAGCACGGCGCCCCCCACCGCCACGAACGCGAACGCGATCCATAGCCGATTCCCGCCCACGGGCGCGACTCTACGAGACGGCGCGCGAGAGCACCAACCGAGAGCACACACGGAGACATCGGGACGGCTGGCCGAGCGCCTGGAGCGCGAAGCCATCGAGCGTCGGCTGCACGCACTCCGCCTCGCTCGACGAAGGGGCGACGCGACCCAGGCGGAGCGAGCCCGCGCCAGCCTCGCGTCGTCCGATCCCTCCCGCGTGAGGGAGCACGCCGCCGCCGCGCGCTGACGAGACGGCTCGCTCGATCCGATCGCCCCCGACGAGCTCTGGCGCGCGCCGCCCGGCCCTCGCGCTCCGAGCACGACCCGCTACGAGAGCACCCCCTTCACCGGCACCCGCAAGGCCGGCAGCTCCTCCTCGCCGAGGCGCTGCCTCACGTTCACCTCGATCATCGTCGACAGCGACGAGAGCGGCAGGTCGTTCGGGTCGTCGCCGAAGGGGTTCTCGATCTCGTCACCGACGGCGTCGAGGCCGAAGAAAGCGTAGCTGATGATGGCGACCACCACCGGCGTGTAGACGCCGATCCCGTTCACCAGCCCGAAGGGCAACGCGAAACAGTAGAGCGCCACGATGCGGTGGATGAGGGCGGTGTAGGAGAAGGGAATCGGCGTGCTCTTGATGCGCTCGCAGCCGCCCTGGATGTCGCAGAGCGCGGTCAGGCTGCCTTCGAGCACGGGCACGTGCTGCGGATGGATCCAGCCGCGCTGCCAGGCGTCGCGCACGCGGTCGCCGAGCGTCTGCAGGATGGCCACCGGCGGGTTGCTCTCGCCGCCGAGCGCGGCGGCTTCACCGGCGGGCAAGAGGCGCGCGACCTCCGCATGCGGCGGCTCGTCCCGCAAGTGCAACCGCACCGCGTGCACGTACGCCGCGACGCGATGGACCATCTCGCGGTGGAAGGCCGCGAGCTCCTCGTCCGCCACCCGCTCGGGCCAGCGACCACCGTCCGCGCCGGGCTCCGGCAGCGGCCCGACCAAGGTCAGGATCTGCCGGGTCAGGGAGCGGCTGGTGTTCACCATGCGCCCCCAGAGCTTTCGCCCTTCCCAGTAGCGGTCGTAGCTCGTGTTGTTCCGGAACCCGAGGAAGATGCCGAGCGCGACGGCGATCAGCGTGAAAGGGATGGGGGTCAGGTCGTTCTTCAGCTCGGCGACGTGGATGTGCACGAGCGTGACGACGACGGCGACCGAGGTGACGAAGGCCACGCGAAGCGCGATTCGGCGTAACGCGCTGCCCCTCCAGGTGAGCAGGATGCCCACCCAGGACGGCTTCTCGAGGATGATCATGTGCGAGCGTCTCCGAACGAGCCGCCGAGGGTAGCAGGCCGGCGCGCTCGTTCGTTCACGGCGGCGAGCTCGCAGCGTCTGGATCCCCACCGCTGCAAGAGGCGGGGCGCCCGGAGCCGCGCCTCCACCCCGACGCTCCCCGAATCCGGGGAGGGAGCTCATGCGAGGATGTCCTTCGACGGCCTGAGAGATCGGCGAGCGACGGTCAGCGCTGGGGGCGAACGTGCTCGACGATCTCGCTCGTGGCCTGGTCCGCGACGGTGGATGGCGTGTTGAAGAAGCCGTGCGGCGCGCCGGGGTAGACGACGAGGCGGGTGGGCAGCCCGAGCTGCTCGCGATGCGCCGCCAGCCGGTGGGCCTGATCGACGGGGACGATGCCGTCCGCCGTGCCGTGCAAGAGCAACGTGGGCACGGCGGGCTGCGTCGCACCGCGAGGCGACTGCGCGCTCCAGGTGCGGCGGTCCGGCGTGCGATAGAGGAGCCTCGGCACGACGGTCGCCAGCGGGCCTTGGAGGTGGTCGAGCTCGTAGAGGCCGAACACCGAGACGAGCCGGTGTACCTCGCCGGGCCGAGCACGCGCTGCCGTCAACATCGCGAGCGTGGCGCCGGCCGAGAGCCCCACCAGCGACACGCGCGCCGGGTCGAGGCCGTGCACGCGCTCGGCGCGATCCCGCCAGCGGACCAGCGCGCACCGGACGTCGTCGAGCGCTTCGTCGAGGCGGCCACCCCGGAAGATCATCCGATAGTCAATCGCGCACACGGCCACGCCCGCGTCCGAGAGGCGCGAGGCGAGAAAGCGGATGGGCTTCATCGTCCGCGAGCCGAGCACGAAGCCTCCCCCGTGCACCAACACCACGGAGTCGCCGGTGCGCTCGTCGGTCGGCACGTAGGCGTCGTAGCGCCGCGGGACGCCGCGCCGGAGCGGCGGGGCGTAAGAGACGCCGGCTTCGGTCGGCCGGCGCTCCTCGAAGGACGCTGGCGTGCGGAGCTGCCACACGGCGTCGAGCACCGCGCGGTAGCGCAGCGCGCCCGCAGAACGACCGGGAGGATGCGCCGCTCGGCGCTCCCCGCCCGATGATGCCGGGCCCGCGCTCACAGCCCCATCTGCTTGGCGATGATGACCTTCATGATCTCGTTGGTGCCGGCGTAGATCCGCTGCACGCGGGCATCCATGTACGCACGCGACACCGGATACTCGAGCATGTAGCCGTAGCCGCCGAAGAACTGCAGGCAGGTGTCGACCACGCGCTGCGCCATCTCGGTCTGCCAGAGCTTGGCCATCGAGCACTCCTTCACGAGGTACTTGCCGGCGGTGTGCTCGGCGATGAGCCGATCGAGGAACGCGCGGCCGACCTCCAGCTCCGTCGCGCACTCGACCAGCTTGAACTGCGTGTTCTGGAACTTGCTGATCGGGCGGCCGAAGGCCTTCCGCTCCTTCGTGTACTCGATGGTGTCCGCCAGGACCTGCTCGGCACCGGCCTGGGCGCCGATGGCCACCACCAGGCGTTCCTGCTGGAGCTTCTGCATCAGCATGAAGAAGCCCTGACCTTCTTCGCCCAGCAGGTTCTCGAGCGGCACGCGGCAGCCCTCGAACACCAGCTCCGCCGTGTCCTGCGAGGCCATGCCCATCTTCTCGAGCTTCTTGCCCTTCACGAACCCCGGCCGGTCGGCCTCCACCACGAAGAGCGAGATGCTGCGGTGCGGGTCGGCGCCCGCGTCGCCGGTCCTGGCCGCGACGATGCAGAGATCGCAGAGGATCCCGTTCGAGATGAAGGTCTTGGCGCCGTCGATCACGTAGGCGTCGCCGTCGAGACGCGCCGTGGTCTGGATGGCCGCCAGATCGGAGCCCGTGCCCGGCTCGGTCATGGCGATGGCGGTGACGATCTCGCCCGACGCACAGCCCGGCAGCCACTTCGCCTTCTGCGCGTCCGTCCCGAACGAGTGCAGGTAGGGCACGACGATGTCCGAGTGCAGGCCGAGCGCAAACCCGGACTCGTAGGCGCGCGCAGCTTCCTCCATCACCACGACCGAGTGGAGGAAGTCACCGCCCGACCCGCCCTGCTCCTCGCCGAGCCAGGGACAGAGCAGCCCGGCCTGCCCGGCCTTCCGCCACGCGTCGCAATCCACCATGCCCTGCCGGCGCCACGCTTCCTGCGCCGGCTTCACCTCGCGCTCGAAGAACTCCCGCACGCTGTTTCGGAAGAGCAGGTGCTCCTCGGAGAAGAGTGTTCGAATCCATCGTGACTCCCGTGGTGCATCGGAGCGTACGGACCCCGGACCGAGGGAGGCAACCGCGCAGCGCGCGGCGTCGCTTGCGCGGCTACCTACCGAGTGGTAGACAGCAGTCGACCGTTCGGTAGGGAGACCCGATGCCGGGCTCCGAGCCGACTCGGCCTCGAGACCCTGGGCGGCCTCGAGACGCTGCACGGCCTCGAGACGCTTCGAGCGATGGACATCCGCACGCAGATCCTGGTGGCGGCCACGCGCCTCTTCGCGGCGCAGGGCTACGGAGCGACTTCGCTCTCGGCGATCGCCGACGCGGTGGGCATCCGCAAGGCCTCGCTCCTCTACCACTTCCCCTCCAAGGACGCGCTCCACCAGAGCGTGCTCGACAAGCTCCTCAGCCACTGGAACGAGACGCTGCCGCGCCTGCTCGAGGCCGCCGCGGGCGACGATCGCTTCGACGCCCTCTTGGCCGAGACGGTCGGCTTCTTCGTGGAGGATCGGGATCGGGCGCGGCTGTTGCTGCGCGAGGCGCTCGACCGCCCCGAGGCGATGCGGCAGCGCCTGCAGGAGGCCGTCCGCCCGTGGATGCGCGTGATCGCGGATTCCATCGCCCTGGGACAGCAGCACGGGGAGCTGCGCGCGGACGCGGACCCGGAGGCCTACCTCCTGCAAGTGATCCACCTCATCGTCGGCGGCATCGCGACCGGCGACACGCTCGGGGTGCTCCTGAGCGAAGACGGCCGGACGGCCGACATCGAGCGGCTGACGCGCGAGCTGACGCGCGTGGCCAGAGCGAGCCTCTACACCGACGCGGGTCTGGAACGCGCCGCAGAGCGCCGCCGTGCGCGAGCGGGCTGACCCGAGCGAGGGACGAACATGGGCAACTTCTTCAAGGACAACGACGACCTTCAGTTCTACTTCGAGCGGGGCATCGACTGGACCAAGCTGGTCGAGGTCACCGAACACGGCTTCCGCGCCGCCGACGGCCCGAAGTCGGTGAACGAGGCGCTCGAGCTCTACCGCGACATCGCCGACCTGGTGGGTCAGTTCGTCGCCGACGAGGTGGCCCCACACAGCGCGCAGATCGACCGCGAGGCGGTCCGCTTCGATGACGGAGAGGCGACCTTCCCGGAGCGCCTTCAGGGCATCTTCGATCAGATCCGTGAGATGGAGCTGCACGGCCTCTGTGTGCCGAGGGAGCTCGGCGGAATGAACGGTCCGCTGATGCTCTACTTCCTGCTCAGCGAGATGTTCGGTCGGGCCGACGTGTCCGTGATGGCGCACCACGGCTTCCACGGCGGGATGGCCATGGCGATGCTGATCTTCTCGATCCGCGAGGGGACGACGAAGATCGATCCGCTGACCGGCACCATCCAGGAGACGCGCTTCGCCGACTACATCCGCGAGATCGTCCGCGGCGAGGCGTGGGGCTGCATGGACATCACCGAGCCCGACGCCGGCAGCGACATGGCCCAGCTCCGCGCCAAGGCCGAGCAAGACGAAGACGGAAACTGGTTCATCACCGGGCAGAAGATCTTCATCACGTCGGGTCACGGGAAATACCACTTCGTCATCGCGCGGACCGAGGAGGCGAAGGATCCGGACGATCCGATGAGCGGGCTCGGCGGGCTGAGCATGTTCTTGGTGCCGGCCTACGAGGATCGCGATGGAGAGCGGGTGCGCCTCGCGTCGGTGGACCGCATCGAGGAGAAGCTCGGTCACCACGCGTCGGTCACGGCGCAGATCAGCTTCGAGCGCACACCGGCGTTCTTGATCGGAGAGCGCGGCGAAGGCTTCCGCCACATGCTGACGCTGATGAACAACGCCCGGCTCGGCGTCGGGTTCGAGTGCATCGGTCTCTGCGAGGCCGCCATCCGCATTTCCGAGAGCTACGCGGCGGAGCGCCGCTCGATGGGCAAGACCATCGACCGCCACGAGATGATCGCGGATTACCTCGACTCGATGCGGACCGAGGTCCAGGCGCTGCGCGCGGTGTGCATCCACGGCGCCTACCACGAAGAGGTCGCGAGCAAGCTGGAGCTACACCTCCGGTACGAGAGCGAGCTGAGCGAGACCGAGCGCGCCCGGATGGAGCGCGACGTGAAGGGCCACAAGGCCAAGGCGCGGCGGGTGACGCCGCTCTTGAAGTACTTCGGCGCCGAGAAGGCCGTGGAGATGACCCGCCGCGCGGTCCAGATCCACGGCGGCGTCGGCTACACGAGGGAGTACGGCGCCGAGAAGCTCCTCCGCGACGCGATGGTGATGCCCATCTACGAGGGCACCAGCCAGATCCAGTCGCTGATGGCGATGAAGGACACGCTGGGCGGCATCCTCAAGGATCCGCGCGCGTTCGTGGCCCGCGGCGCCCAGGCTCGCTGGCGCGCGCTGAGCGCCCGCGACCCGCTCGAGCGACGCCTCGCGCGGCTCACCGTGATCAGCTTCAACGCGCAGCAGCATCTGATGATGCGCACCGCCGGCGACAAGCTGCGCGGACTCGGCGAGAGGCCGGTCACCGAGTGGCCGGACGCGTTCCTGAAGAACTGGAACCCCAAGCGCGACTTCGCCTTCGCCATGCTCCACGCCGAGCGGCTGACGCG
The DNA here is from genome assembly GCA_963832725.1 of uncultured Pseudomonadota bacterium. GTDB lineage: Bacteria > Myxococcota_A > Polyangia > Polyangiales > Sandaracinaceae > JAEZBP01. The sequence continues at coordinate 525,008 of CAWHVG010000001.1, forward strand.
CATCCTCTTCGACGAGGCCGCGGCCGAGCTCCTGTGGGAGCAGGCGAAGTCCCATCCGGAGCGACGCGATGTCCTTTCGCGCTGGCTGGAGATCGCCGAGCCGCGCTCGCGCTACATGCTCGACCAGATCCAGTCGAGCGGCGACCGCCTGCTGGGCACGCTCCAGGAGCACGAAGCGACGGCCTCGGCCGCCGAGTGAGAGGAGCGCCATGACGGTCTCGACCAAGCACGTGCTCGCGCAGGGGCCCGCCTTGAGAGGAATGGGCGAGACGGCGCTGAGCGCGCTCAAGCAGCGGCTCGGCGTGGCGAGCCCGAGGCACGCGCCCTCGGTGCCCGGGCCCGAGGTGCGAGCGACCTTCCCGCCCCGCTCCCGCGAGCTGATCCGCGACTACGTGCGGCACGTCGGCGGGGATCCGGGCGCCTACAAGAAGCGGGTGCCGGCGCATCTCTTTCCGCAGTGGGGCTTCGCGCTCACCGGCAAGACGCTGGAGGGGCTCGACTATCCGATGCTCGCGGCGATGAACGGCGGCTGCAAGCTGGTGATGAACGCGCCGCTGCCGAACGACGAGCCGCTCGAGGTCAGCGCGCGCCTCGAGAGCATCGACGACGACGGCCGCCGGGCCATCCTCGAGCAGCGCATCGTCACGTCGACACGTTCGGCGCCGAACGCGGTCGTCGCTCACCTCTACATCTTCGTGCCGTTGAAAAAGGGATCCGGTGACGGCGAGAAGCGTACGAAGAAGGAGCGTCCGCGCGTGCCGACCGAGGCCAAGGAGCTCGCGTTTTGGCGCCTGCGCGCCGACGCCGGCCTCGACTTCGCGAAGCTGACGGGCGACTTCAACCCCGTCCACTGGGTGCCGGCCTACGCGCGGGCGTTCGGCTTCCGGAACACCATCCTGCACGGTTTCGGGACCATGGCCCGCGCCATCGAGGGCCTGAATCGCGGCCTCTTCGCCGGGGACGTGGACGCACTCTCCGAGATCCACGTGCGCTTCACCCGCCCGCTGGTCTTGCCGGCCAAGGTCGGGCTCTACGTGCGAGGAGGCGAGCTCTGGGTCGGCGACGCCCCCGGCGGCCCGGCCTACCTGACGGGCACGTATTCGGTTTGATTCTGGCTCCCTCCCCCGTTCGATGGGGAAGGCTGGGGTGGGGGCTGACCAAAGCATCCGTTCTATGAACCGACCCTCCCCCCAACGCCCTCCCGCCAGCGGGAGGGCGAGAGGATCCGAACCCAATCCGGATCCCGAGATTTCGACGAATCAGGTGACGAGATGAGCGACTTTCTCTTGGAGCTGAGCAAGAACCCGAACGCCCGCAAGGTGATCCGCGGGCTGGGCCTCCCGCTGCCGATGCCGCAGAGCCTCGAGCGCGCGAAGGGGCCGTGGGAAGAGCGACCTCTGGCCGATCGACAGGTGGCCGTCGGCGTCGGCCCGCGCCCCGAGCTGGAGGGCGTGATCGCCGAGACGCTCGCCCGCGCCGGCGCCAATCCCTGGCTGGCCGGCGAGGACCACGACCCCGCGCTCTACCTCGCGCCGGGTGAGGCCTACGGTCGTCCGGCTCGTCCGCTGCCGGCGCCGGTGCCCGAGCGCTTCTTGGCGAACGCGCTCGTCTTCGACGGGACCGGCATCGGCGAGCCGACCGAGCTCGGCCGCGTCTACGACTTCGTCCACCCTCTCGTCGGCCGCGTGCAGCGCTCGGGACGTGTGGTTGTATTGGCCCGCCCGGTGAGCGACAGCTCGACAGCGGCAGCCGCCGCGGCCCAGCGCGGGTTGGAAGGATTCGTCCGCAGCCTGGCGCGCGAGATCGGTCGCCGCGGGGCCACTGCACAGATCGTGTACGTCGAGCGCGGCGCCGAAGCGCGCGTCCCGGCCGTCCTCCGCTTCCTCCTCTCGGCGCGCTCGGCGTTCGTCAGCGGGCAACCCTTCCACGTCTCGAGCGTCGCGGCCCAGGGCGGCGGCACGGACCGCGAAGTTCCCTACGTGCGGCCGCTGGAGAAGAAGGCCGTCCTCGTCACCGGCGCCGCGCGCGGCATCGGCGCCGAGACGGCGCGCCTTCTGGCGGCGGAGGGCGCGCACGTCGTGTGCCTCGACCGCCCCGAGGACGACGGACCGCTCAGCCAGGTCGCCCGCACGATCCACGGCAGCGTCCTGCTCCAGGACGTGAGCGCGCCCGACGCGCCCGAGCGCATCGCCAACGCGCTCCGCGACGAGCACGGCGGCGTCGACGTGGTGATCCACAACGCGGGCATCACCCGCGACAAGACCCTCGCCAAGATGAGCGAGGACAAGTGGAAGCAGACCATCGACATCAACCTCGCGGCGGTGGTGCGCATCAACGAGGCGCTGATCGGCGGCGGCGTGTTGCGCGACGGAGGCCGCATCGTCTGCCTGAGCAGCGTGGCCGGCATCGCGGGCAACATGGGCCAGACCAACTACGCCGCGTCGAAGGCCGGCATCATCGGCTACGTCGAGAAGCTCGCGCCGGAGCTGGCCAGCCGCGGGATCACCGTCAACGCGGTCGCGCCCGGCTTCATCGAGACCCGCCTCACCCACGCCATCCCGGTGATGATCCGCGAGGTCGGCCGGCGGCTGAGCAACCTCGGCCAGGGCGGGCAGCCCCAGGACATCGGCGAGGTGGTGACCTTTTTCGCCAGCCCCGGCAGTCAGGGGCTGACCGGACAGATCCTCCGCGCGTGCGGCGGCGCGTTCATCGGCGCCTGACCCGCGGACGAATGGAGCGACGATGAGCAACGAGAGACGAGCCGTGGTCGTGAGCGGCGTTCGCACCCCCTTCGTGCGGGCGTTCGGCAAGCTCATGAAGGCCGACACCATCGCCCTCGGCGTCAGCGCCGTGGGCAGCCTCCTCGAGCGCACCGAGCTCGACCGCAAGGAGATCGACGGCATCGTGTGGGGCGGCGTGATCCTGCCCGGCCTGGCGCCGAACGTCGGCCGCGAGATCGCCCTCGACCTGCGCCTGCCCTACTCCGTCGAAGCGTTCACGGTCACCCGCGCCTGCGCGTCGGGGCTGCAGGCGATCACCAGCGCCGTCAGCGCCATCGAGCGCGGCGACGCGGACGTCATGATCGCGGGCGGCAGCGACTCGACCTCCAACGCCGAGATCAAGCTGCCCCAGAAGGTCGTGCACGCGATGGCACCGCTGGCGTTCGGTAAGGCCACCCCCGCCGACGTGCTCGGCGTGCTCGCGCAGCTGATGCCGATCAGCGAGATCCTGCCCCAGCGGCCCAAGATCGCCGAGCGCACCACCGGGCAGGTGATGGGCGAGGCCGCCGAGGAGATGGCGCGCCGCAACGAGGTCTCCCGCGAGGCCCAGGACGAGCTGGCCATGCGCTCGCACCACCGGGCGGCGGCCGCCGTCCGGAGCGGTCGCTTCGATCGCGAGATCGCGCCCGTCGATCTGCCGAACGGCGAGCGCGTCCACGCCGACGATCTGATCCGCGCCGACACCTCGATGGAGAAGCTGAGCAAGCTGCGAGCGGTGTTCGCCAAAGACGGCACGCTCACGGCCGGCAACTCGAGCCCGCTCACCGACGGCGCCGCCGCGGTGCTCCTGATGAGCGAGGAGAAGGCCCGGGCGCTCGGCTACCGGCCGCTCGCCGCCTTCCGCAGCTTCGCCTACGTCGGCGTCGATCCGGGCGACCAGCTCCTGATGGGCCCGGCGCTGGCCATGCCCAAGGCGCTCGACCGGGCCGGGCTGAAGCTCGCCGACGTCGACCTGGTCGACATGCACGAGGCCTTCGCGGCGCAGGTGCTCAGCGTGCTCTCGATGCTCCGCAGCAGCGCCTTCGCCGAGAGCCGCCTGGGCCGGAGCGAGCCGGTGGGCGAGATCGATTCGGAGCGCTTGAACGTCCACGGCGGCTCCGTGGCCATCGGCCATCCCTTCGGCGCGACGGGCGCCCGGATGGTGACCACCATAGCCAACGAGCTGGTCGAACGGGACAGAGAGACCGCCCTCTTGGGCATCTGCGCGGCGGGTGGCCTCGGCGCAGGCGCCGTGCTCGAGCGGGTCACCTGAGCGCTCCTCGAAGGTGAGGCTTTCCCCTGCTTGCCCTTTTCCGTGCGGCGGGGCATGTTCGAGACCTCCGGCCGGGACTCCCCGGTTGCTCGCCCGCCTCCAGTTGTTCTGGGGTGTTAGGTTCCTATCGCACGTGACGGGCGAGATTCGTGCGAGTGTCCAGATGCGTCGACGCACCTGCCCGTGCCAGACGCAAGAAAGATTCGGTTCAGTTCAATGTCGAAGAAGCTCTTCGTGGGCGGCCTCAGCTGGGGCACGACCGAATCAGGGATTGCGTGAAGCGTTCGAGCGTTTCGGGGAAGTCCTCGAAGCGAAGGTCGTGACCGACCGTGACACGGGTCGCAGCCGCGGGTTCGGGTTCGTCACGTTCGCCGATGGACAGGCGGCTGGCGACGCCGTCGCCGAGATGGACGGGACCGACCTCGACGGCCGCTCCATCAACGTGAACGAGGCCCGCGAGCGCGCGCCCCGTAGCGGCGGCGGCGGCGGTGGCGGCGGCTTCCGCGGCGGCGGAGGCGGCGGCGGCGGCGGCGGCGGCGGAGGAGGCTTCCGCGGTGGGCGCGGCGGCGGTGGTGGCGGCCGCGGCGGCGGCGGCGGCGGCCGTTGGTAAGAGACCGAGCCAACACCGACAGGTGATGGGGACGGGGCGCGGCGATGATGGCCGGGCCCCGTTTTCGTTTCCGTCGACGCTCCTCGGCGCGCCGGCGTGCGTCTCCGCGCCCGGTCCCCTGCTCACAGCGAGGAGGAACGTGGCGCCCCGCGGCGCGCCATGCGTGGGCCTCGTCCTCGCTTCCTCCCCCGGCGCTTCGAATCTCATGCCGTCTTCTCACTCGCGTCCGCCAGGGGCAGACAGACGCGGAAGGAGGAGCCACGACCGGGGCTGGACTCCACCTCCACCCGCCCTCCGTGGGCGTCGACGATGCGGCGGAGCACCGAGAGCCCGAGCCCCGTCCCCGGCGCCATCCCTCCGGCGCTCGTGCCACGCCGGAAGGGCTCGAAGAGCGCCTCGACCTGATCGCGCGCGATGCCCACGCCGTGGTCCGTGACCGCGAGCACGGCGTCGGACCCGCGACGGAACACCTCCACCCGCACCTCCCCACCCTCGGGTGAGTACTTGATGGCATTGCTGACCAGGTTTCCGACGACCTGGTCGAGCCGTCCCGGATCGGCTTGCGCCGCGACCGCGTCGTCCGGCGTGCGCAACACCAGCCGGTGCTTCGGTGACACGTGCTCGTAGAGCTGCACCACCTCGCGCGCGGTGTCGCGCAGATCGAGCGCCGTCTTGGACAGCTCCAGCTCGCCCGCCTCGATGCGAGAGGCGTCGAGCAGGTCGCCCACCATCCGAGTGAGCCTATCGATCTGACGCTCGAGCAGGGCGAAGGTGCGCGCCGAGCCGGGACGGGTAGCCAGCAACGGATCGGAGGCCCGCAGCGCGTCGACCGCCATCTTCAGTCCCGCCAGCGGGTTCCTCAGATCGTGGGCGACACCGCCGAGAAAGGCCAGCTGCATCTTCCTCTGAGCGGCCAGCGCCTCGGTCGCCTCGTTGAGCAAGTGCACGATGCGCCGGAGCTCGTCCGGCCCCTCCTCGGGCGCGTGCGTCCCCGGCTCGCCGGAGCGAAAGCGGTCGATGGCCTGCACGATGCCGCGGAGCGGCCGCATCATCTGCGCGCGGAACACGACGCCCGCCGAGAGCACCCCCGCCAGCACCAACAGGATGACGGCGGCCGCGGACACATACGCGATGACCGCCACGCTCCGAGCCCGGGACTCGGAGCCCCTCAGATCGTAATCGTAGACGTGGGAGAGCGCGCGGAACGTCCCCAGGATCAGGTCCAGCTCCAGCCGGGTCTCGGCCAGGATCTGCGGCAGCGGCTCCCCTCTGGCCTGCCGCGCCTCCCGCTCGTCGATGTAGGACTCGACCTGTTCGGTGAGCTCGAGGATCTCCTCCCGCTCGTCGGGCGCGTCGGCGAGATCGAGGGTGGCGCGAAGCTCCGCCCGCAGCGCTCTGCGCACCGAGTCGACCTCGTTCGGCGTCTTCGGCTCGATGCCCGTCGCGCGGAGGTTCGCGGCCCGCACGTAGCGGAGCAGCTCCCCCTGCCCGCGCTCGATGGACTCGAGCGACCGACCGTCGCTGGCCAGCGCGCGCACCGACGTCACCAGCGCCGCCGTGCTGGCGACCAAGAGCGTGGTCACCGACGCGATCAGCAGGACCGCGCCCGAAACGCTGGCGAGCGCGAGGGTGCGCAAGCTCCGCGGACGGCGAGGTCGACGCCCCTCCCCCTTCGAGGAGGGCGGCGCCGCACCCTGCGCGGAGACCGCCTCGACCATGTACCTGTCGTTAGTCCCCTGGGGAGGATTTCCGATCCACCCGTCACACCCAGTTCGACGATAGAGCGTGACGCTCGAGCTCCCGCAGACGTTTCGACGGTCGGTAGCCCTCGTGTCTCAGCGCCCGTGCGAGCGCCTTCTCGCCCCAGGAACCCGCCCAGATCGCAAGCGGTGATGCATTGGGTTGCTCAGGCGCGTCGACGTCGCCAAGAGCCACAACTCGTGTGCCCCCGCTGCCGGCAACGCGGCAGAAAGGCGCGTTGAAGGAGGCTGGAACTCAGCGCACGCGAAGTATTCGCTCTTGAACCGCCAGCGGATCATCGAGGTGGAGGACAGCGTAGCGACCGCGCGCCAGCTCTCCCCAAGGGTCCTGGGTGACTACCTCACCCGGCAGCACCTCCGTTACGTGACCCACCTGGTGACACGCAAAGATCCAGAACGTGCACTGGACGACCTCAGCACCGGGATGGACACCATCGAGCTGTTCGTAAGGGATGAACCCCACGTCCAAGCTCTCTTGGGTGGCCCGGTAGAGAGGGCGCTCGCGAAGCTGGTCGAGCGCCTCGCGGAGCCGGGTCAGGTTGCGAACCCCCGTGTCGTGCATGTCCTGGAGCCCCCGCCGCTCCGCCTGCATGCGGGTGATCTCGAGCTGCAGACGGATGGCCGAGTCCTGGCGTTGGGCGACCGTCGGCATCTGCCCGCCGATGACCGAAGGAGGCGCGCTCCCATCGACGGCGGCCCGATAGGTGTCGGACTGCAGCCTCGCGACCTGCTGCTGCATCCGCGCTTCGAGCATCGCTCGCTCGTTGTTCGCGATCGCCAGATCGATCTGCGCGAGCGCGTGCTCCTCGTTCTCGAGGTCGTGGCGCCCGATCAGTCCCGCCTCGAGATTCGTCCTCGCACGCTGCACCGCCTGGGCCTGCCGCTCGCGCTCGGTCGCGAGCACACGCTGCTGCCGGGTGAGCGCTCGCACGCTCCGGGCCACCGTGTCGGCGTGGCTGTCCTCGATCTCCGCCTCCCAGCGGAACACCTCGTTCGACCTCGAATTCATCTGGGAGAGGCGGGTGATGCTCTCGTCGAGGGAGGCCATCTCGAGCGCGAACCGATGTACATCGGCCTCGGCGCGCTCGACCTCCGCGAGCTGCCGCGCGACCTGCAAGTTCAAGTTGATGACATGGTCGTTGTCTGGCGACAGGTTGATCGGCGCAACCCACGCATTGGCGAACACGCTGACGATCTGCAGGATCAGCCACCCGAACCCACTAACGACGAGGAGCAGCGCGCCGAGCGAGAGCAGGCGAGTCCCAATCCCGGGAAGCGTGCCCGCGTCGGCCTCGTCCTCCACCTCGATGGCCCGTTCAGTTCCCATCGTCGCCTCCGGCCACGGCTCGATGTCCTTCCAGCAGGCGCTCACGAAATCGCCGCTCGGCCTCGAGCTCGATGCGGTTCATCTCGACCATCGCCAGCATGTGCAGCATCTCTCCCGTCTGCTCCGTGAGCCGCGTGAGCAACTCGCGTTGGTGCTCGACGAGCTCGATTTGCGCGGCGAGCAGGGCCAATGCCTCCGTCTGCTCGTGCACGCTCGAGCGTGCCGTCCGCTCGAAGTGCTCCACGCGCCTGCGCATCTCATAGTCCGCTTCGCGCAGCTCGTCGACGCGCGCATCGACGGCGGACTCCTCGGCCGACCACTGGGCGATGCCCCCGAGATTGTAGGAGAGCTCGAGGACGCCGAACCAGTCGACGGGCTGCACGGGCACGACCCCCAAGCGCAGGCTCACCCGCCAGGGGTCGAGCCGGCGCATGTTCGACTGCTCGTGCTCGAGACTCACCGACGCGCTCTCGTACTCCACCAGGTCGTCGCGCAGCGGTCGCTCGCGGGAGCCCACCTCGTCTTGATCGAGCCGCTCGATCTCGGCGCGTCGCTCGGCGATGTGACGCTCGATGGTGGAGGCGCGCAGACGCAGGGTGGCGAGCTGCTGCTCGGTGGCGAGCTGTTCAGCGCGCCTCTGCTCGGCTCGAACCAGCAGCTCACGAACGAACGGTCGCTGTGATTCGAGGTACTCGACCTCGGCCCGGAGCGCCGGCAGACGCCCATAGCTCGCACCCTGCGCGAGCGTGTTCTCGAGGCTCTCGCGCGCCTCCTGCCGGCGGCACTCGGTGTCGGCCGACTCGAGCAGCCAGGCCCCGCGCACCACGTCGAGCACGGACCAGGAGACGCCACCGCGAATCTGCCAGGGCACGCTCTGCAGTCCCATCGACCCGGTCCCCGAGGTGCCCCCGCCCGCCAAGCTGGGAACGTGGAGGCCCTGAACCATGACGGACGGCGACATGAGTAGGTAGGCGCGGGATTCCGCCTGCGCGTGGGTGCGCCGGCACCGCGCACTTTGGGCCTGAGCCGCCGAGGCGAGAGCCGGGAGCAGGAGCACGGAGAAAAGAAGCCCAGCTCGAATCGTTCGCATCATCAGGCGCTCGCGGTAGGACGCCCCCCGACGGGGTGGGCTAAGCAAGGCACGCGCCATGCTGCCAACAGTGGTCCTGGTGGGCCAGTTTTCGAGGCGGGCTGGGGACCGGACGGGACTCCAAGCTTGGCCCTGTCCAAATCTTGCGCCCGGTGAGCCCGCGTCGACTCCGGTGGTATGACATCCACTTCATGGGGAGCGCAGCGACCGGCCATTGCTCTGTCCACCTTTCACGAGCCTGGGTGCTCGCCATCGGCACGCTCACGCTCGCGGCGAGCGCGAGCGGCCAGCCGGGAGGGCCGATGCAGCACCGCATGCTCTACGTCGCCGACTCGAACGCGATCCTCGGGGACCCGGAAGCCGAGGCTCGCCTGCTTCGGCGCGCGACGGAGTGGCGCGCGAGCGAGCTGGCGCTCTACGGGCTCGGGACGCTGCTCGAGAGAATCGGGGCCCGGCGCCGCTCATTTGGCGGCGTTTGCCGCCCGCGCGCGGGCGACGGATGTGTCCCTGGTGGCGCCCATCGCGGGCATCGATCGACTGGACGCCGTGGGTCGCTTCGAGCGCGCGCATCCCGACGCCCGCTTCGTGGGCTGGGTCACGGAGCTGGAGTACTGGCGCGAGTGCGGCGCAGCGCGTCGCGGCCGCCGCCCGTGCTTCGAACAGCTCGACACGCTGCTGTCCGCGATGGAACGCGCCCGCGCGACCCGAGACGACCCGCCGTGGCTGGGCGTGTACGTGGGATATCCGACGCGAGAGGAGGCGGCCGAGCTCGGTCGACGGGCCGACCGCGTGCTTCTCAACTACCACGGCCGCGATCCCGTTCATGCGTTCGGACGGCGCGCAGGACGCCACTCGATCGCGCGACGCCTCTCGTACTTCGCCGGCGCGCGCGCGCAGCTTTGGCCGATCCTGTACGCCCGGGGCGAAGTGCACATGGGGCGGTGGCTGCGAACGCACGACCTCGACGCCGCGGAGCATGGGCTCGTCGACACGCTCCGCGCCCATCCCGTCCAGGACGCACGGTTTGGTGGGCTCGCGCTCTTCGACTACCGCGCGCTCGATCGGATCGAGCGCGAGTAGCCGCGCTCGACCGCGAGTGTCGGCTCGATTTGCGACCGCATCGGGCGCACCGTCACGGGAACGGGAACGGGAACGGGAACAGGCTCCGGCTCGGGCTGGGCGGGGCGCTCCACCACCGGCCTGGGCGGCGCAATGGGCACGCGAACCTTCTTACCGCTCGTCCAACCGGAGTAGCCGTTCGGCGTCCAGTGCGTCTCCTTCCAGCCGAACCAGAAGAGACCGAAAGGCACGTCGCCGTGGAGCACCGAGCGGATGCAGAGCCGGATGAAGCGGTTGAAGCGGTAGGCGAGCGCGATGCGCGTGGTGCCGCCGCGAATCAGCGTTTCCTCCGGCGTGAACCCCGTGTTCAGCCCGAAGCCGAGCACCTGGCGGACGAAGCCGACGATGGTGGTGACGATGTTGAAGACGAAGAGGAAGATGCCCGCCTGCGGCAGGGCGAGGAGCTTCGGCCAGTCGCGTCGGAGTCCGCCGTCGATGCCGAGACCGATCACGGTCGAGATGATGCGCTCCATCAGGTACGCACCCTCGACCAGCAGAACCATCGAGAGCCACATCGCCGGCACCTTCGAGAAGGGCGTGAGCAGCAGGCCGGCCATGATCGCGCTCTGGAAGATGATCGCGAGCACCACGTCGAGAAACGACGGAATGCCAATCTGCAGATGGTAGAGCATCGACGGGAGGAAGCGCTGCAAGGTCCAGATGCGCGAGACGTTCCAGCGCACGCGCTGCTTGAAGAGCGCGCGGAATGTCGTCGGCGTCGTCGTGTAGATCTTCGCGAGCGGATCGTAGCGATAGGGCCGGCAGAAATAGTGCTTCAGGAAGCGCCACAGCGCGTGGGCCGGCGTGCGCGGAAAGTCGAAGTCGAGGCGATCGCCCTTCCACTTGCCGGAGAGCGCGATCCAGGACGTGAAGGTGTCATCGCCCATCCCCGGAACGGCGTAGGGGTTGGGCTCGACCTTCGACGTCGAGAAGCGCGGCGGCGGCGCCCCGAGCCACCAAGCGAGCCAATCGCGGAAGCGCAGCGTCTGGAGGAAGGCCGCGTAGCGCGAAGCCGAGTGAACGACCTCGATCCACGTGCAGTAGAGCGCTCCGGAAGCGGCCACCCGCGGCAGAACGCGGATGCTGTTGTGCCTGCCGAGGCCTAGCGAGACGAGATACTCGCGCGCGACGCTCGCCCTGAGCTGTCCCGCGACCGTGAAAAAGTGCCGCCAGCCCTGCCAGTAGTCCTTGCGTCGAATGGCCACGTGGGCCGTCACGAGGAGCCCCCGCTCCCCCGTCAGCCGCGAGGGGCGGGTCAGCTCGAAGACCATCCGCTCGAAAGCTCCGCGCGAGGGCTCACAGTCCGCATCGAGATTGAAGAATATCCGGGGTGCGGGTAGCTGATTCCGCTCGACCATCGTCCGCACGGCGTGCACCGCGTGGTCGACCGCAAAGGCCTTCCCGTTGCGGGTGGGCGTGCCGGTGACGACGAAGTGGGCATCGGCGTGTCGCCGTTGGCCGGCCCATTCGCAGAGCTCCGCCCATAGCGCCGGCGACGCCTCGTATCGGTCCACCGAGCCGACGATGATCAGCGTGCCCGGGTAGCGGTTCGAGGCCGCCGCGACCATCGCTCGCTGGATGGCCTCGAGCTCGTCGCGTCGACGCAGCAGCGAGGGAACCACGACCAGTCCAGGCAGCCGGTTCCCGCGCGCGAGAGTGGGCTGGCGGTCGCCGCGCACCGCCTTGAGGAGGTACTTCGCGACGATCCACGGGTAGTGCGACTGGTAGAGGAAGATCCCGAGCAGGATCGGGAGCGCGATGGGCGCGAGGACGTCGACGGCGGTCGCGTTCGTGAAGAACCAGATCAGCTTGTCCACGAGAGCTCCGCCGTCACGAGGGTTCCTCCAGCGTCCGCCCGCCGAACTTCTTGGATCGCGTTCGACCGATGTGCACGTGGTCGCTCGCGGTGCGCCCGCTCGCGACTCCACCGCACTACGTCAATCGCTGGCCCGAAACAAGCAACGGCCGGGCCACTCTGGGAGGGTCCACGGGGCCCCCGCCGGGACGGCGTGAGTGGCGTTTTTCCAAGGAATTCAACGGATGCCCCGCGATCGACGAAGGTTCCCGCGGACTCTCGACCGTGGGCGCAACCGGCCCACCCATGACATTTGCTTCATGGGCGGCCGTCGTGTGGCAACTGCGGTGGCCACCCTGCTGGCGCTGATCATCGCGGGATGCGGGGTCGACCCCCGGCGCAGCCAGCTCCCCGCCGGGCACACGCACCCGCGCCCCCCGCTGCGCATCCCGGACCACGACGTCGGCCCCTTCGTGGCCACGGGCGACTGGTTCTACGCCTGGCGCGGCGATCACTACGAGCCCGTGTTCCTCCGCGGCGTCGCGCTCGGGGTGGGGATGCCCGGGACGCAGCCGGGCGACCTGGCGCCGCGCTACGACGACTATCGCCGCTGGTTCGAGCAGATGCGGCAGATGGGGTTCAGCGTCGTCCGCATCTACACGCTGCACTTCCCGCGGTTCTACCAGGCGCTGGCGGACCACAACCAGGCGCACCCCAACGAGCCTCTCTACGTCTTGCACGGGGCGTGGCTCACGGCGGAGCACCCCGACGGGGGCCAGGACCTCTACCCCCTCACCGACGACTTCGACCGCCGCATCGAGGAGGCGATTGACGCGGTCCACGGCCGACTCCACGTCGAGCACCGCTTCGGACAGGGCTACGGGGACTACACCTGGGACGTGTCGCAGTGGATCCTCGGGTGGATCATCGGTCGCGAGATCCACTTCCGGGAGGTGATCAAGACCGACGACATCCACGGGCGCGGCCTGCGCTATGACGGCGAGCTCGTCCGTCTGCCACGAGGCAACGCATCCGAGATCTGGGCAGCGGCTCGCATCGACCACGCCCTCACCTACGAGAAACGGCGCTACGGGGTTTCACGGCCGATCGCGTTCTCCAGCTGGCTCGAGCTCGACCCGCTCACCCACCCGAGCGAGCCTCTCGACAGCGGGATGGACCTGGCGTCGATTGACTTGGCGGAGCTCGACACCTTCGGCGTGGAGACCGGCTCGTTCGCAAGCTTCCACGTCTACCCGTACTACCCGATGTTCGTGAGCCGCGACCCCGCGTACCAGAGCTATCACGACGAGCTGGGCCCGGACAGCTACCTCGGCTTGCTCTACGACCTCAAGCACCACTATGCCGGGATCCCGTTGCTCGTCGCCGAGTTCGGTGTTCCCTCGAGCTGGGGATGCGCGAAGCTCTCGTCGTCGGGCATGCACCACGGCGGACACTCCGAGGCAGAGCAAGCGATCTGACGCCGCCCGCATGGCGCGCAACATCCACGCCGCAGGCGGCGCGGGCGCGGTCTGGTTCCACTGGATGGACGGCTGGTACAAGCAGGTATGGATCACCGAGCCCCGCACCTTCCCCGACGATCGGCTGCGCCTCGCGCACGACCTGGAGAACCCGGCACAGAGCTACGGGCTAATCTCGTTCGACCCACCCCAGCCGACCTACGAGCTCAATGGCGCCGAGGGCGACGGCGCGATTCGATCCGTGAGGGCCGAGGCGGGTGTGCGCTTCTTCGAGCTGCGCGTGGAGCTCGACCGGCCGCTCGAGGACGGGGAGCGCGTGCTGATCGCGTTCGACACCTACGGCGATGACCTGGGCGACTCGGTGCTTCCGGACGGCACGCGGCCTGGACAGCGCTCGGAGATGGTGCTCGACATCACCGCCCCCGACCAAGCGGAGCTCAGCGTCACCGCGGCGTACGACATCTATGGGATCGAAGCCGGCTTGGAAGATCGGGAGATCCCGCTCGGTGGCCACCGACGGCGCACCTTGGCACCGGATGCGCTGGCGCACGGAGCCGGGCGTCGACTGGCCCCTCGGCCACCTCTTCGCGCGTCGGGCCGAGCAGCCCGCCTCGAGCCGCGACGCGGTCGTGATCGACGGGTCCACCCTGACCGTACACATGCCCTGGACCCTCCTACAGTTCGCCGATCCTTCGACCCGCACCGTGATCGACGACGACCGCGCGACGCCGTCGGTCGTGGAGACGACGGTCAGCGACGGGATTGGCGTCGCCGTCGTCGCGCGCGGCGAGGTGCTGCGCACGCGCAGGCTGGGGTGGACCCCCTGGAACCGCGTGCCGGACGGCATCGTCGAGCGCGTCAAACCGGCGATGCAGATGCTCGCCGATCAGTACGCCGCCCTCCCGGATCCGGCGCCGTGACGCGCGACGTGGCGTCCGCGCTCTCTTGCGCGCTCTTCGCCCTCGCGATGGGCTGCCGCGGGCCGGAAATCCCGGCCGACCTTCCCTTCGTGGCGCGCGGCGACCACTTCGAGGTGCTCCGCCAAAGTCGTCGTGAGCCCATCTTCGTGCGCGGGGTGAACCTCGGCCTCGGCGTGCCCGGCGCCATACCGGACGACTTCGCGGTGACTGGCGAGCAGCTCATGACGTGGCTCTCCGAGATCCACGCGCTCGGGATTGACGTCGTCCGGCTGCCCATCCTCTGTCCTCCCGAGCTCTACCGGACGTTCGCGGAATTCAATCGCGCCCACGCCGACGCGCCGCTCTACCTCGTGCAGAGCATCTACCTGCTCGACGCGGAATCCCGCGCGCGGGCTCGACCTCGACGCGAGCACCGAGTGGCTCGATCGCTCGATCGACGACACGGTGGACGCCGTGCACGGGAGCGCCACGGTCGCGCCCCGACCGCACATGCCTTCGGGCACCTACGACGCCGACGTCTCGCCGTGGTTGCTCGGCTACATCGTCGGACGCGAGCTCCTGCCCTCCGAGGTGGTGACCACGGATGCCGCCCACCCCGACCGGAGCCGCTACGAGGGCGCGTTCCTCGCCATCCATCACGCCAGCCCCACCGAAGCGTGGGCCGTCGCGCGGCTCGATCACCTCGTCGCACACGAGCGCGCAGGGTTCGGGACCTCACGACCGGTCGGCTTCCTCACCTGGAGCGAGCTCGACCCCCTGCACCACCCCACCGAGGCCGCGAATAGCAAAGCCGATCGCGCCACCTTCGACCTGTCCACCGTGGAGCTCGTCGATCATCCGCCGGGTGTCTTCATCCCCTTCGACGCCTACCCCTACTACCCGCACTTCGTGAACGATGATCGGGCTATCGAGCGAGCTCGGACGCGATGGGACCGAACTCGTACCTGGGTTATCTGCTCGATCTGAAGCGCTACTACGCCGACGTTCCCTTGTTGATCGCGGAGTTCGGCATCCCGACCAGCTGGGGTCGTACCGCGAACGGGTTCTCCGGGATGCACCACGGCGGGCAGGACGAGCACGAGCAAGGAACGTTCGCGGTGCGCATGATGGAGAACCTCTCCCAGGCCGGGACGGCGGGCGGCCTGTGGTTCCACTGGAACGACGGTTGGTTCAAGCGGGTCTGGATCACGTCCCCAACCACCTTCCCGCACGAGCGGCTGTCGCTCTGGCACGATCTCGATGACGCCCGAGCAGAGCTTCGGGCTACTGGCGTTCGATCTCGACCCGCCACGCTTCGACGGCCCCGAGGCCCGCGGCGATGGCGCCATCTCACGGATGCGGCTCGCGGCCGACGCCGAAGCGCTGACGGTCGAGCTCACGCTCGCCTCGCCGCTCCCGGACGACGCTTCGCTCGTGCTGGCCTTCGACACCTACGCGGACGACCTCGGCGAGAGCGTGCTCCCCGACGGCACGACATCGCCGCGGCGCGTGGAGATCGCGTTGACCATCGGGCCCGGCGCCACGGCCCAGGCGCTGACCATGGAGAGCTACGCGCTCTACGACGACCCGCCGGGCGAGACGCTGACCAGCGTGAAGCGCTCCACCGTCTCGGACGCCGGCGACTGGCGCGAGGTGTGGTGGCTCCTCGCCGCCGCCCACACCAGCGCCGACGGCGCCCACCACTTCGACGAGGACCGCTATCCGATCGGGCGACTGCGGCTTCGCCGCGCGAGCGAGCCGGCGAGCAGCCTCGACGCGGTGGTCGTGGACGGCAACCGAGTGACCGTACGGATGCCCTGGCTGCTGCTCTCCTTCGCCGACCCCTCGCGCCGCCTCGTGGTACACGACGACCCCTCGACGCCCGAGCTCGACGGACGGGTGAGCGAGGGCGTGGCCGTCGTCGCCTCGTACGCAGGAGATCTCCGCTCGACCGACCGCTTCGCGTTCGCCACCTGGGATCACGCCCCGCCCACCACCGAGCGCCTCAAGGCCTCGGTGCCCATCCTCACCGAAGGCCTCGCCACGCTGCCACGCTGGCTGGACACCCCTTGACCCGAGCGGACCATGCTTCGCCATCGCTTGCACGCCCTCCTCTTCGTCTCTCTCTGGATCCTCGGCTGCGGGAGCTCCGCCTCGACCGACGCGTCGGTGGACGCCCAGCCCCCGGACGCTCAGCTCACCGGCGACGGCGGCCCACTCCCGACGAGCTACGTCTCCGACTTTCTGGTCTCGGGCGACTCCCTCTACCACTGGAGCGGAAGCACCTACGAGCGGATGTTCGTACGCGGCGCCGATCTCGGCGTGGGGATGCCTGGCACGCAGCCGGGCGACCTGGCGCCGCAGTACGACGACTACATGCGGTGGTTCGCTCAGATGAAGGAGATCGGATTCGATGTCGTGCGAATCTACACCCTTCATTTCCCGCGCTTCCACCAGGCCGTCCACGACTACAACACCGCTCACCCGAACGATCCGATCTACGTCATCCAGGGGATCTGGCTCAGCGAGGACAACGCGAGCAACGCATGGGATTCTGTACGCACTCGACGACGACTTCACGCAGCTCATCGAAGAGACCATCGACGCGGCCCACGGGAACGTCGTCATCGCGGGGCGGCGAGGCCGCGCCTACGGCACCTACGACGTCGACATCTCGCCCTGGCTGATGGGGTACATCGTCGGGCGCGAGATCCACGGCTACGAGGTCGTGGCCACCGACACGGCGCACCCACAGGACACGTCCTACGAGGGCACGGAGCTCCGCTTGGCGAACGGCAGTCCGTCGAGCGCGTGGGCGGCGGCGCGGCTGGACCACGCGCTGACGCACGAATGGGAAGGGTACGGGCAGCGGACGCCGATGGCGTTCGCGAACTGGATGGAGCTCGACCCGCTACACCACCCGACCGAACCGGCGTCGACGGGCAAGGACGTCGCCTCCCTCGACCTCGTGGACGTCGAGCCCTTCGGCGCTCCGCAGGGCATCTTCTTCAGCTACCACGTCTACCCCTACTTCCCGCGCTTCATCAGCGAGCAGCCCAGCTATCAGATCTATCGTGACTCGCTGGGGATCGACAGCTACCGCGGGTACCTGACCGACCTGAAGGCGCACTACCGTGGACACGCGCTCATGGTCACGGAATTCGGCGTGCCTTCGAGCTGGGGCATCGCCCAGTTCGCTTCATCTGGAATGAACCACGGCGGCCATACCGAGACCCAGACGGGCGTCTATGAGGTGCGGATGCTTCACGACATCCGTGACCTGCACTGCGCGGGCGGAATCGTCTTCCACTGGATGGACGGCTGGTTCAAGCGCATCTGGCTCTTCAGCCAACGCACCTTTCCCCCCGATCGCATCCCGCTCTGGCACGATCTCGATGAACCCCCAGCAGAGCTACGGGCTGGTGGCCTTCGATCCCGGCGCACCGACCTTCGGTCGATGGCCGGCGACCAGCGGCGGCGGGCGGGTTCGCGAGGTGGCAGCCGACGCGGACGCCGAGTTCTTCCACCTGCGCATCCTGCTCACCGCACCGCTCGCGGCCGGGGAGCACCTCTTGGTCGGCTACGACACCTACGGCGACGGCGTCGGCGAGAGCCGACTGCCCGACGGGCGCACCTCGCCCAGGCGACTCGAATTCGTGCTCAGCGTGGGCGACGGGCCGGTGCAAGATGGGATTGAACGCGCGCGCGTGAGCGTGATGGGCTCCTACGACCTCTACTCCATCCTCGGCGCGCCTGCTTCACACCCTTCGGAGTTCCGCTCGACGCGCTCGGACTCGGGCGACTGGTGGCCGATCGTCTACAACCTCGCGGGGGCGCATCAGAGCGACGACGGTCGCTACCAGTTCCCGGCGCGGGACTGGGAGGCGGGGCTCCTCCGCGTACGGCGTCCGGACGACCTTTTCAGCAGTCAGGACGCGGTGGTGGTCGACGGCTCCACGGTCACGATCCGCGTGCCGTGGAATCTGCTGCAGTTCACCGACCCGAGCGCCTTGCAGGTCATGAACGACGACCCGTCCACCGACGGAGTGCGGGAGACGGCCGAGACCGAGGGCATCGCGGCCGTCGTCGCCCTCGGAGACGACGTCGTGTCCACGAACCGCTTCCGTTGGGAGCGCTGGGATCACGCTCCCCCGACGACCGAGCGCCTGAAAGCATCGGCCTCGACGATTCGCGACGCGTTGCGACAGATCCCGACCTACCCCGATCGCTGAGGCGCCGACGCCGGCTCCGCGCGGCGGCGCTATCCTCCCCCCGTGCCCCGTGTCCTTCGCGTGCTCGTGTTGGCGCTGCCTTTGGCGGCGTGCGGAACGCGACCCGGCGCGCCGCCCGACCCGGGCCTCGTCCCGCTCCCGGCTCGGACCGAGGTCCGATGGGGTGCCTTCGCGATCACGCCGGACACGCCCGTCGCGGCCGGTGACGAGCTGACCGACGAGGCGGCGTGGTGGGTCGCCCAGCTGACCACGACCGCTGGCCGGGCTCCCTCCGTCGTGCCGGACGCACCCCGTTCGGGCGCCATCGCGCTCTCGATTCGATCCCTCGCTCGACGAAGAGGCCTACGTGCTCGACGTGGAAGAGGACGGGGTGCGGATCGCCGGAGGGAGCGGTGCGGGCGTGCTGTGGGGCCTGGTGACCCTCCGCCAGCTCCTGCCGCCGAGCTCCTTCGCGTCCATCGACGCTGGCGACGTGTTTGCGGTCCGCGCGGTGCACATCGAGGACGCTCCTCGCTTCGCGCACCGGGGGCTCCTCTTCGACGAAGCGCGCTGGTTCTTCGGCGGCGAGGTGACGCGCCGCATCATCGACTGGATGGTGCTGCACAAGCTCGACGAGCTGCACTGGCATCTCACCGACGATCAGGGCTGGCGGATCGAAATCCGCGCCTGGCCACGCTTGACCGAGGTCGGCGCGTGGCGCGCGGGCTCACAGATGGGCCACTGGTTCGGCGAGACCGACCAGGTGGATTGGACCCCCACCGGCGGTTTCTACACACAGGACGAGATTCCGCGCGATCGTCGACTACGCGGCGCGGCGCCACGTCACCATCATCCCCGAGATTGATGTCCCCGGACACACGGTGGCCGCCCTGGCCGCCTACCCTTCCCTCGCCTGCACCGACGGGCCCTTCCAGGTGTCGCCCTACTTCCGCACGCACGAGGACATCCTCTGCGTGTGCGACGAGGCCACGTTCGACTTCCTGTTCGGCGTCTTCGACGAGGTCATGGAGCTCTTCCCGTCGCCCGTCATCCACTTCGGAGGAGACGAGGTGCCGACGGTCCGCTGGGAGCAGAGCGCCGACTGCGCGACGCGGATGAGCGAGCTCGGCTTCACCGACGCGAGCCAGCTCCAGGGTTGGACGATGGACCGGCTGGCCAACTACCTCGAGGCCCACGGGCGGCGAGCTCAGGGCTGGAACGAGGTCCTCCACGACGGGCTGCCCACATCGGTCATCGTGCAGCGCTGGAAGAGTCGGATCGACGTCGTGGAGGCCGCCATCGCGAGCGGCCATCAGGTCGTGCAGTCGCCCTACGAGCCGACCTACCTGAACCGCGACTACGAGACCGTCAGCCTCACCGACGCGTACGCGCTCGATTCCGGCGCCCCACGGGGTGGACGAGGCTGCGATCCGAGGCATCGAGGCCTGCATGTGGACCCCCTGGCACTCGACCCTGCCGGCCGTGGAGTTCCAGATGTTCCCGCGGCTCGCCGCCTTCGCCGAGGTCGCGTGGACGCCGGCGAGCGAGCGAGACGTCGGCGACTTCGGGCGGCGGATGGAGATGATGCGGAGCCGCTACGACGCCCTGGGCATCGGGTGGGGATCCGCGGACCGAACGCCGCCAGAGTGAGCCTCGACGCCGCAGTGAGCCTCAACGCCGGAGCGAGGTCACCATCCACACCACCCAGCCAACCGCCATGAGGCGCATCGTCAGCGCGAAGGCGACCAGGCGGAAGGGGCGCGTGCCGGACTCGTCGCGGCTGCGCCAGAGGCCGCGCACGACGGGGGCGTTGAGCACGGCGGCGAGCACGATCATGGCGGCGATGGCGGCGTGGGTGCCCGTGTCGCCGAAGTCGAAGCGGGTCAGGGTCACGAACCCGCCGACCAGCACGATCCAGGTGTAGCGGGAGAGGCGCCGGGCCAGGACCGGGTCGTCGAGCCAGCTCGTGTTCGCGCTCACGACGCGGAGCCTGCCATCGCGCGGGCCCACGGCAAGCGGCGCTCAGAGCTGGGCGCGCAGGCGGCTCCGGCTGCGGATCACCATCGCGACCAGGTTGAGCCCGAAGGTGATCGTCAGGAGCACCAGCACCGTGCCGTAGAGCGCAGGGCGGGCGGCGTCGACGTTGGGCGACTGCGTGGAGAGCGCGTAGACGTGGTAGCCGAGGTGCATGAACATGTCGCGCACGTCGGTCGGGAGGTAGGGCAGGAAGTTCGCCGCGCCGGTGAAGATGATGGGAGCCACTTCGCCCGCCCCGCGGCTGACGGCGAGGATGATGCCGGTGAGGATGCCGCCCGTCGCGTTCGGCAGGATCACGCGGAAGACGGTCTGGAAGCGGGTGGCGCCGAGGCCGAGAGAGGCGTCGCGGAGCTCGTTCGGCACGGCCTTCAAGGCCTCCTCGGTCGTGACGATGACCACCGGCAGGGTGAGCACGGCCAGGGTGAGCGACGACCAGATCACCGCCGGCTTGCCCCAGACCGGCGTGGTGGTGTCGTAGAAGACGGAGTCGATGCCGCCGCCGATGAAGAGGACGAAGAAGCCGAGGCCGAAGAGGCCGAAGACGATTGAAGGGACGCCGGCCAGGTTCACGACCGCCGCCCGCACCAGCGACGCCAGCGCCGAGCGCCGCGGCGCGTACTCGGCGAGGTAGATCCCCGTGGCCACTCCCACCGGCACCACCGCGACCGTCATCAGGAGCGTCATCAGGACGGTGCCGTAGATGGCCGGCCAGATGCCGCCGCCGGTCATGTCGGCGCTCGGCGAACCGGTCAGGAACTCCAGGCTGATCTGCGGCGCGCCATACCAGATCACCTGCCCGAGCACGATCAGCATCAGCGCCAAGACGAGCACGACGGCGAAGCCCGTCAGCCCGGCCAGCACCCAATCGCGGCCCGTGCTCTTCACGCGCCCTCCGCCGTCAGCTTCCGGTGCAGCCGATCGATGATCATCGCGCCGGCGCGGTTGATGACGAAGGTGACCAGGAAGAGGAGCGCGCCGAGGAGGAAGAGCACCCGCCAGTGGGCGTCGCCCTGCGCCACCTCGCCCAGCTCGGCCGCGACGGTCGCCGTGACGGTGCGGACGCTGCTGGCCGGATCGAAGATCTCCATGACGGCCGCGTTCCCGCTCGCCATGAGCACGATCATCGTCTCGCCGATCGCGCGGCCGAAGCCGAGGATCACCGCCGCTGCGATGCCGGGCACCGACGCCGGCAGCACCACCCGCAGGATCGTCTGCCACTTGCGCGCGCCGAGGGCCATCGAGGCCCGCTGCAGGGTGTCGGGCACCGCCGAGAGCGCGTCCTCGCTGATGGTGAAGATCATCGGGATGACGGCCAGGCTCATCCCGACGGCCGCCACGACGGCGTTGAGCCGGTATCGCCAGCCGAAGACGCTCTGCAACCAGGTCGCGAGCACGAGCAGCGCGAAGAACCCGAGCACCACCGAGGGGATCGAGGCGAGCAGCTCCAGCGCCGGCTTGGCCACCTCGCGCAGCCACCGCGGCGCGTACTGGGAGACGTAGATGGCGGCGCCGACGCCGACCGGAACGCTGATGACCATCGTGAGGACGGTGACCTTCAGCGTGCCGACGAAGAGCGGGACGATGTTCATCTTCGGGGTGCCGCCGACCGGCTGCCACACGAACACGGCCTCGTCGTAGCCCGGCCACTGGCGCGGCAGGAAGAGCGCGGAGAGGCCGCCGATCTCCCGCTGCGCGGCGCGATCCCAGAAGAGCGGCAGCGCCTCTTTGAGGATGAACGCGAAGATCAGCACGATGGCGGCGATGGCCACGAACGCGAGGGCGGCGATGAGCCGCTCGGCCAGCACGTGACGGAGCGGCGTCTTGAAGCCCTCACCCAGCTTGGGCCGCCTCGTCTCGGACCCACCGCGCGAGATGGCCTCGACCCGCCGCAGCACCGTGTGCGACTCGCTCATCGCGCGCTCGCGGAGACGGCGCTCTGCCGCTCCGGTCGGGGCTGGTCCGGCAGGGGCCGGTCCGGCAGGGGCTGGTCCGGCAGGGGGTAATAGCCGACGGCCTGCACGAGCTCTTGCCCCTCCGGCGAGCGCACCCAGTCGATGAAGTGCGCGGCCAGACCGCTCGGCTGGCCGACGGTGTACATCTGGAGGTAGCGGGCGAGCGGGTAGCTGCCGCCGGTGGCGTTCGCGAGGCTCGGCTCGACCGGCTCACCGCCCTCGGGCGCGACGGCCAGCGTCTTCACCCCCTCGGCGTAGCCGATGCCGCCGTAGCCGATGCCGCCGCGATCCTGGCTGACCGCGTTGATCACCGCCGCCGTGCCCGGGAGTGTCTGCGCGGAGCGCGCGAAGTCGCGGTCGTGCAGGACGTGCTCCTTGAAGTAGGCGTAGGTGCCCGAGTTGTTCTCGCGGCTGTAGAGCACGATCGGCAGGTCCGGACCGCCGACCTCCGACCAGCGCTGCACCTGTCCGCGGAAGATGCGCGCGAGCTGGGGCACGGTCAGCGAGGTGACGGGGTTCTGCTCGTTCACGTAGATCGCCAGCGCATCGAGCGCCACGCGCGTCTCGTGCGGTGCGCTGCCCTGCCGCGCCGTGACCAGCCGGCTCTCGCTCTCTCGCATGGGGCGGCTGGCGTCGGCGATGTCGGTGGTGCCGTTGATCAGCGCTGCGATGCCGGTCCCCGAGCCGCCGCCCGAGACCTGGACCGTCGCGCCGGGGTGCTCGTGCATGTACTGCTCGGCCCAGCGCTGGGCCAGGATGACCATCGTGTCGGAGCCCTTGATGGTGAGCATGCCCGCGCCTCGCTCGCCGTCCCCGGAAGGGCGATCCCCGTGGCCGCCGCTGCACGCGCCCAACGCGAGCGCACCGAGCACCGCCAGCAGGATCCGGGTTGGACGAGCCATTCGATACCTCCGAGGCACAGGGGGGTGCCGGCACGCGCCATGCCGACGCGACGAGCGCGCGAGGCCGCCTGCGGCGCGGACAGGAGCATCCTGGCCTGCCCTTCTCGGCTGTAGCCGGGCCGTGCGCGAGGCGTGGAGCACCGATGTGACAAACGTGTGAACCATGTGTCGTTCGACGGCTCACACGCCGCCCGCCTCGGGACACGTTCGCAGGTCGAGGATTCTTCCGTATGGTCAAGCACTTGGCTTGTGTGATAGCGAGTCGTCCGTGGGTCGGTCGCGGTGGTGGATGCTCGTGCTCCCGCTGGTGGTGGGATGCCCGGTTCCGATCGCAGAGGCGCAGGACGACGAGCAGGATGCCGGCGTCCCGGCGCCCCCGCGGCTCACGCCGCCGCAGCTCGTCGAAGCGCCCGCGGTCACCCTGCCCGAGGGGACCGAGCCGCTCCCGGACGACACCTCGGTCGAGCTCCTCATCACCATCGCTGCAGACGGGACGGTGCAGGACGCGCGCGTGCTCGAGCCGGTGCGCGACGACATCGACGCGCTGGTGCTCGAGGCCACACAACAGATGCGTTTCGAACCGGCGACCCGAGACGGCGAGCCCATCCCGGCGCGGGTCCGCTTCCGCTATCGGATCTCGCCGCCGGCGCCGCCGCCGGAGGAGACCGCCGAAGAGCCTCCACCAGAGCAGACGGCCGAGGAAGGCGAGCCGGCGACCAGCCCCGCCGCGGCGGCGGCCACGACCGCGCCCGCCATCACCCAGGTGGAGACCGAAGGCGACATGACCCCGCTCGGCGTCGAGGCGCGGGTCGTGCGACCGCAGCCCGGCGCCGCCGACCGCATCACCTTGCAGGCCGAGGAGCTCACGACCGTTCCCGGGACCTTCGGCGAGCCGCTGCGCGTCGTCGCCAGCCTCCCCGGCGTCGCCCGGAGCCCCTTCGGCCTCGGCTTCTTCCTCGTCCGCGGCGCGAACTTCCAGAACACCGGCTTCATGGTCGACGGCTTCCCCGTCCCACTCCTCTACCACCTCGGCGCCGGCCCCGCCGTCATCTCCTCGCGGCTCGTTTCGAGCCTCGACTTCTACCCGGGCGGGTATCCGGCCATGTACGGCCGCTACAGCGCCGGCCTGGTCTCCGTGCACACGGCGCCGCCCCCCACCGACCGCATCCGCGGCGAGGCGTCGGTCGACCTCTTCCGGGCCAGCCTCCTCGTCGTCGTCCCCTTCGACAACGGAAAGGGATCCGTCGCCGCGGCGATCCGGCGCAGCTACTACGACCTCTTCCTGCCGCTGGTCGCACCCGGCCTGGACCTTCACTACACGGACTACCAGGTCCGCGGCGACTACCAGGTCGACTCCCGCGTCGGTCTGAGCCTCTTCTTCTTCGGCTCGGACGACGTCCTCGACCAGACCGGACAGATCGGCAGCGGCGTCGCCTCGGCCGGCTCGCAGACCTCGGTCGGCTACGACTTCCAGCGTCTGATCGGGCGCGTGAACCTGCGCCTGCCGAACAACGCCCGCCTCTCGCTGGCCGGCATGCTCGGCCGCGACGGCAACTCGTTCTCGCGAGCGCAGGCCGGCTCCGATCCGCTCACCGTGCAGCTGCAGAACAACTACGCCGGCTTCCGCGCCGACGCCGAGGTGCCGTGGTGGATCCGGGAGATGCAGACGAACTTCGGCTTCGACATCAACGCCACCGTCTTCGACGTGCGCGCCACGGCGTTCGTCCCGCCCGGGCTCGGCGAGTACCCGCGGCCGCTCTTCACGCCACAGGCGTCGCAGGTCGACCGCACGGTGGTGCGCGCGCTCGGCGCGTTCTACATCGACCAGATCATCCGCCTCGGCCCGGTGGAGATCAGCGCGGCAGGCCGTTTCGACTACATGCGCTACGGCGACTTCTCGGCGATCGTCCCCGACCCGCGCCTGGTGATGCGCTGGCAGGTGGTGCCGGAGCTCTTGCTCAAGGCCGCGACGGGCCTCTTCAGCCAGCCGCCGATCGCGTTCCAGCTCACCCGTGACGGCGGAAACCCGGCCCTCTCGCCCGAGCGCTCCTGGCAGAACAGCGTCGGCGCCGAGCTCACCCTGCCCGAGCACATCGAGCTCCGCTCGACCTTCTACTACAACCAGTTCTTCGACCTGGTGCAGCAGGTCAACCGGGTCGTGAACACCAACGACGGCCCAAAGCGGACCTACTTCGCGAACACGGGCTCGGGCCGCGCCTATGGCCTCGAGTTCATGCTGCGCCGCCAGATCGAGCGAGGCCTCTACGGCTGGGTCTCCTACACA
The DNA here is from genome assembly GCA_963832725.1 of uncultured Pseudomonadota bacterium. GTDB lineage: Bacteria > Myxococcota_A > Polyangia > Polyangiales > Sandaracinaceae > JAEZBP01. Next base: position 550,504 of record CAWHVG010000001.1, read on the forward strand.
CTCAGCCGAAGCGAGCGCCTGGAGAACGGCGTCTGGACGCCCTTCACGTTCGATCAGACCCATATCCTGAACTTCGCGATCAGCTACGCCTTCGACGGCTGGCGCTTCGGCGTCTCGTTCCAGCTCGCCACCGGCCGCCCGACCAGCACGTTCGTCAACGCCACCTACAACGCCGACAGCGACTCCTACGACCCGACCTTCCGAGCGCTCGGTGGCCGCCTGCCAACCTACAACCGCCTCGACTTCCGCATCGATCGGGACTTCGATATCGGGCCCATCCGCGGCTCGATCTACCTCGACATTCGGAACGCCTACAACGCGAGCAACCAAGAGGCGGTCCTCTACTCCTACGACTACTCCCAGACGGCGCCCTTGCCCGGCCTGCCCATCCTCCCCACCATCGGCATCCAGGGAGCCATCCAATGACGAGGCGGCTCGGCGGGATCGTGATCGTGACGGCGCTCTTGGCGAGCGGCTGCATCAACACGAACTTCGACCCGCCCTACCTCGTGAAGGGGCCGCGGATCCTCGACATCCGCGCGCAGCCACCGGAGGTCGCGTTCGGGCAGGACGTCGTCTTCGAGTCGCTGCTGGTCGACGGGGACGGAAGCGACCTGAGCACCGCGCCCGGCGTCGAGCTCCGCTACACGGTCTGCCTGAGCGCGAAGGCGGTGCTCGACGCGACCGGGCTGGGCTTCGCCTCCAACCTCACCGACAACTGCGCCGAGGGCGGTAGCGATTCGGTCCACCTCGAGACCGGCGGCGACCTGCCTCCCGGCGGCGCGCGCCTGCCGGGCTCGGCGTTCTCCCAGCTTCTGACCGGGCTCATGGCAGCAGGGGGCGCGGTCGGCGACGCCGGGGTCGGTTCCAGCCTGGCCAGCACACTGCTCGAGGTCGTGGGCCAGGTCGGCGTGCCGCTCGAAGTGCACCTCGAGGTCCGGCGGGACGGTGCGCCGATCCTCACCGGCTTCAAGCGCTTCGCCATCACCCAGCGACCGAACCCGACGACCAACCCGCCACCGCCGCGCTTCTCGGTGGACGGAGCCTGGCTCAACGCGCGCAACGGAAGCGATCCGCACGACTGCGCGCCGGAGGGCGCCATGCCCAGCGTGCAGGCCGGCGCCGACATCACGCTCCATCCCGACGAGCACGAGGACGCGTGGATCGAGAGCTACCCGGTGTTCAACCTCGACGGGCAGATCCAGACGAACCACGAGAGCGCCTACTATTCCTGGTACTCGACGGGCGGGAAGTTCTCGGAAGCGATCACCCAGCGGCCGATGCGCGACGTCACCTGGACCGCACCCGACATGCCGGACACCTATCCGATTCTGGGTCGTCGTCCGCGACGGACACCTCGGCACCAGCTTCTGCAAGGCCGAGGTCGAGGTCGTCGCCGCGCCCTGAGGGAACACACCCGTCCGGGTCGGGCCGGCCGGTCGCAACCCTGATCCGCATTCCCGAACGAAGAGAGAAGCAGACTTCACCGCGCTGCGGCGGCGCGTTCCAGCTGTGCTCGGCGCAAAGGGTCGGCGGGAACACTTCGCTCCGCTCGCCCTCTCCATAGAGCGCTGACTTCCGGCCCAAGGAATGCCGGCTCCGATGAGACGTACCCTGTGAGGACATGTCGCGCGTCATCTCGCTCACCGTCGCGTTCACACTGCTCGGCACGCCCGCCGGCGTCTCGGCGCAGCGCCGGCGGCTCGTGGTCCCGCGCGCACTGAGAGAGGGCCTCCGCGGATGCCTGTCCCTGCCGGGCGGCGAGACCTATGTGATCGAGCCCGCGGGTGAGCGCGGGCTCGATGCCCGCTGGCAGGTCGCCGGCCCGAACCGCCGACCCGAAAGCCACCGTGAGAGCATGCGCTACCGACAGGATCTCGGCGCGGTGGAATCCGGCTGCGGCGCGCGCTCGCAGCACGGTCAATACTGCCTCTTCACGCTCGACGATGCGGGCTCGGTTCAGGTCACGCGCGTCTCGAGGTACTCGGGGCGGACAACGAGGCTCGAGGTCCACCCCTGTCCGGAGGGGACCTCGGTGCGCGAGCCCGAGCGCTCGCCCGCCTCACCCATCCCAGATACCGCCGCGGCCTCCGCGCTGCTCGGCGCCAGGCGGCGGCGCATCGACGCGGGACGCACGCCGACGGGCGAGGAGGCCGGCTGGACCCGCTACGGCGACGATCTCGCCATCCAATACGAGCGAGGCGTCGCCATGCGGGTGCGGCTTCGGGTAGGCGCCCTCTCATGTGAAGACGCGGCTCGCCGCGCCGGCTATCAGCCTTCCGCGGACAGCGCGCCTCTGCGACGCCGGAACGGCTGCGAGTGGCCTGGCGTCAGCAGGCACCATCGGCTCGCGCCACACGTCGCCGCGCTCTACGCAGACGGAACAATCGAGCTCCGACGGCGACCCTGACTCCACACGCCGGCCGGGCGCCCGGCTCGGCGAGCGCGTGGAGGATCCGGTCGCTGCGCTTCGTCGACGATGTCGTCTCCTCGTCGCGCACACATGCCGCCCGAGCGCGAGCGAGCGTGCTCAGTTCTCCGGGTAGGCCGTCCAGCCCGCCGTCCAGTCCGTGCCGTTCGGTGCGATGGCGCCGGCGTAGGTCGCGCTGGTGTCGCCGAAGCCGGCCGGGGCGAAGCTGTTGAAGGAAGGCGTCGCCTGCCCGTTCAGCGCATCGTTGCCGGGCACGTACATCGGCTGGGTCACGCTGTCCGAGCCGATCTGCGGGTCGACGTCGAAGTGGTTACTGCGCGACGCGGCCGCGAACGCCTCGGCCTCGTTGAAGCCCATGTCGTCGTCGAGGTGCTGCTGCTCGAGCGTCGTGATCATCCCGCGTTGCGTGTCGCTGAGCCCGGCGTCTCCGTCGGGCCGCGTCCCCGGCAAGCTCGAGTCCATGGTCCGCGCGAGCGCGTAGACCTCGTCCGCGTTCATGTCCTCCGCGGGGAAGTCCGCCACGCCGAAGAAGAAGCTGTTCTCCACCACGAGGTCGCTCGGCCAGAAGGTGTTCGGGTCCACCTGGCGGGCCTGCACGTCCGGCGGCTGCCCGTAGGACACCACCACGAGGTCGTGCATCACGCCCTCCATGCCCTCGCGGAGCATCATCGCCTGGTTCTGATCGGTGCCGATGAAGGTCGAGTTCCAGATCGACGGGTGGGTGCGCGGGGTCGCGTCCTCGTTGCCGCCGAGGTTGTCCGCCTCGATGCCGCGGTCGCCGAAGCCCGGGTACTGCTGGACGATCAAGAACTGCACGTTGCCGCGCCAGCCTTCGTCCATGTCGAGCGAGTCGTCCGACGCGCCGGTGAAGACCATGTGGTGCATCGACATCGTGCCGCCCCAGAGCTCGATGGCGTCGTCTTTGCCGCGGTGGATCTGAACGTAGCTCACGTCGCTGCCCGAGCCGCACGCGCCCACGCTGAGGCCGTTGAGCTCGTTGTCGGGGCTCAGCTCGCGGCCCGCGAACTCGATGCGGACGTAGCGGAGCGTGCCGCAGCTGCTCGCGTCGTCGGTGCCCCCGTAGAGCGCGCGGTCGTCGCCCGACGGGATCCCCTCGATGCGATCCTCCAGGTAGCCCGGCGCGTCGCAGGCGTCGGTCGACGGGTCGCCGTCGTCGATGCAGTTGCCGTCGTTGGTCGTGGCCTGACCGAGGAGGACGACGCCGCCCCAGTCACCCGAGGCGCGCGCGCCGACGGGGTTGCCGGAGGTGAAGACGATCGGCGCCTCCGCCGTGCCGACGGCGTCGATCTCGGAGCCGCGGGTGATGATCAGCGCGGCCGCCTCGGAGCTCTCCGTGTCCCCGTAGATCGTCGTTCCGCGGGCGATGGTCAGCGTCGAGTCGTTCACCACGAAGACGTGGCCGGAGAGGACGTACACCGGGCAGTCCCAGCTCGTGTCCTCGCCGATCTCGCCGCTCACCATCACCTCGTCCGGACACTGCTGGCTCGCGCCGTCCGGACGCGGGCCGGCGTCCGCGCCGGAGCTTCCACCGTTGCCGTCGCAACCGAGCAGCGCCACGCCGCCCAGCGCGCACGAAAGTACCCATCTCGTCCAGGTCGCCATGGAGAGTCCCTCTCATCGAAAGGTGTTCGAGAACCCAGAGCCGACTGGCTCCGAAAATCAGTAGGAATAGGTGAGGTTCAAGTTGCCGCTGAGCCCCGGCTGGTACTGCGCGACGATGAACGTCGCGCCCTGCACGAAGGTCTGCGACTGAAAGAGCAGGTTCTTCAGCCTCAGGCGGACCTGAAGGTGCTCGTCCATCCGCCAGCTGAGAACGAAGTCGAGCGAGTGGTACGGCCGCCGGTAGATGTTCGGCAGGATCACGTCGTTCTGCCGCGTCCCCACATCGGTCAGGCGAGGCCCGGTGACGTTGTAGACCAAAGACCCGCGGATGCCCGTTCCGGGATCGTCAATCTGCAGTGACACGTTCGCGACGTAGGGCGCTTGGCCGAAGAGCGGACGCTCGGCGCGGATGGCCCCCGCAAACGAGTCGGGGAGCTGCACGGTCGACCAGACCACCGCCACGTTCCCCGCGATGCTCAAAAAATCGAGCTCGGGGGCGAGATGGCGGAAATTGAACCGAACCTCCGCCTCTCCGCCGAGATTGTGCGCGAAATGCGCGTTGAAGAACTGCGAATCGTAGTTCTGCTGGTTCCGAATCAGAAGCTCGATCGGCTGATCGAAGTACTTGTAGAACGCGCTCACGGCGAGGATCTCGCCCTCCCCGAAGAACCACTCCCAGCGCAGGTCCGCGTTCTGGATGAGCGTCCGGGCCAGCTCCGGGTTGCCCTGCACGTTCCGGTCGCGGATGAAGTCGTAGTACTGGTAGGGCGCCAGCTCGCGGATCTGGGGTCGCGCGACGGTCATGCCATAGGCCGCCCGGACCACCATGTGCTCGGCCACCTCGAGCCGGAGGTTCGCGGACGGGAGCACGTCCACATCCGTGCGAGAGGTCATCCCCACCGAGGTCGCCCCGTCCGTGTTCTCCGACGGAATCGGGCTCCGACTCGCCACCTCTTGGTCGAAGATCTCGAGGCGCGCGCCGCCGTTGAAGCTCAGCGGGCCCGCCAGCGGCGTCTCCATGGTCGCGTAGGCCGCGTAATAGCGCTGCTCGGCCGCATAGCTGTCGTCCGGGCGCGAGAATTCCTGCATGCGCGTGAGCGTGCCGATGCCCTGCGGCCCGAAGAGATCCTCTACCGGCGCCTCGTAGGCCGACTGATCGGTATTGCGGGGATCCTGCAGCATCCGGAAGCGCCGATTGAGGAAGGTTCGATCGGTCACGCGGACGTGCCCGCCGAGGTTCGCCCACGCCTCGCTCCAGAGCGGGAAGCGCAAATCCGCCAGGCCTCCGAAGTCGCGCTGACCCAGGCTGCTGTAGAAACGCTCGCCCGACTGCGACTTCTCGAGCCAGCGACGGGTCAGCGAGCCCTGCGGCCCGTAGGCCACCGTGCGGCGGTCGGGCTCGTCGCGGGCCGCGTAAGAACCGTATACGTTCCAGCGCAGGCGCACGCGGCTGCCGAACATGTTGCGGTGGTCACCGCGGAGCTGATTGAACCACATCGTCCGCGCGATGTACTGGAGCTGCCAGCGCTCGACGTTCCCGCCCAGCTCCCAGTTCATTCCGCTCTGGTGCTGCGTCTGATCGGTGCTGATCCGGTTGAAGACGGTCAGCAGCGTGATGACGTCGTCCTGACCGAGCTCCAGGCTGGCCGTGCCGAGCGCGTGCAGCGTCACGGCGTCGGTCGCGGCGCCGCCCCGAAAACGATAGACGGCGTTCTCGCCGCCGGCCCGGACGTCACCGAGCCGCGCCGAGAGGTTCGGGGTGTACGTGCTGGTGTGGTCGTAGCCCGCGGTGACGAGGTAGCCGAAGCGGTTGCCGCTCCCGACCGAGACCGCGTCGCCGAGCGTGAGCTGGAGATCGAAGCCGGGCGGCAGGTTCCGTTCGGTCAGCGCCCAGCGATCCGGAAAACGCTCCGCGACCTGCTCCACCGACTCGAAGCTCTGGTAGGGGCCGGTGCGGCTGATGGCGACCCAATCGTTCAGCCCGCTCGGCAGCGCGCGAGTGCCGTCGTCGAAGCCGAGCCAGTCGAGCTGACCACCTCGATGACCGAAGGTGTTCCGGAAGGTCGACTGCGAGTTCATGGCCAGCCCACCCTGGAGCTGGAAGGTGAAGCGCTGCGGGAAGCGGACGGTGCGGATGTCGAGCACGCCGCCGGCGAAGTTGGCCGGCAGGTCGGCCTCGAAGGCCTTCGAGATGTGCAGGTTGTCGATGACGCTGGTGGGGAAGAGGTCGAGGTCGACGGCCGGCACGTCGGGATCGGTCGAGGGCAAGGGCACGCCGTTGAGCAGGACCTGCGTGTATCGACCGCCGAGGCCGCGGATGTTGAGGTTGGTGCCTTCGAGCGCGACGCCGACCACGTTCCTGGCCGCGCTGCCCGCGTCGCCGGCGCCGCTGCGCGACATCTGCTGACTCCCCATGCCCTCGCCGATGCCGCTCGACGCCGCGCGGAGCTGGTCCTGCGCCGCGGCGCTGGTGGTGTCGGCGCGGTAGACAATCTCGACCTCCTCCGCGACGGCCGTGTCATCGATGGGATCGAGCGTGAGCGTCGAATCGCTCCACCGCGCGCTACGGACCCGAACGCGCGGCATCCGCGCGCCGTAGTAGAGGTCGTAGAGGGCGGTGACGGCATACCGGCCGGGCGGGAGCGGCATCACGTAGCCGCCGGTCTCGTCGGTCAGCGCCGTGCCGTTGCCGCGCGGCCCCTGCGCCATGACGACGGCATCCGGCAGCCCCTCCCCCGTCTGCGAGTCGACGATGCGGCCCCGCAACCCGCTGTCGTCCGGTTGCGGCGCCGAGCGCTCGGCGGCCCCGCTGCCGCCGGGCTCGTCGTCCTCGCCCTCTTCCCGGTCGCCTTCTTCCCGGTCGCCTTCTTCCCGGTCGCCCTCTTCCCGGTCGCCCTCTTCCCAATCGCGCTCTTCCCGGTCGCTCTCTTCCCGGTCGCCCTCTTCTCGGTCGCCCTCTTCCCGGTCGCGCTCTTCCCGAGCGCCCTCTTCCCGGTCGCCCTCTTCTCGGTCGCCCTCTTCTCGGTCGCGCTCGTCCTCCGCGTCGCCTTCCCCGTCGCCTTCCCCGTCGGAAGCCGGATCGAGCGGCGCCGGGGCGTCCCCAGGAGCCGGCGGCTGGGCGAGCGTGTCGAGCGGAACGAGCGCGATCGACGCGACCAGGGCTGCGATCGCGCGTGCTCCGATCCACCTCGCCGCCCGCCGAGGGAGGCGCGTCTCGTCACAGAGGTGCATGCTCAATCCCCTCGCCGCGCGTCAGCGCAGCCTCTCGGTCATGACGGCGATGTGCGCGGCACCCGCGCCGCGAGCGAGGTCCATCGCCCGCACCGCGCGCTCGAAGGGCGCCTCGTCGTCGGCGTCGAAGTAGAATCTTCCGTTCCCCCGCGCGATCAGCGCCCGACGGAGCCGCCGCGGCAGCGCCGCGTCCGAGACCACGTCCCGGTTGATCCGAAAGCGCCCCTCTCGGTCCACGCTCACCACCAGGGGCTGCTGCGCGTCCGCCGGTGGCGAGCTCTCGGCGTCGGCCTCGGGCGGAACATGGAGCCAAAACAACCGGTGCATCGCCGGCATGACCACCATGAAGATGATGAGAAGAACGAGGACGACGTCGACGAGCGGCGTCACGTTCATCTCCGGTTTGCTACGGCCTTTCTTTCGGCCCTTACCGGTCTCGATCTCCATGCCCATGGCGCCTCACTCCTCTCGAACGTCGTCTTCGGCGTGGCTGACCCGGAGCGACACGCCCGGAAAGCCGACGCGCTGTGCGGCCTCGAAGAGCGGGCGCACGTCGCCGTAGCGGACGCCGCGGTCGGCGCGGAGGATGAGCTTGCGGCGGGGCTCGCGACCGTGGGCTCGCGTGAGCGCGTCGATCACGTCGCCGGCCACCGGCTGCTCCTGGAAGTAGACCCGGCCGCCGTGGGTGATGGCCAGCATCCACGGCTCGGGCCCGCTCTCGTCTCGCGCCTCGTCCGGGTGCGTGACGACCGGCACTTCGAGGTCGAGCCCCTCCTCCATGGCCGGGATGACGATCATGAAGATGATGAGCAGCACGAGCACCACGTCGACGAGCGGCGTGACGTTCATCTGGGGCTTCGGTCGCCCCCGGCTCCCGCGTCGGCTGAGGCTCGACATCTCCGCTCCTCAGGCGCTGGCGACCGCGCGCAGCTCGCCCGCGCCTTCGCTCGCCTCGGCGCTCGGCTTGGCCGCGACGCTCCCCGCTTCGAGCGCGTCGACCAGCTCGCTGCCCGCGTTGGCGAGCCCCGCCTCGTACTTGGCGATGCGCCCGCTGAGCCAGTTGAAGACGAGCACGGACGGGATGGCGACCAAGAGCCCGTAGCCGGTCACGATCAGCGACTCGCTGATGGCGGGGCCGATGGTGCCCATGCCGCCGGAGGCCTCCTCGCCGATGAGCCGGAACGCGTTGAGGATGCCGAGGACCGTGCCGAGCAGCCCGATGAAGGGCGCCGTGGAGCCGGTCGAGGCGAGCACCGTCAGCCCGCGGTTCAGGCTCTCGCTCAGGTTCTCGCCCTTACGCTCGAGCGCGCGCTGGGCGAGCTCGGCGGACTTGTCGCGTCCGTGCCCTTCGCGCCGCCGGGCCAGGAACGTCGTCAGCCCCGTCGCGATGAAGCTCGCGAGGTGACTCTTGTCGTGCTTCTTCGCGACCTCGAGCACGCCCTCGTAGTCGGCGGCCTCCAGCAATGCGCCGGCCTCGGCCGCGAAGCGCCGGGAGCGCGCCTCCGAGAGCACGACGAGGATCACGCGATCCACGACCACGTAGAATCCCGAACAGAGCTTGGGTGGTGAGCACGCATACGACGGCGCGAACCAGCCCGTTCATGTGCGTCCAGAGCTCGATCAGATCGATTTCCATGTTTTCCTCTTCGGTCGCAGAGATCGTCCCGTCAGAGAACGTCCGGCCGGAACGTGAAGGCGTAGCGGAGCGGGTACGGCACCGGCGTCCCGTCGGGCAGATGCGCGGCCTCGTAGATGCGACTCCGGACGCAGGCGAGGACCACGTCGTCCGGCACCAGCGGGTGACCGCGCTCGAGCCGGGCGCGCAGGATCCGGCCGTCGGGACCGACCACGACCCGCACGTAGAGGGTGATGGTCTCGGCCGTCGCGCCCTCGAGGCCAGGCGGACGCTCGGGTCGAGGGCAGCCGGAGAGCATGCGCGGCGCCGTGATCTCGAATCCGCTCCTGCTCCGGTGGCCGCGGCGGCGGCCTCGGCGGTCCCGGAGGCGGGGGAGGTGGTGGGGGCGGAGGCGGTGGAGCGACGCGCGCGGGCCCGGTCCCGCCCTCGACGCCGTCCTCCGAGCCGACCGGGCCGACCTCGCCGGGGTCGGCGAGCTCGCCCTCCGCTTCCTGTGCGCGCTCGTCTGGGATCGACGTCGGCGGCGCGTCGACGACGACCGCGGCCGGCCTCCCGCGCGGAGGCGGGCGGCGCGAGGGCGGCGGCGGAGGGGGAGGAGGCGGCGGCTCGGGCTCCGGCTCGGGCTCGGCCGTCTCGATGGCCGCGAACGACACGTCCACGTCGCGCTCGCGCCGCTCCACCACGGCGTGGGCCGTGGCGATGGCCGCGCCGATGAGCAGCGCGAGGCCGACGAAGATCAGCCCCGCCAGCAGCAGGGAGAGCGTGCGGCGTCCGCCGTCCTCGTCTCGTCGGGCCTTCGCGTCGAAGTCGCTGAACATGGGCCGCTCCGGCGGCGCAAGCGCCGCGTTCGGGCCGCACGTCTACGTGGCCGCTGTGAAGCGGCGGTGACGAGAACGACACGCTCGATGGTCATCGGGAACCGCGCCCCCACCTGGCGACGTCATGATGGGCGCACGCTGCAATTCTGGACCTCTGCAGGCCTCCGCCGCCGTCAGGAAGACCGCCGACCTCCTCTCGCGAAACGACGGAGCGTCGATGAAGTCGGAAACGTGTCCCGGCCGTCACCCTTCGGCCATGAGCGCCATGGCCGCGCCATCGTCCCGCCACGTACCCGTCGTGGGGGCGGCGAGGCCTCCCTCCTCGCGGCCGTGCCATGCGCGGCCAATCCGATCGGGCGGCGCGGAGGGAGCTCGCCCTCACGCTCCGATCGCCGTCGTTCGCGGGAAGAACCGCTCTGGCGCCGGGTGCGCTCGCACCTTTCGCGTCTGCGGGAGGGTAACGCTCGGGAGAGGCCGGAGATCCGGGCGTGACCGCCTCCTCGACTGCGCTCCGGCGCGACGGTCCCGCGCTTGCCGGGTCGTGTGCGCGGCGAATCGAAGGCTCAGCCTGGATTTCGCGCCGAATCGCTGCTGCGAGCGGTCTGGCCCCGCCAGGACGGGCTTACGTCCTCGGGGCCTCGGTCGCCGTAGGTGAACTACGGCTCGGTCGTCCCCTGCGGGCGCGCTTCGTCCTGACGCGGCCATCCGCGCTCTCGCGAACGCGATTCACGCGAAATCCAGGCTCAGCTCAGACCGCGCCGGCGCCCGATCCGCTCGGTGAGGTGGTGGGTGCCGTGGACGCGTCGCTGGTCGGGGTCGCGTCCGCCGCGCGCGGCGCCTGGTCCTTGCCGCTGGTGCGCCGCGCGGTCGGCCGGATGCGCGACGCGAGGTCGTGCCGATCGGCCAGCCGGTAGAGCCCGCTCAAGGTCGTCGCCACCCCCTGGTAGACCACCATCCACGCCTCGATGGCGCGGTCGCGCGCGGTGAGCGCCCCCTCGTTCTCGCGCTCCTCCCTGCGCAGCCCGTCGAGGGCGGACGCGAGCGGGGCGAGCGCGGCCTCGAGCTTCTCGGCGATGGTCGTGGTGGAGACGGGATCGCCGAGCCCGTCCTCGAGGTCGACCGGGTCCTCGCGCAAGAGCCCGATGGTGGTCTCGACCCGGCTGCGGAGCTGCATGGGCGGCCGCGGAGCCGGAGAGTCGAGGCCATAGCGGGCCAGCCCGTCGTCGCCGAGGGCCGCCTCCACCCGCGCGCGCACGCGCTGGTAGAGCGTCAGCAGCGCGTCACGGCTCTCGTTGCGCGCGCTGTCGAGGACGACGTCGTCCGCCTGCTCCGCCACGTTCCGGTCCTCCGCCGCGCCGAGCGCGTCGGTCTGGGATTCGAGGCACGCACACAGACGATGGATCGGTGCTTCACCTGCGCCTCGCTCAACCCGTCGACGCGCGCCCCGACCTCCTTCGCGATGAGGTCCCGATGGGTCCGCCCGGACGCCACCACCGCCTCGCCGTTGTGAACACGATTCTCGACCTTCTGGGTACGCTCTGCCATTCCTCGACGTCCTCCCTTCGAGGGTCTGGATCGCCTTCGCAGCTCGAAGCCACGAGCGCCGGCTCCCGTCCCGCTGCAGGAGGGGGAGCGCCGGGTGCGTTCCAAACCCCTTTCGATCTCTCATAGCAAATCCCTTTTCCTTCGCGAAATCCCCATCCGGTGACATCGGGGGCCGAAAGCCCGGCCGCGGTCCTCCTGCGGGCCCGCCCCGAGGCGGACGCCAATTGGCCGAGGGAGGATTCTCCCGCCCCCGCGCGGCCTCGGATTGGCCGCGGGAGGATTCTCCCGTGCACCCGCGAGAGCGGCGGCGGCGTCTCACGGACCTCTCGTGGCGCACAGGAGACGGCGTGGACGTGTCCGCATCCTCCGGCGGCCGAGACGATTCCGCGCGCGCGTCTCTCGATCCTCCGACGGCCGAACCGACGCCGCGCGCGCGTCTCTCGATCCTCCGACGGCCGAACCGACGCCGCGCGCGCGTCTCCCGATTGTCCGGCGCCCCCGCGGGGCCCGCTTCCACGTCTCACGAGCCTCCGGCGCGCCTGCGGAGGGTGCGCAGGGGCAGGAGGAATCCCCGACGGCGAAACGAGCCTCGTTCGGCGGTCGGAGGCTGCCCGGACGCGGGATCCGATGCGCGGTGGAGCGCCCCGCGACGGGAAGCGCGCCGCCGGACCGAGCGCGAGGGCGCGATCGACGACGGCGACGACGGCGTCGGGGAGCTCGGGGGCGGAATCGACCGCGCTCAACGCGCGGGCGGCGGGCCGTCGGAGCGGAGGATGTGCTCTGGATCGCCGAGGAACTCGAAGTGCATCGTGTCCATCAGCTCGTCGTGCCCGAGCCAGTAGAAGCCGTACTTCTCGAACCCGCGGACCCAGCACTCCGGCATCACCATCCGCTCGAAGATCGAGTCGGGCTGCGCCTGACAGAGCGGGTGCAGCCGCCACTCCTTCACGCAGTTGCAGCAGGTGTTCTCGTGCGGATCGAGATCGATGGCGATCCCGTAGACGTGATTGCTCACTTCGCCGTTGTGGTAGGTGTTGCGGTCGCGGATGCCGCTCAGCCGGTGCGGCGCGTAGTCGTCCTGGCAGGTGCGGGCGATCTCCTGCTCGGCGCAGCGCGCCGCCGGGATGATCCGCTCGTTGAGCCGGACCGGCAGACCGAAGAGGCGCAGCCCCCGCGCGTTCTGGAGCGGCGTGTGGTCGTTCCACGAAGGCGAGCCGAAGCCCTCGAAGTAGCCGTAGTTCTCGGTCCGGTAGCGGATCGCGTCCTGCGCGCGGCGGCGGCGGGCGCGAACCTCATCGTGATCCATGCCCCGGCGGACCAGCCAGTTGGCGCGGATCAGAAAAGGCTGCGGGCGCTGCTCGTTGCAGAGGATCTCTTCCGACGCCGTGCGCTCACGCCAGCCCGGCTCGTCGTCCTCCTGGGCGCCGCCCGGCACCGACACGCACACGCCCAGCGCGAACGCGGCGGACGCGAGGGCGGCGATGACGGCTCGATTGGTCTTCTTCACGAGGGCCAACGTAGCAAGAGTGCCGAGGAGGGCTACGCGCGGTCCACGCCGTAGAGCGCGCCGTGGCGCGACCAGAGGTACGCGAGCAAGTCCTCCACGTGGTCGCGCTCGCCGACCGCGGCCCGCACGATGTCCGGCGCCTCGTCGAGGTGGCCCTTCTCGTGGATGCGCTCGCGCAAGAACGCGAGCACCGGCGCGAACGCGCCCTTCCCCACGTGCTCCCAGAGATCCGGCACGGCCTCCGTGAGCGCGGCGCCGAGGCTGGCCGCGTAGAGGTTGCCCAGCGTGTAGCTCGGGAAGTACCCGAACGCGGCGCCCGACCAGTGCACGTCCTGCAGCACGCCCTGCGCGTCGTCCGGCGGGGTCACGCCGAGGTACTCCGCGTAGCGCGCGTTCCAGGCGTCGGGGAGCTCCTCGATCGACAGCTTCCGCTCGAAGAGCTGAAGCTCCAGCTCGAAGCGGATGATGATGTGCAGGTTGTAGGTGACCTCGTCGGCCTTCACGCGGATCAGCCCCGGTGCGACGCGGTTGGACGCGCGGTAGAGCGTCTCACCGTCGAGATCCGCGTCCGGAAGCCAGCGCGCCGCGCGCGTGGCGAGCCAGCCGCAGAAGGGGCGCGAGCGGCCGATGAAGTTCTCCCAGAAGCGCGACTGCGACTCGTGGAGCCCGAAGCTCGCGGCCCGCGAGGCCGTGGTGCCGTCCCATCGATGCGGCAGGCCCTGCTCGTAGAGCGCGTGACCCGTCTCGTGGATGGTGCCGCCCAGACCGCCGAGCAGGTCGGCCGCGTCGATCTTGGTGGTGATGCGGACGTCGCCCGCCCCGTGCCCCGACGTGAAGGGGTGCTCGGCGGGATCGAGGCGGCCTCCCTCGAAGTCGTAGCCGAGCGCCTCGGACACGTCGCGGTGGAGGGTCTCTTGCGCCTTCGGATCGTGCTCGCCCGCCAGCCGCGGAATGGCCGGCCGCGCGGCGATGGCCTCGAGCAGAGGCGTCAGTTCGTCGCGCAGGCGGGCGAACATCCGGCGCAGATCGTCGACCGTCGTCCCGGGGTCGTACTCCTCGAGCGCGACCTCGTAGGGGTGGCGCTTCGGATTGATGGCCTCGGCGCGCCGGAGGCTGAGATCGAGGATTTCTTCTGGAGGGTCGGCGCGAAGCGCGCGAAGTCCGAGGTGCGCTTGGCCTCGATCCAGGTCGCGAACCCTTCGCTCCGGGCCCGCGCCAGCGCGTCCACCAGCGCCGGCGGCACCTTTCGCTCCCGGGCGTGCTCGCGGCCGAGGTTGCGGCGGCAGGCCACCTTCACCGGATCGCGCTCGCCCTCGAGGTCGGCCAGCCAGGCGCCGACCCGCGCGTCGGTGACCAGCTCGTGCAGGAACCCGGAGAGGAGCGCCTGCTGCTCGCCCCGCAACGAGGCGGCTTTGGGCGGCATCATCGTCTGCTCGTCCCAGCCGAGCGTGCCCATCACGCCCTCGAGCGTCTCGATCCGAGCGCACGTGCTCGACCAACGCGTCCCAGCTCTTCGTCTCGCTCACTGTGTCCACCTCACTGTGTCCAGCTCGGGTCGGGCGTGTTCGGGCCACGCTTTCACACCCGGCCGCCTCGGGGCAAGTCCGGGGCGCACGCGGGTAGGAAACCCGCCCGAGGGGCGAATCGGACCGGTATGCCCGGCATGACGGTGGACCAGCGCATGACGCGCAAAGTCCACACCATGAGCGCGCGCGACGCGCTCCCGGCGGCGGCGGGGACCATGGCCGAGCAGGACACCGGCGGGCGCGACGGAACCCTCAGCGCGACGGAACCCTGCAGCGCGACGGAACCCTCAGCGCGACGGAACCCTCAGCGCGCCGGTCCGACCAACGCGCCCACGCGTAGACCCCCGCTCTGCGTGACGAACGCCGTCTCGAGGTGCGGCGAGACCAGCATCCCGAGCCGCCGTTCGCTCGTGATGACGGCCACGCGCCAACCGGGCGGCAGCTCGCTCACCCGGCGACCGAGCGCGCGATAGAGCGGCGCGAGCGGCTCGGCCGTACCGAGGCGCTTGCCGTAGGGAGGGTTGGCGATCACGAGCCCCGCCGGCGCATCGCTCACCGCGCTCAGATTGAGCTCGGAGAGGCTGACCGCCGAGAGGCTCAGGTCCGCCTCCACCCCGGCCCGGGCCGCGTTTCGCTCCGCGGCCGCGATCGCCTGAGCGTCTCGATCCCCGCCCAGGATGGGCGCCGGCGCCGCGCTCGCCGCCCGCTCGATCGCCTCTCGTCCGCGTCGCCCGCCAGCTCGCCTCGTCCAGCATCGGCGTCCGCTCGAACGCGAAGCCGCGCAGGCGCCCGGGCGGCAGGCCACGGGACATCACCGCCGCCTCGATGGGCAAGGTGCCGGCGCCCGCGAAGGGATTGACCAGCGGGCTCGTCCCGTCCCATCCGGACGCCACGAGGAGCGCCCGCGCCAGATCCTCGCGCAAGGGCGCCTCCGCCACGTCCAAGCGGTAGCCCCGGCGGTGGAGCGGCGCCCCCGAGGTGTCGATGGAGACCATCGCCTGGTCTCGCTCCAGCCGGATGGCGACCGGCACCCCTTCGTCCTCGGGATCGAGCCGATCGTCGCCCAGCCGGACGGCGATGGCGCGGGCGACCCGCTCTCCGATGGCGCCGCTGTGGTGCAGCCGGCTCTTCTTGGCGCTCACCCGCACCGCCCGCGGCACGCCGGGCGTCAGGAAGCGCTCCCACGGCAGCGCCGCCACCTCACGCTCCAGCGCGTCGAACCGGGTGACCCGGAAGCGGCCGACCCGCACGAGCACGTGCGTCGCCAGCCCGCTCTCCAGGTTGGCGCGATAGATCACGCGGCGGTGGCCACGCGCCTCGACGCCTCCCGGGACGACGGCGGGATCGAGCGCGCCGAGCGACGCGAGCTCATGGGCCAAAAGCGGCTCGAGCCCGGGCGCGCAGCTCGCGAAGATGAAGTGAGGGGCGGTCACAGAGAGGCGTGGGTAGCCTTCGGAGCCCTTCCACGCCAGCCGGATCGCGCCTTCTTTGGTTTCGACCCGACGGCGGGCGTATCCTGATCGACGCCTCTCCATGGAGCAGCACTCCGCAGACGCCGACGGTGAATCGGCGCGGCTCGTCCGCGACGCGCTCGAGCGCACCGGGCTCGCCGACGCGCTCGAGCACGCGCTGGCCTCCGCCGGCCTCGACGCCGTCCCCGACGACTTCGATGCGCTCGCGCGCTTCCTGGAGACCCACCTCCTCGACGCGATCGTCGGCCGCGTTCACCCCAGCACCGCGCGCTCGATTCGTGGAGGACATCGTGGAGCGTGCCGCCGGCGACACCGGCGCGCGGCGCGTCTCGGAGCGACCGCCGGAGCAGGTGGCGACCGTCCCTCCGCCCGCGGGCGGCGACGATCCCTACCTGGATCTCGCCACGGGTGCCGTCCACACCCGGCCCACGCCCACCTGGGGCGTCCCGCGCGGCGAGCCGGCGCCGGGCGTGTGGCTGATCGTCTCGACCGACGAAGCCCTGGTCGATCTGGCGGAACGCGCGGCCCCGCACGGCACCGACGTCGTACGCGTCTCGTCCATGGCGGTGCTCAAAGGAGCGCTCGCGCGCGGCGACGGCCCCACGAGCTGCGTGGTGCTGGACGCGGAGGCTCCTTCGATCGCCTTCGACCGCGCGGTGGCCGCCGTGACCGAAGAAGCCACGGCCACGCGGGTCGTGCTATGGCGCATGGGCAACGAGGCGCGGGCGAACCTGGCGCGTGCCGTGCCGGTGGCCCGCAGCTGGCTGTCGCTCGAGGCGGAGGTCACCCCGCCCGAGCTCGTGCAGCTTCTCGGAGCCTGAGCTAGATGTCCTCCACGGGCGGCCCGGATGGGGGCGCGCCCCGAAACAAGGAGCTTTCTCGGTGAGAGATAGTCTGGAATCCGCACCCAACCTGGCCATCTTCTGCGACTTCGAGAACGTGGCGATCGGTGTGCGCGACGCCAAGTACGACGACTTCGACATCGAGATGGTGCTCGAACGCCTGCTGGACAAGGGCAAGATCGTCGTCAAGAAGGCCTACGCCGACTGGGAGCGCTACAAGGCAGCAAGCGGGCCATGCACGAGGCGGCGTTCGAGATGATCGAGATCCCGCACGTCAGCTACTCGCGGCAAGAACTCCGCCGACATCCGGCTCGTCGTGGACGCCATGGACCTCTGCTACACGAAGGCAGCACATCGACTACTTCGTCGTCATCAGCGGCGACAGCGACTTCTCGCCGCTGGTCAGCAAGCTGCGCGAGAACGACAAGATCGTCGATCGGGGCTGGGCGTGAAGAACTCGAGCAGCGATCTCTGATCGAGAACTGCGACGAGTTCATCTACTACGACGACCTGGTCCGCGCGCGCCGGGCGGCGAAGCACGGCAAGCAGAAGAAGAAGAACCGGCCCAAGGAGCAGCCGCGGGGCGAGGACCGCAAGGACGGGCCGGCGGCGGCCGCGGCGCAGACCAACGGAGAGGACGTCGAGACGCGCCGCCAGGAGGGCCTCGACCACCTCCTCGACGTCGTCGAGGCGCTCTTCGAGGATCGCGACACGCACCTCTGGGGCTCGATGGTGAAGCAGACCCTCAAGCGCAAGCGCCCCAACTTCTCCGAGCGCTTCCACGGCTACCGCACGTTCACCGAGCTGCTCGAGGACGCCGAGAAGCGCGGGCTGCTCGAGCTGAGCAAGGACGAGCGCTCGGGCGGCTACATCATCACCAGCTTCGGCCCGAACGCCTGAGCCTCCGCTCGGCGTTCGGTCGAGCCGCTTCGAACCAGTTCCGTCGGCACGCCACTTCGGCCTATGCTCCCGCCATGCGAGCACGGGGGCTGAGGGTGGTGTCGGCCTGCATCCTGTTGATGGGCTGCAGCGAGGCGACGAGCAACGGCGGTGACGGCGGCGGAGCCGACGGAGCCACGCGTGACGCGGGCGTTCCGTTCGACAACGGAGGCGGCGCCGACGCCGGGTCCGGCGACGCGGGCATGGACGGCGGGGCGAGCGACGCCGGCGTCGATGCGAGCGCGAGCGACGCGGGGATCGACGACGCCGGTGCCGGCGACGCAGCCATGGACGCGGACGGCGGCGCGGACGCCTCGAGCGACGCCGGCCCGACGCTCGACGGCGGCAGCGCGAGCTGCCCCGCGTTCCAGTCGCCGCCTCTCGAGTGGCCGCTGCCGAGCGCCTCCACCATGGCTCGCTTCCCGGACGTCACGACCCTCGACTGCCCGAGCAGCAGCGCGCCGCGCTTCACCCTCCTCGACCTCGACGGGGACGACCTCGACGACCTGGTCCTCACCTCGGCGTGCGGCGGCGCCGGCGAGCTCGGCCAGAGCCGCTGGGACGTCTACCTCAACACCGGCAGCGGGTTCGCGAGCGCGCCAATCCACTGGACCCTGCCCACGGCCGGCTACCCCGACGGCTTCCACCACGTGGAGTCCACCACCTGCGCCGACTCCCTCCGCTACCGGACCTTCGACATCGATGGCGATCGCCGCCCCGACCTCGTCGTCACCTCCGCCTGCACCGGCACCAGCTCGGTGGGGGACACCCACTGGGTCGTGCACCTCAACGACGGCAGCGGCTTCGCCACGAGCGGGACGAGCTTCGCGTTGCCGACCGGCTACACCGGCGGCTTCCCCGACGTCGCGGCGAGCACCTGCACCTTCGACGCGCCCCGCTACGCCCTGCTCGACGTGGACGGCGACCTCGACCCGGATCTCGTGGTCACCTCGCTCTGCGACGGCTCGGCCATGGTCGGCCACACGCGCTGGCTCGTACACGAGAACGACGGCTCGCGCTTCGCGATGGCGGCGACCGACTTCGCCCTCCCCTCCGGCTACCGCGCCGCCAGCTTCACCCGGCTCGCCGGCGAGACCTGCCCCTTCGGCGACTCGCCGCGCTTCGGGACCACCGACCTGGACGGCGACCGCGTGCCCGATCTCGTCGTCACCTCGCTCTGCTCCGGCGGGCCAATCGGCCGCATGCGCTGGGCCGTCCACCTCGGCGGCGCCGGCGGGTTCGACGACAGCGCCACGGCGTGGTCGCTCCCGAGCTACGCCCCCGGCGCGTTCCTCACGCCCGAGGGCCCCGCGAGCTGCACGCCGGCCGCGCAGCCGCGCTACGTGCTGCGAGACGCCGACGGCGACGGCATGCTCGACCTGATCGTCACCGGCCTCTGCAGCGGAGCCGGCCCGCTCGGCCGCAGCGAGTGGGCGGTCCACGTCAACACGGGGACCGGCTTCGGCGCCGCCCTCTCGTGGGCGCTCCCGCCCGACTACCCCGGCACGGATCTGGGCGACGTCCACACCGTGAGCTGCGCGACCACCGGCGGCCCGCGCTACGACGTTCGCGATCTCGACGGCGACGGAATCATGGATCTGGTCGCCACCTCGCGCTGCTCGGGTGCCGGCCCGCTCGGCGCCGACTACTGGTACCTGCACCGCGGCTGCATCGCGGACGCGCCGCTCTGATCAGAGGAGCGGCGCCCTGCCCGGCCTGGTGAGGAAGAGCGGCGCGAGCGCGGACAGGAGGCGCTCGTAGCCGTCGCCGCTCATCACGGAGAGCTCCGCCTCGTGCAGGCCGACGATCTGGAGCCACGCCGGCTCGTCCACCGCTCCGAGCTGCGGGTCCGGCACCAGCGCGGCGCAGCGCACGCGGCCTTCCGGATCGACGGGCTCCGGCAGACAGAGATAGTGCCCGCGCGAAGGCGGCCGCCCCACCTTGATCACGTGGCGCGCGAACGCGTTCATCAGGTGCACCGGCCAGGCCGGGACGCCCTCCGCGGCGGCCAGACGAAAGGTGAGCTCGAAGGGGAGCCCGGCCGCGTCCCGCACGCCGAAGCCGACGTAGTGCAAGTGCCCGTCGGGATGCGCGAACACGCTCACGCCGCTCACCGGGTCCGGTCCGCCTCGATCCCACGCGCGCGGCGCGAGGAACACGAAAGGCTGCTGTTCCGGATAGAGCGCAGCGAGCACGCGGGCGGTGGCCGCGCCGATACGGAGGCGGACGTCGGGCAGTTGCATGAGCTGCGACCGTTCGCCTCCCTTCTACGGGCCGCGGCGCGGAGCCTTCCGTCGGCGCATTGCGATGCTCAGGACACGCGCCTCCCTCAGGACCGGTAGTGGGGCTCCCAGCCGCTCGGATCCTGAAAGAGACGCACGCAGCGGATGGTCTTCTGCTCGGTCAGGAAGAAGCGGTGGTGACGGTCCTTCGGCACCACGATGAGGTCGCCGGGCTCGACCGTGACGCGCATCCAGCGGTCGTCGCGGGAGCGGATGTCGAAGACGCCCTCCCCTTCCAGCACGAAGCGCACCTCGTCCTCCGTGTGCAGGTGCTCGTCGAGGAACTTGGCGCAGATGGCGTCGAGGTTCGGCGTGTCGGGCCGGAGCGCGACCTGATCCTCGTGCACGTACCCCTCGCGGGCCGAGAGCGCGGCGAGCGGTTCGCGGTAGGCGCTCTCGTCGGTGTCGAGCCGCTCGTAGGTCACGCCCTCGGCGCGAAGCGTCGCTTCGTCGAGGGTCTCGCCGGCGTCCAGCCACGTCGCGCGCATGTCCCAGCTCCTTCTCTTCAGAATCGGCTTCATCGACGGGTCGATGCCGAGCTGGCGCATCCGCACCGCGGCATCGAAGAGATAGTCGTAGCACTCGGCCTGCGTCTTGGCCTCGACCCAGTCGCGGCCCCAGACGTACACGCCGTGCCGCCGCACGAGGACGGCGTGGCTCTCGGGGTGCGCCTCGATGGCCTCCGCCATGGCGTCGGCGAGGTCGCATTCGTGCGCGGTGTTGTCGATGATCGGCACCACCAGCTCGTCGTGGTATCCGACCCCGCGCACGCCCTTCATCATCTCGAGGTGCGTGACGCGGAAGGCGTCGCCGAAGATCAGCGTGGCCAGCATCGCGTTGACGCTGTGGCTGTGCAGCACCGCGCCCGCATCGCGCAATCGGTAGGCGTTCATGAAGAGCGGCGCGCACGCGCTCACCTTCAGCGCCTCGTTGCGCGGCCTCTCGAGGATCTCGCCCGCCTCGTCGAGGACGAAGAGGTCCTCGGGCGCCAGCCGCTCCTTCTGCACGCCGCTCGGGGCCATGTAGACGCGCCCGTCATGGCGGAGGCTGGCGCCGCCGCCGGTGCCGCTCGCCCAGCCGAGGCCGTACATGTGCCGGCACAGCTCGACGATGGTCGTGCGAGGATCGAGCTCCATCATGGCTCATGGGGTAGCACGAGCACGCGCGGGGGTGGCTGGTATAGTCCCGCGCATGCGCCGCCCGCCCGAAAAGCACCTGAACCTCAACGTCCGCGGCATGCGAGCCTCCGCCACGGTCGCCATCAACGAGCACAGCAACGCGCTCATCGCCGAGGGGCGCCGGGTGTTCAAGCTCGGCCTCGGTCAGTCGCCCTTCCCGGTGCCGGCGCCCGTCGTCGAAGCGCTGCGCGAGCACGCCGCCGAGAAGGACTACCTGCCGGTGCGCGGTCTCTACGACCTGCGCCGCGCCGTCGCCCACTACACCGAGGGCAAGGCCGGCATCGATCGGACCGCCGAGGACGTGCTGATCGGCCCCGGCAGCAAAGAGCTGATGTTCCTCCTCCAGCTCGTCTTCTACGGCGACCTGATGATCCCGACGCCGGCCTGGGTGTCCTACGCGCCGCAGGCGCAGATCATCGGCCGCCGAGTGCGACTCGTGCCGACGCACCGCGAGGACGGCTGGATGATCACGCCCGAGGGCCTCGAGACGCTCTGCAAGGACGACCCGGACCGCCCGCGCATCGTCATCCTCAACTACCCGAGCAACCCGACCGGCTCGACCTTCAAGACCGACCAGCTCCGCGCGCTGGCCAAGGTCGCCCAGAAGCACCGCGTCGTGCTCCTCTCGGACGAGATC
Source organism: uncultured Pseudomonadota bacterium (assembly GCA_963832725.1). Taxonomy (GTDB): domain Bacteria; phylum Myxococcota_A; class Polyangia; order Polyangiales; family Sandaracinaceae; genus JAEZBP01. The sequence continues at coordinate 572,171 of CAWHVG010000001.1, forward strand.
TACGGCGAGCTGCACCACAAAGGGCAACACGTCTCCATCGCCCGCTACTACCCGGAGGGCACGATCATCAGCGCCGGGCTGAGCAAGTGGTGCGGGGCCGGCGGCTGGCGGCTCGGCACCTTCGTCTTCCCGGAGAGCCTGCGCTGGCTGCTCGAAGCGATGAGCTCGGTCGCCAGCGAGACCTTCACCTCCACCAGCGCGCCCATCCAGTACGCGGCGGTGACCGCGTTCGAAGGCGGCGAAGAGATCGAGCGCTACCTCGCCAACTCGCGCCGGGTGCTCTCGGCGCTCGGCCGCTGGTGCGCCCGCAAGCTGCGCAGCGTGGACATCGACTGCCCGCAGCCCACCGGCGGCTTCTATCTCTTCCCGGACTTCAGCGCCCTGGCCGAGCCGCTGGCGGCGTGCGGCATCACCACCTCGCGCCAGCTCTGCGCCCGCCTCCTCGACGAGACCGGCGTAGCCATCCTCCCCGGCAGCGACTTCGGCCGACCGGACGACGAGCTGACGGCGCGCCTGGCCTACGTCGACTTCGACGGCGCCCGCGCGCTGGAGGCCGTGGCGGTCATCCCGCGCGAGCAGCCGCTGGACGAGACCTTCCTCAAGCGCCACTGCGGCAACGTGGTGCAAGCGATCGAGACCGTCTGCGAGTGGGTGAGTCAGGTCCGCCTGGACTGACCTGGCCGGCGGCGTTGCTTGACAGGAGGCGTCGAAATGATACGAACGCCGCTCGTCCCCGAGTCGAGCGTTCCATCGACGCCCACGGGAGTCGGAATGCTCGCGCTGGTGGGGCGGTGCGGATTCGAGTCGCGCGCCTTCGCGCGGCGAGAGCCCATCGGCTTCTCACGATCTCGGCCGTCGACCGAGCCACCGCTGGCGCCGCAGGAGGGGCACCAGAGCTTCTCGTGGGGTTCGCCCCACAGAAAGTGGAGGGACGAGGATGGACACGCGTAGTCGCCACCTTTTGGTCGAGTACCACGGCTGCAACGCCGCGCTGCTCGACGACGTCAAAGGTGTGGAGGCGCTGATGAAGGTCGCCGCCAAGGCGGCGGGCACGACCATCGTGACGTCCGTGTTCCATCCCTTCGCCCCGCAGGGCGTGAGCGGCGTGGTGGTGATCGAGGAGTCCCACCTGTCCATCCACACCTGGCCCGAGCACGGCTACGCCTCGGTCGACTTCTTCACCTGCGGCGACGGCTCGCCGGAGCGAGCGCACGAAGTGCTGCGCGAGGGCCTCGAGGCGACGCGGGCAGAGGTGCTGGTCGTCGAGCGCGGCCTCTACCCCGAGACGCCGGCGATGCGCATCCGCACCCACCACGCGGAGAGCGACGCCGAGACCGAAGCCCCCGAAGACGCCGAAGCGGGCTGACCGATGGCCCAGGACGGTCTCTTCTACACCGAGGTCTTCGAGGGACAGACCGCCTTCGGATTGAAGGTGACGCGGACGCTCTCTGCGACGCGGAGCGAGCTGCAGCGCATCGAGATCCTCGAGACGCCCTTCTTGGGCAAGGTCCTCGCGCTCGACGGCGTCTTCATGACCAGCGTCGGCGACGAGTTCTTCTATCACGAGATGATCGTGCACCCGGCGCTCTGCACCGCGAGCCGGATCGAGCGCGTGCTGATCATCGGCGGCGGCGACGGCGGCACCGCGCGCGAGGTGCTCCGGCATCGCGACGTGCGCGAGGTCGTGATGGTCGAGATCGACGCCGGCGTCGTGGCCGCGTGCAAAGAGTATCTGCCCGAGATCGGGGGCGACGCCTGGAACGACCCGCGCCTCACCGTCCGCTTCGAGGACGGCGTCCGCTTCGTCGGGGAGACCGAGCCCGACCGCTTCGACGTCGTCATCCTCGACGGCAGCGACCCGGTCGGTCCGGCCAAGGGCCTCTTCGACCGCTCGTTCTACGAAGGGGTCCGGCGCGTGCTCACCGACGAAGGCGTGCTGGCGGCGCAGAGCGAGTCGCCGATGGTGTACGCGGACGCCTTCTACGACATCCAGCGCACGCTGAAGGACGTCTTCGGCCGCGCACACCCCTACTTCGGCACCGTCCCGCTCTACGGGATGGGCCCGTGGACGTGGACCTACGCCAGCAAGAGCGCCGACCCGCTGGCCGTGCGCGACGCGCGCGCCGAGGCCATCGAGCCGGGCTGCCGCTACTACGACCGCGCCATGCACCGGGCCGCGTTCGCCCAGCCGCCCTTCGTCCGCCGCCGGATGGCGCGCGACGCGGGCGGAGCGACCGGGCGGAGCGAGCCGGCGGAGCGAGCCGGCTGAGCGAGCCGGCGGAGCGAGCCGGCGGACCGAGCGAGCGGAGCGACCGGCGGACCGAGCCGGGCGGACCGTGCCGGCGGACCGAGCTCAGGCGCTCGCTTCATCCGTGCGGCGGGCGTGCTCGAGCAAGGCCTGCTGCACGCTCACGTGCTCCTGACCCGCCACCAGCTCCACCTCGGCCAGCTCGAAGCGCCCTTCTTCCCAGTCCAGCACCGCGAGCAGCCGCTCGAAGAGCGCGTTCGGCGCTTCGCACCCGGGCAGATCCACGGAGATCACCATCCCCTGCTCGAGCCCGACCCGCGCGTCGCCGCCGGGCCGCCGCAGCGTGAGCATCCCGCTGCGCCGCTCCGCCTCCGCGAACGCCAGCAGGCTGGTCACCGACACCTGACGCAGGTCGCCGGTCAGCCCCGAGTAGCTCTCGCGGTCGCCCTCGGTCCGGGCTCGCATCACCACCCGGCGCACCCGCGCGACCAGCTCCTCCTCGGCGAAGGGCTTGGCTATGTAGTCGTCGACGCCCGCCTCGTATCCCCGGATGCGATCCTGCTCGGAGCCGAGCGTCGTCAGGAAGATCACCGGTACGTTCTTGGTGGCGGCGCGGGCGCGCAAGAGCCTCAAGAGCTGCCAGCCGTCCATCACCGGCATGTTCACGTCCGTGAGCACCACGGCCGGCGGCTCCTTGAGCGCCTTGCCGAGCCCCTCGAGCCCGTGCTCGGCCGTGCTCACCTTGTGCCCGGCGCCCCGCAGCGCGCCCACGACGCGGCCGCGCTGAATGGCCGAGTCCTCGACCACCAACACGTGCAGCGGCTCCGTCCCCTCCGCCTCCGCCGCGGGCGAGTCCACGCTCGAGCTCAGGTACGCCGCGATCCGCCGCCCGAGCTCCTCCGTGTCGGCCGCGTGGAACTGCATCCCCATCCCCGGCTGCCGCCCCTGCGCCGCCGCCTGCTGCGGACCGAGCACATAGGCCACGCGGGCCGGAATGCGGGCCGGCGCGCTTCCGTCGGCCAGCTCCAGCGAGAGCTGCACGTTCGTGCCGGGAGGGAGCTGGACCGAGGCGGCGACGTAGAGCCCGCCGCGGCTCAGATCCGCCGTGTAGGCCGTCACCAGGTCGTCGACCGAGCGAAAGCTGACCTTGATCCTCGCCGCGTAGCGCGGCGCAGAGCGCCGCTCGTCACCCTGGTCCTGATCCTCTGACGGCATGCTCGCGGGATGATGCCACGGACGGCGGCGTCCGTGGGTCGGGAGGGCACCTTACACTTCACGACCAGGAGAGCACGAGCTTTCCGAACGTCTCGTTGCGCTCCATCCGGGCGTGGGCCTCTTGGATCTCCGCCATCGGCAGCACGGCGTCCACCACCGGCGCCAGCGCCCCGTCGGTCGCGAAAAAGGGAGCGATCCGGGCGGCGAAACGCCGGGCCAGCGTCGCCTTCTCCTCCAGGGGGCGGCTGCGGAGCACCGTCCCGAACACGCGGAGCCGCTTCTGGAGCAGCTTGGCCAGCGAGAGCTCCGCGCTCGGTCCACCGACGAGACCGACCACCGCCATCCGGCCGAGCGGCGCCATCGCGTCCAGGTTCTCGCCGAGGTAGCTCCCGCCCACCAGATCGAGCACCACGTCGGCGCCGCGCCCGTCGGTCCGCTCCCGCACCGCCTCCGCGAAGCGCGGCGGATTGCCGACCAGGATGGAATGCGCCAGGCCGAGCTCCGCGCAGCGGTCGAGCTTGTCCTCGCTGCGCGAGGTCCCGATTGGCGTCGCCCCGGCCAGCCGCGCCAGCGCCAGCGCGGCGGTTCCGACGCCACTCCCGATGGCGTGGATGAGCACGTTCTCACCCATCGCGAGCCCCGCCTGCACGAAGAGCGCGTCGTAGGCCGTCATGAACGCCTCGGGCACGGCCGCCGCGTGCGTGAGGGCCAGCCCGGCCGGCACCCGCACCGCCTCCCGCTCGTGGACCACCAGATGCGTCGCCATCGCGCCGCCGGGGACGATGCCCATCACCTCGTCACCGAGCGCGAACGTCCGCACTCCGTCGCCGACCGCGGCCACCCGACCCGCGTACTCCAGGCCCGGCACGTCCTTGGGCGCGCCCTTGGGCGGCGGATAGACCCCGCGGCGCTGCAGGAGATCCGCGCGGTTCAGCCCCGCGGCGGCGACCTCGACCAGGATCTGCCCCGGACCGGGGTCGTCGACCGACACGCGGTCGATTTGGAGCACCTCCGGCCCTCCGGGGGAACGGATGCGAACGGCGCGGGCGATGGGCATCGCGCGAGCATGGCATCCGAGACGCTCGGGTGAAACCCAAGCTAGTCCCCCGTATCCGTGATTCCTACCCAATCTCGGCGGCTCTCGCCGCGCGACTCAGCGTCACTCCTCCTCGACGATGCTGTGGCATCGCCTCGTCGTCGTTCCTTGATTCGCACGCCGATGGCTCGCCGATATTGGGCACTCACTACGGATACGGGGGACTAGCGCGGCTCGAGGATGACCGCCGAGCGCCCCGGCAAGCGGATTCGACAGCGAGCCCGCCTGACCCACCACCCAGGGCGCGTTCGCCTCCCCCAGCGCGTCGGCGAGCCGGGTCCCCGCCACGAACCCCGTCCGGAAGCTCGCGTTCGACGTCTGCACCGCCGAGTTGATGACCACCAACACCCGCTCGCCCTCCCCGGCGCGCTCCCAGGCCATCATCCCCGCGTCGGCGGCCGGCATCTCGTCGGCGCCGCCGCTCTCGGACAGATAGCGGATCGACAGATCCCCGTGGCGCAGCGCGCGGGAGTCGCGCCGGATGGCCAGCAGATCGCGAATGAACTGATAGGTCGGCGTCTCTTCCGAGAACCCGGCCACCTCCCACAGAGGCTCGCGGGCCTGATGATGCTCCTGCCCGTGCAGGTCCTGCTCCGTTCCGTAGTAGATGGACGGAATCCCATCGACCGTGACCACCGCCACCAGCGCGATCTGCACGGCCAGCGGATCGTCGAGCTCGCCGCGCAGCCGCCACACATCGTGATTGTCGCCGAAGGTCACCCGCGCGCGCCAGGGGTCGAGCCCGATCCCGCCGGGCTGCCCTGAAGCCGGGAAGAGATCGCGATTGTCGGCCAGCGCGCCCCGCGCCATCACCGGCGGCAGCCCCTCGAGGATCACCCCATTGATCAGCGTGTTCTTCAGATCGAACGCGAACGCCGAGTCGAGCGCGTCGAGCGCCGTGAAGCGCGCCAACGTCGCCGGATCGGCCGTGAACACCTCTCCGAGGAGCAGAAAGTCCTCCTTGCCGATGGCGGCCAGCCGCTCCCGGAGCCCGCCACAGAACGCCTGCCAGAGCGCCAGCGGCGCGTGGGGCACCGCGTCGATGCGGAACCCGTCCACATCCGTTTGCTCCACCCACCACACGTGCGACTCCACCAACCCGTCGACCACCTCCTGATTCTCCGAGTCCAGATCGCGCAGCCCCGTCGGGAAATCGCTGAGCACCTTCTGCACCGGATCGGAGAGATTTCCCGAGCCGCGCCGGTGAAAATGGCTCGCGTCGAGCGTGAAGCGCGTCGGCTCCGGGCCCGGCCGAAACATCCGCGGATGATCCAACCAGATCAGCGGCGAATCGTAGGGCGTATCGGAGAAAGGCGGCTCGATCTCGTCCGGGTCGACCTGCCCGTTCTCGTTCAAGTCGTAGTCGAACACCCGCCCCGCGTGGTTCGGCACCACATCGAGGAGGACCAGCATCCCGCGCTCGTGGCAGCGGCGGACCAGCTCGTTGAGGAGCGCCATGTCGCCGAAGCGCGCGTTCGCCTCCGTGAAGTCGGCCGGCCAGTAGCCGTGATAGCCGTCCTCCATCTCCGTGCGGGGGATGTTCCGGTAGGCCGGCGAGATCCAGAGCGCCGTCACGCCGAGGTCCGACAGATAGTCCAGGTGATCGAGGACACCTTGCCAATCGCCGCCCTGAAAGCGCGCCAGATCGCCGGGCATGATCGAGACCCCGTCGATCGAATCGTTCGACGGATCCCCATCGTCGAAGCGGTCGACCACGATCTGGTAGATCACCTGATCGCGCCAGTCCGTGACGTGCGTGGACACCGGCGCAGGCTCGCCGCACGCGGCCAGCGTCAGGAACATGAGGAGCGCAACGGACCGACGACGCACGGACCGGAGGATCGTGACGCAGGTGGCAGGCGAGAGCCACAGCGCTCGTCTGCTGCGCGCCATCACGGAGGAGCGGGCGGCCCGGCTCGCACCTGCGAGGGGTCAGCGGGGAGGGGCAGCCCGAACGGCACCTAGACATCCGTCGGGTCTTGCGGCCGATGTCGAGGATGCTGCCCTCTTCGTCCCGGGCAATGCCGGTCAGGGCCTGCGCAGAGAGCAGTCGCACCGAGGCGCCGAGACGTTCCGCTCGCAAGGCACGCCGAAGGAGAAATAGCATCGCTCTTTCGACGAGGCGAAACGTGGCGAGCGGAGATGGCCGTCGCTCGAATGCAGGACTCGGTTCGGAGCAGGTCCCCCGTCCACAGTCGGGGCCTCGTTCCGGAACTTGGTCTCGCATCGGCGGCGGTCGCCGTTCGAAGTCCAAAGTTTCGAAAAGATCGCTAAATTTTGCGTTCCAAAGTCCAAAATCTGCGAAAAATCGCTAAATTTAGCGATTAAGACCAACTTTGGACTTTAGGTCGCCAACGAGAGCAACGGCGCGACGGTCGCGCTGCACGCGCGGCACGGGTTCGAGCCGGTGGCCCGAGACGTGTGGCTGCCGGGCGTCCACTTCGAAGGTGGCGCCGGGCTGCTCTTTGCGGCTCGTCCGTAGGCGACATCACGCCGCGGAACCGAGCGCGCACTCCTCCGGCGGCCGCCGCAGGGGGGCCTGGGGAGTCGAGCCGCTCGAATACGCGCTCTGCCGCGATGCGGCCTCCGGTCGGAAGACGGTAGGTGCATCCGCGTCGGCGGCTCTCCGAGTGCCCCGCCCGACCCTCGCGACTGCCACCACGAGGAGAGCGGGCCCGCGCCGTCGGTGCGAGTCCGAGGCGCCGCCGGGTGCGACGACATGCCGCAGTGCGCGAGCGCGGGCCGGTCGTAGTCTCCCGGCGCCGTGCGGGCCGTCCTCGTCATCGTGTCGCTCTCGTCGATGGTCTTCTGGCCGTCCGGCGCGTCGGCGTGCGCGACCTGCGGCTGCGGCGATCCCACGCTGACGGTGATGGGCTCGGGGCAGCCCTTCGCAGGGCGCGTGCGGCTCTCGGCGCAGCTCCAGTATCGGCACGACCGGATGGGCGACGGGACCCGCATCGACGACGCGCAGCTCCGGCTCGGCGCCGCCTACGCGCCGGCCAAGTGGCTGATCGTGTCGGTCACGGCGCCTCTCGTGCTGCGCGACGTGCGCTTCCCGGATCTCGGCCACGCGACGGTGGCGGGGCTCGGGCAGGCGGAGGTGCGCGGGCGCTTCGTCCTCTTCCGCGACCGCGAGTTCGCGCCCGAGCATCTCTTCGGGCTCGTGGCCGGGCTCGGGCTGCCGACCATCGTGGACCAGACGGATCCGCGAGGGCAGCTGCTGCCGACCGAAGCGCAGACGGGGAGCGGCACCGTCGATCCCATCGGCGGCGTCTTCTACACATTCCTCGCCGATCCCTGGTCGCTCTTCGCCAGCGTGACGGCACGCGTCCCGCTCGCGCCGCGCTACGGCGAGGCGCCCGGCCCCTCGCTGCGCGCCACGGTCGCGCTGCAGTACCGGCTGTGGGATTGGCTGACGCTGCGGCTCGGCGCCAACGCCCGCGGGGACATGCCGAGCACCGACGCGGGCCTCCAGAACGCCGGCAGCGAGCACATCGCGCTCTTCGCGGCGCCCGATCTCCTCATCGCGCCGGTGCCGGATCTCATCTTCGTGCTCGGCGCGCGCATCCCGGTCGCACAGGTCTCGCCCGACGGTCGGCAAGAGGGCCCCTACGTGTCGCTCGCCGCGGTGGTGGACCTGTGAGGGCGCGCGCGTGGCTCGTGGCGGCGGCGATCAGCCTGGGCGCCGCGATGCTCCCCGCCTGCCTGCTCGACTACCGGCCGGGCGTCTCGATGGAGCTCTCGTTGGCCGGCGCCCGCGCGAGCGGAGTGAGCCACGACGGCGCCCGCTTCGACGGCCTCTCCGGCAGCGTGCATTGGGCGTCGCTCGAGCTCGTCGACTGCGAGAACGTCACCACCGCCGCGCGATCCCCTCTGCGACACGCTTCGCCATCGCTCCCCCGCGCCCTCGCGCTGCAGTCGGCGCTTCGCGCGCTCGGTCCGGCTCGCGCTCGGGCCCACGGCGGCTCGACCGCCACCGGCTTGGCACCCGGCGCGGTGGAGCTCGGGGCCGACCCGATCGTGCTCGGCGCGGTGTCGCCGGGACCGAACTCCTACTGCGCGCTCACGGTGCGCATCGAGCCGGCCGACGAGGTCGAAGGCGGGCTCCGGATCGGCCAGAGCCTGTCGCTGACCGGCCGCGCGACGCGCGATGGGAGCGCGTTCGACTGGGTCGCGGTGGGCCCGGGAAACCTGGACGTCGAGGTCCCCATCACCGACGCCGCGGGGCAGCCGGTCAGGGTGGTCCTCGACGCCGCCGACCGGAGCGCCACGCTCGAGCTGAGCGTCGACTGGAGCGCAGTCCTGAGCGGGGTGGATGTGGTCGACCGCGACCCGGCCGATCTCGCGCTCGATCTCGTCGTGGGCTTGCGAGACGCGCTGCAAGCTCACGAGGTCTCCGCCGATGCCCAACTCTGACGCGCCGGACTTGCCAGCGGGGGCGCACGCTCGAATGGTTCCGGTCGATGTCGCTCCCTGAGCGCGACGGAGCGGACGAGCTCCTCTGGCTGATCCGCCTCCGCTGGCTGACCCTCGCCGCGCAGTGCGTCGCGGTGGCGACCGCGGCGTGGATCGGCGAGCACGTGGGTCTGGCGGGTCCGCTGATCGTGCTGGCCGTGGTCGCGGCGTCGAACCTGGCGCTGATGGCCATCCGCCGCGGCGCGCCCGACTTCGCGGCGCTCGGCCCCGTGCTGCTCGGCGACACGGTCCTCCTGACCGTGCTCCTGCACCTGACGGGCGGGCCCATGAACCCCTTCAGCGTGCTCTACCTGGTGCACATCACGCTGGCGTCGGTGCTCCTCGGCCCGGCGTGGGTGTGGACGCTGGTGACGGTGGCCCTGGCCTGCTTCGGGTTGCTCTTCGTGGGGCAGCCACCGATGGCGCACGCCCACGGGATGATGGGGCAGCACCTGCGCGGGATGTGGCTGGCGTTCGGCGTCGCCAGCGTGCTGATCGCGACCTTCATCGGCCGCCTCACGCGGGAGCTGGCGCGCCGGGACCGCGCGCTCGTGGTCGCTCGCGAGCGACTGGCCCGCACCGAGCGCGTGGCCGCGCTGACCAGCTTGGCGGCCGGCGCCGCGCACGAGCTGGGCACGCCAATCGGCTCCATCGCGCTCGCGGCCGAAGCGCTCTCGCACGCCCTCGCGGACGCCGAGGGCGAGGTGCTCGACGACGTGAAGCTCATCCGCGGCGAGGTGAAGCGCTGCCGGACCATCCTCGACGGGCTGAGCCGGAGCGCCGGCGAGCTGCCGGGCGAAGGCTTCGCGCCGGTCACGCTGCGCGGCATGGCGGACGCGGTGCTGGCGCGGCTGGAGCCGGCCGACGTGCCGCGGGTGGACGTCCGCGTCGACGACGGCGAAGTGACGGTGCCCCTCGAGGCCCTCTCGCTCGCCGTCACCAACCTGGTGAAGAACGCGCTCGAGGCGGGGCCCGGGCCGGTCGTGCTCGCGCTGGCGGACGACGGCGAGCTCCGCGTCGAGGTGCGCGACGAGGGCGAAGGCATGCCGAAGGACGTGCTGGCCCGAGCGAAGGAGCCTTTCTACGGGCACAAGGCGCGGGGCCTCGGCCTCGGGCTCTTCCTGGTGCAGGCGTTCGCGGAGCAGCTCGGCGGCCGCTTCGAGCTGAGCTCGACGCCCGGCGCCGGGACCGAGGCGCGGCTGACGTTGCCGAGCAGACGGGAGCATCCCCGATGAGCGAAGAGACGCGCCCCACCGTCTTGGTGGTGGACGACGACGAGACCTTCCGCACACGGCTGGCCCGCGCGTTCGAGGGGCGCGGCTGGGAAGCGCGCGCGGCCGCCGATGCGGAAGAGGCCGTCGCCGCCGCGCGCGAGGAGAGCCCCGAGCACGCCGTGGTCGATCTCAGGATGCCCGGCGCCGGCGGGCTGGAGCTGGTCAAGGCGCTGAAGGAGATCGACGAGACCACCAACGTCGTCGTCCTGACCGGCTACGGCAGCATCGCCACGGCGGTCGAAGCCGTGAAGCGAGGCGCCACCCACTACCTGACCAAGCCGGCCGACCTCGACGAGCTCCTGCGCGCGTTCTCGCGGCGCGATGGCGAAGAGGTCGAGCCGCCGGCCGAGGTCCCCTCGCTGGCCCGCACCGAGTGGGAGCACATCCACCGCGTGCTCACCGACTGCAACGGCAACATCTCCCAAGCCGCGCGGCTGCTCGGGATCCACCGCCGCTCGCTCCAGCGCAAGCTCGCCAAATACCCCGTCAGCCGCTGACGCCGCCGGTCAGAGCAGGTCGTCGCAGCGGGCGTCGATGTAGCCGAGCGACCGGAGCCGCGTCGACCTCGTCGGCGGCCCCCGGCACCTTCGACGTGATCCCGAGGCGGCGCCGGCGCTACTCTCCGGACCGCCGAGCCGAAGACGAGGCTCGGCGGGAGGATCCGGAGAGTGCGATTCACCAACGAGCACGAGCAGCTGCGCAAGACCGTCCGCGACTTCGTCCAGAAGGAGATCAACCCCCACGTCGACGCGTGGGAGCAGAGCCCGCCGTTCCCGGCGCGCGAGGTCTTCAAGAAGCTCGGAGACCTCGGCCTCCTCGGGGTGACCAAGCCCGAGGAGTACGGTGGGATGGGTCTGGACTACTCGTACGGGCTCGTCGTCAACGAGGAGCTCGGCGCGATCCGCTGCGGCGGCGTACCGATGGCGATCGGTGTGCAGACGGACATGTGCACGCCGGCCCTCGCGCGCTTCGGCAGCGACGCGCTGCGCGAGGAGTTCTTGCGCCCGGCCATCGCGGGAGACCTGGTCGGCTGCATCGCGGTGAGCGAGGTCTCGGGCGGCTCCGACGTCGCGGCGCTGAAGACGACGGCCCGCCGGGACGGCGACGACTACGTCATCAACGGCAGCAAGATGTGGATCACCAACGCGACGCAGGCGGACTTCTTCTGCCTCCTCGCGAACACGTCCGAAGGCGCGCCGCACCGCAACAAGTCGCTCATCGTCGTCCCCGCCGAGACGCCCGGCATCACCCTCTCGGAGCCGCTGAAGAAGCTCGGCATGCTCTCGAGCGACACCGCGCAGGTCTTCTTCGAGGACGTCCGCGTGCCCGTCCGGAACCGCATCGGCGAGGAGGGGATGGGCTTCGGCATGCAGATGATGCAGTTCCAGGAGGAGCGCCTGTTCGCCGCGACGACCGGGCTGCGCTCCATGGAGCACGTCATCGATTCCACGATCGAGTATTGCCGGGGCCGCGAGACGTTCGGCCAGCCGCTGATCGCGAACCAGGTCGTCCACTTTCGCCTCGCGGAGCTCCGCACCGAGGTGGAGGCGCTGCGATCCCTCATCTACCGAGCGTGCGAGTCCTACATCGGAGGCCAGGACGTCACGCTCCTCGCGTCGATGGCGAAGCTCAAGGCAGGGCGCCTCAATCGCGAGGTGACCGACGCGTGCCTCCAGTACTGGGGCGGCATGGGCTTCATGTGGGAGAACGACGTCTCCCGCGCCTACCGCGACGGCCGCCTCGCATCGATCGGGGGCGGCGCCGACGAGGTCATGCTCGGCATCATCTGCAAGCTCACGGGGACGCTGCCGTCCCGGCGATGAGCGCCTTGGGGCGTCGAGCGCAGGAATGGGTATTCCGAACAGGACTTCCGAACCGCGGCGACGGTGGCGAGACAGGGGCTCCACCGCCGCTCGCTCCAGCGCGAGTTGGGCAAGTCCCGCTTCGTCATCCCATCAGAGGAGGTCGTCGCAGCGGGCGTCGATGTAGCCGAGCGACTGGAGCTGGCGGCAGAGCTCGGCGTCGATCTGCGATTCGCTGGCGGGCAGCACGCGGCTCTCGGCGTCGGTGCCGGCGTGCAGCCAGTCGCCGCGGTCCGACGCGCCGAGGTACTGGCCGAGCAGGCCGCGCAGGTAGCGCAGCGCGATGGGGTTTCGGCTCGGGCTGTCGATCTGGTTCTGCTCGCCCGGATCGTGGCGCAGATCGAAGAAGGACCAGGTGAGGTTGCTGCGCGTGACCAGCTTGTAGCCGGCCGCCGTGGCCACCCGCCGGTCGTCGAGCTTGTCGCTGAAGCCGACCGCCGGCCCGGGCCGCATCACTCCGCGCGCGGTGGAGAGCAGGCTGTGGCCCTCGAACACGTCCGGAACGTCCACGCCGGTCGCCTCGAGGAGGGTCGGCGCGATGTCCATCGTGCTCACGGTCGGCCCGATCCGGGTCGGCGCGATCACGCCGTGCCAGCGGACCATCAGCGGCACGTGCAGGAGCTCCTGGTAGACGCTGTGACCGTGGCCGAAGGAGCCGTGCTCGTAGAACTCCTCGCCGTGGTCGGCCGTGACCGCGAAGACGACCTCGTCGTAGAGCCCGAGCTCGCCCAGCCGCTCGATGAAGTGGGTCAGCTCCTGGTCGTGGTAGGTGATCTCGGCGTCGTGGAGCGCTTCCAGGTGCTGCCGATCGCGCGCGGTCAACGTCATCCGCCCGCGCTTGACGTCCTCGAGCTGCAAGCCCGTGCTCCGATTGCGGAGCGGGCCGTCGTAGGGCTGGTCGTCGTAGAGCCGCAAGGTCGCGTCCGGCGGGTCGTAGGGCACGTGCGGATCGATGGTCTGGATGTACGCGAAGAAGCGCTCGCCACGGTGCGCCTCGATCCATTCGAGCGCCTCGCCGAAGACGTTGTGGGCGACGGTGGGGCGGCTCTCGCGGATGTAGTTCGTGTAGTGGTCCCAGCCCTGATCGAACCCGAAGCGGTCCGAGACGTAGCCGTTGGCGATGAAGCTCGCGGTGGCGAAGCCCGCCTGCTGGAAGACCTCGCTGACCATCAACGCCGACGCGGGGAGCGAGCTCGACTCCTGCTTGGTGTTGTGCGTCATCGGCGTGAGCGAGGTGAGGATCGAAGCCACCGAGGGCTTGGTCCAGTTCTCCGGCGCCTGCGCGTGATCGAAGACCGCCGCGTCCTCGGCGATGGCCGACATGGCCTCTGCCTGCACCCTCGAGCGCGGGTTGTAGACGCGCAGCTTGCTCGCCCGCAGCGTGTCGACGAGAAGCAGGATCACGCTCCGCGCCTGCGCGTCGGCCAGCGGCGCCTCGGGGAGCGGCACCACCACGGCCGGGCCGCTCCAGCCGACCTCGGCGCCGTCTCCCTCGACCTCCAGCTCGATGCGCGCCACCTCGCCGGCAAAGGGCGCGAGATCGACGAGCTGGTCACTCCAGCTCGATCCGACCGGGCCCTGGAAGACCTCCACCGGGTCGGCGCCCTCGGGCGTGACCGTCACGCGAGCGGTCGTCCCCTCCGCCGCGCCGCTGGCGCCCACACCGAACGAGAGCTTCGCGTCCTCCGGGATCTCCGCGTACCAGCGCACGCTCGTCGGCGCACGCACGACCACCGCGCGGCGGGCCTCGCCGCCGACCGTCAGCTCCCGCGCCATGTCGCTGAAGAGCGGTGGCTCCGCATCGGCCGGCACCTCGCGCGGCAGGAGCCAGAGCGAGTCAATCTCGGCCGCCACGTCCTCGCCGCCGATCGAGCGCGTCTCGCTGGCGCGGAGCATCAGCGCGTTCTCGCCGGCCACGAGCCGCGCCGGATCGATCGGGATGTCGTGCTCCTGCACGCCGTCGCCTTCGAAGTCGACCTGCCCGGCGCGCTGGCCGTTGAGGTAGACGACGATGGCGTGGCTCCCGATGGGCCGGCCGCGCAGGCGCAGGGTCTTGGGCGCCACCTCGTCGAGCTGGAAGAACGCGCGGGCGTCGGTGCCCATCCGCGTGAAGTCGCGCTCGCCGGCTTTCACGTCGGTCATGAAGCCGTTGTGCCAGCGACCCATCGTGTAGTGGGCGCGCGCCGGCGTACCGAAGTCCATGTAGAGGCCGTGGTGATCGACGTCGGCCAGGTGCGCGAGCGCGAGCAGGTCGAGGTGCACGCGGGTGTGGGAGAGCGCCTCGCGGACGGCGGCGTTCGGATCGGGCGCCTCCTCGGGCTCGGCCGCCTCGTCGCCCGCCCCTTCGTCCGGCCGCGCTTCGGCGTGCGGCGTAGAGGGCTCCACCGGCTGGTCGTCTCCACCGCAGGCTGCCGCCCACAAGGCCGCGCTCGCGCCGAGCAGGTAGACGAAGATCGCGCGCTCTCCCATCCGAATCATGGGGCGGAGGATGGATGATGCGCGCCGCCGTCGCCACCGCCGCGTCCGCGCGAGGCGACGGGGCCGGACGTCGCCGGATCGCAGCGCACGATCTGAACATGTTCACACACACATCTTGACCGGGAGCCAGGGCGACCCAACTTTCAGTTGAACACGTTCAACAACAGCGAACGCAGGAGGGAGCCATGGCGACGACGACGCTGGAGACCGCGGTTCGGGCGCGCATCCGCGCGGCGATGGGACCGAGCCGGGTCGGCGGTGGGGCCGGGCTGGCAGCCGGCCTGGTGGTGGGCGCGGCGGTCGCGGAGACCTTCCTCAGCATGGGCGACGGCGCGAACGACATCGCCTGGATGGTGCTGCCGCTGAGCGCGGTGGCGTTCCTCTGCACCGGCTTCGGCGCGTGGCGCGCCATCGGCGCCGAGACGACGGGCAAGGCGGTCGGCTGGGTGGTGGCGTCGAACGTCCTGCCGCCCACGCTGATCTGCCTGCCGACCATCGTCGGCGTGATCTTCTCGTTCCCTGCGGGCCTGATCGCCGCGGCGACGGTGCTGCCCTTCGTGCTGGTGGTGCGCAAGCGGGCGACGGAGCCGACGCGTGGCCGCGAGGCCCGCGAGCGGATCCTGAGCGGCGCGATGGCGGCGTTCGGGGGCCTGGTGCTCCTCGGCTGGCAGCTCTTCGTCCGCGCGGGCTCGTCGGCCTACGCGCCGAGCCATCCTCCCGCGCTCTTCGCGCCCGTGGTGGTCAGCGCTCTCGGCGCGCTGGCGCTGGCCGGTTCGGCGCTGCTCGTGGAGCTGCGCAACCGCCGGCTGGTGGCGCGCATCGAGCGCGGCGAAGAGGGGCTGCGCATCGTCGAGCGTGACGAGGCGCGGGTCGAGATCGAGCAGATCGCGGAGACGGGCGCGGGACCGCACCGCCGCGCGGAGACTCGCGACCTCCTCGGAACGCTGCCCCGCTCGAGGCGGCGGTGGATGGCGGCCCTCAGCGTGGTGACGACCGCCCTCCTCGTCCTCGCTGCGTCGATCACCTTCGCGCTGGTCTGATCCGAGCGGCGGCGCCGTCGAGTTGCGCGGCGCCCCGGCGTTGGCGAGGCTCCCGCGACGAGGAGGCCCCGATGGAGAAGCTCGAGACGATGACCTACGAGGTGACCGACCGCGTCGCCCGGATCACGCTGAACCGGCCCGCGCGCGGCAACGGGATCACCTTCGCGATGCCGCAGCGAGCTCGCGGCGTGCGTAGAGCGCGCCGATCCTCGACCCGCGCGTGCACGTGATCGCTGCTCGGCGGCGCCGGCAAGGGCTTCTGCGGCGGCTACGACCTGGTGGCCAGCGCCGAGCAGAACATGGAGGGCGTCTCCGGGAACGGCGCCCGGCTCCGGCTCGCCGCTCGATCCCGCCGTGCTGGCCGAGAACCACACGCCCGGCGAGACCTGGGATCCGATCGTCGACTCGCAGATGATGAGCCGCAACGTGCGCGGCTTCATGAGCCTCTTCCACGCCGACAAGCCGGTCGTCTGCAAGGTGCACGGTTTCTGCGTGGCCGGCGGCACGGACATGGCGCTGTGCAGCGATCTGTTGGTGATCGAGGACGACGCGAAGATCGGCTACCCGCCCGCCCGCGTGTGGGGCGTGCCGACGACCGCGGTGTGGGTGCACCGCATCGGGCTCGAGAAGGCCAAGCGGCTGCTCTTCACCGGCGATTGTCTGAACGGCCGCGAGGCGGTCCAGTGGGGCCTGGCGACCGAGCACGCGCCGGCAGCCGAGCTCGACGCGCGGGTCGAGACCCTGCTCGGGCGGATCGCGCGGGTCCCGGTCAACCAGCTCGTCATGCACAAGAAGCTGCTTCAACCAGACCGTGATGACGCAGGGGCTCTACAGCACGCAGCTCCTCGGCACGCTCTTCGACGGCGCGGCCCGCCACACGCCCGAGGGCTACGCCTTCGCGTCCCGCGCGGCCGAGGTCGGGTTCAAGCAGGCCGTGCGCGAGCGCGACGAGCCCTTCGGCGACTTCGGGCCGTCGACGTTCAAGGGCTGACGACGTTCAAGGGCTGACGAGCGCGAGCTCAATCGAGCGGGACGTCGAACGCGCCGTCCGGCTCCCAAGCCAGCCGGCGGCGCTGCGTCAGCAGGCCGGGCGGAACCGGCGCGCCGTCGCGGAGGCGTGCCTCGAGCGCGCTCGCCAGCGCCATCGCGCCGAGCCCGTTGGTCTCGTCGGTCGGCGATCCGCCGTCGCCCCGGTTCACCAGATAGAACGCGAGCGGGCCGGCCGTCGCGACCGGCGGCGGGCCGTCCTCGCCGCGGCGCAGGATCTCCACCGCGAAGCAATCGCCACGCCGGTTCGACAGCACCACCGGGAATCCCCCGCCGCGCACGCCGTAGAGCGCCTCGAGGCGCCAGTGCGTCGACACGGCGCTGCCCTCGCGGAGCGCGCCGAAGAGAGCGCGGACCCGATCCTCGGTCGCAGCCATGGCGCAGCCGCCGAACGCGGGAGCCTGCTCGGCCTCCACGCCCGCCTCGACCGCGCTCGCGGAGGCAGCGCTCGGCGGGCTCGCCGCGGGTCCATCCGCGCGAACGATGGCCGGGAGCCCCGAGGCCGCGCCCACGGCAGCGGCGCCAATCCCCACGAGCGCATCTCTTCTTCCCAGTCGTTCGTTCATGCCGGCGTGCCTCCTGCGACGCAAAAATCGTACGCGGCGGATGGAACCCCGGTCAAGAGCAGGCGGTGCGGTCGCTGCCGGAGGCTGTTCGTTCGCCGCCGAGCAATCCACCATCGGCGCCGTGGAGGGACCGCGGAACGAAGCGGAGCTGATGGACCGGGCGCGCGGGCTCGGCGGGCGGACGGTGGTGGAGCTGGCTCGCGCTCTCGAGGTGCCGCTGCCGGCCAATCCACGGCGAGCCAAGGGCTTCGTCGGCCAGCTCGTGGAGCGGGCGCTCGGAGCCAGCGCCGGCTCGCGAGCGGAGCCCGACTTCCCCGCCCTCGGCGTCGAGCTCAAGACGCTGCCGGTCAATCGCGCGGGCCGGGTCCGCGAGAGCACCTTCGTGTGCACCGCGCCGCTGACCCGCGCCGGCGAGAGCGAGTGGCAGAGCTCCCGGGTCCGCTCGAAGCTGGCGCGGGTGCTCTGGGTGCCGGTCGAGGCGGATCCGCGCGTTGCGCCGGCGCACCGTCGGGTCGGCGCGGCGTTCCTGTGGTCGCCGAGCGCCGAGCAAGAGGCCGTCCTGGAAGCGGACTGGCTGGAGCTCACGGGCCGCATCGGCGCCGGACAGGTGGAGGCGCTCGACGCGCGGCGCGGCCAGGCGCTGCAGCTCCGGCCCAAGGGCGCCGACGCCACCGCTCGCACGCGCGCCTTCGACGCCGACGGAGCGCCCTTCATGGCGCCGGTTCGGGCGTTCTACCTCCGCGCTCGCTTCACCCGCGCGATCCTGGCCCGCGAAGGGCTGGTCGAGCCGCGCGAGCGCTGAAGCGGGCCCTCGCTCGTCGGCAATCTCGCCGCGCGGCGACACCGACACGTGTCCCCCCGAGCTCCGCTTGCGCGCGCTGGAGCCGGGACGTAGCGCATCTCCATGCCGGCCACATACGAAGGCGGCTGCCACTGCGGCGCCGTTCGCTTCCGCGTCCACGTGCGCGAGCACCGGGCGCTCGACTGCAACTGCTCCATCTGCGCGAAGAAGGGCTTTCTCCACGTCATCGTGGAGGCCTCCGACTTCGAGCTGCTCGCCGGCGAGGACGCGCTCGCCGAGTACCGCTTCCACACCGGCGTCGCGCGCCACCGTTTCTGCCGCGTCTGCGGCATCCACCCCTTCTACACGCCGCGCTCGCACCCGGACGGAGTCGACGTCAACGCCCGCTGCCTGGACGGCGACGCGCTCGCGCGCTTCGACGTCGTGCCCTTCGACGGCCGCGAGTGGGAGGCGAACGTCGACTCAATCCGGTGAGCGTCAGCGCAGCCGCTCGAGCGCGAAGTAGAAGTGATCGCCCACCCCGCGCTCCCCGTTCATGCCGCCGATGCCGATCATCCAGCGCGGCGAGAGCGGCTTCACCTCGTCGTAGAGCGCGCGCCGCACCAGGCCGGGCAGACGCGAGATCTCGTAGTGCAGACCGATGGCCCGCGTGTCGCGCCAGCGCGAGCGGTGCGCGCGCGGCTCGAAGCGACCCAGCGCCAGCGTGCGCCCGCCGAAGAACCAGACCCGCCGGTCGAAGTCGATCCCGAAGGGGGTCCACTCGAACCCGATGCGCTCGCTCCAACGCCACAAGGGCTGGCGGGAGGTCGCGTGCTCGATGCGCGCCAGCGCGTGTCCGCGATAGACGCCCTCGGGCGCCGTGAGCTCCACCGGTCGCCGGTACACCGAATCGAGGTGCCCGACGGACATCGAGGTGAGCTCGGAGAGAGTCCAATCCGTCGCCACGGGCCCAAGCATAGAGCACTCGTTCGAGACCGCCGCGCCTCGTTCTTGACCTCACGGTCCCCCCGTGCGAACACTGAACACCCGTATAGCTACACCTGTTCAGGAGGAGCTCCATGACCACGCCCTCGACCGATCCCACGGCGGACCCAATCCCGAGCTCGGTGCGCGAGGTGATCGCGTTCTTCGCTTCCGAGCTCGACGGCCAGCGCTTCGGCGACCTCGACGCGGCCACGCTCGAGGACCTCGCCGAGCAGGCACGCGAGAAGGCGCGCGTGGTCGAGAGCGCCCGCGAGGCGTTGGAGGACGCGCAGTCGGCGCTGAACCGTGCCCGCGAGGAGCTCGGCCAGCGGACCGAGCAGGCGCTCGGCTACGCGAAGGTCTTCGCCAGCGACAACGACGCGCTGAGCGCGCGGCTGAATGCGCTCGAGGGGCCGAAGGCCGCGACACCGAAGCGAAAAGCGAAACGCGCGCGCAAAGCCCGCGCGGAGGAGCCTCGAAAGGCGGAGGAGCTGCCCTTCGAGGAGGCGCGCGCCGGCGCCGCCTGAAGGTGGGCGTGCTCGGCGCTGGCGTGATAGTGCCGGAGCGTGAGCGAAGCGGACCAGGGAGCGAGCGCCGCGAGCGAGCGGACCAACGCGGCGGCCATCCGCGACGTGCTCGCCGGGGCGGCGCTCCTCGCGTTCGGACTGATCGTGGGCGGCAGCGCGCTCGGCGGCCGGGGTGACGGAGTCGACTACGTCTTCGACGCGCTCGCCGCCGGCTGGATCGGCTGGGGCGTCGTCCGCCTCGTCCTCAACGCCCGAGCGCGCTGAGGCCAGACGGTAGCGCTCGTTGCGGAGAGCGGCCTCACCCAGACGGGGTCGCGCGACGCGACCGTCCTCGCTCTCGCTCCAGGCGGAGGCGGCGTCACATCCGCGGGTCGTCGGGACCGAGGACGAGCTCGCCGATCTGAATCCCTTGGTGGAGCACGGCGAGGTACACCAACCCGGGCCCGGGCCGCACGGTGAACCCGTGCTCCGTCCCGGCGGGCATCCGCACGACGTCGCCCGGCCGGAAGACGCGGCCGGTGACGCTGTCCTCGAGCGAGCCCTGGACGAGCAGCACGGCCTCGTCGCCGAGGTGGCGATGGAGCGGGAACTCGGAGCCGGCCGGAAGCCGGACGAAGCCGGTGATGGCGTCGGCCACCGAGGGCCCACCTTCGACGTGGTAGAGCTCGATCCACGGCACCGGCGAAGGCCCCCACGACTCCGCGCGACCGATGCCGTCGAGGAGGGCTCCGGCGCGCTCCTCACCAATCTCCAGGAGCTCGGCCGCGGCGGCTCGGAACCGGTCGAAGCGGCCCTCGAGCATCGCGCCGTCGAGGATCGAGGCTCGGAGCGAAGGCGGCGGGCTCACCGGCTCGTCGAGCGCACCGACGAGCGCATCGACCTCGTCTTCCGGCACCTCGGCCAGGAACACATCGACGAGCTCGTCTTCCCAGCGACTCACGTCACCACTCCGGCAGCGCGGCGAGCGCGCTCACGGTCCCTACGAGCGCGAAGGGCGGCCGGTTCGTTCACGTGCGCACCTCCATCGCGAACTGCGTCCGGAGCTTGGTCAGGGCGGCGTGGAGCCGCGACTTCACGGTCCCGATCGGGATACCCAGCTCGGTGGCCATCTCGGAGCAGCTCAACCCACCGAAGTAGCCGAGCTCGAGGATGGTGCGCTGCTCCTCCGGCAGCGCTGCCAGCGCGCCTCGCACGCGAGAACCATCCGCCACGTTCGCCGCCACCGGATCCACCGACCCGGCCACGCCCTCGAGCGTGGCGCCGGCCGCGCGCGTTCGGCTCCGGCGAGCCGACTTCACCAGATCGAGACAGCGCGAGCGCATCCGCAGCATCAACCACGTCCGCACCGCGCCTCGGCTCGGGTCGTAGTCACCGGCACGCTTCCAGGCTTCGAGGAAGACGTCGTGGAGAATCTCCTCGGCCTCGTGGCGGTCGCGAAGGATGCGCACACCGAGCGCCATCATCACCCCGGCGTGCCGATCGTAGAGCGCCGCCAGCGCGCCGCGGTCTCCCGCCGCGACGGCCGCGATCAGCTCGACGTCCTCCTCCGGCTCACCCACGCGCCCGGAGGATCCCTCATCGGCGCCCTGCCAGCAACATCGCCCCGCCGGTCCCGCATCGACCTGCCCCCAGCGACGCCTCCCGCCAAGAGCACATCCCGTTCGGGTCCCCGAGTGACCGACTCGGGCCGAGCTCCCGTCAAGAGCCCGTCGACCCGCGACACCCGGCCCAGCAAGGGTTGCCGGCGGCGCCAACGACCGCAGCCGCGGAACGCGCCGCAGGAAGAGCCGACCCGCGGCAGCACCGCCCCTCTCGCGAACGCGAGCGAGCCAGCGACCCGCCGCAGCAAAGCCTCCCTCGCCAACGCCAACGCCAGCGACCCGCGGCAGCAAAGCCGCCCTCGCCAACGCCAACGAGCCAGCGACCCGCGGCAGAAAAGCCTCCGAGCGAGCCAACGAGCCAGCGACCCGCGGCTGCAAAGCCCCTCTCGCGAACGCGAGCGAGCCAGCGACCCGCCGCAGCAAGGTCACCCTCGCCAACGCCAACGAGCCAGCGACCCGCGGCTGCAAAGCCTCCCTCGCCAACGCCAACGCCAGCGACCCGCCGCAGCAAAGCCTCCGAGCGAGCCAACGAGCCAGCGACCCGCGGCTGCAAAGCCTCCCTCGCCGACGCCGACGCCGACGCCAACGCCGACGCCAACGCCGACGCCAACGCCGACGCCAACGCCAACGCCGACGCCAACGCCAACGCCAACGCCAACGCCAACACCAGCGGGCCCGCGGCAGCAAAGCCTCCCTCGCCAACGCCGACGCCGACGCCAACGCCAACGCCAGCGGGCCCGCGGCAGCAAAGCCTCCCTCGCCAACGCCAGCAGGCCAGCGACCCGCGGCAGCGAAGCCTCCGAGCGAGCCAGCGACCCGCGGCAGCACCGCCCCTCTCGCGAACGCGAGCGAACAAGTGACCCGCGTCAGCAGTCGTGGCGTACGCGCGCGTTGTGCGCGTGCGCCGGGACCCGTACCAGCATGAACCCCGTGACTGCGCATCTCACCGAGCAGGCGGGTCGCGGGGGATCGCCGGCGACGCCTCGGGGTGCCTCATCAAGCGCCGCGCGCCGAACGATGTGCCGTTTCATCGTTTGGCGCACGGCGCTCGGGGCGGGGTCCCTGCGAAGGAGCTGGCGAGCCACCGCGACCCGCCGGGCGTCCGTCCGCGGCAGCACCGAGCACAATCCACAGTCACGTGCACGACCCATCCGCGGCAGCCCCGAGCACCGCACCGAGTCAGAACGAGAGCGGCGCGCTCCCGCTCGGCGGCTCCTCGTCATCGGCACCCTCATCCTGAGCACCCTCGTCCTGAGCACCCTCACCCTTCGCCTCGGACCGCGCGGAACCGCCACCTTCCGGGTCATCGTCCCCCGCGGCAGCTTCCCGTGACCCCTCCGAGGAGTCGCCCCCGCTCCGAGCCAGACGCAACGTCACCAGCCCCAGCACCAGCACCGCCAGGATCAACACCGCCCACACCATCCAGGTGGACGCGTCCTGCCCCTCGTACCAAGGCGGCTCCACGTGCGCCGGGTTGGCCGCCGCCTCGCCCACCTCCGCCTCCGACGCGTGCGTCGAGAGCACCAGGTCCAGCGCCTGCGCGAGCTCGTAGCGCGGGGCGCTCGCGTCCGGATCGCCGACGAGCACCCAGTACTCACCCGCAGGCGCCGCCACGAAGAGCGTCGGACTCGGCACCGACACCGACGCGGCCGTGAACGCGAGCGGCGCGTCGTTCCCGTCTTCGACCCGGAGCTCCAGCCGCGACACGCGGATGGGCGTGAGCTCGATCTCGAGCGGCGCCGGCTCCGTGTTCGGTTCGCGCGAGAGCGCACCGCGCGTGAGCTCCACTCGCCGGCCGTCGTCATCGATGCCGAAGAGCACGTACTGACGCGCGAGGTAGGGCGCGTCGGTGCGCAGAATGAGCCGGTCCACGTTCGCCCGCGCCGCCGGTGGCGTGATGGTGTAGCGCGAGCCGCCGTCCACGCTCTCGGGTGTGGACATCCGCGCGTCGACCGTGTCGCTCTCCTGCCTCGGCGCGACGACGTAGGGCCACTGTCGGTCGCGCGCGTCGACGATCCGCAGGTCGGCCAGATTGGTGCGGGCCGCCGCCAGCACCGAGAGCGGCAGGCGGATCCGGCTCGCTCCCTCCGGCGTGTCGCCGACGGTGAGCTGCGCCACGTGCGTGTAGTCGGCGGTCGAGACGGGCCGCCCGGGCCGCATCGCGAACGCCAGCGCCGGCCCCGCGTCGAAGCGCGGGTTGTCGTGCACCGGGCCCAGCGTGGCGAGGCTCGTGTGCAGATCGCTCAGCGCCTCGCCGAGCCCCGTCCGAGCGAGCGCGCTCAAGTCGTAGCGCGGCGCGCGGACCCTTCCCCCGCCGAAGCGGAGCGTGGCCGAGCCGTCGGGGGCCGCGAACGCCAGCACCGGCTGCCGAACGACCGCCTCGAAGCGCACGTCGGCCAGCGCCGGGCTGTCCCCGTCCTCGATGGCGACGCGCAAGGTCTCGCCCTGCGCGGCCTCCACCGGCACCTCCAACGTCTCGGCGCCCTCGAGCTCTCGCACCCGATAGACCGAGCCGCCGCCGAGCCGGCTCGGCCCCCATCCCTGCCGCAGATCGCTGACGCTCAGGACACGATAGAACGTGCCCGTGCTCGTCTCGACGCGGATCCGGTCCGGCACCACGCCCGGCGGCCGCGCCAGATCCACGAAG
This sequence comes from uncultured Pseudomonadota bacterium, assembly GCA_963832725.1. Classification (GTDB taxonomy): domain Bacteria; phylum Myxococcota_A; class Polyangia; order Polyangiales; family Sandaracinaceae; genus JAEZBP01. The sequence continues at coordinate 595,992 of CAWHVG010000001.1, forward strand.
GTCGTGCCATCGCGCGTCTCGCGGCCGATCTCTTCCAGCGGCACGTCGAGCGTCGTCGTCGGCTCGGCCGCGCGCGTCTCGCGAAAGCGGATCCGAGGCTCGATGTAGCCGCCCTCCCCCCAGAGCTCGATCTCGATCCGCGGCGCCCGCCCGTGCGCCTCCGGCAGCGGCGGGAGCGGGATGGAGAGACGCTCGCGGAGCGGGTCGGGCAGGCGGAAGACGCTCGCGCGGGCGAGCTCGGTCCGCTCGCGCCCGTCGACGAAGCGCAGGACCACCGTCCGCACGAAGCGGGGCGCGTTCGAGTCGAGGATCAGTGTCCAGCGCGAGCCCTCGGCCACGTTCCCCGGCGGCGCGACCTGGACGGTCTCCCGCCAGGTGGGCGCGAGCGAGTCACCCTCCTCGATCCGCCGCTCCACCGAGGTCGGCGTCACGGCGAAGGTCACCGCCAGCGCCGCGCGCGGCCAGGGGCTCACCCCGCTGCCGACCAGGTAGGGCACCTCGTGGCCGCCGGCGTCGTGGATGCGCACGTCGCTGAGATCGGGCCGAGCTCGCGACATCACCTCCGCCGGCAACGCCACCCTCGTCATCGCGCCCGGCTCGCCGGCGCCTTCGATCGACGCCTCGAAGGGGAAGAGCCGGGTCGCGTCGGGCGCCTGCGCCGAAGCCGGCGCCACGAGCACGAAGAGCGCGAGGCAGGAGAGGATTGCGTTTCTCATCGGTGGGGCTCCGGTGCGCGCTCGGTGCGGAACACGAAGCGCTGGTAGACGAGGGAGATGAGGATCAGCGAGAACGCCAGACCGACCAGCGACGCGACGCGGTAGAGGTCCGCCAGGTGGGCCAGGTCGTAGAGGAAGACCTTGCCGGCGGTGATCAGCACCAGCGCCAGACTGGTCACGCGGAGGCCGGTGCTGCGACGCCAGAGCCCGACGCCGAGCAGGCTCAGCGCGAACACGGCCCAGGCGAGGGAGAGGGTCAGGTCGCGCGCCGGGAGCCGGTCGGTGGGGATGATCAGAATCCGGCCCCGTCGCGAACCAGTCGACGATGGTCAGGTTCAGCCACGCGAAGAGGACCAGGACGGCCGCGCTCGCCGCGAGGTTGGCCATCATCGGGTGGCGGTTCGGGAAGAGCGGCCGCTCCCAAGCGCGCCGCCGCTCGATCTCGCGATCGCGGAGCATCCCGTACATGCCGAGCAGCGCCGCGGCCGGCACGAGATACGTGTAGCTCAGCCAGTTGAAGATGCGGATGGGGCTCCGCTCGTAGTAGCCGAGCACGTAGGGGTTCGCGACGAGCCGCACCAGGACCACGCCCGCCAAACCGAACGCGAGGTACTTGAGGCCGGCGTGATCGAAGCGGCGCCAGAGCCCGAGCAGCACCACCGCCTCCAGCGCCCAGCCGATGGTGATCCACTCCTGGGCGAGCTGCATCGGGATGGCCAAGGTCACGAACCCGGCCGCCGTCGCGGTCAGCCAGACCATGGCCACCCGCCGCGCCGCCGGCGCATCGGGTCCGCGCAAGCGCACGGCCGTGGCCGCGCCGATGGAGATGACCGCCAGCGAGAGCGGCAGCGCGCCGATCGCGCTCGGGCCGAGGACGTCGAGCCAGACGTGGCGCAGCGCCAAGAGATAGACGGGCCCGGCCATCGCCGCCGTGCGCCAGGCCCAGGGCGACTCGCGGGTCTTCTTCGGCGCCACGATCGGCCAGGCCGACATCAGGAGCACCGCGGCCGCCAGGGCGCCGAGCTCGAGCAGATCGAAGGGCCCTTGGTAGCGCCGCGCGACCCAGACGCCGTGCGAGAAGACGAGCCCCAAGAGCACGAGCGGCAGCCACCCCGCCGCGCCGGCACGCGCCGCGGCGAAGAGCGCGAGGACGGCGAGCAGGAGCGTGGAGCCGTAGAGCGCCCACATCGGCACCGCGCGCTCGCGGAGCACCATCGCGACCAGCGGCACCAGCACCAGCGCGAAGACCACCGCCGCCTGGTCGCCGAAGCGGCGCGCCTCGGGTCTGCGGGGGAGCACGCCGGCCAGCTGCGCCAGGACCGCGAAGAGCGCGAGGATGGCCAAGAAGAGCGGCGCGCCGGGCATGGACTCCTGCCCGACGCCGGCCGCGAAGGTCACGCCGAGACCGAGCGCGACGAGCACCGCCACGCCGAGCTGGAGCGCCTCCCGGTCCGGGAAGGAGCCGAGGCGGAGGCCCAGCGCGCCCAGCACCGCCCACAGCATCAGCCAGGGCCAGAGGCCGGCCGCGTGCACCAAGGGCGCCGCCAAGAGCGCGATGCAGAGCATGGAGAGGACGGCGACGATGGAGGGGAAGGATCCGTCGCGCCCGCGCCTTCGCTCGATCTCGGCGAAGACGTGGAAGACCGACGCCAGCGCCAGCGCCAGGCCTGCGAGCTGCCAGACCTCCCGTGCGGTATCGGCGTCGTGGCCGAGCGCGAAGCCCAGCACCGCGCCGACGGCCAGGAGCGCCGCGCTCGAGGGGAGCAGGGTGCTCCGGTGGCGCGCGCCGACCCAGCAGGCGGCCACGGCCAGGAGCACGAGCTGGACGGCGGTCGGCCAGAAGGTGTCGCCCAGATCGGTGCGAACGGCGAGCGGGATGGAGAAGAGGAGCGGGAGGATGACGCCCGCGCTGCGGGTGAAGCGCCAGACCGGATCCTCCTTCTGCTTCGCCTCCTCTGCCCGCCGCGTGGGCAGCGCGGCGAAGAGGGCGGCGAAGACGGTCACCACGGCCGTACCGAGCAGCATCCGCGGCTGGTCGAGCCGGGCCAAGAGCCACGCGCTCTGGTAGAGGCCGGTCGCCACCAGGCAGAGGAGCGCCATCCAGCCCCAGCGCCGCCGATAGGCGACCCAGAGCATCGCCCCGTCGAGGAGGAGGATGTAGCCGAAGAGCGGGATGGGGCGATCGCTGCCGGTGGAGAGCGCCAGCGGGGTGACGAAGCCGCCGAGCAAGCCGAGGACGGCGATGGGGGCGGACTCGCGGCGGAGCGCGAGCGTCACGCAGGCAGCCGTGACCGCGATCATCAACACGGCCGCCGCCCAGCTCGGGTAGAGCCCGTAGAGCGCGCGACCGGCCCAGAAGGCGACGTAGAGGATGGCGATGCCGGCGCCGCCCAACCAGTCGGCGAGGACGGTGTGAGTGCGGCGCAGGCGCAGCTCCGACGCGAGCACACAGCCGAGGCCGACCGCCGTGCCGGCGATCATGCGCATCGCCGGCGTGATCAGGCCGTGCTCGATCGAGTACTCGAAGAAGTAGATACCGGCGATGACCAGGATGGAGGCGCCGAGCGCCGCCGCCCCGCGCACGCCGATCCAGCGTTCCCAGCCGCCCTCGAACGCGCCCGGGCGCGGCCCGTGAGGCTCGCCGCCGGAGGGAGGCGCGCTCCCGGACACCGACGCGGATGCACCGCCGCCCGCCGCCCCCGCGCCGGGGCTCGAACCGGCCGCCGCCGTCTGCGAAGCGCTCCCGACCGACTCCGCGGCGTTCGGGACCGACTCCGCGGCGTTCCCGGCCGACTCCGACGCATCTCCGCTCGGCTCCGACGCACTCCCGAGTGCCTCCGAACCATTCCCGTTCGGCTCCGATGCGCTCCCGAGTGCCTCCGAACCATTCCCGTTCGGCTCCGATGCACTCCCGAGTGCCTCCGAACCATTCCCGCTCGGCTCCGATGCACTCCCGAGTGCCTCCGAACCATCTCCGTTCGGCTCCGATGCACTCCCGAGTGCCTCCGAACCATTCCCGCTCGGCTCCGATGCACTCCCGAGTGCCTCCGAACCATCTCCGTTCGGCTCCGACACGCTCGCGAGTGCCTCCGAACCATCTCCGTTCGGCTCCGACACGCTCGCGAGTGCCTCCGAACCATTCCCGCTCGGCTCCGATGCGCTCGGGGCGGCGACTCCGCTGGCGGGGACGAGCTCCGCCGCCGCGGCCGTCACGGCAGCGGACCCGGGAGCCGATTGCGATGCGCCGTACGAGATCGCCTGACCGCTCGCGGCCGGCGGCGCGCTCGCGTCGATCCGGGCACCGGACTCCAACCGCGACAGGCGCTGCGCGAGTGTGGCGTTTTCACCACGGAGCCGGGTCAGCTCGGCTTCGAGCGAGCCGAACCGCTGCTCCAGCCGGCCTCTTCCGCCGCTCGACGCGCGCACGGCCCAGACGATGAGCCCGACCACGAGGACCGGGGGCATCACGCAGACCAGCATTCCGAACAAGAGCTCGAGTGAATCGTTCACGACCCCTCCACGGCCCCGACGGAGCCGCTCGCGACCACAGCACCCCGCGTGCCACGGAGTCCCCGCACCCCAGTCCGATGCTCGCGGAGGGTGCACCAACATCGGATGCATGCGCCATGAGCATCCGATGCACACCGCGCCGAGCGCGAACCCGCCGGTGCGCCGCAGCGCGTGCCGAGCCGTGGACAGGCTCGGACGACGCCGACACGAGCGCAACCGGCGCAACCAAGCGATCACGCGGCGGGGAGCGCGAGGAATCCGATGCACACCGCGCCCGCTCGAGCGCGTGCCGAGCCGTGGACGCGCGAGGACGACGCCGACGAGGCGAGCGCGCCCGGCGCAACCAAGCGATCACGCGGCGGAGCGAGGAAGCCCCGGCGAGCCTCCTCTATACTCGCGCTCATGCTTTCGCCGCGCTTCTGTGCCGCGCTCTCGGCCTCCCTCTGGCTCGCAGCTTGCTCGGGCTCGTCCGCGACCGACGCGGGCACCGACGCGAGCACCGACTCCGGCGCCGACGCGAGCACGGACGCCGGCACCGACGCGGGCCCGCTCCGCCCGCCGGACATCCCGCGCACCCAGCCCGAAGCCGAGCTGGCGCCGCAGCGCGAAGCGTGCGCCTTTCAGGCCGGCGCCTGGCCGGCCGAGACGCTGGGCATGGAGATGCCGATCGGCGGGGACATCCCCATCGATCACGTGCTGGTGATCATGCAGGAGAACCGCTCCTTCGATAACTACCTCGGCCGGCTGGTGGCCCAGGGGTACTACGACGGCGGCGACTTCTCCGAGGGCGGCTCCGGGTTCGACCACTCCGATCAGGTCGACGTCCCTCCCGCGGACTGGTCCAACCCGGACGGCATGGGCGGCACCGTCTCCCCGCACCCCGACGACAGCTTCTGCTTCGGCGTCAACCACAGCTGGGACGACATGCACGAGGACTGGAACGACGGCGCCAACGACCACTTCGTGATCGACAACAACCCGAACGGTCAGCGCTCGTTCTACTACGAGGACGACACCATCATCCCCTTCTACTACGCGCTCGCCGACACCTTCTCCATCGGCGATCGCTACTTCGCCTCGGTGATGACCTCGACCTGGCCGAACCGTTACTACTTGATGGCGGCGACCTCGTTCGGCCTCGGCGACAACAGCATCGACACGCTCGACACCGCCCGCCATCCCGTCGGTGCAGATCTTCTCGCAGCTCGAAGCGGGCGGACACACCTGGGGCGACTACACCGACGGCCCGCACCAGGTCAGCTTCTTCCCGCATTTCGGATTGAGCAACCAAGCGGCGCACCACTTCGGCGACGTCCGCTGCGACCTGATGAACGACATCCGGAACGACACGCTGCCCGACGTCGCCTACATCATGGGCGACGAGGTCGGCGGCGAGACCACCGACGAAGGCCCTTCTGCCTTGCCGGGCATCGGCGGCCTCCTGGTCGAGCAGATCATCCGGGCGCTCTTCGCGTCCCCCGCCTGGGCGCACACCGTCGTCTTCATCACCTACGACGAGAACGGCGGCATGGCCGATCACGTCCCGCCCGCTCCGGCGTGTGAGCCCGACGATCTCATGCCTCACGACAAGAACGGAAACCCGCTCGACGGCCGCTTCGACCACACCGGCTTCCGCGTCCCCTTCATCGTGGTCTCGCCCTACGCGCGCGCCCACTTCGTCTCCCACACCGTCTACGACCACACCTCGCTGGTCCGGTTCATCGAGGCGCGCTTCGGCCTGCCCGCGATGACCGCGCGTGACGCCAACGCCACGCCGCCCTTCGAGCTCTTCGACTTCGAGAACCCGCCCTTCGCTACGCCGCCCACCCTCGACGCCCACACCACCGTCGACCCGGCCGTCCTCGATCGCTGCGGTCAGAGCCTCGCCCCCATCGGCTGCGGCGGCTGAGCTGAGACGGCTATCCGCTCGCTGCGCTATCCTCGGCCGATGCCCCGCCTTCAATCCGCCTTCTGGCTGGCGCTCACGCTCTCGTGTGCGTTGCCCGCCGCAGCCCAGGAGCGAGAGGATCTGCGCGAGCTGCACGAGCTCGCCACCTACGCGACCGTGATCGTCCGCCATCGGGACGTCGTCGGCGCCGGCTGGTTGCTCGCGCAGAACGGACCGCGGCCGATCGTCGTCACCGCGCGCCACGTCGTCGAGAGCCCGCGCCAGCGGAGCTACGAGATCGAGTACTACCGCGGCGCCTCGGACGCACCGCTGACCGCACGGGCGCGCCTCGCGTTCGTGTCGAGGCAGATCGACCTCGCGTTCCTGACGCTGGAGGAGGATGCCCCGGCGAGCGCCCGGACGCTGCACCTCGAGAGCGCGGACGTCGTGCGAGGCGAGCGGGTGATCGTGGCCGGCCATCCGGGCGGGCTCTGGTTCCAGACCACCGAGGGCGTCGTGACCGGCGCCACGCCGCAGCTCACGGTGGGCGAGTACGGCTGCGGTTCGCATCGCAACTGCGTGGTCGTCGACGCCGCGGCGTTCCACGGCAGCTCGGGCGGCCCGGCCATCAACGCGCGCGGCCACGTGGTCGGGATGCTCTTCGCCGGCCAAGCGCACCGGGTGCGTGGCGCGGGGGACGTCTCCTACCCGGTCTGGGTGACCGACTCCTCGTTCGCGTTCCTCGTGCACGTGCGCGTCATCGAAGAGGAGCTCCGCGCCGAAGCCGAGCGACGCGCCGGCGCTCGCTGAGCCCGTCGACCTCCGGCGGGTGACGCATCTCTCGGCCCGAGACGAGCATCGGCCGGGCCGTGGCGACGCAGCGCGCTCGATGACGCGGCGCGGGCTCCTCTCCACATCGCGCCGCGACCGACGGCGCTCCGCTATGTGCCGTAGCGCAACTCGAAGGTCGTCGCGCGCTCCTCCACCAGAGGCGGCTCCATCTCGATCCACTTGGCGCCGGCGAGCTCCGCCGCGGCCCGGAAAGCCGCCCTCATCCCCAACGCGAGCGACTCGTCGTGAAGGAACGACGGGTAGTGCGTCTGCAGCTTCGCGTACCCCAAGCGGTGCTCGACGAGCTCGAGCGTGCTGCCGCGGCGGATCCGGCCCGAGCGCCCCCCGACGTGGTTGAAGAGCCGTTCCGGCGAGACCAGCAGGAAGAGGGCGCGGTAGAGACGGCCACCGAGCAGACGACGGTTGCGGTCGTAGGTCCACCGCGCGTACGCGGCATCGCCACCGGGCGGCGGGAAGTGCACGTCGCGGAGGGCGATCATGTAGGTCATCACAACCACCTCGGGGATCCAGGCCGACACGGGCGGCAGGTTGCGCGCGAGCTCACCCACGCGAGTCGGCAACGCCGCCAGGTCGGCGTCGTCGAGCGGGCGGCTCGCGCGCCGAAGCATGCGAAGCGCTGCGGTCCCGTCTGATAGGATGCGCCCACCATGTGGGGAGAACCGACGTGAGACAGCGACACCTCTCGGGCGCCATCGTGCTCACCTCGCTCGTCGCGCTCGCCGCGCCGGCGTCGGCCCACTTCAAGCTGCTGGCGCCCGCCTGCTACTCGGAGCAGGACTCGCTCGGTCTGCCGCTCAAGAGCGCGCCCTGCGGCCAGGCCGATCCCGGCAATCCGGTGGTCCTGACCGGCGAGGTGACCACGCTGGCGCAAGGCCAGATGCTGACGATCACGATCGACGAGGCCATCTTCCACCCCGGCCACTACCGCATCGCCATCGCGCCCGACATGGCGTCGCTGCCGGACGATCCGCCGGTGACGCCGGGCTCCACGCCCTGCGGGACCACCGAGATCGATCCCTCGCCGACCCTCCCGCTCCTCGCCGACGGCGTGCTCGTGCACGCCGCGCCCTTCAGCGGCCCGCAGACGGTGCAGATCCCCCTGCCGGCGGACTTCACCTGCGATCACTGCATCGTGCAGGTCGTGGAGTTCATGGCCAACCACCCCCTCAACAACCCGGGCGGCTGCTTCTACCACCACTGCGGCGACGTCGTCGTCGTCCCGACCGGCACCGACGCCGGACTCGCGACCGACGCGGGCGCCGGTCAGCCGGACGCCGGCTCCAACGCGAGCGACGCCGGCGCGTCGCGCGACGCCGCCACCGCGTTCGACGCCGGCGTCGACGCCTCGACCACGCCGACCGCGACGAGCGGAGGCTGCGGCTGCCGGGTCAGCGCCGCCACGACCGGCGCCGCGCCGCTTCCGCTCCTCGCCCTCTGCCTCCTCGCCCTGCGCCGCCGACCCGGCAGACGCTCCCGCTGACCAGCGGGCGACCGCCGCGGCACTCCGCTGACCAGCACACGGCCGGCGGCGCGGCACACCAGCACACGCGAACAGCCGGCTCACGAGCACGCACCCGGCTCACCACCGACCCAGCGGACCAACGCTCACCGGAGCGCGGGGCACGACTGCCGCAGCGGCGTCGCGTCCGTCGCCCGCGGCGTCGCAAAATCCGGCTGCTCGGAACTCGACCGCGGATACCGCTCGAACCTCGGGCAGCCGGCTCACCAGCACGCAGCCGGCTCACCACCGACCCAGCGGACCAACGCTCACCGGAGCGCGGGGCACGACTGCCGCAGCGGCGTCGCGTCCGTCGCCCCCGCGGCGTGCCGAAATCCGGCCTTTTGGATTTCGGCGCGTCGCGGCGGCAACCGAGCCGCGCGCAGCGGAGGCAGTCGTGCGCCGAGCCCCCTTTTTCCCAGAAGAAGCGCACGGCGTCCCCTGGGCAGGCCCGGCGGTGGATCCGACCGAGCGATTCGCGAGCGAAGCGAGCGCCAAGCGAGGTCGGATCCACCGCCGGGCCGACGGCCCGCAGATGACTCCCCAACCTCCCCAATCGATCCACCGCCCCCGGGACGAACGAACGACGAAACGACGACGACGAAACGACGACGACGAAACGACGACGACGAAACGACGACGACGAAACGACGACGACGAAACGACTACCAGCCGCGAACGCGCCCCGCTCGCTCCAGCTCTTCCAGCCGGCGGATCGAGCGCGCCAGCGCCACCGGCGCGCCGCCGTGCACGCTTCGCGACGCGAGCACGAGCACCTCCTCCAGCGCCCGCCCCACGCCCGGGTCCCGCGAACGTCCCGGCGCGTCTCCCAGTCGTCGCGCCAGCGCCAGCCCGCGCAGCAAGCGCCAGCGGACGGGACCCTCGGCGCGCGCGGCCAGCCACCGGAGCGCCAGCCCGCGCAGCCCTTCCCTCGGCATCAGCCACGGCGTGCTCGAGAGGACCGCCGCGAACGTCACGGCGAAGAGCCAGAGGGTCACCTCCGATCGCGCCCCGGCGCGTGCCGCCCAGCTCGCCGTCACCCCGCCCGCGAACGCGAAGAGCAGGTGCGCCGCCAGCTCCCGAAGGCTCGAAGCGCGCATCGCGCGCACGCCGAACACGCTGGCCAGCATCAGCCCGCTCGAGACCAGCGGCAAGAGCGGCCGCGCCGTCTCGTAGGCCCGCGCGCCGCCGGCTCCCCAGGTCGCGACCTCACCGGCCAGCGACCCGCCACCGTGGGCGAGCACCGCGAGCAGCACGGTCGCGCCGGCCCGCAGGCCCGCCTCCACGACGGCCGCGCTCGGATCGAGCTGCCCGAGCACCGTGAGCGCGACCCCCGCCGCGCCGACGAACGCCCATGCCCGCATCAGCGCGCCGTCCCTCCCGGTCGAGCCGAGCCGAGCGTGCGCGATGTGGTCGTCCCTCTCGACACCAGGCGGACGGACCCGGCGCGCGGCGCCAAGTTCCCGGCCGACCTCACGAACGCATGTCCGAGCCCCGCTCCCCGCATCGATCCTCCCGTGAGGAGGTGGGACGCGCGAGCGCTCACTTCGTTCTGGACGAGCGGCCCTCCCAGCTTCCGCGCTCGTCGCTTTCCCTCCGGCCTGCCTCACACGCGCCGGTCCAGCAGCTTCGAGGCCAATGCCGCCTTCGGGCGAAGCGACGGATACCCCGGACCCGCGCTGCTGCCGATGGCATCACGGCGCTATCGGTCCGAGAGCGCGGACCCGGACCGAGCACGTCGGAGTGGGTCCGCTGCGTGGCTCGACGCGAACCTCGCGAGCCCGCGGCCGATCGGGCAGCGAGCCCACGCCGCCCGGCCGGGGACCGGAGGGTTTCTGGCCGGCGCTACGGCACCGCTCGGCGTGCTATCCCCGACCCATGGCATCTCGACTCTCGGGTCTCGTCGCGTGGGTGACCGGCGGCGGAAGTGGCATCGGACGGGCGCTCGCGCTGGAGCTGGCCCAGCGAGGCGCGGACGTCGCCGTCTCGGGCCGGCGCGAAGACCGGCTGATCGCGGTGGCCGACGAGATCCACGCGCTCGGCCGGCGCGGGCTGCCCGTCCCCTGCGACGTGACGGACGAGGCGCAGCTCGAGCGAGCCGCCCACGCCATCTCGAACCAGCTCGGCAAGCTCGACGTGGCGGTGGCCAACGCCGGCTTCGGCGTCGTCGGCCGGATCGACGCGCTCAGCGCCGACGACTGGCGGCGGCAGCTCGACGTCAACGTGGTCGGGGTCGCGTTGACGGCCAAGCACGCCCTTCCCTACCTGCGCGAGACCAAGGGCCGCCTGGGACTGGTCGGCTCGGTGGCCGGCTTCATCCCGGCCGCGAAGAACGGCGCCTACGTCGCCAGCAAGTACGCGGTGCGCGCCATCGGGCAGACGCTGAGCATCGAGCTGGCCGGCAGCGGCGTGAGCGTGACCACGCTCCACCCCGGCTTCGTCGAGAGCGAGATCGCGCAGGTGGACAACGCCGGCCGCTTCGACGCCGGCCGCTCCGATCCCCGCCCGCAGGCGCTGATGTGGCCGACCGACCAGGCGGCCCGGGTGATGGCGAACGCGCTCGAGAAGCGAAAGCGCGAGCTGGTCTTCACCGGCCACGGCAAGGTCGGCGCCTTCATCGGCAAGCACCTCCCCGGCTTGGCGGTAGCGGCACAAGCCCAGGCCGCGAAGAAGCGACGCAAGCCGGAGCGGTGATCGCGCGTCACACGAAGCGGTTCGACCCGGAAACGCCCTCGCTCGTGCCGTCCTCGCTGAAGCGGTACTCGGGATCCACCAACCCGTCGATGCGCTGCATGACGTCGTCCACGTAGGCCTGGAACGCGTCCTGGTGCGCCGACTCGGCCTCCGGCGTGAAGGGCTCGAACTCGCTCGCATCGACCCAGGCGGCGGCGTCCTTCCGGAAGATGGGCTCGCCGCAGCGGTACACCACGCGGCCCGGACGCGCGATCGGGGAGCCACCGGGATAGACGCGATCGCTGCCGCTGCAGCCCACCGGCACCACCGGCAGATCGAGGTGCATCGCCATCTGCGCCAGCCCGACGTGCCCGCGCGAGATCCGCTTCGAGCGGGTGCCCTGGGGGAAGATCAGGAGATCGAGCCCGACGCCCGCGGCCTGCTCGTTGAGCTCGACGAAGTGCCGCATCATCCGGCGGAAGAGCGCGTCGACCGCCTCGGCGTAACGCTCGCGGGAGGGCTCGAAGCGGCGGCCCATCATGTCGCGACCGCGCTCGAGGATCGGCCTCGGCACGATCGCGGGCGGCTCCACCGTCTCGCCCTGCGCCGCCGCGTCCACCAGCTCGCGCAGCGCGTGGTACTCCTCGCCGCGCGGACGGCGGCCCATCGTCGAGAGGAAGTCGCGCGTGATGAGGTAGCCGCGGCTGACGGTCGGGAGGTTGTTCGTCAGCTCCATGAACGTCGCGACCGCCGGGTGCTCGTAATACTTGCCCTTCACCCAGGTGGCGGTGAAGCGGTCGTGGCGGCGCCACCACACGTACTGGAAAGGCCAGTAATTGTAGCGGTCGGTGTGGTTCATCGCGAAGATGACCGGCTCCGGCGGCACGCGCGCGGCGCCCTCGAGCTCGATGCGCACCCGCGGCGGCAAGCCGTAGTTGGGAGCGAGCAGGCCGAGCGCCACCACCTTCTGGCCGAGCGGCTGGCGCGAGAGGCGGATGCGTTCGAGGCGCGACAGATCCAGCATCGACCTCGGTGTTAGCGCGAAGCCGGGCCGCGGGACAAGGCGACCGTTCAGCCGCGGATTCCGAGCAGCACCAGCGCGATCAGCGTGCCCGCGATCTGGTCGGCCGGCGTATCGAGCTCGTCGCTCAGCACTGCGAACGCCAGCTGCTCGACCGCGCCGATCACCGCCAGCGCGCTGATCCGCGGATCGGGGATGCGCAAGAGGCCGTGGTCCTTGGCGAACTCGGTCAGGTCGACCGCCCGCGAGCGAATGTCGTCCGCCACCTGTCGGATCGCCGCCCGCGCGCCCGACGCCGGGGCACGGCTCTCCTGCAGATACAGCCGCACCACGTCCGGGTGCTCGAAGAGGACCGGGATCAGCTTCAGCGCGAACGCCTGGTAGGCGGCGAAGAGCGACTTCTCGTCGTGCGCCTGCCGCAGCGCCTCGTCGCAGCTGTCCATCGCCGCGCGGACCTGGTCCTCGAGCGGCTCGAGCACCGTCTCCACCAGCTCGGCCTTGTCCGAGAAGTAGCGGTAGAAGTTGCCCTTCGCGGTGCCCGCCTCCTTGGCGATGTCGTCGATGGTCACCTGATCGACGCCGCGCTCGAGGAAGAGCTTGAGGCCAGCCGTGCGCAGCGCGTCCCGCCGCGCCTTGCGGTTGCGGTCGCGCTTGCCTCCGGGTTGGCCCGGACGCTCCGGCGGCAATCTCTTCCCGGGGCCGTCGGGCTGCTCGTCGTTCTTCGTGGTGGACACGTCTCGTGAATCCTGCTAATCAAAAGGTGACCACACGGTCACCGTTTATCCTGGTCGGTGCTCAGGCCGTGTTGGGGGCTCCGAGGCGCGAGGCAGTCGCGCCGACGGGGCGAGGAGGTCAAGGTGATCGGCATCCCTCTCGGGCTCGCGTACGCAAACGCAAGTGAATGGGTCGTCCATAAGTATGTGCTCCACGGGCTGGGACGAAAGCGGACGAGCTTCTGGAGCTTCCATTGGCTCGAGCACCACCGCGTGGTGCGGACCCACGAGTTCGTCGATCCCGACTACCAGCGGCCGCTCTTCTCGCGCTGGGACGCGCAGACCAAAGAGACGGTCGCGCTCGCCGGGGCCGCGCTCGCGCACCTGCCGCTCTTGCCGGTGGCGCCCTTCTTCACCGGCACGGTGCTCTACTGCATCGGTCGCTACTATCGGGCGCACAAGCGCGCGCACCTCGATCCCGAGTGGGCACGCGAGCACCTTCCTTGGCACTACGATCACCACATGGCCCCCGACCAGGACGCGAACTGGTGCGTGACCAAACCATGGTTCGACCATTTCATGGGGACTCGCAAGCCCTACCTCGGAACCGAGCGCGAGCGCCAGGATCGCGTGCGGGCCGAGAAGCGCAAAGCGCGCCGCGCGAAGCAGGTGTCCAAGGCCGCTTGACGCGTCGCGTCGCGTCGGGACCGCGCCGGTGGTATGGCTTTCGGCCATGCGCTTCGCTCCTCTTCTCGTCCTCGCCCTCGCCACCGGCTGCTCGGCCACGGAGACGTTGCCCGACGGCAGCGCGGGCGCGCCGGACGGGGCGGTCTCGCGCGACGCCGGAACGGGGAGCGACGCCTCTCGAGCCACCGACGGGGGACTCGCGCGCGACGGCGGCTCCATTCCGGACGCCGGCCCGCGCGCGGACGCCGGCATGCCGCCGAGCACGATCGGACCCGCCGACAGGCCCGCGAAGCTGGTGGTCCCGGATGCCTACGACGGAGAGACGCCATTGCCGGCGGTCGTGCTCCTCCACGGCTACGGCGTCACCGGCGCGCTGCAGGACGCGTACTTCCGGCTCTCCGAGACGGCGCGCACGGCCGGCTTCTACGCCGTGATCCCGAACGGCACGGTCGACTCGACCGGCAAGCCCTTCTGGAACGCGACCGACTACTGCTGCGACCTCGGGCACACGGGCGTGGACGACGTCGGCTACCTGACCGCAGTGGTCGACGATCTCGAAGCGGTGGTCCCGGTCTCGCAGCTCTACTTCATGGGCCACAGCAACGGCGGGTTCATGAGCTACCGGATGGCCTGCGAGCTCTCGGACCGCATCTCCGCCATCGCGTCCCTGGCCGGCTCGGACTTCTGGGACGAGACCCGGTGCGTGCCCGACCAGCCGGTCTCCGTCCTGGAGATGCACGGCGACACGGACGCGGTCGTGCTCTACGACGGCGTGACCGGGCTCTATCCGGGCGCACAGGCGGTGGTCGAGCGCTGGGCCGGCCGCGCGGGCTGCGACACGAGCGCGCCCGTGATGGGCGACCCGGTCGACCTGGTCTCGAGCCTGCCCGGCGCCGAGACCGACGTCTCCCGCTACACGAGCGGCTGCAGCGGCGCCGACGCCGCGCTCTGGACCATCCACGGCGGCGTACACATCCCCGTCCCCCTCCAGCGCGACTTCGCCTCCCAGGTCCTCACCTGGCTGAGCGCCCACGCGCGCTGACGCCGCGCTCGTCGACGACTCGCTCAGCCCGCGGGATCCGTGGCGCCGGCGAGGCGCAGATCCTTCCGCCGCGCGTCCAACCAGAAGAGCCCCGCGAAGAGCAGCGCGAACGCGGCCGCCGACCACTGGTAGAAGGTCAGCCCCAGCGCGAGCCGCGGCTCGGGGCGCCAGAGCTCGGCCACGAAGCGGAAGAGCATGTAGCTCAGGATGTAGAGCTTGATCCGCTGAAAGCGCAGCAGCCGGCGCTTGGCGAGCTGCCAGAGGACGAGCGCCATCGAGGCGTGGAAGATGGACTCGTAGATCTGATTGGGATGGCGCGGCACGCCGTCGCCGAAGTCGACGCCCCAGGGAAGCGTGGTCTCGGCGCCGTAGCAGCAGCCGGCGTAGAAGCAGGCCAGTCGGCCGACTGCGAACGAGACCGCGACCGGGATCGCGAAGCCGTCGCCGGTCTTGCCTTTCACGCCGGCCAGCCACTTCGCGAGCTCGACCCCGAAGTAGCCGCCGACCAGCCCCCACGTGATGGTGCGCCCGTCGCGCAGCCACGCGAGCCCGCTCACCGCCCCGGCCGGATCCGCCAGGACGTAGGGCAGCTTGGCGCCCAGCGCCCCGCCGATGAGCGCGCCGAGCGAGATGGCCAGCTTCTGCAGGCGTCCGAGCGCGACCGGCGGCTCCGGCTGCACCCGCCGCGCGATCATGCCCGCCGCGATCGCGGCCATCACGATCAGCGCGTAGACGACGTCACTCTTCGGTTCGGGCACGGCGCAACGAGACGAGGGGCGAAGGCGGTGCGTCCTCGGCCGGTCGGGCGATGCCGGCGTCGATCAGCCTCGGCAGCGCCACGTGGCCCTCGCGGTAGAGCACGTTGTAGGCGCAGAAGGGGATCACGTGCCCGCTCGGCAGCACGTGGTGGATGCAGCACTTCATCACCCGCCGGACGTCGAAGTTGTAGGCGTCGAGGAAGCTGGTGATGGTGATTCGGAAGACGTCCTCGGGGTCGAGCTCTTCCGAGAGCGCCCGCTCGAAGAACTCGCGCGCGAGGTCGGGCAGGACCGGCAGCTTGGAGAGCGCGCCGATCCACGCGTCGAGCCCCGAGCAGCCGTCGTCGGCACAGCCCACGGCCTTCAGGTAGCCCTCGATCAGCGCGCGCCCTCGCGGCCGGCTCAGCGCGATGCCGTTGGCCAAGAGATTCGAGGTGCTCGCGCGCGTCCATGAAGCGCAAGAGCGGGTGGACGGTCCCGCCGTGCCGGTAGGCGTAGGTCAGCGTGTGGCAGTTCGGGTGCGCGCAGGGAAGCGGCATGAAGTCGTCTTCCCGAAAGAGGCCGTCGGTCTGCTCCGCGATGGCCCGCACCACGTCCGGGTAGGTGATCCGCCGCTCCAGATCCTCGGGCGTCACGTGGCGGCCCGAGTACGTCGCGGGCTGAAAGGAGATGCCCGTGACCCACGGCCGCTCCACGCCGAAGCGGACGAGCCGGCCGATGTCGTGGTCGTTCACGCCCGGCTGCAGCGTGCTGACCAGCGTCGTACGGATCCGCTTCTCGCCGAGCCGCTCCACGGCCTTCAGCTTGAGCTCGGTGAGATTGGCGCCGCGCAACGCCTGACTGGCCTCGTCGTCGAAGCCGTCGAGCTGCAGGTAGACCTCGATGCGCGTCCGGTGCTCGGCCAAGAGCGAGAGCAGCGCGTCGTCGCGGGCGATGGTGATGCCGTTCGTGTTGACCATCACCACGTCGATCGGCGCCGCCACGGCGTAGCGGAGGATGGCCTCGAACTCGGGGTGGATGGTCGGCTCGCCGCCGCTGAGCTGAAGGACCTCCGGCCGTCCCTCCACCTCGACCAGCCGGTCGATCGAACGCCGGACCTCCACCAGCGTCAGGTGTGTCCCTCCCGGGCCGCTCGACGCGTAGCACATCGGGCAGCTCAGGTTGCAGGACGAGGTCAGCTCCACGAGGCCGAGGCAGGTGTGCTGCTCGTGGTCCTCGCAGAGGCCGCAATCGAGCGGGCAGCCCGCCGCGTGCTCCGTCCCGAAGCGCGCCGGGATCTTCCCCGGCACGCTGTAGTGGAGCTGGTCGTACTGCGAGACGTCGGAGCAGACGAAGTCGGCTCGCTCGCCGTGCTCGGGGCAGCGCTTGAGGAAGTACACGCGGCCGCCGCGGTCGACGATCTTGGCCGGCACTACCCGCAGGCACTCGGGGCAGAGGCTCTGGGTGAGCCCGAGGAAGGTGTGATCGCGAAGGGGAAGCGACATCAGTGGATGGACCCGACGGACAAGACGGCGAAACAGACCAGCGCGAAGAAGATCAACGCGGACACGATCAGAAGGAAAATCAGTCCGATCACCCCGGCCGCGATGGTGATGCCGAGCGCGACGCTGCGCGCGACCTCCTCGCCGGCGCTGCGCTCCTTCTCATCGGCCTTCCCCTCGCGCATCTGCACCCATGCGATGCGACCGAGCGCGACGAAGATCACCACGCAGAAGAACGCGAAGGGGACCAGGAGGCCGGGCCATTGGAGCGCCAGCTCGACGCCCACCAGCGCGCAGACGAAGAAGATGCCGAAGAGGAGCGCGAGCCACGCGAGGGCCTTCCAGCCCCGCTCGGTGGCGTCGACCGGCGGCGCCGTCAGCGACGCCCGCACCTCGGCCCGCATCGAGGCGCCGCACACCCAGCAGCGCTCGGCCGCGGCCGCGTTCCCGCTCCCGCAGACGGGACAGCTCCTGGTCGCCTCGCTCATGCGCGCTCCGCTTCGTCGCGCGGCGCCGGATCCCGCTCGAGCTCGGCGTAGGCCTGCGCGGCGCGACGCACACCGGCGAGGATCTGCGAGACCACCAACCCGCACAAGACGAGCGCGGCGACGGTCGTGACCGTCCAGTGCGGCGGCACCGTGAGCTCCGGCCTCCGCCGCCACACGTCGAAGAGCACGGCCGCGTAGCCGAGCACCGCTCCGCTGGTGGCAAACCAGACCAAGCGCCGGCTCAAACGCAGCCCCGCCAGCGCGATGACCAGGAAGTAGGCCATCAGCACCGGGCTGCGCGGTCCGTCGGCCAAGGTGAGCGCCGCGCTGAGGAGCACGAGATCGGCGCCCGTCGTCAAGTACTTGAGCGCGGGCGGGAAGATCCGGCTCTTGATCGCGACCACCACCGCCGCCGCCACCGCGATCCAGGCCACCGCCAGCGCGGTCGCCATCGCGTGGAAGGCAGTGTCCACCCCCTCCACGCGCGGCATCGCGAGCGGGCCCAACGAGAGCCCGCGATAGTCGATCACCTCGATGGCGTAGAAGACGGCGACCGCCAGCACGCGGATGCCATTGGCGCGCTCCTCGCCGCGGAGCTCCTCGAGCCGAGCGGCGACGTGCCAAGAGCGAGGTCGGTCGGAGTCCACGGCGCGAGGGTCACCCGAAGGCGACGCGCGGCACAAGGCCTCCAGCCCGTCAGCGGCAGGCCTGGGTCTGGGCGCCCGGCGCGGCGATGCAGGCGAACGACTGCATGCGGATGCGGCCGGATCGGGCTCGATGCAGCTCGTGCGCGACGAGCTCGTGTCCACCGCGTATCCGTCGGCTCTGTCCTCGGGACGGCGGTGAGCACGGGAGGTCGGGATCGCTGGGCAGCGGGTGGGAAGCGCTGTAGCTTCCGGGACCGGACCTCGAGGGCGGAGCCCATGCAACCCAACGACCGAATCGGCCGCATGCTCGCCGACCGCTACCGGATCGAACGCCTCATCGGCAAGGGCGGAATGGGCGCGGTCTACGCGGGCCTGCACACGTGGATGGACCGCGCGGTGGCGATCAAGATCCTCGATTCGGACACCGGCGGCGGTGCGAACACGGTCGAGCGCTTCTTTCAGGAAGCGCGTGTGGCGGCGAACATCCGCCACCCCAACATCGTCGACGTGCTCGACATGGGGGAGGACGACGACTGCGTCCCCTTCATCGCCATGGAACTGCTGGATGGCGAGCCCTTCTCCGCTCATCTGGCGCGCGAGAAGAAGCTCTCGCCCGGCGCCACGGCGAAGATGGTCGTGCCGATCCTCGACGCGCTGGCGGTCGTGCACGAGCACGGGATCCTCCACCGCGATTCTGAAGCCCGACAACATCTTCCTGGCGAAGGATTTCCGCGGACGCCTGGTGCCGAAGCTCCTCGACTTCGGCGTCGCCAAGCTGATGGAGGGGGGCGGGCTCTCGACCCGCACCGGCAGCGTGCTCGGAACGCCGACCTACATGGCGCCCGAGCAGCTCCGCGGCCTCAAGGACATCGGACCGGCCGCCGACGTGTGGTCGATGGGCGTGCTGCTCTTCCGCTCGCTCGCCGGATCGCTGCCGGTCGATGTCGACAACAACCCGATGCAGGCGCTGATCCAGGTCACCACCCGCGACCTCCCTTCACTCGCCGAGCGCGCGCCTGACGTGCCGGCGCCGATCTGTGCCGTGGTGGACGCGGCACTGCAGCGCGAGCCCTCGGCCCGCATCTCCGCCATGAGCGAGCTGCTCGACCGGCTCCTCGCCGCGTACGGCGAGAGTGGCGTGTCCGTTCGCGACCCGCGCGCGGATCTCTGATCCGAGCTCCTCTCGACGCGTGACCCACTCCGGGGTGACCCACTCCGGGCTCACCCCTTCCGGGAGCCGATCCGTCGTCCGGAGCGCGCGGCGTCCAGACCTGCGTGAGCCTCGCGACGCATCCACCGGCGAAACGATTCGTCGTGCCCCGGGGCGCGCAGCAGCCTCCGAACCCTCGTGCCACCCCGCTGCGAGCGGAGCCCTGAAAGCGCTGGCGATCGAGACCGACCTTCGCGCTCAGGGCGCGCAGCGGACGCGACGTCCGTACACCGCACCCTCCGCGAGCCAGGCGACGAAGATCGCATCGCCGGCGCGGGCGATGGCAGCGCTGGCGACCGCTCCCTCGGTCACGGCCACGCGCGCCCCAATCGGATAGCCGGCGGGGCTCTTCCGGCGGAGGTAGAGCCCGCCCGCGTCGGCGTCGAGCTCCACCCGCTCCCGCTCGGTCAGCGGCGCCGGGATCGGTGCGTCCGCCGAGAGCTCGCGGGCGTCGCGGGGCGCGTCCTCTCCGAGCGCGAAGCGGAGGTAGTGCGGCCGGGCCATCTCGAAGGTGGTGATCAACGAGAGCGTGTCGCCTTCGAGCGCGATCGCGTCGACGGCCAGCGCCTCGCGAAGCGCCTCGATCACGCGCGGCTCGCCCTCTCCGCCGAGGAAGACGCGGCTCCGGGTGTCCTCGGCCGGCCCGCGCCTCCAGAGCGCCGCCCAGCGCGTCCCATCCGCCACCAGGCCCAGGATCTCCACCGGCTGCTCGGCGGTGGCCGGCTCGTCACCGAGCGAGAGACGTCGCCGCTCAATCCCACCGTCCTCGGAGATCACGTAGCGCTCCACCGCGCGGGCGCCGCCGGTGGTGGACCAGGCGAAGAAGAAGGGACCACCGGCGCTCGCGCGGCGCGCCGTTCGGATGGGCGCCGGCAAAGGCGAAACGTCCGGCGTCCCGACGACCTCGCCGCGGGCGCTCAACGTCCGCGCCACCAAGCAGCTCGCCGCCGCCGAACATGGCTCGCGCGAGAGCAGGAGATGCCGGTCGCCGAGGCGCGTGAGCGCGGCGAGCCCCCGGACGTCCGGTGCCTCGCTGCGCGACGCCTCTCCGAGCGGCGCGCCCTCGAGCGAGAGCGGTCGCGCCGAGATCGTCCCCTCCGACGCCAGCACCACGAGGCCGCCCTCGTCGCTCAGCGCGAGCGCGAGCGACCCACGCGCTCCCACCCCTTCGAGCAACCGCACGACCGGACCGAGCGCGCAGCCCTCGTCCGCCCGCGCCACCGCCGAGGGCTCCGAACGCGGAACGGCACCGGCAGGCTCCGAGCTCGGCGGGGTCGGCTCCGAGCTCGGCGCGGGCGGCTCCGCGCGATTGTCACAGCTCGCCAGCATGATCGCGATGACGAGAAGCTGGGCCCATCCGCGCCCGCCACGATCGATCCGCAGCCGGCTCGAAGCGCATCTCCTGACGCCGCCCGACACCTCGGCGGCGCGATGGAGGCGATCGGCGGCCGGCGCTCGCGGATCCCTCGCTCCGCCGTCCGGTCGCAACGCCGCGCCGGGCTCCGAGCCATCCGGTCCGCCCGCATCGGCCCGCGCCGATCCACCTCTCGGCGCGCTCGTCTCGCCGGGGCACCGATGGATTTGAAAGCGCGGGGAGTCCCTGGCCGATCCGCGGTCCGTGCGTCCTCTCGGACGCATCGCGTTCGGGATCGAGCGCCGTTGCCTCGCCTCGTCGGCCCGAACGTCGGCTGCACCGCATCGCGCGGTCGTGGTTCTCGGCGCGTCGGGTCGATTCGGTGCCCTGGAGCCCGCCCGGCGGTGGCTCACGACTCGGTCAGGCGCGGCAGTAGCTCGACGAAGTTGCAGGGGCGGTAGCGCGAGTCGAGCTGGGTCTGAAGGATGCCGTCCCAGGCGTCCTTCACGGCGCCGGTCGAGCCGGGCAGCGCGAAGAGCAAGGTCCCCTTCGCGACGCCGGCGGTGGCGCGCGACTGGATCGTCGAGGTGCCGATGGTCTGGAAGCTCAGCCAGCGGAAGAGCTCGCCGAAGCCCGGGATCGCCTTGTCGTACACGGCGTGGAACGCCTCGGGCGTGACGTCGCGGCCGGTGATGCCGGTCCCGCCGGTGGCGATGACGACCTGCACCTCGGGATCGTCGATGAGCTCCGTGAGCGTGGCCTCGATGACGGCGCGCTCGTCTTTCACGATGCGCTTGACCACGACCCGATGGCCGGCCCCTTCGGCGCGGTCGACCAGCGTCTTGCCGGAGCGGTCGTCTTCTTCGGTCCGGGTGTCCGAGACGGTGAGGATTGCGATGCGGAGAGGGACCTGCTCACGGCTCTCGTCGACCCCGCTCATGCCTTCTTCTTCTTTTTCTTCTTGCGCTTGGTCGGTGCGCCTTCGGCCGCCTCGCCGCCAGCGGCGGCCTTCGCCTCGACCAGCTCGTCGCCCGAGGCCTCCTCGGGAGAGACCGTGGAGCGGATGTTCGAGGTCTTGCTGAAGATCAGCATGTAGAGGCTGAAGAGCACGATCGGCAGGCTGAGCATCTGCCCCATCGTGAACGGGAAGTTCGGCGCCAACGCCTGGTACTCCTTCACGTACTCGATGAAGAAGCGGGTCGTGAAGTAGTACGCCAGCAGGATGAAGAGGATGGCGCCCGGACGGAGCCGGTTGCGCCACTTGCGCTGCAAGTAGACGGCGATCCCGACCATGATGAAGCCGAGGACGGCCTCGTAGACCTGCGAGGGATGGCGGAGCGGGGCTTCGCACATGGCGGCCGGCTGGCCAAAGCAGTCGTGTCGCGGGAACGCCACGGCCCACGGTCCATCCCACTGGCGGCCGACGATCTCCAAATTGAAGAAGTTGCCGACGCGCACCCAGGGGATGACCCAAGTCGCCGCGCACATGGACGGATCCATGTACTTGAGGACGTTCTTCACGCCGTGCCGGCGGGCGAAGAAGACGACGGCCAGGATGGCGCCGAGACCGCCGCCGTGACTGGCCAGCCCGGAGCCGATCTGAAGGATGCGGATCGGGTTATCGATGAACGAGCGCGGCTCGTAGAAGATCAGGTGGATCAGGTGGGCACCCAGGATCATCCCGATGGGCGTCCATAAGCAGAGCGCCTCGCCATGCTCCCGCGGAAAGCCCCAGCGCTCGAAGTAGAGCGGGAAGGCGCGCGCGGCCAGGAGCAGCCCGATGGCGAAGAACACGCCGTAGTAGCGGATCTCCAGCTCGAAGTCGGGGTGCTGGTCGTGGAGCTTCAGCGTGTAGAAGACGTGCGCCACGCCGATGATGAGCAGCCACGAGAGCTCGTTCATCGTCACCTTGCCGTGCTTTCGCCAGTGCACGACGAGGAAGACGACGGCGGCCAACTCCATGACACCGAAGAGCAGGTGCCACGGGAGCGGCCACGGTCCGATGAAAGTCGGGTCGATGTCCCAAGTCACGGCAGGCCGTCTAGCAGAATCCGGCCGCGTTGGGCAGTCGCGCCCCCGAAATCAGCCGAAGCGAAGGACGCGGCGGCCGGCGTGGAAGCGCTCGAGGTCGAACGCGGTCCACGGGTCGTCCGCCTCGAACGCGACGTCGGTGCGCACCTCGTCCTCCCCGGCGCGCGGCAGGGAGCACACCGCCACATCGGTCCTGTCGTAGCTCGCGGACGCGCACGCGAGGCCGAATTGCGGCGCGACCCGTCGCGCTCGGCCCCGTCGCCAGCGCCGGGGCGCATCCCTATGGTTCCTCGCGTGACCGCACGAAAAATCACCCTCGCCCTCGGCGCCGGCGGCCCGGTCGGGCACGCGTTCCACGCCGGCGTGCTCTCGGCGCTCTCGGACGTCCTGGCGTGGGATCCGCGGCGAGCCGGCTTGCTGCTCGGGACCTCGGCCGGCGCGCAGGTGGGCGCGCTGCTCCGCGCCGGGATGAGCGCGAGCGACCTGGCGGCGCGGGTGTCGGGCGAAGCGCTGACGCCCGAGGGCGCGGCGATCGCGCGCTGCTTCACCCGCCCGAGCCACGCTCGCCGGACCGCGGCGGGTCCCTACCGGCCGGCCTCGCCCCGCTACCTGCTCAGCGGGCTGAGGCGGCCGTGGACGGCGCGACCGGGCCGCGTGGTGTCGGCGCTCCTACCGAACGGCAGCGTGGACCTGAGCCCGCAAGCCGAGGGCCTGCGCCGGCTCTTCGGCGAGCGCTGGCCCGAGCAGCGCCTCTGGATCACCGCGGTCTGCCTCCACTCCGGCGAGCTGCACGCGTTCGGGCGGCCGGGCTCGCCGGCGACCGACGTCGGTACCGCCGTGGCGTGCTCGGGCGCCGTGCCCTCCCTCTGCGCGCCCGTCCCGGTGGCCGGGAGGCACTTCGTCGACGGCGGCGTGGCCTCGGCGACGAACCTCGCGCTCCTCGAGGACGAGGACGAAGACCTGATCGTCGTGAGCTCGCCCCTCTCGATGTACGCGTCGATGCGCTGGCTCCTCCGGATGGAGGTCCGGCGACTGCGGGCGCGGGGGAAGCGGGTCGTCGTGCTCGAGCCGGAGGGCGAGGCCGCCCGCGCGATGGGCAACAACCCGATGGACACCGACCGCGCGCCGGCCGTGGTCCGGGCCACGCGCGAGGTGATGCTTCGCGCCCTCGAGCGCCGGCGCGAGCTGGCCGAAGCGCTCTGAGCCACCCGAGACACGCGACGAAACGCTCTTTGACCGATCAGCGGCGGAGGGGTGAGCGCGCGGGCACAATGGGGCAAATCGACACCATGGACATGCGCAGGAGCACACGTTGCATGCCGGCGAATTCGTTTTACTCCATGAGGTCGTGAGCCCTCTGTCCCGACGACTCGTCCTGATCCCCGCCGCCCTCGCCGCGCTCCTCGCCCTCTGGCCGAGCATGGCGCGCATGCAGCCTGCCCCGGCGGCGCGAAGCTCGTCTCCGCCGCCCGGCCGTCTGGCAGGCACCTGGCGCATCGAGCAATCGCACGAAGAGGCGCGCTCGGTCGTGAACGACGCGATCGAACAGGCCGTGAACGCCATGAGCTTCTTCGTCCGCGGCATCGCACGCTCCAAGCTGCGGGAGGGCACGCCCATCCACACCCGCATCGACCTCGAGGTGCTCGACGACGACCGGGTGACGGTCCGCTTCGACGGCCGCGAGGGCTACACCACCCGCCTCGGCGAGACCGAGACGCGGACCAACCCGAGCGGGATGCGGATGCAGGTCCGGCAGCGCCTCCGCCCGAACGGGCAGCTCGAGCAGTCCTTCGAGACCGAGCGCGGCACACGCTGGTACATCTACACGCCCCTCCGCGACGGCCGGCTCCGAGTCGCGACCACCACCGACAGCCCGCACATGCCGCAGCCCATGTCGTTCTTGCTCGACTACCACCGCGACTGAGCGGCCCCAAAAAGTGAACCACGTTCACAACCCCGCCGTCACACACGAGCATTCACGAGAATGATTGCGAGCTGTTACGCACGAATCGTGAGCGCGGTGCCGGCGCCAAAGCCGTGAAGAGCGTTCACTTTTCCCGCGATCACGCCGCGCGAGCGATGCGGGGGAAGCGCTCTCGCAGCCGGACGGCGATGCGCGTGGCCATGGCCATGATGGTGAGCTGCGGGTTCACGCCGAGGCTGGTCGGCAGCACGCTTCCGTCGGCGACGTAGACGTTGTCCGCGTCCCAGAGCCTGCCCTCGGGATCGACCCCGCTGGTGGCGGCGCTGGTGCCGAGGCGGCAGGTCCCGAGCGGGTGCTGCGAGCCGCTCTCGAAGCGCGAGCCGGGGATGCGGTCGAGGTCGAGCCGGCGCAGTCCGTCGGCGTCGAACGCGGCGGGCATGCCGAGCAGCGGCAGGTAGACCTCCTCGGCGCCGGCGGCGAAGAAGGTCTCGGCGAGCACGCGGATCCCCCGGCGCATCGCGGCCTGGTCGCGCGGGCTCATCCGGTAGGTCACCAGCGGCTCGCGGCCGGGGGTGCGGCGAACCGTGCCCGGCCCCTCGTCGTGGATCATGGCTCCGAACATCGCGATGTGGGGCATGTCCCGGGCCCGCGCGTGGTGCGCCGGCCCTGCCCCCGGCATGGTGGCGGCGATGACGCTGGCGGGGATGAAGAGGCTCATCAGCGTGAAGCGCTCGTGCTCGAACGCGTCGGTGTAGGCGCTCTGCATCGCGCCCGACCAGCCGCGCACGGTCTCGTCGAAGCGCGCGAATACGCGGAAGCCCGGATGCAAGGTGAGGTTCTGGCCGACCTGACTGCCGAAGGGCGCGAGCCCGCTCGACTTCAAGAGGAGCGGCGTGTGCAGCCCGCCGCAGGCGACGAGCACGACCTTGGCCCGCACCTCGAGCCGGTCACCCTTGGCGCGATGCGGCCCGTTCCGGATGCGGCCGCGCACGCCGTGGGCGCGCCCGTTTCGGTGCAGCACCCGGGTGACCAGACAATCGGAGAAGAGCTGGCCGCCCGCCGCCAACAAACGCGGCAGGTAGCTCAGGTCCACGCTCATCTTCGCCTGCTCGGGGCAGCCGAAGTTGCAGCGGCCGCATCCCTTGCAGCCCTTGGTGTTGCGGGTCAGCGGCCGGATGGGGTGACCGAGGGCGGCCGCCCCGACACCGAAGAGCTCGGTGGAGCGCGACTGCATCTCCACCGGCACCGTCTCGACGTGCACGGCCTCCTCGACCTCGCGGTAGTAGGGATTGAGGCCCTTCGCGCTCAGCCCCTCGAGCCCGCGCTCGCCCGTCCACTCGTCGAGCACCGACTCGGGCACCCGCAGGCAGACGCCGCCGGTGACCAGCGAGCTGCCGCCGACGCCGGTGGCCGCCGTCACGTTCACCGCCGGCGCGCCGCCGAGACCGAACGCGACGCTCATCCCGCCCTCTCGCCAGAGGTGCCGGAGCGACTGGCTCTGCCGCATGCGCCCGTGGACGTTGGCGGGGACGTGCTTGCCCTCCTCGAGCACGATGACGCGCAGGCCCGACTCGGCCAGCACCGTCGCCGCGACCATGCCGCCCGCGCCCGAGCCGACCACGACCACGTCGCAGTCCAGCGAGAGCGGCCCGCGCAGCGTCTGCGCTTCGACCAGGCTCACGACCGCGGCTCCTTGCAGCGCTGATCCCAGCCGATCTCGTCGGCGGCGTCCGGGTGCTCGTAGTAGACGATGCAGAGCGGCGCCTTGGCGCCGAGGAGCGCCAGCGAGAGCGGGCTCCGCTCGAGACGCTCGATGGCCTCGATGCGCTCGGGCACCGAGAGGCGCGAGATGGGCGGCAGCTTCGCGATCATAAGCGGGGCGATCCAGGCGATGGTGGCGATGCAGGCCCGAAAGAGCAGCCGGGCCCGCAACGTCACGTGGCCGAAGAAGTCGCCCAGGTCGCGGATCATCCAGTCCAGCCGATCGGCGGGCGGTCCGTGCTCCTGGGCGAAGAGCGCCTCGGCCACCGCGCGGGCGGCGCGCAGCGTGCCGGCCGGCAGCCCCGGGCGGCGGGCGCGGCTGTCCCAGCCCTCGATCACATAGGGATCGCTCTCGTCTCGGACGACCGGCAGCGACGTGTTGTCCATCTCGCTCACGATGGCCCGATCATGCCCGAGCCGCGCGGTCGCTCACAAGGCGAGGTTCGCCTCGCTCGCCATGGGAGGCTCGGGGCTGCGCCGACCGGCGGTCGCTCGCCCGCTCCTCGTTCGCCGCGCGAGAGCGACGCCCCCGGATCGTTCGCCAACGCCAGCGGCGTGCGCTCAGGGGCGCGGCGCGGGCTCGTCGGCGCCGGCGGGGACCATCTCCACCTCGAACATCGTCGGCCAGAGCTTGCCGGTGATGACGAAGTGGTGGCGCTCCGGGATCGAAGCGATGCCGTTGAGGACGTCGGTGCCCTGCCGCTCGTCGTCCGAGAGCAGACCGCTCGCGTCGACGACGCCCGTGACGCGTTCCGTCGGAAGGATCGATGCGGACGATGCGGTCGGTCTGCCAGACGTTGGCCCACACCACGCCGTCCACGCACTCGAGCTCGTTGAGCTCGCGCACCGGGCGGCCGGAGTCGCGCACCGTCACCCGGCGCTCCACCCGGAAGGTCTCCGGATCGCGGAAGGTGAGCTCGGCGCTCCCGTTGCTCATCACGAGGTGCTCTCCGTCGTAGCAGAGGCCCCAGCCCTCGCCCTGGTACTGGAAGGTTCGCTGGTGGTCGAACTCGCCCAGCGACCACACGTGCGCCTGGCCCGAGGTCCAGGTGAGCTGGATCAGGCGGTCGCCGACCAGCGCGAGCCCCTCGGCGAAGAGCTCGGGCGCGAGGGCGCGTCGCCGATCGACCTCGCCCGTGTCGAGCTCGACCTTGCGCAGGGTGGAGCGGTGGCGCAGTCCGGTGCTCTCGTAGAGGACGCCGTCGTGCCAGAGCAGGCCCTGCGTGAAGGCGTCCCGGTCGTGGGGATGGCGCTGCAGGATGCGCACGCGCAACCGCTCGGGCGGCGTCGGCACGGCGTCGAGGGGGATCTCCTCCACGTCCTGCCCCGCGGTGCGGTCCTCACCCACCATCTGGATGGCCGCGACCACGGCCACCACGGCCACCACGGCCGCGATGACCCACCACGGCCGGCCGCCACCCGCGGGCGCGGGGCGGGGCTCGTCTCGGGACGGCTTCTCGGGCGC
Source organism: uncultured Pseudomonadota bacterium (assembly GCA_963832725.1). GTDB lineage: Bacteria > Myxococcota_A > Polyangia > Polyangiales > Sandaracinaceae > JAEZBP01. The sequence continues at coordinate 623,711 of CAWHVG010000001.1, forward strand.
GCGCCGCTTGGGCATCGAGACCGCGTTGTAGCAGGGCTCGCCGGCGCCGGCACGGGCGAGACGCGGGCGTCCATGCCCACGCTCCTCATGCCGGCGGCGGAGCGTCAGCTCACGGTGGAGCCCGGCTCGCTCTCGGCCGAGACCGGCACCAGCTTCCCGCTCCGGTCCTCGGCCATGAGCAGCATGCCCTGGCTCTCCAGCCCGACCATCTTCCGCGGGGCCAGGTTGGTCACCACGATGACGTTCTTGCCGAGCAATTCCTCGGGCGTCATGTGCTCGGCCACGCCGGCGAGGATTTGCCGGGTCTCGAACCCGAGATCGACCTCGCAGCGGATCAGCTTCTTCGACTTCTTCACGCGCTCGGCCACCTTCACGCGGCCGACTCGGAGATCGAGCTTGGCGAAGTCGTCATAGACGATTCTCGTCCTTCACCGCGGCGTAGGGCGGGCCGCCGCCGGCCGCCGCCTTCGCCGCCTCCGAGGCGGCCTGCAGCTTGGCGTGCTGGGCGGCGACGGCCTCCGGCTCGATCTTCTTGACGAGGATCTCCGGCTCGCCGAGCGCGTGCCCCGCCTCGAGCAAGGCGCGCCCGCTTCCTGCCAGCCGAGGGTCCCCGCTTCGCCACCCGGCGTGCTCGGGCGCACGCCGTCGAGCCGCAGGATGCGCCGCATCGCGGCCGCGGTGTGCGGGAGGAAGGGCTCGGCCAGGATGGACAGCGCCGCGCCGAGCTGGAGGCTCACGTGGATGGCGTTCCCGCAGCGCTTCATGTCGCTCTTGCGCGTCGCCCACGGCTCGCTGTCGTTGAAGTACTTGTTGCCCAGCCGGCTGAGCGACATCAGCTCCTGGATCGCGTCGCGCAGGCGGTACTCGTCGATCTGCTCGCCGATGCGAGCCGGGAAGGCGGCCATCTCCGCCAGCAGCGCGCGGTCGGCCTCGCTGGGATCCTCGAGCGGCGGCACCACGCCGTCGAAGTAGCGGACGGCGAACTGGACGCTGCGGTTGAAGAAGTTGCCGAGGTTGTCCGCCAGCTCGTTGTTCACGTGGGCCGAAAAGTCGTTCCAGGTGAAGTCCGCGTCGCGCGTCTCAGGCAGCGTGCGCAGGAGCGAGTAGCGGAGGTAGTCGGCCGGGAACGCTTCCAACGCCTCGCCGAGCCACACCGCCCAGCCGCGGCTGGTGGAGAGCTTGTCGCCCTCGAGGTTGAGGAACTCGTTGGCCGGCACGTTCTCCGGCAGGACGTAGTCGCCGTGCAGCTTCAGCATCCAGGGGAAGCTGATCGTGTGGAAGACGATGTTGTCCTTGCCGATGAACTCGACGAGGCGAGTCTCCTCATCCTGCCAATAACGCTTCCAGAGCTCGGGGTCGCCCTGCTTCTCGGCCCACTCGCGCGACGCGGAGATGTACCCGATCGGCGCGTCGAACCAGACGTAGAGGACCTTGCCCTCCGGATCCACGCCGTTCTTCTCGGCCACGTCCTCGGGCACCTGCACGCCCCAGGGCAGATCGCGGGTCATCGCGCGGTCGGCCAGACCGCTGGCGAGCCAGCTCCGGATCTGACCGAGCACGTTGGGCTTCCAGTGCGTCTTGGTGGCGATCCACTTCTCGATGTCGGGTTGGTACGTGCCGAGGGGCAGATACCAGTGCGTGGTCTCGCGCCACTCCGGGGTCGCGTCGCTCAGCGTGCTCTTCGGGTCGATGAGCTCGGTGGCGCTCAGCGTGCGACCGCACTTCTCGCATTGATCGCCGTACGCATTCGGATTGCCGCAATCCGGGTTGGGACAGGTGCCCGCGATGAAGCGGTCCGCCAGGAAGAGCTTGGCCTTCGGATCGTAGGGCTGCAGCCCCGTCTTGATGGTGAAGGCGTCCTTCTCGGCCAGCGTGCGGAAGAACGCGCGGCTGGTGTCGCGGTGCATCGGCGAGCTGGTCCGACCGTAGTGGTCGAAGCTCATCCCGAACGCGGCGAAGTCGCGCTCGGCCATGGCGTGATAGCGGTCGACGATCTCCTGCTCGGACACGCCCTCCTTGAAGGCGCGGATCACGATGGCCGCGCCGTGCTCGTCCGAGCCGCAGATGAAGACCACGTCGCTGCCGAGGAGGCGGTGGTAGCGAGAGAAGACGTCCGCCGGCAGGTACGCGCCCGCGAGGTGCCCGAGGTGCAGAGGGCCGTTCGCGTACGGCAGGGCCGCGGTCACCAGAATGCGCCGATAATCCGTCATGGCGCGCGGACTGTAGCGCATGGGCGAAAGCTGCGCCCTCGGCACGTGCCCCGGCATCGCGGGGCCCTCGGGCCGCCGCGCCACGCCGACCCGAAGCGCGCTCTCGGACACGCGCCGAGCGAGCCGCGCCGCTCACTCGAACGACCACACGACGTCGGTGGTCCGCTCCGCCAACCTCTCGTCGTGCGTCACCAAGAGGAGCGCGCCGGGGTAGGCACGGAGCGCAGCCTCCAGCCGCTCGATCGAGGGGACGTCGAGGTGGTTGGTCGGCTCGTCGAGGACCACGCACCAGACCTGGCGGCCGAGCCCTTCGGCGAGCCAGAGCTTGCGCGCTTCGCCGGGCGAGGCGCGCTTGGAGGCCAGGAGGCGCTTCGGGTCGACGCCGAGCGCCGCCACCAGCGAGAGCGTCCGCCCGCGGACATCGGGTGGGAGGGCGCGGACGCGCTCCAGCACCTCGACGCGGGCGTCGTCGCCGAGCTCCTGAGGCAGGTGCAAGAGCCGCTCGCGCGGCAAGCGCCAGAGCCCGGTGACGGCGCGAAGGAGCGTGCTCTTGCCGGCGCCGTTCGGTCCCGTGATCCGAATGCGCGAGGTCCGCTCCACCACCACCGAACGCCGCTCCCAGAGGACGCGGTCACCAATCCGTCGCGCGTCGAGCTCCGCGCGCAAGAGCGTCCCGTTCGGCGCCGGCACCCAGTCCACGAAGAGCGCGCCGCCGAGCTCCTTCGGCTCCCGCGCCGACTCCAGCGACACCGCCGCCCGCTCCACCCGGCCGGCGAGCTGCGCGCTCGAGCGGGAGAGCGCGGCGGCGGCGCGCTCCGCCATGCCCTTGGCCAACGCCCCGCGGCCGTCGTGGTCCTTCGGTCCCTTCATCCGCCGGCGCGCCGAGATGTCCGCTTCCGCGCTCGCGCTCCGACGGCGCCGAGCGTCCAGCTCATCCTGCATTCTGCGGAGCGCCCTCTTCTTCTGCCGGCGCTCGCGACCCGCACGCTCCGCTTCCGATTCCATCGCCGCCCGCGCCTGTCCATAAGTACCGGCACGCTTGGTCGCGCGGCCTCCCTCGACCCACACCGTGCGGTCCGCCAGCGCGTCGAGGAACGCGCGATCGTGCGCCACGACCAGCCCCAGCCCGCGAAACGAGCGGAGCATCTCGATCAGCGCCCGCCGCGCGTCCGCATCGAGGTGGTTCGTCGGCTCGTCGAGGAGCAACACCTCCGGCTCCGCGCTCAGGGCCGCCGCCACCTGCCAGCGCTGACGCTCCCCGGGCGAGAGCGTGGCCCAGCGAGCGAGCGCGTCCGGGTCCAGATCGAGACGCGCCCGGAGCTTGCGCGCGGCGCCGTCCCAATCGCGCGCGAACGCCGTCACCTCCGGCGTCGGCGCGGCCGGCGCCTGCCGGCACCAGGCCACCCGCGCGTCGGCCGGCTCGAGCGAGACCGAACCGGTGGTCGGTGCGAGCTCGCCGGCCGCCAGCCGGAGCAACGTGGTCTTCCCGGCGCCGTTGGGACCGGCGATGGCGGTCCACCCGGGCGAGAGATTGAGCTCCACCTCCTGGAGGACGAGAGGAGCATCGGGGTAGGCGTACCCCGCCCCCGAGAACAGAATCCGAGCCATGCGCGCACCTCGAACACGAGCGAGCCGACGACGAGCGACCGCGGCCTCCGAGGAAGGAGGCGAGGCAGGTCGCGTGGATGATCAGCTCGAGGTGCGCATAGACGACGATCTCTCGACCGTCGCCGGAACCCTGAGGCGCGAGCGAGCCGCGGTCAAGACCGCGACGAGAGCGAGCGTTCCACCCCGGACTCGGTCTCGCGCGCCGAGCGCCCGTCCACCGGTTCAGAGGAACCAGACGAGCGGAACGAGCCCGAGCGCAGCGAGGCCGAGCAGAAGCATCGCGCTGCGACGTCCGGCCGTGTGCTCGCCGAGGACCAGCGCGTAGATCGCCTTCAGCACGTTGTTGCTCGACGCGGCGATGACGATCGCGCCGGCGGCGACGTGGGTCGGGATCGACGTCGAGGACGTCTGGGTCAGGCCGAGGATGAAGGGATCGACGTCCGTCACCCCCATCAGCGCCGCGAGCCCGTAGAGCCCGGCCGACCCCAGATGCTGGCGGGCGAGCTGGGTGAGGACGAGCACGCCGACGAACACGCCCGCGAAGAGGACCGCCGCCTTCAGGTCGAGCGGGTTGACCTCCGGGCCTTCGCCCGCCGCCTCTTTCCCGTCCGGCGCGTGTCGCCGCGACGTGTAGAGCCCGACGAGCCCGCCGACGAGCGCCAAGACACCGAAGGCCGGCAGGAGCACCCGGCCGAGCGTCGCGTCGAAGAACCACACGAGGACGACGAGGCGGGCGTACATGACGCTCGACGCGGCCAGGATGGCACCGGCGAAGGCGTTCGGCGCGTGGTCCTCGCGGGAACGCCGGGCGAGCACGACGGTGGTCACCGTGGACGAATACGCCCCGCCGAGCAGCGCGGAGAGCATCAGCCCGCCCCGCCCCTTCAGCACCCGGGTCAGCACGTAGCTGCCGAACGAGACGCCGCAGACCGCGACCACCACCAGCCACGTCTTGTAGGGGTTGATCGCGAAGGGCGTGTAGTCGCGGTCGGGGACGACCGGCAGGATGACCACGGTGAGCAGCAAGAACTGCGTGACCGTCACAATCTCCTTCGACGCGACGCGCTGGGCCAGCCCCTCGAGCCCCTTCTTCAGCTCGAGGAGGAGCACGGCCACGATGGCGATGGTCGCGGCAATCCAGAAGTCGCCGAGCTGGACCAGCCCGCCAATCACGTAGGTGGCGACGCCGGAGATCTCGGTCGTCACGCCGGCCCAATCGGAGCTGGAGAGCTTCTTCTGGTAGGAGAGCAGCATCAGCCCGCCGACCACCATGAGCCCGACCGACCACGGCCAGAACGAGTCTCTCGACACCAGCGCCAGCGCGTAGCTCACGAGGCCGATGAGAGGAAAGGTCCGAACGCCGCCGAACGTGTACGGCGCCTCCGACTGCTTCCGCTCCTCTCGCTCGAGTCCCACGAAGAACGAGAGCAGCAGCACCACACCGATCTTCAACGCGTCGGAGGAATCGTCACTCGGCACCGGTCGAGCGTATGCCGAGAGGCGTCCGATGCCACGAATTCGTCAGCCGCGGCCCCGCCTGGGCCTGGGCGGAGTCGTGAAGAGGAACGAGAAGAAGGGGCTCGATCTCGACCCGGCGGCCCGCCCTCATCCGCGCGCCACCGCCCGGCGACCCGCAGCTCGCGCTCCCCTCTCGCGGGGGCGATTGCCGGGCCCGCGCAGGTGCTCACCGATGCTGTGGGGGGACGGAGGTGCGAGCCATGGGCGCGAGCCGAATCCTCTCCTTCCTCGCCGGCGCACTCGTGCTGGTCTCCACCGGCTGCAGTGACCCGCGCCGCATCTACAGCGCAGGCATCTCGGCGCCGGAAGCGCAAGTGCTGATCGAGCGCGGCCCGCGACGGCTCTCGCTCGGCGTCGTCCCCGCCGCGGGATACGTGCAGGTGAACAACATCCGCGTGCAGGGGGACGACAAGCTCCTCGCGGACGAGGTCGTCACCGTCCGCCTCGGGGAGACCCCATTCGTGGAGCTGTCCACGAGCACGGGCTGCTCCGGCGTCCTCGGCGGGACGCCCGCCGGCGAGGTCCACTTCGACTCGACCTACACCCGCTTCTTCTCGGGTGATCTGACACTCTCCTGCACGGACTTCGTGACCCAGATCCAGGATCTCATCGGGAGCGGAAGCGCGCCGATGGTGCAGGCCCGACGCACACCGGGTCCCTTGCCGCAGGATCCCGAAGATCCCGTCTTCTTCGCCCAGCGGCTGACGATCACCGACAAGAACTCCTCGCCGGATGCAGCGCGCCCGATCCGACTGAGCACGAACGCCGACAACCTCTGGACCTGCTCACAGATGGGCGCTCCCCTCGATTGCACGCTGGCATTGATGCTCCTCGGCCAACCCTTCATCGTCCGCTACGACGTGAGCGACGTCAGCGCGGGCTACTCGCCGGAGATCATCATCTTCTCGCTGGACGACCGGGAGGTCCGGAGCGTCACCCCGAGCCAGGGCCAGCTCATCCTCACCGACGGCACCGTCGCCCGCTTCGTCGACGGCACCCGCATCGACGGCTCGATGCCCAACGACACACCGGGGCCGAACCAGCTCACCAGCCTGCAGGCGGTGGCGGACGCCGTCGCCAAGGGCCAGGTGGTCCGCCTGAAAGGGAGCTCCGTCCTCCAGATGTCGCTCCCGGTCTCGCTCGTGGCCATCCGCGTGTCGATGCAGATCGTCCCCAACGCCACCAGCACCACCGGCAACCAGACGCTCGCGTTCCAGGCCTCCGTCCTCGGCGTCGACCCGAAGCTCGGCACCGTGACCTTGCCGCTCCAGACCGACGTGCAGGTCACCGGCGACACCGTCATCAGCGGCGACTACGACACGCTGAGCGCGCTCGCGGAGGCCGTCGGCAACGGCGTCGTGGTCCGGGCCGACGTGGTCGGCGAGATCGCCCAGAGCGAGCCCCGCCTCGTCGTCAACGCCAACACCCTCCGCCTCTCAAACCGCCCCGTGCAGTGAGGCAGATGGAGAGCGAGCGGCCCGCACGTCTAGATCTCAAGCTCCAGGGCGGCGGCGCCTCGCCCCCCGCGCCCATCCTCACCTTGCCCGAAGCCTGAGACGTTCTCGAAAATGAGCTCCTCGGTCGCCCCGGAGAATGAACGCGGCGACACCAGCGCGAAAGGCGGAGGCGCGCATCGGGCGCGCCGCCCCCGCTCGGCGAAGAGAGCGTACAGTGGAGTGGGGCAATCGTGGCGCTGGTTGCCGCGCTCGCGGTCGCTCGCTACGCATGCGAAAGTAGCCCGGCCATGCTGACCAGGATCCGGTCCAGGGATTCAAGAGCCTGCTCGACGTCGACGTGCGGCTCGGCCCGTTCACCGCATTCGTGGGCGAGAACGGTGTCGGCAAGTCGAACCTCTTCGACGCGTTGCTCTTCCTCTCGCTCTGATGCGGCACCCCATCCCGGAGGCCGCCGCGCGGCTGCGGGACACCAGCGGAAGGTCCCTCGACCCGACTGGCCTCTTCACGCACCTCGGCCCCCATCGCGTCCCCCGCCTCTTGATCAGCGCCGACCTCGTCGTCCCCCGGGAGGTGGAGGACGACTACGGCGTCGCGGTGCAGGCGGCGCTGGCGAGCCTGCGATACACCATCGCGTTCGAGCTTCGGGAGGGTCGCGGGGGCCAGCTCGAGATCGTGACGAGAGCCTCGAGCCGGTGCCTCAGTCGCAGGCCAAGTCCGACCTCGGCTTCGCTACCACGCGCGCCTTCCGCGACAGCGCCATCACCGGCGCCCGCCGGCGCCCGCTGATGTCCACCAAGAAGGGCGCCGTGCAGCTCCACCAAGGAAGGCCACGGCGGCCGCACCGTGCCGATGGCGCGCTCCTCCCGCGCCGTCCTCGGCGGCGTCAACCTCGACTTCCCGACGGCGCTGGCAGCGCGCCGGAGATCCAATCGTGGACGCCCTCGCGCTCGAGCCGAGCGCCATGCGGACGCCCGCCCGCTATCACGAGCCACGCACCATCGATCCCCACGGCAAGGGACTGCCGGCCGCGCTCGAACGCCTGCGCGCAGAGCGCGGGGACGCCGTGCTCGCCGAGGTGGCCAACCGCTTGGCCAATCTCCTGCCCGACGTGCGCGAGGTCCGAGTCACCGACGACCCGCGAACCGAGACCTACACCCTCGAAGTCAGCGGCGCGGACGGCGTGTTTCATCCGGCGCGCGCGCTCTCCGACGGGACCCTCCGCTTCCTCGTGCTCAGCGTCCTCGCCGCCGACCCGACGGCGACGGGCGTGTTGTGCTTCGAGGAGCCCGAGAACGGCATGCACCCCAATCGGGTGCCGGCGATGGTGGAGCTCCTGCACGACCTCGCCGTCGATGCGCAGCTTCCGGTCGACGAGACCAACCCGCGCCGGCAGGTCCTCGTCAACACGCACTCGCCAGCTCGTCTACAAGCGGCTCGACGACGACGAGATCGCGTCGTCGAGCTCTCGGAGGTCATCCAGGGGCCGCCGGGGCACCATGTCGACGGTGAAGGTGCCGGAGGGGAGCTGGCGCTCACCGCCTCGGCCATCCGCGGGTGCGCGCCGGCCGCTCCGAGTCAATGGCGGCAGATGAGCTTCGAGCCGCTCTGGGCGACCGAAGAGTGAGGCATCTCCAAGCCACCTTGGTGGGCGACGGGACCTCCGACCGCTGCCTCGTCGAAGCGCTCGGCTGGTCCATCCGAACCTGGCTCTCCGACGGCGAGCGGGACGCCGAGTTCCGCGTCGAGTTCGCGAACGGCCCGGGCACCTCGCACGACAAGGTGCGAAGAGCGCTCGCCGAATACCCCGCTATCTCCTCGTCGTCCATCGCGACGCGGAGAGCCAGCCTGCCGACCGCCGATACCAGAGATTGAAGAAGCGACGCGGGACCTGGACGTCCTCGCCGTCGCCATGGTCCCGGTGCGGATGACCGAGGCTGGCTCCTCTTCGACGACGCCGCCATTCGCCGCGCCGCCGACAACCCGAACGGCAAGAAGCCCCTCTCGATCCGCCCAGCCCCGAAAGCACGCCGACCCCAAGAGCGCGTTGTTCCGGGCTCTCGAAGCGGCCTCCGAAGAGAGGTCGACACCTCGACCGGTTTCGGCGGCGGCTCAGCCCTCGCCGCGCGCGGGTCGCGGAGCAACATCCTGGACTACTCGCCGCTCCTCTCGAACCCCGAGTTCGCGCGCTTCGTCGACGACCTCGGCGACGCCCTCGAGCGCTGGTGGGCCAGCGAAGGAGCCAGCGGAGAATGAGCCGGGCGCACCGCGGACGCGGCAGCGTGCGGGAGCCTCAGTTCTTCCACCGCGACGCGTGCCTGGCGATCCACTCGGCGACCGAGAGATCCAGCTCGGCGTCGCGGCGCGCCGGCTCGTCGCGAAGCGCAGCGTCCTCGCGAAGCGCAGCGCTCCTCGCGAAGCGCAGCGTCCTCGCGAAGCGCAGCGTCCTCGCGAAGCGCAGCGTCCTCGCGAAGCGGAGCGTCCTCGCGAAGCGGAGCGTCCTCGCGAAGCGCAGCCTCATTCCGAAGCGCTGTGCCGTCGCGCCGCGCAGCGTCATCGGCCGCGCACACCACCTCGACGCAGGCGTTGTAGTCCGGGCGGGTGCCGTCCCAGCCGGTGAGGCCGGTCTCGTCGTCGATCTCGAGCTCGGCGTGATCTTCCTCGAACGCGCAGAGCGGATGGTCCGGCGGCGCGGGTGCGGCGCAGACGGGCTCGAGGACGCCGCCGTCGGACGGAAGAAGGTCGGCTTCGCGCCGCCATCGAGGCGGACCCGCCAGCCGTCTTCGTGAAGCAGGCGATGGTGGAAGGTGCAGAGGGCGACGAGGTTGCCGAGCTTCGTCTCGCCGCCGTCCATCCAATGCTCGGCGTGGTGGACGTCGATGAAGCGGTCGTGCGTGCAGCCCGGGAAGGCGCAGCCGCCGTCCCGCGCCATGACGGCGCGGCGAAGGGCCGGCGGGAATCCTCCGGGTCTTGCGGCCGATGTCGAGGATGCTGCCGTCCTCGTCCCGCGCGATCCCGGTCAGGCCGCAGTCGCACGCGAGGCGCCGCAACGTTTCCGCGGAAACGCGGCGCCGTCATCGAGCGTGGCCGTGTGGGTCTCGTTCAGGGATCCGGCCCGAGGCTCACCACCGAGATCCGCCCGGTCGGCGCCGCTCGTGCGGGTCTCGGCGACGGTCTCGGCCGACTTGGTCCCAGCCAGTCCTCGCTCTCGCGCGCTCTCTTTGCGCGCCGCCAGGACTTCGTCCGCCATCCGCACAGGCGTCGCCAGGGTCGGCTTCTCGGCGTCGCCGACCTCGCCGCCATCTGCACGCGGACGGCGCGCAGGGCCTCCATCACCCGCTCGGCCTCGTCCGGGAGGAGCTCGGCCTCGAGCCGCACGGTGGGCTCGCCCCGATGGCGCAGGCGGACCCAACGCTCGAACGCGTCCCCCTCGAACGCCTCTCCTCCCGGGCTCCGCCTGCTGCGTGCGGACTCCTCGGCAGACCCGCTCGAGCTGCGAGGCGGTCGACTCGAGCGCGATGGCCAGGAGCTTCGACTCGTTCTCCGGCGTGGCCACCCGCGTCATCGCCCGCACCTTGGAGTAGCTGACCCGCGCCGTCCGTAAGGCGTCGTCGATGGCGGGCAACACCTTCAGCGCGCGGCCCACCCGGAGCGCTCGCGGGCGGCGCCGAGGTCGGGGCTGATCGCCAGTTCAGGGCCCGCGGAAGAACAGCCCGTCGCACCGAGGGCGTCGATCGCCCCGCTCGCAAGGCGGCCCCGAGGAGGAATAGTGGGACTATTTCGACGAGGTGGAACGCAGCGAGCGGGGATGTAGTGACGGCCAATGCAGGAGCTGTTCTGGAGCGGGCCCGACAGTGGGCGCAGCTCGGCGCCTTGGCGAGCCACAGGCCGACTCGTCGATCCGACTGCGGATCAAGACGAGCTGCCGGTGAACCGCGGCGTCGAGATGGGCGGAGAGCTCGGCCAGCTCCCGCTCGGCGGCCTCCTCGTCCATCTGCGAGGCGTCCACCGCCTGCGCAAGCGAGGCCGCCGGCGGGAAGTCGGCACGGCAGCGTCGTCCAGGCGAGAGCCTCGCGCCGCGCGAACGAGACGCCCTACTCTGCCGCGCGGTCGATGAGCTGGCCCTCACGGTCGCGCGTGGCCCAGAACTCGACCAGCTGCGGCCAGAGCTGCTTGGCCGCCGCGCTCGAGACGACGGCGCCGACGTGGCCGCCCGCGAGGTGGACGTGCTCGGTGTCGCTCGAGCCGACCTCGTCGAGGAGGACCGACGCGCTCTCCCAGGGGACGATGTTGTCGTGCGCGAAGGTGATCGCCATCACCGGGCAGGTGATGTCCGAGAGGTAGATACGCCGGCCCGAGAGCGAGAGCTGGCCGCGGATCAATCGGTCTTCCCGGTAGAGCTCGCGGATGTAGGTGCGGTAGCACTCGCCGGGGAAGGAGACGTTGTCGTTGCCCCAGGTCTCGATGGCGAAGAAGCCGTCCAGGAAGCGGTCGTCCCAGGCGCGGTCGAGGAGGCGCACGGTCTTCCAGAGGTTCAGCGTCGGCCGCAGCATCTGAAACGAGGCTTGCATGATCTGCCAGGGGACGTTGCCGAAGCCGTTCACGAGCGCGTCGACGTCGAAGGCCGGGCTCCGCACCCAGCGGCTCAGCATGCCGTCGTCCGCGAAGCGGATCGGCGCCGCCAGCGCCACCAGCGAGGCGAAGCGGTCCGGGTGCGCCGCCGCGTGGACCGCCGCCAGGGTGCCGCCCATGCAGTAGCCGAGGACGTGCGTCTTGCCGCGCGTGCCGAAGCGCGCGGCCACCCGGATGGCCCGGCCGACGTAGCGGTCGGCCACGTCGTCGAAGCTGAGCAGCCGGTCCTCGTCGCTCGGCGTCCCCCAGTCGATGCAGAAGACGTCGAAGCCTTGGCTGACGAGGTACTCGGCGAAGCTCTTGCCGGGCAAGAGATCGAGCACGTAATGGCGATTGATCAGGCTCGGGATGAGCAGGACCGGCGTCTCGTACGCCACGCCCTCGGGCCGGGCGCGATAGCGCAAGAAGCCGCCACTTGTTCTCGCGGTGGACCACGTCGGCCGGCGTGGTCCCGACGGGAGGCCGGCCGGCGGCGACCCGGCGCGCGAGCGACAAGAAGCTCACGAGCGGGCCTCGTAGAGCGCGTCGATCTCGCGCTGGAAGCGGGCGACGATTTGCTTGCGCTTGGGCTTGAGTGTGGCCGTCAAGAGGCCGTTCTCCACGGTCAGCGGCTGCTCGATGAGGACGAACTTCTTGATGGTCTCGTACTTGGCCAGCTCGCCATTCACCCGGTCGATGCGCTTCTGCACCAGCGCCCGCCGCGCCTCGTCGCGCGCGCCTTCGGCCACGCCGCTCTCTTCGAGGTGGGCGTCCACCGCCGCTTCGTCGAGCCACACGGCCGCCACGAGGTACTTCGCCCGTCCCCGCACACGACGACGTGGGTCAGGAAGGGATCGTCCCGGAAGCGCACCTCGATGTTGGCCGGCGCGACGTTCTTGCCGCCCGCCGTCACGAAGATGTCCTTCTTGCGGTCGATGATCTGCAGGAAGCCATCGTCGGTGAAGCGGCCGACGTCGCCGGTCTTCAGCCAGCCGTCGGCGGTGAACGCGTCCCGCGTGGACTCGGGATCCTTGTGGTAGCCGCCGAAGATGCTGTCGCCGCGGGCGAGGATCTCGCCGTCCTCGGCCAGCTTCAGCTCGACCGAGGGGAGCGGCTTGCCCACCGAGTCGAAGCGGAAGGCGTCGGGCCGGTTGAGCGTCAGGGTCGGGCTGGCCTCGGTCAGGCCGTAGCCCTCGACCACGAGCAACCCGCGCGCCGTGGAAGAGCTCCTTCACCTCCCGCTTGAGCCCCGCCCCGCCCGACAGGCAGAAGCGGAGGCGCCCGCCCGTCAGCTCGAGGAGCGCCTTCTGCTGGGCGGCCGGCGTCTCCTTCCGCATCGCCTGGGTCGCCAGCTTCTCCCACACGCTCGGCACGCTCATGAACACGTGCGGCCGCACGACGGGCAGCGCGTCCATGACCTGCCGCGGGTCGGCCATGTAGCTCGTCCAGCCCAGGGTGTTGCCGAGGCAGGCCTCGCCGAAGCCGAAGATGTGGCTGAAGGGCAGCCACAAGAGATCGACCGCGCCCTCGTCGATCAGAGGCGCGTTGCAGCGCAGCCAGTCCGCGCCGTTGACACCCACGTTGCGGTGGGTGAGCGGGACGCCCTTGGGCCGGCCGCTGGTGCCGCTCGTGTAGAGCATCACCGCCGGCTGATCGAGGCCGACTCCGTCCAGCATGCGCTCGAACGCGGTCGGCTCCTCGCGGTCCTTGGCCGCGCCGGCGGCGAGCGCGCGCCCGAAGTGGATCACCCGCCGCTCCACGTCGGCGTAGGGCGGGACCACGAGGTCGCGCTCTTTCAACGACTCCAGCGAGCGGCCGACGTCGAGCTCGTCGTCGAGCAGGACGATGCGGCGCACGCCCTGCATCGTGGGCCAGCGCCTCGATCACCCGCGCCAGGAGCGCCTCGGTGTCGACGAAGAGCACGCGCACGTCGCCGTGCTCGATGACGTAGCCGGCCTGATCGGCCGTGCTCGCCGGGTAGATGGGCACCATCACGCCGCCCGCGGCCTGGATCCCGAGCGCCGCGGCCATCCACTCCACGCGGTTGGGCGCGAAGATGGCGGCGCGCTCGCCGCTCTTCAGCTCTCCGGACGAGGAAGAGCGCGATCTTTCGGATCTGATCCGCGTGCGCTTTCCAGGTGACGGCTTCGTAGTCGCCGTCCGACATCGGGATCATGTAGCGGACCTGCGCGGCGCGCGCCGGCAGCGCATCGAAGATGGCGCGCGGGCGCGATCTTCAGCTCGGACACGTAGGGGGTGATATCCATGGCTCAGCCCTTCTCGATCTCCGTCGTCTTGGTCTCCGCCTTGGCGGTGCGCTTCGCTGCCGGCTCCGCCGCCTGGACCACGGGCGCGGGCGCCTCGAGCGTCGCGAGGCGCTCCTCGAGGTCGATCAGCGTGCTCTGGATCTGGTTCAGCGCGTGGAGCGCGCGCTCCTGGTCCTTCTTCGTCGGGAGGCCCCATCCGCCCCAGAACTGCGCGAGCGCCTGCTCACCGGCCGCCCGTGCCTTCATGGCGTTGGCGAGGATCTGCCCCGCCGGGCCGAGCACGGCCGGGTTCTTCATCACGCCTTCGAGGTAGCTCGCCGTCGCGCTCTCCCAGGCGTAGAACCCCTTTTTCCATTGCTCCCACGCATCCGTCATCTCATCTTCTCCGTTGGCTTCGAACGCAATGTCGCTTTCGAACGCAATGTCGCTTTCGAACGCAATGCTGGGTCGACGCAATATTGGCTCGATGCAATCGTCTCATCTTCAGCGCGGCGTGACCCTTCTCAGGCGGTCCGCGGTCATGAACGTGTCGCCGGAGTCCGGCGGGGCCTCCGCGCGCGCCACCTCGCCGAAGCACTCGAAGAGCCAGCTGATGACGTGGCGATGGATCGGGGCGCCGATGGCCGGCGCGACGGTGACTTTCTGGTCGACCTCCCACGCCTGGCCGAACGACCAGTCCGGCAGGTCCAGCCTCCCGGCGCCGACCACGTCGATGTCGTAGGTGTCGGTGCCGCGGTAGGCGAGCCCGAGCGCCGTCCCCTGGCTCACCTCGCCGACGCTGGTCCAGCGATCGCCGGGCTGGAGCGGCAGCCGGAAGAGCAGGACGGGCGAGTCGTAGGGCAGAAGGGTCTGGCCCTCGGGCGGGTTCGGGTCGGCCGAGGCCACGCCGTGGAGCCAGAGCCCGCGCTCGTCGAGGTGGTAGACACCGAGTGTGTTCGCTTCCACGTCGATCGGCGCCACGTAGTCGGCGTCGGGGAGGAAGGTCGACGCGAACCACTGGTCCCGGAGCGGCTCGGCGGTGATCCCGACCACCATGTCGTCGGCGTAGTCGGGCGACAGATCCCAGGAGCGCCGCCCCGCCGAGTCGACCTGACCGTCGAACTGCAAAGAGCGCGGTGTGCCCTGCGGGTTGACCAGGTAGTGCTGCGCCTGCCCGTAGACCACGGGGAGCTCGCCCGCCTCCAGCGTCCCGTCCAGGTTCGGCAGGCACGTGAAGGGCTCCACCGCGCCCGGCGCGTAGGGCGTGGCGCCGGGGGGCGTCTGGTTCGGACCGCAGCCGGCGATCAGACCGAGCACCAGGACCGAAGTCGCGGAAAACCAGCGGCTCACAGCGTCACCCACAGCGAGAGGCGGAAGAGCTGGGCGGGCTGGGCGGTGAGCCCCAGCAGCGGGTTCGAGAGCCCGGCGAAGGGGAAGAGCACCGCGTAGTCGGCGACGATCGCCCAGCCTTCGTCGTTCTCGTAGGAGAGCGTGGGATCGAGCTCGAGCCCGAGCGCGTGGTCGTTGCCCGGCGTCGAAGAGGCATAGATCGCCCAGCTCGCCACCGCGGCCAACGAGAGGTTCAGCGTGCCGCTGGTGTGGCGCGCCATGGTCAACTTGGTGTGCGGCCGCAGGTAGAACGCGTCGGTGACGGTGCCGATGATCTCGCGGAAGAGGATGCGGTCGATGCGGTAGCTCGGGTGGAAGCGGAAGTTGTCGGCCCGCATGTCGAAGGGCGGCACGATCTGCGCGCCCGTGAGGTCGCCCGGCTGGCCCGCGGCCTGGGTCACGCTGGGGAACGCGCCGAAGCCGGGCGCCGGATCGCCGCTGGCCACGCCGAGATCGAGCCCCACCGTGAGCACCCTCGGGAGCGGCCGGAACTCGGACTTGAGCGCGCCGCCCCAGGCCAGCGTGTCGACCGGTTGGTGGAGGAACACGCCGGGGATGACCGAGGCCTGATTGAAGCGGCCGACGATGAGCGCGCCCTCCGCCTCGATCCGCCCCCACGGGCCGCTGACGCGGAACCAGAGGTCGGAGGCGAGCGCCTGGTAGCCGCGGCCCACGATCTGGCTGCGCGAGAGCTGATAGTTCTGCGGTTTGGGCAGGTAGCTCGGAGACCAGTCGAAGGCCTGCCAGCGGTAGGACGCGAACGCGCCGTACTCGAGCGTCGTGTACCCGGCCCGCTCGCGGCGCGCGCGCGAGCGATCCTCGGTCACGTTCAGCATGGCCAAGGTCAGCGTCTGGACGTCGTCGGCCGGATTGACGTCGAGGAAGCGGATGCCGTCGCTGCGGGGGACGACCGGCCCGATGGAGGTGAGATCGAACGAGAGCGTCCAGATGTGATCGGCGATCGAGGTGGCGAAGAAGACCCGGTCGGCCGAGTCGCCCAGATCGCAGCGCGGGCAGTCACCTCCGTTGGTGAGCATGCCCATGCCCCAGTGGCTGCCGATGCGGCCGGCGGCCAAGAGACCGAAGGGCGTGATCACCTGCGCCCAGGCGCGCTTGACGAGGAACGCGCCGGGCGGTGGGAGCTGCGCGCGGCTGTCCGCGGGCGTGCCCCGCGGGAGGCTGCCGAACCCGAGGTCGTCGATGACGTCGACCCGCATGTGGATCGACACGGTGGTGTCGGGGACGTTGAAGGCGACGTCGGTCCGCAAGCGCATGTCGCCGTAGGTCAGGAGCTGGGCGCGCGGGTCCGACTGCGGAACCGGGAAGAGCGGGCGGCCCGAGGGCGTGAGCCCGCGATCCAGGTCGAGGTTGTAGAAGCCCGAGCCGCGCGCGCGGAAGAAGATGCGGTAGTCGACGAGGTTGGCCTCGCCGGGAGCAGGAACGCGGCGGACGATTGCCTGCGCCGCGGCGGTGGAGGACGCGAGGCCGATGAGCGCCAAGAGCAGCGCGGAGCCGAGCGCGAGCGACACGAGACGGCTCCCGCCCGCGCGGACACGCCGAGCACGAGCGCGTTCGAGGCGCATCCCGGCCATGGCGCGCGCGAGCCCGTCCACGACGCCGGCACATCCGAGACGGCCCTCGATCACGGCGCCGCCCTCCAGCGTCTCGGGGACGCGGCCGGGCACCTCGACCTGCTCCGGCGAGACGGCCGGCGCTTCGCTCTCTTCGGGCGCCGACGAGACGCGGCGGGCGTAGTCGGAGCATCTCCTCGTCCGCCGCCGCCTCCGAGTCGAGGAAGGCGAGCAGATCGCGACGCGACGTGTTGGCCGCCTCGATCATCGGGAAGTGCCCGCAGCGCGGATAGATCCGCAGGCGCGCGTCGGGGAGATCGTTGGCCAGCCGCTCGCCGTAGCCGATCCGCGCCACGCGATCCTCGCGGCCCCACAGCAAGAGGACCGGCACGCGCACCTCGGGGAGTCGCTCCTCGATGGACTGGAAGTTCATCCCGCGGGCGGTGGCCAGCGCGGCGGCCTGGGTGCCGGGTCGGTCGAGCGCGGCCTCCACCGCGTCCACCATCGCTTGCGGCAGGTTGTCGTCGTCGAAGAACGCGAGCGCCATCCGGTCGTCCGGCCGCTGGTCGTAGAAGAGCGCGTAGAGCGCCTCGCCGACACCGTCCGCCTGCGCCCACTGCAAGAAGGTGTTGCGCTGTCCCGAGTAGGCGAAGGCGTCGTAGAGCGCGACCCGCGTGACGCGGTCCGGCGCCATCTGCGTCAGCGCGAGGGCCACCGACGAGCCCCACGAGTGCGCGACGATCGCCGCCCGCTCGATGCCGCGCGCGTCCATCAGCGCCAGCACCACCCGCGCCTCGGCCTCTGGCGAGTAGTCCCCCTCGGGCCGGCTGCTCCAGCCGAAGCCCTTCAGATCCATGGCCAGCACGCGGTGCCGCTCGCGCAGCGCCGGCAGCACCGTGGCCCAGGTCTCGAGCGACGAGGCGTAGCCGTGGATCAGCACCACCGCCGGCCCCTCGCCCTCGTCGACGTAGCGGATGCGGGCGCCCTCGACCTCGACGAAGGTCGCGTCGCGCGGCGCGCCGGGCAGAGGCCCCGCGTAGAACGAGAGGCAGCCGGCCTGCGCCAACGCGGCGACGAAGAGGACGGAGCGCGCCAGCGAGCCGAGCGCGAGACGCGAGGCGAGGCGCGGCTCCTCCGCGCGGGCCCGCGTCTCGCCGAGAGCGCGACGGGAGAGGTTTCGACCGCCGCTCACCGGATCCGCCAGAGCTCCGCCGCGTAGGTCGGCTCGGCCGATCCGTCGCCGTCGACGCTGGATACTTGCGCGATGTTGCCCGCGCACTCCTGGAGGAAGGAGAGGCGCCGGTGCGCGGTGACCGAGATGCCGACGGTGCGCGTGATCAGCGTGGACACGCGCAGCACCTGCCGGACGCCCGCCGGCGTGCCGAGCGAGCCGCTGGCGTCCACCGACACCTGCCACCGCTCCGAGTAGTAGGCGGCCACACCGCTCGCCGTGCCGCTGACGGTGCTGGTCTCGTCCCAGCTCGCGCCCTCTGCGAGAGGCAGCTGCCACACGGTCACCGGCGGGTCGTAGGTCAGCTCGGTCTGGGTGACGCCGCTGTCCATCGAGACCACGCCGCGCAGGAGGATCGCGCTCGAGGTGCGCTGGAAGACGCCGAGCAGCCCGCTCGAGCTGTCGAGCGGCAGCGTGTAGCTCGCGTCCGTGAAGTCGCCGGCGAACCAGGTCCCGTCGAGCGGGCGACGCACGAAGTTCGCGTCGGCGTCGCCGCTGTAGGGGCCCTCGAGGTCCCACACCCGTGTGCCGTCCGGCTGATCGGCGCCGTGGGTGTCGACCGACGCGTTGGTGGCGACCGTCACGGAGAGCGTCTCGCCGACCGTGAGCGGCAGCTCCGACGAGTCGATGCGCCCGTCGCCATTGCCGCAGCCGCCGCCGCCCGCGTCGTGGCCGGTCATGCCCGCGTCGGTGCCGCCCGACCTGCCCGCGTCCGGGTTCGTGTCTCCGCCTCCATCGCCGCCGCCCGCGTCGACGTCCGGCGGCGAGCCCGCGTCGTCCTGGGCCATGGCCGCGTCCTGGCCCGGCGTGCCGGCGTCCAAGGGCCCGCACGTCCCGTCGGCGAAGCACACCCCCGACTCACAATCACCGCCCACCAGACACGGCTTCATGCCTGCGCCGCCCGCGCAGCCGCCCAACGTGAGCATCAACCCGATCCCGAAGACGATCCCATCCCGTCGCATCGCCCTGCCCTTCTCGTTCTTCAGCCGCGTTCTTCAGCCGTGTTCCTCAGCGAGCGCCGACCACGAGGGTACGACGAGCGCGGGCCCGGCGGAGCGCCGTTGCGAGCCCGAGGGCCGCGAACGACACCAGCACGCCCTCGGTCGCCGTCGAGGCCGGGTTCACGAAGTGCCCGAAGGCGTAGACGGCGAGGAGGTAGTGGCCGAAGTGCACCAGCGGGCCGAGCCAGGCGGCGCGGAAGGCGTCCTCGGCGTTCACGTCCGGCACGAAGATGCCAAAGGTCACGGGCGCGAGCGAGGCCGCCACCAGCCCGTAGATGCCCACCTGGGCGAAGATCCCCACCAGCGCCGGCGGGTCGAGCGCGACCAGGGCGCTCACGAGGCCCATCGCCACCAGCACCCAGCGGCTCACCCGGAGCGCGATGGCCTGCTTGTCGGCCTCGCTCCGGTCGCCCAGCCAGCGCTCGCCGATCTTGCCGAGCACCACGTCGTTGGCGGCGATGGTCGAGGCGCTGACCAAGAGCCCGTCCAGCGTGCTCATCCCCGCCGACAGCAGCGCCACGCTGACGAGGACGCCGGTGATGGGCCCGAACGCATGGGTGAGGTAGATGGGCATCACCGCGTCCTGGCTCTCGACCGCCGGCAGCGCGAGGCGCGCGTAGAGCCCCGCCACCAGCACCATGGCGAAGACGATGCCGACGCTCACGGCGACAATCAGATAGCGCGTCAGATCCTTCTCGCTCTTCAGGTAGAGGCTCTTGACGAGGATGTGCGGCTGACACATCAGTCCGGCGCCGACCACGAAGCCGCACACGAACACGTCCCACCACGAGCCGAAGAGCACGCTCTCGGAGTTGACGAGCTGGACGAGGTGCGGGTCCTGCTCGGCGATGCGGGCGAAGAACGCGCTCGGACCGTCGGCCAGCAGGTACGCGCCGCTGCCGACGATGGCGAGCGCGACCACGACCATCAGCGCGCCCTGGAAGGCGTTGGTGTAGACGTGCGCGTAGGTGCCGCCGAGGAGGATGTAGCCGAAGACGAAGGAGACGATCAGCACCACCGACGCCACGTAGCCGAGCCCGAGCGTGTGCTGCATCACCAGCGCGGAGCCCTTCACGATCAACACCACGAAGCTGATGGCGAGCACCAGGTTCAAGATCGCGAAGTAGCTCCGCATCCCCGAGTGCTGGTAGCGGTTTCCGATCCAGTGCGGGAGCGTGAGCGCCGCGCTCGACTCGCCCATCCGGCGGAAGCCGCGCGAGAAGAGCACCAACGCCAGGATCACGCCCGCGCTGGCCGCCACACCGAGGTGCATCAGCGCGCTCACGCCGTGCGTGTAGACGAAGCCGGGGTTGATCACGAAGGTCGCGGTCGACGCGATGGCCGCCGCCAGCGTGATCCCGACCATCACCGGGCCCATGTCGCGGTTGCCGAGCGCGAAGCCGGCGAAGGACGTCGTCTTGCGCATGCCGTAGAGCGAGAGCCCCACCGTGAAGAGCGCGTACGCGCCGAAGACGCACCACGCCAAGAGGTTGCGATCCATCGGATGCCCCTTTCCCCCTGCCTGACCCGCGAAGAGCGGGCGCCGCATCATGCGGACTTGGTCAGAAGCCGAGGCGGCGGAGCTCCGACGCCTGCGTGAACTCCGTGCTCGGCTCGTTGTCGTTCGAGACGATCGTGACGATGGTGCCGAAGCACTCGGCCACGAAGAGGAACTGCCGCACCACCGTGCGGGTGAAGGTCAGGTCGCGCGTCACGATGGTGCGCACGCGGAGCGCGTCGAAGGGCGCGTAGGGCGTGATCACCTGCCCGCGGGCGTCGACCTGGCTGTCGTAGGTCTCGCGGTACGCGACCGCGAGGCCCTGCGCGACGCCGGTCACCATCGAGTCGCTGGTCCAGTGCGAGCCCGCCTGGAGCGGGAAGATCAGCACGTCGACAGGCGGGGCATAGGAGAGCTGGGTGCGGCCCACGCCGTTGTCGGGCGAGACCACGCCCATCAGCTGGAGCGCGCTCGCCGTGACGCGGAAGACGCCGAGCAGATCGTTCGTGTCGCTCAGGCGCGTGACGTAGTCGGCGCCCGGAAAGCTATCCGCGAACCAGCGGCCGTCGAGCGACGTGGTGACCAGATCGAGGTCGTGATCGCCCGGCACCGAGGCCGAGAAGTCCCAGCTGCGCCCACCGGAGGTGCTCGTCCCGGCCGTGTTCACGGCCACACCGTCGGCCGTGATGTAGCGGGCCATCAGTCCGGGCCCGAAGGGGGCTTCGCTGCGCTGCACCACGCCGTCCGCGTTCGGCAAGCAGCGGTCCCCGGCGTCGAGACCCGCGTCCACGCCCGGCACGTAGGCGTCGACACCCGGCGGCGCGTCCACCGGCGGTAGGCCGGCGTCGCGCTGCGGCGCACAATGCCCATCCGACTGGCACCGCCCCGATGCGCAGTCCGCTCCGACCACGCAATGAGGCTGCTCGGGCGCGGGATCGCAGCCGAGCGCCAACGCGCACAGCACGATTCCCATCGCCAACTCGGTCCGCCCATCCCTCACGGCCATCCCTCGCCCTGCACCCGCACAACGTGCGGCGAGCTGTAGGTACGCCTGAGAATCGGAGCCGTCAAGGAGATTTGTTGCGCACTGCAACATGGCAAACGAGCAAAGCGGGGCCCACGGCGCTTCACCGCAGCATGACGACAGCACTTTTCCCACCAAACGTACCCAAGTCGTCGAGCGCGGCCGAGCCCGAGCCGAACACTTTTGTTGCACCGCACCATTTTTCGGTTGACGCCCCCGACGGACGGATGCATCTTCGGCGGCGTCGGGGGCACGAATCCCCCGCTGAGACAGGAAAATGGAGGAGAGAGCCATGACCGCCAAGAAGCCTTCGCACGAGCAGCATGACACCACCGCCACCAACCCCTTCGCGGCCTTCGCCGCCGTCCCGGGCATGGACGCGTGGCGCTCGATCTTCGACGCGCAGACCTCGCGCTTCGAGAAGGCGCTCGGCGAGATGGAGCGCCTCGAGCGCGAGCGCCACATGCGCACCGTCACCGCCATCGACGACATGACCCAGCTCTTCAAGAGCTCCCTCGAGTACCAGCGCGAGCTGGCCACCGAGTGGCGCAAGATGGGCGTCGACGCCGCCAAGAAGGGCGCGGAGCTGGTCGGAGCCTCCTGATCATGGCGGTCGCGCCGACGCCGAAGGACACGGTCCTCGTCGACGGAACGGCCCAGCTCTATCGGTTCCGCCGCCAACGCGCGGCGGAGCCGGGGCAGCCGGTCCTGCTCGTGCCGTCGATGATCAGCCGCTGGTACGTGGGCGCGCTGGAGTGGATGCGAAGGGTCGCACGCCCGCGCCGGCGCGCGGCGTGAAGCGCCCGGACCGACGGTGTATGAACGCGCTCGACGCAGAGAGCGCGCGGCTCGATCCCCGCCCCGACTTCCGCCGAACGCGGAAGCTCGCAGCCGGAGCCGAGCGACGAGTCGACAGGAGAATGAAGTGCAACTGAACGAGATGAAGATCATCGTCACCGGCGCCGCCGGCGGCATGGGCGCGCACTTCGCGCGCAGGCTCTTCGAGGGTGGCGCGCAGGTCGCCGTCGGAGACGTGGTCGAGTTGGGCCTCGCCGAGCTGCCGGAGGGCATCCACCGCCGGCGCCTCGACGTCAGCGACGAGTCCGACGTCACGAGCTTCGTGGCCTGGGCGCAGGAGCAGATGGGCGGCCTGAACGGCCTGGTCAACAACGCCGGCATCATCCGCGACGGGCTGCTGGTCAAGAAGGACCGCAACACCGGCGAGATCAAGAAGATGAGCCGCGAGGCCTGGGACGCGGTCATCGGCGTCAACCTCACCGGCGCCACGATGATGGTGCGGGAGGTCGCGGCGGCGATGATGGCCAGCGAGTCGAGCCCCGGCGTCGTCATCAACATCTCGAGCATCAGCCGGCACGGCAACCGCGGGCAGTCGAACTACGTCGCCGCCAAGGCGGCGCTGGCGGCGAACACCGTCACTTGGGCCCGCGAGCTCTCGCGCTACGGCATCCGCGTGGGCGCCATCGCGCCCGGCATGATCGAGACGCCGATGACCCGCGGCATGAACCAGAAGGCCCGCGACGGGCTGGTGGCGGCGATCCCGGTCGGCCGCATCGGCGAGCCCGAGGACATCTGGGCGGCCGTCCGCTTCATCATCGAGTGCGACTACTTCGATGGCCGCTGCGTCGACGTCGACGGCGGCCTCGTGATGACCTGATCGCACACACCACCTGATCGAACACAAGGCCTTCGCGGCAGGGTCGAGCCACCATCCATCCCAACGCCGGTCCGCCCGCCGGCACCCCGGCTCGACCCTGCCGCGTCTTTTTCTCGCGACTTCGAGGCGGCCGCGCATGGGCGAGCGCGGCGTCCCGTGGTAGGTCTCGCACCACCATGGTGGTGAAGAAATATGGCAATCGGCGTCTCTACGACACGACCGAGAGCCGCTACATCACGCTGGAAGAGCTGGCCGAGCGCATCCGCGCGGGCGAGCACGTCACCGTCGTCGACGCGAAGTCGAACAAGGACCTGACCCAGCAGACGCTCGCACACATCATCCTCGAGAGCCGAGGCGCCGCGAAGCTCTTGCCCGTGCCGCTGCTCGAGCAGCTCATCCGCATGGGCGACGACGCGCTCACCGAGTTCTTCGGCATGTACATCTCGAGCGCGCTCGAGCTCTACCTGCACGCCCGGCAGGGCACGCAGGCGATGATGCCCTACAACCCCTTCGCGCAGATCCCGATGGCGGCGGGCAACGCCTTCGCGCGCCTGCTCGGCGGTTGGGGCCCGCAGCCCGCCGCGCCGCGCCGCGAGCCGCCGGAGCCCCGGCCGGAGCCGCGCAAGCGCCGCAAGAAGGAAGAGCCGGAGCGGGACGAGACGGCCGACGCCGTGGCCGCGCTCCGCAAGGAACTCGAGGAGCTCAAGGAGTCGCTCAAGAAGGGTGGTTCCGAGGACGAGGGCTGACACGCGGCCGGGACGTCCGCCGCGCACGGGGCGGCGCACGCAGTCGGTGAGATGGACGCTCGGTCGTCCCCGCCGAGCGGCCGGTCTCGAAAGCGGGTACCATCGCCGCCTTTCGCGGAGCCCGTTGCGCGGCGCCCGTTTCGCCTCAGAGCAAGAGTGTGAGCTACAAGGACTATTACCGCGTGCTCGAAGTCGGGCGCGACGCGTCTGCCCAGGAGCTCCAGCGCGCCTACCGCAAGCTCGCGCGCAAGTACCACCCGGACGTCTCCAAGGAAGCGGACGCCGAGGCGCGCTTCAAGGAGATCCAAGAGGCCTACGAGGTGCTCAAGGATCCCGCGAAGCGACGGCTCTACGACAAGTACGGCACGCAGTGGAAGGCCATCAGCGAGGGACGCGCGCCGCCCCGCGGGGGCTACGACGCGTCCGACGTCCAGTTCGACTTCGGCCCCTTCGGCTTCGGCAGCAACGTCGACGACCTGCGCTCCGTCTTCGAGCAGGTCTTCGCCCAGCAGCGCCCGCCCGGCGCGCGCCGGAGCCCCCCGCGCGGGGCCGGCCGTCGCCGCGGCGATCAGGAGAGCCCGCTCGAGCTCGCGGTGACCGAGGCGTACGCCGGAGGCAGCCGCGAACTCCAGCTCACCGACCCCGTCCGCGGCGGGCCGCGTCGTCTGACGGTGCAGGTCCCCGAGAAGGTCCGCGACGGGCAGCGCATCCGCCTGAGCGGCCAGGGCGCCGGCGGCAGCGACCTCTACCTCGTGGTCAAGATCGTCCCCGGCGGCGGGTTCCGGCTCGAGGGCGACGACGTGCTGACCAGCTTGCGGATCAGCCCCCCGGAGGCCGTGCTCGGCACCACGGCCGAGCTGGTCACGCTGGACGGCCGGGCCAAAGTCAAGATCCCGCCCGGCTCCTCGACCGGACGCCGGATCCGCCTGCGCGGTCGCGGCTACCCGAATCGAGCGGGCGAGCGGGGCGACCTCTACGCCGAGATCCAGGTGGTCGTGCCCGCCGAACCTTCGGAGGAAGAGCGGACGCTCTACGCCCGCCTGGCCGAAGATCTCGCGCTTCGATCCGCGCGGTTGACCCCGAAAAATCGCAGTCGACCTCCGCGCCGGAGCCAGGCACCATAGAGATCGGTCGACCGATGAACGATCCGCAGCGAAAGCCCACACCGAGCGTCCCGACCTTTCGGCCCGCCCGGTTGTCGGAACGGACCACGGAGCCGGACGTCCCCTCGCCGCCGAAGGTCCCCGACGAGATGGACGAGATGGACGAGCTCGAGGGCCTGCTGACGGAGGCGGAGGCCCAGCTCGGCGAGGTCGAGGCGTTCGAGTCGCGGCGACCGCCGGCGCAGACGGACAGCCTCGTCGAATCGGGCCGCCCCCCCGAGGCGCCGCCGCGTCATCTGCCGACCATCGGCGAGTTCGGTCCCTACGCCATCGTCGGTCGGCTCGCGCTCGGCGGCATGGCGGAGATCCTTCTCGCGCGCGAGGACGCCGAAGGCGCCGGCTCCCGCTACCTCGTGGTGAAGCGGATCCTTCCCGAGTACGAAAAGGATCAGGCGTTCGTCGAGATGTTCCTGGACGAGGCGCGGGTGATGATGCTCCTCAAGCACCCGAACGTCTGTCACGTCTATCGCTTCGGACAGCAGGAAGGCACCCACTTCATCGCCATGGAGTGGGTCAATGGAGCCTCACTGGGAAAGCTGATCCGGCGCGCGCGAAAAACGGGCGGCATCCCCATCGCGACCGCCTGCAAGGTCATCGCACTGATCAGCGAAGCGCTGGACTACGCGCACATGGCGAAGGGCGAGGACGGACGGCCGATGGGCATCGTCCACCGCGACGTCACGCCCGACAACCTGATGGTCAGCTACGACGGCTCGGTGAAGCTGCTCGATTTCGGCATCGCCAAGGCCGATGCGCGCTCCCACAAGACCCAAGCCGGCGTGGTGAAGGGCAAGTTCGCCTACATGGCGCCCGAGCAGTGCCGGGCCAAGGAGCTCGATCATCGCGTCGACATCTTCGCGCTCGGGGTGTGCCTCTTCGAGGCGCTGACCGGCCGCCCGCTCTACCGACGCGAGACCGAGTTCGAGACGATGGAGGCCATCGTCCGCGGGCCCATCCCGAAGCTCGCCGATCGCATGAAGAACCCGCCGCCGGAGCTCGAGGCGATCATCGCCCGATGCCTGGCGAAGAAAGCCGACGACCGCTTCTCCACGGCCGGCGAGCTCCAGGAGGCGCTCGACCGATTCGTGGCCAAGCGAGGCGAGGTCGTCACCGCCCGCCGCATCAAAGAGATGATGAGCAAGCTCTTCAAGGAAGAGATGCGGCGCGGGCCTACCGTCGACACCACCCCCTTCGGCAGCTCCTATCATCTGCAGACCTCGGACGCGCAGGCGATCGGCTTCACCGAAGACGCCGCGCCGGCCATCGACGACCTGCCCCTGCCCGACATCGACCTCGACCTCGAGCCGTCGGTGTCGCCGGGCTACGCGGGAGGGGCCGCGAGCAGCCTCTCCCCGGACGACTTCCGCCCCGGCGGCGCACCGAGCTCGCCTGCGTGGACGGCGGTCGGCGACCGACCGAACCCGACCGCGCCCCCGCGGACGATGCCGCGCTCGGAGGCTCCATCGGAGGGCGGAGGCACGCTGAAGTGGGTCCTGATCGGCGTCGCGGCCCTCGCGGCCATCGGCGGAGGCGCGTACTTCGCGAAGGACTACATCCTCCCGCCGCCACGGGAGGCGGCGGCGCCCGAGGTGCTCACCGGCACGCTCATCGTCAATAGCGAGCCGGCCGGGGCGACGGTCTTCGTCGACGACCACGAGGTCGGCGTCACCCCGGCGACGGTCTCGGATCTGTCCACAGGCAGCCACCAGGTCCGCGTGACCCTCGAAGGGCACGAGCCGCGCGAAGGATTCGATCGAGATCCGTGCCCACCGTACGCGGAGCGTGACCGAGCGCTTCGACACCGACGAACAAGCCCGAGAGCTGGAGGGCCAAACCGGCCGGCTGACGCTGACCAGCCGCCCTCAGGTGCGCGTCTTCCTCCGCGGCGTCCCGCTCGGCCAGACACCGCTCTCGGACGTCGAGGTGCCCGCGGGTGTCCTCCCACTCGAGCTCGAGACGCCTGACGGCCAGCGCTACCGGCGCGGCGTGGTCGTCCGCGCCGACGACTCCACCTCGGCGCACATCGATCTGACCGTCCCCGAGTGAAGCGCGGATCGCCGGTCGGCCTCGTCCAGAGCCGGTTTCGTGCACCGGCAACGCTACTTTTCAGCCGCCGCGGTCGGCGCGTGCTCGGCAGGCCGCGACGGAGCGGCGGGCCGTCCGCAGGCTGCTAGCATGGGCGGATGGAGGGCGGACGACCCCGGCGGAGCAGCGGCGCGCTGTCCCTGGATCCCGGGACCATGCTGCGCGAGCATCCCGTCGATCCCTCGCTCGTGGAGGGCGCGCGCAACGCGGTGGGAACGTGCCTCGGCGTGGAGGCCGGCCAGCACGTCGTGCTGATCGTCGAGACCGGCTACGACGCGCTCGGCGCCGCGTTCTTGCGGGCTGCCGACGGGGTCGGTGCGAAGAGCGACGTCCACATCGTCGACGCACGCAAGGCGACGCGCGAGCCCTTCCTCCGCAACCTGAGCGCGCGGCTGATCCCGGCGGACGCGTCCCTCTTCGTCGGCGGCATCGAAGCGCTCCCGGCCGCGTTTCGGCACCAGCTGATCGACGCGGGCGGCGCGACACGGCGGCACGGCCACATGCCGGGGCTGACCACGGCGATGATGCAGCAATCGATGCGCACCGACTACCGCGAGGTGCAAGCGCTGTCCGAGCGCCTCGTGGCGCGGCTCGACAGCGACGTCACGATCCACGTCCGCTCGCCGCGCGGCACCGATCTCCTGCATCCGCTGCTCGCGCGCCCTGCACTGGCACGTGGAGGACGGGATCCTCCGCGCAGCGGGCTGGACGAACCTCCCGGCCGGCGAGCTGGTCACGCACCCGGTCGGCGCGGACGGCATCCTGGTCCCGGACGGTGGCATGTGGGACGTGGGGGAAGCTCGGTGACGAACGCCGACCGACTCCGCTTCGTGTTCGAGGACGGCGCAGTCCGCACCATCGAAGGGGGCGCGGGCACCACGCCCGACGCGCTGCTCGCGCAGCTCGACACCCAGGCCAACGGCCGGCGCCTCGGCCAGATCGGCCTCGGCACCAACGTCGGCGTGGTCGCGGCGGTCGGGAACCTCTTGCAGGACCTGAAGATGCCCGGCTTCCACGCCGTGCTCGGCCACACCAGCCCCGAGCACACGGGAGCCAGCTGGAGCAGCGAGGTCGAGGTGCCCCTCCTGGTCCGCCGCGCCGACGTGGACGTCGAAGGAACGCCCATCCTGCGCAACGGCCGCTACGTCGCGCCCTGGGTCTGAGCGCGCGAGGCTCGCGAACCGACCCCCGCCTCTCAGCGCCGCAACATGGTCAGGCGCGACTCGGCGCCGCGCCGGACGGAGAGCATGGCCACGAAGATGGAGCGCTCGTACTCGGCGGCGAGCGCCGCGGGCCCCGTCACCGGCTCGCCGTTGATCTCGACCACCACGTCGCCCGGTTGAAGCCCGACGCTCGCGCCCGGCGTGTCGTCGCGGATGCCCACGATCACCGCGCCCTGTGCGACGTCCGCCGGCACGCCGTACTCGGCGCGCCGCGCGTCGTCGAGCGGCTGCACCAGAAGCCCGCCGATGTCGGTCGCGCCCGTGCGCGCCGGTACGTCCGGCGAGCCCGCCCCGAGCACCCGCCGGGGCCGCTCGGCCAGCGTGATCGGCAAGACGGCGCTCTCGCCGCTTCGGGTCCGCGTGATGCGGGCGCTCGCGCCGGCGCCGCGGGTCGCGATCAAGTTGCGGAGCTGACGGCTCGAGTGGATGGCCTCGGCGTCGAGCCGGGTGATGAGGTCGCCGCGCACCAGGCCCGCCGCCGACGCGGGGCTGCCCGGCAAGACGTCCATGACCGCCACGCCTCTCGACGCTTCGAGCCCCATCGTCGCCGCGACTTCGGGCGTGAGATCGGTGAGGCTGGCGCCGATCCAGCCGCGGGTCACCCGCCCGTCGCGAAGCAGCGCCTCGGCGATGGGCCGCGCCATGTTGGTGGGGATCGCGAAGCCGATGCCGTGGTAGCCGCCGGTGCGGCTGAGGATGGCGGTGTTGATGCCGACCAGCTCGCCGCGCAGGTTGACCAGCGCGCCGCCCGAGTTGCCGGGGTTGATGGCGGCGTCGGTCTGGATGAAGTCCTCGTAGTCCTCGATCCCGATCGAGGCGCGGCCGATGGCGGAGACGATGCCCATCGTGACGGTCTGCCCGACGCCGAAGGGGTTGCCGATCGCCAGCACCACGTCGCCCAGCCGGAGCGCGCTGGAGTCGCCGATGCGCGAGCGGCGGCAGCGCGAGGGCGTCCCCTTCGAGGCGCAGCACCGCCAGGTCGCTCTCCGGATCACGGCCGACCACCTTGGCCTCGAAGCTCGCGCCCGTCCGAGAGGGTCACGCGGATCTCCGTCGCGTCGTCGACCACGTGGTGGTTGGTCAGCACCACGCCGTCGCGCTGACGATGACGCCCGAGCCCAGGCTCTGCGCCTCGTGCGGCGCGGGCTCACCGAGCCCGAAGAACTGCCGGAAGACGTCGAAGAAGGGGTTCTGAGCGCTGTCGGCGCGCACCATCCGCGTACTCGAGACGTTGACCACGCTCGGCAGGCAGCGCGCGGCGACCTCGGCCGTCGGCAGCGGCGCGTCGCGGGGCCGCATCGGATCGGTCGGCGCCCCCGGATCGGCCGGCGCATCGGTCAGCACCGCGCCCGCGGACGGCCGGTCGGCGTAGTGCAGGACGATGGCGGCGGTGGAGGTGACGAGGGCGAGGACCGAGAGGACGAGGTTCGTGGCCGAGAGGAGCCGAGCGCTCCTCACCCAGCCCTCCGGAGCGGCAGGGCCGCGTGTACGCCCGAGCTCTCGGCGGCGAGCTGCTCCTCCAGCAGATCGGCCCAGGCTGCGATGTAGCGGACCACGTGTCCGCGCCGGCGCTGATCGAGCACGCGCTCTCCTTCCGGCAGGCGGCGGCGCACGGCGGGATCGTCGAGCCGCTCGAGGTGCCCGATGTCGGCCAGCGAAAGCCCCGCGTCGAGCACCTCGCCGAGGATGTGATCGATCGGATAGCCGCTCGTCGGGCAGTAGTCGACCGCGTGCTCGCCCCAGTCACCCGCCTTCTGCACCGCGAGCCGGTGAATCTCCTCGCGCGAGCGCTTCGTGAGGGTCTGCACCAGATGCCCGCAGTTGCACGCGCCCTGGTGCGTCCACTGGTAGCGCGACCCGGCCGCGATCCGCGCGGCGGTCGTCCGCAAAGCGGCGATCAGGGTTCGGTTCGGCCTGGCCATCGGATCACCTCCGCGATGTGTACTACCACAGCAGGCCGCTGGCGAACCTCAGCGCACCGCGGTCGCGGTCGCCTCGTTCTCGAAGAGCGCCGCTCGCTCCTCGCCCGAGAGCGCGCGGACGATGCCGTCCAGCGCCGCGGGCGCGCTGGCCTCGCCGATGACGCCGAGCACCGCGCGCACGTGGCGGAGCGCGACGTCGACGCTGACGCCCTCGCGCGTCGCCACCCGCCGGAGCAGCTCGTCGAGCCCGAAGCGCGTCGCGCCGCCGTCCGTCCGCTCGAGGAAGCTCCCCAGCTCGGGCGGGAGCTGCGCCGCCAGCGGGTGCGCCTGCGAAGCCAGCACCCGCTCGCCGAGGGTGGTGAGCACCGCGCCGAGCACAGCGACCGCAGCGTCACGCGACCCCAGCCCGCATCGGTCTCGCACCCGCCCCACGATCGCGTCGTACCTCTCGAGCTTCATGATCTCTCCTCCGGGAGCGACCTGGCGGCGCTCCCCGAGCGTTGCTAGCCACCCGGCA
Source organism: uncultured Pseudomonadota bacterium (assembly GCA_963832725.1). Taxonomy (GTDB): domain Bacteria; phylum Myxococcota_A; class Polyangia; order Polyangiales; family Sandaracinaceae; genus JAEZBP01. Next base: position 654,403 of record CAWHVG010000001.1, read on the forward strand.
CCGCCGACCAACGCGGTGACTTCCGGCGCGGACACGCGAATTGTCGCGTCATCTCCGCGAAAGAGGCGCCCCGCCCCACCTCGGTCGACCTCCGCCGCCGAGTGTGGCACGGTTCGCCCCCCCGCCGGCCCCAGCCCCTCACCCCACATCCCGGGTCGATTTGACAAACCCGGGGGCGCGCCAACAAAACCGATGCCCGTGACCAAGTCGCTCGTCATCGTCGAGTCCCCTGCGAAGGCCCGCACCATCGCGGGCTACCTGGGCCGCGGCTTCGTCGTCGAATCGTCCATCGGACACATCCGCGACCTGCCCCGCAGGGCCAGCGAGTGCCCGCTGAATACAAGGGCACCTCGTGGGCCCGCCTCGGAGTCGACGTCGACCACGAGTTCAAGCCGCTCTACATCGTCGACCCGGATAAGAAGCAGCACATCAGCAAGCTGAAGAAGCTGCTCAAGGAGGCCGACCAGCTCTACCTCGCGACCGATGAAGACCGCGAGGGAGAGTCGATCGCCTGGCACCTCCTCGAGGTCCTGAACCCGAAGGTGCCGGTCAAGCGCATGGTGTTCCACGAGATCACCAAGCGCGCGATCCAGGAGGCCATCGAGCACCCGCGCGAGATCGACCGCCGGCTCGTCGACGCCCAGGAGGCGCGCCGCATCCTCGACCGCCTCTTCGGCTACGAGGTCTCGCCGGTCCTCTGGAAGAAGGTCATGCCGAAGCTCTCGGCCGGCCGCGTCCAGAGCGTCGCCACCCGCATCATCGTGGAGCGCGAGCGGCAGCGGATGCGCTTCCGCAAGGCGAGCTACTGGGACCTCGAGGCCACGCTGGCCAAGAAGACCGACGGCGCGGAGCTGACCGCGACCATGACGGCGCTCGATGGAAAGCGCCTCGCGACCGGCAAGGACTTCGACCTCGAGGGCCGGCTCACCAAAGACGCGGTCGTCCTCGACGAGACCGGCGTGAAGCGGCTCGTCGGCGAGCTCGAGCACGCCGACTTCAGCGTCGGCTCGGTCGAGCGCAAGCCCTACCGCCGCTCGCCCTACCCGCCCTTCATGACGTCCACCCTCCAGCAGGAGGCCGGGCGCAAGCTGCGCTTCAGCGCGCAGACCACGATGCGGGTGGCGCAGCGTCTCTACGAGAACGGCTACATCACCTACATGCGTACCGACTCGACGACGCTGAGCGAGTCGGCCGTCGCCGCGGCGCGCAAGCTGATCGCGCAGGAGTACGGGCAGGAGTACCTCCCGGCCAAGCCGCGCGTGCACGCCAGCAAGGTGAAGAACGCGCAGGAGGCCCACGAAGCCATCCGCCCGGCCGGCGACACCTTCCGCATGCCCGACGCGGTTGCGCGCGAGGTCGGCAAAGACGAGGCGCGCCTCTACGAGCTGATCTGGAAGCGCACCGTGGCCTCGCAGATGGAAGACGTGCGCGGCGAGACCCTGCAGGTGAAGATCGAGGGCCGGGTTTCCTCGGGCAGCAAGGTCGAGCTCTCGGTCAGCGGGCGGACCATCCAGTTCCCGGGCTTCTACCGCGCGTACGTCGAGGGCTCGGACGACCCCGAGGCGGAGCTCGAGACCCGCGAGAAGCACCTCCCGGCGCTCGCCCAGGGCGAGGGGCTGCTCGGCAAGCACTTCACGCCGAAGGACCACGAGACGCAGCCGCCCGCGCGCTACACCGAGGCGTCGCTGGTGCGCGCGCTCGAGGAGATGGGCGTCGGCCGCCCGTCCACCTACGCGTCGATCATCGGCACCATCCAGGACCGCGGCTACGTCTGGAAGAAGGGCTCGGCGCTCGTCCCCTCGTTCACCGCGTTCGCCGTGGTGAGCCTGCTCGAGCAGCACTTCCCGCAGCTCGTGGACTACGCGTTCACCGCGCGGATGGAGGACGAGCTCGACGCCATCGCCAACGGCAACGAGGCCGTGGTGCCGTGGCTGCACCGCTTCTACTTCGGGCCCGACGGGCAGCCGTTGCCGAGGGCGCAGGGCCCTGCCAACGAGAACGGCGTCCGCATGAAGGTCGGCCTCAAGGAGATGGTCGAGGACCGCCTCGGCGAGATCGACGCCCGCGAGATCAACAGCCTGCCGATCGGTGAGGACGATCAGGGCCGCACGATCGTGGTGCGGGTGGGCCGCTACGGCGCGTATCTGCAGCGCGGCGACGACAAGGCGAGCCTGCCGGAGGCGATGCCCCCCGACGAGCTGAGCGTCGAGAAGGCCGTCGAGCTGCTCGAGGCGCCGAGCGGAGACCGCGAGCTCGGCAACGATCCCGCGACCGGCGAGCCGGTGATCGCGCGGGCGGGCCGCTTCGGCCCCTACGTACAGCTCGGCGAGGGCGGCGCGGACCGCAAGGAGAAGCCGAAGACGGCATCGCTCTTCAAGAGCATGGCGCTCGACACCCTCACGCTCGACGAGGCGCTGATGCTCCTCACCCTGCCGCGCGAGGTGGGCGTCGACGAGGATGAGCCGGTCAAGGCGCTCAACGGTCGCTACGGCCCCTACATCCAGAAGGGCAAGGAGACGCGCAGCCTCGAGAGCGAAGCGCAGATCTTCACGATCACGCTCGAGGAGGCCAAGGCGCTCCTGGCGCAGCCCAAGAAGCGCGGCGGCCGGCGCTCCACGGAGCCGCTCCGCACGCTCGGCGCGGATCCCGTCAGCGGTGAGCCCATCCAGGTGAAGGAGGGCCGCTTCGGACCCTACGTCACCGACGGCGAGACGATGGCCTCGCTTCGCAAGGGCGACACCATCGAAGAGGTCACCACCGACCGCGCGGCGGAGCTCTTGCGCTTGCGGCGCGAGCGGGGGCCCTCGAAGAAGAAGAGGGCCAGCAGCAAGAAGAGCCCGGCCAAGAAGAGCACCAAGAAGGCCGCCGCGAAGAAGACCACCGCGAAGAAGGCCACCGCCAAGAAGGCCAGCAGCAAGAAGGCCAGCAGCAAGAAGAGCTCGGCCAAGAAGAGCGGCGCCAAGAAGGCCGCCAGCACGAAGAAAGCGGCGGACGCCGAGGCGCCACACAGCGGCGAGGAGCGCGCCGAAGACGCGGGCTTCTGAACCGCTCTTCGAGCCTCTCCGAGTGCCATCGGACCGCGGAAACGAGGCACGAGCATGAACGTCCTGATCGCCGGCTGCGGCTACGTCGGCTCTGCGCTCGCCACCGAGCTGGCGCAGGCGGGGCACCGCGTGTGGGGTCTCCGACGCAGCGAGAGCCCGCTGCCGCCGGGCGTGACGCCCGTTCGAGCCGACCTCGCCGACCCGACCACGCTCGGCTCGATCGACGCCGCGGTGGACCGGCTGGTCTACGCCGCGAGCCCCGGCGAGCGGAGCGAGGCGGCCTACGAGGACACCTACGTGCGCGGGCTCGAGAACGTCCTCGAGGCGCTCGCGCGCAAGAACGCGCCGCTCGCGCGGGTCGTGCTCACGACCAGCACGGCGGTCTACGGGCAGGACGGCGGCGAGCAGGTCGACGAGAGCTCGCCGACCGAGCCCGAGAGCTTCTCCGGCCGCTGTCTGCTCCGCGGCGAGGCCGTATTGGCGGGAGGCTCCTTCGAGGGCGTCGCGCTCCGGCTGGCCGGCATCTACGGGCCCGGCCGCACCTGGCTGATCCGCCGCGTGCAAGCGGGCGAAGTGCGGGTCGACCCGCCGGGCGCCACACCGCGCTACGGAAACCGCATCCACCTTCGCGACTGCGCCGGCGCGCTCGCCCACCTGCTCGCCGCGCCCGAGGTCGAGCCCGTCTACGTGGGCGTGGACGACGCGCCCGTCCCGCTGGCCGACGTGTACCGCTTCGTGGCCGAGCTGCTCGGCGTGGAGCCGCCGCCGGTCGGGCCGTCCGAGCGAGGCCGCGGCGGCAACAAGCGCTGCGACAACGCGCGCCTCCGGGCCAGCGGCTACGACCTCCGCGTGCCGACCTACCGCGAAGGCTACCCCGACATCGTCCGCGCCTATCTCGAGCAGAGCTGAGCGTCGGTCGCGCCCCTGAAGTCGGCTGACGCGCCTCGGCAGTCGGTCGCAGCGCCTTTGCAGTCGGTCGCAGCGACTTTGCAGTCGGTCGCAGCGACTCTGCAGTCCGTTGACGCGCCCCTGCGGTCGGGCGCGGGGACCCTTGCAGTCGGTCGACGCCGCGTTGCAGTCGGTCGCAGCGCCTTTGCAGTCCGTTGACGCGCCCCTGCGGTCGGGCGCGGGGACCCTTGCAGTTGGTCGACGCCGCGTTGCAGTCGGTCGCAGCGACTCTGCAGTCCGTTGACGCGCCCCTGCGGTCGGGCGCGGGGACCCTTGCAGTTGGTCGACGCCGTGTTGCAGTCGGGCGCAGCGACTTTGCAGTCCGTTGACGCGCCCCTGCAGTCCGTTGACGCGCCCCTGCGGTCGGGCGCGGGGACCCTTGCAGTTGGTCGACGCCGCGTTGCAGTCGGTCGCAGCAACTTTGCAGTCGGTCGCAGCGACTCTGCAGTCCGTTGAGCGCCCCGCGGTCGGTCGCAGCGACTCTGCAGTCCGTTGACGCGCGTTGCCGTCCGCCGGCGCATGCAGGGGTCAGCCGCTCGAATCGAGGGCGGCGGCGCTCTCGATGGCGTCGGCGAGCCGCGTGAGGGTGCTCCGGGCCCGGAACTCGGCCGGCGTCCACCACGCGTGGTCGTCGTGCTCGCGAGAGCGGCGCACCTCGCCGGCGACGCGCTCGGCGCGATAGACGACCACGACCATCGGCGCCTCGTTCCGCCTCGCCGCGTAGGCGTCGACCGGCCGCGGATCGATGCGGACCTCGAGCCCGCACTCCTCCTCAATCTCGCGGACCATCGCGTCGAGCGGCTCCTCCCCCGGCTCGACCCTCCCCGAGAGCGTCTCCCACAGCCCGGCGCCCGCGTCCTTGTCGGCCGAGCGGCGCATCGCGAGCACGCGCCCCTCGCCGTCGAAGATCACCGCCGCCACCGCCACCACGAACGCGCTCATGGGCCGGGATGGTATCAGCCGCGCCGACCGCGACGGAGCGCATCCCGTGCAACGGCGCGTGAAACAGCTGGACGCTTCGGGGACGCCGCGAGGCCGCCGTTCCGCCTTCACGAGCGCGCAGCACGCCCTCTGCTCTCGCCTGCCGCGTGCTGACGGCGATCGGAGACGTGATACCTGCTACGAGCGCGGGTGGATCACGACGCGGGACGGGAACTGCAGCCTGCGGCGGCGCGGGAGCAAGATCGTCTACGTGACGCCGTCGGGGTGGCGGAAGACCATCATCCACCCGGAGCACATGGTGAAGTGTCAGCTCGGGCCCGATCGGGAGCTCTGCGTGCCAGAAGGCGCGAAGCCCTCCGGCGAGCTCCACATGCACTATCTGCTGACCCGCGACGCCAAGAACGTGCGCGCCGTCCTCCACGCGCACCCGACCTACACGGTCGCGGCGATGTACCGCGGGTTCGCGCCCGAGCTGCTCGCGGCGCAGTTCCCGGAGGTCTTCCGCTACACGCGCGTGGGCCCCTCCGTGCCGCCGATCCCGGCCACGACGCGCGAGCTCGGCGAGGCCACCGCAGGCGCGCTCGGCCTCGCGGAGGGCCGCGTCGCGTTCGACGTAGTGGGCCAGGAGAACCACGGCGTGACCGCCGTCGCCTCGGATCCCTGGGGCGCGTTCGAACACATCGAGCGGCTCGAGCACATCGCGCAGATCGTGCTCGCGAGCGGCGTGTCGCCCGACGAGGTCGCGGCGCGGGCGCGGGCGAACGTGCTCGGCGCGCGCTGAGCGCACGCGACGGCGCGCGGGGTGCCGGCGCGGGACGGGGGATTAGAGCAACCTGCATGCTCACGTGCCGGCGAGACCGTCGAGGCCGGTCGCGGTCCGACGGCGCGCGGCATCCCGCCGAAGCGGCGCACCGAGGCCTCGATGCCGAGCGCTCCCGCCGCTGAAGCGCGCTCGTACTTCTTCGTGCGGCACGCGCAGGCGGCGCACCAGCGCCTGTTCCGCCGCGGCACCGGCGGCGCGCATCCGCTCACCTCGCGCGGGAGGCGTCAGGCCCGCCGCGCCGCGCCGATCCTCGCGAACGCCGGCGTGACCCGCGTCGTGTCCAGCACGCTGCTGCGCGCACGGCAGACGGCCGCGCTCTTCGAGCGCGGCGCCGGGCTGCGCTACGAGGACACGTGGCCCGAGCTCGACGAGATCTCGCCGCAGCTCTTTCGCGACGCCGCGGCCCCGCGCGTGCCCGAGTGGTGGGCTGGGATCACCGGCGCCTGGCGCCTGCACCGACACCTCGATGGCGGCCTGCCCGGCACGCGCGCGATGGACGACGTCCGCGCGCTCATCCTCGGCGTCCTCGCGCGGCTCGACGCGCTCCCGGACGCGCGCGTCGCGGTGGTCACGCACGGCTACTGGATGCTGCTCATGGCGCTGATCGTGCCCGGGAACCTCCGCCTGCGACCCATCGCCAACTGCGACGTCACCCGCGTCGACGCAGACCGAGGCCACTACCGGCTGCACGGGTTCGCGCAGCCGATCCGCGGCCATCCGTCGCGACCGCCCCGGCGGGAACCGCTCGAACAGCCCGGATGAGCGACCCGCTCCGCGGCCGCCGCGCGGCTCTGACGAGGTCCGAGACGTTCGGGCGACACGACCTCAGGGCCACGCGGGCAACGCGCTCGGCTGATCCGGGTCGGTCGGCGGGCCGACGGGAGCGGTCGCGGCCGGAGCCGCCGGCTGCGCGGCCTGCGCCGGAGGCTGGGCGACTCCTCGCCGGAGCGCGCTCACCACATCGCTGATAGACAGGTCGCACATGATCTGCGCGAGCACCGCGCCCTGCTCGTCGAGGTGACGTTGGAGGTCGCCGCCGGACGGCCCATTCGTCCCCGAGCCGATCCAAGTGCGCATCTCGTGGTTGTACGTACGCCGGATCAGCGGCGCGGCGACGCTCGTGTCGTAGTACGGAGGGATTCGGCGGTGTCGCGACACCCCCCGCTGCCGCATGCGCTCACATGTATCTACAGTCAGAGCGACCTGCGCTCGCCCCACATGAAGTGGACAGCGCGCAAACGCGCTCGTCGACGGGCTGAGCACGCCGTTCGGCACTGGCCGAGCTCTCGCCGCTTCACGGTCGCACGAGCGGCGTTTCGCCCCGGATTGTGCCGGCGACACCGGTGCGCAGTCTCTTCGAGGGAGACCCGCGGATGGAGCACGACGTCGTCATCCAGCCTGCTCGCGCGGCGGTCGCGCCCAACATGCCCGACTACGAGGCGGCCTGCGCCGCCTTCACCTGGGATGAGGCGCGCGCGCGGCTCGACGGGCTGCCGGGAGAGCGCGGGCTCAACATCGCGCACGAGGCGCTCGATCGGCACGTCGCTCGCGGGCACGGCGACCGGATCGCGCTCCGCTGGCTCGGCAAGCACGGCGAGCGGGTGGAGCTCTCCTACCGCCGGCTCACGGAGGAATCCTGTCGCGTGGCGAACACGCTTTCGGGGATGGGGATCGGGCCCGGAGACCGCGTGTTCGCGCTCGCCCCGCGCGTGCCGGAGCTCTATGCGGTGGCGCTCGGCGTGCTGCGAATGAAGGCGGTGTTCTGCCCGCTCTTCTCGGCCTTCGGCCCCGAGCCCATCGCCGCGCGCCTGGCGCTCGGTGACGCGAAAGCGCTCTTCACGACGGAGCGGCTACACCGAAAGAAGGTCGCCGCCATCCGTGAGCGCGTTCCCTCGCTCGAACAGGTGCTCCTCCTCGGCGACGAGCGCGGACCGACCGCAGCGCCCGGCTGCGTGGACTACCGCACGACGGTGGACCGGCAGTCGAAGGAGCACGTCATCCCGGATACGGATCCGGAGACGCCGGCGCTCTTGCACTTCACGAGCGGCACGACCGGCACCCCCAAGGGCGCGCTCCACGTGCACGAGGCGGCGGTGATGCATCACCACACCGGCCGCGTGGCGCTCGATCTGCGCGAGGGCGACGTCTTCTGGTGCACCGCCGACCCGGGATGGGTGACGGGGACGTCGTACGGGATCCTCGCCCCGCTGATGCACGGCGTCACGCTCGTCGTCGACGAAGCCGACCTGGAGGTGGAGCGCTGGTACGACATCCTCCAGAACGAGCACGTCACGGTCTGGTACACGGCGCCGACCGCCATCCGCATGCTGATGAAAGCGGGCGCGGAGCGCGCGAAGCGCCGCGATCTATCGGCGCTGCGCTTCATGGCGAGCGTCGGCGAGCCGCTCAATCCCGAAGCGGTCGTGTGGGGACGCGAGGTCTTCGGCCGGCCCTTCCACGACAACTGGTGGCAGACCGAGACGGGCGGGATCATGGTCGCCAACTATCCCTCGATGGCCGTGAAGCCCGGCTCCATGGGCAAGCCGCTGCCGGGCGTGACGGCCGCCATCGTGCAGCGCGACGAGGACGGGCACGTACGGGAGGTCGACGAGCCCGACGTGGAGGGTGAGCTCGCACTGCGGCCCGGCTGGCCCTCGATGATGCGCGCCTACACGAACGCGCCCGAGCGCTATGCGAAGTGCTTCGAGGACGGCTGGTATCTGAGCGGCGACCTCGCCCAGAAGGACGCCGACGGCTACTTCTGGTTCGTCGGCCGCGCCGACGACGTGATCAAGAGCGCCGGGCACCTGATCGGTCCCTTCGAGGTGGAGAGCGCGCTCCTCGAGCATCCGGCGGTCGCAGAGGCGGGTGTGATCGGGAAGCCGGATCCGGTCGCCGGCGCGGTGGTGAAAGCGTTCGTGTCGTTGAAGGACGGCTTCACCGACTCGCCCGCGCTCCGGCGCTCGCTGATGGCGCACGCTCGCTCGCGGCTCGGCTCCGCCGTCGCGCCGCGCGAGATCGAGGTCGTCGACACGCTGCCCAAGACGCGGAGCGGGAAGATCATGCGAAGGCTGCTGAAGGCCCGCGAGCTCGGCTTGCCGGAAGGCGACACCTCGACCTTGGAAGGGAGCGCGTCTTGACCCACCTCGAGCGCGATCACGTGCTGCACCTGCTCCGCCGAATGCTCCGCGTGCGGCGGCTGGAGGAGAAGTCCGCCGAGCTCTACGCGCAGGGGAAGATCCGCGGCTTCTTGCACCTCTATGTGGGCGAGGAGGCGGTCGCGGTCGGGGCGATCGAGGCGCTCGAGGACGACGACGCCATCGTGGCCACCTACCGCGAGCACGGCCACGGGCTGCTCCGCGGGGTGCCCATGGCCGCCATCCTCGGCGAGATGTACGGCAAGGCCACCGGCTGCTCGCACGGCCGCGGCGGGTCGATGCACTTCTTCTGCACCGAGAAGTGCTTCTTCGGAGGCCACGCCATCGTCGGCGCGGGGCTCCCGGTCGCGGTCGGGATCGCGCTCGCCGACAAGATGCAGGGCCGGCGTCGGGTCACCGCCTGTTTCTTCGGCGACGGAGCCACCGACGAAGGCGCCTTCCACGAGTCGCTCAACCTGGCCGCGCTATGGCGACTTCCGGTCCTCTTTCTCTGCGAGAACAACCAGTACGCAATGGGCACCGCGATTGCGCGCCACCAATCCAACGTCGACATCTCTGCGAAACCGCCCACATACGGCATCCCCGCCGAAAAGATCGACGGCATGGATGTGCTCGCCGTCGAACGCGCCGTCCGCTACGAGGCGGAGACGGTGCGCGAGCTGCAGGCGCCACGCTTTCTGGAGATGGTCACGTATCGTTTTCGCGCTCACTCCATGTTCGATCCCGAGCTCTACCGCAAGAAAGCCGAGGTGGAGGAGTGGAAGAAGCGCGACCCCATCGAGTCCCTGATCGCGCGCGGGCGAGCCGCCGGCGTGGTCGAGGACACGGATCTGGAGGCCATCGAGCGCGAGGTCGCCGACGAGCTGACGGCGGCGGTCCGCGAGGCCGAAGAGGCGCCCTTCGAGCCGGTCGAGACGCTGACGCGCGACGTCGTCACCCGGGAGGTCCCATGAGCCGCGGCAGCTACCGCGAGGCCGTGCGGGCGGCAATGCGCAAGGCGATGCTCGACGATCCGCGGGTCTTCTTGATGGGCGAGGACGTCGGACGCTACGGCGGCGCGTTCGCGGTCAGCAAAGGGCTGCTCGAAGAGCTCGGACCGACGCGTATCCGCGACACGCCGCTCTCGGAGACGGCCATCGTCGGCTCCGGAATCGGCGCAGCCCTCGGCGGGATGCGGCCGATCGTGGAGGTGATGACGGTCAACTTCAGCCTCCTGGCCATGGATCAGATCGTGAACAACGCCGCCACGCTACGGCACATGTCGGGCGGGCAGCTCTCGGTGCCCATCTTGATCCGGATGGCCACGGGCGCTGGCAAACAGGTGGCGGCGCAGCACTCGCACAGCTTCGAGAACTGGTTCGCCAGCGTACCCGGGTTGAAGGTGCTCGCCGCCGGCACGGTGCAGGACGCGTTCGACATGGTCCTGGCCGGCGTGGAGGACCCCGACCCCGTAATCCTCTTCGAGACCATGGTGCTCTACAACATGGAGGGAGAGCTCGAGGAGACGCTCGAGCACGACGGGGTGTGGCGGGCGGCCGTTCGGCGGCAGGGAAGCGACGTGTCGCTGATCACGTACGGGAGCTCGCTGCCAAAGACGCTGAAGGCGGCCGAGGCGCTGGCGGCAGACGGAATCTCGGCGGAGGTCTTGGATCTGCGCTGCCTGCGTCCGCTCGACCAGGAGGCGCTCGTTTCGACGGTCCGGCGCACCCACCGCGCGGTGATCGTCGACGAAGGCTGGCGGACGGGGAGCCTCGCTGGCGAGGTCTGCGCACGCATCGTGGAGGGCGCGTTCTACGAGCTGGACGCGCCCGTCGAGCGGGTGTGCACGGAGGAAGTGCCGATTCCCTACGCCAAGCACCTCGAAGACGCGGCGCTGCCTTCGGTCGAGGGCATCGCGGCGGCGGCGAGGCGAGCGCTCGGAAGGCGGTGAGCCGCGATGGCTGAGCTGACCATGCCCTCGCTGGGCGCGGGGATGGAGTCCGGGACCCTGGTCGAATGGAAGATCGCACCCGGAGACGCGGTGAAGCGCGGCGACGTCGTGGCCGACGTCGAGACGGAGAAGGGCGTCATCGAGATCGAGGTCTTCGAGGACGGAGTGGTGGAGGCCCTGCTCGCGCTGCCAGGGACCAAGCTGCCGGTGGGCGCCCCGATCGCCCGCGTCGTCGCAGCGGGCGCTGCTGCGCGCGCTCCGCAGGCACCCGCGAAGGCCGTTCCGCCTCGCGAGGCGACGGCCGGGGAGCCAATCCGCGCCGCGCCCGCGCCGAACGAGCCCACGGCGCCGACCGATGGACGAGCGCGAAGCGAGGGCGCGCCGAGACGCGCAGAGCAGGTACCGGCGCGCGTCGATCGGGGACCGTCCGGGCCCGTCACGACCGAGGCGGAGGCTGGAGCAGGGACGACCGCTCCGACCCACACCGCGCCGTCACCTGCCGCGACGCCACCGGATCGTATCGCGACCGAGGCAGGCCACCGAACGGGCCCGACGCTCGAGAGCGCCACTGCGGCCGAAGCTGCGGCCGAAGCGAAGCCGGCGCCCCCCATCGGACCGCGCGGAACACCGGCCGCGCGCCGGCTCGCGCTGGAGTCGGGTCTGGAGCTGGACCGCGTGCGCGGCACCGGACCTCACGGCGCGATCACCCGAGGCGATGTGGTGTCCGCGCTGGAGCGGCGCGACGCTTCGCACGAGCTCCCTCCCCCGCATCCGCGTGAGCGCATGGCTGCCGCGCCCACTCGACCGCGCGTCTCTCCGCTCGCGCGGCGCAGAGCGAGCGCGCTGGGCGTCGATCCGGCGCGGCTCACGCCCGGCGCCGACGGAGTGGTGCACGCGCGAGATGTGACGCGGGCGGCCGGTGCCCAGAAGGACACGCGGGCACTCGGCATACGCCGCGCCATCGCCGCCGCGATGAGCCGGAGCAAGCGCGAGATCCCCCACTACTACCTCGCGCACCCGATCGATCTCGGCCCGGCGCTCGCGTGGCTCGCGGAGCACAACGCCGCGCGCCCCGTCGACGAGCGCGTCCTCTACGGCGCGCTGCTCGCCAAGGCGGTGGCGCTGGCCACGCGCGTCGTCCCCGAGCTGAACGCGCGCTGGGAGAGCGAAGGCGCGGCGCCGCTCTCCGGCGTGCACCTCGGCGTCGCCATCTCGCTCCGCGGCGGCGGGCTCGTCGCGCCGGCGATCCGCGACGCAGACCGACTCTCCGTGGACGCGCTGATGGCCGCGCTCGGAGACCTCGTCCAACGCACGCGGCGGGGCGCGATCCGTGGCTCCGAGCTCGACAGCGGCACGATCACCATCACCAACCTCGGCGAGCGCGGCGTCGACGTCGTCTACCCGATCATCAACCCGCCGCAGGTGGCCATGGTCGGGTTCGGCAAGGTGATCGAGCGCCCGTGGGTGGTCGACCGCGAGGTGCGGCCGCGGCCCGTGATCACCGCGACGCTCGCGGCAGATCACCGCGTCAGCGACGGTCACCGCGGCGGGCTCTTCCTCGCCGAGGTGGCCCGCCTGCTCGCACAACCGGAGGAGCTGTGAACGACGACGAGATCCACGAGGTGCTGCTCTCGACCCTCGGCGACATCGCGCCGGAGACCGACCCGAGCACGCTCCCGTCCGGGGCCAGCCTGCGGGACGAGCTCGACCTCGACTCCATGGACTTCCTGCGCTTCGTGACGGCGCTCCACGAACGGCTGGGCGTCGACGTCCCGGAGGCCGACTACCCGGCGCTCGACTCAATCGACGGCGCCCTCGCCTACCTGCGCGAGAAGCGCGCCGCCTGACCCCCGCGGCGTGACTGCTCTCTCGCTGGCGCGCCGCATGCGGCACGTCGGACGTTCGCGCCTCAGGTGCGTTTCGCGCAGCGCTCCTCGACCCACGCGCGCGCTTCGTCGAGGTTCGCGAAGTTGACGCAGGGCCACTTGTTGCCGGTGAGCCAATCGAACGCGGTGACCACGCCGCGGGCGAGCGCGCTGGTCATCACGCGCGCCTCGCAGAGCGTCGCCGCCGTGAGCACGTCGCGGTACTCGTCGAACACCAGCGACGCTCCCTTTCGCAACGATGCGGGCGCCGTCACCGGGTTGAAATCCCTCATGTCCACGAGCCAGGCGATTGAATCGCCACGCTGGGCCAGCTCGGCGTAGTGCTTGAACAGCGCGAGATACCCGTCGGGCGTGGGCTCTTTCGGATAGCGGACCGCCACGATCGGCCACTCTCGAGTGTCCACCTCGAAGCCTTCGGCGCGCCAGATCGGAGCGGACGGTTCCCGCATGGAGGGAGTATGCCATGTGAGCGCGCGGACGGCCCTCGGCTCGAGGCGCGCGACCGCTGGCGCGGCGCGGGTGCCGAGGCCCAGGAGCGTGGCCCACCTCGAGTGAGTGTTCTCTCGGGCCTCCCAAGCGCGCGATCTGGCCCGTTCGCCTCACCGACATTTCCTTCCGCCCCGGCCGCGCCGCCGGCTCGGCTCTTGCTGCTCTTCCCAAACGAGGAGTGCGTCATGGAAGACGAACGGATTCGAAGCCTGGTCGACATCTGGGAACACAGCGCACATCGCTTCGCCCAAAGGCCCGCGCTGGCCGAACGGACGGCGGGCGCGTGGCATTGGACGACCTACGCCGAGCTCGACGCGCAGATCGCAGCCTGCCGGGGTGGGTTGGCGAGCCTCGGTGTGGCGGCGGGCGACCGCGTGGCCATCATCAGCAACAACCGCATCCCGTGGGCCGCGACCTGCTACGCGACCTACGGCCTCGAGGCGGTGCTGGTGCCGATGTACGAGGCGCAGCTCTCACGGGAGTGGGAGCACATCCTCGCCGACAGCGGCGCGAAGGTGGTGGTCGCCGCCACCGGTGCCATCGCCCGCGTCATCGAGGAGATGCGCGACCGGCTCCCGAAGGTGGAGCACGTGATCGGCCTCGATCTACCTGCCGAAGATCCGACGAGCTTCGCGCACCTGATCACCACGGGGCGCGAACATCCCGCCGACGCGCGTCACCCGGACGGCGAGGCGGTGGCGGGCTTCGTCTACACGTCGGGGACGACGGGTCTCCCGAAGGGGGTCGTCCTCACCCACCGCAACCTCACGTCGAACCTGCTGGCGGTGCGAGAGGTCTTCCCGATCGAGCCGACCGAGGTGTCGCTCTCGTTCTTGCCGTGGGCCCACTCCTTCGGCCAGGTCGGCGAGCTGCACTACGGGCTCAGCCAGGGAATCGGAATCGCGATCAACGACGAAATCTCGAACCTCGTCGACAACATGTCCGAGATTCGCCCGACGATTCTCATCGCGGTGCCTCGCGTATTCAACCGCATCTACAGCAGCGTCGCACAGCAGCTCGCGCACCGCCCCAAGGTCATCCGCAAGATGTTCGCCGACGGGCTCTCGGTCGCCGCTCAGCACCGGCGGGGCGAGCGCGCGGGGCTCTTGCGCGAGCTCGAGCTGAAGCTCGACGACCGCCTCATCTTCTCGAAGATCCGGGCGCGCTTCGGCGGGCGGCTGAAGATGGTGATCAGCGCCAGCGCCCCGCTCAGCATCGAGGTCGCGGAGCTCGTCGACGCGCTCGGCCTCAACGTCTACGAGGGGTACGGGCTCTCCGAGACCAGCCCCGTGGTGACCGTGAACACGCCCGAGCGTCGCAAGATGGGGAGCGTCGGCCCCGTCATCCCCGGCGTGCGGGTCGAGATCGACGAGAGCAAGGGCGACGCGCCCGGACGAGGGGAGGTCATCGTCTACGGGCCCAACGTGATGCGCGGCTACCACGAGCGCCCGAGGGAGAACGCGGCGGCGTTCACGCCGGACGGCGGCCTGCGCACCGGCGATTTGGGCTACCTGGACGAAGAGGGTTTCCTCTTCATCACAGGGCGCATCAAGGAACAGTACAAGCTCGAGAACGGCAAGTACGTCATGCCCGGTGTAGCGGAAGAGAAGCTCAAACTCTCCCCGTTCATCGCCAACGTGCTGCTCTACGGAGACGGCCGCCCGTACAACGTCGCCATCGTGGTGCCGGATCGCAAGGCGCTGGAGGAATGGGCACGCGGCGAAGGGATCGAGCTCGCCGACCCCGCGCGAGACGCACGTGTGCACGACCTGCTCCTCTCCGAAATCACCGCGCGGGGACACGAGGTCCTGCGACGCTACGAGGTGCCCAAGCGCGTGCTGGTGGTGAGCGAGGACTTCACGACCGACAACGGCCTGTTGACCCCGACGCTCAAGCTCAAGCGCCGGCAGGTCGTCGAGCGCTATCGCAAGGAGCTCGACGCGCTCTACGCCTCCAGCGAAGAGGTCCGCGCGCCGATACCGGCCTGAGAGCCGTCGTTGCCGACACCGGACCGACCCAGGTCACGAAGCGATCGATCCGACTTGCCCCGCGCAGCGCCTCGCCGGTCTCGGGGTCCGCTGCGCCGGCCGGGACCGGCTTGCGCCGCATCACCGCGCAGAGCGAGTGCCCCGTGGCGCCGCGTGCGTATGTGGCAGGCCGGAGAACGGAGCACATGAAGACACCGCTGAAAATCACGTTCCACGGGCTCGAGACCTCGGAGGCGCTCGAGACGCGCATCCGCGAGCACGCTGAGAAGCTCGAGCGCCTGCACAGTGACATCACCAGCTGCCACGTGGTGGTCGAGCGACCGGCCGGTCACAAGCACAAGGGCGGCGCATGGGAGATCCGGATCCATCTGGAGGTCACGGGCGCGCACATCGACGTGGCCGGCGAGCCCGGCGAGGACCACTCCCACGAGGATCCCTACGTCGCGCTCGGGCATGCCTTCGACCGCGCCGCGCGGCAGCTCGAGACCCACGCCCGCCGCCAACAGCACCACGCGGGCTGAGCGCGTCCACGGCGCGGAGGGCGGGCCGCTCACCGGGAGCGCTCCGCCCGCGCCGTGGAGGTGCGCGGCCAGCGCCCACGACTGGCCGCCCGAAGCCGCTCGTCCGCGTCGAAACGGCGACGTTCCGCCTTGCCTCGCCGGGGCGCGGCGAGCATGACGCTCCCGTGCGCTATCGAGGCCGCATCTTCCGCCCTCCCTCGGAGGCCGACGCGTTCATCCTGCAAGCCACCCTCGGCTGCTCCTGGAACGCGTGCACCTACTGCGACATGTACCGGGACAAGTCCTTCTCGGTGCGCGCGCTCGACGAGTGCCTCGAGGACATCGACGAAGCCGCGCGCCTCGCCGGCGATCGCGTCGACAAGGTCTTCGTCGCCGACGGCGACGCGCTGGTGATGCCGATGGATCATTGGCTACCCATCCTCGAGCGCTCCCGCGCGCGCTTCCCTCGGCTTCGCCGCGTGTCCTGCTACGCGATGGCGCGAAACGTGGGCGAAAAATCGACCGCCGAGCTGAAGGCGCTGCGGGAGGCGGGGCTCTCCATCCTCTATATCGGGCCCGAGTCCGGCGACGACGTGACCCTCAAGCGCATCGCGAAGGGCGACACGTTCGACGGGCACGTCGAGGCGGCCCGGGCAGCGCACGAGGCCGGGATGGAGCTGAGCGTCATCGCGCTGCTCGGGATCGCCTCGGAGCGCTCGCGGGAGCACGCCGAGGCGACGGCGCGGCTCGTGACCGCCATGGACCCCGCGTACTTCGCCGCGCTCACGGTGACGGTGGTGCCGGGCACGCCGCTCGCCACGCTCTCGGCACGCGGGAAGTTCTCCGTCCCCGCCATCGACGGGCTCCTGACCGAGCTGCGCGCCATCGTCGACCTCGCGCAGCCGACGGACGCCCTCTTCCGCACCAACCACGCGTCGAACCATCTCCCGCTGGGCGGCCGGCTGCCGTGCGACCGAGCCCGCATCCTCGCCGTCATCGACGCTGCGCTGCGCGGCGGAATCCCTCTCCGACCGGAGCGCTCGCGCGGCCTCTGACCGAAGCGAGTGGGCGGAGCGATCTTCGAGCTCGACGGTGCCGGAGAGAGGAAGCTTCTCTGGTCCGGTCGCCCACCGTCCCGCTCGGGGGTCACGCAACCGGGAACCTCCTCTGGACGCGCGCCGTCGGGCGGCGTGGCGGCATGGCGCCACGGTCGAGGAAGGGCGCCACGTCGCGCTCGGCGTCAGGGCTCGAAACCAGCGCACTCGGCACGGCACGGCGTTTGAAAAGCGGTTCGGACGGGGGATAGCACAGGGGGCCAGAATGCCGCCTCCGATTCCAAAGGAGACACGATCATGGGCACCGCCAAGGAACGACTGAAGGGCGCCGCGAAAGAAGCGAAGGGCAAAGCCAAGGAGGTCGCGGGCCGCGTCAGCGGCGACCGCGCGCAGGAGGCGGAGGGGCGCGCCGAGGCCAAGAGCGGCAAGGCGCGTCGCACGGCGGCCAAGAGCGTCGCGCGCGGGAAGGGCAAGCTGGAGCAGGCCAAGGGACGCGCCGAGCGCGCCGCGGGCGACGTGACCGGCGACGAGAAGAAGCGGGCCAAGGGCACCAAGAACATCGCCAAGGGGCGGGCGCGCGAGAAGCTCAACAAGTGAAGACGGAGCGGGCGCGCGTCATCCCGACGTGCGCTCGCACCTGCACCGCGCCATGAAGCGCTACTCCAGCTCGTTCGTGCGCGCGAGGGCCGGCGCCCGCGTCAGCTCCGTTCCGCCAGCGGTGGCGGTGAGCTCGAAGGTCGACGTGTCGCCGTCGCCGTCGAGATCACCGCGCGCTCGAAACGTGTAGACGGGCGTCCCGGGCGGGTGACCGCACCCGGGAACGCCGACGATCTCGTACTGGTAGTAGACGGGGTCGGCCGGCGCGAAACCGAGGGCCTCGAAGCTCGGCGAGAGCGGCCCGAGCACCGCCTTCTCAGGGCTGGGTACGTTGGGCGTGACCGAAGAGGAGACGGTGCAGCCGGTGGCGAACGTCCCGTCTGGCTGCACGTGCTCTTCCGCGTAGTACGAGGCGGCCCCTTGGTAGAGCGACTCGAGCTGCGCGCGAGCCTCGGCCGTCTTGGCCCTGCGCATGTACTTCGAGAACGCGGGGATGGCGACGGCGGCGATGCCGCCCACGCAGCAGAGGGTGAGGAGCGGGACGAGGATGATCCCGGCGATGACCAGGACGGTCTTGTTGCTCTTCTTCTGGGGCGAGGGCGCGGTCGACATTCGGCAAGCGTAGCGGAATTCCCGATGCGGACGCGGATCGTTGCTACCCTCCGGCCGTGGCCCGCCGCGTGCTCCCTTGGCGACAGGTCGCGCTCGCGGCCGTCGCGCTCCTCTCGGCCGGCGTGATCACCACGCTGGTCTGGTCGGACAGGCGCGCGCCGCCGCGCGGTCCCGCCGCTCCCTGCCCGGCGGGCTTCATCAATCAGGTCGGCCGGGCGGACGCCATCCGCGCCCGCCTCCGCACGAGGGACGAGGGACGCGCCTTGCTCGAGGCGCTCGGCGAGACCGAGGTCCGCTTCTGCTTCGGGCACACCGACGTGCCGGCGCTCGCGGAGGGTCGCGTGCTCGTGCTCGACGCCGACTGGGACGGCCCCTCGCAGGCGGCCCGGGTCGGGCACCTGCTCGATCATGTCGTGCACGGCTCGCCCTTCCCCGACACTGTCGGCGCGGGCACGGACTGTGAGCGGGTGGTGCGCGACGCGCTGACCACCGAGGCGCGCGCCTACGCGCTGGAGCTCCGACTCCGTCGCGCGCTCGGCGTGGAGGAGATCCGCTATCCCTTCGAGGCAGACGCCAACCAATCGGACAATCCGCTCGCGCTCGTCGAGCGCTACCTCGTCACGCACCCCGACGGGGGCCCCGGCCTCGACGCGCTCGGCACCGGCTATCGCCTCCGCTGCGAACGAGCTCGCGAGGTCGCCCGAGAACAGTGAGCCTCGAGGGGCCCTGGGCTCCGCGGCTCGCTTCGCAGCGCGCGACGACGCGGGAGTCCGGGCTGCTGCGCACGACCGCATCCAGTCCCCCGTATCCCAAGTGAGTGCCGAATATCGGCGAGCCATCGGCGTGCGGATCAAGGAACGACGACGAGGCGATGCCAAGCATCGTCGAGGAGGAGTGACGCCGAGCCGCGCGTCGAGGGCCGGCGAGATTCGGTAGGAATCTGGGATACGGGGGACTCGCCTCGGCAATCGAGAGGCGCGACCGCGCCGGCAACGCTTCCGGCCTTCGCAGAGAGCGCGGTGCCCTCCGCCCACGTCTTCGCAGCCCGCCACGGCATCGAAAACGCATCGTTCACACGGTCGCCTCCACGCGAGGCGTTATCATCGCCAGCGATGAAGCAATCCCTCGTCTTCCTCGTCGGGCTGGCCCTGGCCGGCTGCGGCTCGCCGGCGCCGACCAGCGACGCGGGGGCCGACGCCGGCAACGGCGCCGATGCCTCCGCGGACGCGTCCGGCCCGACCTGCACCGCCGACGTGCAACCGGAGCCCGTTCTGCCGATCCCCGCGCGCCACACCCCGCGCTGGACGTTCGAGCCGTGGATCAGCAAGGACATCAGCACGCGGGACGACAGCTACGCGTTCGTCAGCGGCTTCCGCGATCGGGACATCCCCGTCGGCGCGCTGGTGATCGATTCGCCATGGGACGTGCAGTACACGACCTTCACGCCGAACCCCTCCCGCTACCCCGAGTTCGCGCAGATGGTGGACGACATGCACGGCATGGGCGTGCGGGTGGTCATGTGGACGACCCAGATGGTCAACCGCAGCTCCTTCGACGCGGAGATGGGCGGCGACACCTACCGCGGGCCGGCGCCGAACTTCCGCGAGGGCTGCGACTGCGGCTTCTTCGCCGAGGGCTGCAAGACCTACTCGTGGTGGAAGGGCAACGGCGCCGGCGTCGACTTCTTCAACCCGCGCGCCCGCGCCTGGTGGCACCAGCAACAGGACGCCATCTTCGCGATGGGCATCGACGGCTGGAAGCTCGATTTCGGCGAGAGCTACATGGAGGGGGACGACCCGCTCCAGACCTTCGCCGGACCTCAACCTCTGCAGACCTACTCGGAGGCCTACTACCACGACTTCCTCGCCTACGGCCGACAGCAGCGCGGGCCCGACTTCGTGACGATGACGCGCGCCTGGGACGTCTCCTACGATCGCCGGCCGCGCTTCTTCGCGCGCCCCGAGGACTCGCCCATCGCGTGGATGGGCGACAACACCCGCGACTGGGCGGGAATGATCGACGCGCTCGACGAGATGTTCCGCTCCGCCGACGCCGGCTACGTCGTGCTCGGCTCGGACATCGGCGGCTACCTCGACCGCAGCGACCAGAACCTCCTTCAGACCATCCCCTTCGACATCGAGGTCTTCCAGCGCTGGGTCGCGCTCGGCGCGATGACGCCCTTCATGCAGCTGCACGGTCGGGCCAACCTCACCCCCTGGACCGTGGCCGAGCAGGTCGACGAGACCGTCGCGCTCTACCGCTATTGGGCCACGCTGCACCACGCGATGGCGGGCTTCTGGTACAGCCTCACCGAGGAGGCCTACGCCGCGAACGACGTCATCCTCCACCCGGTCGGGACCGAGAGCGAGTGGCCGGACGACTACCGCTACCTGATCGGCGAGCACTTCCTCGTCGCGCCCATCCTCGAAGCGGGCGGCGTGCGCGACGTGGCGCTGCCGACGGGGGCGCGTTGGTATGACTTCTGGCAGCCGGACGGCGCCGCGATGGACGGCGGCACCACCGTCGCGGGCTATGACGCCAGCGAAGCCGGCCACATCCCGATCTTCGTGCGCGAGGGCGCCATCGTGCCGCTCGACGTCGAGAACGACGTCAACGGCTTCGGCACCGACGCCTCGGCCGGCGCGCTCACGGTCCTGATCTGGCCGGCCGACGCGGCGCACTCCTTCGCGCTCCACGAGACGGACAACACGATCACGACCATCGCCGCCAGCCGCGCCTCGGGCGCCGTGAGCGTGTCGCTCTCGCGCGCGATGCGGACGACCCTCCTCCGCATCCGCGCCGACGCCGAGCCGAGCACCGTGCAGGTGGGCGGGGCCGACCTCGGCGCCGTGGCGGACCGCGCCGCGTTCGACGCCGCGAGCAGCGGCTACTTCTACGAGGCACCCTACGTGTGGGTGAAAGTCGAGGCGAGCACGGACGCCGTCGACGTGGAGGTACAGTCTTGAGCTGGCGCGCGGGCCTGTCCCAGCTGACCGACGCCATCGAGGTGCGGGCGGGTGATCCCGACGCGCCGGTCGTCCTGACCTGCGAGCACGCTACGCAGAGGATGCCGCTCGGCTGGCGCTGGCCGGCGGCGGACCGCCGGCTGGTGGACACCCACTGGGCCTTCGATCTCGGCGCCCGTGGAATCACCCGCGCGCTGAGCGGCGCGATGAGCGCGCCAGCCGTGCTCTCGCGCTTCTCGCGCCTTCTGATCGACCCGAATCGCCCCGAGCGCGGCTCGCCGACGCTCTTTCGCGCAGACGCCGAAGGGCTGCCCGTGGCGCTCAACACCGCACACCTCGACGAGCCGGAGCGCCGCCGGCGGATCGAGCACCTCTGGCGGCCCTATCACGAGGCCATCGACCGCGCGCTCGAGGCCTCGACGGCGCCCACCGTGCTGGCCATCCATACCTTCACGCCGCTCTACGAAGGCGAGCCCCGGACGGTGGAGATCGGGGTTCTCTTCGACGGCGATCAGGCACTGGCCGAGGAGGTCGCCACCACCCTCGGCAGCCGCTGGCACGTGCGCATGAACGAGCCCTACTCCGGCCAGAACGGCCTGATGTTCGCCGCCGAGAGCCACGCCCGTGCGCACGGCCGCCGCGCGGTCGAGCTGGAGATCCGCCAGGACCTCGCCGTCGACCCGCGCTTCCGCGACGACCTCGTGCAGCTTCTGAAGGCGCACTTCGCGCGCTGACCGACCATCGGCGCAATCGCCCCTCGCGCCCCCTCGCCCATCCGCGCGGCCGCTGCCGCAGTCGCACGCCACGACACCTGCTGCGAGACCGGGTGCGGGAGCGACGCGTGGCCTCATCGCGCGCGGACGAGTCACCGCGCCGTCGCTCCGCCCAAGCCTGCCTCGGCGACGCAGGCCGCGCGCGGCCGACCCGAATCGCCGGCGGGGCCCGGCTCGCTTGCGCGCACGTCTCGAAACGCCCGTTACTCGGCGATCTGGAGGAGCTGCTTGCCCTGGTTCTGCCCGCGGAAGAGGCGCTGCAGCGTCTTCGGCGCGTTCTCGAGGCCGTGCTGGATGTCGACGCGGTCTTTGATCTTGCCCTCGCGCACCCACTCGGCGAGCTGACGGATGGCCTCACCGGCACGCGGCATGTAGTCGAGGATGATGAAGCCCTCCATCCGGCCGCGCTGGACGAGGAGGTTGAGGTAGTTCTTGGGCCCGGGAGGCAGCTCGGTGGCGTTGTACTGCGAGATGGCGCCGCAGAGCACAACGCGTCCCCCGAGCGCGAGCCGCGCGAGGGCCGCGTCGAGGATCGGCCCGCCGACGTTGTCGAAGTAGACGTCGACGCCCTTCGGGCAGAGCTCGCGGATGCGCGCCGCGACGTCCTCGGACTTGTAGTCGATGCAGGCGTCGAAGCCGGCCTCGTTCACCACCCAATCGCACTTCTCTTTTCCGCCAGCGATGCCGATCGCGCGGCAGCCTTTGATCTTGGCGATCTGCCCGACGACCGAGCCGGTCGCGCCGGCCGCGCCCGACACCAGCACGGTCTCGCCTTCTTTCGGGCGGCCCACGTCGAGGAGCCCGAAGTAGGCCGTGATGCCGGTCATCCCGAGCGCGCTCATCACGAGCGGGATCGGCGCGCCCTCGGGCACCTTGGAGATGGCGCCCGCCTCGTTGGCGTCGACGCGCGCGTAGTCCTGCCAGCCGAAGAGGCCTCGCACGACGTCCCCGGGCGCGAAGCCGTCGTGCCGGGACTCGACCACGCGTCCGACGGCGAACCCGCGCATCACCTCGCCGATGGCGACCGCGGGCAGGTAGCTGTCACGCGCCATCCAGCCGCGCTGCGTCGGGTCGAGCGAGAGGTACAGATTGCGGACGAGCACCTGGCCGTCCGCCTCGAGCGCGGGGACCGGCTCCTCGAGCCAGCGGAAGTTGCTCTCGTCCACCATGCCCTCGGGTCGCGACGCCAGCCGCCACTGCCGATTCGTCTCTTCGCTCATGTTCGAACCTCCCTCGCCGTGGGTGTGCGGCTTCTATAGCTGCGCAAGCCACGCACCTCCACCGAGACGGCCGAGCGCGCGCGCCCGAGGCCCTGCGGTCTCGTCGATAACCGATCGCCGGCGCGTCGAGCCGGATCGCGAGAGCGAGAGCACGGCGTCTCACGAAAGCCACGACACCATTCTCTCGAAGACGTCCTGGCGATCGAGCAGATCGAGATGGCGCGCGCCGAAGGCAATCCAACGGTGTGCCTCCGGGAAAGCGAGCGCCAGCTCCGGCCTGTCGCAACGACCGAGGGCGCTGTCGACCGGCACCAACCCGTCGCTCGGCAGCTTCGGCGCCGGGGCGCGAGCCGTGGTGCCGGCGATCGCGAAGCTCGCGACGTCGCGAGGGAGAGGCAAGGGCGTACGGGAATCCGGACCCCGCTCGAAGCGATCCCAATCTCGCCAGTCGTTCTCGAGCACGGTGCCGTAGCGCATGTCGGTGACGCCCGCGCTACGGATCTTCCCGAGCCGGGCGAGCGGCGCGCTGTAGCGGCTCAGACCGAGCAGGGCGTCGACCCAGTTGCCGCCGCGCTCGAGCGGCGCGCCGTGGTGCGGAGAGCCCAGGCACACCAGGCGCCGGAGCTTGTCCCGCCAGCGGTGACCGGCGACCTCGCCCGTGTGGCAGGCGCTGCGCGCCAGAAGCCCACCCATGCTGTGGCCGACGATGTCGAGCTCGACGACCGGAACCGGCCACGCCTCCAGGAGCTCCTCGAGCAGGGTCGCGAAGGAGCGACCGTTCGTCGAGATGTGCAGGCCGCTGTTGTAGTTCAGATAGAGCGGCGAGCATCCGAGCGCGCGTGCCAGCGACGCACCGTGATCGTGCCCCTTCCGCGCCCACTGGCGATCGCTCATGCAGGATCCGTGGACCAGGACGAGGAGGCGCTCGGCGCTCTCTGGGAACGCGGCGCGAAGAGCGTCCGCCCGAATCGTCAACGCCCGTCCGCCGGATCGGAGCCGCATCTCGACGGCGAGCGGATTGTCGGTCGTGCTGAGATAGTCGCCGAGCACGCCGTTCAGCACCGCCAGGACCAGCTCGCGCTCCGGCCCGGGCGCGCTCTCGCCGAGCAGGGGTCCGAGCTGCGCGAGCGCCCCGTCGACGCTCGCCCCGACGACGTCCGTCACGGCGCGAATGCCCCCGTAGATCGGCTTCGTCACGAGACGCGTCGCCCCCTCGAGAGGCCGCCCGAGGATGCCTGGGCCGCCACCAATCGTCTCGTGCATCGCCCGCACGAGAATCGATAATCCCCTTCGTCGCGTCGACCGCGAGCCGGCCCGCACCTCGAAGGTCCTCGACGTGTTCGCGCTCGTCCGTCATCCGGAAGCTCCGCGCCTGTCCGGTCCGCCGACCGCGCGCACGTGGACGACATAGGACCCGCGGCCCGAGATCCGATCCGGCTTCCTCCGGGGACGGAACGAGGCTCGCGACGATGGCTCGAGGTCCGGATGAAGCGCGACGTGCGCGGAGCTCGGTGCCCGCGGTGTCCGGTCCGGGGCAGAGCGCGCCGCGCGCTCTCCCTGAGCCGGAGGAGCGCCCGAGCGCGACGCGAGCCTCCGAAGCGACGCGGAGGCTCAGAATCTCGCGGACGTCGACGAGCTGCGTGCGGGAGCTGATGTGCTCTTCGTCGAGGTTCAGCAGGATCGGCAGCGTCTCCTGCTGCCAGTCGTCGTCCTCGAGGCGGCGCACCGTCACCGGGGCGGAGAGCGTGTCGTAGACCGTCTCCACGATGTCCATGATGATGTAGAAGCCGTTCGAGTTGCAGAAGCGGAGGTCGGCGAAGTCGATCACCACCTCCTTCACCGCCTCGTTCGACTCCTCGAGCCGCGCGCGCAGCTCCCCGAGGTGCCCCTCGAGCGCCCGATACGGGTTGTCGATGCGGATCACCCCTTCGAAGCGCAGCGTGAGGGTGCTGCCGTCCAGGGTCGCGACCGAGTGAAAGACACTCGCGCCGCCATCCATGATCTCGCCGTAGGTGAGGACCTTCATCGCGCCTCCTTCACCCAGTGCACCGCACGGATGGTCATGTAGCCGTCGCGCCGCTCCACGGTGAGCTCGAATTTGTTCTCGGACACGAGCCGCATGAAGCCGAGGCCTCCTTTCAGCCTCTTGGGCCGCCGCTCCTTGATGGTCTGCTTGAGGAGCGCGCGGACATCCGGCGCCGCGTTGATGTAATCGATGCGGGCCCGAACGTTCTCGAACTGTTCGTCGGTCACGAGGTTCTCGACCTCAATCACGAGCCTCTCCGCGTCGACCTCGATGTCGAAGCGGAGCTCGCTCTCCGGGTCGACGATGTTCTCCAGCACGTTGGTCACGAGCTCGGTCACGACCACGTTCGCCCGCCGCGAGAGCGGCCGCGAGTAGAACATCCCCATGAGGGTGAGCACGTGCTCTCCCAGCACGCCCGCCACGTCCCCGAGCACGTTGCCGACCGGGGCGAGCCGCAGGGACGAGGAGAGCCGCGTGCGCGCGAGCTGCTCGGACTCCGCGAGGATCTCGGCCGACCAATCCTGAGCGCCTTCGTTCATTCGCGTGCTCCCATCGAGCTCACTTCAGTTCCAGCAGTCCGTCGAAGTACCGGGCCCGACGGATCTCGACCGGGCGCTCGGACCGACGAGCGGATGCACTTTTTCGTTTGTGAGGAGGGACGGGCGGACAGACGCAGCATCCCATCCGAGAGCCGAGGTGCGAGGTTCTTCCACGGACTGCCAGAGCGCACGCTCCGCCTCACTGCGTCTTCTTCATGACGAGGAGCGTGATGTCGTCGGAGTCCTGGGCTCGGAACGACTCGTAGTCGTGCACGACCAGGTCGACAATCTGCTGCGCCGGCAACTCCCGGTTGTCGGCGATGAGCCGGTTGAGGCGCGCGACCGCGTAGTCGTTGCCGACCGGATCCTGCGCCTCGACCATGCCGTCCGTATAGAGCGCGAGCAGATCACCCTTGCCGAAGGGCAGCACGTCCTCGTGGTAGGGCTTGAGCCGCAAGCCGAGGAAGTGGTTGCGCTTGCGAAAGGTGTGCTTCTGGTCACCGTGCAGGAGCAGGCCGAAGCCGCCGCCGCACACATAGCGCAGCTTGTTCTCCTCGAACGTGACGAAGTTGACCGTCGCGTACTTGCGCACCTCGCGCAAAAACTCGAACGAGCTCTTGTTGACCCACTCGACGATGCCCTGCGGCGTGTCGAGGCGCTCCATGATCGTCATGAACTGGGCCTTGAGGTAGCTCATGACGAGGGCCGACGACACGCCGTGGCCGGAGATGTCGAAGACGCCGACGGCGTAGCAATCGTCGAGGGTACGGAAGAAGTCGTAGTAGTCGCCGCCGACCTCGGTCAGCTGCTTGTGGTAGACGCCGAGGTCGAGCTCGGCGGCCATCGTGGCGTACATCCGCGGCAGCAGCGCGCGCTGGACCTGCTCCGCGACATCGAGGTCGTCGCGGATGATGTTGTAGGCCGCCGCGAGCTCGCGCTCCTTCTCGTCCAGCCGCTCGTAGGCGACCTTCAGGTTCTCGTTCGTCGAGCTCCAGAACGCGTTGTCGCGCTCGAGCGTCTTCTGGAGCCCCAGGAACTTCCAGTAGAGGCGCGCGCGGTCCTCTTCCGAAAGAAGCGAGAGCTGGGACGGGTCCTTGGCCGCGAGCGCCTCTTCGAGCGTCGGCCTGCCGGGCGCGGTGCTCAATGGAACTCCACAATCAAGAGGTCGGGGTCCTCGTCGTTGTGCACGTCGATGTAGTCGATGTCGCCGGGCGCCAGCATGCCCCCGATCAGCACGCCGCACTCCATCTTGCGGTTGAAGGGCGTGGTCGAGTGGATGATGGCCTGGCCGCGCCGACAATCGAAGAGCTCGAGCTCGAACGCGCCCACGCAATCCTCGGGGCCCTTCACCACGCTGGAGAAGCCGTTGCTGCCCGTCTGGAAGTGCAGGAACGCCGCGCCGCGCCGGATGAGCTCCTTGCCGGGCCCGAAGTGGTACCAGCCGGTCATCATCTCGATGCCGACCTTCACCATGATCGGGTCGACGTTCGAGTAGTGGTGGACCACCAGCTTCTCGAGCTCGCGCCACTGGCTGAGCGGGTACCACTCGTTGAGCTGGAGCCCCTCGATGAAGTGCGTCGCGTCGTGGCCGGCGACGATGTTGAGGTTCTTGCAGGCCTGCGCGTAGCCCGTCATCAGCGAGCCGTGGACGAGCATCTCGTCGGCGTCGTTCGGATCGGCGGGCGTGGCGATGGGAGAACGGTCCGTCATGTCACCTGGCGGGCTGCACCAACGGGTCGAGAAGGCGGGTCGAGAAGGCGGGTCGAGAAGGCGGGTCGAGAAGGCGGGTCGAGGCGGAGGATCGCTCAGGCCTCGCCCGGCACGGGGCCACCACGATACGCGAAGATCGAGATGAGGGGCAGCCCCCGATAGCCGAGACGAACGAGTCCGTCCGCTTCGACGGTCTCGCAGTACGCCGGGAGGTCCGCCTCGAGCGACACCCGCTCCTCGTAGGGGTTGAAGCCGGCCTTGACCAGGCGGAGCAGCCAGGAGTCGGTCGACTCGTGGCGTTCGCAGCGGAACGAGTCGCTGGTGCCGAAGATGTCGCGGATCTCGCGCCCGAAGAACTTCTCCTTGATGGAGAAGCGCGCCTCGGCTGAGATGTCGGCCTCGTCGATCAGCTCGAAGACCGTGCCGAAGTGCTCCCAGCAGGCGTGGAGGCGGCGCGCGAGCTGCTCGTTGTCGTGATCGGCGTTCGGCTCGACCAGCGTGAAGAGCCGCGGACAGAACTCTTCGTTCAGCTTGCGGAGGAGGCGCGTGCGCACCTCGGCGTCCCCCGGCGTGTGAAGGGTGTGGTGGAAGGTGTAGGCCGAGTTCACGACCACCGGGCCGCCGTCCGCGACCTCCCGCAGCTCCTCGTACTCGCCGGCGCCGATGTGCTCGAGCAGCGCGTGGAGCGGGTGCACGTCGATGGGGAGCCCCGTGCGCTCCGCCACCTCGGCCAGGCGCCGCCGGGTCTCCGCCAGGTTCGACACGTCCGGGTCGAGCGCGATCACGCGGAAGCGCTCCAGCTTGCCGGGATCCGCCGCCAGCCGCTCGGCCAGCTTGGACACCTGCACGCCCCGTCCGGCGCCAATCTCGAAGAGGGTGCCCTTGCGCTCCTGCCGCAGCGCGTGGTGCAGGTACTGGTTCGCGATCGCGTGGGCGGTCGGGACCTGCGGGTACCCCTCCGTCATCATGTAGAAGAGGTCGATCTGCGAGATGTCGAACTTCTGCAGGTAGATGTTCTTCGCGTCGACCAGCCGCCGGTCGACCCGCTTGAGCAGGGGCTCGGCGATCAGGTGCGCGATCAGCTCCTCGTTGGGCAGATCGGGACCGACGTCCTCCTGCAAGAAGCCACCGATCAGGTGCTTGGCCGACTGTTCCCTGCGCCGGGTCACGTTCTGGCACGCGGCGAGGAACGACTCGTAGCTCTGCTCGAAAATCATGGCCCCTCGTGCGCGGGCGGGGAAGATATCACCGGCTGCGGCAGCATGGTAGCGGAGCAGTGCCGGTGCAATGGTCGAACGAACGGATCGACCGGATGCGGGCACCACGGCCCACCATCCGAGCCACGGTGAAGGGTGTTGTCCGGCCGCCCGCTCATTCCGTGCCGAGCGCGACCCGAAGGTGGCCGCGGAGCTCGAAGTACGGGGGCGAGATCGCGAAGAGGGCCAGGTCGCGCAGGAGCTCCGATGCGCTCGGGCCGCCCGGCAGGCCGGCCACCTCGGTCAACACCCGGCGGGCGGCTTCGAGGTCTCGGCCGAAGAGGAGCCCCACGCGGCTCGCGGTGAGATTCGGCGCCGTGAACCCAACGGTCGAGCTCCACCGCGCCCGGCGCGTCCGGAGACACCCGCGCCATCCGCCGCGTCATCTCCGGGTCCAGGCCTTCCCCGCTGACGATCCGCCCCCACGTCGCCTCGCGCTCCTCCGGCGTCGCGAGCAGCACCCGCGCGTGGAGCTCCGGGCGGTAGAAGGCCATGTGGCTCGCACACAGATAGCCGAGCTCCGCCTCGCCCCAGCTCGACTGCGTGGTCTCGCCAGCCACCGACGCCGGCGGCCGCGACGCGACGTGCCGGAGGCCGATCGGCTCGCCCTCCCGGAAGTAGAGGCTGGGCATGGAGGGCACGTCGAGGCACGCCCCCGCCGGCAGCAGCACCCGGTAGAGCGGCATCGCCGCGCGGAGCAGCTTGCGGGAGCTCGTGGAAGGATCGACCAGCTCCGCCACCGAGAGCCCGCTCTCCTCCGGGGTCGGGCAGGCCGCGGACAGCGAGGGGACCAGCACGGCGAAGCTGCGGCTCACCTGCGGGAGCAGATCGGGGTGGGCGAGCCGCCAGAAGGCCTCCTCGTCGAGCCGCTCCGGGCGCGTGCTCGTCGCCTCGAAGTAGTGCTCGGTGTGAAAGTCCCGCGTCGGCTCGTCGACGTTGTCCTCGCCGAGGACGCCGATGGCCGTGTCGGCGACGCACCACGCCGCGTCGAGCTCGCCCCGGTCCCGATGGAGCGCGAAGAGCTCCTCCCAGGCGCGCGAGTGCTTGAGATCGGCGCGCAGCACGCGCCGCCAGCCGTCCATCGCGCTGTCGGGATCGTCCCCGCGCTCCGCGCGCACGGCCGCCAGGCGCGCCCGCGGCTCGACCGCGTCGGGCGTGAGCGCCACAGCGGCCTCCAGCGCCCGCACCGCCTGCTCGGCGAGCTCCGGGACCGCCTGCGCGAGCTCGGCGGCGCGCATCAGGAGCGGTCCGCGCGCCGGCGCCTCGAGCGCGCCCGCCTCTGCCGCCTCAATCAGCCCGGCCACGGCCTCCTCGGTACGCCCCGCGCGCACCAGGAAATGCGCATATGCTTCGTGGGTCGCGGGCGAGCTCGGGCTGAGCTCGACGGCGCGGGCCAGCGTGTCTTCGGCGCCACGCGCATCACCCAGCTCGTCGTCCCGGATGGTGGCGACCTCCGCCAGGCAGCGGACCGCCTCCTCCGCGTCGGTGGTCGGCAGCTCGGCCAGAGCCGAGAGCGTCGCGCAGAGCTCGGTCCAGCGCTCGTGCTTGCGGTAGAGCGAAGCGAGCCCGCGCAGCGCGTCGGCCGACTCCGGTTGGAGCGAGAGGACCCGCTGGTAGGCCTCGACGGCGCGCTCGTGCTCGGCGTCGCTCAGCTCGAACACCTTGGCCAGCCGGAGCGCCATCTCCGCGTCGTCGGTGTCGCCACCGCCGATGCCGGCGAGCGCCGACGCCAGGTCGCCGGAGACGCTCTTGATGTCCGAGCGAGGCGCCGCGATGGTGTGGAGGATCGGCGTGTTGCGCTCGACGCCGGGCACGGTGACGGCACCCAGGACCGCGACCAGCGAGGCCATGGCCTCCTCGCCGTCCTGGAAGCGCGAGCCGGCCGCGCGGGCACAGGCGCGGGCGAACCACTCGTCGAAGCCGGGCGGGATGCAGCCCTCACGGCAGCCGAGCTCCGCGGCGCGCTCCGAGGGCGGCGGCATCGGGTGCACGGCCACCTCGAGGAGGACGGCGGTCACGCTCGAGGACTCCGCGTTGGCGGCGACCCAGTAGCTCTTGCCGGTGAAGACGTAGAAGAAGATCAAGCCCAGCGCCCACACGTCGGTGGCCGGGCCGATGATGGTGCCGGGCTCGAGCTGCTCGGGCGCCATCCAGAGCGGCGAGCCGATGATCTGCGAGTTCTTCCCGGAGCTCTGGATCTCCTGCACCCACTTCGCGATGCCGAAGTCGAGCACCTTGGCGGTGAACGACACGTCGACCCGCCGCGGCTGGGCGATGAAGATGTTCTCGGGCTTGAGAATCGCGATGAACAATCGACTGTTGGTGCGCCCGCTTGAGCACGTGGCGGAGCTGACGCCCGAGCTCGCGCGCCTCCCAGAGCGGCAGCGGGCCCTTCTGCTCGACGAGGTGCTCCAGCGTCGCCCCGCGCAAGAGCTCCATGACCAGCCACGGGATGCCCGAGACGTCGTCTATTCCGGCGGCGACGACCTCGACCACGTGATCGCTGTCAATCCGGCCCGCGAGCCGGGCCTCGGACGCGAAGCGCGTGCGGTGCTTCGGGTCGCCCGACATGGACGGGTGCATGACCTTGAGCGCCCGCTCCTTCGACGTGCTGAGCTGCTCGACCACGTAGACGGAGCCCATGCCCCCCGCCGCGAGGAAGCGGACGATCTTGTAGTCGTGGGCGAAGATCGACCCCGGCGAGAAATCGGGCGGAGGCATCGGGGCGCAACCCTAGCCGATCTTGGCCATCCGCGGCAGTACCCGTCGCCGCGAGCCGCGTGGTGCGAGCTGCTCAGTGCAGGACGCGGGGCGACGCGCCGGATCCCTCGTCGAGGAACTCGGCCACGGGCTCGAAGACGTCGTGCTCGGCGAAGCGACCAATCGCGAGGTCGCCGTGGCCGTAGTCGTCGACCGCGCCCTGCTCCACGCCCACGACGCGCATGGCCTTGTCGACCTCGGCGCCGCAATCCGCGCCCCACGCGTCGTACGCCGCGCGCACGGCGGAAGGGGGCGCAAGCCGGTCGGCCGCGCCCGCGACGAAGAGGACCGGCCGGTCCACCTTCCGAAGTCCCTCGGTCACCGGCGCGCCGTCGAAGCAGACGTTGCCGCCCTCGCTCGCCCAGCGCACGAACTCGGCGGCCAGCTTGCCGGGGATGTTCACGAAGCCGTTCACCAGCGCCTGCGACGCGAGCCCGCGCTCGACGTTGTCGGGGTTGTAGACCCAGCGGTGGACCGGCGTGGCGAACCACTCGGCGGCGAACGCGAACATCCGGGACGTCAGCCGGAGACGCAGCGTAGGCACGATCCAGTGCGGGATCAGACGCGCCGCCATCGAGAGCATGGCCAGCGGAGGCTCGATCCGCGCCGGCGAGCCGATGATCACCACTTTCCTCAGCGCGCTCGGATCGAGGGTCCGGCCGAGCGCCGCGTAGAGGAGCATCCCGCCCATGGAGAAGCCGACGTAGTCGAGCGCGTCGGCGCCGGTCCGTTCCAGCACGGCGCGGACGCCGAGGGGCACGTCGAAGCGCGCCATGCGCTCGTAGGTGCTGCGACGCTCCTCGGACCAGGAGAGGTCGTCGCGACCGCTCCGCAGCGTGAGCAGCCAGACGTCGCGCCCGGCGCGCGCGAGATGCCGGCCGAGCGAGAGGTCCTCGCGCATGTCGTTGTTGCGGTGGTTCAGCGCCAACCCGTGCACGAGCAGGATGGGCGGCCCCGAGCGCTCGTCGGCCGGCACGCGCCTGAGCTCGATGGCCGAGCCATCCTCGGTCGGGATGCGCTCCTCGAGCTCGTAGTCGAGCTCGAGCGTGAAGCGCCCCACCCAGTAGCGGTAGTGCAGCCAGCTCGCGACGAGGCCCGCGAGCAGCACCCCGACGACGGAGAGCACAATCCACAGCATCGTCATCCGCGACTCCTCCGGAAGTGGGCGACGGTCGCCGCGCTCGGGTTCACGCGGACGACTCCGGCGTCGCCGTCGACGATGATGCGGTCGCCGACCCGGGCCCACGCGAAGAGGCCGCCGACCTCGCTGACCACCGGCAGCCCGCCGGCGCGGGCCACGGCGACGCCGAGCGCGCTCTCGGCAACGCGCCCCGAGAGAGCGACCGACGAGGCCCGGTGGGCGACGGCGATCACGGCCACAATCGCTGCCAGCTGGTCGGTCATCAGGAGCGCGGCGCCCTGCGAAGGGATCCGCTCGTCCAGCAGCCGGGCCGCGATCTGCAAGCAGAGCGCCTCGGCCTCGACCGAGCGCTCCATCGAAGAGGCGTCGACCACCGGCGCGTCGTAGGGAGCGCGCGCATAGACCCGCGCCACGTCGCGCAGCGCGTGTACCGGGTTGGCCTCCCGCGTGGCGTGCTCCTCGAGCAGCGCGCGGAAGCGCTGGTCTTCCCAGAGCAGGAAGAGCGACGCGCAGCGCTCCACCGTCTCCGGCGCCAGGCGGTGCTCGAGCTCGCGCCGGGCGCGGTTGAGCTCGCGCGCGACCTGCTCCAGCGCTCCGCTGAGGCGCCGCACGCGCTCCTCGGGACCGGGCAGCTCCGCCAGGCCGCGCGCCCGGGCCAGCGCGGCGAGGCCTTCGAAGGTGGGCGAGGTCTCGGCGCGGCCGAGCGAGGCCCCACCGCCCAGCGGTCGGCCGGACAGGTGAGCCTTCCGCGGCGCGTCCTCCTCTTCTTCCTCGCGGCGGGCACGGGAGCGCTCGAGCGCATAGGCGAAGCTGGTCGAGAGCGCGGTGGCCAGGACGACCTCGTCGTCCCCGAAGGACAGCCCGAGCTTGCGTTGGAGGACGAGCACCGCCTCGGCGCGCCGGCCGACCAGAATCGGCAGGGCCAGGAAGATGGGGAACGCCTCCTCGCCGAGGCCAGGCACCGGCTTGTAGCGCGCGTCCTCGGCGGCCGCGTGCACGGTCACGGGGCGCATGCACTCGGCGGCGAAACCGGTGATCCCCTCGCCGACGGCCAGACGCACGCGGTCGATGGCGCCGCCCGGAAAGCCCACGTTGGCGCGGATGACCAACTCGTGGTCGTCGGGCGGCGGCTCGCGGACGTAGATGCTGGCGATCGGCGCGTCGACGATCGCCGCCACCTCGGCGCAGAGGACGCCGAGGACCTCGGGCAGCGGGCGCGGGCGCGCCGCCTCGTCGATCAGATCGAGGATGCGCTCGATCCGGTGGTCGTCGCGCTCGTGGACGTGAACCTCGAGCGGCCGTTCGTGGGGACCCATGGGCCGCGGGAGTATAGGGCGCGACCGACGTGGGCGCAGACGAGCGGCACACGGCGAACGCGCGCCGTGGAGGACGGCGGCGCGACCGGCCCGGCGCGGTCGAGCCGGGCGGTGTGGCGTTCCGCGACGGCAGAGGCTTCGATCCCGTGGAATTCCGGTAGCGAACCCAGTAGCGTGCGCGCCATGAGCCTTTCGGACTTCACTCCCGACGAAGACCTGGCCCTCCTCGGCCTGATGCGCGCCGTGGTGAAAGCGGACGGTGATTACTCGCCCGAGGAGCAGCGCGAGATCGCGGCGCTGCGCGAGGAGATGGGCGAGGACCGCTTCGACACGGCCATCGAGGCCGCGAAGACGCGCTTCGAGTCCCTGAAGCTCCTCAAGGAGCACGCGGCGACGATCACCCGCAAGGAGGCGCAGACGGTGATCCTGCGCAAGCTGGTCGGCCTCGCGGTCTCGGACCGCGTGACCGAGGACGAGGAGAAGCCCCTCCGCTGGCTCGCGCGCACCTGGCCGGAAGCCGACCTGTCGGGCTGAACGTCCGGCGCGCGTTCTCCCTCTGCCGCTGCGCCGCTGCCGATCAGGGTCGATCCGCGACGGGCGCCCCGCCGCCGGACTCACTCGATCGCGAGGCTCGATCCGATCGGCGACCGACCTCGAGGCGACGGCGAGGAACGATCAGCGCAGCGTCGCGGGCAGCGGCGCGAGATCGTCGCGGCGGATGCGCATGCCCGGCAGGCCGACCTCCTCGGGCAGCGTCGCACGCTCGATGGGCGACGCGAGCCGCGGCCCGGTGAAGGCGTCGAGCGAGCGCACTCCGTCCGGGCTCACCTCGAAGAGCAGCAGGCTGCGGGCCGAGACCTCCCGCGAACCGATCAGCGGTCGCGCGCCCCCGCCGAGACAGGCCGTGGCCACCATCCGCAGTGGACCTCGCCGGCCCGGGTAGTAGGCGTGGTGGTGACCGGTGACGAGGAGCGAGACCCCATGGCGGATCAGCATCTCCTCCAGCAACGGGTCGCCGATGAACTCGGTGCGCCGGCCCTCGGCGATCGGATAGAGAGGCACGTGACCGAAGACGATCTTGACCGGCTGGTCCGCGCCGATCTCGAGCTGCCGGTCGAGCCACTCCATCTGCTCGCCGTCGAGCGGGCCCACGGTGGTCGCGTCGAGCGCGATGAAGAGCGCCGGCCCGAGGACGAAGCTGTAGCGCAGCGGGTAGCGCGACTCGTCCTGGAACGTCAGCTCCGGGCGCCGGCGCGTCCACTCGTCGACGTAAATCGCCCGCTCTCGGGCGAAGCGGGGATACGCCGACGCGTCGTGGTTGCCGGGGCTGACCGCGAAGGGGATGCCCGCCGTCGCCAAGCGATCGCTGACGGCCGCGTGGAAGCTCTCCCACATCCCGGGGTAGTCGAGCCCGGCCCGCTGGCCCGCGACCATGTCCCCGGTGGAGAGGACCAGATCGGGCGAGAGGCCCACGATCCGCGCCACGGCGCCGTGCACCGCTTCGCCATACGCGCGCGACCCGTAGCCGCCGTTCATGTCGCTGATGACGGCCACCCGGAAGGTCCGGGCGTGACCGGGCTCCTTCGCAGCCGGCGCAACCGGCGTCGGTGGCGGCAGGCGCCGGGCGGGCACCTCGCTTCCGCATCCTGCGAGGAGGCTGGCGGCGAGGAGCACCCGAGACAGCGAGCCCACCGGCTCAGCGTAGCCGGCGGCGCCAGGGCAATCCATCTTTCGGCTCGGGGCCGCTCCGGTCGACGCACCGTCCTCGAGCTGGGAGAATGCGCAGCGGCCCGGCGACGTCGGACCCTTCCCGGAGGAACGCATGAGGCTTCGCTGGCTCCTCGCCGCCACCACCCTGTCGATCGCGCTCGGCGCGAGCATCGCGCCCACCGAGGCGCAGCGCGAAGAAGCCGCGGCCCAGTACCGCATCGCCCTTCAGCACAAGCGCGCCGGGCGCATGGAGAAGGCGCTCCACGCAGCGCAGGAGGCCGCGCGCATGCGGCCGGACTTCGCGGCGGCCTACTTCACCATCGGCGCGCTCCAGCGCCGCGCCGGCCACCTCGAAGAGGCGCTCACGGCCTTTCGCCGGGTGACCGAGCTCGAGCCCGACCACGCCAATGGCCACGCCATGGTCGGTGCCGTCTTGGCGCGGCTCCACCGCTGCGACGAGGCCGTGCCGGAGCTGCAGCGGGCCACCCGCCTCGACGCCCGGGACACCTCGAGTTGGGGCAACCTCGGCGCCTGCCTGGGCCAGCTCCACCGCGACGAAGAGGCCATCGTCGCCTACCAGACCGGCCTCGAGCACGTGCAGGACGACCCGAACCTGCTCAACAACCTCGCCGTCGCGCTCCGGCGCGCGGGCCGAGCGCAGGAGGCCATCGAGGCGCTGCAGGCCGCGCTCGCCCGCAGCCCCGACGAGCCTCGCTTCAACCGCAACCTGGCCACCATCTACCGGCGGCAGGAGCGGTGGGCGGAGGCCGCGCAGCACTACGAGACCGCTCTCGAAGGCGCACCGAACGACACCGGCGCCATGTTCGACCTGGCCTACTGCTACGAGCAGATGAACCGGGACCAGGACGCCATCGCCATGTACCGGCGCTACGCCGACACCATCCGCGCCCGGGATCCCGAGGCCGCCCAGCGGGCCGAGGACAGGCTCGAAGGGCTTTCGGACTGAAGGCTCGCTCTTGCGCCGCCCAATGCAGTCGTTTTCTTGGGTCTGATGCCTGAAGTCGCCATCATCGATCCGTTCATGGACTGGCTGGAGCATCACCTTCGGACCGAGCTCTTCCATTTCGGCTCGACGGCGGTCACCCCGCTCTCGCTAGGGGGCTTCGTCATCACGGTCATCGTGGTGATGCTTCTCGGGCGCGGGATCCGGGTACTGATCACCCGGCTCTTGGCCCGGCGGACGAAGGCGAGCGAGGGCGCGGCCTACGCCATCGGGCGCATCGTGCAGTACGTGGTGGTCGCGTCGGGGATCCTACTCGGGCTGGAGAACGTCGGCGTCTCGCTCACGGCCCTGACGGCCCTCGGTGCCGTCGTCTCGGTCGGCATCGGCTTCGGCCTCCAGAACATCACGCAGAACTTCGTGAGCGGCGTGATCCTCCTGCTCGAACGGCCGGTCCAGAAGGGTGATTTCGTCCGATTGGGCGGCACGGAAGGCTCGGTGATCGACATCGAGATGCGCGCGACGCGCGTGCTGACCCGCGACGGGATCTCGGTCCTCGTGCCGAACAGCAAGCTGATCACCGAGGACGTGATCAACCTGAGCGCCCCCACGACCACCAACCGCATCCGGATCGGCGTCGGCGTCGCCTACGGTTCGGACACGCAGCTGGTGCGGCGCGTGCTGCTCGAGGTCGCCACGAAGGACGGCCGCGTGCGCAAGGACCCCAAGCCCGTCGTCTACTTCACCGACTTCGGCGACAGCTCCCTCGACTTCGAGCTGGCGGTCTGGCTGGACAACCCCGAGGTCCAACCGCAGGTGGCCAGCGACCTGCGCTTCGCCATCGACGCGGCCTTCCGCAAGCACGACATCTCGATCCCCTTCCCGCAGCGCGATCTCCACCTCATCAGCGGGTTCGAGAAGCTGCGACCCGAGAGCTGAGCGCTCCGCGGCCGCAAGGGTAACGACGGCACTCGTCGATCGCGCCGTCGAAACGGCCAGCCGCGGCCGGCGCCCGCGGCTCTCGAACGAGTCCGGACGACGCCTGCCCGCGGCCGCGCCTGCAACGCTCCCGAGCCGCGCCGTGGCGGCGCCATGCGACGAGCGCGAGGGTCGCGGCTCAGCCGCGCACGGTGCAGACGGGCACCGGGCTGATGCGGATCACACGCTCCGCCACCGAGCCGAGGAGGGCGTGCTTGACGCCCGTGCGGCCGTGGGTGCCGATCACGACGAGATCCACGCCGAGCGCCTCTGCCTCCTCCGCGATGACCCGGTAGGGGAGCCCCTCGGCGAGGTGCGGGACCACGGCCGTGCCGTGCGCGCTGTAGCGCTTGGCGAGCGACTCCAGCTCGCGCGACGCGTGCTGCCGAATGTCCGGCAACCCGGTGGCGACCACCGTGGAACCATCCGGGAGGACGACGGCCGGCGTCTGGTGCACGTGCAAGAGGTGCACTTCGCCGGCGTCGAGCTGAGAAGCCAGCGATACCGCGTAGCGGAGGGCGTCCTCGGAGGTGGGCGAGAAGTCGACGGGACAGAGAATGGAACGGATGGACATGGCGGGCTCCGGCGAACGAGCTGCGCCGCGGCGCACATGCTGCGCGGGGAAGCGAGAATAGCGGCGTCTCGGCCGCTGTGGGGCACGAACTGCGCCAGGGTGTGCGCGTTGGCACGGACCCTGGTAGGCATGCATCGACGGTACCGAAGGCCCGAAGTCCGTTCCGGTTTCGCAGGGACGCCGGTGCGGGGACTTCGGGCGTTCGGTACGCCGAGGCGAGAACGAAGTGGAGGGTTCGTGCTACTTGCACGATACCCGGAACGGAGTTCGGGCCGGGACTGGCAGGAGGCGCGATGAGCGAGCGGGGACCGATCGTCTGTGCAACCGACCTGGGCACCACCGGTGCCCGCGCCGTGGACCTGGCCGCGCGCATGGCCCGA
Organism: uncultured Pseudomonadota bacterium; assembly: GCA_963832725.1. Taxonomy (GTDB): domain Bacteria; phylum Myxococcota_A; class Polyangia; order Polyangiales; family Sandaracinaceae; genus JAEZBP01. The sequence continues at coordinate 692,685 of CAWHVG010000001.1, forward strand.
GCCACAGGGAGGGTGCTCCGCATCGTCCACGTGGGCCCGCCGGGGCCCGACGTGCTCCCGGAGGATCTCGTCAGCGAGGCCGATCGCGTCCTGCGCGAGCGCCTGAAGACCCGCATCGAAGCCTCCGCGGCCGCGCTGGAGAAAGAGCGCGCCCGCGTCGAAGCGTCCGGCGCGCAGGTCGAGGCCGAGCTCCTCGAGGGCCGGCCCTGGGAGCAGATCATCGAGTGCGCGACCCGCGTGGGCGCCTCGCTGGTGGTGGTCGGGCCGCACGGCGCGCGCGGCCCGCTGGCCCTGAGGCGAGGCGAGCTCACCGAGCACGTCCTCGGCACCACGGCCGATTGGGTGGTCCGCCACGCGCCCTGCCCCGTGCTGGTCGGGCCGCGCGAGGGCTCCGGCCCCGATCGTGTGCACGGCGGACGCTGGCTGGTGGCGGTGGACTTCTCGGCGACCTCACGCGCAGCCCTTCGAGTCGCCCACGAGCTCGCCGGCGTCTGCGAAGCGCAGCTCGTTCCGCTGCACGTCGTGCCCGAGATGCTGACCTCCGCCGCCCCCGACCCGGCGGACCCGCTCCGGATGAAGGAAGCGGCCGCGTCCGCCGCGGGGCGCGAGCATGCGGCCGAGCTGACCCGGCTGGTGGCCGACGAGCTCGGCGAAGAGGTGGAGGTGAAGGTGGCGCTCGGCGCACCCGCCGACACGCTGGCGCTCGCCACCGAGCATCTCTCGACCGACCTCGTGATCATGGGGACCCGCGGTCGCACCGGGCTCGCTCACCTCGTCCTCGGAAGCGTCGCCGAGCGCACGCTGCGGCGCAGCCCGGTCCCAGTCCTCTGCGTGCGCCCCGAGCGCTGACGGATCCGCGGGGGTCGCACCCTTCTCCCCTTCGCGGTCCCGCACGGACGGCCCGCGCGCGGCATCATTCCCGCTCGTCGGTGATGAAGGTGACCCGGTCCGCCCGCGTGACCAGCACCGGCTTGTCGAACTCCTCCACCACCACCCGCGCGCTCGCGCGGACGTGGCGACCGGAGAACATCGCCGAGCCCACGGCGGGGACCGTCGGGAAGGTCCCTTCCACCGTCGACGCCTCGGTCACGCGGAGGCGCGTCTCGAAAGGGGAGATCGACGTAGGAGTCGGTCGTGTCCGTGTCGACCACCGCGCCCTCGAGCGACACCAGCGCCTGGAACCGGGTCGGCGGCAGGTCACGCTCGATCTCGAACTCGATCTCGTTCACCCAGAGGACCAGCGGGTCGGTCGAGATCACCGCCGCTCGCCCGTGCGCTTCCACCTCGCGGCCACCCTCGACCCCGTCCTGCACGTCCGAGAGCGACGTGAAGAGCTCGCTCGGCGGCGCGCTCCCCCACATGAGCTGACTGCCTTCCACCATCCGCACCACGGCGCCCGTGTTGAGCCGCACCTCGTGCTCCTTTCCGTCGGCTCGCTGGACGATCCCGTCGAAGCGCACCTCGAGCCGCGGCTCCGGATCGGAGCGGTGGATGTCCGTCCGGTCGTGGGCCACCGGAACCAGGAGGTCGAAGATCCGGAACGCACCGGCGCACCCCGATGGCGGCAGGCTCATGTCGGCGCAGGTCGCGAGGTTGGCCGCGCTCACGTTGAGCTCGATCTGGGGCCGCTGGTCTCCGTCCACGTCCTCGTCGTCGAGCTGGATGGCGTCCGCCAGAAAGCCGGGGTCGCGGGGATCCTGAGGTGTGGAGCGAGGCCGTCGCGTGGCGGTGATCTGCGGCTCTTGCCCGAGCGCGACGAAGGTCTCGATGTCGGTGACGAAGTCGGTGCAGGAGATGCGCGAGCCGTCTTGATCCGCGAAGAGCGTGTGCTCGTCGAAGCGGATCTCGGCGCTCGCCAGCGCGATGGTGAGCCGCCCCGAGCAGCCGGTGTCGGTGTCGATGACGTCGAAGCCCGGGTTGAGCACGCGCGTGGCGATGCGCTCGTCGTCGTCGAGGCGGAACGAGGGTCTCAGCTCCACCAGCTTCGCCATCCGCTCCCCCCAGTCCGGAAAGAGCGCGACCATGACCCGGGTCGGTCCCGACTGGATGTCGCCCTGCGCCTCGGCGAACGCGAGCTTCTCGAGGACGAACCCATTCGCCGGTGCCTGGCCGCAGGAGCCCAGCACCAGGACGAGAGCAGCCCCGAACACGTGGGAATGCCTACCCCCCATCCGATCACCTCCGCTGGCCGAGATGTCCGAGGCGGAAGCCGCGACCGGGATGGTCGAGCGATCGGCGTCGAGATTGGGTGCGCGCCCCCGGGAGAATGCAGGGCATTTTCGAGGGGGCTCACGCCCGAGATCGGCGTCGAGAGCCGGCAAGATCGCGTTGCGATCTCCGTCGAGGACATCTAGCCGTTGTGGACATTGGATGAGCGCCGTGGCGGAACCGACAAGGTCCACCGGGCGCGACCCAACCCTGTCCGCGCAACGAATGCGTTCGGGCGCAGCGGCTGCGTCGAGCGTGCACGAAAGCTCGATGTACGGGGCTCTCCGAGGGCTGGCCCACCCCGTGCACAGGGACGCCGCCGCGCGCCTCTTTCGCGCGCGCCCCTCCACACCATGGCCGCCCTCCACACGACCGCTTGCGAGCTCCCGCTCAGCCGATGTGCGCACTGCGGCACCGTCCTCGGCGCCGGCGCAGTCGACCGCTACTGCTGCCGTGGCTGCGAGCGCGTTCACCACCTGATCCAGAGCGCCGGACTCGACCGCTACTACGACCTGCGCGGTGAGCGCGGCGTCCCCGTCCCCGCCGGCCACGGGCCGCGCGATCGGGCTTGGTTGGAGCCTCTGGTCGCCGGGATCGAGGCGGCCAGCGGGCTGCATCGCGTCGCGGTGGACGTCGGCGGGCTGCACTGCGCCGCCTGCGTGTGGGTGATCGACGAGCTCTTCCGGCGCCGCCCCCACGGCCGCGCCTGCGTGGTGAACCCGAGCCGCGGCCGCATCGAGCTGACGGTCGAAAAGGGTTTCCCCCTCGCCGACTGGGTCGCCGACGTCGAGGCGCTGGGCTACTCGCTCGGCCCGGCGCTGAAGGAGCGCAGCCGCCGCGCCGACGATCTCACCCTGCGGATGGGCATCTCGGTCGCGCTGGCGATGAACACGATGGTGCTCGCGCTGGCGGTCTACCTCGGCCTCTCCGAGGGCCCCGTCTACGAGCTGGTGCGGCAGCTTTCCTTCGCGCTCGCCGCGGCCACCGTGCTGATCGGAGGCAGCGTGTTCATCCGCGCCGCCTGGCAGAGCGCCCGCCGCGGGCTCTTGCACCTCGACCTTCCGATCGCGCTCGGCATCGTGCTCGCCTTTGCCGGATCGACCTGGAGCTTCTTCACGCGGAGCGGCGCCGAGTACTTCGACACGCTGGCCATCTTCGTCGCGCTGATGCTGGTCGGCCGCTGGCTGCAGGAGCGGGTGGTCGCCGACAACCGCGACCGGCTGCTGGCGAGCGACGAAGTCGAGGGCCTGTGGACCCGCCGCGTCGAGGGCGACACGGCCGCCCTGACCCGCTGCGTGGAGCTTCACGGGGGCGATAGGCTCCTGCTGGCCCCCGGCGATCTCGTGCCGGTGGACGCGACGCTGGCCGCACCGGCTCGGCTCCGTCTCGACTGGATCAACGGCGAGAGCGAGCCCCGCGCGTTCGCCGCCGGCGACATCGCGCCTGCGGGTGCCTTCCACGCCGGAACGAACGCCGTCCAGGCCGAGTGCCGGACCGACTTCGCCGACTCCGCGCTCGTCGAGCTGCTCGCGGCACCTCCGCTGAAAGACGAGGAGGGACCGGCCGCCCGCTTCTGGGACCGCGTGGCGCGCTTCTACGTGCTCGGCGTCCTGGTGGCGGCCGCGGGCGCCTTCGTGCTCTGGATGGCCATCGACGGCGACCCGCAGCGGGCGCTCGCCGTGACCACCGCCGTCTTGGTGGTCACCTGCCCCTGCGCGTTCGGCATCGCCGTCCCCCTCGCCCGCGAGCTGGTGCAGGCCGCGCTGCGGCGCACGGGCCTCTTCGTCCGCCGCGGCTCGCTCCTCGAGCGCGCGCCGGCGGTACGCCGCGTGGTCTTCGACAAGACCGGCACGCTGACGACCGGCGCTCCGGAGCTGGTCGACGCCTCGGCGCTCGACGCCCTGGAGCCCGACGACCGCGCGGCGCTCTACGACCTCGCGGCCCGCAGCACGCACCCGAAGAGCGCCGCCGTACTGGCCGCGCTCGGAAACGGAACGCTGGACCCGAGCGTGGTGGTCCACGAGGAGACGAGCTGCGGGCTGAGCGCGCAGCTCGGCGGGCACCTCTACCGGCTGGGGCGCCCCGACTGGGCCGCACCGAGCGCGCACCTCGAGGGCGCCGACCTGGTGTTCGCGAAGGATGGGCGCCCCCTGGCGGCGCTGGCGACGCGCGAGGCCGTTCGCGCCGACGCGAAGGCGGAGCTGGCCGCGCTGGCGCGTGCCGATCTCGAGACGTGGATCCTCAGCGGCGACGCCCCGGCGAAGGTCGAAGCGCTCGCGGCCGAGCTCGGCGTCCCACCGGCGCGCGGCGTGGGAGGACAGAGCGCCCGCGACAAAGCCGCTTGGCTCCGCGCCCACGGAGCGGACGAGACCCTCTTCGTCGGCGACGGAATCAACGACAGCTTCGCCGCCGACGCCGCGCTGGCAGCCGGCACGCCGGCCGTCGACCGGCCCTTCATGCCGGCCCGGAGCGACTTCTACTTCGTCACGCCGGGCTTGGCGCCCATCCGCAGGCTGCTGGAGTCGTCGGCGAAGCTCCGCCGCGTCGTTCGCGCGGATCTGGCATTCGCCGTCGCCTACAATGCTGCCGCAGTCGTGCTCGCATATGCCGGCCTGGTGGCCCCGTGGGTCGCCGCCGTGCTCATGCCCCTCAGCTCGTTGAGCACGCTGACGTATACCACTCTCGCACTGGGAAGGAGCGAGCCGTGGAAGTCCTGATCCTCACTCTCTTCGTCAGTTTGATCCTGGCCGCGCTCGGCGTCGGCTTCTTCATCTGGTCCGTCGACCGCGGCACCGGCGAGCACGCCGACCGCCTCGCACTGCTGCCCCTCGAGAACGAGGACATCCACGAGGATGCGGCGGCGCCCGACCAAGAGCTCACCTCTTCGAACAGCTAGGAGCGTCACGGTGGAAACGAAGCGCATCGTCTACAACGACAAAATCGCCAGGCAGTTCATCGCTGCCTCGGTGATCTGGGGCATCGTGGGGATGCTCGTGGGCGTGGTCGTGGCCCTCCAGCTCGCGTTCTGGCAGGCCAACCTGCCGCCGTGGCTGACCTTCGGTCGCCTCCGTCCGCTGCACACGAACGCGGTCATCTTCGCGTTCGTCGGGAACATGCTCTTCGCGGGCATCTACCACTCGACGCAGCGGCTCTTGAAGACGCGCGTGGCAAGTGACCGCCTCGCCCAGTTCCACTTCTGGGGCTGGCAGGCGATCATCGTCTCGGCCGCCATCACGCTCCCGCTCGGCATCACCCAGAGCAAGGAGTACGCAGAGCTCGAGTGGCCGATCGACATCATGGTCGCGGTCGTCTGGGTGGTCTTCGGTGTCAACTTCTTCTGGACACTGGCCAAGCGCAACGAGAAGCACCTCTACGTCGCGATCTGGTTCTACATCGCCACGATCGTGACCATCACGGTGCTCTACGTGGTGAACAACCTCGCGATCCCGGCGGGCATGTTCCACAGCTACTCCGTGTTCGGCGGCGTCCAGGATGCGCTGGTTCAGTGGTGGTATGGACACAACGCGGTCGCGTTCTTCCTGACCACACCGATCCTCGGCATCATGTACTACTACTTGCCGAAGGCGGCGGAGCGACCGGTCTTCAGCTACCGGCTCTCGATCATCCACTTCTGGGCGCTGGTCTTCCTCTACATCTGGGCCGGCCCGCACCATCTGCTCAACACCGCGCTCCCCGAGTGGGCGCAGACGCTCGGCATGGTCTTCAGCCTGATGCTCTGGGCGCCGAGCTGGGGAGGCATGCTCAACGGCCTGCTGACCCTCCGTGGCGCGTGGGACAAGCTCCGCAAGGACCCCGTCCTCAAGTTCCTCGCCGCCGGCGTGACCTTCTACGGCATGGCGACCTTCGAGGGGCCGCTCCTCTCCATCCGATCGGTGAGCTCATTGGCGCACTACACGGACTGGATCATCGGCCACGTTCACTCGGGCGCGCTGGGCTGGAACGGCTTCATGGCCGCCGGGATGTTCTATTATCTCGTCCCCCGCCTCTACAACACGAAGATTCACAGCCGCAGCGCTGCCAACGCGCACTTCTACATCGGTACGCTGGGGATCATCCTCTACGTGGTCGCGATGTGGGTCTCCGGCGTCACGCAGGGTCTGATGTGGCGCGCCGAGACCGCCGATGGCGGCTTGATGTACCCGAACTTCGTGGAGACCGTCGACGCCATCCGCCTGATGTACTGGATGCGTCTCATCGGCGGCTCGCTCTACCTCACGGGCTTCCTCGTCATGGCCTGGAACCTCGCCATGACGGTCAAGGGCCAGAAGGCGGTCGACGGCCAGACGGACGTCGTCGTCGAGAACGCCGCACCCGAGGTGCCCTGGCGGCAGGTGGTCTTCGGCCGCCCCGTCCTCCTGGTGACGGTGATCGGTAGCCTGATGGGGGTCGTCGCGGTGGTCAACGCGCTCGCCTCGACGATGCTGGTCACCGTCGCGTTCGTGGTCGCCGTGCTCGGCACGATGGCCATCAGCCTGAGCCGCACCGAGGGCAGTCAGAACTGGCACAGCCTCCTCGAGGGCCGCGCGCTGGTCTTCACCGTGTTCACCACCATCGCCGTGCTCATCGGCGGCGTGGCGGAGATCCTGCCCACCATCGTGACGGGCGCCGCCACCCGCGCCCACAGCCCGATGCAGCCCTACACGGCGCTCGAGCTCCACGGCCGCGACATCTACGTCAGCGAGGGTTGCTACACCTGTCACTCGCAGATGATCCGGCCGTTCACGTGGGAGGCCTCCCGCTACGGCGCGGTCTCGACGGCGAACGACAGCGTCTGGGATCACCCCTTCCAGTGGGGCAGCAAGCGGACCGGTCCGGACCTCGCGCGGGAGGGCGGCCGCTACCCGAACGTCTGGCACTACAACCACATGCTCGACCCGCGCTCGACCTCGCCCGGCTCGATCATGCCGCCCTACACGCACCTCCGGACGACGCCGATCGCGTACGACGAGAGCCAACAGAAGATCTCGGTGATGCGCATGCTGGGCGTCCCCTACGACGACGCCCAGGAGCGTGACGCCGAGCAGAACGCACGCGCCGAGGCGCAGACCATCGCGGCCGACCTGCAGCGCGAGGTGGAGATCGACGGCCCGCCCCAGGGGGTCGACCTTGCGCTCGAGGACAGCGAGCTGGTGGCGCTCGTCGCCTACCTGCAGCGCCTCGGCAAGAACCAACCGAACTGGCACCCGGCGACCGACGAAGAGCACGGCGAGCCCGTGCAGGTCAGCCGCGCCAACCCGACGACGCCCGCCGCCAACGAGGAGGCGACCCGATGATGAGCGAGATGGCCAGGGACTTCTTCGGCAACAACCCCGCGCTGTCGGGACCGCTGATCGCGATGCTGCTGTTCTCGGTGGTGTTCGTCGCGGCGGTGCTCCGCGCATTCAAGACCGAGCGCTCGCACGTGGACCGACTGGCCCACCTGCCGCTCGAAGGCGAGGAGACCTCGGACGTGTCCAGTCCCGATCAGAAGGAGGCGTGCCATGGGTGAAGCACGACGCACCGACGCGATCCAAGGCGAGATCATCCACGAGTACGACGGGATCGAAGAGGCGGACAACGAGCTTCCGCGCTGGTGGCTGATGACCTTCTACGGAGCCATCGTATTCGCCGTCGGATACTGGTTCTACTACGAGAGCTACGCGGTGGCACCGCACCAGCCGGAGGTCTTCGCGGCCGAGCTCGCGGAGCGCGCGTCGCAGGGCGGCGAGGTGGATCCGGAGACGCTCGTGATGCTCTCGCAGGACTCGACGACCGGTGCAGGAGGGCCGCGAGGTCTTCGAGACGAACTGCGTCGCCTGTCACGGCGACCACGCGCAGGGCGTCATCGGTCCGAACCTGACGGACAACGCGTGGCTGCACGGCGGCGCGCCAGGACAGATCTACGCGACCGTCCGCGAAGGCGTGCAGTCCAAGGGTATGCCCGCCTGGGGGCCCGTGTTGGGCGCACACCCGGTGCAGGCTGTCGTCGCCTACGTCTTGACCCTACGGGACACGGACGTGGAGGGCCGGCCGCCGCAGGGTGAGCCCTACGTGCCGGACGCCGCACCCGACGCCCCCGCCGCGGACGAGCCCCCCGCTCCGGCCGCACCGACACCCCCGCCGCGGACGAGCCCCCGGCTCCGGCCGCGACCGACACCCCCACCGCGGACGAGCCCCCGGCTCCGGCCGCGGCCGACACCACCGCCCCCGAAGCGCGTGGCACCGACACGGCGACGCCCGACCGCGGCGCCTGAGATCACTCGCTCGTTCCGGGGGACTTCCCTCACCCGAGGATCCCGACATGGCCGGCCAGAAAGTCCAACTCCCCGTCGTCGAAGCCCAGAGCTCGCTGCGCACGGACGGACAGCGGAACTACGTTCACCCCGCAGACGTCAAGGGTCGCTTCGTGCGCGCCCGCTACGCGGTGTTCGCCTCCCTGATCGCGATCTGGGCGCTCTTGCCCTGGGTCCAGGTGGGCGGCCACCCCGCCGTCTATCTGGACGTGGATGAGCGCCACTTCTACCTCTTTGGCGGAACCTTCAACGCGCAGGACTTCTGGCTGGTCTTCTTCCTGCTCACGGGGATCGCGATCACGTTGATCCTCGTGACGACCCTGCTCGGCCGCGTGTGGTGCGGCTGGGCGTGCCCGCAGACCGTCTTCATGGAAGGCGTCTTCCGGCGCATCGAGCGCTTCGTCGAAGGCCCGCGCAACGTGCGGATGCGCCGCAACGCCGCGCCCATGAGCTTCGACAAGCTGTGGCGCAAGACCCTCAAGCACGTCGCTCTTCATCGTCGCCGCGCTCGGGTGTCGCGCACATCTTCCTCAGCTTCTTCGTCTCGATGCCCTCGCTGCTCACGATGGTGCAGCGCTCGCCGGCCGATCACCCCACCGCGTTCATCTGGATGGCGGCGGTGAGCGTGATCCTCTACGGCGACTTCGCGTGGTTCCGGGAGCAGACTCTGCCTGATCATCTGCCCCTACGGGCGGCTGCAGTCGGTGCTGACCGACCGCGAGACGCTGGTCATCGGCTACGACGCCGGCCGGGGTGAGCCCCGCGGCAAGGCGCGGCGACCCGAACGCGGGCGACTGCGTCGACTGCAAGCGCTGCGTGGCGGTGTGCCCGACCGGCATCGACATCCGCAACGGCCTCCAGCTCGAGTGCATCGGCTGCACCGCGTGCATCGACGCCTGCGACGAGGTCATGGACAAGCTCGAGCGGCCCCGCGGCCTCATCCGCTACGACTCGCAGAGCGGCCTCGAGGGCGGAAAGCGGAAGATCCTGCGCCCGCGCGTGCTCCTGTACGGCGCGGTGGTGCTCGCCTGGGCCGTCGGCGCGTTCTTCGCGTTCCGCAGCCACGAACCCTTCGAGGCCAACGTCCTGCGCCTGCGCGGCGCGCCCTTCGTGATCACCGACGGGACGGTGCGAAACCTCTTCTCCGTGCACCTCGTCAACAAGGGCCCGGAGTCGGCCACCTTCCACATCGAGGGCGTGCCCGCCGAGGGTCTAGACATCGAGGTCGGCCGCCCGGAGGTCGAGGTCGGCTCGCTCGAGGACCGCTCGATCAGCGTCTTCGTCGACGCGCCGGTGGAGGGCTTCCGGTCGGGCCGGGTGGCGCACATCCGGGTGGAGCAGGAGGGCTACGACGGCGAGCCTCGGGTCCTCGACGCGCCAATCCTGGGTCCTCGGCGCTGAAGGTCCGGCTCGAGCCCTCCCGTCGGCCCTTCTCGGAGCGGCGATCCGGCGCGCATCGGGTCGTCGCTTCGCCGTTTGAACGCACGCTCGGCCACGAGCCACTGACCGTCCGTGCGCCTGTGGAAGAAGCTCTTCGGTGAGCCTCCGCCCCCGCCGCCGGTGATGGTGCGCGTCGCCGGCCCCGCCGGCTCACCCCCCTGCGTCGACGTCGAGGTGACCTGGTTCCCCTCCGGTTCGACGAGCGCGCGGCGCCATCACACCGCCGGCGGGCTCTGCGTCATCCCGTGGCGGGGCGAGGAGAAGCGCGCCAGGCTCCGTATCCGCAGCGGCGGCTCGCACGCCGTCGTCGAGGTCGAGCGCGACCGCTTCGACGCCCACCGCGTGCACGAGCTCGCGCTGGGCACCGCCGCCACGGCCCTCCCCTGACGGCGGTCTACTCCACCCGGCGCAGCGTGTTCGCGTCGGTGTGGTGGAAGAGCTCGTCCTGCCCCGCGATGCGGAGGACCGTGTCCTCTTCGTAGCTCCAGCTGCCGTCGTCGTGGACCGTGACCGAGAGCGTGTAGCGCAGCGTCTTGAACTGCGCGTCGAGCCAGGCGTTGGAGCAGATGCCGTAGACGTCGGAGCCGGCCTCGGCCGAGAGCTGGAACAATCGCGCGTCCGCCTTGGCGCTGCCGCCGGCGACCACGCTCACCCCGCGCGGCACGATGAAGCAGCGGAGCACCACCTCGCGCTCGGCGTCCCAGAGCCAGTAGCCGGTCTCCTCGTGGAACGAGTCCTTGGCGCCGATGCGCCAGGCCCTCGTCGAGTAGCGCAGGCCGTAGAGGATCTGCTCGTGGTTGTCGACGCGCCCAATCGGCTCGAGCACCAGTCGCTCGCGGTAGTCGCTCTTCGCGACCGCGCGCTCCGGCTCGGACGGTGCCACGTCGGCGCCTCGCGTCCCCTCCCACACGCCGGCCAACGCAGCCAGCGGTCCCAACGTCTCCAACCCTTCGTCGCTCATCTCGCCTCCGGTCGAAGCGCGATGAAGTACCACAATCCGAGCCGCACGAAGAAGGCCGAGGGCGAGTGCCGCAGCCGCCGCGCAGCACGCTCGACGCGAGCCCGGTGCGATGCGGGCTCGTCGTGTCGAGCGTCCGCGCAGCGAGCGGAGCGATCCGGAGGGAGCGAGCCGGAGCAACGCGAGCCGAAGCGCGCTCGACGCGAAGCGCTCCCTCAGGGAACGGTCATGACGGCGACGGGGCAGTCGCGGAGCAGCGCGTGGGCGGTGCTGCCGAGCAGGATGCGCTCGACGGCGCTCTTGCCCGACGCGCCGACCACCACCAGATCGGCCCCCAGCTCGAGCGCCTTCTCGCAGAGCACCTCCGAGGGGCGCCCGGCGAGCACGTGGGTCAGGACGGACTCCGAGTCGGGCCCGAAGTGCTCGTCGACCTCGCGGCGCAGCTCCGACTCGAGCCAACGCATCCGCCGCGCGTGGGCGTCCGGCCCCTCGTAGCGGCGGGCGTCTTCGCCCAGCACGCTCTCGGACCACAGGTCGGCGTCCGCGTGCAGCACGACCACCGAAGCGTGGAGGCGCGCGTGCAGCGTGCGCGCCCAGGCCAGCGCCCGACGGCCACCCTCGGAGAAGTCGTACGCGACGACAATCGTCCGCGGCAGCACGCTAATCCCCCGCATCCGAAGTGAGTTGCGGAAATCGGCGAGCCATCGGCGCGCGAATCGAGGAACGACGACTGGGCGATGCCGAGTATCGTCGAGGACGCACGGGCCGCAGAGGGGCCTCTTCCCGCCCGTGAGGTGCGCTGCGAGCTACGCCGAGCACATCAGTCCTCGTGGAGCGGGACCGTCACCACCGGCACCTTCGAGCTGCGCACCACGCGCTCCGCCACGCTGCCGAGCAAGAGGTGGCGGATGCCGGTGCGCCCGTGAGTGCCCATCACAATCATGTCGGCGCCGAGCTCGTCGGTCATCCGCACGACCTCCCGGTAGGGGATGCCCTCAATCAGGTGGGTCTCGAGCTTCTTCGCGTCCTTGCGCTGCGCCAGCTCGGTCAACGCCTTCTGGAGCTCGGTGGTGACCTTCGTCGTGAACTCCGGCCCGGCCATCATCGCGCCGTCCGGCAAGGCGTAGACCGGGAGCTGGTAGACGTGCACCAAGTGGACATCCGCGCCCAGCTTCTTCGAGAGGTCGAGGGCGAAGTCCACCGCGTTCTCGGAGTGGGGCGAGAAGTCTACGGGGCAGAGGATCCGGCGAATCTCGGGCATGTGCTCTTCCTCGTTTCTGTATCGCAGGTCGTGCGCGAGTCGAAGGGGGTCGGCGCAACCCTTGCGCCATCGTAGCCGGTACACGCGGCCTCGTCGGCCTCGCGTGCCGCCGTTGCAGTCTGCGGGCCATCCTTATCCCACGAGGAGTTCACTGGCGCCCGTTCATCCCGCACGCAGCTCGCGCGCAAAAAATGGGGCAACCCGCCCCGAGGCCGCTCCAGAGGGCACGGAGGTTGCTTGGTCGGCGCCGGACGTGTCCCCAGGGAGCGCGGCGGGCAGGGCTTGACCCACTCGCCGCACCGACCAAGCTCCCCCGTCATGGCCACGCACGAGATGATGCGGGAGCTCTTCGACTACATCGGGTTCGACGAGAACGACGCGGCGATCCTGGTGCGGCTGGCGCCCATCCTCCAATCCCGCTTTCAGGGCATCGTGGACGCGTTCTACGACGCCCTCGAGAAGAACGAGCGGGCGCGGGCGGTGTTCACGGGCGGCAAGGCCCAGATCGACCGCCAGAAGCATCGCCTCGCCGAGTGGCTGGAGGGCATCGTCGGCGGCGTGTACGACGAGGCCTACTTCGAGCGGCGAGCCCGCATCGGTCGGGTCCACGTCCAGATCGAGCTCGACCAGCGCTTCATGTTCAGCTCGATGAACCTGGTGCGGGCCGGCCTGCACCGCGCGCTCGACGAGTCGGACGAGGTCACCGACGAAGAGCGGCGCGCCGGCCACGTGGCGCTCGACCGCATCTGCGACGTCGAGCTGGCCATCATGTTGGAGACCTACCGCGAGCGCTATGTCGAGCGGCAGCGCGCCAACGAACGTCTGGCGACCATCGGCCAGCTGGCGGCGTCGATCGGGCACGAGCTCCGCAACCCGCTGGCGGTGATGGAGACCTCGCTCCACCTCCTGCGGCGCCGCGTCACGGACGACGATCGTGCCAAGCGTCACTTCGACAAGATCGCCCAGCAGATCCACGTCTCCAACGAGATCATCGAGGATCTGCTGGCGCTCGCCCGCGATCGCCCGCCGGAGCGCGAGCCGGTCGACCTGGCCGAGCTCGCGCGCGAGGCGAAAGAGGGGATGCCGCCCTCCCCCGCCGACGTGGTGATCGACATCGACGCTGCGATGCCCCACGTGTGGCTGGACCGCACGCAGTTCCGGCAGGTCGTGGTCAACCTGGTGGGCAACGCGTCCGAAGCAATCCGCGGCAGCGGAAGCGGATCGCACGTCTGGGTGCGCGCGCACATCGACGAAGACGCGGGGCTGGTGCTCTCCGTCACCGACGACGGTCCCGGCTTCGCGACCGAGGTGCGAGCTCGGCTCTTCGAGCCACTCGTGACCACCCGCCGCTCCGGCGCCGGGCTCGGCCTGGCGCTTTGCACCCGGATCGTCGAGAAGCATCGCGGTACCATCGAGGCCGAGGATCCTCCGGGCGGCGGCGCCCGCATCGTGATACGGATCCCGGACGCGACGGAGGCCCCTCGATGAGCCGAAAGATTCTCATCGTCGACGACAACGAGGAGCTGGCGGAGAACCTGGCCGAGCTGCTCGAGCTGGAAGGGTTCGATCCCTTCGTGTTCACTTCGCCGACCGAAGCGCTCGCCAAGAACGACGAGCTGGCGTTCGACGCGGCGCTGCTCGACATCCGCATGCCCGGGATCGACGGGATCGCCCTCTGCTCGGCCCTGGCCAAGACACACCCGCGCGCGACGTTCGTGCTGATGACGGCGTTCACGTCCGAGAAGCGGCTCGCGGACGTCGCGGGCTCGGGCGCCAGCGCGGTCCTCAAGAAGCCTCTCCCGCTCGATCAGCTGCTCTCGCTCCTGAGCTCGATCGAGGCCGAGACGGTGCTGGTGGTCGAGGACGACGCGGCGCTGCGGACCGGACTCGTCGAGGTGCTCGTGCCGCACGGCTACGAGGTCTCGGCCGCCGCCTCGCTGGCCGAAGCGCGGGCGGTGATCGCGGCGAGCCAACCACACGTCGCGGTGGTCGATATGGTGCTGCCGGACGGCTCGGGCGCGGAGCTGGCGCGCGAGCTGGTGGCCGCGGGCGTGCGGGTGGTGCTCACCACCGGCTACGACGAGCGGACGGTGAGGGAGAACGTCTCCGCGCTGCGCTCGGACGGCGCCTGCTACCTCCAGAAGCCCTTTCCCCCCGCGCGCCTCCTCGACGTGCTGGGGAGCCTCCCGGAGAGCGATCGGCGGTGAGCGTCCAGGTCCTCGTCGTCGAAGACAACCGCGATCTCGCCGACAACATCCGCGAGCTCTTCGAGGACACCGGGGCCGACGTGACGATCTGTCCGCGGGCCGAGGACGCCCGCGCCCACCTGGAACGGGCGGGCTTCGATCTCGCGATCGTGGACGTCCGGCTCCCGAACGGCGTGAGCGGGCTGGACCTGGTCCCGGTCCTCAAGCGCGCCTCGCCCGAGGGCGAGGTGATCCTGGCCACCGGCAACGCCACCCTCGGCTCGGCGATCGAGGCCGTGCGGGCGGGCGTCTTCGCGTACCTGCAGAAGCCCTTCGACGCCGAGGATCTCCTCACGCTCGGCGAGCGGGCGCTGGCCCAGGTCACGCTCCGGCGCGAGCGGGCCGATCTCGCGCGCGAGCTGACGCGCTCGGAGGCGCTGCACCGCGCGGTGGTGGAGAGCGTCGACTCGCTGATCCTCGGCCTCGACCGCGAGCATCGGATCCGAATGTGGAACCGCTGCGCCGCCGAGACGACCGGTTGGACGGCCGACGAGGTGCTCGACCAGGACGCGTGCGAGCTCTTGCTGGACCCCGCGGACGCGGGCGGGTTCGACCGGAGCGTGAAGGCGGCCGTGGAGGGACGCTGGGCGGACCTGACGGCGCGCATTCGGACGCGCGACGGGAGCAAACGGATCGTGCGTTGGCACGTGGCGCCACTGACCACGGAAGGGCGCACGACGGCGGTGGTCCTGGCGGCCGGGAGCGACGTGACCGAGAAGCTCCGGCTGGAAGCACGCGCGGCCGAGGCCGAGGCGCTGGCGGCGATGGGCCGACTGACGGCGGGGCTCGCCCACGAGGTGCGCAACCCGCTCAACGCGGCGCAGCTCCAGCTCGAGATCATGAGCCGCAGCGCCAAGCGCCTCGAAGACGAAGAGGCCCGCGGCGCGCTCGGCTCGCGAGTCGAGATCGTGAAGTCGGAGCTCGGGCGCCTCTCGCGCCTGCTCGACGAGTTCCTCGGGCTGGCGCGCCCGCAGCACCTCGCGATGCAGGCGGTCGATGTCGGCACGCTGGTGGACGAGGTGATCGAGCTCCAGTCGCCGGTGGCGGAGGGCGCCGGCATCGCGCTCGAGCGGGTGGTCGGCGAGGTGCCGCCCGCCTACGGCGACGGGGCCAAGATCAAGCAGGCGCTGATGAACCTGATCGTCAACTCGATCGAGGCCATCGGCGATCGCGGCGAGGGGACGATCACCGTACGCGTTGGACTCGCGACCGACGACCGCATCGCGCTGAGCGTCGAGGACAGCGGCCCCGGGCTGCCCGAAGAGGCGCAGGAGCTGCTCAAGCCCTTCGTGACCACCAAGGCGGCCGGCACCGGGCTCGGCCTGACCATCGTCAAGAAGGTGATGGAGCTGCACGGGGGGCACGTCGATATCGGGCCGCGCGAGGGCGGCGGCACGAGGGTGCGCCTCGAGCTGCCGACCGCCCAGTCTCTCGCTTGATCGCCGCCGCGCGGGGGCAGCCGACGACGTTCAGCCGTGCGCGCTCGCGTGGCAGCTCGGCTCGGGCTGGGTGAGCGAGGTGATGGGCCTCACCACGAAGAGGACGGCGCCGATCACCAACGCCGTCGCCAACACGCGCCGCAGGAAGAGCGTCTCGACGCCCCGCTTCGCCAGCGCCGACACCTTGGCGGCCACCGCGCTGACCACGGCCAACCCGAGGCCGCTCAGGCTCGCGAAGACGAGCATCAATCCGGCGCCTCCGAGCGCGCTGCCGCTCGAGGCCGCCACCAAGAGCGCCGAGTAGAGCGCGCCGCAGGGAAGGAGCGCCGTCATCAGCCCGAGAGTGAGCGGTCGCTTCGGCATCCACGCGAGCACCCGCTCGGTGAGCGAGGGCTTCTTCTTCGCCCGGGAGAGCGCCACCAGCGGCTCGGCGCGCGCGGCCGGGTCCTTCCACAGCCGAGAGGCCGCGATGGCGAGCGCCGACGCCAGCGTCAGCGACAAGAGCGCGCTCGCCCAGCGCGCCGGCAGCGTCGCCTCGAGCAGCTCGCCGCTGGCGCCCGCCACCAACCCGGCGCCCGCGTAGCCGAGCAGCCGCCCCCCGTGGTAGCGCCAGACGCCGCCGGCCCGCGTCCCGGCGAAGGTCGAGAGCGGCCCGCACATCGCCGCGCAGTGCGGCACCGACGCAAGCCCCGCCGCCGCCGCCGCGACCAACGCCGGCCCGATCATGGCCACACCTCGAGGCCCGCTGCCGAATCGCACTCGTAGAGGAGTGCGCACGGATCAGATGTCCGAGGCGGAAGTCGCGACCGGTATGGCCGAGCAATCGGCGTCGAGATTGGGTGCGCGCCCCCGCAGGAAGTGCAAAGCACTTTCGAGGAGGCTCGCCCCCGAGATCGGCGTCGAGGGCCGGCCAGAACGTCTTGCGACGTCCGCGGAGGACATCTAGTCGTCTTCGTCCGAGGCATCGCCCGACTGCCCGGCCCACTCGCGCAGGCGATATTGGATCTTGCGCCGGCTGATGCCGAGCATCTCGGCCGCCTTCGCGGTCGATCCGTCGACCGCCTCCAGTGTCCGCTCGATCACGACGCGCTCGACCTCACCCATGGTCAGGCCCGGGATCATCATCCCGAGCTCTCCGTCGCCCTTCCGGGACTCGGCACCGGCGCCGGCGCTGGGCAGGAGCTCGGCGGTGATCCGGTCGCCGGTGCAGAGGACGACGGCGCGCTCGAGCGCGTTCTCGAGCTCCCGCACGTTGCCCGGCCACGGATAGGCCAGGAGCGCGCGCATGGCCTCGTCCGAGAAGCCGTCGATCTCCCGCTCGTTCTCCCGCACGAAGCGCCGCAGGAAGTGCGACGCCAAGAGGGGCACGTCGCTCCTGCGCGCGCGCAACGGCGGCACGTCGAGGCGGATCACGTTCAGCCGGTAGAAGAGGTCCTCACGGAACTCGCCCGTCTCCACCAGAGCCGAGAGGTCCCGGTTCGTGGCGGCGACGATGCGCACGTCGACCCGGATGGTCTCGTTGCCGCCGACCCGCTCGAACTCGCGCTCCTGCAAGAAACGCAGGAGCTTCACCTGGAGCGGCGTCGGGATCTCGCTCACCTCGTCGAGGAAGAGCGTGCCGCCGTCGGCCTGCTTGAAGCGGCCCTCGCGCCGGCCCACGGCTCCCGTGAAGGCGCCGCGCTCGTGCCCGAAGAGCTCGCTCTCGAGAAGGGTCTCGGCCAGCGCCGCGCAGTTGAGGCGGACGAAGGGCCCGTTCTTGCGCTTGCTGTTCTGGTGGATCGCCGCCGCGATCAGCTCCTTGCCGGTGCCGCTCTCGCCGTGGATGAGCACGCTGGCCCGGCTGGCCGCCACCTGCGCGACCGTCTTGAGCAGGCGCTGCATGGCCGGGTGGTCGCCGATGATCTCGCCGAACGAGAAGCGCTTCTCCAGCCGCTCGCGCAGCGAGGCCGCCTCGCTCGAGAGCTTGGCCTTCTCCATCGCCCGCGCCACGAGCGCGCCGAGCGCGTCGAAATCGAGCGGCTTCGTCAGGTAGTTCTCGGCGCCGCGCTTGATGGCCTCGACGGCCGTGTCGATGCTGCCGAACGCCGTCATCACCACGAACGCGGTGTTCGGTGCCGCCTTCTTGCCTCGCTCGAGCAACCCCAGCCCATCGAGCCGAGGCATCTTGAGGTCGGTGAGCACGACCTCGGGCTCGAAGCTCTCCATCGCGTCGAGCGCGGCCAGCCCGTCGGCGGCGGTCGCGGTCTCGTAGCCCTCCTCGGCGAGCAGGGTCTGAAGCGCCTCGCGGGCGTTCGCCTCGTCGTCGACGATCAGAATGCGGCCTCGGCTCCTCGCCATCAGGGCCGCATCATGCGTCGACCGCTCGGGTGTGACCAGGCCGGACTCCACGTCCCACCTCACGCGACGTGGTCGAGGAGCGCCTCGCGCAGCTTCTGCCGCGCCTTCAGCTCGATCTGGCGCACGCGCTCGCGCGAGAGCCCCATGGTGGCGCCGATGTCGGCGAGCGTGTCCTTGTCCTCGCCGAGGATGCGCTTCTCGACGATGACGCGCTCGCGCTCGTCGAGATGAGAGAGCGCCTCGGCGATCTGCTCCGCGTTGAGCTCGTGGATCTCGTGCTCGGCCGCCTGCTGCTCGGGCGAGCTGAGCTCCGAGGGAAGCTCGAGGACCTGCCCGTCGTCGGTGGGCCCGAGCGAGACGTCGCGCCCGCTGAGCGCGCTCTCGACCATCGCCACCTCCTCGGGGGTGACCGAGAGCTCCTCGGCCACGCGCTCGCGGGTGGGCTGCGCGCCCAGCTCGACCGCCAGCCGGCGCTGGGTCGCGCGCAGCGTGCTCAGCAGCCGCCGCCCGTTGCGGGTCGAGGGAGCGCCGACGATGCGCCGGTTGGCAATCGTGTAGCGGCGGATGAGCGCACGCACCCACCAGGCCGCGTAGGTGGAGAAGCGAGTCCCCTTCTCGCGGTCGAAGCGCCGGGCCGCCTCCACCAGGCCGAGGTTGCCCTCCGCCACCAGATCCTCGAGGGTGACCCCGTGCCCGGTGTACTTCTGGGCCACCGAGAGCACGAGGCGGAGATGCGAGACCAGCAGCGCCGAGAGCGCCACCTGATCGTCGCTCTCCTGGATGCGCCGGAGATAGTCCTGCTCCGTCTCGGAATCGAGCATCGGCGCCTGGATCGCCGCCCGCCGAATCCGCGCGCCCTGCTTGTCGTAACCCGTGCTGTTCGCCATCGCGTGACCTCCGTGCGTCCCCCTCAGCAGCCCCCGTGCCAAGCGCTTGGAACCCGTTCTCGTAGGGAGATTCACGAACTGGCCGCGATAGGCGACGCAAGCTTTGCGCCGCGCCCGACCCCCGCGCATTCCCTGCGCGCGATCTTTGCGCGGCCTCTGGTGACGACCTCGAGACTGGCGAGAAACCGGGCGCTGCCAACAGTCCGTCGAAGCACCTCGCGGCTCGGCGCTCGGGCGGGACGACTCGTCTGGCCGCCCGTCACTCCTCGCAAATCCGGAAGCACTGGCTCGTCGCGCCGAGCGCACGTCCGGGTCGTCGCGCGCTGATTTCCTTCGTGCTCGGTGCTTCCACGGACTGCTAAGCTCTCGCGCCGAGAGGGAGAAAAATGACGTTCGCGACGCACATCCTGGTCCCCACCGACTTCTCGCAGGCGTCGGAGCTGGCCGTCGACGCGGCGGCGACGATCACCCGGCAGCTCGGCACCAAGCTCACGCTGGTGCACGTGCACGACCCCGACGCGCTCCGCCCGCCGGCCACGGTCGGCTGGAGCAAGGCGCAGCAGGAGGGCCTCGAGGAGGAGATCGAGCGCGCGGTCGACCGCAGCTTCGCCGAGCTGAAAGAGAAGCACCTCGAGGGCGTGGAGATCACGGACACCGTCATCCTCCGCGACTCCTCCCCGGCGAACGCCATCTGCGCCTACGCGGAGAAGATCGGCGCCGACCTCATCGTGATCGGCACCCACGGCCGCACCGGCCTCAAGCACCTCTTGATCGGCAGCGTGGCCGAGCGCGTGGTGCGCCACGCCGCCTGCCCGGTGCTCACGCTGCGCACCACCAGCCCCGACTGACGCCGCGTCCCGGCAGTGTCGCCGGCACGCAGTGTCGCCGGCACGCAGTGTCGCCGGCCCGCCCCGCGTCGACGGCGCGCGCAGTGTCGCCGGCCCGTCCCGCGTCGCGCGGAAGGCTGCCCCCGCGCTCGCCGCCGCTCCCCGCGGCGGAATCGCCCGGCGGAGGCCGCGTCGCGAAACGTGAACGACGTTCGCGAATCGCGCGCCACACGTCAGCCTGATTCACCACCGAATTCAGGCGGATGCAGCGCCAACGCGAACCGGCTTCACCTTTCGATGCTGGCCGCGGGCCTCGCCGGAGCGGCGCTCAATCCAGCTCGATGTGCCGCACGATGACCCCGCCGGTACCGGCGAGAAAGACATAGCGGTCGCTCCGCCAGACGGCGCGGATGCTGGCGTCGCCGACCTCGACGTCCTCGGGCGCCCAGGTTCCGTCCGGGCCGCGATGGAGCACGACTCCGTCGTCGCCGCCGGCCAAGAGCCGACCGTCCGGGCCCACGCCGAGCGCGTGCAAGGTGGGGCCGCCCTCGTGCTCGCTCACGCAGCCCTCCTCGATGCGCATGATCCGGCCCGCGTCGCCGACCGCCCACGTCCCGTCGCGGGTGCGGAGGACGGCCCGCAGCGTGGCGTCGACGTCGCAGGGAACCCGCTGGATCGCCTCGCCGCTCACCCGCAGCACCACGCCTCCGTCGCCGACCACCACGGCATCCGTCGGCGCGCCCGACACGCTCCACAGATCGCCCACGTCGGGCACCGTGGACGCCCGCAGGGCCTCCGGCGTCCCCCGCAGGAGCTGCCCCTCGGCGCCGACCACCAGGAGCGCGCCGCCCAGCGCCACGCCGTCGCGCAGCGACACCCGCGTCGGCGTCGGCACCAGCGTCGCCTGGTCGTAGCGGATGTCGACCATCGCGCCGAAGTCGCCCACGGCCAGGAGGCGCCCCTCGTCGACTTGTATCAGCGCCGCCAGCCCCGAGTCGGTCGGCGAGTCCACCTCGGCCACGCCGTTCTCGCGCTGGCGGAGGATGCGGCCCCACTCGCCGACCGCGACCAGCGCACCGCCCATGCTGCCGAGCGCCCGGATGGGCACGGTGGGGCCCGCCGTGCGGGTGCGGACGTAGTCCTGCTCGATGGTCGCCAGCCGCCCGCCGGCCCCGGCCAGCCACGTCGGGCCGCGCGGCCCGCCCGAGAGCGCGTACCACGGGCTGTCGAACCCGCTCGGCAACGACACGGTATGCGGGCCGCTGACCAGCAGCACCTCGCCGTCCCGCCGGACGGCCGCCACCCTGCCGTGATCGCACGAGAGCGCGGTGAAGCTCTCGTGGCCCTCGACGCGCACTTGCTGCCAGGCACCGCGCGCGTGCCGCCAGAGCAGCGTGCCGTCGTCGCCGGCCGCATACACGCTGCCGTTCGGGCAGCCTCCGACGGCGCGCAGCGTGGCTTCCGTGCCGCTCTGCTCGCGCACGACCTCCGAGCCGCGGAGGCGCAGCACCGCGCCCCCGCCGCCCGCGATGAAGACGTCGTCGCCGCGCTCGAACGCCGCGACGAGATCCGCGTCGGTGTGGACGTCGAGGAGGGTCACGTGATCGCCGGCCACCCGCAGGACGGTGCCGCCGTCGCCGACCACGACCGCCTCGGTCGCCGAGGTGGCCACCACGTCGCGGAGCGTGCGCTCCGTCCCGGCGTCGATCGCGTGCGGCCCCGCCTGGCTCAGCCGGATCAGCGCGCCTCCTTCGCCGACCACCAACGCCTCGTGCGCGCCGGTCCAGGCCACGCCGCGCAGATCCACGTCCGTGCCGGTCCGCCAGTTGAAGAGCGAGCTGCGCTCGTAGCGCACGGCCGCGCCGCCCCGACCGGCCATGACCACCGGATCGCCGCCGCTCGCCGCGTCGACCGCGTACCAGGTCGGCATCGCGCGGGGCGTCGGGTTCACCCACGTCCAACCGAAGCCACCGCCTCCGGTCGGCACCATCGGGCTCGATCGCGGCGGCGCGGGGGTCGGCAGCTCCGGCAGCGGCGGATCGGGATCCACCGGCCGATCGGAGAGCGCGCCGACCGCCGCCCAGATCACGAGGCCCAGGATCGCCAGCCCGCCGAGAGCGAAGGGCCACTTCGGCACCGCGTGCGCGCCCGGCGGCGCGCCGACCGGCTCGTCGTCCTCGGGCGCGGTCTTGGTCCGCGGCATCGTCTTGCCGAGCGGATCGGCCTCGCCGGAGAGGACCTTCGCCTTGTGCTCGGCCGTCGCGGGCCCACCGAGCAGCCAGGGCTCCACGTCCACCTCGGCGAAGGGGGCGAGCGCCTCGCGCACCTCGTCCATCGACGCGGGTCGATCGTCTCGAATCCTTCGCCAGCATCCGGTCGATGACCGCCTCGAGCTCCTTCGGCACGTCGCCGCGCCAGACGCCGACCGACGGCGGCGGGTCCATGCAGATCTTCACGACCAGCACCGGGTAGGACTCGTCGTCGAAGGGATGCTGACCGGTCAGCGCGCGGAAGAGGATCACGCCGAGCGCGTACACGTCGACCCGGTGGTCGAGATCCTTCTGTGCCTGCGCCTGCTCCGGCGCCATGTAGTGCGGCGTGCCGAGGGTGGTCCCGGTCCGGGTCGAGCTCGGGGTCTCCATCCCGTCGATGGCCGCCAAGAGCTTCGAGACGCCGAAGTCGAGGACCTTCACCTGGTCGCCTTCGAGCACGGCGACGTTCTCGGGCTTCAGATCGCGATGGACGATGCCCTTTCGGTGCGCGGCGCCGAGCGCGAGCGCGATCTGTCGGGCGATGCGGACCAGCCGGCCGACCGGGAGCGGCCCCTCTTCGCGCAGGAGCGCCGCCAGGTCGGGTCCCTCGAGCAGCTCCATGGCCATGAACACGATCTCGCCATCGTGCTCGACGAGCTCGAGCACCTCGACGATGTGGGGATCGCCTATCGCGCTCGCCGCCACCGCCTCGCGCCGAAAGCGCTCCAGGATGTCCTCGTCCTTGGCGAGGTGCGGGTGCAGCACCTTGATGGCGACCCGCTTTTCGTCGAGCTCCGCCTCGTAGACGGCGCCCATCCCGCCTTCGGCGAGCTTCTTCCGCACGTGATAGCGGCCGTCGAGGGTCCGGCCCACCAAGGGATCACCGGGCATGGCCGGCAGTAGACCCGGCCGAGCGCCCACAGGTCAATCGCGTGTCGTCCGCCGAAGAACCTCGCGCGGCTTCGGGCGGGACGGCCCCTCGGTCTGAACAGACGGCCAGGACGCCGGTTGCCGAAATCTCTCGCCCACGGTGCTTCGACCGACCGCGAGCAGATCCTTTTCGCGCACCGCCCGTCTGTGGGGGGAGCACACGCGGGACGACCCCGCGAACGGAGGGACGCATGAAGCGGATTCTCGGGGCGCTCGTGGCGCTCCTCGCAACCTCGCTCGCCAGCCCGGCGCTGGCGCAAACGACGAATTCGATCGGCGGCGCACCCGCGCAAAGCCGCATCGTGGTCGACGCCAACGGTGACACCTGGGTCGGAGTCTGGGTCGACGCGCCGGCGGCGCAGGTCCGGGCCCGCGCGCCGATGGCGGTGTCGCTGGTCATCGACACCTCCGGCTCCATGGCCGGCGAGAAGATCCAGAACGCGCGCATGGCGGCCGGCAGCCTGCTCGAGACGCTCGCCGACGGCGACATCGTCTCCATCTACGGCTTCAGCTCGAACGTGACCGAGATCGCGCCGCCGACGGTCGTCTCCAGCGCCACGCGCGGCACGCTGATGCAGCGGCTCTCGTACATGGTCGCGGCGGGCGGCACGGACATGTGGGACGGCATGCAGGCGGGTATCGCGCGGATGTCGCAGGCGCCGAGCACCCATCCGCTGCGCCGCGTCTTCCTGGTGTCCGACGGCCTCGCCAACGTGGGTCCCTCCGATGCGGGCTCGCTCGGCAACCTCGCGGCCAGCGCCACCGAGTACGGCACCCAGGTCACCGCCATCGGCGTCGGCTACGACTACGATCAGTCGACCCTGGGCGCGCTCGCGGTGCGCAGCTCGGGCCGGCTCTACCATCTCGGCAACTCCAGCCAGATGGCCGGCATCCTCGAGCAGGAGCTGAACCTGATGTCGCGCTCGGTCGCGCTGAACGCGACGCTCGAGATCCTGCCCGCGCCCGGCGTCACCATCCTTCAGGGCGCGACGACGGGCGCCGTCATCGAGAACGGACACCTCCGCCTCCCGCTCGGCGCGGTCTACGCCGGGCAGCGCCGCGAGGTCCTCTTCCGGGCCCGTGTGAACACGGCGGCGCTCGGGCAGCGGGCACTTGCGACGGCGCGCCTCGTCTACCAGTCGCCCGACGGCGACGAGCGGCAGGTCCAAGCGTCGCCGATCCGCTACGAGGTGACCCGCGACCGGCGCGCGGCACGGCAGAGCGCGATGCCACGGGTGGCGGCGATGGTGGCGGACCACGAGGCGACCGAAGCGCAGCGCACGGCGGCCACGCTGATGCAGCAGGGGCAGTCCCAGCGCGCGGCGGCGGTGCTCGACCGGGCGCGGGCGCAGGTCGAGCAGCAGGCGGCCGCGGCCCCGGCGCCGGCTCGAGCGCGGATGTCGGAGCGGGCGCGCTCGCTGAGCACCGCGAGCGGGGCGGCGCGGGCAGCGCAGACACCGACCCAGATGCGAGCGCGGAGCTACGAATTCGCCGACGAGGCGATGAGCGCCGAAGGGTACTGAAGCGCTTCCTTCGCGAACCCCGAGAGCGCGCCTCCGAGAGGGGGCGCGCTCGCTCACGTGGTGGTCGCGCGTCCGAGATGCCCGCGACCGGCTGCTTCACTCGCTCGGATCGAACCCGAGGATGGTGTAGCCGGCCGTGTTGGTGACCATCGCGTTGACGAAGTAGCCGCTCGCACCCCACGACGCGACGACCGACGAGAGCCCCGAGCCCGACGTCTGCGTCATCTGCGTCGCGAAGGTGCGGGCGCGCCCGTTCCGGCGAAAGCCGACTGGGGTGTAGCCAGCGGTGTTGGTGGTCATCGCGGGGACGGTGTAGCCGGAGGCGCCCCAGGAGGAGACGACCGACGAGAGCCCCGAGCCGGAGGTCTGGGTCATCTGGGCGGCGTAGGTCCGGGTGTCGCCGCTCGGTCGGAAGCCGAGCAGGGTGTAGCCGGCGGTGTTCGAGACCATCGCCGTGACGACGTAGCCGGACGCCGCCCAGGAGCTGATGACCGAGGAGATGCCCGAGCCCGAGGTCTGGGTCATCTGCACGTCGTAGGCTTCTGTGCTCCCGGTCGGCCGGAAGCCGAGGATCGTGTAGCCGGCGGTGTTGGTCGTCATGGCGGTGACGACGTACCCCGACGCGCCCCAGCTCGACGCGGCGCCCTCGAGCCCCAATCCCGACGTCTGGGTCATCTGCACGTCGTAGGTCTGCGTGCTTCCGGACGGCCGGAAGCCGAGGATCGTGTAGCCGGCGGTGTTGGTGACCATGGTCGTCACCACGTATCCGCTCGCGCCCATCGAGGTCGCGGCGGAGCGAAGCCCCGAGCCCGAGGTCTGCGCCATCCGCGTCGCGTACGAGGGCGCGTCGGTGAGGAGCTTCAGCGAGAGGTCCGGCAGGGAAGGACCCGCGTCGACGCCGGCGTCGTGTCCGGCATCGGCAACCACGGGACCGGCGTCCAGCTGGGGAGTCGTGGCGTCACGCCTTGGCGTACCGGCATCGATCCCCAACATCGCCGCGTCGAACGAGAGGATGCCGCCCGCGTCACCGCCCGGCGCGACCGCACGTCCGTCGCCGCCGCACGCCCCGGCGAGCGCGGCGAAGACGACGAGCGCGCAAGCGTTCGCCCGGTCCGAGCGGCCGCTCGGGCGAGCGGTCGGCAGGATGTGTCGCTCCACGACGCTCACTGCCAGGGGCCGTTGACGGGGCTCGAGTCGATGTAGGTGTACGAGTAGTAGCCGCCCGTCCGGGTGCGGACGTCGGTCATCAGCTCGTACCGCGAGTCGTCGCCGAAGCCCCACAGGCTGTCGTCCGTCCGGAGCGCGAGCGTGGAGTATCCGCCGGCGGTGATGGACCCCACGTTCGTCAGGCCGGGATCCACGGTCGGCCAGCGGCTGCTGGTGGTGCTCCCGTCGCCCAGCTCGCCGCGGGAGTTGTCGCCGAAGCAGCGCATCGTCCCGTCCGCGAGCAACAGGCAGGTGTGCGAGGTCCCGGCGGCGACCGCCGTCGCGGTGGTGATGGCGGGGACCGGGCTCGGCGTGTTGAAGCTGCTCGTCGAGCTGCCGTTGCCGAGCTGACCGGAGTAGTTGTACCCCCAGCAGTAGGCGGTGCCGTCAGCGCCGACGGCGCAGGTGTGGTAGTCGCCGGCGACCAGGTCCACGACCGAGGGCAGCCCGCTCACCATGACCGGCGTCGACCGGTTGCTGTTCGTCCCGTCGCCGAGCTGGCCATAGCCGTTGCCTCCCCAGCAGAGCACCGAGCCGGCCGAGGTGCGCGCACAGGTGTGCGAGGTACCGGTCACGACCTGCACCGCGTTCGCGACCCCCGTGACCGTCTGGGGGGAGCCCACCGTATAGCCGGAGCCGCTGCACTGCCCGTCGTTGTTGGAACCCCAGCAGGAGACCGAGCCGTCCGAGAGCGCGGCGCAGGTGAAGTATTGCCCCGCGCTGACGGACACCGCGCCCGTGAGGCCCGGCACGGCCGTCGGCGTGCGCACGTAGGTGTTCGCGGTAGTGCCGTCGCCGAAGTCCCCATAGTATTTGTGGCCCCAGCACTGAACGCTGCCCTCGGTACCGGTGATGGCGCACGTGTGGTCGTAGCCGGCGCTGACGGCGGTGGCGCCGGACGCGATGACCGGGTTCGGATGCGTGTACGAGCCCGCCGTACCGCCGGCCTGGCCGTAGTTGTCGTAGCCCCAGCACACGACGGCACCGCCGCTCATCAGCGCGCAGGCGTGTTGGTAGCCGGAGTCGATCGCCACCGGCGTGTGGCAGCCCGAGAACGCGCAGAGCGTGCTACAGGTCGTGCCGCAGCTGCCGCAGTTGGCCTCGTCGGTCGCGATGTCCGTGCACGTGTCGCCGCAGACGACCTGTCCGGTCGGGCAGGTGCAGGATCCCGAGATGCAGGTCGCGCCCGTCGCGCACGCGTTGCCGCAGCTCCCGCAGTTGGCCTCGTCGGTCGCGGTGCTGGTGCAGGCGCTGCCGCAGACTTCTTGCCCGCTCGGGCAGCTGCAGGTGCCGGTCAGGCAGGTCGCGCCGGTCGCGCACGCGTTGCCGCAGCTCCCGCAGTTGGCCTCGTCGGTCGCGGTGTCGCGGCAGTAGCCGCCGCACGGGGTCTGTCCGCCCGGGCAGTAGCAAGTGCCGCTCAGACAGGCCGCGCCGTAGGCGCAGGCGTTGCCACAGCTCCCGCAACTGCTGGTGCTCGTCGACGTGTCGACGCAGCTCCCGCCGCACATCGTGCCGCCCGACGGGCAGACGCACGCGCCGTCGGTGCAGGTGGCGGTGCTCGGGCAGACGTTGCCGCAGGTCCCGCAGTTGTAGCAATCGTTGGCGACGCAAGCTCCCGAGCACACGTACTCGCCCGCCGGACAGGTGCAGGTGCTGTCGAGGCAGGCGGCGCCGTATGGACACGCGTTGCCGCAAGAGCCGCAGTTCGCCGTATTCGTCGAGAGATCGAAGCAGCCCGAGACGCCGCAGCTCGTCAGACCGCCCGTGCACACGCACGAGCCCGCCGTGCAGACCGAGGAGGCCGGGCACGTCGCGCCGCACCCGCCGCAGTTGTAACGATCGCTCTCTGTATCGACGCAGGACGAGCCGCACGCGGTGAGCCCCCCGGAACAGGCGCAGCTACCGCTCACGCAGCTCTGCCCCGAGGGACAGGCGTGGCCGCAGTAGCCGCAGTTCAGGTTGTTCGAGCTGACGTCCACGCAGCTCGTGCCGCAGTACGAGCCTCCGCCAGGGCACTGGCAGATGCCCGAGACGCACGTCCGACCGGCGCCGCACGTGATGCCGCAGCCGCCGCAGTTGTTGGCGTCGCTCTGGACGTCCATGCACGTCGCGCCGCAGACCAACTGTCCGACCGGGCAATGGCAGCTACCGACCGTGCAGACCTGGCCGACCGCGCAGGCGTTGCCGCAGGCCCCGCAGTTGGCCTCGTCGCTTTGCTCGTCGACGCACATGCGACCGCACACCGACTGACCGGTCGGGCATTGGCAAGCCCCGCCCGCGCAGTGCGCGCCGCCCCCACAGCCGGTGCCGCACGTCCCGCAGTTCATGTCGTCGCTGGTCAGGTCCACGCACGCCGCGTCGCAGATTCGACCGGCCCGACGCGCAGACGCAGCTGTCGTTCTGGCAAACCGCCCCGTGCGGGCACTCGGTGCCGCCGCAGGTGACGCAGTCGTCGACCGCGCCGTTGCAGTCGTTGTCGCGACCGTCACCGCAGTGTTCGACGTTCGCGTCGGGCACACATCCGCAGATGCGCGGGCTCGACGTCGCCGGTGTCACGCAGCCCCAGTTGTCGGCGTCGGGGCAACCGGTGTCGCTGGTGCAAGCGTGGGTGCAGAATCGCGCGTCCATCGGACACCTCGACGCACAACCCCGAGAGGCAGTCGCTGCCTCGGGCGCAAGGCTCGGCAAACGCAGCCGTGCCCCCCGTTCCACCGTCCCCGGCGCCGCCATCCTGGCCACTTCGAGCGCCGCCGCAGCCTGTCACCGCGGCGAGCATCATCCACGCGAGAGACCTACGGGCGAGGCGGCCCAACCACGTTCCGGTGCGCATCTGCATCGCGCGTATCGTACGAGGATGTCGGCGATGCAGTCGAGCAAAATGAGGAGCGGACTTCCGCCGTATTCCACGCCGTATGCGGCCAAAACGCCAAGAATTTCGCCAAGGCGTCAACGCATGTTGACATCCTACAGTCGGTGAGGAGGGTGGCTCCTCCCTGACGACGCCAGGACCACGGCGACCGCAGTTTCGTCTCATGGTCTCACCGGTGCTCCTACTGATCGCGCACTCGACGCCGGAGGGGTGCCGAGCGCGGGAGCCAGCACCTCCGCTTGGCAAGGGTCGGCCAGCGCCTACCCATCGAGTCGATGCGAGCCGCGCTGCCGTTCGCCGCGATCCTCCTGCCTCGCGCTCGGATGCGGCGCGTCCCCCGCGTCCACTCGGCGCACGTCGGACGTGGGCGACTACGACACCCTCGTCCTGGCGCTCCGCGCCCGCGGGGCCCGCGTTCGGCTGGCCGGGCTGGCGGCGCAGCCCTTCATGCCGGTGGCCGCGCAGGTGCTCTCGGTGGACGGTGCGAGCGTGCAGGTCTTCGAGCTCGACGACGAAGCCCACGCCCGCGCGCACGCGGCCCGCATCGCGCCCGACGCGAGCCGCGTCGGCGCCACCCGGATCAGCTGGCCCGAGCCGCCCCACTTCTACCGCGCCGGGCGCACCATCGTCCTCTACGTCGGCGACGACGCCGCGGTGCTCAGCCATCTGGCCGACGTCCT
The DNA here is from genome assembly GCA_963832725.1 of uncultured Pseudomonadota bacterium. GTDB lineage: Bacteria > Myxococcota_A > Polyangia > Polyangiales > Sandaracinaceae > JAEZBP01. The sequence continues at coordinate 722,041 of CAWHVG010000001.1, forward strand.
CGGCGAGCCCATCGCCGCCGGCAAGGCCGATACCAGCCCGGACTTCGACCACCCTGCTCCGGTCATCCGCGCCTGAGTCGCCCGCGCGCGGGCGGCGACGTCAGTCGAAGTGGGCCACCGCGCCGTCCGGACGGATGGGGACCGAGCACGTCAGCGTGCTGCCGCCGGACATCGATGCGCCACCCGTGCGCTGCTGAACGCGCACGTCGGTCGCGACGAGCCGGACCGTTCGCGAGCGAGCGACGGACCCTCCGTCGTGGTCGAAGAGCGCCGCGCGGGTCGCCGCGGCGCGGGCGAGGAGGCGTGCGACCGACGGCCGGGGTTTGAACGGTAGGCTCGTCGGCGCCTCGTCCCGCTACTCGGTCAGCTCGACCTCGACGACGTCGGGCGCGGGTCGCCTCGGCGCGGACGGGGAGGCGTGCGGCCGTCGCGCGTCGCGCTCGTGGTGCCCGAAGAGCGTGAGCGCGCCGGCCACCGCGATCGCAAAGAGGACCAAGAGGCGCGTCCGCCAGCTGCCTCGCACCTTCAGCCGCACGACGCCGCCTCTGCGCCGCGCGGGCGCTCGGAAGACGCCGTCGACGATCGCTCCACGTTCACGAAGGGCATCTAACGCGGAACCTCCACCGGCGCACGTCTCCCCGCGCCGTCTGCAGCGAGGGGCCTCCGCACGGACGCTCCGTGACGCGAGCGCGCGTCTCCCCCCGCGGCGCCTGCAGCGAGGGGCCTCCGCACGGACGCTCCGCGGAGACGAGCGCGCGCTCTTGCGCGGATGCGCAGCGCAGTCTCACCCACCCTCGCTCTCCCGCGCCCGGCGGCGCCACGCGCGCACCGACGCCGGAGCCGGCACGGTGGTTGCGAACGCGCCGGGGTCGGAGGACGCATGACGCACAGTGAGAAGAAGCCTCGACATCGCGCCCCGATATCCCCGCGCGCCCGAGCGACTTCGTAGCCGGCGCCTACCCTTTCGTCTCTTCGACCCTGGGTTTCGAGCCCCGCGCCGCCGAGCTTGCACGGCCGAGGCTGAGAGGTGCCTGTGACGATGAGCGAGCACTCCGGTGCCACGTTTGAAGCGGCTCTGCACGAGGAGCCGCCGACGGGTGATCCCACCACGCTGACGCCGCGCCAGGAGCTCATCTGGCTCGAGCATCGCATCGCGCCGAGCTCGACGACCAACGTCATGGTCGGGCGCTTCGACGTGCCCGCAGCCCTCGATCCGACGCGCTTCGCCGACGCGTTCCAGGCGCTGATCGACGAGACCGAGGCGCTCCGGACCGTGTTCGAGGCGGACGGAGCGGGCGTGCGACGGCGCGTCCGCGAGGACGTCTGCTACCGCGTCCCCTTCGTCGATCTGTCGGCGGAATCGCAGAGCCCGAAGTCGCGCTCCGGCGCCTTCTGGAAGGGCACGCGCCGGCGCCGATGGACCCGAGCCGCCGCGCCTTCGACGCCGCGCTCGTGAGGCTGGCACCCGAGCGCCACGTGGTGATCCTCCGGCAGCATCACCTGATCACCGACGCCACCTCCTACGAGCTGACCATCCGCCGCCTCGGCGAGCTCTACGACCGCCGCCCCGGCGCGGCCACGCTGCCCTTCTCGAGCTACGTGGAGCGCGAGCAGGCCTATCGCGCATCGCCCGACCACGCGGAAGACGCCCGCTTCTGGCAGGAGCGGCTCGCGTCCGCGCCGCCGCCGCCCACCTTCTACGGGAACGTCGCCCGCGCGCGGCGGGGGCTCCTGCACCGCGAGATCGTCCGGCTCGGTGAGGCGCGCACGGCGCGGCTGCGCGCCGCCGTAGAGGAGGGTCCCTTCGCGCTACCGATGCGCGATCTCTCGCGTCATCTGATCTACGCGACGGCGCTCTTCGCCTGGATCGCGCGGGTCTCTGGCCAGCGCCACATCGCAGTGGGCTGCCCGCTGGCGAACCGCCGCTCGCGAAGGCTCCGGCAGGTGATCGGGGTGGTCATGGAGCAGAGCCCGATGATGGGCGAGGTGCGGCCGGAGGATCGCTTCCGCGAGCTGCACGGCCGGCTGCGCGAGGATCTCCTCGCGGTCCTCTGCCACACTCGCTTCTGCACGCGAAACCCCGCCCAGCAGAAGCTCTACGAGGCCGTGCTGAACGTCCACACCGTCCGCTGGGCGCCCTTCGCCGGCGCGCCGGTGCGCGGCTCGATCACGCCGGCTCTCGCGTTCGCCGAGCGCTGGCCGGACGACACCCCCGACGGCGCCCAGGCGCTCTCCCTGACCGTCTGGCAGGAGGACGACAGCGACGTCCTCGCGTTCGATCTGAACCGCGACGTCTTCGACGCGCCGCTGCGCCGCCGGGCCATCAATCACTTCCTGCGGATGCTCGACGCGGTGCTCGACGAATCCGGACACGATGCCGGCCGCGGTCGACCTGCTCGGGGGCGAGGAGCGCGTCATCTGCGAGGCGCCCTTCGCCGACGCGGCGCCGCTTCCCTCCGTCGTCGAGATGATCGCGGGGCAGGTCGCGCGGACGCCGGAGCGCGTCGCCGCCCGCTGGCGAGGAGGGGAGCTCTCGTACGCGGCGCTGTGGCGGCAGGCGGGCGGGGTGGCGCGTGCGCTCGTCGAGGCGGGGGCGGAACGAGGAGACGCCATCGCGCTCGCACTGGACCGCTCACCGCGCATCCCCGTCGCCATGCTCGGCATCCTGCGGGCCGGGTGCGTGTACGTGCCGCTCGATCCCTCGCATCCGCCCTCGCGCATCGCGCGCATCCTCGAGGACGCGCGGCCGCGCATGCTGATCACCGAGCCCGGCGTCCAGCTCGAGGCCGAGCTGCCGCGGCTGGACGTCTCGACGATCGGCGAGGCGGACGTCGAGGACCCGCGGCTCGATCCCGAGGAGCTCGCCTACGTGCTCTTCACCAGCGGCTCGACCGGCCGCCCCAAGGGCGTCGAGGTGCCGCACCGCGGGCTCTCCAACTTCCTCACCGCGTTCGCGCACACGCCCGGGATGGACGCCGACGACCGCGTGCTGGCCATCGCCACGCCCGCGTTCGACATCCATACGGTGGAGCTCTTGCTGCCGCTGACCGTCGGCGCGTCGAGCTTCATCGCCGAGGCGGGCGCGGGCGCAGACGGAGCGCTTCTGAGGCGACTGCTCGAACGGGAACGCATCACGGTGATGCAAGCCACGCCGCCGAGCTGGCGGATGCTGCTCGAGTCCGGCTGGCCGGGTGACCCGACGCTGAGAGCGCTGATCGGCGCCGAGCCGCTGCCGCCCGATCTCGCCGCCGCGCTGCTCCCGCGCGTCGGCAGCCTCTGGAACCTCTACGGGCCGACCGAGACCACCGCCTGGGCCACCGTGCACCGCGTCACGCACGCGGAGTCGCCCGCCTCGATCGGCCGGCCCATCGAGCGGGTCACCGTCCGCGTGCTCGACGACGCCGGGCTCCCGACCCCGCTCGGCGTAGAGGGCGAGATCGTGATCGGCGGCGCGGGCGTGACCCACGGCTACCGCGGACGGCCCGAGCTCAGCGCGCGGAGCTTCGTGCGCGAGCCCGGCGGCCGGCTCGTCTACCGCACCGGCGACCGCGGCCGCTTTCGGCCGGACGGGACGCTCGAGTGTCTGGGCCGATCCGACGGGCAGGTGAAGATCCGCGGGCTGCGGGTGGAGCTCGGCGAGATCGAGGCGGCGCTGCGCGAGCACCCTTCCGTCTCGGACGCGGCGGTGGTGCTCCGCGGCGAAGGCGCGGACGCGCGCTTGGAGGCCCATGTCGCGCGCGTGCGGAGACACGACCTACAGGCGGCCGAGCTCCGCGCGCACCTCGCCGAGCGGGTGCCGGCGTACATGGTGCCGGCGCGCTGGAAGATCCACGGATCGCTGCCGCTCGGACCGACCGGGAAGATCGATCGCCGGGCGCTCTCCGAAGCTCGCGTGACCGTGCTGGCGCCGGGCGGGAGCGGGCTCGCGCCGCGCAACGACGTGGAGGCCACGCTCGCGTCGATGTGGGCGGAGGCGCTCGACCTGCCCCGCGTGGGCGTGGACGAGGACTTCTTCGATCTGGGCGGGCACTCGCTCCTGGCGGCGCGGCTCGTCGAGTTCATCCGCCAGACCTTCGGCGTCGAGCTGCCCATGGCCACGCTCTTCACGGCGCGCACCATCGCGGCGGTAGCCGAGCGCATCGCCGGCGGCGGCTCCGAGCCCGTGCCGGCGTGCGTCCTGCTCTCGCGCGCGGGACCGGGCGTGCCCCTCTTCTGCATCTGCGGCGTCCAGGTCTACCACGCGCTGGCGACGCGCCTCGGCGGCGCGCGGCCGGTGTACGGCGTGTACCTTCCGATCGAAGAAGAGGTGGTCCGCGAGGCGCGGGCGGGCCGCAAGGCCGAGCTCTCGGTCGACCAGATGGCGCGGGCCTACGTCGAAGTGATCCGCGCGCGCCAGCCCCACGGCCCCTACGCGCTGGCCGGGCTCTCCTTCGGTGGGCTGCTCGCGTACGCGATCGCGCACCAGCTCCGCGCGCACGGCGAGGAGGTGGCGATGGTGGCGCTGATCGACAGCGTCCTGCCTCACAGCCTGCGCCGCGACCCGCTCCCGTGGGTGGCCGCGAGGCTGAAGGACGCCGTCCGCGCGCCCGGGCCGCGCGTGCGCTCGTTCTTCGATCGGAGCGCGCCGAGGACCGGCGACGACGAGGAGACGCGCAGCGTCCGTGAGCAGGCCTACGTGGCCGCGATGCGACGCTACCGCTCGCGCCCCTACGAGGGCGAGGTCGTGCTCTACCGGGCGGCCGATTGCAGCTTTGGCGAGGGCTGGCGCTTCGACCGCGACGGCGGGTTCTCGAAGCTCGCGCCGCGGCTGCGCATCCTGGACGTCCCGGGGACACACCTGAGCGTGCTCGCGCCGCCGCACGTGGACGAGCTGGCCAAGAAGATGCGCCCCTTCCTGCCCCGAACCTGACCCGCAAACCTGACCTGGAACCTGACCCGGCGCGCCAGGACCTGCCGCGATAGTCGCGCCAGGACCTGCCGCGATAGTGCGGCTGTACGCGCTGGTCGCGACAGTCCTGATCGGCGATAGCAACGGGCGCTGTGCTCAGGGGGCTCGAAGCGCCCCCTGCGCGCTTCGCGCGCTACCCCACTTCGGCCGTGCTCGCGCGAGCAGCCTACGGGATCGAGCCGCGGCCGCCACCGAGCCCCGGGTTCCCGAAATCCCGCGCGAAGCGCGGCGGGTGCGGCCCGAAGGCGCGGGCGAGCGCGACGCAGTCGCGCAACGCCCAAGGCGCCGCAGGGACGCACCCCGATGGGGTACGGCGCGACGCAGTCGCGCCAGGGGGCGCGCAGCCCCCTGAACCAACGAAAACGCGCGCCACCTCCACCACGGTCGTCGCGACCAGCGCGTACGACCCGAGCCGCCACCACCCGCGGCCACGACCCACCGTCCTGATCGCCAATCGCCCCCTGAACCAACGAAACCGCGCACCACCTCCACCACGGTCGTCGCGACCCGCGCGTACGACCCGAGCCGCCACCACCCGCGGCCACGACCCACCGTCCTGATCGCCAATCGCCCCCGAAACCAACGAAGACGCGCACTACATCCACCGCGGTCGTCGCGACCAGCGCGTACGACCCGAGCCGCCACCACCCGCGGCCACGACCCACCGTCCTGATCGCCAATCGCCCCCGAAACCAACGAAGACGCGCACTACATCCACCACGGTCGTCGCGACCAGCGCGTACGACCCGAGCCGTCCCCCCCGCGGCCACGACCCACCGTCCTGATCGCCAATCGCCCCCGAAGCCAACGAAAACGCGCACTACCTCCACCACGGTCGTCGCGACCCGCGCGTACGACCCGAGCGGCCACCCGCGGCCACGACCCACCGTCGTGATCGCCAATCGGTCGTCGCGACCCGCGCGTACGACCCGAGCGGCCACCCGCGGCCACGACCTACCATCCTGGTCGCCCCGCCCTGCCGGCCGCCGCGCCTCTGCTCCGAGCGGGGCGACGAAGCAGGCCACCACCACCCCGGCCACGGCCCAGCGCCGTGATCGCTCTGCCCTGCTGGTGGTGGCATCGCGCCTCTGCTCGAAGCTGGCGAAGCGACTCCTCCCCACATCGTGGGCCGACGCGAGGAAGAGTGCTGGGTCTCGACGTACGGGATGCCCCTCTTGGGTCCTCCCGGCCTTAGGGCCCGCGAATGGGTAAGTCCGTCGCATCGAGGGCGCCGGTGCGCCTCGCTGGCAAGGCGCGACGACCGAAGATGCGCAAGTCTCTGAGGGAGGAGCAACGCCGCCAGCGAGGATGCAGTGGCGCCCGAATGCAGGAGTTACCCGTTCGCGGGCCCTTAGCCCGACCCGTTGCCCGAAAACGCTGGCCCGCAACGGGTCTCAGGACGCGATCTTGCCGAAGTGCCGCGGCATCGCCGGGCCCGGACGCTCCGACTCCACCTCCTTGATCCGGTTCTCCTCGTCCACGAAGACCACCAGCGGTTGGTGCCGCTGCGCGGCCGTGTCCTCGACGTCGCCGAAGACCGCCAGGATCACGAGGTCGCCCGGTCGGTTCCCGTGGGCCGCCGCGCCGTTGATGCAGACCACGCCCGAGCCCTCCGGACCGCGGAGCGTGTACGTCGAGAGGCGCGTCCCGCGGGTGATGTTCCAGACGTGAACCTCTTCGTGCTCGAACATCCCCGCCGCGTCCATCAACGTTCCGTCGATGGTCACGCTGCCCTCGTAGTGAAGATCGGCGTGGGTGATCCGCGCACGGTGGATCTTCCCGAGAAACATCCGTCGCTTCATGGTCCGCTGCGCCTTTCGTCGAAGGTTTTCGTCGCGGAGGAGAAAGAGCCCCTCCACCCGGCCCGCCAACTCCGCTCCGAGAGCCTCCCAACGAGGCGCCTGACGAGAAAGACGGCGGTGCAGCGCGCCCCGGCCGACCCCTTCGCTCGGCTCGATCCGAAGGCTCTCGTGATCGGACGCCACACGCTTCCTCGGCCCGACGAGGCGCCCGAATGCCGGCGCGCTGTCGCGATTCGCGCCTTCACGCGAGCCTCGCGCCGCCCTTCGCCGAACCGAGGGGCAGGACGCCGCGCTCCGATTTTCGGTGTATCACGGGGAATGACTCCATTCGGGAAGGGCGTTGGGATGCGCGCTGATGTCACGGGTGGGGAGGATGACCGCGTCACTCACTGGAGCCTTCGTGCGTCGAAGCAGCGTGCTCGTTCTCGTCCTCTTGGTCGCCCTCCCTGCGACCTCGACCCAAGCGGACGACCCTTCTCCCGATTCCCGCGCCAATCACGCCCGACCCCGTCGAGCTCGGCGGCGCGCTCCGGCGCGCGCGAGCCGCGGCGACGCGAGCGACCGCGCGACCAGCGACCGCACGGCCGGCCGCGCGCGGGCCTCCCGCACACCGCCCCGCGAAGCGAGCGAACGCACGACCAGCGACCGCGCGGACGGCCACGCCCACGGGTCCCGCGCCACCCGGGCGCGCGCTGGCGCGACCGAGGGTCGGCTCGCGGACGCCAGCGGCGCAAACGACCGCAACGCGAACGACCGCAACGCGAACGACCGCCCGGCGAGCGGCGCCTCCCCCGCCGGCTCGGCCGCCGCGCTCACGTTCACGCCCGCCGCGCCTATCACGCCGGCGGCCGCCGCGGCGACGTCGTTCACGCCGGCGCTCCCGCAGCTGCCGATCCGGCCGATCACCTCCGAGGAGGCCTGGATCTCCGGCGTGGCGAGCGCGGCGGTGCTCGGCGCGGCGCTGGCGCCCTGGCCGAACGCCCAGACGGGCTGGCGCGGCGGCATCCTCTTCGATGACGCGGCGCGCAACGCGATGATGCTGCACGACCCGAACGCTCGACACACCGCGTCGTTGGTCTCCGACGGCATGGTGCTCGGGTTGACCGCTCTCCCCGTCTTGGTCGACTCCGCCATCATCGCCTGGGCCGTGCGCGGCGACCCCGAGCTGGCCGCGCGCATGCTCCTCATCGACCTGCAAGCCCACGCCATCGCGCAGGGCGTCACCTCGATCGTCAAGCACCTCGCCGGTCGCGAGCGACCCATGGCCCGCGGCTGCCGCGAGGATCCCCAGCGCGCGGCCACCGACCCGAGCTGCCAGGGCTCGGCCAACCCGGGCATCGCGCCGCAGAGCTTCTTCAGCGGGCACACCTCGCTCGCGTTCACCAGCGCCGCGCTGATGTGTCTCCATCACACCGAGCTCGGCCTCCTCGGCCAGGCGGGCGACGCGGCGATGTGCGCGACCGGCCTGGCCATGGCGGGCATGGTCGGCGCGCTCCGGATCATGAGCGACTACCACTACGCCTCCGACGTGCTCGTCGGCGCCGGCGTGGGCCTGCTCTCCGGCTGGCTCGTCCCCTGGCTGCTGCACTACGACATCGCCGACGAGGCCACCAACGGCGCCGTGCACGCCACCATCTCGCCGATGGTCAATGGGAACCAGTTCGGCCTGCAGATCTTCGGCACGTTCTGAGCCGCGGCGACGGGCGAGCACGCGGCGACGGGCGAGCACGCGGCGACGGCGAGCACGCGGCGACGGGCGAGCACGCGGCGAGGCGCCCGCGGCGACGGGCGAGCGCGGCGACGGGCGAGCAGCGGCGACGGGCGAGCACGCGGCGACGGGCGAGCACGCGGCGACGGGCGAGCACGGGGCGACGGACTGTCGATGCGGCCGTCGAAGTCGATGCCGAGCCCTCGGCTCACCGGACCGCGCCGGCGGATCTCCGTGAGACCGCGGCTCGCCCGCGCCGGGGTGTCAGCGGATCGCGGCGGACATGTCGACCCGACCGTCGAAGTCGAGGCCGAGCGCCTGGCTCACCAGGCTGTAGACGTGGCCTTCGCGGACGTCGTTGCGGCCCGGCGTGCGCTCGCCGGTGACCGGGTCGTAGCCCTCCGTGATCGCGGTCTCGGTGTTCACGCCGCCGAGGATCCGGTTGCCGCGCAGGAGCGGTGAGAGGAAGACGTTGCCGTTCGAGAGGTGATGGCCCGAGCCGAAGCCGCTGGTCGCGCCCGCCGGCCGGGTGCGGTCGCGGCCGAAGTCGGTCGCGACGTAGACGAGGCTGCGATCCCAGAGCGTGCCGTCGTCGGTGGGCGTCTCCTCGAGCAGCCGCACCAGCGCGTCGACGCTGAACGCGATCCGGCTCCACATCACGTTCTGCGTGGTGACGTGATCGTTGTGGCTGAAGTCGAACGCGAGGGGGGTGTCGACGATGGTGCCGTCGGCGAGGAACGAGGGCTGAAAGCCGGGGCCCCACGCGACCGCCGCCGAGACCCCTTCGCGGGCCAGCAAGTAGGCGAGCGCGGTCTGCGCCTGCAGGCGGTCCTCGAAGAGCTGGGGGAAGCGATCCAGGAGCCCCATTTCGGCGATGGCCGGCGCCGGCTGCAGGCCGTACGCGTCGAGCCCGCTCCCCGACGACACGAGGAGCAGCTTGTCGATGAGATCCGCGGTTTCGATCCGTGGCTGAAGCGAGCGGCGCAGGTCCAGGTACCGCGAGCGCATGGGGCTCTCGCGGCCGGCCAGCGGCGAATGATCCTCGAGGCTCTCGCGAGCAGCACGCGCGCGGGCCAGCAACGCGGCGCGCGGCACGCGCGGGTCGCCGACCGGGAAGAGCCCGCGCGAGCCGTCCATGCTGGCACCGAAGATCAACGGGTCGTTGACGACCTCGGCCCGCGCCCGGTCCGGCACGGCGGCGTCGCCCGGCTCCAGATAGCCGCCGCTGGCCAGGTTCACCGCCGGCAGCAGGAAGATCCGCGCCGTGCGTCATGGCCATCGCCTCGAGGAGGGTGCGTCCGCCGTCGATGCCGGCGCCGTTGAGCGCCCGCTTCTGCGCGATGGCGTGGTTGACGCTGGTCCCCTGCGTGGTCGCGACGAGCATGTCCTGCCCGTGCGCGCGAACCATGTCGACGGGATCGAAGTCGCTCTGGAAGAGGCCCGGCAGGTGGAGGTTCTGCACGACCTTGAACGCCGAGCCGGAAGGCTGCGCGACGACCGAATCGGGATACGCGAGGAGCGTGTCGCGGTTGGGCCCGGTGGCCTCGCTGGCGACGAGCGGCAGGAACGAGTCGATGATGCTCGCTCCGCCCGTCGCGCAGATCACGAAGAGCAAGCGGGGCGCGGGCGTCGGGTCGGCGTGCGCGCGTCCGCGGAAGAGCGCGGGCCCGGCGAGCGCTGCACCGCCGGCGACGGCGAGGTGGGAGAGGAAGCGGCGGCGGCCGAGGGACTTCTTGCGGGAGCTGGTCATCGTCTTCTCCTCTTCCTGCCTCAAAGGAACAACATCTCGGTGCTCGTCCCGACCGCGTAGCAACTCAGGGTCGCCCACTCGCGCGCGCTCGGCGCCAGCCCCGCGGCGTCGGGGCGCGCGAGGTCTCTGAGGATGCCCAGCTCGTCCGCGCTCGGGTCGCGGGCGAGCAAGCGGCGGTAGAGGGAGGTCGAGTCCTGGTCCATCGAGGTCCGCGTGCTCGCGTCGTCCGGGTCGAGCGTCGAGGCCCCGAGATCGATCGAGGTGACGACCACCGCCGGTCCGGTGGCGTCGCGGTCCACGCCGCGCGCGCAAGCGGCGAGCACGAGCCGGTCGACCGCCATCGGCGTGGTGGCGAGCGGCGCCGCCGGCGGTGTGTAGAGGCCGGTCCCCAGCGGATCGCTCCCGCCGAGGGGGACGTTGTGGACCTCGACGCACGCGGCGTCGCCGAGCTCGGTGCACATCGCGTTCGGGTCGAGCGCGAGGGCGTTGGAGAGGTCGGTCGCCAGCGGCCCGACGCGCTTCCAGGTCCAGGGCTCGACCACCGGCGGGGCGACGCTCTCGCACGAGAGATCCGGCGGCGGCGGCAAGGGCGGTCCGGGCTCGGTCGGCCGAGGGCCGGCGGGCGGGTAGTCGTGCCCGCAGCCGAGCGCGGCGAGCGCGACGAGGAATGGGAGGGTGTTCCGGTTCATCTCAGACTCCTCCGAAGGCGTCGGTGTCGACCAGGCGATGGATCAGGCGGTTGGCGGACCAGCCGTCGCTCTCGAGCGCCCGCCACGCGTCGCGCAGGCGCACGAGCTCGCTCGGCGACGGGTCGCGCCCGAGCGCGTCGCGGAAGAGCATCATCCCGAGCGTGCGGGCGAAGGCCTCGTCGGCGACGGCGCGCTCGGCCCAGCCACGCACCGAGTCGACCGGCTGGCCGAAGAGGTAGGGCTGCGGGTCGCTCCAGCCGGGGATCACTCGGCTCGGCCGACTCGCGACGTACATCCCGGTGAGCGCCCCGCGGATGCCCTCGAAGGGCGCGAACGCGTAGGCGAGCGGATCGAGCGTCGCGTGGCACTGGGCGCAGGTCGGCTGGCTGACCCCCTTGTCGTCGACGTCGAGGGGCTCGCCGGCCACCGGGACGATGCCCTGCTGCTGCGCGATGTCCATCCCCAGCCAGGCGCGGTAGGCCTGCGCGGCGGTGGTGCGCGGCATCGCGCTGAACATCGTGTTGATGGCGAAGAACCAGCTGGTCGTGATCATCCCCGCCCGGCGTGACGGAATCCAGCCTCTGCCCGGTCGGCCCCGGCGCCGAGATGATCCCGTCGCGGCGGGTGAGCGTGCCGTCCGCCGCCTCCTCGACGTGGTAGTCGGCGAGGAGCAGGTCGCGCACGTCGCGGTCGTCGGTCATCACGTAGCGGAAGAGGCGGTAGTCCCACTCGTAGTCGCCGATGGTGATGCCGACGGGCGAGCTCGCGCCGACGGCGCCGACCGGGCGGATGCGCGCGTCCGCCAAGCGGCGCAGGCCGGTCACCCGCCACGTGTCGGAGCCGAGGCAGAGGTCGACGGCCTGATGGAGGCGCTGGTAGAGCACGTCACGGCTCGGCGCGTCGCCGTCGAAGGCGCTCAGCTCGTCGTAGCTCGGCTGCCGGCCACAGTAGACGACCCCCACGCGGCGCACGGCGCGGCGAAAGTCGTAGCCCTCCGAGACGGGCACCGGACCGCTCCGGGCGGCGGGCGGACACCAGGGCCAGGCGTCGCCCGGGTCGCCCGGGCTGGTGCCGAGGAGCAGCTCGTCGGAGTTGGCGACGCCGTCCCCGTCGCTGTCCTCGGCGTCGAGCGCCCGCAAGGCGGCGGGCAGCGCGTCCTCGAAGCTCGGCGCGCCGGCGAGCTGGCCGGCCAGCCCTTCACCGTACGCGTTCCAGGCGACCGGCGAGGTCGACGTGTGGCAGCTCGTGCAGAGCGCGAGCGCCCCCGAGCAGGAGGGCGCGTCCGGGTAGGTGGCGCACACGATGGCGGGTGCCGTCGGTCGCGCCGCCGCCACCCCGGGGGCGAACGCGAGCAACACACCGGCGGCGAGCGCGAGCGGTCGGGAGGTCTCCATGGGCGCTCGCCCTTCGCGAATCCCGTGCCGACGCGGGCGTACGAGCCGACACGACGCGAACCGGACGCGAGGTGGGACGATCACCCCACACTCCGTCGGCGCGCGCTCCCACCCTCCCCGCTCTTCGTTCGGTCCGGCCGACGCGCAGGTCACTCGGGACGCCGCCGGGCGCGTCACACGGACCGCGCTCGCGGACTCCGGCGCCACCCGGTGCGGGTCGCACTTCTGCTACCTTCGAGACCGTGTCGGAGGGCGAAACCCGCGCGCATCGGAGCGAACGGCGCGTGCCGGTCCGCCGGATCCGCGTGGAGCAGATCGGAGGCGGCGCCTCGGCGCAAGGAGAGCGCTGCGTGGTGGGCAGCGCCGAGGACTGCGACCTCGCCATCGCCGAGCCGACGCTGTCTCGCTACCACGCGGAGCTCTCGGCCACCTCGGGCGGCATCCGCGTTCGCGACCTCGGCTCGACCAACGGGATCACGTGCGGCGGCGTGCGGCTGCGCGACGGTGTGGTGCCGCCGGGCGCGGAGCTGGAGCTGGGTGCAGTGCGCGTGCGGATCCTCGACACGTCGCTCGGCCACGACGCGGTCTCGGCCGAAGACCAGCTCGGGGCGCTGATCGCCCGCTCCCCGGCGATGCGCAAGCTCGTGGCGCGGCTCGCCAAGGTGGCCGCGACGGAGACGGCGGTGCTGATCGGCGGCGCTCCGGGAACGGGCAAGGAGCTGGTGGCGCGGACGCTCCACGACGAGAGCCCGCGGCGCGAGGGGCCCTTCGTCGTGGTCGACGTGTCCACGCTGGCGGGGCCGCTGGCGACGAGCGAGCTCTTCGGGCACGAGCGGGGCGCGTTCACCGACGCCGACGAGGCGCGGGCCGGTGCGTTCGAGCGGGCTCGTGGGGGCACGCTGGTGCTCGACGACGTCTCCGAGCTGCCGCTCGAGGCGCAGCCGCTCCTGCTCGGCGGGCTCGAGCGTCGATCGGGGCGCAGGCTCGGCGGGCGCGAGGACATCGCGTACGACGCGCGCATCGTCGCCACCACCGCGCGCGATCTGCGACGGGAGGTGAACGCCGGCCGCTTCCGGCTCGACCTCTACTACCGGTTGGCCGTGGTGCGTCTGGAGGTGCCCGAGCTGGACGAGCGCAGCGAGGATCTGCGGCCGCTGGTCGCCGGTTTCCTCCAAGAGCGCGGGGTCGGCCTGGCCCACCCGCTCCTCGACGACGACCGCCTGGAAGCCCTGGCCGCCCGCGACTGGCCGGGGAACGTGCGGGAGCTGCGGAACGTGGTGGAGGCCGCGTTGGCGCTGGACGAGCTGGCGGAGCTGGACGAGGAAGAGAGCGGCGACGAAGAGACCGCCGCCGAGAGCACGGAGGCCCTGATCGAATCGCTGACCGGCGTGCCCTACAAGGAGGCGCGGGCTCGCTTCTCGCGCGCGTTGGAGCGCGCGTACCTCACGGATCTCGCCCGCCGGGCGCGCGGCAACCTGAGCGCAGCGGCGCGCCTCGCCAGCCTGGACCGATCGCAGCTGAGGCAGCTCCTCGCCCGGAACGGCGTCCGCATCGAGCACGGCTGAGCTCGTCGCCGCGCCCCTCGGGTCGCCGGGCGCGGCATGGGGACGCGAGCCGGAGGCGGCGGGCTGCGGAGTATCGTCGACCCGGGCCGCCGGCGCCAGCCGGGGACGGGCGCCTGGTTCTGCGAGGCGAGGACGAGGTGTTCTCGCGCTCGAACAGCACGCACCATCGGCGAACGGTTCGCCGTTCGTCCGCCACCTTCGCCGATCCGAGCGCGTAACTCCGCGAGTTCATTGACCCGCGGAGCCGGCACGCGGCCTGCCATGGCTCCGCGGTCGTGGAGGAGAGCCGTCGTCGTCAGCGCACGGTGCAGCGGAGGTGAGCGCGCCCGCACCTGCCTGCGCGGCGCGCACGGACGGCTACGCGCGTCGGAGGCCGGAAGAGACACTTCTCTACGAGCTCGTGCGCGCGCACTGGCCGCGCTTCGTGGAGCGGGCGGAGGAGCAAGGCGGCGGGCTGCCGCAGTTCGTGGTGCGTGAGTTCGAGGAGTACTTGCGCTGCGGCATCCTCGAGCACGGCCTGGTGCATGTGGAATGCGCCCGGTGCGGGCACGCCATCGTGTGCGCGTTTTCCTGCAAGCGCCGCGGCTTCTGCCCGTCGTGTCTCGGTCGGCGGATGTCGGACATGGCGGCGCACCTGGTGGACGAGCTGTTGCCGGAGGTGCCGATCCGCCAGTGGGTCTGCTCCCTCCCGTGGAGCGTGCGCTACGCGCTCGCGTACGACCGCCGGCTCTGCGCCGACGTGCTCGACGGCTTCATCGGCGCGCTCACTCGGTCGTTGCGCTGGCGGGCCAAGCGAGCAGCTCGGCCTCTCGAGCGTGGAGGACGCGCTCATCGGTGCGGTGACTTTCATCCAGCGCGTGGACAGCGCGCTGCGGATCAATCCGCACTTTCACACGATCGCGTTGGACGGCGCGTACGTGCGCGATGCCGAGGGCGAGCTGCTGTTTCACGCGCTGCCGGAGCCGAGCGCGGAGGAGGTCGCGCAGGTCGCGCGGTGGACGCACGCGGGGCTCGTGCGAGTGCTCGCACGGCATGGCCGTTCGCTCGAGGGCGTGGAGGACACCCCCGATCGACTTCGACGACGAAGAGCCCGCGCTCGCGTCCTGCTACGCGGCCTCGGCGGCGGACGTGCAGCTCCTGGGCGAGGCCCCCGGACAGCGCACGAGCAAGCTCGTTCGACCGCTCCGCGTCGTCCCCTCGCCCACCGAGCCGGTCGCCGAGGTCGGTGGGGTGAACGTTCATGCAAAGGTGGCGTTCGATGGTCGGGATCGGCCGCGGCTCGAGCGCCTTTGCCGCTACGTGGCCCGGCCCCCGCTCTCGCAGGAGCGGCTGTCGATGGACTCCGATGGGCGCGTGAAGCTGAGCTTCAAAGCGGCGTGGAAGGACGGCACGCACGCGGTCTTGCTCGACCCGCTCGCCCCTCATCAGTCAATAGGGCATCAGCCGGCTCTGCGCGCTCATCCCGCCGCCACGCTTTCACATGACGCGCTACCACGGCGTGCTCGCCGGGCGTGCCACCGTGCGCGCCGAGGTCGTGCCCGGCCGCGCGCCGCCTCCCGCCGAGGCCCAGCTGCCGCTCTTCACGACGAGCGACCTGCCTCCGCTCGCGCCGCCGCCTCCGCCCAGCCGCCATCCCTGGCCGTGGCTCTTGAAGCGGGTGTTCGCGGTCGACATCCAGAGCTGCCCCGTGCACGGATGCGGCGGACGCATGCGCCTGGTCGAGGTCGCCACCGAGCCCGGTGACATCGCGCGCGTCATGGCCGAGCTCGGCGGGGACGACGCGGCCCGTGCACCGCCGCGCCGGCCTCGTCCTTCCCCACCTGGGCAGCTTCGGCTCGCGTTCGGCTGACTCGACAGGCGTGACGCCGGTGCACCGCTCCGTCCCGTTCCGGCTGCACGGGGTGAGCTCGCCCCCTCAGTCTCTCCAGAATGCACTTCGCCACGCTCCGACCGAGCGTTCCCCGGTTCGCGAGGGGGTTCATGACGCCTCGCGTTGACCCGCCACCACCCGCGCCGTACCGTCTTCCCGGAAGTCCTATCCGCTCTTCGCGTGACCCTCGTCTTCGGATTGATCGTGACCGGCGTCGCCGGCTGCGCGGGACCGAACTGGAACGCCCTCAGAATCGCAGCTCCGACAGCGGACCGCGTTCGAGTGAGCTGCAATCCCGGGTCGCTGCAGCTGACCGAGATCAATCGCGGCAGCTCTCACGTGGTACCCTTGCTCCGCCGCGGTCTACGGAGCACAGTACGGCGTCAGAGGCTGCGGCCAGCGTGCCGTCTACGTGTACGAGCCGGCGACGGGATGGGTGAACAACACCACCGGGAGAGACGACGGGGCGCGCCGCGGCGGCGTCTGAAAATCGAACGAGGGAAGGCTCGGATGCGCGGCTTCGAATATCCATGCTGGGTCCTGATCACGCTCTCGCTCGGGGCGTGCGGCGGCGCGCTGGCCCACCCGGCTGCGAACGGGCAGGAGCCGCTCGCGGACGAGCTCGAGCGGCGCTGCGCGTCCGGAACCGCGCAGAGCTGCGTGGAGCTCGGGGAACGGTACTCCCACGGGAGGGGCGTGGCGCAGGACTATGCTCGCGCACGGGAGCTCTTCGAGCGAGCGTGCGAGGCGGGAGACGCGGCCGGATGCACCCAACTCGGCGTGCTCTACGAGAGAGCGTGGGGCGTGGCTCGGGACTACGAGCGCGCCCGCGAGCTCTTCGAGCGAGCGTGCGACGCGAATGACACGCTCGGCTGCGCGGATCTGGGGCTTTTGTACCTCGACGGCCAGGGCGTCAGCAGCGACTACGCGCGAGCCCGAGAGCTCTTCGAGCGCGTTTGCGGAAGCGGCAGCGCGGACGGCTGTACCGGGTTGGGCGTCCTCTACACGCGCGGCCAGGGAGTCGCGCAGGACTATGGCAGGGCGCAGGTCCTCTTCGAGCACGCCTGCCGAAGCGGCGACCCCCAAGGCTGCGCCGACCTCGGCGTTCTCTACATGAGGGGCTTGGGAGTGTTGCGGGATTACGAGCGCGCCCGCGAGCTGCTCGATCGCGCGTGCCAGGACGATGATCCCATGGGCTGCGCCAACCTGGCTCTGATCTACCGAGGTGGCTTGGAAGTGGATCAGAACCTCGAGCGCGCACGGGAGCTTCTCGAGCGGTCCTGTGGGAGCGACCCGAGGTGGGGCTGCCATGATCTCTGGATTGATGTACCTCAGAGCTCGAGGCGCCGAGCAAAGCTTCGAAAGAGCGCGGGAGCTCTTCGAGCGCTCGTGTGAAGCCGCAGACCCCGGAGGCTGCCGTAGCCTGGGCGCTCTCTATATGGAAGGCCGAGGCGTCGCGCAGGACCATGCTCGTGCGCGGGAGCTCTTCGAGGGGGCCTGCGAGGCCGGCGATGCGATCGGCTGCGCCTACTTCGGCGCGCTCTTCGTCAATGGCCAAGGCGGCCCACAGGACTTCGAGCGCGGCGTCTCGCTCATCGACGGCGCGTGTAATTCGGGTGACACGCAGGCGTGTGACGAGCTCGAGCGCATGTTTGGAACCTTGCGGGAGCAGTGCGACGGAGACGATGCGCAAGGCTGTTTCGGCCTGGGCCGGCTGTACGCGCAGGGGCGGGGCGTTGCGCGAGACCAGGCACGCGCGGCCCAGCTCTACCAGCAAGCTTGCGAGGGAGGAGTCGGTGGAGGTTGCTTCAACCTCGGGCTTCTCTATGCGCACGGACAAGGGGTGGCAGTGGACCAGGCGCGCGCGGCCCGACTTTACGAGCAAGCTTGCCAAGACGAACTCGGCGCCGGTTGTTTCAATCTCGGGGTTCTCTATCAACATGGGCGAGGGGTGGCACGGGACGAGGCCCGCGCAGCCCACCTCTATCAGCAGGCGTGCGACAGAGAGACTGCGATGGGCTGCCGCAATCTCGGCGGACTCTACGAGCATGGGCAGGGCGTGCCGCGCGACGAAGCGCACGCAGCTCGGCTCCACCGACAGGCATGCGAGGGAGGAGACGCCGCAAGCTGCCGCGACCTGGGCCTGTTCTATGAGCAGGGCCGTGGTGTGCCGCGAGACGAGGCGCGCGCCGCTCAGCTCTACCAACAGGGATGCGATGGAGGTTCTGCCCCGGCCTGCTTCAGCCTTGGCGTGCTCTACGACGATGGGCGCGGTGTGGCGCGAGACGAGGCGCGTGTCGCTCAGCTCTACCAACAGGGATGCGAGGGAGGAGACGCCGCGAGCTGCTCCAATCTCGGCCTCCTTTACAAACAGGGGCGCGGTGTCGAGCGGGACGAGGCGCGCGCGGCTCAGCTCTACCAACAGGCATGCGAACAAGGCCTGGCTGCGGGCTGCAACGACCTCGCCGCCTCCTACGAGCAGGGGAGCGGGGTGCCTCGAGACGAGGCCCGCGCCGCTCAGCTCTTCGAACAGGGATGCGAGGGAGGCTCTGCCTCGGGCTGCGCCAACCTCGGGGTCCTCTATCTACAGGGCCGCGGCGTGGCGCAAGGTGAGGCCCGCGCCGCTCAGCTCTTCGAACAGGGATGCGAGGGAGGCTCTGCCCTGGGTTGCTACAATGGCGGCGTCCTCTACGAGCAGGGCCAGGGAGTGGACGAGGACGCCGCGCGCGCGGCTCAGCTCTACCAACAGGGATGCGAGGGAGGAGACGCCGCGAGCTGCTCCAATCTCGGCCTCCTTTACAAACAGGGGCGCGGTGTCGAGCGGGACGAGGCGCGCGCGGCTCAGCTCTACCAACAGGCATGCGAACAAGGCCTGGCTGCGGGCTGCAACGACCTCGCCGCCTCCTACGAGCAGGGGAGCGGGGTGCCTCGAGACGAGGCCCGCGCCGCTCAGCTCTTCGAACAGGGATGCGAGGGAGGCTCTGCCTCGGGCTGCGCCAACCTCGGGGTCCTCTATCTACAGGGCCGCGGCGTGGCGCAAGGTGAGGCCCGCGCCGCTCAGCTCTTCGAACAGGGATGCGAGGGAGGCTCTGCCCTGGGTTGCTACAATGGCGGCGTCCTCTACGAGCAGGGCCAGGGAGTGGACGAGGACGCCGCGCGCGCGGCTCAGCTCTACCAACAGGGATGCGAGGGAGGAGACGCCGCGAGCTGCTCCAATCTCGGCCTCCTTTACAAACAGGGGCGCGGTGTCGAGCGGGACGAGGCGCGCGCGGCTCAGCTCTTCGAACAGGCATGCGAACAAGGCCTGGCTGCGGGCTGCCGCAATCTCGCCGGCCTCTACATGGCCGGCCAGGGCGTGACGCGAGACGATGCGCACGCTGCTCGGCTTTGCCAACAGGCATGCGAGGCGAACGATGCGGTCGGCTGCCGCGACCTTGGCGTGCTGTACCAGGATGGGCGTGGTGTAGCGCGAGACGAGACACGGGCAGCTCGGCTCTTCCAACGGGCATGCGAGGGAGGAGCCCCCACGGGCTGCTCCAACCTCGGCCTCCTTTACGAAGACGGGCGCGGCGTGGCGCAAGACGTGGCTCGTGCGGCTCAGCTCTGGCAGCAGGCATGCGAACAAGGCCTGGCTGCGGGCTGCAACGACCTCGCCGCCTCCTACGAGCAGGGGAGCGGGGTGCCTCGAGACGAGGCACACGCAGCTCAGCTCTACCGGCAGGCGTGCCAGGGAGGCAACGCCTCGGGCTGCGCCAACCTCGGGGTCCTCTATCTACAGGGCCGCGGCGTGGCGCAAGGTGAGGCCCGCGCCGCTCAGCTCTTCGAACAGGGATGCGAGGGAGGCTCTGCCCTGGGTTGCTACAATGGCGGCGTCCTCTACGAGCAGGGCCGGGGAGTGGACGAGGACGCCGCGCGCGCGGCTCAGCTCTACCAACAGGCATGCGAGAGAGGGACTGCGTTGGGCTGCTCGAACGCCGGTCTCCTCTACGCGGAGGGCCGCGGCGTGGCGCGGGACCAGACGCGCGCAGCTCAGCTCTTCCAACGAGCGTGTCGGGGAGGAGCCGCCCTGGGCTGTACCAATCTCGCCCTCGTGACGCAGGACGACAATCGCGCCGAGGAGCTCTTCGCGCAGGCCTGCCACGCGGGCGAGCCCAACGCGTGCTATTTCCTCGGCGTGTTCCACACCAGCAATCCGGGGTTCGAGCAGGATCACAGCGGTGTTCGGCAGCTCTTCGAGCAAGCATGCCAGGGAGGAGTCGCCCGGGCGTGTCGCTCGCTAGAGAGCCTGCCGCAGTGAAGCGGGGTCGTCGCGGTGTCCTGCGCCAGCTCGAACGCGACTTCCTGAGCACCGGGTAAGCTAGCCCGGCAGGGAGTCCACGATGACCAAGAAGAAGCGCCTGCACCGTTCGCCCGAGCAGAAGGCCGCCATCCTCAGGCGGCACCACATCGACAAGGTCCCGGTCTCCACGCTCTGCGAGGAGCTGGGCCGGCAGCCGAGCGTGTTCTGCGGCTGGCAGCGCGAGCTATTCGCGCGCGCAGCGCCGGCGGCGGAGCCCACGCGATCACCCGCCGAGGCCACCGCGCCCGCGGCGCCTCCGCGAGGTCCGCGGCCGCCCCTGGATGACGGGTCCCGGCGATCAGCCGGCGGCGAGCCGAAGATCTCGCCAGGCGCGCGATCAGCTCGGGCCGGGTGTTCACGCCGAGCTTTCGAAACGCGCTGCGGAGCTGGTTGGCGACCGTGCGCGGAGAGCGACCCCGCTCTCGGGCGATGGCGGCGTCGCTGCGCCCGCGAATCGCAGCGCGAACCACCTCCTCCTCCGCCGCGCTCAGCCCCGCCGAGGACGGCAACCACGCGCTCTCGACGGACTCGACCGCCAGCCGGTCGGAGGCGGCGCGCCGGCGGAGGGAGAGCGCTGCGTGATCGGCAGCGCCGAGGACTGCGATCTGAGGGCCGCCGAACCTACACTCTCGCGCTACCACGCCGAGTTCTCCGCCGCCGCGGGCGGGATCCGCGTGCGCGACCTCGGCTCGACCAACGGCGTGACCTGCGCGGGCGTGAAGCTGCGCGACGGCGTGGTGCCGCCCGGGGCGGAGCTCGAGCTCGGAGCCTTCCGGGTGCGGGTGCTCGACGCCTCGCTGGGGCACGACGCGGTGTCGGCGGAGGACACGCTCGGGCCCCTGATCGCGCGCTCACCGGCGATGCGCAAGCTCGTGGCGCGCCTCGCCAAGGTGGCCGCGACGGAAGACGGCGGTGCTGATCGGCGGCGCGCCCGGGAACGGGCAAGGAGCTGGTGGCGCGGACGCTCCACGACGAAGGGCCGCGGCGCGAGGGGCCCTTCGTCGTGGTCGACGTGTCCACGCTGGCGGGGCCGCTGGCGACGAGCGAGCTCTTCGGGCACGAGCGGGGCGCGTTCACCGACGCCGACGAGGCGCGGGCCGGTGCGTTCGAGCGGGCTCGTGGGGGCACGCTGGTGCTCGACGACGTCTCCGAGCTCCCTCTCGAGGCGCAGCCGCTCCTGCTCGGCGCGCTCGAGCGTCGAATCGGGGCGCAGGCTCGGCGGGCGCGAGGACATCGCGTACGACGCGCGCATCGTCGCCACCACCGCGCGCGATCTGCGACGGGAGGTGAACGCCGGCCGCTTCCGGCTCGACCTCTACTACCGGTTGGCCGTGGTGCGTCTGGAGGTGCCCGAGCTGGACGAGCGCAGCGAGGATCTGCGGCCGCTGGTCGCCGGTTTCCTCCAAGAGCGCGGGGTCGGCCTGGCCCACCCGCTCCTCGACGACGACCGCCTGGAAGCCCTGGCCGCCCGCGACTGGCCGGGGAACGTGCGGGAGCTGCGGAACGTGGTGGAGGCCGCGTTGGCGCTGGACGAGCTGGCGGAGCTGGACGAGGAAGAGAGCGGCGACGAAGAGACCGCCGCCGAGAGCACGGAGGCCCTGATCGAATCGCTGACCGGCGTGCCCTACAAGGAGGCGCGGGCTCGCTTCTCGCGCGCGTTGGAGCGCGCGTACCTCACGGATCTCGCCCGCCGGGCGCGCGGCAACCTGAGCGCAGCGGCGCGCCTCGCCAGCCTGGACCGATCGCAGCTGAGGCAGCTCCTCGCCCGGAACGGCGTCCGCATCGAGCACGGCTGAGCTCGTCGCCGCGCCCCTCGGGTCGCCGGGCGCGGCATGGGGACGCGAGCCGGAGGCGGCGGGCTGCGGAGTATCGTCGACCCGGGCCGCCGGCGCCAGCCGGGGACGGGCGCCTGGTTCTGCGAGGCGAGGACGAGGTGTTCTCGCGCTCGAACAGCACGCACCATCGGCGAACGGTTCGCCGTTCGTCCGCCACCTTCGCCGATCCGAGCGCGTAACTCCGCGAGTTCATTGACCCGCGGAGCCGGCACGCGGCCTGCCATGGCTCCGCGGTCGTGGAGGAGAGCCGTCGTCGTCAGCGCACGGTGCAGCGGAGGTGAGCGCGCCCGCACCTGCCTGCGCGGCGCGCACGGACGGCTACGCGCGCCGCAGGCCGGAAGAGACACTTCTCTACGAGCTCGTGCGCGCGCACTGGCCGCGCTTCGTGGAGCGGGCGGAGGAGCGAGGCGGCGGGCTGCCGCAGTTCGTGGTGCGTGAGTTCGAGGAGTACTTGCGCTGCGGCATCCTCGAGCACGGCCTGGTGCATGTGGAATGCGCCCGGTGCGGGCACGCCATCGTGTGCGCGTTTTCCTGCAAGCGCCGCGGCTTCTGCCCCTCGTGTCTCGGTCGGCGGATGTCGGACATGGCGGCGCACCTGGTGGACGAGCTGTTGCCGGAGGTGGCGATCCGCCAGTGGGTCTGCTCCCTCCCGTGGAGCGTGCGCTACGCGCTCGCGTACGACCGCCGGCTCTGCGCCGACGTGCTCGACGGCTTCATCGGCGCGCTCACTCGGTCGTTGCGCAGGCGGGCCAAGCGGCAGCTCGGCCTCTCGAGCGTAGAGGACGCGCTCGTCGGCGCGGTGACCTTCATCCAGCGCGTGGACAGCGCGCTGCGGATCAATCCGCACTTCCACACGATCGTGTTGGACGGGGCGTACGTCCGCGATGACGAGGGCAAGCTCGTCTTCCACGCGCTGCCGGAGCCGAGCGGCGAGGAGGTCGCGCAGGTGGCGGAGTGGACGCACGCGGCGCTGGTGCGGGTGCTCGCGCGGCACGGCCGCTCGCTCGATGGCGTGGAGGATGCGCCCGACCGGCTGCGGGACGAAGAGCCGGCGCTCGCGTCGTGCTACGCGGCGTCGGCGGCGGACGTGCAGCTCCTCGGCGAGGCCCCCGGACAGCGCACCAGCAAGCTCGTTCGACCGCTCCGCGTCGTCCCCTCGCCGGCCGAGCCCGTCGCCGAGGTCGGTGGGGTCTCCGAGGTGAAGTCGTGCATGGCGGAGCGGACGCAGTCCGCGGAGCTGCGCGACTTCGGCGAGGACGACGAGCACGCCGGAGGGCGCGCAGTCAATGTTCATGCAAAGGTGGCATTCGACGGCCGGGACCGCGCACGGCTCGAGCGGCTTTGCCGCTACGTGGCCCGGCCCCCGCTCTCGCAGGAGCGGCTGTCGATGCATCCCGACGGGCGCGTGAAGCTGAGCTTCAAGGCGGCGTGGAAGGATGGCACCCACGCGGTCTTGCTCGATCCCTTGGACTTCATCGGTCGGCTCTGCGCGCTCATCCCGCCGCCTCGCGTTCACATGACCCGCTACCACGGCGTGCTCGCCGGGCGTGCCAGCGCGCGCGCCGAGGTCGTCTTCGGACGCGCGCCGCCGCCCGCGGAGGCGCAGTTGCCGCTCTTCACGCCGAGCGACCTGCCTCCGCTCGCGCCGCCGCCTCCGCCCAGCCGGCATCCCTGGCCGTGGCTCTTGAAGAGCGTGTTCGCGGTCGACATCGAGACCTGCCCGGTGCCCGGCTGCGGCGGCCGCATGCGTCTGGTCGAGCTCGCCACCGAGCCCGACGACATCGCCCGCGTCATGGCCGAGCTCAGCGGGGACGACGCGGCGCGTGCACCGCCCGGGCGACCTCGTCCTTCGCCACCCGGGCAGCTTCGGCTCGCGTTCGGCTGACTCGCCAATCGCGACGCCGGTGCTCCGCTCCGTCCGCCTCCGTGTCCACGGCGCTGAGCTCCACCCGTCCGTCTCGCCAGAATGCGCTTCGCCACACTCCGACCGAGCGTCCGGCGGCTCGCGGGGAGGTTCATGCCGCCAACTGCCGCCTACCCGTTGACCCGCACCACGCGGCCGCGCACACTTTCTCTCGCTGGGATGTCTTAGGCACCTGGGATGTCTTAGGCACACCGAAGACTGTTTGCGCTGACAAGTTTTTGCGCGAGTGGTAGTAGTGGCCGATGTGGATCTTCAAGCTGTGGCCACTCCTTTGCGCGGTGGCTTTGGGTGCCTGCGCCAGCGCGGGGGTCGTTCCCCCCGACACGACCACCCCCACGGTCTCACGGGTGCTCGACGGCACGCTGGTCGACGGCCCGATGCGGAGACCCGGTCGCACCATCGCGCAGACGCTTCTCGCCGTGCAGTCCGGTGACGCACGTCTGGATCACGCGGAGCGTCACCTCGCGCAGCTTCTCGAACGCTCGGGAGTGGCGAATCAGGTGCTCATCGAGGCCGACCTCGGTCCGCAGGGCGCGCCGGAGCCGGCCTTCCTGGTCTCCTATCGGATGCTCAACTTCCAGTCGACCTCCCACGGGCCTGATGGACGCTGGTTGGCAGGGCTGATTGCCGGCGTCATGACCGGCGGGCTTGGCTTCCTGATCGCCATCAACAGTCATGCGAACTTCACGCACAACTTCGAGTTCGAAGTGCGCGTCTACGACGTTCGCGGCGCGCCCGTCGTGCGGGCGACGGAAGACGATGGGACCATCGTCAACCGCTACGACACGAGCGTCGCCGCGCCGCTCATCCGGCGCACCTACAATCATGAGATGCGCACTTGGATCGGCGCGGGGACGAATGGGCCATCCGGGGCCGACCTGCAACGTCACCTCGACGAGCAGGGCGGGGTGCTCGCCCAGATCATGTACGACCTGTCCATCAGCGATGTGGTGAGCGCGCTTCGGCGAGGGGTCGCCCAGCCTCCTGCGCAGGTCGCGCCGTCGGCGGCACCGGCCGCAACCGCTCCGCCTTCCATCGACCCGGATCAGCCGGCGAGCGCGTTGCCCGCATGGCCCTGAGCTCGTGCCGCACTAGCTCGGTGCGGGTCGCTCATCCAGGCTGCTCGAGGGTTCCGCCGGCAGGCCTCGCAGGATGGCGCCCGATCGGCTGCGCGAACGCGCGCAGCCGGTAGCGCCCGCCCCCGTCCGCGTCGACGCGGGTCACGGCGCAGTTTGCGATGGGTCGCAGGCGGAGGTTCCCGCGCACGATCAACGTCATCAGCAGCAGCCAGTAACCGTGCGTCACCACGGCCACGCGCGGGTCCGGCAGCGCATCGAGGCGCGCGAGGACGTCGAGGACGCGGGCGCGGACGTCGTCCATCGCGCGCGTGCCCGGCCGGCCGCCGCCGAGGTGTCGGTGCAGGCGCCAGGCGCCGGTGATCCCCGCCCACCATTCGGGCACGCGCGGGGCCGCGGCGTCGCGAAAGATCTGCGGCGAGATCTCGTCGAGCTCGGGCCACGCGTCCTCGTAGCGCAGCCCGGCGCAGCGCTCGAAGAGTTCGGCCGTCTGCCGCGCGCGGAGGAGCGTGCTGGACACGACGCAGGTCACCCCGGCCTTCGCGAGCATCGGTGCTGCACGCCGGGCCTGACGCCTCCCGCGCCAGGTGAGCGGATGCGCGCCGCCGGTATCGCGGCGGAACACGCGCTGGTGCGCAGCGTGCGCGTGCCGCCCGGCGATGCGAAGGCTCGTGACGCGGCTCGCCAAGGTGGCCGCGACGGAGACGGCGGTGCTGATCGGCGGCGCTCCGGGAACGGGCAAGGAGCTGGTGGCGCGGACGCTCCACGACGAGAGCCCGCGGCGCGAGGGGCCCTTCGTGGTGGTCGACGTGTCCACGCTGGCGGGGCCGCTGGCGACGAGCGAGCTCTTCGGGCACGAGCGGGGCGCGTTCACCGACGCCGACGAGGCGCGGGCCGGTGCGTTCGAGCGGGCTCGTGGGGGCACGCTGGTGCTCGACGACGTCTCCGAGCTGCCGCTCGAGGCGCAGCCGCTCCTGCTCGGCGCGCTCGAGCGCCGCTCGGGGCGCAGGCTCGGCGGGCGCGAGGACATCGCGTACGACGCGCGCATCGTCGCCACCACCGCGCGCGATCTGCGACGGGAGGTGAACGCCGGCCGCTTCCGGCTCGACCTCTACTACCGGTTGGCCGTGGTGCGTCTGGAGGTGCCCGAGCTGGCCGAGCGCAGCGAGGATTTGCGGCCGCTGGTCGCCGGTTTCCTCCAAGAGCGCGGGGTCGGCCTGGCCCACCCGCTCCTCGACGACGACCGCCTGGAAGCCCTGGCCGCCCGCGACTGGCCGGGGAACGTGCGGGAGCTGCGGAACGTGGTGGAGGCCGCGTTGGCGCTGGACGAGCTGGCGGAGCTGGACGAGGAAGAGAGCGGCGACGAAGAGACCGCCGCCGAGAGCACGGAGGCCCTGATCGAATCGCTGACCGGCGTGCCCTACAAGGAGGCGCGGGCTCGCTTCTCGCGCGCGTTGGAGCGCGCGTACCTCACGGATCTCGCCCGCCGGGCGCGCGGCAACCTGAGCGCAGCGGCGCGCCTCGCCAGCCTGGACCGATCGCAGCTGAGGCAGCTCCTCGCCCGGAACGGCGTCCGCATCGAGCACGGCTGAGCTTCCGCGCCGCGTCCCTCGGGCAACCGCGGGGTAGCCGGGAGCGGCACGGGATGCGTGTGCATCCCGGATCGACGCTGGCGCTCTGCCCGGCTCTCCGCGACCACGCCGCCGCCGGGGAGCCCCTGCGCACAATGTCTTAGCAGCTAAGACATTCAGCTCGCTCGCGGGGGTCAGAGGTGGCTCGCCGGGTGAATTCGCGCGCTTTTCGCTCCGACCGGCCGAGATTACCTTAGTTGATGAGATATCTCGCCTCGAGCTCGAGGGGAAGGTGCCCCCTCGGGTAACCACCGGGTAACCGGGAACGGCCGACGAATCATGCATTCTCGACTGCATGCGACGGACTGCTCTCATCGCCCTCGCCATGGTCGCCATCGGCTGCTCCGGGAGCCCGGCGGCCCCCGACGCCGGCACGGCGCCAGGCTCCGACTCCGGGTCGCAACCCGACACGGGACCCGTCGACGGAGACGGCGGTCGAACCCCTTGCCGCACCGACTCCCAGTGCGACGACGGGCTCTACTGCAACGGCGCCGAACAGTGCACCGACGGGTTCTGCCAGGCGGCCGATGCCGTGGCGTGCGACGACGGCATCGCGTGCACCCAGGACGCGTGCGACGAGGACACGCGCGCCTGCACCAACGAGGCGCCCGACGCGGACGGCGATGGAGTGGGTGACGCGGCTTGCCTCGGCTCCGACGGCTTGCCGATTGGACGCGACTGCGACGATACGGACCCCAACCGCTACCCGGACAACCCCGAGGTCTGCGACGCGGACAACCACGACGAGGACTGCGACCCGACGACCTTCGGCTACCGCGACGTCGACATGGACGGCTACCCCGACGCACAGTGCTGCAACACGGCCTCCGACGGCACGATGTACTGCGGTACCGACTGCAACGACACGGTCGGCGGGGACCACCCGGGCAGCCACGAGATTCTGCGACGGAGACGACAACGACTGCGACGGGGTCGTCGACAACGGGGTGACGCGCACGTTCTACGCGGACGCGGACGGAGACGGGCACGGCGATCCGACGCAGCCGACCATGGAAGGCTGTTTCCCCTCCAGCGGATACGCGGACGTCGGAGACGACTGCGACGACAGCAACTCCGCCGTGCACCCCGGCGCCCCCGAGGTCTGCGACGCCGCCATGCTCGACGAGGACTGCGACGGCACCGCCAACCCCGCCTCGCTCTGCAGCTGCTCGGGCTCGGAGACCCGCGGCTGCCTCGCGCCCGGCGCGTGCTCCGCCGGCGTGGAGCGCTGCTCGGACGGCCTCTACGGCGCCTGCTCGATCTCGCCGGTCGCCGAGTCCTGCAACGGCATCGACGACGACTGCGACAGCAACGTCGACGAGGGGCTCCTGGTCGCCTGCTACGACGACCCGGACGACGACGGCTACGCCGCGAGCGGTGCCTCCATGGGGACACAGTGCCCGCAGAGCGGGCGGGCGACGGTGGGAGGCTGCCCCTTCGGCACCACCAACCGCGCGCCGCTCTCCCCCGATCTCGATTGCAACGAGGGCTCCGACACCACCCACCCGGGGGCCACCGAGATCTGCAACGGCGTCGACGACGACTGCGACGGCAGCGTGGACGAGGGCCTCGCCCTCCGCGTGCGCTACATCGACAGCGACGGCGACGGCGCGGAGGGGACGCCGGTCGACCGCTGCGAGGGCGATCCCGGGAGCGCCGCCGTGTCGACCGACTGCGACGACACCGACCCCGCCATCTACCTCGGCGCGCCCGAGCCCTGCAATCGCATCGACAACAACTGCAGCCTCGGCGGCAGCGCGGCGGGCGGCGTCGACATCTACGAGGACCAGGACAACGACGGCTACGCGCCCCTCGGCGCGGACGATCCGACCACCGGGATCTGCCCTGACGGCGGCTTCCCGGCCACCGACTGCGACGACACCCGCGCCAGCGACAACCCGGGCGAGGTCGAGGTCTGCTCCGGTCACGACACGGACTGCGACGGAACGGTCGACGAGCGTCCGGCCGCC
The DNA here is from genome assembly GCA_963832725.1 of uncultured Pseudomonadota bacterium. Classification (GTDB taxonomy): domain Bacteria; phylum Myxococcota_A; class Polyangia; order Polyangiales; family Sandaracinaceae; genus JAEZBP01. The sequence continues at coordinate 750,542 of CAWHVG010000001.1, forward strand.
ACCGACAGCTGCACGGCTGCGAATGCCAGCGCGGGATGCGCGATGGACGGAGCGTGCGCCGTCTTCGCCTGCGACTTCGGCTACGGCGACTGCAACGGCGACTACTCGGACGGGTGCGAGGTCGACCTGACGACCGACATCGCGAACTGCGGCGGCTGCGGATACACCTGCGGAGGCGAGGCGGCGTGCAACGCGGGCCTCTGCGATCAGATCGTGGGCATCGGTGCCGGCAACACCCACAGCTGCCTGATCTTCAGCACGGGCGCGATGAGCTGCTCGGGCTCCAACGGCAGCTACCAGCTCGGGGACGGTACCCGCACCGACCGGACCACCCCCGTCGCCGTCGTGGGGATGACCGGAGCCCTCACGATGGACGGAGGCTCGTCGGTCTCCTGCGCGCTCCTGGGCAGTGGCGGAGTCCAGTGCTGGGGCGCGAACCTCCAGGGGCAGCTCGGGGACGGCGGCCGTTCGAACACCGAGAGCGCACCGCAGGACGTCGTGGGCCTGAGCGGCGACGCCGCGGAGGTCGCAAGCGGCGACTCGTTCAGCTGCGCGCGGATCGCGACCGGCGAGGTCCAGTGCTGGGGTGAGAACGGACGGGGACAGCTCGGCGACGGCGTGACGCACGGCGGTTGTCCCAGCGTGCAGTGCGCCACCAGCGCGCAGACGGTGAGTGGCATCTCGGACGCGGTCGACATCGCGGCCGGGTACGAGACGGCCTGCGCGGTCATCTCGGACGGCACCGTCGAGTGTTGGGGCCGGAACGACAAGGGGCAGCTCGGGGACGGAGGGACGACCGACTCGTCGACTCCGGTGACGGTGACGGGCGTCACCACGGCCGTGCAGGTCGCGGTGGGCACCTATCACGCGTGTGCGATCCTGGCGGACACCAGCGTCGCCTGTTGGGGCCGGACGGACCGCTCGGAGCCGGCAGCACCGCCGGCTCGCCGAGCACCGCCGTAGCGGTCACGGGCTTGACGGGAGCCACCGACATCGCGGCGAGCGACGACGCGACCTGCGTCGTCTATGGGGCGTCCGATCAGGTCGCGTGCTGGGGCGACAACAGCTCCGACGCGATCGGCGACGCGGGGGCGACCGGGAGCGTCGTCACGACCTACGCCGACCTGACGGGCGTGTCGGGCGTGTCGAGCCTGGTGATGGGCGCGGACTACGGCTGCGCGCTCATCGGGCAACACGTCCAGTGCTGGGGAGCCAACGGCTCCGGACAGTACGGCGAGGGTGACACGGTGAGCGCGCACGTCCCCGTCGAGGTCACTGGGCTCCGGCGCGCCGCCGATGTCGGCGTCTACGGCAACTTCGCCTGCGGTCGGACGACCGGCGGCTCGGTCGCGTGCTGGGGCGACAACGGCAACGGACAGTTGGGTCAGGGAACCACCGGCGGCACCGAGTACACGCCGCAGCAGGTCTCCTCGCTGACCGCGGTGTCGGTCGACGCCGAGCAGTATCAGGTGTGCGCGGTGGAGCCGGCGGGTACCGTGCAGTGCTGGGGCGACGTCTACGACAGCTCCGCCGGATCGAGGGTCACGACGCCGACGCCGACGCCGCTCCACGAGGCGGACGGCACGACCCCGGTGAGCGGGATCCTCCGGGTGCGGAGCTCGCGGAGAAACACGTGCTTCCTCCACGATGACGGAACGCTCTCCTGCATGGGAGTACGGCGAGTTCGGCGTGCTCGGGAACGGGTCGAGGCCGATTCGTACGGGGTCCCGGTGACGGTGAGCGGGCTCAGCGACGTGCGGGCGTTCGACGTCGACGACGGTCACGCCTGCGCGGTTGGAACGGACGGGCACGCCTACTGCTGGGGCTCCGACTTCCACTACGCGCTCGGTATGTCCGGGTCGAGCGGCAGCGGGCGCTACAGCGCGCCGCAGCTGGTCCGGTTCTACGACGACATCGTCGACGTTCGGGTCGGGGACGGGTTCACGTGCGTCCTCCGCGCGACCGGAGACCTGGCCTGCTGGGGTCTGCTCATCTCGGGGGTCTCGGAAACGCCGGTGCCCGTGACGGGCCTGATCGACGGCCGCATCACCTCGTGGGACGCCGAGTCGGACTCGCTCTGCGTGCGCATCGACGTGCCGCCACCCACCCCGAGCCAGCCGGTGCTCTGCTGGAACTCGGCCAACGTCGACGGTCAGATGGGCGTGGGCACGCAGCTGCCGGTCTCCGACCCCACGGAGGTGCTCGACTACACCGACTTCGACGACGTGATCACCGGTGCGATCTCCACCTGCGCGGTCCGCGACTCCCGCCAATCGCTCACCTGCTGGGGCAACGGCTCGGTGCTCGGCGACGGAAGCGGCACCCTGAGCACCGAGCCCGTGCCGGTGATCGACTTCCCCTGACCCGCGGTGCGGCCAGCGTTGGATCGCTCAGCTCAGTCGACGATCCAACGCTGGGGCGAGCGGCGCGTGTGCTCCGCGCCGACGGTGACCCGCCGCCGAGCCGCGGTGGTCCCTTCGGCGCCGCGCACCTCCACCTCGTGGACGCCGGGCGGAAGCGCGATGGTGAGCGGCGCGAAGCCTCGCCGGACGCCGTCGACCAGCACCACCCGGCGCGTGGCTGCCGGGCCGCCGACCAAGAGGTAGCCGAGCTCGCCGCTGGGGGCGGGGCTCGGCGACGGCGGAGCAGGCGCCGGCGAGCGAGCGCGGTGAGCACGGCCTCTTCGTGAACGCAGTGGCGACACCTCCGCCACCGCCCCGGCACTTCAGCCACCGGCACTTCAGCCACCGGCGACTCGGCACCCGCGTCGGGCGCTCCGAGGACGGCGCCTCGAACGCCAGCGTCGATCTGCTGCGGCGCGGGCTCCGGTTGCCCCGAGGGAGCGGAGGCGACGGCCATCGGTGCGGGCCGCGCGGGCGGGTCCGGGTCGCCGCTTCGCGCCACGGTCCACACCCCAATCGCGCCCGCGAGCGAGAGCAGCCCCAGCCCGCCGGCGACGAGCAGACGCCCGGGGCGCGACGCCGAGCCCTGGTCCACGTCGGCGGCGTCACCGAGCGCGCTCGATGGAGCACCCGACGACTCCTCCGCCGGCTCCGCCTCGACGTTCGCCTCGTCGAGCGCGGTCACGGCAGCAACGGGCGCCTGTCGCGGGCTCGAGTCCACGGGAGCAGGCGTCGCGACCGACCTCACGCCGCCTCGACCGCCGCCGGCAACCCCGGCCTGCTCGTGCGCGTCGTGTTCAACGTGCGCCGAGACGCCACCCTCCGATCCGTCCGCGTCGTCGGCGCCGCGGCTGCGGGGCCCGGCCCGCGTCGCGGCTTCGGGGTCCGTCCCGACCGGCGGCATGTTCTCGTGCGCCCATGCGCAGAGCGCCTCTCGGCCGTCGTCACCCCGCGCCTCGAGCAACGCCTCGAACGCGTCCGCGAGCGCCGCCGCGGTCGCGAAGCGCTTGAAGCGGCTCGGTGCCAGCGCCCGCGCCAGCACCACGCGCACGTCTTCCGCCAACGCATCCGAGAGCACCAGCGCCTCGCCGGCCATCAGCGACGCCACCGCGTGCTCGTCGGTCAGCGGGCTCCGCCCCGCCAGCAACGCGTGCAGGCTGCACCCGAGCCCGAAGACGTCCGTCCGCCGGTCGAGCTCGCCGCCGAGCATCTGCTCGGGCGGCATGTACGCCATCTTCCCCTTCATGATGCCCGCGCTGGTGCGCTCGAGCCGGTCGCGCGCCTTGGCGATGCCGAAGTCGGCCAGCTTCACCGTTCCGTCGCGCGCGACGAGCACGTTCCCCGGCGAGACGTCGCGGTGCACCACGTTGAGCGGCGTACCCTCCGCGTCGCGCGCCTCGTGGGCGGCGTGGAGCGCGCGGGCCACCTCGACTCCGATCCGCAGCGCGGCGACCTCGGGGAGGGGCGACCCGCGGCGTCTGCCCCGCGCCGCCAGCCTCGACGCGTCCGCGCCCTCGACGAGCTCCATGGCGATCCACGGCACGCCCTCGTCCTCGCCGCTCTCGAGCACGCGCACGATGCCCGGGTGGTCGAGCGCGCTCGCGATCCGCACCTCGTCGAGGAACATCCGGCGGAAGCGCGGATCGGCCGCGAAGTCCGGCAGCGCCCGCTTCAGCGCGACGCGGGTCCCGTCCTCGCGCTCGGCGAGCCACACCTCCGCCATCCCGCCGCGGGCGATGCTGCGAACGACCCGAAACCGCGCCGCCATCGCCGCCAACCTATCACGGCCCGTTCAAACCGAGATTGGCGCACGCCCAGACGACCGACTCATCACAGACTCGCCCGCCGGCCCCGACCGGGTCGAGATCGATGGAGACGATCGACTCCGCCCCCAGCACCACCGGGCAGCTGTACCCGCAGCCCAAGAGCCGCGTCCGATCCCAGGAGGGCAACGACGTGAAGGGCGTATCCGGCGCCGGACAGGGCGTATTCGCAGCCCCGTCGAGGACGACCGTCATCCGCACCACGACCGTCCCGTCGGGCGCGTCATCGAGCAGCCGAGGCTCGCCTTGGACCAGATCCGAGAGGCGCGCGTCCGCGATGTCCGAGGTGACGGCGTCGATTCGAGAGCGCGGGATGCGCAAGCACGAGCGCGCTTCGGGCACCGCCGGACACCCTTCCATGAGACAGGACTGAAGGAGCGCGGTCGGTTGGCAACGGGGGAAGGTGGGCGTGCGCAAGAAGTCGAAGACCAAGAGCACGTCCTCGTCCTGCAGCGACGGCGCGAGCGCCCGCGCCACCAGCGGCGTGCCGGAGCTCGAGTCCACGCAGGACACCGGCGCGACGCTGTCGATGTCGAGCAGCACGGGATGCTCCACCGCGCAGCCGCTGACCACCAGCGCGAGCAGCCCGAGCGCTCGGCTCACGGCGCCCTCCCCAGCACGCCGACCGGCACGCGCACTTCCGGCTGGTAGAGGAGCGCGCCGGTGATCGCCGCGGCCACCACCGCCGCCGCCGCGACCGCGATCCAGAAGAGCGGCTCTTCGACGATCGGACGCGGCGGGATGACCCCCGCGCTGGTCAGCAGATCCCGGAGCACGCCCCGCGTGCCCTCGGCCAGCGAGGCCGGCGGCACCAGACGCTCCACCCGCAGCGGCACGTCGTCGTCCACGGCCAGCGCCGCCCGCAACCTCAGTCCACCCTCGCCGGCTCCGCCGCCGTCGAGCAACGCCACCCGCCGGTCGCGCACGGCCGTCTGCAGGAGCTGAAGCGCGGGCCAGGAGTCGCGTGCGCCGCCGTAACGGGCGCGCCATTGGGCGGCGGCACGCTCGGGCGTGGCCGGGGCGAGCGCAATCGTCCTCGCACCGCCGGCGGCGACCCGCACCCGCTCCCACGCGTCCTCGCTGCCATCGCGCGAGAGCGCCACCACGTGGTCTCCCTCGATCAGCCTCCGCTCGCAGGGCGTGGTGCAGTGCGCGTCCAGCCCGTCGATGGCCACGCGAGCGCCGGCCGGCTCGGAGCGCACCTCGAACGTGACCCGTGACGCCGACGCCGCGGCGCGGACCGCATCCGAGAGCAGCGTCTCGACCCGCGGCGTGACGCCACCCGCGGCCTCCGGCACGTCGAGCCCGAGCGCCCCGAGCCGAGCCGCCACCGCGGCGGCAGGCTCCGCGTCGCCGCGCGCGTCGAGGCACGCCGCGAGGTAGGTCAGCGCCCGCGCAGCGCCGCCGCGATCCCCGCTGGCCAGTGCCGCGTCGACGGTCCCCGGATCCGAGAGCGCGTCGACGCAGGCGTCGAGCTCCAGCGTCTCCTGGTAGGCCTGCCGCGCCGCCGCAATCCGCGCCTCCAGCGGTGCCTCCGCGGAGGGCGGCGCCTCGGACGCCTCGAGCCGTGCCACGTGCAGCTCCACCGATGGGTCGAGGGGTGCCTCGACGGCCCTCCGCACCGCGGGGGAGCGCGAAACGGCCCCCTCGAGCACCACCGTCACGCCGACCGGACGCGGAGCGGCGGCGCAGCCGAACGCGAGCAGCAGGCAGAGCGCTGGCGCCTTCATCGGACTCGGGGCCGCGCTCGGATCCCTCTCCCCTCCCGCGTGCGGGAGAGCGGACACCTCGGTCAGCCCCACCCCAACCCTCCTCGGTCGAATGCGGGAGGGAGCTCCGAGCGCGATCCAGGCGCCTTCATCGCAGCCCGTACCGCTTCAAGAGCTGGTGGAGGTGACCGCGATCGACGCCCGCGACCCTCGCCGCCTCGGCCACGTTCTGGCGCGTCCGCGTCAGGAGAGCTTCCAGGTAGACCCGCTCGAAGCGCGCCCGCGCGTCGTCGCGCGCGTCGCGGAAAGGGAGGCCGAAGAGCTCGGCGAACGCGCCCTGCGCAGGCGGCACCAACCCCTCGTCCAGCTCGGGCGGCTCCTGCAACGCCACCGCCGCCTCCACCGCGTTCCGCAGCTCGCGCACGTTCCCGGGCCACTCGTGCGCGCACCAGCGCTCGAGCACCTCGTCGGGCACGATCGACTCGCGCCCGCCATCCCACCCGGCGGCGTCCAGAAAGTGCGCCACCAGCGCCGGCACGTCGTCGAGCCGCGCTCGGAGCGGCGGCACCTCCAGGCGAACCACCGCCACGCGATGATAGAGATCCGCCCGGAACGTCTCGGCGTTGACCGCCGCCCTCAGATCGCGGTGCGTCGCCGCGACCACGCGGACATCGACTGGCATGTCGCGATCGCCGCCGACCCGGCGTACGACGCCGCGCGCGAGGACCCCCACCAACGCGAGCTGCACCGACGCCGGCAGCTCGCCGATCTCGTCGAGGAAGAGCGTCCCGCCCGACGCTCGCTCGAGCGCGCCCTCGCGCCGCTCCCGCGCGCCCGTGAACGCGCCCTTCTCGTGCCCGAAGAGCTCGCTGCCGACCAAGGTCGGCGCGATGGCGCCGCCGTCGACCAGCACCAGCGGGCCGCCCCGGCGCGCCGAGGACTCGTGGATCGCCCGCGCGACGAGCTCCTTGCCCGTACCGGACTCGCCCTCGATCAGCACGGGCGCGTCGCTCTCGGCGGCGCGCGCGATTCTGACGGTCAACCGCCGCGTCGCCGCCGCTTCACCCACGAAGCCCGGCACCTGCACCGGCTCCCGCTTCTGCCGCCGAACGCCCGCGTCCTCGACCCGCACCAGCGAGGCCCCGAGCCCGAGCACGGTCCCGCTCGGCACGACGCCCTCGGTGAGCCGGAGCGCGCCCACGCGGACGCCGTTGGTCGAGCCGAGATCCCGGACCGCGATGCCGCTCGCATGCGGTCGGAGCTCGACGTGGAAGCGGGAGACCGTCGGGTCGCGCAGCGAGAGCTCGTTCTCGTCCGCGCTGCCGACCCCGAGCGGCGTGTCGACCGCCTCCGCCCGCGCCCCCTCGTCCGGCCCACCAATCGCCTCGGCGGCGACGGCTCGCACGGGAACGGCGCCGAGCGCGCGGCGGATCGTCTCCTCCACGCATCGAACGCTATCAGAATCCCGCCCATCGGCGCGCAACGCGGGCGCCGCCCCTCGTCGTCGCAGATGCGGCGGGACACCGCGCCGGGCGCCGTGAGCGACGCCCGGCGCCGCCCGAGAGGCCGGGCGAGCCCGCCGCCGGGGCCCCGCATCTCACGCCCAGTCGCGGCAGACGTACTTGATGTCCGTGAACGCCTCGAGCCCGTGCCGCGCTCCCTCGCGCGACACGCCCGACTGTTTCATCCCGCCGAACGGGATCGGGGCCCCCGTCACCTTGGTCCGGTTCACCGCCACCATGCCGAAGCTCAGCGCTCGGCTCGCGCGGTAGATCCGCCTCGGATCCATGGTGTGCACATACGCCACCAGCCCGTATTCCGTGTCGTTGGCCCGCTGCAGCGCCTCCTCCTCCGAGTCGAAGGGGGCGATCGCCGCCACCGGCCCGAAGGTCTCCTCACGGAAGATCAGGGCGTCGGGCGGCACGTCGGCCAGCACCGTGGGCGGGAAGAAGAGCGGCCCCTGCGGGTCCCGCTCGCCTCCGCACAGCAGCCGCGCGCCACGCGCCAGCGCGTCGCGCACATGCTCCTCCTGCTTGCGCACCGCCTTCTCGTTCATCAGCGGCCCCAGATCGCGGTCCTCCATCCCCGGTCCCAGCGTCAGCGCCTGCGAAGCCTCGGTGAAGCGGCGGCAGAACTCGTCGTACACCGTTCGCTCCACGAGGAAGCGGTTGGCGCCGAGGCAGTCCTGCCCGGTGGTGGCGAACTTCGCCTTCACCGACTCCTGCACCGCGTTGTCCATCTCGGCGTCGGCGAAGACCAGGCAGGGCGCGTGCCCGCCAAGCTCCAGCACCAGCCGCTTCACCGTATCGGCCGACTGGCGGAAGAGCAGCTTGCCGACCTCGGTGGAGCCGGTGAAGGAGAGCGCTCGCACCCGCGGATCCTCGGTCCAAGGCTTCACCACGGTCGGCGCCTCGCCCGTGATCACGTTGAACACGCCGTCCGGCAGCCCGGCGCGCTTTCCCAGCTCTGCCAACGCCAGCGCGGAATAGGGGGTCTCCGCGCTCGGGTGCGCGACCACCGTGCAGCCCGCCGCCAGCGCCGCCGCGGCCTTGCGGGTCAGCATGGCGGACGGGAAATTCCACGGCGTGATCAGGGCCGCGACGCCGACCGGCTCGCGCCACACCTCCACCTCGGCGTCGGGCAGGTGCGAAGTGACGCTCTCGATGTCCGGCCGCTTCGCCTCCTCCGCGTAGAACTCCAGGAAGGACGCCGCGTAGCCAATCTCGCCCCGGGACTCCGACAGGGGCTTTCCCTGCTCCAGCGTCATGATGCGCGCGAGGTCTTCTTCGTGCTCGTGCATCAGCTCGAACCAACGGCGCAGCGGGGCGGCGCGCTCCTGCGGCAGGACGCTCGACCAGCCGGAGAAAGCTCGCTGCGCCGCGTCGACCGCGGCCGCGCTCTCTGCCGCCGAGAGCTTCGCCACCCGCCCCAGCTCCGCTCCGTCGGCGGGGTTGGTCACGGCGAAGCTCGCCCCATCCGCGGCCGCGACCCATTCGCCGTTCACATGCGACTCTCCGTGTAGAAGGGCCGGGTCCTTCAGCCCGGCCGTCAGCGTTTCGCGCGGGCTCAGCGCATTCGTCATCGTCGATCCTCCTCGTTTCGCGTTGCCCGCCAGCATGCATGGCAGACGCCGCGGATCAAAACGCGCGCCCGAGCCCATGCCGACGGCAGGTACCCAGGTCCGCTCGCGGTCGACACCGGGAACGACTTCGAGGACCCGATCGGACCGCGTGCCCTCAGGGCCGCGGCGGGAGCTGCTGAACGCGCCAGCGGCCGCGCACGCACTGCGCGCGGGTCGCGCAGCTCATGCAGACGACGGAGGGGTCCGCCCGGCACGGGGCGCCGTTGCGTACCACGCCGGTCGGACAGCCGCGGTCGTCGAAGGGCGGCGTGCAGACGAAGCTGGAGGGGGGGACTCGATGTTCGGCGGAGGCGGCGCGCCCCCGCAGTAGCTCGGGCGCTCGCAGCCGCAGCGAGTCCGGCCGTAGCGGCAGCGCAGCTCCGGCTGCCCCGAGTGGTCGCAGAGCACGGGCGACGCCTGGGCCTCAGCGAGGGTCGCCGGGCAAGTGGAGACTGGCGCGAAGGGCACGCAGCGCCGTGCGCGGACGTCCCACGCGCAGCCGGGCCGGACGTTCTCGCAGGGGTCGCCACGACTGAAGATCGGGTGGCCGGACCACGCGGGGTCGGGGACGACGCCCTCGCACTCGTCGGCGGGCTCACGGCAGCTCGATGTCTGAACGTCCGCGATGCACCGGGGCAGCGCCCCGTGACACGCCGCCCAGTCGAGCTCCGCGCAGGGCGCGTCGGCCGAGTCGTGGGCCTCGGCTTCGGTCTCCGTCTCGGCTTCGGTCTCCGTCTCGGCTGCGGTCTCCGTCTCGGCTGCGGTCTCCGTCTCGGCTGCGGTCTCCGTCTCGGCTGCGGTCTCCGTCTCGGCTGCGGCTCTCGCGTCTCGACTTCGGTCTCCGTCTCGGCTTGGGTATCCGTCTCGGACAGGGCTTCGGCCCCCGATGCGCGCGCCGGCTCGGTGCCGGCCCCGTGCTCGGGGGGCGGGGAGCCGCCGCAGGCGAGGAGCGCGAGGGCGAGGCCTAGCGCGCGGACGCCCTCGAGGAGCGCGCGCGTGCGGTGTCGTGAGAGCAGAGTCACGGTCGGCGTCCGAGGGTGGGGCGCGCCGGGCCGTCACGCAACGTCGCGCCGACGCGGCTCGCACTCGGCCTCCGCCCGCGCTGCGATACGCGAGGTCCGAACGCGGAACCGGTGACCGATGGAGATGCCCAAGCCGACCGACCTCCGGCCTGCTGTCCCACGTGGGGACGGTCAGTCGGGCCTTCAGGCGACCAAGCGCGGGTAGCGGCCTACTTCCTCGCGGACCCGCCGAGGGACTCGACCGGCGTGGCGCGGCGCATCCGGGGCGCTATGGTCTCGCCCCGTGTCGTCTCTCCCCGTCGTCCCGAGCGGCGAGCCCGCGCGCTTCGACGATTGGCGCTGGCAGGCTCGTCACGCCTCCCTCGATTTGGCCGGCCTCGAGCGTGCGCTCGCGCTGACCGATGACGAGCGCGAGGGCACTCGGCGCGCGCTCGAAGACGGCTTCCCGCTCTCCATCACGCCCTACTACCTCTCGCTCTGCGATCCGCACGATCCGGCGTGCCCGATCCGCCTGCAGTGCGTGCCTCGCGCCGCCGAAGCGGTCGAGGTGCCGGGCGACATGCGCGATCCGCTCGGCGAGGAGGACCACGAGGTCGCGCCGCACCTGGTCCGCCGCTACCCGGACCGCGCGCTCCTGCTGGCCACCGATCGCTGCTCGGTCTACTGCCGCTTCTGCACGCGCTCGCGGATGGTGGGCCAGGGGGGAGGCAGCCGCTCGCGGGCGTTGCTCGAGCCGGCGTTCGCGTACCTGGAGACTCACCCGGAGGTGCAGGACGTGATCGTCAGCGGCGGCGACCCGCTGGTGGCCACGACCGATCGGATCCGCAGCATCCTCGAGCGCCTCGCGACCATCGAGTCGATCCTCACCGTGCGCGTGGCCACCCGGACGCCGGTGACGCTGCCGATGCGGATCGACGACGAGCTCTGCCGCGCGCTCCGCGCGCATCCTTCGGTCTGGGTGATGACCCACTTCAACCATCCGAAGGAGCTCACGGATCGATCGCGCGCCGCCTGCGCGCGGCTCGTCGATCACGGCCTCCCGGTGATGAACCAGAGCGTGCTCCTGCGCGGAGTGAACGACGACGCCGAGACGCTCGAGGCGCTCTTCCGCGGCTTGGTCCGCGCGCGCGTCCGCCCCTACTACCTTCTGCAGGCCGATCCGGTCCGCGGCACCGGCCACCTGCGCACGCCGATCGCCACCGGCGAGCAGATCATGAGCCGGCTGCAGGGTCGCCTGAGCGGCATCGCGCTGCCCAAGCTGATCGTCGACACCCCCGGCGGACGGGGGAAAGTCCCGCACGGACCGAGCTGGGTGGTCCGGCGCCGCCCGGGGGTGACCACCTTCCGGACGTTCCGCGGTGAGGAGGTCGACTACGTCGATCCCCCGGAAGCACTTTGAAAACCGCGAGCCCGAGGTGTATAGCTCGCGGCCGAAGGTGCCTTGTCGCCACGCGCGGACGGCACCATGGGTTTACGTGGGTCGAGGCTCCCCAGCCCCGGCGGAGGACGCGAGGACCATGCAAAGGGCGCTTTCGCTCACCCAGACCAACATCGGCAAGAAGGCGTTGGTCGCCGTCACCGGTGCGATCCTCTTCGGATTCGTGATCGGCCACCTGACCGGCAACCTCCTGCTCTTCGCCGGCCCCGAGACCTACAACGCCTACGCGGCGGGGCTCAAAGGCAACCCGGCGCTGCTCTGGGGCGTGCGCATCACCCTCCTCGTGTCGGTGGTCACGCACATCACGCTCACGCTGCAGCTCGCCGGGAAGAACGCCTCGGCCCGGCCGACGCCGTACAAGCGGCCCCGGCAGGACCAGGTGACGACCTACGCCGCGCGCACGATGGTGTTGAGCGGGCCGCTCGTCCTCGCCTACATCCTCTTCCACCTCGCGCACTTCACGGCGCCCGGCCTGTCGCTCGGCGGCCAGTTCCACGAGCACGACGTCTACATGAACGTCATCCACGGGTTCCGCGTGTGGTGGGTGAGCGCGATCTACATCTTCGCGAACATCCTCCTCGGCCTGCACCTGTACCACGGCGGCTGGAGCCTCTTTCAGAGCCTCGGCGCCAACCACCCGAAGTACAACCCGCTCCGGAAGCGGGCGGCCGTCGCGCTCGCGCTCTTCATCGCGGGCGGCAACGTCACGATCCCGATCATGGTGATGGCCCGCGTCATCGACGCGCAGCCGAGCACGACCGTGGAAGCGCCGGCCGACCTCGCCGCCGCGGACACGGAGTAAAGGGCCCGACATGGAGCTGATCAGCAACTGCCCGACCGGTCCCATCGAGTCGCGCTGGGACAATCACCGCTTCGACATGAAGCTGGTGAACCCGGCGAACAAGCGGAAGTTCACGGTCATCATGGTCGGTACCGGCCTCGCCGGCGCCTCGGCGGCGGCGTCGATGGCGGAGCTCGGCTATCACGTCAAGTCGTTCTGCTACCAGGACAGCCCGCGCCGCGCGCACAGCATCGCCGCCCAGGGCGGGATCAACGCCGCCAAGAACTACCAGAACGACGGCGACAGCGTTTACCGCCTGTTCTACGACACGGTGAAGGGGGGAGACTTCCGCTCCCGCGAGTCGAACGTCTACCGGCTGGCGCAGGTCAGCGTGAACATCATCGACCAGGCGGTCGCCCAGGGCGTGCCCTTCGCCCGCGAGTACGGCGGCCTCCTGGCCAACCGCTCCTTCGGCGGCGCGCAGGTCTCGCGCACCTTCTACGCGCGCGGCCAGACCGGCCAGCAGCTCCTCCTCGGCGCCTACCAGGCCCTCGAGAAGATGATCGCCGCCGGCAACGTCGACATGTACACGCGGCACGAGATGCTCGATCTCATCGTGGTCGACGGTCGGGCCCGCGGCATCGTCGTCCGCGATCTGAAGAGTGGCAAGCTGGAAGCCCACGTCGGCGACGCCGTCTGCCTGGCGTCGGGTGGCTACGGCAACGTCTTCTACCTCTCGACCAACGCCAAGGGTTGCAACGTCACCGCGAGCTGGCGCTCGCACAAGCGCGGCGCGGCGTTCGCGAACCCCTGCTACACGCAGATCCATCCGACCTGCATCCCGCCGGCCGGCGACTACCAGAGCAAGCTCACGCTGATGAGCGAGTCGCTGCGCAACGACGGCCGCGTGTGGGTTCCGAAGAGCGCCGACGATTCCACCAAGGACCCGCGCTCCATCGCGGAGAGCCAGCGCGACTATTACCTCGAGCGCATCTACCCGGCCTTCGGCAACCTCGTCCCGCGCGACATCGCCAGCCGCGCCGCCAAGCGGATGTGTGACGACGGCAAGGGCGTCGGGCCCGCGGTCGACGGCGTTCGCCGCGGCGTCTATCTCGATTTCGCCGACGCCATCAAGCGCGAAGGCCAGTCGCGCATCATGGAGAAGTACGGCAACCTCTTCGAGATGTACCAGCGGATCACGGGCGACGATCCGCGCGAGACGCCGATGCGCATCTACCCGGCCAGCCACTACACGATGGGCGGCCTCTGGGTGGACTACAACCTGATGAGCACCATCCCCGGGCTCTTCGTGATTGGCGAGGCCAACTTCTCCGATCACGGCGCGAACCGCCTCGGTGCCTCGGCGCTGATGCAAGGTCTGGCGGACGGCTACTTCGTCATCTCCTACACGATGGGGAACTACCTCGCCCGCGCCGGCAAGAACGACGTCGGCGAGGACCACGCGGCCGTCAAGCAGGCGGTCAAGGACGCGGCCGGGGGCATCCAGAAGCTCATCGACGTCGGCCAGAAGGGCAAGGAGACGCCCGACTGGTTCCACCGCAAGCTCGGCGCGCTCATCTGGGACAAGTGCGGCATGGCCCGCAACGCCGACGGCCTGAAGGAAGCGCTGAAGGAGATCCCCGAGCTCCGCGAGCGCTACTGGAAGGAAGTGAAGATCCTCGGCGGCGGCGGAGAGCTGAACCTCATGCTCGAGAAGGCCGGCCGCGTGGCCGACTTCATGGAGCTGGCCGAGCTCATGTGCCACGACGCCCTCGACCGCGAGGAGAGCGCCGGCGCGCACTTCCGCGAGGAGTACCAGACGCCAGAGGGCGAAGCGAAGCGCAACGACGAGGACTACACCTACGTCGCGGCGTGGGAGTACACGGGCGCCGGCGAGACACCCAAGCTCCACAAGGAGCCGCTCGATTTCGAGTACGTGAAGCTGACGCAACGCAGCTACAAGTGACGCAGCGCAGCTACGAGTAACGGCTTTCCGAGGGATTCACGTGGCAGACACGATCGATCTCAGACTTCACGTCTGGCGGCAGGAAGGCCCCGACGCGCAGGGCAAGTTCGAGGACTACACGAAGTACGCGAAGGGGATCTCCACCCACGCGTCCTTCCTGGAGATGCTCGACGTGGTGAACGAGCGGATGGTCGCCGACGGCACCCGGCCGATCGTCTTCGACCACGACTGCCGCGAGGGCATCTGCGGCGCCTGCGGGTGCGTCATCAACGGCATCCCGCACGGGCCGCAACCGCTGACGACCACCTGCCAGCTCCACATGCGCATGTTCCAGAGCGGCGCGGAGATCTGGATCGAGCCGTGGCGCGCGGCGGCCTTCCCGATCGTGAAGGACCTGATGGTCGACCGCTCGGCGTTCGACTCGATCATCCAGGCGGGCGGCTACGTCTCGATCCGCACCGGCAGCGCGCCGGACGCGAACGAGATCCCCATCCCGAAGGCCATCTCGGACAAGGCCTTCGACGCCGCGACCTGCATTGGCTGCGGCGCGTGTGTGGCGGCCTGCCCGAACGCGTCGGCGAGCCTCTTCACGGCGGCCAAGATCGCGCACCTCAACATGCTCCCGCAGGGTCAGGCCGAGCGCTATCGCCGCGCCCGCGAGATGGTCGCCGCCCACGACGAGGCCGGCTTCGGCAGCTGCACCAACCACTACGAGTGCGAGGCCGCCTGCCCGAAGGGCATCAGCACCGACTTCATCGCCAAGATGAACCGGGAGCTCCTGCTCGCGACGCTGAGCGGCAAAGACGGCGACATGGTCTGAAAGCCGGGCGGCCGTTGTCTCCCCGGTGACGGACTACCATCCGCCATCGAGCTCCGTTCCCAGCTTCGTACAAGCAGCACGCACGTCGCACTTCGTTCGAAGCTCGAGCCGTACCGTCGTCGCGAGGTTCGAGCCGCCCTCTGCGGAAACCCAGCTCGAACTTCCAGCCGCTGGTATTAAGCTGGCCGCACGTGTCCTCCGAGAATCAGCACACGAGCACCGAGACGATCGAAGGCTTCAGCGAAGGCGAGCGCGAAGAGCACTTCCGCCGACTTCGCGACCGCTACTTCTGGGCGCACCTCATCGCCGACTTCGCGAGCGGAATCTGCTTCGTCGTCGGCAGCGTCCTCTTCTTCTTCGAGTCCTTCCACGCGGGCGCGAGCTGGCTCTTCTTGATCGGCAGCCTCCTCTTCGCCGCCAAGCCGACCATCCGCCTCGCCCACGAGCTGGCCCGGAGGCGCCTACGGGACGCGCTCGACGAGCTCGTGGACGAGATGGAAGAGCCCTTCCGGCATCGAAGTGCGCCGGAACGCGAGGGCCGCTGAGCCTGCGGCAACGTCGCGCGAGGGACCAACGCCGCTCCCCTCACGCGGCGCATCTTGCCCAGGTAGACGGTCGCCATCCCGCCTTCTGCGTCTTCTTGGGGCGAGGCGTTGAACATCGACGGCGAAGCGCAGGCGAGGGGCCCAGAGCCCAGATTTCGTGTCGCCCGGACACAGTCCTTTCGGGGCCGGAGGTCTCGTGCGGCGCTCGGCGGACGACGACCATCACCGTCCGCCCTCGCCGGCTGCGGCGGCGCACCCGCTCACCCAGAGCCCACCGGCGCCTCGCGTTGCAAGGACGGGAGGCGACGCAGCCCGCGGCGGCGCTGACCGAGTGGGGCCGCCGCCCGAGCAACTGCTGCGCGAGCACGTGGCGGTGTGCGAGGCGGCGGCGGGGAAGGCCGTGCGGGAGGCGTTCCGTCTGGCGTCGCAGCCGTCGTCAACGCCGAGTCGGCAAGGAACGCCGCGGCGAACGCGGTCCGCTTCGCGGTGACGCACGCCCGAGGAGATGGCGGACTTCGATGCGCCCTCGAGGTCAAAGGAGGGCGTTCGTGACCGTGAGGGCGAGACCGACCACCGTCGAGGCGGCGCCGCCGACCAGCGCCAGCTTGGCGTTCTTCGAGCTCGCGCCGAGGAGCTCATCGCGAGACTTGGGCGAGAAGTGGCCCAGCTTCGGCGAGGTGCGGATCACGCTGGACTCCATCGTGCCGAGCACGAAGGCGTGGGCGTCGGGGAGCGGAATGATCCGCTCGACGCAATGGAAGGTGTCCGCCCTGGACATCGGCGGGTTATCGAACGTGAACTGCCCGAACTGGATAGGCTCCTTCTTGCCGATCGCGTTCTTGAGAATCAGCGAAGAAGCCTTCCTTCTTGTGCTTGTTGAAGCTCGCCTTCTGCCCGAGGTCGCCTCCGCCGCTGAGGTCGACGGTGACGGGCCCCAATCCGTCGTCGAGGGTGAGCTCCGCGGCCCGCTCGACCGAGTGGTACGTGGCGGTCTTCCGCTCGTTGCCCGCCTTCCAGGAGCCGGTGACGGTGAGGCTGTAGTAGAGGCACGGCGTGCCCGAGGCCGGGGCGGTGAGCAGCTGGGCGCACGACGGACGGCCCTGGACGCTCACCGGCCCCTCGCCCGCGGCCTCGCCGGTGGGCACGAGCGGGGTGTTGGCAATCTGGCCCGCTTGCCGCTTCAGCATGGCGCCGACGACGAGCGCGAAGACACCGGAGAGGATCAAGATCGATGCGATGACTACCATGGCGTGGTTCTCCTCGAGTGAAACGGACAGTTCCGCTGGAAACACCGGGCTGCGCGGTGGCTCGACGCACATCGTGTCGCGTGGCTGGCTCAACTCCACTCAAGGATCGGGGGCCTCGGGTGGGAGCAGCGCGCTCATCCGGGCGACGGTCGATCAACGTTGACCACGGCTCGCGGCGATCCCCGTCGATCCTGCGCGGGGCTCAGGGCGCGCAGTCGTCGCTGACGCGCACGGTCGTGACGAGGCCGCGTCAGCGGGGAGGCCGAGCGCGCCGAGCTTGTCGGTGGGGGACCGCCGGACCAGGAACGCGGGTCGAGGACCTGCGCGCGGTCCACGACCCGCGAGCGTGCGCCCGGGCAACGGAGCGTGACGTCAGCGCACGCGCGCCGAGCACCATCCACGATCCGGGTAGCACAGCCGCGGCGGTACGCGTCCTGCGCCAGGTCGCGCCAGGCGCTTCCTGCTCGCGCTGATGCTCGCCTCCTCGCTGACCGCGTGCGCGCTGGAGCCGGTCGTCGGCGAGCGAACGTCTACGATTCGGATTGAGGTGACCGGCGTCGCCTCGGCCACACGCACTTCGCCGAGGGACTCCCGCCGGTCCAGAGCCGAGGGGCGCCGAGAGTGCGTGCTCGAAGCAATCGGCGCCCGCACGCTGACCCTCTGCGAGAGTGAGCCTTTCCTCCGGCTCGACGATGCCCCGCGCTCGCCCGCACCTCGCCGCTCGGTGAAGGTCGCGTCCGTCCTCAGCGCCTGGCCGAGTCGACGGCTGACACGGAGCTGGACCGGACCGGCGCAGGGGCGCGCCGACTTCGCTACCGCTACTTCTGGGCGCACCTCATCGCCCACTTCGCGAGCGGCTTCTGCTTCGTGGTCGACTGCGTCTTCCTCTTCGAGTCGCTCCACGCGGCCGCGACCTGGCTCTTCTTGATCCGCTCCCCTCACGCGCGCAGGTAGCGAAGCGCGAGCGCGACGCACTCGTTCTCCAACGCGCCCGTCTCGATCCACTCGGGATGCCGGAGCAGCGCCGCCTCGGTGACCGACTCGATGGCGCGGCCGATCACGAACGCGAGGCGCTCTGGATCGCCGTCCCGTATCGCCGGCCCGCGCGCTGCGAGCTGCCCCGCGACGCCGGCCACCGCCGCGCGCTCGGTCTCCCGGGAGACGCTCTCGGTCCACCGCCGCGGGACTTCCGCGAGGAGCGCCTGACGCAGCCGCGGCTCGGCGAGATCCGCCGTCACGTAAATCCGCACTAGCGTCGGGATGGCGTCCGGCAGCGCCGCACCGACACTCTCGGCCAGGCGCTCCCGCACCAGGGCACGCGAGCGCCTCTCCAGTGCACAGGCCAGCTCCGCCACGATCGCCTGCTTGTTGCGGAAGTGACGATAGAGCGCGCCGGCCGAGACCCCGGCCTCGGCCGCGATCTGCCGCGCGCCGAGACCGGACATCCCACGCTCCGTCAACACCCGGGCAGCCGCGTCCAGGATCGCCCGCGCCGTCTCGCGACCGCGGCGGGAGACGCTGTCCCGCGGACTCGTGTCGACGCGATGACCCACCTCACGAGCGAGCCGATCCAGCATCTGCGGCGGCGGGGCCTCGGGCTCGCGTCCCCCGGCACGCGGTCGCGGCTCGCTCGGCGCAGACCAGGGGCGACCGTCGCGCGCTGCATAGCGCCACGCCAACTGGAAGAGCTCCTCGTGAAGCCACCGCTCTCGGAGCATGGTCGGATCATTCAGGAGCGCGCCTTCGATCACCCCTTCGACGGCGTGAAGCGCCACGAACGCCAGCGTGCGGGGATCCGCGGCGCGAAAATCGTCAGGCCGGCTGGCGATGAAGCCCGCCAGGAGCTGCTCCACCGCGCCATCCGTTTCGCGCGTCGCATCTCGGATCCATCCTCGGGGAACCTCCCTCAGGAGCGTGCGCCGCAGATCGACGCTCCCCAGCGCGGGATCCAACAAGAGTCCCACCAGCTCCCACGCGCCCTCGCGACCGTCCGCGTCGCGCAGCGCGGACGCCTTCTCCATCGCGAGCTGCAGCCCGCGCTGCTCGAGCCCGCGGGCCAGCTCCGCCACCAGCGCATGCTTGTCCGGAAAGTACTGATAGAGCGAGCCGACGCTCACCCCAGCCACGCGCGCTACCGCGTTCGTGTTGAGCGCCTCGATCCCATCGCGCGCCAGGAGCAGGGCCGACGCCTGCAGCACCGCCTCCACGATCTGCTCTCCGGACCGGCCGCGGGGCCTCCGGCGCACACGCGGAATGCTCCGGCGACCGCTCTCTCCTCGCGGCGACACGGGGCGACTGTCGGCGCGGGGCGGCGCTCCGTCAACTGCCGGCGGCGACGTCCAGAGTGAACACGCCGAGAACGCCACCGCGCTTTTTCAAACGATATCCGCAACTTGGACACCGTCGGCAGCGCGAGCAGCAAGCTCGTCCTCCTCCCCTCAAGGTTGTGGCGTGCCAACGGAGGACGACATGCAGACGATCACGGAGACAGCGAACACGGCCGGAGGCCACGTGCCGCAGGCGCCCACGCTCAACGAGCACCATGCCGTGCACGATCTCGCGAGGCGCGCGCTCTACCGGAAGGGTACGCTCACGAAAGACGGAATGAGCGTGCACCCAAACGTCTCTCTGAACGACGTGCGCTACGCGCTCACCAAGGTCGGCGGTGGGCTCGACCACACGCTCGGCGAAGAGGCCATGGCATTCGCCGAGCTGTCGATCGATCCTGGGGCGCATCCGCTCGCCGAGTATCTCCTGGTCACGGACCGCCGTTTCCTCGGCACCGTGGGCTGGCTCAGCGGCGCGGTGTGCAACGCGCGGTTCAGCGAGATCGACGAGGTCCGCTTCAAGAAGGGAATGCTCTCGGTCGAGCTGAAGGTCCGCACCGGACAGGAGTGGCACGATCTGTCCTTCGGTGAAATCCAGCAAGAGCTGCGCAACTTCCTACGCCCTCTCTACGACGCACCCAAGGAGCGGCGCGAGCCGTCGGCTCGGCCGCTCTGCGCGCCGACGGCGAACGATCCGACCGGCGCCACCAACGCGCTCCTCTGGATGCCCGAGCCGGATCCGCGCACCACGCTCCTGTTGACGTACGTCCGGGCGGCGGCGAACGCGGCGCGCATCCCGACGCCCGCCGCGCAGGATCTGGTGGCGCGACTGACCCTCGCCTATCGCAACCGCCGCTTCGGCCGAGGACAACATCAGGGGCGGTACATGAGCCCGTGCTCAGCCAACGATTCTCTCGCAGCTCCTCGTCGAACGGCATGGGCGGCCGCTCGCCCACACCGAGCAGCCGGTGCGGACGCTGGTGCTCGCGAGCGGGATGCGCTCGAACGCCGCCTCGGCGGCCGCGAGCACCGCCGTCGGGTTGGCGGCCCTCGCCATCACCGGCGTGGGTTGGACGAAGAAGGCACGCAAGACCACCCCGGACTTCGCGTGCATGCTCGCCGACACCGGCAGCTTCACGAGCTACCGTCTGCTCCGGTCCGGCACCAACGTCGGCCTTCATCGCGAAGTGCCGGGGTGGACCGACGACCTCCACTACGACCTGCTGGCCCTGGAGGACGAGGTGCTGATCCGGCGCTGCGTACACGGATGGAACGCCGCGCCGACCGAGCTGCTCCAGACGGAAGCGGCCGACGTCGCGGCGCGGATCGCCGAGCTCGTGGGGGACTTCGACCCTGCGATCCTCGCCGGTCGTCGATAGCCGACGAGCTCGACTGATCGGCCTGCGTCTCGAGCCCCGGAACGGACTTCGGGGCTCGGGCGACTATCTGCGACGCCTGAACGGCATCGCGCCGATGCCCGACCTCGTCGCGCCCGACGCCGGATCCCGCACGGGTGCGCTCCGCGAACGGAGAGCGGCGAACGGAGACCGACGAACGTGCCCGGCGGCCGGACGCGCCTCGCTCTCCACCACGACTGCGACCGCCGGGTCGACGGTGGGAGTCTCGCGCGACGAACGGATCAGGCATCGTCCGGCTGACGCTTGCGCCACCAGACCCGAGCACCGATCCCGACCACGACCACGACGAGAATGACGATCGCGAGGACACTGTAGGTCCGCAAGAGCGACGCGAGCCGCTCGTAGTTCGCCCCGACGGCCCAGCCGGCCACCAGCAGAAGCCCGTTCCAGAGCGCCGCGCTGAGGGTGCCGTACACGGCCACCTTCCAGGCCGGCAGCCGCGCCATCCCGGCCGCGACGAAGAAGACCGATCGCAACGCCGGAAGGAAGCGGTTGAGCACGAGGTACGCCGCGCCCCGGCGCTCGAAGCGCGCCAGCGCCGTGTCGATGGCGTGGCGCACCTGCTGCGTGCGCAGAAAGCGGGGCGTCCCCGTCCACCGGCGAGCGTGGATCGCTCGGCCGACCCCGTACGCCGCCATGCCACCGATCAGCGCGCCCAGGTTCAGCACGCCGTACACGCCCGCCACCGAGTAGCCGGCGCCCGCCGCCAGCACCACGCCGAAGACCGTGATGGTGTCGCCGGGGAAAGGCGGGAAGACGTACTCCACCAGGCTCGCCAGCCCGAGCACGACGTAGGCCAGCGGTCCCTCCGAGCGCTGGAGCCAAGCGAGGAGCTCGTCCATCATGGCGAGCGCTCCATACCCCGGCACGTCCAGCGGACTCGCATCCATCCCTCATGAGCTCTTCTACGCATCGCTTCGATCCGGTCCCGGCGCTCTCCCCAGGTAAGCACATCCGCGTGATCGCCCCAGCCTCGCCCTTCCCCGCCGGCGACTTCGAGCGGGGGGTGGAGCGCCTGCGGGCCCGCTACCGGGTGAGCTTCCGCGACGATCTGCGCGCGCGCCACGCTTACCTCGCGGGCGACGACGCCCGCCGGCTCGCCGAGCTCGAGGAGGCGCTCGCCGACCCGGACGTCGACGCGATCGTCGCCGTGCGCGGAGGCTACGGGGTGACGCGTTTGCTCTTCGGGCTCGATCCGACAGCCGTACGCCGTGCGGAGAAGCTCCTGGTCGGTTTCAGCGACCTGACCGCGCTCCACGCCCTCTGGGCGCGCGCCGGGCTGCGATCGATCCACGGCCCGATGGTGGCCGCGCTCGGCCGCGCCGCGCCGCCGCTGGTGGAGCGCTGGATCGCCGCGGTCGAGGGCGCGCGCCCCGATCCGATCGAAGGGCTCGCCTCGATCTCGAAGGGCGCGGCGGAGGGCCCGATCCTCGGCGGCAACCTGGCGCTCCTCGCCGCCCTCGTCGGGACGCCGCACGCGCCGCCGTTGGACGGCGCGGTGCTCTTCTTGGAGGACGTGGGCGAGGCCCCCTATCGCGTCGATCGCATGCTCACCACCCTGCGGGATGCCGGCTGGCTCGAGCGCGTGGCGGGCGTCGTGCTCGGCCGCTTCACCGGCTGCGGGCCGCGCGAAGACGGACGCACCGTGGAGGAGGTCGTGGCGGATCGGCTAGGGAATCTCGGCGTGCCGGTGGCGAGCGGGATCGAAGCGGGTCACGTCGACGACAACCTCGAGCTGCCCTTCGGCGCGGCGGTCCACCTCGACGCCACGCGCGGCGTGCTCAGGTTCCTCGAGAGCGCCGCCGTGTGAGCACCCTCGGCGCGCGGGATTTCGCCCGCTGGCACGGGGCAGAAAACCTCGTACTCTCCGGGCTCGGCCACTTCGATCTGCGAGCAGCGGGCCTTTTTCGGCGGCCTCGCTCGGCGCGAGAGGGAGCAGGACATGGGACAGGACTTCAGCCTCGAGAAGTACGAGCTCACCGTTGAGCGCATCATCCGTAACGCCCCGCCGTCGCGCCTGTACGAGCACGGGCTCCGAAACGAGGCGGGCACCGCGATCGCGTCCTCCGGCGGCATCATCGCCATGTCGGGCGAGAAGACCGGCCGCAGCCCCAAGGACAAGCGCATCGTCGACCGAGCCCGAGCTCGAAGGACGACGTGTGGTGGGGCCCGGTCAACATCCAGCTCGACGAGCACAGTCTTCATGATCAACCGCGAGCGCGCGATCGACTACCTCAACACGCGCGCGCAGCTCTACGTCGTCGACGGCTTCGCCGGCTGGGATCCGCAGCACCGGATCAAGGTGCGCGTCATCTGCTCCCGCGCCTACCACGCGCTGTTCATGCACAACATGCTGATCCGGCCGACACCCGAGGAGCTCGAGAGCTTCGGCGAGCCGGACTACGTGATCTTCAACGCCGGCGCGTTCCAGCGCGAACCGCTACACGTCCGGCATGACCTCGGCAAGACGTCGGTCGACCTGCACTTCGGCCGCCGCGAGTTCGTCATCCTCGGCACCGAGTACGCCGGCGAGATGAAGAAGGGCGTCTTCACGATCATGAACTACCTGATGCCGAAGCGGGGCGTGCTCTCGATGCACTGCTCGGCCAACGAGGCGAAGCAAGGGCGACGTCGTCGATCTTCTTCGGCCTGTCGCGGCACCGGCAAGACCACGCTCGTCGGCCGATCCGAACCGCCAGCTGATCGGCGACGACGAGCACTGCTGGAGCGACGACGGCGTCTTCAACATCGAGGGCGGCTGCTACGCCAAGGCGATCAACCTCTCGGCCGGAGCACGAGCCGGAGATCTGGACCACGCCATCCGCTTCGGCGCGGTGCTCGAGAACGTGGTGTTCGAGCGCGAGACACCGGCAGGTGGACTTACGCGACACGTCGATCACCGAGAACACGCGCGGCAGCTACTCCGATCGAGTACATCCCGAACGCCAAGATCCCCTGCGTCGCGCGGCCACCCGAAGAACGTCATCTTCCTGACCTGCGACGCCTTCGGCGTGCTGCCGCCGGTCAGCAAGCTGACGCCCGAGCAGGCGATGTACCACTTCATCAGCGGCTACACCGCCAAGGTGGCGGGCACCGAGGTGGGTGTCACCGAGCCGCAGGCGACGTTCAGCGCCTGCTTCGGCGCGCCGTTCCTGGTCTGGCACCCGACCAAGTACGCCGAGATGCTCGCCGCCAAGCTCAAGAAGCACAGCGCGCAGACCTGGCTCGTCAACACCGGCTGGACGGGCGGCCCGTACGGCGTCGGCTCCCGCATGAAGCCTCTCGCACACGCGCGCCATCATCGACGCCATCCACGCCGGCACCCTGGCCGACGCGCCGACGACGGAGGATCCGCTCTTCGGCCTCGCCGTCCCGACCGCAATGCGCCGGCGTGCCGAGCGAGGTGCTCATTCCGAAGAACACCTGGAGCGACAAGGCCGCGTTCGACAGCACCGCGCGCAAGCTGGCCAGCCTCTTCAAGGAGAACTTCCAGCAGTACGAGAGCCAGGCCAGCGACGCCATCCGGAGCGCCGGTCCGCGCTTGTGAGCCGGACGCCCCGGCGTCCGAAGGACCTCGTCACGGCGGTCTTGGAGGAGCTCGTCTCCCCCGAGGCCGCCGCGCTCATGATCGCGCGCGATGCCAAGCCCGAGCTCTCGGTCGACACGGAGCTCGCGCGCATCGACGCGCTCGTCGAGGAGCTGGGCGAGCTCGACCCGAGCGCGCCGCCCCGCGAGCAGGCGCGGGCGCTGACGAGCCACCTCTTCGAGCGGCTCGGCTTCCACGGCAACGAGGACGACTACTTCGATCCGAAGAACAGCTATCTCGACGACGTGCTGAGCCGGCGGACGGGCATCCCGCTCACGCTGACGGTCGTGCTGGCCGCGGTCGGGCGGCGAGCCGGGGTGCAGGTGGAGGGGATTGGGTTCCCGGGTCACTTCCTGGCCCGTGTCGGCGGACCGGAGGGCGTGTTGGTCGACCCCTTCTTCGGCGGCCGCATCCTGGACGAGGCCGGCGTGCGCCGCCTCGCCTCGCGCATGCTGGGCAGCAGCTCGCGCCTGATGCCCGAGCACCTCGAGCCGGTCGGGCTGCGCTCCACGGTCGTGCGCATGCTGATCAACCTCAAGCACGCCCACGAGCGCAGAGGCGACCATCCGCGGGCACTCGTGGTCTGCGATCGCCTGGTGGACCTGACCAGCTCGCTCGCGTTCCGGCGCGATCGCGGTCTTCACTCACTGGCGCTCGGCGCCCACGCTGCCGCGATCGCCGACCTCGAGGCCTACCTCGAGGCGCGCGGACAGGACGCCCAGGACGCCGGTTCGGTCCGCCGCGCGCTGGAGCGGGCGCGCGACGAAGGGCCCCAGCCGAGCTGACGGTCTCTCGTGCCCCGCCACCATCTCGCGCGGGTTGCAGCCTGGCCAGCTCGGCGAGCGCGACGCCGCCCGGGGCCGGACCGCGCCCCGCCGGCCGACAGGCGACCGGGAGGATTCCTGGTCAGCGCTCCGGCACGAAGAGAGCCCTTCCCCCAGACCCGTGGTGTAGCCTTCCGGGCCATGCGTCGTCTGCTCGCCATCGTCGGCCTGCTCGCCACGCTCCCGTCCTGCGGCGCGAGCGTCCCCACGCGCTACGTGTTGGAGCGCGACATCGACCACTGGTCCTACCGCCGCTATCAGCGCGTGCTCGACGTGGAGATCCCCATCGCCGGGCGCCAGGCCGTCGGCCACACCGCGACCTACGTGCGGCGGGATCCCCGAAGCCGCTCCGTGCCCTTCGCGAACGTCTTCGTGACGGTCTACGACGAAGCGGCCGGGCTCGCGGCCGCCGTCCGGGACCAGGTCCGCTCACTGGCCAGCTACGACACCGACGTCCGCGCCTACGGCGGCGGGTGGGTCTACTACCTCGACGGCGGCCCCGGCGACAGCTGGGCGCTCTGGGTTTCGGCCGCGCGCGTGGTGAAGGTGGGCGCCGGCGCCGAGCTCGATCAGGTGCCGGAAGACCTGGTCTCGGCCTACATGGGCATCTACCCGAGCGACCTGGACGAGCACGGACGCGCGCGGCCCGGCACGCTCAGCGAGGGCGACGCACCGAGCGCCGGTGGCGAAGAAGGCGAGAACGGCGAGGAGGTACCGCACTACCTCCAGGACGACGCGCCCCGATGAGCGGCCCGCCCCTGCACCTCGTGAAGGAGGCGCTGCTCGAGATGGCGGCCTACCGCACACCCGCCGAGCCGCCGCCCGTGAAGCTCGACGCCAACGAGAGCCCGTGGCCTTTACCCGCGAGCGCGCGCGCCCGGCTGGCCGAGGTGCTCTCCGAAGCCGCGCTCCATCGCTACCCCGATTCTGCTCGCCCGCGACGTGAAGCGCCTACTTGCCGCGCGCCTCGGCGCGAGCCCCAGCGAGCTGGTCCTCGGCGTCGGCTCCGACGAAGTGCTCGGCCTGCTCATGGCCGCCCTCGGCCGACCGCGCGAGGGCGCCGCGCACGCCACCCTGGTCCACCCGAGCCCGAGCTTCGTGATGATCCCCCTGACGGCGCGGGTCCACGATCTCGAGCCCGTCGCGGTCCCGCTCTCGCCCGATTGGTCGCTGGACCGGGCGGCGATGCTCGCCGCCATCGAGGCGAAGCGGCCGAACCTCGTCTACCTCGCCACGCCGAACAACCCGACCGGCAACGCCTTCGCCGACGAGGACATCGACGCCATCGTGGAGGCCGGATCCGACGCCGTGGTGCTCGTGGACGAGGCCTACGGCCCCTTCGCCGGCCGCAGCCGCACCGATTCTGATGACCGCCCACCCGCACGTGGTGATGCTCGGCACCCTCTCCAAGGTCGGGCTCGCGGGGTTGCGGCTCGGCTGGGCGCGCATGCACCCGGAGCTGGCAGCAGAGGTCGAGAAGGCCCGGCCGCCCTACAACCTCAACACCTACGCCCAGCTCGCGGCGCGGGTTCTCCTCGAGGAGATGCCCGGCGTGCTCGACGAGGCAGTGCAACGAATCGTCGAGGAGCGCGAGCGCGTCGCCGCCGCCCTGCATGAGCTCGGCGTGCCGGTGGTGCCCTCCGTGGCCAACTTCCTCCTCGTCGAGGTCGGCGACGCGGCTTCGGTCCACGCTGCGCTGCTCGAACGCGGCGTCGGCGTGCGGCGCTTCGCGTCCGAGCCCCGGCTCGCGCGTCATCTGCGGATCACCATCGGCACGCCCGAAGAGAACGACGCCCTGCTGAGCGCCTTTCGCGCTTCGCTGGCTTCCTGAAGGCGCAGACGCCGTTCCGGATCCGGTAGGCGGGCCGTGCTGCGAGGTGCGCAGGGGCCCTCACGCCTCGGCTCGCGGGCGGCGAGCCGGCGAACGCACTTCTTCCATGTGGCGAGGCACTCGGCGATAATGCACGCCATGGCGGCGACCCAAGGACACGGTCGACGCTGCGTCGCCTCGCTCTTGCTCCTCGTCGGGCTCGTGACGAGCGCCGGCGTGGCACGTGCGCAGGAGTGCAACGCGCACGCGAGCGACGCGGAGGTGGAGCGCGCGCGCAGCCTCTTCGTCGACGGCTCCCACGACGTCGAGGCGTACCGTTGGTCGGACGCGATCCCGAAGTTCGAGCAGAGCTACGCCCTCTCGTGCGCCCCGTCCGCGCTCTACAACCTGGCCATGGCGCTGCGCGCGCTCGGCCGCCATCACGAGGCGCGCGACGCCTTCGATCGCCTCCTGGCGGACCACGAGGCGCTGGACGACGAGCGGCGCCGCACCGCGGAGACCTACCGACAGGAAGAAGCCGCTCGTGTCGCGGTGCTGCTCCTGGCCGGCCTCGACCCGGACACCCATCCCGAGCTCCACTTCGACGGCGAGGACGTCGGAGACGAGGGCGAGCGCCCCATCCGCATCGAAGCGGACGCGGGCGCGCACTCGCTGATCGCGCGCATCCCCGAGCACCGGCCCTTCGTGTGGGAGGGCCGCCTCGGCGACGGACAGCACGAGACGCTCCAGGTGGTCTTCGAAGCGCTGGTCAACGGCGGCGGAGACGACTGGGTGCTCCCACTCGTCCTCAGCCTCGTGGGTGCGGCCGTCGCGGCCGGCGCGGGGGTGCTCGGCTGGTATCTCTGGGAGGACGCCCAGGTCCGCCCGCTCACGCCCAACCGGCTCGTGACGGTGGGCCAATGAGACGCGCCCTCGTCATCGGCGCGCTGCTCCTCTCCGGCTGCGCGCAAAACGCCGTGCTCGAGCTGCAGGTGCAGGTGCCGCCGGCCCCGGATCCGAGCACCCCGCGCTACGCGCTGGTTCAGGTCCGTCGCGCCGACGCGACCGGCTTCGGTGTGGCGTGGACCGGCGACGACCCGCCGGGCGTGGCGCTGGGTCAGCAGGCGGCTTGGGTCTGCACCAGCGTCGAGAGCCACGACGAGACCGTCGACCTCGACGTGCGAGTGCGCTTCTGCGGCAGCGCGACCTGCGACGCGCTCGGCGACGACACGGCGCCGGAGCTCCGCTACCACATCGCGCACCCCTTCTACATCGGCCGCCACACGTACTGGTCCGCGCAGATCGCCGCCGTGCCCGAGTGCATGGTCGACTCCGACTGCCCCGCGGGAGTCTGCGTCGCTGCTCGCTGCAGCTGCACGACCGACACGGACTGCTGCCCCGGTGGCGACTGCAGCGCCTGCGGCGGCTCGTCGGGGGAGCCCTGCGCGACCTGCGAAGGTCAGCCCGCATCCTGCGTGGAGCAGGTCGGCCGCTGCCAGGTCGAGGGGTGCATCCCGGGTCGCACGAACAACTTCTGCGCCGGGGATGGCCGCCACTTCTGCGAGACCAGCTCCATCGACCGCACCGAAGCCTATATGTGCGGCGGTTGAGTGACGCCACGGGGCGAGGTGGCCTTCCCGCCCGCCCCGCTGCTATCCTCCTTCGCGATGGGGCAAGCCACGCCAGAGGCGACGCCCAACGTGTACGGCCGGTACGAGACTCTCTTCCGCATCGCCGCGGGAGGGATGGCCGAAGTATATGCCGCACGCGTTCGGGGTGAAGCCGGCTTTCAGAAGCTGGTCGCGCTGAAGCGCATGCTCCCACATCTGACGGATGATGACCGTTTCGTCACGATGTTCATGGACGAAGGGCGACTGGCAGCGAACATCTCGAGCCCCAACGTCGTCTCCACCCTCGACCTCGGCCGCGCCGACGACGAATCGCTCTACCTGGTCATGGAGCTGGTCGTCGGCACGACCTTGAGCAACCTGCTACGCAACGCGGCGCGCAACGCGCAGCCGCTGCCGATCGACGTGGCCGTCGAGCTGCTCGCGCAGGCGGCGCAAGGCCTGCACGACGCACACGATGCCCGCACGCCCTTCGGCGCGCCGCTCCACATCGTCCATCGCGACGTCTCTCCGCAGAACATCCTGATCGGCACCGACGGGCGCGTGCGCATCACCGACTTCGGCGTCGCCCGGGCCATCCTCCGCCGCACGAAGACGAGCACCGGCGAGTTCAAGGGCAAGCTCAGCTACTTCTCGCCCGAGCAGTGCAGGGACAAGGACCTCGACCGCCGCTCCGACATCTTCTCGCTCGGTGTCGTCGCCTGGGAGACGTTGACCACGCGGCGGCTCTTCCACGCAGAGAACCCGCTGGCGGTGCTCGAGCGCGTCACGCGGATGGAGATCCCGCTCGCGCACGAGGTGAACCCGGCCGTCCCCCCGGAGGTGTCGGCGGTGGTGGCGACGGCGCTCGAGCGCGACCGCGAGCGTCGCTACCGCACCGCCGCGGAGTTCGCGCAAGCGCTCCGCGCGGCCTCGCGCCAGACGGCGGGCATCGCCGAGCGCGACCGCATCGCAGAGTTCGTCGGCCAGTGCGGCGGCGAGAGCCTCCGGCGGATCGAGCAGCAGCTCAAGGACAGCCTCCGGGCCGCGCCCGGCACGCCGCTACCCACCCTTCCCATCGACGACGCGAAGACCGAAATCTCGAGCGGCATCGTCTTCCGGGACGGAGACGGCGACATCAGCCCCGCCACGCCGCCTGCATCGATGATTCCGAGCACGGGCGCGTCCTTCGTGGGCATGCCGACGGAGCTCTCCGGCGCGTCCTCTCCCACCCCCGAGAGGACGCCCTCCAAGCTGCCCTACATCATCGCCGCGGTGGTGGCAGCGGCCGGCCTCGCGGCCGGCGCCGTCATCGGGGTGATGGCCGTGATGGGCGATTGGCGCGAGACCCCCACCACCGTCCGCGTGATGCCATCCGTCGAGGACGTCCCAGGGACGGACGATGGGACCGGCACCGCGCCCCCGGGCAGCGACGACGAAGCGCGCCCGGAGGCCCAGACGACGGACGACCCCGCAGGCGAGGCGACGCCGGTGGAGCCAGCGCCCGACGCGCCCTCGAGGCCCGAGCGTGGCAGCCGAGCGACGCCGCACAGGCCGGCTCCGCAGCGAAGCCACCGCCCCCAGCCGCACCGCACGGCCCCTTCACCACGACACGCTTCCGAGCCGAGCGCCGCACCCCGCCCCCAGCCGGTCGCGCGGCCGCCGGCGAGCCCCCAACCCGACGCACCGACGACGGCGGCGGCTCCCCCGCGCAACGCCCCCGCGCGCAATGCCCCCACGAGCCCCACGCCCCCGCGAACGCGAGGGCTCGTCGGCGTCGACGACTTCGATTGCGACGTCTCCCACTGAAGGCCCGTCGTTCTCCCGTCGCCCCGCGGTCGCTACGACGCAGCATCCGCGGGATCGGCGCTCGTCACCTTGCGTTCGCGCTACTCCTCGAGGCGGGGACCGTCTCGAATACCGGATTCGGTCCGATTGATTCGACGGCCTTCGAGCGGCGGCCGGCTCTCGCGCCGCCGACGTCGATTACGTCCGGGTCGCCGCGACGGCGCGGTCCCGGCCCACGCGGCACGCCTCACACGCCCCATCCGCCGACCCAGCGCGCCGATGTTCCCGTCGACCGCGCCGCCGGTCGCGCGCATTCCTCACCGAGTCACTCTCAGTCGCTCGGCGTACGAGCGCGAAGGGCTCGCAATGGCCCGCAGGCGCAGCGCGCCTCAGCCCCTCTTCCCACCGGAGACCCATGGCCTCGACGGCCGGGGACGAGGACGGATGTGATAGGATGCTGGATGTGCACTTCGACCTGTTTCGAAATGCGCTACCGGTCGCCTTCATCACGCTGAGCACGTCGATCGCGCTGGTGACCCACGCGCAGCCTCCGCCCGACATCTCGTCCTCGACCGAGACCGCCCCGACGGACAGCGCCCCGACGGACAGCGCCCCGACGGACAGCGCCCCGACGGACAGCGCGTCCCCCACGGTTCCCGAGGATCACGCGGGCTCACCGATCACCCCGGCGCCATCCCAGCACGCGGGCGACACGCCACCGCCCGCCGCACGCTCAGCCCAAGACGTGGACGCGCCCGCGAGCCGGCCTGCTCGTCCTCCAATGGCGCCCGCTCCCTCCGCCGCGCGCCCGCCGCCCGCACGCTCGGCCGCGCTCTCTCATCCCACGAGAACGGCTCCCGCGCCTTCGAGCCGACACGGTGACGAGGAGCGCTGGCCCGGCACGCTGATCCTCGGCGCCGCGCTGCGCGGAGCCATCCCGCCGCAGACGGACTTCGACAGCGCCCTCATCGCGCACGGCTTTGGGAACGTCCAACTCGTTCCGACCCTCGTCGCCCACGCCGTCGTCCCGGTTCTCCGCTGGCTCTGGATCGGAGGTCAGATCGGCGTTCGCGGCCGCGGCTGGCCGAGCGGCACCCACGACAACCCGCCAGCGCTGCTCGCCACGGATCTGTTGGCATTGATCCGCGCGCGCTTCCCGCTCGCCCGCTTCTTCGAGCTCGGCGCCACTGTCGGCGCAGGAATCGGCTGGATGGGCGTCAACATCGACGGCGTATGGGCCGGCGGCCTCGCGCCACGCATCAACCTGCAGGTGGACATCGCGTTTCGGACAGGGTCCGACTTCACGATCGGACCACGCATCGGATGGGATTACTTTCGGTGGAACGGCATCAACTCGTACGGGAACACCGTCAACGCCGGCGGCCCCTACTTCGGACTGGCCGCGGAGGGGCGGCTGTGAGGCGGGGTTCGCGGTGGCCGTGGATCTTCGTGAGCCTGCTGCTCGGGCTCGTCGCATGCGGCCCCATCGAGACGAACTACTACGACGAGCAGTTCGAAACCGTTTGCGACGGCGCTCCCTGCGGCTGGGCTCGCACATCGGGCGAGCCGGAGCAGGCCCACTGGATCTCCACCATCCATCCGGCGATCCATGGCATCCGCCTCAGCGGCGACGTCAGCATCCGCGGTCCGGGAGGCATGGGGCCGAGTGGCCACGACCCCGCGTCGCTCTATGCGCGGATGACCGCGCGGTGCGACGAGGGCAACCAGCTTCGCATCGACGTCTTGTTCTCCGATTCCAACGGGGTCACCTACACGGCCACCGTCAGGACGGCTCCCGCACAATCCTGGGGCGCCACCGACGATCTCCGGTTCGACCTCGGGACACCGACGTCGAATCTCGGACCTGACGCAGGTCATCCACGTGAGCATCACCAAGACGGGTACCGGCACCTGCGACGTCGACGCCTTGGTGCTGGGAAGTGACTACATCCCGGTCGCCTGCTGAGGCCCGTCGCGGAGCTCGCTCGTCACCCCTTCGTTTCGGGGACATCCGCGGCGTCGGCGCGCGCTCCGAGAGAGGATCACTGCCTCGCACCGACGGCGAGTACCTCGTTCCGGCTTGCGTGCGAGCAGTGGAACCGTCCTCATCGTTCGCCGCTCGAACCGCAGCGTCGTCGCGGAGCTCGTCTCGACCGCTCGAACACCGGATCGAGTCGCGGTCGCTCTCACAATCTCGTTTGATATTTCAGGTTACATTCACACCATTCGTTGACGCGACTCTGGTGCCGCTGTGAGTGCACTCCCCAGAGTGCGGTATCGCCCTCGATTCCGCGCTAATTCGTCGACTGGCGCGCCGGTGCCTGCCGTCCTATAGCGTGCCTGCCCATCCGCGGAGCGGCCCCTTGAACGTCGGCACCTCGGTGCCTAACGAAGCACGGGTCCGCGCCCCCGCCGGCTGTGGGCACTCCATCTTCGACGAGGAGGTATCGCATGAGTGCGTTTCACGCGGCTGGCGAGCCCCGCCCGCGGACGGCCACCTGGCGCCGCGGCCTATGGCTCGCTACGGCCACCTCGGCGCTGACGTTGGTGACTGTCGTCATTCCGACACCGCCCACGAGAGCGCAAGGATATCGCGTAGATCCGTCCGTAACCGCGCTGGTCCGAGCCCTCGACCGCCGTATGACGGTCTGGCGCACCTCCCAACGGGTGGTCTATGTGCAACATTGTCGCAGCGCCCGCGGAGGGTGCGCGCAGCGGGTCGCGACCTTCGCCCGGATGATCGGCGACGCCTCGCAGCACAACACCATCGACCCCTTCCTCCTGGCCGCCGTGGCCGTTCGCGAGAGCGGGATGAATCCCCTCGCGGCGGGTTCCGCCGGCGAGCGCGGGATCGTCCAACTTCACCCTCGCGGGCCGGGCGCGCGGATCCGATTCGTACGGTCCGAGTCCTACCGACGTTACTGCGAGCGGCAGACCGGCGTGTGCCAAGACGAGGTTCTCGAGGCGGGCGCCCGCCTCCTCTCTCGCAGCATCGAGCGCTGCGGGAGCGTGCGCGATGCCCTCGGCGCATACAACCGAGGCGAGTGCGGGGAAACCGATTACTCCCGCCGTGTGATGAGCGAACGACAGCGCCTGCTCCGCCTCGCCAAGGCCGACGAAGCGTCGCTCGCCACCGTGAACTGATCCCCCTGGGCCCGCGGTGGAGCCCGGGCCAACGAGCAGCACGTCCCGGCTCACACGCGCGATGCGCCCCGTGTGAGCCGGAACCGAGGTCGCGCGGGCGTTTCGCCCGCTCACAGATTCGCCCGCTCAGAGATCGCCACGCTCCAACCGGCGCGCCGCGATCCGCAGCGCGAGCGCGACGAGCGGAAAGGCGAGGAGGAGCACGCTCGGCCCGAGCCAACGGACCACGTCCGCGTGCCACACCAAGCTCGACACGACGGTCGCATCGGCCAGGCCGGGATGACTCGAGAAGAAGTCCGGTCGGTAGATCAGGACCGCGGACGGCATCACCCCCGCCGTCCACAGCGCCGCGCCGATCAGCAGCCCCGAGAACCCGTCGCGCATCCGTACGAAGACGATCGCCAGCAGCGCGAGATCGACGAGCGCCAGCGCCGTCACGAAGAGCCCGGCGCCCATCGCGCCGGCGAACGTAACGCGCCGGAAAGCGGGCCCGGAGACGAGGAACGCGGTCGCCGTGGACACGGCCAGTCCCACCGCCAGGCTCGCTGCGAGTGCGGGCATCGCCCGAGCCCACAGGAAGGTCGATCCCTTCACAGGCTTGGCGAGTAGAAGCTCCAAACGCCCTTCTTCTCGAGCGGAGATCAGCACCTCGCTCAGCCCTGATATACCGACGAAGAAGGAGGCGAAATAGATAGCCACGATGTCGTTTGCGAGCAGCACCTCTCCCACGCCGTGAAGGCGCATGCCCTCTTCCATGAACCCGATCGCACGGGGAGGCAGCCGGGGGATCAACGCGTGGGAGAGCAGCACGGAGAGGATGCCCGCCACGGCCACGACGACCGGCGTGCGCCTCGCGCTCCGACGCGCCTCCCAAAGGTAGTAGTCCCGGAGCGGCCATCGTTCCGACACTTCACACCTCCAGCCGCCGGACGCGCAGTGCCCCGACGAGGGCGGTGAGCACCGTGAGCACCGTGAGCGCGAGCATCGGCGGGATGAGCACGCCGGCGTCGAGCGCGTCGAGGTGGCCTAGCGAGAGGGCGCCCAAGGTCACCGGGTCGAGCAGCGACCACGCGCGCCAAGCCGGCTGATAGAACCCGATCAGGGCCAATCCGACCATGGTCGACAGGACACCGAGCGAGACCAGCACGGCCGGGCCGCGGCGTCCGATCCACACCGCCAGCGTCGCACAGAGCGCAGTGGTGAAGACCGCGGCGAAGAGGTGCAGGGACATGGCGGCCAAGAATGTCCCGACCCGGAAGCCCTCCACACGAACGCTGAACCACACCGCCCCGGCGAGTTGGGTGAGCGCGTGGAGTGTGGCCATGACCGCGCAAACCGAGACGGTGCGGACCACGAAGTAGCGCGACGCAGAGAGCGGCTTCGAGAGCAGGATCGGGAGAACGCCGGTGTCGCGCTCCCGAAGCACCACGCCGCTCGCCAACACCACGGAGCCGAAGAGCACGACCTTGTTCATGGCCACATCAATCCACAAATACATGAACAGGGTGAACGCATCGGCGTCGCCGAACCACGCGTGAATGGCGCCGACGACGTGAGGCGGCGGGTTCGCGAGAAGGACAGGGACCGATCCCACCGCATAGAGCATCAGAGCTGCGAGGATCCACGTCTTTCGCTCGCGCAGAGTTGTGAGGTAGTCGAGGAGCATCAACCAGCTCATGAGAGCTCGTCCCGCGCGAGACGGAGATAGAGCTCGTCCATGGTGCGAACGCCCTGCGATTCTTTGAGCGCGTCGACCTCGCCGCACGCGATCAGCCGGCCGTGGTGGAGCACTGCCACCCGCCGGCAGAGCGCCTCGACGTCGGAGAGGATGTGCGACGAGAAGAGGATGGTGACGCCCCGCTCCTCCGCGAGCCCGCGCAGGAGCGCGAGGAGATCGTGACGGCCGAGAGGATCGAGGCCCGAGGTCGGTTCGTCGAGCATCAGCACGCGCGGCTCGTTGATCAGCGCTTGTGCGAGCCCGACCTTCTGGGTCATGCCCGTCGAGAAGCCGCGGAGCGGGCGGTCGGCGTTTTCGTCCAATCCGAAGCGGTGGATCAACGCCGCCGCGCGCTCCTCGACCACGCCGCGTGGGAGCGCGAACATGGCACCGACGTAGCGGAGGAAGCTCCTCGCGGTCATCTGCGGAGGGAGTGAGTAGGTCGCGGGTAGGAAGCCGCTGAGGCGTCGGACCGCCAGGTTGTCCTTCGCCACGTCGTGACCGAGCACGCGCGCGCTGCCCGCGCTGGGTCGCGCCAACCCGAGCAGCATCCGCAGCGTCGTCGTCTTCCCGGCACCGTTGTGCCCCATGAAGCCGAAGATCGCGCCGGGCTCCACGTCGAAGTGAAGATCCTCCACCGCGCTCACCGCGCCGTAGCGCTTCGTCAATCCCCGCACCTCGATGGCCGCGTCGCTCATCGGCGCCTCCTTTCTCGCGGCGGGCTGACCTTCCCGCTCCGCGTGTTCCGCGAGCCACTCCCTTCATCGGGATCGCGAGGCGCCGCGAGGCCGGCCCGGAAGAGCTCCACGATCGACTCGAGGATGCGCTCCCTCGAGACGTGGTCGAACGCCGTCACCATGGTGACGTGCTGCGGCGCGAAGCGGAGCACGCCGATCACGTAGGGGAGGATCTCGGGATCGACGTCCGGGCGGATCTCACCGCGGGCGACGCCCTCGTCGACCCAGCCCCGGAGCTGCTCGACCTGCGCTCGGGCAGCCTCCGCGGCGCCCTCCTGATCGGCGAGCCCGAGGACCGCGAGAATCGGGATCCTCGCGGAGCAGCTTCCCGAAAATGGGCTCTCGGGCCATCTCGCGGTACGCGAACCGGAGCGTCGAGACCAGGCGCTCGAGGGGCGACTCGAGCGCCAACACCTCCGCGGTAAAGCGCGCCCGGATCGCGGCGAAGGTCTCGTCGATCACCGCCCGAAGGAGCGCTCTCTTGTCGCTGAACTCCAGGTAGAGCGCCCCCTTCGAGCACTCCGCCTCCCTGGCGACCGCGTCGAGGTTCGTGCCCTTGAAGCCGCGCTCGGTCAGGTGCCGCTTGGCCACGTCGAGGATGCGACGGCGCCGCGCCGGATCGCGAGGCCGACTGACGCGCGAAGGCATGTGACTGATCTGACGTATTTATCCATTCGAGTCAACTCGGTTCGAGTCAACTCGGTTCGAGCGACGCACCGGCTCGATACGCGCGGGCTCGGCGCCCCATGACACCTCGAGCCCGCAACGGAGTGCGGAGGCGCGACCTTCAGTCCCGCGCCTCGTCCACGACGCCGGGCCGGGTCTCGGGCGCCCTCTCGGTAGGGCCCTCGGGACGCGGCGCGCGGCGCCCGCGGACGAAGCGGGAGAGCGAGCGACCGACCAGGGTGAGCGCGCCGAAGGTGACCAGCGTGGCCGCGATCGCCAATCGCGGGCGGCGCTTCACGCGCTCGACGAACTCGTTCTGGCTCGTCGAGAAGCGCGTACGCCTCTCCTCGCTGGGCTCATCCTCGTGGCGCTCTCCAGACCGACTCACTCGCGCCTCCACCCCGATCGCTATCCACACCGGCGTCGACCGAAAGGGGGCGGGGGCCCTCATTCGGTCACGGCCGCGCCTCCGGCGGCTCGATGCGGCGCGTCGCCCGGATGCCGCAACCGGTAGAGGCGAAAGCGGCCCCGCCGGACGAGGGGCTCCGCGCCCGTCTGAGCGGCGAAGCGCGCGTGCAACTCGTCGCTGCCCGCCACCAGCGCGAGGTCGAAGTAGGTGAGGTCGCGCGGCGTGACGCGCTGGGCCATGGTCTCGAGCGATTGCGTCCACGGATGCCTCGGCGTCTCGCGCACCCCCACGATGCAGGTGCGGTGCTCGGCGAAAGAGAAGTTCAGCTCCCCGCCGTAGAGCGCCTGCCGCCACGCGAACTCCTGCAGGAAAGGCACACCGTCGAGGACCTGGCTCGCCTGGAGGAAGTCGAGGCCGACCACCCGCGCCGGACCGGGCGCCACCCGTGTGCTCTCGGCCAGCCCCGAGAGCTCCTCGCGATCCACCACCACCCACGCCGCCGCGGTCGTGAGCGCGAAGAAGCCGACCACCGCACCAGAGAGCGCGCGGGAGAGCACGGGGCGCAGGGGCGGTCGCGGTGCCGCGAGGAGCACGAGCGCACCGGCCACGAACCCGAAACGGCGGCCGAACGCGACGGTGTTCATGTAGCTGTCGGGGGCGACGGCGATGAACGCCAGCAGCACGGCGCCCAGGGTGAGAAGCCCGACGTCGATGCCCCCGCGCTCGTCGCGCTCGCGCGGCAGCGCCAGCCCGAGGAGCGCCCACCCGATCACGATGGCCGCCACCGCGGGCTCCATCGTCCCGCGCAGCCCGCCATAGAGCGCATCCACCCACCATCCGGGCGCGACCCGCTCGCTCCAGGGCGCCCACCGCGCGGCGAGCTCGAAGGTCTCGGCCCTCTCGGCGGTGAGGCGCGGGAACCAGATCAGCGCGTGCAGGAGTGGCGGCGCGAACGCGAGCGCGCGCGGCAGCTCGGGCCGGATGGGACGCCGCTCGACGAGCGGTGCGAGCGCCACCGCGAGCGCCAACGCCGGCAGCCACAGCGCGTGCGCCGCGTACACGAGCGTGGTCAACGCCCCGAGGACGGCCACGTCCCGGGCTCGGTGGGCCGGATCGGGTGGGGCGAGCGCGCGCTCGAGCGAGAGCAGGAAGAGCGCCGCACCGAGCAGGAACGCCACGAAGCCCCAGTAGAGCGAGAGCGAGAACACGAGCGTCGAGGCGAGCGCGGCGTGCTCCGGCGGCCGGCCGCGACGGCGTGCCAGGTCGTGGATGGCCAGCACGAGGAGGAGCGCGAGAAGGGCGAGCGCCGTGCGGGCGGCGGGGATGGGCGCGAGCACGCGCGAGGTCGCGAAGAGCACCGCGTAGACGAGGCTGTTCGGCGCCCACCAGCGCACCTCGTACTGCTCCCGCGGCGTCGTCTCCGGAGCCAGCCCGAGCTGCTCGTCGAGGAGGCGGATCTGCGCCGCGTGCTGCGCCAGATCGGCGGCCGGCGGGAAGGTCACGAGCGTGAATGGCAGGAGCGCGGCGCTCAGCGAGATCGCGAGCCAAATCACCCGCTCGCGCGTCCATGTCGACGGTGCGGCCAACGGCAGGATGCTACCCGCGACCGCGCCGCGGCTCCACCGCAGATCGGGCACCGAAGTCGTCCGGACGCCGTCTCATGACTGCGCTCGACCTCCCACCACCGCCTCGCGCCGTTCGACGGCACCCGCCGGGCTCGCGCCCCCAACCGCGCCCTTCGACCAGAGCCGGCGGGCTCGCACACCCCCAACCGCGCCCTTCGACCAGACCCGGCAGGCTTGCACCCCCACCCGTGGCCTTCCGCGCTGCCCTCTCCATCCAGCGCCGGGGCGGCCCCGACTCGACAGCACGCCGCCATCCTCGCCTCGCGCCGCCGAATGCGGATCTTGCGCGGCGTGACCCGAGCCGGCGCAGGCGTTGCGCCGGCGATCCCTCCGCGGCTCCTGCGTCCGGCCTGGCCCGCACCTTGCCATTGGTGCACGTCCGGAGGTGAAGAGCATGACAACGGCAGCCATCCACAAGCCCCGGACCAGCACGAAGACGAAGGCCACCGCCGAGCCGACGTCCGAGTACCATCGCGACGAGACGGTGGGACGCTTCCTCCCGGTCGTCCTCATGCCCGTCGTGATCGCCGCCCTCCTGGGCGTGATCGTGTTCTACCTGACGCTGCCGCTCCGCTGATCCGGAGCTCCGCCAGCCCAAACGCGCGAGCGCGGCGCGTCCACTCGGGACGGCCGCGCTCGGCGGGAGAGATCGGTCGAAGGTTCGGTCAGTCGCGCGCGCCACCGCGGCGCAGGTACGCCGGGATGTCGAGCACGGCCTCGTCGTGCAAGGCCGACGCGCCGAACGCGCGGCCCATGGGGCGGCTCTCGGTGGCCGGGAGGGCGACCTGCTCGGGCACGCTGGAGATCCGCCGGGACGGGCGGCTCTCGCGGGCCATCGGCGGCGCCGACACCCGTCGCGCGGGCGCCTGCACCGGCAAGCTCATCCGGCTCGGGCGGGAGACGGCGGCCGCGTGCTGCACGGCCTCTTCCACGCCGTGCGTGGCCACGTCGAAGCCGGTGGCGATGACGGTGACCTTCACCACGTCGCCCATGTCCATGTCGGTGACGAGGCCGAAGATGATGTTCGCGTCCTCGTGCGCCTCCTGCTGAACCAGGCTGGCAGCCTCGTTGATCTCCCTCAGACGCACGTCCGGGCCGGCGGTGAAGTTGATGAGGATGCCGGTGGCACCTTCGACACTGACCTCGTCGAGCAACGGCGAGTTGATGGCCATCTCGGCGGCCTCCAACGCGCGCCGATCGCCCTTGCCGTAACCCGTGCCCATGAGCGCACGGCCCATGTCGCTCATGATGGTCTTCACGTCCGCGAAATCGACGTTGATCATGCCGCTGTGGGTGATCAGGTCGCTGATGCCGCGCACGGCCTGAACCAGCACGTCGTCGGCGCGGCGGAATGCCTCGAGCAGCGACATGTCGTCGTCGTCGAGCACGAGCAGCTTCTGGTTCGGGATGGTGATGATCGTGTCGACCGACGCCCCGAGCTCCTCGATGCCGGAGTCGGCGTTGCGCATGCGGCGCTTGCCCTCGAAGAGGAAGGGCTTGGTGACCACCCCGACGGTCAGCGCGCCCATGTCACGCGCGATCTGCGCGATGATCGGCGCCCCGCCGGTGCCGGTCCCTCCCCCATGCCGGCGGTGATGAAGACCATGTCGGCGCCCTCGAGCGCCTCGCTCACGCGCTGCACGTCCTCGAGCGCCGCCTTGCGGCCGACGTCGGGGTTCGCACCCGCGCCGAGCCCCTTGGTCAACGCCGGGCCGAGCTGGATCTTGGTCGGCGCGTAGTTCGCGTCCAACGCCTGCATGTCCGTGTTGGCGGCGATGAACTCCACACCCTCGAGCCCGCTCTGGATCATGGTGTTGAGCGCGTTGCCGCCCCCGCCGCCGACGCCCACCACCTTGATGCGCGCCTGCATCTCCGCGTCGTCCGCGAACTCGATCGAGATTCCCATCGCTTCCTCCCTGAAGGAGCTCCCGCTCCCCGTCGCGATATCGCTGTGTCGCCCTTGTTTTCCGCTCTCGTTCCGTCTTCCGAGCGTCGCCCTGCTCAGAAGACCTCGCGGAACCACTGTCCGAGCCTTCCGCCCCAGCCGTTCGTATCGGCGATGGCGCGAACTTGGCTCGTCTCTTCTACGATCGGCGCGTGGCGGAGCCGCTCCGCGCCGTACTTCACCAGCCCCACGCCCGTCGAGTAGGCGGGGCTCTTGACCACGTCGAGCAGACCACCGACGCCGATCGGCGCGCCGCGGCGCACCGGCAGGCCGAGGATCTGCTCCGCCAGCTCCGGCATGCCGTCGAGCTGGGTCGTGCCGCCGGTGATCACCGCGCCGCTCGCCAGCATGTCGCCGAAGCCGGTCTCCGCGATGACGTGCGCGACGGCCTGGAAGATCTCCTCCACCCGCGGCTCGATGATCTGACAGAGCACATGGCGCGGGAGGACCCGCGGCGCGCGGCCGCCGACCGAGGGGACCTCGATCGTCTCCTCTTCGTCCACCATCGAGGTGGCGGCGCAGCCGTACTTGATCTTGATGCGCTCGGCCTCGGCCATCGGCGTGCGCAGCCCGGTGGCGATGTCGTTGGTCAGGTTGATGCCGCCGATCGGGATCACGCTGGTGTGCACGACCGCGCCGTCGACGTGGATGATGATGTCGGTGGTGCCGCCGCCGATGTCGATCAGCGCGACGCCGATCTCCTTCTCGTCCTCGCTGAGGACGGCGTGCGAGCTGGCCAGCGGCTCGAGCACCGTCTCCGCGACGTGCAGGTCGCAGCGCTCGCAGCACTTGATGATGTTCTGCGCGGCGGCGTTGGCGGCCGTGACGAGGTGGACCCGCGCCTCGAGGCGCACGCCGCTCATCCCGACGGGCTCGCGGATGCCGTCCTGGTCGTCGACGATGTACTCCTGCGGGAGCACGTGGATGACCTGGCGGTCACCCGGCAGCGGGATGGCCTTGGCCTGCTCGAGCACCCGGCGGACGTCCTCCTCGGACACCTCGCGGGTGGAGATGGCGGCCACGCCCTCCTGGTTCATGCCACGCACGTGGCTGCCGGCGATGCCGGCGTAGACGCTGGCGATCTCGACACCCGCCATCGTCTCGGCCTGCTCGATGGCGGCCTTGATGGCGTGGACGGTCGACTCGATGTTGACGACGACACCCTTGCGGAGCCCCTTCGAAGGCACCGAGCCGATCCCGATGATGTCCAGGCCATCGTCGGTGACCTCGGCGACGATGGCGCAAACCTTGGTCGTGCCGAGGTCCAGCCCTGCGATGATCTCGTTGTCGGACATCTCGTTTCGCTCCTTGGGGACGCGCCCCACGAGAGGTGCTACCGGAGCCGATCGCTCGTGGCCAAATTTCGTGCAAAGACTTCTCGAAATCGGCGGCCCCGAGTTCGCCCTGGACGCGGCGTCGCGGGCGATCCCTCGGCGACGCGCGGACGGGGGGCGCCCGCACGATGCCCCAGCCGCGCTCGCGTGGGGCAGCACAGGGCGCGGCGACCGCCCGGCGCGACGCGAATGGACAAGTGCTCCGTGAATCGGGGCGATGCCCCCCGGACGCTGGCCGAGTATCGCGAAGCCCTCAGCCGGGCGCGTGGTTCGACGGAGGCGGCACGGAAGGTTCCCGGCCGTGCTCTACCCGGCGACGGGCAGCGTGAGATGGAACGCGGTGCCTTCGCCCAGCCGGCTCTCCACCCAAATGCGCCCGCCGTGCGCGTCGACGATGCCTTTGGTGATCGCCAGCCCGAGACCGACCCCGCGCCGATCGTCCTTGCGCGCCTGCCAGAAGCGGTCGAAGAGCCTCGGCAGCGCCTCCTCCGCGATGCCGGCGCCGGTGTCCTCGACCACGATCTCCACGCCCTCGTCGCCGGTCCGCGCGCGCAGGCGGACCCGCCCTCCCGGCGGCGTGAACTTCAGCGCGTTGCCGACCAGGTTGGAAAGCGCCTGCACCGCCCGATGGCGATCGGCCCGCAGCCGTGGCAGCGCCTCGCTCGCGTCGACCTCGAGGCTCAGCGCGTTGCGCTCGGCCTCCGGTGAGAACGCCTCGGCCACCTCCCGAAGAAGCGACTCGGTGTCGAGCGGCGTCGGTCTGACCGTGAACCCACCCGCGTCCATCATCGACACCATCAAGAGATCGTCGATCAGCCGGTTCATGCGCGACGCGGCGCGCACGATGCCCTCCACCGTCCGGACCAAAGACCTGCTCTCGACCTCGCTCTGCAAGAGCTCCGCGCCGTAGACCACGGCGCTCAAGGGCGAGCGCAGATTGTGCGAGACGACCGCCAGCACGTCGTCGCGGGCTCGCACCCGCGCCTCCGCCGCCTCCCGCGCCGACTGCTCGCGCAGCAACGCTCGCGCCCGCTCCTCGGCCAGCCTTCCGTCCGTGATGTCCTCGGCGATGCCGACCACGCGCTCGATTCCGTCGTGGTGCGGGACCGGGAAGACGCGGTCGCGGATCCAGCGAACCGCCCCGTCGGGCCGCACGATGCGGAACGTCTCGTCGAAGCGTCCCGTGGCGGTCATAGCGGCGAGCGCGGCGTCGACCCGCGAGCGGTCTTCCTCGTGCACCGCGCTCAACCACGAGAGCGGCGCTTGGTAGAGGCTCTCGGCGCTCCGCCCCCACACCGTCTCGTACGCGGGGCTGACGTAGTAGACCCGAGCCTCGTTCGGGTCGGTCATGAAGAGGACGGCGCCCACGTTCTCCGCGATCTGTCGAAAGCGCGTCTCGCTCTCGAAGAGCGCCTCGCGCGCCCGCCGCCGGGCGATCGCGTCGGCCAGCACGTTGGCCACCGCGCGCATGAAGTGCGCGTCGTCTTTCGAGAACGCGCGCTTCTCGCGGGTGTGCACCGTCAGCACGCCGAAGGGCTGTCCCGGCGTGCCCTCGATCACCACGCTGATCCCGCTGACGACGCCGTGCTCGCGCAAGGCCGCGGGGACGGCGAAGCGCTTCTCGGCGGACATGTCGTGGACGACCACCGGCTCGGTCGAGCCCAGCGTGTGGCCGGCCTGGGATCCCTCTCCCGACTCGACCAGGACCTCGCCCTCGGTGTCCCAGCCGGTGCCGGCGCGCACCGAGAGCGGCCCGTCGCCGTGCGCTTCCAGCACGGTCGCGAAGGGCGCGTCCAGCCCCTCCGCCACCAGCCGGACCGCCGTCTCGGACAGCACCTGCACGTCGGCGCCGCGGAGCGCCTCCTGCCCGAGCTCGGCGACGGCCGCCTGCTGCCGTAACCTCGCCGCCAGCGCGCGAGCCGCATCGCGCTCCGCTG
This sequence comes from uncultured Pseudomonadota bacterium, assembly GCA_963832725.1. Lineage (GTDB taxonomy): Bacteria > Myxococcota_A > Polyangia > Polyangiales > Sandaracinaceae > JAEZBP01. The sequence goes on from CAWHVG010000001.1 coordinate 794,290, forward strand.
TCACGTCGCCCAAGAAGAGCGAGAGCCCGTCTTCGCTCGGATAGGCTCGGATCTCGAACCAGGTCCCGAGCGGCGCGTAGAAGTACTCGAAGCGAGCCGGTACGCCCTCCGCGAGCGCCCGCTGGTACTCCCCCTCGACCACCGAGCCGACCAGGTCGGGGAAGACCTCCCACACCGTCTTGCCGAGCAGGTCCGAGGACGGCGTGCCGAGCATCGCTTCGGCGCGCGGGTTGACGAAGGTGTAACGCCAGTGCCGATCGACGGCGATGAAGCCATCGGTGATGCGCGCGAGCAGCGCGTTGGAGCGGCGCCGCTCGCTCTCGGCCTCGACCCCGAGCGCCCGCTTGCGCTCCACGAGATCACCGAGGCGCGATTGGAGCAGCGCGAGCACGAAGACCACGCCGGAGGCGACCACGGTCGTGGTGACGATGCGCTCCGCCTCCTCGGCCGTGTAACCCTTCAGCGCGCTGCCCGCGGGCGAGTAGTGGTAGGCGTAGTAGCCCAGCGCGATCACCATGCTGGCGCTCGCCCAGCGGATGCCGCCGACCATGACCGAGTAGACGACCGGGGCCAGCAGGATGAGCCCCAGGTTCACGACCGGTAGCTGCCGCTCGCTGAGGATCTCCACCGCGACGACGACCGCGAGGGTGACGACCGGGCCGCTCAGTCTGGCCCAGGACCATGAGGAGGTCTCTTCGGAGTGCAAGGTGGCCGCTCGAGCGCGCATGTGGTGCTCCCGAAGCGGGTCCGGAGCCTCCGATTTCCGGGTCCGCCATTTCGCTGCGTCTTCCTGGAAGCCTACCGCTGCCCAAGACGGCCAACCAGGGGTCGACCCGTACATCGCGCGTTCGAGCGCTGCGCGAGTCGAGGATGATCCCGAGAGCGTGTCGCGAGGCCACGGCCCACTGCCACGGCTGTGGATCGTGGCCGCGCGTCAGTGGGCGTCGAGCGCGGCGCGGCTGCCCTCTTCGGGCTCGCGCACGCGCACCGTGACCCGGTCGGGGCGCCGGTCGTTGTCCAGGTACACGTAGGCCGCGCGGGCGCTGCGCGCTGCCAGCTGGTCGAGCACCGTGCGCAAGCGCCGCAGCTTCGCCCGGAACGGACCGTGTCCGAGGCGCACGTAGGTCGCGTCGTCGCCGACGTAGAGGCTCAGGCCGTCGTCGCGCTCCACATGCAGCTCGCCGATCGGCTCGCGCGCCCAGAGCCCGGCGCCGCGGTAGTCGGAGAGCAGCGCCACCGCCTCCAGCAGCACCGAGGTCCGGAACGCGCGATCCCGCGTGAAGCGCGCGCGCTCGACGCCGGTGATCACCGGCAGGTCGATCGGATCGCCCTCCTCGGCACGCTTGAAGACCGCGCCGTCTTCGGCGACGAGGAAGACCTCGCCGAGCACCAAGAGCGCCACGGCTCTCCGTTCGCGGATCTCAATCTCGTAGCGACCGGGCAGACGACGACGGACGTGCGCCTCCGCGATCCACGGGTGGGCCGCGAGCCGGCGCTCGGCCTCCTGCTGCGAGACCTCGAAGACGTTGCGGCCGAGCGCGAGACCGGCCGTCTCCAGCACCTCTTCGCGCATGAGCCGCACGTGACCCTCGAGCTCGAATCTCGCCGACCGCGAACGCCGGCGAGGTCCGCACGTGTCGCTCCACGAGACGCCCGAGCGCGACCGCGCCCACGCCGACGGCGAGGACCAGCACGGTCCGGGCGACGAGCTCGGCCGGACGGCGGAGCGCGCGCCCCAGCGCCCGCACCTTCCCGACCCGCTCCTTCAGCGAGGGCCGGGGCTCGGGCGGCGGCGCATCCGGCTCGGGCTTCTTGCGAATCCGGCGATTGGGGGGCGGAACGCTCTTCCGTTCCGCACTCTTCCGGTCGTTCCGGTCGGCGCTCTTCCGGTCGGCGCCGGCGCGCGGGGCGCGGTTGGATCGCGGCGGCGCCGGAGGGGTGCTCGTTCGGCGCGGCACTCAGCCCTCCCCGCGAGCGCGCAGCGCCTCGAGGAGCGCCGGCCCGGTGCGCGTGATGTCGCCGGCACCGAGGGTGAGCACCACGTCCCCGGGAGACAGCCGCTCGAGGAGCGCGTCGAGGAGCGCGTCGCGGGAGCCGACGTGGGTGACGTCGCGATGCCCGTGCGCACGGATGGCCTGCGCCAGCCGGTCCGAGGTCGCGCCTTCAATCGGCGCCTCGCCGGCCGCGTAGACGTCGGCGAGCAGAAGGACGTCGGCCCGGTTGAACGCCCGGGTGAGCTCGTCGAAGAGGTGATGGGTGCGCGAGTAGCGGTGGGGCTGGAACGCCACCACCAGGCGCCGACCGTACGCCCGCTGCGCGGCCTCGAGAGTCACCTGGACCTCGGCCGGATGGTGACCGTAGTCGTCCACCACCGTCACGCCGGCGTGCTCGCCCACGATGGTGAAGCGCCGGTGCACGCCACCGAAGCCGGCCAGCGCCGCCTTGGTGGTCTCGAGCGGCACCCCCAGCTCGTCCGCGACGGCGATCACCGCCAGCGTGTTGAGCACGTTGTGGATGCCCGGCATGCGCACCGAGACCTCGCCCAGCTCTTCGCCCCGCCGGCTCAAGGAAAAGCGGGTGCTCAGCCCCTCCACCACGGGATTCTTGGCGCGATAGTCGGCCTGGGCGCTGAGCCCGTACGTCGCCGTGCGCTTCTCGATCGAGGGCAGGATGTCCTGCACGTGCGGGTGATCGAGGCAGGCCACCACGAGCCCGTAGAAAGGCACCCGGTTCGCGAACTCCGCGAACGCCTCTTTGACGCGCGCGTGGTCGCCGTAGTGGTCGAGGTGCTCCGCGTCGATGTTGGTGATGACCGCTACCACCGGCGTCAGGTGGAGGAACAATCCGTCGGACTCGTCCGCCTCGGCCAGCAAGAGCTCGCCCTGCCCGCGCGCGGCGTTCGAGCCGAGCACGTTCAGCTTGCCGCCGATCACGACCGTCGGGATCGAGCCCTGCCTCCCGGAGCACGGTGGCGACGAGCGACGTGGTCGTCGTCTTGCCGTGCGAGCCGGCGATGGCGATGCCGTCCTTCAGGCGCATCAGCTCCGCGAGCATCTCGGCGCGCGGGATCACCGGAATCGACGCCCGGCGGGCCCCGACCAGCTCCACGTTGTCGCGGGAGACGGCGGACGAGAAGACGACGACGTCGGCACCTTCGACGTGCGCCTCGGCGTGCCCGACGTGGATGCGCGCGCCGAGGTCGGCCAAGCGGCGCGTCGTCTCGCTCTCGCGGGCGTCCGAGCCGCTGACGGCGAAACCGCTGGAGAGGAGCACCTCGGCGATGCCGCTCATGCCGATGCCGCCGATGCCCACGAAGTGGATGGCCCGAATACGACCGCGAAACACGAGGGGTGTTCTAATCCGGAGCGCGATCCGAGGCGAATTCTCGGGGGAGCGCCAGCGGGTGGCCGGGGCCGAGGCTCGGGTGCCCGGCAGCCCGGTGGAACCGACGCACACGGCGTCCCCACGATCCAGGGCGCGGCACGCTGGTTGCTGCGAACGCTGGCGTCTACGGCCCGACGAAGGTAAAAGAGTCTCTTAGGGCGTCCAAATTGCTTAGAGCAGAACGAGGTATCCATGAACGAGCGGTCGTCGTGCGTGGCCTGCTGAGCAACCGGCTCGCGGACGGGAGCCGGTTCTACACGCCCAAGGGGGCGCGGCTCGACGTCGAGCGCGTCCACCGCGAGGTCGAGGAGTACTTTCAAGAGGGCATCCGTCTGAGGCCCGGCCAGGTCGTGTTCGACGTCGGCGCGAACGTGGGGCTCTTCGCCCTGCACGCCGCGCGGCAGTGCGACGGCGACCTGTCGATCTACTGCTTCGAGCCCATCCCCGACATCTTCGGGGCGTTGAGCGCCAACTTCGCCGAGCACCCCTTGCTGCGATCGACGCAGCACCGACTCTTCCAGTGCGGCCTGACGTCGAGCGAGGACCGCAAGCGGACCGAGTTCTACTACTTCAAGACCATCCCCTGCGACTCGACGTACGACATCGACGCCAAGCGCCGCGACTTCGAGGACGTGTTCCAGACCCTCGGGACGCGCTGCAGCTCGCACATCGAGCGCGCGCTCCCCGGCTCGATGGGTCAGTGGCTCGCGCAGGCCACGCAGGTCTTCGTGGCCGACTTGCCCAAGGGGCCCGTCGGGAACTGGGTCTCCGACCGCGTGATGGGCATGGAGAAGATCGAGTGTGCGCTCTCCACGCTCGCCAACGTGGTCGAGCAGGAGTCGGTGCCGACCATCGATCTCCTCAAGATCGACGTCGAGGGCGCCGAGATGGACGTGCTGCTCGGGATGAACGAGGGCACCTGGTCGAAGGTCCGGCAGGTCGTGCTCGAAGGGCACGACAAGGACGGCCGCCTGAACGAGCTCCGGCAGCTGATCGAGGCGCGAGGCCTCCACATCGGCCGGATCGGCAAGCCCGAGGACCAGGAAGCGCTCGGCCTCGACAACTTCATGCTCACGGCGCTGCGCGAGAACTGAAGCGCCCGCCGCCACCGAGAGCGGCCGTCCCGAGCGCGTGTCGAAGAACCTCGCTCGGGCGCTCTCCGGGCGAGACGCGACGAGCCTCGCTCGACGGCCCGCGCCCCACGCGGGACATCGCGCGGAGACATATTCCGCGGGCTCGTGCTGCGACGGGCCTCTACGGGGCGCCGACGCCGGCGTAGGGGATGCCGGTGAGGTGCGCGAGATCGCGATCGTAGGTCGTGATGTCGTCGAGGCAGAGACCGGCCAGCGCCTCGTGCCCACAAGCGCGCGCGAGGATCGACATCAGCTCGGTGGTCGCCTCGAACCAGCGGGTCAGGCGTCGGGCGCTCTCGTCGATCACCAGGCGCCGCCGCAGGTGCTCCTTCTGCGTCGCGATGCCGACGGGGCAGTTGTTGGTGTGGCATGCGCGCATGCCGAGGCAGCCGATGGCCTGCAATGCGCTGTTGGCGACCGCGACGCCGTCGGCGCCGAGCGCGAGCGCCTTCACGAAGTCGCTCTCCGTGCGCAGCCCACCCGTGATGATCAGCGTCACGTCGCCGCGTCCCCGGCGGTCGAGGTGCCGGCGCGCGCGCGCCAGCGCCACCATCGTCGGCACGCTGATGTTGTCCTTGAAGATCGAAGGTGCCGCCCCGGTGCCGCCGCCCCGGCCGTCGAGGATGACGTAATCCGCGCTGGCCGCGAGCGCGAAGTCCAGGTCGTCCTCGATGTGCTGCGCGCTGAGCTTGAAGCCAATCGGGATCCCGCCCGTCGCCTCGCGCACCTCGTCCGCGAGCCGGCGGAAGTCGCCGACGCTGGCCAGATCGTCGAAGCGGCTCGGGCTGATCGCCGGCGTGCCCTCCGGCAGCCCTCGCACCCTCGCGATCTTGCCGACGACCTTGGGGCCCGGCAGGTGGCCTCCCGTTCCGGTCTTGGCGCCCTGCCCGCCCTTGAAGTGAAACGCCTGGCACCGCTTCACCTTGTCCATGCTCCAACCGAAGCGAGCGCTGGCGAGCTCGTAGAAGTAGCGCCCGTTGGCGGCCTGCTCCTCCTCGAGCATGCCGCCCTCCCCCGAGCAGATGCCGGTGCCGGCCGCGTCCGCGCCCAACGCCAGCGCGACCTTCGCCTCCTCGCTCAGCGCGCCGAAGCTCATGTCGCTCACGAAGATCGGGATCGCCAGGCGGAGCGGCTTGGCCGCGTTGGGCCCGACCACCAGCTCGGTGGCGACGGGGGCGTCGTCGGCCAGCGGCCGGCGCGCGAGCTGCCCGGTCAAGAGCTGCACCGAGTCCCAGCGTGGGAGCGCGCTCCGCGGCACGCCCATCGCGCTGACCACGCCGTGGTGGCCGACCTTCGAGAGCCCGTCCCGCGCCAGCATCTGGATGTAGCCGTTTCGGTCTTCCTCGGGCCCGCCGTGGACGTCCTGATAGAGGCCGAGGTAGGCGTCGCGGTCGTAGGGCTGCGGGTGCGCCTTCTGGAAGGCGCGGACATCCGCTTCGCGCACCGTCACGACATCCGCGTCGAGATCGACGGTCGCGTCGAACTTGTGGAGCGCCTCCTCGTTCGAGTAGGCGCTGACGCCCGTGTCGTAGCGGTAGTCCCAGCCGTGCACGCCGCAGATCAGGTTCTCCCCTTCGACCTGGCCGTCGGCCATGAGCGCGCCCCGGTGGAGACAGCGGCCGTAGAGCACGGAGACCTGGTCGCCGTAGCGGATCACCACGAGGTCCGTCTCGAGGGCGAGCGCGTAGGCGGGCTCCCGGTCCTTCAGCTCGCTCCACTTCGCCACCGCCAACGTGCGGTTCCTCTCCAGGCTCACCATGTCGCTCATCCGCGTCTCCTCGCGCTCGGGCGCCGTTCGTATCGGGAGCCTGGTGTACCGTACGAACGGGTCGTGGGGCGAGGAGCACCACGACCAGAGCTTCGCCGAGTACGCGACGCTCTGCGGCGCCAAGGGCATCGCAGTCCGCCAGCGCCGTCGCCGGCAGCATCTCCAGATAGACGGGCGGCGGCCGACGGCCGCCACCACGCCCCCTCACGTCGCGCCGCTCGCGAAGCGGCCCGTCGAACCGATCAGTCCGCCAGCGCCGTCGTCGTCGGTAGCATCTCCAGGTAGACGGGCGGCGGGCGGCTGGTGCGTCGCGCGCGCATGGTGATCTCGCGCCCGGCGTGGAAGCTCACGCTGGCGAAGCGGGGGCCCGAGTCGCTCTCCCCAGAGCCGGAGGCGAGGGCGTCCGGCGTCGTCAGCTCGACCGGCGGGCCGCCCAGCCACGCGAAGAGAATCGTCGACGATGGCCGCCGCCGCATCGGGCTTGCCCTGTCCGCGCGACGCGTCCGCCATGCGACGGCGCGCCCCAGCGTCGTCGAGCAGCCCCTGGACCGACTCCGCGAGCCTCTCGGCCGTCAGCGAGGGCTCGCGGATCGCGATGGCCGCGCCGGCGCGCTGGAGCGCCTCCGCGTTGCGCGCCTGGTGGTCGTCGGCGGCGTAGGGATAGGGCACCAACACCGACGCGCGACCGATCGCAGAGAGCTCCGCCAGCGTGGTGGCGCCGGCCCGGGCGATGACCAACGAGGCCGAGGCGTAGGCCTGGGCCATGTCGTCCACGAAGCTGATGACCTCGGCCGGCACGCCGAGCTCGCGGTAGCGCGCCTCGACGGCGTCACGCATCGCCGCGCCGGTCTGGTGGAGGACCGTCACGCCGCGCGCGCTCAGATCGAGCGACGCCAGCGCCGCCGGCACCGTCTCGTTGAGCACCTTCGCGCCCTGCGAGCCGCCGAGCACCAGGATGCGCCGCGAGCGCGCCTCGAACCCGTCCGGATCGGCGAGCGCCGCCCGCGCCGCGTCCACGAACGCGCGCCGCACGGGGTTGCCGAGGAGCTTGGCCTTCCGGCCGATCTGCTGCCGCGCTTCCTCCCACGCGACGTACGCGCGACCGGCCAGCGGGGCGAGGACGCGGTTGGTCAGCCCGACGTGCGCGTTCTGCTCGAGGATGGCCGTCGGCACCCCCCGCGCCGCCGCCGCGAGGAGCATCGGCCCCGACGCATAGCCGCCGACGCCGATCACCAGGTCCGGCCGGTGCTTGCCGATGAGCCCGAAGGCCTGCGAGCAGGCGCCCGGCAGCATCATCAGGCTGCGCATCAGCTCGGCGGTGGTCCGCCCCTTGAGCGGCGCCACGTCGATGAGCTCCAGACGCTCTCCCCGTTCCGGCAGGATCCGCGCCTCGATGCCCTTCTCCGTGCCGACGAAGGTGACCTCCACGTCCGGCTGCCGGCGGCGCAGCTCTTCCACCACGGCGATGCCCGGGAAGAGGTGCCCGCCCGTGCCCCCTCCGGCCACGATGATCCGTCGAATCATGCCGTTCCTCCCAGCGCCGCGCCGAAGAGCCTCGCCCGGCCCTTCTTGGCGCTCGCGCCCTCTGCCGCCGCTGTGCCGCTGCTGGCGCGCGACCGCGAAACATTGAGCAACACCCCGACCGCCGCCGAGTTCACCAGCAGCGACGAGCCGCCGTAGCTCATGAAGGGGAGCGCCAGACCCTTGGTGGGCAGCATCCCCATCACGACGGCGAGGTTCGTGAAGGCCTGCATCCCGATGAACATCGTGATGCCGACCGCAAGATAGACTCCGTACTCGTCCGATGCGCGAAACGCCACGCGCATGCCGCGGACGAAGATGATCGAGAACGCGACGATCAAGAGCGAGAGGCCGATGAACCCGAGCTCCTCGCCGACGATGGCGCTGATGAAGTCCGTGTGGGCCTCGGGCAGGTAACCGAGCTTTTGGCGGCTGTCGCCGACGCCGACCCCGTCGAGCCCGCCGGTGCCGAAGCTCAGGAAGGCCTCCCAGAGCTGGTAGCCCTCGTTCTGCCGCGTCTCGAAGGGCTGCAAGAACGCCTGCACGCGGCGCATCCGCATCGGCGAGCTGGCGATGAGCCCGTAGACCACCGGCAGCCCCAGGATGCCTGCGCCGAGGATGTACCCGAGCTTCGCCCCGGCGGTGAAGAGCAGGACGAAGGTCAGCATGCCGATCATGACGGCGCTGCCGAAGTCGGGCTGCTTGAGGCAGAGAAGCATCAAGAAACCCGCCATCAACATGTGAGGCAGGAAACCGACGCTGAACGACTTGATCTTCTCCCGCTTCTTGCTCAGCGAGTACGCCAACCAGAGGATGATCGCGACCTTGGCCATCTCGGCGGGCTGGATGTGAATCGGCCCGACGGCGATCCAGCGCGTGGCGCCGCCCGCCGTGTGCCCGAGGCCGAGCGTGACCGCCGCCATCAGCCCGACGACGCCCGCCAGGATCGGGTACGTCAGCCGCCGGTAGAGGTGATAGTCGATCCGCGCCAGGACCACGATCATCGGCAGCGCCACCAACGCGTACGCGCCCTGACGGATCAAGAAGAAATAGCCGTTGTCGAAGAGCTGAGACGCGTAGACCGCGCTCGCGCTGTAGACCATCACCACACCGAACGCGATCAGCGCGATGACCGTCCCGTAGAGCACGGCGTCCGCCGGCCCGACCGCCGCCTGCGGCTTCGACGGCGCCGCCTCGCCAGGCTCGCCCGCCTCACGACGGCGAAGGATGCTGCGGATCAATCCCATGACCCCTCCTCGCGCGGCGCGAGCGCCCGGACCGTCTCCTGGAAGACGTCGCCGCGCTGCGCGTAGCTCTGGAACATGTCGAAGCTCGAGCAGGCCGGCGCGAGGAGCACCAAATCGCCCGGACGCGCCAGCGCGCGCGCCTTGTCGACGGCGTCCTCCATCGAGCTCGCCCGCGCGACCTCGAGCGACCCGCCGGCCAGGGCCTGCTCGATCAACGGCGCGGCCTCACCCATCGTGACGACCGCCCGGCCCACCTCCTGCAGCCGCTCGACCAGCGGCGCGTAGCTCCCGCCCTTGTCGATGCCGCCGGCGATCAGCACCGCGCGGCGCGAGGGCGAGGCCAGCCCGTCGAGGGCGGCCACGGCGGCGCCGACGTTGGTGGCCTTGGAGTCGTCGACGTAGACGACGCCGTCGAGCTCCCGCACCGATACTGCCCGATGCGGCAGCCCGCTCACGCTGCCGAGCGCGCCGGCGATGGCATCCGCATCGGCGCCCGCCAGCCGAGCGGTGAGGGCAGCCGCACACGCGTTCTCCTCGTTGTGCCGTCCGGCCAAGAGGAGCTCGCCACGCGCCAGCGCGAGGCCGCTGACGATGTCCCGGATCACCTCGCCGTCGAGGCGGACTTCCCCATCCGGCGCGCCGAAGCGGTGCACGACGCGAGCTCCGCCCGAAGCCAGCCGCGCACAGAGCTCGTCGTTCGCCGGGATCACGGCGCTGGCCCCGCTCGATTGGCCGCGGAAGATGTTCCCTTTGGCCTCGGCGTAGTGGTCGAAGCTCGCGTAGCGGTCGAGATGGTCGGGCGTGACGTTCAGCAGAACGGCGACGTCGGGCGCGAAGTCCCGCACCCGCTCGAGCTGGAAGCTGGACGCCTCGACCACCAGCACGCCCGACTCGGCCGCTTCGGTGCCGACCGCGTTGGAGAGGGGCTCGCCGAGGTTGCCTCCCACGAAGGTCGGCCGGCCGGTGCGACGCATCATCTCACCGACCAGCGTGGTGACCGTGCTCTTTCCGTTGGTGCCCGTGATTGCAATCAAGGACCCGCGCACGAAACGCGACGCCAGCTCGAGCTCGCCGATGACCTCGACGCCGCGCGCTTGCAAGGCGTCGAGCACGGGGAGCGGCGGCACGCCGGGCGAGACCACGACGAGCTCCGCATCTCGGAAGACGGCATCGTCGTGCCCACCTGCCGCGAGCAACACCCCGAGCGCCTCGACGCGCGCGGCCACCGCCGTCAGCTTCTCCGGCGGACGCCCGTCGTTGAGGGTGACCCGTGCCCCTTCGCGGACGAGCAGCGACGCTGCCGCGAGCCCACTGGCTCCGGCACCGACGACCACCACATTCATTCCCGCGACCTGCACGTCTCTTACCTCAACTTCAACGTGGCCAACGCGGCCAACGCGAGCATCACACTGATGATCCAGAACCGCACGATGACGCGCGGCTCCGGCCACCCCATCTTTTCGAAGTGATGGTGAATGGGCGCCATCAAGAAGATGCGCTTCTTGAACATCTTGTAGCTCGCCACCTGACCGATGACGCTCACGGCCTCGATGACGAAAATTCCGCCGAGCAGGAGCGACAGGAGCTCGTTCTTGGTCATCACGGCCAGCGAGCCGATGCCGCCGCCGAGCGCCAGCGAGCCGACGTCGCCCATGAAGACCTGGGCCGGATAGGTGTTGTACCAGAGGAAGCCGAAGCCGGCGCCGATCAGCGCGCCGCAGTACACGCTGAGCTCGATCGCGCTCGGCAGCGACGGGATCCGGAGGTACGCGGCCAGGTCCGATCCGAAGAAGGTCACGCCCGCCAGGTAGGCGAGGATCATGTACGTGGCCGAATTGATCATGACCGGCCCGATGGCCAGTCCGTCGAGCCCGTCGGTGAGGTTCACGGCGTTGGAGAAGCCGACGATGCACACCGAGGCGAAGGCCACGTAGCCCCAGGCCGGGAGTGAGACCGGATGCTTGTCGAACGCGACGAAAGGCAGCGAGACGCGGTCGCGGATCGCGATCCAGTCCGCCGGCAAACCGGCCTCGCCGTACCAGAGGTAGGTGCAGATGCCGATGGCGACTGCGAACTGGAAGATCAGCTTCCAGCGGCCGGCGAGACCGCCGGTGTCCTTCTTTCGGATCTTGGCGGCGTCGTCGATGTAGCCGACCACGCCGTAGGCCGTGGTGACGGCCGTGACGACCCAGACCATGAAGTTGCCCGGGTCCGCCCAGAGCACCGTGGAGATGATCAGCGCCAAGAGGATCAGCGCGCCGCCCATGGTCGGCGTGCCCGCCTTCGAGAGGTGCGCCTCGGGGCCCTCCTTGCGGACCACCTGACCGATCTGCCGGCTCTGCAAGCGCCGGATGAACCAGGGGTAGAGCCCGAAGGTCACCCCGAGCGCCGTCAACGCGGCCGCGATGGCCCGGAAGGGCACGTAGCGCAGCACGTTGAGGAAGCTGAGCGACGGCGAGTCCGAGAGCGGGTAGAGGAAGTAGTAGATCATCGCGCGCCCTCCGGGGTCAGCGCTTCCACCACCCGCTCCATCCGCATCCCGCGCGATCCCTTCACCAGGACCACGTCGTGCGGCGCGGCCAGCTCGCGGACGAGATCCGCGGCGTCCTCGACCTTCTTGATCAGGATCACCTTCATTCGCGGCCGCGCGCTCGACTCCATCGTGGCCTTCAACGCCGCTCTGCCGGCGTGCGACATCAGCTCGCCGCACGCGATCAGCGCGCCGGCTCCCACCCGCGCGGCCTCGCGCCCGATGTCCTCGTGCAGTCGCTCGGCGTCGTGACCGAGCTCGAGCATGTCGCCGAGCACCGCCACCAGCTTTCCGTCGCGGGCATTGGCGAGCGCCGACGCCGTCTCCAACGCCGCGCGCGTCGAGGGCGGGCTCGCGTTGTAGGTGTCGTCGATCAGGAGAAGCCCGGACGGCAGCTCGCGCGGGACCATCCGCCCCGGATGCGGCGGCACCTCCGCCAGCGCCCTCGCCGCGTCCTCGAGGCGCGCCGGCTCGAGGGCCTCGATCACCGCGAGCGCCGCCGCCGCGTTCACCGCCGCCGCCTCGCCGAGGCTCTGCAACCGGACGTCGAGCGCCTGCTCCCGGCTCGGCAGCCGATAGCTCGCCTCCGTACCGCCGTGACCGTCGAGCTCGTAGCGGATCAGCCGCACTTCGGCGTCCTCGCCGAGGCCGTAGGTCAGCTTCCGCCCGGCGGGCGAGCGTGGCGCCAGCGCATCGAGGAGCGGCGCTTCCATCCGCCAGATGGCCGTCGCGTCCGCGCTCAGCCCCATCAGGAGCGAGGCCTTCTCGCGCGCGACACCGGAGAGTCCGCCGACGCCCTCGGTGTGCACCTCGCCGACGGCGGTCACGATGCCGACCGTGGGCGCGGTGATCGCGGTCAGGTCCTCGATCTCGCCCGGCACGTTCATGCCGACCTCGATCACGGCCGCGTCGTGCTCCGGACCGAGGGTGAAGAGCGTCATCGGCACACCGATGCGGTTGTTCAGGTTGCCGTGCGTGTAGACGAGGTGATGCCCGAGCCCCGTCAGCGCGGCCGCGACCAGCTCCTTGGTCGACGTCTTGCCGACCGAGCCGGTGATGGCGACGACCGGCACGTCGTAGCGGCGGCGATGGAAGCCCGCGAGGGCGCCGAGCGCGCTGAGCGTGTCGTCGACGCGGAACACGCCGACGCCCTCGGGCACGTCCACGTCGCGTTCGACCAACACGGCGCGCGCGCCCTTCTCGAGGGCGGCGCGGACGTGGTCGTGCCCGTCGTGCGTGGGCCCGCTGAGGGCCACGAAGAGGTTGCCCGCGACGGTCGTACGCGAGTCGGTGCTCACGCCGACCCCGCGTTGCGAGGGCGCGGCCACGACATCGGCGCCGGTGACCTCGGCGATCTCGGATGCCGAGAACGCGGCTTGGTTGGACGGAATGGGGGTCGCAGCCATGATCAGGCCTCCCCTCCCCCGCACGCCGCGATGGCGGCGCCCGCCTCTTCGCGGTCGTCGAAGTGTAGCTTCTCCGTGCCGCGGATCTGGTAGTCCTCGTGCCCTTTGCCGGCGATCAGCACGGTGTCGCCGGGGCGCGCGGCCTCGATCGCGCGGCGGATCGCCTCGCGGCGCTCCTCGCTGACGACATATCCGCGCTCGGCGCCCGCCAGCGCATCGACCTCGGGCATCCCGCCGGCCACCACGCCGGGCTCGATGGCGGCGAGGATCGCGAAGGGATCCTCGGTCCGCGGGTTGTCGCTGGTGACGACGACCCGATCGGCGCCGCGCGCCGCCGCCTCGCCCATGATCGGGCGCTTGCCGCGATCGCGGTCGCCGCCGCATCCGAAGACGACCGAGAGCTTGCCCGGCGTGATCGGCCTGAGCGCCGCCAGCGCACGCGCCAGCGCGTCGGGCGTGTGGGCGTAGTCGACGAGCACCATCACGTCGTCGAGCCCTTCGACCCGCTCCAGTCGACCGGGCACGCCGCGCACCTTGGCCAGCGCACGGAGGGCGTCGTCGAGCGGCACGTCGAGCGCGAGCGCGCAGCCGAGCGCGACCAGCAGGTTCTCGAGGTTGTGCTCGCCGATGAGCGGGCTCGACAACGTCGCCTCGCGGCCCTCGTGGCGGACCGTGGCTGTCATTCCGTCGCGGCCCATCGACGCGTTCGTGGCGACGAGCTCGCCATCGTCGCGCGAGACGCGCAGCAGCCGACCAGACACCTCCTTCGCCAGCCGCGCGCCCCACGCGTCGTCGACGTTGACCACGGACACCCGCGGCGAGAGGTCGGTGAAGAGGCGCACCTTGGCGGCGAAGTACGCCTCCATCGTGCCGTGGAAGTCGAGGTGGTCCTGGCTCAGGTTGGTGAACGCGGCGACGTCGAAGCGGACGGCGTCGGCGCGGTGCTGCGCGAGCGCGTGGCTCGACACCTCCATCACCAGGTCGGTCGCGCCGGCGTCGAGGACCTGGGCCGCGAAGCGCGCGATGGCGTCGCCCTCGGGCGTCGTGAAGGGCGCCGCTTCCCGCACGCCCGGGCCGCGGCTCTCGATGGTGCCGAGCAACGCCGGCGCGCGGCCGAGCGCGCCGAGACACGCGTCGATCAGCCAGGTGGTCGTGGTCTTTCCGTTGGTGCCGGTGACGCCGATGACCGAGAGCTTCTCCGTCGGGTCGCCGTACACCGCCGCCGCCAGCGCGCCGAGCGCCCGCCGCGCGTCCTCGACGATCAGCTCCGGCACGTCGAGACCGAGCGGCGCTTCGGTGGCCACGGCCACGGCGCCGCGGGCGAGCGCGTCCTTCACGAACACGGCTCCGTCCACGGTGCGCCCCGGCACGGCCACGAAGAGATCGCCCGCTTCCACGGCGCGAGAGTCGTGTCGCACGCCGCGCACCAGGGCCGCATCGTCGCCGCGCACCTCGCGCGCGAGCCCGCGGCGAACGAGCTCCGAGAGCGCGACGCTCATCGCGTCCTCCGATCCGACGGCTCGTTCACGACCGCGGCCAAGCTCTCCGCCGGCGCGGCGGGACGGTGCGCGCTCGGGTGCAGCTCGGGCGCCTCGAAGAGCACGCTGACGGCGGACCCGCGCAGGGCGATGCTGCCGGCAGCCGGCGCCTGCGACACGGCCAGCCCGCTGCCTTCGACCCGGAACGAGAGCCCCACCCGGTGCAGCGCGACCAGCGCCGCGCGGACGGTCTGCCCGCTCACGTCGGGCACCAGCACCTCGTCCTCGCCGGGCTGCCGCGCGGGCACGAGCGACGCCTCCGCGGGCGCGCCCTCTTCGCTCGACTCCTCGCTCGCCGCCTCGCTACCCTGCGCGCGCTCCTCGCGGGCCCGCCGCCGGCGCTGGCGGGCGCTTCGCTCGAGCTGCGCGAGGACCTCGCCGCCGGTGTCGGCCGGCACGCCGAGGTGCCGGAGCGCGGCCTCGCCGATGCGGCGAAACACCGGACCGGCGATGGAGCCGCCATAGTGATCGACGATCGGCTCGTCGATGATCACTGCGATGACCAGCCGCGGATCCTGGGCCGGCACGAACCCGACGAAGGAGGCGATGTACTTGCCCTCCGCGTAGCCGCCGTGGACGTAGTCGGCCTTCTGCGCGGTGCCCGTCTTGCCGGCCACGAGGTAGCCGTCGATGGCCGCCTCCACGCCCGTGCCGCCGTCGCCGGTGACGGCCGTGAGCATGTCGGCCACGAGCCGCGCCGTGTGCCGCGGGATCACCTGCCGGCGCACGCGAGGCAGCACCTCGTCGGCCACGTTCCCGTGTCCGTCGACGATGCGCGAGAGGATGTGCGGCTGCATCAGCCGGCCGCCGTTGGCGATGGCGCTCATCGCCGTGGCGAGCTGCACGGTGGTGACGCTCAAGCCCTGCCCGAAGCTGATCGACGCCAGATCGAGGTCGTACCAGTGGGTATGGTGGCGGAGGATGCCGCCCGTCTCGCCGGGCATCGGAAGGCCGGTCGGCTCGCCGAACCCGAAGCGGCGCAGCGCGCGGTAGAGCCCGCGGCGCCCGAGCCGCGCGCCGATGTTGGCGGCGCCGATGTTCGACGAGTACTCGAGCACCTCGGCCGGCGTGAGCACGTCGAAGATGTGCGTGTCGCGAATGACGTCGTCGCCAATCTCCATCCGGCCGTGGCCGCAGGGGATGGGCTCCTCGGGATGGATCACCCGCGCGGCCAGCGCGGCGCCGACGGTGAAGGGCTTGATGGTCGAGCCCGGCTCGAAGCGATCGGTGAGCGCGCGGTTTCGGCGATGACCGGCCGGCGCGCCGCCGGGATCGTTCGGATCGAACGTCGGATAGTTGGCCAGCGCCAGGATCTCGCCGTTGCGCGGATCCATCACCACCACGCTGCCCGCCTGCGCTTCGGACGTGCGCACGGAGAGCGCCAGCTCGCGCTCGACCACGTGCTGGATGGTCTTGTCGATCGTCAGGTAGACGTCGTCGCCCTGCGCCGCGCGGTCGTCGAGGAGCTGATCGCTGAACACGACCCGGCCGCGGCGGTCGCGGATGGCCTGGACCGGCTGCACCGAGCCGCGGAGCCGCTCTTCCATCGAGAGCTCGAGCCCCTCGATGCCGACTCCGTCGATGTTGGAGAAGCCGAGCAGGTGCGCGGCCAGCTCTCGGTTCGGATAGAAGCGGTGGGCCTCGTCGGTGAGCTGCACGCCCTCGATGTGCAGCGCGCGCACCGCGTCCGCCTGGGCCGGCGTGACCTGCCGCTCGATCCAGACGAAATAGCGATCCGAGGAGAGGCGGGCGAGGATGCGCTCGCGGTCGACGCCGAGCAGGGCGCTGAGCTGCGCCGCCGCCTGCGCGACGTCCACCTCGGCCGCGTGCATCCGGCGCGGGTTCGCGAAGACGCTCTCCACGTCGACGCTCACCGCCAGCTCGGCGCCGTGGCGGTCGTAGATGGTCCCGCGCTTGGGCGCGAGCCGGATGCGCCGCAGCTGCTGGTCCTCGGCCATGGCGCGGAGCTGCGGCCCCTGCTCCATGGTCAGCTCCCACGCGCGGCGCGTGACCAGCCCGGCACCGACCGAGAGCGCCAGCGCGAGGAGGACGATGCGCACCCGCATCCAGCGCTGCCTGCGCGGGTCGAGTGAGGGCGGATCGGCGAGCTCGCTCACCGCACCCTCCCCGCCACGCGGCGCGTCGACTGCTCGCGCCCGACCGGCACCACCCGCTCGGGCTCGGGCACGTCCATGCCGAGCCGCCCGCGGGCGATGGTCTCGATGCGCTCGGCGCCGCGGAGCGTCGCCGCCTCCACGGCCAAGAGCCGTCGCTGCTCGATCAGCCGCCGCTGCGCCCGCCGCGCCCGCCCGACCTCGTAGCCGAGCGCCACCGTGTGATGGCGCAGCGCCAGATGCGACACGAACGCGGCCGCCGCCGCGATCACCGCCACGCTCCAGAGCACGAGAAAGCGCGCTCTCATGTCGCCCCCTCCCGCGTTCACCCGGCGCGCGGCGCGCAGCTTGGCGCTGCGGGCGCGCGGATTCTCGCGCTGCTCCTCGTCGCCGGCCACGCGAGGCCTCTTGGTCAGGGGCTCGAGCAGCGGGCTGCCCCGGAAGCGCCTCTTCACCCGCCGGTCCTCCAGCGAGTGAAAGGAGATGATGACCGCCACCCCGCCGTCCTCCAGCACGTCGGGGAGCGCATCGAGGAGCGCGTCGAGCTGCCCGAGCTCGTCGTTGACCGCGATGCGCAGCGCCTGGAAGGTGCGGGTCGCCGGATCGATGCCACCGCTGCGGCGCGGGCCTACGGCGCGCACGACCGCCCGCCTCAAGTCGTTGGTGGTAGCGAGCTCGCCCGCGGCGAGCGCGTACTTGATGGAGCGGGCGATCGGCCGCGAGCGCCGCTCCTCGCCGAGCTGATAGAGCACGTCCGCCAGCTCGCGCTCGCTCAGCCGGTCGATCAGGTCGAGCGCCGTCTCGCCTTCGCTCGGGTCCATCCGCATGTCCAGAGGGCCCTCGGCGCGGAAGGAGAAGCCGCGCTCGGCCCGGTCGAGCTGGGGCGAGCTCACCCCGAGGTCGGCGATCAGCCCGTGGACACGGCGGACCCCGGCGCGCTCGAGAAGATCACCGAGCTCCGCGAAGGGCCCGTGCACGAACGACACACGCTCGCCGAAGCGGGCCAGCCGCGCGCGCGCCGCCTCGAGCGCGGCCTCGTCACGGTCCACGCCGATGAGCCTCCCGTCCGGGCCGCTCGCCTCGAGGATGCCCTCCGCGTGCCCGCCTCCGCCGAGCGTGACGTCCGCATAGAACCGACCGGTGCGCGGCTCGAGCGAGTCGAGGGTCTCGGCCAGCATCACCGTCCGGTGGGTGAACGGCGCCGGCGCCATCGTCTCGTCCCCGCCGCTCACAGTCCCAGCTCCGCGAGGCGGCGCGCCATCTCCTGGCGCTGCTTCGGATCGGTGAGCGCGGTGGCCCGGAGCTCGTCGAAGCGCTCCTTGGACCAGAGCTCGAGGTGCTTGCCCATGCCGGCCCAGAGCGCATTTCGCACCAGGCCCGCGTACTCGCGCAGGGCGGCGGGGATGAGGATGCGGCCGAGCTTGTCGACGTCGACCTCCACCGCGCCCGACACGTAGATGCGCCGGATCATCGCCACGCTCGGGTCGAAGCTCGGCAGCGCGCTCAGGCGCTCCTCGAAGCTCGCCCACTCCTGCATCGGATAGGCGACGAGACAGGGATCGAGGCCGGTGGTGATCACCAGGCGTGACTCGGCGCCGGTGCCGAGCACCTCCCGAAAACGCGACGGAACGGAGGTTCGTCCCTTACCGTCGATCGCGTGCTCGTATTGCCCTCGGAACACCCGCGGCCACCCGTCCGGGAGCGGTCCGGAGCGCTTTGGCACTCCTTACCACTCTTTACCACCGCGCCGACCCTACGAGCGGGGCAGGAAGGTGTCAACTTCATTCGCTGTGGCGCTAAGTCACCGGGACCCTAGGCGTTTTTCGGGGAGGTGGGAGAGGGTGGCAGAAGGTGGATCGCCACCCACCAAAAGAGGCCTACAGACCACGGAACATCCAATCAGTGCGATGGAGTCGAAAGACCCCAGCTCGGGCTGGTGAACCTTCACGCGGCGCGACGCGGGCGGCGGCCCGAGGTAGGATCCGCCCGTGGACGTCGACGCGGCGATCGAGGAGGCCTGGGCGCGGGTCACCCGGGACTGGGACGACGCGCAGGCGCACGAAGCTTTCCTCGTCCTCTGTGCCAGCACCGAGCGGCTGGGCGAGGCAGGCCGTCGCTACCGCGAGATCCGCGAAGCCGACCCCGAGCGGGTCGAGCGCGCGTCGGCCCAGATCGACCGCGTGCTGGCGCTGGCCATGCAAAATCTGAGCGCCCTGAAGACCGAGCCCGACCCGCGCTCCGCGAAGACCAAGATGTTCCTGCTGGCGCTCGGGGTGAGCGGCGCGATGGTGCTCAGCGCCGTCTTCGCGGTGTTGCGCTTGCTCTAGCCGGCCCGGTACTCTCTCGGCTCTCGAGACGGGCACAGGCCCTTCCCGGGACCCGGACCGAGCCTTCTCCCAGGAGCGCCCCTTGCAGCTCGACTTCAAGGCACGCGAGCTGACCGTCAAGCTGGTCTACTACGGGCCGGCGCTGAGCGGAAAGACGACCAACCTCTCGGCCATCCACCAGCTCGTGTCGCCCGACGTGGCCGGCCGGCTGATGACGCTCGAGACCAAGGACGACCGCACGCTCTTCTTCGATCTCCTGCCGCTCTCGCTCTCGGCCAGCGGCGGCCTCTCGGTCCGCGTGAAGCTCTTCACGGTGCCGGGCCAGGTCATTCACAACTCCACGCGCCGCCTGGTGCTCCAGGGCGCCGACGGCGTCGCGTTCATCGCCGACTCCCAGCGCAGTGAAACGAAGGCAAATTCCGCCTCGTTCGTCAACCTCCGCCAAAATCTATCGGACAGTGGGATCAAGCCAGCATCGATGCCGCTCGTCATTCAATTCAACAAGCGCGATCTCCCGAACATCCGGACCGACGAAGAGCTCGACGCGATGGCGCAGCGCGGGCGAGAGCCGGTGTACAAAGCCATCGCGGTGCGGGGAGTCGGTGTCCTGGAGACCCTGATGGGCCTCATGGAGCTGACCTGGGGAAAGCTCGAAGAAGAGCACCGGCTGGGGGACAAGTTCGGCGTGCAGCCCGAGCCGCTCTTGGCGGAACTGCGCTCGCACCTCGGCGTCCGAGAGGCCAGCGGAGGCGTCGGATGAGCCAGACCGGCGCCGATTCGACCCTCGCCGACGTCGCCCGCCTCGAGGACATCGTCGACCGCGGCGCGCTGGCGGAGGTCTGCCGCTCGTTTTTCGAGCTCTTCTCGCTGCCGATCCGCGTGTTCTCGCGCGACGGCACGCTCCTCGCGGACGTGCACGAGACGCGCGAGGTCTGCCGCTACGTGAACTCGCTGGGGCAAGGTCGGAGCGCGTGCTCGACGCTGGTCGGCGAGGTGAAGGACATCGATCCCCAAGACGGAATGGTGGTGCACCCCTGCTTCACCGGCGCCGTCTACCGCATCGCGCCGATCGACTACCAGGGCCGGCGGCTCGGCCGCTTCGTGCTCGGCCCTTATCTGCCCGCCGAGCTCAAGGAGGTCCCGCGCTCGCTCCTGGTCCTCGATCCCGACGTCGATCGCGAGGCCGCTCGGGCCGCGCTCGGCGAGATGCCGCGCGTCCGGCTGGAGACGGCCGAGCGCCTGGCAGGGCATCTCTCGCGCGTGCTCGATCTCATCATCTTCAGCGGCCATCGCGCGTTCTTGACGAGCGAGATGCACGTCGCCAGCGTGCGCGAGAGCTACCGCGAGCTCTCCGAGAAGAACGATGCATTGCAGGAGGCCTACGACCGACTGAAAGAGCTCGACCGGCTCAAGTCGAACTTCCTGGCTACCGTGAGCCATGAGCTCCGGACGCCGCTGACGTCGATCATCGGATACTCGGACATGCTGGCAACGGGCATCGCCGGCGAGCTCAACGAAGAGCAAGCCGAGTTCGTCGACACCATTCGCAGCAAAGGCGATCATCTTCTCGCGTTGATCTCGAGCATTCTCGACCTGAACAAGCTCGAACAAGGCAAGATGACCGTCGACCGCCAACCGATTCGATCCCGCGGCGCTGGTGGAGGACGTGGCCAAGACCCTCACGCCTTCGGCGGCGAAGAAGGACGTGGTCATGGAGGTCGAGCTGGGCGAGGAACTCCCGACCATCGAGGCGGACCCGGTGCGGCTCAGGCAGGTGCTCTTCAACCTGGCCGAGAACGCGGTGAAGTTCTCGCCGCGGGGCGGGCGCGTGGTCGTGGGTGCCCGAACGGTGGAGCTCGCGTCCGAGGACGACGACGAGATGGGCTTCGTGCTCATGGCGGCGCCGGAGCGCGCGGTGGAGCTCTCGGTCAAAGACACCGGGCCCGGCATCCCTCAGGCGGAGCAGGAGCGCATTTTCGACGCCTTCTACCAGGTGGACGGCAGCTCCACACGCGAGCACGGCGGCACCGGCCTCGGCTTGTCGATCGTCAAGCGGCTGGTCGACGCGCACGGCGGCCGCGTGTGGGTGGAGAGCGCGCCGGGCGAAGGGGCGACCTTCCGGCTCACCATCCCGGAGAGCGCGGCCGAGGAGTGACGTTCCGTCTCATCCGACGTCGATCCACTGGATCCCACCCCGCTCTGCGAGCCGGGATCCCTCGTCCTCCACCTGCTCGACGGCGCAGTGTCGGCACGACGGTGTTCCTCCTCGGTCAGCCTCGCACCGAAGCCATGGATCGGAATCGACATTGAGCACCAAGCCGTATACGGACAAGCAGGGCCAGTACCTCGCGTTCATCCACCTGTACACGAAGCTCAACAGGCGGCCGCCGGCTGAAACCGACATGCAGCGGTACTTCGGGACAGCCCCGCCGAGCGTCCACCGCATGGTCGTCGAGCTGGAGAAAAAGGGGCTCATCACGCGGGTGCCCCGTCAGGCTCGAAGCATCCGCGTTGCGCTTCCGCCGGACGCCATCCCAGATCTCGAATGACTCCTCGACCGATCATCTCTCCCATGCGGGAGAACGACATGTTCGAGGCAGGCCCCGAGGACGCCTAGCGAGGCCGGAACGCGTGGACGAGTTCGCCCTCATCGCCGCCATCCGCGCCCGCCTCACGCGACGGGCGCCGCCCGGCGTCACCCTCGGCATCGGCGACGACGCCGCCGTTCTGGCGCCGATGGCCGGCGGCGCCGTGCTCTCCGTCGACGTGGCCGTCGAGGGCGTCCACTTCGATCGGCGCTGGCTGCGCACGGAGGACGTGGGCTGGCGCAGCTACACGGCGGCGCTCAGCGATTCCGCGGCGATGGGCGCTTCCCCGAAAGCGGGGCTCCTCTCGTTGATCCTGCCGGCGGACGTGCCCGACGACGACGTGCTGGCGATCGTGGAGGGCGTCGCGGAAGCGGCGGAGGCGTGCGGCGCACCGGTGGTGGGCGGGAACGTCTCCTCGGGCGCGCAGCTCTCGATCACCTCGACGGTGGTCGGCGAGGCCGGTGCGAACGTGCTGACGCGGAGCGGCGCGCGGCCCGGCCACGCCGTGTACGTGACGGGGACGGTGGGCACCGCGGCGCTCGGGTTGGCGCTCTTGGCGACCGGGCGGAGCGAGCTCGAGGGCGCAACGCCCTTCGTGGACCGCTGGCGGCGGCCCCGCGCGCGCTTCGACGCAGCCGACGCCCTGCGCCGTGTCGCGCGGAGCGCGGTGGACGTCTCCGACGGGCTGGTCGCCGACCTCGTTCACATCTGCGAGGCCAGCGGCGTGGGGGCGACGATCGAAGTCGCGCGGCTCCCGCTCGCGCCGAAACACGAGACCTTGGCCGCGGCGATCGGCCGTGACGGAGCCGATCTCGCGCTGGCGGGCGGCGAGGACTACGAGCTGCTCTTCACCGCGCCGCCGGGCACCGTGAGCCCCGACATGGCGACCGCCGTCGGCAGCATCGAGGAAGGCGACCGCGTCCGCGTCCTCGAGCCGAGCGGCGCGGAACGTTCGCTCGCCACGTCCGGGCATCGACACCGCTGAGCCGTGCGTCCGCGTTCTCGAGCCGAGCGGCGCGGAACGTTCGCTCGAGTGCCGGTCGACGGCGCGGACTGGAAGGAGCTCTTCGACGAGCTGCGGAACGAAGTGGAAGAGCACATCGCGCAGGAGCGAGACGAGATCTTCCCGCTCGTCGAGCAGGTCCTCGACGACGCTCGCGCCGAGCAGGTCGACGAGCGCTACGGGAGCAGCAAGCGGCGTGAGCGGCGGCGACAGGGCTCAAGCGAGGGGAGGCGCGTCGTCCGTCCATGCGCTCAGCCAGCCACCGGCCTGCTCGGCGTGCGCCATGAACGATTCGTAGAAGGGGTGGCGTGCGAGGGTGGCGCTGTCACCGACGACCATGAGGAAGCGACGGGCGCGCGTGATGGCGACGTTCATGCGCCGAACGTCCGTCAAGAAGCCGAGCTCGCCCTCGTCGTTGCTCCGCACGAGATCGACGATCACCGCTTCCTTTTCGCGCCCCTGGAAGCCGTCGACGGTGCCGATCTCCAGGCCGCGCGTGACCTCGTCGCGCAGAAGCTCGCGGAGCGCACGCGCCTGCGCCAAGTACGGCGTGATCACCGCCAAAGACGGCATCGTCAATCCGCGCGACGCGAGCCGCCGCACCTCCGCCGCCACCCGGTCCGCCTCGCCCGGATTGTCGGTGCTGGGATCGTCGCCGCCCCGCCGCTCGGTCCAGCCCTTGCCCGCCGTGTCGAGGAAGACCAGCGGGCCCGCTCGCTCGGGATCGGGCGCGACGCCGGGAAGCCCCTCGAGAACGTGCGCGCGAACCGAGTCGTGCGCGGAGAGCCGCCCCTCGTACATCGACTCCGAAGGGAAGCGCATCAGCGTCTCGTGCATCCGGTGCTGCACCTCGAGGAGCGTGACCAGCTCGCCGCCGGCGGCGTCGAGGCGCTCGAAGAAGGTGCGGCCGAGCCCTTCCCGCGCGGCGTCGAGATCGAGGACCGTCGGCGGGAGCTGGTGGGGGTCACCGGCCAGCGTGGCCTTCGGCGCGCGAGACAACGCGACGAGCGCGATCGGATCCGGCGCCTGCGTCGCCTCGTCGAGGACGACCCGGTCGAAGGGCAAGCGATCGAGGAGCGAGACGTCCGCGCCCGCCGCCGTGGCGCAGATGATCGGCGTCCGGGCCAAGAGCGCCTTCTGGGCGTCGCGGACGTGCCAGCGCGCCTCGCGCAGCAAGCGGTTCGCCTCGGCCAGCCCCTCCCAGCGCTCGCGCCGGCCGATGGCACCGCGGTCGAAGCGCTTGTGTGTGCGGCGCTTGATCTCGGCCGCCTCGCGCATCCAGCGGCGCGCCACCGCGAGCTCGGGTTGATCGGCCAGGCGCGCATCGAGGCTGTGCTGCTCGACCGCGGGCGCGACACGCGCAGGGTGACCGAGACGCACGAGGGGCGCGCCAGCGTCGGCCAGCCGCTCGGCGAGGTTGTCGACGGCGGTGTTGCTGGCGGCCGTCACCAGCACGCGCTCCCCTCGCGCCACCGCACGGCGGACGACCTCGACGAGCGTACGCGTCTTGCCCGTGCCGGGCGGCCCGAGGATCAGCGAGAGCGTCTCGGCGGCGAGCGCGCGCTCCACCGCCTCGCGCTGGGGCGTGTTCAGATCCGGATCGAGCGCCGGTTCCACCGTCCGGCGATCGAAGCGGGGCGGCGCCAAGCCCAGGAGCACGTCGCGCAGCGGCGAGAGCGCGTCGCCGCGAGGCAGACCGGCGAAGCGCGCGATGGCCCGATCGCCGCGCTGGAAGGTCGCCTCCGGATCGTCGAGGTCGAGCTTGAACCCACCGTCGTCGAGCCGCTCGGGCGGCTCCTCGTCGAGGATGACCGCCAGCGCGTCGCGGGCCCGGCGCGAGACCACGCCGCGGACGGCGTCCTCGCCCTCGGGATCGCCCCACCAGAGGCGCACCGGATCGCCCTGCCCCACCCGCAACGCGTCGAAGTCGACCGGCCCGCGAGCGCGGATCCAGAGGAGCGTCCGGCCCCCGGGAGCGGCGTCGCTGTCCGAGATCTCCAGGTCGCGAAGCGCGACGCCGCGACGCACGCGCTCGGCCAGCGGCACCTCCGCCCGCAGCGCGGCCGTGCGGCGCCGGCTCTCGTCGCGCTCCCGACGCCAGAGGCGGCGGAGATCGGCCAGCCATCGCTGTGCGTCGTCGCTCACCGCCGGGAAGGTGCCGCGGCCGGGCCCGCGGGGCCAGCAGCCGTCCATCGCGGCACGCGGCCACATCCGGAGAGCTGGGTGAGACGCTCGAGGTGGCGCGCGCGGCCCCGGCGCGTAGATGCAGGCTCGACAGGAGCGAGCCATGAGCGCACCCACCGTAGCCCGAGCACATGACCAAGAGCCCCCACACCATCGGACGCGATCAGACGCTCGATCGGGCCAGCGAGGTGATGAGGACGCACGGCATCCGTCACCTCCCGGTGCTGGAGGGCGGACAGCTCCTCGGCATCCTCTCCAACCGCGATGTGTACCTCATCGAGACGCTGCAAGACGTCGACCCCGCGAAGGTGACGGTCGAGGAGGCGATGAGCGCGGAGCCCTACTCCGTCACGCCGGACGCGTCCTTGTCGGAGGTCGTGAGCACCATGGCCGAGCACAAGTACGGCGCGGCGGTGGTGATGAAGGGCCGCGAGGTGGTCGGCATCTTCACGACCATCGACGCGCTGCACGTGCTGGCCGACCGGCTCTGATCGACCGGAGCGTCTCGACGAGCGCGCAGCCTCCTGCGGCGAGCCGCTGCTGCACCGCGTGGAAGGCGTCACGGCGGGGAAGATTGGATCGACCGTGATCGCATGAGCGACGCGGTCGTCCGAGCCCGCCCAATCGACCGAGCATCGTGGCTGGCCGAATGCGTGGGGGCGAGCGCTGCTGGGGCCGGTGCATCCGCTCGCCGGTTCGGTCACGTGCGGCCCCGCCGCCGGAGCGCTCAGCGGGAGCGCTTGCCCTTCTTGCGGCCTCGGCCGCGCACGCCCTGGCGGATCAGCGTGGGATCGCGGGGCGGCTTCTTGCCCACCTCCAGCGCGGCGCGGAGCGTCTCGATGGTGGAGGCCGTCTGGGCGCGGGCGCCGTGGCGGAGGGCGTCGATGGTCTTGTCCATCGTCTTCCGGATGTCGGGGTGGGTGGCCTCGGTGACCCGCTCGATCAGCCACTCGGAGCCGCCGCGGATCGTCGACGCGACCTGCGCGAGCGCGCCGGGTATCGCGGCCAGCACGTGCCGTCGGGCTTCGGAACGCTCGGCCGCGCGCGGCGCGTTGGCGACATACTCGATGAGCCGGGTGAGCCACGAGAAGAGCGCGCTCGCGTCCTCCACGTTCTCGAGCGCCCTGCCCTCGGCCAGCACATCGAGGGCGATGGCCTGCGAGGCGAAGACGTGGTCGCGGTCATCGTGCTCCAGCCACCACTCGGCGTTCGACACAATCTGATCGACGTTGCCCTTGGCACGGGTCGCGAACGCGGCCAGCGCGCCGACCAATCCCAGCCGAACGGAGGGACGGTCGTCGGCCGTCAGCTCGAAGATGCCCTCCCACGCGTGGCGCGAGTCGGTCTCGAAGCGCGCGATGTAGCCGTACGCAGCGGCGATGGGCAGGAACGTCCGCGCCGAGTCCTCTTCGGGCTCCTCGCGGAAGCCGTCCAGCAACCGCCTCGCCCCTTTGCCGGCCTCGGCGACCGCCTCACCGAACGCCGTGGCGAGTCCGCTGTTCGGCCGAGGTCCGGGCAGCCCACCGTGGCGCGCCAAGAGATCGCCGAGCCGGGACGGCCGCCCGGCCAGCGCGTCGTTCAACGCTTTGCGCAGGTCCTCGCTGCGCAGCCCCATCGTCTGGCTCACGCGCGAGCGTCTATCACTTCGCGCCGGGGCCGTCGACGCGCCGCAGCGACGACGACGAGATGCCATGTCCCCCGACCGATGAGCGCGCCGCCGCGGGCGGTCTCTCGACCCGTCGCTCCGGACGGCGCGCGAGGACGACGAAATCCTCATGGCGCCCGGACGGTGAGCCGGCCCAACACGGCTGGCTTGCATCGTCCCACGAAACGGGTCAATCGAAGCACCGGGGCTCGTCATTGGACCATCCGCCAGGGGCGGCGGAGCGGGTTGCGCGGTCCTCCATGGGAGAGCGGGATGGATGCTGGAGACGAGCTGACCAAGGCGGTCGAGGCGCTGGGGAGCGCACTCGACCGGCCGAACCTCGAGCCCGATCCGAAGCGGAGCGACTGGGAGCCGGAAGCCGAGGCCCTCTCGGCGCTGCGGCGGCAGGTCCGGGAGGATGTGCTCGCACCCTTCGCAGCCGGGATCGAAGCGCTCGACGATCTGGAGCCGGCCCATCGCGAGCGGCTGCGCAACCACACGGCGCAGCTCGTCGCCGAGGCCGCCGCGGCCCTGCATGCGTCGGGACGGCGCGACGCGGCCGCGGAGCTGCTCCGCGCGGCGCTCGACCTCGAGCCGACCGACGCGACGCGCGAGGAGCTGGAAGCGGCCGAGCGGGATCCGGGTGGGTACACGCTCCTGGTCCTGGGCCGGTGGCATCTGCGGACGGGGGACATGCGCAAGGGGGATCGCGTCCTCTCCCGTTCCCGCCGTGCCACGCGAGAGCGCGCGTTGCGGCGCATCATGGACAAGGCCCTGAACGGCCCGCGACCGCTCACCTCCGGCGCGCCGCAGCTCTTCCGCATCAACGGTTGTGGCTTCGGGCTCTACGGCTCCCGCGACCCGTGGGACAACGGCTCGCACGTGAGCACGTACTGCGCGTGCTTGCTCTTCATCCCGGTCTTCCCTCTGACCGCGTACCGGGTGATCAACCACGGCCGCTCGTACACCTTCTTGGCGAAGGAGCGGCTGAGCCCCTTCGCCCGCGGCTACCGGGTGCTCGTCGTGGCCGCGATCGCCCTCGCCATCCTCGGCGGCGCCGCGACGTCTTATCTCCACTCTCCGAGCCGCCTGGCGCGCGTCGCGCTCGACGACGCGGCAGAGGTCGAGCAGGCCGGGCACGCCGACGAGGCCCTCCGGCGCTATCAGCGGGTGGTGGACGAGCACCCGCAGGCCGACGGCGACACCACCCGCGCCGCCGCGGTGGGCATCGTGCGCGTGCTGATCGACCGCGTCGAGGAGCCGATGACCAACGCCCGCGTGGACGAAGCGGCGCGCATCGTCCGTCGCTACGAGGCGTTGCCGTCCAACGCACGCGGCGGCGAGGCCGCCTCGCTGCTCGCCACACGGCTCGAAGCCTGGGCGGGAGAGCTCGGCGATGCGCCGGCGGATCGGCGCGCCGCGCTCCGGCTCGTGGAGCTCGGCACCAGCGTGGCCCAGGGAGCCGACCGCGAACGACTGGAAGCGAGCGCGGCCCAGCTCCACACCGAGCTCGCGCGGGGGCTGCGCGAGGACTGGCCGGTGGAGGCGCTGCACCACTACGTGGGCGCGGGCACGCCGGATGCGCTCCACGAGGCGACCGCGATCGTGACGTCGCTCGACGCCTCGCTGCTGGAGGACGCCGACGCGGACGTACGCCGGTGGAGGGAGCGCGCGACCGACGCGCCGGAGGCCGACGCCCACGTCGCCGAGCTCCGTCGCACGCTCGCCGACTGGGAGCTGGACGTCAACCGAGCGCAGGCCCTCCAGACGGGCGACGTGGAAGCGCTCGCGATCCTGCACGACGAGCGCCCCGACGATCAGGACGCCAGCGCAGAGTTGGCCGACGCCCGCCGCGGATCCGGCGACGTCGAGGCGGCGCTCGCGCTCCTGACGGCCTACGGGCACCCCGGGCGACTGAACGCCCGGGCACAGCGCGCGCTCGCGGATTGCTATGTGGAGCAGGACCGGCTCGAGGACGCGGACGCGCTCCTCACGCGACAAGTCGAGGCTCACCTCCCCGCACTCCTTTCGGCCCAGCGTGCATACGACGAAGCCGCGCTGCGGCGCTCGGAGACGCTGATCGCGAACGCGCGCGCCGGGCTCGAGCCGGAGCTGGAGCGGCAGCTCAACGGCGTGACCGAGCAAGCGCAGGGCCAAGCCATCGTCGACACGTGGCTCCGCGCCCGCTTGAGCTCCGACGCGGAGCTCGCAAGCCTGCGCGACGCGTACATGCGCGAGTCCGGCGTGGTGCCCACCGTGCTCACGCTGGGAACCATCAAGCTGCGGCGCGCGCAGGAGGCCACCGGCGACGAACGCGCGGCGATGCTGAGCGAGTCGGAGCGCCTCTTCTTGGCCATCCGCGACGAAGCCGAGGGCGTTCCCGCCTTCCACATGAGCCTCGGCCAGGTCTACCACCGGCTCGGGCGCACCGAGGAGGGCGAGCGCGAGCTGCGCGGCGTCCTCGAGGCCCACGACCCGATGACGTCGCTGCAGGTCGGGCAGACCTATCGCCAGCTCGGCCTCGAGCGCCGCGCGCGCGAGGTCGCAGAGGACGTCTACCGCCAGACACAGAGCGCGACCGGCGAGGAAGCGGCCGTGCGAAGCGGAGCGGCGATGCTCCTCGCGGTGCTGAGCGACGAGCTGGAAGACGAGGAGACGTGGCTCGCGCGCGCGTCGCAGGACGACCCCGAGGTGCGGATCCGTCTGGTGTCAGTCCGGGCCCGGCGCGCCGCTCGAGCCGGCGACCTGCGCGAAGCCGACCGCCTGCTGGCCGACGTCGTCCGTCACTACGACCAGAACGCGGAGTCCAACCCCGTGGCGGCCAACAACGCGGCCGTGGCCCATGAGCAGCGCTACCTCTGCACGGGGGACGTCCAGCAGCTCGACCAAGCCTCCCGACTGCTCGAGCGGAGCCTCCGCCTGGAGCCGGACAGCGCGCTGGTGGTGGGGAACCTCGCCGAGCAGAGCGCCTACCGCGGCCAGGTGAGGACCTTGAACCGTTGGGTCCGGACCAGCGTGCTGCGCATGGGCCCGGGGGACGCGCAGTCCCTGCTGTCGGTGCTGCGGGAGGGGCCGATGGCCGAGCAGGTGCGCGCGGCGCTGCGCGACGATCCGGGCCTGCGGCGTAGCCGGGAGCTCACCCGCCAGGAGGAGGTCTTGGCTCCTCAAAGACCGCGCGCGTGGCAGCGCGAGAAGGCATGGGACGCGGCCGCCAATGACGACGGCGCCCTGGCGGCGCTCCTCGCGCGCGTTCGAGCCGTGGAGTCGCTGGACACCTCGGCCCAGACCGCCGAACGGGAGCGCGCCCGCAACCCCGAAACGCGTGCGCGCCGTCGGGCCGACATCGACGCAGCCGTCACCACCGCCGAGCGCGTTCTCCGAGACGCGGAACAGCGGAACCACCCAGCGACGGCCGCCGCCGCGCGCTTCATGCTCGCCAACGCGCTGCTCGGTCGCGCATACGGGTACGAGGTGTTGGAAGACGCGCAGCGGGCGTTGGACCTCGCGCGGCGAGCGCGCGCCAGCTGGGATGCGATCGGCGGGGAGCAGGTCGTAGGTGCGTTGCTCGTCGTCGCGATCCTCGAGACGCAAGCGTCCTCGCCGGCGCTCCGAGCGGCCTTCGACGAAAATCGCGAGCTCTCGCCCTCGCTCGTCATGCGGGAAGCGGTGGCGCAGGATCCCTCGCTCTCGGCGCGTTTGCGCGCCCTGCCGGAGGTGCACGAGGCTGCGCAGATCCGCGCCCAGACGGCGCGGGAGGAGCTCGGCATCGACGACGTGGTGCTGGCGGACATCAGCGGGCACGAGGAGCTTCGTCGAGCGGCGGCCCCCTGCCTCACGCGCCCCGATCTCCAGCATTCGCTGGAGCTGTCCGCGCTGCTGACCCCGGGTGATCCCGGCACCGCGGCGCGGAGGGCGGTGCTCGATTCCGCGCGGTGAAGCGCATCTCACGACCCAGCCTCGCCGAGCGCTGGGGTCCAGCCGTGGTCCGGCGTATCGAGGCGATACCACGTACCGTCGAGGAGCGACGGGCCGCCAATCCTGCCGGCGAGGCGACGGGAGAGGCCATGAGATGCGCTCCAGCAGTCCGTGCGGAGCGTCGACGGCGCTTCGCGTGTCCATCGCTGCCGTGGCGCGACGGCTCGGCGGGAGAGCCCCCGATGTGCCCCGACCGCTCGCCGCCGCGGCGCCAGCGATGCTGCACCGAGCCCCGGTGCGCGGAGGACAGGCAGCTCGACGTCGCGCACACGCTCAGCTCGGCAGGCTCAGCGAGAGCCTCTTGATCATCTTCGACAGCCCGTAGCGCGAGAGGCCGAGGAGCTCGGCGGCGCGGGTCTGGTTGCCGCCGGTTCGACTGAGCGCGGAGCGGATCAGCCGCCGCTCGAGCGCGTCGATCTGCCCCTTCAGGTCCAGCTCGTCGACGTTGGTCTCGTCTTCCTCGCCGCGGACCGGAGGCGAGAGGTGGGTCGGGTCGATGACCTCGTCGGCCAAGACCAGCGCCCGGCGCACCTCGTTCTCGAGCTGCCGCACATTGCCGGGCCAGGCGTAGGCGCGCAGCGCGTTCAGCGCGGCGCGGTCCACCCGCACGTCGCGCTCCGCCGCGTGACGCGCGAGGAAAGCCTGCACCAGCGGCGCCACGTCCTCCGGCCGGTCGCGCAGCGGCGGCAGCTCCACCTGTACCACCGCGATGCGATAGAAGAGGTCCTCGCGGAAGCGGCGCTCGGCGACCAACCGCTCCAGATCACGGTGGGTCGCGGCCACCACCCGCACGTCGACCCGCCGGCTCTGCTCGCCGCCGATCGGTCTGAGCTCACCGTCCTGCAGCACGCGGAGGAGCTTCGCCTGCATCGGCTCGCTCATCTCGCCGATCTCGTCGAGGAAGAGCGTGCCGCCGTCGGCGATCTCGAAGAGCCCTCGACGCGCGCGGTCGGCACCGGTGAACGCGCCGCGCACGTGACCGAAGAGGGCACTCTCGAGCAGCGCATCCGGGATGGCGCTGACGTTCTCGCTCACGTACGCGCCGTCGCGCCGCGGGCTGGCGTCGTGGATGGCGCGGGCGACCAGCTCCTTGCCGGTCCCGCTCTCACCACGGACCAGCACCGGCGCGTCGGACACGGCCACGCGCTCGACCAGACGAAGCACGCGGCGCATCGGCTCGCTCTCGGCGACGATGCCCGCGAAAGCCGGCATCTCGGAGCGGCGCCGCAGCTCGCTCAGCTCGCGCTCCTGCGACTCGATGCGCGCGTGGAGGCGGGACCGGTCGCGCGCGAGCTTGCGGCGGTCGCGCCGCTCGCGGCGGAGCGCTTCGGCGGCCTCGAGCGCCCCCGCCGCGACCTCGGCCAGGGCCGTCGAGAGCTGCACGGTGGCCTCGTCGAACGCGCCCGGTCGCACGCGGTCGTCGACCAGGAGCGCCATCGCCCTCGAGCCGCGCAGCGGCAAGGGGAGCGCGAGCACCGAGCGGAGGGCCATCCGATGGACGCTGGCGGCGCGGTCGAGGCGCTCGTCGTGCAGCGCGTCGACGGTGACCAGCGGCCGGCCGCCGTCGAGCACGCGCGCCGCGACCGACTCCGAAGGACGCTCGCCCTCCAAGTCGGCACCGAACGCGCGCGCGGCGAGCACCCGCAGCGATCCGTCCCGAGCACGCGAGACCAGAAAGCCGCGCTCGGCGTCCGCCAGCTCGACCGCCGCGTCCACGATGGCCTCGGCCAAGCGCGGCACGCGGGTCTCGCGAACGAGCCGCTTCGCATGGACCGCGAGCGCCCGCCACCGCGCGTCGGCCCCGTCGCGGGGCGCGGCGGGCGCGGCCCCGAGCGCGCGCTGGTAGGCCGGAACCTGCCGCAGCCGCGCCCGCGCCCGCACCGGCAGGGACGACGCCGCGCGATCGATGAGCGCCCTCGCCCGAGCCAAGCAGGCCTGTCCGTCGGCCGCTCGACCGGCCCGCTCGAAGACCTCCGCGCCGATCAGCTCCGCGCGCAGAGCGCTCTCCCAGCCGGCGTCCGTGGCGGCCCGGAGCGCCGCGTCCGCCGCTTGCTCCGCCTCCCGATCGCGGCCCGCGGCGAGCTCGACCCGCGCCCGCGCGATCGCGACCTCCGCACCGGCGCCGTCCAGCGACGCCAGCATCGCCCTCGCATCGTCGACCCGCCCGGCCAGCGCGCGTGCGATGGCCAAGCGCGCGACGACCGTGGCCTTCACCGGCGCGGGCACCGCGCCCTCGTCCCACGCCGCCACGAGCGTGCGCTCCGCCGACTCGATCTTGCCCGCCCGCAGCGCGAGCTCGGCCTCGACCACCGCAGACAGCGCCGCCGCCGGCGCGTCGCCGACCTCCTCGGCCCACCGGCGGGCCCGGCGCACGGCGTCCCGTGCGAGATTGTCGTCGCCGACCAGCGCCGCGGCGTTGCCGAGGTTGTAGAGCGCGCGGGTGGCGTCACCGCGGCGGCCGAGCTCGGCGAGCCTCCTCGCACCCTCGCGGAGGGCCTCGATGGCGGGCCCGGCCTCACCGCGCTCGAGGCGACCGAGCCCGACGTTGACCAGGAAGCTGGCGGCCGCGTGGCGCTCGCCGGCCCGGTCGGCCAGCTCGAACGCCCGCTCGTAACGCGCCGCGCTCTCCTCCACCCGACCGGCGGCGGCGAGGACCACGCCCTCCGTGCCGATCGCGCGCGCCTCGGCCGCCGCGCCCGCCCGTCGGGCCAACGCCAGCGCGCGGCTGACCGCCACCCGGGCCTCGTCGGGTCGACCGGCCGCGAGCGCCGCGAACGCCCGCACCTCCGCCAGTCGGACCGATGCCGGTCCCTCCGGGTCATCCTTCGTCAGCGAGAGCGCGCGCTCCACGTCACCGGCCGAGAGCGCCAGTCGCGCCAACACCGCCCGCGCGGCGCCGCTCGCCGAACCGGAGAGCGCCGCCCGCGCCTCCCTCTCCGCTCGCGCGCGGTCACCCGAGAGCCGGGCGAGCTCGGCCCGCGCGACGACGGCCTCGGGCTCGGTCGCGCCGCCGAGGAGCGCCAGCGCCTCCGTCTCCCGCGCGCGAGCTCGGAGCGCGTCCGCGGTGGCCAGGCGCAGCGCGAGCGGAGGCTCGTCGAGACAGGCGAGCGCCTCGGCACCGATGGCGGCAGCCCGCTCCGGATCCCCGGCTCGCCGGGCTTCCTCCATCGCCCGCGCAAAGCTCGTCGCCGACGCCTCCGTCTCGCCGAGGCTGACCCGGACGTGCGCGCTCGCGTAGGCGTCCAGCGGGACCGACGCCAGCCTCTCGGCGAGCGCGTTCTTCGCGGACCCATCGAGCGCCGCCAGGATCGAGCGGCTCACGTCCTCGCGGAGCGCGATCTTGCCGCGCGCCTCGTGTGCCAGCCCGAGCGCAAAGAGCGCCCGCGCCTGCTCCGCCGCGTCCTCGACGAGGCCGGCGGCGGGTGCCGCCGAAAGCGCACCGCCGGCCGCCGCCAAGAGCTCCGCGAGTCGCCGCGCGCCCGCCGGCACCGTGAAGCCCCCGATTCGCGCGCCGGCCGAGCTCCTCCAGCGCAGCGGGCCGAGAAGGATTCGAGCCCCGCCTCGAAACCCTCCGCCACCAATCGACAGAGCCGGCCCGGCAGCCCCCCGCTGGCCGCCCGCGCGGCCGCCAGCAAGCCCGGCGCCGGATCCAGCTCGAGCAGCTCCGCCGACAGAAGCCGGAGCGAGGCATCGTCGAGCGGTCCGAGCCGCACCGCGCGCACGCCTTCCGGCGGCTCGTCGAAGGGCTCCGCGATGACCGTCAGGCGCGATCCCTCCACGGCCGCCGCTTCGATCGCCGCCGTCCAGCCCTCCGCGTCGACGTGTGTCGCGCTCAGATGCACGAGCGCGTCGTGGCGGAGCCTCGGCACGCGCTCTCCGGTGACGCTCACGTAGGTCGGGACCCGCTGGCCTCGCTCGGCCCGCTCGCTCTGAAGGGCACGCACGGCCTCGCGGACCAGACGCGAGCGCCCCGCGCCGCTCGGCCCGGCGACCACCACCAGCCCCGGCTCTCGGATCGCCTCGACCAGCGCCGACAGCTCGTTCCGCCGCCCGACCAGCGGCCGCACTCCCGCCCGCGCGGCTCGCTCGGCCGGGCTCGGCGCGTCCGAGAGCGTGTCGACCTCCGGCACCTCCGCGCCGACCTCACTGGCCAGCGCGCTCAGCCTCAGCGCCACCTCGCGCGCGCTCGCCGGTCGATCCCCGGGTTGCTCGGCCAAGAGATTGCCGATCAACCGCCGGAGCGCGACCGGCACCGCGGCCGGCAGCTCGGCCGGGCTCGGCCGCGCCGTGAGCGACCTCGCGAGCGAGGCGGTGGTCCCCTCCGTGTCGAACGCGCTCTTGCCCGTCGAGAGCGCGTGGAGCGTGGCGCCGAGCGCGAAGAGATCCGTCGCGACCGAGCGCTCCCCCAGCCAAGCCTCGGGCGCGAGAAAGCCGGGCGTCCCCGACACGGTGGCCGCCACACCGGGGGCGCGGGCGAGCCCGAGATTGATCAGCTTCGCGCCGGCCGGCTCGGGGACCACCACGTTGGCGGGCTTGACGTCGCCGTGGACGAGACCCGCCGCGTGCACCGCGCTCAGCGCGCGGGCGACGGCGATGCCCACACCGACCGCGAAGCGCGCGCGCTCCTCGTCCGTCCGGAGCGCCTCCACCGCTTCGGCCGCGCTCGCACCATCCACGTGCTCCTCGACCAGCGCCGCCGCGCCCGCGTCGAGCCGAAAGGGCGGTCCGAGCGGCTCGCGGAGGGTGACCAGCTCGTACACCCGCGCCAGCCCCGGGTGTGCGACCGACGAGAGCAGCGACCACTCCCAGCTCAGGCGCGCCGAGTCCTCCGCCGAGACGATCTCTGATGGCCCGCGTCCCACCCGCGACGCGGTCCTCCGCCAAGAGCACCCGGCCGCTCGCCCCTCGCCCGAGTTCCCTCAGGTGCGCGTATCGGCCCGCCAGCAGGGCCTCGCTCGCCAACATAGTTTCCGGCACGATGCGCCCTATCATGCACGTCCACCAACGAGATCGCCAACGCCGTGGACATCCATCGCGGCGTCGACAGATGTCCGGCCGGGCCGGCAGGCAGCCCAGAGCCGATGCCTCGGGGGAGCGAGCCGGGACCTCGTGCGGGAGACGGGCGCGGACGCCGATGGCGAGGCGGCACGCTGAGAACGGGCACCCCGTCGAGCCGAGCATCCGGGCGAGGCGCATCCGCGGCGCTGCCGCTCGCGGAGGTGCGGCCCCGGTCCAAGGTGGCCGGTCGATTTCGCGATGGACCTGGAGTCGTATTCGGCGACTCACGACGGCAGGCGTGCTCGCTCCTCACCCGGACGCCGAGCACCCTCGTAGGGCATCGACGCAATGGCAGACCGGAGTCTCGACATCGGCTGGAAACGAGCGCTTGCGCGTGGTTCCGAGCTAGGCTCGCCGGCGATGGCGAAGGTACGCACGGGGTTGGATCGAATCGCGGGCGGCGATACTGCGGCGCTGGACGCGGTGCGCGGGCGGGCGGCGCTCTTGGCGCACCCGGCGAGCGTGGATTCGGGCCTCCGGCATGCGCGATGGGTGCTGAAGGACGCCGGCGTGGAGCTGTCCGCGCTCTTCGGGCCCGAGCACGGCTACGGCGGCGAGGCGCAGGACATGATCGGCGTCGAGGACGCGCGCGATCCGGGCGGGCTGCCCATCCACTCGCTCTACGGCGCCACCGAGGAGGCGCTCTCCCCGCGCCCCGAGCAGCTCGAGGGCATCGACGTCTTGATCGTGGACCTGCAGGACGTCGGCAGCCGCTATTACACCTACGTCTGGACGGCGGCGCTCTCCATGCGCGCCGCGGCGGCCCGGGGCATCCGCACGGTCGTGCTCGACCGCCCCAACCCGCTCGGCGGCGCGGTCGTCGAAGGAGCCCCCCAACGCCCCGGTCATCGGAGCTTCGTCGGCCTCTACGACGTCGCCGTCCGGCACGGGATGACCATCGGCGAGATCGCCTCCATGGTCCGCGCGCTCGAGGGCATCGACGAAGCGCTGCTCCACGTGGTGACGATGGAGGGCTGGTCGCGGGCGATGTACTTCGACGACACCGGCCTGCCCTGGGTCTTGCCGTCCCCGAACATGCCGACGCTCGACACCGCCCTCGTCTATCCCGGCGGCTGTCTGATTGAGGGGACCGAGCTGACCGAGGGCCGCGGGCTGACCCGCCCCTTCGAGGTGTGGGGCGCGCCCGGCCTCGACGGTCGCGCGCTCGCCGAGGCGCTGACGATCGACGGCGCGGTCCTTCGCCCCTGCACCTTCCAGCCGACCTTCCAGAAGCACGGCGGGCAGATATGCGGCGGCGTGCAGGTGCACGTGACCGACCGCGCTCGCTTCGCGCCCTACGCGAGCTACCTGCGCCTGATCGCGAAGAGCGCGGAGCTGCTCGGCGAGCGCTTCGCGTGGCGGCACGCCCCCTACGAGTTCGTCAGCGAGGTGCCGGCCATCGATCTGCTCACGGGAGGCCCCGAGTACCGCGCGGTCGTGGAAGGCCGAGGCGCGCTCGAGGACGTGATCGCGGCCGAGGCGGCCGGCGCGGCGCGATTCGCCGAGACGCGTCGGCCGTGGCTCCTCTATACCGCATGAGGGTCGGCGCTCCGCGCGCGTGAGGGCTGCGATCCTCGCGGGGCCGGTGACGGCGAGGCGTTTGGCGCGCGACCTCACGTACAAGCGGTGAAAGTGGGCCGAGTTATGGAGGCGACCGGTCACAGCCGCCTCAATCCACGCTCACGTCGAGCTGAAGCAGAGAGTGGCTCGGTTGTTGACGCACGTCTGCACGGTCGTGCTGGCGTCCAAGCAGGTCTGCAAGGTCATCTGCTGAGAACTACAAGTTCCGCCACCTGACAGACAGGTCTGGTACGCCTCGAATTGACTGGGGCAGGCCTCGTCGTCGCACGAAGCCTGCATCTGCCCGACACACGTCGCACAGTCCAGCGTGCCGGTCCCGCCACCCGGGAGCGCGACCGACGTGCTCGGCGTGGTATCGGCTCGGAGCGCGGAGCTGAAGCAGGTCGAATCGGTGCATGCGTTGACTGCGACCAACGTCGCGTGACTGCAGCGCGGCAGGCACCCCGAAGGAAGCGGTGGGTAGGGCACGACGGAATCAGCGATGCTACACGAGCCCGTGGACGAGCCGACGCAGGTGCCGCTCGAGCATGTCTGCCCCACGCCGCAGGCGTGTCCACAGCTACCGCAATTGTTCGGGTCGGAGGACACGGTAACGCAAGAGCCACCGCAGTAGGACTGCCCCGGGCAGGGATCGCAGCTGTTGAACCCCGAGCACCCGCCCGAGTCGAAGAAGTGAGCGCAGATGAGCGTCATCATGATGCTCGAGCTGTCGGTGCAGGTCAGGTTCACGGTGAGTCCGCACGAGGTGGCCTCGCCTTGCAAGCGCGTCGCTTCGGATTGGCAGGTGCACTGGTCCTGCGCGTCCGTCTGGGCCACACACGCGCTGGTGTCGCAAGCGTGCCCGCGGATACACGTGGCCTCGGTGGCCAGCGTCGCGGTGCAAGACGGATAGCTCTCCGCATCCGTCAGACATTGGGAGTACTGAGACGGGCAGCCGGTCTGGAGCGGCGCGCAGGGATCGGTGACGATCATGCCGGCGTCTCCGCCACCACCGTCGCCACCACGACCGCCACCGCCGTCGCCCGCGCCGCCGGCGATGCAGGCGTTCAAGGCGTCCATCGCCGCGGTCTGGCATTGCGTGCTGCTCAGCGACTCGCACGGAAAAACGCCGCCCGTGGTCACACGAAATTCGCAGTTCCCGACGTCGTCACACCAGGTCTCGACCGCACCGCTTCCCGGTGGACACGGCGTCGAGCCCCTCATCGTCAGCGAAGCCCCCCGCGCGTATCACCACACCCCGTCAACGAAACGAAAACGAATAGAGCCCCCCAAAGCACGCCGCTCCGCATCCCATCCTACCGGGTATCTTCGCGTAGACCGTCGGACATTTCGACGTAAACGTCAACAGCCGCTCTCACCGGACCGTGTCGCAGGGCCCTGAGGGTGGGCGTGACGCAGGATCCAGTGCGCAGCTCCCCGACGTCGTCGCACGACATCGCGTCGCTCCAGGTCACTGACAGCGCTGACGTTTCGCGCTCGGAGCGTCGCCCTCTGCGCGCGACGACTCGACCGGCTCACCCACGGTCGAAGCGCGCGCTCCATCGCGCCTCTCCGACAACCACCAGGACGCCGGATTCTCGCCCTGGGGCGAGCTTTCTGGGAATTCAGCGACGAGGCTCGCTGGACGGATCCCGCGCCCAGCGCGGACGCTCGCGGCCGGCGTCCGCCCCGGGAGACGCGCTCGCGTTCGCAGAGCGCGTACCCAAACCGCTGGATGCTTCTCGCCCGCGCGGACGGTATCGTGGCGCGCCGTGGACGCGCTCGCCCATTCCCCCGCCGTGATGGGGAGCCCCACACCCTCACGCTCGCGCCGCATCGAGGGCGTGGACGTGGCGCGCGGGCTGGCGTCGCTGATCATGATCCAGGGGCACGCCTACGACGGCTGGGTGGCGCCGGCCGACAAGAGCAGCGCGGCGTATCTCTTCACGCGGCTGCTCGGCACGCTGCCGCTACCGGCGTTCCTGGTCCTGGCGGGAGCCGCCATCGTGCTCCGGGTCGAGGCGGCGCGGCGCAAGGGCGAGAGCGCTGGCCAGGTCCGCCGATCGGTCGCGCAGCGCGGCCTCTCGGTGCTGGCGTGGGGCTACGGCGTCAGCGTCGTCTACGCGCTGATGGACGGATCCCGCGGGCTCGATACGCTGCTCCGGGCCGACGTGCTGCACGTGATCGGCCTCTCCATCATGGCCTTCGCGCTCCTCTGCATCCGGGGCACGAGCACGCCAGAAAAGCGATATCTCGTGCGCGGGGCGCTGGTGTTGGCGATCGTCCCGACCGCGCTCTGTCCCTGGCTGAGCCCGCTCGGCGCCGACGTGAGCGGTCCGGCGCGCTACCTGGTCGCGCTCTTCGTGGACGTGCCCTCGGTGACGGTGATGCCCTTCGTGCCGCTCGCGTCCTGGCTCGCGTTCGGCGCGCTGGGCGCGCTGGCCATGCTGCGGGCGCGCGAGCGTGCCGGTGGCACTCCGAGCCGCGCCGGCGCCCCGACCCGCTTCTTCGTGCTGCTCGGGCTGAGCACGCTGACGACCGCGGCGCTCGCGAGTTGGCTGACGCCGCGGGTCGTGGAGGCGCTCGGCGGGACGCTCAGCCGAGCCCATCCCGCCGTCTGGCTCAACGTGGTCGATCTCGGCGCGCGCGGCCTCTTGGTCCTGGCGATTGGCGCGCTGGCGACGACGCATCTGCCGGCCCGAGCCCGCGCCGTGCTGGTGCGGCTCGGTCGCGGCTCGTTGGTCGCCTACGTCTTCCACATCCCCTTCTGCTACGGCCGGCTCGGCGAAGCCGTCCGCGGCCGGCTCGACATGGGCAGCGCGACGGTGTTGGTGGCGCTCCTGATGCTCGCCTCCTGGCTGGCCGTGTGGGCGCGCGACAGCCTGCGAGCCCGCGCGCTCACCGCAACCTGAGCGCCCGGACCCGCCGAGGCGCAGCCTCGGTCTCGTTCGCAAGACGCCGCGCCCCGGATCGGCGCTCGCTCCACACGACACCGCGCGCCGTCTGGGCCCGCAGCCTGTGTGCCCACCGAAGGGAGACCTGCGTCGACGCGGAGCGCCGATCCGGTGCGACGCCCTCCGAGGCAGCAACGCGGACCGCTCAGGGGCAAGCCGACATCGGGGCCACGCAGGATGCGCCGATATGCAAGCAGTAGTAGCCGGTCGCGCAAGGGCAGACGTGCTGGCCGGCGGGGCAGTGCGGCGTGCCGGCGTCCGCAGCGCCGGGGCCCGCATCCCGACCACCCGGGCCCGCGTCCGCGGTGGCGCCCGCGTCGGCCGGAGCCCCCGCGTCGACGCCAGCGTCTCCGGTGCCGGAGTCCGGCGCGTCGCCCGCGTCCGTCGTGCTCGCGTCCGCCGTGCCCGCGTCATGCATCGCGCCGGAGTCGGGTGACATGCCGGAGTCGTGCATCGCGCCGGAGTCGGGTGACATGCCGGAGTCGTGCATCGCGCCGGAGTCGGGTGACATGCCGGAGTCGTGCGAGGTGGCGCCCGCGTCGCTCGCGCCCCCATCCTGTTGCCCAGGGGCGCCGCTGCACGCCGCGAACAGGAGCGTGGTCAGACAAGAGACCGCGAGCAGTCCCCACGACGTCCGAGGCCAGCTCGCAATACCCGACACGTTCTTCATGTTCGCTTTCTCCATTCGCACATCGACATCTGAGCCACGCAGCCTACGACCGCCCGCGCCAGCCGTACATCTTTCCTGATAGAAGGTCGAGACCTGTTCGCCGTCCGCGTCGAGCGAGTAGCGCTGGTGGGTCGAGTGAATCGCCGGCAGGCCGCGATCGATCAGGGTGCCCGATGGGCCCGCGTCGGCACGTTCGGGGCCCGAAAAAACGACGCTGGGCGCGCGATCAGTGCACCAACGACGCGCCGGCTTCGCCCGCGAGCTGATAGAGCACGGCCATTCGCACGGCGAGCCCGGCCTCGACCTGATCGAGCACCACGCTCCGCGATCCGTCGGCCACGCTCGGCTCGATCTCGACGCCACGGTTCATCGGCCCCGGATGCATGATCAGCGCGTCCGGCGGCGCCGCCGCCAGCGTTCGCGGCCCGATGCCGAAGGTGCGGCTGTACTCGCGCATGCTCGGCAAGAGCGCGCCCTGGAGCCGCTCCTTCTGGATGCGCAGCACCATGATTACGTTCGCGCCCTCGAGCGCGGGCTCCAGCCGGTCGAAGACCTCGACGCCGAGGCTCTCCGCGAAGGGCGGCAAGAGCGTCCGCGGCCCCACCACCCGCACCTTGGAGCCGAAGCGCGAGAGCAGAATCGCGTTGCTCCGCGCCACCCGCGAGTGCGCGACGTCGCCGCAGATGGTCACCGTGAGCCCGGCGAGCGTGCCGAGCTTCTTGCGGATGGTGAACGCGTCGAGGAGCGCTTGGGTGGGGTGCTCGTGCTGTCCGTCGCCGGCGTTGACGATTGAGCAGCCGACGCGCTCGGACACGAAGTGCGGCGCGCCGCTCGCCGAGTGCCGCATGACCACCACGTCCGGGTGCATCGCCTCCAGCGTCCGCACCGTGTCGAGCAGCGTCTCGCCCTTGGTCACGCTGGACGTCGAGGTCGAGATGTTCACCACGTCGGCGCTCAGCCGCTTGCCCGCCAGCTCGAACGAGGTGCGCGTCCGCGTCGACGCCTCGTAGAAGAGGTTGATCACCGTCTTGCCGCGCAACGTCGGCACCTTGCGAACCGGCCTTCGCGAGACCTCGTAGAACGCCTCGGCGGCGTCGAGCACCTGCACGATGTCCTGCGCGTCGAGCTCCTCGATCCCGAGCAGATGACGATGTCGAAAAGGACGGGTCACGCGCCCTCCCCGCTCGGCGGCCGGAGCACCGCGCCCCCGTCCAGCTCGACCTCGAGCCGCGCGCCCTTCGGCAGGTCCACCGTCCGCGCCACGAAGTCCGGCGCCACCGGCAGCTCGCGACCGCCCCGATTGAAGAGGACCGCCAGCCACACCCGCCGCGGGCGACCGTAGTCGAGCAGGCAGTCGATGGCGGCCCGGACCGTGCGCCCCGTCTGCAGCACGTCGTCCACCAGCACCACGTCGCGGCCGGTCACGGAGAACGCGATCGAGCTCGGCCCGATCTTCGGATTCCGGCAGCGCCGTCGCCGCGTCGTCGCGATAGAGCGCGATGTCGATCGTCCCCAACGGGACCTTCAGCCCCTCGGCGGCTTCGATCTCCTCCGCCAACCGCGCCGCGACCGGGACGCCGCCGCGCCGGATGCCCACCAGCGCCAGGTCCTCGGCTCGCGCGCCGGAAGCGACCACGTCGTCCACGATGGTCACGGCCATCCGCCGCACGCTGCGCGCGAGGGTCTCGGCGTCCACGAGCAGCTCGTCGTCGGCCACGGCGCGCGTTCTACGCCCGGCGTAGGAAAGGGGTCAAGCCGTCTCGCGCACGGGCTCGGGAGGCGCCTGCGCGCTCGGCTCCATGCTCTGCCGCGTGTCCTGCATCGCCCGCTGGGCGACTTTGAAGAGCCGCTGCCCCGGCCGGTCGAGGTCGATGATGAGATAGAGCACGGCCGCGATCGCGGTGACCATCATCGCCGTGGACAAGAGGTTGCGCGCCGCGGCCAGACCGGCGCCATAGCCGATCAGCCCCATCGCCAGCAGCGCCACCGCGTAGAGGGTCGCCACGATGATCGTGGGGATGCGGTAGGCGAACACGGTGACGAGGCGCGTCTCGAAGAGATCGATCGTCTCGTTCAGCGAGGTCAGGAAGATCGCCACCGTCGGCGAGTCGGGGCGGGCACGCTCGACCTCGAGCGCGTGCTGCCACATCGAGGCGTGCAGCGCCTGCTCGCGGGCCAAGAGCGGCCTCAGATCCTTCGCGTGCGGCGCCTGGAGCAAGATGTCCGTGTACTCCTTCAGCTCGGCTCGAATCTCGCTCGACTGGGGCTCCGGCAGGTACGCCGCCCTCAGATAGGTGGTCCCGATGGCGTTGGCCTCGTCCACCACCAGCTCGCGGCGGGCCTGAAAGCGCGTCTCGCTCATCCCGAACGCAAACGCGAGCATCAGCCCCAGGACGCCGAGCAACCCGCCGAGCACGATCGACACATGATCCCGTTGCTCGGGGTTCACCCGGCCGCGCCACCAGCGACCCACGCGAAAGCCCACCTCGTGCACGAGCAGAAAGACGATCACGCCGATCGCGAAGATCGGCATCGACGAGGGCTGCACGTTCATGCCCGACATCAGCGCTCCCGACCCGAGAGAGGTCTCGTGCGATCTCGAAGCAGCGGCCGTGCCGGCCGGAAGAGCCGGGCGGGATCGCACGGCGCCGCTTGCGACCGAGGGCGCTTGCCCCCACTCTCCGGGCGCCATGAGCGACCCCGTCTCCCGTGAGCTCTTCGAGAAGGCCAAGCGCTGGATGCCCGGCGGCGTCAGCTCGCCGGTTCGCGCCTTCAAGGCGGTCGGCGGCACGCCCGTCTTCGTCGACCACGCCGAGGGCCCCTACCTCTTCGGCGCCGACGGTACGCGCTACGTCGACTACGTCGGCTCCTGGGGCCCGGCCATCCTCGGCCACGCCCACCCGGACGTGGTGAAGGCGGTGCAGGAGGCGGCGGCCAAGGGGAGCAGCTTCGGCGCGCCGACGGCGCAGGAGACCGAGCTGGCCGAGCTGGTGGCCTCCTTCTTCCCCTCCATCGAGATGATCCGCTTCGTCTCGAGCGGCACGGAGGCCGTGATGGGCGCGCTCCGGGCCGCCCGCGGGTTCACCGGCCGCGATCTCGTGGTGAAGCTCGAGGGCTGCTACCACGGCGGCGCCGACTACCTCTTGGTGAAGGCGGGCAGCGGCGCGGCGACCTTCGGCGTCCCGACCAGCGCCGGCGTGCCGGAGGCGATCGCCTCGACCACCCGCGTGGCGCCCTACAACGACGTGGCCGCGATCGAGGCCCTCTTCGTGGCCGAGGGCGAGAACATCGCGGCGCTGGTGCTCGAGCCGGTGGCCGGCAACATGGGCTGCGTCGCCCCCGAGCCGGGCTACCTGGAGGCCCTGCGCGAGCTGACCACCCGTCACGGCGTGCTGCTGGTGTTCGACGAGGTGATGACCGGCTTCCGCGTGTCGCCCGGCGGAGCCCAGCAACGCTTCGGCGTCACCCCCGACCTGACCTGCCTCGGCAAGATCATCGGCGGAGGCCTGCCCATGGGCGCCTACGGCGGCCGCCGCGACATCATGGCGAAGGTCGCGCCCGACGGGCCGGTCTACCAAGCCGGGACGTTGAGCGGGAACCCGCTGGCCGTCGCCGCGGGGCTGACGACCCTCCGCCACCTGAAAGACGCGGGCGTCTACGATCGCCTCGAGGCGGCCTCGGCCCGGCTGGAGGCCTCTTTCCGCGCCGCCGTCGAGAAGAAGGGCGCCCCCGTCACCCTGCAGCGGGTCGGATCCATGCTCACGCCCTTCTTCCGCCGGGGCCCGGTGAAGCGCTGGGACGACGCGGCGCAGTGTGACACGGCGGCGTTCGGACGGTGGCACGCGGCCATGATCGAGCACGGTGTCCACTGGCCCCCGGCCCAGTTCGAGGCCGGCTTCGTCTCGCTGGCCCACGACGAAGATGCGCTGGCGGCGACCGAGCGTGCGTTCGAGCACTCCTTGGACGCCATCTAAGCGACCGGAATCACCTGCTTTTCTGCTTGCGCTGGAGGCCCGGCGGGCGCGCTTGACCCCCCACGGGGGCCATGCTAAATGCCGCCGCGCTTCGGGCCCGAGGGGTTCACCACCCCCACCCACCGCGGTGTTTCGATGTCGATGCTCGGCCCCGAAGAGAAGAAGCAACTCAAGCTCGCCACGCGTGCGAGCGCGGTCGGCCTCGAGAATCGTGCTGGCCACGCTCGTGGGCTACTTCGGGGGGCGCTGGCTCGACGGACGCTTCGACACGGCTCCCACGCTCACGTACCTCGGCCTCGGCCTCGGCTTGTTCGCCGCCGGCAACGCCCTCTGGACCATCGCGAAGAAGATCGACCTGGACCGC
Source organism: uncultured Pseudomonadota bacterium (assembly GCA_963832725.1). Lineage (GTDB taxonomy): Bacteria > Myxococcota_A > Polyangia > Polyangiales > Sandaracinaceae > JAEZBP01. The sequence goes on from CAWHVG010000001.1 coordinate 839,233, forward strand.
CTCTGATGCTCGAACATCACACGCTCCGACGGATCACCCTGTACGTGGTGGGCGCGTCCGTCTTCCTGACGGCGGTTACGACCGCCATCGGGGGGCTGTGGATGGGCTTGGGCGCGGCGGTCGGCGCTGCGCTGGCGGTGGCCAACTGGCTGGCCATGCGCTGGGTCGGCCACCGGATCCTCGTCGCCAACGACAAGGGGCGGATCGTCTACTCGACGCTGCTCGCGCTCAAGATGAGCGCGCTCTTGGCGATCACCTGGCTGATCTTGTCGACCGGAAAGGTCGACCCCACGGGCTTCACCATCGGGCTCAGCGGGCTGGTGCTGGGCGTCCTCGCGGGCGCCTTCCACACGGCCGCGGCGCCGGCCTCGCGGCCTACCGGCGAGGAGCAGGGCTGATGTTCTGCAATCGGCACACGACCCCGAGTCGCTCCTCGTCGACGATGCGACGCCTCTCGCTCCCCGGTTCGCACGACCGCGCGGCGGTCACCACTCTCGCCTCGGACTTCTGACCATGGGCCACGGATCCTGGTTCAGCCATTTCTTCCCGACGTTCTACCAGAACGTCGTGAGCCTCATGCACGTCATGGGTTGGCCCTTCAACGATGAAGGCGAGACCTGGGGCATGCTGGGCGTGCACCACGACATCGCGCACGCGCAGAACCACGGCGCGCAGGCCCTGATCCACGTCGGGCTGGTGTTCATCGTGCTCGTCCTGTTGGCGGCCGTGACCTACCCGAAGATCAAGGCCACGCAGGACGCGCTCGTCCCGGACGAGAAGCTGACCCTGCGCACCTTCGTCGAGCTCCTCGTCGGCACCGCCTACGGGATGATGAAGGACATCATGGGCTCCAAGGCGGCGCGCTACTTCCTGCCGCTGATCGGCACCTGCGCGTTCTTCATCCTCTTCTCGAACTCGCTCGGCCTGGTGCCCGGCTTCTTGCCGCCCACGAGCTCGCTGCCCGTCACGCTCTCGATGGCGCTCGTCATCTTCTTCGCGACCCACATCTACGGCGTGAAGGAGCACGGGATCAGCTACTTCAAGCACTTCCTCGGGCCGATCATCAAGTGGTACGCGCTGCCGCTGATGATCCTCTTCGTGGTGGTCGAGACCATCTCCCACCTGGTGCGCCCGATGTCGCTCGCCGTCCGGTTGATGGCGAACATGTTCGCGGATCACGCCGTGCTGGGCGTCTTCCTCGCGCTGGTCGCGTGGATCGTGCCCGTCCCGGTGCTGCTCTTGGGCTCGCTCGTGGTCGTGGTGCAGGCGCTCGTCTTCTGCATCCTGTCGACGGTCTACATCGCGATGGCGATCGAGCACACGGACGATCACTGAAGGTCACTGAAGCTTTTCGGGCGACCGGACGCCCTCGGTCACGAACAACACGTCGCTCTGGGTCCGGCGAGCCGGAGCAAATCGTTCCCCCAGAGGTCCACCTGGTTTTTTCTGGGGTGAGACCCCAGACCCCCGGATAGGAGACTCTCCCATGAAGAAGAAGCTGCTTGCGCTCGCGTCGGCCGTCCCGACGCTCCTCGTCGCGTCCACCGCGTTCGCTCAGGACGTGGCGGCCGCCAACGAGTTCAGCGTGAACATGGCTGCGCGCATCGCGGCCGGCCTGGCCATCGGCATCGCGGCGTTCGGCGGCGCGCTCGGCCAGGGCCGCGCGGCGGCAGCCGCCCTCGAGGGCATCGCACGCAACCCGAACGCGTCGGGCAAGATCTTCGTGCCGATGATCCTCGGCCTCGCGCTCATCGAGTCGCTGGTCATCTACGCGCTCATCATCAGCTTCCAGCTCGTCTGAGGCGTGTCGCGGCGCGGGTCCCCGATTCCCGCGCGCCATCCCGGCCCCCGCCGCGCTCGCGTCTTCGCGAGCGCCGGGGGCTTTGTCATGCGACCCGACGGGGTGGTCAAATCGGCCCGACGGGTCCATATTGCTTGCTGGTGACCAGGCTCGAGCACCGTGGGTGAATGATGGACGAGGACGAGCTTCTCGAAGAGATCCGCAACGGCGAGACGCCCGACGAGGCCCAGGAGGCCCCGGCCGTCGCGCCGGCGCCGCGGCGCGCCGCCAAGAAGCGGGGCGTGCCGGTCTGGGCCAAGATCGGCGTGGTCTTCGCGGTGCTCGGTGGCGGCGTCGCGTTCCTCCTCTCCGGGACGGGCGCGTCCGAAGCGTTCGTCTACTCGAAGATGGTCGACGAGGTGATGAGCTCGCCCGACCAGTTCGTGGGGCGGCCGCTGCGGGTCGAGGGACAGCTCCGCCAGGGCTCCATCCGCTTCGTCGACGAGCCCTCCTGCGAGCACGACTTCATCCTCGAGAAGGACGACCAGGAGATGCCGGTCCGCTTCCCGCGCTGCGTCGTCCCGGACACGTTCCGTGACGACATGCCGGTCAACGTCGTGGTGCAGGGCCGTCTCCAGCCGAACGGCACCTTCCTCGCCGACGAAGTGATCCCGCGCTGCCCGTCGAAGTACGACATGAACGAGCGCCAGCAGAACGGCGAGGCCATGCCGCACTCGATGCCGCCCCGCTCCTGAGCGCACGATCCGGCCATCCGAGGCGCGCGTCACCGTCGTTCGCACGGCGCCTCGCCGCGAGCCTCGCCTCGATCGCGGGCTCGGTCCGATTCGGGCGACGAACCTCGAGCGGAGCATCCGCGCGCCCAGCCCGTTCCAGCTCGGGGGGCGCGTGCTCGTGTCGCTCGCGACGAGCCCGTGAGAGGCCGCGTCAGGCGCGCCGCAGCGGCACGTCGCGCAGCTCGGCGACGTTGCGGGCGCCGGTGCAGAAGCAGATGACGCGCAGTTCGTAGATCAAGGCCTCGAGCACGCGCACGGCGGCCTCTTCGCTCTCGGACGCCGCCTCCAGCAGCGGCTTGGCCAGCGCGACCACGTCGGCACCGAGCGCGAGCGCGACCGCCACGTCCATGCCGCTCCGCACGCCGCCCGAGCCGACCACCAGCCGGTCGCCGAACGCCGCCCGGCAGATCCGGATCGACTCGGCCGTCGGGATCCCGAAGCCCTCGAGCCGCCGTCCCGTCTCGGCCTGCGCGCTCCTCGGGTCGCCGCGGAAGCTCTCCACCTTGGCCCAGCTCGTCCCGCCGGTGCCCGCGCACTCCACGCCGGCCAGGGGCAGCGCCGCCAGCTTGGCCGCCGCCCGCTCGCCGATGCCCGCGCCGACCTCCTTGGCCAGCACCGGCACGTCCAGCGCGTCCGCGAGCGACGCGATCTTCTCCTGCAGCCCGGAAAACCGCGTGTCGCCCTCCGGCTGCACGGCCTCCTGGAGCGCGTTCAGGTGCAGGTTCAGCGCGTCGGCCGACACCGCCTCGAGCGCCTCCCGCACCGCCGCCGCGTCCACCCCGTAGTTGAGCTGCACGGCGCCCACGTTGCCGAAGAGCAGAGGCAGATCGGGCGCGGCGTCCCGGACGGCGAAGCTCGGCGCCAGCGAGGGCTTCACGATCATCGCCCGCTGCGAGCCGAGCGCCATCCCCACGCCCACCTTGGCCGCGGCGCGGGCCAGCGTGCGGTTGATCTCGCCGGCCCGGCTGGTGCCGCCGGTCATGGCTCCGATCACGATCGGCGCCGTCAATCGCCGCCCCAAGACCGTCACCGCGAGATCGACCTGCTCCAGATCGATCTCCGGCAGCGCGTCGTACTCCAGCGTGTAGCCGCCGAGGCCCACCGAGGGCCCGCTCGGCACCACGGCCTCGTTCAACACCACGTCGAGGTGCGCGTCCTTGCGCCGCTCGACGGCCTCCTGGTCGAGATCGCTCATGGGCGAGCGAGCATGCACGCCTCGGCCAGCGGAGCAACCCGACACGGACCCGCCTCGGACCGTGGGGAAATATCGAAGGGCGAGGAGTGTTTGCCCTCGGCCCCACAAGGGTGCTAGCAGCCCTGCGTCCTGGGGAACCACGACGGCAATCGAGGCACGGAGCCGGAAGAGGTCATGTACAACGACGTCCGCGCGATCAACGAGATGGTGCAACGCGAGAGCACCTTCATCGAGCCGCTGCTCGCCGAGGTGCGCAAGGTCATCGTCGGTCAGGAGTCGATGATCGAGCGGATCCTGATCGGGCTGCTCACGGGCGGGCACGTCCTGCTCGAGGGCGTCCCCGGGCTGGCCAAGACCCTGACCGTGAAGACGGTGTGCGACGCCATCGAGGCGAACTTCTCGCGCATCCAGTTCACGCCCGACATGCTGCCCGCCGACGTCATCGGCACGGTCATCTACAACCAGCAGCGCGGCGACTTCACCCCGAAGCGCGGGCCCATCTTCGCCAACCTGGTCCTGGCCGACGAGATCAACCGCGCGCCCGCCAAGGTGCAGAGCTCGCTGCTCGAGGCCATGCAGGAGCGGCAGGTCACCATCGGGGACACCACCCACGAGCTGCCCAAGCCCTTCATGGTCATGGCGACGCAGAACCCGGTCGAGCAGGAGGGCACCTACCCGCTCCCGGAGGCGCAGGTCGACCGCTTCATGATGCACGTCGTGGTCGGCTACCCGACCCGCGAGGAAGAGCGCGAGATCATGAAGCGCATGACCCTCGCCAAGCTCAAGGATCTGGGCCTGCGCAAGCCCGAATCGGGCGACGACGAGGCCTTGCACGTCTCCGCCGTCACCCAGCCCGAGCACATCCTCGCCGCCCGCGATGCCATCGGGCACATCATCGTCGACGAGAAGATCAACGACTACATCATCGACGTGGTCGTGGCGACGCGCGATCCCCGCAAGGCCGGCATGAAGGATCTGCACCGACATGGTGGCCCACGGCGCCTCGCCCCGCGCGTCCATCGCCTTGAACCTGGCGGCCCGCGCCCACGCCTTCATCAAGCACCGCGGCTACGTCACGCCCGAGGACGTGAAGGCGATCGGCCCGGACGTGCTCCGCCACCGCATCATCCTCACCTACGAAGCGGAGGCCGAAGAGATCACCGCCGAGCACATCGTCCGCCGCGTCTTCGACACGGTCGAAGTCCCGTAGCCCGGACCGTCTCTCGCCATGATCCCGAGAGAGCTCATCAAGAAGCTCCGGAAGATCGAGATCCGGACCTCCAAGCTGGCCAACGACCAGCTCGCGGGAGGGTACCACTCGGTGTTCAAGGGGCGCGGTATGGCGTTCAGCGAGGTGCGCCAGTACCAGCCGGGCGACGACGTCCGCTTCATCGACTGGAACGTCTCCGCGCGCATGAACGAGACCTACGTGAAGGTCTTCACCGAAGAGCGCGAGATGACGGTGATGCTCCTCGTCGATCTCTCGGGCTCGGAGCGCTTCGGCTCGGTGCAGCGGCCCAAGGTCGAGACCGTGGCCGAGGTGGCCGCGCTGCTCGCGTTCAGCGCCATCAAGAACAACGACCGGGTGGGGCTGGTGCTCTTCACCGATCGGGTCGAGAAGTTCGTGCCCCCCAAGAAGGGCAAGGGGCACGTGATGCGCGTCGTCACGGAGATCCTCAACGCCCGGCCGCTCGGCGAGGGGACGGATCTGACGGCGGCGCTCGATCTCCTCGGGCACGTGGCCCGGCGGCGCTCGGTGGCGTTCTTGGTCAGCGACTTCATCGCCGACGGCTACGACAAGGCGCTCCGGGTGGCGTCGGCGCGCCACGATCTGATCCCGATCCAGGTGGTCGACCCGCGCGAGGAGGAGCTGCCCGACGTAGGGCTGGCGCTCTTCGAGGATCTCGAGACGGGCGAGCTGATCGAGATCGACACCTCCGACCGGCACGTCCGGCAGGCGTACGAGAAGCGCGTCGCGCGCCAGAAGCAGCAACGCGAGGAGCTCTTCCGGCGGCTGTCGATGGACCACATCACGGTCCAGACCGATCGCGACTACGTGCGGCCGCTGAGCGATCTCTTCCGGCGCCGGCAGCGGCGGATGAAGGGGTACGGATGAGGCGCGCCGCCATCCTGATCGCGATGCTGGTCGCCCTCGGGGCCACGGCCGCGCATGCCCAAGACAGCACGGGCGGCTCGGGCACGACTCCCGGCGGCTCCGGAACCACTACACACGGCTCCGGGACCACTACACACGGCGCCGGGACCACTACACACGGCGCCGGGACCACTACACACGGCGCCGGGACCACTACACACGCGCCCGGAACGACTACACACGGCTCCGGCTCGGCTACACGCGCTGCCGGCTCGGCTACACGCGCTGCCGGCTCGACTACACGCGCTGCCGGCTCGGCTACACGCGCTGCCCCGACGACTACAGGCGCTCCCGGCTCGACTACAGGCGCTCCCGGCTCGACTACAGGCGCTCCCGGCTCGGCTACAGGCGCTGCCCCGACGACTACAGGCGCTCCCGGCTCGACTACAGGCGCTGCCCCGACGACTACAGGCGCTCCCGGCTCGACTACAGGCGCTCCCGGCCCGGCTACACGCGCTGCCCCGACGACTACAGGCGCTCCCGGCTCGACTACAGGCGCTCCCGGCTCGGCTACAGGCCCTGCTCCGACGACTACAGGCGTTGGCGGAACGGCTCCAGGCGCTGCCGGCTCGGCTACAGGCGCTGCTCCGACGACCACAGGCGTTGGCGGAACGGCTCCAGGCGCGGCCGGCTCGGCTACAGGCGTTGGCGGCTCGGCTCCAGGCGCTGGCGGCTCGGCTACAGGCCCTGGCGGCTCGGCTACAGGCGCTGGCGGCTCGGCTGCGGACGGCGCAGAGACGGCTCCAGGCGGCGGCGGAGCGGCCGCCGGTGACGAGGACGCGGTCGCAGACGGCGCCGCGACCGCCGCCGGCACCGACACGCTTACCGACGGCGCCGAGCCGGCCCACGGGGAGAGCGGGAGCGCCGACGACGGGCTGGCCGCCGATCCCGACGAGGCCCCGCCGGGCGCCGAGCTGCCCGAGGGGCACCAGCCGGAGCTGAGCCTGGAGGTCGACACCGGCGGCGGCGTGATGACCGGCGATCTGGTGCACGTCGTGGTCACGGCGGTGGTGCCGGAGGGCGACGACGTCACCGTGCCCGAGCAGGAGCTCGGCACCTTCGAGCTGCACGACCACCGCTATCAGGACCAGCCCATCGACGACGGCCGGAAGCGCCGCTTCCGCTTCGAGCTCGAATCTCCTCGCGCTCGAGCCGGGCGAGCAGGAGCTGCCGGCCATTCGCCTGCGCGTCGTCACCCGTGACGGCGACATGGCCACCGTCACCACCGAGCCGCGCACCATCGAGGTCGGCTCGCACATCGCCAACGAGCCCGACGCCGAGCCGCGGCCGCCGACCGAGCCGGTGGCGGTCATGGAGAAGGACTACACGCTGGCGTGGTCGCTCGGCGTGTTCGGAGCGCTCCTCCTGACCGCGCTGCTCGGGTTCCTGGCCGCGCGCTGGTGGGGCCGCCGTGTCAAAGAGGCCGCGCCGCCGCCCCCGCCGCGCCCGCCGTGGGAGGTCGCGCTGGAGGAGCTCTCCGCCCTCTCGCGGCAGAAGGTCGGACTCATCGCCGACGGCCAGCAGGCCGATCTGGTCGACCGCGTCAGCGACGTGCTCCGCCACTACCTCGGCCAGCGCTACGACTTCAACGGCCTGGAGAGCACCACCGACGAGGTGCTGACGCGCCTCCGCAAGGTGAAGCTGCGCGGCGTGAAGCTGCGCGAGATCACCGCCCTGCTCGCCGACAGCGATCTGGTGAAGTTCGCGCGGGCGGTGCCGGACGAGGAGCAGTGCGATCGCATGCTCGAGGGCGCGACGCGCATCGTGCGCGCCACCACGCCGCGACCGAGCGCCAAGCCGAGCGCGCGGCCGGCGAGCGACAAAGCGAGCGCGCGCATCGTCACGACCGAGGGCGAGGTGGTGCTGCCCATCTCCGCCTACACGCTGGAAGAGGCCGAGCGGGCCATCCGAGCGGCGGTCGGGCCGGCGTTCAGCGACGCGGCGGCCGATCCGAGCTTCGAGGGGACGCTGCGGGTGACGCTGAGCGCGAAGCTCCCGCCGAGCGGCAACGCGAACGACGCGCTCCGGCGGCTGCACGCACGGCTGGCGAGCGAGCTGGCGACCATCCCGCTCCCCGACGGCCGGCACGCGCGGCTGGTGATCGAGCACCTGCACGAGAGCCCGCGCGACGCGGCGCGCCGCGGCCGGAGCGCCAAGCGCAGCGTCATCGACGCCGATGGAGTGCGGATCCAAGAGGGACGCCCGCTCGGGGACGCAGGCGGCGAAGTCGAGGCGAGCGACGCGAGCACCGCCGACGCGAGCACCGCCGACGCGAGCACCGCCGACGCGAGCACCGCCGACGCGAGCACCGCCGACGCGAGCCGCAGCGAGCGAGCACCGCCGACGCGAGCACCGCCGACGCGAGCCCCAGCGACGCGAGCCCCAGTGCCGACGCGAGCGCGACGGCGACCGCGGGCGACGGCGGAGACGCAATCTCCGGCGCCGCTGCGAGCACCGGCGAGGGTGGAGACGGGAGCACCTCCACGGAGACGACCCGCGACACCTCCGCGAGCGCCGGTGGAGAGGCGAGCCGCGAGAGCTCCGCCGGCGGCCGCGAAGGAGACCGCAGCCCGAGCGGTGGGCGCGACCCGAATCGCGGCGCCGCGAACGCAGATCCCGCCCGAGCCGGCAGCGAGGTATCCAGCGGCGAGGCGTCCAGCGGTGCTGGCCGGAGCGGCGAGCCGCGTCGACGGGCGCGCACCGGACCGGTGGAGTGGGATCGGCCGGCGGTCGCGACCCCCGAAGAGCCCGACGACGCCCTCGCCGGACGCGCCCACACCGGCCCGGTCGAGTGGGACCGAGCCGCCGCCGTCGAGGCGCTCCGCAGGAGCGGCTCCCACGAGACCGGCGCGGCGACTCGCTCCGAGCGCACCGGCGTCGCTCCGACCGCCGCGGGCACGACGCAAGCCCGCGACGAGGGCGCCACCTCCCTCGGCGCGACCGAGCGGACGACACGCTCCGCGACCGACAGCGCCGCTTCGAAGGGGGCGGCGAAGGGCTCGCAGGCTCCAGAGCCCGCGGCCACCGACGGAGCGGCGAGCCGGGAAGCGACCGGCGGTGGCGGGGCAGCTGCGACCAGCGCCACCGCGACCGGCTCCGAAGGCGAGCCCACGAGCGCCGCCGCGAGCTCCCGCTCCGGCGGCCCAGCGAACAGCGCGACCGCGAGCGCTCGGCCCGCGAGCAAGACCGGCACCGGCACCGGAGCGAGCACCCCGGCTGCGAGCGAGGAAGGCGCTGCCGCCGACTCCGCGACGGGCGCGGCCAGGGACGGGCAGACCGCCGCCACGCCGCCGGGCGCTTCCGCCGAGGCCACGCTGGGACGCGTGCTGCCCGCCTTCCAGCCGAAGGACGCGCCGGCCGCGGGCGCGCTGCTGCGCTGGGTCACGGGGCTGGAGCGGCCCGTCCGCTACGCCGCCGGCGACGGCGATCCGATCGCCTCCCGCGCGCTCGCCGAGCTCGGCCTCACCCGCGGCGGGCTGCACGAGCGGGCGCTGGCCAACCTGCGCCGCGCCATCCCACCGGGGTTCGCGCCGAGCGTCGAGCCGGCCCTGCTCGACGACGCCGACGGCGCGGCCGTGCTCGCGCTGCCCGACCTGGTGCCGGCCGGCGAGACCTGGCTGGCCTACCCGCTCCGCGGCGAGGGCCTGATCGTGATGCGCGAGTCCGAGCCCTCCACCCACGCCGAGCTCGCCCGCCTCGGTCGGGCGCACCGCGCCGACCCGCATCCGATCTTCGAGCGCCCCGTGCGCATCACCCGCCGCGGGTTCGAGCCCGTCGACTGGCCCGAAGGGCGCGCCACCAATCCGGGCTTCGCGTCCCCGGACACGCCCGTGAGCCGCGGCGACGAGGAGGACGAGCCGTGAAGCGCGTCGTCTCGTGGCTCCTGCCGCTCGTGTGGACCCTCGTGTTCGCCATCCCGACCGTCTACGTGGTCGTGTGGTTGATCGAGGCCTACTTCGAAGTGCCCCTCGCCGACGGCAGCTTCCGCTTCGAGCGCGAGTGGGCCGCCCTGCTCTTGCCGGCCGGCCTCCTGGTGCTGATCGCCCGCGGCTGGCTTCAGGACAAGCGCGCGCCGCGGCTCAAGCTCTCGCGGGTGCACGATCTGGCCGTGCTCGGCCGGCGCGGCTGGCGCACCTGGCTCCGGCACCTGCCGACCGGTGCCCGCGTGGTGGCGGTCCTGCTGCTGGCCTGCGCGCTGATGGGCCCGCAGAGCATCCACGCCCGCGACTCGGCCGAGGTGGAGGGCATCGACATCGTCCTCGCGCTCGATCTCTCGCTCTCGATGCAGGCGGCGGACATCCAGCCCAACCGCTTCGAGGCCAGCAAGGAGGTGGTGGACGACTTCATCCGCCGCCGGCCCAACGATCGCGTCGGCGCGGTGGTCTTCGGACGGGACGCCTACACCCTGATGCCGCTGACCACCGACAAGCAGGCCCTGCGCTCCGCCATCTCCGAGCTCTCGCTCAACATGATCGACGGGCGGGGGACGGCGATCGGCAACGCGGTGGGCACGGCGCTCAACCGCCTCCGCGACAGCGAGGCCGAGAGCCGCGTCATCATCCTGCTCACCGACGGTGACAGCAACAGCGGCAACGTCTCGCCCCAGCAGGCGGCCGACATCGCCCGCACCCTCCCCCACCCGCGCAACCGCACCGAGACCGATCCGGACGCCCGCGAGAACCGCGAGGGGGTCAAGATCTACACCGTGCTGATGGGTCAGTCGGGCGACGCCCGCGTCCAGCAGGGCACCGACATGTTCGGCCGCCCGGTGTGGGACCGCGGCAACTTCCCGATCAACCCCGAGCTGCTCCGCGACATGGCCGAGACGACCGGCGGCGAGTACTTCCAGGTCAGCGACCGGCAGGGGCTCGAGCGGAGCTTCCACCAGATCCTCGACAGCCTCGAGCGGAGCAAGATCGAGGACAACGGCCGCGTCTACGGCGAGCTCTACCCCGCGTTCCTGTGGCCGGCGGTGGTGCTCCTGGTGCTCGAGATGCTGGCCGGCGCGCTCTTGCTCCGGAGGTGGCCGTGAGCTGGCAGCACCCGGATTACCTGTGGCTCCTCCTGCTGGTGCCGGTGCTGGCCGGCGTGCCGATCCTGGCCTGGTGGCTGAGGCAGCGGGCGACTACGCGCTTCGGCAACCCGGAGGTCGCGCGGATGCTGACGGCCGGGCGCTCGGGCCCCTGGCGCGCCACCCGCGCGGTGCTCTGGGTGCTGGCGCTGGCGTTCGCGCTGGTGGCGCTGGCCGGACCGCAGCTCGGCACGCGGACGCGCATCCTGCACAAGCGCGGCATCGACATCGTGGTCGCGCTCGACTTCTCGAAGAGCATGCTGGCCCGCGACGTCCGGCCCAGCCGCATCGAGCGCGCCAAGGCGGAGCTGACCCGGCTGATGGGCGAGCTCGACGGCGATCGGGTGGGCATCGTGGCGTTCGCGGGCGAGTCGATCGAGTTCCCGATGACCACCGACTATCGGGCGCTCTCGCTCTTCTTCCGCGATCTCGGGCCCTACGACATGCCGGTCGGCGGGACCGCGGTCGCGCGGGCGTTGGTCGCGGCCAAGCGACTGATGGAGCGCGCCGATCAGCACAGCCGGGCCGAGCCCGACGAGCAGCAGCGCTCGCGGGTGGTGATCCTGATGACCGACGGCGAGGATCACGAGGGCGATCCGCTGGCCGCCGCGCGTGAGCTGGAAGAGGCGGGCATCCGCGTGATCACGGTCGGCATCGGCTCCCGCACCGGCGAGCCCATCCCGACCTACGCGCCGGACGGCACGTGGACGGGCTACCTGCGCGACGAGAACGATCAGGTCGTCACCACGGCGCTGACGGAAGAGAACGAGGAGCAGCTCCGGCAGATCGCGGAGATCACGCACGGGCGCTACTTTGCGGCCGGTCGCGGGCAGGTCGGGGTCGACCGCATCCGCGCCGAGCTGGCCCAGATGCAGCAGCACGAGAACGAGGCGCGCCGGGTGACCATCCACGAGGCGCGCTACGCGTTGGCGCTCCTGCCGGCGTTCTTGCTCCTGGTGCTGGAAGGGCTCCTGCCGGAGGCGTGGATCGGGCGGCGGCGCAGGCGTGCAGCCCCGCCGCCACGGCGGAGGCGTCGGGTGGAGGGGAGCGAATGAGGGGGCTCTCGCGCATCGCCATGGCGATCTCGGTCGCTTCGCTGGCGTGGACGGTCGCGCCGCGGGCGCAGGCTTGGGATCCCTTCCTCGTCCAGAACGAGGACGTGGAGGCGGGCAACGCGCGGATGGCGGCGGACGACGCGCAGGGGGCGCTGCCGCACTACGATCAGGCGGCGCGCGCGCTTCCGAACCGGGGCGAGGTCCACCTCGACCGCGGGCTGGCGCTGCTGGACGCGGGCGAGCTCGATCGAGCGCGGGAAGCGTTCCTGGTGGCCACCGAGCCGCCGGCGCCGGCCGACGTGCGGGCGGACGCGTTCTACGATCTCGGGCTGGCGTTCTACCGGCAGGCCGACGCGGCCGCGCAGGAGGAGGACCACGAGGAAGCACAGCGCATGTTCCGCGAGGCGGCCGACGCCTTCCGCGAGTCGTTGCGCCTGAGGCCCGGCAACGACGACGCCGGCTGGAACCTGGAGCTGGCCCTCCGCCGCATCCGCGAGCAGGAGGAGCAGCAAGAGCAGCAGGACCAGCAGAACCAGGACCAGGATCAGCAGGACCAGGATCAGCAGAACCAGGATCAGCAGAACCAGGACCAGGACCAGCAGGACCAGGATCAGCAGAACCAGGACCAGGATCAGCAGAACCAGGACCAGGACCAGCAGAGGACCAGGACCAGCAGAACCAGGACCAGCAGAACCAGGACCAGCAGAACCAGGACCAGCAGAACCAGGACCAGCAGAACCAGGACCAGCAGGACCAGCAGAGCCAGGGCGATCAGTCGAGCGACGACGAGGAGCGCTCGCAGGATCAGGGCTCGCAGGACGAGGACGGCTCCGACCAGCAGGGCCAGGACGCAGAGCAGCAGCCGCCGCCTTCGCGCGGGACGGAAGACGGCCTCTCGCCCGAGAGCCGCCGGGTCCTCGACGCGCTCGAGCAGGGCGAGGACAACCTCGAGCGGCACCGCGCCCGGGTCCGCGCGACCCAAGAGAACCGGCGGGTGGAGCAGGACTGGTGAGGCGGGCGCTCCTTCGCCTCGCCGGCGCCCTCGCGCTCGGTCTGATCCTCACCGCGCCCGCTGCCGCCCAGCAGGTCAGCGCCAACGTGTCGATGCGCGGGCCCGGCCACGTCGAGGTCGGCCAAGCCTTCCAGCTCGAGGTGCGCGCCGAGGTGACCGGCGCCGCCAACGCGCAGGTCGAGCTGCCCGATCTCACGCCCTTCGACGTCATCGGCCGCCAGGTCTCGAACCCCGTCCAGTTCAGCTTCGGGTTCGGCAACCGCACGCGGCTGGTGCAGTCGACCACCGTGCATCGGCTCACGCTCCGCGCGCGCCAGGCCGGCACCTATCAGATCGCGCCGGCGACCGTGGTGGCCCAGGGCCAGCGCTTCGAGAGCAACCCGATCACGCTGGAGGTCGGCAGCGGCGGGCCGGTGACGCAGGTGGGGCCCGGCGCTCAGCCCGACCCTTCCACCACCAACCCACCGCCGGGCGCGGCCATCGACGGCGCGACCTTCGATCCGAACGGCTTCGTCCGCACCGTCATCGACCACGCCGACCCCTACGTCGGCCAGCAGGTCACCGTCACCGTCTACCTCTACGCGCCGCAGCCGGTGCAGGGGAACCTCCAGATCACCCAGGAGCCGACCACCGACGGGTTCTGGGTGCAGGATCTCCTCCCTCCATCGCGCTCCTTGGAAGGGCGGATGCAAGAGGTGCGGGGCCAGCGCTTCTACGTCTACGTGCTCCGCCGCCTGGCGGCGTTCCCGCTCCGGGCGGGCGAGCTGACCATCGGCCCGACCGGAGCGACGGTGAGCCAAGGCGGCATCTTCGGCTCGATCTTCGGCGCGCCGCGCGGCCCGCTGAACCTCGGCGGCGTCCCGGTCACGGTCGAGGCGCGGGCGCTGCCCGCCGAGCACCGCCCGGCGGGCGAGGTGCACGTGGGGACGCTCTCGCTCACGGCCGAGCTCGATTCGGACGCAGGTCGCCACCGGCGACGCCGTCACGCTCACCGTCACCGCCCGCGGCAACGGCCAGATGCAGCAAGTGAGCGTGCCCGGGCCGCACGCGGACGGCCTGCAGGTGCTGCAGCCCGAGATCGACGATGAGGTCAGCACCTCGAACGACGTGGTCGGCGGGACGCGGCGCTTGCAGTGGCTGGTCGTGCCCGAGCGGGCCGGCACCTATGCGCTCGGCCCCTTCGAGGTGCCGGTCTTCGATCCGCGGACGGGGACCTACGCCGTCGCCCGCACGCCGGCCTTGCGGCTGGTGGCGGCCGGCAACCCGGTGGCGAGCGGCGGCGCGACGGACCAGGCCCCCGCGCACACGGAGGGCGAGAGCGGCGACGAGGAACCGGCGCTCTCGCCGATCCACACCCGCAGCGATCTGGCCCGCAGCCGCACCACTCTGATCGACTCGCCCGCGTTCGCGTGGAGCTTCGCCTTCGGACCGCTGGCGCTGCTGGGCGCGCTGGGGATCCGGATCGCGCGGCGGCGGGCCGCGAACCGGGGTGACACGCCGGCGCCGCGGCGAGCGTCGCGCGACGCCAAGCGGAAGCTGGCGGCGGCGGCCAAGCACGCCGACGCGGAGGAGCCGCGGGAGTTCTACGCCACGGTGGCGATCGCGCTCAAGGATGTGCTGGAGGCGAAGCTGGCCCGCGCGGTCGGCAGCCTGACCCACCCCGAGCTGCGGCGTCTCCTGGTCGGGCGGGGCATGGCCGAGGCGCTCTCCGATCGCGTGGTCGACGAGCTGGAGGGCTGCGACTTCGCGCGCTTCAGCGCGGCGGGCATCCGCAGCGAGGAGATGCGCAGCTGCCTCGAGCGCACGCGCGGCCTCCTGGCCGAGCTGGATCGCTTCACGCCGAACGCCGAAGAGGAGAACGCGTGATGCGCGCGCCGTCCCTCGCGCTCCTGATCGCTCTGCTCGCGCTCCTCGGCGCGGCCCCCGCCCGCGCCGACTCCCTGCGCGAGGTCTTCGACGCGGCCAACGCCGCCTACTTCCGCGGCGACTACGAGGAGGCGGCCCGCGGCTACGGTCAGCTCACCGAGGCCGGCGTGGTCGACGCCGACGTCGCCTACGACTACGGCGCAGCGGAGGCCAAGCTCCACCACTACGGCGCCGCGGTGCAGCAATTCGAGCGCGCGCTCTGGCTCCGGCCGGGCGACCCGGATGCCGCACACGCGCTCGACGAGGTTCGCTCGGCGCTCGGGCGGCGACGGGCCGCAGCGCGCGGGGAGGCCGAGGTCGACGCCGGCCCGCCCGTCGGCGAGGCGCTCTTCGGCGGCATCTCCTCGAGCGTGCTGGGCGTGCTGGCCCTCGCGTTCGAGCTCGCGCTCTTCTTCGCCCTCGCGGCGCTCTTCTTCGTCCGCAAGGAGAGCGTGCGGCTCGGGCTCGGCATCGGCGCGGCGTTGGCGGCGCTGGGGCTCGGGGTGAGCGGCGCCGGCCTGGCGATGACCAGCGGCTGGCTCGACGACGGCGATCCGGCGGTGGTGCTCCACGACGGGACGCCGCTGCGCGAAGGTCCCGACGGCCACGCGGTGGAGCGGCACCGCGCGCTCGAGGGACAGCGCGCGTGGGTCCTCGATCACGACCGCGGCTGGGTCCGCGTCCGCGTCCCCAGCGTGGGCGAAGGCTGGGTCGAGTCGGGCGCCGTGGGTCTCGTCCACCCCGAGGGCGACGGCTGAGAACCCTCTCACGTCACGCCCCCGTGGATCCGAGCCCATCCGCTCGCCGCGCCGCGTGACGACGCCTCGAGGCTGGACCCCGATCGCGACGCTCGCGCCGAGCCCATCCGCTCGCCGCGCCGCGCGACGGCGCCTCGAGGCTGGACCCGTCTCGATCGCGACGCTCCGAGCGCCATCGGGAGCGGCGCCTCCGCGATCAATCAGAGGCAGCGTGCCGGTCGTTCGCCGCAGACGGGCGCCTGGCGGGCGATCTCGGGCCCCGCCGCAGCTCGCTCGACACGACGGGATCGCGCGCAAGGAGGTGCGCCTGGCCGCGCCGCGAGCCAGATTCGCGCGAGCCGCGAGTCGGACGCCGCTACTCGTCGCGCGAGAGAACGCGCTGGATGCGCCCGTCCAGCTCGCGGAACTCGAAGGGCTTGTCGAGGTACTCGTCGGCTCCGTAGAGCGGCGAGGTCATCTCGTTCAAGCGCTCACCGATGCCGGTGAGCATGATGACGCC
The DNA here is from genome assembly GCA_963832725.1 of uncultured Pseudomonadota bacterium. Lineage (GTDB taxonomy): Bacteria > Myxococcota_A > Polyangia > Polyangiales > Sandaracinaceae > JAEZBP01. Next base: position 855,457 of record CAWHVG010000001.1, read on the forward strand.
GGTCTTGGCCAAACCGTCGTCCTCACGGATCGCCCGGCAGACTTCCCAGCCGGTCATGCCGGGCATCATCACGTCGAGGATGACGAGGTCGGGCTTCTCGCGGCGCACCAGCTTCAGCGCTTCTTCCCCGTCCGACGCCTCGAGCAGGCGCACGCCCAGGGTGCGAAGGTGACGCGTGATGAGGCCGAGGATCTCGACATCGTCGTCGGCTACCAGGATGGTCTTGTCCGAAAGGTCGTGCTGCTTCTCGGTCATCCGAGAGCCTCCGAGCGGGTTCGAGCGGCGTCATCCTCGCTTCGACGTGGGCCTGCTGTCAACCAGGTCGATGCGCGGACTCTTCCCGGCCTCGACGATTGCCCTCTGTCACCGACGCCGGGAGCGCGCAGATGGACGCATTCGCCGCACGCATCGCCCCCGCCGGCGGCGCTCACTCGTCTTCGTCGACCACGCGGCGACGCCGCAGCGCACGAAGCCGCTCGGTCGCGTCGCGCGCCAGCGGGCTGCTCCGCGGGACCATCAACAAGACGTCGCCGTAGATCGACATCGCGCGACTGGCCGGTGCGTGCGCGGCCTGGCTCATCATCGACCTCGCGCGGGTCTCGCAGCTCGCGCCCATCTGCCGGGCGCGCACGTTGTTCGCGTCGACCGCGAGAGCGTGCCGGACGCTGGAGCACGCATCGGCGGGCTGGCTGCGCCGGCGCTGGGCGTCCTGCAGATAGGCGTCGACCACGGGGCCGCGCATGCTGTCGCGGTACCGGGACGCGCGGGCGATGTGCCGGTCGAGCGAGATGGCCTGCTCCATCTGCGACCGCACCGAGGGGCCGAAATGGGCGGCGCGGGCGCGTCCGTAGAGGCGGCCGAAGCGTTCGATGTTGCCGGCGAGCTGGTCGAGCCGACGGTGCTCCGCGCCGCGGGCGTGCCCCGCAGCGGCATGAGCGAGACGCGCGGCCTGGTCGAAGTGGCCGGCGAGGTACGCCGTGATGATGTCCTGCGTCGAGACGCGGTTCGAAGCGCGAGCGCGCCCTGGGCGGCGCGAACGACGGCCGCCCGGCGTGGCATCGCCCCCGTTCTCGTCGCCCTCGGCATCGTCGCCCTCGCTCTCGTCGCCCCCTGCCTGGGCGTCCTCGCTCGCGTCCTCCTCCGCCGCTTCTGCTTCGTCGGTCCCGTCCCCGGCCTCGTGCCCGGCACCGTGGAGCTCGGCCGTCAGCGCGCGGACCTCGTCGTTGTCCGGGGCGATGCTGTGCGCGAGCGCCAGCTGCTCCTCCGCGCTCTGCTCGTTTCCGGCCGCGTGCGCTTCCCGCGCCGCCGAGAGGTAGCGGGTCACCTGCCGGGCCTGCGCGCGCTCTCGAAGGGCCGCCGCTTCGGTGGCGAGCGGGCTGTCCGGCGGCACCGACGCGGTCTGGGTCAGGACGGCGTTGGGATCACCCCGCTCGAGGGCCGCTCGCGCCGTATCGACGTACTGCTGGTGCTCGCGCGCCTGCCGGGTCCGGGCCAGGTAGTCGTTCGCCCGCGGCTCGTCACCTGCGGCGACCGCTTCTCGGAAAGCCGCCTCGGCCTCGTCCCATCGATGGGCACGATACGCCTGGACGCCCTGATCGAAGGGGGCGGCATCCGCGGAGGGCAGCTCACGGGTGACCTCGTCGTCCGATCCGGTCGACGCGCGGATGAGCAGGATCGCCACCGCGGCGCCCAGCATCGCGAGGAGGAGCGAGCCGCCGAAGAGGATGGCGATGAAGATCGGCTTGGGCAGCACCACCGCGTTCTTGACGGGCCTGGCGCGCTCCAGGTCGTCGGTCGCGGTCCCGGACGGGGTGAGCTCTGGCTGGTAGCCCGGCCCCTGCGGGATGTGCATCGGATCGGAGGGCGTCGTGAAGGGCGCCGGCGGTGGGAGCGAGAGGCCGACGTGGTTCTCATCGGTGCCTTCGGCGTCGGGCAGCCGCACCCCGCCCGGCGTGCGGACGACGAGCACCGTCTCGCCGAGCTCGATCCGGTCGCCTTCGGTCAAGACGACGTTCGAGACCTTCTTTCCGTTGACCTGCGTCCCGTTGCCGCTGCCGAGATCCCTGAGGCGCAGCACGTCGCCCTCGCGGATGACGATGAGGTGGCGCCGCGAGACCGCCACGTCGGCGAGGATCACGTCGTTGTCGATGCCGCGGCCGACCCCGTTCTCGCCCTCCTGGAGCACGAACTCGCGGCCCTCGTCGTTGCCGCGCTCCACCCCCAAGAAGGGTTGGACCGGCACGTCCTCGATGATCGCCGTGCTCTGCTCGGCCAGCAGCTGGCTGTCGTCGATGCGGGTGTTCTCGCCCTCGATCTCGTCCTCGAACTCCGCGAACGCGTCCCCCGAATTGCCCTCGGGCGGCGGCGGCGGGACGTCGAGCGCCTCGTCCTCGTCGCTCGAGTTCGGCAAGGTGTGAACGTCGCTCGACTCGTGCATGGCGGGGAACTGCGAGGCGGCGGGCCCGGTCGGCGACGCCGCATGCTCCGGGAGATCGTGGTTGGCGCTGATGCGATCCGCCAGGCGATCGACGTACGCGTCGTCTTTCGCCGGACTCGCCTGCGCCCCCGAATCGGGAGCCGTGTTCTCACGGGTTCCCGTGGTCATGCCGGAGACACCCACGAGCCAGGGTACTCCAGCGTGCGCACCATCACAAGACGCCGAAACCAGCTCATGGAGGCACCGGACGTTCAGTTCGGTGTCAGCGGGAGCATCGTCTCGCTCCGCCCGACCGTCACCGGCGCCTGCATCACCAGCTCCGCCGCATCGGCGCTACCGTTCCACTGCAAGAGCGCCACGTCCGCGTCGACCCGGTAGTCCATCCCCAGCGTGGGCGGCGGCGGCGCGTCGTTGCTGGCGTAGCCCTCCACCTGCATCGTGGCCTGGCCGCTCGCGTCGAGCTGGAAGTGGGTCACCCGCAAGGAGAGCTCGCGAACGTCCTCACCCACTCCGTCCTGGTCCGGGAAGAGCGAGAGGCGGAAGGAGGTGAGCGCGGGCGCGCCCTGCAGACCGGGCTGGCCGGCGATGCTCAGCGCGGTCGTGCTCGCGTCGGGGCGGCACACCGAGCGGGTCGGATCGTCGCTCGCCTGGCTCTGGACGCGGTAGCCGACCGTGCCGTGAGCCGGCTCCACCGGCAGCGCGACGACGGCGTAGTGCACGACCGCGCGGGTCCGCGCCACGGCCACGGCGGCGTTCATGGCGGGCCGATCCCGCGTCCCGAGCGCGAAGCGCGCGCCCACCTCGAAGTGGAGGTCGGTGCCCGTTCGCTCCACGTTGTCGATCCAGGCGCCGATCCCCCGCGTGGAGTAGCCGTTCGCGGGATCGTAGTCGGCCGGATACCCGCTGTCCTGCGGCAGATCCGTCTGCAGCTCGAGGCCGTCGAGGATCACGACCACGGCCGGCGCGCCGTCCATCTGGTTTCGCGCCAGATCGAAGAGCGCCGGTGCCGTCGCCTCTCCCGTGGCGTCCAGGTCGACGTTGGTATGTCCGCGGACCAGCTCGAGCCCCTGCCACACGCCTCCGTCGGCGGCGCCAATCGGGCCGTCGTCGAACACGCCCACCGCGTGATAGGTCGCGAGGACCTCGCCGCCCGGCGCCGTGCTGCCCAGCGTCTCGGGACCGCCCTGGAGCTCCGAGACCAGGACGATGCTGCGGAAATCGCTGGTCGGTGGGCAGACGTCCGGCAACCCGGCGATCGGGACGCGGGGAAAGACGCCCCACTGGGAGATCCGATGCGATCCATCGTCCCAGCGCAGGCCGAGCCCGGAGAGGACCAGCGCGTCGGTACACACGGTGGTGAGGCCGCGCGCCACACCGGCATCGGCCGCACCGGCATCGCGCGGGCAGGGAGCGGCCCCGGGCCCGGCGTCGGCCGGTCCGGCGTCGACCCCGGCGTCATCGGTTCCAGGGGTCGAGCCGCCGCAGGCCAGGAGGGTCAGCGCGGCAGAGAGCGAGATCGAAACGCGCACCATCCGCGCGAGTATGCGTCCGCGTCCCGGGAGGAGCACGCCCGGTCGATCCGGCGTGTCCTCGGGGCCGGCCCCGTCACAGGGTCACTCCTCGACCATGGGCTGCGGCGGACGGCCCGAAGCGCATCCCCGCCTCTGGGCGGCTCCAGCGCCGAGCGAATGGGAGGCCTCGTGTTGCTCGCACCCCAAACGGGACGGAGGGACTATGGGACGGGTGTCGAACGATCGCGTGGAGAGCGTTTCGGTGGGGTCCGAGGCCCCAGAGGGGAAGGAACCCCGCGTACTCGGGCGATGCCCGACGCAGCCGCTCACAGGCCCGTCAGCCCATCTTGCCCTGGAATTTCCGCTGTGCTAGCAGCACCCGACACGATGCGCCGACGCCTCACCTCCCTCCTGATCCCAACGTTTGCCCTGAGCGGCGCCCTGGCAGTGGGAGGCGGCTGCGGCGAAGACCCGCAGCCGACCACGACGCCGGCCACGTCGAGCGCGAGCGACGAGGCGCGCGTCCACGGGCTCACGCCCGAGCAGGCCGCGGAGCCGCTCGCCGTCATCGGCGACACGAGCATCACCGCCGGTCAGTTCGCGGAGGAGCTCGCGTCGAAGGGCTCGTTCATCCGCACCCGCTACAACAGCCCCGAGCGGCGGCGGGAGCTGCTCGACCAGATGATCCGCTTCGAGCTGCTCGCCCGGGAGGCGCACCGGCGCGGCTATGATCAGCTGCCGGAGGTGGAGCGCTCCCGAAAGCAGATGATGATCCGGCGCTTCATGGAAGAGCGCTTCGCCCAGGGCGGGCCGGAGACCATCAGCGCCGAGGACGTCCGCGCCTACTACGACGGGCACCCGAGCGAGTTCCACACACCCGAGCAGCTCCGCGCCAGCCACATCCTCATCCGCGACCGGCGCACCGCGCAGCGCGTGCTGAGCGAGCTCCTGGCCGCGCCGAGCAATCTCGCGCTCTACCGCCGCCTCGCCGAGCAGCACAACACCGACCCGGCGACCCGAGAGCGCTTCGGCGACCTGCGCTTCTTCTCGCGGCCGAGCGAGCGCCTGGAGAACGAGCCCGAGATCCCCGCCCCGGTGGCGGAGGCTGCGTTCGAGATCGAGCACATCGGCGGCGTCTACCCGCAGCTCGTCCACACGAGCGACGGCTACCACATCATCAAGCTCACCGGCCGGCGCGCGGCGCTGAACCGGTCTCTGGAAGAGGCCGAGCGGCCCATCCGCAACCGCCTCTGGCGCCAGCGCCGCGAGGACGCGATCGAGAGCGAGCTGACGCGCCTGCGAAGCGAGTCCGACGTGCAGGAGAACCTCGACGCGCTCGACGACATCCACCTCGATCTACCCGAGGGCGACTCGCCGACCGTGCTGCGGCCGCAGATCGGGCCGCCGTCGACGCTTCTGCCGCCCGGGCGGAACGGGGCGAGCCACGGGGGAACACCATGAAGAAAGCGGCGGTGGCGTGCTGGATCGCGGCGGCGAGCATCCTGGGCTTCGGCCGGATGGCGCGCGCCGAGGTCATCGAGCGGGTGGTCGCGGTCGTGAACGACGACGCCATCTTCCTCTCGGAGCTGCGCCGCCGGGCCGCACCTTTCCTGCCGCGGATCATGGCCGCGCCCACGCAGGCCGAGCGCATGACGGCCGTGGAGGAGCTCTACAACCAGCTCCTCGATCGCATGGTGCAGGAGGAGCTCTTCATCCAGGCGGCCGACCGGATGCAGGTGACGGTGACGCGGGCCGAGATCGACCGCGCCATCACCAACGTGCAGGGCCAGAGCCGGCTGAGCGACGACGACTTCTGGGCGGCCGTCCGCGGGCAAGGGTTCACACCCGACCAGTACCGCGCCGACGTCCGGCGACAGCTCCTGCGCCTCAAGGTCCTCAACAACTACGCCCGCAACCGGGTGAACATCACCGAAGAGCAGGTCCGCGCGCGTTACGACATGACCGTGGCCCGCTCGCGGCGAACCCTCCGCTACGACGTGGCGCAGATCTTCGTCGAGATCCCGAGCAGCGCGAGCGCGACCGAGGTCGCCGCGGCCCGCCAGCGCGCGCAGGCGATCCGCGACGCGATCCACTCGACGGACGACTTCGAGCAAGCCATGGCGGAGGTCGGCGGCGGCAGCCTGGGCTGGCTCAGCCAGGGCTCGTTCCCGGAGCCGATCGAGAACGAGATCCTCGCGCTCGAGGTCGGCGAGATCAGCCAGCCCATCCACGGTCCGTCGGGCTTCTTGATCTTCCTGCTCCGCGACCGGCAGCAGGGCGCGGAGGGCGTGGACCCGTACGACCAGGTGCGGATGCAGGTCTATCAGCAGATGATGGAAGAGGCGATGTCGCATCAGGAGGAGATCTTCCTCGCCGAGCTGCGCCGTCAGGCCGTCATCGACGTCCGCCTGTGAGGCTGCCGGAGCTCACGGCGCTGGCACCGGCCACCCTGCTCCGTTCGCGACGGGCAGCCACGGGGCAAGCGTTCGTCGAGGTCATCCCGCCCGCCGAGTTCGGAAACGCGTACGAGCAGCCCGGTCAGTTCTGCAAGATCCGGGTGGCCGGCATGGAGGGCATCTTCGCGATGTTCTCCGCGCCCGGAGAGCCCGGCGCCCGCTTCCTGGTCCGCGTCGGCAACCCGGACGGCGGCGAGGCGGCCGACGCGCTGGCCGCGTCCGAGGACCGCACGCCGATCGAGATGACGCTGCCCGCGGGCGAAGGCTTCGAGCTCGAGCGCGCCGCAGGGCGCGACCTCTACTTCGTCGCCACCGGCACCGGGATCGCGCCCATCCGCGCCGCGCTCGAGTGGGTGCTGATGAGGCGCGAGCGCTACGGCATCCTCAGCCTCGACCACGGCGTGCGCACGGGCGATCACGTCGCCGTCGGGGAGGACATCGAGCGCTGGCGGCGAGCGGGCGTGGAGGTGCGGGTGCATTTCTCGAGCCCGACCGACGGCGGGGTTCGCGGGACGACCGTCCAAGACGCGCTGCGAGCGCGCCGGCCGGACCTGCGCAACGCGGCGGTGGTGGCGGTGGGCCAGCCCGCGATGCTCGAGAGCCTGCTGGAGGAGGTGGTGCTCCTCGGCGGCGACCCCGAGCTCTTCCTCAAGAACATCTGAGGCTCACGCGCAAACTCTGCCCTCTCGGGCGCGCAGAGGCTGCACAGCGGTACCCGACTCGCGGCGCCGAGCACGGAGCATTCGGCCGCCCGCGGCGTCGAGGGACGGGGGCACGACCTTTGCTGTCTCGGCGTCGTCATCACGGAGGCGTCGAGTTGTCACCTGCCTTCCGTCGGGCTCCGAGTCTCGTCGCCCCGACCCTTCTCGTCCTCTCTTCCTGTGCCTCCGGGCTCTGGGCCCCGATGGAGCCGGAGCGACCCACGGCACCGCCCGCCGCGCCCACGGTCGCCGGTGAGGACACGGGCTCCGACGACCTCGACGACGAGGAGGAGTGGGCCGGCTGGCGAGAGCCGGAGGAGGACGCCCCCGACGACGTCCTCGGCCTCCCCGGCGAGTACGAGCCGGTGGAGCGCGTGCTCTTCGGCTGGCACCCCGGCAACTGGGACTACGTCCGCTTCTTCGCGAGCGTGCTGCGAACGGTCACCGCCGATGCCAAGGCGTTGATCGCCGTCGAGAGCACCGAAGAGCAGGTCCTGCTCATGGAGAGCCTGGCCGGATACGGCGTGGACCTGAGCCGGGTCGACTTCGTCATGCACATGCTCGACAGCATGTGGATCCGAGATTACGGGCCGATGCTCGTCCGCACCCAGGACGGCGGCTACCGGGTCATCGACCTGCCCTATCACGCGGACCGCGAGAACGACGACAGCTACCCGGCGTCCTTCGCCGCCCACGAGGGGCTGCCGGTGAGCCGGCCCGCGCTGGAGATGGAAGGCGGGCACATCCAATCGGACGGCGCGGGGCGCTGCGTCGTCACCGACGACGTGCTGGTGCGCAACGAGGTCTACGAGTACTCGGAGGCCGACGTGCGCCGCCTCCTGCGCCGCTACTTCGGCTGCCAGCAGGTGACCATCGTCCCCGCGCTCTTCGGCGAGGAGACCGGACACGTCGACGTCCTCGCCTACATCACCGGGCCCGCGCACATCATCGTGGGCGCCTACCGCCCGGAGGAGGATCTGGTGAACTCCCGGCGGCTCAACCGTGCCGCTCGCGCGCTCCGCGAGTCCGGGTTCACGGTGACGCGCATCCCGATGCCGTCCAACGATCACCGCCGCATCTTCCGCACCCACACCAACGTGCTGGTCACCAACCACAGCGTGCTGGTCCCCGTGTTTCGGCGTGACCGCCACCACCAGCACGAGGCCCTTCAGGCGTTCGCCCGGGCGTTCCCGGGCCGGCGGGTGGTGGGGATCGCGGCCGACGGGGTGATGAGCCTCGCGGGGGCCGTGCACTGCACTGCGATGGCCGTGCCCGCGCTGCGCGCGCCGACCCGGGTCGCCGTCCGGCGCGCGCGCCGCCGGCCCCACCGCCGGGGCTGACGGACCGCTTCGAGAGCAGCTCCTTCGAGAGCGGCTCCTTCGACATCGCTCCTTCGACGCCAACTCCGGCGCATGACAGGGTCGGGCGTGCACACCTGGCAGCTCTTGGTGACCTGCGAGCACGCGAGCCCTGACGTGCCGGCGGGGATCGATCTCGGCCTCTCGCCCGAAGCGCTGCGCTCGCACATCTCCTACGACCGGGGCGCGAAGGTCATCGCCGAGCGGCTCGCGGAGCGCGCTGAGGCGCCCCTCCACCTCGGGGCGCAGAGCCGGCTGGTGGTCGACCTCAACCGCCGCGAGCGCAACCCGGCCGTCATCCTCGCCGAGACCTATGGCGTGCGAGTGCCGGGAAACGTCCGGCTCAGCGAGCCCGAACGGGCCGCGCGGATCGCGCGCTTCCACCGGCCCTACCGGAACGCAGCCCGCGAGGATGCGGCACGCCTGGCCGCGATCGGCGGCTGCCTTCACCTGTCCATCCACAGCTTCGACCCGACGCTCAATCCCGCCGCCCGGGCGTTCGACGCGGGCGTCCTCTTCGATCCCTCGCGCGGGCCCGAGCGCCGCATCGCCGAGGCGCTGGCGAGCGGGCTGTCCACGCGCCAGCTCACCGTCCGCCTCAACGAGCCCTACGCCGGCACCCCCGAGGGGCTGACGAGCTGGCTCCGCGACCAGCTGCCGGCCCCGCGCTACGTCGGGATCGAGATCGAAGCGTGCCAGCGATGGATGGACGAGCCGGGCGCGCTGACGCGATTCGCCGACGCGCTGGACGACGTCGCGCGCGAAGCGTGCACCCGAGCTGGGTGATTTGCCGGCTCGAAAAGCGACGATTTCCGGACCGATGCAGAGCAGTGTCAACGGGAATTGACATTTGGAGGGATCGCGCAATTTCGCGGTACCATCCTCGCGATGCGCAGCCGTGCTCTCCTCCAGACGTTTTGCCTTCTCCTCTCGCTGAGCCCGACGAGCGCGCTCGCGCAGTCACTCGGCGGTCGCCTCGGCACGCCGGGAGGAGGTGCGAACACCACCCCCACGCCGCCCGCCCCGGATGGCGTTGACGACTCCGTCTTCTCGTTCCCGCCGAGCCCCGCTCCCGCGCCGAGCCCGCTGCCGAGCACCGCCTACCACGCGACGCCGGGCTCGGGCGCGGTGCCGGATCTGGTCCTGACCCACGACGGCGGGATGATCCGCGGCACCATCGTGCGCAGCCAGCCCGGGCAGAGCGTGGTCGTGCAGCTCCCGACCGGCGAGGTCGACGAGATCCCCTGGGGCGCGGTCCGCTACGCCGGCCCCGCAGCGCAGGCGCCGACGCTGCAACCCGGCGCCCCGACCACGGCGGTCAGCTCCGGCATCCGCGTGAGCAACCAGCAGGACGTGCACATCCGGTTCACGTCCGACCAGCGGCTCACGCTGCACAACGAGGGCGCCACGGCGACCGCGACCGCCAGCGCCCCGGGGAGCTGGGTCACCGTGCACTCCCAGGCATCCCGCTGGGACCGGGTCTGCACCGCGCCTTGCGATTTCTCGATCGCACCCGGGCAGTACCGCTTCGCCGCCTCGCTGAACGGCAGCGCACCGCTGGCGGGACCGGTGGTCGAGATCGCCGCCTCCGGCACCCTCTTCGGACACTACGTGGACCACAGCGGCCTGCGCGCAGGGGGCTGGGTCGTCTGGGCGCTCAGTCTCTTCGGCGGCCTCGCCGCGGGCACCGGCGTGTTCTTGGCAAACACGCGCGATATGGTCCCCGGGCTCATCGTGGCGGGCGTCGGTATCCTCATCTCGCTCTTGGTCGGGCTGCCGATGATCAACGCCGGCGACGGCGTGGCCTTCCGCTTCGAGTGAGACGGGCCTCGGGGGCGCAGCTTTCGTTCAACGGCTCTTTCGGCGGCCGGCCCACACGCGGTTCTCGGCCAGGCAATCGGCGAGCTCGAGGTAGAGCGCCCTCGCCTCTTCGCGGAGCGCCTCCGGGTCGTCGGCGTGGGGCCGGAGGCGGGCGGCGATACGCTCCGAGAGCGTGCCTCCCTCCGCGATCAGCGCGACCAGCTCGAGGTACGACTGCTCGCCACGCTTGAGCCGGCGCGCGGCGCGCCCGAGCAGATGCTCGATCAGCTCGGACACGGCCACGCGTCCGTCTTCGCCACGGCTCAGCGTGGTGAACGAGGGCGCCCACACCCGCGCTCGCGATCCGTCCCGCACGCACGTCGAGAAGTCCTCGACGAGCAAGCGGTGCTCCGGCAGCGGCAAGCGGCCGCGGATCAGGTCGGCGCTCAGATCGTGGAGCGCACCGCGCACGAACGCCGCGATGGCCACGTCCATCTTCACGCACTCCTGCGAGTCGACGACGCGCACCTCCATCGAGCGCCGCGAGAACTTGAACACGGCGCCGCGCGCGTTGAGCCACTCGTGCCGGATGGTGCGGGCGTCCTCCAGCCGGTCGACGGCCGCGTACATCGGCTTGAGGATGTCGCGGCGATAGCCGGCCAGGCTCTCCACGTACTCGGGAACAATCTGCCCCTGCGTCTCGGGGAGGCGCGACTGGTGCTCGAGGATGAACGCCAACCGGTTGTCCGCCGCCGGTCGGAGCGCGCCGCCGTACATCGGCGAGCTGGCGGCGACGGAGGGGAGGTAGGGGATCAGCAGCGACGACGCGTTCATCATCGCCACCGCCTCGTGCTCGCGACCGAGCGGGAGGTTCACCTGGCAGCTCTGCACGTTCGCCCAGCCATGGGTCGCCGTGTCGAAGAGGCGAGAGTAGGTGTCGTAGACGCTCCGGCTCGATCGCGTCCAGCGCCGGGCCCAGCTCGGCTCGAGCCAGGGGTGCATCGACGTCGGCAAGGCCCGCGCGCCCATCCGCCGGAGCTGCGAAGCGAGCCGCGCCACGCCTTCGGCGAGCACCTGTTCCGTCTCGGCCAGGCTGCGCAGCGGCACCTGCGTCTTGAGCTCGATCAGGTGATCGAAGAACTCGTTGGAGAAGCCGACCACGCCCATCTCGACCTCGGAGGTGGGATGGCCGGCGAGCGAGGTCAAGAGCTCGGGGGCCAGGTGCTGCGGCTCGAGCTGCTCGTCGACGAGCGCATACTCGATCTCAATCCCGCAGACCTCGTAGGCGCGGTAGTCGCGCCGATCGAGGTCGCGAGGCAATCTCCCAATCGGCGCCCGGGCCGGATCCGGCGCATCGGAGGTGGGCGATCGGCGCGAGGGCACACGCTCCTGCTCGATGCGCTTTCGGAACCACGCGGTGAGCTCTTCGTACACGCGATCCCCCTCGGCCTGGTCCTCGTAGTCGAGGTTCACGTCCGGGTTGTCGTTCACTTCGATCACCACCGGACCGCTCGGGAGCTCTTTCGCGTCGACGCCGTAGAGCCCGTCCCCGATCAGCCGCGCGGCCCGGCAGGCGACGCGCTTGACCGCCGCCGGCACCCGCTCGAGCGGGACGCCCTCGACCCGGCCGTCGCGCGCCGTCCCGCCCGAGGCCGAGCCGCGGATCTGCCAGTGTCCCGGCACCATCCAGTAGCGGCACGCGTAGAGCGGCCGGCCGTCGAGCACGCCGAGGCGCCAGTCGAAGTCCGTCGGCGTCCAGGCCTGCGCGATCAGGAGCGGAGAGCCGCTGGCGAGCTCCGGCACCGTCGCGTCCCACGCCTCCTCGGACGGCACCTTGAACACCGCCGTCGAGAACGAGCCGTCGGGTACCTTGAGCACGAAAGGGCTGCCCAACGCCGCCACCACCTCCGCGTAGGTGCTCGACGCCACCACCACGGTCGTGGTCGGGGTCGGAATGCCGGCGCGCGCCAAGAGCTCCGCCAGATACACCTTGTTTCCGCAGCGGAGGATGGAGCGCGTGTCGTCGATGACCGGGATCCCGAGCGCCTCGGCGCGCTGCGCGAAGCGGAACGCGGGCAGGTCGGGGCCGGTCAGGCAGCGGATGAAGAGCGCGTCGTGCTCGGAGACTCGGTCCAGGTCGCCGAGGCCGATGCGGGCCACCCGGATGCCGAGGCGGCCGGCCACGCGCTCCAGCCGCTCGAGGGTGGCCTGATCCGAAGGCTTGAAGGGATCGGCCGGATCCCAGAGGACGGCGATGGAGCCGCGGCTCTCGGTCGGCTTCGGCGCGGCGCTCTCCCGGGCGAGCTTGCCCGCGCGCAGCGCCGTCACGAGCTGCTGGCGCTGCTCGGCGTCGAGCTTCTCGAGCGGCACCGCCTCCAGGTGGAAGAGGCGCCAGGTCCCGTCGAGCTTGGCGAAGCTCAGCCGGCAGGCGGGCACGGGGAAGCGCTGGTGGATCCGGCCGGCCAGCCGGGTGAGCTCGCGGCGGGTGCAACGACCGAAGACGCTGACCTCCTCGGCCACCTCGGGGCGTCCCAGCGAGGCCAAGCGCGTCAGGGTGCGTCGCCGGTCGATCCCACCGCCGTGAAAGGTCGGGACGCCCGCGTCCTCCAACAGGCGCAACGCCTCGGGCACGCTGGAGAGCGCCTCCAGGGTGTCGATGCTCGGCATGACCGGCTGCGCGCGGGCGTCGGCCAGGAGCGAGACGTAGTAGCCGGGCGAGAGATAGCGATCGCTCCGGCAGAGGTTCACGACGGTCAAACCCGGATCCTCGCGACCCTCGCCGCCGGCCAGATAGCTCGCCGCGTCGACGCCGCCGTCGGCGAAGAGGCTCTCGACCCGGTCCGCCACCACGACCACGCGCCGCTTGGCGCCGGCGCGCGTCACGACGACCTCGGCGCCACGACGAGGAGCACCCCGTCGTAGGTCAGGTCCCCGAGCAGGATGGCGTTGAGGAGACGCTGGGCGCCCACCTCGTAGGTGCCGGTCACGGTCATGGGCAGCCCTCGATAGGGATCGGAGACGACGAAGTGCCGTCCGTGTTGTCGGTAGCCGCTGACCACGAGGAAGTGCCCCTCCGGCTCCCCGCCGACGTCGTCCACCGCTCCGGTGGCGGGGTTCTCGCGGGCGGTCTGGTAGAGGTAGGTCGCGCTCAGCCCGACCACGACGGGGCGGCGCTCCTCGAGCAAGGAGACCAGCAGCTCGCGGCTCAGGTTGTCGAAGCGGACCTGGCCGCCGGCGCGTACGAAGTGGGCGTAGGCGTCGATGGTCTCGGCGAGCTTCGCTTCGTCCACCACCTCGGCCCGCGCGGCGAGTTTGTCGGCCAAGCGCGACGGGGTCAGCTCGCTCCAGGTCGGGTCGCAGACGCGGAGGTTGTAGCTGTAGATGGTCGCGTCGTAGCCGAGCTCGAGCGCGGCCTGGCCGAGGAAGACGCCGAGGGTGCCGCCGTTGTCGTTGCGGGCGATCTCGGGAGGCGACCTCGTCGAACCCGCGCGCGTCGCCGAAGCCCTTGAGGACCTTGAACAGACACGTCGGCCCACAGCTGAAGTCGTCCGGTTGACGCAGCGCTGGGACGTCGAGGAGCAACGCCTCGGGGGGCGTGGATGAAGGTGGAGGCACGTGAGTTCAGGCGCTCAGCCGCCGTGATCGAAGAGGATCGTGGCGCGGCCCGATCCCGCGCGCAAGAGCCATCGCGTTCGATCGTACGCGCTGTTCCTTCGCCCGCTCGCGGCGTTCCCACGCCCGATCCCGGCCTCGACGCGAGCGAGCGCTGCCGAGGCTCGATCCGAGGCATGGGATCACCCCTCGGAACGCTCCCGAGGCCCGATCCAAGGCCTCGAGACGAGGGTCCGCACGTGCAGAGGCTCGATCCGAGGCATGGGATTACCCCTCGGAACGCTCCCGAGGCCCGATCCGAAGCCTCGGGACGAGGGTCCGCACGTGCAGAGGCTCGATCCGAGGCCTGGGATCACCCCTCCGGAACGCTTCGAGCGCCGATTCCGAAGCCTCGAGACGAGGGTCCGCACGTGCAGAGGCTCGATCCAAGGCCTTGGATTGCCCCTCCGGAACGCTTCGAGCGCCGCTCCGAAGGCCCGGGCCTCGGCTCAGCGTCCGTTGCCGACGAAGAGGAAGCGGTCGGGTCGGGGCTGGAGGTAGCGGTATCGATTGTCGTCGCTCGTGTCGACGTCGCGGTAGCGGTCGGCCGGCATGCCCGGGCTCGTGCCCGTGCGCCGGTCGTGGAAGCCGATGCCGGAGGGGCGCTGCCACATGTCCGGCGTGAGCGGGTCCTGCAGCGAGACGGCCTCCCGGACGTCGAAGATGTCCACCGTCCGCGTCGTGTAGCGCGCGCGCTCGGCCTCGAGCGCCGAGACGAGCGCGGCGCGGTCCATGCCGTCGTGGAGGAAGTCGGACGCGATGGGCCACGAGACCGTGTCGTTCGACTCGATCCCGTCGGCGAGCGCGCCGAGGGCGGCCAGCATCGACGAGACGTGATCGGAGCGGGTCATGGTCGTGCGCACGCCCTCGACGGCGATGACGTTCGTCCGCCCGTCGCTGCCGACCGACACCCACCTCCCCCGATAGGTGAAGCTGGGGTCGCCGCTGTCCATGAGAGCCGCGAGCGTGCTCCGGTTGGTGGGCGCCCCACCGCTCTCGAGCTCGATCCGCAGCTGGTAGCCGCGGCGGCTCATCTGCTCGTCGAGGGTGAGCGCGCCGCCTCCGCAGCTGAAGTCGCAGGTGCTGCGGCCGACGTAGCCTCCGCTGACGAACGTGTGCGCCGCCGTGTCATCGGTGACGAGGGCGATGTCGACGCCTTGCGCGGGCGTCTGATCGGCGGGCCAGAAGAGGAAGCGCCGCTCGACGAGGGGGTCGCTCCGCCGCTGCCACACGACGGGGATCGGGGAGTCGATGTCTGCCCGCGTGGCGATTCCCCGGAACGTGTCCCCGGCGAACGTGCCCCCGATCATGATCTCGGACATGCCCGCGGAGTCTTGCGCGGTGAGCACGAGGCGAGCCTCGCCGCCGGCCACCGTCCCCGTGATCGACCGGTGTGCGGTGCCGCCGGCGACGTAACCGATCAGCGCGTGGTTCTGGCGCTCGAAGAGGATGATCGTGAACACGCGCCCGTCGCTGCCCTGCGGGATCGGCCCGACCCAGACACCGGTCGCGCCGGAGAGCGGCTGCGGCGGTCCGGCGTCAGAGCCGGCGTCGGTGCCGGCGTCGGTGCCGGCATCGCGGGGCCCCGCGTCTCGCCCCGCGTCGCCGACCGCGGCATTCGGGGTTCCGCCGTCGGCCACGCCCACTTCGAGCCCGGTCCGCGCGCCGCAACCGAGGGCGAGCATCGACATGAGGATCAGGGACGCACGAACCGATGATGCGGTGTGGAGACGGGACCTGACAACCGCGCGTCCCGCGGGGCGATCGCACGAGCGGCGCCCGCCCACGGCTCCGCCACCTCGCCACGCCGTCAGAGACACGCCGTCAGAGAGACGTCGACTCTCAGCGGTGGTGACGCGGAGGGAGCGGGTCGGCGTCGCGATGACCGAGCAGCAGGCCGTAGAGGATCTCCGACGGGTCCTCGAGGTGCTCCGTCGCCAGCTCGAGGTGCAGGTGCGCGGCCGACTCGTGCATGCCGGTGCGGCCCACCGTCCCGAGCTGCTCGCCGCGGTGCAGGGTCTGGCCGTAGCGCACGCCCACATCCTGCAGGTGCATGTAGCAAGAGCGGACCGAGGGCAGATTGCCCTCGCGCTCGTGGCGGATGCAGACGTAGCGCCCGCCGGCGGCGAGCCGGTCGCGCGGGACGGCCTCGTACTCCTCTGGCGTCGAGAGCTGGCGGTGGTTCTGCCCGCCGGGAAGATCCACGCCGGCGAAGATCACCATCCCGTCGGCGACCGCGCGCACCGGCTCGCCGGGCAGCGACTCGACGTCCACGCCGCGGTGATGGCGCGCTCCGTCGTCGCGCTCGCTGCCGATCCAGCTGCTGATCACCCGCGGGCAGCCGTCCAGCGGGCAGCCGAAGGTGATGCCCTGCCACACGATCGGCCGCGCGCTCGGCGCTTGTCCGTAGTACTCCAGCAGCCGCCGCCGCTCGGTGAGGATGCGGTCCTCTTGGCGGTCGCTCCGCACGCGATCACCCCACACCCAGTGCGAGACGAAGTGCCGATGCGGCTCTTGCTCGAACGCGCCGTCCACGCTCTCGTGCTGGTCGCGCCAGAGGCGGAGGAGCGCCGCGGCGAAGTAGAGGTTGGGCTCGGGCTGGCTCAGGCGCGGCCCGCCGAAGGGGAAGCGATTCGAGCGGGCGCTCGCGCTCCACCCAAGCGCCGTCCTCGCGCACGCGAAAGCGCAGCACGCCGTGACGGAGGTTCTCGGCGTACATCGGCCGGTGGATCAATGTGAGGCCGATCCCGGAGCCGCGGTCGCCGTCCTCGGCGTCGCTCCGGCAGCGCCCCTCCCGATAGACGAGCGCGGCGAGCAGGAAGGGGTCGACCTCGAACTCGTGGGCGTACTGGAGGATCCAGCCGGTGTAGCGAGCTCCGCGCTGGGGCGGCATCCAGCCGCAGATGGTCCGCAGCGCTTCCGTGAAACGAGCGGGATCGATCTCGGTCGGCGAGGCCGGCTCGTCGGGCCAGTCGCTGATGTGCACCCGAGCCTGCGCGATGCGGTTCGGACGCGGCAGCGGGCGGCGCCGCGCGTACCAGGGCGGTCGATCGAACCCGAACGCGAGCAGACCGAGCGCGAAGAGGAGGACGAGCGAGTATCCGCCGGCGCATCGGACGATGACCATGCGCGCCGCGGCCCGAGACCGTCAAGGAATCGGGCGACGCGAGGACCGTGGAATCGACCGCAAAAGAGCCCTCAACCTTCCCAGCGCTCGACGATGTCGTCGACCGAGGGCCGCGGGACGTTCGGCGCCTCCACGCTAGGCGTGCCGGCGTACACGAACGCCACGATGTGGTCCTCGGCGCGCAGACCGAGCGCCTCCTTGACCCTCGCGTCGTAGGCCGGGGCGCCGGTCCGCCACATCCCGGCGAATCCCCGCGCCTGCAGCCCGAGGAGGATGCCGTGCGCCACCGCGCCGGCGCTCAGGACTTGCTCGATCTCGGGCGCCTTGGGATGCTCCTTCGGCGTGGCGGCCACCACGAGAAGGAGCGGCGCCCGGAGTGGCTTGCGGCGGGTGCGCTCGACCTTCTCCTCGTCCGCGCCCGCGTCCGCCTCGATGCGCGCGAGGACGTCGCCCAGCCGCTGACGCGCCTCGCCGCGGAGCACCAGCACCTTCCAGGGCCGCAGGTTCGCGTGGTCGGGCGCGCGCAGCGCCGCCTCGAGGATGGTCGCCAGCGTCGCCTCGTCCGGCGCCGGCTCGCCGAGCTTCCCGTTCGAAGCCCGCGTCGCCAAGAGCTCGATCGCGTCCATCTCTATCTCTCCCTCTTGCGCGGCGGTCGCCAGGTGCCGGCGTTGGGATCGGGCGGCCCGACCTCGTCGCCCTCGCGCATGCGCGCCGTGGTCTCCGCCGCCCAGCGCGTGTAGCGCTCCTCGGTGATCGCGGCCCGCGCCGCACGCATCAACGCGCCGTAGAACCAGAGGTTGTGGTGCGTCACCAGGCGCGCGCCGAGCATCTCCTGCGTGCGCACGAGATGGTGCAGGTACGCGCGGCTGAAGGTGCGGCAGGTCGGACACTCGCAGCGCGGGTCGAGCGCCGACTCGTCCGCTTTGTGGCGCGCCTGCTTGAGGTTCACGCGGCCGTGCCAGGTCAACGCCTGCCCGTTGCGCGCGTTGCGGGTGGGCAGCACGCAGTCGAAGAGATCGACGCCCGCCGCCACGGCGGCGATGAGATCGAAGGGCGTCCCGACGCCCATCAGGTAGCGCGGCCGGTCGGTCGGCATGCGCGGCGCGACCTCGGCCAGCACCCGGTACATCTCGGCGATCGGCTCCCCGACCGAGAAGCCGCCGAGCGCCAGTCCGTCGAAGGGCATGGCCGCGATGGTGTCCAGGTGCGCCAGCCGCAGATCGACGTGGGTCGCCCCCTGCACGATGCCGAAGCGCGCCTGCCCTTCCCGCTTGGGCGCGCGCAAGGAGCGCGCTGCCCACGCCGTGGTGCGCTTCACGGCTCGCTCGACCACGCGCCGCTCGGCGCCGCCCGGCGGGCACTCGTCGAACGCCATCGCGACGTCCGAGCCGAGGCAGGCCTGGATCCGCATGGACTCTTCCGGCGTCAGGCGCATCGGCGCGCCATCCACGTGGGAGCGGAAGGTGACCCCGTCGTCGTCGACTTTGTTCAGCTCCGCCAGCGAGAAGACCTGGAAGCCGCCGCTGTCGGTCAAGAGCGCGTGCGGCCAGGCCATGAAGCGGCGGACGCCGCCGAGGCGCTCCACCTGCTCGGGGCCGGGCCGGAGCCAGAGGTGGTAGGTGTTGGCGAGGATCATCCGGGCGCCGGTGGCCTCGACCTCCTCGGGCCGCATGCCCTTCACCGTCGCGGCGGTCCCCACCGGCATGAACACCGGCGTGTCGATCACCGCGTTGGGGGTGACGAAGCGCCCGCAGCGCGCGTCCCCGTCGCGGGCGAGCTCCTCGAACGCGAATCCTTCGGTCGGCAGGCTCACGGTCGAATGTTCCCGTCGCGGATCAACATCGCATCTCCATAGCTGAAGAAGCGGTAACGTGCCTCGACCGCATCGGCGTACGCGCGGCGCACCGGCTCGATACCACCGAAGGCCATCACCAGCGCCAGCAGCGTCGAGCGCGGCAGATGAAAGTTGGTCAGCAGCCCGTCGACGACTCGAAATCGGTAGGGAGGCGTGATGAAGAGGTCCGTCTCGCCGGTGCCGGGACGCACCCGCCCGTCGCCGGCCGCGGCCGCCTCGAGCGTGCGCACCACCGTCGTCCCCACCGCGATCACGGGCACCCCTTCCGCGCGTGCCCGATCGATCGCCGCCACCGTCTCGGCGCTCACCTCGTAGCGCTCGGCGTGCATGGGATGCTCTTCGAGCCGATCCGCCTTCACCGGCCGGAAGGTCCCCGGGCCGACGTGGAGCGTCACGCGCGCGACGCGGTGGCCAGCCGGCGCCGCAGCTCCTCGAGCAGCCGCGTCGAGAAGTGGAGGCCGGCGGTGGGCGCGGCCACCGCGCCGGGACGTGCGGCGAACACGGTTTGATAGCGCTCGCGATCCGCGTCCTCGTCCGGTCGTCGAACGTAGGGAGGGAGTGGCACGTGACCGATCCTCTCCAACACCTCCGCGATGACCGTCGGAGCCGAGAGCTCCACATCGAGCGCGCCGTCGTCGTGCCGTTCGAGGATTGTGATCCCCAGCTCGCTCCCGTCGACTCCGAGGACCCCGCCGGGGCGGAGCTTCTTGTTTGCTCGTCCCAGGGCGCGCCACCGCTCGCGCGTGCCTTCCTCGCTCCGACGCTCCACCAGGAGCAGCTCGGCGCGACCGCCGCGCTGTCCTCCTTCACGCACCCTGTAGGCGAAGAGCCGCGCCGGCAGCACACGTGTGTCGTTCACCACCCACAGCGCAGGCCGGGATAGCGCCGGGAGGTCTCGCACCATCCGGTGCGACAGGGCACCGCCGTCGCGGTCGAGCACCAGGAGACGCGCGCCGTCGCGCTCCTCGGGCGGCCGCTGGGCCACCAGCTCCTCGGGCAGCTCGTAGTCGAGCTCGCTGACACGCACGGCGCCATGCCTAGCACGAGCGTGGGGGCGGGCCATGCGCGCTTTGGAGCCGTAGAGCGAGTTCATTTCCGAAAATGGTTCGTTCGTTCTTGCAGCCCGCCCCGGCCTTCCCGCTCCATTTTCAGGGACGTTCGTTTCGAGAGCGCGAGCGACGGGCGGGGGCGCATTCGACGACATTGCCCGCAAAAAGAGAGATTCCCGGCCTCGTTTCGGCACCGGACCCGGCTGCGCACGGCCCTTGCAGTCTTCAGCGGGCATGAGCCGTCGGTCGAGCCCGGAGTTCACCATGCACGCTTGGACGGGCGATGAACATGTTTGGCCGGACGATCCGGTCGCGCGCGGCCCCCTTCGCATCTCGGGTACCGTCCTGGGCGAAGGGGCGAGCTGGTACGTGACGACGGACCGCCTCGGCTGGTCGGTGGTCGCGCTGATCTCGGATCCGGGTGGCGTAGACGACTGGGACGCGGCGGCAACCCTGCGCCGTTGCGCCGAGGCCGGCTGCCCGCCGGTCCAAACGGCGCTGGCGCTGCAAGACGCGCTGCGAGCCTGTTCGCGAGAACGGGCGCGCGCCACAGGGCTGGCGCTGGCGCGCATCGGCCCGATGGGGCGCCTGGTGGAGATCTTCAACGTCAGCCTGCCGACCGTGCTCCATTGGGATCCGGTGGAGGGGCTCTCTCCGTACGAGCCGCTCTTCACCGATCTCGATGCGATGACGGCCGGGGCGAGCAACGATCTCTTGCGGCTGCAACTCGGCTCGGCGGTGGTGCTGACCACCTCGGGCGTGCTGCCCGACGAGGCCAGCTGGGACGAGCTCCGCCGGTTCACCCGCGCGCTGGCGCTCGACCCGCTGGGCGGCACGATTGCCGACGCCCCGCCGAGCGAGCTCCGCCGCGTGCTCTCGTCCTCGTGGGGTCTGCGCAAAGGCCCCGTCGGCGTCGTCGTGGCCGGGTTGCCCTCCGTCGTGCAGCAGGTCGCCTGATCTCGTCGCGAGCACCCGTGCGTCGGCGAGCACCGTGCGTCAGCGAGCGCGCCAGGCCTGGACCGCGCCGCGCTCCGTGGTGACGTAGATCGTGCCGTTCGGCCCGAGCACCGCCGGCTGGAACGTGAACGTGCCGAGCACCACCCGCCAGCGCTCGGTCCCGTCGGCCGCGATGGCGAACATGCGACCGCCCCGGTCGACGATGAGCGTGGTGTCCTCGTCGTCGATGGTCGCGGGCGCGTTGTAGCCGGCGGGGTTCGGCACACGCCAGCGCTCCGTCCCGCCGGGCCCGATGCAGACGAGGCCCTCTCCCAGGGTCGGCAGGCGCAGCGCCCCGTCGTGCCCCACCACCGGCGCCGCGCCGTCGTAGTGCCGGCTGCCCACCTCGGCGCGGGAGCGGATGCGGCCGCTCGGGTCGATCGCCAGCACGTCGCCTTCGACCGTCGCCACCCAGAGCGTTCCGTCGTCGGCGATCGCCGCCGGCGAGCTGGCGCGCCCGCCGAGATCCACGTGTCGCTCGATCCGGCCCGCGGGATCGATGAACGACAGGACGGTGCCGGAGGGCACGGCGAGTCGACCGCGGGTGGTGAGCGAGATCCCCGTGACGAGCCTGCCGCCGCTCGACCTGCCGCCGTCGTCGAGCTCGAGCGCGTAGACGGAACGCAGATCCGGGTCCAGGCGGTGGAGCCGCCGGTCGGTGGTGATCGCCAACACGGAGCCGTCTTGCAGAACGAGCGCGGCACCGCGTGCCGGCGCACCGAGATTGGCGCTGGCGCGCACCAGACCTTCGGAGCTCACCCGCACCACCAACCCGCCGCGCGTCAGCGCGACCACGTCTCCTGCGGGCGCCAAGCTCGGCGCAGCGTCGACCGGACCGAGGCGCACCGACCAGCGCTCGTTCCCGTCCGGGGTGAGCGAGGTCAGCCCGGCGATGGTGCCGATGTAGAGCGTGCCGTCGGCCGCGATGGAGGGCCCTCGCGGGCGCCGATGACGCAGCGTCCGCTCCCACATCCGCATGGGCTCCTGGTGGGGCGCCGTGCCGCGCAGCCGACCGGTCCGCCGAGGCCCTCCGCGCGCGGTCGCGTAGGGATGGTCGGCGCGGATCCCGTAGGCGATCTCGGCGTAGCGCCCCACCCGCACGGGATGCGCCGCAGCGGGCGTCACCACGCTCGAGAGGAGCGCGATCGTGACGGGCACGATGCCGCGGCGCATCAGGGCGTCTCCTCCTCGGGCGGCTCCTCTTCGCCGTGCTCGATGCGCAGGACGTAGCGCTGGTCCGGATCGTTCGAGACCCCCTCCTCGGGCACGCGCGCGCTGACGGTGAAGCAGATCGAGCGAGCCTGTGCGGAGGCGATTGGATTGCTCACCTCGCCCTGCCCGACGCGACCGTCGTCGAAGGTCCGGGTGCGCTGCGAGCCGCGCTCGGTCTGCTCCAGCACGAGGTCCAGCGTGGGCACGCCGTCCACCCGCGCCAGCACGTTCGTCGCGTCCTCGGCGAGGCAGTAGGTGTCGCGGTCGCCGCCCCAGCCGATGAAGCCGCGCCGCACGTCACCCGGCCGCACCGATTCCGCCAGCTCGATCGAGTCGTTGATCTCGCGCTCGTCGTCCGGCTCCGGGGTCACCACGCTCCAGCGGATGGAGTACGCGTCGGAGACGTTCTCGGTCGGGAGCTGGCCGGACTCCCAGACCTCGCGCACGCGGATGAAGTACGGCGTCCCCTCGATCACGAAGTTCGGCACGGCCTCGGACGCGCCCACCCCGGCGCTGTCCGCCGAAAGGAGCGGCGTGGTGATCCCGTCGCGGTACACCTCGAAGACGATGTCCATGTTGGGGATGCCGCCCACCTCGATGCGGACCGTCCTGCGCTCGCCGCCCGGATTGTCGATCCGGTAGAAGTCGGCGTCGCTCCGCTGCGCGTCGAGCCGCTTTCCGAGATACCCATGAAGCGTGTCGCCGACCGGCAGCGGGTCCGCCTCGGTGATGGTGTCGTTGGGCTCGCTCTCCGCCGTCGGCGCCGTCGGCGTCCGATGCGCGAACAGGTAGCCACCGGCTCCCACTCCAGCCAGCGCCAGGACCGCCAAGAGCGCGTACGTGAGGATGCTGCGGCGGCGCAGAGTGCGCTCGTAGTCGTCGACGTCGCCGCGCGTCGCGATCTCGCGCTGCCTGCCCGAGTCCGAGGGGATGATGCCGTCCACGCGCGCGAGTCGCCCGGACTCGAGCCCCTCGTCCCTCCCGACGATCGCCAGGTAGGCGAGCAGCTCGGCGCGGAGCTGCTCCATGCTCTGGAAGCGGTCGGCCGGGTTCTTGGCCATCGCCTTGAGCAGGATGCGGTCGGCGTCGGGCGGAATCCCCGTGGATTTGTCGGAGGGCGGCGTGACGTCCTCGGTGAGGTGCATCGTGAGCACGCCGACCGGCGAGCTGGCCCAGAAGGGAGGCGTGCCGGTGATGGCCTTGTACATCAACGCGCCGACCGCGTAGATGTCGCTCCGCGCATCGACCGCCTCCCCTCGGATGTGCTCGGGCGCCATGTAGTAGGGCGTGCCGAGGATTGAACCGGCCCGCGTGATGCTCTTCTCGCCGTTCTCCTCGCTCTCGCGCAGCTTGGCGAGCCCGAAGTCCAGCACCTTCACGAAGTCGGCGACCGCGCCGCCCTCGATGACCATGATGTTCTCGGGCTTGAGATTGCGATGGACGATGCCGCGGTCGTGGGCCTGCGCGACCGAGCCGCAGACCTGCGCCGCGATCCGCGCCACCCGATCGAAGGGCAGCGCCCCGTCTTCCTTGATTACCTGCCCGAGATCGCGCCCGGACAGGTACTCCATCACGAGGTACATCATCCCCTCGCTCTGGCCGAAGTCGAAGACCTGCACGGTGTTCGGATGGTCGAGCTTGGAGACCGCCTCCGCCTCGCGCTTGAAGCGCTTGACGACGTCCTTGTCGCGGGCGAGCGCGCCGTGCAGGAGCTTCATCGCCATCAGCTTGCCGATGCGCACGTGCTCGACGCGGTAGACCACGCCCATGCCGCCGCGCCCGAGCAGCTGCTCGATGCGATAGCGCTCGGCGATGATGCGCCCGAGGAGCGGGTCCGCGTCGCCCTCGCGGTCCTCGCGATCGCGAGCCTCGCCCGCGCCGAAGCGGAGCCCGCAGCCCGCGCAGAAACGCGCGTCGTGCGGGTTGTCCCTCCCGCAGGCCGGACACTCCCGGTCGTCGACGCCGGCCGCGTCGTTCACGCCGCGGCCCCTCCCCGCGCGGCTCCGGCCTTCATCGATGCCGTCCGCTTCTCGCGGGCAGCACGAACGTCGCCTCGATCTTGGGCACGGTGCGGATGTCGCCGCTCTCGGAGCGGAACTGCTGCTCGCCCGCCACCGTCCCGAGCACGCGCACCCGATGCTGCGCCTCGATCGTCGTCGCCGCCGGGTACGAGACCCAGATTGGACAGTGGGGACTGGGGCAGCCGTCGACGTCGATCTGGATGTCGCTGTGACCGTCCCGGACGATGACGTTGTAGACCAGCCCGCTCAGCTCCACGTGCTGCCCGCGATAGGTGGTCGGGTTCTGAGAGATGCGCCCGTAGGTCAGCTCGTGGTTGACCTCGAAGCGGTCGGCCTCTTCCTCGAGATCCGCGACGCGCCGCACGTGGATGGACTCCACCCGCGGCGCCTTGCCGGGCGCGCGCGCCACGATCTCGATGGTGTGATCGCCGGGCTCGGGCAGCGCGTACGTCGTCAGGAAGCGGCCCATGCGGACCTCGACGTTCTCGCCGTCGACCGTGACCGTCGTCCCGTCCGACACCGCCCCCGCGACCTCGACCGAGCTCGCGTCGGTGACCACCTCGCGCCCCGGCCGGTCGAGCTGCATCGACGTGAGCGGGATGCGCGTGTGCAGATCGCCCTGGGCGCTCTCGCCCTCGGGCGGCACGACCCGGTAGCGCACCACGTGATCGACGACGCCCTCTGCGTTCGCGTCGCTCCCGGAGATCGGATAGCGGCGCGTCCCGCGGCCCTGCGCGTCGAGCTCGAGCGGCTCTCCGTCGAGCGTCACCTGCGAGCCGGGCGGCGCCTCCACCACCACGTCGATGGCGGGCGGCGCGCTGGCGAGCGGCCCCAGATCGGCCCGCACGCGGAGATCGAGGTGGAGCTGGATCGACTCCGTGTCCACGCTCCCGTCCGGCGCCACCACGTCCACGCTCAGCCCGTTGTCGCCGAGCGAGAGATCGTCGGCCGAGAGCGCGAAGCGAGCGCGACCGGCCTCGAGCGTCTTTTCGCTGCCGTGGAAGCGGACCTTCGTGCCCGCCGCGGCGCCCGGCACCTCGATCTGGAGCATCTCGCCGTCGTCGCCCTGCACCACCGACGCGCCGAGACCGGAACCGGACGTCATCAGCGAGTAGGCGAGCGCGCCGCCGCCCAGGACGAGGATGAGCGCGCCGACCACGAGCAGCGCGATCGCGCCTCCGCTCCCACGCCGTTTCGGAAGCGTGAGCGCCTCTTCTTCCCCCGTATCGGCGGGGAACACGACCGCCGCCCGCCCGCGCGGACCGGGCGGAATGGACGAGTGGCGCGCCGGCTCGGCGGAAGGCGGGGCATCGACCTCCACCTTCGGCGCCGGCTGCCCCAGCATGGTGCGGTTGGTGGGCTGGGCGCGCGGCCGCTCGGAGTCGGCCGAGCCCCTCGGCGAACGCGCGTCGGCCGGCGACGACGCCGTGGAACCCGTCGCCGGCTCCGCCTGAGCGCTCGACGCCGCGCGCGCGGCGGCCCCGAGCCCGCGGTTCGTCACCTCCAGGTCCGGCTCCTGGGGCACCTGTGTCTTCGCGAACGCCTGGTCCGCCGTCCCCGCGTCGAGCAACGTCTTCACCGCGCCGCCTGGCGCATTGGCGCCGACGCCGAGCTGCGTCTTCCCCGCATCGGCCCCGCCGATGGGCGCGGCGGCCTCCGACCCTTCGGCAGCCTTGGCAGCCTTGGCAGCCCTGGCCTGGGCAACGGCCTCGGCGACCGCGGCCGCGTCCGGCGCCGGCATCCCGAGCATCGTCTTCGCGGAGCCTGCCACCCGTCGCGGCGGCGCCCCTGCCGTCGCGGCGGGCTCCTCCGACTGTGCGGGCGACGATTCTGCGGCGGGGGATGCCACTTCCGCTGACGACGCAGCGGGTGGCGCGGCCGCACCGTCCGGACGCTGCACCGCCACACCGAGCATCGTCCTCGCGGCTCCGGCCCGACGCCGTGGTGGAGCCTGAGCCGGTTTCGGCGCGACCTTCTCGGCCGCGGCCTCCATGCGTGCTCCGCACTTGCTGCAGAACATCGCGTCGCCGCTGTTCGGGTGCCCGCAGATGGGGCAACTGTTGGAGCCCGCGCTCATCGCCCGGCACTGTAGCAAATCCGAGGGCTTGCGGGTCTTCGCAGCGCCGGCCGGCCCCCCTTCCGGCGGGGCCGCCCGAGCCACCTCGTCGCGGCGAAACTGTTCGCCCCCTTACCAGCTGCGGTACCCTGTAGGTCAGTCGCGCCGATCCTTGGATGACTTGACGGCTCGTATTCGGCGGACGCGCGACCCCCGACCGAGCCGAGGGTGGGTGAGAGAATGCGGAAGCGGACTACCGTCGCGTGCATCGCCGCGATGAGCTTGGCCCTGTGGGCCTGCGACAACAACAACGGCGGCACGGACTCGGGCACCCCGACCCCGGACTCGGGCAGCACGCCGGACTCCGGCACGTCGACCCACGACTCCGGCACGTCGACTCCCGACTCCGGCACGTCGACCCCCGACGCCGGCCCACCCGACGCCGGCCCACCCCCATGTTCCAAGTGCGCCTCGTCAACGACGTCCCCGGCTACGACGGCCTCGACGTGTGCATCTGGGGCTCCACCGCCGCCACCGGAACAATCGCCTCCACCAAGGAGTGGGTGACCATGGCCACCGGGCCCCTCCCGTTCCGCGGAGTCTCGCCCTACCAGGCCCGCGAGATCGTCGACGGTCTGGACTACGCGGTCGCGCTCTACGCGCCGGGCGACATCACGACCGACGCGGGCTGCCCCGACGATCCGAGCGCGAGCGGCGCTCCCACGCCGGTCCTGCTCGACACGATCACGGGCAGTGACCTGACGATGGACACGTACTACTCGGCCATCGCGACCGGCTTCGGGTCCGGGACCCTGGGCGCGGACGCCGGCTCGCTGCCGTCGATCTGCAATCCCGGCTCGAACTGGACGGCTGCCTGTGGAGACACCGCCGGCACCCAGCTCGTGATCGTAGCTGACGACCAGACAGCCCCGGCGGCGAGCATGGCCCGGCTCCGCGTCTCGAACATGGTTCCGAACATCGCGCCGGTCGGGTTCAACGTTTGTTACGACCCCGATCTCATCCCCGACGCGACCATGCCGGGCCACTGCACCGAGCCTGCCTCGACGACGGACCCCAGCGCGCTCTTCTCGAACGTCAGCTACGGCACCGTGACCGACTACAGCGAGATCGCGCCCATCGGTCCGGCCAACGCCACCCTCGGCATCGGTGGCGGTATCTACCTCGTGCCCGAAGCCACCGGTTCGACGGGGTGCCCCGCGTTCGGCGACCTGCCCGCCGCGCAACAGAGCTGCTACCCCATCATGAACATGTTCCCGGCCGCCATGGCGCCCCCGTCGGACCAGATTCAGCCGAAGCTGTCCGAGGGTGACATCTCGACCCTCTTCATCAGTGGCGCGCTCGGCCTGAGCGGCACCGACGCGATGAGCTACGGCCCCGCCATGTTCGTCTGGCAGGACAACTACACGGCTCCCTGACGGAGGGGTCCGGATCGACCTGAAGAGAACGGGAAGCTGCCCAGTGCGGCTTCCCGTTCCTGTTCCGTCTCGACTGCGAGGGGTCGCGCTCGGCGCCTCATCGGATCGTCGACAGCGCTCGGAGGGGCGGGGTACCCTCCGGCGCATGCAGTCTCGCTGGCTTCGGGCTCCTCTTCTCGTGTCGGGCCTCTTCTTTCTCGGCGCTTGCGGCAACGGCGCGGAGTGCGTCATCGATTCGGATTGCGCCGATTTCTCGCAGGTCTGCCTCGAGCAGAAGTGCGTGCCGCCCGGGACGACGCTCGACGGCGGCGGGGCGTCGGACGCGGGGCCGCAGGCCGATGGGGGCGCGAAGCCCGACGCAGGTTCGTCGGATGCCGGCGCCACGGTGGACGCCAGCATGATGAGCGACGCGGGGCCGGAGCCCGACGGGGGGCCGATGCCCGACGGAGGCGCGCCGATGTGCACCGACATCACCGGCGCGTGGGCGATCAGCACCATCCTCGTCACGCCCTGCGGGAGCGCGATGCCCGGATACGCGTTCTCGGTCAGCGCCGGCTCCAGTGCCTGCGAGTTCACGTTCGCCTCGGCGGACGGCAGCACGCCCTCCCTCGACGGAACGGCCTCGCTGAACGCCAGCGATCAACTCTCCGGCTCGCTCAGCACGGGAGGCGCTGCTGCCGTGGACTGCACCGGCTCGCTCAGCGGCTCGCAGCTCACCGTCTCCTGCGGTGGATGCGTGATGCAGGCCGCCCGGATGTGAGCTCGGCGGGAGGGCTGTGGACTCGAAACGCTCGTGGTCTCGGCGACTCCCCCACCCCAGCCCTCCCCCGAGTCGGGGGAGGGAGCTCACGCGAGGACCCATACGACGGCCGCGAGGTCGTGCGGCGGCGCTGATGCCGCCAATCTAGATGTCCGAGCCGGAAGTCGTGACCGGTGTGGCCGAGCGATGGGCGTCGAGATTGGGTGCGCGTCCCCGCAGGAAATGCAAAGCATTTTCGAGGAGGCTCGCGCCCGAGATCGGCGTCGAGAGCCGGCCTGATCGTGTTGCGAGTTCCGCGGAGGACATCTAGTGCGGCAGTCAGCGCAGGCCGAGCACGTCGGCCATGTCGTAGCGGCCCGGGTGGGCGTCGACGATCCAGTGCGCCGCGCGGACCGCGCCGCGCGCGAAGATCGAGCGGTCCTGGGCGCGGTGGGTGAGCTCGAGGCGCTCGCCCGGGCCGGCCAACAGGAGCGTGTGCTCGCCGACGACCCCGCCGCCGCGCAGCGTCATGACGCCAATCTCGTCGTCGCGGCGCGCGCCGACCTGGCCGCTCCGGCCGTGCACGACGGCCTCGTTCGGATCCAAGCCGCGTGCGTGGGCGACCCGCTCGGCCAGCCGCACCGCGGTGCCGCTCGGTGCGTCCACCTTGTGGCGGTGGTGCATCTCGACGATCTCGGCGTCGAAGTCGGGGCCCATCAGCCGGGTCGCCAGCTCGGCCAGGTGGAAGAGCACGTTGACGCCCACGCTCATGTTCGGCGCGTGGACCACCGGAACCTGCTCGGCCAGCGCGTCGAGCGCGCGCTCCTGCTCGGCGCCGAGGCCGGTGGTGCCGCTGACGAGGGGCACGCGCGCGACCTGGCAGCGCGCCGCCACCGCTTCGACGGCGCCCGGATGGGTGAAGTCGATGACGACGTCGGCGTCGAGGGTGTCGGGCAAGCTCGCCACGCAGACACCGAGCGCGCCGACACCCGCCAGCTCGCCCGCGTCACGACCCATCGCCGCGTCATCCGGCGCCGCGTACGCGCCCGCCAGCCGCGCGTTCGGATCCTCGGCGATCACGGCCACGATCGCCCGGCCCATCCGCCCCGTCGCCCCGTGGAGCGCCACTCTCACTTCGCTCACCGACTCACCTCGCTTCCGCGCTGCGCGCCTCGATCCGAGCCGCCATGTCGTGGACCTACCACGAAACGCCGCTTCATTCGGTGCTCGAACCGCTCGGCTCGAGAGCCGTCGAGCCCATCCCATCCCGCAGCGCGCGATCGAATGCGTCCCCCGCCCCGCTCGAGCAGGAGACCCCGCTTCTTTCGGCGCTCGATCCGCGCCACCCGGCGCCCGCACGATCGAACGCGTCCCGCGTCGCACACGCCGCCCCGCTCGAGACGGCGATGGAGCCGGCGCGGCCCGCTCGGCGTCGCCCCGGCCCCGGCGGACGGGCCCCCCAGAGAGTCAGCGGCCTTCGTTCAGCCCCGACGCCGCCAGCGCGGCGCGCAGGCGCTCCCGGGTCGCCTCGGTCGGCCAGCTCAGCGGCAGCCGGACCTCCGGCGTGAGCCGCCCGGCATCGGCCAGCGCCGCCTTCAGCGGTCCCGGGTTGCTCTCCAGGAACATCGCCTCGTGCACCGGCAAGAGCCCGAGGTGCAGCGCGCGCGCCCGCTCGACGTCGCCGGCGAAGAATGCGCGGCAGACGTCCGAGGTCGCGCGCGGCAAGAGGTTCGCGGTCACGCTGACGACGCCCGCGCCGCCCACGCTCAGGACAGGCAGGGTCAGCGCGTCGTCGCCGCTCAACACCGCGAAGCGATCCCCCAGCCGCGACAGGATCTGCTGCGCGCGCAGGACGTTGCCGGTCGCTTCCTTGATCCCGACGATGGCCGGCACGTCGGCCAGCCGCGCGAGGGTGTCGACCGAGAGATCGACGCCCGTCCGGCCGGGGATGTTGTAGAGCACCGAGGGCAGCGGCACGGCCTCGAGCACGGCGCGAAAGTGCGCCTCCAGCCCCGCCTGCGTCGGCCGGTTGTAGTAGGGACAGACCAGGAGCAGTCCGTCGGCGCCGGCCTCGCGGGCCTGCTGCGCCAGCTCGATGGTGTGGCGGGTGGAGGCGGTGCCCGCGCCGGCCAACACCGGCACGCGGCCGCGCGCCTGCTCGACGACGATCGACACCACGCGGGCGTGCTCTCGCTCGCTCAGCGTCACGCTCTCGCCCGTGGTGCCGCAGGGCATCAGGCCCTCGACGCCTCCCTCGATCACGTGCTCGACCAGCGCTCGGAGCGCTTCTTCGTCGAGCTCCCCGCCGACAAAAGGGGTCACGAGCGCCGGGTACGTACCTTGGAGCCGCAGCATGGAGCCCTCCGCGATCCGACGAAGGTACGGGCGGCGATCGCGTGACGCAACGCGGCATCGTGAGAGAGGACGGCCGGCCCGCGCCGGAGCGCGATCACTCGACCACTGCGCGCTCGCGCTGCTCGCGGCGCAACCGGCGCAGCCACGGATCGAGCTGCTCGGCGGCGGGGATGGCGGCCAGCTTCAGCTCGAGGACCAACGTCGCGCCGGCGCGTTCGAGTCTCGACAGCGTGCCCGTGAGCAGCGCAGCGAGCTCTCGGCCCCACGCCCGCTCCCGCTCGGCCACCTCCCGTGCCGCCGGCGACACGCGCTCTTTCACCCAGCGCGCCAGGCGCACGAGCGAGGAAGGCGGCTCCGGCAGCGTGAGATCCTCCTCGCCGAGCGTGCTCACGACGCGCAGCCGGATCGCGCCCTCGAGCGGCGAGAGCGAGAGCGACACCCTCCCCACCTCGTCGGCGAACGCGAGCGAGCAGCCGCCCTCGCCGATCGCCGGCCGCGCGGCGTTGTCGCGGTAGCCGTCGCGCTGCGTCAGCCGCGCACCGAGCGCGCTCAGCACACGGCGGCCTCGGAGCTGGGTTCGGCGGGCGGCCGCGTCGCTCGGCACGACCCGCACGACACGGCGCTGCTGCCCCTCGCCGGCGCGACCGCAGCGCCAGAGCCGAAGCTCTGCCCCTTCGTCGTCCGGATCGACCTCGAGCGCGTAGTAGTGCTGCGCCCAGAAGGTGGCGGCGAAGGGCCCCGCGGTCCGCGGCAGGGTGAACGACTCGCCCTTGCTGGTGACGATCACTCGCTCGGGCCCGAGCTCCCGCGCCAGCACGGCCCAGCTGTCCTCGCGATGCACGACCCGCGGCGCCGTCAGCGTCTCGGGGTGCCGCTCGAGGACCGGATGCGGCCGCTCGATCATCTTGCCGTCGATGGCGACCAAGCCGAGCGAGAGCTCCCCTCCGGACTCCAGCACCAGGGCGGCTCGGGTCCCGAACGCGGCCACGTCGACGCTCGCGAAAGGCCGCGAGCTCGAGTGCTTCACGTGGACGTGCTCGTCGCCGCGGGTGGCCACCACGCCGAAGCTGGCCGCGCCTCGGTGTACGTAGGCCAGCAGCGCCTCGTCGTGCAGGCGTGCCGCCGCCAACACGGCCCCACTCCGGCGCACCGAGACGCAGCGGCGCGGCGCACCGGTCGGCTCGCCCTCTTCGTTCACGTCCACCCGCACGATGCCGGCCTCGTCGGCGCAGAAGAGCGTCGCCGTCCGGTCCCCCGGCGCCAGCGCGATGGCCCGCGCGCCCTCCGCGACGCAGACGGCTTCGCCCGCGCTCCCGTCCCGCGCCAGGGCCGCGGAGAATGCGCCCCGCTCCTCACACCAGAACGCGATCAGACGCTCGTCCAAGGTCCACAGCACCGGCACGACCGGCAGATCCGCGCCCGGCGTGCCCAAGGCCCGCGCGAAGAGCGGCTCGGCGCGCGACCAGGTCTCGAAGAACGCGACGGCGGGTCCCAGCGGTCCGTGCCACCCGACCGCGAAGCCGTGCCGGTCGAGGATGATCGAGGGCGGGGCCACCTCAGCGATCCTGCCGCGCCTGCCGTACGACCTCGATCAGCGCGCGGGTCGACGCGTCGTGCTCACCGACCTCCTTCTGCCCCGTCAGCTCCGGCAGGATCCGGCCGGCGAGCTGCTTGCCGAGCTCCACGCCCCACTGATCGAAGCTGTTCACGCCCCAGATCACGCCCTGCACGAAGATGCGGTGCTCGTAGAGCGCGAGCAGCGATCCCAGCGTGCGTGGATCCACCCGCTCGAAGAGGATGGTGTTGGTCGGACGATTGCCCGGGAAGACCTTGTGCGGCAGGAGCTCGGCGATCCGCGCCTCGTCCATGCCGGCTTTCTCCAGCTCGGCCCGCGCCTCGGCCTGGGTCTTCCCGACCATGAGCGCCTCGGTCTGGGCCAGCATGTTCGCGAGAAGCTTGTCGTGGTGATCGCCCAGCGGGTGCTGGCTGAAGAGCGGCGCGAGAAAGTCCGCGGGTACGAGCCGCGTGCCTTGGTGGAGGAGCTGGAAGAACGCGTGCTGCCCGTTCGTGCCCGGCTCACCCCACACGATGGGCCCGGTGGTGTAGCCCTCGACCGTCTCCCCGTCGCGCCGCGTGCGCTTCCCGTTGCTCTCCATGTCCCCCTGCTGGAGCCAGGCCGGCATCCGATGCAGGAGCTGGTCGTAGGGCAGGAGCGCGAACGAGCAGGCGTCGAAGAAGTTGGCGTACCAGACGCCGAGCATCGCCAGCACCACCGGCAGGTTCTCGGCCAAGGGCGCCGAGCGGAAGTGCTCGTCCATCCGATACGCACCATCGAGCAGCGCCTCGAACGCGTCCATCCCGATGACGCAGGCGATGGAGAGCCCGATCGCCGACCAGAGCGAGTAGCGCCCGCCGACCCAATCCCAGAACTCGAAGACGTTGTCCGGGTCGATCCCGAACTCGCGGACCTTCTCGTAATTCGTGGACACGGCTACGAAATGCGCCGCCACCGCGGACTCGTCACCTAGCCCATCGACCAGCCATGCCCGCGCCAATCGCGCGTTGGTCAACGTCTCTTGAGTGGTGAAGGTCTTCGACGCCACGATGAAGAGCGTCCGCGCCGGATCCAGCACCGCCAACGTCTCGGCGAGGTCCGAGCCGTCGACGTTGGAGACGAAGTGAGCCCGCATGCCCTCCTTCCAGTACGGGCGCAGCGCCTCGCACACCATGTGCGGCCCGAGATCGCTGCCGCCGATGCCGATGTTGACGACGTCGGTGATGCGCTCGCCGGTGTGGCCGCGGTGCGCGCCGCTCCGGAGCTTCTCGGTGAACGCGCGCATCTTCGAGAGCACCGCGCGCACGGCGGGCATCACGTCCTCGCCGTCCACCGTGATCGCCCGCTCGCTCCGGTTGCGGAGCGCCACGTGGAGCACGGCGCGCCCCTCGGTGAGGTTGATCTTCTCGCCGGCGAACATCCGCTCGATGAAGCGCGGCACCTCGCGCTCCTCGGCCAGCCGCATCAAGAGCGCGAGCGTCTCGTCCGTGACGCGGTTCTTCGAGAAGTCGACGCGGATGTCGTCGAGCGCGAGGCACATCCGCTCGGCCCTGCCGGGGTCGTCCCGGAAGAGCTCGCGCATGTGCAGCCCGCAGATGGTCTCGAAGTGCTTCTGAAGCGCCTGCCACGCCTCCAAGTCGATCGGTGAGGACACGCTCCCTCCAGTGCTCGTGGGTTCCCGAGTCTCGGCGTTCTTCGTCACCGGCGCCAGCACGACGAGGTCGCGCCACGGGCGTCGCTCAGCCCTCGTCGGCGACGGCCTCGATCAGGCTGGGGTCGTCGTTCTTGACGCTGTTGACGCGCTGCGACACCCGATGCTCGGAAAGCTCGAACGTGCGGTGATGATCGAGCAGCTCGAGGGCGAGGTCCTTCTCCGTGACCTCGCGGTCCAGCCACGCGCTGTAGACGTCCGGCGTGAGGATGACCGGCATGCGATCGTGATAGGGCGCCACCACGCCCTCGGCGTCCCGGGTGAGGATGGTGAAGCTGGTCACGCGCTTTCCCTCCGCGTCGCGCCACACCGCCCACAGCCCCGCGAAGCCGAAGGGCCGCCCGTCGGGCAGATGGAAGTAGTGCGGGACCTTCAGCTTGCCCTCGTGCTTCCACTCGTAGAAGCCGTCGGCCACCACCAGGCAGCGATGGCGCGCCAGCGCGTCGCGAAACGCGGGCTTGTCGGCCACGCTCTCGGCGCGCGCGTTGAGCATCCGCGCACCCACCGAGAGATCCTTCGCCCAGTGCGGCACCAGCCCGAAGCGGGCCAGCCCGAGGTGCCGCCCGCCGCTCTTTCCGGCGATGACGACGGGCGCGTCCATGGTGGGCGCGAGGTTGAAGTGGGGCGTCAGCGGAGGCGGCGCGGCGTCGAGCTCGAACTCGGCCCGCAGCTCGTCGGCGGACACCCGCGTCGTGGTGTAGCGCGCGCACATGGCATCGCGCAGTATGCGGCGCCCGATGGAGCGCGCCACGGCCGAGAACGAGCCCTCGCCCTTCTGGGTTCACGCCAGCCTGGTAGCGGTTCAGCTCGGGTTCGCCAGCCATCACGTGGCCAGCAAGCTGGTGCTCCGCGACATGCATCCGGGCGCGCTGGCGGTGGTGCGGGCGGTGAGCGCGGCGCTGATCCTCTTCACCGTCCACCTGGCCACGCGCGGGCTGCCGCGGGTGCCGCTGAAGGACCTACCGCTCCTGGCCCTCTGTGGCGTGCTCGGCATCGCCGCCAACCAGCTCCTCTTCTTCGAGGGCCTCTCGCGCAGCACCGCCATCAACGCGAGCATCCTGGTGACGACCATCCCGGTGTTCACGCTCCTGGTCGCCATCGCGCTGCGCCGCGAGGTGGCAAAGCTGCGCACGCTCCTCGGCGTCGGCCTCGCGCTCTCGGGCGTCCTCTATCTGCTCGGCGTGGAGGCGTTCTCGGTCGGCTCGGGCACGGCCCTCGGCGACGCGCTGATCGTCGCCAACGCGTTCTGCTACGGGAGCTATCTGGTGCTGGTCGGCCCGCTGGTCCGGCGCCACGGCTCGATGACCACCGTCGTCTGGCTCTTCTTCTTCGGCGCGCTCTGGGTCCTGCCCTACGGCGCCGCCGACCTGGCCCACACCGCCGCCGCCATCACGCCGCGCACCTGGGCGCTGGTCGCCTGGGTGGTCCTGGTGGCCACGATCTTCACCTACCTCGTGAACGGCTGGGCCCTCCGCTACGCCAAGCCCTCGGTGGTAGCCATCTACATCTACCTCCAGCCCGTCGCCGCCTCCGTGCTGGCGGTGATCCTCCTCGGCGAGCGAATCACGCCGCGCGTGATCGTCGCGGCGATCCTCGTCTTCGCCGGCATCTACCTGGTCACGCGGCGCGTGAAGAAGACGCCGGCGACCGAACGGTGATCCGTCAGGAGCGCTCCACCAGGCGGTCGATGAGGAAGCTGCTCTGCTCCACCGCCTCCGCGCCGAACTCGCCGTAGAAGGCGCGCACTTCGTCGAAGACCGCTTCGAAACGCTCCTGGTCCTTGGCCTCGAGGATCCCGGCCAACTCCTCGGCCGCCGCCGCAAACGCCTCCGTGACCTCCTTGGTGCGCGGGTTGCGCATCTCGATCGGCCCGTAGAGCGAGGGGGACTGCGCGTAGTGCCGGCCGGCGACGTAGAGCTCCATCAGGTACGCAGGCGAGGTGAAGCGCAGGGTCTCCTCGATGGGCACGCCGAAGCGCGCCAGCGTCAATCCCAGCACCTGCGTCTGGTAGTGGTTGAGCACCTGCACGACCGCCATCGCTCGATCGTGCTGCTCGGCGCTGGCGTCGGTGACCACGAGCCCGCGCGCGCTCAGCATGCGGCGCAGCCAATGCTCCCACGCCTCGCCGCGGCCCGCGCAGACCACCACCCGCTGCCCCTGCAGCGAGTGCACGTTGGGGCCGAACATCGGGTGCGTGCCGGCCACCGACGCCTTCGTCGACGCCAGCATCGCCCGGAGCGGCCGCTCCTTCACCGAGGTCACGTCCATCAGCAGGGCGTCGTCACGCACGTGGGGGCCCACGGCGCGAATCACCTCCTCGGTGCGCTCGATCGGCACGCTGATCACCACCACGTCGGCGCTCGCCGCCGCGACCTCGGGCTTCAGCTCCGTGTCGACGTCGCTGATCATCACGGCGTGTCCGAGGTCGCCGAAGAGCCGGGCCATGGCGCGGCCCATGCCGCCCTTGCCGCCGATGATGGCGATGGTCACCGGCTCCACGTCGGGCGGCACCTCGGCCCGCAGCGCCGCCTGCTGCTCGCGGCTGGCCCACAGGAGGAGCCGCCACATCGACTCGACACGCCGCCGCTGAGCCCGAGGCGCTCGCCGCGCCGGCCGCGATCCTCCAGGATTCCCGCTCGCGCACGAAGTCGCGGATTTCTTGCCGTGGCCGCGCTTGAAGTCGGCGACCTCGGCCACGAGCGCCATGCGGCGGGAGAGGAGCTGGAGGATGTCGCGATCGACGGCGTCGATCGGGCGCGCAGGACGGCCAGGGGGCGGGCGCGGGTGGAGTGCTCGGTGGTCATGGCGCGTCCCGAGCCGAGCGTCCGCCGGCGGGGCGCGCCAGGGGGCGTTGGTAGGAGGCGCGGCCTGCCCCTACTCGCGGGGCGCGGCCGCCCCTCCTCGTTCGGCGCGGCCTGCCCCTACCGTTCGAGGCGCGGGCGCCCCTACCGCGCGAGGCGCGCGCGGCCCGGACGAGCGTGCGGGGGCCGGCGGAACCCGCGCCGGCGATCGTCTCGGCCCCACCGTGACGGCTCGGCCTGCGAGCGCGGCGACGTCGCGGCGGCTGCGGCGGCGTGGCGTCACTCGCTCGCGTTGCGCCCGAACGCGACGGTGGGAACACGCGCTCGCGGCGCTGGCCGTGCCGGACGCGCAAGCGCCCGAAGAGGAGGAACGGAGCGAGAGTGTACGACGGTCGAGTGCATGATTGCGCAGTCGAGCGCGAGTCGGGAACGCCGAGCCCCGGGGGAGCGCTTCGAGTCGAACGGCCTGGTCGTGGCGGAGCTGCACTACGAGCTGAGCGAGGAGGACGACGACCGGTCGGGTGTCGAGGTGGTGGACGAAGTCGTGCTCGCCGACGGCCGGCGAGCGTTCGTGCTCGAGCCCGGGCTCGAGTACCAGCGCTACTACTCGTGGTTGATGATCACGGCTTCGTGAGCGAGCCGCACTTCGTCACTGGTCCGCGCTCGGCCGTCTGGTTCTGATCGTGATCGGAACGTACGGTCGCAACGACGAGGGCGAAGGATCGGTCGGGATCTGCGCCGAACGTCCGAACTGGTCGTGCGCGGACGTGCAGATCGGCTCGTCGCAATCACGAGACTGCGAGGCCGCGGGGACCTGTACCTCGGAGGAAGACGAAGCCGAGGAGCCCACCCGGACTGGCTTCGCGCTCGACTACCGCATCGACGGCGCGGACCTCGTCCTCGAGCCCACGAACGAGACGTTCGAGACTCCGGTCGAGCCACCGCGGAGTGGACGCGTACCGCTGATCGCTCGTAACCCGGAGTAATCCGGGCCAATCCGAGCTAGAGCACCGATCCCTTTGAAGAGCCGAGAAGGCCCGGGGGCACGACCCGACCTCCAAACGGGCCAAGCCGTGACGGAGGGGGCGGCAGGGTACAGGTCGAAGGAATCGGCGCTGCTCTCGAACCCTCGGGGAGCTCGCGACCGCAGCCAGTTCCAGCACCGGTAGAGGCGGATGGAGTGCGGGAGCGCGCTCCGGCGAGCGATCGGCCGCACCGCACTCCTCGCTCGGCCACGCGGCATGACTGCTGACGCGAGTCACCGCTCGCTCGCGGCGAGAGCGACGCCGGAGGCCACAGTCGCTCCTCGCTCGAGGTGCGAGAGACGCGGGCCGCCGACAGAGACGCGGGCCGCCGACAGAGGCGCGGGCCGCCGACAGAGACGCGGGCCGCCGACGGGGACGGGCGGCAGGGTTCTCCGTTACCCTCCCGCCACGTGAAGAAGCTGCAGCTCCACCAC
Organism: uncultured Pseudomonadota bacterium; assembly: GCA_963832725.1. GTDB lineage: Bacteria > Myxococcota_A > Polyangia > Polyangiales > Sandaracinaceae > JAEZBP01. The sequence continues at coordinate 893,743 of CAWHVG010000001.1, forward strand.
TGGATCCTGATTGCGATGGCGCTCGGCGCGATCATCGGGATCCCGCTCAATCTCGCGGCCAGCGCGGGGACGATCGCGCCCGAGCACGCGGCGCTCGCGGCCCGCGCCGGTGAGGAGCTCGGGCGGCTCTTTCTGCGGCTGCTCCAGATGATCGTGGTGCCGCTGATCTTCAGCTCGCTGATCACCGGCGTGACCGGGCTCGGCGATCCGCGGCGGCTCGGCCGGCTCGGAGGGACGACGTTCCTCTACTACATGACCACCAGTCTGCTGGCGATCGTGGTCGGCCTGATCATGGTCAACCTCTTCGACCCCGGACACGGCATCGACGCCAGCGCGCTCATCGGCGAGAACGCGCACGAGGCCGCCCCCGCCGTGGTCCAAGGCGACACCACCCTCGGCGCCGTCCTCTGGCGGCAGATCACCCAGATGATCCCGACCAATCCGGTCGCAGCCACCGCCGAGGGCGACATGCTGCCGACCATCTTCTTCGCGCTGGCGCTCGGCCTCTTCATCACCCTGACCGGCGGCGAGCACGGCGCGCTCCTGACCCGCTTCTTCGAGGCGCTCTTCGCCGTGATGATGAAGATGACCACCTTCGTCATCCGGCTCGCGCCCTTCGGCGTCTTCGGGTTCATGCTCCACGCGGCCGCCGGCGCCGGCCTCGACGCCTTCCGCGCGCTCGGCCTCTACATGGTGACCGTCCTCGCCGGGCTGAGCGTCCACGCGTTCGTCACCCTGCCCATCCTCGTCCTCACGCTCGCCCGCCGCTCTCCGCTCGAGTACGCGCGCGCCGTCGGTCCGGCCCTGCTCACCGCGTTCAGCACCGCCAGCAGCAACGCCACCCTGCCCCTCACCGTCACCTGCGTGGAGGAGCGCGCCGGCATCCCGAACCGCATCAGCTCCTTCGTCCTCCCGCTCGGCGCCACGGTGAACATGGACGGCACCGCGCTCTACGAGGCCATCGCCGTCCTCTTCATCGCCCAGGTCTACGGCGGCGATCTCACCCTGGCCCAGCAGGTCATCGTCGCCTTCACCGCGCTCTTCGCCAGCGTCGGCGCGGCCGGCATCCCCCACGCCGGCACGGTGATGATGGTGGTCGTCCTGGGCGCGGTGGGCCTGCCGACCGACGCGGTCGGGCTCATCCTCGCCGTCGACCGCATCCTCGACATGTTCCGGACCTCCGTGAACGTCTGGTCCGACTGCACGGCGGCCGCCGTCGTGGCCCGCGTCGATGAGGCACGAGGTCACACGAGCGCAGACGGGACCGGAGAAAATCGGTAGTCTCCCGACTTCTAGAGCAGTGTCCGACCAGAACCCCCGCCGACCTCACCGCGCGCCGATGGTCACCCCCGACGGTGGCATCCCGCGCCGCAACCCGCCCGCCAGCGAAGCCCAGCTGCTCGCACGCATCCTGGAGGTGGTGCCGGGCGGCATCCTCCAAGTCGGCGCGGACGGCGACGTCCTGCGGGCCAACGAGCAAGCCCAGCGGTTCCTCGGCCTGAGCTGGGACGCGCTCTCCCAGCGCTTCCTCCAGGACTTCACGGGCGCCACCTACCACGAGGACGGCCGCCCCTGTCCGGTCGAGGAGTATCCGGCCGCGCAGTGCCTGGCGACCGGCGAGCGGGCCGGACCGACGACCATCGGTGTGCGCCAGCCCTCCGGCGAGGTCCGCTGGGCGATATTCACCGCGCTGCCCGTACCCGACTCCAGGACCGGTCGGCTGGGCGCGGTGGTGACCTTCGTCGACATCACCGATCGCCGCCGCGCCGAGGTCCGCTCGCGCGCGCAGGACCGGCTGCTCGACACCGTGCGGATGGTCCACTTCCGCGACGACCCGGGCGCCACCGTCGCCGTCTTCCACGAGCCGCTGGCGAGCTTCCTCGAGCTCACCCACAGCGAGATGGGCTTCATCGCCAGCGTGGACCCGACGGAGGAGCCGCCCGAGGAGCTGCGCCTGCACGCGCGCATCGAGCGGGGCCAGGGACCGAGCAGCACCTCGCACCCTCCCGTGCCGATCGACGACGTCTCCAAGGCCGTGTTGGCGCGCGGTGAGCCGCGCATCGTCGAGGCGCCCGGCGCGCTCGGCGGTCCCTTCCGCCGCTACGTCCCGCGCACCGTCGCCATCCTCCCGCTCGTCACCGCCGGCAAGGTCGTCGGCGTGGTCGGCCTGGCCGACGCGCCCGGCGGCTACGACCGCGCCCGCTTCAGCGAGCTGGAGTCGCTCCTCGCCGCGTGCGCCGACCTGGTGGTGGCGTTCGACGAGCGCCGCGCGCGCCGCGACCTCCAGGCGCAGCTCGCCCAGGCCGAGCGTCTGGCCAGCGTGGGCACGCTCGCGGCCGGGATGGCCCACGAGATCAACAACCCGCTCGCCTACGTGCTGCTCAACCTGCAGGCGTTCACCCGCCAGACCGAGCACCTGAGCACCGCCCACGCCCGGCTGCGAACCCATCTCGCGGCCCGGCTCGGCCCCGAGGAGGCCCGGGCGCTCTTGACCGAGGTCGGCCTCGGCGACGTCGACACCCGCCTCTCGCGAGTGAGCCTGCACGGCAAGGACGCCACCGAGGGTGCCGAGCGCGTGCAGCGCATCGTGCGCGATCTGATGACCTTCTCGCGCGTCACCGAGGAGCAGCAGACCCTGGTCGACGTCAACGCCGCGCTCGAGGTCGCGCTCAAGATGGCGCACCACGAGATCAAGTACCGGGCGCGGCTGACCCGCGAGCTCGGCCAGCTCGCCCCCGTCCTCGGCAACGACGGCCGCCTCTCGCAGGTCTTCCTGAACCTCCTGATCAACGCGGCGCGCGCCATCGAGGAGGGCCACCCGGACGACAACGAGATCCGCGTGCGCACCTGGCTGGCCGACGGCGAGGTGCACGTGGCGGTGGAGGACAGCGGCCAGGGCGTCGCGCCCGAGCACCTCGACCGCCTCTTCGAGCCCTTCTTCAGCACCCGGGCGCCCGGGGCGGGCGCGGGCCTGGGCCTCTCCATCTGCCACAACGTCGTGCGGGCCCACGGCGGGCGCATCGAGGTCGAGAGCGAGATCGGCAAGGGCACCCGCTTCGTGGTGCACCTCCCCGCCTCGGACTCCCACCGCACGACCGAGCACACGACGCCCCGAGCCTCGGCGACGCCCGAGACGCGGCGCTGGCGCCTCCTGCTGGTGGACGACGAGCCGATGGTGCTGCGGGTCCTGGCCCAGCTCCTCGGCCGCACCTACGACGTCGTGACCGCCGACGGCTACGCCAGCGCGACCGGCACCCTGCGCGAGGACGGCGCGTTCGACGCCGTCCTCTGCGACATGATGATGCTCGACGGCACCGGCGTGGACGTACACGCCTGGGTGAGCCAGCACCGCCCCGAGCTCGCCCCGCGCATGATCTTCATCACCGGCGGCACCTTCACCCCCAAGGCGCGCGCGTTCCTCTCGGACGTCGCCGCGCACCACCTGGTCAAGCCCTTCTCCCTACGCGAGCTGGACCAGGTCCTGGTCGGCATCCTCCCGCGCTGAGCGTCTCCCCGTTCACTCGATTGTTCCGAGCCCGTCGAGGTCCGCCGCCTGCCGAGTCATCCATCGCAGACGGCAGGCGCCCTCAGGAGCTCGTTCACGAAACGAGGTAGACGACGGAAACGCGACGCGTGGCGACGAACTGCTACAGTCGCCCGATGGCATCTCGACTCTTCGCATTGTTCCTCGCCACCGCGGCCGTCGGCTGTGGCGGCGCGCCGGCGCGGGGCACGGTCGTCGCGACCGTCGATCTGCAGCGCGCGCTCAACGAATCCCAGGCCGGCCAGCGGGAGCGAGGCCGCTTGCAGATGATGTTTCGCAACCGGCAGTCCCAGCTCGACGAGCGGCAGGAGCAGCTCCGCGCCGAGCGGGACCGCATCGAGGCCGAGCGCCAGCGGGTCGCGGAAGGCAGCGACGAGGCCGCCCAGCTGCAGGACGACTTCGAAAAGTACCGGCGCGATCTCGCGGCGCTACAGGCCGAGTACCAGGGCGACCAGGAGGAGCTCCAGACCGCCGAGAACCGGGCCACGCACGAGATCATCTCGCGGATGGCGACGCTCGTCCACGAGCTGGCGGAGCAGCGCGGCATCGACATCGTGATCGAGCACGGCGAGGGCGGCATCGTGTCCACCTCGACGCGCGCCATCAATCTCACCGACGACGTCGTCCGCGCCTACGACGAGCGCTACCCCGAGGGCGCGTCCACGCCGAGCCGCGAGGACGGCGCGTCGCCGGCGGAGGAATCGGACGAGCACGCCTCGGGCGATACGGGCGCCGGCTCGGACGCCGCGGCGTCGCGCTGAAGGTCCGTCGACGAGGCGGCCCCCGCGCGTCGCGGCCGACCTCGAATCTCCCGCGCCGCTCGCCCTGCCCTTGCGCGAGGTCGCCTTGCGCGAGGTCGCCTTGCGCGAGGTCGCCTTGCGCGAGGTCGCCGCTTGCACCCATCCTCGCTCGCCATGGACCCCTACCTCGACCTGGTCCGCGACGTGCGCGAGAACGGCGTGCGCAAGGACGACCGCACCGGCACCGGCACCCTGAGCGTCTTCGGCCGCCAGCTCCGCTTCGACCTTTCGCAGGGCTTCCCGCTGGTCACCACCAAGAAGGTCCATTTCAAGTCCGTGCTCTACGAGCTCTTGTGGTTCTTGCGCGGCGAGCACAACGCGCGCTGGCTGCAGGAGCGCGGCGTGCGCATCTGGGACGAGTGGGCCGCCGACGACGGCGAGCTCGGGCCCATCTACGGCTACCAGTGGCGGAGCTGGCCGGCGCCGAAGGGCGAGCACATCGACCAGATGGCCCGCGTGCTGAAGGATCTCCGCGAGCAACCGCACTCGCGGCGCATCATCGTCAGCGCCTGGAACGTCGCCGACCTCGACCGGATGGCCCTGGCCCCCTGCCACACCCTCTTTCAGTTCTACGTCGCGGAGGGCAAGCTCTCCTGCCAGCTCTATCAACGGAGCGCGGACCTCTTCTTGGGCGTCCCCTTCAACATCGCGAGCTACGCCGCGCTGACCATGATGATCGCCCAGGCCACCGACCTGATCCCTGGCGAGTTCATTCACACCTTCGGCGACGCGCACATCTACCTGAACCACCTCGAGCAGGTGGACACGCAGCTCGCGCGCGAGCCCCGGCCGCTGCCGACCCTGAAGCTCGACCCGAGCGTGAAGGACCTCTTCGCGTTCGAGTACGAGCACATCGAGCTCGTCGGCTACGACCCGTGGCCGGTGATCAAAGCGCCGGTCGCCGTCTGATGCGCATCGGCCTCATCGCCGCCATCGCGGACAACGGCGTCATCGGCAGGGACGGCGATCTCCCCTGGCGCCTGCCCCACGATCTGAAGCAGTTCAAGGCGCGCACCCTGGGCAAGCCGATGATCATGGGCCGCAAGACCTTCGAGTCGCTGCCCAAGCTCCTGCCCGGCCGGCTGCACATCGTCGTCACCCGCGACGAGAGCTACACGGCCGAGGGCGCCGCCGTCGTCCACGGTCTCGACCAAGCGCTGGCCCGCGCCGCCGAAGAAGAGACCGACGAGGTCTTCGTGATCGGCGGCGCCGACCTCTTCGCCGCCGCGCTCTCCCGCGCCGACTTCATGGTCCTCACCCACGTCGACGCCGGCGTCGAAGGCGACACCTTCTTCCCCGCCATCGACTGGACCGCCTGGCGGCCCGTCGGCGAAGAAGCGCACGAAGCGGACGCGCGCCACGCGCACCCCTTCCGCGTCGTCGTCTACGAGCGCGCCTGAGGCGGAGTCGGCGTGCGCACCGGGGTCGGCGCGAGAGCCGGCCCCGAGGGGCACGCCGGAAGCGACTACTCCGGCAGTCCGGCTTCGATCCAGGCGACGATGCGCTGGCGGTCCGCGTCGCTCGGGTGCGGGCCGGTGCCGATGGGGAACTGGTTCGGCGGGGGGAAGCTGCCGCAGCCGGAGAGCGCGGTGGGCGACACGCCGCAGGCGATCTCCGCCGAGTCGCGCATCACGTCGACCATGGTCGAGTAGTCGCGCGGCGGATTGGCCGAGTGGCAGGGCACGCAGTAGGTGGTGAAGAAGCCCTGCGCGAAGTTGGTCCAGGTGTCGGCGGACGTCGCGCCGTCGACGCTGCCGCCGGCGTCCTGGCCGGTGCCCGCGTCGCTGCGCGCGCCGCTGTCCGCGCTCACCGCCGCGTCGGCCGTCGCGCCCGCGTCCGCCTGGCTCACGGGGCCCGCGTCCGTGCCGCTCGGGCTGTTGTCGCACGCCGCAGCGAGCGCGAGCGTCGTCGACACGACCAAGAAGAGAGGGACACTTCGTTCGATTTCGATGGAAAGCATGGATCCCGAGTAGCACTGCTCGCGCGCCGCGTCGCCGGCGGGCCCGGACAAAAGGCTCGACACCCCCGAACCGCTGCGCACGCCACCCCCGTCCCTTCCGCGCTGGTGGCGTCGGGGGGTGGCGTCGCGGGGAAGGGCCACCTCGAGGCGGACGGTGCGCAGAAGAGACCCAACCGTTGGGCGGATGCGTCTCTTGCTGCAATCCCGAGGGCTCTGGTATCCCTGGCGCGCCGCCGGAGAGGGTCCACCCTCCACCGGGCGCGACGAGGCTACCGGCGATGCTGACCTCTCTTCGGATCAAGGCGTTCAAGGCGTTCGAGGATGTGACGATCCCGCTCGCGCCGCTGACCGTGTTGGTCGGCGAGAACGGCGTCGGCAAGTCGACGATCCTGCAGGCGATCGAGCTGATGGGCCGCCTGACCTGGCAACGGATTCCCGAGTACCTCGCCGAGCGCGAGTGGGACTACGGGGACCTGGTCCACCTCAAGTCCGCGAACAAGCGCTTCGGGTTCGAAGCGTCGATCGCCCTCCCCCTGCTCGGAGAGGTGACCTGGGACTTGGAGCTCGAGTCACGACGGCGCCCGGGCGTCCACGCGGAACTGGTCGCGGACCAGGACATCCACTGGCTCGAGCGCAAGGGACGCAGCATCGAGCGATGGAACCTCACGACCGACGAGATCGAGCGGATGAAGGTCACGCTACCCATGTCCGCCCTCTCGCTCTTCGACCCGGCGGACGTCCCCGAGTACCTCGTCCCCGCAGACCTCAAGTTGTGGGCCTCCGGGATCTCGGGCTATTTCTTCCTCGATCCACGGCTCATGCGGCGCAGCTCCCGCGAGAACATGGACATCGGTCCCTCCGGGAGCGAGCTCGCCGGCTTCCTGGGGAAGCTCCAGCGGACCGACGAAGACGCGCTGGCCCGCTTAATCAAGCGCGTGCGCCAGTACTATCCGCGGCTCCGCAATATCCACGTCCGCCGCAAGCGCGCCGGCTGGTGCGAGATCGAGATCACCGAGCGCTGGGGCAGGGAAGAGGTCACCCTCAACGCGCGGCAGGTGAGCGACGGTCTCCTTCGATTGATCGCCATCGCCGCGATGCACGAGCTGCCGACGGCACCCCGGGTGATCCTGCTGGACGAGATCGAGAACGGCATCCACCCTCGCCTGCTCGGCGCGTTCATCCAAATGATGCAGGACTTGGTCGACGCGCGGCGGGGTGACGAGTACCGGGAAGTCCAGGTGATCCTGGCGACCCACTCGCCTCTCGTGCTGAGCTACTTGCGCGACGCGAGCCAGGTGCTCCTCGTGCACCGCAAGAAGAGCGGTTCCGGAGCCGTGACGCGCCTGGACGAAGCCCCGCGCTACGCCGAGCTCGCGCCCTACATGTCGCTCGGCGAGCTCTGGTACAACGCCGGCGAAGAGCACCTGCTCGCTGCCGAAGAGCCTCGCCGGAAGCGCCGATGACCGAGGCCGACTGCCAGGTCTTCATCGTCGGCGAGGGCCCCGACGACATCGGCGACCTCGCGAACCCCGCCTGGCAACGCCCGCGCCCTCGCCGCGGCCGCCGCATCGCGGACACCGGCTTCATCCCTCCCGTGGTGCGAAGGCTCGGACTGGAACGCGATCTGACGTTCCAGATTCGACGGCCACAAGTACGCATCCCTTGGGCGGCTGGGCCGCGAGCCACGCGAGAATCCTCGCCGCCAAAGCGAAGAGCGCGATGGCGCTCGCCGCGTCGAAGGGCGCAGACGCCCTCGTCTTCATGCACGACGTGGACAACGGGGCGCACGCCGACGTCGTCGCGCAGATCGAGGCGGGCTTCGCCGCCTACTCCCCGACCGCGGGCCTGACGCGTCCCGTCGCGGTCGCCGCCGCGCCTCTGGCCACCGTCGAGGCGTGGGCGCTCGGTGCGCCGGACGCGCTGCCGAAGGTGTTCGACGACGTGGCCGAGCCACCTCGTCACCCGGAGCGCCTCTGGGGCCGCCCTCACGATCCTCGGAGCGACCATCCGAAGCAGGCTCTCCGTCGTTGCGTGGGCGAAGACTGCACGCGCGAACACTTCGCGTTGATCGCCGAGCGGGCGGATCTCGACGCGCTCGCGACGCGATGTCCGACCAGCTTCGCGCCCTTCCTCGGTGAAGCCCGCGAGAGGATCGGCGAGTGCGCCGAGCGCGGGAGCGGGCGCGGCTCGAATGCACCGACGCGCTCCGCAGGTCGGAAGCGCGGGCGCCGAGCCGCCGAGCGCTGAGGCTCGCCTCGAGCGGTCGATGCGCGCTCGCGCGACGGCAATCAGCGCCGTCGGACCCGAGGTTGCGCTGATGGAGACCTCTCCTGTAGGCTCGACTGAGCGCTCGGGGGATGAGCGCAGGAGGAGGGGTAGTGACTGATTCGTATATCGATCCGTTCGAGGCGGTGACCTACGGGCAGCTCGCGTGTGAGCAGATGGCGAAGTTCTTGATCCCGCTGCACACGGACTGGAAGAAGGCCGTCCGCCACGCGATCGCGCTCCAGACCGCCAGGAACGACCGGGTGAAGGAGCTGCTGTCACACTTGCAGGCGCCGAAGCTCGATCAGGAGGCGATCGTCGACGCCAGGGACACCATCGTCCGCTTCGGCGCCTGGCTGCAATCGCTCAAAGGGCAGCCCATCGATCCCAAGCTCTTCTTCGGCAACGACCCGCCGTCCATCGTCGCGCGACAGCGTCTGTCCAAGCTCGCCGGCCGGCTCGAGCAGATGGTCGAGGCGCTCACTCCGTTCACGACCGGAGACGGGGAAGTCGACGGCGCGGCCGCCCGCCTGACCGAGCTGACCGAGGCTCGCGACGCGATGGCCCAGATGCGCGACGAGCGGCGCACCGCGGAGGCCGAACAGCGCACCTACACGCCCGAATCGAGCAGGCGCGCGACGCGTGGCTCGCCACCTACGTCGCGAACAAGCGGCTGGCCGAGGGCATCCTGCGGCATCACGACGAGCTCTCGCTCCTCTCGCTGATCTTCGACGACCTCGCCGAGGTCCAGGTGTCGTCGGGATCCTCGGCCGAAGACCTGGCCAGCCTGACCACCGGAGCCGGAGACGCGGCAGCCGGAGACGGCGGCAGCCGGGGACGCGGCGCCGGAGACGCGGCCGCCGGGGACGCGGCAGCCGGAGACGCGCAGCCGGGGACGCGGCGGCCGGAGACCGGCAGCCGGAGACGCGGGCGGCGGCGCCGGAGACGCGAGCGGCGGCGGGACGGGAGCCGCACCGGGGAGCGCGGGGTCGGCAACGGCTGAGCGACGGGCGCGGCGGCAGCGGTGACCGACCGCGAGCCCCACGAGGCGGCTTCGGCGGCGCGTTCGACGAGCTCGAGCGCCGCCGAAGCCGCCTCGATCTCGTTGGGGGCGTGAAGTCGCGTTCGAGGCCGCGGCGACCACGCCGCGAGAGCGTTGCAGCCGCCGCCAGGGCCGCCTCGACGGCGCGGCAAGCGTTGCAGCCGGTCACAAGGCCGCCTCGACGGCTCGGCAAGCGTTGCAGCCGCCGCCAGGGCCGCCTCGACAACGCCGCAAGCGTTGCAGCCGCCGCCGAGGCCGCATCGACGACGCCGCAAGCGTTGAACCGCTCCCAAGGCCGCCTCGACGCCGCGGCAAGCGTTGCAGCCACCGCCGAGGCCGCATCGGCGACGCGCAAGCGTTGAAACCGCCGCCAAGGCCGCCTCGACGCCGTTGCAAGCGTTGAAATCGCTCCCAAGGCCGCCTCGACGAGCCGCAAGCGTTGCAATCGCCGCCAAGGCCGCCTCGACGACGTCGCAAGCGTTGAAATCGCTCCCAAGGCCGCCTCGACGATGCCGCAAGCGTTGCACCGGCCCCAAGGCCGCCTCCACGCCGTTGCAAGCGTTGAAATCGCTCCCAAGGCCGCCTTGGACGGCGACGCAAGCGTTGCAGCCGCACACCAGGCCGCATCGAACCCGGCGCAAGCGGTGCGGCCGACCACCAGGCCGCTTCGACGCCATCGTCGAGCGCTGCGGCCGCGCACGGGGCCGCACGGGCGGCGCCGCAAGCATCGCAGCCGCGCACCGGGCCGCATCGGCCGCGCCGCAAGTGCTGCGGCGCCGCGAGGTCGCCCCGACCGCGCCGCGAGCGTCGCGAGCACGCAACAGGCCGCGTCGGCGTGATCGGCGAGCGCTGCAGCCGCGCACGAGGCCGCACGGGCGGCCGGCGCGCGTCGGTCCCTGCCGGAGCGGCCCGGCCCCTCGGACGGACGGTTCGCCCTTCGCGGTGCGCTCCGGCTCCGGTAGCATCCCGGCCCTCACGGGGAGAGGGGCATGGCCGCCCACCGGCCTCGGCTCGTCTCCTCGGCCACAGTCCTCGCCGACAGGAGACGAAGGGCCGACATGCCGCTTACCCTGGCACAGCTCGAACGCCACCTGTTCGGCGCGGCGGACGTCCTGCGGGGCAAGATGGATGCCTCGGAGTTCAAGGAGTACATCTTCGGGATGCTGTTCCTGAAGCGCTGCTCGGACGTGTTCGAGGCCCGCCGCCAGGAGATCATCGCCGAGCAGCTGGCCAAAGGGCCGCACGCGCCAAGAGGCGGAGCAGCGGGCGAGACGCCAAGGGCTACTACCAGGACACCTTCTTCGTCCCCGAGCGGGCCCGCTGGGAGCACCTGCGCGACGAGCTGCACCACAACGTCGGCGACGGGCTCAACAAGGCCCTGGGGGCGCTGGAGGAGGAGAACACCGGCCTGGAGGGCGTGCTCCACCACATCGACTTCACCCGCACCGTCGGCAAGTCCAAGCTGCCGGACAAGAAGCTGCGCGAGCTGATCCAGCACTTCAACCGGTACCGGCTGCGCAACGAGGACTTCGAGTTCCCCGACCTGCTCGGGGCCGCCTACGAGTACCTGGTCGGCGAGTTCGCCGACTCGGCGGGCAAGAAGGGCGGCGAGTTCTACACCCCGCGGGCCGTGGTGCGCATGATGGTCCGCCTGGCCGACCCCAAGGAGGGCATGCGGGTCTACGACCCCTGCTCGGGCTCTGGCGGCATGCTGATCCTCTCCGCCGAGCATGTGCGCGAGCACGGCGGCAACCCGCGCGACCTCGGCCTCTACGGGCAGGAGGACAACGGCGGGGTCTGGTCCATCAGCAAGATGAACATGATCCTGCACGGCATCCCGGACGCGGACCTGCGCAACGGCGACACCCTGGCCGAGCCGCTGCACGTCGAGGGCGGCGAGCTGATGCGCTTCGACCGGGTCATCACCAATCCGCCCTTCTCGCAGAACTACTCGGCCGAGGGCATCCCCTTCGCCGAGCGCTTCCGCTACGGCTTCTGCCCCGAATCGGGCAAGAAGGCCGACCTGATGTTCGTGCAGCACATGGTCTCGGTGCTGCGGGCCGGTGGGGGCGGGATCGGCGGCATTGCACCGTCATGCCCCACGGGGTGCTGTTCCGCGGCGGGGCGGAGCGCGAGATCCGCAAGGGCTTCATCCAGGACGACCTGCTCGACGCCGTCATCGGCCTGGCCCCGAACCTGTTCTACGGCACCGGCATCCCCGCCTGCGTGCTGGTGCTGCGGGCCAAGGGCGCGAAGCCCGCCGAGCGCCGGGGCAAGGTGCTGTTCATCAACGCCGATGCCGAGTACCGGGCGGGCCGGGCGCAGAACTATCTGGAGCCCGAGCACATCGAGAAGATCGTGAACGCCTACCAGCGGTTCACCGATATCCCGGGCTTCGCCGCCTGGTGACCCACGCCGCGCTGGCCGAGAACGACTACAACCTCAACATCCGCCGCTACGCCGACAATGCTCCGCCGCCCGAGCCCCAGGACGTGCGGGCGCACCTGCTGGGCGGGGTGCCCAAGGCGGAGGTGGCGGCCAAGGCCGAGCTGTTCGCCGCCCACGGCTTCGACCCCCTGCACTTGCTGACGGATCGGGACGAGCGCTACTACGCATTCCGCTCCGAGCTGAACGGTAACGGGGACCTGAAGCAACGCATCGAGGCGGACCCCGGACTCCAGGACCGGGAGCTGACCCTCACCGCCGCCTTCGACGCCTGGTGGTCAGACCAGGAGGGCCGCATCGTCCGGCTCGCTGACCCGGGGCCGGGACCCAGGCCCTGATGGTCCTGCGTGGCGAGCTGATGACCTCCTTCGAGCAGGCGCTGGTACCCGTCGGCCTGCTGGACCGCTTCCAGATCGCCGGTGCGGTCGCGACCTGGTGGAATGATGCGGCTACGACCTCAAGACCCTCATGGCCCGCGGCTTCGAGGGCGTGGTCGAGGGCTGGGCGACGACCATCGTCACCGCGCTGGAGGAGGGCGGCAAGGCGGACCCGCTGGACCACAAGCTGGTGAAGGCCCTGCTGCCCGAGTTCCTGGACGAGATCGCCGAGGCTCGAGGGCCAGGTGGCGGAGCTGGACGGTACCCTCAAGGCGGCCACGGCCAAGGGGGACGACGAGGAAGAGGGCGAAGGTGACGACGAGGGGGCCCTGTCCGAGGCCGAGATCAAGGAGCTGAAGAAGAAGCTGCGGCGGCCAAGACGAAGCTCAAGGCCCTGCAAAGGGCTTGCCGACCGTCTGGAGGACGCCCAGGCCGGGCTGGACGCCGCGCAGGCCCGGGCGCTGGTGCTGGGCATCCTCAAGGGCGACCTGCGCCGGGAGCTGGACCGCCGGGTCGCCGCCCACCGGCAGGCCGTGGTGTCCGCGGTCGAGGGCTGGTGGGGCAAGTACCGGGTGACGCTGCGGGCAATCGAAGGGGAGCGGGATGCGGCGAAGGGGCGGTTGGATGGGTTCTTGAAGGAGTTGGGTTATGCCGAGTTGACGGATCCTGGCCGGCTGGCATGCTCGGACGGTGCAAGACATCGCTGACTGGAGAGCGGGCGGAACACCATCGAAGGCGACCGACGTACTGGACACGGTCTCGATCCCCTGGGTCAGACCGAAGGACATCGAGACCTTCCCTGCTTCATGAACCGAAGACCACATCTCGGAGCGGCAGTTACTGACGCTCACGAAGGGCACCTGCGAGGCACGGTATTCTGGTCGTCGCGGCAGTGATTCTGGCGCACACGTTCCCAGCTGTCGATCACCCGGGCGCGAATGTCGTTCAACCAAGCCGTGACGGCGCTCATACCGAGTCACGGCGTCGATCCGGCGGTTCGTCGCGCATGGCTCGTACGGCACGCTGTCACCGAGCTCCGGTTGGTCACCGAAGCCGACGCCATGGCACCACAGCTCGATCACGGCGAGCTCCTGATCGCTACGAGTTGCCGCTCCCTCCCCTCCCCGAACAACGCCGCATCGCCGAGATCCTCGACACCCTCGACGAGGCGATCCGCAAGACCGAGCAGGTCATCGCCAAGCTCCAGCAGATGAAGCAGGGGCTGCTCCACGACCTGCTGACCCGCGGCATCGACGACAACGGCGAGCTGCGCGACCCCGAGCGGCACCCGGAGCAGTTCAAGGACTCGCCGCTCGGGCGGATACCGAGGGGTGGCGGGCCCGTACGATCGGCGACATTTCGGAGTTCGTGACCAGCGGGTCGCGAGGGTGGGCCAGCTACTACTCGAGCTGAGGGCGCCGCATTCATCCGAATTGGCAATGGTATACCCGCGATCACATCGACCTGAGGATGAGCAACATTCAGCGGGTTCGTCCACCGAATGACGGCGAAGAAAAGCGGACATCGCTTGAGACGGGTGACGTCCTCGTAGTCGATCACAGCAGACCTGGGAATCGTTGGCGTTGTACCAGCGGATATCGGTGAGGCTTACGTAAACCAGCACATCGCGCTGGTCCGTACCGTTCGGCAGGTCGCATACCCTCGATGGGTTGGCCACTACCTCGCCGCAGGCCCACCACAAGCCAGGATACGACGTCTCGACGATCCCGGCGCGAAAGCGGGACTCAACCTACCGACCGTACGATCCCTGCACTGCGCATTGCCCCGAATGGAAGAACAGAGAGCGCTGACCGCCCATCTGGATGCGTTAGACGGTGCATCGACGCGAGACTGACCACGCGCAAAGCCCGACTGCTCAAGCAGGGCCTGATGGAGACCTCCTCACCGGCCGGGTCCGGGTCACGCCGCTCCTCGACGACGATTCGGGTACGATCGACGCGCCATGACCCCGAAGCAGCGCCAAGAGGAGATCAGCAAGGCCTACCTCCACGCCGTGGCGGCGAAGTCCGGGTTCGCGGTGGGAAGCTGGTCTCAGGACCACGGCGGCGTCGACACCACCGTGGGTGCGGCCGCCACCGTGGAGGCCGGCCACCTCGCGCGGCCCAAGGTCGACGTGCAGCTCAAGGCGACCACGCAGCAGCACCTGGAGAGGGGCGAGTACCTCTCCTGGCAGCTCGACATCGAGCACTACGACTCCCTGCGTGCCGCGGCTACGCTGCCACACTTGCTGGTGGTGCTCCTCCTCCCCGAAGACGTCGAAGACAGCGTCGAGCACACGGCCGCAGCTCGTGGTCCGCCGCTGTGGCTACTGGGTGAACATGACTGGGATGGAGGCCGCTCCCCCCGAGCAGAAGACCCAGACCGTGCAGCCCCCAAGACACAGATGTTCTCCCCCGACGCCCTGAACGAGATCCTGGAGAAGGTGAGCAAGGGAGAGATGCCGTGAGCCCCGAGCTCCGCGACGCCGCCCGGGCCATCAAGCCGGTCCCCCTCCAGGAGTACCTGCGCAACCGCGGCTGGGAGGTCCGCGAGGATCTCAGCGACACCTCCGGCGTGGTGCTCTACGCCCACGACGGCGTCGTCGTCGACGTGCCCCAGCGGACGAGTACGCCGACTACGCCCGCCGCGTGGCGGAGGTGCTGGCCATCGTGGCCGAGGTCGAGGAGACGACGCCGCTCGCCCTCGCCGGCGAGCTGAGCCAGCCGGCCGGCGACGTCTTGGCGGTGCGGGGGCAGTCCGAGCTGGCCCGCTCGGGCAACTTCCCCCTGACCGAGTCGATCCGCCTCCGCGAGGGGACCAAGAACCTGCTCCTCGCCTCGGCCCACAGCGCCATCAGCCCGCAGGCCTACTTCCCGCGGATGTCGCGCAACGACGCGCCCGCCCTCCTCGCGTCCGTCCGCGAAGGCCAGAACCAGCGCGGCAGCTTCGTCGCCCGCTTCATCGTCCCGGTCGAGCCCGCGGTCGGGCGGAAGATGACGCTCCAAGAAGAGGAGCCCTACGGCCGCCGGGTGATGAAGCTCCTCATGCAGGCGCTCGACGGTGTCCGCCGCGTCCGCGGGGTCGGCGCCTACGACGAGCTGCTCTCGATGCAGGGCCAAGGCGTGAGCGGCAACCTCCTCGCCGCGCTGGCGGGCATGCGCTCGGCCGTCGGCGCCGGCGCGCTCGAGCTCTCGGTCTCCTGGGCCCGCAACCGCAAGCCGCCGGCCGCCAAGCTCCCCTCCGCCGTGTGCTTCCCGGCCGAGGCCCTCGACGGCCTCGACGCCGTCGCCGAAGAGATGCGCGGCCGCGCCCAGACCAAGGGCTTCGCGCTGGAAGGCATCGTCACCCGCCTCGACCGCGAAGGCGAAGCCCGCGCGCCCGGCGACATCGTCCTCGGCCGAGCGGCGACGAAGCACGCGACCTCCGCCGCGTCCACGTCCACCTCGACGCCGACGCCTACGACGAAGCCATCGCCGCCCATCGGAGCGGCAACTCCGTCCGGTCGTCGGCACCCTCCAGAAGGCCGGCCGCCGCTGGGTCCTGAAAGACGCCTCCGGCTTCGAGCAGCTCCCCGACACCTCGGCAGACGACGACGAGCACCAGACTGAGTAGCGAAGGCATGTCCACTGCCGCTGTTGTCGGCGGTAGGGGAGCCATCTGACCGTCAAACGCGAGCGCATCGTCGGCAGCCATGACAGGGCTCGCTGCGTGGGGGATACTCCTCGCATGACCTGGATCGACTTCACGGAAATCCCGCCGGCGAACGCCGCTGGGAAGAGTGACGAATTCGAGCTCTTCGCGAGAGCCTTTCTCGAGGCCCTAGGGCTTCGCACGATCGCTGGACCGTCTCGAGGTCCCGACGGCGGTCGAGATCTCCTCGTGGACGAGGATCGCGGGGGTGCTCTTTCGAAAGACACGACCCGGTGGCTCGTCAGCTGCAAGCACTTCGCACGCTCATCGTGCCGTCGGGGTTGACGATGAGCCAAGTATTCGCGACCGCGTGGAACAACACGGCGCCAAGGGATTCATTGGATTCTACTCCACGGTGCCGTCGAGCGGACTGGAGGAGCGACTGAACAAGCTAGCGATCGGGCATCGAGTGTTCGATCGCGAGAGCATCGAGGCGAAACTGCTTTCGGAGGACCCACGCCTGCGAGAGGTGTTCGCGCGGTACTTTCCCAAGTCGTACGCCAACTTCCGCAAGGACTCCAAGACTCTGGTTCGCGTCCTCGACACGCACGTACCTCTCAAGTGTGACGTATGCCAACACGACCTCATGCAACTTCGCGAAGTAGAGGGCGAACGGCTACACCACGGCGTTATCGGCATCGTGAAGAAGAACGGACCACCCCAACGGGGATCGATCATGGCGGTCTATGCCGCGTGCAAGGGGCCCTGCGACCGTAGACTCGAGAGAAGTTACTGGAAGCAGTTCCAGTGCCTGACTGGCTGGCTGGACATCGACCATCTGACCATCCCAGGCCTCTTCATCACGGAACAGATCGGTATCATGAACGGCCTCCGCTCGGGCAACAAGTACGAGGACTCGGCCTTCAAGGGACTGATCGAGATGATGATTGCGATCTCGCAGTCCGTTGTGCGCGACATGACCGTCGAAGAGCGTACCACCATGCGAAAACTGCTCGAACTCCAGTTCTAGTGCGGAGCCGGACCCTGCGGAGGGCTACCAAGCCACGAGCCACGCTCGGAGAAGGCGCCGCCCCGGAGACTCGTGGGCGGATGTCTGCTTCCGTTCGGCCTGATACTATCCTTCGATGCGTCCGAGCCCGAATGGATCCGGGAATTCCTGCTCTCCGAGCTGGGCACGCTCGAAGAGATGCTCGCCGACACCGAGGAGGATCGGGTCATCGAGCGGATGAGCTTGGAGGCGCGGATGGAGCGGGCTCGTGCGAGTCGCCGCGCTCGACAATCGCAGCGAGGACGACCTGAGGGCCGAGGCCGAGCGCGGACTGATTGAGGAGTGGCCTGCGGTGCTCGGGACGATGATCCTCCTCTCGCGGACCGCCCCCAACGTGGGCGGCGAGAATCGGGCCGAACATCTGGATCGGCTGGCGCGATGGGACACCGACCCCATCGACGCGATCCACGACTTCCTGACCGCGCTCCACGGTCTCGACGAGCAGCGCGGCGACTTCAGCGACCGGGCCGGCAACGCCGAGTCCGCGGTGTACTTCCTGGCGTACCTCGGCCGCTCACGGGCTCGGACGCGTCAGCTCCTCGACATCTACATGCCGCTCCTACGGCCCGGTCTTTGGGACAATCAGTTTCGCTGGCGCCTCGAATTCATCTTCTTCGAGTCGGCCTGGGCCGAGGTGTTCGACGAAGGGGGAATCGAGGAGCCAACGTCGGACCAGGACTTCGACTGGCCCGGCAGCCTGAATGACCTCTCCCGCGCCGAGCGCGGCGCGTTCCTCGCCATGGCCGGGCTGTCCGTCCTTCCCTATCCCGAGCGGCCGACCGTGGCCCCCTGGAACGAGGGACACATGAACCTCGCGTGGCTGACCGCGGAGGTGGAGCGATGAGCGGCGGGCCGGAGTGGAAGGAGGTCGAGAGCCTTTCCTCAACCAGCTCGCGTCGATGGGCTGGAAGGTCGTCACGGGCAACCTCGATGAACCGTCGGTGACGGGCGGACGTCGTTCCGGCAGGTGCTGATGCGGCGGGAGCTGCGCGAGGCGCTGCGGCGGATCAACAGGGCGGGACGAAGCCCTGGCTCGACGACGCGCGGCTCTCACAAGCGGTCAGCGCGCTCGAGCGGATCGGGCATCAGCGGCTCATCGAGGCCAATGAGCAGGCGACGGAGCTGTTGCTGGGCGGCATCTCGGTGGAGGGGCTCCCCGGCTGGGATCGAGGGCGCGCCCGGAACATCCACTACGTCGACTGGGAGAAGCCCGAGAACAACAGCTTCATCGCCGTCAGCCAGTTCAAGGTGGACTGCCCAGGCCGGAGGAAGGGTCCATCGGCCCGACATCACGCTCTTCGTCAACGGCATCCCGCTGGTCGTGATCGAGTGCAAGAGCCCCACCGTCGCCGAGCCCATCGCATCCGCCATCGACCAGCTCCGGCGCTACTCGAACGCGCGCCGGGCGGCGGCCGAGGTGGAGGAGGACGAGGGCAACGAGCAGCTCTTCCACACCAACCAGTTCCTGGTCGCCACCAGCTACGACGAGGCCCGCGTAGGCACGATCGGCGCCGGCGCGCGGCACTACCTGGAGTGGAAGGACACGGCGCCCGTACCCGCCGAGGAGGTGGCCCGCGAGCTCGGCAAGGAGACGCTGTCCAGCCAGAACCGGCTCGTCGCAGGGATGCTGCGGCCCGCGCACCTGCTCGACATCGTCCGGCACTTCACGCTCTACCAAACGGTCAGCGGCAAGACGGTGAAGATTGTCTGCCGCTACCAGCAGTTCCGGGCGGTCCACCGCGCCGTCGATCGGCTGCTCCCGGCAAGACGCGGCTCGAAGACGGCGAGCACGACCGGCGCGGCGGGATCGTCTGGCACACACAGGGCTCCGGCAAGAGCCTGACCATGGTCTTCCTCATCCGGAAGATGCGGTCGAATCGCCGCGCTCCGGCGCTTCAAGGTCGTCGTCGTCACGGACCGGCGCGACCTGGAGCGCCAGCTCGCCGACACAGCCGCGCTGGCCGGCGAGACGGTGGAGCGCGCCCGCAAGGTGCGCGAGGTCAAGAAGGTCCTGCGTCGCAAGGGCCCGGGGATCGTCTTCGTGATGATCCAGAAGTACCAGGACCGCGACGCCGAGGAGCTGCGCCCGGAAGAGGAGGCGCCACCAAGACCTCGGCGTGCTGAACGAGGACGAGTCGATCCTCGTCATGGTCGACGAGGCCCACCGCTCACACACGAACAAGGCCCACGGCTACATGATGAAGGCGCTGCCGAACTGCGCGCGGATCGGCTTCACCGGCACGCCGATCATCATGGGCGACAAGAAGCGCACCCACGACATCTTCGGCGAGTTCATCGACCGCTACACCCTCGAGCAGGCCGAGCAGGACGGCGCCACGGTGCCGATCCTCTACGAGGGGCGCACGCCGAAGGGAGCGGTCTCGGAGGGCGCGATCTCGACCAGCTCTTCGAGGACCTCTTCGACGAGCCGGACCGCGCGACGCGGGAGGCCATCAAGCGGAAGTACGCGACGAAAGGCGCCATCTTCGAGGCGCACAAGCTCATCGAGGCCAAGGCGCGCGACATGCTCCGGCACTACGTGGCCAACATCCTGCCCAACGGCCTCAAGGCGCAGGTCGTCGCCTACAGCCGGCGGGCGGCGGTGCGATACCAGCACGCGTTCACCGAAGCGCGAGACGACCTGGTGCAGGCTGCCCTCGCGCTCGACGAGGAGACGCGCAAGCTCGATGACCTCGCCTTGTCCGGGAAGCCGGCGAAGCTGCGCGCCGCCGTCTACGCCGCCCGACAGCTCGACGCGCTGAGGAGCTCGAGTTCGCTCCGATCATCTCGCCCGCGCACAACGACCCGGAGGAGTGGGACGAGTGGAGCGACGGCGGCAAGATCGAGAGCC
Organism: uncultured Pseudomonadota bacterium; assembly: GCA_963832725.1. GTDB lineage: Bacteria > Myxococcota_A > Polyangia > Polyangiales > Sandaracinaceae > JAEZBP01. The sequence goes on from CAWHVG010000001.1 coordinate 913,726, forward strand.
GCATCGCGCGCTTCAAGAAGCCGCTGCCGGAGCCCGGTCAGGAGGGGGACCCGCTGGGGTTCCTCATCGTGAAGTCGATGCTTCTCACCGGCTTCGACGCGCCAATCGAGGGCGTAATGTACCTCGACCGGCCGATCCGCGAGGCCGAGCTGCTGCAGGCCATCGCCCGCGTGAACCGCACCGGCCACGGCAAGAGGCCGGGATCCTCGTCGACTACTTCGGCCTCGCGCACCACCTGAAGGAGGCTTTGTCCGCGTACAGCGCCGAGGACGTGGAGGGCGCGCTCAAGAGCCTCAAGGACGAGATCCCGAAGCTCCGCGACCAGCACGCCCGCGTCTTGGGCCTCTTCCAGAGCCGCGACGTGGACGCCTTCGGAGGACATGGAGGCGGTGCGGCTGCTGTCCGACGAGCGACTCCGGGCCGAGTTCACGGTGAAGCTCAAGCAGTTCCTCGCCACCCTCGATGTCGTGTTGCCACGCCCGGAAGGTCTCCCCTTCGTCCGCGACGCCAAGGCGCTCGGCGAGGTCTATCACCGCGCCCGCAAGCGCTATCGCGAGGGGATGCCGCCGCTCGGCAAAGACGTCGGCCACAAGGTGCAGGCGCTGATCGACGAGCACGTCATCTCGCTCGGGATCGATCCTCGCATCCCGCCGATCTGCCATCACCGACGCCAAGTTCGCCGAGCAGGTGGGCCGCCAGGTCAGCGACCGCGCCAAGGCGTCCGAAATGGAGCACGCGATCCGGCACCACATCAAGAAGAAGCTCGACGAGGATCCGGTCCACTACCAGAAGCTCTCGGAGCGACTCGATGAGATCCTGACGAAGCTCAAGGACGACTGGGCGCAGCAGGTGCTCGCGTTGCAAGACTTCATCGAGGAAGCCGGGCGAGGACGGCAGGAGGAAGCGGACGGCCTCGGGCTCGACCCGCAGCTCCACGCCCCCTTCTTCGACGTCCTGAAAGAGGAACGCGAGAAGGAAGCCCCCGTTCGAGGCGCCAACGCGAAGTGGCTCGCCGAGGTGACGGTGGACATGGTCGAGAGGATCGTTCGTGACGAGGTGCGGGTCATCGGGTTCTGGAAGAACGCGACCCGGCAGGAGGCGCTTCGGGCCCGCCTCTTCGAGTTCCTCGACGACCACGACCTCGTGGGCTTCGACCGGCTCGGCGGCGTGGCGGACCGCTTGATGGAGCTCGCGAAGGCGAACCGGGGCAAGCTGGAGAAGGAGTCGTGAACCTCACGGTCGACGACCTCTCGTTCGAGCTGCGCCGCACGTCGCGCCGCCGGACGATGCAGATCACCGTCGACCGCGATGGCGAGCTCATCCTCGCGGCGCCCGAAGAGTGCCCCGTCGACACCCTCGAGGCGTTCGTCCGCGAGAAGCGCTTCTGGATCTACACGAAGCTGGCGGAGAAAGAGGCCGTGCGGCGGGCGACCCGGGCGCGCCGCTACGTCAGCGGGGAGGGGTTTCCCTATCTCGGCCGCAGCTACCGGCTGCTGCTCGTGAAGGAGCTCGCCGTGCCGGTGAAGCTCGAGCACGGGCGCTTCAAGATGCGTCGCGACCTGGCGAACGACGGGCGCGAGCACATGATCGCCTGGTACACGCGGCACGCCCGCCCGTGGCTGGAGAAGCGGGTCGCGCGCTCCACGGGGCGGCTCGGCGCCGAACCTGCCGGCGTGAGCGTTCAGGACCTCGGCTATCGCTGGGGCTCGTGCGGTCGAGGCGGCCGGCTCTACTTCCACTGGCGCGTGATCCTGCTCCCGCCGCGGATCATCGACTACCTGGTGGTGCACGAGCTCGCCCATCTCCACGAACCGCATCACACCCCCGCGTTCTGGACCCGCGTCGAGCGGGCGATGCCCGACTTCGCCGCCCGCAAGCAGTGGCTGGCCGAGAACGCAGCCGAGGTGATGGGCGTCTGATCCCGGACGAGGACTCCACGCGAGGTCGTGGCGCCGCCCCGCCGGGCGCGTGAGACCGCTCACGGGGTGATTGAGCGCTCGAGGGCCGATGGGGCACCGACATCGGAGATGCCTCTCCGCTCCGCGCCCAACGTGGTCCCATTTCCGGTGCCTGCCACCGAGCCGGCCGTGCTGCTCGAGGGGCTCGTGGCGCGGGACCCGCGGGCGGTGGCGGAGGTCTACCGGGCGCACCACGCGGCGGTCCGGGCGTTCGCGCGGCGGATGATCGGAGACCCGACGGCGGCGGAGGACGTGGTCCACGATGTGTTCGTCGCCCTCCCGGAGGCGGCGGCGCGTTTCCGCGGAGATGCGTCGCTGAGCACGTTCTTGATGTCGATCGCGGTCAACCTGTGCCGGCGACGGCTGCGCTCGGCGGCGCGGGGGCGGCGGGCGGTCGAGACGATGCACCGCCGCGAGGTGCCGACGCCGGTCCGCACGCCCGAGGCCGAGGCTCGTCGCCGCCAGCTCGCCGACGCGCTCGCCCGCGGGCTCGAGGAGCTCGGCGTCGAGCATCGCGAGGTCTTCGTGCTCTGCGCGATGGAGGAGCGCTCCTCGGTGGAGGTCGCCGACATCCTGGATCTGCCGCCCGGGACGGTGCGCAGTCGGCTCTTTCACGCGCGCAAGACGCTGCGCGCGTTCCTCGAGCGGGAGGGCGTGACGTGAGCGAGCGGGGCAATCGACTGCTCGACGAGGTCACGGCCGCGCTCCGCGACGCGCCGGGCGCACCGGTGGACGCCGAGGCGACGCTGGCGCGGGTGCTCCGCACGTTGTCCGAGCGGACCAGCCTCGACGCGCTCCTCGACGAGGCGGGCGAGGCGCTGGCGGGCGAGGCGCTGGCGGGCGAGGCGCTGGACGAGGACGGCGAGGCCACGCTGGCGCGCATTCAGGCGACGCTGGCCTCCACGATGGACGTGAGCGCGGTCGCTCGACGCGTCGACGCAGAGCCTGCCTCCGAACGCTCACGCATCGGAGGGAGCGAAGCGACGGCTCGCGACGGAGCGCGCGCTCGGTGGCGGACCTGGGCCATCGCCGCCACCGCGCTGCTCGCGCTCGGAGTCGGGGTGCCCACCACCTACGCGCTGGCGACGGGGACGGGGCTGCCCGAGCTGCTGGCGCGCCTGGGGCTCCGCGACGCGGAAGGTGGCAACGCGGCGTCACGCGGGGCAGCACCCGCACCCGCCGCGCACCGCGAGACCGGCGGCCCCGCCGAGTCGCCGGAGGAGGGACCGCGCGCGGCGCATCCCGACGCGAGGAGCGAACAGACGCGCTCGCCGACCTCGAACGCGAGCGGCGCCGCGACGAGCGGCCAGAGGCTCGCCGAGGCCGGGAACGGCTTCGGGCCGGACGACCAGACGCGCTCGCCGAGCTCGAACGCGAGCGGCGCCGCGACGAGCGGCCAGAGGCTCGCCGAGGCCGGGAACGGCTTCGGGCCGGACGACCAGACGCGCTCGCCGACCTGGAACGCGAGCGGCGCTGCAACGAGCGGCGCCGCGACGGAGCGGCGACTGCAGCGGGCGGCGCTCCAGCGGGCGGCGCTCCAGCGGGCGGCGCTCCAGCGGGCGGCACTGCAGCGGCCGGCACAGCAGCGGGCGGCGAGAGGCTCGGCGACGCGCAGCACGACTCCACGCTCGTACGGCGGGATGGCGACTCCGCAGCGAGCGCCGAGAGGCTCGCCGGTGCAGTGGACGACTCCGCGGCCGGCGACCGCGCGCACCGGGTCGTACGGGACGACGAGTCCGTACCGAACGGCGAGAGGCGCGCGGCCCAGGGGAACGCCTCGACGACGACCGGGACGCGCGACGCGGTGGACCGTGCGGCCCCGTCGGAACGGCTCGCCACGACGCACGCGCGGCGGGGACTCGAGACGGCGCCGCGCGATGGCGACACGGCGGAGCGGAGCGCGTCGCGACCGGCCTCGATTCCGTCGGGCGACCAGCGCGCGGGCGGCGGCGAGGACCGCACGCCCGCCGCATCTGCCGACACGGCGAGCGCCGAGCAGGACAGCGCGGGCGCCGACGCCGAGACCCTCGCGTTCGAAGCCGCCCATCGCGCTCACTTCGGTGGCGGCGAGCCGGTCGCCGCGCTGCGGGCCTGGGACGCCTACCTCGGCGCGTACCCGCGGGGCCGCTACGAGCTCGAGGCGCGCTACAACCGCGCGCTCTGCCTGATCCGACTCGGCCGCCACGCGGCAGCGCGCGACGCGCTCCGCGCCTTCGCCGACGGAGCCCACGGCGGCTACCGCCGGGCCGAGGCCCGCGCGCTGGTCGACGCGCTCTCGGCTCGAATCGACGCCGCGCGTTGAGCTCGCCGTGAACGGAAGGACCGCCAGCGGGCACCACCCGACGATGCCCACGCGCAGCTCGCATTCGACCACGCGCCGCTCGACCTGGACGCGCGCCCTCGCCTTCGCTCCCCGGCTCGCGCCGCGCAGGCCGCAGCGGGGCGCGGCGGCCGACGCCGAGGGCACCTCGAGCGCGACATGGCGGCCGCCCTCGACGCACGACTTCGCCTCGCGGCTCGCTCCGCTCCGGCCGCAGCAGCCGGCGACCGCCGACACCGAGGACGGGTCTGCCTCGACGCTGCGTTCGCGCTCGACGCGCGACTTCGCCTCGCTGCTCGCACCGCTCCGGCCGGAGCGCGGCGCGGCGACCGACGCCCGGTCCACCTCGAGCGCGACCCGGCGGCCGCGCGCCTCGCATGCGCTGGTCTTCGCCTCGCTGCTCGCGGCGCTCTCCCTCGGTGCGATGCCCGCCGCCGCCGACGAGCCGGCTCCCGTCACCGTCGCGGTGCGCGCTCCCGACGCGGTCGACCCGGAGGCGCTGCGGCGCTCGCTGGCGCGCGACCTCGGGGTGCGGGTCGAGGTCGTGCGTCCCGACGCCGACGCGCGGGTCATCGTGGAGATGACGCCCGACGGGCTCGTCCGCCTGCGCGTCCGCCGCGACGGCCAGGCCCCGCTCACCCGCGAGACGGAGGCGGCCGGGGATCGCGCGGAGACGACGGTCACGGTGAGCCTGCTGGTGTCGAATCTGGTGCGCGACGAATCGGCCGAGCTGCTGGCGACGCTGCGCATCACCGCGCCCGAGACGACCGCCGACGCGGAGGCGCCGCCCCTGATGGTGCCGGTGCCCGCACAGACGCCACCGGACGTGATCGTGGTCCCGGCTCCCGAAGCCGAGAGCGCGCCGGCCCCGACCGAGCCAAGCCCGACTGAACCAAGCCCGACTGAACCAAGCCCGACCGAGCCAACTCTGGCCGACGTGCCGGTCGCCCTCGACTTCGCGCCGATGGTCGGTTTCTCGTCCGGGTTCGCCGGCGGCGACCGCCGCGTGTTCTCGCTCGGGGTCCTCGGCGCGCTCGAGGGAGAGCTCGACGGACTGGGCATGTCGGGCCTCGTCGACGTGAGCCTCGGGGACACGAACGGCGTCCAGCTCGCCGGCCTGGCCAGCATCGGCGGGCAGCTCTCCGGCGCGCAGCTCGCCGGCCTGGTCAGCGTCGCGGGCGGAGACGCGAACGGCGCGCAGCTCTCCGGCGTCACCAGCGTGGCCGGCCGCCTCGGCGGCGTGCAGCTCTCCGGCCTGGTCAGCGTGGCGGCGAGGGACGCCGGCGGTGCGCAGCTCTCCGGATTGGTGAGCGCGACGCCGGGGCGGCTCTCGGGCTTGCAGCTCTCCGGCGTCGCCTCGGTGGCCGGCGCGGTGGATGGCCTGCAGGTCTCCGGGGTGGCGTCGGTCTCGGCCGGGTCGATGAGCGGCGCGCAGCTCGGCCTGGTGAACGTCGCCGGCGCGGTCGAGGGCGCGCAGCTCGGTCTGGTGAACGTGGCCGGGCGCGTGCGCGGCGTGCAGATCGGGCTCTTCAACGTCGCCGAGAAGGCGGACGCGGCGATCGGTCTCTTCAGCCTCCAGACCCACGGCCGAACCCACCTGCGCGTCGGTGGCGACACCAACGGTCTGCTCGGCGTCAGCCTCGTCCACGGCGGGGTGACCCACTCCATCCTCTCCGCCGCCGTGATGCCCTTCGACGGCCGCCCGACGTTCGCGCTCGGCGTCGGCCTCGGCGCGCGCGCCCAGCTCGCGGACATCGTGCACCTCGACGTCGAGGGGCTCGTCCACGCGCTGCTCGACGATCGCGTGAGCCAGTACGGGCCGGGGCTGATGACCGAGCTCCGCGTCCTCGCCGGGGTCACGCTGCTCGACGGCGTCGCGGTCTACGCCGGCCTCGCCTACCGCATTCAGATCACCCGCGCCGCGACGCCGGAGCTCGGCGCGCCGCTCTTGGCCCACGACCTCGGCGTGGGCGTCCGTGGCTTCCCCGCGCTCGTGGCGGGGGTGGAGCTCTTCCGATGAGAGAAGGAGATCCCATGACGCACTCCGTTCGACGCTGGTTGCTCGTCTCGTCCGCCCTCCTCTTCGTGGGCTGCGTCGGTCCGCGTCGCGAGGTGACCACCCGGACGGTCGCCCAGCGCGCCGATGGCTTCGACGTGCTCGACGTCGACGTGGCGGAGGGCGACCTCGATGTCGTCGGCGACCCGAGCGCGACCGAGGTGCGGATGGACGCGACCCTCGCCACGCACCTGCTCGGTCGCGGCGACGATGTGAACGCGACCGAGGCGCTCTCCGTCACGCTCGACGAGCAGGACGGTCACCTGCGCGCGCTGGTTCGCCTGGACGGCGCGCCGGCCGGCTACTTCGCGGACGTGGTCCTGCACGTGCCGTCCCGCCTCGCGCTGAACGTGCGCGACAGCGCGGGAGACATCATCGTCTCGGACGTCGCGAGCCTCGGCGTGGACGACGGCGCGGGCGACCTCGACGTCTCGAACGTGGCCGGCGCGGTGCGGATCGACGACGGCTCCGGCGACATTCGCCTGACGACGATCGGCGCGCTCACGCTGACCGACGACTCCGGCGGGATCGACGTCCACGAGGTCGACGGCGACGTCGAGCTGCACGACGCGAGCGGCGACATCACCCTCGACGGCGTCACGGGCGGCGTGATGGTCGAGGACGGCTCCGGTGAGCTCGCCTGCGCGCACGTCGGCGGCGACATGGACATCACCGACGGGAGCGGCGGCATCCACCTCGAGCACGTCGGCGGCACCGCGCGCATCGTCGACGGAAGCGGCGACATCGTGGCGATCGACGTGGGCGACGTGAACGTCGTCTCCGACGGGAGCGGCAACGTGGACATCCGCTGATTCGGCTCGCGCGTCCGGCGACTGACGCTACGCTCGTTCCCTGGAGGACGGGCATGACGCGTCGACTCATTGCGCTTTTCTTGGTGGTGGCGGCGGGCTGCGGGGGCGGGCAGCAGGCCACGGACGGAGGCCCCGGCGACGCGGCTCAGCCGGACGCGGGAGCGGGCGACGCGGGCGCCGACGGAGGGACGGACGCCGGGCCGCCGCCGGAGGTGCGCTGCGTGTCGCCGGGGTACGGCGAGATGATCCGCGCGCGGGAGGGCGACACGGTCCGGGTGGTGGCGGCGATCACCTCGCCCGCCCACGCGACGGCGGTCCGCATGAACGGGACCGACGTGACGCCCGACGATCTCGGGCTCGTCTCGATCGACGTCAGCGCCGCGCTCGGGGTGCAGGCGGTCGTCGTCGAGATCGATCGGGACGACGGCGTGAGTCAGGAGTCCATCTGCACCTTCCTCGCCGCGCCCGCGTTCGCCGACGCCACGACGCAGGTCGACAGGGTGGTGGAGATGGCGCTGCAAGGCGACGCCGTGTACTCGAACGCGACGCCGGAGGTGGACTCCATCGCCGACGTGTACGGGACGGTGGCGAACCAGGCGGCCCGCTCGGCCCTCGAGAGCTCGGTCCCCACCGCGGAGGTGACGCCCGCGGCCTGCTCGACCACGCCCTGTGACGCGCACGTCGACCACATCACCTACGGCGCGCTCACGGTGACCGGCACGAACGACGTCGGCTTCGCGAGCTACCCCTCCTACGGCGGCCCGGACACGCCCGGGTTCGGCGTGCAGGGCTCCGTCGCCGACTTCACGCTCGAGATCGCCGCGGTCGACGGGATCGCCCCGCTCGACGGACCGACGGCCTTCTCCGCGACCGGCGACAGCACGGGTCCCGCCGGGACCATCTCCGTGACCGGCTGCTTCTTCGACGCCGCCGCGACGACCGATCCGAGCGCGTCGAGCTTCCGCGTCGTCGCGTCGAGCCCCGAGATGTACTGCTCGGTCACGGTGAGCCTGCCGAGCATCGCGGACACGGTGCTGGCCGGGAACGCGGAGAGCGTCGTCCAGACCTACCTGACGAGCGACGGGCTCCTCGCGCCGAGCGGCGCCATCGCCTCCGCCGTCGCCGACGCGCTGGCGGTGGTGGTCAGCGACACGCTCGGCGGCGCGACCAGCCCGCTGCCCAGCGACATCGCGCTGCCGAGCATCGCCGGCACGACGGTGCACCTCACGCTCACCACCAGCACCAGCGACGCGCAGCACGACTCCGTGAACGACGGCGTGAACCTCTGGATGGGCATGCTGCTCGAAGGGCTGGCCGGAAGCGGCGGGCCCGGCATGCCGCTCACCCGCGGGGTGCCGCTGGCGGTGGGCGGGGCCGCGCCGGCCATCACGCCCGACCATCCGGTCGGCATCAGCATCGCGCCGGACTTCCTCAACCAGGTCTTCCACGCCCACTGGCGCGCCGGCGGGATGGCCGGCATCGTGGCGCCGAACATGATCGTGGCGCCGAGCATGATCGTCGCGCCCGACATGATCGTGGCGCCGAACATGATCGTCGCGCCCAACATGCTGCAGATCGACGGCGTGTTGCCGGCGATGGCCAGCCTCGGCGCGGACGGCACGTTGACGGTGTCCATGGCGTTCGACGCCACGCTCTCGGGCAGCGACGCGCCCTACGCGAGCGGACCGACGATCCGCGTGGCCATGACCGCGCACGCCAGCATCACCGAGAACGGCGCCTCGCCCAGCTACGCGGTGACGGACCTCAGCGCGCTCTCGGTCGGCCTTCCGGCCGGCACCTCGAGCGACGACCGCACCACGCTGCGCTCCTACGCCGCGATCCTCGGCAACTACCTGGCCGGCTTCGCCCTCGGCGACGCCATGCCGGCGCTGCCCGTGATGCAGCTCGGCGTGCCCGAGAGCGTCACCATCGGCAGCGACACCCTCTCCACCGGCATCGCCGCCGGCACCCGCCTCGGCCTCGTCAGCCCCACCGTGCAGCTCGCCGCCGACCACTTCCAGACGGGCGGCGACCTGGCGGCCATCGCGCCCTAGACCCCCGATTCATCGTTCGCGTCGATCGGCTTGGAGACGTGCGGCCGCCTGTCGTAGCCTCCATCCGTGCGTTCGCGGCTCGCCCTCGCCTCCGCGCTCTTCGCGGCGACCGCGCTGGGGCTCGCCGCCATGACGCCGCTCGCGAACCCCGACACCTTCGGGCACCTCGCACAGGGCCGCGCCATCGCCGAGGCCGGCGGCCCGCCCGCGACCGACCCCTTCTCGTGCTGGCGACCCGCGCCACAGCCCTGGGTCAACTACGAGTGGCTCAGCGACTGGCTCACCTGGCTCGTCTACAGCGCGCTCGGCCCGAACGGGCTGATCGCGCTGGCGATGGCCATGGTGGCCGGCTCCGCCGCGGGCCTGGTCCTGCTCGCGGCGCGGCTCCGCGGACCGCGCGCGGGCTGGCTCGCCTCGCTCCTGCTCGTCGCGTCGATCCCCGCGCTGCGGCCCCGTCTCAGCGCCCGGCCTCACCTGATCGCGCTCCCCTTCGCCTCGCTCTACCTCGCCGTCTTCACCTCGGAGGCGCTCTTCGCGACCCGCCGCCGGGCCGCCACGACCGTCGCGCTCCTCGCGGGCGCGCAGCTCCTCTGGGCGAACCTCCACGGCTCGCACCTGCTGGGCCTCGCAATCGCCGGCCTGAGCGCGCTCGCGGCGCTGCCCGACCGCCGCCGCGCCGCCACCCTCGGCGTCGCGACGGGGGTCCTCGCGCTGGCCTCGTGCGTCTCGCCGTACGGGCCCGCGATGGCGGTGACCGCGGTGCGCCACGTCTTCGACCCCTCGTACCGTGCCGTGGTGTCGGAGTGGCAGTCGCTGGCGAGCGAGGGCTGGACGTGGACGACGGTGAGCGCGGGGATCGCGTGCGTCGGGCTCGCGCTCGCCGGGCCGCGCTCGATCCGAGGCGGCGTCGCCACGCGCACCTGGTGGGCGGTGGCGGCGGCCGTCGCCGTCGGCGCGCTGCGCTCCCTCCGCTTCGTCGAGGAGCTCCTCTTCCTCGGGAGCCCTCTCCTCGGGATGGCGCTCGCCGACGTCTTCTCGAAGGCGCTCGATCGCGCCGCGGGTCGGGCGGTGGTGGTCGCGTCCATGGCCGGCGCGCTCGCGCTCGTAGCCGTGGGCGAGGCGCACGACGAGAGCGGGCTCGCGCTGCTGGCCACCGGGACCGACACGCGCTTCGTGCCTCGGGAGGCGGCCCAGCACCTCGCGCGGGAGCTGCCCGGCGCGCACGTGCTCGGCTCGATGCCCGACTCCTGGTACCTGATGTGGGCCGCGCCGGAGGTCTGCGTCGTCGTGGACGGTCGCGTGCCCTTCTACGGGCCGGCGCACGTGCGGGCGGCGACGGATGCGCTCGCCGTAGAGGGTGCCCTCGCGCCCTTCGTCGCCCGCCATCACATCGACGCGGTGCTGGTCCAGCACACCGCGCGTGACGAGGTCGCCGCGCTGCGCTCGCTCGCCACCGATCCGGGCTTCGTGCGCACGTGGCTCGACGGCCGCTACGCCGTCTACGTGGACCGCGCCCTCGCCGCTCGACGAGGGCTGGCGACGGGGGCCCTCGACGCGCTCCCCGCGACCTACGACGCGGCCGCGATCCTCGGAGCGCCGGACGTCGGCGCGGTGCGGGCCGCGCTCGGCCGACTGGGATCCGGACCGAGCGCGCGGGCCTTCGCGAGCTTCGTGCGCGCAGAGCTCCGCCTTCGCCCGCTGGCCCGCCAAGCCGGCTGGGCCGGTTACCGACCTCCGGCCGACGCCGAGGAGCGGGCCCGCGTCGAGCTCGCGCGGCGAGAGCTGAGCCGCACCCTCGCCCGCGCGGGCCGCGTGCCGGTGGTGGCCGCGCACGCCGCCCTGGTCTCCGCGCTAACCTGCCGGCTGGACGAGGCCCGCGCGCTCCTGCAGCTCGCCCGCCGCGAAGGCGACGTGCGCGAGACCCTCTTCGGCCAGGCCGAGATCGACCTCCGCGCGGGAGACGACGCGGCCCTCGACGCGCTCCTCGCCGCCGCCCGGGCCACGCCGGGAGGCGCCGACGACCCCTGGCTCGCCGCGCTGGACCGCGAGCGCCGGGAGCACGTCACCTGCCAGGCCCCATAGCCCCACACCGATCCAGCGAAGTCGCCGGAGACCGAGGGCGGGGCGGGACCCATCCACGGCCTCCGCCGCGAGCCTTCGGACCACGCGGCGGAGGGGTCTCGATCAGAACGCGGCTTGTCTCGGCGCCCGCGGGAAGGGGATGACGTCGCGGATGTTGTCCATGCCCGTCGCGTAGAGGATGGCACGCGCGAACCCGAGGCCGAAGCCGGCGTGGGGGACCGTGCCGTAGCGGCGCAGATCCCGGTACCAGTCGTAGCTCCCGACCTCGAGGCCCATCTCTTCGATGCGCCGGTCGAGGACGTCGAGGCGCTCCTCGCGCTGGCTGCCGCCGATGATCTCGCCGATGCCCGGCGCCAGCACGTCCATCGCGGCGACGGTCTTTCCGTCGTCGTTCTCGCGCATGTAGAAGGCCTTGATGTCCTTCGGGTAGTTCATCACCGCGACGGGGCGGCCGACGACCTCTTCGGTCAGGTAACGCTCGTGCTCCGACTGGAGGTCGACGCCCCACTCGGGCCGGAACTCGAACTTCTTGCCCGACTTCTCGAGCCGCTCGATGGCCTCCGTGTAGTCCATCCGCGCGAACTCGCTCTCGACCATCTTCTCGAGCCGCGTGATGGCCTCTTTGTCGATCTGGGCCGCGAAGAAGCGCATGTCGTCGTCGCGCTCCTCGAGCACGGTCTTGAAGATGTACTTCAAGAACGCTTCGGCCAGCTCGATGTCGTCGTTGAGATCGGCGAACGCGATCTCCGGCTCGACCATCCAGAACTCGGCGAGGTGGCGTCGGGTGTTGGAGTTCTCCGCCCGAAAGGTCGGCCCGAAGGTGTACACGCGGGAGAGCGCGCAGCAGTAGGCTTCGACGTTGAGCTGCCCGCTCACGGTCAGGAAGGCTTCGCGGCCGAAGAAGTCCTGGTTGAAGTCGATCTTCCCGTCTTCGGTGCGCGGCAGGTTGGCGAGATCCAGCGTGGAGACGCGGAACATCTCACCCGCCCCCTCGGCGTCGCTGGCGGTGATGATCGGCGTGTGGATCCAGTAGAAGCCGTGCTCATCGAAGAAGCGATGGATGGCCATCGCCAGCGTGTGGCGAATGCGGGTGACGGCGCCGATGGTGTTGGTGCGCGGGCGCATGTGGGCCACCTCGCGCAGGTACTCCATGCTGTGTCGCTTGGGCGGGAGCGGATACGCCTCCGGATCCTCGACGGCGCCGACGACCTCGATCTCCTTCGCCTTGATCTCGACGCTCTGTCCCTTGCCCTGCGAAGGGACGACCTCGCCGCGCACCCGCAGGGCGGCGCCGCTCGTCAGGTGGCGGACCTCGCTCTCGTAATTGGCCAAGTCACCGCCCGCGACGACCTGTAGGGCCGCGAAGCAGGAACCGTCGTGCAGATTGACGAACGAGATTCCCGCCTTGCTGTCGCGCCGGGTGCGCACCCAGCCCTGGACCACGGCTTCGCTCCCGACGGGGACCTGCCCCCGGAGCACTTCGACGATGCGATGGGTCTTGTCCATGACGAGGCAGCCATAGCACGCGCGGCCGGGTTCGGAGAGGCGGCTGCAGCTCCCTCCGCGAAGACGCCGCGCGCGAACCGCGAGCTCGGCGGCGGCGGCGCGCAGGCAGGTGAGCCTGCGGGGCTCCGGCGGAGCGACGCCGAGGTTGTCGCGGCCCGCTCCAACGGATCGCGCGCGGATCTGGCAGCGGGTCCCTTCGACGCGGACCACGAGCTCGTAAAGCGCCGGACACCCGCATTGCCGTGGGGTCGAAGGGCGTCCTGGTTGCGCGGCCCGCTCGGAGCGGGTCTACGATCGAGCCCCTTCGACCCGAGCCACCAGCTCGCGCAGCGCCGGCCGGAGGGCGCGCATGGCCGCCGGGACGCTCGGGTAGCCGGCCTCGCGCGCGGCGTCGGTCCAGGGCCGGCGGCGCAGCACCCGCGCGTCGATCAGCGTCCGCGCAGCTACCGAGAGCGCGGCCAACCGGTCGCGATGCGCCTCGACGAAGCGGGTGATGGCGAACGCCGCGGATTCGTAGGGCCGCGGGCCGTTCACGTAGCTCGAGAGAACGCGGCGCAGCTCTTCGTCCTCGAGCGGCGCGGGCGGGGGGAGACCTCGGAAGAGCGCCTCACGGAGGGCGGGCGCGAGGCTGAGCTCGCCTTCGGCGTCGAAGAGCGCGAGCTGGAGCCGGAGCTCGCGGGCCAGCTCGGACCGTAGCTCGCGGACCAGCGTGCGAGCGCGCTCCGAGACGGGTCGCAGCATCACCGCCGCCGGCTCACCGGTCCGGCTGCCGCGCGAGCTGCCGACCCGCACCAGCTCGTAGCCGGCCGCGCGGCGGAAGCGCAGGAGCTCGGGCGTGGCGCCGAAGAGGGTGCCGAAGAGATCCGGCGCGTAGCTCGCGTGGACGTGGTCGACCAAGCCCATCGCGAGGCCGCGGCGGCGGAGCGCGGGATGGGTCGCGATGCGGACGCTGCGGATCATGGAGAGCTCGCCCGCCTCCTGTCGGCCCGCGTGGGCGATCAGCGTGTCGGCCAGCGCGTGACCCCGGATGCGCTGCTCTCCTCGGGCCATCGCTTCACAGAGCGTCGGAGGCAGGCCGCCCTCGCGCGCGACCAGCGTGGCGGCGACGACGTGGCCGTCCGCCAGCGACGCGTGGACGTCGAGGTTCGGCGCGTCGAGGAGGCGATGCAGGTCGCTCGGCGTGGTGCGGTAGTGCGCGTGGACCAAGAGGCCGAAGAGCTCCCGCAGCCGGACCTCGTCGTTCGCCAGCGCGTCGCGATCGAAGAGGACGTGCCGGACGGCGCCGAGGTCGACGGGCTGGATCGAGGCTGCGAGGCGCTCGCCGCCCTGCGAACCGCGAACGCCAGCTCGCGACGCGGCCGGCACCGAGGCCCGCGAGGCGGCGTCGGGTGCGGCGCGCGCCGCCAGGTGCGGTGGCGTCTCCCGGCGGCGCTCGTCGCTGCTCGCCGCTGCGGGGGGCGCGGGCGGCTCCGCTCGACGTTCAGTGCTCCGCTCGCGATCCGAGGCACGTGCGCCCGGAGGAGACTCCCCTTCGTTCGCCGGCACCCGCGCCGGCTCCGCGTCGAGCAAGAGCGCGTCGAAGACGAAGCGCTCGAGCGGGTCGTCGTCGTCCCATCGGATCGGATGGGTGAGCGTGAAGCGCGCCAGCGGGCGGGGCTCGTGCTCCAGCCAGGCCAAGAAGCGGAGCACGAAGCCGCGGCCGGTGCCCTCGTAGCCCCGCGCGGTGGAGGCGAAGGCGATGCGACTGTCCGGATGGCGGCGGACCAGCTCCTCCAGATAGGGGACCGGGAGCTGCGCCGCCTCGTCGACGACGATCACGTCGAAGGGCTCGTCTCGAGAGAGCAGCTCGGCCGGCGGGACGTAGCGGACGGGACCTTCGCGAGGTGGCGAGGGCGCGCCGAGCGCGAAGCGGAAGACCTCCGCCGCCGACGCCGCCTGCCCGGCCGTGACGGCGACACGGAGGGGCCGCGCGTCCAACGCGGCGCGCAGCGCCATCCCGAGCGCGCTCGACTTGCCGCGGCCGCGATCCGAGAGGAGCGCGAAGAGGCCGGGCTCCGGATGCGAGAGCCCGCGGGCGAGCGCGGCGACGACCTCCCGTTGCTCTTCGGTCCCGTGGACCTCGTGCGGCGCACGACGGAGCGCTTCCGGCGCCGCGCGCGCGTCGCTCCGCGCCAGACAACGGAGGAACCGGTCCCAGAAGCGCGGAGTCACCTCGTTCGGCGTGTGCGGCCAGACGGCGAAGCGCGCGTTGCTCGCCTCGGGCACCACGCCGGCGGGCGGCATGCGCAAGACCAGCGCGCCGCCGCCCCACACGAAGCCGTGACACTGACCGAGCACGTCGGCGTCGACGCCGTCGTGGAGATCGAGCACCACCGCGTCGAACGCGCGGCCGAGCAGCTTCTTGGTCGCGCCCGGCGTGACGTGCGCGGCGCCTTCGACCTTCTCCTCGCCGACGAAGAGCACGTCCTCGGGCGCCAGCGCCGAGACGCACGTCCTCGCCTCGGCCAGCGTCACGTGCCGCTCGCCGCGGAGGACCACACATCGCCGGTGGCGCGTCACGAGTCGCATCTGAGCGCTCCGCCGGTCTCCTCGCAAGCGGGCGCCGCGCTCCGGTCGGCGAGCACGTCCGCGAGACGCGGATCAACCAGCGACACGTGAACCAAACCAAGCGACAGCGAGACACCACGGAGAGACGCTCGTGCAACGACACCGCTGATGCCAGCGCTCGCCGGCTCTCGGACGCATGGCTTCGTCCGCACTTTCAGCATCGAGTGGGACGTCGGTCTCGACCACGGCAGAGGGCGAGCCTACGGCGGCGTGGACGACACGTCGCGTGTGTCGGCAGCGATCCGCCCCGCGGTGTCAGCCTTCGTTGGTCAGCGTGACGACGGATCGGGGGTCCGGGCGCTCGCTCACGCTCCGCCGGCGCGCTGCGAGCGCTTCGGCGTGGGCATGCCACCACGCCTCCGCGTCCGCCTCCGTCCACAGGCCGAAGCACGCACACGCCTCGACGCGTCGGCGCACTTCGGCGGCGTCGCTCGGTCGGTCGGTGGGGCGCTTCTCGAGGAGCGACAGGATCAGCGACTCGAGGTCCGCGGGCACGGGAGCGCCGAGCCGAATCGAGGGTCGAATGGGAGTGTCCCTCAGCTGCTGGAGGATCACCTGATGGGTGGCGCCCCGGAACACGTGCTCGCCGGTGAGCATGTAGTAGGCCACGGCGCCGAGGGAGTAGAGGTCCGAGCTCGGCTCCACGCGAGGGGCGTCGGCCAGCAGGTCCGGCGCCATGTAGAGCGGGGTCCCCGCGAGCATGCTCTCCGGGTTCGTCTCCGGGTCCACGGCGTCCAGGCCCTGCTCCTTCACGAGCCCGAAGTCCACCACCTTGGCCACGTCGCGCTCGCCCCCCTGACGGCAGAGGAGGATGTTGCTCGGCTTGATGTCGCGGTGGATGAGCCCAACCGAGTGGGCCTCGCCGAGAGCCCCCGCCACCATGGCCAGCATCCGCGCGACCCGCGCCGCCGGCTGGGCGCCGCCGACCTTGACGATGTCCCGTATCGTCGCGCCGTCCAGCAGCTCCATCGCGTAGTAGAGCGTCCCCTCCTCCGTGCGGCCGTAGTCGTAGACCGTGACGGTGTTGGGGTGGGTGAGGCGGCTCGTGGTGCGCACCTCGCGCTCGAAGCGCTCGAGCTCTTCGCCGGTCGCGATTGGGGGCGGATGAGCTTGACCGCGGTCGGCCGTCGCAAGAGCGCGTGCGAGGCCTCGTAGACGACGCCCATGCCGCCCTCCCCGATCTTGTCGCCGAGGGTGTACGGGCCGAGGCGGCGGACCGACTCCAGCTCGTCCTCGAGCGCGCGCACCGTCCGGGTGTGGGCGACCTCGCGAGCCTCCACCGCCAGCTCGATGCGATTGGTGAGCGCGAGCGCGAGCAGGAGCATCTCGAGGAGGTTTGCGAGGCAGAGGGTCCGCCCCGTGACGCCCAGGTCCGCGCCCCACGTCACCTCGGCCGCGGACCAGAGCACCACGCCGAGCAACGGGAGCCAGGCGGTCAGGTAGATGCGCGAGGCGCGAAAGCCGCGGCGCCACGCGTCCACCCCCAGGCCGATCACGAAGGGCACCAAGGGCAGAGCCGCCGCCGCCACGACCACCTCCGCGACGCGGGCGTCGAGCGCGGGCAACGCGGTGAGCGAGAAGAGACCGAGACCGAGCGAGGCGCCGAAGGACGCCGAAGCCAGCCGCGAGCGCCGCGCGTGGACGCGGAGGAAGGCGAGGGCGAACGCGAGGGCGAGGGCGAGGGCCGCCCCGGATGCGGCGTGGTTGATGTGCGTGCGGAGCGCGAAGCTCCGGTCGAGCCCGAGGAGCGCCGCGCTGTTGTCGAAGTAGGTCGAGTAGACGACGGTCAGGGCGGCGCCGAGGCTCGCGTAGAGCAGGAAGCTCACCTGCCGGGTCGGCACGAACGAGAGCCCGTTGTAGGCGGCGAGGAAGGCCAGCGCTCCCATGAACGCCAGATCGAGCCCGCCGCCGGGCTCGGTGGCGGGGGCCGGGAGCGCCCCCGCGAAGGTGGCGACGGCCGCCGCGACCATCCCCAGCCCGGCCACCGTCGCGACCGCCGCGACCACGATCACCCGGCGATCGACGAACGCGAGCGGGCGCGTCGACGCGCGGCGGCGGTCGGCCAAGCGCGGAGCGAGCTCGGGCGGGAGACCGGCATGGTCTCCGGTGTCATAGCGTCGGGGCGGCGCCGCGGCATTCCTGAGCGGGAACATGACGCCTGCCGCTCATCCCGCGGCCCGTGCTCACGCGGCGGCCCCGCCGTCCCCGCGGAACCCATCGTGCCGCTCGCCCTCGGGGCGCCGAGCGGAAGACGTTCGTCCTCGGCCTGATGGACCGCGTCGACGCCAACGACCGAACGCGCGCCCGACGTGCACGAGAGGGTCAGATGACAGCGTGACAGGGGCGCTCCGTCTCACGATCGGAGCCGGTGGCGCAGGACGAGCTCGACTGTCTGCACCGCTCGTGCGCGGAACGCCGCTCCGCAGGCCGATTCGTCGACCGGATGGACTGCGTCGACGCAAACGACCGGACGCGCAGGAGCGAGACGCGCGCGGCGGTCGGCACGACGCTCGATCGTCGCTCTCGTCTCAGCGACGGCGCCGAATGATGAAAGCGCCCGCGAGCGCCGCCATGACGGACCAGCCGAGCGCGCCCGGGGACCGCGATCCGGCGGCCGAACAGCTCGCGCATCCTCCTCCGTGCGCTGCCGCCGGCGGCGGCGTGTTGGAGCGCTGCGACGGAGCCGGATCGGCGGGCGCGCCGGCCGGCGCCGCCAGCGCGGGGACGTCCTCCGCCAGGTAGCTGCTCAGGTTCCTGCCACCGGCGACGAAGCCGATGTTGGTCGCGGCCTGCGGCTGCCTCGCGGCCGGCGGCGCGTCCGCGGGCGGGCCTCCCCACCGACCGCGGATCGGCGACTCGCACTCGATCGGACCCTCCCACGAATGGAGCATCACGTAGCGGCCCTGGAACTGATTGGTCGAGCTCGGCTGGGCGCCCCCTTCCGTCATGCGTCCTTCGTGATCCGGCATGCCTCGGCCGCCGATGATCGGGGGCGCGGCGCGGAAGACCAGGTCGTCGCCGAGGTGATCGCGCTGGTAGCGGTAGTGGAGCCGGGTCAGCATGAAGCCGTAGGGGTTGCCCGGCACGACGTCGGCGCCCAGCGTGGCCAGCTCGTCGGGGGTGAGCGCAGGGGTCGGGCACGGATCGCAGCTCGACGCGTCCCAGGAGTACTCGGTGACGATGTGATCCGGGTTGCGCTCGAGCAGGCGGTCGAAGAGCGAGCTGTAGAAGGGCCCGAACTCGTTTCGCACCGCCTCCGAGACGAGGAGGTTGGTCGGGATGGTGACGTTCTGGTAGTTCGCGACCTCGTAGCGCTGGTTGCGCGCCAGGATGTGGACGATGAGGTCCTGGGTGCCGGCGCTGTTGAGCAGCCCGAGGCGGACGGGGAGCGCGAACGATTCGGAGTCGTAGTGGAAGCGGAGCGGCGAGAGCACGGTGCGGCCGTCGACCCGGCGGACCCGCTCCACGTCGACGCTGGGCCACGAAGAACTTGGTGCCGCTCTCGACATAGGGCCGGAGCACCGGCTCGGCGCCGTCCGGGATGTGATAGCCCTCCTGCCGGAGCCAGGTGTCGAGGCCCGACGAGTCGCGCGCGCTCAGGATGACGATTCGGTACTCGCCGACCACGAACTCCGCCTCGACGGTGACGCCGAGGTCGCGCGACTCCTCCATCGGCGCGGCCGAGGAAGCGTAGAGGCCGCCGCCTGCGGCGCGGGCCGTCATCGGCATCGGCGGTGGCTGGTAGCAGGGGTCCATCTCCCAGTACTCGACGAGGCGCGGCGCGGCGAGCTCGTCGACGCGGTCGAAAATCGCCTGGGGGAGGGTCTTCACGTCGTCCTCGCTGAGCACGACCGGGACCGGGACGACCATCGCGAAGTTCTCCGGCGGCCCTTGGTAGTCGTTGCGCATCGAGAGCACGGTCCGGGTGCCGTCCCGCATCATCACGACCATGGTGGCGCTGTTGTAGAGGTCGGATCCCGCTCCGCCGACGTAGAAGCCGCAGAACGCGTGCGCCCGCGGCGCGGCAAAGAGCGCGATGGCCACCATCACGGCCGCTAGTACGACGGACCGGAAGTTCGGTCCGTCGTACGTCGTGGGGTGGGGGCCCCGCTTGCGGGGGAGGGGGCGCTGCCCCCTCGACAAGCATGCTAGGACCGGCGCCCGACCGGCAGCTCGCGGGTGGGTTGGCGGGCGCGGCAACGAAACCCGGATCGAACTTCCGGGCGCCGGTACTAGTGATCGTCCTCGCATGTGTCTCTCCTCCCGGTCGGACGCTAACACGCGCCATCGGACGCCGACGCGCCCGCCGAGCCTCTGACGCACGAGCGAGCGAAAGGGTTTGGAGAGGGGGCGGAAAGCTCGCGAGGATAGTCCGCAGGCTTCTCGAGCGGCGCGTGGCTCGAGCGCGAAGCGGTCCGGCTCCCGAGCGCGCGATGAGGCCGACACCGGAGGAATCGCCCACACGGCGCGGCTCGTGCACTGGCCACCGGGCCTGCCGGAAAGTGGGCTCACGTTTCGCGGCGCCCTACCCTCGCGCCGTGGCCATCCGGATCCAAGCGGTCCACGCGTCGGACGAGAGCACGCTCCTGACCCCGAGCGTCGACGAGCTCCCGCGGCTCGTCGCCGATCCCGAGGTGATGGTGTGGGTCGACATCGACGCGCAGAGCGCCGAAGCGCATCGCATCCTCGCCGAGGTCTTCGGTATCCACCCGCTCTTGATCGAGGACGCGTTCGCCGACGCGCCGACGCCGAAGATCGAGGAGTCGGACGAGTACCTCTACTTGATCGTGCACGGGCTCACCGACCGGGACCCGAGCGATGGCGAGGTGAACACGGCCGACTTCGACATCTTCCTCGGTAAGACCTGGCTGGTGACCTTCTATCGCTTCCCGTTCTCGGCGATGAAGGATGCCCGGGAGTCGTTGAAACGCGATCCCAGCCTGCTCGCGCGCGGTCCGGCCGTGCTCGCGCATAGGATGATCGACAAGAGCGTCGACGAATTCTTGCCGCTGATGGAGAACCTCGACTCCGAGATCGACGGGATCGAGGAGGCGACCGTACGCCGGCCGGACGCTGCGCTCCTCGAGCGTATCTTCCGCATGAAGCACTCGCTGCAGCGCATCCGCCGAGTGGGCTTACACCAGCGGCTGCTCCTCGGTCGACTGGCGCGCGGCGACGTCCCGTTCATCCCGGAGGACATCCAGCCCTTCTTCAGCGACATCTACGATCACATGGTGAAGGTGACCGATCTCAACGACGTCTATCTGGACCTGACCAGCTCGTCCATGGACGCGTTCTTGGGCATCCAATCCCATCGTCTCAACGAAGTGATGCGCATCCTGACGGTGATCTCGACGTTGATGCTTCCCCTGAACTTCATCGCGGGCTTCTATGGCATGAACTTCGAGCACATGCCCGGCGTGCACTGGGAATACGGCTACGAGACGGCGATGGCGGCGATGGTCGCGATCGCCATCGGAATGTTCGTCTTCTTCAAGCGGCGACACTGGCTCTAAGTGACTGGTGTCAAACGACGCCCGAAGGATTTCCGAGCGCGATAGGTCTGGATCGTCGTTCGGCCCGACGACGAAATGCTGAAGCATTTTGGAGGAGGGACGGGCGGCGAGACGGGCCTGTCCCGCCGGAAAGACGAGGAGCGCTCGTTCGACACCAGCCACCTAGATCGAGAGCCGGCTCACGCTCGCGTGGGCGCGGACGCTCCGGCGGCGTCGACGTCCTTGCCGACGGCGTCTTGAACCCGCTCGTAGCCGGCCCTCCGCGCGCGCTCCGCCAACCCGAGGGCGATGTCGCGCGGAGAGAGCGGGCCGCCGTAGATGAACCCGGTGTAGAGCTGGAGCAGGGACGCGCCGGCCAGGATGCGCTCCCAGGCGTCGTCCGCGTCCTCGATGCCGCCGACGCCGATCAACACCAACTCCTCGCCCGCGCGGCGGCGGAGGCGGCGCAGCACCTCCAGCGAGCGCGCTTTGAGCGGCGCGCCGCTCAGGCCTCCCGCCCCGCACGCGCCCACCTTCTCCGGCGAGCTCCGGAGCCCTTCGCGGCCGGTGGTGGTGTTGGTGGCCACGATCCCGTCCAGCCCCAGCTCCAGCGCGAGATCGGCCACGGCGTCGACGTCCTCGTCGCTGAGATCGGGCGCGATCTTCACCAGGAGCGGCGGCGCGCTCCGGCAGGTGCGCTCGGCCGCCTCGCGGACGGCGGCCAGGATCGGGCGCAGCTTCTCCACCGCCTGCAGATCGCGCAGCCCCGGCGTGTTGGGCGAGCTGACGTTGACGACGAGGTAGTCGGCGAAGCACGCCAATCGCTCGGCGCTCAGCGCGTAGTCGGCCGCCGCCTCGGTCTCGGGCGTCACCTTGCTCTTCCCGATGTTCACGCCGACCGGGACCCGCCGTGGGCGCGAAAGGCGCGGCGCCGCGTCCGCCGAGCCGCGGTTGTTGAAGCCCATCCGGTTCACGAGGGCGCGGTCTTCCGGCAGCCTGAACATGCGCGGCTTGTCGTTTCCGGGCTGCGCGTGGGCGGTCAGCGTGCCGACCTCCACGAACCCGAACCCGAGCCGCGCCAGCGCCTCCACGCCGACGGCGTCCTTGTCGAACCCGGCGGCCAGGCCGATGGGGCTGGCGAAGGTCTGGCCCAGCACGCGCATGGTGAGGGTCGGATCCCGCGGCCGCGTGATCGCCTCGCCGAGCGGGCCCACGAAGGGCACCGCCATCGCCGCCCGCAATCCACCGAAGCCCACGCGGTGCGCCGCCTCGGGCGGGAGCGCGAAGAGGAGCGGGCGGATCAGAGCGCGGTAGAGCATGGGCGGGGCTCCGACGAAGGCAGGCCGCGGGTCATCACGTGCAAGAGATAGGAGCCCATCAGCGAGGGCATGTGGCTCGCCAGTCGGCCGTACGCTTCCGCCCGCTCTCCGCCAGCGCGCGAAAGCGCGGCAAGGCGAAGAGGACGCGGAGCCAGCGGGGGCCCTTCGGTCCGTAGAGCATGTCGGCGAGGTAGCGCTGAAAGCGCAGGTTCTTGCCCTCGGCCGTCCGCGTGAAGCCGCGCTCGTAGCCGGACACGCAATCCAGGCCGCGATCGAGCGCGTCTTTGAGACGGCCGGCGGCGTACCCGGCGTGCTGGAGCGCGGGCGCGATGCCCTCGCCGAGGAGCGGATCGATGCCGTAGGCCTCGCCCACCAGGACAAGCCCCGGTCGCGCGCCGCGGGTCTTCCCGTCGAGGTAGCGCTCGGGCCAGCCCGCGATCTTGTCCTCGACGCGTCGAAAGCCGCTTCGCGTGGCGAAGCGCTCGGTCCAGTCGCGAAGCGCGCTGCCGGGGACGCGACCCCGGCCGTCCATGACGCCGATCTTCCAGCGCCGCGCGCCCGACGGGCTCGGGTACGGGAAGATCCAGGCGTAGCCGGGGATGCCGTCGAGGACCGGATCGAAATCGAAGTAGAGCCGCGAAGGATCGGGCTCGGCGTCGACCGCTTCGTAGACCGCCTCCACCAAGCGGCCGGTGATCCCGCCTTGGAGACCCGAGGCTCGGCGGCTGATGCCGCACGCGCCGTCCGCGCCGGCCACCCAGTCGAAGCGCTCCGATACGTCTCGGCCGCTCTTGACGGTCCAGCCTTCGACGGCGGGCTCGAGCGCGCTCACGGCCGTCGCCTCGCGCACCTCGACGCCGCGCGTCTTCACCGCGGCGAGCAGGGCGTCGTCGAGCACGGCGCGGTCGTAGATCCACTGGCCGCCGCGCTCGACGATGTCGAGGCTCCCGAGCTCGGAGTGGAACGTGAGGCCGCCGGTACGTACGCCGCCCTCCGGCTCGCCAATCAGCGCCGAAAGCGCCTCGGTGCCGCGGACGGTGAGCGCGCCGCCGCAGAGCTTCGGACGGGGGAAGCGCGCCTTGTCGAAGACGACGAGATCCGCCGGCTCCACGCCCCGCTCGACGAGCCCGAGCGCGAGCGCGCTGCCGGCCGGTCCGCCTCCGATGATCGCGTATCCGTCGAGCCACGACGGGCGCGAGGATAGGACAGCGCTCTCGGGGGTCAATCGGAGGCGCGGTGCGCGGCCCCCGACGCGTCGAGCTCGAGGGTGATGGGGCAGTGATCGCTCAGCGCGTCGAGCATCGGCGGGTGCGCGCCGCGCGGGAGGCGGCAGCGATGGCGCGCGCAGGGCCCGTGGACTTCGACGCGGGCGGCGCGCAGCGAGGGCGTCGCCAGCGCGTGATCCAGCAGCACGCCGTGAGCTCGGGTAGATCTCCGTGCACGCCACCGAAGGCGCCGCACGCCGCAGCGCAGGCGCCAGGCGGGCGTCCAGCGCCGCGATCTCCGACTCGGCGTCCAGTCCGCCCGCACAGTCGGAGCAGCCCATCGTGTTGAAGTCGCCGACGACGAGCACGTCCGGATCGCTCGATGCCGAGGAGCGCGCGGCGGCGAGCAGCGCCTCCTCGCTGCGAACGCGGTTTCGGTGGTCGCGCGCCGTCTCGCCGGAGTCGAGGTGCACGACCACCGCCGAGAGATCGAGCCCGGACCGAAAGCGCAGGTACACCATCAGGCCCGGACGCAGGTTCCCGCGGCAGCCACCGAGCGGCCCGACCTCGTCGAGCTGCCGATCACGGACCAGCGCGACCCGCGAGGTGTCGACGAGCCAGCCGACGTGCTGCCGGCCGTCGCGCGGACAGCGATCGAAGCGCGCTTCCCAATGACCGCCGGTCAGCGCGTCCAGGCGCGCGCGCAGCCGCTCGACGGCGGCCTCGCCACGCTCGTGGAGGAGGATCTCCTGCAGCGCCACCGCGTCGACGCGCATCGTCGCGATCAGGCAAGCCACCCAGCCGACGTCGGTCGGGTGATCGCTCGGGCCGTGCGACGAGCCGTCTGGGAACCAGCGGAGGTTCCAGCTCGCGATGCGCGGATGATCCGGATCCCGCGCCGGCGCATCCCCGAGCCGAGCCAGACACGCCTGCCGCGACGACCACGGATCGAGCGGCGCCGGATCGACGTCCTCGTCCGCGACGTAGCGGCGGGTGATCCAGCCCTGCCTGCCGCCGCGATCGCGAACCTCCAGCCAGCGGTGATCGCCCGACCAGCGGAGCACCTCCACTTCGATGCGATCGGGAAGCCGACCCGTCATGGCGCGCGAGCGTTCCTCGGGGTGGAGCGGTACGCCGGCGGGGTTGGTGGCCCGCAATACGATGCGGGGCGGCTCCTGGGCGCGGGCCGGATCGTCGCAAGCGGCGAGACCGAGCGCGAGCGCGACGAGGGGCAGCCATTTTTTCGAGAGAGAGGTGTAAGCGGCGCGAGTCAGCCGCGTTGTCCCGCCGACATGCACACGGAGGGAGCGATGCGAAGAGCACATGGAGCGATGATCCTACTGGCAATGGCCGTCTCGAGCTGCGGCGCGTCGACGGCGTCGCGGGCGCGGACTCGCTACGAGGTGGCGCACGGCGTGTTGCCCGACCCGTCGGAGATCCGAGTCGAGGAGTTCTTGGCAGATTACCCGGAGGCGCTGCCGGACCCGGCGCCCTACGCGGCCGGCATGACGCAGGAGGCGGCGCGGGCGCAGTGGGCGGCCGAAGAGAGCGAGCCACTCTTGGTGGTGCAGACGGGCGTGCGCGGTCGAAACGCGGACGTGCGCCCTCCCCTGGCGCTGATGCTGGTGGTCGACCGCTCAGGCTCGATGGCCGACCAGGACAAGATGACCTACGTGCGCGGTGCGCTGCACCGCTTGGTGGAGCAGCTCGACCCGCGCGATGCCGTCGGGATCACCGCCTTCGACAACAACGCGGAGCTGACGCTGCCGCTGACGCGCGTGGGCGAGGCGGCGGCCCTGCACCGCGCCATCGACACGCTCTACCCGCGCGGCGGCACGAACCTCTCGGCCGGGCTGGAGGTGGGCTACGGCGGGCTCGCGCGAGCGGAGCTCGAGGGCTACATGCGGCGCGTCGTGCTGCTGACCGACGCCATGGCCAACGTGGGCGACACGGACATGAGCCGGATCGCCGACTGGGCGGCGCGCGGAGACACCTCGCGCATCCGGCTGTCCGCGGTGGGCGTCGGCTTGGGCGAGCGGGACGACGTGCTCGCCGAGATGGCGCGCCGCGGGAACGGCAACCACTACTTCCTCGACTCGCCGCAACAGATTGAGCGGGTGTTCGCGAGCGAGGTGCAGGGGCTCTTGGAAGACGTGGCAGACCGGGTGCGCTTGCACTTCTCGCCAGGGCCGGGGGTCGAGGTCGTGCGCGTGGAAGGCGCCGCGGCGACGCGGGATGGCGACGGGTGGGAGGTGGATTTGGGCCGGCTCGGCGCGGCGCAGCACCGCGTGGTGCTGTGGACGCTCCGCGGGGTACCGAAGGACGAGCCCACGCCTTCGGTCGGCCGTTTCACGCTCGGCTTCGTCGACATGCGCTCGCACGAGCCCGTCGTTCGCGAGGACGCGCAGCCGGTCTTCGTGGTCCGCGACGCGGGCGAAGGGACGGTGGCGCGCAACTCGGCCGTGGCCTGGATGGCCCGCGACCTGCGCCGCGTGTCGGAGCTGGCCTCGGCGCGCCGCTTCGACGAGGCGCAGCAGGTGCTCGACCGGGTTCGCGCGGTCGTCGGCGCCGTCTCTGCTGCGCGACCGGAGGACGCGGAGCTGACCCGCGATCTCGCGATGCTGGAAGGCTTCGCGCAGACGCTGTCGAGCTACACGGGCGAGCCGGTGCGAGCGTTCCGAGCGCGGGTGGCCTTGCGCATCGAGGAGGGATGAAGGGCGGTGCGGCGGTTTCACGCGGGACGCACGAGGCACTTCCCTGGACGGCCGCGGGCGCCGATCATGCGGCGCGGCCGAGCGCTCGGGGCGCAGTGAACTGAACGGGTGCACGGTGTGGTAGCGGACGGGCTCGGGTGCGAGACGATTTGAACAGCGAGGCGTGGCTCGCCGAGGAGCGCGAGCTGGTGCGGCGAGCGCGAGACGGCGATCGCGACGCGGTGGCCACGCTCTATCGCGCGTTCGCCGGCCGGCTCTACCGCGCCGTGCTCATGCCGCGGCTCGGCAACCCCCGCGCAGCCGAGGACGCGCTGAGCGAGACCTTCCGCACCGCCATCGAGCGTCTCGACCAGTTCGACGACCGCGGCGCGAGCATCTACTTCTGGCTGTCGAGGATCGCCGTGAACAAGGCGTTGGACATGCACCGGGTGAAGGCGCGCACGCGACGGGCGCTGACCAGCTTCGAGGAGCTGGTGCAGCCGCTCCGCCCGAGCCCGACCCGCCCCGAGCGCGCCCTGGTCGAGAGCGAGCGGGAGGCGAGCCTTCGCGGCGCGGTGGCGGACGTGCTCACGCGCATCCACCCGCGCTATCGGAAGGTCATCGCGCTCCGCTTCATGGACGACATGAGCCGTGAGGAGTGCGCGGCACAGATGGAGGTGAAGCTCGGCACCTTCGACGTGCTCCTGCTTCGAGCGCTGCGCGCGTTCCGGAAGGAGTGGGATCGGGTGATCGGGCCGACGGAGCTGAGGGAGCAGGTATGAGCGAAGAGAACGACGCCTTGGAGCCGCCCTTCGACGACGCGGAGCGCCGCGAGGCCGAGGCGCTGGCGCTCGCGCTCGAGCGCGGCACGGCGAGCGAAGGGCTGCCGGAGGACGCGCTGCAGGTGGCGGCGATGATCCGCTACGGCGAAGGCGGCGGCGCGCTGAGCGAAGCGCGCGAGGACGCGCTCCTTGCCGACGTTCTGGCTGCCGCGGACCGGGTGGCGGCGAAGCGGCCGGCGCCACGCGTCGCATGGTGGCGCTGGGCGCTCGGGATGGGTGTCGCCGTGGCGGCGATCGTGTTGTTCGTGGTCGCCCGTCCCGCACCGGACGCGACCGCGCTGCCCGCCCCGTCGCGCGCGCTTCTGGAAGCGCAGCTCGCGCGGGCCGACGGCCGGGACGAGGGCTTCGACGAGGCGATGGGGGACTACCGCGGCGCGGTCTACGCCGCGCTCGAAGCGAGGTACGGCGGGCGATGACGCGAGCACCGCGCGCGAGGGGCCCGAGCCCGACTGGGCCGCGAGGAGACGCGGGCGCGCTCTCGACCGGTAGTCTCGCGGCCGGCGGGCGTGCGGCCGGCGGGCGTGCGATCGGGCGGAACGGCGCGCTCGTGCGGGCGCTGGCGTCGATGGCGGTGACCTGCGCGCTCCTCTGCGGATGCAACTCGGAGCGGAGCTGGATCGAAGAGAACGCCGCCGACAGCGCCGCGGCAGACCAGACCTTGGCGAGCGGCCACACGGGGCAGGCCGTCGCGCGGCTCCGGCGCATCGCGCGGCGGCCGGTGCCTTCCGAGGTGGCGAGCGAGGACGCACGTGTGGTGCGGCAGGACGCGTTCGAGCGCTGGGCGCGGATCGAGTTGGCCCGCGGCGCGAACGAAGAGGCCATCTCACGGAGCGACGAGGGGCTGGCGCTCGGCACGCGTGAGGACGTCTTCACCGCGAACCTGCTGACGACGCGCGGCCGCGCGAACGAGGCCCTCGGGCGCGACCGGGAAGCCGCCGAGGATTACCATCGCGCGCTGGTCATCGAGGAGGCGCTGTTGACGCGAGCATTGGGAGGGGACGATGAGCGCTGAGCGAGCGACGCGGACGAACGCGCGGCGCGCGATCCGCTGGAGCGTGCTGGCGGTGCTCTTGGCGAGCTGCGGGGGCGCGGCGCACTACCGGCGGGACGTGGAGCCCGAGCGCGACGATCCGGAAGCGCTCGTACGGCAGCAGGTCGCGCTGGAGACCGAGCTGGCCGGGGCGCTGGCCCGACCCGAGCCCGACTGCGGCGCGGCGTGCACGCTCTCGGGACGCACCTGCGAGCTCGCCGACCGCATCTGCGCCATCGCCGATCGCCACGCCCAGGACGAGACGTTGCGCGAGCGCTGCGAGGACGGCAGCCAGCGCTGCGAGCGAGCGCGAGCCCACGTCGGGGAGCGCTGCACGTGCGAGTGAACGTCGTCTCGGCCCGATGCCGAACGCTCGGAGCCGGCGCCGTCGCGCTCGCCTTGCTCGCCTCGTGCGCGGCGGCGACGCCCCCGTCGGCGGTGCCCGTCGAGCGCGAGGGCCGCGCGGCCGACGAGCACCGCGAGGTCGTTCGGCTCTCGGCCGAGGTCGACCGGCTCTCGGCGCGCGACTGCGCCGGTGCGTGCGAGGCGGGCGAACGACTCTGCGCGCTCGCGACGCGCATCTGCGAGCTCGCCGAGCGCGACCACGACGACGCGGTCGCCGACTACTGCGCGGATGGTCGGGCGCGCTGCGAGCGTGCACGGTCACGCTTGGGCCAAGCGTGCTCCTGTCAGCCGGGCGCGGAAGCGTCCGAGACCGACCCGCACGACTGAGCGCTCGTCGGATATCGACCGCCGATCGGCGTGAACCGAGCGCTGGGACCGACCCAAGCCATCGAGCGCCCTCAGGCTGTCCTGACATCGGCCGCCGACCGGCGCGAACGGAGGCGCGGCAACACGAGGCCCGAGTCTGCGCGTCGATCGCCCCGAGGATGCCGTGCTTCGAGCGCGCTCTCGGCACCAAGCGGCGGAGGCAACCCGAAGAGCGCGACGCGAGCACGAGCTGGGACGACCGGAGAAGCGAGAGCAGCCGCGTCAGAGCGTCTGGAGCTGGAGCTGCGCGCAAGAGAAGCTGACCCGCTGGACGAGCGTGTCCGCCTGTTCGTCGAGCCCGCTGAGCGCGCCGGTCATGCAGTTGGCGGGGGTGGACGTGGTGCCCCCGGTCCCGCGCACCGGCAGATCCGAGCTGGGCGTGACGGTGACCGTCCACGGGGCGGGCGGCCCGGGGCGTCCGACGCTGACGGTGCCGCAGTGGAGCTGAATGCCCCGCAGGGAATTCGACATGTCGTCGACGTGGGCGGTCACGCCGATCACGACGTCGTCACCCGCGCAACGGTCGTCGAACGCCGTGCCACCGGTGCCTCCGTGAGTCGCGCCGACGATCGCGGCGCCGCGGTGCACCGGGTACCTGTACTCGGGGCGGCCGCTCATGTCGGTCTGCATCACCAGCGCCGCGCAGATCGGTTGAAGCTGATCGATGAGGGCGCCGACGCGACCGCTCATTCCCATCAGAACGGTGCCGGCGGGGCAGGGATCCGAGAACGCGCTCCCGCCGCCGACGCCGAAGCTCCCGACGCTCATCGGGCTGCCCGGCGAGAGGCTGCGCGGGCAGCCGTCGTCGATCACGCCGTTGCAGTTCTCGTCGATGCCGTTGCAGAACTCGAACATCCCCGGGCACGCGCACATCATGGTGGGCGTGCAGGTGAAGCCCTCCGTCGTACAGATGTGGCCCACGCAGTCGGGGTCCGCGCAGTCGGTCATGCCGTCGCAGTCGCCGTCGGCGCCGTCGCCGCACTCGGTCTCGTAGAGGCCGTCCGGGCACGGACAGGCTCCGCCGCTGCACGTCACGCCGCTACCGGTGCCGCACGTCGCGCCCTCGCAGTCAGGATCGGCGCAATCCACCATGCCGTCGCAGTCCTCGTCGCCTCCGTCCCCGCAGTTGGTCTCGCGCGCCGCGCCGGTGCAGCCGCAGATGCTGCTCGCGCAGGTGGCGCCACCGGCCGAGCACGTCAACCCATTGCAGTCGGGGTCGGCGCAGTCGGTGAGCCCGTTGTAGTTGTCGTCCCAGCCGTCGGCGCAGCTGGTCTCGGGGAGACCGGTGCCGGTCGATCCATCCCCCGGCATCGAGCCGTCCCGATCGATCACACCGCCGTCCGAGTGGGTCGTGGAGCCATCGAAGGGGTTCGTCGATCCGTCCCGGTGGGGGAGCGAGCCGTCCAGCCCGGGCTGGGAGCCGTCGCGCCGTCCGCTCGACCCGTCGCGATACTGCGCGGATGCGTCGCGATGCACGACCTCGCCATCTTTGGTCACGACTCCGCCCCGGCCGGCGACGCAGCCCGCCAGGGCCAACCCGAGGCATCCGATCACGCTCGTACGCAACATCCGCGGTCAGGATACGCCAGGCCGAGCGAGACCCGAAAGGCGAAGGCGAGCGATCGGCGTCGAGATTGGGTGCGCGCCCCCGCAGGAAATGCAAAGCATTTTCGAGGAGGCTCGCGCCCGAGATCGGCGTCGCCAGCTGGCCAGATCGTGTTGCGAGCTCCGCCTCGGACATCTAGGCCGCACTCAGCCGCTCGTCCCCGCCCGCTTGGCCCGCTTGCGCTCGATCCGCGCCACGCGGTGATCGCGCTGCGCCGCGCCCTCCGACGCCCCGGTGGCGCGGGCGTGCTCGAGCGCGCGGTCCAAGTCGCGCAGGCGGTGCTCGAAGATCTTCGACAGCGCCAGATTCGCGCGAGCCGCCCGTTCTTCGTCGCAGTCCTGGGCCAGCGCGCGCTCGAGCAGCGTGACCCGCGCGGCGTCGTCGTCGCGCTGCCGCGCCAGCTCCGCCGCCAGCCAGAGCGCATCCACCGTCACGTCGGCCGGTCCACCACCCTCGGCCGCCGCTTCGGCATAGCGCCGGGCGCGCTCGTGATCCGAGGCGCGGACGGCGACCTTGGCCACCCCGAGCTGGTCGGCAGGCTCGTGCTCGGGCGAGAGCTCCTCGTAGCGATCGGCCAGCACGGCCACCAGCGCCGCCAGCGCCACCAGGTCGTTGACGTTGTGCTCGATCACCGGCGCCAGCCCCGAGCCGTCGGCGGAGCGGACGAAGTCCCAGAAGCGCTGCGGGATCTCGGCTCCTTCGATGTCGTGCTCGCGGCGCAGGCCGAGCACCTCGGCCTCCAGGTTCACCAGCCGCACCTGCCCCAGCCGCCGCTTGAAGATGCGCCGCGCGCAGTGGAGGAGATCGAGGTGCGGCGGCGGCGGGGTGACGGGCACGCGGTTGAGCACGAAACGCGTCCTCAAGAGCGGCCAGTCGTAGCTCTTGCCGTTGTAGCTGACGATGCAGCTCGCCTGCTCCATGCGCTCGGCCAGCCGCCGCAGCATCGGCGCCTCCTCGCCCGGCGCCCTGAGCAAGAGCTGCTCGACGCGGAGCGACTCGTCCTCGAAGAACGCCAGCCCGATCAAGAAGGGGATGGTGCCGGTGCCGCCGGCCAGCCCGGTCGTCTCGGTGTCGATGAAGAGCATTCGCCGCGGGTCGACGCGCGCGATGTCGGCGTCGAGCGCCAGCTTGGCCAGCGTGCCGGGATCGACGTCGAGCGCGCCGCGGATCGGCACCCGACCGTGGCAATGCGCGGGCTCGAGGTAGCACTCGACTCGGTGCACGGGACCGTGCGCCGTCTCTTCCAGCTCGCCCGGCAGCGGCATCGGCTCGCGCGCCGGCGCCCGCTCTCGGAGGCGCCCCCGGTCCTCGGCGATCAGCTGGCCCAGCATGCCCCGCAGCCGCTCGACGCGCGCCCGCCGGCTCTCGTCGGTCGGCACCGCCGGCGGCGGCAGCTCCGGCGGCGGCAGCTCCGGCCCGGCCGCCTTGCTGCCGGGACCCTTGCTGCCGGGACCGGCGCTCGTCAGCCGCGAGAGCTTGCGCTTCAGATCCATCGCTAGATGTCCTCCGCGGAGATCGCAACACGGTCTGGCCAGCTTGCGACGCCGATCTCGGGCGTGATCCTCCTCGAAAATGCGCTGCATTTCCTGCGGGGGCGCGCACCCACTCTCGGCGCCGATCCCTCGCCCATCCCGGTCGCGACTTCCGCCTCGGACATCTAATGGGTCGCCATCACGCCGATCGCGTCGAAGAGCTCGAGCGCCAGCCCCCTGCGGCCTCCAGGCGGTCGCTCGAGCAGCGGCGTCGAGCCTGGCAAGAGCATCACCGCGTCCGGGCCTAGGCAGGCCGGGCAACCGTCGTTGCAGGTGCAGCTCTCGATGGCCGAGCGAGTCCGCCGGAGCAGCGCCTCGCGCTCCTCGAAGAGACGCGGTGCGAGCCCGACACCTCCCGGCACGTGATCGTAGAAGAAGATCGTCGGGTCGAAGCCAGGCCCTCCCTCCCCGGACGATGGCGGGCCGTCGCCCTCGCTCCGATCGCCGAGCGTGTAGCCGAGGTCGCGCGGGTCGGTCATCAGCCCGATGGCCGCGACCAGGTGCATCGCGTTGCCGATGCCGCGCAGCGCGTCGATCACCGTCGCCCGGCTCATTCGCATCGAGCGCACCACGTCCTCCGAGACCGTCAGCCAGAAACCGCTGGTGTGCATCTGCATCTCGGGCAGCCGCACGTCGCCGTAGCCGGCGTTCTCGTGGGTGTGGAACTTGATCTTCTTGTAGCCGACGACCTTCTCGACGACGCTGACCTCGCCCACGCCGGCCGACACGCCTTCGCTGCCGGCGCCGAGGCGCACGAACGCGGCGTCGTCCTCCGCCAGGACCGAGACGCGCGTGTAGGTCATCGCGTCCGTGTAGTAGTCGGGGACGACCTTGCGGACGTAGGCCTTGTGGTTCTCGTAGTCGAGGCGCTCGACCTGATACTGCTCGCCCTCGTGCTGATAGATGGCCTGCTCGTGCAGCATCGTGTGCGTCGAGCGCCAGTCCATCTCGGCGATGGTCCGGTCGCGGTCGAGATCGATGATCACGAAGTTGTCCCAGCCGATGCTGCGGAGCGACACGTGGTTGGCCGGGTAGGCGTCGGTCGCCCAGTGCCAGACCCGCTTGCCCTGACCGTTGGGCGCCGAGTGCACGACGCGGTGCGACTCCAGGAAGCCCAGCGCGTCGGCCACGGCCTCGGGCGGCACGTCGCCGAAGGGCTCGCCCTCCTCGAAGGGCAGCTCGAACGCCGCGCACTTCAGATGGGAGACGAGGATCTCGACGTTGTCGGGATCGATGCGCGCGTGCTCGACCGGCGCCTGCACCAAGAAGCGCGGATCGTTGGCCACGTACTGATCGAGCGGCATGCTCGAGGTGACCAAGAGGGCCAGGCTCGGCCCCTGCCGGCGGCCGCCGCGGCCGAAGCGCTGCCAGAGCGCCGCCACGCTGCCCGGGTAGCCGGCGCAGACCACCGCGTCGAGCCCGCCGATGTCGATGCCGAGCTCGAGCGCGTTGGTCGCCACCACGCAGCGGACGTTCCCGCTCCGCAGCCCGCGCTCGATCCGCCGGCGCGTGTCCGCCAGATAGCCGCCGCGGTAAGACTGGATCAGCTCGGGATCGATCTTGTCCTTCTCCAGCCGATCGCGAAGGTACTTGAGCATCACCTCGACGTTGTTGCGCGACTGCCCGAAGACGATGGTCGGCACCTCTGCCCGCACCAAGTCGGTGGCCAGGCGCACCGCCGTCTTCACGTAGCTGGCGCGGATGCCGAGCTCCTCGTTCACGACCGGCGGGTTGTAGAGCATCACGTGCCGCTCGCCGGTCGGCGCGCCGCTCTCGCCGACGAGCTCGACCTTCTGGCCGAGGATGCGCGCCGGCGTGCTCGTCCGGGTTGCCGATGGTCGCCGAGGCGAAGACGAAGGTCGGGTCCGAGCCGTGGAAGCGCGCGATGCGGGTGAGCCGGCGCAGCACGTTGGCCAGGTGGCTGCCGAAGACGCCGCGGTACGTGTGCAGCTCGTCGATGACGACGAAGCGCAGGTTGGCGAAGAAGCGCGACCACGCGCGTGATGCGGGAGGATCCCCGCGTGCAGCATGTCCGGGTTGCTGAGCAGGATGCCGCTCCGCTCGCGGGCGGCGCGGCGCGCGTCGCCGGGCGTGTCGCCGTCGTAGGTGATCGCGCCCTGGCTGACGCCGGCGTCCTTCATCAGCGAGCGCAGCGCCTCTTCTTGATCGCGGCTGAGCGCCTTGGTCGGGAAGAGGTAGAGCGCCCGGGCGTCGGGCTCGCGGGCGAGCCGATCGAGGACGGGGAGGTTGTAGCAAAGGCTCTTGCCCGACGCGGTCGGCGTCGCCACCACCACGTGCCTTCCCTCGCGGGCGAGCTCGAACGAGCGCGCCTGATGCGAGTAGAGCTGCGTGACACCGCGCGTCGCCAGCGCGCCTGCGACCCCCTCGGCGAGATCGTCCGGGATGGAGGCGTAGCTCCCCTCGTTGCCTTCGAGGACGCGGTCGAGCAGCACGTTCCGGCTCACGCCGCCGTTCGCGCGCCACGCCGCGAGCACCGACGCCAGACCGCGCGAGGCCATCCAAGGCGCGGCCGGGCGCTTCGCGAACGCCTCTCCCTCGCTCATGGCCGCTCACTGTACGGATGTGCATGCACCTGAGCAAGCATTCAGGTCTGCGGACCGAAGCGTCCCGCGAGGCGCTCGACCCATCCGTCCGTTCCGGCGGCGGCTCAATCCGCGGGGCGCGGTGCGGGCTGCCAGAGCGAAGGGGACGGGGATCTCGGTGAACCAGGCCGCCGAGCCCGCGCCCGGCAAGCCGTTGCCTCCCGCGCCCCAGCAGCAGAGCCCTCCCTCGTTCACGCGGGCGCACGCACCCTCTCCGCCGACCTCCACCTGCACCGCCGGACCGAGCTGCCCGACGACGCGCGGCACGGCCGCGGTCTGCGGGTCTTCTCGCTCCTCTTCGTCGGCGTCGGTCTCCGAGCGCGACCGTTCCCACCGGCGCGCGCCCCAGCACCACACCTGGCCTTGCGGGTCGACGATGCACGCGTGCGTGCCCTCCACGGAGGAGATCCGCGGCCGGCGGCAGCCCCTCCTGCATCAGCGCTCGCGCGGACGCGTCGAGCACGAGCGGCCCGAGCTGGCCATTGCTGCCATCGCCCCAGCACCACACCGCGCCGTCGCGCATCCTCGCGCAGGCGCTGTGGTCGCCGACGCTGACCTGCTCCACCCCCGCGGGGAGACCGGGCACCGGGACGGGAGTCGAGCTGCGGTAGAGCGCGCCCCAGCAGGACACGCCGCCGTCCGACGTGATCGCGCAGCTCGAGTGACCACCCGCGGCGACGTCGGTGGCCGAGAGCGCGCTCAGCTCTTGCGGCGTATCGACGGGCTTGCGATCCCCGTTGCCGAGCTCGCCGTCCGCGTTGCGTCCCCAGCAGCGCACCCGCGTGCCCGACAGCGCGCAGGCGTGCTGCGCTCCGACGGCGAGCCGATCCACGTCCGACGACACCAGGCTGGGCGCCACGCTCCTCTCCACCGTCTCGGGCTGGGCGAGCTGGCCGTGGCGGTTGTCGCCCCAGCAGAGCACCTCGCGGTTCGCGCTGAGAACGCAGGAGAAGCTGTCCCCGACACCCACCGCACGAGCCGGTGGCACCCGGGTCGCGAGCATCGGCGTGACGGTCCCATCGAGGTGCGCTTGCCCGAGCTCCAGCGCGAGGTTCCCTCCCAGCAGCGGATCCGTCCGTCCGAGAGCAGCGCGCAGGCGTGCGTGTACGACGCCGACAATTGGGTAACCGAGAGCCCGTCCGGCCCGCTCGCGTTGCAGCGGAGCTCGACGCGGCGGACCGCTCCGCACTCGCCCACGAGGCAGAGCGGCGCGGGGGCGACGCGACGAGGGGCCCCGCAGCCGATCGCGAGGAGCGAGAGCGCAATCACGGCTGCGCCGGAAAGACGGCCTTCCGCTCCTGCGCCGGCTCGACGGATCCTCGTGCTCATCGACGCGCCACATCCGGCGCCCTGTCCGCGGGCCCGGCGTAGAAGACCTCGGTCCACGGCACGGTCGTCGTCTGACCGTCGGCGCTCAACACGACCAGGTCACCGCCGAGCCGACCGCTGACAATCCCCTGGTAGCGCCGGCCCCAGCGCGTGACGACCACGTCGCGCCCGGGCCAGCGGGAGCTCGCGGCGACCAAGGGGGCCACCGGCGCGCGTGCGGCAACGCCAGGCTGGGCTGCGGGCCCCGACGCGCACTGGAGCGTCGCATGATCGTGGAGAACGACCTCTCCCGTCGCGCGCTCGACGACATCGTACTCGAGCGCGAGCTCGGCCCGGCCTCCCGAGGTGAGCAGCCAGCCGTCCGACGCGGGCTGCGCGTGGACGTCGGCGGCCCGCAGCCGCACCTCGTAGCGATCCGGCGTGAGCGCGACGTGCCCGCCGTGCTCGAGGTCGTCGAGGTAGGGGCGCACGTGGACCGAGCACGAGAGCGCGCTGCCACCCGTCAACGCCGCGCCGCCGGCCGCGGCGCCGGTGCGCACCTCGGTGACCGCCAGCTGGATCTGGCGGGGCACCGGCACCGGGCCGTGACCGTCGTGAGAGAAGAGCGCCGTGCGGGAGACGAGCTGGATGGCGGTGGTGCCGTCGCTCGCGTCACACCCGAGGATGCGCAACGCCGACGCGCCGGCGGCGTCGAGGCTCAGCTCGTAGCTGCCGCAGGGCGCCGCGCCGCCCCGCTCGTCGAGCACATACACGTGCACGATCCGTCCTTCCGCGCTCCGGTCCGCCTGCAACGCGGCCACCGCGGCCGGCCAAGGTCCGAACTCCACGCTGCGGAGCTGGAGCGACTGCGCCCGAGCGAGCGGCGGGGCGGCCAGCATCCCGAGCGCGGCCATCGCGATGCCGATGCGCGTCGTCACCGATGTTCGTTTCCGGAGCTCATCACCGCGAAGCCTCTCCACAATGAATTTCGGCGCCGATTGTACACGGGATCGATCCCATTTCTGCGGACGGACGCACTCGGCCCCGGACCCAGCTCTTCTCGGCGGGCGGCGAGAGCGGTCACCCGCGCCTCAATCACAGCGGGTGGGATCGGCCAGCGTCGTCTCCACGGTGAAGGTCGAGCCGGTGGTGTGGCGCTCGGCGAAGAAGAGCGCGAGCGGATAGCGCTGGCCGCGAACGAGCCCGAGGGTGTCGAGGTGGACCGTGGCCTCCTCGGTGGCGTGCACGCCGCCGAGATCGATGACCAGGTGATCGTCGATGAACACCCACACGTCGTCGTCGCCGGCGAAGCGGAAGGTCTCGCCGCCCTGGTAGACGAACGTGGTGTGCGCCGGCCTTCGTTGCCCAGGAGGCGACCGTCGATCGGGAAGAACGTCAGGTCGCTGTAGACGAAGAGCGAGGGATCGGTGGGGCTCGGACGCAGCGGCAGGTCGATGCTCGTGCCGAGGTTCACGCCGGGCACGTCGCGGTACCACTGGTCGAAACCCATGCGCCCGTGGGTGGTGGGCGAGGGGCCGGCGTAGACCGGCGTTCCGTCTGCACCGAGCGCGTCCTCGACGATGCCGCGGTCATCCCCGATGGCGTTCTCGAAGTCGGGGTGGCTCGACGAGAAGTCGCGCACCCGGACGCTCAGGACGGGCGGCCGCGGCAGAATCCGCGCTGCACGGGCCCCACACGTCGTCCCGGCAGACCTGAGTCCCGTCGCCGCACGGGCTCGAGCAGGCCCGCTCGCGGACGGCCGAGCTGGTGCACGCGCCCCACCCGCCATCGTCGCAGCGCTGCGTGCCCGGCCCGCACGTCGCGTCGCAGGCGCGGGTGACACGGGGAACCTCGCAGGGCTGCCAACCGCCCGCCGCCGTGCAGGATTGCGTCCCCCCGCCGCACGCGTTCTCACAGGCGCGCTCCGCCGAGCCCGGTCCCTCGCACGCGCCCCACGCCCCGTCGACGCACTGCTGCGTGCCCGCCCCGCACGTCGCCTCGCAGGCTCGCTCGGCGGGAGCGACCACGCAGGGCTGCCAGGTCCCTCCCACGCAGGCCTGCGTGCCCTCGCCGCATGCGTTCTCGCAAGCGCGCGTGCCGGCGTCGCCGCAAGGCTCCACCTCGAGCTGCGTCCGGGCGCCGCAGCCGGCCAGCAGGACGAGCAAGAGTGACGTCGAGGTGCGCACGAGAGCCTTTGCCAGCATCGCCGAGCAGACTCGGCGCGTCCACCACGCGAGGGCGTCTCGCACACGCCGGCCGGCGCGAAGCCGGCGCGCGGTCGACGCCATCGCACGGTCCGGCGAACCCAGATGGACGCCCCCTCAGTCTCCGACGACGTGCTCGGAGCCCACTGCACGGATGTGCATGCACCCTGAGCAAGCATTCAGGTCTCCGGACCAAGGCGAGCGGACCACCGCGGCACCCTCTTGTCACCCCTGGTCAGGGTCTATTTGCTCGAGACTCATGAGCAGTACCTTGGACACGCCCCGCTCGGAGGGACGCGTCCTCGTCGTGGACGACGACGAGGGCATGGCCGACCGAATCGCCAGCGTGCTCTCCCGGGCCGGCTTTCGCTGCGTAGCGTGTACCGACGCCGAGCTCGCGCTCGACGCGGCCGAGCACTTCGACCCGCACATCGCGCTGGTCGACCTGCACCTCGGCAACGTACACGGCCACGACCTGGCGGCGCGCTTGCGCGAGCGCAGCCCGCGGGAGCTCCTGCTCGTCGCGCTGACCGGCGACGACCACCCGCGCGCCCACGCTCGCTCGGCGGCGCTGGGCTTCGCGGCCCACCTCGTCAAACCGGTCCCGCTGCGCGACCTCTTGCGGGTCGTCCGCGTGCTGCACATCCAGGCCTCCAAGGTCGCCTGACGCTCTGTCGCCTGACGCTCTGTCGACCGAGCTCGCGTCGCCGCGGTCCGACCCTTCCGGGGCATTACAGCGCGTCGTCCTGCGTTGGCACGAGTCCTCACGGCGCCTCGACGCTGCGGTCACGTCGCATCGCGGGCGCGCGTCCGATTCATCGACGGCCCGCCTAATTTAGCAGTCCGTTGAAGAACCTCGCTCCTCGGCTTTCGGGCGGGACGACCCGTCTGTGCGTACGTTCCTCCTGCGTCGCCGGCTATGCTGTCGCGCGTGGATTTCGTGCTCGGTGTGAACTACCCGTGGGTCACCTGCGGGCACGACTTCGGGCCGCGTCCTCCCGCCTGGGCGGGGGCGAAGCCCACCGACTGGGACGCCGTTCGGCGCGATTTCACGGCGTTGCGCGCCCTGGGCGCGAGGGTGGTGCGCTTCTGGATCCTGGCCGGCGGCGTCAACTACCCGGTCGGCGCGGATCCGAGCACCGTGGCGACTCGCGTGCCCTTCCCGGAGCCCTACCCGAGCCACGCCGCCTGGGCGCGCGCGCAGGCCTTCCGCTACGCGCCGACGGGCCCACCGCCGGGCTTACCGAAGCGCTTCCTGGAGGACTTCGCGAAGCTGCTCGAAGCCTGCCGCGCCGCGGGCGTCCAGCTCATCCCCTCGCTGCTGAGCTTCGAGCTCTTCCTGCCGCTGCGCGAGCTGATCGACGGGCCGACCAGCGGCGGGCGGGGCGCGTTCGTGCTCGACAATCCCGCCGCCTTCCTCGACGCGGTGCTCGAGCCCCTCCTCGACGTGAGCGAGGACCACCGCGACGCGCTCTTCGCGTTCGAGGTGATGAACGAGCCCGACTGGCCCGTGCTCTGGGGCGGGAAGCGCGGCGGCTTCGTCTCGGCGCTCGCGCTGACCGAGTTCCTGCTCGAGGGCGCGCGGCGGATCGCACGGCGGGAATCTGCTGGCGACCATCGGCTTCACCCACGCGCGCCCGAGCTGGCTCCCGCCCTCGATCCGCGTGGCGCTGCAGCGCCTGGCCGACCGCGGCGCCTACCTGCACCAGCGGCACTTCTACCCCCGCGAGGACCTCGGCGTGCGCGTCCCCTGGGCCAGCGAGAGCGCGGTGACGCCGTGCCTGATGGGCGAGCTGCCGAGCGCGCAGGCGCGGCGCTGGGCCGACTCGGAGCTGTGGGCGACCGAGTCCGATCCCGAGCGCTACCTCGAGGCCCGGCTCGAACCTGGTGCGCGAGCGCGGATACGTCGGGGCGCTCTTGTGGGCATGCCGCGCGGAGGACGCGCAGGCGCGATGGGACGCCCGGACCCGAGCGCAGCTGCGCCGCGTGGCCGGCGAGACGCGCTGAGCCTCGATTCGCACGAGATGTGCGGTCAGGGCTCGACGTCGTCGCGGTGGTGGTCTTCGTGCTCGTGCTCGTGCTCGTGCGTGAGCGGCGCCTCGCTCCGCTTGGAGCGGACTCGCTTGCGCCGGCCGCGCGCGTCCCGCGGGATGAGCTGCTTGAGCGCCAGGCTCTTGCCGTAGCAGAGGATCTGATCGCCGAGCAGGAGCTTGTTGTCGCCGCGCGGGTTCGGGATCACCACGCTGCCGCGCTGGATGCTCAGCACGGTCACGTCGCGGTCGCCGAGCGCGAGGTCGGCGAGCGTCTTGTCGCGCAGCTCGCTGGCGGCGGTGATCTGGAACTCGGCCACGCCGTAGCCCTTGTCGAGCGTGAGCCGCTGCTTGATGTCGACCTCGGGCAAGAGGAAGTGGTCCTCGATGTGCTCGATCACCCTGCCGGCCACGTCGATGCCCGTGGTGCGCTCGATGCCCTCGAGCCCGGGCGAGGAGTTAATCTCCATCACCTGAGGGCCGTCCTCGGACTCCAGCATGTCCACGCCGGCCACCCTGAGGCCCATGATCTGCGCGGCGTGGATCGCCGTCCGCTCGTACTCCGGATCGAGCTTGACCTCCTCGGTGCGGCCGCCGCGGTGGAGGTTGCTGCGGAACTCGTCGCCCTGCGCGACCCGCCGCATCGCCGCCACCACGTGCCCGCCGACCACGAACGCGCGGATGTCGCGCCCGCGGCTCTCCTTCACGAACTTCTGGATGAGCACGTTCTGCTTGGCGCCCTGCAGCGTCTCGATGATCGCCTGCGCCACCTCGAAGGTCTCGGCCAGGATGACCCCGACGCCCTGCGTGCCCTCGAGCACCTTGACGATCACCGGCGCGCCGCCGAGCCGCTTGATGGCCGGAATCACCGACTGACGGTCGCGCACGAACGCCGTCGGCGGGATGCCGATGTTGTGGCGGCTCAAGACCTGCAGCGAGCGCAGCTTGTCGCGCGAGACGCTGATGGCGTGCGAGCTCGAGAGCGTGAACACGCCCATCTGCTCGAACTGCCGGACGACCGCCGTCCCGTAGAACGTGACCGACGCGCCGACCCGCGGGATCACCGCGTCGTAGCGGCTCAGCGGCTTGTCGCGGTAGAGGAGCTGGGGCGAGCCGGCCTCGACGGCCATCGAGAAGCGCAGCGTGTCGAGCACGCGCACCGTGTGGCCGCGGGACAGGCAGGCCTCGCGAAGCCGTCGCGTGCTGTACGAGTGCCGCGAACGCGAGAGGATCACCATCTTCATCGCTTGGAGCTCGCCTTCTTCTTCTTCTTGCGCTTGGCGCCTTCTTTGGCCGGGTCGGGAGGGCTCGTCAGGTAGCGGTGGGCGGGGTCGACGAGGAAGTCGTGCGCGAGCGCGGTGCGCCCGAGGAGCATCCGAAAGATCATCGGCTCGCGGCTGGCGAGGCTGATCTCGATGTCCTTCTCGACCCCTCCCAAGCACATCCGCGTGCGCACGAACAAGCGCTTCTCCGCCCGCCCGCTGCTGGACCGGACGCGCGCGGTACGCACCACGTCCGCCTCCACCTGCACCCGCTTGCCGCGCTTGCGGTCGAGCACGATCCAGAAGCGCACCTTCCCGTCCGAGACATGCTCAATCTCGTCCACGTGCAGCGCGCTCGTCCGCGCGCCCGTGTCAATCTTCACCCGCAACCGGCGCACCCCCCATTCGGGGAGGTCCACCCGCTCGGCGATGCCGATGAGGGTCCGGCCGCGCATCGGGTCCACCGAGGTCGCCGAAGCTCGTTCCACCAAGGCGCCTTTCATTCTTCGTCCATACGCCGGGACGGCGTGCCCCGCGAGGATACACGTCTCGTGCGACGGATCGAGTCGGTCGCCGCCTGCGCAAAACGCGCTCGGCGGGTCGCGCAACGCCTGCACGCCCCTCAGAACGCGCTCTCGCCGCTCCGTCCCCATCCGCGCGATGGCACGAGCGCTGCACGAGGCACAGAGGACCGCGGCCACTCGCGGTCGCGACCGACGAAGACACGCTTCCGACGGAAACGTCTGACAGGGGGCGATCGCCATGACCGCTCGCATCCTCACGATGGGCAAGCGCCTCGGCGCGCTGGCCGCGGCCGAACGGCTCGAGGCCGAGGTCTTCCTGCTCGACAACGCGCCCGCCAGCCGCAAGGTGCGGGACCGGGTCGCGGGCTTCGCGCAGGTGGACTTCGGCGATCCCGCCTCCTGCGTCGCCGCCGCGAAACGACTGCTCGGCGCTCGGGCGCCGGACGCCGTGCTCGCGGTGGTCGAGCGCGCCGTCCTGCCCGCCGCGGCCGTCCGGCAGGCGTTCGGTGTGCGCGGCGCCACCACCAATCGCGCTCACCTCTGGCGGGACAAGCTCGACATGAAAGCGCGGATCCGCTCTGCCGGGCTCCCCTGCGCCGACGTGCGCCCCATCCGCAGCGGCACCGATCCGAGCGCGCTCGTCGGCGAGCTCGGCTTACCGGTCGTGCTCAAGCCGCGCAGCGCCTCGGGCGGCCGCGGCACAGTCGTGGCGCGCGACCCCGCAGAAGTGCGCGCCGCGCTGAGCGACGGATCGATCGCCGAGCGCTTCGTGCGCGGCGTGGAGCTGAGCGTCGAGTCGTTGGTGCAGGGTGGCCAGGTGCGCTTCGAGAACCTCACCGAGTACCTCCGCCCGGGCTGGGCGAACGTCGTACCGGCCGCGCTGCCGGAGCGGATCGATCGCGCCGTCCGCCGGCTGAACCGCGCGGCCATCGAGGCGTTGGAGGTCGACGACGGGCTCACCCACATGGAAGCGTTCGTCGCCGACGACGACCCCGGGCGCGAGCCGACCGTCGTCTTCGGCGAGCTGGCGTGCCGGCCGCCCGGCGGCTCGCTGATGGAGCTGATGCAGCGCGCGTACGGCTTCGATCCCTGGCAGGCGCACCTCGATCTGGAGCTCGGCCGGCCCATCGCGCCGCCCTCGACCCCGAAGGCCTACTCGGGCGTGTGGTTCCTGCACCCGGGCGCCGGCCGCGTCGTCACCGTCGACGGCCTCGACCGCGCGCGCGCCGTGCCCGGCGTCAGCCGCGTCGAGTGCTCGCTGGAGGTCGGCCAGGTCATCCCCCAGCGCGTCGGCGTCGGCCAGCACACTGGCAAGATCCTCGCCGACACCGCCTCCCGCGACGA
Organism: uncultured Pseudomonadota bacterium; assembly: GCA_963832725.1. Lineage (GTDB taxonomy): Bacteria > Myxococcota_A > Polyangia > Polyangiales > Sandaracinaceae > JAEZBP01. The sequence continues at coordinate 956,889 of CAWHVG010000001.1, forward strand.
CACCGCGGCGGCGCTGGAAGAGGCCCACTCGCTGATCCAGCTGGCCACCGACCCGATCGCCGCCTGAGCGAGCGCTCGCTCGACGAGCAGAGCGGCGCCGTCTACGAATCGCGAACCGATTGTTCGGTTGAAGACGCGCGCTCCGTGAACCCCGACTCGTGCAGGGAGCTCAGCGCTCCCCGGCGAGGGATCCCAATCAGTTCGTCCAGCCCGACCCGTGCTTGGCGAGCCATTCCGCGACCGAGAGGTCGAGGTCCGGATCGCGCGCTGCCGCGTCATCGGCCGCGCACACGAGCTCGACGCAGGCGCTGTAGTCCGGGCGGGTGCCGTCCCAGCCGGTGAGGCCGGTCTCGTCGTCAATCGCGAGCGCGGCGTGATCGTCTTCGAACGCGCCGAGCGGATCGGCAGGCGGCTCGGCCGCGGCGCAGGCCGGCTCGAGGACGCTGCCTTCCGGGCGGAGGAAGGTCGGGTCGCCGCCACCCTCGGGGCGAACATCGAGGCGGACACGCCAGCCGTCTTCGTGCAGCAGGCGATGGTGGAAGGTGCACAGCGCCACGAGGAAGCCCCGTTGGTCTCGCCTCCGTCCATCAGAGCGCTGACCAGGAAACCGGACCGAGCATGTCGGAGCGCCGTGGGTCTGATGCGCGGTACGGCGCGACGAGGCGATGTGAACATCGTCGAGGAGCGACGGGCCGTGCAGCAGGCCCACGCCGCCCGACAGGCGACGGGAGGGTTCCTGGTCAGCGCTCGAGTGCTCGGCGTGGTGGACGTCGATGAAGCGGTCGTGCGTGCAGCCCGGGAAGGCGCAGCCGCCGTCCCGCGCCATGACGGCCCGGCGAAGAGCCGGCGGGATGCGCCGCGTCTTGCGGCCGATGTCGAGGATGTGGCCGTGCTCATCTCGGGCGATGGCGGTCAGGCCGCAGTCGCACGCGAGGCGCCGAAGCGTTTCCGCGGAAACGCGACCGCCGTCCTCCAACGTGGCCGTGTGGGTCTCGTTCAGGGGATCCGGGCCCAGGCTCACCACGAGGTCCGCTCGGTCGGCGCCGCTGGTGCGGGTCTCGGGCGACCTCTTCTCTGGCGACTGGCTCCCAGGCGACTCGGGCTCCGGCGACTGGGTCTCCGGCGACCTCGACTCGGGCGAGTTCGCCTCGTCGCTCTCCCGCGCTGCCTTCCGCGCCGCCAGGACTTCGTCCGCCATCCGCACGAGGGCGTCGGCCAGGGTCGGCTTCTCAGCGTCGCCGACCTCGGCCGCCATCTGCACGCGGACGACGCGCCGATGTGGGAGGTGGAAATCGTGACCGGAGCGCGGAGCGCGACGGGGCCCAGCTGTGGCTCGGTCCGACGAGGCGATGCCGAGCATCGTCGAGGAGGAACGGGCCGCAGATGGGCCCCGTTCCCGCCCGCGAAACGCGTTGCGATTTCCGCCGAGCACATCGAAGCTTCCATCACGCGCTCGGCTTCGTCCGGCAGGAGCTCGGCCTCGAGCCGCACGGTCGGCTCTCCACGATGGCGCAGGCGGACCCAACGCTCGATGGCGCCTTGGTCTCCTGGCTCCGCCTGCTGGGTGCGGACGCCTCGGCACACGCGCTCGAGCTGCGAGGCGGTGGACTCGAGCGCGATGGACAGGAGCTTCGACTCGTTCGCCGGCGTGGCCACCCGCGTCATCGCCCGCACCTTGGAGTAGCTGAGCCGCGCCGTCCGGAAGGCGTCGTCGATGGCGGGCAAGGTCTTCAGCGCGCGGCCGACCCGGATGCGCTCGCGCGCGGTCCCGAGGTCCAGGCTGATTCTCCAATTCAACCAATGCGCGCAGGACTTCGCGCCCTGCCGATGCCAGAGGCCCGACTCGTCGATGACCCGGATCAACACGAGCTGCCGATGCACGGCGGCGTCGAGATGCGCGGAGAGCTCGGCCAGCTCCCGCTCGGCCGCCTCGCCATCGATCCCCTCGCCCACCGGCAGCGGGACCGGCGCGAAAACGCCGGCGGAGAGGGCGGGATCGGTCGCCGCGGAACCTGAACATGCGTGCAGCATGCGTCCGTCCTGCCATGAAACCGGGGACGGGGCAAGACACAATCGAGATTTCCGCGCGTGATTCCTTGATGATGACGGAGGAAGCCTCTCCCAGACGACTCGGTCCCAGGCGGCGTGGTCGCGGGCACCATGCGGCGCGCTCTGAAAGCGAGCGTTCCGTCCCGGGCTCCCCGGGGTCGATTGGGCGAGTGATTCCATTGGCGGAGCGCGGACGGACGAGCCGCGCCGGCAGGCAACGGTGCGAGAGATCAGCGTCTCCCGGACCCGTTCTCGACGCGCTCCACCCCGGAAGAGGATCACCACGAGGGCGATGAGACGGGTAGCAGAGAAGGGCCGGGACCCCGCTACCTGGGCCTCGACCTCGCGCCGGAGCGCTCGCGAGCGTTCGGATCGCGCCTCGCCCCCCCACCTGAAACGGTTCGCGCCCGTTCCGCGATGGGGTGGACCTCCCCTCGGAGAAGGGGTCGGACCTCTCGAAATCCAAATTTTGCCGACTCGGAACGGTCTCTGCCCGCCCGGCCTCCGGGGTGGACATGCCGGTGTCGAGGCCCGCGTCCGTTCGAATCGGGGACGTGGACATGCCGGTGTCGAGGTCCGCGCCCGTTCGATCGGGGGGGTGTAGGTGCCAATCTCCCGGCCCGCGCCCGTCCGAACGATGCGTCGAATCACTTTTTGGATGGTCCGGGTGCTGTTCCGGCGGGTGTCGACACTGAAATCGGGGCCTCCGTGAGGCTTCCCGGGGGAGGTCATCCCCCTCGCCGAGGCCCCGAGGGGCATCGAAGAGGGGTGTCACCGCGAGCCTCGAGGGGCCCGAGGCCGGTACGAGAGGGTGGTCGGCTCTCCGCGGCGAGGGCCGCCGACCAATGCGTCCAGCCCGATCCGCGCTCGGGCGATGGAGGCCGCGACCGAGAGGCGCGCAGGTCGGTCATGCTCGCCGGGTGTGCGGAGGAAGACTCGTCCGCGATCCCACGGCGCCGATCTACCCCACGGGTTGCGGGACGCCGCATGCCGCGGTCGCGCCGCTTGCCATTCTGAGCGGCTCGCGTCCGAAACGACTCGTGCTCAGCGCGGCTGGGCCGAGCTGAGCACGAGTCGTGATCGCGGAGCGCTCAAGCGTTGGTCGGGCCCGCCCCGCCGCCGTCCGCTGCACTGCTGCCACCGGTCGCGTTGCGCCCACCGGTCGCGTTGCTCCCACCGGTCGCATTGCTGGCGCCGGTCGCATTGCTGGCGCCGGTCGCGTTGCTGCCACCGGTCGCGCTCCCGCCGCTCGCGTCGGGGTTGATCTGCTCGCCGGTGTCGGGATTGACGTCCAGCGGCATCTTGTGCCGAGAGTAGGCCTCGGTGACCAGCTCCTGCTGGAAGTTGATGGGCGCCAGGATCTCTTCCCGGACGCGGACGCGATCGACGTCCGACATCGGGTCGCTCCCCTCGGCAGGTACGAAGTTGCGCTTCGAGGTGGCGTGCAGGATCTCGACGATGACCTCGCTGGTGGCCTCGTGGAGCGCATGCTGCGCCGCCTCGACGTCATCGTGCGTGACCAGGCCCGCCGGCTGCGGGGCGAGCGCATCCGCGAAGCGCGCGGTGAGGTCCTTCAGGATCCCCACCTCACGCTCCACGCCGACCGTCTTCACGTCGTCGGCGAGCGTCTTCTCGAGATGCTCGCGGATCATGGTCTGCAGGGTCCCGAGCATGACCTCGAAGGTCTGATTCGAGATGCCCTTGACCCCGTTCGGGAAGATGGCCGCCTTCAGCTCGCGCGCCTTGACGGCGACGTCGTCGTCGCCCTCGGTACGCCCGTCCACGATCGCGTAGAGGCTGCTGAGCTGGCGTGTGATGCGATGTTTCAACCCCTGCGCGTCGCCGCGGCTCGTGTCGGCCTGGAGCTTCTTGGCCGATTGCCAGTCGAACTCGACCCGGAGCGCCTTTCGCCCCGCGGCGATCGCGTCGTCGATGACCGGCACGAGCGCGCTCGAGTCGCTCTGCTTCTTCACTACGAGGTCGCGCGTCTGCGTCAGCGCGAAGACGTGCCGCCCAGACGGCATGTGCTTGAATTCGAGATAGTCGGAGACATCCGCACGGGTCATCTCCCCTCCTTGTCGTACGCGAGCCACCCCACTGCGACCCGACGCGGGAAGGGTAACGGAGCCGCTACCTGCGGAAAACCCACGCGGCGCGGTTGCATGGTCGCCCGGATGATCGGGGACGGGCTCGTGAACGCTCGCGGCGCGCGCGTCGGCGCTCGAGCGTCAGCCCGCGGTGAGGCCGCCGTCCAGGGTCAGCACGCTGCCGGTGGCCCACGCGGCGTCGAGCAGGAAGACGGCCGCTTCGGCCACTTCGTCCGGCGTCCCGAGCCTGCCGATCGGGTGCAGCTTGCGCAGGGCCTCGAGCTGGGCGGCGACGCGCGCTTCATGAGCGTGGCCGGTCGGCATGGCTTCGCCGGGCGCGAGGCGGAGCGCGCGGACCATCTCGGTGTCGACGACGCCGGGCGCGAGCGTGTTGACCCGGATGCCGTCCGGCGCCAGCTCGAGCGCAGCGCCCTTGGTGAGCGCGACCATCGCCGCTTTGGCCGCCGAGTAGGCCAAGGTGCCGGCCGCCGGGCGGAGCGCGAGCGTGGAGCTGATCAGCACGATCGAACCGGAACGCTTCTGTGCCCGCAGATGCTTGGCCAGCGCCTGGGTCAATCGAAGCGGCGCGCGCAGGTGAATCCCCCACGCCGACTCGAGCTGGGCGTCGGAGATGGCCTCCAGCGGCGCGTGGGTGGCCACGCCTGCCGCGTGGACCAACCCGTCGAGCCCGCCCCGCCCGTCGAGCCCGGAGAGCATCGCCACCGCCCGCTCGACGACGTCGATGTCGGTGGTCAGATCCGCTTCCAGGACGTGCGCGTGATCCGGCGCCGCGCGAGCGACCTCTTCGAGCGCGCCCCGGTCGCGCGCGACCAGCACGACCTCGCGCCCCTCGCCGAGCAAGCGCGTCGCGATCGCCCGGCCGATGCCCCGGCTGGCGCCGGTGACCAACACGCGGCTCGGCTTCACGTCCGCCCCGGCACGGGGATGAAGGGCGGCAGCGGCTTCACGTCGGCCGGCTCGCCCTGCACCTCGATCTCGTCGTCCGGCAAGAAGGGCGGCGAGTCCACGCAGAGGATCGACTGCCACTGATCGGTCGGGTTGTCGTATCGATGCGGCGCGTCGTGAGGCCAGCGGAACGACGTGCCCGCAGCCACCGGCTTGCCCTGACAGAGGAGACCGTCGCCGAGCACCAGCTCCGACTCTTGCATCGTCCGGTGGACGTGGAGCGGGATCCCTCGGCCCGGCGCGACGTTGAGCCGGTAGATGCCGACGTGCCGGGTCTGATCGAGGATGTCGACGGTGCCGAAAGGCTTGGTCTCGTGGTCGAGAATCACGTCTTGGGCCGTGCGGTGGATCTCCAGCGAGGGGACGCCGTGCCCGGCCAGCGCGTAGGGCTTGGTCAGCCGCAGCGTGACTTCGTGGACGCGGGCGCGGCGCTCGCCGGGCGCGGGCGGCGCGAGCAGGAGCCGCGCGAGCGCGCGGGCGGCCGTCTCCAGCACGTGGAAGCGACAGCTCCGGAGGATGAACGCGATCTGATTCGCCGTCGCCGCGTAGTCGACCGTGTGGCTCAGCCGCTCCGTCTGCCCCGCGCGGCGGGTGTCGAGGCCCATCCGCACCGACACCTCGAGCGGCTGCACCCGGTTGCGCTCGTGCGGGTAGACGCCGACCACGCAGTCGACCCGCATCCCCTCGATCGCGATGATGTCGCGCACCTCGGCCACGAGACGATTCCTACCGCCGCACGGGCCTCGGTGCCATGCGTCACGCGACTCGGAACGGGGACTCGCTTCCCCGCTCGATGCGGCATCTGCGCACTGACGCGCCTCTCGGAAGTCGGACCGCTCCGCCGCCCAGTCCCGGAGAGGCGTGCCTCCGGCTCCGCCTCGGACCGCTCCGCCACGAGCTCCAGAGAAGCGTGCCTACCGTCGCTCGAGCTCACTCATCGATCGAGCCGAGGCCCGTCATCGAGACGCGAACGAGGCGACGTCGAGCCGTGCGGGAGCACGCGTCGTTCAGTACACGGTCCAACCGGTGACGGCCGGATCGCCCGTCAGGTCGACGCTGTAGAACCCGCCGCCCGGTACGGTTGACGGGGTGGCGGTGTCCGGAACCGTGTCTTTCGCCGGGCTCGCGGAGTCCGCTGCGATCGACAACATGGGCGCTCAGCAGGATCCGCGACGGACAGCCCAGAGCCGTCCACGGGACTCGAAGCGAGATGGTGTGGTTGTCGGAGGCGACCCAATAGTCCGTTCCAGCAACGAACGTCATGGTCTGATCGGTCCACGAGGCACCGGGGCCATAGACACCGTCGTACGCGCCCAAGTCCGCCGAGGTCCGAGACACGCCGAACAGCGAGGAGGTGGGTCGCGGTGAACGGAAGCTGCGCGGTGAGGCCGCCGTACTCCTTGCCGCTCGAGGGCGTCGCACCGCTCAGCGTGGGATCGGCCGCGATGTAGACGTGCAGCGGCGCGTTATCGGCCTCGAACGACTGGCTCACAATGGCGAGGTACAGGTAGTCGGCATCCCAGGTGAGCGCGAAGAGCTCCCACGACTGGTTGAGCGCGCCCGGCGTGAGAGTCTGGGTCGACGCAAACTTCCCGGCATCGTCGGTCCCGTCGAGGGCGATGGTGTCGCCCGCGCTGGCCGCGCTGCAGGTGCCGGCGTCGATCACCGTGCCGGCGTCGGTGCCCGCGTCCATCGGGCCCGGCCCTGCGTCGGTGCCCGCGTCCACCATCGCCGGGCCGCCGTCGGTGCCCCCGTCGCTCGGACCACCGCCGGCATCGGCGCTGCCGCCCGCGTCGCTCGTCCCCCCCGCGTCGCTCACCGTCGCGGCGTCGGTGCCCGCGTCCTCCACCGGACCGGAATCGACAGCGGGGCCGACGTGGCCGGCGTCCTGCTGCGGTCCGGCGTCGGGATCGACGTGAGGCGAGCCGGCGGCGCAGCCGGCGAGGACGAAGACGAAACCGAGAGCGAGCGGGCGCATGGGCGACCTCCTGGGAGCGACACTCAGAGCGGAGTGTCGAATATCACCGGTCGCGGGGTGCGATCCAGCCGGCGGGTGTGAGCAAGCTCGGTCCGCGTGCTAGATGTCCGAGCCCGATGTCCACGAGCGAGCCGAAGCGTCCCTCCGCGTTCCGTCCCGTCCCGCGCACCGGCGTCATCTACGTCACCTCCGAGGCGCAGCGACGAGGCTTCCACGCGGAGGATCCCGGGTGGTGCAACCTCGGCCAGGGTCAGCCCGAGACCGGCCCTCTCGACGGCGCGCCGCCGCGGGTGACCTCCGTCGAGATCCGCCCCGAAGACCAGGACTACTCCGCGGTGGCCGGCCTCGGGGAGCTGCGCGAGGCTGTCGCGAGCCTCTACAACGCGCGCTTCCGGCGCGGGATGCCGAGCCAGTACAGCGCGGAGAACGTGGCGATCGGCGGGGGAGGACGCGTGTCGATCATGCGCGCCTGCGCGGCGGTCGGCCCCGTCCACATGGGGCACTTCCTGCCGGACTACACGGCCTACGAGGAGCTGCTCGACGTCTTCCGGCGCTTCACGCCCATCCCGATCCTGCTCGAGCCCGAGCGCGGCTACGACTTCTCCATCCGCGAGCTGCGCCACGAGATCCTCGGCCGCGGGCTCGGCGCGCTGCTCCTGAGCAATCCCTGCAACCCCACCGGCAAGGTGGTGCAGGGCGAGGAGCTGGCCGCGTGGTGCGGGGCCGCGCGCGAGCTCGACTGCTCGATGCTCTTCGACGAGTTCTACTCGAGCTACGTCTGGAAGGGCGAGAGCACGATCAGCGCGGCGGCGTTCGTGGAGGACGTCGACCACGATCCGGTGGTGGTCTTCGACGGGCTCACCAAGAACTGGCGCTATCCCGGCTGGCGGGTGTGCTGGACGGTCGGGCCGAAGAAGGTCATCTCGGCGATGAGCAGCGCCGGCTCCTTCCTCGACGGTGGGCCCTCGCGGCCGATGCAGCGGGCGGCGGTCGGGCTCCTCGAGCCCGAGCTCGCGAACCGCGAAGCGACCGCCATTCGCGCGCACTTCGTCCACAAGCGGGCGCTCTTGACCCGCGGCCTGCGCCGGCTGGGCGTGCGCTTCGATCTGGAGCCGGAGGGCACGTTCTACTGCTGGGGCGACCTGAGCGGTCTTCCCGAGCCCCTGCGCGACGGGAGCGACTTCTTCCGCGCCGCGCTCGAACACCAGGTCATCGTCGTGCCCGGCGAGTTCTTCGACGTGGACCCCGGTCAGCGCCGCGGCGGCCGGCCCTCGCGCTTCCGCCACCACGTCCGCTTCTCGTTCGGCCCCTCGGTCGAGACGCTGGAGCGCGCGCTCGAGCGCCTCGAAGCGATGGTCGCCGCCGCGGTCTGAGCCTCGTTCGTGACCCGTCCCACAGGACAGGACGGTCGCGGGTCAGGCGCGGATCTCGGACTCCAGCCACCGTCGGGCGTCGTCCGGCTTCCTGAACGCCCGCATCCGCTGGCCGCTGGCCATCGACATGGTCGAGACCACCATGTGCCAGAGTGTCTTCTCGGTCACAATCGCCACCGCTGCGACGCGCTCCCGGTAGTCCCGGTTCCAGGCGACGAAGGCCTCCCGCGCGTCCATGTCGTAGCTGCTCATCCCGAGGCAGTCGCAGAGCAGCCCGAAGAGTCCCGGAGCCGGCTCGGTCGCGCGCTGCAGCGCCGACGCCAGGACCGGCTTCGAGAGATGCCCCACCAGCGCGACCTCGACGATCAAGGAACCCTCCGTACCAACTGCGAACACCTAGGGACGAGAAGTCCGTCCGCAAGCGTGGACACCAATTTTGGTCATTCGGTAGTCAGTCGGACGGGAACCGAGAGGTCCGTGACGTCTGCCTGCCAGTTCGAAGGGCCGGCCGGCAGCGACGCCGCCGAGCCGATGGCGCGAGCGATGCACTCGCCCTCCGCGGTGTCGCCGAGCGAGGAGATGGCCACATCGCTGCGCCGGATCCGGCCCGTGCGCGTCTCGACGTTGAGCCGGACGACGACCTCGGCGTTCCCGGCCGCGCCGCGCGCCACGCCCTCGGTGTGACACTGGGCGATCCCCGCGCGGATGGCGGCGGCCTGCAGCGAGCGCTGCCATGACTCGGGCGGCTGCTGCGCGTTGTCGAACGTGGCGGCGCCGACCCGGCCCCGCGGGCCTTCGCCGGGGATGGCGTTCGCGCGCCGGTCGTCGAGCCAGGATCGCAGCCGTTCGGTCTCCGTGCGCGCGAGCCGCTCGCCCTCCGCGCTCAGCAGCTCGGCGAACGCGAGGTCGGCGCGGACGATGGTGACGGCGTGGGCGTTTCGGATCACGCAGGGCTGCCGCATGCGGTCGTCGAAGCCGAGGAAGAAGCCGATCCGGAGCCGCGCGTCGGTCGCGGCGCGCAGCCGCTGCGCTTCCGCCTCGTCCACCTCGAACGCCACCGGCTCCAGCCCCGAGATCAAGAGCGACACGTGGCCGTCGAAGGCGCGCAAGTTGCGGCGCGTGTCGACGAAGAGGAGCCCGCGCTCGGACCGGTACGCGCCGAGCCGAGACTCGACCTCGATGACGTGCAGCTGAGGCCGCGGTTGGCTGCGCGCTTCGCGACAGGCCGTGTGGACGGCGGCGATCGAGCCGAGCTCGTCCTCGGCCCGAGCCCGCGTCGCCATGCCCCAGCCCATCGCCACCGACACGAGCCACGCGCCGAAACGAGCGCTCTTTCGATGCGCGAGACCCATCATGGGGAGGCTGACGCCGCGGCCGGATCGCGTCAACAAAGGGGCCGGCCGCGGGCCGAGCTCTCGACGCTGCGTCAGGCGCCGACAATCGGCTCGAGCGCGCGGTGGTGGGCCACCGCCAGGTCGAGCACCGGTACGTCGAGCACGTCCCGAACGACCACGCGGTCACCGCCCACCTCACCGAGGACCTCGAGCGGCACGGCGTGGGCCTCGCAGAGGATCCGCACCCGCTCGAGCTGGTCGGGCGGGAAGCTGAGCAGGATGCGGGTCGGCTCCTCGGAGAAGAGGCGCGCGGCGGGCGCCACGTTCGAGTCGCCCGGCAAGCGCACCCGGCAACCCAGCCCGGCCCCGATGCAGCACTCCGCCAGCGCCACGCCGAAGCCGCCATCGCTCACGTCGTGCGCGCTCGAGAGCAGCCCGGCCCGGGCGAGGTTGCGCATCGCCATCTGCAGCGCGACCTCCGCCGGAAGATCGATCCCCACCGGCTCGCCGCCGACGTAGCCGGTCTTCGTGACCCAGTACTCCGAGCCGCCGAGCGCGCCGCGCGAGGGCGCGCCGAGATGCGCGACGAGGTCCCCCTCGCCGACGAACGCGCTGCGCACCCGGTGCGCGGGATCGGCGAGCTGGCCGACCACCCCCACCGTGGGCGTGGGCAGGATCGCCCTCCCCTCGGTCTCGTTGTAGAGGCTGACGTTCCCGCTCACGACGGGCACGCCGAGCGCCTCGCAGGCGTCGCGGATGCCGTCGACCGCCTTGGCGAAGCGCCACATCGTGTCGGGCTTCTCGGGGCTGCCGAAGTTGAGGCAGTCGGTCAAGCCGAGCGGCTCGGCGCCGGCGCAGGCGACGTTGCGCGCGCACTCGGCCACCGCCATCGCCGCGCCCTGGTGCGCGTCGAGCTGCACGTGCCGGCCGTTGCAGTCCAGGCTCAGCGCCAGGTACTTCGTCCGCGTCTCGCCGTCCTTCTCGCAGAAGACGCGCACCACCGCCGCATCCGACTCGCCGGGTCGGAAGACCGTGCCGTCGCGGACGATGTGGTCGTACTGGCGCCAAATCCACTGCCGGCTGCCGCAGTTGGGCGAGCCGATCAGCGCGAGCAGCTCCTCGCCGGCGTCGACGTCCAGCGAAGGCCCCGGGCTCGTGAACGGCGGCTGCGGCTCGCGCTGCGGCCGGTCGTAGCGGGGCGCCTCGTCGGCCAGCGCGCCGATGGGGATGTCGACCACCGGCTGCGGCGCGCGCTCGGCGTCCGGGCTGTGCAGCGGGTCGTAGCCGGGCGTGGCGCGGCAGACGAAGCGGCCGGTGTCGGTCACGCGGCCGATGACCGCCGCCTCCAGATCCCACTTCGCGCAGATGTCGAGGACCTCTTGCTCCCGGCCGTCCTCGGCGACCATCAGCATCCGCTCCTGCGACTCGCTGAGCAGCATCTCGTAGGGCGTCAGCGCCCGGGCCCGGCGCGGGATGGCGTCCAGATCGAGCTCGATCCCGCTGCCGCTGCGCGCGGCCATCTCCACCGACGAGCTGGTCAGCCCGGCGGCGCCCATGTCCTGCACGCCGACCAGGCAATCGGCGCGGAAGATCTCGAGGCACGCCTCCAGGAGCAGCTTCTCCATGAAAGGATCGCCGACCTGCACCGTGGGCAGCTTCCGCTCGCTCTCGGCGTCGAACTCCGCCGACGCCATGGTGGCGCCGTGGATGCCGTCGCGGCCGGTGCGCGCGCCGACGTAGAGGACCGGGTTGCCCACCCCCTCGGCGGTGCCGAAGAAGAGCCCGTCGATCGGCGCCACGCCGACGGTGAACGCGTTGACCAGGATGTTGCCGTCGTAGCTCGGATCGAACTGCACCTCGCCGCCGACCGTCGGGACGCCGATGCAGTTTCCGTAGCCGCCGATGCCCGCCACCACGCCGCGCAAGAGATGCGGCGTCTTCGGGTGATCGGGCCGGCCGAAGCGGAGCGAGTTCAGCGACGCGACCGGCCGCGCGCCCATGGTGAAGACATCCCGCAGGATCCCGCCCACGCCGGTCGCCGCGCCCTGGTAGGGCTCGATGAACGAAGGGTGGTTGTGGCTCTCCATCTTGAAGACGGCGCAGAAGCCGTCACCGATGTCGACCGCGCCCGCATTCTCGCCCGGCCCCTGCACGACCTTGGGCCCCTCGCTCGGCAGCCGGCCGAGGTGGATGCGCGAGCTCTTGTACGAGCAGTGCTCCGACCACATCACGCTGAACACGCCGAGCTCGGCGTAGGTCGGATCGCGGCCGAGGAAGAAGACGACCCGCTCGTACTCCTCGTCGGTCAGCCCGAACGAGAGCGCGACGGATCGAATCGACGGCCGGCTCGCCGGGGAAGGGAACGGGCGCGCCGGGCAGCGTGTCGTGAGGGGGCATCATCGAACCTCGAATGAGCGCGAGCTCAGGAGAGCGACTGGACGTGGTCGCGGAGGCAGGTGAAGAGCGCCAGGCCGTCGTCGTTACCGAGGATCGGCTCGGCGGCCCGCTCCGGATGCGGCATCAGCCCGAGCACGTTGCGCGCTTCGTTGTAGATGCCGGCGATGTTGGCGATCGAGCCGTTGACGTTGATCGAGGGATCGTCGTCCACCGTCCCGTCCGGCCCGCAGTAGCGGAAGGCGATCCGCTCCTCGTCCTCGAGCCGGCGGAGCGTCTCGGCGTCGCACTGGTAGCGCCCTTCGGCGTGCGCGACCGGCAGCCGCAGCACCGTCCCCTGCGGCAGCGCGTGGGTGAAGGGCCCGCCGCCTTCGACGCGCACCCAGACGTCTCGGCACTCGAAGCGCAGGTGCGCGTTCCGGGTCAGCGCGCCCGGCAGAAGCCCCATCTCGGTCAGGATCTGGAAGCCGTTGCAGATCCCCAGCACAGGCCCGCCCGCCTCGGCGAAGCGCTGGATGGCCGGGCCGATCGGGCTGAAGCCGGCGATCGCACCGGCCCGCAGGTAGTCGCCGTACGAGAACCCGCCGGGCACGATCACCGCGTCCACGTCGCCGAGCTCCGTGTCCTTGTGGAAGACGGTCCGAGCATCGGCGCCGAGGACATCGCGCGCGGCGTGCAGCGCGTCCCAGTCGGCGTTCGATCCGGGGAAGACGACGACGGCGACCTTCACGGCACTCCTCCTCCGAGCCCGGGAGCACGGATCGCGGAGCCGCGCAGGCGCGGCGTTCGCGAAATCGTCTCCCTCGGGCCCCTCACGGCGCGCCGAGGATAGGAGCCCGGGCTCCCGCGAGCAATCGGCGTCTCGCAGTCGAGCCACGCGGCCCGCCGAGCGACGACGTGGCGCCGGTCCTCCACCTCCTGTGACTCGCCATGCAGTACGCGGCGAGCCAAACGCGCGGGTCGCGGCGCGCACAATCCTGTTGTCACCACGAACGGAGACCGGTACCACCGTGCGTGATGTCGCGGTGGATCAAAGCGGTGATGGTCCTGCTCGCCAGTACGGTCGCGGGCTGTATCCAGACGAGCCATCACTCGCACCCTCCCCCCGTGATCCTCGACTCGGGCCCGCGCCAACCCGACGCGGGACCGGTCCGACACGACGCGGGGCACGACGCCGGGTCCTGCTCGGAGACGCCCTGCCGCCTGGTCGCGCCGCAGTGCGGCTGCGGCGCCGGCGAGGCTTGCTACGTGAGCTCCGGCGTTCGCACGTGCATGTCCGCGGGTACCGCGAGCGAAGGAGCTGCGTGCCTGTCCACGAACGACTGCCAAGCGGGTCTCATCTGCCTCACCATCGCGAATACGGTGGTGGCCCGGTGCGCCCGCTTCTGCGACGGCGACGCCGACTGTACGAGTGGACCGGGGTCCCTCTGCGCCGAGGGCATCGACACCTCCGGGAACCCGGTCGATGGGGTCACGACCTGCAGCCCCTCGTGCGACCCGGTGACCGGCGGGGGATGCCCGGGATACTCGAAGTGCTCGCTCTCGCAGGAGGCCACTGGGGCGATGCGCGTTTTCACCGGATGCGTCTCGTCCGCTGGGCACGGTGTGGGCGAGACCTGCACGACCGCGGAGGACTGCGATCTCGGCCTCTTCTGCGGAGACTACGGATCGAGTCAGCGGTGTGTTCAGTTCTGCCGATACCCGGACAGCAGCCCCTGCATATCCTCGGCCTGTCAACGCTTCGCGACGCCCCTGGTCGTCGCCGGCGTCGAGTACGGAGGCTGCTTCTGAGCCGCCTGTCCACGTCGCTGCGACGAGCTCATCGGAAGCCGCCCTGAGTGCCATGGTCGCCACGTTCCCGGCCCCGGCCTCACGCGGGGGTCCGCGGAGGGAGGGAAACCGGGGGCTGTGACGGCACGGCACGCCGAACGCATAGGCGCCGTTTACTCGGCCTCCGCCGTGAGAGCGTGCGCGATCCGGCGGAACCCATCGGCCGCGAAACCGGCCGTCTTGCGCGGCGCGAACGCGCCCACCACCAGCGCGCCGACGACCCATGGATTGGTCGTAGCACCCATTTACGAGCCACAGTCACCGACGATGTCCGACGGGCGCGAGCCACACGGCAAACGAAGGGCCACCCGCCGACGATGCACCCCGGGCGCGGGAACAATCCAGCACCTGCGGCGTAGGCCAGCAGCATGAGGACGCCGATCACAGTACTGTCAGTCCTCGTCGTCGCGTGCGGCGGTAGCGCTCGGCCGAGCCGCGTGTCGGTGCAGGAACCGGAGACCGCAGACGAAGCGGAGACCCGCCCCTCACCCCCGGCTCAGGCCAGCCCGGCGCGGTGCGCGTTGCGGGCCACGCCCCAGCCGGCCCCTCACGCGGCCGACGCGCTGCTCGCGGTGGCGCCCCAGTACTTCCACCCCGTTCATCGAGGCGGCTTCGACGGCTATCGGGACAGCGGCTCGGACCTTCCCCCTTTCGAGTCGGTCTTTCCCTATTTCGAGCCGGCGGATCTCGAGCACCCCTTCGTCCCGCCGCGCGGCGTGCAGGTCGCGCTAGCGACGTCCGGGACCTTCCTCGTCTTCGGACCCGACGGAACGCTCGGCACGATCCGCCGCGGTGAGACCCGTCTGCGATCCACCGGCGAGCAGCTCTACCCCTGGGACGCGGTCGAGAGCTCGACGGGCGAGGTCATCGCCACCGCCAGCTCCGACGACGGTCCGCGCCTCGTCCGCATCGCGCCCGACGGCCACGCGCAAGTCACTCCCCTCGGCCTCCAGAGCGCAGGCGTCGGGATGAGCGCGGACGACCGACCCGCGCTGGTCTTCTTCGCCCGCACCGGTGGCCGCGTGCGCCTGATGCTCAGCGCGAGCCTCGACCCCGACGACGCGATCGAAGTCGACCACGTGGACCTCCCGGTCGCGGTCGCCGAGCTCTCCGAGCGCACGGGCGGCGACATCGCCGTCGCGCCCGACGGGCCGCACGACCTCGCGGTGGCGTGGCGCCCCCTCACCGACACGTCCTTCACCGACGTCGGCTCGGTCTCGGCGCCGCCAGGGACACCGGCCGGCGCCGAGGTGCGCTGGCGCACCGTCTCACCCACCGGAGCGCTCGGCCCGCTCCACCGTCACGCCACCCACGCTCGAGCGCT
Source organism: uncultured Pseudomonadota bacterium (assembly GCA_963832725.1). Taxonomy (GTDB): domain Bacteria; phylum Myxococcota_A; class Polyangia; order Polyangiales; family Sandaracinaceae; genus JAEZBP01. The sequence goes on from CAWHVG010000001.1 coordinate 972,224, forward strand.
CGGGGGCGTGACCGGCATCGGTCCGTGGGGGCTCGCGGCATGCGGATTGAGAGCGAGCTCGCTCGAAGGGCGCGCGCTCTTCGCGTGGATCGGCGACGAGGCGATCGAAGGGGCGCGCACGGACGACGAGGCCGCGACGACGCTCGCCTCGCCCGCGGGCAACCCGCTGATCGCGTTCCGCGGCAGCGACGCGGCGCGCGAGCTGCTCCTCTTGGACAGCTCGCCCCGGATCCGCGCCTTCGCGCTCCGCTGCGCGACGCCTTGACCGCGATGCGGAGCCCGACGACGGCGCACGAAGCAGCTTTGACCGATGGCTCCGAGCCCTCTCCGGCCACCTCACGGGCGGTCTCGAACACGGTCCGGGCCGCGCTCGAGACGACACCGAGCTTCCAGGCCATCGATCAGGGCGTGGAGCGCCCGCGCACGATGCGGTCCAGCTCGCCCCAGTAGCGGTCGGCGAGCTGGCCGATGGCGCGGATGGCCGAGCGGAAGGCGCGCCGGTCGAAGTTGCTGTCGGTGTTGATCACCATCGAGAGCCGGACCTCCCCGTCGGTCGAGTCCCACTCGAGCTTGCCGAGGAGCATGCTCCAGTTGAGCTCCATCAGCCGCCGCATGAGCGCGGGGGTGGTCTCGCCGTCGGCCGGCGCGACCAGGTAGCGCTCCACGTACGCGTAGATGGTGTCGGTCCGATCGCTGTAGACCAGGTGGACCGTGAACTCACGGCCGGTGCTGATCCCGCGCGCGGTGAAGGTGCAGCGCCCGCGCTCGCGGTCCATCGCCTCGCACGTGGCGCCGCGCACACCCATCGCGGTCAGCTCCTCCTGCATGGCGTGCAGGTAGCGAGGCTGCCCCTCCGGCGCCTGCTCGACCGCGTGTTCGGCCGACGGCTCGGGAGGGGCCTCTTCCGGCTCCTCTTGCGCGGCGGCGAGCGACGGAACCAGCAGAACGGCGAGGGCAAAGGTGATGGCACGCATGCGGCCGGTACTCTTCACGCAAGCCCTGGCGATGTCCAGCCTGGTGGGATGGGACCGCTCCGGGTGAGGCAGTGCGACGATGCCGTGGAGTCGGTCGACTGCCATCTCACGCCAGGCTCGGACGCGGCGAGCGCTCCGCAAGAACATCGGCGCGACGCGACGCCGCGAGCTGATCTGGTGTGACGCCGCCGCCACAGTCGCGGTCCGGGGTTCGCGATGGACATGCCCGCGCTCGTCGGGAAGGATGCCCGCATCCGAGACCTACGCCGGTGTCCTTCGAGACGCCGATGCAGAAGAGGAGCAGAGTCATGGCCGCCACCGATCAAGTTCCCACCCAGTCCGGCTTTCACGCGCGGAGCACGGGCGCCGAGGTGCTCGCCGACCGCGACCTCGCGGGCAAGACGGCGATCGTCACCGGCGGATACAGCGGCATCGGCCTCGAGACGACGCGCGCGCTCGCGGCCAAGGGCGTGAGGGTGATCGTTCCGGTCCGCTCGCCCGAGAAGGCGGCCGAGAACTTGGCCGGCATCGAAGGCGAGGTGAAGACGGCGCCGATGGATCTGTCCGACCTCGGCTCCGTTCGCGCGTTCGCCGACTCGATGCTCGGCGAGCTGACGCAGCTCGATCTGCTCATCAACAACGCCGGCATCATGGCCTGCCCGGAAGCCCGGGTGGGACCGGGCTGGGAGTCGCAGTTCGGCGTGAACCACATGGGCCACTTCGCGCTGACCAAGGCGCTGCTCCCGCTGCTCGAGAAGGCGCCCGGCGCACGCGTCGTCGCGCTCTCCTCCACCGGCCACAAGATCAGCGACATCCGCTGGGACGACATCCAGTTCGAGCGGAGCGAGTACAACAAGTGGAAGGCCTACGGGCAGGCGAAGACGGCCAACGCGCTCTTCGCCAACGCCTTGTCGCGGCGCCTGCGCGACGCGGGCGGCCTGGCGTTCGCGGTGCACCCCGGCGGCATCTTCACGCCCCTCCAGCGCCACCTCCCGAAGGAAGAGATGGTCGCGCTCGGCTGGATCGGCGAAGACGGCGAGCCCAGCGAGACGGCGAAGGCCGGCTTCAAGACGCCCGAGCAGGGCTGCTCGACCACGCTGTGGGCGGCGACGTCGCCGCTGCTGGAAGGCAAGCCCGGCGTGTACTGCGAGGACTGCGACATCGCCGCGCCCACCGATCCCGAGAGCCCCACCGCCCGCTTCAAAGGGGTCGAACGCGCACGCCTGCAGCGACGAGTCCGCCGAGCGCCTCTGGACGATCAGCGAGGAGCTGCTCGCCAAGGCGTGAGACGAGGCCCTGCCGCTCGCCGTCCGACACGCGCGGCGGGCGGCCGCGATGCGGCAGGGCGAGCGCGGTGACATGCACAGGGCCGCGACCTCCGCGGTCGGATGCTCAATCGATGATGTCGAGGACGCCGTTGCCGACCTCGCTCGGGCTCGGCGCGGCGGTGAGGCGCATGAAGACGCGGCCCACGCAGGTGCTGCTGTCGACCTCGCCGAAGGCGCGGCTGTCTTCGCCGACGTAGGTGCGGTTGTCGCTCATGAGAAAGAGCCCGCCCGTGACGCGGTGCGGGCGGCTCATCCGTGGCTGGCTCCGCTCGCGCATGAAGATGGGGTGGTCGTGATCGAGGATGTCCTCGATGGCGTACTGCATCCGCTCTTGGCGGCCGCGCTCGGCGTCCTGGAAGATGACCAGGCCCCGCACGTCGAGGTCGGGCGAGCGGCCGTTGATGGTCAGCGAGCCGCGCTCGAAAGCGACGACGTTGCCGGGCCGCCCGACGACGCGGCCGATGACGTAGCGACCCGGCTGTTCGGGGTGGCGACAGAGGACAGGCTCGCCGAGCTCGAACTCCTGGGTACGCCACACCAGGACACGGTCGCCGAGGATCATGGTCGGCGCCATGCCGTTGTGGCCGATGTCGACGACCTTCACGAAGAAGGCGTAGAGCACGCCGCCCGCGATGGCGGCCAACAACGCGACCACCCCGACGAACTTGAGGAGGCCTCTGGTGAACTCTCGCACGGCGCGGATGGTATCAGACCGCGTCGGCGCTCGGCGCGGCGTCCGGATGCCCGAGCGCGTCGAGCAGCCTCCGGATCGCGGCCGCCGGGTCCTCGGCTCCGTAGACGGCGCGAATCACCGCCACGCCCGCCGCGCCGGCGAGCGCGGCATCCCGCGCCAGCTCCGGATCGACGCCCCCGAGCGCGTAGACCGGCAGCGCGAGGCCCTCGATGGCCCGCGCGAAGCCCGCCAGCCCGAGCGGCGCACCCTTGTCGGGCACGCTCGCGAGCGGCGCCAAGGTGGCGAAGTCCGCGCCGTCCTCGAGCGCCCGAACGAGCCCCGCCCGGTCGTGGCAGGAGCGCCCGACCCGCGCCCGCGGACCGAGCACCGCCCGCGCATCTTCGACGCTCAGCCCGCGCTCGGGGAGCTGCACGCCGTCGGCGCCGACCGCTTTGGCCACGTCGGCTCGATCGTTCACCAAGAGCGGCGCCTCGGCCGCCCGGCAGATCGGCGCGAGCGCCCGGCAGAGCGAAACCAGCTCGGAGGCGCTCGCGTCCTTGGCCCGAACCTGCACCGCGACCCGCCCCGGCGGCGCGCCCCGGAGCGCCGCTTCGGTGACGGCCACGACGTCGGTGCGCGGGTCGGTGATCAGGTAGAGCGCGAAGCTCACGAGCCGTCTCGAAGGGTGACCCGCGCCCGCTCGGCGAAGCGGCTCGAGGGGTAACGCTCAATCAGGTACTCCAGCGTGCGGCGGCGCCCCGCCTCGTCGCCGGCCTCGTGGAAACGATCGGAGAGATCCCAGAGCGCCTCGGCCGGGCTGTCCTCCAGCTCCGGGTGATCGCTCGGCGGCCGCCCGCACTGCAGCGGCGCGAGCAACACGGCCAGGGCGAGAAAGACCGGCTTCACGTCCGGGAGGAGCCGATCACGCCCTCGAGCGGGCTCGATGCGGTCGCGTAGAGCTTCTTCGGGATGCGGCCCGCCAAGAACGCGTCGCGCCCGGCCTCGACCGCCTTGCGCATCGCCCCGGCCATCCGAACCGGATCCTTGGCGCCGGCGATGGCCGTGTTCATCAGCACGCCGTCGCAGCCGAGCTCCATCGCCACCGCCGCGTCGGACGCCGTGCCCACGCCGGCGTCGACGATGACCGGCACGCTGGCGTGCTGGAGGATGATCTCGATGTTGTACGGGTTGCGGATGCCGAGCCCGCTGCCGATCGGCGCCGCCAGCGGCATCACGGCCGCGCACCCGAGGTCCTCGAGCTTGCGGGCGGTAATCGGATCGTCGCTGGTGTAGGGCAGGACGGTGAAGCCGTCGTCGACCAGCGTCTTGGCCGCCTCGAGCGTCGCCGGCACGTCGGGGAAGAGCGTGCGCTCGTCGCCGAGCACCTCGAGCTTCACCAGCTCGGTGCCCAGCATCTCGCGCGCGAGCCGGGCCGTGCGCACCGCGTCCTCGGCCGTGTAGCAGCCGGCGGTGTTGGGCAGGATCACGTAGCCCTTCTCGACCAGGTAGCCGATCAGCGACTCGCCGCCCTTCTCTCCGAGGTCGACCCGACGCACCGCCACGGTGACAATCTCGGCGCCGGAGGACTCGAGCGCGGCGCGGGTCTCGGTCATGTCGGCGTACTTGCCGGTGCCGACGAAGAGGCGGGAGCGCAGCTCGCGCGCGCCGATGCGAAGGAGGTCGTTGTCGCTCACGGTGAAACGTTGCTCCGGCGGGAACGCTCGAGGTGTGTCGATGAATCGGACCGAGCACCGCAATCGAGCCGCGTCCAGCCTCGAGGCGCCGAGAGGTGCCGTGCGAACGCACGGCGACGAACGGCAACGCCGCGGATGGGCGCGGAATCGGACGCGGGGCGACGGGAGATTCATCGACGCACCTTCAGCCCCCGCCCACGAAGTGGACGATCTCGATGCGGTCACCGTCACGGATCTCGGCCTGCGTGTGCTCGGCGCGCGGCACGATCTCGTGGTTGCGCTCGACGGCGACCAGGGTCGTGCCCAAGCCGAGCTGCTCGAGGAGCGCACCGACGGTGGTGCCGGGGTCGATCTGGCGCGCCTCGCCGTTGACCTCGATCCGCATGGTGGGCCGACTGTAGTCCCCGGTCCGGGCTCGTGCCACGCGCCCTCTGGGCCGTCCGGAGCAGACACACGCGTGGCAGGCGCTCACGAGCGCGGCCCGAGCCGACTGCGTTCGGCGACCCTCGCGGGCGGCGGCGGCCATGGTATCTCTTCGACGTGGCCGAGGTGGCAGACGGCGAGTCCCCCCGCGAGGAGCCGCCCTCGTGGGGAGAGGCCTTCAAGGAGGTGGGGCGCTCCATCCTGGCGGTGCCGATGGGCGCCCTCGCCGAGATCGGGGTGATGGCCCGGTTGATCTTCGAGACGGTGATGTGGGCCGTGCGGCCGCCCTACCGCTTCTACCTCTTGGTCGAGGCCCTCGAGTTCATCGGCGTACAGTCGATCTTCATCGTCGGGCTGACCGGCGTCTTCGTCGGTGCCGTCTTCGGCCTCCAGCTCGTCGACGGTTTCCGGCAGTTCGGCGCCGAGAATCAGGTGGGCTCGGTGGTCGGTCTAGCCCTCGCGCGCGAGCTGGCGCCGGTCTTCTCCGCGCTGATGATCACCAGCCGCGCCGGCAGCGCCATCGCCACCGAGATCGCGTCGATGCGGGTGACCAACCAGATCGACGCGCTCACCACCATGAGCGTGAACCCCGTCCAGTACCTGATCGTGCCGCGGGTGCTGGCCGGCATCATCGCGGCGCCGGTGATGGCCCTCTTCTTCTTCAGCGTCGGCATCTTCGGCGCCTACACCGTCGGCGTGCATCTGATGGGCATCGACGGCGGCATCTTCATCGAACGCGTGAAGTGGTTCGTGGACACCGGCGACATCGCCCAGGGCATGGTCAAAGCAGGGTTCTTCGGCGCCACGCTGACCCTGATCGCCTGCCGCCAGGGCTTCTACGCCACCGGCGGCGCGGTCGGCGTGGGGCGCGCCACCAACCGTGCGGTCGTCCAGAGCGCCGTCGCCATCCTGGTCCTCGACTACGTCCTGACCAGCATCATCATCGGCGAAGGGCTCTTCTGAGCGCGGGCGGGCCGCGCAGCCCGCCAGTTTTTTCGCGTGTGCGACCATGTAGGATAACGTCGCATGCATGCCCACCTCTGCCGCCGTCGCCCGCGTCGCCCTCCGCCAGCCCGCTCCGGCCACCCCGCGCAAAGCACCGGCCCCATTCGTGAAATGGGTGGGCGGCAAGGGCCGGCTGCTCTCGCAGCTCACGCCGCTTCTGCCCTCCGGCGTCGACAAGATGCGGCACGTGGAGCCCTTCGCCGGCGGCGCCGCGATGTTCTTCGCCCGGCGCCCGAGCCGCGCGCTCCTCTGCGATGTGAACCCGGCGCTCGTGCACACCTACGAGATGGTGCGCGACCGGGTGGAGGAGGTGATCGACGAGCTCGAGCACCACGCCGCACGCCACGACAAGGACCACTACTACCGCGTCCGCGAGCGCTACAACGGCCGCCACGACGGCGGACCGGCCCGGGCGGCGATGTTCATCTACCTGAACAAGACCTGCTTCAACGGGCTGCACCGCGTGAACAAGCGCGGCGAGTTCAACGTGCCGGCGGGGCGCTACGTCAAGCCGCGCATCCTCGATCACGACGGCCTGCACGCGGCCAGCCTCCAGCTCCGCCACGCCGACATCCGCTGCGACGGTTTCGAGGCCTTGCTCGGCCAGCGCGCGGCCCGGCGACTTCGTCTACTTCGATCCGCCCTACGAGCCGGTGTCCCGCACCGCGAACTTCACCAGCTACGCGCAGAGCGGCTTCGCCCAGGACGACCAGACGCGCCTTCGCGACGTCTTCGCCGCCCTCACCCGCCGCGGCTGCCGCTGCATGCTCTCGAACAGCGACGTGCCCTTCATCCGCGAGCTCTACCGGGACTTCCGCATCGACACCGTCGCCGCGCCGCGCGCCGTGAGCTGCGACGCAAAGGGCCGCGGCCTCGTCAGCGAAGTCGTCGTCCGCAACTACTGAAGTGCGCATCCGGCCCGCCACGACCGACGACGCGGAGTTTCTCGCCGAGATCCTCGTGGCCGGCTGGCGTTGGGCCTACCGCGGGCAGATGCCGGACGCGCTCCTCGACGGGCTCGACCTCGATGAGCGGCGCGCGATGTGGAAGACGGCCGTGGCCAACTGGATCCGCGCTGCGGCACGCTGCTCGCCGACGAGGACGGTGACGCGCTCGGGCTCGTCTCGTTCGGGCCGGCGCGAGACGAGGAAGGGCCGGGCGAGATCCGAGCGCTCTACCTGCGCGCCGAGGAGCTGACCGGACGCGGCATCGGGCGCGCGCTACTGGCGGCGGCGCTCGACGCCCTGTCCGAGCGCGGCTCTCCCACCCCGCTCGTGCACGCGTCTGCGCGTGCTCATCGACCAACGCGCGGGGCGAGAGGCTGCTACGAGCGCAGCCGGGTTCGAGCTCGACGGCGGCACCAAGACCGAGCGGGTTCGCGGCGTCCCGCTGCCCCACGTCCGCTACCGGCTGCGCACCCGCGTGGTCGAGCGTGAACGCGGCACCGCTCACGCCGGCGCGAGCTCGAGCGGCGGTCGCGGCAGCAGTCGTGGTGCATGCGCGCCGTGTGCGCATGCGCCGGGACCTGTTCCAGCACGAAACCCGTTGTGCTCCACGAACCGGTGAGGCGGCGTGGTGGCTCGCCCCCGACGCCTTGGGGTGCCTCATCACGCGGCGCGTGACGGACGATTCGTCGTTCAAATCGTTCGTTGCGCGGCGCTGGGGGTGGGGTCCCTGCGAAGGAGGGGGCGAGCCACCGCGACCCGCCGGGCGTCCATCCGCGGCAGCTCCGGCCCCAGTCAAATTCCCATAAAACCCAATGATAACAAACGTATACGCAAAAACACCTTGCCAGAACCGTAAATATCATTCATTTTATGACCATGGCTCGCACCGAGAAGCCTCGCACCGAGAAGCTCAGTCCCCGGGCTCGCCGCCGCGAGGCGAACCTCGCGCGGATCCTGGACACTGCGATGGAGTCCATCGTGGAGGGCGGCTTCGGTGCGCTCTCGATGAACAAGCTCGCCGAGGCCGTCGACTACACACCGGGCGCCCTCTACCGCTACTTCGACTCGAAGGACGCGCTGCTCTCCGCGCTCGTGAACCGGATCCTCGAGGAGGTCGGGGAGCGTCTGGCCGAGGCCGCAGCTCCGGTCGCCGACAATCCGCTCGCGCGGGTGGTCGCGCTGACGCAGGCCTACCGGGCGTTCTCGGTCGAGGCGCCCCACAAGTTCGGCCTGCTCTCGATGTCCCTGGCCGAGCCGCGGGTGCTCCTCCAATCTCCCGAGGCGGCAGGGCCGGTCGTGGGGACCTTCGTGTCCACGCTCTCTCCCATGGCCGACGCGCTCCGCGACGCGGTCGAAGCGAGCCTCCTCGAGGAGGGCGACCCGCTCGAGCGCACGCTGCTCGTGTTCACGGCGGTGCAGGGCGTGCTCTCGCTCCGCAAGCAGGCGCGCTACGCACCGCAGCTCCTCGACGTCGACCGCCTCAGTGGGCTCTCGGTCCGCACCCTCCTCGGGGCGTGGGGGGCGGACGCCGAGGCTCTCGACGCCGCATTCGAAAAAGTCGACGCGCTCGGACTCACCGCGCGCTCTGGAGGTCCGTCATGATTCTGAAGGTCGCCATCGCGCTCTTTCTCGGTGCGCTCACCTGGTCCTTCCTCGAGTACTGCATCCACCGCTGGCTCGGTCACGATCGGCGCTTCCGACCGAACCCCTTCGCGAAGGAGCACGTCCGCCATCACATCGAGGGCGACTACTTCGCTCCCGCCCGCAAGAAGGCGATGGCTGCGGTCCTGGCCATCACGGCGACCGCCATCCCCGCCGTGCTCGTGGCCGGCCTCTGGCCCGGCCTCGCGTATGCCTCCGGCCTCACCGGCTTCTACCTCACCTACGAGGCGATCCACCGCCTCGAGCACGTGAAGGCCGGTTGGGGAGCCTACGGGCGCTGGGCGCGCAAGCACCACTTCTACCACCACTTCGTGGACGCTCGTTACAACCACGGCGTGACCTCGCCCATCTGGGATCTCGTCTTCGGCACCTACCGCACGGCGGAGGTCATCAAGGTTCCGCCGCGGCTGATGATGGACTGGCTCGGCAATCCCGAGACCGGCGTGAAGCCGGAGCACGCCGGGACCTACGCGCTCAAGGTGAGCAAAAGGGCGCAGGCTGCCGCCGCCTGAGCCGCGCGGCGACCGATGCTCTCGACCAAAGCCGATCGTGGCGTGCGGGCTGCCGTGAGGTCGTGGCTCGATACCAGCGCGGATCCCCTCTGTGGCATCGACCCCCCGACCGATACGACGTCGAGAAAGATCGATCCGCAGTTCCGTCAGATCGCTCAGTGCTTCGTCGCACGTACCGGCGTTGTCACGACCCCGGAACGGGCACCGCTCACTCCTCGGAGGCGTCGGCGCTGCTCACATCAGCCGGGCGCGAGGCGGCAGGCAGCGGGCTGCCCTCGATCTCGTTCGCGCTCACGCCGGAGGCGCGGAGGAAATCGATGACGACGGGGTTGTCGCTGGCGAGGATGTCGTCCGGGGTGCCCGCCGCCTCAATCTTGCCCTCGTAGAGCATGTTCACGCGGCTGGCGATCTGGAAGACGCTGGCCATGTCGTGGGTGATCACCAGCGAGGTGACGCCGAAGCTCTCCGCGGTCTCCTGGATCAGCTCGTCGACGCGCCGCGAGCTGAGCGGGTCGAGGCCGCTGGTCGGCTCGTCGTAGACCAGGATCGCCGGCTCGAGCACCAACGCCCGCGCCAACGCCGCCCGCTTCTGCATGCCGCCCGAGAGCTGCCCGGGCAGCTTGTACGCGGCGTGCGCCACCCGGAGATCCTCGAGACGCTGGAAGACCCGCTCGTGGACCTGCTTGCGGTTCATCTTGGTGTGCTCGCGCAGCGGGAAGGCCACGTTGTCGAAGACGGTCATCGAGTCGAAGAGCGCGCCGAACTGGAAGACCATCCCGAACTTCTTCCGGACCGGCACGAGCTGCCAGTCGTTGAGCGGAAGGATGTCGACGCCATCGACCAGGATCTCTCCCGAGTCGGGCTGCTCCAGGCGCAAGAGCTGCCGCGTGAACACGCTCTTGCCGGCGCCCGAGCCGCCGATGATGACGTTGATCTGCCCCCGCAGGATGTCGAAGTCGACGCCGCGGAGCACCTCGGTGTCGGCGTAGCTCTTCTTCAACGCGCGGACGCGGATGTGCACCGGGTCCGTCTCGGCCTCGGTCGGCTCCCGCTTCTCTTCGGCCTGCTCTCGCCGCCAGAACGCCACGGCGACAAGCATAGGCGAGCGTCGCCGGCCGCGCCGCCTCGGATGGACCCTCAGCGCGCCTCGACCTCCACGTCCGGTGGCGGCCCGAGCTCGCCGCGCGCCGCGCTCAGGCAAAGACCCAGGAGCGATCCCAGAAAGAGTGCCGCCAGCCATCGCATCGGTTCGCCTTCCCACCGCATTCGCGGGCGCCGCGGATTGCAGCAGGCATGCCTTTCGGCGCCAGCGACGAGAGCTCGGCCCGGCGGGCGCGATGCTGCCCCGCCCGAGGCGCACTGCCACGGTCACCCCGTCGCCCCGCGACTGGTATCCTCGGGCCGATGACCTCGCTCAGCGCCCTCTCGCCCATCGGGCGCATCGGCCGCTACGACATCGTCGGCCGACTCGCCTCGGGCGGCATGGCGGAGATCTTCCTCGCGCGCGAGTCCGGTCCGGAGACCGTGCAACGGCACGTCGTGGTCAAGCGCGTGCTGCCCCACGCCGCCGAGGACCCGAAGATGGTCGACATGTTCGTGCACGAGGCGCGGCTGTCGATGAACCTCTCGCACCCGAACATCTGCCCCATCTACGAGTTCGGGGAGGCCTCCGGCGGCTTCTTCCTGGCCATGGAGTGGGTGCGCGGCGTGTCGCTGCGCGACTTGATCGACGAGGTGAAGGAGCCGCTGCCGGTGGACTTCGTGGTCCGCGTCTTCGCGGAGATCGCCGCCGCGCTTCACCACGCCCACACCCGCACCGACGGCCGCGGCCAGCCGCTGGCGATCGTCCACCGCGACGTCACCCCCGAGAACATCATGATCGGCTTCGACGGGGTGCCGAAGCTGCTCGACTTCGGGGTCGCCAAGGCGGCGACGCAGACGCACAAGACCGAGGCGGGCAACCTCAAGGGCAAGTTCGCCTACATCTCGCCCGAGCAGTACCAGGGGCAGATCCTCGACGGGCGGAGCGACGTCTTCTCGCTCGGGGTGAGCCTCTTCGAAGCACTGACCGGCGAGAACATGTACGCGCGAGCGAGCGAGTACGAGACCGTGGCGGCCATCGTGCTCGATCCCTCGGTCCCCTCGGCACGCGCGCGGCGCCCCGACGTGCCTGATGAGCTCGATTCCATCGTCCGCGCGGCGCTCGCGAAGGAGCGGGAGCGCGCACGGCCACCGCGGACGACGTCTCCGCGGCCCTGCTCCGCTTCGCGGGCCAGCACGGGATGAGCATGCGGCACGCCGACGTGGCGGCGACCTTGCGGACGCTGGTGCCGGCGCGGGTCGACGCCGAGCCCAAGCTGGACCGGCGGCCGCCGACGCAAACGGGCGCCTGGCCGGCCCAAGCCCGCGAGCGCACGGCGAGCGACGAGATGCACGCGCTCCTCTTGGCGGCGGAGGCGGACGACGACGCCGACGAGCTGCTCGGCGCGCGCCGGCGGAGCGGGCGCGGCGTCGCGCTGGTGAGCATCTTGGTGATCCTCCTCTCGCTCGGCGCCCTGGCCTGGTTCGTGACCCGACCGCGCACGCCCGCCGCGCCCCCGGCCGCCAGCGAGCCGGCATCCACCGACACGAGGTGAGCGCGCCCGGCGAGACGCCAGCGTTCAGAGGTAGGCGAAGAAGGTCAGGCGGGTCTGGACCATCCAGGACGAGTCGGCCGTCGAGAAATCGGTGAATCCGCCCTGCATCGAGAACTCGCCGAGCGGCCCTTGGTAGCCGCGGAACGTCACCGTGTAGCGGAGCTGTAGGGGGACGTCGGCGTCATCGAAGTCGTTGTAGACGTACACGCCCGAGACGAGCGCGAGCGCCTGGATGCCGAGCTGCAACGTCGCCGTCAGCGGCACGCCCACGCGCTGGTAGAAGGTGCTGCCGAAGAGCGCCCCGTACTCGAGGCCGGTGTCGATGCGGAAGACGGGCGCGATCAACCACGCGAGCTCGCCCGCGAGCGTCATCTGCGGGCCGGAGAGCTGGTTGGCGACGGGCAGCGTGGAGCCGGCGCGAACCGCGAGCTGCACGTTGCCCGAGATCACCCGGACGCGGGCGTAGACGTAGGGGTCGGAGAGCGCGAAGGGTGGAAGGAAGGTGAGCCCGAAGGGCGTGGCGCCAATCTCGAGGTCGTCGAAGAGGCCCGCCGCGACGCCGGCGTAGCCAATCATCGAGGCCCGTCCGCCGTAGGACTCGAGCGCGACGGTGGAGTCGAAACGGAGCACGCCCTGCGGCAAGGTCAGCGGCCGGCGGACGGTCTGGCGCGGGAAGCGCCAGCCGCGCGGGTGGGTCGGTCGCTGCGACGGCGGGGGCCCGCTCACTGGCGGCGGCCCGTTCGGATCTCCCCAGCCCGGTTGCGCAGGCAGCGCTGGCGATCCCAGCGCGCTCGCGGGCGAGACGTGGGAAGCGCTCGCTCCGCCGGGGGAGCCGTCACCCGCCGCCTGCTCGCGATCCACGACGACGGCGCTCGCCCCACTCGCGCCGCTCTCGTCTTCGTGCCCCCCCTCCGCAGCCGGCGACTGCGCACGAACGCCGGCCGGGGCCACAGCGCACAGCACCAGCATCAAGATGGGCCAACCCGTGCCAGTGCCGCACCAATCCACGGGTGCCTTTCCGGCAATTTTCGTTCGTGGCCGCATCGGGCGAGCTGCCAATCACGGAGTGTGCCAGAGCCGACCTCTCCGTGTCGCGATGCGACGTTCGCCGCCCTTCGCCGCGCCGGCACCACGGCTGTCCCGACCGAGTCTCTCGCGCGGGCTGCTGCCACGCCGCATCACCGACTACAGCCCCGCCGCAGAGGAAGGTCCCCACCGGTCACCCCCGCGACCGGCCCGGCGGCGCGCTTCCGGCGCATCCGGACGAGTCCGTCACGCGCCACGCGGAACGCCGGCCCGTCACCCGCTTGGCGTGCCCGTTGCGTGACTCCAATCGAAGGAGGCTTCGCGATGGCAGAGCCATTCTGGATCCTCGTCGGGATCCTCGTCTCGCTAGTTCTGTCGGCGGTCAGCGTGGGCGTGTGGCAGCGCGCACCGGGACGCCAGCGAGACCGGCTGCGAACGCGCTTCGGCCCCGAGTACGACCGCGCCGTGGAAGAGACCGGCAGCGGTAAGGCAGCCCGCCGTGAGCTCCGCCGCCGCGTGCGCCGCATCGATCGTATGCACCTGCGCCCGCTCAGCGCGGAGGAACAGGCTCGCTTCGCCGGCATCTGGGACGATCTGCGCGCCGCGTTCACCGACGATCCGACTCGCTCCGTCCTCGACGCCGGCCGACTGCTGAAGGAGGTGATGCGGACCGAGGGATACCCGACCGAGGGCTTCCAGCAGCAGGCATCCGACCTCTCGGTGCACCACCCGCACGGCGTCCACCACTACCGAGCCGCCCACACCCTCACCCGACGGGCGGCCACCGGGCGCGCGAGCACCGACGAGCTGCGGCGCGCCCTCATCCACTACAACGTGCTCTTCGCCGAGCTCTTGAGCGCGCCCGAACGAGCGCGCCGACCCGTCGTGAAGGCCCACCCCGCCACCAGCGCTTGAGTGCTCGTGGACGGGGCTCAGGCCACGGCGACCGAGGGATCCGCCTCGCTCTTCTGCTGGCTCTTCCGGAGCTCGACCGCGACCAGCTTCGAGATGCCGGGCGTCTCCATGGTCACGCCGTAGAGCACGTCGGCCATCTGCATCGTGGCCTTGCTGTGCGTGATGACGATGAACTGCGAGTGCTTCGTCATCGAGCGGATGCCCTCGGCGAAGCGGCCGATGTTGGCCTCGTCGAGCGGCGCGTCCACCTCGTCGAGCACGCAGAAGGGGCTCGGGCGGTGCTGGAAGATCGAGAAGATGAGGCTGACCGCGGTCAACGCCTTCTCGCCGCCGCTCATCAGCTCGATCGAGCCGAGCCTCTTTCCGGGCGGCTGGGCGACGATGTCGACGCCCGTCTCGAGGAGATCGTCCGGGTGGGTGAGCTGCAGCTCCGCCTTTCCGCCGCCGAACAGACGGGGGAAGATCTGCTTGAAGCGCGCGTTCACGTCCTCGTACGTCTCGCGGAACATGCGCTTGCTCTCCTTGTTCATCTGCCGGATCGCCTTATCCAGCTGGGAGAGCGCGGTCTCGAGGTCGGCCCGCTGCGCCGTGAGGTACTCGTAGCGCTGGCTCTTCTCCTCGTACTCCTCGATCGCCGTCAGGTTGATCTCGCCCATCCGCTCCACGAGCCGGAGCAGCTCGTCGATGCGCTCGCGCACCTGCGCGTCCGGGAGCTCGCGGAAGTGGTAATCACCGATCACCTTCGTCAGGTCGACGCGGTGGCGCTCCGTCATGGTGTCGAGCAGGTGCTCGAGGTCCTTGGCCAGATCGCGCTCACGCAACGTGAGCTGCGCGATCTGCTTGTCGCCCGTCTCGATGCGCTGGCGGATCTCGACTAGATCGCCCTCCCGCCGGCCGAGCTCGACCTTGCCCTCCTCGTAGAGCGCGCGCTCGCCGCCGAGGTGCTCGTGCGCGGCCATCGCTCGCTCGACGGTCGCGTTGAGCTCCTCGCGGGCGAGGAACGCCGCCGCCGCGATCTCGCCCTGCTGCCGAGCGCCGCGCTCCATGTCCCCGCGCAGCCGCTGCTCGCGCTCCGCGAGCTCCGCCACCGAGCGCTGCAGACGCTCGAGCGCGCCGCGATCGCTCTCGGCGCGCTGCGCCGCCTGCGCCGCCCGCACCTTCACCGAGGTGACGACCTGGCTCTGCTCCTCGACCGCCTTCCGGCGCCCCTCGTAGAATCTCGAGGCCGGCCTCCAGCGCCTCTTGCGACTCCTGCTCGGCCGTGCGCGCGCCCTCGATCTCGGCCCGCGCCTCCTGCTCTTCATCGCCCGCCGTCGCGAGCTGCGACGCCAGCTCGTCGGCGTCGCCGGCCAGCCGCTCGATGCGGCTGCGGGTGCGCTCGAGCTCTTCCTCGGCGCGTCGGAGATCCTTGTCGGACTTGACGATCGCGATCTCCGCGTCGTGCGCTTCCGTGCGCGCCGAGTCGAGCTCCGCCCGCCGCTCGGCGATGCCGCTGCGCAGCTCGCCATGCCGCGCGACCGCCACGGCCAGCTCCTCGTCGAGGCGCCCCACCACCGTCGCCAGCTCGCGGATCTCGCGCTTGACCTCGATCATGTGCGCGCCGACGCCTTCGCCGCGCCCGGCCGTCACGCTGCCGTCGCCCTCGAGGAGCTGCCCGGCGCGGGTGACGATCGTCACGCTCAGGCCGCGATCGTGAAGACGCTGGGCCGTCTCGAAGTCCTCGACCACCAGCACGTCGCCGAGGAGGTGACGCACCAGCCCGCGGTCCTCGACCGCCACCGAGACGTGATCGGCCAACCAGCCGACGACCCCCGGCTCGCCGCTCATCCGAGGCGAGGGGCTCACGATCCGGCGCGGGAGCTGCTGCACGACCGTCGCCCGGCCGCGCTTGCCGCCCTCCAGGAACTCGAACGCCGAGAGTGCCGCGTCGCGATCACGCGCGACCACGTGCTGCAGTCGCTCACCGAGCGCCGCCGCCAGCGCCTCGGTCAGCTCCGGCGGGCACTCCAGTCGATCCGCGACCAGGCCGAGGATGCCCTTCTCGGAGCGGGCGCGCTCGTCGCCGCCGGAGGACTTCATGAGCGAGCGGACACCCTCGCCCACGCCCTCGAAGCGCTGCTGGATCTGCTCCAGCGAGCGAAGCCGCGAGCGCTTCTCGGCCAGCTCGGAGCGGAGCCGGTCGACGCGCGACTCACTCTCGCGGATGTGCGAGCGGAGCTCCTCCAGCTCGCCTTCGAGCTGCTGGCGGCGCGTGGCCGTCTGCTCCTTGCCGGAGCGCAGCCCCTCCAAACGGGCGCGCAGCTCGTCGGCCTGCTGTGCGAGCTCGACGACTCGCGCCTCCTGCTCCTCGCGCTCGCCGCGCAAGCGCTCCAGCCGGCCGCGGGCCTCCTCGCGGCGGCGCTCGAAGCTGGTCAACACCGCCTCGGCGCGCGCGATGCGCGCCCGCGCTTCCGCCAGCCGCGCCCGCGCCGCGCCGACCGACTTCTCGGACTCGGCGGCGGCCTCCTTGCGGCGCTCGAGCTCGCTCACCTCCGTCTCGAGCGTGTCCTTCTCGTCGCGCTCGATCGCTTCCAAATCGGCGAGGGCCCGCTCGAGGCTCTCCTGCTCGCGGGCGAGGATCTCGCGCTGACCGGAGAGCGCCGCCAGCTCGCGCTCGGCCGTGCGCTCCGCCTCGCGGAGCCCTTCGAGGCGCGACAGATGGCTCTCGATCCGCCCTTCGAGCATCTGGACCGTGTTGTCCAGCTCATAGGCCTGCCGCTGCGCGTCCTCGACCCGCTGCTCGAGCCGCTGGACCTCCAGCCGGTCCGCCGCCAGCTCGGCCTCGCGCAGCCGGAGCGCGAAGCGGCTCCCGTCCACCTCGGCGTCGATGCGGGTGAGCTGCTCGTCGACCACGCGCCGGGTGACGGTGAGCTCCATCCAGCGGTGCGAGGCGACGAGGAGCTCGAGATCCCGGATCTCGGAACGATAGCGCTTGTAGCGCTCGGCCTTCTGCGCCTGCCGCTTGAGTGACGAGAGGCTCTTCTCGATCTCGCCGATGATGTCGCTGACGCGCAGCAGGTTCTGCCGCGTCTGATCCATCTTCCGCTCGGCGGCCTTCTTCTTGGCCTTGAACTTCGTGATTCCGGCGGCCTCCTCGATCAGGTGGCGGCGATCGGTGGGCTTGGCCGAGACGATGAAGCCGATCCGGCCCTGCTCGATGATCGAGTACGCCTTGGTGCCGACGCCGGTGCCGAGGAAGAGCTGGGTGACGTCCATCAGGCGGACGGGCGTCTTGTTGATCAGGTACTCGCTGGTGCCGCTCCGATCGAGGCGGCGGGTGACGGCGATCTCGGCGTAGGCGCGGTACTCCGGCGGCGCGAGGCCGTCGCCGTTGTCGAAGGTCAGCGTGACCTCGGCGAAGCTGTGCGGCCCGCGGGTCTCCGAGCCGTTGAAGATCACGTCCTCCATGGCCTTGCCGCGGAGGTGGCGAGCCGACTGCTCGCCCATCGCCCACCGGATGGCGTCGACGATGTTCGACTTGCCGCAGCCGTTCGGCCCGACGACGGCCGTGACCTCGTGGTCGATGTGGACGACCGTCCGGTCGACGAACGACTTGAAGCCGCAGACCTCGACCTTTTTCATCTTCATCTCGGAACCCCGAACGAGGCCCGAGCCGGCGCCGCGCCGACAGAGCCCTCGAACCGAGCGAACTATCACCACAATCTTTGGGACGCAACGGACCCATCGACCCTTGGTGGGGGTCAGGCGATGACCACCACTACATATGGTGGCATGCGTGACGAACGGACCCCACCGGCAGGCCCGCGAGGCAGATCGCCTACTGCGCGAGGCGATCGTCTTCGCGATCGCCTCGCCGGGGCGTTCGGGCAGCACGTCCGCCCCGCACGTCTTGCGCGACCGGGCCCGATCAGCGGGCCGCTTCGGGAAGGTCGTTTCGGATCGCCATGTCGCAGGGAGCGAGCTCGAGGTCCGAGTGCTCCCAGCGCGGCGTCTCCACCCGCTCGAGGTCCAGCGCGCCGAAGCCGGCGTCGGAGAACACGAACGTTCCCTCGAATCCACGACGCAATCCGGCGACCGCCGGGGCGCCGGCCAATCAAGAGCGCGCGGTCGAAGACCCAACCGTCGCTGCGCAGGCCGAGCACGCCGCCCTCCGGCTCGTCGCGCGCGCCTTGCAGGCAGATGCCGGCGTACTCGGCGCTTTCCAGGAGCGAGGACATGTCGGTGGTGGAACCGACGCGCTGGCCGACCGTGACCCGTCGCGCCGACACCCGGGTGGCGCCCGCCGCGTCCAGCAGGGCGCGCAGATCCAGGTCGTCGTAGAGGAGGCGCTCCGGCGCGCCGGACGAGAGCGCCTCCCACGCGCGCCGGCCGAACGCATCCATCGCACGGTCGCGCGAGGCCCGGTCGGCTGGAGGGCGGAGCGGTGTGGTGGGCCTCGACGGCGCGGCGGCCCCACACGCCGCCAGCGCGAGGGCCGCGACGAGCACCGTCAGATGTCGGAGCCGGCCCAGCACGGCGCGCGATCAGCGGATGTTGAAGGGGTAGCTGACGCGGAACGAGGTCTGCCGGAAACGAGGGAAGTGCGCGGAGCGGAGCGCGCCCTCCATGCAAGCCCCCTGCGGCGAGCCGCCGAAAGGCGAGCCGCCGACGGCCACGCTGGCCACGCTTCCGTCGCTGCGGACCATGATCGTCGCCAGCGCCATCCCGAGCCTGATCGCCGGCACACTGGCGGATCCGCGACATCAAGGGGCCCAGCGTGCGCGCCACGTCGCGGCGGCTCGGCGTGTCGGGCAGGTCGGCGGCGGGCGCCGACGGAGTCGCGGCGACCGCCTGCTGCTGGCGGGCCGTCCCGGTGCCCTCGCGGTTCGGCCGACCGCCGAGCGCTTGATCGAGCATGTTGTCGATGGCGTTTCCACCGCCGCTCTCCTCGTGGCTCTGCTCCGCGTGCTGCTCGTGGCGAGGCTCCGGCGCGGCGGCCGGTGCGGAAGGCTGCGCCGCCTCGTGCGACTCCTCGGGCTGCGCCGCCGCGCGCGATCCACCGTGGGACCGTCGCGCCGCGCGGTGCCGAGCCACAGCGGCCGAAGGCGTCTCGCCCTCGGCCGAGGCGGCCTCGTCGGCCTCCGCCTCTTCGCCGCTCGGCTCGGCCGCAGCCACCTCGTCACCCTCGACGTCGGAAGGCGCCTCGACCGCCGCGCTCGGCTGCTCGAGGGCCGCGGCGGGCTGCGACGGCTCGGACGGCTGCGAGGGTCCCGCCGCGGGGCTCTCCTCCGGCGTCGGCGCCGGCGCGGCGGACGCAACGGTCTCACCGGACGGCTCCACCGGCTTGTTGCTCATCACGTAGAAGACCGCGCCGGCGGCAATCGCAGCGCCAATCCCGATGCCAATCCACATGCCACCACCGCCACCGGACGAGGCGGGCATCTCCGTCGCGGCCACGGGCGCCGCGGCCTTGGGCTCGTCGGACTTCGCGGCCTTCGGCTTCGCCTCGGCCTTCTTCGGCGCCTCGTCGGTCTTCGCGGCGGCCGCCTCCGCTTCCTCCGCGTCGGACGCGCCCGCCTCCGGCTCGTCTTCGGCCGCGGGAGGCGGGATCGAAGCGGCCAGCGCGCGCAAGTCGAGCTTTCCGTCGTCCGCGTCCCCGTCCCCGTCGGGAGCCGCCGGGATGGTCGACGGCCGGACCAGGGCCGAGAGGGCGGCGAGACCCTCGTCCTGCGAGGCCTCCTGCTCAGGCGCGGCGGCGGACTTTTTCTTCTTCTTCGACTTGGACTTGTCGCTCACTTCCGACCTCTCGGCCGCCGCTCGCGAAAATCCGCGAGGACGGCGGGGTGTGGTAGCACATCTCACTCGCGGGGCGCACCCGCACGGTGAGAGCACCGGCGCGACCCCCACGCAATCCTGCCGTCCACGGCGCCGGTTGTCATGTTCGTGATCCTCTGGCGTTGGACGCCGCGGGGAAGGAGACCTTGGAACCTGCCGGACGGAAATGAAGCGCCGTCCGTGGGACCCTGCAAATGCAGACGGCGCCGCCCCGAGGAGGAGCAGCGCCGTCGTCGCGCAGGTCGAGGAGCGGCCGCTCAGCCGCCGTGCTTCTCGAAGTAGTCCTGCGAGCCCTCGGGATCGGGCTTGATGGTGGCGTCGCCCTCGTGCCAGTTGGCCGGGCAGACCTCGCCGTGCTTCTCGACGTACTGGAGCGCGTCGACGATGCGCAGGGCCTCGTCGACGTTGCGGCCGAGCGGCAGGTCGTTGATGGTGACGTGGCGGATGATGCCTTCCTTGTCGATCAGGAAGAGGCCGCGCAGCGCGACACGGCGTCGTCTCGTGAGCAGGACGCCGTAGTCGCGGCTGATCTACTTCGTGAGGTCGGCCACCAGCGGGTAGCGCACGTCGCCGATCCCGCCCTTGGCGCGCGGCGTGTTCTGCCACGCGCGGTGGGTGAACTGGCTGTCGACCGAGACGCCGAGGACCTCGGTGTTGCGCTTCTTGAACTCGTCGAGCTTCTCGGTCGAACGCGATGATCTCCGTCGGGCAGACGAAGGTGAAGTCCAGCGGGTAGAAGAAGAGGACGACGTACTTGCCGCGGAACTGCGACAGCTCGACGTCGATGAACTCCCGCCCCTTGACGGCGGTGGCCTTGAAGTTGGGCGCCTCGCGCTGAACGGCTACGGCCATGATGTCAACTCCCTCCGGTTCGGCTCGGACGGCCCGCGTCGGCGTCCGAGGCTGGCTACACGTTGGAACGTGTTGGATTCGGGTCCCTTGTGGTCGCTGCGCGCGCCGATGGCAAGAGGGAAACCAATCTGCGGCCGAATCCGGCGCGCATCCCTGCGCCTTGCCCGAGCGAGCCGACCGACGCAGGCTGCAGCCGCCGTGGAGAAGGAAGTCAAAGAGCCCAGCAGCACCCGCGCGAGGCTGACCACCGCGTTCGGTTGGGTCGCCGGAGGCGCGCTCGGGCTCTGTGCCAACTTCGTCGATCTTCCTCGCCGTGGGCGAGGGCTACCCGACGACGATCACCACCGGCGCCTTCTTCCTAGTCGGCGCGTTCGGGGGCATGGCCCTGGCGGATCGGCTCGGCGAGCGCGGGTTCAAGCCCCTCGGACTGGCCGCGGGCGTGCTGCTCGCCCTCTTCGTGACGCTGGTGCTCGCGTCGTTCATGCGATGACGCTCTTCACGACGTCGTGACGCGCCGGCGTCGGGCTCAGGGCGCTCGCGTCGGGCTCAGGGCGCTCGCGTCGGGCTCAGGGCGCTCGCGTCGGGCTCAGGGCGTCCACGCCATGACGCAGGCGTCCTCTCCGTCCGCGTAGTAGCGGCGGCGCCGGTAGGTCGTGACGAAGCCGGCGTCCTCGTAGAGCCCTCGCGCGGCGTGGTTGCTCTGCCGGACCTCCAAGGTGAGCGACCTCACCTCGCGCTGGCGCGTGGACTCCTGCAAGTGGGCGACGAGCGCCCGCGCAATCCCACGGCGGCGCTCGACCGGGTCGGTGCCCAGCGTCAGCACCTCGGCGTCGTCTCCGACGAACCACGCGACGGCGTAGCCGGCGACGGCGCCCTCGGCGCGCGCGACCCACACCTCTGCGAACGAGCGCTCGAGCTCGGCGCCGAGCTCGGCGGCGCCCCAGCCTCCCTCGGGAAAGCAGCGCTTCGAGAGCGCGGCGACCTCCTCGACCTCGTCGACGCGCATCGGCCAAATCTCAATCACGGCGTCCCGGCGTCGCGCGGCGGCGACGCGAGCGCCTTGGGCCGGGTCTCGTCGCGAACGGGGTCGTAGTCGTTGTCGGGCTCGATGAAGATGTGGGTCATCTGCGGCAGCTCGGCGCGGATGGCGTCCTCGAGCCTGTCGATGCAGGCCTCCACACCGTCCACGCTCAGCCGCCTGTCGAAGCCGACCTTCAGCGCCAAGAGCACGTCCCGGGGCCCGCGGTGCATCGACAGGAGCTGCGTGACGCGTTCCACCGCCGTGTCCGCTTCGATGATGGCCACGACCTTCTTGCGATCCTCGAGCGAGGCGCTCTCACCGAGCAGAAGGCTGTGGGTCTCGCGCGCCAGCAGATACGCCACGACGCAGAGCAGCGCGCCGATGGCCAGCGAGCCGACCGCGTCCCAGCCGGCCCAGCCGGTCAGATCGCCGAGCCCGACCGCGACGAGCGCGATCACCAGCCCGACCAGCGCCGCCGTATCCTCCATGAGCACGACCGGGATGGTCGGATCCTTGCTCTGGACGATGACCGCCATGGTCTTCTGCTCGCCCTTCTCCTTCTTGAACTCGCGCGACGCGACGGTGAACGAGTAGCCCTCGAAGAGCATCGCGGTGCCGAGCACGCCGTAGTTCCAGAGCGAGCTGGCGTCCCCCTCGCCGTGAACACCGCTGCCGAGCAGCGAGTGCACGCCCTCGTAGAGCGCGAAGACGCCGCCGAGCAGGAAGATCAGCATGCTGACCAGGAAGGGCCAGAAGTAGCGCTCCACGGCGAGGCCGAAGGGATGCAGCTCCGTCGGCTGCCGCACCGAGCGGCGCATGCCGACCATCAGGAGCGCCTGGTTCGCGGTGTCGGCGACGCTGTGGAAGGCCTCCGCGATCATGGCCACGCTGCCGGTGAAGAAGCCGGCGACGAGCTTGCTCGCGGCGACCAGCCCGTTGCCGAGCATCGCGGCGACGACCACCTTCGCCGAGTCGCTCTCAGCCGCCATCGTCCTCTCCCGTCTGCCACTCCGCGAGCACGCGGACGGTGGTGCGCCTTCGTAGCACCTCGATCCACCGCCGCACGTCACGCTGGAGCGCGCGCTGGGCGATCCAGGCCCGCAGCGGCTCGCGGATCTCGTCGAGCGGCCGGCCGACGAAGGGATGCTCGCCCGAGTCGTACACCCGCGCGAGCTGCGCGTCCGAGACGATGGTGGAGCCTTCCAGGTTGGCGCGGAGGAAGGCGTTGACGTAAGCGCGGCGCTGCGCCACCGCATCGATCTCGTCGGTGGTCGCGCCCACCGCGCGCAAGAGCGCCGCCAACCGTTCGGCGCCTCCCGCCTGGGCCTCGATGCGCGCGCGCTCCTCGCGCTTTTCCCGATCCGAGGGACGCGGCGCCCGAAGCCTGTCGGCTTCGCGGACGACCAGGAGCTCGCCGATGATCTCGTCGAGCGTGGCCGCCAAGAGCGAGTCCGGCAGTGGGCCGACCGGCAGATGCTCGCTCTCGCCGGCGAGCGCGATCCGGGCACGCAAATCCACGTCGCTGCGCAGCACGACCTGCACGCCTGGACCCGGCGCGGTGCCGCCGACGAGCGCCGCGATTCCGTCCGCACGCACACCGCGGGTGTCCTGCGCGCGAGCCGGCGCGGCGGCGAGCCCGCACGCCAACACGAGCGCGGACGCCCAGCGCCGGAAACGCGAGCGCCGGAAGCAGAGCCGCGTCACACCTCAGCGCTCCGACGCCTCGGCCTGATCGTGCGCGCTCTTCTTCTCCTCGCCGTCGGCCTCGCTGGCGGTCTCGCTCGCCTGCCCGTCGCCGGCCTCCGTCGGCTCCGGCGCCTTGGCTCGCGGCCGCGGGATGTGCTTGCGCTCGCGAAGGAACTCGAGGAACGCGAGCGCCGCGTCGAGCTCGCGGGCCGGCAGCGCCTCGACCAGCTCGGCGAGCTTGAGCCGCTGGGCGTCGGCGACGGCCGCCCGGCTGCGACGACCCGCGCGCTTCTCTTCCTCGCGCTCGACCTGCGGCAGCACCTCCTCGGCCGTCGGGACGCGCCACTGCCCCCGCTCCACCGGCGCGATGCCGTGTGCGCCGAGCCAGGCCTCCATGCAGGCGCGCAGGCGCTCGGACCGGAACGCGAACCAGCGCTCGCGCTCGACCGGGTAGCTCATCAGGACGTCCTTGAAGCGCCGGAACGCCCCCTTGCCGTCGATCGAGCGCACCAGCTTGTCGCGGAGCTCCGGCTCCTCGGCGGTGGCGATGAAGCGCTCCATCCAGCGGTACTGCTCGCGGGAGGAGACCGGGTCGACCCTCAGGTACTCCGGATCCTTCATCACGCGCTGGTGCATCCCCGGATCGGCGATTCCGTCGACGATGCGGATCACCTCGCCGGTCTCGAGCTGGAGGTAGCTGTGGACCTCGGGCGCGTTGTTCTCGAACGCGTCCTCGAGCGCTTCCCAGGCGATCGGGACCTCCTGTGGAGGACGGTCGGTGTTCGTTTCGTTGTCTTTGCGTGCTTCTCGGCTCATGTCGATGCCAGCTCGCTCCGCGCGCGGGCCACGGCGCGCATCCATCGGTTGAGGTAGGCGCGACGTTCGTCCTCGTCCATGCGAGGGGAGAACGTCTTCGCCACGCGGTGCACCTGCACCACGCGAGAGAGGTCTTCGAACATTCCCACCGCCAGGCCGGCCAGGTAGGCCGCGCCGAGCGCGGTCGTCTCCACCGACGCCGGACGGTCGATCTCCACGCCGAGCACGTCGGCCTGGAACTGCATCAACAGCTCGTTCTCGCTGGCGCCACCGTCGACGCGCAGCCGCCGCAGCGGGCGCTTGGCGTCCGTCTCCATCGCCGTCGCGAGGTCCGTGATCTGGAGCGCGATGCCCTCCAGCGTGGCGCGGGCGATGTGGGCGCGGGTGGTGTCGCGGGAGATTCCGCAGATGAGGCCGCGCGCGTCGGGGTCCCAGTGTGGTGCCCCCAAGCCGACCAGCGCCGGGACCACCATCACGTCACCCGCCGAGTCGACCGAGCGGGCCAGGGCCTCCACGTCGGAGGAGCGCTCGATGATGCCGAGCCCGTCGCGGAGCCACTGCACGGCCGCGCCGGCGATGAACGCGCTGCCCTCGAGCGCGTACACGGTCGGGCCGTCGCCGATCCGCCAGGCGATGGTGGTGAGGCAGCCGCTCTCGGAGGGCACCGGCTCGGTGCCGGTGTTCATCAGGAGGAACGCGCCCGTCCCGTAGGTGCACTTCGCGTCGCCCACCTCGAAGCAGGTCTGACCGAAGAGCGCCGCCTGCTGATCGCCCGCGATACCGGCGATGGGGATACCGTCCGGCAGGCCGGGGACGCCGCGCGTGTGGGTGTAGACCTCGGACGACGAGCGGACCTCCGGCAGCATCGCCTCGGGCACCCGCAGGATCGCGCAGAGCTCCGGATCCCACTGGTTTCGATGGATGTCGTAGAGCAGCGTCCGCGACGCGTTGGTGACGTCGGTGAGCCACGCCTGACCGCCGCTCAAGCGGTGGACCAGGAACGCGTCCATCGTGCCGAACGCGAGCTTCCCCCGCTCGGCGAGCTCGCGCGACTCGGTGTGATCGAGAATCCACTCGATCTTCGTGCCGCTGAAGTAGGGGTCGAGCACCAGCCCGGTGCGCGCCCGGAACATGGGCTCGCGCCCTTCTTGCTTCAGCGACTGACAGCGGGCGGCGGTGCGCCGGTCCTGCCACACGATCGCGCGGTGGACGGGCTCGCCGCTCTCGCGGTCCCACACCAGCGTGGTCTCACGCTGGTTGGTGATGCCGATGGCGGCGATGTCGTCGGCCGCGACGCCGGACTCGCGCAGCGCCCCGTCGAGAGCGCCGAGGACGCTCTCCCAGATCTCGGCGGCGTCGTGCTCGACCCAGCCCGAGCGCGGGAAGTGCTGGGGGAACTCGCGGTTCGCTTTCCCGAGCAGGGAGCCGTCGGGCCCGAGCACGACCACGGTGCTCCCCGTCGTACCCTGATCGATCGCAATCAGATGCCGAGCCATTGGATCGCCTACGTTAGTCGGTCGCACTTCGGGGTGTAAAGCCGCATCGGAGGATGCGCACCCGGCATTTTCCGCGCGCGGGCAGAGCGAGCCGCAAATCCGGGAGCGCAGCGGCGAAGAACGAGGAAGATGGCCGCGTTCTCAGCCTTCTCGGTCGAGCCGCGCCCGGGTCGCCTCGAGCGCCCGGCGGGCCGGCCCGTCGCCGACCACCTCGAGGGCGAGATCGACGACGCGGCGGGCGGTCTCCCAATCGCCGGCGCGCTCGGCTGCGTTGAGAGCGGCGCGGAGCCCTGCCATGTCCCGCTGCGCGGCGGCGGCGCGGGCGCGGGACAGCGGTCCATCGGGCTCCGGCTCGCGCGGCCGCGGATGCTCCGACACGCGCAGGATCGACGACACCGGCGGCTCGTCGCTCGCGAGGCCCGCGGCGCGGGAACGCGAAGCACCCGACGGATTGCGGCGCCCCGACGTCGACCCCGACGGCTCGCTCGCCGACTCCGAGCGGCGCGGCTGCGAGGGCTCTGCCCGCTCCGAATCCGAGGACGCGTGCTCCGTTCCCCGACGTGCGCTCGCCGGCTCCGTGCGGCGCGGCTGCGAGCCTTCCGCCTGCTTCGAATCCGATCCCGAGGACGGACGCTCCGATCCCGACCGCGCGCTCGCCGGCTCCGTGCGGCGCGGCTGCGAGCCCGCCCGATTCGAATCCGATCCCGAGGACGGACGCTCCGATCCCGACCGCGCGCTCGCCGGCTCCGTGCGGCGCGGCTGCGAGCCCGCCCGATTCGAATCCGATCCCGAGGACGGACGCTCCGATCCCGACCGCGCGCTCTTCGTCCCTGCGGGCTCGGGCGAAGCCGCCTCGAGCGCCGCCGTGAGGTCGGCCAGCGCGGGATGATCGCGGTGCGCGCGCGCGAGGTACCCGGTGAAGGCGCGGGCGCGCTCGAGCTCCCGCCGGTCGAGGGCGCGGCTCGCCGCTCCGGCCAGCGCTTGGGCCACGCGCGTGGAGACGACGCCGGCCGTCTCGAGCGACTCCAGCAGGCGGCCCTCCGCCCGCAGCGCCGCCGACGCCGCGCCGCTGGCATGTCGAATTTCGGCGAGCGCGGCCCACACCTCCGGATCGTGGGGCGCGTGCTCGGCCGCGCGGGCCAGCCGCTCCTCGACCACCTCGGCGCGCCCCAGCTTCTCGGCCATGCGCGCGGAGCGGCGCAGCGCGCGGCCGAGGCCTTCGTCGTCGGCCTCGGCGGCGAACGCGTCCGCGGCCCGATCGAAGAGGCGCAGCGCGTCCTCCGGCCGACCGGCCCGCTCCTCGGCGGCGGCCACCCCGAAGAGCACGCGACCGTCGTGCGGCAGCCCCTCGGAAGCCACGCGGAAGAGGCGCGCCGCCTCCTCGCGCCGCTCCGCCAGCTCGCAGATCGACGCCGCGTCGCGCGCCAGCTCCGCCCGCTCCGGCCCGGGCTCGCGCGCGGCGAGCGCCGCATCCACCGCGGTCCTCAGGCGCGCTCCGTCCGGCTGCCGACAGAGCGCCTCGAGGAGCCGGAGCGCGATGCGAGCGTCTCGCGGCCGGCGCGCCACCGCCCGCTCGAGCAGCTCCGCGCCGAGCGCCGGCGCATCGTCGAGCGCGAGATCGGCCGCGGCGCAGAGCGCCTCCACGGCGATCCCATCGCAAGGCTCGATATCGGCCAGCGCCCGGGCGTGCAGGGCCGCGTCTCGGACGTGCCCTTCGCGCGCGGCCCGCCGCAGCGCGAGCGTGAGGGCGAGCGGATCCTCACCCTCCGTCGGCGGGAACAGCCCGAGCGACGCCGCCTCGCGGGCCAGCGCCGCCGGCACCTGGCCCAGCCGCTCCCGCGTCGCCTCCCACACCCGGCGCGCCTCCTCCGTCTCGCCGCGCCCGAGCGCGATCACCACCGGCGCCAGCCGGCGCGCGACCTCCCACGGCGCCGGATCGTTCGCCGGCTCCCGCGCGTCGGTCGCGAGCGTGCTCAGCTCGACCGTCCGCGGCCCTCGCATCGTCAGCGCGATGCGCACGCCGCGATCGTCCGGCACACGCCAGCCGCGGGGAACCAGCGCTTCCGAGAGCGCGGCCGAGAGCGCGCGCCGGAGCGAGAGAGCGCCGCGCGAGGCGTCCACCGAAAGCCCCAGCGTGCGGGCGGCGGCGAGCACCCGGACGGCGGGCGGTGCCGGCCCCTCCGCGGCGCTCCGCGCCGAAGCGATGGCGAGCCAGACGTCCGGCCCCTCCGCCGCGGCGTGCAGGTCGAACGCGACCGTGCCGAAAGGATCGTGGAGCGCGAACGCGGCCCCGTCGTCGGACGCGGCGAGCGGCGTCAGCCGGTAGGGCTCCTCGACCCGTTCCTCCAAGATCGCCGCTCAGATCGAGCCGCACTCGCGCGCGGTGGACCCGCGCCCTGCGGGTGCGGAAGCGGGAGGCCCCGCCGCTGAGATTCGAGCGGGAAGCGGAGCGCGCCCAGCGAGAGCTCCAGCGCCTCGACGCGACCGAACGCGAAGCGCAGAGGCCGGGCGAGCGTGAGCATGCCGCGCCCGTCTTCGAAACGCAGCGCGAAGCGGGGCGCGGCGGCGCCCACGCCCTCCCCTCCCGCAGCTCTCGCGGCTGGTGCGCTCACGACCGCGAAGACTAACGTCGGCCCGCGTGTTTTGCGAAAACATCCGTGTGGACCGCGGCTACGCCCCGAGGCAGAGCGAGTGTCCGGATCGGCCGACGGGGGCGCGAAGCCGCGTCGCGACCCGTGCTCAGGGCATAAGCGGCTCGTTCAAGCGGCGCACGAACACGACGACGAAGAGGAGCACGCCGACGGTGCCGGGCACGAGCGTCATCAGCGCCGCGCCGAAGCCGAGCTCCCAGGTCGCCGCGACGAGCGAGAGCCCGACGAGCGTGGCGAACCCGAGCGCGAAGACCGCCGTCAGCGGCACCGGCAGCCCCCGGCGCGGCGCGTACTTCTCCAGCTCGCCGAAGTAGAAGAACGCCACCGCCAGATAGATGAGGCTGCTCAGCACGCTCCACTCGGAGAGCGCGGGCACCGCGATCAGCGCGTCGTACACGCCGTGGCCGATCACCACCGCCACGAACACGAGGACGAAGTCGGTGATCCGCTCGCGCTCGATCCACATCCGGCAGAACGCGAAGCCGACCAAGCCCGTGTCGACGACGTGCCCGAAGTTCGCGGTCAAGAAGCGCCCGGCCGCGTCGCCCCCGCCCGAGCGGGCGAAGTAGGAGACATTCTCTTCGGCCGCGAACCCGAGCCCGACACAGCCGGCGACGACCAACATCTCGAGCGGATCGCGCCGGCGGATCACGATTGGCGCCAGCGGCAGGAAGAGGAGCAGCTTGCAGAGCTCCTCGCGCAAGCCGACGCTGGCCACGAAGTAGGCCAGCCCGCCTTGCAGGCTCGCCGAGGGGTGGATGCCGATCACCCTCTCCATCCACACCATCGAGACGAGGGTCGGGATCGTGCTCAGCGCGCCGAGCACGAGCGCCACCACGCAGAGCGCGAGGCGTGAGCTGGCCAGGCTCCGCACCTCGCCCGCGTAGGCCAGGAAGATCAGCCAAATGATGCCGCTGGCGATGCCGAGCGCGGCGAAGGTGGGCGAGGTCCCGACGTACTGGGCGGGCCCGATCCAGCGGAACATCCCCCACCAGTCGAGGCGCTCCTCGGCCAGCTCGTAGCGGAAGCGCGCGTCGGCCACCCGCGCGTAGCCGGGATCCTCGAGCAGCGCGTCGAGCTTCGCCTGGTCGTCGAGCACGGCGTAGGCGCTGAGCGCGTGCCGGCGCGCGCGATCGCTGTCGTAGAGCGCGGCCTCTCGCTCGAACGCCGCGGCACGCTCCGGGATGAGCAGCGAGGTCAGCCCGAGCGCGAGGTTCGCGTAGCGGGGAGGGTGCGCCGAGGAGGCCTCCGCGCTCAGCGCCGCCACGGCCGCCTCCTCGCCGAAGCAGGCCCGAACGACGCGGCTCGCCAGCGCGCGGCGCGCCGGATCGTGGATGGACCGCTCGATGGAAGCGAGCACGCCCTCCGGACCGCGCGCCGCCGGCTGGAGGACGATGGAGGGAAGCGCCTCGAGCAGGTCGCCGAAGTCGGTGCTCGGATCGGCCAGCCACGGATCCAGCCACGTCTCGGGATCGGGTGGCGCCTCGCCCTGACCGAGCAGATCGATCGGCTCGGGCGAGAGGGGTCGGGAGCGCCCCTCCGGCGTGCGGAGCGCGCCGATGCCGGCCGACGCGAGCGAGGCGACGACGAGGATGCCGATGGCCGTCCGCCAGAGGAACGAGCGGCTCCACAGCCGGGACGAGCGGGTCGGGCGCACCACGGCGCGCAGGGTAACGGCCCGCGCCGCACCCAGGCGGCAAAACGACGGCGCAGGGGGATATGTTGATCAGCGATCAACAATGATCAACATTGACCAGCTATCAACATATCGTGACCGACACCGCCACACCAGCGCCGCCACACCAGCGCCGCCACACCAGCGCCGCCACACCAGCGCCGCGTATTCGATCGCGCGCAGGTCGGTCCGGTCCGCGTCGCGCGAGAAGACCGGCGGCGAGCCGATCGGGGCGTCGATCTCGATCCTCTGCCCGCCCTCGTGGGAGTCGCCCGTCCACACCGAGAACCACGTCGCGCCCGCCGGCAGATAGACCTGTCGGCTCGTCGCCCCCTCCGTGGTCACCGGCGCCACCAAGAGATCGCTTCCCAGCATGTACTCGTCGGAGATCGGCCACGTGGCGCGATCCTCCGGGAACTCCAGCATCAGGTGGCGGACCATGGGCGCGCCGGTCCTCTGCGCTTCTTCGGCGATCGCGACGAGATCGTCGTGCAGCGCCTGGTGCACCCGGGCGAAGCGCCGGAAGTGCGCCGTGGTCTCGGGATCGGAGTCCCAGTTGTGGTTGAGGTCGCGCATGTTCCCTTCGTGGGTGCGCATGATGGGCGTGAACGCGCCGAGCTCGGTCCAGCGCATGTAGAGCTCCTGCGTGCTGGGCCCGCCGCTGAAGCCGGCGATGTCGTGCGTGACGTAGAGCTCGCCGGCCAGGCCGAGGTTGATCAGCGCCGGCACCACCGTCGGCAGCCCGTCGGTCGGCGACCACGTCGCCTCCTGATCGCCGGCCCAGTGGATCATCGAGTGGCGCTGCACGCCGGTCCACCCGGAGCGCGCGAAGAGCACCCAGTCGCCGTCCGGCCGCGCCTCGTCCATCGCCTCGCGGTTCACCCGGTGCCAATCGATCGGGAAGCGGTCGTGGTAGCCGAGCGGATCGGAGCCGTCCTGCATCACGGCGTCGAGCGGGTTCCACTCGCCGAAGTCCGCCATCCAGCCGTCGATGCCGAGATCGGTGACCATCGCCTCCAGCGCCGCGCGCACGTAGGCCGCGCTCTCGGGGTTGGTGAAGTCGGGATGCGAGGACTGCCCGTTCGGCGCGGGGAAGACGTAGGCGTCGCCCGCCTGGTCGTGGATCAGGAGCCCGCGGGCCTGCATCTCCGGGAAGTGATCGTCCAGGTTCGAATCCACGAAGGGGTTCGCGTAGGCGAGGAAGCGATAGCCGCGCGCGTGGAGGTCCGCGATCATCCCCGCCAGATCCGGGTAGAGCGTCTCGTCGGCCCGCCAGCGGTACTGCACGCCCTGCCCGCCGCCGATGTTCATGCGCGCGCCGGTCCAATCCTGCGACCAGATGGCGGTCACCGGGATGTCCGCCGCCTCGAGCGCGGTCACATCGGCCAGCACCGCGTCGCGGCCGCCCTGCGCGCTGATCCAGGTGCCCCACGCCCAATCGGGCGGCATGGCCGGCCGTCCGACCTCCTGGCCGAGCTGCTTCACCACGTCGAGCGGCGTGGGCCCATGGTAGACGGCCATCTCGATCGGCGCGCCGTCGATCACCTCCAGCCGCGCCACGCTCGAGTCGCTCGCGCAGAGGTCCACGTCGACGCGATGGTCGGTCCGGAGCAGCACGCCGAAGCCGCGTCCGTCCAGGTAATAGGGCATCGGGTAGTAGGTGGTGTGCGCGTCGCCGGTGAAGCTGCGCGCGCTTCCGTCGCGGCCGATGCCCTGCTCGCTGACGATGAGCGAGAAGGCCTCGCCGCGCTGGTCCGTGGCCTCGTACTGCTCGCCGAAGCCGTGAAAGCTCCCGTCGTCGTCGCAGCGAGCCGGCACCGCGATGGAGTCCGCGCCGAGCTCGTTCAGCTGAAAGCGGAGGGTGGTGGTGCTCGCCTGCGCGTCGGGCTGGACGGACAGCACGGCCGTCGCGTCGGTATCCGAGGAGCCGTAGTCCACCAGCACGGCGCCGTTCTCCTCGCGCGTGCCGAGGTAGCGATCGAACGCGAAGACCTCTTCTCCGGTGCGGCGGAAGGAGTAGATGCCGAGGGGACCGCTGGCCCGCTCGGTGAACGTGCGGGCGGTGAAGGGGCTCCCCTCGGGCATCGCCCAGAGCGGGCGCGCGCCGTCGAAGAGCGAGACGGCGCCGGTGTCGGAGACGACGACGCGGGTCCCGTCGGCGAGGGTCACGTCGGCGCCCGGCGGAGGCGATTGGCAGCCGAGCGCGAGGAGCAGGATTGGAACGAGCGCGAGCGGTCTCACGCCGTTCTGGATACCACAGCCGATGACTTCCGGTGTGCCGCGGCGGGCCACGCCGGGCCTCGGTGACCTCGCGTGTCGGACGCGATCACTCCCCGACCGCCGGCGCAGGACCTCGGCGGCTCAGCGCGTCGCGCTCGAGGACGGGACCCGCTGCCGGAAGCGCGTCCAGTCGTCGCCCAGGTGCGCCAGCGCCGCGTCGCGCACCTCTCGGACATCGCCGGCCCCGGCGCCGGCCGCCAGCGCGTCGTCCGCGCAGAGGAGCGCGGGGATGAAGCGCCCTTGCTCGCGGAAGCAGCGCGCCAAGAGAGGCAGCACGTCTTTTCGCGCGGCGCCGAGCCCGAGCGCGCGGCGCAAGAGACCGATGGCCTCGCCGTAGCGCGCTTCCGCCACCATCGCGGCGCCGAGCCGGCGGAAGAGCACCGCCGACACCGCCATCTGCTCCTGCCCCCACTGGATGGCGAGGCGGAGGACCTCCTGCGCCCACTCGTGCCGCCCGAGCTCCACGTAAGCGGAGCCGAGCATGCCGAGCGCGTCGGCCAAGGTCGCCCGCACGTCCGGCGCGAGCGTCTGCCCCTCCGCCGTGCGCAGCAGGAGCGAGAGCGGCCCCGGCCAAGCGCCCAGGATGTCGGCCACCTTCGCCGCGTCGCCCTCGGCCTGGGCCTGCTTCGCCTGCGGCACCAGGTTGAGGTCGATTGAGAAGGGCGACGAGGGGCTGCGATGCCGCTCCGCCTCCGCCTGGACCCGATCGCGCACCTCGGCGCGCAGGTCCTCGAGCGAGAGCTCGACCGCCTCGCCCTCCACCGTGACGCTGAGGAAGGATCGTCGTCCTCGATCCGCAGCTCCTCGAGCCCGATGTCGAAGAGCGGCGCGAGGAGCACGTAGCGGAAGCCGATGAAGGACTGCAGCGCCTCCGAGTCGTGTGCGCCGCTCGGCGGGTCGCGCGGCGGCTCCTCGTCCGTGAGGAGGGCGTCGGCGAGGCGGCTACGGAACTCGTCGAGCGGCAGACGCTGGGCGCCGCCCCCCTCGCCCAGCTCGAACTCGACGATCGACGAGCCCGGGTTGCGCGGATCGACCGTGAGCGCGGTGATGCGAACGCCGGCGATCACGGCGAAGGCGACGAAGCGCGTGCCGACGACCTCACAGAGTTGGGCGAAGCCTTCGGAGCCCTGCGCCAGCTGCTCGAGCCACCCGTCGGCGCGAGCTTTCATGAGTGAATACGTCGGCATGGAAGAGCGGGCATGGTGGTCACGCCCGATGGTCGAGGTCAAGGACGGCGCTGTCGATACCAGTCGATGGTGCGCTCCAGCCCGTCCTCCAGATCGACCCCTGCGCGGAACCCGAGGAGGCGCTCGGCCTTCTTCACGTCCGGGATGCGGAGCTCCACGTCCGGGAAGTCCCACTCCTTGAAGTGGAGCTCGCTCGCGCTCCCGGCCAGCCGCGTCACCAGGCGCGCGAGTTGGTAGATGGTGATGGTGCTGCGCGGGTTGCCGATGTTGAACGACTCGCCGACGGCCTCGTCGCGCGTCAGGCAGAGGAGGATGCCCTCGACGATGTCGTCGATGTAGCACCACGACCGGATCTGATCGCCCTCGTTGTGGATGACGATCGGCTCGTCGCCGAGCGCCCGCACCACGAACGCGTGGACGGCACCTTCGCCGACCTGACCGGGCCCGTAGATGTTGAAAGGGCGGATGGAGCAGGTCGGCAGGCCGTACTGCTTCCAGTAGTTGTGGGCCAGGTGCTCGGTGGCGAGCTTGCTGACGGCGTAGGTCCAGCGCGCCTCGCCGACGGCGCCCAGGCTGGTCACATCGGCCTCGCGGACGCGGAACGCGTAGCTGCCGAAGACCTCGCTCGTCGAGAAGTCCACCACCCGCTTGACGCCGCCTTCGGCCTGCGACGCTCGGAGCACGTTCATGGTGCCCTCGATCGAGACCTCCATCGTGGTCACCGGGTGCTTCATCACCGTGTCCACGCCGGCGATGGAGGCCATGTGCACCACGTAGTCCACCCCGCGACAGGCCTCGCGGACGACCTCGGCGTCGCGCACGTCACCGACCACGAGCTCGAGGTTCTCGTGATCGCCGAGCCCGGCCGCGCCCAGCGCGTTGCGGCGCAGGTTGTCGAGCACGCGGATGCGGTTGTGAGGGAGGAGCCGCCGGCAGAGCGCGGTGCCGATGAAACCGGCGCCGCCGGTGAGGAGCAGATGTGCGTCGCGGAGCATGGGAAGGCAGGCATGCGATGCCGGCGCCCCCGAGGCAAATGGGAAGCAGCGGGGGGGCGCGGGCGTTGGGGCGCCGGAGCTTCTACGTTGAGGACGAAGCGACCGCGCCTTTACAAGAGGCGCGCTGTCGTGGAAGGCTCGGCACGACCGTCGCGGTGGCGGTCTTTGCGCGCTCGCTCCGGGGGCAGCATCCATGGGAATTTTCAGTCGATTCAACCGGGTCCTCAAGTCCAACCTCAACTCGATGCTGGACAAGGCGGAGGACCCCGCGAAGCTGATCGACCAGACCATCACGGAGATGGAGAGCGAGCTGAAGAACGCGCGCAAAGAGCTCGTTCAGACGCTCGGCTCGGCCAAGCGCCTCGACAAGAAGCGGCTGGAGCTCGAGGACGAGGTCGACAAGTGGGAGGACAAGGCGGTCCTCGCGCTCAAGGCCGGCGACGACGAGCTCGCCCGTGAAGCGCTCAAGATGAAGATGCGTGCGGTCAAGCAGGCCGAGGCCGCCGCGAGGCAGGCCGCGGACCAGGACAAGGCCGCCCGCCAGATGCAGGACACGCTCGGGGAGATTGAGGAGAAGCTCGAGGACCTCAAGGCGCGCAAGTCCACCTTGGCCGCGAAGGTGCGGCGGGCGCGCGAGGAGCCGGACGAGCTCGGCGGCGGGTCCGGCGGCGGCGGCGCGCTCGGCGATTTGCAGCGCTTGACCGGCCGCATCGACCAGCTCGAGGCCGAGGTCGAAGCGCACGACGTGATCGACGACGCCGAGACGCGCGACGTGGAAGCGCGCTTCCGGGCGCTGGAGAAGCGCGCGGGCACGTCGAAGGTCGACGACGAGCTCGAGGCCCTGAAGCGCCGCCTCGAGGACTGATGCGCCGCCCCGCCGGAGGTCGCGGCCACCACGAGGTCCCCGGGCGAGGCGGGGACGCGCGGTGACCGAGCGGCTGATCCTCTGGCATCGGTGGTTCCCTCCCAAGCAGGAGGACTCGCGTCATCGCGCGCAGATCGCGGCCTGGCAGCGATCGGTGTCCGCGCGCTTCGTCGTCGCGGGAGGCGACGTGCTCGGCACGATCGGCGGATCCGTGGCGGCCGCGTTCGACCCCGCCGAGCTGATGGACGTGGTCGAGGTGGCGCTCGATCTCCTCGACGAGGCGGACGACGCGAAGATGGCGGTCGGCTTCGGCGCCGCGCTCGGCGAGATCGAGGAGCACGAGGGCGCGTGCGTGGGCGAGGCCGTCGAACGCGCGCAGCTCCTCGCCAACCGCGCCCGCGGCGGCGAGCTGATCGTCGACCCGAAGACCCGCGCCGCCGCGGCCGCCGATCTGCTCTTCGGGCGCCGGGTGGCCGCCGGCGGCAACAGCGTGGACCGGGTTCACACGCGACGGACGGCGAGCGCCGAGGGCATCGGAGAGCTGAGCTCCCCCGTGCTCCCGCCGGTGATCGACGCGCTGCGGAGCCAGATCGAGCGCGCACTTCAGGAGAAGACCACCCGCACCTTCGTCCTGCGGGGACCGGTGGGCGCGGGGGCGACGGAGCTCGTGTCGGCGCTGGATCGCGCGCTCTCGCCCGGCCGCGTGCTGCGGATCGGCGCGTCGCCCGGCGGCGTGGTGCCGCTGGCGAGCTTGCGGCTGGCGCTGACCCGGCGGGTGGGGACGCCCGCGCAGGTGGAAAAGGCCCTCGGTCCGAGCGCCGGGCCTCTCTTGGCGCGGGTCGCGGCGGGCGAGCTGATCGCGCCGAGCCTCCTGGCGCCCGCGCTGGCGGAGCTGGTGCGGCAATCGGGCGAGCGTCCCTGGGTGGTGCTCAGCCCCTTGAGCCTGGTGGACGGCGCGACGCTGGCGGCGCTCTTGGAGGCGCGGGCGAGCGGCGCCGACTTCGTGCTCTTCGCGCGCTTCCCGCTGGAGAGCCCGCTGCCGAGGCCGCTGGTGGACCTGGACGAGCCGGTGGTCGAGCACACGCTGCCGCCGCTCAAGACGGCCGACGCCCGCGTCGTGGCCGAGGCCATCCTGGGCGACGCCACCGGCGACGACGTGGCGCGGCGCGTGGCGGTGCTCGGCGGCGACACCGTGCTCGGCGTGGTGGAGGCCGCGCGTACCCTGATCGCCACCGGCGATCTGGTACACGACGGCGAGCGCTTCGTCTGGCGGCGCGAGCCCCGGCACGGCGCGCACGCGATCGGCACCGAGGAGCTCTTGACGGAGCGACTGGAGCTGCTGGCCGACGACGCGCGCCGGCTGCTCGAGGCGCTCTGCGTGATCCCGGACGGGAGCCCGCGGGAGCTCTTGGGCGAGGTGGCCGCGCTCGACGGAGTCGACGCGCGAGCGTTCGAGCGGGGGCTGAGCGCGCTCGCGCGCGAAGCGCTGGCGACGGGCGAGCGTTACCCCCGACCGGCGTCGAGCCTGCTGCGCTGGCGGATGCTGAACCTGATCCCGCCGGCGCGCTTCACGGAGCTGCACCGCTTCGTGAGCGAGGTCCTGCGGCGGCGGGAGGCGACCGAACCGCCGCTCCGTGCGGAGCTCGGCTACTACCTGCTGGAGGGCGGCCTCGACGCGGAGGCCCGCCCGGAGCTGAGCGCCGCGGTGGAGGCGCTGGTGAGCACCGGCTACGAGCGCGCCGCGCGGCAGCTCTCGGGATGGCTCGGCCAGCGGGACGACACGCTCGCGCAGGACGCGAACAGCGGAGCGCGGGCGACCCCTCCGCCGCCGCGCGGCGAGTTCAGTGACGAGCCGCCGCCCTCGAGCGAGCACTTCCTGGGCGAGCTCCTCGACGACGCGAGCGAGGAGCGAATGCAAAGGGTGCCGCCGCCTCGCGGGCCGGTACCGCGAGCCGGCGCCGCCACCGATGCCAAGCCCCCGGCCACCGGTGCAAACCCCGCCGCGACTACTGAAAAGCCCCCGGCGACTGCTGAAAACCCCGCCGCGACTGCTGAAAAGCCTGCGGCATCCGCTGAAAAGCCCGCCGCGACCGGTGCAAAGCCCGCCGCGACCGGTGCAAAGCCCCCGGCGATCGGTGCAAAGCCCGCCGCGACCGGTGCAAAGCCCCCGGCGATCGGTGCAAAGCCCCCGGCGATCGGTGCAAAGCCCCCGGCGATCGGTGCAAAGCCTCCGGCGATCGGTGCAAAGCCTCCGGCGATCGGTGCAAAGCCCGCCGCGATCGGTGCAAAGCCCCCGGCGATCGGTGCAGAGCCCCCGCCGATCGGTGCAAAGCCCCCGGCGATCGGTGCAAAGCCCGCCGCGATCGGTGCAAAGCCCGCCGCGATCGGTGCAAAGCCCCCGGCGATCGGTGCAAAGCCCCCGGCGATCGGTGCAAAGCCTCCGGCGATCGGTGCAAAGCCTCCGGCGATCGGTGCAAAGCCCGCCGCGATCGGTGCAAAGCCTCCGGCGATCGGTGCAGAGCCCGCCGCGATCGGTGCAAAGCCTCCGGCGATCGGTGCAAAGCCTCCGGCGATCGGTGCAAAGCCTCCGGCGATCGGTGCAGAGCCCCCGGCGATCGGTGCAGAGCCCCCGGCGATCGGTGCAAAGCCCCCGGCGACCGGTGCAAAGCCGCTGGCGACCGGCACACAGCCGCCCGAGGTCCGCGGGCGGGCCGGCGGCACCGGCGCGCGGCTGCGCGACCCTTCGAACACGGGGCCTGCGGAGGCCGTGACCGCGTCTCCGCCGGCGAGCGCACGGCCGCTGCCCGAGACCGCGCCGGCGACGGCGACCTCGTCCTCGTCGGCGACCTCGTCCTCGCCGGCCAGCGCGCCCAGGGCGGCCAACGCGCGGCCGCCGAGTGGCGGCGCGGCGCACGACACCGAGCCGCCGCCCCCCCGAGCGGGCTCACCCCTTCGGGCGTGGCCGCGCTCGACGACGCGCTCGACGATCTCGCTCTCGGGCCCGGACGAGGCCACGCTCCTCGGCGCCGAGGTGGACGCGCTGCTCGACGATCCCTTCGGCCTGGGCGACGACGACGACCTGCTCGACGCCGAGCCCACCCACATCTCCCCGATGCCGGTGCGGCCTTTCGTGCAAGACACCCTGCGGGCGCTGCGCGAGCGCGACTTCGCGGCCCTGGAGGACTCGCTGCAGCGCGCCGTCGCCGGCGGGAGCGATTGAGGCGCCGTCGGCAGGATGCGGGCCGTGGCCGAGCTCGCCCGCGGCGACCTGGAGGCCGCGCGGCGGCGACTTCGCGAGGCGCGGACCGAGAGTCGGGGCGACGCCACGACCGACGCGCGCTACCACCTCGCCGAGGCGCTGCTCGAGCTCCGAGACGGCGACCCCTTGATGGGCATCCGAGCCGGGCTGGCCGCGCTCGCGTGCTCGCGCCGGCGGGAGGACGCGCGCGGAGAGCACGCCGCGCTTCACACGCTGGCCGCGTGCTATCGGGCCCTCGGACACGAAGCGCAAGCCCTCCGACTCGAATCGCGATCTCGTTGACCCGCACACCCGTCGGGCGGCGGCACAACGCTTGAACAACCCGTGCCCTCCCGTTATCGTGGGCTGGTTCCGTCGGCCTCTCTGCCGGCGGTCGGTTTCCGGGACGCCCACTCCCCGCTGGCTTCGCCGCCGGGGCCCGTCCTCGCCGCACATGCGGCGTCACCGACGATCGCGAACTTCGGCAACCCCGTACACGCGACGATCGGCAGGCGCTTCGTGTGCAGCCGGGGTCGGAGAGGGCGGCTTCGTGGCCTCGCGCGGTCCGAAAGACGCGCGGGAGAGCCGCGGGCGTCCCCTTTGTCACACGAGGAGGATCGATGCTCGGGAGTGCCCCGGAAGGTCGCAAGCTCAAGGTCTACGGGTTCAATCAGATCGACCGCATCCCGCAGCTCGAGAGGCTCTCGGGCGAGCAGCGGATCGCGATGAAGGCGGTCGCCGCCGTCCTTCCTTTCCGGGTCAACGAGTACGTCCTCGAAGAGCTGATCGATTGGGATCGCATCCCCGACGATCCCATGTTCCAGCTCACCTTCCCGCAGCGCGGGATGCTCGCCGAAGAGGACTTCGCGACGATGGCCGAGCTGGTGCGCGCGGACGCGCCGGCGGCCGAGATCAAGGCGGCCGCGCGCGCCATCCAGATGCGGCTGAACCCGCATCCCGCGGGCCAGCTCGCGCACAACGTCCCCCGCGAAGGCGGCGACACGATGAAGGGGATGCAGCACAAGTATCGCGAGACGCTGCTCTTCTTCCCAACGCAGGGCCAGACCTGCCACACGTACTGCACCTACTGCTTCCGCTGGGCGCAGTTCGTCGGCCTCGACGACATGAAGCTCGCGAACAAGGAGCCGGAGATGCTCGCGCGCTACGTCCGCGCGCACCCGGAGATCACGAGCATCCTCTTCACCGGCGGCGACCCGATGGTGATGAAGACGAAGGTCTTCCGCCGCTACGTGGAGCCTTTGCTCGAGATCGAGCACGTCCAGAGCATCCGCATCGGCACCAAGAGCCTCGCCTACTGGCCGCAGCGTTTCGTCACCGACGACGACGCGGACGAGCTGATGGCGCTCTTCGATCAGGTGCTCGCGGCCGACAAGCACGTCGCCCTGATGGGCCACTTCAGCCACCACCGCGAGCTCGAGACGAAGATGGCCGAGCGGGCCATGGCGCGCCTTCAGCGGAGCGGCGTGGTCGTGCGGACGCAGGCCCCGCTGATCCGGCACGTGAACGACGACCCGCGGGTGTGGAATCGGATGTGGCGCCGGCAGCTCCGCCTGGGCGCGGTGCCCTACTACATGTTCGTGGAGCGCGACACGGGCCCGAAGCAGTACTTCGAGGTCCCGCTGGCGCGCGCGCTCGAGATCTTCGAGGGCGCCTACCGCTACATCTCGGGTCTCGGGCGAACGGTGCGCGGCCCCAGCATGAGCTGCACGCCGGGCAAGGTGCTGGTCGACGGCGTAGCGGAGGTCGCTGGAGAGAAGGTCTTCGTGCTGAAGATGCTGCAGGGGCGCGACCCCGAGTGGGTGAACAAGCCCTTCTTCGCGCGCTTCGATCCCGAGGCGACCTGGATCGACCAGCTCCGCCCGGCCTTTGGCGCGAGCGAGTTCTTCTGGGAGCCCAAGCTGCGCGAGCTCCTGGCCAAGCAGCGCGCCCAGAAGGTCCGCGAAGAGCGCGTCCACCTGACCACGCTCGAGCCGCTCGACGCCGAATGAGGGTTCGAGCCGCCGCTCCTCCCGGGCGGCGGCTCCTCTTCCTCGTCCGCGCGCAGACCTCTTCGGCGCGTCCGCTTCGGGCGTCGACTCGTGCTCGGCGAGAGCCCGGGTGACCGGCGCCGGGGGTCGCTCTCTCGCGCGAGCGAGGCGTCCTCCGGGCGGACGACGTCGCAGACGAGCAGCGCGTCGTCGAGCGCGTAGAGCCCGCGCGACCCCAAGCTCAGGTAAGGCGCCCGCGCGATCCGGCGCACCGACAGCCCCAGCGGCTCGAGCGTGCCCTCCACGAGATCCACGAGCGCCGCCTCCCAGCTGGCGCCCTGCCCCGTCACCGGCTCGTCCGGATCGACGGTCCGCGGGCCGACGTCGACGTGCGCTCGCACCGGCAGAGGCACCGCCACCACGAGCACGCCGCCGGGCGCCAGACAGCCCGCCGCCGCACGGAGCAGCGAGCGAGGACGCTCGGAGCGGTCGATCACGTTGAGGAGCGACACCACGTCGAAGGGCCTCGCGTCGGGGAGCGGCGCCCGCGCCAGATCGACGCGATGGCAGACGAAGCCGCGCCGCCCGAGCCGCCGCGCCATCGGCCCCGAGGTCTCCGTCACCACGAGCTCGTCGAAGAGCGCGCGGGCGCACTCGGTCACGTCCCCGGAGCCGGCGCCCACGTCGAGCAAGCGCCCTCCTCGCGCGCCGATCAACGCTTCCCACGAGCGCTCGCCGAGGAGCGCCATCGGATGGGTCCCGAGCAGCCCGTCCGCGTCGAAGTCGCTGACGACTCGGCGCAAGAGCCGATGCGCGCGCTCCCGTACGGCGCCGTGGCGCGGGAGCGCGCGGCCCTCGGCGAAGGCCTCCACCCACGGATCCGGCGGCAGCGGCTCGAAGCGCGATCGCAGCCGCGCGGGGAGCGCGTCGAGCCGGCAGCCGCGCTCGAAGCGCGCCTCGTCCGCCATCACGCGCCCCCGTGGCTCACGCCGCGGACCAGCGCGCCGGCGATGATGTGCGCCAAGCGGAGTGGCTCCGGGATCCAGCCTTGCACCCGCGTCTCGCGCAAGAGGCGCGCGGCCGCGGAAGACGTGATCCCGGCCCGCTGGACCCAGACGCCTTCGAGCGGCTCCATCGGCCCGGCCTCTTCGATCAAGCGCCACTTGCGCGCGCCGCCGGGCACCCGCGTCTTCAGCGCGCGCTCGATGGCCGCGAGGTTCGGCTCCTTGCGCGCCACCACGAGCACCGGCAGGCCGAGCGTGCCGTGGAGCCGCGCGAGGTCGACGACGTTGAAGCCGGCCAGCGCGATCCCGTTCATCATCACGACCTGGACGTGCTCGCGAAAGGGCGAGCGACGGATCATGGCGGCCACGCGGTCGGTGGAGTTGGCACCGTCGCGCCGGACCCGGTCCACCACCACGCCGTCGAGCCGGACGCGCGTCGTCACCACGCCGACAATCGGTACGTCGCCGCGATGGGCGCGGACGAAGGGGCCGTCGTCGACGCCGATCGCGTTGGAGTAGCGGCGAGACACGCCGCCTGGTGTAGCAGCCCGCGGGCCTTCCTCGCTCGTCCCCCGCGCCCGAAGGGCAGACCG
Organism: uncultured Pseudomonadota bacterium; assembly: GCA_963832725.1. Lineage (GTDB taxonomy): Bacteria > Myxococcota_A > Polyangia > Polyangiales > Sandaracinaceae > JAEZBP01. Next base: position 1,014,180 of record CAWHVG010000001.1, read on the forward strand.
AGCAGTCCGTCGAAGAACTTCGCGACCGGGCTTTCGGGCGTGACGGCCCGTCGGTCCGAGCGACATCCGGCGCTCCGAGATCTTGCGTGCGCCGTGCTGCAAGCGCGCGCGAGCTCGCGTCGATGGGCCACCGGGCTCGTCTCCGCGACGCGGACCCACCGCAGCGGACCGACCGCATTCGCTGCGCCCCGAAGCGTTCGCCGTGGCATGCTCTCGCCATGACCACGCGGGGAAAGCGGACCGGAACGGAGAGGCGCACCAGCGCGGAGAAGACGCGCCGTGGCTCGAAGGCGAAGTCGACTCGCAAGCCAGCCGGCGCGAGCGCCGAGGCCGAGACGAGCGGCGCCGAGACGAGCGGCGCGCCGGCGCAGCCCCCGCCGGGGCTGACGCCCGTGGTCGCGCGGCCGCGTCGCTCGGAGCGCGCTCCCATCGAAGATCGGATGACCGAGATCGACCAGGTGTGCGTCGCCTGGGCCGACATCGTCGCCGAACGCATGGCGGCCGACCAGACCTTCACCGAGCTGGTCGAGCAGCTCGGGCATGCCTCGCGGGACCTGCGCGGGCTCTTCCTCTGGGACGCGCTCCAGGCCGCCGAAGCGCACCTGGCGATGATCAACGACGTGCTGGCCCGACACATCGTGGACCGGCGCGCCGACCCGCTCGACATCCAGCGGGAGCTGCGCGAGCGGCGCTGCCGGGTCGCCGCGGTGTACGCCGTCAACGCCTTCTTGGCGGTCCTCAACCAGATGAAGCCGGAGAAGCCGAAGTGGCTAGCGCTCGACGACCTCGACCCGCGCTTCGCCGTGCTCGCCCTCGCCCACCAGACCATCGGCTACGCGCTCGAGGCGCTCCGCGTGGAGTCGCCGCCGGACGTGACCGAGCAGATCCTGCAAGCGACGCAGGACGAGACCGTCTGGGTGTGGCGGCGGATGCCCGAGCCGGGCACCGAGACGCTCGCCGCCTGCGCGGCGGCGGCGGCGTTCTTCCGCGCGCTCGGCGCCGAGACCCTCACCACCACCGACGAAGTGGCGGCCCTCTACGCCGCGCACGGGCAGTCGCGCCAGCCGGCCCACTGAGGCTCTCGTTCGCACGCCCTCTGCCGAAGCGGAGCATCCCCCTCGCGACGTCGAGCGCGAACACGAGACCGAGCTGCGACCCGCTTCGCCGAAGCACACGCGTTCTCGATCCTGCGCGCCAACTCGACCGCCGCGCGGAGCGAACCGGGTCTGCGCTTCCACGGCTTCATGGAGCAAACCGCGAGTCACCGAGGGGCTCGGCCCGCCGAGAAGGGGACTCAGGTGTCGGTTCCGCTGCTGCGCCCGTTCGCCAGCTTCTGCGCCGGCACGTCGGGTCGGTCGTCGCTGACCAGCGGCGAGAAGAAGTTGTCCTTCTTGATGTACTCGTCGACGCGGAACGCGAACTTGTAGCTCGGCGCCGCGCGCTGGTTGCAGTCGGTCCGCTCGCAGAAGCGGCAGGTGGTCCCGACCGGCACGCACATCCGCTGCGGATCGACGAAGGGCACGTCGTCGGCGTAGGCGAGGTGCTTGGCGTGGTCGGCGTGGGTGCCGAGCCCGATGGCGTAGACGGTGCCGCGCGCGAGCGAGCCGTGCTCGGTCTCGGCCTGCACCCGCGCGAAGCAGAAGAAGCGCGAGCCGTCCGGGAACTCCGAGTACTGCTTGTAGATCGCGTGCGGCGTGAGGAACGCCTCGTGAACCGCCCACTTCGGACACGAGCCGGTGCCGTGCGGGAACTTCAGCCCCGTCGCCGAGTAGCGCTTGCTGATGTTGCCGGCGACGTCGACCCGCAGGAAGTGGAAGGGCACGCCGCGCCGCTTGGGATCGGAGAGGTTGCAGATGCGGTGCGCGACCGTCTCGTAGCTGGAGGCGAAGATGGCGCTGAGCCGATCCACGTCGTAGCGGGTCCGCGTGACCTGCTCGAAGAAGGGTCCGTAGGGGAGCAGGAGCGCGCCCGCGAGGTAGTTGGCCAGGTGGATCTTCACGAGCCGCGCCGTCTCCGAGTGCCGCGCGCGGCGGGCGCCGACAATCTCGCGATCGAGCCCCTCTTCGTCGATGAGCCGCAGCCCGATGGTGTGCGCGAGCTGGAACTTGCGGCGGTGCTCGGCCATGTCCGCGCTCAGGCGCAGCACACCGCGCGCGGGATCGAAGCGGCGGATCACCGAGCTGGTGGAGCTGCCGCCGACCAGGGTCACCTCGACGTCGAGTGCGTCTCGCAGCGCGCGCACCAGCTCGTCGCTCGTGGATCGCTCGCCGAGGGCGACCTCTCGCCGGAAGGCCTCCGCCCGCTCCTCGAGGCGCGGGAAGTAGTTGCCGTGGCTCTCCAGGAAGTCGGTGACTTCGTCGAAGGGGCTGTAGTCGAATGCCAGCTCGCCCCCGCGCTGCGCGTCGTCCCGCTCGCGGCGCGCCAGGTCCGCCAGCAGGTGATCGAGCTGCACGCGGGTGTTCTTGTAGAGGTTGAAGAGCGCGGTGATGGTGGTGGCGACCTTCGGCTCCGCGCCGAGGCTGGCCAGTTCGTCGCGGCTGAGGTTCAGCGTCTTCAAGAGCGGCTCGTCGAGAAGCCGCGCCAGCCCCTCGTCGACCCGCGGCTCGCCGAGACTGGCCATGAACTCCTCGACGCCGAGCCCGTAGATCTCCAGCGCCGAGAAGAGCAGAGGGAGCTGCACCGCGCGCTTGCCCTTCTCGATCAGGCTGAGATACGCCGCCGACACGCCCAGCCGCCGCGCGACCTCGCCCTGCTGCAGGCCCCGCTCGAGGCGCAGCTCCCGAAGGCGCCGTCCGAAGTGCTCGTGGGTATCCTTCATCGGCTCTGACCCTGCGGCCCTCGCGAGGGAGACGTTTGTAAACGAGATAAAAGCACCGAACCTGCGAGAGGCTGCGATTCTCTCGCCTCGAATCGCCAGCCGCTCGCCCGAGTCGGCTGCGAGCACGCCGTGGCCTGTCAAGTCGTAAAACGGAACGGAGCCCTTGTCGAGGCCCGCCTCGGACCTGAATAGCGTCGGCTCTTTACGGCACCGGGTGAGGGCCCTAGAGTGGCGGCCCGCACAGCGGGAGGGCACCGAGGCGAACCCGGGCCAATCGATCAAGCCAAGGGCCGCGAACGCGTCGGAGGACGTGGCGACGCGGCGGGAGGAAACGACATCATGGCATTCACCCTACCCGAGCTCCCGTACTCGAAGGACGCACTCCAGCCGCACATCTCGGCGGAGACCCTCGAGTACCACTACGGAAAGCACCACGCAGGCTACGTGACCAAGCTCAACGCCGCGGTCGAGAAGGACCCGTCGCTGGGCGGCAAGAGCCTCGAGGACATCATCACGACGGCCAAGGGCGGCGTGTTCAACAACGCGGCGCAGGTGTGGAACCACACCTTCTACTGGCAGAGCATGAGCCCGAACGGCGGCGGCGAGCCCACGGGCGCGATCGCCGACGCCATCAAGAAGAGCTTCGGCTCGTTCTCGGACTTCAAGACGAAGTTCAGCGCCGTCGCCGGCGGCCACTTCGGCTCCGGCTGGGGCTGGCTGGTCAAGGACGGCGACAAGCTCGAGATCATCGACCTGCACGACGCGGGCAACCCGCTCACGCAGAACAAGAAGCCGATCCTCACCTGCGACGTGTGGGAGCACGCCTACTACGTCGACTATCGGAACGCGCGCCCGAAGTACATCGAGGCGTGGTGGAACCTCATCAACTGGGACCACGCGAACAAGCAGCTCGCGGGCTGATCCTCGGATCCGTTTTCGAGCATTCACGGCGGGGAGGGCGCGCGGCGCTCTCCCCGTCTCGCGTTTCCGTCCTACGACGCGCCCGCGAGGTCGTCTTCGGCCCGCGATTGCCGCCGGCGATGCGCTGAGGCATGTTCGCCGGCCCATGGAGATCCAACTCGGCGAAGCCTGGACGCTCGACGACCTCGCCCTCGTCGCCCGCGCCGAAGCGCGGGTGGCATTCCCGCCCGAAGCGCGGGCTCGGGTGGAGCGCGCCCGACGCGTGGTGGACGCGCTGGCCGAGGCCGGCGACGACGCGCCCAACGTCTACGGTGTGAACACGGGCTTCGGCGCGCTGGCCGAGACGCGCATCGCCGCCGATCAGAATCCGCATGCTGCAGCGCAACCTCGTCCGCAGCCACGCCTGCGGCGTCGGCCCGCTGCTGCCCACGCCCGTGGTGCGCGCGATGATCGCGCTGCGGGCGCAGACCATCGCCCTCGGCTGCTCCGGCGCGCGCCCCGAGATCGTCGACCTCCTGGTCGCGATGCTGGAGCGCGGCGTACACCCGTGCATCCCCGCGCAGGGATCGGTCGGCGCGAGCGGCGACCTGGCGCCGCTGGCGCACCTGGCGCTGGTGCTGATCGGCGAAGGCGAGGCGGAGCACGGCGGCGAGACGATGCCGGGCGCGGAGGCGCTGGCGAAGGCAGAGCTCTCGCCGCTCCGACTCGAAGCCAAGGAGGGGCTGGCGCTGATCAACGGGACGCAGCTCATCCTGGCCGTCGGCGCGCTGGCGGTGGTGCAAGGCGAGGCGCTCTGCCGGCACGCGGATCTGATCGGCGCCATGAGCCTGGAGGCACTGCAGGGCAGCCGCCGTCCCTTCGACCCGCGCATCGCCTCGGTCCGCCCCCATCCTGGTCAGGCGAAGAGCGCCGCCAACCTGCGGGCGATCCTCACGGACAGCGAGATCATGGAGAGCCATCGGGACTGCAAGAAGGTGCAGGATCCCTACTCGCTGCGCTGCATGCCGCAGGTACACGGCGCCACGCGCGACGCGCTGGCGTGGGCTCGGCAGGTGCTCGAGCGAGAGATCGTGGCCGCCACCGACAACCCGCTCGTCTTCGCCGACGAGGGCGACATCATCAGCGGCGGCAACTTCCACGGCCAGCCGCTGGCGATCGCGCTGGACACGGCCGCGATCGGCATCGCCGAGCTGGCCAACGTGGCCGAGCGGAGGATCGAGCAGCTCGTGAACCCCGCGATGTCGAGCGGGCTGCCGCCCTTCTTGGCGCCCCGCTCCGGCCTCGACTCGGGCTTCATGATGGCGCAGGTGACCGCAGCGGCGCTGGTCAGCGAGAACAAGGTGCTCTGCCATCCCTCGAGCGTGGACTCGATCCCGTCCTCGGCCGGCAAGGAAGACCACGTCTCGATGGGCAGCATCTCCGCGCGCAAGTGCGCCCAGATCGCCGAGCACGTCCGCACCGTGCTGGCGATCGAGGCGCTGGTCGCCGGCCAGGGGATCGATCTGAGGGCGCCGCTCACGCCGGGGGTCGGGGTCCGCGCCGCCCACGCCCGGCTCCGCGAGCAGATCCCCACCCTGACCGAGGACCGGCCGCTCTACCGCGACATCGAGGCGGTGGCGGCGCTGGTCGGCTCGGGCGCGCTCGTGGCCGCCGCCGAAGAGGCGATCGGTCCGCTCGGCTGAGCGCGCGATGTCACTCCCGGTCACGTCCGAGGAGATCGCGGAGGGCCTCCGCGCCGTGGGCGTGGGCGCGGGCGACACGGTGCTGGCGCACACCTCGCTCTCGTCGATCTCGGACGCGATGGTCGTCGGCGGTGCGATCGGCGTGATCGAGGCTCTCTTCGACGCGCTGACCGAGACGGGCACGCTGGTGATGCCGGCGTTCAGCGCCGACTACTCGGATCCCGCGTCGTGGACGAACCCGCCGGTGTCGACGGCGTGGTGGCCGATCATCCGCGAGTCCATGCCGGCCTGGCGAGCCGACCGCGCGCGCACCTTCGGCATCGGGGTGGTCGCCGAGACCTTCCGTTCCGTCCGCGGCGTGCTGCGGACCGGGCATCCCCAGAGCTCGTTCTGTGCGTGGGGCGCGCACGCGGCCGCCGTGACGGCGGCGCATCCGCTCGACGACCCCCTCGGTGCCCTCGGCCCCCTCGGCCGGCTGCGAGCGCTCGGAGCCAAGGTCGCGCTGATCGGGTGCGGCTTCGGCTCCTGCACCGCGTTCCATCTCGCCGAGCACGAGACGACGCGGCCGCCACCACGGGTGAGCCACGCGGCGCCCATCGAGGCCGACGGAGAGCGTGTGTGGGTGCGATGGAGCCAGCCCGCCTACGACGCGAGCCGCTTCGCCACGATCGGCGACGCCTTCGCCTCGACGCCGGCCTGCGAGAATGGCCGAATCGGGCTCGCGACCTGCCACGCCTTCGCGCTCGCAGACGGCGTCGAGCACGCCACGCGCTGGCTCGACGCGCACTGAGCGCGACGGGTCCCTCGTCCGTCCGGAGCGTCAGCCACCCTTCGACGGCCCCCGGTCGCGGCGGATGCTGCCTCGCGGTCCGCCGGGCTCTCCACGCATGATGTGCCGCAGAGTGGCGAAGGGCCGAGGCGCGCGGCGCAGAGTAGAGTCCCTCGGGTGAACGCGACACCGACGTGGGTGCTCTCCGCGCTGCTCGGCACCGCGCTCGTCGCGTCGGCCGCGGCGGCGCAGGCTCCCGTCATCGGCCCCGGCCGCGAAGACGAGGTGATGGCCCTCTTCGCACCCTACGGCCTGGGCGAGCGGGTGGCGCCCGGCTGGACGCTCGACTCGGTGGAGCTCGAGCCGACGCGGATCCGGGCGATCATGCGCTCGGACGAGGGCCTCGCGAGCCTCACGCTGGAGCACCCGAGCAACGCCCCGGAAGGCGCCGTTTCGTCTCCGAGCTTCGCGGTGATCCAAGAGGGCGACCCGAGGAGCCAGGCCGCACGCGCCACCTTGATGCGCGCGCTGCGCGTGAACGACCGCGGCGACTTCTGGGAAGGGCCGAGCCCGCGCGAGTCGCACCTCTTCGCGCCCCACCAGCGCGCGAGCCCTCTGAATCTCGGTCGCGCTCGCGGGCCTGGCGCTCGCGGGGGCCGCGCTCGGGCTGGTCCGGAGGCGCCGAGCCGCGTCCTGAGCCGCGCCGCGGAAGGATGGCGCCGCGAGGAGTCGTGGCGAAGCGCACCCGGCGGACGGCACGGGATCGGCGTCGGTCCGCCCGACGATGTTTCGACGGACGCTCAATGCTCGAGCACGCGCCGCATGGCGGGCTCGTCGTCCTCGGCAATCTCGGACGTGCAGGGTGGGAAGACGTCGAGGTAGCCGCAGGACCCGCGCTCGGCCTCCACGACGGCGGTCCCCTCCTGCCAGGAGTCGGTGCTTCGGACGGAGACCGTCGTCGACGGCAGCGCGCCCGTGACCGGCACCCCCTCGAACGCCACGAAGCGGGTCCGGTGGCACTCGTAGCGGCCCACGACGGGAATGCTCAGGGTCCGCGTTCCGGCGCCGGGCGGCACCCGGACGGGCAGGCGATAGACCACGCGCTCGGCGAGCCCGCCGGCGTGCGGATCGTCGCGCCACTCCACGTAGGGCTCGGAGAGCCGCGCCAACATCAGCTCGGGCCCCATCAGGGCCTTCACGCCGGCGCGCATGTCCCGCTCGATGCAGATCGGATCGCCGCCGGCGTCGGTGAACACGCAGGCCGAGAAGCGGCGGCGGTCGATCCAGGCGTCGAGCTCGCCGACCACCACGTCGCCGCCCTGCGCCGAGAGCACTTCCCACCGTCCTCGCCCGAAGCGCGCGGGGTCTCCACCGGCTCGCTCGATCTCGTTCGCCATGCCGACCACCACGCTCTCGTGGGAGAGCTCCTGGAGCGGGCCGCCGAAGGGGAGCCCGAGCGCGGCCAGCCCACCGAGGACCTCGCGGCACGCCGGCCCGGACACACGCGCGTAAGCCTCGTCGAGGGTCACGCCGCGACGGCGGAACGACCTCTCGACCGCCTCGACGCCCGAGAGCGTGCGCTCGTCGACACGAGCGTGAAAGGCCGGCCAGAGCGCCGCCACCAGAGCCGCGAGGGAGAGGGTCGCCGCGGCCGGGCGGCGAGCGAGCAGACGATCGGCGCCCCTGCCGATCAGATACGCGAGCGGGGCGATCGCGGGCGCCACGTAGCGCGGGCCGAGCGGAGCCTGATCCGAGACGATGCGCCGGGCCGCGACGGCGACGAGGACCGGGAGCGCCAGCGCCGCGGCCGCGATCAACGTGCGCCGTGACTCACTCGCGCGGCGAAGCCACGGCTGCGAGAGCCCCGCCGTCCCCACCAGGACGAGCGCGCCGACCGGGAGCAGCACCCCGGCCGCCCCGACCGCCGCCCGCGCGTTGGCGAGCGCCGCAGCGGGCGAGATCCCCGCGTAGAGCCCGAACGCGAGGGCAGCGGCGACGACCGGCGCCAAGAACGCCCAGAGTCGGCTCCGGCACGACGCGCCCGCGAGCACGAGCGCGCCCGGCGCCAACAACACGGCCACCGGGTGCGTCTCCACCGTGAGGCCGAGCGCCAAGCCGAGCGAGAGCGGGCCCCACCAGCGTCCCCGCTCGGCGTGGTCGAGGCCGACGACGAAGAGGAGCGCTGCGGGCAGCGGCGTCAGCGACGGGTTCCACAGCACGCTCAGCGACCCGCCGTAGAGCCACGCCAGCGCCGTCAGCGCCGCGGTGGCCCACGCGAGGCGCGGCGAGCGCGGGCGGAGGTAGGCGAAGAGCAGCGCGACCGAGACGGCCGCGAGCAGGAAGACGAGCGCCTGGATGGCGGCGATGGAGAGCCCGGCCGCACGCCACACCGCGAGCAGGCTGATCCACAACGCGCCCTGCTCGACGCCGGGCATGGTGGTGCTCGCCCCGGCCGTCGCGCAGCGGCCGTCCTCGATGCACGCTCGCGCGAGGAGCAGATCCTCGTGGGTGTCGCTGTGGAGGAACGCCGGTGGATGGCCCAGCCACAGCACGGCCCAGGTCGCCGCGAGCACGACCGCCGCCGGCGCGAAAGGCGCCCGCCAGAACCGTTCCAGGATGGAGAGAAGTCGGCTCATCGTCGTCGCGGGACGAGCAGGATCATCGCAGCGCGCCGGGCGGAGCACCACGATCGCGTGCGCAACCAGGAGACCCGTGGCTGGATGCCACGCTCGCGGGTCGCAGTCCCGCCGTCGACGCCCGCCGCTTTCGGTTCAAAAACGGTGGTCCGACCGCTATAGTCTGTGCCCACCTACGGTCTGCGAGGCTGCTGCGGAAGACGCGGACCGCCTCCGTCGATTCATGACCACCACCGCGCCCCGCACCCCCAACGCCCCTCCCCCGTCCCCGACTCGCCCGAGGCTCGCATCGAAACGCTGCGCGCCGAACAGGAGGCGAGCCCCGATCGCGGACGACAGGCGGTGCTCCAGTACGAGATCGGCCACCTGACGGAGCGGGCGCTCGCCAACGAGGCCCAGGCCGTCCGGGAGTACCTCGGGGCCTACAACCTCGACCCGGCGTTCCGGCCGCCGCTCATCGCGTTGGTCTCGATCTTCGAGCGACGCCGCTCGATCAAGAACCTCGCCCGCCTCTACGACGCGGAGGCGCGGGGCGCGACCACGCCGCGCGAGGCCGCTTCGGCGCTGGCGGATCGCGCAGTGCTGATGGCGGACCAGCTGGGAGAGCCGGCGGAGGCCCGCTCGCTCCTGGAGACGGCGTTTCAGCAGGCCGGCGAGGCCCAGGACATCGCCCTCCTGCTGGAGCATCAGCTCCTGTCGGAGGGGGACCGCGCGGCGGCGACCGAGGTCATCGCGCAGCGGGCCGAGCTCGTGCACGATCCGGTGCTGGCGACCCTGCTGCGCATCGAGGTGGCCCGCTTCAGCGAGGACGAAGGCGACGTCGACGCCGCGCTCTCCGTCCTCCGCGCCGCCGTCAGCACGCCCGCGGCGCGCTGGCGCGTCCTCGAGCAGCTCGAGCGGGTCGCGCGCCGCGCCGGCCGTCATCCGGAGCGCATCGTGGCGCTCGAGGGGCGGGCCAAGCTCGCGTCTGCAGAGGCCCGGGGCGAGGATCAGGGGCAGGCCTCCGGCGCCTTCTCCGTGCAGCGCTTCGCCGATCAGGCCCGGGCGTCGGCCGAGGCGGCGGCGCTCTTCCGGGAGGCCGCGCGGGCGCGCGTCACGGTGCTCTCCGACGCCGCGGGTGCGCGCCGCGACTACGAGTCGGCGCTCGCCCTCCGCCCGGACGATGCGGTCCTTCGCTACGAGCACATGCTCACCTGCGAGCTGACGGGCGATCTCGAGGCCGCGGCGGAGCAAGCGCAGGCGCTCCTCGACGCCGGCGTGGAGGGCGCGGCGGCGGCGGCGCTGCGGTTCCGCCTGGCGGAACGGGCGCTCGCGCAGGGCGAAGCCGAGACGGCGTTGGCCGAGATGCGAGAAGCGCTCGGCGCCAATCCGGCTTCCGCGGCGGCGGCGGCGATGCTCGAGGATCTGCTGCGCGGGCGCAGTGACGAGGAGGCGCTGGCCTACCTCGAGGCCCGCGCCGAGAAGAGCGAGGGCGCGGCCCTCGCACAGCGAGCTTGGGAAGCCGCGCAGCTCGCCGCCGAGGGCACGAAGGACTTCGCTCGGGCGCGACCCCTCTTCGAGAAGGCCCGGGCCTCCGCCGCCGAGCCGACGCCCGTCATCCGCGAGATGTACGGCGCAGCGCTCCGCCTCGGCGACGCGCCCGGCGCCCGCGCCGCCGCAGAGGCGCTCCTCCAGCGCGACCTGGACCCCGAAGAGCGCAGCGCGGTCGCCCGCGACGTCCACGAGATCCTGCGCCTGCTGCTCGAGGACGACCAGGCGGCCGACACGGCGCTCGAGCGCGCGCTGGGTGACGAGGTCACGGCGACCTGGGCCGCCGACCTCGCGCGCCTCCAGGGCGCGATCGGCGGTAACGCGGATCTCGGTGCCCACGCCCACGTGGCGCTGGCCGAGCGGGCCGGCGACGACGAGACCGCCGCCGCCCACCTCTGCGCAGCCGCCCGCCTGCAGATGCGCGCGGGGCACGTCGACGACGCGGTGGAGACACTCCGCAAGGCGCTGGCCCGCTCTCCCTCGCACCCCTACGCCGTCGCGCTGCTCGAAGAAGTGCTGCGCGCCCGGGGCGATGCCGACGAGCTGATGCGCCTGCTCAAGGAGGCGGCGGAGGCGTCGGACGCACCGCGGGCCGCCGAAGCGCGGCTCCTGCTCGCCGGCGCCGAAGCCGAGGCCGCAGACGAGGTCGACAAGGCCGTCCAGACCTACGAGGAGGCCGCGGACCGCGACCCGACGTCCCTCGCGCCGCCCCTGGCCATCAAGCGCCTGGCGGAGAACCGAAAGGACCGTGCGCTCCTGCTGCGCGCGCTCGAGGCGCTGAGCGAGCGGGAGGTCGCCAGCGGAGAGCCGGGGCGGCACACCCTCGCGCTGGGCGAGCACTACGACCTGGTCGAAGGCAAGGCGGAGCTCGCGCTCTCGCCGCTCGGCACCGCGCTCGAGGGCGAGGCGGTCTCGCTGCACGCGGCGGTCGATCTGGTGCTCCTGCCTGCGACCGAGGGAGACGCGGCGGCGCGGATGGCCGCGATGGAGCGGCTGCTCGCGCGCGCCGACGACGAGGAGCGCGGGCCGCTCTTGCGCTGGGCGGCCGGCGCGGCGCTCGAGCAGGATGCGGAGATCGCCGCCACGCGGCTCGCCGAGTTGAAGGAGCGCGCTCCGCGGGACCGATTCGGGCACCTGGCCAAGCTCCGGCTGATGGCGGGCGCCGCCGATCGCGGTGCGGAACGGGCCGACGCCTGGCTCGGGCTCGGGAGCGCCACCGAGGACCCCGACGCCGCCGCGCAGATGCTCCTCCACGGACTGCGGACGAACGTGGTCGCCAGAGGTGAGGAGGGGATCGACGACGGCGTGATCCTGGCCCACGAGGTGATGGCGGTGGCCCCCGACTCGCTGGCCGCGGCGGTGGCCCTCGACGAGACGCTCTCCGCCGGCGACGACCCGGACGGGCGCGCGGACGCGCTCGGGAGCTGGCTCGCGCACGCTGGCGCAGCGGGAATGCTGGCCATGGAGTCCGCGCGCGGGCGGGCGCTCGCTGCGGCGGGCCGCTCGCGCGAAGCGCTCGAAGCGCTGCTCAGAGTGGCCGCGAAGGAACCGGACGACCTCGCGAGCTGGGAGACGATCCGCGTGTGCGCCCGCGACGCGGAGGCCTGGGACGTGCTGGTCGAAGCCTGCGACCGACTCGCGCACCTGGTCGAAGACCCGGAGCTGACGGCGATGCTGCTCGAGGAGTCGGCAGCGACCCTGATGGACGCGCTGCATCAAGACGACCGCGCGGAGCGGCGCCTGCGGCGCGCGCTGGCGATCGACGCCCGCCGCCCGATCGCCTACGGGAGGCTGCACGATCTCCTCGCGGAGCGGGAGGACGACGGCGGGCTGCTCGAGTTGGTCAGCGCGCGCATCGAGCTGGTCGACGACCCGGAGGAGCTCGGCAAGCTCTTCTACGAGCAGGCGCGGCTCTTCCGCTCGCTGGGCATGCGCGAGGAGGCGCTGGCCACCCTCGACAACCTCCTGATGCTGGAGGGCGAGCACCTCGGTGGCCTCGCGCTCCTGGTCGAGATCCAGGTGCAGAAGGAGGACTGGGCCGGCGCGGTGGAGGCGCTGCGCACGCTGGCCGGCGCAGAGGATGTGCCGGACAGCCAGCGCCGCATCGCGCGCCTCGGCGCAGCGGACTTCCTCCAGAACAAGCTCGACGACGGCGCGGGAGCGCTCGAAGAGCTCACCGGGCTGGCCGAGGACGGTCTGGCCGACCGCACCATCCACGAGCGCATCGCGAAGCTCGCCGAACAGCTCGAGCGGTGGGACGAAGCGGCCGCCGCGCTCATGGCAGCCGCGATGGAGGCCAGCTCGCCCGAGACCGTCGCGCGGATCGAACGGCGCGCCGGGGCGATCCACGCCGCACGCCGCGGCGACACGGACGCCGCCGTGGCCGCGTTCGGGCGGGCGCTGGAGGCGGTGCCGACCGACGTCGAGGCCGGCGAAGCGATGGCGGAGCTGCTCGACGCGGCGGGCCGGATGGAGCTGAGCCGGCGTTTCGAGGACGCGGTCCGGGAGGGTCTCGATTACGACCCGACGAACGCGGAGCTCCTGCGCAAGCTGCGCCGGGCCGCGGCGTGGCGCGAGGACGGCGGTCTGGACGCCGTGGCGCTCGCCGCGCTCGTCGGGCTCGGGCGGGCGGAGCAAGACGAGCTGGACGCCTACCAGGACCACACGCAGCTCTTCGCGCGGCCCAAGGGCGGTGCCTCGCTGGACGACGGGCTCTTCGGTCGAGTGCGCGCGCCCGGGGACGGCGAGCCGGTTCAATCGCTGGCCACGCTGGTGGCCGAAGCGGTCGCGGAGGCGGACGGTCTGGAGCCCGGCAGCTTCGGCCTCGGCCGCGGTGACCGCCTGGACGACGGGCATCCGCTTCGATCCGAGAATCGCGGTGCTCGCTGCGATGCTCGGCGCGCCTGAACCCGACGTCTGGCAAGGCGGTGACGACCCGGCGCGGATCGAATCTCATGCCCTACTACAAAGGCCGGCCGGCGTTCGTCGTGGGACGGGATGTCCAGAGCCCCCTGACTCCGCTGCAGCGCTTCTTGGTCGGACGCCTCGCGGTCGGGCTCCGCCTCGGCGTCGCGCCCTTCCTGCGCCGCGACCCGGCCAGCGCGGCGACCGCCCTCTACGGCGCGGCGGCCGCCGCCGAGAGCACGCTCGCCGCCGGCGAGGGCCGGGCGGGCATGGCCGAGACCACCCGGCGCATCTACAAGGCGATGCCGCGCAGGGTCCGCAAGGCCGTCCCGGACGCTGCCCGCGGGCTGGGCGACGGCCGGATCATCGACGCCTGGGCGCAGCTCGTGCATCGCAGCGCGAACCGCGCCGGCCTGCTCCTCTCGGGTGATCTCGCAGCCGTGCTGGCGGCGTTGATCGGCGAAACGCCCACCCCCGAGATCGTGCTCGCGTCCATCGAGGGGCGTGACATGTTGACCTTCTGGTTGTCGCCGGAGGCGCTCGCGCTCCGGCAGAAGCTGGGTCTCTCCACGTGAGCGGCAACGACGACAACGAGACCTCGTCGAACGACGTCGAGCTGGTCGATCTCCGAGTGGGACGACGCGCTCGACGACTGGGAAGACGACCTCGAGAGCACGGCGCAGGCCAAGAGCCCGCCGATGCCACAGACGACCAAGCCCCCGGTGTCGAGGCCGCTCTATCGGCCGCCATCGCCCAACGACACGTTCGCGCGACGTCCGGCCCCGCCCAAGCCGCCGCGACCGGCCCCCCGGCCCCCGTCGGTCGACGACTTCGCGTTGATCGGCGACGACGAGGACGACGAACTCGCGGAGTCGACCCGCATCGCGTCCATCCCGCAGGAGCTGATCGCGTCGCTGGTCGACCAGACGTCGCGGCGCAACGAACAGCCGACCCGGCCGCCGCCGCCGAACGAGCCGGCGCCGGTGGACCTGGACCTCGACGGCCTGCTCGACGGCATGGATCAGGACACGCGCGCCTACGATCAGGCGCTGCCGACGGCCGACGCGCCGGCCAGGCCGCCCCAGGGCGCCACGCCGGTGGGCGGTGCGGCCGGGGCGGGCCCGGTCCGACCGACGTCGCGCTTCGACGACGACGACGTGGTGGCGAGCTTCCCGTCCCGTCCCCCGGCGCTCTTCGACTTCGACGACGACGACGACGACGAGGAGACCCGCATCGCCGCGCCGCTATCCCCGGCGACGCCCGAGGACTCCGACGACGACGAGCCGCTCCCGAAGACTCGCATCGCCTCCGTCCCGAGCTCCTCGACGACGAGAAAATGCGCACGGCGGAGAGCTCCGACGACGACGAGCCGCTCCCGAAGACTCGCATCGCCTCCGTCCCCGAGCTCCTCGACGACGAGAAAATGCGCACGGCGGAGAGCTCCGACGACGACGAGCCGCTCCCGAAGACTCGCATCGCCTCCGTCCCCGAGGGCCTCGACGACGAGAAAATGCGCCCGGCGGAGAGCTCCGACGACGACGAGCCGCTCCCGAAGACTCGCATCGCCTCCGTTCCCGAGGGCCTCCTCGACGACGAAGGCGAAGTGACCCGGATTGCGACCACGCCGGAGCTCTTCGACGACGAAGACGAGCAGACTCGCATCGCGGTCACCCCCGAGCGCCTCCTCGACGAAGGAAAGAAGCCGGACGTTCCGAGCCCGGAGGACGACGCCCCGGCGATCGCGAAGCCCCGAGCGCCCGTGCCGCGACCCGGCGCGCTGGGGAAGATTCCGCGCCCGCCCGTGCCTCCGCCGCGCGGGCTGGGAAGCGTGCCGCGTCCGGGCGGGCGTCCGTCCGTACCGCGCCCCAGCATCCCGAAGCCGGGCGCGCGGCCCGCGATCCCGAGGCCGCCGCTGCCGTCGATCCCGCGCCCCGGCGGCGCCAAGGCACCGGGTGCGAAGGCGGGCGGCCCCTCCGTGCCGCTGCCCCGACCGGGCAAGCCCGTTCCGCCGCCGCAGCGCCCCGTCGCCCCGCCGGCGCCGAGCGAGGAGCTTCCGGAGCTCGACTTCGCGGATTTGGAGCCGAGCGCGAGCGTCGAGGTGGAGAAGGCCACCGAGACCGCCAACCGCCTCGAGAACGCGAAGGCGATCCCCGCCGAGACCACGACGCCCGAGACCCGCGCGAAGGCCGATGCGCCACCCGACGCCGACGCTGCGGCCCCGGTGAGCGCCACCGACGCAGCGTCCGAAGTCGATGCGCTCGCGCCGGAAGCCGACCTCGAGACGCGCGCCACGGCGGATGCCCCGATCGCGGACGAGGACGGAATCGACGCGCTCGCGCTCGCGCAGGACGAGCCGGTCGCGGCGGACGACGAGCGCGGCGACGAACGAGCTCTGGTCGAGAGCTCCGAGCCGGCCGCGGATGCCCCCGAGCCCGCGCTGGAGACCGAGGCGGACGAGGCACGGGAGCCCGCCGAGGCGGCGCTCGACACCGCGAGCGCAGGCGACGACGCGGGGGGCGCGGAGCGAGAGGACGCCGGCGGCGAGGCCGAGCTGGCCCCCTCGACCGAAGACGCCGCGGCCGAGATCCAGTCCGAAGACGACGCGGCCGAGATCCAGTCCGAAGACGCCGCGGCCGAGATCCAGTCCGAAGACGCCGCGGCCGAGATCCAGTCCGAAGACGCCGCGGCCGAGTTCGAGCTGTCCCCGCCCGCCGACGACATGGCGGCCGAGCTCGACGCGGCCATCGGCGAGATGGTCGAGCTCGCGCCGAGCGACGACGCGGTCGACGCTCCGGACGACGAGCTCGACGCGCTGCTCACCGGCTCCGACGACGATGACGACGAGCTCGTCATCGAGGCCTCCGAGGACGACGGAGACGAGCTCATCGTCGACGCCTCCGCCGAGGACGACGACGAGTGGAGCGACGAGGACTGGGAGGCGATCGAAGCGGCCGAGGCCGAGCAGCAGCGCCAGGCCGAGCAGGACCGAGGCGCGATGGCGGCGCGGCGCTCCGTCCGCTCGCGCAAGCCCCGGGACGAGAGCTTCCCGATGGTGGACGGTGGGGCCGAGGCGCTGCGCCTGCGCCGCCGGCTTCTCATGTCCCTGGCCGAGTCCCGCGACGGCGGCATCCGGGCCCGCCTGCTCGTCAGTGCCGCAGAGCTAGCCGAACAGCTCGGCGATGCGGACGGTGCGCGCGAGCTCTACCGGAGCGCGATCGAGGCCGATCCGGCGGACGTGGTCGCGCTGCGCGCGCTGCGCCGGGACGCCATGGCGCGGGGTGCCTGGGACGACCTGGCCGAGCTCTTCGCCAAGGAGGCGCAGCTCGACCTGTCCACCCGCGAGCGGGGGTTGGCGTTGACCGGCCTCGCCGAGATTGCGCTCACCCGCCGGGGCGACGCCGCCGCAGCCGAGCGCGCCGCGGCCCGCGCGCTCGAGCTGGACCCCGAGTCGCTGAGCGCGCGTCTGCTGACCATGGAAGCGCGCCTGGCCCAGAACAACGTGGACGGCGCGCTCGACGCATTGGCGCCGGCGGCGGACGCCTGGGACGACGAACGGGCGCGCGCCGCGGTCAAGGTCCTGCTGGCCCGCCACGTGGAGCGCGCGGGCGACACGGCCCGCGCCCGTAGCCTCTTCGGCGAGGCCGCGGCGCTCGACCCGAAGGCGCTGGACGCCCTCGCCGGGCTGGCCCGCACCGCCAGCCGAGCCGACGGAGATCCCACCGCGGCGGTGGACGCCCTCGCGCGCCTCGCCGAGCACCTGAGCGGCCCCAGCCGCGAAGCCGTCCTCACGCGAGCCAGCCGGGTGGCCACCCTCCTCGCCGGCGATGCGGCGCGCGGCGTCTCCCTCCTCGCCGACGCGACGGGCGTGCTCCCGCTCCAAGCGCGGGCAGAAGCGGCGGCGAACACCGCCGACCGCCAGACGGAGCTCGACGCGCTGAGCGCGTGGGCGAGCGCGGCCGGAGGCACAGACCGCGCGTTGGCCCTCGTCCGCAAGGCGGAGGCGCTGGCGGCGGGAGGTGACATCGACGGCGCCGAGGCGGCCCTGCGGGACGCATCGCTGGCCGACGGAAGCCTCGGCACCATCCGCGTCGTGCGCGAGATCATCGCACGGCGCGCAGGCGACGTGTCCCGCCTCGTCGAGTCGGTGGAGGCCGGCGGCGCGCTGGCTGCGGCGGCGCGGGTCGCGTCGGATCCCGGCGCGCTCGAACGCGAGCGCGAGCTCTTGGGCGCGGCCGCCTCCGAGGGCAACGCGCTGGTGACCGCCGACGTGCTCGCGCTCGACGTCGCCGCCGCGCAGGGCGAGGACGAGGCGATCGACGCCGCCCTGCGACGCCAGGCGGACCGGATGCCGCCGGAGCGCCGCGTGGGATCCCTCCTCGCGCTGGCCGAGCGGGCCATCGAACGCAACGACCTCGAGAGCGCCGAGGCGCTCCTGTCCGAAGCGAGGGCCCTGGTCCCGGGCAACCCGCTGGTCCTCCGCCCGCTGGGCCGACTGGCGCTGCAGCGCGACCCGACGACCACCGCAGCGCTCTGGCTGGAGGAGTCGTCGGTCGCTTCCGGTGAGCGCGCCGCCTACGCGGCCACCGAAGCCGGTCGGGTGCTGGCGCAGAGCGGCGGCGACGCGCTCGGAGCGTACCGCCGCGCGCTCGACGCCGTGCCGGGGTACGGGCCGGCCGCGTGGTTGCTCAAGCCGCTGGCCACCGAGGTCGGCGACCCGCTCACGCTCGGCGACGTCCACGAGCAGCTCGCCGAGACCGCGGCCGATCCCATCGACGCCGCCGGCCACCTCGTCCGCGGAGCCCTGTTGCGCGCCCACGCCGACCCGGACGGCGCGGGCGGGCTCCTCGAGCAAGCGCGCGCGCTCGCGCCGGACGACGCCATCCTGCAGAGCCTGATCATGCGCTCGGCCAACGGCACGGCTCCAGCCGACCGGGCCGCGATGCTCGCCGCCAGCGCCGAGAGCGCCTCCCCCATCCTCGCCCGCGTGTTCCGCCTCCAGGCCGCGGGCGCCTACGAGGACGCCGGCGATCCCGCCGCCGCCGCGGCGCAGTATCGGGCGATCGCCGAGACGCACCCGGAGGATCCCAGCGTGCGCTTCGGGCTCGACCGGGCCGAGATCGCGGCGGACCAGGTCGCCCGCGTGGCGGAGCGCCGCTTCGCGGCCGTCAAGGAAGCGGAGACGGAGGAGCGGCGGGTCCTCGCGCTCGAGCGTCTGGCCGACCTGGACCAGCACGAGCGCAAGGATCCGGCGAGCGCGGTGCTCTCGCTCCAGTCGATCCTGGAGACCGCCCCCGGCCACCTGCCGAGCTTGCGTGCTCTCCAGCGCTACTTCGCCGAGCATGGCCGCACGGAGGACGCGGCCGAAGTGGTCGAGCGAATGGCCGAGCACGTCCAAGAGGGACCGGACGTCACCTCGCACGTGCGCCTGGCCCGCCGGCTGCGCCTGGCCGACCCGGAGGCCTCCGGCGAGGTCGCGGACGCGATGTTGGTGGGCGCCGCGCCGCGGGCGGAGCTCGATCTCTGGCTCGCGCCGCGAGTCCTGGCGGCAGCCCTCGCGCAGGAAGAGGACGAAGCCGCTGCCGACGCCGCGCGACGCCTGGCCGAGCTCCTGGCGACGGCCAGCGAGCGGGCCTCGGCGCGGGTGCGCGCATCCGAGCTGATGGCGCCGGAGGACGCGCTGGCGATCCTCGCCGAGGCCAGCAGGTCGGCGCCGCAGCACCCCATCGCGTCGTCGACGCTGGCACAAGCCTGCGAGCGCGCCGAGCATTGGGAAGAGGCAGCGGAGGCGTGGGAGCAGGCCGCGCGCGCCAGTGAGGTGCGCGAGCACGGCGCCGCGTACTTCGACCGCGCCGGCCGCCTCTGGGAGACGCGGCTCCAGAACAAGGAGCGCGCGCGCCGCGCCTACGAAGCGGCGAGCGAGCGCGACGTCACCCACGGCGACCTCTTCGAGCGGCTGCGCGCCATCCTGAAGGCCGACGGCGACCGCGAACGGCTGGCCGAGCTCTACACGCAGCGGCTGGCGGCCGGCGGAGACACGGCGCAGCTGGTCGACCTCTACGTGGCCCAGGCCGAGCTCTACACCGACCTCCGGGACCTCTCGAACGCGAAGTCGGCGCTGCGGGCGGCGCTGGCGCTGATGCCCGAGCGGATCGACGCGCTGCGTGCGCTGGCGAACCTCTCGCTCGAGGACGAGGACTGGCGTGGCGCGGCCGAGGTGCTGATCCGCATCGCCCGCATCCGCAAGGAGCGCGAAGAGCTCCGCTGGGTCTTCTTCACGCTGGGCGACATCTACGACCAGCACATGCCGGATCCGCGCCGGGCGGAGGCCGCGTTCAAGCGCGTGCTGAAGCTCTTCCCGCAGGACGTGCCGGCCATGGAGCGACTGGCCACGCTCCACGAGCGCGAAGGCCAGCACCAGGCCGCCGGCGAGATGCTGGCCGAGCTGGCGCGGCTCGACGTCGACCCCGAGCGCAATCGCGCGCACCGGCTCAAGCTCTCGCAGACCTTCGAGCAGCTCGGCGACGCGCGCCGCGCCGAGCAGGTGCTGGAGCAGGCCCGCAAGAACGCGCCGACCGACCTGGCCGTGCTGCGGGCGTTCGCCGACTTCTACCAGCGACAGAACGCGGCCAATGCCATGGCCATGCACCTCAACCGCGCCGTGAACGACTTCCGGCACGCACTGGAGGCGGACCTCGGCGACGCGGCGGCGTGGCCCGGGTTGGTGGAGGTGCTGACCTGGCGCGGCGACACGGACGCGGCGGCGGTGGCGGCCAGCGCGGCGCAGTCGCTCGGCATCGTGGACATCGAGATGTCGAAGCTCGTCGACTCGCGCGGCGCGGCGCCCGGCCTGGAGGCGGGCGCGGCGATGGAGACGCTCGACGAGCTCCTGGCCCCGCCGCAGCTCCCGGCCCCCACCCGGGCCGTCTTCCGCCTGGCCGGCGAGGCCCTCGAGCGCTCGCTGCCCTTCGACGTGGGGGCCTACCGCGCCGAGAAGATCAACCCGAGGGACACGCAGATCCGGCCCATCGCGCTGGAGGTCGGCCGCTGGTTCGGCATCTCCGATCCACAGCTCTACGTCACCAGCGCCGCGCCGCGCGTCTGTGTGCCGGTCTACAGCAACCCGGTCACCGTGCTGATCGGCAGCGAGCTGCTCGGCATCACCGACGACCGCGAGAAGCTCTTCGTGCTGGTGCGCGCGTTCAAGATCGCCCACGCACAGCTCTCGGTGGTGGTGCGGGCGCAACCGCAGGAGCTGGCCGCGCTGATGGGCGGGCTGGTCTCCGGGTACGACCCGAACCACGTCGCGCCGGGCGCCGATCCGGCGCAGGTCGCCGAGGACGCGCGGCGGATCGCGAAGAACGTCCCGCGGCGAGCGCGAGACGAGCTCGGGCCGCTGGTCTTCGAGATGGCCGGCCGACCGGGCTACGACCCGGGGGTCTTCGCGATGGCGGCCTCCGAGTGGGGCAACCGCACGGCGTTGGTCGCGTCGGGCTCGATGCCCGCCGGTCTGTCCGCGCTGGCCAAGCTCAGCGGCGAGCGGGAGCTGCCCTCGGATTCCGGGGGCGCGCCTCGGCATGCTCACCCGCTTCCCCGAAGCCACCTCGCTGCTCTCCTTCGCGATCTCCGACGCGCACTTCGAGGCGCGCCGTCGCGCCGGCGGCGGCCGGCGCTAAGGGCGGGCGATGCGCATCGGCCTGCTCGGTCCGGCGGAGGGTGACGAGGCCGCGCTCAAGGAAGCGGTCGAGTTCCTCCTCGGCGATGCCGGCGTCGACCAGGCCATCTACCTCGGTGAGGACGACGACACCATCGAGCGCGTCATCACGGCGGGGGCGCGAGAGATCTTCGGCGCCGAGCCGAGCACGGAAGCCTTCCTCGAGCGGGCCGTGCAGCTCGCGCGCGAGGGCACGTCGGAGCAGATCGAGGAGCTGCTCGGCGCGGAGGCCTCGTTCCGCCGGCTGGCCGCCATCCGCAAGCTCCCGCCGCCGCCGGCGCGGGCCGTAGAGATGGTCTCCGACCGCATCATCCTCGCCGTGCACGACAAGTCGGTCCTCGACGAGGAGGACATCGCCAACGCGGCGCTCATCGTCTACGGCAACGGCAAGGAAGCCGAGCTGCGCCGCTTCGGCCCGCGCTACTTCCTGACCCCCGGACCGGTCACGGCGGGCCGCGTGGCGCTGCTCGAGGTCGAGGAGGACGGCGGCGTGTCCATCGCGCTCTTCGAGACCTCGGGCTTGCCCTTGGTCCGCGAGAAGATGGCCCGCCGCACCACCAAGATGCACGTCGTCTCATGAGCTCCCGCGTCGCCGACTGCGGCACCTCCACGGAGCGCGCATCGTGACCGCCTGGGCCATCTTCGGCGGGAGCTTCGATCCGCCGCACATCGGCCACGTCCTGGCCGCGACCTGGGTGCGGAGCGCGACCGAGGTCGACCGTGTGATCGTGGTGCCGACGCTCGAGCACCCCTTCGGCAAGCGCATGGCGCCCTACCCTCACCGGCGGCGGATGGCCGAGCTCGCGTTCGCGCCGCTCTCGCAAGTCGAGGTGAGCGACATCGAGGCGCGCCTCGGCGGCGCCAGCTACACCGTGCGCACGCTGGAGGCGTTGAAGCGCGCGCACCCGGACGTCACGCTGAGGTTGATCATCGGCAGCGACCTGGTGGAGCAGGTGCCGAGCTGGCGAGAGGGTCCTCGCATCCCCGCACTGGCACCGCTCCTCGTGGTCGGGCGCGCTGGTCACGGCGCCCACCAGATCGCCATGCCGGAGGTGAGCTCGACCGAGATCCGGGCGCGCCTTCGCGCCGGCGAGCCCGTCGACGGCCTCGTGCCGCGCGCCGTCCTCGAATACCTCGCGCGGACGCCGCTCTACGCAGGCTGAAGCGCCCCCTTCCAATCGCGGCGCGTCGTCCAGTGAGCGGCGGCCCGTCGACGGCCTCGTGCCGCGTGCCGTCCTCGACTACCTCGCGCGGACGCCGCTCTACGCAGGCTGAAGCGCCCCGTTCCAATCGCGGCGCGTCGTCCAGTGAGCGGCGGCCCGTCGACGGCCTCGTGCCGCGTGCCGTCCTCGACTACCTCGCGCGGACGCCGCTCTACGCGGGCTGAGGCGCTCTCCGCACGCCGTCCGGTGAGCGGCGAGCTCGCCCGTACGTGGTCCTCGGCCAGAGCCCGCTTCTCCCATCCCCGGCGGCTCGAGACCGTCCACCGTATTCGGCACGGGACCGCAACGCCGCCCTCCCGGGTTTCGGCGGCTCCGACACCTCCCCCTGGACGACCGCTTTACCCGCGCATGCGCAGGCACCACGCTCGCCGGAACGGAGGCGCGCGTGGCGGAAGGACTGCAGATACGAATCGTCGGGCGAGGTCGGGTCGGGCGCGGGTTGGCGCGAGCGCTGAAAGCCGCGGGCGTGCCCGCTCGGCTGGTCGCCGGCCGCAGCGAGCGCTTCCCTCCCGCCGGCTCCGGCGTGGTCACGCTGATCACGGTGCCGGATCCCGCCATCGAGACGGTCGCGCGACGGCTCGCGCCATCCGTCTCGGCGCGCTCCGTCGTGCTGCACTGCTCGGGTAGCCTGGACGCAGAGGTCCTCGCGTCGTGTCGGAACGCGGGCGCGAACGTCGGCGTCATGCACCCACTCGTCTCCTTCGCCGCCCCGGCGAAGCCGCCGGCGCTCGCGGGCGCTTCCTTCGTCATCGCCGGCGACCGCGCAGCCGTGCGCGCCGCCAGCCGGGTCGCCCGCGCGGTCGGTGCCCGCGCCCTGAAGGCCGACGTCCACGGCCCGGCCTATCACGCCGCCGCAGCGCTGGCGGCGAACGGCGCGGCGGCGCTCGCGACGGTCGCCGTCCGCGTGCTCGGCTCGGTCGGACTCGACAAACGCGACGCCGAGCGCGCCATCGGCGCCTTGCTGCGCACCGTGGGTGAGAACGTCGAGCGGGTCGGCGTCCCGAACGCCCTCAGCGGCCCCGTCATCCGCGGCGACGCCAGCGCCGTCCGCGTGCACCGAAGCGCGCTCGAGGCGCTCGATCCCGATGCGCGACGCGCCTACGACGCCGTCGCGCCGGCCATCCTCGACTGCGCGCGGCGAGCCGGACTGCCCGACGAGCGGGCGGACGAAATCCGGCGCGTGCTGAAGCGCCGCCCGCGCTGAACGCGCGTCAGCGCGCGAACGAGGCGGCAACCGTCGGCGCCACGATCGCAGGCCATCCTCGACTGCGCGCGGCGAGCCGGGCTCCCCCACGAGCGAGATCCGGAGCACGCTGAAGCGCCGCCCGCGCTGAAGGACGCTCAGCCCGCGAGGAGGAGCCAGGCGGCCACCGCCAGCGCGAGGAGCAGCCCGACCCCGGCCGCGACGAGTTGGCCCGTCCGACTCGAGGGCTCGGGCGCGTCGATCGCCGGCGGCACGTCGCGGCGCTGCGTTTCGTCCAAGGCGGGCATGGCCCGGTTCTTGGCCGTGTCGTCCT
The DNA here is from genome assembly GCA_963832725.1 of uncultured Pseudomonadota bacterium. Classification (GTDB taxonomy): domain Bacteria; phylum Myxococcota_A; class Polyangia; order Polyangiales; family Sandaracinaceae; genus JAEZBP01. The sequence goes on from CAWHVG010000001.1 coordinate 1,037,891, forward strand.
CGGCCCGGCCTTCGGGCAGCGCGTGCTCGGTGTCACCGATGGCCGGCTCGGCGGGCTCGAGTGGCACCAGCTCGACGGCGGGGCCGCGGTCCAGCGCTTCGGCGGCCCGCTCGCGGGCGCGGCGAAGGCGGATGACATCCAGCTCGAAGTGGTCGCTCAAAAACGTGCCGAAGCGGATCTGCGACGCGAAGAGCTTCGCCCGCATGGCGTAGTCGTCGAGCGCGCGCGCCATCTCGCCGGCGCTCGCCCAACGCTCGTTCGGATCGACGACCAGCGCTCGGCTCAGGATGCCCGCGAGCTCGTCGTGGAGCGGCAGCCCGCGGTCGGGCAGCGGCGGGATGGCCCCCTCGCGCGCCATCTGAAGCATCTCGTCCTCGGTGCCGCGATAGAGCCTGCGGCCCGCACAGAGCTCCCAGAGGACGATGCCGGCGGCGAAGATGTCCGCCCGCGCGTCGAGCTCCTCCCCGCGCGCGTGCTCGGGCGACATGTACGCCGCCTTGCCCGCGATGCGCGAGCGCTGTCCCGAGCCGTCCTCGCTGCCGAGGGGCTCGTTCGGATGGGAGGGCGCCGTCCCGAAGGCCTTGGCGATCCCGAAATCGCAGAGCTTCACCTCGCCCTCGAACGACACGAGGACGTTCGAAGGAGAGACGTCGCGGTGCACGATGCCCAGCGGGTGGCCCTGCTCGTCCTTGGCCCGATGCGCGAAGTCGAGCGCCGCGAGCATCTCGCGCACGAGAAAGAGCGCGAACTCGGCGGGCAGCGCGACCTTGCGCTTGCTCAACATCCGGAGGAGCTGGTTGAGGTCGAAGCCCTCGACGTACTCCATCGCGATGAAGAGGCGCTCGTCCTCGCGACCCAAATCGAGAACCTGCGCGATGTTCCCGTGGCGCAGCCCGGCCACGAGCTTGGCCTCCTCGACCAGCATCCGCGCGAAGTGCGCGTCGCCCGAGAGCGCCGGGAGGATCTCCTTGACCACCACGCGCCGCGCTGCCCCGAACTCCGTCTCGACGCGCGCGAGGTAGATGTTCGCCATCCCGCCGCGACCGATGCGATCGAAGAGGAGATAGCGGCCGAAGCGCCGCGGCAGCGATTCGTCGGCCGTGGCCGCCGGCGCAGGCCCAGGCACGGGAGCGGACATCGGGCCCGGTGTGCCACGCAACGGCCCGTCTGGGCAAGCGAGCGACACGCCCGCCGGGTGGGACACCGTCACGGCGCGACGCAGGCGTTCGGGTCGCCGCCCGGACGGGTTGCGGTAGCCGAGCTGCCCACCTCGCTACTCGGCTGCTTCGACGCTCTCGCGAGGATCGACGACGACGCGACCGTCCTCGCCGCGCAGGACGACAATCTGCCCCCGGCCGACGTCGCCCGCCAGGACGGCGCTCGCCAGTGGGGCCTCGACCAGACGGCCGACGCAGCGGCGCATGGGACGGGCGCCGAGCTCGGGGTCGAACCCGCCGCCGGCGATGAGCGCGTCGACGACGCTCGGCTCGATCTCGAGCGCGACCTGGTGCTCGCGCCGCATGACGTCGGCCACGTCCTCGAGCATGCGCCGCGCGATGGCGCGGACGTCCTCGTGGGTCAGCGGGGCGAAGAAGAGCGGCTCGTCGATGCGGTTCCAGAGCTCCGGCGGCAGCGCACGCCGCGCCGTGGAGAGCGCGCGATCGCGGTCGCTGCGGCTGCCGGTCTCCTCGCGGGCGCCGAAGCCCACCCGGCGGGCCGGCATCGCCGCGGCGCTGGCGCCGAGGTTGGAGGTCATGACGATGACGGTGTTGGTGAAGTCCACGGTCCGGCCGCGCCCGTCGGTGAGGCGGCCCTCGTCGAGCAGCGGCAAGAGCGCCAAGAGCACCTCGGGGTGCGCCTTCTCAATCTCGTCGAGCAGGATGAGCTGGTAGGGGCGGCGGCGGACCGACTCGGTGAGCTGACCGCCGTCCTCGTGCCCGACGTAGCCGGGCGGCGCCCCGAGCAGCCGCGCCACCGAGTGCGCCTCGCTCAGCTCGCTCATGTCGAAGCGCGTGACGCCGCTGGCCGGGAAGAGCAAATCGCTGATGGCCTTGGCCGTCTCGGTCTTGCCCACGCCGGTCGGGCCGAGCAGCAGGAAGGTGCCCAGCGGGCGCCGCCCGCGGAAGCCGGCCGCCCCTTTGCGCAGCGCATCCGCGATGCGGGCGATGGGCTCGCGCTGGCCGACCACGCGCGAGGTGAGGTGCTCCTCCAGCCTGAGCAGACGATCGGCGTCGCGCATCAGGAGCCGCTCCACCGGGATGTGGGCCTGCTCGGCGACGACGCGGGCGATCGAGGCGACCTCCACCACGCTACCGCCGCGACGGCGCACGCGCGCGGCCGCCAGATCGAGGACGGCGATGGCCTTGTCGGGGAGGTGGCCTTCCGGGACATAGCGGACGGTGAGCTCGACCGAGGCCTTCACCGCGGCCGGGTCGTAGGCGACGGCGTGATGGAGCTCGTACTTCGGCACGATGCCGCGCAGGATCTCGACCGCGTCCGAGGGGCTCGGCTCGCCGACGTCGATGCGCGAGAAGCGCCGGACCAGCGCCGCGTCGCGCTCGAAGCCGCGGCGGTACTCGACGTCGGTGGTGGCGCCGATGCAAGGGAGCTCGCCCCGCGCGAGCGCGGACTTGAGCTCGTTGGCGAGGTCGTCGGGGCCCTCACCGCCCACGATGGCGTGGATCTCGTCCAGGAAGAGCAGGACCTTGCCCTCGGAGGACGCGAATCTCCTCGCGGAGCTGGCGCAGGCGCTCGGCGAGGGCGCCGCGGACGCCGGTGCCGCTGACCAGCGCCCCGGCCGAGAGCTCGATGAGGACGCGGTCGGCGAGCCGGCCGCAGAGGGAGGGCGCCTTCACCAGCCGCAGCGCCAGCCCCTCGACAATCGCGGTCTTGCCGACACCGGGCGGTCCGACCAGCACAGGGTTGTTGGCGCGGCGGCGTCCGAGGACGTCGAGGAGGCGATCGATCTCGTGATCGCGACCGACCACGGGATCGATCTCGCCGGCGGCCGCAGCCGCGGTGAGGTTGCGGCCGAGCCGCGCGAGGAGCGGGAAGCGGTCCGGGTCCAGCGCGTGCGCGCCGAGCGCGGGCGGCGCGCTGGCACCGCGGCTGGGATCGAAGCGGCGGGCCACGCTCGGCCGGCGCGGCGGCGTGCTGTCACGACGTGCCGAGGGGCGCGGCGAGACGGGAGGGCGGGCTTCGCGCTGAAGCGTGGGGGAGACGCGGCTGCGCGGCACCGGCGGGACCATCGGTCGCGAGGCGCGCTGGGCGGAGCCGGGAGGGCGCGAGAGGGTCCGCTCGTCGTCGACGCCGAGCTGCGAGAGGACGTCGTCGCGGACGCGCGCGGGACTGGCACCGGCGTGCTCGATGCAGCGGAACCCGGCGGTCCGCGGCTCGCGCACGATCGCAGCCAAGAGGTGCATCGGGCGCGGCGCGGGCTCGCCGAGGTGCTCGGCGATACGGCTGGCGCGCTCGGCGGCCACCTCGATCGCGCTGGTCGGCTCCTCGTTGGCGATCTTGAGGGCGCTGATGAAGTCGCCCTCTCGGAGGCCCCGCCCCGTGAGCACGCGCGAAGTCTCCGCATCCTGCTGCAGCATCACGAGCAGCGCGTGCGCGGTAGACGGACGCTGCTTGCGCCTGAGCGCCAATCGACGCGCGTTCGCCAGCAGCCCGCCCAGGGTCCCGGTCATCGTGGCCATCTACGCCTCCCAGCCCCCGATACCGAATGCGAGGATCGATGGACAACTTTTCGACAAGGCGCGCAGGTGAATGCGAGCCCTCCCGCGCGCGTCGACGTGGGACCCCGCGACCTCAGGGCTCGCCCCACACCGCCCGAAATTTGATAGCCTGCCGCCTCATTCGAGCCCGAGGAGGAGAGAGACGATGGGACGCAAGCTCCCCCGCACAGCACCCGGCCTCTTGGCCACGACCGGCGCCGCCGCCCTCTTTGCGGCCGCCCTCCTCTGGCCTCAGGTGAACGCCGCGGCGCAACACCTGCGCGTGCAGATCTACGTCACCCAGGCGCGCATCCCGAACAGCCTGTCGGAGCGAGGGCTGATCCGCTTCGCCCGCGGGCACCGCGGCCGGCGCCTGCAGGAGTCCACCGAGGACGATCTGAACGCGCGCCGCTGGTATGCGAACGCCGTGTTCTCGTTCAACCGCCCGCCGGGCGACCTCGAGTTCCACGCGCTCTTCTACGATATCGAAGACGGCGCCCGGAACTTCGTCCGCGAGATGAGCGTGTTCACGAGCGACCGCGACCAGCGCACCGTGCTGCACCGGCTGACCCTGCCCCGGCCGACCTTCCGCCCGAACCGGCACATGGAGATGGTCGTCACGGTCCGGCGCCAGGAGGTCGGCCACGCCCGCTTCGAGCTGGTCGGCGAGAACATCCACCACAGCGGCCAGGTCGACTTCACCGACGAGCAGGCCTCCGGTCACTGATCGCCCAATCCGCCGCGCGACGAGGAATGCTATAGCCACCCCATGGCCCGCGCGCGCTCCACCGGCCCGGACATCCAAGAGCTCATCGCCGGCGCGCGCGAGGGGCGCTTCGGGCCAATCCATCTCCTGGTCGGCTCGGAGCGCTTCCTGATCGACCGCGCCGCGGTGCTCCTGAAGCGGGCCGCGCTCGGCGACGAACCCGCCGGGTTCAACGACGACCTCTTCCACGGCAACCACGGCTTCGACGCGCACCGGGTGATCAGCGCCGCGCGCACCCTGCCGATGATGGCCTCCGCGCGCTTCGTGCTGGCCCGCGACGTCGACGGCGCCCAGCCCGCGCAGCTGGACGCGCTGGCGGCGTACGTGCCGGCGGCGGTGGACACGGCGTGCGTGGTGCTGACCGCCACCAAGCTCGACAAGCGGACCAAGCTCTACAAGGCCGCCAGCAAAGCGGGCGTGGTCTACGAAGCCTCGTCGCTCAAGGGCGCGGCGCTCCGGCGCTTCGCGGTCGACGAAGCGAAGCGGCGCGGCCACGATCTCCACGCCGCGCGCCGCCGACGCGCTGACCGACGCCATCGGCGAGGACCTGGCGGCGATCGACGACGCGACCGAACGGCTCTCGCTCTACGCTGGCGAGGGCGCGCGCATCGACGTGGACGCGGTGGAGGCCTGCGTCACGCGTATCGCCACCGACTCGATCTGGGCGCTGGTGGACGCGGTCGGCATGCGCGACGGCAAGAAGGCGCTCCACGCGGCCGGATCGCTCCTCGCCGATCGCGAGCCGCCGCTCCGCATCCTGGCCATGGTGGCGCGCCAGCTACGCATCGTCGGTCGGATGCGCGAGGCGCTGGCGGGCGGGCTGGCCGACAAGGACGCGGCGCTCGCGGCCGGCGCGCCGCCCTTCAAGGCGCGGGAGCTGAAGGAGTCGGCCCGCCGCTTCACCGCGCGCGGGCTCGCGGCGGCGTTCGGGACCCTGGCCGACGCCGACCTCGCGCTCAAGGGCAGCCGCGTCCCGGGCGAACGCGTGCTCGAAGAGGCCATCCTGGCCCTCTGCACCGGCCGCTCGCGCGCCCGCGAGCGCCTGCCCCGCCACCAGCGCACCTATCGCTGATCCGTTCCCCATCCGCGCCGGCCGCGCGAGAGGGATCAGCCGACGATCTCGCGGCCGGTTCTGGGGTCGAAGAGCCGGCCGGCGACCCGGCCATCCTCGACGAGGTCGACCTCGACGATCACCCGGCCGTTCACCTCCTGGAGGGCGACCTCCTTCAGCGGCGCGTCGTAGCGGCGCTCGGCGGCCTCGACCGCGTCGCTCAGGCGGACGCGCTGCCTGCGCTCCTGCCTGCCGAGACTGGACCGGAACGTTCCGCGCCGGGGGACGATCCGAGCGCGGTCCTGCTCCAGCACCCGGCCGCTCGACGCGTCGACGACGAGCGTCCGACTTCCGTCCTCGCCCGCGAAGAGCACCTCGAAGGCGTCCTCGTTCCGGGTGATCCCGAGCGGAACCAAGCCTTCGGGCGCCCGCTCTTCGGCGATACGGAGCGCGTCCGACATCGACATCGCCTGCGCCGCAGCAGGTCGGGCCGCGGTGATCACCAGCGCGAACGCGAGGACTGCGAAGCGAGCCATCCAAGCCTCCGTGCGAGATGAAGCTCCCTGGCGTGCGCTCCCAACTCCGCGGCGGATCGCCTCGACCGTCACGGTCGCGAGAAGGCCGCGTCCGCGGCATCCAAACACGCGATTCGCAAACGCAAACCCGGTTTTTCGGCCCGAAAACCCGATTCGCAAACGCAAATCTCGTTTTTTGCCTCGAAAACGCGATTCTCAAACGCAAAAGCCTTCGGCGGGCCCCCCGATCGCGAGCTCGCCGCGCGAGGTCGCGTCCGCAGCGCCGAAAACGCGATCCGCAAACGCAGATCCCGTTTTTCGCTCCGAAAAGGTGGTCTCGTCCCACGATCGAGCGGCCCCGCGGCTCGCGGAGGCGATTCGCAAACGGAAATCGCGATCTCCGCGCCGCGATCGCGGCCTCGCGCGAAAGACTCGCGTTCGTAGGACGTTTCGGCTCTCCCGCGGCCTGGCGTGCCGCCGCGTCGGGCCGGACGGCGCGCGAGGGTCAGCGCCCGCGATTCCAGGGCGAGAGCGAGGCGAGCTCTTCGAACGAGGGGAAGGTGCCCTCGAAGCGGTAGGCCCGGTCGTCGATGTAGAGCTCGGCCGGCGGCTTGGCGACGGGGAAGGTGATCCGCGCGAGCACGTGGTCGGGCAGGCCGTGGCGGCGGAGCCAGGCCCGCATCGCATCGACGGCGCCGGGCGAAGATGCGCGCACCGAGAAGATGGCCACGTCGAAGCGCTCCACCGCAGCGACGAGCCACTCGATCGCGCCCTCGACCGGCGGATCGGCGATGACGCACGCGCCCTTCCACCCGCTCGCGTAGGAGTGGACGACGCCGTCGAAGTCGACCGCGATCGTGCGGCGCTGCCGGCCCGGGCCGACCCGGCGCAGCTCGCCCGGCGCGGCGTCGCGGAGCACTCTCCCTTTCGCTTCGGCGAGCTCGGCTTCCGAGAGCCAGCCTTCTCGGTGCAGCGCCACCAGGCGCTCGAGCGCATCGACCACCGGCGCGCCCACGGCCAGCCGCTCCATCCGCGCGAGCGCCGATTCCAGGCGCTCCATCACCTCGGTCCGCGAAGGCTCCCCGGCCGGCTCCAACCCCGCGATGCGCGACGCGTCGGCCCGCACGCCCGGGTCGCGCTCCCCACGGCGCGTCCCGCGCTCCTCCTCGACCGGCTCCGCGCCGGGCACGATCTCCGCCACCGCGGCGTCCGCCACCGCGCCGTCCGCCACCGCGCCGTCCGCCACATCGCCCTCCGCCACCGCGCCGTCCGCCACCTCGCCGTCCGCCACCGCGGCGCCCGCCACCGCGGCGCCCGCCACCGCGCCGTCCGCCACCGCGGCGCCCGCCACCGCGCCGTCCGCCACCGCGCGTCCGCCACGCGCGTCGCCGCGTCCGCCACCTCGTCGTCCGCCACCGCGCCGTCCGCCACCTCGCCGTCCGCCACATCGCCGTCCGCCACCGCGCCGCGGGCCGTCGCGAGCAGCTCGGGCGGCGGCTCCCAGTCCTCCTCTTCCGCCCAGGGCTCGTCGAGGAAGTACACCGCCTCGGGATCCTCGTGGTCGACGTACGCGTGCTCGGGATCCTCGCCGCGGATCACGGAAGGCTCACCGTCGGGCGGCCGGCTCGGGCCGAGCGAGAGGACGGCGCGGCGCGCGAGGATGCCCTCGTCCACCGGATCGAGGATGGCACCGGGCCGGCTGAAGGCCGCGCGCGGCCAGTCGCGGTCGGGCACGGCCGGCAGCGCGTAGGTCGACGCCGGGCTCTTGAGGGCGGGATCGATCTCGAAGCGCGTCCGCTCCTCCGCCCAGCTCCACACCTTCGGCCACGACTCGGCGGGCACCGGGAACGCGAGCGGAAGCACCAGCCGGAACTTCGGATGATCCGGTCGGTGCGACCAGGTCGTGTGGACGATGTGGAAGAACGCGCGGAAGGTCTCGCTGGCGTCTTCGATGGGCGTCCCGTCGTCGTAGTCGAGCACCAGGCAGGAGACGTGGGTCACGTTCTCGGAGCCGCGCTTTCCGGCGCCGGGCCGGTAGAGCGCCGGCGACCAGAGCCTCAGATCGCGCTTGGCGCTCCGCCGCGCGTCCTCCTCCAGCTCGCGCGCGAGCCGGGTCACGGCGTCGACGGGATCGCGCCCCGCATCGCGCGCAGCCGCCCGAGCCTTGCCCAGCTTGCCCATGTACTTGCCGCGAGGGGGCTCGTCGGCCAGCACTCGCGCGGCCGCCTGCCGGATGCGCGAGACGTCGCGCTCGATCTTGGCCACCGTCTGCGGCTTGAGCTCGAAGCGGCGCAGCGCCGCGGTGAGCTCGGGCAAGGTGAGCACCTCGGAGAGCGGCACGGTGTCGAAGACCCGCCGGAAGGTGCACACCGGGATCGAGAGGGCGCTGCTCACGATCCGTCCTCGCGCCCCACGGTGGCGACGGAGGTCCAACGGCGCCGGCCGTCCGGTCCGACGACGGCGAGCGCATGCCCGATGCGCGCGGCGACGATCATGGGCGCGCCCTCGACGCGAACCCGCACGCCGGGCTCGATCCGCTGCGGGCGCACATCGTCCCGCGCCGCCCAGCGCGCCTGCCCATCGCTCCCGACCACCAGCACGCGCAGTCCGCCGCGGGCGGTGTCGACCTCCAATCCGGGAAGCCACTCGCGCCCCTCGCGCACCTCGACCCACGCTCCCTCCGGCACCAGGGCCTCCAGGCCTTCGCCGCTCCGATGCGCGGCGTCGCTCCGAACCCTCACCCGCGCCGCGCTGGTCCAGCGGACGTCGTCGCCGATCCGCACGCGCAGCGCCGGGCCCAGTCGGTCCAGCACCACCGCGTCGGCGAAGCGTCCGTCCCGCTCGACCTCCACCACGTCGTCCGGCGCCAGCTCGGGCGTGAGCAGCGCACGCGAGGACACCCAGGCCGAGCCGCCACCGGCGTAGACGACGAAGGCGCGACCCTCGTCTTCGCGCACGATCACGGCGAGCTCGTGATGCGGGCCCGCGTCGCGGCGCGCCAGCACCTCCGTGCCCACCCACGCTGGCGCTCTCCGTCGCGTGGGCGAGCCCGCAGGTCGAGCGCTCGGCTCGCTGGACGCGCGGGCCGTGCGGTGCATCGAGAGCGGGCGGTCGAGCGCGAGGGGCGCCTCGACGGTGCTCGGCGGGGTGCCTCCGAGCGCGGCGGCGACGCTCCACTCGAGCCCGAGCGCGAGCACGGTGAGCGCCGTCCACACGATGGGCGAGAGCGTCCACTCGCCGCCCGGGCGCGAGGCCCCACCCAGCCGGGCGCGCACCGCCGCCCTCCACCGGAGCCGGCGCCATCGCTCCTCGCCGGTCCACACCACCGAGAGCCCCTCGGCCTCCGCGACCCGAGCTCCGCACGCGCAACGCGCTTCGCCGGCCAGAGGCCCGTCGCAATGCGGGCAGCGCTCCGGCACCGGCTTCCCGCGAGCCTCTGCGATCCGTGCTCGCGCCTCGCGTCCTCGGCGGCGCGCGAGCACGAGCGGGACCGCGATCAGCGCCAGCGCGAGGAGCGCTGCGAGGCCACCCGTCAGCACCACCGCGAGCGCTCGCCCTTCGAAGAGCTGCGCGAGCCGGTAGCCGACCGCCGCCACCGTGAACGCGCCAGCGGGCGCGACCAGCGCCAGCACGAAGCCCGACGGCCAGGAGGGCGACGCCAGTCGCCTCGCCTCGGACTCCCACGCCTGCGCGGCCTCGAGCCTCCACGCCCGCGCCTCGCCGGCCGCGCGCGACGGGGACACCGGCTCCGTCACGGCCGCTCCCGGACCGGCCGCACGCTCGACCTCCGCACCTCCCGCGGCAGCGTCCGAGGCCGGTCGGGGCGCGGTCGGCCCGTCCTCGCGCGCTCGACCGCTCACGGCGCCATCGACCTCCGCACCTCTCTCGGCGTGGTCCGACGCCGGCCGGGGCGCGGTCGGCCCCTCCGCTTTCCGCGCTCGATCGCTCACGGCGCCATCGACCTCCGCACCTCCCTCGGCGTGGTCCGACGCCGGCCCGGGCGCGGTCGGCTCGCCCGTCCTCGCGCGCTCGAATCGCTCACGGCGCGGTCAACCTCTGCACGTCCCGCACGTCGTCCCCCGAGGCCAACCCGACCCGGACCAGGGTTCCGGGCAGCACATGCTCCATCGCGAGCTCCACCTCGAGCTCACCCGGCGGCGCCGGCATGCGGGCGTTGAGGCCGTTGGCCGTCCCGTCTCGGCGCGAGGAGGCCAGCGCGGCCTTCCAGGGCCAGTAGCCACGGTGCGCGCCGAAGCCGACCGCGAGCCGCCACGTGCCATCCAGCGCCGGGAACGGGCGCGGCGCGCGCCCTGCCAGCCGCGCCTCCCGGGCACCGCGCGCGAACGACCCGCCCGAACCCGGCGTCACGACCGGCGGCTGGGTCAACGTGTTCGGCGGGATCTGCACGCGGGCGTGTAGCACGACGCGAATCTCCGTCGCGCGTGAGGCTCGCGCCCGCCAGCGACGGAGGTGCCTCGGCCGCGCTCGGGCGTCCGTCCTCGCCGAGCATCAGCGGAGGCGGGTCGCAGGGCGCGTCCTCCGGGTCGCTGAAGGTCGCGCAGCGGTCGCAGTTGCAGCCGTCGCAGACCGGCGCGTAGACCCCGTCGGGGCGACCGCGCTCCGCCCGCAGCCACTGCTCGAGGGTGATCTCGCCCGCGCTCCCGGGCTCGCTGTCCAGCCACGCGCGGTGGAAGCGGGCGGCGTTCTCGACGCCGAGGTAGCGCAGGTGCCAGGGCTCGTAGCGATAACCGGTGCGCGGGTCAATCCGCTCCTCGGCGCCCTCGAATCGCGCCGCATGCCTCGCCGGGGCGCCGGTAGTCCGGGTGCAGCGGATAGGAGACGACGAAGCCGTGCTCGTGCGCGTGGGCGGCAATCCAGAGCCCGCCGGGCGAGCAACCGAAGCCCTCCCGGAAGCGGTTGCCGCCGTCCATCCAGTCGCGGGTGAAGAGGTCCATCGCCGTGCCGAGCTGGTGCTGGCTGTGACCGGGCAGCGCGCTGGCGGTGGCCGCCGCGCAGAAGCCTCCCCGCTCGCGTGAGGCCCAGCCGAGGAAGGTCGCGCACTGCACCGGATAGGCCCGGAACGCGCTCGACACGTAGGGGCGGAGCCCGGCCTCGCGCATCGCCTCGGCCAGCCCCGCGTAGGCAGTGGCCGCGTCGGCCCGCAGGCACTGCTTGCGAGGCGGCACGCACCGGCTGGCGCGCTCGTGGCGCATCGTCTCGAGGTCCACCAGGTCCCGCGGCGCGTAGTGGTGCGGGAGCGCCCCCGCGGGTGTGCGGTTCACCAGCGCGAGCAGCTCGTCTCCGTCGACGAAGCTCTCTCCGCGGACGAGATCGGCCCGCGACACGAAACAGCCCCGGCGATCGGGCCGACAGAGCCCTCCGCAGCGGGGCGGCAGCTCCTGAGCCGGCGCCGGGCGAGCGAGCCACGCCGAGGAGGCGGCGAGCGCGAGCACGAGGGCCCGCGCCACCGCGCGAAGCCTGGCCGGTGCTCGCATGGCTGCCGATTCGACCATCGAACGCGCAGGCACGCAAGCGGCCGGCATCGAGGTTGCTCTCCCTTCGGGGCATGGGCATCGAGAAACCCTACGAGGTCGAGCGGCACTCGCTCGGCCCCACACCGCTTCCTCACGCGCCCTTCGATCTGCGGGGGCATGTGGAGGCGCTCATCACACCGGGCCCCGATCGGACGATCCGCATCGCCGGCCATGCGCTGCGCGCCACGCCACACCGAGGCGGTACCGTCACGGTCGAGGAGCTGCGTGCGCTGCTCCATCACCGCCTGCTGGATCGCCGCCCGGACGCCGACGCGCTCACCTGGGAGTGGCTCGCCAGCATCCTGCACGGCGAGCTTCGAGACGACCCCAGCGACGGCGACGAGCTGCGCCGGATCCTGGTCCGCGCGGTCGACGCGCTCTGATCGGCTCGCGCCTCGGCGAGGGCGCGCGCCGCGAAAGGGCCTTTTGCGGGGACGCAGCGCGCTCGCATCACGCCTCCGTGCGCCGAGACGCCGCAGGACAGGACGTCCCGGCTGGGGGGCTGGCTCGGCGACGAACCCGCAGTCGAGGCGGGCTCGGGCGGCGCGGGGCGCGCGCGGCCGGCGGCCGAAGGGAGCCTCGCAGCGGGCCTTCAGTCCTCGCGGAAGAGGTGCCGCCAGTCCTCCGGCAGGGCGCCGCCGAGGTAGCGGTCGGCCTTCTCTTCGTCCGGCAGCATGTAGCTGACGCGCGCCGAGCAGCCGAGCTTGCCGCGCTGCTCGAGACGCACGTTCACGGTGGCGATGTGCCCTTCGCGCGAGGCCAGCGCGCCGCGGGCCACGATGGGCACGCCGAGCTCGAGCGGCCGCACGCGCCGAAACCGAAGCCGCATGCCCCGCTCGTTGTGCGGGCCGCACCCGAAGCAGCGCTGCTCCGCGCCGAAGGTGAATGGATCGAGCTCCACGCCGTCGTCCGCCATGTGCTGCGCTCCATGGCGGGTGGGCCACGACCGGTCAAGCGGCATCGGCCCGGCAACGGATGTCAGACCTCCGGCGCGCGATACACGCAATGGATCCGACGAATGCGCTCGCGAAACGCGTTCCACCGACGGCATCGAGCTTGCAATCCCGGCAGACGGCGCTTTCCTGAGAGGAGCACATGATCCCCATCGAATGGCTCGACGAGCTCATCCGCACCCGCGACGGCTACCCCCGACTGCTTCGAGAGAGCGGCAGCTTGGCTCGGGCCGCCTACAAGCTCGCCCGCGCGAAGTGCATGACGCGCGAGCGCTCCACCGCCGTCCCCACCCGGATGGAGGTGAGGGCGGCGGCACGCGAGATCGCGCGGCGCGTGCCGGGGCTCGAGGTCCCAGCCTCGGGCGTGCTCGCGAACGACTGCGAAGCGCTGGGCCTCTCGGTCCTCTGATTCTGAGCGCCGCGCCGCGTGCTGGCGCGGGCACTACCGGGCTCGTTCCTCCCGGCGGTGCCCGTTCAGCTCGCGCGCCAGCTCACATGCAGAGCGGCGAGGGCTGGCAGGTGCCCATCTCGCAGTTGCCGCTGTAGCACTGGCCGTTGTCCATGCAGCTCGCGCCGTTGTCCTGCTGCGCGCGACAGGTGCCGCTGTCGCAGGAGAGCCCGGAAGCGCAGGCGGTCCCGCTGAAGGTCTGCGCACAGGCCTCGCCGTCGCCGGGCAGCGGCCGGCAGGTTCCGTCGAACATGCCCATGAGCGGCTGCGCGTCGCAGTATTGGCCGGTCGGGCACATCTCGGGGATGGCGGCGTTGCAGCTCCCGCCCGCCGACACGACGGCGACGCAGGTCTCCGTGGGCGTCGTCCCCATGGCGCCCGTGATGGCACAGGAGAGGTTGGACGCGCAGAGGCTGAAGGCCTGCAGGTCGCAAGTGTCTCCCTCGGCGCCCAGCAAGACGTCGGTCAGCGGCGTGCAGGTGCCGGGCGTGCTGCCGCTGGCGCCGACGCAGAGCTGGTCGGCGGGGCAGCTCAGGCCGGATCCGCCGTTGCACATCCCCCCGGCCGCGCTCGCCGGCATCCCGCAGGCGCCGTTCTCGCAGACGAGCCCGGTCTGGCACTCGTCCTCCGACGAACAGGAAGCGCCCGACGCCTCGCGCGCGGTGCAGGTCCCGGCCGTGGCGGAGGCCGAGGTAAAGGAAAGGACCCAAGAGGCGCCGGGGTTGATAGAGTAGCCTCCGGCTGCGAGCCTCGACCCGTCGGGGCGACGGAGCCCTTACCCGAGCGGACGAGGCGGACGAGCAGACCATGGTCAAGTTCATCGTCGGTGGCGTGATCGTCGTGCTGGCGTGGGCGCTCGCGATTTTCATCCAGTTCCCGTACTGGATTCCGGCGCTCATCACGCTGGTCGTGGTGCTGACCCTCTTGCTGATGGTCGGCATGGGCAAGCTGCGCGAGCGCCGCGCCGCGCGTGAGCTGGAGAAGGCGCTCTCGGCGCAGGCGGAGCAGCAGGCCGCCACCGCGCGCCCCGATCTCCAGCACGGAGATCGCCGAGATGAACGCCGAGTTCCAGAAGGCAGTCTCGGCGCTCAAGGGCAGCAAGAAGGGGGGAAAAAGGCCCTCTACGCTCTGCCTTGGTACGCCATCATCGGCCCGCCCGGCTCCGGCAAGAGCACCGCGCTGCGCAATTCCGGCCTGCAGTTCCCCTACCTGTCGGCCTCGGGCGGCGGCGTGCGCGGCCTGGGCGGCACCCGCAACTGCGACTGGTGGATGACCAGCGAGGCGGTGATCCTCGACACCGCCGGCCGGTGGACCAGCGAGGACGAGGACCGCGACGAGTGGCTCGCCTTCCTCGACCTCACCAAGCGCTTCCGGCCCAAGAAGCCACTCAACGGCATCATCGCCGCCGTCAGCGTCGGCGACCTCGGCAACGCGCGCGAGGACGAGATCGTCGCCCTCGCCCGCCGCGTGCGCGAGCGGATCGACGAGGTGCAAGACCGCCTCTCGCTGAGCCTGCCGGTCTACGTGCTCTTCACCAAGTGCGACCTCATCCCCGGCTTCGTCGAGACCTTCAGCGAGATGCCGAAGGACGAGCGCGGGCAGGTGTGGGGCTTCACCGCGCCGCTGACCAAGCCCATCGGGCTGCCGGCCGAGTACTTCTCGAACGGCTTCGAAGAGCTCGCCGCGATGCTCGAGCGCCGCGCGCTCAAGCGGATGGGTGAGGAGCGCAAGGTCGCCAACCGCGAGATGATCTACGCGTTCCCGCAGCAGATTGGCGTCCTCAAGCAGAACCTGCAGGACTTCGTCCACAACCTCTTCATCGAGAACGTCTTCAAGGAGACCCCGCGGCTGCGCGGCGTGTACTTCACCAGCGGCACGCAGGAAGGCCGTCCAATCGACCGCGTCATGTCCCGCATGGCCGAGGCGTTCGGCCAGCCCCAGCTCCAGCTCCCGGCCCCGCAGGTCGAGTCCAAGAGCTACTTCCTGCGCGACACGTTCTCGAACGTCGTCTTCAAGGACGCCGACGTCGCGATGCGGAGCCCGGAGGAGGTCCGTCGCCGGCGCCGCAACACCTACCTCACGGCGGGCGCCATCTTCACGCTCGCCCTCGGCATCAGCGGTCTGCCCGCCCTCTCCTGGGTCCAGAACCGCGGCTTCCTGAACGAGACCCGCGACATCGTGGACGACGCCCGCGAGGCGACCGCCGGCGAAACCCAGGAGCCTCTCGGTCCCGACGCCATCGAGCCGCTTCACGCGCGGGTCCTCGAGCTCGACGAATACGAGCACGACGGCGCACCCGTCACCATGGGCCTCGGCCTCTACCGGGATGTCGGCGAGGACGTCCGCAAGGTCTATCTCGACGCGCTCCGGCGCCGCGTCGTGGGGCCGATCCTCCTCGCCGACGCGACGGAGATGGAAGCCTTCGGGCGCCGCTACGAAGCCGGCGCGCGCGCCCAGCCGCAGGAGCTGCGGGCGATGTACGCGCGCCTGAAGCTGCACCTCCTGCTCACGGTCCCCCGCGAGGAGCAGGAGCCACCGCTCGACGACGAGCTCCGCCAGTTCATCGAGTCGCAGCTCGCGCAGCGCTGGGCCCAGGCCACCGAGACCCGCCGCTCCGACACCAGCTATCCGCTGCTCGCCGAGAACATCCACTACTACGTGAAGAGCCTCGCGGATCACGAGGACCTCTACTTCCCGCGCAACGCCGCGGCGGTCGCGCGCGTTCGCTCGGTCTTCGACGCCGAGAGCAGCTACGACATGGCGGTCGCGGGCATCGTCGAGGAGGTCCGCCCGCACGGCGCCGACATGACGCTGGCCCGCCTGCTCGGCCGGGACGTGACCATGCTCCGTGCCCGCGAGCGCGTCCGCTTCGCCTTCACCCGCGACGGCTGGGAGCGCTACGTGAAGGCGATGCTCCAGAGCGACGCGGCGCGCTTCTTCGGCGAGGCCTGGGTGCTCGGTCACCCGCCGCCCGAGGACGAGCGCGCCGCGGAGCAGGAGCAGACCTGCAAGCTCGAGGCGCTGCGCAGCCACTTCCTGAACGCGTACGTGGCCGAATGGCGGCGCTTCATCGACTCGCTCGAGTACCAGATCCCGCACACCGACGAGGACGAGCTGGTGCTGCTCTCGCAGCTCACCAGCGGCGGCGACCCGATGCGGATCACCATGCTCTTCCGGCAGATCGATCACGAGGTCACGCTGGAGGAGCCCAGCACCGGGGGCGGGCACAGCGCGGGCGGCGGCGCCGCCAGCCGGGAGGCGCGCCGGTCGTTCAACCGGCGGATGGGCGCCAGGCTCGGACCGGGCAACGGCGACCGACTGATCGACGCAGCCTCGGCCGACCTTCAGCGCCGCATGCACGACAACTGCCCGCCGATGCCGAACGAGCTGGCGCCGATCGGCGTGCGGAGGCGCTTCGAGGGATTCCTCGCCTTCGCGCCGGCGGTGGATCGCGACACGCCCGAGGGCCAGGCCGCGCAGGTCACGCCCGCGCGGCAGTACGAGGAGCAGCTCGATTTCCTGCGGGTGGCGCTCGGCTACCTCGTCGCGGGCACCGACGTCACGAACTACGAGCAGACCCGCCAGCGGGCCCGCGCGCTCCGCGACCAGCTGATCGCCGACCGACCGCGGGAGTGGCAGCCGGTCTTCCAGAAGCTGCTGGGCCCCCCGGTCGAGGGCACGCAGCCGCTGCCCGAGGAAGAGGCGAACGGGGACGCCGCCGCGCCGGGCACCGCCGCCGCGGGCGCCCCGGGGACGCCAGCGCCCGGGACCGCGCCCGCGTCGCCTTGAGCCTGAACCTCCGGCGGGTCGCAGGGCGCGTCGAATCCGCTACCCTTCTCGCCGGGAGGCTTCGGATGGCACGTCGTTTCTTCTTTCTTTTCATGCTCGCAGCGGCAGGCTGTGGAGGATTCGGGCACGAACGCCGACGGCGGCACGGACGCTGCCACGAGCGACGCGGCCTCGCCGGACGCCGGACCCGGCGATGCGGGTCCCCCCGACGGCGGCCCGCCGTCCGAGGTGCGCTGCGTCGCGCCGGCCTACGGGGAAATGATCCGTGCCCAAGCGGGCGACCCGGTGCGCGTGGTGGCGGCGGTGACCTCGCCCTCGCACGTCACCTCGGTGACCATGAACGGCACCGACGTGACGCCCGACGACCTCGGCCTCGTCTCGATCGACGTCCCGGCGGCGCTCGGCGTCCAGGCCGTGACCCTCGTCATCGAGCGCGACGACGGCGTGAGCGAGGAGTCCATCTGCGCCTTCCTCGCCGCGCCCGACTATGCCGACGAATCCGCCGAGCTCCCGGGCGTCGTCGAGATGCAGCTCTCGGGCGACTCCATCTCCAACGGCACCCCGGAGGTCGACTCGATCAGCGAAGCGGTCGCCACGGCGGCGGCGGGCGTGATGCCGGACGGCGTGTCCTTCGCCATCCCGACCGCGCCCGTCACCCCCGACGCCTGCCTTCCCGACTGCTCCAACCACGTCGACCACATCACCTACGGGACCAGCAGCGTCACCGGGACACCGGACATCACGCTCTCCCCGATGTCGGAGACCATGACCCGAACGAACGCTCTCTCGATGGGCGGGTACATCGGCGACCTCACCATCGAGATCGCGTCCGTCGACGGCTTCGTCCGCACCGAGGTCTCGTTCTCCAGCGCCGGCACCATCACCGCGACCAGCTGCTACCTCGACATGACCATGGAGCCGACGACGACCGCGAGCGGCTTCGAGATGACCGCGTCGTCGGTGAGCATCTACTGCAGCAACGTGGCGGTGAGCTTGCCCGGCGTCGCGTCCGGCGATCAGGCCGACGCGCAGAACACCGTCTCGAGCTACCTCCAGTCGTCCGGCATCCTCGCCTACAGCGGCGACCTGGCCACGCAGCTCGCCGACACCCTGACCGTCATCGCCGACGACACCCTCGGCAACGCGACGAGCACCCTGCCGGCCGATCTCCCGCTGCCGAGCATCAGCGGCACGACGGTGCACCTGACGGTGCAGACCGACACCAGCGACGCCGCGTCCGATCCTTCGGGCGCGATGATCCTCTGGATGAAGTCGAGCATCGCGGGGCTGGCCGGCAGCGGCGGTCCCGGCGCGCCCGTCACACGCGGGGTACCGCTTCTCCAGGCGGTGGCCACGCCGGACATCGTCACCGACCAACCCGTCGGCGTGAGCATGTCTCCCGCGTTCCTCAATCAGGTCCTGCACGCGCACTGGCGCGCGGGCGGGCTCGACGGGATCGTGTCCCCGAGCATGATCGTCGCCCCGAGCATGATCGTCGCCCCCGACATGATCGTCGCTCCCAACATGATCGTCGCCCCCAACATGCTCCAGGTGAGCGGGACGCTGCCGGCGGTGGCCAGCCTCGGCACCGGCGGAAGCGCGTCGGTGTCCATGGCGTTCGACGCGACGCTGTCCGGCGCCGCGCCCTGGAACGACGGCGTGACGATGCACGTCGCCATGAGCGCCGACGTGGCGTTCGCCGAAGGCGGCGCCAATCCCTCGTTCGGAGTCACCGAGATCACCGCGCTCTCGGTCGGGATCCCCGCCGGCACCTCCAGCGCCGACCGCACGACGATGCGCGCCTACGCGGCGGTGCTCGGCAACCACATCGCCAACTTCGCGCTCGGCGACGCCATGCCGCAGCTCCCGGTGATGCAGCTCGCCTTGCCGAGCGAGGTCACGGTCGGGAGCGGCACGGTCTCGACCGGCATCGCCGCGGGCACGCGCCTCGGGCTGGCCAGCCCCACCATCCAGCTCGCGGGCAATCACTTCGAAGCGATCGGCAACCTCGCCTCGATCGCGCCCTGACGGGCCAACTCAGCGTCCGCGCTCCTCGGCGCCGAGCGAGCGCAGGTCGCTGGCGAAGACCGGCTTCCTCAGGCGGTGGCGCGAGCCTCGGCGGCAGCGGCGGCGAAGCGCCGGACGATGTCGCCGGCCGGCTCGACGGCGTGGATGCCCGACACGCTGCGGCCCGCCTGGAAGTAGTCGCGGTAGCTGGTGCCCGCGAGCGACGCGTTGCGGAGCTGCCAGATGCTCTTGAGCGAGTAGATGGTGCGCATCCAGTGCTTCGCCTTCGGGTGACGGAGCATGCGCTTGGCCAGCCAACCGGCCTTGGTGCCGACGCGCTCGATGTAGGGCGTGTTGATCACCGCCACCGGCACGCCGCTGATCTTCTCGGTGAGGACGATGTCGTCCTCCTCTGCGCGGAGGATGGCCTGCTTGTAGTCGTCGTGGGCCCGGCACTCGGCGGTGGCGATGAAGCGCGTGCCGAGCTGGACGCCCGCGTAGCCGAGATCGAGCGCACGGGCGAACGCCCGCTCGTCCCCGACGCCGCCCGCGCAGATGAGCGGGACGCCCAGTCCCGAGAGCGTCTCCATCAACCGCTCGGGGCTCTCGGCGCCGGCATGCCCACCCGCCCGCGCGTTGACGCAGATGAGCCCGTCGACGCCGTGCTCGAGCGCCTTGTCGGCCCAGCGGCGGTTGGTGACGTCGTGGTAGACGACGCCGCCCGCACCGTGGACGGCGCGGACGACCCAGGCGGGGTTGCCGAGCGCGGTGATGAAGAAGCGCACTCCCTCCTCGAGGGCCACGTCCACCCACCGCCGCATCCAATCCTCGTAGACGCTGGAGGACTGCTCCACGATGGCGTTGAAGCCGATCGGTTTGTCGGTGAGCCGGCGGATCAGGCGCAAGCCCTCGCGCAGATCGTGACCGTGCACGAAGCGCATCGAGATGGGCTGCACGACGCCGACGCCGCCCGCGTCCGAGACGGCGGCGACGAGCTCGGGGTTCGAGCACGGGTACATCGCGCCGCAGATCAGCGGCACTTCGATGCCGACCTGCGCGGTGAAGGGAGTATGGAGGCGGTCCTGCAAGGTCAAACGTCCATGTGGAAGCGGCGCTCGGCCGGCTCGGCCATCGGCTCGAGCTTGCCGCGCTCGGCCGCGCGCAAGAGGCGGAGGATGGTGGGGCCCAGCACGTCGACCTCGGTCGAGACGTATTGCTCGCCGCCGAAGCGCCGGATGTTCTCGGTCTGCTTCTCGAGCAGCGCCGCGTCCTGCCCGAAGATGCGCAGCGCCACCGGCTTGAGCACCGGCACGAGCGGCGCGCCGGGCAAGGGCAACTTGAAGCGGATCACGGCGTGGAGATGGGTGAGGAAGTCGTCCTCGGGCGTGAGCGCCGCGCTGACGAGGAGGTGGCTCGCGCCCAGGCGATACTCGACCTGCACGATGGAGGGCAGGATGAAGCGATCGAAATGCTCGACCACCCCGCCCTGCGGCGCGAGGAGCTTGCCGACCAACCCGGTGGGGCGCGGCTCGCCGATGTACTCGGCCTCCACGCGGTCGTGCCAGCGCCGGACCACCACCTCGATGCGATTGCGCGGCCGGTCATCGGAGCGGAAGAGCCCGCCGTGCAGGAAGGCGGTGTGCGGTACGTCGAGCGCGTTCTCGGCCGCCGCGTGCAGCGTGCTCTTCGCGACCACGTGCTCGCGCACGGTCGTGTAGCCCGGCGCGTCCGCGAGCGGGAAGCGGTAGGGCGCCGCATCCGGCTCGGTCTCCGGTGCGCACCACACCCAGACGAAGCCGTCCTGCTCGCGGCAGGGGAACGAAGGTGCGTCGCGGTTCGACGCCTCGGCCCGTCCGCAGAGCGCCGGGACGGCGTGGCAGACCCCGCCGGTGTCGAAGCGCCAGCCGTGGTAGCCGCACTCGAGCTGACCGCCCGCCACGCGTCCGAGCGAGAGCGGGACGTTGCGGTGCGGGCAGCGGTCGAGCAGCGCACCGACCCCACCCGCCCCACGGAAGACCACGAGCGGGATGCCGAGGATGGTCCGCGCCAGCGGCTTCTTCGGCCCGAGCTCGTCCGAGCGGCAGGCCACGTACCACGCGCGAGTGACGCGGGCGACGGAGGTGCCGCGGGCCTCGAAAGCACGGAGCTGGGCGTTCTCGGTCACGCGCCGAGGTTGTAGCTCGACGCGCTGTGCCCGGCACGCGATGCGCGCGTTGCTCGAAGCCGCATCCGCCGTTGCCCACGGCGAGCGGACAGCCGGGGCCCGCGCCCGCGCAGCGCGACGCGAAGGTCGCGCGCCGCCCGAACGCCACCTCGTCGGACGGTTCCCAGACGCTGCGAGGAAGCCCGGACCGAGCTCGCCGGCGCCGGTGCTAGTCACCCGTCTCAGCGATTCGTGGCAAACCCCCACCGGCCCTCGACGCGCGACTCAGCGTCACTCCTCCTCGAAATACCTTTGGGATTCCTCGTCGTCGTTCCTTGATTCGCACGCCGATGGCTCGCCGGGATTTACCACTCACTGCTGTTCCGGGTGACTAGTACGACGGACCGGAAGTTCGGTCCGTCGGACGGTGTGGGGTGGGGGCCCCGCTTGCGGGGGAGGGGGCGCTGCCCCCTCGACAAACATGCTAGGACCGGCGCCCAACCGCCAGCTCGCGAGTGTGGTGCCGGTTGCGGCAAGGAAACCCGGATCGAACTTCCGGGCGCAGGTACTAGGTCACGAATCCCCGCACCCGCGCGGCCGTGAGATCCGGGTGGAGCGCGATGCGTCGAGCAGGTAGCCGCCGTCGCCGGACTCGATGGCGTCGCGCAGACCGAGGCGTCGCAACGTGGAGAGCGCGACGTGGAGCCGGTGCACAGCCGACTTCGGGCGCAGCCGCTCGTCCGGCCACGCCGCCGCGACCAGCGCGGACACGTCGGCGGGCACTCCCGGCTCGACGATCCGGCGCAGCGCGAGCTCCCACACGATCCGCCGCAAGGGCCCGCGGCTGTGCAGATCGATGCGCTCTCCCTCCTTTTCGATCCAGCTCGCCTCCCAGCCGACCACGAGCCGCGCCTCACCCGGGATGCCCGGCCGTCGCGTGATGGCCCGCTCGAGGAAGCGGCGCGCGACCCGCAGCTCGCGCAGGGTGCTCGCGTCGTCGCGCGCCGCGCCGAGCCGGCGGCAGGCGAGGGCCTCGTGGCGCCGAGCGTCCTCGAATCGGCCCTCGCGTGCCGCGCGATCGCTCTCTCCGAGGTCGATGTGGCCGCGGTGCAGCGCGCAGATCGCGCGGGCCTGCGGATCGGGCAGCGCGTCGGCGGTGTCGATCGCGTGGCTCGCCGCGTCGAGATCGCCGCGCTCCGCGAGCGCGACGCCGCGCCAGGCGGAGAAGAGCAACTCGAAGCGGACCGATCCGCCGCGCCGCGCGTGCTCGATGGCGCCGCGGTACGCCTCTTCCGCCCCGGCGTCGCCGAGCTGGTGGAGCGCGATCGCGCGGTAGCCGCGGAACACGGCTTCCATGATCGACGCCCGGTCCGCAGCCGCGATGGCGATCGCGCGGTCGTAGTGGCGCACCGCCTCCGCCGGGGCCCCTTCGTCGAACGCCACCGCTCCCAGGAAACCGGACGCGGAGGACTCGTTGCTGCCGTCCCCGACCCGGACCGCCAGGGACCGCGCGCGCTCGAAGCCGCGGCGCGCCGCAGCGAGACGCCCGCGCTGCAGGTCGAGCTGCGCGCGCAGGCTCGAGATCAGCATGTCGGGCACGGGGTCTCTGCGCGTCTCGAGGATCCGCTCGGCGTCCCCGAGCACGCGCTCGGCCGCGCGGAGGTCCTCGCGGGCCGTGAGCCATGCGAGCTGGCAGCAAGCCAGCGCCTCGTAGCGACGGTTGCCACCCCGGGCCGCGAGGGCGCGCGCCTCCTCGTAGAGCGGGCGCGCCTCGGTGAGCTTCGACTGGGCGATCCTCGTGAAGCCGCGGTACAGGCTCAGCTCCGCGCGCCGGCCCGCGTCCATGCCGCGCTGCTCGGCGACGGCGGCCGTCCGGTCGAGGATCTCGATGGTCACCGGCGAGGGGCCGAACACCTCCGCGCCGAGGCCGAGCGCGCGCGCCAGATCGGTGGCCGCCGCCGCGGCGCCGGGCTCGTCCAGATGGGCCATCGTCCAGGTCCAGGCGCGCTCGAGGGCATCCTCGGCCTTCGCGATGCGCGCGACGCCCCGCGACGAGCGGTCCTCCGCGAGCTTCGCCGCCTCCGCGGCGCGCCACGCCGCGTGCCGCGCCTCGAGCGCGCTCCGGCGTTCGGGGGCCACCTGTCCGAGCACCACCTCGCGCACCACCGCGTGGATGGAGAAAAGCAGCTCCGTCGACTCGTCGCTCTGCCGCGCCGAGACCATCGAGTGATCCACGAGCGTCTGCAGGTCCTCGAGCGGTCGGCCCTCGCCGCCGAGGAGGGCCTCGAGCTCCTCGAGCTCGAAAGCGCGCGGCAGGAGGGACGCCGCTTCGAGAGCCGCCCGCGCCGGCTCGCCCAGCCGCTCGACCGAGCTCCCCGACCGCCGCGCGGATCGTCCTGTGCGCGGCCGGCGCGTCGATCGCGCTCGTGCCCACCCGATCGATGGACGACTCGAGCTCACGCCGCAAGCGCTCCAGGCCCATGACGGAGGTGCGCGACGCGGCCAGCTCCAGCGCCAGCGGCAGCCCCTCCAGGCGCCGCGTGATCGCGGCCACGTGGCGGAGCGCGTCGTCATCCACGACCCGGAGCGCGCCCGCGCCCCGCGCCCGCTCGAGAAACAGGGTCACGGCGGCGCTCGCCCGTGCCTGCTCGGGATCGTCTCCCTCCGGGTACTCGAGCGGCCCGAGCGAGACCACGCGCTCGCCGGCCAGGCGAGGCCGTACGCGCGAGGTGGCGAGGACGCGCGCGCCGCTCGAGGCGAGCCGGCCGACGAAGCACAGCCCGGGCTCGTCGAGGTTCTCGATTCTCGTCGAGCACGAGCACCGCGGTCGTGCCGGCGAGCACCCGCTCCACCTCGCGGGCCATCGCGTCCTCCGTCGGCGCGCGGGCGGCGCCGAGCGCCCCACCGATCGCGAGCGCGAGCTGCTCCGCCGTGCGGCAGTCCCCGGCGGCGCAGAAGACGGCCTCACGAGCTCCCGGAGCCCCCATCCAGGCGCGGGCGAGGCGCGTCTTGCCGACCCCGGGCGGACCCGTGATCACCACCAGGCGCTCGCCCGCGCGGAGCGCCTGGTCGATCCCGTCGATCGCGTCCTCCCGCCCCACGAGGAGGCCGCCGCGCGGAGGGACGACCGCCACCGTCGCCTGCGGTGGCCCCTCCGCGGCCGCCCCCTCGTTCATCCACGCCACGAGCTCCGCCTCGTCATAGACGCGGTAGTTGTTCGCGGGATGGCGCTGGGCGGGCAGCTTCCCGCTCCGGTCCCAGCGGCGAAGGGTCTGAGGGCTGACGCCGAGGAGCGCGCTCGCGGCGCGGACGCTCAACCACACGGTCGGCGTGACGTCGGACGGATTGTCCCCCATCGGGAGCACACTACTACACGGATTCTCCGGTCGCTGCAGCCGGATGGGCCTTCCAAAGGGCAGAGGCGGGAGTCGAGGGCCGTTCCAGGGTCGACGCCGCGCCGGGGAAGGCGGCCGTGCACCGCACCTCTGCTCGCACGCACTCTGCTCGTGCGCCTCGTCCATCGGCCCTGGGCGGCAGCGCGGCCTCGGCGGATGCGCCGGCCGGCACGTCGTGCGATCGTCCGCTCAGCGATGGACTCGCTCTACTCGGAGTCGGCGTACTACCGGATGCTCTTCGCCGAGCGCGTCGAGGACGTGCCCTTCTACCTCGGCGTGACGGAGGGGCGGACGAGGTGCTCGAGCTCGGCGTGGGCGACGGTCGGATCGCGCTCCCGCTCGCCGCGGCGGGGCGCCGCGTGACGGGCGTCGATCTCTCCGCCTCGATGCTGGCGGCGCTCGAGCTCAGGTTCGCCGGCGCGCCGGCGGAGGTTCGCGCCCGCGTGACATCGCGGCAGGCCGACACACGCACGCTGCGGCTCGATCGCACCTTCGAACGCGTCACCTGTCCCTTCAACGGCATCGCGCACTTTCACGATCAGGAGGCGCTCGCCGACTTCTTTCGGACCGTGCATGCGCACCTGGCACCGGACGGGCTCTTCGCCTTCGACGTGATGATCCCGGACCCGGCGCTGCTCGCGGGCGGCGCCTCCTCCGTGCCGCGGCTCCGCCACCCGCGCACGGGGGCCGTGTGCCGCATGGAAGAGCGCTACGACTACGAGCCCCTGGCCCAGGTGCTGACCATCACCACGACGCTGATCGAGCGGGAGACCGAGGCGCGCCAGACGTTGGCGCTCTCGCTCCGGCAGCTCTTCCCCGAAGAGACCCGGCTCTTGCTACGCCATCACGGCTTCGAGATCGTCGAGCGGAGCGCGGAGCTGGGCGACTCGCTCGCGTACGTCTGCCGTGCGGGTGCTTCGCGCTGAGGCCGGCTCACCGCGAGGAGCATGGACCCGGGGGCTGCACACACAGCTCCGCGTCTCGAGAGCGCCGCCGCCTTCACTGCGCCGGCCGCCGCCTTCACTGCGCACCGACCACTGCGCACCGACCACTGCGCAGCGATCACTGCGCCGCGTGCGCGCTGTCGTTCTGCCGCCACGCGAGCAGCACGGCCTGCTCGATCGAGCGGAGCATGGACGCGCGCCCGCTGCCGGTGCAGGCCACCCACGGCACCTCCAGCTCGCCGCAGCGCGTGCGGAGCGCCTTGCCGAGCATCGTCCGCACGAAGCGCATGATCACGACCACCCGGGCGCGCGCGATCTCGCCTCCATCGCCTCGAGCTGCTCGCCCCAGTTGCTGTTCCAGCCGGTGCGCTCGAACATGAGGGTGACGTTCGGCCACTCCTTCTCGTTCGCCGCCCGGATGGCCTCGTCCTGCTGCGACTGCGTCTCGTTGCCGCCGACGACGAGCACGAGGCCGTAGAAGTCCTCCGGGTCGACCGTCGGCGGCAGCACGAGCCCGCTCTGCGAGCGACGCTCGAAGACCTCTTTGTACTGCGCGAGCCGCGGCTCGAGGGCGGCCACGGCGTCGTCGCCACCGAGCGCGCGGATGTCCTCGATGAGCGCCTCCGCCTTGCCGAGCGCCCACTCCTCGTCGACGTCCAGCGTCGCGTGGAAGGCCTGCGGCGGTGGAGGTGCGCGTGGCGAGGGACCTCGAATCCCTCGGTGGGCGGTGGGGGTGCGCGTGGCGGGGGACCTCGATCCCTCGGTGGACGGTGGAGGTGCGGTCCGCGAGGGACCTCGATCCCTCGGGTGACGGTGGAGGTGCGCGCGGCGAGGGACCTCGATCCCTCGGGTGACGGTGGAGGTGCGGTCCGCGAGGGATCTCGATCCCTCGGCGGGCGGTGGAGGTGCGCGCGGCGAGGGATTCAATCCCTCGGTTCGCGGTGGAGGTGCGCGCGGCGAGGGATCTCCATCCCTCGGTGGGCGGTGAAGGTGCGGTTGCTGAGGGACCTCGGTCCCTTTCAGGCCGGTCTGCGCGCGCGAGCCGCGGGGCTCCAGTCGTTTCCCGCCGCGCGGCCGGTGGGCTCGGTCGCCCGCCCGCCCGCATCCGCAAAGATCGAGCGCGGGCGGCGATGCCGAGCGCGAGAGAGGGAAGCTCGGGAACCCTCGACGAAGCGGGGCAGCCGCACCGTCACGGCCGCCCCCTTCCGACACTCTCTCGCCGGTCGATTCGAGCGCGCGCTCAGCTCGCGAGATCCAGGCTCAGGCTCCGCCGCCTGTGCCCGGATGGACCGCTTGACCGGTGTTGGGGTCGACGTCGGTGACGGCGAGCTGTCGCGAGTGCTGCCGATGGATGTCCTCGTTCTGATCGAGGATTGGCCGGAGCAGGCGCTCGCGCGCCGCGACCTGATCTTCGGTGTCTTCGAGGTAGTGGCCGAGGACCCAGGCCACGACCTCGAGCAGATTGCGCTGGCCGGTGGCGCGGGCCTTCTTCACCTGGTCGAAGCCGACGGCCCCGGCCTGGCCCGCGCCGACGGACGCTCGAAACCTCTCGACGAGCCCGCTCAGGCGATCGACGTAGTGCTGGGTCTTGGCGGCGTCGAGCTGACCGGCGACGTCCGGCTCCGCGGCGGTCTTCAGGAGGGTGGACAGCGTCTCGAGCTCCTGCACGAAGTCGAGCTCCGTGATGGCGGCGACACCGCTCGGAAGGAGCGCCTTGCGCACTTGGCGGGAGGCCACCGCGACGGGATCGTCGGCCGGAAACGACCGGATGTTCGAGCGAAGGGTCTCGTCGAGCCCGCTCAACGCGCGCTCGATGTCGTGGCTGAGGGCGGGCGCGTCGGGACCGTGCTCCGCCGCGGAGTCCTGCCCCTCGTAGCGCAGCTCGAGCGCGCGGGTCTTCCGGTCCGCGGCGAGCGCGGCTTCGACGCGAGCGCGCAGCGGAGCTTCGGCGTCGCCGTCGGCGATCGCCTCCTGCACGAGCCCGAGCGAGTAGAGCCGCCGTCCGGTCGGGAAGACCAAGATGTCGATCAAAGAGACGTCCGATTCCACGATTCACCTCCCCATGGTTGCGGCGCGACGACGATCGACGCGCCTCTTCGTGATGGTCGCCCATGCGGACTACACCTCGAACGAATGGCGCGTCAACCGCGCGAGGTTGCGTGCGTGACCCAGGTCGGTCTCCGCCGATGGCGGTGGCGAACGCGCGGCTCGCGCGGGAGAAGGTGGACGTCTGAATGTCGACCGCGAACACGCGCTTCAGGAGCCACGGCCAGGGATGCCGACTGGGCGGCGGCGGCGGCGCGAGCGAAGGCAGGTCGCTCGGCGTGAAGAGCGGCAACTGCGCCTCCGCGGGCGGCGGCGCGCGGCCGGGTACGACCGCGGCGCGCGCGCTGGCACGCCCGGCGAGCACGCCGTGGTAGCGCGCCATGTGAAAGCGGGGCGCCTTGGTCGCGCTGCACGCCGAGCTCGAGAGCGGTGAAGTCGCCATCGAGCACGACGCGGACGACATGGAGCAGTCCCTCCTGCGCACCCGCCTGTTGCGTCGCCTCGGCTGGGGCGCCCGAAGCCGCGGCTGGCATGGCGAGCGAGCTGCTGACGCTGCGAGCGCAGCTCGACCGGATTCACGGCACCTTCCCCGCGCAACCGACGGCGTCTGCTCGACGCTCTAGTAACTCGGGCCGAGATGCGACAGAACGAAGAGGCCGCCCAGCCCGACGAAGAGCACGGCGAGCGCGATCACGACGAAGCGTACGGACCGTTTCGATTCCGCGACCACCTGGGCTTCCTTGTCGGAGAACTCGCGTGTGTAGGGGATTCCGAGGCCGGTTGCCATTCGATCGCCGACGGCCTGTATCGAGCGCAGTGCGCCGCCAGGGGTGAAGGTGGTGACCCGGGCGAGCACGATGGCCGGTTGGCCGAGCGGACGCAGCAAGAGCACCGCGCGCGGGCCCTGGCTCTGGCTCCACGGCCGCAAGACGTGTTCGAAGGTAGTGCCTAGTACGACGGACCGGAAGTTCGGTCCGTCGTACGTCGTGGGGTGGGGGCCCCGCTTGCGGGGGAGGGGGCGCTGCCCCCTCGACAAGCATGCTAGGACCGGCGCCCGACCGGCAGCTCGCGGGTGGGTTGGCGGGCGCGGCAACGAAACCCGGATCGAACTTCCGGGCGCCGGTACTAAGGCCGGAACCTCGAGACGTTTGAATGCCCGACGGATGAACAGTGTGTCATCGACGCGGCACACTCGCGTAAGGCCAGCTAGCGCGAACGGGGCACACACGCCCGCGACGGCGAGGCAGATCAGAGCAAATCCCGCCTGGGCTCCAGACGCCACGAGAGCCAGCGCCAGAGTGGCCGCACCAACGCCCATGGTGAGCGGGTAGGTCGGAATGAAGATCTGGCTGTCTTGTCGCGTAATGAGCATGGGTGCTTTCGGGATGCCGATGGGCCACGCATCTCGCTGGAGACTGCAGGACTGCCCTCGCCCATCGGGTCCGTGCCAATCGGCCAGAACTGTACCACCGTCGGTCCGCTGGGGCGGCAGCGCCCAGCCCGCCGTGTTCGATACGCGTCTACGCCGTCCCGGCAAGCCCGAGCGCGCGTAGGCGGCTTCGAGCTGCCGGAAGAAGGGCGCCACCTCTTCGCTCACCCGCAGCCTCGCCGTCGCGCGGCAGGACGAGAGCGAGCATCGGTAGGCTTCGGGTGCGGCCGACGCGGGCGTCGGGTAGCGCGCCAGCCAAGTTCACCACACCCCGAGGGTTTCGCTCAGATCCTGCGGGTGCGCCGGCGCCGCAGCGCGACGAGCGTGAAGAACGCAAGCATCGCCAGCGGTCCACCGCGGCTCGGTGCCGCCGAGGTGGCGACGACACAGCCGCAGCCACCGCGAGGTCTCGCATGGGTCGTCGTGCCATCGTCCAGACCGCCGTCGTCCGGTCCGCCATCGTCGACGCCAGCGTCCGCGACGCCAGCATCGTCGAGGCCAGCGTCCGCGACGCCACCGTCTGAGGCGTCCTGGCAGACCGCGTTCGCCGTGGCTGTGCACGCCGACACTTCGAGCATCCCTGCTGCGCACTGAGTGCACGCGGCGCAACGACGGTCGCTCGTCGCAGTCGGCGCGGTCGACTCGTATTGGTTCGCCGTACACGTGGTGACGGGCGTGCAAGCGCGGTCGCTCGTCGCCGAGGGCGGCGTGGACTGATACTCGCTCGACGTACACTCGGTCAGGGGTGTGCAAACGCGATCGCTGGTCGGGGTCGCCGGCATGGACTCGTATGCGCCCGCACCGCAACTGCCGAGCGCCGCACAGACCCGATCGCTCGTGGCGGTCGGGGGCACACTCTCGAACTCGGTCGCCGTGCATGTCGTGAGCGCGGTGCAGATGCGGTCGCTGGTCGGCGTGGGCGCCGCGGACTCGTACTCCGACGCGTCGCAGGTGCGCCATGTTGCGCACGAAGCGGCGTCGGGGGTCGAGGAGAAGCTGCCGGCCGCGCACGCGCTGCAGCTTTGATCCGATGTCGCCGTGCCCGCCACCGAGACATACGCGCCGGCGGCACAGGTGCTCCATGGCGTGCAGCTCGTCGCACCCGATGCGGAGTAGCTGCCCGACGCGCACGGCGCGCAACCCAGGCCGCCCATCCCGTCGAGCAAGAACGTGCCCGCAGGACACACGTCACCGTAGAGTTCGGACTGGGCCAATGCGCCGCCCAGAACCCAGGCGCCGGCCAGGAGGACACGACCGTCGAGCAAGAGCGTCGCCGTGTGAGCGGACCGAGCGTTGACCGTGGCCCCCGCGCTCGACCAGCTGTTCGTGGTGGGGTCGTACAACTCCGCCGTCGAATCGATGACGTACATGGCATCAGTCGACCCCCCGACGACCAATACCTCGCCGCTCGGCAGAAGGGTTGCGGTGTGCATGTAGCGAGGAGTGGCCATGGACCCCGCGCTCGACCAACGGTTGGTGGCGGGGTCGTATAGATCTGCTCCCCGAGTTGGGCCGCCGTGGTACCCCCCGGCGACGAGTACCTCGCCACTGGGCAGAAGCGTCGCGGTGTGGCCAAAGCGAGCTCCCCTCATGGGCGCCGCGCTCGACCAACTGTTGGTGGCGGGGTCGTACAACTCTGCTGTCGAGACATCTTCGTGATTGGTCCCCCCCGTGACCAACACCTGACCGCTCGGCAGGAGCGTCGCTGTGTGCCACCGGCGACCAGTCGCCATGGACCCCGCGCTCGACCAACTGTTCGTGGCGGGGTCGTACAACTCTGCTGTCAAAGGGAAGATGGAGCCATTGACGCCCCCCGTGACCAACACTCTGCCGCTCGGCAGAAGCGTCGCTGTCTGCGATGCGCGAATCGTGCTCATCGACTCCGCGCTCGACCACGTGTTCGTGGCCGGGTCGTACAGCTCCGCGGTCGACAGCACACCGGCATCACCCCCCCCACCAGTGACCAATACCTTGCCGCTCGGCAGAAGCGTCGTGGTGTGCTCCACGCGACCGACGGCCATCGACCCCGCGCTCGACCACACGCCGGTCGATGGGTCGTAACGCTCCGCAGATGCCAGAATCGAGTGATGGTAGCCACCAACGATGAGCACGCTCCCATCAGCGAGGCGAACGGCGCCGTTGCCCTCAGAGAATTCTCCCCGCGCCTCGATCATCGACCCGGTGGCGACCCAGGACGGATCCACCAGCACGGGCGCGCCGTCGGCGTCCACGCGTAGTGCGATTCGGTCTCCCTCCACGCTCAGCCGCGCATCGACGGCCTCGCCGCTCGCGCTCCATGCGGCGGGCGCGCTCACGTAGACGATGGGCTGACCATCCGCGCCGAGGACGTGAACGCCACCGGTTTCGGGCACCTCGCGCAGACTCATGCCCTCGACGCGCCAGCGGGCGACGACGCGGTCTGCATAGGCGACGCCCGCATCGAGGTCGAGCCAGTCTTCGAAGCCGTGACCCTCGGCGACGGTCCAGTAGCTGCGGCCGCCTTCGCGCGCGTAGCTCACCGTGCCCTCGACCCGCTCGCTCGCCCCACGAGCGCCCTCCTCGAACACGCGCAGCAGCGGAGCGCCGCGCAGAGTCAGCTCGATCGCGCCGCTGGCATGGGAGGGCAGCCAGACCTGCTCAGGAGAGGGCGCTGCAGCCGTGCCGGACGGGGCGAGGGGCGACCCGGGCATGCCGAGCGCTGGCGTGTTGGCCAGAGCGGACACGCTCGCCGTCGCGCCGTCCGTATTCGTCGCGGGGTGTTCCGCCGACGCTGCGCGCTCCAGCATCAGACCCCCAGCCGTGGCCGCGATGCTCGGCCGATGGCTCAGCACGTCCCAGGCATGCGCGCCGTGAACCGCGCGCAGCCCGTCCGCCAAGGCGCTTCCAGCCCCATCGCCGGCCGCGACGTCGGCGAACGTCTGCGTCGCGCCGGAAGAGGTGACGAGCCAGGCACCGAGGGTCAGCGCCAGAGCGCGGGACACACGGCGTGCCCAGGTCCGCGCCTGCTGCGACGACGTCAGGTGGGAGAAGTGGCGCGGCAGAGCGAGCGGAGTCGTGTTCATGACCGACGCAAGCTAGCGAGCGCGGCCCTCAAAGCGACTCAATCTTCGGCGCACGAGACGCGGTGATTTGGGACTCGCGGCCAGACTTCGTCAGGGTTGACCAAGGTTCTGGTCGCTCTGGCGAAGCTGGGCGGATAGGACTTCCCATCCCGGGAAAACGGTACGGCGCGGGTGGTGGCGGGTCCACCGGAGACGGCGCGGATAGGGCGGATAGGGCGGATAGGGCGGATAGGGCGGATAACGGTGCGGCGCGCGTGGTGGTGGGTCAACGGGAGGCGGCGCGCACCCCCTCGCGAGCCGCAAGAGGGTCGGTCGGAGCGTGGCGAAGTGCATTCTGGAGAGACTGACGGGGCGAACTCACCCCGTGCAGACGGGGCGGACGGAGCGGTGCACCGGCGTCGGGACTGTCGAGTCCGCCGAACGCGAGTCGGAGCTGCCCGGGTGGCGAAGGACGAGGCCGTCGCGGCGGTGCACGCGCCGCGTCGTCACCGCCGAGCTCGACCATGACGCGCGCGATGTCATCGGGCTCGGTGGCGATCTCGACGAGGCGCATGCGGCCGCCGCATCCGGGCATGGGGCAGCTCTCGATGTCGACCGCAAACACGCGCTTCAGGAGCCACGGCCAGGGATGTCGGCTGGACGGAGGCGCCGGCGCGAGGGGAGGCACGTCGCTCGGCGTGAAGAGCGGCAACTGCGCCTCCGCGGGCGGCGGCGCGCGGCCGGGTACGACCTCGGCGCGCGCGCTGGCACGCCCGGCGAGCACGCCGTGGTAGCGCGTCATGTGAGAGCGCGGCGGCGGGATCAGCGCGCAGAGACGACCGATGCCCCATTGATTGATGAGGGGCCAGGGGGTCGAGCAGCACCGCGTGCGTGCCGTCCTTCCACGCCGCCTTGAAGCTCAGCTTCACGCGGCCGTCGGGGTGCATGGAGAGGCGCTCCTGCGAGAGCGGCGGCCGGGCCACGTAGCGGCAAAGGCGCTCGAGCCGCGCACGGTCCCGGCCATCGAACGCGTTGCTTCGCATGCACATTGACCTCGCCGACCTCGGCGACGGGCTCGATGGGCGAGGGGACGAGGCGGCGAACGAGCTCGCCCGAGACACGAGAGGCAGAAGCCGCGGCGCTTGCATGAAAACGCGCACACGATGGCGTGCTCGCACCGGGCTCATCGCAGATCCACCAGGCCGTGTTCGAGGATGCCGCAACGCAGGTACTCCTCGAACTCCCGCACCACGAACTGCGGCAGCCCGCCGCCTTGCTCCTCCGCTCGCTCCACGAAGCGCGGCCAGTGCTCGCGCACGAGCTCGTACAGCAGTGTCTCTTCCGGCCTACGACCCGCGTAGCCGTCCGCGCGAGCCGCACAGGCAGGTGCGGGCGCGCTCACCTTCGCTGCACCGCGCGATGACGACGACGGAGCCCTTCCACGGCGGCGGAGCCATGGCAGGCCGCATGCCGGCTCTGTCGGTCAATGACTTCGCGGGTTACGCGTCCGGATCGGCGAAGGTGGCGGACGATCGGGCGTTCCTTCCGCCGATCTTCGAGCGCCGGGCGCTCGGGCGAGCGAACCTTCCGCCGATCTTCGAGCGCCGGGCGCTCGGGCGAGCGCTGTCCCCTCGAGAATGCGCGGGTCTCACGCCTTCGCAGCCGGCGAGAGCACCTGGGCAAGCGCCGTCTCCGATTCACCGACGCCCAGCGGCGTCGACTTGCGGAGAGGGGCAAGCGTCTGGGCCGGAAGCGCCTTCGGGCGAGAGGAGCTCGGCGACTCGCTCGCCTACGTCTGCAGCGCGCGACGTTTGCGCTGACGGAGCCGGCTCACTGCGCCGCGTGCGCGCTGCCGTTCTGCCGCCACGCGAGCAGCACGGCCTGCTCGATCGAGCGGAGCATGGACGCGCGGCCGCTGCCGGTGCAGGCCACCCACGGCACCTCCAGCTCGCCGCAGCGCTTGCGGAGCGCCTTGCCGAGCATCGTCCGCACGAAGCGCATGATGACCACCACCCGGGCGCGGGCGATCTCGCCTTCCATCGCCTTGAGCTGCTCGCCCCAGTTGCTGTTCCAGCCGGTGCGCTCGAACATGAGGGTGACGTTCGGCCACTCCTTCTTGATCGCCGCCCGGATGGCGTCGTCCTGCTGCGACTGTGTCTCGTTGCCGCCGACGACGAGCACGAGGCCGTAGAAGTCCTCCGGGTCGACCGTCGGCGGCAGCACGAGCCCGCTCTGCGAGCGACGCTCGAACACCTCTTTGTACTGCGCGAGCCGCGGCTCGAGGGTGGCCACGGCGTCGTCGCCACCGAGCGCGCGGATGTCCTCGATGAGCGCCTCCGCCTTGCCGAGCGCCCACTCGTCGTCGACGTCCAGCGTCGCGTGGAAGGCCTGTGCGAGCTCGCTCGCTGCGTTCGCGAACGCGCCGTTCGCTTCGAAGAGCGTGGCCTGCACCACCCGCGCGTCGAGCGGATCCATCGCCGTCCGCCAGGGGCCTTGCTCGTCGACCAAGAGCTCGAGCAGCCGGGAGCGGAAGGGCTCGGCCGCCGTGGCCAACTCGACCATCGCGTCGAGCGCCTCCACCGCGCGCTCGCGCGAGGCCGCGGGCCCCTCCTCGCTCGGCGCGTCGCGCATCGCGTGACTCTCCGCGAGCACCGTGTGGGCGGCGTCCCAGCGGTGCTCCGGCGTGTACTCGGTCGAGCGCGCCTGCGCGAGCATCTCGTCGAGCGCGTCCGGCAGGTAGCGGATGACCCGCGTCTCGGCGAGGACCGGCAGCGCGCGGGTCCCCTCGGCGCGGTAGAGATCGTTCGCCAGGTCGATCGCCGACTCGGGATCCGTCAGCTCGAGCGCGGTGAGCGCGCGCCGATACATGTACGGCGGCGCCTTGGTCCGGGAGTCGAGGATCTGACCCAGCAGGTCTCGCGCGTAGGGCACTCGCGCGAGATCCGTCAGCTCGGCCAACGCGACCGCCAACGCCAGCCGGGCCGTGTCGAGCGGACCGAAGCGGCCGTAGCGATCCGGATCGGCGCCCATCCCCGCCACCGCGCGCTCGAGGTAGGAGATCGACGCGTTCCCCTCCCCGCGCGCGAAGAGCGCCATGCCCAGGCAGAAGTCGCCGTGGTTGCGTCCGCCGGCGCCCAGCTTACTGGAGCGATCGAAGAGGTCCCGGCCAGGCTCGAACTGCGCCGCGAAGTCGCCGAGCATCGCCTCTTCCGGCGGCAGCCGCACGTCCGCCAGGCTCCGCAGCCCGCACTCGATGAGACCGAGGTCGGCGAGGATGTCCGAACGAACCGCCGTTTCCGCCACCGCGAGCTGGGGCTCGAGGAGCTTTCGCGCACCCTCGAAGTCGCCTCGCAGCCGCGCGCAGTGTGCGCGCCGGCGCTGCAGCAGCACCTCGAAGTCGGGCGGCAGGTCGGGATCCTCCGAGAGCGCCGGCAAGGCCTCGAGCACCACGTCGAGCAGCCGCCGCGCGTCGGCCTCACGGCGCTGGCGAATCAGCGAGGAGGCCGTCTCCAGCACCTCGCGCGCGAGCTGCACGCCGGCGCGGCCGACCACCACCGGCGAGAGGAAGCGCGCCGCCTCGGCGAAGCGCCCCTTCGCGCAGTAGGCCGCGAAGACGATGGACACCACGCGCTCGGCGTACCCGCTCCCCGGCCGCGCCAGCTCGCGGGCCAGATCCGCGCGCTGGTTGAGCAGATCGACCACCGCGTCGAGATCGTTCTTGCGCTTGTAGCCGAGGATCGCGCCGCAGGCGTACCAGCCGCGCCGCACGTCGCTGGCTTCGGGGAAATCGAGGTCGACCGCGCGCCCGAAGAGGACGGCCAAGAACCCGCGGTGGAAGTAGCTCTGGTGCCGCTCGAGGTTGAGCTGGATCACCTCCTCCACCAGATCCTCGACCTTGTCCTGCGGGAGGGCGCCGTGGACGTCGGCGACCGAGGCCACCACCGAGCGGATCAAGACCTGGTCGAGCGTGGTGAAGGTCGGCGGTGTCTCGTCGGAGGTCTGCGCCGGCTCGCGGTCGGCCTGCTCCGACTCCTCCGCGAGATCCGTCTCGACCCGGCCGCCGAAGGTGTCGATGGCGGGCGCCTTCGCCGAGCGCGTGCCGAACGCGACGTCACCGAGCGCCTCGTGACGCGCCGCGTCGAAGTCGCTGAAGACCTCGAACGCCGTCTGGCAGGAGACGATGTCGAGGAAGAGCTCGACGTGCGCGCGAGGAAAGGTGGCCACCATGCGACGGATGGCGGCGACCATGCGGCTGCGGGCCGGCGGCTCCTGCTCGTCGATGTTGCGGATGACGCCGCCGTCGTGGGGCACCTTCAGGAAGTCGAGGAACGAGACCACCAGCCGCTTGCGCTTCACCAAGTGGAACTGGGTGAAGAGCGCGGCGGCGAGCTGCGCGCTCGGCAGGCGACGCATCTTGGCGAAGTGCTCGGCGCGCTTGTCGGCGGACCACTTCTCCACCGACTGGCGGCGCACGTGGTCGTGCCGCGCCAGCGCGACCGTCGCCGCCTTGGTGAGCTTCTCGTCCTCGAACGCGACCAGCGCGATCTGACGGCGCGTCTGTTGGTCGAGGTCCTTCCAGACCCCCAACCACGTCTTGCTCTTGAGTGCCCCCGGCATGGCTGCCGCCGTTATAGCAGCGCCGAGGGGCTCCAGTCTTCCGTCGCCACCCGACAGTAACCCCTCCGAAGTCGGGTCGCTGCTCGGTGTAGGCTCGGCCTCGCATGAGCGAGCCCAGCTACGACGAGATCCCCTACGAAGGACGGCCCGTGCCGGCCACCGCGCCGGCGGCGATGGCACTGACCGCGATGGCGCACGGCGGGCCGCGCGCCCCGCTCGGCTCGGCCCGCGTGCTCGAGCTCGGCTGCGGCGACGGCGCGAACCTCTTGCCGCTCGCGTTCTTCCATCCGAGCTGGCAGCTCACGGGTGTCGACACCAGCAGCGTCGCCATCGACGCGGCCCGCCGGCGCGCCGCGGAGCTCGAGCTCTCGAACGTGCGCTTCGTCCAGGGCGACCTGGCCGCGCTCGAGCTCGCCGAGGAGCAGGACTTCGTCATCGCGCACGGGATCTACTCGTGGGTGGACGCCGGAACGCGCGAGGCGCTGAGAGCGCTCGTCGGCCGCGTGCTCTCGCCCTCGGGGCTGGCGTACGTGAGCTTCAACGCCCAGCCGGGTTGGGGCGTGCGCGGGCGGGTGCGAGACGCGCTGATCCGCGCTCCCATGACAGGCACCGCGAGCGAGCGGGTGACCCGCGCGCGCGAGCGGGCGGGCGGCCTCGTGGACATCCTCGGCGAGCCGCAGAACGACTGGGCGCTGCTCCTGTCACACGAGCTCTCCCGGGCGGCCGACGCCGGCGACGACTACCTCGCCCACGAGTACCTGGCCCGCGACAACGTCGCGTTCTGGCTGGGCGACGTGGTCCGGGACTTCGCCGGCGTGGGGCTCCGCTACGTCGGCGACGCGACCTTCGACCGGCCCGAGGGCTGGGTGCCTCCAACGCTCCGCGAGCGCGCGTCGGCGCTGACCGAGGACCCGATCGCCGTCGAGGAGCTGGTCGACCTGCTCGCCTACCGGCAGCTCCGCGCCGCCGTCTTCTGTCGCGAGCACGCCGAACGGAGCCCCGCCGCGGACTTGCTGGACGAGGCGTCGATCGCGTCCGCCGTCCGCAACGCTCACGACCCCTTCGATCCGATGCCCGGCGTGGAAGAGCCCTTCGTGGGGCCGCGCGGGACCGAGGTGCGAGTCACCGCGCCGCTCGCCAAGATGGCGCTCCTGCTGCTCGCGAGCAGCTACCCGCGGGCGATGCGCTTCGACACGCTGGTCGAGGCCGCGTCCGCGCACCTCGAGCGCTACGGCATCTCCCCGGAGCCGGATGAAGCGAGCAGGCTGCGCGCCGGGCTGAGATCCCTCTTCGATCGGCTCGAGCTGGAGCTCCGCCTCGAGGATGCGCCGCTGCGCACCGAGCCGGGGCCGCGACCGCTCGCCAGCGCCCTCTCACGCCAGGAGGCCGCGGACAGGACGCTCCTGACCACGCCGATCCATTCGACGCTGCCGCTCGATCCCGTCGACCGCGCCATCGTGCTCCGCCTGGACGGAACGCGCAGCGCCGACTCGGTCGTCGACGACCTGACGGAGGCGCTCTCGACGGGTGCGCTGGAGCTCGAGGGCGCGCCCGCCAACGCGGCGCGGGCCCGGCCTTTCCTGGCGCAGCGCGTGACCCAGACGATCACCACCCTCGGCTGGTGGGGCCTGGTTCGCTGAGCGCTGGTTCGCTGAGCGCTGGTTCGCTGCGCGCTGGTTCGCTGCGCGCTGGTTCGCTGAGCGCTGGTTCGCTGAGCGCTGGTTCGCTGAGCGCGCGGAGCGAACGAGTCAGGGCGGCGACTCGGCCTCCGCGCCGGCGCTCGGCGTCGTGCGGAAGACGCGGTGCCGCTGCAGGAGCCGGGCGACGATGCCGCAGACCAGCGCCCACGCGAACCCGGCGCTCAGCCCACCCAGCACGTCGCTCGGATAGTGGACCCCGAGGTAGACCCGCGAGAACCCGACCAGGAGCGCGACCAGGATGGCGCAGGTCATGAGGTAGAAGCGCAGCCGGCGTTTGGTCACGAGGCGCCCGAGCAGCTCGGCGATGGTCGGGTAGAGGACCGCCGAGATCATCGTGTGCCCACTCGGGAAACTCTCCTGCGTCGCCGCCACGAGGTGCGGGACGATGGTCGGGCGCGCCCGGTCGAACGCGTCCTTCAAGAGGTCGTCGAGCAGCCCGGCCCCGAGCATGGCCACGGCGACGAAGAGGGCCGCGCCGGGGCGGCCGGTCATCAAGAGCCAGCCGACGAAGCCGACCGAGAAGAGGACGGCCAGGGTCCCGCTGCCCAGCGCCGTCAGATCGCGCACAGCGCTCTCGACCGGTTGCCCGCC
Source organism: uncultured Pseudomonadota bacterium (assembly GCA_963832725.1). Taxonomy (GTDB): domain Bacteria; phylum Myxococcota_A; class Polyangia; order Polyangiales; family Sandaracinaceae; genus JAEZBP01. The sequence continues at coordinate 1,076,576 of CAWHVG010000001.1, forward strand.
CAGGCCGCGCGCCAGATCGTGCGGATCGCGGAGCGCGACCAGGATGCGGTCGTCCAGCGAAATCGGCCCCTCGAGCACTTCTTCCCCGAGCTCGAGGAAGCCCCACAGGAGGAGCGCGACGATCAGAAACGCGGCGATCAAGTCGAGATCCCGCGTCCGGAGCCAGTCGCGCAGCCGAGCTCGGGCGGCCGGCGAGAAGAGACGCATTTCACGCATGCAACTAACCCCACCGCGAGAGGTGTCGAGAACAGCCGGTCATCCTCGCCCGGGGCGAACGCCCGACACAGGCCAGCGGCCGGCGCGATCGAGTGGGAATCGCGGATACGGAGGACTACCATGGCCCCCATGTCCCAGCGCCTCCCGTACGTCCTCACCCTCCTCGTGCTGTGCGCGAGCTGCTCCGCCGGCGGCCGTCCTCCCAGGGGCAGCACGCGCGACGGAGGCGGCCAGCTCGACGCGCACCTGCCGCCGGGCGTCGACGGAGGGCCGGTAGTCACCCGGTGCACGCCGGGCGCGGGCGCGTGTGACGGCAACACCTACTACGTCTGCGGCGACGACGGCCAGACCCACACCATGGCGATCCAGTGCGACCACGCCTGCGATCCCGACCTGCGCTGCGTGCTCTGCCGGCCTGGCTCGCGGCGCTGCGAGGGCACGGTCTCGATGGCGTGCAGCGCCGACGGGCAAGCGTGGTTCAGCGGCCGCGACTGCAGCGAGTGGGGAAGCACCTGCGCCGGAGACGGCTTCTGCTCCGATGCCTGCGCGGACGCGGAGCGGACCAGCTCCAACGTCGGTTGCGTCTATTGGCCCACGCCGCTGGCCAACACCTCCGAGCTCGACACCAGCACCTTCGACTACCGCGTCGTGGTGGCGAACCCGAACGACACCCCCGCCAACGTGCGGGTCACGCGCGGCGGCTCCGACGTCTACACCGGCACCGTCGATCCTCACGGGCTGAGCGAGATCACCCTGCCCTGGATCGACGGCGAGTCCTTCGCGCTCGGCGAGGGCAGCTGGAACAGCATCGCGGTCCCGAACGGAGCCTACCGACTCACTTCGGACCTGCCGGTCATCGCGTCGCAGTTCAATCCCTTCGAGTACAACGTCGGGTCGGCCTACTCGTACACGAACGACGCCACGCTCCTCTATCCGAGCCACGTGCTGACAGGCGACTACGTGGGCGTGAGCTGGCCGCCGCTCAGTCGGCAGTCGGGAACCACGGGCGGGCCTATCGGAGGCGGGCTGAGCTCGATCCGCTACGGCGGCTACATCGCGGTGGTGGGCGTATCGCCCGAGCCCACGCGGGTGGAGGTCACGGCGCGCGGCGACGTCGCGGCCGAAGCGGGTGGGCGCTTCCCCGCCGCGTCGGTCGGGAGCACCTTCGCGTTCATGATCCAGCAGGGCGAGGTCGTGCACATCGCCGCCGCGCCGCCGCCGGAGTGCGACAGCACGCGGCCGGGGTTCGTGGAGAGCCGCGACTGCATGACCGTGCCCTTCCTCGGCGAGCAGTGCGACGTGCTGCAGACGTGCCGGGAGACCGAGCACGACCTCTCCGGCACCCGGATCGTGGCCGACCATCCCGTGTCGGTGTTCGGCGGGCACACCTGCGCGTACGTGCCCACGTCGGCTCAGGCCTGCGATCACCTCGAGGTGCAGATGCCTCCCATCCAGAGCTGGGGCCGCGCGTTCGTGAGCGCGCCGATGGGCGACGGGAGCACCCACGGGACCAACATCGTGCGCGTGCTGGCGGCGTTCGACGGCACGGACGTGACGATCGATCCGCCGCAGGGCGGCATGAACGGCGGCACGCTCGGGGCGGGCGAGTACCTGGAGTTCGAGGTCAGCGCGCCCTTCTCCGTGCAGGGCTCGAACGCGATCCTGGTCGCGCAGTACCTCCGCGGGCAGTACGCGAGCGATCCGGCGGCGCGGCGTGGCGATCCGGCACTGACCGTGCTGGTGCCCGAAGAGCAGTACCGGAGCGACTACACCTTCATCCTGCCGAGCAGCTACAACGCGGGCACCAACGGACAGAACCACCTCCTCGTGGTCCGCCCGCCCGGGCTGGAGCTCACCCTCGACGGCGCCCCGGCCGTGTCGATCTGGCAGACCATCGGCGGGCGCGAGATCGGGGTCATCCTCCTCGACGGCGGCACCCACTCGATCTCCGCCAGCGACAGCTTCGGCCTGGTGGCCTATGGGCTCGGCAGCTTCACCAGCTACGCGACTCCGGCGGGCCTCAACCTCGAGCCGATCACCGTGCTCTTCTGACCCGGTCCCGTCGCCGGACCGCCCCCGCTCCGAGGCGGCTCGACCAGCGTGAAACCTGGCGAGCGACCCGAATTGGCGACGACCGTCGACAACGCACGGCGGACACCGCAGACTCGCGGCGGGGGAACTGCGAGGGTTCGACTCGATGAACGCCGAAGCGCCGATCGCCGCGACCGAGCGGCCCAAGATCGTCATCGTCGAAGACGAATGGATGATCGCGAGGGAGATGCAGCGCACCCTGGAGCGCGCAGGCTTTCTCGTCGCCGCGCCCGTCGCATACGCGGATGCGCTCTTGCCTGCGCTGGCGACGACCGAGCCGGACCTCGTCCTGATGGACATCGCGACGGCCGAGCCGGACGACGGGCTCCGCGTCGCCGAGCGCGTGGTGCGCGAGCACGCCGTGCCCGTGGTCTTCGTCTCCGGCCACACCGATCCGCGCACGCTGGCCCGGGCAGCCCGGATCGCGCCGCGCGGGTTCGTCTGCAAGCCCTTCGCACCCGAGCAGCTCATCGCTTCGGTGCGGATGGCGCTCACCGGCCGCAGCCAGATCGACCTCGTGCGGGCACAGCGCGTGCTGGCCTCCATCGCCGGCGCGCTGCAGCAGGTCTCGGATCTGCTGCCCGACGCCCAACCGGCGGCGCGGCTCAGGCAGGTGCCGGGCCTGCAGTCGCTCTCGCCCCGCGAATGGGAGGTCCTGCGCGCGCTCCTGGCGCACCGGCGGCCGACGCAGATCGCCAAGGACCTCTTCATCAGCCCGCACACCGTTCGCAACCACCTGAAGTCGATCTACGCGAAGCTCGGCGTGCATTCGGAGCCGCAGCTCCTGGAGCTGCTGGTCGGCCCTCCGGACTGAAGGGTCGTCGAAGCTCTCCGTCGGCCGCGGCCGTTCTCGACCCCATCCGGGCGTTGCGGCTCGGCGCCGTCCTGCGACTCTGACCGCTGGGCCCGCCTCGAGCGCGAGGCACGGTTCGATTCATCGACGACCCTCGAGCGGGCTTCCGCCGCCGGCGCTCGGGCGCGCTCAGCGTTCCGGTGCGGCGAGCGTGACTCGGACGGTCGTGCCCTGATCGGAGCGAAGCTCCAGCGCGGCGCCCACCTGCCCCGCGAGCCCATTCAGGAGCTCGAGGCCGACCCCATGGCGCACGGCGTCCGGATCGAAGCCTCGGCCGTCGTCCGCCACCGTGAGCACGAGCGCGTCACCCTCGTTGCCCAGCTCGACGACCACCGTCCCATCGTCCCGCCCGACGAACGCGTGTCGTAGCGCGTTGGTGACCGCCTCGTTGAGGATGAGGGCCAGCACGCTGGCCTGGGCGAGCGGCACCCGGCACGGCTCGATGCGCAGCTCCACCCGCACGAAGGGCGGCGCGTGCGCATCCTCGAGGGCGCCGACCTGCTCCCGCGCGAGCTCATCGAAGCGCACATCCGTCGCCCCCTGGCCGAGCCAGCGGTGCACCCGCGAGATGGCCTCAATCCGCGCGCTCAACGCCTCCGCCTCGGCCCGCCACCTCTCGTCGCTCGCCGAGGCGACCGCCATCCGCGTCAAGAGCGCCATCAGGTGCATGTCGTTCTTCACGCGGTGGAGCACCTCGCGGAGCACGGAGTCCCGGTCCGAAGCCTCGGTCTCGGCTCCCTCGCTAGCCATGTCGCGTCCCTCCCCTCCCGCATCCATTGTCGCCCCGGTCCCGACCGCGCGCGACGCCTCACCCTCTTTTGGTGGATGCACGCGGACGCTCGCACCGGCAACCGGTCTCGAGCGAGGCCTCCGCATCGCCCAGCGCTGGAGTCTGGCTCGCCCAACGGCGGCGAGCCGGCGAATTGCCTCGATGCGGCCACGTGAACAGCCGCTTCCGCGTCCCCACGCGTGCGGCGACGGCAACCGCCTTTTCCGCGGCGCTCGTCTCGTTCATGCTCCGGCCGCGATGAGCACGCCGGAGCCCGCGCCGCCCGCACGCCCGATTGCCGTCGTGGGCATCGGCGCATCCGCAGGCGGCGTGGCGGCGCTCGAGACGTTCTTCGGCGCGCTGCCGAAGGACACCGGCGCCGCGTTCGTGGTGGCGATGCACCTCGCCCCGGAGCGCGAGAGCCACCTTCCCCGGCTGCTCGCGCGTGCCAGCAGCCTGCCGGTCCGGGAGCTGGCGGCGGAGACGACAATCGAAGCCGACCACGTCTACGTCCTCCCGCCGAGCACCAATCTGGCGATCGACGGCTCCCGGCTCCGGCCCGAGCCGAGCCCCGAGCCGCGCCCGCGCATGCCAATCGACCGCTTCCTGGCGGCGCTGGCCGAGGCCAAGGGCCCGAACGCCGTGGGCGTGCTCCTCTCAGGCACGGGGAGCGACGGAACGGCGGGGCTGAGGCGGCTCGAGGCGAAGGGCGGGCTCACCCTCGTCCAGGACCCCGAGGAGGCCGAGTTCGATGGGATGCCCGCGAGCGCGATCGCGACCGGCGTGGTCGATCTGATCCTCCCCGTCGCCGAGATGCCGGAGCGGATCGTGGCCTATCTCCGCACGCGACCACACCTGCCGCGGCTCGCCGACGGCGAATCGTTGGGGGCCGAGGGGCAGCAGGCGCTCCACGGCGTGCTCGCCCGAGTCCGAGCCCGGACGGGCCGTGAGCTCACCCGATACAAGCAGTCCACCCTCGTCCGCCGCCTCCGCCGCCGGATGCAGCTCCACCACGTCGAGGACGTCGACGCCTACACCGCGATCCTCGAGAGCATCCCCGACGAGGCGCAGGCGCTCTCGGACGAGCTTCTGATCAGCGTCACCAACTTCTTCCGCGACCCTCGAGTCTTCGAGCCGCTCGAACGCGACGTCATCCCCAAGCTCTTCGACCACAAGGCGCCGGAGGATCGCGTCCGCGTGTGGAGCGTCGGCTGCGCGACCGGTGAGGAGGCCTACAGCCTCGCCATGCTGCTGATGGAAGAGGCGAGCCGTCGCAGCCACCCGCCGCACCTCCAGGTGTTCGCGAGCGATCTTCACCCCGCCGCGCTCGAGCGCGCGCGCCAGGGCTTCTATCCGAAGTCCATCGAGGAGGACGTCTCGACAGAGCGGCTGCGCCGGCATTTCGTCGCCGAGAATGGTGGTTACCGCATCCGCCGTGAGGTGCGAGAGATCGTCGTATTCGCGCAGCACAACCTGCTCTCGGACCCGCCCTTCTCTCAACTCGATCTCGTCTCCTGCCGAAACGTGTTGATCTATTTGAAGCGCGATGCGCAGGGCGAGGTGCTGGAGCTCTTTCACTACGCGCTCGTGCCGGGTGGCTACCTCCTGCTCGGCACGTCGGAGAGCGTGGACCGGCCGGACCTCTTCCGCGCCTCGGACAAGAAGCGGTGCATCTTCCAGCGCCGGGGCGGCGCGGCGAGCGAGCCCCACCTGCCCGTCTTTCCTCTCTCTCCGGCGCGCGCCCGAGCGCTCCCCATCGCGCCCGGACGCACCAGCGAGCCGGCGTCCTACGGCACCCTGCACCAGGCGATGGTCGAGCGCTACGCGCCGCCGAGCGTGCTGGTCGATCGGAGCTACGACACGCTCCACGTCTCGGAGCACGCAGGTCGCTACCTCCAGGTGCCGGCCGGCACCGTCACGACGAACCTCGTCAAGCTCGTCCGCGAAGAGCTGCGAATGGAGCTGCGGGCCGCGCTGCACACGGCGTTCGACGAGGGCGAGGGCACGCGCTCTCCCCCGATCGGCGTGAACATCGAGGGCGACCTCCGAGACGTGGTCATGCGCGTCGAGCCCGCGCGCGATCCCGAGGAGGGGCTCTGCCTGGTGATCTTCGACGAGACCGGCGAGACGCGCGCCACGCCGGGCGCGAGCGAGAGCCGCGCCGGCGGAGAGACGCTGCGCGCGCTCGAGGACGAGCTCTCCCGGACCCGCCAGCGCATGCAGTCGATCATCGAGGAGTACGAGACCGCGCAAGAAGAGATGAAGGCCTCCAACGAGGAGCTCCAGTCGACGAACGAGGAGCTGCGCTCGACGATGGAGGAGCTGGAGACCAGCAAAGAGGAGCTCCAGTCGGTCAACGAGGAGCTCACGACGCTCAACCACGAGAATCACCACCGCGTCGAAGAGCTCAGCCAGCTCACCGCTGACCTCAACAACCTCCTCACCGCGACCGAGATCGCCACGCTCTTCCTGGATCGGAGCCTGCGCATCCTCCGCTTCACCCCGCGCGTGAGCGATCTCTTCAACGTGCGCGCCTCGGACCGCGGGCGTCCCCTCTCCGACATCACCCACCGACTCGGCTACCCGGCGCTGCAGGAGGACGCCGCGCTCGTCCTGAAACAGCTCATCCCGGTCGAGCGCCAGGTCCGCAGCGAGTCGGGGAGCTGGTATCTCGCGCGCGTGCTGCCCTACCGGACCGTCGACGATCGCATCGACGGGATCGTGCTCACGTTCGTGGACGTCACCCCGCTCAAGACGGCGCAGGAGGAGCTCTTCGAAGCTCGACGCCGCCTCGAGATCGCCCTCGATGCCGGCGGGCTGGGCACCTGGGAGCTGGATCTGACGACCTCGCGCGTCACCAACCACAACACCCGCCACGACCGCCTCTTCGGATACGAGCGAGAGGCGCTCGAGTGGAGCTGGACGGACATCCTCCGGCGCGTCGTGGACGAGGACCGCCCGGCCATGGAAGCCGAGCTCCGAGCGGCACGGGAGCGCGGACCCTTCGACGTCGAAGTGAGAGTGCGCCGTCCCGATGACGGGGTGCGGTGGCTCCACTTCAAGGGCCGCGTGTACCGCGAGCACCCCGGCGAGGCCGGACGGATGCTCGGCGTGGTGGCGGACATCTCCGAGCGCAAGGAAGCCGAAGAGGCGCTTCGCCAATGGAGCGAGACGCTCGAGGAACGCGTTCAGGAGCGCACGTTCGAGGTGCGCGACCTCGCGCTACGCCTGACGCGTGCCGAGCATCAGGAGCGGAGCCGGATCGCGCACGTCCTCCACGACGATCTGCAGCAGCTTCTCTACGCGGCTCAGATGAAGCTCGGCATCATCCATCACGACGCCGAGGAAGCGCACCAGCCCGACCTCGTCCAGGGTCTCGGCCAGGTCACCGGGACGCTCGACAGCGCGATCGACATCGCCCGGCGCCTCTCGGTGGACATCGACCCGCCGGTGCTGGCCAGCGAAGGCCTGACCGAGGCGCTGCGCTGGTTGGGGGGCCAGATGAAGGAGCTGCACGGACTCGAGGTCGAGGTCGTGGGCGATGCCCCGCTCCGGATCGCGGACGAAGGCATCCGTGTCCTGCTCTTCCAGATCATCCGAGAGCTCCTCTTCAACGTGGTCAAGCACGCGGGCGTCCACGAGACGCAGGTGCTCGTCGCCGAGGACGAGGATCGCGCGCGAGTCGAGGTCTTGGACCGCGGCGCCGGGTTCGACGTCGCCGCGACGGAGGCGACGGCGGCCTCGTCGCTCGGGCTCCACGGCGCGCGCGAGCGCCTGAAGCTCGCCGGCGGCCGGCTCGTGCTGGAGTCTCGCCCGGGTGAAGGAACACGGGCGATCGTCGAGGTCGACTGCGCTGCCACCCGCTCGTGAGCGCGGCCGCGGCGCGTGAAGTACGATCCACCTCGTCGAACACGCGGCGCCCCGATGTCGAACCGCCTACTCATCGTGGAGAATCACCCCCTCGTCCGCCGGATGACGGTCGCCTTCCTGCAGCGGCTGCCCGACGTCGAGACCTGCCGCGAGGTGGCCACCGTCGATCAAGCGCGTCGCGCGCTGGACGAGGAGCCCGCCGATCTGGTGCTGGTGGACCTCGCTCTCGAGGGGGAGAGCGGTCTCGACCTGCTCTCCCACATCGCGGAGGCGGGCATGCGCACGCGCTGCATGGTCGTCTCGGGCCACCACGAGCGGCGCCACGTCGACCGAGCGCTCGACGCCGGTGTGCACGGCTACGTCCTCAAAGGCGATCCCAACGAGCTCCGCGTCGCCGTCCACAAGGTGCTGGGCGGCGAACGCTTCGTGAGCCAACGCCTGCTCAGCTGAGCGGCGCGCGCCGGCGGTCTCGAGACGGACGACGAAGCTGCGGTCCGCGGATGACTAGTACCGGCGCCCGGAAGTTCGATCCGGGTTTCCTTGCAGCGACTGGCAACCCACCGGCGAGCTGGCGGTCGGGCGCCGGTCCTAGCATGTTGGTCGAGGGGGCAGCGCCCCCTCCCCCGCAAGCGGGGCCCCCACCCCACGCCGTACGACGGACCGAACTTCTGGTCCGTCGTACTAGTCCGTGAGCTCGGTCTCCTCCGCCCGGCCCACCGCGAGGGTCGACCTCAGGTCGTCGTCGGCGCTCGTCGGGCTGCCATCCTCCGTCGCCCGTCGCGCGTGGGCCAGGGCGGCGTAGAGCCGCGCCGCGATCACCCGTCGCCCCGCCTCGGCGAGGTGCCGGCCGTCGGACGTGGCCAGTCGCTCGCGGCGCCAGCGCGCGTACGTTCGCGTGCCACCCATGGCGGCGGTGGTGTCCCAGAAGGCGCAGCCGCCCTGCGACGCGGCGGCGCGTTGGGCGGCCAGCACCGCTTCGACGTGGCGGGGGCGCACGATCGACGCGCCGGAGCGGAGGTGATCGCCGATCCCGACGACCAGACACGACGCACGCGGGACCGCGGCGCGGATGCGGGCGATCACGCGGTAGGTCTCCTCGCGCAGGTCGTCGCCGGCGATGTCGCCGCGCACGATGCGAGCGAGGTCGTTGCCTCCGTAGCTCAGCACCACGAGATCCGGATCGCGCCGGACGAGCTGCCCCGCGAAGTGGGTCCGATCCTGCTCGAGCAGCCGCGGCGTGAGCGCGCCGCGCATGCTGAGCGTGTCCCACACCACGCCCGGCCCCTCGTTCTCCAGCACCACGCCGTAGGCGCGCACGCGGCCGCGCGCCGTCACGCGCAGCGGGTGCTCACCGGGCTCCCGCTCGATCACCAAGGTGCGGTCCTCCGGCTGCTCCGCCGCGGTGTCGACGGTCACCGCCCGGTCGCCGAAACGAGCCTCGAGCCGACCGCCGTCCGGCTGCGCGAGGTACCACACCTCCGCCCGGCTCACGACGCGCGGTGACCGCGGCCGGATGAGCGTCGAGGCCGCGCCGCGCGACTCCACCGTCACGCCGCCGAGGCCGTAGCGACCATCGTGGCGACAGCGGTGGATGATGTAGCAAAGGCTCCAGTGAGCTCGGATCCGGATCTGGACGGTCCGGTTCACGTAGCTGTGGGTGTGGGCCTGCAAGAGCACGAACCCCGGTCCCGCGTCGCCCAGCTCCGCTTGAAAGCGCCTTCGCAGCGCGTGCGGGATGCCGTCCGTCCCGATCGACGAGTCGCCGAGGTGCGTCACGCGGGTGATCCCGTCGCCCGCCGCCGTGCGGGCGAGCGACTCGAAGAAGGAAGCGAGCGCCTCGGGGTGCTCGATGGACGGCGTGCGACCCGGCCGTTCGGGCATCGGCTCCGGCGGCGGCTCGGCCGCGCGAGGCTCGCTCGACGCTTCGACCGCCGCCGAACGTCCACCCGGGCCGGGATCGCGTCCTTCGTGCGCTCCCGGGTCTGCCCTCGCGACCGCGCCGCCCAGCGCGAGCAGCGCGAGCGCGACCATCCAGCGCGCCGGTCGCATACGGTTTTCGTGATTCTCCAAGCCAACCCCCCGGATACGGTCGAAGATGGGGCAGGGATAGGCCCCGGTCCGGGCCGTCCCAAGTCGGCCTCCGCAGTCTGGATACCCGGGACACGCTCGCCGCGTCGTCGGCCGCGCGATCCTCGACCGAGCCACCAGGAGGGCTCCCGGGACCCCGCGTCCGAGCCGAAAAGGCGTGCAGTCCCGCGGCATTGAAGGTATAGCCGCCAGTGCGGTGAATTGGCTGATCCAGCACGCGATGTGCGCGCTCTACCCCCGCACCGAGGCCTTCCCGGGGATGGAGGACACGGACGTGGCGGGCTTCCTGCGGCGCTACCGCCGCGAGTCCACGTCCCTGATGTGGCTGGGCCTGGTGCTCGGCACGTGGCTCTTCGTGTGGACGCCGTTCATGACGGTGTACCTGCCCGTGCCCTCGTTCCTGCTCCCGAAGGGGCTGCTCGACCGGCACGCGAACCGCATCACCTACACGCGTCTCTACCTGCTGCGGCAGGCGGTCTTCTTGGTGAAGCTCGCGGCCGGGCTCTGCTGGGGGAGCCACCCCGACGTGCGGGCGAAGCTGGCGCTGCCGCCCTACCCCGACGATCCCGGCACCTGGATCGAAGGCGCGCCGCGCGTGCGCCTGCCGGTGGCACCGAGCGACGAGACGCGGGAGGCCGCACCGTGAGCCACCTGGCGTTCCGTCCCCGCGGCGAAGACCTCCAGCTCGAGGCCGACTACGTCGTCGTCGGGAGCGGCGCGGGCGGCGCGGCGGCGGCCGTCACCCTGGCCCGCGGCGGGGCCGAGGTCGCCATCGTCGAGGCCGGCGCCTGGCGCGAGCCCGAGGACTACCCGAGCTCGACCTACGGCGCGATGCGGGATCTCTTCGACGACTGGGGCACCCAGATCGCCCGCGGCCGCGCCCTCTGGCCCATCGTGCAGGCCCGCTGCGTGGGCGGCACCACCGTCATCAACTCGGCCATCTGCGTGCGCACGCCGGGCGACATCTTCGCGCAATGGGAGCGCGAGCACGGCGTGGGCGGCGACGCCATGGCCGAGCGGGTGTGGGCCTTCCAGGACCGCATCGAGGACGAGCTCTGCGTCGAAGAGGTCCCCCCCGAAGCGCGCGGCAACAGCAACGTGCTGGCCATGCAGGGCGCAGAGAAGGAGGGCTACGAGAGCCACTGGATCCGCCGCTACGTGAAGAGCTGCGTCGGCGCCGGTCAATGCCTGCAGGGCTGCAAGAACCTCCGCAAACAGAGCACGAACCTCAACTACGTCCCCGAGGTGCTCGAGCGCGGCGGCCACGTGGTCAGCTCGGCCCCCGTCGACCGCATCCGCTTCGAAGGCACCCGCGCCGTCGGCGTCGAGGGCTCGTTCGTCCACCCGACGCACCGGTCGCGCGGCGCGCGCTTCTTCGTCCGCGCGAAGAAGGCCGTGGTCGTCGCCGCCAGCGCCACGCACAGCCCCGCCCTGCTCCAGCGCTCGCGCGTCCGCAGCCCGGCCCTCGGCCGCTTCTTCCGCGCCCACCCGGGCACCGGCGTCTTCGGCGTCTACGACGACCCGGTCGACATGAACGTCGGCGCCACCCAGGGCTGGGCATCGACGGCCTACCGCGAGAAGCCCGGCCTGAAGTTGGAGACCCTCTCCATCCCCTTCGAGATGGTGGCGAGCCGGCTCTCGGGCGGCGGCGTCGAGCTCATCCGCAAGCTCACCGAGTACCGCCACATCTGCATGTGGGTGCACGCCGTGCGCGCCGAGTCGACCGGCACCGTCAAGAACGGCTTCGGCAACCGCCCCGTGGTCCGCTACGGGCTCGATCGCGCCGACATGGAGCGCTTCCGGGAAGGCATGTGGCTGGTGGCCAAGACCCACGTCGCGGCGGGCGCCAAGCAGCTCATCCCCGGCATCTTCGGCATGCCCTACACGCTGGCGCCGAACGATGTCGACAAGCTCAAGGACGCGCCCCTCGACCCGCGCGCCTACATCGCCATCCTCAGCCACCTCTTCGGCGGCTGCACCATGGGCGACGACCCCGCCCGCTCGGTGGTCGACGGCCGCGGCCGCGTCCACGGCTACGAAGGGCTCGTGGTCGCCGACGCCTCGGTCATCCCCACCAACCTCGGCGTCAACCCGCAGCACACCATCATGGGCCTCGGCATGCTCTTCGCCGAGGAGCTGCTCGCGAGCTGACCCGCGCGCTCGGGAGCGTCGGCCGCCCGGAGCCGGCTCACACCCGAAGCGGCAAGCGAGCCAGGCCGCGGACGGTGAGGTTGTCCATCCATTCCGGCGCGTAGGGGTCGGGCAGCCGCAGGCTGGGGAAGCGCGTCAGAAGTTTGCTCAGCGCGATCTGCCCCTCCAGTCGCCCGAGCGGCGCACCGAGGCAGAAGTGGCGGCCTAGACCGAAGGTCAAATGGCGATTGTCTGCCCGCGCGAGGTCGAGCCTGTCCGGCTCTTCGAAGTGCGCCGGATCGCGGTTGGCCGCCGCCATGACCATGTACACGCGGTCGCCCGCCTCGAGCGTCTGGCCGGCGAGCTCGAAGCGCTCGCGCACGACCCGCCCCATCCGCAAGACCGGCGGCTCGAAGCGGAGCACCTCCTCCACCGCGCCGGCGATGCGTCCATCGAGGTCCTCGCGCAACCACGCCAGCGCTTCGGGATGGCGGAGGAACGTCAGCGCGCCGTTGCCGATCAGGTTGGTCGTCGTCTCGTGCCCGCCGAAGAGGAGCACGGTGCAGGTCGCCAGCAGCTCCTGCTCGTCCAGCCGGTCCTCGTCCTCGTGGGCGGCGAGCAGCGAGGTGAGCAGATCGTCGCTCGGCTCGCGCCGGCGGCGGTCGATGTGCTCGCGGAAGTAGCCCTCGAGCTCGACGACCGCCTTCAGCGCGGTACCGACGATCGCGGGTGTCATCTCGGCGCCGCCCAAGAAGTCGCTCAGCGCGCCCGACCAGCGCTTGAGCTGGACGGCGTCCTCGGGGGGCAGCCCCAGCATCGAGCCGATGACCAGCACCGGCACCGGGAAGGCGTAGCCCTCGATCAGAATCGAAGCTCTCCCCGCCCTCGGCCCGGGCGGCGAGCTGGTCCAGCAGGCGGTCGCAGGTGGCCTCGATGCTCGGCCCGAGCTGGGCCACGAAGCGGGGAGTGAACGCCTTGCTCACGAGGCCCCGCAGGCGGGTGTGATCGGGCGGATCTTTCATCAACGCCCAGCGCGCGAAGTTGCCGATCAGAGGCGCCAGCTTCTCCCGGACGTCGGCCGGCAACGAGGCGGCGTATCCGCCGGCGCGATCGGCCGAGAGCCGGTCGTCGCGAAAGCACGCGTTCACGTCGTCGTAGCGGGTGACCAGCCAGCACCGCCAAGGCTCGCTGTAGTACACCGGCGCCTCCTCGCGCAGCCGAGCAAACGCCGCGTATGGCGAAGCGCGATGGGCCGGCGCGAGCAGGCCGAAGGGATCTGCGTCGTGGGTCACGGGGAGGGACTCTACACGAGCCACGCCCGGCGACCGATCCGCCCCCGGCTCACCCCAGCCCGGCCTCCCGCCGCATCTGCGCCCCGCGCTCGCGCAGCGGCGCGAGGGCGGGATCGGGACGAGGCGGGTCGAGCGCCCTGGCGACGAACGACAGCGCGTCGCGGAAGCGTCCGGGCATCGTCGCGCCGATGTGACGGAACAGCCCCGGCTCGCCCTCGACCCGAGGATCACCGCGCTCCGCGGCCCGATGCGCCTCAGCCCTGACGACTGCCCTTCATCTCACCACAGTACTTCTGCAGATGGGCAGGCAGGTCGTCGGGGCATTCACCGCATTTGCGGTTTCCCGGCACGGCGTGGTCGATGAAGGTGGGGTAGGCGAGCTTCAGCTCACCCATGATCTGCACGAACTCCTGCTCGGTCTTGCCGCCCAGGCGCGGATTGCGCGCCTTCTCCTGCCCGATCGAGGAGACGCGGCGGCCGTGGTAGTCGTGGGCCGGATACACCAGCGTGTCCTCGGGCAGCGTGAAGAGCCGCTCGGTCACGCTGCGATAGAGCGTCGGCGCGTCCCCGTTCTGAAAGTCGGTGCGCCCGCAGCCGTCGATCAGAAGCGCGTCGCCGCTCAGCACGCGCTCACCGACCCGATAGGCCATGTGGTTGTCGGTGTGACCGGGTGTGTGGGTCGGCAGGAGCGTGATGCTCCCCACCCGGAAGGGCTGGTCGTGCTTCAATGCCTCGTCTGCGCACTCCAAACCGTCCGATGCCGGGCCCGCGATCCGACTACCCGCCTCGCGCTTCAGCATCTTGGCCGAGGTGATGTGGTCGGCGTGGATGTGGGTCTCCACCGTGAAAGCGAGCGTCAGCTCGAGCGTCTTCACCTCCGCCAGATCCCGCCGCCAGGTCGACACCACGGGGTCGATCAGCACGGCGCGCCGGGTCTCTTCGCAGCCCAGCAGATAGGTGTACGTGCTCGAGATCGGCTCGAAGAGCTGTCGGAAGATCATGCCCTGAGAGCACGCAAGCATCGGACCGGCCACGGCCGGCGGCGCCTCGACGGGGCGCACCCGACGAGGGCACGCCGGACGCGGCGCCGATCCACGCTGCCCACCCCCCCTCGCCGCCCTCGCCGATCGGGCTTGCCTGTGGGGGCCGCGCCTCGCCGCCGGCGCCGTTCGGCCCTGCCTCGGGGTCGCCCCATCGTCATTCACGCCGCTCCGGCATGCCCGAGGGCACCGTTCGCCGCCCCCGCCGCCGATCGGCGCTGCCCATGGGCCCGGGACCTCGCCAATCACGCCGTTCGGGCCTGCCCGAAGGTACGAAAGACGCCGCGCGCGGCGATGTCGGGTGCCTCGAGGTACGACATTTTGTCACACCGCGACAACACGTCATACCCCTGAGCACAGAAATCGCAGATTTTCCCGATTTCCGTGCCTCCGAGTACCCCTATTCTGTCACACCACGACAACTTGTCATACCTCGGAGCACCAAAATCGCAAAATCTGGCGTTTCCGGTGCCTCGGAGCACGAGAATCGCAAAATCTGGCATTTCCGGTGCCTTGGAGCACGAGAATCGCAAACTCTGGCGTTTCCGGTGCCTCGGAGCACCGAGATCACAACGCGCACCATGCCCTGGGCCGCAGCTCGGCGCGCAACACGCAGAACGTGCTGGCCATCTGCGAATGACTGGCTCTTCTGGGGCACGCTCGCGATCGAGCGGGAGCGGCCCGCCGTCTACGGCTGGAAGCAGCGTCCGAGGGAGAGGAGCGCGCTCCATCGCAACCCGAATCGCCCGCCGCGCCTCGTGAGCGCGTTCGCCCCGAAGGCCTCACGCGGTCCTCACTCGGCCGACGGTTCCTCTGGGTCGGCGCGCCGGCCGCGGCGAGCGCGGGCGCCATGAAACGCCAGCCCGAGCAGCAGCACGACGCCGCCCCGCAGGTAGACCCCGACCGGATAGGTGAAGAGCATGGGGCCCGTGACCAGCACCCCGAGGACCGGCGTCCAGGCCGGCGTCGAGAACGAGGGCCGGGGCTCCGCGCCGCGCTTCTTGATCACCAAGAGCGCCACGTGGACGACGAGGAAGACGACGAGCAGGAGGAAGCTCGTGGTCTGCGCGAGGAGCTGCGCGCCCCCGCTGGCGGCGAGCGCGGCCGCGATCACGAACGCGGTGACGACGGCGACCCAGGGCGTGCGCCGCTTCGGATGGACTCGCGTGAGCGCCGCGGGCAGGAGGCCCTGCCTGGCCATCCCGTAGCCCAGCCGCGAGGCCATGATGAGGTTGAGCAGCCCGGTGTTGGCGACCGAGACCAGCGCGACGAAGGAGAACGCGCCGCTCGGCAGCCGGAGGCCGGCGGCGTCGAGCACCGCCAAGAGCGGCGCGGTCGACGCGCCCAGCTGCGCTCGAGGCACCGTCGCCAGCGCGAGGACCGCGACCGCGAGATAGACCACCGTGGTCAGCGACATGGCGATGACGATGGCGCGGGGCAGCACGCGCTCGACGTCGCGCACCTCCTCGGCCACGTTCACGGTGTCCTCGAAGCCGATGTAGGCGAAGAACGCGACGGTCGCGCCCCCGAGCACGCCGCCCGCGCTGGTGGGCCGGAACACCACCCCCACCTCGACGGGTGGCCCGCTCGCCCACGCGTAGGCGCCGGCCCCGATGACCAGCAGGAGCCCCCCGAGCTCGACGGCCGTCATCACGAAGTTCACGCGCGTGGACTCGCGGATGCCGCGGTAGCTGAGGGCGCTCATCAGCGCCAAGAGCCCGAGGGCGGCGACCAGCGGCGGCAGCACCACGAGGGAGTCGAGGTAGCCGACGAACGCGCGGGCGACGGTCGCGGCCGAGGTCAGCCCGCTCGCCAGGACGAAGAAGCCCACCAGGAACGAGACCACGGGCGCTCCGAACGCGCGCTGCGCGTAGGCCGAAGCGCCCGCCGCCACCGGATGGCGGGAGACCATCTCGGCGTAGCTGAGCCCGGTGAGCAGCGCGATCAGCGCCGCGATCAGGAAGCTCACCCAGGTCCCGCCGCCCGCGAGCCCGACCACCCGTCCCACCAGGGCGTAGATCCCCGCGCCGAGGATGTCGCCAACCGCGTAGGCCGTGATCCCGACCACCCCCACCGTACGCGCCAGCGACGGCCCCTCCGTGCCCACGACCGACCACCTATGCACGGAGAGACCTCGGGCCCGCGCCGGAGAGTCCTAAGTCAGAGAGCGTCGGTGTAGATCACTCCGCTGCCAGCCCTCCCCCAGCCCCTCCCGCAAGCTGGCGGGGAGCTCTGCTCCGAGGCACGGGTCACGCGCGACTGCCGGCGCGAGCAGACGCGCTCCGCTCCGAGGCACGGGTCACGCGCGACTGCCGGCGCGAGTAGACGCGCTTCAGCGGAACGCGCCGCGGCGGGCGCGGCTGGCGCCGATGGACGAGAGCAGCCGGACGGCGGCCTCGGTTTGTTCGCGGGTCGGAGCTTGCTCGAAGAGCAGCTCCACCTCTTCGCCGGCGCCCCGCATCACGCACGGCCCGACGCGCGCGAGCTGCGGCATCGACTCGGCATCCATGAGCCCCGCGGGCATCTCGCCCTCGAGCCCACCGCCCTCGCCGATCTTCACCTCGAGCGCCGGCATCTCGCCGCGGGTGTCCACGCGCACCCGGTAGCTCGGGCCCGACGTCTCCGGCACGGCGAGCACATCCACCTCGACGCTGCCGCGGCGCACGCGGGTCAGCGGGCCGCCCTCCGACGAAGGGACGTAGCGCGCGCCGTCCATGTCCGCGAAGCCGCGCAACACGCCGGTGCCCCGCTGGGCGAGCTCCAGGAGCAACCGGAGCGCGCTGGCGATCACCTTGGGATCGAGCTCGACGCCGTCCCACACCAGCTCCAGCGTCTCGCCGTCCGAACGGAGCGCCAGCGCGCGGGTGAACGCCGCCGTGTGGGCGCAGGCCTCGGGGCTGAAGAGGGCCGCCGTCGCGGCCGCGGCGTGCGTCTCCACGCGCACGCGGCGGACCAGCGCCCGGTCGGTGAAGACCGCGCTCTCGCTGCCGCCCGGATCGAACGCGCCGCGCTCCCACATGCGGAAGACCGGCCCTTTGCCGAGCGCAAAGCGGGCGCCGACGCGGGTGTGGGAGGGCGCGCCCGAATCGACCGGGACGTTCACCTCGGCGATGGCCACCGTGTCGTCCGCGTCGAGGACGATGGCGAGGTGCTTGGGCGTGAGGGAGCCGGACGACTTCACGTCGAGAGGCGCCTCCAAGAGCTCCGCGGCCTCCCGCCAGCGGGCCTCGACCTTGCCCTGCCACGACGCCCCCCGCCGGGCCGCGCGCGACAAGGAGCCGGCGACCCCCGCCAAGAGGGCACCGGCCGCGGCCACCGTGACGAGCCACTCCACCCCTTCGTTGTGCCTCGCTCGCCGCAGCCGCGCCAGAGCGGTGTGGGCGGAAGGCACGGGGGCCGAGAGCCGCTATCATCCGCCGGTGCGCGCGCTCGGCTTCCTCCTTCGGTTCGCGGCGATCGTGGCCGTCACGACGTTCGCGCTCCTTCGCTACGGCATCGGTCGCCTCGGGACGCTCTTCGTCCGCGACGCGGAGGCGCGCGGGCGAGCGGTGGCGCGGCTCCGCGGTCGGGTGCTGCGCCAGAGCCTCGCCCGCCTCGGAGCCACCTTCATCAAGCTCGGCCAGGTGATGAGCACCCGGCCCGACCTCTTCGAGCCGGAGCTGATCGACGAGCTGCGGCTCTTGCAGGATCGGCTGCCTCCTTTCTCCGCGAAGAAGGCCCGCGCTCAGGTCGAGGCGGAGCTGGGCGCCCCGGTGGACACCCTCTTCGCCAGCTTCGACCAGGAGCCCATCGCCGCCGCCAGCGTGGCCCAGGTCCACCGCGCCACGCTGCGCGACGGAAGCGAGGTGGCGGTGAAGATCCTGCGCCCGGACGTCCGCGCCAAGTCCGAGCGCGACGCGACCATCCTGCTCTGGCTGGCGCGGCTGGCGATGCGGCTCCACGCCCACGCACGCCACGCCGACCTGGGCGGCCACCTGGCCCACTTCACCGACGGCGTCCTCTCCCAGACCGACCTCCGCACCGAGGCCGCCAACTACGAGCGCTTCCGCGCGAACTTCGCCGGCGTGCCCGGCGTGTGCTTCCCGCGGGTCCACCCCGAGCGGAGCGGCGAGAAGGTGATGACCATGGACTTCGTGCGCGGCGCGAAGGTCGACACGCTGAAGGCGGGCCAGCACCCCGAGGTCGCCAGGACGCTGCGCGAAGCCTTCCTGAAGATGCTCTTCGAGGACGGCTTCCTGCACGCCGACATGCACCCCGGGAACCTGCTCGTCCAAGAGGACGAAACCATCGCCATCTTCGACGTCGGTCTCTGCAAGCACCTCGATGAGGCGCTGTTGACCATGTACATCGACTTCAACCGCTGCCTCGTGATGGGCACGACGCAGGACTACGTGAACCATCTCCGCACCTACCACGCGTACGCGGAGGGCACGATCGACTGGGATACGCTGGAGCGGGACGTGGACGCCCTGCGCGCGCAGTTCCATGGCAAGACCGCCAGCGAGCTCGAGTTCGGGGCGCTGATCGAGCACGTGTTCGCCATCGGCCGGCGCCACGGGGTACGCCCGGTGCCGGATCTGACGCTGATGATGGTGGGGCTGGTGACGGCGGAGGGGATCGGCAAGCAGCTCGATCCGGAGAGCGACTCGTTCGGCGAGGTCGCCCGCTACCTGACGCCGATCCTCGCCCGCCGCGGGATGCTCGGCGCAGCGCCGCTGGCGAGCTGACGGACGCAGCTCGAGCCCGGCGGCAAACGAGGGCGGACGCTCCCCGCGCGCCGCAGCACGATTGCCCTCGAAGCGAGCTCTCCGCCCGCGCCTTCCGACAATCGCGGTCGCACACTCGACGGCGCGAGGCGCGTGCGTACCTGGGGCCGGAGCCATGACGAACAGCCGACCGGTCCTCCTCTCCCTCGCCCTCGATCACGACGCCAACGACGTCGTCCGCGCCGCCGCCGACATGGCCGGACGGCTCGGCGCGTCGCTGGCCACCTCCCACGCGCTGCCGGCGCGCCCGCTGGAGAGCGCGGCGCATCTGGAGCAGCGCGTCGCCGAGGCGCGCGAGTCGGTGCTGGCGCATCTGGCCCCGGCCGCCGACGAAGGCCCGGAGGTGCTCGAGCCGGTCATCGCCCGCACCCACCCTGCCGAGTTGGCGGTGCGCACCGCCCTCGCCACCGACGCGCAGCTCATCGTCACCGGCGGCGGCAGCCCCCCGACCATCCGCCGCTGGGTGGTCGGCTCGATCGCCGAGCGCATCGTCCGCATCGCCCCGGTGCCGGTGTACCTGGCGCGTGGCTCGCGCCCCGACGCCGGCTTGCCCATCGTCTGCCCGATCAATCTCTCGCCGCAGAGCCGCGTGGGGCTCCACGCCGCAGCCCGGATGGCGCACCTCTTCGGCAGCAAGCTGGTCACGCTCACGGTGATCCCGACCGAAGAGCGCGGGTGGATGAACGCCGGGCGCCTCGCGAGCGAGCTGGGGCGTGAGGAGAGCGTCGCCCGCGAGCAGGTCGAGCGTTTCCTGGCCGCCCAGGATCTCGCGGGCATCGACATCGAGCCGAAGGTGGTGGTCGGCCCGCCGGCCCAGCGGGTGGTGGAGGAGAGCGAGAACGCGTGGATGATCGTGGTGGCCAGCCGCTCCTTCGCCGAGCTGACCCACGGCACCATCGGTGAGCTCACCGAGCGCGCGCTCCGCTACAGCCGCTGCAACGCGCTGGCCGTGCGGGACGACAATCCGGCGCGGGAGCAGCGAGAGGCGCAGGTGCGCGAGCTGGCGGACCTGAAGCGCACCGCGGAGCAGCACTTGGCCGACGGCCAGGCGGAGCATGCGGTGGCGCTCCTGCGCTTCGTGGCCGAGCGGGCGCCGGCGAACGCCTCGGTGCGCGACAGCCTGGCCAAGGCGCTCGACGCCGCCGGCAAGCGTGAGGAGGCCGCCCGCCAGCGCGCGCTGGCCGGCGTCATCCGCAGCTCCTTCGATTGAGCGCTTGCGGAGCGCCGTCTCGGCCCGAAGCTCTTCCAGAAGAGGAGGTGTCACATGGCGAAGGCGACGTGGAAGGGCGCGGTGTTGGCAGAGAGCGACGAGGTGCAGGTGGTGGAGGGCAACGTCTACTTCCCGCCGAACGCCGTCGACCGGGCGCACCTCCGTACGAGCGACCACCACACGCGCTGCGGCTGGAAGGGGACGGCGAGCTACTACGACGTCGTGGTCGACGGCGAAGTGAACGCCGACGCGGCCTGGTACTACCCGGCCGCGATGGAGGCCGCCAAGCCCATCGAGGGCTGGATCGCGTTCTGGCACGGCGTGGAGGTCGAGCGCTGATCGCCAGACTCCGAGCCCGCCGGCTCGGCTCCGAGGACGTGGCGCTCCGCCGCGTGCCGCTCCGTCTCTCCCAGAATCTGGCGGGGCCCCCGTCGCGACCTCACACTGAGCGAGCCGATGGAGACGCGTCCGAAGCGAGCCATGGTCGGCGCCCTCCTGAGCGTGTGCGCGCTCTTCGCGTGCAGTCACGGGGCGCCGCCGCACCCGCGCCCGGAGCCCGCCTCGACCGAGCCCACGACGGTCACGGGGACCGCGGCCGCACCGGATCAGAGCGGCGCCGAGACGCCCGAGCCGCCTCTGCCCGACGCCGCGACCATGGCTCACGGGCGCGCGCTCGTGGCCACCGGTGAGGACGGCTTCCTCACCACCTGGCAGCTCCTGACCAGCGCGCGCGAGCCCTTGCCTCCGGAAGAGGAAGCCCAGCTCGGCGCGGCCTGCGAGGGCTGCGAGACGCCGCCCGTCGTCTCCTCCGATTCGTTCCGCATCGACCTCGACGACGTCGCGGCGCGCGCCGGCAGCGCCTACCTGGGCGCCACGCTCCTCGTCCCGCGGGACACGCGCCTCCACCTGCTGCTGGGCTTCCGCGGCGGCGGCACCGTCTTCCTCGACGGGATCCGCGTCGTGACCGGGCAGAGCGAGGAACGCTTCCGCCGCGATCTCTTGCTCGCGACTTTGCCGCTCACCACCGGTGAGCACCGCCTGGTCATCCGCTTCGACCGCCCCGAGCGCGGCGCATGGCGCGGCTCGGTCCGGCTGCTGGGCCCCGACTTCGGCCCCGGCACGGGTCACGTCGCGGTGACCGTCGGTACGCCCGACGAGGCGCAGCAAGCCAGCCTCGCGGCGGCATCCGTCCGCGTCGACGAAACGCACGCGCTGGGCGAGAGCGGCCCCGAAGTACGGGTGCGGGCGGATCTGCCGGGTGGAGGGCTGCGGCGCGCCGTCACCGTCCGTGTCGGCGACGAGGAAGCGACGCTAGAGCCGACGGGCGGCATCTTCGACGGCGGGCACGACTTCGTGGTCCCGATGCCGGAGCGTGGCGTGCTGCGCCTCTCGGCCGAGGTCGGCGAGCGGCGGAATCCGGCTGGGCACGAACCTAATCTCGGACCGCAACGCGCTCCGTGCCGCCGCGCTCTTGCGTGCGGCGATGAACGACGCGCCAGAGGACGCCCGCGCGCCGATGACCTGGCGCGCCGACGAGCTGACCCGCGCCGTCCGCGAGCACGACGGCGACCAGGCGTGGCGGAACACCCTGCAGGCCGACGCCCGCCGCATCACGCGCTCGCTGGCGCGCGGCCGCGACCCCTTCGCCGACCTCCACGGCTACGAGCGGATGGCGTTCTTCTCGCGCCTCGACGGAACGGCGCAGGAGTACGAGCTCTTCGTGCCGCCGGCCTACCGCCGAAACGGCCGACACGACTGGCCGCTGGTGATCACCCTGCACGGCTACGAGGGCAACGCCGGCGACTTCTTCCGCAACACCTTCGGCCTCGCCCGTGACTACGAGCACGGCGAGACGCTGCTCGCTCACGGCCGAAACGGCGAGGCGCCGACGCACGGTCCGATGTTCGTGGTCGCGCCGACCGGCCGCGGGCAAGCGTTCTACCGACACGCCGGCGAGATCGACGTGATGGAGGCGCTCCGAGACGTGCGCCGGCGCTTCCCGCACATCGATGCGAACCGCATCTACATCACCGGCGGATCGATGGGCGGGACCGGCGCGGCCTACCTTCCCTACCGCCATCCGGATCTTCTTCGCCGCCGCCGCGGCGCTGGCCGGCTACCACGATCAGCGCGTCCGCGAGGACACCGACCACGAGGCGCTCAGCGAGGTCGAGCACTTCATGGAGGCGCACCGCAGCGACATCGACTGGGCGGACAACGGCCTGCACCTGCCCACGCTGCTGGTGCGCGGCACCCACGATAGGCCGATCGAGTGGACGCGTTGCCTGGTCCGCCGCCTGAACGAGCTCGGCTACGACTGCGAGCACCGCGAGCCCGAGGCCGGCCACAACGTGTGGACCGAGACCTACGAGGACGGCGCCATCTTCGAGTGGCTGGGACACTACCGGCGGCCCGCGCACCCGCGCCACGTCGTGCTGCGCACGGCGCGCGAGCGAACCCGCGAGGCGTGGTGGGTGCGCATCGATCAAAGGAGCGCGCCCGACCGCTTCGCGGAGGTCGACGCGACGATCGAGGATGGGGTGATCCACGCCCGCATCGAGAACGCCGACGCCCTCACCTTCTCGCCCGCACCACCGCTCGTCGAAGAGAGCGCGCCGCTTCGGGTCGAGGTGGGCGAGGCGACCATCGAGGGCCCCGCGCCGCTCCGCGTCGAGCGAGGCCCCGAAGGCTGGAGGCGAGCCACCCGCGACTACCCGCTGCCAGGCGCGCGCCGGCCAGGCGTCGACGGACCGATCCGCGACGTCTACCACGAGCCGCTGACCTTCGTGGTCGGCACCCAGGACCCGCGGCACACCTTCATCAACCGCCTCGTGGCCCGCCGCTGGGCGCACCCGAAGGGCTGGATCGCCGACTACCCCATCGTGGACGACGTCGACGTCACCGACGCGATGATGGAAGACACCGCGCTGGTGTTGATCGGCCCGCCGTCGAGCAACGCGGTGCTCGCGCGCATCGCGGACCGGCTTCCGATCCGCGTGGCCGCCGACGGAGTGCACGCGGGCGGCGAAATCTACTCCGGCGAGCAGGTCGGCGCCGTCTTCGTCGCGCCCAATCCGCTGAATCCGGACCGGCCGGTGCTGGTCATCGCCGGCCCCGAGCCGCTCGGTACGTGGCGCTCGATCGCGCTGCCCGACATCCTCCCGGACTACGTCGTCTTCGACGAGCGGGTCGCGCCGGCCCGCGGCCACTGGGCCTGCGGCGGAACCGGCTGCGAGTACCTCGCCCAAGGCTTCTTCGACATGCGCTGGCAGCTCCGCGAATGAGCGCGCGCGCGAGCCTCGTTCTCCGCTCATCGCTCCAGCAAGCGAACGGCTTCGGCGTGCACCTGGAGCGCGCCCGAGGCGTCCAGCTCGACGCGCACGTCGAGGAGGAGGTCCGCATGCATGCGATGCGCGCGACGCCGGAGCTCCGTGTAGATCTCGTCCTCCCGCAGCGAGGACGCGTCGAACTCGAGCTCGCCGAGGACCTCGTAGGGACGACCGCGCAATACGTCGCGGAAGCGGACCGCGAGGCCGGAAAAGCGGGTCGCGCCCTCTTCCGCGGCGTGCACTTCGATGCTCGTCAGGCCCTCCGCGCCGAGCTGGGCCGCGCGGGCGCGCAGGTCCGCGAGGCCCCGGCGACCGAGCCCGGGCGGCTCCTCGATCTCGACCGGGCCGACCACCTCGGCTCTCTGCGTGCCGAGCGACTCGACGACGATCACCTGGGCGCCGCGAGCACGGTCGGCGTCGGTGATCACGTCCAGCCCGTTCGGGTCCGGCACGTGGCTGACCGCGAGCGCGGTGCCCTCCACGCCGTCGGCGCTGCGCTGGAAGCGGGGCTCGGCGAGCGCGTCGGCACCCGCACGGCGCGCCTCGACGCGAAGCTGCTCGAGCGCCGCCGCGGTCGACGGCGCGCGCACGCTCAGGTTGGAGACGACCAGCACCCCGGCGGAGAGCGTGGTGATCGGCATCTGCGCCGGGTCCGGAGCCGATGACGCGCCGTCGGAGCTCACCGGCGTCGCATCGTCCACGAACGGATTGGGAAGCGGCCGACCGATGTCCGTGCGCGGCGGGCTCGCCGCGATGCCGGTACCGCAGGCGAGCGTCGCGCGGTCGTGCATGACTACGCGTCCCGTCGAGCGATCGATCACGTCGTAGTCGACCGCGAGCTGCTCTTCCGTCCGAGGCGACGAGCCAGCCTCCGGTATGCGGTAGCACGTCGACGTCCGTGCCGTGCACGCGCAGCTCATAGCGGCCGGGGGTGAAGTACGTGGACCCGCCGTGCTCGAGATCGTCGACGTAGGGCCGAAGCCGCACGGCGCAGGAGAGCGCGCTGCGACCGGCGAGCGCCGCGCCTCCCGCCACGCTGCTGGCGCGCGGCCCGGACGCCGTGATCCCCACCGCGCGCGGCTCGGGGAAGCCGTCCGCATGCGAGAAGAGCGCCGCGCGCGAGACGAGCCGGAGCTCGGTGGTGCCGTCCGAAGCGTCGCAGCCGAGAACGTGAAACGCCCTCGCGCCCGCCTCGTCCAAGCTCAGCCGGTACGCTCCGCAGGGAGCGCGGCCCGCTTCTCCATCGGCCACGTATACGTGGAGGACGCGGCCATTGGAGGCGGGATCGGACTGAAGCGCCGCCACCGCGTTCGGCCACGAGCCGTGCTCGAGCGTGCCGACCGCGAGCCTGCTCGCGGCCGGAGCTTGAGCCACGGCGGTTGCCGCGCCGGCCATCATCGCCAGCGCGAGCGCTACCACTGCGCGTTTCATCCAGCTCGACTCCCCGAGGGCGCGTCGCGCGCCCCACATGGAACACGACGGTCTCAGGCGGCGATGGGTTCCTCGCGCTTCTCTTCGGCACCGGAGAACGGCCATTCATTCGCGTCTCACAATCGACGAAAGGTCCTCCTGCTCACCGGCCACGAGTCCGATTCGGTTCGATTCACATCCGGCTCGCGCGGAGAGCGCTCGCGAGCTCGCGGTCCGGTCATCGCCGGGCCCGAGCCGCTCCGCACGTGGCGCTCGATCGCGCTGCCCGAGATCCTCCCGGACTTCGACTTCGACGAGGGCACCGCTCCCGCGCGCGGGCACCGACTGCGGGTACGTCGCCCACGGCTCGTCGAGATGCGCTCTCGAGACACCCCCTTTCGGCACGGAGCGTCGAGCCGGCATACTCGAGGCATGCGCCGCTCCCCGCTCGACTTCGCCCTCCCCGGTCTGCTCGCCTGTCTCGCTCTCCTCCGTCAGCGCCGATGCGCGGGGCGACGAGTGGACGACCTACCGCCACGATCTCGGCCGCACGGGCGCGTCGGGCGGCAGCGCCGAGATCGATCGGCCGGCCGTGCGCTGGCGCCGCTACCTCGGCGGACAGCTCCACGGCAACGCGGCCATCGCCCTCGACGTGGACGGAGACGGACACACGGAGCTGGTGTACGCGTCGGGTGGCCGGTTGATCGCCAAGCACCCGGACGACTCGATCGTGTGGGAGAGCGCCATCCTGAACGTGGACACGATCGTAGGCGTCGCCGACGCGGACGGCGACGGCACCGACGAGCTCGCGGTCACCGGCGCGTGGCCGGTCCCCTCGCGCTTCTTCTTCGTCTCGCCGGCCGACGGCAGCGTGCTCTTCACGGCGCCGCACGACGCGGTCGACCGCTGGGGACAACCTCAGATCGAGGACTTCGACGGCGATGGTCACCCCGAGCTCTACCTCGGCACGGGAGGCTGCGGGAACGGCAACTCGGGCGGGCGCACGGCCGTTCTCTACTCCTTCTGCGACGGCACGGGCTGCGGCTTCGACCGCGTGCACGAGCTCTGGCGGCTGGCGTCCGGCAGCGGCAACTGCGGCGCCGGCGGCGCGCTGGCCGAGCTGGACGGCGACCCGACGCCGGAGCTCGTGGTCTCGTGGATGTACGCCGAAGTCCCCGTCTACGACGCCGCCACCGGCACCTATGAAGCCAGCATGAGCGCGCCGACCGGCAGCTTCGATCGCGCGTGGACGGCCGTCGTCCCTCAGGACGTCGACGGAGACGGCATCGACGAGGTCTTCACCTACACCAACATCTACACCGCCGGCGTCGGCGCGCGCTCGCTCGCGCTCTTCCACCACACCGACACCGGCTACGCGCTCTCCTGGCAGGTGAGCGCATCCGATCCTGCCGCCGACAGCCTGAGCTTCGACGTCTCGGCGGGGGCGCAGGACCTCGACGGCGACGGCACCCTGGAGGTCGCCGTGTCGATCGAGACCGGCGCCACCGGCACGAATGAGCTGACGATCCACGCCACGGCGGACGGCAGCACGCTCGCGAGCGTCACGGGCGTCGCGCTCGCCGGGCTGATCGATCTCGACGGCGACGGGCACGACGAGGTCGTCGCGTCGGGCGGCGGCAGCCTGGTCGGCTACCGCTTCGACGGCAGCGCGCTGAACGAGCTCTTCCGCATCGACGGAGTGGGCCCCATCGACGCGCTCGATCCGGACTCGCGCATGCCCGAGGTGCTGGCGCTGCAGCTCGACGACGATCCGCCTCTCGAGCTCGTCGCCGCGCGCTCCACGAGCGGCATCGGTCGCGTCGGTCTGGTCTCGTACGACGTCGGCGCGTCGGGCGCGACCGAGCGCGATCGCTTCGACGCCGACGCCGAGACCACCGTCCTCGACGTGCTCCGCGTGGGGAACATGACCCGCGATTACGAGCAGCTCGGCGTGGTCACGAGCGACGGCTATCTCCACGTGCTCGATCGACACCTGCAGTCGACGACGGGCAACGCGGGCGCGGAGTTCTCGCTGCCCGGCATGCGCATCGGCGGCTACGCCATCGCGGCCGGCTCGCACGGACAGACGCCGCTGGTCGCCACCCTGGACGTGCCCACCGTGATCGTCCGGGACAGCCGTGGGGCGCTGATCACGCTCGACGCGAGCACGGCCTCGTTGGTGTCTCCGCCGATGGTCGCGCAGACCTTCGCCGGCGCCATGCTCCCCACGCTGGTCGACCTCGACGGCGACGGCACGCGCGAGAATCGTGTACGCGAGCGGCGCGGATTCTCGCGGCGTCTTCGCTGGACGGCACCGCGTTCTGGACCGCGAGCGGCGTGCTCGGCCACGGCATGCTCTTCGGCGCGGCGCCGGCCCACCTCGCCAGCGGCGACGGGCTCTGGATCGTGCGCGACGACGGCGCCTCCTACATCCACCCGCTGGCCGTCGCGGCCGCGGACGGCGCCACGCTCCTCGACGGAACCAGCCGCGCGGACGGCAGCGGCATCGGCAACTACGGCGGGCACGCCGTGGCCGACTGGAACGGGGACGGCTTCGATGATCTCATCGGCGCCGAAGATCAGGTCTTCCTCGTCTCGGGCGCCGACGCCTCGAGCCTCGGCGAGCGCGCGGGCGTGCCGAACGCAGCGGCGCTCCCGATGGTCGCCGATCTGGACGGCGTGAGCGGCGACGAGCTCTTCGTACACGGCGGCTGGCACGCCGCCTTCGCCGCGCGACACGACCTGAGCACGCTCTGGAGCGAAGACGAGCGGACCAGCACGCGGAGCTACGGCGCGCGGGTGAGCTGCGGCGGCGCGCCGGCGGTGGCCACGGCCCAGGCCGGCGATCCCCTCATCCGCGTGTTCGCCGGCGCCGACGGAACCGTCCTCGCCGAGAAAGCGCTGGCCGGCGGCGCAGCCTACGCAGACCTCGCGTCGATCCCGGCGGAGGCGCGACCCGGCAGCCTCGGGAGCGCGAGCGCCATCGCCGACCTGAACGGGAGCGGCCAAGCGGCGGTGCTCGTGGGCGGGACCGACGGCTTCCTCTACGCGCTCGACGCCTGCACGCTCGACGTGCTCTGGAGCCTCGACCTGCGCTACCCGGTCGGCGAGCCCATCGTCGCCGACACCGACGGCGATGGGATGGACGAGATCGTGGTCAGCGTGGCCGACGGCTTCCTCTACGGGATCGACCGCGCCATCTACCCGGCGCCGGGCCCGGTCCTCGACCTCGATCCCGCCGCGCCCGGCACCGACGACATCGACGAGGTGGACTCGCGCACGCAGCTCGCCGCGAGCTGGCAGAGCGTCGACGGCGCCACCTCCTACGAGGTCGCCGCGCTCTCGCCGGGCGGGACCGCGCTCACCGATCCGCCCTACCACGACGTCGGCGACGTCACGCAGACGGTGATCGACGGCCTCTCGCTGAGCATCGGCCAGCGCGTGCTCATCGCCGTGCGCGCGGTCGGCCCGGACGGGAGCGGCGCCGAGAGCGTGTCGGACGGCGTGACGATCCGGGACTCGCGCCCGCCGGACGTGAGCGTGACCCTGAGCGCGTCCAGCGTTCCGCAGGGCACGCCGAGCTCCGCGGACGTGCAGGTCCAGGACAACTGGGGCATCGCCAACGTGACGGTGAGCCTCCTCGACGCGTCGGGCGCGGAGCTCGGCACGCTGGCCGGCGACCTCGTCAGCGGCGACACCACCCACTCGCTCAGCGTGCCGGTGGACACCAGCGGACTCGTCCCGGGCACCTACACCGTCCGCGCGAGCGCGGTCGACATCTCGGACCAGGTTGGGATGGGCGACGCGACGCTGACGGTGTCGCCGGCGAACGGCGCCGACGGGGGCGTCTCGGGCGACGGAGGCACGGCGCCGACGATGGCGAGCGGCTGCGGCTGCCGCGCCGCCGGATCCGAGCGCGCGCCGGCACCGCTGTGGCTGGCCGCTCTCGCCTTTCTGCTCCTGACGCGACGACGCTCGCGCTGAGAGAACACCGAGCCGCGAGCGCCCCCTCTCCATCTCGCCGGGCTCCGTCGTCGCGTTCCCGGACCGGGTGTAGGCTCTCCGCCATGAAGCGCCTCCCCATGCTCGCCTTCGTCCTCCCGCTCGTCGCCGCCGGCTGCGGGGGCGCGGGCAACTACGCGTACATCTTCGACCTGACCGATCCCGGTGCGCGGAACGCCAACCAGCCCGGCCAGCGCGACATGCTGGTCACGCCGGACGTCACGGCCGAGATCCTGATCGATCCGACCTCGTTCGAGGCGGTCCTCCTCGACCTCACGAACCACACCGATCAGATCATCCAGATCAACTACCAGGGCATCTCGATGATCATGCCCGACGGAACCGAGCAGCCGCTCCAGCCCGACTCCGCCGCGCCCCCGATCGAGCCGGGTGCGAAGCTCGTGATGCGGCTCGTCCCCTTCCGCCTGCCCGCCCACGGACCCGGCGCCGCGGCGTACGACAACCAGCGCTTCGAGCTGGTCGTGCCGATGATGGTGCGCGGCGTCCCTCAAGAGCAGCGCTACCACTTCGTCGCGCACCTGCGCTCGATCTGAGAGAGGTCAGAGCACCAGCGCGCTTCGCGGCTTCAGCGCGTCCGGCAGGTTGGCTCGCCACCAGTACGCCGCGGCGGCGTCGTCCCAGCGCGCGTCGAGCTGACGGCCGATCTCCCGCGCCGCGACCAGGAGCGTGCGGGCGGAGGCGGGGCGCGCGTCGGGATCCCGCTCGAGGAGCGCCATGATCAGCGCGTCGATCGCGCCCGGGATGGCCAAGCCAGAGCGCTCGGAGGGCGGGACGGGATCTTCCGTCAGGTGCGCGCTCAAGAGCTCCATCTTCGACTTGCGGTGGAAGACCCGCTGACCGGTCAACAGGAAGTAGGCGACACAGCCGAGGCTGTAGAGATCCGCGCGCCCGTCGAGCTCCTTGCCGGCCAGGTGCTCGGGCGCGATGTAGCCCGGCGTGCCGCTGATGGCGCCCGCCACCGACACGGGACCGCCCTCCCCCACGTAGCGCGCCTTCACCAGCCCGAAGTCCAGCACCTTCACGAAGTCGAGCTCGGTGCCCATCCGGCAGAGGAAGACGTTGGCCGGCTTGATGTCGCGATGAACCAGCCCGACCTCGTGCGCCTCCGCCAGCGAGAGCGCCGTCTGCCCGATCACGTGCAGCACCCGCGCCGGATCCATCGGGCCGAAGCGCTGCACCAGGCTCTCCAGATCGATGCCCTCGAGCAGCTCCATCGCGTAGTAGAGGACCTCGTCGTCGGTGGCGCCGAAGTCGAAGAGCTCCACCGTGTGCGGCGACGTCAGCGCGCTGGTGGCCTTGGCCTCCCGCTCGAAGCGCCCGCGCGCCGCTTCTCCATACGCGCCGGAGGTCTCGGGCCGGATCAGCTTGAGGGCGGCCGGCCGCAAGAGGTGCGTGTGCCGAGCCTCCCAGACCTCGCCCATGCCGCCCTCGCCGAGCCTGCGGACCAGCTCGTACTGCCCGTAGGTGCGTGCGCGGCTCGCATCGACGCGGAGCCGATGCACCACCCGCCCGAGGTAGATCGCCAAGCCGGCCACCAGCAGGGTCGGCGTCGACGTGGCGACGATCTCGGTCGGGTCGAACGCGTCTCGCGCCACCTGCACGAGGGCGATGGCGAAGGGCTGACTGCACGCGGCGACGAGCGTGGCGATCAGTCGCCAGCGCGGCGGGCTCGGCACGACCAGCGGAAAGGTCAAGAGCACCAGCGTGACTACGGAGAAGCGGAACGAGAGCGGCGTGAAGCCAATCAGCACCTGCTCGACCATCGCCAGCGCGAAGCAGAGGCCCACCTCGTAGAGGAGCCCGAGCTGGAGCACCACGCGATCGGGAAATCGCCCCACGCGTATGGCCACGACCGCGAGCGCGCTCAATCCCGCGTAGGTCACCGCCACGATGTCGCTCAGGCTGAGCCAGGCCGGCTTGCCCCAAGTCATCAGGCGGAGGGGGATGGTCGCCAGGAGGGCGACGGAGACCGCGAT
This sequence comes from uncultured Pseudomonadota bacterium, assembly GCA_963832725.1. GTDB lineage: Bacteria > Myxococcota_A > Polyangia > Polyangiales > Sandaracinaceae > JAEZBP01. The sequence goes on from CAWHVG010000001.1 coordinate 1,107,639, forward strand.
CATCATCCAGCGGAGGCGCACCACGCCGCGCGCGGCGAGCTCGGGCGGCAGGGTCTTCGCGTTCGCATCCTCGACGAACACGGCTCGTAGGACTCGCGCGGGCTCCATCGGCGGGCCCGAGCGTAGCAGGATGCGGGGCGAGACGTGGACGCCCGAGTCAGGCCAGCCGATCGCCGAGGTGCTCCGGTCCGCAGCGCTCCACGCCGGGAGGCACCTGCGGGTCGGCGTCCGGATCGTCCACCAGGAGCACGGGTCGCACGTCGGGGTACTGCTGGGCCACGAACTCGAGCAGCGCGAGACCCGACGGCTCGGCCTCCCGCACGAGCACGGTGTCGACGTTCTCGTTGGGATCGTCGAGCACCCGCAGCGCCCCGAGCGGCGCGCGCGCCGAGAGCGCCCGCCGCCCCATCTCGACGAGACAGTCCACGAGCACGCCGCGCGCCTCGGGGTCCGCGTCCACCACCAGCACGGCTGGATGCTCGGCGCGATTGCGCGCGTCGAGCAGCTCGAGCATCGCGTCCTGGATGCGATCCTCCGACGCCTCGCTGATGTGCCGGAACGCGACCGCCAACGCGACCAGGCCGCCGGTGATGGCGCGCCGCCGCACGTGCGCGCCCACGCTGAGCGCCTCGCCGCTGGGCATCTCCAGCAGCACGCGGAGCGGCGCCGACCTCCGCACGTCGTGGGCGCCGGTGAGGATCGCACCGCCGGCCGACAGATTCTGGACCGTGAAGCGACCGACCGCGCCACCGCGTTGCAGCAGCAGCGCCGTGACCGGGACGTCGACGCGCGCGCCGTTCACCGGCAGCGTCCATCGTTGCATCCACCCCATGAGGACCTCCTTCTGCGCCGCGCGCCTGGGCGGCGCTCACAGGCAACTTCCGATAAGTGAGGTCAAGGATCGGCAGCCCGGTCGCTGGAGGGGCCGCCGTCGAATCGAGCCTACTCCTCGCGATCCGTTGGATCATCGTCCTCAGTCGGGGTCGTATCTCGAACGAAGCGCGCACACGACGACGCTCCGAGGTCGCTCCGACCGCCGTGATCGTCGAGCGAGCGCGCAGCGGGCGAGCACTCGCGTGAGCCCCTCGGGGGCGGGAAACCGGCAACGCGCCGACGCGCTCCCGAGAGGACCGCTCCCGCGCGTGCGCGTCGTCGCGGCAGCGCGAAGCTGTGTCCGTGCAGCGCTGCGACACGAGAGCTGCGGCGCTCGAAGTCGGTCGCCACATCGCACCGAGCCCCGCCCGGAGCGCGTGTGGGCGAGCGGCGACGTTGCGACCGAGCCTTCAGATCACGCGATCGTTTCCGCCGTCGATCGCGACCTGCGCACCCGTCGTGGCGCGGAAGAGCGGGCCGGCCATGGCCACCGCCAGCGCCGCGACGTCGGCCGCGTGGATCTCCACGCCGAGGAGGTTGTTCTTCTTGTAGGCCTCGACGCTCAGCCCGTAGCTCTTCGCGCGCAGGGCGATCTTCTCGTCGCTCCAGAGCTCGGTGTCGAAGACCTTGTCCGGGTGGAGCATGTTCACGCGCACGCCCTCCGGCGCGAGCTCCAGCGCCGCCACCCGCGCGAGCTGCGTGAGCGCGGCCTTGCTCGCCGAGTACGCCGCCGCGCCCGGCCCCGGCGCCGGCACGTTGCGCGACGCCACCACCACGACGGCCGGATCGATCCCGCGCGTCAAAAACGGGGCGGCCGCCCGCATCACCCGCATGTGGCCGCTGACGTTCAGATCGAGGGTGCGCGTCCACATCGCCTCGTCGATGTCAGCGACCCGCTGGCTGGGCGGGAAGTTGCCCGCGTTGGTGACCAGGACGTCGAGCCCACCGAACGCGCGGACACAGCGGCGGACGGCCTCGTCCACGGCGGCCCGGTCGGTCACGTCGCACACCAACCCGAGCGCGTCGGCGCCGGAGAACGTCTCCTTCACGCTCTCTTTCACGTCGAGCACGCAGACCGCCGCGCCGGCCGCCCGCATCGCCTCGGCCGTGGCCCGCCCGATGCCGGTCGCGCCGCCCGTCACCAGCGCGACCTTGCCGGCGAGCGGCGGCGGGGTGCCCGGCTTCTTCAGCTTCCGCTGCTCGAGCTCCCAGTACTCCATCTCGAAGAGCTCGGCCTCGCCCAGCGGGCGCCAGCCGCCCAGCGCCTCGCCCCACTGAAAGCAGCGGACGCTGCTCCGCGCGATGTCCGCGACCTGATCGGCCGCTTTGGCGGTGGCGCCGAACGCGACCACGCCGCGCCCTCTCCAGAGCGCCCAGCGCGGCGCCGGATCGAGACAGGTGCGCGACCCGTCGTCGTGTCGCGCGAAGTAGTCGCGGTAGCGCTCCGCGTAGCGCGCGATCGCGTCGAGATCCTCGTCGATCACCGCCGGGACCCGCTTCATGCGGATCACGTGATCCGGCGTCACCGGCCCGCGGGTCGCCAGCTCGGCCGCGTCCTCGCGCGACGCGAACCCCGACGCTTCGGGTGCGCCGTCGAAGCGCGCGATCATCGGCCGACCAGCCGCCGCGCTCACCGCCCGGCGCAGCTCGGCCAGCGCCACGGGATCCGCCTCGCGCGCCTCGGCTCTCTTCGGCGCTTCCCACGCACCGCTCGTCTTCAGCGCGTCCTCGGCCTCGCCGACCAGGCGGATCATCCGCTCGTAGCTCTCGCGCGCATCGTCGGCGAACGTGAAGACGCCGTGGTGCAAGAGGATCATCCCCTCGATCGCGCTCCAATCCCGGACGTCGCGCGTGAGCTCGAAGACCTTCCTCGCCAGCACGAACCCCGGCATCACGTAGGGGACGACGATCACCCGATCGCCGTAGAGCTCGCGGACGCGCGCCTCGCCGCCGGGCGTGTTGCTCAGCGTGACGACCGCGTCGGCATGCGTGTGGTCGACGAAGCGATGCGGAAGGACCGCGTGGAGGATCGCCTCCACCGAGGGGTTCGGGGCTCCCGGGTCGAGCATCGCGGTGCGCTGCTCGCGGACCATGTCGCACGTCCGAGAGCGTCTTCGAGCGCGGCCATGCGGCGCAGCACGTCGAAGCGCACGGGCGCAAACCCGGCCGGCTCGATCGACGCGAGATCCCAGCCGCTCCCCTTCACGTAGAGCACGTCGACGTCGTCGCCGAAGAAGTCCCGTGCCTTGACCTTCACCGACGTGTTGCCGCCGCCGTGCAAGACGAGCGAGGGCTCCGCGCCGAGCAGGCGGGAGCTGTACGCACGCAGCGCGAGCGGGTCGTTCGGAGCGTCGGCCTCGTTCCAGTGGCTCTCCATCCGCGCGAGCATACCCGAGCGCATCAACCGTCGCGACGCACCCGATCGCGAACGGCCTCCGCCTCGAGCCGCAGCCCGTGCACGACCTGCAAGCCCTGTCGATACGACACCCGCAGCTCCAGGGCTTGGAGCAGCGAGAGCGCCTCGTCCGCGAGCGCGAGCGCGCGATCCCGATCGAAGTCGGAGCCCTCGGTGGCGTACGCCCGCTCGTGATCGCCCGCCGCCGCCAGCAGCTCGCGGGCTCGCGTCACGTCTCGCTCCCGAGAACGGCGCCTCGACGCGATCCACGCGAACAGCGACGCGCCCAAGGCACCGAGACCGAGGATCACGAGCTCCATCGAGAGCTCGAGGGTAGCGCGCCCGTGGCCAACCGCCGCGCCGGCGGAATGTCGACCGAGGCATCGAGCGCTGCGTGGGCCCCGCGAGACGACGGCCCCAAACCGGCAACCGAGCTGCGCGAGCGTCGCAAACGCTTCCATCGAGACGGCGCACCCGCGACGAACGTGAACGCGGAACGTCGCGGTGCGCAACCGGCAGACCACGCCAGCGACGCGAAGGGCTCACCAACGCGACGGGCGTACGTGCGGCGAGCGTGAGCTCGCGGACACCTCGCGAGAGCCCGGTGCGCAACCGGCAGCGAGACCGGGCCAGCGACGCGAAGGGCTCACCAGCGCGACGGGCGCACGCGGCGAGCGTGAACTCGCGGACACGTTCCGATGCCCGCCGATCGTGAACGCGCGGTGGTGCCGATGCGCTCGTGGCCCGACGGGGTTCGGTGGCGCGGTGCTTGCGGAAGCGAGCGAGCGCCTCTTCTCTCGCCGCTCGGAGCTCGTCATGCGCACGCTGTCCGCGTTCACCCTCGCCCTCGGCATCGCCGCCGTCACCTCGCTCGCGTCCGCGCAGGACTTCGACGCCGCCGGCGAGCAGACGATGCTCGACCGCATCGACGCCGTGCGGGCGGAGGCGGGTCTTCCGCCGCTCACACGGATGCCCGCCCTCGACGCGGTCGCGCGGCAGCACTCGGTCGAGATGGCGGCGAGCGGCGCGCTCTCGCACGTCTCCGAGGTCACGGGCACACCGGAGGATCGGGTCCGCGCAGCCGGCGTGGAGGCGAGCGTCATCACCGAGAACGTCGCCCTCCACCAGGACAGCGCGCACGCGATGGAGGCGTTGTTGGCGAGCCCGCCGCACCGCGCGAACGTGCTCGACGCGCGGGTGAATCGCATCGGTCTGGGCGCGGTCCGCTCGAACGGTGCAGTGTACGTGACGCAGGTCTTCGCCGAGGTGGCGCAGCCGGCGCCGAGCGTGGCGGCCGCCGAGCCCGAAGCGAGCGACGAGGGCGCGATGGTCCAGATCATCCCGCCCTTCCTCGAAGAGACCCACGCGGCTCCCGCCTCGCTGACCACCACCCAGCCGAGCGAGCCGGCCGGCGACGCTGCCGTATCCGAAAGCGCGACCGCGCCGTCTCCCGCCGCGAGCGCCGCTCCGGCCGCATCGCCCTCCATCGCCACGACGGCCCCGGCCATCGCGCCGGCCTCGCCCCAGGGCGTCGCCGCGGACGACGCGCCCTCACAAAGCCCGGCGCCCTCGCCGACCGCGCCCGCGCAGGGCCCGGCCCTCGCCGCCGCGGCGCCGGCAGCGCCCGCCGCTCCGGAGACCGCGCAGGACGACTCGCTCTCGGCCGCCACGGCGAGTCGCCTCCGCCAGCTCGTCGGCCTCGCGGAGTCACTCCTCGGCGCATCCGCCAACGACGAACAGGCGCACTGATCGCCGAGCACGGCCGCGAACCCGACGACGACGACCGGGTCCACGGATCGCCGAGCACCGCGGTTCCGCGTCGCTCCTCGGCGCATCCGACGACGACCACCACGCCCACGGATTGCCGGGCCGACCAGGCCGCATCGCCAGCGCCCGCGGGGCCAGCCCGGGCGAGGCACGCGACACCGAGGACGACGCCGGCTCGTCCACGGCGCCGACTCCCGAACGCCGCCGCGCCTCCGACCGGCGCCGCCCACGCTCGCGGGCTTTCCCGCACCGGCGGCTCGTGTCAGGGTGCGCGCATGCTTCAGAAAGAAGACCTCGTCGAGGGCAACGGCACCGAAGCGGTCGCGGGGAAAACCGTCTCCGTCCACTACACCGGCCGGCTCACCGACGGCACCAAGTTCGACAGCTCGCTCGATTGGGGCGAGCCCTTCTCGTTCCGCCTCGGCGCGGGCCAGGTCATCCAGGGCTGGGACCAGGGCGTGGCCGGGATGAAGGTCGGCGGCAAGCGCAAGCTGACCATCCCGCCGGAGCTCGCCTACGGCGAGCGCGGCTTCCCGGGCGCGATCCCGCCGAACTCGACCCTCGTATTCGAGGTCGAGCTCCTCGGCGTGAGCTGAAGGTCCGCCGCGGCTCCCGTCGCCCCCCCACGGCGCCCGCCTCGGTCGCGGGGCTCTCGCTCCGAACCGATGGCGGCCCCCGAGGCCGCGCGGCGAAGCCGAGCCCATCGCTCCCGACCGAGAGCGCCGGCGCGCGTCGAACACGAGCCCGTCCGGCGCACCCGGTCGCGAGCGTCTGACCGCGATCAGACCTTCGGCTCGTCCGAGCTGAGGAAGACCTCGTGGATCTCCAGCACGTTGGAGCCGGCGAACATCTCCTTCGGAGGCCGGTTCCGATGCGCTTCGGCGAAAGACGGGCTCTTCGTCCACGCGACGAAGTCGTCGAAGGTCTCCCACCAGGTCTTGACCTCGTAGTAGGCGTCCTTGTCCGGGTCGGGGGTCCACGCGCCCGTCGCGTGGTCGAGCTTCATCGGCTTGGGCCGGTGGACCTCGTTGCGGATGAACCCCGGCGACTGGTCGACCAGCTCGCGCCGCTGGCGGAAGCGCTCCTCGAACTTCTCCTCCCAGCCCGGGGCGATGGGGATGCGATTGGTGACGACGATCATCGTGTCCTCCTCGGTGTGACGTCCCTGCGAGCCGTCGTTCGGCTGGTGACGCCCTGGAAGGGTTCTAGCTCCGTCCCTGGAGGCTGAACCATGCCGCGATGGTCGATCACGATGGCGCTGGCCGCAATGATGGCGGCGGCCGGCTGCAGCGAGGTCCAGGTCGCCACACCCAAGACGGCGGCGGAGGCGAAGGGCGAGAAGCACTCACACTTCCAGCCAATGCCGATGATCACCTACTACGAGCCGATCCAGAACCTCGGCCCCAACGGCGCGCCCACGGTGCCGGCGGCGATCGACCGGCGCGAGGTCGATCTGGGAGCGCGCTGATGCGCCTCGCGTTCGCGCTGCTGGTCGTGCTCGTGAGCGCGTGCGAGCAGCCGCCGCGTCCGCCGGCGACCCCCACGGTGCCGAACGACACGGCGGGCGCGCAGGCCACGCCGAGCCCGTCCGGCCGCTGAACGGCGGGAGGGAGATCCCCATCGATCCGGGCCCGGTCTCGGTGTCGCGGGTCGCCTCTCCGAATCGGGCGCGCGCTCGGATCGGTCCCACGGGCCCGGCGGCGAGGCGAGCACGCCCGGAGACGGCAACTCACATGGACCGGACGATCAACATTGATCAATGTGTATCGTCTATCAACATATCCCGTCATCAGTGAGTCCGGACACGTTCACCCGCCCGCATCTCACCGGCCCGCATCTCACCCGCCGAGCGCGAAGAGGCCGGCGCCGACGGCGATGAGGACGACGCCGATCCCCACCGCGATCCGGAGCATCGCGTTCATGGCCCGCACGTCGGCACGCTCGCGCTCCTTGAGCGCCTCCAGATCGCCGTCGCTCACCACCAGCCCCTCTTCGCCGGCCTCGAAGCGGGGCACCTCGCGGCCGCGAAGAGCGGGCGTGCCCACCACGGTCAGCGCGTCGCCCGGACGGATCGCGCGGTGGAAGACGGCGTAGCGCGCGGCGCGATCCGGCGCCGGCACATCGATGTTCCCCGCCTCGAGCAGCGCGAGCACCTTCGGCGAGGGCTCCGCCTCCGTCGCCTCCACCTCGGACCAGGCCAGCGCCAGCTCGGCATTGGTCAGCACGACCTCGACCCGCGCGTCGCCTTCCTCCAGCGGCACCACCTCGCCCGCGCGCAGCGTGCGCAGCACCTTCTCCCCGCCGTCCACCCGCGAGAGCCGCGCCTCGTAGAAGACGACCTTCTCGTCGGTGATCGGATCGGTCAGAGGCTGCGCCGCGCCGGCGCGACCGCGGATGGCGACCAACCGAGGCTCACTCAGGCTCGCGAGCGGCGAGAGCGCGAGCGCCTCGACCGCGCCGACCCGCGCCACGAGCTCCCGCCGCGCGGCCCACGTGAAGCCCGAGACCACGAGGAGCACCGAGCCCACGATCAACAGAAGAGCAATCCACATGCGCCAAAGGTAGTCGCCGTCGCGATCCGAGCACGTACGCCACGGTCGATCGCGCGGTGGCCCGCCGCCCGGCCGCGGTGCTATTGCTTCGCGCGATGCGCGCTCTCGTCACTCCCCTCACGCTCGTCCTGGCCCTCGGCTGCGGAGCCGGGCCGATCCGTGTCCCCGAAGATCAGCGCGAGCGCGCGGCCCCCATGGCCGAACGCCCGGAGGAAGTGCGGGTGCGCCGCCTCTTGGTGGCCTTCCACGGCGCCGAGGGAGCCGGCGACGACATCACGCGGACCCGAGAGGAAGCGCGCGACCGGGCCGAGATGCTCGCCGGCATCGCGCGCGAGGCGAGCTCGAGCTTCCAGGAGCTCATCGCCCAGTACGGCGACCGTCCGCCAGACCGCGACGACCGGAACACCATCCGGCTGGTCCGCGCCGACAGCGAAGACTTGCCCGAGCGCGTCCGCCGCGCGGCCCTCCGCCTCGACGTGGGACGGGTCTCGCACCCGATCGAGACCGACGCGGGGTTCGTGCTGGTGCGGCGCGAGGCGGATCCGACCGACGAGGGGCCCTCGCAGATCGGCGCCCGCCACATCCTGATCAGCTTCCAGGGCGCGCGGCAGGCCGCGCCGGACGTGACCCGCACCCGCGAAGAGGCCGAGGCGCTGGCACGGCAGATCTCCAACAGCGCGCGTGAGAACCCGGACGAGTGGAATTCGCTGCACGACGAGTACAGCGACGAGCCCCACTCGCCGCCGGGCGGCGATTCTCGGGACGTTCGGCCACGGCCAGATGGTGCCGACCTTCGAGCACGCGGCGTTCCACCTGGAGGTCGGTCAGGTCAGCGATCCCGTCGAGTCGCCCTTCGGCTACCACGTCATCCAGCGCACCCGCTGACGCCGCGCGCGGAAGCGCTCCGGCGCTCGAGCACGACCGAGGCGGCGCGACGTCGTGCGAACGCACGAGCGGCCGTGCCGCGGGTAGGCCGGCACGGCCGCGAGGGGAGATTCGACTCAGGTCTCGAAGAGCTTGGCCCGGAAGTCCTCGGCGGACCCGCCTTCGGCGATGGCGATCAGCGCGTCGTGCATCCAACCGAGCCGCCGCGCATGGTCGGCCTCGAGCTCCGACCGCCGCGCACGCAGCGCTTCCTCGAGCGCGTCGCCCTTCTTCCCCTCGACGATCAGGGCCAGTCCGTCGCGGAGGAGCGGCTCGCCGGCCGACTCGAGCACCTCGCTCAGCGCCTCCGGTCCGGCCTGCCCCGCGATGCGCACGAGATTGGTCAGGAGGTTGCGCAAATCCTTGTCGCTCGCGTCCGGCGCCGCGTCCTTTCCGACCGACTCCGGCTCCGGCAGCCCGATGTCCCCGCTCTCGAGGAGCGCGTTGGCCACCTTCAGCACCTTCTTCTCGGCCGCCTCGCGCTCCGCGTTCGAGACACTCTCGATGTAGGCGAGGTTGTCGCGCAGCCACTTCACCGAGTCGGCGCTCAGGTTGCCGAGGATCCGCCGCTGGAGCGGGTCGGCCGCCGTGGCGAGGATGATCAACAGGTCGTCGGGCGCCGCCTTGCTCAGCACCTCGCGCAGGTGCTCGTCCGGCAGCCCGGTCAGCGTCACGACCTCGTGGAACGTGGCCTGCCCGGAGTCGGCGGCCCGGGCCCGGAGCGCCTGCGCCTGTTTCGACCGTTCGGCCTCGGCGGCTCCCTCGCGAGCGCGGGTCTCGTCCGCCTCCATCCGCGTCGCGCTCTCCTCCAGCATGGAGTCGAGCAGGTTCTCCAGGTTGTCGCGGCTCATTCGTGCCCCTCCGTGCCAGAAGTGTACTGACGGTACGTCGTGTCCGTTCTGCGTGAACCCATTTCTCGCAGCGTTCTCGATCGAAAAGCAAGCCCGAGAGGCGCGCTGCCACGTGGACGCTCCGCACGGATGGCGCCGGACGCGAGAGCGGGCATACTCCGCGATCCCGTGGGAACGAGCCGACAGAGCATCAAGCGACTGACCACCGCGCTGGCCGAGGAAGCGCACCGCGCGCAGCGCGAGCTCAAGGCGAGCGGCCACCGCCGGCCTTACCTGGTCGCGTATCTGCTGCGCGACATCGAGCAATACTGGATCGACGCCCGCTTCGGCACGCTCTTCGCCGACGAGCGCCGGCGCTGGCGACGCTGCTTCGCCGACGTGCGGGTCGGGAGCTACCGCTACGATCACGTTCAAGACGGCGGTCTGAGCGACAACTCGACCAAGACCGAGGCATACGCGTACACCTCGCTGCCCATCGGCGACCACCTCGGCGGCGTGCTGCACGGCGTCTGGCAGCTCACCGAGGCGCGCTACCGCGAGGCCGCCGAGAGCCTGCTCGAGAAGCGAGCCGAGCAGCTCCACGTGATGGACCCGAACCGCGGCCTGCAGGGGTTCGAGCGGCGCGAGCCGACGGTCTACCGCCACCTCCGGGATCTGCCCGAGGTCGATCGCGCGAGCTGGATCCGCTACGCCGAAGCGGCGAGCGCCATCGGCCGGCGCGAAGAAGGGCTGGTCGGCTGCGAGGTCGAGCTCACGGTGCGCAACGTGACGCGCATCTTCGTGAGCACCGAGGGCAGCGTGGTCACCGACCGCCAGCCCTTCTGGCAGCTCAGCGCGATGCTGGACCTCTCGACCGACTCGGGCGTCACGGTGCCGTGGAACCTCTCGCACTTCGTGATGGACCCGGACGAGCTGCCGGCGCTGCCCGCGTTGAAGAAGGAGATGCGCGACGCGGTGCGGACGATGCGCAAGATCGCCGCGGCCGACACGCTGCGCGCCTACTCGGGGCCGGTGTTGCTCGACCCGAAGCCGGCGGGACTCTTGATGCACGAGGCCATCGGCCACCGGCTGGAGGGGAACCGCCTGCTCTCGTCCGGCGAAGGGCAGACCTTCCGCGACGCGCTCGGCTCGCAGCTCCTGCCCGAGACGCTCTCGATGCACGACGACCCGACGATGACGCACTTCGAGGGCAAGTCGTTGGTCGGCCACTACCTCCACGACGACGAGGGCGTGGCCACCGGCCGCGCGGAGCTGGTCGATTGGGGGCGCATCCGAGGGTATTTGACCTCGCGCGCACCGGTCGCGCGCGGCCATCACTCGAACGGGCACGCGCGCAACGAGGGCTTCGAGCGACCCATGAGCCGCATGGGCGTCACGCTGGTCGACGCGCACGACGGCGTGTCGGACACGGACCTCAAGCGCGCGCTGATCGAAGAGGTCAAGCGCCGCAAGCTCCCCTTCGGCGTCCACGTGCTGGCGGCCGACAGCGGCGAGACGGCCACCAAGAGCTACGACTTCCAGGCCTTCCTGGGGCAGATCCGCGCGGCCACCCGCGTGTACCCGGACGGATCCGAAGAGCTGGTGCGCGACGTGAGCTTCGTGGGCACGCCGCTCAACGCGGTGCGCGGCGTGATCGCGGCCGGCACCCGGCGCGAGGTCGACAACAGCTACTGCGGCGCCGAGAGCGGCGCGGTGCCGGTGTCGACGATCACGCCGGCGCTGCTGATCGAGAACCTCGAGCTGCAGTCGAGCGCCCGCTCGCCGCACGCGCCGCTGACCTACCCGCTGCCCTGGGGCGCGAAGTAGCGCCCGCCGCGGCGTCGAAGGCGACGCCCGTCCGGCCAGCTCCCGGCGAATCGCGAGAGAGGTCGGCCCACACGCCGCTTCCGCATGCGGCGATCGGTCGCGCCTGCGGAGGCTCCGGCCGAAACGCATCGAGGCGGAAGACCTCAGGGCCTCCCGCCTCGACGGCTTCGAGCAGCTCGACCGCGCTTCAGCGCGCGGCGACCTGCGCCGGCGCGGACTGCACCTCGACCAAGCGGAGCGACGAGACCAGCTCGCGCACGTGCTCCTCGCCGAGGAACGACCACACCTGATAGACGCAGCCCTGACCGCGCACGGTCAGCGTGGCGGCCGCGACCGGCTCACCCTCGGTGGCCTCGAGCTCGAGGTGGCTGCCGTCGGCGAAGCTCGGCGGCGGCGCCTCCGTGTCGCTCTCCTCGGTGACGAGATCGTCCGGGGTGAGGTTGGTGCCGGCGATGCCGAACACGCCACGCCCACAGCGCGCGCAGGTCTGACCGTCGCGGCCCAGCCCCGGCATGCCGCGCCGATCGAACTCGACGGCCCAGCCGCCCTCGAGCTCGGACACACGCGCCCGCGCACCGTTGCCGGCGCCGAGCTCGCGCGGCGCGAGCGGCGCGCACTGGCCACGGTTCTCGGCCCGCTCCCACGCGCTCAGGATCGGAGCCGGCACGAGGTCGGAGGCCAGCGGCGTGTCCGACCACGGTGCGCTCGGAAGCTCGCTCAGATCCTGCTCCGGCACCGCCGGGGCCTGTTGCTCGGCCAAGGTGAGCAGGCCCTGCTCGTGGCCTGCCGAGACCGCCGCGACAGAGGCCTCCGAGCTGGGCGCTTGCGCCACGCTCGTCCCGTGCGTGGCTGCCGTCGCGCCACATCCCATCCACATCGTCGTCGCCGTCGTCAGGACGGCCCAGGTCGACATCTTGCTCATGTTTTCCTCCCGAAGCGCGCAATGGGCTGCACGTCCGGGCTCGCCCGCCCGGCGTACGAGAGCGCTCGTTCTTCGGCGGATACCGGAGTGCGCGCGGGAAGTGAAAAAAACGGCGGAGCGGGTGGTGCGAGCGCCGCGCACATGCCATTCGTGGAGTCCATGCGGCTCGCGTCCGCCCTCTCCGACCGTGCTCGCATCGCCGACGCGTTCGACGAAGCTGCCGATTGGATCGCGGACCGCCTCCAGCGCGACCCGGACGTGCTCTTCGTCTTCGCTTCGACGCGACTGAGGGGTGATCCGTCCGAACTGCCCCGCCGTGCCGGCGCGCGCTTCGACGCGCCCCTGGTCTGCGGCGCCAGCGGAGAAGGCGTGCTGGCCAACGGCGTCGAGCGCGAGCGCGCGCCGGCACTGGCCTTGCTCGGGATGAGCCTGCCGGAGGGGGCGCGGGCCAGGCCGCTCCGCGCGGAGGCCGGCGCCCGCTCGATCGAGGTGGGCGCGCGGCCCGCGGGTGTGGTGCTGCTGCCGGACCCGTTCAGCGCCGACGTCGAGGCGATGCTGCGCGGGGTCGAGGCCTCCGGCGCCACGCTGGTCGGCGCGCGGGTGAGCGGCGCCCGGCGACCGCACGGGCACTCGCTCTTCTTGGAGGGCTGGACCTTCAGCGACGGCGCCGTCGGCGTCGCGTTCAGCGGCGCGATGCGCCTCGACGCCGTGGTCGCGCACGGCTGCCGACCGATCGGCGAGCCGATGATCGTCACGCGAGCGGACGGACCGCGCATCCTCGAGTTCGATCGCGGCCGGCCCGCGGACGTGCTCCGCGAGCTGCACGCCTCGCTCGGCTCCGAGGACCGCCGCCTGGTGCGCGACGGGCTCTTCTGCGGCGTCCAGATGCGCGACTCGCAGCTCGAGTACGGGCACGGCGATTTCCTGCTGCGCGACGTCATCGCGGTGGAGCCGGACGCGCTGGTCGTGGCCTCGCGGCTCGACGGCTACCCGGTCGTGCAGCTCCACGTCCGCGACGCCCGCGCATCGGCGGAGAGCCTGCACCGCGCGCTGCGCGGCGCGCGCGAGGACGGAGAGGCCGCGGGCGCGCTCGTCTTCCCCTGTCAGCGGCGCGGGGTGGGGCTCTTCGGCGAGCCGGACCACGAGAGCCGCGCGCTGGCCGACGTCTTCGGCCAGGTTCCGGCCGCGGGCTTCTTCGGCAACGGGGTGATCGGGCCTGCGCGCGGATCGACGTTCGTGCACGATCACGCGACCACGATCGCGCTCTTCCGGGGCCACGCGCCCGGCGAGCCCACCCGCCCGCGCGGGTGAGCCCGCCGGGGGCGGCACGCGATCAGCGCACCCGCAGCTCTTGCGTGTCGACGTTGTCGGCACCGGCGACCGAAGTCGCCACGTCGCGGGCGATCCGGATGTCGTTCTCCGAGTCCACCAGGCCGGCGAGCTGAACGCGCTTGTTCTGCACGCGGACGGCGATGGCGTCGCCCCGGAGGTTCGGGTTCGCGCTCAGCGCGCGCTGGATGCGATCGCGGATCTCGCGGTCGCTCGTCCCCGCACCCTGGGGCTGACCCTGCTGAGCCTGGCCGTACTGCTGACCCTGCTGAGCCTGGCCGTACTGCTGACCCTGCTGAGCCTGGCCGTACTGCTGGCCCTGCTGAGCCTGGCCGTACCGCTGGCCCTGCTGAGCCTGGCCGTACTGGTTCGGCTGAGCCTGGCCCTGCTCGTGCTGGGGCTGAGCCTGACCGTATTGGTTTTGCTGGCCTTGCTCGTGCTGGGGCTGGCCCTGACCGTACCGGCCCTGGCCGGGCTCCTCGGGTTGGTACGTCGGGCCGTGCTCGGCCATGGCACCGCCGCTGGTGGCGGCCGAGCTTCCGGGCTGGTCCTGCGGCTGCTGATTGCGGCTCATGCAGCCGGCGAGACCGAGGGCGGCGATCACCGCCACGAGTCGAGTCACGTTGGGCATGGGTTCCTCCTCGCGTGATGGGGGTTCGAGCTCGCTGGGGGAGTAGCAATGCGCGCTCCGCACCCGGCGCAAGGCGGGGCCGCGCTCGGCGTGGCAGCGCCGCCGCTCCGAGGCGCCCCTGCACGCACCGCCGATCCCGGCGCACGCGGCCAGGCGGGGCACACGGTCGAGGGCCATGGAGGTGCGGGCGCGCGGCCGAGCGGCACGTAGCGGGGACGTGCCCCTCTGCTAGACACACGGTTGGTGGCCACCCTCTACGACGCCGCGCTCTACGACCTGGTCCACACCGGCACCCCCGGTGACGTGGCCTTCTACGTGAACCTCGTGCGCGGCACCGAGCGCGTGCTCGAGCTCGGCTGCGGCTCGGGGCGGGTGCTCGCCGCCATGGCCGAGGCCGGCAGCGACGTCGTCGGCCTCGAGCTCGACGAAGGCATGCTCGAAGCCGCCCGCGAACGCCTCGACCGCGCCTCTCCCGAGGTCCGGGAGCGCACGTCTCTGATCCGGGGCGACATGCGCGACTTCCGTCTCCCGCAGCGCTTCGACCGCATCGTGGTGCCCTTCTCCGGACTCTACTGCCTCTCCAGCCCTGACGAGCTCGACGCCTGCCTGCGCTGCGTCCGCGCACACCTCGCCCCCGGCGGCCTCTTCGTCTTCGACGGCTACGCCGCCGACGAGTTCCACGAAGAGGCCCGACCCGAAGACTACCCGGACGATCTGCTCGAGCCCGTGGCCGAGATCGAGCACGAGGGCGAGCCCCTCAGCGTGCTCGAGAAGAGCTCCTGGGATCGCGAGCGGCAGCGCGTGGACGCCACCTACCACTACCGCGCCGCCGACGGCGCCGTCCGGCACCGCGCCTCCATCGCCCACCGGTACTTGCTCCGCCGTGAAGTGGAGCCGCTCATGACCCGCGCCGGCCTCACGCTGCTCTCGGTACACGGCGACTTCGCGCGCGCTCCCTACGATCGCTCCCACGGATTGCTCGTCGTCACCGCGCGGGGCTGACTTGCGCGGCAGCGCGTTCGGCCTCATCGATGCTGGACCATGCGCGCAGTCTGGATCCCCAAGCACGGCGTTCCCGACGTCCTCGAGGTACGCGAGACGCCGGACCCCAACCCCGGCCCCGGCGAGGTGCGCGTCCGCGTCCGCGCCGCCGGCCTGAACTTCGCCGAGGTGAGCGCGCGACAAGGCATCTACCCCGCCGCGCCGAAGCCTCCCTGCATCGTGGGCTACGAGGGCGCGGGCGTCGTCGACGCCCTCGGCTCGGGCGTCACCGATCCCGGCGTGGGCGCGAGGGTGATGTTCCTGACCCGCTTCGGCGGCCACAGCGACACCGTCTGCGTGCCCACCCGCCAGCTCGTCCTCATGCCCGAGGCCATGTCGTTCGAGGACGCGGCGGCGATGCCGGTGAACTACCTCACCGCGTATCAGATGCTCTTCCGCGTCCGCCGGGTGGCGGCGGGCGACCGGGTGCTGGTCCACGCGGCCGCCGGCGGCGTCGGCACGGCGGTGCTCCAGCTCTGCCGCAGTGTCGGCGGCGTCACCACCTTCGGTACCGCGTCGGCGCGAAAGCACGACCACGTCCGCGCGCAGGGATGCGACCACCCGATCGACTACCGCACCACCGACTACGTGGCCGCCGTGCTGGAGGCCACCGGCGGCGAGGGCGTGGACCTCGTCTGTGACGCGCTCGGTGGCGCCGATTGGAAGAAGGGTTATTCGCTGTTGCGCCCGGGCGGCATGCTGATCTGTTTCGGGCTCGCGAACGCGCAGCGCGCCGGCCGCGTCAACTGGTTGCGCGTGATCGGACAGGTGATCCGCATCCCGCGGTTCAACCCTTTGAAGATGATGGGCGAGAACCGCGCGGTGGCCGGGCTCGACCTCGGCAGCCTCTGGGAGCAGCACGCGCTGATCCAAGACGGCCTTCAGAACGTGGTCTCGCTCTGGGAATCCGGCGCGGCGAGACCCCACGTGGACGAGGTCTTCCCCTTCGAGCGCGCGGCCGAGGCCCATCGACGCATCGAAGAGGGCCGCAATATCGGGAAAGTGCTGCTCGTTCCGTCCTGAAGGAAAAGCGCGATGCCAGCGGAAGCAATCGCGAGTGGGCCAGCGCTCTCGGACGCGGTATCCTCCCCCCGTCAGCCGTGCAGCATCCGTCCCAGCAGGCTGCAGCGCTCCCCCGGCTCGGGCGCTACGAGCTCCTCGTTCGCATCGGCAAGGGGGGAATGGCCTCCGTGTACCTCGCGCGGGTGCGTGCGGATGCCGGCTTCTCTCGTCTCTACGCGATCAAGGTCCTCCACCCGCACCTGAGCCGGGAGCCGGAGCTCGTCGACATGCTGCTCGACGAGGCCCGCATCGCCGCCCGCCTGCACCACCCCAACGTGGTGAGCACGGTCGACGTCGGCCACGACGAGGGCGGCCGGACCTACCTCGTCATGGACTACGTGGACGGACCGGCGCTCGACCGCCTCCTCCGGCGCATGCCGGACGAGCGCCCGCCCGCGCGCATCGTGCCGGTGGTCATCGACGCGCTGAGGGGGCTGCACGCCGCCCACGAGCTGCGTGACGAGAGCGGCGCTCCGCTGGAGCTGGTGCATCGCGACGCCACGCCCGGCAACGTCCTGGTCGGCGTAGACGGAGTCGGCCGCATCACCGATTTCGGCGTCGCCAAGGCCCGCGCGCGGGTCACCAAGACGCGCGAGGGCATCGTGAAGGGCAAGGCGGGCTACATCGCGCCCGAGGTCCTGGTCGGGGGGACGATCGATCGCCGCGCCGACGTGTTCTCGATGGGCGTTCTGCTCTGGAACGCGCTGACCGGAGAGACCCTCTTCGAGACCGACGACCTCGCGTCCACCCTGCGCGCGCTGTTGGAGCGAGAGGTGCCGCCGCCCAGTACGGTCGGTCACATGCCGCCCGCCATCTTCGACGCACCGATCCTGATGGCGCTCGCGCGCGACCCGAACCACCGCCACGAGAGCGCCCTCGAGATGGCCCACGCTCTCTCCGACGCGCTGGCGATGGCGGGAGGGGCGGAGCCACCGGAGGCGATCGGTGCCTGGGTCCAGGAGACCTTCGGCACCCAGCTCGAGACGCGGCGGAAGGCCGCGCGCACGCCGAGCAGCGAGCCGACGTGGGATCCCGATCAGCTCGAGCCGCCCAGCACGAGCGCGATGGTGCGCAAGGACCCGACCGGTCGGGTGGTCAGCGCGATGCCCGCGCCCGCGGCCGAAGGAGATTCGCAGCACGACGCGCTCCGGCCGGGGCCCGCCGTGCCGACCGAGAAGCCGTCCGAAGAGCCGTTCGAAGAGCCGAGGCCGGTCGTCCGAACCGGAGAGACCGCCCCCGCACCGAAGCCCGAACGTGCCAGCGGCCGCGCGCGGGGGCTGGTGATCGGCCTCGTCGTTCTGCTGGCCGCGGCCGCCGGAGTCGCCGCCTACTTCCTCACGCGCCCCGCCACGGAGGCGGCGGAGACGAGCACGCCTTCCGCGGACCCGCCGGCTGCATCGGAGGCGTCCGGCTCGAGCGAGGATTCTGCCGAGCGGGCTCCCACACCGGACGTCGACCTGAGCCACGATCTGCACTGGCGCGACGAAGGCGACGCGCCGGCCGGTCAGACCTCGCCGCCCTCTTCTTCATCGACGAGGTGAAGCCCACGCTTGCGCAGCACCTCCGACGGCGCCTGCCGCCGCTCCCAGTGCTGACGCGCCAGCCGCTTCACCCAAGAGACCAGGCTGTCGACCGAGTAGGGCTTGGGAAAGATCGCGTCGAACATCAGCTGCTCGAGCGGCGAGAGGTGCGTGTAGTTGGCGGAGACGAGGATGACGGGCGGACACGCGCGCCCGTAGTGCGTCCTCAGCCGCGTCACGTACTCGAGCCCACTCATTCCCGGCATGACCAGATCGATCACGATCACCGCCGGCGCGCGCTGGGTGGCCTCGGTGAGCGCCTCGCCCGCGTCGGCCATCAACACCGGCCGGAGACCGTTGGTCTCGAGCACGCGGCCGTGGGTTCGCAGCATCGGCGCGTCGTCGTCCACCACCAAGACGCGTTTGGGATCGAAATCGTCGTCCGAGAACATCGTGAGAGAGCCTAGCGCGAAAAGACCCGACTCGACGAGCCCCCTTTGGCGAATTGTCGTCGGCGGCGTTTATCGCGGTGCAAAAATCCGAAGAGTGGGGCTTCGCGAGCGCTCATCCGACGCCTGCCGAGGCCTCTCGCGCACGCAATGGGCCGCGCAAAGTGACCTCCAACCCACCCTCGCCCGGGGACAGGAAGTGCAGGACCCAACCGTGGCGCTCCGCGACGTCGCGCACGATGTGCAAGCCCAGACCGAGCCCCTCCGGTCGCCTCTTGCGCGCCTCTCCGCCGCGGAAGCGGCGCTCGGACACTCGGGCCAGCTCCTCCGCCGGGATGCCGGGACCGTCATCGGCTACGCGGAGCGAGAACCCGGTGGCTCCGTCCGCTTCGAGCACCAACGCGACGTGACCACCCTCGTGATTGTAGCGAATGGCGTTGTGGACCAGGTTGCCGATCGCCTGCTCCACCAACGTGGAGTCGGCCACGATCTCGAGCGCGGACTCGGGCACCGCATGCGCCAGCGACACGCCGCGCTCGCGGGCGATGGGCGCGTGCCGCGACGCCACGCGCTCCACCACTTCACGCAGGTCGAAGGGATGCCGAGTCAGCATCGGCTCGCCCGCTTCGAGTCGCGCCGCGGCGCTGAGATTGCGGATGAGCGCGCCGAGGTAGTGCGCTTCTTCGAGCGCGCCGGAGAGCTTCGTCGCGTCCATGGGATCGCCCTCCCGCTGCGCGCGCGAGAGCTCGCTCAAATGCCCTTGCAGCACCGTGAGCGGCACCATCACGTCGTGCGTCGTGCTCTGCAGGAACTGCGTCAGCGCGCGATCGCGGCTCGACACCTCCTCCAGCTTCGCCCGCACCTCGTGGCTGGCTTCGTTGAACGCCTGCGCGAGATCGGCGATCTCGTCCTTGCCGCGGACCTCGACGTCCGACGCATAGCCGCCCTTGGCCTGCGCGCGCACGGCCGCCGCCAGGCGCCGCATCCGACGGACCAGAGGGCCCATCGCCAAGAGCGCCGCCAGGGCCGTCAGCACCGCCACGGCCAGCGACCACGCGAGCGACCGCAGGCTCGCGCGCGGATCGAAGAGCGGCCCGGCGCCGCGTTCGACGACCACGATCGCGCAGGGGCCGTCCCAGGGCATCCGCATCGCGACCCGCACGCGGCGACCGCCCAGCCACTCGGCCGCGACGGCCTCGCCCGCGCTCAGCTCCTCCCGCAGCGCCGGGTCGAGAAGCGGCTCTCCCGGCGCGGTGGAACGATAAGCATCGTCGTAGATCCAGCGGCGCCGACGCGGGGGCCCGAGATGGTGGCCTCTCCCTCGACGAAGCTGCCCTCGACGAAGCTGCCCTCGACGAAGCTGCCCTCGACGAAGCTGCCCTCGACGAAGCTGCCCTCGACGGCCGTGCCGCGGCGCCGCGAAGCGTGCCGGCGCGCTCTCGCAACGCTCGCGCCCACCGTTCTCCATCCGCGCCACCGTCGACTCGTGGACGAACTCGAGCAGCGCGTTCTTCCGCATCGACTGACCGATCCAGGTCAGTCCGACGATCGCCGGCACCGACACGGCGAGGATGCCGAGCCCCAGCCGCGCCCGGAGCCTCACGCGGGCTCACCGCCGGGCTCGATCCGGTAGCCGATGCCCCACACGGTCGCGATGCGCTTGCCCTCGTCGCCCAGCTTCTTGCGAAGCCGCGACACGTGGACGTCGAGGGTGCGCTCCGTGCCCTGCCGCTCCGGGTCGAGCACCTCGTCGGCGAGCGCTTGGCGCGTGATGGCCTGTCCCGGTCGGCGCGCGAGCACCGCCAAGAGATCGAACTCGACGCGGGTGAGCTCGACCGGCTGCCCCGCGACCTCCACCCGTCGCCCGGAGAGATCGATCGACAGGGCGCCGACGGCGGTGCGCTCGCCGCGGGTCATGACCGGCCGCCGCAGCCGCGCCCGCACGCGCGCCGCGAGCTCCTCCGGCCAGAAGGGCTTCGTGACGTAGTCGTCGGCGCCGAGCTCCAGCCCGCGCACCCGGTCCGCCGGGTGGTCGCGCGCGGTGAGGATGAGCACCGGCACGTCGCTCTCCTTGCGCACCCGCTTCAGCACGTCGAGGCCGTACGTTCCCGGCAGCATCAAATCGAGGAGGATCAGCGCGTAGGAGCCCGGGTCCGTGCGCGCCGCGTCGCTGCCGTCGCGAAGCCACTCGACCTCGTAGCCATCCGACCGGAGACGCTCGACAATCTGCGCACCGAGCTGCTCGTCGTCCTCGACCACCAGGATCCGCTCGCTCATCGCTCGAAGGCTAGCCCGAAGGATCTGTGCGCGCGACGGCAGGCAGCTTCGTCGCATTCGCCCTCGGATGCGGGGGAATCGCGCCGCAGCTCCCGACGAGAACCCGCCTCGCGACGCTCGTCCGGGCACGCTCGACGCACGGCGAGAACGAAGCCGGAGGAGCCTCGGTCGGGGCGGGGTTGAAGCGAGCCCGCCTCTCCCGTCATCCTGAAGGGGTCGGGGCACGGCTCCGAGGAGGCTTGAATGCTTGAAATTCGTAAGTGGACGCAGCGCGCGTGGGTGGGCGCGCTCCTGGTCCTGGGCCTGCTGCCCACCCCGGCGGGCGCGCAGTCGGTGCTCAACGTGGACACGGGCTCGTGCGACCCCGCCCCCAGCGCCGATTGCACCGAGTGCATCTACTGCTGCGAATCGACGTCCAACTGCCTGTCGACCGTGGGCTACATGTCGACGTGTCTGCCGGTCGGCGGTCTGGATGGCATGGGGCTCTGCCTCTCCGGCCACAACTACTGCGGTGACACGCCGACCGTCGCCCAGGCCGTCGCGTGCCACACGTCGCCGGACCACATGCGGCCCGTCCCCTGGGGGAACGGAGACTGCGACGGGGACGGCATCCCGAACCAGAGGGAGATCGATCTGGGTACGGACCCGTGCGTGCCACCGGCACCGCCTTCCGTGCTCTACGGAACCACATGCGCGCCCCTGAACACCGGCTGCAACCCGTCGGACATGCCGGGCGCGACGTGTACCAGCGGGATCGGCGTCACGGGGACCTGTCAGGTGAGCGCCGACGCAAACGGCACCGTCTGCATGCCTGACGCGATCCTCCTCTGCTGCTCGTCGGACCCCGACTGCCCGGACGGCCGGTGCGTCAGCGCGCCGACGGCCGGCGCGCACGTCTGCGCACCCGCGTTGTGCGCCGACGTTCCGGGCATCGACCCGGTCGACTGCATCACGTCGCCCACCGGACAGGCCGTCCCCGCTCCGCAAGGCGACTGCGACCGGGACGACATCCCGAATCGGAGCGACTCCACTCCCTGCGGGGGTACGGGTGACGCGGGCGTCGCGACGACGGTCGACGGCGGAGCAGAGGACGGCGGCAACGCGACCTACGACGGCGGCGCGTCGTCCGACGCCGGCACGCAGGCCGGCGACGCGAGCACCTCGATGGACGGCGGCGGCGACACCGTGCAGCCGACCTTCACGGGCGGCGGCGGCTGCGCCTGTCGAGCCGCGCCGGGCCATGGCCCTGGCAACGTCGCGTGGCTCGGGCTCGTGGGCCTGGCACTGCTCGTACGGCGCCGTCGCTGAGCCTCCGCGCGGCGAGCACCGCCGGGACGCGCTCTCGGCTCGGCGGTCTCGTCGCGACTCGCTCGCGCCAACGCAGCGAGGCGGGAAACGCGCAAACGACTTGCGCCTCGTGCGCGCCGGCCCGAGGATGGCGCGGTGTGGCCATCCCAGCCGACGCGCGGGCGCATCCTGAGGCTCGCGCTGCCGATCATCGGGGGGACGATCTCGCAGAACCTGCTGAACCTGGTCGACACCGGGTTCGTCAGCGTTCTGGGTGACGACGCGCTGGCGGCGGTCGGTCAGGGCAGCTTCGCCAACTTCATGTCGCTCGCCTTCATCACCGGGCTCTCGGCCGGAGTGCAGGCCATGGCGGCGCGCCGCAAGGGCGAGGGCAACGAGTCCGACACCGCCGTGCCCCTCAACGGTGGGTTGCTCATGGCGGTCGGGTTCGGCCTGCCGATCGCGTCGTTCGTCTACCTGATCGCGCCCAAGGCCTTCCCGCTCTTGACCACCGACGCCACCGTGGCCGGGCTCGGGGTGACCTACCTGCAGATCCGGCTGCTCGCCGTGCCCGCCGTGGGGATGAACTTCGCCTTCCGCGGCTACTGGAACGCGGTCGACCTGAGCAAGCTCTACCTGCGCACCCTGATCGTCATGCACCTGGTCAACGCGTCGCTCGACTACACGCTGATCTTCGGTGCCTTCGGGGCGCCGCGGATGGGCGTCGCCGGCGCCGCGTGGGCCAGCATGTTCGCGACCTGGACCGGCACCGCCTACTACTTCGTGCAAGCGCTGGCGCGGGCGCGGCCGAACGGGTTCCTGCGGGGCATCCCCGAGGCCAAGACCCTGTGGACGATGCTGCGGACGAGCCTGCCCGCCGCCGTCCAGCAGTTCCTCTTCGCGACCGGCATGACGATCTTCTTCGCCATCGTCGGCCGGCTCGGCACGGCCCAGCTCGCGGCCACCAACGTGCTCTTGAACCTGCTCTTGGTCGCGCTGCTGCCGGCCCTCGGGTTCGGACTGGCCGCCGCGTCGCTCGTCGGCCAGGCGCTCGGCAAAAAGGACCCGCGCGCCGCGCGCCGCTGGGGCTGGGACGTGGTGCGCACGGCGGTGCCGGTCGTCACCCTGATCGCCTCGGTCGGGCTGATCGTGCCGGACGCCGTGCTCGGCATCTTCCTCCACGACGCCGCGACGCGGGAGCTGGCCCGCTGGCCGCTGCGCATCATCGCCATCTCGCTGCCCTTCGACGTCGTCGGCGCGGTGCTCCTCAACGCGCTCCTCGGCGCCGGCGATTCGAAACGCGTGCTGGTCGTGAGCACGGCGATGCAGTGGCTCGTCTTCCTCCCCGTCGCCTGGCTGGTCGGCCCCCGCCTCGGCCTCGGGCTGACCGCCATCTGGCTCGTCAACGCCTGCTACCGCGTCGTCCAGTCCGGCGTCTTCGCGCTGATGTGGCGTAGCGAGAGCTGGACCCGCGTGAAGGTCTGAGCAGCACGCTGCGCGTCGGTAGGCGCCATCGCGGCACCGCGCCCCGAAGCAGAGAACGGCGCTGAGCGTCGCGAGCCCCTCGGCAAGCCGCATGGTCGGTACCAAAGCCCGAGCGCATCACGCCTCGCCCCGGCGGCGTGCCTCGTCGTCGAGGACGCTCGTCGAGGACGCGTCGGACCGACACGCGGAGGCTCGAGCTCTCGCCTCCGCGGTCTTCGTCGAGGTCGGTGCTCAGCCCTTCAGCATCGTCTCGAGCTCACCGTTCTCGGCCAACGCCTCGAGCTCCGACGCGCCTCCGACGAACGTGCCCTTCACGAAGACCATCGGGAAGGTCGGCCACCCGGTCCACAGCTTGAGCGCGTTGCGACGCCGCCACGTGCTCAGATAGCTGCCGTACTCGAGGTAGCAGAAGGGGATGTTTCGCCCCTTCAGCAGCGCTCGCGCCTTCTTGGGATGCGGGTTCTGCGCCATGCCCACGACCACCACGTCGTTCTCGCCGATGGCCTGCTCCACCTCGTCCACGATGTCGCGGTTGTGGTGCGCGATCTTCTCGCGGACGGCGGGGTGGATCCGGTCTTCGCTCAACACGTGACGCTGCATGCTCTGCCTCCGGTGCGGCATTTCCTAGTCCCCCATATCCGTGATTCCTACCCAATCTCGGCGGCTCTCGCCGCGCGACTCAGCGTCACTCCTCCTCGACGATGCTGTGGCATCGCCTCGTCGTCGTTCCTTGATTCGCACGCCGATGGCTCGCCGATATTGGGCACTCACTACGGATACGGGGGACTAGATGTCCGAGGCGGAAGTCGTGACCGGTATGGCCGAGCGATCGGCGTCGAGATTGGGTGCGCGCCCCCGCAGGAAATGCAGAGCATTTTCGAGGAGGCTCCCGAGATCGGCGTCGAGAGCCGGCCAGACCGTGTTGCGAGTTCCGCGGAGGACATCTAGAGCCACGGCGTCGCGCCGTCCAGCGGACGCGCTTGCCGTCGCGCGCGGGGACGGGCAAGGTCCCCGGCCATGATGCGAAAGGTCCTCTTGGCCGCCCTCGCGGGCTCCCTGTCCGTCTCCTGCGGCGGCTCTACCCCCGGACCGGCCCGTCCGGCGCACGCGGAGGCCCCCGAGAGCTCCTGGCAGGCGCAGGCGGACACGCTGCTCTCGCTCTACGATCCGCTGCTCCTCGCCCTCTACACCGAGAGCTCGCGGGCAGCCTGGACGGCCAGCACGGACGTCACCGAAGAGCACACCGGCGCCCGCACCGGCGCCGAGACCGCGTTCGGCGCGTTCGCCGGCAACGGCGAGATCATCCGCCGCGCCCGCGCGCTCCTCGAGCACGAGGACGCGCTCGACGACATCACCGTGCGCCAGCTCCGCGCCATGCTCGAGTACGCGGCCGGCGCGCCGATGACCAACCCCGAGCTGGCCCGCGCCCGCGTCGCCGCGGAGAGCGCCCAGAGCGCACGGCTCGACGGCTTCCAGTTCTGCCTCGAGCACGACGGCGAAACCTGCGTCCGCCCGGTGACCACCAACGACATCGACCGCATCCTCGTCGACTCGCGCGACCTCGACGCGCGCCTTCGCGCTTGGCGCGCCTCCAAGGAGGTCGGCGCCGGCCTGCGCGATGGGCTCATCGAGCTGCAGGGACTGCGCAACGGCGTCGCGCGCGAGATGGGGTACCGCGACTTCTTCGCCTTCCAGGTCTCGAATTACGGCATGGAGAGCGAGGAGATGATGGCGCTCCTCGACCGGCTGCTGGAGGAGACCCGACCGCTCTACCGGCAGCTGCACTGCTGGGCGCGCTACGAGATGGCCGAGCGCTACGGCGTCGAAGACGTCCCCGAGCAGATCCCGGCCCACTGGATCGGAAACCGCTGGGGTCAGGAGTGGCCCGGCATGGTCGAGGGCGTGAACATGGATTCGCTCCTCGAGGGCCGTGACGCCGATTGGGTCATTCACCAGGCCGAGCGCTTCTACGTCTCCATGGGCTTCGCTCAGCTCCCGGCGAGCTTCTGGGAGAACAGCGACCTCTACCCGGTGCCGGACGGCGAAACGCGGCGCAAGAACGCGCACGCCAGCGCCTGGCACATCGATCTGCGGAGCGATGTTCGCTCGTTGATGAGCGTCGAGCCCACCTGGGATTGGTTCACCACCACCCACCACGAGCTCGGCCACATCTACTACTACATGAGCTACAGCCGCCCCGAGGTGCCGCCGCTCCTTCGCGAAGGCGCCAACCGCAGCTACCACGAGGGCATGGGCGACCTCATCGCCCTCGCCTCGTCCCAGCGGCCCTACCTCCAGCACATCGGCCTTCTGAGCGAGGAGCAGCCGATCGACGAGGTCCAGTGGCTGCTCGACAGCGCGCTCACCGGCCCCATCGTCTTTCTCCCGTGGTCGGCGGGCGTGATGAGTCACTTCGAGAAGGCGCTCTACGCCGACGAGCTACCGGCCAATCAACTCAACCGCCGTTGGTGGGATCTCGTCTCCCGCTACCAGGGCATCGCTCCGCCGGAAGAGCGCCCCGTGGATGGCTGCGACGCCTGCACCAAGACTCACATCGACGACGATCCGGCTCAGTACTACGACTACGCGCTGGCCGAGGTCCTCGTCTACCAGCTCCACGACCACATCTGCCGCGAGATCCTCCACCAGGATCCGCACGCCTGTAACTACTACGAGCACCCCGAGGTCGGGGAATTCCTCCGCGCCATCATGGCGCCGGGGGCCACCCGCGACTGGCGAGAGGTCCTCCGGGAGCACACCGGTCGGGATCTGACCGCCGAGCCCATGCTGGAGTACTACCAGCCGCTCATGTCGTACCTCGAAGAGCAGAACCGAGGCCGCGACTGCTCCTGGCCAGCCGACGAGTAGAGGCCACGGCGCCGGCATGCCGGAGAGCGAGCCCGATCCGCGCTTGCCGGCGACGGGGCCGCGCCGGGGTGAGCAGCGAGCGGATCGACGAAGCGCGCGCCGTCGAGGGTCGCGTGATTGTCGTTCGCCGGTGGCCGCGTCGTGCCGTTGGAGCTGCGCTCAGAGCGCCAGCGCTTCCTCGTCGAGGCGCGAGAGGATGGCCTCCATGGCGTCCGAGCCGGCGTTCTGACCGAAAGTGGAGCGCACGTAGGCGTCCGAGTTGGTCAAGAGGAGGATGCCGTGCGTGCCCTCGCGGCTGAGCAGCATCTGGGTGCTGCCGCCGAAGGTCTCTCCGCTGTGGCCGACGTAGAGGTGGCCGTTGACGTAGCGGTCGCGGAAGGTGAGCGCCTGCCGGGCGTCGATGCCGGGGATCTGGTGGCGCAGAATCTCGTCGACGCTCGCCTGACTCAGGATGCGCGCGCCGTCGAGGACGCCGCCCTGGCCGATGGCGATGAGGAAGCGCGCGAGGCCGTCGATGCTGACCCGCAGCGAGCTGGCCGGGTAGAAGGCGAAGCCGTTCTGGGGGAGCGCCATGAAGCGCCGGCCGTAGGCGTAGGGGGTCGCGAGACGTGACGCGTCGACGTCGGCGAGGAACCAGCCGGCGCCGTCCATGGCGAGCGGCTCGAAGATGCCCAGGCGGGTCTGGTCGCGGAAGTCCTGCCCGCCCGCGGCTTCGAGGACGGCGCCGACGACGCCGAAGCCGGCGTTGCAGTAGGAGTAGCGGGTGCCGGGCGCGGCGCCCCAGTTGTGCCCCTCGTCGTACGCGCCGCCCGGCGTCAGGTAGCCCTGCGCGAAGTCGGCCAGGCTCACGTCCGGGTCCCGGTCGCTGGTGGTGACGTGCGAGAGCACCAGCAGAATCGTCCTCGAGCCCCGAGGTGTGGGTGAGCAGCATCCGCATGGTGATGGGCTGGTCCGGGAACGAGGGATGCCGCACCGGGTAGTCGAGGTAGGTCTCGAGCGGGGCGTCCAGGTCGAGGTCACCCTTCTCGACCAGCTCCATCGCTTGCGTGACCGCCATGGTCTTCGACACCGAGGCCATGATGAAGAGGGTGTGCTCGTCGACCTCGCGCATGGCGTCGATGTCGGCGAAGCCGTAGGTGCCCACCCGCGCGACGGTGCCGCCCTTCACGATGGCGACGGCCGCGCCGGGGATGCCGCCGGCCTGCATCTCCCACTCGATGAAGGCGTCCAAGTCGGCCGGGGGTCCGGCGTCGGGGCCCGCGTCGCGGGGTGAGGGAGCGCGAGCGTCCACGCCGGCGTCGAGGACGCTCGAGGCGTCAGCGCCGCCGGTCGACGCGTCGTCGCCCGACACGACGTCGCATTCGCCGGCGAGGGTCAGCGCCAGCACCGCCGTCAGGAGCCTGAGCATCAGCATGGACGCCAGCATACCTTGGCCCGGCAGCGCCCGCCGCGTCCTCCATCCGCGCGTCCTCCATCCGCGCGTCCCGCGACGGGCGCCCGCCGCTGGCGCCCGACGCGTCCTCCATCCGCGCGTCCCTCGACGAGCGCCCACCGCCCACGCCTCGCGACGCCGCGCTCGCGCGCCCCCCGCCGGCGCAGTTATCGTTCCCTTCGTGGCTCGTGCGCTCGCGCTCGTCCTTGCCGTCCTCGCCCTCCCCGCTTCCGCTCGCGCGGAGTGCGAGGTGCGCGGCGTCGCGTCCATCGAGCGCTTGCGGGTGCGGGTGCAGGGCACACGGCTGCGCACGCTGGCGGTGACGGATCTCCCCGTGGCGGTGCGCCCCGGCGAGGGAAACACCTACCGCGACGTGCGCGTGCTGGCGCCGGTGAGCTTCGCCGGCCGGACGGACGCGCCCATCCCGTGGACCATCGCTCGGCCGACCGCTGCGGCGGACGGGATGCTCTGGCTGACCCCGAGCGTCGACGTGGAGGACGTGCGCGAACGGACCGACACCGACGAGCTGGTGGTCCGGGTGCAGGTCGACAACGGCGTGTGGCTGAGCCGGGTGCACCTCCCCTGCGACGCCGTGTCGGTGGGCTACGGCGAGAGCGGCGAGGAGCCGCCGCGCTGGGACGCGCGCGGCGTGCGGCTGAGACCGGTCGGGGACGACATCTGGCTGACGAGCCGGCCGGGCGAAGGGGCCACCGTGCGCCTCGACGCCCCGAACGGGATGCCCGTCCCGCTCTACGAGAATCGAGCGACGCCCGGGGTGGATCCGCGTCGTCGCGCTCTTCACCAGCGGCGCCGGGCTGCGCGGCTGGGTACGCTCGCACCGGGTCACCGCCGCGGCCGCGCCCACCGAAGCGCCTCCCCCTTTCGTACGCGCCGTCCGCACGCCGCAAGGCGCGCTCTGCACCCGCGGAAGCCCCGACCGGGACGAGTACGTGGGGCCGGCCCGCATCGCGACCGGCACCCTCGTGCACACGACCCGCGGTGGGGCCGCCTGGGCGGCCGTCGCCGAGCCGGCGCTCTTCACCGTGAGCTGGCACATGGGCTCGCCCTGGGTGCGCATCGTCCACGTGCCGGGTCTCCGGGGCGACGGCCCTTGCCGGCCGGTCCTCCGCCGCGCCTGGGTCCCGCGGCAGTCGGTGAGCCTCCAGGGCGAAGGCTCGATGCAGGGCACCGTCCCGTCGGTGCTCTTGGGGAATCGAGTAGCGAGCTCGGGCCGCGAAGCCGGAGTCGCCCCGCCGCGCCTCGGATCCAGAGGCCCCGACCAATCGACGCTCGGGTGCCAGTCGGGCCGTCAGCCGCGCAGCGCGTAGCAGACGACCGCCGCGGCGCTGGCGACGTTGAGCGAATCGCCGGGGCCGGCCATGGCGATGCGGACCCACTCGTCGACGAGCGGGCGAGTGGCCTCGCCCACGCCCTCGCTCTCGTTGCCGAGGACGAAATCGACCGGTCGCGGACGGCGAGCGCCGCGAGAATCGGTCGCGCCCCGGTCGGCCAGGCCGTACACGCAGAAGCCGCGCATCTTCGCGTCGGAGAGCCCATCGGCGAGCTCGGCGCAGCGGACGATGGGCGCCCGGAACGCGACACCGGCCGAGGCCTTGACCACCAGCGGGCCAATCTCCGGGCAGCCGCGGCGCGGGACGAGGACGCCGTGCAGGCCGAGGACGGTCGCGGTGCGCAGGATCATCCCGACGTTGGCCGGCGTGGTGACGTTGTCGAGCGCGAGGAGCTTCGCCGGCCGCTCGCCGAGCGCGTCGAGGAAGCTGGTCAGCGAGCGCATCGAGGGCGCCTCGACGTCGGCCGCGACACCCTGGTCTTGCTTGGGCCGCCGCGAGATGCGGCTGACCTCCGCCGCGCTCTTCTCGACGACGGCCACCCCGCGCTCGCGCGCGGTCTCGCGGATCCGATCGAGGAACGCACCCCGCGACCGCCGCGCCACGAACACGTGCTTCACGGCCAGCTCGGGTTGTTCGAGCACCTCCAGCACGGGCTTTCGGCCGTAGACCGTGATGAAGCGCTCGCGCGGGTGCTCTTCCTCCATGGACCGCGTCTCAGGCGCTCTCGTCCTCGTCGGCGCCTTCGTCCTCGCCGTCCTCGCGGACGATGACGACGACGTGCCCCTCCGAGACCTGCTGGCCTTCTTCGACCCGCACCTCGACCACGACTTCGTCGTGCGGCGCGCCGATGGAGTGCTCCATCTTCATGGCCTCCATGATGACCAGCGTCTGCCCGCTCGTGACCTCCTGGCCCTCCGACACCAGCACCTTCACCACCTTGCCGGGCATGGGCGCGAACGCTCCGTCGGCCGCGCTCTCGGCGCTCCGATCGGGGAAGCGCGGCTCTTCCTGGAGCGCCACGCTGCGCTCGCCCACCACCGCGAAGTGCCGCTCGCCGTCCCTCACCACGCGCACGCTGCGGCGGTGGCCCTCGTCGTCCTCGAAGGTGACGCGCGGGCCCTCGACGCGGACGTGGACGAGGTGGGCGACGATGGGATCCGCGTCGCCGACGACGGTGGTGAGGCGGAAGCGGCCGTCGGCCAGCTCGGCGTAGCTCACGCCGACGCGGGTCTCACCGGCGAGGTAGTGGACCTGCTGGTCGGCGACGCGGTTGTTCCGGAACCCGCCTCGCATCGTCGGCAGCACCCGACGCGCGGCGCGCTCGGCGTGGGCGTGCAACGTGGCCGCCCACGCCGCCTCGCGGAGCGTGCCGGCGTCCGGCTCGCCCGGCAGGACCTCGTCGAGGTGCTCGTCGATGAAGTGGGTGGAGATGTCGCCGGCCCGGAACGCCTCGTGACCGAGGAGCGAGACGAGGAAATCGCGGTTGGTGCGGATGCCCTGCACCGACATGCGCGCGAGCGCCCAGCGCAGCCAATCGATGGCCTGCCCGCGGTCGGCGCCCCAGGCGATGACCTTGGCCAGCATCGGATCGTAGTGGATGGACACCTCGCTGCCGGTCTCGACGCCGGTGTCGACGCGCAGCCACTCCGCCTCGGGCACGTGCCAGTCGACCAGCCGACCGCTCTGCGGCAGGAAGCCCTGCGACGGATCCTCGGCGTAGATCCGGCACTCCATCGCCCAGCCGCTCATCAAGCTGCCGATCATCTCCTGATCGAGGGGGAGCTCCTCG
This sequence comes from uncultured Pseudomonadota bacterium, assembly GCA_963832725.1. Classification (GTDB taxonomy): domain Bacteria; phylum Myxococcota_A; class Polyangia; order Polyangiales; family Sandaracinaceae; genus JAEZBP01. The sequence continues at coordinate 1,138,251 of CAWHVG010000001.1, forward strand.
CCGCGGGCGACCCGGAGCTGCAGCTCGACCAGATCGAGATCGCTGACGGCCTCCGTGACCGGGTGCTCGACCTGGAGGCGGGTGTTCACCTCGAGGAAGTAGAACTGACCGTCGGGGGCCAGGATCATCTCGACCGTGCCGGCGTTGGCGTAGCCGATGGCCTTGGCCAGCTTCACGGCCGCCTCGCCCATGGTGCGGCGCAGATCGAAATCGAGCGCGGGCGAGGGGCACTCCTCGATGATCTTCTGGTGGCGGCGCTGGATGGAGCACTCGCGCTCCCAGAGGTGCACCACCTCGCCGTGCTCGTCGCCGAGGATCTGGATCTCCACGTGACGCGGGCGCTCGACGTACTTCTCGATGAGGAGCGTGCCGTCGCCGAAGCCGCTCTCGGCCTCGCGGCGCGCGCCGTCGATGGCCGCCTCCAAATCGCCATCCTCGCGCACGACGCGCATGCCCTTGCCGCCTCCACCGGCGCTGGCCTTCACCAGGACGGGGAAGCCAATCTCGCGGGCCTTGGCGGCGAGCGTCGCCGTGTCCTGATCCTCTCCGCGGTAGCCCGGGATGACCGGCACGCCGGCTTCCTCGGCGATCCGCTTCGCCTCCCGCTTGCTGCCCATGGCGCGGATGGCGTCCGGGCTCGGGCCGACGAAGGTCAGCCCGGCGTCGCGGACCGCCTGCGCGAACTCGGCGTTCTCGGCCAAGAACCCGAAGCCCGGGTGCACCGCGTCGGCGCCCGTGTGCTTCGCGGCGGCCAGGATGCGGTCGACCCGCAGGTAGCTCTCGCTGCTCGGCGCGGGCCCGAGCCGCACCGCCTCGTCGGCTCGCCGCACGAAGGGCGCGTCCTCGTCCGCGTCGCTGAACACCGCCACGGTGGCGATCCCCATGCTCTCGCAGGTCCGCATGATGCGCACCGCGATCTCGCCGCGGTTCGCGATCAGGAGCTTCTGGATGCGTCGGTACTCTTTCATCGATGGCTCCCCGCCATACTCGCGATCCGTGCCAGTCGCGATCAGTGCCGGAACACGCCCCAGCTCGTCGTCCCCTCGACCGGCGCCGTGTACGAGGTCGAGAGACAGATGCCGACCACGTCGCGGGTGTCGCGCGGATCGATGATTCCGTCGTCCCACAGGCGCGCGGTCGCGAAGAAGGGCTCGGACTCCATCTCGATCTGGCCCTCGATCATCTGCTTGGCCACGTCGAGGTGCTGCTCGTCGAGGGTCTCGCCCTTCTTGGCGGCGGCCTCGCGCTTGATGATGTCGAGCACGCCCGCGAGCTGCTTGCCGCCCATCACCGCGATGCGGTGGTTCGGCCAGGTGAAGAGGAAACGCGGCTGGTAGGCGCGGCCCGCCATCGCGTAGTTCCCCGCGCCGTAGCTGGCGCCGATCATGATCGTGATCGCCGGCACGGTGCTGTTGGAGACGGCGTTGATCAGCTTGGCGCCCGCTTTGATGATGCCCTCCTGCTCGACCTTGGTGCCGACCATGAAGCCGGTGATGTTCTGCAGGAAGAGGAGCGGGACATTGCTCTGGTTGCAGAGCTGGATGAACTGCGCGCCCTTGTTGGACGAGTCGGTGAAGAGGATCCCGTTGTTGGACAAGATGCCGACCGGGAACCCGTGGATGTGCGCCCAGCCGCAGACCAGGGTGCTGCCGTAGAGCGGCTTGAACTCGCTGAAACGCGAGCCGTCGACCAACCGGGCGATGACCTCGCGGGAGTCGAAGGGCACCTTGATGTCCGCGCTGGCGATCCCGAGCAGATCCTCGGCGTCGTAGAGGGGCGCCTCGACCGGGCGCGGCTTCGGCGAGGCGCTCTTTTCCCACTCGAGGTGAGCCATGATCTCGCGGCCGATGCGGATGGCGTCGAGCTCGTCCTCGGCCAAATAGTCGCTGACGCCGCTGACCCGGCTGTGCATCTCGGCGCCGCCGAGCTCCTCGTGCGTCGTCTCCTCGCCGATGGCCATCTTCACGAGCGGCGGGCCGCCGAGATAGACCTGCGCCTGCTCCTTCACCATCACCACGTAGTCGCTCATGCCGGGCACGTAGGCGCCGCCCGCGGTGGAGCTGCCGAACACCAGGCAGACCGTCGGCGTGCGCGCCTTCGAGCGCCGCGTGAGATCGCGGAAGCTGGCGCCGCCGGGCGTGAAGATCTTCGACTGATTCGGGAGATCCGCGCCCGCCGACTCGATGAGGTTGATCGAGGGGAGCTGGTTCGACTCGGCGATCTCGGCGAGGCGGTGCGTCTTCCACACGCCCATCTCGCTGACGGCGCCGCCCTTCACCGTGGCCTCGGAGGTGCTGATCATGCACTCGACGCCGGACACCACCCCGACGCCGCCCACGATCGACGCGCCCGGCGAGTGGTTGCGCATCTGGTAGCCGGCCAGCGGGCAGACCTCGAGGAAGTGCGCATCGCGGTCGAGGAGCAGCTCGATGCGCTGGCGGGGCAGGTGCTTGCCGGCCGCGAGATGCCGGGCGACGTACTTCTCGCCACCCCCTTCCCGCGCCTTGGCGAGCGCGCTCTCCAGCCGCGAGAGCGTCGCGAGGTTCTGCTCGCGGTTCTGCCGGTAGGTCTCGCTCTCGGTGTCGACCTTGGTCCGCAAGACCGGGTAGCGCTGCTCGCTCGCGTACATGTCGCGAGACACTAATCGGGTGCGGCGGCGAGTCAACGGCAAAATGAACCACCATTCATTCCCTCGAGCCTCACGCGCGGCGGTGCTGATACGCTGGCGCCGTGCGAGAGCGCCGGTCGGATCCCCGCGTCGAGGACGCCCTTCGGACGATGAACCGCGGGCGCGGCCGAGCCTCTCGCCACGACCTCGGCCCGCGCGTCGCCCTCGGGTGGCTCGGCGCCTGCGCCATCGGACCGACCTGGGCCCAGCTCGCGCCGCTGCCGGTGAGCGACGTATTCGACCTCGGCCCGCGCGTCGCCCTCGGGTGGCTCGGCGCCTGCGCCATCGGACCGACCTGGGCCCAGCTCGCGCCGCTGCCGGTGAGCGACGTATTCGACCTCACCGCCGGCGTCGTCTTCTCCTTGGCCGGGGTGAGCGCCCTCCTCATGGCGTCCTCGCTGGTCGGCCTCTCGCTCTGGGCGGCGACCCGCATGCGTCCCTCGGGCGCGCCGACCGTGCTCGCGCGGTGGTCGCTCTCGGGCGCCGGCACCGTGCTCGTCACAATCGCGATCATCCTCCTCGGCGCGGGCATCGAAGGCGGGCTGCACCAACCGCTCCGGGACATGACCGGCGCCCCCTCGCTCCTCGGCTGGTGGGTCGGCCTGCGGCTCGCGGCCGGCGAAGCGGCCATCACCGCCGTCCTCGCGGGTCGCTTGGCCGCGCGAACCGGCTCCGCCGCCCACCTGGCTTTGACCTGGTGGGCGTGGATCGTGGCGGCGGGCACGCTGCTGCTCTCGCTCCTGGCCCTGACCGCGCTCGCGATGATCCTCAGCGTGATCCTCGGGCGGCTCGTCTTCTGAGCGGCGGTCGACCGAACCGCAGCGGCGCCACCGCGGACGCGAGCAGCGCCCCCACCACGAAGCTCGCCCGGTCAGCCGAGCGGCAGCGGCGCCACCTCGGACGCAAACAGCTCCTCCACGACCACGCCCGAGCCCCGCCCTTCAACCGAGCAGCAGCGGCGACACCTCGGACACGAGCAGCTCCTCCACGACCACGCCCGAGCCCGCCCTTCAACCGAGCAGCAGCGGCGACACCTCGGACACACGGAGCTCTTCCACGACCACGCTCGCCCCCGCCTCTCGCAAGCTCGCGACGTCGTAGCCACCGGTCGCCACCGCGACGCACGTTGCCCCGATCGCGTGCGCCGCCTCGACGTCGCGCGGCGTATCGCCGACCACCACCACCCGGCACGCGGCGCGCGCGACCCCCAGCCGTTCGGCGCCACGCCTCGCGCCCGCCTCAATCAACCGCGCGCGCTCCTCGTGATCGCAGCCGAACCCCCCGAACGTGAAGCGCGCGTCGAGCCCCGCCGGCCGCAGCTTGGCGCGCGCGCCGGCCTCCACGTTGCCGGTGCCCAGCCCGATCGCCACGCCTTCGCGCCCCTCGACCGCGTCGAGCAGCGCCGGCACCCCCGGCAGCACCCCGTAGCCGGCGGAGCGGGTCAGCGCCGGCTCGAGGTGTCGCAGGTACACATCGAGGAAGCGATCGATCAGCGCGTCGTCCGGCGTGAGCCCCGCATTCGCGAGCCCCCGCCGCGCGATGGCGCGGTCGGTCCCGCCGCCGAACGAGAACCGGCAGACATCGTCCCGCCCGCAGACCTCCAGGAACGCGGCCTCCATGGCCCGCCTCCCCGCGCCCCCGCAGGTGATCAGCGTCCCGTCCACGTCGAAGAGGATGACCGTCGCGCGCTCGCCCACGCCAAGCACCTTAGTTCGCCCGGCGCCCGAGGCCAGAGACCGATTTGCATCTCGACACGAGGCCGCTCCCCCGGCGTCGCGAGCACCCGCAGGATCCGCCAGCTCGCTGAACGGCCGCCGCCGAGGCGCTCGCTACGCCACCTTCGCCGCCTCGCGCGAACCGGACGACGCCCGCGGCGCGCCCCCCGTGAATCGGCCAAAAGTCCCCGTCCAGGCCCGCCTTTCGTGTAGGCTGAAACGCCGACCTGGACCTTCGACGTCGAGATCCAGCAGGTTCTCGCCAACCCGCCAAACCACCCAAGACCGCTGGGGAGACATGCGAGAACATCACAACCGCATCGCGCTCGAGGCTGCGCAGGCCATCCTCGGTGCCGCGAGACCCTGCCGACTGGACGTGGGCGGCGTCGAGGTGGAAGTCACGGTGGAACCCGGCGTGTCGCGCCCCTGGCCGGGTGTGACCTTGGCCGAGCTCGACGAACCGACTCACGGTCCGTGGCCCGAGACCGTCGCGTTACCGTGCCGATGGCCTGGCGGCGCCACCACGCTGGAACTGGCGGTCTGGGCGTGGACGGAGGGCGATGCCAATATCGGCATCAGTCTGAGGGACCGCACTACGAGCCGCGAGATCACGTTCATCAACGTGGCCAGGCTCGTAAAGAGCGCAGGCGACGAGCTGTCAGTGCCGGTCTGGGCCAGCTTCGCCCTCCGCCGCCGGACCGGCGACGACCCGAACAAACAGCAAAAGCGCAGCCGCGTCTTGAAGGAACGGGTCGCGAGCTCGGGCCTTCCGCTCTTGTCCAAGACGACCGTCGACATCGGTCGGATCCGCCTGGACGACGCATCGATCGAGCCCTCGGCCGGCGAGGCCTTCCAGCGCATCGTACGCGTGTCCCTCTTCAAGCTGGACTTCCTCTCGCGGGGCCCCCGCGCGAAGGAGCGAGGCGCGCCGCTCTTCGACCTCGCCGAGCTGGGCCTCGCGGGAGGCGACGACGACACCAGACCCGACGCGCAGCCGACCACACCCACCACGCAACGGCGCTACTGGGCCGGTGGGTTTGGCGAGCCCGAACGACTCGAGCAGTTCAAGGCTGGGTCCTCCTGGCAGCTCGGTTGGTCCGCCGACGACGACAAGCGGGGCGCCCGCGTCGCGTGGGAACGCTTCCGGCAGGTCCGCCCGGGCGATTGGTTCGCGATCAAGGGGTACGGCGGCAACCACCAACTCCACATCCATCTCGTCGGCGAGGTGAAGGACATCGACGCCGAGGCGGGCCGGGTGGAGCTGGCGCCACTCGAGGTGCCCTTCTACCAGGGGGAAGCACCGCGCGGTGCGGGCTCCGGCTCATGGCGCGACGCCCTCGTACCCGTCGAGCGCGCCGACATCGTCGAGAAGCTCTTCGGCGTCACGCCCGCGGACAATCCCGACGTCGACGCGCCCGACCCCGCAGAGCAGGTCGATGCGGGCCCGAAGAACCTCATCCTCTACGGGCCACCCGGCACCGGAAAGACCTTCCGACTGAGCGACGAGTACTTCGGGCGCTTCACGCGGACCGAGGGCGGGACGGTCCTCGACGCGGAAGCGCTGGAGGGCCTCACCTGGTTCGAGGTGATCGCGACCGCGCTGGCCGACCTACCGGGGGCGCGCGGCAAGGTGGCCGACATCCACGCGCACCCGTTCTTCCAAACGAAGTGGCAGAGCAAGGCGTTCACGTGGAAGCCGGGAGCCAAGATCTGGGCGACGCTCCAGGGCCACACGGTGGAAAGCAGCGAGACCGTCTCCTACGGCAACCGCTCCGGACGACTCGTCTTCGACAAGTCCGCGGACTCGAGCTGGTTCTTTCCCGGTGGAGTCCCCGACGACATCGCCGAGCTGGCGAGCTCGCTGCAGCCGCAACCCGCACAGACCTTCCGCGACTACGTCTTCGTCACCTTCCACCAGTCCTACGCCTACGAGGACTTCATCGAGGGCATCCGGCCGAAGACGGTCGAGGTCGAGGGCGATCGGCCGACGCTCACCTACGAGCTGGAGGACGGGGTGTTCCTCCGCGCCGCCAACGCCGCCGTGAGACTGGCCGGCTTCGAAGGCACCGTCGACGACGTCTGCAAGCTGCCCGCGGAAGAGCGGGCCGCCGTGTTCGCCAACGCGCGCCCCTACGCGGTGTTCGTCGACGAGATCAACCGCGGCAACGTATCCCGCGTCTTCGGCGAGCTCATCACGCTCATCGAGGAAGACAAGCGCATCGGCGAGCCCAACGAGATCATGGTCACGTTGCCTTACTCGCGCCGACGCTTCGGCGTTCCACCGAACCTGCATCTGATCGGCACGATGAACACGGCCGACCGCTCCGTGGAAGCGCTCGACACTGCGCTCCGCCGCCGCTTCGCGTTCGTGGAATGCGCGCCCGACCCCTCCGCGCTCGAAGGGATCGTGGTCGAGGGTGCGGTCGACGTGACCGCGATGCTGCGCACCATCAACCAGCGCCTCGAGGTGCTCGTCGACCGCGACCACCTCATCGGACACGCATACTTCATGGGGCTCGCCGACGATGACAGCATCGACGCGCTCAAGCGCATTTTCGACACGAAGATGGTCCCACTCCTGAGCGAGTATTTCTACGCGGACCTCGGTCGCGTCGGCCTCGTGCTCGGCAAGGCGTTCGTGCAAGCCGTCGACGCCAAGGTGTCGTTCGCCGCCTTCGATCACGACGCGCGCGACCAACTCGCCGAGCGCCGAACCTATCGACTGACGTCCGTCGCCCAGCTCAGCACCGCGGACTTCCGAGCGATTCTACGAGCCCGGCGCGTAGGGACGATGGCGCGCGTCACCGTCCAGGTCTTCGAGCACTCGACGATCCGGGTCGGCGAGGAGCTCCGCTGCCCCGAGGGTGGCACGCGCACCCTCGCGGCGAGCCACCATCGCGCGCTCGCCGCGTTCGCCGACGCGACCGTCGACCGCTACTTCGCGTGCGGGCGGTCGACGGTGCGCTTCGGCTCCTACGTCGGGTTCATCCAGGTCGGCGACCTCGGGATCGAGGTACTTCCGAAGGCGGATCGCACCGAAGTCGGCGGCGAGAATCGCTGGCACGGTGCGCTGGTCCACATGCTGCGCACCGTCGGCGACCTCGGCCTCGAAGCCCCCGACGAAGCACGCCTTCGCACCGACCCCGGTCGCCTCTTCGATCTCTTCATCACCCGCTTCCTCGACGAGTGCGAGCGGCTGATGCACCACGGCCTGGCCAAGGCGTACCGCGGCGTCGAAGAAAACCGTTCCGCCTTCCGCGGCCGCCTCGTGGTCGCGAAGCACGTCCGCGAGAACGTCGTGAACGCGGCCCGCTTCTACGTCGCGAGCCCGATTCTACGACTACGCGAACCTACCGAACCTCGCCCTCCGCGAAGCGCTCCGAGTGGTCGAAACCCTCCCGGTCGCCGGCTTCTCCAACGCCCGGGCCAAGCAACTCGGCTCCGCGCTCTCCGAGCTCCCGCGATGGCGCCCCAATCTGGCCGAGCTCGCTCGCCTGCGGCTCAACCGCAACACCGCCCGCTATGCGCACGCGCTGCGCCTCGCCCGGCTCATCCTCTTTCACCTGAGCCCCAACGTCGTGCGCGGAGAGGCGCCGCTCCTCGCCCTGCTCTTCGACATGAACGCCCTGTGGGAACGCTACGTCGCGACGCTGGCGCGCCGTCTCCGACTCCCCGGCGTCGAAGTACGGACACAGGACAGCCGTCCCTTTTGGCTCGCGCCCGGCAGCTCGCGGCCGCTCCGCCCCGATCTCGTCCTGCGTGCGGGGTCGACCGTGCGACTTGTCGTCGACACCAAGTGGAAGGTCCCGCGTGGCGACCGCCCCAGCAGCGCCGATCTCAAGCAGATGTTTTGCTACCACGAGCTCTTCGAATGCAACCATTCACTCCTGCTCTACCCATCCACGCGTGGAGCGAGCGAGATCCGGCTGCGCGGTCGCTTCGTCGACAGGGATCATCGCTGTGGGATCGCGTTTCTCGACATCGACGGGTCCCCATCATTGGACCTGCAAGAGATGTTCACCACTCGATCCGACTTGGACGTCATACCACTCCAAAGCGACACCTATCGATAGCAACACTATCAGTTGACGGGACGAGATATTGCCACACGCTTCCCCATATCACCCACCAGCATGGCCGAGCCGGATGCCGTTCACTCCAAGGCCTGTTCTCTCTCTCGCAAGCGCGCCGGTTTGGACTACGAGCTGGACCGTTGTCTCATCGCCGCCGAGCGGCTCGGGGTGCCTGCCTCCCTCGGCTGCGCCAACGCGGCCGAGTACGCCGCGCGCTTCGCCGGGTTCGACCGGCGCGAGGCGCGGGAGCGGCTGCGCGTCGCCGAGGCGCTCGAGGCGTTCCTGGATCTGCACCACACCCATCGCCGCGCGGACGGGGGCGACCACGATCCCGACGCGCTCGTCCCGCTCTGCACCGCCCATCACGCGGCAGCCCAACGAGGCCTGCCCGCGAGCACGGCCAACCCGCGCGTTCCGCGAACCGACGAGCCCCTCGGCTCACGCTTCGCGAAAAAGACCGACTCCGGCTACCCGCGAGCACCGCCGACCGCCGCTGCCAGCGATCCGGCCTGCCTCCGGGCTCGCCGCTGCCCCGGGGTCGCCGCCCTCCCCTGCCCGGAGGCACGAAGATTGCAAAATCCGGCGATGTCGGGTGCTCGGAGGCACGCCACTTTGGCACAAAGTGCCATGATGGCATACCTCCGAGCACGAAAATCGCAGAATTTACCGATTTTGGTGCCTCCGAGTACCCCTATTTAGGGACGGTGTGACAGCCTGTCATACCTCGGAGCACAGAAATCGCAAAATCTGGCGTTTCGGGTGCCTCGGAGCACAGGAATCGCAAAATCTGGCGTTTCGGGTGCTCGGAGGCACCTCGGAGACATGCTCCCATTCAGAAGCGCACGGATGTTCATCTTGATCGCGAGGGCGACTCTTTCCTAGGGTCGGCCGCATGGTGGATTTCGAACGTTACACGGGGCGGCCGCGGATTGATTCGACGGGGGGCGTGATGCTCGGCATTCGCCTCATCAAGGCGGCGCCCTCCCATCGCAGTCATCGGTTGAGCCACGCGCTGACCCAGGTCCGGACGGACACGGTGAAGGTGCAGGAGGTCCGGCAGGAGCGCAGCCGGCTACGGCCGCCGAATCTGCGGCCCTACGACGCGACGTTCGACGCCGGCTGGGGCGGGCTGTACGAGATGCTCACCGGGTTGGCGCGCTTCGAGGGCACCGACGAGGGCACGCGCGCGGCGCAGCTCCTGGCCCGGCTCTTCGCCGATGGGGTCGCGTTCCTGACGGCCAGCTACGAGTCGGAGTGGCTGCACGGTCAGACGCTCTTGAAGCGCGTCGATGACGAGGCGCTCGCCGAGGAGATCACTGCGCTGACCTCCAGCGTCGCGCTGCCCTTCATCCGCGATGCGCAGAAGGGGCTCGGCGACGCGCTCGGCGTCGGGGATCAGGACGTCGAGCACGCGAGCACCACGGCGCTGGCGGAGGCGCTCGATGCGCTGTCCCAGGCCATCGCCGACTACACGCGCATCCTGGCCGGCGAGACCGATACGGAGGATCCCGAGAGCGTGAAGCGCTTCCTCGACGCGGTGGAGCCGCTCGAATCTCAACCGCGACTACTACGCGCGGCGGCACCCCGGCGGGAGCCAGGACGCGGGGAGCCAGGACGCGGGGAGCCAGGACGCGGGGAGCCAGGACGCGGGGAGCCAGGACGCGGGGAGCCAGGACGCGGGGAGCGGCACCGCCGACCCGGCGCAGGCGGCCGCGGCCGACCCGAGCGCGCCGATCCCGCCGGTCGAGGGAGGGCCGGCCACGTCCTGAACACCGTCGCTGGCTACGCGACCTCGCCGTCGGGGCTGCAAATCACGACGAGGTAGCCGTCCGGGTCCCGCAGCCACATCTCGCGGTGAGCGGGCGCAGGGTTCACGTGGACGTCCTCGACGATTCCTCGGCCGCGAGCGCGCGCGCCCGCTGGGCGGCGGCGTCGAGGTCATCGAGCTCGAACCAGACGAGGACGCCGTGGCCGTTCCGGCCGCCGTCCGGGTCCACGAGGTTCGGGTGGTCCTCCGCGTTCCACGCGTGGAGCTGGAGGACGAGCGCGCCGTCGACGAGGAGCCGGTCGTAGAGGTGGGCGTGGTCGGACGCCATGGTCTCGCTGGTCCGCTCGGCGCCGAGCAGCGTGGCGTACCAGCGGGCGCTCGCGGGGACGTCGCGGACGGCGAGGAGGGGTTGGGGGCGGACTCGGGGAGCCATGCCGCGAGTGTGCCACGCGCTCCGGACGAGCTGGCCCTTTCGCGGGGCACGCGAGGCGGGCCCGGGTCCCTGCGGCTGCGACGCTCGCTGCTCGGCCCTCTGCCCTCCACCGATTCCGGAGAGGGCGGTCGAGCCGCGGGGCTCGCCGGCAGAAGAGAGGGTCTGCGACATCCGCGGCTCTGCCCCACCCTGCCCTCGTCCGATTCGAGGGAGCTCGGTGCCCCGTGCGGCTCAGCCGGACGCGACGATGTCGCCGCGCCAGGCCCGAGCCCGGGTGAGGGTCGGCTCGGAGAAGGTGGTGTCCTCCACCGTGTACTCGATGTTGCGGCCCTGGCGGTCGCGCTTGCACGCGCCGGCCTCGACGAGCTGGCCGAGCGCGGCTTGCACGGTGCGCAGCGGGATGCCCAGGAGGTCGGCGGTCCGCTTCGCGGTGGCGGCGCCGGTCTGGGTGAGCACGCCGAGGATGCGGTCCTCCAGCGGGCGCTGGCAGCGCGGATCCCACGCGACCAGCGGGGCCGTGAGCTCGAGGCGCAGCATGCCGCGCTCGCGGTGGAGCGTGGCGGCGCCGGCGACGGTGGCGCGGACGCGGTGCACGAGGGTGGAGAGCACGCTGCCGTGCAGCTCCGGCCGGTAGGCGAAGCCGTAGAGCTCCTGGAAGAACGCGCGCTCGTCGACGGCGTCCGGGCGCATCGCCAGGCACGCGATGGCCGCGTCGGTGCGCTCCTGAGGGCGGCGGCCGGGCTCGATGCGGTGGACGCCCTGTGCCCGGGCGGCGCGGGCGAGGCCCAACGAGAGGAGGCGGGTCGCCGGCTCGCCCGGCGACGCGAGGACGTAGGCGACGGCCGGGACGGAGTCCTCGGCGCTCGAGAGCGCGTGCAGGCCACGCGGGACGGGGTGCGCGCGGCCGGTCAGCCAGTCCTGCATGCGCGGCGAGCCGCCGGCACCGACACCGACGGCCGCCAACAGGTCCTCGACCTCGACCCGCAGGTCTCGGAAGCCGGCGACGCTCTTGCGCAGGGCCCCGACGTCGAGGTCCGCCTCGCGATCGGGGAGCGCGTCGACGAAGCGCGCGAGCGCGGCCCCGGCTCCAGCGGCCTCGGGCGAGACGCGGCCGCCGGCGAGCCCGAGCTCGTAGTCGAGCCAGGCGAGGAAGGGCGCGCTGGCGAGGTCGCGCAGCACGCCGAGGATGCGCGAGGCCAGGTGCGGCGCGCCCGTCACCCGGCGCACCCGCGCCAGCACCAGGTTGGCCAGGAACTCGTGGGGCGGGATGCTCTCGCTCCGCGCCATCCGAAACGCGCGCCGCGCCGCCGCCGTGGCCTCGTCGGGACGGCCCGCGCCGAGAGCGGTCAGCGCCCCGAGGGCTTGCAGCTCGACCACGGCGTCGCCGATGCCCTCGGACCGCGCGAGGGCGCCGGCCTCGCCGGCCGCGCGGGCGGCGTCGTCGTGATCGCCCGCGAACAGGCTCCTCCAGGCGCGCACGGCCAAAAGGCGAAGGAGCACCTCCGGCGCGCTCGCGGTGGCCGCCAGGCGCTCGAGCCACCCGTGCCAGGTCCCGAGCGCGTCACCGTCGAAGCGCAGGACGGCAGCCCGCGCGCCGAACGCCGCCACCCGCGCCAGCGTGGATGCGGTCGACGCCTCGAGCGCCGCGTCGAGCTGCGCGGGCGAGGGCAGGCGCCCGGCGGGCTGGCCCGCAATCCATCGCGCCGCGGTGAGCTCGAGCGCGAAGGCGCGCGCCGAGGCCGAGTCCGCGGCGAGCTCGCCCACCAACTGCTCGGCCACGGTGAAGGCGCCGCTCGCCGCCGCGGCGCGAAATCGCGCCTCACGGGAAGATTGATCGGCCTCGGGGGCCATGCGACCATCCTATCAGTCCGCTGAAGCAGCGAGCACGAAGGAAATCATTGGCCCACGGCTCGCATCCGCACTCGGAGTCACGCGCGAATGCCGGTGAAGCGGCCCGGAGGAACGCGGGCTCGCACGGGTCGACCCGCGGGAACGCCGGGTAGCCAGGCTTTGGACGGACGAGATCGTCATGGAGCGAACGTCGCGGTCGCACAGCGGGACCACCCCCGCATACCGGCACGTCGTCATGCTGGCCGAAGGCGGCATGGGTACGGTCGAGGTGGCGCTCCGCCGCGACGGAACCTTCCGCCGGCTCTATGCGGTCAAGCGGCTCCGGGAATCGCTGAAGGACGACGAGGACGTCCGCACGATGTTCCTCGACGAGGCGCGGCTCGCCGGGCTGATCCGACACCCCAACGTCGTCAGCGTGCTCGACGTGGGCGACGACGAGGACGGGCCCTTCCTCGTCATGGAGCTGATCGAGGGGGTCTCGGTCTCCGCGCTGATCAGCGCGCTCGCGAAGAGGCGGCTCTTCTTCCCCCTCCCGCTGGCGCTCCGGGTCATCGCCGAGGCGGCGCGCGGGCTGCACGCGGCGCACGAGCTGCGCACGCCCGAGGGCGAAGCGCTCGGCCTGGTGCACCGCGACGTGTCGCCGCAGAACATCCTGATCGGGTTCGACGGCAGCGTCCGCGTGACCGACTTCGGCGTCGCCAAGGCCGTCGGACGGATGACGCAGACGGACAGCGGGCTGCTCAAAGGCAAGATGGGCTACATGTCGCCGGAGCAGCTGCGCTTCCGCGATCTGAACCGCCGCTCCGACCTCTTCGCGCTCGGGGTCGTGCTCTACGAGCTGTTGACCAGCAGCCGGCTCTACCGATTCGACCGGGACGGTGCCCGCGCCGCGACGGATCCTGGAGGAGAGCCCGCCCGATCCCGGCGAGAAGCGCGCCGATCTGCCGCCACCACTCGTCGAGCTGGTGTTCGAGATGCTGGCCAAGGATCCGGAGCTGCGCCCCGCGAGCGGGCGCGAGGTGGCCGAGCGGCTCGACGCGATGCGGGTGCAGATCGAGGCCGAAGAGGGGCCGATCGATCTGGCGGACTACATGGCCACGGCGTTCGCCGATCTGCGCGCCGAGCGCGAGGCCGCCATCGCCAAAGGCCTCCGAGAGCTCGACGACGCGCAGGCGGGCGGCGGCCGAGACCGAGGAGGCGCCGCGCCGGAAGCCGCTCTTGAAGATCGCCGCCATCGCCGTGCTCGCGATCGGCTTGGTCGCCGGGATCGCGATCGCGGCCACGCGAGGCGGTGAGCGGGACGCCCCAGCTCGGGCGAGCACGGCGGCTCCGCCCGAGCCGGCGGGGCCTCCTGCGCCGCAGGACGACACGACCGAGGCAGCCCCCGACGATGCGGCCCCCGACGATGCGGCCCCCGACGAGCACGACGATGCGGCCCCCGACGATGCGGCCCCCGACGAGCACGACGAGGCAGCGCCCGACGGGGTGAGCCCGAGGCGGACCCCGGCGAGACGGCGGCGCACGCGTTCGCCACGCCGCGCGCGGCCGAGCGCGCCGCAACCCGCGCAGGCCAGGCCCGCGCGACCGGCTCCGGGTGGTCAGGGCGCGCCGAACCTCTGGGAGTGGTGATTCACTGACAGAGGTGCGTACCGTCCATCCGGCAGAAGCTCGGATGAGTGCTCGAGTCCGGGACCGCCGCGCAGCCCTCGATCGCGCAATGATCGACCTGCATGACGTCCGCCGGCGGGCAAGGGCCCATCGAGGCGTCGGCGATGCTCAGCGGATCGGTGTGATAGCTGGTCCGGTGCCCGAGGTAGAAGGGGTGCTGGAGCGTCAGGCAGGTCTGGGGGCCCATGGAGGGATCGTCCGCCGGATCCGAGCAGCCGACGCTCTCGCACCAGCGCACCCGCACGTCGAGATCGAAGTCGTCCACGCCGACCGTCTCGATGCTGACGTGATCGACGTGCTCCGCGTTCGTCAGCGCGACGGCGGGCAGGTCGTTGCTGTCCAGCCAGTCGGGGACGGCGAAGCTGACCTCGTCGGCGCGGCGCGCCTGCACGAGCGCGTAGCCCGGGCCGCCGGCCGGCGCGGGCGGGAGCGTCAGGTAGAGCTCGAGGACCGCGTTCTCCTGCATGCAGCCGCCGGCGAGGAGCATCACGGCGGCGGCGACCAGCGCCGTCGCCCCGAAGCGCGATCCGCCGAGCCCCTCCCGCGAGCGGGGGAAGCGTCGGAGCGGGGGAACTCCGAGCGCGCGCCTCAAAGCCGGTACCTCATGTCGGACAAGGGCTGGATCTGCTTGGACTGAAGGGCGAAGTACGTGCCCACGGCCGCGCCGGCCACGAGCATGACCGCGGCGACGGTCACCACCCAGAACCAGGGGCTCTCGACCAGCGATTCGCCCTGCGCCGGCGCGGCCGGCTGCACGGCGGTGAGGTCCACGTCGAGGCGCACGTGCTGTCCGTCGGCGAGCGTCCCCTCCCACCGGTAGGGCTCGTAGCCCTCGTTCTGCAGCACGAGGCGGTGCTCGCCGGGGTCGAGCTCGAACACGAGCGGTCGCTCGCCGGAGTCCTCTCGCTCCTGGTCGTCGAGGTGGACGCCGAAGCGGGCGGCGGGTAAGCCGGCCAGCGTCAGACGCGCCGCGCGCAGCGACTCGGCGCTCAGCAGCGCCTGCGCCGCCTGCCGCTGCTCGGCGCTCAGCTCGGCGTCGTGCTCGGAGAGCAGCCGGGCGAGGGTGTCGCGCGCGCTGACGTGCCTGCCCAGCGCGCGCTGGGCGACGGCGAGGTTGTAGAGCGCAGACGCGGTCGGGAAGAGCTCGAACGAGCGCTCGAAGCGGACCACGGCCTCGGACCAGAGGCCCGCTTCGGCCGCCGCCCGTCCGGCCTGGAAGAGCGCCGCCGCTTCGGCCCGACGCCGATCGGCGTCACTCGCCGTGTCGGACGCCGCCGTCTGCGCTCGCGCGACGAGCGGCGCCGCCGGGCAGGCGCAGAGAAGGAGAAGCAAGACGTGAACAGCTCTTCGCATCACCAAAGCCCTACGATCCTCGCGCGACGGGCCCCGCGAGGGCAAGGTCGATCCGGCTCCGCCCGATGCCTCGCGCCCCGCGCACGAGCGCGACGACAGGCACGCTCCACCCTGCCCCACGAACGCGAGGGCAGCTCGGCGCGCCGGGTGAACGACACCGTTTGACCAGACGTGGCGCATCGCGGGGCCGCTCAGGGGGTGAACCAGTGGAGCCAGCTGTCGGTGCTGCCGGCGGCCGTCACCGTGTAGCGGCCCAGGGTCGCGCCACCGCTGAAGCGCGCGGTCACGGCGACTCGGCCGGAGGTCGGGTCGAAACCGACGCCCATCACGTCCGAGCTGCCGTCGCCCCCGAAGGTGTGCGCCCAGGCGACGGTCCCGTCGCCGTCGATCCGCGCGACCAGGGCGTCCCGGCCGGCGGTGGTGATGGACTGGCCGCCGATCTCGGCCGCTCCTCCGAGCGATCCGCCGACGATCACGGAGCCCTCGGGCCCGAGCGAGGCGGCTCCGAGCCCGTCGTCCTGCGCGCCGCCGAGGACCGTCAGCCAGACGATGGTGCCCGTGGGGTCGTAACGCACGACGACGCCGTCGCCGCCGGAGGTGGTGGGCTGCATGCCGTCGAACGAGGCCCCATCCGCGATATGGCCGGCGACCACGCAGTCGTCGCCCATCATCGCCACCGCCACGCCGGCGTCGGCCCCGGGGCCGCCGAAGGTGTGCCCCCATTGCAGCGTGCCCGAGGGATCGATGCGCACCACGAAGCCGTCGGTGCCGCCCTGCGTGGGCACGCTCGCGCCGTCCAGCATGATGTCGCTGTTGAAGTTCCCGGTCGCGCAGGTGCTGCCGTCCGGCGCGAACGCGACCGCGTCGACGACGACCGTCCCTCCCCCCGGGATCGAGAGCGCGTAGCGGGCGGTGTCCGGGGTCTCGAGGACGGCGATGAAGCCCCAGTCGAGGGCCGGCGCGACGACCGTCGGCAGGGCGATGCCGCCCACCGTGAGGTCCCGGTCGTAGACGCCCCCGAGCGCGGTGGTGCCGTCGTCTCGGGTGGCCAGGCCGTGCAGCTGCCCGTTGCGGCGCGCGGTCGCGTAGTCGCGCGTGAGCTGGATGGCGCCCGACGCGTCGAGCTCCATCAGGAAGGGATCCTGACCGCTCATCGCATCGACGGCGGTGCTGCCGAACATGCCGCTGCCGGTGAAGTAGCCGGCCACGTGGACCACACCGTCGGAGGTGACGGTGACGTCGCGCCCCGCGGTGAACCCGCTCGCCGCGAAGACCTGCCCCCACGCGAACGAGAGGTCCGAGCCGTACTGCGCGATGAACATGCCGCGCACCGGGGGCGCAGGCTGGGGCCCGCCGCCGAGGTCGATCGCCCCCGAAAGGGCGCCGACCACCGCCACGCCTCCGCCGGGCGCGATCGCGAGGTCGTAGGCGTCGACCCGCCCGCCGGCTCCGCTCGAGAGCACGAACGTCTCCTGCGCGCAGCCGGTGTCGGGACGGCACCACGCGTCGGGATCGCAGAGCGCGTCGTCGCCGAGCGCGAGGCACGCGCCGGACACGCATCGGGCGCTCGCGCAGGCGACGGTGCTCGCGCAGTCCGCGTCCGAGCTACAAGCCGGGTCGGGGCAGTACTCGGGGGTCTCTTCGGTGCAGCGCGGATTGACGCAGCGGCCTCCCAGGCAGGCGGTGGTGGTCGGATCCCCGTCGGCGGCCGGACACATCACGCCGCGGCAGTCCCGGGTCATGGTGACGGTGAAGATGCTGGTCTCGCGGATGGTGAGCAGCGCCAGGCGCTGCAGGACCGTCTCTCCCTCGGTCTCCAGCCGCACCCGGGCGTAGTAGCGGCCCGGCGCGATGCCCGAGAGATCCGCGATTCGCATGGCCGTGTCCCAGACCTGGCCCCGGTCGACGCGGAGGACGCGGGTGTGGTCCTCCGAGGCCATCGCCTCCGCGGGCGGAATGGACCCGAAGAGCTCGGTCCGGACGGACGAGAACTCGACCCCGGGGACCATGTCGGTCTTCAGGTCGATCAGGACTTCGACCGGCTGGGGCGTACAGCTCGAGAGCAGCCACGTGAAGAGGGCCGCCACGCAGTTCCGCGTCGTCACGCGCGCGAGTATTTCAGATGCGCGGCCGGAGCGCGTCACGGTGCTTGCGCACGGTCACGAGAGCTCACTCCCGCGCGTCGTGCATCTCGTCCGTCGACCCTGTTCACGGCGGGCGTGCCCCCGGTTCACGCACGTGCCGAGCGCGGCACAGGTCGGCATCCGCGTCCGCCGTACCGGGGACCAGCCGGGGTTGGCGCGTGGCTTGCTCCTCGTCGGCCCTCATGACCCTCCAAGCACGCTGGCTCCTGCTCGCGCTCCTCGTCTCCCCGCTCGGCTGTGAGAGCGGGCCGCCCATCGGCATGTGCCCGGCGCCCTCCCCCCCGGCGCCCGACCCGGGCGCGCTGGCCTGCGATGCGCCCACGTCCGTCGATCCGAGCGAGGTGAGCGACCTGACGCAGTTCCGGGTCGCGGCGAGCGCGCTGGTCTGCGACTGGAGCCTGCGATGCGACACCGGATTCTGGCTCCTCGGGCAGTCCTTCTGCCACCCCGGGTTCGCCGCGCTCGACGCGGCCCGGCACGGCGCCGCCGACGGTCCCTACGACCCGGCGGACGGCCGCGCCTGTCTGCGCGGGCTGCTCGAAGCCCCCGACTGCCAGACCGCGCTCGACGTAGCCCTCGCGTGCAAAGACATCTCGGACGGCGTCTCGCTCGGCGGCAGCTGCACGACGCAATCGGACTGCGGCTCCGACCGAGCGTGCCGGGAGGGACGGTGCGCCTGGCTCGTCGAGCGGGACGCCTGTGCCGCGACACCGGACGCGTGCGCGCCGGGACTCTGGTGCCAGCGCGGGCGGTGCACCTCCGGCACGACCGGCTGCACGTGCGCGGAGGACGCCGACTGCGCGCCGGGACTGCGCTGCGCGGAGGGAGCGTGCAGGCCCACGGTCGAGGGCGACCGGTGCGACCACTACCCCTGCGCCGCGCCCTTCGTGTGCGACCCTTCCGGGACCTGCGTCCGCGGACCGATGCCCGGCGACTCGTGCGCGACCGATGCGTGTTCCGTCGGGCGCTGCAACGCCGATCAGGTCTGCGTCGCCGCGCATCACCCGGGCTGCGCGTGCACGAGCGACGACGACTGCCCCTACGACGTCTCGCGGTGCGTGGCGGGCGTGTGCACTCTGCGCCCGATGCTGGGCGAGGCCTGCGACGCGAGCGGCGCGCCTTGCTTCGGCTCCATCTGCGACGGAGGCAGCTGCCGGCTCATCGGCCAGGGCGAGGGGCCGTGCGCGTACGATAGCGACTGCCAGTCGGGGCTGTCCTGCAGCGCGACGCTGACCGCGCGTGGGCTCTGCGGCACGCCGCGGACGGCCGGCGAGCCCTGCGGACCGAGCCTCGCCGGAGGGTGCGCGAGCGCGCTCTTCTGCAATCAGGACTCGGGCTCGTGCAGGCCGCGCGGGCGGGTCGGCGAGAGCTGCGCGAACCGTCCGTGTGTCGAGGGAGCCTCTTGCAGCCTCGACACCGGACGCTGCGTCGCGAGCTGAGGCCGCGTCAGGCCGCGGCTTCGAGGTCGGCCAGCATCTGATCGCCGCTCAGGCGGTCGGCCGCGAGGCCGTCGAAATAGCGGTCCAGCCCGACCCGCGCGTAGTGCGGCTTGATCCGATCGGTGAGCAGCCCGATCTCGCGCAGGTTGGGGACCATCCGGCTGAACATCACGTGCCGGAAGCGGTCCATGCCGGGCGACGCGTACACCGCCTCGCGCCACTCCTTGCGCGAGACGAGCCCCTCGAAGTGCTCCTCGTAGACCTCGTAGGCGAGGAAGCGGTTGCGCATCAGGAGCGCGACCTCGAACGCCCAGTCCTCCCGCTCGCGCCGCTCGCGCTCGCTCAGCTCGCCGAGGACGTGCTCGCGCAGCGCCAAGACGCCGTAGTGCACGTGCCGCGATTCGTCCTGGATCACGTTGCGGAGTAGCTCGCGCAGAAGCGGCTCCTTCGTCTCGCGGTAGAGCGTCCCGAACGCGCCGAGCGCCACGCCCTCGACCATGATCTGCATGCCGAGGAACTTCATGTCCCAACGGCCGTCCTGCATCAGCGCGTCGATGATGACGAAGAGGTTGTCGTTCACCTGGTAGAGGCGCTCGAGCTTGGTGTCGAGGTAGCGGTGGAAGACCTCGACGTGGCGCCCCTCGTCGACGACCTGGGTCGACCCGTAGAGCTTGCCGTCGAAGAACTGCACCGCCTCGGTGACCTGCGCGGCGGCGAAGAGCGCGCCCTGCTCGCCGTGGAGGAACTGGCTGAGCATCCAGGCCGTGAAGTGGTGGCGGAAGCGGGCCCGCTCGCGCTCCTCGAAGCGCACGCCAATCTTCTCCTCGAGGATCTCGAACGCGAAGAAGTCCGCGGGGATCAGCGGCCGCTCGGGATCGAGCGGATCCACGTGGGTATCCCAGGGCAGGTCGTCCCCGTTCCACTGGCCGCGCTTGGCGCGGTCGTAGAGCTCGGCCATCTCCGGGAAGTCGTGGGGGTAGGACCAGTCGAAGTAGGCGCGGTGGCTGGCCGGCATCTCGGTCGGGACGCCCTGCTTGCCCCGTTTGAGGATGGTGCCCCGCACCGCCGAAGGGCCGATGCTGGACAGGACGCGAGGATCGCGAACCTCGAAGAGCGTGGAGAGAGAGTCGGCGTACCCCTCGAGCTGACTGCGCACCCGCGGAGGGACCTTCTCGAGCAGTGTTTCTTTGATCACCATCGGCATGCTCCCGTGTCCGGCGTCGCTCAGGCCAGCCTCGTTCAGGCCAGCCTCGTTCAGGCCAGCCTCGTTCAGGCCAGCCTCGTTCAGGCCAGCCTCGTTCAGGCCAACGAAGCCAAAAAGTTGCGGATCTTCGCGCGGTGAAGTCCCGTCACCAGGCCGTGCACCAGCGGCAGCACCCGCTCGATCATCTCGGCCACCTTCTCCGGCGGTAGCTCGGGAATGCGCGACGCCAAGAGCTGCGCCTCACGCTGGAAGAGATGCTGAACGATCTCGTCGTAGACCAGGATGTCGTCCACGCTGAACCCGAGCTCCTCCGCGAACCCGAGGCGCTTCACCTCGGCCCAAGTCTCGACCAGCCAGGCGTCCTCGGCCGCGATGACCTCGTCCCCGTCGGCGTCCCGGCTCGATCCGATCAGCTCGAGCTCGACCATGCGCTTCAGCGCGCTCGCGGGCAGCTCGAGCCGCTCGAGGAGCGGCGCCACCTTCACCCTCTCGCCCGGCTTGTCGGTGTCGGCCGCCAGGCTGCCGGCGAGGTGCTGCTTCACGCCGAGCAGGAAGGTGCGCTGGCTCGGCTCGAACGCGTTCTGTTGATCGTCGAGGATGGCCTTGATGGCCTTGAGCGGCAAAAAGCGCTCGTGTTGGAGCTTCTTGATCAAACGCAGGCGCTCGAGGTGCTCTTCCCCGTAATAGGCCATGTTCCGGCCGGTCTTGTGGCCGGGCGGGAGCAGCTCGCGTTGAATGTAGAAGTGGATGGCCTGCCGCCCGAGCCCGGTCAGCTCGCAGAGGTCCTTCATCCGATAGGGGTAGCGCTCTTCGGCCGCCTCCCGCGCTTCCGCCAGCGCGCTCATTCCACCTCCAGGGACACGGGCGTCGTCGGTCTCGACGAGCAGGTGAGGACGAAGCCGGCTTCCCGCTCGGCGCCGGAGAGGCAATTGAGCTCGTCCGCGTGCACGCTGCCAGAGGCCAGCTTGGCTTTGCAGGCGCCGCAGCCGCCCATCGCGCACGAGAAAGGCAGGTCGGCGCCGGCGGCGAGGCCCGCCTCGAGCAGCGTCTGCCCCGGATCGACCCGCACCACGTGGTCGCGGCCGCGGACCTTCATCCGCGCGATCAGAGGCTCGTCCGGCAACGAGGCCGTGACCTCCGCCGGGCTGTGGAAGCGCTCCTCGCGGATGTCCTCCGGGGCGACGCCGCGCTCGAGCAGCAGCGCGCGGGCTGCGTCCATCATCGGGGCCGGGCCGCAGAGGTAGTAGCGCCGCGCGCGCCCGTCGTCCGGGAGCGCGTCGAGGCGCGCGCCCAGGGTGGCGCCGTCCAGGATGCCCGTCGGGCCTTCCCAACCCTCCGGCGGCTCGGAGAGGACGTGATCGAGCGTGAATCGGTCGGCGTGCGCCGCACAGAGGCGCGTCAGGCGCTCGGCGAAGATGACGTCCTCGAGGCGGCGGTTGCCGTAGACCAGGCTCACGGAGAGCTCGGGCCGGCTCTCGAGCACCGTCTCGGCGATCGACGCGACGGGCGTGATGCCGCTCCCTCCCGCGATCATCACCAGCCTCGCGGGCGTGGTCTCGGCAGGCGCCACGAACGAGCCCGATGGACCGAGCACGCGGACGCGATCGCCGGCCCGCAGCCGCTCGTGTACGAACCCCGAGCCGCGCCCGCCCTCGAGGCGCTTGACCGTGACCGCCGCGCTCGGACCCTCGAGCGGCGAGGTGCTCAGCGAGTAGGCCCGGCGGACCCGCTCGCCGTCGACGTCGAAGTGGAAGGTGAGGAACTGGCCGGCCTCGAACGCGAGCGGTCGGCCGTCGAGCTCGCTCAGGACGACGCTCACGGCGTCCGGCGTCTCGCGGACGATGGCCTCGACGCGGAGCGCGCGGCCGGCGGCGCCGAGGCCCGGGGCCCGCGCTTCGCGGTGCTCCTCGCCGTGCGCTTCGCGGTGGCGGTTGGGTCCGCGCTCCACCAAGGCGGGCCGGCGCTCCCCGCGCAGGTCGCGCAGCAGCCAGCTCACGTCGGTCCGCAACGTCACCCAGCGCCGGCGGAGCGCGCCGCGAGGCAACGCGTGCTCCACCGGATCGATGGCGGCGAGCGGCACCGGCACGACCCGCGGCACCGAGGGCGCCGTGAACGCGGGCTCGCGCACGCCGAAGAGACCGTCCCAGAGCGCGCGGGCGTCGTGCCGGGCGCGGTCGATCCGCGGCGCCAATCCCTTGGGCGCCACCCGCGCCAGCGCGCTCGAAGCGACGTCGATGGCGCCGATCCGCCGCGCTCGCACCTGCCGAGTCGTCTGCTGCATGCCGAATCTGGTTATGTCGCCAATACCGTAGAGTGTCAAGTGGCACTTTACACACGACACCGGATGCGGAGCGGGGAGAGTTTTGCGCAACGATTGCGCGCTGAGCGGGCGGGGGTTACCTGCGGGGCGTGCCAGCCTCCGTCCTCCTCGTGCCGACCGACTTCTCGAGCTGCGCGCGAAACGCCATGCGCTTCGCGGCCAAGCTGGCGCCGAGCCTCGACGCGAGCTTGGTGCTCTTCCACGTCGCCGAGATCCCGCCGGGGCTGCTCGAGACGTCGGAGATCCGTCCCATGCCGGACCAAGAGCTGGTGCAGGCGGGACAGTTCATCCGCGACGCCTCGCTGGCCGAGCTCGAGCGCTACGCCGACAGCCTCCGTGAAGCGGGCGTCGAGGTGAAAACGCGGGTCGTCATCGAGGACACGGTCGGGGCGATCCTCGAAGCGGCGGACGAGCTCGATGTGGCCATGATCGTCATGGGCACCCACGGGCGAACCGGCCTGGCTCACCTGCTGATGGGATTCGATCGCCGAGAAGGTGATGCGGCGGGCCGAGCGGCCCGTGCTGACGGTCCCGGCCAAGGGCGAAGCGGCATAGCCCGGCGCGGCATCGCCCTGCGCGCGGGCCCTTCCGCTCGGGTTGCTCGCCACGGATTTGCGGTGCGGCGCGCGCGTCGCCACCCTGTCTCCATGCGTGCTCTGCCGCTGCTCGCGATCGCCGCCTGGATGTCGAGCTGCGCCGAAGGCGTCCCCGCCACCGAGCGCCGCGCGACGCCGCGGACGGAGGCGACCGCGCCGGAAGCGACGCCGCTGACCGTAATCGAGTCGGAGCCCACGCCGCCGCCCGCGATCGCCTCGGCCGAGACGGCTCCGGACATGGCGAACGGAACCGAGGAGGGGACCGCGGCGGAGCCCCCGACCGAGCCAGCCCCGACCGAGCCCGATCCGGTCGAGCCCGATCCGGTCGAGGCGCTCCTCGCCCTCGACGGAGCGGCCACCACCTCCGTGGGCGGGCCCAACGACGGGCACCTCGAGCGCGCGGTCGCCCTGCCGGAGTCCGGCCCCGGGTTCCACAGCAACCCGCGGCGACCGAACCCGGAGGCCTACTACGGCACGGTCGAGCTGGTGCAGGCGCTGGTGCGGGCGGCCGCCGTCGTCGACGAGGCGATGCCCGGATCGGGCCTCTGGATCAACGACATCGGCTTCGAGCACGGCGGGCCCATCGAGCACCACGGCAGCCACCGCGCCGGACGTGACGCGGACGTGCTCTTCTACCTCCTCGACCGGCACGGCGATCCGATCGACTCGGTCGGCGCGTTCCTCGATCCGCGCGGCCGCGGCTACGACTTCAAGGACCTCGCCGATCCGCGCGACGACGTGCTGGTGCGCCTCGACGCGCCGCGCACCTGGCGCTTCGTGCAGGCGCTCCTCGAGGGGCCCGGCGCCGATCAGGTGCAGCGGATCTTCGTCGCCGAGCACATCCGGACGCTGCTCGTGGCGCAAGCGGAGCGAGCGCACGCGCCCACCGCCGTCCGCGAGCGCTTCGAGCAGATCACCTGTCAGCCGGGCTACCCGCACGACGACCACCTCCACATCCGCTTTCACTGCACGCCCGAGGACATGGCGGAGGGCTGCACCGACGCAGCGCCGGTCTATCCGTGGCGCCGCGCCGAGCTGCGCGCGCTCGGGCTCAGGCCCGTCCTCGAAGAGCGCCGCCGGCGACGCAGGCGGCGCGCTCGCCGGGTCAGCCCGGAGGACGCACGCGCCGCGGCCGGCCCGATGGACGCGCGGGTCGAAGAGTGGCTCGACCGGCGCGAGGCGTGGATGCACCCGCCCCACCCCGGCCGACCCTTCTGCCGTTGAGGCATCGCTCGACCCCGCTCTCGGTCGCCACCGCGAGCGGTTGCCACCGCGAGCGGTCGAGCGAGAGAGCACTGCGACAGCCTCGCGCGCGAATCCGCGACTCGCTCAGCCCACGCCGGACTCCTGCGCCACCTGGCGGCGAGCGTCCTCGGCGAGGGCCGCCAAGAGATCGACGCTCGCCTCGGTGACCTGCGAGCGGGGCGCGCCGGCCTCGATCGCCGCCGCCGCGACCTCCGACTCGATGGTG
The DNA here is from genome assembly GCA_963832725.1 of uncultured Pseudomonadota bacterium. Classification (GTDB taxonomy): domain Bacteria; phylum Myxococcota_A; class Polyangia; order Polyangiales; family Sandaracinaceae; genus JAEZBP01. The sequence goes on from CAWHVG010000001.1 coordinate 1,162,954, forward strand.
CCGTGGCCGACGATGTACGCGCAGCGCGAGCCCGGGAAGGGGTGCGAGAGGGCGTGGCTCATCCCCCTCGCCAGCACCGCGAGCACGCGGTGACCGCGCGCGCCTCGCGGGAGCTCGGCCTCCATCGCCTCCACCGTCGACAGGGCCTGCTCGAGGTCCGCCTCGCTCCGTACCGCAGGCGCGGCCCGCAAGCGCGCCGCTTGCGCCGGCGCACCCGCCGCCTCCAGCCCGATCGGCGCGAGGACGCGCATGGCGCCGTCGATGGCCTCCCGCTCCAGCACCTCCGGATCCGCGCCCCGGGTGTTCGCGAGGTTGGGGGTCGCCAGCAGCACTCGCTCGTCCGCGTTCATCCAGGACAGATCCGAGACGCGCGAGAAGTGCAGCCGCGGCGCCACGTCCGGGCCCGCGCACTCGGGTCGCGCGTTCGACCCGCTCCAGCCGCTCTCGGGCGGTCCGACGTTCCCCAGCGCGGGCAGCGAACTGCCACAGCCGGTGGAGAGGATGAGCACCAACGCGAGCCTTCGCATGCACGGGAGATAGCTCCCAGGCTCACCCGACCCACGGCGGCTCGGCCTTCCGAACACGATGCACGGAGGGTCATCCCGCAACGGGGCATCCCGCGATCCACCTCGACTCGCTCGCGGGGCGCCACCTCGGGACGCCGCGGTGGCGTCGTTCGTCGACGAATGCCGCCGCAACTCAGAGCGAGAGCCCGACCCGCTGGCCCGTGCGCAGCCGCTCGACAGGGTAGAACGTCGCGCCCCACACGATCCCGCCTCGGAGCGCACAGACGATGGAGGAGCGGAGCAACACGACACCCATGAACGCCAACCCCAAGGGAAGTCCTAAGAGCACCCGCGCCGGACGCCCGAGGACAGGCGCCGACCTCCGCGCGAAGGCGAGCGTGGCGGCACCGTACGCGAGCGCGACGACGATGAACCACGGACACACCAACGCCGCGGTCGTGATCGCGATCGGAAGCAGCAGGCAACCGTACGCAGCGACGGAGACGGCGACCGCACGCCAGAGACGGTACCGAGCGAAGACGCCGACCGTGTTCTTCTCCAGGCGCCGCACCATCTCGGTCACGCTGCGGTACCAGTGCAGCGCAGGCCCGTGATGACGCGCCCTCACCAAGAGCGAACGCCCGCCGTGCGTCGCCACCAACTGAGCGAGAGCCACATCGTCGGCGATGTCCATCTTCAACCACGCGAAGCCGGGGGTCTCTCGGAGGAAGCGGCGGCGCACGACGTTGAGCTTGCCGACGCCCTTCACGGCACCGGTGGGCCGATCCTCGATGCGTAGCCACGGCCGGTTCGACGCGATGTAGAACGAGAGCGCCGTGGTCAGGAAGACATCGAGGAAATACGGCTTGCCGTGAAGGCGCGGCAGCACCGCCAGGTGGTCGAGGCGCCGATCCACCATCAGCGCGAGAGCAGCTTCGAGCGACCCGCGGTCGAGCTCGAGCTCGGCGTCTGCATAGAGCACGACGTCGCCCTCAGCCGCTCTGGTGGCGACCTCGAGAGCGTGGACCTTGCCCAGCCAGCCGTCCGGCAGGCTGTCGATGCGGACGACGCGCAGCGCCGGATGGCGCGCGGCGAGCGCGCGGAGGAGGTCGTGCGTCCCGTCGCTCGACCGATCGTCGACCACGATGATCTCGACGACCGGCTCCCCGATCGCCAAGAGCCCCAGCAGGGTGGCGCCGATCAGCGCCGCTTCGTCCTTCACGGCGCAAACCACGCTGACGGTGGGCATCACGCGACCCGGCTCCGGTACGACGTCGTCGAGGCTGGGTAGGTGACGAGCGGCGCGGTGCAGGCGCGCGAGGAAGAAGGCCCACACGCCGGTCAGCACGAGGAGCACCCCGCCGAGCGCGACCCTCAGCACGCCGCCGCCCACCCGAGGGCCGCGGATGCGAACACAGGGATGTTGATGACCTCCGCCAACCAGGGCTCGAGCGCGAAGAGACCGATCGCCAGCAGCGCCGCGTACGCGAGCTGGGCTCCGGCCGCCAGAGGACACCCGGCCCAGGCGCTCGCACACCCCAACGCGAGGGCCGAGACGATGATGGAGCCGCCTCCGACCAGGTCCGCGCGGAGCTCGGGCACGCGCAGCAGCGCGAGGGTGAGCACCCCCGGCACGAGCGCCATCGTGGATGCCACGTCGAGCGCCTGAGCGGCCATCGCGTAGCGCACCGTCGAGGCGAACAACAAGACGGCTTGGGCGCTCGCGCCCAAAGGCCCTGTCCGAAAGTAGACGACCACAGCATCACCCCGCTCGGCCGACCGGCGGCCGTCCGCGGCCAGGAGGAGCTGCCCGACGGCCTCCGACGCGAAGAGCAGAGACAAGAGCGGTGCGCGTCGGATCGAGGTCAGGGCGATCGGCGCGAACACGAAGGCGGACGCGGTCTGCACGCGGTAGGCCCACCGCTTCTCGCGAAGCCCCGTCGAGCGCCGGAGGCCACTCGCCAGCAACCTGGAAAGGACCTCACGCATCACGCCTCCGCAGGCGCAACGACAACCCTCCCTCCGGTTGCAGGCTGACGAGCGACACCGGCCGCGGCAGGCTCGCCGAGGTCAGCGACAGCGAGAGTCGGGCCAGGACGCGGGTCACCACCATCGCGACCTCGGCCATCGCGAACCCCTGGCCCACGCAGGACCGCTCGCCCTTCGAGAAGGGCACGTAGTGGCTCAGCCGATGGGCCGGACAGCCCTCGAAGCGGGCGGGGACGACGTCGGTCGGACGGACCCAGAGCGCGGGGTCCCGGTGCAGGACCCAAACAGGAACCACGACGTTGGTCCGAGCCGGCACCTCGAACCCAGAGAGGACGTCCGGGCTCGACGTGCGGCGGGAAGACATCGGGATCGCCGTGTAGAGCCGGATGACCTCCAGCACCGTCCGGTACGTGAGCGGGTGCGTGTCTCGGAATGCGAGGGGGGCCTCCACCACGCCTTTCGCGTCGATCTCGGCTTGCAGCTCGGCCTGGATGCACGGCTCGGAGGCCACGACGCCCAGCACCCAGACCAAGGTGCTGGCGGTGGTCTCGTAGCCGGCGATGAGCAGGGTGAGGATTCTCGTCGCGGAGCGCGCGTTCATCGAGCCCACCCTGCCGGACGAGTCGCTCGAGAACGCTCCCGGATCCGGCCGAGATCCGAGGTGGATGCGCGCGCCGCACGGACGAGCCGTCCGACGATCGCGTCGAGCGCCCGCCGGTGGCGATGAAATCGGACGTGGGAAGGCGTCGGAACCCAGTAGGGAATGGGAGCGATGCTGAACATGTGCTGGTGAATCACCCGCGCGGTGAATCGCACCGCCTCGTCCGCGCGGTGAGCGTCCTCTCGGCTCAGCTCGGCCCCGAGCAACGTTCTTCCGGCGATGGCGAACGTGAGCTCCGCAAGATCACGGGAGGCGTCGACGGTGGAGGACGCGCACCATCGGGACACCATCTCGTCGGCGAGCGCGGCGAACGTCTGCCCGAAGCTCCGGATGGAACGGGGCCCCATCGCGCGGCTGACAATCGCTCGACGCTCCGCCCACGACGCGCGATCGTTGTTGGTGACGAGGCCGTCGCCCATCACCACTCTCATCTCCTCGGTCTGGGCTCCCTTCTCGTAGCGCCGCTCGCGATCGAAGAGCACGCGCTCGACCGCGTCGGGCTCGTAGACGATCACCGTGCTGATCGGCCACGGGTAGCTGACGATCGGCCCGTAGCGGGCCCGGGTGATCTCCAGCGCCGCGAGGCTGTCGGCGAGAAAGCACAGCATCAGCCGCACGAACGCGATCCCGCGGGGACCCGGAATGTGCCCCAGGCGCGGAGCTCCGATCAGCCGACACCAGAGCCTCTCGACGCGTGCGAGCAACCACGCCACGGCGTCGCACGTCGTCCGCAGCCCCCGAGCGGTCATCCCGAGCCCTCGCGTCCGCCCCAAATGCCGGCGATGTCGAAGTAGCGCTCGAGGCACGATCCCGTCGCAGGCGGAGTCGTGGTGGCGGTGCGCGAAGGCTCGACAGTGAGCGTGGGACGGGCGGGCTCCTCGAGCGCCCTCGGATCGTAGAGCCGCGGCTGGAGGTGATGGTTCTTGTGAAAGTATCCGCCTACCGTCACCCAATTGGCGACGCGATAGTACAGCTTCTCTTGATGGTTGACTACCTCGACAGCACCATCATTTCTGTTGCGGTGGCATACGAAATTGATGTGCGCAAGAATCGCGACGTTGCTAGCGACCGACGGAAGATAGAACGACACGAACAGATCCGGACCGAGCGCACCAAACCAGAGCAGAGCCCGGAGTGCGATGTTCACGTGAAAGAGCACCAGCTCACCCACGCGAATTGCCTCGTAGCCTCTCTTCCCGCGGTGCAACAGGAACAAGTAGCGGCGGGCCCGTGCGGTCGCGTAGCGCATGGGAGCGAACAAGAACGCCAAGAAAGAGCGCCCTCGCGGCGAGACGGGATCGTGCTCTCGATCCGAGTACGCGTGATGGAGCGCGTGGATGAGGACGAAGTTGGCAAAGCCGTAGAGGAGGTAGTTTGCGGCCAGCTCGCCGACCGCGCGGTTCACCCGGCGCCCCGGGAAGTTCCCGTGACCGGCGTTGTGGAGCAGCGACGCCATGCGCCAGCCCACGGGCACGGCGACCAGCGCCAGCGCGAGGTGCGCCGGCCCGAGGTGGAGCCGCGCCTGGGGGTGGCGGATCGCGAAGGACGAACCGATCCCAACCGCGAGGAAGAGCGCTTCCAGCGCGTAGTGCCGGACCAGGAACGTGTGGTCGCTCCGGCACTTGGCGAAAATCTTCGCGGGGGACATCGGCGCCGCTCGTGACAGACGCTCAGCGCTGGAGGTCGGCCGTGGTCGCGTCGAACTCGATGCCGAGGGAGACCGTCGTACAGACGAGCGGGTCGTCGGCCGAGGGCACGACGTCGGCCGCGTTTTGCGCGATCGGCTGAACGAGCTCGCCCGCGCCCGGCATGGTCAAGTCGGCGGCAGCGACGATGTCGGCAACGGGGAGCCCGCCACCGATCATCCCGTTCGTGAGTCCGTTCTCGTCGATGTCGAACCGAAGCTCTGCGTCACGGATGGTGAGGTCGAGCTGAATGTCGCCCGTGTCGATGCTGAGGACCAACGAATCGGTGTGGATCCTCAGTCGCCCGTCGAAGATGTCGCCGGGGTATACCGGTCCGAGCAGGAGCTGGGTACCATCGGGCGCCAGCGCCGGGGTGAAGCTCTGCCCCGCGCTCAGGCGACCGTCATCACCGGTGGACACCTCGCCTCCTCCGGCGGGCGTACCGAGGAGGATTCTGCACCGAGACGGCGTCGTCGTAGCGGTAGTCGTTCAACCCACTCACCTCGACGAGGAGGATCAGGCTCCCATCCCCGATCTGCCGGAGCAGAGTGGCGTCCAGGCAGCCCGATGTCGTGCCGCCGGGACAGGCGGAAGCATCGAGAAGACGTTCGATGGTGGGCACGAACGCCTGAAGCGCATTGTCGACGCCCGTCAGCTCCGCATCGATCGGCGACGTGAAGTCCGGCTGCGAATCCGTGCAGCTGTCCGGAGTCGCGGGAGTCGTCACGGTGTCGCGCCGGTCGAGGTTGAAACCCGCCGCCCCGTCCCGTCCCCCCGCACCGGCACCGGCCCGGGGGAGCGAGATCGAGCTCACCACGTAGGCGACCGTCGTGTCGTCGAACGTGTGGGGCAGCGCGACCGTGCGCGACGCGTCGTCGCTGACCGGCGTGTCGGTCGCACACCCGCCCTCGGCCACCTCCGAAGCGCACTGAAAGTCACGCGCGGGGAAGACGAAGCCGTCCACGGGCACATCGGTTCCGCACGCCGTCAAGCACACACTGGCGGCGAGTATCGTCGTCACTGTTCTCGTAATCATCGTTCCTCCCGTCGCGGCCCGTGCTCACCGGTGTTCGGGGTCATGCGGCGGCCGACTCGGCGGCATCATGCGAGCGAACGCAGGGGTCGCCAGGCACAATTCCGGGAACGAAGTTCGCAATATTGCGGAACCCGGTCGACACGAGCGCGGGGGGACGAGTCGACCCGCGGCTCCAAAGGGCCCCGAACCCGTGCGGGTCGACTCGCCCGCGCCACGGGTCGGACTCCTCGACGCGTCGAAGCGCGGCCCCCGCCGCGGCGCTTTCGACCGGGGCGCGCCATTTTTCCTCGCTGCGAGCGACGCTCGGCGGATATGCTGTTAGAGATGGAACCGAAAATCCTGGAGTGCGACCCGGTATATTGCTTGGCCACGATCGACGACGCCGTATGTGTCGTGATCTGGCGCGGGATGCCGACGATCGAGCGCGTGACCCGCTGCGGTCGGGTCTGCCTCTCGCTGGCGGGCGACCTGGGTTTCTTGGCCATCGTGGAGGACGGCAGCCCCATCCCCGACGCGGCGACGCGCAAGCGCTCCAGCGAGCAGCTGCTCGCAGTACGAGACCGCGTGAAGGTGCAGGCGACCGTCATCGAGGGCGACGGGATGTTCGTCTCGCTGAGCCGCGCCACCATCCGCGGCGTCTTCGCGCTGGCGCGCAACCCTGCGTTCATCGCCGCGAAGCTCGGAGACGTCTCGGGCAGAGTGGCGCGCGCCATGCGGATGAACGAAGCCGAGCTCGTACAAGCCATCGAGTCGGTCCGGCGGCACTACGACGCGAAGGAGGGGCGCCGGACGGCGTGACCCCGCGCGGCGCGTCGCAGGCTATCCGTCCGCTCTCGACCCCTCACCCCGCATCTCCATCGGCGAAGCCGCGAGCTCCGACAGCGCGTCGGCGAGCGCCCGAACTCGCGCATCGTGGCGCATGTCGGGATGCACGAGGAGCCACGCATCGCGGCGGAGCTCCCGAGCCTTCGCGGAGAGCTCCTCGACCTCCACCAGCTCGGGATAGCGCTGGGCCTGGGGGCGGGGGAGGAGCGCGACACCGAGGCCGTCGAGCACGAAGCGCATCATGGCCGTGCGCGAGCCCGTCGCGAGCGCCACGGCACCCGCGTGGGCGCTCTCCCACCGGGCCTCTGGCTCGTGCTGGATCGGCGGCCCGGTGACCACCCAGCGAAGCGGCCGGCGCGAGGCAGCGTCCGGGGTTCCGAACACGGCATAGTCGATCCGCAACAGCCGCCGCCCGACGAGCCCGGGCGGCGGATTCTCCATCACACCGATGGCGACGTCGACCTCCCGGCGCCGCACGCTCGGCCCGGAGTAGCCGAGGTGCAGATCGATTCGGAGGTCCGGGTGCCGCTCCGCGAGCCTGCCCAGAGGACCGACCAACAACGGCAGGAACCCGTCGACGGTGGTCAGGCTCACCCTCCCCGAGATCACCTGTCTCTCAGCGTCCGCCACATCCATCGCCCGCGCGAGACCGACGTGCAGGTCGCGGGCGAGCGCCACGATCGCTTCACCGCATCGGGTCAGCTCGATCGCGGTGCCTCCCCGGACCAAGCAGCCCGCGCCGAGCGCCTCCTCGAGGGCGCCGATCCGGCGGTAGACCGTCGACGTCGACACCCCGAGCTCCCGCGCGACCGCCGGGGCCTTCTTCTGCCGCACCAACGCTTCGAGATAGCGCAGGTCGTCCCAGTTCAGCCCCTCCGTCACGGGGTCTCGAACGGCGCCTGAGCCAGCCACGGGTTGCGCATCTGCTTTTTTTCCGCCACCTCGCGGATGTTCACCGGAGCCGGAGACGGCGGCGATCCGATGTCCTTGAGGGCTGGAACGAGCCTATGCTCGGCAACGCCCCGCGTCGGGCGCGTGGCGCGAAATGCAGGAATTTGGCGCGCGAGACGCGCACGAGCGGTCTCGGCGCGGGTCCTCGGCGCACCGCCGTCCGGGAACGGCGGCTCTCGGTCGGCACCCTGGTGCGCGCTCGACGCCGAAGACGCCACCTCGCCGCGCCGCCCGGGGCAGATCCCAGAGTCAGCCCACGATCACGCGCGCGTCGATGGCGACCAGGCCCTTTTCGGTGATCACCAGCGGGTTCAGATCCAGCTCGCGGATCGAAGGGCACGACTCGACCAGGCGCGAGATGCGGAGCAGCACCTCGGCCAGCTCGGCGCGATCGAGGACGGGGCGGTTGCGCGCGCCGTTCAAGAGCGGCTGGGCGCGGATGCCGTCGATCATGTCCAGCGCGTCGCGACGCGTCAGCGGCACCAAGCGGAAGGACACGTCCTTGTAGACCTCCACGAAGACGCCACCCATGCCGACCATCATCATCGGCCCGAAGCTCGGGTCGCGGCTCATGCCGACGATGATCTCCGTCCCCTTGACCTGCTCTTCCAGCGTGAACCCGTCGATGCGCGCGCCGGGTTGATGCTTCTCGACGTTCTCGCGGATGGAGCGGCAAGCGGCGCGCACGCCCTCGGCGTCCACCACGTCGAGCACGACGCCGCCGGCGTCCGACTTGTGGATGACGTCGTTGCTGATCAGCTTGACGACGACGGGGTAGCCGAGCCCACCGGCGAGCTTCACCGCCTCGTCCGCGTCGCGCGCCGAGCCGCCGCGGTTGTAGCGCACGCCCGCCGCCTCGAGGATGGAACGGGCCAGCGCCAGATCGGTGTTGGCCACCCCGGCCTCGACGGAGCGTCCGACCAGCGCGCTCGCCTTTTCGAGATCCGGCGGGGGCAGGCGCGAGAGCTCCGGCATCGGCGCCTCGTCACGCATCACCCACGCGCCCCGCCGCGCCAGCGCGCCCATCGCGCTCACGGCCATCTCCGGCATGTTGAACTCGGGGATGCCGTGCGCGTCGAGGTAGCTCCCTTCCTCGGTGCCGATCAGCCCGATGAAGCTGGCCAGGAGCGGCTTCTGCCACTCGGGGCTGGCCTGCGCGTGGGCGATGGCCTCGGCGGTCTCTTTCGGCGCCGTCATGGCCTGCACGGTCATGATCAGCACGATGCCGTCCACCTCGGACGCCGCGCCGAGGATGTTCAGCGCGTCGCGGTAGCGCTCCGGCGTCGCGTCGCCGATGACGTCGACCGGGTTGTTGCGCGACCACACCGGCGGCAACACCTCGTCGAGCGCCTTCATGGTCGCCTCGCTCAGCTCGGCGAGGACCAGGCCGTGCTTGGCGCAGGCATCGGCCGCCAGCACGCCGGGGCCGCCCGCGTTGGTGACGATGGCCACGCGCGGGCCCGCCGCCGGAGGCTGGGTGGAGAGCGCCCGCGACCAGCTCATGAAGTCGCTCAGCGAGTGCGCCTGCTGGATGCCGGCCTGCGCGAACGCGGCGTCGTAGGCGGCGGTGGCGCCGGCCAGGCTCCCGGTGTGGCTCGAGGCCGCCTTCGCGCCGGCGGCGGTGGTCCCGCCCTTGATGGCGACGACCGGCTTCTTCATCGCCACCTCGCGCGCGACCGGGAGGAAGCGCGCCGGGTCGTGGATGGCCTCCACGTAGAGCGCGATGGCCTTCGTCTCCTCGTCCTCGGCGAACCAGCGGAGGATGTCCTGATCGTCGACGTCGCTCTTGGCGCCGAGGCTGACCGCCGCCGACAGGCCGAAGCGCTCCCGCTGCGCGTAGCTGATCATGCCCGTCACCAGCGCGCCCGACTGGCTGAGGAGGCCGATCCCACCCGCCGGCGGCGCGCCGGCGGCGAAGCTCGCGTTCAGCCGGCGCGAGGGGCGCATCACGCCGAGGCAGTTGGGCCCGATGACCCGCATCCCGAGCCCGCGCGCCACCTCGGCGACCTCGTCCTGGAGCGCCTTGCCCTCGGCGCCCATCTCCGCGAAGCCGGCGCTGATCACGATCACGCCCTTGGCGCCGAGCTGCCCGGCCTCCTCGACCACGCCCTTCACGAAGCGCGGCGGGATGGCGATCACCACGAGATCGATGGGCTCGCCGACGTCCGAGAGCGCGCAGAAGACCTTCTGGCCGAGGATCTCCCCGCCCTTGCGGTTCACCGGATAGACCGGGCCGGGGAAGCCGTCGCCGCGCTCGCCGCCGTGCATGCCGCCCAAGAGCAGGTTCTTCAGGAGCGCGTGGCCCACCGAGTCCACGTCGCGGCTGGCGCCGACCACCGCGACCGAGCGCGGCACGAAGAACGGGTCGAGAGTGTGGTCGGTCATGCGTCGGTCCTCCTCGGGAGCGGGCAGAGGATGCGCCGAGCGAGCGTGAGGGCGCAACCGCGACTCCCGCCCGCATTCGCGTCCGAGCCGGTCACGAAAGCCGGAGGGGCGTGACAGCTCGCGCTCCGGAGCGCGGGCTCGACTCGCGCGCTCGGTTACCAAATCGGGGCGCGCCCCGACGCGCTTCGGTTTGCGTGAACAGAGCCCCAGTCCTACCTCTCGCCTTCGGAGGTGCCCGCATGGTTCATCCCTGGCACGACCTGCCCAATCCGCTGATGGGTATCGACGATGGCTTCAACGTCGTGATCGAGATCCCGAAGGGGTCCAAGGTCAAGTACGAGCTCGACAAGCCGTCCGGCCTGCTGCGGGTGGACCGCATCCTCTACAGCGCCGTCCACTACCCGGCCAACTACGGCTTCCTACCTCGCTCCTACTGCGCGGACGGAGACCCACTCGACGTCCTGGTGTTGGGCAACGAGCCGGTCGTACCGCTCAGCATGATGCTCGCGAGGGCGGTGGGCGTCGTCTACATGGAGGATCAGGGGATGCGCGACGACAAGGTCATCGCCGTGCACGTCCACGATCCGGCGTTCGAGGACTACAACGACCTCGAGCAGCTCCCGAAGCACACGATGCGCGAGTATCCAGCGCTTCTTCGAGGACTACAAGACGCTCGAGAACAAGAGCGTGAAGGTGGCGGAGATGGGCGGCGCCAGCGACGCAGTGCGGGTCGTGCGCGCAGCCCTCGAACTCTACCAGACCGAGGAGAATCGCCTACGCGGCTGGCGCTGAGCGGCTGGCGCTGAGGGCCTCAGCCGTTCTCGGGCTCGACCGCCACCGGCTCGTGGACCGCCCGCGGGCTTCGAAAGCCGGCCGCGTGCCGGTGACCGCCTCCGCCGAAGCGGGCCGCGATTCTCGGACACGTCCACGTGGGCCGGGTTCTCGCGCGAGGAGCGCAGCGAGTAATGGTAGCCGTCCGGCCCCTCGGTCCAGGTCACCGAGAAGGGCGCGGACTCCGCCAGCACATGGCCGATCTCGGACGTCTCGGTGGTCGCGTTCACGGCGGGCACGACGTGGCCTGCCAGGCGCACCATCGCCGCGTGCCGCACGTGATCGGCCACTACCCGATCGACGTACGCCAGGATGGCGCGCCCCCGCTCGGCGACGACGGCGAGGGGCTCGGCCGCCAACCGATCCCAGGCCGCGAGCTCGAAGTCGATGGTCCTCGACCACGCGCTCACGGCGCGGCTGTCGGGCAGCGCCCATCGCCAGAGATCGCGATCCTCCACGTAGTCGACGAGCCAGGGTCGCGGCTGACCAGGAAAATAGTGATCCCAGGCCATCCCGGCGCCCGAGCGCTCCATGTCGAAGCGCGCGAAGGGGAGACCGGCGAGATCGCGCTCGGCGCTTCGATGGTGATCGAGGACGAGCAGGCTGGCCGCGTCGGCGTGCATGGCCGAGAGCTTCTGCCGCCGATAGCTGAAATCGAGGATCACCACATCGCGACCGCGCACGTCCGGCGGGTCCTCGCCATGGCGCGCCGCGACCAGCTCGCAACGACCGCCATGATGTCGGTGCGCGACCCAGGCGGCCGTGAACCCGTCCGCACAGCGGGCGTGGTAGACGATGAGAGGGAGGCTCATGGGCCCGCAGCCTGCCACGGAAGCAGCCGCGCGCCGACGGGGCAGGCGGGCCCGGCATCGAACGTAGCCCGCACACGGCGCTGCGGATCGCGCTCCCATCGCGTCGACGCTCTGGCACAATGCTCACCGGAGGACGTTTGCTTCACATGGACCCCGGTCGTTCGCGTGCGCACGCGCTGATCGAGCCGCTGCCCGTGCCGGCGATCGTGACCCAAGAGGGCCGATGCATCGCCGTGAACCGCTCCTACCTGAAGCTGATCGGCATCGAAGAATCGGCGATCCTGGGTCGCAGCGCGTTCGAGCTGCTCGATGAGCTGGTGGTGAGCGCGGACCGGCGCTTGGTCGAGAGCGCCGCGACCCGCGTCCACGCGTCCGGTCACTTCTGGTGCCGCCTGCGCGACACCCACGGGCGCGAGCTGCCGCTGCGCGTGGTCTGGTGGGAGGGGCCCGAGGAGGGACAACGGCTGACGTTCTTCTTCGACGCCGCGCCGGAGGCGTTCGGGCGCGCCTTCGCCGACTCGCTGGCGCGCGCGGCCGGTTCGCTCGGATCCTGCGCGACGGAGGAGGAGGTGCTCGAGCGAGGCTGCGACGCCCTCGCCGCCCGCGAGCTGACGGCGACCGTTCTTCTCATCTCGAAAGGCGACCCGTTGCTACGCTACGGGCCGACCCGCTCCCCACGTCTCATCCAGGAACGCCGCTTCGAGCAGAGCCGCCCGCCGCGGGTCCTCCTCGAGGCCCTCAACCCCGACTTCGCGCAGCGCCGCGCGGCGTTCTTCCAAGACGGGATACGGTTGGTGCGCGATGCGTACCCCGAGCCGGTTCGCGAGGACGTCCTGCGCGTGCTGCCCTCGGAGCGCATGGTGCAGGCGCCGCTCTTCGTGGACGGCGAGCCCTACGGTGCGCTGGTGGTCACGGGAGACCTGCTCACACCGCTCTCTGCGGCCGCCATCGAGCTCTTCGCGGAGCTGATTCGTGCGTGCGATTCGAGAACGTGCGGCTGCGGCGCGCGAAGGTGGAGAACGAACGCTTGGCGGCGCTCGGCGAAGCGGCGGCGGTGATGGCGCACGAGGTCCGCAACCCCGTCGCCGCGCTGCTCAACGCCGCATCGCTCCTGTCGCGGAACCCGCCGGACGCGGAGGCGCGCGAGACGGTGGTCCGCATCATCGCCGAGGAGGCGATGCGGCTCGAGAGGCTGGTCGCGGATTTCCTTGCCCTCGGACGGCCCTTTCAGCCCCGGCCGACGGCGGTCGCCCTCGAAGCGCTGCGGGACCATGCGCTCACGCTACTGACGCGGAGCGGTCACGCCGAGGGGGCCCGCTTCGAGACGGTGGAACCGGCGTCGCCGATGCGCGTTCACGCCGACGGCGACCTGCTCCAGCTCGCGGTGACGAACGTGATCCGCAATGCCGCGCAGTCCTCGGAACGCGGCCGCGTGCGCATCTCCTTCGACGAGACGGAGAGCGCGTGCGCGCTGATCATCGAAGACGACGGGAACGGCTTCTCCGACGAAGCCTCCCGCCGGGCCGGCGAGCCCTTCTTCACCACCCGACCCACCGGCACCGGCGTCGGGCTGGCCGTGGTCCATCGGGTGCTCGACGTGAGCGGCGGCAGGCTCGAGGTCGGGCGCTCGAGCGAGCTCTCGGGCGCTCGTGTGGCGCTGTGGCTCCCGCGAGCCCGCGACGAGGACGAATGAGATGGCCGTCGGCGGTCGCGCTGCGTGGCTCGAGGGGCTCGCGTGACGGTTGACCGCCAAGTGGCTTCGCGAGAGATTGGTCGCGTGGGAGAAGAGCCGACGCGCTTCGGGCCTTATCGCGTCGTACGGGAGCTCGGCGCCGGCGGCATGGGTGCCGTGTGGGAGGCCGTCCACGAGAAGCTCGACAAGCGCGTCGCGGTAAAGACGCTGCACGGCGGCATCGCCGAGAACCCGGACGCGGTGAAGCGTTTCATGCGCGAGGGCCGGGCCGCCTCACGCATCCGCCATCCGCACATCGTCGACGTGACGGACGTCGGGGTCGAGCGCGGGCAGCCCTACCTCGTCATGGAGTTCTTGGCTGGCGAGCCGCTCTCCGACGCGATTGAGCGGGAGCGCGGGCTCTCCATCGCGAAGACCGTCGAGGTCGCGCTCCCCGTCGCGGACGCACTGCACACCGCGCATCTCGCAGGCGTGGTGCACCGCGACCTCAAGCCGGACAACATCTTCCTGACGCGCGACCGCCGGGGCGACCTCCACCCCATCGTGCTCGACTTCGGCATCTCGAAGCTGGAAGAGGACGGCGAAGCTCGGCTGACACAGACGCGGCAGGTGATGGGGACGCCCTACTACATGTCTCCGGAGCAGGCTCGCGGCGCCAAGGGGATCGACGCGCGCAGCGATCAGTTCTCCTTCGGGCTCGTGCTCTACGAGTGCCTCTCGGGCCAGCGCGCGGTCGAGGGCGACACCGTGCTCGAGGTCATCCACAAGATCGCGACCGGCGCGTTCGCACCGCTCTCGGAGCTCTGCCCGGATCTGCCCGCCGCGCTCCGCGACGCAGTGGAGCGGATGATCGCGCCGGAGCGCGACGAGCGCTTCGCCAACATGGAGGAGGTCGCACGAGCGCTCCTGCCCTTCGCCGAAGCGCCGGTGCGCGCGCGGTGGGAGCGCGTGTTCACGCGGGCGGACGAGCTCGCCCAGACCGGTCTCGCGCAGAGCAGCCCCGCCCAGATCAGCCCCGCGCAGGAGAGCCTCGTCGAGACCGGCCTCGCCGCGACGGGTCTCGCCCAGCCGCCTGGCGCCACGCCGACCGCACCCACGCCTCCCTCGAAGTCTCGGTCCGGTGTGTGGATTGGGATTGGGGCCGCGGTGACGGTGGGGCTCGGCCTGGTGGCCTTTCAGCTCCTCGGCCCCGACGCTCCCGAGACCGGCTCGAGGGCGTCACACGCGGCGACGGAACCACCGCCGACGACGTCGTCCGAGCGGGCGACGCCCGGGCCCCCACGACCCGCACCGGATCCGGTGCAGGTTCGCGTTCGAGCGATCCCCCCGGATGCCACGCTCTTCCTCGACGGGGAGCGCGTCGGACGCGGGCGGCTCGATCGGACGCTACCGCAGGACGGCACCACGCATGTGCTCGAGATCCGCGCCGACGGCTACATCCCAACGCGCATCGAGCTCGTGGACCTGGCGCCCCCCTCGTCGATTGCGCTGGAAACGGCGCCGCAGGATCACCAGGGCGCCCTCGCGCCACGCCGCTTCACGATGACGGAACGAGGTCTCGTCCCCGTCCCGGACGATGCCCAGCCGGACGAGAGCCAGCCGGACGAGAGCCAGCCGGACGAGAGCCAGCCGGACGAGAGCCAGCCGGACGAGAGCCAGCCGGACGAGAGCCAGCCGGACGAGAGCCAGCCGGACGAGAGCCAGCCGGACGAGAGCCAGCCGGACGAGAGCCAGCCGGACGAGAGCCAGCCGGACGAGAGCCAGCCGGACGAGAGCCAGCCGGACGAGAGCCAGCCGGACGAGAGCCAGCCGGACGAGAGCCAGCCGGACGAGAGCCAGCCGGACGAGAGCCAGCCGGACGAGAGCCAGCCGGACGAGAGCCAGCCGGACGAGAGCCAGCCGGACGAGAGCCAGCCGGACGAGAGCCAGCCGGACGAGAGCCAGCCGGACGAGAGCCAGCCGGACGAGAGCCAGCCGGACGAGAGCCAGCCGGCGAGGCGCGCCCGCGCCGGCCAGGTCAGGAGCGGAGCGACGAGCCGCCCGCGGGAGCCCGCGCACGACGAGGTGTCCGAATCTGCCGACCACGCCCCGGCACGCCCACGCGCCGACACCGCCCACGTCGCTCGGCCCGACTCGCCTGCCGACTCGGCCGAGCCCGCGGCGCGCGTCGGCGCGAACGGCGCCCCGATCCTTCGTTGATCCGCGTGGGACGCGAGCGGCCCCGCATCCGTCCGCGCAAGGGATCAATCGTGGACGATCATCACGGTGCCGTGGTCCTCGACGATGCGGACCGTCTCACCGTCGCCACAGCTCCCTCCGGCGGACTGCCCGTCGTCGCTCCGAGCGCGGATGCGGCCGTCGTCGATGGACGTCGTCGTGTGCGAGCCGACCCGCTGATTGCTCGTGTTCCCGCTCTCGACGGTGAACGAGTACGAAGTCTCGTTCCGGATGGTGCATCGGGCCGAGGCCACCGACGAGAAGGCGGCGGTCGTGGCGAGCAAGGTCCCGGCGACGATCAAGATGCGCATTCCCCTGTCCTCCTTCTTCGCTATGGCGGCGCCGCACCGAGTCGCGCGGCCCGCAGCAACCTCCTACGGCCTCACACGCGCGAGCTTCCCCGCCGCGTCCGGGAGACCGTTGGAGCGCCCGAAGGTGCGCGTCGTGTGCCGACGCGTGTACTCTGGAGCCCTCCCGCCTCCCTCGAGAGCCCGATGAATCAAAGCTTCCGACATCTCCTCTTCGCCTGCGCCGTCGCGAGCCTGCTCGCCCCTTCGAGCGCTGCGCTGGCCGCGCCTCTCCTGCAGGGCCTGGGCGGCCCGGCAGGCTTCGGCACCGGCAACCTGCCGGCGAACGACGATGGTTCCAGCGACGCGATCGACGTCCACCGCGCGTTCCCCGACGGCCTGCAGTTCTTCGGCAGCAGCTTCACCGAGCTGTGGGTGAACAACAACGGGAACATCTCCTTCGGCGGCTCCAACGGCACGTTCACGCCGCAGGCCTTCCCCGTCGCTTCGCTGCGGATGATCGCGCCCTGGTGGGGCGACGTCGACACCCGCGGCGGCGGCGCGCCGAGTCGAAACGGCGTCTACTGGTCCATCACGCCCGGCCAGTTCGTCGCCACCTGGCACAACGTCGGCTACTTCTCCAGCCACGACGATCTCCAGAACGACTTCCAGCTCATCCTCAGCGCGGCCGGACCGGGCGTCGGCGACTTCGACGTCGAGTTCCGATACAACCGCTGCGAGTGGACCACCGGCGACGCCAGCGGAGGCACGAACGGCTTCGGCGGCACGCCCGCGCAGGCCGGGTTCGACGCCGGAAACCTCCACGACTACACGGCGCTGCCCGGCTCACTGACCCGGCGCATCCTGGAGCTCTGCAACACGTCCAACGTGGGCATGACGGGCGTGTGGCGCTTCGCGATCCGTGGCGGCGAGGTGACCTGCCCGGGCGTCGGCGACGCGTGCGACACCGGACAGCCCGGCGTCTGCGGGCCGGGCACCCGCATGTGCGTCTCGATGGACGCGTCGCGTTGCGTCGGCACCACCATGCCGAGCGACGAGGTCTGCAACGGGCAGGACGACGACTGCGACGGCTCGGTCGACGAGGACATCTCGTCCGCGACCTGCGGCGTCGGCGCGTGCGAGACGACGGTCGCGATGTGCGTGAACGGGATGCCGCAGGACTGCGTCCCCGGCACGCCCTCGTCCGAGCAGTGCGACGGCGTCGACGACGACTGCAACGGCGTGATCGACGACGTGAACCCCATCACCTGCGGCCAGGGTGCTTGCATGGTCACGGTCACCGACTGCGATCACCGCACCTGCGTCCCGGGCACGCCCTCGCCCGAGCAGTGCAACGGCATCGACGACGACTGCAACGGCCTGGTGGACGACGCGCTCGACGCCTGCGTCTTCCAGCCGGACGCCGGCTCGTCCTGCTACGGCGTCGACTGCGACCCGACCCTGCTCGCGGGCCGCGCCGGCCCCATCGGCAACTGCAAGTGCAGCGCGAGCGCGCCTCCGGGGCGGTCCGGCGGCCTCGTCCTGGCCGGCCTCGCGCTCTTGCTGACCCGCCTGCGCCGCCGCCGGTGAACGACGACGAGGCTGCGCGCGTCTCCCGCGAACGTTCCCTCTGAAGGGCGGCCCCTTCTCTTGCTCGATCCTGCTCTACGAGGGCCGGTTCGCCGCCTGGGCGACGGAGAGCGTCTCGCCGCGCTTCATCGGATGCGTCGCGACTACCGCTGACGCCGGCGGTCAGCTCGAGCGGGACCGAGCGGCTTCGCCGGCCTCCGCGAGCTCCTCTTCGGCCTCGTCCGCCGAGGCCTCATCGCCGGCGGTGTCATCGCCGGCGGTCTCGTCGTCGTCGGCTTTCACGTCCGGCGAGGCTTCCGCTCCGCTCGCGCGGTCATCGTCCTCGAGCTCTGCCCGCTGCTCGACCACGCGGCCATCGGCGTACATCCAACCGTAGCGGACCTCGTTCGGCTGCGCGTCGGGCTTCCAGCTGTCCGGATGGGTGATGCGCGCAGGATTGATTGACACCAGCCGGTCGGCCTCGTGGATGTCCCCGACCCGCACGTCGGCGCGGAAGCCCGTGTCCTGCTTGAGCCTCTCCGCGTAGCGCTCCCAGCGCGGCTTCAGGCGCCGCTCGAGCGATTGCAGCTCCTCGCGCTCCTTCGCCGCGCGCCAGCGGCGGTCGGCCTCGCGCTGGCCGCGGCTCCGCATCGCCCGCGTGAACACGCCCACCGCCGCGCCGAGCGCGGCGATGCTCCCCGCGAAGGGAAGAAGCCAGAGCGGCAGGTAATCGAGCCAGGCGCCGACCGCCATCGAGCCGCCGATGGAGAAGAGCACGCCAGCCGGCTCGTAGCGGGTCATCCAGCCGCTGCCCATCGCGGTGATTTCGTCGCGCTCGTCCCACAGCCGCTTCAGGTCGTCGTAGGTCGCCCCGGCGATCCCGACCTCGATGATCTTGGCCTCGAGGTGCGAGCTCTCCGGCGCCAGCTCCGAGCCAGGCGTGCGGACGTCGCCCGGCTCCAGCCGGCGCCACACGACGATGCGCCGGACCACCAGAGGCCCGTCGGAACCGTCGATCGCAGTGGGCTCGGTCATCGCCGACAGAGAGTCTCCTCTCGTGGGCTGCCGATCAACGACGAAGCTCAAGCGCGCAGGTGCGCGAAGAGGATCTGCAGCATCCGGTAGGTCAACCCCCACACCACGCGATCTTCCACGCGATAGGCCGGGAATCGGAGCCGCTCACCCTTCCAGTCGAGCTCGAACGTCGTGTCGCGCTCGCCGCGCATCAGGGACGCGAGCTCGACCCAGTGGACCTCGTCGACCTCCTCGTTGGGCACCAGCCCGGGCGGATCGGGCACGGCCCACACGAAGGGACGCACCACCAGCCCGGTCGTATGCGTGGGCACATCGTCCAGCCGGGTGAGGAGCTCACCATGGGCGCCGAGATCGAGCCCGACCTCCTCCACCGTCTCACGCACGGCCGTGTGCTCGAGGTTGCTGTCGCCGGGGTCGTGACGCCCGCCTGGGAAGGCCATGTGACCGGACCAGGGATCGCGCTCGTGCTCCGCGCGGCGGATCAAGAGCACCTCCGGCCCGCGATCGAGCTGCCTGAGGATGGTCGCCACCGCCGCGCGCGGCGCCGTCCCGGCCGCCCGCGCATCCACCGACGCCAACCGCTCTCGGATCCGAGCCAAATCCAGCGCGTCGTCCATGAGCGTTTTCGTAGCACCACTGAGCGTCGTCGCGAGAGCTGCGAGGCGTTTCGGGCCGTCTGGGACCTTGCGCGGCAGCGGCCGGGCCACGCCCCCTCACATCGGTGTAGAGTGACCCGGGAAGTGCCCATGGGGATCCTTCGGACCGCGTCACGAGCTCTGTTCGCACTGGCCTTGGCCGCCATCCAACCGGGCTGTTGGCTCAGCCACGAGCGGAGCGCGGTCGCCGACGGCGGCCGCGTGGACGCGGGACCTCCGGATGCAGGCGGCTGCGGGCAGCCGTGCTGCTACGGGGCGGCGTGCACGAGCGACGCGGACTGCACGGACCCGGCGACCCCGCACTGCGGCGCCGTGCCCGGCGGCATGATGTGCCTGAACAACCTCTGGTGCGGTCACATCTGCGCCTCACCGGACACGCCGGTCGCCACGCCGGAGGGCGAGCGACCGATCGCCTCGCTCCGAGATGGCGACCTCGTCTTCAGCATGGACCAGGGCGTCCTGCGCGCCGTCCCAATCGCGAGGACGACCCGCACCGCGGTCCGCCGACACGCCGTCGTCCGCGTCGTCCTGACGACGGGTCGCGTGCTCGAGATCAGCCCCGGCCACCCCACCGCCGACGCTCGAACGTTCGCCGATCTCGAGCCGGGCGGGACCCTCGACGGAACGCCCATCGTGTCGGTCGAGACCATCCCCTACGGCCACGACTTCACCTACGACATCCTCCCGGCCTCGGACACCGGCACCTACGTCGCGGGTGGCGTCCTCATCGGCAGCACGCTCGCCGGCGAGCGGCAACCGAGCATCGCGCGTGCACCATGGGAACGATCCGTGGCGCCGACGAAGTAGAGGCGCGCCTCGCGTTCGGCGTCCCTTGCCTTCCGGAGCGCCACGTGGCTCTCGGCCCTGCCGCGATACTCCCCGTTGAGAGGGGTACGGAGCGGCTAGCTCCCGCCAAAAGGGAAGGTGAAGCGTGAAGAAAGCCCGCATCATCACAGGCGCTGGACTGATCGCCCTCTGTGCCTCCGTCGGATACGTCGTCATCGACGGCAGGGTGGAGGCTCAGGGAACCGCAGACCCGCAGTCTCGAGGCAGCCAGCAGGCGCGAGGGGCGCAGCAAGGAGCCCCGCACGACCTGTCGACCGCGCAGATCGCCAGAGTGCTCGAGCTGGTCAACGGCGGCGAGGTCGAAGAGGGTCGGCTGGCTCGAGAGCGAGCGAGCTCGACGGATGTGCGGGAGTTCGCAGAGCGCATGATCAGACGATCACAGCCACGGTCTCGACCAGCTCCATCGCGCGATGGAGCGCCACGGCATCCAGGCGGAAGAGAGCGACCTGAGTCGGAAGATGGCTCGCGCCGAGAGCGGACGCATGCAGCGCCTTCGCGGCGCCCAGGGCCATGAGCTCGACGCGTTGTACATGGACTTGCAGGTGAAGGAGCACGCGGAAGGTCTCGCGCTCCTCGACGCCAACCTCCCCAACGTCCAGAACCCCGACTTCAGCTCCGTCGTCCGAGAGCAGCGCGACATGATCGCGCATCATCTGCAGCTCGCGCGCAGCATCCAGGATCTCATACAGCCTCGCGCCAGCCGCTGATCCGCGCAGAGTCTCCAAACGACCGAGACGCGGCATGCGAGCTACGCGCGTCCTCCCGTGGGCGCGCGCTGCCGCGCCGGTCGAGCGCCTCCCTCTGATCGCCCGGCAGTGCGACGGAGAGAGCCCGGTGCTCGGGCTCGTCGTTTCTGAGCCGGCGCTCGTCGGAGCCGGCTACTCGGTCGCCGCGCGCGCTTCGCCCGCCGCGCAGCGCTCGTGGCGGGTGAGAACGTCCTGCACCAGCGCGTCCGGGAGCGACTTGTCCCGCGAGAAGCCACGCATGTGCAGGATCGGCTCGCCGCCGATGTCCGCCGTGCTTCGGCCGGCGATGAGCTCGGTGTACTGATGCGGCGCGTAGGGCGCGAGGTCGTCATCGGCCACGCCCGCTTTGCGCACCACGCTCAGCAGCGCGTCCAGCGAGTTCATCTTCATGTACGGGCAGGTTGCGCAGCCGCCCTCGGTCGAGCAGCCCTCGCCCGACGCCACGCCCGGCACGATCGCCAGCTCGCTCTCGGGCGCTGGCGCGATGGCCTCGCTGGCCACCGGGAAGATGACCTCCACCTCGACGCCGCTGCCCGCGTGCTCCCGCAAGAGCCCGCGCACGGTGTTGACGATGGAGGTGATCATCCCCGCTTCGGTGCCCAGCACGACCCGGATGCGCTCGCGCCGGCCCGCCTCCACCGCCGCCTTCACCTTCTCGGTGATGAAGCCGAGGATGTTCGAGGTGGAGCCGACCACGCCCGTCCCGTGCCGCTGCCGCTCGAGCGCGATCTGGAACATCTCGCCCGGCACCTCGAGATGGGCCGCGACGAACGCGTCCTCGTACTCGGTGCGCACCCGCTCGGCGACCTCGCCACCGAACATGTGGTGCACGATGCAGGTGCCCTGCTCGAAGTAGTGGAAGCGAGGGAGGAGCGCCTTCACGCTCGCCCGATCGTGCGCCGGATGGAGCGCTCGGATGGTCTCGTCGTCCATCTCGGCGAGCGAGGTGAAGAGCTCGACCAGGTTCGTGCCCATGTAGGTGTCGGGGCCGAAAAAGACGTGCGCGTCCTCGATCTGCGCGAACGCCGTCAGCACCGTCTGCACGACGTTCGACGAGGTGCAGGTGATGGTCGGCACCAGCGCGTGCGCCTTGCCCTTCGTGCGCAGGCTGGTGTTGATGTAGACGACGTGCAGGCTCCGCGGTGTGCGCGACGCCCGCGTGAGGTACGCGCCGTAGGCCAGGGCCTCCGCGCTCTCGGCCAGCGAGCAGCCGATCGGCGCCGCCGACACCCGGTGGACCGGCACATCCGTCAGCCCCGCCGCGTCGAGCATCGCCCTCGCGTTCTCGCTCATGAAGTCGACGCCGAGCACGATGATGCGCTCGCAGCCCTCCTGCGCCATCCGCACCGCCGCGTCCGCCATCGTCAGCGAGTCCGAGATGTGGATGTGCGGCCAGCTGCACGCGCTGAGCACGCCCTGCAGCTCCGGATCCATGTAGAAGTGGGCGACGACGCCGATCTTCTTCTCGGCCAGGAGCGCGTCGAGCTCGCGGATCACGGTCGGGTCGGGCGAGAGGTACTCCGCCTGCGCCTCGGCGAACGCGCCCTGTGGCAGGAAGCGGTCTTCGGTGATCGAGAGCGACGGGAAGGGCTCGTGTCGCATGGTGCTCCAGCTCGCCCGCGCCAGGCGGGCTCGGCCCGAAACGTAGTGCTCCGGCCCTCGAAACGACAGGGGGATTCAGCGCCGGCGGCGCCGCTCGGCCGCGTCCTTCTGCCAGCGCGCCGTCCGCCGCTTGAGCACGGTCACCAGCGAGGCCGCGATGACCAGTGTCAGCGGTCCGCCCCACACGGTGAAGAGCAGCTTCCGCACGAAGACCTCGTCGCCGAGCTGCGCGAAGTCGTAGCTCAGGGTGAAGGCTGCGGCGCCGGCGACGCCGAGAGCGGCGAGCGTCCAGTAGATCCAGAGGGGGAGGCGAAACGACATCATGGCGAGACGCGCCGGCGCGCGGCACCGGCGAGACGCATCGTGGAGACGCGGCCATCGCGAGTCAAACTCGCGCTCCGGCGCCGTGTGGCCGGATCGGACCGAGGTTTCGCATCGAGACGGGCCCACCCGCGAGGCACGGGGAGCGCTCGCGCGGCTCAACGCGCGGCGAGGATCCGCATGGGCACGACGTCCCCGTCGAAGTCGTGGACCACGGCGCGGCCGTCGCGCACGACGATGCGTGGCCCGTGCACCTCGACCGTGTCGTCGTCGACGGTGCAGCTCAGGGCGCCATCCGATTCGCGCGCGAGGATCCGGTCACCGCAGCGTACGGACACGAAGCACCGGCCCGGGAGGGTCGAAGGCTCGACCGCGATGTCGCAGCGGTCCCCGCGGTGGAGCCCGCGCGGCCGCCGCTGGGGAGCGAGACCGCTCACCCGCGCCCTGAGATGACGGGGCGCATCGAACGCGAGCGGCAGCACCCGGCTCTCCTGCGGGAAGAGCACGCGCTCCGGCTCGCTCCAGACCGTGGACGCGAAACGCACGTCCCGCTTCTCGCCGTCCCGCACCAGCCGGACCTCGAGGTGCTCGGGGTCGAGCTCCGCGCGGCGGAGCGTCGCATCGGAGCTGCCCTGAACCGGCTGGTAGCGGTAGCGCAGCGCCCCGTCCTCGGTCGAGCCCACCCGTACGGGCGGATCCCACGCCACCACGCCCCCGTTCTCACCGCGTGGGTACACGAACGTCCCATCGCAGCGGATGGCCAGGCGCTGCAGGTAGCCGCTGCTGGCGTGGAGCTGGCGCACCCAACCGAGCAGCTCGCAGGAGGTCCCCTGCGGGATCGAAGCGTCAGCGCTCTCGATCGCGGTCAGCGGCCAGTGGGCGACCGTCACGACCGGCGGAGGCGGCGCGGGCTGAGGCGGCGGCGCGTAGACCGGCGGCGCGTAGCGGGCCGGGAGCGGCAGCGGACGGTAGTCCACGCTCGCGGGCGACCTCCTGGTGAGCGCCGAGAACGCGAGGAACATCAAGAGCGGCACGAGCGCAAACGGGATCGCGTGCTGCGGGCGCGGCGGTGTGTGCACCCGTTTGGCCGCGATCGGCCGAGGCCGGCGGCGCGCCTCGTGGAGCTCGCTCTTGAGCTGCTCGGTCTCGTGCTGTGCTTGGGATCGCGCCTCTTCCGCCTCGGCGGCGCGGCGCTCGGCCGCAGCGGCGCGGGCCCGAAGCGCGTCTTGCTCGTCCCGATAGGCCACGTCCCAAGCTTCAATCGGCTCGGGCCCGAGCACAAGGGCGATGAAGCGCGACCGGACTGCCCGTTTCCGCGCACGGTCGGATTCTGCTATCTCGCGCGCATGATTCCGCGCTACACGCCCGAGGCGTTCGACGAGCTCTGGAACGGCCGGCGGAAGTACCTCACGTGGCTCGAGGTCGAGCTCGCCGCCTGCGAGGCCATGGAGGCCGCCGGGCTGGTCCCGGAAGGGACCGCCGCGGCCGTCCGTCCCGTGGCCGAGCGCCTCGACGCCGGTCGCATCGACGAGATCGAGCGCACCACGCGCCACGACGTGATCGCCTTCCTCACCCACGTCGAGGAGCTGGCCGGTCCGCCGGCTCGCTGGCTGCACCGCGGGATGACCTCGAGCGACGTGCTCGACAGCGCCCTGGCCGTGTTGCTCGTCCGCGCCGCCGACATGCTTCTCGAGCGGACCGACGCCCTCCTGGCGGCCATGAGGGCGCGGGTGGAGGAGCACCGCGAGACCCCGATCATCGGCCGCTCGCACGGCATCCACGCCGAGCCGACCACCTTCGGCGTGGTCCTGGCCGGCCACTACGCGGAGCTGGCCCGCGGGCGCGCGCGGCTCGCCGGCGCGAAAGAGGAGATCGCCTGGGGGAAGATCGCTGGCGCGGTCGGCACCTACGCGCACCTGACGCCGGCCATCGAGGCCGACGCGCTGGCGCGGATCGGGTTGAAGCCGGAGACGGTGGCCACGCAGGTCGTCCCGCGCGACCGGCACGCCGCGTTCGTCTCCGCCTGCGCGTCGGTGGCGGCCGGCATCGAGCGCTTCGCCACCAACGTGCGGCACTGGCAGCGGACCGAGGTGCTGGAGGCCGAGGAGCCTTTCACCAAGGGCCAGAAGGGCTCGAGCGCGATGCCGCACAAGCGCAACCCCATCCTCAGCGAGAACCTCTGCGGGCTGGCGCGCGTGGTGCGGGGCGCGGTGGTGCCGGCGCTGGAGAACGTGGCGCTCTGGCACGAGCGCGACATCAGCCACTCGTCGGTCGAGCGCATGATGCTGCCCGACGTGACCGCCACCCTCGCGTTCATGCTGGAGCGCACCAAGCGGCTGGCGGAGGGGTTGGTCGTCTATCCCGAGAACATGATGGCCAACCTGGAGAAGACCGGCGGCCTCTGGGCCAGCGAGGGCGTGCTGCTGGCGCTCGTCCACGCCGGCAAGCCGCGCCAGGAGGCCTACGTCTGGGTACAGCGCAACGCGATGCGCGCCTGGCGCGGCGAGGGCGGGTTCCTTGCGCTCTTGCTCGACGATCCGGACATTCGCGCCACCCTCGACGAGTCCGAAGTGCGGGCCCAGTTCGACCTGAAGCACGCGCTCGCGCACACCGGCGCCATCGTCGACCGCGCCCTCGGAGGCGAGGCGTGAGCGTCGACGTCGAGACCCTCCGCGAAGGCCTCGCGCTGACGCTCGAGCACACCGATCTGAGCGGCCTGGGCACGAAGATCGAGGGCAAGGTCCGCGACAGCTACCTGCCCGGCGACGGGCGCCGCATCCTGGTCACCACCGACCGCATCAGCGCGTTCGACCGCGTGCTCGGCACCCTGCCCTTCAAGGGGCAGGTGCTGAATCAGCTCAGCGCGTGGTGGTTCCGCGAGACCGCGGACGTGGCACCCAATCACCTGCGCGAGGTCCCGGACCCGTCGGTGACCGTGGCCGTCGAGTGCGAGCCGCTGCCGGTCGAGTGGGTGATGCGCGCGTACTTGACCGGCGTCACCTCCACCAGCGTCTGGACCCACTATTCACGAGGCGAGCGGGAGTTCTGCGGGCATCGCCTGCCGGACGGGCTGAAGAAGAACGAGCCGCTCCCGGCGCCGATCCTCACGCCGAGCACCAAGGCCGAAAAGGGTGGCCACGACGAGAGCGTCTCGCGCGCGGCGTTGCTCTCGCGCGGCGTCATCGACGAGGAGACGTTCGAGCGTGCGGCGGCGATGGTGGCGGCGCTCTTTGCGCGGGGCCGCGAGGTCTGCGCGAAGCGCGGGCTCATCCTGGTCGACACCAAGTACGAGCTCGGCCGGGCGGCGGACGGCTCCATCGTCGTCATCGACGAGATCCACACGCCGGACAGCTCGCGGATTCTGGTTCGCCGGCTCCTACGAAGCACGTTTGAGCGCGGGCGAAGAGCCCGAGAGCTTCGACAAAGAGTACGTCCGGCGGTGGCTCGCAGCGCAGGGCTTCAAGGGCGACGGGCCGATCCCGGTCATCCCCGACGACGTGCGCGTCGAGGCATCCCGCCGCTACATCGAGGCGTGCGACACCATCCGCGGCGACACGTTCGTGCCGGACACGTCGCCGCCACTTACGCGCATCCGCGCGAACCTGGGATTGGAGGGCGCATGAAGGCGAACATCTACGTGACCTTGAAGCGAGAGGTGCTCGACCCGCAGGGCGACGCGGTGCGCCGCGCCACCGGCAGCCTGGGCTTCGCCGGCGTGCGCGACGTGCGGGTGGGCAAGCTGATCGAGGTCGAGCTCGACGATCAGGATCGGGAGGCGGCGGAAGCGACGCTCCGCACCATGTGCGAGAAGCTCCTCGCCAACCCGGTGATCGAGGACTACCGCTTCGAGCTCGTCTGAGGCGCGGCGCGCCGAGATATCTCACCAACTAAGACATTCTCGGCCCAAAACCGACGATTTGCCGAAAAGGCCCTCGATTTGGCCCTTTGCGACCGTCGATATCTCACGAACTGAAACATCGCGTCGCTCGCTCGAATCGTCACTGCCCGGCGACCGGCACCGAGAGCGCCCCGGCGAAGCCGGGCACGGTGGCCTGGGGATCGATCGGCAACCCGCCGTGCGGGCTCAGTCCGATCGATGGCGACGCAGAGGGCTGGGACGCAAGGCGTGCTCGGCACACGGCGAGCTGGGGACGACCGTCTTTTCGGTTTGACGTCGCTGGCACGCGCGTAGATGCCGACGTGGCGATGGCCCCGAGAACGCATCGCCTTTCCTGACATCCACCACGACAAATTGGGGGGCCGATGGGCCGGATCGTAGTTTCGCATCAATCCGACCGTAGCGGGCGCTGCGTCCTGTTCAGGGCGTCGCTCTTCATGAGCTTCATGCGGCGGGTGACCCGTGTTCACGTCGCTGGGCTCAAATCGTACGGCGTGTTCCTGGCGAACCCGCTCTTGGGCGACGACGAGGACGCCCCTTCCGAGGCACATTTCTTCGATCCGTCCAACAACCGACGCAACGACGGCGCGAACCGTCTCGCGTTCGAGGCGCAAGGCGCGTACTTCCGGCGGCATCACGACGCGGGTTTCGTGGTGGACGGCGGAGAGGTGCTCGCGCTCCAGCACCGAGCGCACCGAACGGGCGAAGAGACCGTGGCGCTCTTTCACACGCACCGCCGTCAGCCGGCGAACTTCTCGATCATCGACTACCGGCTGCACAACCCTCTCTTCCGGTGGCACCTCGTGGTGTCGATGCGCGACCCGCGTCATCCGCGGCTGCAGCCCTTCTGGGTCGACAAGCCGCTTTACGGGCACGGCATCAGCGAGCACGACCGCGTCGAGGGCGAAGGCGAAACCGGCTACCGCGGGCCGGAGGTCAAGCCGATCCTGCTCTTGGTCGAGGGCACGCCGGCCCAGCTCGCCGGCGTCGAGCAGGTCCTCTCGGACAACCCCTTCCTCCGCCACCACCCGGGGCAGGCGATCGAGGTCCCCGAGCCCGCCGCGGCAGCCTGAACGCGCGAAGGCGCGCGGCGGCGGATTCTCTCCCGAGGTACACCGCCGCCGCGCTGCCGTCTCGTTGCCCGGCCCCTGCATCGCGACGCCGGCGGCGTCGGCTCGCCGCTCGCGAGCGAGCGAGCGCGAGCGGCGGCCCGGCGGCCCGCGGTGCGAAAGGGACCGCCCTCGCTCGCCCACCGCCGGTGGAATCCCGAGCAGCCGCATGGCGCCGGATCGCTGGCCTCCCCGCCGGCCGCGACGCGATGGAGGCGACGAAGGACCGTCACGCGCCCGACCGCTCTCGTCTCGCCGGAGCCCGGGCGCGGGCCCATCATCTCACCTCACGCTACGCCGCCACGCGGTTCGGCTGCGCGGCACCGAAGCGGGCCAGGGCCGGCGTCGTGCCGCTCCGGATCACGACGCCGCGCCTCGGGTCGCGCGCCAGGCGCGCCAGGATCCGATAGACCGCCTCCGCCTCCTCTGCGCAGCCGATGGCCGCGGCGATGGCGTCGGCCGTCTGGGCCTCGGGGGCCGCCAGCAAGTAGGCCAGGATCATCCGCTGCAGCGCGATGGTGCGCGAGGCCGCGTGCTTGTCCACGCCGGGCTGATGGTACGCGTTGACCTCGACGAGCTCGGCGTAGAGCCCCACCGCCCGCTCGTAGAGCGCGATCAGCGCGCCGAGCGACGAGGCGGACGCGTCCGGCAGCGCGAGGGTGATCGAGTCGCGCCCCCGCTCGTAGAGCGCCGCCCTCGTCCCCTCGAGGTAGCCGAAGAGATAGTCGCCCAGCGTCACCCCCGGCTCGAGCGCCGAGAGCTCGCCGGCCCGCTCCTCGTCCGTGCGAATGAACGTGACGAAGAAGTCCGCCCTCCCCTCGCGGAGCTGCTGCACGTAGGCGTGTTGATCGGTCGAGCCCTTGTGGCCGTAGACCGTGAGGCCCTGGTGCACGATGCGTCCGCTCCGATCGAGCCGCTTGCCGATCGACTCCATCACGAGCTGCTGCGCCCAGCGCGGGAAGAGCGCCAGCCGGTCACGGTAAGGCAGGATCACCATCGCCTTTTCCCCGCGCCCGCGGCCGGCCCAGAACCACATCGCCGCCAGCATCGCGGCCGGGTTCTCGCGCAGCGCGCGGCGGCGGGTCCGGCGGTCCATGGCGGCCGCGCCCTCCAACAACGCGAGCACGTCGGCGCCGGCCAGTGCGGCGGGGAGCAGACCCACGGCGCTGGTCACCGAGGTCCGACCGCCCACCCAATCCCAGAGCGGGAAGCGAGCGAGCCAGCCCTCGCGCACCGCGCGCCGGTCCAGCTCGCTCTCGCGCATCGTCGTCGCCACCGCGTGGTCGGCGAACGAGAGCCCCGCGCGGGCGTACGCCGCCTCCACTTCGGTCGCGACGTGGATCGGCGTCGGCGTGGCCCCGCACTTGGACACCACCGACACCAGCGTGCGACCGAGCGCGCCGCGCCGGCGGGAGAGCACGCGGTCGACTCCGTCCGGGTCGGCGTTGTCGAGGAACGACACAGCGAACGCCGCGTCGTCGCCGAGCGCGTCCACCAAAAGCTCCGGACCGAGCGCGGAGCCGCCGATGCCGACGTGGATCACGTGGTCGAAGCGTCCGTCGGCGCCGCGCAGCACGCCCTCCCGCGCGTCTCGCGCGAACGCCCGAACGGCAGCCACCGCCTCGCGAACGTCGGCCGCAATCGCCGGCTCCGGCGCCAGCTCCGGCGCACGGAGCCAGTAGTGGCCGACCCGCCGCCGCTCATCGGGGTTGGCGATGCCGCCGGCCTCGAGCGCCTCCATCGCGTCGAGCGCGCGGATCAGTGGCGCCTCCATCCGGGCCAGGTACCCTTGCTCGAAGCGCATCCGGCTGACGTCGAGCGAGACGCCGAGCTCCGGTGTGGCGAGGTAGTGCTCGCAGAAGCGGTCCCACAGCTCGCGCGCGCCCATCGATTGCCGAGAGTAGGAACGGGGGCCGCGGATCAACGCCCACTCGCCACGGAGCGCCCGAACGGGTACACCTCGGCCCGGAGCTCGATTCGGCACCGCGAACCGAGCCTCGGCGAGCGTCACGGGCTGCGGACCCGTTCGCCCGGAGCGCGCGCGCTCGGAAGGCGGCGGCGGCCCGTTTTCGCCGGCGGGGCAGGGGCGCGGAGCGGGATGGAGCCCCGAGGGCTCACCCGGTCACCCGCGGTTCGACGCCCCAACTCGAGGGAGCGACATGGGACGGATTTTCGAGACACGGAAGCACACGATGTTCGCCCGCTGGGACAAGATGGCGAAAGCCTTCACCCGGGCGGCGAAGGAGATCGCCATCGCCGTGAAGGCGGGTGGCCCGAGCCCCGACGGCAACCCCGCGCTGCGGCGCGCGCTCCAGAACGCGCGCGCCATCAACATGCCGAAGGACAAGATCGAGTCGGCGATCAAGCGGGCGTCGGGGCAGGACCAGGAGAACTTCGAGGAGATCCTCTACGAAGGCTACGGCCCGCACGGCGTGGCGATCCTGGTGGAGACCGCCACCGACAACCCGACGCGGACGGTCGCGAACGTGCGCAACGCCTTCACCAAGAAGGGCGGGAACATGGGCACGAGCGGCAGCGTGGGCTTCCTGTTCAAGCGCATGGGCGTCTTCCGGCTCGACCCCGAGGGCATCGACCAGGAGGAGCTCGAGCTCGACCTGATCGACTACGGCCTGGAGGAGATGGGCGAGACCACCGGCGAGAAGGACGAGCCGCAGATCCTGGTGCGCGGCGAGTTCACCGACTTCGGCCACCTCCAGAGCCGCATCGAGGAGCGCGGGATCACGACCATCTCCGCCACCTCCGAGTACATCCCGCTCAACATGATGAACCTGCCGGACGACCAGGCGAACGAGGTGATGGAGCTCATCGATCGGCTCGAGCAGGACGACGACGTCCAGCGGGTCTTCCACAACCTCGCCTGACGCCAGGCTCGGCCGCGCCGATGGCTCGCCTCGGGCGAGCTCCGGGCGGCCTGAGGCAGCGCGCGAGGCCGAACGTTCCCGCAGCGGCTCGGCCGGCCTCCGCGTTCGGCGACGCGGCCGAACGCGCTGCCCGTCCGCTACTTCCGAAGACCGGCGCGGCGCCGGCGCCGCATCCGGACGACGAGAACCAAGAGCCCGATGAGCGTCGGCGCGGGCCACGCGGGACCACCGGCCGCCGCGCTCGCGCGGCAGGCACAACCGCCGCTCACCGTGCCGCGCATACCATTGGCGCCCCCGTCCTCGCTCGCGCGGACCGACCCTCCATCGCCGCCCGCGCCACCATCGCCGGGGGCGTCGCAGGTGAGCCCCTCGTCGACCGTCCCGTCGCAGTCGTCATCGGTCGCGTTACAGATCTCGGTGCCGATGTTCTCGTCGACCATCCCGTCGCAGTCGTCGTCGAGCCCGTTGCACGCCTCCATCTCGGCGCGGCACGCGTGCCCGGCGGACATGATCGTCGACCAGTACCGAGGCTCGACCCAACCGCGGGCGTCGGTCAGCTCGTCGAAGGTCACTCCTGGGCCGAACGAGTCACCCATCGAGGGATGGCAGCGCCAGCCGGCACCGGCGCGGGCGCACAGGTCGTCGAGACCATCTCCGTCGAAGTCCGCCAACCGGATGGTCTCGTAGTAGCGCGGATCCGAGCCCCAGCTGGTCGCATCGGACCATTCCGGTCCCACCCGCTGGGTGAAAGCCGTTCCGTCCCAACCCCAGCAGCGCATCCCGGTGTTCGCGCGCGCGCAGAGGTCGTCGCCACCGTCCGCGTCGATGTCGCCGACCCTCAGCGTCCGGTAATTCGTGGGGTCCGCCCACCCGCTCTCGTCGGAGAGCGCAGCGACCACCTCGGCCGCGTCGAAGCCACCCTCCACCGAGCGGGCACAGCGCAGATCGGCGCTCGTGCGCGCACAGAGGTCCGCGCGTTCGTCGCCGTCGATGTCGGCGAGTCGGATCGTGCTCCAGTACTCGCGACCGCCAAAGCCCGAGTCGTCGCTCCACGCAGGACCGCTCAGCGTCGTCGGGAAGCCCTCGCCGTCGCTCAGCGCGCAGTGCATCCCGTCCGCGGCGCGGACGCACACGTCCGCCAGCCGGTCCCCGTCGAGGTCGCCCATCCGCAGGGTCCCGTAGTACTTCGTGCGCGAGAAGCCCGAGGCGTTGCTCCAGCGCGGACCGTCGATGCGCTGGTCGAAGGTGGTGCCGTTCGAGAGCCAGCAGCCGAAGCCCTCCGAGTCGCGCGCGCAGAGGTCGTCCATGCCGTCGCCGTTCACGTCGGCGAGGCGCAGCGTCGTGTAGTACTGCGGGTCATCCCAACCGCCGGCGTCGGAGAGCCCCGGCCGCCACGCGGTCGCCACCTCGAAACCGCTCCCGGTCGAGAGCGCGCACAGGAAATCCGCATTCGATCGGGCGCACACGTCGGCGAGCCCGTCGCCGTTCACGTCTCCCATCCGCAGCGTCGCGTAGTTCGTCACGTCGTCCCAGCCATGCGCGTCCGCCCACGGAATGATCGGCCACGGGTCGCTCCACCCGTCGGAGCTCGCCGTCCAGCAGTAGACGCCGGCCCCACCGCGGGCGCACAGGTCCGCGCGTCCGTCGCCGTCGACGTCGGTCGAGCGCGGGCGTGCATACGCCGCGGGCTGCTCGTTCAGCAGCTCCGCCGCGCAGATGTCGTCATCCCCGACGCCCGAGCTGCAGTCGTGGGGCGGTGGCCCGCATCCGTCGTCCGAGAAGCCAGCCGCCGGGCTCGCGCGCAGCCTGGACTGCGTCTGCGGGCCCCACACGCCGTCTGGGGTGATGGGGTCCTCGGGGTGGTTGAGGTTCCACAGTCGCTGGAACACGAGGACCGTCCGGCGCCTCGCGCCGCTGGGCAGACAGTTGTAGTGCCAGGGGTCGTTCGTGTAGTTCGGCCAGGTGCACCCGGCGGCGATCAGCGCGTCGTGTACCGCGCCGTACTCGCGGATGTCGACCGCGGTGCCCGACTCGTGGTTGCTCGAGCCCGGCGTCGCGACCGAGCCGCAGCGAGGGGCCCGGGCCGTGTACAGGTAGTACTGCTCCAGCACCGTGCGGAACGCCGAGTTGATGTTGAACGACACGCTGCGTCGCGCGGCGTAGAGGGCGGTCCGCGTCTCGGGCGAGGTGTAGGGGAGCGCGCCCGACGAGATGGTCATGCCGCTGCCCGGCGTCAGCTCGACGAGCGCGCTCGGGTACATGCACGCCTCTGCTCGCGCGAGCTCGGTCGTGAGTCCGCGCAGCGCCGACGTCCCCGAGCACCCGTGCGAAGCGTCCGCGATCGAGCCCACGGTCTGGGCGCTCGCGGCCGGCGCGCCCACCAGCAGCGACGCCACCGCCATCCATGCCACGAGACATCGCCTTCGAGATTGCATCACACCTCCCCGAGCCAGAATACACGGCCTCGCTCGCCGTGTGCCGGGGGGAGCCAAAGAAGCTCCGCGCGGTCCCCCGACCAGACGCCGACCGCGCTCGCGTTTCACCCCGCGGTGACGGCCCTCCGCGAGCGGGCGCCGCTCCTTCGTCCGTGGGGGTGCCCCCATGTGAGCCGCGGCGGGCCGGGCGTCCGCTCGCGGCCCGTCCCGCCTCCTCGCCACCTGCACGCAGCAGGCCTCGCCACCGACACGCGCGGACTCCCGTGGTAGATTGCCCGCGTTCGTTCGGCGGGAGGTAGGCGTGCGCAGACCGGTCACATATTTGTCGATCCTCGGAGCCCTCGGGCTCCTCCTCGGCTGTGCCGCACAGGGCTCGGGTGGTGGCGGAGGCCGACGCTCGGACGCGGGCGGAACCGGCTTCGACGCCGGGAACGGCGGTGGCGGTGGCGGCGGGACCGATGGCGGCGGAGGCCACCTCTACACCGACGCGGGACCGATCACGAGGCCGGACAGCGGCTTCGTCGGCGACGCCGGCTGCAACGTCATGACGCCGCTCGAGACGACCATCGTCGGCGATCCGCCGGACATGCTCATCGTCATGGACATCTCCGGCTCGATGTGCGCGCCGCTCGGGCTGTCGCCGCAGTCCAAGATGCACATCATGAAGGGCGCGCTGACGACCCTCGTCGACGAGAAGAACGCGCGCATCAACTTCGGGCTGATGACCTTCCCGAGCGACAGCGAGTGCGGCGCCGGCACCATCCGCGACCCGATCGCGCCGCGCAACGCTTCCGCCATCGACGGCACGCTCTCGGGGATCCACGACGACACCTTCGGCTGCGCGTTCATGAACGGCGGCGCCACCCCGACCGCGCCCTCCATCGACGCGGCGCGCTCCTACTTCGGCGGCATCCCCGTGAACCCGATTGGCCGCTACGTCCTCTTGGCCACCGACGGCCTTCCGAACTGCGGCCCGATGCAGCCGGACGGGAGCACCGGGCCGACCGTGGACGAGACCGTCGCGGCCATCTCCACGCTCGAGAGCGACGGCATCAACACCTACGTCATCGGCTTCGGCGCCGCGCTGGTCGGAAGCCCGGACGCCCTGAGGCGGATGGCGACGGCGGGCGGGACCGGCACCCCCTTCAACGCCAACTCCGCGGACGAGCTCTCGGCCGCGCTCGACGCCATCGCCGCAGCGATCATCCCGCCGAGCTGCGTCGTCGAGCTCGGCGGCCCGAGCCGCAACCCGGCGCTCTTCCAGGTTCGCTTCGACGGCGGCCCGCTCATCCCGCGCAACATGAGCCACACCAGCGGCTGGGACTACGACTCCGCGACCAACACCATCACCTTCTACGGCTCGGACTGCACCCAGGTCGAGAGCGGCTCGGTCACCAGCATCGACGTCGACTTCGGCTGCCCCGGCCCGCTGCTCTGAAGCGCGAAGGGACGCCTCGCCGGCCGTCGCAGAGGCGCGCGGACCGCGGCGAGACCGTGACCGCTCCGGCCGAGACGAGATGACCATGACGGCGCTTGCCACGCTGGCGTCTGGTCTTATGCCTCCGGCCGGCCGGTCCATGCACATCATCGACAGCGCCTGGTACGCCGTCCTCGACGCGCCCAGCCTCGGGAAGCGCCCCGTCGGCGCGCGTCGCTTCGGCCTCGAGCTGGTGTTCTGGCGGACCGGAGACGGACGCGTCGCGGCCGCGGTCGACGAGTGCCCGCACCGGCGCGCCAAGCTCTCGGCCGGGCGCATCCTGGACGGGTGCATCGAGTGTCCTTTCCACGGCTTCCGCTTCGACGCGGCGGGAGCTTGCACCGCCATCCCCGCGCACCCGGACCGACCGATCCCCAAGGCCATGGCCCTGCACGCGATCGAGGCCCGCGAGGCCCACGGCCTGATCTGGGTGTGGACGGGCCGGGACGCCGCGCCGGACGAGCCGATCCCCTTCTTCGACTTCGACGGCTGGTCCTGGGCGGGCAGCCAGCTCGTGGTGCCCGTGGACGCGCACTACACGCGCACGATCGAGAACCAGCTCGACTTCACGCACCTGCCCTTCGTCCACCGCACGACGATCGGGCGATCCCTTCCGCCCGCGATGGACGTGGTCACCGAGGTCGAGGGCAACCGGATCCGCGCCTTTCTCCGCGACCAGCGCGACGGCGCTTTCCTCGAGCTCCTCGGCCCCAACATCTGGCGCCTCAAGACCGGTCCGACGTGGCAGTTCCTCGCCTTCGTGCCGATCGACGACGAGCACATGCTCTACTACGTCCGCACGTACCAGCGCATGGTCACGACGCCGGGGCTGGCGTGGCTGCTGGGCGCGCTCACCCGCTTCACGGGCAAGTTCATCCTGAACCAGGACACGCCGCTCGTGGAGAGCCAGCCGCTCGGCGAGGCGCGCATCCGCAACGGCGAGCTCCTCGTGCCCTCGGACGGGCCGATCATCGCGTACCGGCGTTGGCGCGAGGAGCGCCGCGTCGAGGTCCCGTGGGGTCGCGCGGGCCTCGTCCCCGCGAACCGCCTCGTCGCCGCGAGCTGAGCTCGGCCCTCGAAGGCTGCTGCCCGGCGCCGGTCACGGAGGGAGCGCCGCCATCACATCATGCAGGCGAAGCCCGCCGGGGCGCCGCCGATCGGCGCGTAGGTGAAGTGGAGCGCCATGGCCCCGTCGTAGGCGATGTAGCTCGGGTAGGCGAGCTTGAAGAAGTGGCCGGAGCCGGTGTGGATGACGATCACCGCGTCGGAGGTGAACGGCTGGGTGTCGCTCATCGCGCTGAGCCCCGAGGTGTACGACGCGTCGACGTCCACGTAACGGGTCGTCGAGTAGTGCCGGAGACTCACGCCGGTCTGGACGTGGACGTACTGCTGCGAGAGGGTGCCGTTGTAGTCGTAGATGTCGCTGGCACTGTTCGAGTGGCCCCGCGACACGGCGCCGGTCTCGAGGTCCAGGTAGTCGGCGTTGTTCCAGATGGACGCCTCGCACCCGCACACGTGGTCGGTCGTGCAGTGCATGGGCGCCGCGCACGCGCCGGTCAGCGGCTCGGCATCGTTGCAGTCCGCGGCGGCCGTGACCCAGTGAGCGCCCGGCGGCACACAGGCCAACCTCGCGGTGGTCGAGTCGCCGACTCCGTCGTGATCGGCGTCGTGGTAGTAGGTCGTCTCGAGGGAAGGATCGATGCCCTCGTCGATCATCGTGTCGCAGTCCTGGTCGCGACCGTCGCAGAGCTCGGGACCGCCGCCCGGATGGCAGCTCGCGCAGTCGTCGTCGCAGTCGTCGCCGCCGCACGTCGCGTCCGCGTAGCCGTCGCCGTCATCGTCCTCGCCCGGGCCGTCGAACGCGCCGTTGCAGTCGTCGTCCCGCCCGTTGCAGAGCTCCGCGGCGGTCGGGTGCACGGCCGAGCGCGTGTCGTCGCAGTCGGTGCCGATCGGTGCCCAGGTCGCCGTGACGATGCCGCCGCACGACGTGGGCGGCTCGGCGGGCGCGCAGCCCATCACCGACGACTCCGTGGAGTCACCGTACCCGTCTCCGTCACAGTCGGGGTAGTAGGTGCCCATGGCGGCGCCCTCGTCGATCATCCCGTCACAGTCTTGGTCCAGCCCGTCGCAGATCTCGACCTGGCCTGGGTGGATGGAGCTCATGGTGTCGTCGCAGTCGTCACCGCAGTAGCGCATGCCCGCGTCGTCCACGTTGCAGCAGCGATCGTCGAACGAGCCGTCTCCGTCGGTGTCCCGCGCGCCGAAGGTCATCGGGTCGCAGTCCTCGTCGTGGTCGGCGGTGTCGCAGACCTCCTCGTTGCCCGGATAGCGGTTCGGGTCCGAGTCGTCGCAATCATCGCCGCCGCAGTCGACCGAGTCGTGCCCGTCTCCGTCGGCGTCCCGGTCGGCGCTGCAGTTCGTCAGGCAGCGGTGCATGGCCTCGTCGCACACGCTGGCCGCCGGGCAGGGCGTCGAGAGCACCGCACACCCGCGCGCGTCCGTTCCCGGCGCGCCCACGATGCAGCGCTCGACCCCCGTGCAGTACAAGCCGTCGTCGCAGTCCGAGTCCGAGGTGCAGGGCGGCACGTCGGCGTCCGGAGGGCCAGCGTCGGAAGAGCCAGCGTCCAGACGCCTGCCGGCGTCGACGCCGGACGACCCGCCATCGGCCGGCGCGCCCGAGCCGCCGCAAGCTGTCAGGGCGAGCATGCTGAAGATGGCGAGGATTGTGAGGATCGAGGAGGAGACACGAACCATGGGACGGAACCTCTGATGTACTGCGCTTCGGAAGCCGCGTCCTACGCATGGCCACGGAGACCCGTGTCCTCGCGCGCGGACGACGATGAATGAGGCGCCCTCTGCCCCCTCCCGTCAAGCCGAGGCCGTGACCCCGCCCGAGCCGCCGCGGCCCCATCGGCGTTCGACGGCCCGGCCGGGTGTTCGGGCCGACGAGCGAAGCTCCTCGCATTTCCGAGGAGGACCGGACGCACAGGGATCCTTCGAGTACAACGAGGGGCATGCCCCCCGGCAGGTTGATTCCGCCTCGAGGCCTGGCTCCTCGCGAATCGTCCCGAAGTCTGCGAGTCCCTGCAGCCGGGGGCGAGCGAGGAGGCGCTCGACGAGTGGGAGCGCACCCTCGGGTTTCCGCTCCCTGCCGCGCTGCGCGCGCTCTACGCCTGGCGCGACGGCCAGACGAGCCTCGCGTCACCGCCGCTGCTTCACAACCGGTGCTTCATGTCGCTGGAGGGCGCGAGAGAGGCCTGGGCGATGTTGAGCGAGATGCAGGAGCGGCACGAGTGGGGAGACGACCGTCCCCAGTGGTGGTCGGCACGCTGGATCCCGTTTCTGACCAACGGCGCGGGGGATTTGACCTGCGTGGACACCGACGGGTCGTTCACCGGCGCCGAGGGGCAGATCCTCGAGTTCTGGCACGACTCGCCGGACCGTTTCGTCGTGGCCCCGGATCTCGACACATGGCTCGCGCACTTCGTGTCGAGCCTCGAGCGCGGCGAATGGACGCTGGAAGAGAGCGGCAACTTCTCTCTGCGCAACGGCGGGCGGTTCCCGAACCTCGAAGGGTTCCCCGTCGCCTTCGACGCGCGGACTCCCGCGCCGGCGCCGCCGGAGAGCGTGCAGCCGGCCCCCGGTGCGAGCGGTGACGTCGCCACGCTGCGCGCCGAGCTCGTGAACGGGGTTCGCGCGGCCGTCGGGCGGGCGCGGCTCGCGCCGGCTCCCTGCTCCGACGATGCGAGCCCACCGCTCCTGTGCGCGTGTGACCTCGGTGAGGTCTGCCCGCGCTGCTGGGGTGAGCCGTCGGAGGAGGCCCCCGGCGTCGAGGCCGCTCGCACGCTCGCCGCGGCCATCGAGGGGCTGGCGGAGCCGGAGCTTCGCCGGCTCGTCGATACGCTGGAGCTCTACGTGCCCGGCCCCGCGCGGGTGCTGGCGATGAACGACGGGACAGTCGAGCAGGTGGGCGGCGATCGGCTGAGCATCGCCACGGAGTACGGCAGCGTGACCTACCGGTTCGCGTCCGGGCGCGAGGTGCTGGCACGCCCGGGAGACGCGGTGAAGGCGGGCGAAGCGCTCGTCGAGGGCGCGGAGAGTCTCCGGGATCTCCAGACGGTCTTCGGCGACGCGCCGGTCGCGGAGCGGCTGCTCGAGACTCTTCAGCCGACGCTGAGCGTTCCGCGGCGCGTGCTCTTGCTGCTCGTCCGGCCCATGGTGGTCGCTTTCGTGCGGGTGGAGTCCGCTCGGGACACCTCGCTCTCGGCCGGAGAGCTGGTCGCGCGACACGCGTTCATGAACGCGAACCGGGAGGCGATCGCGCGAGGAGGTGATCCCGCGATCGCGCGGGCGACGCTGGTGGCCCTCTCGGAGCTCGCGTCGCTCGAGGCGGCGGCGCAGGTCGGCGCGGAAGTGCTCGAGGCGCTGCGGAACCTCTTGGCGTCCTTCCAGGGCACCCAACGGGAGCTCTTGGCAGAGCTCGAAGCCGAGTGGACCGCCGAGCTCGAAGCGCTGGGACCCGACGACCGCCACGCCGCGGCCACGACCATCCGGCGCAAGATCAAGTCACCCAAGCTCGCCGACGCCCGCGATCGCTTCCTCGATGGTGTCCTCGCACGCTCGAGCTGAGGAGGAGATGGCGCCGGACCGGCGTTTCAGGGCAAGGCGCTCGGACGAGTCGATGCAAAGCATCGGCGAGGCCGCTCCCCGCTCGTTACCGCTGCCCGGCGACGAAGCGCCCTCGCGCAAGGCCAAGAGCGGGTCCGGCCGCGCGAAGAAGAAGCGGAAGGCAGCCAGGAAGGCGCGCCGGCGAAACCGCTGAAGCGGGACCGAGTCCGTGACTGGCGTTGCGGCCGCCCGATTCGAGCCTCACGACGAGAAACGGCGCACCCCGCAGAGAGGCGCGCCGTTCGGAGAGGCCCTGGGTCTCGGGTCAGTACATCGCAGCTCAGTACATCGCAGCTCAGTACGCAGCGCCGCCGTCGGAGGTCCCTCCGGACGCGGGGCACATGCTGCCCGTGTACATGTAGCACGTGTGGCTCGACGAATCGCAGCAGGTCACGGCCGACGTGAAGGTCGGGCAGCT
Source organism: uncultured Pseudomonadota bacterium (assembly GCA_963832725.1). Taxonomy (GTDB): domain Bacteria; phylum Myxococcota_A; class Polyangia; order Polyangiales; family Sandaracinaceae; genus JAEZBP01. The sequence goes on from CAWHVG010000001.1 coordinate 1,202,494, forward strand.
CGTTTGGCAGTCCGTGTTCGACGAGCAGGTCGGGACGCACGTCGCGCCTCCCCCGGCGTCGTGCACGGTCGTGTGCCCCGCATCGACGACCGGGTGGAACCCGCCCGCGTCGTGGCCGGGAGGCGGCCCCGAGTCGTGGATCGTCGGTGCCCCCGAGTCGAAGTTGTACGTGTGCCCCGCGTCGACCTGCGGGATGAGGGCGCCGGAGTCGGGAGTATCGCTGCCCGAAGCACACCCCATGGCGCCGAGCGGCACGGCGAGAGCGGCAAGCAGCAGTGCGAATGTCGTTGAACGTGTCACCGTGGTGTCGAACACACTAGCGGGACCTGGGGCAGCTCTGCAAGTCTCCACAGGCACGATCGTATGAGTGACCTCTCGCTCCACTCCGACCCCGCCGGCTCCAAGCCGCGCCGCATCGAGCCTTTCGCGTGGCTGGAGAGGCTCTCTCCGGCCGCCCGCACCGGGCTGCTCGTGGCCGCGGGGGCCCTGGTCTTCCTCCCGGCGCTGACCACGGGCTTCCTCCTCGACGACTTCCTCCACGCGGCGATGCTCCGGGGAGGGTTCCCCGTTCCGCGCAGCCCGCTGGACCTCTACGCGTTCGTCGACGACTCCGACCGCGCGGCGCTGTTGCAGCACGGGCTGCTGCCCTGGTGGACCCACGAGGGGCTCACGATCCGCTTCTTTCGCCCGCTCTCGAGCGGGCTCCTCTGGCTCGACGCGCAGCTCTTCCCCAGCAACGCGGCCCTCGGCCACCTGCACTCCTTCCTCTGGTGGGCCGCCGCCGTGCTCGCCGCCCGCGCGCTCTTCCGGCGGACCGTGCCGAAGCGCGCCGCCGCGATGGGGACCCTGATCTTCGCGCTCGCGCCTTGCCACGCGATGCCCCTCGGCTGGCTGGCCAACCGCGACGCCCTGCTCTCCCTCGCGCTCGGGGTGCTGGGGCTGCTCGCCCACCTGCGCTGGCGAGAGCGCTTCGACCTCCGCGCCGGCGCGCTGGCCACGCTCCTCTTCGGGCTCTCGGTCTTCGCGGGCGAGTACGGGCTCTGCGTCGGAGGCTACGTGCTGGCCATGGAGCTGGTGCGCCGCCGCGAGCCGGCAGATGTGAGAGGCGGAAATCGTGACCGGATCGCGGAGCCGCGACGGGGTCCAGCTGTGGCTCGGGCCGACGAGGCGATGCCGAGTATCGCCGAGGAGGACCGGGCCGCAGACGGGCCCCGTCCCGCCCGCGAAGCGCGTTGCGATTTCCGCCGAGCACATCTAGGACCCCGCGCGCTCCGCATGCTCACGTTCGCGGTGCCCGCCGCCGCCTACCTGGCCGTCCGCACGGCGCTCCACTACGGCTCCTACGGCTCGGGCTTCTACGCGGATCCCCTGCGCGTTCCGAGGATCTTCGCCTACTTCGCGCCGCGCCGCTTCGCCATTCTCCTCGCCGAGGGATGGCTGGCGCTCGACCCCGACACGATCACCTGGTCCTCGCCCACCTGGGCCGTGCTCCTCGGCGCGGCCGCGCTGGCAGCGCTGATCGGCTTCGCGCTGCGCCGCGCGCTCGAGGACGCGCCCGAGAAACTTCGCCGCGACGTGGCGTGGCTGCTGATCGGCTCGTGCATCTCGCTCCTGCCGGTGCTGGCGGTGGTGCCGACCCCGCGGCTCTTGGGCGCCAGCATGCTCGGGGTCGCCCCTGCGATCGGGCTGATCCTGGATCACGCATGGTTCGTGTCGCGCGAGAGCGACCGCCCTCCCCGCCGCGGCGCCGAGCTCTTCTCGTGGATCACGATTGCCCTCGCGTTCGCCCACCTGGTCCACGGACCCGGGACGGCGTTCTTGATGAGCCGGCACTACCTCGGGTCGTCGGAACAGTTCGCGCTGCAGGTCCGCTCGCTCCGAGACCGGCTCTCGCAGGACGGCCTTTCGATCGAGGAGGCGGACGTGGTGGTCGTCCGCGGCGGCGGCGCGGCGCACTTCACGCCCTTCGCGCTCTCGGCGAACGGCGCGCCGCCCCATCGCTACTGGGTGCTGGCCCAGACGGGGCACGTGCTGATGCTCCGCCGCGGACCGCGCACGATAGAGCTGATGACGGGCTCCGACGCGAGCGAGGTGCCGGTCGGCGAAGGGAACCTCTTCCTCGACGTGGCCAGCTCGGTCGTCGAGGGGCGCACCTACGAGGCATCCGGGATGCGCGCCACGGTCGTGGACATGGGGGAGGACCGCCCGCACGTGGTGCGCTACGAGTTCGACCGCGATCTCGACGAGCTCGTCTGGGTCCACGAGACGAAGGACGGCTTCCTCGAAGCGACGCCGCCTCCGATCGGCTTCGGGCGGCCGCTCGATCCGACCTGAGGGCTCACGCGGCGAGCCTCGAGCGGATCCGCAGCGACGGCTTCTCGACCAGCACGTGGAGCACGTACGCGATCAGGAACGACACGAGCGTCACCACGACCAGCGCGCCCGGCCATACGATCCACATCGAGACGTGCCCCTCGAGCTCGTGGGCGGCCGGGACGACGAGGTGGTCGATGACCGGGATGTGGACCAGGTAGACGCCGTAGCCGAGCGTCGCGAGCTTCCGCCAGATCGGCGCGGAGAGCGTCCGCTGGACGAAACCGTCGCGGTGCAGGATCAGCACGAGCGCGCCGAGCCACATGATGCTCGTCAGCGTCCCCCACGCGAACACGTGGACGAGCTGCTCGGCATCGTCGCCGAACATCGTGGGTCGGAGGAGGATCCACAGGCAGGCGAGGGAGGGCAGCGCCACCAGCGCGCGATGGAAGGGGTCCTTCAGCCAGGCGCCGATGCGCTCGCCCCAACGCGCTTCGACGATGGCCAGGATGATGCCGGCGACGATCGGGTCGTAGCGGGTGGGCGTGCGGAAGTAGAGCTGATCGTAGAGGTCGAAGTCGCTCCAGGGCGCGTAGCGGTAGAGCATGAAGAGGCGGATCCCGAGCGGGACGAGCGCCAGCACCGTCAGGAAGATCACGCGCGCCCGGTCGGTCGCGAAGCGCTGGAGCAGGAAAAAAAGGATCGGGACGGTCAGATAGAACTGCTCTTCCAGACTGAGCGACCACCCCCAGAACATCACGATCTCGGGTCGCGCCAGGGGCATCGCGTTCGTGAGGTAGAGGTACTCGTAGGGCAGGTGCGCGCGCTGATCAGCGGTGAGCGGCCAGACGACGGCCAGGAAGGTCAGCACCACCCAGTAGGGCGGGAAGGTGCGGAAGATGCGCCGCAGGTAGAAGCGCCGGACGTGCTGGGAGCCGTCGCGGTCGATCGAGCGCAGCAGGATCGAGCCGATCAGAAAGCCGCTGAGGACGAAGAAGAGGTCCATCCCGAAGAAGATCGAGAGGGACGCGTCCTTGAAGTCGCCGTCGAGCTCGATGCCCTGCTCGCCGGAGAAGACCCAGGTGACGTGGTACTGAATGACGCTCAGGATCGCGAGCACGCGCAGCCCGTGCAGCGCCGGGTAGCGGTTGTCGAGCAGCTCCAGCGAGAACACGCCGGGGCGCCTCTTCTCGCGGCTCGAGGTTTCGACGCGCTCTGCCATGCGGGGGCCGCAGTATGTCGGCCTCGCCCCCGCTCGGAAAGTCCGGCGTTCGCCGGAGCGCCGATCGCCCGCCGCGCACAGAGGCACCGCGAGCCTACGCGCACGAAAGCCTCACCCGTCGTCGGACGAGCCCGGCGTCGAGGGCGGTTCATCCGGCGGCGACGCGGCCGGCGGCGGATGCACCAGCGGCGGGGCCTCACTCTTGCGCGGCGCGGTGACCAGCGGCGGCTCGGCGACCGGAGGCGGCGCGTCCGGAGGCGGCGTGGGCGCGTCCGGCACGTCGACCAGCGGCGGCGGCTCGCGGACCAGCGGCTCGGCCTCGCTCGCGGCCGGCCCGCTCGGCTCGACGATCGGCGGCGGCTCGCGGACCAGCGGCGGGGCCTCGCTGGGCTCCGGGCCGAGCGACGCGCTCACGGGCGGCGGCGTCTGCACCAACGCGGGCGCGTCCGGCGAGAGCACCGCCGGCACACCGACCAGGGCCGGCGCCGAGGCGGGCGCGACGCCACGATCGACCGCCGGATCGCCCAGCTCGCGGAGGACCACGACGTCGACCCGCTCCACGTCGGCCGGCTCGATCCCGAAAAGCTCGAGCTGGACGTGCAGGCCGTCGCTCCGAACCCGCAAGGGCGGGACCAGCACGCCGAGCGCGCTCAGCTCCTCGTCCATCGCGTCCGCGGGCCGCGTCTCGATGCTGCCGTGCGCCGCGTAGATCGTGTACCCGTCGTGCCGCAGGTGGAGCACGCGGCTCCCCGTCTCGCCGGCGATCGCCCGCGCCATCGCAGAGACATCCTGACCGGCGGCCGCCAGCTCCGAGACGTGCTCGACGTTCCACGGCGAACCGGGCTCGAAGACGAAGGGGACGATGGTCCAATCGATGGCGCGGAGGCGAAACGCGACGAGCAGGCGGTGGGCGTCCTCCACCGGGCGCGCGGCGACGTCCGCCTCCCGGCGAGGCGCGTCGACCAGGCTGGCGAGAGCGCGGGCGGTGGCCTTCAGGTCGGACTCGACGAGGACCAGATCGAGCGAGCCGCGTCCGTCGACGGCGCTGCGGAGGGCGTCGATCCCGCGATCGGTCCTCACGGCGTAGCGGCGCTCCCCCGGCGCGCAGGCCAGTCCCGACCGAGCGCTGCCGAGGCCAGCGCCGGCCTCCCGCGCGGCGCGGCGGATCCGATTCGAAGAGCGCGCCGCGCCCGTGCCGGTGAGCGACCCTCAGCACCGACTCACCGTCGCGCCGGAGGGCGAGCGGGCTGGCGCCTCGGTCGAGCAAGAGCTCGGTCAGCGCGAGGTCGCCGCGCGCGACGGCCTCGTGGAGCGCGCTCCCTCCCTCGCCGGCCCCCGCGTCGATCACCGCACCCCGCGCGAGGAGCTGCTCGAGCAGCTCGCGGTCCTCCCACGCGACGGCCCACACGATCAGCGGGATCGAGCGGCCGTCCCCGTCCGGCACGAACGCCTCCTCGGGTGGGCCGAGGTGTCCGCGCTCGATCGCGTCGCGCGCCGCCGCCAGCCGGGACGGAGGCGGCGCGCCGGCAGCGGCCAGCTCCTGGAGCAGCTGGAAGAGGGCTTCTCGGGACTCGGGGGTCGTGTCGGTCATGGGCAAGCCTGGGACGAGGTTCTTCGACGGGCACGGAATCGCTGCCTCTACGAGTCGTCGGGCAGCCGCTGGATGATGTGGAAGCCGAACGCGGTCTCCACGACCGAGCTGATTTGTCCGGGCGAGAGCGCGAACGCGGCGCGTTCGTACTCGGGCGCGAGACGGCCGCGACCGAGGCTGCCCAGATCACCACCCTCCGACGCGCTCCCGTCCTCGCTGCGCTCGCGCGCGATGGCCGCGAAGTCGGCGTCCGGCGCGATGACCTGCGCGCGGATTTGCTCGGCCAGCGCCCTGGCCTCGGCGCGCGTCCGCGTCACGTCGTCCGGCGCGTTCCTAGCGCCTCGGTAGCGCACCAGGATGTGGCGGGTGTGGACCTTCTGGACCTCGCAGCGACGTGCGATTACCCACCCGTAGGGCGCGTGCAGGATGTCGCTGGTCTGGTGCACCTGCAGCGCGAAGACGGCGTCGCGGATGGGCTCGTGCACGGCCGGCCAATCCTCGTGCGTGTAGGTGCCGAGCAACCCGCCGCGCGGACCGGTGGAGCTGGCGTCCGAGTCGCTGTGGGCGATGAGCGCGAAGTCCTCGCCAGCATCGAGCCGCGCTCGGATGGCTTCGGCCCGCACCCGCGCCTCGTGCTCGCTGCGGGTGATGGAGTCCGAAGCGGCGACGGCGCCCTGCCATGCCACCACGATGACCCGCGCGCACGCCTCGTCCGGCGGCGGCTCGGGCGCGGGCGCTGCCGGCGCGGGCGTCTCCGCCTGCGACGCCGCCGCCTGCGGCGCGGGCTGCTCGTCGTCTCCGCCGCACGCCGCCAAGAGGAGCACGCTCACCACCACGCTGAACCGGTTGGCCATCGCCGCATGCTATCCGTCACCGGAGCGAGCGTCGACCGGGACGATGCGCCCTGAACCATCCGGACCGGCAGTCCGCGGGTGTGCCGAGCCCGAAGGATCCCGGGGCGCGCCCCCTCGGATCTCGGCTGGGCCGACGAGCGAACGCTCCAGCTTTCGTGAAGAGGAACGGGCGCAGAGACGGGTCGTCCTGCCCGACAGCCCGGGAGCGAGGCTCTTCGACGGATCCGCTACGGATGCGGCGAGCTCGAGGGGCGCGGGGCGGTCGCGGGCTTCCAGAGCGCGCCGATCAGGACGCTCGCGCCGGCGAGCGAGAACTGGCAGATGCGCTGGACCAGCGCGATCGAGATGGCCGCCGCGACCGCGTCCGCGAGCCCGAGCGTGGTCGCGAAGAGGCGGTACGCGCCCTCGCTGACGCCGAGCTGGTTCGGCACCATGTCGCCGACGCCCGCCGCCACCAGCGAGATGGCCTGGGCCACGAAGGGTCCGAGGCCGGTCAGGGTGGCGCCGACCGCCACCAGGATGACGCCGTACTCGACGGTCTGGAACAGACGGCCGAGGAACGAGAGGGCCACCGGAACGTGGGGCGCCGGAAGCTCCCGCAGCGACTCGTCGAAGCGCGTCCCGTGCGCGGCCAGCGCGGCGATGCGACGCCCGAGCCAGCCGCCGACCCGCGAGTGGCGCGCGCCGAAGAGGATCGCGCCGCCGATCACGAAGGTGACGACGGCGTTGCCGACGACCAGCCATCCGAGCATCGAGCTCGGCGCAGCGGCGAGCACGGCCACGTAACAGACGAGCGAGACGAGCGTGTTGCCGAGGAGGACCGAGCCCTGCAACGCCGTCGCCGCCGCCGCCGCGCGCGGCACCCCGACGTGAGGCGCGAGATTGGCGGCGCGCACGACCTCGGCGCCGGTGCGCCCCGCTGGCAAGAAGATCATGACGCCGTACGCCACGATCGCGCTCCGCAGCCACACCCGGATCGGCACGCCCCGCGCGCGCTCGCCATAGAGGTAGCGGAGCGAGAAGATGTCCACGCCGACGAAGCCGAGCTCGCAAACGACCACCAGCGGCAGGTAGATCGCCGCCCGCTTCAGCACCGCGCCCACGGCCGCCGGCCCGGCGTCGGTCACGAGGCCGACGATCGCGATCACGCCGAGCGCCAAGAGGACGATCCGCCCCAGCGCCTTGAGCCGCGACCGACGCCTGCGCTTCGCATCGGGCGGGAGGGTGGCGTGATGGACCGCCGCGGCGTCTGGTGAGGGCTCGGACATCGGGGCACCCCCGCTCGGCCGGAGAGCGCGGCCCGAGCGACCTCTCGAACGTAGTACCCGCGCCGCCATGTTCGACCCGCATTCCGAACGGCGAGCGGGTTTCGGCGCGAAACGACGGGAGCTCCCTCGACGGCCCTTCAGCGCCCCCCGCCGGCTCCCTGCATCTGCTCGGGCGTGGCCACGGGGAACACGTCGAGCTGCTCGCGGCTCTCGAATCGGATGACAGTGGCCCATCCGCAGCGAACGGCCGATGACCGCGCTCGGCGCCACGTAGAGCGTGACCGAGACCCGGCCGCCGTACACGAGCATCACGTCGCTGACGGTCGTCGCCCCGTGCCGCCAGGTGAAGCGGCGGGTGGGGACGCCGCCCGTGTCCGGGCAGTCCCAGACGCCGGTGGGCGAGCCGTACTGCGTGTTCATCGCCGACAGGTGCGCCGGCAACGCGTCCACGCTCGGGAGCAGGCTCAGCACCTGCACGCGCTGCAGCCGGTCGCTGTCCCAATCGAAGACGTACATCGCGCGGGCGCCGTTCGGGAAACGCTCCTCGAAGACGACTTTGTCCCGCTCCTCCGGGTTGTCGGCGCCCACCGCCGGCGCCATCCCCGGCCGCGCGGCGCGCGCGTCGTCGAGGCTCATGCCGAGGTAGGTCCCCTCCAGCAGCTCCGGCATCAGCTGCCCGCTCTCCTCGCGGAGCCGCGTTCGCCGAGCCTCGCGGCGCGCGTCCCGCTCCTGGGCCTGCGCTTCCTCGTCGCGCCGCGCCAGATCGCTCTCCCGGCCCTTCCACCAGAACGCGGCCCAGATGGCGACGCCGAGCACGAGCGCCGTCGAGAGCCAGAGGAGGGTGCGCCGGTTCATGGACGGCCGAGCATAGTACATCGCCTCCCGCGCGCCGGCCCCGAGCCCGAGAGGCCGCGGGGGTTGCGCTCGCGACTCGATCTCGGACCCGAGACCGAGCGGCGCATGGCAAGCGCGGAATCGGCCGCGACCCAGCGCGCATCGTCGAGGAGGGGCCGACCGCGGACGCGATCAGGGCGCTCCGGCAGCGCCCCCGATCCCCCTTCGACGCGCTCGCCTGGCACCGCCCGGGGGGTGCGGTGTATGTTCGCGCGCTCATGCGTTTGCTCTTCGTTACTCCCGAGGTCACCCACTACAGCGGCGCCGGCTCGACCGGCGACGCGTGCTGGGCGCTGCCCAAGGCCCTCAAGGGCCGCGGCCACGACGTCACCATCCTCTCTCCCCTCTACGGCTTCATGGACCCGGCCGCGCGCGGCCTCGCCCGGCGCCTGCGCAAGGTGAAGGTCCAGCTCGGCGCCGATCGGAGCTACGCCTTCGAGGTCTACGACGCGCGCACCGCGGCCGGCGTGGATCTCCTCTTCCTCGGCCACGAGGAGCTCTTCCGGTCCTGCACCGCCCTGCCGACCGGCGCCGATCCGGAGGACGGGCTGCGCTTCGGCGCCTTCAGCAAGGCCGCCATCGAGGTCGCTCGCAGCGACGAGAAGGGCTTCGACGTGCTGCACTGCCACGGCTGGCAGACCGCGCTCGTGCCCGTCTTGATCGGCGAGGAGGAGCTCGAGGTCCCGACGCTGCTCACCGTCCACGACGTGGAGCAGAAGGGCATCTTCGACCGCGGCCTGGTCGAGCAGCTCGGGCTGCCGCGGGAGCTCTTCGGCATCGACGGGCTGGAGTTCTACGGCAAGACCTGCCTGCTCAAGGGCGGCGTGCTGGAGGCGGACCGCGTGACGACCGTGTCGTCCACCTACGCGCGCGAGCTGACCCGCGAGGGCGGCGCCGGCGGGCTGGAGGGCGTCTTCGAGAGCCGGCAGAAGGAGCTCTCCGGCATCGTCGGCGGCGTCGACGTGGCGGTGTGGAATCCGGCCACCGACGCGCAGCTCGAGTCCCGCTTCGACCCGATGGATCTCTCGGGCAAGCGGCGCAGCAAGGCGGGGCTGCAGCACGCGCTGGGGCTTCCGGTCCGCGACGACGTGCCGCTGATCGGTGTGCTGGGCGCCCTCGACCCCTCGAGCGGGCTGGACGCGCTGCCGCGGATCATCAGCCGCGTCATGCACAACGACGTGCAGGTGGTGATCGTCGCCGACGCCGAGCCGGCCGACGAATCGCTGCGGACCGTGATGGTCGAGCACGCGCGCCGCTGGCCCGATCGCCTCAGCGTGCAGGTCGACGCCACGGACTCGCTGGTACACCGCACGCTCGCCGCCAGCGATCTGGTGCTGGTGCCGCCGAAGCAGCCGCCCGGCGGGTCGCTGCAGATGCGGGCACACCGCTACGGGGCGCTGCCGATCGGTCCGGCCACGGGCGCGATAGCGGACTCGGTGGTGGACTGCGACGCCAAGCTCGCGACCGGCACCGGCTTCCTCTACGGCGCGGGGAGCGACGAGGAGGTGCTGGCCGGCCTGCAGCGCGCCACGGCCGCCTACGATCGCCGCCCGGCGTTCGAGAAGGTGCGAGCCCGCGCCATGCGGACCGATCACGGCTGGGAGCGCGCCGCGTACCTCTACGAGCGCCTCTACGACGCGGTCTGAGCTTCGCCCTCGCGAGCTCACCCGAGATTGACCGCGTGCGCGTGCTGGCGATGGACACTTCGACCGAGCTCGGCTCGGTCGCGGTGGTGGTGGAATCGGAGCTCCGCTCGGAGATCGCCGCGCGGGTCCGGGCGCGCCACGGCGAGACGCTCCTCCCGCTGATCGAAGAGGCGCTCTCGCACGCGGGGCTGGCGCGCGCCGACATCGATCTGCTGGCGACCGGCATCGGACCGGGATCGTTCACCGGCACGCGGATCGGCGTCGCCACGGCCAAAGGCCTCGCCATCGCGCTCGACCGTCCGCTGATGGGCGTGGTCTCGCTGACGGCAATCGCGCGGGCGGCGCCCGGCCGCTTGGTGGTCCCGATCGTCGATGCGCACAAGGGCGAGGTCTACCTGTCGGTCCACGAGCGCCCGCCGGCCGGCAACTCGGCCGGGACGGTGGAGCGGCTCGGGCCCATCCACGCCCCGCCGGCGGAGGCCGCCGCCCGGGTCCGCGAGCTGACCGACCAGCCCCTCGTCCTCGTCGGCTCGGGCTTGCGTCGCTACCCGGAGCTCATCGAGGCCCTGGCGCCGGCGGAGATCCTGCCACCCCTCTTCGACGCCCCGCGCGCCGCCGTGATCGCGATGGAGGCCGAGGCCTGCTTCCAAGCGCGTGGCGCCGACGACCGGGCCGCGCTCGAGCCGCTCTACGTACGCCCCTCCGACGCCGTGCTCCCGCGCTGAAGCGCGGCCCCGAGTCGATCTCCCGCGCCCGCCGACCTGGCCCCGCCCCGAGGAGCCCGATCGCCCCCGTCCGCGTTGCCCCTACGGCGACGCACCCGCGGGCTGGTACAATGAATCGGCCGCACTGACGCTGCGTCCCGGTACCGCATGCGATCCCTGTCCAGCATCGCCTTCGACAAGCGCGAGCAGCGAGTCGTCTCCGAGCTCGCGCGATGGCTCGGTCTGCTCGGCCGCTTCCAGATCGTCGGCGCGACGTTCATCTTCGTGATGCTGCTGGGCGTGGCGGCGCTGGTCACGGCCGCCGACGTCCTCGAGCCGGCGGCGGGCGCCGCGAGCGATCCACCACTGGTGAGCATCGGCGAGGTGTCACGGACCGCGATCGGCCTGACCGTGGCCGCCGTAGTCGCCTTCACGCTCGCGTTCTTCCGCGGTGGAACGCTGCTGGTCTCGGCGGCGGAGGATCTCGAGACGGTGACCCAGGAGGACGAGCGGGACGGGCACTTCCTCGACGCCGCGCTCCGCAAGCTCCGCAACTACTTCGTGCTGGAGTCGCTCGTGATGGCCACCGCCGCGGCGGCCGTCTACGCGGCGACGATCCTCGGGTGGGGTGCCTGACGTGTCCGACGACCGCGGCGAAGCGCGCTCGGATCCCGGCCTCACCGAGGCGGATCGCCCGACGGGCGAAGCGCGCCCGACCGGCCTGCCCGTCGCGAAGAGCGAGGCGCGCCGCAAGTCGCTTCCGCCCGAGGAGCCCGAGAACGCGCGCGCGCTGCGACCGCCGACCTCGAGCCCGAAGAGCGAGCCCGAGGCGCGACCGCCGGGCCTGACGCAGATGACCACCTCGGCGCGGCTCCGCCTGCAGCTCGTGTTCGAGCAGGACGACGAGGACGCGCTCCCGCGGGTCAGCTCGCCACCCGCACCGGATTCCGACCACGCCGCCCAGGCTGCCGGTCGAGCGGGTCACGTTCGACCCGGTGGAGCTGCGCTTGGTGCGCTCGCTGGGCCGATCGGATCGGGCTCACCGGCCTCATGACGATGACGATCGGCGCCCTGACGGGGCTGAGCTACTTCACCGGCGAGGGGAAGGTGGCGCACGTCGTCGTCGGCATCCTGGCCAGCGCGCTCTCGGTGTGGCTCCTGGCCGCGGCCGTGACCTTCCATCGCGCTGCGCGGCGAGGGCGCGCGGTGGGCCCCTTCCTGATCCAGGGCTTCGGCCTCTTGCGGAGCGCCCTCCTGCTCAAGGCCGTGCTCCTCTTCGCCGCGATGGTGCTCTGCTGCTTCACCTTCTCGCTGGCGACGTCGCTCCTCTTCCTGCTCTGACGCGGCCATCTCGCTCGGGATGGGCGTCGCTTGACCAAGGGGTGCGCGAATTCTAGCGTTCCGCGCCGGCTGGAGGTCGGTCCGATCCATGTTGGGATTGCTCCGACCGACCGAATCGTGCTGGGTGGAGGCCGTCGAAGGCCAGCTCGACCGGCTCCTCTCCGACCACGCCCACTGCGAGCTCAAAGCCGCGCATTCGGCGCTCTCGCTGGTCGGCCGCTTCGGCGGAGAGGCGCCCGAGATCGTCGCCCCCCTGCTGGCCTTGGCCAAAGAAGAGACGGGGCACTTCGACCTGGTTCACCGGCGGATCGAGGGCCGCGGCAACACGCTTGCCATTCCGGCCTCGGACGGCTACGTCGTGGCCCTGCGCAACGCTGCGCGCGAAGACCACCGCGATCACCCCGTGCTTCTCGACCGCCTCCTGATCTCCGCCCTCGTCGAGGGCCGCTCGTGCGAGCGCTTCTCGCTCCTGGCCGAGCACCTCCGGGACGCGGATCTGCGGAGCTTCTACCGCGGGCTCATGGAGAGCGAAGCGCGGCACTACCGGCTCTTCAGCCGCCTCGCCGAAGACCGCTTCGGCTTCGACGACGCCCGCTCCCGCCTGACCCAGCTCGCCGAACGCGAGGCGGCGGTCGTCGATCGTCTCCCCCTCGGCCCGACGGTGCACGGATGAGCGGCTCTGCCTCGCGAGACAACCCCAAAGAGTCCGAGCGCGCGAGGGAGACCTCCGACGAGCGCTGGGATCGCACCAAAGCGAACATCAAGACGATCGGCGGCGCCATCCTCCTGGCGCTCTTCATCCGCATCGTCCTCTTCGAGGCCTTCGAGATCGACGGCCCGTCGATGGAGCCCACGCTCCTCAACGGCGACCGCGTGGTCGTGGCGAAGTTCCTCTACGGCCTCTTCCTGCCCTTCACGAACGAAGCGGTGGCGACCTGGGGCCTGCCGAACGCGGGCGACGTGGTCATCGTGCGGAGCCCCTTCGACGACATCGACATCGTCAAGCGGGTGATCGGCGTGCCGGGCGACGAGCTCGAGATGCGCGACGACATCGTCTACCGCAACGGCAATCCCACCTTCCGTCGGGTCGTCGGGCCCTGCCGCGGCGACCAGATGGAAGCCCAGGACGAGTGCGAGTGGGTCGAGGAAGGCATCGGCGACCACACCTGGGACACCAGCCACTCGACCTACAGCGTGCCGGACTCGTTCGATGAGGTGACCGTCCCGCCCGGGCACATCTTCGTCATGGGCGACCACCGCGACCGCAGCAACGACAGCCGAAACCCTCGCGTCGGGATGATCCCGGGCTCGCGGGTGAAGGGCCGCGCCCTCGCGATCTACTGGTCGAACGACGGCGACGTCCGCTGGGATCGCATCTTCGAATCGGTCCGGTGAAGCGACGCGGCGAGCGCGGTCTCGGAGCGCCTCCGCCAAGCTCGCAATGATCGGGACGCGACTCCGCCGGCGTTCGAGGTCGCGCGCTCGACGCAGACGCAATCGCTTCGGCGGAGCAGTGCACGGTGGGCCCGCAGTCGTCGTCGGAGGCGCAGACGCTCGGCGTACGAGTAGCGCCGAGGTCTCCCCGATCTGCACCGTCAGCCGATGGGCTCGAGGACGAGGCTCTCGCCGACGGCGAGGAGCGTGCCAGCGCCGCTGCGGACGACCGTGGCCCCGTCTCCCGCGCTCACCGCAGGAGCTGGGGTGCCGGGGGCGGCGTCGCACCGGCCGCGATGGACTTCGCCGTCATCCGCTTTCACCCCGACTACGACTTCGGCTCGGTGCCGCCGGGGGCCTACGGGGTGGCGGCGCTCTTCGTGGCCTCGGCGGCGTTCGGCGGGTGGAAGGCGAAGCGCTTCGTCGACCGCTGTCCTCCCGTCTAATCTCGCCGCCCGGCTCGTCACCGGCGCCGCGACGCACGCGCACGTCTCCACGCGCCTGCCGCTCACTCCTTGCGCTTGCGGCCCGACCGGCGGAAGCCGAGCGAGGCCAGCACGCTGCGCTCTTCGATCACCGCCCGGGCGATGCCGCTCCACTCCAGGTACCAGTTCCAGAGGCGCTCCTCGGCGCGGGCGCGGGCCTCGGGGTCGGCGACCGGGGCGTCCTCGGCGGGAGGCTCCTCCAGGCTGGCCAGCAGGGCGCGCGCTCGCCCGAGCGCATCCTCGCTCAGGCCGCGCCGCGCGAGGAGGTCCCGCGCTTCGCGGCCCGCTTCGCCGAGCCCCCCCTTCTTCTCGGGGCGGCCAATCACGTCCAGCCGGTCGAGCAGGGTCCGGACCGACACCAGCACTTCGGGCCCTTCGGTCTGGTGCAGGTTCCGAAAGACCACCTCGTGAACGCGGGGGTGCCGTGTCCGCAGCACGACGTCGACGATGGGAAACCAACGGTTCTCCCAGTCGTCGAGCTCGCTGGGGACGGTGCTCCGCTCCCGCACGACGACGGGCGCCTCCGAGAGGGCGCGCAGGCGGGCCCAGCCGTCGTCCAGCTCGGCCTGCGTGAAGCCGTGGCGCTCGAGCGCCCGCCGAGCGTGCGGATCGCCGAGCCCGACCAAGAAGTCGAGCAGTCGGTGGGCCTTCCGGCCGGTGCGGTCGGGCATCGCGTCCTCCCCTCCGTACGCGCGCGCGCCCATCGAGACGCGAGAATCGAGCCGCTCTTCCGGCCCGCGTCGGGCGACGCTCGCGCTCCAATCACGGTAGCGCACACCTGCTCGCCCGCTCAACGCATTTCCAGCAGAGCGCCGTCGAGTTCTCGAGGGCGCCGTCGAGTTCTCGCAGAGCGCCGTCGAGTTCTCGCAGAGCGCCGTCGAGTTCTCGCAGAGCGCCGTCGAGTTCTCGCAGAGCGCCGTCGAGTTCTCGCAGAGCGCCGTCGAGTTCTTTCAGAGCGCCGTCGAGTTTTCGCAGAGCGCCGTCGAGTTCTCACAGAGCGCCGTCGAGTTTTCACAGAGCGCCGTCGAGTTTTCGCAGAGCGCCGTCGAGTTTCCGCAGAGCGCCGTCGAGTTTCCGCAGAGCGCCGTCGAGTTTTCGCGGAGCGCCGTCGAGTTTCTGCAGAGCGCCGTCGTATTCTCGCGGAGCGCCTTCGCGCTTTTCCGTCGCCGTCGAGTTTCCGCCCAGGCCTCCGGGGTGGGTGCCGGGCTCTCCGCCGGCGACGCCCGCGCGGCGCGAGTGCCCCGTCGACCTCGGCGTGGTCATGGCGACCACGGCCGATGCGCGCTACCTCCGTCCCGATGGCTTCGGCGGATCGCCTTCGCGCGCTGGCGCGCACACGCCTCTCGGACGAGGTGGGCACCCTCTTCAAGGAGGCGCCCGAGCGCGTGGCCATGGTCTACCCGAGCCCCTACTCGGTCGCGATGAGCTCGCTCGGGTACCAGCAGATCTACCGCACCATCAACGCGCAGCCGGGCCGGGCCGCCGAGCGCGCGTTCCTGCCGGACGACGTGGAGGCGCACCACCGCGTCCCGCTCTTCTGCTACGAGTCCGGCCGCCCGGTCAGCGACTTTCAGGTGGTCGCGCTCTCGGTCGCGTACGAGCTCGAGCTGGCGGGCGTGGTGAAGGTCCTGGACCTGGCCGGGATGCCGCCGCTGGCCGAAGAGCGCGGCGACGCGGACCCCTTCGTGCTCTGCGGCGGGCCGCTCACGTTCTCGAACCCGCTCCCGCTCGCGCCCTTCGCCGACGCCGTCCTCATGGGCGAGGCCGACGAGACCGTCCACCAGGCGCTCGACATCATCTTCGGCTGCGCCACCAAGGACGAAGCCAAGCGTGCGTTGGCCCGCGCGATCCCGTCGTGCTTCGTGCCCTCGCTTCACGGCGACGACATGCCCGACAACGCCAAGTGCGCCGACGCGCTCTTGCCGGCCTACGCCGCCATCCGCACGCCGCACACCGAGCTCTCGAACATGTTCCTGCTCGAGGCCGAGCGCGGCTGCCACCGCCAGTGCCAGTACTGCGTGATGCGGCGCTCCACCAACGGCGGCATGCGCATCGTGCCCAAGGAGCGGATCCTCGAGCTCATCCCCGACGACGCGAAGAAGGTCGGCCTGGTCGGCGCCGCGGTCAGCGACCACCCGAAGATCGCGGAGATCGTCGAGACCCTCGCCGACCAAGGCCGCCAGGTCGGCCTCAGCTCGCTCCGCCCCGACCGGCTGAACGACCGCTTCGTGGCCGCGCTCAAGCGCGCCGGCTACCGCACGCTCACCACCGCCAGCGACGGCTCCAGCCAGCGGCTGCGCGACCAGATGCAGCGCAAGGCCCGCGAGCGGCACATCGAGAAGGCCGCGATGCTCGCCCGCGAGCACAAGATGAAGCGGCTCAAGCTCTACATGATGGTCGGCCTGCCGGACGAGACCGACGACGACATCGACGAGCTGATCGAGTTCGGCATCGGGCTCTCCAAGAATCGTCCCGGTCAGCCTCGGCATCGCCCCCTTCGTCAGCAAGCGGAACACGCCGCTGGACGGACAGCCCTTCGCCGGCATCAAGGTCGTGGAGAAGCGGCTGGCCCGGCTGCGCCGCGGGTTCAAGGGCCGCGTCGATCTCAGGGCCACCAGCGCGCGCTGGGCGTGGGTCGAGTGGGTGCTCGCCCAAGGCGGTCGCCCCGAGGGCCGCGCCCTGCTCGACGCCGTGCGCGCGGGCGGCTCCTTCCGCGACTACCAGCGCGCGTTCGACGCCCTCCCCGACGAGCGCCCGCGCCGCCGGCTCGCCGTCGTCGCCTGAACGTGTCTCGGGGCTCCGCCCGCCTCGAGGACCTCCGGCCGCTCGGCGCAAGCGCGGTCGACGTCAGGTGGAACGGCGCACGGGGAGCGAGAAGCGAAAGGTGGTGCGCCCGCCGCCGCTCTCGGCCTCGATCGTTCCTCCGTGCGCCTCGACGAGCGCGCGCGTGATGTAGAGCCCGAGCCCGAGCCCCTTGATCGCGCTCTCCTTCGCCGCCTCCGTGCGCGCGAAGCGCTGGAAGAGCCCCGCGAGGTCATCCGGAGCGATGTCCGACCCCTCGTTCGTGACCGCGACGGTCACCCTCTCGGCGCTCGCGCGGACCTCCACCGCGATCGGCGTCCCCGGCGTACCGTACTTGATCGCATTGCTCAGCAGGTTGTCCATGACCTGGGCGATCCGTACGGGGTCCGCCTCGATGGGCTGGATCTCCCCTCGCACCTCGAGCGTGACCTCGCGATCGGGCGCGGCCAGCCGGGCGCGATCCACGCTCTCGTCCACCAGCGACCGGAGCGCGGTGGACACGTTCTGGAGCCGGAGCTTCTGCGCCTCGAGCCGCGAGAAGTCGAGGAGGTCCTCGATCATGCGATCGAGCCGCTCGACCGCGCGGGTGATCTGGTGGACCCGCTCGTGTAGCGCCGGCGCCGTGGTGGCCTCCGCCACGATGCGCGCGTTGAGCGCGATCGACTGGATCGGCTGCCTCAGATCGTGCGCGATGAGCGAGCTCCACTCCGCGCGCAGGCGCTCCAGCTCCTTCAGGGCCGAGATGTCCTCGAACGCCACGACGGCCTCGGTCGGCTCGAGCGGGGTGTGCTCGATGGGGGCGGCGTTCACGAGGATCGGCACGAGGCCTCGCTGGGGATTCTGGACGAGCATCTCGAGGCCGCGCGTGCGCTCTCCCCTCCAGAGCGCGCGGACCGCGGGCAGCTCGTCGAAGGGGATCGGTTTGGCGTCCGCCGTCAACACCTGGGCCCCGAACGCTTCGACGCCGCCGGCCTGCTCCGGGCTCTGGCCGAAGAGCACCCGCGCGCGCTCGTTGGCCAGGAGCTCCTCGGCGTTGCGGCCGCGCAGGATGATGATGCCGACGGGCGCCAGCGCCAGCACCGTGCGGAGCCGATCCAGCGCCGCCCGCACGGCCTCCTCCGCGGCCTTGCGCTCGGTGATGTCCAGCATGGTCCCGACGAAGCGGACGGCGCGGCCGTTCTCCACGATCGGCTCCGCCTGCTGCACCACGTAGCGCTCGCGACCGTCATCGAGCCGCAGGCGATGCTCGATCGAATAGGGTCGATGACCGTGGATCGCGCCATCGAGCGCGGCGCGCACGGCGTCGCGGTCGTCGGGATGGACGTGCTCCATCATCGCGAGCGGACGCCGGTGCTCGGGCCCGGGCTCGACGTCGAAGAGCGCATAGAGCTCGTCCGAGCGCCGGATCTCGTCCGTCACCAGGTCCCAGTCCCAGCTCCCGACGTGCGCCACCCGTTGCGCGCGCCTCAGGCTCTCTTCGCTCCGCCTCAGCGCTTCCTCCCCGCGCTCTCGCTCGGTGATGTCGCGCACGAGCCCCTGCCACCTGCCGTCCGGGAGGATCTTCGCGCTGACCTCGGCGGGCACGTAGTAGCCGTCCTCGTGCCGGAGCAGCCACTCCGAGACCTCGATGGTGCCGGGGCGGAGGAGGGCTTCCCTGGAAGCGGCGAGGCGCGGCACGTCCCGGGGCGGGATCAGGTCGACGATCGCTTTCCCGATCAGCTCCTCGCGGGTGTAGCCGAGCATGCTGCAGGCGGCCGAGTTCACGTCGGTGTATCGGCCCCGCAGATCGGCGATGAACACGCCGTCCGACGCCAGGTCGAAGCGCGCTCGAAAATCGGCCTCCGAGCGCCGCAGCGCCGCCTCCGCGCGCTTCTGCTCGCCGATGTCCTCGACGTGCGCGACGAAGTACTGAGGCGCCCCGTCGCGATCGCGCACCACCGATCCGCTGAGCATGATGTCGACGAGGCCGCCGTCCTTGCGGATGTATCGCTTCCCGAGCTGATAGCGAGGGATCTCGCCGCGGGCGAGCCGCTCGGCGAGCGCGACGTCGAGGTCCACATCGTCCGGATGCGTGATCGCCTGGAAGGTCAGCGCCGTGAGCTCCTCCCGGGTGTACCCGACGATCTCGCAGAGCCGGTTGTTCACGCGGAAGAAGCGTCCGTCGAGGCCCACCAGCGCCATCCCGATCGGCGCCTCGTCGAACGCGAGGCGAAAGCGCTCTTCGGCCTCGCGTCGCGTGGCCGCCATCGACTCACGATCGGAGACGTCCCGCACCGCAGCGATGACGAAGTGGCCCCGCGGCGTGGTCAACGAACTGAGGCCGATCTCCACGGACACGCAGCCGCCGTCTTTGCGCAGCGCGTGGAAGGTCCGGCCCTCACCCATGGACCTCGCGCGCGGCGCCGCTCCGAACGCAGCGCGGTGCGCGACGTGAATCACCCGAGCTCGCTCCGGTATCAGCCGCTCGACGGGCTCGCCGATCAGCTCCGCGCGCGAATACCCGAAGAACTCCTCGGCGCGCCGATTGACGAACCCGATCCGGCCGTCCTCACCGACGACGATCAGCGCATCGGGAGCCTCGTCGCAAAATGCGACGGCGAGCTCCCCGTCGAGCATCGGATCGCTCATGTCCCTCGCTGGGATCTAGTCCCCCGTATCCGTGGTGAGTGCCCAATATCGGGGAGCCATCGGCGTGCGAATCGAGGAACGACGAGGCGACGCCCGCAGCACGACAGCCCCGTCCACGACAGCCCCGTCCACGACGGCGCGAAGATCCGGCCCGTGGTCCGCGACCCGTCCGCTCACGCGGCCACGTGGCTCGCTCGCCAGGCCTCCAGCGCCTCGGAGGCGTCGAGATCGTTCGGGTGGAAGCCCGGCCGGAACCAGGTGAGCCAGAGGCGCCACATCTTGGGCAACGCACCCGGCGCGACCCAGAGAAAGCGCGAAAGACGCACGTGCTCGCCGAGCGAGAAGAGGTCGCCGTCGGCGTGCATGAAGCGCGCTTGTTGCTCGACCACTTTCGCCCAGAAGATCACAGCCGCCAGGAGCATGATGAAGACCCGCTCGGGATAGTTTCCGCCGGCCGCGACGTAGACGTCGTAGGCCACCGCCTTGTGCTCGTTCTCCTCCGCCGCGTGCCAGCGCCAGAGCGCGGCCATCGTCGCGTCGGCGCCCTCGAGCAGCTCGGGTCGCTCCAGGATCAGATGGCCGAGCAGCGCCGTGAAGTGCTCCAGCGCCGCCGTGGCCGCCAGCTGCCAGCGCTTGGGCGTCAGCCGCGTGACCAGGCCGAGCAGCGCCTTCACCCGCGCCTCCATCGCCTCCACCGGCACGCCCTGCGCCTGCAGCATCGCGTTGTAGGCGCGGTGCTCGCGGCCGTGGATGCCCTCCTGCGCGCAGAAGTCGCGGATCGCCGCGCACATCGCCGGGTCGTCCTCCACCGCGCGCCGGAACGACTGCACGCTGGCCATGAAGAAGCGCTCGCCCTCGGGGAAGAACACCGAGAGGTTGTCGAAGAAGCGGGTCACCGCCCGCCCGCCGCCGTGCCAGTGGCGCGGGACGTCTTCTCCGGTGGCGAAGCGGTAGTTGCGGACCTGGTGGGGCGCGGTCGCCATCGGCGGCCTCCTTTCCATCATCCACGAAGATGGCCACGCGGACGCGGGACGCCGAGGGCCGGCCGTGCCAAGCTCTTGACATCTCGGGCCACCGATGACGGTTTCACCCTCGGATCCGACCATTCCGGCGATCCACGTGCTGCACCTGGCCGAGGTGGCGGCGCGCTTCGGCGTCGCGCCCGACGCGCTCCTCGGGGCCAGCGGGCTCTCGCGTTCGGCGCTGGCCGAGCCGGCGGCGCGCCTCTCGCTGCCGGCGTTGATCGAGCTGGTGGAGCGCGCTCGGACGCTGACGGGCGAGGCGGGGCTCGGCTTCCACGTCGGGCTGCAGATGCGGATCGCCTCGCACGGCTACCTCGGCCTCGCGGCGATGACCGCCACGACGTTGCGGGACGCCATCGAGATCGCCATCCGCTTCGCCCCGACGCGCACCACCGCGGTCTCGCTCCGCCTGGACGTGGAAGGCGACGAGGCGCGGCTGGTGCTGGTGGAGCACGCCGACTTCGGGCCCGCGCGCGACGCGTTCGTCTTCGCGCTGTTGACCGGCATCTGGACCATCGGCAACGCCATCACCGGCCTCGAGCTCTCGGCACACCCGGCCGGGCCCGCCGGCGCGGACGTGGCCCTCCCGGAGCCGCCCTACTTCGCGCGCTTCGCCGCCGTGGCGCCGCCCGTCCGCTTCGAACGGGACGCGACCTGCCTGCGCTTCGCCCGCGCGCTCCTCGATCGGCCGCTGGTCACCGGCGATCCGGCCGCCAGCCGGCTCACGCTCGAGCAATGCGAGCGGGAGCTCGAAGCGCTGGCGCCGCGCTTGGCGTCGAAGGTGCGGAGGCTGCTGCCCGCGCCGGAAGGCGGCTTCCGCTCACTCGACCAGATCGCGCGCCTGACCCACGTCTCGCCGCGCACGCTGAAGCGCAAGCTGGCTCAGGAGGGGACGACCTACAGCGCCACCCTCGAGCAGGTCCGGCGGCTGCGGGCGGAGCAGCTCTTGCGCTCCCAGCGCGGCCTCGACGACATCGCCGCCGAGCTCGGCTACGCCGACGCCGCCAGCTTCAGCCGCGCCTTCCGCCGCTGGACGAACATGGCACCGGGCGCGTGGCGAAGAGCGCAGCGCTGAGTCATCGGACGAGGGACGCTGCTCAACCGAGGATCATGGTCTCGCTGAGGAGCTTCCCTTCGCGGTAGCGGCGCAGGTTCCACCGCTCGAAGAGCTCTCTCTCCTCGCCCTTGACGAGGTGGCGCGCCAAGAGCTCGCTCACGATGGGCGCCATCATGAACCCGTGGCCCATGAACCCGCTGACGAGGATCAGCCCTTCCATCTCGTCGACGCGGCCGACCAGCGGGCTTCCGTCCGGCGTGATGTCGTAGCAGCCGGACCACTGCCGCAGGACGCGCACGCCGCCGAGCAGCGGCATGGTGCGGGTCAGCGCGCGGGCGTAGAGCGCCAAGAAGCGCATCGAGCTGCCCTGATCGGCGCCGGACGGGACCGCGGCGTTGGAGATGCCGCCCACGATCTCGCCCCGCATCGACTGCGAGAAGTAGAGCCCCGACGCCAGGTCGCCCACGAAGGGCTTGAGGAAGGGCTTGAGCGGCTCGGTGCTGCAGATCTCGTGGCGGTGGGGGCGGCTCGGCAGCTCGACGCCGACCTTGCGGGTGAGCTCCGGGCTCCACGCGCCGGCGGCGCAGATCACCTGCGGCGTCTCGATGCGGCCGCGATCCGTGACCACGCCGGTGATGCGCGACCCGCGTGTCTCCAGATCGAGCACGTCGGTGTGGGTGTGGATCTCGACGCCGAGCCGCTGGCACTCGCGGGCGTACCCCCAGACGAAAGGCCACGGGAAGACGACGCCGTCCTCCGGGTTGTAGCTCGCCGCGACGATGCGCGAGGTGTCGAGCTCGGGGACCAGCTTCTTCACCTCGGCCGGCTCGATCACGCGGGTCGGCAGGCCGTGCTCGCGCTGCAGCTCCACCGACGAGGCCAGCGTGGCGGCCATCTCCTCGCTCCGGGCGAGGAAGAGGTAGCCGCCCTGCCGGAACCAGACGTTGATGCGCATCTTGGTCGCGAACTCGGCGCAGAGCCTTATCGACCGGCGCATCAGCCTCACGTTCGTCTCGCTCGACCACTGGGCGCGCACGCCGCCGCCGTTGCGCCCAGACGCTCCCCCGCAGAGGTAGCTCCGGTCGACGACGACGATCCTCTCCACGCCGAGCAGCGCGAGGTTGTAGGCGACGGCGAGGCCCATGATGCCGGCGCCGACGACCACCACATCGGCCTCTTCCGGGATCGGAGGGGCGGAGCTCACGCCTTCTCCTCCTCGTCGATCAGGCTGGCGTCGACCAGGCTGGCGTCGACCAGGCTGGCGTCGACCAGGCTGGCGAGGTGCGCGAGCGGGACGGGATGAAAGGGCGGCCGCGGCGTGATCGGCGCCGCCGGCGGCTGCCCGCCGAGCGAGACCAGGACCCGCGAGGCCAGGCCGACGCACTGCTTGCCCTGACACCAGCCGGTCCCGAAGCCGGTGTAGCGCTTGAGGCTCTCGAGGTCGTCGTGCCCCTTCGATACCGCCTCTTGCACCTCGGCCAGGGTCACGTCCTCGCAGCGACAGATCAGGATCTTGTCGGACACGCGCCCCTCCCCACTCTCGCTGGAGCTCCCGCCCTCACGACGCGAGCTCCCTCGCGATCGCCTCGGCCGCCCGCTCGGCCTGGGCGCGCGCGGCGTCGAGGTCGAGCACGCCCGCCGCGCCGCCGATCACGCGCACGTCGGGCGCGGCGGTGCGGCCGTCCCCGGGATCCGCCTCCAGCTCGTAGCCCGCGCCGCTCCAGGTCACGTTCACGCCCGCCTGCGCGGCCAGCTCGAAGACGGCCGAGGTGGGCGAGGCGACGACCACGGCGTCGCAGGCGTGGTGCTCCACTTCGCCGTCCCGTTCGAGCTCCACGCCGTGCACGCTGGGCCGGCCGCGCACGCGCCGGACGGACGCTTCGGGCACGGGGCCCACGACGCCCGCACCGGCCTCCTCGAGCGCGCGGGCCAGGGCCTCCACGCGCTCGCCCTCCCCCACCACGACGACGTCCTCGCCGACCAAGACGCCGTGCGCGAGGAGCACGCAGGCGCCGGCGAAGTTGACGACGCCCGGCGTGTCGGCGCCCTC
This sequence comes from uncultured Pseudomonadota bacterium, assembly GCA_963832725.1. Lineage (GTDB taxonomy): Bacteria > Myxococcota_A > Polyangia > Polyangiales > Sandaracinaceae > JAEZBP01. Next base: position 1,225,805 of record CAWHVG010000001.1, read on the forward strand.
GAACGCCGACGCGCCCTCGTGCCTGCCCGTCGCGATCACCAGCCGGCGCGGCCGCACGCGGAGGAGCGCCTCGCCGGTGTCGACCGCCACCACGGCGTTGGTCTCGCGCCGGGGCGGAGCCGCGATGGGCGGGTCGCCCGCTCCCGCCACGTCCTCCCAGGGATCGTAGACGGCGAGGGCCGAGCTGCACGAGAGCACGCGAACGCCCGCGCGCTCCGCTTCGCGGCCGAGCTCCTCGATCGCGTCGCGCGACTCGCCCGGCCACCAGCGCAGGCTTCCGCCGAGCGCGTCCTCTTCGTCGACGAGCGTGACTCGCAGCCCGCGAGACGCGCACGATGTCGCCGCCGCCGTCCCCGCCGGCCCGCCACCGACGACCAGGACATCGACGTCGATCTGCTCGCTCGGCCGCGGCGCGAGCACCTCGTCCGGCAGGGTGCCGATCCCGGCGATGCGGCGCGCGATCTTCTGCATGATCCGGTTCACCTGCTCGTTCCAGGTGAACATCTCGTGGTGGTTCATGCCGTGCGGGAAGAACCAATCGGTGGCCGCCAAGAGGTCCCGCCGCGCGCTGCCGACGACGTTCTGCGTCTCGACGTGCAGCCCGTCGCACGCGGGTGCGCGGCAGGTCATGACGCTCTGCATGCCCTCGACGCGCATCAGGCAGCCGTCACAGCGCCCGAGGAAGCACGCCGCGCCGCGGGGCCGGTGGTACTTCACGCTGCGGCCGAGCACGAGCCTGCCCGCCGCCGTCAGCGCCACCGCGACGGGCTCGCCCTCGCGCGCCTCCACGCGCTCGCCGTCCACCACCAAGTGGACCGGGTCGCGGAGCGGCTCGAGGCGGCGCGGCGGCATCGCGGGGGATCCTAGCAGCGACCGACCGCGCCGAGGATCCGCCGAAAACGGACGGTGTGCGCGGACTCTCCCTCCCCGTCAGAAATCGAAGAGCCCGCCGGCGCGAGGCTGGCGGGCTCCACCGGGGAACGCGTCTCGCGAACGGCTCAGCGACGCGAGCCCATCACGATCCGCAGCACGTACCAGAAGAGCAGCGCGACGTCCGCGAAGAGCGTCAGCGCCGCCGACACGTGCTGGTCGCTCCGGTAGTGATGGAGGACGTTGCTGGTGTTGTAGAGGATGTAGCCGCCGGCCAGCGCGACCATGAACCCGCTGAACACCACGCCGAGCTGGAAGCCGAAGAGCAGCGAGCAGCCGATGATGCCGAGGCTGGCCAGCGCCGCCACGCCCAGCATGCCGCGCATGAACGAGAAGTCCTTGCGCGTGACGAAGACGATGCCGGTCAGGCCCCCGAAGAGGACCAGCGTGATCAGCGCCGCCTGCGAGATGGCGCCCGGCGCGTACATCGATGCCAGGGCGATCATGGGCATGAACACGAGCGCTTCGGCCACCACGTAGAGGCCGAGCCCCGCGTACTGCATCGGCAGCGACGTCGCGTTCCGCGCCCAGCGGTCGGCGACGTAGGAGACGCCGACGAACGCCGCCAGCACGATGAACCAGGCGAAGCGGCCCGCGAACATGAAGGGCAGCACCGCCTGCGCCACGCCCGTGGCGAAGAGCGCCGTCTCCAGGGCGACGAAGGCGAAGATCGCGCCGGCGAGGTGCAGATAGGTCTTGGCGATGAACGCGCCGCGCTCGGCGGCGGGAGCCTGCGCGACCGACTGGCTCGCGGCGTAGGGATTGGTCTGTGTGTACATCGCGTTCTCCTGGCCTCCCGCGGCTGGCGCCGCGTCGGGGGGCCGTACATGATTGGCCGCCGCATCGGTCGCGGCCGCTGCCCCCGGTGTCTCTTCATCCTTCGTTCGAGAGACCTCGGCGTCAAGCGCGGGCGCGGTGCTATGTTCGCCGGCCTCGTTCGGTCCGACCCGCTGAGACCGGAACACCCCACTCCCCCCTCCTCTTCCGCTCGGAGCAGTGCCCCGTATGTCCGCCCGCGAGCTCATCGCGCTCGGGACCTCGAGCCAAGTCCCCACCCGCTACCGTAACCACAACGGCTACCTGCTGCGCTGGGACGAGCACGGCCTGCTCTTCGACCCGGGGGAGGGGACGCAGCGGCAGATGATCTACGCCGAGGTGACGGTCACGCAGGTGACGAAGATCCTCGTGACGCATTTCCACGGGGACCATTGCCTCGGTCTGGCCGGCATCTCCCAGCGCATCAGCCTCGATCGCGTGCCCCACGAGATCGACGTGTACTTCCCGCGCTCGGGCCGCAAGTACTTCGACCGGCTGCGGCGGGCCTCCATCTATCACGACGTCTCCCGCATCCGGCCCTGCCCCATCGAGGGCCCCGGCGTGCTCGCCGAGAGCGACAAGCTGGTCCTGAGCTGCCAGCGCCTCGACCACGCGGTGGAGACCTTCGGCTACCGGCTCGACGAGCGGGACGGACGCACCATGCTGCCCGAGAAGCTCGAGGCGGCCGGGGTACGCGGTCCGGCCATCAAGCAGCTCATCCGCGACGGCAGCCTGGAGGTCGACGGCCGCGTCGTGCACGTCGACGAGGTCAGCGTCCACAAGCCGGGCCAGAGCTTCGCGTTCATCATGGACACCCGCCTCTGCGACGGGGCCTACGAGCTGGCGCGTGGCGTCGATCTCCTGGTCTGCGAGTCGACCTACCTCTCCAGCGAGGAGCGGGAGGCGCGCGCGCACGGCCACATGACCGCGCGGCAGGCGGCCATGGTGGCCAAGGAGGCCGGCGCGCGCCGGCTCGTGCTCACGCATTTCTCGCAGCGCTACGGCTCGCTCAAGCCCTTCCTGGAAGAGGCCCGCGCAATCCACCCCGACGTGGTGGCGGTCCGCGACGGAGACCGCGTGCCCGTGCCCAAGCGCAAGGCGCACGCAGACTGAGCGCGATTCGCCCGCTCGAGCACGGGTCCGCCTCGAGGGCTCTCGATCGATCGGACCGAGCCCCGCGATCGAGAAGAGTCGCGGCGATCGCACGGCGGCGGGCGACGACGCCGCGGACGGGGCCGGCTCGGCCGCGGGGCGACCGGAGATTCATCGACAGGCTTCAGTGGAGGATGTTGGGGTCGACCGGCTCTGCGGGCTCTTCCGGCGCGTCGGTCTCGGCGGGCGCCTCGGTCGGCCGCGGCTGGAGCGTGATCACCACCTGCCGGGTCTCCCCGGGCTGCAGGGTGATGGCGTCGCCCTCGTGGTCCTGGAAGAGCGGGTGCCAGCCGTTGACCTTGAGCTCTTCGTTCGCGGGAACGCCCTCGATGCGGAAGTGACCGTCCTCGTCGGTCACGGTGTGCAGCGAGTGGAAGAACGTGACCACCCAGGTCTGGCGGCAAGGCGCGGCGAACCCGCACTGGAGGCGGCGAACGCCCGCCTGTAGGAGCTCCAGATCCTGCGTCTGCTCGTGCAGGAGCGCGCGCGAGACGCTCTCGCCGAGCGCGGGCACGAAGGGGTAGTCGGTGTCGTTCTCGATCCGGAGGTGATCGCCACGCGTCGCATCGACGATCCGCGGCGTCAGCCGGCAGTCCTCGATGTGCAGATCGTGAGTCACCGGCTCGTGCGGCGGGTCCGTTTGAAAGTCGCTGAGCGTGACCACCACGCCGGAGAGGCGGTGGTCTTCGCCGACCTCTTGCACCGGGAAGCGATCGCTCAGCTGAGGCGGCGAGCAAACGTCCGGCAGCGGCGGGCGGGGCGGACCGAGCGCCATCGGGTTTTCGGCCAGCCCCGGCAGCTCCGCGCCGTCGGCCAGTCTCACCGAGCCCTCGATGGTGGCGGTCGACGAGCCGGCGCCCGGCTCTGCCGAGCTCGCGCGCGGCGTGCTCACCGGCTCGTCGTGCGCGGCGCAACCATCGCACCCGGAGAGGACGGCGATGGCGAGCACCGCTGCGAGAGGCGTCCGTCGCATGTCCGCCGTTCTAGATGTCCTCCGCGGAACTCGCAACACGATCTGGCCGGCTCTCGACGCCAATCTCGGGCGCGAGCCTCCTCGAAACTGCTTTGCATTTCCTGCGGGAGCGCGTCGCGAGCTCGGCCTCACATCTGGATGTGCTCGCCGGAGATCGCGACGCGGTCAGCGCGACATCCGCCTCAGGACGAAGCCTGCGGCGCCGCCGGCGTTCCCTCGACCTCGTTCTCGCTCGTCGACTTCGGCGTCGCCAGCGCCGCCGAGATGGCCGCGATGGACACCGCGAACACGCCGTCGAGCACGAAGGTCCACGGGCTGACCGCCTCGGCGCTGCCCCCGATGAGGGAGAGGTACGCTTCCGGCGTGACGCCCATACGAACCACGAAGTAGGCGCTCATCGCCAGCGCGGCGACGACATAGCCCGAGCGCATCGGGACGGCGACCGGGGCATCCTTCTCCGGGCTCTTCATGAAGAGGAAGACGATGACGCGCAGGTAGTAGTACGCGCCGATGGCGCTGGTCACGACCGCCAGTACGGCCAGCCAGACCATCCCGCCGCCCGCGTTCACGGCCGCCAGGATGACGTAGTACTTGCCGAAGAAGCCGGCCGTGGGCGGGAAGCCCATCAGCGAGAGGACGCCGACCACGAAGGGCAAGGCCACGAAGGGATGACGCCGGCCGAGACCGGCCAGGTCCTCGTAGCTCACCGCCTCCTTGCCGCGCGAGCCGGCGAGGATGAGCGAGCCGAACGCGAGCACGTTCGAGACGGTGTAGGCGGCGATGTAGAAGAGGACCGAGCCCGAGGCTTCGATGCCGCCGAGCTTCCAGGCGGCGAGGACGCCGAGCAGGATGTAGCCGGCGTGGGCGATCGAGCTGTACGCGAGCATGCGCTTCACGCTCTTCTGCACGATGGCGGCGAGGTTGCCGAAGACCATCGTCATCGCCGAGAGCGCCGCGATCGCCGGCGGCCAGCCCGAGTCCTGGTTCGCCAGCGACTCGTCGCCGAACGCGATGAAGAGGACCCGCAGCATCACGCCGAAGACCGCCGCCTTCACCACCACGGCCATGAAGGTCGTGGCCGGGGTGACGGCGCCCTCGTAGGCGTCCGGCGTCCAGGCGTGGAAGGGGACCGCGCTCACCTTGAACGCGAGCCCGACCAAGAGGAGGAAGAGCGCGAGCGCCAGCAGGATCGGCTCGACGGGCAGGCCGGAGGCCAGCGTGCCGCGCGCGACGGCCATCCCAATCCGCGCCAGGTTGGTCTCGCCGGTGGCGCCGTAGAGGAGCGCCGAGCCGAAGAGCAGGATCGCCGAAGCGAACGAGCCGAGCAGGAAGTACTTGAGCGCGCCCTCGGCCGCGCGCGGGCTGTGCCGGCGGAAGGCCACGAGGCCGTACGCGCCGAGCGAGAGCGTCTCCAGGCCGAGGAAGAGCATCAGGAGATCGTTGGCCCGGGCCAGCGCCATCGCGCCGAGCGCGCTGAAGAGCAGGACGATGTAGAACTCGCCTCGCTCGATCCGGTGCTCGCGCAGATAGCCACCCGCGAGGAGGGCCGCCAGGCCCGCGCCACCGCAGATGATCACGTCGAGCACGCTGGCCAGTCGGTCGGTGGCCAGGTAGTGGCCGAACACCTCGGGCGTCACGCCCGGACCGCCGAACCACAGCGCCAGCGCCAGCGCCGCGCCGGCGAAGAGCACCACCGCCGCCATCAGCCCGAGCTCGGACTTCGAGCGGACGAACGCGTCGGCGAGCATCATCCCGAGACCGCCGACCGCCACCAGGACGAGCGGCCCGATCCCCATCAGCGCTTCGATCATCGATCGACTCCAAGGCGCGCGTCGTTCAGGGCGAACCGCGCGCTCGCTGCGACCTCGCGGGCGGCGTGCGGGTCGGCCTTGCCGGGCGCCACTGCCTCCGCTTCGTTCTCTTCTTCCTCTGCGGGCTCGTCCTCGGCCGGTGCCTCGGGGCGCGGCGGCGCGAACTCGTCCTGCACCACGTGGGCAGGCCCGTCAATCCGCGCGTCCGCGACCCGGCGCTGCCACTGCGCCTGGAAGCGCGAGACCGACGCCTCCATCGGCGCGAGGAAGAAGCCGGGGACCACGCCAATCCAGAAGACCAGCACGATGAGAGGCGCCAGGATCCACCGCTCGCGGCGGCTCAGATCGGGCAGGCCCTCGTTCTCCTTCTTGTCCAGCGGGCCCCAGAAGGTCTTGAGCACCGCGTGCAGCATGTAGACCGCCGCCAGGATGACCCCGATGGCCGCCACCAGCGCCTGGATCATCCCGTACTGGCCGAGCGTGGACGAGACGAACGCGCCGCTCATGATCATGAACTCGCCGACGAACCCGTTGGTGCCGGGCAGGCCCACCGAGCTCATGGCCACGATCACGAAGAGCGTGGTGTAGGCCGGCATCACCTTCGCCAGGCCGCCGAAGTCGGCCAGGTCGCGGGTGTGGCGGCGGTCGTAGATCACGCCGACCAGGATGAAGAGCGCGCCCGTCGAGATGCCGTGGCTGACCATCTGCAGGATGCCGCCGGACACGCCGCCCGCCGTCATGCTGAAGATGCCGAGCATCACGAACCCGAGGTGGCTCACCGAGCTGTACGCCACCAGCTTCTTCACGTCGCGCTGCACCCAGGCGCAGTACGCGCCGTAGATGATCGCGGCGACCGCGATGCCGGCCAGGGTCGGTGCCAGGCTCTGGCTCGCCCAGGCGAAGAGCGGCATCGCGAAGCGGATGAAGCCGTACCCACCGAGCTTCAAGAGCACGGCCGCCAGGATCACCGAGCCACCCGTCGGCGCCTGAACGTGCGCGTCCGGCAGCCAGGTGTGGAACGGGATCATCGGCACCTTGATGGCGAAGGCGAGGCCGAACGCCATGAAGAGCACCAGCTGCTCGCGGTGCGGGAGCACCAGCGTCGAGAGCTGCTCGAGATCGAAGGTCACCAGGTGGTCCGGCGAGACCGCGTGGTACTGGGCGACGATGTACAGGAGGGCGACCAGCATCAGGAGGCTGCCGACCATCGTGTAGAGGAAGAACTTCACCGCCGCGTAGACGCGCTCCTTGCCGCCCCAGATGCCGATGATGAGGTACATCGGCACCAGCATCAGCTCCCAGAACACGTAGAAGAGGAAGAGGTCCAGCGCGAGGAAGGCGCCGAGCATTCCGACCTGCAGGAGCAGGAACGCGAACGCGAACTCCTTCACCTTCGTCGTGACCGAGTTCCAGGAGACGTCGAGCGCGATCGGCGTCAGCAGCGTGGTCAGGACGACCAGCCAGAGGCTGATGCCGTCGATGCCGAGCTTGTAGTGGATGCCGAAGGAGGGGATCCACGCCGCGTCGTCGACGAACGCGTAGCCCGCCTGGCCGAAGCTGGCCGCGCCGGTGAAGTCACCGAAGAAGTAGGAGAGGCCGATCCACGCGCCGTGGCCGATGGGGCCCGCGTCCGCCAGCGCCTCGCCGACCACCGGCCCGAGCAGGTAGAGCGAGAGCACGAAGCCGGCCCAGAGCCAGGCGCTCGTGAACTGCCTGACGCCGTCCGCCCACTGCCGCGGCAGGAAGAGCGCGATGAAGGCGCCCACCAGCGGCCAGATCAGGACGGCGGTCAGGATGCCGTGCGGCGACGGAGCGCCCAACACCGCGGTGGTGAAGAGGACCGCGCCCAGCATCGAGAGGAGCCCGGTCAGCGGGCCTCCCTTGCCGTAGAAGCGGCCCACGAGGAGCGTCACCGCCACCCAGGGCAGCGGGAACATCAACAGCGTTGCGAGGACGTCCGTCACTGGGCGCTCTCCCCGAGGTTCTGCTCGAGCCGCGCCGTCCGCGCCGGCTCACGGCCGATGCGAAGCGTCACGTCTTCCGAGCTCTTGGCCAAGTTGCCGAAGGGGTTCCGCACTTCGACGGTGCCACGGATGCGCACTGCCACCGTCAGCCGCGCCGCACCGATGGAGACGGTCTGACCGGGGTCGACCGCGAGCATGCCGTCCTGCACTCCGTCGGTGTCCTGGACGGCAGCCCCGTTGAGGCGGACTAGCGCGACCTGATGGGCGCCGCCCTCGAGCCGGGCCGGCTGCTCGACCGGCTGACCACCGACGCTGATCTGCACCGAGGCGCCCTCGCCGACCAGCGACGCGCGGAGCGGCTGGTTGGCGCCGAGCAGCGCCGAGAACGCGCCGCCCGCATCGGGGTGGACCTCGTGGCGCTCGGGGCCGAAGAGGCGGTGCCCCTCGCCGTCGACCAGCGTGAGGTCGACCTCGACCGGAGCGTCACCCTCGCCGCGCGCGGCTTCGGGCACCGTCCCATCCACCCGGACCACCGTCCGGTAGGCGATGGTCGGCGGCGTCTCGTCCTCGCCCGCGTAGGGCACGAAGCCTTCCACCGGCAGCGTCTCGGGCGTGTCGCCCGGCTCGAGCACCAGCGTCCGGCGCTCCTCGTCGCCAGCCAGCACCTCGACCGGCGAGACGACCCGCGGCGGGAGCTGCACGATGGCGGCGAGCGCGTAGTACGCCGCCCCTTCGTAGCCGTGCTCGGCGACGGCGTCGTCGGTCCAGCCGGTGTCCCACTCGCCGTCGGAGTCGAAGTCCCAGCGGTACTGGTAGCCGAGGCCCTGGCCCGCGTCCCAGGTCACGGTGCCAACGGTGTCGTCGTCGACGCGCCTCAGATCCGCGTGCGGGTAGGTGAACCACCAGCCGAGGCCGGCCAGCCCGATCACGAACATGCCGGCGTAGGCGTAGACGGTCCCGGTCTGGGTGCGGGTGAAGAGGTACCCGGTCGCCTTGGCGCCCGCCGCGGTGACCTTGGCCAAGAGGCCGTCGACGACCACCCGGTCGACGTTGGCCGCGAAGACCGCCAGCCACTTGTTGAACGCGACGACCGTGGCCCCGTAGAACTCGTCCACGTACCACTTGTTCATCAGCACGCGGTGCAGGCCCTTCATGCGGGACTCGAGCGCCGCCGCCGGCTCGCCGTTCTTCTGGTAGTAGAAGAAGAAGGCAATCCCGAGGCCGAGCAGACCGGCGAGAAGGCCCAAGCCCATCGCCAGCCAAGCAGCCATCGCCGGACCGTGCGCGAGGTGCGGGACGTTCTCGCTCGGGACGCGGAACTGGAGCACCGCCACGTTGCTGGCGACCTCACGGGCGGCGTCGGTGGCCTGCCGGAGCGCCTCCTCGTGGTTGCCGGACGCGCTGGCCTCCTCGAGGGTCTCGACGAAGGTCTCGTACTGCGGCGTGAGCCAGCCGCTCCACCAGTTCCCGATTTGCCAGGTGTGCGGCAGCCCGAGGAAGCCGACGGCGGCCGCGCCGATCGCCAACGCGATGAGCGGGATGGTCATCGTGTCGGGCGACTCGTGCGGCTCGACGTGATGATGCTCGTGCTCGTCGTCGTGATCGTGCTCGTCGCCGTGATCGTCGTGGCCGTGCTCGCCCGGCGCGTGGCCGCCCTTGTACTCGCCCCAGAAGGTCCGGAAGTAGAGGCGGAACATGTAGAAGGCGGTCATCACGGCGGCGACGATGAGGATCGCGAACACCGTCCAGCCGACCCAGCGCATCCCGGGCGGGCCGTCGAACGCCCACGTGGTGGCGCCGAGCAGGATCTCGTCCTTCGAGAAGAACCCGCTGAAGATCGGCAGGCCTGCGATGGCCACGGTCGCGACGCCGAAGGTCCAGTGGGTCCTCGGCATGTACTTCCGAAGACCGCCCAGGTAGCGGATGTCCGCGTCGCCGTGCGCGCCGATGGCGTGCATCACCGACCCGGCGCCGAGGAAGAGGCAGGCCTTGAAGAAGGCGTGCGTGAAGACGTGGAAGAAGCCGCCGGCGAACGCGCCGGAGCCGACCGCCGCGAACATGAACCCGAGCTGGCTGACCGTGGAGTAGGCCAGCACCTTCTTCATCTGGTTCTGGACCAGTGCGATGCTCGCTGCGACCAGCGCGGTCAGCGCGCCCGTGATGGCGATGACGGCCATCGCGACCGGGCTCTCCACCACCAAAGGCGAGAGGCGCACCATCAGGTAGACGCCCGCCGTGACCATGGTGGCCGCGTGGATGAGCGCCGAGACCGGCGTGGGGCCGGCCATGGCGTCCGGGAGCCAGACGTAGAGCGGTATCTGCGCGCTCTTGCCGGTGCAGCCCAGGAACAGGAAGAGGACGGCCAGCGTGGCCACCGTCACCCCGCCGATCGCGACCGGTCCGAGCATGAAGGGTGAGCTGCCGAGCGAAGCCGCGGCGCCGTTGATGGCCGAGAACTCGAACGCCTCGACCGGCGCGCCTCCGCCCTCGGGCACGACCGAGTAGACCAGGATGAACATCCCGAGCAGCACGCCGAAGTCGCCGATGCGGTTGACGACGAAGGCCTTGCGGCCGGCGGCGGCGTAGTCGCGGTTCTCGTACCAGAAGCCGATCAGCAGGTAGCTGCACAGACCGACGCCCTCCCAGCCCACGAACATCAGCGGCATGCTGCTGGCGAGGACCAGGATCAGCATCGAGGCCATGAAGAGGTTCAGGTACGTCATGAAACGCGCGTACCCGGGATCCTCGGACATGTAGCCGATGCTGTAGACGTGGATCAGCGAGCCGACGCCCGACACCATCACGGCCATGATGCCGCTCAGGTGATCCATCACGAAGCGCACTTGGATCGGCACCACCGTCCCGTGCACGGTGATGCTGAACCACTCGTAGACCGTGTACGCGAACCTGCCGTTCTCGTCGGGCGTCCGGATCAGGTAGCCGAAGCCCACCAAGCTGAGCAGGAACGCGCCGAAGACCGAGCCCACGGCCACGGCCGTGACGAGGTTCTTGTTCCCGGAACGCCGCCCGAAGACGCCGTTGATGATGGCGCCGAGTAGAGGCAAGAGGACGATCCAGAGGAGCGTCCGCTGCAGGTCGAAGCCCATTTCCATGTGTCCGCCCGCCTAGTGCTTCAGAAGGTCGGCCTTGTCGCTCTCGACCGAATGCCGGAGGCGATAGAGGCTGATGAGGATCGCCAGGCCCACGGCGGCCTCGGCGGCCGCGACGGCGATCACGAAGAACGCAAACACCTGACCGGTGTGGCTCTGCCCTTCGGCGCCGAGCGGGCTCCACCGGTTGATGGCCACGAGCGTCAGGTTGACCGAGTTCAGCATGATCTCGATCGACATGAGCTGGAGCAGGATGTTGCGCCGGGTCAGAAACCCGATCGCGCCGATGCCGAAGAGCACCGACGCCAACGCGAGGTAGGTTCCAAGTCCGATGTCCACGGTGGACCTCTCACTCGGACGCGGCGCCGGACGCCGCGCTGTTCGAGTTGCTGTTGGCGCCGTTTCGGTTGCGCTCGAGCGCCTTCTTCTGCTCGGGCCCGTGGCCGCGCGCCACCGCCACCGCCGCGATGATCGCGACGAGCAGGAGCACGGAGACCATTTCGAAAGGCACCGCCGAGTTGCGGAAGAGCGCGTTGCTCAGCGCTTCCACGCCGCCGAACTGCCCGCACTCGGCGACCGCGTTGCCGCATTGGTCGAGGTCGACGTAGGGGCGGCTCACCGCCGCCACCGAGAATGCGATGCCGGCCGTGACCATCGCCATCAACGCACCCGCGCCCGTGCGGAGCAAGAGCCCGCGCTGATCCTCGTTCCGTGGAATGGACGAGGGGCCGATGAGCATGATGACGAAGACGAAGAGGACGACGACCGCGCCCGCGTAGACGAGCAGCTGAATCGCTGCCAACAGGTGCGCGTGCAGCGTGACGTAGAGGCCCGCCAGCGAGACGATGTTCGCCAGGAGAGCCATGGCCGCGCGGAGCGGGCTGCGCAGGCTGACCGTGAGGACGGCCGCCACGAGCGCCGCGACCGCGCAGAGGACGAAGACAATCTCGCCGCCGGTGCTCACGCGGCCTCCACGGTGTCGCGGGTGGAGTCGTCGAGCCGGCTCTCGCCCAGCCCCTTCTCCGCCGCCGCGTAGAAGTCCTCGGGATAGCAGCGGATGAAGCCGAGCATCGGCATCGCCGTGCCGTCCGCCAGCGCGCAGATGGTGTTGCCCATCATGTTGTTCGAGATGTCGACCAGCATGTCGACGTCGGCCCGCGTGGCCTCGCCGCGCGCGATGCGGTTCAGCTCGTCGACGAGCCAGCCGCTCCCCTCGCGGCAGGGCGTGCACTGCCCGCAGGACTCGTGCGCGTAGAACTTCATCAGGTTCCGCGCGGCTTCGACCATGTTGACCGAGCTGTCCATCACGATGGCGCAGCAGGTGCCGAGCATGGTGCCGATGTTGCGCATCGTGTCCACGCCCATCGGCACGTCGAGGTAGAGCTTCCCGTGCCAGGGGTGCATCGGGTCGTCTTCCTTCGGCGCCTTGATCTTGTGCTCGGGGTGGAGCACCGGCGTCGAGCTGCCGCCCGGGATGACGCCCTTGAGCGGCCGATCCTCGTGCAGCATCCCGCCGCCGAAGTCGTAGATGAGCTCGCGCAGCGTGATGCCGACGGGGGCTTCGTAGACTCCGGGCGTCTTCACGTGCCCGCTGACGCCGTAGAGGCGGGTGCCGCCGTCGCGGAACGACTCGGGCAGGAGCGAGATGTCCGACCAGGCCTTGCCGCCCATCTTCATGACGTCCGGCACCGAGGCGATCGTCTCGACGTTGTTGACGACCGTCGGCTGGCCGAAGGCGCCCTGGACGGCCGGAAAGGGCGGCTTGAGGCGGGGCTCGCCGCGCTTGCCCTCCAGCGAGTTCAAGAGCGCGGTCTCCTCGCCGCAGATGTACGCGCCTGCCCCCGGGTGGACGTGGACGTCGAGCGACCAGTCCTTCCCGAAGGGGCGGCGGCCGAGGTAGCCCTTGGCCCGCGCCTCCTCGATGGCCGCCTCGAGGCGGCGGATGGACTTCACCAGCTCGCAGCGCACGTAGATATAGGCCGTGTGCGCGCCGGTGGCCCACATCGCGATGATGCAGCCCTCGACCAGCCGGTGCGGGTCCTTCTCCATGATCTGCCGGTCCTTGAAGGTGCCCGGCTCGCCTTCGTCGGCGTTGACCACGAGGTAGACGGTCTCGGCGTCCTTGGGGAGGAAGCCCCACTTCACGCCGGCCGGGAAGCCGGCGCCGCCGCGGCCGCGGATGTTCGCCGCCTTGACCTCTTCCTTGATCTTGTCCGGCTGCATCGTGGTGAGCGCCTTGCGGGCCACCTGGTAAGCGCCCAGACGCTCCGCGACCGGCAACGTCCAGCTCTCGTCCACGTCGAAGCGGTCCGAGAGGATCTTCTGGTAGTCCGCCACGGTCTACTCCTCCGCCTCGGCGGCCACCTGGGTCGCCGGCTGTGTACGCCGCCGCGGGGCGGACGCCGGGGCCACGCCGAGCTCGTCCAGGATGCGGTCCATCTGCTCGACGGTGAGATCCTCGCGGAACTCGTCGTTGAGCTGAATCATCGGGCCCGTCCCGCACGACGCGAGGCACTCCGCCTTGAGCAGCGTGACTTTGCCGTCGCGGCTGGTGCCGCCGACGCCGCAGCCGAGCCGGTGCTCGAGGTGCTCCTGGATCGCCTTGGCCCCGCGCAGCTCGCAGGAGAGCGTCCGGCACACCCGAGATCACGTTCGGCGCCACCTCGTGCTGGTGGTACATCGTGTAGAAGGTGACGACGCCCTTGACCTGGCTGGTGGACATGCCGAGGCGGTTCGCCACGTAGTCGATGATGTCCGGGCTGACCCAGCCCTGCTCCTCCTGACAGAGGTGCAGGACGGGGATGCAGGCCGCGGCCTTGGTCGGGTAACGAGCGATCAGCTCGTCCACGACCTTCTCTTTCTCCTCGGAGAGACTGAACGCCATGTGACCTGTCGGGTGGCTCCGATCGATGCCGAATGGAGCGAAAAAACAGGGATAAAAGCGAGGGAGGGGGCTCTCGCGCGGTCGGACGCTAGGCTGGCCCGAGGCGTCTGTCAAGGCAGAGCGGCCCCTGGGTCGGGACACTGCGTCACGGGCTCGCCGCGCGCCGGAGGGCGAGGCTCGGGCCCGGCGAAAGCGCTTCCATCGTGGGGCCTTGCTAGGTAGGCTTGCGCCCGCTCGGTCCTGGTCCAGGATGGTGCGCGGAACGCATCCCCAGCGAGCTTGAAACAAGAGGTCTTGGGGGCGACCCCTCGGCAATCCGAGGACGCGCGAGATCGACCCGAGCGACCTCTCCGGCCAGCCGGAGAGGTGGAGGCGGCACGTGACTGTTTTCTGTCCCAACTGCGGTAAGCCCAACACCGACACCGCGACCCAGTGCGTCGGCTGCGGCACCGAGCTCCAAGCGAAGTCGCAACAGCACAAGTTCAAGGGCACCATGATGATGAGCGGGATACAGGCGCCGCCGCCGCCCGGCGGAGCGCCTGCCCCCGGCGGAGCCCCTCCCGGCGGAGCCCCTCCCGGCGGAGCACCGCCTGCAGGAGGTCCGCCCCCGCAGAGCGGCTTCGGACAACCCCCGCAGAGCGGCTTCGGACAGCCCCCGCAGCAGGGCGGCTTCGGGCAGCCCGGTGGTGCACCGCCCAGCCAGCCCGGTGGCTTCGGTCAGCCCCCGCAGCAGGGTGGCTTCGGCGGCGCACCGGCGCCCGGATCGCAGCCTGGCTTCGGCGCGACCCCCGGTTCGCAGCCGGGAGGAGCGCCCCCCGGCGCACCGCCCGCAGGCGGCGCACCGCCCGCTGAGGGCCCGAACCTCGCGTTCCAGAAGACGATGGCGATGAGCACGGGGGAGGCCTTCGGACCGGGCGGGCCGGGCGCCAACCTCGGAGCGCCCCCAGGCGGAGCGCCGGGTGGATCGCAGCCGGGCTTCGGCGCCGCGCCGGGATCGCAGCCGGGCTTCGGCGCCGCGCCGGGATCGCAGCCGGGCGGCGGAGCGGGCGGCTTCGGCGCGCCCCCCGGCGGAGCCCCCGGTGGATCGCAGCCGGGCTTCGGCGCCCCTCCGGGCGGTGGCCCGGGCGGCTTCGGTCCGCCTCCGGGCGGCGCGCCGCCGGGCGGACCGGTGGCAGGCGCTCCGAAGAAGAAGAACAACACCGTCAAATACATCGCCCTCGGCTGCGGCGGTCTCATCTTCCTCACCTGCTGCACCTGGAGCGTCTGGTTCGGCATCAACACCTACCGGGCGGGCAGCGCGGTGAACGACGCGATGGAGGAGGCCAACCAGGCGGCCGAGAATGCCCAGAGCGCCGAGGGCTCCTCCGACGACTCGGCGAGCGGCGACGTGTGTGCCCGCGCGGCGCAGTGCTGCTCGGATTACGTGGAGGCGATGGGCGGCGGGCCGGCCATGGCCGCGGTCCAGTCGAGCTGTGGCAACTACCGCAGCATGAGCGGCGGCCCGGCCGAGGCCGGTTGCCAATCCGCCATCGACGGCTGGCGTCAAGGCCTGACGGCGATGAGCCACGACGTGCCCGCGTCCTGTCAGTAGCGCGCGATCCGTTACCCGGGCGAGGCGGTCACGCGACGTGGCCGCCTCGTTCGTTTCCGTCCCCCACATGGCTACCATCGACCGCGAATGTGGCGCATCGAGCACGATCCCGAGGCCCGCACGATCCGGATACAGCTGATCGGTGAGGTGGACGCGCCCGCGATGCGCGCCCTCGCTCGCGCCCACGCGGAGGCGCTCGAGGCGACGGGCGGCCAGCCCTTCTCCGTGCTCGGGGATCTGCGCGGCCTCCACCCGCTCGACGCCGAAGCGCTGGCGATCTTCCAGGACATGAAGCGGGTGGCGGCGCAGCTCGAGGGCTACCGGCGGCGGGCGATCCTCGCCGACGGCGCCACCGTCGCGATGCAGCAGCGGAACGCGACCCTCGACGAGGGCGGCGATCGCACCGAGTTGGTGACCTTCGACGAGGCGCAGGCGCGGCGCCACCTCGATCCCGACCGATAGCCGTCCCGCGAAGGGCGGGCCCTCGGGCGGTGTCAGCCCTCTCTGGCCGCGAATGCTGGACTTCGAGGGCGTCGCCATCGTTTCGCCACGGCTCCTCCGCGAAGCCTCCCGATCCGCGGCAGCCCACGGCCTCGCCGGCGGTCCACCTTCTCGATCGGATTCTGGTGGTCCCGGTCCGAACTCCGTTGGGGTCCGTGCACGCAGCACGAACCCTGCACTTCGTTCGGGCCTCAGCGTACCAACGCCCAAAGGGCGCTCGGTACTGGAACGGGAGGAAGAAACGTGGACGCCATTCATCGAGGCGAGCCGCGACCGGGGTGGACCTCGGCGCTGCTCGAGATAGGAGCCGATTGGCGCGGGCTCGCGCGCCGGGCTGGGATCGGGCTCGCGCTGTGTTCCGGCTACGGGGTAGCGCTCGGCGCACGCGAGGGCGGGCTCGCGATGCTGCGGCATGCCGTCGGCGTGCCGGCGGCGGTCGCGGCCGTGTGCCTGCTCGGCGTGCCGGCGCTCTACATCGTGCTGGCGCTCTTCGACGCGCCGCTCTCGCCTGTGCGGGCGCTCGGGGCCGCGGCCCGCGGCTGCGCGTCGGCCGGGTTGGTGCTCGCCGGGCTGGCGCCTCTGGCCGCGCTCTACGTGGTGGGCAGCGAGACGCGCGCCAGCGCAGCCTTCGCGGGCACGCTGGGGCTCGCGCTAGGCGGCATGTTGGGCCTCCGCCACTTGCTCGGCACCCTCCGCGACGCCCTGCGCCGGAGCGACGCCGCGACGCGCACCGTGGCCGCCTTTGCCCAGGTCGGGTTCACCCTCTTCGCGGTGGTGCTCGCCTGGCGCGTGTGGGCGGCCACGCTGCCGCTCCTCGGAGGTGCATCGTGAGCGCCGCCGTCGAGACGCCGGCCGAGCAGCGCGAGACGCCGGCTGCCTGCTCCGAGGTGCGCCAGCCCCTCGGTGCTCCCCCGCCCGAGGCGCCGCGCTCCCACCTGCCCGAGCACGTCGGCGCCGAGGTGCCGGAAACGCCGACTTCCCAGGTGCGCCAGCCCCTCGGTGCTCCCCCGCCCGAGGCGCCGCGCTCCCACCTGCCCGAGCACGTCGGCGCCGAGGTGCCGGAGACGCCTCCGCGCGAGCCCGTCGGTGCCCAGTCGCGCGGCGTCCCGAGCTCCGACGTGCGCGAGCCCGGCGATGCCGAGTCGCCCGAGATGCCCGGCTCCGAGGTGCCCCGGCCCGCCCTTCAGGGCGTGGTTCCCGGCGCGTTCGAAGCGCGCGAGCCGTCGCCACGGTGCACGTCTCCGGCCGCCCCACTGCGCCAGCGCGCGTGGTCGGCGGACGAAGACGAAGACGAAGCGCACGCATCGCTCGGTCCCATCGGTCTCTTGCTCCGCAGCCCGGCCGAGGTCGCGCGCCGTTGCCTCGACGAGGACGACCTCCGCCCGCTCACCCTGGCGGCGCTCGCCGCGCTGGTGATCGGGTCGGCGGCCTTCGGCGGGGTGGTCGGCTCTTTCCGGGGCGGCGCGCAGATCGCGTCCGCGGCGACCAAGATCCCGCTCGCGATGGTGGCGGCACTCCTCGTCTGCGTCCCGGCCTTCCACGCCATCGCCGCCTCGCTCGGTCGCGCCTGGCCACTCCGGACCGTCGTCTCGCTCACCGTCGCCGCCGCGGGCCGGGCCGCGCTGGTGCTGCTCGCGTTCGCGCCCGTGCTCTGGCTCGCCTACGACCTCGGGCTCGGCTACCACGCCGCGGCGCTGGCGGCGACGGGGGCCTATGCCATCGCGGGCCTCGCCGCGCTGGGCATCCTCCTGCGCGGGCTGGGTGGCGGGCGCCACCAGCTCACCACCGCCGGCGCGTTCGTGCTCGTCTTCATGGCCGCGGCGGGACAGACAGGCTGGCTGCTGCGCCCCTATCTCGTCCGACCGCAGAGCGAGGAGGTTCCGCTCCTGCGCGCGCGCGAAGGCGGCTTCGCGGACGCCCTCGTCACGAGCTCACGCTCGGCGGTGGGGATCTACGAGCGCGCTTCTGCCAGCGCGCGGCGATCCAGCGACGACTGGGACGAAGCGCTGGACGTTCCTTCGAACGAGCCCTACTCGCCGGCGCCGGAAGGGACCTACCGATGAGCCTCGTCGATCTCGGCGTGCTCTACGCGCTGGTCGGTCTCGGCTGCGCTTCGCTGGTCTGGCGCCGCACGGCGGGCGACCTCCGCCGGCGCGCCGCCTCGGCCGCGCTCACCCTCCCCCTCTGGCCGATCTGGGCGCCGCTGGCGTTGGTGCCCGATCCCCCCGACGCACTCCGGCGGCCGGTCGCGTGGCGCGGATCGAAGCGGAGCTCGCGCGCGCGGTCGCGGCGGCTGCCGGCTCGCCCTTCTCGGTGCTCTTGCCGGAAGAGGCCGCGACGCGCATCCGCACCGAGCTGCGTCAAGCCGTGCGGCGCATCGACGAGCTGGACCAAGTGCTCGCACAGCCCGCCTTCAATCGGGATCGCGCGGAGCGGAGGGTCACCCGTCTCGCCGACGAGGGCACCCCTCGCGCGCTCCGCACCGCCGTCCTGCACCGCGACAACGTCGTGCGGCTGGAAGCGCTGCGCGACCGCCACGCCCGCGCGCTCGACGAGCTGGGGGAGCTGGTGGCGGCGCTGGGTAGTCAGCTCGTGCTCGCGCGCTACGCCGGATCCTCCCCCGAAGGCGTCGGTGGTATCGTCACCGAGCTGTGGGCCCGCGTCGAGGGGCTCGGCGAGGTGATGGAGATCCACGGCGAGGAGCTGGAGCGCTAGATGTCCGAGGCGGAAGTCGCGACCGGTGTGGCCGAGCGATCGGTGTCGAGATTGGGCGCGCGCCCCCGCAGGAAGTGCAACGCGTCTTCGAGGAGGCTCGCGCCCGAGATCGACGTCGAGAGCCGGTCAGACCGTGTTGCGATCTCCGCGGAGGGCATCCAGTGAGCCGCCGCGTCCTGGTCGTCGACGACGAGCCGCGCATCCGCGAGGTCGTGCAGTACGCGCTCGAGCGGGAGGGCTTCCGCGTCAGCGCGGTGGACGACGGAGGCGCGGCGATCGACGCGCTCGGCCGCGGCGGCTTCAATCTGGTCGTGCTCGACGTGATGCTCCCCGGCGTCGACGGGCTGGAGGTCTGCCGCCGCGTGCGCGCCACCTCCAGGGTGCCGATTCTCTTCCTGTCGGCGCGCGCGGACGAGATCGATCGCGTGCTCGGGCTCGAGCTCGGCGGCGACGACTACCTGGTCAAGCCCTTCTCCCCGCGCGAGCTGGTGGCGCGGGTCAAGGCGGTACTGCGGCGCGCCGACGACCGCGCCGAGCCGGACGCGACGCAGAAGCCGATCGTGTTCGGGAACATCCGCATCGACGCCGAGCGTCACGAGGTCAGCTTCGGCGGCGCGCCGGTCTCCCTGACGCCGACGGAGTTCGGGCTGCTCGCCGCGCTGCTCGAACGACCGGGCGTGGTGCTCTCGCGAGGCCAGCTCATGCAACGCGCCTACAGTTACGACAACCTCGTCACCGAGCGGACCATCGACACGCACGTGCGCCGCATCCGCGCGAAGTTCCGCGCGCTCGGCGGCGGTAATCCCATCGCGACCGTGCACGGCATCGGGTACAAGGCGGCCGACGCCTGAGCGCGGGACATGCTCCGGCAGCTCGGTCGCATCCGCATCCGCCTCCTGGTCGTGAACCTGGTGGTGCTGCTCGTGCCCGTGGCCGGGCTCGAGTTCGCGCGGATCTACGAGCGGCAGCTCCTCGGCGGGCTCGAGCGCGATATGCGCGATCAGGCGGCGCTCGGCCGCGAGATGCTGGAGACGGGGCTGGACTCGGGGCTCACCCTCGGCGACCCGCGCCTCGGCCGCGTGCTCACCGAGGCGGCGCGTAGCACGCGCACCCGCATTCGGATCCTCGATCGGCGCGGCGTGCCGGTGCTCGACTCGCACGCCGACGGACCGCCGGAAGGACCCGAGCCTCCTGCGCCGACGATCCTACCCGGCAGCGTCTACTCCAGCGCCTCGCGGAGCGACGTGATCCTCGAGCGGGCCGAGATGTGGTCGACCCGCAACCTCCCCGGCGAGACCTGGCCGCCCGTGGCGCGTCGCAAGGAGGTCCGCTCCGCCCTCGCGGGCCACCCCGACGCCTACACGCGCATCCGCGAGCGCGCGCCGGCCGTCTTCCTCTTCATCAGCGAGCCCATCCGACATCGCGGCCGCGTGGCGGGCGTCGTCTACGTCACCCGCTCGACGCGCCCGGTGCTGGCCGAGCTCTACAAGATCCGCAGCGGGCTCTTCCGAGTCCTCTTCGTCGCGTTCGGGTTCACCCTCCTTCTGACCTTGATGCTGGCGTGGTCAATCTCGAGGCCGCTCTCGCGCTTGGCCAGGGCGGCGCGCCGCATCGCGCGCGGCGAACGGGTGCGGGTGCCGGTCGGAGGGAGCGGCGAGATCCGCGAGCTCGGCGAAGCCTTCGCGACCATGACCGAGAAGCTCGACGCGCGGATGCGCTACACGCGCGAGTTCGCCGCCGACGTCGCCCACGAGCTGAAGAGCCCGCTCACCTCGATCCGCGGCGCGGCGGAGCTGCTCGAAGAAGGCGCGGACGACGACCCAAAGGTGCGCGCCCGCTTCTTGAAGAACATCGAGCTCGACGCCGAGCGGCTCAATCGGCTGGTCACCCGCTTGCTGGAGCTGAGCCGCATCGACAGCTCGCAGCAGCCGATGGACGACTTCAATCTCGGCGCGATGATCCAGCGGATCGTCGAGCGCACGCACACGCCGGAGCAGCCGGTCGAGGTGGAGTGGCGGGCTCCGATCGCCCGCTGGCACGGCCGCGAAGCGGACCTGGAGCGCGCGCTCTTGAACCTGGTGGAGAACGCCCTGCGATTCTCGCCGGTGGGGCAGCCGGTCCGCGTGATGGTCGGTGGCTCGCGGGACGGGCAGACGCTCACCCTCGCGGTCGAGGATCACGGACCGGGCGTGCCCGAGGCGCACCGCGCCAAGGTGTTCGAGCGCTTCTTCACGACGGACGCGCACGACAAGGGGACCGGCCTCGGCCTGGCCATCGTAGAGAGCGTCGCCCGCGCGCACGGCGGTGACGTGGCGCTCGGGGACACGCCGGGCGGAGGCGCCACGTTCACCATGACGGTGCGACGCGAGGGGTGAGCCGCGCCGGTGCGGTGGTCGTCGCCTCGCCCGGGTCGCGGCATCATGGCGCGGGCTCCCTCGCTACGGTGCGTCGTCGCCCTCGGGCTGCACCTCGGGCGCGGGCGGCGCGGGCTCGTCGTGACGGATCGAGTAGCGGACCAGCGCCCGCAGGATCTCGTTGCGCTGGAGGTTGCCGACCAGCCGCTTGATGTCCTCGTAGATCGAGGGATCGACCAAGAGCCCACCGAGGGTGCCCCGGCCGGCACGCACGTCCGCCATCACCGCTCTGAGATCGGCGCTGGTCGCCGTGAGGTTCGCGATCAGGTTGCCCGCCTCGTCGCCGTAGATGAGCTGGTGGGCGTTGCCGGGACCGTTGCGCACGTCGCGCAGGATCAGCGCGAGCTGCCCGGCCGCGGACGCCAAGCTGGCCAGCATGGCCACGCCCTCTTCACCGTAGATGAGCTGGTGCACGGTCCCGTCACCGTGCTCGACCTCACCGAGGATCTGCCGGACGTCCCGCGCCGCACGCTGGAGCTCGTTGCCCGTGCCCTGGAAGCTGCGGATGGTCCCCTGCACGTCGTCGGCGAGCGCGGGATCGGTCATCAGCCGCCGCACCGTGCCGTCGTTCTCGGTGACCAGGTTCGTCATCGTCGCCAGGTTGTGGGCGATGTCCTGCACGTCCTGCTTCGTCTGCGGGTTGGCGAGGATCTCCGCCAGCGCGGCGGTGGCCGTGTTGACGTTGCGGACCACGCCCTCGGCCTCGGAGCCGGTCTCGCCGAGGAAGGTGGTCAAGAGCGACTCCTCTGCGGTCGGGATGGTGCTGCCCGGGGCGAGCGGCCGGCCCTGCCCGACCGTGATGTCGACCAGCTGGTCGCCGAGCAGGCCCTTGCTGCCGACCTTGGCGGTGCTGCCCTCACGGACGAAAGCGGAAGCGTCCTGGCGGACCTCGATGGTCACGTGGACCTTGCCGTCCTCGCCGAAGCGGACGTCCTTCACCGTCCCGACGTCGATGCCGGCGACGCGGACCGGGCTGCCGTCGCGCAGGCCGTTCACCTGCGTGAAGACGGCCTCGTAGTCGACCTTCGACGCGAACATCGCGCTCTGGTTGCCGAGCGCGAACACCAGCACCCCGCCGAGCACCAGCGCCGCCGTCACGAAGATCCCGACTTTCAGCTCCGTCGAACCGGCCTTCATTCGCTCACCCCCCGTAGCGCAGCAACGTCTCCGTGTCATCGGACTCGGGCGCGTTGCCCTCCACGAAGTCGCGGACGCGCTGATCCTCACAATGGAGGATGTCGTCCGGCGTACCCTGGAAGATGATGTATCCGCGGTCGATCATCGCGATCCGATCGCTGACGCGGAACGCGCTCGGCATGTCGTGGGTGACCACCACCGAGGTCACTCGGTAGCGCTCGTTCAGCTCCACGATGAGGTCGGTGATGTGTTCCATGGCGATGGGATCGAGGCCGGTGGTGGGCTCGTCGTAGAGGAGGACCTCCGGCCGGAGCGCGATGGCCCGCGCCAGCGCGATGCGCTTTCGCATCCCGCTGGAGAGCGCGGAGGGTAGCTCGTTCTGCGTTCCGGGCAGCCCGACGTCCTCCAGGCACTCTCGGACCCGCTCGTCGATCTCCTTTTCGGTCGGGCGCGTGTGCTCCCGCAAGGGATAGGCGATGTTCTCCCGGACCGTCATCGAGTCGAAGAGCGCGGCCCCCTGAAAGAGCATCCCGATCCGGCGCCGGACGGGCAGCAGCTTCGCCTCCGGAAGATCGCTGATCACCTTGCCGTCGAAGCGGATCTCACCGCCGTCCACGCGCAAGAGGCCGATCAGGAGCTTGAGCATGACGCTCTTGCCCATCCCCGAGCCGCCGATGATCGTCAGCGCTTCCCCGGCGTGGATGTCGAGGTCGAGGTTCGCGTACACGACCTTCTCCCCGAAGGCCTTCTTGACGTTGCGGAACTCGATCAGCGCCACACCGGCTCCCGGTCGCAGGCTGGGGGGCCCCCGCGCGGGGGTGTTATATGGCCAAGCGGGCCTGGCAACCAGTCCACCGCCTCGGCACGGCGATGCTCGTCTCTCTCCATCCACACGTGCGGCTCCTGGCCGTCGTCGGGCTCTTGCTCGGCGCGTGCGGCGGACACGGGGACCCGGCCCGGATGCGTGAGGCGGTGGAGCCCTACCTCGACGAGATGGCCGAATACGACCGGTGGGCGCGGCGTCTGTCCCTCGCCGACGCCGCGTTCCGCTCCGACGAGGCCATGGAGGAGGCCGCCTTCGCGCCCCTGCGGACCGCGCCCCGCGTGGCCGCCGCGTGGCTGGTGCGCGCGGGGCCGGACGCCCACCTGCTCACGCACCCGGAGGGGGCGCCCGCACTGCCCGAGGACGGCTGGACCCGGGTCCGCACCGACGCGCTGGGGATGGTCGACGCGCAGGCGAAGACGATGCGCATCGATGGTCGCGAACGCGAGTACCTGCTGATCCGACGGAGCGCGCCCGCCCCCGGCGAGGCCACGCTTCACGTGACCCTGGCCTTCACGCCGGAGGAGGGCGACGCGCCGGCCGACGAACCCTGATGCTCGAGCCCGACCTCGACGCGCCCGACGAGCGCTGACGCGCCGGTCGACGAGCGCTGATGCACCAAGCGATCGGGCCCTCGCCTCGGCCTCGAACGCGCCCCTCCTCTCGGAGAAGCGCCTTCAGCGCTCGCCCACCTCGCGCTGCACGATGAGCGCCCGCAGCACCTGATGCGCGATGTGGGCCTGGAAGTCGTCCTCGAAGGGCGACTGTCCGTCCTCCTCGTCCGCCGCCGGCGCGCGACGCACCTCGCTCCGCGGCGTGAGCTGTACGACCTCGCCTTCGTCGTCCCGACCCTCGGCCTCGAGATGCCGCTCGAGATCGGCCTCGCCGAAGCGCTGCACGGCCTGCCGCACGACCTCCTGGGCCGTCGACGCGTCGAGCTGCTCCACACGGACGTCCGGCTCGATGCCCTCGGCTTGGATGGAGCGGCCGCTCGGCGTGTAGTAGCGCGCGACCGTCAGTTTCATCGCCGAGCCGTCCGGCAGCTCGATGATGTTCTGCACGCTGCCCTTCCCCCACGTGCGGCTGCCCACGACGATGGCGCGGCCGTGATCGCGTAGCGCGCCGGCCACGATCTCCGCCGCGCTGGCCGTGTAGTTGTCGACCAGCACGACCATCGGCCAATCGGGACGGGTACCGGCACGGTGCGCGTCCGCTTCGCTTAGCAGCCGCCCGCCCCGACCGCGGGTCGAGACGATGACGCCGGAGCGGAGGAACTCGTCGCTCACCCGCACCGCTTCGTCGAGCAGCCCGCCCGGGTTGCGGCGCATGTCGAGCAGGACCCCGCGGAGCCCTCCCGCCGACGCCGTCCGCTCCACCGCCGCATCGAGCGCCTCGCGGAGCTCCTGGGTCGTGGTCCCCTGGAACGCTTTGAGCTGCAGATGCAGGATCCGGTCAGGGAGGATGCGCGCCTCGACGGCGTCCACGCGGATGATCTCGCGGGTGAGCGTGAGCCGGATCGCCTCCTCTTCGCCCTCGCGGCGGATGGAGACGGGGACACTGGTGCCCGGCTCGCCGCGCATGATCCGCACGGAGTCGGAGATCGGCAGGTCCCGCGCGCGCCGTCCGCCGATGGTCAGGAAGCGATCACCCGGCTGCATGCCCGCGCGATCGGCCGGACCGCCTTCGAACACGCCGTGCACCGTCAGCCAGCCATCGCGCACGTCGATCTCGACGCCGAT
The DNA here is from genome assembly GCA_963832725.1 of uncultured Pseudomonadota bacterium. Classification (GTDB taxonomy): domain Bacteria; phylum Myxococcota_A; class Polyangia; order Polyangiales; family Sandaracinaceae; genus JAEZBP01. Next base: position 1,250,365 of record CAWHVG010000001.1, read on the forward strand.
GCCGCCGAAGCGGCCCTGCGTGTCGTTCGTGAGGATCCGGTACTCCTCCGGGTCCATGAACGTGGAGTGCGGATCGAGCGTGGACACCATCCCGCGGATGGCGCCGTAGACGAGCTCGTCCTGGTCCGGCTGCTCCACGTACACCGCCTCGATCTGACTGAGCGCGCGGGCGAAGATGCCGAGGTTCGCGTAGGGAGAAGCGCGGCCTTCGGTCGCCTCGGCGGTCTCGACGCGGCCGAGCACCAGGGTGGCGGCGAACGAGCCGACGAAGGCGGCCGCGATCATCGCGAGGGCGCGGCGGGTTACGGGGGTCGGTGTCACCGGCTAAGCATGCAAGCCTTCCGGCGGCCCAGCCACCGACATCCGGACCGGCTCGGATTGACAGCCCCACGGTGGGGCGGGTAGTACCGTCCGCGACATCGTCGCGCGCCGGATCACATGTCGGCGGCGTCACGACGGCGGGCGACCGCGGAGGTGAGCGAGAGCATGGCCGGAACCGACAAGCGAAAGCAGAGCTTGTACTTCCCCGAGTCGATGCTGGAGGAGATCGAACACGAGGCGGCGCGGCTCGACCGCTCGCTCTCGTGGATTGTCCAGCGCTGCGTGAAGATCGGGCTCTCCGAGATTCGCAAGCTGCCCTCGGTCAACGATCCCGGCGAGGACGCGAGCGACGACGACGTCCGCTGACGTCGCTCCCGACGGCGATGGAGTACGACCGCCAGGGGTTCGCCACGGCCGGTGACGGCACGCGGCTCTTCTTCGGTGAGCGCGGAGACGGGCCGGCCGTCCTTCTCAACGACGGCATCGGCTGCGACGGCTTCGCCTGGAAGTACCTGCAGCCACACCTGGCCGCCGACCACCGCGTGGTGCACTGGCACTACCGCGCGCACGGCCGGAGCGGCCTGCCGGTGGACTCCGGGCGGATCGACGTGCCGGCGCACGCCCGCGATATGCTCTCCGTCCTCGACGCGCTGGAGATCGAGAGCGCGGCACTGATCGGGCACTCGATGGGCACACAGGTGGCGCTGGAAGCGTACCGCCTGGCACCCGAGCGCGTCCGCGCGATGGTCCTGCTCTGCGGCAGCTACGGGAAGGTCACGGCGACCTTTCACGGCAGCGACATGCTCAAGCAGGTGCTGCCGGCGATCCTGGAGGCCGTGGAGCGGCGCAAGGGGCTGGCCCGCGCGCTCTGGGGTCGCATCCCGGCCAAGGTCGCATTCCACATCGCGCGCCTCTCCAAGGAGGTCGACGCGCTCTCGATCCGGGAAGAGGACTTCCGCCCCTACATGGAGCACGTGTCGGCGATGGATCCGTCCATCTTCCTGCGCATGCTCCGCTTCGCGGGCGAGCACACGGCCGAGGACCTGCTCGAGCGCGTGCAAGCGCCCACCCTGGTCATCAGCGCCGAGCGGGACACGTTCACGCCGTCCGTGCTCGCGCAGCACATGGCCGAGGTGATCCCCAACGCCGAGCTCTTCATGCTCCGGGGCGCGAGCCACGCCGCGCCCATCGAGCAGCCCGTCGCCATCCAGCTCCGCATCGACAAGTTCTTCCGCGAGCGCTTGGAAGGCGAGCCGTCCGCCGAGGACGACTCGGACGACGCCGAGCCGGGCCGAAACGCCGGCTGACTGGGCACCGGCGGATCCACCGCGCCGCGCGAGGTCGAACGAGGGCGCGCCAGGCCCGTCGACGAACCGCCGAGCCCGAGACGCGGGCGGACTGCACAGGCCTCGGCACGAGCAACGGTTCACCGCGCCGCGAACAGCGGGCGCGCCTGGCCCGTCGACGAACCGCCGAGCCCGAGACGCGGGCGGACTGCACAGGCCTCGGCACGAGCGGGATTTCACCGCGCCGAGCGAGGTCGAACGAGCCTGCGCCCGCCCACGGACCTTCGAGCGCGAGACGAGGCACGTCGCCCTCGAGGGCCGGAGACCAGCAGAAGGCCGGTACCCAGAACCCCGCCCCGGGGCGACGGGCACTCAGTACTCGATGCGGAAGAGCTGCTGGCCCATGAGCACCATGTCGCCGCTCTCCACCGAGCTCTCGCCCTCGATGCGGATGAACGTGCCGTTCGAGCTGCCCACGTCGGTCAGGAAGACCTTCCCGCCCTCGGCGTGGATGCGCGCGTGCAGCCCGGACACGTAGCCGTCGTCGGGGAAGAGGATGTCGCCGCGCTCGCGGCCGAGGTGCAGCCCCTCCGCCGGGATCGCGTAGCAGTTGCCGTGCGTATCGCGCCCGGTCACGAGGCAGATGCGACCCACGAGCCCGTCGCGCGGGCTGCCCATCGGCTCGACACCGTCCGCGCCGGGGCTCGGGTCGGCGATCCGCTCGAAGCGCACGATCTCCCTGACCGACGCGGAAGATCGAGGTATCGTGCAGCTCGACCGGCTGCTCGCGACCGATGCGGATGTAGATGCCGTTGAGGCTGTTCTCGTCGCGGACCGTCACCGAACCGCTGCCGAACTGAAAGCTCGCGTGCCGCGGCGAGAGGTACGTGTCGCTGGCGAACTGCGGCATCGTCTCGCGGCCGACCACCGACTGGCCGTCGATGGAGATCGACTCACCTTCCGTGCCGTCCGGACGGATGAGGACCAGCGTCCCACGACCGGCGCCGCCCTGGGCGGGCGCCACGGGGGCCGAGGCCGGCGCGGCGCCGGCGGCCGCCGCGAGCGGGTGACCGCAGCTTCCGCAGAACTTGAAGTTCTTGTTGTTGGTGGTCCCGCACTGCGGGCAGACCACGTTGCCACCCGCGGCAGCGCCGTTGCCCCCCGCCGTCGGCGGACCGCTCGGTGCCGCCGGAGGGGCGCCCGGCGCCGAAGGCGGCGCACCGGGCGGAACCGGGGACGGACCACCGAATCCGCCGCTGGCGGGCGGAGGACCGGGCGGAGGACCCGGAGGCGGCGCCGCGGCCGCGGGAGGCGGGCCGGGAGGCGGCGCAGCAGGCGGAGGCGCGCCCGGCGGAGGACCAGGCGGCCGGGCGGGCGCCGGAGACGCCGCGCCGCCGAACGCCGGCGGAGGACCAGGCGGCGGAGCCGCCGCCCCACCGAACTGTGGGGCTGCCGGAGCCGCAGGCGGAGGGGCCGCAGGCGGGGCGCCGACCGCGGGGGAGCCACCGGGCGGTGTCGCCGAGCTGAACCCCTGTGGTTGCTCGGCGTCACGCGGGAGCTCGGCCCCACAGCCGAGGCAGAACTTGTAATGGTCCTGGTTCTCTTTGCTGCACCGCGGGCAGACGATCACCGGGGAGTCTCCTCGTCCGGGGGGCCGGGCACGCCGACGGCCACCCACTCGAAAACCCGGGGGAATTCCGATCGCCCCCGGAAGAAAATTCGCGAGCCGGACGATAGCTGTGCGCCCGTCGGATGGTCAAGCGATCCTGGGGGCCTCCCGACTTTTCCCTCGCCGCCGCTTCCCGTATGCTGGCGCCGCCTCCGCGTCGGAGGGCGCGACGCCCGGGAGGCCCTCGCGACCCGCACGCCCGAGCCCTCCATGTCGCACTCCGAGGACGAGACGACCGACGAGCAGGATCCCTGGGTCGGACGGACCGTCTCGGACACCTTTCGGATCGACGCACCCATCGGCGAGGGCGCGATGGGCCGCGTCTACCGGGCCGAACAGCTCTCGCTGGGCAAGCCGGTGGCGCTCAAGATGCTGCACCGCCACCTCGGCGGCGACCCGCGCATCGCCAGACGCTTCCACCGCGAGGCTCGCGCGGCCAGCCGGCTCTCCCACCCGAATTCGCTGCAGATCATCGACTTCGGGGAGGCCTCGGACGGGACCCTCTTCATCGCGATGGAGCTCCTCGAGGGCGAAGACCTGCAAGCGATCATCGACCACGACGCACCCCTCGCACCGGCGCGCGTCGCGGACCTGCTCGTCCAAGCGCTACGGGCGCTCGACGAGGCGCACCACGCCGGGATCATCCATCGGGACCTGAAACCGGAGAACGTGGTGGTCACCGCCGGCCGCGATGGCAAGGAGCGGGTGAAGGTCTGCGACTTCGGCATCGCGAAGATCGCGGAGGACGAAGGACGCAGCACGGCGATCACGAAGGACGGCTACGTCTGCGGCACGCCGGAGTACATGGCGCCGGAGCAGGCACGCGGCGAGCCGATCGACTCTCGCGTCGACATCTACGCGGCGGGGGTGATGCTCTACCAGCTCCTCACGGGGAAGGTGCCCTTCACCGCCGACTCCGCGCTCGGCGTCATCACCAAGCACGTCATGGACGAGCCCGTTCCGCCCCGCGATGTGAGGCCCGAGTGGGGCATTCCGCGCGATCTCGAGGCGATCGCGCTCACCGCGCTCTCCAAGACGCCCGGCGACCGCTTCGAGAGCGCGGGCGCGATGGCCGATGCGATCGACCAGGCGGTGCGTGCGCTCGGACCGGACGCCCAGGAGCGGCTCGGCAGCGAGGCGCTCGTCGCGCGCGCCGCCGCGGACGCCGAGGCCGCGGAACACGGAGCCCCGGAGCCGACGGAGGCGATCCCGGACGGCGCGCAGGGCCGCACGTGGTCGCTCGGGTTGATGGCGGCGATGTGCCTGCTCGTGCTCGGTGCCTGGCTCTGGCTGGGCCCTCACGAGCATGCCTCCCCCGCCGTGGGCCCCGCCTCTGCACCGAGCGCGGCCCGCGAGAGTGACGTACCCTCGGCCTCCGAGCGCCTTCGCGAGAGCGGACGAGCTCCAGGCGACGACACCGAGGTGGCGTCCGAAGAGGTCGGCTCGGCCCCGAGCCCCGAGCTCGAGCGCGCCGACGCGCCTTCGGTCGCGGGGAGTGAGCCTGAGCCTGCCGCGACCGAGGGCGAGACCGACCACGAGGGAGGCCGGATGCCCGTCGGCGGCCGGCATGCGCGAGCGGGTGGGTCTGCGGCGAGGCGCGCGGTGCGACACCAGCCGACGACGGGCGACGTCACGGAGACCGAGAACGAATCCGCTCACCGAGGGCCGGCAGCGGATGCGGCGAGGCGACCTGCGAGGTGCGATCCGCAGCTTCCAGCAGGCGGCGCGCGCCCACCCGAGCGCCCCGGAGCCTCAGCGCGAGCTCGGGCGTGCCTTCATGCGCTCGGGCGACGCCGGACGCGGCATCGGTGCCTATCGGCGCTACCTGCGCCTCGCGCCGAGCGCACCCGACCGGACGATCGTCGAGCGGATCATCGCGCAGAACGGCGGCTGAGCCCGCCGTCCCGCGCGGACCGAGGGCTGCTCAGACCGTCTGCTCGACCCGCAGGAGCTGGTGGCCGATGAAGAGGTAGTCGCCGTGGTGGAGCTCGCGCTCGCCGCGGATACGCACGTAGGTGCCGTTGCGAGACCCGAGGTCCACGATCGAGAAGCCGCCGTCGGCGCCCAGCTCCACCTTGACGTGCTGGCCCGACATGAAGACATCGTCGGGGAAGTTCATGTCGCTGTCGTCGCGGCCAATCTGCACGCTGTTCTCGCGCGCACAGTAGACCATCCCCGACGCGCCACCGGACAGGATCTGGGTGAGGCGGAAGGGGCTCGGGCGCTTGGGCGACGAGTAGAAGTAGGTCTGGTCCGGGTCCGGCCCGGAGGTGTCTTTGGGCGTCGCGTCCAGCCGGAACACCTGCTCGCCGCAGAGGAAGAAGTCGCCCGGCTCGAGGGGCGTCGGCTGCCGCGTGCGCACGTAGACGCCGTTGGCGCTGCCCTCGTCGCGCACGTAGAGCTTCTCGCCGCGGTAGATGAAGTTGGCGTGCCGCGGACTGATCCACGCATCCTGGGGGAAGGGGATCTGCGCGTCGGTGGTCCCGGCAACGTGCTCCGTGCCCTGGAGGAGGTAGCTGAGTCCGTCGGCGCCTTCGGTGCCGCGGATCAGGATCAGCCTCGCCTTGCCGGGCGCCTGCATGCTGCCGAAGAACTCGACGCGGCGCTCGAGCACGTCCTTCGGGACGGTCTCACCGCAGTCGCCGCAGAACTTGTGGCCCGTCGGGATGGGCTTCGAGCACTTCCTGCAAACGTAATGGCGTGTTTGCTCCATCAATTCCTCCTCAGAGGGCGGCGCGACCACCTGAACCGCCGGCGGCTCGACCGCGGCGACAGGCCGCGTGAAGAGCGCGAGATCGTGTCCGCACACAGGACACCGCTCGGTGCCCATCGGGCTGAACGTGTCGCAGCTGCCACACGCGATCCCGATGTCCTCGTCCATGCAGGGAGCCTAGAGCACCGCATCATTTCGAACCACAGGAAACCGCGAGCCGGACGAGGCCGATCCGCGGCCCCTGCCCCCTCCACGATGCGGCCTCGCGTGGTCACACCGAGCCAGGGCTGGGCCACGTCACGGTTCACGCGCTCTCGGCTCTCGATGTGAATCGCTGCTGGCAAGACCCGCCCTCTCGGGCGCGACGATAGAAGCCTCGTTCTACCCAACCCTCGACGCTCGGGTCAATCGTCATGTCCCGCGCCGCGCACCGCGGGGCTCGGGTCGGTGTCGGCGCGGGCCCGCGCGCGGGTCGCGATCTCGCCCCCGGCGGCCATCAGTCCGCGGAGCGCGGCGGCGCGAACGCGAGGCTCTTCGTCCTGCTCGAGCGCCCGCTCGAGCTCGGCGAGGTCCTCCCCGCTCGCGCTCGCGGCCAGCGCGGTGGCCGCGGCCTCGCGAACGAAGGCGTAACCGTCCGTCCGCAGGGCCTCCCGCAGCGCCTCCCGCGCGGCGCCCTCGTGCGCACGCGCGAGTGCCCGGGCCGCGCGGGTGCGCATCGACCAGTCACGGTGCTCGTGCAGCATCGTCGCCAGCCTCTCCACCACCGGCCCGCTCGGGGGGCGATCCGAGGCCGCCAGGGCGTCGAGCGCCGCTCGCTGCACGGACGCGGGCGGCTCGGCGAGCGCCGTCGCCACCGCGGCCGACGCGGAGGGGATCCCCGATGCGGACCAAGAGCCGCACCGCCGCCACGCGCACCGCCGCGTCGACGTGGGCCGCCGCCGCCACCAACTCGTCGGAGAGCCCCTCCGCCATCGACGCCAGCGCACGCTCGGCGGACGCGCGCGCAGGGTCGGGCCAGCGCTCCATCCCCTCGGTCAGCGGGCCCAAGGCCAGCCCGGTCGGCCGCGCGGAGAGCACGTCCAGCGCCGCGACCACCTGCTCGACCGGCCCCCGGAGCGCCGTGCCCGCCGCCGACTCGAGCGCCGGCTCCCACGCGGCCAGATCGACAATCGGCTCGTCGCCGGGACGCGCATCGACCCAACGGCCCAAGTACTCCCGCACGCGCTCGAACCCGCGCGGAGTGGGCAACGACGCCGCTTCATTCTCGTCTTCGCCCGTGGAGGCCCGACGGAGCGCGGAGGCCGCCGCCCGCCGCACGCTCGCGTCGGGATCGAAGAGCGCCTCGACCAGCGCGTCCACCGCGGCACGGCCGCCGATTTCCCCCAGCGCGTCGGCGGCGATGGCGGCCCCGCGACCGCCTCCCGCCCGGAGCACTCTCGCCAGCGCGGGCACGTCGCCCTCGTCGCCCGCGCGGCCGAGCCCCCACGTCGCCGCGAAGAGCACGTCCTCGTTCGATTCGCTGCTCAGCAAGCGCGCCAGGGTGCGGGCGTCGCTCGCGCCGCCGTGCAAGCCGAGGCCGAGGGCGGCGAAGCCACGCACGGTGGGATCGCCGCTCGCCGACAAGCGCCGGAGCGACGAGAGCGCCTCGGGTCCACCCACGCGCGCGAGCGCCCAGGTCGCCAGGCCCTGCAAACGGTGGTCACGGCCGCGCGCCAGCTCGGCGAAGCGACCCGCCAGCGCCGGAGGGGCCACGGCGCCGGCGGCGACCAAGGCCTGCATCCGCTGCGCGATCGGGAGCTCCTCGTTCTCCGCCGCGGCCAAGAGCGGCGCCGCCGCGTTGGGGTTGCCGAGATCGCCCAGGATGTCGAGGGCCACGCGCCGCTGCGCCGGATCACGGTCCACCAGCGCCTCGAGCAGCGGCTTGATGGCGCGGGTACCGATCTGCCGGAGCTCCGCCCGCGCCGCGCTCACCTGCGGACCACCGTGCCGCGCCCTCGCCGCGAGCGGCCCCGCGTAGGCGTCGTAGAGCTCCACGACCATGCGCCGGTAGATCGGCCGCTGTGGGTGACCGAGGGCGAGCGGGAGGAGATCGCGCTCCAGGTCGGCCAGCGTGCCGGCCCCCAGGTTGATCTGAATGGACGCGCGGGCGGCGCGGGCGACCAGGTCGTCGTCGGGCGTGATGCGGAGCACCTGCCGGTAGAGATGATCGGCCTCGCTCGTCTCGCCGCGCGCCAGGTGGAGCTCGGCCAGCTCGAAGTAGACCGGATAGAGCCGCTCGTTGAGCTCCAGCGCGCGACGGTAGCTCTGGATGGCCCGGTCGATGTCCTGCCGGGCTCGGTAGAGGTCGGCGAGCCGGCGGTGCGCCGAGGCGTCGTCGGGGTTTCGACGGACGGCCTCGGCGGCGTAGCGCACGGCGTCGTCGTCGCGGTAGAGCGCGAGCGAGTGCTCCGCCATGCGCTCCAGGTACTGCGCCGCGCGCCTCGGGTCGGCGTCGCGCAGTCGCGCCAGCACCTCGATCGCGCCGGCCAGATCGCCGCGATGCGTCCGGAGGCGCTCCAGCGCGAGCAGGGACTCCACGTCGCCCGGCTCGATCTCGATGATCCGTGCGAGCACGCGCTCGGCTTGCGCCTGATACTGCGGGCCCCGACGGCGATGAGCCTCCGCCAAGAAGCGGCCCGCCTCGACGTCGGGCGGATCGGCTTCGAAGCGCCGCTCGAGATCCACGATGTGCGCCGGCAGCCGCCGCATGCGCGCCCAGATGCCGACGATGCGCTCGCGCGCTTCTCGACGCGCGGCACGATCGTCGCCGGCCAGCTCCAACACGCGCCGCCAGACCGCCTCCGCCTCCTCGGCGTCGCGGTTGCGCTCGAGCACCGTCGCCAGCCCGCGGACGTAGCTCAGCTCGTCTCCCTCGAGCCGCACCGCCTCCCGGTACTGCTCGATCGCCTCCGGCAGCATGTCGTGATCGGCCAGGATGCCCCCCAGCGTGGCGTGCCCGGCGGCCCGATCGCCCTCGGCCGTGAGAACGCGGCGCCAGGTCGCCAGCGCGGCCTCCCGCTGTCCGCCCGCGAACTGCTGATCGCCGAGCGCGATCACGTGCGCCGGATCGTTCGGGTCGATGCGGGCGAGCAGCTCGATCTCCTCCGCCGCCAGCGTGTCCTCCCCCCAGCGGGCGTAGAGCTCCGCGAGCTGCTGGTGAAGGGTCGCGTCGCGCGGGTGGCGCCGCGCCGTGTCCCGGACGAGCCGCAGCGCGTCGTCGTGATGGTCGGTCTGCATCAGGAGCTGGGCCAGCTCGATCACGAAGCGCGGCTCCCCCGGCGCCTGTCGGATCAGCGTCCGATACTCGTCCGCGACCTCGTCCAGCCTCCCCGAGCGGGTGAGCAGTTGAATGATCCGCACGCGCGTGTCGATGTCGCGCGAGCGCACCCGCAGCGCGCGACGGTAGGCCTCGAGCGCCGCCTCGTCGTTGCCGAGCTCGTCCTCGATCCGCCCGAGCAGCTCGCTCGACTCGAACCCGCGCGCTTCGTGCCGCAGCCGCTCGGCCAGCTCCGGAAGCCGATCGGTTCGCCGGTAGGCGACGAGCATCTGATCGTAGATCTCGGCGCGGATGCCCGCTTGCCGACCCGAAAGCCGGAGGGCGCGATCGAGGGTCTCGATCGAGGCTTCGACCGCACCCGTCTCGAGCTGCGCCCGCGAGAGCTCGAGGAGCACGGGCGGCAGCACGCGATTGTCCCCGCGCAGCGAGCGGATCACCCGCTCGTACTCCGCCACCGCGCGCTCCCATTCGTGCGCCGTAGCGAGCGCGCGCGCGTACTCGGTGCGCAGGTAGATGCTGGCATCGCCGCCCCGGCCGAGCTCTTCGTAGTAGTGACGGGCGGCGTCGAAGTCGTGCGTCTCCAGCGCGAGCTGCGCGACGCTCCGTACCAATTCCTCGCGTGCGAGCCGGTCGTGCGTGCGCTCGAGCGCCTCCTCGTAGAGCCGCCTCGCCTCGGCCGCGTTGCCCGCCGCGCGCTCGATCTCGGCGAGCGCGATCTTGGGCGCGGCCTCGTTCGGCTGCAGCGCCGACGCGCGCGAGTAGGCCGCCCGGGCCTCCTCGATCCGGTTCTGGGCACGGTAGACGTGCCCGAGCAGCATGCGCGGCGCGTAGGCGGTGTCGTCCTGGGCCACACGGGCGCTCAGGTCCTCGACCAGACGGTCGATGTTCCCGTCGCGCTCGCGATAGAGATCCAAGAGGCGCCGGAACGCGAACGTCTGCCGCGGATCGGCCTCCAGCACCCGCAGATAGCGCTGGATGAGAACGTCCGTCCGGTCGGGCGCCTCGGTCTGCGCAGCCTCATGAGCGGGACGGGCGACGTGCCGCGGCCGCGCTCGGCCGGAGCGGCGCCGGTGGCTCGAGCGACCGCGCCGAGGACGGGGCGTACGGCGCTCGCGAGGGCTCCCCAATCGGGGCTCCCGCGTCAGCGACCAGTCGTCCTGTGCCCGGGCCGCGGAGACCTCCCCGACGAGCACCGTAGCCAGCACGAGCCCCAGAGAGAGCAGGCGCACGGGGTAAACATAGCAACGCGCGCTTCGTTCGCTCGCCAGCCCCGCCGCCGTCTTCATCCCGAGACGCGCGTCAGGGGACCGGGGGCGGGGCGCCGCAGAAACCGTCGGCCAGACACTGCTGCGTGGTCTGGTCGTAGCAATCCGGGCTCGTGCCGCAGGGCAGGCGACAGTGCCCCGGCGTCGGCACGGCACCGTCGAGCGCGCCGCCGTCCGGGTCGGTCGGGAAGACCGCCCCCTGACAGGCGCTCGTGTACACCGAGGTCGTGGCGCCGAGAGCCGCGCAGTCCCCGTCCGACAGGCACTGGGACCCGTGAACCCCGTCGAGCCAAGTGGTGCACGCCATGCCGACGGGCGGCACGCAGACCATCGACGCGTTGCCGCTGACCTCGTCGGTCACCATCTGGCACGCCAGACCGTTGGGGCACGTTCCGTCGGGGCACGGCAGCAGACACACGTGCTCTCGGATGTCCGCCATCGGCGCGCGCAGCACGCAGGTTCCCGTGAAGGTGCCGTCCGTGCTCGTGCACTCGTCGTCGCTGTTGCACGGCGCGCACTGGCTCGGGCTCACCGGCACGCAGCTCCCGTCGGCGATGTCACAGATGGGCGAGAGCGAAGAGCAATGCCCCGGCTCGCCGAGCCCGGCGCCGGCCGTGGCCTCGTTGCAGTCGACGCAGGTGCCGGAGAGCGGATGGCAGACCTGTGGGGCCGTGCACTCGACTCCGTCGCAAGGGCTCGGCGGTCCGGAGTCCGGTGTGCCGCCGTCGTGGGTGGAGGGCACACAAGCGCCGCTCGACGCGCACTCCTCGCGCGGGCCGCAGTCCCCGTCGGAAGTGCACTGCGCGTAGCAGCGCCCCTGCAGGCGAATCTCTCCGTCGGAGCAGCCGAAAGTCCCGCCGTCGCCCGGCGGTCCGGCGTCCATGCCGCCCGGCGAGCACTGTCGGGCGCGATCCGGATTCGGCGCGGGCGCCACGTCCGGAGTGCCGCCACACGCGGCCACCAGGAGAGAAAGGAGCGCAATTCCGAGCAGTACGGGCCGATTCACCAGGCAACGCTACCACGCCTCTCGCGCGTGCGTCATCACGCGCGTGCAGGCTCCGCACACCGGCGCCGCTCCCGGACGCCCGCACCTGCTATACCGGCTTCGCCATGACCCAGATCCACCCCGGCACCGTCGTCCCCGAGCCGCCCGGACCGAAGTACCTGAAGGCGCTCGACTTCGCGGAGAATCACCCCCGCAGAGCCGCTCCCCAAGACCTCGACCGTCGGTCGGTGGCGCACCCGCTTGCCCGAGGGCTTCACCACCGCGCTGGTGGTCCCGTCGGCGGCGCGGCGCTCTGCGGCCAAGGGCGCGCCTCGCTCCGACGACGCCATGCGGGCGGCGCTCGAGTGGGCGCAGGAGGCCGCCGACCGCCTCGGCGCCCGCTTCGTGGTCGTGCCGACGGGCCCGGAGCTGACCACCGGCCAACGGGATCGCGATCGGCTCGCCGCGTGGATGGAGGCCTTCGCGCCACCGGACGGCCGCCGACTCGTCTGGCACCCCACCGGGCTCTGGGATCCCGAGCTCGCCCTCCCCTTCGCGCGGAAGCTCGGCGTGATCCTCGCGTTCGACCCGCTGGAAGCCGATCCGCCGGAGGACACGATCCTGTACGCGCGGCTCCGCGCCATGGGAATGCGCTCCCGCTTCGGCGAGACGGCGCTGCTGGACGTCGTGGACACGCTGGGCTCGGGCGGAGCCGAGGAAGCGTTCGTGGCGATCGACTCGCCCCGCTCGTTCCGGGAGGCGACGCGCTTGGCCGCGCTGGCGCGCGAGGAGGCGTGAGCCCGGATGCGCTGAGGGAGCTCCTCGGCGCGCAAGTGCAGCGGATCGACGGTCCGCGTGACGATCTCTTCGTGCTGACCCTCCATCGCTCGGACCGGCACGGCTGCCTCGTGCTCGGCACGGCGCCCGGCGAAGTCGCGTGGGGCTGGGTGGCGGAGCGGCCGCGCGGCGCGCCGGCGTCGTCGTTCGTCCGCCTGCTGCGAAAGCACCTCGAGAACGCGCGCGTGACCGGCGTGGAGGTCGACTCGGACGGCGCGCGGTTGACGATGCAACGCGGCGAGCACGAAGCACGGCTCTGCCTGGACCGCGCGCCCGCCAACCTGCGGCTCGAGGTGGACGGGACCGCCGTCCACGCGTTGCGCGCAGATGGAAGGGAGGTGAAGCCCGGCGCACCCCTGGCGGACGACCTCTTCGCGCTCGAGACGATCGGACCGGCCCTCGTGGCGCGGGCGGAGGGCGGCGCGAGCGACGCGCGGGCCCGCACCCTGGCGAAGGCGCTAACCCGGCGGCGCAAGCAGCTCACGCGCCGGCTGAAGGCGATCGAGACCGACCTGGACGGCGCCGACGAGGCGACGATCCTGCGCGAACGCGCGTCGCTGCTCCTGACCGAGCTGCACCGCATCCCGGACGACGCGCGAGAAGCCGAGGTGACGGATTGGAACGCCGATCCACCTCGTCCGATCCGCATCCCCATCGATCCTGCGCTGGGTCCGCGGAGAACGGCCGAACGGCTCTTCCGGCGCGCCCGCAAGCTGACCCGCGGCGCCGAGATCGCGCTCGAGCGTCACGGCGCGACCGAGTCGGAGATCGCACGTCTCGACGCACTGACCCAAGCGCTCGCCGGCGCCGACGAGGAGGCGTTGGAAGGGATCGGCCGCCAGGCCGCGAGGCTCGGGGCGCGCGTTCCATCCCCGCCGGGCTCGCGAGAGCACGCGGCGCGGACCCCCTACCGCGCGTTCCGCGCGAGCGGAGAACGGATCGTGATGGTCGGCCGGAGCGCGGCCGACAACGACGCGCTCACGCTGCACGTCGCACGCCCCCAGGATCATTGGCTGCACGCGCGGGGCGTACCGGGCTCCCACGTCGTGATTCCGCTCGACCGCAACGAGAGCTGCCCTCCGGAGCTTCTCGTCGACGCCGCGCACCTCGCGGCACACTTCTCGGACGCGCGCGGCGAGTCGGTCGTGGAAATCCAACACACGCCGCGCCGCTACGTACGCAAGCCTCGCGGCGCCGCGCCGGGTGCGGTGACACCGACGCGAGAGAAGGTCCTCCTCCTCCGCGTCGACGCGGCGCGACTCACGGGCTTGCTGCGAGCCGAGGACGCCGTCTGATCCGACCGCTGGCGACGCACCGCCAGCCGCCAACGCCACCTGCGGCTTCTCACGACGCGAGCCGACCGACCGCGGCGCACGGCACGCGCGACGGTTTCCGGGCTCGATCGGGAACGCCCCGACGGATGCCCGCCGGGGCGATGTCGGCAGCACGATCGCGGTCTCCACGCGTGCGCCGGCGGAGCCGAGCTGTCAATCGAAGCCAGCGCATCCGAGACCGGGCTCCGCCCAGCTCGAGTACCCCTGCTCGTCACCGGGGAGCTCGCCTCGCGAGGCCAGGAGCTCCCCTTCACGAACGTCGTGCTCGGATCGAGCAAACCGACCACGGGCCCCTGTCTGCGTCATGCTCGACCGCCAACCCCGGGGCTCCGGGTCAGCCGTCCTCCCGAAACGACGGACCAGACCGGGCGGCCCCTGAGGACCGCCACAGTCCGACCCCGGGAGGTGAGGTCGCTGGTGACGCGAAAGCGCGACACGTTGCGGATGGAGGCTCCCAGTTCCTCGCCCGAGCCAGAGAGGCCCACGCGCGGAGACTGCGAGGGAGCGATCAGGTCAAGAAGGAGGTGCTTCCCGGCTCGGGCGCCGGGGGCGTGCCACCCGCGCCGCCGGTCTTCTTCGTGGCCGACTTGCGCTTGGGGGCCTTCTTGGCCGCCGCCTTCTTCGCGGTGCCCTTCTTGGCAGCCGCCTTCTTCGCGGTGCCCTTCTTGGCAGCCGCCTTCTTCGGCGCCTTCTTGGCCGCCGCCTTCTTCGGCGCCTTCTTGGCCGCCGCCTTCTTCGGCGCCTTCTTGGCCGCCGCCTTCTTCGCGGTGCCCTTCTTGGCCGCCGCCTTCTTCGCGGTGCCCTTCTTGGCAGCAGCCTTCTTCGGCGCCTTCTTGGCAGCAGCCTTCTTCGGCGCCTTCTTGGCAGCAGCCTTCTTCGGCGCCTTCTTGGCAGCAGCCTTCTTCGGCGCCTTCTTGGCAGCAGCCTTCTTGGCAGCCTTCTTCTTTGGCGCCTTCTTGGCAGCAGCCTTCTTGGCAGCCTTCTTCTTCGGCGCCTTCTTGGCAGCCGCCTTCTTCGCGGTGCCCTTCTTGGCAGCCGCCTTCTTCGCGGTGCCCTTCTTGGCAGCAGCCTTCTTCGTCACCTTCTTCGCGCTCCCGGTGGCGCTCTTGGCGGTGACCTTCTTCTTCTTCGCGGGCGCCTTCTTGGCGCCCTTCTTCGAAGCCGTCTTCTTGGCGGTCTTCTTCTTCGGCGTGGCCATAGCGGACCTCCTCCCGTGGGGTCTCAGGTCTGACGTACCGTATTGTCACGTCATGCAACGTGTCAAGCCGAAGCAACACATAATTTATACGTAACTTACGCCTCATTGACCCGAAAGTGAGCGGTACCTACGGCAAGACGCGGAAATTACAGCAGAAAAACATATGGCGACCTAGACCCCCGTAACCCTTGAAAAAGCGGGCGAGGGCCATCGCCGCAGCGATCTCGCGCCCGCTTGACGAGCGCGGCTCGACCGGCCTACGGTCGCCGTCATCCCCCTGCCGGGACGGCTCGGGTGGGTGCGGAGGAGGATCGGATGCGACACGCCATCACCCGGGCCCTGCCCGTTCTGCTCGTCGCCGCCGGCATGCTCGGGGCGTGCGGCTATTCCGAAGAGCAGATGCAGGCGAAGATCACCCGCATCAACGAGCTCGAGCAGCAGCTGCGGGACTCGCAGCACCACGGGGAGGAGCTGCAGACCCGGATCGCGGCCCTCGAGGCGCAGAACAGCGAGCTCGGCGACCGCCTCCGCGGCCTCGGCGAGCAGGTCGAAGGGCTCGAGAGCGAGCGCGGCGACCTCCAGTCTAGCCTCCAGGAGACGCAGCGCGCGCTCGAAGAGCTGCGTGCGCGGGAGGCACAACAACAGGCGCGCCTGGCCACCTTCCGCCAGATGCTGGCTCGCTTCCAGTCCATGATCGACTCGGGCCGGCTCCGGGTCCGCATCGTCCGCAACCGGATGTTGATCGAGCTGAGCGACAACATCCTCTTCGACTCGGGCGACGACGAGCTCAAGGACGAGGGGCGCGAGGCGCTCTCCCAGATCGCTCAGGTTCTGCAAACGATCCCCGACCGACAGTTCCAGGTGGCCGGCCACACCGACAACATCCCGATCCGCAGCCGCCGGTTCCCGAGCAACTGGGAGCTCTCGTCGGCCCGCGCGGTGAACGTCGCCCGCTATCTCATCGAGCAGGGCATGAGCGCGGACCGCATCTCGGCGGCCGGTTACGCCGACACCCAGCCGGTGGCCTCGAACGCCACGCCCGAGGGACGGGCGCAGAACCGCCGGATCGAGATCGTGCTCATGCCGAACCTCGACGAGCTGCCGGATCTCTCGTCGCTGACCGACGAGCCCTCCCAGAGCTGAGATTCCGCATCCGGCGGGAATCTTTCGGGCCGCGTCGCAGTTGATGCCCGGCTCCGGGTGTCTTTCGCCCGGCCAGGCGCGTCGTGCCAGGGCATATCGCACCAGGCCGGATTGACCGACCCCGCAGGCACACAGTATCCTACGCCGCCGCGCCAAAACGGGTGCGGCGCGCTTTCTCGATCGGTCCCACGGTGGGAGGTGCCAGCGGCCCGGACAGCGTCTCGATTGGTCCTGCCTCGTCCCCGACAGCCCCGGCCATACTGGTCGGCTTTCTCGGGCGCCGCGAACGGACCTCGAAATTCGCAGTTGTTTTTGCAGTCACGAGGCTCCGGGGCGGACCAAGACCGCTCCGCGCACGACGCCCCGCCGGGGCGTCGGCAGACGTCCGGTCCCCCAAACCGGGCGGCGGAGCGCTCTCGACGCTGCCGGACCGCGGCGGGGATGGCCATCCGGCCGATCTCCCTCGGATCGATCGCCCGAACCCCGTCAACAGGAGTCCCTGATGCAGGCTCGCAAGCAGCAGCAGTTCAAGGTAGGCGACAAGGCCGTCTACCCGGCCAAGGGCGTCGCGGAGGTCGTCTCCATCGAGGAGAAGGACATCGCGGGCAACCGGCAGAAGTTCTACGTGCTCCGTCTCCTCGACACCGAGCACAAGATCATGGTCCCGGTCGCGAACGCCAACAACATCGGCCTGCGTCCGCCGATCTCCGAGCAGGAGATCCAGAACCTGTTCGAGATCCTCAAGGAACAGACGATCGCGTTCGACAACCAGACGTGGAACCGCCGATACCGCGGATTCATGGACAAGATCAAGACCGGCTCCGTCTACGACGTGGCCGAGGTGCTCCGCGATCTCTACCGGCTGAAGGCCGAGAAGTCGCTGTCCTTCGGCGAGCGCCAGATGCTCGAGAAGGCCCGTTCGCTCATCGTGAAGGAGATCGCTGTCGCTCGCCGGCGCAGCGAGGACAACGTCCGCGCCGAGATCGAGGCGATCTTCGAGTCCAACTGAGGCCCCGCGACGGCTGGCCACCTCGGGCCCGGCCCGCCCTCCTCGCCCGGCGCGAGGAGTGACGGCGCCGCCAATCGGCTCTCGGGCCGCTCGCGGCGCGTCATTTGGCGCAACGTGGCGAAGGGCAGCGTTCCTGGAGCGCTGACCGGCTTGGCCACGAGGGGGACCGGACGTCGCGCTCATCGGAGCGACACGCGATGGCGAACAACACCATTGTGATCAGCGTCGACGTGGGCGAGACCCGCGTGGCCCTGATCGAGAACGGCATCCTCGCCGAGCTCTACGTCGAGCGCGAGCGAGACCGCAGCCCCGTCGGCAGCGTCTACCTCGGCAAGGTCACCCGCGTGCTCCCGGGCATGCAGGCGGCCTTCGTCGACATCGGACTCGACCGGGCAGCCTTCCTCCACGTCGAGGACGTGATCCCGACCAAGGACTTCGACCAGCTCGTCAGCAAGGCGGACGACGGGGACGACGAGGACGACGGCATCGAGAAGCGCCGCGGGCGCGTGACCCGTAAGACGCCGATCCGCGACGTGCTCAAGGAGGGCCAGCAGATCGTGGTGCAGGTCTCCAAGGGCCCGATCAGCACCAAGGGCGCGCGGGTCACCAGCCACGTCTCACTGCCGGGCCGCTACGTCGTCTACATGCCGACGATCGAGCACGTCGGCGTGAGCAAGCGGATCGGCCACGAGCGCGAGCGCAAGCGCTTGCGCGAGGTGATCGAGAGCGTGAAGCCGCCGCAGGGCGGGCTGATCGTCCGCACCGTCGCGCAGGGTCTGACCAAGGGCGGGTTGAAGGCCGACGTGGGCTACCTGGTCA
The DNA here is from genome assembly GCA_963832725.1 of uncultured Pseudomonadota bacterium. GTDB lineage: Bacteria > Myxococcota_A > Polyangia > Polyangiales > Sandaracinaceae > JAEZBP01. The sequence continues at coordinate 1,268,260 of CAWHVG010000001.1, forward strand.
AGACCTGGGAGAAGGTCGTCGAGAAGCAGAAAAGCACCAAGCGGGCTCCCGCCCTGCTCTCCCAGGAGCTCGACATCGTCTGCCGCACCGCCCGCAATCTCTTCACCGAGGACGTGGCGAAGATCGTCATCGACGATCCCGAGGAGCACGAGCGGCTGCGCTCCTTCGTGGACGCGTTCATGCCGGAGCGGGCCAACGACGTGGAGCTCTTCGGTGGCAGCGACCCGATCATGGACGCGTTCGGGCTCGAGGAAGAGGTCGCGCGGGCGCTCTCGCGCAAGGTCCCGCTGCCCTCGGGCGGCTACCTGATCATCGACCAGGCCGAGGCGCTGACCGCCATCGACGTCAACACCGGCCGCTTCACCGGCAAGGGCAAGGACGTCGAGGAGACGATCTTCCAGACCAACCTCGAGGCGGTGAAGGAGATCGGCTACCAGCTGCGCTTCCGGAACATCGGCGGCCTCATCGTGCTCGACTTCATCGACATGGAGAAGGCGGGCCACCGCGAGAAGGTCTACCGGGCCCTGCTCAAGGTGCTGAAGCAGGACAAGTCGAAGACGACCGCCGTGCGTATCAGCGAGCTCGGCCTCGTCGAGATGACCCGCAAGCGCACCCGCGAGTCGCTGGGGCGGACGCTCTACGAGCCCTGCTTCTACTGCGACGGCACCGGGCAGCTCATGAGCAAGACCACGATCTGCCACGAGATCCTCCGGCAGATCCGGCGCGAGAAGGACTCGCTGCCCGGCTTCAAGGTCGTGGTCAACGCCCACCCGGCCATCTGCGACATGCTGCAGCGCGAGGAGAAGAGCGCGCTCATGCGCGCCAGCGCGCGGTACGCGAGGCAGATCGTGGTACAAGCCCGGAAGGACTATCATCTGGAGCAGTTCGACCTGAGCGGGCAGTAGACCGCGCGGGGGTTGGCTCAGGAGGCGGTCGGCATGTCGGGAGAGAGCGCAGACGACGAGAAGCGGCAGCAGGAGCGCGTCACGATCAACAAGGAGTTCGAGTCGTTCGACGCGTTCATCCACGAGTACGTGACCAACATCTCCCGAACCGGCGTCTTCGTGAAGAGCAAGAAGCCGCTGCCGGTGGGCACGCGCGTGAACCTCAAGTTCACGGTCATCATGGACGACATCGAGACGATCGAGGGAGTCGGCCAGGTCGTGCGCGTCCAGGAGGACCCGCCGGGAATGGGCGTGGTCTTCACCGACCTGAGCCAGTACTCGCAGCACCTCATCGAGCGCCTCTTGACCTTGCCGCCCGGCGAAGAGGGCTGAGCACCTGCGAGGGCCATGCGGATCGCGGGAAAGCGCCTTTCCGAGCTGACGGACCAGGAGCTCGAAACCGAGCTGCAGCGGCGCCGTCGTCTGCGCGGCAACCACCGCGGCACGGAGCCGGAGCGTGAGTCGCGCGGGCTGGCCGCTGCGGTCGAGCGGGCGAACACCCGCCAGTGGTACGCGAACCTCGAGCTCGAGCCGGGCGCGACGCTCGCCGACGTGAAGGACGCGTACCAGCGGCTGATGGCCAAGTACGATCCGGAGAAGCACGCACACGACCCGGACAAGTACCGCGCGGCCAAGGAGCTCGCGCGCGGGCTGACCGAAGCCTACGAACACCTGACCGAGCACCTGCGCCGCTGATCGCGTCGCTCACCCGCCGGCGATAGCTCCGCCTCCTCGCTCGCGCGCGGTGACCGGCGGCCGCTCCGAATGCAGCAAGCGTGGCGTACGCGCGCCGTGTGCGCGTGGCGGAGGGGCGAGCCACCGCGACCCGCCGGGCGATCATGCGCGGCAGCCCATCGCGAGCAAACGCCGCACGATCATGCGGCAGCCCCAGCACCAACAAGAAAGTCAGCCGACCGGACGCCCCAGCGCGCTCGAGAGCCGCGCCGCAGCCGACTCGGCCTCCTCGGGGCTGAGCCCGTCGAGGAGCAGGACCCGACCGCGGTCCTTCACGTACGCGAACACCGTGGAGGTCGGCAGGTTCTGTCCGATGCCGAGCCCTTCAATCTCGTCCGCGGGGACGTCGAGCGGCTCCTCGGTTCCTTCCACGCTCAGCCGGCCCTGCGCTAGGGCGACGCGGGTCCTCTCGACCGTGCGACGGCCCCCGAAGAAGACCAGCCAGCCGAGCGCCATCACCGCCACGCTGATGCTGCCGATGGCCGGCGCCGAACGCACGATGACGGCAAACGTGAGCAAGCCGAACGCCAGAAGCCCGGTCAGCGCCGTCACCAGCGGCGAGCGGAAGCTCCCTCCCGCGATCTGCCCGTCGCTGCGAACAATCTCGAGGTCCACCTCGGCTGCCCGGCGCACCAGGAGGTTGCCCACACGCTCTTCCATCGGCTCGGCGCTCTGCACCGCGTCGATCTAGCGTCAGCCGGCGCCGGCGACCAGCCCTTCACGAGGCCCGGCGGCCGCGAAGGACGTCACTCGACCCGCAGGTAGCCGTTCTTGAGCAGCTTCACCAGGATCTGGCTGGTGTCGAGGTCGCTCGCCAAGCTCTTGTTGAGGATCGTCTCGGTGTGCCCGTAGTTGTACGCGAGCTGGAGGACGTCGAGATCCTCGGGCGAGAGGTCGCGGAGCGGCGGGATCATCGGCATCGCCAGCGAGATCGTGGCGTGCATCGGGGGCATGTCCGGGCCCAGCCGGCGGACCTCGTCAATCTGCCGCATGGCCTCCATGAGCAGCCCCTCGGTGCTCATCGAGATGGGCTCGAGGAACTCCCGTTCCTCGGGCGGATCCATGTCGAAGGTGCCCTCCTCCCAGGTCAGGATGCGGAAGAGGCTCTTCAGCGGCGCGACGTCGTAGTTGTCGTTCACGGTCGCGTACACGACCTGACCGCCGTCGAAGAAGATCTTGCCGACGTCCGACTCGGTGCGGATGACCAGCACGCCGCTCTTCTTGCTCGCGCTGAAGAGCTGCATGAGGTCCGGGAGCGGGATCTCCGCGATGGAGCCGCTCATCGTGCGCACCTGCGACGTGCGTCGGCCCGCCGCCACGTCCTCCAGGTTGCTCTTGCTCTGATCCGGCGCGCCGCTGTCGGCGGCGACCAGCTTGATGATGCTGGTGCCGATCAGGATGCGGTCGCCCTCCTGCAGGCGGGCCCGCTTGATCTTCTCCCCGTTGACGAACGTCCCGTTCGTCGAGCCGAGGTCCTGGATGAAGATCTGATCGCCGGTGACCGTGATCTTCGCGTGACGCCGCGAGACCATGTCCTCCACGAGCACCATGTCGAGCTCGCTGGAGCGACCGACCACGATCTCCTTGTTGTTCGGCAGCGGGAACTCGCCCCCCTGGTACTTGCCAGAGATGAACCGCAGCGCGTACTGCTTGGCCGGCCGCGCAGGCGGCGGTGGGGTCATCTTGGGGACCGACGGCTCCATCCAGGTCTCTCGGGTACGCCTCCGCGATGCTCCTCGGACAGAGCACGACGGGGGTCTGAGGATCGTCCCTCAGGAAAGCATCTTCCGGGCGCTGCGGTCAAGGAAGAGCGCGGGCACGGGGACGGGAAGCGGGCGCGAATCGAAGGTGCCCCGCCGGGTCCCGCGACGCAAGCAACGCCTGGTGGCATCCACGCGGCGAAAGCGCCCGCTTGACCCGGGGCGAGGAGCCTACGACCGTTTGCTCCTCGTGCGCCCGACGACACCCCGAGCACGACCAATCGAGCACGTCGCAAGGCGCGCGATGAGCCCGGATTTGCCGCTCGCACGAGACGGGAGTCGTCAGACTGTAACATTTTGCCACACCCCTGGCTTCCGGCGAATGGGAGCGGATCGGTGCCCTGGGTCCCGAATCCGCCCACGCCCACCCTGGGCCCTGTGGGCGGCGCTGCTGATCCTCGGGGCTGCGGCCACGGCCCGGGCGCAGCCCTCCGATCCGAATCTCACGTGGCGAACCATCGACACGCCCCACTTCACCATCCACTACTACGTCCCGCTCGGGATGCTGGCCCGGCGGCTGGCGGTGGTGGCGGAGCGCGCGAACTCCGCGGTGGCCGACGTCATGGGCTACCAGGGCGGGCGCCGCACCCACATCGTGCTCACCGACGAGACCGACGACGCCAACGGCTCGGCGACGGCGCTGCCCTACAACGTCATCCGCCTCTACGCGACGGCGCCCGACGCGCTCTCACCGCTGGGCGACTACGACGACTGGCTGAACATCCTCGTCACCCACGAGCACACCCACATCGTCCACCTCGACCAATGGGGCGGGGTCGCGTCGATCATCAACATGATCCTCGGCAAGGTCTACGCCCCGAACATGGTGCAGCCGCGCTGGGTGCTGGAAGGGATCGCGGTCTGGCAGGAGAGCGAGCGGACGGCGGGCGGGCGCCTGCGCTCGACCATGTTCGACATGTACCTGCGCATGGACGCGCTCGAGGACCGCTTCTTCGACATCGACCAGATGTCGAACATCGCCGACCGCTGGCCGCACGGGAACGTCTGGTACCTCTACGGCTCGCAGTTCATCGAGTACATCGCGAACCGCTTCGGGCGGGAGGCCATCGCCACCATCGCCCGCGCCTACGGCGACTCGGTGATCCCCTGGGGGCTGAACCGTGTGGCTCGCCGCGCCACGGGCCACGGCTTCGTCGAGCTCTACCAGGACTTCCTGACCGAGAAGCGCAGGCACTACGAGGCGCAGCGCGACCACGTGATCGCCGGCGGGCGCGTGGAAGGCGAGCGGATCACCTTCCACGGCGAGGTGGCGCGCTTACCCCGCTTCACGCGCGACGGCCGGGTGACCTATTGGCGCGCCGACGCCCGCTCGCGCACCCGGGTGATGGCGTTCGATCTGGAGCACCCCGATGCGCAGCGGACCTGGGCGCGCGCGTGGGGCGACCCGGGCTACGCCATCGACGCGGATGCGCGCGCGGTCTACTTCACGCGGCCCGACAACCTGCGCGACATCTACATCTTCCACGACCTCTTCCGCCGCGACCTCGAGAGCGGGCACATCGCGCGGCTGACGACGGGGCTGCGCGCTCGCGAGCCGGACCTCTCGCCCGACGGGCGCCGCATCGCGTTCACGATCAACCAGGCCGGCACGACGCACCTCGTCGTCGCGGATACCGACGACATCCAGGGCACCGCGCGCCGGCTGGTCATCAGCCCGCGCTACGACCAGGTCTACAACCCACGCTTCTCGCCCGACGGGCGCACGATCGCGTTCTCGCGCTGGCAGCGCGGCGGCTACCGCGACATCGCACTGGTGGAGGTCGAAAGCGGCCGCGTCATCCCGCTGACCCACGACCGCGCGCTCGACACGGGCCCGACCTGGTCCGCCGACGGGCGGAAGGTCTACTTCAGCTCCGACCGAAGCGGCATCGCGAACATCTACGCCTACCACCTGTCGAGCGGCCTGCTGCGCCAGGTCACGAACGTGGTCTCCGGCGCCTATCAGCCCGCCGTCTCGCCCGACGGGGATCACTTGGTCTACGTCGGCTACACCAGCTGGGGCTTCGACCTCTTCCATCTCGATCTTCGCGGCGTGCACGAGCGGCCGGCGCCGCCCTACGTCGACACGCGACCGCCGCCGACGGTCGACGACGCCATCTGGAACGGTCCGAGCCGCGACTACCAGCCGCTCGAGACGCTCTGGCCGCGCTCCTGGCTCGCGGACCTGACCAACGACGGGTTCGGGCCGGCCATCGGCGTGACCGTCTCGGGCCGGGACCTCGCCGGCTGGCATCGCTGGGCAGTCCGCGCGACCACCGGCCTCTCGCGCGGAACGATGAACGCCGACCTCGACTACGAGTACCGGCGAATGCCGCTGGTGATCGGCGCCCACGTCTACCACCACATCACGCCGCGACGCGGTTTCCTGGTCGGCGGGCAGGAGCAGGGATGGATCCAGCGCTCGATCGGTGGTCAGCTCCGGCTCTCGTACACGATCCCACGCACCTTCGCGAGCCAGCAGTTCGCCGTGAGCTGGAACCCTCGACTGACGGAGGCGGCGGAGCCGCTGGTCGCACCGCTCGACCCGAACCAGGCGCCGCCGGTCTATCCGATCAACGGCTTCCACTCCGAAGTGCGGGCGAGCTACCGCTTCTCCACCCTCGAGCGCTACACCTACGACATCAGCCCCAGCAACGGGACCGCTTTGGCGCTGACGGGCGGGCTCCAGGACCCCATCTTCGGCAGTCAGTTCCGCTCGGTCGCGCTCACCTGGGACCTGCGCCAGTACCTGCCGATGCCGTGGCTCCGCCATCACGTCCTGGCGCTGCACTACGCGGGCGGCATCTCCGGCGGGCAGGTCGGACAGCGCACCGTGTTCTCGGTCGGAGGCTTCCCCAACGCCAACATCATCGACGGGCTGATCAACGGCGCCGTGCTCGGCGGCGCGGCGCTGCGAGGCTACCCGGCGTACTCGCGGAGCGGGACGCAGTACCACCTGGTGCAGGCCGAGTACCGCTTCCCGGTCTGGCGCGTGAACCACGGGATCCTGACGCTGCCGGTCTACGTGAACCGCATCCACGCGGCCGCGTTCGTCGACGCGGGCAACGCCTTCAACGGCTCGCCCGACTTCTCGGCGATCCGGGTGGGGGTCGGCGCGCAGGTGATGATCGACTTCACCCTCGGCTACGTGCTGCCGTTCACGCTGCGGATCGGCTACGCGCGAGGGCTGATGGCCGGCGGCATCGACCAGGTCTACGGGCACCTGGGAGTGGGCTTCTGAGTCCGTCTCGAGCGCGGTCGAGGGGTCGGACCGAGGCCCACGATAGCGACGGTCCCTGGCTCGAGGCGCCGTGAGGAGTCACGGCCGGCGACGCTGCGGATGGGTCGTCTCGGCCGCGGGACGACGGGAGACCTTCAGATCTCCATGATGTCCTTCTCTTTGCGCGCGACGATCTCGTCGACCTTGGCCGTGCCCTCCTGCACGATGGCCTCGAGCTTCTTCATCGCACGATCGACCTCGTCCTCGCCGGCCTCGCCTTCCTTCTTGAGCGTCTCCAGGATGTCCTTGGCGTCGTGGCGGGCGGCGCGGATGGCGACGCGGCACTTCTCCCCGTAGTCGCGGGCGAGCTTCACGATGTCGCGGCGCCGCTCCTCGGTCAGCATCGGGATCGGCAGGCGGATGACCTCGCCGTCGTTCTGCGGGTTGAGCTCGATCGGGGAGGTCTGGATGGCGCGCTCGATGAGCGAGATCGCCGAACGGTCCCACGGCTTGATCATGAGCATGCGCGCCTCGGGCACCGTCACGCTCGCCATCTGGTTGAGGGGCGTCGGCGTGCCGTAGTAGTCGACCCGGATCGACTCGAGCATGTCCGGGTTCGCGCGCCCCGTGCGCAGCTTGGTGAGGTCGCGCCTGAGCGCGTCGTGGGCCTTTTCCATTCCGCCCTGAAGCTCTTCGAGGGTCTCGTCGATCATCTTGCTCTCCTCGGTCGCGCGTACGCTCTGAGTGGTCGAGCACCCGAAGCGTTGGGGACTCGGATTCGGCCCTCGGGCCGGCCGGGATACTAGCCTCGCCGCTCGCTCGGGGGAACCCGCGCTCAGGCGCCGGCTTCGTTGACCAGCGTCCCCACCTCCTCGCCGAGCACCACCCGCTTGACGTTGCCGCGGCGAGCCAGCGAGCACACCCGGATCGGGAGCTGGTTGTCGCGGCAGAGCGTGATGGCCGTCGAGTCCATGACCGCCAGCCGGTCCGCGAGCACGCGATCGTAGCTCAGCCGCCGGAACATGACGGCGTCGTCGTGCTTCAGGGGGTCCTTGTCGTAGACGCCCTCGACCTTGGTCGCCTTCACCACCAGCTCGGCGCCGATCTCCATGGCCCGGAGCGCCGCCGCGGTGTCCGTGGAGAAGTACGGGTTGCCGGTGCCGGCCGCGAAGATCACCACCCGGTTCTTCTCCAGATGGCGCATGGCGCGGCGGCGGATGTAGGGCTCGGCGACCTCGCGGATCTCGAGCGCGCTCAGCACCCGCGTGGGGATGCGCAGCTTCTCCATCGAGTCCTGCAACGCCAGCGCGTTGATGACCGTGGCGAGCATGCCCATGTAGTCGGCGCTCGCCCGGTCCATCCCCTGCGCGCTGCCACGCAGGCCGCGGAAGATGTTGCCACCGCCGATCACGAGGGCGATCTCCGCGCCCAGCGCGTGCACGTCGGCCACCTCGCCGCTGATCTCGCGAAGCGTCTCTGGATCGACCCCGTAGCCGGTGTCGCCACAGAGAGCCTCGCCGGAGAGCTTCAGCAGAACTCGCCGGATGCGGAGCCCTTCGTCGCGCGCCATCGTTCGATCCCCTGCTGTCGGTCCCGGCCCGAGCTCCGTTCCGGGTCTCGTGCAAGTAGCACGGACCCGGCACTTCGTTCGGGCCTCGGCGTACCGAACGCCCGAAATCCCCGCACCCGCGTTGCCACGACCCCGGCGGACTTCGGACCTTCTGTACTAACGGTTTCGCACGCCGGTCGCACGGCGCGGACGGAGCGAGAGCGGCGCGCGAGGCTCTGCTCCGTCCTCGGGGCCGCCTCAGCTGCCCTTGGCGAGGGTCTCGGCGACGTCGGCGGCCAGGTCCTTCTTCTCGACCTGGATACCCTCACCGAGCTCGAAGCGCACGAAGCGGCGCACGGCGATCTTCTCGCCGAGCTTGGCCGTGAGCTCCTCGCTGATCGAGCCGACGGCCTTGTCGTCGTCGCGCGTGACGAGCGCCTGCTCGTCGAGGCAGATCTCGCCGAACCACTTGTTCAGCTTGCCCTCGAGGATCTTCTCGATCGCCGCCTCGGGCTTCTTCTTGCCGGTCTTCTTCTCTTCTTCGTCGAGCTGGCCCTTGAAGATCGTCTTCTGGCCCTCGACCGCCTCCGCCGGGACGTCGGCGCGGCGGACGTAGAGCGGCGAGGACGACGCGACCTGCAGCCCGATCTCCTCGACGAAGCGCTTGAACTCCTCGTTCCGCGCCACGAAGTCGGTCTGGCAGTTCACCTCGACCAGCACGCCGATGCGGTTGCCCGGGTGGATGTACGCGTGGACCATCCCCTCGGCCGCGATGGCGCCCGCCTTCTTGGCGGCCTTGGCCAGGCCCTTCTTCTGGATGATCTCGACGGCCTTGTTCTCGTCGCCGTCGGACTCCACGAGGGCGTTCTTGCAATCCATCATGCCGGCGCCGGTGCGGTCCCGGAGCGCCTTAACCTGCTGTGCACTGACGTTCGCCATCGTCGGCTCCTACCTGAAGATCAAGAGAGAAAGGGTGCGCTCAGCGCCGGGGACGGCCACCGCCGCCACCGCCGCCGCGACGGCGACCGCGCTGGAACTCGACCTGCACGCCCTCGCCGCTCGGCGCCGTCTGGTAGCCCTGCGCGGCGTAGTCACGGCGCTTCTGCTGCCCCTCGATGCAGGCGTCGGCGATGCGCGAGGTGAAGAGCTTGATCGAGCGGATCGCGTCGTCGTTGCCCGGCACCACCATGTCGATCTGCTCGGGATCGCAGTTGGTGTCGGTCACGGCGATGATCGGGATGTGCAGCTTGCGCGCCTCGCGGATCGCGATGTGCTCGTGATGCGGGTCGATCACGTAGAGGAGCGAGGGCAGCGTGTTCATCATCTTGATGCCGCCGATGAACTTCTCGAGGCGGGCTTGCTCGCGGAGCAGGCGCATCTGCTCCTTCTTGAGCAGCGCCTCGGCGGTGCCGTCCTCGAACATCCGCTCGAGCTCCCGGAGGCGCTCGATGGCGCCCTTCACGGTGCGGAAGTTGGTCAGCGTGCCGCCCAGCCAGCGGCCGGTCACGTAGAACTGGCCCGCGCGCTCGGCCTCCTCGCGGATGGTGTCCACGGCCTGGCGCTTGGTGCCGACGAAGAGCACGTGGCCGCCGCGCGCCACCGACTCGACCGCGTACTCGTAGGCGCGCTTGAAGAGCACGGCCGTCTGGTCGAGGTCGATGATGTGGATGCCGTTGCGAGCGCCGAAGATGTAAGGGCGCATCCTCGGGTTCCACCGGCGGGTCTGGTGGCCGAAGTGGGCGCCGGCGTCGATCAGCGCGCGCAGCCCGATGGGCAGCTCGCCGCTGGCGACGGGGTGGGAGGTCTCCAGGCTCTGGGCGGCGGGGGCGGGCTGCTCGGGCTCGGCGGGGGCCGCCTGCGTCTCGGTCTCGGACATGGCTCGTTTCCTTTCCGGTTTTGGGCCTCCACCCCCTCGGCCGACGACCCACCAGGGGGTGGGCACCGGATCGGACCGTTTCGAGCAGGGGGTGTGCGTGGTTTCGGAGGCGAGGCCTCCGGCTCCGTGGCTCGGAGCGGCGCGCTGTATACCACGGACCCAAAGGGGCGCAACGCGCCGGATCGGGCAGCTCCGCGGCGGGCGTCGAGGGACGATGCCCGCGCCACGACCGTTCCGCGCAATCCACCGGATCCGTAGCCCCTCGCTCGAGAAGGCGGGTGGCTCGCCGATTCCTTGACGCGTCGCCTCGACGTCCGGTACACCCACATGTGTGCAAATGTGGGCACCGAGGTCCGTATGGCTCGCCGCGCTCCTGGCCGTCCCCGGCCTCGCCCACGCCAATCCGCCCACCGTCACGGTCGCGTTCGGGGCCCCCGCGCCCGAGCTCGCGGTGGTCGACGCCCCGAACGCGCCACAACAGCCCTCGAACGAGCTCTCGTCGTCCGCGAACGCGCCGGCCGCCGGCTCGGCCGAGGAGAGCGGCGGCGATCATCCCGCGCGTACGCCCGAGAACGTGCCGCAGCCGGCCGCATCCCACCACGCTTCGGGAGAGGAGCCGGAGCGCTCGTGCCCGGCGTCGATCACGGTGATCCGTCGTCGTCGAGGGCGGCGGGAGCGCATCCGGATGCCCTTGCTCGATTGCGACGGGCGCCCGCGCGAAGAGGCCCTTCGCGCGCTGAGCATCATGGCGCGACCCCGGGCACGGGATGAAGCGCCGACGGACGAGGAGATGCGTGCGTGGCGGGAGAGCGGCGGCGATCCGGCGCTGCTGGCCGAGGACGTCCGGCGCCTGCACCCCGGGCTGCTCGAGCGCCTCCAGCGCATCGGCGAAGCGTTCGCGCCGAGCCCGATCCAGATCGTGTCCGGCTACCGCCCGCAGTCCTCGGCCCACAGCCGACACCACCACGCCCGAGCGCTCGACATCGACGTCCCCGGCGTGGCCCGCGAGGCGCTGCGCGATCTGGCGCTCGGCTTCCCCCAGACGGGCGTCGGCTACTACCCGAACAGCGTCTTCGTCCACGTCGACGTGCGGGAAGAGGGCACCTATTGGGTCGACCTCAGCGGCCCCGGCGAGCGACCGCGCTACGTCCGCGGTGCCGAGCCGCCCGAGCCCTCGGGCCCGACCGACAATCCGCTGGCCGAAGAGATCGAGGACGCGCTGTCCGCCGTGCGCGAGAGCGTGCGGGTGCCCACGCTGGCCCAGCCGAACGTGCCGGAGCCGTCCGACGTGGACGGCGCCCCGGACCTCGACCGGATCCGCCGCGAGACCGACGAGGCGCTGCGAGGGCTGCGCGCACCGAACCTCCGCTGACCCGGGCGCGCGATGGGCGAGCCCCTCCGGCGGACACACCACGGAGCGCGCCTCCGCGTCGAGAGCGAGCCACCTCGGACCACGCGCCGGGCGTTCCCGGCGGATCGCGTCCGCGCTGGAGGGAGTCGCTGCTCCAAACGCGAAGCCGCCGCCCGAGCTCGGGCTCGGACGGCAGCGATGCGGGCTCGACTTCGGTGACGATCAGGGGCTGGAGACGTCCACGTCCATCGTGAACGAGCCCTGACTGCTGTTCGCGAAGCCGTCCACGAAGACGTAGTAGGTGCCCCGGTCGAGCGTCGCCTCCACCATCGAATGGCGGTTGTCCGGCGAGTCGTCGTTGCAAGCGATCTCGGTGCTCGGATCGGTGCAGTCGCGCCGGATGTAGAGGGCTCCGTCGTACTGCTGCGAGGCCGTGATGCGGACCCGCGAGCGGCGGTTCAGCACCAGCCGGTAGACCAGGTCGTTGCTGGCGGCCCCGCCCGCGCAGGTCGCCTGGAAGCGGTCGCGCGAGCTGGAGGTGTCGCCGGTGACCGTCCGGCCGGGGCGCAGGCGCGGAGCCTGGCGGCAGGCCGACTCGAGCGCCTGCAGATCCGCCATCTGGATCTCGACCCTTCCGGCGCCGAACTGATCCTGCTGGGTGCCGTCGATCACGAGATAGTAGGTGCCGGGCTGCAGGTTCGCGTCCAGCGTGGTGGCCGCGTTGGGGCCGCCGGCGCTGCTGCAGACCACCTCGCTGGCGGACTGACCGCACTGCGTCTGCAAGTACATCGCGCCCGCGAACTCCGAGTCGACCAGGCGAGCCTGGAAGCGGACGCGGTTCTGGATGTCCAGGCGGTAGACGACGTCCGGCGCGCCCTGCCCGCCACAGCTGCCGGCCATGTCGTCGCTGGCCGGGAAGGTGTCCAGCTCGATGTCCTGGCCGGCCGTGACGGTCCCCGGCGACGCGCAGGTGTCCGCCGGCGCGTGCCCGCCCGTGAGCGGCGCCAGAATCGGCGCGGAGCGAGTAGTCGCCCGCGTTGCCGGAGCTGAAGCCGTCCACGTAGACGAAGTAGCGCCCGGGATCGACCGTCGTCACCACCATCGAGTGGCGGGTGTCGCGGTGATCGTCGTTGCAGGCGACCTCGGAGTTCGGTCCTCGCAGCTCCGCCGTACGTAGAGCGCGGCGTCGTAGGTGGACTGCATCCGCACCCGCATCCGCGAGCGGCTGGGGACGTCGACGGCGTAGACGCGGTCGGCCGAGCGCGCGCCACCGGCGCAAGTGGCGGTGAAGTAGCTCGGCTGCCCGGCGGTGCTGCCGGTGACCGCCTGGCCTGGCGTCAGCGTGGCCGCGCTCTGGCAGACCTGGGCGACGCTCTGCAGATCCGTCGCTTGGGCCGACAGCTCGAACTCGCCCGCCCCGTTGCCGTAGCCGTCGACCACGACGTAGTAGGTGCCGGGATCGAGGGTGCCCGCGACCTCCGAGCGCGCGGTCGTCGGCGCGTCGTCGTTGCAGCTGATCTCGGAGCGCTCGTCCCGCAGGCGCCGAGCAGGTAGAGCGCGCCGTCGTAGTCGGAGTTGATGGTGACGGTGACCTGCGAGCGCTGCTCGATGGTGAGGCTGTAGACGAGCTCGGGCGCTTCGCCGCCGCGGATGCAGGTCCCCGTCATCGCGTTGGTGCCCTGGCTGGTGTCGCCGCGAACCGGGGTGCCGACCGTGAGCGGAATGGGCGCCCGGCACGTCCCGCGTGCCGCTTCCGCCGGAGGCCGCGCCGCCGCCGCCGCGCGGCATCCCGGACCAGCTGGTGACGACGTACGAGCCGTTGCCGTGGGTCATGCGAACGGCGACCTGGTACTCGCCGTCGACGTCGGGACAGAACTGGGCCGCGGCCTGACCGGTCTGGGTGTGATCGGTGGCGACCTCGGTGCCGGTGTCGTCGAGCACGACCACGTCGAGGTCCGCGACCCCCGAGCCGCCGAGCCCGACGATGGTGTAGCAGTCGCCGGCGCGCATGGGCGTCGTCACACGGGCCACGCCGCCCTCGGCGAGCGAGCCCTCGCTGATCTCGCCGCTCTGCACGAGGCCCATCGCGGCCATCGTGTTGTGAACGGCGACGAAGCTGGGCGTCATGGCCATGGAGCCGCCGCCGCAACCGGTGACCGCGAGACAAACCCACAAGGCGGCCGCGCTTCTCTGCATGCTCGTTCTCTCCTTCTTCCTCGGCGGTGACCGATCGCGGCGTCTACGCCTCGATCCGGCCCTGCACCCGCGGTGGTGCGCTCGCGCCGTCGCGAGCCTACTGTGACGCCCGGGCGAGCACAAACGCTCTCAGAGAAGCTTGCGGAAGAAGTAGAAGAACTTCTCCAAGGCCCGCTCCGAGAGCGGCCGGAAGCTCCAGTCGTGCTCGTCGACGTGCACGGCCCGGGCGATGTCGGCGCGGAAGCGCTCCGCCATGGCCGTGGCGACCCCCTCGTCCTCCACGGCCACGTTCACCTCGAGATTGTCGCGCCAGGACCGGTAGTCCATGTTGTACGTGCCGACGGTGCACCAGCGGTCGTCGATGACCGCCGTCTTCGCGTGCAGGATCGGTCCCTGCCACTCGTAGAGCTCGACGCCTTGGTGCAAGAGCCGCTCGTAGAGGCGGTGTCCCGCATACTGGACGGCCGGGACGTCGCTCTCGCCGGGCAGGAGCACCTTGATCTCGACGTCGCGCTTGCGTGCGCCGGCCATCGCCCGGCGGATCGCCCGAATCGGGCACGAAGTAGGGGTTGGTGATGAAGATGTGCGAGCGCGCGACGCGGATCTGCTCGAGGTAGGAGCGCCGGATCGCCGCCCGCGCCGCCCGGTAATGGCTCGCCAGGACGCGCACGGGGCTGCCGTCCTCCGTGCCGCTCGAGCGTCCGGAAGCGGGTTCCCTCGGGTTCGGTGTCTCCCCGCCCAGCTCCCGCCACGTGTAGAGGAAGACGTCGCGCATCTGCCGCGCGGCGCTGCCCTCGATGCGGATCATGTCGTCGCGCCAGCCCTGGCCCCCATCCGACTCGGCCGCCCAGGGATTGCCGATGTTCACGCCACCGGTCAACGCGACGCGCTGATCGGTGACGACGATCTTCCGGTGGTCGCGGTTGTTGACGAGGCCAATGTTGAAGCGCTGGCGCCAGGGCGCGATGGGGTTGTACTGGCGGACGTCGCAGCCGGCCTCCCTCATCGCCGTGAAGACGGCCTCGTCGGCGTCGAGGCTACCGACCGCGTCGTAGATCACGCAGACGGGGACGCCCTGGCGGGCTTTCTCGGAGAGCGCCTCGGCGAAGCGCCAGCCGGTGCGATCGCTGGCGAACCAGTACATCTCGACCAGGACTTCTCTCTCGGCGCTCTCGATGGCGTCGAGCATGGCCGGCAAGCACGCCGCTCCGTCGTGGAGCAGCGTGACCCGGTTTCCCCGCACTGTGGCCGAGTAGAAGTCCGCGGATCGCGAGGCGAGGCTGAGCGTCGGCATCCGCACGATGGCCGGAGACTAGTGCGAGATCCATCCCGGTAGAAGGGGACCTGGCTTGTCCCGACGCTCCAGGGCCGCGTTGCTCCTCCTCGCCGATGCTATGCATCGACTCGTCCGAGCGCCTTGCCCTGAAACGCCGGTCCGGCGCCATCTCCCCCTCTGCCGGTCGGATCTCCGCACTAGCAGCTCGACGCAGGCTCGACTTCCGGGGGCCGATGCGCAGAGGGGGAAGATGCTGCAAGCTCCCGAGCACGCATGATCCAGCTCTACACCTTTCTGGTCTCCCACTTCTCCGAGAAGGCCCGCTTCGCGCTCGACCTCGCCCGGGTCGACTACGAAGAACACGCGCTCCTGCCGGGCCCGCACTCGCTGACCACCCGCCGGCTGGCGCCCAAGACGACCGTGCCGGTGCTGGTCCACGACGGGAAGGTCATCCAGGGAATCGAGCGCCATCCTGGACTACGCGGACCAGCACCTCGGCGCGGCCCTCACGCCGGCCGATCCGGAGGAGGCGGCGCGAGTGCGGGCGCTGGAGGCGCTCGCGGATCGGGCCTTCGGTCGCGGCGTACAGACCATCTGCTACGCGTCGCTGCTCGACCGGCGCGATCTCACGCTCGAGATGTGGGCGCAGGGGCGCTCGCCCGCGACCCGAGCGGTCTACGGGCTCGCCTTCCCGCTGATAGCCTCGCGGATCAGGGCGATGTACCGGACCACGCCCGAAGGCGTGTCGAAGGCTCGAGCGCGGTTCTTCGACGCGCTCGACGAGACCGACCACGCGCTCGAAGGGCGACGCTACGTCTGTGGCGAGGCGCCTGGTCGAGCGGACATCACGTTCGCCGCGCTCCTGGCGCCGCTCGTCATGCCGCCTGAGCACGTCTCGCGTTGGCCCGCCGAGATTCCCGACGACTTGGCCGCGTTCGTGCGCGAAGTGGAGTCGCGACGACCCTCGAGCACGCCCGCCGGATGTACCGCGAGCACCGCGCCAATACCAATCTGGACTAAAGCCAGCGCTTGCGGCGGAAGAAGACCAAGAGGCCGATGGCGATCGCCGCCATGAGGCCGAGCGCGAAGGGATAGCCGTAGCGCCAGTCGAGCTCGGGCATGTTCCAGGGCGAGCGCTGAGGGTTGAAGTTCATCCCGTAGAGGCCGGCACGAACGAGAGCGGGATGAAGATGGTCGCGATGATGGTGAGCACCTTCATGACCTCGTTCATCCGGTTGCTGACGCTGGACAGGTAGACGTCCAAGAGGCCGGAGGCGACCTCCCGCTGCGTCTCGGTGAGCTCCACGAGCTGGATGGTGTGATCGTAGACGTCGCGCAGATAGAGGCGCGTGTCGCTGGAGATTCGCTCGTGCTCCTCGCGGAGCAGGATGTTCAACGCCTCGCGGAGCGGCCAGACGGTGCGGCGGATCATCAACAGGTCGCGCTTGATCGCGTGGATGGCGTTGATCACCGACTGGTCGGGGTCGGTGAGGATGCGCTCCTCGAGATCCTCGAGCCGGTCGCCGTAGTGCTCGACGACCGGGAAGTAGGAGTCGATCACGGCATCGAGCAGCGCGTAGACGAGGTAGTCCGGCCCCGAGCGCCGCAGCCGACCGCGCCCCTTGCGGATACGCTCGCGGATGGGGTCGAAGCTGTCGGACTCGCGCTCCTGGAACGTGACGACGAAGCGATCGCCGAGGAAGACGCTGATCTGCTCGAGCTCCAGGCCATCCTCCACCAGGTGCGGCATGCGCACGACGAGGTAGTCGCCCGAGGCATACTCCTCGACCTTGGCCCGCTGATGGGTGTGGACGACGTCCTCGAGGGCGAGCGGATGGAGCGAGAAGACGCGGCCGATCTCGGAGACCAGCTCGGCGTCGGCGAGACCGCGCACGTCGACCCAGAGCACGGGGTGCGTATCCAGCTCGGCCTCGATCGACGCGGCGCCGGTGACCGGACGCTCCACCGTGTCGTCCTCCGAGTAGGCGATCAACGTGGCGTGCGTGGGCGCCGCGTCCTCTGGCACCGAGATCTGGCCGGGCGCGGCGCCGGCGGGTCCCCGCGTGCTGGCTCTCGACCGCCGAGACCGGCGCGCTCGATGCTTGCGCTTGCTCATCCCCTCCCGATAGCTCGGACGCGCTGCTAGGATCCAGACCCATGGCCCGTTGTCCGATTTGTAAGAGCCAGGCGCCGCGACGAGACGAGAACCCGTGGGCGCCCTTCTGCTGCCAACGATGCAAGCTGATCGACCTCGGCAACTGGATCGGGGGCAGCTATCGCATCCCCGACGACGACGAGGCGATCCCGGACGATCACCGGCTCAACCGCGACCAGCGCCTCGATCGTCCGACCACGCCGCCGCGCCGGGGGCGCCGGTGAGATTGCCGACCGCTTGGCTCCTCGCGCTCGCGCTCGCTTCCTCGACCTCGACCGCCTTCGCCCAGGCGGCGTCCCCCGGCGGCACCCGCGCGCCCGCAACGGGAACATCCGACGGCGCGAGCACCAGCTCCAGCCCGACGGGAACATCGGGCGCGCCCACCGGGTCGACCGCGACCTCCAGCAGCACGAGCTCCAGCCCCCCGGGCGGGACAACCTCCCCTTCGACCGCGCCCGCACAGGATCCGGCCGCGCGCTCGCAGACGCCGCAGCCCACCTCGGCGAGCTCCCGTCCCGCTCCATCGCAGCCGGCGACCGCGGCGCAGCCGACCGTGGTCGTCCACCACAACCGCGTGCACGACGAAGAAGAGGAAGAGGGGCACTCGCCACCCGACGATTTCGACCTCTACCTCGAGCTCTTCGGCGGCCCCTCGTACGTCGACCTCCGCGCGATCAAATCGGACAACTACTACCCCACCTTCGTGCAGCTCAACGGGTACGGCGGCGGCGGCGGCGCGGCGCTGGGCGTTCGCTTCGAGTTCATCAGCTTCGGCGTCCGCGGGTCGCTCTCGCACTACGACATCGCGGGCACCTCGAGCCGGCCGGCCTCGTCCTTCGATATCGGTACGGCGGCGGCCGAGGTCACCCTCTCGCTGCCGCTGCCGGTGTTCCGCCCCTTCCTCCGCGCGGGCTTCGGCCTCGGGTGGCACGGCGACGCGGGCGTCAAGCAAGCCTGGGGCACGATGTCGGTGCCGAACGACATCCAGACGACGGTCTTCGGCTGGGTCTTCCAGGGCGCGGTCGGGTTCGACGTGTACTTGGCCGACTGGTTCTCGCTCGGCGCCGCCTTCTCGGTCGACATCTTCAACATGAGCCGCCACGGGTGGAGCTCAGTGCCCGATCCGTCGACGGCCTCGAGCGTGGACTTCGCAAGGCGGGGCGACGCCATCGGCATCCAGGGCCGCGGGCAGCTCTCGGCCGGCTTCCACTTCTTCTGACCGGCGGAGCGAAGTCGAGTCTCCCCGGCGAGGCGAGCCCGCACGAAGCGGACACCGTCCGTGCCGCGCGAGCCGCCTCGGCACGGCACGCGTTCCCGCGAGGCATTGAGCAACCAGCGCGTCGGACCAGCAATCGTCAAGCCCGTCAGCGCGGCAGCGGCTCGTCGGGGACGTAGGCGGCGCGCTCGCGCGAGGCGGCCGGCGGCAGGTGCTCGCGCCGGGCCTCGACGAACGCGCGAAGGCGCGCGTCGGCGCTCTCGGCGACCGGCCCCTCGAATGCGCCCGGGACGAGCTCGACGCGACGCGCGAAGACGCCCACCACATCCGGCGCCCGCGGCAGCGAGCGGGTGAAATCGACACTCAGCGCGAAGAGGATGGCGCCCTCCGCGTCGAGGCTCTCGCGCGGGAGCTGCTCCATCCTGTCGCCGCTCACGAGCGGGACGATGACCGAGGGCACCCTCCCCTTGCCCGGCGCGATCACCGTTCCGTCGACCGCCCGCGCGACGGCCTCGGCCAGCGGTCGGTGGGCGTCGTCGAGCGCCACCACGCGACGCGGTGAGGGCAGCCGATCGCGCATCCACCAGGCGAATGCGCCGAGCAGCACGGCGGCACCTGGCGCGTCAATCGTACGCGCTTCGTAGCGACCGCCGAGCGGCCCGCCGGCGTCGAGGACGAGCCCGCCGTGCTCGACGAAGAAGAAGTCGCGCACGTCGGCGGGACCGGACGCCGGTCCGAGCCGGGCGCGCGCCACCGCATGACGCAGCAAGGTCCGGAGCGCGGGGGCCGCGTGCAGCTCGGCGAGCGCGCCCTCCGCCGCGTCGAGGTCGTCGGCCAGCAACGCCGCCCACGCGAACTGGAAGAGCGCACCCGGATCCTCGGCGAGGCAGGGGTGCAACGCGAGGGTCTCCATCACCGCCCGCGGCCGGCCGGCGCGCGCCTGCGCCAACGCCAGCTCGCTCCGCACCACCGCGTCGAAAGGCGCGAACGCCAGCGCCCGCTCCAGCATCGCCACGGCCGCCTCGGGCTGCTCCTCGCGCAAGAGCTCGCTGCCCAGCTCGAAGAGGCGCTGTGGGTCGTGGGGCGCGTCGGCGGCGCAATCGAAGAGCTCCGCCGTCTCGTGCTCGCCGCCCAGCCGGAGAACGTGACCCGCCAAGTGAAAGAGCTCGAGCGGAATCCGGATCGCTGCGCAGGCCCGCCTCGAGCGCGCTCCACGCCGCACGCGCGCCCTCGCTGTCGAGCAGCGCGCGGACCCGCGCCTCGAGCTCGCGCCTCGCGCGCTTGCGACGCCCCAGACCGAAAATGCCGTCGAGCCAGCCCACCGAGGCTGGACGATGGCGCGGGGAGCGCCGAGGTCAAGGGCCGGACTGCAGCACACCGACCCGACCGGCCGCGACGAGAGCGGTGGCTCAGGACGCGAGCCGCTCGGCGATCGCCTCCGCGTAGGCGATCGTGTCGGGGATCCCCACCCCGCGGAAGGCGTTGCCGGCGAGCGCGAACCTCGGCAGCTCCCGCTCCATCGCCTCGATGGCGTCCACCCGCGCGAGGTGGCCGACCTGGTACTGCGGCATGGCGTCGAGGTAGCGCGTGACGAGGGAGAAGCGCGGCTCGGCCTCGATGCCCATCAGCGCCCGGAGCTCCCGCCGCGCCGAGCGGATCAGAGAAGCGTCGTCGCGCTCTTTCAAATCGCGCTCGTTCGGGCCGCCGATGAACGCGCGGATCAGCACCTCGCCTTCGGGCGCGCGGCCCGGCCACTTCACGCTGGCGAAGGTGCCGGCCAGGACATCGCGCCGCTCGACCAGCGGCACCACGAACCCGAACGCATCCATCGGATGCGGCACCTCTTCACGCATCCAGGCGAAGGTGACCGTCGCCGCCGAGCCGTGCGGGATCGCGAGGAGCGCGTCGCCGAGCTTTCGATGGTGCGGCTCGAGCAGCCGCGCGGCCGTCCAGGCACCTCCCGCCAGCACCAGCTGGTCGGCGTCGATGCGCTCGCCGCCCTCGGTGGTCACGGTCCAGCCGCGCGGACGCGCCTCGATGGCGCGGGCCGGTTGCGAGAGACGCAGGCGCTCTCCCGCCCGCTCCGCCAGCGCATCGACCAGGACCTGCATTCCTCGATCGAATGCGAAGAAGAGGCCGTAGCGAGCCCCGCTCGCGCGCTGCTCGGCGGCGCGGCGCTGGCCCTCGCGCATCCCGCGAACCACCGAGCCGTGACGCCGCTCGTGCTCGACGAAGCGCGGCATCGTCGCCATCAAGCTCAGCCGCTCCGGATCGCCTCCGTACACGCCGCCGACCAGCGGCTGCGCCAGCCGCTCGAGCAGCTCGACACCGAAGCGCCGGCGGACGAACGAGGCCAGGCTCTCCTCGCCCTCGCGGCGCGGCGGCACGGCCACCTCCAGCGCAGCGCGGAGCTTGCCCGGCATCGACACGACCGGCGTCTTCATCCACGCGTCGAAGCGGGTCGGCGCCATCAGACTGAAGCCTTCGGGCACCCTCTCGAGACGCCCGCGACAGACCACGTACGCGCCGCGGTGCGCGTCGTTCGTCGACACCACCCGGTCGGCGATCCCCAGGCGCTCGGCGAGCTCGACCGCCGCTCGCTTCTCTCGGAGGATCGAGTCGGGGCCGGTCTCGATGACGAAGCCGTCGCGCTCGATCGTGCCGAGATTCCCACCGGCGCGGCCGCTCGCCTCGAGGATCACCACCTCGTGAGCCGGCGCCAGCTCACCAATCCGATGGGCGAGGCTCAGCCCGGCGAGCCCGCCGCCGACGATCACGATCCGCATCAGCCTCGCTCGCTCGCCTCGTGGACGAAGTCGACCAGCGCCTGCACCTGCTCGACGCTGGAGTACTGGAGGATGCCGTGGCCGAGGTTGAAGATGTGGCCCGGCCGACCGCCGGCCTCGTCGAGCACGGCCTGGGCACGCTCCAGCATCACCTCGCGCGGGCCGAGGATCGACACCGGGTCGAGGTTGCCCTGGATGCCGACGCCCTCGCCGAGCCGCTCCCACGCGGTGCCGAGCGGGACGCGCCAGTCGACGCTGATCACGTGGCCGCCCGCGTCGCGCAGGGCCGGGTAGAGCTCGGGGTTGCCCTGCCCGAAGTGGATGGCCGGCACGCGGTCCCCGATGGCCTCGAAGACGGTGCGGACGTGGGGCTGCACGTAGCGGATGTAGTCGGCGGCGGAGAGGCAGCCGGCCCAGCTGTCGAAGAGCTGCACCGCCTGGGCGCCGGCGTCGATCTGCGCGTTCAGGTAGGCGCCGATCGCGCGGGCCAGCCGATCGAGGAGGGTGTTCCACGCCCCTTCGTCCGAGTACATCAGGGTCTTGGTGTGATGGTAGTCGCGCGAGCCGCCGCCCTCGATGGCGTAGGACGCCAGGGTGAAGGGCGCGCCCGAGAACCCGATCAGCGGCACCTTGCCGGCCAGCTCGCGGCGGGTGAGCCGGATGGACTCCATCACGTAACCGAGGGACGCGTTCGGATCGACCTCGGTCGACACGCGGTCGACGTCGGCCGTCGTGCGCACGGGCGTCGAGATACGCGGTCCGTCGCCCTTGGTGAACTCGAACCCGATCCCGAGCGGCTCCAGGATGAGCAGGATGTCGGCGAAGATGATCGCCGCGTCCACGCCGAGCTGGTCGACGGCCTTGACCGTGACCTCGCAGGCCAGCTCGGAGCGATGGCAGAGCTCGATGAACGAGACCTTCTCGCGGATGGCCCGATATTCGGGCTGATAGCGGCCGGCCTGGCGCATCAGCCAGATGGGGGTGTAGGGCGTCGGCTCGCGGCGACACGCCTTCAGGAAGACGGAGTCGGTCTCGGACATGGCGCGAGCGTCCTTTCAGAAGCGCCCGTAGTCAATCGAAGCCGGTCGATCGAAGCCGGTCCATCGAAGCCGGTCCATCGAAGCCGTGTCCATCGAAGAGCGCGACCGCGGCAGCGGTTCCGTTCTCGCGCGTCACTCGAAGGGCGTGAGGTGCACGAGCGGGCCGAGCGCGTCGGCGATGGCCCCGCGGCGCTCCTCGCGCAGCTCCTCGTCGGCCACGGTGGAGAGCGGAACCACCCGGACGTCGGGCTGCTCGGCGCGATGGCGCTCCAGATCCCAGTGGTTGTTCTCGGTCCAGAGCGGCACCGCCTCCACGCTGCCGATGTGGACCTGGCCCGGCTCGTCGAGATCGACCGCCACCCGCAGCCACACTCCGTCGCGCGTCCCGGGCTCGCGCAGAGGCAGCTGAACGCCGCGCTCGCGGCGGCCCCTCCGGTACATGTAGCCCTGGTTCGAGATGAGGTTGCCGAGGCTGTAGGCGATCAACGCCTGCCCCCGCGGTGAGCTCACCCAATCCACTCGCTGCAGGACGTGCGGGCCGCTGCCGAGCACGACGTCGGCGCCGTAGCGGATCAGCGTCTCGGCCTCGCTGCGCTGCTCGGAGCGATCGTCGTGGCGGTAGGCGAGCCCCCAGTGGATCGACGCCACCACCACGTCGGCCTGGGCGCGCGCGGCCTCGAGCGCGCGGCGAGCGGCGCGCCGATCCCACATCGAGACGCGGATCACCGGCCGGCGGTGGCCGGCGTAGCCCTGGATGTGATCGGTGAAGGCCACGAACGCGACCCGGACCCCGCCCCGCTCGACCAGCACCGGTCCCGGCGCCAGCGCCTCGGTCGGGGCGGCGCCGACCGGCAGGATCCCCGCGCCCCGCAGCGCCTGCACCGTGTCCTGCAGGCCCTCGTCGCGCTGATCCCAGACGTGGTTGTTGGCGACACTGACTACGTCGAGGCCGGCGTGCGCGAGGGCGGCGGCCGCGGTGGGAGGCGCGCCGAGCCGCGGAGGATCGCCGCGCATCGGCTCGCGATCGACGCTCAGCGGCGTCTCGAGGTTGGCGAACGCGATCTCGTCGGGCTCGAGAAGCTCGCGCAGCCCATCGAAGACGTGATCGAAGCCGTGGGCCGCGGCCGCGTCGAGGACGTTGGTGTGAAAGAGAATGTCCCCGCTGGCGCCGATCCACACGCGCCGCGGCGGAGGCGCTTCCCCGTCCTGGGCGGCGCCGAACGCCGCGGCAGCCCAAGCGACGGTGGCCAATGCCACGGCGACGCTGCCGAGCGCGACACGACGTACAGCGGCGCGACGCATGGCGTCGAGGGTGGGCGGGCCGGCCGGCGCTGTCAAAACAACGGAAGCCGCGTGCTCACATGGCGATGGGCGGATCGGGATCGATGCCGAGAACGAGCGCTCGGACCGCGCCCATCAGATAGATGCTCCCCGCGACGATCACCTCGCCCTCGCCGGCCAGCGCGCGCGCCTTCGCCACGGCGTCCTGCAGGCTCGAAGCGGGATGCGCGCCAGCCTCGGCCGCGATCGTCTCCGGGCGCTCGGCGCGCGGCAAGTCCGGCGCGGCGGCGACGACCTCGTCCACGTGCGGGCGGAGCGTGGCCAGCATCCCGCGCCAGTCCTTGTCGGCCATGGCGCCGAAGAGGAGCACACGCCGTCCGCGCGGCTCCCCGCTCAGAAAGCGCGCCAGCGTCTCGCAGCCGTCGGGGTTGTGAGCGGCGTCGAAGAGGAAGCGGCCGTCCGCCTCCACCCGCTCCAGCCGGCCCGGCCAGCCGACGTCCTCGACCGCGGCGCGCACGTCCACGGTCCACCCCGTCCGCTCGAGCGTCCACAGCACACCGGCGGCCACCGCGGCGTTGTCCCGCTGGTGCGCGCCGGGCAAGCGGGGCGCGACCTCGGCGTTCGCCTCGCCCATCCGCAAGCCCATCCTCGAGCCCGCGTCCGCCCGCTCGACGTCCCGGCCCACCATCACGAGCGGCGCACCGATGCGAGCCGCCTCGCGCTCGACGACGACCCGCGCCTCCTCGCGCTGCGGACCGACGACCGCCGGCACGCCCGGCTTGAGGATCCCGGCCTTCTCCCACGCGATCGACGCCAGATCCGGGCCCAGAAAGCTCGTGTGATCGAGCCCGATCCGGGTGATCGCGCAAGCCAGCGGTCGCTCCACCACGTTGGTGGAATCGAGGCGCCCGCCGAGCCCGACCTCGAGCACCGCCACGTCGACGGCGCGTTCTCGAAAGAGCCAGAGCGCGAGCACCGTCGTCGCCTCGAAGAAGGTGATCCGCGGCGCGCCGGGGCCGATCAGCGGCTCGCGCAGCCTCTCCCAGGCCCGGACGATGTCCTCGCGCTCGATTCGGCGGCCCGCCGAGCACCCGAACGCGCTCGGTGAAGGTGGCGAGGTGGGGCGACGTGAAGAGCCCGACCCGCTGCCCCCCCGCCAAGCCGGTCGCGACCATCGCCGACACGCTCCCTTTGCCGTTGGTGCCGGCGACGTGGACGACCGAGAGCTCCCGCTCCGGCGAGCCGGCTCGCGCGAGCGCGCCGCGGATGCGATCCAGTCCCGGCTCGATGCCCCGCGCGCGCAGCGCATAGAGCTCCGACAGCGCCCGCGCGTACGGATTGAGGCTCACGGCGCTCTCAGGCACCGAATCGCTCCTGCGATTGGTCTGGCCCCGCCAGGACGGGCTTGCGCGCTCGGGGCCTCGATTGCCGCGGACGAGCTACGGCCGCTCTTGGCCCGGTCCGTCCTGACGCGGTCATCATCGCTCTCGCGACGCGATTCACGGGAGCTCCGCGCTCAGTCGAGCAGGTGGCTCAGCACGCGGGCGATTGTCGCCCGCATCTCGCGGCGCTGGGCGATGATGTCGACCATCCCGTGGTCGAGCAGGAACTCGGCGCGCTGGAACCCCTCGGGAAGCGTCTGGCGGATCGTGTTCTCGATCACGCGCGCTCCCGCGAACCCGATCTGCGCGCGCGGCTCGGCGATGTTCACGTCGCCGAGGAGCGCGAAGCTGGCCGCCACGCCGCCCGTCGTCGGGTCGAGCAGCACACTGATGAAGGGCTGGTTGGCCTCTTCCCGGAGGCGCCGGAGCGCGCCCACCGTCTTGGCCATCTGCATCAGCGAGAGCACGCCCTCCTGCATGCGCGCGCCGCCCGAGGCGCTCAGGAGCACCACCGGCTGACGCAGCTCGGTGCCGCGCTCGAACATGCGGGTGATCTTCTCGCCGACCACCGAGCCCATCGAGCCGCCCATGAAGCGGAAGAGGAAGCAGCCGAACTGGAGGTCGCGCCCCTCCAGGGTGCCCGAGCCGGCCATCATCGCGTCCTCGAGGCCGGTCTTCTTGCGGGCCTTGGCCACGCGCTCCGGATAGGGCAGCGAGTCGGTGAAGCCGAGCGGATCGCTGGAGACGAGCCCGGTGTCACGCTCCTCGAACGAGCCCGGATTGAGGAGGAGATCCACCCACGCCTCGCCGCTGAGGCGGTAGTGGTGGCCGCACTCGGGGCAGACCTCGTGGTTCTCGGTGAAGTCCTCCGCCCGCAGCGTCACGTTGCAGGCGACGCACTTGCGGAACACGCCGCGGCCGAGGGTACGTTTCTCGGACGCATCGACGTCCGCCCGTGTCTTGCCAAACCACGCCATACGAGCCCGGCCGCGATAGCACGTCCCGGCGCAGGCACAAAGCCCCCGCGAGCCTGGCCCACCCTCGGGCCGGCGCTATGGTGCCCGCTGCCTCATGCCCGTATCGAGCCCCTTCCGATCGACCCAGCACGTCTATTTCGACGACCTGGACGCGCTGAACATCCTCCACAACGTGCGCTTCCTGCTCTTCATGGAGCGGGCGCGCGGCGAGCTCTTCAACGCGCTCGGCTTCCGCTGGGAAGACGATTTCGAGACGAACCCGGACAAGTACCACGTCATCGCGGAGCACTCGATCCGCTACCTGAAGCCGGTCCGCGGCGAAGGCGACGTGCAGGTCGAGCTGAAGCCGATCCACCTCGGGACATCGAGCCTGGTCATCGAAGCGCGGGTGCGCAGCCTGCACGGCGACACGATCTTCGCGCGCGGCACCACCCGGCTGGTGCGCCTCGATCCCAAGAACGACGAGCCCTGCTCCTGGAGCGAGCGCTTCCGCGCCGCGATCGCCCCGCTCGTCCAACCGGCGGACTGAAGTCCGGCGCCATCGGCGCGCCGCGGGCACGGTCGCCGCTTGCCCTCGCGATCGTGCCCCTCCACGCTTCCGTCGTGACCACTCCGGCTTCGCGCTCGGCCACGCTCGCGGACCTGCTCGCCATCCCCGAGGAGGCGCGCTCTCACGAGCTGATCGACGGGGAGATCGTGCGCAAGGCCGATCCGAGCGGCGAGCATGGAGCCGCTCAGAGCGGCGTCGTCGGGTGGCTGCAGTGGCCTTTCTCGCGGGCCCCCGGCGGTCGTGGGCCCGGCGGCTGGTGGTTCGCCACGGAGGTCGAAATCCTCTTGTCGACGGGCGACTTGGTGCGCCCCGACATCGCCGGCTGGCGCCGCGAGAGGGTGCCGGAGCGTCCCACGGGATTTCCGGTCCATGCGCGTCCGGACTGGGTCTGCGAGATCCTCTCGCCGTCGACCGCCGGCATGGATCGCGTGACGAAGCTGCGCATCTACCAGCGCGCCGAGATCGGCCACTATTGGATGGTCGACCCTCGGGAGGAGACGCTGCTCGTCATGCGGTGGTCAGAGGCCGGCTACGTCACGGTCCTCGCGGCGCGGCGCGGCGACGTGGTCCGGGCCGAGCCCTTCGACGCCATCGAGATCGAGGTCGGCACGCTCTTCGGCGACGACCCGAGCCGATAGCCGGGAAGTCTGCTCCGCGCCCCGACGCCGGCGTGGAGCTCGAGGCCGGACGACCCGCGACGAGGCGAGGTGTGTCGATGAATCGGACCGAGCACCGCAATCGAGCCGCGTCCGGTCGCACGGCGCCGAGAGGACTCGTGCGAACGCACGGCGACGGACGGCGACGCCGCGGAGGAGCGCGGATCGGCCGCGGGGCGACGGGAGCTTCACCGACACACCTTCCGCTCAGCGGGCCACGATCGCCGACAGGTGCCGGCCCGTGCGGCCCGCGTCGCGGCGGTGGGAAAAGAAGCGCGCCGGCTCGCTCAGGGTGCAGCCGCCGACGTCGTCGATCTGCGATGGGCTCAGCCCACGCGCCGCGAGCTGCGCTTTCAGCGTCTTGGCCAAATCCACATGAGGTCGCGGCGCGCGGAGCAGGACCACGTCCTCGCCGTGCGCGACCTCGGCGATCTGCCGCGCGACCTCGTCGCCCACCTCGAACGCGTCCGCGCGGATGTGCGGACCGATCGCGGCCACCAGATGGGCCGGGCTCGCCGGCTCGAGCCGATCGATCGCCGCGCCCACCGCCCGCGCGACCACCCCACGCCATCCCGCGTGGACGGCCGCCACCGCGCCTCGCTCGACGTCGGCGATCAAGACCGGCACGCAGTCCGCCGTGCGGACGGCCACCGCGGCGCCCGGCACCGCCGTCGCCAACGCGTCCGCCTCGATCGGCCGGATGCCGCGCACCTCGTCGCCCGCCCGGACCTCCACCACCGTGCGGCCGTGCACCTGGCTGACCTCGTAGATCGCCTCGGGCGCCACGCCAATCGCCTCGGCGAAGCGGCGCAGGTTCTCCTCCACCGCCTGAGGCGCGTCCCCCACCGTGCGGCCGAGGTTCAGCGTCGCGAAGGGCCCCTCGCTCACGCCGCCGGTCCGGAGCGAGAAGCCGTGCGCGAAGCCGTGGCGCGCGAGCAGCTCCGATCGCAGCGCCACGCTCACGCTCCGCGCTCCGCGAGCCCAGTGAGCTCGGGGTAGCGCGCCTCGAGCGCCTCCGCGCCGAAGTGCTCACGCTCGTCCGCCGGCGCCCAGATCACCTCCATCGCCACGAAGTCCGCCGGCCCGATCGCCGCCAGCGCGTCGAGCGCGCGGTCGAGCTCGACCCGATTCCGCACGTCGGCGACGTCGGCCAGCTCGATCCGCGCCGCGACCACCAGCGTGACCACGACCACGCCGCCCTCTCCCTGCTCGAGGTCGTCGGGCGCGGGCGCGGTGGTCGTCTTCCCGTCGGCGTTGCGGATCAGCTCGGCGTCGAAGCGCGCGCGAGCCCGGTGGGTCGCCTTCGTGAACGCGGCCTCGGCCTCGTCCGACCGCATCGGCAGGTGGTCCTCCGCCCCGGCGTGGGTCCACGCATCCTCGGCCCCGCGCAGCACGCCGATGGCCTCGCGCAGCATCGCCACGAGGCCCTCGGGCCCGCTCGTGTCGCCCTTCTCCGCGATGTCCCGCATGGCCGCCTGCACCCGCGCCCGGGCGCTCGAGTCGATGCCGAGCATCAGCACCGAGACGTCGATCCTTCGCTCGTCCATGGCCGAACTCTAATCCCGGCCGTCGCTCGAGGCCGGATTTCGATCGGCGAGCCGCGAGAGCGAGGCCGACAGCCGTCGCCGTGCTGCGCCGGCGATCGCCCAATGCAGCGCGCGACGGGTCCGCTGCCTCCGCTCGCCAGCGCCCGGTCCGCCGCCTGCTTCGAGGTCCCATGCGGCGGCGCGCGAGGGGCCCGCAAATCCACCGCCCGTTCCGAGGTCCCACGCGGCTCCGCGCGACGGGTCCGCTGCGCTCCGCTCGCCCGCGTCGATCGGCCCGAGGTCCCGGGCGCTGGCCCGTGGATCAGTCGATGTGCGCGACGACGACCTGAATCGGCCCGCTCGGGTCGTCCTCACGGCGCAGCGTCTGACCGCAGAAGTCGACGCTCGACGCCGGCTGCTCCGCGGGGCTCAGGGCGACGACGATTCCGTGGTCGGGGTGGGGCCGCATCAGAACGATGCGACCCCGGAGCGCCGCGTCGACCGACTGCACCGTGCCCGTGTCGGGGTCGAGCGTGACGAGCACGTAAATCTCGGGAGCCCAGGGCGACGACGCAACGCAGTCGTGCACGACGGTGCCCCCCAGGTCGATGGGCACGGGGGGCACGCCGACCGCGGCGCGCAGCAGGCCCGTACCGCGATCGAGCGCCAGGGGCCCCACCCACGCGCCGAGCTGATCGTTGCGCCAGACGACCTCCATCGACGCGTCGTAGCGCGCGACGGCCACGTCGGTGCTGACGACGACGCCGCCGTCGTCGGTCGACTCCAAGGACCAGACCCTCTCGTCGATCACGACGGACGCCTCGGGCCTCCCGTTCGCGTCGAGCCGGAGGACCAAATTCTGCCAGTCCGACAAGCAGGGCACTCCGTCCAAGCAGACCGGATGGGGGAGCGGGCGCCATTCGTTCCGCATCGCGATCGTGACGGCCCCGTCCGGGGCCACTCCGCCGTTCGCCACGATCACCAGGGGATTGAATCCCTCCTCCAGAATGGTCGACCAGTGCCACTGAAGGACACCGTCCTCGGCGAGCGTGACCGTCAGCCCGAAGGTCCCATCGACGCTGCCGAGCGCGCCCAGACCGAGGTGGTCGTGCCACGTGAGAACGCGGGCCTCACGGGACGTGCAGCCCGCGTCGCAACGACCGTGCATGACGGCCGCCCACCACAGACCGTCCGGCGGCGTCTCCGTCGACGATACGGCGCCCGAGCGCGCGTCCACGTGCTCGAGATCCCAGTCCGGGTGAATGCGCTGACTGAGCACCACCCCGCCCTGGGCATCGAGAGGCGTCGCGTTCTGGTGGTCGCGGCCCCAGCGGAACGCGCCGTCGGCATCGAAGTGGGCCAGGATCGTCCGCGCCACCCCAGCCGAACGTCTCGTCGCCGAAGCGCAAACGAGCGCCGGAGGGCGCCTCGAAGAGGAAGGAGGCGGCGCCGTCTTCATCGAGCGCGAGGGCATCCGGCGCGACGTAGTACGTGTCCGAGCCCATCGCCCGCGCCCAGCTCGCGGTGCAATCCGAGGGCACGTCGAGCCGGGACACGCAGCTCGACCCGGCATCCGCGCCCGCGTCGATGGCCCCCACGCCGGCATCTGACGCCGACCCCGCCTCGTCCGATGACGCGTCGGGCGACGGCGGCTCCATACCCGCGTCCACGGGGCCGTGTGAACCCCAGCAACCGCCCAGAAGGAACGCGAGGACGAGACAGCGGAGCGGGGGCTGCATCCATCCTTCATGCCTGGCCCGGACAGTCGAAGCAAGCCGCCCATCCTTCGTCACGAGTGCTGTCCCGTTCGCTCGTCGGTCCGGACGGCCAGCCCGTCGCGCGCCGGCGTCCTCCGCGCTCGGCACTCCGAGGATCGGCCGAGCGATGACAATCGATATATGCCGATCGCGCGTGGAGAAACACACGTGCGTGATCCGTTGTGGTCTCGTGTTTGTCCGTGCCTCGAGACGTCTCTCCGACGCGCTGAAACCGACGAGCGCGCGCACTTTGGTACCGACGCGAGCTCCGTTCCAGCCTCGGGCCACCAAAGGTGTAAAGTCCCCACCCATCCGACCCCGCACGACCCGCAACGGACTTCGAGCATTCGGCATTAGGACACTGCGGCAAGCGGCGGACCGAGCCTGGGCGAGACGAATGGGCCCTAATTTCGTTCGGCCGAGAAGAGGAAATGCCGAAGCATTTTCGACGAACGACCGGGCGGAAGGCGGGTTCATTCGGCCGATGAGGCGACGGGAGCCGCGCCGCCGCAGTGTCTTAGGACCGCGAAGGCTCCGGGCGTCACCGCGGCCCAGCGTCCACGTACGGGGACGGTTGACAGACCGGCGTGGCTCGTGGTCAATGGACCCATGTCCAAGGCCACTCTGAACGATGTCCGGGTGTTCCTCGAACACCTCTTGAAGGGTTCGCCGCGCGCCGAGCTCGACGGGATCAGCGCCGCGGCGGGGTATGCGGCGGTGACCGAGCGGACGCTCGCGTCGATCGAGGCATTGCCGCCCGCGCTGCTCGGCGGCGCGCCGAACGCGGAGGAGCTCGAGACCGCGGACACGCGCCACGACGGGCTCGGGGACGCGCTGCTCTACCTCGGCAAGGCCATCCTCGCGCACCCCGGTACGACGGCGGAGCAGAAGGCGGCCGCGCGATTCATCCACCGGGCGATCGTGCCTTCGAGGGGATCGCTTCGCGCCTCGTACGCGAGCGAGGCGGCGCAGGCGGCCGAGCGCCGGCCGAAGGTCGACGCCGAGAAAGACACCTTGAAGCGCCTCACGGTCGTCGGCTCCGACGCATACGCGTGGGCGACCGCGTTCCTCGACGCCGGCGCGACGCTCGCCACCCTGCTCGCCGCCCGCGCCGACGCGCTCGGGGATCGCTCGCCCGCGGGGGCCCTCCGCAGCAAAGCGATCGGGCAGATCGGGACGCTCCGGCAGATCGTGGCCGACGCCCTCGAGACCGAACCCGCGGCGGCCCGCAAGGCGGACGCCGACCTCTTCGGTTTCTACGACGTGCTCGCCGGCATGCGCGAGCGGGGCAGCACGGAGCCGACCCCGCCGCCGCCCGACGCCCCGCCGTCCACCTGAGCCTGCGCGCCACGCACCGAGCCGCCCCAGGGACGCTCGACAGGTCGACCCTCCACGCATCGAGCAGCCCGAGGGCATCTCCACCCGTCGACCGTCCACGCATCGAGCAGCCCCCGAGCACCGAGAACCGTCGACCGTCCACGCATCGAGCAGCCCGAGGGCATCGCGAACCGTCGACCGACCACGCATCGAGCAGCCCCCGGGCATCGCGAACCGTCGACCGTCCACGCATCGAGCAGCCCGAGGGCACCGCGAGCCGTCGACCGTCCACGCATCGAGCAGCCCCCGGGCATCTCCACCCGTCGACCGTCCACGCCTCGGACAGCCCCCGAGCATCGCGGCCCATCGACCGGCCGCGCATCGGGCAGCCCGAGGGCATCGCGAGCCGTCGACCGGCCACGCATCGAGCAGCCCGAGGGCACCGCGAGCCGTCGACCGTCCACGCATCGAGCAGCAGCGGGCGTCGCGACCCGTCGACGGTCCACGCACAGAGCAGCAGCGGGCGTCGCGACCCGTCGACCGTCCACGCATCGAGCAGCCCGAGGGCATCTCCAACCGTCGACCGTCCACGCCTCGAGCAGCCCGAGGGCATCGCGGGCCCTCGACCGACCACGCATCGAGCAGCCCCCGGGCATCGCGAGCCCTCGACCGACCACGCATCGAGCAGCCCCCGGGCATCGCGAGCCCTCGACCAACCACGCATCGAGCAGCCCCGGGCATCACGACCCGTCGAACGCCGATGCAATGCGCAGCCCCGGGCATCACGACCCGTCGAACGCCGATGCAATGCGCAGCCCCGGGCATCACGAGTCGCCAACCGCGCCCACGCCGGTGCCATCAACCGCGCGAGTCTCGCGCAGCGAGCGAGAAGCGGCCCGTGGCAACAGGCATGATGGGCGCGCCGCAGGCGCGGCCGGCGTGCCCCGTACCAGCATGAAACCCGTTTCCGCTCATCTCACCGGGGAGGCGGGGTCCGGGGGCTCGCCAGCGACGACTCGGGTGGCCCGTTCACGTGCCGTGCGCCGAACGACCTGTCGTTTGGTCGTTCGGTGTGCGGCACGTCGGGTCGGGTTCCTCGCTGGAGGAGCGGGCGAGCCCCCGCTCAAGAGTTATCACATCTCGGAGAGCGGGCTTGAAGTCGGGGATCGGCTCTGATCTAAGCTCCTCATGAGCTCACAAGAGGTGCGGTTCGAGCTTCCGTTTGCCTTCAGGCCGGTCAGCTCCGAGTTCGCCGCGGTGGACCTTGGAGACGCTCGGCGCAACGAACGTGCAGGACGGATCGCCGAGTCCTGGGCACGTTCGCCCGAGATGACTCTGCCACGGGTCATGACCGGCAGCGCGGAGATCGAGGCCGCGTATCGGTTCTTCAACAACCCGCGGGTCGAGTTCCCGTCGCTCGTAGCTCCCCACGTCAGCGAAAGCTGGCGGCGGGCGGCTGCATCGAGCAGCGCGGGGTGGGTGCTCTCGGTGGAGGACACCACAGAGCTGCGGTTTGGTGGCACGACGCCGCGGCAGGGTCTTGGGGCGCTCATGAACGACGGGCAGGGCTTCTACGCGCACGTGGGTCTCCTCGCTTGCTTGGTCCAGAGCGACGAGCCCGGCGGTACGCCAGTGCCCCTGGGCGTGGGAGGAAGCGAGTTCGTCGTTCGACCGGTTGAGCCCGCGCCGAAGCGTAAGAAGCTCACGAAAAAGCAGTTGGAACGCGAACGCCACTTCGCCGAGGACAACGAGGCGCTGCGTTGGGAACGCGTCGCCGAGGAGATCGAGCGCTCCGGAGCCGCGGCGGAGGTGTCCGTCGTGCACGTCGCCGACCGCGAGGGCGACAAATATCCGTGGTTGGCTCAGCTCGTGGAGCGAGGTCAGCGCTTCGTCATTCGGCAGACCCACAACCGCAGGCTGGCGGCCGACGAACAGCAGCAGGGCAAGTACCTGAACGATCTGCTCTCGGAAAGCTCGCCGATCCTGGCGACACGTCGTGTGTCATTCGAAACCGTCGTCACCCGCGGCGGCCGTCGGCGTCGCACGAACGCACGTCAGGGACGGGAGACCCGACTCGAGGTCCGCGCGACCACCGCCACCATCCGACGCCCTAAGGTCTGTCGGTCGGATCGGCCGGAGCTGACGCTCAACCTCGTGCAGGTCCGCGAAGCGGATCCGCCCGCAGGCGTAGAGCCGATCGAGTGGCAGCTGTTGACCACCGAGCCCATCGCCACCGAGCAAGACGTTCTGCGCGTGGTCGATGCGTACCGGGCGCGGTGGCTGATCGAGGAGTTCTTCAAGGCGATCAAGACCGGCTGCCACTACGAGCAGCTGCAGTTTCAACACCTGCACGCCCTGCAGAACGCGCTGGCCGTCTGCATGGCGCTTGCCTGGCAGATGCTCCTGCTCCGCACGATCGCCCGCGATGCGCCGCACACCCCTGCCGCCGCTGTCGTCACCGACGAACAGCTGGCCATCCTCATTGCCCTTGCCGCCACCAAGAACCCCTGGTCCATGTCCTTGCCGTCGCACCCAAACGCCAGGGACATCAGCTTCGCGATCGCCCGCATGGGCGGACACTTCAAGCACAACGGCCCACCGGGCTGGCTGACCCTCGCGCGCGGATTCCAAGAACTCGAACGCGTCCTGCTCGTCCAGCGGCTACTCGGCGGGGAGATGTGATCAGTCATGAGAGCCCCCGGACCCCGCCGGGCGTCCATCCGCGGCAGCGCCCGCGGCATCTCGCGAAGAGCTCGCGCGAGGAGCCCGGACTCGCGCCAAGAGCGCGCCAGCGCCCGCGCCAAGAGCGCGCCAACGCCATCTCGCGGCAAGCGTGGAAGAGGACGAGCGCGACCGAGCTCGCTCAGTAGGGCTCGAAGCGCGCTTCGCTCTGGCGGCTGGCGTTGAAGCGCTGGATCTCGCTGGCGGTGTAGGCGTCCTCGCTGCCTTCGGGGAGCACCCGCTGGATCCACGCGATCACGACGGCGCGGGCTCGCCGCCCGGAGTCGTCCTCGGCGATGTCGTCCCACATGTCGAAGATGTGGTGGCGCCGCGAGGCCGGGCTGTGGCTGGTCGCCGCCCAGACCCAATCCAGCCGCACCGGCAGGACGCGCAGCCCGCGATCCATCTCCTGACGGCGGTGCTGAGCTTCGAGCCGGTGCCGGAGCTCCTCCGTGTGCCGCATGAAGTACTCGCGCTCGGCGCGCAGCGGATCCTGCCCGGCCGCGCCCATGATCGCCTCGGTCAGGTCGAACGTCCCGCTCGCGCTGAAGCCGTTCGTCTGGAACGTTGCCCTGATCCTGGAACGTCACGCTGCCGTCCGGGTGGATGATGCCGGTCAGGCGCGGGCCTTCCCAGGCCTGGGTTCCGTCCGGGCGCTGGACCAGATGGAAAGGCTCGTGCGTGAGGTGCCGCTTGGTCATCGCGTCGGCCCGCAGGCCGGCCGAGAGCCCCTGCTCAATCTCCGCCTCGCTCGGGCGGTTGGAGTCGCGCGCCGGACCGAGCCCCGCCGGCGCGCCCCGCTGCGAGGGCCCCGGCCCGAAGTCGAACCCGCTCCGCGCCACCGCGGTCGGATCGAGCATCGCGGCCATCCGGCGGCGCTCTTCCTCCGGGTCGACCGGCGCCGGCGTGGTGTCGTTGATCTCGGGCAGCTCCATGGTGCTCGCGCTCTGCTCCTGAGGCTCACCGCTCTCGGTGGCGGTCTCGTCCGGGATGCGCGCCTCGGGCAGCGGGTTCGGCTGCCGCACCATGGCCGCCACCTGCTGCTGCTGCTCGGGGGGCGTCTCCGGGGGCGTCTCGGGAGGCGTCTCGGGCGCCGGCGGCGGCGGCAACGAGGGCTCGGGCTCCGGCTCGACCGGGGAGATGATCTCGAACGCGATGGGCTCCGGCTGCACCTCGGCCGTCCAGCGCTCCACGGGCAGGAGCCCGAGCGCGATCACACCGAGGACCAGCGCGTGGACCCCGAACGAGACGGCGAGCCAGCCGACGATTTTCAACGCGTCGTGCCCTTCATCGCTGCCCTGTCGTTCACCTTCCCCCGCGAATCCTCTGATTTGGTCCTCGGCCACGCGCCCGGGCGTCCGGGCAAGAACCGCGAACGGCCCACTCTCCTTCCACGCCGGAAGGAGCGGGGCAAAATAGCGCCCGCGAAGGCAGACGTCAATCCGCCGAAAGCGAGCCCGCTCGCGTTGCGTGGCCTCGCGTCCCATCCTAACTTCCGCGCCCGTTCAGGGCGAATCCGGCGCGCCTCGGGGCTTCCCCGCGAACCCCGCCGAGCCGATGGAGCAGCAAAGTGGGCATCAAGTTCCCTTCCGCCGAGTGGACCGCGGCCTTCAAGGACGCCATCAACGCAAACGCCGGCTACGCCAAGGCAGGCAAGGACTGGACCCACGGCAAGGTTGCGTACGTCGTCAAGGCCCGTCCCGAGATCGGTATCGAGAAGGACACCGCGATGGTCCTCGATCTGCACGCCGGCACCTGCCGTGAGGCCACGATGGTCGACGGCGAGCAGGCCCAGAGCGCGGACTTCGTGATCGTCGCCGAGTACGAGCGGTGGAAGGAAGTCCTCAGCGGCCAGGTCGATCCGACCAAGGCGATGATGCAGAACAAGCTGAAGCTGGAGAAGGGCCACCTCCCGACGATCGTGAAGTACGTCGTCGCGTCGAAGCAGCTCGTCAGCTCGGCGACGAACATCGACACGGACTACCCCGCCTGAGCCATGGCCATCGAGCTCGCGCCGGGCGCCGGAGAGAACGGCCTCGCCATCATGATGGCGACCATGATGAGCCAGAACCTCGAGGACCACCCCGAGCGGCGGTCCTCGTTCAATCGGATGGTGGGCCGCATCGCCATCGTGGCCGAGGACGCCGGCGTGGCGCTGACGATGGAGCTGACCGGCGGCCGGGTGGTGGTCCACGACGGCATCGTCGGCATCCCCAATCTCACCATCCGCGGCACGGCCGAGGTCGTCGCGGACATGTCCCGCATGGAGACGGGGCGCTTCGGCCTCCCGGACCCGCGCGGTGAGGTGAACCGCGCCATCGCCCAGGCCCTCCGCGACAAGCAGCTCCGCATCTACGGCCTGCCGGCGGCCCTTCCGCTCCTCGTCCGCTTCGGCACCGTGCTGGCAATCGAGTAGCGACTCGGCCGTCCGCGGCGGGCGCCCACTCTCGCGCTCGTCACCGTTCGGTGCTCTACTGCCCCGCATGCCGGCGGGTGACGAGCTCATCGGAGCCACCCTCGGCGCCTACCGCGTCGAGGAGCGGATCGGCTCGGGGGCGACCGGCGTCGTCTATCGGGCAACCCGGGGCGATCAGCCCGTCGCGCTCAAGGTCCTGCACGAGAAGCTCGGCAGCGTCAGCGGGCTGGAGCGGCGCTTCTCGCGGGAAGCGCGGGTGCTCGAGAAGCTCGCGCATCCGAACATCGTCGAGGTCCTCGACTTCGGCACCGAGAGCGGCCGCACCTTCATCGCCATGGAGCTGCTCGAAGGGACCACCCTCGAGGCAAAGCTCGAGCGGGCCCCGATCAATCCCGCGCTCGCCCTCGCCT
This sequence comes from uncultured Pseudomonadota bacterium, assembly GCA_963832725.1. Classification (GTDB taxonomy): domain Bacteria; phylum Myxococcota_A; class Polyangia; order Polyangiales; family Sandaracinaceae; genus JAEZBP01. The sequence goes on from CAWHVG010000001.1 coordinate 1,305,357, forward strand.
ACTACAATCCCATCCTGCTCGCGCTGGCGGAGGCGCACGACTGCGACGTGGTCCACCGCGATCTCAAACCGGCCAACGTCTTCGTGACGAACGACGGGACGGTGAAGCTCCTCGACTTCGGCCTCGCCAAGATGCTCTCGGGCGAGGAGAGCAAGGACGGCACGCTCACGCGCAAGGGGCGCATCGTCGGGACACCGGCCTACATGGCGCCCGAGCAGATCACCGGCGTGTTCATGGACGTGCGGGCCGATGTCTACGCGCTCGGCGTGATGCTCTACGAGCTGCTCGCGGACCGGCGACCTTTCCTCTACGAACGGCGGAGCGAGCTCTTGCGGGCGCACCTGCTCGAGCCGCCGCCGCGGATCACCAACGCGCGCGAGGGCCTCTGGGTGCACGAGGATCTCGAAGCGCTCCTCTTGCGGGCGCTGGCCAAAGACCCCGCCGATCGCTTCCCGAACGGGCGCGCCATGCTGGAGGCGCTCCGCGCGCTGCCACCCGATTGCGTCCGCGTCGACGCGAAGACGACGCGAGCACGCCGGCCGCGCACCAACCCGACCTCGGCCATCATCAGCGACCGCGAGCGCCGCGAGGTGACCGAGTCGGCCGGCCTGCGCATCGACTCCCCGACGGGCACCGTCTCGACGGCGAGCGAAGATTCGGACGCCGACGGCGAGGTCGAGGCGATCCGCACGGCCCGGCAGCACGTCGCGCGTGACGAGACCGTTCGGACGCGGGCCGCGCAGCAAGCCGTCGCACCGGCACGGCGCCGCATCCCGACCGGCGGGCTCTTCCTGGTCGCGCTGCTGCTGCTCGGGGCGGCGAGCGCGCTCTGGCTCACCACGATGGTGCCGCGCTGATGCCCGACCCGCGCCCTCGCCGCGTGGTGATCCACCGGCCCGGCTCCTACGACGCGCTCTCGAATCGAGCCGCTCTCGATCCCGACGCCCGGCCCGGGCGAGGTGCGCGTTCGGGTGGCCGCCGCGGGCGTGAATTACGCGGACTGCATCGTGCGCATGGGTCTCTACCGTTCGGCGCGCGACTACGTCGGCTGGCCGATCACGCCGGGCTTCGAGGTCGCGGGCGCGATCGACGCGTGCGGCCCGGACGTCGACGGATTCACGACCGGCGATCCGGTCCTCGCGGTCACCCGCTTCGGCGGCTACGCGACGCACCTCGTCGTGCCGGCCCATCAGGTCTTCCGGCTGCCGGAGGGGCTCTCCTTCGAGGAGGCCGCCGTCCTGCCGGCCGTCTTCCTGACCGCGTGGTACGCCCTCTTCGAGCTCGCGCATCCACGACCGGGGCAGCACCTCTTGGTGCACTCGGCCGCGGGCGGCGTCGGCAGCGCGCTGGTCCAGCTCGGCGCGCTCCACGGCTGCGAGACGACGGGCGTCGTGGGCGGCCCGCACAAGGTCGAGCCTGCCCGCGCGCTCGGCGCCGATCGCGTGATCGACAAGTCCTCCGAGCGGCTCGACGTCGCGCTGAGACGCGTCGCTCCCGGAGGCTTCGACGTCGCCTTCGACGCCAACGGTGTGGAGACGCTGCGCGCGAGCTACGCGCACCTCCGCCGGCCGGGCAAGCTCGTGGTCTACGGCTTCGCCACCATGCTCCCGCGCGGCGGGAAGCGCGTGTCCTGGCCTCGGCTGGCGCTCGACTGGCTGCGCACGCCGCGCTTCGACCCGCTGACGCTCACCAGCGAATGCAAGAGCGTGCTCGCGTTCAACCTGAGCTACCTCTTCGACGAGCAGGACCTGCTGGAGCGCGGAATGCGGGAGCTGCTCGGCTGGCTGGACGAAGGGCGCATCCGCGTGCCGCCGGTCACCTCCTACCCGCTCGACGAGGTCCGAGAAGCCCACCGCGCGATCGAGACCGGCGGCACCGTCGGCAAGCTCGTCCTCACGTGCTGAGCCGCCCTTCGTCCGCCGGCCTCAGGCTAGGTGGCTGGTGTCGAACGAGCGCTCCTCGTCTTTCCGGCGGGTCAGGCCCGTCTCGCCGCCCGTCCCTCCTCCAAAATGCTTCACCTAGTCCCCCGTATCCGTAGTGAGTGCCCAATATCGGCGAGCCATCGGCGTGCGAATCAAGGAACGACGACGAGGCGATGCAGAGCATCGTCGAGGAGGAGTGACGCCGAGTCGCGCGGCGAGGGCCGACGAGATTGGGTAGGAATCACGGATACAGGGGACTAGTACGACGGGACCGGAAGTTCGGTCCGTCGTACGGCGTGGGGTGGGGGCCCCGCTTGCGGGGGAGGGGGCGCTGCCCCCTCGACAAGCATGCTAGGACCGGCGCCCGACCGGCAGCTCGCGGGTGGGTTGGCGGGCGCGGCAACGAAACCCGGATCGAACTTCCGGGCGCCGGTACTAGTGCGAGATCCATCCCGGTAGAAGGGGACCTGGCTTGTCCCGACGCTCCAGGGCGGCGTTGCTCCTCCTCGCCGATGCAAAGCATCGACTCGTCCGAGCGCCTTGCCCTGAAACGCCGGTCCGGCGCCATCTCCCCCTCTACCGGTCGGAATCTCCGCACTAGGTAGCGGTAGAGGCTGCGGACGCTAATCTCGAGCGCGGCGGCGGCGGCCTCACGGTTTCCTTCGTGCTGGTTCAGCACGGCGGTCACGTAGCGGACGACGAACGCGTCGCGGGCCTCGGCGAGCGGCTTGTCGAGCGCGCCGAGCTCCACGCGCTCGCCGCCCTCGCCGGTGTCGAGGGAGGGATCGGCCGGCTCGAATCGCGTCGCCGTCACAGAGGATCGACGCTCTGCGCATCACCGCCCGCAGCTCGCGCACGTTGCCGGGCCAGGCGTGCCGAGCGAGGGCCTTCTCCGCCGCCGGCGAGAGCCGTCGCGCTCGCAGCCCGAGCTGCTGCTCGGCCTGCCGGAGAAAGAGCCGCGCCAGGAGCAGCACGTCGTCGCGCCAATCGCGGAGCGGCGGCAGAACCACCGCCAGCTCCCTCAGCCGGTAGAGCAGGTCCTTTCGAAAGCGGCCCGCCTCCACCTCCTCGTCCAGGTCCTTGCTCGTCGCCGCCACGAGCCGGAAGTCGACCGGTCGCTCGACGTTCTCGCCGACGCGCGTGACGGCCTTCTCCTCCAAGACGCGCAGCAGCGCGACCTGCATCGGCACCGGCATGTCGCCGACCTCGTCCAAGAAGAGCGTCGAGCCGTCCGCCGCCTCGATGCGCCCCTTGCGATCGCTGACGGCGCCCGTGTACGCGCCCTTCTTGCAACCGAAGAGCTCCACCGCGAGCAGGCTCTCCGGCACGGCGGCGCAGTTGAGCGCGATCATCGGCGTGCTCGCGCGGGGGCTGGCCGCGTGGACGGCGCGCGCCGCGACCTCCTTGCCGGTGCCGGTCTCGCCGAGGATCAACACGCTCAGGTCGCTCGGCGCCACGCGCCGCACCAGCTCGCGCACGGCTTCGAGCGACTCACCGACCAAGAGCTCGTCGACCGGCCCCGCGACCCGCGCTCGGCGGAGCTGCGCCAAGAGCGGCAGCGCCATCGACGCCAGCACCCTCGAGATCCTTGGCCTCCGCGTCGGCAAACGTCCGGCGTGCATCGTGGTGGCCCAGATAGAATCGCGCCGAGCACCCGCTCGCCGAGCCGCATGGGGACGCAGAGCACGGAGCTGAGAGCCAGCGAGACGACGGAAGGGACCCGGCCGTAGCGACCGTGGGAGCCGAGGTCGCGCAGGCAGAGCGTGGACGCGCCGCCCGTCAGCACATCGCGCACGAGCGTGTCGCTCAAGAGCTCTTCGGGCTGGGGCAGCGCGCGTCCGTCGGCGTGCCGGGCCACCGGGACGCGGTAGCCCTCGGCGTCGGCGAGCAAGATGGCGCCCGTGTCGGCGCCGGTCGCCTCCACCAAACCGTCGAGAAGCACTGCCAGGAGCTCCTCGGGCGCGTCGGCACCGGCGAGGGCCTCGGCGAGGCGGGTGACCGGCAACCCTTCCGCGTCGCTCTCGCCCGGACGAAGCGAGAGCTCGGCGTCGTCGACCCGCAGCGACTCGCCCGGCACGAGCAAGGTCACGCCGGCGGCGCCCATCCGCCGAACCTCGAGGCCGTCGGCGCACCGGCGCAGCACCAGCCAGCGGGCGGGCGCGGTGGCGAGGCGCACGTCCGCGCCCGGATCGGAGCCCACCGAGAGGAGCGTGCGATCGAATCCGGCGCTCGACGGGCTCGAGCCCGCGCACGGCGATCCGCAGGATCGGGACGTCGTCGGCCATCGATTCGGCGGCACGATACCACGCCGCCCCGCGCGCTCGAGCGAGCTGCCGAGCGCTCGCGACGACAATCGAGAACGACCACAGCCTCGGCCCCGGGCGGCGGGCCGCCGGCGCGCGCGAAGACGACAGAGACGCCCCACGGCGCCCGCTGCAATGGGGCGAGCTAGCTCTCGCGCCCGCGACCGAGAACGCCCCGCGCCGCGCTGCCATGGGGCGAGCTGCGCGACCGAGCCCCGCGCTCTCATGCTGCGGGCCGTTCGAGCGCGCGAGCGTGACGGACAACGCCCCGCAGCGCGCATGGTCGTCGCCACAGCGGAGAGGAACGGGCACGCCGCGGCCACGACCGGGCCCGCTCCGCACGATGGCGCGCGGCCTGCTGCACGATGGGAGAGACGCGCTCGCGTCGAGGAGCACTGGCATGGAGCCCACGAACACCCCCTCGCTCACCCGAAAGCTCGCCTGCGAGCTCGTCGGGACCTTCATCCTCGTCTTCACCGGCACCGGCACCGCCGTCCTGGCCAAGACCTTCGACACCACCGGGGTCGGCATCCTCGGCATCGCGCTGGCGTTCGGTCTCGCCGCGCTCGGCGGTGCCTACGCCTTCGGCCCCATCTCGGGCGGGCACCTCAACCCGGCCGTGACGGCGGGGCTGGCCTTCGGCGGCCGTTTCCCGTGGAAGGACGTGCTGCCCTACATGGCGGCGCAGGTGGTGGGTGGCATCGCAGGCTCCGCGGCCGTGCTCGGCATCGCAGCCGGCGCGCCGGGCGGCTACGACCTCGGGGCCGGTCTGGCGGCGAACGGGTTCGGCAGTCACTCGCCGGGAGGCTTCGGCCTGGGCGCCGGCTTCCTCGCCGAGACCCTGCTCACGTTCATCTTCGTCAGCGTGGTGGTGGCCGCGCTCGCCAACAAGAACGCGCGAGGGTCCGCGGGCATCGCAATCGGCCTCGCGCTGACGCTCACCAACCTCGTCGCCATCCCGGTGACCAACGCCGCGATCAACCCGGCGCGCGCCACCGGTCCCGCCGTCATCGTCGGCGGCTGGGCCATCGTGCAGCTCTGGATGTTCTGGGTCGCACCGCTCCTCGGCGGGGCCGCGGCAGGGCTGCTGAGTCAGTGGCTCCTGGCCACGCGGCGACCGGCGAAAGAGGAACGCCGCGTCGCACCCGCGGGCGAGCCGGCGCCCGCCGAGTGACCCGCTCGGGCGATGATCAGGAGCGCGCCGGGCTCGGCTCGCCCGGCGCGCCGTCGTCCGACCGGCTCTTCCGACTCGCTGGGCGGCATCTCGGCCAAGAGCGCGTCGGCCCGCGCCAGCGCCCGCTTGGTGCCCTCCAGCAGGCTGTCGCGGGTCTCGAAGACGTTCTCGGCGCCAATCTCGTCGTAGAGCCCGTAGCCGACCAGCGGCTTCATCACGGCCGCGTGCACGCCGCAGAGGATCACGTACCGCCCTTCGGCGTGCATGTCCTTCACGAAGCGGCTGAGCACGCCGAGCACCGTGGCGTCGATGAGGTGCGTGCGCTTGAGCCTCAGCACCACCACTCGCGCATCCCCTCTGGCGACCTCCGTCAGTCGGTCGGCCAGCTCGTCGGCGACGCCGAAGAAGAGATCGCCCGAGAGCTGCAGCACCAGCCGCTCGCGGGCCAGCGACTTCACGTCGATCCCGCGCTCCACGAAGCGCCCGCCGTCGCGCAGGACGATCTCCACACCGCGGAGCGTCCCCGCGTGCCGCAGGTAGAGCGCGAGGCTCAGGAAGATGCCCACGTAGATCGCATAAGCGAGCGGCACGAAGAGCGCCGACAGGAAGGTCGCGACGGCCACCGCCAGCTCCGCCTGGCTCGTCTGCGCCAACCGGCGCAGCGCGCGCACGTCGATCAGCCCCGCCGCCACCACGAAGAGGATGGCCGCCAGCGCCGCGAGCGGGATGAAACGGGCCAGCGGAGCCAGCGCGATGAAGAAGGCGGCATTGAAGATCGCGCAGAACACGCTGGCCAGCCGGGTCTGCGCGCCGACGTCGTACTGCAACGCGGTGCGCGAGAACGAGCCCGAGCCGGGGATGCACAGGAAGAACGAGCCGACCACGTTCGCGAAGCCCTGACCGAAGAACTCCTGGTTCGCGCTGATCCGCTGCCCCGTCCGCACCGCGATCGATTTCGCGATCGCCACCGACTCCAGCATCCCCAGCACGGCCAGCGCGAGCGCGCCGGTCAGCAAGGCCTCCAGCTCCCGCCACTCCACGCGCTCGGGCGCGACGCCGAAGCCGATCCGCGGGACCTGGAAGTGCGGCAACCCTCGCGGGAGCGCGCCGACGAGGCGCATCCCCGAGTCGGTCCAGCCCATCGCCCAGACCAACACCGCGCCGCCCGCCACCGCCAGCAGCGGGCCGGGCGCGTGCCGCCACTTGAGCCGCAACGCGATCACCACCACCAGCGATCCGATCCCGATCGCGACCGAGCGCGGGTCGATGTCGGAGAGGTGCGCCGCCCAGCGCTCGACCGCACCGAGCACGCCCGGCAGCGCCGTGGGCGTGTGCTCCACGCTGAAGCCGAGGAAGCCGGGCACCTGCTCGACCAGGATCAGCACGCCGGCGCCGGCCGTGAACCCGACCATGATGCTCCCGCTCACGAAGCGGACCAGCCGCCCCATCCGGGCCGCCGCGAACGCGAGCTGGAGCACTCCCTTCACCAGCGTGAGCGCGATCACCAAGTAGACGAAGTGCAGGTCGTGCACTTCGTAGACACGCGAGACGATCGACGCGACCAGGAGGCTCTGCGTGTTGGTCGGTCCGACCGAGAGGAAGCGGCTCGAGGTGAAGAGCGCGCCGAAGAACGCGAGCACGATCGCCGTGTAGAGCCCGTAGACCGGCGGCACGCCGGCGATCAGGGCGAACGCCATCGACTGCGGCAGGTCGACCACACTCACGGTCAGCCCGGCCAGCAGATCGCGCGGCAGGAAGCGGGCCTCGTACGTGCGCAGCGCCCGCACCGGCGGCATGAAGGGTGCGAGCGCGCTGGCGAGCCAAGGCCTCATGCGCCGTGACCTTGCCCCAAGCGGGCCGCTCGGGCCACTCCGCCGGAAGTAACGAGCAGCGCCGGGCCCCTCTCCCCAGAGAGCCCGGCGCCGCCGCCCCGCCATCACGACCTACGCGTGTCTCCGCCGCTCCTTCCCCCGAACGTCCCCCGACGTCGTTTTGGGTGCCCGTTCGGCTCATCGCCAAGTCGGGCCTCAGCCCACGAGCTGCTTGCGCACCCGGGCGCCGGCAATCGTACCGCCGACCCCGCCGACCGCGCTCACGATGAAGGTGATCACGGCCACGAAGATCCCCACCGCCGCGCCGAGCGTGCCGCCGGCCTCCGCCGCGCCGAGCGCACTGGTCGCGTCGGCCATCGCTTGGGCGGCCACCCAGTAGTAGGCGGCGGCGGAGATCCCCGAGGCGAGCACGAACGCCAGCACCGACATCAACGCGTGCGCCTTCGTGAGAGCCGTGGCCGCGAACCCGGAGATGAGAAACACCGCGAAGTAGATCCCGCTGGAGACCTTCGAGCCCATTCCGGCCGTCACGTAGGCCGCTCCGGCCCCGAGCGCGATGGCTCCGAGAGCGAAGAGCCACGCGTATCCACCACCGAGCTTGCCAACCTTGTCATTCATCGTCGTCTCCTCGTTCGTATTCCGTTGCGTGCCCGACCCCATGACAAGGCCCGTGCCACGAACGGCAATCCACGAAATTCGTGGAGAAAACGCGGCTCTCCGCCGACCCCGAGCGGCCGGCGACGGACGAGCCTGACGGACACCGCTGACGAAGTTGGCAGCGCGCGCCGGAAGCGACTTGACAACGATCCGGGCTTAGCTAATGTCTCCGGCCCCGAGCGGAAGTGGCGGAACTGGCAGACGCGCCAGACTAAGGATCTGGTGGGGTAACTCCCGTGGAGGTTCGAGTCCTCTCTTCCGCAAACGAGCCGGGCCTATCGCAGGCCCGGCTCGTTTCGTTTCCAGCCCCGGAGAGCTCTCGCCGATGCCGAGCTGGCCGTTCTGGATGCTCTTCCTGAGCGTGGGTGCGCTCGCGGTCGTCCTGGCCAAGCGTTTCGACGACGCCGAGCGCCGCCGATGGAGCGAGCGCGACTCCTCGTCGCAGCCGGACAGCAATCCCGCGCGGCGCTGAGAATCATCCGCGCCGACCATCCGACGAGACCCCTTTCCCCGCTCGGATCGAGACCAAACTTGACCCGGACGGCTGTCCGTGCGGAGATCGTGCCCGCGGAGAGCCTCCGCGCGGAGGATGCATGTTCCGAGAGGTGCTGCAGGAAGTCGTCGACCAGACCGAGGGTGGTGTCGCCGGCCTGCTCATGGGCTTCGACGGGATCCCCGTCGACACCTACGTCCGCGAGTCGGCGCAGGGGCCGGTCGACGTCGAGACCGTCGGCATGGAGTACAGCGTCATCCTCAAGGACATCCGCAAGGCCGCGGAGCTACTCGAGGCGGGCGGAGCGAAGGAGATCTCGATCCAGGCCGAGAAGCTCACGACGCTGATCCGCGTGCTGAACGACGAGTACTTCGTCGCGGTCACCATCCGGCCGGACGGCAACTACGGCAAGGCGCGCTTTCTCCTGCGCACCGCCGGCAGCAAGCTCGTCAGCGAGCTCACCTGAGCCCTAGGTGGCTGGTGTCGAACGAGCGCTCCTCGTCTTTCCGGCGGGACAGGCCCGTCTCGCCGCCCGTCCCTCCTCCAAAATGCTTCAGCATTTCGTCGTCGGGCCGAACGACGACCCGGACCTATCGCGCTCGGAAATCCTTCGGGCGTCGTTTGACACCAGTCACCTGGATGTGCTCGGCGGAAATCTCGATGCGTTTCACGGGCGGGAAGGGGCCCATCAGCGGCCCGTTCCTCCTCGACGATACTCGGCATCGCCTCGTCGGCCCGAGCCACTGCTGGGCCCCGTCGCGCTCCGCGATCCGGTCACGAATTCCGCCTCTCACATCTGGATGTCCGAGGCGGAAGTCGTGACCGGTATGGCCGAGCGATCGGCCTCGAGATGGGGTGCGCGCCCCCGCAGGAAATGCAGAGCATGTTCGAGGAGGCTCGCGCCCGAGATCGGCGTCGAGAGCCGGCCAGATCGTGTTGCGAGCTCCGCGCAGGACATCGAGATGTCCTCCTCGGACATCTAGCGGGCGCCCGGATGGCCCGAACCCTCCTCCGCGTCCTGGTCCTGCACGGCCCCAACCTGAACCTACTCGGCCAGCGGGAGACCTCAATCTACGGCCACGCCGACCTCGAAACCCTCGAGGCCGAGCTGCAGGCCCTCGGGTTCGATCTGGGCGCGCTCATCGACAGCCGTCAGTCGAACCACGAAGGACAGCTCATCGACTGGCTGCACGAAGCCCGCACCGACTTCGACGGCGTCCTGATCAACGCCGGCGCCTACACCCACACCTCAATCGCGATCCGCGATGCGATCGCGGCCATCGACGTGCCTTGCGTCGAGGTGCACCTCTCGAACGTGCACGCGCGGGAGCCCTTTCGGCACCGCTCCATGATCGCCGCCGTCTGCCTCGGCGTGGTCGCCGGATTCGGTTCGCTCAGCTACGAGCTTGGCTTGCGCGGCCTCATCGACTATCTCAGGGCCCCCGCGGGCGCATCCGAGCCGGACGCCCCGACACGACAAGAGAACGACCGAGACTGAGCGGGCGCGCGCGGAACACGCGCGGTTCGAGAAGCCCGCCCGGAACGAACGAGGAGCCGATGGAGATCGACCTCAAGCAGCTTCGCGAGCTCATGCGCGCGATGAAGCAGCTCGACGTGAACGAGCTGGAGCTCGAGCAGGAAGACCAGCGCATCTACCTGCGACGCGGCGGCGAGACGAATACGCTCGCCATGACGCCGACGATGGTCGCTGGGCCCGCGACGCTGCCGCCCCCGCCGGCGGCACCCAGCGCCCCGCCCCCTCCGGCCAAGCCCGCCGAGAGCGAAGATGACGCCAACGTCACCTACATCACCTCACCCTTCGTCGGCACCTTCTATCGGGCGCCCTCGCCCGACGCGCCCGCCTTCGCGGAGGCCGGCCAGAAGATCGCTCCCGGCCAGGCGCTCTGCATCGTCGAGGCGATGAAGCTGATGAACGAGATCGAGGCCGAGATCAGCGGCACCATCCTCGAGGTGCTGGTCGAGAACGGCAAGCCGGTCGAGTTCGGCGATCGGCTCTTCAAGGTGAAGACCGGCTGAACGATGGTCGAGAAGGTCCTCATCGCGAACCGCGGCGAGATCGCGGTCCGGATCATTCGCGCCTGCCGGGAGCTCGGCATCGCGACGGTCGCCGTGCACTCACAGGTCGACACCGAGGCGCTCCACGTGCGCTTGGCCGACCAGGCGGTGTGCGTCGGGCCGCCGCCGAGCGTCCAGAGCTACATGAACGTGCCGGCGATCATCGCCGCCGCGGAAATCACCGGCGCCGACGCAATCCATCCCGGCTACGGCTTCCTGTCGGAGAACGCGGAGTTCGCCGACACCTGCGAGCGCTGCGGCCTCGCGTTCATCGGCCCCACCGCCCAGAACATGCGCGACTGGGGCTCGAAAGTCCCTGCTCGCGCCTTGGCCCGCAAGCTCGGCCTGCCGCTCTTGCCGGGGACCGGCGTGCTGGAGGACGCCGACGACGCCGTCCGCCAGGCCGAAGACATCGGCTATCCGGTCATCCTCAAGGCCTCCGCCGGCGGCGGCGGGCGCGGCATGAAGATCGTGCGCGACGCGACGCAGCTCCGCCGCGTCTTCCCGCAGGCCCAGGCCGAGGCGGTGGCCGGCTTCAAGTGCGGCGACCTCTACCTCGAGCGCTACGTCGAAGAGCCCCGGCACATCGAGTTCCAGGTGCTCTGCGACGGCGAAGGCCGCGCCATGGTGCTCGGCGAGCGCGAGTGCTCCATCCAAAGGCGCCACCAGAAGCTGGTCGAGGAGGCGCCGAGCGTCGCCGTCACCCAAGAGCTCCGGCGCGACATGACCGTGACCATCGAGCGGGCCATGCGCGAGAGCAGCTATCGAAGCGCCGGCACCCTCGAATTCCTGCTCGACGAGCGCGGCAACCTCTACTTCATGGAGATGAACACGCGCATCCAGGTCGAGCACCCCGTGACCGAGATCGTCACCGGAATCGATCTCGTCCGCGAGCAGATCGGCATCGCCAGCGGTGAAGGCATCTCGGTGCCGCTGGACCGCCAGGTGACGCTGAACGGCCACGCCCTCGAGTGCCGCATCAACGCCGAGGATCCCGAGACCTTCGCCCCCTGGCCGGGTTGATCACCGAGTACCACCCGGCGGGCGGCGCCGGCGTCCGCGTCGACGGTGGCGTCTATGGTGGCTGGCGCGTGCCGAGCAACTACGACTCGCTGCTCCTCAAGCTGATCACCTACGGCGCGAGCCGCCCCGAGGCCATCCACCGGATGCAGAGAGCGCTCGGCGAAATGCTGGTCGGCGGCATCCGGACCAACGTCCCCCTCCACATGCGGATCGTGAGCCACCCGGACTTCCAGGACGGCCGACTCTCGACCCGTTTCCTGGAGCGAATCGGCGTCGTGAAAGGGTAGCCGCTGCCCACCCCCACCTCGACCGAGTGCCCCTCGCCCCGGCTTCCGGCACCTCCCGGTACGGCTCTGGCAGGGCGTGCGAGCGCCGGCACGCGGTGGGGCGAATTGGGCCGCTTGACCCCCGCGCCGGCGCGCCCGTACACTCCCTCATCGACCCACTCGATCGCCCCGACGCCACCGATGGGCCCCGGGGCGCCCCTTCTTGCACCCTGCGCTCGACTTCGGGCGCACGGTCGCAGCCGTCCCGCACCCCGTCATGAGCACCCGCCGACGACGTCCTTCAGCGAGTCCCTGGGGGGCCTCTTCAGGTCCGGGAACGGCCGTTTCGCTTCATCGGACACATCGGATCCGGACGCCGAGCGAGCGTCGCATCCGGCCAGAGCGCGGCCGGGCGACCCGCGTCGTCGTCCTTCTCCAGGGGGCCCGTCAGCCCTGATCGCTGCCACGTGAGCGTCAATCGCACCAAGGTCCTCGAGACTGCCCAGAAGCATCTGGCGAAGGGCAATTACGACAAAGCGATCGGCGAGTTCCGAAAGCTCGTCGAGACGGATCCGAGCGACGTCCGCACGTGGCTGAAGATCGGCGACCTCTACACGCGCAAGGGCGCGCGGCGCGAGGCAATCGACACCTACTCCAAGGTTGCCTCCCAGTACGGCGATCAGGGCTTCTTCCTCAAGGCCGTCGCCGTCTACAAGCAGATCCTCAAGCTCGACCCCTCACGTCTCGACGTCCAGGTGAACCTCGGCGAGATGTACGAGATGCTCCAGCTGACCAGCGACGCGCTCTCGACCTACGAGCACGTCGCCGCGGGGTTCGCGCGAGGGGGGGACATCGACCGGGCGCTGTCGACGCTCGCGAAGATGGCGGACATCGACCCGGAGAACATCCCGGTCCGCATCAAGCTCGCCGAGGCGCTCAGCAAGGCCGGCCGCACCAAGGAAGCCGCCGATGCCTTCGAGGCGGGCGCCGCGCTGCTCGAGGCGCACGGCCGCATGGACGACTTCATCAAGGTCGCCGAGCGGCTCCTCTTCCACCGCGCGGACGACACCGCCCTCGCGCGCAAGCTCGCGGGCCACTACCTCGAGCGCAACGACCCCAAGCGCGCGCTCGGCAAGCTCCAGCTCTGCTTCAAGGCCAACCCGAAGGACACCAACACCCTCGAGCTCTTGGCCGAAGCGTTCAACCAGCTCGGCCAGCTCCCCAAGACCATCAGCGTCTACCGGGAGATCGCCCGCATCCACCAAGAGGCCAACCGGCCCGAGGATCGCGCGCGCACCCTCAAGAAGATCCTGGAGCTCGATCCCGGCGACGCCGAAGCGCGGCAGGCTCTGGCCAGCTTCGCGCAGACCCGCGGCAGCGTCCGGCGGGACATCGCGCCTCCGGCGAGCGCCGTCGTCGAGCCGAGCCGCAGCTCCGTCGTCGAGCCGGACGAGCCCGAGATCGTCGAAGAGGTCGAAGTCCTCGAGGACGACGAAGAGCTGATCATCGTCGAGGACGAGGTCGACGAGGAAGAGCTGGCGTCGGAGCCGGCGACCGAAGCCGCGCCGGCGCCCAGCGACATGCCGAGCGTCCCGCCGGACGTGCTGCGAGAAGCGCAGATCGCCCGGCTGTTGACCGAGTGCGACGTCTTCCTGCGCTACGGCCTCAAGCAAAAGGTCGTGGAGCAGCTCCACGCCGTGCTCGAGCTCGACCCGATGCACGTCGAAGCGCGCGAGCGCCTCAAGGACCTGCACCTGGCCGACGGTCGGGTCGCCGACGCCGTCGCCGAGCTGATCACCCTGGCGGAGATCCTCGCCGAAGGCCGGAGCGCCGCCTCGGTGCTCTACCTGCGGCAGGTGTTGGAGCTCGACCCGGCGAACATCGAAGCGCGCGAACGGCTGGCGGCGCTCGGCGTCGAATCGATCCCGCCTCCCGAGCCCGCGGCCGTCACCCCGGCCGAGCCGGCGCCGATCGAAGAGGAAGAGGAGATCTTCTTCGTCGACAACGACGCGCCTCCCGACGCCGCAGCCGACATCACGCCCGTACCGGGCGAGTCAATCATCCCGGTCGAGATCGATTCCGAGCCGGTCGAAGCGATGGACGTCGTCGACGCCACCGCCACCAGCGCGGCGCCGCTCCCGCCGGCGGACGAAGCGCCGACCACCGCGGCGGACGCTCCGTCTCTCGACGTCATGGAGGCCCAGGCGAGCCGCCACGCCATGGTGCCGCCGCCGTCGGAGCAGGCGCAGCCGCTGGTCCCGAAGCCGGGTGACTCCGCCGAACGACCGCTCGTGCCGCGGCCCGGCGTCCCCAGGCCGGGCGCAGTCTCGGGACCGGGCGGGCCCGTCCCTAGCGGCGGCAATCCCCTGGCGCCGATGACGCCGGAAGAGTTCGAGCACGTCCCCCTTCGACCGAGCACGCCGGGCCAGATGGCGGCCGAGGTCGCGCGACGCTCCGTGGCGCCGGGAGAGGTCGAGGAGCTCCTCGACGAAGCGGACTTCTTCGTGGCGCAGGGCCTCTTCGAGGAAGCGCGAGCCACCCTGAGCGACGCGCTGACCAACCACCCGAGCAACCCGCTGATCGAAGAGAAGCTGCGCGAGGTCGCGGGTGTCGCGGCGGCGGCGGGTGACCGTGCGAGCGCCGCACCGCCCACGGCGTCGGCCGACCACAGCTTCGAGCTCGCCGAGCGATTGGCCGAAGAGTTCGAAGACGCCGCGGACCCCGACTCCATCGGCAGCGACGTCCTGGACGTCGAACAGGTCTTCGCCCAGTTCAAGAAGGGCGTCGAACAGCAAGTGGGCATGGAGGACAGCGAGACCCACTTCGACCTCGGCATCGCCTACAAAGAGATGGGCCTCTTGGACGACGCCATCAACGAGTTCCGCCTCTGCCTGACGAACCCGACCCGGGTGTGCATCGGCGAGACCATGATCGGCCTGTGCCTTCTCGAGAAGAACGAGCTGACCGAAGCGATCGCCCACTTCAAGAAGGGCCTCTACGCCGAGACCAAGACCGATCGGGAAGAGCTGGGCCTCTACTTCGAGCTCGGCAACGCCTACGACCTCCTGCACGACCCGAAGGAAGCCCTCTACTACTACCAGAAGGTCCAGAAGCGGGACCCGAGCTTCCGCGACGTCGCGAGCCGCATCCAAAACCTCGCCCAGCCCCAAGTCCCAACGGCGGACGCCCCGGCGATGGCGCCGGACGACATCGACCGCGCCTTCGACGACCTGATGGGCGAAGACTGAGGCCATGCGCGTCGAGGCTTGACGCCCGGGGCCGGTGGAGATATCCCTCCCCCTCCGAAACGCGGGCGTAGCTCAGTTGGTAGAGCGTCAGCTTCCCAAGCTGAATGTCGACGGTTCGAATCCGTTCGCCCGCTCAACAGAATCGTTCTTGATCACGGCCGGCTGGGAGACTGCTCCCGCCGGCCGTCTTCGTTGGTGCTCGAGCAGTGCTCCGTCAGCTCGATGTCGACGGGGAGCTCGACGCCGGGTCGGAGCCGCGCGCACAGGCACAGAGACTGGTTCGCGATCAGCGTGACGGGGCGAGAGGCCGGGACCACGCCGTCGGCACAGGTCAGCCCGCGGCTCATGTCCGCCTCGGCCTCGATCCACACGGTGTGCGCTCCCGCGGGAATTGCGAAGCGCTGCTCGCTGCCCTCGACCGGCACGCCGACGCCGTCGACTCCGACGCGGACCGCTCGGACCGTGGCTTCGCGGCGAATCAACAGCCGAATCTCCCCACGACCCAGCTGTGGAACGGGACCCGACGCGCCGCATCCCGCGACGGCGAGCGCGACGAGAAGCACCTGCACCGTATGAGGCGCTCCTCGAGCGCTTCCATCAGGCTGATGGTGCCTACCGGGCGGGGTCATGGACAGACGCGGAGGGCGTAGACGCCGTCCGCGGTGCTGAAGACCGCGAGGTACGAGTAGGCGGCCCAGACGAGCTGCAGGTGGTCGATGGCAGCCGGCGAATGGAAGAGGCGGCGCGCGGAACCGGCGGGGTGCGCCGAGGGGTCGAGGTCCACGAGCTCGAGCGACGCCGTGCCGTCGGCCAGCCCGCGCGCGAGGAGCAGCGTGGCCCGGCCCTCGCGCGACAGGACGGACGTGCCCGCCAGGTTCGTCCCCGGCTCCGCCAGCACCTCGCTCCATTGCACGATGGGACCGCTCGCAGGACCGGTGCCGTCATGGGGCTCGCCCCACGCACCCCGGAAGCGGCCGTAGACGAAAAACCCCGACTCGGTCGCCGCCAGCGAGAAGAGACTCTGTTCAAAGAAGCCGGCTCCCGGGCCGAAGGTCCGCCCTGCGCGGTCCACCGCGAGCCCGGTGTAACCGGCGAGGTCGTTGTTCACCGACACGGCGAACCCCGCCTCGGTCGCCACGCCCGCCGCCGCCGACGGTGGGACATCGCTGCTCGACCGCGAGACCAGCGAGGCCGAAGCATCGAGGATGTCGAAGTGCCCCGAGCCGAAGACGTTGAACCCAGGTCCTCGCGGGATCACGAGCGCGGTGTTGCCGATGGGGTAGCGGGCGATCTCGTTCAGCAACGGATCGTATCGCCGGAGCGCGTAAGGGCCGGGCTCGACCTCGCGGCTGACTACCGCGTAGCCGACCTCCGTCGGGACCAGCTTGGCTTCCCATCCGACTTGGGTGGTCTCGAGAGGCATCCCCTCGGCGTCGAATCGGTGGAGCACGTCCTCTGCCCTGGAGCGCCGCTGCAGCACGCCGATGTCACAACCACTGGCAGCCGCCTCGACCCACGAGTCGTGTGCGCCGCGCGAGAAGAGAGAGACTGGTCGTACGTCCCCGGCCGCACACCGTGAGGCGAGCTCCTGTGCGGCCGCGCGCGTGTCACAGACCGCTCCCGCATCGAGCGCCGCCGGCGCGGTGCGTGCGCCGCAGGCCGTGAGCAATGCGAGAAAGAGCCAACCGAAACGCATCCATCTCAGGATGCGCGCCGCCATATGCGCTGCCAAGTCCACGGCGTCCTCCGGAGTCCCCGCTCGCTCGTCGACGGCGCGCTCGAAAAGGGTCGCGGCGTCGCTCACCGCGAAGCGCGTGAAGCGCTCTCACGCCGAGGTGACCGCCGCGGGAGTGTCGCCGCACTCCGGCGGCCAACGCTCGTGGGTAGTCCTGTTGAAGGTCCTTCATCGACTGCTGCTTCGCTCCGAACGATGCATGGCGATGGCCGTGCCTGCCGGTGGTCGGTGGGGGGAGAGGTCCGGGCGCCATCGGATCCGCCACGTGTTCCCGAGCGTCCTTTCGGCTCGCTCCGTGGTCTCGGAGTCGGGCAACTGCCGGTCGAACGGGACTCGCCTCTGATCGAGCCCGCGTGTCGCCGGGGAAAATCGGTGCAGGTATCCGCCGATTCCTGGAAGTGTTCCGGCGCCGACTCGTTGTCCTCAGGCCATGCAAGGATCCCACACGGACGAGGGGCAACCGCGCGCGGGCAGCGGCGCGTTCGCCTGTTGGTCGGTTCGTACGAAGGTGCCCCATCGGTCTCTCCCTCGGGCGCGAGCGGCGAAACGCGAGGACGCGCGGCTCGCGCAAGTCGCCCGTGCGTCGTGGCGTTCGGGGATCGGGGCCGTGGTCGACGACGGGCGCCGCGTACGGATGTCCGGCCCGGTGCAGGTGCTGGCGCCGGTGAGCGAGCCGCTCTCGCAGCGTGCGGTGGGCGCATACGTGTCGCGCTGGACGGACACTCGGCCCTGCGGCTGTCGCCCGCGCTGCCGCGAGCGGGCGACGTCGGTGACCACGGCCGTCGATGCGGGTGTGTTGGTGATCGAGCACCCGGGGCTGCGTGTTCAGATCGGATCACTGGGCGCGCCGCTCCGCGTCTGGGTCGCCGACGAGGACGAGTCGCTCGAGGAGCCGCTGATGGCGAACGACGGCGCCGTAGTGGAGGTGGTGGGAACGCTCCGGCTGCCCCATGCGACCGAGAGGCGCCCGGACTACCGCGCCGCGGACATGCGCTACGCGACGCTGGAGGGACCCGGCTGGCTCCTGCTCCGACGCGCTCGTCGGGCCGGCCCTCGGCCAACCCTGCACTGACCCAACGCACCGCGAGCTCGCCCGCGGCGGGCGACGGCGACGCTGGAAGGACGGGCCCGCACCGACGATGCCTTCGCGCATGGCGGACCAGCGCATGGCGGACCAGCGCATCTCGCCGACCAGCGCATAGCGCCGGCGCGCAACCGACGCTGCGCTCCTCTGGTTGGCGGGGCCGGCCTTCCACGGCCGCGGAACGCGCCCGCTGTCCGACGTCGGGGTGAGCCCAGCTTCGCTCCGCCACCGTGGCGGGCGCTGCGTGCCCCGCCGAGAATCGACTGCGAAGCGCGCCGGGACGTGGCATCCTCCGCCCCGCCATGAGCCGTATTTATCGCACGCTTCCGCCCGCGGGGACCAAGATCGGCCTCGCGTTCTCGGGTGGCCTCGACACCCGCGCCGCCTCGCAGTGGATGGCCGACAAGGGCATCGAGGTCTACTGCTACACCGCCGATCTGGCGCAGCCGGACGAGAAGGATCCGGCCGAGATCCCGCCGATCGCGCTCGATCACGGCGCCAAGGAGGCGCGGCTGATCGACTGCAAGGAGGCGCTGATCCGAGAAGGGATCGTCGCCATCCAGTGCGGCGCGTTCCATCTCACGAGCGGCGGCAAGAAGTACTTCAACACGACGCCCCTCGGCCGCGCCGTGACGACGACCGCCATCGTCCGCGCGATGCGCGAGGACGGCGTGCACGTCTTCGGCGACGGGTCGACCCACAAGGGCAACGACATCCAGCGCTTCTTCCGCTACGGGATCCTCGTCGACCCGGAGCTGCGCATCTACAAGCCCTGGCTCGATCCGACGTTCAACGAGGAGCTCGGCGGCCGCAAGGAGATGAGCGAGTTCCTGGAGAAGGTCGGCAAGCCTTACAAGATGGGCACGGAGAAGGCCTACTCGACCGACTCCAACGCGCTCGGCGCGACGCACGAGGCGAAGGATCTGGAGCTGCTCAGCTCCGGGATGCGCATCGTGGAGCCGATCATGGGCGTGGCCCACTGGACGGAACGTCGCGATCGCGCCGGAAGAGATCGCGATCGACTTCGAGGCCGGGCTGCCCGTGGCCATCGGCGGCCAGCGCTTCGACTCGCTCTTCGAGCTCTTCGCCGAGTGCAACCGCATCGGCGGGCGGCACGGGCTCGGGATGAGCGATCAAATCGAGAACCGCGTCATCGGCGCCAAGAGCCGCGGGATCTACGAGGCGCCCGGGATGGCGCTGCTCCACATCGTGTACGAGCGGCTGCTGGCCGCGGTACACAACGAGGACACGACGGATCTCTACTTCACGCTCGGCCGCCGACTCGGCCGCCTGCTCTACGAGGGCAAGTGGTACGACCCGGAGGCGCTGATGCTGAAGGACGCGCTGACGCGCTGGATCGCGCGCCCGATCACGGGGCGGGTGACACTGGAGCTGCGGCGCGGCGACGACTACACGCTGCTGAACACCGAGGCCGAGCACATGGCCTACGATCCGGAGAAGCTCTCGATGGAGAAGGTCGAGAGCGTGTTCACGCCCGAGGATCGGATCGGCGCGCTGGAGATGCAGACGCTCTCGCTCGGCGACAACAGGGCGCTGCTTCTTCACTACCTCGACACGGTCCGCCGCGTCGGCGCCGGCTCCAGCGACACGGCGATCGAGAAGCTCCTCGAATCCGGAGAGTGAGCCGAGGGCCGGCCACCGCCGAGCCGCAGCGCTTCTTCGTTTGCGCTCAACCCGCTGATTTGGCGTGATTTGCCCGCGAATTCGGGCCAATTCCGGGACGGAAACCGTCTACATCGGCATCCACGACGAGCTGAGTGTCGCTGGAGACGCTCTACTTCGACACGCGAGACGACGTGCATGCCGCCTGCGGCTCGCGACCTCGACATCCGAGCCGTCCTGCGTGCCGCCTGAGCTTTTCTACCTTGCCATCCGGAACGTCTCGGATGGCACCTGTCGCTCGCTACCGAGGCATCCACGCCGCCTCGAATGCCGCCGGTGACGACCGACCGAGGCACGCACGGCGTCCTACGTGCGACGTGTCACGCTCACCAGCGGGGATCCGCTCGTCGTGACGGGCGAAAACACGATTCGCCACGTCGATCCCGCATCACGGCGGCGCCGCGGACGGCCCTCCGAGCCAGCCTGTCGATGGCCACGAAGATCCGTAGGAATCTGGCCGGGCTCGGGTTTCCTGACGTGATCGGGGTCGGTGCGTAGAGTGGGGGCCGGAGGGGCTGGGCCTTCATGGGTGGCGCGCATGAATCGGGTAAGCTCGGAGAATGCGAACGCGGTTCAGCCTCGTGATCCTGAGCATGCTGGCGTGGGGGTGCGAGGTCGGCCACCTCGTTCGGCCGGACGAGCCGCTCACCGCCAGCCACGACGCGCTCCTCGCTCTCGAAGTTCGCACCAACTACGCCGTGACGCTGAGCTTCTGTCGTGACGCCGACTACGGCGCGTGTTTCTCGACCGGACGGCTCTCGCCCGACCAGGATGTGCTGCAGGTCTACGCGATCCCACCGGGACTCTATTGCTTGATGGCGATCTCCGTGACACCCACGGGGAGGGGCGTGATCAGGCACGATATCCCGGCGGATCGCGCGATGTGCTTCGTCACGCAGCGCGACACGATCGCCTATCCTGGCGAGCTCGAGATCTCCGCTCGCTCCGTTCAGGGGAACTGGTGGCACACCGTACCGACCTGGGTCTCGCGGGAAGACGTCGGTCCGCGGGTCTACGCCGCATACCCGAACCTGCACGGGCATCCGGTCGACGAGTCACCACCGTACCCCTATGGCGTGGATTCCCCTTGATCCGGACCGACTCCGCGCGCCCGCGGAGAGCCTCGCAGGGGGCGACGAACGTCTCGATGCCGAGCGCGTTCGCCGCGTGACGCGCTCTCGACGAGCAAGCCTCAGCGGCGACGACGGATGAGCAGGACCGCGAACGCGACGAGGAGCCAGCCGGGCGCTCGGCCGCAGGCGCCGACACGACAACCGCAGGCACCACCGCTCGTCGAAGAGGCGGGCGGCGCTTCGTCGGCCGGGGCATCTTCGGGCAGCGCTTCATCGGCCGTGGCTTGGTCGGTCGTGGCTTGGTCGGTCGGGGCTTCGGCGGCGGCGATGCCGAGGGCCGGTACGCTGCCGGAGACGTAGGAGGCGAGCTGGATGCCGCCTCGGGCCACGTTCGCGAGCCCGGTGGCCGGCGCGGTGGATTGTCGCCCCGAGCCGTCGGGACGCGGGCCCCAGATGCCGCGGTGCGGATCATCGCAGGTGATCTCGCCCTCCCACGGGTGCCGGATGGCGTAGCGCGCTTGGAAGTTGTTGGCCGCCGCCGGCGTCGCCTCCTGGCTCAGGTTCCCTTCCCCGTCGGGTATCTCGCGGCCGCCGAGGATCGGATCGGCCGCGCGGAAGATCGAGATCCTCGTCGCTCCCGTCGCGGCCGTAGCGGTAGTGGAGGCGGGTGAGCACCATGTCGTTCGCGAGCCCGGCCCGTGAACCGAACCCGGAGGGCGCACCGCCGCCGGGCATCAGCATGAAGGGGTAGGTGACGACGACGGTGGCTGCCTCGGGGGCAGGAAACGTCCATCGGTGCACGGCCTGCGCGATGCAGCTCTCGACCGCCTGGTCGCCGACGGAGCTGCTGGCGACCGACGCGGTTTGGACGCTTCCGTCCGAGCCGATGATGAAGCGGATGGAGATTCGCCCGCTCAGGCTCGGCTGCGACGTGAGCTGGTTCTCGTAGCAGAAGCGCACCTCGTTGATGTGCCGCCGGACCACCCGGCGGATGATCTCTCGCGACAGTGAGCCGCGCACCTCGGCGGCTCCCGTGCGGACGGTCCCGCCGCCGGCGGCAGCGCGGAGCTGCCCCGGGAACGCGACGTCGCCGCCGAGCGTGGCCAGGTCCTGCTCGGAGAGGAGCGAGCCGGGCGGGCAGGGATCGCAGGTCGTGGCCTGCCACGCGTACTCGGTCACGACGGCGCCCGGGTGCTGCTCGACGACCCGGTCGAAGAGGGCGGCGTAGACCTCGCCGAAGCGCTCGCGGGCGCTCTCCGCGAGATCGACGTTCGTGAGCATGGTCGCGTTCGGGCGGTTGGCGACCTCGTAGCGCTGATTGCGGGCCAGGACGTTGACGATGAGGTCCTGGGTGCCAGGGGAGTTGAACTGTCCGAGCCGGATGGGCAGGGCCAGCTCGTCGCTCTCGTAGTGGACGCGCAGCGGCGAGAGCAGGGCGTGACCGTCCTCGAAGTGAACGCGTTCGACGGCGACCTTGGCGACGAAGAACTTGGTGCCGGCCTCGACGTAGGGTCGCAGCACGGACGCGGCGCCTTCGGGGATGCGGTAGTCGTGCCCGCGCAGCCAATCTTCGAGCCCCGACGAGTCGCTCGCGCTCAGGATGACGATGTCGTACTCGCCGACCGCGAACTCGGCCTCGACGACGACCGTGGGCTGAGCGCCGCGGAGTATGCCTCCACCGCCGGCGCCGTGGCCGATGGCGCCGAGGTTCCCGAGCCCGATGGTGCCCTCCATGCCCGCGCTGCAGGGATCCTGCTCCCAGTACTCGACGAGGCGCGGCGCGGCGACGCGCTCCACCGTCTCGAAGACGTCGCGCGGGAGGGTCCTCACGTCGTCCTCGGAGAGCACCACCGGCACGGGGACGACCAGCGCGAAGTCCTCGGGCGGGCCTTGGTAGTCGTTCTGCATCGAGAGGACCGTGTGGGTCCCCTCGCGCATCAGGACGACCATGGTCGCGCTGTTCATCAGCTCGGCGTCGGCGCCGCTGACGTAGAAGCCGCAGAAGGCGCTCGCCGACGCGGGCACGATCAACGCCCCACAGAAGACGAGAAATCGAGCAATCGAAAGGTCGCGCACAGGATGTCCTCCCACCGGCGCGAGCCTATCCGGTCCCGGCGGCTCGCGAACATCGTGAATGCGGCCGAAGCCGCGTCGTCCGGGAGAGACCGAGCACCCGCTCCGAAGCTTGGAGCTGGAGACCCTCGCACGAGGAACTCCAACCGACGGGCGGAGGTTCCGCGCTCCGGCGAGACGGACGCGCGGTCGCGGTGCACTCCCGACATGTCCTCCGAGACGAGCGAACGCGGGCCCGCGTAGGTCGACTGGGATCGACGCCCGTTCGCGTTCAGCGACTGGGGAGGATCAGCGGGTCGGTCGCCAGGAGCACGGTGCGCTCGAGCGCGGCTTCGCGATGCGCGTGGCCGGCGGCGGAGACGACATCCGCGCTCGCTCAGCTCGGCGGGCGCAGCACCCAGGCGGTGTGCGGTGGGATGGAGGCCGTGAAGGCGCCATCGGTCACGACGCCGACGTCGGCGTCGCTCAGGTCGTCGTGAAGGACGCCGCTGCCGAACGTCGAGGGGACGGCGATGCGCACGTCGGCGGGCCCGCTCGAGCCGAAGTGGACGATCACCAACCGGTCTCCGTCGGGATGACGGCGCCAGAACGCCAGCACCTTGGTGGAGGTCCCGCCGACGCGCTGATAGGTGCCGGTACGAAGGGCGGGCGTGTCGTTGCGCAGGTGGATCAGGCGCCGGTAGTAGGCGAGCAGCGAGCCGTCGTCGGCGCCCATCACGTCGACGTTGCGGGTCTCGTGCTCGGGCGCGAGCGCCAGGAAAGGCGTCCCCGTCGTGAACCCGGCGGTGGCGCTGGCGTCCCACTGCATCGGCGTGCGGGCCGAGTCCCGCGAGTCGACGATCTGATCGGTGCCCGACTGCATGCCGAGCTCCTCGCCGTAGTAGACGAAGGGCACGCCCGGGAAGGTGAGCTGCGCCGCCGCCATCATCTCCAGCCCGCCCTCGTCGTGAACGGTCTGGGTGGAGCGCGGCAGGTCGTGGTTGCCGATCAGCGTGGCGAAGGTGTCGGCGCCGACGGGCATGGCCGCGACAATCTCGTCCATCGCGTTCGCCAGCGCGCGGGGGCTCTCGCTCTGACCCGCCAGCCAGTAGGAGGGCGCCTGCGTCAGCAGGAAGACCATCTGCAGCGCGTCCCCCTGCACGTACGAAGCCTCGATGTCCGCGCGGCCGAAGATCTCACCCACCATCGAGCGCTGATCGTAGCCGTCCGTGACGCCGCGCATCCGGCGGATGAAGTCGTAGGTGCCCGGCCGGTCGAGACAGAGCGGCAGGTCTTCGACGTAGCGGTTGGCGGCGTCGAGGCGGAAGCCGTCCACGCCGCGGTCGAGCCAGAAGCGCATCACGTCGAGGAGCGCGTCTTGGACCGCCGGCGTGCGGAAGTTCAGGTCCGGCTGCGCGGGATAGAACTGGTGGAAGAAGTACTGACCGCGAACGTCGTCGAGGGTCCACCAATCGGCGCCGAACACCCCGCCGGAGCCCTGGCAATTCATTCCCGGCGCGTCCGCCCACAGGAACCAGTCACCCTGCGCGCCGCCGGCGTCGCTCTCCGAGTCGGTGAACCACGGGTGCTGATTGGAAGTGTGATTGAAGACCAGGTCGAAGTAGACGTGAATGCCGCGGGCGTGAGCCTCGCTCAGGAAGGTGTCGACGTCGTCCAGCGTGCCGTAGTCCGGGTGGACGCCGACGTAGTCCGCGACGTCGTAGCCGCTGTCGGCCAGCGGCGAGGGATAGGTCGGCATGAGCCAGAGGCCCCCCACGCCGAGGTCGGCCAGGTAGTCGAGGCGGCTGGTCAGGCCGGCGAAGTCGCCGATGCCGTCGCCGTCGGAGTCCTGGAAGCTCCGCACCCAGAGCTCGTAGAAGACGGCCTGACGGTGCCAGCGCGTATCTTCCACGAAGGGTGGCGGCCCGCCGTCCGGCGCCGCACCGGCGTCGTGGACGACCTGAGCGCCGGAATCGGCCCCCGCATCGGCGCCGGCGTCCATCGACGCGTGTGGCGTTCCGCAAGCCACGAGCCAGAGCAACCACACGATCGACGACGCCCGCATCCGCATCCCGCTACGGTGCCACAGACTCGGCAGAGCCGGGAGCGGGTCGTGCGGCATCCCACTCGCGATCACGAAGCTGGCGGCACGAAGACCGCGTCCGTGAGGCGGGCGCGCAGGACGTCGACCATCGGCTCCGGCTCGGTGCGCGCGAACGACATGGTCGGGACGGCGGATCGCTCGAGCACGCCGACCAGCGCGGCGGCACCGGGCGCGTCACCGCCCCACACCAGGACCAGCGGCAGCCCGGCCAGCGCGGGCGCGAGCTCATGGGGCGGGATGGGAGGCAGGTCCGCTCCGTCGATCAGCGCCAGGTGGGCGCCGGCCGGCAGTCGAGCGAGCGATCTGCGGGTCGAGACGCGGAGGACGGAGACGCGCGCAGGGTCGAAGAGCGGGTCGATCTGCTCGGCCAGCTCGCCGGTGCCCGAGAGGACGACGAGGTGCATCGTGCCGTTCGCTCTGGCGAAGAGCTTCGTCGTCTCCCGGTCGAAGGGACAGCGCGGGGCGGGGACGAGGTCGCGGGTGGGCATCTCGGCCAGCTTGAGCGCCCGCTCGATCGCGCGGACGACCTCGGCCGCCTCCGCGCTTCCGAGCCTCGCCTGGAGCCGCGCCCGCAGAGGGCCGTGTACCAGGTCGACCACTTCGGCGAAGGTGACCGGCACCCGCGTCCCCCACGCGGCGAGCGCGGCGAGCAAGAGCGACGTGCCGCCCTCGACCCGGCCTTCGATCAGCTCCCGCAACACTCCGAGAAATGCCGGCTCCGTGCTCACGCCGACGCTTGTGGCGCGAGCAGGCGCACGCGTTCATCGCGAGGCGTTTTGGCTCTTGTGGCGTCCCTGCCGGTCACTGAAGCGCCGGGCCTCGTCGAGTAGGGATGGCGCCGCCCGGGAGGACGACCACGTCGAACGAATGAGCACGCGAGGCCGGCCCTGACCATGGGCCTTCGATGTGATGGTTGTCGGCACGCGGGACCCACGCGCCGGCGTCCCGATCAGTCGAGGTGACGCGCGTCGGCGTAGCGCACCAGCGAGAGGCGACCGCGCGCGAGCGTCATCTCGGTGATGGACCCGTTCGGGATGTAGGGGCGGCGCACGAGCTGGAAGCGGCCGGCGAGCGAGCGCGGCAGCGAGTGGACCAACGTGAAGATCAGGTAGCCGTGCGCGAAGAGCGCCACCGAGGCGTCGGGCTCGTGCCGCGCCTCGAGGTCGCGCAGGAAGCCGTTCACGCGCGCGTTCAGCATGGCCGGCGTCTCCCCACCCACGGTGCGCTCCCGCCGCCACGCGTGGAAGTAGATGGGAATGAGCGAGCCGCCGAGCACGGCGCGCTTGAGCTCGGGCCGCAGCGGCGCGCGGAGCATGGCGCGCACGTAGCGGCCGGCGACGCTGCGCTCGTCGAGATGTCCGGTACGCAGCTCGCTGATGGCGTCGGTGATCTCCACGTCCATGCCGAGCGCCGCCGCGGAGACCTCCGCCGTCTCCTTGGCGCGCAAGAGCGGCGAGGCATAGATGCCGTCGAGACGCAGGCCCGAGAAGCGCGCGGCCACCCGCTCGGCCTCGCGGCGCCCTCGCGGTGAGAGCGAGCCCTCGCGCTCTTGGTTGAAGAGGCGATCGATCTGGCGCGCTTCGGTGACCGCGCTCGCGCGCAGCTCCATCTGTCCGTGCCGCACCCAGTAGAGCCGCATCGCTCCTCCGTGGGCTCAGCGTGTCGCCTGCGGCGCTGGCCCGACGCTCCGACCGAGGACGGGCTCGGCGTCGCCTTCGAGCAGCTCGTCGAGCCGCCCTACCCGCTCGCCGAGGATCTGCGCCATCACCTCACGCGTGTCGAAGCCGTGGCGCTGCGCGAGCAGCGTGATGTCGAGCGCGATCTGACTGGTCGCGATCTCCGCGATGGCCGCCGTCTCGCTGATCACGGCGTTGTCGGTGTCGCTCTGCTCCGTCGCCGCGATGAGGGTGCGGGCGTCGTCGGCGACGATGACCAGCCGGTGCTTCCAGAACTGCTCGACCGCCTCCTCGGCGAACCCATAGCTGAAGTGGACGCCGGGCAGGTGGTGCGGGATGGCGGCGTGGCTGAAGATCCAGCTCGTCACCTGCCCGCCCGCGGCCTCGGTCAGCGCGTCGGCGAGGGCTTCGAGCTCCCGCGGCCAACCGCTGACCACCACCCGTTCGCTCGCCTGCCGTACCAGGCGCCGCGCCTCTTCGAGCACGCGCTCGTAGCCGTGAACGCTGAACGCGTCGGGGACCGGCGGCTCGGTCTCCAGGCTGCGCACGGCCTCGTCGAGCCGATGCACCGACGCGTCGAAGCGGTCGCGCAGGAGCGCCATCAGGCTCTCGGCGGGCGAGGCGACGAAGCGTTCGGGGTGACCCGGGATGGAGCGCGCGGCCCCGGCCTGCACCAGCCGCCGCAGCGCGCCGTAGACCGCCGAGCGCGGGATCTGCGCCTTCTGCCCGACCTCGTAGCCGGTGGAAGGCCCGCTGGCGAGCAACGCCGCGTACGCACGACTCTCGTTCAAGCTGAAGCCGTGCTCGGTCAGCGCGCCAATGAGGTCGGCCTCGCCCATGGAGGCTTTCTCTAGCACAGAGCGAGCTACTGCAGGACGGTCAGGATCTCGCTGCCGTCCGGCGCCGTGAGCCGCTTCTTCACCATCAGCCCGCTCTCGTCGTACCAGAGGCTCAGGTCGGTCGCGCCTCGGACCTCGTAGCGCCGCGTGGGAATGCGCCGGCCGCCGACCTCGATGGTCTCCGGATGCGGCGCGCTCACGCTCACGTGCACGACGCGGCCGTCCTCGGCGCGGATCATGTTCGTGCGCGGCTGATCGAAGACGTTGAAGTGCAGCGAGTCCGGCACGGCGTCCGCCGGCGCCTGATGCTGGCCGGAGGTGCCGCGCACGCGGATGGCGCTCGACGAGGCGCGCGCGAAGACTTGCAGCGGATCTCCGTTCTTGTCGGTGCGGACTGCCAGGCCGAGCAGGCGGTCTCCTTCCCAGGTCTCGCGGCTGTCCATCGTGTAGTGATAGGCGTCGACGAAGAGGACCGAGACGCGGATCTCGATGTCGTGATGAACGGTGAAGCGTTCGCCCTGATGCGTGAAGGTCGTTTCGTGCGTGCCGATCTGACCGCCGTTGCGGAGGATGGCGTAGCGGACGGTCCGATCGGCGGGCGGGTCCGCGTGCACCGGCGCCAACACGAACCAGGCCAGCACGGACCAGCCCAGCGCGAGCGCGGACAGGGCGATGGGGATGCGTCGCATGGCGATGGCCATGGTAGCGGTCTCGGCCGCGCGGATCGACGCCGGCGCCCGAATTTTCAGGGCGTCGCGGGCCACTCGACGACGCGACCGAGGAGCGCGTCGATGGTGACGCGGCGGACGCTGCCGGAGCTCGCGCGCAGGTGGAGCTGCCAGAGCGGCAGGAAGAGCGGCGTGATCTCGCCCGGCGTCGCGTCGAAGCATTCCCGGAAGCGCGCGAGGACCCGCGCGTCGCTCGCCCGTGCGACCCAATCGGCGTCCTCGAAGGCCAAGGTGGCCGGCGGCACGTCGGCGACCTCGGCGTTTCCGTCGAAGCCGCGAATCTCGCTGGCTCGCTCGTCGGGCTCGTCCTCGAAACGGATTCCGTCGCTGTTGGTGAACCGCAGCACCGAGAGCGCGTGAGGGTGAAAGAAGACACGGCCGATCCGCTCGTCGTGGCGCTCCCCGAAGAGCCTCGCGAGCGTGCCGCGCTCCACCTTCTCTTCGTACGAGACGGCGAGGACGAGCCGGTGGCGCAGCTCGGCGCCCTCGAAGCGCTCGTCGTCACCGATCAGGCCGAGGACGCGGCTGCGCAGGTGACCGACCGCGATGCGCTCGGCGGCGGCGGCGTCGACATAGGGGACCAGCGCTCGCACGGGGTTGGGCAGGTCGATGTCGGGCCGTCCGCCGGTCGAGGAGGCGAACCAGCGGACGGCCCGCCCGCGTTCGAACGCGCGCGCTCGCCCCTCGTCGACGAGCCGAGACGCGGCGCGCCGGACGGCGTTCTCGCTCCGATCGGTGAGCGCCGCCAGCTCGCGCGCGCTCGCCGAGGGGACGGTCTCCAGCGCCGAGAGCATCTCCTCGTCCAGCGCGTCCGTCCGTCGCACCGGCTTCGATGGAGCGCTCGCCGCCGATGCCTCCGGCCCCGCCGCCTCGCCGCTCGGTCGTCCGGCCGCCGGAGACGACATTTGCTCGGCTCCCGAGCCGGCGCGCGCAGCCTCCTCGCTCCGTTCCTCCGCTCCCGAAGCCGACGCTCCCCCGGCTCCGAACCCGCCGCCGTCCTCGCCCTCGCCGCGCGCGCACGCGTCCGGTCGAGCCTCATCCGGCACGCCGCCGCGCCGAGGCGCCTTCTGCCGTCGCCGGGTCGGATCGCCAATCGGCCGATGGCTCCGCGGCATCCCTGGCGCTCCCGTCCTCCGCGTCCCGCGCCGACATCGGTCTTCGCGCGGGCCTCGTCTGAGCGCATCCCGTCGTCGTCCTCCTGCGTGGGCTTCGACGCATCGGCGCGACCGAGCAGCGCCGCGAACCGACCCCGGAGCGGCTCGGTGTGCGCCTCCACCCTCTCCTCGGTCCACGTCTCGTGCCGCGTCATCAGCCAGCGGGCTCGCAGCGAGACAGGCGCGCCGAGCTGGTCGGGCGAGAGGAGCACGAGCTCGCCCGGCTTGGCCGAAGGCAGCGCGTCCAGGACGGCGTCGGCATCGTCCGGCGCCAGCGACTTCACGGTCGGCTCGACCTTCTTGCGGTCCTGGCGCGTCGTCAGCCGGCCGAGCGCCCAGGTCCCGAACTGCGCCATCGCCTTGTAGTCGACGTCGCCCGGGTTCTGGGTGGCCATCAGGCAGGCCAGCCCGTACTTGCGGGCCTGCTTGAAGAGGAGCGAGAGGCCTTCCTTGCACGCCGGTTTGCGCACCGGCGGCACGAAGGGCGCCACCTCGTCGATGTAGAAGAGCGCCTGCGGCGTCGGGCTCGGGTGCGAGAGCATCCACTGGTAGAGCCGGTCGGTCAGCGCAGCGACGAAGAAGTCTTTGTCCTCCTGCTGGTGGAGCGTGTTCAAGTAGACGATGGCGACGCGGGTCTTTCCGGGCGCCACCGGCGCGCGTGGATCGCGGCCGAGCAGCACGTCGACGTCGATGGGCACTCCGTCGTGGAAGAGCGCGCGGCGGGCGCCGACCTCCAACCGGGCCAGGCGCTGGCAGGCGAGGCGGATCTTGCGCGGGTCGAGGTAGCGCGCGTAGGCGGCGAAGCCGTCCCCCTCGGCGGCGACCAGGTGCTCGGTGAGCGCCAGGAGCGACGGCGACGGGCCGCTGGCGACCTCGTGCAGCGCGCGGTCGATCACGGCCGCCAGCCCAGCTCCGTCGTCGGAGTCGAGATTGAAGCCGAGCAAGCCGACCACCACGGCCGCCGTGCGGGTAATCGCCTCGACTCGCGCCGCTCCCTCCAGCGCGGCCAGCCCGCCGTCGACCGGATCGGCGCAGAGCGGGACCCCGCGGCTCGAGCCCGGCGTGAACACGACGACCTCGGCCCGCTCGGCGAACGCGGCGGCGAGAGCGGGATCGATGCCGTGCGCCGCCAGCTCCTCCGCGCTCGACGCCGCGGCCAGGCTGCACAGGTCCCCTTGCGGGTCGACGCAGATGGCCGGGATGCCGGCGAGCACCGCCTCCTCGACGAGCGCCTTGCAGAAGACGGTCTTACCCGAGCCGCTCGACCCGAGCGCCATCACGTGCCGGAGGAGCGCCGAGGGATCGAGCCGCAGCGCCTCTCCATCGTCCGCCCGCTGCCCGAGCCACAATCCCGCTTGGTCCGGTGCCATGCGCCCGACTGTAAACCGCCGCCGGCGGGTTTGGGCTTCCGGCGCGATGACACCCGCTCGCGGCCGAGGGGTGCCCACGCGAGGCCACGATGTGGCACTTCACGGCCTCGATGCCCCACCGTGGCGCCACGACGCTTGCTTCCGGACGCCGATCGTTGAACGTTCCCAGCCGCGGATGCTCGCCCTGCTCACCGACCCCGAGGCCTGGCTCGCCCTCGCGACGCTGACGCTGCTCGAGATCGTCCTCGGCATCGACAACCTCGTCTTCATCGCGATCCTGACCGACCGGCTTCCCCGCGCGGAGCGACCGCTCGCCTATCGGCTGGGGCTGGCCGGCGCGATGGTGACGCGGATCATGCTCCTGCTCGGGCTGAGCTGGGTGATGCACCTGACCCACCCGATTCTTCACCCTCCTCGGCAACGCGATCTCCGGCCGCGACATCATCGTGGTCGTGGGCGGGCTCTTCCTCATCGCGAAGAGCGCGCACGAGATCTACGAGAAGGTCGAGCTCGAGGAGGGCGAGGAAGAAGAGGACGACGAGCTGCGCCGGCCCGGGCAGGCCAGCCTCGTCGGGATCGTCCTCCAGATCGCGGTGATGGACATCATCTTCTCGCTCGACTCGGTGATCACCGCGGTCGGGATGGCCAACGACGTCCCCGTGATGGTCGCCGCCATCATGGTCGCGGTCGGCATCATGCTTCTCTTCGCGCGGCATGTGGGCGAGTTCGTGAACCGCCATCCCTCGATGAAGCTGCTCGCGCTCAGCTTCCTGATGCTGATCGGCGTGCTGCTGGTCGCCGAAGGCTTCGATCAGCACATCTCGAAGGGCTACGTGTACGCCGCGATGGGCTTCGCGCTCTTCGTGGAGCTCCTGAACATGCGCCTGGCGAGGCGCCGTCGCGAAGCGCGTGCGCAGGCTCGGGCGGTGGCGGTCGAGGTCTCGAACGCGAGCGGCGAGGATTGAGCGCGGCTCAGGCCTTCTTCTTCATCCCGAGCGCGACGAGGAGCCAGAAGAGTCCGCCTGCCGAGCCGAGCACGCCGATGCCCGAGGCGCTGAAGTGCGGGCCGAGATCGATGAGCTCGGGATCGCGCAACGCCACGACCATCAGCACGGCGCTCGCGACGAGCAGGATGGCGGGCGCGGCCACGCCGCCCGGGAGCCCGGAACGCTCGCTCATCGGTCGCCCTCATCGCTGGCGGGCAGCACGCCCCAGTAGTGGTAGTTCAGCCAGCGCGGCCCCGGCAGGTAGGCCTGCTCGAGCGCGCCGACGTCGAAACCGGTCTCCGCGAGGAGCTTCGGAACGTCGCGATCGAGATGACAGCCCCCGCCGAGCCGGCTCCAGACCGGGTTGAGCCGGTGCTGCCAGCCGCTCGGTCCCGCATCGGGCGCGAGCCCGTGCTCCGACAGCACCAAGCGACCGCCGGGCGCCAACGCGCGCCGCAGGGTGATCAGCGCGCGCGCCGGATCGGGCACGCTGCAGAGCGTGTAGGTGATCACCACCGTGTCGAAGCTCCCGTCCGGCACGTCGAGCGCGTCCACCGTCCTCTCCTGGAGCCGGATCTTCGTGGCGGCACCCTCTTCCACCCGCGCCTGGGCCTTGGCGAGCAGCGCGGGCGAAGGATCGATGGCCAGCACCTCCTCGACCCGGCTGGGATCGTAGAACGCCAGGTTCAGCCCCGAGCCGACCCCGACCTCCAGCACCCGGCCTCGCGCCTCGGGCACGACCTTCTCGCGCTGCCGCGCAATGCTCCGCTGCCCGCAGCATCGCTCAATCGCGAAGGGCAGGATCCGTTCGTCCCAAGCGCGGGAGAGCCAGCTCATCGGTGGCGGAGCGTAGCAGCCAATCCCCGGGCGCGGCAGGCGATGCGCGCGGTCGGTCCACCGGGACGCGGGCGATCCGCCGTGGCGGACCGCGACGAGCGGCAGAGCGCCCCGTCCCACTCAGCTCTGATGGCGCAGCTCCCGGCGCCGGCGGCGCAGCTCCTTCGCGTCCATCTCCCCTTCCGCGAAGCGGCGCTTCAGGTCGTCCTCGGCGTCGCGATCCACGACTTTCGTGGGGCGATACCTCCCTTGGATGAGCGCGATCCCGCCCACGATGACCAGGATGCCGACGATGACCCAGAAGACCACCGCCCAGGCTGCATACTCTTGACCCCAACTCGGCATGGCTCGGCCTCCGTTTCCACGTGGCTACCCGCTGCAAGCCGCGAGCCGGGACGCGAGCAATCGGAGGGCCGGTGCCCAGACCGGGGCGGAAGACGGTGATGGAGGCCGAGAGACGGACCGCGTTCCGTGCGGACGACGCCTACCGCAGGCCGGGCGCTTCGTAGCCGGTCTGCTCGGTGTACTCGACGTAGCCGCCGGGATAGGTCCGGACGCCGTCCGGGCTGACCTCGAGCACACGGTTCGAGAGCGCGCGCAGGAAGCGCCGGTCGTGGGAGACGAAGATCATCGTCCCCTCGAAGTCGGCCAGCGCGTTCATCAGCACGTCCTTGGTGCCGAGGTCGAGGTGGTTGGTGGGCTCGTCCAGCACCAGCAGGTTCGGCGGATCGTAGAGCATCCGCGCCAGCGAAAGCCGCGCCTTCTCGCCGCCCGAGAGCACGCGGCAGGGCTTCTCGACGTCGTGCCCCGAGAATCCGAACGCGCCGGCCAAGGTCCGCAGCGAGCCGAGCGAGGCCCGCGGGAACTCCGCGATGAGCGCCTCGATGACCGTGCTCTGGCCGTCGAGCAGCTCCATCGCGTGCTGCGCGAAGTAGCCGAGCTTCACGCTGGCGCCGATGCGCACGCTGCCGCCGTCCGGGTTGGCCTCGCCGGCGATGAGCTTCAGCAGCGTGGACTTGCCGGCGCCGTTGACGCCCATCACGCACCAGCGCTCGCGCCGCCGCACCAAGAGGTCGAGCCCCTCGTAGATGGCCTTGTCGCCCCAGCGCTTGTCCACGCTCTCCAGCATCACCACGTCGTCGCCCGAGCGCGGCGGCTTGCGGAACTCGAACTCGATCACCTTGCGCCGGCGCGGCGGCTCCACCTTCTCGATCTTGTCGAGCTTCTTCACCCGCGACTGCACCTGCGCCGCGTGGCTGGCGCGCGCCTTGAACCGATCGATGAAGGCCTGCTCCTTGGCCAGCATCGCCTGTTGACGCGCGTACTGCGCCTCCTTCTGCTGGACCAGGAGCTCGCGCTGCTGCTCGTAGAACTCGTAGTCGCCCGAGTAGACCGTCAGCTCGCCGCCGTCGATCTCCACGATCTTGGTGACCAGCCGGTTCAAGAGCTCGCGATCGTGGGCCGTCATCACCAGCGCGCCGTCGAAGTCGCGCAGGAACGCCTCGAGCCAGACGATCGACTCGATGTCGAGGTGGTTGGTGGGCTCGTCGAGCAGGAGCACGTCCGGCTTCATCAAGAGGATGCGGGCCAGGGCCACGCGCATCTTCCAGCCGCCGGAGAGCTTGCCGACGTCGTCCTCGACCACCTCGGGCGCGAACCCGAGGCCGGCCAGGATCTCCCGCGCCCGGGACTCGAGGCCGTAACCGTCGAGCGCGTCGAAGCGCGCCTGCACTTCGCCGAACTGCTCGACCAGCTTCTCAATCTCGTCGAAGCGCGCCGGGTCGGCCATCGCCTGCTCGAGCGCTTTCAGCTCGTGCGCCACCTCGGAGACCTCGCCCGCGCCGGCCATCGTCTCGGCCAGCACCGAGCGGCCGGCCATCTCGCCCACGTCCTGGCTGAAGTAGCCGATGGTGATGCCGCGATCGATGGCCACCGAGCCGCCGTCGGGCTGCTCCTCGCCGACGACGAGCCGGAAGATGGTGCTCTTGCCGGCGCCGTTCGGGCCCACCAACCCGATCTTCTCGCCCTTGAAGACGCTCATCGACGCGTCGACGAAGAGGATCTGCTGGCCATGATGCTTGGAGATGGCGTGGAGGTTGATCATCTCGGTACCGCTCGCGAGAAAGGCCGGCAGCATGCACGCCGAGGCCGCTCGGGGCCAGCACCGAGCGCGTTGGCCGTGACGCCGTGATCGCAGCCGGGGGCGTCGGTCTCGGCGCGATCAGGGGCAGCTGAGATCGCAGCCGTTCGAGCAGGCACCGCAGGCCTCGGGCACGCAATGGGTGGGGCCGCCGGGATCGATCGCGCGGCAGACGGTGCCCGGGCAGCAGTCGGCGTCGGCCGCGCAGGTCGCGCAGCACGCGCCGCAGCCCGGAGGCGGACCGGCGTCGGGCGGCGCGCCGGCGTCGGGGACGTCGCAGCGCACGGTGCAGTTCAGCGTGTGGAAGAGGCAGGCGCGGAGCCCGCACGGCGCGCAGGCGGCCTCGAAGCCGGTGGGCACGCAGTAGCTGCCGATGGAGAACGCGTAGCAGGTGGCGCCGGGGCCGCAGTCCGCGTCGGACGTGCAGGAGACCCCACAGCTCGGCGGCGCCACGCAGCTCGTCGAGCAGTCGGCGTTCACCTCGCAGAGCGGCGTCAGGCCGCCGCAGTCGGCGCAGCTCTCGGGATAGCAGCGCATGTCGCCGTGCACCGTGGGCCGACAACGGGTCAGCTCGCCGCAGTCGGCGTCGGACGTGCAGGCGTTGCCGCAGCGGGTGGGCAGCGCGCAGTGCGCGGTGCAGGCCGCCATGTCGATGTCGCAGTCGTGCATGCCGCAAGCGGTGCACGAGGCGGGGACGCATTGACCGGTGCTCGCGCAGGTCGTGCCGGCGCAGCAGTCCGAGTCGTGCGTGCAGGCCGCGCCGCAGCACGCGGGCCCGCGACAGGTCGCCTCCTCGCAGGTCGGGGCGGGCGTTTTCGTACACGCTGCGAGGGCGAGCAGCGCCACGGCGGCCACGAGGCCACGTGCCACACGTGCGGTCATCGGAGCGCAGGATAGCGGAGCTGGCCGCGCGCGCTTGTCGGCCCGGCGGCGGGAGCCACTGTCTCGTCATGCGAGCACCCGCATCCGCCCCCTCCCACACGGCGCTCCTGCGACAGCGGCTCGGCACGCTGGGGCGTCGCGCGACGACGCTGGGCGAGGTCCTCGACAGGGTGGCCGAGCTCCATCAGGAGATGGCGGAACCGGGGACCGGCCTGCGCTTCGAGACCTACGGACTGACGCCCTCGTCCGTCACGGTGGAGGTGGTGTTTCGCTGGCCTCACGCGGACGAGCTCGGGGCGACGCCCGAGCGCACCCGTCTCTGTTTCGACGTCGCCGCCGGGCCCCGAGCGCGAGAGGTCGAGGTCGGCAGTCGCGACTACCCGCACATCACAGCATTCGTGACGGCGGCGCTCGAGGCTTCCGAGCTGGACCGCGAGGCGTGGGTCACCAGTCTGCGGGTGCTGCCGGACAAGGCGTGAGGCTCTCTCGCTCTCGCGGGCCTCGTTCCCGGCCTCTTCGGACCCTCGTCGGGCTCTCTTCGGCGTTCGCGGCGTTCTGACGCGCGGCGCCGAGGATGTAGTGCACCAGCGCCCAGATCGCCGTGAACCGGCCGTTCCCGGGCACGCCGCGGCGTCACCGAGCCCCACGGGCGCGCACAGGGCGGGATGCTCGACCTCCACGACCACAACGGCCCCACCGGGGCTGGGGGCCGCGGGCCGGATCGAGGAGTTCCGCGGCCTCGTCCTGGAGGGCCGCGAGGCGATGCGGGTCCTCGCCCCGGACGGGACCCTTCTGCTCGACGAACCGGACGACGGCACGGGTGGGCGCCTCGAGGTGCAGCGCGGCGAGCTGCGGCAAATCCTGCTCGACTCGCTCCCGACCGGCACCATCCGGTGGGGGCCCGCCACGGATGGGGCTCGACCGCGGGGCGACGGGAGAGTCGTCGACAGACCTTCAGTGCGGTGGACCGGGCTCGAAGAGGGCGCAGCCGGGGCCTCGTCCGACCATGTGGAACGCCCCCTCGCGGACGCCGGGGAGAGCGCCCCAGCCCGGCTCGGCGAGCACGACCTGGGTGCCCGACTCGGAGAGGATCTCGAGCGCGCGCGGACCGCCCTCCCACACCTCGAACGCGGCCTGGTGGAGCGCCTCCGGGTACTCGCGCAGGCGCCCGTCGACGAAGACCTTCACCTGCGGCGCGTGGAAGATCACCCAGCTCGCCCAGAGGTGGCGCGTGAAGAGCCGCGTGCCCGGCGGCAGCACGCGCAGCGCCTCGGTGCAGGCGATGGGGTTGCCCTCCGCCGAGAGGTGGCCACGGGCGAAACGCGGATCGCTGAGCCGGCCCCACGCGGCGACCGGACCGACACCCCGGGCCACACCGAGCGCGCCGACGGCGAGGAGGGCCACGAACGCGAGCGCGATGTCGGCCCGCTCGCCGGCGCGCCCGCGGACCCACCCGCGGACCGCGCCGAGCATCGCGAGCGCGGGGAAGACCAGCAGGTAGAGGTTGCGCTCGTGGAGCGCCGCCGCGGCGACGCCGAGCGAGGCCACCGTGAGCTCCGGTGTCTCGGCCCGCGCGCCGCCTCGTGCGATCCGGGCGATCCGGGCGATCCGGGCGATCAGGAAGAGCACGAACGCGCCGGCGAGGACCTGGGCGAGGAGCTTGGTGCTCGGAGCGACAATCGCGGCCGGCTCGAACAGGCTCGTGAACTCCGGGTTCACCGACTGGCCGCGCATCAGCGCGTACTCGACGACGCTCGAGGCGGGCGGGGTGACGGTCGGCATCACGCACGCGAGCCCGAGGCGCAGGAGCTTGCCGCGTCGCTCCGGGCCGGGGTCGGCGAGGACCCGCGGGAGCTGGTCGCCCACGAGGAGCGCGACCAGGACCACGCTCTCGGCGGTGCAGTTGCCGAACAACACGAGCCAGGCGCAGAGCCCCGCGAGCCGGCGGCCCCGGGTCAGGGTCTCGTCGCGGAAGAAGAACACCGCGCCGCCGAGCACGAGGAGCATGGCGAGGGTCTGCGGCGCCGGGTTCGCCTTGTAGCCGGCGAGGATGCAGATGAGCGCGGCGCCCGAGAAGGCGCCCACGGGACCCGCGCGCCGGTGTCCCAGCACGGCAGCGGCGGCCGCCGAACCCCCGAAGAGCGCGATCGTCCACAGCCGGAGCGCGCCCCAGCCCCCCGCACGCTCGAGCGCGCCCACGAGGAGCTCGGAGAGCCACTCGTGGTTGTTCCACGGCGCGCCCGGGACCGTGTAGCTGAAGGAGTCGCGGCTGGGGATGGTCCCCGTGTCGAGGATCATCTGGCCCGTTCGGACCTGCCAGAACACGTCGCCGCCCGACAGGGGTCGCCCCGCGTGCGCGAGCACGTAGAGCGCGAGCGCCCCGAGGCCCGCCCCGCTCACGGCCCAGAGGGCCCAGGTCCACGTTCTGTCGCGCGTCGCCATCCGATCCGCCCGCGCAGTATGGCCGACGGCACGCGGCAGCGGGCGCCGTTCCGGCGGTCAGCGCGTCGGCGGCTCCCCGCAGGGGTCACTCGCCGCTCGCCGCGCTCGCACGGGCGGGGAGGCGAGTCGTGCCTCCCCGAACCGCTGGCGGCGCGCGAGAGGAGAATCATCGACGGCCGCGTGGAGGCTCGAACGCTCAGGCGGCGAGGGGAGCCGCGGCGCGCTCGGGCGTGGAGCGGGCGTCGGGTCGCCTCACCCAGCCGTCGGCGATGCTGTACTCACCGCGGCGGTAGGCGCGCCAGGTCGCCTCCGGCGTCGCCGGCTGCGCGGCGCACCAGCGGAGGTACGCGCCGAAGCTGATGTCCGGGTCGGCGGCTTCGTCGCCTTCAATCTCCACACCGTCTCGGATGGCGCCCTCCACCGCGGCGACCAGCCGCTCGTGGTAGCCCTCGTACACGACGAGGTCGCGCAGCCAGCGCGAGCGCGGAGTGTCGTGGTCGGTGACCTCGCGCGCCCGCCCGAGCAGCTCTTCGAGCGCGCCCTGGTGCGCGGAGAGGAGCTCGAGGTCGTAGACGAACTGCAGCCGGTCGTGATGCGCCCCGAGCAGGTGGCGGATGATCCGCTCCCGCGAGCTGGCCAAGCCGCTGAAGTCGAGCGGCGCGATGGCCCGCTCGGCGACGAGGAAGGGGAAGCGGAGCGGCCGCGACAGCAAGAGACGCGCGCGCCAGTTGGGCCGCACCGGATCGGTCGAGGACGTGCCGATGCTGTTCGGGCGGAAGATCACCCGATGCCACATGCGCAGGATGCCGAGCTCGAGCTGCCAGAGGTTCGGCACCTCGGGCACAAGCCCCGCCTCGGCCACGCGCGCCAGGTTGGCCTCGATGCGCGAGGGCGAAACGGCCAGCGCGCGCAAGATGGTGGGCAGTCGTTCGCTCATCGCTCTCTTCCTCCCGAAGCTCTCGCTTCACCGCGGCTCGAGCCGCGCCAACGTCTCCTCGTCGCGCGCCCGCATGGCCGCCAGCACGAGGGCGATCGACTCGCGCTCGGGCTGCTCCAGCCAGACGAGCAGCGCGTGGAACGACTCCACGTTGCGGCGCGGCTCGGCGTAGATCGCGTCGCGCAACGCCGGCGACGCGCGTGAGACGTCAATCACCGGGTTCATGCAGACACCGAAGACATCGCTCCCGGTCGCGTCGACGACGGCGCGGACCACGTCGAGATCCGCCTCCGCGATGTCGTCGGTGCTCGCGTCCTCCTCGACCCGCGCCTCGAGCTCGTCCACCGCGCGGGCGATGGCCTCGCGCGCCTCATCGCTCACGCCCTCGCACAAGCGCTCGAGGAGCGCCGCCGCCAAGTGCCGGCGGACGGCCAAGAGATCGCGCGCCACCGACACCGCCGCGCCCCGCTCGGCAGCCATCTCCGCCAGCCCGGGCAAGAGCTCCGGCCCGCCAGCGCGCCGGAAGTCCTGCACCGTGTAGCCGCTCCCCTGCCGCACGCGGACCAGCCCCGTCGCCGACAACCGCGCCAGCGCCGCCCGCAGCGTCACCCGCGTCACCCCGAGCTGCCCCGCCAACTCCCGCTCCGGCGGCAACCGCGACCCGGCGGCCAGCTCCCCGCGCAGGATGGCGACCCTGAGCGCTCGAGCGCACGCGTCGGCGGTCGTCTCCCTCGGTCCGATGGCGTCGAGCATCACGACGGGATTGGTACAATGGGCTAACCAATATGTCAAACGCCAACCAATCACGACGCATGCGCCATCCCACACCTCCCGCATCGCGCCCCGGAACACAGCCCAGCGACCCGACACCGCGGCCCGCCGCCACCCAAGCGAGCCGACAACGCGCACCGCCGCAGCACCCACAGCCCATCGAGCGCAGCGAGCCGACACCACCCACCGAGCCGAACCGCGCACCGCCGCAGCACCACAGCCCCTCGAGCGCAGCGAGCCGAGCAGCGGCACGCGGCAGCCCCCCCTCCTCGAGCCCAGCGAGCCGAAAACGCGCACCGCCGCAGCACCCACAGCCCCTCGAGCGTAGCGAGCCGAGCAGCGGCACGCGGCAGCCCCGCCTCCTCGAGCCCAGCGAGCGAGCAGCGTCCCGTGGCAACAGGCGTGGGGCACGCGCGCCGTGTGCGCGTGCACCGGGCCCCGTACCAGCACGAAACCCGTTGCGACCCATGAACCCGAGGAGGCGGGTCGTGGGGGCTTGGGGGCTCTCATGACTGATCACATCTCCCCGCCGAGTAGCCGCTGGACGAGCAGGACGCGTTCGAGTTCTTGGAATCCGCGCGCGAGGGTCAGCCAGCCCGGTGGGCCGTTGTGCTTGAAGTGTCCGCCCATGCGGGCAATCGCGAAGCTGATGTCCCTGGCGTTTGGGTGCGACGGCAAGGACATGGACCAGGGGTTCTTGGTGGCGGCAAGGGCAATGAGGATGGCCAGCTGTTCGTCGGTGACGACAGCGGCGGCAGGGGTGTGCGGCGCATCGCGGGCGATCGTGCGGAGCAGGAGCATCTGCCAGGCAAGCGCCATGCAGACGGCCAGCGCGTTCTGCAGGGCGTGCAGGTGTTGAAACTGCAGCTGCTCGTAGTGGCAGCCGGTCTTGATCGCCTTGAAGAACTCCTCGATCAGCCACCGCGCCCGGTACGCATCGACCACGCGCAGAACGTCTTGCTCGGTGGCGATGGGCTCGGTGGTCAACAGCTGCCACTCGATCGGCTCTACGCCTGCGGGCGGATCCGCTTCGCGGACCTGCACGAGGTTGAGCGTCAGCTCCGGCCGATCCGACCGACAGACCTTAGGGCGTCGGATGGTGGCGGTGGTCGCGCGGACCTCGAGTCGGGTCTCCCGTCCCTGACGTGCGTTCGTGCGACGCCGACGGCCGCCGCGGGTGACGACGGTTTCGAATGACACACGACGTGTCGCCAGGATCGGCGAGCTTTCCGAGAGCAGATCGTTCAGGTACTTGCCCTGCTGCTGTTCGTCGGCCGCCAGCCTGCGGTTGTGGGTCTGCCGAATGACGAAGCGCTGACCTCGCTCCACGAGCTGAGCCAACCACGGATATTTGTCGCCCTCGCGGTCGGCGACGTGCACGACGGACACCTCCGCCGCGGCTCCGGAGCGCTCAATCTCCTCGGCGACGCGTTCCCAACGCAGCGCCTCGTTGTCCTCGGCGAAGTGGCGTTCGCGTTCCAACTGCTTTTTCGTGAGCTTCTTACGCTTCGGCGCGGGCTCAACCGGTCGAACGACGAACTCGCTTCCTCCCACGCCCAGGGGCACTGGCGTACCGCCGGGCTCGTCGCTCTGGACCAAGCAAGCGAGGAGACCCACGTGCGCGTAGAAGCCCTGCCCGTCGTTCATGAGCGCCCCAAGACCCTGCCGCGGCGTCGTGCCACCAAACCGCAGCTCTGTGGTGTCCTCCACCGAGAGCACCCACCCCGCGCTGCTCGATGCAGCCGCCCGCCGCCAGCTTTCGCTGACGTGGGGAGCTACGAGCGACGGGAACTCGACCCGCGGGTTGTTGAAGAACCGATACGCGGCCTCGATCTCCGCGCTGCCGGTCATGACCCGTGGCAGAGTCATCTCGGGCGAACGTGCCCAGGACTCGGCGATCCGTCCTGCACGTTCGTTGCGCCGAGCGTCTCCAAGGTCCACCGCGGCGAACTCGGAGCTGACCGGCCTGAAGGCAAACGGAAGCTCGAACCGCACCTCTTGTGAGCTCATGAGGAGCTTAGATCAGAGCCAATCCCCGACTTCAAGCCCGCTCTCCGAGATGTGATAACTCTTGAGTGGGGGCTCGCCCCCGACGCCTAGGGGTGCCCCATCACGCGCTGGGCGCCTGACGATCGGCCGTTTGATCGTCAGGTGCCCGGCGCTCGGGGCGGGGCCCCCCTTCGAAGGAGGGGGCGAGCCACCGCGACCCGCCGGACGTTCATCCGCGGCAGCCCCGCCTCCAACACACCAACCCGACCGCGCCCATCCGCGCCCCGCCTCCAACACACAACCCCGACCGCGCCCATCCGCGGCAGCCCCGGCGCCCGTCCAGAGCCGCCAGCCCCCGCGCCAGTCAGGAGCGAGCAGCC
The DNA here is from genome assembly GCA_963832725.1 of uncultured Pseudomonadota bacterium. GTDB lineage: Bacteria > Myxococcota_A > Polyangia > Polyangiales > Sandaracinaceae > JAEZBP01. The sequence goes on from CAWHVG010000001.1 coordinate 1,347,213, forward strand.
CCGGCGCCCGTCCAGAACCACCGAGGAAGCCGCCCGTGCTGCTCGACGGCGCGACCTCCGGTAGAATGCCCGCGGGATACCGGGGAGGTTCGGGATGATGTGCAACAAATCGTGGGCCGCTGTGGCCCTCGTCGCGCTCGCGAGCGCGTGCAGCGGCGGCGGCGAGACGTCGCCGGACGCCGGCGCCGCGGATGACGGCGGCGTGACGCTGGTCCCCGTCGGCGTGGACACCGTCGCGCCCGCGAGCGTCCAGGCCGGCACGACCCTCAGCGTGTCCTGCCTCTTGCTCGACGACATGGGCCAGACCTTCGCGCCGCCCGATGGCGTGAGCGCCTCGCTCCGCTTCGTGCCCGAAGACTCGGTGCAGCGGCAGGACGACGGCAGCTACGTCGCCACCCGCGCCGGCGAGGTCGAGGTCGCGTGCACGTTCAGCTCTCTCCGGCTGACCGACGACACGCCCTCCGTCGTGCAGATCACGCCCGGCGACCCGGCCCGGGTGGTGACCCACGTCGCGCCGGACTCGATGCCCGCCGACGCGGAAACCCTCGTGAGCTGCGACGTCTACGACGCCTACGGCAACCCCATCACGGACACGACGCCCAGCCTCCGCGCCGAGCCGCCCGACGAGGCCAACATCTTCGACGGCCAGTACGGCCGCTTCCCGCGCGCCGGTCACTACGACGTCTACTGCGATCTGCCCGGCGCCGAGAGCATGCCCGACCGACTCGAGGTCTACCCGAACGTCCCCGCATCGCTCCTCATCTCCCGCGTGCCCGATCAGCCCGTCTACGCGCAGGGGCAGGTCATCGAGATTCAAAGCCTCGTCTTCGACCGCCTCGGCAACCCCGTCACCGACGCCGAGGTGACGGTCACGAGCAGCCCGGCAGGCCAGCAGCTCGGCGCGGCCCGCTTCCGCTACATGGCCGACGGCCGCTACACGCTGACGGCCACGGTCACCCCGCCGACCGAGAGCGACATCCCGCTCACCGCCTCCACCGAGGTCATCGTCGACGGGAACGGCCCCACCATCGGCTGCGACGACCCGCTCGACGGCGCCATCCTCGACCAGACGCCGGGCGGAACCATCACCTTCCGCGGCTCGGTCAGCGCCCTCGCGGGCGTCACCTCGGTGTCGGTGAACGGCGGCGACGTGATGGTCGACTCCAGCGGCGCGTTCTCGACCACGCTGGGCACCAAGTACGGCATCAACTTCATCGACATCTCCGCGGTGGACAGCGCCGGAAAGGAGAACAGCCGCACCTGCGCCTTCCTGGTCGCCGACACCTGGGCGCCGGACGACCGCTCCTTCGACGACACCCTCTCGCTCCGCCTCCGACAGGACGCGTTCGACGACCACGATCGGACCGACGGGCTCGACTCGCTCGACGACGTCCTGAGCACGATCCTGAACAGCAGCGGCCTGCACGACAGCCTCGACGCCGCGCTCAGCGCGAGCAACCCGCTCAAGCCCAGCTCCTGCGATCAAGGCGGCCCCTTCGGCACCTGCCTCCTGCGCTCGGAGGTCATCTACCGGAGCCTGCAGATCAACGGCCCGAACAGCGCCGAGCTGACGCTGGTCGACGGCGGCATGCAGGCGAACGTGCACATCCACGACCTCCGGGTTCAGGTGCGCGTCCACGGCACCGCGCTCGGGATCGGCTACGACACGACGGGCTGGATCACCTTCGACTCGGCCGACGTGGGCGTGATCTTCGACACCGGCCTCGCCAGCGCGCGACCGCGGGTCAGCGTGCGGCCGGGATCGGTCAGCGTTTCGGTGGGCCATATCTCCACCAGCTTCTCCGGCATCTCCGGGACGATCATCGACATCGTCGTCGGCCTCTTCAACGGCCGGGTGCGCGGGCTCGTCGCGGGCGCGCTGCGCAACTACGTCGCGGGTAACTTCAACAGCATCCTCGACGGAGTGGTCGGCGGGCTGGACGTGCGGACGCTGGGCACCTCGTTCATCGTCCCGCGGCTCGACGGCTCGGGGAACATCCGCCTCTCGTTCAACATCGGGTTCTCGAGCCTGAACACGAACCCGACCCGGATGCTCTTCGGCATCGGCACGCGCTTCTATGCGCCGCCGGCCCACGCCAGGCCGACGCTGGGCGCCCCCTCCCGCAGCGGGCCGCGCATCCTCGACGTCAGCGGCATGTCTTCAGCGGCGGTGGCCGTGCACGAGACGCTCCTGACCCAGGCGCTGCACGGCCTGTGGCGAGGCGGGTTCTTCGACGCGACAATCGACTCGAGCACGGTCTCGGGCGCGCCGGCGGGCGTCTCGGCCGAGATCGCGACCGGCCTGCCGCCGGTGGTGATCATCCGCGCCGACGGGAGGGCGGAGCTCTCGCTGGGCGCGGTCACCATGCGGCTGACCTACCCCGCCCTCTTCACCGATCCCATCGAGGTAGAGCTCGGCGCGCGGGCCTCGATGGCGGTCGCGCTCGACGGCGACAGCCTCACCTTCTCCGACGTCCGGATCGACGAGCTCTACTTCTCGACCGACGTCGCCGGCCTCGCGATGAGCACGCGCAACACCATCGCGGGCTTCCTGCAGCGCTTGATCCAGCACATCGCGTACTCGGCCCTCGACGGCGCGCTGCCGGCCATCCCGATTCCGAGCTTCGCGCTGCCCGACTCGCTGTCGGTCTACGGCCTGCCATCGGGCGCCGCGCTCGGCATCGTCGACCCCACCCTCTCTGCCGAGGCACCGCACTTCGTGCTGCGCGGCGACTTCGCGGTCCGGTGAAGCCGATGAAGACGACACGAATTCTCGCGCTCGCTTCGGTCCTCACCGCCTGTGGAGGCGGCGGCGGCCAGACCCCGCCGCCCCAGCCGGCGAGCATCGTGGTCAACGTCGACCCCTCGCGGCTCTGGTACCACACCAGCCAGGACGTGACGCTGGTCGCCGGCATCACCGACGCCCAGGGCATGTCCGTCGACGGCGCGCAGGTGATCTGGACGGTCGACCCGAGCGACGGAGCCAGCCCGGGCGCGTCGGGAAGCGACCCGCTCCGCACCCGCTACACGCTCGGCGGCCCGGGCACCGTCGTCTTCACCGGCTGCGTGGTGCCACCCGATCCGATGACCGACGGGGCCGTCCCCGAGCCCACCCTCTGCGACTCGGTCGCCCTGCGCATCGACGACGGCATGCCCAGCTTGGAGGTGAGCTCGCCCATGCCGGGTGACGAGCTCGAGGGCGGCGACGGCATCACGGTGCAAGGCTCGGTCGCCGATCGCAGCACGGTGCGCGTCTACGTGAACGGGCAGGGCGCCGACGTCGACGACAGAGGCCACTTCCAGGCGACGCTGCCCGCCCAGTTCGGCATCAACCACATCACCGTCGACGCCTCCGACGGGCTCACCGATCCCTCGGTGGTGGAGATGGACGTCCTCTGGGCGCAGTCCTACACGGCCGGCGTCGACGCGGACGGACACCCCTCGCTCACGCTCCCCCACGACGGCTTGGCCTTGCGCCTCGGCCAGCCCTTCTTCGACGACGGAGTGCCGCTCGACACCACGGCAACGCCGGTGACCACGCGCGACCTCGCCGATCTGATCGAGCTGATCATCGACAACGTCGACGTCTCCGGCCTCGTGCCCAATCCCGTGGTCGACACCCCGCCGACCTTCACCCTCCGCATCAGCGACCTGACCCTCGGCGCGCCGCACGCCGAGCTCTCGCTGACCGACGGCGGGGCGGATCTCTTCATCCGCATCGGCGACATCGACATGAACACCTCGGGCGCGCTGATCGTGGACGGCACCAGCCTCCCTCTGAATGGCAGCATCCACGCGAGCGCCTTCGCCCACGCGCACCTCACCATCCGCAAGGACAGCTCGCTCGCGCCGCTGCAGGTCTCGATGGGCGATCCGACGGTCGGCATCGAGAACCTGACCGGCACGTTCGAGAGCGACGAGACGACGGCCGTCTTCCAGCTCGCCTCGGGCCCTCTCCGCGCCGCGCTGGAGAACGCGCTCTCGGACGCGATGCGGGGCACCGTGTCGAGCATCCCCACTGTGCTCGGCGACGCGCTCGGGTCGATCGACACCGCGCTCTCCGGTCAGAGCTTCATGCTCGACAGCGCCCCCTTCCCGCCGGTGACCGTCCAGATCGACGGCGGCATCGACACGCTCTCCACCGTGTACCGGCGCGAGATGCTGGCGCTGCTGCGGACCACGGTCGGCACCGACGCGATGAGCGTGCACCCCGAATCGCGCGGCGTGGCGCGCCTGGACACCAGCGCGATGGGGTCGGAGTTCTTCCGCGAGGGCTCGCTGACGCTCGGCGTCCGACTCGCGCTCCTGCAAGGGCTCCTGCACGCGCTCTGGGACTCGGGGCTGCTCGACGTGGACGCGACGCCACTCTTGCCGGCGTCGGTCAGCGGGCTGGTCAGCGAGGCGCGCATCGTGGGCAAGCTCCCGCCGGTCCTGCGACCTGCACGCGCGGACGAGACCGACGATCTCGTGCTGAGCGTCGGGCAGCTCGAGCTGGAGCTGACGTTCATGGGCGAGCCGGCGCGCTTCGCCGTCAGCCTGGACGCTGGCGTGAACGTGAACCTGGCCGACAACCACATCGCGCTCGACATCACCGACTCGCCCACCATTCACGTCTGGACGCTCGAGGCGGCGGCGAACCCGCACCTGCTCAGCGCGGACACGATCGCCTCGCTGCTCCGGGACATGCTCTGGCCCAGCCTGGCCGGCTCGGTGGCCAGCGGCGTCGGCTTCGATCTGCCGATCCCGGCGATCGGCGACCTGGGCGGGCTGGCTCCCGGTCTCGCCGGGCTCACCCTCACGCTGAGCGAGACCGGCTCGCCGCGGATCCGTCAGGGCGTGCTCATCCTCGAGGCCGAGCTCACCGGCAGCGTGCCCTGAGCTCGGCGCCACCAGGGCACGAGGATGGCGAGCGCGACCGAGAGCGCGGCGCCGAAGACGTGCCCGAGCAGGGCGAGGACGAGCGCGCCGAGCACCGCCACCGCGAGCAGCGAGGCGCCGGAGGCGCTGACGGGCGTGGCCGGCACGCGACCGAAGCGCCGCACCTGGCGCGCGAGGAAGACGCCGACCGCGAGCGTCACGCCGAAGTTGAGCCCGAAGTAGACGAGGCCGGTCGCGTGCCCGCCTCGCACCACGGGCACGCCGGGTGCCGGCTGCACGGTCATGAAGTAGAGGATCCCCGCCTCGCCGAGGTAGGGCGCGTCGGCGGCGTGGGAGAACGCGCGCGGCAACGCCAGCGTCCCGTCCGGCAAAGGCCAGGAAGCGGCCACGAGCTCGCTCGAGAGCGTGAACGCTTCGTCGAAGCGACCGTTTCGACGAGCGGCGGCGATGCCGAACGCGCTGGCCGAGGTCCCGAAGCCGTCGAGCACCGGCCCGGCGTCGACCTCGAACGTCCAGTCCGGCTCCGTGCCCCGCGCGTACTCGCGAAAGCCCGCCGCCCAGCCGCGGTCCTGCCAGAACGAGCGCTCGTAGCGCCCGTACCACTCGCGCGCCTGCTCGGGCCACAAATCCGGCGCGAAGAGGAGCACCCACGACATCCCGATGCCGCGCGCGGGCTGAACCTAGTCCCCCGTATCCGTAGTGAGTGCCCAATATCGGCGAGCCATCGGCGTGCGAATCAAGGAACGACGACGAGGCGATGCCACAGCATCGTCGAGGAGGAGTGACGCTGAGTCGCGCGGCGAGAGCCGCCGAGATTGGGTAGGAATCACGGATACGGGGGACTAGGTGCCGCTCGGAAGCGTCACTCGATAGCGCACCAGACCGAGCGCGTCGGCGTTCTCGCCCGTGAACGCGCGGAGCGAGCGCTCCACGAACGCGGTGATCCGTGCCCAGCACCGCGTCCGCGCGGCGGATCGACCCCACCGCCGCCAGCACGTCGATCGGGTAGCACTCGCCCGGATAGTCGTGCAGCAGCCCGAGCGGCGACGCGTCCAGATCGGCGGACAATGTCTCCACCTGGTCGCGCAGCACCTCCTTCGAGCCGGCGTCGCTGGTCAGCGCCACGTGACTGGTCAGCCCGGCGATGAGCAGCGAGCGGAAGAAGACGTTCTCGCGGTGCAGATAGCCATCGCCCCAGTGCGTCCGCACCCACGTGCGATGCGTCGGATCGAGCAATAGATCGCGGGCCGCGTCCACCGCGTCGCTCGCGTACTCCATCGGCGGCGCGCCGTCCGGGTCGGCCTGAAGCGCCTCGGTGGCCATCAGGTAGAAGACCGCGGTGAACATCGGCCACTCGCTGGTGGGCACGTCGTAGAGCGGCGCATCCGCCGCGCGACCGGTCGCCAGCCGCTCGCGCCCCCACGCCTCGACGCGCGGCGTCAGATCGCGGTGCAGCACTCGAGCGCGCCGCGGGATCCCCGGTCCGCCGAGCGCCGGATCGGCCAGGTCGCGGACCAGCACGGTGCCGGGATAGAAGAACAGACAGAGCGTGGCGACGGAGAGCGCGAGCAAGCTGATCGCGCGAAGGGTGAAGAAGCGGCGCATGGACGTTCCCTTTCTCGGTTCTCGTCCAGCGTTCGCGCCGGCGCGGCACCCTTCCCGCGTCGCTTTCGCGAACGGTCGCAGAGCGTGGCGGAGCGGTCGCGTTGAGCGATGAGCGGCGAGCTCCGAGCCCCGGATCGGTCCGATTGACGCCGCGCCGTCGGTCGCGTGCGCTGCTCGCGGCCGCTATGAAAGCCGGCGCTCGGCTCCATTCCCCCGCTCCGCGGACCGGGCGAGCGACGACTACGCTTTGGTAGTGGCTCCCCGTTCGCGCTACGGCCGCGCTCGCCCAACCGAGGCCGGCGCGATGCTCCGGTAGATGCAGAGGCTCTCTCCGAGAGGCGCGATCGGAACGAGCCAGGGACACGCCAGAGGAGGCATGTCGACGCAGCAGATCCGGATGGGCCGCATGCGCGCGATGCCCTCGAGGACGGAGAGGACGCGACGGAGCCGCTCACCCGTGAACGGGCAGTAGAGGAAGAAGGCCGTCCCGATCGTGATGAACCGGAGCAGGTCCACCGCGTCGCCTTCGATGACGGATGAGCGCGAAAGGTCCAGGCGAGCAGCGAGTGCTCGCCCAGCCCGGGCCAGGCGGGGTTGGATTTCGAGCCCGATGCACCCGGCACCCGTCAGCAGGTGCGCGAGCGCGGTGGTCCTGCCGAGACCCGAGCCCACGTCGACGAACACGTCGGCGGAGGTGATGGCCGCCTCTCGCACCGCGTCCAGCACAGTCGCGACCGGGCAGGGCAAGTAGGGCGCGCAGCCGCGAGGGAGGCTCGGCTCGTCGTGTGGGATGTCGTCGATACCGAGCACGCGGTCGACCCAGGCATCCCGTTCGGACGTCGGGACCTCGGCCAGCGCCGCTCGAAAGGCGGCAGGCGTGAAAAGCTCACCGGCGAGCTGCGCGCGCACCCGCTCCGCGGTGTCCAGATGCCCTGCCATGACGGAGCGACCGTACCATCGCCCAAGGCCAGGGCCTTCCCAATGACTGCACCGCGCACGAGTGCGGAACCGTCGGACACGCGGCGCGCCGCGGTCGTAAGCGCAGGCGGCGTGCTCGGGATGCGCGGTGACCAGCACCACCTCGACACCGAGATCGGCCGCGGTGTCGACGACGTCCAGGCCGGACAGGGCGCCCATGCGAACATCGAGCAACGCGAGGTCGACGTCCTTCTGCTCGAGCGTGGCCAGCACGGCCTCGCCGCTCTCGCACTTCGGCGACGGAGGTGCAGGGAGGCCGGCAGCACGCCGCCGAGCAGATAGACGAGGGCCGCGAGCGCGAGGACGTAGGCGGCGGTGCCGGCGACGAGGAACGCTCCGCGCCGGGCCGAGCAGGTGGTGCGCCAGAGGTGCGGCGAGGCGAGGCAGAAGGCCGAGAAGAGGAGCGTGTCGACCGAGACCCAGGCGAGCGAGCGCGTGGTGGTCCATTCGGTGACGCTGAGCACGCCGAGCACCAAGGCCAGCGGCACGGCGCGCCTCGGCGTGAGGAGCGCGCGAGGTCGCCGTGAGCCGAGGGGCGAGTGCGGCATGCGGCCACCGAAAGCATGTCGGCTGGTGCCCGCGCCGTCGACGCTTCGCTGCGGAACCGAAGCGGTAGCCAGGCCCGCGCGAGCCGGTGTACCGTCGCCCGATGGGGCAAACGCAAGCCTTGCTGCTCCAGGGCTCGACCACCTGCATCGAGTGGTTGGTGGCCCTGGTGCTCATCGTCGTGGGCGCGATTCCGATCCGAAAAGCGGAGGCACGCGCCGGCTACCTCGTCATCGGCACGGGCATGCTCTGGCTGATGTCGACCTGCTGCGGTCTCCTCCCGACGCTCCGCTGGCAGATCTCGCCCGGTGAGCCCGGCATCCTCGAGGCCGTGGTGCCCTGGTTCTCCTTCCTCTTGGAAATCGCCGGTCTGGGCGCGCTCATCGCCGCCGCAGTGGTGATGGCGCGCGCGCTCATCGCGCTCGGGGGAGGTGCGAAGTGATGACCTGGGTGTTCTTCTCGCTCCGGACGCTGCTCTTGCTGGCCATGACCGCGACCGGCGCCACCGTGGTCCGGCAAGCGCACCCGACCTCGGGCTACCTCCTCACCGCCGCCGGCGCGTTCGAGCTGCTCTCGACCTGTTGCTGGCGCGGCATCCACCTCGCGACCGATGGCCCCTACCCGGCCGGAGTGCTCTACATCGGGCTTCGCATCCTGGGCGAGCTCACGATGGCCATCTCGGTGGGGCTGATCGTCGCCGCGTTGGTCACCCTCGCCAATCGGATCGCCGCGCGCCGCAAGGAGTCCGCCGGGGGCGCGCAGCCCCAGCCGCCCGCACCGAGCGCGTTCTGAGCCCCGCGCCGAGCGCGTTCTGAACGCTGCGCGGCTTCCCTGAACGGCCCGACTCTACTACCGCCCGAGCTCCTCGTCGCCGTCGAGCCAGCCGCCGGAGGCGGTGCGGACGGGCTCGTCCACGCGCCGCGGGCGGGCGACGGCGGTGACGCCGCTCGTCTGGCCGGGCGGAGGTGTCCGAACGGGACGCGCCGGCGCCGGGAGCCCGGCCAGTTGGCACGCGATGGGGCTTGCCGCCGCGTGTACGACCTCCGCGATCCCACTCGTATCGAGCCCGGCAGCGGTGATGGCGTCGCGGAGCGCGGCGCCGATCGCCGCGGTCGAGCCCGGGCGCGCCCCCCGCTCGCGGGCGAGCATCGCGTCGAGCACCGTGGCCGCGTCTTCGGGCAGGTCATCGCGCAGGCGACCGGTCCGGCGGATGGGCGTGTTCATGATGGCGTCGAGCGTCTCGAACGGCGTCCGGCCATCGAACAGACCCCGGTCCGCCAGCAGCTCCCAGGCCACGATCCCCAGCGCGAACACGTCGGAGGCGCGATCGACGGTGCCGCCCAGCGCCTGCTCCGGCGCGCAGTACCGGAGCTTGCCCTTGAACTGTCCCGTCTTGGTCCGCGTAGCCCGCTGCGAGGCCCGCGCCACGCCGAAGTCGGACACGCGCAAGCGCCCGTCGAAACCGACCAGGAGGTTCTGCGGCGAGACGTCTCGGTGCACCACGTCGAGCGGTGTCCCGTCTTCCGCCCTCGCCGTGTGGGCCGCCGCGAGGCCGTCTGCGGCCTGGGCCACGAGCGAGAGCACCAGCCCGGTCGGCAGAGGCTCGGCCCGCGAACGGGCCACCTCCGCGAGCGTCGCGCCCAGCACGAGCTCCATCGCCATGAAGACGATCTGCGTGCGCTCGCAGCGACCGTAGTCCACCACGCCGACCACGTTAGGATGCTCCACGCGCGAGTTGATGCGCGCCTCGTCGAGGAACATCGTCGTGTACTCGTCGTCGTCCGTGAGCTCGGGCCGGATCAGCTTGAGCGCCACCCACCCCGCGTCGTGCCGGGCCACGGCGACGCGCGCCATCCCGCCCTCGGCGAGCATCTCGACGGGCCGATAGGGCCCGATCGCCGGCGGGAGCTCCGGGTGCATCGTGCTCGACCCTAGTGCGAGATCCATCCCGGCAGAAGGGGAGATGGTTTGTCCCGACGCTCCAGGGCCGCGTTGCTCCTCCTCGCCGATGCTGGGCATCGACTCGTCGGAGCGCCTCGCCCTGAAACGCCCGTCCGGCGCCATCAGCATCCAGTGCGTCTGTTCGACCGTCCCCGCCGAGGGACGTCATCGATCATGTCGAGCCTCGACTTCAGTCACTCGGCAATCATGCAACGACTCGGTTCCGGTGCCTCGAAAGCCATGGTGAACGCTCGACGCGGTGCACTCCCCGCCCTACGATCGAGGGCCCATGTCGACGGCGCAGTACACGATCGAGACCCGCGTGGGCCGGCTGATCGAAGCCCGTGTCTTCGAGCTGAACGACCGAGAAGAGACGGACGCCTACAGCGCGACGCTCGCCCAAGAGGTGCGGCGCCACCCGCGCGATCGGCCGCCCGTTCTATGCGCCGACCACCGCCCCGTCCGCATCTACCCGCAGGCGGCCGCGGACAGGCTGATCGAGCTCTTCCAGGACATGAACTCGCGCCTCGCGCGCATCGCGATCCTGGTGTCGCCGAGCAACGCGACGATCCTCATGCAGCTCGAGCGCATCGTGCGCGAGGCGGGCTACGAGAACCGCCGCGTCTTCCGCGCAACCGCCCCCGCCCTGACGCACCTCGGCCTGACCTTGAGCCCCGAGGAGATGACCCGGGCCCGGGCGTTCCTCGCCGAGCATCGCTGAGCGCGACTCACGGCCGAGCAGGCGGGTGCACGCCGCGTCCGCGATCGCCGGCCATGCCACGGAGAGCCCTGCGTGACCGATACGGGGTTGCGCTCCGCACGCGGTCGCCCCATGAGTGAGCCTCAGCTCACGATCTACTTCCTCATGGCTCGACCTCCCTCCATCACGGACGAGGAGCTGCTCCGGCACGCCCGGGCGGTCTTTCTCGATCACGGCATCCGCGCCACCGCGGTGGACGTCGCGCACCGGGCGGGCGTGTCGGAGGCGCTGGTGTTCAAGCGCTTCGGCACCAAGGACGAGCTCTTCCGCAAGTCGATGCAGGCCGAGCTCTCGCCGGACGAGATCGGTTGGCTCGCGGATCTCGACGCGCGAATCGGGCGGGGCGACCTCCGTACGCACCTCTTCGAGATCGGGATGGCCGCCGTCCGCTTCTTCCGGAAGCTGATGCCGCTGATCATGATGAGCTGGTCGAACACGCGCGATGCAGAGACGCCCACGGTGCACGCCCGGCGGGACGCCCCACCCTTCGTCGCGCGCCGCCGCATCGAGGCGTTCTTCGAGGCCGAGCGGAGGCTCGGACGCATGCGCGAGGGTTGCGACACCGAAATCGTGGCCCGGCTCTTCTTGGGCGCGCTCTTCAACCACGTGAGCTGGGAGATCACCATCGGCGCGCACGACCCGCGGCCGCTCGGCGCGGAGGCCTACGTGCGCGGCGTGATCGACCTGCTCTGGGACGGCATCGCGCCGCCCCGGCCGAAGAAGAAAGGCTGATCGAGCGATGGGAGGACTCGACGTGCCGCATCTTGCGCGATTTGTGAGCCCAAGCTCACGAAAGATCGCGATCGTCATCGCCTTGCTCGCGAGCAGCGCCGCCACCGCGTCGGCGCAGCAACCGCTTCAGCGCTTCTTGCGCTCGGCGGTCGACCGCTCGTTCGACACGCGCTCGGCGCGGGCCAGCTTGGCCGAGTCGGGCAGTCAGGCCGACCAAGCGCGAGGCGCGCTCTTGCCTTCGTTGACCGCGAGCGCGAGCTACACCCACAACCAGCGGGCCATCGTCGCGCAGTTCCCCGACCCGACGACGGGCTCGCTGCAGAGCGCGACGATCACCGCGCAGAACCAGGTGGACGCGCGGGTTCAGCTCGACGTGCCCATCATCGACGTCGGCGCGTGGTCGCGCTTCTTCGCCGCCGAGCAAAGGACGGACGCCGCGCAGGCGCGCTTGGCCGCGGCCGCGACCGACGTCGGCGCACAGGTGATCGCGACCTACTACCGGCTGGTCGCCGCGCGAGCCGTCATCGAGTCCGCGCGGCAGACCATCGCCACCGCGGAGGAGAACCTCGGCGTGGTTCGCTCGCGGGCGGCGGCGGGGCTCGCGTCGGAGGTCGACCTGCATCGGAGCCGCGCCGATCTCGCCCGCGCGCAGCAGACCCTCGCCGAGGCGGAGCTCGACGAGGCGCTGGCGACGCGACAGCTCGAGGTGCTGACAGGGCTGCCGCCGGCCGGCGGCCAGGTCGGGCTCGAGGACGCGCTGCGAGCCGAGGCACCGCTCGACGCGTGGCTGCGGCGGGCGGGCGACGCGCCGACCGTGCGCGCGACCGACCAGGACGTTCAGGCCGCCGAGGCCGATCGCGAGGCCGCGTGGCAAGCCCTCCTGCCGATCCTCACGGGCAGCGCGAGCGAGCGCTACACCAACGCCGCCGGGTTCGGGCCGACCACGCTGTGGGCGCTCGGGATCAGCCTGCAGTGGCAGCTCGACTTCGCGCGGCCCGCGGCGCTCGACACCTCGGCGCGCGTCCTCGATCGCGCCATGGTGGAGGCCGAGCGCGCCCGCGAGAACGCGCGGACGGCCATCTACGAGCAGTGGCATCGGGTTCGCTCGCTGATCGAGCGGGCGCGTGCGGCGCAGGTGGCGGAAGAGGCCAGCGACGCCGCCGCCACCGCGGCACGAGCGCGCTTCGCCGCCGGGACCGGGACGCAGCTCGACTTGAGCCAATCGGAGCGCGATCTGGCGAGCGCCCGCGTCTCCCGGGTCCAGGCGAACGCCGATCTGCGTGTGGCGCGGCTCACGCTCAGGCTCCGCGCCGGGCTGCCACCCCGATTGGGGGTGGGACCGTGAACGCGCCCGCCCGCAGCGTGCAGACCGCCGTCAAGCGCAAGAGCTCCCACTGGGGGCCGATGGCGCGGCTCGGCGTGAGCATGATGTTCCACGACCGGGCCAAGCTGGCCGGCACGCTCCTCGGCGTGATCTTCGCGACCGTGCTGATGGTGCAGCAGCTCGGGACCTTCCTCGGGCTCCTCTACAAGAACACGCAGTTCGTCGACGCCACCGAGACGGACCTCTGGATCACGCCCCCCTCCACCGAGTCGGCCACGGCCGGCTCGCGGATCGCGCTCTCGGCGTTGGTCTCGGCGCGGACCATCGAAGGCGTCGCGTGGGCGGAGCCGCTCTTGATGGGCGGCGCCGCGATGCAGCGTCCCGACGGCGGCACCGAGCCGGTCACGTTGGTGGGCACGAAGCTGCCGCGGATGGCCGGCGGCCCCTGGAACCTGGTGGTGGGTGACGCGGACGCCATCGCCGATCCGGACGTGCTGATCTTCGAGGACGTGAAGCGGCACGATCTCGGCGACCTGAACCTCGGCAGCGTGCGCGAGCTCTCGGGTCGGCGCGTCGTGACCGGCGGCTTCACCTGGGGCCTCGTCCCCTTCGGACCCGGCTACGCCTTCGCCAACTACGAGACGGCGCGCGGGATCCTCCACGTGCCGGAGGACCAGACGAGCTTCGTCCTCGTCGGCCTTCGCGACGGCGCCGACCCGCTCTCGGTGAAGCGAGCGCTCGAGGCGCGGCTCGGCTCCGACGTCGAGGTGATGACCAAGACCGAGTTCCACGACGCCGTGGTGCACGCGCTGGTCGCGGCGCAGCTCGGGATCACCTTCGGCACCTCGACCGCGTTCGCGCTCATCGTCGGCTTCGTGATCGTGGCGCTCTCGATGTTCTCGGCCGTCGTCGACAACGTGCGCGAGCTCGGGACGCTCAAGGCGATGGGCGCGACGACCTTCGACGTCACCAAGCTGCTGATCGTCCAGGCGCTCCTCTACGCGCTGATCGGGACCACCATCGGCCTCTTCCTCGGTACGCGGATGGCCGAAGGGATCCGATCGGCGAACCTCACATTGGTCCTGCCGCCCGAGATCGTCTTCGGCAGCTACGGCGTGATGGCGCTCCTCTGCGTCTTCGCCTCCGCGCTGGCCGTGCTCCGCGTGCGCAACATCGAGCCCGGGTTGGTGTTCCGATGAGCGAGCTCGCGATCGAAGCCACGGACGTGACCAAGGTGTACGGGCGCGGCGAGCTCGCGTACCGGGCGCTGCGCGGCGTGGACTTCGCGGTGCAGAAGGGTGAGCTGGTGATGCTGGCGGGGCCCTCGGGCAGCGGGAAGACCACGCTCCTGTCCATCCTCGGCTGCGTGCTCACTGCGACGGGCGGCGAGGTCCGCATCCACGGCGAGCCCATCTCCGGCCGCAAGGAGAGGGAGCTGCCGGCGCTCCGCCTCCGCTACATCGGCTTCATCTTCCAGGGCCACAACCTGATGGCGTCGCTGAGCGCGCGCGACAACGTGGCCCTGCCCCTGCGTTTGCGCGGCTACACGGCGCGCGAGGCCCGCGAAGAGGCCAGCACGATGCTGGAACGGGTCGGGCTGGCGGAGTTCGCGGATCGAAACCCCGAGAAGATGTCGGGCGGACAGCGGCAGAGGGTCGCCGTCGCGCGGGCGTTGGCCGGCCGGCCCCCGATCATCCTCGCCGACGAGCCCACCGCCAGCCTCGACGCGCACTCGGGGCTCATGGTGACGAATCTCCTGCGGGACCTCGCGAAGGAGCTCTCGCACACGGTCGTGATCGTCACCCACGACAACCGCATCTTCCACCTCGCCGATCGAATCGTGCACATCGAGGACGGCCACATCGTGGACGCGCCGTCCGGGGGAGAGCTCACATGAAGAAGCTGCTTTCGCGCTCCAAGGGCGCGCTCTTGGCGCTCGCCTTGGTGGCGATGTTCGCCGCCATCGTGCGGACCGCGCTCGCCGGTCCGGCCACCAGCCCGCGACCTTCGGACCGACAGGCGGCCCAGCGTGACCTGCCCGCCGTCGGTCCCGGCGACGACCTGCGGGTGACTCGGCCCGAAGGCGATTGGATCGGCGGACTCGGCGTCATCGAGCCCGTGCAGCCGGAGAGCCGGCTCGGCCCGGCGGTCCCCGGCCGCATCGGGTCCGTCCACGTGAACGAGGGCGACACGGTGGAGGCCGGCGCGCTCTTGGTGGAGCTGGAGAGCGACGCGGAGCGAGCCGCGCTGGCGGCGGCGGAGGCCGACGTCGAGACGGCGCAGGCCCAGCTCCGGCGCACGCGTGCCGGCGTCCGAACCGAGGATTCTGGAGGCGCTCACCGGCGACGCGGCGGCGGCGCGGGCGCGTGCGGAGCTGTCCGCCGGCATCTTCTCCAGGCTCGAAGCGGCGGCGTCGGGCGGCGGCGTCACGCAGGACGAGCTCGATCGCGCGCGGCGGCAGGCCGAGGCGGACCGACTGACGGCGGAGACCGCGGAGGCGCGGCGGCGCGCCGGCATGCGTGGGCGGCCCATCGACGTGCGCGTGGCGGCGGCGCAGCTCCAGGCGGCCATCGCGCGGCGGGACCAAACGCGCGCGCAGCTCGCCCAGCGGCAGATCGTGGCTCCGATCGGCGGCGAGATCCTGGAGGTCCACTACCGCGTCGGCGAGTACGTGCAGCCGGGCGGCGCCGAGCCCGTGATCGTGTTGGGCGACACGTCGACGCTGCATGCGCGGGTCGATGTGGACGAGCGCGACGTGGCGCGGATGGCGGACGGCGCGCGGGCGCTGATCGTCGTGGACGCCCTGCCGGGGCGGCGCTTCGAAGGCCATGTGATCACCATCGCCCGCCGCATGGGCCGCAAGAACGTCCGCACCGACGAGCCCACCGAGCGCATCGACACCAAGATCCTCGAAGTCGTCGTCGATCTCGGGCACGTCGACGAGCTCATCATCGGCCAGCGCGTGATGGCCTACCTCGCACCTGCGGACAGCGAAGCCTGACGCGGTGACACGCGCACCGCGGAAGGCGCTATGCGTGCGCCTCTTCGCGGCCGAGACCGAAACGCGCCCATAGGCGCGACAGCGGCCCGGGCGCCCACCAGTTGTAGTGACCGAGGAGCTTCATGGTCGCGGGGACCAGGAGCCCGCGGACGATGGTCACGTCCACCACGATGGCGATGATCATCCCGACGCCCAGCTCCTTGATGAGCAGCATGTCGGCGGTGACGAAGCCGAGCATCACGGCGACCAGCAAGAGCGCGGCGCGGGTGATGATCGTGCCCGACTGCTCGATCCCGAACGCGATGCTGGCCGCGTTGTCCTGCACGCGGTCGTACTCCTCGCGAATGCGGCTGAGCAGGAAGAGCTCGTAGTCCATCGCCAGCCCGAAGAGCACCGCGAACATCGTCACCGGCACCGTGACGTCGACCGTGCCGGTGGACTGGTACCCGAGCACGCCCTCCAGGGTGCCGTCCTGGAAGATCAGCACCAGCGCGCCGAAGCCGGCCGAGAGCGAGAGCACGTTCATGACGATGGCCTTGAGCGGCATCACCAGCGAGCCGAACGCCAAGAAGAGCAAGACGAAGGTGACGACCACGATGAACGCCAGCGCCGCCGGGAGCCGGCGCGAGATGGCGTCTCTCAAGTCGAGGTTCTTCGCCGAGGCGCCGCCCACCATCGCGCGATCCACGCCCCGTATCTCGAGACCGCGAATTTGCGTGACGAGGTGCATCTGCGCGTCCGACTCGGTCGGCGCGCGGGTGGCCACGCTCAGCACCGTGCGGTGTCCGGACACACCCGTCGCGAGCGCTCCCGGCGCGCTCTCCGCGATCGCCAGCACCTGCGCGACCGTCCGCGGCGAACCGCCACCGACCACGGCGTCGACGTGCGTCACCCCGGGCAGCGACGCGATGTCGTCGGCGTAGCGCTCGAGCGCCTCGAGCCCACTCTGCGTGAGCACCGGCTCGTCGGTCACCACCACGACGGGGATCGGGCTGGCCCGCCCGGCCGGAAAGCGCGGCGACGCCAGCGCCTCCGCCACCTCCCGTCCCTCGGCCGAAGGCGGGAGGATCCCGGGCCCGCCGACCGACTCCTCGAGGCGCAAGAAGGGCGCGCCGAGCAGGAGGAGCAGCGCCGTCGTCAGCACCGTGATGCTGATCGGCGCCCGCATGACGAAGCGGGCCAGGCGCTGCCAGTGCCCGCGGCCGGCGGGAGGGCGAGCGCGGCCGATGCGCAGCCACTCGATGCGCGAGCCGAGGGCGGCCAGTACGGCGGGCAAGAAGACGAGCGTCGCCACCAGCGCCATCGCCACCACCAGCAGCCCGGCGATGGCCACGCTCCGCAAGAGCACGATCGGGAACGCCAACAGACCGAGCAGGCTGATGCCGACGATCAGCCCGGAGTAGGCGATCGTCCGCCCCGCCGTGCCCAAACTCCGCTCCACCGCCGAGGAGACCGTGCAGCCCGCACGTAGCTCCTCGCGGAAGCGGCTGGTCAGGAAGAGCGAGTAGTCGATGGCGATGCCGAGGCCGACGAACGAGACGATGTCGACCGCGAAGATCGACACCTCCGTGACGCCCGCCAAGAGACGAATCCAGCTCAGCGCCGCGCCCACCGCGAACGCGCCGACCAAGAGCGGCACGGCGGCGGCGACGACGCCGCGGAAGAAGATCACCAGGAGCACGGCCACGATCGGCAGCGCGATCCACTCCCCGCGCTCGAGGTCTCGCGCCGCCGCGCCCTGCGCCTGATCGTTGGACGGAACCGCGCCGCCCATCCGGGTCCGGAGGCCGGTCGGTCGGAGCGTCGGCTCGAGGCGCCGGTACGTCTCCTGCTGCTGCGCCGGGTCGCCCCTCAACGCGAACGTCACCAGGACGGCGTGACCGTCGCGCGAGACCAGCGCCGGTCCGGCCGAACCGTAGGGCGAGGCGAGGTCTTCCACCTCGGGCGTGGCGGCCAGGCGCTCGAGCACCGGACGCACCCGGTCGCGGAACGCGGGGTCCCGATAGTTGGCGCTCGCGCTCGAGTACATGACCACGACGTCCGGCGATCGCTGGCCAAAGGTCTCTTCCAGGACGCGCGCGGCCTCGGCCGACTCGCTCCCCGGGTCCTCGAACCCGCCGGTGGTCAAGGTCGAGGTCGCACCGATCCCGTACGCCAGCGTGATCGCGATGAGAGCGAGGAACGCCACCGAGGTCGGCCACCGATGCCGATGGGCGAAGCGCGCGACGGGACGCAGCAGGTTCATGGATGCCGCCAATGCAAAGCGAGCGCCCGCGCCCCGGCGCGAAGCGCGTCACGGGCCGCGAGCGTGGCGCGCAGCCACGAGCGTGGGCGACAGCCACGATCGCGGGGCGCGGGCACCATCACGGCCGGGCCGGCCGGCGCCAGCTCGAGAGCCGCGCAACGCGGGACATCCCGGCGGACAGCGCCCCTCTGGACATCGACGCAGCACGACCCGCGACATCGCGGGAGCCCGACCCACCGAACCGCGAGCGGCGATCGCGCACGGGGAGCCTGGCGACGTGCCATCCGTACCTTCCCGTACCGTCCGCCCGGCCGCCGAGTGACGGGGCGCGACCCGCGAGATCGCCGCTGCCGCTGACCTCCGACGCGCCGGACCGCCAGCGTCGAGCGCGCACGGGAAGCCTGGCGGTATGCTGCCCATACCTCTCCGAACCCGTCCCGCCGGAAAGCGCCGCACGACGTGTCCCTCCTCCACAGCGTCACCCGCCACATCCGGACACGCGCCGCGCTCCGGTGGGTGTGGGCGCCTTTGCTCCTCGTGGCGTGTGGAACGGGGCACGCCGCAGCCTCCCGACCCACCGAGCCGACAACCGCTCGCTCCGCGCCGGCGCCGCAGAGGCCGGGCCCGGGATCGCACCCCCTCGAGGGGCTCTCGTGGGCGACCGCGCGGCCTCCGGCGCCGCCCCCCGCGCCCGCCCATTCGCAGCTCGGAGGCCCCCGCGCTCGGCTCCCGATGAGCGAGGACGAGTACTACTCCCCCGAGCACCTGCGGACCCGTGCCGCGCTGCGAGCGCTTCGCCCCTGCATCTCCGGGCGCCCCTGCGACATCTGCACGACTCAGCTCGCCCCGGGCCGCACCATGAGCCTGGCGACGGTGCCCGGAGCGACGAGCGGTTCGACCGAACACGGCCTCGTCCCGCTCGGCTACCTGTACGACGTGCTCGTGGACGCGCAGGGCCACGTCCTCTACTACGACGCTGGCGCCGGCCCCGTCGTCTGCAGCCGAGACAGCGACGCCGCGCGGGCGTTGGTCGGCTACTGGCAGACCGAGACCGGACCGAATCCCGGTGCGATGGGCACGGACTTCGCGCCCCGCTCCGCCCTCTGGCTGCGCGCCGACGGCACCTACGTCCGCGGTCGATCCGGCTGGACCATGGAGGTCGGCGCATGGGTCACATCCGAAAGCGGGATCGTCCTCCGCCCCACCCTGCGCTTGCGGAACAGCGGAGGACAGGCCGGGGGGGAGAGCGACCGGCACGAGACGCAGCAGTCGACCCCGAGCTGCGAAGCGGAGCGACCCGCCCATCCGCTCGTCGAAATCCGAATTCAGACCTGTCCGGCCGGATCGAGTGGCCAGCACGTTCCCTGCCGGCGCTTCGACGACGAGGCGCTGTATCGCGTCACCGACGCGGCAGAGATGGACGAAGACTTCTATCGCCGCGGATGCACCGGCGACTGGACCCCGCCGCGCTGAATCCCCGCGCCGCTGAAATCTCCGCGCACGCTACTCCGCGTAGAGCGTGACGTCGGTGGCAGCGGCGAAGGACATGCGCTTCGCCTCGTCCCAATCGGGATGGCGGACCGTGATCCAGCCGTCGCTCAGGAGCGTCTGCGTCCAGTCCCGCCGTGGCGTCCCGGGCCGCGAGAGATCCTCCTCCACCACCCAACGGCCGAAGCGCTGCATGTAGCTCCGCAGCCCCTGGATGCGCGTGATCCGACCCTGACCGATGGCCCGCTTGAAGATGATCCCGCAGTTGTACTTGCGCTCGGTGGGCGCCTCGAAGCTCCTCCAGCAGGCCACTCGGGCCCACTCGCGGAAGAGGTCGATGTCGCCGGTGAAGTTCATCTGATCGACGATGCGACCACCTCCCGGACGGCACCCGATCTCGCCGAAGACCGCCTCGCCCTTGGGCGTGTAGAACCACTCCATGTGGGTGAAGCCGTCGCCCATCCCGAGCGCGCTCAGCACCTCTCGCCCGAGCGCGATGCCCTTCTGCGTCTTCGGCTGAGCGAGGTCGCGCACCGTGATGATCACCGGGCTGATCCACTCCTCGCTCCGGGCCTCGATCGGCTTGGGCAGATAGTGCGCGACGTTCTCGTAGCGCGGCTTTCCGTCCACCGACACGGTGTCGTAGGTGAGCTCCTCGCCGGTGATGTACTCCTCGACGCTGGCCTCGGTGACGCGCTGGGTGCGGGTCAGCACCGCCTTCAACCCGGCGGCGTCGTCGGCGCGATAGGTGTCGGCGCTCCCGGCGCCCGCGATGGGCTTGAACACGAGCGGGTAGCCGATGCGCTCCGCCGCCTCCCACACCTCCTCGGCCGTCGTCACCCGCGCCGAGCGGGGCACCCTGAGCCCGGCCGCGGCCACCCGCTCCTTCATGAGCTGCTTGTCGCGGAAGCCCCGCACCGTGTCGACGCTCATGCCGGGCATGCCCCAGCGCTCGCGCAGCCGCGCCGCCAGGATCACCAGCGGCTCCCAGTTCGCGAGCACGCGATCGACGGAGCGCCCGCGCAGCCACGCGCTGACCCGATCCATCACGTCGTCCTCGTCCATGATCCGCGGGACGGCGAGGTAGTCCTTCAGGTAGGGCTTCACGCTCGCCGGCAGCATCTGCCGCGGCGTATCGCCGACGCCGTACACCTCGGCCCCGACCTCGGCCAGGCCGCGGGTGTACTGCTGCATCTCGGGGGGATAGGTGGGGGAGAAGAAGACGACGCGCATGTGGATGGCGAACGCTATCACCGCCTCCGGCCCGCCGGGGAGAGTCTCCGTGCAGCAGGCCGTGCGATTGTTGCCCCGCGCCGCTCGGGCTCGCGGTAGGATCAGCCCCTTCCATGCGCCCCGTCGTTTTTGCCGCGCCCTTCCCCCTCGAGACCACCATGCGCTTCGCGCGCGCCGCCGCCCGCCTGCCGGGCGTCGCGCTGCTCGGCGTCGTGCAGGAAGAGCCGAGAGGCCTCGACCGCCGCGTCTTCGCCGACGTCGTCCGCGTGACGGACGGCCTGTCGGCGCGCGACCTCATCGAGGCCGTCGGCGTGCTCCGGCAGCGGCACGGCCAGCCGCACCGCATCGTCGGCGTGCTCGAGCCGCTCCAGGTCCAGATCGCCATGGCCCGCGCCCACTTCGGCGTACCGGGCACCGATCCGGACACGGCCGATCTCTTCCGCGACAAGGCGCGGATGAAGGTTCGCCTGCGCGACGCCGGCCTGCCCGTCGCGCACCACCGGCTGCTCACCTCGGAGCGCGACGCGGACGACTTCGTCCGCGAGGTCGGCTTCCCCATGGTGCTCAAGCCGCCGGCCGGGATGGGCGCCAAGGCCACCTTCCGCGTGCGCTCGCTGGACGAGCTGCGCCGGGCCGTGGCCGGCATGCGCGCGAGCCGAGACAACCCCGTGCTCGCCGAGGAATTCCTCCTGGGCCAAGAGGGCAGCTTCGACACCATCACCGTCGGCGGCGCCCCGCGGGTCGCGTCCATCTCCCACTACCTCCCGACGCCGCTCGAGGTCCTCGAGAACCCGTGGGTCCAGTGGTGCTGCCTGCTCCCGCGCTCCGTCGACGGCGCCGAGTACACCGAGGTGAAGCGGGTCGGCGTGCGCGCCATCGAAGCGCTCGGCCTGCGAGACGGCTTCACCCACATGGAGTGGTTCCGTCGCCAGGACGGCTCGATCGCCATCGGGGAGATCGCGCAGCGGCCGCCGGGCGCGAACATCACCCGCATGATCGGCCTCGCCTACGACATCGACCCCTACGTCGCGTGGGCCCGGGCGGTGATCGACGGCGCGTTCGACGGCCCCTGGGAGCGGCGCTGGTCGGTCGGCTGCGCGTTCCTGCGCGGGATGGGCCGCGGCCGCGTGGCGCGCCTCGACGGAGTGGACGAAGCCAACCAACGCGTCCGCCGCTTCGTCGAAGAGGCCAAGCTCCCGACCATCGGCGCGCCCAAGAGCGACAGCTACGAGGGCGACGGCTACGCCATCGTGCGCGACCGGGACACCGACCTCGTGCGCGCCGCGTTGAAGACCATCATCGAGACCGTGCGCGTGCAGTACGCATGAACGAGCGAAGAGTCACCGCGGACCTCTCGGCCCGAGCGGGGCAGGCGGCGCTGACGACCATCCTCGAGACCGAGCGCGCGCAGCACGCATACGCGACCGAATCGTCGCCGCCGCGGGCTCGTCCGGAGGGTCCGCCCGCCGGCATGGGCACGAACCTTCGCCGGCGCCGCCCGCGCGTCCGGCGAGCGCCGCCAACTCGAACCCACACCCAGAACCAAACGTTGATTTGCGGCGCCTGACCGCGAGGAGAATCCCGAACCGATGCGCGTGCTCTTCGTCTCGTCCGAGGTCGCCCCCTTCGCCAAGACCGGCGGGCTGGGCGACGTCTCCTCGGCGCTCCCGAAAGCGCTGCGCGCCCAGGGCCACGACGTCCGCGTCGTGCTCCCCTACTACCGGCGCGTGCGCGAAGGCGGCCACGCCGTAGAGCCGATCATCCCGCCGCTCGAGACCCAGCTCGGCCCCCGCCGTTTCCGCTTCGCCACCCTGCAATCGACGCTCCCGGGCACCGACGTCCCGGTCTACTTCGTCCACTGCCCGCCCCTCTACGACCGGCCCGGCATCTACACCCAGGACGGCGACGAGCACATCCGCTTCGCCTTCCTCGGCATGGCCGCGCTCCGCATCGCCCAGCAGCTCCGCTTCGCGCCCGACATCGTCCACGCCAACGACTGGCCGACCGCGCTCGTCCCGCTGGCGCTCCGCACCACCTTCGCCTGGGACCGCCTCTTCGCGTCCACGAAGACCGTGCTGACCATCCACAACATCGGCCACCAGGGGACATTCGGCGCCGACGTCCTGGCCGACATCGGGCTCGAAGAAGCGCGCGACCACTTCCATCAAGACCAATTGAACGAGGGCCGCCTCTCGTTTCTCTTGAGCGGCATCCTCTACGCGAACGCCATCACCACCGTCAGCCCGACCTACGCGCGGGAGATCACCACCCCCGAGCACGGCGTCGGCCTCGACCCCTTCCTCCGAGCGCGGCGCGACGTCCTCTTCGGCATCCTGAACGGCATCGACGAGAGTGAATGGAGCCCGACGCGCGACCCGCTCTTGCCCTTCCACTACTCGGCGGACGACCTCACCGGCAAAGAGCAGAACAAACAATATCTATTGCGCAGCCTGGGCCTCCCCTACCGGCCCGGCGTCCCCCTCTTCGGCATCGTCTCGCGGCTGGCCTGGCAGAAAGGCTTCGACCTCTGCTTCGACGTCCTGCCGGCGCTCCTCTCGCAGCGAGACGCCCAGCTCGTCGTGCTCGGCAGCGGCGAGCCCAAGTACGAAGAGCTCTTCGGTCATTTGTCGCGGTTGGCGCCGCACAAAGTCGCTTTCCGGAACACCTTCAGCGAGCCGCTCGCGCACCTCATCGAAGCGGGCAGCGACATGTTCCTCATGCCCTCGCGCTACGAGCCCTGCGGCCTGAACCAGCTCTACAGCCTGGCCTACGGCACCGCGCCCATCGTCCACAAGACCGGCGGCCTGGCCGACACCGTCCACCTCTTTGACGGCCGCCGCGGCAACGGCTTCGTCTTCGACCACTTCGACGCCCGCGGCTTCACCTGGGCCATCCGCTACGCCCTCGAACAATGGGGCGACCGCAGCGCCTGGCGCCGCCTGCAACAGAACGGCATGCGCGAAGACCTCAGCTGGCAAAGGCGCGTCCGCGAGTACGAGACGCTCTACGCGGACATCGCCCCGGGCTGATCCAAAGGGGCGGTCCCCACGGCGGGGGGCTCTCTGCACACGCCGCGCTCGCTGGCTGGACACCTGGGGCGGTGGGGACGCCGCGAGAGCGCCATCTCGATCGCAGGCTGGTTCGGCCCCGCGCACCTGGGTCGGTTCGCCCGGCGACGCCGGACCTCACGGGCAGGGCTGGATGCAGTGCGGTCTGGCGTCCCGGTCGAGCTCGCAGATCGCGCCTCCCGTGCACGCGGGCTCGTCCCCGCAGTAGCACGGTTGACCGCTCGCAGTCTCGTCGCATCGAGTCGCCCAACCGCACTCGTTGCCGTCCGCCGAGACGGGGGACGCAAGCGCGAACGAGTCGACCCCGAAGCTCTGTTGTGCGACGTGCAAGCACCACTCGTAGCGCGGCACAATCGAGGTGTCGTACTCCTGAATCGGCCAGGTGGCCGCGGCACCGCTCGGAGCGCAGGTATCCGGCAGGTCACCGAGGTGGCCGTTGGGCGACACGCACTGCGCCGTTCCGTCCGCGCGAATCTCGCAGATTTGGCCGCCCGTGCAGGCTGGGCTGGAACCGCAGTGGCAGGCGGAGGCATCCGCTGGCGTGAGGCCGCAGGAGTCCGCCCACGCGCACTCGCCGTCGTGGCCGGGGACGCACGCCCCCACCGCGTCGGCGTCGACCCCGAAGCGAGTCCGCGCGGCCCCGACGTAAGGAGACAGGCCCCGGACGGGCGAGCCCGTCTGAGGACGCAGCTGTAGGGAACGGACCAGGAATCCGGGATGCTGACGGTCGCTGCGTCGGCCTCCGCCGGAGTGAGAATGACTCGGGATCACAACCGGACACTGCGAGCGCGGCGAGGCAAGCGAACAATCCCACGTGTGTCGAAGCCATGACTCAGCCTACCACCGGATGCCGGACTCGACGACGGGCCGACGTCGACGCTCAGCTCTGGGGCGCCGGGTCCGCGCCTCCGCCGCTGGTCTGCCGGGGTCGCCCGTAGAGCGCGTTCAGCTCGAACGCGGCGGCGATGGCGGGCTTGCCCAGCGCCTTGGCCGCCGCGCGTCCGGCGCGACGCGCGCGGCGCACCAGATCGATGAGGATGCCGTCGAGGAGATCGAGCTTCTCCGTCTCGGCCGGCGTCCCCGGCTTGCCCGGCCGGACCTCCTCCGCGCTTCGCAGGGCGGCGGTCGCCGCGTCGATGTCGGCCAGGATCGCCGGACCGCCGCGGTCGGACGAGGCGGCGACGACGGGGTCGAGCGAGAGCGTGGCGCGCATCCGGTCGAGCTGAGCGCGCAGCGCCTGCGAGTCGCTGCCCACGCTGCTCACGGCGGCGAGGGTGATGTCGATGGCCTTGACCGTTTCCTCTTGGTCGCCGGCCTCCGCCAGATCGGTGCGCGCGCTGCGGAGGAGGGTGTCGGCCTCGCGGCGCGCCTCCTTGCCGAGCTTCATGGCCTTGCCGTAGCCGACCGTCGCCGATTCGGACCTCGGCCTTCGCCGCGCCGCGCTGGGTGCCGGCCTCGAGCTGGGCGGCGATGCCGTCCTTCAGGCGTTGGGCGTCGCGTGCGCCGAAGCCGCGCCGGGCTATCTCGGCGCCGTAGGCCTCCACCGCTCGCTCCGTGTCGTCGGCCTGGTCGAGCACCAGCTCCGATCCGTACTGGCGGCCCACACGAATGTACTTGTCGCGCTGCTCGGGCGCGATGGCTTCGAGATCAAGGGGCATCTCGGTGTCCCTCCCTTCGCGATCCACCCTATCAAACGACCATCGCCTCACACAACCATATCTCTTGAGGGTCGCGAGCGGACGCGCTGCGGGCGCGCCCGACATGCGCTTCGCGGCCATGGTCAACGCGACGACCCATGCAGAGGCGACCGGGGCGACGACGGAGCCGCCCGGAGCTTCCGTGGGAAGCACGCATCATCACGCGGTCGTCGACGCGCGTCTCGCATCGTTCACGCGACGGCGCCCGGGACGAGTCATCACCTCGACTCTCGTTCCGACTGGCACACCCATCGGCCCACCGACCAGCGTCCTGGCGAGCACCCACGGCATCACGAAAGAGCGCTCTCACCGAACCGCGCTCTGCCTCCGACGCCCCGGCAGGGCTCGGGCTCTCCCGGCGAGCATCACCAGCCAACCGGCAAGCACCGATTGCCTCGCCGAATCCACCCTCGCCGAACCGAGCTCCGCGACCGACGCCCCGGCACGCGCTCATGACCTCCCGGCGAACATGACCGGCGTCCCTGCGAGCGCACCCGGCCTCCCGGCAAGCACCATCGCTCGCCCGGCGAGCGGCCGACCCTTCGCCGAGATCCACCCGCGCCGTCCCGAGCTGCGATCCCCACCTCCCGGCACGCGCTCATGACCTCCCGGCGAACATGACCGGCGTCCCTGCGAGCGCACCCGGCCTCCCGGCAAGCCCCATCGACGCCCCGGCGAGCGGCCAACCCATCCCCGAGATTCCACCCCCGCCCCCCCGAGCTGCGATCCCCACGCCCCGGCACGCGCTCGTGACCTCCCGGCAAACATCGGCGTCGTCCCTGCGAGCGCACCCGGCCTCCCGGCAAGCCCCATCGCCGCCCCGGCAAACGGCCAACCCATCGCCGAGATCCACCCCCGCCCCCCCGAGCTGCGATCCCCACGCCCCGGCACGCGCTCGTGACCTCCCGGCAAACATCGGCGTCGTCCCTGCGAGCGCACCCGGCCTCCCGGCAAGCCCCATCGCCGCCCCGGCAAACGGCCAACCCATCGCCGAGATCCACCCCCGCCCCCCGAGCTGCGATCCCCACCTCCCGTCACGCGCTCGTGACCTCCCGGCAAACATCGGCGGCGTCCCTGCGAGCGCACCCGGCCTCCCGGCAAGCCCCATCGCCGCCCCGGAAAGCACCGCGGGCCTCCCTGCAAGCATCGCCGACCTCCCTGCAAGCATCGCCGACCTCCCTGCAAGCATCGCCGACCTCCCTGCAAGCACCGCAATCCGCGGCAGCACCGATCGCATGATGAGAGAGCAGCCCGCGGCAGCCAGGCATGTCGTGCGCGCGCCGTTTGCGCGTGCGGCGTGCCGCGTTCCGAGCACCCCACGTCGTCCGTCGAAAGAACCACCGTAGGCCGGGTGGGTCCGCTCGAAAGCGGGGACTCTGGAGCCCACCCTCGGGCTCGGACCGAAGGGCGTCTTTCCCTTCGGTCCGCGCCCGAACTGGCGGAACGTCCCCGCGTCGAGCGGACCCACCCGGCCGGACCAGCATCCGCGGCAGCCCCGCGCCCCGAACGTGTGCCCGACCGCAGGAGGGCACCCGTAGCGCAGAGGCGGCCCGCGGCAGCACCGAGCACCGAGCACCGAGCACCGAGCACCCAACCACCGAACGAGCACCGAGCACCGAGCACCGAGCACCGAGCACCGAACCACCGAACGAGCACCGAGCACCGAGCACCGACGAGCCGAGGCGCGCGCGGACGCTTCGAGAACGAAGAGCAGGAGCGCCACGAAGTGACGAGACCCTGAGCGAATCGCTCGTGTCCAACGCGCTGCTCTGGTAGGATTGCGAGCTATCTACATGCCGGTCGACGTCGTACTCATCGAGCCGTGCTTCCCCGCCAACCAGCGCGAGTTCGTCCGCGCGCTCCACTCGGTCGGCGCCCGCGTCACGGGCATCGGCGAGCGCCCCAAGGAAGCGCTCGACGATCAGCTCCGCCACTGGCTCTTCCACTACGAGCAGATTGGCAACGTCACCAACGCCGCCGAGCTCGAGACGGAAGGTCCGCTGGGTCCAGGAGAAGGTCCACGTCGACCGCCTCGAGGCCGTGGTCGAGGCCCACGTGATGGCCGCCGCCCAGGTGCGCGAGGCCTGCGGCATCCCCGGCACCAGCGTCCACACCACCTTCCTCTGCCGCGACAAGCCGGCCATGAAGGACGCGCTGCGCGAAGCCGGCGTGCCCTGCGCCCAGTCGATGGGCTCCAAGGACGCCGACGAGATCCGGCTCTTCAGCGCCAAGATCGGCTTCCCCGTCATCGTGAAGCCGCGCGACGCCGCCGGCGCCTCCGGCACCTACAAGTGCACGAACGAACGCGAGCTCGAGCACGCCATGGCCGCGTTCGGCGTCGGACAGGGCGGGAGCGTCGCGGTCGAGGAGTTCATCGAGGGACACGAGGGCTTCTGGGACACGATCAGCATCGGCGGCCGCGTCGTGCACGAGTTCGTCTGCCACTACTACCCGAACGTGCTCGAGGCGATGCGGACGCGCTGGATCAGCCCGCAGTTCATCTGCACCAACCGCGTCGACGGTCCCGGCTACGACGAGGTCAAGGCGATGGGCCGCAAGGTGGTCGGCGCCCTCGGCATCGAGACCGGCGCCACGCACATGGAGTGGTTCTTCGGTCCCAAGGGGCTGAAGTTCAGCGAGATCGGTTGCCGCCCACCGGGCGTCCGTGCCTGGGATCTCTACGCCGCCGGAAACGATTTCGACATCTACCGTGAATGGGCGATGGCGGTCGTCCACGGCCGTCCCGCGCAGTCGCTCTCACGCCGCTTCTCCGCGGGCATCATCGCGCTCCGCCCCGACCACGACGGTCGCATCGCCGGCTACGAGGGCGTCGAGGAGATCGAGCGCGCGTTCGGCCAGTGGATCATCGACGCGCACCTGCCGCCCGCGGGCACGCCGACCCAGCCGGTCGAGGCGGGCTACATGGCGAATGCCTGGATCCGCATGAAGCACCCCGACTACGACGAGCTGCGCCGCATGCTCGACGCTCGTGGGCCGCACGGTGCAGGTTCGCGCGTCCTGACGCTCATGGCTTCGCCGCGCGCAGTCGTCCTCCTCGGCGCTCAACGTTTCGATCCCTCGCTGCGATCGACGGTGGAGGCGCTCGGCGTCCAGGGTCTGATCGCCGTGGTGACGGCGGGCTGGCAGGAGCGCGAGAGCGAGGACGGGGAGCTGCACGAGCACCTGAAGAACCGCTCGATCAATCTGCGCCTGCACCGCCGGGCCGAGGAGGTCTTCGCGCGGGACGCAGAGCTGGCCAAGCTGCACCGAAAGCGCCAGCAGACCCTCCGCCACAAGCAGGACTTCTATCGCGTCCGGCTCGAGCACGAGCTGGCGGCCAACCACGTCATCCTCCAGCGCAACGCGCCGCCCGCGATCCTCGAGGAAGAGGAGGCGGCCTCGCTCGGCGCCATCCGGCTCTTGGACGAGTACCACCTCGGGCAGTGCCAGCGCGTACACGAGGAGTTCGAGGCCGAGGCGACGCCCTTCGAGCGACCCTGGGTCGCCCGGCACCGGCGCGAGCTGGCGCGCATCCTCGGCGACTGCGGCGCCATCGCCATCGCCGGCGGGCACGTCGCCAGCCTGCTCAACCGCTTGCGCCTCTTCGGCATCGCCGAGCTGCTGGACGCGCAGCCCGTCTTCGCCTGGTCGGCGGGCGCGATGGCGGTCAGCGAGCGGGTGGTCCTCTTCCACGACAGCCCGCCCCAGGGACCGGGCGCGTCGGAGGTGCTCGACCGGGGGCTGGCGCTCGTGCCCGGCGTGGTCCCCCTGCCGCAGCCGGAGACGCGCCTCCGGCTCGACGATCCCGAGCGCGTCGGTGTCTTGGCCCGCCGCTTCGCGCCGGCGCTCTGTCTGACGTTGCCCGCCCGCGCTCACGTCACGTTCGAGGACCCGCGCTTGGTTCGCCCTTCCGAGGTCTCGCGCCTCTCTCCGGACGGCACGTGCGTTCCCTTCGAGGAGAGCGCGTCGTGAAGAAGCTGGCCGTACACGAGCTGGTCGCGTCGCACCCCGATCAGGGCGCCGTCGAGGCCTGGATGGAGGGCAAGCGCTTCCCCCACGTCGAAGGACCGAGCGCGACCTTCGTGTTTCGCGGCGAAGCCGACGCGATCCACCTCCGGCACTGGATCTACGGGCTGGAGTCCGCGCAGCCGCTGACCCGCGTACCGAACACGGACTTCTGGTATCTGGTGGTCGAGATCCCGCCCGGCTCGCGCGTCGAGTACAAGCTCGAGCTCCGCCAGGGCGAGCACGGCCGCTGGATTGAGGATCCCCTCAACCCGCACCGAGCGCGCGACCCCTTCGGCGCCAACTCGGTGCTGGCCGGCGAAGGCTACGCGTTGCCGGAGTGGACGCAGGCGCGATCCGCTGGCCCGCCGCGGCACGCTCGAGCCCTTCGGGTTCGAGAGCAAGGCGCTCGGCAGCCGCCGCGGGGGCTACCTCTATCTGCCGGCGCGCTTCCGCCGCAGCCGCCGCTACCCGCTCCTCGTGGTCCACGACGGCTCCGACTACCTGCGCTACGCGGGGATGAAGACCGTCCTCGACAACCTGATCCACCGCCTCGAGATCCCGGATGTGGTCGCCGCGTTCGTCGACTCGCCCGACCGCCTGCGCGAGTACGCGGCCGACCCGCGGCACGCGAGCTTCCTCACCGAGGAGCTGGTGCCGAACCTCGAGGCGCAGCTCCCGCTGATGGGCACGCCGCAGGGCCGCTGCCTCATGGGCGCGAGCTTCGGCGGCGTGGCCTCCCTGTCGACCGCGTGGCGCTTCCCGGGCTTCTGCGGCCGGCTCCTGCTCCAGTCGGGATCGTTCGCGTTCACCGACATCGGCAAGCACAACCACCGCGGTCCGCTGTTCGATCCGGTGGTCGAGTTCGTGAACGCGTTCCGGGACGAGCCCGGCGCCGTCAGCGAGCGCGTGTTCGTGAGCTGCGGCGTCTACGAGTCCCTGATCTACGAGAACCGGTGCCTGGTCCCGCTCCTCGATGCGACCGGAATGCAGGTCCGCTTCGTCGAGGCGCGCGACGGGCACAACTGGGAAAACTGGCGGGATCGTTCGCGGGAAGGGCTCTCCTGGCTCTTCCCCGGTCCGCTGATGATGATCTACGAATGAGGTAAGGGCGTTCATGGCCGAGATCGTGCGCAACATCGGGCTCTCTCTGGGCGCGGATATCTGCTGGCCTGCCTGCTACGAGGCCATCATGCGTGACCTCGACCTCCGTCTCCCCATCGAGCGGAGACACGGTCCGCTTCGAGGTCGAGCGCGTCTTCATCGAGCCCTTCGATCTCCGTCAGGGCTGCAAGTACGACGTCGTCATCGATCGGCTGACCCACTGGTATCACACCAGTCGTGAGTGGATCAAAAAGGCCGTCATCATGGACGACCTCTACGTGTTCAACAACCCATGGTCGGTCCAGTCCATGGAGAAGCACACGTCGTACGCGGCGATGATGAAGCTTGGGATGCCCATCCCGGAAACCTGGATGGTGCCGCCCAAGGAGTACGCGCCGAGCCCGGATCTGAAGCCCACGCTCTCGCGCTACGCGCAGCTCTTCGATCTCGGTCGCCTCGGCCCGACGTTGGGCTACCCGATGTTCATGAAGCCCTACGACGGCGGCGGCTGGCGCGCGGTCACCAAGTGCGACGACGAGGCGGCGCTGCAAGAAGGCCTACGAGGAGAGCGGCACCTCGGTCATGCACGTGCAGGCCGCGGTCCAGCCTTTCGACCGCTTCGTGCGCTGCATCGGCTTCGGGCCCCAGTGCTACTGCGTGCTCTACGATCCGAGCGCGCCGCTCCACGAGCGCTACACGATGGAGCGCGGGTTCATCAGCCCGACGAGGAGGACCACCTCCGCGAGATCACGCTGACCATCAACTCGTTCTTCGGCTGGGAGTTCAACTGCTGCGAGTCGCTGCGCAAGGACGGGACCTGGTACCCGATCGACTTCGCCAACCCCTGCCCGGACTCGCAGGTGACGTCCCTGCACTACCACTTCCCCTGGCTCGTGAAGGCCATACATCCGCTGGAGCGTCTTCTGCGCGGCGACCAAGCGCCCGATGCAGAAGAACCTCGACTGGGCAGCCCTTCTACGACGTCGCGAAGAGCGATCGGAGCTACGAGGAGAGGCTCGACGCCTACGCGTGCATTGCCGCACGCGCGCTTCGAGACCGAGCGCTTCGAGGAGTTCTGCGCCACGCACCTCGCCCACCTCGACGAGGTGGCCTGGGAGCACTTCGGGACCGACGAGGCCAAGCAGGCCGTCCGCCAGAAGGTGGCCGCGCTCTTCCCGGCCCACGAGGTCGAGCGGTTCACGGAGCTCTTCTGGGAGCGCATCCAAGCTGGCGGCGGGACCAGCGCGCGTGATGGCTATCCGGCCACCCGAGGTACGTGCGACAATGAGGCTGCGACGATGAGGACGGGCGCATGTTCGTGAAGTCCACGTGGCGCTCCGAGCGCCTGCACACGCGAAGCGACGCTGGCCCGCTGGGGCCACTACGGCCAGCCGCTCTTGATCTTCCCCACGGCGGGAGGCGACGCCGAGGAGATCGAGCGCTGGCAGGTGATCCGCGTGCTCGAGCCGCTGATCGCGGCCGGTCGGATCAAGGTCTACTCCTGCGACAGCGTGGCGGGTCGGGTCTGGTTCCATCAGGAGGGCAGCCCCGAGCACCGCATGTGGATGCAGCACCAGTTCCACCAGTACGTCAAGCACGAGGTGGTGCCGGCGATCCGAAGGGACTGCGAGAAGGACGACATCCCCATCTGGGCCGCCGGCGCGTCGATCGGCGCCTTTCACTCGGTGGCCATGGTCTGTCGCTTCCCCGACCTCTTCCACCGCGCGCTGGCGATGAGCGGCACCTACAACCTCATGCGCTTCATCGAGACGGACCACTTCACGGAGGAGTACTTCGTCTCTTCGCCGCTCCAGTTCGTGCCCACTCTCGCGGGACCGCACCTCGACGCGCTCAAGCGGCGCTTCATCCTGCTGGCGTCGGGGGAAGGGCGCGCCGAGAACATGGGCGAGAGCTGGGCCATGGCCAACGTGCTCGGCCGGCAGGGCATCCCGAACCGCGTGGATCCCTGGGGAGCCGAGTGGCACCACGACTGGCCGACCTGGCGCGCGATGCTGCCGAAGTACTTGGACGAGTGGACGCGCGAATGAGAGGCGCTGGGGGAGAACGGCCCGGATGAGCGACACGCGCGAGCACAAGAAGGTCGAAGGCGAGCTCGAGGGCGAGAGCAGGCGCCGCTTCACCCAGGCCGTGCTCAGCGACCTGCGCGCGCTGGAGCGGATGCTGGCCAGCGGAATGTTCGAGACCGGCGAGCCGCGCATCGGCGCCGAGCAGGAGCTCTTCCTGGTCGACCACGAGTACCACCCGGCGCCCGGCGCGCTGAAGGTGCTCCAGGCCATGGCCGACCCGCACGTGACGACGGAGCTCGGCCTCTTCAACCTCGAGCTCAACGCCGACCCGCAGCCGCTGCGCGGGCCGGGCCTGAGCGTGATGGAGGCGCAGCTCACCTCGCTCCTCGAGAAGCTCCGCGGCGCCGCCGCCGATCTCGGGTTGACCCCGGTCTTGATCGGCATCCTGCCGACCATCCGAAAGAACGATCTCGGCCTCGAGAACATGGTGCCGAGCCCGCGCTACCAGGCGCTCAACCGCGCGACGACCGCGATGCGCGGCGAGGCCTACGACTTCGCCATCAAGGGGATGGACGAGCTGATCGTCAAGCACGACTCGGTGATGGTCGAGGCGTGCAACGCGAGCTTCCAGGTCCACCTCCAGGTGACGCCGGACGACTTCGCGCGCCTCTACAATCTCGCGCAGGTCCTGGCCGGGCCGGTGCTCTCGGTCGCCACCAACTCGCCCATCCTCTTCGGCAAGCGCCTCTGGGCCGAGACCCGCATCGCCGTGTTCGAGCAAGCCGTCGACACGCGCCAGAAGGGCCTGCACATGCGGGAGCGCCAGGCGCGGGTGACCTTCGGCAAGCGCTGGGTCCAGAAGAGCGTCCTCGAGATCTACAAAGAAGACGTCGCACGCTTCCGGACGCTGGTCGGCGCCGACCTCGAGGAGGACGCGCTCCGCACGCTGGAGAGCGGAGGGGTGCCGCAGCTCAAGGCGCTCCGCCTGCACAACGGCACGGTCTACCGCTGGAACCGCGCCTGCTTCGGTATCGGCGAAGACGGGAAGCCGCACCTCCGCATCGAGCTGCGCGTGCTTCCTTCGGGGCCCACCGTCACCGACGAGATGGCCAACGCCGCGCTCTGGCTCGGACTGATGAGCGAGCTCGGGGCGACGGTCGAGGACGTCACGACTCGGATCGAGTTCGACGACGCGCTGGCGAACTTCTACGCGGCGGCCCGCGACGGGCTCGGCGCGCGCATGACCTGGCTCGACGGCGAGGAGGTCATGGCGCAGACGCTGGTGCTCGAGAAGCTGCTCCCGCTGGCCGAGGCCGGCCTGAAGCGCGCGGGCGCCGACCCGAACGACATCACCCGCTACCTCGGCGTGATCGAGCAGCGCGCCCGCACCATGCGCACCGGCTCGCGCTGGGCGCTCTCCTCGTTCGCCGGCATGAAGGACCGCGGCTCGCTCGGCGAGAAGCTGACGGCGCTGACCGCCGCCACCGTGGCCCGCCAGATGACCGGCCGCACCGTCAGCGACTGGGAGCGTGCGCGCCTCGACGAGGTGGGCAGCGCCAAGAACAGCTACCGCCGCGTCTCGCAGTACATGACGACCGACATCTTCACCGTGCAGCCCGACGACGCGGTGGAGCTGGTCACCGATCTCATGAGCTGGGAGCGCATCCGGCACGTCCCGGTGGAAGACGCGCAGGGTCGCTTCGTCGGCCTGATCACCTACCGCGCGCTCTTGCGCTACTTCAGCGAGCGCGAGAAGCACGGCGGCGCGGCGGACGTCACCTGCGTCTCCGACATCATGCGGCGCGACGTGATGACCATCACCCCGGACACTGCGACGGTGGAAGCCATCCGGCTCATGCGCCGCTATCGGATCGGCTGTCTTCCGGTCGTGCAAGACGGCCATCTGGTCGCGATGGTCACCGAGCAGGACTTCATGGAGATCGCGTCCGAGCTCCTCGAGCAGAAGCTCGGCGAATAGCCGCTCGGAAGCGATTTCCGAAGGGAACGGGACCGCCTCTCTCGCCCAGCGAGCCGGGAGCGACCCCGGCAACCCGCCGGCCGTCCCTCCGCGACCCCGAGCCACGAGAGGACGCTCGACTGCGAGCTGAACCCGCACACCGCGACGCGCGCGTTTGGTCGGCGGGCAGCCGCCCGTGCTATGGAGGAGCGTGCGCGCAGCTCAGCAGGTCGAGCGATGAAGAGCGCGACGTTCGAGAGCCCCGTCGAGGCTCCCATCGGGCGCCACGTCGGCCGCGCGCGTGGCGAAGACGCGGGCCCGACGCTGATCGTCATCGGCGGCATGCACGGAAACGAGCCCGGCGGTGTGCTCGCCGTGCAGCGAGTGCTGGATCGGCTGGCGGACGACGACGCGGGGCTGCGCGGTGAGCTCGTCGCGCTCGCCGGCAACGTGGGCGCGCTCCGGCTGGGCCATCGCTATCGCGAGCACGATTTGAACCGCCAGTGGAACGACGAGCACGTCCTCGAGCTCCGCCGCAGCCGCTCAGGCGAGCTCGGCGCCGAGGACGAGGAGCTCCTCGATCTGCTCTCGGCCATCGAGGACGCCATGGCCCGCTCGCGCGGCGACGTCTACCTGATGGATCTGCACACCACGAGCGCGGCCGGCGTCCCCTTCGTGCTCTTCGGCGACACCCTGCGACAGCGCCGCTTCGGGCTCTCGTTCCCGCTCCCCGTCGTGCTCGGCCTCGAGGAGCAGCTCGACGGCGTGCTGAGCGCGTACTTCACCGAGCGCGGGTGTGTCTCGCTCGCCATCGAGGGCGGTCAGCACGACGACCCTGCGTCGATCGACAGCCTCGAAGCGTGCGTGTGGATCGCGCTCGTCGCGTCCGGAATGCTCGACGGCGATCGTGTCCCCGAGCACGCCGCTGCCTACGGCTTGCTCGAGACCAAGCGCGGCTCGCTCCCGCCGGTGATGGAGGTGACCCACCGGCACGCCATCGTGCCCGAGGACCGCTTCCGCATGGCGCCGGGCTTCGCGAACCTGGACCGCGTCCGAAAGGGCCAGCTCCTCGCGAAGGACGCGCGCGGCGAGCTCCGCGCCACCGAGGACGGGCTGGTGATCCTCCCGCTCTACCAAGGGCTCGGCAGCGACGGGTTCTTCTGGGGCCGCCCGGTCGGCAAAGCCCGCCTCGCCCTCGCCGAGCAGCTCCGTCGACACCGCCTCGACCGACTGCTCCCTTTGTTACCCGGCGTCCGGCGCGACCCCGCGCATCCGGACCGCCTCCGCGCGGACACCCGCATCGCGCGCCTCTACCCGCTCGACGTCTTCCACCTCTTCGGCTACCGCCGCCTGCGCGAAGACGGCCGCGACCTGATCGTCGCGCGCCAGCCGCAGTAGTCGGGCTCGGCGCGCGGCGAGACGACGAGCGAGCCGGCTCTGAGCCGGACGTGGTTCGGGCCGAGCTCCGTGAGAAGCTCGGCCCGAAAAGCACACGGCCCGCCGCGACCACGAAGCGCTACATGCAACCGCCACCGCTGCACGAACCGCTGACGCACATCACGTTGCAGGCGCATGCGTCGGTCCCGTGCCGCAGTGGCAAACACCTCCGCTGACACGTGTCCGACTGGGCGTGCAGGCAGCTGGCAGCCGCCACAGTTGTTGAAGTCGGTCTGCACATCGGCGCAGCCACTCGCGCAGCAGGTCTGGCCGGCGGCGCACGACGTGGTCGCCCGCGCCGTCGGTGCTGCACACGCACTGACCGGTCGGGGTGCAGGTGTCGGCTCGCTCCGCCATCCCTGTGCAGGCCGCGCAACAGGACGCGATCTCGTCGATGGCGCCGTCGCAGTCGTCGTCCATTCCGTCGCAGGTCTCGGGGGCGCCGGGGTAGATGTCGGGGTCGCGGTCGTTGCAGTCGCAGGCCGGCGGCGCCTGACCGGGGCGGCAGGCGTCGAAGAAGTCGCCGTCGGTGTTCCCGCAGGAGTCTTCCATTCCGTCGCAGTTCTCGTCGATTCCGTCTCCGCATATCTCGAACGACGGCACGCATGCGTCGGGCCCGGTCGAGCCGCCGCCGTCATGTCCGGGCGTGCTGCCGCCGCCGTCGCCGTGGGTGGTCGAGCCACCACCGTCCATGTGGGTCGTGTTCCCGCCGCCGTCCGAGCCGGAGCCCGAGCCGCCGCAGCCGGGGATGGAGAGCGCGAGCACGAAGGCGAAGGTGAGCGAAGCGGAGAGAGAGAACGGCTTCATCGGAAGCTCCGATTTCTGCGGCGGCGACTACCGCCGGATTCATTCCAAGAGTGCGAACGTGCCCCGAGAATTCGACCCGCGGGGGACGTCGCGAATACCTCAGCGGCGACGGCGCCGGACGAGGAAGGCCAGCGCGCCGAGGCCCCACAGCCAGTTCGGAGCGCCTTCGCCGCCGGCCGCGTGACAGCCACAGCCCGGGCGCGGAGGCGGACCGTGGCGGCCCGGACCTGCGTCCAGACCGCCATTGCTCCCGTCGTACCCGGGGGGGTTGTAACCAGAGTCGAAGCCAGGCCCGATGGGACCGGCGTCGAAGCCAGGTGAGACGCCGCCGTCCGACGTGCTCGCGCCGGCGACGCAGGCGCCCGCCTCACAGTGCTGCCCGGACGGGCAGGTGGTCCCGGCGCAGGCGTCCATGCAGGTTCCGCCCTGGCAGTAGAAGCCCGGATCGCAGTGGACCAGGGCGCAGCTCGGATCGGTGCAGGTGCCGTCGGCGTTGCAGGTCGCGCCGTCCGGGCAGGGCGTGCAGGGGCAGCCGGGCCGGCACATGCCGTCCTGGCAGACCGAGCCGTCGCCGCAGCTGATTTCGGCGCAGATGTCGATGCAGCGGCCGGCGATGCACTGCTGGCCGTGCGGGCAGCTCACGCCGGCGCAGGCGTCCATGCAAGTACCGCCGACGCAGCGCTGACCCGAGGGGCAGGAGACGCCCATGCAGGCGGTGTCGATGCACCTACCGTCGGTGTTGCAGGTCTGGCCGTCGGAGCAGCCGCCCTCGAAGCAGGGGGGGATGCAGGAGCCCTGGTAGCAGACGTTGGGCGAGGTGCAGAGGCCATCGCCATCGTCGACGTTGCCATTGCAGTCGTTGTCGACGCCGTCACAGACCTCCGAGGTCGACATCCCGACCTGCACGCAGCTCACGCCGCCGCCGATGCATTGGGTGACCCCAATCCCGCAGGCGCCCTGCATGCCGGTGTCGCAGTTGTTGCCAGCATCGGGGCAGGACGACCATCCCTCCATGAACGCTGAAACGCCAGATCCCCGGCATGCCGACGTTCGACGTCGTGCACTGGTTGAGGATGGACATTGTTCACGCGAGTTCGGGACCGACACGTAG
Source organism: uncultured Pseudomonadota bacterium (assembly GCA_963832725.1). Taxonomy (GTDB): domain Bacteria; phylum Myxococcota_A; class Polyangia; order Polyangiales; family Sandaracinaceae; genus JAEZBP01. The sequence continues at coordinate 1,385,157 of CAWHVG010000001.1, forward strand.
TCGGTGCCGTTGTGGCGCATCGAACCCCACGACCGCGCCGGCGTTCCGCCGAAGCCCCCCGAGCCGCCACTGGCCTCGCCCGTGGTCCATTCGCAGCGGTTGTAACGGAACTCCACGTCGAAGTCACCCGTCCCGCAGCCCGACGCGTTCGTGATGATGATCTGGAAGTTCATCTTCTTGTCGTCGTGCGTGCGGGAAGTAGCCAACGTTGTGCCAGGTCCGATGAACATCGCCCGGCCCGAGATAGTACCAGACGTAGTTGTTGGTGGGCGGAGCTGCCGCCCCGAGTGTCGACATCGGCCCAGTACGGCGCGATCATCGGGCCGCCGCCGTACGACGCGGCTGAGCGGGAAGCTCTGAGGGCGTGAAAATGTAGAGGCCTGTGCTTCCGAAGGTGAGGTTGCCGTTGTTGTTGAGAACCATCGTGGTGTAGGGGCCGCCGAAGAACTGCAAGCCCCCAGGGAAGGCGGGCGGAGTCCCGGAGGTCAGGTCGATCGGAGCGGTGTTGCCGTCGTCGTTTGCCGGCAGGGTGCGGGTCACGAGCCCCCCGGGGGCGTCCATCAGCGGCACGCAGCCCGGTGTGGTACCGGCGGGGTCGGGATGCCAACCGCCGCCCGCGGTCGGTGAGCACTGGGCGTTGGCGATCGAGCTGGGCGCGAGCGCGTGAAGCAACGCGGCCAGGCAAGCAACAAGTGTGAAGCGGGTGGGCACGGACATCGAAACCTCCGGGACGAGGAGAGAATACCTCGGCTCGCGCTTCCGATGAAGTTGCCAGCGGCGAATAGCCGCCAGAACGCACGTTTTCCGTGCGAGCGGACGTGATCCCGTATCAAGCGCGGGACGTGGGGACGTCGGGCTCGGGGGCCTCCTCGAGCGCTCGGTAGCGCCCGTCGTCGCCCAGCCGATAGACGCGGCCGCTCAGTCCCTCGTCGATCAGCGCCCGCTTGAGCGGCCGGTAGCCGTCGGTCATGGCGATGTCGCTCACGGCGCGAACGAAGCGCGGCCGCTGGTGGGGCGCGAGCTTCTCGGAGACCACTTCGGCCAGGCGACCGAGGTCCAGGTGGTCGTCCTTCGGCGCCACGGCGACGGTCACGACGGTCTCGCCGTCCACCTCCAGGCCGTACGCGACGAGCATCTTCACGTCGGCGCGCCGGTAGAGGAGATCCTCGATCTCGCGGGTGAAGACCGGCCCCTCCGGTGTGCGCACCACGTCGACCAGACGGTCGACGAACCAGTAGTCGCCGTCCGCGTCCTGCCGCAGCAGATCCCCGGTCGAGAACCACCTGTCGCCCGGCTCGAAGACGTCGCGGAGCACGCGCGCCGCGGTCGCCGCCGGGTCGAGGTAGCCGTCGAAGCCGGCCATGGGGCTGCCTCGATCCACCCGCGCCAACAACACGCCCGGCTCGTTCACGCCGGCGCGGCGGAGCTGCCCCTGCTCGTCTCGTTCGAGTGCCTCGCGCGCGAAGTCGTAGGCCACCAGCGTCATCTCGGTCGCGCCCGGCAAGGGGCTCCCCAGCGCGCCGACCTTCTCGCCCGAGGCGTTGGCGAGGACCGCGTTGCCCTCGGTGGAGGCATAGAACTCGAGCACGCCCGTCTCGAAGCGGTGCGTCAGCCGCTCCCACACGTCCACCCGCATGCCGCTGCCAGCGAAGAGGCGCACCGGGTTGTGCGCGTCGGCGGGATCCGGCGGCGCGTCGACCAGCTCCCGGCACATCTCGCCGGCGTAGAAGACGACGGTGGCACCGTAGCGGCGGGCCTCGTTCCAGAAGTGATCCGGGCTGAAGCGAGCCGCCAATGCGAGGCGCGATCCGCCCACGAGCGCACCGCCGACGGCGACCAGGATGCCCGCCGCGTGGTGGAGTGGGAGCACGCAGTAGACCGTGTCGTTCGGGTCCAGCGTGCAGCCTGCGGCCGCGCCGAGCGCGCTGAACGCCCAGCGGCGGTTGGTGATCTTGGCGGCGCGGGGCTCCTCGTGGCGGCCGGCGGTGAAGAGCACCATCGCGAGATCGCTGGCGCGGCCGGCGTTCGGCTCGTAGCCCGGCGGCAGGCGCACGGCGCTCGGATCGATGCCCTCCATGTCGACGACGCCCTCCGGCACGACGCGCCCCTCGCCGTAGGGTCCACCGAGGACCAGCACCCGCCCGGAGAAGGCCTCCTGGGCGCGCGCCGCGTTCGCTGGATCGGCGACCAGGTGCTTCACCTCGCCGATCTGGAGCGCGCGCTCGAGGCCGACCCGCTTCATGTCCGGGCTGAGCAGCACGGAGACGGCGCCCATCCGGTTGAGCGCGGTGACGATGGAGAGATACGTCGGCCGGCCGTGCATCAACACGCCGACCCGGTCACCCGGCGCGACGCCGCAGGCCAGGAGCCCGCGGACGACGGCGTCCACGCGGCGATCGGCGTCGGCGTAGCTGAACGCGCGCCCCTTCCAGAGGAAGAAGGTGGCGTCGGGCATCCGCTCGGCGTTCTCGGCCAGCACCAGCCCGGCGTTGATCTGCGTATCGCTTCGGATCCGGCGCAGCCGGCTCAAGCGCGGGAGCTGCCAGCGCAGGGCGTCGATGGCTTCGGTGACGTCTTTGCCGAAGCGGCCGACGCGCTTCCACGCGTCTTCGAGCGCGTCGGTGGCGAAGCCGTAGAAGTCGTCGACGTCGAGCTCGAGCGCGTCGAAGTCGGTGTCCTCGTCGTCCTCGTGCCGCGGCGGCTCGGCGAGCGCCGGCGGCAGCTCCGCCTGGTCCTCCTGCCAGCGCACCCAGTCGGTCACGGTCGGCCAGGTCGCGTTCAGCGCGCGCGAGCCGACCACCAGGCCGAGATGCCCGGCCGGGATCCCCACCTCGAAGACGTCGGCGTTGAAGGCGGCGCTGCGGATGGCGCGCACCGAGGCGGGGCGGGCGATGTCGTCGGTGAGCCCGACGAAGAAGAGGATGGGACAGGTCGAGATCGGCGAGGCTGACCGAGCGGCCGTCCACCACGAAGCCACCGGCGGCCATGCGGTTGGCCACGATGAAGTCGTCGACGAAGGTGCGCAGCGCCGGGCCGGGCCACGCCACGAAGCCCTCGCCACCGAGGAAGCGGCGGCGGCTCTCGCGCTTCTCCAGCGCCTGCCGGTCGTGGAGCTTGCCCACGAAGTCGAAGAGCTGCTCGACCTCTTTCTTCGGGCTCACCATCTTGAACCCGAAGCTGGTCAAAAAGCCCGGCAGGCCCGGCAGCTCCTGGAGCGGCCGCTCGATGACCCGCCGCAGCCCGCCGATGACCTTCTCGGCGATCTCCTCGCTCACGTGCATCGGCAGGTTCTGGTGGATGTCCACCGGGCTGCCGAAGGTGATCAGCGACGCGATGCCCTCGCTGCGCCGGTAGGCGGCGGCCTGGTAGCAGAACATCCCCCCTTGCGAGTAGCCGCCGAGGTGGACGTCTCGCCCGGAGGCGGCGCGCACCCGATCGATGGCGTCCGAGACCGCCAAGACGTGGTCGTCGAGGGTGCGGGTCATGCCGCCCTCGATCCGCTCCGGCGCGCCGAAGTCGACCAGCCACACGTCCACGCCCTGCCCGAGCAGGTAGCTCACGGCGCTCAGCTCCGGCGCCATGTCGTAGATCTCGCTCGTGACCATCAGAGGCGGGATCAACAGGAGCGGCGCCTGCACGCCCTCCCCTTCCGCCCGCTCGATGCTCTGGTAGCGGCGCAGGCCATAGATCCGGTCCTGGTGCACGACGTCGAACTGCGTCCGATGCGGCGTGGTGAGACGTCCGAGGCGGATCATCTCGGCCGCGTTCGCCGCGCCCATCTTGAGGCGGCGCCAGCTCGCCGCCTTCACTCCACGTCGCTTCCGTCTGCGTTCGACCATCGTGTTGGGCTCCCCCGATGCCGTTCGCGCGGATGCGCGCGAGAAGCGGCCGGATCATATCAGTCCCAGGAGGCATTTCATGTCAGAGCGAGTGGCGGTCGTCGATGAGCACAATCGCTTCGTCCGCTGGACGGACCGGGCAGAGATTCACGGTCGGAAGCTGCCCCACCGCAGCGTGCAGGTGCTTCTCTTCGACTCGGGAGGGCGCCTGGTGCTGCAGCGCCGCGCGGCGACGAAGCAAACGCACCCCGGGTTCTGGGACGCTTCCGCGTCGGGCCACGTGGAGGCGCCCGACTACCCGGATCTCGCGCGGCCCGACGACGATCTGGACGCGGTCTACGACGCCGTGGCCGTGCGCGAGCTGGAAGAGGAGCTCGGCGTGCGCACCGAGCTGACGCGCCTGGGCCGCTTCGCGCCGCTCGAGGGGGTGCACTACGAGCATTTCGTGCTCTACCGCGGCGTCAGCGACGGTCCCTACCGGCTCCAGGTCGAGGAGGTCGCGGAGGTGCGCGCGTTCGACGCCGCCGCGCTCCACCGACTGCTCGCGAGCGAGGAGCCCGTGACCGAATCCGTGAAGTGGCTGATTCGCTGGGCCCGAAACAATGGCGTGTGGTGATATGCTCGCCGACCGGTGAGGGCCCGGAGGCGATGAGCGACACCCACGGCGACGACACCGCAAGCGCGGATCAGACCGACCCGAGCATCGCGCTGCCGGTCGAGGAGCGGAACGGGCTGCAGATCCGACAGAGATCGCTCTCGGAGCCCGCGCACCTCGGCGGCGAGGCGAGCTCGGCGTCTTCGTCGCGTCCCCGTGCACCCGCGCGGCCGCCCGCGCTGCCCCCTCGCTCGCCGAGCGCCCGGCCCGCCGCGTGGCCGGCACAGAGCTCGACGTCCTCGCGGCCCGCCAGCATGCGCCCACCGCCCATTCGACCGGGGAGCATGGCGCCGCCGAGCATGCCCAAGCCCAGCGACCCGCCTCGGCCGGACGGCGGTTTCATCGACAAGAAGAAGCTGGCCCAGTTCGCGGCCCAGCTCGATCAGGCGGTGAAGACCATCCACGCGCAGCGCGGCGAGGTCTTGGAGCTGCGCGAGGCGCTCGATCGACGGGTCGGCGAGCTGACGGCCCGGCTCGAGGGTCTCGACGCGCCGAGCGAAGCCGATCCCCGGCTCGACGCGCTCGAGGAGAGGCTGGCGGCGATCGAGGCTCGACCGGCGTCGGCGCCGAGCTTCCACGCGCTCGGCGAGGCCGACACGTTGAACGAGCGGATCGACGGGATGGACACCCGCCTGCACGTGCTCGAAGAGCGGACCGGCGAGGTACGCATCCGCATGCGGCTCGAGCGCACGGGCCATCGGGTGGAGGAGCTGGAGCGCCGGCTCGCCTTGGTGGACGAGAGCCAGCGCGCGGCGACGGAGGGCGTCGAGCAGGCGCGCGCGGCGAGCGCCGATCACGGCGAGCGCCTGACCCGGATCGAGTCGCTCTTCGAGGAGCTCGCGGAGGAGCTGCGCCACGAGCGGGAGGCGGTCGACCTCGACGGCGTCCGCGCGCGCCTCGACGATCTGGAGACGTTGGTCCTGCAGACCGGCACCGACGAGGAGACCCTCCGCAAGAAGCTGGTCGAGCAAGAGCGCGCGCTCGCGACGCTGCGCGAGAGCATGGTTCCGGGCGCATCGCAGGGCGACGACCTGACGCGGATCAAGGGCATCGGTCCCAAGTACGCGCGGCTGCTCGCGGACATGGGCGTGACCTCCTTCGCGCAGATGGCGGCCTGGACGGGAGAGGACCTCGAGCGCGCGGCCGCGCACCTCGGGATCCCGGCGTCGCGGATCGAGAAGGCCGGCTGGATCGCCGCGGCGGCCAAGCTCGCCACGTAGGAAATCCCGGAACACCGCGGATCTACACCGACGATCTCCGAAGCGGGGCTCCGGCCCGCGACCGCCCTCGGAGAGAGCGCGCTCCCATTCGATCCCAGGGTGGCGTTCGGGGCCAGCGCCGGCTCGGTGTACCGGTGCGCGCGCTGCTGGCATCGCGAATGCAGCTCCACGATGGAGCGCGGGAGGCAGCGATGGTTCAGGAGCGTATGCAGAAGGTCCGCGACGCGGTCGTACGCCGCATCGCGCGGCCCATCTATCACGCGATTCTCGCCACGACCGGGCGGCGGCTCGCCACGGCGGTGCACTTCCGCTCGCTCGAAGCCTTCGGCGGGCAGTTCGACGCCGACGCGGAAGCGGCGCGCCGCGTGCTGGCGCGCCCCGAGCTGGACGTCGTCGAGCACGAGCCCGGCCGGACCTCCGTCCGCGTGATGGCGCTCGACTACCACGACGTCGATCTCCTCGCGCCCTACCGCGAGGTCGCGATCGCGCTCCCGGTCCGCTACCGCGACGCGGACCACGACGACGAGGAGGGCTCGTTCGTGCTCCAGATGCCGGTCACGAGCGAAGAGGCCCGCTGGGGCGGCGTCGAGGTCTACGGCTTCCCGAAGTTCGTGGCCGCCATCGAGCTCGCCCGGGATGGTCGTACCCGCGTCGCCACGGTCCGCGCCGGCGGAGCGCATGTGCTCACGCTCCGCGTGGACTCCCTCGAGAGCGCGCAGGGCCAGGCCTCCTTCCACAACTACACGGTGCGGGGCGACCACCAACTCGTGGAGAGCCGCTTCGAGATCGACGGCGAGCTCGCGCTCGGCGAGGGCCACGCGACGCTGGAGCTCGGCGCGCACGCGATCGCCGACGAGCTTCGTCGGATGGGGATCGAGACCCGCGCTCGCACCGCGTTCTCCGTGCCGTGTGCGAGCGCCGTGCTGAGCCGGGGTCGCGCGGTCGGCCACGTGGCGCACGGCGAGCCGGAGATGCCTCCGCGATCGATGGAGGCCGAGCCCGCGTGAGGGCGTCCCCAGGCCCCGCTCCGTCGTGCTCACCGCGACACGGGACGGGCCCGAGGTCGTCGCCCACCGACTCCCCCTCCACGCACAGTCCGCGGCCGAGCTTTCGTCACCGGTTGATCGGTGCGTCCGCCGCAGGACAGACTCGCGCCGCATGCACGAGCATCCCGTCCAGATCTACTACGAGGACACCGACCACTCGGGCCTCGTCTACCACGCGAACTACCTCAAGTACTTCGAGCGAGCGCGCGAGCACATGCTCGGCGTCGAGGAGCTGCGCCGCCTGCTGGTGGAGGACGGGATCGGGTTCGTCGTCTACGAGGCCAAGCTGCAATACAAGCAAGGCGCCGTCTTCGGCGACACGGTCGTGATTCGGAGTACGGTCGAAGCGGCCAGCCCCTATCGCGCGGTCTTCCAGCAGGACGCGACCCGCGACGGCGAGCTCCTGGTCCGCGGCGTGCTCACCCTCGTCTGCGTCGACGCGCAGAAGCAGCTCGTGCCGCTCCCCGAGAGCGTGCGCTCGAAGATGGGCTGACGCGCGCCATCCCATCGGCGGCAGGTCGGCCGGGCCGAGCCCACCGACCCGAGAGGCGCTTCGCTCGCACAGCCGAGCAGCAGGACCGCCGTCCACGGCCAAGATCGCATCGCGCCCTCCGACCGGGCGAGGGTACGCCATCCGAGGGATCGCGGCCTATCGCCGGGCCAGCCAGTCGCGGACGGCCAGCCCCGTGCCGAAGTCCCAGGGGCGCAGCTTCGCGACCGGCACCGGCTTGAACGCGCGCAGCTCGTCGCCGAGCGTGACCTCGCCTTCGGCCCGCACGTGGTAGGCGACGATGACCTCGTTGCGCTGCGGAAAGGCGTAGACGCCCACCAGCGAGACCACCTCGCCCTCGAGGCCCAGCTCCTCGCGCAGCTCGCGGAGCACGCCCTCTTCCGGCGTCTCGCCGCGCTCGAGGAAGCCCGTGACCAGCCCGAACCATTTCTCGGGCCACCCATGCTGCGCCACGAGGAGCACGTCGCCGCCGTGTTCGACGATGGCGGCCACCACCGGCGTCGGGTTGTCGTAGAAGACGAAGCCGCAGCTCTCGTCGGGGCAGGCCAGTCGCGAGCCGTCGGGGGTGGGCTTTTTCACCAGGATCGCGCCGCAGCGCAGGCAATGACGGGCTTCCGACATACCCCGCGCTTACCAGCCGACCCGCCCTCGCGCACGCCCACTTGACGCGGGGGCCCCCCTGCGCTCCGCTTCGGTGCTTTCCGTCATGCGATTCTCCGACGTCGTCATCGCCGCGCTGGCCAAGGCCGAGGCGCCGCACCGCGTGAGCACCGCCGCGCTCGAAGCGCGCTTGAACGGTCATCTCGCGCGGCTCGGCCTCCTGCCGGGCACGCTGGCGGCCCTCAGCGGCATCGAGGCGAGGCACTTCTGGGACGAGGACACGCCCCCGAGCGCCGGCGCCACGCTGGCCGCCGAGAAGGCGCTGGCGGCGGCGCGCGTGGACCGGGCGCGCATCGGTGTCCTGATCAACACGTCGGTCTCCCGCGACTACGTCGAGCCCTCCACCGCCTGTCTGGTCCACGGCAACCTCGGCCTCGCGCCCGAGTGCCTGAACTTCGACCTGAGCAACGCCTGCCTCGGGTTCCTGAACGGGATGGAGCTGGTCGCGCAGATGATTCGAGCGCGGTCAGGTCGACTACGGCCTGGTGGTGGACGGCGAGAGCTCGCGCTTCGTGGTCGACAAGACCCTGGAGCGCCTCTCCCAGCCGGACGCCACGCCCCAGACGCTGCGGGAGAACATCGCCACCCTCACCCTCGGCTCCGGCGCCGCGGCCGCCGTGCTCACCCGCGCCGACCTGGCGCCCGAGGGCGCGCGCTTCGTCGGCTCGGTCATGCTCGCGGCCAGCGAGCACAACCACCTCTGCCGCGGGCAGGCGGATTGGATGCGCACCGACACCACCGGCCTGCTCACGGCCGGGCTGGCGCTGGCCGGCCGCACCTTCGAGAAGGCCCGGGTCGAGCTCGGCTGGTCGATCGAGCGGCTCGATCACGTGGTGATGCACCAGGTCAGCCGCGTACACACGGAGCAGCTCGCGAAGGCGCTGGGCGTGCCGCTCGAGAGGGTGCCGGTGATCTACCCGGAGCACGGCAACGTCGGGCCGGCGTCGGTGCCGATGACCCTGGCCCGCGCGGCCGAGATCGGGCGGGTGCGACGAGGCGATCGCGTCGCGCTGATGGGCATCGGCAGCGGCCTCAACTGCGCGATGGCGGAGGTGGTGTTTTGAAGGCGGTCCCGCACGAGCTCTACCCCTTCGCGCCGCATCACTTCGACGTCGGCGGCGCTCGGATGCACTACCTCGACGAGGGGCAGGGCGAGCCCGTCGTGATGGTGCACGGGAACCCGACCTGGTCGTTCTACTACCGGAACCTGGTGAAGGCGCTCCGCTCCGATCACCGCTGCATCGTCCCCGACCACGTGGGGATGGGGCTGAGCGACAAGCCGGACGACGACCGCTACGACTACACCATCGAGCGGCGGGTGGCGGACTTCGGCGCCCTGCTCGAGGAGCTCGGCGTCACGCGCGACGTGACCCTCGTCGTCCACGACTGGGGCGGCATGATCGGGATGGCGTGGGCGGCGCAGCATCCCGAGCGGGTGGCCCGGCTCGTCATCATGAACACCGCCGCCTTCCCCCTGCCGAGCGACAAGCCCTTCCCCTGGCCGCTCTGGCTGACCCGGACACCGCTCGGCGCGCTCTTGGTGCGGCGCTTCAACGCGTTCAGCGCCGTCGCCTCGCGGGTGTGCGTGACGCGGACGCCGATGCCACGCGAGGTGCGGCGGGCCTACACCGCGCCCTATGACAGCTACCGAGATCGCATCGCCACCTTGCGCTTCGTGCAGGACATCCCGCTCGCGCCGGGCGACCGCGGCTGGAGTCTGCTGGAGCGCACGGCCGAGGGACTGTCGAAGCTGGCCCACCTGCCCGCGCTGATCTGCTGGGGCGACCGCGACTTCGTCTTCGACCACGCGTTCTTGCGCGAGTGGCGCCACTACCTGCCCGAGGCGCGGGTCGTACGCTTCCCGGACTGCGGCCACTACGTGCTCGAGGACGCGGCGGACGAGATCGTGCCCATGATCCGCCGCTTCCTCGACGAGCACCCGCTTCCGCCGCGGGCCTGACGGGTCAACCCGGATCGTTCACCAGAACCTCCGCTGGTTCCGAAGGGATCGGTTTTCACGAGCCTTCCCGACGCCCGGAGGAATCCGGGCTGTATTTCGGAAGCGGACGATGCGGGAGGGCGGGCGAGAGGGTGAATGATCCGGATTACCGGAAGAAGGGCCGCTCCGGCACGAAGAGGAGCGCGCGGACCGTCCGGCGCCATTGCTCGGGCGCGCTGGCGCCGTTCAGGACGATCCCCATCACCAACGCTTCGCCCCGCAGGACCGGCACGAGCTGGTCGAGGACGCCCTCGATGGCGCTGGGGTCGGTGATCGCGCCGCGCTCGATCAAGTCCAGCAGCGGCTCCGCGTCGTCGTCGTAGATCGTCCGAGCCTGCTCGATGAAGGGCGAAGGATCGCGGCCCTCGCGCATCGCCAGCGCGATGGTCGGCCACACCGTTCCGCCGTCGGTGCCGGCCTCGACGGGCAGGCTCCACGCGCGCTCGGTGATCGCTTCGGTCGCCCCCTCCGACGCGGCGGCCAGCCGCAGCAGCACGGCGGAGGCGGGCCCCTGGCTCGCGTCGACGGCTTCGGACAGCGCCCCGCGCGCGAGCAACCGCCAAGGCCACATCTCCGAATCGAGGCCCTCGCCCGGCTCGCCGATCCCCTCGGTGAAGAGGAGCAGAGTCAGCGGCGTGGACTCCTCGGTGAGGTCGACGAGCGGGACCGCCCGCGGGTCGGGCGCCCGCACCCGGCGGATGCGAGCCACGTCGACATCGAGGTGCGCGCGAAGCGGCGCCAAGGCCGGTGCGCGGCTCGCCTCGAACGCCCGCAGCGCGTCGTCCCAGAGGCCGCGCGACGCCAGCTCGTAGCCGGCGGCCATCGCGATCCACGGCTGTCGCGGGTGCGCCTCGTGCGCCTCCAGGAACGCTCGACCGCGCGCGGCCCGATCGTCGATGCAGCGTGTGGTCAGGTATGCGAGGTCGAGGTCGCCGGGCGCCGCCTCGGCCAGAGCGCGTTGACGCGCGCACGCGGCGTCGTGATCGAGCCGGTCCTGCTCGAGCCGCAGCCAGATCACCGCGCGGGGCTCGGCCTGCAGGCGGGCCTCGATCAGCGCCCGCGGATCGTCCACGTCCTCGACCCATCCGAGCACGTTCGGATCGTGGCTGGGATCGAAGCGGGCGTGCGCCTCGATCATGGCCCTTCGCTCGCCGGGATCGGTGACGAACGAGAGCTGCGCACCCACCGAGGCTTCGACGGCCGTGAGGACGTCGCGGGTGGTCCCGCCCGAGCTCGAAGTGGAGACCGAGCGCGGAGGCTCCCGGAAGAGGACGTCGGCGTGCGAGATGCCGAAACGCGGCGCGCCGAGCGGGCGCTGCGGCACCTCGCGCGCCGAACCGTAGGAGGCGGTCCACTCCACCAGCGGGGCCGCGCTGGCCACGTCGTACACGTACTTCGACCACGTGCTGCCGACGTCGGCGTGAAAGCGCTCGATCGAGCGTCCGTCCGAGGTGCGCGTCTCGATGACGGCGTCGTCGTTGGCGGTGGGCTCGACCACGGAGCTCGCGTGACCCATGACCGTCTGCTCTTCGCCGTCGATGGAGACGACCACCGGCACCGCGAGGCCGTTGTAGACGGTGACGGTCGCCGCACCCGCGCCACCGGAGAGCACCAGCGCCGGGACCAGGAGCGCGGTGGCGACCGTGAAGCGTGCCGCACCCGGCAAGAAGCCGTCGGCGACCTGGAACCGGTCCCACCAGCCGAGCCGCTTCTGCCGCTCCCGCTCTTCGCCGAGCACCAAGGTGGCGTAGCGACCCGGGACGCGGCCCGGGGCCGGCGCCTCTCCCGCCTCGAGCTCGCCGCGGAGCGCGCGCGCGATGTGGTCCTCCGTCGCCAGGAGCACCTCGAGCGTGGCGCCGGCCAGCCGCCCGATGGCACCTCCGACGGCGTCGGCCCACGAGCCCACCACGTTGAGCCAGTCGCCGATGTTCGCGTGGGTCGGCCGCCCGAGACGGAGCTCCTCGCCGAGCAGCGCGCGCACGCTCTCGCAGCCGAGCTTCTCCCGGACCGCGGCCGGCAGGTCGACGTCGTCGCGCTGCGCGAACACCGAGTCGAGCGCCGACCAGACCGACTCGCAGGCCTGGACCAGGCGCGAGCGCTCGCTGCTGCTCACGTGACCGTCGGCGGTCACGATGCGGAGCACGTGCTGCATGAAGCCGTATGCGTCGCCCAGCTCCGCCGACGCGTGGTCCGCGTAGTGCAGGAGCGCGCCGAGGCTGACCAGGTAGCGCTCCCAATCCTCCCCGAGGAGCCGGGCCGCAGCGCGATGAGCCGTCCGGACCCGCCGGTCGTGGGTCAGGACCCGCTCCTCGGCCTCCGTGCACTCGGCCTTGGTGTTCGCGACCACGCGCGCCAGATCCTTGCGCGCGATCTCCTGCCCTCGGTGACGGATCACCCCGCCCGGCGCGGTCAACACGCCGTCCTGCAACGCGACCAGCTGCGCGTGCTCCGCGCGGAGCTCCTGCCAGCGCTCCAGATCGTCCGAGAGCGACTCGGGGTAGAGCGCGTCGATCATCGCCAGCGCCTCGGCGGGCTCGAGATCGCCCGTCGGGTCGTAGAGCTCGTCCACGCTGCGCGCGGCGCCGACCACCGAGCGGCCGAGATACGCCCCTCGATAGCGGCGATCGAGCACATCGGCCGTGAAGCGCTCGTCCAAGCGCTCGAGGGATTCCTCGAGCGGCGGCGGCTCCGGGACCGCCTTCTTCGAGACGATCTCCAGAAAACGTCGAGTGACGCTCTGGCGCGTGCGCGGCGAATCGGAGAAGAGCGACCACGCCGGCCGCGCATCCAGCGACGACGGCAAGTAGCGTTTCTTGACGTTGTCCTCCCGCTCGCGGTTCGGCGGGTGGGTCGACCACATGTGCGGCGGCTGGGCGAGCGCCGTCTCGAAGACGCGGTGGGCGGCGGGATCGACCACGCCCGTCGAGGGCGTTCGACCGAGGTCCTCTTCGTCGAAGATCCGCCGCAGGTGCTCGAGCACGCGGCCCTGAAGCGCGAAGAGATCCGCGACCGAGCGCTCGTGGTCGAGCTCCGAGCCGACGAACGACACGGCGCGATCCCAGGCGTCGTCCGCCGGCCCGAGACGGTGCAGCGCGTGGACGAGGCTGTCGCTCCCGCTGACGGAGACGGAGACCAGATCCGCCTGCAGCTCCATCTCGCGAGAGAGCGCGCGGTGGGTCAGGACGATGACGCGGAAGAAGGTGTCGAGGACCGCCCGGATCGCCCACACGAAGAGACGCATGATCCAGCCGATCCACGCGATGCGGAGATCGATCCTGGAGAGCCCCTGAAGGAAGCGATCGAAGGCGCTGCGCGAGACGATGACATGCCCGGCGATCTGCTGCGCCACGTAGACCCATCGACCGACGGCCATGGTGCGCTGGGCGAAGTGCCCGAATTCGTGACCGATGACCGCTTTGAGCTCGTCCAGGCTGAGCGCGTTCACCAGACCGAGGCCGATCTCCAGGTTCTTCTTGGTCGGGAAGAGGAGATTGAGCAGCGAGAGATCGTAGAAGACCGCCGCGTTCACGCGCGCCGAGAGGTAGATGCGGTGGGGCCGCGGGGCGCCCACCTCGTCGGCGATGCGGTGGACGAAGGCCACCAGCTGCGGCTCGTCCTCCTCGCGAACCTCCACCAGGCTCTCGTCCTTCTTGTGCTTCACGACGAAGAGCCCGCGGACCAGGAAGGCGAAGAAGAACGCGGGCGCGAGGCTCAAGACCGCGGCCCCGAAGTTGCCGTCCACCGCGGCCCGGACGAGCTCGTAGGTCACCCTGCCGAGATGGAACGTCAGGCCGAGGTAGAAGCCCACGAACGCGATCAGTCCCGCGAACGCCAGCCACGCGCTCCTCTTGTACGAACGCGTCGGTGTCGTGAGGTCGGCCGGGACGTCCCCCGGTCTCGGCGGACAGAGCGTAGCGGTGTCTTCGGATCCGTCGTTCATTGGACGGAAAAGGGAATATCAGAAAGGGCCGCCCGCCAGAAGCACCGAACGCGGGCGAGAGACTCGACAGGCGTAAAGGGCTCGGCCGCCCTATCGCAAACCACCGAACGCAGCACAGGCGACCCCGCGTCATCTCCGGGCCATCCTGCCCGCGGGCCGACGCACACGCGAGACGCGCATCGCCTCGGACGACTCGCGCCGGTCGGCGAGACCGCGCGACGTCGGCCGAGGCCCCACCGCGCGCCGTCCGAGGCCCGCGCATCACCAGGTGACGTGGACGTACGCGAGCCAGGCGACGAGCGGCGCCGCGACGGCGGCGGCGACCAAGGTCGGCCAGCTCGCGCGGCGCCGCGCGAGGCGCACCGCGTGAGGGATCCAGAGCCAGCCCAGCTGCGCGGCGCCGACGGTGGCGGCCAGCTCGACGGTGCGGATCTCGGGCGAATGGCCCAACACGGCGGCGGGCAGCGCGGCGGCCGCTCCCCACAGCGCGCCGAGCCCGACGCCGGCGGGCGCCAGGAGCAGCAGCGGGAAGCGCCTCACGTGCCGGTGCAAGAGCCGCGGCACCAGCGCGCCCAGAAGCGCCCCGCCGAGCGCCGAGAACGCCGCCGCGAGCAGGGCGGTCTTCCACGACACGGTGACGGCGAGCGGGAGCATGGTGACGGCGCCCACGAGCGCGAGGTCCCGTGCCCATACCCGCCGGCGGTGCAGTCGTTCTTCGATGAAAGCGGTGTCTTCGTGCATGTCGATCCTCCTCGGCCCGACCGTTCCGCAATCGACGTGCCGGCGCCGAGCGCGGGGCCCGTGGCGTCGTCGGCCGCGGCCCACCGACATGTTGTCGAGCCCTCCCCGCGGGACGTGACGAAACGGCGGGGGATGGTGCGCCGGAGAGCGCTCCGGCATCCTCGGGCGATGCGGATACACCTCCGGCTCTTCGACCTGGCGAGCGGCGACCTGATCACGGAGGGGACCTTCGAGTCGCCCTCGCTGACCATCTCGTCGGACACCCGGATGGCGGACTTCACCCACCCTCGGCTGCGCCACACGCCCACCTACGAGATCACGAGCGACGGCTACCACGCGACGATCCGCAACCAGTCCGCGAGCGAGCGCCTGCGGCGCAAGAACACCCTCCAGATCGACGACGACCTCGTGCTGAAGGTGGACCTCTACCCGCGCCCGGACGCCGTGCCACCGGTGCGCGGCGCGTGCCCGAGCTGCGGAGGACCGCTCAGCCGCTCGCAGGTCGGCGGCGCGTATCGCTCGGTGGCGCGCGAGGAGCATCGTTGCGGCGAGTGCGGCACGGCGGTGCTGGCGCTCCGCGACGCGAGCTCCGCGCTCGGCCAGTTCGTCGATCAGAGCGCGAGCGACTGGGTCACGGTCACGGTGGCGTTCCGCTGCCCGCAGTGCACCGAGAGCATGCTCCGCTCGAATCTTCCGCAGCGCGCACGGCGAGGCGCAGGTCGAGCGATGCGCGGGCTGCCAGCTCGTGGTGGTCGAGCCGGAGGACGAGGCCCGCCTCCGCGGCGAGCGCTGAGGCGGCTGCACCACCTCCGACGCGACACCGACGAGCCCCGGACGAGCACGGGCCTCGGAACATGGTCCGCGGTCACCTGACGCGAGTCCCGGCAGCCCGCGCGACCGACGAGCGCCGAGCCGCCATCGACGTTCACCGCCCGGTGCAGCCGATCCTCGCCGCCCGCGCGGGCGTGGCCGACGAGCTCAGAGCGGGATCGGCACCACGCGCCCGCTCGGCCCCCCCGATGGCTCCCGGGGGGCCGAGCAGCTGTCGCGCAGGCGCGCGGCCCCGCGCCGGCGGAGCGTGGCGATGTCCGGGAACCTCACCCCGCTCGGTGCCGGCGGATGCGCCTCGCCGGTGCGCAGCGCATCGCGCACCAGGTGGAAGAGGTGGCCGCGCACCGGGACACGCTCGAGGTCGAGGCTGGGCACGAGCGGGGGACCCGCGAGGCATTGGGGAGGGTCGTGCGCGACCACCGCGACGTAGTGGTAGAAGCCGCGCGCGAGCTCGAGGTCCATGATGCCGACCCGGTGCAGGGCGGGGGGCGCGTCACCGTTCAGGTCGGACGGGACGACGAAGAGCCGATGCCACCCGGGCGGACGCCTGAGCGCGGTCCAAGAGCCCGGTGAGAGGCGCGCGAGCAGCTCGCCATCCGAGTCGACCACGTCGACCCAGGAGTGCACCCACGTCAGCCGGTGCCGCCAGCGCTCGGGGGGACACGGGCGGGGGAGGTAACTGTAGCAAGGCCCACGTCTCGACACGGGTCGGTGCCACGACGTCTGCGGGTAGACCAGCACCAGCACTGCCGCGTCCTCGCGGGAGAGGGCGCGGAGCGAGATGGGGGTGGTTCCCACTCGCCGGACGGGCATACACGCCACCAGCAAGCAGGCCGCGATCGCCAGCGCCGCCCGGATCGAACGCACTTCGCCGTTGAATCTGACACGGGAGACATCGCCCACCAAGGCAGGCGCTCGGAACCTCCGGGCCCGCTCGAACCGTCGTGTACGAGGGCACCATGGCGTTCGGTGGCGGCGACTGCGATCCTCATCACGTGAGGCTCGGGCTCGGAGCAGAGGGTGGGATGGACGTCACGCGTCCGCTCGTGCTCGCGGGCTGCTCGACCGGAGCCGCCGCCGCGCTCCCGCCCTTGATCGCTCTCGCGCTCGCCTGGGCCACGCCCAGCTTCGCGGCAGCTCAGCGCGTCCCGCCCCCGCCGGCGCGGCTCGGCAGTTGCGCCACCGTCGATGAGGTGCACGCCTGCCTCGACCTCGATAGCGACATCGACCCGGCGGCGCTCGCGTCCGCGATTCAGTCCACGCTCGGGCCCGACGTTCATCACCTGACGTTCACCCTGCAGGGCATCGACGAGGTCGTCGTGGACGCGCGCGCTCGAGCGGGGATGGCCCCCCTGCGCATGCACATGTTCCTCGACCGGTCGATCGACCGCGTTCGAGTCATCGCGCTCGCGTTCGCTCGAGCCCGCACACGACGACAGGCGGACGCCGAGCCCTTCGTCGACGAGCGGCCCCACGTCACCCCGAACGATGCACCGACGTGGTTCCCGATGCGCTCGCGACGCGCCCCACCGGCGGGGCTCTTCATGCTCACCGCGCGGCTGCGCGGGATGGCCGCGGTCGATCGGGTGGGCATGGCGCTCGGCGGGGACGCGACGCTCGAGTACGCCCCGGTCGACCACCTCGTGCTCGGCGTCACCGCGCTGGTTCCCTACGTCTCGTTGGGCACGAACATCGCGAACGGCCGCGTCGGTCTGGGCGCGCTCGGGGAAGCGCGCCTCGAGTCGGACGTCGGCGCGCTCGGTGTCTACGGCGGTGTCATCACGCTCGCTCGGACCGGGGCCCCGGCCGCGGGCGTGATCGGCTTTCGCGCCCGGTACGGCCCCTACGACTTCATCCACTTCGAGCTCCACGGGTCGTTGCTGCTCAGCCCCCAGTACGGCGTGTTGCTCGGCCAGGCGGGCGGAGAAGTCCTGCTCGAGGTCGGAGCGCAATGGGAGCTGATGGCCCTCCGCGTCGACGTGGCGCCCGAGCTCGGCTGGGTGCGCGCGGAGGCCGGCGTCCGCTTCTTCCCGGACGGGCTGGCGGGGCGCGAGGCCGGTCACTTCGGGATCGAGATCACCGCCGGCGCACAGGCGCTCGATTTCCAGGAGAGCTGCGGCTTCTCGCCGTGCACACGCCCGGGCGCGAGCGCTCCCCAACGCGATTGGATGTACGGGCCCGTCGTCGGCATCGGCCTGCTGGAACGCTTCCGCTGAAGCGAAGCGCAGACGCGTAGAACCTCTCGAACCGAGGCTCTTCGGCTCGCGCGAGAGCGCCCCACGCGATGGACGCCGGCGGCGGCCAATCGGCCGCGCGACGACCCGGCGGCGGTCGAGCTCCCTCCGGCCGACGCGCGCTGCGCCAGCGACGGGTCGCGAACGCTCCCCGCGCCGTCCGCCGGTTCAACCGAGCGTTCCGAGCGCTTCGGACCACGTCCCGCGGGTCGAGCCAATCTCCAGAAGGGTTCGCGCGTGGGGGCTGGAGCCCGAGGCAGGACGCGCGCGCTTCGCCGGCACCTGCCGGCGCGTCGGAAGGCCAGCGAGCGCTTCCGAAGGGCCACTTCCGTTCCAGCTCGGGCCGCGAAGGGGTCGCGAGCCTCACTCGAAGCGCAGAACGAGCCGCGAAGGCTTCGCCGGTGCCGGTCGACCCGCCGGACGGGTCGCGAAGGCCTCTCTCACCGGTTTCGTTCCGAAGGGGCGCGTCGAGCACTTCCGGACCCGCACTTCAGCGTGAAGTGACACGACCGAAGCGCTGTCTATCCCCGTTTGGTGACACGCAAACTGGGGCTATTCTCGCGCGCCGATCGATGGTGCCATGGTGAGCACACGAAAGGAGCGCTCTGCGATGGCGAATGTGTCGGCGTTGGTGGTGAGTTGGACGATGGTGATCCGGACGGTGGTGACATCCATCCGGCACAACTCGGACGTGGTCGCGTCCGGTGCCGAGGCGGTCTTCTACCCCGACGGCCCTCCGGAGAGCGGGCGCTTACGCGCGCTCCTCATCGCGATGGCCGATACGTTGGAACGCCTCCTCGAGGAGCTCGCCACGCGTGAGAAGGAGCTCGAGATGGAGCGCGGCGACGACCCTGCCGTCCGCGAGGACGACCGAAGCGCCTACTCCGCGCTCCGCGCGCGGATCATTCGCACCCGCTCGATCATCGATGGCGCGTTCGGTCCCGCCATCGCCGCCAAGCTCGGCTTCACGGGCGAGACGCCCGAGAACGAAGACGCGCTCGCGCAGTACGCCGGCACGGCGATCGAGGCGCTCCGCGCGGGTGTGCTTCCGGAGCCCGGCGACGACGGCGTCACGATCGACGCCGGCCGCTTGGCCGATCAGAATCGAGGCGGACTCGACGGCCCTGAAGAACGCACAGCGCGCGGTGGCCGAAGAGGTGCGTCAGGCGCAGACGGCCATCACGGCGCGAGACGACGCGGAAGCCACGCTGCGCGGCGCCTACGTCGGCATCGCCGACACGTTCACCGCGTGGGCCCTCCTCGCGGGCCGCCCGGACATCGCCGATCGGGTCCGGCCCACCGCGCGCCGTCGCGCGGGGCTGCCCGAGGCGACCGACTCCGAGTCCTCCGGCGCCACCCAACCCACCGCCACCCCGGGCACGGGGCCCAAGACACCGGAGGCCAGAGCACCGGAGGCCAGAGCACCGGAGCCCAGAGCACCGGAGCCCAGGGCGGGAGCGCTCCGTCCGGCGCCGAGAAGAAGCTCGTCGACGGATCCACCGGCGGCTGACCCGCAGGGGCCAGAGGCCCCGAACGATGGGCGTGCCGCCCGATCCGCGGCACGCCCATCATCCGTCTCCACCTGAGCGGCGGCCTCGACGCTCGCCTGCGGTGGGTGGACTCTCGCGAGGTCGATCGCCACGAGGACGACGAGACGCGCGTCCGCGTCGAACGCGAGCTCCGTGCGCGAGGCGGGCCGGACGCGAGCCGGGGCTTTTCGGAGGGGCGCCCGCGCGGTAAGCCTGGCCGATGCTCGAGGAGCCCTCTGTGCCCGATCCGGCGGCGCCCATCGTCAACGTGGCCGCGCACCTCCCGCGCGTGGCGGCCGCGCAGCCCTATGCGCCGGCCATCTTCGCGCCCGACGGGCACGACCGCCGCGGCCGCACGCGCTACACGCACCTCACCTACCGGCAGCTCGACGAGGCCAGCGATCGCATCGCCCGCGGGCTGCACGCCGTCGGCATCGAGCGAGGCACCCGGGTGGCGCTGATGGTGCGCCCCTCGCTCGAGCTCTTCAGCCTGACCTTCGGCCTCTTCAAAGCGGGCGCGGTGCCGGTGCTGATCGACCCGGGCATCGGCCTCGGCAACATGAAGTCCTGCCTGGCCCGGGCCCGTCCCGAGGCGTTCATCGGCATCCCCGCCGCCCAGCTCGCGCGTTTGGTGCTGCGCTGGGGTAAGGGCACCATCCGCACCGTCATCACCGTCGGCCCGCGCGGCCCCTGGCTGAGCCTCGACGAGGTGGAGCGGCGCGGTCGAAGCACCGGCGACGCGCTCGCGCCGACCGCCCCCGACGATCTCGCCGCCATCCTCTTCACCAGCGGGAGCACCGGCGCGCCCAAGGGCGCCGTCTACACCCACGGCAACTTCGCCGCCCAGGTCGACGCCATCCGGCGCATGTACGACATCCGGCCCGGCGAGGTGGATCTCCCGACCTTCCCCCTCTTCGCGCTCTTCGATCCGGCGCTCGGGATGACGACGGTGATCCCGGACATGGATCCGACGCGCCCCGCCCAGGCCGATCCGGAAAAGATCGCGCGCGCCATCGACGACTTCGGCGTGACCAACATGTTCGGCTCGCCCGCGCTCTTGAACACGCTCTCCCGCTGGGGCGAGGCCGAGGGCGTCCGCCTGCGCTCGCTGCGGCGGGTGATCAGCGCCGGCGCGCCCGTCCCGGCCCGGGTCATGGCCCGCGTGCGCGGCATGCTCTCGTCCGACGCCGCGGTCGTGACCCCCTACGGCGCGACCGAGTGCCTGCCGGTGGCCAGCATCGAGAGCCGCGAGGTGCTGGGCGAGACGGCGGCGCGCACCGACGAAGGCGCCGGCGTCTGCGTCGGCCGGCCGGTGCCCGAGGCCGAGGTGTCGATCATCTCGATCACCGACGCGCCCATCGTGCGCTGGAGCGACGCACGGGTGCTCGGGCCCGGCGAGATCGGCGAGATCACCGTCCGCGGGCCGATGGCGACGCGGCGCTACTTCGAGGACGCGCACCACACGGCGCTGGCGAAGATCGAGGGCGACGAAGGCGAAGGGTTTCGCCACCGCATGGGCGACCTCGGCTACCTCGACGACCAAGGCCGCCTCTGGTTCTGCGGCCGGAAGAGCCAGCGGGTCGAGCTCGCGGACCGCACGCTCTTCACCATCCCCTGCGAGGCCGTGTTCAACGCGCACCCCGACGTCTTCCGGAGCGCGCTGGTCGCCGTCGAGCGAGCGGGCCGGCGCCAACCGGTCGTCTGCGTCGAGCTCGAGCGGCAGGCGACGCGGCAGAGAAGCGAAAGTGCTGAGCGAGCTGCGCGAGCGCGCCAGAGCCCACGACCACACGCGCGAGCTCGACACCTTCCTGGTCCACCCGGGCTTCCCGGTCGACATCCGCCACAACGCGAAGATCCGGCGCGAGGCGCTGGCGCGCTGGGCGAGCGAGCAGCGCGCGCGATGAAGGTCTTGGTGACCGGCGGCGGCGGCTTCCTCGGCGGCGCGGTCGTGGAGCGATTGATCGCGCGCGGCCACGAGGTGCGGAGCTTCAGCCGCGGCCGCTACCCTGCGCTCGACGCGCTCGGCGTCGAGCACGCGCGCGGCGATCTGGCCGACGCGGGCACGGTGCGGGAGGCGGCCAGCGGCTGCGACGCCGTCGTGCACACGGCGGCCAAGGCGGGCGTGTGGGGCGAGGACGAGGACTACCGGCGCGCCAACGTAGTCGGGACGGAGAACGTGCTGGCGGCCTGCCGCGCGGCGGGCGTCTCGAAGCTCGTGTACACCAGCACACCGAGCGTCGTGCACCAGGGCGGCGATCTCGAGGGCGGCGACGAGTCGCTCCCCTACACGACGCACCCGTCGACGGCGTACCAGGCCACCAAGACCGAGGCCGAGAAGGCCGTGCTGGCGGCGAAGAGCCCGTCGCTGTCCGTGGTGGCGCTGCGGCCGCATCTCGTCTGGGGGCCGGGCGATCCGCATCTGGTTCCGCGCATCATCGCGCGCGGTCGTCGTGGCCTCATCGCGCTCCCCGGCGGCGGCCGAGCCCGCATCGATACCATCTACGTCGACAACGCCGCCGACGCGCACCTGGCCGCGCTCGACCGCCTCGAGCCCGGCGCCGCCTGCGACGGGAAGGCCTACTTCATCACCAACGGCGACCCGCGGCCGACCCGCGAGATCGTGCTCGGCATCCTCCGCGCGGCCGGCATCGACGCCCGCGTGGTCCCGGTCTCACGCCGCCTCGCCCACGCGGCAGGCGCCGCCATGGAGACGGCGTTCCGGCTCGCCGCCATCGAGCACGAACCGCCCCTGACCCGCTTCGTGGCCGAGCAGCTCTCGACCTCGCACCACTTCCGCATCGACGCCGCGCGTCGCGATCTGGGCTGGACGCCGGTCGTCTCCATCGACGAGGGCCTCGAGCGCCTCGCCGCGTGGTTCGAGAGCCGCCGCTGACGAGAGCTTCGGTCCGCCTCCCTCAGGGACCCCGAATCGGGGGAGGGAGCTCATGCGCCCTCCACCGATCAGGCCTCGCGGGCGGTCATGTCCTCGAGCTGGTGCTGGAGCTCGTCGAGGTTCTGCTGGTTCTCGGAGCGGCGCACGCCCAGGAGATAGGCAGCGGTACCGACCAGGCAGGGCGTGCAGAGGAGCGCGTAATCGCCGCCGTCTGCCCCCACCCGTAGTAGGCGGGGACGGCGGTCAGCGCGAAGACCGAGAGCCAGGGCATGCGGCGCCAGTCCCGCTCGAGGATCTTCGCCTCACCGTGCAGGCGCTCAATCTCGCGCTCCACCAGCTCGCGTCGGCTCGCCACGGCGTGGGGTTTAGGTCAACCGGCGACCGGGTCAAGCCAGCCGTTTACCCGGCGCGGGTTCTCGCGCATGATGCTCGGGCCATGGAGCCGCAGGACCGCATCCTCTACGTCCAGATCCTCGCCCAGATGCTCATCGCCGACGGCGTGCTCGCCGACGACGAGCGCGCCCACCTCGACCGCGTGATGGACGGCCTCGGGATGCCGCCCGAGGAGCGGCAGCAAGCCCTGCGCGGGGTGAGCATCGACAGCCCGGTCGAGGACCGCGTGCGCGCCCTCGGCGACGGCGCCAAGAAGGATCTGCTGGCCGAGGTCGAGAAGGCCCTCCACATCGACGGCCAGCTGACGCGCTCGGAGGCGTACTTCCTCGAGCGCGTGCAGAAGCTCCTGAGCTGAGCCACGGCCTTGCGCCGCGTCCCCGTCCTCGCGTTCGTCTTCCTCGGCGCGGTCCTCCTCTTCACCCTCGAGCCGCTGGTCGGCCGCCTCCTGCTGCCGCGCTTCGGCGGCGCGTTCCACGTCTGGACGACGGCCCTGATGTTCTTTCAGGGCGCGCTCTTCGTGGGCTACCTCTACGCGCACCTGATCGCGCCGCGGATCGGCCGCTGGCACCTGCTGGTCATCGCCCTGCCCGCGCTCCTCTTGCCGCCGTCGATCGGCGACGGAGCCGCCGGCGTGGCGAGCGTGCCGGCCATCCTCGCGCTGCTCCTCCGCTACATCGCCCTCCCCTTCGTGGTCCTGTCCACGACGGCGGTGGTGGCCCAGCGCTGGTGGGCGCGGATGGGACGCGAGCCCTACGCGCTCTACGCCGTCAGCAACGCCGGCTCGTTGGGCGCGCTCTTCCTCTACGCGCTGGCGGTGGAGCCCTTCGTCGGGCTGCACGTGCAGCGGCTCGCCTGGACCGGCGCTCTACGCCGTCTTCGCCGTCCTCGCCGTGCTGGCTTGGCGCACGACCCACGGCGCGGGCACCCAGGACGCAGAGGAGGACGCGACCGCCCCGGCCGAGCCCGTCCGCGCCGGCACCCTGGCCTACTGGGCGCTCCTGAGCGCCGCGCCCTCGGCGTTCTCGATGGCGGTCACCAACCTGATCGCGCTCGAGGCCGGGAGCATCCCGCTGGTCTGGGTCGTGCCGCTGGCGATCTACCTCGGCAGCTTCGTGGTCGCGTTCGCGAGCCCGAAAAAGGGCGATCCCGCCGGCACGCGCGTTCCCGGACTGGTCCGTCGCCTGTGGCCGCACGTCGCCGCCGTCGGCATCTTCTTCTTCAGCGGCGGGGACGCCGGCGGTGGCTGGATCGACGTCGCCGTCCACCTGGTCACGCTGGCGTTCGTGTCGCTGGCGGCGCACGGCGAGCTCTACCGGGCCCGCCCGGAGCCCGCGCGCCTGACCCTCTACTACCTGGTCATCGCGCTCGGCGGCTGGGCCGGCGGCGCGTTCGTGGCGCTCTTGGCGCCGTGGCTCTTCCGCGGGCTCTACGAGTACCCGATCGCGCTGGCCGTCCTGGCGCTGACCATGATGGTCGGCCGCCGGCGCGAGCTCCGCGCCTGGCTGAAGACCTCGCCCGTCGGCGGGCTCGTGGCGTCGGCCGCGCTGGTCGCGGTCATCGTCCTGAAGATCGGCCAGGCCTCGATGGACAGCGACCCCAGCGAGACCCTGGAGGTGCGCCGCAGCTTCTACGGCCTCTACCGGGTCACCCGCACGCCGCGGGGCGACGGCGCCATCCGCGATCTGGTCAGCGGCACCACCCGCCACGGCCGCCAGCGCGAGGGCGATCTCACGCCGCTGAGCTACTACCACCCGCGCGGCCCGCTCGGCGACGCGATGCGGATGGTGCAGCCCGAACGGGTCGGCGTGGTCGGCCTCGGCGTGGGTGCGACGGCGGCGCACCTCGAGCGGGGCGAGCGCATCCGCTACTTCGAGATCGATCCGGCGGTGGTCGAGCTGGCGCGGCGCCACTTCACGTATTTGAGCGGGACGACGGCCGAGGTGGACGTGGTGATCGGCGACGCGCGCGTCTCGCTCGAGCACGAGACCCGGCGCGGCGCCCCGGAGTACGACCTGCTCCTGGTGGACGCCTTCGCGGGCGACGCCATCCCGACCCACCTGGTCACGGTGGAGGCGATGCGCGTGTACCTCTCGCGCCTGCGGGACGGCGGCCTGCTCCTGCTCCACACCTCGAACCGCTACTACGATCTGCGCGGGGTCCTCGCCGCCAACGCCCGCGTGCTGGGGCTTCAGGGGATGGTCGTCTCACGCGCCGATCACCTGGCGCGGGATCAGGACGGCGCCCAGTACGTCGCGCTGGCCCGCCGTGCGGAGACGCTGGCGCCGCTGCGCGAGGACGGCTGGAGCCCCCTGATGCGAACGCCCGCGGCCGGCGCCTGGACCGACGACCGGATCAACGTGCTCGAAGCCCTCTTCGCGCCCTGACGACCACAGGAGGCGCGCGAAGCCCTCCGCGTGCCGCGGCGCCGACGAGGCCACGGGCGCGAACCCTCCACGTCATTCCCCCGGGGCCACACGCGCGCCGAGCCCTCCGAGCGACCCGACGACGACCGCGCCCAGGCGTGCGAAGCCCTCCGCGTGCGTCGAACCGGGACCGTTGCACCGCGCGACAGCGGTGGCTATGTGCCACGGCATGGCGAAAGACGGACTCAAGCGGACGCTCGACACCACCTTCGAGGACGCGCGCGATCGCGTGACGGCCAGCCTGGCGGACCAGGGCTTCGGCGTGCTCACCCGGATCGACGTCAAGGAGACGCTGAAGAAGAAGCTCGGCGAGGACTTCCGTCGCTACGAGATCCTGGGCGCGTGCAACCCGAAGCTCGCCCACGAGGCGCTCTCGGAGAGCCTCGAGGTGGGCACGCTGCTGCCGTGCAACGTCATCGTCTACGAGGAGGACGAAGGCCACAGCGTCATCTGGGCCGTGGACCCGGACGCGATGATGCCGGGCGACGCGCCAGCGCTGCGCAAGGTGGCGGACGAAGCACGGGACCGGCTCACCAAGGCCATCGCCGCTGCCGATGCGCCGCCTGATCGGCGCCCGCGCCGCCAGCACGCGAAAGCCCGCGAGGACGAGAGGTCCCGCGGGCTCGGCGCAGCGCGATCCGACCTTCAGCCGAGGGAGCGCGCGGCCTGGTTCGCGATGCTGACCTGCTCGTTCAGCGTCAGGTAGTCGTACACGTAGCCGACGCCGAGCAGGCCGCCGCTGAACATCCAGATCAACCCGCTCGCCCACTTGCCGAGGTAGAGCCGGTGTAGGCCGAGCACGCCGAAGTAGGTCTGCAGCAGCCAGGCGACGTCGTAGCTGTACGGCCCGTCGTAGTAGCGGCGCTGCGCCGAGCGCGCGAGCACGGGCATCCACACGAGATCGAAGAGCCAACCAATCCCGAGCAGGCCCAGCGTGCACAGGTAGACGACGCCGCTGACTTTCTTGCCGTAGTAGAAGCGGTGCGCGCCGAGGAACCCGAAGAGCCAGAGCAGGTACCCCACCAGCACCGAGTGACTGTCGTTGCGCTCGTTCGTCTCGCTCATCTCGCCTCCACGCTTCCATACGCACGAGCGGGGCGAAACATTTCTCGGCGCCCGGCGGATGAACAAAGGCACTCCGCCGGGCGTCGGATTGACGTGGCTCGAGGCCGCGCACCCGAGCGAGCCGGATCCGACGAAGCAGGGTGAAATGGCCTCGAGCCGAGCAGCCACGACCTCGACGGCTCCACCGGACCGGAGCCGTGTCGGGCCGGGCGTGGAGGTCTGCCATGAGCACCCGATGCGAACGATGTGGCGAGCCCGCGAGCCCCCTCGAGGGCGCGAGCCACGTCTTCTGCGAGCGCTGCGCGTCCATCGCGTCGACCGGCGCCCGCGACTCGAGCGAGCTCCTCTTCACGGCGCCGCCGATGAACCGCGAGAGCCGTGAGGATCTGAGCGCGCTGGCCAGCCCGAGCGCGCCGACCGACGAGCCGCTCGACCTGAGCCCGCTCCTTTCCGTCGCCAAGCCGGCGATGGCACCGCCACCCCGGCGACGCGGCCACTTCGCCGGTGCGCTGGCGGTGGGGATCGCCGCCATGCTCGTCGCCGGCTCGGGCGCGCTCGCCTGGCACGCTGTGCGGCCGGTCCGCAGCGCCGTCGCCGTCCGGCAGGCCGGGGCCCTCGCCACCGCATCCGCTCCCGAGCGCGCCCGAGCTCATGCGCTGCACGCTCCCGCGCTCGGAACGTCCGCCCGCGAACAGACGCCGACCGAGCCCCGCGAGAGCCTCGCACCTCCGCCCCCCAGCGCGCCGGCGACCCGCGCCGCTGCGACGTCCGCCGGCTCGATCTCCGCCGGCTCGATCTCCGCCGGCTCGACCTCCGCCGGCTCGACCTCCGCCGGCTCGATCTCCGCCGGCTCGACCTCCGCCGGCTCGACCTCCGCCGGCTCGACCTCCGCCGGCTCGATCTCCGCCGGCTCGACCTCCGCCGGCTCGACCTCCGCCGGCTCGACCTCCGCGACCCGCGCCGTCACAGCCCGCTCCCCCGCTCCGCGACGAGCCCGCGCCCAGACGGCGCGAGAGCCTCTCATCGCCGCGCTGGCGCCGATCACCACCGCGCAGACGCCGCGTCCCGCCCTCGATCCGCTGCCGGGCCGGAGCGCCGTCCGCGACGCGATGGATGCGGTCGCCGAACCGATCGCGCAGTGCGCCGAGGGCAGCCACGGCCTGGTCCACGCCCGCGTGACCTTCCTCGGGAGCGGCCGCGCCGTGCACGCCGAAGTAGTCGACGCCAGCTTCCCCCCTGCCGTCCGCTCGTGCATGGCCAGAGCGTTGCGAAGCGCGCATCTGCCCGCCTTCGGCCGCGACCGCTTCACCATCGCCTATCCCTATCGCCTCTGAGCGCGAGGCATCCTCGGCGTCCCGTCTCGAGAGACGTCCACAGAACGGATCCTCGGCCCAGCTCGAGCCACGTTGGCGCGGGCACACGAGACCAGAGAAGCGAACACGGTTCACTTTCAAAACATATCGACATGAGGACACGGAACAATCCACGACACGACGAACCCACCATCCGTGAACCGCCGCCGAAATCGGCCACTCGAGGTCAGCTCGTCCCGTTCCAGACGGAGCGACGCGCCACCCGAGTCGAAACCGGCGACGCGCCTCGGGGCCGCTGTGCTCAGGAGGGTGGGTCCGAGCGTCCCCGCGTCTTGCACTGTCCAGCCTGCCACGCGCGCCTCGCCGTGCGCGTCTTCCCGACTCGCGCTCGATTGCGGCGTTTGAACACCAACTCCCCCGGGCCCTCGCGCGGATGGCGGATGCCACCGAGCGTGTTCCGCGCCCGTCTCGCCTCGCTGGTACCACCGCCGCCACCCAACACGACTCTCCACTGGCGGCCCACTCGCGCGAACGCGGCCATGTGATCCCATGCGCTCGGCTTGGGGGTTGACGCCGGGCGCGGCTGGGGGCGCAATGGATCTCGTGCCATCGCTCCGCACCCTCGCGCCCCTCCTCCTCGCCAGCCTCGCGCTCGGCGGCTGTTTCCTCGACCGCAGGCCTCGACTCGAGCCGGGCGACGCGGGCGGGTCGGACGCCGGCCCCCAGCTTTCCGGGAGCGATGGCGGAGCGCGCGACGCGAGCGGGCCCCCGCCGCCCCGTGACGCCGGGGCGACGGCGGACGCCACCACGCCGCGACCGGACGCCGGGCAGCACGTCGACGCCGGCCCCTGTGGCTCGGGGCCGGACAGCGACGGCGACGGAGTGGTCGACGCCTGCGACGTGTGCCCAGGCGGTGACGACACGGCGGACGCCGACGGCGACGGCGTCCCCGACCACTGCGACATCTGCCCCGGCGGCGACGACACGGCGGACGCCGACGGCGACGGCGTCCCCGACCACTGCGACATCTGCCCCGGCGGCGACGACACGGCAGACGCCGACAGCGACGGCGTCCCCGACCACTGCGACATCTGCCCCGGCGGCGACGACACGGCAGACGCCGACAGCGACGGCGTCCCCGACCACTGCGACTCGTGGCCCTGCGGGACCCTCCCGACGGTGCCGGCGACCGTCTCGCAGGATCACATCGACGTCTCCAACGTGCTCCTCGGGGGAGGCGGCGGCGCGGGCAACACCGTCGTCGCAGCAGCCGGCTCGAGCCTGCGGCTCCGCTTCGACTGGGCCATCGACGACACGGGGTGCGCGGGCTGCGTCGACCAGATTCGAGATCGGCACCGCGCCCGGCGACCGCCTCTTCTGTTCCTATGACGGCAACCCGCCCGGCTCGGGCGCGAGCGGCTCGGAGGACCGCACCATCACGGTCCCCGACGCATCGGGCCCCGTCGAGCTCCGCTTCAACCTCGGCCAGAACTACGGCTGCACCTACCGCGGCGCGAGCACCTGGTGGGACGCCCCACCCGATGCCGCCAGCACCTTCGGGGTGATCTGCGTCACCCCCTGACCGCGCGCTTCGACCTTCCGCTGGGCGAGGCACCGGGAGGGCTCGCGGCGGGCTGCGCGGGCTTCGAGAGTGCGACGGCTGCGGCCTGAGGCGGGTGACCGACCTCTCGCGCAACGGGCGCGGCTCGACTGCGGGCCCCTTCGGCGTGCGTCGCCTCGGTGGAATGCTCGACCTCCCCCGAGCGCAAGGCCGCATCGGCACCGCGGTCACGCACGGCTCGGTCCGACGGCCGCCATCAGGTCGCCGCCGACCTGTTCAGGACGCGTCACGAGACCCTCGGGCACCCCAGTGGCCCTTCGCCCAGCCCCACCTCGGCCACAGCGATCCCGTCCCCATGGACCCGTGCAGTCGTGGGCGTCCCCGGCCCGCTTCCAAAACCCGCTTCGACGCCAAGAAGAGGACGACCCAAACTGCGGAGGAGACCTGTGGCTTCATTCGTCAGCTTCCATGCCCGAAGACACTCCACGCCACGCCCGCGGCAATCGCCGCGGCAATCAGACCGAGCTTCATCCACCGCTTCTTCGCCTGCGATGCACGGATGGATGCCACTGATTCGGAGAGATTGAATTTCGCGGCGACCGCCTCCAACAGTCGCTCCTGAGTCGGAAACGACTTGTTGGACAGCTGAAGCTGGAGCGGCAGCGTCTCCACATCCGACTCGATCAAGAAGATGTCCGCATCGAGCGTCACCTTGCGAACCTTCGATAGGGGGATGACCACGACGCCCTTGTTCTCCAGGAGCGGGGTCGAAGTAGCCGGCGCGCGAGTCTTGACGACCAAGAGATTGTCGTTGGTGAGGGCCAAGAAATGGCCCATCGCCTTCGCAGCATCCACGAAGACCGAGAGGTCTCTCGCCCCCGACCGATCCCGAATGAACGTTCGGAAGTAGCCGCTCGCGATCACGTCGTCGGCGTCCGTTGTGTGAGGAGCGATTTGCTCCAGGAAGTACTGTTCGGCTCGGGTGGTCATTTTGCCGGCATCCTACAGGGGCCCTCGTGTCCTCGTCCACGAATCACGAGGCCCGCCCGAGCACCAGGAGATGCTCGACTTCCCCTGACCGCAAGGCCGCATCGGCCGGTGCCGGCGACGCGCCGCTCCGTCCGCTGTGCGCCCTCAGGTACCGCCCACCTCGTCAGGACGCGTCACGAGACCTCGTGCACCCCAGAGGCACGGCGCTGGATCGAGGCGGGCGCCACGCTGCTCCACGTGCGCACCGGCGACGAGCTGGCGGACCGCCATCTTCAACGGGGCGACCTGCGCACTGGTCCAGGAGCTCGCACATCGGATCGGCGAGATCCCGATGGGCGAGAGCGTGGTCGTCTACCGCCGCAGCGGCGGGCGCAGCGCCAGCGCCGGGCGCCTGCTCCAGTCGGCGGGCTTCGAGGTTCTCGGCCGGGGCGCTGTGTCGCACCGGTGAGGCTGTGTCGCACCGGTAAGGCCGTGCCGCACGACCGGGCCCGGAGTCCCTCGCGCCGGCTGCTTCCCCTGCCCGCGCAGGGCTCTAGAGCCCTAGATGTGCTCGGCGGAGACCGCAACACGGTCTGACCGGCTCTCGACGCCGATCTGGGGCGCGAGCCTCCTCGAAAACGCTCTGCATTTCCTGCGGGGGCGCGCACCCCATCTCGACGCCGATCGCTCGGCCATTCCGGTCACGACTCCCGCCTCGGACATCTAGTGCATGCCTGCCGCCACTCCCGCGCCGACGACCCTGTCCGCGTTCTTGCGCGAGCGGAAGCCCGAGATCCTGGAGAGCTGGGAACGGAGCGTCCGCACCATCGAGGTGGCGCGCGCCATGGCGAGGCCAATCCTCCTCGACCATGTGCCCCACGTGGTGGACCGGATCGCCGACCTCGCCGAGGCGCTCGCGCAAGGCCAGCCCCCGCCACCCCCGAGCGGCGCGGTGAAGGCACATGCCAACGCGCGGTTCGGGTTGGGGTTCGATCTCGTGGAGATCGTCAACGAGCTCGCGATCCTGCGGGACGAGATGGTTCGACTCTGGCTCGGCGAACGGTTGTCGCCCGAGCGCTGCGCCGAGATCCGTCCTCTCAACCAAGCGATCGACCGCGCGACCGCCGACTCCATCGAGCAATTCACCCGCGCCCACGACCGCACGCTCGCCTCGCTGGATCGCGTCTCGGCCGCAGCGCTGCAGACGCGCGATGTCGACACGCTCCTTCAACACATCCTCTCGGTGTTCGTGGAGGCCGCCGAGCCGGTCGACGCTGCCGTCATCCTCCTGCACGAGCGAGGCGCCCTGCGCGTGCTGGCCGCCAAGGGCTTGGACCACGTGGCCGATCGCCACCTCACCATCGCCGTCGGAGAGGGGCTCGCAGGGCGCGCCGCCGCAGAGGGACGGCCCATCGAGGCGTCCGGAGACGAGCTGCGCGCCATCATCCTTCCGGACCTGGTCGCGCCCGGGACCCGGGTCGCCTATGCCGTCCCCCTCACGGACGGCCGTGACGTCATCGGGGTCGCCGAGATGTCGTCACGGACGGCGCTCCGGTTCTCGGAACAGGAGAAACGGCTCCTGCACGCCTTGGCCGAGCGCGCCACCGCGGGGATGACGCAGCACATGCTGCGGGACCAGGCCGAGGAGGCGCGCCGACGCGCCGAGCTGGAGCAGGAGCGACTGCGGCAGGTCTTGGATGCGTTGCCCGTCGGCGTATGGATCGCGGACGAGTCCGGCCAGATCGTGACCGGCAACCCCGCCAGCCGCGCGATATGGGGCGGCGCGCGATTCGTGCCTTGGGAGCGCTTCGAGCAATACGAAGGCCGATGGGCGGCGACCGGCAAGCGGATCGCGGCGGACGAATGGGCACTGACGCGTGCGATTCGACGAGGCGAGACCTCGCTCGACGAGGAGGTCGAGATCCGCACCTTCGACGGGCGCACGCGATTCATCCGCAACTCTGCCTTCCCGCTGCGCGCGCAGGGTCGGATCGTGGGCGCGATCGCCGTGAACGAAGACGTGACGGAGCGCCGCAGGCTCGAGCGCGAGGGCGAGCTGCTGCTCCGGCGCGTCGAGTTCGAGCGCTCGAGGCTCAGCCGCGTGATCGAGCACATCCCCGCCGGCGTCCTCATCGCCGACGCGAAGACCGGTCGCCTCAGCTCGTACAACGCCGAGGCCGAGCGGATATGGCGAGACCGCTTCGACACGAACAGGCCGGTCGAGATGCAGCGACGGGGGCGCTTGTTCCATCCCGACGGCCGCCCCTACGAATCGGGCAGCAACCCGCTCGCCCGAGCGCTGCGCGCCGGCGAGGTCATCCATGGCGAGGAGCTGCAGATCGCGCGAGGCGACGGCACGAGGGGCACCGTCGTCGTCAACGCGATCCCGCTCCGCGACGAGGACGGCACGATCGTCGCTGCGCTCCTCGCGCTGATGGACATCAGCGAGCGCAAGGAATACGAGCGTGAGCTCGCGGCCGACGCCGAGTTCGGAGAACGGCTGCTCGGCGTGCTCGCGCACGACCTGCGCAATCCCCTGCAGGCGATCATGCTGACCGCGCAGGCGTTCGTACACCGGACGGACATGCCCGACGCCCACCTGCGGGCGGTCACGCGCATCTTGTCGAGCGCGCATCGGATCGACCGCATGATCGCCGACATCGCGGACTTCACCCGCGGGCGCTTGGGCGGCGGAATCCCCATCGTTCCGAAGCCGACGGAGCTCGGTGAAGTATGCCGGTTGGTGATCGACGAGCTCGAGGTCACTCACCCGGATCAACCGATCCAGCTCGACTGCGCACGCGACGCACGTGGGACGTGGGATCCGGACCGTTTGGCGCAGGTCATCTCGAACCTGACGGCGAACGCGCTGCATCACGGCGACCCGAAGCGCCCCGTGCGCATCACGCTCGATGGCGACAGCCACCTGCTCCGACTCGCGATCCACAACGACGGAACCCCGATCCCACCGGACACCGTGGCGCACATCTTCGACCCCTTCCGCCGCGCGACCGAAGAGGCCGGTCGGGGGGCGAGCGGCTTGGGGCTGGGCCTCTACATCGTCCGCGAGATCGTGGACGCGCACGGCGGTGCGATCGACGTGCGCTCGTCGGCAGAAGAAGGAACGACGTTCACCGTGACCCTGCCCCGCACCGCGGCGCGATTGACGTGCGCTCGTCCGCAGAAGAAGGAACGACGTTCACCGTGACCCTGCCCCGCACCGCGAAACCGACGATCCGCGCGACCGGTGTGACCGCGCCCAAACCGCAAGTAATTTAGTCACACGGAACGAGGGACGCTCAGCGAGGGCGGGGCCGACCGTGGCCCACGGAAGTGTCGGGAGAGCCAAGAGGAGAAGCTCAGAACGCCATCGTCCGCGACGCCCGCTCTGTCCAGCTCGCCTCCACGCCCGCGAACGAGAGCTCCTCGGCCTGCGACTCGTACACCGTCGCCGTCGCCCGGAGCGTCCCCGTCGAAGGCAGCGAGACCATGGAGGGCGGCTCGATCGAGCTCCGCGCATCGAGCAGGTAACCGCTCCAGGCGACGTCGCCGCTCGCGTCGGCGACCGACACCTCCCAGAGCTCGCCCGCTCGAGCGCCGCCCGTCGTCATGACCCCGCCCTCGAACGCCAGCGCCGAGGGCGGCTCCCGCCAGGCGTCGAGCGTGATCGCGTCGCCGTCGCCGAAGCGGCGACCGCGGGCGATCGTCCGCGAGCGCGCCTCGGCTCCCTGCGCATCGCCGATCGCCCAATGCGTCGACGCGTCCGCGGCGATCGCGGGCACCAGCCCAGCGCCCGAGAACGGCCACACGATGACGCCGTCCTCGGTAGAGGCGCCCGGCACGCCCACCACCGCCGAGAGATCGCTCGGCACACCTTCCGTGCTCACGTCGACCTGCACCAGCGCGCCCCGGTCCAGCATCGACACCGGCACGTCCATTCCCTCGACGGGCACGAACGCGTCGCTCAGCGCCAGCCCGACCGGCTCCAGCGTGTCGTCGCTCTCGTCGTCGGGCGTGCCCGGATCGGTGCCCCGCACGATGGCGACGGCGATCCGCGCGGACGACGCGGGCATCGCGAGCCGCAGCGCGCACGCGTCACCCGCCTCGGTCCGGGTACACTCGGTCATGGCATCCCCCGGCTGCGCCGGCGCGGCCAGCGTCATGTCGAGCAGCACGCCGGCCCTCGCGCGCAGGTAATCCGCCCCCGCGAGCGGCACGTCAGCCCACCCCGGAAGCGACACGTTCACCACCCGCGTCGCCACGTAGCGCGGCGCCAACGCCAGCGTGACCACCGCCGCATCGGCACCCGCCACGCTGACCGCGTGGCGCCCCAGCGCGGTGGCGGTGACGACATCGATCGCATCCGCGACCTCGAGCGTTCCGTTCGCGTCGGTGTGACCGAGCACGCGCGCCGCGTCGCCTTCACCGCCGAGGATCGTCGCGCCCGCGAGCGGCGCACCGTGCTCGTCCACGACGATCACCGTCGTCGTGCCGGCGAACGCGCCTCGCGTCCCGCCACCGTCCACCGGGGCCGTAGACGAGCAGGCGGCCAGCACCACCAGGGAGAGCGCGACGAGCTTCACATGGGCCTCGGATGACATGACAGAGCGATCGTAGCAGTCCGAGCGGTCCATTGAAGTACGGAACCCGAAGGAAATCGGCGCGAGGGCCCGCCTGGCTGTTCGGGTCGACTCGCGAGGACGAACGGCGGGGCTTTCCGCCCGAAAGCCGACGAGCGAGGTTCTTCACGCGACTGGGGGGCCGCGGTGGCTCGTGAGCATGTCGACGCCGTATCATCCACCGCCCATGCACGTGGTCGAAGACGACGCCTTCGTAGGTCGTGAGCGGGAGCTCGCGCGGATCGATGCGCTCTTCGCGTCGGGCGAGCGGCTGGTCTCGATCGTCGGCGGCCCCGGGGTCGGCAAGACCCGGCTGGCCGCGCGTCACGCACAATCGGTGGCGCAGAAGCGAACGGTGGTGGCGCGGGTGGACCTCGCCGACACCCGCAGCGAGGAGGAGATCGCCCTCGCATTCGCGAACGCGCTCGGACTGCGGGACTCCTCGCCCGCGCTCGGCCACGTCGAGGCCGGCGAGCTGATCGAGCGCGTGGACGCGGCGCTGGAGACCGGCGAGGTCGACCTGGTGCTGGTGGACGACGCCGAGAGCGCCGCTTCGTCACTCGCGACCTGCGTCGCCCGCTGGCTCGCAGAGGCCCCGCGCGTTCGCTTCCTGGTGGCCAGCCGGCAGGCGCTCTCGCTGCGCGCCGAGCAGCTCATCGAGCTCGGGCCGCTCTCGATCCCCGACGACGACTCGCTGGAGGCGCTCGAGCGCTCGGAAGCCGCACAGCTCCTCTTCGTGCGCTCCGATCGCGTCCGCCTCGACGCGCAGACGGCGCCGGTGGTCGGCCGGCTGGTCCGCAGCCTCGACGGAAACCCGCTGGCCATCGAGCTCGCGGCGGCGCGGCTGCGCTCGCTCGGCTTGCGCGACGTCACCGAGCGCATCGCCTCGGGGATCGACTTGCTCGACCGCGCCCCGCGCGACGCGAGGTGGCGACACGCCAGCCTGCGCCGGGCGATCGGCGTCTCGTGGGATCTCTCCACCGATGAAGAGCGCGCGCTCTTGGCCCGCTGCGCGGTGTTTCGCGGCTGGTTCGACGTCGGCGCGGTCGAGGCGGTCGCCGGCGACGCGATGGAGAGCCCGCTCGACGCGCTGCACGGCGCGCGGGAGCGCTCGCTGGTCTCGATGCGGGAGGTCGGCGGACGCTCGCGCTACGCGCTCTCGGCGCCGGTGCGCGCGTTCGCGGAGGAGATGCTCGAGGCGAGCGGCGCGGCGGAGGACGCTCGCGCGCGCCACGCCTCGTGGCTGGCCGAGCGCGCCCGCGAGGCGGCCGAGCGCTGGCGACTCTCGGCCCACGAAGACGATCTCGCTTTTCTGCGGGAGCATCAGGCGGACCTCGCCGCCGCGCTGGCGATCGCCGACGCCCACCTGAGGGCGCGCCTGCTCCTCGCGTTCGACGTGGTGCTGGCGCACAGAGAGAAGCCGGCCGCCCACGTCGCCCTCCTGCGCGAGCCCCTCTTTGCGATCGAGCCTTCGGCGCTGCAGGTGCGCCTCGCGATCGCGCTGGCGCTGGCGCTGGAGCGGGCGGGCGACGCGCGGGCCGGGCTCGACACGCTGGACGCGGCGCGCGCCATCGCGGTGGCCGAGCCGCTCGCAGCCGAGCTGGAGGTCACCGCCGCGCAGCTCTCGCAGACCTCTGGCGCGCTCGACGCGGCGCGCGCCTCGTTCGAGCGGGCCATCGCGCTGGCCGGCGAAGGCGCGCTCCTGGTGCGGGCGCTCCGAGGGCTGGGGTTGGTGGCGCACGCGCGCGGCGACTTGGACGAAGCCGAGCGGCGCTATCGAGAGGCGCTCCACCGCGCGAGCGAGCTGCCCTTGCTGGAGGCGCGGCTCTTCTCCGACATGGGCAGCGTCCGACTGGCCCAGCATCGCCTGGAAGAGGCCCGCGAGCGCTTCGAGCGGGCGCTGGAGCGCTCGGCGAGCGCGCCCAATCCGGTGACCATCGGGCTCACCGAGGGCAACCTCGCCATCCTGGCCCAGGAGGAAGGTCGCTTGGACGACGCCGCGGCCGCGTTCGCCCGCGCGATCGACGAGCTCTCGCGCTCCGGCCACCGCCTCTACGAAGCGCACCTCGCACTCTACGCCGGGTTCGTCGAGCACGAACGGGGCGAGCTGGCGCGCGCGGTGTCGCTCTACGAGCGGGCGCTGGGCGCGCTGCTGACGATGGGCGACGCGCGGATGGCGGGGCTCGGGCTGGCGGGCCTCGGCGCGGCGGAAGCTCAGCGCGGTCGGACGCGCGCCGCCGAGGACGCGTTCGCGCGCGCCGAGAAGCAGCTCGAAGGGATTGGGGATGCCGGCCTGAGCCTCGCGCTCGCGCTGCACCGCGGGCATCTCTCGCTGAGCGAGGCGGAGGCGGACCCGGACCGCTCGGTCGCGCTGCGCGAGGAGGTGTCGCGGGTGATCGCCAGCGCCGATCCGGACGTGCTCGGTCGCTCCGACGACGCGCGCATCGGCTTGCGGATCCTGCGCCAGCGCCTGGAGGCCCGCACGCTGAGCGTCGCTCGCGACGGCGGCCTCATCCGGCTGCCCGACGGCGAGGTCATCGATCTCTCGCGCCGGGACGTGCTCAAGCGCATCGTGCTCGCACTGGCTCGCGCGCGCATCGAGCGGCCGGGCCAAGCGGTGAGCGTCGAGACGCTCGTCGCCGAGGGATGGCCCGACGAGCGCATCCTCTGGGGGCCGGCGCTCAACCGGCTCAAGGTCGCGCTGTCGACGCTGCGCAAGCTCGGCCTGCGCGACGCGCTCGAGCGTCACGAGCAGGGCTACCTATTGGATCCGGGGGTCTCGGCGACCTGGATGGACGGCTGATTCACCGGGTGAGCGCGTCTTTGGGGTCCCTCGTGGCGGGATCGGCATCCGTGAAGCTTCTTTCGGGTCGCCGCCGTCCACTCGATCTCGCTCGAATTCTACCGCCCAACGGGATCCGTTGCGTCTTGGACGACGAAGTCGCTCGGCGCGCCGAAGACCGAGGCGCGCGCGCCGTCCCGACCCGCTTCCCGAGCTGGTTGCCGGCGCTCGACCGGCATCGAGCCGGGTGCGCTTCAGGGTTTCACCCACTTTCCGACCACGTAGTGCACGGGGCAGAAGCCCGTGAACACACTGGAGATCATCACCAGGCCCGTGAGACCCGCGAGCGCGAGCCACCGCGGATCGACGAGCTGCGCCATCACCGCGCTGCAGAGCACGATCAGGCCTACGATTCCGTCGTGCACCTTGGTTCGCTTGGACATGAGGGACGAAGCTAGCAACGGGCGGGGCGCTGCGCCGTTCCTGTTCTCGCGAAACTGGTTCGCATGGTTGCGAGGGCGCACGCGGCGGAGGATGCTCCCACCCTATGGCGATCCTGTGGGACGATGTGCGCTACCTCGACGCCATCCACACCGAAGGCGCGGTCGGCGGCGCCGCGCGGGCGCTCGGGGTCTCGGTCTCGACGGTGTATCGGCGCGTCGCCGCGCTCGAGGAAGCGCTCGGCACGCCGTGTCTGGCGCGGGCCGGAGGGACGGAGCTCCTCACGCCCGCCGGTCGAACCCTGGCCGCCGCGGGTCGATCGTCCCGCCGCGCCATCACGCGTGCGATCGGGGAGATCGAGGAGCGGGAAGGGGCACGCGACGGCGTGGTCAGCGTGACCACGGTCGAGGGGCTCTTCCCACTGCTCGTGGATCCGATCGCGGAGGTGCAACGCGAGCACGGGCTCCGCGTGACGCTCTACCTGGGCGACAGCGGGCCCAGCGTGCGCGATCGCGAGGTCGACGTGGCCGTCGGCGTGATGAAGAGGCCGCCGCCCGGCTGCTGGGGACGCCGGCTCGCTCGCCTCCCCTACGCGGTCTTCGGGACGCCCGAGGCGATCGCCCGCGAGCCGGAGCCGGCGTGGATCACCCGCTCGTTCGACGCGAGCTACGCGCCGGAGGCCGCCTGGGAGCGCGACCACGTACCGCGCTCGGCGGCGAGCGCACCCTTCGCCGCGCTCGTGGCCCTCGTGGCCAAGGGGCTCGGGGTCGGCCTGATGCCTCGCGCGATCGCGGCGCAGCACCCGAACCTGGTCGAGTGGACGGGGCACGGCGCGAGCACGGCGAAGCTCCAGCGGAGCACATGGCTGCTCACGCACCCCGATCTGCGCAAGTCGCCTCGCGTCGTCACGCTGATGCGCGCGCTGAGCCGCCACTTCCGTCGCGTCCTGTGAGCCCGGTCGAGGTGCCCGAGACGCGCGACGGCGCCGCACTCCGCACGACGGGTCGAGCGCGGAGGGCGGCGCCTGGCATCGGCGGTGCACGCTCGGGATCGCTGCCCGAGCGTGCACCCTTCACACGAGGGTCAGGGGAAGGTCGCCGGGCAGCCGTCGAAGGTCGAGGGGACGTCCTGCGTGTCGGTGTCGGCGTCGATCGAGAGCAAGAACTGAACGAGATCGCTCCGCTGTTGATCCGCGTCGCCGGTGGTGAGGAAGACGGGGTTGGCCGCCGTCAGGTGTGCCCGCCACGCGGGGTCGGAGAGGAGCGCGTCGAGCGTGCTCGCTTGGCCGTGGTGGAGGTAAGGCGCGCCGATGGAGAGCCCGTAGAGCGAGGGGACGTTGTAGCCGCCCGCGCCCTGGGCTCGGGCGCCGTTGGCACGCTGCTCCAGCCCGGTCGTGCCCGCGTCGTCGCCGGGAAGCCCGAACGTGCCCACGCCGCGCAGCACGCAGGCCACCTGCGCCGGCGCGGAAGCCGCCGCGCTGTCGACGGAGGCCGGCTGCGGCTCGATTCTGGAGCCCGTGTGCGTTCCAGCCCGAAGGCCACGCGCTCGGCGGCGTGAACGACGCCGTCGTCAGGGCCGTGTTGGTCGCGGACGAGGGGACGTAGAAGCGGCGCGACGCGGTCCAGCCGGGCCCGCCGTGACAGGCCACGCAGCCGCCGTTGTTGGCGCTGGCGTCCGGCATCCCGAAGAGAGCCGCGCCGCGCGCCACCGCTGCCTCGTCGAGGAAGCGCAGACGGCGCGGCGGCCGAACGGTGCGGATCCACGCTTCGATCGCATCCCACGCGCCGGGCGCGCAGACGTCGCTCGCGTCCGCGAGCTCCTTCACCGGCTGCCCGAGCCCGCCGCCGAGCGCGATCGGGCTCTCGGTGTCGAGCCCGCTGCAGTCACC
Source organism: uncultured Pseudomonadota bacterium (assembly GCA_963832725.1). Lineage (GTDB taxonomy): Bacteria > Myxococcota_A > Polyangia > Polyangiales > Sandaracinaceae > JAEZBP01. The sequence continues at coordinate 1,424,709 of CAWHVG010000001.1, forward strand.
GTTGGTCACCGCGCCGAGCCCGCCTTGGACGCCGCGGGTGTTGCGCTCGAAGTCGTGTACCTCGTCGAAGATCGCGGTCCAGTTGAAGACGCGCTGCACCTGGGTGCCGCCGCCGTGCGAGAAGGAGCCGTCGAGCGAGGTCGCCTGGCGCGGCCCGGCCGCGAACGACCAGGTGACGTTGTCGGTGTAACCGCCCGGGTGGCAGGAGCTGCAGCTCGACCAGCCGTTGTTCGACCAGCGCGCGCGGCCGGTGAAGAAGAGGCGGCGGCCCTTGTCGACCTCGATCTCGGCGGGATCACTCGGCGGGCTGGTGGACTCCACCGTCGTCAACAAACGCTGCTCGGCCAGGTTCACCACGCCGAGGCGGCGGCTCCCCTGACAGCTCAGGTACGCGCGCGGCGCGGCGTGCGCGGTGGCGATGCCCGTGGGCATCACGCAGCCCGTGTCGGCGCCGGAGGGCGCGGCGTGCACGTCGATCTGCAGGTTGAACGAGGAGCCCACGCTGACCGCGCCCGGCGACTCGTCCCCGAAGACCACGCGCTGCACCATGTCGGCGCCGCGCGACGCCGAGTAGGCGATGCCGGAGGTGCCGATGAACGCGATCTCGACCGTGTCTGCGAGGAAGAGCGGGTGCGCGCCGTCCGGCGCCGCGTCGTGTACGGCCTTGGCGAGGTTCACCGAGCCGACGCCGCTCCGATCCTCGGTGCGCGACTCGAGGTCGGCCACGTAGACGACCGGGTGCACGTTGAGATTGAACGCGACCGGCGCACCGGCCGAGACCGAGGTGCTGGTGACGTAGATCTTGCCCTCCTGCACCCACACCGAGGAGAGCTGGTTGGGCGAGGTCATCACCGACGCGCCACCGCCCGAGGGGCCGAAGCCGCTGTCGATGGGCGCGAAGGTGATCGGCGCCGTCGGCGAGAGGTCCGAGAGCTGGTAGATCCGCACCAGCCCGCTCCGGCTCTGGTCGGTGGCCTCCTGACCGTCGATCGGCACGCCGAAGAATTTCGGGCGCGATCAAGAGCTCGTCCGCGTCGGAGGTGTCGCCGTCGTTGGTGACCGCCAGCGCGTAGGGGTTGTTCGGCGCGGTGATGCTGCTCGTGCGAGCCATCGACGCCGTGTCGATCACGCCGATGCTGCCCTCGGCGTGCTCCGCGACGAAGAGGGTCGCGCCGCTCGGCGAGAGCGCCAGGCCGGTCGGCTCAGACCCGACCTCGATTGTGGCCGTCACCTCGGGCGCGGGCCCGTCGATGCCCTCCACGCGCACCACCGTCGCGTCCGCGCGGTTGGCGACGAACGCCGTGTGTCCGTCCGGGTGGAGGACGACCGAGGAGGGCGCGGCGCCGACGCTCACGCGGGCCAGCCGCTGGTTGTCGGCCGTGGTGAACGACGAGATCGAGCCGTCCTGGGGGTTGACGATCACCACGATGGCGTCGTCGTCGCTGACGACGATGGTGCTCGAGCGGGACGAGCGGGCCAGCACCGCGTTCGTCGTCTGTCCGCCGTCGGTGGACGCGTCCTCGCCGCCGCCACCCGCATCCTCTCCTCCGCCCGCGTCGGGCCGGACGACCTGCGCGTCCTCCCCGCCGCCGGCGTCCAGCGTGCCACCGCCGCCGTCACATCCACCGAGCGCGGCCAGCGCCCATCCGAGCGCGCCGACCCGCGCCGTCAAGAAAGCCATCGAATTGCGTCGCATCCAGTCCTCCGAGTCCACCAGTTGTGCGACTCCACGGGTACGGCGCGAGGCCCGCGAGCACGAGTTAACCCCGGTTAAACGGGGCGGGCGGGGACCCCTGCCATTCGAGAGGGCAGCTCCGCCGCCGGCGAGCCTGCCCCGCGAATCGGCAGCGCCGGATGGGTTCGCGACGGTCGACCCTCGAGCCGCTCCGAGCCCGCGGGGCCACGGTCGCGAAGGCGTTTAACCCCGCTTTACTCGCGACCCGACACGAGAGGACGAATCGTGGTCCCCACCCGGAGCGCTGACCCGGCCCGCTCGCCGACAGTTCATCGGCGGGGCTCGCTCGGCGCCCTCCCCCCGGCAAGGAGCTCGAGATGACCGCTCAACTTCCCCTTCGCCTTCCTCTGCTCGCGACGCTGATCTCGGTCGCGACGGCGTGCGGCAACCCTCAAAACGCCTGCGTCGAAGACGATAGTGGCGGTTGCTTGGCCAGCGTTCGGCTGACCTACTTGAAGGTCGACTACGACCTGAGCCAGCCCGTCTTCGTGAACAACCGCGTCGCGGTCGAGTACGGCATCACCTCGACCAGCCCCGACCCGAGCGCGCCCGCGACCCGGAACGTCGCGGTCAGCTTCAGCTTCGTCGAGGCGAACCCGGCCAATCCCTCGGCGCCCATCGAGTGCGCGTCCAACGCGTTCGACCTCGAGCTGACGGGCGACGGGCAAGAGCAGGTGTTCAACGGCTTCGTCTGGCCGACCACCCTCTGCCAAGAGCTGGTCGGAAAGGCCGTGAACCTCCGGGTCAGCTTCGACGGCGGCGAAGGGGTGGCGGACACCGGCATCGACTACCCGTCGGTGTCTTTCACGGAGGCCGCAGCGAGCGCCGACATCAACCAGGCCTGCCGCACGGCCACCAATCCGACGGCGACCGACCTCGGCCTCGGCTGCGTGTACGACTTCGACATCGAGCCCACGCCGACCGACGGGAGCGACACCCTGATCGACGTGCGCTACGGCGGCCTCACGCCGGCCTCGTCGGTGGCGATCCTGCCCTACGTCGACCCGAGCGCGACCGGCGCCGATCTCGCCCCGAGCCTCGTCGTGCAGTCCACGCTCGTCGTCGACGGACGTGACCCCTACATCGCCGGATTGGCGCCCGAGGACGTGCCGGCGGGTCTCGAGGCCGAGGCGCCCGGTATCACCCAGGATCTCCAGTTCGGCGTCGATCCCTCGAACCTCGACAGCATCACCGCGATGCCGGGACACGCCGCGCTGACCTACGAGATCGCGCCCGCGAACGACGAGATGGGCTGGCTGCCGCTGACCATCGGCGACCCGAGCTCGGAGGTCAGCGCCGATCACGTCAGCGAGTACGTGATCGATTCGCTCCAGCCCGGCACCCCGAACATGTTCGCCCACGAGCTCTTCGCCGAGGGCGACACCCGCGCCGCGCTCGACGCGGGCGGCCAGTGGGCCGACGTCAGCGACTTCTCGGTGCGCGGCTGCTTCGCGGCCGACTTCACCCAGGCCGGCAACGAGGGTGAGGACACCAGCGACTGCCGCACCATCCCCGTCGTGCTGGTCCGAGAGGCGCCGAGCCCCTCCGCCGCCACCTCCATCACCTTCGACCAGGAGCTCGAACGCCACGTCGGAAACCCGGGCCGCCTCGCGCTCGGCGCGGATCTGGTCACCGAGAACCGGCTCGATCAGGGCGGCGTCTTCAGCCGTGTCCAGGGCGACGTGACCATCCGCGGCCGGCTCGGGCACTCGTTCTCGATCACCGTGGCCCACGCCGAGGGGCGCGCCAGCCTCGACGTGAGCGCCGCGCAGGCCAGCTACGAGATCGGCGTCGACGCGTTCGGGCACAACATCTACGGCGTCTCGGAGAGCAGTCCCACCCTCACCCACGAGGACGACTTCTCGGCGGCGAAGTCCTTCACCTTCGCCCGCCTCGGCTACGGGTTCGGGCCGATCCGCATCGGGTTCGAGTTCAAGCTCGGCGGCGAGGTCGGCTTCAGCACCGCGGACAGCCTCGAGCTCTCCACCGACGCCGCACACTGCGCCGCGCTGCTCCGCACCTCGGACGCGGTCGGCGCGTGCGGCTCGATCTCCCGGACGGCCACCCCCCACTTCGCGTTCACCGCGTCGGTCGAGGGCGGCATCCACCTGCGCCACATCAGGGCGGGCGTGCGGGCCGACCTGCACCTGGTCGACACCCAGTTCCCGTTGACCGCCTCGCTCAACTGGGGCCTCGGCGCCGACGGAAGCCCGCGGGTGCTCGGCAGCGCCAACTGGCAGCTCTCGATGCAGCTCATCCGCGGAGACGTCTCGATCGTGGGCCGCATCGGGTTCCGTCGCTTCGCCCGCACGCTCCACGTCCACCTCTTCAGCTTCCACTCGCGCCGCTTCACCCGGACGCTCCTCGACCAGTCGATGGACGCCTTCGAGGTGCTCCAGTGAGCGCGCTGCACAAAGCGGGCATCGGGGTCGGGATCGGGCTCGCGGCGCTGGCGCTGGTCGGTCTCGGCCGGGGCGACGAGGATGCGCCGGAGCCCCGAGCCGTCGAGAACGCACCGGAGCTGCCCTTGCGCTGCGAGCTCACCCGAGGCGACACCGCCGCCTTCACGTTCGAGTCGCGGGCCGCGCTCGACGGAGAGGCGGAGCCGACCGAGGACCTCTTCGGCGGCGAGCTGAGCTGGGTCGTCGACGACGTGACCGGTGAGTCGGCGCTCCTGCGCGCCCAGCTCCGCTCGGTGAGGCTCGAGCAGACGCTCTCGCGCGAGCAGGCCAGCGCCGACGAGCTCGAGGGAAGCCCCTTCTACGTGCGGATTGACTCGCGCTGCCGCTTCACCGGACTCGGGTTCGCGCCGGGCTGGAGCGCGTCGAGCCGCCGCTTGGTCACCGCGCTGCTGGACGGGTTCGAGATCGTGCTCCCGAGCGACGACGCGACGCGCTGGGAGGTCGAACAGCAGGACGGGGTGGGCGCCTTCGCGGCGCACTACCGCGTGCACGAGAGCGGGGGCGAACAGACGGTCGTGCGGTCCAAGCCCGGCTACCGACTGGACGAGGACACACAGCAGGCCGGGATCCGCGTTCAGCTCCTCGGCGCACGGGCCGAGGCGCGCTTCGACCCCGCGCGTCCCGGCTGGATGCGCAGCGTCGAGGGCCAGGAGCGCGTCCGCTTCCTCTTGCCCGGTGAGGAGCCGCAGGGCTTCCTGCACCGCTTCCACATCGCGCGAGACGACGCGCGCTACCTCGCGGTCCGTGACGGGCTCTCGCTCGGCGACGCCGACTTCACCGACGCGCTGGCGCTCGAGGACGCCTCCCAGCCGGCGGTGGATCCGGCGATGGCCGCACTGGATCACGAGACCGTACGCTCGCGCTTCCTCGCCCTCTTCCAGGAGAGCGGGCGGAGCGCCGTGTACCCCGCCGCGCGTCTGCTCGCAGCGTGGCTGCAGGCGCACCCGGACGAGAGCGGGCTCCTTCTTTCGGACTTGCGCGAGGGCGCCATCGATCCCGAGGCACACTCGGCGCTCTTCCTGGCGCTGGAGCTCGCGGGCACCGACGCGTCGCGCGGTGTGCTGGCCGAGGCGCTGGTCGACCCCGCGCTGACCGAGGTGGATTCGGGCGCGGGCCGCGACCGCGTTGGCCGACCACGGCACACCCTCTCGAGAGGCGGCGGAGCTGCTCCTGGCGCAGGCGCGAGGCGACGAGTCGCCGATGGTCTCGAACGTGAGCTTGCTCGGCGTCGGGAGCATGGCTTCGCGCACGCGGCCGGGCGAGCCTCTGCACGAGGAGCTGCACCAGGCGCTGGCGGACGAGCTCTCGCACTCGACCGACGGCGCCGAGATCGCCGTGGTCGACGCCGTCGGCAACAGCGGTGACGACGCCTTCGGTCCCGCGCTCGAGGAGCGCCTCGCCGGCGAGCAGCCCACCCTGCGCGCGCACGCCGCGGAGGCGCTCGGCCACCTCTCGCCCGAGGTCGCGCGGCCTGCGTTGGTGGCGCGCCTGGAGGACGAGGAGAGCCCGCGGGTGAGCGCCGCGATCCTGCGCAGCCTGAGCCGCATGCAAGGGAGCGCGGAGCTCTCGGAGGCGGAGCGCGCGCTCGCGGCGAACAAGCTCGCGAGCTCGACCAGCACCGAGGAGCGCGCGGCCCTGATCGAGTGGTTGGGTCACGCGCGGGATCAGGCCGAGGCGCGCCGGATCCTGGCGGAGCACTTCCCGATCGAGTCGAACGTGCGCCTCCAGCAGCGCATCGGCGCCTTCGTCTCGGCCGAGGAGCTGCGGGGTCTCTGATGCGGCGCGCCCTCTCGACGTCGAGCCTCGCCCTGATGCTGGCCGCTTGCGGCACGGCGCCGGTGGATCCGCTCGGCGGCGGAGGGCGCGCGATCACCGCTGAGCCCGTCCCTTTCGACGCGGACGGGCTCACGCCACCCCTCTCCGTGCCCGCGTTCGACGGCGAGTCGGTGACGTTGTGGGCGCGGAGCGAGCCGGGCACCTGCTTCGCGCTCGCCTCGCTCGAGGACGCCGCGGGGCGTGCCTGGGTGAGCGCACGCGATGCGGGCCCCTACTGCAAGCGCTGCGACCTGCGGACCTCGGTCGCGGTCGACGAAGCGCTCTTCGTGCTGCCGGCCGGCGACGACTTCGCGCCCGCCGGAGGGCTGACGGCGCGCTTCGGGCGGATGCGCTGCGACACGCTGACGCCCTTGCGGGAGGCGAGCCAGGCCGGGATCGAGCTCTCCTTCGCGCCGCGCGCCACGATCCCGGCGCGAGGAAGCGTGAGGCTGCGCTTCTTGGTCTCCGAACACTCGATGCTCTTCCAGCACGCCGACGTGCAGCGCGAGCTGATCGACCACCTGAACGACGAGCTGGCGGCGGCGGGCCTCGAGGCGAGCTTGGCCGCATCTTCGCCACTGCCGGACGTTCCCGCGGAGAGCGTCTTCTCGACCACGGATTTCACCGCGCTGACCGCCCTGCTCGAGCAGGCGCCGCCGCCGCACGACCAAACGGTCGACGTCGTCTTCGCGGGCTGCCTCCGCTACGACGATCCCTTCTTCGGCCCGCCGACGTCGGTCGACGGCTACACCCCGCGCGTCGTGGGAGGCGGCGGCCCGGCGAGCGCCGTGTTCATGCCCGGCCTGCGCTGCGACGCGCCGTCGGATCAGCCCGCGAGCTGGCGGCTCGATGTCTACGCCCATCTGCTCGCGCACGAGCTGGGCCACTTCCTCGGCCTCTATCACAGCGTCGAGCGCGACGGCACGACCGACCAGCTGAGCGACACGAGCGAAGCCAACATCATGTACTACGACCCGAACCTCGCCTCCGCGAGCGGCTTCAGCGCGAGCCAAGCCCACCTCATGCGGAGCCACCCCTTCGTCCGCGAAGCGCCGTAGTCGGCAGCACCCAGCGACACACGGGATCGACGGAGCGAGTCGAGCCCCGACGGCCCTTCGAGCGAAGCTCCTCGAACGCGACGTGGCGCGACGACCGGCGGAAGGTTCGCCGATCGTCCGCCGCCTTCGCCGAGTCCCAGCCGCGCGCGCACGTCGGACGGATCCCCCGCTACGAAACGGCGGGGAAAGCGAGTATCGTGGCGGGTTCGATGAATGCCGGGGACACGCTCGTGGGTCGGTTCGAGCTCCATGAAACCGTCGGCCAGGGCGGCATGGGCCAGGTGTTCCGGGCCACGGACCTGACGACCGGGCGCACCGTGGCCGTGAAGCGCATGACCTCGACCGATGCCTCGCTCGCCCAGCGCTTCCTGCGCGAGGCGCGGCTGCTCTCGTCGCTCTCGCACCCCCCGCCTACGAGATGCTCACCGACGAGGACCGAACGAGCGCGCACCGCGCGGCCGCGCAGTGGCTCTCGAAGCGCACGCTCCCCGAAGCCCCACTGGGCGCCCGACAGGCGCCGAATTGGCCACCCCGAGACCCGCGATACGCGTTGCACGCGATGCAAAGCCATCCGGGAACACCCGGAATACGCTTTACATCCATTGCAAAGCCATCCGCGGGCCCTGTGATACGCGTTACATCCGGTGCAAAGCCATTCCGGAACACCCGAGATACGCTTTACATCCATTGCAAAGCCATCCGCGGGTCCCGCGATGCGCGTTACATCCGGTGCAAAGCCGTCCGAGAACACCCGGGATACGCTTTACATCCGTTGCAAGGCGCTCCCGGGGAACCCCGATACCGCTTTGCAACCGTTGCAAGGTGGTCCCCCGGAACCGTCGGAGGCCAATACAGCCGCTGCAAGGCGCATCGCGGGTCGCCCCAGCGCGCGACGAGCCGACGCGAACAATCCGTGAGAACGACGATGACCTCACCAGCGATCGATGGCTTCCAAACGAGGCTCGAGACGACCGTGGACCGTCGCCTCGAAGCGCTCCACCGCGACAGCTCCGTCCCCTCGCCCCCCTCGAGCAACGCGACCGGCGGCAGCTCCGACCGCTCGAGCGAAGCGAGCGAGTCGCGGCCGGCGTCAGCAGTCATGCCGTCTGCGCCGCAGGCACGGGCGGCGTGACCCGTACCAGCATGAAACCCGTGACAGACCCCCACCACCGTAGGCGGGTCGTGGGGGCTCTCGCCCCCGACGCCTTGGGGTGCCTCAAACAAGCGCTGGGCGCCTGACGGTCCGCAGTTCGACCGTCAGGTGCACGGCGCTCGGGGCGGGGCCCTGCGAAGGAGGGGGCGAGCCACCGCGACCCGCCGGACAATCATCCGCGGCAGCCCCGGCCCTGCACTGCAGAGCAACCGAGCACAGCGACCGAGCACAGCAACCGAGCCGAGCTCACCGAGAAGGCGACGACGAAGCGCGCACGAAGACGACCGCGACCTCGTCCCGAAAGACCTCGCGCCAGCCAGGATCGCCCGACAAGCGCACCACGAGCGAACGCGCGCGAGCCGAATCAGCCGGCATCAGCACCGTGTCGACCTCGTAGCGCTCCGCGAGCTGCTCGAACATCGCCGCGCTCCCGTACGCCGCCGCGAAGCGCAGCAAGAAGCCCTCCGGGTAGAGCGTGATGGCGCGCCCGTCCACGAACACCGGCACACCCTCGTAGATCAAATAGCCGCCGAAGTTGAACGCGTTGTAGACGCGCGTCGTCGCGCCGGTAGCGCGCATCGCGCGGACGGCGGCGACAGGGAAGCGCGTCTCGTCGAGCCCGAAGCCGGGCCGCAGGATCGGCCGCCCTCCCGCGCGCCACGCCACGACGGCGACCATCACCGCGAGCGCTGCCGCGGAGAGCGCGCGAGGGGACAGGCGCGACGCGAGCCTCGAAAGCGGCCGTACCGCGCTCGGGAGCCAGAGCGGCATCCCGGCGATCACGAAGAGCGACAGCCCGCGGTACGACATCGACAGCGCCGCCACCACACCGATCAGCACGAAGACCGCCTCGACCCGCTCGTACGCGCGGGCGCTCGAGCCCCGTTCCTCGCATCCATCCGCACCGACGCGTCCGCCGTCCCCGGCGACGCCGGACGCGTCGGTGCGCCGAACGTCGCCCGGGACGCTGGCGTCGTCGACGTCATCGGGACGCCCGTCATCGCGCGCACCGGCTCGAAGCTCGCTGTGGGGCCGCGCCGACGCGGCGGCCGCGGACTCGCGAGCCTCCGAGGAGCCCGGGAGCTCCCCGTTCGCGACGGCGCCCGAGGAGACGGCGCCGGGCCGGAAGCACAGGACGGCGCCCACGACGGCGAGGAGCAGCAACGCGCTCACAATCCATCCGTCCGCGCTCGCGACGAGCCCCGCGAGCGAGACCGGCGCCCACTCCGCGATCGCGCCCTGCATGAACCCGCCCGCGTGCGCGCCGATCAGCGCCGCCGCGTTCCGCCCGAACGCCGCGAACATCAGCACGATCAGCGCCGTCGGTGCCATCAGCCGCCGCGCCCGCCGGCGATCGCCGCGCACCATCCACGCGACGAGGAGCGCCGTCGCGACGACGGGCACCAGCGCGTGCGTCGCGTGCGTCGGCAGCAGGAGCGCGTAGAGGGGCGGGACACATCCACACACGCCGGCTCCCCGGGTCGCGCCCCGACGTCGAGCAGCGCGTCGAGGGCGAACACGATCAGGAGCGAAGCCAGCAGGCTCGGGCGCGGCGCCAGCGCCGCCGTCTCGGCCACCAGCGCGAGGAGCGCGAGCGACGCCGCGATCTCCACACGCGCGCCTCGTCGCACCGCGCTGGCGACACCGGCGAGCGCCAAGGCGGCCGTCAGCACGACCTGCCAGGCGACGACGCCGGCCCAGCCCGCCGCGCCATGGGCGAGCGCCAGCGTGACCTGCGCCAGCGGCGAATGATCGCGCCAGGGGGCGCCGTGAAACGTGAACGAGAAGGGATCGCGCGACGGCACTGCGGCGTGCGCCAAGATCCAGCGCCCCGCCGCGACCTGCCAGGGCGTGTCGACGTCGCGGACGAGCGACGCGACGCACGCGCCGGCGGCCAGCGCCACCAGCGCGAGCCAGAGCCGCCGCCGGCCCGCCTCGCTCATCCGACGCCCGCTCCGAGCGGGGTGGCGCCAGGCCTCGTGCCGAGCGTTCGCAACGCCCTCGCGACCTTCGCTCGCCGGCGCGTCACGCCAGGCCCCGTTCCGAGCGCGCGCCGCGGCGCGGTCCCGGTGCTCGCTCCGGGTCGCATTGCGCGAGGCCTCGTCTGGAGCGCTCGCCGCGTCGTTCCGACGTTGGCTCCGGACCCTGCGCGAAGGCGGATGGAGCGCTCGGTCATCGGTCGCGAGGCGGCGTCACGCGACGCGCGCGCCCTCCCCCGAACACGGAGGAGGACACGCTCGCCGAACACGATCAGTAGCGATACCACTCGGGCTTGAAGGGCCCCTCGGACGGGATGCCGAGGTACTCCGACTGCTTGGCGGTCAGCGTGGTGAGCTTGGCGCCGAGCTTGCCGAGGTGAAGGCGCGCGACCTTCTCGTCGAGCTCCTTCGGCAGCACGTAGACCTTGCCGGCCTCGTACTTCTCCTTCTCGGTGAAGAGCGCGAGCTGCGCGAGCACCTGGTTCGTGAAGCTGTTGCTCATCACGAAGCTCGGGTGACCGGTGGCGCAGCCGAGGTTCACCAGACGGCCGCGGGCCAGCACGGTGATCTTCTTGCCGTCGGGGAAGATGAAGTGATCGACCTGCGGCTTGATGTTCTCCTCACGGACGCCGTTCTTCGGGTCCGTGAGCGCCGCCATCTCGATCTCGCTGTCGAAGTGGCCGATGTTGGAGAGGATCGCCTCGTTCTTCATCGCCTTCATGTGCTCGAAGGTGATGACGTCGCAGCAGCCGGTGGACGTGACGAAGATGTCGCCAATCGCGGCGGCCTCGTCCATCGTGACGACCTCGTAGCCCTCCATCGCGGCCTGGAGCGCGCAGATGGGGTCGACCTCGGTCACCAGGACGCGCGCGCCCATGCCACGGAGGCTCTGCGCGCTGCCCTTGCCCACGTCACCGTAGCCGGCGACCACGCAGACCTTGCCGGCCACCATCACGTCGGTGGCGCGCTTGATCCCGTCGAGGAGCGACTCGCGGCAGCCGTAGAGGTTGTCGAACTTGCTCTTGGTGACGGAGTCGTTGACGTTGATCGCCGGGACCTTGAGCGTGCCCTTCTTCTCCATGTCGTAGAGGCGGTGCACGCCGGTCGTGGTCTCCTCGCTGAGGCCGAAGCAGTCGTCGAGAAGGTGCGGGTGCTTGTCGTGGACCCAGATGGTGAGGTCACCGCCGTCGTCGAGGATCAGGTTCGGACCCTTGCCGCCCTCGAACGCCTGGAGCTGCTGCTCGATGCACCACCAGTACTCGTCCTCGGTCTCGCCCTTCCAGGCGAAGACCGGGACGCCGGTGGCCGCGATGGCCGCCGCCGCGTGGTCCTGCGTCGAGTAGATGTTGCAGCTCGTCCAGGTCACCTCGGCGCCGAGCTCCTTGAGGGTCTCGATCAGCACCGCGGTCTGGATGGTCATGTGGAGGCAGCCGGCGATGCGCGCGCCCTTCAGCGGCTGCGTCGCGGCGTACTCCTCGCGGAGCGCCATGAGACCGGGCATCTCGGTCTCGGCAATCTGGATCTCCTTGCGGCCCCAGTCCGCGAGGGACATGTCGGCGACCTTGTAACGGGGCTTGTCGGCAGCCTTGCTGGTGCCGGTCACGGCCTGATTCTCCATCGCTACTCTCCGGTTCTTCGCACGCGCCGCGCGCGGCTCACGTGCTTCTCGTTGTCGAGATCGTTTCCACGACCCGGGACCCGGGCCGCGAGGACTTGCCAATCGAGGTGTCCGTCCGGGCCGTCGCCACAGCGCGAGGCCGGAATCCGCGTCACCGTCGCTTCGACGAGGCCGGCGCGCGAGGCCATGTCGGCGAGCTCGCCTCCGCCGAAGCCGAGCCAGAGGTCGGCCTGCTGCTCGCGCAGCCGCTCGTCCTGATGGCTGGCGTAGTCGATGACAATCAGCGCGCCGCCCGGCCGCGCCAACGCCGCCAACGCGCTCAGCGCGGCCGCCGGTCTCGGCGCGTGGTGCACGACGCGCGAGGCGAAGACGGCGTCCGCCCCGCCGAGCTCGGCCACCCGCGCGCCGAGCGCCTCGTCGTCGAGCTCGCCCGCGAGCAGCTCCACGTTCCGATAGCCGCGCGCGCTCACCCGCCGGCGGGCCCGCTCGAGCTGCGGCGCCGCGCGGTCGATGCCGATCACCCGCTCGAAGATCGGCGCCAGCACGTCGAGGAGGCTCCCGTCGCCCGTCCCGGCGTCGACCGCCAGCCGGCGCGGCGTGATCAGCGGCGCCAGCGCGCTCAGGTAGGCGGGCAGCTCGCTCGGCAGCGAGAGCGAGCCCTCGGCCTCGCCGGGCCAATCGAAGAACTCGCGCGCCGGTGCCTCCCGCTGGGCCACAATCGCCGGCACCCGCGCCAGGCTGCCGTCCTCCTCCGAGAGGGCGCGGCCCGCGTCGAGCGCGTCGCCCACCACCGGATCGGACGCCACTCCGTCGTTGAGCCGCAGAAACGCCCAGCGGCCATGCTTGCGGACCGCCAAGAGGCCCGCCTCGCGCAGCGCCTTCGCGTGCCGCGACACGCTCGGCTGCCCCTCGCCGAGGAGCTCCGCCAGCTCGCCAATCGCCAGCTCCTCGGCGCTGGCGAGCGCGAGGAGACGCAAGCGCACCGGCTCGCTCAAGAGCCGGTAGAGCTCCCACCGGCGAGCGCTCGGAGCATGGGCGACGGTCTCCACGCGGACCCATATATGCCTTCATGCACATACGTGCAAGTGACAAAACGTGGCATCCTTCGAAGCGATGAGCGACGAGCCCCACGGCGAGGAACCCAGCGAGGACGAGCTGGAAGCGATGGGCGCGCGCAAGGCGTCGCCGAAGACGCTGGTGATGGTGGCGGTCGCGGGCGCCTTGGTCGCGGTCCTCTTCGCGCTCGCCTCGTACTACGCGTCGCAGCGAGATCGGGCACGCGAGAGCTCCGAGACGACCGAGCAGCGCTGACGGCGGCGGGAGCGCGCGCATCGGTCGCGATCCTGCTGGCGCCGACGTCGCACTGCGAGGCGCAGCACGACCGCTCCGAGACGACCCGGCAACGAGCCCCGACGACTCGAGGTTCGCGTCGCCGGCGTTGACCAGCGCGCGCATCGGCGAAAAGCTGTCTCCCCTTCGTCACCCTTCACTCGACCGGGAGCGCGCCCATGCGCCGCAAATCGACTTTGCTTCTCCTCCTCTTCGCCGGCTGCGGCCCCGTGGCCACGTTCGACGACGCCGGCGCCCCGGACGGCGGGATGGACGCGGCCACGCAGGACGCCGGCCCTCCGGACGCCGGACACGACGCGGGACCGCCCGACTCGGGAACCGACGCGGGCACGGACGCCGGCCCCACGTGCCCCGACGGGACCACCCCCGGCACGGCGAACGGCATGTTCGTGTGCTGGACCGCGAACGGCATCCCGCGCTTCACCAACGTCTTCGTCATCGTGATGGAGAACACCTCGCTCTCCACGCTGACCGGCGCCACGAACACGCCCTACGTCACCTCGCTCTTCTCGACGTGGGCGACCGCCTCCGACTACCACGGCGTCGCGCACCCGAGCCTGCCGAACTACATCGCCATGACCTCGGGCATCGACGTCAGCGGCATCGAGTGCGACTGCGATCCGATCGGAAGCAGCTGCACCAGCCTCAACTGCAACAGCCTGCTCCACAGCTGCGGCTGCCCGCAGAGCACGACGCACCTCGGAGACCAGCTCGAGACGGCGGGCCTCGATTGGAGGGCGTACGGCGAGGGCATGGGCTCGCCCTGCAACGCCTCCGCTGCGGGCGACTACGTGCCGCGCCACGTGCCCTTCGTCTACTACCAGAACATTCAGATGAGCGCGCCGCGCTGCGTGGACCACGTCGTCCCCTACTCGCAGTTCGCGACCGACCTCGGCAGCGGCCCCCGAGCGCTCTCGTTCATCGCGCCGAGCCTCGTGCACGACATGCACGACCCCGTCCTCAGCCACTCGACCGCCATCGGCAACGGCGACTCCTGGCTCTCGGACAACGTGCCCGCGATCCTCGCCTCCAGCGCGTTCACCGACGGCGGCGTGCTCTTCATCGTCTGGGACGAGGACGATCTCTCGGGCACGCTCGCGGCCGACAATCCGATCCCGCTCATCGTCCTCTCGCCCTACGCGAAGCAGGGCGGCTTCGTGAGCTCGGTCCACGCCGACCACAGCTCGCTCCTGGCGACCATCGAGGACGGCCTCGGCCTCGCCCGCCTCGGCTCCGCCGCCGGCGCGACGCCGCTGAGCGACTTCTTCCCCAGCGAGTGAGCGGCGAGGCGAAGTCACGCCGCGTGATTTGCCTTCGCGAGAACAATTCGGGAGGATGAGCTCGAGCACGCGCCCTGGTAGCGCGATCGAGAAACGTGATCAAAGCGCTCATCGTCCCATTCCTCTGTGCTTCGTGCGTGCTCGGCGCGAGCGGCTGCTGTTGCGGATTGCCCGGTGGCGTCGTCATCGGGCACGACGCGGGGTACGAACCCCCGACGTCCGACGCCGGGCGCCGCCCGCCGACGCCGCGCGATGCCGGCGCGCCGCGCGACGCCGGCACCCTGGTCCCAACCTGCATGCAGACAGGCCAGGCAGCCGGGCGGTGCATCGACGGCACCTTCTGCACCGACCTCTCGTGCACCGGCGAGGTCACCCATGCCGACGGGGCCCCGTACACCCTCTCTAATCTCGGCTACACCTGCCGTGCGCCCGACCCGGCGAATCCCGACGCGTACGTCTCCATCGACTGCGACGTCCCGCTGCCCTTCGCGCCGGGCGGCCTGTGCGCCGGAGGCTGCGCACCGACGACATCGGTGCGCGACGAGACGTGCCCGCCCTGCGCCACCTGCAGCGCGAGCCTCGGCGACGGGAGAGGGCTGACCTCGACTCCCCTGACCGTGCGAGCGCTCGCCTCTCCCACCAGCGACGCGCAGCCCGGGATCTGTCGCGCGAACTGCGTCTTCGAGCCGACCACCTCCGGCTGCCAGGCGGGCTACACCTGCTCGGTCGCCGAGAACGTCTGCCTCGAGGCGTGCGTCTCCGACGCGCTGTGCAACGTGCGCTGGAAGCTGACCTCGCGCCACGACGGCCTCGCGGCCGTGGTGGACGGGAGCGCGAGCTGCAATCTGGACACCGGTCGCTGCCAGTGGACGCCGCCGGCGGGCGCGAGCTTCGGCTCGCCCTGCCACTCCGACACCGACTGCCCGGCCGACGTGGGCGTGTGCCTCGGCGGCTGGTGCACGACCTACCAGTGCAACGCGACCGACCGCATCGGAAACCCGCTCTACCCCTGCCCGAGCAGCCACGTCTGCGTCGGGTTCGGCGGCAACATGGGCGCGTTCTGCCTGGCCCTCTGCAACTCGGCGGACGACTGCCTGCCCGGCCTCGCCTGCACGCCGCAAGCGGGGCTGCCCGGCGGGACGACCGGCCTCTGCTACCCGGGCTGCGAGAGCGACGACGCGTGCCGGAGCACCGAGGCCTGCAACCTCGGCGCCCTGTCGGTGGACCTCCCGGGCGCCCCCCCCTCGGCGGGCCTCCGGGGCGCCTGCGAGCCGCGATGCACGCCGGGCGGCACCGACTGCCCGAATCGGCGCGCGCTGCGTCCAGGTCACGGGGCAAACCTACGGCTTCTGCCATCCGCTCCAGCAGCTCTGCCTGACCGACCGCGCGTGCGGCGACGGCTTCGCCTGCGAAGTGCTCGCCGACGACGGCGCGCGGGATCTGCGTGACCGGGTGCGCGAGCGACGCCGACTGCGACGCCGGCGAGCGCTGCGGCACGAGGCCGGGAGGCGAGCCGTGCGTACGCGGCGCCGACTGCCCGAGCGGCATCTGCGAAGGATCGATCTGCGCGCCGAGCGCGGTCGGCGTGTGCCGCGCGCCAGGGGGTTCATGCGCGCCGTCGCCGGACCGGAACGGCGACGAAAAGCCCGACATGCCTCTCCGAGGCGATGCGCAATGCGTCGGCGATCAGCGATGCGATGCGAGCGCGCCCGGTGCGCTCGGCCGTTGCGCGTCGCCGATCGACGGTGGCGTGCCCGACGGCGGCTGGCCCGACGGTGGCGCCGACGCCGGCGCGGACGCCGGCTGATCGCGGGTCAGTCCCAGCCGTGGCGAGCGAGGAACGCGAGGAGCGTCGACGTATCGAGGCGGTTGGGTCCTCGGTGCGTCAACAGCTGCCACCACTCGCCAAGCGGCACGCGCTGCCGACCCCGGACTCTCCGGACGTGGCCGCGGACCCGACGCAGCGCGCCTTCGCCCAAAAGCGGATCCCATAGCCGGTCGTGGGCTGCACCATGTAGGCGCTCGGCCCCATCCAACCCGTCCAACCGTAGACCGTGCTCGTGCCCGTGTACTGCGCTTGGAACGCGTATTGGACCGTCGTACCGGTGGGGCAGTTGGAGGTGGCCTGGACCTCGGCGTAATACCAGTTGCCCGCTCCCGACGGGTTCACCCACCCACCCGCGGATCCCGAACGGACTGCGCCGGGAATGGTCACCATGACGCTCGGGGTCGACGGCGCGTCCAGGGGGGTGACCACCTCCACCGTCTCCGACCACGCGCTCTCCCGTCCGTCCGCCGCGGAGGCACGAACCCGGACGTAGTACCGAGTGCCGGCGACGAGCCCCGACACCGTCGTGGCCGTACCGGAGACGACCGTGTCGGCGGGGGATCCGAAGTCCGAGCTGGCCGCGATCTCCACGGTGTAGCTCTCCGCATCGGGCACACCGGTCCACGCGACGTCGACGTCGTTCGGGTCCGTGGGGTTCGCCGTGACGCCCGTGGGCGCCTGGAGCGGCCCGGCATCCGGTGGCCCCGAGTCCGACCGTCCGGCATCCGGCACACCCGCATCGCTGCCGGGCAGAGAGCGGCACATTCCGTCACTGGGATCACAGTACTGTTCGGACGCACAGCGGTCGGCGTAAGGCAACCAGAGGCACACACCTTGGTCGCACGCAGGCGAGACACAGGGGCCGGTCGCAGGACAATCTGCCGACGTGACACACTGATCCTGCACGCACATGCCGAGGCTCGATCCGTCGTCGGTCTCGACACCGCAAGTCGGGTCGACGCAGGCGCCCCCCAAGCAGCTGGTGGCGTTCTCCGGATCGCCTGTCCGAGGGCAATCGATGCCGAGGCAGCGGCGAGTGATGATCACACGAACCGCGAGACGCCCGCGAAGCAAGACGGAGACATCGCGGGACAGGACCTCACGATCCTCCTTCCTCAGCGCGACGTGCAGGAGGCGATCTCCGCGCGCCAGCGAGTCGTACTCCGCCACCCGTACGCCGCGGGCGAAGTCGGCATCCGCGGAGACCGGTATCCGCTGCGCGTCGGCCGAATCGACCGTGACCAGGACCTCGTCGAACTCCACTGCGGGCGCGAGATCCGTACGCACGTCCACGAAGAGCCCGCTTCCGCCGGTGCACCCCGACACCAGGAGACCCCAGAACGATGCCGCCACCCACAGCCCGGACGCTGACGTACCGGAGCTCATATCGACTACCATCGACCCTGAATCATAGAGTGTTCAGGTAGCGGGCGATACCGCGGTAGCTGTTGGGACCCAGCACACCATCGACGGGGCCCGTGTAGCCGTGCGCGGCGGCGAGCCGCTGCATCGCCGCGTACGTGTGCACGCCGGGAACGCCATCGTCGGGGCCGGTATAGCCGTAATCGCGCATGCCGCGCTGCACCCCCGCCCAGCTCTGCACCCCGAGGACGCCATCGATGGGGCCCGTGTAGCCGTTGAGCGCCGCGTACATCTGCAAGCGCATCCAGAACCACGCGTCCGGCGACCCGCTCGTCGCGGTGTTGCTGCTCGGGACCGGGCAGCCTTCGGGGAGGGTCGGCGTCGTGCAGGCGGCGCCTCCACCGCCGGGCTGGTGCTGGCCGATGTAGTCCGTCGACCAGCCCAGGTAGCGCGCACCGCTCGCGGCGTTGTATCCGGGCACGCTGTTGACACCGATGGCCGTGCCCCACGAGTCCGCCAGGTGGCTCGATGCCATGAAGACGGTCGTGCCGCCGCCCAGCAGATCGATGCCGACGTGCCCGTAGCGGCCGATATCCCACCAATGGTACGCGCCGACGGGTGCCGCGGAGGGGTCGTGCCCGACGATGCTCGACATCCCGTACGCGGAGATCGCGCTCGGGGCGTAGCGGCTGTAGCCTCCGAATCGCACCATGAGCGCCGCACACCAGCCGCTCCACGAGCCACCGTCGCGGGTGGGGTTTGCGGCCGCGTACGAGCGCGCGTCGTCGTAGACGCGGCGGTCACAGACCGGCGCCGTCGGGGTGCAATCGACGGCGACGTGCACCGTGACCTCCCAGCTCGCGCTCGACCCGTCCTCGGCGCTGACGGTGTAGGTGACCGGTGCCTCGAAGCTCGTGGGCTCCCCGCTCGCCGGCGACACGCTCGCGCCATCGATGGTCAGCGTCGGGACGAGGGCGGTCACGTCGGTTCCCGCCGGCACGTCGAGCTCCACCGTCCCGTCGCCCACGACGCCGGTGACGTCTCCGTCGAGGCCGGCGTTGTCGGCAGCGAGGAGCTCGACCCCGATGAGCTCGTGGGTCGACGACGGCACGTAGGCGTCCACCGTCCCCGCGTCGGCCGAGGAGCGCACGTCCCCCGCGCTCCCGGCGTCTGCGGCGGGAGGCGCGTCGTACGTGCTCGACGCGCTCAGCGTTCCGTCGCAACCGCCGAGAAGAAAGACTGCGACGAGGATGGCATTTCGGGTCATGGGCCCGACGCTCCGCAAGCCACGTGCCGCCTTCGGACACGCGCCCCCGGTCGTGCGGGGAGACTCGGAGTCTGCACCTGCACGCTCGGTTCGCGACTCGCTGTCGCGTTGGTTCCGCTCGCACCGTCCAGATTCTGGTCGTCCGGCTCACGAGCGAGCACGCGGCGCCGCGGGTCAGTCCCAGCCGTGACGGGCGAGGAACGCGCGCAGGGCAGGATCGTCCTTCGAGAGCGGCCGCAGGTAGTCGCCCAGGCGCTCGCGGCGCCACCAGCCGGGCTCGCCGGCGCCGGTCATGCGGTAGCGGTAGAAGCTCGCCCGCACGAAACGCGGCGGGGCGTCGGGAAAGGGGTCCTTCGAAAAGAGCGCGAGCACGCTCGGCTCGCCGCGCAGGAGCGCGTCGACGAGGTGCACGATCCACGGCTGCCGCTCGTAGTCGCTGAGCGAGGCGAACCACATCTGCCAGTCGAGCCGATCCTGGTAGGGCGCGTGGATGCAGGGCATGCGCGCCGGATCGCCCGGATTGCAGGGCAGCTCGTAGGCCTGCCAGCGCGCGCTCGGATCGCTCGGGTCGTCGTTGGTGCCCTCGAGCACGACCTGATGGCGCACGCGCTCTACGCTGCCGAACGCGCCGTAGCTGTTGACCAGATCGAGCCGGTCGTAGGCGGCGTTCATCGATTGATGGCGGGAGAGCAAGTTCATCGCCGGGTCCACGCTCAGCACCAGCACGACGGCGAAGAAGGTCCACGCGACGACGCTGCGAATCCGCGAAGGCGGCGGATCGGGCAGCGCGCGAAAGCGGCGGGGAAAGAGCCTCGCCAGCGCCCGATCGTCGAACGCGGCGAGCGTGGGGACGATGGTCAGCCAGTTCAGGAACGAGAGGTTGCCGCTGACGATCAGCGCGAGCTGAAAGCCGATGATCGAGACGCCGGCGGCGTAGCGGAAGCGGCGCGGACCGAAGAGGAAGAAGGGCGCCACCAGCTCGACGAGATGGTTGACGAGCACGCCCGTCGCGTGGACCCAGCCGGGCGCGAAGTGGAAGAGCCAGCTCAGCGGGTTGGGCAGCGGCTGCGTCTCGAAGTGGGTGTCGAGGCAGGTCAGCGCCTGCCAGCAGGGATCGCCGCGCACCTTGATCAGCCCGGCGCCGAACATCACCCGGAAGCTCAGCCAGCGCAGAAGCCAAATCACGGCGCGCGGCGTCTCGTCGGCGGGGAACGGCCGCCAGGAACGGAGCGGGCAGAGGAAGATGGCGACGAAGCCGGTCTCACAGAGCAAGAGCTCCCAGCCGTAGCCGTAGAAGGTCTGACCGACCTGCACGATGGAGAGGTAGAGCGCCCACAGGATGGCCATCACCGCCGCGTTGGTGACGCCGGCGGTGACCGCGAGCGCGAGGGCGAGGCCGAGGTAGGAGACGAGGCGGAGCGCCGCGTCCGAGCCGTCGAAGAAGAAGAGCGTCGGCTGGGCCAGGAACGCCGCGCCGGTCGAGCCGAAGTGGTCGCGGAGCGCGTCGAGGTAGCGAGCGGCGGGCATCAGGCCGCGGGCGCCGACCAACCCGACGAGCTGCCGGCTCGCCCCGAGGAACGCGAAGACGTAGACGAGCCCGAGCAGGCGCAGCACGGCGAAGCGCACCAGCGCGTAGCGCGGGCGGTCCTTCTCGCCGGTGATGCGCTCGACCGCCTCGTCGAGCTCCGGATCGTCGCTCACGGCCGTGGAGAGTACGACGGCTCACGGCGAGGGCGACCTCCGGCGCGAGCGCCCGCTGGTGCCACACGATCCGGTAGCAAAAGGCGCCCACCGCGCGCATCGCCGGTGAGCCCCTTCTGGGATGCACCCGGGGGACGACATGCCATGATGGGGCCGCCCCGGAGGTTCGGTGTCGATGCGACGATGGCCCGCACTGCTGCTCGTGTGTCTCGCCGGGTGGGCGTGGCCGGCCGCCGCGTCCGCCGCCACGGCCGTGATCCTGCCCGTCGTGGGCGGCGACGCGGCCGTCAGCGAGGGCGCGCGGGAGCGGGCGCGGACCATCGGGGCGGACGTGCTGCGAGGCGAAGGCTGGCGCGTGTTCGACGCCGACGAGGTGACCGATTGTTTGCCGGAAGCGCTCCAACGCTGTGCGCCCGGCGACGCGTGCGCGTTCGAGCTGCGCGCCATCCTGAACGCAGACGCCGCGGTCGGTCTCTCGCTCTTCGGGGAGGGCGACGACGTGCGGCGGGTCGAGATCGTCATCACGGGTAGCCGCGGCGTCGCCCACCGCACCGAGGCCACCGTCGATCCGGAGGCCGGCCTGCCCTTCGCCGTCGCCGAGCCGCTCCGCGCCGCCCTCGCGGCGTGGACGAGCGGCCGCGTGACGGGGCCCGCGCCACAAGCGCCGGCGTCGGTGGTGGAGACCGGCACGCCGGCCATTCAGATCGGGCACTCGCCGCTCAACTACTTCCTGGGCGCCCTCTTCGTGCTCGGCTCGGCCCCGATGCTCGGCTACGGCATCAACAGCGCCGTGCGCGACGGCGAGTGCATCAACGAGACGGCCGGCGGCTGCGTCCAGCGCATCCGCTTCAAGGAGGGCGCCGGGCTCTTCACGGGCCTGGGCGCCGCCACCTTCCTCGCGGGCGCGCTCTTCTTGATCCTTCGACCCATCCCGCTGCTCGTGAGCGCGACGCCGCAGTCGGCCTGGCTCGAAGTGCGGGGGACCTTCTGATGCGGGCCGCGACCCTCAGCGCGCTGGCGGCGCTCCTCCTCGTCGCGGCGAGCGGCTGCAAGAACTACGCGGAGACCGTTCGCTGCGGCAACGGGCTCGTGCTCGACGACTCCGACCGTTGCGTTCCGCCCATGCCGGACGGCAGCGTGGACGGTAGCGCGAGCATCATGACGTGCATGGACCTCTGCAACGTCATCCCCGACTGGACCGACGCCCAGCGCACGTGCCTGACGAACCAGTTCTCGATGCTCGGCACGCTGCCGATGTCCTGCACCAATCTGACCACGACCGACAACTGCCTCACCTGCGCGAGCGACACGGGCGCGACCGACGCCCAGTGCGCGGCGGCCCCGCCGCTCTGCCCGCCATGAGGCCGGCGGCGAGCCTCGCATTCAGCGGTCTCGTCGAGATGCCGCTCTGCTGATTCGCGGCGTCGTGCCGTGGAGGCGCTCTGACCGCCGGCCCCAACGGAGCTGCCGAGACCTCCCGGAGCCGCGCCAGAGCCAGGCCGCCGCCGGCGATGGCGCCCGCCGGCCCGCGAGACGGAGCGAGGCCGCGCGGGACAACGCGATCCCACGCGGCCTCGTGAACGAAACGGGGCTCGATCAGAGCGGACAGCTCCCGGCGTCGACGCAGACGACGTCGGTGGTGCCCGGGTAGTCGCAGCACTGGGAGAAGTCGCCGACGCAGCGTGTCGGGCACGGGCACATGGTGCAGCCGACGGCCGCGCGGAAGGAGCGGCAGTTGCCGGCCACGCAGACGCGGTCGCTCGAGCAGCGGTTTCCGCAGTCGCCGCAGTTCAGCGGATCGCTCTGGAAGTCGACGCAGGCGTCGCCGCAGCGGTTGAGCCCACCGCAGCCGGTGGTGCAGGACCCGCCGGAGCAGTAGGGCATGCCGCCGCTGCACATCGCGCCCGCGCTGCCGCAGTAGGTCGGGCTGCTGGTGGGGTCGACGCAGGTGCCGCCGACGTCGACGAGGCCGGGCCGGCACTGGCAGCTGCCCGCCACGCAGTATTGGTTGCGCGAGCACCGGTTGCCGACGGTTCCGCAGTTGTTCGGGTCGCGGGTGAGATCGACGCAACGCGTGCCGGCGGAAGCGAGCGGCGGCGGGCAGTCGCAGACCCCCGACACGCAGCTCGCCGAGGGATCGCAGCTGCGACGGCACGCACCGCAGTTGTTCGGGTCGCTGGTGAGGTCGAGGCAGGCGCCGCCGCAGATCGAGAGCCCCGGATCGCAGTGGCACGCGCCGCCGCCGCAGGTCGCGGAGGCCGGGCAGGTGTTGCCGCAGGTCCCGCAGTTCGCCGCGTCGGTCCCCGGATCCACGCAGCGGCCACCGCAGACGATCTGCCCCGCCGGGCAGCTGCACGCGCCGCTGACGCAGGAAGCGCCGACCGCGCAGACGGTCCCGCACGCGCCGCAGTTGTTGGTGTCGGAGGAGAGGTCGGCGCAGGTGTCGGTGCAGGCGACTTCGCCGGTCGGGCAGACGCAGGCTCCGGCGCTACAGGTCGCACCGCTCGGGCAGACGTTGCCGCATGCGCCGCAGTTGTTGGGGTCGGTGCCGGTGGTCCCGCTGACGCAACCGGCGATGGCGCCGCTCGCGTCGGTGCAGGCGGCCGTGCCCGAAGGGCAGGCGCAAGAGCCGCTGGTGCAGGCCGCGCCGGGGACGCAGGCGGTGCCGCACGCGCCGCAGTGGTTGGGATCGCTGGAAGGATCGACGCAGGCGGTGCCGCAGCTCAGGAGGCCGGCCGCGCACGCGCAGACGGAGCTCGTGCAGACCTGGACGGAGCTGCACGCGCGGTCGCAGGTCCCGCAGTGGGCGTCGGTGCTGGTCAGGTCGTAGCAACCGTCACCGCAGAAGGTGGTCCCGGCCGGGCACTCGCACACACCGGCGTTGCAGCTCTGGCCCGCGCCGCACGCGTTGTCGCAGCGGCCGCAGTTGGACGGATCGGAGGAGAGGTCGACGCAGGCGCCGCCGCACTCCACCGTGCCGCCGCCGCAGACGCAGGCCGCGCCCATGCACATCTGATCGGTACGGCAGGCGACGCCGCACGCGCCGCAGTTGGCCGGATCGGTGGCGACGTCGGCGCAGTACGCGCCGCAGTTGGTCTCGCCGACCGCGCAGCCGGTCGGTCCACCGTCGGTCCCCGTCGCCGCGTCCGCGGTGGGCCCGCCATCGCTGGGGCTGCCCGCGTCGGGGCTCGCGCCGGCGTCGGTCCCGCCAGCGTCGGCCGTGCCACCGCCGCCGTCCATCGAGCCGCCACCGTCACCCTGAACCGAGCCGTCGCGGCTCGTGTCGTTCGCTCCGCCGCACGCGGCCACGAGAGCGCTACACATCACTGACAAAGCAAAGCGTCGTACGTCCATTCCGGTCCTCCAGCGGGCACCGGATTGCAACCGACGTTCCTCTCCGCGCTGCACGGCTTGGGCCCTTCGGGCGCCGCGCCGAAGTCCAACATGCGTACAGGTGTACGGGGGACGTACGGTGTCGGACCGCGGCGGCCCCGCCGCTCTGCCCGCCTCGAGCGCGGCTGCGCAGAATCGGCCGCACGCCTCGCGTTTCGGCGGCCTCGCTCGCATGCCAGGGGCGGGTCGGCCCGCATCCGCTGCACCGTCAGCTCGGCTCCGACGACACTGCCGCCGCGTGGTCGCTCCCGAGCCACGCTCCGGTGCATCCCTCACGCACGCCGTCGACAGCGACGTCGTGAGCCGCCGTGGCGCACGCGCTGGCGGACGACACGCAGGAGGCGACCGAGACCGCCTCTTCCGCGCTCACATGCGCTCGGGCGCCTCGATGCCGAGCAGCGAGAGGCCGCGGGCGAGCTGACGGCGGGTGAGATCCACCAGCGCCAGCCGGCTCTCGCGGACCGCGCCTTCGCTCTTGAGCACGGGGCAGTGCTCGTAGAACGCGAAGAAGACGCGCGCGAGACCGTAGAGGTGCTCGGCCACGTAGTGCGGGTAGCACTGCTCGGCGGCGCTGTGGACGACGTCCGAGAGCTTCATCAGCCGCCGCGCCAGCGCGAGCTCGTAGGGGTCTTCGAGCCGCAACCGGTCGGCCGTGAGCGCCGCCGTGTCAATCTCGCCCTTGCCCAGGATGCTGCAGCAGCGGGCGTGCGCGTACTGGAGATAGGGCCCCGCGTTGCCGCTGAAGCTGATCAGCTTGTCCCAGTCGAACTTGTAGTCGCTGGTGCGGTTCTGACTGAGGTCCGCGTACTTCACCGCGCCGATGCCGACGGGCCGCGCGAGGTCGCCGGCCATCTCGGCGGAGAGCGAGAGCGGCTCCTGTTGCATCAGCGCCGCCGCGCGCTCCTCTGCCTCGTCGAGGAGGCTCGAGAGGGTGATGGCCGTGCCGTCCCGCGTCTTGATCGGCTTCGCATCCGTGCCCAGCACGGTCCCGAACCCGACGTGCTCGAGCCGCATGTCGACGCCGAGCAGGCGCATCACCTCGAAGAGCTGCTCGAAGTGGCCCGCCTGCCGCTTGTCGACGACGTAGAATCGCCCGCTCGGTGCCCCAGCGCTCCTGCCGGTAGAGCACGGTGGCGATGTCGGTCGTCGAGTAGAGGAAGGCGCCGTCCTTCTTCTGGACGATGAAGGGCACCTTCTGCTTTTTGAGCTTCCCTTCGACGGCCTCGAGCTCGTTGAAGAAGACGCAGAGCGCGCCCTGATCGTCGCGCGCGATGCCCTCGTCGCGGAGCTTCTGCACGACGCCGGACAGCATGTCGTTGTAGGCGCTCTCGCCGAGCCACTCGTCGAAGTGGACGTCGAGCCGCTCGTAGATCGTGTCGAGGCTCTTGCGCGTAGCCTCGACGAAGTGCTCCCAGAGCCGGTGGTTCTCGGCGTCGCCGGACTGCAGCTTGGCCAGCTCGGCGCGCGCCTTCTCGGCGAAGTCCTCGTCCTCCTTGGCCTTCGCCGACGCGAGCTTGTAGACGCGCTCGAGCTCGACAATCGGATTCCGCTCGAGCGCCTCTTCGGAGCCCCACTCGCGCATCCCCACGATGAGCAGGCCGAACTGGGTGCCCCAGTCGCCGAGGTGGTTGTCGCCGATGACCTCGTGACCGGCGAAGCGCAGGAGGCGCACCAGCGAGTCGCCGATGATGGTCGAGCGCAGGTGCCCGACGTGCATCTGCTTGGCGATGTTGGGGCTGGAGAAGTCGACGACGACCTTCTCCGGCGTCTCGACGCTCGGCACGCCCTCGCGCTCGCGGTCGACCAGCGCCTCGCCGAGGCGGGCCGCGATCCAGGCGTCGTCCAGGCGCAGGTTCACGAACCCGGGGCCGGCCACCTCGGCTTTGGCGATGGCCTCGTGCTCGGCCAGCTCGTCGGCCACCGGCTGGGCCAGCTCGCGCGGGTTCTTCTTCAGCCGCTTGGCGAGCGGGAGCACCCCGTTGACCTGGTAGTCGCCGTGCTTCTCGTCCTGCGTCGCGCGCACGATGGCCGGCGCGTCCACCGAGAGGACGTCGCGGATGGCCTCGGTCGCCAGGGAGTCCAGGAAAGGCTCGATGCGCATGCGCGGGCTTCTACTACATGAGCCCCCACCGCGCCCGCGGACCTCGCCGTCGCGCCAGGGCGCACGTTCGCGCGCGCTTCGCACGGTGCGGGCTGCGACACGCGGAGGCCGGGAGCTGGCGCGAGCCCCCAGGATCGTTCCGAGCCGCGCGCGTGCTTCTCTGTTGCGCCCGCGGCCCAGGCGGACAAGATCGAGGCCCTCATGGGCGGAAGCACCTTCGGCGTCCTCTTTCGCGTCACCACGGCCGGCGAGTCGCACGGGCCGGGCAACGTGGTCGTCGTCGACGGCTGCCCGCCGGGCCTGCCCCTCGAGGTCGACGATCTCCGCCGCGACCTCGCGCGCCGCCGACCCGGCCAGAGCAAGATCGTCACGCAGCGCAAGGAAGCGGACGAGCCCGAGATCCTGAGCGGCGTGTTCGAGGGTCAGACCACCGGCACGCCGATCGCCATCCTGGTGCGCAACGCGGACCAGCGCTCCCGCGACTACGCGGAGATCCGCGAGCTCTACCGGCCCGGCCACGCGGACTACACCTACGACGCGAAGTACGGCTTCCGCGACTACCGGGGCGGCGGCCGCGCCAGCGCGCGGGAGACGGTGGCGCGGGTGTGCGCGGGCGCCATCGCCAAGAAGCTCCTGGCCCGGGCCTTCGGCGGGAACGTGGTCGGCTACGTGACGCAGGTCGGCGACGTGGTGGCCGAGGTGCCCGACCCGGCGGCGGTCACGCTCGACGCAGGTGGAGACGCTGCCCGACGGCGCGCCCAACATCGTCCGCTGCCCCGACCCGGCCAAGGCGGCGGCAGATGGTCGAGCTCATCGAGCGCGTCCGGAAGGAGCAAGACTCGATCGGCGGCGTGGCCGAGCTCGTGGCCACGAACGTCCCCGCCGGCCTCGGCGAGCCGGTCTTCGACAAGCTCAAGGCGGATCTCGCGAAGGCGCTCTTCAGCCTGCCGGCCGTGCTCGGCGTCGAGTACGGCGCCGGCTTCCGGGCGGCGACGCTCCGCGGCAGCGAGAACAACGACCTCTTCCGGCCCGCCGAAGGAGGCGAGGCGATCACCACCGCCACCAACCGTCACGGCGGGATGCTCGGCGGCATCTCCAGCGGCATGCCGATCGTGCTGCGGGCGGTGGTGAAGCCGACCAGCTCCCTGCCGCAGGAGCAGGCGACGGTGAACCGGCAGGGCGAGGCGGCGACCATCCGCACCAAGGGCCGCCACGATCCCTGCCTGCTCCCGCGCTTCGTCCCGATGGCCGAGGCGATGGTGGCGATGGTGCTCGCCGACCACTGGCTCCGCTGGCGCGCCGCGGCGCCGCTCGGTTGATGGCGCTCGTGCTCAGCGGCGCGCTCCGTCGCGCTCGTGTCCTCGCTCCGACCTTTGCGTCGGGAGCCCGATCCGCTCACTCGGAGCCCGCTCCCCGGTCGGTGAGAGCTCGGGGCGAGGTTCGCCGCGGCGCCGCGCGCGCCATCCGCGGTGGAGCGAGAGCGTGCTGAGGCGAGCGCTGCCCTTGGTCGTGGTCGCGATGCTGGTCGGCGCGGCGAGCGCGGCGCTCTCCCTCGCGTTCGGGCCGCGGCACGCGCGGGAGAGGACGCTCCGCGCGCTCTCCGAGGCGTCGGGCGTGAGCGAGCCGCCTCTCGGCCATCCGATCTCCATCGAGGATCCGAGCGGGCACGCGCTCGACGCGCTCTACGCCGCGCTCCGCCGCGCCGAGCGCGGAGACGGGCAGGCGCACCTCGTCTTCTACGGCGGCAGCCACACGGCGGGCGACTCCTTCACCGGCCGCATGCGCGAGGAGCTGCAAGCGCGCTTCGGCGACGCCGGGCACGGGTTCGTCCCGCTGGTGCCGGTGGTCGTGAACCACTGGGCGTGGGGCATGGTGATCGACCCGGCGGAGGGCTGGGCGGTCACGCAGGTCGGCCGCAAGCACGCCACCGTGGCGCGCTACGGCATCGCCGGCGTCGAGTTCACCTCCGACGAGCCGGAGGCCTTCGCCGCCGTCTCGAGCGACTTCTGGGGCAGCGGCCGGGAGGCCTCGCGGCTTGACGCTCCTCTACGATCGCCGCCCCGGGCGGCGGGCACCTCGAGGTCTGGGTGGACGGCCGGCGGGTGGAGACGCTCGACACCGACTACCAGGTCGCGGCGGGCGCGATGCGCGTCTACCGGGTCAGCGACGGCCCCCACCGACTGGAAGTCCGCGTCGTCGGCGACGGCCCGGTGACCGTCTTCGGCGTCGTCTTCGAGCGCGACCGCCCGGGCGTCCTCGTCGACAACCTCGGCCTCGTCGGCGCCAAGGCGCGCCACCAGCTCTACTGGGATCCCGATCTCTGGCGCGGGTTCTTCGCCTCGCGGCGCCCGGATTCGATCGCGCTCGCCTACGGCAACAACGAGGTCGACGACGATCACCTCACCCTCGCGCAGCACGAGGCGCACCTGCGCGAAGTGCTCGCTCGCCTGAGGGCGGCCGCGCCGGGCGCGTCGTGCCTCCTCATCGGCCCCACCGACCGCCCCGCGCGCGGCGAGGACGGCCGGCCGGTGGTGCAGCCCATCGTCCGCGACATCAGCGAGATGCACCGCCGCGTCGCGCTCGACGTCGGCTGCGGCTTCTTCGACACCCTCGCCTTCCAGGGCGGGCTCGGCGCCGGCATCCGCTGGCTCGAGCACGATCCGCCATGGATGCGCGACGACATGATGCACCTGACCCGCGACGGCTACCTCCGCTGGGGCGACGTCCTCACCGCCGCGCTGCTCGAGGGCTACCGCGACTGAGGCTGACCGGCGAACCGCGATGGACCACTGGTCTCGCACACCGGGATCGGGCGACGCATCACGCGCGGGGCCGCCTACACAGATTCGACGGGAGACATCGGCGCGACAGCACCACCGGAGCTCCGTTCGACGGGGAAGATCGTACGACGACGGGGCGCGCGCAGCTCTCCCACTCGACGGGATGGGCCAGGGGCCGACGGCGCGCGTTCGGAGTTCCTCCCGGCGCTCGACGGCGAGATTGTACGACGACGGGGCGCGCAGCTCCTCCCCCACTCGACGGGATAGACCAGGAGCCGACGGCTCGCGCTCGGAGCTCCCTCCCCTGCGTTCGACGGAGGAGTCGGAGCAGGCGGCTCGCGCGCAGAAGCTCCTCCGCCGCTCGCTCGGAGCTCCCACCGCCGTTCGACGGGGGAGGGCTGCGGTGGGGGCCGACCGACGCAAGCGCTCTCCACCCACACCCACACCGAACACTACGCATTACAAAGGCAACAAACAACTCGTAAACACCGCAAACAACAGTTGCCCTTTACGAGAAAGTGCTACACAATACCATGACACTCGTCAGCATGGCCGACCCGGACACCGTCCACACCAAGGTGTGCTCTCTATCCCGCGAACGCGCCGGCCTGGACTACGAGCTCGGGCGCTGGCTGCTCGCCGCCGAGCAGCTCGGCGTGCCCGCCTCCCTCGGCTGCGAGAGCGCGGCCGAGTACGCGGCGCGCTTCGCCGGCTTCGACCGGCGCGAGGCGCGGGAGCGGCTCCGCGTCGCTCGGGCGCTGGAGTCGCTGCCCGAGCTCGCCAAGAAGCTGAAGACCGGCGCGCTCTGTTGGACGGCCGTCCGCGAGCTGACCCGCGTCGTCGACGAGCCCACCGAGCGCGAATGGTGCGAGGCCGCCGAGGGCCGCACCGTCCGCGAGGTCGAGCGTATGGTCGCGCGGCATACGAAGGGCGACCGACCCACCGATCGGCCCAGCGCCGAACCGCCGCGGCGCCTGCCCTACAAGGTGTCCGGCCCCACGTGGGCCATCTTGCAAGAGGCCCGCGAGGCGATGACGCGCGAGCGCGGCGGCCACGTCGATGACGACGAGCTGATCGCCACCCTGGCGCAGGTGTTCCTGGCGCGGGGTGACTCCGACGCGCGCGACGAGGGCCGCTCGACCTATCAGCTCGCGCTCACCGTCTGCGAGAGCTGCCGCACCGCCACCCAGCGGGCGGGCGGGGACGAGGTCGTCGTCGACGCCGCCGTCCTCGAGCGCGCCGAGTGCGACGCGCAGCGGCTCGGCCGGGTCGACGCCGCCGAGCCGCCGAGGGCCACGCAGGACATCCCGCCGCGCGTCCGTCGCGCCGTCATCCGGCGGCACAACGGCAGCTGCGCCGTGCCCGGCTGCGCGAGCTCGGCGTTCCTGGATCTGCATCACACCCTGCGCCGCGCCGACGGCGGCGACCACCATCCCGACGGCTTGATCCCGCTCTGCACCGGCCATCACGCGGCCGCCCACGAGGGCACGCTCGTCATCCGGGGCAGCTACTCCGCCGGCTTCGACTTCGAGCACGCCGACGGCACGCCGTTCGGCCGGCCGCGGGTCTCGCCGGTCCGCTCCGAGGCGCTCTCCAAGGCGCTCGAGCTCCTGGTCTCGATGGGCTTCAAGCAGCGCGAGGCGCAGCGCATGGTCGACCGGGCCAAGCCCCACGTGGGGCACGAGGCCGGCGTCGAAGAAGCGCTGGCGGCGGCGCTCCGGCAAGCGTCGTTGCCCGGCCGGGTGAGCGCCCTCCGCGAGCAGCGCGCTTGCTACGTGCAGCTGGTCGCCTGAGTGCGGATCCGCGCGGCCAGCCGTGAGCGCGACTACCTGGCCCGGCCAGCGAGCCCTACGTCGACCTCTCCGCGACGACCTCGACCGGCGGTCGTCGACCGCCCGCCTAATCGCGACCACCCCGCGCGGCGATCGACGCGCCCCTCGCCTGAGCGCGACTACACCGACGGGCGATCGACGCGCCCTCCCGCCTATTCGCGACCACCCCGCGCGGCGATCGACGCGCCCCTCCGCCTAATCGCGACCACCCCGCGGGGCGATCGTCGCGCCGCTCCCTCCGAGCGCGACTACAGCGACGGGCGATCGACGCCCCCGCCGGGATGCTCGCAACGACCTCGACGCCTGCTCGGCCGACGCATCGAGCCGATCCCGATTCGACTCCGGGCATGGTCGGCGCACCCGGCGATGGAATCGCGATCGCATCGATGCCTGGTCGAGGCAGTCATCGAAGGACCCGCGGTCGCAGCGATGCGTGGTCGACGCACCCGGCGAGGGACCCCCGGCCACTACGCGGTGTGGTCGGAGCACGCCGCCCACGGGTCGTGACCAGCTCGATGGGTGCTCGCAAGCACGCCGCCCACGGGTCGTGACCAGCTCGATGGGTGCTCGGAGCACGCCGCCCACGGGTCGTGACCAGCTCGATGGGTGCTCGAAGCACGCCGCCCACCGGTCGTGACCAGCTCGATGGGTGCTCGGAGCACGCCGCCCACCGGTCGTGACCAGCTCGATGGGTGCTCGCAGCACGCCGCCCACCGGTCGTGACCAGCTCGATGGGTGCTCGGAGCACGCCGCCCACTGGTCGTGACCAGCTCGATGGGTGCTCGGAGCACGCCGCCCGCTGGTCGTGATCAGCTCGATGGGTGCTCGGAGCACGATTCGACCTCAATGAGATGCAGGTCGTCAGCCGTGCCGAAGCGGCCGTCGGAACCCGCGGACCCGACCGTGACGGCGTCGCCCCGGCAGCGGATTCGCTACTCGAGCTCGTACTCCAAGTCGTAGCAGTGCTGGCCGTCCTCGATCCGGATCGTCATGGCGCCGGCGATGCCCAACAGCCTGCCCGTGCCCGAGCCGGGGACGACCGTGACCGAGAGGGTGGTCTCGCCCGCGTGCATGGTGCCGCTGTGCTGGAGCACGAAGGTGCCCCGCCGCCCGTCGAGGCTGCCGCGCACGCGCTCCATCGCGACGTAGCCGGCCGAGCCGCTCGCCGGATTGCCGGCGCTGAGCATGTAGACGGTGCTCTCGGCTTGGAGCGCGCCCTCGAAGCGCTTGTCGATCGTGACGCGTGCCATCGGGACGCCCTCTTCCTCGTCGAAGGGCGGCTCGGCGCGCGTCGACACCTCGAACGTTCCTCGTGCGTGCATGGGCTCGATGGATAGCGGCGGGGAGCCGCGCGCGTCTTGGAAAAACGCGACCGCGGCTCCGTTCTGTTACACCTCGACCGTGCGCCATCACGTCTATCTGGTCCCCGGCTTCTTCGGGTTCGCGAACTTCGGCGACTTCAAGTACTTCGCCCACGCCCGCGATCACCTGCGCGACTGGCTCGACGCGCGCGGGGTGAGCGCCGCGATCCACTACGCGCCCACCCTGCCGACGGCGTCGCTGCGCCGACGCGCCGGGCGGCTGATGGAGATCGTGGCCGAGACCGCCGACGGCGATGGGCCCATCCACTTGATTGGCCACTCGACCGGCGGGCTGGACGCGCGGCTGGCCGTCGCGCCGAAGGCATCCCTGGTGAGCGCGGTGGATCCCGAGCCCTTCGCGCAGCGGGTAGAGAGCGTGGTCGCG
The DNA here is from genome assembly GCA_963832725.1 of uncultured Pseudomonadota bacterium. Classification (GTDB taxonomy): domain Bacteria; phylum Myxococcota_A; class Polyangia; order Polyangiales; family Sandaracinaceae; genus JAEZBP01. The sequence goes on from CAWHVG010000001.1 coordinate 1,457,169, forward strand.
GTGACGACGCCCCACTACGGCGCGCCGACGGCCGCGTTCTTCACGAGCCTGCTCGGTCAACGGCTGCTCGGCCTGCTCTCGCTCTCCACGGTCTACATGATCCGGCTCGGCAGCATCCCGCTGCCGGCGCTCTTGGTCCTCGCGGGCGCGCTCGGCTCCACCGGCGCCCTCCGCGTCGTCAGCGGCGGCGTGATCGAGCAGGTCTACCAGCAGGTGCTCCGCGACTTCACGCCCGAGCGGCGCGAGGAGCTGACCTCGTTCTTCGCCCAGGTGGAGCACGACCAGACGCTGCTCGTGCAGCTCACGCCGGAGAGCCTCGACCTCTTCAACGCGATGGCCACGGAGCGCCGAGGGGTTCGCCGCGGCTCCGTGGTGGCGCAGGCCAGGCCGCCGAGCGTCTCGGGCAACTGGGCGGTCGGCGTGAACCCGACCCATCAGGCGATGTACGCGCTCTACCGCGGGCTCTACCAGCTCGCCTCGACGCTGCGCGAGGATCTCCTCCCGGAGCTGAGCGACGCGCAGGCGGAGGCCCTGCGCGCGGCCTACGGGCGGGTCCCGAGCGCGCGCGGCAACGACGCGATGGTCCCGGTGCTCTCCCAGGTGTGGGGCGAGGTCGTGCACGCCGCGTGGGCCGATCACCTCGACGTCATCGGCCACTTCGACGACCCGGCGCACGCGCCGCTCCACGTCGACTGGATGCGGACGATGAGCGGCTTTCGGCGGCCCCACTTCGAGGCGCTCTGGGACGACGTGGCCGCGTTCTGCTTCCCCGACCTCGCCTGATCGCCAGCTCAGGCGCCGGCGAGCCAGGCGTGGACGCGATGCACGGCGTCGTCGATCGGCCGCGGCGCGTAGCCGAGCTCGCGGGCGGCCTTGTCGCTGCGGATGTCGAGGTTGCCTGCCAGCTGCGCGATGTCCTCGGCGTGGATGGGCGGCGTGAGTCCCGCCGCGCGCGCCCCGGCTTCGACCAGCGGCACGAAGGGCCGCAGCAGCCCGAGCGGCACCTCGAAGCGGGGTCCGCGCCGACCGCTGGCCGCCGAGGCGAGCCGCCCGAGCTCGGCGACGGTGTACTGCCGGCCTCCCAGGATGTAGCTCTCGCCGGCCTTGCCGTGCTCCTCCGCCAAGAGCGCGCCTTCGACGACGTCGAGCACGTCGACGAGGTTGAAGCCGCCTCCCACCAGCGCGGGCAGCTCGCCGCGGAAGTGCTTGGCGATCATCCCCTGCACGATCCCGTCGTGGTGGGTCTCGTGGGGACCGACGATGACGGTCGGGTGGACGATGACGGCGTCCAAGCCGCGAGCGACCTCGGCCCGCACCGCTACCTCGCCGAGCAGCTTGCTCCGCGTGTAGGGGGCGCAACCGTCGCCGACGGCGCGAGGACGGTTCTCGTCGAGCGGCCGATCGAGCGGCGCCGGCTCGAAGACGACCATCGACGAGAAGTGCACCAGACGGCGGACGCCCGCCTCGCGCGCGGCGCGGGCCACGTTGCGCGCACCGCCCACGTTGACGGGGAAGAGCGAAGGCGGCGCGGCGCCCGCCGTCGACACGATGGCGGCGAGGTGAAAGACGCTCTCGGCGCCGTCGAACGCGGCGGCCAACGACTCCGGATTGCAGACGTCGCCGCGCACGACCTCCACATCTCTGTCGGCCAGATGCTCGTCGCCCGGGAGGACGAGCGCGCGCACGCGCCGGCCGCGGGCCAGGAGCGCGTCGAGGAGGTGGAGGCCGACCTGTCCGGTGGCGCCGGTGACTACGGTGAGAGTCATATCGAAAGAGCCATATCAGAGCACGAAGGGGATGAGGGCCTTGCGACCGGGTGGATAATCGGGGAATCGGGCGCGGTACCAGCGATGATTCGAGAGCGCACGCGGCACGAGGTTCGCCGCCGTGATCCCGAGAATGAAGACTCCCGGTAGCCCCCACGTGTAGATCGCAAACCCGGTCCACATCAAAAGCTCGCCGAGGTAGCTCGGGTTCGTGACGAGATGGAAACCGCCGCCGCGCGGGATGCGGTAGACCTTCTCGGCCCGCTCGACCTCGTCCTTGCTGCGCAGGTTCCGGACGACGGCGTCGGAGTGGACGTTGAGGACGAAGCCGGCCGCGTAGATCGCCAGCCCGCCGAGGAAGCGAGGGTCCGTCAGCCAAGCGTCCGTGAAGTGAGCGCCGAGGCACGAGTCGAAGGTGCCGTTCAGGTAGCCGTGAACGGTCGTCACACAGACGCCGCTCCCGAGCACCAAGAGCCCGAACGTATTCGGCGCGTTCTTGGGCACGCGCATCAGGAGCGGGAACGCGAAACCGCGGTTCGCGTAGTGCAGCGTCCAGAGCCCGGCCAGCACCAGCGGCGTCATCTCGAACGCGCGCGGCCCTTGCAAGTAGAAGAACCAGAACGAGAGCGTCGCCGGCAGCTCCATCAGGAACCAGCCCATCCGAGGGCTCACGCCCAGCTTGCTCGCCGGTCCGAAGCGGCCGTAGGGCGCCTTCATGAAGAGGAGCGCGAAGGCCGTCAGCGGCACGCAGACCAGCGCGGCCAGCAGCACCGTGTCGAAGATGGGGTCGCCCGTGTACCAGCGCATCGGAGGGGGCCGAGCATAGTGCGAGATCCATCCCGGCAGAAGGGGACCTGGCTTGTCCCGACGCTCCAGGGCGGCGTTGCTCCTCCTCGCCGATGCAAAGCATCGACTCGTCCGAGCGCCTTGCCCTGAAACGCCGGTCCGGCGCCATCTCCCCCTCTGCCGGTCGGGTCTCGCACTCGCGGCGCCCTCCCTCTCCGGGCACCCGCTTCAGGCCAGAAAACAGGTTAAACCCTGTTACTCGATTTTGCGTCGCTTCGGTGATTGAGGACGAAGCGATCGGCGACTACGTTGGCGCGCGTGTCGACGACGAACGAGGGGCTGAGGGCGGCGTCGCCGCTCCGAGGGGACGGACGCGGCGTGCGGACCGAGCGCGGCGTGCGCGACTGGGACGAGGCGACCGACGTCTTGGTCGTGGGCTTCGGCGCGGCCGGCGCGAGCGCGGCCATCGAAGCGCGGACGGGCGGCGCGGACGTGCTGGTCGCGGACCGCTTCGGCGGCGGCGGGGCGAGCAAGCTGAGCGCGGGCGTCGTGTACTTCGGCGGCGGGACGCGCCTGCAGGAGGCGGCCGGCTTTCAGGACACGCCCGAGAACATGTACGACTACCTCGCGCTCGAGGCGGAGGACGCGGTGAGCCAGGAGACGCTGCGGGCGTTCTGCGAGCGCAGCGTGGAGACCTTCGAGTGGCTCAGCGCGATGGGCGTGCCCTTCCCGCCGAGCGGCGAGGCGCTCAAGACCTCCTATCCGCCCGACGAGTGCACGCTCTACTTCTCGGGCAACGAGCTCTGCCCGCCCTACAGCGAGGCGGCGCGGCCGGCCCCTCGCGGCCACCGCGCGCAGGGCTCCGGGCTGACCGGGCATCGGATCTTCGCCGGCCTCTCGGGCACCGCGAAGGCGGCCGGCGCGCGGTTGCGTACCCACACGCGCGTCGAGCGGCTGATCGTCGGCGAGAGCGGCGACGTGCTCGGCGCGGAGCTCTCGGAGATCGCGCCCGGGGCCGCGCCTCTTCACGAGCTCGGCAAGTACGTAGTCACCTACGGCGGCGCGTTCAGCGAGGGGGCGACCCGCGCGCTCTCCAGGGGGCTGGCGCGTTTCGAGGAGCGGGTGATCCGGCGCCGCTTCGTCCGGGCGCGGGGCGGCGTGGTGCTCGCGGCGGGCGGGTTCGTCTTCAACCCCGAGATGATGCGCGAGCACGCGCCGAACTACGCCGCCTCGAGCATGCGGCTCGGCACGGCGGGCGACGACGGCCGCGGCATCATGCTCGGGCGCTCGGTCGGCGGCGCCATCGACCGGATGGACCGCTGCTGCGCCTGGCGCTTCATCAACCCGCCCACGGCGTGGACGCGCGGCGTGCTCGTCGGGATGGACGGCACCCGCATGTGCAACGAGGAGCTCTACGGCTCCAAGATCGGCGAGTACCTCGCGGATCACCACGGCGGCCGCGGCGTGCTCGTGATCGATCAGGCGATGATGGACGCGGCGCGCGGGCAGATGCGCACCGAGCCGATGGGCGGCTTCCAGATCGTCTTCGGCGCCGCCAACAACTACCTCAACCACCAGAAGGCCGACTCGCTCGAGGCCTTGGCCGACACCTGCGGCATCGACCGCGCGCGATTGTCCGAGACGGTCGCCACCTACAACGCGGGCGTCGCGAAGGGCCACGACGCGATGGGAAAGAGCGACGACGCGCTCTTCCCGATCGTGAAGGCGCCCTTCTACGCCATCGACTGCGACCTCGACACCGTCGCGTTCCCGACGCCGTGCATCACGCTCGGCGGGTTGGTGGTCGACGGACTGAGCGCGCGCGTGGTCCGCGAGGACGGCGGTGACCCCATCCCCGGCCTCTACGCCGCGGGGCGCAACGCGGTCGGCGTCAGCTCGCACAGCTACGTCAGCGGGCTCTCGGTCTCGGACGGCATCTTCTCGGGCCGGAACGCCGGCACGGCAGCCGCCGCTCGCGCCGTGTCGCGCGAGACCGCGCCGCGCCCTTCCCTGGCGGTGTCCGCGTGAGCGCGCCAGCGTCGATCGATCTCTTCGCGCCGGTCCTCCGCTCGCCCGAGCTGGTGAACCGACACGACAAAGAAGGCTGGCTCGCCCTCTTCACGCCCGACGGAACGATTGAGGATCCGGTCGGCGCCGGCGTCTATCAGGGGCGCGAGCGACAGAGCGCGTTCTGGGACGCGTTCATCGCACCCAACCGGGTCACCTTCCTCCCCCGGCGCGAGCACGCGAGCGGCGACACGGTGATCCGCTACGTGACGATCTCCAGCGTCACGCCGGTCGGCGACGAGCCCTTCGCGCTGCCCGCGATCGTCGAGTACCGCGTGCGCGGCGAGCGCATCGCCTCGCTGCGCGCGTTCTGGGAGCCCTCTCGCGCCGTCTCGTGGCACGCCGGGCAAGGCGCGCGCGGGCTCTTCGGGCTCACCAAGCACGGCCTGCGGATGACGGGTGGGCTCGGGCTCGGCAGCGCGCTGGCGTTCTCGCGTGCGCTCAAGCCGAGCGTGTCGAAGCGCGAAGGGACGGCGTTGGCCGAGCGGCTGGCGCGCGCGGCGGGCTCGCGCTCCGAGTGGCTGGAGCTGACGCGGGGCGCCGACGTGCGCGTGTCCTCGCCGAGCGGCGAGCTCCTGGACGCCGAGCACGCCTTCGACGAGGCGCTGAAGGACGCTCCCTCGCTCACGCCCGAGGAGGTGATCGTGGCCGGTGATCACCTCGCCTGCGTGCTGGCGGCAGGAGAGACGTCGGCCGCGGTGCTGGCGCGCGTCGCCAAGGGCCGCATCGCAGCGCTCCGCTGGGTCTGGTCGGTCGACCCGCACCCGTGACGGCTCGATCGGTTCGGACCGAACGACGCGGAGCCCACGCTCGGCTCGAGCGTCGACGGCAGCGCTACGCGACCACGCGTCGGGTCTCGCGCGCTCGGTCTCGCGCGCCGGGCACGGAGTCGCGGAGACCTCGTAACCCGATCGCGAGCAAGGTCGTTCCGCCGCAGCGAGCAGGGATGGCGCGAGCGGCGCGTCAGCCCGGCGGCACCTCGTCGTCGATCGGCTCGCGCTCCTCGTGAGGCGCGGTCTCCGGCGTGCCGTGGCACGCGTAGGCGCGACCACGTCCGACGTAGTAGGGCTCGCCACCGGCGCCGGTGCGCTGCTCGGAGAAGTCGACCACGACGTGGGTCCCGCCGACCTCGCCCGCCTTGTTGCGCATCAGCGTGACGAGCTGTTCCTCGGTGCGCGGGCGGCCCGCGTCCGGCGGGATGCCGATGGCCACGTCGCCCATCAGCTCGCATCCGAGCGGCGCGTCCGCCTGGGACACGTTCTGCACGTGCGAGCCGCGATTGGTGAGCCCGATCCCGGTCACACAGCCGTTGAAGAGCAGCGCGGTGCCGAGCAGCGCGGTGAGTCTGGTGGTCGTGGTCACGGCCGAACGGTACGCGCACTCCACGGCGTGGTCGAGAACGTGAACGGTGGCGTCCCGGCTTCCGGACGCGCCGTCCGCCGAAGCCTCGGGGTCGTCGACTCTCGCCCGACCAAGACCACGACCCGGCGCCCGCGAACCATGGACGCGACGGTTCCGCGGCGGTCCGTGCTGCGAGCGGGTGCACGGCTGGCGTCCAGGCGAGGCGGGCGTGGTCGGCTCTTCAGAAGAGAATGAGCGCGGCGTCCGCCGTGAGGACGCCGAAGGTCGCCAGCGCCGTGACGGAGTGGGCCCACGCCAGGGCGCGGCGGCTGTCGTAGTCGAGGCCGCTGGCACCGATGGCGCCCAGCGCCGTCAGGAGCACCATCCCCGCCAGGTGTACCCAGCGCAGCGTTCGGTGGACGCGCACCCGCTCGCCGCGCGGGCTGTCCTCACGCGCGACGTGCAGCGGGTCGGGCATCAAGAACGAGAGCGAGAACGTGGTCGTGTAGAGGACGGCGGTGGTCACCCCGGCGATCAGGTGCGGCCACGGCGTCTCGGAGCCGCAGAAGCCCATCACCGAGTCGTGTCGCGCGCAGGGGGTGTCGGACGCGGACGACCAGAATCCGAAGCGGTCGTAGAGCTGGATGGCGCCGAGCACCGTGGTCGCCGCCATCGCAGCCCAGGTCGCGATCCCGAACGCGATGTGGAACGGACGCACCGTCTCGCGGAGGAGGATGGCGCCCGCGATCTGCTGGCTCCGCCACGACGGGGGTGGCGGGTCCTCGCGCAGGGAGGGAGTCACCGCTGCCAGCGTCGCCGGCGCCCCTCGGAGCGAGAGCGGAGGCATCCACCCGACGAGCGTCCGCGCGACGGGGCTCCCCAGCGCCGCCGGAAGGCGGAGGGCGTAGCGCGGAGGGTCGTGCGGCGGGAGCGCGGAGGCCCCCGGCAGGTCGTCGGGCTCGAGCGCCGGACGCCACTCGTCGGCGAGCGCCAGGCGCGGCGCGAGCCAGAGCGAGAGCGCCAAGAGCGCGCTCATCGGGGCTCCGAGAGGAGCGGCCGCGCACGGCGAGCGGCGACCGATCCACCTCCGCCGGCCCGCCCCCGAGCTCGGTCCTCTGGACCTGGCGATGTGCTTCCACGCACATCACGTCCGTGTAGATCCCGTCCGCGCGCGCGCCAGCGACGCCACGCCGCGTCGATCCGCTTGACGCGCTGCGTCGGCGCCTGCATACCCACCCGAACGACTGAGCCGTCATTCAGTCCGGCCGGCGCGCGAGGCGCCCGGCACACGGGGGGCCAGCGGAGGTAGAGCGGTGTCGCAAGCCCAGAATCGCTACAAGGCCGACCTCAGAGAGATCCAGTTCCTCCTCTTCGAGCAGTTCGGGCTCGGAGACCTCCTCGGCAAGGCGCCGTTCGAGGAGTGGGGAACGGACGAGGTCAAGATGGTGCTCGACGAGTGCCACCGGTTCGCGACCGAGGTGATCGGTCCGACGAACGCGGTCGGTGACCGTGAAGGCTGCCGCATCGAGGACGGCCAGGTGATCGCGCCGCGCGCGTTCGAGCCGGTGTGGAAGCGCCTCTACGAAGCCGGCTGGCGGGCGCTCTCGGTGGAGCCCGAGTTCGGCGGTCAGGGCGCGCCGATCACGCTCCAGCTCGTCGCCGAAGAGATGTTCAGCGGCGCCAACGCGGCGTTCATGATGTACCCGGGCCTCACCCACGGCGCGGCCGAGCTCATCGCCGCGTTCGGTACGGCGGAGCAGCGCGAGCGCTACGCCAAGCCGATGTTCGCGGGCGAGTTCGGCGGGACGATGTGCCTGACCGAGCCCCAGGCGGGCAGCGACGTCGGCTCCTCGATCACCTCGGCCAAGAAGGTCTCGGACGACGTCTACGCGATCAGCGGCACCAAGATCTTCATCTCGGCCGGCGACCACCAGTTCGCCGACAACATCGTGCACCTCGTGCTCGCGCGCATCGAGGGCGCGGAGGCGGGCACCAAGGGCCTCAGCCTCTTCATCGTGCCGAAGTACCGGCTGAACGAGGACGGCTCGCCGGGCCAGCGCAACGACGTCGCGGTGGCGGCCATCGAGCACAAGATGGGCCTGCACGGCAACGCCACCTGCCAGCTCCAGTTCGGCGAGAACGACGCCTGCCACGGCTACCTGGTCGGCGGCGTCGAGCATCAGGGCATGAAGCAGATGTTCCTGATGATGAACTACGCGCGCATCGGCGTCGGCGTGCAGGGCCTCGGCGTCGCGGCCGGCGCGTACATGAACGCGCTGGAGTACGCGAAGGAGCGCAAGCAGGGCGCGAGCGCGAAGAACTGGAAGGATCCGAGCGCGCCCCGCGTGCCGATCATCGAGCACGCCGACGTGCGGCGGATGCTCCTCGACATGAAGTCGAAGACCGAAGGCCTCCGCGCGCTGATCCTGAAGCTCACCATGCACCAGGACCGCGCGAAGACGCTGGCCGGCAAGGACGACGAGAGCGCCGCCTACCACACCGGTCAGGTCGAGCTGCTCACGCCGCTGGTCAAGGCCTACAGCTCCGAGCAGGCCTTCCGCATCGCCGAGACGGCCATCCAGGTGCACGGCGGCGCCGGCTACATCGCGGAGTACCCGGTGGAGCAGGCCTGCCGCGACTCCAAGGTCTTCACCATCTACGAAGGCACGACGCACATCCAGGCGCTCGATCTCGTCGGCCGCAAGCTCGGCCAGGCGGGCGGCAAGCACGCGCAGGAGTTCTTCGCGGACGTCGGCAAGTTCGTGGCCGAGACGCGCGAGCACCCCGTGCTGGGCACGGCCGTGCAGCAGCTCGGCAAGGCGCAGGAGGCGGTCGGTGGCGCGGCCTTCCAGCTCCTCGGCTGGTTCAAGGGCGGGCAGGCCGAACGCGTCCCGCTGAACGCCAACCGCTTCCTCGAGATGATGAGCGAGATGGCGGTGGCCTGGCTCCTGCTCGAGGGCGCGGCCATCGCGGCCAAGAAGCAGGCCGACACCGACGCGTCGCATCCCGATCACGCCTTCTACGAGGGCAAGAAGCAGGCGGCGATCTACTACGCGTTGAACGTGCTGCCGGGCGTCATCGCGAAGAGCAAGATGCTGCAGAGCGGCGACACCAGCGCGCTCGACATCCCGGACGCCGCGTTCGCGTCGATCTGAGCGCTCACGTCGGCCGAACGCCGGCCCTGCCCGCGCTTGCTGCGGGGCCGGCCGCCGCGGGCACCGAGGGTCTCCCCGGTGCCCGCAGCTCGTTTCGGGCGACGGCTCCTCGCGCTCAGCCCTTCCCGCGTCGGCCCGCCCGCGCTTGGCGCGTCGTCTGCCAAGTCCCGCTCTCTCGGCGGCTCGCGGTCACGTGAAATGGAGCGGCCAGACCGAGAGAGCGAGGGCGACGCCGAGCGCCAGCGCGCCGGCGAGAATCCAGGCGCGGCTCGGCGGGACGGGGAGCTGCACGGGCGCGGGGGGAGGCTCGACCCGCTTCAGCGAGAAGGCCGCGAAGAAGAACGCGCAGAACGCCATCCAGTCCTTGCTGACGACGAGGAAGATCCCCGTCGCGCCGAGCGGATGGAGCGGGCTCAGCGCGGTCAACGCCGCGTTGCCGGCGAAGTAGGGCGTCCAGGTGAGGCGCCGCCACAATCGCCTGGGCTCGACGCCGCGGCGGGTGCAGCATCGACCAGCGTCCCCCGCCGAGGAGCGTGACCACTCCGTGCGTGCACTCGTGGAGGAGTTGCTCGCCCACGAGCGCCACGAAGCCGACCGACGCGAGCGTGGCCCATCGTGCGACGCGCGACACGGCGCGACGATGTCGTCGGCGACCGCTCGGCGCCACCCCGAAGCCCCCGTGGTCAGGGCGGCAGACCGCCGCTCGGTCAGCCTCACTCCAGGTTGGGGACGCAGACGCCGCTCTGGCAGAACTCGCCGCTCCCGCACATCGAATCGCTGCTGCACGGCTGCCGGTCGACCGTGGTGACCCACTGGCCGATGTGGTTGCCGCTCGCGATGTCCTGGAAGGGGAGCCAGAACATCGGCATCGAGAAATCCGGGCCCGAGGCCGTGGGATCGAACGCGCCGACCCAGAGCTGGGCGCGCTCGCCCGCCGCGACGCGGAGCCCGTAGGCGCGACGGCTCGAGACCGTGAACCAGAAGAGGGCGTGGCCCTGGTGCTCGTAGGTCGAGGAATCCCACTTGGGCCAGGAGTCGCCGTTCATCGAGGTGGAGTGGTCCAGCCGCGTCGGTGCGCCGCCGGCCGTTGGCACGACCCAGAGCTCGGCGTCCGGCGAGTCGTAGCTGTCGTGGTTGGAGGGCGAGCGGTTGAAGAGGACCCACTCCCCGTCCGGCGAGAACGTCGGGTAGTAGTTGTTCGCGCCGGAGAAGGGCACGATCGTCGGCCCCGGCGTCCAGCTCGAGCCGTCGAAGACCATCGACTCGATGCTCGCCGTGGTGAGGCTGGGCGCACCGCAGAAGGCGCCGAAGCAGGGCGGCGCCATGGCCGGCTTCGCGTAGACGAAGCGGGTCCCGTCGGGCGCGAAGTCGGGCATCGAGCCGGAGGCCACGATCGGGTCGGTGATCGCCGTGCCGTCGTTCGCGTTCCGGAGCGCGATGGTCACGCCGTTGGAGGTCAGGATCTGCGAGCTGTCCGGCGAGAACGAGAAGAAGTTGGCTCCGCCGCCGAAGGTCGTGCCCTGCTGGTAGATCAGCGAGCGCGTGGCGGTGTCGAAGACCTTGTAGGGAGCCGGCGAAGGGATGTCCATGCCGACGGCGATGCGTGATCCGTCGCGCGAGACGACGTGGCAGCCGACGCAGGTGCCCGCGCCCGCGCCGGCCGCGTTCAGGAAGGTCTCGGCGCGCTGGCCTCGCAGGCCGAAGTCGTAGCGCATGACGGCGCCGGCGCCGGCGTTCCAGTAGTAGATGCCTCCCGTGACGTCCTCTTGGGCGAACGAGATGGTCCGCTCGTCGGACGCGCCGACGGGCCCTCCGGCGCGGGTCGTTCCGCGCAGGCCGTAGCGCACCGGCGCCCCGCCTCGCTCGCTCTCGGCGAGCAAGGTCCAGATGTCCTGGCTCGGCGTGAACGCGCACCCGGCACCGACCGTGGTGCAGCCGAGGTAGATGCGGATGTCCGTGGTCGCGCCGTGGAAGGTCAGCTCGAAGACGTCGTTGCCGTTCGGCATGAACTGCCACTCCATCTCGCTCAGGTTCGGCGGGACGAGGACGCCGTCGTTCGGGTAGACGAGCGTGGGCGCGCTGCCGGTGTCGTCGGTGCCGCCGAAGCGCGCCGCGTCATCCGCGCTCGCGCCCGGCCCGATGAACACCTGCGCCATCCGGATCGTGAGCGGCGTCGAGCCGAGCGCGCCGCGGTAGGTCGCCGAGACGGTCGTCTGACCGCCGTGATCGGTGATCGACTCGAAGTGTGCGCCCGTGAAGGTGCCGAGGTTGGTGTTCGCGACCATGAAGCGCGCGTCGCTCGTGACGTCCGCCTCGCTCCCGTCGTCGTGCACGAGGTACGCGTGGTAGTCGAGCGTCGCGGGCGCGCCATCGACGATGGCGATCGACCGCGTTCTCGGGATCGAGGCGGAGCCTGCCGCCGGGCGGCTGCGTCGCAGCGTCGCCGGCATCGTGACGCCCACCTCCTCCGCCGTCGGGCGAGGGACCACCGACCGAGCAGCCCGTGAAGGCTGCGATCATGACCAACACTCCGGCTGCTCTGCGCACGAACAATCCCTGCATCTCGGGCCTCCCGAAGCGTGCAGGCTACTGCCATGACGAGTCCGGGTCACCCCCTGGGTCGACCTGCGACTCCGCTTCCGGGTGGCGAGTGCGCGCGCAGACGGCGGGCACCAACTCGGACCAGGACTGCGAAGCCAGCGGCGGTTCGTGCTACCTGCCATGAGACTCGCAGCAGGAGGCGCGCGTGATCCACATCGATCGACGGAGTGAGTGGCTCGAGACCGACGGGCTCGGCGGGTTTGCCTCGGGCACCACGGCGCTCGTCCGGACGCGGCGCTATCACGCGCTCCTCTGTGTGGCGACCGATCCGCCCGCGGGCCGGATGGTGGTGGTCAACGGCTTCGAGGCCTGGATCGAGACGCCCGAGGGGAGCTTCCCGATCAGCGCGCAGCGCTACGCGCCCGGCGTCGATCATCCGGACGGCGACCGTCGCTTGCGCGCGTTCGAGAGCGAGCCGTGGCCGCGCTGGACGTTCGAGGTGGCCGGCAGGCTGCTGATCCAGGATCTCTTCGTCGTCCACGGGATGCCGATGACGGTTCTGAGCTGGTCGGTGGACGGGAGCGCCGACGGCATGACGCTCTGCGTTCGACCGCTCCTCTCGGGGCGCGACTTCCACGCGCTGCATCGCGAGAACGACGCGTTCCGATTCGACACCGAGCGGCTCGGCCCGCTCTGCCGTTGGCAACCCTACCCGGACCTGCCGGCCGTCCTCTCGGCGCAAAACGGCGAAGTCGACGCGGCGCCCGAATGGTATCGCCGCTTCCTCTACGCGCGGGAGGAAGAGCGCGGGCTGGACGCGGTGGAGGATCTCGGCTCGCCCGCGGTGCTCCGCTTCGACCTCTCGCGCGGCGAGGCGCAGTGGGCGATCGCCGCCGACAGTCCCGAGACCCGCGAGCGGATGGACGAGCCGGTCGACGCGCTGGTGGCTGGTCTGCGCGCCGAAGAGGAGCGCCGCCGCGGGCACTTCGAGAGCCGGCTCGAGCGCGCGGCCGATGCGTACCTCGTCGCGCGCGGCGAAGGGCGCACCATCATCGCCGGCTACCCGTGGTTCGGCGACTGGGGCCGCGACACGTTCATCTCGCTGCGCGGCCTCTGCCTGAGCGGCCGCCGCTTCGAGGACGCGCGCGACATCCTGCTCGCGTGGTCCGGCGTCGTGAAGGACGGCCTCTTGCCGAACCGCTTCCCCGATCGCGGCCCCGAGCCCGAGTACAACTCGGTCGACGCCGCGCTCTTCTACGTCGTCGCGGCCGACGCGTATCTCTCGGCCACGCGCGGCGCGCTCATCGACGTCCCCGAGGAGCGGGCGCGCATCGAGCGAGCCATCCTCGCCATCGTCCGCGGCTTCGCGGAGGGCACGCGCTACGGGATCCACTGTGGCGAGGACGGCCTGATCGCGGCCGGCGAGCCGGGCTCGCAGCTCACCTGGATGGACGCGCGCGTCGACGGCCGCCCGATCACGCCGCGGATCGGCAAGCCGGTCGAGATCCAGGCGCTCTGGTTGAACGCCCTGCGCATCGCCGGCCGCTTGGACTCGCGCTGGGAGAGCGTCCGCCGCCGCGCGCACGCCTCGTTCGAAGCGCGCTTCTGGAACGCGGGCGCCGGCTGCCTCTACGACGTCGTCGACGTCGATCACCGAGCCGGGCACCGCCGACGCCCGCCTGCGGCCGAACCAGATCTTCGCCGTCGGCGGGCTGCCGGACGTGCTCCTCTCGCCCGAGCGCGCCCGCGCCGTCGTCGACGCCGTGGAGCGCGCGCTCTGGACGCCGGTCGGGCTGCGCTCGCTGGCGCCGGACGATCCCTCCTATGCGCCCGCCTACCGCGGCGGTCCGAGCGAGCGCGACGCCGTCTACCACCAAGGGACGGTGTGGCCCTGGCTGCTCGGCCCCTTCGTCGAGGCGTGGGTCCGCGTCCGCGGGAGCACCGACGAGGCCAAGCGCGTGGCCCGCAGCCGCTTCCTCGCGCCGCTCCTCGAGTCCCTCGACCGGGCAGGCATCGGCCACATCGAAGAGATCGCCGACGGCGATCCACCCCACGCGCCGCGCGGCTGCCCCTTCCAGGCCTGGTCGGTCGCCGAAGCGCTGCGCCTCGACCGCGACGTCCTGCGCTGAAGGTCGATCGCAGCCTCTCCCGTCGCCTCACGTCGAACGCGGGCGGCGTGCTCTGCGCGTGTCCCTGTTTGGGGTCCGCTGGGCGGGCGTCTCCGCACTCGTCCGCTCTTGCACCACGCATCCGCCTGCACTGCACGAGCGCCTGTGCTACGCGGCTCTTGGCGCCCGTGGGGCGGCGCGAGAGGGAGGACGAGCTTGGATCCGCTGCTGACCAAGTCCGGCGTGGAGCTGGCGGCCATGATCCGCCGCGGCGAGGCGACGAGCGAACGCGTCGTGCGGGTGCATCTCGACCGTCTCCGCGAGGTGAACCCCGCCCTCAACGCCGTCGTCCGGGTGCGGCTCTCGGAGGCGCTGCAGGAGGCGCGTGAGGCCGATCGCGCGCTGAAGGAGCGGGGGCCCGACGCGGTGGGCCCACTCCACGGCGTGCCCTGCACCATCAAAGAGGCCTTCGCGCTCACCGGGATGCCGCAGACCGCGGGGCTGGTCGCGCGCCGCGGCTACCGCGCCACCGAGGACGCCGTCACCGTAGCGCGTCTGCGGGCGGCCGGCGCCATCCCGCTCGGCGTCACCAACGTCTCCGAGCTTCTGATGTGGATGGAGAGCAACAACCGCGTCTACGGCCGCTGCAACAACCCCTACGACCCGAGCCGCATCGTGGGCGGCAGCTCGGGCGGAGAGGGCGCCGCCATCGGAGCCGGCATCTCGCCTTTCGGCCTCGGCGCGGACATCGGCGGCTCCATCCGCTTGCCGGCATTCTTCAACGGTGTCTTCGGACACAAACCTTCTTCCGGACTGGTGCCGAACACGGGTCAATGGCCCATCGCCGAGAACGAGGCTCTCGGCTACCTCTCGACCGGGCCGCTCGCGCGGCGGGCGGACGACCTCTTCCCCGTCCTGAAGGTGCTCGCCGGGCCGGACGGAGAGTGCGTCGCCTGCAACGAGATGGAGCTCCGCGATCCGGAATCGGTGGACATCGGCGCGCTGCGCGTCCTGGACGTGCCCGACAACGGCTTCACGCCGGTCAGCCGGAGCTTGCGCACCGCGCAGCGCCGCGCCGCGCACGCCCTCGGTTCGACCGGCGCCTCGATCACCTCGCCGACCTTCCGCGGGCTGGCGCGCTCGCTCCACTACTGGTCCGCGATGCTGAGCGCGGCGGGCGGCACGCCCTTCGGCGTCCTCCTCGGCGGGGGGGAGCGCAAACCGCTGGGCCCGGAGATTCTGAAATGGATGGCCCGTCGCTCCGAGCACACGCTGCCTGCCCTCGTGCTGGCCGGCATCGAGCGGATCCCCGAGGCCGTCCCGGCGCGCACCGAGCTCTTGGTCGACGAAGCGCGCGCGCTGCGCGAGCAGCTCTCGGAGGCCCTCGGCGACGACGGCGTCATGCTCTTCCCGCCCTACTCGCGGACCGCGCCGCGCCACTACGCGCCGCTGCTCCGGCCCTTCGACTTCGTCTACACGGCGATCATCAACGTGATGGGCTTCCCCGCGACCCAGGTCCCGCTCGGGCTCGACCGACACGGGCTGCCGCTCGGCGTCCAGGTCGTCGCCGCCCACGGGAACGACCACCTCACCCTCGCCGTGGCCCGCTACCTCGAGCACGTCTTCGGCGGCTGGGTACCGCCGCCCGAGCGCCCCCTGCACCGCCGCGTCGGCCGCATCCCCGGCGTGCCCTGACCTCCGCGCTCCTCCGCCCGAGGAGGCGGTGACGATGAGAGCGGTGACGATGAAAGCCGCGGCGGTCGCCGTCAGCACACGCAGCGCACGACGCGGGAGGACGCTCGCGACGTCACGCCCGCGCGCTGCCACCATCGTGTGCACCCGCCTTCCCGCCGGGAGTCGACACGAACAGGTGGCCGTGTCGAAGGCGCCATCACGGCCGGCAGATTCCAACGCCGCCGGGAGGCCTCTCGCAGTGTTGGCCGGCGCCGCAGTCACGGTCGAAGTAGCAAAGATGGCGGCAGATGCGGTCGCCGCTCTCCTCGGCGATGCACGAGAGGCGGGGCGCGCAGTCGCCGAGCGCTTCGCAGGGCGCGCCGGCCGGGAGATGTCCCGGCGGGAGGCAGGTGCCCAGCGGCGCCGCGTAGCAGGCGAGCCCGCGCGGGCAGCCCGTCTGGCCGATCAGGTCGCAGCGACTGGCGTTCCAGCTGCAGAAGCCTGCGCGCGGCAGCGGGGTGGTTCCGCCGTCCGGTAGATCGATGGAGAGCGGCTCGCAGTGCATCCCGGAGGGGCAGCTCTCCCCAGGGCAACAGAGCGGCATGCAGAATCCCGGCGGCCGCTCCACGACCTGCCAAACGCAAGGAACACCGCTCGCGCAGTCCGCCGCGGTCGCGCACGGGGCGCCGATCGGACGGTGCGCGCTCGGCACGCAGTAGGTCTCCGCCGCGCCGGTCGTGGGGTCGTTCCGGATGTGGCACGCGTCGCTGGCCGGGCAGCCCTCTCCCGTCGCGTAATCGCACGCGCCTCCGAAGCATGCGCCACACAGGATGCCGGCATCGCAGTCGACGGGCGGCTGGTGGCTCAGATAGCAGCCGGGCACGACGAGCGCCCCGAGCCCGAACATCCACCACGCCAGTCGCCTCGGAGGGCCGCGCATTCCACTCCTCCCGCATCCGGGGCCCCCACCGGCTCGGCCGGTCAGCGCCGCACGCAGGGTACGTCAGGAACCCGATGCTCGTCGCGAATCGGGCGCTTTCGACCTCGGCAGGCCGTCGTCACGGATCGCTCAGGGACCGCCACGAGCTCGGTCCGGGCGCATCGTTCGGAGCTCGAGCCTCGGCGCCGCCCGAAGCACGAGCCGAGCAACGCGCCGGGCGCGGCCGACGTCCTTCCTCTCCCGAGGGAAGTCGCGACCGGCTCGGCCGAGGAGGCTCGCGTCCGAGCGGGGGTGCCCCCAGACCGCGGCGTGAGCTCCGCGCCTCCCGCCCTACTTCCGCTCCTCCGCAGGCTCGGAGCGGCTCGGCGGCGCGCCGGGCTTGGGGCGGCGCTCGGCCTTCTGATCTTTCTGATCCTTCTCGTGCTGCTTCTGGCGGCGCTGCTTGTCCTTCTGCTTCGGTGACTTGTCGCCCATGTCTGCACCTCGATTCTGTGGCTCGTGGGATGCCGTGGCTCGTGGGATGCCGTGGCTCGTGGGATGCCGTGGCTCGGGGCCGTTCGGAGCGAGCGACGAAGCAGCGCCCGTGCCGCGCCGACAACGGCTGCCTTCGCGCCGCCGGCAGCGATCGCGGGCGTCGGCGCTGGGGAAAATGGCGCGATCCGGGTGCGCGTTGAGCCTGCCGGGCTCGTCTCCAGGCACGGGTGGAGTGAGGCCCGTGAGCCGGCGAGGGGCGCACCCGGCCCGTACGCGCTATCCTGCCGTTCGCTCGAGGAGCGGGTGGCCGCCGCCAGCGTGGCATGATGGTCGCTTCCGCGTGTGGCGCGATGACGCGCGCACGCGGCTTTTCCCCAGGCAAAGGATCGTCGATCGATGAGCTCGTCAGGAGTCACGCCCCGCGTTTTCGCCCATAGCTCCCGCCCCGAATGGGGACGGGCCGTCATCGCGGAGGAGCAGCCAGATCGGACGATCTACGTGTTCGAGAGCGGCGGCGAGCGGACGTTGCTGAACTCGCTGTCCCGCCTCGAGGAGGTCGAGCTGCCCCCCGAGGAGCGCGAGACGCTCGCCAAGACGCTGCTGCGCGGCCGCGGGCCAGCCAAGACCCGCTCGGGCACCAGGACGATCCGCAAGAAGGCGCCCGAGCTGACCTTCGACCAGCAGGAGGCGATCTTCGCGCGCCATTTCCCTGGCGGCTTCGAGGACGAGAAGTTCGTGCAGAGCGTGCGCGGTGAGGGCGTCGACGCGCTGATCGCGCTCGCGGGCGAGCTCTTCGCGGCACCGCGTCTCGACGAGGCGCTCGAGCGCGGGGCGTTCGCCGAGGTCCACGCGGACGGCAAGAAGCTGATCGCGGCGGGCCAGCAGGCCGGGCTGGTCGAGGACGCCGCCGTCTTCGATGAGATGCCGGCCGAGGGCTACGAGAAGATAGCGCGGGCGCTCCGCGACCTGCTCCACGGGAAGAAGGCCTACACGTCGCGCTTCAACGCCTTCGTGAAGTCCATCGCGCCCAAGGGTGTGCCGTGGACGGTGGCCACGGTCTTCGCCGCCGCGGTGCATCCCGACGCCCACGTGCTGGTGACGCCGGCCACCAGCCGCCGCCAGGCGCGAGCCGTGGAGGCGACCCTGCCGAGCAACGGCGCACCCACCGGCGCCGGCTACAAGAAGCACCTCGCGGTCGCGGAGGCCCTGCGCGAGCGTCTGAAGGCGGCGGGCAAGGCTCCCCGGGACATGTTCGACGTCTACGCGTACTCGATGCGCACGCTGGAGAGCGGCACGCGCTGAGCCCCTCGAGCCGGTCTTCGCACGGTCTTCGCACGGTCCGTGACCGGCTCTGCTCGCGGGCGTCTCACTGTCCACATGATCCGCGGTTCCGGCGTGCTCGCCACCCACGCGAGCGCCCGGCCCGAGGTCGTCGCCAGCCCTACGCCCAGCGCTGAGCTCGCGTAGCGACGTCTCTTTCAGCCCGACGAGGCCGGCCGCCTTGCGTGGACGGCCGCCTTCCATGGACGGCGCGGCCTTGCATGGACGGCGGCCTTGCATGGACGGCCGCGCCTGAAGCGTGCCATCGCCGGGACACCAGGCTGGTGATGACCGTTGACGGCCAGCTCGGCGGTCTCATCTCTCCCACGAGGGCGCGTGACCCAGCGCGGGGAGGGAGAGAGCGAACGCGTGAAGCCCCTCCGAATCAGCTTCCACGCCCTCGTGGCGGGAATCACCGCCCTGCTGCTTCTCGCTGGGTTGGCGACGATCGGGCTGGTCATCTCCAACGAGCTCATGCAGCGCTCGTTCCAGCAGGTGCGCGCCGACGCGGAGACGATCCCAGCCGTCGACGAGCTCTCGCTCACACTCCTGAACTACGACCGCCTCAGCGCGCTGTCCCTGAAGGCGCCCAGCAGCAATCTCAGTCCCCTGGCAGCGGCGAGCCGCCGGTCGGCCCTCTCACAGCTCCAGCACCTGAGGGCGTTCGTGACCGGTCCGAGCGAGGAGCGCCTCTACCGGACCACCACCGAGCGTGTGCGGGGCTACTTGGCCGAGCACCGGAGGCTCGAGCGGCAGAGACCGACGCCCGACGCGCTGCAGACGAGCACTTCCAACACGCTCGACATCGCGCTCTCCGCGGTCGCCCAGTACCGCACCTACAACATCGCCCAGGTGGACGACGAGGAGCTCACCGCGCGGCGATGGCTGACGAGCTCGCGCGTCGTTCAGGGCGTCGTGCTGGTCATCCTCCTCCTGACCACCGTGCTCTTGGGCATCACCATGAGCCGCGGCCTCGATCAGCCGTTGTCGGAGCTGGATCGCTCGATGGCCCGCTTCGCCCACGGCGAGCTGTCGGCCCGAGCGAGGCTCGGCGGCACGACCGAGCTCACGGCGATCGGCCAGGCCTTCAATCACATGGCCGAGCGGCTCGAGCTCGCGCAGAAGAGTCGATTCGAGCTGGTCGCGTCGGTGGTCCACGATCTGCGCAACCCGCTCGCGGCGCTGAAGCTGTCGGTCGGGATCGACCGCGAGGCGGTCTCGCCGCAGATCGCCGCTCGCGGCCAGCGCCTGGTCGCCGCGCAGGTGAACCGGCTCGAACGGATGGTCGACGACCTCCTGGACGCAGCGCGCCTGCAGACGGGGCAGCTCTCACTTTCGATGCAGGAGGTCGATCTCCGCGACTCCGTCCGGGCGTCGGTCGAGCTGTACGGGGATGACCCCTCGCACCCGATCGTCATGGAGCTGCCCTCCGAGCCCCTCGGAGCGCGATGCGATCCGATGCGCATCGAGCAGGTGATGAACAACCTGCTGAGCAACGCGATCAAGTACTCGCCGCAGGGCGGAGAGATTCGGGTCGCCGTGACCGCGTCGAGGGGCTGGGCGCACGTCTCGGTGTCCGATCAGGGCGTGGGCATCGCGCAGGAAGACCGCGAGCGCGTGTTCGAGTCCTTCGGTCGCGGCGCCTCGGCCCAGGACGTCGCGCCGGGGACCGGCCTCGGCCTCTGGGCCGCGCGTCGCATCGCCTTGGCCCATGGAGGCGAGCTCGACTTCGACAGCATCCGTGGCGTGGGCTCCACGTTCCGGTTCCACCTGCCGCTCCCCTCCGCGCAGGGCTCAGCCCCCGAGGATCAGCACGATTGACGTTCGAACGAGCTGCGACACGATGGCAACTCGCCCCTACGCCGTCGTCAGCGCGCGAAGATCGATTTGCCCGGGGAATGTGTCAGCGGCTGTCCACGTGGGTTGCGTGGCCAGGGCCGTTGGAATCACCGAGATACGCGATGCTCGACGAATGGGGAGGCGCCTGCGTGGTCCTGGGCCGCGCGGCGTGGGTCCTCGCAGTCGAGGCTCGACCGCCTACTCGCAGGTCGTCCCGTCCGACGACGGAACGCGCGGCACGCCGAGCCGCAGGCTCTCCAAGAAGCATCGGTACTGGAGCTGCGGGCCGGGGCTCTGGAAGACGACCTCGTGGCCGTCCTCGATGCCGTCGGCGGGGTGCTGGACGACCACGCCGGTGATCGACCCGGTGTCTCGGTTGCCCGCGACCGGCAGGGTGATGCGCGCGCCGCCGGAGATGTCCAGGAAGCGGCTCAGCGGCTGGTACTGCGGGACGGTCGTGTCCAGCTCCATCCCGCCGAGGTCGATCCCGAGCGCGAGGCTGAGCGCGTTGGCGACGGGCGGCGGGATGTAGGTGTCCAGGATGCCCTGGAACATGAGGACATCACGCGGCGCGGCGCCGCCGAGAGGCTCGGTGATGATGTTGCGCGCGTACACCTGCGGGTCCGCGCTCTCGCCCGCCCATTGCAGGAGGGCCAGCACCGGATCGTGCTCCGTGACTTCGCGCCTGCGTGTGCTGTAGCCCAGCATCAGGTCCGCCGCGGGCCGCACCTCGATGGGGCTCATCTTGAACATCACGTTCTCGATCCAGCTCCCGCCCGCGCCGCTCAGGATGAGCGCGTCATAGGCGGGCTCCAGCGCGACCACCAGAGGCGCGATGGTCGCTCCCATGGAGTGCCCCATCAGCGCGAGCGTCGAGGCATCGAGCTTGGCCAACCCGTCACCGGCCGGCGTGCTGAAGTCGGGGCAGCCGGAGGCGTCGACCGAGAGCGAGGGCAGCACGTGCGCGAGGAGCATCAGCTCGAGCGCCGACTGCCGGATGTTGTCGCGGAGCCCCTCCGGGTTCTGGATGTTGAAGATCGCGAACTGCTCGTCCCAGCCGTCGGTGTTGCGCTGGCCGCCGAGCGGACCGTCCACGCTGATGCCCACGAAGCCCGCCTGCGCGAAGTGCAGCGCTGGCCCGGTCCCGGGCGTCGCGCCCGCGTGCGGCTGCGGATCGGGGCCGCGGTCGACGAGGGGCCGATCACCACCGCCGCCCGTGCGCACGAAGACGACGGTCGGGAACCCCGCGTCCGGCATCGGCTGCCGAGGGATGGTCACCCAGACGTTCGACCGGGCTTGCCGCTGCACGGCCAGGTTGCCCGCGGCGTCACGCACCCACGCGCCACCCTCGCTCGTGAAGGGCGGCGTGCCGCCCTGGAAGTCGGGCATGGCGATGGTCGTGTGATAGACGCAGAAGTCGTCGAAGACCTCGCGCGCCTCGAACGCGGCGTCCGGCGTCGGAATGGTGCCCGCGAGGACCTGCTCCCGCGCCTGCGCGAGCTCCGCGGTCGGATCCATGGTGCGGAAAACGGCCATCGCGGCGATGTCGTCGGTGGCGACGCCGAGGTCCCCGAGCGCGCTCAGCGCGTCCTGGTGGGCGGCGAACGCGGCGTCACTCAGGCCGTCCGGCCGCTGACCGTTCACGAGCTGGGTCGTCGCCTGCGCGGGCTGGAGCGCGGAGCCGTCGGCTGCCAGGACGTGGGTGGTGAGCACGGCGGCGTAGAGCCGGCCGGGGTGGAGCGGTCGCCCCTGCAGCGGCAAGAGCGCCAGCGTGTTCGGGACGGCGAAGGGCCCTGGGTCCGTGTCGAAGCGGGCCACGAAGGGATGGCGCGAGCCGCGGTCCGGGCTCGTCGCGTCCACGTCGATCAGGTAGACGGTGGCGTCGTCGGCGAGGCTGGCGTGCGCGTCCGCCGGCAGCGAGCTCGCGTCGATGGGCGCGCTCAGCGGGAAGAAGATCGTCGACGAGTTCCCGAAGCCAGGGGCGCCCCGCAGCAGCGCGAGGAGCTGCGTGACGATGGTCACCGGCCGCGACAGGTTGTGAAAGCCGGAGACGTCGACCGTCCCGTCGGCGCTGCGGAGGCGCTCGTCGGGCCATGGCGCGTCCCAGATGCTGTCGCCGCCGTAGGCGACCGCTGCCATCGACGGGCCGGGCAGCGCGCCTGCGTCGGCGCCCCCATCCGCGCTCGTGCCCACGCCGCCGTCGGTCGCCGGCGGGTCTTCTTCGAAACAGCTCGCCAGCGTGACGATCGAGAGCGTCACGACCAGCGCGCGGAGCGAGCCCCCTCGTATGGTCATCGAGAACGAATCTAATCGGTTCGCGCGCCGCGTGCGAGCTGGTGGCCGGTGTAAAACGAGCGCTCCTCGTCCGACACCCGCCACTCAGCTCAGGGCCCCGCTTCGCAGATGAAGCGCTGACCGTTGGTGCAGTCGTAGTCGTTCCAGCCGCCCGGCGTGCCGGACGCGCTGTCGGTTCCAGCCTGCATCTCGACGCAGTCCTCACCGCTGCCACTGTCGTTGGGCTCGCCGTCGTTCCAGTTTTCGTACGAGATGCCGAAGCCGCTGCCGACCCACACGAAGCTCCCCTCCGTATCGCGGTCGTTGGCGCCGATCCACCACGTCTTGTCGGACGTGTAGCTCTGGGCTTCGGACGCCACCCACGTCTGCTCGCCGGCGTCGTCGATGGTGACCAGCTCGTAGCCGTACATCGCGCAGTACGCGCTCGCGTCGGTCCAGCTCCGGCGGTCCGAGTGGCCGCAGAAGAAGTACGCGTGGCCCCCGTTCTCCGCCTGAAGACCGCAGGGACAGCCGGCGCCGTCGTCGATGTGCCCGTTGCAGTCGTCGTCCAGGCCGTTGCAGGTCTCGACGTTCGAGTCGGGGCTGTCGTCGCAGACCATCGCGCCGTCGACGCAGGCCATCATCCCGTCCGCGCAGAGGTCGGCGTCGTCGCCGTCGCAAGCCGTCCCGTACCCCGGCTCGTCCGCTCCGTCGGGCGTCGCCGGATTGCAGTCGTTGTCCATCCCATCGCAGACATCGAGGATGCCGTCGTGCTCGAGGCCCGTCGCGGGACACGTGACGACGCCGCCCACACACGCCGAGGTCCCGTTCGCGCAGAGGTCGGAGTCCGGGCCGTCGCAGCTCACCCCCACGCTCGAGTCGTCGGTCCCGTCGGGCGTGCTCGGGTCGCAGTCGTTGTCACGCCCGTCGCACACCTCGGGCCTGCCCACGCAGACCGGGCCTGCGTCCGTCGGGACGAAGGCGTCCGGTCCGCCGTCGGGCTTCACGGCGGCGTCGTGGCCCGCGTCCACCCGCGGCGGCGGGACGAACGCGTCCTCGAGGCGGCCCGCGTCGTGTCCTCCGAGACCGCCGTCGAGGTCGTTCTGCCGACCGTCCTGCGGAACGATGAGGGGGGTCCGATTCAGCGAGCAGCCGGCGGCGAGGACGAGGAACGCCGCGAGCGCCGGCCACGGGCGAGGTGAGGCGTACCGCACCGGCGCAGGATATCACCGGCGCCGCGACGCGAGACCACCGATCGTCGCGGCGCTCGGCTCGCGACCAGGGAACGCCGGAGCGCGGGCTCCCGCGCCGCGATCAATGCTGAGCGAAGCGCACGTACTCGTGCTCGAAGGGCTGGCCGTTGACGCCCTTCTTGGGCGGCGCGATCCAGTTCGCGATCTTGCCCGGCTCGTGCACCGGGACCATCAGCGACTTGACGTAGTCGCGGTCCGCCTGGGTGGGCAGCCACGCGTCGCGGTTCGCCTCGAACTCTTCCGGGGTGATCGGGTTGCCCTCGAGGTCGAAGGTCATGTCCCGGTAGAGCCCCATGCTGCGGTTGAAGCGGCGGCTCGGCAGCTTCAGCTCGAAGGACACGCCCGTCTTCTTGATGACGTGGTTCCACTTGCGCACGGCGCGCTCGCAGTCCGCCACGTACTCGTCGCGGAGCACCTCGTTGAGGGCGGTGCGCAGCGGCACCTCTTCCTTCACCAGGCGGCCGTCCTTCGGCACCCAGATCTCGTAGCCGCTCTCGAGCGCCTCGTGGTCCTCGTACTTCGACGTCTCGCGGTAGCGACCCTTGAGGCCGGTCGCGAAGTAGTCGGCCGCGTTGCTGCTGATCTCGCCGCCGAAGAGCTCGACCGCGCTGGAGAACCAGAAGTTGATCCACTTCTGGATGGTCGGCAGATCGATGCCGCCCTGGGCCCGCGCGTCACCGTTCGGGTCCTGCGTCGTCAGCTCCGCGCCGCGCTGCACGATGCGCTCGATGCCGGTCTCGCCGCAGAAGAGGTGGAAGCTCTCCTCCGTCAGCATGAACTGCGTGGCGCGCGCGAGCGGGTCGAACCCGGACTCGCTGAGGGCCGCGAGCTGATACTTGCCGTCGCGGTCGGTGAACATCGTGAAGCAGAAGAACGAGAGCCACTCGTCGGTGGTCTCGTTGAACGTCTGCAGGATCCGCGGCTTGTCTTCGTCACCGCTGCGGCGCTCGAGCAGGGCCTCGGCCTCTTCGCGTCCATCGCGTCCAAAGTACTGATGGAGCAGGTGGACCATCGCCCACAGGTGACGCCCTTCTTCCACGTTGACCTGGAAGAGGTTCCGGAGGTCATAGAGGGAGGGTGCGCACTTGCCGAGCTGGCGCTGCTGCTCGACGCTGGCCGGCTCGGTGTCGGCCTGCGTGACGATGATGCGGCGGAGGATGCCGCGCAGCTCGCCGGGCACCTCTTCCCACGCCTTCGCGCCGGCCGTGTCGCCGAAGTTCACGAAGCGCTCGCCCTTGCGCGGCGTGAGGAAGATGCCCCAGCGGTAGTCGGGCATCTTCACGTACTCGTAGGTCGCCCAGCCCTTCGGATCGACGCTGGTCGCCGTGCGCAGGTAGACCTCGTCCTGCTGGAACCCGTCGGGCCCCATCTGGAGCCACCAATCGATGAAGCTCGGGTGCCACTTCTCCAGCGCGCGCAGGAGCTTGCGGTCGGAACCGAGGTCCACATTGTTCGGGATCGAGTCGGACAAAGACATCGAAGAGCAACCTCCTCAGGTCACTGTAGGAGCGAGGCTCTGGCGAAGGTCGTGCGCTGCCTCACTCGGAGCAACCGAAAGTGCGGGTGCTCACGCGCAACCCGCGCACGACATTCAGCAGCGCGTCCACTGGAAGGTAGGCCGGTCGGGCTGCCCGTACTTCGTGAGCGCACCCTCGGGGCCGACCGCGTTCGGACGCTGGAAAATCCAGTTCTGCCACGCGCTCAGCCGCGCGAAGATCTTCGTCTCCGCCGTCTCGCTCCCCGGGAAGCGCAGCGAGGCTTCCATGCCGGTCAGCGCGTCGGGCGAGAGGCTCACCCGCTCTTCGAGCGCGATGCGCACGTCGTCCTCCCAGTCGATGTCGTCGGCCGCGACCGTGACCAGGCCGAGGTCGTCCGCTTCGGTGGTGTCGATCGCGCCTTCGCGCGCCAAGACGCGGGAGACCTGCTCCGGGTCGTGGAGGAAGCGCGCCTGCAAGCGGGTGAGGCCGTGGCTCATCGGGAAGGCGCCGCCGTTGAGCGGCGAGATGGCCACGGCGACCTCGCCCTCGTCGTCCTCGAGCATGTAGATGCGGTCCGAGGCGAGCGCGAGCTCGAGCAGGCTGCCGGCGAAGCAGGTGCCCTTCTCGATCAGCGCGAAGAAGCTCTTCGCGGTCAGGTCCATCCGGCGCAGCACGCGCGCCTGCAAGAGCAGGATCTCGTTGGCCAGCCAGTGCTCGCGGTTGTCGTGGAGCGCCCGGTCGACGTCGAGCACCCGCTCCATCTCGCCCTCGGTGCGCACCACCACGAGGCCGATGTTCGGGTGGTTCACCCGGAGCTGCAGGAGCGCGTCGTCGAGCTCGCGGAACGCCCGGAGCGACCACTGCGCGGCGCCGGCCTCCTGGATCTCCTCGGCCGTCTTCGGCTGCGCCTCGGTCGGCGCCTTCACCCGCAGAACGGCCGTGCGCTGGTCCTCCATCAGGTCGAGCGTGACGAAGCCGTAATGGAGCGAACCGTCCTCGCCCTGCTCGGCCACGACCGGGTCGAGGGTGATGCCGGGCCCCTTCTTCAGGTCGCCCAGGCTCGCCGCGATGGCGTCGGAGCGCTTGGCGATGGCGTCGTGGAACTTGCTGCGGGTGGCGATCTCGTCGACGAGGCCCCACTCCACGGCACGCTTGCCGCGGATGCCCTCGCTGGTCGTGCAGAACACGTCGGCGCGGTCGCGGCGCACCTTCCGCTTGTCGACGAGGCGCGTGAGGCCACCGGTCCCCGGCAGCACGCCGAGCAGCGGCACCTCGGGGAGGCTGACGGCACTGGAGCCGTCGTCGATCAAGAGCAGGTGATCGCAGGCCATCGCCAGCTCGTAGCCGCCGCCGGCGCAGGTGCCGTTCAGGGCAGCCAGGAACTTCTGACCGCTGTGCGCGGAGGCGTCCTCGATCGAGAGGCGGGTCTCGTTCGTGTACTTGCAGAAGTTGACCTTGAACGCGTGCGTCGAGCCGCCGAGCATCGGGATGTTCGCGCCCGCGCAGAAGATCCGCTCCTGGCCGCTGTCGACCACGACGACGCGCACCTCGGGGTGCTCGAAGCGCAGCCGCGTCACCGCGTCGGAGAGCTCGATGTCGACACCGAGGTCGTAGGAGTTGAGCTTGAGCTCGTAGCCCTCGCGGAGGCCTCCCTTGGGGTCGACGTTCATGGTCAGCGTGGCGCGCTGGCCGTCGACCTTCAGGGTCCAGTGGCGGTAGCGGTCGGGGTGGGTGTCGAACGAGATCGTCATGGTCGCGTGACCTTACGTCAGGGCACCCAACCGCCGCAGGAACGCTCGTGTCGTTGCTCACATTTGGCGGGGATCGCGAGCGAACCCATCGGCGGGCGAGGCAATCCGGCCGCAGCCTGCTAGAGATCCAGAGCCGTGCGAACCGTCGACGTCTACTTCGACTACTCCTCGCCCTTCGCCTACCTGGGCACCACGCAGATCGAGCGCGTGGCCCGCGAGGCGGGCGGGCGCGTGCGCTTCAAGCCCTTCTTGCTCGGCGCGCTCTTCAAGACCATCGGCACGCCGATGATCCCGCTGCACGCGATGAGCGAGGCCAAGCGGCAGCATCAGCTCCGCGAGCTCGAGCGCTGGTCGTCCTGGTGGAACGTCCCCTTCCGCTTCACGCCGCACTTCCCGCTCCACACCATCGAGGCGCTCCGGCTGACGCTGCTGGCGCCGGAGGACCGGGTGAGCCCGCTCATCCATCGGCTGATGCGAGCCGCCTGGGTGGACGGCGAGAACGTGACCGAGCGCGACGTCCTGGCGCGCGCGCTGGCCGACGTCGAGCTGGACGCTGCGCTGCTCGAGCGGACCGGCGAGGTGAAGCGGGCCCTGCGCGACGCCACCGAAGAGGCGCGGTCGGTCGGGTGCCCGGGCGCGCCCTGCTTCGTCGTCGACGGCGAGCTCTACTGGGGCCAGGACCGGCTCGACTTCGTGCGGGCCGCGCTCGAGGGGCGCCCGCCGGGAGGCGCAGCGTGAAGCCGCACGTCTCGCTCTTCGGCGTGCCGGTGCGCTTCGATCCGAGCTTCCTCTTTCTGGCGCTGATCCTCGGCTATTTCTTCACCCAGAGGTTCAGCGGAGACGACATGCTGGTCCTCTTCGCCGCCTGGATCCCGCTGGTCACGGGCGCGATCCTCCTGCACGAGCTGGGGCACGCGCTCACCGGGCGAGCGTTCGGGCTGAAGCCCTTCATCGTGCTCCACGGCATGGGCGGCCTGACCACGTTCTCCGCTCGCGAGCACCGAAAGCTCAGCCACGGCCGGCGGATCCTCATCACGCTCGCGGGCCCGCTCTCCGGCATCGTCTTCGGCGCCATCGTGTGGGGCGCCTCGAAGGTCGGCCACGTGCCGGAGGGGTCGCTCGTCGGCGTAGTAGCCGACTGGGCGGTCTTCACGACGCTGGGCTGGGGCGTGCTCAACCTCGTGCCGATGCTGCCACTCGACGGCGGGCAGATTGTCGCCACCATCCTCGACAAGATCTTCGGCTTCCGCGCCATGGTCTTCGCCCGGATCGGCTCGATCGTCCTCGCCGTCGGGCTCGGCGGCCTGCTCCTGGTGGCCTCGCAACTGATTGGGTTTGCGACGCCGTGGTTCGGGCTCTTCGTCCTGGGCTCGCTCGCGTTCAACAACTACCGCGCCTACCAAGTCGAGCAGCGCTGGCAGCGCGACGAGCCCCTCGAGGAGGCGCTCCAGGCGGCGTTCGCCGCGCTCGAGACCGAGGACACGCGCCGCGTGCACCAGCTGGCGCAGGCGATTGAGGAGCGCGCATTCACCGACAAGACCAAGGCCCGGGTGGCGCACCTCCGGGCATGGGCGTCGCTGATCGACGGCGACGCGGCGCGGGCCAAGGCCGCCCTGGACGCTGCGCCGAAGGAGCCACCGGCGGACGCGATGCTCGAAGGGAGCGTGCTCCTGGCGGCGGGCGATGCGAGCGGGGCCATCCCGCCGCTCGTGGAGGCGCTGATTGACCGGGGCGACGAGGCCGCCGAGACGCTGGCGCGCGCGGTGGCCGGCGCGGGGCGCATCGACGAGCTCATCGGTCTGCTGGAGTCACCACCGCGGAGCGAGAAGGTGGGCGCGGGACCGTTGACGCACGTCGCGCACGCGCTCTTCACGGACGGCGAGGTCGAGCTGGCCGGCGAGCTCTACCTGCGCATCTTCGAGCGCTTCGGCGACGGGACCGACGCGTTCAACGCCGCCTGCGCGGCGATGCGTCTCGACGATTGGGCGAGCGCGCTCTCGCGACTGGAGCGCGCGGTGGACGCGGGGCTCTCGGATTCCGACGATCCTCGACACCGACGAAGACCTCGCGCCGCTTCGGGAGACGCCCGAGATGGACTCGCTCCGGCGTCGCGCCGGCCTGAGCTGACGATCCCGCGACACGTCCGGTGACGACCGATGCCACAGAGCTTGCGCCGAGGCCGGGCCTCCTTCCGCTGTGTCCCGCTCCTCGGTGGCTGGCGGCGCTGAGCGGCGGCGCGGCGGAGCGTGCGGTGGCCTGGTGGACCGGCCGCGCGGCGCGGGTGAACGTGGCGATTGGCCGGGAGACGCGGCTCTTCGAGCTGCGGGCGGCGCCGGGAGGCGAGCTTCAGTGCCTGCGCATTCGCGCCGCGAGCAGGGAGCCCGAGCCGCGCTGGGCCGCGATTGGCGAGGACGAGCGGCGGGACGCGACGGCTTCGGTGGCCCGCATCGCGTGGCTGAACGCGTTCTTCTTCGGCGGTCCGGGTCCCGCCGGCGCGGCCCCCTCGGCGCGGGAGGCGCAGTGGATCGAGCTCGCGCTGGCGATGTCGGAGCTCCACTCGCCCAGCGACGCGGCGCGCTGGGCCGCTCGCGCGGAGAGCGACCCAGCGCTCGAGGACGTGCGGCTCCTGCTCGCGCTCTCAGGCGGCGAGTGGGGCGAGGTCTTCCGCGCCGCCGACGAGGGTCGCGCGCTCGGCGCGGACGTCGTGCTCGCGGGGTTCTCGGGCGACGTGGAGCGCCTCCGCGCGATGGCGGAGCGGGCGTCACCGCGCGGCGCCTTCGCCGCCGTCGAGGGGATGGCGTTCGCTCTCCTCGGGCTCACCGACGCCGGGCGGGCTCGCTACGCGTCGGCGGTGCGCGACTGCGTCTCCGAGGAGCGGGCCGACCTCTGTGTCGAGCTCTCCAAGGTCTGCCGCGCGGGCGGGGACGAGGCGGCGGCCGCCGCGTGGTTGGAGCTGGCGTTGCCGAGCTGCGAGGGCGACGACGCGCGCTTGCTGCGGGTGAGCGGCGAGCTGCTGCGCATCGGTCGTATCGATTGCGCGTACGAGGCGCTGGCCGCGCGATGCGCGCGCGGGCCGGCGGACCGACAAGTCGGGCTGACCTTCGCCGAGCTCTCCGCGTGGGCGGGGCGCGCATCCGAAATGGGCCGCTGGCTCGAAAGGCTGGCCGATCCTCGCGACGCGCGCTGGCTGCGGCTGAGCGGCGCACACGCCTGTCTCGAGCGTCGCTTCCGTGACGCGGCGGCCGCGCTCGATCGGGCGCTCGCGCTGGAGCCCCGCGACTGCGAGACCCTGACCTGGCGGGCCGAAGTGCATCTGCGTCACGGCGAGCGGGAGGCCGCCCGCAGCGCTCTGGAAGAAGCGCAGACGTCGGCGAACGTGCCTGCGCACATCCTCTTGCGCGCCGCGCTCACCGCGGACGACGCGCCGCGACCGGAGATCTTCGCGCTGCTGCGCACCTTGGGCGTGCCCGCGGAGCCGTGGCGTCAGGGCGGAGAGGAGGCAGTGCGCGCCTCGTTCGCGGTGCTCGATTCGCTCGCCGGCCAGCGGGGCGCGCTCCTCTCGCGGCCGGACGGGGACGGCCTCTCGGGCATCGAGCTCGTGCCGCTCCCTCCGGTGAGCGCCGCGCTCCGGAGCCGCGAAGCGTCGGCGGCGCTCGTGCGTCTCGTCGGCACCTGCTCCGTCGAAGCGCTCGACGCTCGTTTCCGCGCGCTGGCCGATCGCTACGAGCGCTCCGCGCACCCGCTCTGCTACTGGGGCGAGGTCTCGCTCTGGCTCGGCCGATACGAACATGCGCTCGAGCGCTTCGACGAGGCGCTCTCCCGAGAGCGCGCGCGCTGGGCCTTCGTCGGCAAGGCGGCCGTCGCGCTCCTCCGCGAAGACTGGACCGCGGCGGAGCTCGCGATTGGCCAGTGCGGAGTATTGGTACGAGCCCATCCCCGGCGCGACCACCCACGTCTATCTCGGAGAAGCGCATCGCCGGCGCGGCGCGCTGGCGGCGGCCGAAGAGCACCTCAGGATCGCGGTGGGTGCCAAGCCTGGGCGGGCTGGTGCGTGGATCAACCTCGCCCTGGTTCACCTCGCGCAGGGGCGAAGGGAGGAAGCCGACGCCATCTTCGAGCGGCTCGAGCGCACCTGGCCCCGCCTGCTCTGGGATGCTCGGCGCGCGATGGGCGAGTCTCCGACCTGGCCCGTGCCGCGCGTCCCGGAAGTCCTGGAGCAGGTCCTGTCGATGATGCGGGGCAACCGCTCCTCCCACACCATCACCTACTTCGACGACGAAGGACGCATGCGGATCGCCCAGCGTGCCGACGTGTGGCAACGCTCCCTGAACGGCCACGCGAGCTATCTGAAGCTGGATCTCCAACGTCGTTTGGCGCTCGGTATCGAGGACTGTTGAGCCTCATCGGCGTTGGAGCAGCCGGTGCCCCCGTGCCTGCGGGCGCTGGGCGAAGAGGAAGCCTACGCACGGCTCTCGGCGGAGCTCGAGCTGCAGGAGGAGCTGGCGCGCGAGTACGTCAGGAAGAACGGCTGGAAGGTGCTCGGGCGGGTCGGCGCGAAGAACGTGTCGCCCTACCGCTGCGCCAAGAGCTGGCGAGAGCTCGGCAAGCTGGTGCCGCACATCGCCGCCGGCCGCGGGCAGAAGGAGGCGCGACTGGCCGCCATCGCCGAGCTGCGCGCGTTCCGCGCCGCCCACCGCGAGGCCAAGCGGCGGTGGGTGGAAGGTGACCGAGACGTCGTCTTCCCGGCCGGCACCTACTGGATGCGGGTTCATCACGGCGCCGCGGTCGCTGCCTTCACCTGACCGAGCGGTTCGATCGCGAATCACGGCCTGGGAGCTGGTGCTCCCGGGCCGACGTGCGTCCGTCGTCGGCCGGCGGGTGTAGCAATCCGTTCTCCGTGCACCGAGTACCCGCTCGTAGCCTTGTCTCCGAGGGTGAACGACCGCCAACAACCGCATCCCCGTCTCGCGCTGACGCCTGTCAGCCGCCAATCTCTTCCTCATCTCCAAAACGGGTCGGGTGGCCCGGAGGAGTTGCCCCCTCCGGGCTCCCACAGATCCGGACGTGCGGATTTCCCGCATCCGGCTCCTCGCGGTCATGGTTCGCGACCCACCCGGGGGCGCCGGATCCGAGGCCGTGGCAGCGGGTATCGCTCTTCCATCGCGGTGAACCGCGACCACGGCCAGTGGCGGCCACTACGGCTCGCCAGGCCTCGATACCATGCACGACGCGCCTCGTACCTGAACGCCTCCAGACTCGGCATGTTACTCCGCAGACCAAAGTAGTTGAAGTGTCCACGCAACTTCGAGCTCAACACACGATGCTGCACGGGCACAGGCTCGTGACGGTGTCGCTTGCACCATTGGCGCACGGACTTCATCGCACGCGCACGGCGGTCGCGTGCCGTTTGGCGTTTGACCACCCACATCCCCTTGCGCGACTGCGCCCAGTAGTGGGTGAAGCCGAGAAAGTCGAACGTGGTCCGCGTGCTGCCCGCCACGGGCGGCACGAACTGCATGAGCCGTGTCTTCTGAGGATGCAGGCGAAGGCCGTACCGACCGAATCGCTTCGACAGCACGGCCTGCACTCGCTGCGCGTCATCTTCCCGCTCGAACACCATCACGAAGTCGTCCGCGTACCGCACCCACTGCATACGGCCTCGGAGGCGAGGGCGAACCCGTTCCTCCAGCCAGCGGTCCAGAACCTCGTGGAGGTAGATGTTCGCCAGCAGCGGCGAGATCACTCCTCCCTGGGGCGTGCCATCCACACCACGAATTGCTCCGTGTTCTGTCAGCACACCCGCCTTCAACCACTTGTGAATCATGCGTCGAATCACGCCGTCGGTCACCCGCCGGTCTAGGAACTCCTTCAGGTGCCGGTGGCTCAACGTGTCGAAGAAACTCTCCACGTCCACCTCCAGCACCCATGGGCGCTTCATCGACATCAGCCCCTTCCACAAGGCCTCCAGCCCGTCATGCGCCGAGCGCCGGGGGCGAAATCCGTACGAGCCGTCCAGAAAGTCCGCCTCGTAGATCTGCTCCAGCACCATGCTCACTCCACGCTGCAGCACCTTGTCCTCGAACGTCGGGATCCCGATCGCTCGGCTCCCCCGTTCGCCTTCGGGATCTCGACCCGCCGAACGGGTGGTGCCCGGTAGCTCCCGTCCTTCAACCGCTCGTGCAACGACGCCAGGCTCTCGCTCAGCGTCTGCCCGTACTGCGCGGCCGTTCGGCCGTCTACTCCCGGTGCTCCTCCCTTGCGCGTTCGACGGTACGCTTCCCGAAGCAGGGCCTCGTCGATGACGTGCCCGAGCGAGCTGAACGCCCGCTCCGGGTGCTCCTTCGCCATCGTCGCTATCCGCTCGAGTCTCGTTGAGACGTCAACCGAGCTCAGTGTCTCGGACATCGTTCCCTCTTGCGGTCCCATGCCGCGGCACGTCCTTCGCTCCACCGGCTCCGCGCGGGTTTCCGTTCGCCGGCCTCCTCGCTACTACGACGTGCTCCGACTCCTGCCTATCCATCGGGCGGCGCTTCGGTCGTCCCTCGCCTCCGCCCTACCGCGCCCGCGTCCTGTCTTCGATGTCGTCGCGGCTACGGACGCGACCGCCGCGATCCCGGACCGTTCGTCGGTGGCCCATCCCGTACCAACGCGGAGATACGCAGGCCTCCCAGGTTCCTGGGCAGTCCCTTCGCTGCTTGCTCGACGCTACGACCCCGGCGGGGAGCCCGCGCCTTGCCATACGCCGCGTGCTCTTTCGCCTGCGCCTCCAGGTAGAGGCTCGGCCACCGCCACAATCCCTCTTTCGGAGCTCGACCGTCGGGCCCGTTCGCTCGCTGTCTACGCTTCGCAGCCGAGGTCGCCCTCGCACCACGCAAGACTCGCTTCCGGCTGGTGGCCAACCTTTGCCGGGTGGGATTCCAACCCACTGGACTGCATCACGAGGTTTCCACCGATGGCTATCTCATAGGCTTCCTCCTCGTCCAGGCTTCTCCTGGCGCACACCTGGGCAGGGTTGCTCATAGGCTTCCACACTCCAAAGGCCCACCACCAGTCCACCACCGAGCTGCAACACCGGCCATGCCCACGGCGATGTTCCGCTCTCGATCGGCTCAAAAAAATACGAGTACCCACCGCTAAAACAACCGTACAAAACCCTCTGATTTCCCGCCATATATTCATGACATTCCGTCTCTCGTCGGAGCAAGGTAGCGGGCCACCAAACCGGCGCACTACCGGGCATCCATGCTCGCAGCTCAAACTCGGGATATGCCTCCTCCACCATTTCGCCAGCGAGGCTGCTCGTGACATCACGAAAACGGTGATACGACATTGGAGTCCGCGCGTATACCCGATAGCTCATCTGTGACAAACTCAACTGACGATAGCAGAACCGCGTATCCTCATTTACGGCGTACGCGGGCAAAAAACGGAGCGCCGCACGGGTCTCATCCAGCGCCCACGCCACCCACAGAACCGATATCGTCAGAAGTCCGCAATCACAGAGGTGACGACTACCATTCTACGCCCGCGCATCACACCCCATACCACCGGGTCCCCGGGAGACGGAAAGCTGGCGCCGCCAACACCGTGCTTTCGAAATCACACCTGCATTCGTGCGCGAGCCAACACACAACGCGCGTCCTCGCCGACGCGGCAAAGTAAGCCTATTCACCCCAAACAACCTGGTTCCTCGCGCAGCCATGCGCGCGTCTCCGGCCGCTACTCATTTTCTTCCCGGACCACCGGCTGTTCTTCATTACCCAGAGGCTGAGACCACTCTTGCTGCCCCGCACTACCTACATTCACCCATTCATCGTCCAACATCACCTGACTCTGCCTAATCAGGCGACCCTGATCGTTTCGTTCAGCGGACTCTCTATAGGGAAGCCACCCGCTATCCGCATCAAACGATTCGCCTGGCAAGAAAACCGAGGCTATGATCGTCTGCATTTCACCCAGGGAGCTACGCGAAGGGTTGGCACCTGGATCAAAATTCCATTGATCATGGACCTGAACGCGACCCTGAAAAACCCACTCGCCGTCACCATTCGCTTGGAGCTCCCCCTCAAAACGGAGAGTAAACCGACCTAGCGTCCCCCTGTTTTCGGCGACAGCAAGGACTGTGAATCGCATCTCGCGACTGACGAGCTGGCGGCTACGCTCAGACTCCCGGCGCATTTCGGGAAGAACACGTGTCGCCTGACTTGGAGTTGCGACCACCTCACCATCTTCATTTTCTCGTATCGACTCTGGCAGCCGAATACTTAAACCGTGCATTTACTCCACGCACTTCGCGATCTGAGAGATTTGACGGGACGTTCCCCATGACCATCCAAATAGTGGTTCATCAAGCTCCGACCAGGGCGTTCGTCGCAGACATCCTCCACAGTCCGGCATAAGATCGCTGCGCGAAGCAGCGCCTCACCACCGGAAAACAGGTACTGGGGTCCGTACCTTATGAGGAGCATCCGCTTCTGAACCAGGGCTATCGAATGATCAAGGAGGGCTATCCCACTAAGGTTCCCGTTCAAACGGCGGATCAAAGACCCATCGGTCATTCTTGGAAAGCAACTATCCGTCTAACATAGGAAAATGAGTTTAAGAACCTCTCCACCTCCACTCTCATGACATGAGCGGATTCCTTTACTCGCCCATCGCCCGATCCGC
>CAWHVG010000002.1:0-1661683 GCA_963832725.1 uncultured Pseudomonadota bacterium
CTCGAACGCCTCGGCGCTTTCCGAATGTCGTCTCCTCGTCCATCATCGGCGGCATGTCGGAGGGGACGATGGAGTGGAAGCGCATCTCGTTTGCCATCCTGATCGCGACGGCGGTCGGCTGCGGAGGACCGAAGGCCTCACCGGACGCCGGCTCGAGCGGCGGCGACGGCGGTGGGATCGATGGAGGCCAGACGGCGGTCTGCCAGCAGGACGCCGTGTGCGAGGACGGCCTCTTCTGTACCCAGAACCGCTGTCGGCCCGGCAATCCATCCGCGGACGCCATGGGCTGCGTGGACATCGGTCCGCCCTGTATGAGCGGCGAGATGTGCTCTGAGTCGGCGATGCGCTGCCAGACGGTCGACTGCTCGAACCCCGACATGGACGGAGACGGACATCAGGCGATGGCCTGCGGCGGGAACGACTGCGACGACACGGACGCCAACCGCTATCCCGGAAACGACGAGGTCTGCGACCCGAGCCACGACGAGGACTGCTCGACTGACACGCTGGCCGGCCCGAGCGACGGCGATGTCGACGGCGACGGCGAGGTGAGCGCGTCCTGCTGCAACGGCACCCTCTGCGGCACGGACTGCGACGACACCAACGCGCAGGTCAACACGTCGGCGCCGGAGGTGTGCAACGGCATCGACGACAATTGCTCGGGGATGGTCGACAACGCGCCGGCGGGAGCCTCGCTCTGTCCTGGTGGGGTCTGTCTGTCGGGAGCGTGCTCGTTCTCGGCGTGGGATCGAATCGTCTCTTCGCCGAATGGTGGGCTGACCGACATCGCCGCGGATGGAGATGGCAACCTCTACGTCGTGGGGGACCAGCTTCAACCGGGCACGGACTTCGGTGCCGGAGCGACCGCCACGAACCCCTTGATCGCGAGCTACACCGCCGACGGCACGCTCCGGTGGGTGTTCCCGGACGGAGACACGTCTGCGGGCACGGCGAGCAGGGTCGCGGTCGATTCGTCGTTGGGTGCGATCTACGTCCTGGGGACGGTGTGGGGAGTTGCGCACATCGGAACGACGACGCTGGGCACGGCTTCCGCGTACTCGACCTTTCTCGCACGCTTCGACAACACCGGGGCTGTGGCCTGGGCGATTCCGCTGCCGGTGTCCGCCGCCGATAGCGCCGGTCTGGAGGCGCGGGACGGCGTCCTGATCGTGGCCGGCACGTACGGATCCGCGTTCGACTTCGGCGACGGGACGAGCCGGGCTCCTGATGGCTCCACGGATGGGTATGTCGCCGCGTTCAATCCGTCCGCCGGTCTGAGCTGGGTCCGAACCTGGGGCGCGGCGGGTGCGGCGACTGCGATGTCGGCCGTCAGCATCGACGGCGATGGAAACATCTACGCGGTCGGTGCCCACACCGGGACGGTCGACTTCGGCAGCGGATCGACGGTTGCGGCGTCGTCCAACTCCGCCATCCATATCGTTGCGGTGGACTCGTCCGGGACTGACCGGTGGGCAAAGGTGTTCGATTCGTCGGGGCCGGATTCCGCGGGTGCCGTTGCTTCCGGAAGCACGCTCCTGTTCGTGGCCGGCGCCATCGGCTCGACCCTGAGCTTCGGTGGGACGACCGTTGGCTCCTCGACTTTGGGGCAGGGATACGTCGTGGCCTTCGGCTTGGACGGTACCTACAGCTGGCAGCGAATGTTCGTGGGAGCGCCGACGGCGAGCATCCCCTATCCAGGGGCAACGCCCAGGAGTGTCGCCGCGTTCGACGATGATCGAGTGTGGGTCGTTGGAGGATTTACGGGAACTGTAGATTTCGGGAATGGTGGCCTCGCGAGCGACTTCCCGAATCGCGACCCATTCATGGTGATGTACCGGTCGGATGGGTTGCACTTGCGTGACAGAGCACCGGGCGGCGCAGGAGATCAGGATGCTCGTGGCATCACGATCGGAACGGGCGGCTCGACCACCGTCGTGGGCGAGTTCTACGGCTCCATCGATGTGGGGAGCGGGACGCGGACGGGCAACGGGGGGTTCATCTTCCGTACCGCGGACTGAGGCGCTCGGGCGCGTGGTACAAGCGCGGGATGACTCTCTTCGGCGTCAACGTGCCCTATCTGCAAGGGGAGTACGGGCACGATCTGGCGGAGAACGGGCGCTTCCCGACCTGGCCGTGTCGCTTCGAGCCGATGGAGGCGTACCGGCCGCTGATCGAGGCGCGGCGGCTCACGTTCGGCGCGGTGCGGATGTGGCTCTGCGAGAACGCGGAGGGGATCCGCGTCGATGAGCAGGGAAGGGTGGTCGGCGTCAGCGAGCGACTGCTCGAGAGTGTCCGCGTCGATCCAGGAGGGCGCGCGGCTGAACGGGCTCTACCTCTACTGGACGCTCCTCGACGGGAACGCGTGGCCGCGCGAAGGCGATTCGATCACCCGCTCGATTCTGGCCGACGCGGATCAGGCGGCGCGCTTCGCCGAGAAGGTGGTGGCGCCTCTGGCTCGCGTCTTCGATCCCGATCGGACGCTGGGGGTCGACGTGGTCAACGAGCCGGAGTCGAGCACGGCCGAGTGCATCGACGATCCCTCCGTCGAGCCGGTGGCGTGGGAGGATGTCGGACGCGCGATCCGACTGGCCGGTGAGGCCGCCCGCGCCGAGCGCTCACTCCTGGTCACGGCCGGGACCGGGCACGTCTTCCTGCCTCGCCTCTGGTCGGCAGGCGCCGAGCTCGACGCCGTCGACATCCACGTCTACCACGAGAACGGCGGGCTCCCGTCGCGCGAGGACCTGGCGGACTACGTCGGCGACGCACGGCTGCTCGATCCGGCGCTGCCGCTGATCGGCGGCGAGCTGGGCATCCCGAAGGATCCCGGGCCCGCGGAGCCCGCGGCGCTCGCGAATTGCGTCTACAACGCGAGCCGCGCCGGCTACGCCGCCGCCTTTCTCTGGCAGCTCGAGGGCGACCTCGTCGACAAGAGCGATCCGAAGCGCGCCTTCACCTGGCTCGGGCAGCAGGTGCGCCACGCGCTAGAGGACGTGCGCGGGCCGAGCCACGTGGCTTGAACGTCCGTTGAAGAAGCTCGCTCTGCGGCTCTCGCGGGGACCGGCTCAGGCGGCGGTGACGATCAGGCCTGGAAAGGGTTCGTCCTCCGGCGCGACGATGGACGGGATGGGCTCGCGCGGGACAATCGGCCGCTCGCGGCGCGCCTTGGCCCGGAGCTCGACGACGTCGAGGATCCGCGGGGCCGCCCACGCCAGCCCGGTCGCGGCCGCGCTCATCCCGAACGCTTCCGCGATGCCGATGGGGCCGAGCGGCGTGCAGCCGAAGAAGTGGCTGAGCCCCGGGAGCTCGACAATCGCCAAGAGCGCGGCGATGGAGCCTACCGAGGCCGCCACCACGCCCAGATCGCGGCCGCCCGCGGCGAGCGTCTGCCCGAGCTGCGAGCCCGTGAGCGTCAAGAGGCCGACCGTTCCGGCTCGACGCGGTCCGGCGCCGGTCAGTCGCGAGAGCGTGTAGGCGACGGCCGCCAATCCGCCGGTGACCACCGCGCGCGTGACCAGGTCGCGGTCCAGTTGGGTGCCGAGCGACGCGTCCGGGCCCTCTCGAAGCAACTTCTCGACCTCTTCGTGTCGCGGCGGAGCGACTGCGATGGCCAGTGAGGGCAGCGTGTCCGTCACCAGGTTCACGAGCAGGAGCTGGCGTGCGTTGAGCGGAGAGCGGCCGGTGATCAAACCCGGAACCAGGGTGAAACCGATCTCGCCGAAGTTGCCGCCGACGAGGATGGAGACGGCGTCGCGGACCGACGCCCACATGGCGCGGCCCTCCAGGATGGCGTCGACGATGGTCTCGATGCGGCCGTCGGTCACGACCAGGTCCGCGACGCTCCGGGCTGCCCCGGTCGCATGCGCGCCGACGGCGATGCCCACGTCGGCCAGCGCGATCGCCGCCGCGTCGTTGGCGCCGTCGCCGGTCATGGCCACCGTCTTGCCGCGGGCGGAGAGCACGCGAACCAGCCGGACCTTCTGCGCCGGGGTGACCCGTGCGAAGACGGCGCAGTCTTCCACACGATCCGCGAGCGCGTCGTCGTCGAGCGCGTCCACCTCGGGACCGGTCACCAGCTCCGCGGTGGGCAAGCCGAGCTCGTGCGCAATTGCTTCGGCGGTGCTCGGATGGTCGCCGGTGACCATGACCACCCGGACGCCGGCGCCGGCCAGATCGTGGAGCGCCGCGCGGGCGCTGCCGCGCACCGGATCGGCCAGCCCCACGAACCCGAGGAAGCCGAGCTCCCGCACTTCGTCGTCCCGCGGCGGCTCCTCCGACGGGCTCGCTTCGCGGGACGCGACCGCCAGCACCCGGTAGCCCTGCCGCGCGATGGCGTGCGCCTCGCTCAGCAGCTTTCGGACGTGGCGCTTCTTGAGCTTCTTGCCGTTCTGGTGGGCGCAGCGCGGGAGGAGAATCTCCGGCGCGCCCTTCACGCTGAGCACGTGCTCGCCGTCTTCGGTCCCGAGCGTCGGCGTGAAAGCCGCGCCCGGGCTCGAAGGGCAGCTCCGGCCCCCGCCGGTACTCGCCGAGGTCGAGCGCGACGTCGACGCCCGCGCGTTCGGCACCCGAAACCAAAGCCTCGTCCGTCGGGTGCGGCAACACCGTCGTGCCGTTCCGAGCCGGCGTCGCGCGGAGCGCCGTGGCGAGCACGCGGCGCAGCGCCCCGT
Source organism: uncultured Pseudomonadota bacterium (assembly GCA_963832725.1). Lineage (GTDB taxonomy): Bacteria > Myxococcota_A > Polyangia > Polyangiales > Sandaracinaceae > JAEZBP01. The sequence continues at coordinate 4,665 of CAWHVG010000002.1, forward strand.
TCGCGTCGGCGACGGGCGAGAGGTGCGTGCCGTCCGAGATCACCGCCAGCCGGATTCGCCCCTCGGTGAGCGTGCCGGTCTTGTCGGCGCAGAGGACGTCGACCCGACCGAGGGCCTCGAGGCTGCGCGGGTTGCGGACCAGCGCACCGCGCCGCGTCAGCCGTTTGGCGGCGGCGAGCTGCGCCAGCGTGGAGAGGATCGGCAGCCCTTCCGGAACGGCCGCCACGCCGAGCCCCACCGCGTCGGTCACCACGTCCGCGAAGGGCCGCTTGCGCAAGAGCCCCGAGCCCATCACCGCCAGCGCGCTCACGCCGGCGACCGGTCCCGTGATCGAGGTGAGCGTCTCCAATCGGGCTTCTACGCCGCTCGCTTTGGTGCGCCGCTCGGTCGATGCGTGGGCGCGCCCGACCTCCGTGTCGTCACCGACGGCGACGACCACCGCCCGCGCGTGCCCGGACGCGATCGAGGTGCCGGCGTAGAGCATCGAGCTGCGCTCCGCGACCACGTCGGAGGTGACGGGGGCGACGCGCTTCTCGACCGGGAGCGACTCGCCGGTGAGCGAGGACTCGTCGACCTCCAGACCGCTCGCGACGAGCAGCCGGCAGTCCGCGGGCGCGAGCTCGCCGGCACCCAGCTCCAGCACGTCGCCGACGACCAGCGCCTTCGGGGCCAGCTCCACCAGCGTCCCGTCGCGCCACACCTTCGCCGCCCGCTCCTCGCGGCTCTCGAGCGCCTCGATCGCGTTGCGGGTGCCGAGGCGCTGGACGGCGCCGACCACGCCGTTGATGCCGAGCGCGCCCATGATCAGCCCTGCGTCGATCACGGAGCCGACCGCGGCAGAGACGCCTGCGCCGACGCCCAGGATCGGCGTGATCGGGCTGGCCAGCTCTTCGAGGAGCGCGCGGCCGAAGCGCGCCGCGCCGCTCGGTCGAATCGCCTCGGGGCGGGCTCTCGCATCGGCCTCCGCGGCGCTCAGTCCGCCCGGCCCGCTGCCCACCATCGCGAGCACCCGCTCGGGATCCAGCGCGTGATAGGGCGTCGCGTCCGGCGGTGGGAGCGGGATCGGCACCGCCAGCTCCTGCGCCAGCCGCGCGCCGTTGAGCATCGCGATCACCGATGCGGCGTTGGCGAGATCCATCACCCGCTTGGTGGTCTGGCGCTCGAGCCCGGCCAGCGAGACGACCAGCCCGGTGGCGGCCTCGCCGGCGGCGATGGCCACGCTCTGCTCGGCGCAGGTCCGCGCCTGGGCGAGCGCGTCGATCAGCAAGAGGGCGTCTTCGGTCCCGTGCTCGGCCAGGATGTGCGCTCCCCACGGCGGCGGAATCCCACTCGAGCGCGAGGACGACGTCGGCCGCGCGGAACGCTTCGCAGGGTGCGTGAGTGATGAGCAGCACGCCGGCGCCGCTCCGCTGCATCCGCCGCACGGCCTTGCTCGACTTCTTGCACGCGACCCGTTCGTCCTCGTTCGTCCACTCAATCGCGCTCGGGTCGGGGCCGAAGACGCGCACCGAGAGGTTCTGCTCGCGCGCCCGGCGGGCGAGGCGCGCGGCGCCGGCGGGGATCGTGCTCCGCGTACGCCTGCGGCAGCGCCACGACGTCGACGCGGTCGAGCCTGCGGAGGGCGTCGTTGTCGAACACGATGACCCCGCGCTTGGCCAGCACGACCCCGAGGTGGGCCCCGAAACCGTTCCGACCTTGGCGCGCCGCCCGCGGCAGCCCCGCGAAGATCGGTGGCGTGCTCCCCTCCACGTTCCGCGTCACCAACGCGGTGGCGCCGAAGGTGCCGAGGGAGACCGGAATGGCGGCCTCCGCGTAGCGCTCGATCGGGCCGTGGCGGAGCGGCGAGGGGCGCTTCTTCCGCGAGCGCTGCTCGCTCGGGTGCGCATCCGAGCGGGCGCAGAGGTCGGGCTCGCGCTCTCCCCACACTCCCCGGCGCGCGCTCGCTTCCCGCAGCCGGAGGACGTGGTCGACGATGCTGGCGACCGGGCCCGTCTCGCTCCGCACGGCGATCTGCGAGGTGGCCTTCATCAGCTCGATGGTCAGCTCGGCGACCCGGCGGCTGACGCCGGCCTCGACCGACTTGCGGATGCGCGGGATCCCGTCGACCGTGGCGGCGAAGGCCGCGAAGTCGATGTCGAAGGGGGTCTCCTCGGCGGCGCTGAAGCGGAGCACGTTGCTCAAGACCACCGCGACGCCGTCGGCGGCGAGCTCGACCCACGTGCGGCGCTCGGGCTCGAGGTCGCCCGCGTGGCCCATCACGGGCTCGGCGAAGCAGGCCCCGGCGGCGAGCTCCTCTTCAATCGCCTCGATGGTCTAGACCGCCCGCTCGTCTGCGAGCACGGCCGGATCGCGGGCCACGATCACGTGCGCGAGGTACGCGTTGTAGCGCGCCCAGCTCACCCCGGGCAGCGCCTCCAGCCCGGTTCGCAGGCGCTCGGCGAAGAGCGCGCGGTCGTCCTCGTCGACCTCCCGCACCTGGATATGGAGCCGCTCCTCGTTGCTCCACTGGTTGCGCCGCCCGCTCTCTCGTAAGCGCGCTGCGAGCGCGCGTGCCGTGCCTCGGATGTCCACCTTCGCGCACCTCCGCCTGTCGGGACGAGACTTCGGACAGGCACTGGGCGTACCCACGCCGGATTCCTCGCCGGCTGCGGGCCGTGGCTGTCTCCCGCCGCCACCCTGCGACAGGCTGCTACGACGCGCCGGCGTCGGTCGGCCCGCCGCTCCTCGCGGACGCGACGAGCCTCGCCCGTCGGTCCGAACGGACATCCGGGCCGCTGGGCTCCGAAGTCTCCGGGCTCGGTACGTCGACCGATTGCGAGGTCGCACCGGAGCGCGCGTCGTACCCGGTTGCGGGCCGCCGGGCCTGGCCCAATATCCGGAGCGGTCACCGGGGGCAGGAGGAGTTGTCGTGGAGAACGCGAGGAGCCCCTGGTGGGCCCTGCTGAGCGTGGCGCTGGGCCAGTTCATGGTCGTCGTGGACGTGACGATCTTGAACATCGCGCTCCCGGCGATCGCCGCCGACTTCCACGCGCAGATGCCCGAGCTCGAGTGGGCGCTGATCGCCTACTCGCTGACGATGATCGGGCTGGTGCCGATCTTCGGGCGCATCAGCGACGTGCTCGGCCGCAAGCGGCTCTACGTCGGCGGGATCTTGGTGTTCGCGCTGGCGAGCGGGCTGGCGGCGGCATCGCCGGTGATCGGCGCGCTCATCGCCGCCCGTGTGCTGCAGGCGATGGGCGGCGCGCTGATCACGGCCAACACGCTGGCCATCCTCACCGACGTCTTCCCGGAGGGGAAGCGCGGGGTGGCGATGGGGTTGCAGTCGATCCTGATCAGCGGCGGCGCCGCCATCGGACCGGTCCTGGGCGGCTTTCTGGTCACTTCGTTCGGCTGGGAGGCGGTGTTCCTGGTCAACCTGCCGGTCGGCGCGGTGAGCGCGGTGCTGGCCTCGATCGTGTTGCCGCCGCTGACCAGCGCTCGGACGCGGGAGCCGCTCGATTGGCTCGGCGCCGGGCTCTTGCTCGGCGGGCTGGTGGCCACGCTGGCCGCGCTCACCCAGGGACCGGACTGGGGGCTGCTCGACGTGCGCACGCTCGGGGCAGTGTCGCTCGGCGTGCCGCTGCTGGCGCTCTTCGTGTGGCGTCAGCGCCGTCATCCCTACCCGCTGGTGAAGCCCTCACTCTTCACCATCCGACCCTTCGTGTTCGGGCAGCTCGCCGGCTTCTTCGGCACCATGACCTTGGTGTCGATGGTCTTTCTCCTGCCTTTCTACTGGCAGGCGCTGCGCGGTTACTCGGCACGTGACGCGGGGCTCTTCATGCTGCCGACGCCGCTCAGCTTGATGGTGATGGCCCCCATCGCCGGCCGCCTCTCGGACAAGGTCGGGGCGCGAGGGCTGACCAGCGGCGGGCTCTGTCTGGCGGCGCTCGGCGCGTTCTTCCTCTCGCGGATCGACGCCACCACCGCGGTGCCGGACGTGCTCTGGCGGCTGGCGGTGTTCGGCTCCGGACTCGGGATGTTCCTGGCGCCGAACAACAACGCGGTGATGAGCGCCGCGCCGCAGCGCAATCGGGGGGTCGCGTCGGGCCTCTTGGCGCTCTTCCGTTTCACGGGGCAGGCGATGGGCTTCGCCGGCGCCGGGACGCTCTTCGTGTTCGCGGCCGGACCGGCCCGCGGGCTCATCGCGCCGGGAGCGAACGCGAGCGCGCCGTCCGCGGCGCTGCAGGCCGACTTCGTGCACGGTTTCCACGCGGTCTGCCTGGCGGTAATCCCGATCGCGCTGGCGGGTGCGGCGATGTCGTTCTCGCGAGGGCGCAAGCGACCGCACGCGGCGTAGTCGCGGGGCATCCACACGTTTGCGTTCCGGCCGCTGCGCGCGGTTGACACTCCTCCCGACGGAGGTCTATTACGACAAGTGTCGTAGACGGACCTTGGATGTCGGAGACGCGGGCGTGAGCAGGCGAGAGCAGGAGCCGATCGTTCCAGGTGGGGAGCTCGAGACGGGGCTGCTCAGCGAGCTCTGGCGGCTGCGGCGAGCGACGGCGCGCGCGCTCTACGAGGCCGTCGGTCGGCCGCGCGGGATCGTCTACACGACGGTCACCAAGGTGCTCGACCGGATGGTCGACAAGGGGCTGGTCGAGCGGCGCGCGGTGGGACGCGCGTACGAGTACGCGCCGGTCGTGAAGAAGGCGGAGACGCACCGCGCGATGGCGCGGGAGTTCTTGACCCGCATCTCCGGCGGAGGGCCGCGGCCGGCGGTGGCCGCGCTCTTGGGCGCGCTCGAAGAGACCAATCCCCTGCTCCTCGAGGAGCTCGAGGCGGAGCTGCGAGCCCGCCGGGGGCGCGGTTGATGCAGCTCTCGATCGTCTTCGCCGCGGTCGCGGCTTCGGTCGCGCTCTTCGCGCTCTTTTCGACGTCCGCGCTGCTCTCGCTCGGGTCCCGTCCGACGAGCGAGCGAGGACGCTTCTGGGCGCTGGCGGCGCCCGTGCTGGCAGCCGGGCTGGCGTTCGCGTTCTTCGCCGGTTGGGCGGCGCAGGAGCCCGATCCCTCCGATGAGTGGGTGGCGCGCGGGCTCTTCGTGCCGGGCGTGATCGCCGTGCTCTCGCTGGCGCGGGCGCTCCTTCGGGCCCTCGCGTCGCTGCGGGCGAAGGTGCAGGTCCCGGTGGCGACGCTGGGGATCGTCTCACCGCGCGTCGAGGTGTCCGAGACCTTCCGCGCGGCGGTCGGTGACGACGTGTTGGACGCGGCGCTCGCTCACGAGGAGGCGCACCGCCGGCACCGCGATCCGCTCCGGATCTGGCTGGCGGCGCTGGCGGCCGATCTTCAGTGGCCGATCCCGGGCGCCCCCGCTCGCTTCGAGCGCTGGCTGGCCGCGCTGGAGATCGAGCGCGACGACGAGGCGCTGGCGAATGGGGCGTCTCCGGTGGCGTTGGCGGAGGCGATCGTGGTCGCGGCGCGGCTCTCGACTTCCCACGAAGGTGCGCTCGCCCGCGTCTCGGGCTCCGCGAACGGACTGGCGTGCCGGGTGCGGCGTCTTCTGCGTGGGGAGGCGCAGCCGAGGCGGCCGACCCGCCGCGTGAGCGCGCCCTTGATGATGGCGGCGGTCTCGCTGGCCTGCTGGCTCGGGCACGACTTCGGGGACCTCCTGATCGCCATCCTGCCCGGCGTCGGGCGGTGAGCGGCGGCCGTGATTGTCTCGCCCGACTTCCGCCTCGGACATCTCGCGCTCGCGCTGGCGCTCCTCGGCTGTGAAGGCGCCGAAGCGCCCGCCGCTCCCTCGGACGCAGCCAGCGAGGTGGTCCTCTCCGATGCGCAGCGCGCCGCGCTCAATCTGCAGGTCGCGGCGGCGGAGCAGGGCACGCTGTCGGTCCCTCGCCAGCGCTTCGGCGTGGTCTCCGCGCCGCCGGCCGAGGAGGCGCGCGTGGTCGCGCCGGTCGCGGCCCGGCTCGCGGCGCCGCGCGTGAACGTCGGCGATCGCGTCCACGCCGGCGATGCGATCGCGACCCTCGAGCCGCTGGTCGACACCGCGTCCCGCGCCAATCTCCAGTCGCAGCGGCGGCAGCTCCACGGTCAGATCGAGAGCGCCGAGGCCAACCAGCGCGCGCTCGAGACCGAGCTCTCCCGCGTCGAGACATTGGAGGCGACCCACCTCGCGACCGCGGCTGACCTGGCCCGTGCCCAGGCGGCGGTGGCGGCGCAGCGCGCCCAGGCCGGGAGCCTGCGCCGCGCTGAGCGCGAGCTCTCGACCATCACCGAAGGCGCCCTCGAGCTCCGCGCGCCGATGGACGGCGTGGTCGCCGAGCTCACCACCAGCGTGGGCGCGCTCCTCGCGCAGGGCGCGGCGGTCGGCCGCATCGTGCAGGACGGCCCGCGCTGGGTCGACGTGGCCGTGCCTCCGCGGGAGCCGGCCGGCGACGCCTACCGGATCCGAGACGAGCCGCCGCTGGACGCCCAGCTGGCGGCGCGCGGCGCGGTGGTGCAGCCCGACGGGATGCGCCGCGATCGATTGATCGTGGAGCCGCCCGCGGCCGGCGCGCTCCTGCCCGGCGCCACGGTGGCGGTCGAGGTGGTGCAGACGCGCGAGGGCGTCGTGATCCCCGAGAGCGCGCTCGCCGCGCGCGGCACCGAGCGGATCGTCTTCGTCGAGGCGGAGCGCTCGCGCTTCGTGCCGCGGCCGGTGCGTGTGGTCGCCTCGGCGGTCGGCCGCGCGCTGGTCGAGGGCGTCTCCGCCGGCGAGACCGTGGTCACCCAGGGCGCGACCGCGCTCCTCGGCGCGCTGAACGGCGCCGGCCTCGAGCGCGAGGAGTGACGGGGTTGGTACCTCGCCAAGTTCACGTGGCTCGCGGCGGTCCTCGCCGCCGGTCCTGGTGTTGCGCCTCGCGCCTCGGCGTGAACGGCGATGACGCACCGCCGACCGATCGCGCTACCCGCATCGAGCTGCTGGGGCCGGCGGCCCGAGGCTCGAACCGGGTCTCTGCGGATGCCGGTTCGGACCTCGGGACGAGGGCGCGGCGCGAGCTCCGAACGACGGCGCGCGGAGCGGGGAGAGTCGCGTGAACGCGATCTTCGACGCGCTGATCCGCGGCTCCATCCGCCACCGCCACCTCGTGGTGCTGCTGGCGCTCGCGCTCAGTGCCGTCGGCTTCTGGCAGATCTCCGATGCGCAGGTCGACTCGCTGCCGAGCTTCACGCCGCCGATGGTCACCGTGCAGGCGGAGGCGCGCGGGCTGGGCTCGAGCCGGGTGGAGACGCTGGTCACGGCGCCCCTCGAGCGAGATCCTGCTGGCGACCCCCAAGCTGGTGCGCCTGCGCTCGACCTCGTCGCCGGGCCTGGCGCTGCTCGAGCTCATCTTCGAGGACGACACCGACGTGTTCCGCGCCAGGCAGCTCGTCAGTGAGCGCTTGGCCTTGGCCCAGAGCCGGTTGCCGGCGGGCCTCCCCGCGCCCCGTCTCGGCCCCATCACAGCGCCGGTCGGCGCGCTCTTGCGCTTCGACTACACGCCTCGCGAGCCGGCCGCCCTCGATCCGCTCTGGCGATTCGCAGAGTGGCGCCTGCGGCCGCGCCTCGAGTCCATCCCGGGCATCGCGCGGGTCACGGTGCACGGCGGCGCCGCCACGAGAGTGGAGGTCCGGCCCGATGCGGCGGCGATGCTCGGTCACGGCGTCACCCTGCCCGCGCTGGAGCAGGCGATCGGCGGCGCCGGGCAGAGCTTCGAGCCCCTCGGCTTCGCGAACGTGGGCCCGATCCGCGAGCCGCTCCGCGCCGAGAGCATCTTCTCGCTCGACGATCTCGACGCCATCCGCGACGCGGTGATCGTGCGCCGAAACGGTGTGCCCGTCCGGGTGCGCGACGTGGCCGAGGTGACGCTGGGCGCGGCCGTTCCGGTCGGCGCGGCGCTCTACGACGGCCGGCCCGCCATCGCCATCCAGGTCGACAAGCTGCCCTGGGCCGACACGCTGCGGGTCACCCGCGAGGTCGAGGCGGCGATCGCCGAGCTCGACTCCTCGATGCCGCCCGGCGCCGTCCGCCACGCGCCGGTGCTCCGGCAGGCGGACTTCGTGCGCACCTCGATCGTCTCGGTCGGCCGCGCCATGGCCCTCGGCGCCGTGCTCGTCATCGTGATCCTGCTCGCGTTCCTGCGCTCGGGGAGGCTCGCGCTGATCAGCCTCACCGCCATCCCGCTCTCGATGCTGGCGGCCGTCTCGGTGCTGCTCCTGCGCGGCGTCACGCTCAACGGGATGATCCTCGGCGGCCTGGCCATCGCGGTGGGCGAGGTCGTGGACGACGCGATCGTCGACGTGGAGAACATCTGGCGGCGCCTGCGCGAGAACGCCGCCATCGAGGCGCCGCGGCCGGTGATGGAGGTGATCCGCGAGGCATCGACGGAAGTGCGCGGCGCGGTGGTGTACGCGACCTTCGTCGTGGTCACGGTGCTGGCGCCCATCATGCTGCTCGGCGGCATCACGGGCCGGATCTTCTCGCCGCTGGCCGAGGCCTACGCGCTGGCGATGGTCTCGTCGCTGGCGGTGGCGCTCACGCTGACCCCTGCGCTCTGTGCGTTGCTCTTGCCCCGCATCGCGCGCGCCGACGCGACGGAGGGCAAAGCGGCCACGTGGGCGCGCCGCATCTACGACCGAGCCCTGTCGCGGGTGCGCCGCCGGCCGGGCGCGGTCGTCCTCACGGCCTCGCTCGTCGCCGCGCTGGCGACGGCGGGCGTGCCCTTCCTCGGCGGCGGGTACCTGCCCGAGTTTCGAGAGGGCGCGCTGATCGCGCAGGTCCTGGCGTGGCCGGGCACGTCGCTCGAGGAGACGACGAGGCTGGCCACGCGGATCGACGCGGTGCTCCGCGCGAACGGGCCGCTGCCACACATCGCCACTCGGATCGGCCGGGCCAGCCTGGACGAGGACGCGGCGCCGGTGCACCGGATGGAGCTCGAATCTGATCCTGCCGCCGGAGGCCGAGCCCGACGCCATCGAAGAGACGATCCTGGAAGGCATCGGGCGGGTGCCGGGCCTGCGCTACGGCGTGGAGGACTTCCTGGGCGAGCGCATCAACGAGCTCCTCTCGGGCGAGCGCACGCCCATCGCCGTTCGCTTGCGCGGTCCCGATCTCGACGCGCTCCAGCGTGCGGCGCGCGACGTGGTGACACTCCTCGAGGCCACGCCGGGCATCGAGTCGGTCAGCACCGGCGCGCTCACCGACGTGCCGACCACCAATCTGGCGATGCGCCCGGACGCGCTCGGGGTGGCGGGGCTCGATCGCGCGGAAGTGGTGCGGGCGGCGGCCGCGCTGAGGCAAGGCTTGGTGGTCTCCGACGTGCGCACCGCGAGCGGGTTCTCGGTGCCGGTGGTGGTGGCCGGCGCGCCGGATGCGTCGCGCGACGGGCTGAGCGATCTGCCGGTGCTGGACCGGAGCGGCAGCGCGTTCCCTCTCTCGGCGGCGGTCGAGGTGCGGACGGGCGCGGAGCCGGCGACCATCGTCCACGAAGGCGGCCAGCGGATGATCGCGGTCACCGCCGACGCCGAGCGCGGCGAGCTCACGGCGGTGGCCGACCGGATCGAGGCTGCGATGCGACACGTCGCGCTCCCACCCGGCGTGCGCTGGGAGCTGGCCGGGCAGGCGGCCGAGCGGGCCAGCGCGACCTCGCGCCTCTTGCTGGTGACCGCCGTGGTGCTCGTCGTGATCTTCGTCTTCCTGTGGGCCGCCTTCGGATCGGCGCTCGACGCGGGCGTGGTGATGGCGGGCATCCCGCTCGGCATGGTGGGCGGCGTCGTGGCGGCGCTCTCCTTGCCCGAGGGGCTGAGCATGGCGGCGCTGATCGGGTTCGTGACCCTCTTCGGCATTATCAGCCGGAACGGGATCATGCTGGTCCAGCACAAGAACGATCTCCTGGCGCGGCGCGGTGAGACCTCGGCCGAGGAAGCCATCCTCCAGGCCGCGCGCGAGCGGCTGGTGCCGATCCTGATGACGGCGGGTGCGGCGTTCTTCGGGCTCCTGCCGCTCGCGCTCTCGGTGGAAGCCGCCGGCAGCGAGCTGGAGGCGCCGATGGCCGCCATCGTCTGCGCGGGGCTCATCAGCTCCACCGCGCTCAACCTGATCGCCGTGCCCGCGTTCTATCTCTGGCGCGCTCGGAACGTGGAGCCCGCATGAGGCGTTGGCTCGAGCCCGCGATGGTGGCGGTGCAATCGCGCCCTCCACTGCCGACCGCCGAGTGCGGCGCCAGTCCGTGCTCGAGGGCCTCTCTTCGCTCTCGGGCGGCGGGTGAGTGGCTGCGGCTGGGGTTGGCGCTGGCGCTGACCGGCTGCGCGCCTTCGCTGGCGAGCTTCGACCGGACGTCGATGCCGGAGCCGTGGAGCCCGGAGGAGACGGTGCGCCAGCGCGCGTCGGAGAGCTCGGCCGAGGGGCCGCTCACGCCCACGGGCGCGGCGCGGGTGGCGGTGGAAGAGAACCGCGACTTGCGGGTGACGCGCGCCGAGCGCGGACTGGCCCAGGCCGAGATCGTGCGAGCCGGCATCCTCCCGAACCCGCAGCTCGACGGGCACTTCTCGACGCCCTTCGCGAGCCCCTTCGGGGTGGCCAACGACCCGCAGATCCAGGGCGGTGGCGCCAGCGTGAGCTGGAACGTGACGCCGCTCTTCGCGCTCCGTGCGCGCGGCGCGGCGGCCGAGGAGGCGGCGACCGCCGTCAATCTCGAGGTCGCCTGGCAGGAGTGGCAGATCGCGACCGCCGCCGAGCTGCACGCGATCCGGGCCATCTACCTGAGCCGGCGCATCGAGCTCGCGCGGCGCATGGAAGAGAGCTGGGAAACGCGCGCGAGCGCGCTCCGGACGGCGAGCGAGCAGCAGGCGGTGACGGTGGTGGAGCTGCGCGACGCGGAGCTCTCGCTCGCGCAGGCGCGGCTGGTCCGGCAGGGCCTCGAGCAGACGCGAGCCGCCGAGCTGGGCGCGCTGTCCCGGGCGATGGGGACCAGCGCGCGGCGGGCTCCGGTGCTCGAGGAGAGCTGGTCGGCCGATCTCGCGCCGCCGGACGCCGATCGTTTGCTGAGCGCGTTGCCCGAGCGGCGGCTGGATCTGATCGCGCTCCGCCACCGCTACCGTTCGCACGGCGCGGCGCTCGACGGGGAGCGGGTGTCGGGCTTCCCACCGATCCGGATCGGCTGGTTCGTCAACCAGGAGGTCGACGTCAACGCCTCCACCGGCCCGATCCTCTCGCTCGGGCTGCCGATCTTCGACCGCAACCAAGCGCAGATCGCGCGGGAGACGACGCTGATGGCGCAGACCGGCGACCGCTACGCCGCGCGCCTGCAGCAAGCCGAGAGCGACGTGGTGGCGCTGGTGGGCGAGCTGACGCGGGTGCTCGAGCAGGTCGAGACGGCGCGGGAGGCCGAGACCCGAGCGGCGGCGCTGGTGGAGGCGGCGCAGCAGGCGCTCGCGGCGAGCGCGATCACCATCCTCGAGCTGCAACGCATCGAGCGGCGAGCGCTCGGCGCCGCGCTGCGCCGGCTCACCCTCGAGCAGAGCGCGGCGGAGCTGCGAGTCGGACTGGCGGCCGCGTCGGGCGTGCCGCTCTAATCTGATGGCGAGACGCGGTCCGGGGCTCTCCGCGCCACCGGGTGGCGGGTGTCGCTGCAACGGACGGCGCTCCCCTGTATCCGCCGGCGCCCCCGACGGGCGGAGCACACGCGCTCATCCGAGCCACTCGGTCTCGCAAACATGGCGGGGTCCGGATTACGCTTGCATGGCAGCGCGGCGAGCCCGGTGAGCAGCGCGTGCAGACGGACGGTCGAGCACATGCGAGATTCGTGGTTCGGGCTCGGTGGCTCGCAACGCAGGCCCAGCTGGCGTCATCGAATCCGCTTCGTCACGGCAGCGGTGAAATCGGTGTCGCCGTGACCCCGCCGTGGAGAGGGAGCGCCCCACCTGGAACTGTGGTCGGGATCGTCGCGATCCAGAGCAGCTTGCTCGTGTCCGGTCCTCTCTGTCGATCCGTGCCCGATGAGGCCGAAGTGGACCTCGACCACTCGGAGCCCTTGCCTCGGTAGCGCGGGCCGAACGAGGATGCCCGAGGGCGGGAAGAGTCCGCGGGGCCGCTCGTAGAACTGGGCGGCGGAGGTGAATCGATGCGTCAGGTGGTGCTCGGGCTCGGGATTGCGCTCTTGGCAGGAGCGCTCGCGTCGGCGTGCGGAGGTTCGTCCTGCGTCGAAGGGATGAGCGTGGCGTGCGCGTGCCCGGGAGGCGGCTCCGGCGCTCAGCTCTGTCACGGCGGCCAATACGGCGAGTGCGTATGTGGCGTGTCGGGCGATGATGGCGGTCTCGGCGGCGACGGCGGCGTGCCGGCGAGCGACGGATCGATGCCGGGCCGAGATGGCTCGACGCCAGGTCCGGATGGATCGACCGCCGACGGCGGGACGAGCGACGGCGGCGCGCCCGGCTGCACCGGTGGCGCGACCCGCTGCGGCGCGTCCGGCGTCGAGCGCTGCGAGAGCGGCGCGTGGGTCGCCGACACGAGCTGCGCGATCGGATGCATGGACGGCGCGTGCGCCGACGCGCCCGCGATGTGCACGCCCGGCGCCACGCGCTGCTTCCGCACGTCGGTCCAGCGGTGCAACCGCGACGGCACGGCCTGGCTCTTCGACTCGGTGTGCGCCGACGGCTGCGCGGACGGGCTCTGCACCGGGGCGTGCACGGCCGGCGCCGACCGCTGCAACGGCGATCAGCGCGAGACGTGCGCCAGCGACGGCGCGTCCTGGTCGGCGAGCGAGACCTGCGACATGGGCTGCGAGTCGAGTGTATGCGTCGAGGCCGAGCTCACGCTGAACGGCACCGTCATGGATTTGTCCGGCACGCACGTCTACGCCGGCTGCGTCGACGTCGATCTCGGCGGCGAGCTGCACGTGCCGGACGGCGAGACGCTCGAGAATCCGCGCCCGATGCTTGCAGGTCAGCGCCAGCGCGAGCATCACCATCGGCGCCGGCGCCACGCTGCGCTTCCACGCGAGCGAGAGCGTCGACGTCGCGGGCACGGTGACGGGTGGCGACGAAGCGTTCCTCGAGTCGCTCGGCATGCTGCGGCTCTCGGGCAGCGTGAGCTCGACGCGCACGATCCTGCGGGCCGACAATCTCGGCATCGAGACCGGCGGGAGCACGGCCGGCACCACGCTCGACGCGGCGCTCTACGGCAGCGCATTCGCGAACACGGGCACGCACGACGGAATCGTGTCGGTCATGCCGCCGACGCCCATCGAGTCGCCCACCTACCCGAGCGGCGGCTACTGGAACCTCTCGGAAGACGACGTCGTGATCACCTGGGATCGGCCCTTCGCCTCGGTCCACGGCTACTACGTCAGCGTCGGCGACACCACGCCGAGCCCGGCCGCCGGCACCTTCCGCTCGACCGAGTCGATCGTGCTGCCGGCGTCGAGCTTCGGCCCCGGCGACAACGTCGTGCGCGTCGTCTCGGTCAACGCCGACTCGGAGGTCGGCACCTACGACGAGCAGCTCGTCATCCACCTCAACGTGCGCGCGCCGGACGTCACGTCGAGCAGCCACCCAGACGAGACGGCGTGGGGCGGACCGAGCGCCGTGTACCTCGCGTGGACCGATCCGAGCGGCGTGCCGGCGTCCATGTTCACCGGCTACTTCTACGCGTGGGATCACCAGGCCGACACCGTGCCCGACGCGGCGAGCGGCACCTTCGACGACCGGCACATGCTCTTGCTCTCGGACCAGCCCGACGGAGTCTGGTTCTTCCACATCGTCGACGTCGACCGCCTCGGGCGGATTTCCTCGCCCACGGTGGCGCACTACCAGGTGCGCATCGGCGCCGATCCCGGCGTCGGCAACGTCGCGGGCACGATCACCGACGCGGCGAGCGGCATGCCCATCGCCGGGGCGACCGTGCTGGCGAACGGCGGCTTGGCGCGCGTGCGCAGCGGTCCGACCGGCGACTACACGTTCCGCGGCAGCTTGCCGGCGGCCTCGGAGCCCTATCGCATCGCCGCCGAGGCCCGCGGCTACGACGCGATGGAGGCGTCCGTCACGGTGACGTCGGGCAGCGCGAGCGTGCAGGATTTCGCGCTCGCGGCCAGCACCGAGCCGCCGGGCCCCGCGGTGCACCTCGGCTGGGAGGTGCCGCTCGAAGCGGTCGATGCGAACTCCCCCGACCTCGCGGTGGGCCCCGCCGGCAGGCTGGTCTGGTCGCGCGACGGGCGCACGGCGAGCGACGAGGAGGTCGCGATTGTCCGCTCGACCGGCGGGACCGTGCACAGCGAGACCACCTGGCCCGAGTACTACCGCGGCGCGGCGCGCACGGCGGTCGGCTGGAACGGCTCGCGCTTCTACGCGATGGACTACTACGCGTGCCCCGACAGCGGCGGGTTCGGGACCGGCTCCGGGTGGAGCTGCGTGCGGATGCGGACCTGGGATTCCTCGGGCGCGGTGGTCGACGGTTGGCTCCCGTGGCGCCAACAGCGGTCAGACCGGCTCCCCCTCGGCCGCCTGGAACGGCACGAGCTACGGCGCGTTCTTCGTGAGCTACTCGGTGCTCTACTTCCGCGAGATCACCGCCGACATGGCGTTCGCGGACGGCGCTTCGGCCACCTCGCACACCGCGCTCTCCACCGGCCACGGCGACACGCGGGAGGCGGCGACGACGCGCGCCATCTGGGACGGAAGCGGCTATGCCGTGGCCTGGAACATCGAGCGTTCGACCGGCGACAGCACGCCGTACCTCTTCTTCGCGCGGTGGTCACCGGCCCTCGACGTGCTGCAGGCGCGCATCGAGGTCGGCCCGACCGTCGGCTACTCGGAGATTGGGTTGGTGTGGGACGGCGCGCGCTATCACCTCGCCTACGTCGCGCCGAACGGAACGGACTCCGACATCGTCCTGCGCACCGTGTCCACGAGCGGCGCGCTCGGCGCACCGACCGTGGTCGCCGGTGGAGTGGCGTACGCGAACCGCAGCCCCTCGCTGGCGTACGACGGCGCGCACCTCTTGCTCGCCTACCTCGACGCTTCGGGCTCCGGTCAGCTCGAGGTGCGGGATTCCTCGGACGAGTCGATGATTGAGAGCGACCCCATCGCGGGCGCGAAGCTGCGGGTGGACGCCAACCCGGAGACCGGTGAGGGCGCGCTCCTCTACGTGCGCGACGGCACCACATACCTGCGCGACCTGTCGTTCTGAGCGCGATGCCGGTGCCGCGGCACGACGAGAGCGGACCAGCGGCCCGGCGGTAGCGGGTCTCCGCGGGCGGCGGCCATCGCTGCGCTCCCCGACTTCCCCTGCTACGCGCGGCGCGCAGGGGTCGTCCTCGATGGCCGCACGCACGAGGCGCGCTTCAATGGCGGCTTCGGCCGATCCCATCGTCCGTTGTCCGGATCGTAGCCAGGGGGGACCGTCTTCGGCCATCCCGCCTCGAAGCCCGCTGCTAGCGTCCCTCGCATGCGCGAGCTCGAATGTGACGTCCTCGTGATCGGCGGCGGCCCCACCGGCATGGTGGCCGCCCTCGCTCTCGCGCGACAGGGCGTCGCCACCATCGTCCTCGAGCGCCAGCGCGGGCCCCAATCCCACCCCAAGGCCCACGAGGTCAGCGGCCGCACCCTCGAGATCCTGGCCGCGCTCGGCGTCCCCTACGACGACCTCGCCCCGGCCGCCGCCGACGACGCCGACGCCTCACGGATCCTCTTCTGCGAGGCCCTCGATCGTGAATTCGGGGCCATCGACCTCCGCGCCCTGCCCGGCGCCGACAAGTACCGCGCCCACCTCACCACCCCCACCGGCTACCTCAACCTCTCGCAGGTCGACCTCGAGCGGATCCTCGCCCGCCACGTCGCCGCCGCGGGCGTCGACGTCCGCCACGGCCACACCTGGCGCGCCTTCATCGACCACGGCGACGCCGTCGTCTCCGACGCCCACGACGAGGCCGGCAGCCCCCTACGGATCCGCAGCCGCTACGTCATCGCTGCCGACGGCGCCGGCAGCCGCGCCCGCGCCGCTCTCGGCGTCCGCATGATCGGCCCGGCCAAGCTCCAGGACTTCGTCAGCGTCGCCTTCGACGCCGACCTCTCTCGCCACGTCACCACCCGCGGCAAGCTCTACTTCGTCTACCACCCGCGCGCCCCCGGCGTCCTCATCGCCCACCACATCGAGCGCCGCTGGGTCTACCACGCCCTCGTCGCCACCCCGCACGAGCGCGCCGAGGACCTCGACGAAGCCGCCCTCCGCACCCGGATCCGCCACGCCGTCGGCGACCCCGACCTCCCGCTCATTATCACCTCGACCAGCCCCTGGCGGATGACCGCTCAGGTCGCCGAGCGCTTCCGGGTCGGCCGCGTCTTCCTCGCTGGCGACGCCGCCCACCGCTTCCCCCCCACCGGCGGCCTCGGCATGAACTCCGGCATCGCCGACGCCCACAACCTTGCCTGGAAGCTCGCCGCCGTCCTCCAGGGCCGCGCCGGCGATCCCCTCCTCGACACCTACGAGGTCGAGCGCCGCCCCGTCGTCCAGACCCTCTGCGACGAGAGCCGCGCCAACTTCGAGCGCATGGACGAGATCCTCGGCGCCCTCGGCGTCGACCCCGGCGCCCACCACGCGATCGCCCGTCGCTTCGCCGGCCTCGCCTTCCTCCCCGCGCCCCTCCGCGCCTGGCTCCGCCGGCGGGTCGATGGCCTCGCCCTCGCACTCCTCCGCCGCCACCGTCGCCGCCCGGAGCTCGCCCTTCGCGTCCGCGCCGCCGTCGACCGCCAGATCCCCCACTTCGACCGCCTCGGCCTCGACCTCGGCCTCGCCTACGAGCGCGGCGCCCTGATCGCCGACGGCACCCCGCCATCCCCCGCTGGCGATCCCGTCCGTGCCTACCACCCCACCACTCGACCCGGCGCCCGCTTCCCTCACTTCTGGCTCGACGCTGCTGCCCGTCGGTCGAGTCACACCCTCCTCGACGACCGCCGCGCCACCCTCCTCCTCGGCGCCGCCTGCGAGCTCGCGCCGGCCGAGCGCGCCGACCTCGAAGCGGCCGCCGCGCACCTCGCCGTCCAGATCCGCCCCCTCGCCGAGGCCGACCTCCCCCTCCCGGACCACGCCGCCGTCCACCGCCACGCCGAGCTCGACCGCGACGGCGCCCTCCTCGTTCGCCCCGACGGCCACGTCGCCTGGCGCCAGCGCGCCGGTGTCCGACCGAGCGCCGCCCTCCTCCAGTCGATCCTCACCAAAGCCCTCGCCGGAGCCTGAGCCATGCCCTCGCCCACCGCCCCCACCGTCGCCGCGCCGCTCCCGCCCTGGATGAGCCGCGCCCGCCTCGTCCTCACCTTCATCGGCGCCATCCTCTTCTTCGGCCCCTTCCTCCGCGACGCCAACGCGTCCCACCTCCTGAACCCCACCTGGCCTGGCCACGCCCGCCTCCACTTCATGTGGGCGATCGCGTTCATGGTCGGATCCGGCGTCGTCAACCTCTACTACCTCTGGCGTCGCCCCCCGGACCTCGCCGTCCTCCGCCTCTGCGCGCTCTGGCAGGCCACCTCCCTCCTCGGCGGCTTCTGGACCGCGGTCGTCCTCGCCGACCTCTACGGCGGCACCATCCGCGACCCCGAGCACCACATCGAGATCCTCGGCGTCAACGAGAACATCCTCGTCTTCGGCACCCTCGCCGTCCTCCTCGTCGCCGTCAGCGCCCGCCTCGTCCGCCCACCCGCCGAGGCGTCCACCCGCTGACCGCCCGCCCGGCGGGATGCAACGCGCTCCCTCTCGGGGCGCTCGGCATCACGTCGCATTCGCGAAAGCCTGTGAAGGGGGCGACCTTCGCGTGGACCGGTGCTCACGCGTGCCCGGGCAAGCGCTCGTGCTCGGGGTATTTGGCGATGACGTAGACGGCGTGGATCACGCCTGGGAAGTAGCCGAGGATTGTGAGCACGACGTTGATCCAGAACCGCTTGCCGAGCCCCTCCTGGAGGAAGACGCCGAGCGGCGGGAGGATCAGCGCCAGGATGATTCGCAAGAAGTCCATTCGCGCCTCCTCTCCGTTCGCGGTGCGATCGACGTGCCAGGGCGCGCCGCGGCCCCGCCTGTGCTCGGCGGGACCGCGTGGCCGTGGGCCGATGCGCTGGCGAGACGTGTTCGCGACACGCGGCGGCGGAGAGCGAGCGAGAGCGCGCTGGCCTCAGTGGCAGAGGAACATGAAGGAGCCGGCGTCGTTGCCACCGCCCCCCACGGGCGTCCACCCGGGCGGGACCGTGACCGGTTGAGGCATTTGTCCGCTGTTGAGCGCGCGTCCTTGCCCGAGCCACACCGTGACGGCGATGCACTCGTGGAACTGCCCCGGCACCGGGGCCTGTGCGACGAGCGGGCGTAGCCCACCTCCGGTCGCGCAAGCGACGGCGAAACCGAAGAGCGCGGCGAGCGCGATGACGATGGCGTTTCTGCGTTTCATGGAGCCTCCCATGCGCGCATGGTGCACGTGGACGCCACGGCCGCAAATAATCGGGTCGTCATGCGCACAGCGAACCGGAGAGGTGCTGTTTGGTGCGTTGCGGGTTGGTGCGTTGCTGGTTGGTGCGGTGCGGGTCGCCGCATGTGGCGCTGTCACCGCGGACCAGACATCCGAGCGGGTGAAAACGACGGCGCCGAGACGGCCGCCGGTCGACGCGAGGCCGACCCTACGCCGTAGGAAGCTCTCCGCGAGCCCATGATCCCCCGCGACATCGCCCGCCGCGGCCGGCCTCGATGTCGACCGCGAACACCCGCTTCAGAAGCCACGGCCAGCGATCGCGTCTGGGGCAGGCGACGGTTCGAGAGCGGTCGGGTCGCCGGGCCTGAACAACGGCAACTGCGCATCGACAGATGGGGCGACCGGGCACGAGCCGCGATGAACGTCGCTCAATGAAGGTTCGTGCGACGAGCCTGCGGAGGCGGGCTACGTGCCGGTCCGAGTTGCAGCCGTGCCGGTGCCGGTTGCACTCGTGCGGGTGCGAATTGCGCTCGTGCCGGTGCCAGTTGCAGTCGTGCCGGTCGGAGTTGCAGCCGTGCCGGTGCCGGTTGCAGCCGTGCCGGTGCCGGTTGCAGTCGTGCCGGTGCCGGTTGCAGCCGTGCCGGTGCCGGTTGCAGTGGTGCCGGTGCGAGTTGCAGCCGTGCCGATGCGATTTGCAGCTCGTGCCGGTGCCAGTTGCAGCCGTGCCGGTGCCGGTTGCAGCCGTGCCGGTGCCGATTTGCAGTGGTGCCGGTGCCGGTTGCAGCCGTGCCGGTGCCGGTTGCAGCCGTGCCGGTCGGAGTTGCAGTCGTGCCGGTGCGATTTGCAGTGGTGCCGGTGCCGGTTGCAGCCGTGCCGGTGCCGGTTGCACTCGTGCCGACGCGAAAGGCACTCGTGCCGGTGCGAGATGCGGGCCGTACCTCGCGGGTGCGAGTACGAGAATCACTCCCCGGCGAGGAGATTGATCGCGTTCGGTCCGGTGGCGCGGTCGAGCGTCTGGGTGGAGGCGCTCCTCGCAGGATTGCCGCCCGAGACGCCGAGGGGGGCGCGCGCCGCGTGCGCTGCGGCTAGCGAGCTTCGTGAAGGCGCTGGGTGTGGTGGGTTGACACAGTGTCCACGCTGAGAGAGCTTCTTTCGTGGGGGGCACGTTCGTCCCCTGAAAGGAGGATTGGGGTGGCGAATATCAACCTGTCGCTCTTCCGGCGCTTCTTGTGGCGTTCGGAGGAGATCGCGCTGGAGCCGGACATGAACGCCGCGGTGGTCAGCGTGTACAACGACATCCTGAAGCCCAAGGCCGAGCCGTACCTCGTGCTGGATGCCGGGGTCGTGGACGCCGAGTCTCAGTGGGCGAAGGAGAACCGGGAAGCGACCGAAGCGCTCGATGCGCTGTCGGAGCCGTACGCGACGGCGCGCGCGGTCCTCGCGGCCTACTACCCGGATTTGGTCCTTCCGGAGGCGCTCTCCCGGTTGCCGACGGACGTCGACAAGACCCATGCGGTCGAAGACCTGATCGATCTCGTCGACGATCACACGGGGGAGTCCTGGGCGGACGGCATCTTGTCCGGCCCATTGGGCACGAAGGGCCCGGACGTCGTCCGCAACATCGAGGAGGCGATCGCCGCGAGCAAGAAGCTGTCGGAAGCGAAGGAGAAGCGCGCCGAAGCGTACGGCCCGACCTACGACGCCTTCTTGCGCTTCAAACGCGTCGTCCGCAGCGCCCTCGGCCCGTCGTCCAAGCAGTACCGGCGCATCCACGGCCGGGCGGCGGCGCGTGACACCGAGGACAACGGTGGTGGCGGCGGCGGTTCCGGTGCCGGTCCCACCGGCGGCGGTCCCACCGGCGGCGGCCCCACCGGCGGCGGCGGGGGAGCGACGAGCTGAACGCAGGAACTGACCCGCTCGCCCCTCCGGTGCCCTCGCGCGCCGGAGGGGCGTTGCTCACCGGGAGAGACGAAGCGTGGACTACCGAGAGATCGTCAGCGGCGCGGACGGCCCCCGCATCGCGCAGGGGCTCATGCGTCTCCGTGAAGGCCTGAGCGCATCCATCCCGCCGAAGACCGTCGGCGACTGCCTGCTGCTCGCGACCTGGAACATTCGCGACTTCGGCAAGGGCAAGCAGGGTGGCCGGAGCGACGAAGCGCTGGCGTACATCGCCGAGAGCCTCTCCCGCTTCGACCTCGTCGCCGTGCAGGAAGTCAGCGCCGACCTTTTCGGAGCTCACGCGGCTACGCACCCTGCTCGGGCCGTGGTGGAAGGCCGTCTACACGGACGTGACCGACGGCGCAGCGGGGAACGGCGAACGGCTGGCCTTCCTCTACGACTCACGCACCGTGCGTCACAGCGGCCTGGCGGGCGAGCTGGTCCTGCCCCCGAAGAGGAAAGCGCCGGTCGTTCAGTTCGCGCGCAGCCCGTTCCGGCCGACGTTGAGCACGTGGACGAGGCCGTCGACGTGTCGAGGCTGCCGGCCTGGATGCGAAGCCAGCCTGATGCGCGAAGGTCGCGGGCCCACCGACCGAAGTGGGACCGGCGACGCAAAGCAACAAGCGCGAGCGACCATGGCTTCTGGCCGGATGACGACGTGGACCTGAGCCGGCTGCCCCGGGGGATGCGGACCGGCGCCGACCGATGTCCGGGCGGTTCGCGAACCACCTGACCGGAAACGCGCGCGCCGGGGCCGGGTGCGGCCAGCGTTCGTGGACCCGACCTACGGGGGCTGGATTCGAGCCTCGGCCCGAGGTGTGTCCCGTAGCGCGAATCAGCCCCAATGCTTGTACATCCACTCGTCGAACTTGCGGTTCAGGCGAAAGATCACGGGCTCGCCTAGCGGATGAATCTCGACGTATCTATCCGTCAAATCCTCCGAAGCAAGAATGACGTTTGCCGCACGCTTGCCGCTCTCGCATGCCGACTCCATGCACGCAACATCCGCGAACGTTCGAGTATAATCTCCGGCCAGAACGAAGTTTCCAATCCGGGTACTCGTAGTAGGCCGGTTTTTCCAACTGCCCTTTGTGTTGATGAACAGTGGCTCGTCGTAGTGAATGCCATCGGGTTCGAATCTAAGCCCCGGCTCGAAATGAACATCGAGGAGCTCTGCCTGTTCGACTTCCTTCACCAAACCCTCGTCCCAATGGGCTTTCATCTGCGCCCACACTTCATCGACGATTTCAGCTTGGGAGCATTGAGTTGCTTCTTTTCCATACAATATCCCCTCCTTCCCCCACTCCGAGATGATCAGTGACACAAATCCCTTGTAGGATCCGTCACTATACTCATCAATCCCACGAGCCCAGATGCCGGTTTGCGACATCATTGAAATCGACCAGGGGGAGTTCACGAATAGTTGTGGCCCAGGCTGAAAAGGCAGAGGGCGGTCAAAATAGAAATTGAATCCCCGTCAACCAGGCAGTCCGGAGATCCTTGATTCGCCCTAACTGGGGATCCAGGGCGATCATGTCTTCAGTCATCAATTTCGACGTTACTTCCGGCGGAAGCGCACAGAGGTAATAATCACTCTGAACCGCGTGCTCCCGATTGTCTTGATCCGCAACAATAGCACCCCGGATATTTCCGTCTCGCGTTTCGAGCGACTGCAATCGGTGCGAGTAATGGATCCGAAGCCCTCGAGACTCCAGAAATTCTACCCATGGCGAAACCCACAGTTCACTCGTGGGGCCCTTCAGGATATCCGTGGTGCTTCTGTTTCCGGTCAACATTTCGGAAAAGAAAGCATATATCGAAAGCGTAAAGGTCCGAGCTGAAGCGTCCCTTCCGCGAACGGCCTGGATCAAGCTCGACATTCCATTTCCGAACAGGTCCTGGAAATTCTTGGATTTGGAATCGCTTTCCAGATAGTCCCAGATGGATACCTCCTCCAGCTGCTCGTATCTTCGGATATCGCTCGACCTCAGGACCCTCGATATTCTTCGCAGGTAATCAACCACCTCGCGCGCAGGTATGTCGGGCTCTTCTCCAAAGAAGGCTCGAATCATTTCTTTCCAGTCATTAAAGTCTTCGGGAAGCTTGAAAGCGCCGAGGTCGGGAGCGTCCGTTCGCATGTAATAGCTATTCTGGAGCGGTACCAAGTTATCGATAACCCCGTCGAGATTGCCCGGATAAGGAATCCTCCTCATGATATCTTGAGTGTGTTTGTAAAAGGTTCCGAAAATGCGATACCCATGTTCGCCCGGAAGGGGCTCTGAACCGTTGCGATCCGTTCCCGGCACCGGCATGGACCGGACCTTGCCGCCCAAACGATCGTTGGCTTCGTAGAGAGACACTTCAAAGCCCTGATCCAGAAGTTCGTGTGCCGCTGTCAAACCGCTGACACCACCTCCAAAAATCGCCACTCGTCTTCCGAATTTCCTGGGCTGAGGGAGTTCTCCGAACGTCGAATATTCTGGCCGCCCGCCATCGCTCGCCAGTACCTCGGCCGGCATCCCCGCTAGAGCGGACACCGAGCGCGCGGTCGTGTCTGACAGCTTCAAGAAAGTTCTTCTTTTCACTCTTGACCTTCCCGATTGGTTTGTGAACAAGCACTGAAAGACGCATCCAGCATGGAAGTTTCCTTTGCTACCCGGATCTGGGGTTTAGCGGGCCGCGCGTCTCAGACGACAAAACTCCAAGGCATCCGACAAACACATTGATATTATCACAAAATCCACTCCCAGAGCACGCACCTGATCGGTCCGACGTGCTCGAAAGTCTGGCCAGCTGGCTCCGAGCGAGGCGGCGGCCGCCGGCGGTCCGCCGCCGGGTCCGCCGATCGATCGCCGTAACCCCCTCGGAATCAGGTGGGTGTCCGTCCGGCACGCCTTTTGGTGTGACCCGCATGCGTGAGCCACCCCGGCATCTACGTGCGCGGCGCGACGGTCGCGCTCACGCGACGCACGACGATGCGCAAGGCGTTCCTCGCGCCGTGGCATCCGCTCGTCGAGAACATCCGGCTGTGGTTCCTCGCCGTGGCGCAGGTGAAGACGGGCGTGGCGATCCACGCCTCCCACGACGTCGTCACGCATCACCACACGCGGGTCACGGCCTCGAGCGACAACCTCCCGGAGTTCCTCCGCATCGTGCACGGGGAGACGAGCCGCGCGCTCAACACGCTGCTCGCGCACGAGGGCTACGACGCGCCGGGAGAGATCTGCCTCGGTCGCCGCTTGCGGTGCCAGGATCGGCGCTCGGGTCCACGAGCACGTCGGACGGATTGCCTGCCTCGGACGGATTGCCTGGCACGCGCGCCCAGTGGCAGGCCCCGACGGGCCGCCTCGCGGTCGACTGATGCTCAGCCGGAGACCTCGTCGAGTAGCGGCGATCCTCGAACGCGGCACGCTGGTTGCGTAGGACGCCGGCTCGTCCGAGAGGCACAGGTTGACTCAGCTCGGGGTCGGTCGTGCGTGCTGACGGATGAGGAAGGCGGTATCGGGATGGGAAAGGCGTATCTATTCGCTCTCGGGGGGCTCGCGGCGACGCTCGTTGCCGGATGTGGAGGAGACACCACGTGGTGCGAGCCGGCGTGCAGCCCGCCGTACGACGCGGGGCCCGGACACAATCTGACCGCGCCCTGCGCGTGGGCGCCCCTCCGTTGCGACGACAGGGCCGACGGTTACCACTGCGAGCGAGGCTGCGAAGACCACCTCTACGAGATGGACTGCAGCGGGCCCCACTGCAGCTGCCACTTCGACGGCCAAAGCAGAGGGACCGTCACCGGGGCTGGTGGCGACGACACACAAACCAAGGCGATCATGTTCGTGGAGGGCTGCGAATTTCCGGGCTCCGTGACGACGTACGGAGACGGCGGCGCCCCCACCCCGTGCGTGCCCTACGGCGGCGCGACCTTTCCGGGCGGCTGTACGTGGGGTTCCGTCTGCAACGGGCACTCCTACACTGTCGTTTGTCCACCTGGCTATCCTTGCTACTGCGCGATGGACGACGTTTACGCGGGAGATGCGGACACTCTCTGCACGGAGGAGTCGCTCTCGCGTACGTACTCGAGTCAGTGCGGGTTCCCGTGACAAGCAACCGAAGTGAACCGCCCAAAGATCAACAGCAACCGTGCCCAGGTTCGTTTTTGAAGCAACCGAACCCTCACCTGGGACCGTGAAGCTTCCATCGAGTGCGGCACCATTCACTTGCAGCGAGCCGCTCGAAGCGAAGCGGACGGTCCTGCCGCTGCTCGCCTGTAAGAGGAGATCGGTCACCCGCATTGGGATCGGTGTCGAACCGCCGATGCCCTCGACGTGCAGCTCCAGCGAGGCGTCCACGCCCAACGCGCAGCCGTGATGGCAGCGTCACGTGCTGGCATGGACGGAGGGAATGCGCAGGCTCAGCACTCCCGACCCGCCGTCGGGCCCGGGTCCGGCGTGGGAAGCGAAGCACCCGAAAGGAGCGAGATGGTGGCGAGCACTGCCGCCGAGACTCGCCATCGATCTGCCATTCCGCCCTCCATGGATCTGGAGGTTGCCACAGGCGCGGTATCGAGATCGCGGCGCCGGTCGAAACGAGCGCCCCAAAACGGAGCACGCGCCCTCCTCGGTCACGCACCGGGTCGTGTCTCTTCTCGCGGGCTGAGCTGCGACGCCGTGATGGCGGGTGCCGCAGTTCTTCACGGCAAAAGGAACGCACCGCGCGAGCGGCCGCGCTGCCTGGGTCAGCGGGTGGCGATCGGTGCGCTCAGCACGCGCAGGAAGGGGACGAGGCCCCACTGGACGGTCTCGCCGAAGCGGCCAATCCAGGGCTCGCGCTCGCCGGCGCTCGAGGAATCGTCTTCGGGAACGCCTCCCGTGCCGTAGAGCTTGGTGACGTCGGAGAGGTGCCCGAGCGCGCCGCCGTGGCCGAAGAAGGCGCCGTCCGCGACGCCGCGGAGCGGGGGTGTTCGCTCTTGGCCGACGAGCGCGTGGTCGGCCACGTCGCGCGTGACCGGCGCGTCGCTCCACCTGCCGTCGCCCCGGAACTCGCTCGCGCGCCACGCCTCGAGTCCGTCGATGCGCCCGCGGTCTGCGCGGCCGTCGCGCCGGCCTGTCGGCATGCGGATCACGTGGAAGGCGTCGTCGGTCAGGCGCGGGCCCCAGTGGCACTGCATGCAGCCGCTGCGCACGAAGACGTGGAGGCCGTACTTCTGCTCGGGATCGAGCGCGTCGAGGTCGCCCGCCAGGTAGCGGTCGAGCGGGTTGGCCTCGACGCGGAAGGTGCGCTCGAACGCGGCGATGGCCTTGCCGGTGTTCACGAAGACCCGGGTGATGGCGTCGCGCTCTGCCGCCGGCAGCGCGTCGTAGGCGGGATCGCCGGGCATGCCCTCCGCGGGCCAGCCGTCCGGCGAGGGCGCGTCTCCGAACGCGGCGCGGTACGCGTCGAGGTAGGCGCTGAGCACGCGGCGCACCACGAACACGCGCGAGGATCCCATCTCGGCCGGGCTCTCGAAGGGGCCGAGGGCCTGCGCCCACAGGCTGTCGGCGCGGCCGTCCCAGAACTGCCAGCGGGCGTGGGCGGCGAGGGCGATGCTCGGCGTTCGGCGGTCTCCTTCGCGCATGCCGCGAGCGCGAGCGAGGCCGTCCGAGAGGCTCCGGTCGAGCCGATGGCAGGTGGCGCAGGCGACGGTTCCGCTCGGCGAGAGCGCGGCGTCGGCGAAGAGCGCGCGGCCCAGCGCGGCGGCCTCGGGCGAGTCGGCGGCGGAGTTGGTCGGATCGGGCGGCGGCGCGCCGGGGAGGGTGGTCGCTCGAAGCAGCTCCCACTCGTTCTCGTGGAAGAAGCCGTCGACCAGCGCCGGCTCCGGCGCGGGCTCGGGCTCCTCGCCGTCGAGGGCGGCCAGCGCGCGATGGACGTGAACGCGCAGCTCGGCGGGCGCCGGGTTCGAGAGCGCTTCCACGACGCGCATGGTGGCGGCGTCGACCAGGACGAAGAGCGGGAGCGCGGTGCGCGGTCCGTCGAGGAGGCTGCCCAGCCGATACTGCGGGTCGGCGCCGACCGCGACGCGCGCGCCTTCGATGGTGCGCTGCCAGCCCGCCGCCGCACGGGCGTCGGCCGGGGCGTTGTCGCGGTCGCCGATCACCAGATCCAAGCGCCGCGTCCTCGCAGCGGCGTCGGCGTCGAGGAGCTCGCCCGCGTGCTGCGCCGGCCAGCGGCAGGTGCCGCACCAGAGCCCGCCGCTGACCACCACCATCAGCAGCTCTCGCCGCTCGGGCGCATGGAAGTCGGGCGCGGGGTCGTCGGGCGCGTAGTAGTCGCGGAGCGCGATCGAGGCCGGCGCGCCGTCTTCGTCCACCCCCTCGAACGTCAGGTCCGGCAGGGTGCCGTCCACT
This sequence comes from uncultured Pseudomonadota bacterium, assembly GCA_963832725.1. GTDB lineage: Bacteria > Myxococcota_A > Polyangia > Polyangiales > Sandaracinaceae > JAEZBP01. The sequence goes on from CAWHVG010000002.1 coordinate 31,420, forward strand.
TCGATGGCGTAGGGACCGGGCGGGTAGGTCAGCGGCGCCTCGGCATTGCACACCTCGGCATTGCGCACCTCGGCATTGCGCACCTCGGCGTCGCGCGCCTCGGCGTCGCGCGCCTCGGCGTCGCGCATCGGGGGACCGGACGGCTCGGCGCACGCGGCGAGCAGGAGCGAGACGAGCGCGGCGCACCGGGCCGCGCGCTGGCTCGACGCGGCACCGGCCCGGCGGGCGTGGGGCGCGTCATCCACCGAAGCCGACCTCGAGCTTCCACACCGCGGCGCCGACGGCGTAGGCGGTGTTGGCGTCGATGAAGCGGAAGCGGTTGATGGGGCCCTGGAGATCCGGGTCCTCTTCCCACGTGTCGCCGCCGTCGAAGGTTCGGTAGACCGGGAGCGAGGGATCTTCGGGCGCCATCCAGCCAATCTCTTCGGTGATGAACCCGACGCCGATGGCCGGGTAGGCGCCGGTGGCCGGCAGCGGGAGCTCTTCCCAGGTGGCGCCGCCGTCGTGGGTGCGGCCGAAGGTCCCCGGGCCGCCGGTCGTGTCCTGGACCGCGATGTAGCCGACGCTGTCCGAGGGGAACTGGATCTTCCAGCCGAGGCTGCCCGGCGTGGTGGACGTGAAGACCTCGTCGAAGGTGGCGCCGCCGTCTTCGGTGCGGATGGCCGCGCAGTGGCCGTCCAGGTTCATCCCGACCACGAGGCCCTCGGTGGGCGAGGAGAAGTGGGCGTCGATGGCCATCATCAGCCAGGGCGCGAGATCGGTGGAGGTCCACGACGCGCCGCCGTCGCTCGAGGCCAAGAGGTGCGCCGGCCCGTTGGCGCGGCCGACCCCGAAGAGGTGATCGGCGTCCACCGAGGTGAAGTTGCAGATGCCCTGCGGTGCCGGACCGGTGATCGAGGTCACCGGCGTCCAGGTGCTCCCGCCGTCGTCGGTCTGGTAGATGACGTTCGCGTCGCTGATCGACGAGTCCAGCCCGGCGCCGATGTTGCCGACGAAGCCGTGCTGGTCGTCGGTGAAGAGGACGGCGCGGAAGTAGGCGCTGGCGTTGGTGAGGATCGACGACCAGGTCTGGCCGCCGTCGGTGGTGGCGTAGACCTGCGCGCGCGGGCCGCTAGCCAAGAAGCCGCGCTGGCCGTCGAGCCAGAACACGTCGTCCTGCTTGGCGCCGCCGCTGACGGTGGGCCCGTGGGGGAGCTGCACCCAGTGCGCGGCGCGGATGGCGTCGGCGTAGGTGCCGGGCCCGGCGTCCGGCGGGCCGGCGTCGGTGCCGGTCCCGGAGTCGGTGGTCGAGCCGCCGTCCGGAGGCGTCGAGCCTCCGTCGTCGGAGGAGGCCGGGCCGGAGCACGCGCTGAGGAGGGCGAACGTGGCCAGCGCGCGGAGGAAGGTGTCGAGGCGATTCATGGGCCAGACGATTCGCCGAGTCGCCCGTTCGAACCAGTTAAAGCCTGTGAAAGATCGGCGTGAACGGCGCTCTGCCGGACTGTTAAGCTGCCGCATCGACCATGGCCGCTCCCGCCCGGCAGACGCTGGTCCCTTTCCGCCGCTCGCCCTCGAGGCTGGTGCGCTTTCCGCCGGTGCGCGCGCTGGTCGGGCGCAGCGCGGAGGTGGAGCTGCTCTGCCGGCTCGTCGAGAAGGGGCGCCTGGTCACGGTCCTGGGCCCGCCCGGGATCGGCAAGACCAGCCTCGCCGTGCACGCCGCCGAGCGCCTGCAGGCACGCCTCCCCGGCTGGTTCTGCGACCTCTCGAATCAGCGCACCGAGGCCGAGCTCGCGGCGCAGGTCATGGCCCTCTTCGGCAAGGCGGCCAACGCGCCCGAGGAGGTCGGTGAGTGGCTCGCCACGCTCGGGCCGGCGCTCTTGGTGCTGGACAACTTCGAGCAGCTCGCGTCCGCGGCGCCCTCGGTCGTCGAATGGTCCCGCGCCGCGCCCGAGCTCTCGATCCTGGTCACCTCGCGTGAACGCCTGGCCGTCGACGGCGAGCGGGTGCTGGAGCTGACGCCGCTGGCGGTGCCCGAGCCGGGCGCGGTGGAGGAGCTCGCCACCTCGGAGGCGGTGCGGCTCTTCCTGGAGCGCGCCCGCGACGCCGGCGCGAGCCCGGGCGACAATCTGGAGGCCGTGGCCGAGGTGGTGCGGCACCTGGACGGCATCCCGCTGGCCATCGAGCTGGCGGCGGCGCGGACGCGACTCCTTTCGCCGGCCGAGCTGGCCGAGCGGCTCCGTGGCGGCGACGACATGCTGGCGATCCGAAAGCGTGGCCACGCCCGGCACGAGACGCTCGCCGACGCGATCCGTTGGTCCTGGGAGCTGCTCTCGGACGAGGAGCGGCGCGCGCTAGCCTGTTGCTCGGTCTTCGCCGGCAGCTTCCCGGTGCGGGCCGCCGAGCGCGTGCTGGAGACGGCGGCGATCGAGAGCCCGGCCATCGAGGTGCTGGCGGCGCTGCGCGAGAAGTCGTTGGTGTACGCCGCCGGTGAGGGGCGCCTCGGGCTCTACGCGAGCATCCGCCAGTTCGCGGCGAGGACGCTCGGCGGCGAGGACCGCGAGAACGCGTTGGACGCGCACGCGAGCTTCTTCCGCGAGCGGGCGGCTCGCTTCACGCGCTCCCGCCTCTTGCTGGAGCGCTTCCGTGAGACCAGCGCGCACGGGGCGATGTGGCGAGACGCGGACAATCTCGTCGGGGCGCTGGACCACAGCGCGGAGACCGAAGCGCGCGTCGACCTCGCCGGGGCGCTGATCTTCCTCGGCGTCTCCACCGCGGCCACCGAGGCGGATTTGGCCGAGGCGCTGGACGATGCCGCGACGCCGCCGTCGACCCGCGCCGTCGCGCGCTTGGCGCTCCATCAGGCGTTGGTCGCGCGCGGCCGTTTCGACGAAGCGTCCGGCCACGCCACGCGGGTCATCGAGGACGCGAGCATGCCGGCGTCCATCCGCGCGGCGGCGTGGGTGCGGCTAGGCATCTCGCAGCGTGTCGAGGGGAAGACCGGTGAGGCGATGCGTTCGCACGAGCGGGCGGCGGCGCTGATCGGGGACGCGCCCTCGAGCCTGCGCGCCATCGACGTCGCCTGCATGGGCAGGCTCATGTGCGACATCCGCGACGTCGACGCGGCCCGCCGGCTCAACGACGAGGCGACCGCGCTCGCGCAGGCTCTCGGAGAGCCCTGGCTGGCGGCGCTCGGGCCGGCCAACCTCGCGCAGCTCGAACAGGAGCTCGGCGCGTTCGATCGCGCCGAGGCGCTGCTCGAGCCGGCCATCGCGCGCTTCCGCGACGCGAGCGAGCCGCTCTACGAGATGCTCTACGCCGCGGTGTGCGGCGGGCTCTACTTCGAGCAGGGGCGATACGAGCTGGCCCGCGGGTGGTATCGCGCGACCGAGGGGCCGACCGAGGGGCTCTTGCCGGCCACCGCGCGGGTGATGCTGCACGGCGGGTGGGCCGCGCTCGAGGCCGAGACCGGCGACGCGAGCGCGGCGCGGCACCACCTGGAGCTCGCGCGGGGCAGCCTCCTTCGCAGCCCGGGCAAGCTGGCCGGCTTGGTGCAAGAGACCTTCGACGCGGCGGTGGCGATCTCGCTTGGTCACGCCGGTGACGCGGTGGTGCAGCGGGCGTGCGAGCTCGCGAGCGGCGTGGGCGAAGACGCGTCGGTCCTCGCCGCCAACGTCGACGCCCGCTTCGCGCTCCGGATCCTCGGGCGGGCGCTTCGGTCCTCGACGGCGAGCGCGGTGCTGCGGATCGAGCGTGACGGCGAGGCGTTCTCGGTGCAGGGCGGGCCGAAGGTGGATCTGAGCCGCCGCGCGGCGCTGCGTCGGATCCTGATCGCGTTGGCCGAGGCGCACCGGGAGGCGCCGATGGACGCCGACGCGCTCTTCGCGCGCGGCTGGCCCGGGCAGCGCATCCGGCCGGACTCGGCCTCGACGCGGGTGCGGGTGGCCATCGCCACGCTGCGCAAGATGGGCCTGCGCGAGGTGCTGCTCACCCGCGAGGAGGGCTACGTCTTCGATCCGAACGTGGTCGTGGAGCGCGAGGGCTGAACGTCGCGATCGGCGCCCGCTGCCTCCGGAGCCTCGTCCCGTCGCGCTCCGCGATCCCCACCGCGGCGTCGTGGAACGAGCGCGCTCTCGGCGGTGCCGTCGCCGAGCGACCGGTGGAGCTCGCTCGAGGAGATCCGTGCCGGGCTCAGGACGCGTTCGCGCCCTCCGCCGGGCCTCCCCAGCGCGCGAGGAGCGCCGGCACGACGACCATGTTGAGCGCGGTCGAGGTGACGAGGCCCGTCAGAGATCACCAACGCCATCGGGGCTTGGATCTCCGTGCCCGGTTCGCCGAGCGCCAGCCCGAGAGGCAGGAGGCCGAGCGCCGCGGTGAGCGCGGTCATCAGGATGGGCGCGAGCCGCGTCAGCGCCGCCTGCCGGGCCGCGCTCTCTCGGTCGACGCCCTCGAGCTCGAGGTCGCGGCAGCGCGTGGCCAGGAGGATGCCGTTGCGGGTGGCGATGCCGAGCAAGGTGATGAACCCGATGGTGGTGGCGATGGTCACGATGCCGCCGGCCAGGTAGACGCCCACCACGCCGCCCGCGAGCGCGAGCGGGAGGTTCACCAGCACGATCGCGGTCCGCCGCACGCTGTGCAGGGTGGCGCCGACCACCAGCGCGATGCCGATCAGCGCCAAGAGGCCGAGCACCAAGAGCTTCAGCTGGGCTTCGCGCTGGTGCTCGGCCTGTCCGGTCAGCTCGGCGCTCACTCCCTCGGCCAGCTCCAGCGAGGCGAGCCGCGTGCGGATGGCCTCGGCGGCGCTGCCGGGATCGCGGCCGGCGATGTTCATGGTGACCAGGACCCGCCGGCGCACGCTCTCGCGCATGACGTAGTTCGGCGTCGGCTCGCGCCGCACCTCGGCGATGGCCGAGAGCGGCACGGTCACGCCGGAAGGGGTCGGGATCAATGCGTCCCGAAGGCGCGCCGGATCGCGCCTCAGATTGTCGGCGAAGCGCACCATCACGTGGGTCGCCACGCCGTCCTCGTAGATGCGGCCCGCGTCTTCGCCCCAGAGCGCCAGGCCGATCGTGCGCGCCGCCTCGCCACGCGAGAGCCCGACCCGCGCCGCCGCGTCCGCGTCGACGTCGACGGCCAGCTCCGGGATGTCGATCATCGGCTCGACCTGCACGTCGACCAGGCCGTCGATGGAGGCGATGGCGTCGTGGACCCGCTGCGCGTCGCGGCGGAGCGCGTCGAGGTCGTCGCCGACCAGCCGCACGGCCAGCGCGGTCCGCTGCCCGCTCAGCATGTGCTCGATGCGGTGACTGATCGGCTGGCCGAAGGTCACGTGCGCACCCGGCACGATGGCGAGCGCCGATTGCAGGTCGGCCAGGAGCGCCTCGCGGCTGCGCGGGTCGTCGCGCAGGACGACCTCGACCTCGCTCGCTTCCGGTCCCTGCACGTGCTCGTCGCGCTCGGCGCGGCCGGTGCGCCGCGTCGTCGACACCACCGCCGGATCTTCGAGCAGCGCCTCTTCGGCCAGGTGGGCCAGCGAGTCGCTCTCGTCGAGGCTCGTCCCCGGCGGGAACACGATGGCCACGTTGAGGCTCCCTTCCCGCAGCTCGGGCAGAAACCCCTGGCCGGCGAAGAAGAGCGCCGCCACGCCGAATGCGGTCAGCGCGACCGAGCCGGCGGCGAGGGCGAGGGGTTGGCGCATCGCCGCATCGAGGACGGGCGCGAAGGCGCGCTGGAGCCAGCGGACCAGCGGCGGCTCGCGCGGAGGCAGCGAGCGGCGCGAAGGGAGCAGGAACGACGCCAGCACGGGCGTGACCGTGACCGCGACCAGGAGCGAGGCGCCGATGGCGACCAGGTAGGCGATGGCCAGGGGCGAGAGGAGCCGCCCCTCGAACCCGCCCAGGAAGAGGAGCGGCAGGAAGACCAGCACGATCACCGCCGTCGCGCTGACGATTCGAGCTCCGCACCTCGCGGGAGGCCTCGAAGACGGTCTCGCGGACCGGTGGGCGCTCCTCTTCCGGCAACGCAGCTCGCTCGCGGAGCCTGCGGGCGACGTTCTCTACGTCGACGATGGCGTCGTCGACCAGCTCGCCGACCGCGATGGCGAGGCCGCCGAGCGTCATGGCGTTCAGGCCGTAGCCGAGCGCGTCCAGGGCCAGCGTGGCGCCGAGCATCGAGAGCGGGATGGCCAGCACGCTGATGACGGTCGCGCCCGGATGCCAGAGGAAGAGGATGAGGACGAGGGCGACCAGGAGCGCGCCGTCGCGGAGCACGTCGAGGAGGTTGTCGATGGCGCGGTCGATGAAGTCGACCTGCCGGAAGAGATTGGCGCGGTGCAGGGTGACTCCGCGCCGGGCCAGCGTCGGCTCGAGCGCGTCGAGGGCGTCGTCCACCCGCGCGGTGGTGGTCACGGTGTCGGCGTCGGGCTGCTTGACGATGCTGAGCACGACCGCCGGCTGCGCGTCGTAGCTGCCGGTGCCGCGGCGCACGGCCGCGCCCACCCGGACGTCGGCCACGTCGCGCACGTAGACGGGCACGCCGCCCCGCTCGGCGACGCGGATGGCGCCCAGGTCGTCGACGCCGACGGCTCGCCCGAAGACGCGCACCACCGACTCCTGTCCGCCCTCGACGACGTAGCCGCCAGGCGCGTTCACGCTGCCGCGCCGCGCGGCGCCGGCGACCTCGAGCGGCGTCAGGTCGAAGCGCGCCAGCCGCTCGGGGTCGAGCACGATTTGGTACTGCCGCTCGAACCCGCCGATCGGCACCACCCGCGCGACGCCCTGCACGGCCAAGAGGCGCCGGCGCACGTCCCGGTCGGCGATGCGGCGCAACGTGAGCGGGTCGACCTCGTCGCTGCTCAGCGCGATGAAGACGATCTCGCCCATCACGCTCGAGGGCGGCGCCAGAAGCGGTGCCGAAGCGTCCGGCGGGAGCGAGCCGGCCAGGCTCTGCAGGCGCTCGGTCACGCGCTGGCGAGCCACGATCGACGGCGTGTCCCAGTCGAACTCGACCCAGACGATGGAGATGCCGGGTGCCGAGGCGCTGCGAACCCTTCGCGTGCCCGCCACGCCGTTGACCGCGGACTCGATCGGATACGTGATGACGCGCTCCACCTCGATGGGCGCCAGGCCGGTGGCCTCGGTCACGATGGTGACCCGCGGCGCGCTCACGTCGGGGAGCACGTCGACCGGCATGTCGCGCAGTCCGAAGGAGCCGACGACGACCAGCGCCACCGCGGCGGCGAGCACGAACGGGCGGTGGCGGAGCGAGACGCGGAGGAGGAAGTCGATCATGCGGCCTCCCTCTGCTCGGTGGGGAGGCGCGCGAGGCGGCTTCGAACGCTCGACATCAGTGTACGTGCCCGTGGCCGACCGCGGTGCCGGCGCGTGAAGCGAGGCGGACGAGGTAGCCGCCGGTGGTCACGACGCGCTCGCCTTCGCGCACGCCCTCGAGGAGGACCACTTCGGCTCCGTCCGAGGCGCCGGTGCGCACGCTCCGCTCTTCGAAGCGCTCGCCCGAGATCTGCACGTAGACGACGTCGCGGCCTTCCACGTCGACCAGCGCCGAGCGCGGCACGACCACGCCTTCGCTCGGCTCGCCGACGGGAATGGCCACCCGCGCTGCCGCGCCCACACGCAGCTCGGGGGCGGCGCCGGTGACCGACCAGATCACGGTGACGGTGCGCGAAGTGGGATTGACCGCGCGGCTGACGTCGACGAGGGTGCCCGTCAAGGGGCGCCAGGTCTCCTCGCCGAGGAGGTGGAAGGAGACGTCGCGCTCGGGGTGGATGCGCGCGGCCCAGGTCTCCGGGACCTTGGCCACGACCCAGCGATCCGAGGCGTCGATGATGCGGAAGAGCGGCTCGTTCGCGTTGACGGCTTCGCCGGGAGAGACGTCCACGCGGTCGATCACGCCGTCGATCGGCGCGGTGATGCGCCAGCTCCCGCGGCCGCGGCCGCCCGACGCCGCCGCGTACATCGAGCGGGCCCGCTCGGCGGCGGAGACGGCCGCTTCGGACACGCGGAGGTGACGCTCGGCCTCGGCGACGCGTCGCGCCGGGATGGCCTGGTCGGCCACGAGGCGCTGCATCCGCGAGAGCTCGGCCTGCGCCGCCTCGCGCCGGGCCTGCGCTTCGACCACGTCGAGCTCGGCGCGGGTGGACTGCTCGGGCGAGGCGGGCGTGAGCGCGATGGTGGCCAGCTCTTGTCCGTGCTCGACCTCGCGGCCGGGGACGGGGAAGCCGCCGCGGCCCGGCAGCACGCGACCGGCGACCGGCGCGTGGACGTGGGAGCTGCCGTCCGGCGGCGTGTCGATCTCGCCGGGCACCTCCACCGTCGGCCGCACCGCGCCGCGCGTCGCGAACGCGGTGGCGAAGGGGACGCGCCACTGCTGCTCCTTGAGGAACGAGATGGCGTGCCCTTCGGGCGGAACGGCTTCCGCCGCCTGTTCCGCGTCCGGGTAGACGACGAGCTCGAGCCCGTCGACGCTGCCTTCCCCGCCTTCGATGATCTCGAGCCGGCCGCGGTAGGTGCCGGCCACGGTCGGCGTGAGCTCCAGGCGGTAGATGCCGCTCCGCAGCATGCCGGCCTCCGTCTCGAGGTGCGCCGGACCGTCCAGCGTGAGCCGGACGCGGGCGTCGTCGAGCGCGCGGAAGCCGTCGAGCAGCGTGACGTGCGCGGCCAGGGTCAGCAGCTGGCCGACGACCGCCGGCGGATGCTCCGCGTAGAGCTCCAGCGTGTCGCTCCAGGCCGTGATGCCGACGCTCGGCGGCCCTTCGTCGTGGCCATGCGCGTGATTGTCGTGGCCGTGCTCGTCGTCGTGCGCGTGGTCGTGCTCACCCGCGCAGGCCGCGAGCGCGAGGCAGGCGAGAGCGGGCCACGCGCGGGACGCGACGCTCATCGCAACGCCCCCGCGACCCGCCGCAGGTGGACCTCGGCCAGGCGCGCGGCCAGCTCCAACGCGAGCGCGCGGTCGGCGGCGTCCACCGCGGCGCGCCGGGCGTCCACCAGCTCGATCACGCTCCGCTCGCCCTCCGCGTAACCCGCTCGGGCGGCGCGCGTCACGACCTCGAGCGGCTCGGCCACGGACTCCGAGAAGCGCGCGCGCTCTTCGAGGAGCGCGCTGAGCTCCGCGTGCGCCGTGCGAACCTCGGCCTCGATGCGATCTTCGAGCGCCTCCAGGTAAGCGCCGACCGCTCCGCTCGCCGCCTGCGCGCGCTCCTGCTCGGCTTGACCGTGATCGAAGAGCGGCAGCGGGACGGAGGCGATGAAGATGTAGCCGTGGCCCTGCAGGTTGGCGAGGAACTGCCGGTTGTAGCCGCCGGTTACTTCGATCTCGGGGACCCATGCCCAGTCCGCCGCGGAGCGGGCGCTCGCCGCTGCCCGCTCCGCGCGCCGGAGCGCCGGCACGTCCGCGCGCCGGTCGAGCACGCCGGACACCAGGTGCGCCAACGAAGGAGCGGCCTCGGGCGGGAGGGTTCCGCGCAGCGCGCGTGGCGCGCGGCTGGCCAGGAGCGACGCCAACCTCCAGCGGGACGTTCGCGCCGCGACCGCGGCCTCCCGCGCGCGGCTCCCAGCGAGCTCCCTCTCCAGCGCCAGGCGCGCGGCGTCGTAGCCGGCCGCCTGCCCGGCTTCGCGACGCGCCGACATCACGCGGTGGGCCTCTTCCAGCGCCGTCAGCGCTTCCGCGAGGAGGGTGGCCCGCCGCTCCGAGGCGAGCGCCCGATAGAACATCGCCAGCGCCGCCTCGGTCGCGTCGGCCCGAGTGCGGGCCGTACGAGCTTCCGCCAGCGCCGCGTCCACCTCCGCCAGCGCGCGATGGGTCGGCAGCCGCCCGCCGAGATCGAGCGGCATCACGAAGCGCACCAGATCCTGCCCCTGCGCGTAGGGCGGGAAGGTCTCCTGCCGCTCCCACTCGACGCGCGGGTTGGACCAGAGCCCGGCAGTTCGGGCGTTCGCCTCCGCCAAGCGCGACGCGATCAACGTTGCTCGCACGTCCGGCGAGGCGGCCTCGGCGCGGTCGATGACGTCCCTCTCCGTCCACACCTGCGCCGAGGCCACCGAGGGGAACAGGAGCAGCGCGCACAAAATCCGATGAGTGCTCGGAATCGTCGGCGTGGTTCGGGGCGTGCGCATCCGGCTCTCCCGCGGGCTCAGGCGCCGAGCGCGCCGAGCAGGGTCTCGATCATGTGGTGGACGTGTGGCGCCAGGGCGGCGGCGGCGGCGGCGGTGAGGGCGAGGAGCCCGATCCCGATCCGCCCCGCGGGCACCGTCACGCGGTCTTCGTGAGAGAGGAGCGCGCGCACGCGGACCTCCAGCTCGCTCGGGTCGAGGGCCGCCGCCGCGCTCGCCGGCGCCGGCGCTCGCAGCGAACGCGCGAAGGACACGAGCTGGGCCGCGACCTCCGCGCGATCGCCGACGACGCGGGCGGCCGCTTCGTCCGCCGCCTGCTCCTGCGCTGCGACGAGGGCGCGGTCGATGCGCTCCGCGATCACCGGCAGGTGGAAGGCGAGCATCAGCCGCGCGAACAAGCGGGCCAAGGGATCGCGGTGGTGCGCGTGGTCGTGCTCGTGGGCGAGGACCGCGTTCCAGCGACGGTCCTCGCGGATTGGGCGGCTCGCGAAGACCTCCGGCACGAGCCAGCCCGCCGTGAACGCGGAGGGCGCCGTGGTGGCCAGCCCGCCGGCCGCGCGCAGCCGCCGCAGCGCTCGCTCGGCGCGCGCGGTGTCGACCGTGCGCTGCACGAGCAGCCCGATGGCGCGCGCGGCGAAGAGCGCGGTGAAGACCACCACGAAGAGCGGCGGCCACGGGGCGCCGTGCACCATGCAGAGGTGGAGGTGGTGGGTGTGGTGAAGGCAATGGTCGCTTCCGCCGAACCAGCCCTGCGGCCCCAGCACCGCCAGCGTGACCAGGCCGCCCAGCCAGCTCGGCAGCGTGGCGCCGAGGAGCCAGAGCCACGCACGAGCGCGGGGCGTCACCCTGCGCGCGAAGGGCGAGGCGAGCTGCGCCGCCCCGAAGACGAGCCCGGAGACGCCGGATGCCGTCAGCGCGAAGAGCGCGAACGCCCACAGCACGACCGCCATCACCCGTCCTTCCTCCGCCGGATGAGGTTCTCGAGCCGGTCGAGCGTGTCCTCGTCCACGCCGGCCACCGCGTCGACGAACGCGGCGAGAAGCTCGGTGTCGGCCAGCGCACCGGCGCCACCCGCCGCTTCCACCATCCGGCGCGCGAAGAAGACCTCGCGGTCCAGCGCGGCGCGGTAGCGATAGGCGTGGCTGACCTTCCAGCGCTCGGCGAGCCCCTTCTTGTAGAGCCGCTCGAGCGCCGAGCCGACCGTGTTGAGCGTGATGGCGCGCGGCGTACCCACGTCGCGGTGGGCCGAGATCACGTCGGACTCGCCGGAGCTCCAGAGATGCTCCAGGACGGCGAGCTCGAGGTCGCCCAAGATGGGAAGGCCGAGCGGCATGGTCTCTCGCTAGCGCGCCGAAGCTCCGATTGTCAACCGGAGCTGCGCTGCGGGTGCGGGTGGTCGGCGCGCGCACGGCCGACGAAGAGGACGTGTCGCGAGCCTTTCTTCACCTTTCCGCGCGCCCGCACCTGCACCGCTTCGCCGCCGAGCCCGGCGCGGCGCAGGGCGCGCTCGAACGCGGCGCTCGGGCCGGCGGACCAGAAGACGACCACGCCGCCCGGGCGGAGCGCTTCGCGGATGCGGGCGAGTCCGCGCTCGCCGTAGAGGCGCGCGTTCTCCGGCACGGTCAGCGCCTCGGGGCCGTTGTCCACGTCGAGCAGGATCGCGTCGTAGTGCGCGGGCGTCAGGAGCGTGGCGACGTCGGCTTCCAGCAGCGTGACCCGCGGGTCGTCGAGCGGCGCGCCCGCGAGGTGTGCGAGGGGCCCTCGGTTCCACTCGACCATGCAGGGCAGGAGCTCGGCGACGTCGACTCGCGCGTCCTCGCCCAGCGCGTCGATCGCGGCTCGCAGCGTGAAGCCCATGCCGAGCCCCCCGATGAGCACGCGCGCGTCCGAACGCTCGCGGAGCGGCGCGCAGGCGAGCTCCGCCATGGCCTCCTCGGAGCCGTGTACGCGGCTCGACATCAGCGGGATGCCGGCCACGCGCACCACGAACGCCTCGGCTTCCTTCGCGAGCACCACCGGCTCGCCCGCCGGCGTCTGCGCCGTCCCGAGGACCTCCCTCTTCTTCACCTCGCCTCCGGCTCGTCGTGTCGCTCGCGCACGGGCCGAACGATGCCACGCCCGCCTCGAGCGTCGAGAGCCGACGTATCTCGGTCGCCCTCCGTCAGTGCGCGAGCTCGCGGAGGCGGGCGCGCTCCTCGAGCACGTGGTGGGCGTGCGCGACCTCGGTGGTGCAGTGACCGGTCGCGTAGGCGCCGAGACCCGCCAGCAGGCCGTCGCAGCGGTCGACCGCTTCCGAGAGGTACGCCGCGCCGCGCTCGAGGACGGGCCCCTGGCAGGCGTCGATCCGCTCCTGGCAACGCCGCCGGTAGCCGGCGTCTTCGACGTAGCGGACGCCGCGACCGGCGCCGCGCGGGTGGAGCTGCACCAACCCCGCCTCGCCGTGCGGTCCGAGCGCCGAGGGGTCGAGCCCGGACTCGCTCATGGCCAGCGCGCCGAGGAGGAAGGGATCGAGGTCGTGACGCGCCGCCGCTTCGCGGATCTCGGTCGCGAACGCGGCGAGCCGCTCGCGGCAGGGCACGGGCCCGCGGCGGCAGCGGCGGGTGAGCACGCGGGTCCCGTCGCGGCGCGTCCACACCGTCAGCCGGGCCTCGAGCGCCCGCGTGAGCGCGTCCGCGTGACGCGACGTCTCACCCCGCGCGCGAGCCGGGTGCGTGGCGGCCGGCGTCGACGACGCGCAGCCGACGGTGAGGAGGGAGAGCGTACAAGCGAGGACGCGGGACATGCGTCCATGCCTACGATCCGGTCACCGAGCGCGTCCAGATATCGGAGGCTCAGGAGCCGCTGGCCGCCGTGGCGCGGCCGCGCGCTCGCATCGCCCGCGCCAGCCGGCGGAATCCATTTCACGGGCTCCCACCACGACGGGATCAGCACCGCGCTCCCGATCACCACGGCGAAGAGTGAGGGAGGCAAGGTCGTGAGGTGCAGCCGACCCCGGAGGAGCGGCACGCCGAGACCGAGGCCGAGCACGAGCGCGGTGCCCAGGGCCCAGACGAGGAAGGGACGGTTGGCGAAGGGATGCCGCTTCAGCAAGGGCTCGCGCATCGAGCGCATGTGCGCGGCCAGCACCACATGGCCGATCATCCAGGCGGTGAACGCCGCCGTCTGTGCGTGGGCGATGCCGGCGCCGCCCGCGAAGAGGTAGGGGACCAGCACCGCGGCGGCGAGCGAGAGCCCGCCCGAGGCAATCCCCAGCGCCGTCCCGCGGCTCGAGAGCGGTGCCTTCGCGTCCCGCGGGCCGCGCTCCATCACGTCCTCCTCCGCCGGCTCGGAGACGAAGGTCAGCGACGCGCCGAGATCCATGAAGAGCTCCATCACGATGATCTGCACGGGCTGAAAGGGGATGGGCAGCTTCAAGAGCACCGCGACGAGCGAGGCGAGCACCAGCGCGAGCTTGGCAGCGAGGTAGTAGCGGACGGCCTTCCGGAGGTTCGCGAAGAGCACGCGGCCGGTGCGCACGGCGTCTTCCAGCGTCGCGAGATCCTCGTCGGCGAGCACGAGATTTGCCGCCTCGCGCGTGACGTCGGAGCCCGTTCCCAGCGCTACGCCGATGTCGGCTTCGCGGAGCGCGGCCGCGTCATCCGGGCCGTCGCCGGTCACCGCGACGACGTGGCCCTTCGCCCGCAGCGCGCGCACCGCGGACCGCTCGTCCTGCGCCAGCGCGTCCGCAGCCTTCTCGTCCGGCTGTCCGACCGGCGCGTCCAGGTCGATCTGCGCAGCCAGCGCGGCCGCCTTCGTCGGTGCGTCGCCGGCGAGCAGGCGGACCTCGACGCCGGCTCGCTCCAGCGCGCGCACCGTCTCGCGCGCGCTCTGTCGCACCGGATCGGAGAGCGCGAGGAATCCGAGCAGCGTCAGATCCCACTCTTCGCCCGCCTCGTCCGGTTCGAGCTCGCGGAACGCCACCGCCAGCGCGCGCGATCCCTCCGCCGCGAGCGCGTCCGCTTCCGCCAGCCACGCGCGGCGGTCCAGCGTGCCGCCTTCCACCGCGCTCGCGCTCGCCAAGATCGACTCGGGCGCGCCCTTCACGATCAGAAGGCGTCGGCCCTCGGTCTCGGCCAGCACCGCCATCCGCCGCGCGGCGTCGTCGAAGGGTCGCTCGCCGAGCACGTGCGCTCGCCGCCGGATCGCGTCCACGTCGAGCCCCGCCTCGAGCGCGGCGTCGAGGATCGCCACGTCCACGGGATCCCCGACCTGCTCGCTCGCATCGTCGCGCACATCGCCCTGCGCATCGCTCCGCACCAGGTGCTCGGCGTCGTTGGCGAGGGCCGCCAGCGTCAAGAGCTTCCGCCCGAGGGCGCTGTGGGCGCCGGCGAGGTCGACGTCGCCCTCCGCCGTGATCACGCGGGTCACCCGCGGCCGGTTCTCGGTCAGCGTGCCGGTCCCGTCGGTGGCGATCACCGTCACGCAGCCGAGCGTCTCGACGGCTCGCAGGCTCTTCACGATCGCGTTCCGCCGGGCCAGCCGGTAGGCGCCGACGCCGAGCACCATCACGATCAGGATCGGCAGCGCCTCGGGGACGGTGGCGAACGCGAGCGTCAGCCCGTCGAGGAGCATCTCCCGCACGGGCCGGCCAGCCACGAGCACACCGAGAACCGGGATGAGCACGCTGGACGCGAGCGCGACCACCAAGAGATTGCGCGAGAGCTTCCGCATGGTGCGCGCGAGCGGTGTCTCGGCCGGCGTTGCCTCGCGGGGCGGTGGCGCGAGCGGCCCGGCTTCGGTTCGCGCTCCCGTCTCCACCACAATCCCGCGCCCGCGCCCGGCGGTGACCCGCGTCGACGCGAACACCATCGTCCCGCGCTCCGCCGGGGTCGTGTCGTGGCCGAGCAATCCCTCGGCGTGCTTGCCGGCCGGCGTCGACTCGCCCGTCAGCGCCGACTCGTCCGCCGCGAGCCCAACCGCGTCGACCAAGCGGATGTCCGCCGGCACCCGCTCGCCGCGCCGCAGCAGCACCACATCGCCCACCACCAGATCCCGCGCGTGCAGCGAGACGACGGCGCCCCCGCGGATCGCCCGGTAGAGCGGCGCGGCCATCTTGGAGAGCGCGGCCACCGCTCGCTCGCCGCGCATGTCGCTGGCCACCCCCACCGCCGCCACCATCACGATGACGGCGAGGATGGTCAGCCCGTCGGCGACGTCGCCGAGCAAGAAGTACACGACGCCGACGGCCACCAGGAGGAGCTGGAGCGGCTCGCTGAGCGAGTCGAGGAGCTCCTCCCACCAGGGCTCCGGCTCGGGCACGTGCGCCAGGTTCGGTCCGGCGCGCGCGAGACGGACGGCGGCGTCCTCCGGATCGAGGCCGCAGCGCGGATCGGTCCTCAGCGCGGTGACGACCTCTTCCAGGGGCCGTGCGTGCCAGGTCGAGGTCGTCCGCTCCGTCGGCGGGATCGGCGCGGCGCGCCTCCGCTTCGCCACCGCGCGCTTCACGAAGAGCCAGGCGAGCCCGAGCGCCGCGAGGACTCCGAGCGCCCCCACGCTCCACTGCTTGGGGACGTGCTCGTAGGTGCGCACCGCCTCTTCGCCCAGCGTCACGGCGACGAAGGACCACGCGAGCGCGCCGGCCGCGTTGGCCACCATGAAGCGGCCGAGCGGCATCTCGGTCGTGCCCGCGATCAGCGGGACGAACGCCCGCGTCGGTGCCAGGAAGCGGCCGAGGATCACGCCGAGCACGCCCCAGCGGCGCACGAAGCGCTCGGCCTGATCCACCCTCACCTGATGGCGCACGATCCAGGGCCGGATGCGCTTCCAACGGTGCAGCCAGCGCCCGAGGGCGTAGCTCGCGGCGTCACCGAGGAACGCGCCGGCGACCGCCGCGCCGAGGACGCCCCAGTAGCTCAGCTGGCCCGTCTGCGCCGCACCGCCGGCCGCGGCGACGCCGGTGGTGCCGGGCACGACCAGCCCCACCACGGCCACCGCCTCGAAGAGGGCGAGCAAGAAGACGCTGACGTAGGCCACCGGGAGAACGCCTCGGTCGGTCCCGCGTCACCGCGCGCGCGGGCCCGGTTTCTTCAACGGACTGCCCGAGCACCGCTCGAGGGCGAGTCCTGCCAGCTCAGCGAGGTCGTCTTCGACCGAGAGCACGAGCAACCCGTCCCCGGGCTGGATTGGACATCTTCGAGAGGAGATAGGCGCGGGGCCCCTGGTCGACGAGGGGGAATCGATCGTCGCACATCGAGAAGGTCGCGGTGGGCGCCGGTCTTGCTCACCGGAGCGTCGCATCCTATTACGAGACGCGATGCGCTGGATCTCGCCGCTCCTCTTGCTCTGGCTCGCGATCACGCTGATCCCGGGCACGGGGGAGCTTCTGCAAGACGCGGCGCATCTGGTGTTCGAGGGCCGCACGGACCACGTGGACGGGCACGATCCCTGTCCCGAGCACGGCTGCACCCCCATCGATCATCACTGCTCGTGCTGCAGCTCGCTGGTCGCCGTGCAGCGCGGTGAGGACCCGCTGGCCCTCGTGACGCCCGCGCCGCGGCGGGTGGCGGTGTGGCCTCCCGCCGGCCGTGGCGCGCGCGGCTTCTCGCCCAGCATCCTCCGCCCGCCGGCCGCCTGACTCGCGGCGCGCCGGGAGCAGTCCGTCCAGAGGACGCGCGCCGCCGTGCGCGCGGAGACTTCGACACGTCTCCGCAGTCATCGGCAACGAGCCCGGAGGAGGCATGCGTCGTCAGAGAGAAGCCATCGTGGCCATGGCCACGGTGTTGGGGTGCGTGGTGTGGGGTTGCGTCGGCACGGCCGTCGCGCAGGAGGTCTCGCTGCGACCGGAGGCGGAGCCGGTCTCGATCGGCGGTGAGCGGGTGAGCCTCGCGAGGCTCTTGCAGCACGCGCACCGGCACGCGCCGGTGCTGGCGGTGGCGCGCGCCGAGCTCGAGCTGGCCGGCGCCGCGCTCGCGGAGGCGGAGCCGCTCTTACCCGCCAACCCGGATCTCTTGGCCGGCGTGGGACCGCGCTTCACGGTGCAGGACGGGAGCGTCGCCAGCGACTTCAACGTCCTGCTCAACCTTCTCGTCCCGAATCGAGATCGCCGGCCAGCGGCCCTCGCGCTTTCGGGTGGCGCGCGCCGCGCGCCGGAGCCGGGAGGCGCAGCTCGAGGAGGTCGGCTGGCAGCTGCACCAAGCCGTTCACGCGGGCTATCGGACGGCGCGTGTGGCCCGGCGCAGGGCGGAGCTGGCGCGCGAGCTCGCCCGCTTCCAGCACGAGCTGGTCGACGTGGCGCGGCGGCGGGTCGAGGCCGGGGAGGGCTCGCCGCTGGAGCTGCGGCTGGCCGAGGCCGAGTCGGCGCAGTCCCAGCAGCGCGCCATCGCGGCTCTCCAGACCTATCGCGAGGCGTGCCTCACCCTGGCCGAGGTGACGGGCTGGGACGCGTTACGACCGCCGGAGCCGACCGGCGCGCTGACGGTGGTCTCTCCGCCGGCGCTCAGGCACTTGGTGGAGCTGGCCCGCGAGCACGACCCGCTCCTCGAGGTGCGGCAGGCGGCGGTGCACGAGGCCGAGGCCCGCACCGAGCTGGCCGACCGCGAGGCCTGGCCGAACCCCTCGGTCGGCGCCCGCTACATCTTCGAGGGATCGCCGAGCGGCGGGACGCCCCAGCACGTGCTGATGGGGATGGTGAACCTCCCCTTCCCGGTCGCGCAGCGCAATCAGGCCGGACGCGCGAGGGCCAGGGCGGAGCTGAGCGTGGCGGAGAGCCGGCGGGACGCTCACCTCGCGATGGTGCGCGCTCGCCTCGAGCGGCTGCGGACGTCGGCCGGCGCCGCGCTCGAGCGCGTGGCCGCCTACGGCTCCGAGATCCTCCCGCGCTTCGAGGACAGCATCGCGCTCTTCCGGCGCGCGTTCGAGCTCGGCGAGATCGACATCCTGCAGCTCTCGGTGGCCGTCGAGCGCTTGCTCTCGACCCAGCTCGAGGCCCTCGACGCCTACCACGCGTACTACGCGGCCATCGCGGCCCTCGAGGCCGAGGTCGGCACCGAGCTCTGGCGCGGAGGCGAGGAATGACGGTCCGTCGAAGCATGTCCCGGCCCCCTGCGGTCGTTCCGGCCCCGTCCGCGGCGTCGCCGCGCGTCGCCGTGCGATCGCCACGACTCCTCACGGCGCCCGCGCCCGTCTCCAGCGCGGCCCTCGGTCCGAGTCGTCGAACACCCTCGAATGTGCGGTGGGCCCTGGCGACGGCGCTCGTGCTCGCCGGCTGCCTCGTGCTCGCCGGCTGCCTCGTGCTCGCCGGCTGCAATGGCGGCGGCGCGCCGGAGCCGCACGAGCACGAGCACGCCGAGGGCGGTGGTGGCGCGCTGCCGGCCGAGGTGGTGATCAGCGAGGCGGCGCTCCGGCGGGCGGAGCTTCGCGTGGAAGAGGCGCGGCGGATGCCGCTGACCGGTGGGATCCGCGTCCCGGCCGAGGTGCAGCTCGAGCCCGACCACGTGGTGCACGTGGCGCCGATCGTGAGCGGGCAGCTCGTCGGCGTGAGCGCGTCGGTCGGGCAGCACGTGGAGCCCGGCGACGTGCTGGCCGAGATGCGGAGCGTCGAGCTCGGCACATCGCGCGCGCACGTCCAGGAGTCGCGGGCGGCGGTGGAGGTCGCGCAGGCGAACTACGATCGGCAGCGGCAGCTCGTCGAGGAAGGCATCGGCGCGCGGCGCAACCTGATCGAGGCCGAGGGCGCGCTGCGCACCGCGCGCGCGCAGCTCTCCGGCGCGGAAGGGCAGGCGCGGGTCTATGGCCACGGCGGCCGCGGCGCGACCACCGAGCTCACCAGCAGCATCGCCGGGCAGGTCGTGCGGCGGCACGCCACCGTCGGCGAGATCGTGGAGCCGGGGACCACGCTCTTCGTGGTCGCGAACGCGAGCCCGGTGTGGGTCGTCGGCAACGTCTACCCGCAGGACGCGAGCGCCGTCCACGACGACATGCCGGCGACGTTGACCGTCCGCGATCTCCCCGGGCGAACCTGGGAGGCGCCGCTGACGTGGGTCTCGCCGGTGCTCGACGAGCACACCCGCACGCTGCCGATCCGGATGGAGCTGCCGAACGACGACGGCGCGCTGCGGCCAGGCGCGTTCGGCACCATCCACCTCGCGCGGAGCGGCGCCGAGCCCGTCCTGACCGTCGCCTCGAGCAGCGTGGTCGAGGTCCACGGCGGCGACGTGATCTTCCTGCCGGAAGAGGAGCCGGGACACTTTCGTGTGCAGCCGGTGACGGTCGGCGAGCGCGGCGAGGAGCGGGTCGAGGTCCTCGACGGTCTCGAGGACGGGCAGCGCTACGTCGCCACCGGCGCCTTCCTCCTCGAGTCGCAGCTCCTCCGCCACGAGCTCGGCGAAGGCCACGAGCATTGAGGGGGCGTTCGTGATCGAGCGAGTCGTCGACTTCGCGGTGAAGAACCGCTTCCTCGTCATCCTCGGCGTGCTGATCGTGGGCGCCCTCGGCGTCCGATCGGCCCAGCGCCTGCCGGTCGACGCCGTGCCCGACGTGACCAACGTCCAGGTGCAGGTGCTGACCAACGCGCCCGCGCTCGGTCCCCTCGAGATCGAGCAGCTCATCACCTTCCCGGTCGAGACCGTCATGAGCGGGCTGCCCGGGCTGAAGGAGATCCGCAGCCTCTCCCGCTTCGGTCTGAGCGCCGTCACCCTCGTCTTCGAGGAGGGCACCGACATCTACTTCGCGCGGCAGCTCGTCTCGCAGCGGCTGGCCCAAGCGCGCGACGCCATCCCTTCGCAGTACGGAAGCCCCGAGATGGGCCCGATCTCCAGCGGACTCGGCGAGATCTACCAGTTCGAGGTGCGCGGCGAGCCGATGTGTGAGGGCGAGGATACGCCCGACTGCTACACGCCGATGGAGCTGCGCACGGTCCTCGACTGGTACATCGCTTACCAGCTCCGCTCGGTGCCAGGCGTGGTCGAGGTCAACAGCTTCGGCGGCGAGCTGAAGACCTTCGAGGTGCGCCCCGATCCCAATCGACTGCGCCCGCTCGGCCTCGGTCTGACCGATCTCTTCGAAGCCCTCCGGCGCAACAACGTCAGCGCCGGCGGCGGCTACATCGCCCACGCCGGCCAGCAGCGATTGGTGCGTGGCGAGGGACTGATCGGCAGCCTGGACGACATCCGCCGCGTCGTGGTGACGACCCGCGACGGAGGCACGCCGATCCGCGTCGCCGACGTGGCCGAGGTGGTCCACGCCCCCATGCTCCGCCAGGGCGCCGTCACTCGCGACGGCCGCGGCGAGGTGGTCACCGGCATCGTCATGATGCTGATCGGCGCCAACTCCGGCCAGGTCGCCCGCGACGTCCACGCGCGGCTCGAAGAATTGAAACCCACGCTCCCTCCCGGCGTGACCATCGAGACCTACTACGACCGAACCGAGCTGGTCAGCCGCACCATCCACACCGCGCTTTCGAATCTGATCGAGGGCGGCGTGCTGGTCGTGGTGGTGCTCTTGCTCTTGTTGGGCAACGTCCGTGGCGGTCTCTTGGTGGCGAGCGTGATCCCGCTCAGCATGCTGGCCGCCGTCATCGCCATGGACGTGTTCGGCGTGTCCGGAAACCTGATGAGCCTCGGCTCGCTCGACTTCGGCATCATCGTCGACGGCGCGGTGGTGATCGTCGAACAGATCGTCACGATGCTCGGCCATCGAAAGAGCGGCGCCGGCGTGCCGGAGACGGTCCGCGAGGCGGCGCGGAGCGTGGCGCGGCCGGTGCTCTTCGCGGTCGGGATCATCATGCTCGTCTACGTCCCGATCCTCACGCTGCGCGGCATCGAAGGGAAGATGTTCCGGCCGATGGCGCTGACGGTCCTCTTCGCGCTCGGCGCCGCCGTCGTCCTCTCGCTCACCTTCATGCCGGCGATGGCCACGCTGGTCTTCCGCAAGGGCGTGAAGGAGAGAGAGACCTGGCTGATGCGCGCCATCCGCCGCGTCTACGAGCCGGCGCTCGAGCACACCCTCCACGTTCCGTGGATGCCGATCGCGGCGGCGGGCGTGGTGCTGGTGGCGGCGTGCGCGCTGGTGCCCATGCTCGGGGCCGAGTTCATTCCCCACCTCGACGAAGGCGCCATCGCCATGCAAGAGGTCCGGCTCCCCTCCGTCTCGCTCGACGAGGCCGTGCGGATGTCGAGCCGCGCCGAGTCCGTCCTCCGCGAGCGCTTCCCCGACGAGATCCGCACCGTGATCTCGCGCATCGGCCGGGCGGAGATCGCCACCGACCCGATGGGCGTCGAGCTCTCGGACGTCTACATCATGCTCACGCCGCGCGACGAGTGGACCAAGGCAGGCTCCAAATCGGAGCTGGTCGACGCGATCAAAGCGGCGCTGGAAGACGAAGTACCGGGCCAGAACTACCTCTTCAGTCAGCCGATCGAGCTCCGCACCAACGAGCTGATCAGCGGCGTGCGCTCCGACGTGGCCATCTACGTGTACGGCGACGACCTCGACGAGCTGGCGCGGATTTCGGACGAGATGGTGCGCGTTCTGTCCGGGACCCCGGGCGCCGCCGACGTCTCCGCCGAGCAGCTCACCGGCCTGCCCTTCCTCGACGTCAGCGTCGACCGCGACGCCCTCTCTCGCTACGGCATCAGCGCCGAGCGCGTCATGAACGCCGTCTCCGCGCTGGGCGGCGTGCAGGTCGGCCAAGTCTACGAAGGCCAGCGCCGCTTCGCGCTCCAGGTGCGGCTGCCGCCCGATCTACGCGACGACGTCCTCGAGGTGCGGGACCTTCCGGTCACGCGGCCCTCGGGCGGCACCGTGCCGCTCGGACAGCTCGCGCGCATCGAGCAAGTGGAAGGCCCGGCCACCGTGAGCCGCGAAGCGATCCAGCGGCGCATGACCCTCCAAGTGAACGTGCGCGGCCGCGATCTCGCGGGCTTCGTGACCGACGCTCAGGAGCGCGTGCGCTCGGAGGTGTCGATGCCGCCCGGCTACTTCACGCGCTGGGGAGGACAGTTCCAGAACCTACGGGAAGCGAGCGCGCGGCTGGCCATCGCCGTGCCGGTAGCGATGGCGCTCATCTTCCTCCTGCTCTTCATGACCTACGGAGCGGCGCGACCGGCGCTGCTCATCTACCTGAACGTCCCCTTCGCCGCGACCGGCGGCCTCTTCGCCCTCGTGCTGCGCGGCATGCCCTTTTCGATCAGCGCCGGCGTCGGCTTCATCGCGCTCTTCGGCGTGGCCGTGCTCAACGGCGTCGTCCTCGTCTCGACCATCCGGGATCTCCAGCGCGAAGGCCGGAGCCTGGCCGACGCCTCTCGCGAGGGCGCGCGCTCTCGCCTCCGACCGGTCCTCATGACCGCGATGGCGGCCGCGCTCGGCTTCATCCCCATGGCGTTCTCGACGAGCGCCGGCGCCGAAGTGCAGCGCCCCCTGGCCACCGTCGTCATCGGCGGCCTCATCACCTGCACCCTCCTGACCCTCTTCGTCTTGCCGACCGTCTACAGCCGCCTGGGTGGTGAGCTCGGCGAGCGGGAAGAGAGGAGTGAAACAGCGGGGCAAGACTGAGGACGCCGCGCGCTCAGCCCTCGTCGAGCGCGGCCCCCACTCGGGTCGAAGAGCGCCAGCTGCGTCGGGCCGGCGGAGCTCGCGCGAGTTGCGCAGGCTACTTCAGCGAGGCGGCGTGCAGATGGGCGGCGACGCGCTCTCGGACGACGGCGGGCGCGCCCTCCGAGACCTTCGGCCAAGTCGTGCGCACCGTTCGGGCGAACTCCGCCAGGTCCTCCGTGAGGGCCAACGTGTCCGTCGACGTGTAGGCCGATGCCGAGCCGAGGAGATTGTCCATCGTGACGTCGGCGAGGGGCTTGGGCGAGTCCAAGTTGGGCTCCGGTGGCTCCCACCAACGCAGCGCCGAGTACGCATGGAGCGTCGGGTACACAATCGTCGAGACGAAGTCGTAGACGGGGGCAAGCCGCGCTTCGAGGCCATCCGGATACACGATCGCCCAGTTCTTGACGTGCGCATCGGCATTGCCGGAGAGCACCATGAACGCGAGGCGCCGCATGTACTCGCGATGATCGTCCTCGCCGCAGAGCGCGCGAATGACGGCACCGATGCTCCCGTAGTGGACCCAGCCCAGGTCGGCGAGCTCCCACGAGGTAAGCGTTCACGGGGGGTAGCGGCCGTGATCTTGTGATCGGCCCCACGGCGCCCGGTTCGAGCGCGTGATCTACGTGGGGCGTGTCGGATCTCGAGCAGCGACTGGTCGCGCTGGAAGCCGCCGTCGCGCAGCACGTCGCGACGATCGCGGAACGCGACGCGACGCTCGCCGAGCGGGACGCGACGATCGCGAAGCTCGAGAAGCGGGTGGCTGAGCTGGAGACGAAGCTCGGCCAGAACTCGTCGAACTCGTCGCTGCCGCCGTCGACGGACCGAGGCCAGAACCCGCGCCGCAACGCGAAGAAGGGGGCGAAGCGGAAGAAGCGGAAGAAGCGCCCCGGCGGCGGGCAGCATCGGGAGCTGCTCCCGCCCGAGCAGGTCGACGCGTTCCATGATCACTTCCCGAGTGAGTGCGGCGGATGCGGTAAGCGACTGCCGAAGAGTGCGGACGAGGAGCCGCAGCGGCATCAGGTGACGGAGATCCCCGAGGTCCGGCCGCACGTCGACGAGCATCGCCTTCACGCGGTCGAGTGTCGCTGCGGATGCGTGACCCGGGCGGAGCTTCCCGACGACGTTCCGCGAGGCGCATTCGGCCCGCGGCTGATCGCGACGGTGGCGCTCCTCACCGGGCTCTATCGACTCAGCAAGCGCAACACGCAGCGGATCCTGGGCGAGCTGTTCGGCGTCACGATCTCGACCGGCGCCGTCAGCAACTGCGAGCGCCGCGTCGGCGACGCGCTCGAGGCTCCGCACGAAGAACTGCACGGCTTCGTGCAGGCGCAGGAGGTCCTCCACGCGGACGAGACGAGCTGGCAGCAGCAGCACAAGACGCACTGGCTCTGGGTCGCCTGCACCTGCACGGTCAGCTTCTTCCTCATCCAGGCCGGTCGCTGCACCGACGGGGCGAAGCGCCTGCTCGGCGGGTTCGACGGAACGCTCGTCATCGACCGCCTCGCTTCGTACGGCTTCCGGGACGGACCCGAGCAGACATGCTGGGCGCACTTGAAACGCTCGTTCCAGGGTCTCGCGGAGCGAACGGACGGGGACTGCGCGAAGTACGGCGTCCCGCTTCTCGAGCAGACACGGGAGATGTTCAAGCTCTGGCGCCGCGTGCGCGACGGGACCCTGCAGCATCGGACCTTCCAGCGTCGGATGATCCCCGTCCGCACCGAGATTGAAAGGCTGCTCGACGAGGCCGCGCAGTCCGCGTGCGCCCGCACCCAGGGCAAGGCCAAGGCGCTCCTCAAGTACCGCCCCGCGCTCTGGACCTTCGTCGATGTCGAGGGCATCCCGCCGACGAACAACGAGGCCGAGCGTGCCCTGCGTCACGCGGTCATCCTCCGCAAGTTGTCGTTCGGAACGCAGAGCGACCGAGGCAGCCGCTTCATCGAGCGGATGCTCTCCGCCGTCGACACGCTCCGCAAGCAGGACCGCGACGTCATGGGCTTCCTCATGGACGCCCTCGCAGCGAACGGGACCACAGCTACGCCCCCGTCGCTGCTGCCCATCGCGGCGTGACCCCCCTGAACGCTTACCCCACGAGTACCTCTCCTCCGGTGCGATGTCGAAGACCTGAGCGAAGTCCTCCTGATGGATTCGGGCCCCGTCCTCCTGTCGATCGAAGCGACGGACGATCAGGACATTCTGGTCCCGCTCGAAGTCCTCAGGAAGGTTCTCGAATCTCCGACGCGCGGATTATCCGATGATCCGGCACGTCGAGCCCGCATTCGCGGGCCCACTCGAGCATCACGTGCTCGTTCTCCACCAACCGCTGCATCGCCGGGCTGCCGAGCTTCGCGATCCAGTACCCGTCTTGTCCTTCCAGCGGCACCGTCAGTCGGTCATCGACTTGCGAGAGGGCGAGCTTCGGCTGAACTCCGGCGAGCGCGAATCGAAACGGGTCCCTGGCTCGACGTCCGCTGCGCTCGCTGTCCTCGAGCGGGCCCACGTCGAGCTCTTCACTGACGACCCGCACGGCTCCGGGAAGGTTCTCTCCGAGCCGCAGGAGCATCGTGTACTCGGGGAGGGCGGAGCTGCCGAGGCGCCGTTCGACAATCTTCCGGAGCGCTCCCTCCGGCAACAGATTCCGGAAGTAGTTCGGAAGAGGTGCGCCGCGAAACGTGCGAGGTGGCTCGATGATCTTGTCCTCGAACCATCGCCCGAGGACGGGCCGCGAGGCGTTTGACGCGTAGGCGGAGTCGATCTCGAAGGAGGCATCGCCTGACGCGACGTCGGGGCGCAGCTCGCCGACCAGGGTGTTCCCGAGGAACACGCGAGCGCTCACGCAGACCGCCTCGTGAGCGCGGCCAAGGACGGAGTGTCATCGCGGCGGAGCTCGGCGTGTCGCTCGAAGAACGCTTTCGTCGAGTCGCCCAAGACGCCTCCGCGGAGCGCGTAGAACGCTTCAACGTCACCGCCGCGCAGGGCGTCTCGTGCGGCGCCGTAGATTCCGTGGGAGACGAGGGCCGCCTCGTCGGTACACTCGAGGATGAGCTGCCTGGGACCCATGCCCCTCGTAGGATGGAGCAGCTTGTTGACGATGCCTTTACCCTGGTGAGAGCCGTCCAGAGTCTCGCGGACGATGGGGCGGAGGAGATTCGTCTTGCCATCGCGGAAGAGGGCGCTGACATCGAGTCGCTCACCCGTCACGAGGTCGCGCGGCTGTTTCGCGAGGAGCGCGCACAGGAGCATCTTCCCGCGGGCGCTCCCTACGCTGGCACTGGCGGTGCGCTCCCAATCATCGAGGACGATGTCGCCCGGAGATCCCGTGCGGCGGAGGAGCGATTGCACGGATTCGTCCTCGTCGAGAGTGACGTCATCGACGTGCTGCTGCAGCGAGCCCGACGCGCCCCCGAGCCGCTCGCCCAGAGATCCACGCCAGAGCCATCGCCTCAGCAGGATGAGGCTCCGCTCGCTCGGCCTCTCGTGGATGGCGAAGAAGCGCGCCAGCACCACGACGGCCAGCTCGTATGGCCGCACAGCGACGTGCGGGATGTGCGCGACGTCCCGCAGGAACTCGATGGTGGCGCGCAGGGCGTCGGCCGTGCGAACGAGATCGGCCTCCGCGTCCTCGACGTCGAGCTCGCGCGGGTCGAGTCGCCCGACCTTGGCACCGCGAATCGCTTCGAACGCTTTCAAGATGGTGCTGGGCTCGAAGGCGCCGAAGCCGAGGTCGCTGACCCGCGCGTTCACGAGCGCGAGCCCAGCCGTCCCGTCCTTCGAAATGCGTGAGCCGATGAGCGCATCGAATACCTCGTCGCGACGCATCGCTTTGCCCGTCGAGTTGATGCGGTCGAAGACGTGTCGGAGCGCCTCGATGTCTTCGCCCTCCACGACGTAGAGCCCGAGCTTGTACTCGCGCATGCGCTTGCCGAGCTCGAAGTAGCGCCGCCTGTCCTCGCGCGAGAGCCACTGTGGGACCCACTCCGAGAGCGAGGCAGCATCGAGCACCAAATAGAGGGGCACCTGCGGGAGCTCGTCGCCCTTCTGACGCGGGGGCCTGGGCTCCAGCTCGTCGGGCGTGAGAGGCCGCGTCAGGACCTCTTCCCGCTGCATGTCGAAGACGAGCGCAGCCTCCTTCGGCCTCGGTTTGCGGCCGAGGGCCTCCCACAACGTGGTCAGGCGCTGCTGCCCGTCGACGACGAGGTACTGCTCTCCGGACGCTCTTGCCGTGCCCACGCCGTCGAGCGGGCGGCCAACCTCGGTGTCGATCGGTGGGTTCTTCCAGAGGAGCAGGGTGCCCACCGGGTAGCCGCGGTAGATGCTGTCCAAGAGCTCGCGTCGATCCGCCGCTTCCCAGCGGAACTTGCGCTGGAAGCTCGGCATGCGAAGGCGGCCTTCGGACGCCAGCTCGATGACGTCTTCGATCGCCATCGAGTCCGCCTTGGCGGCCGTGCTCATGCGGGGAGGAGGCGCCTTGCTCCCTTGCTCCTCGGCGTGCGACATGGTCGGAGGTTAGCGCGCAAATGCAAGGCCTGTCGCCTCTCGACGCCCGCGGGTGCGGCAACCCGGGAGGCAGTGGCTCCGATGGGCGCCGTGACGCGCCAGCGCTGGTGCTTCCGGACCAGCGGAAGGAGAGGCAGGGCTCTCCAGCCGGGCCTCGACGTGGCGCCCGGACGCCCCTGAGGGTCCGGATCGGAGCCTCGACCCCCGGTCGGATACCGTCGCGCCCCCCGCACCACTGCCTGTACCGCCCTCGCGACACCCCTCAGACCCTCCGGAATCGACAAATTGCTGACCCGGAGAGGCCTCGGGCCCTCGGACCCGGGGGATGGACATGCCGGTGGCGAGGCCGGCGAGGTCTTCGAGGGCGGGGTGGAGGCGGCCTGGTCGAGGCCCGAGCCCGTCGAAGCGGTGGGGTGGAGGTGCCGTCGTCGAGGCCCGCGTCCATCGGAACGGGGCCTCGAATCGGTTTTTCGAGGGCTGGGGTGCTTTCGACGGGAGCGTCGAGACGGAAATCGAGACCCCGAGGGCCTCGCCGGGGGGAGGTCACCCCTCTCGGTCGAGGCTTCGAAGGATGTCCGGAAGCGGCTGACGCAGGTCACGGGAGGCGCCGAGACGTTTCCGCGGAATTCCTCCGGCCGCCTTACGGCGTGGCGAGCCGGGTCTCCTTCGGCGCCTCTGCCTCGCGCGTACCGCGTGGTCCGTGAGCTCTCGCGCCGCCTCGAGCTGCACCGCTTCGTGACCGAGCGCCGCGCGGACTTCGCTGGTGCAGTGCAGTCGTGCTCGAAGCGCTTCGCTCCGAAGCGGTCTCAGCGCGCGCGGCGCCTTCGCAGCCCGGCCAGCGCCAAGAGCGGCACGAGCCATCCGAGGTGGCCGCGGGTCGGACCGCCTGCCGCGCGGCATCCGCAGCCGCCCATCGAGGTGGCCGTCCCGCCGTCGGGCGCGCCCGCGTCGCTCGGATAGCGCGCCGGCGTCGTTCTGGGCGATCGTGCCCGCGTCCGGCGCTCCGGCGTCCGGCGCTCCCGCATCGGCGACGACGCCAGCGTCCGGCGCGCCGTCGGTGAAACTCAGCGTCAGCGTGTAGGTGTCCACCGTGGAGTCGTACGCGTCGAGGAAGAGCACGTACGTGCCGGGGCTCAGCGTGGTGTGGATTTGGGAGCCGTGGTCGCGCCGGTTGATGTCGTCGTTGCAGTCGAGCTCGCTGCCCATGCAGCCGCCGCGGAGATAGAGCACCGAGTCGTAGCCCTCGGCCGTGGCGGTGAACGTGACGGTGTGGTCGACGGTGAACGTGAACATGCGCTCGGGCCCCGCGCCGCCGCAGGAGCCCATCTCGGTCGGCGTGTAGCCGACGAGGGTTTCGTCCAATGTCTGGGAGACGGCGTCGATCGTCTCCGCGGTGTCGCAGGTGTCGCCGGGCGGCTCGGGCACGCAGGGGCCGCTGCAGTCGCAGAGCGCCGAGGTCACGCCCGGGGTGGCGCAGAGCGCGGCGATGATCGGCTTCATGTACACGAGCTGCTCGCCGGTGTCGGTCGGCGGCGGATCGATGACGTTCACGATATTGCAGCCGCCCATCATCGTGTAGTCGGTCATGCCCCCGCGCAGCAGCGCGACCAGGTGTCCGGTCGTGTCGAAGACGCCCGAGCCGGAGTTGCCCGCGAACGCGTCGACGGTGGCGTTCAGGTAGGTTGCGTCCGAGCTGTTCCAGGTGACCTGGCCGCCGTCGTCGATCTTCATGGGGATGCCGTCCGGGTGGCCGATCATCGTCACCGGCGTCCCGTGCGCCAGGCCCGTCGGCTCGACCAGGACGGGCGCCGGCGTGTGGCCGACGACGGGGCGGTCGAGCTCCACCACGGCGTAGTCCACGTTGCCGTCGTCGAAGTAGGCGATGACCCGCGAGCAGCCGTAGACGTCGTCCGAGGTGAGCGTGGCCAGCACGCCGTCCGAGACGTAGCTGAAGCCGAGGACCCACACGTTGTCGGTGCAGTCGCTCGGCGCCTCCTGGCAGTGCCCGGCCGTCAGCAGGTACTGGTCGTCGATCAGCGTGCCCGAGCACATGCCGGGCTCGATCTGGTCGGCGAAGCGTTCGCCCGCGCACAGGTTCTGGGCCTCGCCGAGCGTCTGCGTGTAGGTGATCTGGACGTTCGAGGGATCGCTCTCGTCGACCCAGCCGCGGTCCATCTGGATGGCGACGGCCGTCTCGGCGACGCTCTGGATCGCCGCGTTCGTCTCTTCGTAAACCTCGATGCGGTCGTCGGTCCCGTAGACGACCGCCTCGCGGCTGGCCACCGCGGGATCCGCGCACCCGATCGCCAAGAGCGCCCACACGACGAGGCGCGAAAGTCGAAGCGTCATGCGCGCCATGATAGCGGCACTCGGTCGCGCGTCCTCGCGCCTCGTCGCCGGGCCCGAAAATCCGAGCTCGGCCCCGCGAGGGACCGGTGGAAGGGGCGTCCGAGGCCAATCTCGAGACCCCATCGCTCGGGGGTGGGCTGGACGTCCGAGCGCGGAGATCGGGACGGCCGAAGACGTCTACTGCCTGCCGGCGTCGGCCTGCCGCACGTTGCCCGGGAAGCCGAGCGCGACCCGCCCGATCCCCTTGCCGCTGAAGCCCTGCGTCCAGAGCGCCTCGCCGCCGATCGAGAAGCAGGTCACCTCGCCGCCGCTGCCGACGTAGATGCGGTCCCGCTCGATCACCATCGAGGGCCGGCCCTTGTAGCGGTCCGGGATGTGCACCTTCCCCAGCACGCGGCCGCTCGCGTAGTCGAAGCAGTGGAGAGCCAGCCCGGTCGTCGCGTATACGCGTCCGTGCTGGATGAGGAGCTCGACCTCGCCGTTGTACGCGAGCGAGTGCTCCCAGCGCGTCGCGCCGGTAGCTCCATCGAGCCCGAAGATGCTTCCGCTGAACGCGACGACCAGCACGGATCGGTCCTCGGCCGCGCTCTCTCGATAGCCTGCTGCCATGATTTCGGAGGGTCGCATGGATCGCGCGCGGCGTGGACGCGCGTCGCAGCACGGACGTCGTCCATTCGGTCGGCGAGCCCCCCTCGCGACGGCTCATCCGAGGTCGACGAGCCACGCGCGCTCGCCGGCCTCTTCCGCCACGGCGCCCGGCAGGTCGACCCATCCGAGGCAGCCTTCGAGGATGCGCGCGTCACTGGTCGCCACCAGTTCGCCCGATGCCAAGAGCTCGCGGTCGGCGTCCCAGGCCAGCTGGATCCGCCAGGGCCACCCGCGCTCGGCGGCGATGGCGCGCAGCGTGCCAGCCAGCCGGCCGCTGTTCGACACGGGGCGGTCCAGCCAGAAGACGACCCCCGAAGGCGCGGCCCGCGCGAGCAGCGCTCCCATTCGCTCGACGGCCTCCGTCGTGTCGCTCACGCGCCGCCAGGCGCCGTGCACGCTGGCCAGGTCGCGGTGCGCTCCGTCGCGGCCGACGAAGACCGGGCCGCCGCCGAGGATCGACTCACAGACGATGAGGACGTTGAAGCCGTCCACGTGCAGGGCGCGACCGCGTATCGCAGGGAGCGGCGCCCTCTTGCTCCACCGCGCCTCTCGCGCCTCGTCGCTGCAGGCGCAGCGCGAGACGGCCTTTCGTTGCCGCTCGGTCAGCGCGTGGCGGTCGCCCACCAGCTTCAGCGCAGCCCGCTCCGGGTAGCCGCGCCCGAGCAGCCAAGACAGCTCCGACACGGCGCCTCGCAGCGTGGGGAGCCTGTCGGGCGCGAAGAGCGCACGGTCCTTCGGGCCCGCGCCTCGGTGGCGTCCGCTCACGAAGCGACCTACCACCGCTGCGCCGGCCCGCACCGTCGCGGCGTGCTCCTCGAACCCCAGATCACCGCGAGCGGTGTACCGCGTCCCTCAGCGGGAGGCCATCGACCCGCTTCCGCCGGTCCGGTGGTAGCGGAGCTGGTAGTGGAGCGGCTGCGGCAAGCGACCGCTGTACACCGTGATGTCCATGACCATCTGTCCGTCGGGCTGGAAGGTCATCACGCTCACCTTCTCCCCTTCGCCGGAGCGGAACTTCTGGATGATCTTGTTTCCACGTGCCCACTGCTGGAGCCTGACCTGCTCGCCGAGAGCGGTGACATTCGTCCACTCCCCCTGCACGGTCTGATAGCGCATGTCTCCGTACTGCACGGAGAGCTGGTCTCCCGTGACATGCGTCCGAATGGTCTCGCGAACCGGGTTCTTGTCGCGCAGCTTGCTCTTCACGAACGCGCGCTCGAAGAAGTTCACGTGGCCTCCGGCTTCGTCGATGGCCTGATTCACGCTCTGCTGGGCTTGATCCTGGGGGTTGGAGAGGGTGAAGGTGCCTTCGATGATGTTCGGTGATGTTTGGCCCTGGCTTTGGGTGTCTCCTTGGCCTTGCTGGAGCGAGGCCTGCTGCTGGGATTGATGGGATTCCTGCGCTCGGACACCGCTCAACGGAACGGCGAGCGCGAGCGCGGCGATGATGGTGATCAGCGTCCTCATGTTCGCGAGATGATCACCACCCGCGGACCCGCAATCGGCCGGTGTCGTGGCGTGCGGACGGGCCCGTCGCGACGTGGCGGTTCGTCTCGCCTATTCATGGACTACGGCTGCTTCGCACAGGGAGGCAAGTCGTCTCGGTCCCGCTCGCGGCGACGTTCGAGCTCGGCGATGCCCGATGGGGTCTTGTCGCCCGGCGTCCCGCGTCCATGGTCGCGACTCTGACGAGCAGCCGCGCAGTGACGAGCGGTCAGCGACCAACGTGAGGGGGAGCCATGGCGCCGAAGCGACCGAACATCCTCGTCCTCTGGGGCGATGACATCGGGTACTGGAACATCAGCGCGAACAACCGCGGGATGATGGGCTACCGCACGCCCAACATCGATCGATTGGCGGCCGAGGGGACCGGCTTCACGGACTACTACGGGCAGCAGAGCTGCACGGCGGGGCGCGCGGCGTTCATCACGGGGCAGAACCCCGTGCGGACGGGGCTGACGAAGGTGGGTATGCCGGGGGCGGATCTCGGTTTACGGCCCGAGGATCCGACGATCGCCGAGCTCCTCAAGCCGCTCGGGTACGTGACGGGGCAGTTCGGAAAGAACCACCTCGGAGACCGAGACGAGTTTCTGCCCACGAACCACGGCTTCGACGAGTTCTACGGCAACCTCTACCATCTCAACGCGGAAGAGGAGCCGGAGAATCCGGACTATCCGAAGGACCCGCAGTTCAAGAAGCGCTTCGGTCCGCGAGGCGTGATCCACAGCTTCGCCGACGGGCGGATCGAGGACACCGGTCCCCTGACGAAGAAGCGCATGGAGACCATCGACGAGGACGTCACCAAGCGCACGCGCGAGTTCATGCGTGAGGCGCACGAGGCGCACAAGCCCTTCTTCATCTGGTGGAACTCCACCCACATGCACTTCCGTACGCACCTGAGCGAGAAGATGCGCGGCAAGAGCGGCCAGGGCTTCTACAACGACGCGATGGTGGCCCACGACGCCGAGGTCGGGCAGCTCCTCGACGAGCTGGAGGCGCTGAAGATCGAGGAGGACACGATCGTCTTCTATTCGACGGACAACGGCCCGCACTACAACACGTGGCCGGACGCGGGCATCACGCCCTTCCGGAGCGAGAAGAACTCGAACTGGGAGGGCGCGTTTCGGGTGCCGGCGTTCGTGCGCTGGCCCAAGCACATCCAGGCGGGGGCCACCCTCAATGGCATCGTCGCGCACCAGGACTGGACGCCGACGTTCCTGGCGGCCGCCGGTGAGCCCAACATCGCGGAGAAGCTGCTCAAAGGCCATCAGGCTGGTGACAAGCGCTTCAGGGTTCACCTCGATGGTCACAACATGCTCCCCTACCTCGCGGGGGAGGCGAAGGAGAGCCCGCGCAAGTCGTTCTTCTACGTGAACGATGACGCGCAGCTAGTCGCCCTGCGCTACGAGGACTGGAAGGTCGTGTTCATGGAGCAGCGGGCGAAGACGATGGCTCTGTGGGCCGAGCCCTTCGTCGAGCTCCGGGTGCCGAAGATCTTCCATCTGAGGCGGGATCCCTTCGAGCGCGCCGACGAGAACGCGAACGTCTACTGGGACTGGTTGCTCGAGCACGCCTTCATTCTCGTGCCGGCGCAGTCCTACGTGGCCCGCGAGCTGCAGTCGCTCGAGGAGTTCCCGCCTCGGCAGCGGCCGTCCTCGTTCAACCTCGATCGCGTGCTCGAGAAGCTGAACGAGAACCCTGTCTCCTCCACCTGAGGTGGGGTGACCCAAGAGGGGCGCCGCGTCTCGGGCTCGGTCGCCGTCCGTCAGGCGATGAGCTCGACGACGCGAGCGCCAATCGCCTCGGTCGAGAGCTCTCCGCCGAGGTCGCGCGTGCGAGCGCCGTCCGCGATCACCCGATCCACGGCGCGCTCCACCGTGTCGGCGGCGTCGTCCCAGGAGAGCGAGAGGCGCAAGAGCATCGCCGCGCTGAGGATGGCGCCCAGCGGGTTGGCCCATCCTCTCCCGGCGATGTCGGGCGCGGAGCCGTGGATCGGCTCGTAGAGACCTCGCCGGCCGTCACCGACCGAGGCGCTCGGCAGCATCCCCAGCGAGCCGGCGAGCGCAGCGGCCTCGTCGGTCAGGATGTCGCCGAACATGTTCTCGGTGACGATGACGTCGAAGCTCGCCGCGCGGGTGAGCAGGAGCATCGCGCAAGAGTCGACGAGCTGATGGGAGAGCGCCACGTCCGGATGGCCTTCCTTCACGCGCTCGGCGACGCTGCGCCACAGGCGTGAGCTCTCGAGCACGTTGGCCTTGTCGACGCTGGTGACGTGGCGCTTGCGGCCCTTCGCCAAGCGGAACGCCAGCTCCACGACTCGCTCGATCTCGGGCGCCGTGTAGACCAGCGTGTCCACCGCTCGCTCCACGCCGCCCTTGGTCTCCCGCAGGCGCGGCTCGCCGAAGTAGAGGCCGCCGGTCAGCTCGCGCACGACGATGAAGTCGACCCCGTCGAGGCGCTCCGGCTTCAGCGGCGAGCGATCGGCGAGCTCCGGATGCACGCGGACCGGTCGCAGGTTCGCATACACGTTCATGGCCTTGCGCAGAGCGAGCAGACCCTGCTCGGGACGTACCTTCGCGCTCGGGTCGCTCCACTTGGGCCCGCCGACCGCGCCGAGCAGCACCGCGTCGGCGCGCAGGCAGGCCTCGAGCGTCTCTTCCGGCAGGGCAGCTCCGGTCTCGTCGATGGCGATCCCGCCGATGGCATGGGACTCGAACGCGAGCTCGCCGCCGACCTTCTTGGCCGCCGCGTCGAGCACGCGCCGCGCCTGCGCCGTGACCTCCGGGCCGATTCCGTCGCCCGGGAGCAGCACGATGTTGGCCTTCACGGATTCACCTGTCTCTTTCCTTCGCGGGTTGCTCACGACGCCTCCGGCAGGGCGTGCCCGCCGAAGCGCAGCGCGAGCTCGAAGGAGTCCGCGATGGCTCGGCACGAGGCCTCGATGATGTTTGGCGACGCGCCCACGGTGCTCCACGTGCGCTCGCCGTCGCTGCTCTCGATCAGCACGCGAGTGGTGGCGTCGGTGCCTTCGCGCCCGTCGAGGATGCGCACTTTGTAGTCGGTCAGCCGGATGTTGCGCACGCCGGGCACGACCGGCTCGAGCGCCTTGCGGAGCGCGCGGTCGAGCGCCAGCACCGGGCCCGAGCCCGCGGCAGCGGTGTGCCGGAGCTGGCCGGCGATCTCCACCTTCACTGTCGCTTCGGCATACGTCTCGCCGTCGCCTTCTCGGCCGATCAGCAC
Organism: uncultured Pseudomonadota bacterium; assembly: GCA_963832725.1. Taxonomy (GTDB): domain Bacteria; phylum Myxococcota_A; class Polyangia; order Polyangiales; family Sandaracinaceae; genus JAEZBP01. The sequence goes on from CAWHVG010000002.1 coordinate 66,324, forward strand.
CTTGTAGTCGCGGACCACGAAGGGCGGCCTGTAGCCGGGACGGCGGCGCTCGAGGCAGAGCGCAACCGATCCTTCCGCGGCCTCGAAGCTGTAGCCCCGAGCTTCGTCCTCCTTGATCTGCGAGAGGACTTCGCGCGCCACGTCGGGGGGCACCTCGAGACCGAGCTCCTCGGCTTGGCTGAGCACGTTGCCCCGTCCCGAGAGCTCGCTGACCACCACCCGCATTCGGTTGCCGACCCGGCTCGGATCGACGTGCTGGTAGCTCTCTTCGCACTTGCGCATCGCCGCCACGTGCACGCCGCCCTTGTGGGCGAACGCGCTCCGGCCGACGTAGGGTGCGTGGTCGTCCGGCGGCAGGTTGGCGATCTCGGCCACGCCGTGTGCGAGCTCGGTCAGCTCCCGCAGCGCGCCTTCGGGCAGGCAGGCGAAGCCGAGCTTGAGCTCGAGGTCGGCGAGGAGCGTGCAGAGGTTCGCGTTGCCGCAGCGCTCGCCGTAGCCGTTGATCGTGCCCTGCACGTGTCTCGCGCCGGCGCGCACGGCCGAGAGCGAGTTGGCGACGGCGCAGCCCCCATCGTCGTGGGCGTGGATGCCGAGGACGCGGTCGATTCGGCCCACCACCTCGCGCGTGGCCTCTTCGATCTGCCACGGTAGGCTGCCGCCGTTGGTGTCGCAGAGCACGAGCTGCTCCGCGCCGCCGCGCGCCGCCGCCTCCAGCGTCGCCAGCGCGTAGCTGGGGTCGGCGCGGTAGCCGTCGAAGAAGTGCTCGGCGTCGTAGACGACCCGCCGGCCGTTCGCGACCAAGTACGCGACGCTCTCTTCGATGAGGGCGAGGTTCTCCTCGAGCGTCGTCGAGAGCAGGTCGGTGACGTGCAAGGTCCAACTCTTGCCGAAGAGCGCGCACACCTCGGTGCCGGCCTCGAGCAGCGCGCGGAGCGATGCGTCGTCCTCGACCGCCGAGCTGGCCCGCCGGGTGGACCCGAACGCGACCAGCTTCGCCCGCTCGAAGCGCTGATCGCGCGCCCGCCGGAAGAACTCCGCATCCTTCGGGTTGCTGCCCGGAAAACCGCCCTCGATGAACGGCACGCCGAGCCGGTCGAGGAGCGCCGCGATGCGGAGCTTGTCGCCCGCGCTCAGGCTGATGCCCTCGCGCTGAGTGCCGTCCCGGAGCGTCGTGTCGTAAACGGCGATCCGCTCGCTCATGGTCACTCTCTGCGTGCCTTCTCGAACGCCGCGATGCGGCTCTCGTGCGAGAGGAGGTAGCCGAGCGAGTCGGTCCCCTCGAGCAAGCAGCGGCGGGCGAAGGGATCGACCCGGAAGCGCGCTTCTCGATCGCGGAAGCGGACCAGCTCCTGCTGCAGGTCGACGTGTACTTCCAGTCCCGGATCGAGCTCGCGCGCCTGCACCAGCACCGCGTGCGCCTCGGCGTCGAGGGCGACGGGCAGGAGCCCGTTCTTCAGCGCGTTGTTCATGAAGATGTCGGCGAAGGAGCGCGCGATGACGCAGCGGAAGCCGCCGGCGATCAGCGCCCAGGGCGCGTGCTCGCGGCTGAGATCCGCAGCCGAAGTTGTTGCCTGCGAGCAGGATCTGCGCGCCGCGGCTCTCCGGCCTGTTGAGCACGAAGCTCGGCTCGAGCCGCCAGGCCGCGAAGAGGCCTTCGGCCAGCCCCGCAATGAATCGACGACCTTGAGGAAGCGGGCGGGGATGATCTGGTCGGTGTCCACGTCGTCCAAAAGAAGCGGCACGACGCGCGAGGTCAGCTCGGTGAAGCGCGTGATCATCGGCGGGTCTCCATCTGGCGGACGTCGGCGACGGCGCCCATCACGGCGCTCGCGGCGGCCGTGCGCGGCGAGGCTAGGAACGTGCGCCCTCCCGGTCCCTGGCGGCCTTCGAAGTTGCGGTTGCTGGTGCTCACGGCGTACTGCCCGGGCTCGATCTGGTCGCCGTTCATGGCGATGCACATCGAGCAGCCCGGATCGCGCCACTCGGCCCCCGCGGCGCGGAAGATCTCGTGCAAGCCCTCCGCTTCCGCGGCGCGCTTGATCTTCGCCGAGCCCGGCACGACGAGCGCGCGGACTCCATCTCTCACCTTGCGGCCGCGCAGGATGGCGGCGGCGTCGCGCAGGTCCTCGATGCGCGAGTTGGTGCAGGAGCCGATGAAGACGACGTCGATTGGCTGGCCGAGGAGCTGCCGATTCGGCTCCAGGCCCATGTAGCGGAGCGCCTTGTCGAGCGCGGCGCGGCTCTCGCCGTCCTTCGCGTCGTCGGGCGACGGGATCGTGCCGTCGATCGGGATGCTCATGGCCGGGTTGGTGCCGAAGGTGATCCGCGGCGCGAGCGCGGAGGCGTTCAGGGTGATCTCACGGTCGAAGCGCGCGCCCGGGTCGGTGGCCAGCGCGCGCCAGCCATCGACCAGCCGATCGAAGGCCTCCCCTTCGGGCAGCGCGGGGCGACCGGCGAGGTACTCGAAGGTGGTCTCGTCGGGCGCGACCATCCCGGCCCGCGCGCCCGCCTCGATCGACATGTTGCAGAGGGTCATCCGACCCTCCATCGAGAGCCGCTCGAGCGCCTCGCCGCGATACTCCAGCACGTGCCCGGTCCCGCCGCCGACGCCGATCTCGGCGATCAACGCCAGGATGAGATCTTTGGCTGTCACGTTCGGCTGAAGCGCGCCGTCGAAGCGCACCGAGAAGGTCTTCGGCCGGTGCTGGAGCAGGCATTGCGTCGCCAGCACGTGCTCGACCTCGCTCGTCCCGATGCCGAACGCGAGGGCGCCGAACGCGCCGTGGGTCGAGGTGTGGCTGTCGCCGCAGACGATGGTCATCCCCGGCTGGGTGCGGCCGAGCTCGGGGCCGATCACGTGGACGATGCCGTTGTCGTCGCTGCCGCGCGCGTGAAGCTCGATGCCGTGCGCCGCGCAGTTCTCAGCGAGGCGCGCGAGCTGGGTCGCGGCCTGCGCATCCACCACCGCCAAGCCGGGCTTGGTCGGCGTGGAGTGATCCATCGTCGCCAGCGTCCGATCCGGTCGGCGGACCGTGAGGCCCCGCTCGCCGAGGCCGGCGAAGGCCTGCGGCGAGGTGACCTCGTGCACGAGGTGCAGGTCGACATAGAGGATGGCCGGGCAGTCCGGCTCCTCGTGCACGACGTGCGCGTCCCAGACCCGTTCGAACAGCGTCTTCGTCTCTTCTGTGCTCATCAGCTCGCTCTCTGGGCCGCCTGCCGCGCGGGCTCGGTGGTGATCAGCCGGTTCACTGCGCTCAGGTAGGCCTTGGCGCTGGCCACCAGGATGTCGGTATCGGTGCCGTGGCCGTGAAAGACTCGCTCGCGCGCCGCGCCGTGCTGGGGATTGACCGTCTCCTGCGCCCGCGCGCCGGCGATGCGCACGCTCACTTCGCCGAGCGCGTCGATGCCCTCGGTCACCGAGCTGACGGTGTACTCGAGGAGGCAAGGCGAGATGCCGACGATGGCGTCGATGGCCTCGAAGCAGGCGTCGACCGGCCCGCTGCCGAGGGCGGCCTCCACCCGGATGGCGCCGTCCGGCCCGATCAGCCGGACGGTGGCGGTCGGCATGCCCATCGTCCCGCACGAGATCTGCAAACCCTCCAGCGCGAACACGGCGTCCGGCTGGTGGAGCTGGGAGGAGACGAGCGAGATCAAGATCCGCGTCGGTGACCTGCTTCTTGCGGTCCGCCAGCGCCTTGAACTGCTGGAATGCTTCGTCGAGCGCCGCGCCCTCGAGACCATAGCCGAGCTCGCTCAGGCGCACGCCGAACGCGTGGCGACCGGAGTGCTTGCCGAGGACGAGGCGGCTCGCCGGCACGCCGACCATCTGTGGCCGCATGATCTCGTAGGTCTCGCCATGCTTGAGCATGCCGTCCTGATGGATGCCCGCTTCGTGCGCGAAAGCGTTGGCGCCCACGATGGCTTTGTTGGGCTGGACCACCATGCCCGTCAACTGGCTGACCAGTCGGCTGGTGCGGTGGATGCGGGTGGTGTCGATGCCGGTCTGGAGGCCGAAGCGCGGCGCGCGGGTGGCCAGCGCCATCACGACCTCTTCCAGCGCCGTGTTGCCGGCCCGCTCGCCGATGCCGTTGATCGTGACCTCGGCTTGCCGTGCGCCGGCGCCGATGGCGGCCAGCGTGTTGGCCGTCGCCATGCCCAGATCGTCGTGGCAATGGACCGAGAGGATGGCGCGGTCGACGCCGGGCACGTGCTCGCGGATGCCGCCGATGAGGCGGGCCATCTCGTCGGGCGTGGCGTAGCCGACCGTGTCCGGGATGTTGATCGTCGTGGCCCCGGCCTCGAGCGCGGCGGCCACCACCTCGTAGAGGAACTCGGGCTCGGTGCGGGCCGCGTCCTCGGCGCTGAACTCGATGTCCTCGCACCTCTCGCGCGCGAACGCGACCATCGCGCGCACGGCGTCGAGGACGGCCGCGCGGTCCATCCGGAGCTTGTGCTCGCGGTGGATGGGGCTCGTGGCCAGGAAGGTGTGGATCCGCGGTCGGGCCGCGTTCTTCACCGCCTCCCAGGCCGTCTCGATGTCGCTCCGCTTCGCGCGGGCCAGCCCGCAGACAATCGGCGGCTGGTCGGAAGAGCGGCTCTCGGTCGGCTCGGCTCCGACCTGCTCGGCCACCGCCCGCACGGCCGCCAAATCGTCCGGCGAAGCGGCGGGGAAGCCGGCTTCGATGACGTCCACGCCCAGCCGGGACAGCGCCCGCGCGATCTCGAGCTTCTCGCGGCTCGTCATGGTCGCGCCGGGCGACTGCTCGCCGTCCCGGAGCGTCGTGTCGAAGATGCGTACGTAGTCGGAGGAGCTCACGACTCGACCTCGACCGGATCGACGAAGGGCATCATCGCGCGGAGCTTCTTTCCGACCTGCTCGATGCGGTGGCCGCGCTCTTCGGCGCGGGTCTTCTCGAACTCGGGGCGGCCCTCCTGGTTCTCGGCGATCCAGCGCCGGGCGAAGGTGCCGTCCTGGATCTCGGCGAGGACGCTCTTCATCGCCTCGCGGGCGCGCTCGTCGATGACGCGCGGGCCCGAGACGTAGTCGCCGTACTCGGCGGTGTCGCTGATCGAGTAGCGCATGTAGTCGAGGCCGCCGCGGTACATGAGGTCGACGATGAGCTTCAGCTCGTGGAGGCACTCGAAGTACGCGACCTCGGGCTGGTAGCCGGCGTCGACGAGGGTGTCGAAGCCGGCCTTCACGAGAGACGAGACGCCGCCGCAGAGAACCGCCTGTTCGCCGAAGAGATCGGTCTCGGTCTCCTCGGAGAAGGTGGTGGTCAAGACGCCTGCGCGGCCGGCGCCGATGGCGCACGCGTAGCTGAGGGCGAGCGCGTCGGCCTGGCCGCTGGCGTCCTGGTGCACGGCGAGCAGCGCGGGGACGCCGCCTCCTTCGGCGAAGGTCTCGCGCACGCGATGGCCGGGACCCTTGGGCGCGACCATGGAGACGTCGACGCCCTTCGGCGCCTCGATGGTGCCGTAGCGGATGTTGAAGCCGTGGGCGAACATGAGGGTGTCGCCCTTCTTCAGGTTCGGGGCGATGTCGCTCTCGAAGAGGGCCGGCTGTGCGGTGTCGGGGGCGAGGATCATGACGACGTCGGCCCAGGCGGCGGCTTCTCTCGGGCTCATGACGGTCAGGCCGGCCTCCTGGGCCTTGGCGACGCTGCGGGAGGTGGGACGGAGGCCGACGGCGACGCTCACGCCGCTCTCTTTCAGGTTGAGGGCGTGGGCGTGTCCCTGCGACCCGTAGCCGATGATGGCGACCTTCTTGGCTCGGATGAGAGAGAGGTCAGCGTCCTTGTCGTAGCGAATCGTCGTCATGGATCTCTCGGTCGTGTTGCGTTGTGGTGCGAATGAAAGTGGACGTTTGTCAGCTCAAGCCGCGCGGTTGGCGAGCTCGTGGAGTTGGGAGTCGCCGCGGGTCATGGCGATGGCGCCCGTTTGGACCATTTCGGTGATGCCGAAAGGGGCGAGGACGCTCTCGAGGCCTTCGATCTTGTCCTGGGTGCCCGTGATCTCGATGATCATGGAGTCGGGCGCGACGTCGATGACGCGGGCTCGGAAGACCTCGCAGATCTGGAGGATCTGGGCGCGTTCGGCAGATCCGGCCGCGACGCGGATCAGCGCGAGATCCCGGGTGACGTTCGGGCGGTCGCTGATGTCTTCCACCGCCAGGACGTTCACGAGCTTGTAGAGGTTGGCCTCGATGAGGCGACCCGTGCGGTCGTCCGCCTCCACGACGATGGTCATGCGCGAGACGCCCGCTTCGTGGGTACGCCCGACGGTCAGGGAGACGATGTTGAAGTTGCGGCGGCGGAAGAGGGAGGCGACGCGGTTGAGCACGCCGGGGAGGTCTTCCACCAAGACGACGAACGTTCGGAGGTCGGTCATGATTCGTGCTTTATCCTGGTCGAGCGTTGCTTTCATTCCGCGTCGCTGGGGTGCGGGCGGCGGATCATCTCGGAGAGGCTCTTTCCGGTCGGGACCATCGGGTAGACGGTGTCTTCGGGCTCCACGCGGAACTCGACGACGACCGTCCGATCGCTCTCGCGCGCGAGGCGCACGGCGTCTTCGACCTGGTCCCGCCGCTCGACGCGGACGCCCGGCAGGTCGTGGGCCGCGGCCAGCTTCACGAAGTCCGGGCTCACGATCGGCGTGGCGACGTAGCGGCGCTCGTAGAAGAGCTCCTGCCATTGGCGGACCATGCCGAGGAAGCCGTTGTTGATGACGGCGATGTGCAGGCGGACGTTCTCCTGCACGCAGGTGGAGAGCTCGGCCGCTGTCATCTGGAAGCCGCCGTCGCCGGCGACGACCCAGATCTCCTCCGCGTCGCCGGCCCCGAAGCGCGCGCCGATGGCCGCCGGCAGCGCGAAGCCCATGGTCCCCAGCCCGCCCGAGGTGATCAGCTTCCGCGGGAGATCGTGCTTGTAGTACTGCGCCTCCCACATCTGGTGCTGGCCGACGTCCGTCACGACCAGCGCCTCGCCGCGGGTGAGGCGGTAGAGATCGTGGATCACGTGGGCGGCGTAGAGTCGGCCGTCGTCGGGCATCCGCTGGATGTCGCGGGCCCCGGCCTCCTCGCGCATCGCTTCGATCCGACTCGTCCATGCGCTTCGATCGCGTGGCGCGACCCGCGGCGCGATCTGCGAGAGCACCTCGCCGACGTCGCCGACGATCGGCAGATCGACCCGCACGTTCTTGTCGATCTCGGCCGGGTCCAGCTCGACGTGGATCTTCTTCGCGGCCGGCGCGTAGCGCTCGACGTGACCGGTCACGCGGTCGTCGAAGCGCATGCCGAGGGCGATCAGAGATCGGCCTGGCAGATCGCCTCGTTCACCCAGGCCTCGCCGTGCATGCCCATCATGCCGAGGCTGAGCGGGTGCGTGGCGGGGAAGCCGCCGAGGCCGAGCAGGGTTGACGCGACCGGGATGTGCGCGCGCTCCACCAGCGCGCGGAGATGGCCGGTGGCGCCCGCCTTCACGACGCCGTGGCCGGCCAACACCAGCGGTCGCTCCGCCTCGTCGATCATGCGGATGGCTTGCGTGAGATCCTCGGGCAGCGGTCGCGTGTCCGGCCGGTAGCCGGGCAGCCGGACCGGCGCGTCGTCGAAGACCGGCCGGCAACGCTCGTTCTGCGCGTCCTTGGTGATGTCGATGACCACCGGCCCGGGTCGGCCCGAGCGCGCGACGTAGAACGCCTCGCGGACGATGCGGGCGATGTCCTCGGCGCGCGTGACCAAGTAGTTGTGCTTGGTGATCGGGAGCGTGACGCCGGTGATGTCCGTCTCCTGAAAAGCGTCGCTGCCGATCAGCCCGGACGGAACCTGCCCGGTGATGCAGACCATCGGGATCGAGTCGAGCATCGCGTTGGCGATGCCGGTGACCAGGTTGGTCGCGCCGGGCCCCGAGGTCGCGATGGCGACTCCGACCTTGCCCGAGGCGCGGGCGTAGCCGTCGGCCATGTGCGCGGCGCCCTGCTCGTGCCGGCAGAGCACGTGCCGGACCGGGTAGCGCGTCATCGCGTCGTAGGCGGGCATGATCGCGCCGCCGGGGTACCCGAAGACGACGTCGACGCCCTCACGCACGAGCGCCTCCCACAGGATCTCGGCCCCGCTCATCTCTCGCTGGATCTCGTCGGTCACGTTCGCTCCTTCTCCTTCTTCGTCTCGCATCGGCCGGCGTTCAGTCCTCGAGCACCGCGCCGCGGCTGGCGCTCGTCACCAGGCGCGCGTATCGGCGCAGCCACCGGCTCTCGACCTCCGGCCTGAAGTCCGGCAGCGCCTCGATCCGGCTCGCGAGCTCTTCGTCCGAGAGGCGCACGTCGAGCGTCCGAGCCTCCAAATCGATGGCGATGAGGTCGCCCTCCCGCAGCGCCGCGATCGGTCCGCGGGCGGCCGCCTCGGGGCTGATGTGCCCGATGCAGGCGCCGCGCGTGGCGCCGCTGAAGCGGCCGTCGGTGATCAACGCCACTCTGTCGCCGAGGCCCATCCCGCTGATGGCGCTGGTGGGCTCGAGCATCTCCTGCATGCCCGGGCCGCCGGCCGGCCCTTCGTAGCGGATGACCACCACGTCCCCCGGGCGAATGCGTCCGCCGCGGATGGCGGTGACGGCCTCGTCGTGGCTCTCGAAGACCCGCGCCGGGCCGGTGTGTTGGCGCATCGCCGGATCGACCGCGCCGGTCTTCACCACCGCGCCTTCGGGAGCGAGGTTGCCGAAGAGCAGCGCCAGCCCACCCTGCGCCGAGTAGGGCGACTCCACCGAGCGGATGACCTCCGGATCGCTCAGCCGCGCCCGCGCGATGGCGCCCCCGACGCTCTCGCCGCCGACCGTCGGCCGGTCGAGATGCAGGAGCGCTGGCAGCTTGGCCAGCTCGCTCATCACCGCCGGGATCCCACCCGCGCGGTGGAGATCCTCCATGTGGTGCTGGCCGGCCGGGCTGAGCTTGCAGAGGTAGGGGACCCGCTGGCTGATCTCGTTGATGCGGGCGAGCGGGTAGTCGACGCCGGCCTCCCGGGCGATGGCCAAGAGATGGAGGACCGTGTTGGTGCTGCCGCCGAGCGCCACGTCGAGCGCGAACGCGTCGTCGAAGGCCTCTTTCGTCAGGATCTTGCCGGCGGTCAGGTCGTCTCGGATCAGCATGCCAATCCGCCACGCCGCCGCCTCCGCCAGCGCCTCGCGCATCTCGCTCTTGGCCAGCGCGGTCCCGCTGTAGGGCAGCGACAGGCCGAGCGCCTCCGTGAGGCAGTTCATGCTGTTGGCCGTGAAGAGCCCGCTGCAGCTCCCGCACGAGGGGCAGGCGTGATCCTCGAGCTCCTTCAGCTGCGAGAGCTGGATCTTGCCGGCCTCGAGCTGCCCGACCCCCTCGAACACGCTGGAGAGATCGATGGGCCGCCCGTCGGCGGTCCGGCCCGCCGCCATCGGTCCGCCGCTGATGAAGATGGTGGGGATGTCGAGGCGCGCGGCCGCCATCAGCATCCCGGGCACGATCTTGTCGCAGTTCGGGATGCACACCATCGCGTCGAAGCAGTGGGCGCGGATCATCGTCTCGACCGAGTCGGCGATGAGCTCGCGGCTCGGCAGCGAGAAGCGCATGCCGGCGTGCCCCATGGCGATGCCGTCGTCGACGCCGATGGTGTTGAACTCGAAGGGCACCATGCCCGCGTCGCGCAGGGCCCGCTTCACCAGCGCACCGAACTCGGCGAGGTGCGCGTGTCCGGGGACGATGTCGACGTGGCTGTTCACCAAGGCGACGAAGGGCTTGTCCATGTCCTCGTCGCGAACGCCGACGGCCTTGAGGAGCGAGCGGTGGGGCGCTCGCGTCACGCCTTCTTTGATCACCTTCGAGCGCGGCGAGGGAAAGAGCGGGACCTTCTTCTCCCGCGGTCGTGGCCCCGGCGCCGGGCTGGGGCTCGATGCCGCAGAATGTGATCTCAGCTCGTAGAGATGTGCCGGAACGAACCAGCGCTTGGTGGTCGAATCGCTCATGAGGATATTTCGCTTCGGCTGGGCTTCGTTCGGTGGAGAGAGAAGCGCGGTCGTGTGGTGGGAGCAGGAACAACGCGCAGTCACTCGAGCTGATGCTCAGAAATGCGAAAACCCCCGCAGCTTCGTCGAGCTGCGGGGGCCTTTTTCGTTGTTCGCTTTCGCTTTCGCTATGCGATTGGCCGCCCGCCGCTCGTAATGACGAGCGCTACGAGAAGTAGGCCGAGGAGGAGTACCGGGACGGAACGAAGAAGGGCCTCGCCGAGCATCGACGGGACCCCTCGCGCGAGCAGCAGGAGCGCGGACCCACGGGCCGTGTCGGCCTGGGGTCGCTGTCCGCGGTCCGCTTTACGCGACGACATCACGAAGGGGAAGATGTCGGCCTTGACGCAGCGTGTCAAGAGGTACGGCTCCGTTCGTGGCATATTTTGCGGTCTCATGGCCCGCTGTGAGCGTTCGCACGAGCCGCTCGACCGCGCTATGCTGCGGCGCGTCACGAAATCTGGCGCCCTCCGCGGGCTCCGCGGCGGGCCTACGCTACGTCCAGGCGACCCATGTGCTCCATCCTCGGCATCTTCGACATCCAGACCGATCCCAAACCGCTGCGGACGCTCGCCCTGCGCGCGAGCAAGCGCCAGCGCCACCGTGGCCCCGACTGGAGCGGCATCTACAGCGATGAGCGAGCCATCCTCGTTCACGAGCGCCTCGCTATCGTCGACGTCGACAGCGGCGCCCAACCGCTCTACTCGGCGGACCGGAGCCGCATCCTGGCGGTGAACGGTGAGATCTACAATCACCGAGAGCTGAGACAGGTCTACGCGTCCTATCCGTTTCAGACCGGATCCGACTGCGAGGTCATCCTCGCGCTCTACGAGGACAAGGGCCCAGACTTTCTGAACGAGCTGAACGGCATTTTCGCGTTCGCGCTCTACGACGCGCAGCAGGATCGCTATCTCGTGGCGCGCGATCCGATCGGCGTGATGCCGCTCTACATGGGGCGAGACGAGCACGGCAACCGCTGGGTCGCGTCCGAGATGAAGGCGCTCGTCGGCGTGTGCACGAGCGTCGAGGACTTCCCGCCGGGACATTATCTCGACAGCCGGGTCGGCGAGCCCGTCCGCTACTACGAGCCGTCCTGGCGCGAGTACGACGCGGTGCGCGATGCGTCGGCGGAGCCAACGGCGATCCGTGAGGCGCTCGAGGCCGCGGTGCAGCGGCAGATGATGAGTGACGTGCCCTACGGCGTGCTGCTCTCGGGTGGGCTGGACTCGTCGGTCCTGACGGCCGTCGCCCGCAGGTTTCGTGAGCGGCGGGTGGAGACGGACGGAGCGACGGAGGCGTGGTGGCCGCAGCTCCACTCCTTCGCCATCGGGTTGGAAGGATCGCCGGACCTCGAGGCGGCGCGCCTGGCCGCGGAGGCGATCGGCACCGTCCACCACGAGACCGTCTACACGCTGCAGGAGGGTATCGACGCGCTCCCGGACGTCATCCACCACCTCGAGACCTTCGACGTGACGACCGTGCGCGCGTCGACGCCGATGTATCTCTTGGCGCGGAAGATCCGAGCCATGGGGATCAAGATGGTGCTGACCGGGGAGGGCTCGGACGAGATCTTCGGCGGCTACCTCTACTTCCACAAGGCGCCGAGCGCGAAGGACTTCCACGACGAGACGGTCCGCAAGATCGACGCGCTCTCCAAGTTCGACTGTCTGCGGGCGAACAAGTCGATGGCGGCGTGGGGGGTGGAGGCGCGGGTGCCCTTCCTGGACCGGGCGTTCCTCGACGTCGCGATGTCCATCGACCCGGCTGCCAAGATGGCCCGTGACGGCAAGATGGAGAAGCACATCCTCCGCGAGGCGTTCACCGGCTACCTGCCGGACCCGATCCTGTGGCGGCAGAAGGAGCAGTTCTCGGACGGGGTGGGCTACGGCTGGATCGACGGCCTGCGCGAGCACGCGGAGCGCGAGGTGAGCGACGACGAGCTGGCCGCCGCGAGCGAGCGTTTCGTGCGCAATCCGCCGCGGACCAAGGAGGCCTACCTCTACCGCGCGATCTTCGAGCAGCACTTTCCGAGCGACGACGCGGCGGCCTGCGTGCCGGAGGGGCCGTCGATCGCGTGCAGCTCACCGGTGGCCATCGCCTGGGAGAAGTCCTTCGCCGACCACGCCGACCCGTCGGGACGCGCCATCCGCGGCGTCCACAAGGACAGCTGGTGAGCGTGATGGCGTCGGCGCGCGAGGGCAGGTCACGAGGCGCGGATGGGATCGACGATCGCACGACCGAGCGCACGAAGGGTGAGAGCGTGAAGGGAAGCGGGGCGAAGCGAGCGAAGGCCCCCACCACCGACGGTGGCGCGGCGAAGGGAACGGGCGGGACGAAGGCGGAAGGCGGAGCGACCGCCGCGAAGCGAGCGGGTCGAGGTGACGCGGCGAAGGGAGCGCGCGGGACGAAGTCGGAAGGCGGGACGACCGCCGCGAAGCGAGGCGGCGCGGCGGGCAAGGGGGCGAAGCGAGCGGGCAGGACGAAGGTGGCGGGCGGAGCGACCGCCGCGAAGCGAGCGGGTCGAGGTGGCGCGGCGGCGAAGAGAGAGCGCGGGACGAAGTCGGAGGGCGGGACACCTGTCGAAGGGACCGAGGCGCGCCGGCGACGTGAGAGGTCCGCGCCCGAGAAAGATGCGGCTTCGCGACCGGCGGAGAAGAGCTCCCCCGAAGGGACCCGGCGAGCCGGCGGCTCCGTCGCGCTCGGTGGCATCCGCGAGCGCATCGACGACGTGGACGCGCGCCTCCTCGCGTTGCTCGGCGAGCGGACGGAGCTGGTCGCACACGTCGCGGAGGCCAAGCGCGCGAAAGGCATCAGCACGGTCGATCCGGAGCGCGAGAACGCCGTGCTCCAGCGCCTTCTCGCCCGCGGCGCGGGTCGCTTCCCGCGCGAGGCCATCCTCGCCGTCTTCCGCGAGATCATGAGCGCGTCGGTGTCGATTCAAGCCACCGTGACCGTCGCCTATCTGGGTCCGGCCGGTACCTTCTCGCACCTCGCGGCGCGCACCCTCTTCGGCTACGCGCCCGCCTACCTGGAAGAGGCGACCATCGAGGGCGTCTTCGACGCGGTCACGCGCGGTCGCGCCACCTACGGCGTGGTCCCGCTCGAGAACTCCAGCGAAGGCTCCGTCGTCAGCGCGATCGACGCGCTGCTCAACAACGGATGCGTCGTCCGGCGCGAGGTCGTGCTTCCGATCGCGCACTGCCTGATGAGCCGGGTGGCGGGCCTCTCGGGCGTCGAGAGGGTGTACTCGCATCCGCAGGCGCTGGCGCAGTGCCGCGGCTGGTTGGCCCGCTCGCTCGCCGACGCGCAGCTCGTCCACACCACGTCCACCGCGGCCGCGGTGCAGCAGGCGCGGCACGATCCCGCCGGCGCGGCGATCGGCAGCGCCCTGGCGAGCGAGCTCTACGGGCTGCCCATCCTCGCGGAGAACATCCACGATCACGCTCACAATCAAACGCGCTTCGTGATGATCGGGGATGCCCCCGCGCGTCCCACGGGTGACGACAAGACCACTCTCGCGTTCTCCATCACCGACGACAGCCGGCGCGGGAGCCTCCGGCGCACCCTCGGCTGCCTCGACCGCCACGGTGTCAACATGACGCGCATCGAGTCGCGCCCGAGCCGTGTGGAGCCCTGGCGCTACGTCTTCGTGGTCGACGTGCAGGGGCACGCCGAAGATCCGCCCGTCGCGCGGGCGATCGAGGAGCTGCGCGGCCGCTGCGAATGGGTCCGTGTGCTCGGGAGCTACCCCCGCTATCCCGAGGCCTGAGTGAGCCGAGGAGGTCGCACCGGATCGCTCCGGTGAGTCAGCGGCCGCCGTCGTCCGAGAGGACCTGCTGCCGCCTCTCTTCGAGCGCGCGCCGGACGGCGGCCGTGAGGACTCGGCTCGTGAACGGCTTCGACAGGATTCGACCCTCCGTCACGCCGTGTCGCGCTCGGGTCTCGTCCGTGTGCCCTGACATGTAGAGCACACCGATGGCGGGGCGTTCGGCGCGGAGAGCGTCGGCCAGCTCGCGCGCGCTCATGCTCGGTATCACCACGTCGGTGAGGAGGAGATCGATGGGACCGTCGTAGGCACGCGCGAGATCGAGCGCCGCCTTTCCGTCTGCGGCGCCGATCACGCGATGCCCACTCCGCCGGAGGACGTCGCAGGTGATCCGCCGCACCATCACGTCGTCCTCGACCACCATCACCGTGCCCTGCTCTCCTCGGACAGGCGGATGCGACGAGTGCTCGTCCTGCTCGGCGCGCGGGAGGGAGACGTGGAACGTGGTCCCGCGTCCGGGGGCCGTCTCGACGCTGATCTTTCCACCCGCTTTCTGCACCACGCCGTACACCGTCGACAGCCCGAGGCCTGTTCCGGTGTCCTTGGTGGTGAAGAAGGGCTCGAAGATGTGCTCGAGCGCGGTCGCGTCGATGCCCACGCCCTCGTCTTTGACGCTCAGCTGTACCTCGGCGGCGCCGTGGAGCCTGCAGCGCACCTCGACGGTGCCTCCGTGCGGCATCGCGTCGCGCGCGTTGAGCACCAGGTTGAGGAGCACCTGCTCGAGGCTGCCCGCGTCGGCTAGCACGGGGAGCGGCCCGCTCGGGATCTCGGTGTCGAGCGTCACCTCCTCGCTGAACAGCCGGCGGAGCATCTTCTCCATTCCGCGCACGCTCGCGCCGAGGTCGACCACGTGGAGCTCTCGCGTCTCACGACGGCTGAACGCCAGGAGCTGACGGGTGAGCGCGGCCCCGTGCTGCGCGGCCTCGAGGATCTGCTCCGCTTCGGTGACCATCTGGTCGTCGGCGATCGGGAGGCTCGCCAGGAGCAGCTCCGCGTTCGTCGAGACCACCGTGAGCAGGTTGTTGAAGTCGTGGGCCACGCCACCGGCCAAGCGGCCCACCGCCTCCATCTTCTGGGCTTGGCGGAGCTCGCGCTCGAGCGTGCGGCGCTCGCCGATGTCGCGCAGGCTGGTCACGATGCCGCGCACGTTCGGGTCGTCGAGGCGGTTTTGGGCGACGATCTCCATCTCGCGGAGCGCGCCGTCACGATGCTTCATCCGGACCTCGGTGCGCGCCGCGCCTCGGGCGAGAACGCGCTCGAAGCTCGCGCGCGCCGCGGCGAGCTCGTTCGGATGGACCAGGTCGAAGATCGATCCTCCGAGAAGCTCGTCCGGCTCCCAGCCGAGCAGCGCTTTCATGCGCGGGCTGAGGTAGAGGCGGGTGCCCTCCGTGTCGCAGACCGAGACGACGTCGCTGCTCGATTCGATCAGCGTGCGGAAGTAGGCCTCGCGCGTCGCCAGCCGGCGCTCGATGGCGGCCCGGCGGAACGCGGAGGCGAGGTGGGACGCGAGCGTCTCGATCAGGCGCGCGCAATCGTGATCGTCGCGTCGGGCGAGGATGGAGATGCGCCCGATGCGGGCGTCGCCGACGCGGATGGGCGCCGCGATCGCTTCCTTCGGCAGGGTGGGACCGTAGCGGTGGCCTTCGACCTCGATGCACGCCGGCGCGTCCGGCGCCGCGCGGTCGACCATCTCCAGGACACGCGGCATCACGTCGTGCGGATCGCCGTCGTGGGATTGGAGAATCACCGCGATGTCGTGCAGACACTCGAGCTCGTGGAGCTGGCGCTCGAGACGCGCGCGTTGCGCGTCGACCTGACGCCGTAGCCGCTCCTCCTCCGTGGTGTCGCGCCGAACCACCGACACCGCCGCAGGGCGCCCGCCGGCGTCCATCTCGGGCAGCAGGAACACCTCCATGGTCCGGGTGTTCGCCGCGTCCTCGAAGATGCGCACCACCTGCACGTCCCCCGAGCGCAGCACGTGCTCCACAGTGCGCTTCCAGGCGGCTGCGCGCGCCGAGTGCGTGCTGCGTTCGTCGAGGCTGGCGCCGATCAGGCTCTCGAGGCTCTCGCCGGTGATCCGCGCGATGTCCGGGTGCACGTACGCGTACCGGCCGTGCGCGTCGATCCGCGCGATCAGGTCCGCTGGTCCGATACGCGCTGCAGTCCCCCGCGCGCTTTCCTGATCTCGAGCCCCCACCTGACTCACCCCTAGATCGAGAATGACACAGGTCCGGAGGATGATCAGCCTCGCGCCGGCCACATCGCGATGCGCTCGCGCAAGGCGTCCAGCGCCTCGTGCTCGGGGCCGTCGGTCTGCACGACGACGTGCTCGTCCGCGGACAGCTCGGTGACCGCTTCCCACCTGGCGAGGAAGTCGTCGAAGATCTCCAGCCGGCCGTCACTGACGCTCTCGGTGTGCACCCGTTCGCGCAGGCGCGCCCGGCAGACGTCGAGGTCCGCTTTGCACTCCACGAAGAGGAAAGGCACGCCGAGCCGCTCCGCGAGCTGCTTCGCGTCCGCTCGCATGGACGCCGAACGGAACGACGCGTCGAGGATCACGGGCCGGCCCGAGCACACCACCTGCGTCGCGTCGCGGCGCACCTCGTCGTAGACCGCGTCCGTGAAGTCCGGATCGTACGCGCCCGACCAGGAGCCCTCGAAGAGCTTCTCCGTGGAGCGCGCGCCGAGCATGTGCTTGCGGATGCGGTCGCTGTTGATCGTCGGCGCACCCATCCTCGCGCCCAACCGGTCGGCGAGCGTGCTCTTGCCCACGCCGAGCACGCCTCCGATGGCGATCACGACCGGTGGAAGGAGCGGGCGTCGTTCGGACGCCAACGCGAGGAGGAAATAGCGTCGCGCCTCCTCTTCCGCTCGCGCGCGCACGTCGGACGGGGCGCCTTCGTCGGAGGCCAGCATCGACGCGACCTTCCCCCGGACGTACGCGCGGTAGCTCTCGTAGAAGTCGGCCAGCGCGTAGAGCTCGAAGTCGCTGGTCTCCCGCGCGTAGGTCGCGAGCAGGCGCTCCGCGAGGTCCACTCGGCCGTGCCACGCCAAATCCATCGAGAGGAAGGCGAGGTCGGCGCACACGTCCGCGTAGCGAAAACGCTCGTTGAACTCGATGCAGTCGATGATCCGCAGCGCGTCGCCTTCGAAGTAGACGTGCTCGAGGCGCAGGTCGCCGTGCCCGTCGCGGACCTTCCCTTCGTCGATCCGGCGGCGGAGCAGATCGGCCTTCGCGTCCAGGAAGCCGAGCTGCCAGCGCTCGATCTCGCGCGCTTGGTCCGGCGAGAGGAGCGAGTCGATGCGACCGCGCGTCTGGTCGAAGTTCTCGCGGACGTTGAGGGCGATGGCCTCGGGCCGGCCGTAGCGGCCGGTCTCTTCGTCGCAGTGCGCCTCGGCGTGGAATGCGGCGACGCGGGTGGCGATGCGATCGATCTCGGTGATCCCGAGCGCGTTCGAGGACAGGCGGACGTCGGCCCGCTCGTCGTCCGAGAGGCGCCGCATGTGCACCGCCCAGTCGACGACCTCGCCCTCGCCGTCGATCCGGTGCCGGCCGCCCGCGTCGCGGGTGACGGTGCACACGCCCCGGTACACGTCGGGGGCCAGCCGCGCGTTGAGCCGCACTTCGGCCTCGCAGGCCGCCTTTCGCCCCGCGGGGCTCGAGAAGTCCAAGAACCCCAGCGAGACCGGCTTCTTCACTTTGTAGGCGTCGCCACCGCGCAGGAAGACCCACGAAATGTGCGTCTCGTGCGTCTCCTCCGCCCAGCCGGCCAGGTCGGGTGCCAGGTCGCTCACGTACCATCAAGTGTGCACGGATCGCGCCCGAGCCACCGACTTGCTCCGGCGCGGCGCGTGCACACCTGTGGATCGAAGGTCGGTGGAGGAGGAACCCTGATGCAACGGATTCTGGTCGCGGTGGACAGCTCGGACGAAGCCAACCGGGCCGCGCGCTTCGCGGCGCGGCTGGTCTCTCCACAAGGGGTGCTCGAGCTTCTCTACGTCTACGATGCCAGCACGGCCGCCCAGCTCGGGATGCGCGCGCTGAGCAAGGACGAGCTCGCGATGCACGGTGAGGAGGTCGCCCGCGGGAGCATCGACGGCGCGACGCGCGCGGTGGAGGGCGCCTGCAAGCTCGTTCACCACGTGGCATACGGTCATCCCGCCGACGAGATCGTGGCGCGCGCGCAGGAGACGAACGCGGACATCATCGTGCTCGGCTCGCGAGGGCTGGGGCCGGTGAAGGGCATGCTGCTCGGCAGCGTGAGCCGGAAGGTCCTCTCGCTCTCCGACCGCCCCACCATGGTCGTTCCCTGAGCGCTGCCTGCGTTCCACGGTCCCTCCGGGTTTCACGGCGCACCACGCTCGGGGCTGGTGTCGCCGCCGAAATGCGTGCAATCTCGGCCCATCACGAGGGTGGTGGGGCTCCCCTCAGCGTTGCCGCGCCGACTCGTCTGGAAGAGGAAGGACCGATGATGATGGATCGTCTCGTTCGAAGCGCCGGCGCGTTGCTGCTCGGACTCGGCCTGTTCGCGTGCGGAGGTGGCTCCAGCCAGCAGGCCCCGCCGCCGCCGCCCCCGCAGCCCGCGGCGCAGCCCGCGCAGCCCGCGCAGACCGCCTGCGCCGAGCAGTGGGTGCACATGCCGCTCTTGATCAATTTCCCGACCGGTGGCTCGCAGATCGACACGCAGAACCGCGCGATCCTCCAGGAGATGGTCCGTACTGCGCAGTCCCGTCAGGACATCCGCAGCGTTCGCGTGGAGGGCCACAGCGACACCTGCGGCAACGAGCTCAACAACATGCAGCTCTCGGAGGCCCGCGCCCAGAGCGTCGCCAACGAGCTCGTCACGATGGGTGTGCCTCAGACCATGCTGCAGACCGTCGGCTACGGCTCGACGCAGCCGCGCGCCAACGAGTCGTGCACCGGTCGCCGCCAGGAGCTGAGCGAGCAGACCAACCGGCGGGTGGAGTTCAGCCTGCTCGTCTGTCGCTGAGACGTTCGGCAACGCTCCCCGACCTCGGGCCGGTGTCGCGTCGCGCACCGGCCCGTTCTCCTTTCTCGTTCTTCCTCCGAGATCCCGTGTCTGGCGCCCGGATGCGGTTAGCTCATCCTGCGGAGGTCGAGAGATGGAAGCTCGGGAGCTCATGCGCCGCGAGGTGATCACGCTGCAGGAGCACGACTCGCTCGCGCTCGCATTGCAGCTGATGGGATGGAACGGCATCCGGCACTTGCCGGTCGTGCGTGACGGGCGGGTGGTCGGAATGCTCGGCGAGCGCGACGTGCTCGCGCGCTCGGATCCCGAGCACCGGCAGCAGGTCCAAGGAACCGCAGGCGAGGCCATGTCGGCGCCGGTGTACCTGGTGCCGCCGCACATGGCCGCCGAGGAGGCGGCCGCGGTGATGATCCGCGAGCGGGTGAACGCCCTTCCGGTGGTGGACGCCGGCGCGCTGGTCGGAATCCTCACCTCGACCGACCTGCTCGGCCACGCGGCGCGCTGCGAGGTGTCGCCGCCGCCTTCGAGCGAGCCGGCCGTGCGGACGTTGATGGTGCGGCGGATCGAGGCGGCGTACGCCGACGACCCGCTCGCCGACGCCGTGGCGAGGATGGTGGAGCACGGCATCCGGCACCTGCCGGTGGTCGACGGAATGATGCGGGTGGCGGGCATCGTCAGCGAGCGCGACGTGCGGCGGGCGACCGGCCGCGCGCTGCTGGAAGCGGGTGCGGAGCGCGGGGGTTACGTCCAGCGGCTGCGGGTCGGCGACGTGATGACGTCCGAGCCGCGCACGCTGCTGGCCGACGAGCCGCTCTCGGTGGCGGTGCGTGCGCTGGTCGAGGACCGCTTCGGCGCGCTCCCCGTCGTGGACGATCAGGACCGACTGATGGGCATCGTCAGCTACGTGGATCTCTTGCGCTATCTCGGCGCCCGGCTCGGCGAGGACGCGGCCCGTCGCCCCGCCGAAGCCCGCGCGTGATCGTCGCTCGGACCTTCGGACGAGCGGCGGCTCCCACCACACCGCGCGACCCGCGCTGCGCCTCGACGCAGGACGGGTCGCGCATGCCTCAATGGTGGTCGGTCTCGGCGAGGGCGCGGTCGATGGCGGCGGCGATGTCCTCGTAGGGCTGGGCGCCCTGCAAGAGGCGCCCGTTGATGAAGAAGCTGGGCGTGCCGATGCGGGCGCCGGCGTCCCGCACGGCCTCGATGTCCGCCTCGACCGCCGCCCGGTGGCGGTGGTCACGCATCGCCGCTCGAACGCGCCGCGCGTCGACACCTCGAACCTGTCCGGCGAGCTCGACGATCCGATCCTCCGAGAGGTCCCGCTGGTGGTCGAAGAGCAGATCGTGAAAGGCCCAGAAGCCCCGGTCGCCTGCCTGTCGGAAGACCTCGCGCGCCGCCTCGGCGGCCGGCATCGCGTTCTGGTGGAAGGGGAGAGGGTAGTCGCGCCACACGAGCCGGATGCGGCGGCCGTAGTGCTGTACGAGGTCGTCGACCGTGGAGCGCACCCGCTGGCAGAAGGGGCACTGGAAGTCCGAGAAGAGCTGCACCGTGACCGGGGCGTTCGGCGCGCCGCGGGAGGGCGCGCGCCGGGGGACCTCGATCGCGTAGATGCGGTCCTCCTCCGGCGCCGCGCGATCCGGATCCGGGCCGTCGTCGATGATCTGCGGGGTCACCGCCCCGTCCTCGATCAACGCCTCGTAGAGCCGCGCGCGCGGGGTCCCGGCCTGCAGCGCGGCGCGGGCCCGGGCGAGCCCGTCGTCCACCGCGGTCACGAAGCTCTCGAGCGGCTGCGCGCCGCGAACGTTGCGGCCGTTGATGAAGAACGCCGGCGTGCCGGAGGCGCCTCGCGCTTGCGCGAGCTGTTGGTCTGCCTGGATGGCGTCGCGATGGCGGTGATCGTCGAGCGCCCGCTCGACCTCCGACGCGTTGGCGCCGACGCGCGTCGCCAGCTGGAGGAGGGTCGCGCGATCCAGGCTCCGCTGGTTCTCGAAGAGAAGCACGGCGTAGGCGAAGAACCCTCGTGATCCGAGCTGGTCGTAGACCTCTTCGGCCGCTTCCGCGGCGGGCATCGCGTTCTGGTGGAAGGGCAGCGGGTTGTGCCTGAACACGATGCGCACGTCGTTGCCGTAGCGCTGGCGAAGCTCCTCCAGCGTCGGCTGCACTCGTGAGCAGAAGGGGCACTGGAAGTCCGAGATTCTCGACGATCGTCACGAGCGCGTCGTCGGGCCCGAGCGATGGCCGTCCGGCGACGGGAATCGCGTAGATGGTGTCCGGATCCGGTCGTCGCGAAGGTCGGCGGGCCCGCGCCCGATGCTCCGGCTCCGGCGCGGGCGCGTCGCTCGCTCGCTCCATGACGAGCGCGTAGAGCTGACCTCGGGGGGCGCCCAGGCGCACCATCCGCCTCGCGAGCGCGATCTCGTCGGTCACGATCTCGTCGAACGCCTCGTAGGGCTGCGCGCCCATGATGATGCGACCGTTGATGAAGAAGGCGGGCGTGCCCCGCGCGCCGGCGTGGGCGGCCGCCTCGGCGTCTGCGTCGATCCCCGCTCGTTGCCGCCCTTCCTCCATCGCGGCGGAGACGGCGCTCACATCCGCTCCGATCGACGCGGCGTAGCGCCGGAGATCCTCGCGCGAGAGCGCCCGCTGGTTCTCGAAGAGGAGGTCGTGATAGCGCCAGAACATGGCGTCTCCGCCCTGGCGATACACCTCCATCGCCGCTTCTGCCGCGTCCATGGCGTGGTCGTGAAAGGGGAGCGGGTGATTGCGAAAGACGATGCGCACTTCGTCCGGATGCTCACGGAGAATGCGAGCGATCGTCGGCTCGACGCGCGCGCAGAAGGGGCATTGGTAGTCGGAGAACATCACGATCGTTGCGAGAGGCTCGGCGGCGCCGCGCACGGGCGCGTTCTCGATGCCGATCCTGGCCCGCTCGTGGGACGCTTCCTCCAGAGCGGAGTCGACCGCCGCCGCGATCGCTCGGCGCTTGCGAGCCTCCTCTCGGAGCTCGGCTTCGACCTCGCCGCGGATTTGGGCCCGCAACGCGGCTTCATCCGCCGGAGAATGGTCCGCGCCGCCGCACGCGGTGGCGAGGGAGAGGATCAGCAGGGTCGCAGCGCGTCGCATCTCGGGAGAATACGATCCTTTTGCGAAGTCGTGCCCTCGGCGCCCGCGATGCAATCGCTGCCGCCGTGCGCTCGATCACGCCGGTGTCGGGCAGAGTGGCTCGCGCTCCGCGATAGGCATCCCGCCGCGCCGCGCCACAATCAATGAGCGCGAATCGTGATCCGACAATTGCGCCATGCCGGGCGATCGCGCTTCGGATCGAGCTGGTCTCTCGGCCCTGTCTCCCGCGCCGCCGCGGGACGCTCGAGGATCACTCGAAGGCGTCTTCGAAGAAGCGAGTCATCTCGATCCAGGAGCGGCGGTCGGCGTAGGCGTCGTAGACGGTGCCGAAGTCCGGGTCGTTCGCGTTCGGGTTCGTGAACGCGTGCATCACGCGGGGGTAGGCGTGGAGCTGCCAGTCGGCGTTCACCCGCTTCATCTCCTCGGCGAACGCGCCTACGTCGGAGGGCGGCGCCATCGGGTCGTCCTGCCCGTGCTGGACCAGGATCCGCGCGTGGACCTTCTCGTCGAGCTTCTCGCCGACCTTCAGGATGCCGTGGAAGCTGACCACGCCGCGAAGCGGCAAGCCCATGCGCGCCGTCAACAGCGAGCAGAGCCCGCCGAAGCAGAACCCGATCGTGCCCATCCGCTCGGGATCCACGTCGTCCAGCGTGCGCACGGTCTGGAAGCCCGCCGCGAGCCTGCGCCGAAGAAGGGCCGGGTCGGCCAAGAGCGCGCCCATCAGGGCCTGCGCGGACGCGCGATCCGTGGCTCGTTTGCCGATGCCGTAGACGTCGATCGCCGCGCCGACGTAGCCGAGCTCGGCCAGCTTCCGCGCCTTGTCCTCCGCGAAGTCGTCCCGCCCGCTGAAGGCGTGGCAGACGAGCACGGCCGGGTGCGGCCCGGCGCCGTCCGGGTAGGCGACGAAGGCGTCGAAGGCGTCGTCGCCTTCCGTGTAGCGGACGAGCTCGGTCTTCATGGCGCGGACTCTACCAGACGTGCTGTGCCGGCTCGATCCGCGCTTCCATGATCCGACCTCGACGCGGTATGCACTCGATGTCGATGCGGCTCGCCATCCATGCGTTGACCATCTTCGCTAGCGCCGCGCTCCTCTTCGCGGTCCAGCCGATGGCGGGCAAGGCGCTCTTGCCCTTGCTCGGCGGCGTGCCGGGCGCCTGGACGGCGTGCCTGCTCTTCTTCCAGAGCGCGCTCCTGGCCGGCTATGCCTACGTCTGGCTCGGCTCGCGCTTGATGGCGCCGCGAGCGCGGGTGGCGGTGCATCTGGCGCTCATCGCCGTGCCGATCGTTTTGCTCTCGCCCTTCGCCTCTCCCGCCGGCCCGAACGGCATCTCCCCCGCGGGCTCGCCGGCGCTCTTCGCGCTCGGCTTCTTGGCGCTCAACGTCGGCGCGTCCTTCACCCTCCTGAGCGCGACCGGCCCGCTCCTCCAGGACTGGCTCGCGCACGCGACGCGCGAGCGACCCTACTTCCTCTACGCGGCCAGCAACGCGGGGAGCCTCGGCGCGCTCGTCGCCTACCCCTTCCTGATCGAGCCCTGGCTCGACCTCGGCCAGCAGGAGAGCGCGTTCCGCGTCGCGTACGTGGTGGTGGCGATCGGGGTGGCGGCCGCAGGCGTCTTCGTGCTCCGGGCCGGCGGATCGCGCGCGATGGAGACGGCGCCTTCCGCCGAGCGCCTCACCTGGAAGCGGCGTGCGCTCTGGGTCGGCCTCGCGTTCGTGCCGGCGATGCTCCTCGCCGGCTCGACCAGCACGCTCTCGCTCGATCTCGCGCCCGTTCCGCTGCTCTGGGTCGTGCCGCTCGCGGTCTACTTGGCCACCTTCGTGCTCGCATTCTCCGAGCGCGTGCCCTCGCCGCCGCCGATCGTCGGTCGCGCCGCCTGCCTGGTCGCGGTGGTGCTCGTCTTCGCGACGGTCACCCACGCCAACGAGCCGGTGTGGCTCCTGGCGAGCTTGCACGTCGCCTTCCTCGGCGCGGGGAGCTGGATCGCCCATCGAAGGCTGGCCGAGGACGCGCCCGAGCCCCGGCACGTGCCCGAGTTCTACGCCTGGATCGCGCTCGGCGGCGTCCTCGGCACGCTGGTGAGCGCCGTGCTCGCGCCGCTGGTGCTGAACGATCTCCTCGAGTACCCGGCCGCCATCGCGCTCGCCTGCGCGACGCGGGAGCTGAGCGGCGTCGTCCGCGAGGACCGCGCGCTGAAGACGGACCTGCCGCACGTCGCCGTCGTCGCGCTCCTGATGCTCGGCACGGGCTGGCTGGCGCCGCGGCTCGGCTTGGACGACTCGCTCGTCGCGCTGGTCGCGTTCGGGCCGGCGGCCGTCTACGCCTACCGCTGGATGCCGCTCCGGCGTCGCTACACGCTCTGCCTGCTGGCGATCGTGCTCTGCGCGTCCTTCTCGCAGGAGCGGGGCGAGCGGCGGCTCACGATGCGCTCGTTCTTCGGGGTGCTGCGGGTGGTCGACGTCCCGGCGCAGAACGAGCGGATGCTGCTGCACGGGACCACGCTGCACGGGAGCCAGCGCCTCGACGAGCGCGACGAGTGTCACCCGCTCTCCTACTACCGCGCGGACAGCCCCCTCGGCTGGGCGTTCGAGGCCCACCGCGCGCGCGGCCGGGCGGGGCGGACGGTGGCGGTCGGCCTCGGGACGGGATCGCTCGCGTGCTACGCGCAGCCGGGCGAGCCGTGGCGCTTCTTCGAGATCAACCCGGACGTGGTCGAAATCGCGGAGAATCCGCGCTGGTTCACCTACCTCCGCGAGACCCCGGGCGACGTCGAGGTCACGCTGGCCGACGGCCGCCTCGGGCTGGAAGAGGAGGTCGACGGGAGCTTGTCGGTCCTCGTCCTCGACGCCTTCAACTCGGACTCGGTCCCGGTGCACCTGCTCACCCGCCAGGCGCTCCGGCTCTACCTGGACAAGCTCGAGCCGGGCGGGTGGGCGCTCCTGCACTTGTCCAACCGCGTGCTCGATCTGCCAGGCGTGCTGGCGGACGTCCTCGCCGCGGAAGGGGCGGCCGGCCGGCTCGCCGAGAGCGAGCACGCGACATGGGCGGTGGTTGCGCGGCGGCCGGAGGACCTGGCGGCGCTGGACGCCCGCTTCGCGCCCTTGCCGGAAGGCAATCCGTCCCGCGCTTGGACCGACTCCTTCTCCAGCGTGTTCTCGGCGCTCGCGCGCTGATCGATCCGCAGCGGCGGAGGATGGGACTCCGCTGGCGCTCGCGTCGCGCTCGTGCCGGCCGGCGATTCGTTGCGGGCTTGGACCGACGCTTTCTCCAGCGTGCTGCCCGCGTGCGGATCGATCAGCCGGCGTGGGCGTACGAGGGCGGCGCGGCGCGCGCCCAGGAGAGGATCGGATCGAGGAAGACGTCGCGCTCCCAGGGCTTGGCGACGATGCGATCGAAGAGGTGCCTGTCCTTGGCGCACACGGCGTGCGGATTGCCGGTGAGCAGGAGGATGCGCGGGCTGCGCTCGCCGAGGCCCCCTCGGACGGCCGCCGCCAGTGAGACGCCGTCGAGCTCGGGCATCTCCAGATCGGTGATCAGCACCGGCGGTGGGTGGGCCAGCACGAGATCGAGGGCGGCCAACGGCGTACCGTAGCCGCGGGTGGTCAGCCCCTCGCGCTCGAGCGTGCGGAGCACCAACCTGCGGACGCTCGGATCGTCGTCGACGACCACGACGTCGGAGCTCATCGCCGAGCGATCCATCACGACCCCCTCTCCGCCTCCACATTCCGATAGATCCCGCCCGGTGGCGCACAAGGCGCGGGGCCGAGCAGGACCGGCGGAGATGGAGGCGGGGGCGGTCAGCCGAACTGGAAGGTCAGCCCGAACGACGCGTAGGGCGTGCCCACGCGCACGGTCAGCAGGAACCAGTCCGTGACGTGGAAGCTCCCGCCGACCGCGGCGAGGAACCAGTACCCTCCGTCGTGTACGTCGAAGCCGTGCCCGTTGAAGAACCAGGGATCGAGGAAGAACTGGGCGCCGATCTCCGCGAACGCCGACCAGTGCTCGTTGAAGTAGAATTCCCAGTGGAGCGCGACCGGGAAGCCGAGGCCGAAGCCGTAGCAATGTCGTCCGGGCCCGCAGTTCGGATCGCCCCAGCGCACGTAGTACGTGTCGATGCCGAAGTTGATGTAGACGGCGTTGTTGATCGACGGCACGAAGCCGTTGTTCAGGATCGGGATGCCGAAGCGCACGCCGCTGGCCATCCCGAGCCCGTACCAGGTGAAGCCGCCGTGCACGTCGAGCTGGAACGGGCGCTGGCCCGTGAAAGGACGGCTGATGTCCACGCTCCCGCGCTGCGCCGCCGCCATCTGCGGGGCGCTCACGGCGCTCAGGGCGGCGAAGGCTGCGGCGAGCCAAAGGAGCTTCGACGGACGCAGTTTAGGCATGGTCGTTCCCTCCATGGGCTCGGAGGATCGCATACCTCGGTTACAAATTGTACATTCGTCGAGATATGGCCGGGGGATGTCTCAACGCCGAAACATCGGCGCCAGCCAGCGCCCGGCCTCGACCGGCTCCGCGCTCACCGCGGCTAGCACGCCGCCCATCATCGCGCCGATCACGCCCACCGTCGCCACCTCGCTGCCGCTGAAGAAGAGGTCCTTCACGGGAGCGCGCGGGCGCAGCCACCGGTTGGCGAAGCGGCTCGGCGTGGGCTCGATGCCGTAGATCGATCCGTGGACCGGCCGGACGAAGTGATCCGTCGACACCGGCGTCGAGAGCTCCGCGTACTTCAGCATCGGCGCTAGCTTTGGCAGGTGCTCGAGGAACTGCGCCCGCATGCGCTCCTCGAGCTTCTGCTTGAACGCCTCGTACTCCTGCCCGCGCTTCTTCCAGCGCTCGCCCTGCCAGGGCTCGAACGCCTCCCACGGCACGAAGGTCACCACCTCGCCGGTGTGCCGCGTGTGCGGCCCCGGATCGTGGGTCGGATCCTTGAGCGAGGGGAAGCTGCAGTAGAGGACCGGCGCCCGCCCGACGTCGTCCATGTCGGGCCGCACGTCCCAGGCCTTCGACTCCATGTCCCAGGTCTCGTAGAACCACTTGTTCGCGCCGCTCGCGCCTGCCGCGCGGATGTCGCCCTCGAACCCGAGGTAGAGGCAGACGTGAGCCGGCGCCGGCGGCAGCCGCTCCACCTCGTGCGCCCAGGTGTCGTCGCGGTAGGGCGAGGGCAGCAGGCGGCCGACCGTCGACGCGATGCCGGCGGCGCTCATCACGCGATCGGCGCGCACCTCGCGTTCCGTCCTTCAGCCGCACGCCCACCGCCGCTCCGTTCTCGACCAGGATCTGCTCCACGTCGGCCCGGATCGCCGTCCAGCCACCCGCCTTCTCCACCGTCGACAGGAGCGTGCGCGCGATCTGCGACGCGCCTCCGACCGGGTAGTAGCCGCCGTGCATGAAGTGCTTGACCACCAGCGCCTGGATCGCGAACGAGGAGCGGCTCGGGACCGATCCGTAGTAGCCCCACTGCGCGGTGAAGATGGCGCGCAGCCTCGGGTCGTCGGTCAGCTCCTCCACCACCTCGCGCGTGCGCATCTCGAGGTAGCGCTGCGCCTTGCGTCCGAAGATGCGATCGGTGACCCGGCCGACGCCCTCGGGCGCCATCCGCGCCAGGTAGTAGCTCTTCATGCTCTTGGCCACCTCGCGGGTGAGGTGGAGGTAGCCGTCGATGGCCTCGCGCTCGTCCGGGAACGCGTCGAGCAGGTTCTCGCGGAACTGCGCCGGCGAGTCCGGGAAGTCGATCCGGAAGTCGTCCGGGAAGTGGAACTCGTCGTAGACCGGCCCGAGCGAGGCCCAGGTGAGCTCGCCGTCGGTCAGCGCGTCGAGCAAGCGGCCGGTCAGGCTGTGGGTGGTGACCTCGCCCACCGCGTGCACGCCGACGTCCCAGCGGTAGCCAGGCCGCTTGAACATGTGGGTGAAGCCGCCCGGCGTGTAGTGCTGCTCGAGCACCAGCACCCGCTTGCCGAGCTTGGCGAGGATGGCGGCGGTGGTCATGCCGCCCATCCCGGAGCCGATCACGACGTAGTCCCAGCGCCCGGCCGGGATGTCCTTGCTCCAGGGCCGCGCCCCCTCGTCGTCGTCCTTCATGCAGGGAGAGCGTGACCCGACGCGCGCCCGCCGGCACGCCGATCAGTCGGCGGGCGCGTCGAGGTCGAGCGCCGGCGGGACCGGGACGATGCGATGCGGGTTGATGCTCGCGTGGCTGTAGAAGTAGTGGCGCCGGATCTGATCGAAGCGGACCGTCTCCTTCACGCCCGGGATCTGATAGATGCGCCGCGTCAGCGCCCAGAGGTTCGGGTACTCGTGCAGCGCGCGCCGGCTGCACTTGAAGTGGAAGTGGTAGACGGGGTCGAAGCGGATCAGCGTCGTGAAGAGGCGGACGTCGGCCTCCGTGAGCTGCTCGCCGACCAGGAAGCGCCGGCCCTCCAGCCGCTCCTCGAGCCAGTCGAGCGCGGCGAAGACCGCCTCCACCGCCTCGTCGTACGCGTCCTGCGTGGTCGCGAAGCCGGCTCGGTACACGCCGTTGTTGACGTCGTCGTAGATGCGCGGGTTGAGCTCGTCGATCTCGTCCCGCAGCGCGAGCGGCCGGAGATCGGGCGCGCGGTCAGCGCCGAGCTCCTCGTCGAGCATGCGGATGATCTCGGACGACTCGTTGTTCACGATCGTCTTCTTCTGCCGATCCCAGAGGATCGGCACCGTCACCCGGCCCGTGTAGCTCGGATCCGCCTTCTGGTAGACCTCGTAGAGGTAGCGGCAGCCGTTCTCTTCGTCCTCGAACCCGTCCTTGAGCTCCCAGCCGTGCGAGAGCATGTCGGGGTGCACGGCGGTGAGCGGGATGTCCTCGGTGAGACCCTTCAGCGCGCGGTAGATCAGCGCCCGATGCGCCCACGGGCAGGCGTACGAGACGTAGAGCCGGTAGCGCCCCGGCTCGGGCGGGTGCTCGGCGTCGCCACGGCGCACCCACTTGCGGAACGACGACTCCTGCCGCTCGAAGCGTCCTCCGTGCGAGCCCGTGTCGTACCACTGGTCGCGCCACTCGCCGTTCACCAAGAGTCCCATCGAACAATTGCCTTTCACACATCGATGACATCGATGGTTTCGATGCCTCGACGCCAGATGGTCCTAGCGACAATCGTTGCGAGCTACAACCCCGACGCACGAGAGGCGCGGCCGGGTGGCGCGCGCCTCTCGTTTCGAGCGTCGAGGGTCGGTTCGGCTCAGCGCCGCCGGCGCCGGAGGACGAGCGCCAGCCCGATCAGGCCGAGCACCCATCCGGTCGATCCGCGGCCGTTCGCGCCGACGCTGCAGCCGCCGCCGCTCGTGCGGGTCCCGGCGTCCGTCCCGGGGATCAGCCCGCCGTCGTCGTTGCTGGGCAGCGTCGTGCCGGCGTCGGGCGTGCCGGCGTCGGGCGGGCCGAGGCTCGGGTCGCGCACGAGATAGAAGGACGCGGAGCTCTTCTCGCTGTCGACCGTTCCGTCGTTCGCCCACACTCGCCAGTAGTAGAGGTGGTTCAGCGGAAGCGGGTCCGTGATCTGCCACGCGGTGAACCCGGTGGTCTCGTCGAGGGGCCCGCTCTGCCGCAGATCCGGCGAGTCGAAGGTGTCGACGGTGTCGATCTCGAAGTAGTACGTGAGCGTGTCGAGGTCGAGGTCGGAGGAGTTGGCGGCGGCCAGACGCGGGGTGTCGTCGGCGATCGACTGGTTGTCGATCGGGAAGGCCTGCATGGGCGGCGTCGGCGCGTGGTTCGGCGACACCGTCATCTCCCAGCTCTGCTCGGCCGTGCCGCCGTCGCCGTCGTCCACCGAGACGCGGATGGTGAGCGTGCTGCCGGGCGGCGTCACGTCGGAGTCGCCGGGCGTCCACTGGACGATGCCGTCGGGCGAGATCGACATGCCGTCGGGCCCCTGGGCCAGGGAGTAGGTGAAGGGATCGAGGTCGCCTGCGGGATCGCTCGCCTCGACGGTGTAGCGGAAGTCGGCTCCGACGCCGGTCGTGAGCGGCGGGTGCGACGTGATGGTGGGGTCGACGTTGTTGATGGTGACGGTGCGGTAGCGCTGCGTGTTGTTGCCGTTCGAGTCGGTCGCCGAGATGCCGACCCGCGCCGAACCGGGTCCGTCGGTCGTGCCGGCAGGGATCGTGTAGCTGGTCTCGCCCGGCATGTCGCCGAAGGTTCCGTCGTCGTTCAGATCCCAGGAGAAGTCGAAGCTGTCGCCCTCGAGGTCCTCGACCATCACGTCGATGCTGATCGGGCTCCCCTCGTCGGCGGTGTAGGGCCCCATGAAGTGCACGCGCGGGGCGCCGGGGGTCGCGATGCCGAAGTTCTGGATGGAGTCCAGGTAGTCGTCGAGGCCGACCATGACGTCGTCCGGCGTCTCCACCAGCCGCATGGCCTCGGTCCAGGAGTCCGCCTCGTTCGGCTTCTGCACCGCGAAGTGCAGGAACGCGACCTGCCCACCGGCCGGCACGGTGACGTTCCAGCTGTAGTCGATGTTGTCGCTCGAGAGCGAGACCGTGGTCGGGGCCAGCATCGCCGACGAGCCCTGGAAGACGTGGGCGAGGGAGGGATCGCCGCTCGAGTCCACGTCGTCCGTCGCGAACCAGGTGTCGCTGGTGGTCAGTATCGTGTCGCCCGAGCTGGTCGACGAGATGAACGTGCTGGAGTCGCTGCCGAGGTTGCCGGTGATCGAGACGCTCGTGGTGACGTCGGTCGAGCCCGGGTTGGTCAGGACCTCGAGGTAGCGCGCGAAGTCGCCTCCGGTCGCCGGGACCCAGGTCATCCGCTTCACGGTCAGCCCGGAGAGGGTCTGCTCGGGGAACTCGAGCTGCCGGCCGGAGAGGGTCATCATCACCGACCCGGTGGACGGGTCGTACGAGGTGCCGCCGACCGAGAGGATGTAGCAGGTGTCGTAGGCGTCGCTGGTCCCGTTGCTCATCGAGCCCGGGCTGTAGTCGCCGACGTCTTCGAAGTCGAAGAGGTACCCGCCGTCGCTCATCAGGTTGATGTAGGCGAAGGCCTGAGCCGGGATCAGGACCAGGAGGGAGGCGAAGAGAAGCGAGATGGTTCGTCGCATACGGCTTCCTCGTACCGGGGACGCCCGCGGGCGGCGTGTGGAACGGACGGCTCCAGGTTTGTCCGACGCCAGGACGTTCGTAGACCGGTGGAACCCTGGCGTTCCGGATCGCCCCGCACGGGCCGGCTCCGATCCGGCCTACGTAAATGCCATCATAATCTGACGGCGTGGGCGAAGGAACCGCTCGTGCGTCAGCGCATGCGAAGCCACACGCCGGCGCTGCTCACGGCCGCCCAGATCATCCACTCCGCCGCCCGGCGCGCCAAGGTCCGTGACAGCTGAACGGGTGTTCCGGTCCAGGCCCGACGCGCACTGGATCGGAGGGCTCCGTCGCGGAAGGGGCCGGCGTCGGCGGGGCGGGCGCGGATGCCGAGGAGCGTGACGGCCTGCCCTCGCGCCGGGAGCGGTCCGCTCTCGATGGCCACCCAGCTCGGCTCGTCGGAGCCGGGCCCCTCCAAAGTGAGGCCTCCGTCGCCCACCTCGACGACGATGCCGCTCGCGGCGCGCCGGGCTCGGAGCGCACGCCAGAGGAGGATCGCGGCCGCGACGAGCGAGAGCGCCAGGGACACGGCCGGGAATGCCCAGAGCACGCCTTCGGCGGGCTCGACGCCGTGCCGCCAGACATGCGTCGCCGCACGGAGCAGTCGGGGCTCACCGAAGACGAGGATCGCCACGAGCCCCCAGGTGACGAGCGCCAACCCCCACGGCGCACCGCTTCGGTTCGCCGGCAGGTGCGCCTCGCGTCGCGGGCCGCAGCGTACGGCGGTGAGGGGCGCGAAGAGCGCGAACGCGATCCAGGGCGAGACCATCCAGCCGGACGTGCGCGGTCCCCAGACGTACGCGGCGGCCGCGACGGCGAGCGAGAGCGGGTAGACCACCCGATCCAACGAGCGGGATCGCGCCTCGTCGGCGCTCACGCGGCTGGCCGCCGCCAGCATCGGCGCCACCTCGTAGGTGCCGATGCACACCAGCCAGGTGACGAGCGCACGGGTGGCGTCGCTCCGCTCCGCGAGGCCGGTCGTGCGGCCCATGTCCGTGAGCGCGCCGGTGAGGAGCTCGCCCATCAGGCCGGTCCCGAGCACCGGAAGCAGCCACCTGAGCGTCCGCCTCGCCGGCGGTCGGTGCAGCCACGCCACCATCAGCCCGAAGGCGAACGCCAGACCGAGCACGCCGCCCGACCAGGGCGCTGCCCGGGCCGCCGCGAGCGCGATCAGGGACCAGATCGGCCACGGCGCCGCCGCGCGCGCGGCGGACACCCACGGGGATTCCGTGCCGTCCCAGCTCGCGGTTCGCGCCTTCGGGCGCAGCGCCACCCTCATCCCGACCTCGAGTGCCATCACCAGAGCTCCGCTCGGCTCGCGGCTCGCCGGCAGGATGACAGCATCCCGCGGGCGCCCCCAAGCGCTCCCTGGAACCCGGGCCGACCGGCGCTCCTTGGGCGTGGGTCAGACTCAGGGCGCCGGACAGATGGCGTCGCAGGCCGAGCGGTCGATCGCCCGTCCGTAGATGGAGGGCGCGCACGATCCGGTTCCGGGGACGATCTCCTGCCGGTTCACGGCGATGTCGGCGTCCACTGCGATGCCGAGCGTGTCCAGGCACGCCGGAGGGAGCTGGTCGTCCACGACGACGCCCGTGGAGGTGCCGGCGGCGCGGGCTCACGCTTCGAGCACGTCGCCGTTCCGATCGCCCTCGACGGCGCGCACGTACGCCTGGGCCACCTCCGCCGCCGGCTTTCCGCCGCTCGGGTCGCGGCCCATCTGCGTCAGCGTCTCGGCCACCCAAGGCGGGCTCACGACGTTGACGCGCCGTCCGCCCGTCAGCTCGAGCGCCGCGCCGCGGGCGAACGCCTCGAGCGCCCCGTTGGTCATGCTGATCGCGGCGCTGCCGGGAATGGGCCGCTGCGCCAGCACGCCGCTGGTGAGCGTGAAGGAGCCGCCCTCGCGCACTCGCGAGAGCCCGAGCCGGAGCAGGTTGACCTGACCCATCAGCTTGCTCTTCAGGCAGAGGGCGAAGTCCTCGTCCGAGAGCTCGCCCAGCGCTCCGAACGCGCCGCGACCGGCCGCACAGACGACGGCGTCCACCTCGCCGACGGTCTCGTACATGGTGCCGATGGAGCTCGCGTCCTCGATGTCCACGCGCACGTCGCCGTTGCGGCTGGCACGGACGACCTCGTGGCGCTCGGCCAGCGCGGTCGCGACGGCGGAGCCGATGGTCCCGGTGGCTCCGATGACGATGATCTTCATGGCTGTTCTCTCCCCGTGTGCGAGCGCTGCGTGCGCGCGGTCCCGCCGCAAATCAACACGGCCGCCGGACGCCGTCCAGCGTCGGCCGTCATCGCGCCCGCGAAGAACGACGTCGAGGCGACCGCCCCGCTCTGCGTCCCCGACGGGCCGTTCGCCACGCTCAGCCGGAGCGACGCGTCCTCGCTCGCCGAGGACGACTCAGACGCGCGTGACGCCGCTCGGCGGCTCGGCCCGGAACTCGAGCCCTTCACCCGAGTCGTCGTCCGGGTGGTCCATCGGACCTACACGACCTCCCGACCGCCTTCGGTCGCCAGCAGGGTCGGGTGTGGTCCGACGAAATCGGCGAATCGACCGCGGCGTCGACGCGGCGCGTCAGCGGGTGAGGTGCGCGACCAGCTCGACGTGCGGCGTCTGGGGGAGGGTGTCGTAGGCGGTGAGGGAGACGCGTCGCCAGCCGCTCGCCCGAAGGCGGGCCAGGTCGCGCGCGAGGCCCTCGGGGCCGCAGCTCATCACGTGCAGGCGCGCTGCTTCGACGTGTCCGAGCGCGGCACAGACCTCTTCACCGAGCCCTTTGCGTGGCGGGTTGGCGATGACGACGTCGGGGCGCTCGCGCGCCGAGGCGAGGAATGTCTCGGCCTTCTGGGGCGCGACGCCGAGGGCCGCCGCGCTCTCCGGGTAGCTCTCGCACGGAACGACCCGCTCGAACAATCGCCGGAGCAGCGCGGTGGTCACGCCCGCGCCGGCGTAGAGATCCCAGGCCAGCGCGCCTGAGAGCGGCCGCCCCGACTCGTCGTGCATCAGGTCATGGTACGCCCGTTCGATGACCCGCGGGCTCGGCTGGAGGAACCCGAGCGGGCCGATCTCGACCGGCACGCCGGCCAGCGTGACCTCGAGCGAAGCGAGCCCGCGCAGCACGTGCGGCGCCGACCCGCGGATGGCGTTGCCCCGCGCCGGCTGCACGCTCCACGCGACCCCGTCGGCAGCGCGAAGCCTCTCCGGCAGCTCGCGGGCGGCGCGGCTCTCTTCGCTCGCCGTGACCAGCGTCACCAGTACGTGGGCGCCGTCGGTCTTCAGCCACACGTAGCGGAGATCCCCTTCGCCGTGCGCCTCGTCGAAGGGCACGACGCCGGCGGCGGTCGCCTCCCGCGCGAGCTCGTCGGCCGCTTCGGTCAGCCGCGGGTGATCGACGAGGCACCCTTCCATGTCGGCGCCCTGGTGGGTGCCCCGCGCCCAGCTGCCGAGGCGCAGCGCTCCGGCGCGTCCGAAGGCCACCCGCTTGCTCGACGCGCGGTAGCCCAGCGCCGGCTCCGCGTACACCAGCGCAGAGACCTCCAGCCCGAGCCCCGCGAGCATCGCCCGCTTCTGTTCGCGCTGCGCGTCCTCCTCGAGCTCCATCAGCGGGCAGCCGCCGCAGCTTCCGTCGCGCGCGACGTGGCGAGGGCAGGGTGCGTCCCGGCGCGCGGGGTGAGGGTGCTCAATCGCGTCTGCTCGTCCGACCGCCCGCGGGTGCTGCCGAGAGCGATGCACGATCGTCACCGCCGCCCGCTCCCCACCGAAGAGCCCGGGCACGCGCACCTCGAGCGGGCCCGCGCGACCGACTCCATCGCCGGCCGGCGAGATCCGCTCGATGTCGACGTCGATTCGCTCCTGCACCACGCCGAGCGATAGCGCGCGCGGCGCGCAGAGGACAGTCGCGCCACTGGCGTCGGATCGGGGCGCACCGTCTCGCGCTCAGGGAGCGCTCGACACGCCGCGTCACACCAGGGAAACCCGATGGCGCGGCGCGCCGGATGCATCGCGGCCCGCTGCGCTTCGAACGCGTGGCCGTCGTGGCGGGGCTCAGCGCGCCTTGGCGATGGCGCGGGCGAGCTGCCCCTTGTTCATCTTGCTGCGGCCGTGGATGTCGAGCTTCTTGGCCTCGCGGTAGAGCTGATCCTTGGTCTGCTCGTCGAGGTTGCGGCTCGCGCTCCGTCGTCGCGCCTGGGTTCGCCCCTGCTCCGCGCGCTCTTTGTTCACCGTGCGGGCGGCGATCTCCTTGGCGCGTCGGGTCGAGCGCCCGCGCTTCTTCTCGCTCTTCTTCACGTGACGGTACTGACGCTCGTCCTTCTCACTCCACGCCTTGGGCATGCTTCCTCCTCGTCTCGGGCTGGGTCTCGGGCTGGATGGTGGGCCCGCCCCGACGGAGCCGCTGCGCGTGGGCGTGGCTCGCGTCCCAGAGGCCGGCCAAGGGCGCGCTGCAGGCGGAGCAGCGGCCGTCATCGAGGCTCATCGACGTCGTGCGGAAGTCGCAGCGCCGCACGGCCACCGCGTGGCACTGGGAACAGCGCGTGTGGGCCAGGGCGGAGGCGGCCGCGACGTTGCCGACGTACACGTGACGCAACCCGCGCTCGTACGCGGCGTCGGCCGCCGAGAGCAGGAGCTCCGTCGACGGCGGAGGCGCCTCGTGCCGGTAGCGCGGCTGTGCGGCGTTGAGGTGCCAGGGCATGTTCGGATCGAGGCGCGCCAGCTCCTCAGCCATTTCGCGGAGCCGGTCGGCGTCGTCGTTCAGCCCCGGCACCACCAGCGTCACGACCTCCACCCAGAAGCCCATCGCCTTGGCGCGGGCGAGGGTGTCGAGCACCGCGTCCATGTTCGCGCCGAGCGCGCGGTAGCTGCGCGCGTCGAAGGCCTTGAGGTCAATCCGCACGGCGTCGGTGACGGAGCGCATCATCGAGAGCGCCTCCGCGGTCGTATGCCCGTCGGTGATGATCGCCGTGGTCAGTCCCGCGGCGCGCGCCTCGGCGAAGATCGCGTGCATCCACTCGGCGGCGATGAAGGGCTCGTTGTAGGCCGCGCAGAGGACCTCCGCGCCGGCCTCGAGCGCCTCCGCGACCAACGCCCGCGGGGTCATCGGCGTCGGCGCCTCTTCCGTGGACTCGCGGAGCGCCTGCGAGAGGTACCAATTGTGGCAGTAGGGGCAGCGCAGGTCGCAGCCGTACATGCCGAAGGTCAGCGCCAGCGCGCCCGGGTGAACGTGGAAGATGGTGTTCGTCTCGACCGGCCTCACGTAGCGGCGCGAGACGTAGCCCCAGGGCGCGAAGACCCGGCCGTCGCGGTTGAAGCGGACGCCGCACACGCCGTGCTGTCCCGGCTTGAGCTTGCAGCGATGAGCGCAGGCCACGCAGCGCACCGCCGACCCGCCGGCGGGCTCGACCAACTCCGCGAGGGCGGTGCGTTCGTCGAGCTCGGACGAGAGGCGAGCCACGGCGAGAGGGAGCAATCGGCGACGTGCGCTCATGCACGAGCCGGTAGGCGCCATCGCGGGCCCCCCAACGAGGCCTAGGCGCGCGTCGCGCGTCGGGTGCCCCCACGTTCTGGGCGCTCGATCGCGGGTGGCGAAGGGCTCGGAGGGCG
Source organism: uncultured Pseudomonadota bacterium (assembly GCA_963832725.1). Classification (GTDB taxonomy): domain Bacteria; phylum Myxococcota_A; class Polyangia; order Polyangiales; family Sandaracinaceae; genus JAEZBP01. The sequence continues at coordinate 102,988 of CAWHVG010000002.1, forward strand.
CAGCGCTCCTTCCGATCGCCGGCCGCAGGATTGAAGCGACTCGTCCTTCGTCCGTCGAAGGGGGCGTGTCGCGAACGAAGAGCCGGCCCGAGACGCCCCGCTGTCGCGGGCCGAAACGATTCGCCCGTCCGCCCGGATTTCTGATAGGCCTTCGGGCGGCCGATCAATGTGCCGCGCGCGAGCATCGGAGAAGCGCGCGGTGAGAAAGGAACTTCCATGCGAGCACGACAGGTCGCTACCTGGGTATCGCTCTCGATCGCGTTGACTCTGAGTGGCTGCTACGCCCGGGCGCGCGTCGCATATCGACCGGCCACGGTCAGTGGCACGGTGAGCGTGAACGTGCCCGACGAGGTGGTCGTGCCGGCGCCGCCGCCGCCGCTGCAGCAGGCGGCTGCGCTGCCGCCGCAACCCGGACCGAACGCCGCTTGGGTGCCCGGTCACTACCACTGGGAAGGCGGCTGGCGATGGGTGCCCGGCCACTGGGAGCCCAACCGAGGCGGACAGCGTTGGGTGCCGCCGGTCGCGCACGAGCGCGGTGGCAGCGTCGTTTACCACGCGGGCTACTGGCAGCCCGAAGAGCAGGAGCCGCCGCCCGTGTACGCGACGCCGGGTACCGTCCGTGTCGCCCATCGGCCGCCGCCTCCGCAGGGCGGTGTGGTGCACGCGACGCCGGGCGGTGGAGCGCCGCCTCCGCAGGGCGGTGTGGTGCACGCGACGCCGGGCGGTGGAGCGCCGCCTCCGCAGAGCGGTGTGGTGCACGCGACGCCGGGTGGTGGAGCGCCGCCCCCGCAGAGCGGTGTGGTGCACGCGACGCCGGGTGGTGGAGCGCCGCCTCCGCAGGGCGGTGTGGTGCACGCGACGCCGGGCGGTGGAGCGCCGCCTCCGCAGGGCGGTGTGGTGCACGCGACGCCGGGCGGTGGAGCGCCGCCCCCGCGGAGCGGTGTGGTGCACGCGACGCCGGGTGGTGGAGCGCCGCCGCCGCGAGGAGGTGTGGTGAGCGCGACGCCCGGCGGCGGGAGCAGCCCGAGCGGCTCGGGCGGCGGCGCGACGGTGGCGCCCGGCCAGAACCCCGGGACGGTGACTGCCGGCGGGAGCGTCGGTCGCGTGCAGCAGCCCGGTCCCGGCCAGGTGCAGGGGCGGGTCGACACCACCCCGAGCCAGCCCTCGGGCGGCGTGGTCGCGACTCGGCCCAATCCGCAGCCGGCACCGCGTGGTGGTGCGCCGCGCCGGATCCCGCTGAGCTGCCGTGTCGGCGCCGAACGCGCTCCGATGGGGGGGGTCGTGGCGGTCACCGGGACCGGCTTCACCGCGAGCACCCAGGTCTCGAATCGGCGGTCACCTGGTCTCCGTGGTGGCTCGTCGGGACGGGATGATCCAGGTGCGTGTTCCGAGCTCGCCGGGCGGCGGCGCGGTTCGCGTGACCCAGAACGGCCAGAGCGCCAGCTGCGGCACGCTTCTGGTGGGGGCGCACTGACCGAGAAGGACCCGCTCTCCGGGTTCGGAGGTCCTCGCGCCCGCACACCGAGCGGTCCCGGGTGTCAGCTTCACTGTCTCCCGGGACTCCCCGCGCCAGCTCCTGCGCGGCGCCGAGCGCCGCTTCTCGCTTCCATCGCGGCGTGGCCATTTCGGCCCGCTCGGGGACGGAGCGCTCGCTGGTGGTGACGCTGCGCCACCCGCCTCGTCCCTCACCCCGTCATCACGACCGGGCTCGCCAACGTGTTCGCCGCCGTCCGCACGGCCGCGGGTGGTCTGGACGTCGAGAGCGAGTCCCGCGTGGTCAATCCGTCCTGCACCGAGATCGCGATCTGCTGGCGCTGAGTCCGGCATCCCGCGGCGATACGGCGCCTCGCCGGTCTTCGGTGAGATCGGGCGATGCCCGCGAGTCAGGCGTGCTTCGGCCGCAGCGGCGTCCCCTGCGTCGTGCCCTCCACCAGCTCGAACGAGCAGCGGCGGCACACCGGCGGGGTCCGTGCCAGCACCCGCAAGGGGCTGCCCGCGACCATGTAGAGCATCATGCTCGGGATGAGCACGCAGAAGTCGTAGGCGAGGAAGGGGGTCGCGGCGAGCATCCCCAAGAGCCCCACGAACCACACCCGCAGGCACCATCGCCAGCCGGACCACACCCGGATGACCCGCACCGACGTGTCGCACCGAGGACAGTACAGCGGCGAATGTTCCCGTCCCACGACCTTTCTTGATGAGGGCGTTCGAGCGGGCAGGCAAGAGGGGCCCCCTTCGAATTCCGCAGGCCCTCAGTCCGGAGAGCTGCTCCACACGCGGATGTAGTCGACGACCATCTGGTCGGGCAGCGCCGCCGTCGTCGGGGACGCGGTTGTCGCCGAGGTCGTCGGCCCAGCCGCCCACCTGCATCGACGACGGCGATGAAGGGTGCGAGCGGGCGGTGGCGGATGACGCCGGGACGATAGCAGCGACTCGCCCCCGCCCGCCGAGCGGTCCGTCGAAGTGCGTTCGGACCGACGGCGAGCATCGGCGAGGAGGGACCCCGAAAGCCGCGAGGCTCTTCGACGGCCTGCCGGCGGGCTCAGTACGTGAGCGGCGCCATCCCGTTCGCCGTGCGCTGGTTGTCGTGGAGGCGGACCGGCCAGGGTGACATCGGATCGTAGCCGCTCGAGCTCACCGGCAGCGCGTGCAGCGTGCCGCCGCCGACCACGTAGAGCACGCCGTCGCGGAGCAACATCTCGCCGCTCGTCGGCAGCCCCGTATAGGTCTCGGCGAACGCGTTCGTCGCCGTGTCGAACCCCACCACCTCACCGCCGGCGAGCAGCAGGTAGAGCATGCCGTCGGCCGCGAGCACGTCGCCGACGGCGCTCGGCGTGGGCAGGCTGCCCTGCGGAGTGCCGTCGGTGTGGTACGCCGCGAGGCCGGTGGGGGTGCCGACGACGATCAGCGAAGACCCCGAGCCGTTCGCGACGATGGGCCCCGTGGTGAGCGGGGTGCTGACGCTCCAGGCGACCGTTCCGTCCGTGGCGATGCGCGCCAGCTTGGTGGCGGACGCCACCACGAAGCTGCCGTCGGTCATGATCGCGCCCGGGAAGAAGCGGGGATTGGTCTCCCCGCCGCCGGGATCGACCGAGACGGTGATCGGCATCGCGCTCCCGCCCGTGTCGTAGAGCGACACGCGCCCGTCGAAGCCGGCGACCCAGCAGCGCGAGCCGAGGATGCTGTCGCGGCCGTCGGTGCCGCCGGTGGCGACCGAGCTGCCCGCGCCGCTGCTCAGGTCGACGGCGTAGAGCGCTCCGGCCTGAGTCGTGTAGCCGATGCCGCCGACGTCAATCGGCATGTTCCCGTTGTCGTTGCAGCAGCCCAGCGAGAGCCACTCCCAGTCGAGGGTCCCGTCTTCCTGGTAGCCGCGGCGGTCGGTGCCGCCGCCGTTGGCGTTCTGGGAGGTGCCGGTGCCGTCAATCCAGATGCTGGCCCTTCCGCCCGGCTGGGCGCGCGAGGAGGCCGCACCGGTCGTCGGGTCGACGGCGGCCGCCGACGCGCCGCCGGTGACGTAGAGCGTCCCGTCCGCCCAGATCGAGAGCTGGGTCCCGGACACGCTGGTGTTCCAGAGCTCGACGCCCGCCGCCGGCGCGGTGAACGCGCAGTGGCCCATATCGCAGCTCGCCGTGCCGCCCGAGGGTGCGCTGCAGGCGTTCCCGCACGCGCCGCAGTTGGCCAGGTCGCTGTCGAGCGCGGCCTCGCAGCCGTTCGCGGCCACTCCGTCGCAGTCGCGGTAGCCGGTGTCGCAAGCGAGCGTGCAGCTACCACTGCCGCACGAGGGCGTCGCGTGAGCGCTCCCGCAGATGCTCCCGCAGCCGCCGCAGTTGGACAGGTCGTTGCTGAGGTCGGTCTCGCATCCGTTGGCGGCGGAGCCGTCGCAGTCGGCGTAGCCGGCGGAGCAGTCGCTCACGCAAGCGCTGCTCGCGCAGTGCTCGCCGAACCCGCACGCGGTGCCGCAGTCGCCGCAGTGTGCCGGGTCGACGGTGGTGTCGACGCAGCGCGTGCCGCAGTGGGTCGTGCCGCCCACGCACTCGAGCACGCAGGCGTCGCTGGCCGGGTCGCAGAATCTCGCCGCCGGTGCAGGTCGTCGCGCCCGCGTCGCAGCGGTCGGTCGTCTCGTTGCAGGTCTCGGCGCCGTTGCAGGCGATGCCGTCGTCGCAGGAGCGGGCGCTGCCTCCCGTGCATGCCGCCGCGCTCGAGCAGGTCGTGCCGACCGTGCAGTACGACCCGTCGTCGCACGCGGCTCCCGTGTCGGCCGTCCAGGCCGTCGTGGAGCTGGCGGGCCGGCAGACCTGGCAGGCGTTGCCCGGGTTGGTCGTCGACGGCGCGTAGCAGACGCCGCCGATCACGCAGCCGGAGCAGGTCGTGAGGCAGGCGTCGGCTCCCGGATCGCAGACCTGTCCGCCGGCGCAGGTCGTCGTCCCGGGCAGGCAGCGGTCGCCGCTCTCGTCGCAGGTCTCGGTCCCGTTGCAGGCGACTCCGTCACTGCAGGCGAGCGACGCGCCGACGCAGTTCGCGCTCGCCGAGCAGGTGTCGGACACGGTGCAGAAGAGCCCGTCGTCGCAGCGCCCGCCGACGTTCACGGTCCACGCGCTCGGCGCGCTCGCGGCGTCGCACACCCGGCAGGCGTTGGTCGGGTCGTGGGTGCCATTCGCGTAGCAGACGCCGCCGATCACGCAGCCTGTGCAGGCCGTGACGCACGCGTCGGCCGAGGCGTCGCAGACCTGTCCGCTGGCGCAGGTGGTGGCCCCGGCGGCGCAGGAGTCGGTCGCCTCGTTGCAAGTCTCGACGCCGTCGCAGGCCACGCCATCGCCGCAGAAGTCCGTCGAGGTGCCGGCGCAAACGCCGCCCGAGCAGACGTCGCCGCGGGTGCAGAAGAGCGCGTCGTCGCAGCTCGCGCCGTCGTTGGTGCTCCACGCGCTCGCCGAGCGAGCGACGTCGCAGATCTGGCAGGCGTTGCTCGGATCGCGGGTTCCGTCCGCGTAGCAGACGCCGCCGATCACGCAGCCGCCGCAGCGCGCGACGCAGCTGTCGGCCAGGACGTCGCAGACCTGGTTCGCCGCGCAGGTCGTGGCGCCGGCCGTGCAGGTGTTGCCCGCTTCGTCGCAGGTCTCGGCGCCGTTGCAGGCGACGCCGTCGTCGCAGCTTCGCGCCGAGCCGCCGCAGGTGGTGCCCGAGCAGGTGTCGCCTTCGGTGCAGAAGAGCCCGTCGTCGCAGCGCGCGCCGTCGTTCGGCGACCAGCTCGTGGCCGAGGCGCTCGCGTTGCAGACCCGGCAAGGATTGCTCGGATCGACCTGACCGTCGCCGTAGCAGCTCCCCCCGATGACGCAGCCGCTGCAGGTGGTCACGCAGGCGTCGGTCGCGAGATCGCAGAGCGCCCCGCCGGTGCAGGTCGGCGTACCGGCCGCGCACGCGCCGGCGCTCTCGTTGCAAGTCTCGTCGCCGTTGCAGGCGATTCCGTCCGCGCAGCTCCGCGCCGAGCCGCCGCAGGTGGTGCCCGAGCAGGTGTCGCCTTCGGTGCAGAAGAGCCCGTCGTCGCAGCGGGCGCCGTCGTTCGGCGTCCAGTCGGCGGCCGAAGTCGACGGATCGCAGACCTCGCAGTCGTTGTCCGGGTTGCGCTGCCCGATGCCGAAGCAACTGCCGCCGATCACACAGCCGGTGCAAACGGCGATGCAGGCGTCCGATGCCACGTCGCAGATCTCGCCGCTCGCGCAGGTCGAGGCGCCGGACACACAGGCTCCGCCGCTTTCGTCACAGCTCTCGGCGCCGTTGCAGGCGACTCCGTCGTCGCACTCGCGAGCCGCGCTGCCCGTGCACGTGCCACCGCTGCAGACGTCACCCGTGGTGCAGAAGAGCCCGTCATCGCAGCTCGCGCCGTCGTTCGCGCTCCACGTATCGCGCGACGCCGACACGTCGCAGACCTGGCAGGGGTCGAGCGGGTCGACCTGTCCATCGCCGTAGCAGACGCCGTCGATCAAACAGCCGCTGCACCCCATCACGCAATCGCCGCTCACGGCGTCGCAGACCTGACCGCCGGTGCAGGTCGTCGTGCCGGCCTGGCAGGCGCTCGACGCTTCGTCGCAGGTCGCCTCGCCGTTGCAGGCGATGCCGTCGTCGCAGCTCCGGGCCGTCCCGGCGCAGCTCCCGTCGCCGCCGCAGGTGTCCATCACCGTGCAGAAGAGCCCGTCGTCACAGCGGGCACCCGCGTTGGGGCTGAACGCGTCCGCCGCGCGCGACAGGTCGCAGACCTGACAGGGATCCGCCGGATCGGTGACGCCGTCCGGGTAGCACACCGAGCCCACCAAGCAGCCGTTCGCGCAGCGCCCCGACGTCATCCCGCCGTCGGGCGAGGAGGCGTCCATCCCGCCGTCCGGCTGCTGGTTGGCGCCCGCGTCGTCACCGGAGGCGTCCGGTGTGCTGCTCGACGGTCCGCAGGCCGCGAGGGCCCACATCATCACCAGCACCACCGCGCGGGCGATGGTGGTTCCTCTCGACGATGTCGGCATGCTCTCCCTCCGGTCTGGTGCGCGGCCTCGAGGACGGAACGGGCGCGTTCCGCGTTTGTGAAGGGCGCACGTCGGCGATTTCGTCGCCGCGTGCAGCCTATACCCGTCTTCGAGGATATGGCCAGCGTTGTGGTGAGAGTGAACGCGCCGGCGGATGCGCCGTTCGTGCGGTTCGGATGGAGATCGTCGATGAGACCGCGCGCAACCATCTCCCGCCGCTCGTCCATCGCGCGCCGATCGAAGAGCTGCACCGGACGGTCGCGAGCCCCGCGCGGTTGGGCGATGACAGGCGCCGTGCGCGAGGTCTCCGTCGCCGGCGTCGAGCGCGGGCCTCGAGGGATTGGCGCTGCCCGCGAAGCGCTCGTCTCGCCTCCGGACACGAGGCCGTCATCGCGTGAAGATGCGCGTTGCGTGAGCTCACCGGAGGTTCGCGCTCTCACCGGCCGGCGCGGTGGATCCACGGGCGTCGAGTCGACTGGCGAGTCGGACCACCCATCCGACCCCCCGGCGCTTCGACGTGCTCTACGTTCCTGGCCAGCGCTCCGGCCGCTTCGTGGGGCCACGCGTTCCCGCCGCCGGGGCCCAGCGGCCCCAGCGCGCTCGTGTATCCAGCGGATCGACTGTGACGCCGCGTTGGTACGGCATCTGCTGAGCCTCCGGCGAATGAGCATCTCTCGGTGGCGATGGGTGGCCGCGCTGGCGGCGTCGACGTGGATGGCCTCGACCTTGGTGGCCTGCCAGGCGGCGGCGCCGAGCGGGCGGCGCGGGTCCACGGACGCCGGCCCCGGCAGCGCTAGGGATGCGGGTCAGGTGGTCTACTCGGACGCCGGCCACGTCACGCCGCCTCCTCCGTCCTGCCCCGGTGGCGGCACGACCAGCGTCTCCGGCACGGTCACCTTCCCGAACGGGACCCTGCCGGTGCCGAACGCGCTGGTCTACATCCCCTACGGCGGCGATCCCAACAGCGTCCCTCACACGGGTGACTGCCGGCACCTGCTTGGATGGGAGCGGGCTCCGGGCGCACACCCAGACCGGCATCGACGGCACGTTCACGCTGGACGGCCTCGACGAGGGTGACCAGACCGTCGTGATCGAGAAGGGCCTCTTCCGTCGGGTGGTCACGGCGCACGTCACCGCCTGCACCGACACCCCGCTGCCCGCCGACTCGACGCGCCTCCCGGCGAACGCCGTCAGAGGGCAACATCCCGCGCGTGGCGGTGATCACGGGCGCCTACGACCGCATGGAGAGCGTGCTGACCCGGCTCGGGCTGGCGTCGAGCGCGTTCACGATCGTGCCGGGCGACGAGACCTCGGTCTCGAACGGGACGGAGGCCGCGTCAGCGCTGCTCGGCGACGCCAGCCGCCTCGCGATGTACGACATCGTCTTCGTCGACTGCGGCGCGGCGGTGGCCGAGCCGAGCTACTTCGACGGCCTCACCAGCCCGACCATCTACGCCAACCTCCGCTCGTTCGTGGAAGGCGGCGGGCGCCTCTACGTCACCGACGAGTCCTACGATCTCATCGAGCAGACGTGGCCGAGCGTCATCGCCTTCCAGAGCTCGACCGACGGCCTCTCGACCACGCCGGAGCAACCCGACGCGGCCGAGGTGGGCGCGACGGCCGACACGGTGCTGGCGACGCTCCACGACGACACGCTCCAGGCCTGGCTCACCCAGAACGGCGTGACCTCCGCCGGCGGCGCGATGCCGGTGCAGGGGCTGGTCGACGGCTGGGCGGTCGTGAGCTCGGTCGACATGACGCACGCCAAGGTGTGGGCGAGCGGCTACGTGTCCTGGTACGGCGCCAGCGGCTTCAGCATCGCGGGCAGCGGCGTCCGGCCGCTCACCGTCACCTTCGAAGCGGGCTGCGGGCGCACGCTCTTCACCAGCTATCACACGGTCGAAGGGATGAGCCCGGGCGCGGCGCTGAGCGCGCAGGAGCAGGCCTTGGCCTACCTGATCCTCGAGATCGGGACCTGCATCCAGGATCCCACGCTGATCTGATCGACGAGATAGGTTGATTGGTTGATCAAGTCATACACGTTGATCAAGTAATCAATGCTTCGGCCGATCAGGGCGCGATCATGAAGTACACGACGTACTGACCCCACGCGGCGCCGTGGACCCGGGTGTGCGCGACGGCCAGACCCATGCGGAGGTCCCGCCGCGCGAAGAGGGCGTCCGGGAGCGGCGCGCGATCGAGATCGACGGTCTCGAAGCGCAGGCCGGAGAGCGGTCGCTGCCACCGCCGGCTCTCCTGGTCGAGGGCGATCTGCAGCGCGACGCCCGGCTGCGCCTGCCCCCGGGAGACCCGCTCCGCTTGGGCGCGCAGCACGTCGGCCCGCATGCGTCGCGGCGGCGGGAGCCCGCGCTGGGTGCGCTCGTGCTCGATGCGGGCGAAGAGACTGTTCGCGTCGGCGTCGTGGTCGACGTCCTCGTAGAAGGCGTAGGTCGACACGGAGGCCACGATCGCCCGCGGCTCGTCCAGCGTGACGACGCCGATGGCCACCTGCCGGGCATCCGGGCGCAGGAGCAGGAGCCTGCCGATTGGCTGCTCGAGCACGCCCTCCACCCACACGGTCGGGGAGCGCGTCCCGAGCTCCACCTGCGTGAGATGGTTCGCCGTCCGGATGGTGCCGCCCTGCACCGCCCAGCCGGCCATCATCCCGAGCCCCACCACCTCCGACGTGTCCTCGTCGTCCTGGATCGCGGCCGCCGCCGAGAAGGGGGCCCCGCGGGCGTGCACCTCGCTCTCCTGCTCGGCCAGCGCGAGGGGCGGGACGCCGGCGGCCGTCCGCGCCGCGTTCAACACCGTCAGGAGCGCCGCCCGCGGATCGGCGCTCGGGCTCTCGTCGTCCTGCGCGACGTAGCGAGCCACCGGCTGCACGCCCTCGCGGCGGAGCATGAGCCGGCCGGCGCGGCGCGCCATCACGCGTCCGAGCGTCACCACCTCCAGGTTGACGAGCGCGCTCTCGTCGCCCTCCGCCATCGGGCAGCGGACGTTGATGTTCGGCAGCTGGACCATCGGCTCGACACGGCAGGGCTGCACGCCGTACTGGCCCTGGTTCACGTACGCCAGGACCGCGTCACCCGGCGTCGCCAGGCGACCCTCGATGTGCACCTCGCCGAGCTCGTTCGGCGGCCCCCAGGGCGACAGCGCAGCGTTGCGCGGTGCGCTGACGAGGACGGCGGCGATCTTGTCGCCGACCCGTGCCACGCCGAGACCGTGCATGTGATCGGCTGCGACGGCCCGGCCGAGCGACTCTTTCAGCTCGTCGCCCGAGGTCGTGGCGAAGCGCGCGATTGGGAATTGACCCTCCACCCGGACCGCGCTCAGTGCGCGGGTCGTCGAGTGGACGGTCGAGCCGCATGCCGCGAGGATGAACCCGTCGAGATCCTCGGTCGGCATGCCCTCGTGTCGCGCGTAGAAGCGCGCCAGCTCCCGGGCGGCGCAGCGAAGGCTCGCGGAGCGGATGAGCTCGATGCCTCGCTCGGTGGCGACCTCGTCGATCAGCGCCTCGAAGGGGTCGTCCTCCGCGGCGTAGGTCGGATCGGCCGGGGCCGGCTCGCTCTCGACCGTCCACTCGCTCACGCGTACCGGATCCGTCCGGGGCAGCAGCGCCGCGAGATCGGGAGGCTCCTGCTGCGTCGCGACCTCGACCCGCTGCGGGGCGGGGAACTGGGCGACGGGCTGAGACGGCTCGGTCGCGGCCGCGGGGCGGGGGGCTGCCGGGCGGCGCGCGGTGCCGCAAGCGGCGAGGAGCAGGCTCGCGAGCGCGAGGGGCAAGGTACGCATGGCGCGCGAGCATGGCAGGTGCGTCTCAGTCGCGCATCCACCCCACTCGTGGGATGTGCGCATCCATCGATGCGGGGGCGCACCGCGGGCGTGAGAACGCCCCGCGGTATGCTCGGCGACACCGCGGGGCGCTCAATGGGAGAGGCCTCGGATTAGAGCTGGGCGGAGCGGCGGGCGGCCTCGAAGATCTCGTCGTCGACACCGCGGGCCATGCGCATCCGCGCCAGGTCGATGATGCCCGCGACGAGGGGCACGAGCACCAGGCCGAAGACCCACGGCCAGTCGCGGGCCAAAGCGACGTCGTAGCCGGCGGCGCGCGGCACCTCTTGCGCGAGCAGGAAGACCGCCATCACCACCACGAACCAGGCGAAGCCGCGGCGCAGGAGATCCTGCGGAACCCGTCCGGCCAGCGCGGCACCGCCGAAGCTGCCGAGGATGGCCGCGACGGTGATCATGGCGGCGAGGCCGTAGTCGATCTCGATGGAGCCGGCGTGACCTGCGAACGCCGCGAACGACTTCATCGCGATCACCAGGAGCGAGGTGCCGACCGCCTCGCGCATCGGCACGCCGCCGAGCAGCACCAGCGCCGGCACCACCAGGAACCCGCCGCCCGCACCGACGAGGCCCGTGACCGCGCCGACCGCCAAGCCCTCGAGGATGATCTTCACGTAGGGGAGCTTGCTCTCGTCCGCGTGCGCCTCGAGGCTCTCCTTCTTCTTGCCCTTGCGCATCATCGCGGCCGCGGTGATCACCATCATCGCGCCGAACGCCAAGAGCAGGACGACGCCCGGGATGTAGTGGGCCACTCGGCCGGCGGCGAACGCGCCGATCATGCTGAAGGCGCCGAAGAGCAGGCCGGTACGCCAGCGGACGCGACCGCCGCGGGCGTGCGGGATGAGCGCGGCCACGCTGGTCGAGGCCACGACCAGGAGCGACATCGCGATGGCCTGGTGGGTCTCGAGACCGAGGACGTAGACGAGGATCGGAACGGTGAGGATCGATCCGCCGCCGCCGAGGAGGCCGAGCGAGACGCCGATCAGGACGGCCAAGGCGAGGCCGAGCGCGAGGATGGGCAAAGCGAGAGTCATCGTGGTGTGTTCTCCGCGCCGCGCCCTTTGCGACGCCTGTGCCATCCCCGCCGCGCCGCGTCGTTCGCACGCTCCCGGGCGACGTGGTGCAACCCGGTGAAACCGTCTGTTGCGCAGGGCCGCTCACCCGCAACGGATGAAACGGAAAGCGCAGCGAACGCGCTGTTGCGCGAGCGCACATCGTGACCCTGGGTCGCGTCGCTGGCGGGACCGTCTGGTACCTTCGCCGCCATGCCGAAGCGTCAGGGGAGTGGGAACGGCTGCCCCTACGCCGCGCTCGCCGGTGGCGTGCTGATGATCACGCACCGACTCCGGCGCGGCGCGGTCGTGCTCTCGGTGCACGGCCCCGCGCCGGACGTGCTCACGGATCCGGGCGGTCCTTCGCTCTCGGGCGGTCCTTCGCTCTCGGGCGGTCCTTCGCTCTCGGGCGAGGAGCGCTGCCGGCTGGTGCTGCGTTGCGGCGGCGTCGTGGTCTACGACGCGGGCGACTCGGGCGACGTCCAATGCACCGTGTGCGATGGCCGCATCGTCGCCGCGGACGGTTCCGTCGAGACGCCCGACGGCATCGGGCCACGCTTCGCCTTGGATGTGGACGCGGGCGCGCTGGAGATCACGGAGCACACGGCGCGCGGAGCGTGGACGGCGAAGCTGCGCGTGGACGAGGAGGACTACCGCTGCGCCGACGTCTCCGGGTGGAGCGGCGAGGTGCTCGACCCGAGCGCGGGCCCGTCGACGTGGTCGATCGCCGGCATCCAGGGCAACTTCGTGCGCTGGGAGGAGCAGAACCAGTCGGTGCGGATCGACCGCGTCTGCGAAGAGGGCATGCTCGAGATGCACTTGGGTGCCGAGACGTACCGGCTGTGGATCGGGCCCGCGTCGCGTTCCTTGGCGGGCGAGAGCGAGGACGGCCGGCGCCTGCTCATCGGCCGCCGCTGACCGTGCTGCTCCTCCGCCGGGCGGTGCTCGACGTCAGGGAGGGGGCGCGAAGCAGCTGCCGGGGCCGTCGTAGCAGAGGCCGTTCACGCAGGCGCCGCACTCGCAGTCCGCGTCCATCGTGCACCCTCGCCGGAGGCAGCCGTGCTCGTCGGCCGCGGGATCGCCGGGCGTGCACGCGGTGTTGGGCCCGCAGGTGAAGCCCTCGGTGCACGAGTTGATCACGCAGTGCCCCGAGGCGTCGCAGCTCTCGCCGTCCGGGCATGTTCCGTCCGTGCAGCTCGGCTGGCAGAGCGTGCTCGGCTCCGGACCGCAGGGGCACGCGACGCGGACCGTCATGCACACGTCGCCGGCCGCGCAATCCGTGTCGGCGGCGCACTCGTGCAGGGGCGGCTGGCAGAGGCCACACTCTTGCTGTCCGGGCGGTCTGCACGCGGGCAGGCCGACACAGTCGGTGTTCGAGCGGCAGAGGGGATCCGAGCTCGCGGTCGTGCCCGGGCAGAGATCCTCATGCGGCCTGCAGATCGAGTCGCAGAGCGGGCCCGCGACGGTGACCGTGCCGTCCGCGCCGCACGCGTAGGTGTCGCAGCATCCCACGCCGCTGGTGCACTGCTGGAAGGTGGCCCGATTCGCAGGTCTCGCCGGCCAGGCCGCCGCCCGTGCGGAAGAGATTGCAGGTCCTCCACTGGGGCGCGAGCAAACCCCCGTCGCACGACGCGCACGCCGTCGTGATGTCGAGTGCGCCGACGCCGGGGTCGCGGCGAATGCAGTTGGCGACACGACCGCATCCACACCCGAACCCGTCGTCGCAGGGGCCGACGAAGTCGCAGGTGTCGCCGCTCGTTCCGGAGGCGAGCGCGTCCTCGCAGCTCGTCCAGACCGAGATCGTCGCGTCATGGCTCGGACCGGCGTCGTAGGTCGGACCGGCGTCGTGGGTCGGTCCCGCGTCGGCGGTGGTGTGGGAGCCGTGGCTCGTCGAGCAGGCCGAGAGCGCGAGGAGCGCGAGCGAGGTGAGGCTCGTTCGCGGGAGGGAAAGGAGTCGAAGCTGGGTCATCATGTGCCGTGGTTGGAGCCCATCTCCTCTGAGCAATGCTCGTGCCGAGCCGAGGCGACAGCGGGAGCCGCCCGCCGATCCGCGAGCATGTCCGGATCGGTGGGAGCCCGGGGGAGCAATCCCAGGGCTGCCCGGGCGGCGCCCTCGAGCCTCCTCAGGCGAGTCGCTTCAGGGCTTCGAGGTGGTGTGCGGCGCGGACGTCGCCGTCCACGCGCAGCTTGCCGCGCTGGTAGAGCGCCGCGACCCGCTGCTCGCCCGACACCAGCGCCTCGAGGTCGGCGTCTTCGAGGGTGAGGGTGGTGGCCGCGTCGTTCGCTTCGCCCGAGACGACCTCGCCTTCGCGCGGGTCCACCACGAACGCGGCGTCCGGCCCGGTGATGCGGAACTGGAGCTTCTCGTCCCGAGCGCCGAGAGGACGTCCGCCGCGCTCCCCAGCTTGTCGAAGATCGCGCGGGCGACCGGCTGGCGTGCCTTCTTCGCCGGCGCGGGCGCGACTCCACCGGCCGCCCGCTCGGCGCGCGCCTTCGCGACCGCCTCCTTGGCCGCCTCGCGATCGACCTCGGACAGGAAGGTGAGCTTCTGGCTGGCCATGACGTTGCCGCTGATCTTCAGCTTGCCGGAGAAGTAGAGCTTCTGCGCGTCGGCCTTGCCGCTGGCCATGTCGATGAAGTCCGCCTCGCTGATCTCCAGCGTGCAGTCCGGGCTGGCGGCCTCGCCTTCCGTCACGCCGCCGGGCGGCGCCTTCAGATCGATCGTCCAAGCGCTCTCGGGGTCGGTGAGCCGGAAGAGGAAGACGGTGCCCACCTTCGACGCGAGCTCGGGGTGCGTCTCGACGTGGTGGCGGATGGCCGCGAAGATGTCCGCGCTGGTCGGCGCGCTCGGCGCCGCGGTCCTTGCGTTCGTCTTCGGCGCGGCCTTCGGCTCAACCGCCTTCTTCGGGATCTGCTCGTAGAGCTCGAGCGCGGCGTTGCTGATCACCACCTCGTCACGCTCTTTGACCTTGCAGCGGAAGACGACGCGCTGATCGCTCTCCTTCCACATCTCGGTGACCAGCGTCTCGCCCGGGAAGACGTTCTTGGCGAAGCGCACCTCGATGCGCTTGAAGAAGCGCGGGTCGCCGTTCGGCGCCAGCTTCGCGATCACGTGCCGGCCCGCGTAACCGAAGGTGCAGAGGCCGTGCAGGATGGGTCGGTCGAAGCCGAAGGCCTTGGCGAAGCTCGGGTCGGCGTGGAGCGGGTTCCAGTCGCCGCTCAGCCGGTAGAGGAGCGCCTGGTTCTCCGGGATGTGCTCCTCGACTACGGCGTCCGGCGCGCGATCGGGCGGCACGTTCACCTCCGCGCTCGGCCCGCGATCGCCGCCCCATCCGCCGGCGCCGCGCACGAAGGTCCGCACCTCGTTGTGCACCAGGAGATCGCCGTCCTCGTCGTAGCTGTCGATCTCGGTGACGACGAGCGCGCCCTTGCCCTTGTCGAAGATGTCTTTGATCCGCGCCTCGTGGCGCAGCTTCGCGTGCGGAGGCAGCGGGCGCTCGAGCTCCGTCACCTGCTCTCCGTGCAGCACGCGATCGAAGCCGTAGTGGAGGCCTGGCGCCGTGATGCCCTTCTTCGCCTGCTCGAGGATCACGTTGATGGCCGGGATCACGCCGAAGGTCGGCAGCGCCTTGAAGCCCTGACCGTGCAGCTCGTAGACGAGGCCGAGCTCCCGATCGTCGAGCGGATCGCCGCCGGCGCCGACGCCCAGCGCGTAGAGCGCCAGGTCCTTCTCGTCGTAGCGCGAGGTGACGGGCGGGAACGCGTAGCCGAGGGCCTCGTCGACGTCGATGTACTCGTTGCCGCCTTTGCTCGCGCCGCGCTGGAGGTTCTCCATGATCGGCTGCATCGACTCGTTGATGCTCGCCGGGTGCTCGCTCTCTTCGAACCCGCTGATGGCGTCCCACGCGCTCTTCACGTCTTCCGGACGGATGGCGCGGCCGACGCCGGTAGGTCTTGCCCGCCGCGCGCTCCCAGCGGAGCTTGCCGAAGTAGCCGCCTCCCACCTCGAAGAGGCCGCCCGTCTCCTCGCAGCTCTCGTGGCAGAGCCAGAGCACCAGCGGCGAGACGTACTCGGGCCGCAGCGCGTCGATGAGCTCTTTCGGGAGCACGGTCTCGGTCAAGCGCGAGCCGGCGATGGGCGCGATGGTGTTGACGAGCACGCCGCGCTTTCGGCCTTCGACCGCCAGCGTGTTCGCGAAGCCGGTCAGCCCGAGCTTGGCCATCGCGTAGTTCGCCTGGCCGAAGTTGCCGTAGATGCCGGCCGCGGAGGCGGTCATGACGATGCGGCCGTAGCGCTGCTCGCGCATGTGATCCCAGGCCGCGCGGGTGACCGCGTAGCTGCCCTTCACGTGGACGCGGTAGACGAGGTCCCAGTCCTCCTCGGTCATCTTGTGGAAGCTGACGTCGCGCAGGATGCCGGCGTTGTTCACCACCACGTCCACGCGGCCGAAGGCGTCGAGCGCGGCCTCTACGATCTTCGCGCCTTCTTCCACCGAGTCGTAGCTGGCGACCGCTGCGCCGCCGGCTTCGCGGATCTCCTCCACCACCCGGTCGGCCGCGCTCGCGCTCTTTCCCTCACCGTGGGCGCTGCCGCCGAGATCGTTGACCACCACCTTCGCGCCGCGCGCACCGAACGCGAGCGCGTGGGCCCGACCGAGCCCGCCGCCCGCTCCGGTGACGATCACGACCTTGTCGTCGAAACGAAGCTCTTCCGCCATCCCACGCTCCCAGTCGGCCGAACGCGCCGCGCAAAGGTTCGGACACGAAATATCCGCCCGCGGGTTCCCGGACGTCAACGGATTCCTCGCGCCGTCGGCCGGAGTCCGACGCACGTCGAGCGACGGAGCGGCGGCTGGCGTATCGGCGCTCGCTCTGAAGCCCGACCACCCCGTCCCTCCGGTCGCGGGTCATCGTGACTTTTCGAGAGGGACGGTCACCTCCTTGCCAAGCCGTGTCCGAAGCGATGATACTCGCGCCCGTTCATGGCTCGTACCGGCGGCCCGACGTTCGAAACCGGGTTTCTGAAGACGGCTCGAACGTCGGAACGACGGTGCGGCTCGAGCTCCCAACGAAGGGTAGGGTTCGTGCTGCTCGCGCGAAGCCCGGACCGGAGTTCGGAGCGGGGATCCCAGTGGGGAGGCGCGCGCCGCCTCCAGGAGAGGAACATATGGAACGACGCGGAACTTGGATGTGGACGGTCGGCGCACTGGCGCTCGTGGCGAGCTCGCTCGTCGCCGCGTGCGGCGGGAGCTGCCCGGAGTGCAACTGCCCGGTGTGCCCGCAGGTGGCCGCGACGCCGCCTCCGCAGCAGACGCCGCCGCCGCAGCAGCAGGCGACCGGCCCGTGCACCGAGGAGTGGGTGCACATGCCCGTCCTGATCAACTTCCCGACCGGCGGGAACGAGCTCGACGCGCAGAACCGCGCGATCCTGTCCGAGGTCGTGCGCACCGCGCAGAGCCGCCAGGACATCCGGCGCGTTCGGGTCGAGGGACACACCGACACCTGTGGCAACGAGGTCAACAACATGGGCCTCTCGGAGCAGCGCGCGCAGACGGTCGCCACCGCGCTCGTCGAGCTCGGGGTGCCCCAGGCGATGCTCGAGACGGTGGGCTACGGCTCGACCCAGCCGCGCGCCAACGAGTCGTGCACGCAGCGGGCCCAGCATCAGCAGGAGCTGAGCCGCCAGACCAACCGTCGCGTGGAGTTCAGCATCCTGGTCTGCCACGAGTGAGAGGAGCCGCCCTCGCGGCGGCTTCGAGAGCGTTTCGGGTCTCCGATGAGCCCGTCGAGGAAGCCGCCCGCGTTCGCGCCGGCGGCTTCGTCGATCGTGGGAGCTCGTGCCAGCCGAGACGCTCGGCATCCCATCGGCGCTCGAGGCCGGATGTGCGCGCTAGCGGCCGCGCGAGTGGCCGTTCGTTCCTGGAGAGATCGGGCTCGCGTGTGCGCGCTCTGTCGCCCCGACAGCCTGACCGTCGTCAATCCGCGTCGGCGTCGAGGAGGGTCATCAGCGTCTCGGAGTCCAGCCGGACATTCGCGTCGGACCCCTCGAGCAACCCCTCCGCCAGGCTGCGCTTTTCGGCGTGGAGCGCCAGCACCCGCTGCTCGATCGTGCCCTGCGCGATCAAGCGGATGACCGTCACCGGTTTGCGCTGGCCGATCCGGTGTGCGCGGTCGCTGGCCTGATCCTCCGCCGCCGGGTTCCACCACGGATCGAGGTGGATCACCGTGTCCGCCGCCGTCAGGTTCAGCCCCGTCCCGCCCGCCTTGAGCGAGATCAGGAAGACGGGCGCCTCGCCGCCCTGGAACTCCTCCACCAGCGCGGCGCGGTCGGCGGCTTTCGTCGCGCCGTCCAGGTAGGGCGCCTCCACGCCGCGCCGCCGCAGCGCTTCGCGCACCAGCGCGAGGTGGCTCGTGAACTGACTGAAGACCAGCGCCCGGCGGCCCTCTCCGCGCAAGTCGTCGAGGAGCTCCATCAGCACGCCGCAGCTTCGCCGAAGGCGCCTCTCGGAGGGTGTCGTCGACGAGGCCGGGGTGGCACGCCAGCCGCCGGAGCCGGGTCAGCGCGGCCAGCACGGTGAAGCGCGCGGCGGGATCGCTCGCGTCCTCCAAGCACGCGCTGAGCGCCTCTCTGCGCTCGAGCTCGTAGCGCGCCATCTCCTCGGTCGAGAGCTCGACCGGGAGGACCACCTCCGTTCGCGGGGGTAGATCGGTCGCCACCTGCGCTTTGGTCCGCCGAAGCAGGAAGGGCGCGACCAGGTTGCGCAACGCCCCACGCCGTTCGGCGTTCCCGTCTTGCTCGATGGGATCGGCGAAGCGCCGCCGGAAGCGGGTCCAGCCGCCGAGCAGCCCCGGGACCAGGATCCCGAAGAGCGACCAGAGCTCACCGAGGTGGTTCTCGAGCGGCGTCCCCGTCAACCCGAGGCGAAACCCGGCGGGCAGCTCCGCCGCCGCCTTGGCCCGCTGGGTCTTCGGGTTCTTGAGCGCGTGGGCCTCGTCGAAGACGATCGTCCCCCAGCGGGTCTTCGCGAGCTCTGCCGCGTCGCGGGTCATCAGCTCGTAGCTCGTCACCAGCACCGTGCCGGGGCGCATCTTCGAGAGGGCCGCCTCGCGCTCCGGGCCGCGATAGATGCGCACATCGAGCGAAGGCGCGAAGCGCGCCGCCTCGTCGCGCCAGTTGTAGGCGAGCGAGGTCGGCGCCACCACCAAGGCCGGGCCCTCCTTCTTGCGCGCCAAGAGGAGCGCCAGCGCCTGCACGGTCTTGCCGAGCCCCATCTCGTCCGCCAGGCAGGCGCCGCGGGCCCAGGCGGAGAGTCGCGCCAGCCAACGTACGCCATCGAGCTGGTAGGGACGCAGCGTCGCCCGGAGCCCGCGCGGTTTGCGCGGTGTGCTCTCGTTGGCCTGGCGGATTCCGCTCGGCCTGCTGGCGCCAGCGGCGGTCGGGCTCGAGCGCGTCACCCAGTATCCGCGCGACGGTGACGGTCCCCTCGGGACGCACCCGGATTCTCGCCGCCCTCCATCGAGGAGACATCAGCCAGCGCGCCGATTTGTGCTCGCAGCTCGTCCGAGATCCGCGCGAACAGGCCGTCGCCGACCCGCACGTAGCGCTGCTGCCGCTCGACCGCGCGGCGGATCGCCGCCAGCTCGACCTGCGCCTCGTCGATCCTCGCGTTGCCCGCGAGGACGAACCAGTCCTCCGCGCTCCTCGTCTGCACGCGGAGCGACGCGAGCGGCCCGGCGACGCGCAGCGACTTGCCCGCCGGCCATTCGAGCACCAGCGCCGAGCCGGCCTCTCGCGCGCGCTCCAGCAGGTCGAGGGCGAGCTCGGTCTCGGCGATCAGGAAGCGGTCGGAGGCGAGCGCCCGCGCTTCGTTCAGCCGCAGCGCTTCGGTCCATCGCTCCGCCGTGGCCGCCTCGGCGGTGAGGTCGCGCCGAGTGCTCCGGCGCGCGCCTCCCTCGCGACCGACCAGGTGCACCGGCCCGACGCCGGGCGGGAAGCGTTGCCCGTCTCCGAGCGGGCTCACCTGCAAGCGCACCTCGAGCTGCCCGTCGCCGTGCAGCGAGAGCGCGAGGTGGAGCTCCGAGCGCGGCGGCACCGGCTCCCCCGCGAGCTCCTCCGGCAGGCGGAGGCCCACGCCCGGCGGAAGCTTGGTGAGGATGGCCATGAGCGGCTCGTCAGCCTCCCGAGGGAAGCTCGCGGGCTTCCGAGCCAGCGATCGCAGCACGCTCACCATCGTCTCGGGGAGCACCGCGAGGTCCAGCGTTCCCCGCTCCACGTCGAGGTGGGGCAGGACGTGGCCGACCAGGAGATTCAGCGCCTCTGCCGGCTCCATCGCGCGGCCCGCCAATCGCAAGCGGAGGCGGCGCTCGCCCTCCCCGGTCAGCTCGAGCTCGGCGTGCGTGGCGCGGACCCGCAGCGCCTGCTTCGGCTCGTCCTCGAGCACCACGCGCGGGTGCCCGACGAGCGCTTCGAGCGCGAGCCCGTCGTTCCCTCGCTGGAGGCCCTGAACGACGCGTTCGTCCAGCGGATTGAGGTCACTGCGGGCCGCCACGTCCTGCGGTCCGATGCGGCGCCCGCGGCTCCATCCACGCTTGCCGCGCCGTTGAAGGGCCGGATGCACCGTGAGCCCTACTCCGACGAGCCCGACACGCCAGATGAGGCGCTCCTCGGGCTCCTCCCGCTTCGTGTCCGCCTCGGCGACCAGCTGCCCGAGCTCGGCGAGGAGCCTCGGCCAGCGCGGGCGAGAGGCGATCTCCCGGAGCGGACCATGAAGCGGATGCTCTGGATCGTAGAGGATATCCAGCCACCACTCGGCCAGCGCGCGCTCCCACGCTCGCTGGTCGATCCCGCCGAGCTCGCAGCGCACGGCCGGGGCGGCGCCCCGGCGCTCGAAGAGCGACAGCTCCACCTCACACGTGCCCCCCCAACGGGTCGGGACATCGGCCGTCATCGCCTCGGCCTCTTCGTCCACCCAGAGCTTCGTGCCCTCGGGGAACACCGGGCGCGGCGGGGGTGCGTCGTCGGCGTCGTCGGCCGGTCCGCGGAGCGCCCGCAGCGCGTCCGCGAGCTCGGCCAGCGGGTCCTCCAGCGGGCCGCTCCACCGTTCACGCCGGCGGGCCGCGAGCTCGCGCCTCGCGAGCGCGTAGGCGAGGTATCCGCGCAGCGCGCGCTGCACCGACGTGGTGCGCAAGCGGCGGTCGCCGCGCCCTCGGAGCAGCGCACCGATGGTCCCGGCTGCGTGGCGCAGCAGGATGGTCTCGGCCCGCCAGTCGTACGCGCCCCCGCTCTTCACGAAGGGTTGCAGCTCGCTCAGCGGCTGCGACTCCAAGCGCTCGAGGCCGTGCTCGCCGATCCATTCGATCAGCTTCGTCCAGCTGCTCGGCGGCTCGACCATCTCGAGCGCCTCCGGGCTCCACGCCTGCGGGCGGGCTCTGGTGAACGCGCGACCGAGCGCGTCCGTCACCTGGGTCCTCGATCGCGGCGGCCAACCCTCGAAGCGTTCTTGGGCGTGCCGGCTGAGCAGCACGGAATCGACCGACGTGGGAGGCGGCGAGAGCTCGAGGCAGAGCTCTCTCGCCTGCGGGTCGTCGCAGGCCTCGAGGACCGTCCGCCAAGGGGCCGAGAGGGCGCGGCGGCCGACCCGCTCTGCCAGGTCGACGTAGACGAGGGTGAGGGCGTTCGCCATGGCCGCGCATTGTCTCCGAGAACACCGCTTCGGCAAGCCGCGTTTCGCGCTCCGAGACGCCGGCCGGGAGCGTGCGAGTCGGGCTACCCGAGCGGGATTGGGGAGGCTGGAGACGGAGGCGCCGCCATGGGAGCCGCTGCCGACCTCGCTCGGACATGCTCCGCGGTCTGCTCGCGTGCGTCCCGCGGACTTGGCGGCGAGGGCTGCGCCGCGTTACTTTGGC
Source organism: uncultured Pseudomonadota bacterium (assembly GCA_963832725.1). Lineage (GTDB taxonomy): Bacteria > Myxococcota_A > Polyangia > Polyangiales > Sandaracinaceae > JAEZBP01. Next base: position 124,304 of record CAWHVG010000002.1, read on the forward strand.
TCGTTCGCCGTGTGGACCGCCCGCGCCAGCTCCCCTGCTCGGGTGGCGGCGCCGGAAGGTGCGCCGCCGGAGGGGCTCCTGCGTCGGCTGGCGCGCGCGATCGTGGCGATCGTGGCGATGAGCGCGCTCGGCTACGGCGCGTGGGCGCTCTCGCGTTTCGAGCAGCGCCCGCTCGAGCTGGAGGGCGTGCGCGTTCCCGCCGGCGATCCCGAGCCCTTCGTCCGCGCGCTCGGCCGCGACTGGTACGACACCGAGGTCACCCTCGACGCGGGCTCACGGATGCTGCGCGCCACACGGCGCTCGATGGGTGCTCGGCTCGACGTGGACGGAGCGGTGCGCGGCATCCGAGCCGCTCGCGGCGCGGCGCCGATTCTGGGAGCGCGTGTGGGCGATGGCCAGCGGCGCCGACGGGCACTTTCGATTCCGGCGCTCCGTGCGCGAGGAGGACGCCCGCGCCTTCGCCGAGTCCCTCCGCCGCAGCGCCTCGATCGAGCCCGAGGCCGTCCGCCGCGATGGAACCGGCGGCCGCGCGGGCCTGAGCGTCGACCGGCTCGGCGCGGCGAGCGCCATCACCGACGCGCTGCGATCCGACGCGCTCTTCGTTCGCTTGCCGGTGCATCGCATCGAGGCGCCCCACCAGGTGATCCGCGACGCGCGCACCGCGCGCTTCACCGAGGTCGTGTCCGACTACGAGACCCGCTACGGCTCGGCGGGCGATCTCCTGGGGGCGCGCCAACAACATCGTGCTCGCCGCCCGCGCGCTCGACGGCCGCCTGCTCGAGCCGGGCGCGGAGCTCTCGTTCAACGAGTTGGTCGGTGAGCGCACCTTCGAGCGGGGGTTCTCGCCCGCCGTCGAGCTGACCGGCGGCGGCCGCCGCACCCAAGGCATCGGCGGCGGCATCTGCCAGGTCGCGGCCACGCTCCACGCGGCGGCGTTCTTCGCCGGCTTCGACATCCTCGAGCAGCATCCCCACACGCGCACCTCGAGCTACGTGCCCACCGGCCTCGACGCGGCGGTGAGCTGGCCGAACAAGGACATCCGCATCCGCAACACGCTGCCCTATCCGGTGCGGCTGCGGGTCACGGCCTACCGCGGGAAGCTGCGCGTGGCGCTGATGGGCGAGGCGCCGGCGCCGCGGGTCGAGTGGAGCACGCAGGTCCTCTCCTCGACCCCGCGCGGCACCCAGAGGGTCGTGCTCCACAACCTCCCCGTCGGGAGCTCCGACGTCCTCGACGAGGGCGAGGACGGAATGACGCTGGAGCGGACGCGGACGGTGTTCTGGCCGGACGGCGCCATCACCCAGACCGACCGCCTCCGCTATCCGGTCGTCCACCGGCTGATCCACGTCGGCCCGGGCGGGGCGGGGTCGCCGTGAACAACCCGCTGCAGGGCATGTTGGCGGCCACGCGTCGCGGCCTCGGCTCGCTGAAGGTCGTGATGGCCACCGGTCTGTACAAGACCGCGGCCGGCGTGGTCAGCGCGCGCCTCGTCAAGGAGAACGCCGAGGCGCTGCGCGGCTACCTCACGGTGCACCTCCGCAGCGCCAGGGCCGCGCAGCAAGCGCTGGCCGGCATCGAGGACGCGGTCGAGCACGGCACCAGCGAGATGCTCGGTCGCGGGCCGAGCAAGCGCGCCGCGCTCTTCCTCGCCGCCAAGAACGCCATCGAGTACGACCGCCTCTTCGGCGAGTCCGCCAGCTCACCCGCCAGCGCCGCGCCCTGGGAGCCCGCGCCGCCGGGTCGGCCCGACGGGTGGGGCAGGGCGCTCGACGAGGTGCGCTTCGGGCTCGGTCCCGACGAGGCCGAGCTGGTCGAGCTGCACCGCGCGCGCGACCTCAACGTCGACGAGATCGCCTACGTCCTCAGCCAGCCGAAGGAGGACATCGGCCGCAAGCTCGAGGCGGCCATCGCCTACGCCAAGCTGCTGGTCGAGGACGTCTTCGGCGACGACACCGAGAAGCAGCTCGACGCCATCTGCCGCGACGCCTTCGCGGTCCTGCCGCCGACGCCGGAGGACATCGCCGCCACCAGGAGCGAGGTCGTCCCGCTGGCGCCCGGGACCGTCATCGGCGAGCGCTACGAGATTGAGTCCAGGATCGGCGGCGGCGAGTTCGCCTACGTCTACCGGGCGCGGGACGTGCGGGTGCCCGGCCACGTCGTCGCGCTCAAGCTCCTGCACCGCGTGGCCCGCACCCAGGCGGCGCGCGAAGGCGCGATGCGCGAGCTGAGCCTGATCGCCAGCGCGTTCCACCCCTCGCTCGTGCAGTTCAAGGACCACGGCTGGTTCGAAGACCGGCTCTGGTTCGTGATGCCCTTCTACGACGGCGAGATGCTGCTCACGCGGCTCGAGCGCGGGCCCTTGCCGCTCGACGAGGCGCTCGCGCACTTCGAGCGGCTGGCGCGCGGGCTGGCGGCGCTGCACGCGGCGGGCATCCGCCACCAGGACGTGAAGCCGGAGAACATCTTCCTGGTCCGGCTCTCGACCGGCGGCGACGCGGAGCGAACGGAGGTGTTCCCCATCCTCCTCGATTCTCGGCGTGGCGGCGCCCAACGGCGAGATGGCGCTGGCGGGCACGCCCATGTACTTCGCGCCCGAGATCGCCGCGCGCATCTTCGACGAGGCGTGCGAGGTGCCGCTGACGGACAAGGCCGACGTCTTCGCGCTGGCGCTCTCGCTCCTGCACTCGATCGAGGAGCCGGATCTGAGCGAGCTCGACGGCGTCGAGGTCGACGCGTTCCTGAAGCGGCGCGCCGAGGCGTCGCCGAGCGGCCCGCGGGACAAGCGCCTGAAGCGTCTGCGCGAACCGTTTTCGCGCTGGCTGGCCCCGCACCCGAGCGAGCGGCCGACGGCGGGGCAGCTCGCCGACGAGATCGCCCAGCTCGGCGGGACCGGGCGGCGTACCGTGCAAGCGCCGGCCGGACTGCGCGGTGCCGTCGTGGGTTTGGCCATGACCGCGTTGGTGGTGGGGAGCGCGACGCTGGTCGACGCGCCCTCGCGTCCCATCCAGCTCATCCAATCCGAGGACGGCACCGTCGTCCATCCGACCCGGCCGCCGAACGAGAGCGAGCGCGAGGCGATCCTCCGCCACCGGCTCGAGCAGGAGCGCCTCCGCAGCCAGCAGCTCGAAGAAGAGCTCCAGCGCTTCCGGCAGCGCGAGCTCGGCGTCCAGCCGCCCGAGGGAGCGTCCTCCGAGCCCGTTGCCGAGCGTCCGAACGGCGAGGCCCCGTCCGCCCCGCCGGCGCCCGCGAGCGAGTGAGCTCCCGGCCCGCGCGCCGCGGCCCTTCTATCTCGGCGGTGGGTGAGCGAAGCTCTCGCGCATGGATTGATCGACGCTCACGCTCGCGCTCCTGCTCTCTCTCGCCGGCTGCGGCGGCAGCTCGCAGGTGGACGACGGCGGCGTCTCCCCCGGCCTCGACGCGGGGCGGCGTGCGGACGGCGGGCCCACGAGCGACGCGAGCCCGGGGGTGGACGGAGGCACGCCCGGGCACGACGCCGGCCCTCCGGTCGACGCCGGCCCCGACGTGGATCCGCTCGGCACGCTGAGCGCGGAGATCCACGTCGACCACATGGGCTGGCGGCCCGCCGATACGAAGGTCGCCGTCCTCCTCGGCCACGCGGGCGAGGCGGTCGAGGTCCGGAACGCACACGACGGAACGGTGGCCGGAACCTACACTGCCCCCGCGCTGGTCATGGACGAGGACTCGAGCGATCAGGTCGCGGTGATCGATTTTTCCGAGATCACGACTGCCGGCGACTATTACGTTTACCTGCCGGATACGTCGCTCCGATCTTACCGATTCACCATCGGCGATAGGGCGTTCGATCTGGCGGGATTGGCCGCGGCGAAGAGCTACTACTTCCAGCGCTGCAACCACGACAAAGCGCTCCCCTACGCCGGCGACGCGCTCGGCGGTGCGGCCGGTCGCGGAGGGCAGTGGGTGGACGGCGCGTGCCACTCCAGTGATTCGGCGGCGCCGGCAGGCCCCGGATCGTCCGACCACGGCGCGCTCGACCTGCACGGTGGCTGGCACGACGCCGGCGACTACCAGAAGACGCTGTGGGGCCGTGGCGTGCCCGAGCTGCTCTTCGCTTACGAGATCAACCCGGGCGTCTGGACCGACGGCCAGCTCGACCTCCCCGAGTCCGGCAACGGCATCCCCGATCTCCTGGATCAGATCGCGTGGGAGCTGGACTTCTACGTCCGCATGCAGCGCCCGGACGGCCACTTCATGACCAGCGTGAAGGGCCACGACGGGACGGTCACCTCGCCCCCGAGCGCCTCGGACGAGATGCGGGTCTACTTCGACTCCACGGCGCCCTCGGGGGGAGGGTGGTCCGGAGGCGGGACCACGTTGGCGGAGGCCAGCGGCAACGCCGTGCTCTCGCTCGCCCACGCGGCGATCGTGTTCCGCGGCGCCGATGACGCGGCGGCGAGCCGTTACGAGGCCGCGGCCCGCATGGGCTGGGACTGGCTGGACGCCCACGGCGGGGGCAGCGACTCGGAGCGACGCCTGCGCGGGGCGGCGGCGGCGGCCGTCGCCCGGATGGATCCGAGCATCGCGAGCGCGCGGAGCGTGGCCGACGCTTTCGCCTGGTCCACGTGGGACGGGCTGCGCGGCGGGGCGGCGACGCCGAGCGAGGGGGTCATCGCCGCCGGCGCGTGGCACTCGCTCGCCGATCCGATGGTGACGGCCGCCACGGCCAGCGCGATCCGCGACGCGGCGGCCGACGTGATCGTGGGCGGCGCGTTCGCCCAGGCCGGCCCCTACGGCGGGATGTTCGGTGGCCCCGGCAACGGCTGGGACTGGAGCTGGGGCTCCAACCGCTCACAGAGCGAGTACGGCGCGAACCTGATGATGGCGGCGCACTTCGGTGTGCTCGGCGGGCACTCCGAGGCCGACGTGATGGAGCTCGCCGAGCGTCACCTCCACTTCATGCTCGGCCTCAACCCGCTCGACATGCTCTATCTGACCAACATGGCCGCATACGGTGGAGAGCATTCGTCGTTCCACATCTACCACAGCTGGTTCAGCTACACGGGCGGCGATGGCGATCACGGGAACACCACCTACGACGGGATCCCGAGCGGTGTCGACGAGCCGCTCTATCCCTATTACCCGGACGACAGCTCGACCTCGACCTACGGACCGGCGCCAGGGATCGTGCCCGGCGGGCCGAACTTCTACTACAGCGGCGCGTACACCATCCCGAACCGCGATCGGCCCTCGTACGCGTACCGCGATTTCTCGGTCGGCTGCGATTGGGATGGCTCGCGCTGTCGCGCCGCGTCGTGGGAGATCACCGAGCCGAGCCAGGGCTACCAAGGGCCCTTCGTGCTCTTGGTGTCGTTCTTCATGAGCCGCTGAGCTCCGCGGGGCCGGGTCCGGCGACGCGCCCTCCGTTGCCCGACGACCCCGACACTCGCCCGATCTCGCCCCGGGCCCCCCGCGTCCTGAGGTCGAACCGCATCGTCGTGGCCGACGCGCGGCGCTGAGGATGGGCTTCGAGCGCACCGCGCCGGTCCGGCTGACCGACGAAGAGGTCGATACGCTCTCCGAGCGGCTGTCACCGGCCGGATTTCACGTTCGCGCACTCGGCCCGAGGCACATCGAGCTTCCGCTTCGAGGGCGCGGCTCCGCGCGAGCGTTGGCCCGGCGCCGAGGTCTACTGCGAGGACGCCATCCTCCTCGTGATGTATGCCGGCACGCGCGATCAGCGCCGCGCGCTCGTCGTCGCGCTGGAGCGTGCTCTGGCCGCCGCGGGTCACCCGTGCTCGTTCGAGGAGGAGTGATGTCCTTTCGAGCGCCGCCGGACGATCGGCTTCGACGCCGCGTCTCGGCCCAGGCATGCTCCCGCCATGCCCGATTTCATCGACGAGCCGGTCATCCGGACCGTGGCCATGCCGCGCGACACCAACCCGGCGGGGGACATCTTCGGCGGCTGGCTGATGTCGCAGATGGACCTCGCGGCGGGCATCATCGCGGCGCGTCGGGCGCGCGGGCGCTGCGCCACCGTGGCCATCGACGCGCTCAAGTTCGAGCGACCCGTGCACGTGGGTGACGAGGTCTCGCTCTACGGCCGCGTCGTCTCCACCGGCCACACCTCCATGCGCATCCACGTCGAGGCCTGGCGTCGCCCGCGCACCAACGAGCACCGCGAGCTGGTCACGCAGGCCGAGTTCGCGTTCGTCGCGCTCGACGAAGAGGGCAACAAGCGCCCGCTCCCAGCCGTGGAGTGAGCGGCGATCGCCGAGGCGAGGTCGTCGCGGGAGTCGCTGCAGTCACTGCGAAGGGGCTGAGATACCCCCAGGCCCACGGCACCGCGGTTGCAAAAGCTCCTCGGGACGGGGCGGACGCACCTCGTAAAGGCGAAAAAAGCCTCTCTCCGTCCTCCGATACGCGTTGCAGCGGCTGCAAAGTACGCTCGGCATATCCGGAGTACGCAGTACATCGGCTGCAAAGCCATCGGGGGGTGTCGCCAGATGGCTCTGCATCGGCTGCAAAGCGCTCTGGGGGTATCGCCCGATGGCTTTGCATCGGCTGCAAAGCGCTCTGGGGGTATCGCCCGATGGCTTTGCATCGGCTGCAAAGCGCTCTGGGGGTATCGCCCGATGGCTTTACATCGGCTGCAAGGCCATCCGGAGGTATCGCGGGAGCGTTTGCGTCGGCCGCGACACGTTTCGCGGCCGCGAGGGAGGCCTCTACGCGGATATCGTCGTGCGCCCGCGGGCCCTCGAGCAGCACAGGCACGGACTGGACAGGCGCGGTCCCACAGCCCCTGCAGGCGCGGTCCCACAGCCCCGGGTTCCCGAGGTCGTCGCGACCAGCGCGCCCGCGACCACCAATGCGCGGCCCCAAGGCGTAACCCGCGATCGCCAGCCCGTGTCCGTCCCATGCGTCGAGACGCACGACGGCGCGACGCCCCACGAAAGGACGCCGCGCCGTTGTCGTTTGCGCTCGAGCGCGTCTACTTCTCGTCGTCGATGAGCCCCGCGTCGAAGCCGACGCTGGCGCTCTGGATGCCGCCGCTGTCTTCGTCGCCCTTGGCGTCGGCCGTCACCTCGGCCACGTTGCCCGCCGCCTTCTGGGCGGCTGCCACCGGGCTCTCCTGCCCGGTCTCGCCCTCCGGCGCCGGCACGCTCCAGCCGAGCGGGAGGGGGAAGACGATTCTCGAAGGGAACGCCTGCGAGGTTCGGGTTCGCCGCCGCCCGCACCACCACGTGGGCCTCGCCGTCGATGTTGGTCGTCGCGGCGCGCACGTGGGCGGCCTCGTCCTGGCCGGGGAAGAGGAAGACGCTGGCCGCGCTCGTGTAGATCTCGTTGGCGACCTTGCTGTCGCAGCCCTCGGGGAGCTGCGCCTTCACCCAGCTCGCGAAGCGCACCACGCGGCCGGTCAGGATCTGCGCCGGCAAGGGCACGGCGTCCTTGGCGCCGCGCACCATCGGCGCCTTCACCAGCGTGAGCGTGTCCGAGTTGCGCGCGCTGCCCAGCCCGAGCACGCCGTTCTTGGCCAGCGCCTCGCAGGGGCTGATGGCGTAGAACGCTTCGGTCGGCGCCGCCGTGTCGTTGTAGGCGCCGCGGTCGATGGTGTGGCTGGCCGGCGCGCGCAGCGAGCCGTTCTTGCCGAAGATGCGCGCGAACCCGCCGCTGGTCCGGTAGCTCTGCGCCACCATGCTGGCGATGCCCCACACGCCCGTGCCGAAGACGGTCCGCTTGGCGTCGCCCGCGCCCTCGGTGTGGAGCGCGACCCGGTTGGCCACCGCGCAGAGCCAGCGCGTCGACTCCTGCAAGCGCAGCTCGTCCCACGCGCCGGCCCACTCGGGCAGGTCCTCGTTGCGCGCGCGCTCCAGCGCCTCGAACGCGTCCGGGATCTCGTGCGGGTGCTCGGCGCCGAAGACCGCCGGGCTGACCCCGACCACGACCGGCATCAGCTCCTGCTCGGCGAAGTCCGCCAGCTCGGCGAGCGCCGCCGTCGTGTCGTAGTCGTGCATCACGAAGATGCAGTCCGGCTCGTCCAAGTCGTCGGCGCGCTCGCGGGCCCCGAAATCCTCGAGCAGGTGCTCCGGCTCGGTCTCGAGGATCATCACGTGCATGGCCGCGTCCTTCGGGCACTGGGCCAGCATGAAGCGCAGACCCCGCCACGCGCTCTCCACCTGGCTGACGGCGTCCGAGCGGAGCACGTCGGCCGCCACGCCGTAGGCCGCCTGCTCGATCATGTCGCGGAGCTGCCGCGCCGCCGGCTTGGCCTTCGGACGCGACGACGAGGAGGCGCTGCGGACGAACATGTCGATCGCCGACTTCGCGCTCTTCTCCTGGACGGCGCCCTTGTCGAAGATGGCGTCGACGTCGCCCGTCGCCGTGTTGCCGGTCGCAGTGTCGGCCTGACCTCCGGTCGGCGCCTCCTCCGGCGCCAGCAGCGCGTTCACGGCGTCGAGGAGCTTGCCCTGACCGATGATCGCCGCCACGTCCTCGACGCTCGGGTCCTTCAGCTTCGAGACCTGATCGGCCTTGCCGAGGAGCTCGGTCAGCTCCGGGACGGCCGCCATCACGTTCTTGAGGCTCAGGTCCTTGAGCGAGCCGATCTTCAGCGTGACGCTGCGCGTGTCGGCGGCACCGATGCGGTCTGCGATGGTGGCTTCCACCTCGAGCCCGCGCTTCTCCAGCGCCTCGTTGAAGTCGGCGCGCGTGAGGGTCAGCGTCCTCCCGCGCGCGCCCAGTCCGAATCGTCCGGCGATCAGCCAGTGGACCTGTGCTGCGCCTCGATCTTGCTCTTCGGCCACGCCACGCTCCCGTCTTTCGTGAGTTCGAGCCGGGAGCGCGTGTCACGCATCAGCGTCGCGCGCGCTGCCCCCGGCCGGAGCCGGATTGTTCCCCATTGTTCGGGGCCGACGCAATGGGCAGCTGAGTCGATCCGTGCGCGCGCACCGTGCGCTCGAAGAGCGGGATGCCGTTGGCCTGCATGCCGCCGTGGTCGAGGCGGATCACCCGGTCGCCGTCGGTGGTGCGGAACGCCCGCGCCGGGCGACCCGGATCGCGCGGGTCGCGGTCCTGCGCCGTCACCTGCTCGTGCACGACGACCGAGCCGCCGACGTACTCCATCGACGCGGCCAGGCGGAAGACGCGCTCCCAGCCGTTGGCGATCGGCACCGTGGTCTCGCGCGAGAGATCGACCAGCGCCGGACCGAGGCACTGACCTTCCGGCGTGCGCAGCTCGGGGCTGAGGAGCTGGTCGCCGATCATCGGCATCAGCCGCGACTCGCGGAGGCAGGTCTCCGGCTCTTCTTCTTCCGCGTCGTCTCCGCCCGCGTTGGCCGGCGGCGCCATGTCCGGGTCCCCGCTCCCCTGCTGCTGCCCGTCGGAGGGGCAGCGCTCGCCGTCGGCGACCACGATCTGCTGACCGCCCGTCTCCCTGAGGCGGATGCGCGCGCGGCCGATCGGCAGCCGCAGCGTCCCGAGCGCCCGCACCACGATGCCCTCCGCCGTGCGCTGGGTGACCGCCACCGGCCCGAAGCCGTCGCCGTTCTCGAAGCGGTGGGTGATGACCCACACCGGCTTGACCATGATGTCGTCCCCACCGCGGCCGACGATCACCGACTCCTCGGTGATCGGAACGGCGCGGGGTCCCGGCTCGTTCGGATCCTCGTGCACGTCGCACTGGGTATCCGTGGCGTGCCACTGGATGGTGTTGCCGACGCAGTCCTGGTTGCCCGTCTGGCCCTCGTGGAACGAGCGCACCAAGAGATCGGCCCACTCGTTCGGCCGCAGCGGTCGCACCCCGCCGCCATCCGGGACCGGGTGCGACAGGTAGCAGACGGGCGGCGGGTCCTCGGTGACCTGGCTGCCACCGCACGCTTGCGCGGCGAAGGACATCGCCACGATCGCGAGACCGGGCGCGAGCACGTACGGGAGACGAGAAGATCGCGACATGGCCGAAGTGTACCGATCCCGCGAAGCGACGATGAAGAAATCGGGGGCTTGCGCGGCAGAGAGGACGTTGGGCGCTTGCGCGAGCACGCCCGAGAAGAACCAGGGCGCTTGCGAAAGCACGCCCGAGAAGAACCAGGGCGCTTGCGCGAGCACGCCCGAGAAGAAGCAGGGCGCCTGCGCGAGCACGCCCGAGAAGAAGCAGGGCGCTTGCGAAGCACGCCCGAGAAGAAGCAGGGCGCCTGCGCGAGCACGCCCCGAAAAAGCAGCGGCGCCGCGGGTCGCGGGATCCGGCGTCGCCGCTCCAGCGCGGCAGAGGTCGCGCCGCCCTGGGTCTCAGTGGTTGTAGCGTCTCAGTGGTCGTAGGGGCGCGTCTGCGGGTTTCCGTACTGGGGTCGCGCGGCGCTCATGTTGGGATCGCTCGCCCCGTGCGTCCCCCCGTCTTCGCCCTGCAGCAGTCCCCCGGTGACCATGAAGTAGGCTCGCGCGAAGTTCCGTCCGAACACCTCGCGGCTGAAGCGGTCTTCCTCCGTCAATCGCTGGTGTGCGTCGGCGAACTTCGCCCAGAGCCCCGCCTTGCGGAAGTTGAAGAGCTTCTCGAAGATGCCGCCGCCGCCCGCCTTGGCGAGCACCTGCGTGCGCTGGCCGCTCAGCGTCTGGGGGGAGATCGAGTGGAGCATGGAGCGTACGCCTTCCATGACGCCGCTCAGCAGCGCGACCTGGTGCAGGGCGAGATCGGCGAATGCCCGGGTGAGCTCGCGGACTCGCTCGCCGCCGTCGGTCGTCCAGTCGAGCAGGTAGCGGAGGACGTCTTCGCCGCTCTGGGCCTCGGAGAGCGGGGTGGGGTCCTGCACGAGCTGCAGCGCCATCTCCTCGCCGAACTGCTCGTAGCCCTTGCGCAGCTCGACGAAGGCCTGGCTGTAGGACTCGAGGACGGCGCCGACTCTTTCCATGGCGATGGCCGTGTTGACCTGGGCACCGGGCGGGAGCTGGGCGGCGCCGCCGCCGAGCCGCTTGATCCACTCCGCCGGGTCGACCTCGCCCAGCGCGGCCGGGCGGACGCCGAGCGATTCCACGAACTCCAGGAACTCCGGCTCCTTGGTGAGCTGAGGCAACTGCTGGCAAACGCAGAGGATCATGCCCTCGCGCTGCGGCCCGGGGATGCGCTCGAGCTGGGGTCGGAGCTGGGCCAGCGTCTGCGACCAGGCCCGCCGGTACTGCTCGTAGTAGGGCTTGGCCTGCTCGGTGATCTGCACCAGCTGCTGCATGTCCACGCCGCCGGGCAAGCCGGCGCCGGTGGGCTGGTGCGGCACGCCTTGCGCCGCTTGCTGCTGGTACTGCTGGATCTGCTGCTGGATGTTCACCCCGCCGCCGAGGAACATCGTGCTCTGCTCGAGCGTGGCGGGCTCGTTGGGGTTGAACGCCATGGTGGCGCCGCCCCCGATGCCGTGGTCGCCGGCCTGGGTGTTCAGATTGAAGATGGTCGTCCGCGGCGCCGCGTACATGTCGGGCGTGACCTGGGCGCGGGCGAAGGCGAGCTGGAGCGGGCCAATCCGCAGATCGGTCTGGCTGTCGACCTCGACCTGGACGTGCCGGGCCAGGCGCCGGCCGTTCATCATGGTGCCGTTGGTCGAGCCGAGGTCGACGTAGCGGACCTTGTGCTCGTCGAAGCGCACGACCGCGTGCCACTGCGAGATGAAGGGCTCGTTGAGCACCATCTCGTTCAGCTGGTTGCGACCGATCCGCACGGGCGAGCTGGCGAACGCCGAGTGCTCGGTCTCGCCGGTCTGCGTGTTGGTGATGCGGACGAGCAGCGGAAGCATCGAGGTCCCGAGGCTTTGGGCGAGAACGGTGGCTGCCAGCGCGCGTGGTGCCCCTCCCCGCTCCCCGAATCGGCTCGCTCCCGCGGAGGCGAGCCACCGAGGATTCGCATCCTCGCACGGTGGCCTCGGCGGGGGCAACCGTCTTGGAGATCCGGCGTACGAGGTGGACAGCACGCCCCCGCGGCGAATGTCGGACTACCGCGGGGGCTCGCGCCCGACGTCGTTCAGGCCACGTCGATGTCGACGCGCCACTCCCCGCTGGGAGCGATGCTCACCTCGATGGCGGTCGGCTCCTGGTCCTCGGCCATCTTCTCGAGCAGGCCCTGGGCGATCATCGGCGTGAGGCTGCTGCGCAGGATGTGGTCCACGTTTCGAGCGCCCGCCTCGCTGTTGGTGCAGCGCTGCGTCAGGTCGTCGACCAGCTCGTCCTGGAAGACGGTCTCGATGCCGTGGGAGATGGCGATGCGCTTGGCCAGCTTGCGCAGCTTGAGCTTGGCGATGGCCTTCATCGTCTCCGGATCGATGGGGCGGTAGGGCACCACGGTCATCCGGGCGAGCAGGGCCGGCTTGAACCACTTGCTCAGGATGGGCTGGATCTTCTCCACCACTTCCTTCGTCTCCGGGACCGTGTCGCCGGAGTACGCCTCCATGATCTCGTCCGTGGCGAGGTTGCTGGTGAGGATGATGATGGTGTTGCGGAAGTTGACGAGCCGACCCTCGCTGTCGTTCATCTCGCCCTTGTCGAAGGTCTGGTAGAAGACGTTCAGGACCTCCGGATCCGCCTTCTCCGCCTCGTCGAGGAGCACGACCGAGTAGGGCCGCTGCCGCACGGCGTTGGTGAGGATGCCGCCCTCGCCGTAGCCGACCAGGCCGGCCCGCGAGCCGATGAGGCCCGAGACCGCGGACTTGTCCTGGTACTCGCTCATGTTGATCTGGGTGACGAAGCGCTCACCGCCGTAGAGCTCGTCCGCCAGCGCGAGCGCGGTCTCCGTCTTGCCGACGCCGGAGGGGCCGACGAAGAGGAAGACGCCGACCGGGGCGTCGGGGTTGCGCACGCCGGCGAAGGACATGCGGCACGCCTCGGAGACGGCGCCGACCGCGGGCTCCTGCCCCTTCACGCGCTCGCGCAGCTTGTTCTCGAGCGCGAGGACGTTGCCGACCGCGTTGCGCTTCATCTTGCCGAGCGGCACGCCGGTCCAGGACGAGACGGTCGCCGCGACCGCGTCCGCGTCCACGTCGATGTGGATCAGCCGGTCGTCGTCGGGGTCGTTGTTGGTGGGCGCCGCCGGCGCTTCGGACACGGGCTGGGCCTCTCCGCCGACCATCGCCGGGGCGCCGGTCGCCGTCGCCGACACGGGCTCCGCCGGCTTCGCCCCGGCGCTCTCGGCGTCGCCACCCTCGGCCTCGGCGCCCTCTTCGCCTTCTTCTTCTTCGAGCTCGCCGCGCTCCTTGAGCAGCGCCTCGACCTCCGCCATCTCCTGCCGCCAGCGCGCCTCGAGCTCGTCGCGCTCGGCCTTGGCTTCTTCGAGTCGCGCGAGCTTCTCGTCGAGCTCCGCGCGGCGCTTCTCCTCGCCGTCCTCGACGTCGCGCTCGATGGCCTTGGTCGCCCGCTCGAGGCCCGCGATCTCGGCGTCGAGGTTGGCCAGCGCTTCGGGCTTGGTGGCGTGGCCGACGCGCACGCGCGCCGCCGTCGGTGTCGAGGAGATCGACCGCCTTGTCGGGCAGCAGGCGCCCGGCGATGTAGCGGTTGGAGAGCTCGACCGCCGCCACGATCGCCTCGTCCTTGATGCGGACCTTGTGGGCGTTCTCGTAGAGCTCGCGCAGGCCGCGGAGCATGAGGATGGCGTTCTCCTCGCTCGGCTCGTCGACCTTGACCGGCTGGAAGCGCCGCTCGAGCGCCGCGTCCTTCTCGAAGTACTGCTTGTACTCGGACCAGGTGGTCGCCGCGACGGTGCGCAGCTCGCCGCGCGCGAGGGCCGGCTTGAGGAGGTTGGCCGCGTCGCCGCCGCCCTTCTGACCGCCGGCGCCGATCAGCGTATGCGCCTCGTCGATGAAGAGGATGATCGCCTTGTCCGAGCTCTTCACCTCGTTGATGACCGCCTTGAGGCGGTTCTCGAACTCGCCCTTCACCGAGGCGCCGGCCTGCAGCGCGCCGAGATCGAGCGCCATCACGTCGGCCTTGGCGAGGTGCTTGGGCACGTCGCCGGAGACGATGGCGTGGGCGAGGCCCTCGACCAGCGCCGTCTTCCCGACGCCGGGCTCACCGACGATGATCGGGTTGTTCTTGCGGCGGCGGCTGAGGATGTCGACGCACTGCCGGATCTCGCGGTGCCGGCCGAAGATCGGATCCAAGCGGCCCGCCCGGACCTCTTCCGTGAGGTTCGTGCAGAAGCGCGCCAGCGCGCCGTCGGCGGCCGGACGACCCCCGGCGGACTCCTGGCCCGAGCCTCCGCCCGAACCGCTCGGTGCCGGCGCCGATTCGATCTCCTCCCGCGTGACGCTGAGCGCGTCCGCCAGGTCCTTGTCGAGCTCTTCCTTGGTGAAGTCGTCCTCGAGCTCGGGGATCGTCTCGCCGATGTAGCGGCCGGGGTGAACGAGGAGCGTGTAGAAGAGGTGGCCGCTGCGGATGCGGCCCGCGCCGAACTCCAGCGATCCGTAGGTCCACGCGTCCTGCACCCACTTCCACAGGTTGCCGGTGAAGACCGGGCGCCCGCTGCTGCCCGTCTTCATGTGCTGGAGGATCTTCGCGACCCGGTTCTTCAGCGAGGTGCGGTTGCGCCCGAAGTGCAGATAGATGGCGGCGACGTCACCGTCTTCGGGCTCGACCATCTGCTGCAGCAAGTGCTCGATGGTGACTTCGTAGTGCTGCGAGCTGGCAGCGCGGCCGATGGCTGCTTCGAGCATCTGCCGAGTGGTCGGAGTCATCCGGTTGACGAGGGTCTTCGGCTGTACGGACACGGGCTCTCCTCCTGGGATTGCGTGGGCTCCTGCGAGCGGGGCGGCAAGAATACGTGTTGGGCGGGGTGTTCGGAAGCCCCCCGCCGTGGCTCACTGCGCGGCGGCTTGCTCGGGCTCTTGCTCGGGCTCTTCGTCGCCGCCGAATTTCATGCTCCCCACGTCGGGGATGGTCATCACTTCCGCCGTGGTCTCGGCGCCGCGCAGGCGGGTGTCGCGGCCGAGCTGAGAGCTGCCTTCGCCGTTCGAGAGCACGAACGAGGGAACGGCGTCGGCCGCCAGGACCAGCTCCACGTCGAAGTCGAGCGACTCTCGCACACAGAGATCCACCACGTTCTTCACGACGGGGAGCAGGTCTCCGTCCCGCAGGAAGCGGCGGTAGTTGTTGCGATGCAGGGGTCCGATCTGCACGGCGAAGCGGCCGCTCTGGTCGTACGCGCGGCTGCCGAGGATGGCCTCGACGCCGAGTACGCAGTTGCTCTCCCCGAGCGCCATCCGCTGCGCGTCGTCGACCTCGATCCACCCACCTGCGAACTGCTTGACCTGCACCTTGCCGTCGTCGCCGAGCGCGTCTCCGAGCGCTTCGCGTACGGCGAGGCCGAGCACTCGCGGCCCGCGCCCCCGGCCCGCCAAGAGGGGCGCGAGCCGCACCAGCACCGAAGGGTGCACGTGCATCGCGCGCGTCTGGATGCTCGGGTCGAGCCCGGTCAGGAAGAGCGCCCGCTTCATCCACGCGTCGGTGCGGTGGGTGAGGTGCTCGCGCGACGGCGAGTACTTCGAGACGCTGCGGTAGAGGAGCGAGATCAGTCGGTGGTGGAAGATGTCGAGGAAGTCGCGCCGGACGGGGTTCTGGTCGTCCTCGTGAAGGACCTCCTCGGCGATGTAGAGCGGCAGCGGCGAGATCGTGCCGGTCAGCCCGAGGAAGGTCGTCGTGACCTCGAACGCAGGCTTCGGCTTCTCCAGGCCCCGCTCGGGGCTGACGGGGAGCGGCTTGACCTCGACGCGCGCGATGTCGCCGGCGCTGAAGCCGAGGTCGTAGTCGTGACGAAAGCGGATCCGCTCGTCGCCCGGCGGTCCGTCGCCGCCGACCCGCACGGCGTCCGTCGTGAGCCGCTCGAGGAGCGCGACGATGTGGAAGAAGGTGGAGCGCGGCGCGGCCCGCAAGACCGGCTCGGCGCGCTCGCGCAGCGCGCTCACCGGATCCGCTTCTCGGGGCTCTTCGGACTCTTCGATTGAGTCGGTCGCGCCTTCGGACAACTCGGGGCTCCTGTCGGACGTTCGCGGGTCAGAAGATCGAATGCGTCCCGGTGCGCGGCGCCCACGACAGCTCGGCGCCGGAGGGATGCAAGCGCATCGAGAGCTGGTGGAACGAATTGATCGGCGTCTCCGTGGCGAAGAGCCAGTCGAGCGCGCAGCCGAACGCGAAGACGTCACCTTCCGACGCGAACGCCGCGGCCTCGACCTCGACCGTCGTGTGCTGCCCCCGCACCGGCACGCGCTCGATCAGCCGGCGGGCTGCCCGGATGTCCACGCTGCGGATCGACTCCACGCGCAGCCGGTTCTGCCGCCCCAGCTGTTGGTCCGCCTCCTCGTGGAAGTTGTAGAGGCCGAGGAGGGAGCGCAGCGACTCGCTGTTGGCGAGCGTCCGCACGTTGAGCGCGAGGTGGGCGACCAGGCGCCAGTGCAGCTCGGCCCCGACCGGCGGGCGCACGGGGCGCGTCACCTGGGTCAGGTTCTTGAAGCGGGCGATGGTCGGCGAGCGCGGCGTGGGCACCGAGATGTCCCCGGCGCGCAGCTCCGACGGAAGCGAGCGGTTGCTGCAGACCAGATCGATGGAGAGCGTCTCCTCCTCGAAGTCGGGCTCGACGTCGGCCGGCGTGAGCACCGTGAGGTAGGTGTCCAGGCCGTCGTCGATCGGCGAGCGCGCGCGTCGCGTGAGGAAGAAGGCCTGGTCGCCCTTGGGCTTCATCACGTGGGAGAACGAGTAGAAGGGCGTGTACGTGCGCCGGCCGCGCCGGTTGGCGAGCAGGCCGGTGACGGTCTTGACCTCGTAGACCTCCATGTGGAGCGGGTTCACCCCGCTGCCGCGCACCAGGTACTCGTGCTGCCGCTGGTCGCGCGCGATCGGGTCGGCGCTGATGTCGAAGAGGTTGACGACCGGCACGCAGTGCAGCCGGAAGTTGTCCTTGTCGAGGCGCTCCGGCAGCTTCGGCGGCCGGTTGAAGCGGAAGGTCAGGACGAACTGGTCGGTCGCGTGCTCCGGCGGGATCTTGTCGAGGCCCTTGACGTCGATGAAGAGGAGCTTCTGCGTGAGCGTGAAGTACTCCTGCATCACGCGGAGGCCGTCGGGCGCCAGCTCCGGCCAGGGCAACATCGGCTGCTCGGGCGAGACGCCCACCGGGTGCACGGCGTTGCGTCCCAGCGACTGCGTGTAGCCGGCGCTGTTCTTGTAGGTGACGTCCTCGAGGTGGCGGAGCAGCCAGAGGTAGGTCGTCGTCGTCAGACCGAGCGGGCCGTGGAGGAAGAGCCGCAGCGCGGGCGTCTCCGAGAGGAGCGCGTCGGCGGACTGCGTGCTCTTGAAGCCGATGCGGATCTCGGGATGCGCCTCGATCGAATGGTCGAACGCGTAGTCGGTCAGAGTGAGCGGGAGCAGATCGAGATCGACCGTGGTCCGAAACAGGCAGGTCGTGCCCTCGATGGGGCGTGCGCCCACCTCGGTGCCGGCCGGGAGACGGTGCCGCCCGCGGAGGGCCGTCTGCTGCGGCGTGAACTCCACGACCGAGCAGCTCGGCAGGGTCCGCGTGTACTGCGGGATGATCATCTCCGCGAGCGCGTCGACGACCTCCGGGACCGCATCCTCCATCCGCTCGCGGATGCGGGCGGTGAGGAAGGCGAAGCCCTCGAGCAAGCGGTCGACATCGGGATTGCCGCCCTGCTCGGAGAAAAGCCCCGCGAGCGACGGGTTGGCCTCGGCGAACTCCCGGCCCAGCTCGCGCAGATAGCTGAGCTCACTCTGGTAGTACTTTGTGAACAAGACCGACCCCTTCGGCCGAGCGAGGTTAGCGCGAGCGACGGCGCCGAGTCGAGGATTGTCGACCCCTTCTGCGCAGCTCGCTCTCGCTGCCGCTCACGCCTCCCTGCGAGGGGGCCATGCGAGCGGGTGCCCGGTGGGGCGTCAGTCGACCTCGACGTGGCCGCCCGCCGTCAGGGCGGTGCGCAGCCGGACCACGCTCCGTCGCGCGTCGGCCAGCCGGGCCACGACTTCGAAGCGCACGACGAGGGGATCCTCACCGGGGACGAAGCGCACGCTGACGTTCTTCAGCCGCGGCTCGTACTTGAGGATCGTCGCGCGGATCGACTGCTGGATGGCGCCGATGGCTTCGGGCATCTGGTGGCAGACGTCCGAGAAGTCCACCATCCCGAAGTCGGGAACGGTCGCCGACTCGCCCTGGCGGGTGTTCAACATCACCCGCAAATGGTCCACGACCGACGAGACCACGTCGGGACGTCGGGACCCAGAAGCGAGCCGGGAGAGTAGGCCTCGGCTGCTCATCGCCGCCTCAGCGTACTCTCCCGGCCATCACTACACCAGAGGGTGAGCGGCGATCAGACCGCCGTGCTCCACTCGTCGGTGTACTCCTTCGAGTTCACCATGTCGGTGTAGGTGATGGTGTGGGGGACGAGCTCGATCACCTCGTAGGGGGGGCGGTTCGAGACGTCGGCGTCGAACGCGTCCGGGCTGCAGCTCTCGACCGCCAGGATGCGGGCGCCCGCGATGGTGATCGTGAAGCGGTGGCGCGTCCCACCGTCCTCGGGGTTGGTGTCGAAGATCTTGATCTCGCCCGCGACGGTCATGTTCTGCGTCAGCGCCTGGTAGAACTCCGGCGTGGTCTGGTCGACGCGCTTCATGATGCGGATCGGCATGATCCGGCGGTGGGAGGAAGCGCGGTGCGCCTGACCCTCGGTGCCGACCCGGGTGCCCCACTTGACCTCGTAGAGCTCGATGTGATCCGCGGAGACGTCGACCCCGCCCATCGACGTCACGGTAGTATCACCAGCGTAGGGGGTGCCGTTGTAGGTGAGGGCGGCGTATGCGTTGAGACCCATGATTCACTCTCCTAGCGTGTGTTCGCGGGAGAGCCTCGTGCTCCCCCGTGGCCCCTCTCGGGCCACGCCACGATAACCATGTCGCCACGCTTGCAAACCCCGGCGGATCGCTTTTTTTCGGTCCTCGGCGATTCGGCTTCGTCACTCTGTTGCGTTGGCGGCGCAACCTCGGGCACGATTCGACCCAGAAACGGATCGTCCGCGCTACGCGGACGTGGGGGCCATCGCCGGCTCCGTTTGTGAGGCGAAGGGCACATGCACCCGAACAGGACCCGCATCGCTACCAGCTCGCTCACGTCGCTCGCCGCGCTCCTCGCGGTCGGCTGCGCAGCCACCCCGCGGCCGTCGTGCGATGCGCAGGAGAACGCCAACCTGCGCATCGAGTCGACGGACCGGATGAACCCGGACGAGGGCGGCCGTCCGCTCCCGACCATCGTCCGCATCTATCAGCTGAAGAACATCGGCACGATGGAGACGGCGAGCTTCGACGACATCTGGCAGCACGACGAGGACACGCTGGGGGACGCTTTCCTCGGCAAGGACGAGCTCGTCATGTACCCGCAAGCGCGGGTGAGCCGGCAGTTCGAGCGCGATCCCGACGCGAACTATATCGTCGGCGTCGCGATCGTGCGGCGGCCCACCGGGGTGTCGTGGCGGACCATCCTCGAGCTGCCGCCGCCCGCCGCCGAAGCGCAGTGTGCGGCGCTGCAGCAGAACCCGGACGCCGCTCCCCAGGAGCCGCCGACGGTGCACCTCGCGTTCGAGCTGGACGACTACCAGATCGAAGGCTCGGTCCGACTGGAGTATCCTCCGCCGCCTTGCGCCGACGACGACCCGATCTGCCAGGCTCAGCAGGCCGCAGCCGATGCTGCCGAGGGCGCCGCGCCCGACGCGCCGGATACGCCCCAAGCTCCGGAAGCGCCCTCCGCGCCCTCTGCCCCCTCCACCCCCAGCGCACCGACGGCGCCTTCGCCGTGATCGTTCGTCCGACGGCTGGACTGCCAACGCATCGCGAGAGGAAACGATGAAGGCTCCCCTGAGAGTGGTGTGGTCGGAAGGGCTCTTGATGAGCCCGCAGCATCTGCAGCAGCTCGACGTCTATCACGAGCGTTTGGTCGGAGCGCGGCTCGACGCGCTGGAGCCCCTCGACTGGGGTGTGGTCAACATCGAGATCGACCGCCGCGCGCTCGAGAGCGGGCAGGTGCGGATCCAGGAGCTGACCGCGGTCCTGCCGGACGGCCTCGTGGTCGACTGCGGCGCCGGTGACCCGGAGCTCCCGGCGTCGCGTCCCGTCGAGGGCCACTTCCCCCACACCCAGCAGGTGCTGGAGGTGTACGTCGGCGTCCCGCGCGAGCGCGACGGCGTCGCCAACTACGCCGACCGCCCAGGCGGGCGCTCGCGCTACATCGTCTCGAGCCGCAACGTGCCCGATCTCACCGGTGATGGGCACAGCCTCGAGGTCTCGTTCGCCCAGCGGAACCTGCAGATCCTCTTCGGCACCGAGCCGAAGGACGACTTCGAGACGCTCAAGGTGGCCGAGGTCACCCGGGACGCGTCCGGCTCGCTGGCGCTCAACGACCCCTACGTGCCTCCGATCCTCCGCATCGAGGCCTCGCCCTTCATCCTCGCCGGAATGCGGCGGCTGTTGCGATTGATGTCGACCCGCCGTCGCTCGCTCGCGGAGGCGGCGCGCGAGCGCGGAGACGCCACGGTCGAGTACAACGCAGGCGACGTCACCCGCTTCTTGCTGCTGAACGCGATCAACAGCTACCTGCCGGTGCTCAATCACTTGGTGGACATGCCGGAGGCGCCTCCGCGGACGGCCTACATGTGGCTGATCACGCTCGGCGGTCAGCTCGCGACGTTCAGCGCGGAGTTCGACCCGGCCGACCTGCCGAAGTTCAACTACAACGATCTGCGCTCGACCTTCGAGCCGCTCTTCGCGCGGATCACCGAGCTGCTGCAGGCCACCGTCAAGGAGCACTACGTCTCGATGATGCTCGACGGGCGTGAAGACGGAATGCACCTCGGCCAGCTCACGGACGACCGTCTGATCGGCTGCAGCGTGTACTTCATCGCCGTGCGCACGAGCATGAACGAGCAGCAGACCGCGACCACGCTGCCCCGGCTGAGCAAGATGGCCTCGTGGGGCGACATCAACAGCATCCTCAGCGCCGCGACGCCGGGTGCTTCGGTCGAGGTGACGTACCGTCCGCCGCCGGAGATTCCGATCAAGGCGGGCGTGGTCTACTTCGCGATCTCCACCGACAACAACTACTGGCGGAACGTCGTCACGGACCGCCAGGTCGCCGTCTACCTGCCGCGTCCGTTCGAGCCCGGGCAGACGAAGATCGAGCTCCTGGGTATTCCGCGCAAAGGCTGAGAGGCGCGCTGTCTCGCGTGTGCGCGAGGGCGACTCGAGGGAAAGGCTGATCCATGGATCGGGTGAACGAAGTCACCAAGGAAGTGTTCAACGCGCTTGCGCAGATCCGGCGTGCCGACGAACGGTCGCAGCCGATGCCGGAGATGCTCTATCAGCGCATGCGCTCCTTCATCGACCGCGGGATGCGTCGCGCGAGCGAGCTCGGTTTCTCCCAGCAGGATGTTCAGGACATCGGCTATGCGCTGGTGGGCCTCACCGACGAGCTCGTGATGAGCAAAGGCGGCGAGCTACGCGACTACTGGCTGCCGCGGAGCCTGCAGCTGCAGCTTTTCAACACCAACGTCGCGGGTGAAGGTTTTTTCAACAACCTCCAGAACTTGAGGAACGATCCCTCTCGGATGGAGGTCCTGAAGGTCTACTACCTGGCCCTGCTCTTCGGATTTCAGGGCAAGTACCGCGTCCGCGGCGGTGAGATCGAGCTCGCCTCGATCGTCGAGGACGTGGGCTCCGTGCTGTCCCGGGCCGGGATGGTCGGCGAGACCATGCTCGCCCCGCACGCGGCGCGGCCACAAGAGAACCTGGGCGGTGTTCGCAGTCACATGCCGCTCGTCTGGATCAGCATCGCCGCCGTCTTGGTCGCGGTGGCGATCTACGTCGGCCTCCAGTTCAGTGTGAACAGTCAGGCCGACGACCTCATCGAGCACATTCAGCAGACGTCGAGTAGGACGCAGGCCGCCACGGAGCCCGCGGAGTAGTCAGCGCGCCGGGGGGACCGCCGGTCGGGAGAGTCATGCTCAAGTATATCGTTTCAGCCGTTCTGGTAATCGCCGTCTGGGCACTCTACTTCATCGTGCTGCCCGTCGAGCTGTGGTGGGTGCCGGTGGCGGTCACCGCGCTCATCGTGATGGTCCTCGTCGCCATCGTCGTGGCCCGGCGTCTCCGCGCTCGCCGCGCGGCGCGCGAGCTGGAGAAGGCGCTCGCCGCTCAGGCGGCCGAGCAGGCCCGCTCCGCGCGTCCCGACATGCAGGCTGAGGTCCTGCAGATGCAGCAGGAGTTCCAGCGGGCGATCGGCGCGCTCAAGGGGAGCAAGCTCGCACGGGGCGGGAAGGACGCGCTCTACGCGTTGCCCTGGCACGTGATCATCGGTCCGCCGGGCAGCGGCAAGTCCACTGCGCTCCGGAACTCGGGCCTGCAGTTCCCCTACATGTCGACCTCCGGCGGCGCCGTGCGCGGTGTGGGTGGGACCCGCAACTGCGACTGGTGGCTGACGAACGAGGCCGTCCTGCTCGACACCGCCGGTCGTTGGTCGACCGAGGAAGAGGACCGCGACGAGTGGCTCTCCTTCCTCGATCTGGTCAAGCGTTTCCGGCCGCGCAAGCCGCTCAACGGCATCGTCGCGGCGGTCGGCCTCGATCAGCTCGGGGGAGCGCACGAGGAAGAGGTCAACGCGCTGGCCCGGCGGATGCGTGAGCGGATTGACGAGGTGCAGAACCGCCTCCAGATGTCGCTGCCGGTCTACGTGCTCTTCACCAAGGCCGACCTGGTGCCCGGGTTCGTGGAGACCTTCTCGGATTTCTCGAAGCAGGAGCGCGGTCAGGTCTGGGGCTTCACGGTGCCGCTGGCGGAGCCGCCGGCCGACGCGGGCATGCACTTCCAGGAGCGCTTCGACGAGCTCTCCTCGATCATCGAGAAGCGGTCGCTCCGGCGTATCGGCGAGGAGCGCAAGATCGAGAGCCGCGAGCTCATCCACAGCTTCCCCCAGCAGCTCGGGAGCATGCGCAAGAGCTGCAGCGACTTCGTGGGTCAGCTCTTCGAGGGCAGCGTCTTCGGCGAGACGCCGATGTTCCGCGGCGCCTACTTCTCGAGCGGCACTCAGGAAGGTCGGCCGATCGACCGCGTGATGCACAAGATGGCCGAGGCCTTCGGCATCCGCAGCGAGGTCAACCTCGGGGAGCCGGTCACGGAGGCGAAGAGCTACTTCCTCCGCGACGTCTTCCTGAACATCGTCTTCCCCGACCGCGACGTGGCGGTGCGAAGCGCGGCCGAGCAGCAGCGGCAGCGGAGAAACCAGCTCGTCGCCGCGGGCTCCATCTTCGCCGGCGCGCTGGCGTTCTCGGTTCTGCCGGCGCTGGCGTGGGCCAACAACCGCTCGTTCCTGAACGACACCGAGGGCATCATCGATTGGGCCGGGGCCGCCACGACCGAAGAGGGCATGATCATGCCGAGCGAGCTCGCGCCGCTGCGCCGTCGGGTGGCGGAGCTGCAGAGCTACGAGGACCGGGGCGCGCCCTTCATGATGCGGATGGGCATGTACCAGGACGATGTCCGGCAGCCCGTCGCCGATTTCTACACCGGGCTGCTCCGCTCGCAGGTCGTCGGCCCCATCGTGCAGGCGGACGAGCAGGCGATGGACGAGTTCGGGCGTCGCTACGAGACGCTGCGCGACTCGGTGCCGCCGGGCGCCGAGCACAGCGACATGTACGACCGGTTGCGCGCGCACCTCTTGGTGACCCGGCCCGTCGAGCACCCGCCCGAGCCGCTCCTCAGCGAGAACGAGGACGTGGAGAGCTGGCTCGCCGAGCGGATCACGACCCGTTGGGTGGATCGTCTCGGTGGACCCGATCAGGTCGAGGAGGACACGGTCACCGAGATGCGGGAGAACGCCGACCTCTACACCTCGCTCCTGGCGCGCGAGGACAATCGCGAGGTCGACCCCGAGCACTCGATGCGCTTCCCGCGCGACGACGAGACCGTGCAGCGCGTGCGGTCGGCGCTCACCCGCGTGCGGCTCAGCGACATGGCGCTCGAGCGGCTGATCCAGGACGTGGAGCCGAGCGGGTACGATCTGCGCCTCGAGAACCTGGTCGGCAACACGGTGGCGTGCTCGCCGCGCGGTGCGCGCGACGCCTGCCGCATGCGTTCGGACGGGCTCGTCCGCGGAGCGTTCACCCGGCGCGGCTGGGAAGGCCACGTGCGCGACGTGCTCTACGGGGAGGGCGACGACCGTCTCTTCGGTGAGCCGTGGGTGCTCGGGCGTCAGCTCGAGGCCAGTCAGCGCACGCAGGCGCAACGCGACGAAGACCTGCGGAACCTGCGCAACCAGTTCTTCCGCCAGTACGTGGTGGAGTGGCGCGACTTCCTGAGCGGCATCCGCGTGGTGCCGCCGCAGGGCAACCAGCAGACGCTGGCCGGCTTGCGCGACCTGACCCGTGGCGATCCCGAGCCCTACCGGCTGCTCTTCCAGCAGGTGCTCTACAACACCATGCTGCCGGTGCCCGAGAGCGAGCAGGAAGAGGGCGGCGGTGAGACCGGCAACGCCGTCTCGGCCACGCTCTGGCAGCGCTTCTGGCGTCGCGTCGAGCGCATGCGCGGCGGCATGGCGGCCCACCACATCATCTCCGGCATGATGAACGACTCGGGCAACGAGGAGAACGGGCCGGAGGAGCTCAGCCCCGAGCACGTCTACCTCGAGTTCGAAGGGTTCACGCGCTTCGGGGCGTCGCCGCCTCCGGCCCCGCCGGCGGAGGGCCAGCAGCCGCCTCCGCCGCCGGCGCTCCCGATTGGCGCCTACGAGGAGCAGCTCCACACCGTCCGCGACGCGCTGCAGGCGCATCTCGACACGCCGGAGGGCACCGCCGACGCGCTGGAGACCGCGCTGCAGACGGCGCGCACCACCACCCAAGCGCTCATCGGGAGCCAGGAGGTCGGCTGGCGTCCTCGCCTGCTCGCGCTCCTCTGGCCGCCGATCGAGGGCTCGACCAACAGCGTGGCCATCGGCCAGGCCACCGGCGCCGGTCGCTCGTGGTGCACCGAGGTCTACACGCCCTACGCCCGCAACGTCTCGGGCGGCTATCCGATCGAGCCGAGCGGCCACGACATCCCGCTCGCGGACTTCGGCGCGTTCTACATGCCGCAGACCGGGACGCTCTGGGCGTTCTACGATGAGGTGCTGAAGCGCCGCATCCCGCGCGAGGGCGACACCTTCACCTTCGCCACCAACCTCGGCCAGCAGGCCGGTAACGCCTACCGCGCTCAGCTCCTGCAATACCTCGAGCGCGCCGGCGACATCAGCGCGACGTTCTTCCCGCCCGGCGCGGAGGGGCCGACGGTGGAGTTCGACGCTCGCATCCGGCCCTCGGTCCGTGTCGCGTCGCAGGAGCTCTGCACGGGCGGGACCTGCGTCGAGTACCACAACGAGCCCGAGCACTGGACGCGCTTCACCTGGCCGGGGGACGACCCCGTGGCGGGCGCGAGCATCGAGATCCGCGGCGAGGGTGGCATCCACGAGCGGCTCGAGCAGAGCGGTGAGTGGGGCCTCTTCCGCTTGCTCGAGCAGGGGACGGTGACGTCCACCTCGCGCGGCCGGCGGGTCTTCACCATGACCTGGCGCCTGCGCGACCATCAGGTCGACGTCGCCGTCGACATCCGCCCGGTCCGCGGCGACGCGCCCTTCTTTGGCGTGGCCGGACGCGAGCGCAACCCACCGCTGTTGCAGCCGCTGCGTTCTCGCAACGCCGAGCCGCCCCAGCAGATCGTGAACGGGCGGACGACCTGCCGCGTGCAGTAGCCGACCTTCACCGGACCTGATGATCCGGCCGGCCTCCGCGGAGCGCCGGCCGGACGCGTTTCAGACGGACATCGTCCCGTCGTGCATTGACCTTTCACCTGGAACGCGTTTCCATCCCACTGCCTCCGGCCGCCTCGAGCGGCGCAGCGAGCCTGGAGAACCGATGACGGAGCTGGGCCTCTTCGGAAAGATTCCTGCCAAGGGCGACTTCGTCCGCCACAACATCGTCGACGATGCGGCCCGGAGCTTCGAGCAGTGGGTGCAGGAGTCGAACGACTCGCTCCGCGGCGCCGGCGGTGAGCTTCCCGCGCATCCCGTGCGCGTGGTGTTCACGCCGCCGGGCTCGTCGCAGACGGTGCTCGCGGTGCTCGTGCCGAGCCAGGACCAGGTCGGGCGCAAGTTCCCGATCGTGTTCTTCGCGCTGACTTCGTCGGCGCCGATGGCGCAGACGTACTCGATGCTGCCGGTCGCCTGGTCCGCCTTCTTCGACGCGGCGGTCGGTCTCGGCGAGCGCGCGGCGACGATGGATCTGGACGCGCTGAAGGCTTCGCTCGCGTTGCTGCCGCTGCCGGGCCCGACCGACCGCTCGCAGGCTCAGTCGGTGTGCGAGCGCGCGCTCCGCGACCCGCTCCTCCCCGAGCTGCACCACAGGCTCTTCGGAGGCGCGGATGCGATGCACTTCTACGCCTACCAGACCTTCCTCACCGCCTGTCAGGACGCGGTGAAGAACGACCCCGGCAAGGCGTCCACGGTCCTCGACTGCCCGATCCACGTCGATGTGGACCTCTTCGTCTGGCTGGAGCTCGCCCGGCGTGTGTTCGGCTTCCCGCCGGCGCACCCCTCGTTCTTCTGGATCGAGGACCCGGCGCCCCGGCTCTTGTTCTCGCTCGGGCCCGCGCCCCTGTCGGTCCTCCAGTTCCTCGCCAACCCCTCCGTCGAGAACCAACGCCTGTGGCCGCTGTCGACCGAGCGTGAGAAGGCCGTGGACGCGGCGCGGAGCACGCTCGGTCCGGTGCTCTCCGGGCTCGGCGCCGACGCGCCGCTCGGAGGGCTGATGGACATGCTCGCGCAGCGGGCCGCCACGGGGACCATGCGATGAGTGAAGACGTCGCCAAGTCGCGCATCGAGGGCTGGCTCGCGCCCATCGCCGGGGCCAGCCCGGCGGGCGAAGACGCGCGCTACGAGCCGCTGCACGAGCAGATCCGGTCCGAGGCGGCGAAGCTCGACTCGCCGACCACCGGCCTGCCCAACTGGGCGAAGATCATCAAGGACGCCGAGCAGCTCACGACGCAGAAGTCCAAGGACCTGCTGATCGAGAGCTACGCCGCGTTCGGGCTCTACCAGGAAGAGGGCCTCCTGGGCCTGGCGTCCGGCGTGTTCTTGCTCGCCGAGAGCATGGAGCGCTTCTGGGACGGGCTGCACCCGCCGGCCAAGCGGATCCGCGCGCGGGTGAACGCCATCCAGTGGCTGACGGAAAAGCTGGACACGACGCTGCCCGAGACGCAGGTGACCGCCGCGGACTACGCCGGCGTGATGGCGCTCGACGCGGCGGTGAAGCTGCTCCGCTCGGTCGTCGCCGACAAGTTCGAGGATCAGGCACCGGCGCTCCGACCGCTCTCGGACGCCATCGAGCGTCTCAAGCTCTCGCTGCCCGAGGGCGCCGGCGACGCAGGGCATGACACCGAGCCGCCGCCGCCCGGCGAGGCTGCGGCCCCGGCGTCCGCACCAGCCGAGGCTGCGCCTGCACCGGCGCAGCCTCCCGCAGCTCCAGCGCAACCTGCCGCAGCGCAGCCCGCGCCCACCCAATCTGCGGAGCCCGCTGCGGCGGCCGAGCCCGAGGTGAACTTCGAGGGCGAGCTCGAGGAGGGCGCCGCCCCCTACCTGGACCCGATCCCGGGCGACAATCCCGCCGGCGAGGACGCCAAGTACGAGCCCGATCACGAGGCGCTGCGGAACGACATCGCGGGGCTCGACACGCCCACCGGGGCGCAGCTCGACTGGAGCAAGATTGTTCCCCGCACCGGGACCATCCTGAAGGAGAAGTCGAAGGATCTCCTGATCGCGTCGTATCTCGCCTACGGCCTGTGGGAGACCGATCGGATCCGCGGCCTCGCCGTGGGGTTCGAGATCGTCTCGCAGATCTGCGACCGGTATTGGGAAGGCTGCTTCCCACCCGCGAAGCGGATCCGCGGCCGCGCCAACGCGCTCGCGTGGCTCTTGGACCGTATCGAGACGCCGCTCCCGGAGACCAAGCTCACCGCGGATGACAAGCACGCGGTGGATCTGCTCGAGACCGCGGCCAAGCGCTTCGCGAACGTCGTGCGCGACAGGTTCGAGGACGCCGCGCCCTCGTTGAGGCCGCTGCTCGACAACGTGCAGCGACTGAAGATGTCGGTGCCCGCGCCCGCGGCGCCGCCTCCGCCGAAGCCGGCCGCGCCGCAGGCGGCCGCGCCCCAGCAGCCAAGACCGGCAGCGCAGTCGGCGCCCGCGGCGGCGCCAGCGAAGCCCGCGGCCGTCGCGCTGGGGGACGCGCCGGCGGCGGCGCTCGCCGATCCCAAGGAGGTCGGCAAGTTCGCGACCGCGCTCGGGAAGTCGCTCGTCGACGCCTCGAAGGTGCTGCGCGAGGCCGCCCCCGGCGATCCGAACGCCTACACGTTCGTCCGGTTGGGTCTGGCCCTCGGCTTCAACCCGCCGCCCGCGCAGGGCACCTCGACCAAGGTGCCTCCCCCGCCCGACACGACCGTCAAGGACATCGAGGTCTCGGTGGGGAACCAGGCGTGGGAGCAGGTGCTGGCCAAGGCCGAGCTGGCGTTGACCGGCAAGCGCTTCTGGCTGGATCTGCACCGCTACAGCGCGCTCGCGCTGACGAACCTCGGGCCCTCGCACCAGAAAGCGCGGGACGCGGTCGTCGCCGGCGCGGCGTTCTGGGTGAAGGCCTTCCCGGAGCTGCTCGACTACACGTTCGCCAACGGGATGCCCTTCGCCAACGATCTCACCAAGGAGTGGATCCAGACGGAGGTGATGCCCTCGGGCGGCGGTGCCGGCGGCAGCGGCGACTCCAGCGAGGGCGCCGAGACGCTCTCCAAGGCACGCTCGCTGGCGGCAGGCGGCAAGATGGACGAGGCGCTCACCGAGCTGGACGCGCTGGCCCACGGCGCGCGCAGCGGCCGGGCGCGCTTCCGGGCGCGGCTGGCGATGGCGCAGGCGCTGTCGACGGGGCAGACGACGGCGGCGGCCGAAGGCGTCTTCGACGCGCTGCTCGAGGAGATCGACACCGTCGGTCTCGACAAATGGGAGCCGGAGCTCGCGGCCGAGTGCTACCGGGGCCACTTGAGCTGCCTGAAGCAGCTCAAGAAGCCGAACGATCCAACCATTTCGCAGCAGACGGCGTTGGTATATCGTCGCCTCTGCCGCGTCGATCCGCTCGCTGCCGTGAAGGCGGGGGCATGACCTCGACCTGATAAACCGCAGGGGGGTTCACGGAGGCCGGAACTTTCGGCACACTCACCCTCCCCAGGACCAGTCCCGCGCTCGCGCGCGGGTTTCGACACCACGAGGAGAGCGCAAGCATGGGCAAAGAGGGCTCGGTCGCACCGAAGGAGCGCGTGAACATCACCTACAAGCCGTCGACCGGCGACCAGCAGGAGGAGGTCGAGCTTCCGCTCCGCATCCTCATGATGGGCGACTACACCGGGAAGCCCGACGACACGCCGCTCGAAGAGCGCAAGCCGATCAACATCGACAAGGACAACTTCAGCGACGTGATGGCCGAGCAGAAGCTCTCGGTCGCTCTCCACGTCGACGACAAGCTCTCGGGCAACGAGGGCGACGAGATGTCCGTCAACTTGAACTTCAAGTCCCTCAAGGACTTCACGCCGGAGGGCATCGCGGAGCAGGTTCCCGAGCTCCGGCAGCTCATGCAGCTGCGCAACGCGCTCACGGCGCTCAAGGGCCCGCTCGGGAACATTCCGAAGTTCCGGAAGCGGATCCAGGAGATGCTCGGAGACGATGCTGCCCGCGACAAGCTCATGAAAGAGCTTGGCATGGGCGACGAGGGCGACGAGGGCTGATCCACGACCACGCACGGGGTGAACGAACATGGCGACTGAAGAGCAGACAGAAGGCGCCGAGGCGCTCCTCGAGGACGGATCGCTTCTCGAGAGCATGCTGGCGGAAGCGAAAATCAAGCCCAACGACGAGACGTACGACGTCGCGCGGCGTGGCATCCAAGCGTTCGTCACGGAGATGTTGGCGCCCTCCCGCAAGGGCGAGCGCGTCGACAAGGCCGTCGTCGACGCGATGATCGCGGAGATCGACCAGCGCATGAGCGCGCAGATCAACTCGATCCTCCACCATCCGGACTTCCAGAAGCTCGAGTCCACCTGGCGTGGGCTCAAGCACCTCATCGACAACGTCGACTTCCGAGAGAACATCCGGGTGTCCGTGCTGAACATCAGCAAGGACCAGCTCCTCGAGGACTTCGAGGACAGCCCGGAGATTGTGAAGTCCGGTCTCTACAAGCACGTGTACTCGAACGAGTACGGCACGTTCGGCGGCAAGCCCTTCGGCGTGATGGTCGGCAACTACGAGTTCGGCCCGGGGCCGCAGGACATGCAGCTCCTGCAGAACATCTCCTCGGTGTCGGCGATGTCGCACGCGCCCTTCCTGTCGAACACGGCCGCGTCGATGTTCGGCTGCGAGAGCTACCTCGAGCTGCCGAAGCTCAAGGACCTGCAGAGCATCTTCGAGGGTCCGCAGTACGCGCGCTGGCACAGCTTCCGGGAGAGCGAGGACAGCCGCTACGTCGGCATGTGCGCTCCGCGCTTCCTGCTGCGTCTGCCCTACGGTCCCGACACCGTCCCCGTGAAGTCGTTCAACTTCTCCGAGGACGTCGTCGGTCAGCACGACAGCTACCTGTGGGGCTACACGTCGATCGCGCTCGCGACGCGCGTGGCCGACTCGTTCGCCAAGTACCGCTGGTGCCCGAACATCATCGGCCCGCAGGCGGGTGGCGCGGTGGAGAGCCTTCCGCTGCACCAGTACGAGGCGATGGGCGAGATTCAGACCAAGTGCCCGACCGAGGTGCAGCTCACCGAGCGTCGCGAGTACGAGATGAGCGAGCAGGGCCTCATCGGTCTGACCTTCCGCAAGGACAGCGACAACGCGGCGTTCTTCTCCGCGAACAGCTGCCAGAAGCCGAAGATCTTCGCGAACACGCCGGAGGGCAAGGCGGCGGAGACGAACTACCGTCTCGGCACCCAGCTCCCCTACATGTTCATCATCACCCGCCTCAGCCACTACCTGAAGGTGCTCCAGCGCGAGCAGATCGGGACGTGGAAGGAGCGCGCGGATCTCGAGCGCGAGCTCAACACCTGGATCAAGCAGTACGTCGTCGACATGGAGAACCCGGCTCCGGCCGTCCGTTCGCGCAAGCCGCTCCGCGCGGCGCAGATCATCGTCGAAGAGGTCGAGGGCCAGCCCGGCTGGTACCGCTGCAGCCTGAAGGTGCGCCCGCACTTCAAGTACATGGGCGCGAGCTTCACGCTCTCCCTGGTGGGCAAGCTCGACAAGAACTGAGTCGGTTCGAACGGTTCTGGGCATGAGAAGGCGCGTCTCTTCGGAGGCGCGCCTTCTTTTCATGTCGGGCTGGTTCGGTGCGCTCAGCCCTCGAGCTCGGCCGTCTCCTCGAGCTCGAGGCCCGTCGTCTCGGGCATCAGCCAGAGGATGAGGCCGAGGGCGAGCAGAGGGCCGATCGCGCTGACGGCGACCGGCGGGCCCCAGCCGTAGACCGTGGCCGCCTGCCCGACCGCGAGCGGCGCCAGCACGTAGCCGATGCGTCCGAGCATGTTGTTCGACCAGGCAAAGGCGTCGCTGCGCAGGTGGGTCGGGAAGAGCTCGGTGGTGTATGCGTTGAGCACCGGGAGAACGGCGCTGGCGCTGAAGATGGCGCCGAGGACGCCGAGCGTGATCACCACCATGTTCTGGTCGAACGTGTAGGCGCTCACGCAGCTCACGACCGTGACCAGGAAGATGATGACGGCGCCGTTGCGGCGGCCGAGCTTGTCGATGAGCTTGCCGACCGCGAAGACCAGCGGCATCGCGCCGACGGCCGCGATGCTGATGACCAGCCCGACCTGCCCGTCGTCGAGGTGGGGGCCGCGCGCCGGAGGAGGAGCGACGGCGTACTCCTTCCAGAAGGTCACGGCGGTCTGCGTGCAGACGTAGGTCAGCGCCCAGATCAGCGCGAGCTGGAGCATGCGCTTGCGGTACGGCGTCCGGAAGATGCGGAAGAGGGGCTTCGGTGCGCGCCGCTCGCTCTCGTCGAGCGCGGAGAAGCGCGCGCTCTCGTGCAGGCTGCGTCGCGCGAACGCGACCAAGAGGAGAGGGACCGTGCCGACGAAGTAGACGGTTCGCCAACCCCAGGGTGTCCCGAGCAGGAGCGGGACCAGCCCGGCACACGTGACCGCCCCGAAGGACGAGAACGCCTGGATCAGGCCCATCATCAAACCGCGCTTCTCCGCGGGGAATTCCTCGGCCGCGTACACCATGCTGATGGCCCACTCGGCGATGAGGAAGATGCGGGCGACGAGCTGGAAGGCCGCGAACGCCCAGACGTTCGGAGCGAGCCCCGTCAGCAGCGAGAAGAGCGTGTAGCCCACGATTGTGATGGTGAGCAGCCGGCGGCGGCCCCAGCGGTCGGCCTGCCGCACCAGCAAGTAGGCGAGCACGGTCCCGATGTTGATGACGGTGACCACCAATCCGCCGGTGGCTTCGTCGACGCCGAGATCGTGACGGAACTCCGGAAGGATCTGCGTGAGCGCGATCTGGTCGTAGCCTTCGAAGAAGGTCGCGACGCTGAGGAAGACGAAGAGGCGTCGCTGTTGCCCGCCCGCTGGGCTCGCGTCGGTTGCTGCCATGGGTGCGCGATGATCGGCTCCATGGTGCCGGAGGTAAAGGCCGTCGCACGATTCTCGGCCTGGTTGCTCGGCGCGCGCCGGCGTGTGGGACCCGCAGACGCGGGCGAGTGCCATCGGGTGGATGCGGGCGTGCCGATTTCCGCCGGGGTCGGGCTCTCGATGGACTGCGTGCAGTCCGTCGAGGTACCGAGCCCGAAGCAATTCGGAGCGCGACGGGCCCGGCACGGCGTGCGGGCTGACGAGGAAATGCGGGGTGTTTTCGAGGAGCGACGGGCGACGTGACGGGGGCGTACCGCCCGAAAGACGAGGAGCGAGGTACTTCGACGGGCTGCTAGAGTAGGGCCGCATGACCGACACACTGAAGACCATCTCGCCCGTCGACGGGCGCGTTTACGTGGAACGTCCGCTGGCGTCGCAGGCCGAGCTGGACGCGACCTTGACCGAGGCGAAAGAGGCCTCCCGAGCCTGGCGCGAGACGGCGCTCGAACGGCGCGCCGAGCTGGTGGGCGCGTTCGTGGACCGCGTCCTCGAGAAGAAGGACGTCCTCGCGGACGAGCTGACCTGGCAGATGGGGCGCCCGCGCTCGCAGACGCCTGGTGAGCTGGCCGGGTTCGAGGAGCGGGCCCGGGCGATGATCCGGCTCGGCCTGGACGTGCTACGCGACGCCGAAGTGGGCCCGAAGGAGGGCTTTACGCGCTTCATGCGCCGCGAGCCGCTGGGCGTGGTGCTGGTGCTCGCGCCCTGGAACTACCCGTGGCTGACGGCGGTGAATTCCGTGGTCCCGGCGCTGATGGCCGGAAACACCGTCGTCCTCAAGCACTCCGACCAGACGCCGCTCGTCGCCGAGCGGATGGCGGAGGCGGCGCGCGAGGCCGGGCTTCCGGCGGGCGCTCTTCAAGCGATTCACATGAGCCACGAACGGGTGGCCGAAGCCGTCCGCGATCGACGCGTCGACCACGTGGCCTTCACCGGCAGCGTGGGCGGCGGGCATGCGGTGAACGAGGCGGCGGCGAGCCGCTTCATCGGCGTCGGGCTCGAGCTCGGCGGGAAGGATCCCGGCTACGTCTGCGCCGACGCCGACGTGGAGGCCGCGGCCGCCGGGCTGGTGGATGGCGCATTCTTCAACAGCGGTCAGAGCTGCTGCGGCATCGAGCGCATCTACGTCCACGAGCGCGTCTACGATGACTTTCTCGAGCGGGCGGTGACGCTCACCCGCGCCTACGTGCTCGGTGATCCGACCGACCCGGCCACGAACCTCGGTCCGGTGGTGCGCGTGTCGGCCGCGCAGGGGATCCGAAGGCAGATCGACGCCGCCCTCTCGGCGGGCGCGCGCCGGCTGACAGATCCGACCTCGTTTCCGGCGGTGGCGGAGCGCGGCGACCCCTATCTCGCTCCCGAGATCGTCGTGGACGTCAGCCACGAGATGGACCTGATGCGCGAGGAGACCTTCGGTCCGGTCGTCGGCGTGATGCGCGTGGCCGACGACGAGGAGGCGATCCGGCTGATGAACGACAGCCGCTACGGCTTGACCGCGTCGGTCTGGACCACCGATCGAGAGCGCGCCGTCCGGATCGGCGGCCGCGTCCAGACCGGGACGTGCTTCATGAACCGTTGCGACTATCTCGACCCCGAGCTGGCGTGGGTGGGCGTCAAGGACTCGGGACGCGGCTGCACGCTCTCGAAGATTGGCTACGAGCACCTCACCCGACCCAAGTCCTTCCATCTGCGCCACGCTTGAGCGCCCTCTCGGGAACAACCCGGCCCGCGTGAACGTAGGAACGATCGTGATTTGGATGCTCATCGGTGCCGGCTCCGTGCTCGCCGTCCTCTACTGGTACGGCAAGTGGAAGCGGAGCCGTCGCGGTGGCCTCGTGAAGAGGCTTCGGCGCGAGCTCCGGCGTCTCGTCCACGATCCCGCTGTGGCCGAGCGCTTGGTGAACGCCGAGCGCGCTCGCGATCCGGAGAGCTCGGAGATCACGATCCTCCGCAAGGTGATGCGCCGCTTGAGGCGCGACCGGCACCGCTGAGAGCGACGCGAGGCGACCCCGACAGGACGGCGGTGCGCCGAACCGCGATCGATTCGCGGCGGGCGACGCGATCAGAAGCGGGCCACGACGACGGTGACGTTGTCGGTTCCGCCGGCTTCGTTGGCCTGTTCGATGAGGTCGCGGGCGACGGGTTCGACGTCCTCGCCCGCCGCGGCGCGAGCCATGGCCTCGCCGATGCTCGCGCGGGGCACGTGCTTGCTCAGTCCGTCGCTGCAGAGCATCACCACGTCGCCGGGGAAGAGCAGCGCGTGGTGCAGCTCGACCCGGAGCTCGTCGGTGTCTCCCCCGACCGCGTTGACCAGGATGTTGCTGAAGTCCGAGGTCTCCGCCTCCGACTCGCTGATGACCTTGTTGTCCACGAGCTGCTGCGCCAGCGTGTGGTCGCGCGTGACCTGGTGGATCTCGCCGTCGCGGTACGCGTACATCCGGCTGTCGCCGACGTGGACGACGAAGAGGTTCGGCCAGGTCACGTAGGCCATCGTCAGCGTCGTCCCCATGCCCTGCCGGCCGGACGTCTCGCCGGCTTGGCGCACCTCCGCCTGACACTGCTTCACGGCCTCGCGAAGACCGGCGGCCAGGATTCGGCTGTCGTCCTTGCTCCGCGGGAGCGACCACGGCATCAGCGTGAACGCGTAGCGGGCGAGCGCGTCGATGGTCATCGCGCTCGCGACCTCGCCGGCGGCGTGGCCGCCCATCCCGTCCGCCACGATCATGAGCCAGCCCTGCGGCGGGCCCTTCACCTTGGTGCCGTCGTTGACCGGCCGGCTCGATTGATGGACCCGCATCGAGCGCTCGAGCTGTGCGACGAGGAAGCTGTCCTCGTTGTGCTCGCGCACCATGCCGACGTCCGTGATGCCGAAGACCGATGGCTCGACCGGCTTCTCACCGAGCTCCGCCAACTCTCTGACAGGTGACCCGAGGGTCGGGATCTGTGTCGTGATGTCGTCCCGGACGGCTTCGTCCATGGCCACCTCGTATCCGCTGAGGATACCCGCGCTCTGGGGTCCTCGCCCAGCCCCTGACGCACCGACCCTCGTGCCTACGAACGGGCCGAGGCATCGGGGGACCGTGTGGGAGGGGGAACGATGCGGCTTGGTGGAACAATCCTCGCGCTTTCACTCGCGGTGGTCGGGTGTGACGGTGGGGGCGACGCGGGGGTGGACGCGGATCCGCCCGGTCGCGACGCGGGCGACGCGGCGGCGCGCGATGGCAGCACGGGTGGGGACGCGGGAGACGCCGCGGTCGGTTGCGGATCGCTCGCGCCCCCGAGCTTGACCTACGAAGACGTCGTCGCCGGGTACGACTGGAGCGCCAACCAGCTCGTCGGAGTCGTCCAGGCCCCCGGAGCGGACGACCTCTACGTTCTCGATCAACGCGGTCAGATCCTCCTCGTGCGCGACGGCGCGGTCCTCCCGAGACCCTTCCTCGAGCTGCCCGTCGACTACTCTCCCGCCGACAACGAGCGCGGGCTCTTGGGCCTGGCGTTCCATCCCGACTACGCCGACAACGGGCGCTTCTTCGTCTACTACACGGCCACGGAGAGCGGGGGCTATCGGAACATTCTCGCCGAGCTCCGGCGGAGCAGCGCGGATCCCGATGTCGCCGACCCGACCGAGGTCCGGCGGCTGATCGACGTGGACGATCCGGACTCGAACCACAACGGAGGGCAGCTCGCGTTCGGCGCGGACCGGTACCTCTATGTCGGTATGGGCGACGGAGGCTCCGAGAACGACGAGGGCGACGGCCACGATCCGTTGCGCGGCAATGGACAGAGTACGAGCACGTACATGGGCAAGATCCATCGTCTGGATGTCGACGCGACCTCCGCCTCCTTCGCGGCGCCGGGAAATCCGTTCTCGAGCGGGGGCGGCTTGCCGACCATCTGGGCCTACGGTCTGCGCAACCCCTGGCGCTTCTCCTTCGACCGGGCCACCCACGACCTGTGGATCGCGGACGTCGGCCAAGCGGAGTGGGAGGAGCTCGACTTTCAGCCCGCATCGAGCAGCGGTGGCGAGAACTACGGCTGGGCCGCGTTCGAAGGTACTCACCCCTTTCGCACGGACGTGCCGGTGCCAACGGATCCCGTCGATCCCATCCTGGAGTACAGCCACAGCGAGTCGACGCGAGATCCGAGCCTCTTCCAGGGCTACGTCTGTGCCGTCGTGGGTGGATATGTGTACCGAGGCTCGGCTATTCCCTCACTGCGAGGGTGGTATCTCTTCGGGGACTACTGCAGCACCGACGTGGTCGCGATGAAGCGGTGTGACGGCCACCTGGCGGGCACCCAACGTCTCGAGGGGCTGCGAGGGTTGGTGGCGTCGTTGACCTCGCTCGGCGAGGATTCCGGAGGAGAGCTCTACCTGGTCGGCTCTCACGCGCTCGTGAAGATCGTGCCGGGTTGAGGTTCGTCCGGTCCGTTCCATCACCGGCCAGCTCCACGTTCTGCCCGACGATCCGCGCCTGCACCGAGCACCCGGCGTTTCGGGGTCGAGCATGCTGACTTCCCGAATCTCGGCGTGGCGTAGAGGGGTAGCCTCGCCATGCGGCGCCTCGCCGGCGCGCGCCGAGCGAGGCGCTCTCGGTTCCGACGCGGCTGCGCGGCTCGGACCTCATTCGGTCTCTCCGCGCGGGATTCTGAAGCGGGACTCGTGGCGCCGCGCAGCTCCATGTGAATGGGGTCGGCGTGCGATAGCGAACAATCGGACCGGCGTCTCGAGACTCGCTCCGAGTCACTTGCGCTCCGTCGCGCACCGCGGAACGGCGCCGGGTCTCGAGTACACGAAACCCGGAACGATGCCCCGGGTGGGCTCGGCTTCTGTCCGAGCCTGCGGCGTTGTGGGCGAGGCCAGGTCGCCTGCATACCGAGCATTTCGCGCGTTCGACGCCGGGCGAATTCGCCAACGATCGCCGCGACGGCGCAGACAGAGGTCGATTCGTCGGTGGAAGAAGCCACAGCGCGCATGAATCGACGTTCTTTGGCATGCTGCTTCTTGACTCGACGCGCTCCTGAGACTAACCGTTCAACCCACCCGCAACAACGGAGCATCGATGGCACGAGCAAAGAAGACGACCCGACGCGGAAGCCCTGAAGCGATCGCCAAGCGCCGCGCAGCCCGCGCGCTCAACACGCTCTTCGACAAGGGCCCTGTCGCCGCCGGTCTCGATGGTCGCTCCATTCGCCGTAAGAACCGCCTGACCAAAGAGCTGGTCGAGGGGAAGAACGGCGAGACTCTGAAGGCGCACGAGGTGTTGAGCCACGTGAGCGAGCTTCTTCAGATGGGGGAGACGCTCACCGCCATTCGCCGCCTCAAGCCCCGCGTTCCGCCCACGCCGCCGCTGACCGAGGAGGTTCTCGAGGCAATCCGGCAGACCCACGAGAGCTACGAGTTCGACACGCGCGCCTGGAAGGTTCTCGGCGTCGACATCGATGCCATCACGGGTGCTTCGAAGGCGTCCAGTGCGCCGGCGCCCGCACCGGAGCGTCCCGCCCGCAAGAAGCGCGCGCGCAAGAAGAAGAGCTGAGCCACTCTTTCCCCCGTCGGGGCGTGAGTTCTCGCCGCGAACGTTCGCGGTAGGCTTCGCCTGGCCGCCCCGGCGATGCGCTTCTCCCAGCGTGGACGCCCTCGATCGTGCCGAACCGCCGATGCGAGGGTGCGCCGGATCGTCCTTCGCCCGGCTTTCGAGCTCCGAGCACGGAACGGAGCTCGAAATCAGCCCCGCGGCGAGGGATCCGTCTCGGCCTTCGCCTTCTCGGCGCGGGCCTTCTTGCTGGAGGCCTTCTCGGCGGGGGCCTTCTTGGCGGAGGCCTTCTTGGCGGAGGCCTTCTTGCCGGAGGCCTTCTTGCCGGAGGCCTTCTTGCCGGAGGCCTTCCTGGCGGAGGTCTTTGCGGGCTCTGGGGCCGCGCCGATCGGCTCGCCAACTCGGGCCGATTCGACCTCGTTCCAGCCGCGCTTGATGTTGTCGGCCAACCAGAGCTCGACCTGCTGAGCCGCCTTGTCCGCGCTCGACGCGGCGCGGAGCGCGGTCTGGAGCGGCTCCTTCCGGCCGGGGGAGTAGTCCGTGAAGTACACGACGTAGGGCGGGTAGTTCCGGTCGTCGCCTTTGTGCGTGTCGACGATGGCGTACTTTCGGACCGCCACCTTGTCCTTGGTCTCCTTCGCGAAGACGCCGCGGCGCACGACCTCGGCCGGCGCGAGAATCGACCTTGTTCGCCTTCTCGACGCCGAGGGGAACGTAGCTGGTGATCTGGGTCATGCCGACGCCCTCGAGCTCGGCTCTCTTGTCGGTCCGCTCGCGGAGGAAGATCGGGTGGATCATCACCGCCGTGGGCGTCTCCATCACCGGCTCCCAGCCGTGCTCGGGATCCAAGCGCAGGCTCATGCGGCGGATGGGGACGTCCCAGCTATCGGTGGTGATCAGAATCCGAGCAGCGGATCTCGACCACGATCTCCGGGCGGACGAACTTCGACAGCGTCCCTTCGCGGTTCGCCAGGCGAAATCGGCTCGGGACCTCCAGCGTGGAGAGGCGAGCGTGCCACGACGCCCGATCCTGCTCGGAGAACCCGTTCCCGACGGCGCCGAGGAGCTGATAGGTGCCATCGTCGCGCATCAACGCGACGCTCATCTCCCGAACCTGATGGACGTCACCGGTGATCCGCTCGCCGTAGGCGATGATCACCGCGTCGATGGTGAGCGTGCTCTTGATCTTGTAGGTCAGCCCTCGCTCGCTGCGGACGACCAGCCCTTCGAAGCGGTCGGAGACGACCCATTCGCGATAGAGACGGACCACGTCCGCCGTATCGCCTTCGCGGGTCTCGACCACCTTCACCCGGTCGCCGTCGCCGAGCACGTCACGTAGGCGGGAGAGCCGTGGGCCGTACTCGGTCGAGAGCTGGTCCTCCCCGTTCTCCTCGACGAGAATCGAAGGCGTGGAAGGAGAGGCTGGGCTCGAGCTCGGCCTCGCCGAGGGCCGTCGCCACGTGGAAGACGCGCGCGCGTCCGCCGTCGGGCGCTGCCGCCATCAGCTCGCCGGCGATCACGATGTCGTTCGCGCCGGCCAAGCGCGCCTCCGCCTCCTTCAGCAGCGACGTGCCCCGCAGCACCCGGCCGTTGTATGCGCAAAGCGCGACCTCGCCCTCGCGCTTCACCAAGAACCAGAGCTCGCCGTCGAGCTTGGTGCTGATCAGGTAAGGCCCCGCGGTCAGCAGCCGCTCGACCTGCTCGGGCTCCACCACCCGATAGCGCTTGGCGACCTGCTGCTTGTACTTGCGCAGGCGCTTCTCGAGCGCGTCGTCGACGAGCGAGCCAATCGGCGCCTTCTGGCCATCGGCATAGGGCTCGAGGGTCTCGGCCCACTTCATTCAGACTCTCCTCGGGCGATGCTCTTGATCTCGAGGTTCGAGAGATGGAGCACGAGCCGGTAGGCGTCGCCCTCCGTTCGGCCTTCGAGGAAGCCGCGGAAGGGTGTCCCATTCGTCTGGAAGATAAGGGGCTGCTGCCCCTTGGCGCCGGCGCCCACGTACATGAGCTTGCCGGACTCTTCGAGCGTCTTGGCCATCTCGAAGAGGAAGTCGAAGGTCAGGCCGTTCACGTGCCGGAGTTGGAGCGCGCGGACGAACGCGAAGCGGCGGATCACCTGATCCACGGGCATCAACCGGCCGGTCCAGGGGATGGGCGGCAGCTCCTCGCCGACCGTGGCTTCCACGTCGACGAAGTCCTCGCGGCTCTGCTCGTCGTCCGCGGCGTCGTAGACGACCTTCAGCACGCGCGCGGCGTAGAGCACGTTGCCTTTCGGGCTCAGGTAGACGCGCGACGTGAAGGAGAGCCGGCGCCCGACCTGATCGAGATCGATCTCGGGGTCACTCTCGATCAGCGCCTGGCTGACGGCCTCCGGCGATCCGGCTTCGGCGAGCAGGGCGTCGTAGGTGGTCTTCTCGGTGCCCTTGACCAGGCGCTGCAGTCGAACGGGGCTTCCGCTCGGGTCGACCCAGCGGTAGCCGGTTCGCTTCTTCGGGCTGCCGACCTCGATTTGCGCGTCCCGCTTCTTGGCGTCCATGATGGAGATGAGCCGCGGCATCGTGCTTGGTCCTCCTCGGTCCTACCGAGCGTCACATCATGCTGAAGTCGAGGTCGTCCTCGAGCTCGTCGGTCTCGTCGTCGGCCGGCGACTCTTCGTCGGACGGTGCCTCTCGGGTGATGAGCTCGAAGCCGTCCGGTTTGGCGACGAGCCCGAAGATGCCCTCCTCGTTCTGTAGGACGAAGAGGCGGTCGGGATCGTAGCCGTCCTTGTAGTTGTAGGCGGTCTCGAAGAGCTCACCGTCGGCGAGTGCCTTCTTCAGGGCGTCGCCGAGCGATTCCGACGACAGCTCGTAGACGCTTTGCACCACGTGCCCGAGCAGACGCTCGGGGCGGGTGGGCTCGAGCGCCTGCGCCTGGCCGAGGGTGGAAGGGGTGATCTCGAGGGCGTTCCCTTCGCCGTCGACGGCGCGCATGTCACCGCGCTCGACGGTGTCGAAGCGCTCGTCCACGTACACGTGCGCGGTGCCTCCCGGAGGGACGAGCGCCGCGCCATCGGCCGTCAGATAGGCCGAGACGCAGCGTTCGCCGTTCTCGTCCTGGATCACCCGCTCTTTTCGGCCGTAGAGCTTGGAGCGGTCCACTCGCGTGAACTTGAACGCGCTCTCTTCATCCGCGTAGCTCACCACGATCTCGCGTCGTGCCATGGTCGCGATCTTTACACCGGCCCGCGCGTCGTTGCGACCGCGCCGCGGCCGGGCTCTCTCTCATTCTCGGCGTGCGGTGCCCTAGCGCCGGCAGGTACCCGGTGTCATCGGTCGGAGCCGAGGCAGACGCGAACGCGCGGCGGAGCCTGACCGACCGAGCGCTCTCGCTCAAACGCAGCCGCCACGCGCGTTCGGTGCGACGCGCACGGACGTGGTGTACGCGGGCGCATCCTGGCAAGGTCCTTGGGGCATGGAGCGAAGGAGCATCGCGATCTTGGTGGCCGTGCTCGTCGCGTTTTCGGTGGCGGGCCTTCTCTTCGTGCGTGTGGATGACGCCGGCTCGACCTCGCGACCGGACGCTGGTTCAGCCGATCGGGCTCGATCTCCCGACGTGGCTCCCCGCGCTGCCGGTCGACTCCGCCGCCGCACCCGCACGGAAGGGCCGCCGGACATTCTGCTCTACACGGTCGACACGGAGCGCGCCAATCACCTCGGCGCGTACGGCTACACGCGCGCCACGAGCCCCGCGCTGGCGCGTCTGGCCAACCGCGGCACGCTCTTCGAGCACGCCTACGCGACGTCGAGCTGGACCGCGCCGAGCGTCGCTTCCCTCGTCACGGGCGTGCTTCCGAGTGAGCACGGCGTCGTGCACGGCTTGATGGTCGAGGGCGTCACGATGCAGCAAGAGGTGCTCTCGCCCTCGCTTCCGTCGCTGCCGGAAGCACTTCGCGCGCTCGGGTATCGTACCGTCGGGGTGACGGCAAACGGCCACCTGGGCGAGGACCACGGGTTCGCGCGTGGGTTCGACCGCTACGCGTGTCTGGGCTTCGCCAATCTGGACGAGGTTCGGGCCGAGGTGGCGCGCAGCCTCGAGGGGCTCGAGCCGGATCGACCGCTCTTCCTCTGGGTGCACGTGCTCTCGCCGCACGCGCCCTACGAGCCGCGACAGCCGCTCTTCGATCAGCTCTGGTCGCCCTCGCGCCCGCGCCACCCCGAGCTCGAGGAGATGGGGATCTCGCGCTCCTGCCGGCCGCGCTCGCGCGCGTCGGTCCGCGGGAGGGCATGGAGTACGTCGCGGCGGCGTACGATTCCGAGATCCGGGCTGCGGACGACATGCTCGGCGAGCTCGTGGCGCAGCTCGACGGGGGCGAGCTCGCGGTGGTGGTGAGCGCCGACCACGGCGAGGAGCTCTTCGATCACGCTTTGTTCGGCCACGGCCTCACCCTCTTCGAGGAGACGGTGCGCGTGCCGCTCGTGATGTCATTGCCGGAAGCGCATGAGCCACGCGTCGCGCGCGAGGTGGTCTCGTCAATCGACGTGATGCCCACCCTCGTCGAGATCGCCGGCGGCGAGCCGCTCGAAGGCGTGGCCGGACGCTCCCTGGTGTCCCGCCTGCACGGGGAGCCATTGCCGCCCCGCCCGGCCGTGCTCGAGACGGGCTTCGAGGGGGAGGTGCGCGCGATCGTCGACGGTGACACGAAGTACGCCGAGAGCGCCGGCCCCGTACACGTCGAAGGGCTCTACGAGCTCTCGGTCAATCCCGAAGAGCGTCGCGACCTCGCCGCAGACCAGCCCGAGCGGGCGGCCGCGCTCCGCGCTCGGCTGCACCACATCGTGGACGAAGCTGCGGCCCGCCGCCCCGCGACCACCATCGTGCCCGTGTCGCTGAGCCACGACGATCTCGAACGCCTGCACGCGCTCGGCTACGCGCGCTGAGCCCTCTCGGCGCCGGCCACCGACCAGCGGCGCGTCGGCGCGTCAGCGAGACGGGAAGACGAAGGGCGGCTTGGACTCCACGTCGCCCATGTCCTCGGCGGCGTAGTAGGCGGCGACCATCTGGCGCGCGCCTTCGCGGGTGTAGACGTCGGCGCGAGGGCGCTCGATGACGCCGGCGATCACTTCGGCCACCTCTTCCGCGGTCTGCGAATTGGGCATCTTGCGGGAGTCGATCCCGCCGTGGAGCGCGTTGAGGCCGAAGTCGGTGGCCACCACGCCCGGCAGCACGCACGAGACGTGGATGCCCGGGTGGGTCTCGCGCAGCTCCATCCGCAGGTTGGCCGTCAGCGAATTGAGCGCGTGCTTGGAAGCGGCGTAGGCGGAGCGGAAGGGCGCGAAGGGGACGCGGCCGAGCATCGACGAGACGTTGATGAGGTGGCCCTCGCCGCGCTTCGAAAAGTGCGGGAGGACGGCCTGCATCCCGTAGAGCGCGGACTTCACGTTCACGCGCATCATGTCGTCGAATTCCTCGTCGGTGAGCTCCGACACCTTCCGCGTGATGCCGCGACCGGCGTTGTTCACCCAGACGTCGATGCGCGAGAAGCGCGACAGCGCCTCGTCGCGGGCGCGTTCCACGTCCTCGCGGCGGGTGACGTCGCCCGTGACGGCGAGCGCGTCGGAGCCCGCGCGCGCTGCCACCTCGTTCAGCTTCTCCGCCCGCCGCGCGACGAGCACGGGCTTTCCGCCTCGCGCTCCGACCAGCTCCGCGAGCGCCGCGCCGATGCCCGCGCTCGCGCCCGTGATGA
The DNA here is from genome assembly GCA_963832725.1 of uncultured Pseudomonadota bacterium. Lineage (GTDB taxonomy): Bacteria > Myxococcota_A > Polyangia > Polyangiales > Sandaracinaceae > JAEZBP01. Next base: position 168,272 of record CAWHVG010000002.1, read on the forward strand.
CGATGACCCAATCCTTCATGCGGCGGACTGTAGCAGTCGGCCGACGCACCTGGCTCGTCGGCCTTGGGCGCGACGATCTGACGGGGCGAAGGGACCCTTCCGTCAACTGCGCCACGCTCTCGGCGAATCTGCTCGAGAGCGAGCTCTTCGGGCACGAGAAGGGTGCGTTCACCCGCGCCGTGGCGCGCCGGCGGGACGAGCGGGGCGGCGTGCGCGGCGGCGCCATCGAGGTGCTCGGGCGCTTCGAGTCGCTGCCGACCGCCCCACACCCGCGGGCTGGTGCACCGCGACCTGAAGCCGAGCAACGTCGCGCTCGGCTGCGACGCGACGCTCGGTGAGGTGCCGAAGCTGCTCGGGTCAGCGCTCGTCGTGATCGGCGGGCTGGGCGATCGCGGGCCCCGGCTTGTCGCGGTCACCGCCCCCTTCGAAGCCCGCGTCGTCCCCGTCGCCACCCATGGCGAAGGGTCCGAAGCCGCCGTACCCGTAGGGCCCGCCGAAGGCATAGGGTGCGCCGTATCCGTAGCCGTAGGGCCCGTAGAACCCGCCGCCGTAGTAGGGCCCGTACGCAGCCGAGTAGGGGCCGTAATAGTCGGCGTCGCCGTAGCCGCCGTAGCCGCCGCAGCCGGCCAGCGTCGTCGCGCCGAACGCGAGCGCGGCCAGGAACATCACCCGATAGATCATTCGATCCTCCAAGCGGGCGCACCGAGCCTCTCGCTCGCCGCGCGGAGAGGTGTCGGTGTGCCCCGTCCACTCGTGGAGGTAGTACCGCCGTCCCGAACGTCGATCCCGGGACCGCCGAAGGGCGACGCGCGCGTGATGCAGAGGTGTCATTCTCGCAGAGGTCGGCGCGCCGGCACATGGGCTCCGCTGTCGGAGGCACCGCCCGCCCGCGACGACCTGCGTGAGCCCACGCGCGCGGCCATTTGCCGCTCGGCCGGAGTGCTGTACGGTCCTGCCCCATGAGCAATCCCATCGCGACTTTCGAGACCTCCCTCGGCACCTTCAAGGCCGAGATTTTCGTGGACCGCATGCCCATCACGGGCGGCAACTTCGTGCGGCTCGCGAAGGAGGGCTTCTACGACGGCCTCCACTTCCACCGGGTCATCCAGAACTTCATGGTCCAGTTCGGCTGCCCCCACAGCCGCGACCCGCAGAGCCGCCGCGCCGGCACCGGGCAGTCGCCCCACGGGTCCATCCCGGACGAGCACCCGGCCGACGCCCAGATCTCCAACGAGGTCGGCACGCTCTCGATGGCGAACTCGGGCCCCAACTCGGGCAGCTCGCAGTTCTTCATCAACACCAAGCACAACGCCTACCTCGACTTCTTCACGCCCGGCCAGTCGAAGCACCCCGTCTTTGGCAAGGTCACCGAGGGCATGGAGGTCGTGAACGAGATCCAGTCGGTCGACACCGACGCCGGCGACCGGCCCATCACGCCGGTCCAGATGATCCACCTCACCGTCAGCGAGTGATCCGGCACGAGCGGGCGCGCCGTCTCCGAACGCGCGCCCGCCGCGTACCTGCGTCGCCCGGGCTTGCTCCTCGATGGAGCTGCAACGACCTCGGGGGCGCCGGCATGGCTCGGCTGTGAACCAGCATCTGCCGGACGACGGGCCGAGTCGGAATCAGTCGCCGAGGACCCGCCGCCGCATCAGCCGCATCACCAGCGGTGTGGTGATCGCGAGCAGCAGGAGCGTGGTCCCGGCCAGCCAGGCGGCCTCGAGCCCGACCGGCCCGCCGACGAGGAGCAGCCGCGCCGTCTCGGCGAGGTGATAGACCGGGTTCAGCTCCATCACGAAGCGGAGCACGGGTTGTGTCGGCTCGAGCGGGAAGAAGGTGTTGCTGATCAGCCCGATCGGGATGCCGATCAGGAACGCCGGGTAGTTCATGTGGTCGATCGACGGCACGATCGCCGTGAACACCAGCGCCAGCGCCGCGAACGCGCAGCCGGCCACGCCGCACACCAGCGGCAGCAAGAGCAGCCAGCCCAAGCGCAGGTCGACGACGCCCCCCAGATCGAACGCGGCGAGCACCACCGCTACGGCCGTCGTGTTCATCGCGCCGCGGGCCCCCGACCAGAGGATCTCGCCCCACACCAGGTGGTGCAGCTCCACCTGCGTGGCGAGGATTCCGTCCCAGGTCTTCTGGTAGAACATCCGCACGTAGGCCGAGTAGAGCCCTTCGAAAAAGGGCGTGCCGAACGCCGTGTAGGCGAGCAGGCCCGGCGCGATGAACTGCGGATAGCTCACCTCGTGCCCGCGCCAGGTCAGCATCCCGACGTAGCCGGAGAGCCCGAGGCCGAACGCCAGGAAGTAGATCACCGGCTCCATGGCGGGCGGCAAGAACGCCGTCTTCCAGTTGCGCAGGTAGACGCGTGCGTTGCGCCGGAACACCGCCCACGAGCGCCAGTCGGCGAACCCGAAGAGCGCCTTCATCGCCCCTTCTCCGCCTGCCGGTGCGCGAGCTCGAGGCACGTCGTCTTCCGGTTGCGCAGGTAGACGCGTGCGTTGCGGCGGAACACCGCCCACGAGCGCCGGTCGGCGAACCCGAAGAGGGCCATCATTCCCCGCGCTCCGCGTGTCGCCGCGAGAGCTCCAGGAAGAGATCGTCCAGGTTCGGCGGCCGCACCGTGAAGCGCGCGCCGGGGAAGCGATCGGTCAGCCGGCCGAGCTTCGCCCCGTCGAGCGGCGCCCGCAGCTCGCCGAGGACCGCGTGCGTGTGAGTCTCCAGCTCGCCCTGCATGAAGTCGCGGATGGTGTCGTGCTCGGGCGCGTCGGCCGGGACCACCAGCACGTGCTCGCCGAGGATCGAGCCGAGCACCTCGCCCGTGGTCCCCTGGGCCACCGAGCGCCCGCGGTCGAGCACCACCAGCTCGTCGCTCAGCCGCTCGGCCTCGTCCATGTAGTGGGTGGTGAGGATGACCCCGAGCCCCTCGCCGCGGAGCGCGTGGACCAGCTCCCACACGTCCACCCGCGCCCGCGGATCGAGCCCGGTGGTCGGCTCGTCGAGGAAGAGGATGCGGGGCTGGTGCACGATCGAGCGCGCGATCATCAGTCGCTTCTTGTAGCCGCCGCTGAGCGCCTGCGGAGAGTGGTTTCGGTACTCGTCGAGCTCGAAGCGAGCCAGGAGCTCCTCAATCCGCGCCTCCAGCCCTTCCGGCGGCGGGCGAAAGTAGCTCGCGTAGATGCGCAGGTTCTGGATGACCGTGAGGTCCTCGTCGAGCGTGTCGTCCTGCGTGCAGACCCCGATCCGGCGCTTCAGCTCGCTGCGGTGGGCGCGGAAGTCCAGGCCCTCGTAGGTGATGGTGCCGGCTTCCGGCTCGACGAAGCCGTAGAGCATGCGGAGCGTCGTCGTCTTGCCGGCGCCGTTGGGGCCCAGCAGCCCGAGCACCGAGCCGGCGCGGCAGTCGAGAGCGAGCTCGTCGACGACGCGGCGACCGCCGTAGCTCTTCACCAACCCGCGCACGGAGAGCAGAGGAGCGCTCACGGCGCGGAGTATACGCGCGGCGAGCGCCCTGTCCCGGCCGCTCACGCGCCGTGTTGACGCCCGGCCCGCCGGTGGTACCGTCGCCGCTTCTTTGCCGGAGTCCCGTGGGGAGACCCCGGCGGGGTGCGCGCCCCTTTTTGCGCGCTCGAGCAGCGTGTGAACGCGCGTGAGGCAATGGAGATGCGAATGAAGAACTTGGCGATACTGGCTTCGATCGTGTTGGCGATCGGCTGTGACAACGGTGGCGGCGGCGGCACCGACGCCGGGATGGGTGACGGCGGCGGCACCGGCGGCGACGCTGGCATGGGCACCGACGGCGGCGGCACGACCCCGGACTCGGGCCCGACCAGCGACGGCAACGACACTTTCGCCACGGCGAGCACCATCATGGTCGACGCGACCAGCGCGACCATGGGCTCGATCGATCCGGCCGGCGACCTCGACTACTACAGCTTCACCGGCACGGCCGGTCAGTGGATTGAGGTGGTCGTGGGCACCGACTCGACGTCCATGACCGAGCCCGACACCGTCGTCACGATCTACGACTCGTCGATGAACCAGATCGCGGAGAACGACGACGCGCTCCCGCGCGGGACCGGCGCCGGCGCCACGGACAGCGAAGTGATCACCATGCTCCCGGCGGACGGCACGTACTACGTGCTCGTGCAGTCGTTCAGCACCTGGCACGGTGACACCCCGGTCGGCGGGACCGGCTACGACTACCAGGTCGCCGTGGCGTCCCTGACGTCCGACGGCATGCTCGTCAACGTCGACAGCGAGGGCGGCAACGACGCAGCCAGCGCGCAGGCGCTCACCGAGAAGGCGATCACGGGCGGTGGCGCCTCGTTCATCCTCGGCACCTTCGCCGACGCCTCGGACGTGGACGTCTACTCCTTCACCATCACCGGCACGACGACGCCGAACTTCAGCGTCAACCTCATGCCCGGCGGCACCACCGGCGACGGCGCGGCGGCGAACCCGGCGAGCATGTGGATCACCAACGCGGACGGCACCGAGATCATCGCCCGCCTCACCCCGAGCGACTTCGATCCGCTCAGCTCGGGTCAGAACGTGGACCTCGACCCGTCGCTGGACGCCGGTGACTACCTCCTCTTCGTCCAGGCGGCGGCCGGCGCGGACTTCTACGTCCTCAAGTCCTTCCGCGGCGGCGACAACCCGCCCGAGACGATGGACGCGACCAACGGCACGGCTGCCACCGCGGAGACCATCTCGATCGACAGCACCTCGATGAGCGGCTTCGTCCTCGCGCACCTTCCGACGACGGCGGGTGTCAACGACACCGACTTCTTCAAGTTCGACGTCGGCGCCGGGCTGAACGTCTCGGTCGTGTGCGGCTCGGCCAGCAGCGGCTCGGGCGTCGAGGGTCTCAGCGTGACCCTCTTCGACTCGATGACACCTCCCACCCAGATCGCGATGGAGAGCGAGACCGCGACCCAGTCCGCGTACATCCAGGACCAGGCCGTCTCCGGCGCTGGCACCTACGTCATCCAGATCAGCAAGACTGGCCAGAGCGCCGACGTGACGGGCGACTGGGTCCGCTGCGGCGTGCACCTCGCGGCGCCCGCCGCGCCCTGAAGCCGGCTTCTCGCGACATCTAGCGCCCCGCTTCCGCTCGCCGGAGGCGGGGCGCTGTCGTTGTGCGGGCTCTCGCCCGACGGAGCCGCGCGGGCCGCGACTGCATCGAATCCGCTGGCGGTATGGACTACGACTGCCCAGGGGGCCGAGACCGAACCCTTGGGTGTGCTTGCTGGGGCAATGCGGCTTGCTGGGGCAATGCGGGCTGCTGGACCCAGAGGAGCGGGTCCGAGTCCGCGCTGCCGCGGCGGACGACCGGGTGCGGTCCGGCTCGCCGTCCGGGTTCATGCGGCGGGGCGCGAACGTTTTGCGGTGGCGTCGGACGCGGCGCTAAGATGCGGCCGTTGTTTTCCGTCGGCGACAAAGTCGGTGACTACCAGATCGTCGCGAAGCTGCGCTCCGGTGGGATGGCCACCCTTTTTCTCGGTCGCCGCGAAGGAGTCGAAGGTTTCAGCCGGCACGTCGCCATCAAGGTCGTGCACGAGCACCTCGCAGAGGACGAGATGTTCGTCCGGATGTTCGTCGACGAGGCGTTGCTCTCCGCCAAAATCCAGCACCCGAACGTCGTGCACGTCGAGGCGTTGGGGGAGTCCGGCGGGCGCCATTTCCTCGTCATGGAGTACGTGCACGGCTGTGCGCTGTCGACGCTCCTGACGAGCCTGGGCAAGCTCGGGAGGACGCTCACGCCGCAGCTCGCCACCTACATCGCGGTGAAGGTGGCCGAGGGGCTTCACGCCGCCCACGAGACCAAGGACGGCGACGGGCAGCTCCTCGGCGTCGTGCACCGCGACGTCACTCCGCAGAACGTGCTCATCGCCTATCGCGGCCACGTGAAATTGATCGACTTCGGGGTCGCGAAGGCGCGCGGCCGGGCTCAACAGACGACCGGTGGCTCGCTCAAGGGCAAGATCGGGTACATGTCGCCCGAGCAGGCGTTTGGCGAGTCCGTCGATAGGCGCACCGACGTCTACGCGCTCGGCGTCGTGCTCTGGGAAATGTTGACGGGGCGACGTGCATTCAAGGCGTCGAACGAGCTCGCGCTGTTGCAGATGGTTCGGGATCCGAAACTGGTACCCGCCAGCACCTACAACGCTTCGGTGCCTCCGGCCCTCGATGCCGTGATCGCGAAGGCCACCGCACGCGAGGCGGCCGACCGCTTCTCGACGGCCCAAGAGATGCGCAGGGCGCTCGCGAAAGCCATGCCCGCGGCGCTCGCGTTGGACGCCTCGGACATCGAGCGTCTGCTCCGCGCGGTCGTCGGCAACGACATGGAGACCGAGCGGCAGCTCTTGCCGGAGAGCGTGTCCGGGCTGCTCAGCGATCCGGGGGCGCCCGAAGAGCCTTCCGAGCAGGTGGTCGCCACCCTGACGGTCAGCGCGGTCGACTTGGAGTCGGAACCGGCGTCCATCGACGTCCCGATCCCCAGCGGTGTCTCCGAGCTCGATGACGAGCGCGCCCTCGTCGCGGCGGGGCGGCGGAGGTTTCAGCTGGCGGCCGTCTTGGTGGCTGGGCTGACGTTCGGCGTCGTCGTAGGAGGGGTCTATCGGGCCCTCGGCAGCGGCGATGACGAGGCCCCGAGCTCGGTGGGCCCCGTGTCCGCACCGACGCGCAGTGTCGACAGTCGCCCGAACGAGGGTGTGCACCGCGCGCCCATCCAGGCGGAGGCGGCGCTGATCGAGACTCCGGACGCAGGCCGCGCCGAGCACGAGGTGTCCGGCACAGGGGAGCCGTCGGAGTCGGATTCCGCCGACGGCGCCGGTGCGGAGCGCCCGACGGTGACTCCGGACGCGGGCAGCGAGCCGGCGCCTCGGCCTCGGATTCGGCGTCGTCGTCGAGCTCGGCGCCCGCGCCGCCGGTCGCAGCCCTCCACGACCGGCGTTCCTCTGGCGGACGAGTTCTGAGGCTCACGCAATCGGCGCCGCGGACCGCCTGATGTGGTCGGGGGCTCGCGTTCTCGATACCTCGGTCATGGTCGGCCCCGCGGCCGCGCTCGTGACACGCGAGATGCACCCCGAGCCGTCCCGGCGATGAGCCCTTCACCAGGGCTCGTGTTGGGGCGGCCTACTCGAACTGGATGGCACCCGGGGCGAAGTTCCCGGAGTACGGGGCATTCGCGGAGTCGACGGCGAAACCGGTCGCGACCGCCGCGCCCGCGAGGAGGACGACGCCAGCGGCGATTCCGAGGCCGATCCAGAGCGCGGAGTCGTCACCTTCGGTCGCCGGGGCGGTATCGGCGCGGAGCGCCGCGTCGGGAGCGGGGACGCGCTGCGGTTCCGGATCGGTCGGCACCAGCGTGACCTCCCGCTGCTCGCCTTCGCTCAACATCACCTCTTCGTGCGCGCTCTCGGCGCCGCTGCGGCGCACGACGACCGTCCTCGTGCCGGGGTCGAGCGGTAGGTCGACACCCAACGCGGCGTGTCCGACCTCCTCGCCGTCGACCGTGACGACGTCGTCGTCCTCCAAACCGCGGACGTGGATGACCAGGTGCGCGATGCGCACTTGGACTGCAGCGAGCGCCGCCTCCGCTTGCTCTCGATAGCGGGCCGTGCGTCGATTCTCGTCATCGGCGAGGAAATGCCGGTAGCTCTCGGCGCCCGCCACCAACCGTCCCGTTTGCACCTGCGCGCCGGCCAAGTTCAACAGCGTCGTCGCGCGTGGCGCGATCGCGTAGGAGCGCTCGAAATGCTCTCGAGCTTTTTCCCATTCACCGTCCCTGGCTTCCTGCAGCCCCTGCCGAAACAACGTCCGGGCGGCCGCGGTCTCCGAGCTGGACTGCGCCCGTGCAGCCTTTGGGCTCGTCAGCGGAAGCGAAAGCAGGGCCATGGCGAGGATCGCCGAACGCATGGCTCGAACCCTATCAGTTGCTGGCCGATTGGGGGAAGGTGCATGGCCGGATTGTGTTGGTGTAGCATTCGGCGATGGTGGTTAGGGACGGCGTTCGGGCCGGACTGCTCGCGCTGACGAGCCTGGTGGTCGGGTGCAGTTCGGCCACCCAGCTCATCGTGGTCGTGGAGAGCGACCTCTCCGTGCCGGGCGAGATGGACGCGGTGCAGCTCACGATCACCGGTCCGCTAGGACAACCCTTCGACTCGACCCAGTCGCTGACCGATTCCGGCGCGCCCTCGCTGCCGCTGACGCTGGGAGTCCGGCCGGCTGGCGAGGCTCTGGGGCCGCTCGAGGTTCGCGCCCGAGGGCTCCTCGCCGGCGGTGTCGTCGTCGAGCGCGTCGCCCGCACCAGCCTGGTACGCGGCGACACGCGCACGCTGGTCCTCTTTCTCTCTCGAGACTGCCGCGGCGTGACCTGCCCCGGCGGGCAGACCTGCACCGAGTTGGGCTGCGCGTCCGCCGACGTGCCCTCGGACGAGCTCCCGCCGTGGCCCGGCCACGTGCCGACGGACGGCGGTCTTCACGTCGACGCCGCGAGGGCCGACGCGGGGGTCGGCGACGCAGCGACGCCGGATGCGGGACCGACGCCCTGCACGGCCGGGAGCGACTGCGACGACGGGATTGACTGCACGTCCGACATTTGCACGGACGGCGCGTGTACGAATCGCTCCGACGACGGACTGTGCACCGCTCAGTCCGGCGGCACCTGCGATGTGCACAATGGCTGCCAATATCCGAGCTGTTCGCCGGACACGTGCTCTGCCGGGCCGTGCCAGACCGCGAGCTGTGACGGTGACCAGTGTGTGCGCACGAACCTCTGCAGCACGGCCGAGATGTGCTGCGCTGGTGAGTGCGTGGCCGCCGGATGTGACGACGGAAACCCGTGCACGGACGACACCTGTGGCACATCGGGCTGTGAGCACACGAACAACACCGGTTCGTGTGATGACGGCGTCTACTGCAACGGGGCCGACACGTGTGCGGACGGGAGTTGCTCCGCGCACGTGGGCTCGCCCTGCAGCGGAGCGGCCGTGTGCGACGAGAGCATGGAGCGCTGCACTGGCTGTCTCTCGGACAGCGACTGTGGTGCGGCGGTCCACGGAACCTGGAGCGGCTGCGGCGGGTTCGGTGGGACCTGCGACACGAGCGGCACCAAGACCCGCGACGTGACGACCTACACGTGCGACGCGGGCACCTGCACTCCGTCCACGACCACGGAAAGCCAATCTTGCACGCGCGTGACGAATGGTTCCTCGTGCGGCGATGCGTCGTACGGCGCGTGGAGCACGTGCGAGTACCCGGACACGTGCGCCGAAGCAGGAACGCACATGCGCACGCGGACCGACTACGTGTGCATGGGTGGGAGCTGCGTCAGTCAGTTGGCTGCCGAGACGGACTCCTGCGCGGGCCGAACCACCGACGGCACCACGTGCGGAACGACCTCCTGCGGCAGCTGGGGCAGCTGCAGCACGCCGGACGTGTGCAGCACGGTCGGGACGAAGACGCGCACGTGCACGGCCTACGCGTGCATCGGCGGCGGATGCGTCGGCATGGACACCAGCGATTCCACGACCTGCACGATCCCGACGGACGGCCGTCCCTGCGATGATTGAAACCTCTGCACGATCCACGACGTATGCGCGGGAGGGACCTGCGGCGGCACCGACATGTGTATGGCGCCGTGTACCTGCGGCGATCCGACTCGGGGGACCTGCGTTCTTGCCAGCGACACCACGAAACCGTGCCCTTGACGTTCGCCGGTCCAACTCGAGACGGGCGTTGGCGAAGGCGCGCCCGGCGCCAACGGGGCGAGGTGGAGGCGCGGGGACGGCGCCAGAGTCGGCGACCGAGATTCACCCCGGCGGGGCGCTGGTCAGTGGCAGCGCGGGGAGACTCGGCAGGGTGAGATCTTCGTTGCGCGGGTAGACCCAGAGGAGCTGGTCCCAGTCCACGCTGCCGCGGCGGACGACCAGGCGCTGCTCACGGTCCAGCTCGCCGTCGGGGTTCATGCGGCGGTGGTCGGCCACGAAGCCGTCCAGGATGTAGTCGCTCAGCTCGCCCGCGTTGAGCACGCCGTCGCGGGGGCGCGAGTCCGCTTCGCCGAGCACGCCGCGGCGCAAGTACCAGGAGAGGTAGCCGCCCGCGCGGTGGGTCTCGGCCGTGTCGCTCAGGACGTCCTCGTCGCTCGAGAAGAGGCCCACGCGGCCCGGCCGGTTCACGAAGTCGTCGGCGAACCCGCCCGAGTGACAGGAGTCGAGGGCCAGGATGATGGTGCCCGCGTGGATGGCGTCCAGCGCGGCGACCACCTCGTCGTCGGTGACCGATTGGTCGTAGAGGACCAGCGTCTCGTCGAGCCCGTCGAGCTCGCGGTCGCCGCCTTCGCCGTCCGGCTGCTGCCCGCCGTGACCGGAGTAGAAGAGGAAGACGACGTCCTCCGGCCTCGCCTGGCGGGCGATCTGCGCGATGCCGTCGAAGAACGCCTGCTTGGTCGCGAGGCCGTCCGGCAGGACGAGCTGGTCGCCTTCGTTCTGCAGGTGGCTGGCCCGCATCGCCTCGGCCAGAAGGCGCGCGTCGTCGGCGCAGCCGTAGAGCCGCGAGTTGCTCTGGTAGGCGGTGATGCCGGCGTAGAGGCCGAGCACCCGACCGCCGCCGTCCGGGCCCGCGAGTTCGTCCGGTCGCTGGCCGCCCGGACCGAGCACCACCGGCGCCCGCGCTTGCGAGCGCACCGCGAAGGCACCGCCGCCGTCGCCGTACGCCGTGACGACGAGCTGATAGACGCCCGACTGCGGCAGCGCGGCGACGACGGTGCTGTCGAGCGCCCGCTCGTGCCCGTCCGGTCCGAGATCGTTGGCGTCGTCGTTCACCCACGTCTGCCCGCCGGGTCCGATCAGCGTGGCGATGGTGTCGAAGGCCCGCGAGGTCACTCGCAGGCGGACGATTTGCCCCGCCTGACCGTCGAAGTGCAGCCACGTGCCGGGCAGCCCCGGCTGGGTCGGTCGATCGAGCGCGCCGGTGGCGCCCTGGCCGAGCGTGAACGCGGCGCCGACACCTTCGAGCCCGCGCGGCGCCACCCGGATTCGTGTAGCTGCCCTCCTGGCCGGGCTCCGCCGTGCTGGTCCGCACCTCGTAGGTGCCGGCGGTGGCCGGGATGAAGTCGACCATCGCGTCGAGGGTGTGCCCGGCGAACGCGTCGTCGTTGCGCAGGTGCTGCCCGTTCGGTCCCTGCACCTCCAGCGTCGGATCGACGGCGTCCGAGTGGACCAGGATGCGAACGCGCTGCCTGGGGTCGAGCGCGATGCGCCAGACGTGGACGTGGGCGCCCTCGTCGTCCGTCGGGTCGGAGGGGTCGAAGCGCGAGCTGGTCTCGCCGATCGAGAGCGGGATCGCCGGCGTGTCGGGCGCGACCACGGCGCCGGCGACGGCGGGGGCGGGCGCGGGAGAGGCGCCGCAGGAGGCCAGGACGAGCGAGAATGCGGGCAGCAATCGACGCATGGACGGCAGGGTAACGCGGCCCCGGCGAGCGCGAAAACGCGCAAGTGCAGCCCCGAATGCGATCGCGCCGAGGGGCTCGTCCATGGCGTCGGGAGGCGGTGCCGCGGCGAATTGGCGAGCAATTCCGACTCGGAATCCGTCCCTGGGATTGACGGAGCGCCTCGCATGTGATTTACCTGAGGGCTCGTTCCGTCAGTCGAAGGCCGACTCCGGCGTCCACCGACCGACGAGCTTCGCGATGACCCGCCGCCTCAAGATTTGCCACACGTCCGACTGGCACCTCGGGCACACGCTGCACGGCTGCTCGCGGGAGCACGAGCACGCGCGCTTCTTGGCGTTTCTGCTCGACCAGTTGGCGGAGCAGGAGGTGGACGCGCTCATCGTCGCCGGCGACGTCTTCGACACGGCGAACCCGCCCGCGTCCGCGCAGGCCATGCTCTATGGCTTCCTGGCCGACGCGCGGGCTCGTTTGCCGGGGCTGGACGTCCTGATCGTCGCCGGCAATCACGACTCGGCGGCCCGGCTCAGCGCGCCCGATCCGGTGCTCCGCGCGCTGGGCGTGCGGGTCGTCGGCACGGTGCCGCGCCTCGCGCATCTCGGCGGCCGGGCGCCGGTCGACGCGGAGGCCATGGTCGTTCCTTTGCACGATCGCGGCGGCGAGGTGGCGGCCTGGGTGGCCGCCGTGCCCTTCCTGCGGCCCTCGGATTCTGCCGGCGGGCGACGAAGGGGAGGGCGATCCGCTCGTGGCCGGCGTCCGGCGCGTGTACGACGCCGTGCTCGACACCGCTCGCGCGCATCGCAAGCCGGACCAGGCGCTCCTCGCCACCGGCCACTGTCACATGGTGGACGCCACGGCGAGCGAGCTGAGCGAGCGGACCATCCTCGGCGGGCTGGCCCACGCGCTGCCGGCCGATCTCTTCCCGCCGGACGTCGGGTACGTCGCGCTCGGTCACCTCCACTTGGCGCAACAGATCGGCGATCGCTCGCACATCCGCTACAGCGGCTCGCCCATCCCGCTGGCCATGCCGGAGGAGAGCTACCCGCACCAGCTCCGGATGATCCGCTTCGAGGGGGTGCGGCTGGTCGCGCAGGAGGCGGTGCCGATCCCGCGCACGGTGGACATCCTCCGCGTGCCGAAGGAGGGCCCGGGCGAGCTGGAGGAGGTGCTGGCGGAGCTCTCGCGGCTGGAGGTGCCGGAGGGGTTGGCAGCGGAGCAGCAGCCCTTCTTGGAGGTGCGCGTCCGGCTCAGCGCGCCGGTGCCCGATCTGCGCGAGCAGATCGAGAAGGCCATCGGCGAGCGCGCGGTGCGCCTGGTGAAGATTGGCGTCGAGCGCGTGGGGGGGAAGGAAGCGCTGGCCGAGAGCGCGCCTCGCCGCGAGCTCGCGGAGCTGGACGTGGAGGATGTCTTCCGCAGCGCCTACGCCCGCCGCTTCGAGGGCGAGCCGAGCCATGCCTTGCTCGACGCCTTCCGCGAGGTCGCCGACGCCGCGCGGCAGGGGCTGGAGGACCCGTGAAGGTCCTCGCCATCCGCGGCGCGAACCTGGCGAGCCTGGAGGGCGAGTTCGCGCTCGATCTCGAGGACGGTCCGCTCGGGCGGGCGGGGGTGTTCGCCATCTGCGGGCCGACCGGCGCCGGCAAGAGCACGCTGCTCGACGCGATGTGCCTCGCGCTCTTCGACGACGCGCCGCGCGTCGCCGGGGGCAGCCGGGTGCGGGTCGGCCGGGCGGAGGAGGACGACGCCGCTCGGCTGACCACCAGCGACCCGCGGACCATCTTGCGCAAGGGCGCCGGCCAGGGCTTCGCCGAGGTCGACTTCCGGGGCATGGACGGCCGCCGCTACCGCGCGCGCTGGGACGTCCGGCGGGCGCGAGGGCGAGCCAACGGGCGGCTCCAGCAGACCTCGATGCAGCTCGTCGATCTCGACGCGGACGCGCTGGTGGAGGGGGGCCGCAAGACCGACGTGAAGCGGGCGATCGAGGAGCGCCTGGGGCTGACCTTCGATCAGTTCCGGCGCTCGGTGCTCCTGGCGCAGGGCGACTTCGCCGCCTTCCTCGACGCGGACGCGAAGGAGCGCGCCGGGCTGCTGGAGCGGATGACCGGCACCGAGATCTACGGCGCCATCTCGAAGCAGGCGCACGAGCGGGCGGTGCGCGAGCGGCAGCGGCTCGAGGAGCTGCGCGAGCGGGGCGAGCTGGTGACGCTCCTCGACGGCGACGCGCGGGCCGAGCTGGAGGGGACGCTCGTCGGGCTGGATCTGCGCGCTCGCGAGGAGGAGCTGCACGCCCACGACGCGCGCCGGGCCGTGCAGTGGCACGCGCAGCTCGATGGGCTGCGCCGTGAGGAGGCCGAGGCTCGCGAGGATCGAGAACAGGTCGTGCGGCAGCTCGCGTTGGCGGAGAGCCGCCGCCGGGAGCTGGAGGCGTACGCGAAGGCGCTGCCGGTGAAGCCGCTCCTCGAGGCGCTCGATCGGGCGCTTCGGCTGGCCGAGAAGCGCGCGGGCGAGGTCGAGAAGGCCGAAGAGGAGCGCGACCGCGCCCACGTGCGGGCCGAAGCGACGCGCGAAGCGCACGAAGCGGCGGATCGGGCGGCGCTCGATGCGGAGGGTGCGGTGGCGCAGGCGGCGCCGGCGCTCTTGCGGGCGCGCTTGCTCGACCGTGATCTCGCAGAGCTGCGCGCGGGAGCCGCGAAGCTGGAGGAGTCCGCCGCCCAGCGGGAGCAGGCCGCGCGGCAGGCCGCCGAGCGACGCGCGAAGCACGAGGCGGAGCTCGCGCGCCATCGCGCCGAGGTCGAGCGGGCGGGGATCTGGCTCGCCGCGCACACCGCCGCCGAGGCGGCTGCCGAGCGCTGGGACCGCAATCAAGAGCGACTCGGCCGGGCGGTGGAGCTGCGCGGTGATCTGGACGCGCGGGAGACGGCTCGGCGCGAGGCGGCGGCCGCGGTGGAGCGCGCGGGGCGCGAGGCCGAAGAGCGAGCCGAGGCCGCGCGCGCGGCGCGGGAGGCCGCGACGGCGGCCGAGAAGGCGTGGCGGGAAGCCGACGAAGTGGCGCGCTCGGCCCCTTCCGAGTCGCTGGCCGAGGCGCGCGGCACCTGGATGACCCGCCGGACCCGCCTGGAAGAGGCCCTCGGCGTCGTGGCCACGGCCCAGAGCGCCTACTCCGCGGAGCGCCGCCATCGGGAGGCGGCGGACAACGCCGAGGCCGCGCGGTCCGCGGCGCTGGACGATGCGAAGCGGGCCGAAGAGCAGCGTCACCGGGCGCTCGCCCAGCTCGAAGAGGCGCGTCACGCCCGCGACCGCCTGCGCTCCACCCTGGACCTCGCGGGCTACCGCGCCGAGCTGCACGAAGGCGAGCCCTGCCCGCTCTGTGGCGCCACCGATCATCCCTACGCGCACGAGCAGCCCGCGCTCGAGGGGCTCCTGGTCGAGCAGGACGCGCGCATCCGGGAGCTGGCGGATCGGCTGACGCAGGTCGAGGCGCGCCACGTCACCCTGCGCGGCGCGGCCGAGGCGCAGGCGGAGAAACGACGCGACGCCGAGGTCGAGGCGGCGGAGTGGGCGCGGGATCTGGCCGGCGCGCGCGAGCGCTATGCGGAGGTCGTCCGCACGCTCGATGTTCGAGGCGGAGGTCGTGACCCGCATGGCGAGAGCGGCGCCGAGATCACGGCGGAGATCGGGGCGGAGATCGGGGCGGAGATCGGGGCCGACGAGTCTCGAGATCGACGTCGAGGGCCGGGCAGGCGCCGTGGTGATCTCCGCCGAGGACATCGAGGAGTGGACGCGGCGCCCTGGCCGGAGGAGCTGCCGAGCCAGCCCGCCGCGCCGCTCGAGTGGGGGCCGCTCTTCGCCACCACGGGGGGTGCCGCGGACGGGCTCCTCCTCGACGAGAGCGCGCGGGAGGCGTTGATCCAGGCGCGGGACGAGGCTGCTCGCGCGCTCGAGGAGCTCGACGCCGAAGAGCGCGCACGTCGGGAGCGGGAGCGCCGCGCTGCCGCGCTCCGGGATGCCTTCGAGTCCACGCGGGCGGCTGCGCTCGAGGCGGAGCGCGCGTCCGAGATCGCGACCGAGGCCCGCGAGCGAAACGCGACGGAGCTCGCCCGGATCGAGCGGGCCGTGGCCGACGCGCGTGAGGCGCTCGAGAGGCAGGAGCGCGATCTCGCCGCCGCGCTCGCCGGTTGGCCGAGCTGGCGCGAGCGCCTCGCCGCCGGCGCCGCATCGTTCGCGGCCGACATTCGATCCGAGGTGGAGGCCTGGCTGGCCCGCGCGGCCGACCGCGACGCCGCCGAGGAGCGGGCGCGCTCGCTGGGGCCCGAGCTGGCGTCGTCGGTGGAGAAGGACGAGTCCGCCCGGGCGAGCCTCGCGCAGGTGAAGGCCGAGCTGAGCGCGCTCACCGAGGTGCTCTCCGCCAAGACCGAGGAGCGGGCCTCCGTGATCGACGGCGCCGACCCGGACGCGCACGAGCGGGCGCTCGGTCGGCGGGTCGCCGAAGCGCGGGCGGCGTCGCGGGCGGCGCAGGAAGCGTTCAACGTCGCCACGCGCGAAGCTGCGGAGCGTGCGTCCCGGTCGGAGCGCGCGGTCGAGGCGCGAGACGAAGCGCGGGCCGAGCTGAGGGCAGCGCAGGAGCGGGCGCGGGTCGCCCTGGCCGAGAACGAGCTGGAGGAGGCGGACGCGCGGGCCCGTCTCGCCCACGACCCGGCCGAGATCGCGTCGTGGCAGCAGGAGCTCTCGCGCCTCGACGCGGCGCGCAAGCGTGGGGACGCGGTGGTCGAGGAGCGAACGCGCCGTCGCGAGGCGTTCGAGAACGACGAGCCGCCGCGGCTCGGCGCCGAGGAGGCGGAGCGGGCCATGACCCTGGCCATCCAGCGGGCCGAGCAGACCCGCGAGGAGCTCGTCTCGGCGCGCCACGTCTTGATGCGCGACGACGAGCAGCGCCTGCGGGCGGCCGAGCTCGCGGCCGAGGTGGAGGCGCAGCGCCGAGGGCTGGCGGTCTGGGACGCGCTCTCCGACCTGATCGGCTCCGCGAGCGGCGCCAAGCTCCGCGTCTTCGCTCAGAGCCTCACGCTGGAGCTGCTCCTCGACCACGCCAACCATCACCTGGCGGAGCTGGCGCCGCGCTACTCGCTGGCGCGGGTGCCGGGCGAGGATCTCGCGCTGATGGTCATCGACCGCGAGATGGGCGACGAGGTCCGCTCGGTGGGCAGCCTCTCGGGCGGCGAGTCCTTCCTGGTCGCGCTGGGCATGGCGCTCGGGCTGGCGTCGCTCAGCTCCCAGCGGACGCGCATCGACTCGCTCTTCATCGACGAGGGCTTCGGCGCGCTCGATCCGGCCAGCCTCGACATGGTGCTGAGCACGCTCGACCGGCTGCAGGCGAGCGGCCGTCAGGTCGGCGTGATCTCGCACGTGCCGACCATGGCCGAGCGCTTCGACACGCGGGTGTCGGTGGTGGCGGCCGGTCCCGCGCGCAGCCGGGTCGAGCTGGTGGAGGGCCACGCATGAGCGGTGACGAGCGAGAGCCGCCGCGCGGCCGATTCATCCCTCTGCAGGGCGGTCGCTACGACACGGCCTCCGACGGCGAGGCGGCGGCGTTCGGACGCGCGCTGCTGGCCCAGATGCGTGGCGATCCGCTCTCGCCCACCGAGCAGGCGCTGCTGGCGCGCATGCGCTCCGACGCGGCCGAGGACGCCCGGGCTCCGGCGCCGGTGATGGACGTCTCCGAGACGCTGGCCACCTTCGAGCGCAGCGGCGATGCCGAGGTGCGGATCACCTTCCGGCGCTTCAAGGGCAGCACGCCGTTCTTGGACATCCGCCGCTGGGAGCGCGGCCGGGGCAACGAGATGCACCCGACCCGCCAGGGCATCACCATCCGCGCCCGCGAGCTCTCCCGCTTCGTCAACGCGGCCATGCAGGCGCTGCGCAGAATCGGAGGAGACGACGACGACTGATGCCCCCGGCCGGAACGCTCAGCGCCGGCGACGGCGAGCCCGGAACGCTGCGGCGACACCCACCCCGGCCAGCACGAGCAGGCTCGACAGCGGCGCGCCCGCGAGGGTGGAGCTGCAGCCGCCGCCGGACGACGCGAGGTGCCCACCGTAGAGCGAGCATTCCTCTTCCGGCGTGCGCATCGTGCCCTCCGAGAAGGGATAGCTCGCGCTGCCGATCTCGAGCCGCTGCGGCGCGCTCCCCACGTAGTAATCGCTGCTGCACTCGGTCACGAGGCGGGCGCTGCGCACCTGCGGCACGTCCGGCAGCCCGGAGTCCTGGGTGAACTCCGGATCGATCGTCATGTCCTCCTTCTGGATCGTCGTCGACAGGCGCGTGAGATACGGGTGGCGGTCGACCATCGCCTGCGCGTCGGCGCGCGGCTGGGTGATCTCGGCGTCGATCGCCGTGGCCAGCCCCTCGGGGTCGAACGCGATCGGGGTGCCGCACTCGCTCCTCGAGCCCCGCGCGAGGCAGTTGTAGTAGGTCTGCGGATCCGAGCCGCTGGGCGGCTGGATGAAGCGCTGGAAGAGATCGAGCAGGAGCGGGGTGCCGGAGTAACCGAGGCCGAGGAGCTGGCTCAGGAACGCCGCCGGATCGCTCACGCCGGCGAGCGCGGTCACGTCCGACAGGGTGATCGAGATGGACGGGGTGGCCCCTGCGAAGTCGGTGGCGAACGCGTGACCTCCGAGGTCGCGGACCTTCGAAGCGACCGCGTCGTCCCACGACTCCGTCCCGTTGAAGAGCCCGGGCGTGAGGTCGACCATCGCCGTGGAGTAGTTCATCGATCGCGCCTGCGCGTCGCCGAGAAAGATCGCCTCGATCGGCAAGGACGGCGTGCTGGCGATGGCGGTCAGCCGGATGGGCAGGCAGGCCTCGTTGGTCGGCATGTGGAGGACGACCGGCCGGAGCACGTCGCTCAGCCGGTTGGCGGTCAGCCGGAGCGCCACGAAGACGTGCCCCTGCGCGGCGTAGGGATCGAGCAGCGGCTCCGACTCGCTGGGGACGTCGTAGCCGTGGTCGTTCAACCAACCGACCACCTCCGCGGCCGTCGACGCGCCGAGCACGACGGTGTCGTAGGGGCCGACGATGGCTTGCGAGTACACCGTGACGTCGTCGGGCGGCGCGGCCGCGCCCGCGTCTGTGATGGAGTGACCTGCTGCGAACCGGTCGGTGGCCGGCACCGCCGAGGAGCCACAGCCCCAGCCGTAGCTCGGGTAGCGGCACTGGGGCTCGTCCCGGCAGGTTCCCTCCGTCATGTAGTCCATCGTGAAGGCGGGTGTCGTGGCACCGTGCAAAGCCTGAAAGAGCGCACCGGTTCCGACACCGAATCTGATCGGGCGGCACCGGCAAAGGCAGGATCCAGGCGAAGTCCGCGTCCTGACCGGAGTAGCGGACCTGGACCGACATCGTCATCGAGCCATCGTCCTCGTAGGAGTAGACGATGATCTCTTTCGATTGATCGATCGGAGACGAGGAGCAGAAGAATCCGCCGCAGGCCGCGGCCCGCCCGACGGGCGCCAGCGCGGCGATCAGGAGCACGAGGAAGGAGGCACGTCGCATGAGGCTCACCCGTCAGCACGACGCATGCCGCTCCTCTTCCTCGGCACCGTTGCGGGTCCACACGCGTGCCGAAGCGTGCCGCGTGCCCTCCCGGCGCGTTCGGAGGGGATCCTTCCGGCGCGCCTTGAGTGCCGCGGTGGGCCCGATGATATGGTCCGCGGCGTGACGCTCTCCCCGCGCGCGGCCCCGATCGTGGCGCTCGTGGCCTCGCTGGCGGGGCTGGCCTTCGCATGGAGCGCGGCGCCCACCCTCTTCGAGCGCGGCTTCCCGCTCGACGACTCCTGGATCCACGCCGTCTACGCCCGCGAGCTCGCCCGCTCGTTCACGCTCGCCTACAACCCGGGCGTCCCCGCCACCGGCGCCACCTCGCTTCTGTGGCCCGTGCTGCTGGCGCCTCTGTTCGCGCTCACGGCGAGCACCCCCGCGTTCGTGGTGGCGACCAAGGCGCTCGGCTTTCTCCTCCACGCCGGCGCCGCGGCTCTCTTCGCCTACGCGTTCGCGTCGCGGCCCGGTTCGAGCGAGGCGCGCGACCGCCGCGTGCTCGAAGGCATCGCCGCCGGGCTGCTCGTCGCGCTGAACCCCGATCTTCTCGCCGCGTCACTGAGCGGGATGGAGGTCGCGCTGGCCGAGCTCGTGCTGGCGGCCGTCGTCCTCGCGGTTCGCTTCGAGAGACGCGCGCTCCATGCGCTCCTCGCGCTGGTCGCGTTCCTGGCCCGGCCGGAGCTGGTCCTCGTCGCCGTTCTCGTCGTCGCGCTCGCCGCCGCCGGCCGTGGCCCGCGCGCGATGCTGACGGCGAGCCTGGCGCCCGCGGGCGGTGCGCTCGCCGGTCTGGCCGCCTCCTCGATCCGCAACCTCTCCGTCTCGGGCCTCCCGCTCCCCGCGCCCTTCTACGTCAAGGTCGGCGCGGACACCTCCGGCCTGATCGATCCGGTGGTCAGTGGCTTCTCCGGCCTCATGGGCACCCTCGGCGTAGCGGGGTTCTGGCCGCTCTGGCCCCTCGCCGGAATCGCCGCCCTCTGGCTGATCGTCCGTGCGTTCCGGGCCGGCCGAGGCGTCGTCCCGCTCGCCGCCGCGGCGGCCCTCTCCGCGCTCGCGTTCGTCGTCGCCTCGTTCCTCCTCGTCTCCCCGGACGACCCGGACGCGTTCTACCACCAGCGCTACGTCCTGCCGGGCTTCGCGCTCTTCCTCGCCTCGTTCCCTGCGCTGGTGATGGACTGCGTGGCGAGCGTGGTGGAGGCAGCACGAGCTCGGCTCGCGGTCCTGGGCATGCTCACGTTCGGCGCGCTGGTCACGTTCGGTCTCGACCTACCCACCCGGATCGTTCGGCTCGACAACGACAGTCACAACATCGACGACGTCCAGGTCCGGCTCGGCCAGCGGCTCGCCGAAGTCGGCCCGGAGGCGGTGATCTGGACCGTCGACGCCGGCGCCGTCCGCTACTTCGCGCGCGGCGACGTGGTGGATTCTGATCGGTCTCAACACCCCCGAGATGCTCGGTCCCGAGCGTGACGCGTACGTCCAGGCGCACCCGCCCACGCACATCCTGGTCATGCGCGGCGCAGATGCGCTCGTCCGGACCAGCGAGCGGCTCCACGGCCTACCGGTCGCGCCGACCACGCCCTACACCGTGACCAGCTTCGCCGGCATGGGCCCGCAGTACATCGTCGACTGTCCGCCCGGCGTCCGCGGGACCCTCGCGGTTGGCCGGACCACGATCGAGTTCACCTGCCACGCCGCCCTCCGCTGACGGGGCTCCGAGCTCGAGCTCGTCCCTCGCGGACGGCGGGTCGGAGCAGGCTGCCGGTCGAGCCGTGATCGGCGAGCCGTGCTATCGACGCCCGACGGGCCCGAGCGCGTGCCATGACGGAACTGAACCGGGAAATCGAAGCCCGCGTGCGCGCCAGCTTCGCGCGGCAGGCGATGATGCAGACCTTCGGCGCGCGGATCGCGTCTCTCGCTCCCGGCCAGTGCGTGATCACCGCGCCGATCCTGCCGCTGGCGCGCCAGCAGCATGGGGTCGGCCATGCCGGGCTCACCTTCTCGCTGGGGGACTCGGCGGCGGGCTATGCGGCGCTCAGTCGGCCGTGACCGTCGCCGCGATGTCGACGCTTCGTTCGCCGAGCGCGAGCGCGAGCGTGCACTCGCCGGGCGCTCGGCCTTCGACGCGATACACGCCGTCCGCGTACCAGCGGGCCGCGTCCTCCACCACGCAGGTGTCGGGCGTCTGGGTCGTGAGCGTGAAGGCGCCGGAGAGCCCGAACACGCGGGCTCCGTCCTCCTGCAGGGCGCGCACGACCGCGAGCTGTCGCGTACCGACCTGCAGCGCCTCGAGCGGGCTCGCGTCGTTCGGTCCGCGCACGGCCGCGAGGTCGAACGAGGCGACGGCGTCCGGCGCGACCACCTCGACCTCGATCGGTCTGCTGCCCGCAGCGCTCAGCGTGACGTGACCGGGGGCGGCGAAGCGAGCGTCCACCATGTCTCGGTCTCCCCGGTGGATCTCGAAGCTCGCCGCGCGCGGCGGGCTCACCCGCACCGGCACGAGATCCGTCGCGCCCCCGAGCACGCGGCCCAGCGAGTCCGAGCGCTGCAGCCGAAAGCGCGCCGTGGTGCCGGCCAGGATGTGGAGCGGCGCGTCGGGCCGGCGCACGTCCGGCGTCGCGTACGAGAGCTCCACCCGCGAAGGCTCGGCGACCAGGACCGGGAGATCGTGCTCGAAGCTCTCGGTCACGACGTGCAGCGTGGTGCTGCCGCGGTGCCCCGTGCGGAGCTCGATGGCGTCGGGGCGGGTGCGGACAACGCGGACGATGGCGTCATCGGCCGAGGTGGCGCGCAGGAAGGGGACGACCTGCACGTCACGGACGGGCACGACGCCGGTCCCGCCGCGGAGCTCGCGCGCCTCGAACGCGGTGATCACGGCGCTGGCCTCGTCGACGAGCGTGAGCTCCTCGTTCGTCGGCCCGACGAGATTGTCATCGGCCCGCAATGCGAACCGTATTCCCGGTCCCATCGCAGGCGGCGGAGTGCACGCGAACGCGAGGACGGCGGCGGCGAAGGCGGCGCGGCGCATACGGGATGGCCTCGTATCACGAAACGCGACCGTTCTGGGCACTTCTCGGGAGCCCGCGATCGATTCGCGAGGCTCCCGGCCGGTGCTCTCGCGAGGCGTCACGTTGCGAGCCGGGGCGACGAGACCAAGAGGCACGCGCCTGGTGGTGCTCGCCCGCCGTGATCCGCGTCGCGGAGGAAGCGCGGGCGAGATCCGCCACGAAGAGGTTCGAGGCTCGCCGGGTCCGTGGCCGGCCGCGCGCCGGCGCGCGCTCCAGGCTTCTCTCGCGTGCGCTCGGCGCCGGGCGGCGTACCATGCCGCGAGCTGCGAGAACGATGCGATCCGAGCGCGAACACACGAGAGGGGTTCGTTCGAGTCGCCCGACCGGGCGTGCTGGAGCAGATCGATCTCGCGCGCCACGCGGTGATCGAGGCGTCGGCCGGGACGGGCAAGACCTACACGCTCGAGCATCTCGTGGTGGAGCTGGTCCTCCGGCGCGAGATCCCGCTCGAGCAGATCCTGGTGGTCACCTTCACCGACAAGGCCACCCGCGAGATGCGCGAGCGCGTGCGCGACAAGCTGCGAGCCATCCTCGACGCCGAAGAGGATAGCGAAGGCGAGGGTGGGGCGTGGACGATCGACGACGCCGCCCGCCGCCGCCTGAGCGACGCGCTGGCCGTGTTCGACCGCGCGCCGATCTCCACCATCCACGCGTTCTGCCAGCGCATCCTCACCGAGAGCGCGTTCGACTGCGCGCGCCTGCTCCGCCAAGAGCAGGTCGAGTCGCGCGAGGTCTTCGGCCGGGCGCTCCGCGAAGAGCTGCGCCTCGAGCTGGCCGAGGGAGCGCCGCTCAGGCCGGTGCTGGAGCGCGCGTTGGCCGCCTGGGGCGCGGAAAGGCTCGAGGGCCGGCTCTACGAGTGGTACGCCGAGCGCGGGCAGCCGGAGCCGCGCTTCGATCGCGCCGTGGCCGCGGAGGCGCTCTCCCGCTTGCCGACCCGCATGGAGCTGGTGCCCGGCGGGATGGCGGCGCGCGTGCTGACCCAGGCGTTGAAGCACCCGAGCCCGAAGAAGGAGGTGCCCGCCCGTCTGATGGCGCTGGCGCCCACGGTGGAGAAGCTGCGCGCCGGCGAGTCGGTGTACGACGGGCTGCTCGCGTTCTGGGATTGGGCGCAGCTGCCCGCGCCGAGCAACCAGACCAACCTGAGCTATCTGCGGCAGCACCTGAAAAAAGGCAGCGAGCGCGCGCCGGCCCTGGCGCCGCTCGCGGATCTCGTCGAGCGCCTCGGGCAGGTGGCGTCCACACCGCTCCACGTCCTGCTCGCGGAGCTCTTGCCGCGCATCGTGGCTCGCCTCAGCGGTCAGAAGAGCGCGCGCGGTCATTTCGATTTCGACGACATGCTGCGGATGCTCCGCGAGGCGCTCCACGCCGAAGGCAGCGACGCATTGGTGGCAGAGCTCCGGCGCCGCTATCGCGTAGCGCTGGTCGACGAGTTCCAGGACACCGATCGCGTTCAGTGGGATGTCTTCAAGCGCATCTTCTTCGACGAGGGCGCCGAGCAGCGCCTGATCGTCATCGGCGACCCGAAGCAGGCCATCTACGGTTTCCGCAACGCGGACGTGCACACCTACCACGCCGCCTGCGACGAGATCCGCGCGAGCGGCGGCAGCGTCGTCCCGCTCACGGTCTCCTACCGCTCCCGCGCGCCTTTGGTGCAGGCCATCAACCGCGTGCTGGAAGAGGGCTTCTTCTCCGGCGTGAACGCCTACCCGAACCCCGTCACCTGCGGCCGGCCCGAGCGCGATCTTCGCGACGCCTCCGGCGAGGCCATGCCGGCCCTCACGTTGCTGCACTTCGTCGGCCGGCCCGAGCTGCGCGCCGATCGGGTCCGCAGTACGCTCGGCACCCGCATCGCCGAGGAGATCCAGCGTCTGCTCGCGCCGCCGATCACCGTCGTGGACGAGCGCGGACCGCGTCTGCTCACTCCCGCCGACATTCACGTGCTCTGCCGCAGCCGTGGCGACGCGGACCGGGTGGGCGCCGCGCTGGCGGCCGCGGGCATCCCGCACGCGTTCTACAAACAGGAGGGCCTCTTCCAGACCGAGGCCGCGCGCGACGTCTTCGTGGTCCTGCGCGCCATCGAGAACCCCGACGAGCGGGTGCGCCGCCTCGACGCGTGGCTCACGCCCTTCTTCGCGGTCCCGCTGGAGCGCCTCGACGAGTGCCGCGAGCTGCCTCCGGAGCATCCCCTCATCGCCCTCTTGGTCCACTGGCGCGATCTCGCCGAGCGCCAGGATTGGGCCGGGCTCTTCCGCTCCATGTTGGAAGACTCCGGTGCGCTGAGGCGCGAGCTCTTCGCTGGTCAGAACGAGCGAAATCTCACCGACTACCAGCACATTCTCGAGGTGATGCTGGAAGAGACGCATCGAGGAAGACGGTCTCTGCCTCGAGCTCATCACGCGATTGAGCGCGTTCATCGAGGGACGCGAGCATCCGGTCGGTGAGAGCGGCAACGTGCACCGGCTCGAGAGCGAGCGGCAGTCCGTCCAGATCCTCACCATGCACAAGTCCAAGGGGCTGGAAGCCGAGGTCGTGTTCCTCGCCGGCGGTCTCTCCGAGCCGCCCGACGATCAGCTCTCGCCCCACGTCTTCCACGATGGTGAAGGCCATCGGCTGGCGTGGGTGGGACCGCCGACCGAAGAGGTCCGAGCGCGTCTGCGCCGCGAGCGGCGAGAGGAAGCGGAGCGGCTGCTCTACGTGGCGATGACCCGCGCGAGGAGCGCGCTCTACCTGCCCTACTTCGGTGCGCCGCCGCCCGGCGCGGCCGACGGCGACGTCTCCTACGACCTGGTGGTGACGCCGTCGCCCGCGGCCGAGACGCGCTCGCAGCTCAGCCTCTTCTTCGAGGATCCCGAGACGGCGGAGCCCGAGCCGGAGGACGCGGAGGCGGAGTACGAGCTGAAACGGATGAGCGGCCCTTACCGTGTGCTCAACGAGCGCTTGGCCGCGCTGGTCGCGGCCGGCGAGACGGAAAGTGGCGCTGGTATGTTCGCGCGGGTCGAGGTGCCGGTCGTGCCTCGGCGTGATCGGCGGGTGGATCCGCGGGCCACTCTCGCGTCGTTTCGCGCGCCGACCGAGCTGGGGGCGCACGTCGCGATCGACAGCGCGCGCTTCGCTGCGCTGCGCCGCGCTCACGCCGGCTTCGACGTCACCTCCTACACCCGGATGAAGCGGGGCCACGGCGGCTATCAGGCGCCCGAGCCGGAGCAGGAGCCGGCGGAGGCCTTCGTCACCGAGGCGATGGACGCCGCGTTGCCCTCCGTGGCGACCGACGAGCTCCCGGGCGGCACCTCGATCGGCGTGTTCTTGCACGAGCTGCTCGAGCACCTTCCCTTCGAGCGCGCGCTAGAGATCGAGGACGGCGCCGCGCTCTTGGCGGACGATGCGCTGCGCTCGCTCTTCGATCGGCGCGCGCAGGCCAACGGCGTCGAGCTCCGATGGGCTCCGCTCGCGGCCGAGCTGGTGGTCCGCGCGCTGAAGGCACCGTTGACCCTGGCGGACGGCTCGCGATTGTCGGAGGGCCTCGCCGCCGTCACGCGTCGCGCGGCGGAGCTGCCTTTCCTGCATCCGATCCCCGAGCGCTCGCACCCGAGCTTGGCCGAGCCGCCGCCGGGGCCGGATCGCGCGGCGCTCTCGATCGAGCGCGGCTACATCCGCGGCGTGATCGATCTCGTGATCGAGCACGAAGGCCGCTACCACGTCATCGACTACAAGAGCGATCGTCTCCCGAGCTACGCGCCCGACGCCGTCAGCGCGCACGTCGCGCGGAACTACCTCGTGCAGGCGCGCCTCTACACGCTCGGCACCTTGCGCGCGTTGGCCATCCACGATCGCGACGCCTACGAGACGCGCTTCGGCGGCCTCCTCTACGCGTTCTTGCGCGGCATGGGCGAGGCCGGCGAGGGCGTGTGGACCTTCCGCCCGAGCTGGGACGACGTGCTCGAGTGGGAGCGCGCGCTCCACCACGACGCCCCGTGGGGCTACCCGCTCCCGCCCCGCCGCCGCGCCCAGCTCGGGTCATGACCCATTGCGTGCGCCACGGCGGCGCTCGTCGCTGCGTGCGCCTCTTCAGGGCGCCCGAGGGGATGTCGGTGCACGTAGCCCGTCTCCTCGCGGGTCCGCGCAGGGAACGGTTTCGGGTACGCCGACCCCTCGGGGTCAGCGGAGGGGAATCCGTTTCCGGTACGCCGACCCCTCAGGGGTCAGCGGAGGGGAATCCGTTTCCGGTGCGCCGACCCCTCAGGGGTCAGCGGAGGGGAATCCGTTTCCGGTGCGCCGACCCCTCAGGGGTCAGCGGAGGGGAATCCGTTTCCGGTACGCCGACCCCTCGGGGGTCAGCGGAGGCAATCCGTTTCCGGTACGCCGACCCCTCGGTCTCAGCGGAAGGCAATCCGGCTCTCGCAAGCCGACCCCGAACGCGCGACGGGCGCGGCTCGCATGCGCCGCGCCCGTCGGTGAGCCCCGTGTCTCGAGCCCGCTCTACCGGCGGCGGCGCCAGACGACCAGCGCGAGCGCGAGGCCGAGCCAGAGGGGTGCCTGCGACGAGCCACCGCTCGAGACGCGGCAGCCGCAGCCGCCGGAGGTGCTCCCTGTGCCGCCGTCGACGCCCGGGTTGGAGGTGCTGGCGTCGCCGCCGTGGCCGCCGTCGCTGTGGCTGGCGGTGCCGCCGTCGCTGTGGCTGGTGGTGCCGCCGTCGCTGTGGCTGGTGGTGCCGCCGTCCGCGTCGGTCGTGCCGCCGTCGCCGGCGGGCGGGACGTTGCCGTGCTCGTACGCGCCGACGTCGATGGCGCTGCCCACGGTGGAGCGCCCTTCGCTGCCGGTGGGGTGCACGTACTGCAGCATCGGCGTCAGCGACATGCCGCCGCCGGTGCCCGGATCCATGCCGGCGTCGATCGCGCTCGCCCCGTCGGCGAGGTGGTAGTCGTAGCCCGCGCGGTCGACGAAGAGCCCGGCGCCGTCGGTGCTGGTGATGTTGCCGCGATCGTCGCTCGGGGTGCCGTTGTACTGCGTGCCGTTGCCGACGAAGAGGTTGTTCACGCTGACGAACGCCGTCGGCGAGCCGGCCGCGCGGACGAACGTCCCGTGGCCGAGGTCGTTCACGATCGTGTTGTTCACCAAGAAGAGCGCCTGCATCGGGTTGCTCTGGTGCTCCTCGGCGAACGTGACGATGCCGGAGTTCTGGGTGTTCGGTCCCTGCTCGATCACGTTGCCGATCAGGATCGCGAGCCCACCGTCGGGCAGGTCGACCTCGTAGCTCGCGTCGCCGTCCTCGTTGGAGAAGCGGTTGGCGATCAGGATCGTGGTGTGGGCGCGGCTCTTGAGCTCGTGCCCCGCATGGGCGCGGTGAAAATAGCTCCCGCGCACCGTGAACGTGCGGACGTGGTTGATGTAGATGTTGTGGGAGTACCCATCGCCCTTGCCGTTGTGCTCGAACTCGCTGTCCTCGATCAGGACGTCGCTGTCGGCGTTGTCGCCGGCGAGGATGCCGTCCTCGTTGTCGTGGAAGTAGCAGTTGCGGATGGTGAGCCCGGTGCCCTCGAGGCGGATGCCGGCGCCGTTGTCGTCGGGGACGCTGGCCCCGGAGAACTCGACGTTCTCGACCGTGAGCGCGTCGCCCTGCGCGACCCAGATCGCCTTGCCGTTCGAGATGGTCGTGCCGGCGGCGTCGAGGTGTGCCATCCCGCCGACGCCGCGGATGGTCAGGTTGTTCGCGTGGATGGCCGAGATGTCGCCGCTGTAGGTGCCGGCGTCGATCTCGATGACGTCGCCGTCGTTCGCGGCTGCGATGGCGTCATGGACCGTGGTGTAGGTCCGGCTGGGGCCGACCTGGAGGGTGGCCGCCGACGCGGTCGATGCGATGAGGGTTGCTCCGAAGAGCGCGAGGAAGATCCCGGGAGTACGCATGCGACGTTGCTATGCGAGCCGCGGAATCGGCACAAGCACGGCGTTTGCGCGCGGGCGGTCAGAGCGCGATCGCCGTCCCGGGCGGAGGACAGGGGTGGCGCCTCGCGGTACCATCCGCGCCGAGCGAAGTGGCCACGCGAGGGAGCGAGTCGATGAGTGAGACCGTCAGCGCGATCGGAGTGGGCCTCGGAGGCATCGTCACCGCCACGGTGAAGGCGGCGCGCGGGCCTCGCGTCGACGTCGAGAGCGCGCGCTTCGGATCGGTCTCCGCCCGCCTCGCGGTCGCCGGAGGCTACCGGCCGCGGGCGGGAGACGACGTCCTGGTGGCGAGCGCGGAGGGCGAGTTCTTCGTGGTCGGCGTGGTGCGGGCGCTGCGCGATGTTGGCGCCGAGGTGCTCGAGGCGCCGGACGGGAGCCGGGTCGCGCTCGAGCACGACGAGGACGGGGCGGTGTGGCGGCTCTCGGACGCGGAGGGTCGCCTCGTCTTCGAGCATCGGGCGGGCAAGAGCGTGGTCTCGGTGGGCGACGACCTCGAGCTCCGCGCCGGCGGCGACATCGCGCTCGAGGCGGGCGGCGAGGTGCGCATCGAGGGCGAGCGCGCCCTGGTGGCGGGCGAAGCGGCGGTCTCGCTCCGCTCCGAGGGCAGCGAGCTGACGCTGGACGAGGATCGGACGCGGCTCACCACCACCATCCTCGAGACGCGGGCCGAGCGCGCCGACGTGCAGGTCGAGGAGGCGAACCTGGTGGCGGGGACGCTGCGGACGGTGGTGCACCGGCTCCGCGAGCGCGCCGACGTGGTGGAGCGCACGGCCGGTCGCGTGGTCGAGCGGGCCCGCGAGGTCTATCGCGAGGTCGAAGAGCTGAGCCAGACCAAGGCGGGGCGGCTCCGGTTCGTGGCGCGGACGGCGCTGACGCTGCTCGGCGAGCAGACGCAGGTCCAGGCGCGCGAGGACGTGAAGATCAAGGGCGAGAAGATTCTATCTCGGCTGAGGCGCGCGCCGGTTCGGAAGAGGCCGCTCTTCCCGCGCCTCGGCTCGAATGCGCGGCGGCCGCGCTGGCGTCGGGATCACGGACATGACGCCCTGCATACGCCGCGAGTGCGGCCCGAGTGCGAGCTCTGGAAGACACGGATCTGTGTGGCCGCGCGCCTCGGCTCCAGCCTGCGCCGTTCGCGCGGGGGCGCCTCGGGTGCGATGCTTCTCGCCGTGCTCTTTCGCGTGCGAACCAGTCGGAGGCGGAGCGGTGACGCAGCGCGCCGGGAGGAGCTCGGGCGGCTGCGGGCGCGCTACCGGGCCCAACCGGGGCGGTGGATGGCCGATCCGGCGGCGCGCGCGTTGGCGATGCGCATCGCCCTGCTCAAGCGACGGCTGAGCGAGGCGCTGGCCGGCGCGACGCGCTGCGCGTCCTGCGCGAGAGGCTGTGCGCTGCCGCAGGGCGCGTTCGAGGGCGGGCGCTGCTGCGGGACGTCGACCCTGACGGTGTTCCGCCCGGCGGAGGTCCACGCGATGAAGCTGGCCGGTGTGCCGGCGCCGCGCGAGCCCGCGAAGGACGGCGTGGAAGGCGGAGGCTGTCTCTTCCGGGGCGCGACCGGCTGCTCGCTCGACGTCGACGCGCGACCGGCGCGCTGCCTCGTCTACGTCTGCCACGAGCTGCGCGAAGAGCTCGAAGAGGATCCGCGCTTCGAGACGATCCAGGCGCTGCGGCGCGAGCTGGACGCGACCTTCGCCCGCTTCGAGGAGCTCTGTCAGCCGACGATGACCTCGTAGAGCGCCTCGACTCCTGCGCGCCCGAGGGGTGAAGCGAGGGTGATGGCACCTGATCGACGCCAGCGCGATGCCGAGGGCCACGGCGACGCCGGCGAAGACCGCGGTGACGAGCACGATGAGCCTCGACGCCGGAAGCACGCGTCCTTCGTTCCGCCGCTCGAATCGAGCCTCGCGCAACGGTGCGCTCCCCCGCCCGATGTGACACGCGTGAACATGGGATCGTGGACGGGGCCGGAGGATTCGACGCACCATGCGCTCGTGTTTCAGCCGGGATCGATCATCGCCGGGAAGTATCGGGTCGAGCGCATGCTCGGCGCCGGGGGCATGGGCGCCGTCTACGTCGCCATCAACCAGGTGCTGCAGAAGCGGGTGGCGCTGAAGGTGATGAGCGGCGCGGCCGGCGCGGGCTCACAGTCGGTGGATCGGTTCTTCCGCGAGGCGATGAGCGCGTCGCGCGTGCGTCACCCCGCCATCGTCGAGATCTACGACGCCGGCATGCACGAGGGCGCGCCGTGGATGGCCATGGAGCTGCTCGACGGAGAGAGCCTGGCCGAGCGCTTGGAGCGCGGCCAGCTCCTGGCGCCCGGCGAGGTGCTGCCGATCATGGCGCCCGTCCTCGCCGGCCTCGTGGCGGTGCACGCGCAGGGGATCGTCCATCGCGATCTGAAGCCCGACAACATCTTCCTCGAGCGCCTCCCGGACGGTGGCGTGCAGCCGAAGATCCTCGACTTCGGGATCGCGAAGACGCAGGGCGGGCCGAACAAGCTGACGGCGACGGGCGCGGTGATGGGCACGGCGCACTATCTCGCGCCCGAGCAGGCCCGCGACTCGAGCACGGTCGACCCGCGCACCGATCTCTACGCGATCGGCGTGGTGCTCTACGAGGCGCTCTCCGGCAGGATGCCCCACGACGCGAGCACGCTGCCCGAGCTGGTCACCAAGATCGTCTCCGAGGACCCGGCGCCGCTCCTCTCGTTGGCGCCGCACGTGCCGCCCGAGCTGGCGAACGTCGTCCACTGGTGCCTGGCGCGGGATCCGGCCGCGCGCCCGCAGACCGCGACCGCGCTCTTCGAGCAGCTCCAGCGGGCGCTGGCGAACGTGCCGGTGATCAGGCCGACGGCCCAGAGCGGAGCGGCGGGCTCGAGCAGGCAGCGGACGGGGACGGCCGATCCGGCGGCGGGCTCGGCCCTGGCGGGCGCGGCCGGATTGGGGTGGGCGCCGACCGAGCCGCCTCACGGGAGCGCCCCGCCCGACTGGAACGCCGCCGGGACGCCAAACGCTGGCGTGCCTCCGACCGGCCCGGGCTGGAGCGCTGGCCCTGGCGGCGCGCCGCCCTGGGGAGGCGGCGCTGCCGGTTCGTCGCCCGGCTCGCCACCGGCGTGGGGCTCGCCCGTGGGCTTCGGCAACGCGCCGGCCGGCTTCGGTTCCGCGGTGCCGAAGAAGAAGAACCTCACCCCTTTCGTCGTCGGGTTCATCGTGCTCTCGATGCTGGGGAGCGGTTGCCTGACCGCGGCGCCGCTCCTCCTCGGCGCGCTCGGCGTCTCGACCAGCACGACCGGTGGAGGAGGGATGTTCGGCCGCACCTGGCCGCGCTGGTGGGAGAGCTGGCGCCGGCCCTTCCTCATCGACGTGAACGGCGACGGACGGCGCGACGTGGTGGGTTGGGCCCGCCAGAACATCGACATCGACATGCACGAGCTGCTCTGCGCCTACGATGGTCGCGACGGCTCGGAGCTCTGGTGCGCGGACGTCGGCGAGCAGGACGACATCGGGGACACCGAGACGACGTGGATCGGGCAGCACGTCGTGTACTTCACCGCCCATGGCCACGCGAGCGCGTTCCGGCTGCGGGACGGCGAGCGCCTCGACTGGCAGGCCTCCGTTCGCGGCAAGCCAGAGAGCGTCTGCGGTCTCGGCGACGACCGGGTGGCGGTCCACACGCCGGACGGGTTGTGGTCGATTCTCACGGTCGCCACCGGTCGCGTCGAGCTCGCGGAGACGGAGCCTGCGAGCTGCCGCCCGCTCCCGGTCACCTCGCCGCCGCTCCGCTACCCGGAGGTCACGTCGCGCACCTGGAAGCCGGTCTATCCTCAGCCGCGCTTGGACACGATGCGGGTGGGCGCGGCGTTCCTCGCTCCCGACGAGGGCTCGACGCTCGTCATCGGTCGCGTGCGCGGCGAGGGGCGTCAACCGGGCGCGATGGGGCTCCTGCGCGACGGCGAGCTCGTCTGGCAGCAGGTCGTCCCGGCCGATCCGCTCCGGGCCCAGGCGCAGCCGCCGGAGGCCGTGGCCATCAACGACGACCTGGTCTTCGCCTCCTATGAGATGACCGCCCGCGGCGACGCGCCGCGCCACCTCGCAGCCTTCCGCATCGCCGACGGCCAGCGCGTGTGGGACGTCCCGCTCGTCCACGCCCACGGCCAGGCCGCGTGGTACGTCATCGCCGACGAGAGCACGGTCGTCCTCTCCGTCAACGAGACGCTCTACGGCTTCGACACCCGGACGGGCGATAGGCGCTTCCAGATCGGCGAGCCCGCGCAGCAGAGCCGCTGAGGCAACGACGCTCTCGCCGTGTCGGGCTACCCATCGGTCGAGACCGTGACCGACTCCCACCCGTCGAAATCTGCGCGCAATCAGGTCTCTCTGCCGTCGACGTCGCCCTTGTCCTGCGGCGTACACAAGGCGATGCGGTCGAGCGCCACGGGAAGGTAGAGATCGATCAGAGTGTCCTTGCTCAGCCCGAGCGCCGCGATCGCGTCATCGATCGCACGGCTCGCGGCGACGACGTCGGAGGTCGACGTGATCAGGTCCAGAAAACCGTCGCCTCCTCCGGTCAGCAGGACCTCCGCGCCCGGGACGTGTTGCCGGACCCGAAGGCTGAGCTGGCGGATGCGGGAGAGGTCGACCAGGCGGGGGGCGCCGTGGCCGGGGTAGACGAGGTGGACGTGAACGATCGCCGAACCCGTGGTGGGTCCCTCGGGGACCTGGCCGAAGGCGGCGATCAACCGGGCGGCGAGCAGGTCGCGCAGGTATCGCCGGTCGGACGGAGGCTCCACGCCCGGGAGCAGCATCTGCTCGTACGCGCGCGGATCGTACCCTGCGTCCCATGCACGCAATCCTGCGTACGCCTCGATGAAGTTCACTGCCACGCCACCGGTGGCGGAGGTGCCACGCTCGCGCGCGAGGAGCGCGGCGACGTCGACGTCGCCGACGGACCTCCGCCCGATCACCGGCCACTCGCCGGTGAGGATCTCGCTGTCGACGATCACCTTCCCCCCGACCGGCTGCTCGGCCTCGGGCCCGAGGAGCGACGAGAGCTCGGCGCGTGTGCGCGGGGCACGTCCGAACAGCAACAGCAGCGGGTGGCCCCGCGATTCGCCGGCCTCCTGGAAGCCGGCGACCTGGGCCGCGCCGACGTGGCCCGCACAGAGCGGGACCGCGACGACGTCGCCGGTGTCGTAGCGAACGGCGGGCGGACGTCGCCACGCGCGCATGGCGTGACAGAGCTCGTCGAGCTCAGCGTCGGTCCAGGGCGGCCGGCTGGCGATCCCGGTGAGCGCGCGCAAGACCGTGGCCATCGCCTTCCACCCCCTCGCGTGCGCCACGACGGCGTCGGCCTCGTGATCGAGGTCCACGCCGCGCTGGTCGCCAGCCAACGCGGTGGCGAGCCGGCGCTGGGCGTCGGCGTTGTCCTCCGCATCGACCAAATCGACGAGGTCGTGGGCGAACCAGAACGTGGAGAAGGTGGCATCCGGGAAGTGGATCCTCAGCGGGCCGAGGGCGTGCTCCCGACGTTCGCTCGCCATCTTCCCGCCTAGCGGGGCCGCTTCGGCTTTGCCGGCGGGGTGCGGTCGCGGGGTTCGCTCTCGCGCCCGGTGGGATCGACGCTCATGCAGCCACTCGTGTTGATGCGGCGCAGCTTCTGCCAGGATCAGCTGAGCATGACCTTGTAGAGATCTTCCGCCTTCTGCGCGCTCAGCGGGCGGAGCGAGCGGTACTGCGCGCGGGCGCGCTCGCTCTGGCCGAGGCGGTGGTAGCAGACGCCGGCCGTGTAGCGGACGTCGACGTCGGCCGGGACGTTGCCGAGGATCCGCTCGTAGGTCTGCGCGGCCTCGGCCAGCCGGCCCGTGTGGTCGTAGAGGCCGCCGAGCGCGCGCAAGAGGCCCAGCTCCGCCACGCCACCGCCGAGCGCCGCTTCGTATTCGGTGAGCGCCTCCGCCGTGCGGCCGAGGTGGTGGTAGCAGGCGCCCAGCCAGTAGTGGGTGTAGGCGACCTTGCTGCCGTTCTTGAGCGCCATCCGGTAGGCGCCGGAGGCCTCTTCGTAGCGGCCCGCCGACATGTACGCGTAGCCCAGCGCTTCCCGGGTCGTCGCGTCGTCGGGCTGCGCGCTGGCGGCTTCTTCGAGCGTGGTGATGGCCTCGGCCACCTGACCCTTGTCCATCTGCGAGCGGCCCAGATCGAGCAAGGTGGGGCCGTGGCCGGCCTCGAACGAGAGCGCCTTCTGGAACGCCGCGATGGCTTCGTCGAGCTTGCCCATCGCGCGAAGCACGCTCCCGCGGCCGCGGTGCGCCGAGGCGTCTTCGTCGTAGACCTCCAGCGCCGCGTCGAAGGCCTTCAGCGCCAGCTCCTGGTCGCCACGCGAGAGCCGCGCGCGGCCGAGCTCGACGTAGGCCTCCAGGTTGCCCGGGCTCAGCCGCACGGCCTCGTCGAGCGCCTTGACCGCGTCGAGCTGTCGATCGAGCGCGACGTACGCGCGGCCGGCGCCGAGCCAGGCGTCGACCAGCTCCTTGTCGGCGGCCAGCGCTTTCTCGAACGCCTCCGCCGCCTGGGCGTGCTGACCGGCTTCGGCCAGCATCCCTCCCTGCACCGCCAAGAGCGCCGCGTGCTTGGGGTCGGCGCGCAGCCCGCGCCGGACCGCCGACTCGATCGCGTCCAGCTTGCCGATCGCTTCGTAGGCGCGCACCAGCTCGTAGTAGAGCTCCGCGTCGTCCTCGATGTGTCGCGCCGCGCCTTCGAGTGTCCGCGCCGCCTCGTCGAAGTCGCCCTCGTCGAGCTGCAGCGCGCCGAGCCGCCGCGCCGCATCGAAGAGCGCCGGGTTGATCCGGAGGGCCTCCTCGAACGCGCTCTTGGCTCGGTCCTCTTCGCCGAGCTCGATGAGCACCATGCCCAGATCGCGGCGGACCTCGGCGTGCTCGGGCGCGACCTCGACCGCCCGCTCGAGCTCTTCGAGGCAGTCGCGGAGTCGGCCCGCTCGCTGGTAGGCCGCCGCCAGGGCGCGCCTCGCTTCCAGGTGGCTCGCGTCCTGGTCCAGCACCTTGCGGAAGGCGGCCACGGCCTGGTCGTCGCGATCCTTTGCCGCGTAGGCGATGCCCGCACCGTAGCGCGCCTCGATCGCGTCCGGGTGATGCTCCAGCACGCGCTCGAACGAGGCGGCCGCGTCCTCGGGCCGCTCGAGGTCCATGTAGACCAACCCCAGCGCGATGCCGGGCTCGGGGAGCTTGCCGGCGAGCCGGACGGCGTGGCGCAGCGCCCGCATCGCCTCCTCGAGGTCGCCCTTCTTCCGGTAGGCCTCACCGGCGGCGGCATAGGCTGCCCCGAAGTCGGGCTTGACGCGGGTGGCCTGGCGGAAGCAGTCCGCCGCCTCGTCGGCCTGGCCGTTCTCGAGCTGGACCTCGCCGAGGTGGAACCAGGCGTCGGCGTGGTCGGGCGAGCGCTTCACCACCTCGCGGTACTCGCGCTCGGCCGCCTCGAGCTCGCCCCGCTCCTGATGGCACTTGGCCAGCGCGTAGCGACCCTCCACGTGGTCGGCGTCGTACTTCAGGCAGTCGGTCAGCGACTCGATCGCCTTTTCCATCCTGCCCATGTGGGCGAGGGCGTAGCCGAGCTCCGCGTGCAGCTCGGCGTCCTCGGGGGCGATCCAGATGGCCTGCTCGAACGCTTCGAGCGCCTCGGAGTGCCGGCCGACCGAGACCTGGAGCGCGCCGAGCAGGCCGTGGAGCCCCGCGTCGTTCGGCCGGAGCCGAAGCGCGCTGTTCACCGCTTCGATGGCGTCGTCGACGCGGCCCAGATCGCGGAGCAGCTCGCCCTGCAGGCGCAGGATCTCGAGGTCGTCCGGCGCCAGGACGCGCGCCTCCTCGAGAGCCTTGCGCGCTTGGTCGTCGCGCTCGAGCTTCCGGAGCGCGCGGGCCAGCTCGATGAAGAGCTTCGGCACCTCGGCGTCGGCGCGGATGCCCTTCTCGAACGCGGCGACCGCTTCCTCCCAGCGTTCGAGCGACGCGAGGGTCTGGCCCCGGAAGAGCTCGATCTCGGCCGTCGGCTCGAGCGCCTCGGCCTCGTCGAACGCCTCGAGCGCCTCGACGTGTCGCCGGAGCGCCCGCAGCGCCAGGCCGAGCCCCCGGTGCGACTCGGCGCGGTGCGGGTTGATCGCGATGGCTTTCTTATAGGCGTCGACCGCGTCCTCGTGCTCGCCGAGGTGCCGCTTCGCCTCGCCCAGATGGAAGAACGCCGGCTCCATCCGCTCGTTCAGACCGATGGCCCGCTCGAAGGGACCGACGGCCTCGAAGTACTCCTCGTGCTCGAAGTGGTGGAAGCCGAGCGCGTAGTGCACGCCCGCCACGTCCGGCTGCAGGCGGACGGCGTGACGGAGCGCCTTGGTGGCCTCCTCCGGCCGTTCCAGCGCGCGGTAGGACTCGCCGAGGTGCGAGAAGGCGAGCGCGTAGGCGCTGTCGAACTTGGTCGCGTGCTCCAGCACCTCGACCGCCTCGCGGTGCCGTTCGAGCTTCGCCAGCGTCTTGCCCTTGCCGTCGAGCGCGTGGATCTCGTCTGCGCCGATCTCCAGCGCTTTCTCGAACGCGTCGAGCGCCTGCTCGTAGCGCTCGAGGCGGTAGAGCGGCTCCGCCCAGCGCCAGTGGGTCAGGGCGTCGTCCTGGCGGCGCGCGGCGGCCTCGGCGTAGGAGGCCGCGGCGTCCTGATCGAGCTCCAGGATCTCCTGCTGCTCGGCCATGGCGAACCACACGTCGGGCAGCTCGCTGTCGATGTCGAGCGCGGCCTTGTAGCTGCGGACGGCGTCGACCGGCTCTTTGCCTTCGGCGAACGCCTTGCCGAGGGCGATCAGCACGTCGGTTCGCTCGGGCTCGAGCTCGTGGGCGCGCTCGAGGGCGTCGCGGGCGGCGGTCCACTCTTCGATCGCGCTCCGGCTGAGGCCGAGGCGGTAGTGCAGCTCGGCGTCGTGGGGGAAGAACTTCGCCGCGAGCGTGTAGAGCTCGCCGGCCCGAGCGTGCTCACCGCAAGCGGCGTAGGCGTCGCCGCCCTCGCGCAGGGCGCGCTCGTGCTCGGGCTCCTTCTCGAGCACCTTCTCGAACGCCTCGGCGGCCTCGCGATGTTGGCCGACGATGTTCTGGGTGTGGCCGCGCCAGTACCAGGCGTCGAAGAGGTCGGGCTTGTGCTTGGTCGCGTTGGCGAAGCCCTCGGCGGCCGGCTCGAGCTGCCCCTTCTCCAGGTAGGCCAGCCCGAGCTGGTAGTGGGCGAGGCCGTACTCGGGGCGCAGCGAGACCGCCTTCTCGAGGTTCTCGATGGCCGGGGCGAGCTGCTCGGCGTTTCGGTACGCCTTGCCCAGCATGTAGCGCTTGACCGGATCCTTCGGCGCGACCAGCAGCGCGGTCTTGAGCACCTCGATCTGGCCTTCGGCGCTCCGCTTGTCCTCGGGGTTGCGGTCGAAGGAGTAAGTCTGCTGGGTCGTCATCGTCGGTGGGCCCGCCGCTCTATGGGGGTGGCGCCGGCGCCGCGGCGCCGCGTCGAGATCGGGTGACGATGGTAGGCGGCTCGGCGACGGATCGGAAGAGAGAGCCGCACTGCGAGCGCAGCCGTACCGCGAAGCCGACCACACGGCCTGACCCGGGAGCTTGATCCGGCCTACACCTCAGAGCTCCGCGCACCGTCCATGACCATCGCATCTGGTGCTCTTCCGAACGCCGGAATACGATGCTGCGCAGGTCGATGGAGACGCTTGGCCGCCTCGGAGAGGTTGCACGGCCGGATCGCAGGGGCTCCGGCCCGGATGTATCGTAGTCGCGATGAACACTTCGCTTCGCATCTGGGTCTTGGTCGTCGTCGTCGCACTGTCGGGATGCGACGGGAGGTCGTACGGTGACGCGGGACCGGGGGACGGCGGCACCCGTGATGCCGGACCAGCCGACGACGGGGGCACGGATGCGGGGATGGGTACCGACGCCGGCCCATTGCCGTCGACGGGGAGCGAGCCCTCGCCGCCGGCGGTGGTGTCTCGAACGGGCAGCGGCGGCCTGTTGCTTCGCGGAGTGGTGCTCACCCCCGACGGTCCCATCGACGACGGAGAGGTGTTGATCGTCGACGGCGAGATCCGCTGCGTCGCCACGAGCTGCGACGGAACGCCCGGCGCGGACACGGTAACGGTCATCGATACGATGGGGGTGATCAGCCCCGGTCTCGTCGACGCACACAACCACCTCACGTACGACTTCCTCCCCGAGTGGGTGGCGACCGAGACTTACGACAACCGGTACACGTGGTCGGACGTAGTCAGCTACGAGGACCACATCGCGCCCTACGCCGACGGTCGGAACCAGAATGATCGGATCTGTCCGGGCGCCAAGTGGGGAGAGCTACGTTCGATCATTCACGCGACCACGACCGTGCAGGGTCAGAGCTTCGACCGCTCGTGCCTGGATCGGCTGGCACGCAACGCGGACCACCAGCATGGCCTGCCGAACGGCGCGGACGGCAACCCGTACGACCACATGCAGACGACGATCACATCCGTCCGCGACATCACGGACTCCGATGCCGCCGGCCTCGTAGCGAACTTCACCGATCCGACGAGCCCGACCACGCGCTACGCCGTTCACATGCAGGAGGGAGTGGGCGGCGATCACCTTCTCGAGGAGTTCGAGTCGTTCGCGGGTCGCGATACACGCACCAACCGGCACATGGGCACCGACCTGCTCGCCGAGGACGGAATGTACTCGGGTGTCGGTCTCTTGATCCATTCGATGGACCTGACGACCGCGCAGCTCATGGAGGTGGTCGACACCGGTGCGCACGTGGTCTGGTCCCCATCGAGCAACATGGTTCTGTACGGCGCGACGGCGCCGATTGCAGAGATGCTCTCGCTGGGCATTCCCGTCGGCCTCGGACCCGACTGGACCGTTTCCGGAGAGGACGAAATGCTGTCGGAGATGCGCTTCGCTTACGAGTACGGACAGGCGGAGAGCATCGACGCGCTGACGACAGAGCAACTCTGGCGAATGGCGACGGAAGGAAGCGCGGACGCGGTGGGGTTGGTGGACTACATCGGCCGCCTCGAAGTGGGCGCCAGGGCCGATATCGCGGTGTTCGGTCGCCGCAGCGCCGATCCGTATCGGGCCGTGCTCGACAGTCGAGCAGAAGACGTCCGAATCGTACTGATCGATGGCGCGGGCTACTACGGAGACCTCGCGCTCGAAGGCGACACGAGCGTGAATGGTGACTGCGACGTGATCGACGCATGCGGCGCTTCGAAGTACTTGTGCGTCGCCAATACACCAGGCTCCACGAGCGCTACGGCGAGGGCCGACGAGACCCTCGACGACATTCATGGACAGCTCGAGACCATCCTGGCGATGTATGGACGCGAGTCGGACCTGTTGGAGCTCGTGGCCTGCGAGTAGATGTGCGAGGCGAGAGTCGTGATGCGCATCGCGGAGCGCGCCGCGTCGGATCGCACAGGTCCTCGCCACGATCGTCGAAGTGCTCGTAGAGCGTGCACGAGCGTCCGCAGGGGCGCCGGAGGATTCCCCCACGGCCTGACCCGGGAGCTTCACCGGCCTACACCCATCGGTCACGGATCGCGCGCTCGTGGCAACATGGGAGACGATGATCATTCACACCACCCTCGGGCTGCTCGTCTTCTGTGCCCTCGGTCCGAGCGTCGCGCGCGCCGAGTGTCGAGCCTCCGCCGCGGGGCAGCGCTCGATCGCGGTGACCCTGAGCCCTGCGAGCGGCGTGGCGTGCTTGCGGAGCGTTCGGGTCTTCACCGGCGACCGATGCGGAGGTGCGCCCCTCTGGTCGACCACGCTCGGGTGCAGCGAGACCCGGCGCATGGTCGTCACCGACGACGGCCAGCTCGTCGCGCTCCTCGCGGAGCGGGCGTCGCGGCGCAATTGGGAAATCGTCCGAGTCTTCGCGCCCGACGCGGAAGGGCTCGCGGTGCGCGTGATCCGTCTCGAGGATCTCCCGGGCCTGCCCGAGGAGGTGCGCCGACCCCACCTGCACCTCGACGCGCGCGTGTTGCGCATCGAGGCGGAGCCCGCCGTGACCGTCGAGGTGCAGGTGCTGGCGACCCTCGGACGCACGCGCGCACACCGGCGCATGTGGCGATGAGCGGCGCCTACCTCGCCTCCTCTTCGCGACCTCGGGCGGCGGGGGCTCGGCGCGGCCCGGACACCACCGCGCCTCGATCTCGCGCACCCGCCCCACGGCGGCCTGACCGACGGCGGCGGCTGTCGGCGTCTCCTCTGGGCGGACCGAACGCTTCGACCAAGAAGCGGACTTCTCCGGGCGCGAGCACGGGTAGGCACGGAGGCGGTGGCGGGCCGGCATCCGAGGGTGGAATGCTCTCGTCGTCGTCGTCGTCGTCGTCGTCGCTCGCGTCGGGCGGCGCGACCGCGGCGTCCCACGCTCCGATCGACGGGGCCGTGCGCGCGCCGCACCTGGCGACGAGACTCAGCAGACAGTACGCGACGCGTCGCATCGCGACACTTGTAG
Organism: uncultured Pseudomonadota bacterium; assembly: GCA_963832725.1. Taxonomy (GTDB): domain Bacteria; phylum Myxococcota_A; class Polyangia; order Polyangiales; family Sandaracinaceae; genus JAEZBP01. The sequence goes on from CAWHVG010000002.1 coordinate 208,822, forward strand.
CGCAGAGCGAACCAGAACGAAATCTCAGTGCCGGCGCCCGGAAGTCCGATCCGGGTTTCCTCGCAGCGTCTGGCAAACATCCGACGAGGTGGCGGTGCTCGATCAGACACGCCAGCAGCGCACGCACTCAGTACTGCAAGCTGCTCGCGATCTGGTGGCTCGCCGGGAAGCCTCGCCCCTCCCACTTCGTGTCCAGGGCGCACATGCGATCTCGGAAGCGCTGCTCGGCGGCTCGGCCCGCGGGTCGGCCGACGCGGTACCTCACATCACTCAGCCGCGTGATGATCACCGGCGCGAAGAACATTGCGTGGCAGAGCTGGTGACGCAGGAAGTCCTCGCGGGAGACCAACGCCTCGGACGTGAAGCGGGTCGGCTCCGCGGACGGTGGCGGAACGCGCAGACGGAACGGCATCTTGCGGATGTCGATGTTCGCGTAGCTGTGGTGGTCGGCCGTATGGAAGACGCTCACCGTCGCGATGAAGATCGACACGGCGCGCGCGAGCTCCCCCGGCTCGAAGATCCGTCCTCCGTCAGGGAACGAGGGAAGCCAGGCGTGGATTCGGTCGGCCCACCGTCGGACGACCGGATCGTCGCCGGGCACCTCGTCGCAGACGGCCGACACCAGCTCGAAGATCGCCTCGAACCAGTCGCGGCGGTAGCGCGCGTACGGGGTCCCGTTGTCGCGGAGGACCGCGTCGTATCGGTAGGGGGGATACGCGGAGTTGCCGGGCACGCCCCTCATCCCGATCTCGAACGCTCGCCGGATCCCGAGCGCGTCGAAGGGGTACGCCCCGTACAGCTCTCGCTGCGAGTTGTGGAAGATCGAACGCCGGTGATAGACGAGCGCTCGGTGCAGCCCGAGGGTGAATCGCAGGTGCGGCGCCAGCAGTTTGCTCAAGACGTGGCCACGGGGAAGCAGCGTCTGGGACACGGCGTTGACGACGTCGAGCGGGAGATGCAGCCGCGGGTGCATCACGATGGTCATCAAGACGTGCATGTTCTGCAGCGCGAAGAGCTTCGCGAGCGTCCAATCCGCACCATCGTCCGGCCGGACCACCCGCTCGCCCACTCGGATGGCCACGGGCCGATATCCTCGTGCTTCCCGCTCGAGCAGCGTGACGGTGGGTGCCATGTACACGCCGGGGTACGTGCGATCCGGCACGATCGGAGCACAGTCCACCTTCGCGAAGCGGGTCGGGTCGGCCTTCTCCAGGAGTGACGCGAAGTCGTGCCGGTCCCTCTCATCGAGGGTCGGCTCCAGGAACTGCGCGAGCGATGTCTCCGTCAGGATGCGAGCCAGCTCCCCATCGTCGACCGAGACCACGCGTCGTCCGAAGCGGGCTTCACCGCGGCGAGCGGCGTGAGCAACGTGAGCTGCCCGAGGTAGCGGCACGCCGTGAAGAGGATGTGATCACGCGCATCCTCGTGGCTCACGTTCAGCACCGACGGCGCGATGTCCGGGGTCCAGATCGCCTCCTGCGGCCAGGGGCCGTCATAGCCGGCGGGCAGCTCGGGCGGCTCGAAGTGGAGCGGCTCCGATCCCCACGGAAGCGCCTCCAAGTGCGCCGGGTCATCCCATTCGTGCGGAAGCTCGTCGAGCACCCCCGCCGCTCGGAGCACGCGCTCCAGCTTGGGCTGCGGTCGTCCGGGGCCCACCTTCGCGGCCGAGAGCACGAGCCCGAGCGCGCGCTGCGCGAGGGATCGGTCGAGGCCGGGGACCGCCGGGAAAGCCGGCCTCCGCGTCGAAGACGGCCCCCGGCGCGCCTCCGGCACGGGGCGAGGATCTTCCTGCTTCCCTCGACGAGGGCTCCTCGCGCGTTGGGTCGGCGTGGCGATGGTCGCTTCGCGCATCCGTGGCGGGTATCACGGGAGTGGCGGGAGCCGAGATGATGGTTCCGTGATCATCGAGCACGGGCCCTTCGGGCGGACTTGGCGAGGCTACGGCGCATGCCTCGGGGCCGAGCTTCCCCCGTCACGCGGCGACGACCCTGGCGCCGGGGGCCCGCGGTGCCCACGAGGGGCGAGCGCGCTCGTGCGGCGTCGGCGCGAACGAACCTCTCGGTGGTATCCACGAAACCGAAGCGTGCCGGTTGCTACGGCCTGGAGAGACGAGAGCGGGTCCGCGTTCGAGAAAATCGGTAGGGAGATGGTGCGTCGTCGACCCGCGGTGCGTTAGGCTTCCGCCGGCGCAACGCCGGGGAGGATGACGTGGCCGATCCGACCGAGGAAAACCTCACCTTCGAGACCCGGAGCGGCGAGATCGCCGCCGGGGATCTGCATCCCGTTCGAGCGTCTGGTCGCCAAGCGCTCGATACCCTCTACGAGTATCGGATCGAGCTCAGCTCGCAGGTGGACGGAGGCCTGAGCCCGGACGCGGTGCAGGACATGCTCCGCTACCCTTGCCGGCTCGAGCTCTCGCCCTCCGCGGGGCAGCCGGCTGCCGAGATCCACGGCATCCTGTCCGAGATCGAGCTGCGCTCGATGACCTCGCCGGACGAGGCGCTCTACGAGGCGGTGCTCCGGCCGCGCCTGTGGAAGACGACGCTGCCCTTCAACTCGCGCGTCTTCCAGGACAAGGATGTCTCGCAGATCCTCGCCGCGGTCTTGGGCGACAGTGGCGTGCCCCACGAGCTGCGCCTGGACGCGACCTATCCGGTCCGCAGCTACGTCGTGCAGTACGCGGAGACCGACTTCGCCTTCCTCAGCCGGCTGATGGAGCACTGGGGCATCTTCTACTTCTTCGAGCAGGGGCCCGACGGCGAGGTGATGATCCTCGGCGACTCCAAGAACGCGTTCGCGCCCTTGGACGAGTTCGAGACCATCCCATTCGCGGCCGAGGCGACCTCGCGCGTCGAGGACGGTGGCCACGTCCTCTCGCTCTCGCGCCGCTACAAGGTCCGCCCCGAGAAGGTCCGGCTCGAGGACTACAACTGGCGCACGCCGCAGGTGAAGCCGGAGGGCGAGGCCGACGCGGACACCGCGACCGGCTTCGGCACGCAGCGTTACTACGGCGAGCACATCAAGGATCCCAGCGAGGGCGCGATGCTGGCGCAGGTGCGGGCCGAGCAGCTCCAGGTCGAGCGCGAGGTCTACCACGGCACTTCCACGCTGCGCGCGCTGGCGCCGGGCCATCGCTTCGAGCTGAGCGGCTACCCGGTCGGTGATCTCGATCAGGAGTACGTGGTCACTTCGGTCGAGCACACCTCGGGCGTCGAGTCGGGGGGCTTCCGGCAGGGCTTCACCGCCATCCCCTACAGCGTCCCGCACCGGCCGCAGCGCGTGGCGCCGAGGCCGAAGATCAACGGGTTCATGCACGCGGTGGTCGACGGCACGACGCCGGGAATGGCCGCGCCGATCGACGAGCAGGGCCGCTACAAGGTGGTCATGCCCTACGACGCCTACGGGGAGTCGGGCAACGCCAACGCGTCGCGCTGGGTCCGCATGTCGCAGACCTCGAGCGGCCCCGACTACGGCTTTCACTTCCCGCTGCACATCGGCATCGAGGTGGCCATCGCGCACCTCGACGGAGACCCGGACCGGCCGGTGATCGTCGGGGCCACGCCCAACCCGGACACCTCGAGCCCGGTCACGTCGGCCGACTCGACCAAGAGCCGCATCAAAACCAAGAGCGGCATCCTGATCGAGTTCGAGGACGCGGGTTGAGCGCGTGACGGAGGACGCAACGCCCCAGCTCGTCGGAGCCGATTCGCTGAACGTGGGCAACGTCGGCGGTGGCCAGCGCCTCGTGCGCTCGCTCCGGCTGATCGGCGCCCGCCACGTCACGGCGACCGTGACCCTCTCCGGCGCGCACGCCTCGCACGTGACCTTGGTCGCCAACGGCGCGACCCACACCGGCCCGACCAGCGTCGAGGTGCGCGCCAAGGGACGCCGGCTCCGGTTGGGGCTGGTCTTCGAGGCGCCCTTCGAAGAGGCGCCGCTCGACTGCACGGTGGAGCTGGCGTGGGACGGAGGCTCCGCGTCGGCCGCGTTCGAGGGCCAGATTCGCGTCTTCGACGTCGACACGAGCCACGACTTCGGCACGGTCGATGTCGGTCAGGACGGCGCGTCGACCATCAGCGTCCAGAACCACTGCCGCTCGGCGCTCGACGTCGACGTGACGTCGCCCTCGTCACCCTTCAGCTCGTCGATGGGCGGGACGGTGACGATCCCCGCGGGCGTCGGCCTCGACGTGCCGGTGGAGTTCGCGCCGACCGCCGCCGGCCCCGCCAGCGGATCGCTCAGAGTGAGCGCGCACGGGATCGACAAGACGGCGTCGCTCGCGGGTGAAGGGCGCGACGCCGAGGAGCGTTTCGAGGAGGCCGCGCACGTCGGGGAAGCCGGCGGCAGCGAGACGACGGGCGGCTCGAGCGGAAGCTCGTCGGGCGGCGGGAGCTCGAGCGGCGGCTCGTCGTCGACCGGCGACTTCCAGCGCCTCTATCTCCACGTCCCGACGAAGAACACCAACGTCACGCTGGGCAAGGAGTACGACGGGAGCCAGCACGACCCGACGCACGCCGGCTACTCGGCGACGACGGAAGGTCACGTCCTGATCCGCAACCGGAGCGCCGGCTCCACCATGACCTTCCAGTCGAAGGGGCAGGGCTGGATCCAGTCGACGACGAACAACGTCTACATCGGCGCGGGTGACGGCGGGCTCAACTTCATCGGCGGCAGCGGCGTCTACATGTCGAGCGGTAAGGCCGTGGCGCTCATCGCCGGCCACGGCGGCGTCGACCAGTTGAACGAGTTCGACTCGGGCGCCAGCCCGCCCGCGCCCGCGTTCGGCGCGAGCGTCACGACCGCGCTCACCAACGCCAAGCTCGGGTGGACCACGGCGAACCTGCTGATGGCCGGCTTCGGCATGTTCTACAGCGCGACCCGGATGGGCATCGCCCTCCGCAACCTCGCCCAGAACAACGAGAAGTTCCCCGACAAGCTCGGCAACCCCTACAACGCCTTCTTGCTCGCGCCCTTCGCCGGGTTCGTCAAGACCGCGACGATGACGGCGATGACGATCCACGATGTGGCCGGCGCCAACCCCGTGTTGCCGACCTCGTCGATCAACCTCTTCGCCGAGGGTGGGTTCCTGTCCGGGACGATGGGCTTCTGCTCCATCTACGGGATGACCGGCGCCACCTTCCGCTCGGTCAACGCCGGCATGCTGGGGCTGATCAACGCCAGCCTCGACTCGCTGGTGGCGACGGGCATGTTCGGCGGCCGCGGCGTGTCGCTCTCCTCCATCTCGTCGCTCTCGATGGATGGTGGCAAGAAGGCGGCCGTCGGCTCGCCCAAGAGCTCGGTCGATCTCAAGGGCGCCACCATCGAGCTGAACGCCACCGTCGGCGGCGCGCTGGTGCAGGGCAAGGGCGGTGTCAGCCTCGCCGCGCCGACGACCACGGTGACCAGCGCGACGGCCTTCGCCGCCGAGGGCGCGCAGGTCCAGGGCAGCGCGATGACCGACATCACCATCGCGGTGGCGGAGACCTACGGGGTGAAGATCACGCCCGCCGGAGTGGAAGTCGGGAGCCTGGCCGGCGAAGCGATCGACCCGGCGCTCCCCAACATGAAGATCAGCGCCGAGGGCGTGACCATCACCGGCGGCCCGGCCGGTCCGGTGCAGCTCAAGGTGACCCCGCTCGGCGTGACCTTGAAGGGTCCGGGCAACGACCTGCGCCACATGGGCATGACCCTCTTCTCGAAAGCCATGCGCGTGGAGATGTGCTGATGTCCGACCCGCAAGCCGTGAGGCAGCAGCTCGAGGAAGGTGGGACGAGCTACGAGACCGAGTCCGACGGGAGCGCGGCCTTCCAGTGGCTTCGGATGGCCGTCACCACCGCCGATCCGAAGCACGTCTGGCACGCGGGCAAGGGCTACCCCGGCGACGCCTTCGACGGCTTCACGGCGCACACCGACGATCACGTCTGGGTACAGGCTCGCGGCGGCGGGAGCAGCCCGGACAACGGCGGCACGCTGACCATCCAGTCCGAAGGCCAGTCGTGGCTCCAGAGCATGTCCGGCCCGACGAGCTTCGTCGCCGCGAGCAACGTCGTCTTCGGCACCGGCACGGAGGCGAAGTCCGGCTTCAAGCTGGCGGCCGACGGCGGCGTGGTCGTCATCGCGGACAGTCGTATCCAGGCCGGCACGGTGCCCGTCGGGTCGCCCGAGAACGATTTGTCCGCCGAGACCCAGGCGGCGACCACGGCCGGCAACTGGGGCACCTGGTGGACCACCGTGGACACGGCGGCCGCGCTCGGGCTCAACGCCATGGACCGGGCCATGGCGGCCGTGCTGAGCGGCAGCGCGATGCCCTCCGGCAAGATGGACAAGCTGATGACCACCATCGGCCAGTGCGCGAACTTCGCGGGGGCCGGTGCAAACCTCTACAGCATGATCGGTGGCGCGGCGGGCGCATCCACGCCGCCCGGGATGACCTTCGCCGGCGAGGCGGGCGTGCTGATGGGCTCCGAGCGGACGGTCAACGTGTGGGGTGTACCGGGCGCGCTCCTCGGCTCGGCCTTCGCGTGTGTCTTCGGCGGCATCGCCACCGGCGCCATCGCCGGCGTCGACGCGGGCATGTCCGCCATCGGTCCGGTCGACATGGGCGCGCTGATCCAGGCTTCGGTCTCGGCCGTGTCGCTCAGGAGCGCGGTCGGCATCGAGGTCGCGTCGCGAAAGGGCTCGCTCAAGGCCGAGGCGCCCAAGGGTGTATCCGCCAACGGCGGCAGCGTGGAGGCGCGCGCGACCGTCAACCTCGACCTGACCAGCATGGGCTGGGTGAACATCGTCGCCAAGAAGGGCGCCGTCTCGTTCAAGTCGAACGCGACGCTCGGCGTGAGCGCGACGGTAGGTATGTCGATGGGGCTCTTGGAGTCCGGTGTGGAGCCGGGCGTCGGCATCACCGAGGTGATCACCGACGAGGCGCCGAACGACGTGCCGGTGGCCACGCCGCCCGAGCCGGGCGCGGAGCAGCCGCAGATCGCCATGACCGCCGCGGGAGGCGTGAAGATCCTCTCCGGCGCCGAGGCCAGCGCGCCGGTCCTGAAGATCACGGCCGAGAGCGTGCAGATCCAGGTGGGCTCGTCCGGGCCCACCGCGACCGTGGACATGGAGTCCGCCGAGCTCGCCATGGGCGACTCCACCGTCAAAGCGTCGGCGGAGTCGTTGAAGCTCGACGGGCAGGAGGTGAGCTTCTCGTGACCACTCCGGAGTATCTCCAGGTCGAGATCCCGAGCCCCTACACCAAGATGCGGGTGGGGCTCACGGCGGTGAGCGCCGGGCACGACGGCTTCAGCGTGCTGACCGACGGCCACGTCTGGCTGACGGCATACGATCCGGCGACGGCCGGCAAGCCCACCTTCACCGCCAACTCGCAGGGCCCGCTCCGCGTGGTGAGCGAGACGGACAACATCTACACGGCGGCGAAGGTCGGCATCACGGCCGGGACCACCGGCGGCGCGACGGTGGCGGCGACCGGCGGCGTGAAGATCATCGCCGGCTACGACGCGCAGCCGACCATGCAGCAGCCCCAGGTCGGCATCGACGCGCCACCGGCGTCCGGCGACGTGACCAACGGCTGCGATCAGGTGGCGACGACCTGGGCCATCGCGGACACCGTGGTCGCGGGCCTGCTGGACGTGAAGACGGCGGGCGTGACCATCCTGACCAACAAGGACAGCACCGCCCGCGAGCTGATCACGACCGGGAACGCGCTGACGGCCATGGGCTTCGCGGCGAACCTGGCGGCGATGGCGACCAACGTGGCCGGCATCGAGGGCGCGCCGGCGGCCGGCGTCAACGTGCACGCCAAGGGCGGCTTGAACATCGCCACACCCGCCTTCTGCTCCATCTACGGGATGGCCGGGCTCCTCTTCTGCAGCCCCTTCAACACGCAGGTCTTCGGCGCGGCCACCCTCGGCGTCGCCGGTCTCGCCAGCGCGGGCATGAGCTCCCTCGGCAAGGTCGACGTGGCGAGCAACAAGAGCGTCACCATGGAGGCCGGCACCTCGGTGGAGCTCAAGTCCACCTTCGGCGAGGTGGCGATCAAGGGCAGCGCCGGCTTGAAAATCGGGCAGGTGCTGCCGGACCCGGGCAACACGGCGCAGATGGTCACCACCGAGGTGTCGGTGAAGGGCACGACCGGCGTCCGCGTGATGTCGCCCGAGGGTGAAGCGCGCATCGGCCGCATCCCCGAGGACCTCCCCACCGAGGAGGCGGTGCAGTCGCTCCTGGACGCCATGTTCGCGGCGGCGGACGCGGCGGAGGGCGCGGCCGAAGGCGAGGGCGGTGGCGACGACGTGGAGCCGCTGGCGATCGTGCAGGCGCCACCGATGGATCCGACCTACACGCTGGCCAACGAGGTCGAGATCGGAACGCAGGGCAGCTTCGTCGCGAAGGAGGCCATCACCCTCTCCGTCGGCCCGTGGGTCATCAGCATCGACAAGGACGGCGTCACGCTCGGCATGGGCGTGGCCACCCCGCCGGTGGGCCCGGACGCGCTCAAGTCCAGCCCGGCCTTCCTCGGCCCGCAGGTGAAGATGGAGGCGGAGCAGCTCACGGCGTCGATCACGCCCGTGGGCGGCTCGATGAAGATGAGCTCGGACGGTGTGGAGCTCACCGGTCCGCCCGGTGGCGGCACGGTCGAGGTCTCGAGTGACGGCGTGTCGATCAGCGACTTCCAGCTGGTCACCTTCATCTGAGAGCGGCGCGACGATGGAAGCTTCCGCAAAGGACGGGCGATGGATTCTGATCCACGCGACGCCGATGACCTTCGGCTACCTGACGTGGCCTCTGCGGCCGCCGAAGACGTCGATGATCCTGGTGGCCAAGGCGACCTTCGACATCGTCGACCGCGGTTTCGCCACCCTCGCGAAGCAGCAGAAGCAGTGCCACGGGCCGGTCTTCTGGGACGACGACCCCGAGCAGAGCGTTCGCCTCGACAGCGACTTCGCGCTGCTCAAGCCGGCCGGTGAGTGCCTCTTGGCCGGCACCTGCCACCCGCCGACGGCGCCGACGCCGGTGAGCGCCGTGGCGTTCTCGGTGGGCCCGGTCCAGAAGGGCATCGGCGTCTTCGGCGACCGCCACTGGACCGGCGGGCTGCTCGGCAAGAAGCCTTCGGAGCCTGCTCCCTTCGAGTCGATGCCGCTCCGCTGGGAGCGCGCGTTTGGCGGGCCGTCCGTGCGCAACAACCCGCTCGGGCGAGGCACGGCCGAGATTGAGGGGATCGTGCCGCTGCCGAACCTCGAGAGCATGCAGCGGCCGATCGCCTCGCCGAAGGACGCGCCGGCGCCGGCGGGCGCCTTCCCGGTGCCGGCTACATGGCCAGAGCGGCTCGAGAAGACGGGCACCTACGACGCGAGCTGGGCCGAGCAGCGCTTCCCCTACCTGCCGGTCGACTTCGACCCTTCGTTCTACTTCGGCGCGCCCGCCGACCAGCGACTTCGCCGTCGCTTCTGGGCTGGCAACGAGGAGATCTCCCTCCGCCACCTGCGGCCGGGGCAGCCCTTCGTGCGCACCCGTCTGCCGGGTCTCAGGCCGCGCGGGTTCATCCAGCGCGAGACGGAGCAGGGAGCGCGTTTCGACGAGGTGCCGCTCGTCCTCGACACCATCACGATCGACGCCGACGCCGGGCAGATCTGCTGCGTCTGGCGGGGCGCGGCGGAGGTGGCCGACGATCGGCTGACCGACGTCGAGCGCCTCTTCCTGATGCACGATCCCATCGACTCGGGGCGCTCCGCCGAGAGCTGCCGCGAGCGGATGGAGGCGCACCTGAGGCTGCGCCAGCTCGAGGAGTCGGGGTTCGAGCCCAAGCGCCCCGAGGAAGACGAGGAGGTCCACACCATCGCGCTCGATCGGCTTCGCAAGACGATGGCCGGCGACCCGCGCCTGAGCGCGCTACTGGAGCAGGTCGCGGCGCGCACCACCGCCGGCGGCGTGGTCGACGGGACCATCGCCGAGATCGCGGTGGACGCGTCCGAGGAGGACGAGCCCGAGGCGCCGCAGGCCGAGCCCGAGCCGCCGCCCGACGCCGCCGCGATGCTCGACGGCATCTTCGCCCAGCTCGCCGAGCAGGGGATGGACTTGAGCCAGCTGCGCGCGCAGGCCGAAGAGGCCAAGGCGCGCGAGGTCGAAGAAGGCGGGCCGGATCCGAAGAAGATCGAGGAGGCGTTCGCCAAGGCGGGGATGGAGGTGCCCGAGGAGGTGCAGCAGGTCCTCCGCGACGCCGCCGAGGTCCAGAAGATGCGCGCGAAGCTGGCGCGCGACGACGAGGAGGACGCGCCCGAGCCGGGGCTGCGCGAGAAGCTCCTGATGGCGTTTGCGGAGGGGCGGCCCATCGAGGGCGACTTCACCGGCGTCGACGTCTCGGGCGAGGATCTCGAGCGGGCTCTCGGTCGCCGAGGGAACCATCCTCGTGGACGCGGTGTTCAGCCGCTGCATTTTGCGCGGGGCGTGCTTCGACGGCGCGACCTTGGCGCGGGCGCGCTTCGACGCGGCGGATCTCGAGGGCGCGAGCTTGATCGGCGCCGATTCTCTCGAAGGCCGTGCTCGACAGCGCGCGCCTCTCGTCGGCCAAGCTCGGCGAGGCGGTGCTCGACGACGCCAAGATGGTCGGCACCCTCTTCGAGGGCGCGGATCTGAGCAAGGTGGAGGGCGCGCGGACGGACTTCCGGCAGGCGGTGCTGGAGAAGGCCGTGCTCGACGGCGCCGACCTGAGCCGTGCGTGGCTGGCGAACGCCAAGCTGCGGGGCGCGAGCCTGGTCGAGACGCGCCTCTCCGGCGCCTACGCGCAGGGCGCGGACTTCACCGAGTGCGACCTGACCAAGCTCCGAGCAGGTCACGGCGCGCGCTTCGACAAGGCGGTGTTCCGCGGCGCCAAGGCGCAGAAGGCGCGCTTCTTCGGCGCGATCGCACCCGAGGCGAACTTCTCATTCGCGGATTTGAGCGGAGCCGACTTCACCGGCGCGCAGCTCGTCGCCGCCGTCTTCGCGGGCTGTCCGCTGAAGAAGGCGCGCTTCATCGGCGCCAACCTGCACGGCGCGCTCATCCAGCGCAGCGACCTGATGAAGGCGAACCTGATGGACGCGAACCTCGAGGACGCCGATCTGCGAGGCAGCAGCTTCTTCGGCGCGGAGCTCTTCCGGGCACGCGTCGCCGGCGCGCAGTGGGAGCTCGCCGACGTGTCGGGGACCAAGCTGGAGGGGCGGGTATGAGCGCGACCCGGATCGAGTCCCGCGAGGCGTTGCTGAAGCATCTCGAGGAGAACCAGCTCCTCTCCGACGTGGTGGTCGAGGGCGTCGATCTCAGCGGCGTCGTCCTGGCCCGCACGGTGCTTAACGACGTGCGCTTCGTCGACTGCAACATGCAGGGCGCGAACCTCTTCGGCAGCATCCTCACCCGCGTCTCGTTCGAGCGCGTCGACCTGAGCAACGCCCAGCTGGTCGAAGTGATGCTCGTCTCCGAGTGCGTGCTCGGCGAGGGCACGGTGCTGACCGGCGCCAAGGCGGTCGGCCTCTCGGCGGAAGGCGTGGACTTCACGCTGGCCACGCTCGGCATGCTGGATTTGCGCGGCGCGAGCCTGGACGACGCCAACCTGGCCGACGCGGATCTCGGCGAGGCGTGGCTGGAGGCGGCGTCGTTCACCGGCGCCGATCTGGGCGGCGCCAACCTCGCTCGGGCGCGGCTCAAGGCGGCCATCTTCGACGACGCGGACCTGAGCGACGCGACGTTGACGGGCGCGGATCTGACCCAGGCTTCGCTGAAAGGCGCCACCCTCGACGGCGCCAACCTCCGCCGGGCCAAGCTCCGCGGCGCGAGCCTGGCCGGCGCGGATCTCACGGTGCTGGAGGGCGTCCCCGCGAGCTTGAAGCGGGCCCGGCTCGAAGGGGCCAAGCTGGCGGGGATGGATCTCTCGCGCACGAACCTGGAGGACGCCTTTCTCGAAGGTGCCGACTTGAGCGGCGCCAACCTCGCGCGGGCCTCGCTCCTCGGCGCCAAGGCGCGCAAGGCGAGCTTCGTCGGTGCGCGGATGAAGGGCGCGAGCGCCGCGAAGGCGGATCTGCGAGAGGCCGACTTCCAGGGCGCCGACCTGACCGACGCCGTGCTCCGGGAGGCCGACCTCACCGACGCGCGCATGGAGGGTGCGAAGCTCGACGGCGCCGTGCTCGCGGGTGCGAGCGTGGCCGGCGCGGACCTGACCGGAGGCCGCATCGCCACGGACGGGCTGGCCGGAACTGTCTTCGCACGCTGCAAGCTGGCCGGCGCCGCGTTCGCGAAAGCGGACCTGAGCGGCTGCGACTTCACCGATGCGGATCTGAGCGACGCCGATCTGCGCGAGGCCAAGCTGGCCGGCGCCGATCTCTCCCGCGCGCGCTGCGATCGGGCCCAGATGAGCGGCGCCGACATGGCCGACGTGGTGATGAAGGGCGCGACGTTGACCGAGGCGGATCTCAGCGACGCCAACCTCTACAGGGCGTCGTTCGCGGGCGCGCTCCTGGATCGAACCGTGCTGCGCGGCGCGAAGGTGCAGGTGGGGGACTTGGACGGCTGCGACCTGCGCGGCGCCACGCTCTCGGGCGCGGACTTCGATCACTGCTCGCTGAAGGGCGCCAACCTGGCGGGCGCGAATCTGCGTGACGTCATCCTCGTCGACGCGGACTTCGTGGGCGCGAACCTGGCGGGCGCGGATCTCCGCGAGGCCGACCTCACCAAGGTCTGCTTCGCCGGCGCCGATCTCTCTCGCGCGAAGCTGGCCGGCGTGAAAGCGCGGAGCGCCGTCTTCGTGGAGGCCGACCTGACGGAGGCCGACTTCTCGGGCGCGGATCTGCGCAAGGCGCGCTTCGCCAAAGCGAAGGCGTCGGGCGCGCGCTTCCTCTTGGCGCGCCTCGACCATGCGCAGCTCGCCGAGGCGGATCTCCGCAAAGCCAGCTTCGATCACGCCAAGCTCCCGCAAGCGCGGCTCGATCACGCGCGACTGGAGATGGCCGACTTCTCGGACGCCGACCTGACGGGCGCGTCGCTGCATCGGATCCGCGACGACGGCGCCAACTGGCGTCACGCGGAGCTCGAGGCGGTCAAGCGCACCGACCCGGACCGGGCGCGAGCCGAGGACTTTTCGCCGGGGCAACCGGCGTGAGAGGCACGACGATGGGGACGAACGCAGCGAACGAGCTCGAGCAGGCGCCCGCCGACATCGCCCCGGCGACGGTGCTGGCGCCGAGCGGTGCCAAGGCGGTGGTGCGCTTCGAGGACGGCGAGAGCGCCGTCGCCGCGCTGGCGGTGCAGGGCTACGAGCCGCGGGCCGGCGATCGCCTCCTGGTGGCGCGAGGGAGCTCCGGCGCCTGGGCCATCGCTGTCTTGAGCGCGCTCCGCGAAGCGCCCGAGCCGGTCCGGGCAGACGACGGCGCCAGCGCGCAGCTCGAGGGAGGCGTGCTCACGGTCCGCGACGGGGAGGGACGCCTCCTCTTCGAGCACCGGCCGGAGGAAGGCGTCAGCGTCGTCCACGCGCCGCACGGCGATCTGAGGCTGAGCGCGCCGGGGACCATCGAGCTCGACGCGGCGCGTGAGGTTCGGGTGAAGAGCCGGCGCGTTTCGCTCGAAGGGCGGACGGTGAAGCTCGGCGCGCCGGCGCGTTCGGGGGAGAACGCGCTCACGCTCGATCGGAACGGCGCGCAGCTCGAGACTTCGACGCTCGAAGCCAGCGCGGCGGTGGCGCGGCTGGCGCTGCTCGACACCACCTTCGCCGCCGCGACGGTCAGCACCGCCATCGAGACGGCGCGGCACGTGGTGGGCGTCGCCGAGACGCGCGCCGAGCGGCTCGTGACGCGGGTGAAGAACACCTACCGCGAGGTCGAAGAGCTGGCTCAGACGCGAGCCGGTCGCATCCGGCAGATCGCCAAGGGCGCGTTCCACATCAAAGGCGAGCGCGCGCTGATCAAAGCCGACGACGAAGTGTCCATCAAGGGCGAGAAGATCCACCTAGCCTGAGCGAGGAGCGAGATGTTCATCTGCACCACCGACGGCGGCGAGACCCTCGCGTTCCCCAACGTCTGCAACACGCCGAGCCCGAGCGGCACCATCACGATCCCCTACACGAGCCTGGGCGGCTACGACGACGCCGACGACTACTCGGACAAGGTCAAGATCAAGAACAAATACGTCTGCACCACCGAGTGCAGCATGTCGAGCACCAGCACCGACGAGGCCGGCAGCAGCGGCGGCGTGATCAGCGGGAGCAACAGCGACGAGGCCTCGCCGTTGATGGGCTCGATGAAGGTCTACGCCGAGGGCAACGCCGTCGTCCGCTTCCTCGACCCGGTGCAGAGCAACGGGTCGAGCGCCAACAGCTACGGCGCCTGCATCTCGCCGAGCCAGACGCTCGTCATGTGCCTCGGCTGACCGCGCGCCGGGTCGCATTCGCTCCTCCGCGGCGCGCGACCGAGGGTCGGCCTCGGTCGCGGGTGCGACGGATGCGCTGGCCCTTGGGCGCGTCCCGTCAGGCGAATCCCGCGATGGGATGAGGGACGTACTCCGCTTCCAGCGACGCGACCTCCGCCGGCGAGAGCGACACGTCGAGCGCGCCGACGGCGGCCTCGAGGTGCTCGATCTTCGTCGCGCCGACGATGGGTGCCGTCACGCCCTCCTGCGACAGGAGCCAGGCCAGCGCGATCTTCGCGTGGGGCAGCTCTCGCTTCCTCGCGATCCCGTCCAGTGAGGCGATCACCCGCTGGTCCGCCTCCGCCATCGACGCGTAGAGGCGCTGCGCGAAGCCGTCGGTCTCGGAGCGCTTGGTCGCTGCGGCCTGTGGCGGCCGCGCGAGGTGACCGCGTGCGAGCGGGCTCCACGGGATCGAGCCGACACCCTGATCGAGGCAGAGCGGGATCATCTCTCGCTCTTCTTCCCGGTAGATCAGGTTGTAGTGGTTCTGCATGGAGATGAAGCGCGTCCAGCCGTTCTGCTCGGCGACGCGCTGCGCCTTGGCGAACTGCCAGGCGTACATCGACGAGGCGCCGATGTAGCGGGCCTTGCCCGCGCGCACGACGTCGTGGAGCGCCTCCATGGTCTCCTCGATCGGCGTGGCGTCGTCCCACCGGTGGATCTGGTAGAGGTCCACGTAGTCGGTGCTGAGCCGCCGCAGGCTGGCGTCGATCTCCAGCATGATCGCTTTGCGCGACAGCCCGTTGCCGTTCGGCCCCGGGCGCATCCGTCCCCAGACCTTGGTCGCGATCACGACCTCCTCGCGTCGCGCGAGGTCGCGCAAAGCCCGCCCGGTGATCTCTTCGCTGGCGCCGTAGGAATAGACGTTGGCCGTGTCGAAGAAGTTGATGCCGAGCTCGAGCGCTCGTTTGAAGAAAGGTCTCGAGTCGTCCTCGTTCAGCGCCCATTGCCAGCGGAGGGTGCTCCCGTCGACCGTCGCGGTCGGATCGCCGTAGCTCATGCATCCGAGACAGATGCGAGAGACTTTCAGACCGGTGCTTCCGAGACGCTGGTATTGCATGGAGACCTCCTCGGGCGACGGCGGCACGTGCCGCGGGCGGGAAAGGTTGCACTTCGCCCGAGCGCGAACAAGCGCGCCCGAAGCCCCAATCCGACTCGAGCCGGCGCGCTCCGCCCCGGTGCGCTCCGTCCACACAGAACGGGCGCTCGCGGGGCGGCCCGTCCGTGCTCCATCTCCGCAGCTCGAGCCAACCGCCGGAGCTCGCGGAAAAAGACGCACGCTGCTCGCGCGCCGAGGCGCTTCTCGCCGGCTCAGCGGATGGTCGGTCGGTCGCGGGGGTGGTCGCTGACGAAGGTCACGATCAGCACCAGCGCCGGGAGCGCGACCATGGCGTAGAGGCCGGGCGCGTAGCCTCCGGCGAAGTCGTGGCTGAGCGCCAGGGCCGAGGGGCCGAGCGCGCTGCCGATCACCATCATCATCGACTGCACGCCGGCGATGGCGCCGAGGTGGAGCCGCCCGAAGAAGCGCGGCAACGCGACGGACGAGAGCGGACCGAAGAACCCGCCCGCCACGCCGAGCCCCAGTACGGCCAGCGCGAAGCCCACGGGCGTGTCGAGGGCGGTCGTCGAGGCGTAGCCGAGCGCCTGGGCGCCGAGCATCACGAACACGAGCGTTCGGATCCGCGTGCGGTCGGCCAGCCAGCCGACCAGCGCGCCTGTGATGGTGCTGCAGACGGCGATCGGCAGGAAGATGCTGACCGCTTCCTCGCGGTCGAGCCCGGCTTCCGCGCCGATGTCGACGATGTGGAAGGTGATGCCGGTGATCACCATGCCCTGCACCGCCAGCGCCAGCGCCACCGACCAGAACGCCTTCGTCTTCAGCGCTCCGCTGCGGTCGACGGACGCTTCGGGCGGTCCCTCCTCGCTTCCCTCGACCGGCGCCGGGCGACCGTCCATCCGCAGCCCGCACTCTTCGGGGTTGTCGCGGTAGAAGAGCCAGGCGACGACACCCATCGCCAGCGCCACCGCCACGCCCATCCCGCGCCACGCGCTGCGCCAGTCGGTCGCCTCGATCCACGCGTTGAGCACGAGCGGCGCGACCGCGAACCCGAACGAGACGAAGATCCCGCTGATGGCGCTGGTCATCCCGCGCCGCTGCTCGAACCACTTCCCGAGCATCGTGCGGCTGACCATCGTCAGCATGCCCTGGCCGCTGAACCGGAGCGCGGTGAAGCCGACGGCGAGGGTGACCCACGCCATGGTGCCCGCGGAGACGGCCGGCAACACGCCGCCGATCCGTGTGGCGATCCGGTCGACGACGCTGAGGACCAGGAGCGTGACACCGAGCGCCACCGCCGCGCCGAGCGCCGTGGCGCGGGCGCCGAAGCGATCGAGGAGGCGCCCGCCGCGCGGCAGCAGGAGCCCGCTCGTCAGCGTGCCGGCGAGGTAGGCGTTGGAGAGCGAGAGCCGCGACAGCCCGGTGGCCTCGATGAGCGAGTCGGTGAAGACGCTCACCCCCATCGTCTGCCCCGGGATGCTCATCAGGATGCCGAAGGTGCTGGCCGCGAGCACCACCCACCCGTAGAAGAAGGGCAGCCGGCGGGGCGAGAAGGGGGTGTCGGGTCGAAAGGGCGTCACGGGCGCCGGAGCCTGTCCGCCGTGCCGCCCCGCGGCAAGCCTCCCCCGCTCATCGCGGTGCACCTCGTCGGACTCCCACGCGCCCAGGCGAAGCGCAGGCGAGCTCCGACGGGCAGATGCCGGCTGCGGTAGGCGCCGTCTTCGCCGGATGCCCTTCGTGGGCAGACCTCTTTCGCGTGCGGAATCGGTCGAACAGGCCCGCCGTTTCGAAGCGTACGGGTGGGTGGATCGGGCGCGGCGCTCAGCCGGTCTCGATGATTGCCACGCGCGGGTCGCGCGGATCCAGCATGTTGGTCGCCCCGCAGTAGGTGCAGCGGACGGAGCCTCCCGTCACGGCGGAGGTGAGCGGGCCGCCGCAGTGCGGACAGAGGAGGACGCGAACCTGGGTCGTGTAGTGCGTGCGCATCGCCATCTCGCCCGCGTGTCTCGAGCGGCATCACAGCGTCGCTGCGCGCCAGTCGGGCCCGACCGGATCACAGTCGACACCCTGCTCGCGTTCCGCGTATTCTACCTCGGGTAGCAAGCTCGTACCCGCTGCCGTCGGGGGTTCTCGTGCGCGTTTTCGATCTTTCTTCGTCCTCGCCTGGCGACGTCGAGTCCATGCTGGTTTATGCGACGGTCGACGCCGACTTGGATGCCGTCCGCAGTCGGTTCCGCGGAAGCTCCACCCAAGTGTTCGGAGCGACCTCGTTCCAGGGCGTGTTCACCCCGCTCGGGTTCAGGCGGGGCGCGTGGGGGCTCGGCTGGGAGGCGGGCGATGGCATCCGCGTGGCCCACGAGCTGGTCGCGACCGACGCGACGCACGCCCGCATGCAGGTGGAAGCCGCGGTTCGGCGCTTGCAGCGCTCGCTCGGCAGGCGCCCGGACGCGGCGCTGGTGCACGCCACGCCGGGCTTCGAGGAGCGTGTCCTCGAGGGAATGGCGGCCGCGGGCTGGGGCGAAGGCGTCATGGTCTATGGCGGGAGCGCCGCAGACGACGACCTCGGCGGAAACTGGAAGGTCTTCGACGCGAACGCCGAGCTCTCGGAGGGCGTCCTGATCGTTGCCATGGCCTGCGACCGGCCGGTCTACGGCGACTTCGTGAGCGGCTATTTCGGCACGAAGCGCACCGGTCGGATCACCCGCTGCGAAGGTCGAACCGTCTACACCATCGATCACCGCCCCGCGGCGGAGGTGCTGGACGGGTGGATGGACGGCGCGCTCGGGGACGTGCGGCGCACCGGCGGCGTCGTGCTCGCGGAGACGACCCTCTCGCCGATCGGGCGGGTGGTGGATCGGACCCACCGCGTACCGCGCTATCTGCTCTCCCATCCGCACGTCGTTCATGCCGACACGCAGGCCGTTTCTTTCTTCACGGACATGGCGGTCGGCGACGAGCTCGAGCTGATGATGGCGAGCCGCGGGTCCTTGCTGGCGCGGACGGAGCAGGTGGTCGATTCGCGCGCTCGGACGGAGCGCCCGTCCCCGGCTCGCCGGCGGCGTGCTCATCTACTGCGGGGGCTGCGTAGGCGCGATCGAGGGCGACACCGACTCGGTCGCGCGGGCGTTCTCGGACCGGATCGGCGGCGCTCCCTTCATCGGCGCCGCGACGTTCGGGGAGATCGGCACGTTCACGGTCCGCGGCGAGCGCGTCACCCGGCACGGCAACCTGATGTGCGACGCGCTCCTCTTCGGCTGAGCGGCACGCCGCGGAGGGCCCGGATCGGAAGCGGGGTGGCGGAGCGCTCGCGGCGGACCTTCAGCGCGCGTCCCCAGGGACCCTCGGTCGCCTGTCCGGCGGCCTGGATCCGATGCGCGACCCGCGGCTCCCGGGCTCACCGCGTCGAACCACGGGTCCAACCACGCGTCCGACCCACGGCGCTCCGACCCGTCCAAGTCACCTGATCAGCGCTGCAGCGCGTCGCTGAACGCGCGTGCCAGCTCACCGCGTGCGTGCGCGAGCCCCGCCTCGAGCACCTGCCGCAGCTCGTCCTCGTCGTACTCGCCCCGCACCGCCGCCAGCGTCGCCAGCGCTTCCCTCGCTCGCTCCGCGTCGCCGTCCATCGCCGCGAATGTCGCGCTCATCGCCGCCACCATCGAGCGGGCGACGACGGTGCCTTGCTCGGCGCCGGCTTCGATCGCGGCGGCGTGGTGCGCGCGGGCGTCGTCGAAGTCCTCCTCGCGCAGCGCCCAGCATACGAGCTGAACCTCCACCACGATGACGAAGGGGCGCAGCCCGAGCGTCCGCCCCCTCGAGGCGAGGTCGCTCATCTCGGCTCGGGCGCGCGCTCGCTCTCCGGCCAGAAAGAGCGCGTCGGCGCGCACCTGGCGGGCGGTCAGCTCCACCCGCGAGTCGGCAGCGCGGCGTGCGAGATCGACCGCGCGATCGAGCAGCTCGATGTGCTCGACCGGCGCAGTGTTGCCGAGGTGCACCAGCGCGCGCGCCTCTGTGCCGAGATCACCGCGGTCTCGTGCGAGCGACGCGGCGCGCTCGAAGAGCACGCGGGCGGTCCCCGCGTCGCGGCGGCGGTGCGCGTCGAGACCGAGCTGTCCCAGCGCGTGCGACTCCACCTCGGCGTCTCCCTGAGAGTGCGCGAGCTCCACCGCGCGCAGCGACGCCTCCCTCGCCGCGTCCAGGTCGTTGTCGAAGCGAGCCACCTGCGCGCTCCGCCACACCACCACGGCGCTCGGTCGCCCTGTCGCGCGCTCAATCTCGAGGGCCCGGGCGATGGCCTCGCGCGCCTGAACGGCGTGCCCTCGCGCGGCATGACCGTGGGCCAGCTCGGCGAGCGCGCGCGCCCGATGGCCGTCCAGCGACGCCTCCTCGGCCCACGCCAGCAGCGTCTCACTCCGCTCCTCGCGGCCGCTCGTGTCGGCCCGCCGGTAGCTCCACCCAATCGCGTCGACCATCGCGGCGCAGGCGTCGGCGATGTGCCCCGCGCCGTGAAGGTGCGCGGCGCGCTCGTGCTGCACGTCCTCGCGCCCAATCCGCACGCCGAGCGCCTCGGCGGCCGCTTCGTGGTAGGCGCGCCGGAGCGGATCGGGCAGCGCGGCGCAGAGCTGGTCGCGGAGCGAAGAATGGACCCACTCCATGGCCCGACCGCGCCTTCGCAAGAGGCCTGCGCGAAGCGCTCGGTCGACGCTCTGGCGGAGCGCCGGCCCCACGCGCGCCACCAGCGCGTCGAGCACGTCGTCGCCCACGCGAGGGCGGGTCAACGCCAGCGCGCCGAGAAGGCTCGGGTCCGCGCCGGAGCGCTCCACGCGCGCGTCCCAGAGCGCCCCCAGATCCCGCGGCAGCACGGCGGTGTCGTAGCCCGCTCGCAGCGTGTACTTGCCGTCGCGCCGCTCCAGCGCCTCGTCGGCCACCAGCTCCGTGACGAGCTGGGTGGCCAGGAGCGGGTTGCCGCCGGCGCGCGATTCGATGTGCGCCACGAGCGCGGGATGGACGTCGAGCACCCCGGTGATGACGCTGCGCGTGTCCTCCGCCGTCAGCGGCGCGAGCTCGAGCTCCAGGTCGGCGTCGTCGATCACCGGCTCGGGGGAGGTCACAATCAGCGCGACCCCCGTGTCCTCGGCTCGCACCCGCTCGACGAGCGCGCGCGCCGCGCCGCGGCTCCAGTGGACGTCGTCGAGCCACACGGCGATCGCGCGACGCTGGCTGGCTCGCTTCAGCGCAGCGGCGACGACGCGCAGCGCCAGATCGGGGTCGGTGGCGGTGGCTCGGGGCGCGTCCAGCACCAGCGCAGCTTCGCGGGCGAAGCGTGTGTCGTCGCTGCCCTCGAAGCGCTGGACCCAGCGGAGCACGCGCTCGGGGACAGCCTCCTGGCTGGCGCCTTCGGCGAGGACGATGTTGGAGAAGAGCCCGCGCAGGCCCTCGTTTCCCGCTCCTCCCTCGGTCCACGCCGTCCACGCCGTGTGCGCGAGACCGTGTTGGTGCGCCCGTTCGAGGATGTCGCGCGCCAAGCGGCTCTTGCCGGTGCCGACCGGACCGGTGATCGCGACCACGCAGGGGCGGCCGTCGCGTCGCGCGCGGACGAGCTCGTGCCAGAGCCGCGCTCGCTGGGCGTCGCGTCCCCGCAGGCGTGGCTCCACCAACCCGACCAACGCGTAGACCCCGGCCTCCGGGAGCTCCGTTCAATCCTCCTCATCGGTCGGGAGCGCGTCGGGCGGCGGCGCGGGCGGGAGCGGCCGCGGCTCGGGGGAGAGCATCCTCGCCCGCGCCGGCAGGTTCGCGACCACGTCCTCGATAGCGACGGTCGCGGTCTCCCCGGCATCATCGGGCGTCGCCGCGGCCTCCTCGTCCCCCGCGTGACGTCGGAGTGGTCTGGGTTTCCGGTATCAATCGGAGGCCGGTCGCTCGTCGGTGGGACGTTCGCCGCGGCCGCGCCGGTCTTCGGGCTGAAGCGCGTGACGTTCGGATGCTTCAGGCTCCCGGTGTCCCGCCTGGCGTCCACACGTGAAGCGGCCTCGGTCTCTTCGTCGGCGCTCGTGACCTCGGGGGACGCTGCGGGCTCGGGCGCGCGCGCCGCCTTCGCGCTCACACGTGTGACCTGCGGGGCCACGCCGGTTCCGGGCTCGTACGCCTCCGCCTCCGGCCGCTCCGCCGCGGGGTCCGGGCCGGCCGGGCCCTCGTCGCCTCCCACCGCTCCGATCCGTACCGAGGTCACCGCACCCGCGGGGACGTCCCGGTTCTCGTCGCGCGCCGCGGCCGAGCCGGCGCTCGCCTCGTGCTCCGGCGCTCGATCCGTCCGGCATCGCGCGCAAGGCGGCGATCACGTCGGCCGCGTGTGTGGGCCGGCCTCGCTCCATCGGGTTCATCAAGGTGGCGAGCAGCGCGCTCATCGCCTCGGGCGCGCCATGGCGTGCGGCGGCGAAGCGGGGCGGCGGGCTGAGGATGCGCACCGCGGGCTCCTGCCCCTCGAAGGGCCGGCGGCCGGAGAGGAGGTGGAAGGTCATCGCGCCGAACGTGTAGAGGTCCGTCCACGGTCCGAGCCCGCCCGCCTCCGGCATGAGCTGCTCGGGCGCCATGTAGGGAACGGTGCCCATCACCGCGTCGCGCTGCGACGCCATCTGCGGCCCGCTCCGCCAGGCCTGGGCGATCCCGAAGTCGAGGAGGCTGACTCGGACGCGTCCCCCCTCGTCGGCTACGAGCACGTTGTCCGGCTTGATGTCGAGGTGCAGCACGCCGCGCGCGTGTGCGTGGGCCAGGGCGTCGAGGATCGCGAGCAGGATGGGGCGCAGCGCGGCGAAGGGACGGCGGCCGCCGCGCGAGAGGGGCTCGCCCGGGCGCAGCTCCATCACCAGCGCGAGGTCGTCGCCGGTGGTGCGGACCAGGTCGTAGACCGACACGATCCCCGGATGACGCAGGTGGGCCATCGCCAGCACCTCGTCGCGGAACATCCGGGCGGTCACCGCATCCAGCCGGCCTTCGCGCACGACCTTCACCGCGACCGGCGTCTCGTGCTCGAGGTCGGTGCAGCGCCACACCTCACCCATCCCGCCGCGCCCGAGGCGCTCCTCGGCGCGATAGCGGTCGGCGAGAACGGTCCCTGGTGTCAGCTTCACCGTCTCCCAGGATACCTTGGAAAGCCCTGGCCGAGCCGGCTTGCGATCCAGCGCCTCCGCGCGAGTCTTGGCGTGCAGTGGGCGATGCGTGGAGCGGCCGATTCTCTCTGCGTGCGCGAGTATCCGGGTCGCCTGAGGAGGATCACCGGCCCAACGCCTGGTCGAGGGGCTGCTGCGCGAGCACGGCGCGCCGATTCGCGTCCGTCATCGATTGGGTCCACCCTCCGTCCATGCATGTCGTCGTCCCGCCGGACCGGCTCAGCCGAGAGGCCCTGCTCGGCCTCGTCGACGCGTTCGTGCTCCGCGAAGGGACCGACTACGGCCACGCGGAGCCGACGCTCGAGGACAAGCGCCGCCAGGTGCTGGCCCAGATCGACCGCGGCGAGGTGGTGATCGTCTTCAATCCGCGCACCGAAGACGTCTCGCTGGCGCTCGCGCGCGACCTGCCCGCCGAAGGCTGACGGAGCCGGGCGCCCGCTCGGTGGTCGTCGACGAGTCGGACCGGACGCGACGCGTCGCGACGATTCGAGAGCGCGGCGATGCAGCGACGCTGCGGGCGTAGCCGGCTCGGCGGCGGCAGGTCGTCGACGGAGCCTCGGCTCGGCAGTCCGAAGAAGCGGCGCGCGTTCCGTGTCGTCCGCGCCTCCTCCGACGCGTCGGCCGCCTCCGCGCAGCTGTCAACCGGGTTACATGCCTTTCACGATCGCGTACATGTCCTTCTCGGCCTCGAGCACCTCGTCCGGCAGCGGCGTCAGCTCGCCACCGAGCGAGCTCGCCGTGACGACGATCTGTGCGATGTGCTCGACGAGCTCTGCGTTCTTGAAAGCCTTCGCGAGGTCCTTGCCGGTCGTGAGGACGCCATGCGAGGCGAGCAAGACGGCCGAGCGATCGCCGAGGGCTTCCACCACGTGGCCGGCGAGCTCTTCGCTCCCGCTACTGCCGTAGCGCGCGACTTCCACCTGCCCGCCGAGGTAGACGACCATCTCGTCGAGCACGGGCGCGATCGGCCGCCGCAAGAGCGCCATCGTCGTCGCGTAGCGCGAATGCGTGTGGACCACGGCGCCGACGTCCGGACGCGCGCGGTAGACACCGAGGTGCACTGGCGTTTCGAACGAAGGCGCGCGCTCGCCTTCGACCAGATCCTCGTCCTCGTCGATCACCACCACCTGCTCGGGCGTGAGCAGGTCGTACGCGATCGAGCTCGGCGTGATGATCCAGTGCTTGGGATCCGGCGCGCGCACGCTGATGTTTCCCGCCGATCCGACCACGAACCCGGCCTTCCACATCCGCTTCGCGTACTCGCAGACGAGCTCCCGTTCTTCGGCGTACAGCATCGCGTCTCCCGTCTCAGAATTCCTCGAGCTGCGCCTCGCGCTCCATCCAGCGCTCGAACGCGTCGTCGTAGTCCTCGGCGTCGTCCTCGTCGGGCGCCACGCGCGTGGATGCCTCGCGTTGGCCGAGCGCGCAGGGATCGCTCGCGAGTCCCGCCGCCACCGCCGCGCACGCCGCAGCGCCGCGCGCGCTCGCCTCCGCCGGACCGACGACGATCTCCCGCCTCAGCGCCGACGCGAGGATCTGCGCGAAGAGATGCGAGCGGGCCATCCCTCCGACCAGCGTCAGCGGGCCGTCGTCCCGTCCGGCCACCTCGTCGATCCAATCGCCGGCGGCCCGCACCGCGAACGCGCAGCTCTCGAGGTAGGCGCGCATCAGCTCCGCACGGCCCGGGCCGAGCGCCGTCGTCTCGCCGAAGGGCAAGAGCAGCGCGGCCGGCCGGCCGGTGTTCAGCGCGCGCAGATCCATGGGTCGCGGGCCGATGTGGGCGCTCGCCGTCAGCGCGCCGATCGGTGCCTCTTCGGCCAGCGCGTCGTAGGCCGCCCAAGGATCCGCTTCGCGCATCAGATCCGGCGCCCAGCGTCTCCAGCATCCAGCGGTGGCGCGTGCCCATCTCGCCGACGTTCGCCTCCAGCAGCCAGCGCTCGGCGTGGACGTGCGGGTTCGTCCACAGGCGCATCCGCGGGTCGCGCGCGGGCCAATCCATCACCCGCAAGAGCGGCGCCGAGCCGCCCGCGACCAGCGCGGTTCCGTTCGCCGTCACGCCCGCGCCCGCCAGCGCGAGCTGGGTGTCAGCGGCTCCGACGGCCACCACCGCGTCGCCCAGACCGAGCCGCGCCGCCACCTCGGGTCGGAGCGCGCCGAGCTCGGTGCCGGGCGCACGCACCGGCGGCAGCGCGTCCGGCGGGAGACGCGCGGCCTCAATCGCGTTCGCGTCCGGCGTCTTTCGCGCCACGTCGAAGAGCATCAGGTCGGCCGCGGTCGTCGGGTCGGTCGCGCGCTCGCCCGAGAGCCGGTGTGCGACCCAATCGGGGAGGCCGAGCACGGCGCGGATCTTCGCGTGCACCTCCGGCTGCTCGGCCGCGAACCAGAGCGCGCGTCCGGGCGCGAAGATCCAGGGCGGGAAGCGGCCCGAGCTGGCGAAGAGCGCTTCCTCGTCGAGCGCGCTCAGGTCGGCGCCGGCGAGCGCGCGAATATCGCGGTTCGGGCCGAGGTAGAGCGTTTCGCCCGCCTCGTCGAGGAACGCGCAGGCGATGCGCTGTCCCGTCGCGGCGACGGCGCGCACGCGGGCTCGATCGACGCTCGCGAGCGCCTCGTCCGCCGCGTCGAGGAGCGCCTCCCACACGGCTTCGGGATCGAGCTCTTGGCCGAAGGGCGCGAGCGCCGCCGGAGCGTGGGCGCGCCAGGGCCGGCGCGCGGCGGCGACGAGCTCGAGCTTCTCGTCGAAGACGGCCGCTCGACCGCTGCCCGTGCCGGCGTCGAAGGCGAGAAAGAGCGGGCCCATCGCTCCTCAGCCGAGCACGTCCGGGTTGGCGATGTGGAGGGGGCGCTCGCCGCGCAGGATGCGATCGAGGTCCCCCGCGACCATCTCGGTCTGATGCCGCACGACGTCTCGAGTGGCGCCGCCGAGGTGCGGCATCGCCACCACGTTGGGCAGCTTCAAGAGGATCGTCCTTGGTCGGCGGCTCCGACTTGAAGACGTCGAGCCCGGCGCCGCCGAGCCTTCCCTCCGCCAGCGCGGCGTAGAGCGCGTCGCCGTCGACGAGCTGATGACGCGCGGTGTTGATCAGGAACGCGCCCGGCTTCATCTGCGCGATCCGCGCTTCGCTCACGATGCCGCGGGTCTCCTTCGTCACCGCCGCGTGCAACGAGAGGACGTCCGACTCGGAAAAGAGCGTGTTCAGATCCACCCGCGTCACGCCGAGCGCCGCGAAATGCGCGTCGTCGACCCGCGGGTCATGAGCGATGACCCGGCTGCCGAAGCCGGCCAGCCGGCGCGCCGTCTCGCGGCCCACCGCGCCGAGGCCGAGCAGGCCGACGGTGGCGCTGCCGAGCTCGAACCCGCGCAGCGCGCCGATGGAGCTGACCAACTCTTTCACGTCGCCCGGATCGAGCTCACCCGACACCAACCGCTGGTGCGTCGACACCACGCTGCGGGCCAAGCAGAGCATGAACGCCAGCGTGAGGTCCGCGACCAATCCGGCGTTCCGTCCCGGCGCGTACACGACGGGCACGCCCCGCTCGCTGGCCGTCTCCACGTCCACGTTGAGCGGCTCGCCGCGGCAGCAGCCGACCGCCCGGAGCTGCCGCGCCTCGAAGACCTCTTCGTGCACGAGATCCACCTCGACGACCAGGATGTCGAAGGCTTCCTTCGCGACCCGCTCGGCGAGATCCTCGGCCATCCACAGCGCGCCGGTCTCGCTCCACGGCTCGTAGACCACCTCGGCGTGCCGGCCCAGCAGCGCCAGTCCCTCCTCGGTGAAATCGGCGGTGACGAGCGCCTTCACGAGAAGAGGAGCCCGCGCAGCTTCATGGCCTTGGCGACGTCGCCCTTGAACTTGAGCTTGCCCGTCATGAACGCGTTCGGGCCGGTCAGCTCGCCGTTCATCATCTTGACGAAGTTCACGTCCTTCATCTTGACCGTGAACCCGGCGTCGCCGCTCTGGCCTTCTTTCACGTCGACGTCGCCGCCGTCGATGTGAACGGTCCAGGCTCCGCCCGTGTCGCCGGTGATGTCGAAGAAGAGCGTGCCGGAGAACCCTTCGACCTTGCCCGGCTCCTCGCGGACCGTCTCGGGCAGCACGCGATCGAACCAGTCGGACGGCTTCTCGATGTTGCTCATCATCCCTCCTCCCGCGCGAAAACGGCGGACCGAGCGTACGCCGCGTGGGAGCGCGCGTCTCCCGTTTTTACACCACGAGCCGCGATGGTGCGGCTCTTCGTCGCCAGCCGGGGACGGTCTCCGTCCTGCCGGCTGGAGTGAAGGGATCTAACGCGTTTCGTCACTCTCGAAAGGGTGATCTCGTTTGCCCCGCGCGATGCGTCCACTACGCTCGGAGCCGGGATGGGCACGCGCGTCGCGATGGTCTCGGTCCTCGTGCTCGGGGGCTGCTTCGGAAACGTCGACACCGCGTTCCCGCAGGGGCTCGAGCCGCTGGAGAGCGAGAACATCGCCTCCCCTCCGGCGCCGGTCGACGGAGACAGGTACCCGGAGCAACTCTCGACGGCGCGCTCGGTCGCGCTCGACACCTCGCCGCGTACCAACTCGGTGCACGCTCGCGCGTATGTGCACGCCCCGATCGCCACCGTGTGGGAGGCGCTGCGCAACCCGGACGTCGACGCCGACCGGCGCGTGTTCAGCAGCTGGTCGGAGATGCCGCTGGACGAGCCCGAGTACGACTACAGCTACATCGTGCACGCGGTCATCACGAACGTGATCACGGTGGAGTACGACGTGACTTGGCGGCACGGCGTCGTCACCGGGACGCTGGACGCCCCGGAGATCGTGGCCGTGCGCTATCAGAAGACGTCGGGGTCGACGGCGGTGCAGGATCTCCGCGGCTCGATCGTGCTCCGCTCGGTCACCCCCGACGTGACCGAGATGGAGATCATCGAGTACCTCCGCGCCGTCGGCTCGGGCTACGACAACATCGAGTCCTTCCTCCACGACATGTTCGAGGAGGTGCTCGCCTTCTCGCACGGCCAGCCGCTCCCGCCGGTGTCGGCGCTCTGAGCGGGTGGGAGCCCTCCGTTGAGATCCCCGA
Organism: uncultured Pseudomonadota bacterium; assembly: GCA_963832725.1. Classification (GTDB taxonomy): domain Bacteria; phylum Myxococcota_A; class Polyangia; order Polyangiales; family Sandaracinaceae; genus JAEZBP01. The sequence continues at coordinate 236,529 of CAWHVG010000002.1, forward strand.
GCGAGCGCGGGTTCTTCCGCTACGACGCGACCGAGCTCCGCGAGCAGGCCGAGCGCTTCGTCGCGGATTTGGCGCGCCTTCGGAGCGGGCCGCCCGGCCCGGAGATCTGGACGGAGGTCGTTCTCGACTGGCTGGCGGCCGCCGCTTCGGACCGCGCTCGCGTGGACGCCTCCACGGCGTGCCCTCACCTGACGGCGGAGCTCTACGAGAGCGTGGACTGGGCGAGGCCGCGGTCGGTGATTCGAAGCTGTCCGGTGGCGATGATCCACTCGAGCCACCCGACCTTCTCGGCCGGCCACCCTTACGGCTACGCGTACTGGGAGGAAGCGTTCCAGCGCGAGCGCCTGGAGACGCTCCTCGCGGTCGCGTGTGAGTGGGGAGGCGGGGGGCGGCCGGCGGCCCGCTACGGTCGCGTGATGCTGGCGGCGGCGGATGTGGCGGGGCTCGATGCGCGCGCCAAGGCGGTGCTCTACGCGAGCGACACCGAAGAGGAGCGGCGGCGCATCGAGGACGGGCTGCGCAGGCTACGTCTGGCGAGCTGGGACGCGCGACCGTGGCTCGTCGTGGACGTGCCCTGGCGCAGCGACTGGAGCGAGCACGGGCCCGATTGGACGCTGCTCGAAGGGTGAAGGTCAGCGCGCGAGCTGGAGGTGGAACGCCTCGGCTGGAGACGTCATCGGTCGCGCGGACGATCTTGCCCGAAGGCGGAGGTCAGCGCGCGAGCTGGAGATGGAAGTGCGGCGGGACGCCCTCGGCGAGCATGGAGACGTCGTCGGCCGCGCCGATGATCTGCTCGAAGATGCGGCGCTCGCGGCGGTTCATGTCGCGCGAGCGAACGTCGGCGGCGCTCGCGCGCAGGTGCCGCGAGATGTAGCAGCCGCGGTCGACCTGCGCGTCGATCACCCGCGCCATGGCGCGGATGCACGCCTGGCGCCCCCGCCGTCGGTTTGCCCGGTAGGCGCCTTGGATCTCCGCCGCCGCGTCGTAATCCCGGTAGAGGCGAGTGAGTCGCTGTCCCAGCCGGATCTTCTGGTACATCGCCTCGGCTTGTTCGTTTGGTGAGCGCGTGCCGCTGGTCACGACGAACCCGCGGCCGGCCCGGCGGTGGAACTCGCGGGCGATGCGGTTCAGCGCCGCGCGCATGGAGGAGCCGAGGTGTACGCCTTCCTCCAGCGTGTAGAGCCGCCCGTCGGCGTGGCTCGGCAAGGGGGCCAGCGCGAGCAGCGAGACGAGGAGCGCGAGGAGCGCCGCGAGACGGCCGCGATGCACCGAGCGAACCTATCAAAGAGGAGCCGCCGGGCGCCAATTTCGAGCGGATGAGGGTCGAGGCGCCACGGGAGGCCGCCGCAGTAGGCGTTGTGGGCCGTGCGAGGCGCGTCTCGAGCTGCGGCGCTCGCGAAGCACGCGAAGAAGGAGAGCGCAGCGAGAAGCGAGGTTCGCCTGATCACGGCGCCGTGGTACCCGTGTCTCGTGCGGAACCGCAACGCGAGCGGCCCCCTGGTGCGTGCCCGTTCAGGCCGACGACACGCGACATTTTCCGAGCGTCCGAAGGGCAGCCGACTATGCTGATTCCGCTTCTCCGCTCTTGCAGCTCACGACGGGGACCATGAAGAAGACGCTTTGGCTTTTCCTTGGCGTGCTCGCCGCCACGACCGCGACCGCCTGCTCGCTCGATTGGCACCCCATCATCGAGTATCGCGACGCGGGCCCGGACGGAGCCCAACCCGTCGAGTGTACGCACGACAGCGACTGCGACGACGGGCTCTTCTGCAACGGCTTCGAGCTGTGCAGCGCCGGCGCGTGTGTGGCCGGTCCCCCGCCGGCCTGTGACGACTCCATCGCCTGCACGCGTGACGTGTGCGACGAGCTCGGCCGGCAATGCGTACGCCTCCCGGATCACGCCCTCTGCGCCGCGTCCGAGCTGTGCTCGCCCATGGACGGCTGTGTCCCGCGCGATCCGTGCACGACGGACGGCGATTGCGACGACGGCTTCGCCTGCAACGGCGCCGAGACCTGTGACGCCGGAGCCTGTGCGGCCGGCACGCCGCCCGACTGCGCGGACTCGGTCGACTGCACGGTCGACGCCTGCTCGGAGGCGCTCGGCGGCTGCGTGAACACCCCGAACGACGGCGCGTGTGCCAGCCCGATGGTCTGCGACGCGACGAGCGGTTGCGTCCCGCCCACCCTCTGCACCGGCGACGCCGAGTGTGACGACGGCTTCTGGTGCAACGGCGCCGAGACATGCACCGACGGCCGCTGCGCTCGCGGGACGCCCCCCGACTGCGCCGACTCGGTCGACTGCACCGTGGACGTCTGCGTCGAGGCCTCGGACAGCTGCCAGAACGTGCCCGATCATCGCTCCTGCCCCACGGGCGAGCAGTGCATCCTGCCCGGAGGCTGCGCGGTCCCCGCCTCGTGCACGGGTGACGCCGACTGCGACGATGGCTTCTTCTGCAACGGCGCCGAGACCTGCGCCAGCGGGAGCTGCGTGGCGGGCACGGCGCCCGACTGCACGGACGGCGTCGCCTGCACGGCAGATCTCTGCGACGAAGCCGGCCGGCGTTGTCGCAACCTGCCCGACGACACGGCGTGCGGGGTGAACGAGCACTGCGACGCGACGCTGGGATGCACGTCCGAGTGCACGGGAAACCCGGACTGCGACGACGGGCTCTTCTGCAACGGCGCGGAGACGTGCGTGTCGGGTGGCTGCGTGGCGGGGACGCCGCCCGATTGCAGCGACGGGGTGAGCTGCACGACGGACGCGTGCGACGAGACGGCGGGTCTGTGCCGGAACATCCCGAGCGACACGTCGTGCGGGGTGAACGAGCACTGCGACGCGACGCTGGGTTGCACGCCGCAATGCGCGGGGAACGCGGACTGCGACGACGGGCTCTTCTGCAACGGCGCGGAGACGTGCGTGTCGGGTGGCTGCGTGGCGGGGACGCCGCCCGATTGCAGCGACGGGGTGAGCTGCACGACGGACGCGTGCGACGAGACGGCGGGTCTGTGCCGGAACATCCCGAGCGACACGTCGTGCGGCGTGAACGAGCACTGCGACGCGACGCTGGGTTGCACGCCGCAATGCACCGGAGATTCGGACTGCGACGACGGGCTCTTCTGCAACGGCGCGGAGACGTGCGTGTCGGGAGGTTGCGTGGCGGGGACGCCGCCCGATTGCAGCGACGGGGTGAGCTGCACGACGGACGCGTGCGACGAGACGGCGGGTCTGTGCCGGAACATCCCGAGCGACACGTCGTGCGGGGTGAACGAGCACTGCGACGCGACGCTGGGTTGCACGCCGCAATGCACGGGAAACGCGGACTGCGACGACGGGCTCTTCTGCAACGGCGCGGAGACGTGCGTGTCGGGAGGTTGCGTGGCGGGGACGCCGCCTTCGTGCGGCGACGGCGTCGCCTGCACGGTCGACCTCTGCGACGAGACCGGCGCCCGCTGCCTCTCGGTCCCGGACAGCAGCATGTGCGGCGCTTCCGAGCGCTGCACCTCGAGCGGCTGCGTCGCGCTCGGCGCCTCCGTCGACAACCCGGCGACCTCCTGCAACGCGATCCTCCTCGCGGGCGTGGCCACCGGCGACGGGACCTATTGGGTCGATCCCGACGGCGCCGGCGGTCAGGGCGTCCGCCAGGTCTACTGCGACATGACCACCGACGGCGGCGGCTGGATGCTCATCGAGAAGAACGACGCCTCGTCGACCGCCGACGCCACGGCGGCCGAGGTCAGCCCCTCGGCGCTCTCGACGACCACCATCGACACCGTGGCGAAGCTCGCCGACGCCTTCATCGCGGCCGTCCAGGCGGCCAGCACCGGTGAGCTCCGGGTCGAGTCCCCCGGCCTCACGCCCTTGCTCTTCGCTCGCACGATCCCCTGGAGCGTGCCCACGCCGACCAGCTATCCGGCGGCGATCGAGGCCACCACCGACCTCGCCGCCGGCTACGCGGCGGGGGTCCAGTGCTATGACGGAGACGCCGGCTGCCCCGCCTCGGGCTGGTGCTTCGGGGTGGCCACCGACGCCACCGGCGAGCACGCCTGCCTGCGGAGGAGCGGCATGGCCGGGATCTACTTCGACGGCGGCTCCTACCCCGGCGCGTACCGCTCGGGCCGCATATGGGTGCGTTGACGCAGGTCAACCACCTTGGCGGCCCGTCCGATTCGCGCTATCTGCCGGCTCATGCTGCGTTCCAAGATCCTCGGGCTCGGATCCTACGTTCCTGACCGCGTCGTCACGAACGAGGAGATCCCCTACCTCAACGACCAGCACGTCCGTCAGGCGGAGATCCAGACCGAGACGAACGGCGAGTGGATCCGAACGCGCACCGGCATCGAGCAGCGCCACTACGTGCCGAACGACGGCACCTGGGCCACGAGCGACCTCGGCGTGGAGGCGGCCAAGCGGGCGCTCGACGACGCGGGCCTGGAGGCGAAGGACATCGACTGCATCATCTTCGCGACCCTCTCGCCCGACATCCACTTCCCGGGCTCGGGCGTGTTCCTGCAGTCGAAGCTGGGCATCGACGGCGAGGGCGGCTGCCCCTGCTTCGACATCCGGCAGCAGTGCAGCGGGTTCGTGTACGGCCTGCAGATGGCCGACGCCTTCGTCCGCACCGGCACCTACGAGAAGGTGCTCATCGTCGGCGCCGAGGTTCACAGCCACTCGCTCGAGTACACGACGCGCGGTCGCGACGTCATGGTGCTCTTCGGCGACGCCGCCGGCGCTGTGATCGTGGGCAAGGACGAGTCGGAGGATCCGCACTCGGGGGTGGTTTTCACGCACTGCAAGGCGGACGGCTCGGGCGCCTGGGACCTCTACATGAAGGTCTTCGAGATCAAGCGGCTGCCCTTCGTCTGGTACGACGCGCACGACACGTCGACCAACCGCGACATGTACCCGCAGATGAGCGGCAAGAAGGTCTTCCTCAACGCGGTGCGCAACATGGTCGTGGCGACCAACCACGCGCTCGCCGAGACGGGCCTCACCTGGGACGAGATCGACTGGTTCGTGCCGCACCAGGCCAACCTCCGGATCAACGAGGCGGTCGTCGAGTACGCCGAGATCCCGAAGGAAAAGGCCCTCAACTCCATCATGTGGTACGGCAACACGACGGCGGCGACGGTGCCGCTGACAATCGACCACTGGCGCAAGGAGGGCAAGGTCAAGAAGGGCGACCTGGTCCTCTCCGCCGTGTTCGGCTCCGGCTACACCTGGGGCTCGGCCATCTTCCGAGTCTGAGCGTCCGGCGCGAGAGGCGCCCGAGGCTCGAATCCGCCCTCGCCGCGACCCATCACCCTGCCGAGCAGCCGCTGGCGTGGGCGCGAGGCTCCAGGCGCGCGGAGCGAAGAACGCGGCGCTCGCGCGGCCTTGCAGCCAGACGCTCAGGGCCGCCGCGACGAGGAGCGGCGCGAACGAGAGAACGCTGCCGGTCGATCCGCGGCGTGCGAATTGGACCGCGACGAGGACCACGACCGCAGGCCCCGCCAACGCGAACACGGGCCACGCGGCGCCCACGCGTGCCAGCTCGTGTACGGCCGGCTCCATCAAATCCACGCGCGCGCCGCTCGCACCGAGCGAGAGCACCTGCCGCCATGCGATCGAGCCCGTGGCCGTGAAGGAGGCGCCGGCCGTCATCATCGCCGCCACGGCCGCGCCGATCGGGAGCGGTGCGTGCGGACGCGCCGGCTCGCCGCTGGCTGCCCACGCTGCCAGTCCCAGCCCGAGCATCGCGGTCGAGAGGCCGACCAGGCAGCCGAACGCGGGCACGCCCATGTCGCGGAGCGACGTCGCGAGCGGCACGAAGGGGAGGAGCGCCGCCGCGCCGAAGACCGCGAACGCCGCTCGCCTGGCCTCTGCGCGTCGCACCAACGTCGAGCAGGCGAGGATCACCGACGTCGCCGCCAAGAGCGGGGCGGCGTAGGTGGCGCCCACCGCTTGGATCCCCAGCGCCCTCGCCACTCCGAACCGAGTGTCCGCGAAGCTCGGCGCGAACGCGACGCTCAGCAGCCAGGGACTGGCCGCCAGGGAGACCAGCACCGCGTCGTTCGTCGCCACCAAGCGAAGCGCCCGGCGGCTCACCGCCGCGAGCACGACCGAGAGCGCGATCACGCCGGCCCCGCAGGCGAGCCACAACTCGTCGTCGTGCGCGCCGAGCGCGTCGCTCGTCGCGAGCGGGGTCGCGACTGCGGAGACCAGCCCGGCGCTGATCGCCAGCGGCGCCAAGAGCAGCGTCGTCGCGGGCGCCTTCGGCTCGGACACACGCTCGCCGGGCTCGATCGCCAGCGCCGCGGCGGGGATGGGTCGTCCCGTCGCGTCGAAGCGCAGCACCGGGGCTGGCTCGGCCGGCAGGATGGGGAAGCGCTCCCGGAGCGCGTCGTAGCGCGAGCGTGCGAGATCGGCCGGCACGACGATCGCCAGCCGCGCCGGTCCGAGGATCGCCCAAGCGCGCTCGATCTCGAACGCGTTCGCCTCGCTTCCGTCGGCGACGATCACCGCCAGCGCCGCCTTCTTCAGGTGCCTCTCGAGCTGCTTCGCCCAGCCGGTCTCGATGGCCGGCCGGATCGGTCCGTATCGCGCCGGCGTCTCGGGCCGGGCCAACGAGACGGTGGGGCCGACCGTCCGGGCTCGCCTTCGCAGCGCGCGCTCGAGGACTCCGTCCCGCAGCTCGCGGAGAAGCGCCGGCGTGGGAACGAGCCGCGCCCACAGCGGGTCGGACACGCGGGCGAAGCGGTGGAGCAACACCACCGGCCGTCGACCGTCGGCCTCGGCGACCTCGTCTTCCGGCGGCTCGCGCAGGTGCCGCCCCGAGAGCCAGAGCCGCGGAGTCACCGACGCCAGAACCGCGGCGCCCAGGAAGAGCCTGAACGCGCTCCCGTCCTCGAACGCCGACAGCATGACCAGCGGCGCGATCGGCGCGAGCAGCGCGAGGATCAACAGCCCCCAGCCCGCCAGCTCGCGTATGTTCCTCATCGGCTCGACACCCCCCGCGCAGGGTACCTCCGTCGGTGGCTCGGGAGACCTCGCAGCGCAGGCCGGGGCGAGATCACCAGGCGCGCGCCTGGACGGGGAGGCGGTGGACGACCGTGACCGTGCGCTCCGGGCGGCCGCGCACTCGCATGCGACCGATCCGGCTCGAGAGGCAGCCGAGGGCGTCTCGCGCCGCGCCCGGCGGTAGGTCCGCGGACGTCAGCGCCAGCCGCCCATCGGGCCTCACGGCCACCCTCAGCGTCACGGCCTCCGGCACGCCGGCGAGCTCGAGGCACTGCGCGAGCGCGGACGCCTGGATCGTGAGCATGCGGTGGACGTCGCGCTCATCGAAGGGAGGCGCGGGCCGATCGATCGGCGGGGTGGGCCGCTCGCCGACCTGAAACGTCCGCGCGGCCCGTACGGTTCGTGAAACGGCGTAGGGCGCGTGTCGGAGCGCGTCGCGGACGGCCCGCCGGACGCACCCCTCGAACGCGCCGTCGCGCGGTCGGCTCACCACATCCACGCCAATCCGCGCGCGGTAGAGCGTGGCCGGCGCCGACCCGGGCGCGACGCGAGCTCGGACCACGGCCACGTAGGCGTTGGCGTCGACGTGGGACGCGCAGCGCTCGATCTCCGTCTCGGCGGCGACGAGGAGCGACGCGAGCGTCCCGGCGGTCAGCTCCGGCACGACCCGCGCGGGGCGCGTTTGCGCGGCCGCGGGCGCGGCAGTGGCCAGGAGCGCGAGGAAGGCGAAAAAGCGCATGACGAAGACTCTGACCAGGCTACGGCAGGCGAGCTTGGATCCTCCCGGGCGGGCGAGCGACGGGACCCGTGACGAAGGGCTGTCGGTCATGTTCTTCGCGCGAAGCGCGGGGGTGCGACCCTCAGGGAGCACCCGAAGTGGGGTCGCGCGCGAAGCGCGCAGGGGGCGCTTCGAGCCCCCTGAATACTGGGCCTGCAGCTACCAGCGACTGGGGTCGTCGCGACGAGCGCGTACAGCCGTGGCTATCACGGCGGATTCGAAGCTCCCGAACTGACGAGCGCGTAGAGCCGTCGGGATCCCCGCGGACTCGTGGGTGCGGCCAACCGTCCGCGTCTTGGCCGTGGAGGGCTGGGCGCTGGGCGCGACTCGTGGACGCGGCCATCCGTCCGCGCTTTGGCTGTGGAGGGTTGGGCGCTGGGCGCGACTCGTGGCGCGGCCATCCGTCCGCGCTTTGGCTGTGGAGGGTTGGGCGCTGGGCGCGACTCGTGGCGCGGCCATCCGTCCGCGCTTTGGCTGTGGAGGGTTGGGCGCTGGGCGCGACTCGTGGCGCGGCCATCCCCCCGCGTCTTGGCTGTGGAGGTGTTGCGCGCTAGTCGCGAACACCGTGGTGGAGGTAGTGCGCGGGGATCGTTTGCTCAGGGGGCTGCGCGCCCCCTGGCGCGACTTCGTCGCGCCGTACCCCATCGGGGCGCGAACCTCCGGCGCTTTGGGCATCGCGCGACTGCGTCGCGCTCGCCCGCGCCTTGCGGTCCGCACCCGCCGCGCTTCGCGCGGGTGATCGCGACCAAGGCTTTGGGGGTCGAACGCTGCGAAACAGGTTGATCGATTGATCAGTGTTGATCGCTGATCAACGTATTCAGTGGCCGAGGCGGTCGCAGGCGAGGGTGGAGCCGCTTTGGCATGCTTGCTCGAGCAAGCCGTGCGCGCGAGCCGGGTCGGGTGACACGCCGTCTCCGGCTTCGAGCCGGTCGGCCAGGGCGACGCAGGAGCGGGCGTCCCCGTCGTCGCAGGCGGTCTGCAAGTGCTCGGCTTCCGGCGAGGCAGCCTCCGCCGATGGCGGTTGCCCGGCTGAAGTGGCCGGCCCCTCCGGCGTCACGGTCGGCTCGGGAGGCGCGCTGGGCTCCGTCTCGGGAGAGGCATCCGCCCGTCCGCAGCCGCTGATCAGCACGATCGTCACCAAGACCCAACGCATGCCAGCATCCTAACAGCCGCCGGACGCCGATCCCTTCCGACACGCCACTCGCTCGCCCCTCGGGAGGCCTTGGCGTACCCTCGCGCTGCCGTGGCGGAGGTAGAGAGCAAGTCCATTTTCGGCGTGGCGATCCGCGATGTCGCCCGGCTGCGCAAGGTCGCGACCATCGTGACCCGGCACGGTTTCGGCGAAGTGCTGGTCCGGATGCCCTTCGCCGCGCAGCTCGGCTTCCTCTCGCTCGAGTCCAAAGAGGCGCGCGGCACGCCCGCCGAGCGCTTCACCAAGCTCCTCGGCGCCCTCGGACCGACCTACATCAAGCTCGGTCAGGTCCTCTCCATGCGCTCCGACCTGCTGCCGCACGATTACGTGCAGGCGCTCTCGACGCTGCAGGACAAGGCGCCGGTCATCCCCTACGACCAGGTGAAGAAGGTCGTCGAGGAGGGGCTCGGTCAGCCAATCGACGAGCTCTTCGAGGAGCTCTCCGAGGAGCCTCTGGCCACCGCGTCCATCGGCCAGACCCACGTCGCTACCACCAAGGACGGCCAGAAGGTCGTGGTGAAGGTGCAGCGGCCCAGCATCGGCGAGACGATGCGCGGCGATCTCGATCTGCTCTACCTGGCCGCCCGCGGCCTGGAGGCGAGCATCGAGGAGCTGAAGCTCATGCAGCCCTCCGCCATCGTGGCGGAGTTCGAGAAGAGCCTCCTGCGCGAGCTGAACTTCTCGGCCGAGCTGGCCAACCTCGTCCGCGCCGCCCAGCTCCTCGATCCCGAGCGGCCCGTCACCGTGCCCACGCCCATCCCGGAGCTGAGCTGTCGGACCGTGCTCACGATGAGCTACTTCGAGGGCAAGCCCATCCGCGAGCTCACGCCCGAGACGCCCGAGGCCGAGCACGCGGTGGAAGAGGTCATCCACGCGATGTGCAAGGGCGTGTTCATCGACGGCTTCTTCCACGGCGATCCCCACTCCGGGAACATCCTGGTGAACGACGAGGGGACGCTCTGCTTCTTGGATCTCGGCCTCGTCGGCACCCTCTCGCCCGAGCAGCGCGACGATCTGGTCACGCTGGTGCTCGGCACGATCCTCGACGACGCCTCCACCGTCGCGCGCGTGCTCTTGAAGATGGGCACGCCGACCCAGCGGGTCGACATCGGCGAGCTCAAGCGGGAGATTGTCCGCGTCCGCTCGCAGTACGTGATGGTCCGAAGCGTCTCCGATCTCGACACGCAGGGCTTCATCGAGGAGTTCGCGAACGCGGTCGGCAAGTACCGCGTGAAGCTGGCCACCGAGTACTCGGTGCTGGTCAAGGCGGCGGGCACGGTCGAGGGCTTGGTGCGCTCGCTCTATCCGGACATCGACGCGATGGAGATCACCAAGCCCTACGTCGAGCGCATCTTCGGCGAGCGCTGGAATCCGCAGCAGATGCTCCAGCACGCGCTCGGCGGCGGGGTCGGGATGGCCTCGTTGCTCCGCACCGTGCCGACCCACGTCGATCAGATCCTGCACGACTTCGAGACGGGCAACGTGCAGGTCAAACCGATCACGCCCAAGCTCGACAAGCTCCCGGACACCGTCTACCAGAGCGCGACGCGGCTCGCGGTCGCCCTCTTCGCCGCCTCGATGAGCATCGCGGCCGCCGTCGTGGTGCCGGAGGGCTACGAGGGGTACATGGATTGGGCGCGGATCGCCCTCTTCGTGCTGTTCACGGTCCTGGCCATCGGCGGCTGGACCGTCACGTGGTGGTGGCATTGGCTGGGGCGCGGTCGCTCCCTCCGCCTGACGCCGCTGCTCTCGCTCTTTCGACGCAACCGCAAGTGACGGCGCGAGCGCTCCGTCCACGAAACCCCGAACGGAGCTCGGAGCGGGGATAGAATCGAGACGAACATGGCTCTGCATCACCTGCTGACCCGAGGCATCCGCTCCGCTCTCGCCGACGGGGAGGGCGAGCTGGTCGCGTTTCTCACGCGCCACGACCACCCGCTGGAGATGGTCGAGCACGTCCGCCAGACCGTGGAGGCCATGCCGGGGCTCTTGGTGTCGCTGGACCGCGCGCTCGCTCACGCGGACGCGCCACTCTTCGCCCGCTCGCTCTACTCGGTGGTCCTGAGCTACCTCATCCACGACGACAATCTGATCCCGGCCGACGATCGCCACCCCGTGCTCGGGCTGCTCGACGACGCCTACCTGCTGCACCGCGCCGCGCAGGAGCTCCGTCACCACATGGAGGCGGTGTACATGCGAAGCGTGGACGGCGGCGTGGAGCTGCTCTCCCGTGTGTTGCCGGCCGATGTCACGCGTCAGCTCGACGAGAAGATCCGAGAGGCGGTCGGTGCGGCGGAGCGGATGAGCGACCCTCCCCCGCAAACGTGAAGAGACATCTGGTTTCGCGCGGCGTGTGGGCGTACGATTCCACTCGTGGCGAAGGACGACCCGCAGAGGCGTGCGGAATCGGACGGCCTTGGTCCGTGCGCGCGCCTGACGCACGAGGTCTTGCAGCGGCTCGCGACGGCGGAAGTGTGCGAGCGGATCGTGGCCGACGCGCTGGCGGATGCCGGGCTCGCCACCATCCCCGAGGACCCGTCCAGCTTCGGCTCGTTCGCCTGCGGTTCGCTTCGCGTCGCGGTGGAGGAGACCCTCGGCGAAGAGGCCGCGTCCGCCGTGATCATCGGATCTCGGCCCGATCTTCACGCAGGAGAGCACGGCCACGAGCAGCGGTGTGCGTCGTCGCAGAGGCGCTTCGCTCGCTCCGCCTCGACGTGACGCGCCGGTGGTGGTCGTCGCGTCGGCGAACCCCTCGCACGTCGACGCGCTGGTCACGCGGCTCAAGGAGCGCGCGAAGGTGATCGCCGCCTACGACGTGTTCGCGCTCTTGTCGGCGGCGAGCCGCAACGTCACCGGGCCGATCACGCTCCTGCTCGACGACGAGATGCCGGCGATCCGAGCCTCGACCCTGGCCACGCTGGGGCGGGTGCTGCCGCCGAACGCGCGGGTGATCACCTGGGGCGCCGGCGGCGTGGTGCCGGAGCGCCGGGCCGACGCGCCGTCGCAGCGCTGGATGCCGCTCGGTCCGGTGGAGGACATCGAGGCGGTGGCGGACGTCTGCGTCGCGATGTGGTCCGACTGGGGATCGAGCGCGGCCGATCCGCGCATGCCGGCCGTGGCGCGGCGGGTGGTGGTCGCGCACGACGACGGCGCTTGGCGCGTGCGGGTGAGCCGCATGTTGGCCGAGGGCGGCTACGAGGTGCTCTCGGCGCCGGACGGGTTCATGGCGCTCGAGCGCTGCATCGACGAGTCGCCGAGCGCGGTGGTGGCGGCGATGCAGATGGCGGCGCTCGATGGCGCGCAACTCGCCGCGCTCCTGCGCAACCGCTTCGGTGACGAAGCGCCCCCCGTCCTGCTCGTCTGCGACGACGGTCTGCCCGAGCCGCCTGCGGGCGTGGTGGCGGTGGTACGCGCGGACGCGGTCGAGACCGATTTCCTGCCCGAGCTCGCGGCCTGGGTCGGCGCGAGCTGAACCGCTTTCCCCGTCGCGTCGCGTCGCGTTACCCTGCGCCGGCCTTCGGTACACCGAGGCCCGAACGAAGTGCAGGGTTCGTGCGACTCGCACGAAACCCGGAGCGGAGCGCGGGCCGGAGTAGTAGCCGACTCATTGGGGAGACGAGCGTTGGACGAGCTATTGAGCGCGACGGTGCGCCGCACCTACTGCCTGCCGGGCAAGCGGCTTCTCTTGCTGGAGGACACCTACGAGGGTGGCGTCGAGCAGGGCGATCAGGTCGAAGTGGCGCTGCCCGACGGACGCGCGCTCCGGGTCGCGGTCGAAGGCGTGGCCTGGGGCAGCTCGTTCCAGGCGGTGAACCCGCCGCTCACGTTGGTGCTCCCGTGGGGCGAGGATCCCGATCCGGAGCCCGGCGCGCGCGTCCGCGGCGTGGCCTGAATCAACCCGGCTCGGCGCCCTTGGACTCGACCAGCCGCCGCTCCCAATCGGCGCGCTCGGTCCAGCGCTTGATCTCCGGCTCCTTCTCGGCGACGGCGCAGATTTCGTTGAGCGGGCAGCGCTCGCAGCGCGGCTGCTTGGCCTTGCAGACGTAGCGGCCGTGCAGCACGAGCCGGTGGTTGGTCGCGATCCACGACGACTTCGGCCAGAGCGGGCAGAGCTCGGCCTCGATCTTCACGGGGTCCTTCTCGGTGGCCAGCTCGAGGCGGCGCGACACGCGCGCCACGTGGGTGTCGACGGCGAAGCCGCTGGCGAGGCCGTACGCGCTGCCGAGCACGACGTTCGCCGTCTTGCGCGCCACGCCGGGGAGGCTGGTCAGCTCCTCGATCGTGCGCGGCACCTCGCCGGAGAAGCGCGTGGCCACCCCGCGGCTGGCGCCGATGATCGCCTTGGCCTTGTTGCGGAAGAAGCCGGTCGGCTTGACCACCACCTCGACCTCGGCCTGGTCGGCGTTCCCGAGCGCCTCGGGCGTAGGCCAGCGCGAAAAGAGCGCGGGCGTGACCTCGTTGATCTTCTTGTCGGTGCTCTGCGCGCTGAGGATGGTCGCGATCAAGAGCTGCCAGGCGTTCGCGTGATCGAGCTCGACCTTCGGCTCGGGGATGGCCCGCGCGAGGCGCTTCCTCACGTCCTGGGCCTGCTTCTTCAGCTCGCTGGCGGGCATGCGCGGGTCGTATAGCAGCTCGCGGCGACGCCGGGCAGTCCGCTGAAACACCTCGCCGTTCCCCGTCCCGTCCTCCTCGCGGGCGCGGGCGAACACCCAGCCGGGCCGTCGCGCTCCAGCCTCAGAACATCCCGGCCACGCCGACCACCGCGCCCTGGCCGCGCGCCGGCGCCGTGATGCTCGGCATGACGACGACCGACGCATGCGACGAGCCCGCCTTCCGCGTGCCGTGGGAGGTGAGCTGGTAGCCGAGCGCGGCGCCGAGGTTGGTCAGCAGGATGGTGCTCGCGACGCCGACCACGCCCGCCAGCGTGGCGTCGACGCCGCTCAGCGCGTAGCCGAGCCCCATCCCGATGCCGGTCCCGAGGTACGCGCCGCCGATCGCCGCGAACGCGTTGCCGGTGCCGCCGTGCAGGTCGCTGAAGCCCCACGCGGCCAGCCCGGCACCGAGGGGTGCCGTCGAGACCGCGCCGAGCGACGCGCCGACCAGGCCGGAGAGAAAGCAGAGGTCGCCGCCCTGGCAGGTGGCGGCGCCGAGCGCGAAACCGCCCAGCCCTCCGACTCCCAGGCCGATGCCCCAGCCGGCCCACGCGTAGCCGAAGGTCCGGAAGAACCCGACCGAGCGCGTGTCGCGCGGGGAAGGCATCGTCTGGGACGGCATCGCCCCAGAGGACGCGAGCGCCGGCCTCGGCGTGCTCCAAGGCGAGGTCTGCTGCGCCGGCGCGGGAGGCGGCACCATCACCGTGATGGGCGATCCGAGCTGCGATGCAGGACCCTGCGCCAACGCAGCGGCCGGGCAGAGGATGACGACGAGGACGAGGGCGATCTGGCGCAGTGTGACACTCATGGTGTGTCGCTCTCCAGCAGCCGCTGTGCCAAATGCCCGGCGGCGACTTGGTTTGCATGCGTCGGATCGCGTGTCGGATCTTCGCGCCGGGTTGTGTACCTTGATCGTGTCGATGTGTGCCATCGAGTTGCGCGTACGTCGGCGGGCTTGGCGACCGACCCCCGAGCGGGGTATCAGCAGAGAGAGGGGATGCGATCGGTGAAGAGGTGGATCGGGCGGACCTGGCTGCGCGCGTTTGGCTGGCGTGAAGAGGGGGAGCGTCCGTCGCCGCCCTTCGTGCTGATCGCCGCGCCGCACACGACCAACTGGGACCTGCCCTTCACGCTGGCGCTCTCGTACGTGTACGACCTGCCGATCCGGTGGGCGGGCAAGCACACGCTCTTCGCGTTCCCGTGGGGACCGATCATGCGCGCGCTGGGCGGCGTCGCCATCCGGCGTGATCGCCGCGAGAACCGGGTGAGCCAACTGGCGGGGCTCTTCCGCGAGCATCCTGGGCTGGTCCTGACCGTGCCGGCCGAGGGCACGCGCAGCCGAACCGAGCACTGGAAGTCGGGCTTCTATCACGTGGCCCGCGAGGCCGGCGTGCCCATCGTCTGCGGCTACCTGGACTACGCGCGCAAACGCGGCGGCTTCGGTCTGGTGCTCGAGCCGACCGAGGACGTGCGCGCCGACATGGACCGGATTCGGGCGTTTTACGCCGACAAGCAGGGCAAGTACCCCGAGCGCTTCGGCCCGGTGCGGCTGCGCGAAGAGTCGGAAGCCCGCGACGTGGCGTGAGGCGTGGCGGGCCCGGGAGGGCTTTCGCCGCTTTGGGTCTTGCGCGCTAGTCGCGACGCGCGTCGCTGGCGTCCGGGGATCTGCGGCTGCCACGCCGATCGAGAAAAATGGTGCGTAATGCCTTGCGCACCCGGCGAAGTGGTAATACCACTGTGTTCGCGGAGCTGGTTTAGCCACTTTGCGCGGCCCGACACGGCCGGGGAGGAAGAGGCGATGATCGCGCTGGAACGACGGTGGATGAGGGTAGTGCTCTCGAGCTTCGCGGGCTCGAGCGAGGGGTTCACGGTCCGACCCGACGAGGTGGACTATCTGGACGGGGCGCAGCGCTTCTTGCGCGCGGCCAGCGAGAAGGCCGCTCTCGGGCTGCGCTTCGCGGTGCTGATGGCCACGACCGCGCCGTTCTGGATGTGGGGGCGCTTCTGCGGGCTCTCGGCGCTCCCGCCCGAGGAGCGCAGCCGGCTCCTCGACGAGCTGCTCCGCCACCGATTCTTCTTCGTGCGCGAGCTCGGGCTCCTGCTGAAGCTCGTCGCCTGCATGGCCATCTTCCGCTCGCCCGAGGCCCGCGCTCGGACCGGTTTCGACCGTCCCGCCCGCGGCGCGCTGAACGTCCTTCCCCGGGAGGCGGCGTGATGGGCAGGCTGCAGGATGAAGCGGACTTCGTGATCGTCGGCACCGGAGCGGGCGGCGCCACCGCCGCGCGGGTCCTCTCCGAGGCCGGGTTCGAGCTGGCGCTCGTCGAGGAAGGCGCGTTCCTGAAGCCCGAGGATTGGCCTCGCGAGCTGGTCGACGCGATGGCGCTGGCCGTGCGCGGGATGGCCACGCTCACCACGGATTCGATCGTACCCATCCCGCTCCTGTCCGGCCGCTGCGTCGGGGGGAGCACCGCCATCAACTCGGGCATCATCTGGCGGACCCCCGACGACGTCCGCGACGACTGGCAGGCGCGTTTCGGCCTCCACGCGTTGACCGGCGAGCGGCTGGACGCCGCGTTCGCGCGCATCGAAGACGAGCTCCGGATCGGCCCGACCGACGCGTCCATCGCCGGCGCGCACAACCTCCTGATGGCCCGCGGCGCCGCGAAGCTCGGGTTGCCCGGCAAGGTCATCGACCGCAACGCCCCCGGCTGCAAAGGCAGCCAGCGCTGCTTGCAGGGCTGCCCGAACGGCGCGCGCCAGAGCATGGAGGTCAGCTACGTGCCCAAGGCCGTCGAGCACGGCGCGCGGCTGCACACCCGCTGCAAGGTCGAGCGGATCGTCTTCGAGGGCGAGCGCGCGGTGGCCGTCCGCGGTCGCGTCAAGGACGAGGAAGGGCGCGCCGCCGGCTCCTTCGAGATCCGAGCGCGGCGCGGCGTGATCGTGGCCGCCAGCGCGCTCTTCACGCCGCTTCTGCTGAGAAAGAGCGGAGTTCGCCATCCGCTCCTCGGCCAGCGCTTTCAGGCCCATCCGGGCGCGGCCATGGTCGGCGCGTTCGACGAGCCCGTGCACATGGGCTTCGGCGCCTCGCAGGGCTACGAGGTGCCGATGCGCGAGCGCGGCTTCAAGCTCGAGGCGCTCGGTCTGCCGCCGGACATGCTGGCGGCGCGGCTGCCGGGCGCGGGGCGGGCCTGGCAGGAGCGGGTCGCCGACCTCGGCCACTACGTGCAGTGGGGCGGGCTGGTGAGGATGGAGGCCAAGGGACGCGTCCGGCCGGGGCTCTTCGACGGGATGAGCGTCCGCTACGAGCCGACTCAGCGCGACCTGGCCGTGCTGAAGGAGGCGCTCTTGACCGTCGGGCGGCTGATGTTCGCGGCCGGAGCCCACGAGATCTACCCCGGTGTGGTCGGTCTGCCGGAGGTGGTGCGCCACGTGGAGGAGCTCGAGCCGCTCGCTCGGCGGGAGCTGCGCCGCGGGGAGGCGCACCTGGTGGCCAGCCACCTCTTCGGCACGAGCTGCGCGGCGAAGGACCCGAAGCTCGGCGTGGTCGACGAGAACCTGGCGGTCCGGGGCGCGCGAAACCTCTACGTCATGGACGCGAGCGTGTTCCCGACGAACCTCGGCGTGAACCCGCAGCACTCCATCATGGGCGTGGTGTGGTGCGCCGCCGAGGCGCTCGCCGAGCGGGCGAGCAGTCGCGCCGCCGCCTGAGCTCCGGGTGGGGCGAAAGGGAGGCGCGCCGCCGGGCGTTCGGCTCGGGGCGCGGGGGTGTTCAGACGCGCGGATTTCGTCCGTTCCACGCCCGGGTCCGCTTTTTTGTTCGACCTGCGACCGCGAGCGAGGCACAGTTCGCGGCCGCCAGCGTGGATCCCGGCGGCGGATCTGCCCATCGCTACCGAGACATACCGATGCGCGTGCCCGACGTTCTCGTGTCGCTCACCGATCAAGGCGTGATCGACGACGTGATCCGCCCGCTGAAGAGTGGCAAAGAAGCCCAGGTCTACCTCGTGGAGGTGGACGGGCATGAGCGGGTCGCCAAGGTCTACAAGGACGCGCAGCATCGCTCCTTCAAGCAGCGCGCGCAGTACACGGAAGGGCGGAGGGTCCGCAACACCCGCGACCAGCGCGCCATCGACAGGCGCACCCGCTATGGCCGCGCCCAGCAGGAAGAGGCGTGGAAGTCGGCCGAAGTGGACGTGATCTATCGATTGCACGCCCACGGGATCCGGGTGCCCACGCCCTACAACTTCATCGACGGCGTGCTGATCATGGAGCTGATGTGCGACGAAGGCGGTGAGCCGGCGCCGCGTCTCTCGGAGCTCTCGCTCGACCGGGACGTGGCGCGCGCCTACTTCGATCAGCTCCTGCGCGAGGTCGTGAAGATGCTCTCGGCCGGGATCGTCCACGGCGATCTCTCGGAGCACAACGTCCTGGTCGACGCCCAGGGTCCGGTCATCATCGATTTCCCCCAGGCGGTCGAGGCGTCGCAGAACCGAAACGCGCGGCAGCTCTTGCTGCGAGACGTGGACAATCTCGGGCAGTTCTTGGCGCGCTGCGTGCCGGGGGCCCGGCGCATGCCCTACGGCCAGGAGCTCTGGGCGGCGTTCGAGAGCAATCGGCTCACGCCCGATCTGGAGCTGAAGGGTCAGTTCCAGCGCTCGGACCGTTCGACCAACATGAGCGCGCTCCTCGACGAGATCGCCTACGCCGAGCAGGACGAGCAGAGGCGGCGCCAAGCGGCGGGCGAGCCGGGGCCGCGTCCGCGCAAGCGCGAAGTCATCATCGAGCCGGTCGGCGGGGCGCGTGATGGTCGGCGTGGCCAGGACAGTGGCCGGCGCGACGGTCGAGGTCAGGCCGGAGCTCGCGGTGACGGCCGGGGCCAGGGCGGTCCGCGTCAGGGCGGTCCGCGGGGCGATGGTCGTCGTCAGGGCGACTCGCGTCAGGGCAGCGCCGACGCGCGCCAGGGCGGCGGTCGCGGCGACTCGCGTCAGGGCGGTCCGCGGGGCGATGGTCGTCGTCCGGGCGACTCGCGTCAGGGCAGCGCCGACTCGCGCCAGGGCGGCGGTCGCGGCGACTCGCGTCAGGGCGGTCCGCGGGGCGATGGTCGTGGTCAGGGCGACGCACGTCAGGGCAGCGGCGACTCGCGTCAGGGCGGCGGTCGCGGCGACTCGCGTCAGGGCGGTCCGCGGGGCGATGGTCGTCGTCACGGCGGCGAGGGTCGTCGTCAGGGCGATCCGCGCAGTGATGGCCCGCGGTCCGGCGGCGAGGGTCGGCGCCAGAGCGATCGCGATCTCCGTGCCGGCCCTCCGCGCGAAGGGCGGCGCGCCGACGGAGGACCCCCCGAGGAGCGGCGCGACGGCCCCCGGCGTCAGGAAGAGCAGCGTCAGGCCAGGCCGGGCGAGCAGAGCGAAGGGGCGCCCAAGCGTCGTCGCCGTCGCCGCCGTGGCGGTGGGAGCGGCCAGCCCCAGAGCAGCCAGCCCCAGAGCGACCAGCCTCGGAGCGGCACGGCTCGGAACGACCAGCCGAACGCGCAGCCCGCGAATGCGAGCGCACCGAGCCCTCGCGAGAGCGGGACGGAGGCTGGCGAAGCCGAGCCGCGCCGCAGGCGTCGTCGCCGTCGCGACGGTGGTGGTGAGGGGGACCGAGCGGGCGGCCCGGTGAGCGAGGGCGGCGCGGAGTAGCTTCGCGAAGCGCGCCGCCGCGCGCGATTCTCGACCGATGTCGCCCTCTCGGCGCCTGCCCTCCAGGCCGGTCACGTCCGCCGCCGGGCGCCGAGGAGCGCCGCGATCCGAAGCGCTTCGTAGAGCACGGGGACGAGGCCAGCGCCGGCCGGCGGTGCGTTGCGCAGCCGCGCGACGCGCTCGATGGTGCTGGCCCTCAGCGCTGCCGGCCCGCGGCCCGCATCATCAGCGCGACGCCCCCCGCCACCAAGGCCGCCGACACCAGCGGGATGGCCCCAAAGCCAAAGCCCAACCAGAGCATGTTGGCGCCCACCGACCCTTCGCAGCCCAGCGCGAGCAGGGCGACGACCACCCCCAACACCCATCCCCCCTCGGCGCGCAGCCGCCGGAGCAGCACCAGCTGAGCGATGCCGCTGACCATGAGCGCCGCCCCCAGAGCCCGCAACAAGGTCAGGATGAAGGTCGCCACCGGCGCTGACCCCGCGGCCGCGCCCAGGTAGGCCACGTGGAAGGGCTGCAGCTCCCGCTGAGTCAGGTCGAGGAGTCCGCCGAGCACGTGCCACCCGGCGCCGATCTGTGCGAGCCGATAGCCGATGCGAGCCGCCAGCTGTGGCGATTCAGCGTCCATCTCACACCTCGTATTTGCTATCAGGGTGAAGGTTGAAGCCTAACCCCTGCTCCAGCCGGACAATACTCGCATGCCGCTGACGCCCGGGGCTCTGGATGTTCACCCCACCGACATCGGCCACCGGCTCGGTGAGCCGCCGGCTCTGTTCCACGGCATGACCATGTCGCACGCACCGACCCCGGTCGAACCCGGTCCATACGGGGTTGGCCCGGCGCGGAGCGTGGTTACCGAGTTGGGTGACGGTACATCTTCTGCCGGACGCACCACGGGGAGAGCGACATGGCAAACGGGGGGCATGTGGACGTGCTGGTGGTGGGCGGCGGGCCCGGCGGCACGCCGGCGGCGATGGCCCTGGCGCGCGGCGGCAAGCGGGTGCTCCTGGCGGTGGCCGGGCGGGGGCTGGGCGGCGCGTGTCTGTTCGAGGGCTGCATCCCGTCCAAGATCTTCCGCGAGACCGCGGCGCGGCGGCTGGAGATCGCGCGGAGCGCGGAGTTCGGTCTGAAGCTGGCCGACAGCCAGGCGACGGTGGACTGGTCGGCGGTGCAATCACGCCGTCACCGCATCCTCAACCAGCGCGCGCAGGGGGCGCTGGGGCAGGCGCGCGCCATCCCCGGACTGGAGGTGGTGTTCGGCCGCGCGCGTTTGGGCGGGCCGCGCGAGGCGCTGATCGAGGCGGACGGCGAGCGACGGCACGTGCACTTCGATCGGGCCATCCTCGCCACCGGTTCGGCCCCCAACCGCTTGCCGATCCCCGGCGCCGATCTGCCCGGCGTGATCACTTCCGGGGGGCTGATCGAGATCGGTTTCATCCCGGACTCGCTGGTGCTGATCGGCGGCGGACCGATCGGCATCGAGATGGCGCAAATCTTTGCACTGCTCGGGAGCCGGGTGACGGTGCTGGAAGCCGCGCAGCGCATCCTGGCGCCGGTGGATTCGGTGCTGGCCGCGCGCCTCGCCGCGGAGCTCGCTGCGACCGGCATCAGCCTGGAGACCGACGTCCGCGTCGAAGCCATCGAGGGCGGGGACCGCCACCACCGCGTGCGCTACCACCACGCCGGAGCGGAGCGACAGGTGGAGGCAGAAGTCGTAGCCATCGTGGCCGGGCGTCACCCCAACGTCGACGGGCTGGGCCTCGAGACCACCGCAGTGCACCACGACCGCCACGGCGTCCGGGTGAACGGCGAGCTCGAGACCGACGAGCCGGGGATCTTCGCGACCGGCGACCTGGTCGGGCATCCCATGTTCGCGCACTGGGCGACGGCGCAGGCGCTAGCTGTCGCGCGCCATCTGCTCGGACAACCCGTCGCCTGGCCGCGACCGGAGAGCAACAGCGCCGTGATCTTCTCGCGGCCCGAGCTGGGCATGGCCGGCCTGACCGAGGAGGCGGCCCGAGCGGCGGGCATGGATGTGACGGTCGCGGAATACGACTACCGCGGCGATGCCCGCGCGCAGATCAGCGGCGAGACGACGGGGCTGCTCAGGATCGTGTATCGCTGCGACGATCTGCGCATAGTCGGCATGCACGCCTTGATCGAAGGCGCGGCCGATCTCATGGGCGAAGCGGCGCTGGCCATCGCCGCCGGCATGACACTACCGGTGCTCGCCGGAGCCATCCACCCGCACCCGACGCTGACCGAAGGCTTCGCTCTCGCCGCTCGCTCGGCACTCGCCCGGGCGGAGCGCGGCAGGCAACCCGGCTAGCGCTAGCAGTCCGTTGAAGTACCGAGCCCGAAGGATATTGGAGCGCCACGGCCCGGCTGGGTGTTGGCGTGAAGAGCCTACGTGGAGGCCGGCACGCGCCGCGAACCGATGATCGCGCAATGATCATGGTGCGGCCATGCGAGCGCACCGAGCCCTCGCGAGAGCGCGACCGACGGTGGCGAAGCCAGGCCGCGCCGGAAGCGTCGTCGCCGCCGTCGTGGTGGCGGTGGTGACGCGAATCGAGCGAGCGGCCCGGTGAGCGAGGGCGGCGCGGAGTAGCTTCCCGGAGCGTGCCCCCTGAAAGGGCGCGCCATGGGCTCTCGATCACTCTCCCGCGTTTTCGGCGCCCATCGCCGCGGCGCGGGCGTCGATTCGTCGGGCCCAGCTCGCCATCCGCGCGCGGTCGCGCGCCGACTCGTCCACCGACAGGTTCTGCGCGCGGTGGATCGCATCTCGAGCCCGACCGAGGTTTCCCTCGTCGTACGCGGCGCGCGCGAGCTCGTACCAGGCACGGAAGGTCTCGAGCGCCTCTTCGATCGATGCCGCGGCCTCTCCATCTGGCTGTCCCATCGCTCTGAGCAGCACCACCAGGTTCGTGAACGAGGGGTCGAGCCGAGCCGCCAGCTCCGCGTGCGCGAGCGCAGGCGGGACGCCTCGTCGGTGTCGCGATTGGAGCCAGAGGTCCGCCAGCACTTCGTGCGCTTCGGCCGACGAGAGCGCGATCACCTGCATCGGCGGCGTCGGACCTTCAGCGGTGTCTCGTGCTCGTGTCCGCACGACCAGAACACGGTCGAGAGCCCGCGGTGCAGCTGCTCGAGGTGCTCGGCCGTCCGGACGGCGCGCTCGCGGCCGGCATCGGTCTCGAGGTGGACGTGCGGCGTCCGTACGCTCCACCAGTTCTGCGCGCGCGCTTGAAGCGAGCGCGCGCAGCCCGAGGCAGAGAGCAGCGCCGTCGCCACGATCAGCGCATGGAAACGGCTTCCCCACATGCCTCCACAATACCGAACGTGCCGACATCGATCGAGAGCCGCTTCCCTCGTTTCAGCGCGATCAGCGGCGCAGGAAGATCGGGTTCGTCACGCCGAAGGGGATGCGGCCCGGATGCACCGGCTCGAGCGCGGCGCTGCCGTAGGCGGCGAAGATGGCGTAGCTCTCCGCGCTCGAGACGTCGACAGTGATGTCCCGCTCGAAGCGGATGGTCGGCGTGAGCGGGTCGGCGTCCTCGGGGAGGATGTCGATCGTCTGCACGGTCTCGCCGTCCACCACCACGTCGAGGTGCCCGACGTCGATCCAGCTCGCCGCCTGCACGCGCACGTGCACCGTGGCCTGTGCACCGACGCCGCTCGCGTCGTCACCCGGGCCCGCGTCGCCGACCGACGCGTCGACGTAGATGCCGCCGCTGATGGTGGCGTGGCCGGCCGCCAGCGCGTCGCGTACCGCGTCCGGGGTGAGCGCGCTCGGATCGTCGGTGCCGACCGAGAGACAGGTGCGCGGGTAGCCGACCGGCGAGCCGGCGATGTGGTGACTGTCCGACGAGCCCACCGCGAACACCCGGCGGCCGTGCGAGAGCAGCGAGAGCCAGTCGCGGACGGTGCGATCACGGTTGTGCAGCCAGTCGCTGTCGTTGAAGACCTCCACCAGCGTGAAGCGCTCGTCCCAAGCGTCGGGGTTCCCGATGTCGCCCGTCAGCGGGTCGTAGCCGACGTAGTCGAAGTAGTTCGGATCGCCGCGCGGGTGGTTGATGATGATCACCGGCTGCTCGGGACGCATGCGCACGGTGTCGAAGACCTCCGGCGGCTCCAGCGAGACGACAGGTTGGCTCGGATCCGCGACGGTCGGATAGCGCTGCCAGCGCGGCGCGCCGGCGTTGACCTCGTCCGGTAGCGGCGCCAGCGGCACCACGCCCATGTGGCCCCAAGTCTGGAAGCTGGTCATCTCGATCGAGGAGACGCCGTAGAGCCAATCGGTCAGACCGAGCTCGTCGATGATCGGCTGGAAGGAGCCGACGTACTCGTGGTCGGACCGGACGGGGATCTCCAGGCCGTCCGCGGCCGCCGAGCGCACCTTCTGGTGGGCGTCGTCGCCCGAGTCGTTCGAGCGGTGGGTGTGGATGTGGAAGTCGCCGCAGAGGACGCCGGTGGTGTCGACGACGCGGGTCAGGCTGAAGCTCGCGTCGACCGTATCGCCTTCGCCGACGGTGACGTCGCGGCTGTCGAGCTCGTACTCGTAGCCGCGCGAGACGATGACGCGCGAGGTGCCGGCCGGGACGCGCAGGGTGATCTCGCCGTCGGTCGGATACGTGACCTGCGTGCGCCCGCCGGCGATCTCGGGGATGCCCCAGCTCCCGGGCGGGCTCGGCGCGGCCTCGCTCCCCGTCGGCATCACCTGCACGCGCACCGGCAAGGGCGCGTCGCTGCCGGTCTCGGTGACCTGGACGTGTACGTAGCCGCCTTCGGGCAGGCTCAGATCGGCGCTCGCCTCGCCGCCGGGCACCGACACGGCATCGCTCGGGCGATCGCCGCGCCGGAACGCGGTGAGCTGGACCGCGCTCGCGCCGGGCACGGTCAGCGCGTAGCTCCCGTCGGCGCCGCTTCGGGTGCGCGAGACGAAGCCCGCGTCGTCCTCGGCGACGACCCACACGTCCTCGGTGGCATTCCCGGACGCGTCGCGGACGGTGCCGGTGATGGTGCGCGCGTCCTGGCCCTGCGTCTCGAGCACCGCCTCCGTCAACCCGCTCACGCCCGGGCCGCCGAGGACGATGCGCGCGTGATGGCGGGTGGCCTCGTCGCAGGCGTGCACCGCGAACGAGTGGGTGAAGAAGGACACGAAGCCCGACACTTGCAGGCCGGCCCCCAGCTCTTCGTCGGGCGCGATGTACGCGAAGCTGGTGCCGCGCGGATCGGCGAAGCCGGCCCAGGGGAGCGTCTGGTCGCTGGTGTCGAACCCGACCGCGGGCCCGAAGGCAGGCATGCGCGGCGTGTGCATGAAGCCGTGCATGATGATGGCGCGCGCGCTCTGTTGTCCCGAGCGCACGGTGAGGTGAACATCGACGTAGCGGGCGCCCGGCGCGAGCTCGTAGTCGATGGCGGCGCGCATCGTGGAGAAGTCGGCGGTCAGCAGCGGGCCGACGACGTTGTCGAAGAAGGGCAGCGGCCGGAGAGGCCCCTCGGCGCGCACCACGGCGGCGTTCCCGTCGCTGCCGTCGTTCATGACCGTCACGTGCTCGGTGAGCACCGTCATCCGCCCGAGCAGGATGAGGATCTCCCCGAAGTCGCCCGGCTCGACCAGCGCGCCGTCCTGCACCCGCGCGATGCCGACCGGCCGGCCGCCCCACGGATCGTAGAGCTCCGACTCGTCGACGTCCTCGATGACCATCGCCACGTGCTCGTTGGCCAGGACGAAGTCGCCGCCCTCCCAGACCTGCAAGCCGCTCGGGAAGGGCGGGAGCTGATCGGCGCGCACCCGGCCCGCGCGCGCCTCTCCGGCGCTGACGCCGAGCGGGTCGGGGTGGCCGTCCGCATCGCCGGCCTCGAAGGGCTGGATCTCGCAGCTCTGCGCGCCGCCGCCGTCGCCGCCGCCGTCGTTCTCGGGCCCTGCGTCGCGCTCCGGGCTCGGGGTGCCGCACGAGGCGAGCGGAAAGAACAGCAGTGAAAGGACCGAAAGGCGGAGCGGGCGCATCCGTCCATGCTAGTCCGCCGTATCCGTGATTCCTACCCAATCTCGGCGGCCCTCGCCGCGCGACTCAGCGTCACTCCTCCTCGACGATGCTGTGGCATCGCCTCATCGTCGTTCCTTGATTCGCACGCCCTCGGCGTGCTCGGCGGTCTCCCCGATATTGGGCGCTCACTACGGATACGGGCGGGCTCCCGCTGGCGACGCTGTGGCCAGGGCCGGCGACGCCGCAGCGAGGGCCGGCGCGGCGCGAATCCAGCCAGGCTCGCACCGGGTCCGGCATCTCGATGGCGGCACGCCGGTGCTCGCCCATGCGAAGCGGTGCGCGACCTCGATCGGGGGCGTGGCCGGCGGTCGCGGGCGGGACTATCTGAGCGACATGGTCGAGCTGCATCTGAGGGACGGCGCCGTCGACGTCGACGTGCGTGGTTTGCACAAGGTCTGGGCGCTGAAGAGCCACCTGCGGATCCCGCTGAAGGCGATCACCATCGTGCGCCGGCCCTCGCGGATCACGCTCCGAAACATCTGGAAGGGCTGGCGCGCGCCGGGCACCCACCTCCCGGGCTACCTGGTGGCGGGCACCTATTACAAAGGTGGAGAGCGCCACTTCTGGGACGTGCGCCGGCCGACCAACGCCATCGAGATCGGGCTCAGCGGCGCCGACTACGACCGCATCTTCATCGAGGTCGACAACCCCGAGGCGGAGATCCGCCGCATCGAGGACGCGCGCGCCGCGGCGTAGAGCACCGATTCATTCGAATCCGCCGGAAATCGCGGGCGGGACGCGGTCCATCCGCGGCCCGTGCCTCCTCGACGATGCTTCGGCATCGCCTCGTCGGCCCGAGCCACGGCTGGACCACGGTCCGGACGGCGCCGGAAGGCGTCCTCGCCGGGTGCTCTCGGCCCGATTCGTCTTCTTTCCCGTCCGGGCTCGTCCCCGGATCCCTCTGGGCGGTCTCGTCCCGGCGGAGAGGGTCCCGCTGGCTCGAAGCGCTGGCGCGTGTACATCTCCGACACGAAATTGCGTCCCGTGCGCTCTCGACGTAACTCGCGGGCCGCTCGAACGTCCTACGAACGATGACCAGCGATTCACCCGCCCGCTCCGAGCTCCAGAGCGACGATCTCTCCGGCGCCGAGGCCGCCCGCGCGCCGGACGAGCGGAGCCGCGGTGGAGCCCTCGGCACGCTGCGCCGCATCTGGCCGTGGGGGCTCTTCGCGGCGGCGATCGCGCTGTGGTTCTTCTGGGCAGGCCCGCGCTCGGGGCTGCCGGCCGGCGACCAAGCGCCCGAGCTGCGGGTGCCGTGGACGGCGGGCGACGCGCCCTTCGACCTCGGCGCCGAGCGCGGCCACGTCACGGTGCTGGCGTTCTGGGCGACCTGGTGCCCCGCCTGCCGAGCCGAAGGGCCGGCGCTCAGTCGGGTGGCCCAGCACGTCGAAGAGACCGGTGATCGGGTGGTGGGCGTCTCGGTGGACGACGGCACCCTCGACGACGTCGCGCGGGCGGCCCGCAGCCTCGGGATGACCTACCCCATCGCGCTCGCCGACCGCGCCGACGTGGACCGCTTCGCCGTCGAGCTCTTGCCGACGGTCATCATCGTCGGCCCCGACGGCCACATCGTCCGCTCCTTCGCCGGCGCCGTCGGCGAGCAGCGCCTGATCGAGGCCGTCGAAGAAGCGCGCCACTGAGTGCGAGATCCATCCCGGTAGAAGAGGACCTGGCTTGTCCCGACGCTCCAGGGCGGCGTTGCTCCTCCTCGCCGATGCTATGCATCGACTCGTCCGAGCGCCTTGCCCTGAAACGCCGGTCCGGCGCCATCTCCCCCTCTACCGGTCGGATCTCGCACGAGATGTCCGAGGCGGAAGTCGCGACCGGTATGGCCGAGCAATCGGCGTCGAGATTGGGGGCGCGCCCCCGCAGGAAGTGCAAAGCACTTTCGAGGAGGCTCGCGCCGGCCAGAACGTGTTGCGACTTCCGCGGAGGACATCTAGCTCGTCTCAGCGGGCTCGCGAGCGCTGGCGGTAGCGCGAGGGCGGCATGCCCAGCACGCGGCCAAGCTCACGGCTCATGTGGGCCTGATCAGTGTATCCGGCGTCGATCGCGGTGCGAGCGAGCGAGGGGCTCGCATCGATCGCGCCGAGCGCTCGCGCAGCGCGGGCGTTGCGCGCGAAGACCTTCGGCGTGACCCCGACGTGCTCGAGGAAGAGGCGGCGCGCGTGTTGCCGAGTGATGCCGAGCTCCGCGCTGAGCGTGTCCACGCGCATCCCGGGATCGGAGGCGAGACGCGAGGCGGCGTGGGCCACGCGCGGGTCGACGGGCTCCGCGCACCGGCTCCGGCTCGAGAGGAACGACTCGATCAGCCGCCGGGCGTCGTCGACGGATGCCGTGTCGACGAGTCGGCGCTCGAGCTCGTGCGCGGCGGGGCCGAGGACCGAGACTGCGTCGACGGCTTGGTCGGTGAAGCGATGCGCCGCCTCGCGAAGGAAGACGACAGCGCCCCCGGGTCGGAAGCGCACCGCTGCGTGTCCGGCAGACCCACGTCCCTCGACCCAGAGCGTCCGGGTCATCGTGCCGACCACCTCGAGCCGGCCGGCCGCCGCGTCGAAGATCGAATCGATGCAGCCGTCGGGGTGCACCGGATGCGACCCGCCGGTGCCGGTCGCGATCTCCGACGTCCAGTAGCATTCCACGAAGGGCGCGAGCGGGCCCGGCGCGTGCTCGCGGTAGCTGCGAGGCATCGAACACCGGTACGACGAGCGCGCTCTCACCGCAACGTGTTCCATCCGTTCAAGACGGGCCTTCTGCGGGCGGGTAGGCTGCGCGCCATTCCAGACCGAGAGGAGACGCGATGAAGATGAAGCAGCTGACGCCGGTGATCTTCGTGGACGCCATCGAGCCCTGCCTGCCTTTCTGGACCGAGCGCCTCGGCTTCTCGGTCCTCGCCGAGGTGAAGCCAGCCGACAGCCTCGTGTTCGTGCTGCTGGAGAAGGACGGCGTTCAGATCATGTACCAGAGCAAGGCGAGCCTGGCGGACGACATGCCGTCGCTCGAGCCGCGGGACGCCGAGACCTCCATCTGCCTCTATCTCGACGTCGACGACCTCGACGCCGTCGAGCGCGCGCTGGAAGGCGTGCCGCCGGTCATCCCCCGGCGCACCACGTTCTACGGCGCCACCGAGCTCGGCGTCCGCGAGCCCGCCGGCAACCTCGTGACCTTCGCCCAGCACGGCGGCTGAGCCTTCGGGGCGGACGGATGCCTTGAGCACGCCTGCGGCTGATGGCGATCTGCGCGGTGGGTGCTTCGAGCACGCCTGTGCCCGATGGCGATCAGCGCGGTGGGTGCTTCGAGCACGCCTGTGCCCGATGGCGATCAGCGCGGTGGGTGCTTCGAGCACGCCTGTGCCCGATGGCGATCAGCGCGGTGGGTGCTTCGAGCACGCCTGTGCCCGATGGCGATCAGCGCGGTGGGTGCTTCGAGCACGCCTGTGCCCGATGGCGATCAGCGCGGTGGGTGCTTCGAGCACGCCTGTGCCCGATGGCGATCAGCGCGGTGGGTGCTTCGAGCACGCCTTTGCCTGATGGCGATCAGCGCGGTGGGTGCTTCGAGCACGCCTTTGCCTGATGGCGACCTGCGGGGTGGGTGCTTCGAGCACGCCTTTGCCTGATGGCGATCAGCGGGGTGGGTGCTTCGAGCACGCCTTTGCCTGATGGCGACCTGCGGGGTGGGTGCTTCGAGCACGCCTTTGCCTGATGGCGATCAGCGCGGTGGGTGCTCGGACCAGGCCCGTGCCTGGTCGAGACCCGCCTTAGCCCTGCTTCGCCCACGCCGCTGTCCGACCGCGACCTACCGCGTCATCTTCCTCCGAGGCGAGAGCGTCTCGAACGAGACCACGCGGCCAGGAGCGCGAGGGCGATGAGGCCGAGCGGTCGGACAGGCTCGTGGCGAGTGACCGCGCAGCCGGCGCATCCGCGGCTGCTCGCCTCGGGCGCGCTCGCTGGCGTCGGAGTCGGCGCGGGCTCGGCGGGCGCCGGAGGATCGGTCGCAGGAGCCGCGGTCGGAAGCGCCTCGCTCGTCTCCTCGGGGGGCGCCGCTTCCTCCGCTGGGCTCGAGTCGGCGCTCTCCGCTTCCGGATGGGTGCTCCGCATCGCCCGGAGCAGATCGGCGAGCGCCACGCGCTCCGTTCCCCGGACCGAGGGGACCTCGACGACGCCTCCGCGGACGTGGACCGGAACGTCGTCTTGCATGTACCAGCCGGCCAGCTCGTCCTCCCCCGACGCGAACGTGATCGCGTGGGCGGTGCCGAGCTCGAGGTCGAATGCGAGCAGCGAAATCGTCGGCTCCACGCCGTCGTCACGCATGCCGACGAGCGCCAGCGCGACCGCATCGTCGCCGTCGATCCAGGTGAGCCCGCCACCGTCGCAATCGGAGCAGAGCGCCACGCGGTAGGTGTTCGAGGGAAGGTGCGCGATCGAGAGGCAGGTCCCGTCCCGCACCTCGTAGTCGCCTCGCCGGTAGGTCACGCGGCCGGGCTCGGTACCCGACGTGGTCCGGTACGCGCGCAGGAGCCTCCCCGGCCCCTCCGGCGGTTCGCGCGGGGGTGCGCCGAATCGCGTGCAGCTCCTGCACCGTCAGCCAGGTGGCCGGCTCGGGCCCGGGCGTTCCCGCGATGGGGTGCTGCGGCGGGATCAGCGGCGCCGAGACCCGCAGCCTGCCGAGCGGCACGAGCCCGGCGGCGGCGCAGTCGGTGGAGAGCGCGAGCTGGGTCTCGGCGAGCGCGGGGTCGCCGGGACGGAAGCGCTCTCCCGGCGGCATCGGCAGATGAGGAGGCGGACAATCGGTGAGCGCGAAGATGTCGAAGCGGCGGTCGATGCCCGCGTACCCCTGCTCCATGTCGGCGGCGATCGCGACGGCGGCGCGGCAGCGCGCGAGGTCGACGATGAGGGTCTGCGTCTCGCCGTAGCTGCCGCCGTTGCCGACGTAGCCGCAGTCGCTGACGAGCTCGACCCGGTCGCCGGTCACGCTCCCGCGCGTGACGGGACCCTCGCACTCCGGAAGCTCGCCGGCGAAGACCGCCGGGCAGCGCGAAGCGACGGCCTCGGCCGCGGGCCGCGCGGCGTCCGCGACCTCGATGAAGGGAAGCTCCTCCTCGCCTTGCGCGGCCGCCGAAGAGATCGTCCCCAGCCACGCCAGCGCGGCAGAGAGCACGAACGAAGCCCGCCCCCAGTGCATGGCGCATGGTACGCGGAAGACGCGCCAACGGTCACTCGGGGCCGGGCTCCGCCGCGCTCGGGCAGCAGCTTGCCCGGATCATGATGCCGCCCCGGTCGACGCCGCGCTTCTGGCCGCTTCGAGCATGGCCGCTTCGAGCATGGCCGCTTCCACACCGTCGCGCTGAACGGCGCGGAGGCGAAGCTCGATCAACATCGCGCGCGGCGCCGACCGCCGTCCCGAACAGGTCGTGAAGGCGACCGCCGGGGATCCGCACCAGCAAGCGCGAGGCACCTCGCGGAAGGCCAGCAGAATCGAGCAAGTCCGGACCTTCGTCCACTCCTACGTGTCCCTGCGGGGCAACCAGGACCTGGCCGACCGCATCGCGCTCGTCGTGCACGAACTCCTGGAGAACGCGGTCAAGCACGGGGCCATGATGCGGGAGATCGAGCTCGACGTGCGGTTGGCCGCGACCGGGCCGGACTCCGAGGTCCGTGTCAGCAACTCGGTGGTCGCCTCGCGCAGAGCGTTGCTGACTGGGGAGATCAAGCGCCTCGGCACGATGAGCGCGGCCGAGGCCTACGTGGACGCGCTGCACCGCACGAAGAAGCGCTCCCAGGGCTCGTGCGGCCTCGGCCTGAGCCGGAATCCGATGCGAGGCCTCGACCGAGCTCACGCTGGTCACCGAGAGCGACAACTTCGTCACGGTCGTCGCAGCCTCCACGCACTAGATTCAGCCCCGCTCTTCCTCGGTCGACTCGAGCGTGACCTGCGCATCGGTGTCGCCGGCGCGCTGAAGGCGCTCGCCGCGCTGACGTTGGCCCCCGAGCTTG
Organism: uncultured Pseudomonadota bacterium; assembly: GCA_963832725.1. Taxonomy (GTDB): domain Bacteria; phylum Myxococcota_A; class Polyangia; order Polyangiales; family Sandaracinaceae; genus JAEZBP01. Next base: position 267,866 of record CAWHVG010000002.1, read on the forward strand.
GCTCGCTCGTGAGCTTCGGCCTCACCAATGTCGGCGACGTCGCGCTGCCGCTCTCCTTCGTCTCGTCCGTCCTCCTGGTCCTCACCGCGAAGCGGCGCGGGCCCCTGCTCGCGCTCTTGGTCCTCGCGCACTCGGTGTACCTCGTCTCGCGCGAGACGTTCGTGGTCACCTCGATCGAGCTCGGGGTTTCGGCCGAGGTCCTGGGCCTCGTTCTCATGGGCGCGATGCTCCTCCATTGGGCAGTGCTCGCGGCGGTGTTCGTGGGACACGCCCGCGCCCGACCAGACGACGGCGCGCCCGCGACCGGACCGTACCGGACGGTCGAGCCGAGAGCTCCGCAGGAAGAAGACGACGACGCGTGGGCGCCGCGCATCGTGCTCCGCGCGCTCGTGGGATGGTCGTGCGCCATCGGCGTGGGTCCCGCCGCCGCTCCGCCTCGAGGCGGCCCTGGTAGGCGGGTAGCCAGAGCTGGGCCCAGCCCGCAGGCGCGGACGGGAAGGCGTGAGACCCACACATTGTGGAGGGGACAGCGCTCGCCCGAGCGCCCGGCGCTCGAAGATCGGCGGAAGGAACGCCCGATCGTCCGCCACCTTCGCCAATCCGGACGCGTAACCCCACGAAGTCATTGAGCCGCGGAGCCGGCACGAGGTCTGCCATGGCTCTGCGGCCGTGGAAGAGAGCCGTCGTCATCGCGCGGTGCGAAGGTGAGCGCGCCCGCACCTGCCTGTGCGGGAGTGACGCACGGACGGCTACGCCCGTCGGAGGCCGGAAGAGACGCTTCTCTACGAGCTCGTGCGCGAGCACTGGCCGCGCTTCGTGGAGCGGGCGGAGGAGCAAGGGGGCGGTCTGCCGCAGTTCGTGGTCCAGGAGTTCGAGGCGTACCTGCGTTGCGGCATCCTCGAGCACGGCCTGCTGCATCTGCGATGCGCCCGGTGCGGGCACGCCATCGTGTGCGCGTTTTCATGCAAACGCCGCGGCTTCTGCCCCTCGTGTCTCGGTCGGCGGATGTCGGACATGGCGGCGCACCTGGTGGAGGAGGTGTTGCCGGCGGTGCCGATCCGCCAATGGGTCTGCTCGCTGCCGTGGAGCGTGCGCTACTCGCTCGCGTACGACTGCCGGCTCTGCGCCGACGTGCTCGACGGCTTCATCGGGGCGCTCACTCGGTCGTTGCGCTGGCGGGCCAAGCGGCAGCTCGGCCTCTCGAGCGTGGAGGACGCCCTGGTCGGCGCGGTGACCTTCATCCAGCGGGTGGACAGCGCGCTGCGGATCAATCCGCACTTCCACGGCCCAGCCGCCGCTCTCGCAGGAGCGGCTGTCGATGCACCCGGATGGGCGCGTGAAGCTGAGCTTCAAGGCGGCCTGGAAGGACGGCACCCACGCGGTCCTGCTCGATCCTCTCGACTTCGTCGCCCGGCTCTGCGCCCTCATCCCGCCGCCCCGCTTTCACATGACGCGCTACCACGGCGTGCTCGCCGGGCGAGCCAGCGCCCGCGCCGAGGTCGTCCCCGGACGCGCGCCGCCGCCCACGGAGGCGCAGTTGCCGCTCTTCACGCCGAACGACCTGCCTCCCCTCACACCGCCGCCTCCGCCCAGCCGGCACCCTTGGCCGTGGCTCTTGAAGCGCGTGTCCGCGGTCGACATCGAGACCTGCCCGGTGCCCGGCTGCGGCGGCCGCATGCGCCTGGTCGAGGTCGCCACCGAGCCCGATGACATCGCGCGCGTCATGGCCGAGCTCGGCGGTGAAGACGCGGCCCGCGCACCGCCGCGACGACCTCTTCCTTCTCCACCCGGACAGCTCCGACTCGCGTTCGGCTGAGCCCCTCAGCCCTGACGCCGGTGCACCGCTCCGTCCGCACGGCGTTCGACCCGTCAGTCTCTCCAGATCGCACTTCGCCACGCTCCGACCGACCCTCTTGCGGCTCGCGAGGGGGTTCGCGCCGCCTCAGGAGGTTCGCGCCGCCTCGCGAGGAGGTTCGCGCCGCCTCGCGAGGAGGTTCGCGCCGCCTCGCGTTGACCCGCCACCACCCGCGCCGTACCGTTTCCCGGGATGAGAAGTCCTATCCGCTCCGGTCCGGTCATTGGGACGAGGCCTCAGGCTCGCCGAATGCGGGACTCCTCCCGCGAACTCGACATCTCTGCTCTTGATCACGACGCCGCACCCGCTCCAAACTATCCAACCCGCCGGCATCAGCAGAGCAAGTCTCTCGACTAAGGAACATCGTGACTACAGCGCACGAAATATCGAAAGAGGAGGCCGACCGGCTTCTGGGCACAGATGAAGGCCAGTTCCATGACATGAAGAGCATGCGGATCGCGCCGGGCAAGCTCTCGAGGCACATCTGCGCCTTTGCAAACAGTGACGGTGGTCGGCTCGTCATCGGCGTTGAAGAAGAATCCGGTGGATTCCGCTGGAATGGCTTCGACAACGAGGAAGCGGCAAATGGATGCCTGCAGGCCTTCGAGGCGATCTTTCCCTTGGGCCAGGACTTCGACTACCAGTTCGTTCGTTGCGAGGCTTACCCCGGGTTGGTGCTGCTTGCGAACATCATCAAGACACGCGATGTTCGACGGACGGCAGATGGGAAGTCATATGTTCGACGTGGCGCGCAATCGCTCCCGATTTCCACCCCAGAACAACTCGTTGCCCTCGAAAGGGCGAAGGGCGTGTCGTCATTCGAGGACAGCACCGTTGATGCGCCGCTCACCGAGATTACAAACTCCACGATAGTCCTCAAGTTCATGATGGACGTCGTGCCTTCGGCGGAACCGGAGGCCTGGCTGGCGAAACAACGCCTAATCGAACGCGGCAAACCGACCGTCGCCGGATTGGTGCTTTTCGCTGAGGAACCGCAGGCTAGCCTGCCGAAGGCGGCGGTCAAGATCTACCGATACACGACCTCAGAGCAGGAAGGTACGCGGGAGACTCTGGCGTTCGATCCGCTTACGATCGAGGGCGAGTTGTACGCCCAGATCCGTGAGTCCGTGGAGCGTACGGTTTCCATTACGGAGGAAATTGAGATTCTTCGGGACACAGGACTTGAGAAGATTGAATATCCGCACGAATCGCTTCATGAGATTATTACGAACGCGTTACTGCACCGCGACTACAGCTTGAACGACGATGTGCACATCCGGGTCTTTGATAATCGTATCGAGGTTGAGAGTCCGGGGCGACTGCCTGCGCACATTACGCCTGCCAATATTCTCAGTGAGCGTTTTGCCCGGAATCCGAAGACAGTGCGTTTGATAAACAAGTTCCCAAATCCGCCAAATAAGGATGTGGGTGAAGGGTTGAACACTGCTTTTGCTGCGATGCAGCAACTGCGCCTGAAGGAGCCTCAGATTGTCGAGCGCGCCAACTCTGTGCTTGTTAAATATTCGGCATGAGCAGCTGGCCTCTCCCGAGCAGCAAATCGTGGAGCATATTCGACGGCACGGTTCCATCAACAATGCCGAGGCGCGAAAGGTCACCGCCGTGCAGTCGGAGAACCAGGTTAGAAGGCTCTTCAAAGGTCTTATGGACGCCGGGGAGATCGAGCGGGTGCCTAATACCTTCAAGGCCACTACTCGCTATCGAATTCCTGCGAACCGGCGCTAGGGCGAAGAGTCATTCATTCGGTTGGTGTGCTCCACGCCTTCGCGCGTCGCGCAGGTTGCTCTCCCAACCTGACAACCCGCGGAATGTCCACACACTATCCTCACGCCCATCCGACCCGAGCTCTCTGTTAACCGCTTTTTGACCGATCGCGACGACGTGCTCTCCGTCCAGACGGTTGGCGAAGCGGACACGCACGGGGAGCTAGACGAGACGGCCGTGCGAACCCGCGCGGCCGTTTCGTTTAACTGGCCCCCGACGCGCTCGACGCGAACGTTTGGGCCTGCTCCGCAAGCCTCGCGCGCTCTTCACAGAGCCGACCGCTCGGGCAGACGGAGAGCACGAGAGTGCTCTTCCGCGCTCTGATTGGGGTCGTCTGGCGCTCTGAGACCCCAGACTCGGGCAGACTCAGACGAAAGCGGTTAACAGCCCGTGTTAACCGGCGGACTCGAACCGCGGGGCCTTAAGAGCACGCGCGGGGTTCGGTCTGGGAGTCGCGGGGCGGGCGAGCGGTCGAGAAGTCGATGTGTGCACGTCAGCTTGCACTCGGTCACGAATGGCACCCCGGGCGGGGGAATGCGGTTCGGACGAGGGTGAAGCGCGCGAGACCATGGGGGTTTTGGTGGTTCGAGTCCGGGTGGGGTGGGGCGACGCGAGGTCGGTCGGCTGTCGGGTGCGGACGGAGAGCGACGGAGACGCGCGCACCATCGTGAGATTGAAGGAAACCGCGTCCCGCCGCCGACGATGAAGACCCCACAAGCTCACGCGAAGGTCGTTGTCCGAGCTCCGCCTCTCCAGGTATCCTCGGGACTCACTGGGCGGTGAATCGGGCAGATTGGCGCGTGCCGTTTGCCGGAGAACTGCCCATGAAGCGCTCGCACACACGCTCCATCGACCCCCGCCTCGACCCCGGCGCCGTGCTGGTCGTCGACGACTGCCCGTCGGCTCTGCGCCGACGTGCTCGAGGCGTTCGTCGGTGCGCTCACGCGGTCGCTGCGCTGGCGGGCCAAGCGGCAGCTCGGGCTCTCGAGCGTGGAGGACGCCCTCGTCGGCGCGGTCACGTTCATCCAGCGGGTCGACAGCGCGCTGAGGATCAACGTCCACTTTCACACGATCGCGTTGGACGGCGCGTACGTCCGCGATGCCGAGGGCGAACTCGTGTTTCACGCGTTGCCGGAGCCGAGCGCGGCGGAGGTCGCGCAGGTCGCCGAGTGGACGCACGCGTCGCTCGTGCGAGTGCTCGCACGGCATGGCCGTTCGCTCGAGGGCGTGGAGGACACACCCGACCCGCTGCGGGACGAAGAGCCCGCGCTCGCCTGGTGCTACGCCGCCTCGGCGGCGGACGTGCAGCTCCTGGGCGACGTCCCAGGTCAGCGGACGAGCAAGCTCGTTCGCCCCGTGCGGCTCGTCTCCTCGCCGACGGAGCCGGTCGCCGAGGTGGGGGGCGTCAACGTTCATGCGAAGGTGGCGTTCGACGGCCGGGACCGCGCCTCGGCTCGAGCGCCTTTGCCGCTACGTGGTCAGGCCCCCGCTCTCGCAGGAGCGCCTGTCGACGCACCCTGACGGGCGCGTGAAGCTGAGCTTCAAAGCGGCGTGGAAGGACGGCACGCACGCTGTCCTGCTCGATCCGCTCGACTTCATCGCTCGACTCTGCGCGCTGATCCCGCCCCCTCGCTTTCACATGACGCGCTATCACGGCGTGCTCGCCGGGCGTGCCACCGCTCGAGCCGAAGTCGTGCCCGGCCGCGCGCCGCCCCCTGTGGATGCGCAGTTGCCCTTGTTCATGCCGAGCGAGGTGCCATCGCTCCAACCGCCGCCTCCGCCCAGCCGCCACCCCTGGCCGTGGCTCTTGAAGCGGGTGTTCGCGGTCGAGATTGAGACCTGCCCCGTGCCCGGCTGTGGCGGACGCATGCGCCTCGTCGAGATCGCCACCGAGCCCGATGACATCGCGCGCGTCATGGCCGAGCTCGGCGGTGACGACGCGGCCCGCGCACCGCCGCGACGATTCCTCTTCCTTCGCCACCCGGACAGCTCCGGCTCGCGTTCGGTTGAGCTCCTCCTCAGGCCCGACGCCGGTGCACCGCTCCGTCCGCCTCCGTCTGCACGGCGGTGAGCTCGACCCGTCAGTCTCTCCAGACCGCACTTTGCCATGCGTCGAACGCGCATCTTGCGGCTCGCGAGGGGGTTCGCGCCGCCTCGCGTTGACCCGCCACCACCCGCGCCGTACCGTTTTCCCGGGATGACAAGTCTATCCGCTCGCGTTGACCCGCCACCACCCGCGCCGTACCGTTTTCCCGGGATGAGAAGTCCTATCCGCTGAGAAGTCCTATCCGCTCCCGGGATGAGAAGTCCTATCCGCTCCCGGGATGAGAAGTCCTATCCGCCCTATCCGCGAAGTTCTATCCGCTCCCGCGATGAGAAGTTCTATCCGCATCGTCATGTTCAGCGCCGCGAGATTGGTCGGGTTGACCTCTGATGGTGGCTCCCCGATGCTGGAAGCCCAGATGAGGGAGGGCTCCATGTCTGCTAGCTGGTCAATCCCCCTGCTCGCCATCGGGATCGTGGTCTGCCTGTTGGGATGCGGACCGCCGCCCGCTCAGCCGTTCTTCTGAAAGCGACATCGTCCCGATCGCCCCTGCCGGACAGGAGACGCACGCGACGTTTGTGCCGGGCGGCGCGTGGGGCCCGGCCGCCATCGTGGCCGGGTTCAATGCGGAGGCGCCGAGACGATTCGACTTTAACTGGTCCCGCGGGTTGGGCGTGGTCGACGGGTGGTGTCAACTTGGAACGTGTGCAATGCCCAGGCGAAGCCAGGCACCGTGCTCGGCCTGCAATGGCGGGGCCGAGACACGCCACCCGCCCACTTCCGGCGGCGCCACGCAGACCGGATGGGCCGGTGACCCCCAGATGGTGTCGGCCGGCGACGGGTCATGGGTTGCGTACGGCAACATGGGGTTCGTCACACCGAGCATCCCAGGAAAACCAGACGTCGTGCTGGTCGCGCTCTCGTACGACGGGGGCAGGACGTTTCGCGAGGAGCCATATGTCCCAAACACGGTGAACGCCTGCTACGGTGTCGACGTGGACCAGGAGACGCTGGCCGTCGATTCAACCGTCCCGAACCGACTTTCGGTGGCTTGGAGGGCAGCGAGGGCCCAAGGCGGGCGAGTATGGTGTGTGTATCCGCGGAGCCGATATCCGTCCGCCACTTCCAGGCCAGCTGCCGTCCGACCGAAGCACACTCACGTGGATGGGGCCCCCGCGGCCGCTTGCGGTTGAGACGGCGCAACTGTACGGCGGTGTGGGTGGTCTGATCCTCCAGGCTCATGATGATCGCTTGACGCTGGTGTATTCCAACACCGACTCTGTGGTGCAATGCAGCGGTGCAGTCGGGGTGGTCTGGCTCTCCAGGACGAGCTACGACGGAGGTGGTACGTGGGGGCCCTCGGACGTGATCTTCTCGAGCAGCAACCAGCCGACCTGCCTGCCCGGGCCCGGCGACCCCCCCTTCCCGGCGACGCAGGTCCAGCCGGGATTGCGAAACTTCGGCTTCGCGGAGGGTCCCGCGGGCGAGCAGTGGGTCGCGGTGCCCGATCAAGGCGCTACGGGTGTCCGCATGTACGTACGGCACCTCGAGGGGAGTGAGTACAGCGGGTGGGAATGGCACGACCTGGTCCCGGCGCCCGAGGGCCAGCTCGTGTTCCACCCGACGCTAGCGGCGGACCCATACGGTGAGGCGCTTCTCACCTTCCACGCGATCACCAAAGCACGCGACAGCACGGGGCACCGCTGGACGACGTGGATGTCGGCGCCGAATGTCCTCGGGTACTGGTCGGCGCCTCGGATTCTCGATCCGCAACCGAGCTACCAGGAGCGCAACGTCGGAACCGTACGCGATCCGGGCGACTACATGGGCGTCGCCGTGATGCCGCTAGGCGCCTTCCCACCGACGGTGCGAGAACCCAACGGCAGACCCGTTCCAGCGACGTTCTTCCCGGTCTGGTCCCGCCACGACAGCTTGCCGAGCGACGTGAGCACGGTTGTCGGCGCGGGCGTCCGGGTGTCGCCATGAGCGTTAGGGGCGCTGCGCTCGCCTTGCTTGGTGCGGTCGTCGGCGGGTGCACGTGCGCCGCGAGCCACATGGCGGGGCCGGAAGGCGGCGCTCCCGACGCTGGCGCGTTTGTCTGCCGGGCCTCCGACCAACCTTTTGGTCCGCCGGCCCCCGCGGACACGGGGTGTACAGCAGCGCGGCAGCACACATGCTGGGAGTGGGCGCGCGGCCAGACCGATACGCCCTTTGCGTATGGCACCTGTGTTCTCGGCGACGTGCCTGACTGCTGGCCGGCCGACCATTGCTACGCGAACGGCGGGGTTGCCTGCTTCTGTGGGTCGCACGAGCCATGCGGTGACCATCAGGTCTGCGTGAGCGACACCCAGAATGGCCCGCGCTACTGCGCGCCGACTTGTCGCGGCGACGGTGCGAGCACGAACCTCGACGGCGGCGCCGATGCCGGCCGCGATGGAGGCGGATGATGGGTAGCAGCTGGTAGTCCGCGTCTAAGTCCCGCCGCCAACTCGCGGGAGGTCGAGCTAGGGCGGCCGCGCCCCGCGTGGTGACTCCGTCCTGTTCGACCGGCGCCCTGCGATCGGCGGGTCCGGTTCATCCAGATTGAACCCACGCACGGTGATGTCGACGGTGAAGGCGGGGAGGCCAGGTCGCGATGGTCGTCGCGCTCATCGCGACCAGAGCGGGGCCGGATAGGCGCGTTCCGCGATCCTAGTCCCTCAATCAAGCGCCTGACGGGGCAAGAGCGTTGGAATTCACCTGAAAAGCACGGCGTTCTTGGGGTTGCGAGACCTACCAGGAACCGACCCGGGAGCTTTTCAGGTGAACCGTACGACACGACGCGCGATGGCGCGGGAGGAGCGGAAGCTGGCCCGTCGCGCTGAACGGCGCGGAGGCGAAGCTCGATCAACACCGCGCGCGGCGCCGACCGCCGTCCCGAACAGGTCGTGAAGGCGACCGCCGGGGATCCGCACCAGCAAGCGCGAGGCACCTCGCGGAAGGCCAGCAGATTCGAGCAAGTCCGGACCTTCGTCCACTCCTACGTGTCCCTGCGGGGCAACCAGGACCTGGCCGACCGCATCGCGCTCGTCGTGCACGAACTCCTGGAGAACGCGGTCAAGCACGGGGCCATGATGCGGGAGATTGGCAGCTCGACGTGCGGTTGGCCGCGACCGGGCCGGACTCCGAGGTCCGTGTCAGCAACTCGGTGGTCGCCTCGCGCAGAGCGTTGCTGACTGGGGAGATCAAGCGCCTCGGCACGATGAGCGCGGCCGAGGCCTACGTGGACGCGCTGCACCGCACGAAGAAGCGCTCCCAGGGCTCGTGCGGCCTCGGCCTGAGCCGGATCCGATGCGAGGCCTCGACCGAGCTCACGCTGGTCACCGAGAGCGACAACTTCGTCACGGTCGTCGCAGCCTCCACGCACTAGAAATTCGCCCCGCTCTTCCTCGGTCGACTCGAGCGTGACCTGCGCATCGGTGTCGCCGGCGCGCTGAAGGCGCTCGCCGCGCTGACGTTGGCCCTCGAGCTTGGCTCGCTCGTGAGCTTCGGCCTCACCAATGTCGGCGACGTCGCGCTGCCGCTCTCCTTCGTCTCGTCCGTCCTCCTGGTCCTCACCGCGAAGCGGCGCGGGCCCCTGCTCGCGCTCTTGGTCCTCGCGCACTCGGTGTACCTCGTCTCGCGCGAGACGTTCGTGGTCACCTCGATCGAGCTCGGGGTTTCGGCCGAGGTCCTGGGCCTCGTTCTCATGGGCGCGATGCTCCTCCATTGGGCAGTGCTCGCGGCGGTGTTCGTGGGACACGCCCGCGCCCGACCAGACGACGGCGCGCCCGCGACCGGACCGTACCGGACGGTCGAGCCGAGAGCTCCGCAGGAAGAAGACGACGACGCGTGGGCGCCGCGCATGGTGCTCCGCGCGCTCGTGGGATGGTCGTGCGCCATCGGCGTGGGTCCCGCCGCCGCTCCGCCTCGAGGCGGCCCTGGTAGGCGGGTAGCCAGAGCTGGGCCCAGCCCGCAGGCGCGGACGGGAAGGCGTGAGACCCACACATTGTGGAGGGGACAGCGCTCGCCCGAGCGCCCGGCGCTCGAAGATCGGCGGAAGGAACGCCCGATCGTCCGCCACCTTCGCCGATCCGGACGCGTAACCCGCGAAGTCATTGAGCCGCGGAGCCGGCATGCGGTCTGCCATGGCTCCGCCGCCGTGGAAGGGTCCGTCGTCGTCATCGCGCGGTGCAGCGAAGGTGAGCGCGCCCGCACCTGCCTGTGCGGCAGTGGCACGCGCGGACGGCTACGCGCGTCGTAGGCCGGAAGAGACACTGCTGCTACGAGCTCGTGCGCGAGCACTGGCCGCGCTTCGTGGAGCGGGCGGAGGAGCAAGGCGGCGGGCTGCCGCAGTTCGTGGTGCGGGAGTTCGAGGAGTACTTGGGCTGCGGCATCCTCGAGCACGGCCTGGTGCATCTGCGATGCGCCCGGTGCGGGCACGCCATCGTGTGCGCGTTTTCCTGCAAACGACGTGGGTTCTGCCCCTCGTGTCTCGCGCGACGGATGTCGGACACGGCGGCGCACCTGGTGGACGAGGTGCTGCCGGAGGTGCCGATCCGCCAGTGGGTCTGCTCGCTGCCGTGGAGCGTGCGCTACGCGCTCGCGTACGACCGCCGGCTCTGCGCCGACGTGCTCGACGGCTTCATCGGCGCGCTCACTCGGTCGTTGCGCAGGCGGGCCAAGCGGCAGCTCGGGCTCTCGAGCGTGGAGGACGCGCTGGTCGGTGCGGTGACCTACATCCAGCGCGTGGACAGCGCGCTTCGGATCAATCCGCACTTCCACACGATCGTGTTGGACGGGGCGTACGTCCGCGATGACGAGGGCGAGCTCGTCTTCCACGCGCTGCCGGAGCCGAGCGGCGAGGAGGTCGCGCAGGTGGCGGAGTGGACGCACGCGGCGCTCGTGCGGGTGCTCGCGCGACACGGCCGCTCGCTCGACGGCGTCGAGGAGGCGCCCGACCGTTTGCGAGACGAAGAGCCCGCGCTGGCCTCGTGCTACGCGGCCTCGGCGGCGGACGTGCAGCTCCTCGGCGAGGCCCCCGGACAGCGCACGAGCAAGCTCGTTCGACCGCTCCGCGTCGTCCCCTCGCCGGCCGAGCCCGTCGCCGAGGTCGGTGGGGTCTCCGAGGTGAAGTCGTGCATGGCGGAGCGGACGCAGTCCGCGGAGCTGCGCGACTTCGGCGAGGACGACGAGCACGCCGGAGGTGCGCGCAGTCAATGTCCATGCGAGGCAACGCGTTCGATGGCCGGGACCGCGTGCGGCTCGAGCGATTGTGTCGCTACGTGGCTCGGCCGCCGCTCTCGCAGGAGCGGCTGTCGATGCATCCCGACGGCCGCGTGAAGCTGAGCTTCAAGGCGGCCTGGAAGGACGGCACCCACGCGGTCTTGCTCGACCCTCTCGACTTCGTCGCCCGGCTCTGCGCCCTCATCCCGCCGCCCCGCTTTCACATGATGCGCTACCACGGCGTGCTCGCCGGGCGAGCCAGCGCCCGCGCCGAGGTCGTGCCCGGCCGCGCGCCGGCACCGGTGGAGGCGCAGTTGCCGCTCTTCACGCCGAGCGACCTGCATCCCCTCGCACCGCCGCCTCCGCCCAGTCGGCATCCCTGGCCGTGGCTCTTGAAGCGCGTGTTCGCCGTCGACATCGAGACCTGCCCCGTGCCCGGCTGCGGCGGCCGCATGCGCCTCGACGAGGTCGCCACCGAGCCCGACGACGTCGCGCGCGTCATGGCCGAGCTCGGCGGGGGCGACCAGGCTCGCGCACCGCCGCGACGATCTCTTCCTTCGCCACCCGGACAGCTCCGGCTCGCGTTCGGCTGAGTCCCCGTCGCGACGCCGGTGCACCGCTCCGTCCGCCGCGCACGGCGTGAGTTCGACCCGTCAGTCTCTCCAGATCGCACTTCGCCACGCTCCGACCGACCCTCTTGCGGCTCGCGAGGGGGTTCGCGCCGCCTCACGAGGAGGTTCGCGCCGCCTCGCGAGGAGGTTCGCGCCGCCTCGCGTTGACCCGCCACCACCCGCGCCGTACCGTTTCCCGGGATGAGAAGTCCTATCCGCCGCGGCCCCGATGAGCGGTTTACCCAACCCCCGGCTGCTGGCGACATATCTTCCGGAGGTTCTGGGACATCACGCCAAGAAGATCCGGCTAATGAGATGTACTATACCGCAGGCCCCTCAGAGGAGCAGTCGTCTTCTTCCCAAGGCGAGGTCCTGTCATCAACCGACTCTGACTTGTCTCCATCAAACGAAGGTTGGTGTCGTGTTGACAGGCGTTGTGGTTGGATCCGTTGCCATTGCTACGTAAAATAGAGCCCAAGCCAGTGCTTGCGCTTGGCGTTGGTGCGACCTTCTTCGGCGTGTACATGGGGCTTCTGCTGGCAGTGGCTCTTCTCGCATTGTTCTGGTTGCATCCGGAGGATGTGCCGCAGATCGTGTACCCCATGGCGCGGAACGGCGGGCTTGTTCTGGGGGGCTTTAGCGCGTTCTGCGTCCTGTGGGGCGTGGCCGGGATAGCGTCGGGTAGCCGCGGGTTGGGTGGTCGGCGGATGTCGCTCGTTAGGTGGATTGGGGTAGCCGGCGAGCTGGGCGCTCTAGTATATGGTTGGAGATTCGCTTTCGTGGCGCGGGACGCCTTTATTGCCGTCAGTCGGTACACGGGTGTGCGAAATGACTGGCCGCTTGCTTTGGCTGTCGTGTGCGGGGCTGGTTCGCTGGTTGGCCCAATGTACCTGGTGGGACGGGTGATGATCCTGGGTACGAGCGACTCGGCCGGGCATGAGCAACCCTGAGCGTCGATTTCGCGCTCCGTGGGTCAGTGGCTGCGCGGCGGTCGGCCACGGCGCGGGCCGGCCCGGCTTTTCATGGGCCCGAGGGGTGGAGGTGGGTGCGCGGATAGAGAGCCCCCTTTCCCCCGCGGCGTCGGAGGCCTTGGAAGCTGGGCTGTGCGCCAGTCATTCGCGTAGTCGCGTGAGCATCGACAGCGCGGGCACCAGCAGGCGCCATCGGCGGCCGGAGCGCACGAGCTTGCCTGGAATCGCCAGTAAGCGGATAAGTGTTCCGACTGGGTGATGAGGTCAAGATGGGGTCAAGGCGAAGTGGGCTCGGAGAGCCGAAGAGAGCCGGCCTACCCGCAGGCGATCCCAGCCCCGAGACGAGCCTGGGCTCGTGCGTCAGGGTGGGAGAGGAACGCGGATCACCGAGCTGACCGTGCCGTGAAGACCGAGTCGCTCGGGAGTCGGGCTCCAGCAGTAGACGGGCTCTCCAGCCTCCCGCGTTCGATAGCAGGCGAGCCAGGGGCCGATCGAGAACGTCGCGATCGGGGCTCGTGCGAGCGTGACCAGACTGCCCTCGGCATCCGCGGACCAGCGGTCCACACGGGGTCCCCAGCAGACCAATCGCTCGTCGCGTGTCGCAGCGCAGCACCAATCGTCATCGCACTCGATTCTCGCGCGCAGGCGGAATGCGCCGAGGCGCGCCGGAGGCGTTGAGGTTGCCGTGTTGCACCTCCATGTCGCCCCAGCACTCGATCTCGCCCGTCTCGTCGAGCGCGCACACGAACGTCTCCGTACGCTCCACGTCGACGAGCGGTCGCGCGAGCCGAACGCGGTGCGCCCGCATACCTTCGCGCGGAGTCCGCGGGCCGGGCACGCCGCACGCGTGCAGCTCGCCGTGCTCGTCGAGGCCCCACAGGAAGAGATGGCCTTCCTCGTCGATCGCGGCATCCACCGCGACGCGGACCATGCCCCGTAGAGGTTGCCCCGCCGTGTCGGTCACGCGGGTCGGGAGCGGGCTCGGGCCGACCCTCTTCTCATCGCTCGCGCCCCAGCAGGCCACGCCTCCGGAGTGCTCGAAGAGGACACACGTTCGTGTCCCCGTGGTCGAAAGCTCGCGGACCGGCTCGGGGAGCGCCACTTCGGCGCGACCCCGGTAGAGAGGCGCCACTCCGATGCCCAAGGCCTCGTGCGCGCCCGCTCCGAAGCACACCACGCGCCCCGTCGACTCCAAAACGCATGTGGGAACGGCCATCGCGATGCCGACCGCGCGTGCACCGTCCTCGATCTCGATGCGGGTGGGCTCCCGGATGGAGCTCGCCGGCGCGGGATAGGTGATGCGTGGCAGGGGGATGGGTGCCGGCCACGCTTCGATGTCACTGCCCCAGCAGACGAGGTCTCCATCGGTGACCGCGCAGGCCTTCGTCCAACCCACAGCCAGCGTGCCGCGTCGGAGCGGCTCGACTCGACGGCTGCTTGGCGCGGACGTCGGAGGATTGGAGGTGGAGGTCACCGGCTCCGACACCTCCGAGACCGCGGAGGGGGCCTGTGGAGCAGGCCGGTCGGTGCCGACGGGCGCATCACCGCCCGAGCAGGCGGCGACGACGCTGCACACGACGGTCGCCAGTACGAAGCGAGAGGTCAAGGGGCAGGCATGGGCGGCACGACCAACTCCGGTCGAAATGCCGGCACGGTCGGAGCCGAGAACTGCCAGAGACGCATGTCCGTAGGGGGCGTGCGAGCGTAGTGAGTGTAGAAGCCGCCCTGTCGAGGACCCCGAGCGTTTCTGCCGGCGCCCACAGGGGCAACGTACGCGCTCAAACCAAACCTTCTGTTGTTTTCGATGACCAGGTCGCCCAACAGTGCGCGCACGGGGACTCGCCAGAGCACATGGAGCCAATTGAGTAGCTCCTGCCCCGGCTCCCCCGCGCCCACTCGACACGACAAGAGCTCGACCCACGCGATGTGGGCGTGCCTCAACATCGAGCCGATGCCGAGGAGCTCATCGTACTCTTCGCCCATTCGGTCACGTGGGACTGTCCCTCGCGGATCCGATACACATCCTGCAGAAAGCCTCGGTTGGCTTCCAGATAGCCGCCCGGCGCGAGCTGCACTTGGCCTTGGTTGCCGTGATCGAAGGCGATTCCCAACACCCCCCGGCGCCCGGCCCATCCTACGGCTTCGCGGTAGCCGCGGAGAGTCGCCGCCATCGTCGTAGCTCGGCGCGCGTCGTTCGATCCTTCGTGCGAGGTACGAACGCGACGGACCATGACTCGCTGTCCGCGTCGCACGACTCGGCCCGACCAGTCGTGTGTCGTATGGCCATCCGCCAACAAATCGACCTGGTCAATCCATCGAGACAGATCGTCCAGGGCGGGATCGACGATTCCGTATCGCAGATCCGAATACTCGTAGGTCAGTATCACGTAACGGGCCACCGACTCTCCCCCTCCGCAACGTGGTGTAGCGGTGACGACGGCGACGAGTATACCAGGATGGTCGCACGCTTACGAGACAGGCGCCTAACAGTCCGTTGAAGTACCGAGCCCGAAGGATTTCGGAGCGCGACGGCCTGGCTGAGTGTTCGGGCCGACCAGCAAATGCCGAGGCATTTGCGAGGAGGGGCGCATAGGACATTCCAGGCACGGAAAACGGTGCCGGGGAGACCGCCGCGAGTCAACCCCGGGCGGGTCGGGCCGCGTGAAGGTCTCCGCGAGGCGCATGAACCCCCGCGAGCTCCCGGAGGTGTGGGTCGGAACGCACGGCCCAGGGCGGTTTGGGTCGAATCCACACCGCGCGGACGGAGCGGTGCACCGACGTCGGGACGGTCGAGTCAGCCGAATGCGAGCCGGAGCTGCCCTGGGGGCGAGGGACGAGGCCGCCGTGGCGGCGCGCGTGCCGCGTCGTCGTCGCCGAGCGCCGCCATGACGCGGGCGATGCCGTCGGGCTCGGTGGCGATCTCGACGAGGCGCATGCGGCCGCCACAGCCGGGCACGGGGCAGGCTTCGATGTCGACCGCGAACACTCGCTTCAACAACCACGGCCACGGGTGTCGGCTGCCGGTCCAGCCGTAGAGGCGCATCGCCACCTTGGCCGTGCCGATGCCGGCCAGATCGGAGTCGAACGCGTCATCGAGCTGGTTCCCGCCCAAGCCGTGCCCGTACATCACGAAGTGGTAGTCACCGGTGCCCGCCGGCACCACGATCCGGAAGGGCGCGTCCTTGGTGCCGAGCTGCATCGGCAGGCCGCTCGCGTCGTAGGCGAAGCCGCCGCCGCCATCCATCAGGAAGGTCGGCATGTTCGCCAAGTGGCCGACTACGATCATCGCGATGGCCGGATTGTCGGGCATGGTGACGCTGTCGACCATCACCTGCGCGCTCGCGTCGTCGATGGCCGCCAGCGCGGCGTCGCGGACGCTCCCCGTCGGAGGCCGGAAGAGACGCTTCTCTACGAGCTCGTGCGCGCGCACTGGCCGCGCTTCGTGGAGCGGGCGGAGGAGCAAGGCGGCGGTCTGCCGCAGTTCGTGGTGCGGGAGTTCGAGGAGTACTTGCGCTGCGGCATCCTCGAGCACGGCCTGGTGCATCTGGAATGCGCCCGGTGCGGGCACGACATCGTGTGCGGGTTTTCGTGTAAGCGCCGTGGGTTCTGCCCCTCGTGTCTCGGTCGGCGGATGTCGGACATGGCGGCGCACCTGGTGGAGGAGGTGTTGCCGGAGGTGCCGATCCGCCAGTGGGTCTGCTCGCTCCCGTGGAGCGTGCGCTACGCGCTCGCGTACGACCGCCGGCTCTGCGCCGACGTGCTCGACGGCTTCATCGGCGCGCTCACTCGGTCGTTGCGCAGGCGGGCCAAGCGGCAGCTCGGGCTCTCGAGCGTAGAGGACGCCCTGGTCGGCGCGGTGACCTTCATCCAGCGGGTGGACAGCGCGCTGCGGATCAATCCGCACTTCCACACGATCGCGTTGGACGGGGCGTACGTCCGCGATGACGAGGGCGAGCTCGTCTTCCACGCGCTGCCGGAGCCGAGCGGCGAGGAGGTCGCGCAGGTGGCGGAGTGGACGCACGCGGCGCTCGTGCGGGTGCTCGCGCGACACGGCCGCTCGCTCGACGGCGTGGAGGACGCGCCCGACCGGCTGCGAGACGAAGAGCCCGCGCTGGCCTCGTGCTACGCGGCCTCGGCGGCGGACGTGCAGCTCCTCGGCGAGGCCCCCGGACAGCGCACGAGCAAGCTCGTTCGACCGCTCCGCGTCGTCCCCTCGCCGGCCGAGCCCGTCGCCGAGGTCGGTGGGGTCTCCGAGGTGAAGTCGTGCATGGCGGAGCGGACGCAGTCCGCGGAGCTGCGCGACTTCGGCGAGGACGACGAGCACGCCGGAGGTGCGCGCAGTCAATGTGCATGCGAGGCAACGCGTTCGATGGTCGGGACCGCGTGCGGCTCGAGCGATTGTGTCGCTACGTGGCCCGGCCGCCGCTCTCGCAGGAGCGGCTGTCGATGCACCCCGACGGGCGCGTGAAGCTGAGCTTCAAAGCGGCCTGGAAGGACGGCACCCACGCGGTCCTGCTCGATCCCTCTCGATTTCATCAGCCGGCTCTGCGCGCTCATCCCGCCGCCCCGCTTTCACATGATGCGCTACCACGGCGTGCTCGCCGGGCGAGCCAGCGCCCGCGCCGAGGTCGTGCCCGGCCGCGCGCCGCCACCCGTGGAGGCGCAGTTGCCGCTCTTCACGCCGAGCGACCTGCCTCCGCTCGCACCGCCGCCTCCGCCCAGTCGGCATCCCTGGCCGTGGCTCTTGAAGCGCGTGTTCGCGGTCGACATCGAGACCTGCCCCGTGCCCGGATGCGGCGGCCGCATGCGCCTCGTCGAGGTCGCCACCGAGCCCGATGACATCGCGCGCGTCATGGCCGAGCTCGGCGGTGACGACGCGGCCCGCGCACCGCCGCGACGATCTCTTCCTTCTCCACCCGGACAGCTCCGGCTCGCGTTCGGTTGAGCCCCTCAGGCCCGACGCCGGTGCACCGCTCCGTCCGCCTCCGTCTGCACGGCGGTGAGCTCGACCCGTCAGTCTCTCCAGACCGCACTTTGCCATGCGTCGAACGCGCATCTTGCGGCTCGCGAGGGGGTTCATGACCCTAACTGCCGCCTCCCCGTTGACCCACGCCCGGCTGACCCGCACCGTTTCTCCCGCTGGGATGTCTTACGCTCACGCCGCTGCGATCATGCGCGCTCGCGTACCGCGCAGCGCGCTGCAGGGCCTAGATATGACGCCGGTCGATGCGTTCATTCTACGGTCCGGCAGTGTCACAGCACGAGGGCCGGTGAGTGTCAAGGTAGTTGCCGCGTCGTTGTTCATGCTGCGGACGCGCGCGTGGCCGCGCGGAGTCGTGTCTCCTTGGTGGGGTTGAGGAGGACGGTCTGAGGGGCCTCCCAGCCTCGCGTCTTGCCGGTCGACCATCGCTCGGGGTGTCGACGCCGAGCGGCCTCGTAGACGCGCTGGCGGCGGGCGAGGATGGCGTCGGCGCGGCCCTCGTGTCGGTCGAGCGGGGTGACGTAGCCGAGGGCGCTGTGGAGGTGCTCGTGGTGGTACCAGTGGACGAAGGCGTCGCACCAGGCGAGGGCGTTCTCGCGGCTCTCGAAGGGCTTCGTCGGGTAGTCGGGACGGTACTTCAGCGTGCGGAAGAGGGCCTCGGAGAAGGGGTTGTCGTCGCTCACGCGAGGCCGGCTGAAGGAGGCGCTGACACCGAGCTGCTCCATCTTGGCCTTCAAGGTTGCCCCCTTCATCGGGCTGCCGTTGTCCGAGTGCAGGACGAGGCCGACCTCCTCGAGGCCCTCGCGGGCCATCGCCTGCTCCAGCATGTCGGCTCAGCCGCGCTCGGGCAGGAGCTTGCCCGGGTTCATGATGCCGCCCGGGTCGACGCTGCGCTTGGCCGCTTCGAGCATGGCGATGCCGAGAGGGCCCTTCTCGGGCTCGAGCCAGCGGGCGTGGTCGGTGCCGACGCCGTGGTGGTGGCTGATGGTGCCGCCGTGCTGGCTGATGGTCTCGGACGCGGCCTCTTTGATGGCCCGCCACTGGCCGATCTCGTCGTCGAGGTCGCGCGCGAAGATGTAGGTGAAGTAGAGGCTCGCGCCGTCGAGGTAGCTGTGGGAGATGTGCGCCATGACGATGGCGCGCCGGCCCTTCGCCTCGGCCGCGCCGCGGATGGCCTGCCGCACGGCGCCGTAGAGGCGGTGGAGGTTCGACCAGGTGGTGGAGGTCTCCAGCGTGTCCACCGCCAGGCCGCGATCCATCAGAGGATCGCGCAGGTAGGGCATCTCGAAGCGGTTCTCGTACCAGCTCTTGCCCGGTCCGCGCCCGACGAAGAGGCCGCCGTTCTTGGCGCAGACGGCGAAGGCGTGCCGGCGCGCGAGCCGGATCTGTCCGCTGCGGCCTTCGAAGCCGACCATGAGCACGCAGGGCTCGTCGTAGCCGCCGAGGCCGAGCGCCTTCTGCGCCGTCTCCTGCAGCTTGCTCGGGTGCAGGACGCTCCGGAACGCGCCGAAGAAGCGGGTCTCGTCGACGTCGCTCAGCCGCAGGGTCGCCACCGGCAGCTCGGCCTGGACCAAGCGCCGCACCGCCAGCGCGCCGCTCTCCCAGTCGCGGAAGAGGAAGGAGACGAAGTCGCGCGACTCGGGCAGCGGGTGCACCTTCATCGTCGCTTCGGTGATGACGCCGAGCGTGCCCTCCGAGCCGGCGATCATCGCGTTCAGGTCGGGGCCGGCAGCCGAGGAGGGGAAGGGCTGGGTGACGAGCTCGCCCTCCGGCGTGGCCACGCGCGCGGCCACCAGGAGCTTGGCGGCGGTGCCGTAGCGGTTGGACTGCTGGCCGGCGCCGCGGGCGGCAATCCAGCCGCCGAGGGTCGAGAACTCGAAGGACTGGGGGTAGTGGCCGAGGGTGTAGCCGCGATCGGCGAGGACGGACTCCAGCTCCGGGCCGTAGATGCCCGCCTGGAAGGTCGCCGTGTGGGAGACCTCGTCCAGCTCCAACAGCGCCGTCATCTCGGTGGTGTCGAGGGTGACCAGGCCGCCTTCGCCGTCGCGCTTGGCTTCCACGCCGCCGACGACGCTGGAGCCTCCGCCGTAGGGGATGACGGCGATGCCGCGCTCGACGCAGAAGGCGATCACGGCCACCACTTCCTCGTGGCTGTGCGGGTAGACGACCGCGTCGGGCGCGTCCGGCAGCTCGCCGCGCCGGATGCGGACCATGTCGTAGTAGCTCTTCCCCAGCGCGTGGAACGCGCGCTCGTAGGCGTCGGTCTTCACGCGTGTCGGATCGGTGCGGGCGCCGAGCTCGGCGATCACGTCCTCGCCGAGCGTCACGTCGGGGAGGGTGATCGTCTCGAGCGGCACGGCGGGCGTCTGCGGCAGCTCGCCCACCCCGAGCGCGTCCGAGACGAACGCCCACACTTCGCGGTCGCGGCCGCGCAGGTCGAAGGTCCGGTCGGACCGCCCCCAGCCGTTGAATCGCAGCTCGTCCCGTCGGGTTCGCATGGCGTGGCGAGATTGCAACGCCAGGCCCATCCGGGCAAGGCTCGCCAGGCCCACCCGGGCAGGGCTCGCCAGGCCCATCCGGGTAGGGCTCGCCAGGCCCATCCGGGCAGGGCTCGCCAGGCCCATCCGGGCAGGGCTCGCCAGGCCCATCCGGGCAGGGGTGGGCCGTCTTGACTCGGTGACCCTCCGCCCTAGAGTGTGCGCCGGCGGAAGCGCGATCTCGGGGCTACGTTGTTGTTCGGTGTTGCTGATCGGTTCCAGCTCGACACCCGCCATGTCCGGCCCCAAGTCACGAGGGGACCGCGAGAAGGTGATCTCGACATGAGCTTCGGTGACAGCGAAGATCCTGGCCAAGCCGGCCGCGAGCGAAGCGTAGAGCGCTACTCGGAGGCCGACGTGCCGACCGAGTACGGCCTGCTCCACATCGTCGTCTACCGCGAGAACGAGAGCGGCGCCGAGCACGTCGCCATCGTCAAGGGCGACCTCCGAGGCAAGGAGGGCGTGCACGTCCGCGTCCACTCCGAGTGCCTGACCGGCGAGGTGCTCCACTCGCTCAAGTGCGACTGCCGTGAGCAGCTCGACTACGCGCTCCGCCACGTCGGTGACGAAGAGGTGGGCGCCGTGCTCTACCTCCGGCAGGAGGGCCGCGGCATCGGCCTCGGCAACAAGATCAAGGCCTACGCGCTCCAGCAGAAGGGCGCCGACACGGTCGACGCCAACCGCATGCTCGGGTTCGCGGACGACCTGCGCCGTTACCACGTCGCCAGCGACATGCTGGCCAATCTCGGTGCCCGCTCGGTGGTGCTCCTGACCAACAACCCGGACAAGGTCGAGAAGCTCCGCGCCGACGGCGTGGTGGTGAGCGGCCGGCTGCCGGTGCACATCGAGCCGAACGAGCACAACCGCGACTACCTGCTGACCAAGCGCGCCCGGATGGGACACATGCTCAGCAACCTCGCGGACCTGCTCCTCGACGCCGAGTAGCCCAACCCGCGCTCGGCCGCGCCCGCGACTGCGAGCTGCGTCGCCGAGAAGAGGTCAGCGCTCGTCAGATCGACACCGCACCGTCCTCGTCGACGGCGCGGAAGACCGGGTTCTTCTCGCCGCGTCCGACGGCGGTGCACACCTCGCCGGTGCGCAGATCGATCTCCCAGCCGTGGCCGGGGCAGGTGACGGCGGTGCCCGCGAGGCTCCCCTCCGAGAGGCTGCGCCCGCTGTGCGGACAGGCGTCCTCGATGGCGTAGAGGCATCCGCCGACCCGGGTCACCAGCACGTCGAAGGGCGGATGGGGGACCCGGACCAGCGCGCCCTCGGGGACGTCCGGGACCCGGCCCAGCGGCCTCAATGAAGGAGTCCGTCTTCGGGCGCCAGCCGCGCCAGGAGCTCGAGCAGCGCGTCGTGGAGCAGCGCCAGCCTCACCTTGACGTCGGCTTGCTCCAGCAGCGCTTGCCGGTGCTGAACGTCCGCCACGAGCCGATCGGCGATGCGATCGGCGAGCATGCCCGGCGGCGTCTCGCCATCCAGCCCCAGCTCGAACTGCGGATGCTTTTGTCGCACCAGCGCGGCTACCGAGGAGGCCGTCTGGATCACCTCCGGCAGCATGCGCTCGACCGGCTCGAGGTGCGGGATCCGATCCGCGACCGGCGTGGCGCGGGCGCGGCGGTAGGCGCGATCGTGCGGGAGCTCGTCGAGCCGGACGCGGGCGACGCCTTGCAAGAGCACGTCGAAGCGGCCGTCCGAGTGGCGCTCCCACTCCAGGATGCGGCCTGCGCCGGCGATCTCGTGGATGGGTGGCGCGCCCTCGTAGTCCTCGTCCCAGCCGGGCTTCAGGAGCGCGACCGCCATCGCCTTCGGTCCGCTCGAGACGCAGTCCTCCATCATCGCGCGGTAGCGCGGCTCGAAGAAGTGCAGCGGCAGGATGGTGCCGGGGAAGAAGACGACTCGCGGCAGCGGGAAGACGGGTAGCGCGGCGAACTCGTCGTCCGGCAGCGGCTCGATGATCGGTGTGTCGCTCATTGATTGCGCCCCGCGATCGCGATGGCGGTCAGCATGTGGGATTGCAGCGCGCTGGCCTCGGGCCCTTCGAACGCGGTCGTCACCGCCCGCGCGCCATGGCGTCGGCCGCCGCGGGCGGTCAGGCAGGTGGGAGCGAGGTCGAGCACGACGCCCGCCGCCCGCGCGCCGAGGTGGGTGACCAGCGAGCGGGCGATGGTCCGGCCGAGGTCTTCCTGCAACGCGAGCCTGTGCGCGTGGCAGTCGACGAGGCGCGCGATCGCGCCGAGCCCGACCACCCGCTCACCCGGTAGGTACCCGACGTGGGCGACCCCGGTGGCGGGCATCAGGTGGTGCGGGCAGGTGGTCGTCGTGGCGATGGAGGTCACCAGCACCATGCCCGGCGCGTCCGACGCCGTCGCGTCGGCCAGGATGGCGGCGGGGTCCTGGCGGTAGCCGGCGAGGAGATCGTGCGCGAAGGCGTCGGCCACCCGCCGGCCGGTCCCGCGCAGCTCCGGGTCGCTCTCCGGGTCGACGCCGACGGCCCGCAGAAGCTCTTCCACCGCCCTCGCGGCGCGCTCGAGGTCCATCTCGCTCACGGCTCGCTCCCGCTCGGCAGCCCGGGGCCGCTCAGTATCCCCAGATCAGTATCCCCAGAGGAGCCGCACCGCGCGCGGGAGGTCGATGCGGTTCATCACGTCGCAACCGTGGCACTGCGAAGGGAACTGCTCGGAGTCGCAGCTCTGGCACTCCTGGAGGATGGCCACCGTCCGGGCCAGCTCCTCGCGCAGCCGCCGCAAGGTTGCGATCTTCCTCTGCATTTCGTCGATCTGCGCCTCGAGCGCCTCGCTCATCCGCTGGCTCGCCTCTTCCGGCGAAGCGCACTGGTGCTTGAGCGCGAAGAGCGCCTTGATGTCGTTCAGCGAGAGCCCTGCCTCGCGCAGATCCATGACGAGCTGGAGCTTCTCGAGCTCTTCGTCGCCGAAGAGGCGGTGGCCGCCCTCGCTGCGCGTCTCGGGGCAGAGCACGCCCGCCTCTTCATAGAAGCGGACGGTGCGCACCGTGGTCTCGCACGCGCGGGCCAGGTCGCCGGTCGTCATGCAGCAGGCACGTTTCTCGGGCGTGTCCGCGCGCACCAAATCGCCACAGGCCAGCTTCTCGGACGTCTCCGCGCCGCTCGACGCCTCGGCGCTGCCCGCCTCGGTCGCCCTCGCAGGGAGCTCTTCGACTGCGTCCTCGTGTTCCACCGAGCTGCCTCTGGCTTTCTCGTTCGAGTCGGCCTCGATGAGCGGTTCGCCAAGAAAAAACGGAGCAATTCCGCCCGATGGAGATATAGGGAGGCGGCCTCCCGGGTGTCAAGCCGCCCTGAGGTGGCGAAACTTTCGAGTGAGCGCGAAACGGACGGAGACCCGGCGCGATAACGTCGCTCGTCAGCCCCTTCGGTCGTCCTTGCGGCGTCCGATGCCCGTTCGATATTCTCCGCGGAGGTTTTCAATGAGCACGCCCATCAAGCCGCCTGGCAGCCCTGCGCCCGAGGGAGCCACCGGTCCCGGCGACGGCCCGGGGTCCGCGCGCGTCGAAGGACGCGAGGGGGAGCTCCGCGCGCTGGTCGAGGACGCGAAGGAGGCGGACGTGGACGGCCCGACGGTCGCGAGCGCGCGACCCGCCGAGCAGGCCGGCCCCGCGTCGTCCGTCCAGGCCGACCTGCGTGCAGGCCGAATCGACGTGGACGAGGCCATCGACCGCCTCGTGGAGCGCTCGCTGGCGAACGCGTCGGGCCTCTCGAGCGCCCATCGGGCCGCGCTCGAGGCGCAGCTCCGCGCGGCGCTCGCCGAGGACCCGACCCTGATCGCACTCCGGAAGGACCTCGAACGTGGATCGCAGACTCAGTAGTCCCGGCCCGAACTCCGCTCCGGGTTTCGTGCAAGTCGCACGAGCCCTCCCCTTCGTTCGAGCCTTCGGTGCGCCGGAGCCCGCGTGGAGGCTCGCTTCTCGTTTCGCTTCGCCAATCGTTTCGATGGTCGCGCTCGCCATCGGGCTCGCCCCGGCCGCCGCCCGTGCACAGGATGCCGCGCCGGAGGAGGCGCCCCGCGTCTACATCGTGTCGGTCGCGATGGACCAGGACATGGACGCCGTCGCCACCCGGACGGGCTCCGCCGCGCGCGCCGCGCTCCGCAACATCGAAGGGGTCGACTGGCGCGGGCCCGATCAGCTCTACCTCGGCTACGACAGCTCGGCGCTGACCGTGCTGCAGCGCGCGCGCCAGCGTCTCGAGGCCGGCCGCCAGGCCTATCTCAACCTCGAGCTCGACGGAGCGATCGAGCAGCTCCAGGGCGCCGTGGCCGACTTCGACGCGGCGGCTTCGGCGGTGGAGGATCCGGGCGACCTGGGCACCGCGCTCCTCTTCTTGGGGGCTTCCTACGCGTTCAACATGCAGCGTCGCCAGGCGCTGGAAGTCTTCCGGCGGCTCCACACCCAGATGCCGCACATCCAGCCGGATCCGGACACCTTCAACCCGGACGTCGTGCAGCTCTATCAGGCGGCGGCGCCGCCCGACGCGCGCCACCCCTCCGGCCGCATCTCGGTGACCTCCAACCCCGAGGGCGCCATCGTCTACGTCGACTTCCTCGCCCGTGGCCGCACACCGATCGAGGTCGATGATCTCATCGCCGGGGACCACATCGTCCGCGTCTCGCGTCCGGGCGCCACGCCTTTCGTGGAGAGCTTGCGGGTCCGCCCGCGGCGGGCCACCGACTCCAACGCGTTCCTGGTCGATCGCGACAACCTGCAGGGGCTCTCGGAGTCGGTCGACCGCATCGCGTCGGCGTCCGTCGACCAGATCGGTGACGGCAGCCCGGTCGGCGAGGTCGCCTCGATGCTCGATCTCGCGAAGATCGGTGTCATCCGCGTCTCGAACGCCGGTGACGGGCAGGCGACCCTCGAGCTCCTCCTCTTCGACGTGGCGACCGGACGGCGGCTGGTCCGTGGCCAAGGGACGGTGCCGACCGACATCGGCATGCTCGAGCAGGGCGTGCAGCGCTTGGTGGCGGGCGCGTTCGAGGCCGCGCTCCGGCCGCAGCAGGCGGGGGACAACGAGAACATTCCGGCGGTGGTGACGAACACCGAACAGCAGCGGCAGACGGCCGCTCCGGTCGGCCCGAGCACGCCCTTCTACGAGGAGTGGTGGTTCTGGACCATCATCGCCGGCGTCGTCGTCGCGGGCCTGGCGGTCGGTCTCGGGCTCGGACTCTCCAACCAGGGCCCGCCGCTCGCGAACGATCAGGGCGGACAGGTCATCTTCACGTTCTGATGATGCGCGTCCTCACCCTCGCTGGCCTCGCCGTGCTGCTCGTCGCGCCCGCCGCGCGCGCGCAGAACGTGACGACGGAGGCCACCACCAGCGCGGTGCTCATCCGCGAGGCGGGCGCGACCATCGCCCAGGCGTCGACCGTCACCATCGGGCTGCGCCGCGGGGTCGCCGAGGTGGACGGCGTCTCGTTCGTGCATCCGGTGGATGCGCTGAGCACGCCGGAGGTCACCGAGGAGGTGCGCTTCGCCATCGACGAGCTCGAACCGATCGCCGACATGGTGCGGACCGGCGACGCGCGGGCCGCGTACGAGCGCGCCGACGAGATCGTCGAGATCTTCGAGAACAACCTGGCCGCCGTGCGGCGCTCGCAGCTCGTCGACGCCTACATGCTGGCCGCAGTCGGTCGCTGTCAGGCCGGTCAGCGGCGCGTGTGCGAATCGCGGATCGGGGACATCGTCGCGTTCCGAGAGAGCCTCCGCTACGACCCCGAGCGCTACGGTCCGGCGTCCGAGGAGGTCTTCGACCGCGCGCGTGCTCGCGCGCTGAGCGGCGCGCGGGGGACGCTGGTCGTAGAGACCGAGCCGGCGGGGGCAGAGGTCTACATCGACGGTCGCAGCTACGGCCCCTCGCCCGTCACCGCGGAGGGGCTGCTCGCCGGCCAGCACTACGTGACGGTGAAGGAGCTCGGCTACGAGAAGCTGATCGCCCGCGCCGACGTCCGCGCGGGGCGCGCCAACGAGTCCACGTTCGAGCTGGAGCCGAACGCGCGCTCCCAGCTGGTCATCAGCGCCGACGCACAGGCTGCCATCCGCGGTGAGCTCGGCGCGGAGCGGGCCGGCGCCGCCATCCGCAGCCTCGGCAACACGCTCGGCACGACCCAGGTGATCGTCGGAGTCCTGCGTCCGGCCGCGGGCGATCAGGTCCACGTCCAGCTCTATCTCTACCACGTGCACACCCGCCTCCTGCAGAACCAGGAAGAGGCCACTCTCACCGTCGACGAGGCGGGGATGGAGCGCGCGCGGCAGATCGCGATCGATCTCTATCAGGGAGTCGATCTCTCGGGTGGCATCGAGGCGCCCGAGGACATCGTCGCCGCGAGCGTCCAGCAACCCGAGCTCTACGAAGAGTGGTGGTTCTGGACCGCCATCGGCGGTGCCGCGGCGCTGGTCGCGGGCATCATCATCGGGGTCGCGGTGGCCACCGGATCGCAGAACGTACCCGGCGGGTTCATCCGGTGGCAGGGCGAGCTGCCCTGAGGTGGAGCGATGCGACGGTCGGCGTCGGCGAACGTGCTGCGCCCGCTCGTCCTGGGCGCGCTCGTCCTCGCGAGCTGTGAAGGCTGCCATCCCGCGCCTCCGCCGCCCGAGGAGGAGTACGACGATCATCAGCTCGCGCCGCAGGTGATCGAGGGGCCGCCGCCGGATCCGGACGCGCCCGCACCGCCGGCCATCGCCGAGAATCCCGTGATCCCCAGAACGCCGGATCTGCGGGATCGCCGGCCGCCTCCCATCCTCCCGGCGCATCCCGACGACGAGTACGCCGGCGAGCAGCCGGTGCGCGCGCGTCGCTACGTCTACGGTGTGCGGATGATCGTCCCGGCCGCGCTGGGCGATCGCAGGCAGCGGCTCGCCGTCCCGAAGGCCGAGCTCTTCGTCGACGTCTCCCACGACCGACTGCGAGCGCGCTTCGCCGGCGCGGGTTGGCCGGTGGCCGCCGGCTCCGAGATCCGCCTGCGCCGCGATCGGCCGGGTGTCTACGTGTTCGACGGCGCGGGCGGGCGGCCGCTCGAGCCGGGGGAGATGGCGTCGTGGTTCGAGGGCGGCGAGGTGACGCGACACGGGCCGCCGCTCCGGGTGTTCGCGAACTACGGTCCGGCCCGCCACGCGGCGCCTGCCACGGACGAGGACGTGCCGGGCGAGCTCGTGTGTGCGCTCCTCGCCGAGTGGGCGGGCGAGCCGCGCGAGAACGTGATGCGCCGCTGCGAGCGAGGTGCGCCCTACCTCTGGCGGCTCGGGTTCTGGCGCGCGGAGCAGACGGCGGACGTCCCGGTGGACCTGCCGGGCTCCGCGTTGCGCGCCGACGAGGTGGATCCGCCGGCGCGGGTGGCGTGGGTCACGAGCCGCGCCTCGCTGGAGCCGGCCGCGCTCTCCCGCCTCGACCCGCGAGGGCACGCCGAGGAGCCGGAGCCGGATGCGCCCGCGGAGGGGCTGCGCATCCGCAACGAGAGCTCCACGCGCGTGGTCGTGGCCGTCCAAGGCCTCCACATCGGCTGGGTGGACGCGGGCAGCAACGCCCTCTTCGTCGGGCTCCGCCCCGGCGTCTACGAGGTCGGCGCGATCCGCCCGCTCGGCGCCGTGGTCCAGCGAGGGCATCCCGTGTCGGTGCCGGGCGTGCAGCGGGTCTGCGACGGTCGCTGCCGCCGCGAGCCCGCTCCTTGAGGTCGGGGCGGACCCGTTCGCGCCGCGAAGCCTTCGGCGGGACGTGCGCATGGGCCGGAGCGCGCACAACGACGGCGCGACCCGACGCGGCATCCGGGCGGACACGGCCGGCGCCGCATCTCATCACCTCGGACCGAGCACCGCCGATCGCGATGGAGTCCAGCGGAGGTCCGGCGTGACGACGCGACTCCGTGTCTCGTCGAGGAATCCACGGACCGGATCGGCAACGCCGCGCGATCGGCTCCGCGCTCCTGTCGCGCTGCCAGGCGCGCTTCGCCCAGGTTCGCCGCGGCGCTCTGCTGACCGATCCCGGGCAGGCCGAGGCCTTCTACGAACGGCACGGCTGGCGGCAGGCCGCCGCGCTCGGGCTGAGCCCGTGGATCTTCGGGGGGTGAGGCGGGCCCGGCTTCCTCACGGCTCCACGAGCGGCGTCCACGACGCGAGCCTGCGCCTTTCGGCATCGCTCGCGGTCTCGCCAGTGAAGTCCGTGATGACCGTCGGCCTCGCGGCCGCGCCGATCGACGCGAAGAGCGCGACCCGCGCGACCGCGACCTCCAGCGCCGATCGCGGATCCTCGAAGATCGCGTGCGTCAGGGTCGAGCAGCCTGCGCAGAAGTGAAAGAGGACGAGCCTCGACCCGAAGCGGGCCACGTTCGTCCCCCGCTCGGCGCGAACGAGGAGTCGGCCGGCCGGGTCGGCAATCCAGACGCCGTCGTGCTCTCGGCAGAAGCGACATGTCGGCGCGTCGGTGCGGGGCACGAACGCGCTTGCGTCGAGCGTGCTGAAGAGGCGAAGGGCGGTCTCGCCGCACGGGCAATGTCCGGCGTGCTCGTTCATGGCGATCATCCCCTTTTCGAACGGCCGATGGTCGCTTTCATCGCCCTCGTGGATCGCGACAGCAATCTGGTCTCGCGCTCACCCGAGAACAAGGTCCGCAGACCCTGCATCCGTGCAGGGACCGATGCGACGGTGCCGGTCGCGCGCTCACGATGTGCTGCCGCGGCGGCGACTTCGTCGGCCGGAGGCCCGCCGGAACGCGGCAGCGATGGCGTCGCAGACCGCCCGTACCCGCGCGGCGCGGCGGGTGTCTCGGTGGACGACCATCCACACGTCGTAGGTCGACTCGTGCTCGGGCAACACGCGTGAGAGGTCCGGGTGCCGGTCCGCGACGTACGAGGGCAACTCCACGACGCCGAGCCCCTCCGCGGCCGCGCGGACGAGCACCGCCGTGCTGTTGCCGCGGAAGGCGACTTTCGCCCCGCCGGTCGGCGCGGTGGAGAAGGGGGTGGATCGGCCGTCGCGCGCGGCCTCCTCGTACACGATCACGTCGTGATCCCTCAGAATCCGTGTGCGGCTCGCCGCGAGCGCGGAGGTAGCCGGGGGACGCGTAGAGGCGCAGCGCGAACGAGCCGAGCTTTCGGCCGGCCAGACGCGGGTCCGTCGGGCGCGGGAGGCGGACGGCGACGTCGGCTTCGCGTCGGGTGAGGCTCACGGATCGCCAGCCCGTTCGCAGCGCGACCTCGATCCCCGGATGCTCGGCACGCACCGCCGCCATGGCCGGGACGACGAACGTGTCGGCCAGGCTCTCGGTGGTCGCCACGCGCACGACGCCGGCCGGCCGCGCGTCCTCCCCGAGCGCGCGCGCCTCCATCTCGTCCGCCGCCGCGGCCATGGCCCGCGCCGCGCCGACCAGTCGTTCGCCCGCCTTGGTCAGCGCGTAGCCGGAGCGACCGCGGGTGAAGAGCTTCGCGCCGACCTGCTCCTCCAGCGCGGCGACGCGGCGGCCCACCGTGGTCTGGTCGACCTCGAGCGTTCGCGCGGCGCCGGCGAGGGTGCCGGACGCCGCGACGGCGAGGAAGTGACGGACGTCGTTCCAGTCGAGCATGTGAGACCCCTGCATTTTCGCACGACGTACTGCGTTGACGCCCCGTCGACAGCGGCGTCGCGCCGTCCATCATGATGCCCATGAGTGACATCGCGCCGCACGAAGAAATGCCCGAAGTCGTAGCCGAACCGATGGAGATCTGGTTCGAGCTCTCCAGCACCTATTCGTACCTCGCCGCCGCTCGGGTCGAGGCGCTGGCGAGCGCGCGGGGTGTCCGGGTCGCGTGGAAGCCCTTCCTGCTCGGGCCGATCTTCGCGGCGCGCGGGCTGTCGACCTCGCCCTTCGAGGTCGACGAAGCCAAGGGCCGCTACATGTGGCGGGACGTCGAGCGAATGGCCGACGCGCTGGGCGTTCGCTTTCGCCGGCCGAGCGTCTTTCCGCGGAGGTCCACTCTGGCTGCGCGGGTGGCGTCGATGGGCGCGGACCAAGACTGGATCGGTGCCTTCGTGCGCGGGATGTTCGAGGCCTATTTCGCCGACAATCGTGACATCGAGGATCCCCTCGTCGTCGACGCCGTGCTCGGCGCTCTGGGGCTCCACGGCCCCGCTCTTCGGCAGCGCGCGCTCTCAGCGGAGTGGAAGCCGAGGCTCCGGCGTCAGACCGAGCGCGCGGCCTCGCTGGGGATATTCGGCGCGCCGACCTTCATCGCGCGCGGCGAGCTCTTCTGGGGCAACGACCGGCTCGAGCAGGCCCTCGATTGGATGGTGCGGTAGTGAGCGCTCGCTCCGGGGTTTCGTGGCTCGAGCGCCTGCGCGGGCATCTCGAGCCGGGAGCCGAGCCGCCGCCCGTCGCGCGGCTGATCGGGTTCGCGCCGGTGGAGATCGACGTCGGGCGCGCGGTGTTCCTGCTCCGCGCGGACCCGGCGCAGCACGCCAACCCGATGGGCACGATGCACGGCGGGGTGCTCGTGGACGTCGGCGACGCGGCGATGGGCTTCGCGATGGCGTCGACCCTGGAGGCCGATGAGAGCTTCACCACAATCGAGGGGCCGCGACGGGCTCCGTCTCGTCTTCCGGAGTCGTGCGCTCTCCGCCCAGCACGTCGCTCTCTCCTCCCTTCGGTGCGCCGCAGCCCGCCCCGTCGGTCCGCCCCTCGCTCGACCTCGCCTTTCCGGGCCGCGTCGAGCGCAAGCCTTTCCCTCGCGGCGTGCGGGCTCGGCATCGGCTTCGGAGCCGGCCTCACCGGCCTCGGTGTGCTGACGTTGCTCACCGCGGGTCTGATGAGCGCCGACGGATTCGAGCCGATGCACGGCCCGCCGGAAGCGCTGGTCATCGGAGGGAGCGTCAGCGCGGCGGTCGGTCTCGTGGTGCTCTTCATCGGGCTCTACATGATGGTCGAGCATCTCGAGACGCCACCGACCGTCGTTCGCTTCTGAGCGCGTCCCCCTTGCCGCGGCGCCAAGGCGCGCCATGAAGCTCGGCATGGTTCCCCTCTCGGTCCTCAATCTCGCGCCCGTCGTCGAAGGGAGCGACGTGGCGCGCGCCCTCCGAAACTCCGTGGATCTGGCGCAGCACGCGGAGCGTCTCGGCTATCGCCGCTACTGGGTTGCGGAGCACCACGGCATGGCGGGCGTGGCCAGCGCGGCGACGAGCGTGCTGCTGGCCCACGTGGCCGGGCACACGAAGACGATCCGGGTGGGCGCCGGCGGCGTGATGCTGCCGAACCACGCGCCGATGGTCATCGCGGAGCAGTTCGGGACGCTGGAGGCGCTCTTTGCGGGCCGGATCGATCTCGGCCTCGGGCGGGCGCCGGGCTCCGATCCGGTGGTCTCCCGCGCGCTTCGACGGACGTCGACCAGCGACGTCGACGCCTTCCCGCAGGACGTGCTCGAGCTGCAGGCGCTCCTCGGCGACGTGCAGGAAGGCCAGCGCATCCAGGCCGTGCCGGGCGCCGGCTCGCACGTGCCCTTGTGGATCCTCGGCTCGAGCACTTTCGGCGCGCAGCTCGCGGCCGCGCTCGGGCTGCCCTACGCGTTCGCGTCTCACTTCGCGCCCACCCAGCTCGAGCACGCGCTGGCGCTCTACCGTTCGCGCTTCCGCCCCTCGGCGCAGCTCGACCGGCCCTACGTCATGCTCGGCGCCAACGTCGTCGCTGCCGACGACGAAGCGACCGCGAGGCTCCTCGCGACCTCGCTTCAGCAGGCGTTCGTGGCGCTCCGGCGCGGTCGTCCCGGCAAGCTCCAGCCGCCTCGCGAGGGTTTCTTCGAGTCGCTCGGCCCGCCGGACCGGGCGATGCTCGACGCGGCGTTGGCCTGCACCTTCGTCGGGACGGGAGAGCAGGTCGTGCAGAAGCTCACCGCCTTCGCCGAGCGGCACGGCGCGGACGAGCTGATCGTCTCCTCGCAGATCTTCGATCACGAGGCGCGGCTGCGTTCGTTCGAGCGGGTCGCGCCGGCGGTTGGCGGCGCCATGGCCAACTCGGTGTAGCGAGGGCTGCAGCCTGCTGCCTCGAGCTGGCGAGGCAGCACAGAGCGCTGTCGTGCGCTCGTCTGCGCAGTTGAGGCTTTGTGCCTCGGTCGAGGCGGAGAGCGCACGTCTCGACCTAGCCGGTCAGCGGCGCGAACAGCGGGAGATTCGCGTCACGATGGCCCGTCAGGCGAGGCCGAGGTAGCGGAGGATCATCGTCGTCAGCTCGTCGGCGAGGGCGGGCTGGTCCAGCAGCTCGGGTCGCCGGAGGACGGCTGCGTCGATGGTGCGCTCGACCCCGTGGGCGACCACGAACGAGAGCAGATCGGGGCTCGGGGGCGTCCCGCGCCTGGCTGAACGCGCCGCGATCTTTGCTCTGATCCACCCGCGCACCGTTCCGTCGACCGATTCGGCGACGTCAAGGATGTAGCGCTGCGGGACCTCCGAGAGGAGCACCTGACGGCGCGGGAGATCGGCCGACGCGTCTGCGATGAGCGCGCGAATCGCGGCCGGGGCGATGCGTCGGGTGTCCGCGTGCTCGCCCGACAGATGGGGCTCCAGCACCTCGCGGCTCCGCGCCTCTCGCCGTCGCGCCAGCTCCGCGACCACCGCTCGGAGATCGGGGAAGTAGCGGTAGATCGATGACGGTTTCAGGCCGGCATGACGTGCCACCTTGCGCGCGGAAGCGCCTTGCCAGCCGTGCTCGCGCAGGGCGCGGCTCATCCCGTCGAGGATGGCGTCGACGGTGGCGCGACCGCGCGCGGTGCGCGGGGCAGGTCGACGCTCTCCAGGCTGCGGTCGTCGCGTCGGCTCGCGATCGAGCCGAGGGTCGACGGCGGTGAGCCG
Source organism: uncultured Pseudomonadota bacterium (assembly GCA_963832725.1). GTDB lineage: Bacteria > Myxococcota_A > Polyangia > Polyangiales > Sandaracinaceae > JAEZBP01. The sequence goes on from CAWHVG010000002.1 coordinate 300,728, forward strand.
GTCTTGGCCCTGGGTCGGCCTTCCTTGCTCGCGCGGTGTGAGGTCTGCGTCTCGTGGCGCCACGTATGCCCACGCGAGCCGCGCGAGCTCTCGGTGGAAGGCTGGCTCGCCGAGGAGCGCCGGCGATTGGCGGAGCGCCTCCTCGACCACCCCTTCCACCGCGTGGAAGGCGACGAAGGACATGATCTCCCGTGGACCTTCGCGCAGGGCGGAGCCGAGCAGTGCGATGATGTCGGTCAGGAGCCGCTCCACGCTCCCGTCGGTGTCCGAGGTGGCGCGCAGAATCCACGCGGGCGGGACCTCGAGCAGCAGCGCCCGTCGTGCGGCCGGCGAGCCGAGGCGCGGATCGAGCATCACCGAGACGAAGGCTTCCGTGACTTGGCGGGCGTCGTTCGGATCGATCGAGGTTGCGCGTTCGAGCGCCAGCGTCCGCCCACGTCTCTCGATGTCGCGGGCCAGCGCCACCACGACCGCGTGCTTGTTCGGAAAGTACTGATAGAGCGACCCGATGCTCACGCCGGCCACGTTCGCGATGGCCGTCGTGGTGAGGGCGTCGTAGCCGTCTCGCTCGAGTAGGAGCGCCGTCGCCTGCACGATGGCGGAGACAATCGCCGCGCCCTCCTCCGACGACGCGCGGCGGCGAGGTTCGATGGGTTCGTTCATCCGCGCCGGGCTCCGCGCTCACCCTGCCACGTCGTTCCACCGCCGATCCACCGCGCCGACCGAGGCGGTCGCGAGCCCCGAACGTGAACGGTCGTCGCGGGCGGCGCAAAGAGCCGTGTTGTTTCGGTGCGTTGCGGCTGACTCTGGCGCGAATGGAGGGCGCGCTTCGTCGTCCCCACCTTTGACCCATGACCACCTCGTCGAATCGGTTCGCGGCAGGCCCTGCGAAAATGCGCGTCGCTCGTGCCCTCGGTCTCCTCGCGCTGGTCTTCGTCACTTGCGGTTGTCTCGCCTCCGGGGAGCGGCGCACTCGAGTGGTGCACGAGCCACTGCACTGTCTGGCCTGGAGTCCGCTCATCCGAGACCGAGCCGGCGACGCGCTGACGGTGCAGGTTCGCTTGCTCAATGACTGCCATCACCCCATCGAGGTGGATCCGAACGGGTTCGAGGTGCGCATGACTCAGGATCTCGGCGGCACGGTGCGCGTGCGCTTTCACCACCGCCGCGCCAACGCGATCCAGCTCTATCGCGAGCGACCCGTGAATCTCGACCTCCTGGTGGACGCGTCGACCGTGCCGAGGGGGGCCAATCTCTGCGTTCGGATTCACTCGCCGGACGCCGACCCGGCGTGCCGCGATCTCGGTTTCGAGTCGGAGGCACGACCGGCGTCGGCCGATTCGGGCGGCGTCCGGATTTCGGTCGAAGCTCGGGTCGAGCGAGTGGCGGAGGTCGAGGCGGATCTGGTGGATCCCTTCCGTGACCTGCGTGCTGCGGACGCTGCGGCGCCGGCAGCGAGTTGCCTCGCGTTCGACCTCGACGCCATGCCCTCCGAGCCTCCCGCGCTGCGCCTCGCGATGAAGAACGAGTGTGACCAGGGGCTCTTCATCAATCTGAGGCGCACGAGGTTGTCCGTGATCGGGCGCGCGGGAGCGCGCACTGCCCGGGTCGGAGCGGGCCCGGACGCCGTCGTCTTCCTCGCGCAGGGTGTCGAGATCATCCGCACGATCCAGCTCGACGCGCGCGTGCGCCCCACGGAGGTGTGCGCCGATCTCGAAGAGGCGGTGCACCCGGGACCGGGACCGCAGCCGCAATGCGTCCACGTTCCACCGCGCGTGCCCACCCTGACTCGCCGGTACGAACCCGCGTCCGACCACGGGGACGAGCCCACGGGCTCGGAGCTGCGACGCCGCTGAGTGCTGCGGTCTCGTACGAGGCGGGCGTAGGTCTCCGACGTCTTCCGCCGGCAGGTGCGGCGCGCTCGTCGCGACGGGCTTCCGCCCGTGGACAGGGCGGATGATTGCGATGTCTCGTGCCCGCGCTCCCGTCGTCGAGGCAGAGGGTTGGCAGTGTCCCGAGCGCCCACCGCCGCGGAGGTGGGACGTCCGGCCCGCGCGTCCGAGACAGGGGCCAGCCGCCAGCGGGACATCCGCCGCCGCGGCCCCTTTTCCCGGGGAAGACGGAGAATGGCACTCCGTATGCTCAGCGGTCCGACGGCCGGGCAGGACGCCCGGTGAGAGACCACGCGAAGAGCGAATCGAAGACGGGAGCACGGGACATGGGAGCCATCGCAGCACTGTTGATCGCCATCGGGATCATCGTTCTCATCTACGGCGGGTTCATGAAGCACAAGGCGGGGCGCATCGCCAAGGCGCCCTTCGTCTCGACCGGCGACGCCATCTCGCGCGGCGATGCCGTCGCCGGGCCGAAGGGATCGGTCAGCGTCCAGGGCACCGTGCAGTGTCCGGAGCCGCTGCTCTCGCCCGTGACCGGCACGCCCTGCCTCTACTACGAGCTCAAGGTCGTCGGCTCGTGGAAAGAGGGCGACCAGACGAAGGACAAGGACTACGTCCACGAGAAAATCGCGGCGCCCTTCTCGCTCGACGACGGCAGCGGCGCGATCCCCGTCGACGCCGGCAAGGGAGGTGACTTCGATCTGCAGCAGACCTTCGACGAGACGAAGAAGGAGGGCTTCTTCGCCGACCTCAAGAACGCCGTCGGCACCCCTGAGCCGCTGATGTTCGGGCAGTACGCCTTCCCGAACCCGCCGATGAGCAAGGCGAACAAGTTCCGCTGCATCGAGAAGGTGATGCCGGTGCCGCCGCAGCTCTTCGCGCTCGGAAAGCTGGAGCAGAGCGTGATCACCGCGCCCGGTTGGATGTCGCTGATGCTCTCGCCCAAGAGCCGCGACGAGCTGCTCGGCAGCTCGGCCAAGAGCGCGAAGATGGCGCTGATCGGTGGCGCCGCGTCGGCCGGCGTGGGCACGCTCGTCGGGGTCATCTCGGCGCTCGTCAGCTGATCCTGTAGCTCTCGCGCGCCCCAGCACGGGTCGCACGATCCCGGGCCGGCGTCGCCGGTCCGGGGCTTCGGCGTTTCCCGGAGCCGAGCGGGCGGGACGGCGCGCGGGGAGTATCTCCGACCCGAAGGAGGTTCTCGATGCTGGAAGCGATCCCCGAGCTGCCCGATCACGTGGTCGGAATTCGCGCCAAGGGCGAGGTGAGCCGAGAAGATTATCGCACGGTGCTCGAGCCGGCCGTGAGCGCCGCGCTCTCGCGGCACGACAAGGCGCGGCTGCTCTACGTCATCGGTCCGGAGGTCACCGGCATCTCGCCCGGCGCGATGTTCGAGGACGCCAAGGTGGGCATCGAGCACCTCACGCGTTGGGAGCGGATGGCCGTCGTCACCGACCAGGCGTGGATCCGCCACGCCCTCCACGCGTTCGCCTGGATGCTCCCCGCCGAGATGAAGAATCTTCTCGACTGCGGAGGAGAGTCAGGCGCGTGATTGGGTCGCTGCTTGAGCCGGTCGAGGCGACATGCCCCGCCGAACAGAGGCGCCTGACGCCCGGAGACGACCCGGGTACGGCCCGTGCAGACAGCTCCGATTACGGAGGTCAGCCATGGGTTGGATTTGGTTCATCGTCTTCGGGTTCGTCATCGGCTTGTTGGCTCGAGCGCTCGTGCCCGGAGAACAGCATTTCGGCATCATCTGGACGACGGTGCTCGGGATCGCGGGCTCGCTGGCGGGCGGGTTCATCGCGAACGCGGTGACCGGCGGGCCGCTCTTCACGCTGCGGACGGCCGGATGGATCGGCAGCTTGATCGGGGCCATCGTGCTCCTGCTGCTCTTCGTGGGGGTCACCCGACACCGGTTCGCGGCGCACGCACACTGAAGGTGTGTCGATAAATCTCCCGTCGCCCCGCGCCCATCCGCGGCGTTGCCGTTCGTCGCCGTGCGTTCGCACGACTCCCCTCGGCGCCTTGCGGCTGGACGCGGCTCGATTGCGGTGCTCGGTCCGATCTATATCGACACACCCTCGAGCGGTCGGCGACGTCGCGATCTCGCGACGAGGGCGGCGTGTCTCGGATCGAGCGTCGCAATCGAGACCCCAGCGGAACGTGCCGTCGGGAATCGCGCGAGAATGGGGGCGGTTCGGCGGCGGGCTGGCGGGCCTTCGATGGCTCTTCAGCCGCCGCGCTCGAGCCGCGCGACGAGCGCTGCGTACGCCGCGCGCGCGTCCTCGGCGCTCGTGCCTTTGCGCGCCGCCCACGCGTCCCACTTCGCGCGACCGCGCAGGTCGAGCATGCCCGGTCGTTTGCCGGACACGTCCCCGGCCGTCGCCTGCTTGTAGAGCCCGTAGAGCTCGAGCAACACGTCGTTGCCGGGCTTCTTCGGGAGATGCTGGACACGCTGCACCGCGTCTTCGAACTCGTCTACCGTCGTCATCGAACACCTCGCCGTCGGGCTGAACGCAGACCGCTGCTCCTTCGAAGAGTGGCGGTCCGTCGCGCTCCGGTGGCCGATACTACCCGACGACGTGCTGTGCGTGCGCGCTCGGCGCTCTCGTCGACGCGACCGCATCGCGATGGCGAGGCGCTCGGGATGAAGACGCCTCCGGCTCGGGCCGTTGCCGCGAGTCCGCTGCGGTCCCCCGGCGAACCGAGTCCCCAGCGAACCGAGTCCCCAGCGAACCGAGTCCCCAGGCAAACCGAGTCCCCAGGCAAACCGAGTCCCCAGGCAAACCGAGTCCCCCGGGAAATGGAGCGCTCCGGCGCGACGCCATCGCACGAAGAGGCGTTGTCGTCCTCGAAGCGGGACTCAAATCGCGACCATACGGCCGGGGTCACGAGCCTCGGGTGGGAGCGAGCCGATGGAGACCACCGCGGGCGTCGAGCACCCCATCTCCGAGCCGCGGCGTGAGCCGTCGCGAGCGAACACGAAGTCCGCCGACGACGTCGAGGCGCTGCGCGACGGAAGCGCCGACGAGGTCATGCAGCGCCTGAAGACCAGCGTCGACGGGCTCTCCACGAACGAGGCCGAGGCCCGCCTCGCCACCTACGGGCCGAACACGCTCGAAGAGGAGCACGAGCCGCTCTGGCGGCGGATCCTCTCGTACTTCTGGGGACCGATCCCGTGGATGATCGAGATCGCCGCCGTCCTCTCGGTCGCCAACCAGGACTGGCCCAGCTTCGGTGTCATCCTGTCGATGCTCTTCATCAACGGGGGCATCGGCTTCTGGCAGGAGAAGTCCGCCTTCGACGCCCTCGACGCGCTCAAGGGTCAGCTCGCGCTGAAGTCGCGGGTCCGGCGCGACGGTCGGTGGACCGAGATCGAGGCCGCGAAGTTGGTGCCCGGAGACGTCGTGCGCCTGCGGCTCGGCGACATCGTCCCCGCCGACGCCAAGCTGCTCGACGGCGCCTACCTCTCCATCGACCAGTCCGCGCTGACCGGCGAGTCGCTGCCGGTCGAGAAGCACGCCGGCGACGCCGCGTTCTCCGGCACGACCATCAAAGAGGGGGAGATGCTCGCCCTCGTCTACGCGACCGGCGCGCGGACCTCCTTCGGCAAGACCGCCAACCTCGTCGAGCACGCCGGCGCCGAGTCGCACTTCCAGCGCGCGGTCATCCACATCGGCAACATCCTGATCGTCTCGGCCGCCGCGCTGTCGGCGGTTCTGGTCGGCGTGGAGATCTGGCGCGGGATGCCGCTGCTCGAGCTGCTCTCGTTCGTGCTGATCGTCGTCGTCGCGTCGATTCCGGTGGCGCTGCCCGCCGTGCTCTCGGTGACGATGGCGCTCGGCGCGCTCGGGCTCTCGCGCCTGAAAGCGATCGTCACGCGCCTCGAGTCCATCGAGGAGATGGCGGGCGTGGACGTGCTCACCTGCGACAAGACGGGCACGCTGACGCGGAACGAGCTGGTCCTCGGCGACCCGGTGGCCTTCGCGGGAACGGTGGACGAGCTCATTCTGGCTGCGGCGCTCGCCTCCAAAGCGGAGGACCGTGACGCCATCGACGAGGCGGTGTTGGCCGGCGTGAAAGACGGCGCGCGCCTGTCGGCCCATCACCTGCGTGCGTTCACGCCCTTCGATCCGGTGCACAAGCGAACCGAGGCGGAGATCGAGTCGCCGGAGGGCGCGCGCTTCAGCGTCACCAAGGGAGCGCCGCAGGTCGTGCTGCAGATGAGCGCGATGGCGGACGAGGAGCGTGCGCGGGTCGAGCAGGTGGTCGAAGAGGCCGCCGAGCGAGGCTTTCGGACCCTCGGCGTCGCGCGCTCGGACGACGGTGGGAAGAGCTGGTCGTTCCTCGGCATCCTCCCGCTCTTCGATCCGCCGCGGGAGGACTCCCGGCAGACCTTGGCCGACGCCAAGGCGCACGGTATCGCCGTCAAGATGGTGACCGGCGACAACATCGCCATCGCCCGCGAGGTCGCCCGCTCGGTCGGGCTCGGCACGCACATCGAGTCGGCCGGGGATCTCTTGGAGGACGCTGCGCGGAGCGGCCATCTGGTCTCGCGCGCGCAGGACGAGATCGAGCGGGCTGACGGATTCGCCGAGGTCTTCCCCGAGCACAAGTACGCCATCGTGAAGGCGCTGCAGGAGCGGCACCACATCGTGGCCATGACGGGAGACGGGGTGAACGACGCGCCCGCGCTCAAACAGGCCGAAGTCGGCATCGCGGTCTCCGGCGCCACCGACGCGGCGCGCAGCGCGGCCAGCCTGATCCTCACCGCGCCCGGCCTGTCCGTGATCACGCGGGCGGTGGAAGAGGCGCGGCGGATCTTCGCGCGGATGACGAGCTACACGACCTACCGCATCGCGATGACGCTGAGCATCATGGTCTTCGTCGTCCTGATCATGCTCGCGTTCAACGAGTACCCGCTGACGACGATCATGATCATCCTGCTCGCGCTCCTCGACGACATCCCGATCATGACGATCGCGTGGGACAACGCGGAGCTGAGCCCGCGCCCGGTGCGCTGGGAGATGGGAAGGCTGCTGACGGTCGCGGTGACGATGGGCGCGCTGGCACTCGCCCAGAGCCTGATCCTCTACGCGATCGCGCGCGACGTGCTCTCGCTCTCGTTGGCGGAGACGCAAACGGCGATGTTCCTTCGCTTCATCGCCGGCGGGCATCTTTTGCTCTTCGTCGTGCGGACACGCGGCTTCTTCTGGCAGAAGCCGTACCCGTCCGCGCCGCTCTTCTGGGCGGTGGTGGCGACGCAGGCGGTCGGGGTCCTCCTCGCCGGGTTCGGCTGGTTGATGCCCGCGATTTCGTGGAGCCTGATCGGCATCGTATGGGCCTACGACATCGCGTGGATGCTCATCATGGATGTCGTAAAGGTCGGTGTGTACTCACTGATGGAGCACCGCGCCGCGCATCACAGCCGCTTCCTCGGGATGATGAAGTCACCGCTCCATTCCTGAAGCATCGTGGCGACGGGCTGTGCGGCGGCGCCACGGGATCAGCGGCAGTGCATCGTCAGATACCAGTCCCGCAACACGCCGCTGTCTCCGCTCCCCCGGTCCTCGACGGTGAGCGTCCAGCGCCCCTGCGCTTCTCGGCCGACCGCGTGCGGGCAGGGGTGCTCGCGGAACGGACCTCGCTCGCCGCCGTCGCCCAGCACGTACTCGTGCCCACTCGGATCGTGGACGATGATGTGGAGGTTCCGGTAGTAAGAGTGCTCGCCTAGAATGTGAACACTCATTTGACTCATCGTGCACTGCTGCTCAGCGACGGCGTATCCGGTCGTGGTCTGGTAGTCCAGGATCGCACCGCCGCCGTGACCTTGCACGCGGATCTCCTGCCCGCTCGGCTGCGCGTTCGCGACGGGCGCCACCACGGCCGGCTGTCCTAGCGGTGAGAGCACCGCCGCGATGGTGATCGTGTCGCCCGTGGGCGAGGCGTTGATCACCGCCGTCTCGTAGCCCGGGTGCTCGAAGGTGAACGAGAACGTTTCGACCTGTCCGGCTTGCGGCGTGGGAATGGGCACCTCCGTCTCGAGCGGCGTCGTCCCGAGTCGGCGGTTGCCGCCTATCACCACGGCGCCGGGCGGCGTCGAGTTCGCGATGACGGTCACCATCTCCTCGCCCGCGGGGAGGGCGACAGGTGTCAGCGCGTTGGCGTCCGACACCGGCGCCGCGCTCGCATGCACCGGGGGCGGCGGTTTGTCGTCGTTCAGCCCGTCGCACGAGGTCGCCGCCACCGCAGCGACGACGCCCGCAAACAGGAATCTCGTCGTACTCGGTCCCCTGACAAACGTGTTGTTCATCGTCCCTCACCTCAGTCTGAGCGCAGCGGGAGCCCCCGACGGACGACGGCCCCGCGCGCACGAGTCGCTTTCGTGCTCGTTCGCGATCGAGCTGCCACACCGTTCATTGCGGTGTCGCCGCGAGTCGCGTCCTCGTGCGCGGCGCCCAGGGCGGGAGCCACGCACCCCACGGTCTTCACGACGGTTCCAGTTGCGATCGAGTTCCGGATTCGTCGCACCGCCCTCCGTGAGGACGGCGGTCAGCGACGCGTGCGAGCTGGGGCCGCGGACGCGGGGGCGCGTGAGCAGATGCGGCCGTCACCGTCCAGCACTCGCGACGAGGAAAGGGCGGACAGAGGGATCGTTCTGCTCGAAAGATGAGGCGCCAGATTCTTGGAGGACGCTCTGGACGAGGTCGTCGACGAGAGCCGGAAGAAGCACGACTCGGCCTCCGACCAGGTATTGGTGACGGCGCTTCGGACCCGAGCTGTCGAGGTCACGCCTGTCCTCCGGACGCGTCGCGTGGACAGGTTGTCGGCTCGAAGCGCGCGCGAACGACAGCATGGCGCACCGCCTCCCCCGGCGCGGTCGGTCGGCCTCGACGTTGGCCAGGCACGTCCTTCGCTGAACCGCCGCGGCGGAGGAGGGACGACGTCGTCGTCATCTCCGCGGGGCGCGACCGCCAGCTCGGAACGAGCGACGACATCCCCGAGCACCGATCCTGAGCGTGCTCTCCGAGAGCGGAGCATTCGTCCTCGCGTCGTGATCGCGGGCCGGTGTCGCCCGTGACCGGAGGCGTCGAGCAGAAGGATCACGGTTCCGCGCGATGAGGTGCTGGTGCCCAGAGGCGGAGCGCGGCAGCCTCTCTCGCATGCACCCCGACCCCGAGCTCAACCGCCGCCGCTGGGACGAGCTGGTCTCGATCCACACGGCCTCGGGGCCGCGCACGACACCGCGGCGCGGTCCGAGCTCGACCGCGCGCGCGCTTCGCTCGGCCGGCACACGCAACTCGGTGGGGCCGGGCTCGGCGCCGCCATCGCCCGCGAACGGGCGGCGCTCGCTCGTCGATGAGGCTTCGCGTCGTCACGCAGCCGGGATCCTCGGCCGAAGTCTTCAGTTCACGGTAGGGCAGGCGGCGGTGAAGGGATCGATGCCGTCGTTGTCGGTGCGGCACTCGTTCAGGCCGGTCAGCGGGTCGTGGTCGGGGTCGTTGATCGTCGCCGTGACCGAGTAGGTCGTGCCCGAGGTGACCGGCTCGAAGCGCAGCTCCACGACCTCGCTCGCGCCGGGGAGGAGCGGGCGCATCGTCGTCACGCGGCCGGCGAAGGTGCCGTCGACGTAGAAGCTGACCGGCACGCCGGCGGGAGCGCCGGCGCGACCCTCGTTGACCACGCGCACCCGGAGCAGGAGCGCGGCGCCGCACGCGCTGGTGGCGAACGAAGGATCGCGCAGCACCAGATCCGGCGCGTCGAAGAGTCCGTCCGGCTGCACGTTCTGGCGGAAGTTGTTCAGCCGCGGATCGGCGAAGTTCTGCGCCTCGCGGGTGGGCAGCGTGCCGTCCTCGTTGATGTTGGTCACGTGGTAGCTGTGCTCGTTCCAGATGCGGCGCGTGCGGACCCACTGGTTGTCGGGGTGGCCGAAGGCGTAGACGCCCGTCGAGGACTCCGAGCCGTCCGAGCAGGTGTGGTAGGCGTAGTTGTTCTCGACGAGCACGATCTCGGCGTGGTCGTCGTTGTCGACGTCGACGACGATCGGGTACTCGGTCAGCGTGCCGCTGGTGTTGCAGCGCTCGAGGTAGACGTCGCCGGTCGGTCCGCGGAAGGAGCGGAAGACCAGCTCGTCGTTGTAGAGCACCTCCGCCACGCCGTCGCCTTCGAAGTCGAAGACGCTGGAGCCGGTGGCGCGGCTCGAGGTGTCTTGGGTCTGGAAGTACCACTTGCGCGTCGCGTCGTGCTCGAAGATGACGTACGCGTAGCCGCCGGCGAGCGCGATCTCGGGCTCCGGGTCGTCGTCGAAGTTGGCGATGGTGGGCGGGCCGCCGCCGGTGAGCGCGTCGCGGGTGGGCCGCGCTGCCATGACGGAGGCCACGCGGGCGGCGACGGAGGAGTCGTCGGTCGGCGTGATCTCCACCGGTCCGGCCAGGACCGTCCCCGTCGCTCCGTCGAACACGGCCGCTTGGTGCGACTGCACGCTGGTGGCGACGATGTCGGGATCGCCGTCCAGATCCATGTCCGCCACGGCCACGTAGCCGCTCTCGCCGCTCCACATCGGGCTCTGCCAGACCACCGATCCGTCCGCGTTCGCCACGCCGTTGATCGAGATGAGCTCGAGGTCGGGATCGTCGTCGACGTCGTAGAGCGCGGGGATGCCCGAGGTGCCCGTCAGCGACGCGATGACCTCGCCGCTGCCGTCGGACTCGACGATGTGGTTGCCGATGGCGATCTCGGCCACGCCGTCGCCGTCCATGTCCGCCACGGCGGGGCGGCCGCAGCCGACGACCGTGTCGGTGTCGAAGCGGTACAGGATGTCGCCCGTCGCCGAGAGGATGGTCAGCCGCGCGCTGCCGTAGGTCGTGCCGGGCGCGAAGGTGCAGCCGATGATCTCGGGACCGGGTGAGTCGGCGCGGATGTCGGCGATCGCGACCTCCAGCGCCGGGTTGGTCCGATAGGCCGGCGTGCTGGTCGGCCAGAGGCGCGAGCCGTCGTTGCCGTTGATGGCCCGCAGCACACCGTCGGCGCTGTAAATGGACGCGCCTCCGGTGTCGGGGCTGCCGACGCGGAAGGTGTTGAAGACGACGTCCGGGATGTCGTTCTCGTCGATCACTCCGTCGCCGTTGTCGTCGTTGAGGTTGGCGACCATCGGCGCCGACATGACCTGGTCGTGGTTGGGCATGACCGTCGCGTCGCCGCTCCAGTGCCACTCCTCGTTCAGCTCGAAGGAGCCGGTCATCGGCCGGTACTCGCACGCGGGCTGACCGGTGGCGCGGGGCAGGCAGCGGCCGATGCTCGCCTCGCAGTACTCGCCGGAGCCGCAGTCGAAGGGGCCGGCGCAGGGCGCGCCGGGGTCGACGCACGCGCCGAGGAGGCAAGCCTGACCGGCTGCGCAGCAGACGGCCGCGTCTCCTTCGCCGCACGCCGAGGCGTCGCCGCAGTCGAGCACGCACTGGTCGGCCACGCAGGCGTGGTCGGAGCCTTCGCAACACGCTCCGCCGCAGAGGCTGTCGGGGGCGCAGCATCGGTCGTTGGTGCCGCAGCGCTGGTCCGCGGTGCAGCAGGCCGTCCCGCAGCTCGAAGCCGGCGGCGCGCACACGGCGGCGTCCATGCCGGCGTCCCCTCCCGTGCGGCCGCCGTCCTGCTGGGCCTGGCAGACCCCGTCGACGCAGGATTGGCCGACCGCGCAGTCGGTGTTCGACGCGCAGGAGCCGGTGCTGGGCTCGGAGCCACCGCAGGCGGAGAGGAGGGTCAACGCAAAGAGGAACGAGGCGAGGCGCAGGGACTTCATGGATCGCAGGATGCCGCAGGACGCCGCCTCGGGGAAACCACGCCGCACCGGACGGCATCTCGCGATCCGACCGCTTCGCTTCGCGCCATCGACGAGCCCCACGCCGCGTCGGATCAGCGCCGCCGGCCGCGCGAGGAGTCGAGGCTCATGCGCGGGGAAGGGCATTTGCGGCTCAGCCCTGGGGTCCGCGGCCGCCGGGAGCGGCTCTTCCGTCTCCGGGACGTGCGCGCGAGCGCCGGGAGCCGGTGGTCTGAAATGGGGATCGCCTTCACGGCGCCCGCGCCCCGGATCCGCGCTCGAGCGCAGGCGGACTTGACGCGCGGCGCTCGTCGCTGAATGCACAGTGCGGTGATGGGCGACGCGACGAGTCGACGATGGATACGCTTGGCGTTCGCGGTCGCGCTCGTGTTCCCGCTCGGCTGCGGGTCGGAACGAGACGCCGCTGCGCCCGTGCCTTCGAGAGAGCCGCCGACCGGCGAGCCTCTCTCCGAGCCTCGCTCCCAGCGAGGGGCGGCCCAGGTGCCCGCCCGGTCGGCGACTCCGTCCGAGGGCGCCGAGGCGGGCTTCATCGACGTCGACGCGGCGCACCTGCGCGAGCGGCTGCGGGCCGAGCCCTCGCCCTATCTGCTGGTCAACGTGTGGTCGACCTGGTGCGAGCCCTGCGTCGAAGAGATGCCGGAGCTCTTGGCGACGGCGCGCCGATACGGCTCGCGCGGTCTGGGCATCGTGCTGATCAGCGCCGACCCGCCCTCGCAGCGCGACGAGGCGCTCACGTTTCTGCGCGCGCAGCACGCGCCTCTGCCGAGCTGGATGAAGCGGGGCAGCGACGACGCGTTCATCGAGGCGCTGCATCCCGCGTGGACCGGCGCGCTGCCGGCCACCTTGCTCTTGGACCGCGAGCGGCGCGTCCGCCGCTTCATCGAAGGGCCCATCACGGGCGAGACGCTCGCCGCCGCCATCGACGAGATGCTCTCGGAAGGAGAGGGAAGATGAATCGTAGTCGATCGATCCTCGCGCTCGGCGTCGCCGCCGGGCTCGCGCTCTTCGCCGCCGCCGGCGTCGCGCAGGAGCATCCCGCGCAGGGCCATCACGGCGAGGGCCATCACGGCGAGCAGCGTCACGGCGAGCAGCATCACGGCGAGCAGCATCACGCCGAGCAGCATCACGCCGAGCAGCATCACCCGCCGCTCGCCATCGGCGCGTCGCTGCCGAGCGCGAGCCAGCGCATGCGCAACGTCGACGGCCACGAGCTCACCATCGGCTCGCTGGCCGGCCGCCGCGGCACGCTGGTGGTCTTCACCTGCAACCACTGTCCGTGGGCGCGGGCCTGGGAGTCGCGTCTGACCGAGCTCGGCAACACCTACCGCGGCCGCGGCATCGGCGTCATCGCCATCAACTCGAACGACCCGGCCGAGCACGCCGAGGACGGCTTCGAGCAGATGCAGGAGCGCTCCCGCACGCTCGGCATGCAGTTCCCCTACGTCGTCGACGCGACCAGCGATGTCGCGCGCGCGTTCGGGGCCACCCGCACCCCGGAGGCCTTCCTCTTCGACGCGGACAGGCACCTCGTCTACCACGGCGCCATCGACGACAACGCCCACGAGCCGGACGCCGTGCAGCACCGCTACCTGCACGACGCGCTCGATGCGCTCCTCCACGGCCGGCCCATCGAGCCGAGCACGGTGCGCAGCATGGGCTGCACCATCAAGTTCCGCAGCGCGCACTGAAAACCCCAGCCCGCCTCCCGCCTCTCCGCGCTGCACATGCACTCGAGGTCAATCGGCATCCCTGCCGTGTGAGACGGGGTGCCCCCTGGTCGGCGATCACGGCGGCTTACGTGCGCCGACCGTCGGCGGCGCGTGCTCCGACCGAAACCCGGCGGGGCGGTGCGCGCTGTGGCTGGATGCCGGCGGTGGCTCGGCTCGTCGGCGAGCGGGCGGGCAGCGGCCCAACCCATCTGTCGACTTCGTCGGCCAAGCCACGAACGCTGCCGATTCGGTGAGCGTCATGCTTGCGTGCACACCGTGACTCGGAACGAGACCCCGTCCCCGCCGAGGATCAGGGAGAGGGATGGCGTGAACCCGTCGATCGAGACAATCTCCACCGGAGAATTCGAGTCAGTGTACTGCGGATCCAGCGAACTACTCACGCCTCCACAATCACAAACAGTGGGGTTGTCGAAGCCGATGAAGACGCAGCCCACCACTCCGCACGATGCCGTGAGAACACGAACCTCGACCCGAAGTTTCTTCGACACGCTGTTCAGCACCGTGACGGGCTGCCCCCAGGCCCCCCATCAGCGCCATCAGTGGCGGGCGGGGAACCGCAGGCGCCAGGACGGAAGCCCGAGCGGGAAGGGCGCCTCGTAGATTTGGCTTCACCTAGACCTCGACGAGGAGATTCGGAGGATGATAGTGTCCGAGCTGGATGGCTAGAGTTCTTGCTCCGTTATTGGCGCTGCTCGTTTCTGCCTGCGCCAATCCTCGAGATTCAGCTTCGGACGAAGAGCCGGACATCATCACGTTCGATGCAGCCGAGTTGGCCCACGGTGCGCGCCCGTCCGCGGACGCGGCCCAGTCGAATCAACGATGCGCGCCCGCCGCGTGCCGGCGAAGGCGAGAGCTGCACGGTCGGCGACGATTGCGAGATCGGCCTCGAGTGTCGGGATTCCATCTGCACCCGTGTTGGTGGAGACGGCCAACCGTGTCGAGCGGGCGGGACCTGCGACGCGAGCCTCGCATGCGATCTCACGACGTGTCGTCCGAGTATTCGCGCCCGCTTTTGTCACTGCATTTACGAGACCGCTACTCTGGCGCCGCTCATGCTCGAGATGGAGGTCGGGTCCTCTACGCTCGGACCGAGCCTTTCGGACACCTGCTCGCCGTGCGTCGACGTGCCTACCGGCGCAGCCGTTCCCTTTTCGATACGTCGCGCTGGCGGCGAGCTGTTGGATAGCGGGAACTTGCACATCACCTCGGACATACCCGAGTTGGGTTTCGCGTACAGCGTGAACGGGCTCATCCCGGGGCCGGTAGCGTGCGATCGCGAACCGACGGGCTTCTGCAACCTGTGACCGTTTCAGCGCGTCCGCAGTAGCCGCCGGGGCGCGTTGCGCCTCTCCGGGGCGCCAGCTGCGGCTCTCTTGGCCACCTCGTCGCCACGAGCCCGAGCGTGGGCCCGTGATCCCGTCGCAGCATCGGAAGTGCTCTCAACGCGCCGCGAGACCTCGCTCGCCGCCGCCGCTCCAACGCCCTCCGGCTCAGCTCAGTCGCCAGTATGCCCGCCCTGCGCAGCGAAGGTCTCTCAGCTGTCGCCTGGCTGGAGGATCGTCGAGAAGCAGATCAGCGCGACGTCGACACCATCACCGGGCGGATAGGTGATCGACGCGATGCGGTGGTGGTGGTCCTCGATGAACTGCTCCACCCGCGCGAGCCACTGCGTCCGCGTCTCCGACGCGCCGAGCCGCTGGGATCTGCTGGCACTCATTGTACCAGTAGGACAATCCACTGCCGACCTCGCGAACAGGCAGCGGTTCGCTGGCGCGAACGGGCACCGACGGGTTCACGATTCGAACTCGCGTCCCCCGGCCGCATCCGCAGAGGATCGGTGCGAGGAGCAGGCAGACCCCGAAGACGCTCGCCAGCCTCACGAGCACTTCCGGCGGCGGCGCAGGAAGAGGAGAGCCAGCGCCGAGAGCGCCCACGCGCTGCTCGGCCGGCCGGAGCCGGCGGCGTGACAGCCGCAGCCGTGGCTCAGAGTGACGGTGGTGCCGGCGTCGCCGTTCGGCACGGCGGCGTCGGAAGAGAAGGGCACGCCCGCGTCGCTGGTCGTGAAGCCGCCGGCGTCGACGCGGGAGGGTCCGGGGCCGGCGTCGGGCATCGGCGGGATGCCCGAGTCCACGCCCGGAAGCACCTCGATGATCGCCTCGATCGTGTCGTCGGACGGGCCTCCCTGGCCGGGATCGCTGAACCAGGCCGTGCCCTCTTCGACCATGCCCAGCCGCTCGTCGTACATGCCCGGCGTGGTGTCGCCGGGGACCTTCCAGGTCCACATGAACCGATAGGTGTCGCCCGGCGCGATGGTCATCCCGGCCGGCACGCTGGCCAAGCGGTTCGCTGCGGAATCCAGTCCGGACCGGCGAAGGGATCGTTGCGGTCGCGGGGCTGGGTGGTGGCCAAGCGCGTGTTCTCGTCCCAGGGCGCGGTGCCGCTGTTGCGCAGCTCGATCCAGGCCGAGGCCGTCTCGCCGGCGCGGATCTGCAGCGTGCCGGCGCTCGCGAGCGGGAACGACTGGTCGACGTAGCTCGCCCCGTAGAAGGGCGTCGAGCTGCCCGCGAACGCGCGGAGCGAGGCGAGGTCGCCGTTCCAGCGGTCGCGGTCGACGTCGCGGCCGCCGCCGGCCGGTATCCCGGGCACCGGCGCGGTCACACAGCCCGAGCACGTGCCGTCCGAGTACTGCCAGATGTGCCAGTCGGTCCAGCCGCTCGGCACCGTCACGCAGCCCGACGTGTAGCCCGAGACCCAGAGCGGGAGGCTCGGGAAGGAGCTGGCGCCGGCGAGGTAGCTGCCGCCGTCCCAGAACCACGCGCCGGTGTAGATCATCGGCGGGCGACCGGTGGCGGTGGTCACGCGCGAGACCAGGTCCATCAGCGCGCTGTTGGCCGCCGAGGACGAGACGCAGCTCGAAGCCGAGCCCGAGCCGCAGGCGCCCGACGACATGTACGGGCACATGCACTCGACGTCGATCGTCACCGGCAGATCACCGTCGGTGAGGGTGCCCACCGCGTCGGCGATCGCGGCCGCCTGCGTGGCTGCGCCCACGGTCGGTCGCCAGAAGAGGTACGCGCCGCGGATCATCCCGGCCGCTCTGATGCCGGTGTAGTTGGTGTGGAAGGTCGAGTCCGAGTAGGTGCCGTCGCCGATGCGGGCGATCGCGAACTCGCGGCCCGACCCGTGCACGGCGTTCCAGTCGATGGTGCCCTGGAACTCCGCGACGTCGACGCCCTCGACCACCGTCGTGTGGCAGACGGTCAGCGCTTCCGTGGCGGCGCCAATCTCGTCGGGCGAGACGGGCGCGCAGGAAGCGAGGACGGTGGCGAGAGCGAGGACGGCGAAGCGGCGTACGGCGGGCATGGCGCGCCAAAATAGACCGCACGGGGGTCTCTCATCAACAGCTCGCGGCCTTTTCCACGTCAATCAGCTCGCGGTCCGCAGCGTCTGCATCAGCACGCGGAAGCCGCGCTGGTTGACCGCCCACTGGCGGAACGCCGCGCGTCGCTCGGGCCCGATCATCCACACGCGGAGCGCCGCGCCCGAGACGTGGAATAGCCCGATCCACACCTCGACCGGCGCGCCGCCGCTCGAGGTTCCGTCCACCCGATACATGCCGGTGGGTCGGATCGGCCCCTCCCCGGCCTCGACCCCGATCTCTTCCGGATCCTTGCCCAGGGTGACGCCGTGCTGCATCAGGTGGGCCGCGACGTAGACCATCTCGTTTCGGGCGTTCGGCTCGCGGCATTCGAGATCGAGATCGACACGAATCTGGCCCGAGAACTCTCCGCCGGGATCCTTCTGAAAAAGGTCGAGCGCCCGGTGCGTCTCGGTCCCATCCGGAACCTCCAGCGCGCGGAACGAGATCGGCGCCTCGAAGGCGATGTTGTCGAGGAGGGTACGCGTCACACGGTCCTCGACGTGCGGACGGCCGACCGGATGTTCGAGCTCGATCGAGCCGATCATGGCGCCGAAGAGGTCGGCATAGTCGCCGTAGTCGCTCCGGTGCGCGAGGCCCATCGCGACGTACGCGCGGTCGCCGTCGAAGAGGGTCGCCATCCGAACGATGTAGGGCTGACCCTGGATCGTCTGGGCGAGCAGGGCGTCGGCGAGGACGTCCGAGATGGCCCGCATCGCCAGGATCGTCAGCTCCTGCTCGTTGGCGTACTCGACCGTGAAGTGGTTGGCGGCGAGCTCTCGCGGCAGACCAATCGCCTGCACGTGGAAGAGTGCCGGCCCCGTCCCGTAGGCCGGATCTTGCCAGCCGGCGATCGGGGTGAGCTGGACCGCGTCGACCTCGCGATCGGCGCCGGGCAGCTCGAGCGGCTCCCAGGTGCGCGGGACCATGACGCGCACGGCGAAGCTCGGATTCGCCGCCGGGGTGACGAGCCGCGTCTGGAATCGCGTCGCGCGCTCCTCTGCCGAGATGCGCTCGCCGCTCGGCAACGGGTCGTTCTGGTCGATCATCAGCCGCTTTCTCCTCGGTGCAGAGCCTTCGGGAGCAGGGCACGCACATCTAGAACCAACTCTTCACCCAAATTCACGGCGCCGTCGACGAGCCCGTCGCCCAGCTTGAGGCCGATCGATCCTTTCGCGCCGAGGCCCAGGCCCGCGGCCACGCCCGCGCCCAGGCCGACTTTGACCTCGTGTTTGTTGGCGACCGCCTCGAACTTGGCTTCGGCCTTGGCCCCTACGTCGGCCTCGGCTTCCCCGCTGACCACCACGCCCGTGCCCCCGATGGCCTCGGGCAGCTTCCACTTCGTGCCGAACCATTTGTTCAGGCTCGAATCGAGGACGTCCTGGGTGGTGATCGTCTTCTCGCCGCTGACGGAGACCTTGGCGAGGATGGCTTCGGCGCCGGCCTTCGCCTCGACGCCTGCCCCCTCCGCGCCGAACGTGGCCTTCCCCTCGGCGGAGGCTTGGGCACTCAGCGCTTCGGCATTCAACTGGACGTTGTTTCCCTCGCCGCCGTACTGCGCGTGCCCTGTGACGCCTTTGAACGAGGCGTCCGCACCGGCCGTGGCTTCGTAGTTGCCGTCGCTGTACCCGGCTCCGTAGTGGGTGCCCGCCTCGGCGTGCGCGACCTGGACGTTCGCGTTGTCCCCGCCGTACTGCGCGTAGTTGGTCTCGACCGTGGACGAATGCTCGATGCCGACGTTCGTGCTCCCGTCGGTGCTCTTGAAGGGACCGGCATTCAGCCCAGCTTTCCCTTCGCCGGAGCCCTCGAACTTCGTCTCCGATGTGTGCTCGACCTCCCAGTGCTTGTCGCCTTCGGGGTTCTCGGCATCCAGCTTCTTGTCGAGCTCTTTCTCGTTCTCCGCCCTGTCGGGGGGATTGGCCCAGGGCCCGCGCTTCGTGGACGTCCAGAGGACAGTGCCAATCGTGTTGCCCGGTCCCTGCGGGCTCGGGCAGTTCATCTCCATCTTGGAGTTGTGGAAGACGATCAGGCTGTTCTCGGCGTAGACGGTCGGGGTATGGGCCCCGTTGACGACGTGTACCCAGCCGGCGCCCGAGAAGGTGCCGCTCGAGACGCCGCCGAGGCAGCCCCCTTCGTCGCCGATGACGCCCGGGATCGACGACGCCACGGTGAACGCCGGATCTTCGGTGAAGAGCACCGAGTTGGCGGTCGAGCTCGAGCTCGGGAAGTACGACACAATCGAGTAGGGCACCGGGACGCCCGGCGGCGTCAGGCACACGTCCGGTGAGTCGCTGACGACGACGGGCTCCCCCGTCTTCCGCGCCGCTTCGTTCTCGGCCATCGCTACGCTCCCCCTTCACGCATGCAGATCTCCAGCACTCGCAATGGCCCGAGCTCGGGCACCCGGACGCGGTGGGTCGCCAGCACTTTGTTGCGCGGCAGATCCACGACGAGGGTGTCGAGGTTCGTCGCGTGGCGATGCACCTGCCCGTCGCGGTAGCGGAAGCGAGCATCGACGTGCCAGGTCGGGAGCGCGAAGCGAAGGCGCCCCGAGGGTGTCAGGTTCATCGCCGAGAACTGCTCGCCGCCCTGCAGGTGGTCCACGATCAGCGCCGGGTTCGCGCCGTTGTAGAACGCGAGGTCGAAGTCGTGGGGCGAGAGCGGCCACTGGTTCTCTTTCCACTCGTCGTCGTATGTGCCCGCCAGCGCCAGCCGCGGCTGCCACGCGCGGCCGATCCAACCGAAGCCCGCCGGCGCGTGCTCGCCTTTGGGGGAGGTCACCGGATCGTCCTCCGCCTCGATCTGCGGCGCGGCGATCATCTCGACCTCGTCTTCGGGATCGCCGGGCGCGTAGCCGACGCCAACGAGGTTGGTCGTGCAGTGCTGCTTCTCGCCGTCCTTGCCCTCGAACACGCCACCGAACGCGTGCTCGTAACGGAGCGGGAC
Organism: uncultured Pseudomonadota bacterium; assembly: GCA_963832725.1. Classification (GTDB taxonomy): domain Bacteria; phylum Myxococcota_A; class Polyangia; order Polyangiales; family Sandaracinaceae; genus JAEZBP01. Next base: position 320,549 of record CAWHVG010000002.1, read on the forward strand.
GGTGCGCACCGGCGCCGCATCCGAGAATCGACCAGTCGTCGCCCTCGCGGTAGAACACGCGAGGGCCGCAGACCCGAAGCGCGGCGGTGTGCTCGCCAATCCAGACGTGAACCGGCCAGCTCGCCGCCTCCTCGCCTCCCGGCGCGTGGGCGTCGCCGAGCACGACGACATCGGTCCTCGGCTTGTAGGGCGCGAGGTCGCTCTCGTACTGGACGCTCGTCTCGTTCGGCGCTCCGTACCACTGGTCGGCGACCGCGACCGGCTCCTGATCGGGGGCGATCTCCAGGCGTGACTCGTCGACGATGTCGTAGGTCGCTTTGACGACGACGACGTCGTGCTCCGCGCCCGACGAATCGCGCGACTTGAACCAGAACGGCTCGAATGGAGAGTGACAGCGAATCTCCATCTCGGACGCTCAGTTGAGGTGGATCTTGGAGCCGGCGACCCATACCTCACCCGACGCGCCGAAGTGGAACTCCGTGCCTTCGATGGTGATCTTCCCGGCCTTGTCCATCACCAATCTCGACTTGCCACAGCGGAGCTCGAGGGTCTCGCCTGCCGTCAAGAGATGATGGATGCCGACGCGCACCGAGCGATCCGCGCCGACGTTGGTCTGCTGGTTCGCCACCACCGAGAGGCTCTGGTTGGCGCCGACGGCGACCGTCTCGTTCACCCCGACCATGCGGCTTCGGTTGATGCCGACGATGAGCGTCTCGTTGATGTCGACGGTCTTGGTGCGGTCGTGGCGCACGGTGACGGTCTCGTCGTGGCCGACGGTGCGGGTCCGGTCGTGGGTGACGTGCTGGGTCTCGTCGTGGCGGACGTCGCGGGTGAGATCGTGCTCGATGACGGTGTTCCAGTCCTTCTCACCGTGCATCCAGAATCTCTTCTTCGTGCTTCGTGTCGTCGAAGCGAAGCTCGTTGTAGCCGTCTCCGTGCGGATAGGAGTTGGTCTTGAACGTGCTGACCATCTTCTTGGCCGGCAGCTCGTAGGGGTTCGGGTTGTCGCCGTTGTAGACGCAGCCTGTCACCAGCGGGCGGTCGAGGTTTCCGTCGATGAAGGAGACGACGACCTCCATGCCGACGCGGGGCAGGACCCAGGCGCCCCATCCCTTGCCGGACCAGCTCTGCATGCAGCGGATCCAGCAGGTGGTGCGCTCGTCCATCTGGCCGACGCGATCCCAGTGGAACTGGACCTTCACGCGGCCGTGCTCGTCGGTGTGGATCTCCTCGCCCGCCGGGCCCGTCACGAGCGCCGTCTGGATGCCGTGCACCCGCGGCCTCGCGTGGACGCGGCGCGGTCGGTAGGGCACCTCGGCCTGCACGGCGACGAAGCGGTTGGTGTAGTGGGAGCGCGACTCGCCGCCTCCCCCCTGCGCCATGTGGGTGCCGACGTGGTGGACGGCGTTGACGACGACGTAGGCGGCGTTGAGGCCGACGGTGGGATGCCCGTTGAGCTCGAAGCGTGCGCCCGCGCGGATCTTGCTGACGGAGCTGTCGGCGCGGAAGGTGAGGGTGTCGCGCGACTGGCGGTCGCGACGGACCTGCTGCTGGTCGGTGACGTCGTAGGCGCGGTAGGCGAGCGAGTACTGGTGGAGCGTGAGCTGCTCGTCGTGCTCGTAGGACTCGCGCTTGGGGCCGGCCGAGGATCCGTCGGGCGCCTCGCCCTGGCGGGCGCCGGCCGCGTTGCCCTCGACCTTGACCAGCGGGTGGGTCCAGTCGAAGTGGCGGGTGGAGATCTCGGTGCCGGTGACGGCGGAGAGCGGCTCGAACTGGCGGACGTACTCCTGGTCCATGAGGCCGGCGTCGCCCTGCACGCTCGAGTACTCGAGCATCGGCCCCTCTTCGATGACCGGGTGCTGCTGGGGCGCGTCGATGAGGACCATCTTCTCGATCCCGTCCTCGCCGGGGTCGAAGTAATAGATGATGCCTTCCTCCTCCATCAGCCGATGGACGAAGTCGAAGTTGCTCTCCTGGTACTGGACCGTGTACTCGCGCTCCGGGTACGAGCGCATCACGTCGACCTGGACGTCGCGGCCGTAGGGGGAGAGCGCCTCGGTCAGCACCTCCTGGAGCACGGTGGGGGCGGTCTTCTCCTGGAAGATGCGCGTGTCGCGACCGTGGCGGAGCGCGGCCAGGGCAGGCTCGACCACCGCCGACGCGCGGATGGTGTGTCCGTGGTGGTGGTGCACCTGCACCGAAGAGACGATCCCGCCGTAGACGTTCTCGGTGAAGTCCCGCCGCAGCGAGAGCGAGCTCGCGCTGCCCAGGAGCGCCAGCGGATCCGCGTCCTGCAGCTCCGACTCGAGCTCGAGCCGGATGAGGTAAGGCTCGTTCAGCGCGGTGCTGACGGTGGCGCCCAACACGTTCCAGGTGATGCTGGGCGTCGCATCCGCATGGAACATCGCCTCGACTTGATTCATGCCTTCCCCTCGATCGACGCTCTGACTTCGCTCGTGAACCGCGACGCGGCGCGTGACGTCGCCGCGCTACGATACCGCGTTCTACGCACGAATTGGGAGAACGGTTCCCCACGAACTCGATCCGGGTGCCGATCAGCTGGCGATCAGGATCACCAGCGTCACCGTCCCGACCAAGAGCGCGAGCGCGCCCACGCCGATCGCGGCCCAGATCGCCCACTCGGGCACGCCGAGGCTCGTGGTCCGCGTCAGGGACGACGGGGAGCTCGGCGGCGCCGATTGCTGCTGCGGCTGGGGGAAGCTCGGATGCGGCAGCGGCAGGTTCTGCTGCGGAACCGGGACCGTGGAGCGGGGCATCGAGGGCGCTCGGGGGGCGGCGCTCGGCGCCTGGATCACGACGGTCTTCGGTACTTCCTGCCCTTCGTAGTCCGCGGCCGGCCACATCGGCGCGTCGTCCAAGTCGCTCCGAGAAAACGTGCCGGAGATGTCGAGACTCTCGGTTGGAGCGGCGTCGAAACTCGCGTCTAAAAGGGTGGCGTGGCGGTCACGGTTTCGTCTCTCTGGGACCGAGAGCTCCGGCTCGGTTTCGGGCTCGTGAAGCGCGGTCTCGAGATCGTCGAAGTCCGATTCGCCGGCGAAGTCGCTGTAGCGCGGGGCCGCCGTGCCGTACTGCCCGGAGGGCTGATGCGGCGGGCCCGACGGGAAGGAGGGCATCGGCGTCGGCGGCAGGCCGAACGAGCCCGAGGGGTTGCCGTGTGCCGGAGGTCGCTCCGCGCCGGGCGGAGGGCCGAACGCGCCGCCGGGCGGGAACGAGGGAGAGAGCGTCGAAGGGCCGGTCTCGAAGGGCGGAGCCGCAGCGCGCGGCGGCGCGACTGCCCCCGGCGGGGGCCCGGAGAACGAGAATCTGCGGTGTCTCCATCGTCTCGGCGGGAGCTCGGGGCGCCTCCTGGGGAGGGTTCGCGAAGGGAGCGGGCTCCTCCTCCGGAAGCGCGCCGGTCGAGGGCGGCTCGGCGCCTGCGGGTGTCACGCTCGGCGCCGCTTCGGCCTCGGGCGTCGCTTCGGCGGCGAGTGTCCGCACGGCATCGCGCCACGGCCCGGACTTCTGCGCGAGCTCGGTGAGCACGCTCACGACGTGGTCGATCGGCGGGCGGTTCATGGGCGCGGCCGCGAGCATCTTCATCACGAGCTCCGACAGCTCGGCCGGCATCTCGATGCCGTGCGTGTCGATCGGCGTGACCTTCCCCATCGAGATCCGAATGCTCATCCCGAGCGCGCTCGGTGCATCGAACGCGGGCTTGCCCGTCAGCGTTCGGTAGAGCAGCAGCCCGAGGCCGAACACGTCCGTGTGAGGGCCGACCGTGTCGGGCGCGGAGAGCTGCTCGGGCGTGAGGCTCTCGATCGATCCGCGCATCACCTGCGAGTGCGTTGCGGACATGTCGTTCAGGAAGCGCATCAGGCCGAAGTCCGTGACGTGCGCCCGTCCGTCCGTGCCGAGGAGGACGGACTCCGGTGAGAGGCCCGCGTGCACCAAACCCGCCGCATGCACGGCGTTCAACGCCTCCGCGACGTCGGCCCCGATGCCGGCCACGACGCCGGGGTCGAGCCGCCCGGAGGGTGCCCGCTCGTAGATCTCGGTCAGCGTCGCGCTGCGCGCGAGCGTGGTCGAGACGTGGACGGGGTAGGTCGCGCTCCAGGCGATCGGCCGGTCGACGCTCGGGTGCCGCACGGTCGCCGCGTTGGAGCAGTCGTGCTCGAAACGGTCCACTGCAGAGGGCTCGGCCCGAAACCCCGCGTCGAAGACGCGGAGCCGCACCGCGCGCCCGTCTTCGTGGGTGGCTTCGTAGGTTGCGAGCAGACCCGAGTTGGCGATCTCCCGCCCGATCGAGTGTCGTCCCACGCGCTGCATCCCCACGACTGTACGCGATACCCAACCCACTCCGCAGGCGTTCGGTGATCGTTTAGAGTCGATCTCCGATGAACCGAGCGCTCGACCCCCTCGTAGATGGGCCCGTGTCGCCCTCCGAACGCACCCAGCCGGACGTGCATCCGGAGGTCGGCGGCGCGCGGATCCTGGCGCTGATCGGCCGCGGGCCGGACGGGGCGAGCTACCTCGCCCGGAGCGATCGGTACGGGGACGTCGAGGTCTGGAGGCTGGCGCCGCAGGCCGTCACGCCTTCGCTGCGGCGATCCGTGACCGCTCTGAGCACGATTTCGTCCGAAGCGATGTTACCCATCCACGCCGCGATGCTCGACGATCGCTTTCCTTTCCTCATCGTCGGTCGGACCTCACGCGATCCGTCCGAGGGGTGGGAGCTCTCGGCCGCGGCCCTGCGCGAACGCGCCGTCGCGCTGGCCGGGGCTTTGGGTGAGGCACATCGCCTCGATGTACGGGGCGCGCTGGGCCCGCGGAGCGTCGGCATCGACCCGGAAGGGCGTGCGCGGCTGGACCCGACGGGGCTCCGCGTGCGGCAGGAGCCCGAGCCCACCCCGCCTCCCGAGCTGGCCGATGGCGGACCGCCCGACGCCGCGGGCGACGTGTGGACGTTGGGTGCGATCCTGTCGGCGGCCCCGGCCGCGAACGCGCTCGAGCCGACCCTGCGCGCCATGCGGGATCCCGCCCCCGAGCGGCGGCCGCGGGCGCTCGAGGTCGCGCGCGCGCTCTCGGGTGGACCGGCGGAGAGCCCGAAGCCCAGCGCGGGCGATGCACCGCGGCCCGCCGACGCAGCGCCGAAGAGTCCGCCGGCCGTTCCACCGACCCGCCCCGGATCGGGAGGCGCCCCGATCGAGGAGACGCGGGTGCAGCCCACCAGCACACGCGGCCGAGCCGAGGACGAAGCCGGCGAGGACGAAGCCGCCGAGGACGAGAGCGAGGCCGAGCGCTTCGGGCTGCCGTCTCATCTGGGCGCCTACGAGCTGATCGAGCAGATCGGCGCCGGCGGAATGGGGCGCGTGTTCCGGGCTCGCGACGTGGCGGGTGGGCCGGATGTCGCGGTGAAGATCCTGCTCCCCGGCTGGGCGAGGGATCCGGAGCTGGTAGAGCGCTTCCGGCGCGAGGCGCGGCTGCTGTCGAGGATCCAGAGCCCCTTCGTTGCGCGCTTCATCGCCGCCAACGAAGAAGCGGGCTTCCATTTCCTGGTGATGGAGCTGGTCCGGGCCGAGAGCGCCGACGCGCTCCTCGCCGCGCGCGAGAAGCTCGACGTCGAGCTGGCCTTGGGCATCGTCTGCGACGCGGCCCGCGCGCTCTCGGAGGTCCACGCGCTCGGGTTGGTGCACCGCGACATCAAGCCGGGGAACCTCCTGGTCGATCCGACGGCCGAGCCTCCCGCGGTGAAGCTCTGCGACTTCGGCATCGCCCGCTCGACCGACCCCGAAGAGGCGCAGCTCACCCGCGACGCCATGCCGGGCACGCCCGCGTTCATGGCGCCCGAGCAGGTCGAGAGCCGCGAGCTGGACGCGCGGGCCGACGTCTACGCGCTCGGCGCCACGCTCTACTGTCTGCTCTCCGGCAAGCCGCCGTTCACCGGGCCGGGAGCGATGGTGATGCTCGCGCACCTCTCGGAGCCGCCGCCCTCGCTCCGGGAACGCGAGCCCTCGATCCCCGCGCCGATCGCCGACGTGGTCATGCGCTGCCTCGAGAAGGCGCCGGACGAGCGTTACCCGGACGCGGCCACCCTCCACGACGCGCTCCAGTCCGCGTGGCGTGGCGCGGCGAGCTCCGCGGAGGCGCTGCCCCAGCCGCTCGGGCTCGAGGGACGCCCGCGCGTCTACGATTTCGTCTGGCGGCTCCGCGCGAGCCCGGAGGAGCTCTGGCCTCACGTCTCGAACACCGAGCGCCTCAACCGCGCGGCGGGGCTCGACGAGGTGGAGTGGAATCACTCGCCCGGCGAGGGCTACGTCGAGACCGAGGGGCGCTTCCGGGCGGCGGGCATGGAGCTGCGCTGGAAAGAGCGACCCTTCGAGTGGGTCGCGCCGTCTCGCCTCGGCGTGGTGCGCGAGTACGTCTCGGGCCCCTTCCAGTGGTTGCGGAGCACGGTCGAGCTCCAGCCCTCGGGGGGAGGCACGGAGCTACGCCATCGGGTGGACATCCTGCCCCGCGGGCTGCTCGGACGCGCGGCGGCCACCGTCGAGGTCGGCCTCCGTCTGCGGCGCAACCTCGAGCGGGTCTACCGGCGCATCGACGACGCCTGCGTAGCGGCGCGCGGGCGTGCGGGCGGGGCGCTGGACCTCTTCGAGGAGCCGGCCCGCGTCGCGCCGGATTCTGCGGGCGCGCGTCGACGCCCGGCTGGCGCACGTCGTCGAAGAAGGGGGCGATCCCTACGTCGTCGAGGCCCTCGCCGAGCTCGTGTGCAGCGCGCCCGAGCCGCGGCTGGCCCGCATTCGGCCTCGGGTCTTCGCGCGCCAGCACGGCTTCGAGGACCCCCGGGTGCTCGACGCGTTCTTGATCGCGGCGTCCAAGGGTGTGCTGGAGGTGCTCTGGGACATCCTCTGCCCCTCGTGTCGGATCCCGAGCGGGATCGAGGAGTCGCTGCGCTCGCTGCAGGAGCACGGTCGGTGCGAGGTCTGCGATCTCGACTTCGAGCTCGACATGGCTCGCTCGGTGGAGCTGGTGTTCCGCGTGCATCCGGGGCTCCGCCCGGCGGACCTCGGTGTCTACTGCATCGGCGGGCCGGCTCACTCGCCGCATGTGCTGGCGCAGGTGCGCCTCGCGCCCGGGGAGCGCTTCGACCTCGAGCTGGGCCTCGGGCCCGGCCACTATCGGGTCACCGGCCGCGGCTTGCCCGCGCGCTGGTCGTTCTCGGTGGACGAGCGGGCGGCGTTCTCGCGCTGGGATTTGCCGCTCCGCGTCGGCGCCGCGCCCGAGGTCGCGCGCAGCCTGAAGACCGGCATCCAGCACCTGATGCTCACCAACGATCTGGAGCACGAGGTCGTGGTGCGGCTCGAGCGCGCCACCGAGCGCGACGACGCCTTCACCGCCGCCGACGCAGCGTCGTCCGAGGTCTTCCGCCAGCTCTTCCCCGAGCAGGTCCTCTCTCCCGAGCGCCTGGTGGCCGTCTCGGACGTGGCGCTGCTCTTCGCGCGCATCGCCGACGCCGTGACGCGCTACGAGCACGAGGAGGTGCAGGTCCACCGCGAGCTTCTCGCCCTCTCGCACCAGGTACGCGAGGCGGCGCGGCTGGAAGGCGGGGCGCTGGTGAAGCTCGAGGGCGACGGTGTGATGGCGGTCTTCTCGGATCGGGTGGCCGCCGCCCGGGTCGCGATGCGGTTGGCGCAGCCCAACGTCGGCATCGCGTTGCACGCCGGACCCGCTCGCATGACCACCATCGCCCGGCAGCTCGACTACTTCGGTAAGACCCTCCATCTGGCCGAGCACATCAGCCGCTGGGCCGAGGGCGACGAGCTGCTGGTGAGCGAAGAGGTGCTCGGCGATCCGCGCATCGCGTTCCTCCTCGCCGACCGCGGCGAGGTGCGTGGCTACTTCCAGGTCGGCGGCGTCTTGGTCAGCCGCGTGAACGTGCGGCCGGAGGCGAGCGCCGCCGAGTAGCGGTCACTCTCGAAAGGCCGAGCCCGATGACGCGGCGGCCGCTCGGGCCGTCAGTTCGGAGATGCAGACACGGCTTCGGTTGCGCCAGCTCCCGTGCCCCGGCCGAGCGTGGACATCACATGGCTCGCGGTCCAACGCGACATCAGACGGTCGATCGCCGACAACATCATCTGCTCACAGCCGTCGTCCAGGGTATGATACGAGTTGTCGCTCGTGCCCGTTCCCGCAAACGAGAATAGGTAGTCCGTGTCCTGCGGTCGCCGGACGGCGAACGCCCATTGCATGTGGAGCGTGGTATAGACGAGGCCATCCATGGGGATGGTTGTGGGCCTCGATGCCGTCGACTCTCACCTCGGCGATCACGCACGGTCCCGTGCCGGCGAGCTCCTCCGGAGTGGGTGGTCCGGACTGCACTACGACAGCTCGGAAGTAGGGGAGAAACGTGTTCGTGATTGCCTGCCCAATGAACTCGTCGACGCATCAGATCTGTTGCAGGACTCGGACTCGCGTCGAGCAATCTGAGCCCCGTCCACGCCAAGGTGGTTCTTCGGACGGCGGACCCCCGCTCGTCGGTCGGTCGCCCGTCCCGTAGAAAGCAGGACGGAGCGAATGTTGGGGCAACGACGAGACTACACCGGTCCCGTGCGGACGACGAAAACCACCGACGAAGTCCTCGCGGCTCGCGCGCGAACGCACGTCTTCGAGCGGGCTCGCCGTCGGGCCCTCGTCGAGGCCCTCGCAGCCTCCGCGGGATGCGCGATGACCCCATGGGCAGGGTGACGCCGGCATCCCGGGAGGCCGTCGGGCCCTCGTCGAGGCCCTCGCAGCCTCCGCGGGATGCGCGATGACCCCATGGGCAGGGTGACGCCGGCATCCCGGGAGGCCGTCGGGCCCTCGTCGAGGCGCTCGCAGCCTCCGCGGGATGCGCGATGACCCCATGGGCAGGGTGACGCCGGCATCCCGGGAGGCCGTCGGGCCCTCGTCGAGGCGCTGGCAGCCTCCGCGGGATGCGCGATGACCCCATGGGCAGGGTGACGCCGGCATCCCGGGAGGCCGTCGGGCCCTCGTCGAGGCGCTGGCAGCCTCCGCGGGATGCGCGATGACCCCATGGGCAGGGTGACGCCGGCATCCCGGGAGGCCGTCGGGCCCTCGTCGAGGCGCGGCAGCCTCCGCGGGATGCGCGATGACCCTATAGGTAGGGTCACGCCGGCGTCCCGGGATGCCGAGCGCCGGCGAGCTGCCGGTCGGCGCTTGCAGAGAGGGGTAGTGCCGCGCGCCTCCGACCAGCGCCGGGCTCTCAGCGGAGGCAGAGCGCGACGCGGACGATGCCGGAGCCGCTCCGAGCGCCGTTCCCCACCGTGCGATCGATCCCGATCCAGAACAGGGCGTCCGGCGTGCCTTCGCGATCGGAGGGCGGATCGATCCGCAGGAGCGCGGGTGAGCACACCGCGAAGCCGTCGTCGATCGCGACCTGTTGGTCGGCCACGTAGAACGTGCGCGCCATGCAGGCGCCCGTCGGGAACGTGGCCGGGTCGGTGGCGAAGAGGCGGGGCTGGCCGGGCGGAGCGTCATCGCTCACGTAGACCGAGGTGCTGGCACGCTGGGACGCGGATCCGTTCACGTGCAGCTCGGCGTCGTTCGAAGCGTCGCCCGCGTCTCCTCCCCAGCCGTCGCCGCTCGGCGAGTCGGAGACGTGAAACATCCATCCGTCGGGCTCGCAGGCTTCCACCGACGCGAGCAGCGCGCTCTGCCCGTGGAGGTCGGCTCGCAGTGTCGCGGTCGGGCCGGACTGCGACATCACGGTGATCGGGCCGGTACACGTGCTCGTGCCGCGCACCACGTCGACTTCGCACGAGTAGCTGCAATCATTGAGCGCGAACGAGGCGGGCGCGGGGCAGCTGGCGGTCGCTGGGCCGGTGGCGCCCGGCGGCGGCGGGCCTTGCTCGACGACGACGATGCCCGGGCGCGTGCCTCCGGCCGAGCTCTCTTCGACGACGACGCGGTCCGTGGTCGCGCCGCTCGGGGCTGTCACCTCCAGCACCTCGGCGCGGTGCGCGCACCCGGCCAGCGTCAGCGCGACGAGCGAACGAAGGAGGACGCGGAGATGCATCCCCGAATCGTCCTCGCCTCGCACACCGTGCGCAACCGGTACAGGAAGCCGGCCATGAAGAGCACCACTGAGCCCGGATTACGCGCCGAATCGCTGCTACGAGCGGTCTGGCCCCGCCAGGACGGGCTTACGTCCTCGGGGCCTCGGTCGCGGTAGATGAACGACGGCTCGATCGGCCCCTGTGGGCGCGCTCCGTCTCGACGCGGCCATCCTCGCTCTCGCGACGCGATTCACGCGAAATCCAGGCTGAGCGAACGTGGGCCGCGTTCGCGCCGCCGCTCGAGACGCGGGGCGCACGCTCGAAACCGAGGGGCGCTCGCACCGTAGGGTGGCGGCCACGCGAGGTGAGTCGGGGCCCGACGAGCTCGAGGTGAGCCGCGCCAACCACCGGCGCAGCGACTCCCGTGCGCGCGAACAGGCAGGCTCCGGCAGCACCGTCCCATCCGCCTCACGCGTCGAGGCGGTTCCGGTAGAGTGCGGCCTCGACCCTCGACTTGAGCCCGAGCTTCGAGAGGATGCGCTTCACGTGGGTCCGCACGGTCTCGACGGAGACGTGCAGGCTGCACGCGATTCTCGCGGTTGGAGAGCCCGCGCCCGAGGTACTCCAGGACCTCCCATTCGGCTCGCGTGAGCCCGTGCTGACGCGGTAGCTCCGAGGGGGTGGCTCCGAAGCTCACGACCACCACCGGGGGCCGGCCTTCCTCTCGGTAGAGCGTCAGCTCGGCCCGCGCTCGGTGGCCGCGGGCGGTGACGAAGCGCGCGACGCCGCTCGCCGTGGGGCCCAGGAAGAGCTTCCGACACGCCGCCGCCACGGGCTTCGGCAGCGTCGCCGCGCCGCGATGGCGGTCCAGGTAGACCTCCGCCCGAGAGGAGGTCCACACGAGCTCGCCGTCCTCGTCCACGGCGGCGAGTGGCACCGCGTCGACGCGCGTGGCGACCGCGGTCGTGCCCGCCACCAGGCGCTCGAGATCCTGGTGCCGCAGGAGCTGCGACACGATCGCGGAGAGGCCCTGCAGCAGGTGCTGGCCGAGCGTGACCTCGCCACCGTCGAACGCGGGCATGTCCGCACTTCGTGTCAGCACGATGCCCGCCATGCCCGGCGCGCCGTGGCGCGCCTCGGTCAGCCAGAGGCACAGCAGATGCTCGATGCCGTGGGGGCGATAGAACGTCTCGTAGGCCTCGCAGGCATGAAACTCGCGCTCCCGCACCATCTCCATGGGGAGCACGACCCGCGGCCGTCCGGGCAGCCGATGCGGCGCCTGCTGGGTTGGGTCACCCCGCCAGAGCCGGGCGTCGTAGCTCATGAGCGGCGCGGCGAGATCGCCTCCGAGTGGCTCCATCGCCCCGTCCGCGTCGTAGCGGTAGAGCCCCGCCGACGCGGCGCCCAGCGCCTTCCGCAGATGCTCGATCGGCGCGCCTCCGAGATCCTCGAGCCGCGATGACTTTGCCGCCGCGGCGATCTCGGCCAGTCCTTCCATCTCTGCGGAGCCCACGTACGTCCTCCCCGAACCAGATGATCGTCCCTACCGAGCTCCGGGCCCAATCCCGTTCTGGCTCGGGTGGGTCGAACCCCCGAAGTCCTCGACCGCTCCGATGACGACTCTCCCTCCGATTGTCCCCGAAGATACGACGTCTCCATGGCTTCGTCGCGCGTCGAAGGTCCATACGGAGGCTGTGGGGGGGCAGAATCACCCTTTCGGGTGACGCGCATGCGGAGACGGTGTCGCTAACGTGGTCCTGGAATGGGAGGGCGCCCGGCCGACGGGACCGACGTACGAACGCGCCCCGCGGGCGCTGCACCGCAGCGGTGTGGTCTCGTCCGTTTCGCCTCGCGGGGCTCGGCACGCCGCGAGGCCCGCCCGGAGCTCGGGCGACTGCGCATACCGAAGTGGAGAGAGCCGTGACGCATCGAGACCGTGACCTCGCGCCCAGGGCGATGGCCAACGAGATGGCCCGCTGCGGTGTCTACGTGGTGGTTCACACCGACGCGGAGCCGACGGCCGCAGAGTGGCGCGCGTACGTGGACGACATGGACGCCCACGCCTCCGAGATCGTCGGTGTAGACCAGCACGGCACGAATGGAATGGGCGTGTTCGCTCATATCGTCGACGTACCGGTTCCACTCGTACGAGGTGGGCTCCGAGTCGTTGTGGACGACGACGTAGACACCACATCGCGCGATTCGGTGGACCATGTTCGGCCGAGGCGGCGGCCTCTCACTGGGGGTGTTTCTCACGTCTTTGCCTCGTTCTCCCGTGATCGCGGATCACACGCCGTCAGTGGGCGTGACAGCGCTGCTGCAAATCGCCACCGCTCGGCTGCGGCGACTCGGGGATGCGGCAGTCGCCGGGGCAGTTGTGGGTGTCCTCGCCCGGATCGCAGACCGCGTCGCCGCAGTCGACGGGACAGTCGTCGCTGCACGAGCTCCCGTCCTCGCCGCGGCTCACCTCGCAGACGGCGTCGCCACAGAAGGGGGCCGGGAAGGGCGGCGAGTTGGGCCAGAGCGAGGGGATGCCCGTGTCGCCCGGCTCGTAGGGGTACCAGATGGTGAAGACCCAGTGCGTGCGGTCGAAGACCCGCGTCCAGCCGTCGAGCTCGGCCAGCTCCGCTCCGAGCGGCGGCTGGCTGGCCAGCGCTTCGAGGCTCGGAACATCGGGCTGCGTCGGGTCCGCGGGCCCGACACGGTTGGCGTGATACACGATCTGCGCGAGACGCTCTTCGCGGTTGTAGAGGAGCCAGACTCCGGCGAGACCGCGGTCGGCGGCTTCCCGCAAAATGCCGTGCCAGCGGCGCTGGAGGAACCCCCTCTGGTTTTCGGCGGGCACCGTGAATCGCTCCGTGCGCATCACGTAGTGCGTCGTCTCGATGGGCGTGAGGTCGTGGGCGCCGATCACGTCCCAATCGGTGCAGAAGGGATCGACGAAGAGCGGCCTGTCGAGGAACTGCACACCGTCGAGCACGAAGGTCTCCGTCACGAAATGACGGTAGGCGGCGGCGTGCTCACGCGTGTCGAAGAGGTAGCGCCCACCGGAGTAGACGGTCCCGGTCGCGAAATCGATGCTGATCGGCAGGTGTTTGTGCACGATGCCGGGATGCGACGCCATGTACATGCGATCGCGCTCGATGACCGCGGGGACCTGCGACAGAGGCGCGTCACCCAGCGCGAGCGCGAAGTCGCAACTGAACGAGCCGCGCGCGCGGATCCGGTGGCCGGGCACACCTTCCACGAGATGGGCGCTCGTGCCCGCCACGCCGGGTTGGTCCGCGACGCATCCGGCGTTCAACGCCATCCCCATGGCCAGTAGACATGGCCCAGTGGCTCTCCACATTCTCGATAACGCAGTCATCCTTCACCTCCTCCGGTAGCGGTCTTTTGGCACTGAACCAAGTTACCGGCGGGGGCAGGGGCGCGCGTCACCCGAACGGGTGAAAGCTCGTGATTACGTTGCGGAGCATGGAGACCGGCATCGGCTGCAGCGCACTCTCGCGCCGACGCGGCGCTCGCTTCCGGCGCTGCTCGGAGAGAGCCGAAGCGTTCGCCCCCTCCACCGGAACGCCGCTCACCGCGTCCGGCGGGAACGTCTCCCTCACGCATCCGCTGGCGACGAGTCACGCCGCGAGCCACTCCCATCTGCCCTTCATGGGCCGACGCCGAACATCGCGACGCGCGCACGAGCGCCCTCGAAGGACCCGGCTCGGTCGGTCTCCCTCGGCGCCGCGTCTCGTCCGCGGCGCCGGCGCTGGCCCGCATCTCGTGGGCCCTCGGGGATGGAGCTGCGGAAAGAGCGAGCGCTCAGCAATCCGGTTCCGGATGCTCCGTCAGCACCCGATGATCGGCCTCGAGGGTCACGCGCCGGCCGTCAATCTCGAGGGTGACGCGGACGCGGGCGTCGTCCACCGGCCCGGGATTGAAGTGGATGAATACGATATCCGTCGCGCGAGGGCCTTCCCGGACGATCGGTCGGCGCCGATGAGGCGGCTCGGTGCATACCGGGGACTCCGTCGCGACCTACACGCCCGTCCCGGAAGCGAGCCGCTCGTGGCGGCGAACTGCGCGGTCTCAGCCTCGCTCTCCTCCTCGAGCCGAAGCCGTCGTCCCAGGCGGCGATGTCCGCAACGTCCTCCGCCCGCTCGCTCAATCGTCCGTGCAGCGCTCGAATCCTCCACCTGGTGCGGAAGCACCCGAGGTGGCGGCAGCGGCGCCGAAGCGCTCACGCGACCGCGCTACGCCGAGGTCGACGGTCTCGGTCGACGAACGCCGTCGTCTTCTCGGCGCTGCCGAGGCCCTCGACCGGCTACGGGGGACCATCGAATCAGGGGCAGGACTCCTGCGCGGGCATGGGCGGCAGCGGGTCCTGGCGGAAGTCGAAGGCGTCGAGGAGCGAGCCCGCCGCGTCGTCGCGGGCGGCCGGGTCCATTCCGTGCAGCATCCCCACCGCGCCCGGACCACCGAAGAGCTCCTCGATGAGGCGAACCACGCTGGCCTGCTCGGTGACGCCGTGGAACACGCCCTGGCGCACCCAGGGCGAGATGATGATGGCCGGAAGCCGAAAGCCGAGCCCGTAGGGGTGGGTGGCGTCGCAGCCATACTGCGTCGGCGGCGGCACGTGGTCGTGGAAGCCGCCGAAGTCGTCCCAGGTGATGATGATGGCGCTGGTGTCCCAATACTCGCTGTTGATCACCATGTTGGCGAAGTGAGTCGCCCAGGTGACCGAGGAGCACATGGACAGCGGAGGGTGCCCGCTGTCCAGGTCTTGGTCGACGATCCAGGAGACGGTGGGCAGATTGCCGGAATTCAAGTCGTCCGCGAAGTGCGAGTACTTGACCACGTCGCTCCAGCTGGAGCTCTGGCGGACGGGCTTCACCGCGTCGAACATGCTCCAGACAATCTCGTCGCCGAGGAACGGCACGGTGACGCCCGTGCCATAGAACTTCCAAGTCATCCCGGGCTGCAGGACGTCGGGGGCGCTCGGGATCTGGAAGCAGGGCTTGGGCGTCTCGACGGTGCAGCTGCCCCCTTGGAGCACCTGCACGGTGGTGCCGGCCGGATCGTCGCAGCCCCAGATCGGCAAGAGCGATCCCAGGAGGGCGTTCGAGGGGTTGCCGAGGGACCAGCCCGCCTGTCCCGCCACCAGGAACGTGTGGCCCGGGAAGCTCGGGCCGAGCATGGAGCTGAAGAAGTGGTCCGCCAGCGCATAGTGCTGGGCGAGCTGCCAGAAGCCCGGGATGTCCGACGCCTGGTACTGGGCCCACGCCAGGTGGTCGCCGTTGCGGTCGGCGTTCTGCACGCTCTCCCAGCCGTCCATGGCGCCCCCGTCCCAGGCCGTGAGGGCGCACTCGTGGGTGTGGCAGAGGTCGCGTGGCAACGCGTTGGGCGCGTGGGGCGCGTCGAAGGAGCCGGTCGAAGTGGTGAAGTGGGTCTGGCCCTCGGCGCCCGGGAAGGTCGCGAAGAGGCTGTCGAAGGTGTGGTTTTCGAGGACGATCACGACCAGATGGTCGATGTGCCCCGGAGGCGGCCCTGCGTCGGGCGGGCCGGTGTCGGGCGCCGCCGGACCTGCGTCGTGACCTCCGGCGCCTCCCGCGTCCGGCATCGAGGCGCTCCCTCCGGCGTCGCGGCTCGCCGACCCACCGCCGTCCCGTCCGCCAGCCCCCTCGTGCCCGCCACAGCCCGTCGAGGACCAGGAGCGAAGCCGACAAGACGAACGAGAGCGAAGAGAACGGAAGCCGCATTCGACCACAGTAGCCGACCTGTCAAGGCCGGTGGAGGCCTCCGCTCTCCGACGATGACGTCGTGGAAGCGTGGGTGTAGACCGCCACCGCGAAGCCGCGGAAAGGGTGCACGGCGGCCGGTCGAGGCCGGGAGCGCGATGGAGATGAGCCTCCGGTCGTGAAGGGATCGCCATCGGGCCCGACGACCCACGCGCTGCGCGACCTCCGGCCGGAGATGCCCGCCGCGCCCGCGCCATCCGCTCGGCGAGCGCTGAAGGTCTGTCGATAAATCTCCCGTCGCCCCGCGGCCGATCCGGTCCCATCCGCGGCGTTGTCCCTCGTCGCCGTGCAATCGCCGCGACTCCTCGCGCCGCCTTGCGGCTGAGACCGTCTCGATTGCGGGGCTCGGTCCGACTTATCGACAGCCCTCGAGCTCCGCGAGGAAGTCGAGCCCCGCTCATTGGGGGGACTGCTCGAAGCTCCAAAGGGCGCTCTGCCTCCGAGGCGAGGGCGAGGCGGCGTTCGCGGAGCGGCGAGGCTTCGCCGGTCACCCCGTTCTCCGGGATACCCGACGCGCCGACGCGCTGCCGCGGAGCGCTGCTGGTTGTCCGACGATCGACTGGCGAGCTCCGGGCGACGGCCGAGGTGAACGTGCTTCGTCCCTTGTCAGCGCCGCAGGCGGTGGAGGTAGCCGACCAGATCCTCGAGCCGCGCGGGCTGGCTGCGGTAGGCGACGTAGCCATCGGGTCGCAGCAGGTAGGCGCACTCGGCGCTCGCGCCGAAGCGGCGGTGCAGGTCGCCGGTCGTGTCCATGAACACCGCGCTCTGGGCGAGCTCGTCGGGCGGCGGGTCGGTGCCGATCACGATGACCCAGCAGCGCATCCACTCGCCAGAGTGGTAGACGACGTAGGACGAGATCTCGTTGAGGTTCTCGTAGCCGGCGCGAGTGCGCGCCTCGCCGTCGAAGAGGAGCAGCGAGTAGCCGGGGTGGCGGATAATGTCCCGCAGCTCGACGCGGGCGACGCCGTCGAGGTCGCCGCCGTCGAGGAAGTTGGTCGCGCAGCACAACCCGCCCACCTCGATCGGGATGCGCTGGCCGGCCTTCGGGGCGGCGCGGAAGGCGAGCGCGTCGCCAATCGTGGGCTCCTCGGTCTCGGCGTCGCGGCGCAGCGGGCGGACGAGCCACGACCGCGTCGAGTCGGCCAGCACGGGGCTGGAGCGGTAGGCGACGTCGAGCTCGGCGCAGCGGGTCTCGAGCCGCCGCCGTACCGCCGGGCCGAGACCGTCGAGCGCGCGGGTGGCGAGGTCGCGCGCGCCGCGGAGCACCGCGTTGCGGACCAGGGTGCCCTGCGTGGCCACCCCCGTGTCGGTGAGCACGCTGCGGTGCACGGGCAGCCGCTCCTCTTCGTAGCTCTCGAGTAGCGCGTCGCCGAAGCGACGCTTCACGACGAGGGCGAGCTTCCAGCCGAGGTTGAGCGCGTCCTGCAGCCCCGTGTTCATGCCCTGCCCGCCGTGCGGGCTGTGGATGTGCGCCGCGTCGCCGGCCAAGAGCACCCGCCCGACACGCAGGCGGTCCACCGCTCGCTGATGCAGCCGGAAGAGTGAGACCCACGACACCGACGTCAGCCGGAGCGGGACCCCCGAGCGCGCGTCGATCATCGCTTGCAGCGCGTCGATCTCGGGGGCGCTCTCGGTGTCGCCGGGGACATCGAAGAACAAGCGGCGTGCGCGCTCGCCGGGCAGCGCGAGCACTGTCAAGAACCCTTGCTCGGCCAGGTAGAGGTGGAGGTCGTCGGGGTCCAACGCGCTCTCGGCCTCGACGTCGGCGACGACGAACCGCTGCGCGTAGGAGTAGCCGTCGAAGGTCAGGCCGAGCTGCTCGCGGACGGTGCTGCTCGCGCCGTCGCAGCCGACGACGTAGCGGGCGCGGATCCACGAGGGCTCGCCCCGAGGCCCGCGCAGCTCGGCGGTCACCCAGTCGCGCCCCTGGCTCAGCTCGGTCAGCCGCGTCTCGCGCTCCACGCGGACACCGCGCGCGGCCAGTGTCACCTCGAACGCGCGCTCGGTCTCCGACTGCGGCAGCGCCAGGATGAACGGATACGGCGACGCGAGCTCCTCGAAGCCGAGGCGCAACAAGCGGGTGGTGCCGGAGTGGAACGAGGCGCCGCGCACCACGCGCCCTCGCGAGAGCAGCACCTCGACGCAGCCGGTCTGGTCGAGCAGCTCGAGCGTCCGGCTCTGGATGTCGGTCGCGCGGGACTCCGCGACGGGGCCGGTCTTGGCGTCGACAATCCGCACGTCGACCCCGCGCCGCGCGCACTCGAGCGCGAGACAGAGCCCCACCGGGCCCGCGCCGACAATCAACACCTCACACGCCAGGTGCACGGACCCCATCCTACGCGACGTCGCCCTCCGCGTGCTCCGGTCGATCACCGAGGCGTGCCTCGTCGAGGCCGCCGGTGGAGCACGACCTGTCGCAGCGCGCGCCTCGCTCGTCCCGTGAGCCCGTTCGGCGCGCATCGCTCTCGCTCACCACATCACGCGCCATGCGTCCACGCGCCTCGGGCTGCTCCGAGACGCCACGTCACGCGCGTGAGAGTCGTGCCGCCGAGCGACATCGAGGGCTGGGCAGGCTCCTGACGGTCCAGACGCCGATCGGAACGAAGAAGAGCAGGAACGAAGAAGAGCAGGAACGCGGCGCCGCCGAGGTACGCGGCGCTCGCTCCCCACGCGAGGAGGAGCGCGGCGATCAGCGGACCTGCAACCCCGCCGAGATCGCCGGCGAGCTGGAGGAACCCGATCGCGGATCCCACGTGCTCGTCGCGCGCGAAGCGGCCTGCGAGCACGGTGAGCGCCGAGCTCGAAGCGCCAGCCGAGAAGCCGAGCACCACCAGGCCGGTGACGAGCACGCTCAGGTCGGACGCGATCCCGATCAGGGTCGTCGCCAGGACGAGCCCGGTCGTCCCGATCGACGCGACCAAGGCGAGCGCCCGATCGCTCTGGGCCATCCGAGAGGCGACGAGCGTACCCACGCCCATCGAGAGCACCATCGTGCCCATGAGCGCGCTGGCCGTGGTGCGTGCGTCGAGATCGGCGAGCACCACGTGCCGGGCACCGATCACGAGCACCAACGTCGTCAGGACGATGCCGAGCGTCGAGAAGGTCACCGCGAAGTTGAGCGCACCGAGCGCGGCGAGGCGCCGGATGCTTGCACGCGACGAGTGCAGCAGCCGTATCGCGTCGCGAAGGGCGCCTCGCTTCGTCACCACGACTCGCTGGCGAGGCGCGAGCCGGTACGCGACCGCGAGCGCCATCGAGAGCGCCAAGCTCGCGACCTCGAGCGCGCCCGCGTTGCCCAGGCAGCTCGAGACCGGGCCCCCGAGCGCCACACCGACCGGAAGACCGATCGCCATCGCCGCTCGCACGATGCCGGCCGACTTCCCCGCCTGCTCGCGGCCGGCGCTGCGGAGCGCGAGCGCCTGGGTCGCCACGAAGACGCTCGCGGTACCGGGGCCGTGGAGCAAGCGACCCAGTAGGAAGAAGAGCGCCGGACGAGAGGTCGTGACGCCGAGCACGTAGAACGCCATCACCACCATCTGTAGGACGAGGCCCAAAAGGAGGAGCGGGCGCGCGCCCACGCGATCGGCGGCTGCCCCGACGAACGGGGCCGAGACGATGCGCCCCACACGGTTGGCCGCCAGGATGAGCCCGATGAGCGCGGTGGGGACCGCCGCGCGCAGCGCCACGTCGGGCAGGATCGGGAACGCCCGGCGATGCCCGCCAGGAGCACGCCGGGCGCGACCGCCAGCGCGACCGTTCGTCTGCGCGACATCACCACGCCGCCTTCCGCAAGCCGAGCGCGTACGAGACGCGGTTGACCAGCACGTGGATGCCGGGGGCGAGCCCGAGCCCCGCGCCAATCGCCGGCCACTCCTCACCGAGCGCGCGCAGGACCAGCGCGCACGCCAGCGCGGAGTCGACGTGATCGAGGACGAAGAAAATCGGGCGCGCGCGAGTCGCTTGGGCGCCCGGCGAGATCCCGAGCCGGCGCTTGAGGAGCGAGTTGGGGAGCTCGCCGGCGACGTACGCGAGACCGACCGCGAAGCCGGCCCACCAGGCACAGCCGGGGACCGCCACGAACCCCACTCCGGTCGCGACGGGGACCACCACGAAGCCACGGAGTGTCTTGTTGGCTCCGAAGACCTCACGGCCGCCGAAGAGGATCTCGTCGAGCGAGCGAGAGAGACCCGGCCAGAGATCGCGGGCCCGAACGATCTGGTGCGCGAGGCCAGCGGCCACGATCGGCAGGACGACGATGAGATCCCTGAGGAGCGCCGCGCTCATCGCGAGACCGCTCCGCGACGAGCCATGCCGACGCTGCTCGCCACCGCGAAGAGCGCGATCAGCCCGAGCTCCATCGCGAGCCAGTGCGTGCCGCCGGCCCACTGCAGGGCCGCGACGATCCCGAGCGCTCCGGGGACCGACCACGCGGGCCGGATCCGGCGGCCGAGCGCGAGGACGCCGACCGTGAGCAGCGTGGTCGCGGTCGCCGGCCGCGGCGTCATGGTTTCGACGAGGCCGAAGGTGACGAGCGGAATCCAGAGGTTGTCCATCCCCCGGAGCGACACCGCCTCGACCCACGCGGCGACCAGCGCCACACCGAGTGCGATCACACGGCCACGAGATCACATCGCGATCCGCATGTCGATCGTCGATCTCCAAGTGATCGAGATGATCCAGCTTCCCGGGGGCCTGAACGCTTACCTCTCTCGAGCCTTCCTCCGGCTCGTTTCGTACAGTCCGCGGCACGAGGGTGCATGCCGCTGCTCAGCGTTGCGCAATCGAGTTGCCGCGCGAGCGACCCCGCTCGGCCTCTTCGACGAGGCGCGTTGACCGGATCGAAGTGTCCGGTCGTGAGGCGAAGGGTAGCGTCGGTCACGATCGGCGGCGCGGGCCTTCGGCGTCGTCGAATTCCCCCTCGAAATGGGCGTTCATGTGTCGAGAACCATCGATCGAACGAACAGAGCTTCCGGACGGCGTGCGGCTGAGCAGCTCCGGCCGAGCATCCGACTACCTGGAGCTACGTCTGGTCCGGCGCCGTCGTCGACGCTGGTCGGTACGCTCAGAACGCCGAGCCGGACACGGTCGGCAGCTCGAACGAGAACGACGCACCGGCCTGGAAGACGCCGAGCTGGGCCAGGTCCGCGAAGCCCCAGAGCGTAACGCCCGCGTTTCCGTCGAAGATGCGTATCCCGAGCTCCGGCCCGAGCGAGACGAAGTCGCGCCCGATCGTCGCGTAGGTGCGGCCGCCCGAGGTCACGCCCATGACGAGCGACGAGAAGCCAAGCCGGCCTCCGAGCCAGAGCTGCACGTGGTCGGCGAGCTGCGGCGCGTAGGCGGCGAAGGCCGAGATCGCGCCGTGGAAACCGTCGCCGAAGCGCGATCCCGTCTCGAGCGCGTCGCCGGCGCGCGGGCGGAGCACAGCGCCGGGCACGACGGCGCCGGCCTGACCGAGAAGTCCGACCCGCAGCCGCCGGTAGACGAGGAAGAACCGCAGGTTGAAATCCACGGAGCCGATGGTCCCGGCGTCGAGCCCACCCTGTCCGACCCGCGATCCGCCGAGCGGGTTTCGGGAAGAATCGAAGAAGCTCGCGCTCGGACCGAGGGCGAAGCCGAACCCGAAGTCGTGCCGCCGGCGGTTCGAAGCGGTCGGCGGCGAGTCGGACGTCACCCGGCTCGCCACGTTCTCTCCCCATTGGCTTCGAGCGAGAATCCTTCTGCGCGAGGGCGGTCATCGGGAGCATTCCCCCGATGACCGTCAGCGCCGAGATCGTCCACAGCGCGCGACTCGTCTTGCCCATGCCCATTCATCGAACCCCCGAGAGGGCAGGTTTCGTCCCACGGGCGTGTTGGGGCCACCGAGCGCCCGCAACGAGCTCGCGCTCGAGCCGATGGGAGGAGGCATGCGACACCGAGCTCTCGTTCTGATCTTCCTGCTCGCGCTGACCATCCCGCTCGGCGGCTGCCAGGTCGACGCGATCTACACGTACTGCGACGCGAGCACGCAGTGCGGCAGCCTCGACGTCGAAGGCGCGGCCGACTCGGAGCGACGACGACGATGACGAGGACGACGAAGACTTCGCCGTCGCGCTCTCGTGCGTCCAGGTTCCTGCGCCGGCCGACCAGAGCAGCGGCGGCGGCAGCTTCTGCACTGTCGCGTGTGGCAGCGACTACGGCTGCAACAACTTCGACCAGGCCGTCCCGACCGGTGTCTGCCTGCGTTGGACGTCGACAGACACACCGCATTGCTATCAGCGCTGCGTCACGGACAACGACTGTTTCCCGTCCAGCGTCTGTCGCGACGTCGTCGACTCCGCGCGGAAGCCCGATGGGAGCGCTCCATCGGGTGTTCGCGTCTGCGTCCCCAATCGCACCTGAGCGGGGTGGCGATTCATCGTGGCGCAGCCGCGTCGGGGCGAGCGCGCCGGCTGGGCCTCGGCTCACCTCCGAACCGCTGAGCGCCAATCCCTCAGCCGTCCACGACGACGCCGAGCGCGCTCAGCGTGTGGATGGCGGAGTCCATGGAGAGGCGCAGCTTCCGCACCTTGCAGGTCGCGAGATCGACGGCGGCGCCCGTCGTGCCTCGGAGATCGGCGCCGCGCAGGTCCGCGTGGCGGAAGATGGTGCCGCGCAGATCGCTGCCCGAGAAGCCGGCGTCGCGCAGCGTGGTCTCGGAGAAGTCGGCCTCCGAGAGCTTGCAGTCGACAATCGCAATCCCCGCCAGGCTGAGGCCGACGAAGGACGCGTAGTCGAGGTTGCACTCGGCGAACGCGAGCTCGAGCCCGA
The DNA here is from genome assembly GCA_963832725.1 of uncultured Pseudomonadota bacterium. GTDB lineage: Bacteria > Myxococcota_A > Polyangia > Polyangiales > Sandaracinaceae > JAEZBP01. The sequence goes on from CAWHVG010000002.1 coordinate 343,176, forward strand.
GCTGATAGCAGTCGGCGAAGCCCACGCCGCGCAGCCGGCTCTGCTCGAAGCGGACGGTCCGCAGCTTGGTCCCGACCACCTTCACGCCCGAGAGCTCGCAGCGCTCGAAGCGGCAGTCCTCGAAGATCGCCTCCGAGAGGTCGGCGCCCGTCAGCGTGCAGTCTTCGAAGCGGCAGTCCTCGAAGCGGCAGCGCTTCAGCGACGCGGTCGACCAGTCTTCGCCGGCGAAGGTGCTCGCGGCGTGCTCGGATCCGGGCTCGGGGGCGCTCATGACACGCGCTGATATCACGACCGCGGCAGCGCGTGGGCTCCGACCCCTCTGCCGGTGTCGGGCCTCGTAGCGAGAGCTCGTCACGACCATGCACGAGCCGCCGCCCGCGGAGGGCGTGTGCGCGACGTCGGAACCCGCCGCGGCTCAGACCCAGCGGTGCTCGCGGTACCAGTCGAGGCTCTTGCGGACGCCGTCTTCGAGGGGGACGGTCGGCGTGTAGCCGAAGTCCTCGCGGGCGGCGTCGTGCACGCAGGTCCACGCCTCTTGGGCGCCCATCTTCGCCTTCTGCCGGTTGAAGAGGCGGGGCTTCTTGTCGAACTTGGTCGCGAGCTCGCCGCCGAACGCCGCCACGTCGACCAGCATCTCCGGCAGGTCGAGGGTCCGCACTCTCCGGCCGCTGGCGTCGACGATGGCGTTCTGGAACGTCTCCCAGGTGATCGGCCGGCCGTCGCAGAGGAAGTAGCCGCGCCCCTTCGTGCCCTCGGCGCGCGCGGCCTCGACAATCGCCCGCACGCAGTCGTCGACGTAGATGGCCGAGAACCAGCGCCGGCGGTTGCCGAAGAAGACGTTGCGACCCTTCTCCACCTCGCGGAAGAGGTTGAAGTAGTCGACGTCGCCGGGGCCGTAGACGCCACCCGGCCGGACGATGGTCCAGGGCAAGGCGTCGCCCATCGCCTCGACGACCTGCTCCGCCTCCAGCTTGCTCCGGCCGTAGTGCTCGATGGGGCGCCGCGGGTCGCTCTCGCGGTGCGGCCGGGTCGGCGTGGAGGGGCCGTAGCACGTCAGCGAGCTGACCAGCACGAAGCGCTTCACGTCCGGGTGGGCGCGCTGCAGTGCCTCGAGGAGGTTGCGGGTCGGCATCACGTTCGCCCGCTGGAAGTCCTCGTAGACGACGCCCTTGGTCGCGCCGGCGACGTGGAAGACCCAGTCGGGCTTCTCCTCGCCGACGACCTCGGTCAGCCTCTCGACGTCGCCGTAGTCGGCCACGACCGAGCGCCCTTCGTCCGGTGCAGGCGAGCTCTTGCGGCGGATGGCCACGACGTCGGCCCCGGCGGCCAGCAGGGCCTTGCGGAGGTTGCCCCCGATGAAGCCGCTGGCGCCCGTGATCAGGGCCCGCCCCTCGATGGATTCGTTCAGAACCGTCACGGGGCGGGTTTTGGCGGGTGACGATGCGATCCGCAAGGCCCGGGCGGGGTAGACACCGCCCGGGGCGCCAGCGTAGCCTGCCAGCTGGGAGGTGAGACGGTGGGGACGCGACTTTCGGACGGGCTCTCGAGCGTCGAATTTCACCTCGAAAGCGACGCTTTCGGTGGCAGCGAGGCTCGCCTCTCGGCGCTGACCGTGTACGAGGCGCTCGGGGAGCCCTACGGCGCCGAGCTGGGCGTGACCGTGGCCGAGCGCGATTTCGACGGCGCGCGCGTGCTCGGAAAGGACGTGGTCGTCACGGTCGAGCGGCAGGGCGGCGTGACCCGCCGGCTGACCGGCATCGTCCGGGAGGTGCGCGAGGGCGAGCAGGCGACCGGCGAGGGGAAGGTCGAAGAGGCCACGCGGCTGAGCGTGGTCGTGGTCCCGGCGCTCTGGATGCTCAGCCGCCGGCGCGACACCCGCATCTTCCAGGACATGACGGTCCCCGACATCCTCGACGAGGTGCTGAACGGCGCCCTCGGGCCCTACGGTCGGGAGATCCGCAGCTCGCTCCGCGCCACGTATCCGACCCGCGAGTACTGCGTCCAGTACCAGGAGACCGATCTCGACTTCGTCCACCGGCTCATGGAGGAGGAAGGCATCTTCTACACCTTCGACCACGAGGGTGACGTCGAGGTGATGGTCCTCGTCGACGACAACGACGCGTGCACGCGCATCGAGGCGCCGGACGGCGGGGTGGTCTCCTACCAGCCGCACAACATGGTCATCCGCGTCGCCGAGCCGGTCCACCTGGTTCAGCGGCGCACGCGCACGACCACGACGAGTGTGGTCCTCGGCGAGTGGGACTGGACCCGGGCCACCATGCCCTTCCGCTACGAGCAGCGCGGGGAGGACGCGCTCGGTCGCGACCGCGAGAGCTACGAGCACGGCATGGGGCGCTCGCTCACGCTGCACCAGTACGCCGGCACCGCCTACGGGGCCGAGGACGGCGGCACGCAGAAGGGTCTACGCCTCGAGGCGCACCAGCGCGACAGCGTGACGCTGGAGGGCATCGGTCGGGTCGTCGCGTTCGCGCCCGGCGCCATCTTCACGCTCACCGGACATCCGACGCTCGGCGTCGACGGCGACTACCTCGTCGTCCGGGTCGTCCACCAGAACCAGGCGGCGGAGACGCTCCTCGGCGCGAGCGACTCCGAGGCGGCCGAGCACTACCACAACCGCTTCGAGTGCATCCCGACGGGCCGCCCCTTCCGCCTCCGGCGCGCTACGCCCAAGCCGCGCGTCACGGGCATCCAGACGGCGGTGGTCACGGGGCCGTCCGGCGAGGAGATCCACGTCGACGAGCACGGCCGCATCAAGGTGCAGTTCCACTGGGATCGGCTCGGGCAGAACGACGAGAAGAGCTCCTGCTGGATCCGCGTCGAGCAGGCCTGGGCCGGCTCGGGCTGGGGCTTCTGGTACGTGCCCCGCATCGGCATGGAGGTGGTGGTCCAGTTCGTCGACGGCGATCCCGATAGGCCCCTCGTCACCGGCTGTGTCTACGACGGCGCGAACGCCACGCCCTACGCGCTGCCCGATGAGAAGACGAAGAGCACCATCAAGTCCAATAGCTCGCTCGGCGGAGGCGGCTTCAACGAGTTCCGCTACGAAGACAAGGCGGGAAGCGAAGAGATCTACACCCACGCGCAGAAGGACTACAACGAGGTCGTCGAGCACGATCACACCACGCTCGTCCACCACGACCAGACCAACACGGTCGACAACGATCAGACGCAGACCATCGGTCACGACCAGACCGAGACCGTCCATGGCGAGCAGGAGATGACGGTCGACGGAAAACCGCACGGTCCATGTCAAAGGCAACTTCGACGAGACCGTCGACGGGACCGAGACGCGCCATGTGAAGGGCGATGTCACCGAGACCTTCGACGCCAACGAGACGCGGACGATCACCGGCAACGTCACGGAGACCATCAGCGGCAACGAGACGCGGACGATCAGCGGCAACCATGACGAGACCATCACCGGGAGCCACTCGCGGACCACCACGGGCAGCTCGACCGAGTCGGTCACGGGCTCGCTCTCTCAGACCGTGACGGGTGGGATCACGACGACGACGCCGGGCACCTACGACATCACCGCCACGGGCGGCTACAAGGTCACGGCCGCGGCGGGCATCAAGCTGATGGCGCCGGGAGGGCTCCAGATCATGGCGCCGGGCGGCGTGACCCACATCGACAAAGAGGACTCCTGGCTCGGAAGCTCGCTCTTCAAGGCGAGCTCGTTCTCGGGCTCGCTCTTCGCGCTCAAGGTCGGAGTCACCGAAGTAGTCCTCGCGGATACGATGATGAAGATGGGGGTCGTCGGGATGGCCGTCGAGCAGGGGGAAGCCGAGAAGAAAGAGGCGAAGGCGAAGGTGAAGTCGTTGGCAGTGAAGCTCTGGAAGAGCCTGAAGGTCGATTTGACGTCCTGGAAGCAGCAGGGTTGAGAGACGCTGCGTAGCATCCATGCGAGGTATCAAGCCGTTCAAGCTGGGCCTGATCGCCAGGCCTTTCGAGTGGGGACGCCGATATCACCTTGGGGTGTCGGTGCTCGGCTACTTCCCCTTCGAGCCCCCGGACCAGCTCTTCGCCGACGTCGAGATGTGGCCCGAGCTCGCCGAGAAATCCTGGGCCAGGACCTGACCATCGACGTCGGGATCCCGAAGTCGCGTGCCGAGTTCTTGGTGATGGGGAAGGCCTACGCGCCCGGGAAGAAGCCGACGGCCACCTGTCCCGTGCGCGTCCGGGTGGGCTCGCTCGAGAAGTCGCTCTACGTCGTCGGTGATCGCTACTGGCGGCGCGGCGTGCCGACGCAGCCCGAGCTCTTCACCGAGATGGAGCTCTCGTGGGCCAACGCGTTCGGTGGGGAGGGCTACGACAAGAACCCGCGGGGCAAAGGCTTCGCGCCGGTGAAGGGGGAGACGGGCGTGGAGATCCACGCGCTGCCGAACCTCGAGGCGCCGGGACGGATGCTCACCTCGCCAAAGGAGCGCCCGGAGCCGGCGGGCTTCGGTCCCCTCGAGTTCGTCTGGCCGCAGCGCTTCTCCATGTCGGGCACCTACGACAAGCGCTGGATGGAGACGCGCTTCCCGGGCTTCGCCGAGGACATGGACTGGCGCATCTGGAACATGGCGCCGGCCGACCAGCAGCAGGAGGGCTTCTTCACCGGCAGCGAGCAGCTCTTCTTCGAGAACATGCACCCGGAGAAGCCGCAGCTGACGGCGACGCTGCCGAACATCCGCGCGCGCAGCTTCGTCACCCGCCACGACGACGACGCGAAGGCGCTCCACGAGGTCGAGCTGCGGCTGACCACCCTGTGGCTCTTTCCCGACGTCGAGCGTGGCGTCGTGATCTTCCAGGGCGCGATCCCGGTGCAGGAGGACGACGCGGCCGACATCGACGTGGTGATGATCGCGGCGGAGCGCCCGAACGCACCGCGCACGATGGATCACTACCGCGAGGTGCTGGCGAAGCGCCTCGACAGCGAGCGGCTCGAAGAGACGCTCAACGACGCCGACCTCGTCCCGCCGGAGCTCGCCGGGCTGGGCTCCGAGATCGATCACCACATGAAGCTGACCTCCGTCGAGGGCCTGCGCGCCAAACGCAAGCGGATGGCGGCGGCGGCGGACATCGACGCGGCGCGGGCGAGGGTGGCCGAGTTCGGCCTCGACCCGGACGAGCACGCCCCGGGCCCGCTCCCCCCGGAGGACGAGATCCCCGGGCCGAGCGAGGTGGCGGCGTTCGTGAAGAAGAAGCGCGCGCAGATGGAGGAGGTGCGCGCGGCCGCCGAGAAGCGTCAGCAGGAGGCGATCGAGGAGGCTGCCGCTTTCTACGCCGAGGTCGGGCTCGACTTCGACGAGGTCCGGGAAGAGATGAAGACGCCGCATCGCGGCCCGCCGGATTTCTCGGCCGAGGCTCACCGCGCGCGTTTCCGCCAATGGGCGGAGGAAGCCAAGGCTGCGGGTCAGCCCGCCGAGGAATTCGAGGAGTACGCTACCAGCGAGAAGCAGTGGGAGCAGTGGACCAGCTTCGAGGAGCGCTTGCGCGCGACCTACCGTGCGTACGCCCACTTCCAGAAGCCCGCGCCCGCGCGCGAGGACGGGGACAAGGCGGCGATTCGAGCGGCGGTGCTCGCCGGGGAGAGCTTCGCCGGGAAGGACCTGACGGGCCTCGACCTCTCGGAGCTCGATTCTCTCGGGCGCGAGCTTCGATGGCGCGTTCATGGAGTTCCGTCTCGCTCGAACGTGCGAACCTCAGCGGCGCGAGCTTCCGCGGGACGGTCCTCGCCCACGCAACGCTGGCCGGCGCGAACCTGAAGGGCGCGTGCTTCGCGGGAGCCAATCTCGGCAAGGCACGCCTGATCGCGGTGGAGAGCGGCGGCGACGTCGACCTCACGGGCGCGCAGCTCTGGGGCGCCAACCTCACCGGCGCCGATCTGAGCGGCGCGAAGCTCGACGGCGTGACGCTCCTCGAGGCGGTGCTCACGTCGGTGAACCTCTCCCAGGCATCCGGGACGCAGCTCTTCTTCCACAAGACGCCGCTCTCGGGCGCGCGACTCACCGGCGCCGTCTTCAAGACGTGTGCGTTCATCGAGGTGGACGCGCGCGGGGTGGACTTCGGCGGCACGAACCTCGAGGACACCGCGTTCGTTCGCGCGCAGCTCGACGGCTGCTCGTTCGTCAACGCGCAGATGACCGGGGCTCGGATGGCGCTCGAGACCTCGTCGCGCGAATCCGACTTCAAGGGGGCATGCTTGAACAGGGCGAACCTGCGCGGCGTGATGCTCGAGAAGTGCGACTTCTCGGGTGCGCAGCTCAACGGCGCGGACCTCAGCGAGGCCAAGCTGGCCGGCTCGCGCCTCTATCGGACGGTCGCCCACGAGTCGATGTGGGTGAAGGCCGACCTGAACGGGGCTTTCATGGTGTCGGCCGACCTCTTGCGCGCGAACCTGCAAAAGGCGGACATTCGCGCCGCGGACATGCGCGGCGCGAATCTCTACGCCGCCGACCTCGCGCTGGTTCGTTCCGACGCACGCACCAACGTGCAGGACGCCATCCAGCTCAAGGTGCGCTTTCGGCCGATGCGGGAGGAGCCGACGTGAACCGCGAAGAGCTCGGCGCGGCGGTGGAGCGCGGGGAGGCGATCCGCGAGGTGGATTCTATCGCGGCAGGATTCTCCGGCCTCGATTTGAAGGGCGTCATCTTCGAGCGCGTCAACATGGCTGGCGCCAACCTCGCCGGTGCAGACCTGCGGGAGGCGCTCCTGGTCAGCGTCGACCTCTCGGGGGCGAACCTGACGGGGACCTCCTTCCGCATGGTGCAGGCGCACGATTGCCGCTTCGACGGCGCGACTCTCCAGAGCGCGAACCTCGCCGTCGCGCAGCTCACGCAGGGGTCCTTCCGGGCCGCCGACCTGACGGGCGCGGATCTCGAGATGACCTCGTTCGTCGAGTGCTCGCTCGCCGGCACCCGCTTCGCCGGCGCGCGGATGGAGCGGGCGAACATCGCCAACTGCGACACGACGGCCATCGATTCGTCGCAGACCCACCTCGAGAAGACGATCTTCGTCGCCGCCGACATGACCCGCGCCGTCCTGCAGGGCGTGTCGTTCGACAAGGTGGTCTTCCTGCAGAGCGTGTTCACGGGCGTGGTGCTCGCCGGCCGCCAGCTCAACTTCGTGACCTTCATGGGTTGCGACCTCACCGGCGTGGATTCTCGCGCGCGGATTTCACGCAGAGCAACTTCACCCATGCCAACATGGTCGCCGCCGAGCTCGACGGGGCCCAGGCGACGAGCGCGATCTTCGTCGGCGCCAACCTCGGCAACGCCTCGATGAAGAAGGCGACGCTGAAGAGCGCGCTCTTCGTGGACGCCGAGGTCAGCGGCGCGGACTTCGGGAGCGCCGACCTCCGGCAGGCCATCTTTCACCGCGCCACGTGCCGCGGGACCCTCTTCGAGGGCGCGAACCTTCGCGAGGCGGATTTCTCCCACGCGAAGCTCCCGCTCGCGAACTTCAGCGGCGCGGACCTCTACCGGACCAAGCTGCACTGCATCGAGGAAGACCGGACCCTCTTCGGCCCGCAGCGCGCGCTCGCGCTCGGCACCGACGAGGAGCTGGCGAGCGCGGAGCGCTTCGAGCCGAAATACTGATGGCCCCTCGGCTCGATGCCGTGGGCTTGGTAGTCTGTCGAACGAGGAGGAGCGAGATGGAGGCTGTGGCAGCGAAGTTGGACGTCGACGCCGTCGTCCAGGAAGTGGGCATCGTCGCCGACGACTGCGACGCCCGCGATCTCGCGGTGCTCACGTCGCACGGTCGCTATCGCGCGTCGGTCGCGTTCAGTTGCCTCGTCGAGCCCTCACCGGGTGATCGCGTGCTCTTGGCCACCACGCTGGGCGGTGAGGCGTTCGTTCTCGCCGTGCTGGAGCGGTCGAGCGAGGCGCCGGCCGTGATGCGCGTCGACCGGGACATCCAGCTCCGCGCCGACGGACGCTTCCGGGTCGCGGCGACGGAGGGCGTCGACCTCACGACGCCGAAAGAGATGAACCTGGTGTCGGGGGAGCTCTCTGTCCGCGCGAAGCAGGGCCGCTTCGCCATCGACGCGCTCACCCACCTCGGGCGCATGGCCCACGTCGACGTGGAGCAGGTGAAGGGCTTCTTCCAGATTGTCGACCACGTCGCCGAGCGGATCTCGCAGACGGTGAAGCGCTCCTATCGCTTCGTCGAGGAGCTCGACGTCACCCGCGCCAACCAGGTCGATGTTCGCGCGGAGGGCAACGTGAACGTGCGCGGCCGCAACACGGTCGTCAGCGCGGAGCAGCTCGTGAAGATGGACGCCGAGCAGATTCATCTCGGCTGAGGGGAGGCGGTCGTGTTCGCGAACTCGCAGATGATGGGCATGGACCTCGGCTTCCCCGACGTCTGCCTCACGCCGACGCCGGCCGGGCCGGTGCCGATCCCGTATCCGGACATCGCGATGGGCCCGACCGCGGTGCCCTCGCAGGTGAAGGTCTTCTACTTCTTCACACCGGCGCACAACATGGCCACCACGACGCCGCTGACGAACGGCGACAACGCGGGGGTCGCCACGGGAGTGGCCTCCGGCATGGTGATGGGCCCGTCGAGGCACCTCACCGCGGCGTTCACGATCCTCGTCGGCGGCATGCCCGCCACGCGCATGACGAGCGTGTCGCTACAGAACAGCACCAACTGCCCGGGATGCCGCATCGTCCCGAGCCAACCGCGCGTGCTCTTGCTCGCTCCGTAGTCGATCGGGGGAGGACCCATGGCCGACCGCAACGTCAACTACCGTTTCGACTGCGACGCGCTCGGGGGCACCGTCCCGCCGCTGCGTCACGTGCACCTCGTCGAAGCGCTCGACGAGCCCTACGTGCTGCACCTCGACTGCGTCCTCCGCGATCCGACGCTCGACATCGGCACGCTGCTCGGCAAGGACGGCGTGCTGGAGATCGACCGCGGGCACGACACGACGCGGCGGGTGTGCGGTGTCATCCGGGAGATCAAAGAGGCCGACGCGCCCGACGGAGCGAGCACGCGCCTCGTGATCCAGCCGGCGCTCGCGCTGCTCTCGCTGCGGCGCAATTCGCGCATCTTCCAGGATATGTCGGTGCCCGACATCCTGGAGCAGGTGCTGACCGAGAGCCTCGGCGCGTACGGCCGGCAGGTGACGCTCGATCTCGGCGGCAGCTATCCGACCCGCGAGTACTGCGTGCAGTACCAGGAGAGCGATCTCGACTTCGTCCACCGCCTGATGGAGGAGGAAGGGATCCACTACGCGTTCGAGCACGAAGGCAGCGTCGAAGGGATGGTCCTCCGCGACGAGAACGGGCGCTTTCCGGCGCTCGCGAGCGGCGCGACGGTCGAGTACCAGCCGCACAACCTCGAGCTCCACGGCAGCGAGCCGGTCGCCCACTTCGTGCGCCGGCACCGGCCGACCGTGACCAGCGTCGCCGTGCGCGACTGGGACTGGACGCAGGGCGGCGCGATGCGTGTCGAAGCGGAGGAGCGCGGGCAGGACGCGGACGGACGCGATCGCGAGAGCTACGAGCACGGGCGCGGTCGCTCGCTGACGATCTGGAGCTACGACCAGGGGGTCCGCCGCTACCAGCAGAAGGACGCGGCGTCCCAGGCGCCGCTTCGGCACGAGGCGCATGTCACCGACGAGCTCCTCGGCGTGGGCGTCGGCCGCGTGATCTCGATGCAGCCCGGCGTCACCTTCGAGCTCACGGGGCACCCCTCGCCGGACGCCAACGCCGAGTACGTGATCACGCGGGTGGAGCACGTGAGCGAGCCGATTGGCGCCGCGCTCGCGGGCGCCGGTGCCAACGATCCCTACTACAACCGCTTCCACTGCATCCCGGTCGACACGCCGCACCGCCCGCAGCGCCGGACGAAGAAGCCCGTCATCGCGAGCATCCAGACGGCGCTCGTGACCGGCCCGGCCGGCGAGGAGATCCACGTCGACGAGTACGGGCGCATCCGCGTTCAGATGCACTGGGATCGCGAGGGGCAGAACGACGAGCACAGCACGTGCTGGATCCGCGTGCAGCAGCCCTGGGCGGGCGCGGGCTGGGGCTTCTGGTGGGTGCCTCGGATTGGCATGGAGGTCGTCGTCCACTTCGTCGATGGCGATCCCGATTGACCGCTGGCGACCGCCTCGACCTACAACGGCTCGAATCCGACGCCGTACGGGCTGCCGGACGAGAAGACGAAGAGCACCATCAAGTCGAACAGCTCGCTCGGTGGCGGCGGCTTCAACGAGTTCCGCTTCGAGGACAAGGCCGGAAACGAAGAGATCTTCACGCACGCGCAGAAGGACTACAACGAGGTCGTCGAGAACGACCACAACACGTTGGTCCACCACGATCAGTCCAACACCGTCGACAACGATCAGACTCAGGTCATCGGCAACGATCAGACCGAGACGGTGCACGCGAACCAGTCACTGACCGTCGACGCGAACCGGATGGTCCACGTGAAGTCGAACTTCGACGAGACGGTCGACGGAACGGAGACGCGGCACACCAAGGGTGACGTCACCGAGACCTTCGACGCGAACGAGGACCGGACGATCTCCTCCAACGTCACCGAGACCATCAGCGGCAACGAGACCCGCAGCGTCATCGGAAACCAGAGCGAGACCATCTCCGGCAACCACTCGCAGACCGTCACCGGGAGCGCGAGCGAGACCATCACGGGCTCGCTGAGCGAGACCATCACCGGCGGCATCACGACCTCCACGCCCGCGAGCTACGATGTCACGGCGGTGGGCGGGCTGAACATCACGGGCACGGCCGGGATCAAGCTGACGGCGCCCGGTGGCTTCAAGATGATCGCTCCCGGCGGCGTGCACCGCATCGACGAGTTCATGGAGTGGGAGGGCAACAAGGGGATGAAGTTCGGCGAGATCATGATTCGAGCACAAAGACATCTCGATCGAGATCGTCTACTTCGCGATGGGCATCGTGGGCAGCAAGTTCGAGGATGTGGCCGTCACGGCCGCGAACAAGGGGATCGAGGTCTGGCAGGAGACTCTCGGGATCGGAAACGTCGGGCTCGAGATGAAGCTGGGGACGATCGAGAACCACTCGGCGGCGACGGTGAAGACGTGACCCGGTATCTCGCGGCGGGGGCTGAACATGGCTGAAGAGAGCTTCGTCATCTACCACTTCGAGTCGGACGCGCTCCCGGGCACGCGCTTCCTCGTCGAGACGGTGCGCGTCGTGGAGGCGCTGAACGAGCCCTACCGACTCGAGCTCTCCTTCACGACCGACGATCCGGACGTCGACCTGGCGGAGGTGCTCGGCCGTGATTGCGTTCTGACCATCGTCCGCGGGGACAAGACGCGCCGTGTCTGCGGGCTCGTGCGGCACATCGAAGAGGGTGAGCAGGACGAGCGGGGCGGGCCGAGCCTCGTCGCGGTCCCGGCGCTGTGGGCGCTCGGACTCCGGCGCAACACCCGCATCTTCCAGGAGATGTCGGCGCCCGACATCATCGATCAGGTGCTGACGGAGGCGCTCGGCCCCTACGGCCGGCAGCACCAGCTCGATCTCTCCGGCTCGTACGCCCGTCGCGAGTACTGCGTGCAGTACCAGGAGACCGATTCTCGACTTCGTGCATCGGCTCATGGAGGAGGAGGGCATTGGCTACGCGTTCGACCACGAGGGGCAGACCGAGCTCTTGATCCTGCGCGACCGGAACGCGGCCTATCCCGAGCTTCCCGCCGGCGCCGAGGTGCCGTATCACCCGCACAATTTCGTGATCGAGGACGAGGAGCCGATCAGCCTCTTCCATCGCCGCCTCACGAGCACCACGACGAGCGTCGTGGTGGCGGATTGGGATTGGACGAAGGGGTCGATGCCCTTCTCGGAAGAGCAGCGCGGGCAAGATCCGCTCGGCCGCGATCGCGAAGCGTACGAGCATGGCGAAGGCCGCAGCCTCGGCATCTGGGACTACGACCAGGGCCTTCGCGTGTACACGGCGGAAGATGGAGCGCAGCGTGCGACCGTGCGGGGGGAAGAGCTCGTCCGCGACGCGATCATCTGCGAGGGGATCGGCCGCGTCACCGGGATGACCGCCGGCTCGGTCTTCGAGCTGAGCGGCCATCCGATCGTCGGAATGGATGGCCGCTATCTCGTGCTCCGCGTCGAGCACGTGAGCCGCAGCCTCGGCGACGCGATCGCGGGCGGCGGGCAGGGTGACGCCTACTACAACCGGTTCCAGTGCATCCCGATGGACACGGTCTATCGGCCGGATCGGCGCGCTCGGAAGCCCTTCGTCGCCGGCATCCAGACGGCGGTCGTGACCGGCCCCGCCGGCGAGGAGATCCATACCGACGAGCACGGCCGGATCAAGGTCCAGTTCCACTGGGACCGCGAGGGGCAGAACGACGACAAGAGCTCGTGCTGGATCCGCGTGCAGCAGCCGTGGGCGGGCGCGGGGTGGGGTTTTTGGTACTTGCCGCGCATCGGCATGGAGGTGGTCGTTCACTTCGTCGACGGCGACCCGGATCGGCCGCTGGTGACGGGCTGCGTCTACAACGCGACGAACCTGCTGCCCTACGCGTTGCCGGACGAGAAGACGAAGAGCACGATCAAGTCGAACAGCTCTCCGGGAGGCGGCGGGTTCAACGAGCTCCGCTTCGAGGACAAGAAGGGGAGCGAAGAGATCTACACGCACGCGCAGAAGGACTACAACGAGGTCGTCGAGCACGATCACACGACGCTCGTTCACCACGATCAGAGCAACACGGTCGACAACGACCAGACGCAGATCGTCGGCAACGATCAGACCGAGACCGTCCACAACGATCAGACGATGACCGTCGACGGCAACCGGACGGTCCACGTAAAGAGCGACTACGACGAGACGGTTGACGGCACCGAGACGCGTCACGTGAAAGGCGACGTGAGCGAGACCTTCGACGCGAACGAGACGCGGACGGTGAGCGGCAACCTCACCGAGGACATTTCCGGCAACGAGACGCGCACGATCAGCGGAAATCACTCGGAGTCGATCACTGGGAGCGAGACGCTCTCGATCACGGGAAGCTCCACACACTCCATCACGGGCTCGCTGAGCCAGAGCGTGACGGGCGGGATCTCGGTGACGACGCCGGCCGCCTATTCGATCAGTGCCGACGGCGGGCTGAACGTGACGGCCACGGCCGGGATCACGTTCCTCGCGCCCGGAGGCATCCAGATCGGGGCGCCGGGTGGCGTCACGATGGTCGACAGCTTCTGGGAGTGGACGGGCTTCTTCAAGTTCGAGAACGGCGGCTTCTGTCGCGACTACACCCACATCCAGGACAGCTTCGCGGGCACGGTCTTCGAGGTCGTTGGATTCAAGGGCGAGCTCGAGGTCTTCAACGCCGGGCAGACCGGCCTCAAGATCGAGTCGAAGGGGCTCGCGGTGCTGGCGCCGATCGCGAGCCTCAAGGCTGGGGCGGTGCTCGTGGAGTCGGGGCCCGAGGCGAGCTGAGACAGGACCCTCGGCGCGAGCTCATTGGCCCACGCATCCCCAGGGACCTTGGTTCGGATGGCCGCCGCGATAGAGCTGCACCCAATGGATGCGGTACGCGTCGTCCTCGTCGAGCACGAAGAGGCGGATGTGAATCGTCCCTTGGGGTGTCTCCACGCCTCCGATGACACAGGCGCGGCCTCCGTCGCCCGTCTCGCTGCTGTCCCACGCGAACTCGGTCGCGGTGCGGAGCACCGGCGTGCCGAGGGCGCTCTCGAATTGCGCCTCCGTGAGCTCGTGGCGGCGCTGGGTCGAGAGCATCTCGTACGCCTCGTGGACGCGGCCGTGGCGTAGATCGGCGAGGTAGGCCCTCGCCGCGTCCGTGACGTGTCCGGTCACGTTGCAGTTCCAGACGAAGAGCGTGACGAAACCGCCGATGAACGCGATGGGCACGAGCGGTCCGAGCGAGAATCGTCGCCGCGGGCGGGGCTCGGTCGACTCCGGCATCAGCGCACGATCCGGAGCGCGCCGTCGCGCGGCGCCGCGTAGATCGCGAAATTCGTGCGGGCTCCGTCGGCGTCCGGCTGCGTGCGAAGGAGCGGCAGCGCACCCGCGCGTCGGATCTCCCAGATCCGCCCGCCACAGCAGGGCGCGAGCTCGACGTCGCCACGCTCGAAGGGCTCGATCGACGCCGCCGCGAAGCTGGCGAGCTCGCCCCGCAAGCTGTCGCGAAACACCTGCTCGGGCTCATCGTACGCGCGGACCCACGCCTGGACCTTCGACTCGTGCTCGGCGAGCAGCCCGTCGACGTCGTCCGCGAGCGCGAGATCGCGGAGGTGGATCGCGTAGTCCGTGAGCGCCGCCGGATCGTCGAACGCGGGCGCGCCGCTCATCTCGTCGGAGAAGTCGATGACCTCGTTCGCGAAGATCAGCGTGAACGAGACCGGCAGCTCGAGCTCCTCCTCGCGGACCTGCTCCTTCAGCTCGTCGGGGATCGTGATCTCGGTGATCTGATCGCCCGAGCCGGGGAAGACGATGTCGCCTTTCTCGAAGCGGCGGACGTTGCCCCAGACGTACGCGTCTTCGAAGGTGCTCGCTCCGCTCGCGCCCACGATCGGGTGGAGCGTGACGTCGAGCATGTTCAGCTCACCGACCAGCCAGGGGTTGATCGGCGGCGCGAAGTTCGCCGGCGTGTCGGTCTCCGCCGTCAGCGAGAGGACCGGGAAGTCGTTCAGCCGGATCTCGACGCGGCAGGTCTTGGCGTCCACTTCGAGGTGGTAGATCGGGTGGCCCATCGAATGCCTCTTCGGTGCGCGGCTCAGTGACCCGCGGAGCGTGCGATGACGGCTTCAGGCGGGATGGCCTGATCCAGGTGCGCCTTCAGCGCGGCCCCGCGGACGTACTCCAGGAACACGCGCTCCTCGATCCAGTCGCGGAACCAGCTCGCGCCGAGGCGATCGAGGTCCTGGCGGATCGAGTGGGCGATGCCTTCCACGACCTTGGCGCGTCGCGAGAATGTGCGGTGCTCGTCGATGCGGTCCGCGAGCGCGTCCGCGATCTGACCCGGCGTCCAGTACTCGTCGTTGAAAAAGCCCTCGCGCACCCGGATGACGCGGATGTCGAGGCCGTCCGTGATCACGCCGAGGATGACGTGCTGGATGGCGTCGCGGCTCATGTGCGCCGGCTGGTACGGCTCCTCGCGCGGCCAGTGGAACTCGCGCAGGTGCGACGGCCCGGCGATCACCCGCTCCCAGGTTCGCTTCCCGCCGATGCCGAAGAGGCCGCCGCTGACCTCCGCGCTGATCTTGATGCCGGTCCAGTCGATGCCGGCGTCGACATTCAGGATGCGGCCTTCGCTGTGGTTGATGCCGATCTCGGCGTCGTAGGTGATGCCGGTCTCGCCCTTGCCCTCGGCTTTGAAGAAGTTGCCCGCCTCGAAACGCGCGCCGATGGCGCCTTTGAAGGTCGCGTCCGCCTTCAGCGCAGCGCCCGGCGCCCAGCTCGGGTCGTTTCGCCGGCCGTTCAGGGCCGCCTTCAGCTCACCGGAGATCTGCGCGAAGACCTGCGCCTTGAACCCGAGCCCGCTGATGCCGATGCCCAGCTCGAAGGTGAGCGACGCGAGCGTCAGCTCCATGTTGACGTCGATGTACTGGAAGACCTGATGGTTGTGGTGCTCCTTCCAGTACCACTCGACGGCCAGCGTTCCCTGCATGAGCTGCAGGTCGAACTGCATGTACCAGCCGACCTTCGGCGCGTTCTCCTGGATCGCCTCGACGATGTCCTGGATGGCCTTCGCCGTGTTCAGGATCGCGCCGATCAGCTCGAGGATGTCGAGCTCGACCGCCGCGTCGTCGATTTGGTACTTGATCGCCTTCAGCGGGCTCTTCTGAGTCTCGGCTTCGGCGTCCGGGTCCTTGCTGCTGGTCTCGCGCTTGGTCGCCTTCAGGGTCGAGGGCTCCCAGCCGCTCTCCTCCCGCTTCCAGGTGTCCTTCGCCTCGCCCTTGGTCACCAGCTTGCGACCCTCGACTTCGACGTCGCGTTGCAGCTTCGAGCCGTACTTCATTCCCTTCATGGCGGGGAACTCGAACTCGAACTTGTATTGCCGCGGGTTGAAGACGACGACCGAGATGG
The DNA here is from genome assembly GCA_963832725.1 of uncultured Pseudomonadota bacterium. Taxonomy (GTDB): domain Bacteria; phylum Myxococcota_A; class Polyangia; order Polyangiales; family Sandaracinaceae; genus JAEZBP01. Next base: position 359,241 of record CAWHVG010000002.1, read on the forward strand.
GATTGGGCGCGCCCTGGATCGCGTAGGTCGTGCGCTCGCGGTAGGCCGACCAGAAGGCTGGCCGCAAGAAGTTCTCGTAGTCGACGTTGCCGCGGTACTGCGCCTCGAACGAGTAGACGTCGTAGCCCTCCGAGCTGCCGGACTTCGGGATGTCGGTCCCGGTCGTGCGCAGCGAGGGAGGCGTCGGCTTCAGCTCGTCCTTGATGTGGACCTTCACCACGTCGACCAGCTCACCCTTGTCCGGGACGACCTGGAGCAGCCCTTGGTGCTCGATCAGATCGCGGGCGGCGGCGGTGGTGTGGTGCGAGCACTCGAAGCGCCAGTCGCGGACGCCGTGCTCCGGCTCCTCGTGCGTCGTCTCGTGCTCGATGATCTCGCCGGAGGCGTCGACGGTGACGCCGGGCAGGATGCCGGAGCGATGGCTCTCGGGCTGGTAGCGCACGACCACGCTGCCGGAGGCGAGCTGCTGCGCGAGGCGGAGCCGGACCTGCTCGACGTCCACGTTGCCCGCGGGGGGCAGGTCGAGCATGCCCCGCAGGGACTCGTAGTGGGACGGGTCCTCCATGAAGCGGAGCAGCAGACGATCGAGCAGCTCCGCGTCGCGCGGCGAGAAGAGCGCGTCGGACGTGCCCGTGGCGTTCGCGCTCGACGCGAGTTCATAGAGCTCGTCGAACGGACCGTGCAGCTTCGCAGTCAATGCTCCCCCGTCATGCAGGACGTACGGCGGCGAGTATAGCCTCCCACGCGCTCTCCGATCGACCCGCGATCGCCTTCGGGCTCGCGAATCGATCCGGGCGATCGCGACCGGGCTGACATCGCTCGCGCGTGCCTCGCCCTCGCCAAAGGCAGGAACCCGCGTCGAGCAGAGACTGGTGAGAAGCTCGGCGATGGATCAGGAACGTCGATCGGCGTCCGCGTGCCGGTCGGACTTCGCCTCCGACCCCGCTTCGACACGTCCGAGCTGGAGCCAGCGCAAGCCGATGAGCGAGGAACCGAGGATCCCGCCGGCGCTGAGGATGAAGATGTCGGCGGGGGCGGGGAGGACCGCGGCGCCGATCGCGGTCGCACCGAACGCAGCGGCCGCCGGCAAGAACGCGAGGTCGCCGTTGACGCCCATGACGACGCACGCGAGCGCGTCGCCGGCCACCGCGAACGCGCCCGCGTGGGACTCGTGCAGGCCCATGGTCAGGCCGAGGAGCAGGCTCATGGGGAGGAAGAGCATCATCGCGAAGAGGGCGAAGAAGGCGCGCCGGCTGGCCAGGTTGCCTGGTCGAAAGCCGACGACGCGTCCGAGCGCGATGAGCAGCGCGGCGGGGATGCACGCGTGGGCGAACGCGGTGGGATAGCCGCGCTCCAGCCAGCCGAGCTCGACCGCGCCGACGATGGTCGCGAACGCCGCCCCCGCCAGCAGCGTGACGGCCAGGAGCAGGCGAGCCCGCGCCGGTGCGTCGCGCGCCAGATCCCGCTCTCGCGCGAACGAGATCAGCGAGCTCCGCTCCGCCTCGAGGCTTCGCCGGGCGGCCCGGCAGCGTTCCAGGAGCGCTTCGTCGGGCTCCGGGAGCTCGGAGAGATGCGCCTCCGCGGCGTCGACCGCGCCTCGTGCGAGCTCCATCGTGGCCATGGCGTGGTGCGCCGCGTCGAGACCGCGTCGGGCGCGCGCGTTCTCGGGCCAGATGCGCAGGGCGTGGCGGAGGCCGAAGGCCGAGCTCGAGAACGCCGTGCGTGCCGCGTCGGGATCGCGCTCCGCTCCGGAGAGCAGCACGTCGAGCTCCGCGAGCGCCTCGTCGACCAGCAGATCGGACTCGCGGTGCGCCAGGTGCGCGGCGATGGCCTCGCGGAACGCGCGGACGGAGGGGAAGCGCTCCTCGGGCGTCCTGCCGGTGGCGCGGACGCAGATGGCGGCGAGCTCGGGCGGGACGTCGGCGTCGAAGGTCGGCGTCGATCCGCGGACCACGCTCGCGAGCGCTGCGAACACGGTCTTCCCGTGGTGCATCACGCGGCCGGTCAGGATCTCGTGGAGAACGGCGCCGAGCAGGTAGACGTCCGTGCGGGTCGTGATCACCTGCTCGTCGCCGAGCATCTCCGGCGCCATGTAGGCCGGCGTCCCGACGAGCCCCGGCTCGGGCTCGGGCGCGGGCGAGCTCGGTCGATCGGCGGCCCGGCACGCGAGGCCCCAATCCATCAGGTAGACCTCGCCGAACTCCCCGAGCATGACGTTGCTCGGTTTCACGTCGCGGTGCACGACCCCGCAATCGTGGGCCAGCTCCAGCGCGTGGCACACCTGGAGCAGGACTTCGAGATGGAAGCGCTGTCGGTCGCCGCGGACGCGTTCCCAGCGGGGGTGGGTCGCGTCGCGGATCAAGTCGCGCCACGCCGCTCCTTCGACGCGCTTCATCACCAACACGGGATCGCCTGCGGTGTCGCGCCCCAGGGCGTGGACGGGCACGATGTTCGGGTGCTCGAGCGCGCCGCTGGTCCGAGCCTCCGCCAAGAGGCCCCGGACCGCCGGGTCGTGCGAGCGGCGCTTCATGCGCTTGATCGCGACCTCGCGGCGCAGCGCGACCTGCTGCGCCCGCACCACCACGCCCATCCCCCCTTCGCCGAGCACGTTCAGGATCTCGAACTCCGCGCCGAGCCCACCCTCCTCGACCACCCGGAGCGAGGGGAGCGAGGCCAGGTCGATCGAGGTCGGATCGTCGGGCGCACCGGTCGGTGGCGTGCGACCGACCGTCTCGTCGGCGGCCCGTTCGCGCAATGCGTCCCCGAGCCTCAGCGCGGCCCAAGTCGACTCGAGCGGATCCGGCCCGGAGTGCTCCACGGGCCGGCGAGTATGGCATCGAACGGGCACGCGAACGCCCAATTCGCGTTCGAGCCACGAGAGGCGGGCTCGGTCGTCAGCGCTGCCAGAGCTCGGAGGCTCGCTCGTCGACCTGAGCCAGCGCGCGCGCGAAGCCGTCGCGCTCTCGCAGGGGCTCGAGCGTGGGGCAGCGGCGCATCCACTCCAGATCGATCAGCACCCCGTTCGCCGCCCGTTCGACGCAGTCGAGGGCGATGTCGTGGGCGCCGCCCGCGCTGAAGAGCTCGGCCGAGATCTGGAGCATCATGCTGGTGAAGCGGGGGTTCGACAGCCACTCCTCCACTTCTTTGAGCTGCCCTGCCACCGTTTCCGGGTCGATGTCGCCGAGCGCGACGCGGCCGAGGGCGACGATGCGCATCGCCGCGTCGCCGCCGGTGGTCTCGAGCGCATCGACGGTGCGCCGGGCCTCGTCGCGGTCGCCGCGCCAGAGCGCGTAACGGATCCGGCTCATCGCCACCGGAACGTTGAGCCGCGTGCCGTCCTGCAGCCGTTCGAGGTGCTCCTCGGCTCTTTCCCAATCGCCGTCGAGCGCGGCGAGACGAGCGAGCGACACGTGACACATGGAGAGCGAGGGATCGAGCTCGAGCGCCAGCCGCAGCCGCTTGGCGCCTTCGCGCGCACGACCGGCCTCCACCTGCAGATCGCCGAGGTACTGATGCGCGTCGGCGAGCGTCGGCGCGAGCTCGAGCGCCTTGGCGAGGGCGACGGCGGACTCGCGGTAGTGCCCGTTCTGGGTGGCCAGCATGGCGCGCACGAGCTGGGTGTCCGGCTCTTCGGGCGCACGTTCGACGGCGCGGGCGACGCTCTCTTTCGCCCGCTGCCCGCGCTGCCGACCGACGTCGCGCTCCTGGCTCCACCACGCCCGCACGCTGGCCAGCGCGTGAGCGGCGTACGCCGGCGTGAACCCCGGCGCGAGCTCCAGGCAGCGATCGAGCATCGCCACCGTCTCCTCGCCGCGGCGCACGAAGTCGGAGCGCAGGTGCCGGCGTGCGCGCAGGTAGAGCTCGATCGCCTCTTGCGGTGCCGTCCGCCGGTGCGCCGCGGCGTCGATCTGGAGCCGCAGCGACTCGGCCACACGGCGGCCCATGCTCTCCTGCAGCGCGAAGACGTCCTCGAAGCGACCGTCGAAGCGCTCGCTCCAGCGCTGCACGCCGCTGTCGCTGTCCACGAGGCGGGCGGCAATCCGCACGCGCTCGCCCGCGAGCTGCACCGTTCCGTCCACCACCGCGTCCGCGCCGAGCTCCGAGCCGATGCGCGCCGGATCGCGCTCGTCGGCGAAGCGCCGCGTCGCGCCGAGCGCGAGCACCCGCAGCCCCTTGGTTCGCGAGAGCACGTCGATGAGCTCCTCGGCGAGGCCTTCGCCGAGGTAGTCGTGATCGGCGCTGCCCCGATAGACGAAGGGGAGGACCGCCACCGTGCGCCGTCCGGGCGAGATGGGCGCGAAGAGGCTGGCACCGCTGGGCGTGGTGAGCCGGACTTGCTCGGCGGTGCCGCTGCGGAAGGCAGCCAGCGCGGTACGGAGGTCCGCGGCGCTCTGGGGTCGGGCGTCGGGCTCGCGCGCGAGGCAGCGCAACGTCAGCTCGGCCAGCGCGTCGGGCACGTCGCCCAGCGAGCGCGGGTCGGGCGGAGGCTCCTGCACGCGCTTCACGGCCACGGCGAGCAGGTTCTCGTCGTCGAAGGGCAGGGCGCCGGTCAAGAGCTCGAAGAGGATCAGCCCGAGCGCGTAGACATCGCTCCTGCCGTCCACCTTTTTCCCGAGCACCTGCTCGGGCGCCATGTAGTGCGGCGTGCCGACCAGCGCGCCGGTCTCGTGCGTGCGGGTGTCGGTGCGCGCGGCGCGGGCGATGCCGAAGTCGGTCAGCACCACGCGGCCGTCCTCGCCGATGAGCACGTTGGCCGGCTTGAGGTCGCGGTGGATGACGCCTGCCGCGTGCGCGGCTTCGAGGCCGGTGGCGATCTGCTCGGCGATCTGGGTCGCCCGCGCCGGCGGGACCTTGCCGTGCTCGTCGAGGACCTCGTCGAGCGCCGTCCCGCGCACGTACTCCATCGTCAGGAAGTGCGCGCCGCCGTGCTCGCCGAGGTCGTGGGTGCGAGCCACGTTGGGGTGCGTCACCCGCCGCGCCAACCGCACCTCCCGCAGGAACCGCTGCACCGCGCGGTCGGTCCCGAGGGTGAGCAGCTTGAGGGCCACGACCTCGTCGAGCTTGCGGTCGTGTACCCGGTAGACCTCGCCCATCCCGCCGCGGCCGAGCAGCGCCTGGACCTCGTAGCGATCCGCGAAGACACGACCCGGCGCGAGATCGACGGTGCCCCGTGTCTCCTCGGTGCCGTCTGCGCTCAGGGTGTCGTCTTCGGGGGAGCTCACGGGAAGCACCATGTTATCAGGAGCCGCGCCCTCAATCTCGCCCATCGTCGCCTTCATCGCGCTCCCCCGAAAACCCGAGCGCGTGGGTTGTGGAGCCGCCGGCCGGCGAGCGGGAGCGCCCGCAACACTTCTTCACGCCGCGCGGGCGGAATCCTTCGAGCGGCCGGTCGCTCCGCAGCGTCCGATGGCTGTGGCTCGACCCGGCTCCGCGCACGGCGACATCGCACGCTGCGGCGCGTGGGCGAGATCCGGAGCGCAGCACCCGGACCTTTCGAGCGCCTCTCAGCGTGGATCGGCGCAGCAGCGGAAGCCGGTCGAGTAATCCCAGTGCGAGACGTCGTGGGCGGTGGTGACGTAGAGGCAGCCCGGCCCGTTCATCACCGTGTCCACGTAGTAGCCGCCGCGGAAGGTGCCCGCCGGGTCGGCGGTCCACTCGTGCAGGTTGCCCATCATGTCGAGCGCACCCTCGGCGGTGACGCAGCCCGCGTAGCTGCCGGTCGCCGCCAGCGAGTCGGGGAGCTGGTCGATGCACGCGTCGTCGAGGTGGCTCCAAATCCAGTCGGCGCTGGTGCCGAAGCGCTCGATGGCGGGGTGCACCGCCCGAGCGTCGTTGCAGACGCCCGGCTCGCGGGTGTCGCCGTAGGGGTAGGTGGTCATGGCCGGTCCCTGGCAGGCGCGGAGCCACTCGGTGTCGGTGCAGAGGCGCTTGCCCGCTTCGGCGCAGGCGGCCGCGGCTTGCGTGCCGCTGATGTACGCCTGTGGGATGGCGCCCTCGATGGAGACGGCGCGCACGCGGTTGCTGCCGGGGTTGTGGAAGGGCGACCAGGTCCCGCCGGCGACCAGCTCGAGGCTCGCCTCGTAGCGATCGACGCAGAACGTGTCGACGCGGATCATCCCGTCCGGGCAGGTCGCGTCGCCCGCCGCCTCGCTCAACCCCTCGTTCGGTGTGGGCATCGCGCTCGGATCGCACATGACGGCCGCGTCGTAGCCCGCGGTGCAGCACTGGATGTCGGTCGGTCCGGGGCAGTAGCCGGGCGTGGCCACGCCGGCGCAATCGCTCACGAGCTGGCAGATGCCCGGCACGCCCTGCACGCTGCACGCGACGCCCGCGTCGCTCGGAGACGCCTCACCCGCGTCGCCACCGCGCGCCGCGTCGATACCGGCCTCCGTTCGCGCTGCGTCCATCGTCCGCGCCGCGTCCATGCCGTACGGCCCGGCGTCGAGCCCGGCGTCGTCGCTCCGCGGCCGGACCTGGCCGCAACCCACCAGCAGGAGAACCAGCGCCAGCGCTCGCACGCGATCGATGGTGCGCGCCGCCCGCGAGCGTTGCAACGGGGGCCTCCGCGGTCGAAGCGATTCGTGCTTCGGCTCCGGGTATTCCGTCCGAGGTGCGGATCGCAGCCCGCTCGACGCATGCGGTCCGAGGTGAGCCGGCCAGGCCGAGAGATCTTACCTACTGAGACATTTCGGGCTTCGAAAGGCGCTCAGAAGGCGTTTCGGGGCGTTTCGACGAGAAATCGACGCCGATTGTCTCACGAACTGAGAGAAGTCCCCGCGTGGCGGGAATCGGAGCCGCGTCGATGTACGGCGTGCAGCGTGCCAGCGCCCGCCGTCCCAGACGCGCGACGGGCCCGTCAGCGCAAGAGGGGGCTGGACCGGATGACCGCGCCCTGCTCGTCGCTCAGCGTCGTACCGATCGAGGCCCAGAACATGAGGTTGTCCGCGCCCGCGCCGGCGCATTCGCTCGGCGTGACGAAGCCGTTCCCGTTCAGGTCGTGAACCGGCGTGCACCGCGGCGTGTCGGTGAAGCTGTCGAAGTGTTGGCCGTCGGCCTCGGTGGCGTGGAAGAGGCCGAGGAAGTGCCCGACTTCGTGCATGACGACGAGCGGGATCTCCGAGTCGCGGAGCGCTTCGAGGGCGAGGATCACCCCCGACGCCGCCGTCCCGTGGACGCCTTGCGGCCCCGGGATGCCCGAGCTGCGCCCGCCGAGCGGGCAGCGCAGGTTCTCGGTCACCTGCCGGACCACGAACACGGGGACGGAGGGCCGGTCGAGCCCGGCGGTGAGCTCGAAGAGCGCGCCGAGCGAGGTGCTCTCCTGCCCGAGCTCGCCGCTGATGATGCCGATCGACTGCTGTCCGAGCACACCTCCGACCGGGTGGAAGCGAACGTCGCCGAGTGTCACGCCGGCCTGGGCCAGGATCTCGTTCATCGCGGGCATCGCCGCCTGGATGCGACCCGCCCGCGAGCGTCCCCACACGTCCGTCTGCGGCCCCAGGACACTGCGGCAAGCGGCGGACCGAGCCTGGGCGAGACGAATGGGCCCGAATTTCGTTCGGCCGGGAGGAGGAAATGCCGAAGCATTTTCGACGAACGACCGGGCGGAAGGCGGGTTCATTCGGCCGACGAGGCGACGGGAGCCGCGCCGCCGCAGTGTCCTAGCGACGAAGACGTCGAGGTCGAGAGTGTTGCCGGGCTCGGTCCGGGCGAGCCGCACCACGTCACCCGCGACGGCCGCGCCGCTGGTGAAGTCCGCGAGCTGCATCGAGTACCCGCCGGCATCGTGCATCGGCGCCAGATCGAAGGGCACCAAGAGCGCCGGCACCGGGCTGGCCGAGAAGACGCCGAGGATCTGTCCCTCGACCGGCTCGAGCAGCGTCCTGCCGGCGGTGACGGTGTGCAGCGCGACCACCTCGCCGGGGATGACGTCGGAGCCGCCATAGTCGCGCTCGTAGGCGAGGACCGAGTAGCTCACCGCGCCGTTCGGCGCCGGGTCCAGCATCACCGTCGCCGCGGCGTCGATCCCGCCGGCGATCGGCGAGCGGCTCACCTCGACGCCCTCGGCGGCCTGGATCATCTGCACGCAAGCGCGGACGGGGTGAAGGCGATCTTCCGCGCCGCGCGCGTGCACCTCGAGGCAGCGCTCGCCATCGGCGCAGTCGCTCTCGTCGGCGCAGGGGACCGCGCAGCTCCCGGCCACCGTGCAGACCCCGCGCGCGCAATCGTCGGGCCGTTCGCACGGCGACGTGTCCTCGGCACCGGCGGAACGGCAGCTGGTGATCAACGGATCGAGATCGGGGATGTCACCGCCTCCTTCGAGGCCGCACACGCCCGACGGGCAGTCCCGGTCCGACATGCAGGGCGCGCCACGCCCGCAGGCGGATGTGACGACGAGCGCGAGCGCGCAGATGGTTCGAAGCCTCACCGGTGAGGTGTGAGCGAGCGGACGCGGTCGAGCAAGCGAACCGATCGTGGTGTGAATCGGGTGAGTGTGCCGGCGTCGAGGCGTGATTGGTCCATCGAATGGGTCACGGCATCTGGGCGTGGTCTACCCGTATAGCATCAAAACAAGCACTGCTCATAGTGAGTGGGTTCTGAGCCGAGGATCAGCCGCGTTGCGTCGCCGGTGCATGCCGGGAGTCGAGCGCGTCTCGACACGACCCCACTCGGAGCGGAGCGCGCCGCCCCGGTGCACGCGTTCGGAGCGGCGGTCGGATGATCCCGCCGCACGGATGAGAAGAGATCTCCTTGCGGAGCTCGACGTTGGGCCGCGGGCGCCTCGGTCGGACCACGGGCGCGTATCGGATGTGATTTTCGTGTTGGGTGTCTCGCCCGCGCTACCGCCTACGCCATCCCCGAGTGCACCCCGGGCCGTCGGTACTACCCTGCGGCTCGCGGCCGTCGCCGGTCGCGGATTGAGCGGCCCGTGCAGAACCTCACTCCTCGGCCTTCGGACGGGACGGCTCGTCCATCCGCCCGCCCGGCCTCGCCAACGCGGAAGCATTGGCTCGTTCGTCCGTACGTACGTTCGGGCCGTCGCGGGTCGATCTCCTTCGGGCTCGGACTGCGACGGACGCTCGGGTGATGCGCGCTCGAATCCTCCGCGACATGGCTGGGCTTGGCATCGCTGGGCTCGGCTCGGCTGGGCTCGGCTCGGCTGGGCTCGGCTCGGCTCGGCTTGGCCCGGCTGGGTTTGGCCCTCGCGTTGCTCGCGACCGGGTGCGGCATGCGCAACCTCGCCCGCACGCTCGGACAGGGGCGGAGCGAGCTTCGGGCGTCGCTCGGCGGGCCCATCCTGAGCGCCCCGGGGGCCACGTTTCCGATCCCCTCCGTGCGCGTGGGCGCTCGCTACGGCGCGACCGACTGGCTGGACGTCGACGGTGATTCTCACGATCGATCCGCTGGTGCTCGGCGTGCTCGCGCTCGACGCCGGTGTCGTCGGACAGATTTACCGCGAAGGCGACCGCGGCTTCGCGCTCTCGGCGTCGGCGCACGGTTACTTCTTCTTCCAGCTTCACGATCAGTTCGCCGCCCGCGCCTTCCCCGAGCTCGGGCTGCACGCCGAGTACCGCTTCGGCGACTGGCTCTCCCTCTTCGGCGGCGCGGTGGCGCTGGCGCAGTTCGATCCGCCGCTCGGCAGACCGCCCGTCTTCCTGGCGCCCTACCTCGGCCTGGAGCTCTTCGCCGACCCGCACGCGCCGGTGCAGCAGGCGGTCGAGCTCCAGCTCGCCTGGATCTCGCCCTGGCAGGACTTTCGGTCGGTGGCGACCTGGGAGCCGAGTGGCGCTGGCGTGTTCGTGATCATGATCGGTTGGCGGGCCGTCTTCGGTCCCGCCGGACAGCCGAGGGTGCCGTGAAGCGGGCGTGGATCATCGCGATGGTGCTCTCGGCGAGCGGCTGCGTGGACGCGGGCTCGTTCTTCTTCGCGCCGCGCAAGGTCGACGGCTACGACTTCGACGGCACCGATCCTCAGCTCGCGGGTGACCTCGAGCCGGCGCACCCCTCGATCGTCGGTCCCGAGAACCGACGCGAGGGCTTCGTCCACACCGCCGACGGCGCCATACATTGGGTGCTGGCGGTCCAGCCGGGCGCGAGCGACGCCATCCTCTACAGCCACGGAAACGCCGTGCACCTCGGCCGCTACTGGGATTGGGTGGAGCGCCTCTGGTCGATGGGCTTCACCGTGATGATCTACGACTACCCCGGCTACGGCGAGTCGGACGGCTCGCCGAGCGAAGAGGGCGTGTTCGCGGCCGGGCAGGCGGTGCTGGAGCAGCTCGCGAGCATGCCGGAGGCGGAGAACGCGCGCCTCTGGCTCTACGGCTACTCGCTCGGCGGTGCGCCGACCTTCGAGCTGGCCGCCCGCGCGGAGCGGGGCGACGCGCCGGCCGTCACTGGAATGATCGGAGAGTCGGTGTGGTGCTCCGTGCAGGACATCCTGCAGGACAGCGCCGAGGTCGACGTGCCGGGCTCGTACTTCACGCGACTCGTGATGGACAACTGCGCGCGGATGCGGGAGCTGACCACGACGCCCGTGATGCTCATGCACGGCACCGCCGACGGCGTGATCCCCATCCGCCACCTCACCCTGCTCGAGGAGGCGGACGTCGCCGCGCCGCTCACCGTGCACCGCGTGGCAGGCGCCGGACATACCGATCTGCCGCTCGTCGCGGGCCCGGACTACGACGATTGGGTCGAGTCCTTCGTCGCCGGGCGCTGACGCGACCGCCGGCGTCGCCGTCGTGCTCTTCGTCTCCAAGAGCGCGGCCCGCCGCGGACCGGAACCGTGCGTTCCCTCCGGTCCCGGACGATGCAGATGGCGCGGCGTAGCGGGGCCCGACCGCGGCGGCACCCATGGCACCCACCGCGCCTGGATCCCGGCGCTCGGCAGACGCGGCCCCGCCGGATGGGGAACCGCGCGTCAGTCCAGCGCCGTGTAGCGCGGCAGCAGATAGCGCGGCGCGACCGCGTCGACGGCGGCACCGACGACGCCCTGCACCTCCGGATCCCAGCGGGCCCAGCGCGCCACGAACGCTTCGGCGGCGTCGTGATCGCCTGCACGCTGGATGCGCAGCACCTCGCGCAGCATCGCCTCCACCGCCGCGGGGTAGCGCTCGTAGTCGATGGTGAGGTGGCCGTCCTCGAACGCCAGGACGTGCTGGTCGAGGAGCCAGCGCTGCTGCATCAGCTCCATCGTCCGGTAGGGGCTCTCGCGTGAGGGTTCGGTCGCGATCAGGGTGCGAAGCACGCCCGCGGCATATGCGGCGTGCCCCCGCTCGGGCGTCATCACGCCGAGCTCGATCAAACGCGGGATCAACCAGAACGAGACCAGGTCGGCCTTCATCTCTTCGAAGTGGTTGTGCAGGTCGCCGAGCGCGACGCTCACGTCTCGCTCGCCGCCGGGACCGTCTGGAGCGGTGCGCTTCGGCCCGAGATAGTGACCGACCTCGTGCCAGACGGTGCGGTCGAAGTTTCCGCTCTCGCCGAGGTCGTCCGCGTGCGCCTCTGCTACCGCCGCCTGGAAGCGGCGCTGTGCGATGGCGACCAGGTCAGGATTTCGGAGCACGTTGCGCCGGATGAGGATGGTCCGGCCGTACTTGCGGATGATGTGAGCCTCGTTCGGCAGGACCGACGCCGTGTTGCCGCCGCGTGCCTGTCCGTAGTCGGCCAGCACGTCGTAGACGCCGATGGGGATCTCGGCCCGGACCCGCTCGTAGGGACCACCGGGCAGCGCCGCCTCCAGCTCGCTCAGGTGTGCGACCGCGCGTTCCAGCTCGGCCGACTCTTCCGGCGCGCGAACCAAGATGGATAGCGCGAAGAAGGCTTTCTGACTGAAGAGATGATCGTCGTAGGTCTCGTAGGAGCCGATCTCGGCGTTCAGGTGATGAAAGCGCCCGCTCACCCAGGCCGCGTCACCGGCCTCGTAGTCGTTGCTCGAGAGATCCCGGGCGCGCTGCTCGAGGTAGTCGGCCAGGTCGGCGTCCTCGCCGCGTACCAGGTCGGCCGCTTCGCGGAGCAGCCCGTAGGCGCGCGCGAGCTCGGGCGCGTACGCCAACGCCTGAGGGACGGAGTAGTACGCGTCGGGGTCGGGCTCGCCCGCCAGCCGCTCGCGCAGCTCGGGATGCAGCACTCCGAGGGCGGGGTGGTCCGCGACGCGCTCGCGATCGAGCGCGAGATCCTCGGCCGTCCTGCGCCGCACCACCGTCCGCACGTCCAAGATGCCCGCGCCCGGGTTCGCGTCGGCCCACGCGCGCAACGCGTCGGCGCTCACGCCGTGCGGGTAGACGTTGCGGCCCGGCTCGTAGGCGAGGACCGGCGCGAAAGGCTCTCGCCGGCTCTCGAGCGTGAACGCGATGGGCCCTTCGAAGAGCCGGTAGAGCGTGCGGAGCTTCTCCAGCCGATCGGTCTCTGCCTCGTCCACCTGCACCGCGTCCAGGTGCGCACGGACCGCCAGCGCCTGCGGGTGGCGGCTCTCCTCGTAGAGGCGCTGAAGGATGTCTCCCACCTGCTCGAGCCGTGCGACCACCTCGCGCTCGGCGTCGCTCAGCTCGGTCACATCGGCGTTCAGCTCGAAGCGCTCGGTGCGGTCCAGGATCGCCTGGGCCTGGCTCGCCGACCAGAAGCCCTCGAGCCGCTCGAAGTGCGGTTGTGGATTCTCCGGCTCGGTCGCTGTCGGCGCGCGCTCCACGGGAGCGGGAGCGGAGGGCTCCGATCCGCAGCCGAGCAGGAGCATCGCCAGCGACATCAGGGCGTATCGGGGCGACGAGAGACGGTCGATCGGCATCGCGCCATCGTACGCGGCGGCCGCGCGGCGGGCACGTTCGCCTGTCGGAGCTCGAGAGCGCTGCCGTCGTGTGCGCGTCGTGAACGCCGAGGCCCGAACGACGTGGAGGGCTCGTGCCACGACACCGAAACCCGGAACGGCGTTCGGAGCGGGGACACTACGGGCGCTCTCGTGCGAGGGCCTGGCCGGCGTCGGAGCCGCTGTGCCCGCTTGCGATGGAGCCAGGGCGTATCTGGACGGTCGCGTCCGCGGTACCATGATCTCCGCAATGCCCGACGGCGATCCCATGGCCACGCGCGCGCACCTGCCCATCGCCCCGGGGGTGGCCCGACTGAGTTCACGGTCGAAGAGGGCGTCCTTCCGTGGCCGGAGCGCTCGGGGCTCACGGGCTCTGGTGGGCTGCGCCGCGGCGCCGATCGCGCTCGTGTCGCTCAGCGGCTGCGGCCTGCTCTTGGACCTGGATCCGCCGGATCCGCCCGGCATCGGTTTCGATGGAGGCCGGTTCGACGGAGGCGGGCGCGACGCGGGGCGGACCGACGCCGGAAGCTCCGATGCGGCGGCGAGCGATGCCGGCGGGGGCCACTGCGGCGACGGCATCGTCCAGCCCGAGCTCGGCGAGGAGTGCGACTCGTCTTCGAGCACGTGCATGGACTGCCGTCAGGTGTGCGAGTGCCCTTCGCTGATGCTCCCCTGCCTGGATCGAATCGACTGCGTGCGTGGCGAGTGCGTTCCGCGGCTCCGCGACGACGGTGTGGATTGCGCGCGCGCCGACGGCCGGAGCGGAATGTGTGCGAGCGGGCGCTGCGTCCCTGCGCACTGCGGGGACGGCATACTGGATTCGGACGAGGAGTGTGACGACGGCAACGCCGTGTCCGGCGACGGATGCGAGCCCGATTGCGTCTTCAGCTGTCGTGACGGGGGATGCGACGACGGAAACGTGTGCAACGGCGTCGAGGTCTGCGCGACGGTGGCCGGCGGGCGCGCCTGCCAGGACGGTACGCCCCCATCGCTCGACGCGTGCTGGGTCTGTGATTCGACGACCGGCCCCTACCTGCCCGACGCGGACGGTGATGGCTTCGCGGCGGACGAACACCAGCGCTGCCCCACCGGGTTCGACTGTGACGACTCCGACCCCAACGTGAATCCCGGCGCGGTCGACGTCTGCAACGGCATCGACGACGACTGCGACGGGTCCACGGACGAGGGCGCGGGCGCCGTGAGCTGCGGTCCGGACGTCGACGGTGACGGCTATCCCGGTGAGAGCCCGACCTCGAGCATGATGGCGTGCGGAAGCTGTCCGGACGGCTCGGCGCCGCTTCGGACCGACGCCACCGGCCGACCGCTCCTGGACTGTTGGGACGTCGCGGACGACTTCGGCCCGAACGTGCACCCCTTCCAAGCCAGCTACTTCGTCGATCCCTACTGCGCGATCGGGGATCGCGGGTGCGCCCACCCCTTCGACTACGACTGCGACGGAGTCGAAGAGCTCGAGCTCGACCGTACCGGTCCGCGCTGCGATCTCTTGAACTGGCGCGGCTGCCGGGGGGACGGCTGGGTGCCGCCCGTGCCCGGGTGTGGAGCGCACGGCACCTTCGCCGACTGCCAGCGCTTCGCCCTCGTCTCCTGCGCCGCGCACCGGATGGACCGGCAGCAGGGGTGTCACTGAGCGGCGATCAGGCTCGGTGGCACCGGCGAGCACTCCTGGGGCGCCGGAACGTCGCCCGGCTCGCACGCATCGATGCCTCCATCCGTGTTGGTCGCGGGGTCATCGGGTCGTGCACCGGCGCCGCTTCGATGCGATCCGGTCATCGGTCCGCCTGGAGCGCGGAGACCGCCCGCCTCAGGTTCGCTCGCGCGCGCCTTTCGAAGCGGGCTCGCAGCCCGGCCGTCCGGTAGATCGCCGGTCGCGCGAGGAATCCTCCCAGCACACCCGCGCGAGCCATCCGGTACTGCGCCTCTTCCACCCACGCGTACTCCTCGCGGACACCGCGCTCGAACGCGTCGTACTCGTCCTGCGGCGCGCCCAGGATCGCCAGATCGATGTCCACCACGAGGGCGGCGTCCGAGTCGAGGACCTCGTGTCGATCGTGGTGCGCGGTGGCCAGGACCAGCTCGGCGACGTGGGCGGCGTCGACTTCGTCCAGCCCGTGGGCGAGCAGCTCCGCCTTCGCGCGCGCCGCGCTCCGCTTCTCGTTGTCGAGCGCGCGCGTGTCGTAGACCGCGTCGTGATAGGCCAGCGCCGCCTCCACGTGCAGCGGCTGGCGCGCCTCCGCCGCGACCTCGTCGAAGAGCGCGAGACAGGCGTCCAGATGCCCGAGCCCGTGATGGCGCCGGTGCGGCTCCGACCAGGCGGCCAGCAGCGAGCGCACCAGCCCTTCGACCCCACTGCAGCCGAGCGCGTCGAAGGTCGCCTCCAGCCGCGCGCGAAGCCGCTCGCTTCGAGGCTCTTCGCTCACGGTGCACCTGTGAGCCGACGAGTCCCAACCATCGTCGCGCGGTGGCGGCGGCCGCGCGCGTCGAAGGTCGCCGCGAGGCGCGTCCCGAGCTGCTCGCGTCGGGCCTCGTCGCTCATGCCGGCTCCTGTGAGTCGATGAGGCCGAAGGCCATGCGCCGCGCGGTCGCGGCTGCCGAGCCCACCGGCACCACCTCGGGCGCCGCGGCGGCGACCGCGTAGAACCCTTCCACCGTCGCCAGCATCCCGGCCGCCAGCGCGAGTGTGCCGCGCGTCGAGCGCCCCTCCTCGCGGCAGATGTCGCGCACCAGCTTGGTCAGCTCCCGCTTCGCCTCGGCCAACCATGCACCGTAGAGCGCGCGCACGTCGGGCTGCCGGATGGCCTCCGCGCCCACCAGCGCCCAGAGCGCGACCGCGCTCGTGTCGGCGTCCTCGCCCGTCGCCAAGAGCGCGTCGAGGAACGCGGCCAGCCTCTCGCGCGAGCTCGAGGCCGCCGCGACGCGAGCGTCGATCCGCGCGCGGGCACCGGTCATCAATGTGTCGACCAGCGCTACCAAGATCTCCCGCTTGCTGCCGAAGTGATAGTGGACCAACCCCGGCGCGAGCCTCGCCTGCTTGGCGATGCGCTGAACGCTCGCGCCGTCGTAGCCGCGCTCGGCCATCACCACGCGGAGCGCGCGGACGATCTGCGCGCGGCGGGCTTCGGTGTTGCTGGGACGTGCCATGGTTGGTCGACCAACCAAGAATGGGCTCGCGCTCGTGCGGCGTCAAGATCCACTCGCCGAGCTCTCCGCGGCGCCGGCGTGGACGACCCTCGCGGCCGCGACTACGCTCGCTCGCCATGCGTCGCTGGAAGAAGATCACCCTCTGGGTCTTGGGCGTGCTGCTCGTGCTCGCCGTGTCGGTGGGCGCCCTGTTCTACAGCGCGTTCGCCGGGCGCGCGCCCATTCGGGACGGCGGCGGCCCGCGCCCCGGCGTGCACACCGTCGCGCTCGGGTTCGTGAGCGCGTTCTTCCTCGACTGTGGCGACGGGCACGTCGCGCTGGTGGATGCGGGCGCCGACGCCGGTGGAGCCGACCTGCTGCGCGCGCTGGAAGCAGCGGGCCATTCGCCGAGCGACGTGAAGGCCATCTTCCTGACGCACGGGCACGGTGACCACACCGCTGCCGTGAAGCGCTTTCCGGACGCCGACGTCTACGCCCTCGAGGCCGAGCGCGACCTCATCGCCGGCCGCGTCGCAGCGAGCTCCCCGGTGGGCCGACTGCGCGGCGCCGAGCCGACCGGCATCGAGCTCACGCGAGCCCTCGCAGACGGAGAGAGCGTGCAGGTCGGCGACCTCACGGTGAAGGTCTTCGCCGTCCCGGGTCATACCGACGGAAGCGCCGCCTACCTCGCGGACGAGACCCTCTTCTTGGGCGACGCGGCCAGCGCGGAAGAAGGCGGCCGCGCCGTCGAGGGCCCCGTGTGGATTTCTCGAACGACAGCGAGCAGGGCTCGGAATCGCTCCGCCACCTCGCCGCGCGCCTCGAGAGCGAAGGCGACACCGTCCGTGCGCTGGCCTTCGCCCACTCCGGCCCCATCGTCGGCCGCGACGCGTTGGCCAAGCTCGCCTCGGTCGACTGACAGGCTCGCGGAGTCGACCGACCGCCGTCCAGCCACGCCTCTCGACGAGGGGCGGCGGATGTCCCCGAGAGCGCCTCGACGGCGGAGCATCTGCAGGCATTGATGTCCGCCGACATTCGCTGGGTGCGCGAGGATGAAGCCTTCGCGAAGGTGCTCGTGCGCGAAGCCCTCTCGGGCAATCCGGAGGTCTTCCCACGGCTCGTCGAGGCGGCCGCGCCCTTCATCTCCCACGTGGCGGGGATCCTGGAGGCCGGCGTGAAACGCGGCGAGGTGCGCGAAGACGTGCCCGCGTCGCAGCTCGCGCTCTTCTTCGTCGGCTTGGGCGACCTCCTGCTCGTCCAGCACTGGGGCTCGGGAGGCCTCTGGCCGCCGCTCGACGAGATCCCGGAGATGGTGGTGCGGCAGTTCCTCGAGGGCGCTGCGCCGAAGGAAGGAACGGACCCATGACGATCCCCGTCGCGCTCATGATCGCCGCCGGCACCATCGGCTCGATCGATGGCCTCTACTACCCCTCTGCAAGTTCCGTCTGTTCGAGAGCGCGGTTCCGCGCCCGCTCAGGCGTCCGGCCTCCGTGTCGCTTCCCGTGACAACCGGTCCTTCCCGTGAAAACCGGCCCCGGTGAAAACCGGCCCGAGGTGGCGGAAAGTCTGTGAAGCGGCGGGCCGCGGTACCCGTTCTGGGATGATCTCGAAAAATCGTTGTGCTGCGTGTAACGAACCCGGAGCGCGCCCATACGCCCTGGCATGAACGCACAGGAATCGCAGGGCACGCTCGGCCGCTTCGACATCGTCCGCGAGATCGGCCGGGGTGGGGTCGGCGTCGTCTACCACGCCGTGCATCGCTTCACGCGCAGGCACGTGGCGCTGAAGATCCTGCAGCGCGACGTGCTCGCGAAGGCGCACGAAGAGCGCTTCCTCGCCGAGGCCTCCGCGGGTGTGCAGATCGGGCACCCGGACATCGTCACCGTCCTCGACGCGGGCAGGCTCGAGGACGGTCGCCTCTACCTCACGATGGAGCTCCTCGAAGGCGAGACCGTGGAGGAGCGCCTGGAGCGAGGAACGAGCGCGTGGGAGGAGATCGATCTCCTCCGACAGGCGCTGGTGCCCATCGCCGCCGCGCACGACGCCGGGATTGTCCACCGCGACCTGAAGCCGGCGAACCTCTTCATCGCCCGCGATCCGGGCGGCGAGACCCGCGTGAAGGTGCTCGACTTCGGCATCGCCTGCGGCCCCTCCACGCAGGATGTCTCCGGCACGCCCGAGTACATGAGCCCGGAGCAGGCCTATGCGCCCGCACAGGTCGGCCCGGCGACGGACGTGTGGGCGATTGGCGTCGCGCTCTACGACGCGCTCACCGGTGAGCTGCCGTTCACCGGAGAAGACGCCGCGGAGATCTTGGCCAAGGTGAAGGAGGGGCGGTACGTCCCCGTCGGGAAGCTGGCGCCGAGCGTCCACCCCGAGCTCGAAGCGCTCGTCGATGCGTGTCTCGCCGAGCGCCCGGCTGACCGCATCCCCCATGCGCGGGCGTTGCTCGCCCGGCTCGACGCGCTCCTGCACCGCCGCGAGGTGCGCGCGACGCTCGGAAGGCACGACCCGGAGCCGGAGATCGCGAAGACCGCGCTGCCCCGAAGCGGACCCGTGACGCCGTCGGTCACCCTGCCGGTGCATCGCCCGTCGACGCGCCGCCTCGCTCCGGTCTTCGCCGCCGGGGCGCTCGCGCTGGTGGCCGGGCTGGGCGGCGCGCTGCTGATGGCGGGACGAAGCCACGCGCACGACCTACCGCGCAGCGCCATGAGCGCGGCCAGCGTGGCGACCGCGAGCCCGGCGCGCGATGTGGCCGCTACTGCGGCGCAGGCTGCCCTTGGCGACGCCGCGCGCCGGTCCGCGATCGCCGAGGCACGGGCCGAGCCCACGAGCGACGACGTGGCGGCCCGGATCGCGGCCGATCCGGAGCTGCTCGAACGGTTGGTGGCGCGCCTCTCCCGGAACGCCGCGCCGGACGAGGGTCAGCCGGACGAGTCGACCCCGGCGCACCGCGAGCGCCGGCACGAGCGTCGACCTGCAGGGCGTCGCGCGCAGCGGGCTCACGCCCAACCACCGACAGCGCCAGCTCAGCCCGCCGAAGCGCCCGCGGCGGCTTCGACCGGTGGAGCCGCCCGTGCTGCGGGCGAGGAGACCGATGTCCCTGCCGGCTACCGCGTCTGCCCCGTCACCGGCCGTCTGATTCCGGTCGGGAACACCGCGCGTCAGCCGGAGACCGCGCCCTCCATCGCGACAATCGAGGGCGCGGCGCGCGGAGTGGCGGGGACCGAAGAATGACCCGTGGGAGCCGTTTGGATCGCTCCGAGGGAGCGAAAAAGCCGTGAAGTCCGCGGCGCCTCAGCGAGGGGAACCCGCGGGGGTTGGATCGCTCCGAGGGAGCGAAAAAGCCGTGAAGTCCGCGGCGCCTCAGCGAGGGGCAACCCGCCGGGTTGCGTCGACAGCTCTCCGCGGGGTTGGAACGCTCCGAGGGAGCGAAAAAGCCGTGAAGCTCGCGGCGCCTCAGCGAGGGGCAACCCGCCGGGTCGCGTCGTCAGCTCTCCGCGTGTCCCTGCGGCGGACCAGGCGGAGCTCCGCTTCGAGCGCGGCGGCGAGCGCCATCGCGTCGTCGATCGCCACGCGTCGGAGGAGGACGCGCGCACGCCGACCGGAAAGCCCCACCTCCAGAGTGCGCCCGCGCGCGCTGACGTACCGAACCTCCTCGCGCGCCACCTCCACCTCGCCGGCCTTCAGCGTACGGTCATCCAGCTCGAGGGTGATCCGGCCGCGCCGCTCGTGCCTGCGCAGGCAGAGGAAGAGCTGGAGAGCCGCGAATGGAATCCACAGCGCCGGCACGAGCCACCCCTGACTGAAGAGGAAGTAGACGGCCAACGCGAACACCACGACAGGGCTCGCGATGTGGAGCGCGTGCTCCATCGGTTGCCGGCGCAGCCGGAGCTGCACGAGGGAGCTCACCGCGGGCTCTCGGTATCCTTCGACGCGTTCCTTCCTCGTGAAATCGACGCGCTGGCGATCGACCGCGGGCGGCATCCACGCTCCCCCGATTCGAAGCCGCTCCTCCAGTTGCTCCAGGGATGCTCTCGCGCGCGCCGCCGACTCGAGCGCGTCGCTCGCGTGCGCCAAGAGCAGCGAGCGAGACGCCGTCTGCCGGTCATGACGCAGCGCCTCGGTCACCCGACGAGCGGTCTCGTCCAGCTCCGGATCGAGCGCCAGTGTCGCTCTGTTCCCCAGCGTCATCGTTCGCCACGCCGCCGTGCGGCGCCCTCGGCATGGATCGAATTCGTTCCCCGTTCTCTGGCGAAGGGCGCGATGTCCTTCCCACGCTGTACGCGAGCGCAGCGACTCCCGGCGGGTGACCCGTCGCCATGGCGCGCCTATCCTTCCCATCGTGGATGGAGAGACAATCGTGGCCGCGCTTCGTGCGCGCTTGGCGTCCGAGCCGCACGTCGTGGCGGCGTGGCTCTTCGGGAGCGTCGCGCGTGGAGCGGAGCGGGCGGAGAGCGACGTGGACGTGGCCGTGCTCGGGCTCCCGGCTCCCCGCACGCTCGAGGACTTGCCGCTCAATCTGGCGGCGGAGCTGGCGGCCGAGCTGGGGCGCGAGGTGCAGATCGTCCGGGTCGAAGGCGCGCCGGCCGACCTCGTCCACCGCGTGATGCGCGACGGGATCCTGCTCGTCGACCGCGACCGCGCGGCGCGGATCCGCTTCGAGCTCGACGCGCGCAATCGCTTCTTCGACATGCAGCGGATCTGGCTCGAGTACCGCCGCGGCCGGGAGAGCGCGTGACCGACGAGGGCCTCGTCGCGAAGAAGCTCGCGTTCGTGGAGACCTGAAGTCCCCAGGTTGGTGCGCGTGGTGTGGCGACGGCGGGGGCCTCCGCGCGAAGCCTGAAGCCTCGCCGCCACCTGCGCCGGCGGCCACCGCCTTCTCCGTCGCGTCACCGCGCGTGCGGGACAGCGGGGCCGCCACCAGGCGCTCTCAGCCGTCGTTCGCGCCCGCGCCTCCCGAGGGGTTGGCGTCGCCGGGGTTACCACCGCCGGCGGGCTCCTGGGTGCTCTGTCCGCCCGCCGCGTCGGCGCCTGCGGCGTCGTTGCCCTTCCCGTCGTGCCGGCCTGGCCTGTCGCGGTCGAGTTGTCCTGGCCCGCCGCGGCCGTTGCGCCGGTGCTGCTCCCGCCCCGGCGGACGCGTCGCGGTTCCGGTTGGCCGGCGAGCGCACCACGCCAATCAGCGACGGGGGGAAGGTCGTGCTCACGTCCTCGCGCCGGAAGAAGAGCAGCGAGCCCGCGTAGCAGTGCTCGGTGTAGACGTCGGTGAGGTGCGTGTAGGCGCGCTGCACGCGCCCGGTCCACTTCTCTCCGTCCGACGTCAGGCCGAGCGCCTTGAAGATCTCACCGGCCAGCCGCCGCGCGTCCGCCACGTCCGTGTCGCGATAGTTGACCGGGTCCTTGGTGACCACCGGCGCGATGACGGGCTCGTCGTAGAGGTCGGCGAGCTCCTGCAAATCATTGGCCAGGTCCTCGTAGCCCTGCCCCGAGCGGATCGCCGCGATGCGAGGGCTGAATCGTGAATCGTCGCCGAACGCGTAGTCAATCAACTTGAGCATCCGCCCCTTGACCTCGGCCGACTGCTCCGCCACCGGCACGGACACCGTCGTGGCGCGGTCCTGGAACCGCCGCTGCATCCGTCGCGCGTACCAGGCCGCGAGGGCCGCCTGCTCGAGGCGCTCGAGCGGATGCGGCGCGAGCACGCCCGCGACGACGAGCTTGTCGAACTCGGCTGCGCGCTCGTCGGCGCGGTCGCGCTCGGCGAGCCCGAACGCGAACGCAGCCGCGAGCTGCACGTCGATGCGAACCGCCTCCAGCGTCGCGGCGGGAATGCGTTTGAGCTCCGGCTCGAGTGCCTGATAGGCCGCTTCGGCCCGCGCCGGGTCGATGACGATGGGAGAGCTGTCCTCGTTGCTGTGAGTGGGCATGCGGCGACCCTATCGAACAATCTTCCGCGTTTCCACCCAGTTCTCTGTCGCTATCAAAGACTCGGCGCGGCATGTCTCCATGTTGACGTCACCGTGTGGTGACACGGCTTGGTGGTCACATTGATGCGGATGCTCGGTCGGGACGACGCCAACCTCGACGAGACGAGCCCGCTCTTGCGAGGCGGCACGACAGCTCGTCCACGTGGGCGAGAGCGGGCTCGCGCTTCGCGCCGACCGCGACGGGTCGCCGCCGGAGACCAGCGACATCGCCCGCGATCGAGCGCGGGCGCAGGGGGCGTTCATCCGCATTGGGTCGACCCGGGCCAGTCGAAGATCGACCGTCTGACGGCTTTCGAACAGCGAGCGCGGTCGAATTCCACCGCTCGGCGGCTCTACCGCGACCGAGACGAGTCGAGGATCGACCGTCGAGGGGCTCTTGGCGACCCGACGCAGACGAATTCGACCGTCGACCGGCTCTCCTGCGCCAGGGCCGGGTCGAGGATCGACCGCCGAGCGGCTTCTTACGATTCGGGCCAATCGAATTCGACCGCTGAACGGTCCTTCCTCGACTGCGCCGAGTCGGGGATCGGCCGTCGAGCGGTCTTCCGTCGACTGCGCCCAATCGAATTCGACCGGTCACCAGCCCTCCGTCGACTGCGCCGGATCTTCCATTCACCGTCGAGCAGCGCTCGGGGACCGCGCCCGGTCGCGCGCCGCGGCCGTTCCGCGCGGCGCCGACCGCACGGGGTCAGCTCGCGGCAGTCACCGTGAGCGCTTCCGCCTTGCTGCGGGTGTTGCCGAGGACGCGCCACCCCTCGTGATCGTGCCGGACCGTCTGGGCTTCCCCGGCTTCGTCTGTGAGTCCGTCGTCTCGTCGGAGCGCCGCAACACGAGCCACTTTCGCAGGCTCTCCGCGGCCTCGCGTACCTCGGGGGCGACGGTCCGCAGGTGCTCCTCGCCATGGACTGCCGCCACGAGCGCCTCGCGCAAGGGGCGGTTCCGGTCACCGAGTCCGGTGGAGTCGAGCCAGGCGATCGCGTCCTCGCCGTCACCGTAAGCCAGCTTCTGGTGGATCTCGGCGAGCGTGGCCATCCATTCCGCCGGCTCGGCGAGATGGCCGTCCTCGCCGTAGGGATCGAGGCTCTCCCGTGCTCGAGATGCTCCTCCACGCGGGCCCCGCTCGAGTCCCGCGTGTTCGTCGAACGCGAGGAAAAGCTCGCCCTCCCGATGGCCGGCGCCGTCCTCGGCGACCGTCTCGACTCGCGGCTGCGAGCGCGAGGATCCGTAGAGCTCGCGGAGGAAAAGCTCGCCCTCCCGATGGCCGGCGCCGTCCTCGGCGACCGTCTCGACTCGCGGCTGCGAGCGCGAGGATCCGTAGAACTCGCGCAGGAACGAGACCAGCCAGAGCAGCTTCCGCCGGGTGCGCCGGCTCGCGCGCATGAGGTACCAGATGTTGAAGAGCCGCTCGGCGATCTGGTAGCCGGCGCGGGCGCCGGGGTAGCTCACCTTCTCCACGACGCCGTCGTTCACGAGCCGGCTGAGCTGTGCCGAGACGACGTTGCCCTTGAGCCCGAGCCGCTTGGTGATCTCGCCCGCCGGCTGCGGGTCCCACGCGAGCGCCAGCGCGTCCACCACCAATTGCGATTGAGGCGCCAGCTCTTCGAGCCGCGCTTTGTAGAGCGGCGTGGACAGGTCGAGGAGCGCCGTGACGTCGTCGACGACGGTGTGCTCCTCCGAGCGCGCGAGGACTTGATGGACGAGCACGATGGCGCGCGGGTTGCCGCCCGTCAGCACGCGGAGGGTCTCCACGCGGCCGCGATCCGTGAGCAGGATGTTGCGCACCTCGGGCGTGTCGCGAACCTCGGAGAGGCGGAGCAGGACCTCGGTCGTCTCGGCCTCCGTGAGCCCGCGGAGCGTGTCCACCTTGAAGAAGTCGTAGAACGGCCGGTTGTACTCGTAGGTGGAGCGGTGCGAGCTGGCGCTGGCGCCGATCATCGTCACCGTCTCGGCGGAGAGCACCTCGCGCAGCTTCCACTGCACGTCGTCGTCGAGGCGATCGAGGACCAGGTCCACGTTGTCGACCAGCAGGAGCAGGCGGCGACCGTGGGCATCGGCCCACTGGAGCAACGCAGACCGCGCCTCGCGCTCGCGCCTGGGCTCGGGGAGCCCGCGCAGGCGCTCGATGTCGTCGTCGATCGCGTCCGCCTCCGGGCCGCGTCCCGTTCGTCGAGCGCGTCCGAGAGCGAATCCAGGCAGTTGAGCCAGAAGTCCGAGAGCCGCGCGACGTTGTACTGCTCTTCACGGAAGACGAGCGGCATCCAGGTCGAGCTCAGATGCCTCGTCCTCGTGAATCGCGAAGTAGAGCCGGCGCAGCAAGGTGGACTTGCCCATGCCGCGGGGTCCGACCAGCATCCGATGAGGGGGGTGGGGCCGCCGCATGTCTTCGAGGATGCGGGCCAGCAGCGCGCGCCGCGCCACGAAGCCAGCGACGAGGTCGTCTCTCCCAGCAGGTCGGGGTTGTAGACGGTGATCCGCGCCGGGCTCATGCGTACCTCCGCAGCCAGAACGCGCGCAGCAGCTCTGAGCGGAACGCGAAGCGCTCGCCGTCGTCCCGCAGGTACCCGTCGTTGACCAGGACGTCGATCAGGAACTGGAGTTGGCGGTCGCGGGCCGCCTCGTCTCGCACGTGCTGCTCGAGCGTCGCCCGGAGCGTTGCGCGCGTCGCGCCCGTTCGGTCACGCGCGGCCGCCGACAAGACATCGCGGGCGTGCGTCGCGTCGGGCTCGCCGAGCTCGTCCGTCAGGCGTTCGTGCCAGGAGTCGAAGTGCTTGTTCTGCGCGAGCAGCGCGTCGAAGGCGGCGTCTGCGTCCGCGGGGGTGGGAGCCTCGCCGCTCTCGCGATGGCAATCCTTCAGCTCGGAGAAGAGAGCCTGGAGATGGAACGGGATGGGCCATCCGGCGCGCTCGACAATCCGTGCTGCGACCTCGTCGGAGATGGGCACCTGCTCGCCCTCGCCGAGCGCGTGCAGGAACGCGAGGGCGGTCTCCTCATCGAAGGGACCGAGCCGCAGGGGACGCAGATCGTTGATCGTGTCTCTCAGCCGGTTGCGATGCGCGACGGTGTCGAGCCCGATGGAGCCCGCGAGGATCCAGTGGCGCGAGACCGGCTCGTGCAGAGGAGCCTGCCGATCGATCGGAACCACTCGAGGAACGAGCGGGCCCGGGTCCCTTCCGGATCGTCGCGAAGGAGGCGGAGCACGAACACCGGCATCTCGTCGACGAGATAGAACCAGTGCCCTTCGAGGCTCTCGAGCGCTCGGGCGAGCTCCCGGGCGCGATCTTGCCAGCGCTCGCGGTCGGTTTGATCAGCTGAAGCGCGAACCCGGCTAAGCCGACGCTCTGCATCCGGCCCAGGAGGCGCTGCACGCCTCGCTTGGCCTTGCCCGTGAACAGCCCCCGTGCCGCGGGGTGCGAGGCGCACGCCTCGTAGACCCTCCGGAGCACGTCGAGCTCATCGACCGCCCCTTGAACGCTCACGTAGACCGCGTGGATCCCCTCCTCGCGTTCGACCACGTCCGCGAACCGGTAGAGCAGCGAGGTCTTCCCGACGCGGCGCGGAGCGAGCAGCAGGAGGTGATCGCGCATCCCTTCCTTGCGCAGCCGAAGGAGGTACGGTTCGCGATCGAAGAAGTCGGAATCCTTGGCGATTCCACCGACGACGTTGTGCATGGCGAGCGGTCCCAACAGATGTGTTGGATGTTGTACAACGGATCTGTTGGGGTGCCAAGGCGCCGTTGTCGGGGTACGCCGGCGCCCCCTTGGATGGCCAGCGGGTTCGGCCTCGGTAGGAGCCCGCGCCGCGGGCGGCGGCTCCATCGTCTCCGGGTGACTGGCGGCTGCGCCGACTGCAAAAGAACGCCTTACGCGGCCCCCTTGTCGAGCAGGCCGTTCGTCACGACGAGCTCGGTCGGCTCCGGCGGCGGCTGGCTGTTGCGCGCCGCTTGGAGCGCCGCCTCGAGGTCGAGCTGACCGCGGGCGACGCCGTCGAGGATGGCGACAATCGCCAGCTTCCCGGCCCGGGGGAGAGGCAGCTTGCCGTTCTCCCACCGCGACACCGTCTCGTGGGCCACGTCGAGTAGTTCGCCGAGAATCCCTCTGGGTGAGCCCCAGGGACTTCCGTGCGACCCGCACGACCTGGCCGGGGACCTGCGTGCGCTCACGCAGAATCGTCGCCGCCGCGCGACGCTCATACCCGCGGCGCTGCTCGGCCGACACGAACGTTTCGCCGCACGACAGACAGGTGAGCACCATCGCGGTGCGGTCCGTGACGGTGATGCCGCCGATCGTCAGCCGTGCTCGGGCGCACGGCAATCGAGCCGGCCCTCCGCGCACAGCGGGCACGCATCTCCCTTCTTCAGCATGATCACCTCCTCCTCAGAACGTGGTGACGACGACGACCGGCAGCGGAGTCCGGATGACGACCCGGAGCTCATCCCCGTCGAGGTCGCGCCCCCCTGTCACTCGCCACGTTTCCTTCTCCGCGTCCCATTTCGCCGCAGTCGCCGTTTCGAGAGCGGCCAGCACGTCGTCGATCGTCACGCAGCGCTCGTCCATCCGCTCTTCTGCGTGCCGCGTCAAGAACACCTGCCCGAGCCGCGCCGCCTCGCTGGCGTCGCGGAGCACATCGGCAGGTTCGCGGGTGCTGACATCGAGAGATTGTCGCGGTTTGACCTGTCGTCAAGTATACGGTGCCTGCCGGGGAGGGCGGAAGTGGCACCGGCGATACGTTCCCCGCTGCGCCAGGCTCCCGTAATACCTCCGGTTCTGGCCACCGGAAGAAGTGGCGTGGACTGCGATGCGCGTCACTCCCGTCTCGCTGGTTCCGTCAGGGAGGATGACGCTCGCGGAGAGTTCCTGGCGCGTGCACGACGGGCGCGGCTCAGGCGGCCTTCTCGTCGCTCCCGACCTCGATTCCTCGACCAGGAAATCTCCGCGGCCAGGGTCTCGCTCTTCTCCACGACGACGCGCTTCACTTTGCCGCTGACCGGGGAGGCGACGACGGTCTCCATCTTCATGGCGCTGAGGACGACGAGGGGGTCGCCCTTCGTCACGGTGTCGCCCTCCTCGACCTGGACGTCGACGACGCTGCCCGGCATGGGGGCGCCGACGGAGCCGGGGGCTTTGGTGGCGCGCTCGCGGGCGGCGACGATGTCGGTCGCGGCGAGGTCGCGGACGCGGACCTGGCGCGGTTGGCCGTTGAGCTCGTAGTAGACGGCGCGGTGGCCGGTGGCGTCCAGCTCGCCCACGGCCCGCAAGACGATGACGAGGGTCTTGCCTTGCTCGATGTCGATGGAGAATCTCTTCGCCCATCTCCATGGGCGCCAGGAAGAGCCGGGTGGGCAGGACGCTGACGTCGCCGAAGCGGGTCTTGGATGGCCAGCGGATTCGGCGTCGGTAGGAGCCCGCGCCGCCGGGCGAGGCTGCATCGTCTCCGGGTGACCGAGAAATGCGTCCGAGGCACGCCCCCGGCTTCGGGGCGGGGAATCCCGCCGGGGCATCCGTTTGAGTCCCCGGGGAATCCGTCCGAGCTACAGCGAGATCCGTGCGGCGGCACAGGCGAGCCATCTGACCTACGAGTACTTGAATCCCACTGCCGCCGGGCTGGTGAGGCGCCCCGAGCACACGCCCGGTCTGGTGATGGAGTGGGGGCATTGGCAAGCCGGTGGCATCTGGGTCAAGCGGCCGGACGTCTACTTCGGCAAGAGCCGACCCGAGGAGCTCTGGCTCGAGCTGACGCCGCCGCCGCTCTTGTTCGGGCGTTCGGCTGCGACCTCGATGCGCTCGTGCACCACATGCGGCGCTTGTCCGAGGATGGGCTGCGGGCGCTGCGCGACGCGCGGAGGCGGCCGCCGCTCGGTGCGCAGAAGGTGCGGCGGCTACACCCCTGGACCGAGCCGAAGACGATGGCGGAACCGGGCGGGCGGCGCGTGCCGACGTTCAAGATCGGCGCGCGCGGTCTCGTCGGGCACGGGCAGCGCTGTCAGGCGGCGACCGAGCTGAATGGGTTCCACCGATCCTACGAGGACAGCCGGCAG
Source organism: uncultured Pseudomonadota bacterium (assembly GCA_963832725.1). GTDB lineage: Bacteria > Myxococcota_A > Polyangia > Polyangiales > Sandaracinaceae > JAEZBP01. The sequence continues at coordinate 387,202 of CAWHVG010000002.1, forward strand.
GACTACCTCGCCGGTCGCCAGGCCGTGTTCCCGTACGGGACATACGGCATGCGGGTGTTCCACCGCGTCGAGGTCGCAGAGCCGCTCTCGGACGCGATTGTCGCGCAGCCGGGGCCTCTGCTGAACGATGTCCGCGGTCAGGCCGAGGGCGCTCGAGCGCAGCTGGCCGAGGAAGTTCGGGGGGCGTGGAAGGAGGAGGCGGGCGAGGTGGCAAGCGCCGATGACCTCGTCGTCTCGCTGCTCGATGTCGACCGCCCCCGGGAGCGCTCGGGCCTTCCCACCTTCGTGGGCGGCGGCTCGATCGTCTCCGGGTGACTGGAGGTGGTGCGACCCTTACGACATGTCGGAGCGGCGAGCGCGCAGGATCGTCGAGACCCGGGTGATTCGGCCCGGCGAGGACGCCGAGGACGGGAGCTGGCGGGAGCTCACGATCTCGGAGCGGATCGACGCCGTCTGGGAGCTCACGCTCCAGTGCCTGCAATGGAACGCGGATGGCGACATTCAACCCCGACTTCAGAGATTCTGTTGGCCGAGTTCAACGTCCACGGCGTTGAATACCTCGTGGTCGGAGCGCATGCGCTCGCCGCGCATGGCGGATCCGGGCAACGAAGGACTTCGACGTTTGGGTGCGGCCCGAGCCGGAGAACGCGAGGCGGGTCCTGGCGGCCTTGCGCTCCTTCGGCGCAGCGCTGCACGGGCTCACCGAGGATGACCTGACGACACCGGGGGTGGTGTTCCAGATCGGCGTGCCACCGGTCCGCATCGACATCCTCACGATGATCGACGGGGTCGACTTCGAGTCAGCCTGGAGAGCCCGCGTGTCGGCGCACTTCGCGGGCGTTCCGGCCGCAGTCATCGCCAGGCAGCACCTCATCCAGAACAAGCGGGGGCGGGACGCGCGCAGGACCTCGCCGATGTCGAGTGGCTCGAGACGAGCGGAGACGAGTAGAGCCTCTCACCACCTGCTCGTCGCTCTCGACGATGGGCCGCGTTTCCGCAATAACTCCGGTTCCCGGCTACCGGACGGGGTGTCGGTAGACCCTGATGCGCGTCGTCGCGTCCTCGACGGTCGAGCCAACCGCCTGGACGAGGCGCGACTTCGCGGGCCGTGCCGTTGTTCCGGGATGGGAAGTCCAATTTGCACGGCTCTTGGTGCGTCATCCGCTGGTGCTACTGTCGTCCCCGTGGGATGCGAGCTCGGTGCTCGTGGATCGCGACACGACCGTCGCATACCGCGAATTCCACCCAAACGGTGGTCTCTTTACCGACGCAGCGTGCTACCGCGGGCGCTGGCGTTTCTAACCCGTCGTCCACCGTCGGCGTGTGTGTCCCGCGCCTCTACGTGAATACGGCATCGTCGAAGGCGTAGAGCCTCGCGAAATCGCTCCAGCCAGCGAAATCGCTTCGAGGTACGCGAAGTCGTGTGCAGGCGGGTAGCGGGCGCGCCCACTCGGGAGGCGATGCCGGGTGGCGGTGTGGGAGGCGGTCCGCTCGCCACTTCGCCGATGGGGCCCGCTAAGGTCCCGAGATCACAGTGTGGCGGATTCGGCACGGCGCTTGAGATGCGCCGCCGGCGTGACCAACCCACGCATCGTGGTGAGGGGAGCGACGCTGGCGATCACGCGGCGGACGACGCTGCGGAAGGCCTTCCTCGCGCCGTGGCACCCGCTCGTGGAGCAGTGCTGGCTCTACGTGTTGGCCGACGCCCAGCGTGCGACGAACATCGCGGTCCACTACGGAGTTCGCGTCGTCAACCATCACCACCTGAGCGTGACGTTGAGCCAGGGAACCTCGGGAGCTTCCTGTCTCGCTTCCATCACGAGGTGAGCTGCGCGCTCAACACGCTGATGGCCCGCGAGCGCTACGACGTGCCGCGGAACGTGTTCGACAAGCGGAGCTCGCATGCCATGCGGCTCGGACGCGGCGGCGCAGGCGAGCCATCTGACCTACGAGTACCTGAATCCGGCCCCCGCCGGACTGGTGAAGCGCCCCGAGCAGATGCCGGGGACCGTACTCGACTGGGGGCATTGGAAGGCGGGTGGCATCGCGGTCAAACGGCCGGCGTCTATTTCGGCAAGAGCCGGTCCGAGGAGCTCTGGCTCGAGCTGACGCCGCCGCCGCTCTTGTTCCGGGCGTTCGACTGTGACCTCGATGCGCTCGTGCACCACATGCGGCGCTTGTCCGAGGATGGGCTGCGGGCGTTGCGCGACGCGCGGAGCCGGCCGCCGCTCGGTGCGCAGAAGGTGCGGCGGCTACACCCTGGACCGAGCCGAAGACGATGGCGGAACCGGGCGGGCGCCGCGTGCCGACGTTCAAGATCGGCGCGCGGGGTCTCGTCGGCACGGCAGCAGCGGTGCGAGGCGGCGACCGAGGTGAATGCGTTTCACCGGTCCTACGAGGAATGCCGCCGGGGCTATCTCGCTGGTCGCCAGGCCCTGTTCCCATACGGGACATACGGCATGCGGGTGTTCCACCGCGTCGAGGTCGCAGAACCGCTCCCGGACGCGATCGTCGCGCAGCCGGGGCCTCTGCTGAACGAGGTACGCGGGCAAACCGAGGGCGCTCGCGCGCAGGTCGCTGACGAAGTTCGGGCGGCGTGGAGCGAGGAAGCGGCCGAGGTCGCATCCGTCGACGACCTCGACTTCGCGAGTGGTCGCGCGCCTTCCGTCTCGGCCGCGGTACCGTCCGACTCGACGTCCGAACTGGACGCCCGTCCCGAGCCCGAAGTGCGGCATCGCTTCCATCGCGAGCCCGACCGCGGCGAGTGTCATCCTCGTCGGCTCATCATCGAACGCGACCGGCGGCGCGGTCGACCGCCGAAGAAGGCGGGCTCCAGACCACCCTCCTGAGCACATCCGCCTCCGAGGCGTGCGCCGCTCGGTGATGGCCTGGGCGGCGCGTTCGTGCGCTCTCGGGTCCGGATTGGACCGGGAAGGGACGCTGCGGAGCGATCATGCCGTCGTGGCCGCGGGTTGCCATGTCGGTATCGAGAATTAGGTCGTAGCGCAGGCGTGTCGAGGTGCCGGTCGGCGCGCGCGGGAGGTGATCTGCCTCGGACGGATTCCCTCGCGGGACGGAATCCCCTCGCCCTCAGGCGTGTCGCGGCGCCGGTCGGCGCGCGCGGGAGGTGATCTACCTCGGACGGATTTCCTCGGTCGGCGCGCGCGGGAGGTGATCTACCTCGGACGGATCCCCTCATTGCGCGGGAGGGAATCCCCTCATTCTCCGACCTACCCTCCTGAGCACATCTCGGCTGGGAAGGGACCCTCGGGAACAATCAGAGGGGCGCGGCCGCGGGTTGCCTGGTCGGAATCGGGATCATCTCGTGGCGCAGGCGTGCCGTGGCGCCGGTCGACGCGCGTGGGGAGGTGAGCTCCCTCGGACGGTTCCCTCGGTTGTGTAGCCAGGGGGCCGGCGTGACAATCATAGGCGCCGATAGTAGAGTCCACCCCACGTCTGCCAACAGCGGGGCTAGCATGTCGGATGGTGTGGTGCGAGTAAATCAGGTGTTTGTTCCCGGGGGACTGCCCAGGCACACGTACGTGCCACGTACCGGAAAAGGTATTGAGGAAAAACTCCGTCAAGCTTCAGACAACCTGTGCAAATTGGTTACGGTTACCGGCGCGACGAAGTCTGGCAAGACCGTGATGACTAGCACCATCTACCCACGTGGTAGAGCTGTGTGGCTAGATGGCGGAACGTTTGGAACGGAGGAAGACCTCTGGTCCGAAGTCGTCGAGCAGCTCGACGCTTTTACCGAGACGGCACAGAGTGTGGAAACTTTGGGCGAGCTCGGTGCGGAGATCAGGGGTCAGTCAGGGCGAGAAATCCCCGGTGTGGGTGAGGCGGAGATTGGCGGACAAGGTGGCGGGAAGCGCGGTCGGAAGACAGGCGTCCATTCTTCCCGTGCGCGCCGTTCGAAAGCCGTAGCAGTGGCGGCACTTCGATGCCAGTCACTTCCCGTAGTCATCGATGACTTTCACTACCTCACCAGGGAAACGCAGGCCTCCATAGTGCGGGCACTCAAGGCTCCAATCTTTGATGGGCTTCCGGTTATTTTGTTGGCAATACCCCATCGGAGGTACGACGCGGTTCGGGTTGAGAAGGAAATGACAGGACGCGTGGAAACTGTCGAGGTTCCGAGTTGGGATTTGTCGGAGCTTCTTGAGATTCCGTTCGTCGGGTTTCCGTTGCTGCGGATGGAAGTCAATCCAGATGTGCTGAACCTGTTCGCGTCTGAGTCGCTTGGCAGTCCGCATTTGATGCAAGAGTTTTGCCGCGAACTGTGTAGGCAGTGTGGGGTGGAGGAGACTCTCTCCGTTCCGCTTCGGGTGGCGGCGGCCGATGTTGATGGCTCGTCTGTCTTTCGCCAAGTTGCGCAATCTACCAGCAAGGTCGTCTTTGACCGGCTGGCCAAAGGACCGAGGCAGCGTTCGGATCGCAAAGAACGAACGCTTGTCGGCGGTGAAACGGTTGATATTTACGTGGCCGTCCTTCGTGCTGTTGCGAACCTGAAGCCTGGGATGCAGACGTTCGAGTGGGAGCAAATTCGAGCGTCCTTGCGAGAGGTGCTTGCGGACTATCTCCCGCAGGCACACGAGGTGTCTCGGGTGCTGGAGCACATGGCCACCATCTCGGCGAATGAGGAATCGTCTGCCCCCGTCATTGATTGGGAAAAAGAAGAGCGCAAGCTGCACATCACGGACCCGTTCTTCGCGTTTTTCTTGAAGTGGGGTGTGTAGGCTGTTGCGGGTGAGTCCCCGTCAAGACGGAGTTGTGCGAAACGTCGTGCGCGGAAGAATCCTGCTGCTCTTGGCTCACCCATTGCTGGCTCGTGGATGGTGGGCCCACTTGGAGTGCAACCCCGTTTGGAGCATGAGGCTGGCCCGACCATTCATCGGTGGCCCGCCGTGTCTCGTCTGCAGGAGGTCGCGCCATCCCCGCGGTTCGAAGGGCTGGCCACTGGGCCGTGCGGAGAACGCCTCTCGACTCCCAGGCTCCGCCCCACCTCGACAGCTGTCGCACTGAGCCCGCGCTCGGCTCAGGCGGCCTTCTCGTCGCTCGCGACCTCGATCTCGACCAGGAGATCTCCCGCGGCCAGGGTCTCGCTCTTCTCCACGGCGACGCGCTTCACTTTGCCGCTGACCGGGGAGGCGACGACGGTCTCCATCTTCATGGCGCTGAGGACGACGAGGGGGTCGCCCTTCGCGACGTCGTCGCCTTCCTCGACCTGGACGTCGACGACGCTGCCCGGCATGGGGGCGCCGACGGAGCCGGGCTCTTTGGTGGCGCGCTCGCGGGCGGCGACGACGTCGGTCGCGGCGAGGTCGCGGACGCGGACCTGGCGCGGTTGGCCGTTGAGCTCGTAGTAGACGACGCGGTGGCCGGTGGCGTCCAGCTCGCCCACGGCCCGCAAGACGATGACGAGGGTCTTGCCTTGCTCGATGTCGATGGAGATCTCTTCGCCGATCTCCATGGGCGCCAGGAAGAGCCGGGTGGGCAGGACGCTGACGTCGCCGAAGCGGGTCCGGAACTCGCGGTAGTCGCCGAAGACGTCGCGATAGAGGGCGGCGCTCATGACGTCGACGTCGCGGATGGGGATGTGCGGGTGGTCGTCTTCGAGCTCGCTCCGCAGGGCGGCGAAGTCGAAGGGCTCCATGGTCTCGCCGGGGCGGCCGTCGATCGGCGGGCGGCCGCGCAGGACTCGGCTGCGGAGGGGCTCGGGGAAGCCGCCGTAGGGCTGGCCGAGGCGGCCCTGGAGGAAGTCGACGACGGAGGAGGGGAACGACGAGCGTGTCGGCCTGCTCGAGGACGTCGTGCTCGTCCAGGTCGTTTTGGACCATGAACTGCGCCAGGTCGCCGACGACTTTGGAGCTGGGCGTGACTTTGATGATGTCACCCAGGAGGCGGTTGGCTGCGGCGTACGAGCGCTTGATGCTCGACCAGCGGCTGGCCAAACCGAGCGCGGCGGCTTGGAAGCGGAGGTTGGTGTACTGGCCGCCCGGGATTTCGTGCTCGTAGAGATCGGGCGCGTAGCCGGTGAGGCCGGTCTCGAAGGGGGCGTAGTAGCCGCGCGCGCCTTCCCAGTAGGTGTTCAGGGTTTGAATGGCCTCGGGGTCGATCGAGGTGTCGCGCTCGGTGCCGCGAAGGGCGGCGACGACGGCCGCCATGGTGGGCTGGGCGGTGAGGCCGGCCATGGCGGGCAGGGCCAGGTCGACGACGTCGGCGTCGGCTTCGGCGCAGGCCAGCATGGAGGCGACGCCGGTGCCTGCCGTGTCGTGGGTGTGGACGTGGATCGGGAGGTCCGGGAAGCTGCGCCGCAAGGTCGAGACGAGGAGGCTCGCCGCCCGCGGCTTGAGGAGGCCGGCCATGTCCTTGATGGCCAGGATGTGGATGCCGCGCTCGACGAGCTCGCCGGCCAGGTCGACGTAGTACTGCAGCGAGTACTTGGTCCGCGAGGGATCGCTGACGTCGCCCGAGTAGCAGAGGGAGGCTTCGATGACGCCGCCCGCTTCGCCGACGGCGTCGATGCCGAGCTTCAGGTTCTCGACGTAGTTCAGCGAGTCGAAGATGCGGAAGACGTCGACGCCGAGCTCCTTGGCCATCCGCACGAACTCGTAGACGACATTGTCGGGATAGCTGGTGTAGCCGACGGCGTTGGCGCCGCGCAGGAGCATCTGGAAAGGCACGTTCGGGACGCGCTCGCGCAGCCAGCTCAGGCGATCCCACGGGCACTCGTGCAAGAAGCGCAGCGCGACGTCGAAGGTGGCGCCGCCCCACATCTCCAGGCTGAACAATTCGGGCATGAGCCGGGCGGTGGCGGGCGCGATCTCGAGGAGGTCCTTGGTCCGAACGCGAGTTGCCAAAAGCGATTGGTGGGCGTCGCGCCAGGTGGTGTCGGTGACCATCAACCCACGATGATGGCGGACGGCTTTGGCGAATTCGGCCGGGCCCCGATGCTCGAGGATGTCGCGCCAGCCCTGCGGCGGCGGCTGGGTCTTGTCGTGCGCGGGGACGACGGCTTCGATGTTGCTCGGCGGGGCGGCGCCCATGCCCGGGACGCGCGCGCCGTTGACCGCCACCTCGGCGAGGTAGCGCAACAAGCGCTGGGCGCGGTTGCGCCGCTGGGGGAACACGAAGAGCTCGGGGCTGTCGTCGACGAAGGAGGTGTCGGTGTCGCCGGCCACGAAGCGCGGGTGTCTGAGCACGTTCTGGAGGAAGGGGATGTTGGTGCTCACGCCGCGGACGCGGAACTCGGCCAGGGCGCGGTGCAGCTTGTCGACCGACTCCGGGAAGCTCTGCGCGTGGGCAGTGCACTTCACGAGGAGCGAGTCGTAGTCGGGGCTGACCTTCGCGCCGGTGTAGCCGCTGCCGCCGTCGAGGCGGACGCCCATGCCGGCGCCGGAGCGGAAGACTTCGATGCGGCCGGTGTCGGGCTGGAAGTTGTTGCGCGGGTTCTCGGTGGTGACGCGGCACTGGATGGCCACGCCGCGCACGTCGACGCCGTCCTGCGTCAGGCCGAGCTCCTCGAAGGTGGCGCCGCCGGCGATCTTGATCTGCGATTGAACGAGGTCGACCAGCGTGACCTGCTCGGTCACGGTGTGCTCGACCTGGATGCGCGGGTTGACCTCGATGAAGTAGTGGTTGCCGTCCTTGTCGACGAGGAACTCGACGGTGCCGGCGTTGCGGTAGTCGACGGCCTGGGCGAGCTTGACGGCGTCGGCGCAGACGGCGTCGCGCACCTTGCGGGGGAGGTTCTGCGCGGGCGCCATCTCGACCACCTTCTGGTGGCGGCGCTGCACCGAGCAGTCGCGCTCGAAGAGGTGCATGACGTTGCCCTCGGCGTCGGCGAGGATCTGCACCTCGATGTGCCGCGGGTGCTCGACGTAGCGCTCGAGGAAGACGGTGCCGTCGCCGAACGCGGCCTGCGGCTTCGCTGGTGGCGCGGTCGAAGGCTTCTTCGAGCTCTTCGGCCCGGCGCACGACGCGCATGCCGCGGCCGCCTCCCCCCATCGCGGCCTTGACCATGACCGGGAAGCCGAACTCTTCGGTGAAGGTGCGCGCTTCTTCGTAGGTGGCGACCGGATCTTCGGTGCCGGGGACGGTGGGGACGCCGGCCTTCTTGGCCAGCTTGCGGGCCGCGGTCTTGTCGCCGAGCGCCTCGAGCACCTCGGGCGCGGGGCCGACGAACGCGATGCCGGCTTCCTGGCAGGCGCGGGAGAGGTCGGCGTTCTCGGAGAGGAAGCCGTAGCCGGGGTGGATGCCGTCGACGTTGGCGTCCTGGGCGATCTCGATGATGCGGTCGATCGCGAGGTAGGCGCCGACCGGGCTCAGGCCCTTGCCGATCAGGTAGCCCTCGTCCGCCTTGTAGCGGTGGAGATGGACGCGGTCCTCGTGGCTGTAGATCGCGACCGTTCGGATCCCGAGCTCGGTGGCGGCGCGGAAGACACGGATGGCGATCTCGCCGCGGTTTGCACACATGAGCTTGGTGATCGGTCGTCGCACGCGGGCTCCTTTCGGGACTGACGCTTCGGCCAGCGTGTAGCAGTCATGCGGTCGCTCGTCATCCGCGACGACCGTGGACGGTCCTCGGCGTGGCGTCATCGGATCGCGGCACGAATGGCTCGCAGTCGATGGTGGCGAGGGCGGGCACGCACTCTGCAATCGAGGCTCGGGTCAGCCACCACGCCAGCCCTGTCCCGTTGAACGGGGGAGGGAGCGAGAACGGAGCTCAGCTCGGGGACGGCTCGTCGGGCGGCGGGGGCTGGAGCAGGGACTCGCGCTCTTTGCGCCACTGGTCGTGGAAGGCGGTGCGGTCGAGGTGGTAGCGCAGGTTGGACGCGGCGTGCTGGGCGGCGTGTACGTGCTCTTCGCCGTTCAAGTAGGCGAGCAGCTCCGGGTCGACGGCGCGGACCATGGCTTCGCCGCGCCAGCGCACGACGCTGTCGTCGACGTCGATGACGTGGCCCCAGTGCATGGCCCAGGCGGCTTCGGGGAACGAGAGCGCCTCCTTGTCGAGGAGCAGCGCTTCGAGCGTTTGGAGCTGGCCTTGGTACCAAGAGTCGACGAAGGGAAGCTCGCGGCCGTAGAGGACGGCGTTGTGGAAATACTCGGCGACGGTGAGCAGGCCGTCGAGCGAGAGGCGGTCGACGACGCGGTAGAGGAGCTCGAGCACTCGCTCGCCCACGCCGAGGCCGGGCGCGTCCTGGCCGGGCAGACGCATGCGATCGCCGGTGAACTCGCCGAGGGGGTTTCGCAGGCTGAGCCAATCGACGGTGAGCACGTCCCACGAGCGCTGCGGCGCCGGCGGATCGATGTGGAGCTGATCGCGGCGGACGACGAGCTCTATCAGCCGGTCGCGCTCGCCGCCCGCCGCCGGGGTGCCGTCGACCAGGAGGGTGTGCCGTTCGTCGTGGGCCCAGGTCTCGACCGTGATGTCGGTCCAGCCGCGCGATTCGAGGGCGTGGAAGAAGCCATAGCGGCTGAGCGCGATGCGCAGGCCTTCGTCACCGTAGAAGTCGAGGAAGCGGCGGTCGGCGTCTTTGTCCAGCAGGTCGCGATCGGTGAGCGCGAAGGTCTCGTCCATCGACGAGCGCATGAGCTCGACGTGGCTCAGCGAGCGGGAGACCTTTCGGTAGCGCCGTGCGTAGCGCGTCACCCTCGCAGCTTAGCAGCGTGGCGCGTTCGTGCCGGGTTCCGCTTCCGTGGACGTCGGCGTCCGAGAAACCCTGTTTCATGGACGTTTCGCAGCGGCGTTGGAGCCGATCGGAGGGCGCGCGAACGGCGCATGAGCGCGCCTTCACAAGAGGCCGTGGCAAACGCCGTCCGTGCCGCAGTAGTACGCCGCGCAGCAAAGCGGGAGGCCCGGCCCGCAGGCGTCTCCGTCGCCGCGGCAGGACATCCCGGCGTCGGTGCTGGCGTCCGTGCTCGCGTCCGGGACGCCGCCGTCTTGGCCTGCCGACGGCACCGGGTGGCCCGGGATGGACGCGGCCCATTGGGCGACGTGGTTGTGGGCGCTGATCTCCTGGAAGGGCAGCCAGAACGCGACGTGGCTGGTGTCGTTGCCGGCCGAGATGCCTCCGTCGGCGTCGATCTCGATCGCGGCCATCCAGATCTGCGGCTGAACGCAGAACTGCGCGCAGCCGGCGGCCACGCAGCCGCAGGAGCTCGGCACGAGCGGACAGGAGTGGGTGTGCGCGGGGTTCTCGGGCGCCTCGGGCGGGTAGCACTGCACGCCGGCGGGATCTTCGTTCTGTACGCGCAGGCCGTAGTCGCGGATGGACGAGAAGGTCACCCACACGATGCGGTGCCCGCGGTCGTGCTGAACGTAGGGGCTCGTGCGCGGCCAGCTGTTGCCGAGGCCGTCGCCCTGGTTGAGCGTGGCCAGGTCGACCGGATCGCCGCCGCCCGAGGGCATGGCAAAGACGCGCGCCTCTGGGTTGGAGAAGGCGTCGCTGTCGAGCCCCGGCGCGGTCACGCGGTTGAAGACGATGAACGCGCCGTCCGCCGTGAAGGCGGGGTAGTAGTTGTTCTCGTCGGCGCTGGCGGCCATCAAGAGCGGGGTGGGCGTGCCGAAGGTGCTTCCGTCCCAGCTCATCTGGTAGAGCGACGCGCCCGTGAAGTGGTCGTCGTCGCCGTTGGCGGAGACGGCGCCGGAGGCGTTGTAGAACTGGGCCGGCTGCGCGTAGACGACGCGGGAGTCGTCCGGGGCCCAGTCGGGCTGGGTGCCGCGCATGTCACCGGTGGATGCGAGAATCGAGCTGCGATGCGTCGGTGCCGTCGAGACGGTAGAAGGCGGGCGAGTGGTTTCGGTTGCGGCCGTCCGAGGCGAGCATCGAGGTGTGGTCGCTGGTGAAGGTGCGGAAGCCCGGCTGCACGCGGTTGGCGGCGATGGTTCGGGTACCGACGTCCATCAGGAACGAGCTCAGGTCGCCGTACTCGTCGTCGGAGTCGGGATCGTCGCTGCCGTAGGTGATGCGCTGGCCGTCGCGGGAGACGAAGTGGCAGCCGTAGCAGCGGTTGCCGGTGTCGGGGCTCGACTCGAGGAAGGCCTCCGGTGCGACGTCCCGGCGGCCGAAGTCGAATCGGTAGATGCCGCCGGCGCGGCCGGGCGTTCCGTCGACGGTCACCGACTGCCAGTAGTAGACGGCGCCTTCGACGTCTTCGCTGGCGAAGGAGATCTCGCGCGCGTCGCTGGTCCCGACGCACGAGCCGTCTTCCGGCGCGGCGCGCACGGTGACGCGGAGCGGGTCGCCCCCGCGGTTCACGTCCGCGATCCAGCCCCACTGCTCTTGGGTGAGCGCGAAGCCGCAGCCGCCGGTGTCGACGCCGCGGGTGTTGGTGATGGCTTCGCAGCGGGTGATGACGCGGACGTCGGTGGCGGCGTTCTGGAAGTCGAGCTCGAAGAGGGTGTTGCCGGCGCCGGGGAGGAACTGGACCTCGATGACGTTGGTGTTCGGAGGCAGGAGCACCTGGTCCGGCGGGTAGACGAGGGTGGGGCTGGCGCCCGGGCCCGTGCAGGCGGGCGGCGCCGGGCCGGCGTCCACGCCGCTGGCCGAGCAATCGGTCCCCGGGAAGCAGGGGCAGTCGGGGCAGCGGCTGACGTGGCTCGAGGTCGGGCCGGCATCCGCGCCTGTCGCGGCGTCCATCGAGCCATCGCCGCGCGCCCCGCCGCCGTCGTCCACGCTGCCGTCGTCCACGCTGCCGTCGAGCGTGTTCCCGCCTCCGTCACCGTGGGTGTTGGTGGCGTCGCTGCAGCTGCAGCCGGCGCCGAGGAGCGCCAGGGAGAGCACCGAGAGCCAGCTCGCAGTTCGCATGAGACCTCCGCGAATAGCCTATACGAGCGAGGTGGGCGTTCGGAGACGGAGACGTGTCTCAATCGCGTCGGACCGACTGCGACGTCGCGATCCTCCGAGCGATGGACGCGCCGCTCGAACCTCGCGAGCGCGTCCTCGATGAGGCGCGTCCTCGACGAGCCGCGTTGCCCATGTCCGCGCTGTCGCGCGCTACGGTCTCCCTTTCGCGATCGTCTGACCGCGCGACTCAGACGGCGTGCTCTTCGTGCTCGGCGCGGCGGTGGAAGCCACCGCTGGTGGAGCTGAAGCCCGCGTCTCGCAGGTGCGCGGCGAGGTCGGAGCCGTGGGGATCCTCGCCGTCGATGCGCTTGATGAGGACGGCGCGCGCCTTCTCGCCGGTGGCGCGGGTGAGCCCGCGGGCCAAGGCGGCGGCGGCGCGGGCGTGGGCCAGCTCGTCGTCTTCGGGCAGGAAGGTGAGCACGCTGTGGCCGGTCTTGCCGACGTAGCCAATCAATCGGCCTTCGTGGAGCACGACTCGAGCGCCGGCCGCTCGCTGCGCGCGGGCACCTTCGCGCTCCGGCCACGGCAGGGCGGCACCGTAGACGTTGGCCGGGTCGTCGGCGGCGAGGAGCACCACCGCGTCCTCGTCCTCCGGCTCGCGGTGCTTGCGCAGCCGCTCCTCCGCGCCCGGCACCGCGAACTGCGTCGCGCCGAGGCCCGCCACGAAGTAGCCGCGCCGCACCCGTCCGGCCTCTTCCATCGCCTTGAGCACCGGATAGACGGTGGAGAAGCCGCCGGGCACGGCCTCCGCCTTGATCGCCTCGCGCGTGAGCACGCCGTGGCGCTCGAGGAGCTGCGTCGCCAGCGCCTGCAGGCGCTCGGTCGGGCTCACGCCTTCCACGGCCGGCAGGAGCGACCAGCGCCCCTCCGAGCCGGGCGGTCCCGCGCGCCGCGACGTGGTCAGCATCCGCCGCCGGCCGCCGCGCGCGCGGTCGTCGCCACCGCGGAGCGAGCGGAGCGGCAAGAGCGTGTCGTTGGTCACCTCGCCCGCCCAGACCATCGTCCACAGCGTCTCCAGCACGTCGCTCCCGAACGCGCCGAGCGCCGACACGAGATCGCGGAAGAACATCGCGCCGCGCGCGTCGAGGAGGGCGCGGATGGCCGCCGCGAGTTCGCCCTCCGCCGGTGTCGCTTCGGGCGCCAAGAGGGCGTAGTGCTCGGCCAGGTAGAGCGCGACGCGGCCGTCCTTCGGGCCGAGCGAGCCCATCCCCCGCCAGATCACCTCGCCGCTCGCGCAGAGCTCGTCCAGATCGCGGCGGTCGTAGCCGGACAGCCGGCTCGGCAGCACGTGCGCCTCCAGCGAGGAGCCTGGAATCGGCGCGCCCTGGAGCTGCTCGACGACGCCGATCAACGCGTCCGCGCCGCTCCGATGCCGGCCCACGCCGTGCCAGTCGAGCGTGAAGCGGGCCAGCGCCTCCGGCTCCACCGGCTCGATCTCCTTGCGTAGCTTGGCCAGCGAGCGCTGCTTGATCTGCCGCAGCACGCCGAGATCACACCACTCGCGTCCGCGCCCGCCCGGCAAGAGCTCGCCTTCCACCACGCGATCGGCGGCGGCCAGCCGGGTCAGCACGGCGCGCACCGGCGCTGGGCCGAGGCCGAAGCGATCGGAGACGGCGTCGATGGTGAAGGGCCCGTGGGTCCGCGCGTAGCGGCCGATCAGCTCGAAGAGCGGGTCGTGCGCCGGCTCGAGCAGCGCGATGGGGGTGCCGGCCGGCGGCACGATGCCGAGCCCGTCGCGGTAGCGCGCGATGTCCTCCGCGGCGATGAAGCGTTTGTCCCCGCCGAGCGTGACCGGAACGATGCGCCGCGCGCGGACGAGCTCGGCCGCGAACGCTTCGACGCCGGCTTCGGGCTCGCTCCGCTTCGCGATCTCCTCCAGGCTCAGATCGCCGAGCGCGAGGAGGAGATCGTGGACGCCGTCTGCGTGTTTGACGAGCCGCCCGCCCAGGTGCTGAAGGCGCGCCTCGACCTCGAAGATCGCCGTCAGATCGAGCAGCTCCCGCATGTCCGGCTCGCCGAGGAGCTCCTTGAGCTGCGCGTGATCGAGCGAGAGCATCTGGCTCTTGCGCTCGGCGAGCGGCACGTCGCCTTCGTAGATGAAGTTGGCGACGTAGTTGAAGAGCAGCGAGGCGGCGAAGGGCGAGGGCTGGCGGGAGCGGACGTCGCTGACCAGGATCCGCCGATCCTTCACGTCCTTCAGGATCGCGATCAATCCAGGTAGATCGAAGACGTCGCGCAGGACCTCGCGGTAGGTCTCGAGCACGATGGGGAAGTCGGAGTAGCGCGAGGCGACCTGCAGGAGCTGCGCGCTCTTTCGGCGCTGGGCCCACAGAGGAGTGCGCTGGCCGGGGCGACGGCGCGGCAAGAGTAGCGCGCGGCCGGCGTTCTCGCGGAAGCGGGCGGCGAAGAGGCTGGTCGAGGCCAGCTCGTTCACCACGAGCTGCTCGATCTCGTCCGGATCCGGAAAGAACACGGCGTCGTCCGGCGCCTCGTCCACGTCCGGCAGGCGAAAGACGATGCCGTCGTCCGACCACATCACGTCGGCGTCGATGCCGAACTCGTGCGCCAGCCGCGCGTTGACGGCCGTGCCCCACGGCGCGTGCACCTTGGCGCCGAAGGGCGAGAGCAGCGTGACGCAGACGTCACCGACCTCGTCCGTGAAGCGCTCCACGATCACCACGCGGTCGGTCGGCAGGCGGCCCGTCGCCTCGCGCTGATCCTCCAGATAGCGGAGCAGGTTCTCGGCCGCCCGCGCATCGAGGGCGTGGAGCTCCCGCAAGCGCTGAAGCGCCGCCTCCCGCGGCGTGCTGCTCAGCTCGCGGGCGAGCTTGCCGATGGCGCGGCCGAGCTCGAGCGGACGGCCCGGCCGGTCGCCGTGCCAGAAGGGCATCTTCCCCGCCTCGCCCGGCGCCGGCGTGACCAGCACCCGGTCGTGGGTGATCTCCTCGATCCGCCACGACGACGCGCCGAGCAAGAAGACGTCGCCCTCGCGCGACTCGAAGACCATCTCCTCGTCGAGCTCGCCGACCCGGACGGGCTTCTCTTGGCCGGCGAGGAAGACGCCGTAGAGGCCGCGGTCCGGGATGGTGCCGCCGTTGGCGATGGCCAGCATGCGCGCGCCGCGGCGGGCGCTGAGGGTGCCCCGATCCGATCCCACGTGATGCGCGGGCGCAGCTCGCCGAACTCTTCGGAGGGATAGCGGCCGCTCAGCATGTCGAGCACACCTTCGAACGAGCGGCGCGGAAGCTCGGAGAACGGCGCCGCGCGGCGGACCAGCGCGTAGACGTCGTCGACGTTCTGATCGCCGCCGACGACCATCGCCACGATCTGCTGGGCGACCACGTCGAGGGGGTTGCGAGGATAGAAGGTCGCCTCCACCCGCGCGTCGCGGACGTGCTCGGTGATCGCGGCGCAGGCGAGCAAGTCGCCCCGGTACTTCGGGAAGAGCACGCCGCGGCTGACGGCGCCCACGTGGTGACCGGCGCGGCCAATCCGCTGCACGCCCGACGCGACCGAGGGCGGCGCCTCAATCTGGATCACCAGGTCCACCGCGCCCATGTCGATGCCGAGCTCCATCGAGCTGGTGGCGACCAGCGCCGGCAGCTCGCCGCGCTTGAGCCGGTCCTCGATCTCGGCGCGGATGTCCTTGGCGATCGAGCCGTGGTGGGCGCGGGCGATCTCTTCTTCCGCCAGCTCGTTGAGCGCGCCGGCGAGGCGCTCGGCCAGCCGCCGGCTGTTGACGAAGATCATCGTCGAGCGGTGGGCACGGATCAGCTCGACCAGCCGCGGGTGGATCGAGGGCCAGATGGAGGTCTGCCGTGGTTGTGACGCGGCGGGCCCGCTCTGCAGCTCCTCGCTGGCGGCGAGCTGGGCCATGTCCTCGACCGGCACCTCGACCTTCAGCTCGAACGCTTTCGCATGGCTGGCGTCGACGATGGTCACCGGCCGCGGGGTCGGGTGCTCGGGGTTCTCGGTGTCGAAGCCGCCGAGCAGGCGCGCGACCTCGTCGAGCGGGCGCTGCGTCGCGCTCAGCCCGATGCGTTGGATCGGGTGCTCGACCAGCGCCTGCAAGCGCTCCAGCGAGAGGAACAAGTGCGCGCCGCGCTTGCCGGCGACCATCGTGTGGATCTCGTCGATGATCACCGTGTCGACGCCGTCGAGGATCGAGCGCGCCTGCGAGGTCAGGAGCAGGTAGAGCGACTCGGGCGTGGTGATCAGGATCTCGGGCGGGTGTCGTCGCATCCGCTCGCGCTCGTTCTGCGGCGTGTCGCCGGAGCGGACGCCGACCGTGGGCACGCGGTGCGGAACGCCGCCGCGCTCGGCGACGACCCGGATGCCGTTCAGCGGCGCGCGGAGGTTTCGCTCGACGTCGACGCCGAGCGCCTTGAGCGGCGAGACGTAGAGGACGCGGACGCCCTCCTCGGCCGGCGCCGGGCCGAACATCAGCCGATCGATCGCCACGAGAAACGCGCTGAGCGTCTTGCCGCTGCCCGTCGGCGCGAGCAGGAGCGTCGACTCGCCGCGGGTGACGGGCGGCCAGCCCTTTTCTTGCGCGCCGGTCGGCCCCTCGAACGAGGTCTCGAACCAGCGCCGCGTGGGGGCGTGGGCGAACACGAGCGAGTCGGTCATCGGACCGCGAAGCATAGCGAGCGGGCCCTCCGCCCGCCGGTGCGCGTAGCGGGCTCGCGGCGGCTGCACGAGATCGAGCCGCGGGGCTTCAGCCGCAGCCGCCGAGGTCGCACTCGGGCGACTCGTCCAGCAGCTCGCACCAGCCGGGGAGGTGACGCAGGCAGCCTTCGCGAGCGACGTCGCCCGCGCCTCGGGCGCCGCGGAGACGATCGGCGGGGATCGCCCGCAGGAGCGCCTCGGCGGCGACGCAGGTCTCGCTCGTTCGGTCGGCGTCGTCCTCGACGCGGCACGATGAGACCGCTGCGGACAGGACCTCGACGGGAGGTCGGCCGCGGTCGAGGTCGAATCCGCCACTGCACCGGGCATGCCTCCTGCCTCGACGCGTCGCGCTCGGCGTTGCTGGGTCCGAGCTCGTGCGATGCCCTCGAGTCGCCTCTCCGCGCATGATACGAGCGTGCGTCGCAACGCTTCTCGTCCGCGCGAGCCGGTCCAGCCTCTGATGGCGGGCCGAGTCCCGCCGCGGCTGGGTCTCGGTGCACGCGCGGCGATCGTCGCGAGCTCCGCGCTTCGAAGGGCCTCCCGTCGGCCATCGAACGATCGGTCCGGGTCGCGCGCGTCCTGCACGACGCTGTCCGAGCGCCGGCCCTCGCCGGGCGCGTGGTGCGGACCCGCCCGCGTCGCCCACGGCTCGGGTTCGTGCAGCGCCGTCGCGAGCTCCCGTGTCTCCAGCGCCTCCCGTGGAACGACGGGTCGCCTCGCCGGGCGCGTAGTGCGAGACGCTCACGCACCTGTGCCGTCGTTTCACGGCGCGGCCTCTCGCACGCCCGTGCCGGTGCTGGCACGATCGTGGCGTTGCGCCGGGAGCGAGGAGGCGCCGATGTCCAACACCCGTACATTCGCCACCGCGCTGGTGGCCCTCACCGCCAGCGCGTGCAACGGCAGCGCGTTCGACGATCCCGATCACGCCGGCACCTGGGCCAACGCCGCCAGCGCGGTCGGCGTGTTCGCGGAGTGCTACGTGCCGCTCGCGTTCGCCGACGGGCGAGCCCCGTTCTCCGACCCGAGCTGCCCCGTGACCCACGACGACGGAACCACGGTCACGATCGAGGGTGGCTGCACGGCCTCGGACGGCTTCGACTACCACGGCACCGTGACGGTGGTGCGCTCGGGGCCCGACGCGCGGACGGTCACGTTCGACGACTACGGAACGAGCGGCAGCCTGGGCGACTCTCGGCTCACCGGCACCTGCGCCGTCCATGCTGCGCCGGGTGGCGCGCACGCGTTCGAGGTCGACCTGGTCGACGAGGGCGGCGAGACCACGACCTACCAGTACGCGGGCACCGTCGCCGGCACCTACGACACGCCGACGGTCTGGAACGGAACGGGCACGGTCGAGCGTCGGGGCCTCGCCGCGCCGAGGGGCGTCGTGGAGGCCGAGACCGTCGACGAGCGCCTCGACGACGCCGTGTGCTCGGGGCAGGCCACGTCCGGGCAGACCACGCTGCGCTCCGGCGGCCACGTGGCCGTGATCACCTACGACGGTGCCACGGACTGCGACGAGGCCAAGGCCGCGCGGCTGAGCGTCGACGGTGAGGACCGCGGGCTGGTCGAGGGCATCACCTGCGCCGTCCGCCCGGGCGCGGGCTCGCCGTGGCCGCTCGCGGTGATGGTCGCGCTGGGAGCGGTCCTCGTTCGCCGGCGCCGGTGAGCCTACGCCCGCAACCGAGCCTCCGGCGGCGGTCGCGGAGGCGGGGCGTGATCCGCGAATGGGGCTGGCGGCGGTTGCGCAGGTGTTGCGCGTTTTGCACGAGGGTCTCGCATGTGCCGTGAGGGCGTCGTGCATTTCACACGAGGGTCTCGCGGCGGTTGCAGGCGGTATGTGCGAACGCCGGCGTGCCGATGGCTCGACGGATGACGGCAGGGGAGTACGCTCGACCATCGTGCGTGCCCGCCCTCTCGCGCTGCTCGGCGCGCTCACCTCCCTCCTCGGGTGCGATCTGCCGTCGGCGCCGTTTCGTTGGGAGAGCGAGCACTTCATCTACCGCAGTGACAGCGTGCCGGTGCTGACGGAGTCGCAGCAGATCGAGGAGTTCGAGCATCATCTCACCTCCGTCACCGGGGCGATGGGCATCGACATCGCGCCGGGCGATCAGATCGAGTTCCGCCAGATCGACGTGAGCCGCTGGTCGGCCAGCTACGACGGTTACTACACGCCCGACTACGACGTGGTGATCTCGCAAAGCGAGTTCCACGGCCACGAGCTGATCCACGCCTACGCGTCGCGCGTCGCGAGGGTCGTCCCGTCCTATCTCTCCGAAGGGCTGGCGGTGGCGCTCTCCACGGCGCCGTACAGGCTCGGCTCCACGGTGCCCGACCCAGAGGTCGTGGAGTGGCTCCAGACTTCGGATACCTCGGCGGGCGGCGACGTGACGGAGGCCGTGCGCCGCTACGACGTATCGGGCGCGTTCGTGGGCTTCCTCATCGCCCGCCATGGTCTGCCCACGTTCATGCAGGCGTACGGCAATCTGGCCGGTCGTCAGGACGTGGACGCGGTGTTTCGTGATCGCTTCGGTGAGGGCCTCGACGCGCTGGTGAGCGCATGGGTCGCCGAGGGGCCTCGAGAGACGACGTCGCGTGCGTCGTGGATCCCGGAGTGCACGGCGGGCGAGGTGGAGGCTCCGGATCAGGTGCGCGAGCTGACGTTCGAGACGCGCCACTATCTGACCGGCGCGGTGACGCCGCCCGGCCTGCCCTTCTTGGCCGTGCCGCCACCCGGCGGAGCAGAGGAGATCCATGTCGTGGATCTGCCCGCGGGGCGGCAGGTCTGGGAGAGCCAGTCGGAGTCGATGCTCGACGTCGACGCGATCTTTCTCCCCTGCGCGAGCGGCCCTCTGCCCCGGCGGCTTCGGATCAGGCCGGGTTCACAGCGGACCTGGCTCGATCTTCCGGGCGGTCCGACCGCCGTGTTCTTCGCGGCGAAGGATCCGGCGCACGTCAGCCTCTCGATCCAGCCGACGCCCTCGGTCGGCTCGTCCTTCGCGGACGCGTGCGGAGGCGACGTCATCGAGGTCGATGCGACGCCCATGGCGGCGCCGCGCTACGAGATCCTCCGCTTCACCCGCGCCGACGGCGAGAGCTGCATGGCGGGCTGTGACCTCTTCACGCGGGTCCGCACCGACCAATCCGTCGTCGCCTTTCCCGTCGTCGTCTACAGTCAGGCAACCGTCGACGGCGACGGACGTGTCGAGAGCGTCTGCGACGAGACCTGCGGCAACTGCACCGCGCCCTCGACCGACCCGCTCCAGCTCCAGCCCGGTACGCATTGGCTGAAGCTCCACGTCGCGACGCCGTTGCTCGACGAACCGACCGTCGACGTGGGCTTCGCTTTCCGCGCGATGTGAGCCGTCCCCGCGGGTGGCGTCAGTTGCAGCAGACGGAGCCGGTCCAGGCGCCGCCGGCCGAGAGGCAGCTGCTCGACGTGGACGAGAGGCACTGGGTGGCACCGCGCACGCAGCACACCGCGCCGGTCCACGTCTCGCTGGCGGAGTCGCCGCAGTCGTAGGCGGTGCCGGCGGTGCAGAAGGCGGCGCTGCGGATGCAGCACGCCGAGCCGGTCCAGCTCTCGTCGACTGCGTCGCCGCACGCGCTCGCCGTCCCGGTGACGCACTGCGTCGCGCCGGCCACGCAGCAGGCCGCGCCGGTCCAATGCGCGCCGGCGGCGTAGGGACAGATGGTGGCGGTGCCGGCCGTGCAGAGGTCGGCGGTGCCGGCGTCGTCGGTCGGCGCCGGCGTGCTGCCGGGGCCGGCGTCGACGCCCGGGCCCGCGTCGCTGCCGCCCACGCCGGGGATGCAGGAGCGGAAGAGCGCGAACAAGAGCGCGAGCGCGGGAACGAACGTTTTCATCGCCTTCCGAGCGTAGCGCCAGATGGGCGAGGCGAAAATCGTGCCCGGATCGCGGAGCGCGACGGGCCCAGCCGTGGCTCGGGAGGCGCGCTGCGATTCACGCCGGGCACATCCGATGGGGCCTGGCTCACGCCTCGGCTCCCGAGGCGGTGCCGTCGACGGCCGCCGCGTACACCTCGGGGCCGAAGGTGCGGTGCTCGCCCCGGAGCTTGTCGCGCTCGCGCAGGACGTGGAGGCTCTGCTCGAGCACCTCGAAGCGGACGGCGAGCCGGTAGTAGTCGTCCTCGCGCACCGGCCCCGTCGCCTCCAGCGAGGCGTTCACGATGGCCTGGTCGCCCGGGAGGAGCGCGAAGTGCGCGCTCCAGTCCGCGAGCGGGCCGCGGTGCATCGCCTCGAGGGCCACCCCGATGGGGTTGAAGCAGAGGAAGACGTCCGCCGCCTCGATCCGCCAGCCCTCGTAGTCCTCCGGGCAGTGCCAGCGCAGGTCGCCGAGCGCGCGCCGGACCACCTCGCCGAAGTACGCGCCGGCGCAGGGGCCGACCAGCGACACCACCTTCTCGTCCGGCTCGCCTTCGTCTTCCTTCAGGAGCTCGGTCAGATAGTGGTCGAGCACCGGCAGGGTGTCGGGCGTGAAGTCGAGCTCGAAGTCGAGCTTCTCTTTCACGAGGCGGAAGGCGCCGAGGGCCAGGTCCTCGATGACGTCCGGGGCGTGCTCGTCGTCCATGCGCCGAACCATAGCGCCGGCCCGATACCGAGCCAGCGGGCAGGGTCAGCGGGCAGGGCCAGCTCGGCGCTCGTTTCTGTCCGGGCGCGGACTGTGATACCGATCCGCTTCGAGATGGCAGTCGGTGAGATCAGAGGGCCGTCGAGCGCGAGCCGCTCGAACGAGGATCGAGAGCCGGTGTACGAGGGCGAAGCGGGCCGTACGCGGATACGCGCGTTGCACGTCCCGCTGCCCAACGGCTTCGTCCGCACGGTGCAGGTCTACGACGCGGTCAACGTGACGACCGACCCACACCTGCGCGAGCACGCCCTGGCCGGCGCGCTCCACCGCTTCGAGGGCGGCGAGCAGCTGGCCGTGCCCTTCGTCTTCCACAATCCGCGGGCCCACAAGCTCGCGCTGGTGGTGCCGGAGGCGCTCCGCCACGAGGAGCTCCGGCTGCGGGCCGAGCTGATGGCCGAGCTGGCCCGCGACACGACCAACGCGATCCCGAGCTACGTGCGGGAGGCCACGGCGGTGGTCGGGACGGCCGGCCTGGTCGCCTACCTCGAGCAACCGCCAACGGCGCTCGGCGCGCTGGTGCAGCGGGAGACCGAGCTCTCGCAGCGGGAGGCCGGGCTCGCTCAGATGGAGGCCGGGCTCGGCCCGCGCGAGGCGGCGGTGGTCGCGCGTGAGGAGGCCTTCGCGCAGCGCGAGACCGAGCTCTCGCAGCGCGAGTCGGCGGTCACGCAGCGCACCACCGAGCTCGAGGCGCAGCTCGAGGCCCTGGCGCAGCGGGAGTCGCGCCTCCACGGCCGCGCGGAGGAGGTCACCCGTCGCGAGGACGAGCTGCGCGCCTACTCCGAGGAGCTCGAGCTGGCGCAGGCCGACGTGGCGATGCGCGAGCAGGAGCTGGAGGCCCGCTTCGAGAGCCTCCTCGAGCGCGAGGCGGAGCTGGCTCGCCGTTCGCCGAGCGCGCCGGCTCCGGCGATGCCGGGAGAAGAGCCGACCCCGGTGGTGGGGGAGGACGAGGTCGTCCAGCTCGTCGACGACGAGGTGGAGGCGGTCGAGGCGGTCGAGAACGTCGACGATGACGTGGAGGAGATCGAGCCCGACCAGACGACGATGGGTGAGCTCGGGCCCGAAGAGCTGGCGGCGGTCCAGCTCGTCGAGGAGCCGCGAGCGACAATCCCGCCGGCCGCGCGCACCGAGGCGGCGATGCGCCCGCGCTTGGGCGGGTTGGCGGACGAGGTCGAGGAGGTCGCCGACGATCTGGTGGATGACGACGAGGTCGAGGACGAGGTCGACGACGACGAGGTGGAGGAGCTCGACGACGTCGAGCCCATCGGCGACGTCACGGGCATGCACGCCGTGGGCGGTGAGGCCGAGCCGCCGCGCGAGCGCACCGAGCCGCCTCCGCCGCCGCCGATCGCGCTGCCGGCCAGCGAGCCTCCGACCGCGCCGCCCACGAATCCCGCCGCCGCGCCCCTTCGTGGAGCGCAACGGCCCGCCCGCGGTGGCCGTGTCCGAGAGCGGCGGCGTCCGCGTCTTCGCCCGGCTGTCGGAAGGCCAGGACGCGTCGATGAGCGAGGAGGCGCCGCCGGAGCTGTTGGCGCAGCTCGTGGTCGTCGAGGAGTACCCAATCGTGCTGCTCACGCTCGTCTCTTCGGGCGGCGATCGGCCGGAGGTGGTGCGGGCTGCGCTCGACGCGCGGAGCAACGACGGCAAGACCATCCTGGAGAGCCTCCGCCGGCGCTTCGCGGCGCGAGTCTCGCTCTTCGGTGCCAGCGGTCGCTTCCTCGGCTCCATCGATGTCGAGGCGCCGCGCGAGGTCAACGTGGCGCGCATCCTCGAGCGGGTCTCGCGCATGCGCACGGCGGCCGCCGTCGACGCCGCGACCGCCATCGACCGCGTCCTGTCGTCGCCGCCGCCGGTGCATGAGAAGGGACATCCCTTCGTCGACCCAGACACCGATGAGGCCGAAGCGAAGAACGCCGAAGGGGCTCGGCTCGCGCTGGCCCGCATGGCGGAGTGGAGCAGCCACGACAAGATGGACCACGCCCTGCTCGTGCTCTCCATCCCGCGCGACCACGTCGACGGCGCCGTGCGGCGGGTGATCGAGCAGGCGATGGAGCACGGCCTCGCGCTGCCGGGTCGTCTTCCCGAGCGGGCGCTCTCGCTCGGCGTCGCGCCGGACCAGGCCGCGCTGGTCGACCGGCAAATCGCGGCGTTCGCGAAGACCGCGTCGCTCGCGGACCACGGCGGGTTGAACGCGGATCAGATGGCCGAGAACTGGGAGCGGCTGCTCGAGCTGGCGGCCGAGAACGAGGTCGCCATCGACACCGACACGCACGAGGCGGCCTGGTCGGCGATCCGCGCGGTCCGCGGCGGCAGCGGGCCCGACATCGATCCGGCGAAGCTCCCCGAGATGGGGCTGCCCGAGCTGGTCATGCTCCTCGACCACCCGAAGCACCGGCGCGACGCGGCGCTCGAGATATGTCGTCGCGAGGATGCGACGTACGCCGGCACGCTCTGCAAGGCGGCGCGGAAGATGCCGCGGGCCGAGGTGGTGCGCGTGGTGCCGCGCATCACCGGTCTCGGCGAGGAGGCCGGCGACGCGCTGATCGACGGGCTCGGCGCGCGCAAGACGTTCGTGCGGCAGGCCTTCGCGCTCGCGTTGGGGCATCTGAAGCTGCGCCGCGCGGTCGTTCCCCTTGTCCACCTGCTCGCCTCGGAGGAGACCGAGGTGTGGCGGGAGCTGGCCCGCGTGGTCGGCACCTTCGGCAACGCGAGCCTGCGCAACGTGACGCGGCAGCTCAAGGACCCGAAGGGCAACGAGGAGCGCTACACGTGGACGCTGGCCTATCTGGCCAACCACGGCTGCGCCAAGCAGGTCGAGCGGCTGACGAGCGACAATCGGCCGGCCGTGGCGATGATGGCATCCGAAGCCCTGACGTTGCGTGACCGTGCCAAAGAGATCGAAGCGCAGGTCCAGGGGGACGCGCCGCTCCCGTCCGGGAACGGAATTGTCGAGTTTTCTCGACGGTATTATCAAGAGCTGGAGGGGAGGGCGCCCGAGGACGACCTCGCGGAGGCCTCCCCACAGCAAAACTGACGAAACGTCGGCTTTCGCCGGCATTGAAAAGGGATGGACAGTCGGAGCACGAAGCTCTATACCCGTCCCTTGGGTTCCGAGCGCCCATGCGTTTAGGCATTTTCAGCGACGTTCACGCGAATATCGAGGCG
This sequence comes from uncultured Pseudomonadota bacterium, assembly GCA_963832725.1. Taxonomy (GTDB): domain Bacteria; phylum Myxococcota_A; class Polyangia; order Polyangiales; family Sandaracinaceae; genus JAEZBP01. The sequence goes on from CAWHVG010000002.1 coordinate 411,535, forward strand.
CTCTCTGCGGTCATGGAGGCCTACCGCCGAGAGCCGGTCGACGAGTATTATTGTCTCGGCGACGTCGTCGGCTATGGCGCGAGCCCGAACGAGTGCGCGGACATCATCCGCGACAAGGCGAGCGTCACCATCCTCGGCAACCACGACGCCGCCGTCGCGGGCCGGATGGACTACTCGTACTACTACGAGGCCGCGCGGCAGGCGCTCGATCTGCACGCGCACCAGCTGACCAGCGAGAACCTGGCCTGGCTGAAGTCGCTGCCCTACCGGCACGACCTCTCGGACTACGGCGTCACGCTCTGCCACGGCTCGCCCGTCCGGATCGAGGAGTTCGAGTACATCTTCGCGCCCGAGCAGGCGCGCGAGTGCATGCCCATCCTCGACGATCTCGGCGACATCACGTTCATCGGCCACTCGCACCTCTGCAAGGTGTTCGCGCTGCGGCCGGGCGAGGTCGAGGAGCTGCCGGCGCGCAAGTTCAAGCTGCGCGAGGGCTACAAGTACATCGTCAGCGTCGGGTCGGTCGGCCAGCCGCGCGATTACGACAACCGCGCCAGCTACACGATCTTCGACACCGAGGCGCGCGAGCTCGACTTCAAGCGCGTCGAGTACGACATCGAGTCGGCGGCGATGAAGATCTTCGAGGGCGAGCTCGAGCGGAACTTCGGGCACCGCCTCTTCATCGGCGTCTGACCCGCTCCCGGCCGCTCGGCGAGGCTTCAGTCGAGCTCGGTGAGGCGGAAGAGGCCCTCCCACGGGAGCCGGCCGTCGGCCATTCCGAGCAGGGACGGTCGCTGCATCCGTCCTGCTGCCGTCACGCGCGGCGCGAGCGGCGCGGGAAGGGATGCGGCCAGTCGGCGGCGTGTGTCCTCGTCGCCCGCCACCCCGACGCACTTCAGGTGCACGCCGAGCGGCGCCAGCAGTGATCCGAAGGCGTCCTGGTCGGCCACGTCGAGCACCTGCACGTTCCGCCAGCCGGGCGAGACGCGCAGCGCGGCCTCGCCTTCGTAGGCCACCGCCCAGCCGTCCCCTTCGATCAGCTCGCCGCGCACCGCGGCCACGCCGCGCCACTGGAGCTGCGCTGCTCCGACGGCGGTGGGCAGCGCGCCGCGGGGAAGCTCGGTCGCCAGTCGGTCGAGCGTCTCACCGAGCATCCGCGCGAACGCCGAGGCGTCGAATCCGCCCTCCGCGCTCCACCGCCACCGCGTGTGGTGACAGGCACCCGCGCTGATCGTATGCCGCGACGTCCAACGCCACCGCGTCGGCAGCTCGGCGCGCCACCTCGTCGCTCTCGAGCATCGCTGCCGGCACGAAGCAGAGGCTGACGCCGTTCCCGTGCGGCACGAAGGTGGTCGTGGCCCGCAGGCGCGTGCGGATCGAGCCGAGCGTCGCGTCGCTCCCGTAGGCGCTGACGACGTCGGCACGCGTGAGGAGCACGCTCTCCAGCTCCGGCGTGCCGCCGGGAAACGAGACGACCGCGCAGGCGTCGGCCAGCTCCGGGTCGACCTCCGTCAATGCCGCGTGAAAGAGGCGCGGGAGCACGTCGTCGCGTGACGACGCCTTCACCAGGAGGGGAGCCCGCGCGATCAGCGCCAGCGACCAGGGCTGCACGCAGGCGGTGAAGACGTTTCCGGCCAGGACCAGCACGCTCAGCCGTGCCGGTGCAGAGAGCGTGCTCGGTGGCGGCGCCATCCTCCGCGCGGCCTCGAGGAGCTCCTCCTCGCCCGCGCGCTGGAAGGTCGCCGAAAGCGCCCAGGCGACCATGGGCAGCGTCAGTCCGGTGCTCTCGGGCAGCGTGCTGCGGGCGGCGCGGCCGGGTGCCAGCTCCGGATCGGCGATGCGCGCCCACGCCCGGCTCACCACCTCCGCCAACTCCATCGGGTCGCGCTTGGCCAGCGGCTCAGCGGCTTGCTCCAGTCGGTCGAGCGTCGCGCGCAGCCACGTTTCGGTCTCACTCACCGAGGGCCTCCTCGACGGCCAGCGAGCAGCCGCGCGGCGTCGCGCCCGGCGCTCGGCCGATCAGCTCGAGCGAGCCGCCCCGGACGATGGCCAGGTCCGAGGTCTGGATCGCGCACACCGAGTCGAGGTTGGCGAGATCGTCGATGCGCAACACGCCCACCTCGCCGTCGGGGACCCGCGCCAGCGTTGCAGGATCGACGGCGGTGACCCGCACCCAGCCCGGCACCCAGAAGCGACGCGGTGCGGGCTCGCCGCGCGGCGTGAGCTCGTACATCTGTGAGCTGAGCTCGGTCATCCCGTACTCGGCGACCACCCAGGCCTCGTCGACACCGTAGCGTTCGGCGATGGCCTGGCGCAGCACTGCGGGCGCGATCTCGCGCGAGCGGCCCTTGTAGCCTCCCGTCTGCATCACGCGGCTCTTGGGCGGCAGCGCGTAGCGGCGGTCGCCGAGCCCGTCCTCGGCGTGCACGAACGCGAAGGAGGTGCCGAGCAGCGCGACCGGCTCGCCGGCCTGCTCGGCCTCGCGAAGCACCGCGTCGAGCGCGTCGAGATCGAGCGCTCCGTCGTGCCAGACCCAGGACGTCTTCGGCGCGCGCGCGGCGAAGAGGCCGAGCATGTACGAGAGCGACGACTCGGGCGCTTCGTCGGGGTGAGGCGCCAGCATCACGAGCGGCGGGTAGCCGTCCGGGAAGAGCGCGTAGTCGGCCGCCGTGTACGCGGCGCGGTCGTAGAGCGAGAGATCCGCGTGCGCGTGGCGACCGCGCGCGCCGCTGGTCGTCCCGGAGGTGAGGAAGACGCGGACGTCCTCTTCGTCGGGATGCGACGCGACGCGCACGTGCCGGAAGACGTCGGTCGGCATCGCCGCCAGCCCGCCTCGCGCTCGGCAGAGGCGCTCATAGGCCGGCACGTGGGCGCGCTGCCAGGCGGCGACCTCCTCGAAGAGCGCATCGCGCGCCGCCTCGTCCCGCCCGCCGCCGGCCAGGCGCTCGATCAACGCCGCGATGTCCTCTCTCAGCGCATCACGGTCCCGCATCGTGCTCTCCTCCGAATGCGCGCATCCTCTCGCACGAACCTCGCGTCCCTCGATCGCCCGCCTTCACGCCGCCGCATCCGGGCCTCGTTCGAGCGCGTCGTCGAGCGCGTGGGCGAACCCCTCGAGGAGGTCCGCGTCGATGGTGAGCGGCGGCGTGAGCGAGAGGACCTCCGCGCTGCGGCCGGCCGGCAGCGTGAGGTAGCCCCGCTCGAGCAACGCGCGGACGAGCGCCAGCGTGCGTGCGCCGTCGTCGAGCTCGACCCCGACCATGAGCCCGCGTCCGCGCACCGCCCGGACCGAAGGGTGACGCGTCAGCGGCGCCAGCATGCCGAGGAAGCGCTCGCCCAGCTCGGCGGCGCGCTCGGCCAGCCTCTCGCGCTCCAGCACGTCGAGCGTGGCGATGGCCGACGCGCAGGCGATCGGCTGTCCGGCGAAGGTCGCCGTGTGGATCGCCTCCCCGCCGGGGTCGCCCCAGGCCCGCAGGATCGACTCGTCGCCGACCATGGCGCTGATGGGCATCCCGCCGCCGAGCGCTTTGCCGAGGCAGAGCAGGTCGGGTTGCACTCCGTCGGCCTCGTGGGCCCAGCGCCGTCCGGTCCGACCGAGCCCGGTGAAGATCTCGTCGACGATCAAGAGCGCGCCGCGGGCGGAGCATCGCTCGCGCAGCGCCGGCAAGAAGCCCGCTGGCGGAAAGATCACGCCGCCGCGTCCGAGGGCAGGCTCGACCACCACGGCGCCGACGTCGTCGTCCAAGAGCGCGTCGAACGCCTCGAGCGCCGGCGCGAGCGCCTCTTCGCTAGCGGGGTAGGGCGCGAAGCGAGCGTGCGCTCCGAGCTGGCCGGCGAAGGGCGCGCGGAACGCCGGCGCGTACCCGCAGATCGAGAGCGGCCCGTACATCAGCCCGTGGTAACCGCCCTCGAACGCGATCACGCCGGAACGCGACGTGGCGAGCACGGCGGATTTCATCGCGGCGGCGATCGCGTCGGCGCCGTTGAGCCCCAGGATGACGCGGGGCGCGTCGAAGGGCGCGATGTCGGCCAGCCGATCGAGCAGCTCCAGCTTCGGCACCGACGGGTGCACGTCACCGAGCGCGTGAGGCAGCACAGCCGCTTGCCGCTGCACGGCTTCCACGACGGACGGATGCGTGTGCCCGACCGCCGCCACGGCGAATCCGGCGGTCAGATCGACGAAGACGTTGGCGTCGGCGTCGCGGACGTTGGCGCCGCGTGCCTCCGCCCACACGATCGGATCGTGCCGCGCCCCCGAGCGCTCCTCGCGCCGGGCCCGTCGCGCGGTCAGCGAAGGGCACTCGCGGCGGGCGAGCGTCTCCACCCACGCCTCTCCGGCGGGGCCGGGCAGAGGCGTGGCGATGGCGGGCGGGAGCTGTCCGAGCGGCGCGTCCACGGCCGTGTCGTAAAACACCCGGCGTCAGTCCGCTACACCTTCGCCTCGCCGGTCCCGCGCCTCTGATTTCGTCCTCGCCCGCAAGCCCCCTCTTCGGGAGCGAAACGGTTCGCGCCGGGCGGGCGAGCGTGCGCGACGCCATCCTCGGTCTGGCGGCTGGAGAGGTGCCCGACGCGCCCTCGATGGAGAGCCGGCTAGCGCCGCACGGTGCGGCGAGCGACGCCCGCATAGCTGACAGGCGTCAGCGGGCGTCCGATCACCGCATGTGCGTCGCTGGGGACCCAGAGGCCGCCCTGCGGCGCGAAGATCAGCGCCGATACGAAAGCCGCGATCACGATGAGGCCGCGTACGACGACCCTCTTCGTTCGTCTCGACATCACTTCCCTCGTCCTTCCTCGCGAGGCTCACCCTCGCGCCTCGCGGCCTCGGCCGCACCTTCCATCAAGCTGGCGAACTGGACCTGCTGTGCGTCCGCGGCCGGCGCGATGGCGAACGTGTTCGGCGCGAAAACCGGGTTCACGTTCCAATCTTGTAGGTCGACCGCGAACTCCGGTTGCGCGCGTTGATCGCGGGTCGTGATCTCGTAGCGGCGCGGGAGCGGTCGGTCGCCGACCTCCACCCAGAGCTGCCAGTCCGCTTTGTCGCCGTGGAAGAGGACGTGATCACAGACCACGCCGCGGATCGCGGATCGGCCGAGGTATCGACCGCTGCGCACGTGCCGCATCAGCCCGTCGTAGGCATCCGTGTAGAGGAGATCCGCGCCCGGTGCCTCGATCCCCAGTCGATCCCGCGCCTCGTCGAGCGCGTCGTCGAGATCATGAGGCGCCTGCGTCACGGCGTAGACGTTTTGACGGTGCCCCTCGAGCATGATCTCGTTGCCGTCGTAGATGAACGAGAGATCTGCCAGCGGACCATGACGATCGCTGCGGAGCTGGTTGGGGCGCTGCATCGCGACGTCCGAGCGCGCGAACTCCTGGGCCTTCTCCCCGCTCGTCAGCACGACCTCGGTCATCGAGTCCGCCGTCACCGCGAATGCGGGGAGCGAGCCGAGATAGTTCGTCATGCGGCGCACGATCGCGGTCGCCTGCGGGTCGATTCGATCCTGACCGTCCCGAGGCGCCTCGAGCTGTTGTCGTCGCAGCTCCACCGCCCCACCTCGCGGTGCCGCCTGTTCTCCTCGTGCGGGGGCCGCTTCGTGCTCCTGAGCGCGCGCGGCGAGCTCTGGATACCCGAGCACCAACGCGAGCCCTGCCGCAGCCGTGACGCACAAACCCACTACCCATGCCCGTCGCAACTTCATGCGAGCCTCCCGTATTGGCGATGCCTCATGCCCATCGTTCGGCTGCAAGTCCCTGACCAGCGCCGATTTAGTGTTTCGAGCTTGGCCACAGGGTTTGGTGGGAGCGCGCGCCGAGACGCCGGGTCGTGGCGTCAGCTCGCGCGGCGCTCGGATTCGCCGCACGTGGCCGATCCCGGGATCCTGTGTCGCGAGTCCTGAACGTCGCGGGCGACGCAGTCGCTCGGCGTGGCGGAAGGGCTAGAGCACCGACGGACGAACGCGGCACGGTGACGGCGAGCGCAGCCGTCAGTCCGAGTCGCGGCCCAGCCAGGCCAAGAGGCGCTCCAGCCAGCTCGGGTCTTCACGCTCCTCGGGCGAGAGGACCAGTCGCGAGAGCGCGTCCACCTCGCTCGGCGTCAAGAACACCGCCATGCAGCTCTCGCAGCGCGCCAGCGACGGCCCTCGCTCCAGATAGATCCGTCGCACCATCGCCGTCGCGCAGTCCGGGCAGGTGAGCTGCTCCGCCGGCAAAGGCGCCTCACCGGCGTGGGGCACATCGCCTCGATCGACCAAACCACGCGAGATCGCCGACGGCTCTCCGTCGAAAAACTCCAGGAAAAGCCCTCTACAGGAGCCGCAACGATCGATGGCGGCCACCGCGCCCACGTCCTGCGGATCGGTCTGCACCGTCACCTCATCCATCGGTGTGGCGCAGGCGGGGCAGGCGCGGGCTCGGCCTCGATAGGACGACATGGCGACGAGAGTACCGAACGAGCGGCACAAAACTAGGCCAACGCTCGGATACGGCTACAATGAGGATTCACTGGGAGCTCTGTTGGCCAGCGTGAACGATCCGCAGCTCGCTGCATTTCGACGGTTGCTCGACGATGCCCACCAAGGCGGTCAGGCCAAGGTGGACGCGCTCGTCGCGCTCGCGCAGCGCACCGTCTTCGTGGTGCCCTGGCCCGGCGGCATCGAGGGGTGGCGTACGCTCGTCAACCGCGACGGCGTCGCCGCGCTGCCCCTCTTCACCGACGCGGCGACGCTCGAGGAAGCCGCGCGTCGTTACGGTTGGCTCGACGCCCGCGCCGAGGCGCCTCGCGCGGAGGTCGGCGCGCGCGCGGCGCTGAACTACGCCGTCCGCGAGAGCCTCGCGTTCGTGGTGATCGACATCGCTTCGCCGCACGCGCTCGAGGTCTCGCGCAAGGAGTTCGAGCCGCTGCTCACGCCCGCCGCGCGCCGCGACTCGTCCGGCCCCTATGCGGGCGCGGGAAGGATCTCTTCTTCGCTCATCCGCGCTGTCCGACCGACGCCACCGCCGCTGCACGCCACCGATGCGGTGTCCATGCACCCGACGCCGCCGCCCGGCTCGCTCTCGGCACCTCGCGTGCCCGAGGTGCAGCCTCCGAAGGACGTCGGTTTCACGGTCTCGACGGGCTTCAACGACTCCGCCAAGGCGGCCACCTTCGGCGGTGGCACCAGCGTCACGCTCTCGGGCCTCCCGAGCCCGCCGACGGCCGCGCTCCTCGACGCGCTGACCGCGGTGCTGCGCGGCTTTCCCGAAGTGGAGTGGGCCTGCATGGCACAGGCCTCGCGCGGGCCCACCAAGTCCGTGCCGACCGTGGCGCTGCGGGTGGACGACGGCTTCCGCCAGCGGGTCAACGAGATCATCGCTGACGTGCGCGGCGCGGCCGAAGCGAACGGCGCGTCCGTCGACGTGCTCCTCCTCGACGACAAGGCCCTGACGCGCTCCGCCCGCGCGCAGGGCTACGCGTTCTATCCCTGGCGCAAGTGACGCGTTGAAGCAGCGGGTCGCTTTCGCGCGGGCGGAGATCACCGCGTACGAGCGCGGGATGGGGCTGCTCGGTTGGGGGCAGCCCGAGAACGTCGCCGAGGGCGTGGCCGAGCCGCTCTTCGCGCGGGCGATGGTGGTCGAGGACGAGCGCGGCGCGCGCGCGGCCTACGTCTGTGCGGACCTCTGCTTCGTCTCGGTCGGGCTGCGCGAAGAGGTGCTCGCGCGCGCGGCGGCGCGGGGGCTCGGGATCGGACCACACGGCCTGATGCTCTCCGCCACGCACACTCACAGCGGTCCGAGCGGCTTCAGCCACGCGTTCTTCTACGACCTGGCCGGCCCGGGTTTCGCGCCGCGTGTCTTCGAGACGCTGGCGGAGGGGATCACGTCGGCGCTCGCCGAAGCCGTCTCGCGCCTCGCGCCGGCTCGCCTCTCGCTCGCGACGACGCGGATCCCCGGAAGCGAGCCGGTGGCGTTCAACCGTTCGGTCTCGGCGTTCTGGCGCAACCCCGAGGTCCGCGGGGCGCCCTCGCCCGATCGCGCGGTGGACCGGACGCTGACGGCGCTCGTGGCGCGTGACGCGCGCGGCCGGCCCATCGGTGCGCTCAGCCTCTTCGCGCTTCACGCCACCAGCATCCACGGCGACGGACGCGCCCTGCACGGCGACCACAAAGGGCTCGCCGCGGTGGCGCTCGAGCGCTGGGCGCGAGACCACGGCGCCGGCAGCGACTTCGTCGCGATCTTCGGTCAGGGCGCGGCCGGCGACGTCACGCCCAACCATCGCTTCGACCCGCGGCGCGGCGTGACCGTGGGACGCTTCGACGACGATCGAGACAGCGCCGCTTACGTGGCCGACGTGCAGGCGCGGGCGACCGCGTCGCTCTTGGAAATGGAAGGCGAGCCGCTCGACGGACCGGTCGGCGGGGCGATCGTCCACGTGGACTTCGGGCCGGGCCGCCTCGGCGTGGCGATGGCGGAAGGCACCGCGGAGGGACCCGGCCCGCTCGGGCCGTTCCGCGCGCTCAGCCGGCTCGCGCACCGGGCCCGCGCGCGCGCCGCCGATCCGAAGCTGCTCCTGCTCGACGTCGGTCCCGCCCGCCGCGCGCGCCTCTTCGGAACGATCGATCCGCTCGCGTTGCCGATCGCCGATCCCGTGTTCGTCCACGCCCGGCGCGCGCGCGAGGCCGGCGGCGGTGTCGACGAGCACGCCTGGATCCCGAACGTGTTGCCGCTCGGCATCCTGCGGATCGGGCCGCTGGCCATCGTCGGCTTGCCGAACGAGCCGACCACCATCGCCGGCCTCCGCATCCGGCGCGCGCTCTCGCCGTCGCTCGCCCGCCACGGCGTGCGGCGCGTGCACGTGCAGGGCTACGCCAACGACTACGCCGGCTATCTGACGACGCCCGAAGAGTACGACGTGCAGCGCTACGAGGGCGCCTATACGCTCTTCGGGAGAGGGAGCCTCGCCGCGTTCACCCGCGCGCTATCCGGGCTCGCCCGCGAGCTGGACGTGCCCCGCGATCCCGGCCCGATCCCGATCTGCACGCCCCGCGAGCTGGCCGCGCGCCGCGGAGCGGGCTGGAGCGAGCGGGACTGAGGGAGCGCCGACACGTACCCGGAGGGCGCACCCGGCGAACGTCTCGGAGCCGGTGCTCCGACGGTCTGCGGCTCGTTCGAGAGAGCCGGGGCGCGGTCGAGCGCGATCAGCTCCGCTTCTCGAGCCACTCGAACGCAGCGCCCGTCGCCACGGCGTAGAGCGCGTGGAAGCCGAGGTCTTCCGCGACCTGCGCCTTGGTCCACTCCCGGACGGGCGACGCGAGGCCGAGTCGCGGCAGCATCACGAGGGCGGCGCTCCAGACCAGGATCGCGTGCAACGAGGTGGCGGTCGTGCCGCGCATGCCGGCGCCGCTCATCGCTCCGCGGACCAACCCCCATCCGGTCCCGTAGGCGAAGTGCGTCAATTCACCGAGGCGCTGCTCCGCGCGGCCTTCAGAGACCTCGATGGACAAGGTCTTCTCCACGGCTTTGACCGGTACGTCGCTCGGAGCTCGGCCCGAGAGCTTCATCTCCAGCATCTGAGCCAGGGTCATCACGCCGGTGCCAATCAAGCCGGCCGCCAAGCCGCGGCCGAGCGTTCCCACGAAGTGTCCGATCTTCATCCGCGTCCCTTCCGTTCTCACCCACGGCCGAGAAAAGCATGTCCCGTACCCCCCGGGTTCGCGGACGAGCAGCCCTTCGCCACCGGATCGGGATGCGCGTTCCGGCCACGTTGCCGCGCCCTGCACCAGGTCACGCCGGGGCCGTGAGCGCCAAATGGGGCTCATGCGGGCGGCATCCCCCTTGCGTCCCCTTTCGGAAGGAACCGAGCACGGGAGCGACATCGTGGAGACAGAGGACAACTTCGAGGAGCCCGGCTCGCCCTCCGAGGGCGCTCGCCAAGAGTTCGAGGGCGAGGTCCGCAGCACGGCGGAGAAGGCGCGCTCGCAGGTGCGATCCTTGGCAGAGTCGGGTCGCGAAGATCTCGCGGACCAGATCGGTGGGTTCGGCCGCGCGCTGCACGGCATGGGCGAGAAGCTTCGCGACGAGAACAACGAACAGGCGGGTCACTACAGTCATCTGCTCGGTGATCAGGCCCAGCGTGTGTCGCGATACTTGTCCGAGCACGACAGCGACGCGCTCGTCGGGGAGATCGAGGGCTTCGCGCGTGAGCACCCGCTGATGTTCCTGGGCGGCTGCGTGGGCATCGGCTTCGCCATCGGTCGCTTCTTCAAGGCCACGCCGGGTGAGGAGGAGGAGATGCCCGCCGGGGTCTCGGGCGAGCCGCTGCGCGTCTCCACGTCGGAGGCGGCGGAGGCGGCGCCGGTGAAGGCGAGTGAGGCGCTCGTGCAGGTGGAGGAGGCACGTCCGCTGGACGCGCCGACGACACCGGAAGAGGAGCGCTGATCATGTCCGAGCAGACCATGTCCGACCAAACCATGTCCGAGCAGGTCACCTCTCATTCGACGATGTCCGAGCAGACCATCTCCGACCGGGGTGGGGATCCACGATTCGAGGACAAGTCGCTGACGGACCTGCTCCGCGGCCTGTCCGAGGACTCGTCGAAGCTCCTGCGCCAACAGTCGGAGCTCTTCCGCAGCGAAATGCAGCAACAGGTGAATCGGACGAAGCGCCAGATCGTGGTCCTCGGCGCCGGCGGGCTGCTCGCCTACGTCGGCCTGCTCGCGCTCACGGCGTGCGTGATCTTGGGGCTCTCCGTCGCGCTGCCGGCCTGGGCGGCCGCGTTGATCGTGGGCTCGGCATACGTCGTCCTCGGCGGGGTCCTCCTCGCCGCGGGTCGCTCGAGGCTGGCGCGCGGGGAGTTGGGCCCAACCCAGACCATCGACAGCGTGAAGGGCGACGTCCGTGCGTTGCGGGAGGCATTCCGATGACGGGAACGACCGACAAAGACATCGAGGCGTTGCGCGAGAACATCGAAGATACGCGCGGGCGCATCACAGGAGAGATCGAGGCGATCGGCAACCGATTGACTCCGGATCATGCCAGGGAAGTGGCGCGAGGGAAAATGATGGAGACGAGAGACAGAGTGGTCGGCCGCGTGAAGTCCTCCGCACGCTCGGCATACGACTCGGCCTACGAGTCGGCGTCGCGCGGCAGCGAGCGGCTCCCGCAGATCGTGCGAGACAATCCCATCCCGGTTGCGATGGTCACGGTGGGGGCAGGGTGGCTCGCGGTCTCGGCCGTGCAGCGCGCGCGGAGCGGCGACTCGCAGATCGAGCTGGCGCTGGAGCGCTCCGGCTCGGAGCGGCTCGGCGAGGCGCGGGAGCGGGTCGACCACGCGCGGGAGCGAGTCGACCACGCGCGCGAGCGGGTCGGCGAGGCCGCCGAGCACGCGCGGGACAGGGTCGGCTCGGCGGCGGCGCGCGCCCGCTCGCGTTTCGGCTCGGCGACGGAGACGACCCGGCAGAAGGTCGGCAGCACGGTCGCGTCGGCGAAGGAGCGCGCCGGGGACCTGGCGACGCGCGGTCGGGAGGGCGCGTCTCGGGCGGCGGATTCGGTCGCGGGGTGCCTACGACGACAACCCGCTGGTGTTCGGTGGAGTCTGTCTACTCGCCGGCATCGGTCTCGGCCTGTTCCTGCCCCATACCCATCGGGAGGATCGGGCGCTCGGGGCCAGCCGCCAGCGCGTGATCGAACGTGCTCGGCACCTGGCCGACGATGCGAAGAACGTGGCGGTCGATTCCGCGAAGGAGGGGTTCCGCGCGGCGCGCGAGACGGCCCGGCGCGAGGCCGAGGAGTCGGACCTCCCCATCGGCTGACCCCGGCGACGCGCGGGGAGGAGGACGCGATGCAGACGAGCATCACGAGTGGGCGTGAGAGCCCCAAGCTGGTCGAGGTGCTCAACGAACTGATCCACCTCGACTACGACGCGGCGGAGGCGTACTCGGCGGCCATCGAGCGGCTCGAGGACGCGGACACTCGCGCGTGGTTCTCCGGGTTTCGCGATGACCACCAGCGCCACGCCCACGAGCTGAGCCGGCTGGTGCGTCGCCTCGACGCCGAGCCCGTGACCGGGCCGGACGCGAGGCGGATCCTCGCGCAGGGGAAGCTGGTGCTGTCGCGTCTGGAGGGTGAGAAGGCCGTGCTGCAGGCGATGCGCTCGAACGCCAACGAGACGAATACGCGCTACGAGAAGGCGCTCGCGACGCGGGGACTGGAGGCGCGCACGCGAGCGCTGCTCTCGCGCCACCTCGAGGACGAGCGACGACATCGCGCTTGGATCGTGCAACGCCTCGAGACCGTCTCGGACCAGCTCTGATGAGCCGAGCTGAGCGGGCCACGCCGCCCGATTTTGGGGCCGTGGGTGTGCCCGCTTCCATGCTCCGAGGGGTCAACATGCGAAGCGGCCGGGGCGGTCCCGACGGGACGGCCCCGGCCTGTGCTGTGCTGCGTCTTGTCTTCGAGCGCCGCTCAGACAGCGTGGCCCGGCGCCATGCCCCGGAGCCTCGTGCTGATCAGCGAGCCGCTCAGTAGCACCGTCAGCCCGACCGCGAGCAGGCTGACCAGCGACAGGATCAGGGGCGCGAACCCGAGCAACGCCAGGATCCCGAGCGTGACGGCGGCGATGCCGACCATCAGCTCGATGCCCGACGAAGCGCGCCCGGCGGCGCCGCCCCGCGCCTGTACCTCCCGGTGGAAGGTCGCGGTGCCGGCGCTGCCGACCATCAACGCGCCGCCGAAGACGATCTGCGAGACCGCCACCAACACGATCGGGACGATCCCGAAGATGGCGATGCTGCCGAGCACGATGCCGGCCAGCCCGCCGAGCACCTCGAAGGTCATGCCGCTGCCGACCTCGGCACGGTCGAGCCCTTCGTGCGCGGCCGCCTCGCGGTAGCGCGTCGCCATCGCCGCCCCTTCGAGGGTGAGCGCGGCGCCGACCAAGATCGTCGACACGGTCGCCATCCAGACCGGCGCGATCTGCGCCAGGCCGAGGCTGGCGAGCACCACCGCGGCGATGCCGCCCAAGACTTCGACCATGGAGCCGCCCATCGCGGCGCCCCTGCGTTCTTTCGTAGTCGCGTTCGCCATGCGTCCGACCTCCTCTCGGGGGTCGACGTAGCCAATCGCGATCCGCCGCGAGAGCAGGGCGGATCGCCCGGAGGAGGGGATCGGCGGGTGTGGCTCGCGCCCTCGGACCGTGACCTCCGGCGTCGACCCACGATCGGCGCGCCATCGTGGTGCGCTCCGCCGCGCGCCCGCGCGTCCGCGCTACGGACTCACCGGCACAGCTCGTCGCCGAACGCGATCCGGGCTGCATCATCAATCCGCGAGACGTACCGGCACATCGTCTCGCGCACCGCGGCCGGGATCCGAGGGCTGGTCTCGAGGTCGCGGCGGTTCTCCTCCGGGACGACCAGCGCGCGCAGATCGCGGTGGTACGCGCCCTCCACCTTGTGCTCCACGTCTCCGATGCGCCGCACGATGAGCACGTCGTGCGCGTCCGCGATCACCGCGCCGGTGAACGCGATGTCCTGCGGCACGGGCCGCTGCAGGAAGACGGAGAGGAACGCGAGCGCGGTCGGGAGCCCTGCCGAGCTGCCGCTCGAGGGCTCGTCGTCCTTGGTGATCCGGAACGCGTAGTCGTGGTCGAAGAGGTCTTCGGTGAGGTGCGGGAAGCGGGCGCGCGCGTACTCGCGGACGGCGAGGAAGGTCGAGCGCACCGCCCGCTGCATGTCGACGGTGAGGTTGCCGAGGATGGCCTCCGAGCGCAGCCGCCCGCCCTGTCCCTTCGGCGCGGGCTCGCGGCTCACCCAGAATCTCGTGGATGAGCCCTCTCGACTCGCCGAGGAAGCGGTAGACGGCGGCGGCCAGCACCCTGCCGATAGACTCCGTCCGCCAGCGCGCGGCGCTCTCGAGGGCGGAGGCCCGCGCGAGCATCGCGGCCGGCTCCTCGCGCCCCTGCGCCGCCGTCACACGGGCGAGCGCCCGCCAGGCGAGGAAGCTCCGCGGGTCGGCGTCGACCGCCTCTCGCAGCGCCGCTGCCGCCGCCTCGGCGATGCGTGGAGCGCGCACGCTCTCGGTCGCCCAGGCCGGCGCGGTCTTGGCTCCGAGGACGCGCTCGAGGAACGCCACGTCGCGCGGATCGTCGTTCAGTACCGCCCGCACCAAGCGTTCCGCGCGCTCCTCGTCGCCGTCCCGCAGCGCCAGCTCCGCCGCGTACTTCCGCTGCACGACGCTCGCGTCGGCCGCCGGCTCCACCCAGCGCGCCGGTCGCCCGCCGCGCACCGCCTCGAAGAGCGCGCCTTCGAGATGGTGACCGCCCGAGAGGGTCCCGGATCCCCACGGGCCGCGTCCGAGCCACTCGAGCGGCACGTAGCGCGCGCTGGCGACGCGAACGACCTCGTCTGGGGTGACGGCGTGCATGCTCGCCTCGAACGCGGCCAGATGCTGGACCTCGTAGCGCGCCGCTTGCTCCGCGTCGCCCAGTCGCCGGTGGAGGGCCGCCATGCGGCCGAGGACCGGTAGCTCGGGCGCGTTGCGCTCCAGGAACCGGCAGATGTTCAGCGCCGCGCGGAGCTCGGTCGAGGTGCCGAGCTGCTCGTAGAGCGCGGCCAGCGCGATCACGCGATCGAGGTCGGTCTCGAACCCGCGCTCGCGACCGAGTTGCTCGAGCGTGCGCGCGGCCTCCCGAAGGCTGCCACTGAGCTCGGCGAAGAGCGCGTCGGCCAGGATGGCCAGCTTGAAGAGGGCCGGGTCGCGCGTTCGGTAGCGGAGGGCCACGCGCCGGCATTCGGCGCGCGCGTCGGTCGGGCGGCGGGCGAGGAAGAGCCGGAACGCCTCGTCGAGCACGAGGACGGCGAGCGGCTTGCGTGCGAGCTGGAAGCGCCCGACCGCCACGAACTCGCCGCCGCCGCGCTCGGGGTCTCGGGTCAGCTCCAGCATCGAGATCAGCTGAGCGCGGGCGCCGGGCGCACCCCCCTCGCCGTGCGCCCGGGCCCAGCACGCGATCGCCGCGGTCAGCTCACCTCGGACGTGCTTGATCTTCGCCAAGAGACCGAACGCGAGGCGGTCCGCCGGGTCTCCCGTCAGGAGCGCGCTCGCTTCGTGCTCGGCGCGCGCCAGCTCGCCGACCGCGACCAGGAGCCGCGCATAGGACAGGGACGTGGTCGCTCGACGCGTCGGCTCGGACATCGGTGCGCCGGAGCAATCCGTGCGCGCCACATCGATGTGGCGAGCGCGACGGTCGCGCCGACCTCCTCCATCTCGGACGTAGGCGCGAGAAGACGCTGTCTGGGAAGAAGCTCGTCCGGCGAGCGCGTTGGCGCGTCGGCCTCGGCGTCGACCGCCGCCGCTCCTCGCGTCCTCGGTCGCCGCGGGTGAGACCGGGGGCCACCACGCCCCGGCGAGCGTGGCGCCCCCGCCAGGCGACCTCGACCGGCGGCGCTCCTCGCTTCCTCGGTCGTCGCAGGTGAGCCGGGAGGGCCCTCGGGATCGGCGTTCAGGTGACCGGGATGGTGCGGGCCTCGGTCGAGCGGGGCACGCGGATCGAGAGCACGCCGTCCTGGACCTCGGCCTGCATCTCGCTCGTGCTCGCCGTCGGCGGCAGCGCAATCGAACGCCGGAAGGGGCCGCCGAGGCGCTCGGTCCGACAGAGCTGTGCGCGACCTTCCTCGCACGGGGGCCGGCGCTCGCCGCTCACCTCGATGGTCGAGCCCGAGATCGAGAATCGTGATCGAGGACCGCGGCACGCCCGGAAGATCCACGCAGACCAAGAACCCCTCCGACTCCTCCCACAGGGAGATGGCCGGCACGAAGGCCTGCGCTGGTGCGCGGGGCGCGCCGAGCCCGTCGAGCGCGCGGGACAAGCGGCTCATCTGCTCATCGACGTACTGGGTCGGGTCGCGCTCGGCCGGGATCGCCGCGTAGGGCGTCTCCCCGGGATCGGGGGCGGGGCGCCCGGTGACCTGGGCATAGAGGTGCTCGACTCGCCGGATGGCGTTGTCGACGTGATCTTCGTTGGGGCTCACGGTGTCTTGCCTCCTCGTCTGTGGGTCCGCCGAAGAATCTCCGGCTGCCCTGCTGTCGTTCCCGTCTCGATCGCGGTGCCCGGTCTGATCCATCGACATCCCTCGAGCGCTGTTCCGCCGCCGCTTCGCAATCGCCGTACCGAGCGGGTGCGGCCGTGTGTCAGGGGGCGCGATGGTTCCCGCCGTTACGCCGCGGTAACGCGTGCGGGGCGATCGGCCAATCGGCGCACGACCGGCCCGTGGCGCGGCGGTAGCGACGCCGCCCGAGAGCCTTGGAGGCGGCGGGCCGGGAGCTACCTGGGCGTAACGCTCGCCCCGAAGGAGGGGCGCCGTCCTGGGGGGATCATGGAGCTGACGAGCGCGAGCGAACCCGTCCGTTCGGCCCGACCGAAGAAGGAGCTCGTCGCTCGCTCGCCGGGCATGCGCGCGGTCTTGGCGGATCTGACCGCCATGGCCGAGAGCGACGCGCCGGTGCTGATCCTCGGCGAGAGCGGGACCGGCAAGGAGCTGATCGCGCGCGAGGTCCACGAGCGCAGCCGCCGCGCCAATCGACCGCTCCTCTGTGTCAACTGCGCGGCCTTCGTCGACACGCTGATCGACGACCAGCTCTTCGGGCACGAGCGCGGCGCGTTCACCGGCGCCGTGTCGCGGGCGGCGGGTCGATTCGAGGCGGCTGATGGAGGCACGCTCTTCCTGGACGAGGTCGGCGAGCTGCCCGCCCGCGTCCAGGCGAAGCTCCTGCGGGTGCTCCAGGAGGGCACGTTCGAGCGGCTCGGCTCGAACGAGAGCGTGCGGGTCGACGTCCGGGTCGTCTCGGCGACCCATCGCGATCTGCGGAAGCTGGTGGCCGAAGGGAGCTTCCGCGAGGACCTCTACTACCGGCTGAAGGTGCTCGAGGTGCGCCTGCCGCCGCTGCGCGAGCGCATCGATGATCTGCGCGCGCTGGTCGAGGCGCTCCTCGCCGAGCTCGCCTCGGGCACTTCGCCACGCTTCGCTCCGAGCGCGTGGGCGGTCCTCTCGTCGCACTCCTTTCCCGGCAACGTGAGAGAGCTGCGCGCGGCGCTGCAGCACGCCGTGATCCTCTCTCGCGGCGGGACCATCGAGCTCGCCCATCTTCCGCACGAGATCGCGGCGCTCGCCGGCGCGCCCGCGACGTCGAGCGTGCCTCTCTTGGCCGACGCGATGCGCAGCTACGAGCGCCAGCAGCTCCTCGCCGCGCTGCGCGTCTCGACAGGCAACCGAACCCGCGCCGCGCGAATGCTCGGCATCTCGCGGAAGAACCTCTGGGAGAAGCTCCGCGCGCACGGGATCGACGCCGACGAGGTCGTGGGGCTCAGCCTCCCGCCCGGCGCGCAAACGTGAGCCTGGTTCGCTGCCGGCTTGTAAGGTGTTGGTTTCATTGCGAAATACCGCGACCGGGACCCTGTCGAACGGTGAATCCCGTTCATGTTGTGCACGGCGCCCCAAGAACGGACGCGCGCGCCCCGAGCGCCAGCCCCGGCGCCGTCGAGGGTGCGATTTCTCTCGGCGAATCATCTCGGCGGTCGAATTCGACGCGGTCGGGGTGCTCGCGGGCTGACTCGTGCTACTCCTTGCTTACCGCGCAGCGTCACGCACCCCTGGTCCTCGGGCCCGTCGTTCGAACGCTATAGCCGTCTTGGCGCGCGGTTTCCAAGCCCGGTCGTCGTGATGGCGTACCGGGGGCGGCATAGCGCCGTCATCACGAGAGAGAGAGAGAGAGAGAATGTCCAACAAGCTTTTCGTCGGCAGCCTGAGCTGGAACACGGACGACCACGGCCTCGAGGCCGCGTTCGCGCGTTTCGGTGAGATCACGGACGCCAAGGTCATCACCAATCGGGAGACCGGTCGCAGCCGCGGCTTCGGTTTCGTGACGTTTGCCGACCCGCGCGCCGCCCAGCAGGCGGTGCAGGAAATGAACGGCCAGGAGCTCGACGGCCGGAGCCTCAACGTCGACATCGCGCAGGAGCGCGGTGGCGGTGGTGGTGGCGGCGGCCGTGGCGGTCGCGGCGGCGGCGGCGGCGGTCGCTGGTAGCTCACCCCGTCCGTATTTTCGGACGAAAAAAAACGAGGCGCCGATCACCCGGTTTCGGGGGGTCGGCGTCTTTGTTTTTGGGGTACGTGGTCCTCGCGCGCCCGCTCAACCGGGACGCCGGCTTCCGGCTTCCCGCTGGTGCTCGCTCAGCGCGCGTCGGATGGCCGCGACCAGCTCGTGGATCCGAACCGGCCCGCGGAGGGTGATGCCCCGTTTCGCGCGAACCCACCCCGGCGTGCTCAGGACCACCGCCGGCGGGCACTCGCCGTGCTCTTCCACCGAGGCCTCGAGCTCGTCGAGCTGGTGCAGCCCGGCGCCCCAACCGAGGGTGTAGACCACCACGTCGGGCGGGGCGTAGTCGACAATCTCCAGGGCGTCGTGCGCGTCGCGCGCCTCGTCGACGGTGAGCCCCTGCTCCGCCAGCGCTTGCGCCAGCATGTTGCGGGTGAAGCCCTCGCTGTCGACCAGGAGCACGCGCTGCCGCCGGCCTGGCATGCGGGGCTCCTCGGTCGCTCCCTTGGTTCGCTCGGGCACGCTGCCTCCGCAGTGATGGAGGTGCAATCGCCGGGCCTCGAGTGGGGAGACCCGCTCCGCCGCTCGTTCGCACCAGGTACCGTCACGAGACGAGCGGCTGCCACGTGGCCCGGCGCGGCGGCCACACCAGCGCGTCTTGCTCCGCCGCGAAGTGCAGGAGCGGCGCGTCGAGCCCGAGCTGCAGGCCGGCGGCACGGGTGAGCTGGCGGGCGTCGATGCGCGCCTCGGCGCGCTGGAGACTCCACGGGCGATGGTGCAGATCGCACTCGAGCACGTGCCCGCTCCGCAGGACGGCGAAGCGCGCGTAGCGCTCCACCAAGAAGTGCGTGAGCGAGCCGGGCTCGGCGCGAAAAGGGGCGCCGATCGGCCGGTAGCTGGCCGTCAGCGAGAATCTTCGAGCGTCGCCGGCGCGAGTGGTACTCGGTCCAGCCGTCGCGGTGCTCGGTTCGCATCGACGCCACGCGGTAGGGCAGCCGGTAGACCGCGCGCGCGCCGAGCACCGCCAGGCGTGAGGCCGCGTCGAGGCTGAGGAAGTAGACCCCGGCGTGCTCGCCGTAGCGCACGTAGGTGCGGAGGCTCATCTCCGGAAACCCGGCCAGACCGGGGACCGGCGGCAGGCCGTGCACGTGCAGGTCGCGCACGACGAAGGGCGTCAGCCCCACCCACGCCACTCCGTCGAAGACGTCGAGGACGAGCTGCTCCGGGACGTGAGGCCGCAGCGCGGCGACCGGGACGGGCCAATGCGCGAAGAGCAGATCTTGCCAGCTCTGGAAGGTGAGCCAGGGCCCGAGCGGCAGCGGCCAGGGCCGGTGCGCCGTGTCCTCCGAGAGCGCCCGCGATGCGCGCGGCCGCTCGGCGTGGCGGTGATGTGCTCGCTTCTCCATCCGCACGGTGGCCGTCCTCCCCTGGAGAGTAGTTCCGGCGGCCCGAAGTTCGATCCGGGCGTCCATGCTCGAGGGACAGGAGAGCGAAAAGTGTCGCGCCCCGCGTGACACCGGCCGCGGCGGCTCTACACCCGAGCGATGACCACGCTCGATCACCTCCTCTCCCCGTTCAAGCTCGGCGACCTGAAGCTCGCCAATCGTGCCGTGATGGCGCCGATGACCCGCTCGCGCGCGATCGGCAACGTGCCGAACGCGCTGATGGCCGAGTACTACGCGCAGCGCGCCGAGGCCGGCCTGATCATCACCGAGGGGACCGCGCCGAGCCCGAACGGGCTGGGCTATCCGCGCATCCCCGGCGCCTACTCGGACGCGCAGGTCGAGGGCTGGCGGAAGGTGACCGATGCCGTTCACGCGAAAGGCTCGGCCATCTTCCTCCAGCTCATGCACACGGGGCGCATCGGTCACCCGCTGAACCTGCCGGAGGGTGGCGAGATGGTGGCGCCCTCGGCGGTGCGGGCCGCCGGCCAGATGTACACGGACCAGAAGGGTCCCCAGGACCACCCCGAGCCTCGCGCAATGCGTGAGGAGGACGTGGAGGCGGCGATCGCCGAGTTCGTGCACGCGTCCGAGAACGCGATCCGCGCGGGCTTCGATGGGGTCGAGCTACACGGCGCGAACGGGTATCTGATCGAGCAGTTCTTGAACCCGGGGAGCAATCGGCGCGAGGACGCTTGGGGCGGCTCGCCCGAGGCGCGCAATCGGTTCGCCGTGGAGGTCGCCAAGCGCGTCGCCGCGGCCATCGGCGCGAGCCGTGTGGGCATCCGCCTCTCGCCCTACGGCGCGTTCAATGATCTCGGCGCGTTCGAGGGCGTCGACGAGCAGTACGCGGCGCTCGCTGGAGCGCTCGGAGCGCTCGACCTGGCGTACCTCCACGTCGTCGATCACTCGTCGATGGGGGCGCCCGAGGTGCCGGAGCGCGTGAAGAAGGGGATGCGCGAGGCGTTCGGCGGTCCGATCATCCTCTCGGGCGGGTACGACGCCGAGCGCGCCGAGGCGGACCTCGCCGCCGGGCGGGGCGAGCTGGTGGCGTTCGGCCGGCCCTTCCTGGCCAATCCGGATTTGCTCACGCGGTTCCGGCAGGGCGCGCCGCAGCAGGCGCCGCGTTTCGACCTCTTCTACACGCCCGGATCCGAGGGTTACACGGACTACCCGGCGCTCGGCTGAGCCTCCGAGGGCGATCGGCGCTCGCGGAGGTGGCCCAGGAGCAGGCGACAGCGAGCACGGTGGAATCCGGCCGCGAAGAAGCGGTTCGGGTGGGGTTCGAGCGAGGCGAGCGTGGAGGGACGGGACGCAAATGCTTCCCACGCCAGCTGCCACTCTCCACGCGGGTGCGCGAACCTGCGGGTCGCTGACGCCGCTCGCGTCGTGGGAACGCGGCCAGCGCGCGCTCAGGGCGCCACGCTGCGCACCGCGCCGCGCAGGGTCTCGGTCGAGGCGAGGAGGGCCTCGCGCTCGGACGCGCTCATCTCGGGCTCGAGCACCGAAGTCGCTCCTTCCCGGCCGACCACGCAGGGCAGCGAGAGCGCCACGTCGCGAATGCCGCAGGTCCCCTCTTGGACCCGCGACACGGTGAGCACGCGCCGCTCGCCACGGAGCATCCAGCGCAAGAGCGCGGCGGTCACCAGCCCGATGGCGTGGTTGGTGGCGCCTTTGCGGCGGATGATCTCGTAGGCCGCACCGCGGACCTCACCGGCTACCTCGCTCTCGCGCGCGGCGTCCCAGCCCTTCCAGCTCCGGAGCGGCACGCCGCCCACCCGCGCGCCGGACCAGAGCACGACCTCCGAGTCGCCGTGCTCACCGACGACCTGCGCGTGCACCGAGCGCGGCTCGATCGAGAGCTCGCGGCCGACCACGTGACGCAGCCGCGCCGTGTCGAGCATGGTGCCGGTGCCGATCACCCGCGCCGGCGGCAGCCCGGAGACCTCCGTCGCCAGCTGCGTGAGCACGTCGACCGGGTTGGTCACCAGCACCAGCACGCCGCCAAAGCCGCGCAGCTCCTCGGCGATCGAGGTGACGACCCTCGCGTTGTCGCGCACCAAATCCAGCCGGGTCTCGGACGGCGCGCCACCCCGGCCGGCGGCGATCACGATGGCGTCGGCGTCCCTCATCTCGGCCACCGAGCCCACCGCGCGTACCTCTGCGGTCGGGTAGAACGAGGAGCCGTGCGCGAGGTCCATCGCCTCGCCCTCGGCCAGCCCCGGCTTCGCGTCGGCCAGCAAGAGCTCGTTGGCGATCCCGTTCCAGAGGATGGAGCTCGCCACGCTCGAGCCGACCCACCCCAACCCCACGATGCCGATCCGCATGGCGATCAAGTGGGACACGGCCGCTCGCCACGCAAGCGCGCAATCGGATCGTCACCGCCGCCGAGCCCCCGGCACGGTCGAGACGGGCCGTCCGCTTCATGCGCTCGGTGACGCTTCAACCTCCCGATCCCAGGAGGCGTTCGCGCGGCCCGCATCTCGACGAAAGGCCGGGGCGAGACGTCAGATGAGCCCCCTCGGCCGTACCGGAGCGCATTGTCGACCAAGTACGTCGGGTTTGTGGGTTGTTCGAAGCGATCGCGCGCGCGTCTCCCGCTGTGGGCCTGGCTCGTATGCCGAAGGACCCTGAAACAGGAGGGCTTGGCATGCAGAAGGTTCAGTGGATGAGCGCGCTGGTCGCGCTCGGGTTCGCGTTGTCGGCTTGCGGCGGCGGTAACGACAACGGTGACGGCGGCTCGGGAATGGACGCGAGCCAGAGCGACGGCGGCGGGAGCGGGGGAGACGGCGGCGGGAGCGGGGGAGACGGCGGCGGGAGCGGGGGAGACGGCGGCGGCATGAACGCCGACGGCGGCGGCGCTGGCGGAGACGGCGGCGGCGCTGGCGGAGACGGCGGCGGGATGAGCTCCGACGGCGGTCCCTCCTGCCCCTCCGGTCAGGTCGACTGCGGAGGGACCTGTGTCGACCCGCTCAGCGATCCGATGAACTGCGGTGACTGCGCAGCGGCCTGCACCGGAAGCGACGTGTGCAGCCTCGGCACGTGCACGAGCGCCTGCGACACTGGCCTCCAGGCCTGCGGATCGGCCTGCGTCGACACGAGCAGCGATCCGGCCAACTGCGGTGACTGCGGGAACGCGTGCGCGGCCGGCGAGTCGTGCACCGCGGGCTCGTGTGGCTGTCCCGGCGGCCTCATGGCTTGCGGCGGCGCCTGCGTGGACATGCAGACCGACGCGGCCAACTGCGGCAGCTGCGGCAACGCCTGTGCGTCGGGAGAGGTCTGCTCGGCCGGCACATGCGCCGCGACGTGCGGCGGCGGGACCACCGACTGCTCCGGCGTCTGCGTGGACACGCAGACCGATGCGGCCAACTGCGGCAGCTGCGGCAACGCTTGCCCGAGCGGCGACGTCTGCAACGCCGGCGTCTGCGTGGCCATGCCCTGCGGCTTCGGCCAGCAGAACTGCTCGGGCACCTGCGTGAGCGTCTACAACGATCCGATGAACTGCGGCGCGTGCGGCAACGCGTGCACGGCGAGCCAGGTCTGCTCCCGCGGCGCGTGCACCACGATGTGCGGCTTCGGCACCACCGAGTGCGACGGCGCGTGTGTCTACACGAACTACGATCCGTCGAACTGCGGGGGCTGCGGCGTCGCGTGCGCCGCGGGCGAGCGCTGCGCGATGGGCACCTGCGCGGCCTGCCCGACCGGCGGCACGCTCTGCGGCGGCATGTGCACCAACACGAACTACGACCCGCGCAACTGCGGTGCGTGCGGGAACGTGTGCACCGGCCGGACGCGGTGCCGCATGGGCACCTGCCGCTGATCCGGCTGGTCACTGAGCGGGCTGGTCACTGAGCGCGCTGAGCACCGCGGTCGAGCGTCCCTCGGCCGCGGTGCCCGTCTCGCATCACCACGGTGCGCCGGCGTTCGTTCCTTTGACGCCGATCCCCTCGTAGACGAAGCCCTGCTGGCAGAGGCCGTACTGCGACCAGACGTTCCGTCCGTCGATCAGCACCGGCGGCGCGTTCATCAGGCCGCGGAGGCGGTCGAAGTCGGGGCTGCGATACTGGGTCCACTCCGTGACCAGCACCAGCGCGTCCGCGCCCTCCGCCGCGGCGTACTCGTCCTCCACGAACGAGACGTCCGCCGCTCCGTAGCGCTGCTTCGCCGCTCTCAGGGCCTGCGGATCGTGGGCGATGACCTGCGCTCCCTCGCTGAGCAGCGAGTCGATCAGCGTCAGGGCCGGCGACTCGCGGATGTCGTCGGTGCGCGGCTTGAACGCGAGGCCCCAGAGCGCGATGCGCCGCCCGCGGACGAAGCCGTCGAAGTGACCCTTGAGCTTGCGCATCAGGATGCCCTTCTGGCGCTCGTTGACCCGGTGGGTCGCGCAGGCGAGGTCGAGCTCCAGCCCGTGCTCGCGGGCGGTGTGGATCAGCGCCTGCACGTCCTTCGGGAAGCAGGAGCCGCCGTAGCCGGGGCCGGCGTAGAGGAACTTGGAGCCGATCCGCGCGTCCGAGCCGACCCCGGAGCGGACCATGTGCGCGTCGGCGCCGACCTTCTCGCAGAGCGCCGCGACCTCGTTCATGAACGAGATGCGCAAGGCCAGCATGGAGTTCGCGACGTACTTCGTCAGCTCGGCGCTCGCCGGGTCCATGACGATCATGCGGTCCCGGTCGAGCTGGAGCGGCCGGTAGAGCCGCGCCATCACCCGCTTGGCGAAGATGTCGTCCGGATCGCAGCCCACCACGACGCGGTGGGGCCGCAGGAAGTCGCTGACGGCGTCGCCTTCCTTGAGGAACTCGGGGTTGCTGATGACGTGGATGGGCACCTTCGCGCCGCTCACGATCTTGCGGATGCGTGCGTTGGTGCCGACGGGGACGGTGCTCTTCATCACCAGCGCGAGCTCGCACGTCGCGTGAACGGCCACGCGCTCGGCGACCTCGAACACCGCCGACAGATCCGCGCCACCGTCCGAGCGCGGCGGGGTACCGACGGTGATGAACACGGTCTGCGCGCCGGCGATGGCCTCGTCGACGTCGCCGGTGAACGAGAGCCGCTTCTCGCGGACGCCGCGGGCGACCAGGTCCTCGAGCCCGGGCTCGTAGATCGGCAGCTCACCGCGCTTCAGCGCTTCGACGCGCGCCGGTTCGACGTCGGCGCAGACGACTCGGTTGCCGAGCTCGGCGAGCCCTGCGCCCGTGACGAGACCGACGTAGCCGGTTCCCACCATGCACACGTCCATCGTGAGTCCTCCTGGTGTTGAAAAAGCTGTTTCAGCGAGCTCCATCACCCCGGCGCGCGGGAGGATCTCGCGGGTCCGTTGGCTCCCTCGATCGGGATCCTCGAGCGTGGGCATCGCCCGGCGCGCTCATCGCGGTCCCGAGCTCCGCCGCGATGGCGAGGAGCTCGTCCACCCGATGCGCGCAGGTGTGCCGCGCCAAGATCGTTTCGCGCCCGCGGGCGGAGAGCTCGCGTCGGAGCGCCGCGTCGGCAATCAGCTCGCGGAGGAGGCCGGTCATCTGCTCGGTGTCGCGGGCGACGAGGTAGTCGGTCCCCTCCCGGAAGAGGCCCTCGGCGTCGTCCCAGGGCGCGCTGATCAGCGGGATGCCGCAGGCCAGGGCCTCGAAGGGGCGGATGGTCGGGATCCCCGGCAGGCGCTCGCGGTAGAAGCGTCGCGGGATGTGCACCGTCACCCGATGGCGCGCGAAGACGCGGGGGACCTCGTAGTTCGGCAACCAGCCCCCGTAGGTGATGCCGGCCGAGCGCATGCTCGCGAGCGCGTGGTCCGGGTAGCGCACGCCGTGGACCCGCGCTCTCGGGCGCAGCGCGCGGCAGGGCTCGAAGAGCATCGCCGTGAGCTCCGCGGCACGCTCGCCCTCACCCCAGTTGCCGATCCACACCAGGTCGCCCTCCTCGGGCTCCCCGTTTCGCGGGTGGAACACGCGGACGTCGGCCGCCTCGTGCCAGACGAAGGCGCGCCGGCCCCAGCCGCGGTCTTCGTAGACGCGCGCCAGGGCGCCGCCGAAGACGAGAGCTCCGTCGTAGCCGGACAGATCGTAGCGTTCGAGCTCTTCCGGTGCGCTGACCGAGCGGTGGTCGGTGTCGTGGAAGAGGAGGCGGAAGGTGCCGCCGTGCGCGCGCCGCTCACCGAGCGCGCGGACGAGCGCGGGATCGTTCCGCTCGTGGACGAGCACGAGGTCGGCGTGGTCGAGCGCCTCGTCGAGATCGAGCGCGCCGGCGTCGTAGCGCCGCACGTCGAGCGCCGGGTAGACGGCGCCGACCTCCGCCAGCTTCGCCTCGCCGTGCTCGCGCACGAGGCTCTCGGCGCTCTTGGCGTCGCGCCGCTCGTAGCAGCGGACTTCGTGCCCACGCGAGACCAGCTCGGTGACGACGCCCCGCAGGAAGTGGGCGTTGCCGTGGTTCCAGTCGCTCGCCAGGGAGTGGGTGAAGAAGACGACGTTCACGTCTCGAGTCCCTCTCGTGGTCAGTGCGCCGAGACGCTCCGGCCGGAGCCTTGGTCCCGCCGGCGCGCAGGAGGAACGTCGCCGCCCGCTGCGAGCGGACCGTACGTCGGCACGAGCCGGGTCCCGCCGAGCGGCGCGGCCGTCTTCGTGAACCGCGGCGCTTTCAAGCCTCGCTCCCGTCGCCCGCCGCGCGGGGGACGCGCGGCCTCGGATCGAGCCAGCTCCGAAGCCGGGAGAGCCCCTCGTCCACGCTCGTGCGCGGTCGCCAGCCAATCGTCTCCTGGAGCTTGCGCGTGTCCGAGCAGTAGTAGCGTTGATCGCCCCGCCGCCATGCGCCGAAGCGCACGTCCGGCTTCTCGCCGAGCATCTGCTCGATCCGCTCGAGGACATCCAGCAGGCTGACCGCGTTCTCCGGTCCTCCGCCCACGTTGAACGCCTGCCCCCGGACCGCGTCGATGTGCGCGCTCGCCAGGAGGAAGGCGTCGACGAGGTCTCCGACGTAGAGGACGTCGCGCATCTGCATTCCGTCGCCGTAGATGGTGATCGACTCGCGCCGGAGCGCGCGGGCGAGGAAGTGCGCGACCCAGCCCTGCTCCTCGTTGCCGAGCTGCCGCGGCCCGTAGATGCAGCTCATCCGGAAGACGGTCGCCGGCAGCCCGAAGCAGCGCGCGTAGTCCAGCACGTACTGGTCCGCGACGCCCTTGCTGCAGCCGTAGGGGCTGTGGAAGTCGAGCGTGCGGCGCTCGCCGATGCCGTTCGCGCGCAGGACCGGATCGCGTGGCGTGTAGCGGCCGTCGCGATGGCTGAGCGGCACGTCCGCCAGCGCGCCGTAGACCTTGTTGGTCGAGGTGAAGACGAGGGGAGGTGGCTCGTCGAGCTCGCGCAGCGCCTCCAAGAGGCTCAGCGTGCCACCGGCGTTGATCGCGAAGTCCTCTCGCGGCGCGAGCAGGCTCGTCGTCACCGCCACCTGGGCCGCGAAGTGGAAGACCCGGTCGGCGTGGCGCACCGCGTCGCGAAGGGCGGAGGCATCGCGCAGGTCGGCCGGCGCCACCCGGACGCGCTCGCCGTGCTGCTCGCGGAGCCAGCGCACGTTCCGCTCGACGCCCGGCCGGGAGAGGTTGTCGAAGAGGAGCACGTCCTCGCCGCGCGAGAGGAGCGCGTGGGCGAGGTTGCTGCCGATGAATCCCGCGCCACCGGTGATCAGGGTGGTCGGGCGGCGGCGCGGCCCCGTCGCGCTCGCGTGCAGAGACGAGACCTGCGCGCGGACGTTGGCCAGCCCACCGTCGGCCCACCACCGATGAAGCAGCTTCGGCGTGCCGTCGGCGCGCCGCAGACCGAAGGCGTACTCCCGCTCGTCGACGTGCGGACCGCTCGGCCCGGCGGCCTGCTCGGGCAGGTCGTGCATCGCGTGCCAGTAGAGGCGCTCGGCGCCGGACTCGAGCGCTTCGAGCAGCTCGTGCGCCTGGCGCGCGTCGTCGTGGCGCCACGTCGAGTAGCCGCCGGCGGTGATCCACACCTCCGCCCGCGCGCCGAGCTCCTCGAGCGCGGCCCGCACGTCGTTCACGGGGCGGGCCCAGCCCGTCCACTCCGGCTCGCTGACCTCCGGCTGCACGTGCAGCCCGATAGCGTCGAAGGACGAGAGCACGCCGCGGTCCGCCAGCCGGCGCAGGAAGTCCGGATCGACCGGATGGAGGCCTCCGAGGACCGCCTTCTTGCCTCGCGCGCGGACCCTCCGTGCGGCCGCGCGGATGCATGCGGCGAACGCGATCCGATCCGGATCCAGGCGCGAGTCCCAGCCGCCGCGGGCGTTGGGCGCGTCCCAGAGCTCCACGTGCTCGAAGTGCTCACCGTGCCGGTCCAGGAAGGCGTCCAGCCAGATCTCGAACGACTTCGGCGTGCGGGGCGGCGCGGCCCGCCGAGGCTCGACGCCCAGCGAGGGCGGCGTCTCTCCCACGCAGGGCACGACGCGAACGCGCGCGGCCAGCGTCGGCAGCAGCCAGTCGTGGAAGCGCGCGCCCTCGTCCGTCACGTCGTCGGCCCACGCGATCGCGAGCCGGAGATCCGAGACACCGAGCGCCTCCATGCTCTCGAGGACCTGCGCCACGCGCGCGCGCTCGCCGATGCGGAAGCGCTCTGCGATCCCGACCGTGTGAGGGCCGAGGTGAACGACGTCGGCGCGTCGCGCGCTGTCGTCCGGCCTGCCAGTATCGTCCAGCCTCATAGCGTCAACCCCCGGCGAGTCAGCTCGCGCTGCGCCTCCTCGGCGCGGTCGTCGGCCACCCGCCCTCGGAGCCATCCGGCCAGCCCGCGGATTCCGTCGTCCAGCGAGACGCGCGGCCGGTAGCCGAGCTCGGCGCGCGCCCTCTCGATGTCAGCGAAGCAATGGCGGATGTCGCCCATCCGATGGCGACCGGTGATCTCCGCGCTCAGGTCCTCGCGCCCGAGCACCCGCGCCATGCGCTCGGCGACATCGGACACCGTCACCGGCCGGCCGCTGCCGACGTTGTACGTTCGGCCGGGCGCGCGCTCGGACTCCAGCGCCAGCCGGCAGGCGTGGACCACGTCGTGCACGTTCACGAAGTCGCGTTGCTGGCGGCCGTCCTCGAAGATCAGCGGCGCTCTTCCGTTCAAGAGGCGCGCGGCGAAGCTGGCCAGCACGCCGGCGTGAGGGTTCTCGAGCGATTGCCGCGGTCCGTAGACGTCGAAGAAGCGCAGGGCCACGCAGGGGATCCGATAGGCGCGACCGAGGATGAGGCTCATCCGCTCCTGATCGAGCTTGCTCAGCGCGTAGACCGAGCTGAGGCGCGGTGGCTTCGACTCGGGCGTCGGCACGGGCCGAAGCCGACCCTCGGCGGGCTCCCAGCGGCCGGCGGAGAGGTCCTCAATCGTGCGGTCCACGTCGTCGTGGGTCCGGCCGTCGCCGTCCACGTAGCGGCCTTCGCCGTAGATGCTCATGCTCGAGGCGACAATCAGGCGCGAGATCGGCCGGCGTTCGAGCGCGGAGAGGAGGACGGCGGTGCCGAGCGTGTTCGTGCGCGCGTACTCGACCGCCTCGTACATGCTCCGGCCGACACCGTCCGTGGCAGCGAAGTGGAAGACCGCGTCGACGCCTTCGAGGGCCTCGCGCACGGCCACCTCGTCGGTGACGTCTCCGACGATGAGCTCCACGCGAGGGTCGAGGTGGCGGGGGCGCTCGCGGGACGCACCGTGGACCTGCGGGCTGAGCACGTCGAGCGCCCGCACGCGGTATCCCTGTCCCAAGAGCTCGTCCGCGAGGTGCGAGCCGATGAACCCGGCCCCTCCCGTGATGAGCACGAGCTTCGCCATGTCGACCTCCCGCGCGCCGGCCACGCGAGCAGCGCTGCCCGCTCGCCCCTAGCCCTTCGGGCGAATGGCACAAGAATCTCGCCCGCGGTCGCGACCGAAGGGCGTCCGACGTCTACGCGCTCGGTTGCGTCGGCTACTGGCTGTTGACCGGCCGTTTCGTCTTCGGCGATCGGCCGAGCCCGATCGCGCAAGTCACCGCGCACGTGCTCGACACGCCGAAGCCGCCTTCCGCGCACGCGGAGGTCTCGCCCGCCCTCGACGCCCTGCTGATGCGTTGCCTCGCGAAGTCGCCCGACGAACGACCGAGCGCTTCGACCCTGGAACGCTCGCTCCGCAACCTCGCCCGCCGCGCGCCCGCTTCCCTCGAGGACATCGACGCGTGGTGGGAGGCGCACACCGCATCCGACGACGACGACATCGCCAGCGCGCCGACCGGGCTCGACCGCGGCATGGCGCTGGCCGAGGCGCCCACCGTGGAAGCGGCCGAAGGCTGAGCCGAAGCTCGCCACGCGATTCACCGCGTTCGCGTTCCTTTGCCTCTCCCGGTCACCGCCGGGGCACGACCGGCTCGAGCAGTAGGGCGATGGTAAGGGCCCGCGAACGGGTAATTCCTGCATTCGGGCGCCACTGCATCCTCGCTGGCGGCGTTGCTCCTCCCTCAGAGACTTGCGTATCTTCGGTCGTCGCGCTTTGCCAGCGAGGCGCACCGGCGCCCTCGATGCGGCGGACTTACCCATTCGCGGGCCCTAACGTCCGCTACCCTTCGCGGCGCCATTGCTTCACCACCCCTTCTTCCGTTCGGAAGTGCCGTGGAGCAAAGCAGGATGTCGTGGTAGATTATTCTGTTGTGCGGCAAGGTCACACACGGTAGCGTCGTGTGGCCGACAGGCCGACATCGAACCGTGGTGGTGTGTATGATCCATCGAGCCTCAATCATCTTGCTCGCGCTCGGCGCGCTCCTGGCCCTGCCGAGCTGCGCGGACTATTGCCTTTCGGGGCCGTGCCCCTCCGCGGCCGACTACGACTCGGGCAACGAATGCGTCGGGCTCACGGCCCAGGGCTACTGTGCTCAGAGGAACGGTGGCGAGCACGCGGTCAACTGCAACTTCCCGCCCGGCGGGGCCTACGGCGCGCTCGGCGGTAGCGGCAACTCGCCGTGTCTGACCACTCAGACCTGCTCCATCGACGCCACCACCCAAGTCGCGAGCTGCAACTGATCGAGCTGCAACTGATCGAGCTGCAATTGATCGAGACGGGGCTGACCTCTCCTTTCTTTTCGGAGTTGCTCTGTCCTCTCTGTGATACTGTCGCGCGATGAACCTGCTCGCCCGGCCTCCGTACCGCCTTTGCTCCTGCCGGGGGCCGCGACGGATGTGCACCTCGGTTGCGGCGGTGACGCCCGTCTTCTCCGAGCCGGTCGACGCGGACACGGTCCGGGGGTGGCTCGAAGCGATGCGCAGGCACGTGGGCGCGTGACGCCGAATGCTTTGATGCCCGGGACGGGCGTGCCGTGGAGCGCTCGTTGCCGCAGGCACCAGCGGGGGATAGTAGGGCGGTGTCGTGGTGGATCCGATCCAGCTTCTCCGGTTCCGACTGGGGCGCTTCGAGCGCCGGCGTGCCAGCGCGCGCGAGGTGCGCGATCCCGCGTTGGCCGCGGCGCTTCGAGGGCCTGCGGGCGGCCGCGCGGGCGAGGTTCGGATCCTGGAGCGGCGCGCGCTCACCGACGACCTGCTGCGCCTGCGCCTCGAGCGTCCCGCCGGTTTTCGGTTCACGCCGGGGCAGCACCTGAAGCTCGCGATCGGCGGAGTGAGCCGCAAGTACAGCATCTGCTCGGCGCCGCATCAGCGCTGGTTGGAGCTCTTCGTGGAGCATCAGCCCGGAGGCGCGTTCACGCCGGAGCTCTTCGCGCTCGAGGAAGGGGACACGGTGCGGGTCACCGGCGTCAGCGGTTCGTTCGCGCTCGACCCGGAAGCGAGCGAGCACCTGATGGTCGCCACCGTCACGGGCATCGCGCCCTTCGTGAGCATGACCCGCGCGGCCGTCCACGCGGGCGTGAAAGACCGCTTCCATGTCCTGCACGGCGCCACTCACGCCGACGAGCTCGGCTACGCCGACGAGCTGAGCGCGTCTCCCGCGGTCACGTATCTGCCCACCGTCAGTGGTCCCGAAGACGCGCGCAGCGCGGGTTGGAGCGGCGCGGCCGGGCGGGTCACCGATCACCTCGACGCGCACGTCGAGAGACACGCCCTCGCGGCGGATCGAGTCGTCGTCTACGCCTGCGGCCACCCCGGGATGGTGGCCGATGTGCGCGCCCGAATGGGGCGCCTCGGCTACCGCGTTCGCACCGAGTCCTACGACTGATCCCGCGAAAACGGACGGCGATCATTCGCGGTCATCGCGCTCGTGCCAGAGGCTCATGTGCGTCGCGTGTCTCGAGGTACGCGCCCGGCCGGTCGAAGCGGTCGTATCATCCATCGCGGCCTCTTCGCCGAGACGTGGCAACACACAATGGAGCTTTCGTTGGGTCATTCTTTCGAGACGATGGGGCACGGAGCTCCTGCACGACTCAACCCAAGCCGCGGGGCCAGCCGGGTGCGCGTTTCCGGTCGCGGCACGACGCGGAATCGGCGCCGGGCACTCGGCCACCGCAGCCGATGTCACCACGTGTCGCCCCACGAGGGCGGCGCGAGCGCCTCGGAACCGACTGCAGGCGCAGCCCGGGACAGGGCGGAGGCATCGGATCGAGTCTCGACCCCCGGCTCGAACGCTCGCGAGCGTCCGGATCGCTCCTCGACCCCACCCGGACATCACCGCGATCGGTCCACGGCGGTGTGCACACCCCCCAAAAAGGCAGCCCGACCTCTCAAAAACAAATTCGAGGCAGCCGAGAGAGCCACCTCGACCTCGGAAGCGGGGTGTCGACACGCCGCCGGCGAGGTCCGCGAGGTCTCGGGCGGGGGGTCGAGGCCGCCGGATTGAGGTCGCGGCTGTCCAAACCCGGCGTCGGGGCGCAGTTTTCGCGTACGCGCTGATTCGAGCGGGGTGTCGAATCGAATTTTCGACGGCCCGGGTGATCTCGGGCGGGTGTGGAGGAAGAGATTGGGAGGGTGCGGAC
Organism: uncultured Pseudomonadota bacterium; assembly: GCA_963832725.1. Lineage (GTDB taxonomy): Bacteria > Myxococcota_A > Polyangia > Polyangiales > Sandaracinaceae > JAEZBP01. The sequence continues at coordinate 443,940 of CAWHVG010000002.1, forward strand.
GTCCTCTCGGCGCTCCGAGTCCGCCGGCCGCCGCCTCGAGGGGCCCGGTCGAGGCTCCGAGACCACGACGAAGGGGGGGCCGCCCCCCCCGTCGGAACGATTCACAGCCGGCGCCGGGTGCCGGTCACCTCCCCCCCGGCCAATGCCGGCGGCCGACCGCCGCGCAGCGCCAAAACGTTGCCGACTACTATCGACGCCCGGAAGTCCGATCCGGGTTTCCTTGCAGCGTCTGGCAACCCTCCCCCGCAAGCGGGGCTCCCATCCCACACTGTCCGACGGACCGAACTTCCGGTTCGTCGTACTACGACGAGGTCGAGACGGCGGAAGGCCGGGAGGAGAAGAGGTCGGTCGGCCCCACGAAAGGCGCGGCGTCGCCGTCATCCTCCGCTACACGCAGCGCTCGTCCCGTGAGACGCCGAGGTCTGCCAACGAGTCGCGCACTTCGTCCACCGTCTCCACCCAGACGTCGAACGTGCCCGCCGTCTCCTCGGTGAGGATGATGAACCCGCCGCCAGGGCTGGGATTGACGCGGACGCGCGTGACGCCGGTGTCGGCTGCGCCGACCTCCAGCCATGCCGAGAGCGGGATCGAGCTCATGCCACGCGAGCGTGCCATCCCGATGCGCTCGCGACACGCCGCGGGAGCTCAGCGCGAGCAGGCGGGCGGCGGGTCGTCGCCCGGGCCGGGCACGATGAAGCGGTCCGCGCTCAGCGTCTCGCCGGCCGGGGTCGTCAGGGTCGCGCTGACGTGGAGGAGCTGGCCCATCGAGCACGAGGGATCGGCGAGGATGGCGGGCCAGCCGAGATAGCTCCTGCCGCCCTCGGCGTCGGGCGGATCGAAGCGCACGCCGAGGCTGGTGGTCTGGGGCGGCGCGCTCTCGTCGGCGGGCTGGAGCTCGATCGTGAGGCTGCCGGCGTCCATCGTCGGATTGTTCACTTGGACCGCGACCCAGACGTGCCAGCCGCCCTGGATGCCGTGGATCATGGGCAGGGTGTCGCCGTCCTCGACAGACTCGAACTGCACGGTGCCGGTGCCGAGCTCCAGGCTCGCCCCCTGGTGGTCGACCTGGGAGGCGCAGCCCGTGGCGACGACGAGCGCGGCGAGGACGAGCTCGGCGAGGACGAGCGCCGGCGGCCGGAAGCTCGATCCGGGTCGCTGCAGACCGCGCTTCGAGCTTCGGGACGACGCGACGGCTCGCGCGCGCATCGGTTCAGCTCCTCCGCGCCACCCGGCGGCGTCCGAGCAGCGCGGCGGCGAGCCCGAGCAGCGCGAGCGGTCCGAGCGGCGCGTCGGCGCCGAGCGCGATTCTGGCAGCCCGAATGGGGCGGCCCGTCGACCGTCGCGTTGTGCGTGTGCAGGGCCGCGGCGATGGTGTCGGTGTTGTCGGTGAGGACGTTGCCGCTGCCCGTCGTGCCCACGCGGAGGATGCGGGCGTTGGCGGGCATCGCGCCGTCGCCCACCGTGAAGGGCCAGGTGGTGCCGGTGCCGCGCACGGTGTCACCGCTGCTCAAGACCACGCGCCAGGGAGCCTCGCTCTGGTTGACGCTGGGCGAGCACTCGATCACCCGGTCGGCGGTGTGCGCGTTCGAGACGTCACCGAGGTCCGCGTTGAAGTCGAACGAGGGGTCGCGGGTCATCTCGGCGGCCGACATCGTCGTGTAGAAACGCGTGATGTAGGGCTGCGCCTCGAAGAGCGCGCGCGTGGCCTCCATGGGGTCGATCACGTCCTGCTGAACCGCGTCGAGGAAGGCGGCCGGGTCGAAGCCGTCGATGTCGGTGGTGCTCGGGTCGAAGTAGCAGCTGACGCAGGTGAGCACCTGATCGAGGGTCGTGCCCGCCGGCAGGGGGAGGTTCCCGGACAGCGCGTCACGCATGCCGTCGAGACCGCCGAGCGTGCCGAGCGTGTTCGAGAGGAGCTCGCCCTCCCGGCCCGTCCACGACTGCCCCTGGATGTTGCTCCATTGGTCGCGCTCCCAGGGCGCGAAGATGACGTCGGGCAGCGGGCTGGCGTCGCCCGCCATCTCCGTCACGAAGCCCTGACCACCCGCCTGGTCGGCGGCCGCGTTCACCACGTCGTTGTAGTTGCTGCTCGGGTTGAGCCAGTTGATCAGCGCCTCGTTCAGCTCGAGCGACATGTAGTTGGCGGGGACCGCGCGATGCTCGCCGAGCACCCAGACCATGACGCCCATGTTCTCCACCGTGGCCACGGCGGTGGGCCGGATCGGGATCGACGCGAGGCCGGTGCCGAAGCCGATCGTCACCGGGCGGATCGAGCCCGTGTCGTTGCCCTTCGTGAGGCGGAACGCGAGCAGGTTCATGCCGCCCTCGAGATAGGGCTCGAGGAGCGCCGCGCCGGCGTCGTCGATGTCGTAGTTCTGCGCGTGGAGCCAGTCGACGGCGACCGTCGAGAGCGGCGTGGCCGTGGGATTGACGGAGATGATCACGTAGTCGTAGGGACCGACGGAGCCCGAGTCGATGACGCTGACCGGCGGGCCGCCGCCATCGGACATCGCCGCGCCGGCGTCGACGGCACCGCTGAACGCGCCGGGGACGCCGCGCAGGCCACCGCTGTCGCTGCAAGTACCTTCGACCGTCGTGTTCAGCGTGTACTGCGGGTTCGTCGCCTGCTGCAGGCGCGTGAACGCCGCGTTGGACGAGACGCCCACGTCCGGGCTACCGGCGACCGGCAGAACCCACCCGAAGTGCTCGGCCAGGCCCGAGTACTGGATCTGGATGATTGCCGTCACGCTCCCGTCCGCGCCGCGCGCGAACACGATGCGCTCGGCGGACTGATTGACCGGCCGCGAGCTGTCGCAGAAGAGGCCGCCGCAGGCGTGTGCGGGGCGGGGCGCCAGGACCAGCGCGGAGAGCGCGGCGGCGAAGATGAGCGATGCGTTACGCATGTCGAAGGACCTCGTCGAGCAAAAAGACGACGCTGGCCACAGCAGGTTCCGGGCCATGCGACGTCGCGGGCAATGCGGGCTTCGCAAGCGTGCAGCCGGCTCACTGCGGCACACGGCGGGCGATTTCGCCCGCTCCTCGCTTCGCTCGGGGCGCGTCGCAGGCGTTCCGCGCGAAGGCACACGACGTGCTGGAGCGAGCCCGACGATGACGACGCGCAAAGGCCAGACCCAGGCGGTGCACGCGGTGCTGATGATCACGTTCGCGGCGGGGTGCTCCGCCGGAGCGCCTGTCACGGCCAAGCTCTCGGAGTGCGGGCTCTTGAGCGACGGCGATGTCGGGACGCGCGTGACCGGTCGCTTCTATCAGCCCACCGACTGCTACCGGCAGTGCCTCGACGGTGCGAGCTGCGCGGAGCTCCAGGGCGCGCTCTGCGGCACCTCCATCGATCTCTTGCGCCGTTGCGACGAGCGCTGCGCGCATCACTGCGACGACGGGACCCTGATCGCGGTCGAGGACGTCTGCGATGGCGCGATGCAGTGCGCGGGCGGGGAGGACGAGCGTGGCTGCCCGACGCTGGCGTGCATGGACGGAAGCACGACGACCGGCGCGGCGTGCGACGGGCGCTGGGACTGCCCGGACGGGAGCGACGAGCAGGGCTGCCCGAGCTGCGAGTCCCGCTGGGGCGGCACCATGCCGATCGACAGCTCGATTCGCTGCGACGGCTACATGGCGTGTGCCGACGGCTCGGATGAACAGGACTGCCCCGAGTACCGATGCGACGACGGCACGACGTTCACCTATCCCGAGGGGTCCTCGCGCCGCTGCGACGGATGGACGCTCTGTCCGGATGGGTCGGACGAAGCCGGGTGTGCCGAGCTCACGCTGACGTGCGGTGCGTAGCAGTCCGTCGAAGAACCTCGCGAGGAGGCTTTCGGGCAGGACGAGCGATTCAGCGTGAGGCGGCTCTCCGATCGCCCAGCGTGAAGCCGCGCACCAAGCCGGCGATGGCGAGCAGGAGCGGGAGCGCACAGCCGAGCGCGCCGCAGATGAGGTTCCAGCTCGCCTCGCGCTGGCCCTCTGCGTGCAACATCTCCCGTGCTGCGGGGTCCACGGTGGCCAGCGCGGCGTTCACGACGTTCATCGCGTAGAAGTAGCCGAACACGCCGACCGCCGCCGTGGTGAGGGCCGTCAGGAGCGCCGCGCTCGCGAACCCGATCGCCAACGCGCGCCGCTTGGCGAAGAACGCCCCGACCACCGCCGCGATGGCCAGCGGGTGCGCCATGAGCGCGCAGGCCAAGATGGGGTACATGGTCCAGCCGCCCTCGATGAAGGGAGTCATCGACGGGGAGGCTCCCGAACGACGTGCTTGCTGTCAACGGACGTGAGCGGGCTCGAGAGGCTGTCGGCGAGCCGGACCGCGATGGAGACGGTCCCCGCGTCGCGGCGCCGTGACGAGTCGTGCGAACGCAGCGCGACGAACGGCAACGCTGCGGATGGGGTCGGAGCGGCCGCAGGCGACGGGAGATTCCGTGGACGCCCTTCAGCGACGCCTCGGTCCCGAGCGCCAGAGGGCGAGCACGACGAAGCCGGTGACCACGAGCACGAGCTGCACGACGTGGGCGAGGAGCGCGATGGCGGTCGCCTGCGCCACCGTGGCGTGCAGCGTCCCCGCCGCCAGCGCGAACGCGCCCTCGCTCGCGCCGAGCTGGCCGGGGATCATCACGCCGATCGCCGCCACGACGAGGTACACACCGTGGAGCGCGAGCGCCTCCACCACGCCGGGCTGGGCGCCTACCGCCGCCGCCAGCACCGCGAAGTGCGCGGTCTGAAGGGTCCGCCCGAGCATCATCGTGAGCACGGGGCCCGGCGGGAAGAGCGAGGTGGCGCGCGAGGTCGCGTGGAACGCCTCCACGTGCGGCGCCAGCTTCGGAAAGCGTTTCGTCAGCGCGGCGCCGACGCGCTCGTAGCGAGCCGCCGCGCGGATCGCCAGGCCGCACACGTTCAACGTGAGGACGTGCGCCAAGAGCGCCCAGGTCAAGAGCGACGCGCCGCTCGTCACCCACGCCGCCGCGAGGCAGGCGATCGAGAAGGTGCCCGAGGAGATCAGCGTGTTGGCCTGGTTCGCCGTCCCGAGCGCCGCCGCCGAGCCGCCGCCGGTCCAGCGCGCGAGCAAGCTCGCTTTCACCGCCTCCGCCGTCGCGCGCCCCGCGGGCGCCACGCCCATCACCGCGAACGCGACCAGGTGCGCGGCGAACATCGGCAGCGCCGGCACACGCCGCTCGGGCTCCAGCGTGAGCTGGCTCGCGACCGCGTCCGCGGCCACCCGACCGAGCTCGAACGCGAGCGCCAGCGGCAACCAGGCGAGCGCCGGTACGAGCACGCGGGCGATGGCCTCGGGGCCGACGTCGCGAACGACCAGCACGACGGCACCCACGCCGGCCAGCGCCAGCACCACGCGGAGGGCGACCCACAGCCTCGCCCGCGATCGCGGCGGCGCCTCCGGTGCGAGCGCTACGTCGAGCGCGGGCTCGGTCACGACGCGTCGCGCTCGAGCACCGCTACCGCCTGGTCGTGGTCGTCGCGGCATCCGTGGGCGTGGTCGGCGTGCTCGTGGCCGCCGTCGCATCCGTGCGCGTGGTCGGCGTGGTCGTGGCCGCCGTCGCATCCGTGCGCGTGATCGGCGTGGTCGTGGCCGCAACCATCGTCGCAGCCGTCGTCGCATCCGTCGTCGCATCCGTGCGCGTGATCGGCGTGTCCGTGGTCGTGGCCGCAACCGTCGTCGCAGCCGTCGTCGCCACCTCCCGTGCCGAGGGACTCGCCGAGGCTGGCCAGCCAGCCGCGCAGACCGGCGCGCGCGATGCTGCGGAGCAGCGCCACCGCCAAGAGCGCCGCGGCTACCCAGGCGATCCACGCGTGGTCGTGCGCGCTGGCCGCCTCGACGGCCGGCACCACCGAGAAGCCGCTCGCGTCCAGCGCCAGCGCCAGCGCCCACGCGCCGAGGACCAGCGCCACCACCCCGGACGCGGCCGCGCGCCCGCCGTAGCTCTTGCGCAGAAAGCCGACGGTGGCGATGTTCGTCGCCGGCCCGAGCAGGAGCCCGACCAGCACGGCGCCCGGGCTCAGCCCCTTGGCCAAGAGCACCGCTGCCAGCGGCGTGGCCGACGCGGCGCAGACGTAGCTCGGCACCGCCAGCAGCGTGACGATCAGGATGTCGAGCCCGAAGGGCCTCAGTCCGTCGAGCGCGCGGTCGCCCAGCGTCGCCTGCACGTAGGCGGCGGCGATCAGTCCCACCACCGTCCACGGCGCGATGTGGTGCACCAGCTCGTCGAAGTTGGAGAGCGCCCGCACGATGAAGGGGCCGCTCGCCTTCTCGCCGCCCTCGCGCACCTCGTGCACAGCCTCGCGCGGCGCCCCGCGGTGCACCGCCAGCGCCGCGATCATGGCCAAGAGAAGCGCCGCTCCGAGCCGCATCACCGCGAAGGGCCAGCCGAGCAGCCGGCCGGTCAGGGCGAAGGTCTCCACGCCGAGCTCCGGCGTGGCCAGCAGGAACGCGACCACCAGCGCCGGCCCCGCGCCGCGACGCCGCAGCGTGTGCGCCAGCGGGAGCACGCCGCACGCGCAGATGGGGATCGGCGCTCCGACGGCCGCGCCCACCACCGCCTGCCGGAAGGGACCGCCGCGCAGCCAGCGGGAAGGCAGCCGGCCCGAGCTCCAAGCCGCGATCAGCGCTCCGATCACCAGCCCGAAGAGCAAGGCGGGCGCCGTCTCCAGCGAGAGCTCGACCAGCGCCTGGGCCACGCCCGCCCGGACGCTCGCCCCCTCGTGCTCGTGTCCGCCGACCAGCACCAGCCCGACGCCCGCCAGCACCGCGACCAGATCGACGAGCTGCTCGCGTGTCCCGCGCGGCCCGCTCTCCGCCTTCCAGTCGTGCACCACCACGTGCAGGAGCAGCCCGCCGACCGCGGCGGTGATCCACGGCTCGAAGCGCGCGAAGGCCTCGGTCGGCAAGAGCCCCGTCGCCGTCACGCCGAGCAGCGTCGCCGCCAAGAGCCCGCCGACGCGGAACGCGGCCGCGCGCCAGCCGGAGCGAGCCTGGTAGGCGAGGGCGACCAGCGCCACCACCGGGATGGTGTGGGCCGAGAGCGCGAAGAGGATGTCGCCGTGGGTGTGACCGTCGTGGTGCGGGCCGGTGAACGTCGCCAACCCCACGCCGTCGGCCACCTTGTGGATCAAGAGCCCCACGTAGCCGAGCTCGAGCCCGACCGCGTCGCTCGCGCGTCCCACCCGGAGCGAGATCTTCGAGAGCGCGGTCGGCATCGCGCTCGCCAGCGCGAAGATCGGCAGCGCCCACAATCCGGCGCCGCCCAGCGCCTCGGGCAGGAGCTGTGAGAGCACGATGGCCAGCGCGCTGACCAGCGCGAACGTCCGCAGCGCCGCCAAGGAGCGGAAGCGCCCGCCGAGGCCGAGGAGGGCTCCGGCGATGTGGGACGAGAAGGCGATCGCGACCGGCAAGAGCATGACTGATGCAATTCGATTACGACAACTGGCGCTTTTCCATAGCATGACGGAGCGGGGCGTGCTCTCGCGTTGTGCCCCGGGTACACGCCGGGTATACCTGAACGGCCGTGTCCGAGAACGCCAGCCCCCAAGCGCTCAAGCAGACGCTCCGCGCGTCGGGGCTCCGCGCGACCTCGGCCCGGGCGGCGGTGCTGCGCTGCCTCATGGAGGCGGACGGCCCGCTCACGCACGCAGACGTATGCGAGCGGTTGTCCGACCACGACTTCGACCGCGCCACGCTCTACCGCAACCTGATCGACCTGACGGACGTCGGCCTGGCCACGCGCACCGATCTGGGCGACCACCTGTGGCGCTTCGAGCTCGCCGGCCGCGAGCGCCACGACGAGGCCGCGCACCCGCACTTCGTGTGCAGCGGGTGTGGTGAGGTCCGCTGCCTGCCGGAAGAGGCGGTCGACCTGCGGGCGGTGCGCGGCGTCCCTCGCGCCGTGCGCCGCAAGAAGGTCGAGATCCAGATCCGCGGCCTCTGCAACGGCTGCGGCTGAGCTCGCACCGGTCCCTCGGCGGGGACGCTACAGCCGGCGGTCATTCGTAGACGGCGGCGTGGACGGCCTCCGCGGCGTCGAGGATGCCGGGGCCGGGGGCGTCGAGGAGGGCGCCGTCGATCTCGACCACGCCGTCGTTCCGGCACGCGCGCAGGTCGGTGAGCGCGGGTCGCCGGCAGAGGGCAGGGCCCATCCCGCGGCGCGTGACGAGGACGTCCGGATCGAGCGCGAGGACCTGCTCGTCGCGGTACTGCGGCCAGCCTTCGTATGCGTCTGCGGCCACGTCGCGGAGGCCGCCGGAGCGCAGCACGTCGTGGAAGCTGCTCCCGCGCGTGCCGCCGTAGAGGCGCCCGGCGTAGATCGCGAGGTAGAGGCCGCGGCGTCGCCGCGCATGAGGGACGTCCCGCGCGATGGCCGAGAGCCGGCTCTGCCATGACGCGATCCAGCGCTCGGCCCGCTCCGGCGCGCCGCAGAACGCGGCCACCCGGCGCGCGTCGTCCGGCAGCGTGGCCGCGCCGCCGATGGGGCCGAGGTCGAAGAGGGTCAGCCCGGCGTCCCGCAGGCGCTGGACCCGCCGCGGGTCGGCCACGTTGTTCACCAGGAGCAGATCGGGCTTCAACCGGACGATGCGCTCCACGTCGTCGAGCCGCTCGATGCGCGCGCGCTCTCCGTAGCGGTAGCCCTCCGGACCGTCGAGCGTGGCGGCGGTGAAGGCGATCACCCGATCGGGCGCGCAGAGCTCCAGCAGCAGGCGATCGGCCACCGTGCTCGCGGACGCGATGCGGCGGTAGGCGCGCACTGGCACTCGGGCGCCCGTCGCGTCCTGCAGCCCTTCGCTCGGCAGGGCGTTGCGGGAGCCGAGCGCCGGCACCACCGATGCCGCGAGGGCCAGCGCCAGCGCCAGGCCGTTGGCGAGCCCGGCCTTCACGCGCGCGCTCCGAGCGTGGAGCCGAGCGAGCTGCGATGTCCCTCCGGTGCGGTGGCAGGGACGGGGTGCGCGCTGGCCTCGGCGCAATCCCTCACGAGCCTGCTCCGAGGTGGAAGCCGAGGGCCCCGTTCTCGACCAGCTCGACGCCATACACGTCGCGCACGCGCTCCTCGTCGACGACCTCCGCGCTCGGCCCGGAGGCGAGGAGCGCGCCGCGATCGATCAAGAGCGCTCGGTCGGTGTGCCGGCGAGCGTCGTCGAGCGCGTGCAGCACGACCAGCACGCAGAACCCGTCGTCCGCCAGCTCGCGCAGGAGCGCGTGCAGCTCGAGCGCGTGGCGGACGTCGAGGGCGGCGGTCGGCTCGTCGAGCAGCACAATCTTCGCTTCGGTCGCCAGCGCCCTCGCCAAGAGCACGCGGCGGCGCTCGCCCACCGAGAGCCGGTCGAAGCGCCGGCCGGCCAGCGCGCTCAGATCCGTCCGGGCCAGCGCGGCGCCGACGGCCGCCCGGTCCTTCGCCGAGGGCGCACCAAGCCCGCCCGTGTGTGCGTAGCGTCCCTGCGCGACCACCGTGGCCACGTCGAGGGGCGCGTCGAGCGCGGACTGCTGCGGGACGTAGGCCATCGCCTTGGCCCGCTCGTGCGTGCTCATCGCCCCGATGTCGGCGCCGCCAATCGTCCGCTCTCCCTCGCACGGCAAGAGCCCCGCCACCGCCTTGAGCAGCGTGCTCTTTCCGGCGCCGTTCGGACCGAGCACGCAGGTGATCGATCCCGCATCGGCTTCGAAGCCCACGTCGCGCAGCACCACCCGCCGCCCGCGACGCACCGAGAGACCGCGCACGCGGAGCATGGGCTCAGTCATCGCCGACCTCCTGCGCCGCGCCGCGAGCCGCTCGCTCGCCGACGCACGGAGCAGAGCGCCGGGCCGCGACCGAAGAGCGCCGCGGCCAGCGCGTGGCCGGCCCGGTAGCGGCAATCCTTCGCACGCTTCGCCGCTTCAGGCATCGGCGTCCTCGCGTCGGGCGCGGAGCAGGAGCACGAGAAAGAGCGGGGCGCCGACGAGGCCCGTGACCACGCCGAGGGGGATCTCGCTCTGGGTCGGAAGCGCGCGCGTGAGCAGATCGCAGCCGGCCAAGAACGCGCCTCCGGCCAGCGCCGCCGCCGGGACCAGCCTCCGGTGCGCGGCGCCGATCAGCGGTCTGAGCGCGTGCGGCACCACCAGCCCGACGAAGGCGATGTTGCCGCCCAGCGCGACCGCCGCCGACGTGAGCACCGCCACCCAGACGATGACCCAGCGGCGGGTGAGCGTGACGTCCACCCCGAGGCTGGCCGCTTCCTCCTCGCCGCTGAGCAAGAGGTCCACCGGCCGTCCCCACGCGAACGCCGCGACCAGTCCGACCAGCACCAGCGGCAACGCCAACCGGACGTGCGCCCAGCCGGCGCCGGAGACGCCGCCGAGGGTGAACGCCAGCACGGCGCGTCCGAGCTCGTGCTGCTCCTGCGCGATGCTGGTCAGGAAGCTGCCGATCGCGAGCAGCAGCGACGTGATGACGAAGCCGATCAGCAGCAGCGCCACGCGATCCGTTCCCCGCCGGACGAACGCGAGCACCAGCGCCAGGCTTCCGAGCGCGCCGAGCAGGCAGCCGACGGGCAGGACCATCTCCGGCGCCAGCCACGGGAGCGTCCCGGCCGCCGCGCCCTGGGCGAGCAACGCGCACTGGCCGCCGAAGCTCGCGCCGGCGGTGGTGCCGAGGATGGAAGGGCTCGCCAGCGGGTTGCGGAAGAGGCCCTGCACCAGCACGCCGCCCACCGAGAGCGCGCCGCCGGCCAAGAGCGCGGCGCTCAGGCGGGTGACCCGCAGCTCCAGGTAGACCGAGCGCAACGCGGGATCCGAGAGGTCGCCGGCGCCCGTGAAGAGCGCCAGAAGCGTCACGGCCACCAGCGCTGCGAGGAGCGCCGCGTAGGTCCCGGCGACGCGGCCGCTCGGCGACGCTGCCATGGGGGCCGTGCCTTCCAGCGACATGGCCGCGGAGCGTAGCAGGCCGGCGGCGCGCGTTCGCTCCGACGTGGTCGGGGACCTCCCGTCGCTCCGAGGAGCGCACGACCGCTTCGGCGATGCGTATAAAAGTCATGCAATTACAGCGGTTTGGTCGGATCGGCGTCGCGCCGCCCGCGCGGGGACGCCTCCCGACGGCAGCCCCCGGATGAGAATGAGATTGACTTTCAGTTAGACGGGCGTAGATCGATAGCTGTCGTGCTCGTCTGTCACTGTCATCGGGTCAACGATCGGGTGATTCGCGAGGCCGCCAAGAGCGGCGCGCGCACCGTGGAAGACGTCGGGTCCGCCTGCGGAGCCGGCACGGGCTGCGGCGGTTGCCGACCGGCGATCGACCGCCTGCTCGAGATCGAGGCGAGCCCGGGCGGCGTCACACTGCCGGTCGTCCGCGCGCCCGAACGCGGCGTGTAGCGTCTTCCCCCCATTCCCTCCACGGAGGTGATCTGGGGGTGGACGCCACGCCCTCCGCGCTCTAGCGTTCGGCCCCATGAAGGGCGACAGCGACGTCATCGACCTGCTCAACGAGGTCCTCACTCACGAGCTCACGGCGATCAACCAGTACTTCATCCACGCGAAGATGTGTGAGAACTGGGGCTATCACCGGATCGCCAAGAAGAAGCGTGAGGAGTCCATCGAGGAGATGCACCACGCCGACTGGGTGATCGATCGCATCCTCTTCCTCGACGGCGTGCCGAACATGCAGCGGCTGAACCCTGTCGGCGTCGGCGAGGACGTGCCCGAGCAGCACGAGCTGGACCTCAAGCTCGAGATCGAGGCCCGCGAGCGGCTCAACGGCGGCATCGCGCTCACCCGCGACCGCGGCGACAACGGCACCCGCGTCCTGCTCGAGAAGATCCTCGACAGCGAAGAGGACGGCATCGACTGGCTCGAGGCCCAGCTCCACGTGATCCGCGAGGTCGGCAAGGAGCGCTACCTCGCCGAGCAGCTCGGCGAGTAGCCGGACCCTGGAGCTGCCGGCGCGGACTGCGCCTCGATGATCGATCGCGCGTCGCGATGCCGGATCCGTCGTCCCGGTGCGGGACGTAGCCGGCCCGTGCGACCGCGTCCGCGCCGGTTCCGTCCGGCGGCGGCGACGCGGCCGTGAGCGCTTCGATCCGCGGCAGCGCCCGCTCCACCGCGGTTCGCTCTTCGGCGGCGGTTCGCTCTTTCGGGGGCGGTTCGCTCTTCGGCGGCGGCTCGCTCTTTCGGGGGCGGTTCGCTCTTTCGGGGGCGGTTCGCTCTTCGGGGGCGGCTCGCTCTTTCGGAGACGGCTCGCTCTTCGGCGGCGGCCGGTCGACTGACGGATCTCACGCCGCGCCGGGTCCACGCCGTTGCATCCTCCTGTCGCTTGTGAGAAGTCCGACTTCTCACTTTTGGGGAGGGTTCCACCATGCGACTTCCTGCGCTCGTCGCGCTCGCGCTCCTGACCGGCTGCGGCTCCACCAGCACCTCTGCGGACGGCGGCCTGCCGACTCCCTCGAACGACGCGGCGCTGCCAATCGACGGTTGGGTCGCTCCGGCGCGGGATGCCGGCTCCCCGTCCACCGACGCCGGCGCGCCGACCGACGGCGGCAGCACCACCGTCGCCGACTCGGGGACGACCCCCGCCATCGACTCGGGGACGCCCCCCGCCGACTCGGGGACGACCTCCACGCCGGCCGGGACGGGGCCCTTCGACGTGTCCCAGAGCATGGCGACTGTGGGCGGCGCGAACGTGGTGGTCTTCGATCCCGCGCTGCCGGCCGGCGCCCGCGCGCCGCTGGTGATGTTCAAGCACGGCTTTCAGCTCGCCACCTCGGACTACGCGACCACGCTCACGCAGATCGCCTCGCACGGCTACGTGGTGGTCGGCGTCGACTCGGGCGGCGGCATCCTCGGCGGCCCGAGCCAATCCGACGAAGAAGACCAGGTGCGTGCCGCGATCGACTGGGCCACCGGATCGGCGTCGATCACCGGTCACGTCGACGCCGATCACATCGCCGTGATGGGCCACTCGCGCGGCGGCAAGGTCGCCGTCATGGTCGCCGCGCAGGACGCGAGGGTGAGCGCGCTCTTGGCGCTCGACCCGGTCAACTCCTGCGGTCCCGGCTCGAGCTACTCGAGCACCTGCCCCGACGTGACCTCGAGCGGCTGGGCGCCGTCCTTGACCATCCCCTCCGGCTACATGGGCGAGACGGCCGACGGGAGCGGCGGCTTCATGCCCTGCGCCCCGACGGCGCAGAACTATGCGACCGTCTACGACGCGACGACGGCGGCCAGCGCCGCCTTGGAGTGGACCTTCACGGACGCAGCGCACATGACCTTCACCGACGACGGCGGTGGGCTCGCCGGCTGCTTCTGCATGAGCGCCAGCGGCGACCAGGCGATGATCCGCGACTCCATCCGCACGCTCGCCGTCGCGTTCCTCGACCGCTACCTGCGCGGCGACACCTCCCGCGCGCCCTGGCTGACCGGCGCGTCGCTGCCCTCCGACGTGACGCTGCGCCACCGCTGATCGAATGGCTTCTCCCGAGCGCGTGAAGATGAGCGAGCTGGCGCGCCTTTCCGGCGTGCCGGCCGCCACCATCAAGCACTACCTCAAGGAGGGGCTGCTCCCGGAGCCGCTCCGGACGAGCCGCAACATGGCCTATTACGACGTGGCGCTGGTGCCGCGGATCCGGCGCATCAAGGAGCTGCAGAAGACCCATTTCTTGCCGCTCAAGGAGATCCGCCGAGTGCTGGCGTCGGACGCGTTTCCGAGCGACGACGACACCATCGCCACCGCCATCGCCGCGGCGCACGCGCGGGCCACGACCGACGAGCGCCGCACCCGCGCGCAGCTCGTCGAGCAGGGCATGCCCGAAGACCAGCTCGCCTGGTTGGCCCAGGCCGGGCTGATCACCCCCGAGCGCGAGGGCGACGACGAGGTCTTCTCCGGCGACGACCTCGAGCTCTTGCGGGTGCTCGGCGCCGCGCGGCGAGCCGGGCTGGAAGCGAACATGCTGCCTTTGACGATCCTCGGCGACTACCTCGCCGCCATCCGGGAGCTGGCGCGGGTGGAGGTCGAGCTCTTCCGGCGCGGCGTGGTGCCGAAGGCGGAGCCGGGCGAGCTGGCGCTCCTGACCGAGGCGGCCGCGTCCCTGTCCGAGCGCTTGGTCGTGCTCTTGCGCCGCAAGCTCCTGGTCCCGGCGCTGCGGGCGGAGGCGGCTCAGCAGGCGGAGGCGGCTCAGCAGGCGGAGGCGGCTCAGCAGGCCGAGGGGCTCAGCCGCAAAAGGCGCCCCCGCGGCGAGCGAAGGGCGCCCGTTCGACGAAGCGCGGCTGACCCGATTTCTCGACCGACCTTCAGCCGGGCAGGTCGAAGAGGAGCGCCTCGCCGCGGCTCTCGGAGCCGAGCTCGAATCGACGCTTCGCCCTCGATGGCCACGCCGTCGCCGGCCTACGAGCGCGTGGCCTCCCAGCTCGACGGTGCCCGTGACGACGTGCAGCCAGCCCTTGCGGCCCTCGTCGAACGCGTGGCGAACCGTGTCGCCGGCCTCGAGCAGGGTCGCGTACATCTTCGCGTCCTGCTGAATGCGCACCGAGCCCTGTGCGCCGTCGGGCGAGGCGACCAGCCGGAGCGCGCCGCGCTTCTCCTCGTCCGAGAAGCGCGTCTGCTCGTAGCCCGAGGGCAGCCCACGCTCGCGCGGGACGATCCAGATCTGGAGGAAGTGAACCCGCTCGGTCTCCGAGGAGTTGTACTCCGAGTGCATCACGCCGGTCCCGGCGCTCATCCGCTGCACGTCGCCCGGCCGGATCACCGAGCCGTTGCCCATGTTGTCCTCGTGCTCGAGCGCGCCCTCGATCACGTAGCTGATGATCTCCATGTCGCGGTGCCCGTGCGTCGGGAAGCCCGCGCCCGGGTCCACCGTGTCGTCGTTGATGACGCGCAGCGGCCCGAAGCCCATGAACCGAGGGTCGTGGTAGCCCGCGAACGAGAAGGTGTGGTGGGTGTCGAGCCAGCCGTGGTTGGCGTGCCCGCGCTCGTCCGCTCTGCGAATGGTCAGCATCGTGGGTGCCTCTCTTCGCCCGGGTATGCGGCTCGGGCGCACGATGGCAAGCGGGCCTGCTCGACGCGTCCCGCGCTCCCAGAGAAGCAGCCTCCGTCTTCGTCAGGCGGGCACCCACGTGCCGTGGAAGGTCGGGGGCACGTGGTGGTCGAGGTGGGCGCGCGCGATGGGCCCGTCCGCGATGTGCGCGGCGTCGAAGATGGCCCAGTGGCTCGCGTGGATGCGCGGGTCGTAGACCAGCGAGACCAGCCAGCCGTCGTCCTCGCTGGTGCTGCCGGGGCGCGGGACGAAGACGCCCTCCGAGGGCATCTGACCGTCTTCGCAGCGGAACGAGTCGGTCGCGCCGCTCTCCATGTCGACGCGGACCACCGTGTCGGGGAAGCCGCGTCGGCCGACCTCCTTGCTGCTGTGCTCCTGCCAGTAGATCACGCGGCTCGGCTCGGCTTCGACGGCGGGCGCGATGCGCGGGAACTCGCCGGTGTTGGGGCGAGTGCGCTCGAAGTCCAGAGAGCGCTTCTTCACGTTCAGGCGTGCGCGGCCGAGATAGCCGTCCGCGTCGCGGTTCGGCGAGCTCCCCCGCGAGAGCGCGTAGAGCCAGTCGTTGGTGGCGCCGAAGCTCTCGTAGCGGACCATGTCGAACACGACCTCGTCGCCGCGGGTGAACGCGTTGCCGACATGCCACATCCAGAAGGGCTCGACGCGGAAGCGGATGGGCGAGAGCGGCGCATCGAAGGGGATGACGATGACCTCGGTCCCGCGCTCCGGCTCCCACTGCAGATTCTCGGCGTACGAGCCCATGCCGAAGAGCGTCCGCAGAAGGCGCAAAGGCAGCGGCGCCACGAACACGATCACCGCGCTCTCGGTGAGCACGAAGTCGTCGATCATGGTGGCGAAGTCGAGCGGGATCGTCGTCAGCCGCCCGGCCGTTCCGTCGGGCCGCAGCACCATCACGTCGAGCTCGGCGGGCCGCGTGACGTGCTGGCCGATGTTGTAGATGTAGCCGTTCGAGGCGAGCCGGTGCGGGTGCGCCGAGAACGCGTGGGGGATGGCGCCGCCGAGATCCGTCTCGCCGATGGAGGTGAGATCGCCCGGATCGAGCTCGAAGGGCTTGCCGGCCTCGCAGAGCCCGAAGACGCAATCGTCCCACGCCAGCACCGCCGTGTTCGCCGGGTTCTTGCCGACGCCGCGCAGCTTCCGGAGCGTGCGGACCGGGTTGAAGGGGCCGGGCCCGGACGTGCCGTACACGCCGAAGTACGCCTTGCCGCGCCGTCGCTCCTCCATCCGACCCGGCGTCTCCAGCAAACGCACGCCGCCCTGCGCCTCCCCATTGGCGAAGCGCACGGCGGAGATGAGCCCGTCCCCGTCGAAGAGGTGCTCGTAGTGATGGCCGAACGCGCTGAAGAGGCCGGGGCCGTTCCGGTAGAGCGTGCCCTTCAGCTCGTCCGGGATGCGCCCCTCGACGCGCAGCGGCTCGAAGCCGTGCTCGCGCGTGACGTCCGAGAGCGCACGTCCGAAGCCGTGGCGCTCCTCGTCTCGGGACTCTCTCGTGCGCGTCGTGGTGGCCGTCGTCTCCATGCCCTCGTGGTAGCGCGCCTCGCTCGTGCTGGCTACGGCGGGCGCTGGCTACGGCGACGCGGTCCGCTATGCTGGCGCGCCTGCCATGTATCGGATCATCAAGGGAATCCACGTTCACTTCGCGCATCACGTGCGCGGTCACCGCGGCGCCTGCATCTCGGTGCACGGCCACACATGGAAGCTGGAGGTGACCCTCGCCGCCCGCGAGCTCGACGACGAAGGGTTCGTGCGGGACTTCTCCGACCTGCGCGGACAGGTGCTCGAGCCTTGCTACAAGCTGCTCGACCACTCGCTGGCCATCGGCAGAGACACCTGGAACGAGACCCACGAAGCGCTGGCGCAGCTCGGCGACGGCCTGGTCGCCTCGCGCGAAGTGACCATGGGCCATCGCGGCGAGCGGCAGCCGGGTTGGGAAGGCATGCTGGCCGGCGCGCGCAACGAGTTCCCGGGCGACATCAAGGTCAGCGTCTTCCCCTTCGCGCCGACCTCGGAGCGCCTGGCCGAGTGGCTCTTCCAGCTCGCCGACGAGCGCCTCGCGGACGAGCGCGTGAAAGTGCTCAGCACCCGCGTGTACGAGACGCTGCACCCGGTCGAGTCGATCGCCGAGTACGTCCCGGAGTGACCCTCACTCCCACTCGATCGGCGTCTTCGGGTTGAAGACCTGGTCCGGCGGCGGCGCGGGCACCTCGGGCCGGCCGAAGGTGTAGCGGAGGATCCGAGAGAGACGCCCCGATTGGCGGCGGCCGGCCGCGACGTCTACCGCAGCTGCGCGCCCACCGAGCAACCTGCGCACTTGCCCCTGTTTCGGCCCGACGCGGCGAGCCCCTCGCTCGCGATCGGCTCCCGCGAGCCGTGGCTCCGGAGCCGGCGGCAGCGCCGCGACGGACCATCGAGGTCACCGCTTCCGCACCGGCCTGCGCTTGGACTCCGAGCTACCTAAACCGGAACGGCTGGTGAAAAGCTGCCGTATCCGCCTTGATCGCTCCGCCGTATCGAACTCTCGAAAACGGCAGCGATCCCACGCGCACGGAGGGCGCGACGGCCTGCGATGCGGGCACGCTCTTCCTGGCAGGCGAGCTCCGGCAACCGAAGTGCTGTCTTGACGGCGTCGATTCCTAGGGGCCGGGTCCAGAGCGGCCATCGCAGGTAGCCTGTCTTCCAACCACCCCCTATCGCCGTCGTCACAACGCGGTCTCGTACCGGAACACACTGGAAGAACCGCAGCCCACGAAAAGCAAGCCAATCGGCGCCTGGGACGCCCGCCTTCTTGTCCTTCGAGGGGTCACCCGCCCGCAACGCCCAGTCGCGCGTGGCGGTCGCATCCCACTGAAGAACGGGGAGCTCACGCACATAGCGCCACGGACCGAAGAGGGCTTCTTCCACGTCCTCGCGCGTTACGGCGTCGATTAGGCCCCAGACCATGCCCAAGAACGTCTGCTGCCCGGCAGTGAAGTGGAGGGCTGTCGGTTTGATGTTGCCCTTGTTGTCCGTCGCTACATCGGTGGCAAAGGCAGACGCGAAGTCCAAGCTACGCCGCGTGGATAGTCGGGCGCGAACATATTCGCGCCACAACGACGGCGGTGGCTTCAGATCTCGTTTGCCGTCGTATTCGACTCCAATGACGGGGTCCGCCCGCCAGCTATCCCGGTCCGCTAGCACGGCGTCGAGCAATTCGTCACGATCCAGTCCCGAGCGGAGCGTTGGCTGCCACGAACCGTACTCTCGCCAGGCGAGACACGACGTCGGATCGACCTCATGCGCCACGTCGAGCGCGCCGAGTGCGGCCATGAACCCGAGCGGGTTCGTCCCATCCAAGCCGGTTAGGGATACCTCCCTCATGCATTGCCTCCAAGTTGCTCGGCCTCACTCCGTCGATGATCAGCGAGACGGACTAACGTCTCCAAATATGCAAGTCCGTGCCATCCGTAGCGCCGCTGAAGCGCGAAGAAGCGTTCCGCTACGCCCGACCCAAGCTGGTGGAGGTGATGGTCGCTCGGCCCCTGAAACGTGTCGCCTTCGTCGACCCAACTCACCGGGACCGGACTCTCGTCGAAGCAGATCGGCGCAAGTGGACGGCAATGCCCGTGATGCGAGCCAACCAGGTGAAGGACGAGGTCACGGTCGGTGGACTCGGATAGGATCGAGCTCAGTTCGAGCAGCGCGACGGAGAGAAGTTCGTGACGAGCGCCTTCAGGATATCGCGCACGTCGGCGCGCCGCGCGCCGAGCCCTGTGATCGGCCGTGGAGCTCGTGCTCTTAGCGAGCACTTCCCCCGATGCGATCCCAATCGCCGCAGCGAGCTCGTCTCCACCGCGGAGCCATGCTTGGAAGCGAGGGTCGATCTTGCCGAGGTCGTGCCATCGCGCCGCCATGGCGACATCATGCGCCAGCGACGGGATCAACCCGCACCGCTCAGAAAATGCGGCTGCGAGCGCACCGACGCCACGCAGGTGCTCGGACAACGGAATCGCTCGCCCACCGAATGACCCCGTATCCTGCTCGGTTGCCGGCTCCGGCTCCCCGACCGCGGCTCGCCTTTTCCCAATCACCGTCAGATAACCGGGCACTGCACCCACGCCCTCGATATTCACGACACGACGGGCGTTCCGGTCCACCAGCGGCAACAACTGTTCACGAAGTAGCTCCGCACGTCCGTCCCTCGGCGTCGTCTCGATTGCCGAGCTCAGCCAGGCATCGATCGGATCCTCCGCCTCCTCCTGCTCGAGCGCGCCAGCCTTGGGTAGGGGCCACGGCAGCGCTTCTTCAGAGGCGTAACCAAGCGCGCGCGGGAGAAGACGAACGATGAGCCGCCCCCGGTGCACGATGTTGGCGAGCATCCCGAGGTCGGCAACGGGGTCGAGCCCAGTCGGATCCCAAGTACCCTCCGTGAGACCGCCGTAGGTGGACGGCACGACCAAGACATCGCCGGGCGCGAGTTCCCTCCCGAACACGATCGCGCTGTCGTCTCCTCGCCAACGAACGACCGCTCGCCCTCGCGGCGAGCGGCGGTCCCTAGAAACGGTGCGTGCGCCCTCGACGTCCGCCACATCGTCGGCGTCCTGTCCCGCGAGCCAGCGTCGGACCGCGTCCAAGGGTACCGAGAGCGCTTCCAGGCTAGACGGTGGACACACCGCCAGCCTCGCCAGCACGTGCTCGAGCGCATCCTCCCGAGCCAGGAGCTCCTCTTCGATATCGGCGCGCCACACGAGCTGCACCTCGGCCCGAGTTGGTTTGATCCCATGCAGGAACAAGCTGACGTCCGGATCCGGCGCTGGGCGGGGTGCCGTCTGCGTCCACGCGTCGAGATAGGCTGGAAACAACATCGGCGCCTGTTGGGCGGGCGCCAGACACGCGCTGTCCGCAACGGCCACACCACCCACGGATCGGAAGTCCACCCCCTCGCTGGCGTTCAGGCTCGCCCAGGTCTTCGCCAGCGCCTCCCCATAGACTGGATCGTCCTCCGTCTTCGAATCCGAACGCATCAAAATCACACCTTGGGCGTCGATAGGGCGTCCCATTCGGTTCAATCGCCCGAATCGCTGCCGGAGCGCGTCGAAGCTCGCGCATTCGGTGACCAGCACGTCGAAATCGAAGTCAGCCCCGGCCTCGATGCACTGCGTTGCCACGACCACGAGGGGGGGCTGGTCATCCTTCCAGCCACTGCCGACCCGAGGGAGTAGGACCTCCCGCTCAAGCTCTGTGCGATCGAGGGCCCGCATCCGCCCGGTAACGAGTCGAACGTCTGCCGCCCGCCCGAACTCGGCACGAAGCGAGGCGAACACCTGCCGGGCGGTGGCGAGCCGGTTCACGACCACTGCGACGCGGAGCCCAGCTCGTGCGGGCTCCCCGGCCGCCTCGGTCACCGCACGGGCGAAGCGCTCGAGGGCCTTGTCCGGCTGCTTCGCGGGGACCTTGACCTCTACCAGCCTGGCCGGCTTCGCTGCGTTCAGCCGCCGCGAAAGCACAGGATGAGCGTAATCCTCCTCACCGAGACGAAAGACCTCGCGCTCTCCCACCTCAGCCGTTGCGCTCATCTCCACCACCGTCCGTCGTGTGAACGACGTTTCCGCGGAAAGGTCATCCGGCTGCGTACTCGCGAGGGCATGCAGCGTGTCCCGGAACGCGGTCGACAGGTGAACCTCATCCAACAAGAAGAGCGTGTCATGCCCCAAGAGGCCGGCGTGGACCGGCTTCATCGAGTCGGACACGCCGTATCCGCGGAAGAGAAGTCGTGAACCGACTTGATCAACCGTGGAGACGACGAGCGTCGGCTGGTCCGGTCGCCGAGCCCAAGCGTCTTCCCGGGGCATGCCCCCACGAAGCAGCGCCGCATGAAGGGGCTCTGCCTCGTTCCCGGAGAGCGCTCGCAGCCGGTCCGCGATGGTCCGGACCGCGTCGACGGTAGGCGCACGCAACGCTTCAAGAAGCCGGCGCGCCCGCTCGAACGCTTGGTCCACGATAGTCCGGCGGTCGACGACGTAGACAACCCGCATTGATGCCGTCCGGCCTTGCATGGCGTCGTCGAGCGCCAGGTGCACGAGGGCAACGTCGAGCGCGCTCGTCTTTCCGGTACCCGTCGGGAGGTCGAGCAGCTCCGGCCAACCACCCTCCCGAACGTGGCGAAACAACCTCCTCTGCCATGGGAACGGCGAGACGCCGTGCACCGCTTCGAAGAACGCGGAGAAGAGCTCGTGATCATTCATGAGGATCTCCAGGCGCGGGTCGCATCAGACCGAGCCCGAGATAGCGCCCGGCTCCGACGACCACCGGACCGCGAACGCGCTCCTCGAATTCGACCATCGCGTGCGTGAGCACCCGCCGCGTCCGCGACGAGGAGCTCGGAAAGGGGGCGAGGGCGCGCGCCTTGGGCACTCCGATCATGGAGACCGACGGCAGGATCTCGACCCGGCTCGGACGCGGGAGACCGATCCGCTCGCACGCTAGCGAGATCGTCGTGGCTGCCTCATCTATCGCTCGCTCTCGTGTCTCGAGCTGGCGAGCGCGCATGTCGCCAGGGTTGCGGTCGAGCGCAACCGGAAGCGCGCTCAGCCATACGCGCGCCGGCCGGCACCAGGTGCGCGAGCGGAGCGTGTGCGCGGCCCCGTCGTCGGTAGGCCGGAGGAGGATCTCGCTTCCTCCGGTGAGGCGGGCTCGCCACGCGTATCCGCTCCCGTCGCGTAGCAACACATCGGGATGTGCGAGGGCGGCCAGCAGAGCTTGGCGCTCCGATCCGTCAGCCTCGCGGGGAAGCACCAGTGCGACGCCGAGGATCTCACCTCCGGCGTGGCGGTGCCCCACGTTCGGCAGGGGAACGATGGCGAGGTGGGGGCTCTCACTCGCTTTCCCCGGACTCGCATGACCGGTGAGGATCTCGGACGCATCCGGGCCCGCCCCCTTCAAGATCAAGCCTCGCACCGCTTTGGCGAGGGCCGGGCCGGCCGGGGCCGAGAGGCGCCTCGTCGAGGCCCGTGCGCTCGGCTCCCCAGCGAGCCGGACCTCGGCCACTCGAAGTACGATCCACGACTCGCCAAACACACTGACCGGCAGCGGGTCGCGGGTGCGAAGCCCCTGCGCATACCAGACGTGTGCAGCGGGCAGAACCCGCGGCTCGGTCGCGCGGTGTTGCTCGAACGCCTGATCGAGCAACGCGAGCTGTCGCCCCTGAGGTACGCGCAGGCTGACGACCGCGTCCGCCTCAGCATGTGCCCGTTCCTGGAGGAGGGGTACGTGCGTGGGACTCGATGGATCCTGGACCACCCGGACTGAAGCGAGCGACGACGAGTGTCCCAGCCGAACGACCCGGGCAGCCAATCGGTCGAGTGCCGCGCGCTGCGCTGGGGAGACCGACGCGGATGGCCAAGCCATCACGACAATTGGCTCTTCGGGCGTCACCGATGGAAATGTTCGGGGCTGTCGCGTGCGCCCATCCGGAAACATCGCCGCGGCCTTCTTGAGGCCGTCCTTGCTGGACTTGTCGTCCGGGGCGATGGCCTTGGCCAGGGCGGTATCGAGCTGTTTTTGAGCCTTTTCTAGAGCCCCACGCGCCTTCGACTCGGCCTTGGCGAGCTTCTTCGGCTCTCCCTCCGCCTCCTCCAGCGCTCGGCGGACCTCCGCCAGCGCGCGCTCGGCCTGACGGAGCTTCTCCACCTGCTTCTCCGTCGATCCGACAACGCTCACGTCGTTGACGGGCACGAAAACCGTGGGCGCATCGCGACGTGCACAGTCCGACGCGGTCAACTCGGGTGCTCCCTGCTCGGCGAGCCACTCGAGCGCCATCCGCTCGTCGATCTCGTCCTCGCCGCTGTAGTGCGCCTCGACCAGCGCCGCATACAGACGGGCGGGGTGAGGCGGCCACTCCGCAACGGTCCGGTCGTTGTAGGAGGTCGCGACGTAGCGGCCGGTGAGGAAACGAACCTCGAACGCGAACATGTCACTCGTCCTCGGACTCGCCGTGCGCGCGCAGCTCACGGCTCTTGCGGACCAGCGAAGCGAGCTTCGGCGCGGGCTTGAGCGTGACCGGGACACGGTCCCAACCGAGCCCATGTGCGCGAGCGGCCTCCATCGCTTGCCCGAGCAACGCCGCAGCGCCAGTCCGGTCGAGCGTGAAAGCGCGCGGTTCCGAGCCGTCCCGCGAGAGCAGTTCGAAGCGGAAGGGCTCCGTCGGCACGAGAAGCGATCGGGAACGCAGGTCGTGTCCCTCGTCCCGCTGGTACACCACTCCTGCCAACGCCAGCGCGGCGAGTGCGGTACGCGCAGCCAGCTCGGCCTCGCCCCGCGCGTCGTCCGGGATCGGGTTGCCCTGCACGTCGGACACGAACCGCAAGCGACGCAGACCCGCCAAGGACAGGACCGTGGTCTGGACGGCGTGGTCCATGGTGACGCCGCCCGCGGTGACGTCAATCTGGGGCGGGATGTTGCCGTGATTGATCGTCGCCGGCGTGCCCTTCCCCTCCGCCCCCTTGCGAGAGAACACCACCTCCTTCCCCTTCTCCTTCAGGGCCAGGGCGGGGTCGACCGTCCACTCTTCCGATGGGTCCTTGGCCTTGAACACGCTGGCCGACTTGCGCTCGATCGCGAGCGGGTCGATACGCCCTCCGACCTTGACGCCCGGTACGACATCGATGCCGACGATTCTCGGAGACGAGGCAGCGCTGGAACTTGGCCCCCAGCCCGCCCTTCGGTCCGGTGCTGTCCCACACCCCGAACACGAGCGCCGTCGGGCAGTGCTTGTACATCCCGGTGGCGTTCTTCGGGCGGGAATCGGTGACTGCCTGACCGATGGGAGTGTGTCGGAAGAGCACGCCGTCAAGCGTGCTGTCGCGGAGGATCGCGTCGGCAACCCGATGCGGCGCCTCCAAGGACGAGATGGTGTCCAGATCGCCGAGGCCTTCCTCCTCACGAAAGTCGACGAGCACCACGGGGAAGTCGAGCTCGCCCGCCTTCCACCCGGCAAGCAGCGACTCCTCGATGCGATTCGCCTGGGAGGCGACCGAGTCGAGGAGGACCGTCCACACCTCCTTGCCGTCGACCTTCCGGAGCTCGACCGCGTACCGGATCGCTCCATTTTCATCCTTCTTATACGTGGGCGGGAACACCTTGTCGTGTGGTCCCCCCGCAGGCACGAGGCGCGTTACCGATCGAATTGCGGGCGAGTCCCCCGCGACAGCGTTCCTCAGAATATTCAGATCCACGACGCTCCTTCCCGGCCGCCAGCAACGGCCACAGCATCTTCACAGCGCTCTCCGCGAGACGAGCTCCCGCCACGCAACGGCGTCCGCAGCAAGGCGACCTGGACCAGCACTTTCTCGCTAGCAGCGGTCGCCCTATCCAACCAAGCCTGCCCCTGGGCGATCGTCACGCGCGTCTCCGCGCAGCCGGGCGTACCAGTGCTCTCGACTCGCGCGCGGACGTGTTTCCGGCGGGGCCGCCGGATACCGATGATCAGAGGCGTTGCGCCATTGCGCCGACTTGAACGCTTCAACGAGGCCGACGCGAGCCGAGAGCTCAAGGGAGCCTGCCACACGCCAGCACGGACCGCCACCATTGCGCCTACTTGTACTAAGCGTGGTTTGCTTGTGCGAGCCAGAAGATGCGCTATCGTGGGCCTCGTGCGCTACGACCGGCTGATCAGCGGCTACCACGGCACCGACGCCGCGACGGCAGACCGGCTCCTCGCCGGCGCGCCGATGCAGCCGAGCGCCAACCCGTTCGATTGGCTCGGGCCCGGCATCTACTTCTGGGAGCACGGCTACGATCGGGCCGCTCGATGGGCCGAGAAGCACCGCCCCGACGACCCGGCTGTCATCGGCGCGCTGATCCAACTCGGAACCTGCTACGACCTCCTCGACACCAGATTCACGAACGACTTGGCGCGCGGAGCCGCTGAGTTCGAGCGCGAGATGCACCGGATGGGGGCCGTGGTGCCAGTCAATCGGGGACCGGACCGCGGCGCGCGCTTCTTCGACTGCGCCGTCATCACCTGGTGGCTCGACCGCCTCGCATCGCGAGGAACGGTCTACCAGTCGGTGCGGTGCGCGTTCACCGAAGGCGCACCCGTCTACCCCGGGATGGCCATCCTGCGGGAGTCCCACATCCAGGTCGCAGTCCGCGACCCGGAGTGCATCGTCGGCCTGTTCACCCCTCGCTAGCGGCGGGCCGTCTCGTCCGTCGGCACCGGCTCCCCGTTGTAGGGCGGGGCCAGCGTCCCGTCGGGGCGGAGAATCCCCGACTTCACGAACGTCTCGCGAACCTCGCTCACGCTCATCGCCCGCAGCTCCCGAATGACCTCGTCGGTCACGGCAGCGTGCGGAACCTTGGAGCGGCGGAGCTTCGTCTTCGGCACGCCAAGAATATAGACCGCAATCGCCGCTCACGCCCAGCCCCCCTTCAGTGGTCCGTGGCAAGTGCCACGAGCGCGGCGGTTCGCCCCATCCGGGACCCGCTGCCCGGGTCCTCAGGCATCGGGCCACTCGCCGGGCCCGGTGACGTCGCTCGGCTCCCCGCCTGGTAATCGTTCACGCACCACACCCATGAAGCGGGCGGGCCGGCCTGCGATCCCGAGGCCGCCTGCTTCCGGAAGTGGAGGACGCGCCGGCCCGCTGCCGACTGACAGTGCGGCGACGAATTCGCGTGCCGATCACCGAAAATCTCGGCGATGCGCCACCTACACACGTGTCGGCGCTCGATCGGGGGCGGAATTCGCGGCTGACACGTGTGTCGACGCCAGTTTCCGCGCGGTGATCGGCGATCGATACGTGTGCGAATGGCGAAGGCCGCGCGGGATCCGCGGCTGATACGTGTGTAGATGGCGTTCTCCGGCCGCCGATCGGCACTCTACACATGTGTAGAAGCGCTTCCCCCGCACGGCGGAGGCCACTCTACACGTGTGTAAGTGGCGAAATCCGGCCACGAAACGCGACTTACACACGTGTAGATCGCCGATCGTCCTCGTTTTTGCGGCAATTTGGCCGATCGGCGCATCTGGAGGGCCTCAGCCTTCCACTTTGGGCTTGGAATGGCCTCTCGGCCGATCGGGGATCACCGAGGTGATCTCGGCTTCGGTCTTGCCATCCGCTTTCCACTGCCGCTTCAGGCGCGCGAGCGCGACTTGCGCCACTCGCGCGATGGCGTGCTGCATGCGCTTCGCCAGCTCCAGGCGGGTGTGGATGGGGCGGTAGACGTCGACCGCCGCCTGGATCGCGTCGGCGCTGTTGCGGATCTCGGTCGCGAACTCGGTGGCCTTGTCCGCCGGCAGCCGCGGGTGAATGCCCGACTCGAGGAGCTCGGCCAAGAGCGACATCCGGTCCGGCTGCTCTTCGACGCTGCCCTCGGTGTAGTAGGAGATGCCGCCCGGAAAGAGGATGTCGAGCGCCGGGTCCTGCCCGGGCCGACCGACGATGTTCCAGATGTCGTCGCTGATGCGCCCGATCAGATCGTTCGCCGTGTCGTCCGTGCTGTGAACCGCCGCTTCCGCGGGTGCCAGCGCGGTCGTCGCGTCACTGATCCGCGTGTCGACGCCGTCGGCCAGAGTGATGATCGACCCGAGCCGATCCTGCGCTTCGCTCTGCCAATCGCCCCCCTTGGCCGTGGCGTTGGTCATCGTGGTCCGCACGTCGGCGAGGATGTCGGTCGCCGCCGCGTTCTTCGTAATTACCTGACCCATGCTTGCCCCTTTCCCCTGTGAGAAGACCTCAACTTCTCGCAGGTCGCGCGAAAGTTCAACCCCCCCTGGTGACGCCCGGGCGGGAAGGGGCGTTGGTTCGACCAATGCCGGCATGGGCGCCGGGGGTGATCGGTGCCACCATGCCCGCCATGGGGGCGGACGACAGAGACGCGTTGCCGGGCGAGGGAGCGGCCGAAGCGCCGGCCGAGGCGCTCGATCGCGCGAAGACGCTTGGACGGCTGCCGGTGTTGTCGGAGGCGCCGGCGTTGGTTCCGGCGCGAATGATCAACGAGGTGCTCTACTGCGATCGGCTCGCCTACCTCGAGTGGGCGCAGTCGGAGTTCGCCGACAACGTGTACACGGTGGACGGGCGCGTGGTGCATCGGAGGGTCGATTCCGGCGCCGGCAAGCCGATGCCCGACGAGGGCGAGGAGCCGCCGCCCTTCACCGCGCGGTCGGTCTATCTCAGCTCCGAGCGCTGGGGATGACGGCCAAGATCGATCTGGTCGAGGACGACGACGGCGCGGTGGTTCCCGTCGAGTACAAGCGGGGGAGGGTGCCCGACATCCCCGGCGGCGCGTACCTGCCCGAGCGCGCTCAGGTCTGCGCCCACGCGCTGCTCTTGCGCGAGCACGGATACCGCGTCGAGCGCGCCGAGATTCTGGTACGCGAAGGACCGGCGGCGGGTGCCGATTGCCATCGACGAGGCGCTGATCGCCCGCACCAAAGGGGCGGTCGAGGAGCTGCGCGCGCTGGCGACGGGGGGCGTGCTTCCGCCGCCCCTGCAGGACAGCCCGAAGTGTCGCGGCTGCTCGCTGGTCGGCATCTGTCTGCCCGACGAGGTGCATCTCTTGCGCGGGCTGGAGGGGCGGCCGCTCGACCCGCCGGTGGAGGACGAGCCCGAGCAGCTCGCGCTCTTCGGGAGCGACGCCTGGGGGCCGCTGCCGAAGGACCCGTGGGGGTTGGTCGGTGGCGAGCCGGAGCCGCCGCCCGAGCCGGCCGTGCGGCGGTTGGTGCCCGGGCGCGACGAGCGCATCCCCCTCTACGTGCAGGCCCAGGGCGCGCGGCTCTCGCTCGACGGCGACCGGCTGCGCGTGCGGAGCGGAGGCGCCATCGTCGCCGACGCGCGGCTCCCGCAGGCATCGCAGGTCGCCCTCTTCGGCAACCCGCAGATCAGCACCCAGGCGCTGGCGGCGTGCCTCGAGCGCGACATCCCGGTGGTCTTCTTCAGCTCGGGCGGCTGGTTCCGGGGGAGGACCGTGGGGCACGGCTCCAAGAACATCGAGCTGCGGATCCACCAGCACCGCGCTGCGCTGGATGTGCCCGTCGCCACCGCGCTGGCCCGCACCATGGTGGCGGCGAAGATACGGAATTGCCGGACGCTTCTACGGCGAAACCACCCGACGCCGAGCCCCGTCTTGCTCAACGAGCTCGAGGCGCTGGCCAAGAAGAGCGAGCGGGCGGACTCCGTCGCGTCGTTGCTGGGGTACGAGGGGACGGCGGCGCGCTCGTACTTCGGCGCGTTCGCGGGGATGCTGAAGGGAGAAGCGGGCGCGACGTTCGACATGGAGGGGCGCAACCGGCGACCGCCGAAGGACCCGGTCAACGCGCTGCTCTCGCTCGCCTACGCGCTCTTGGTGAAGGACTGCGTCTTGGCCGCGAGCGTCGTCGGGATGGACCCGCTGCTCGGCTTCTTGCACCAGCCGCGCTATGGCCGGCCGGCGCTGGCGCTCGACCTCATGGAAGAGATGCGGCCCTTGATCGCCGATTCCGTCGTATTGACGGCGCTGAACACCGTCGTCGTCGGTGAGAGCGACTTCGTACGGACGCCGGTCGGATGTTCGTTGAAGCCGGCGGGGCGAAAGCGATTCATCGCCGCGTACGAGCGGAGGATGGACCACCTCGTGACCCATCCGCTCTTCGGCTATCGGCTCAGCTATCGCCGGCTGCTGGAATTGCAGGCGCGGTTGTTGTCGCGTGTACTACTGGGTGAAATGGACGTCTACCCTGCATTCCGGACGAGGTGAACCATGCGTCAGGCGTACGTGGTGACCTACGACATCTGCGAGCCCAAGCGACTGCGGCGCGTGTATCGCATCCTGCTCGGGTATGGCGACCACCTCCAGTACAGCGTCTTCCGTTGCGAGCTCACCGACCGCGAGCGCGTCGAGCTGGAGGGCCGTCTCGGCGACGTCATCCACCACCGGGAGGACCAAGTGCTCTTCGTGGACATCGGCCCCTCGGATGGGCGTGCCCGGACGTGCATCGAGGCCCTCGGGCGGCGCTACGATTTCGTCGAGCGGCGGGCCATCATCGTGTAGCCCCCGTGGGGAGGCACCATCGTAGGCATCGTGGAGCGCATCGTGGAGCGCGCCAGCCTGCGAGCGGCCCGGTGATCGAAAACCCCCGGGGGTCGCTCGCGGGCCGCGTAACCATTGACAAACGAATCGGAAATCGGGCACGACACCCCCCGGAGCCTCGTGCCCCACCCTTTCCCTGCGGCCCCGTCCGCAGGGCCTCTCGCAAACCGCCTCCCAGGTCTCTGAAATCACACGGTTTCTCAGGAACCCCTCTCCGGCGATGAACGTCGCCGGCCCCGTTGAAGCGTCGCTGCGGCCGCGAGCGACGTGGCAGCACGACGCGCTCTCCGGCGATGAACGTCGCCGGCCCCGTT
This sequence comes from uncultured Pseudomonadota bacterium, assembly GCA_963832725.1. Taxonomy (GTDB): domain Bacteria; phylum Myxococcota_A; class Polyangia; order Polyangiales; family Sandaracinaceae; genus JAEZBP01. The sequence goes on from CAWHVG010000002.1 coordinate 473,321, forward strand.
GAAGCACGCGTGACCCCGTCGCCTGACACTGCGGCGCACGTCGCTCTCCGGCGATGAACGTCGCCGGCCCCGTTGAAGCGACTAGCGGCCCGCGCGTCCACACGACGTCGCCGCCGCCTCTCCGGCGATGAACGTCGCCGGCCCCGTTGAAGCGTGACGAGCAGCCGGCGCATCAGACGCGTCTGCCTCGCGTGACTCTCCGGCGATGAACGTCGCCGGCCCCGTTGAAGCGGGGCACGCAGCGACGCGACGCAACGGACGACGCGACGCTCTCCGGCGATGAACGTCGCCGGCCCCGTTGAAGCAGGCGCGGCAGTCGATCCGAGGCGAGCGCATCGCGACGCCTCTCCGGCGATGAACGTCGCCGGCCCCGTTGAAGCGGACCACGGCGGTCGCTCGCTTCGCTGCGGTCTCGGCGCTCTCCGGCGATGAACGTCGCCGGCCCCGTTGAAGCGAGCGGCGCGGCGGCCCTGCGCTCTCCTCGGCAGGCCCTCTCCGGCGATGAACGTCGCCGGCCCCGTTGAAGCGACACTTGTAGCGCGCTTGCAGCCGTCGGGCCGCGACCCTCTCCGGCGATGAACGTCGCCGGCCCCGTTGAAGCGACGAGCGGCGACGGCAACGACGCGATTCGTAGCGCTCTCCGGCGATGAACGTCGCCGGCCCCGTTGAAGCGACGCTCGTCGATCGGAGGCTCGTGCGAGCCGTCGCGCTCTCCGGCGATGAACGTCGCCGGCCCCGTTGAAGCCGCGAGCTTGTCCGCGTCCCGCGGCTACGTCGACGCGGCTCTCCGGCGATGAACGTCGCCGGCCCCGTTGAAGCGTCCGCAAGTGGCGTCTCGGCGGAGGCGGCGCATCGCCTCTCCGGCGATGAACGTCGCCGGCCCCGTTGAAGCTGCGGGTTGAGCGTAGCAGGTCAGCGAACGTGGCGGAGCTCTCCGGCGATGAACGTCGCCGGCCCCGTTGAAGCGACGCGGCGCCGACCTCGAGCCGAGCCAATGCGGCGACTCTCCGGCGATGAACGTCGCCGGCCCCGTTGAAGCCCGACGATGTGGCTAATCAGTTGCGCTCGACGATCCCGCCTCTCCGGCGATGAACGTCGCCGGCCCCGTTGAAGCCCAGTGACGAAGGCTATTTCGGCGCACCGTCTTGTCGGTCTCTCCGGCGATGAACGTCGCCGGCCCCGTTGAAGCGCGAGCACCGACGCGCCGGTCGTCGGCTGACCAGTCGCCCTCTCCGGCGATGAACGTCGCCGGCCCCGTTGAAGCGTGACGACGCGCCGAGCTGATCGAGCTTCCAGAGCTCGCTCTCTCCGGCGATGAACGTCGCCGGCCCCGTTGAAGCGCGGTCGGCAGCGCTGCGGCTGCCAGCGTCCGGACGCAGCTCTCCGGCGATGAACGTCGCCGGCCCCGTTGAAGCTGCGACTGCTCGTCGCCGGTGATCGTGCGGCGCCGCACGGCTCTCCGGCGATGAACGTCGCCGGCCCCGTTGAAGCGGCGAGCTCGCCGCGTGAGCCGGCGCCGCCGCGATCGCTCTCCGGCGATGAACGTCGCCGGCCCCGTTGAAGCCTCGGCCATTGCCGGCGGACTGCGTCGGATGCCCGGCATCTCTCCGGCGATGAACGTCGCCGGCCCCGTTGAAGCCGGCGGGAGCCTCCGCGACGCTGCTCCACGAGGTCTCTCCGGCGATGAACGTCGCCGGCCCCGTTGAAGCGCCGTGGCCGCAGCGTCGCGCCGCTCGTCGATTGCTCTCTCCGGCGATGAACGTCGCCGGCCCCGTTGAAGCGAGCGACGCTGCACCGTCTCGGCGAGCTCGGCGCCAGCCTCTCCGGCGATGAACGTCGCCGGCCCCGTTGAAGCCGCTTCGGGCCCGTGGACCCGAGCCGGCCGCTCCGAGCTCTCCGGCGATGAACGTCGCCGGCCCCGTTGAAGCATCGACCAGGCCGACCGCCATCCGCGCGCGCCTGCGACCTGGCTCTCCGGCGATGAACGTCGCCGGCCCCGTTGAAGCGCGCGCTGACGCTGCGTTCTGCGGCGTCGCAGGTGCCTCTCCGGCGATGAACGTCGCCGGCCCCGTTGAAGCCTCGTGCGCGCGGCAGCTGACACGCTAGCCGGGCGGGACTCTCCGGCGATGAACGTCGCCGGCCCCGTTGAAGCCCGAGCAGTACGCGTGAGCGACCGACCGCTGACGCCGGTCTCTCCGGCGATGAACGTCGCCGGCCCCGTTGAAGCCGCGCCATCGCGCGATAGCGGTGCGCCACGCCGGGCTCTCCGGCGATGAACGTCGCCGGCCCCGTTGAAGCACGACGCCACCCGCAGACGTGCGGCGAGCGCTTCGCGACTCTCCGGCGATGAACGTCGCCGGCCCCGTTGAAGCCGCGCCGACGCGCTCGTCGAGCGGGGAGTCCACCGGCCGCTCTCCGGCGATGAACGTCGCCGGCCCCGTTGAAGCGATCATCGCCGCCATGTCACTGCCGCTCCGCCGATGAGCGCCTCTCCGGCGATGAACGTCGCCGGCCCCGTTGAAGCGAGACAGCGGATGAGGTGCTCTCGGACCTGCAAGAGTCACCTCTCCGGCGATGAACGTCGCCGGCCCCGTTGAAGCGCGGCCGCGGCTCACGCGCTTCTGCTCGGCGCGCACGGCTCTCCGGCGATGAACGTCGCCGGCCCCGTTGAAGCGGCGCCTGCATGGAGCGCGAGGAGGGCGTCTGGCGGCATTCTCTCCGGCGATGAACGTCGCCGGCCCCGTTGAAGCGTCGTGCTCGCGTTCTCAGCGGACGCTGGCGAGATCGTCTCTCCGGCGATGAACGTCGCCGGCCCCGTTGAAGCTGGGTTACCAGGCCGGACCTCCGCGAGGTTGAACGCTCTCCGGCGATGAACGTCGCCGGCCCCGTTGAAGCCACGTGGACCCCGGCGAGGTGCGCCGGCACTCGATGCCTCTCCGGCGATGAACGTCGCCGGCCCCGTTGAAGCCACGATCACGGCTCGCTGCCCGCGCTCTCGCCGGACGCTCTCCGGCGATGAACGTCGCCGGCCCCGTTGAAGCAGCTAGTCGCTCCAGTCCAGGGAGAAGCACACGAAGCTCTCTCCGGCGATGAACGTCGCCGGCCCCGTTGAAGCCAGTACCGACGAGAGCCTCGGGAGCGGCCGGGTTGACTCTCCGGCGATGAACGTCGCCGGCCCCGTTGAAGCCGATAAACGACCGAGAAGGTCTGACCGGGCACGACCACTCTCCGGCGATGAACGTCGCCGGCCCCGTTGAAGCTCGCAGCGCTCTGCCTCCGCCACGCGCGGCGATGCGCTCGGTGCCTCTCCGGCGATGAACGTCGCCGGCCCCGTTGAAGCGTCAGCCCTGGCCAAGCCAGCCCTTGCGACCCCCGTACTCTCCGGCGATGAACGTCGCCGGCCCTGTTGAAGCCGGGGCGCACCCGACCTTGGGGTAGTCAGGCGCGTTGACTCTCCGGCGATGAACGTCGCCGGCCCCGTTGAAGCGCGGCAGGTCCGTCGAGCAGCCGGCGGCGGGTGGGATGTCCTCTCCGGCGATGAACGTCGCCGGCCCCGTTGAAGCTTGCCTGCGCTGGACGGGATCTCCGTCGCGACACGCCTCTCCGGCGATGAACGTCGCCGGCCCCGTTGAAGCCCGACGGCCGGTACCACGCTCGACGCGACGGGATGGCGCTCTCCGGCGATGAACGTCGCCGGCCCCGTTGAAGCATCTTCTCGCCGCGGAGTTCGAACGCGCGCCCGAGGCTCTCTCTCCGGCGATGAACGTCGCCGGCCCCGTTGAAGCGCGCCCTCTTGGTCCACTTGCGGCCAAGCGCGAGGCACTCTCCGGCGATGAACGTCGCCGGCCCCGTTGAAGCGCCTGTGGGCCAGCAAGAGAACACGTCCAGCACGCGAGCTCTCCGGCGATGAACGTCGCCGGCCCCGTTGAAGCGGAAGCGGCCAACGCACAGGACGGCCTGCTCGATCTGCCTCTCCGGCGATGAACGTCGCCGGCCCCGTTGAAGCCAGCCTACGGCCGCAACAGCGAGGGCAAGCTCGGCGCCCTCTCCGGCGATGAACGTCGCCGGCCCCGTTGAAGCGTGCAAGCCGAACGGCTGAGCAGATCGTCATGTCAGTCTCTCCGGCGATGAACGTCGCCGGCCCCGTTGAAGCGCATCCTCGTCGGACGCAGCGGCGCGCTGCGAGATCCTCTCCGGCGATGAACGTCGCCGGCCCCGTTGAAGCCGAGGGGTTCGGGCGAATGTTCGCCTTCGCTGAATCCCTCTCCGGCGATGAACGTCGCCGGCCCCGTTGAAGCGCGTCGAGCTCGGCGTCCGCGTCCGTCTCTTGCCGCTGGTCTCTCCGGCGATGAACGTCGCCGGCCCCGTTGAAGCCAAGGTGACGCTTCGGTTGCTTTCGACACAAGCGAGGTCGTCTCTCCGGCGATGAACGTCGCCGGCCCCGTTGAAGCGTGGTCGGTTCGTGACCGCATCGCGTCCGTTCGTGGTCGGCTCTCCGGCGATGAACGTCGCCGGCCCCGTTGAAGCTCGATGCGCACGATCGTGCCATGCCTCCGCGACGCTCGCCCTCTCCGGCGATGAACGTCGCCGGCCCCGTTGAAGCCCCATCCGCTCCCGCAGCACTCACCGGCCCCGTTGAAGCGCGCATACGTCGGCGACGACCCACTCGTCCCAGCCGTCTCTCCGGCGATGAACGTCGCCGGCCCCGTTGAAGCATCACGCGGCCCGCGGTCTGACTGGCGCACGTCGCAGCAGCGCTCTCCGGCGATGAACGTCGCCGGCCCCGTTGAAGCCTGCCCGCAGCGCGGCCGAGTAGCTCGGCGAGGAGCGCTCTCCGGCGATGAACGTCGCCGGCCCCGTTGAAGCGACTGCGGTCTCGTGAGGCTGACTGCAGCAGGGCATCCGCCGCTCTCCGGCGATGAACGTCGCCGGCCCCGTTGAAGCGAGCTGATCGACGCGCTCCCATGCCCGCACCGCCTCGCCTCTCCGGCGATGAACGTCGCCGGCCCCGTTGAAGCGACGCTGTGAAGCACGCGCTCACGAGTCGCGAGACTCATCTGCTCTCTCCGGCGATGAACGTCGCCGGCCCCGTTGAAGCCGCACGTTCATCTGCGTCGACGGCGAAGAACTGGGCGAGCTCTCCGGCGATGAACGTCGCCGGCCCCGTTGAAGCTTGCGCGCCGGATGCGCGTCACCACGCGGCGGCCGCAGCACTCTCCGGCGATGAACGTCGCCGGCCCCGTCGAAGGCCGAGAGGTCCTCACTCCCACTCGATCGGTGTCTTCGGGTTGAAGACCTGGTCCGGCGGGGGCGCGGGCACCGCGGGGCGGCCGAAGGTGTAGCGGAGGATCAGAGAGAGGCGCCCGGAGGAGGTCAGCGGCGCGCGGGTCAGGAGACGGAGCTCTTCGTAGCGCCGGCGTGTCTCTTCGTTCGGCCAGTCCGGATGGGCGCGAGCGTCGCGCACTTCGTCGGCCAAGCTGGGGTCGCGCGCCATCAGCCGGGCCGCTCCGCGTGGGTGCAGTCGGACGTCGCCTCGCGCACGGAAGTAGGCGATGGGGATCAGCCGCTCGACGTGGCCGGCTCGCTGCACGGTCGGCGCCACGCAGCGGGCGATGAAGGGGTCGGTGAGGCCATAGCCGTCCAGCCAGACGATGCGCGGGTCCTCGCCGTAGGCGTCGCGGATGAGGTCGAAGCCGACGACCGGCGCGGTGAGAAAGGGTCCGCCGGTCTCCGCGCCGGGGGCGAAGAAGTCTCGGGGGGCGTCGTACCAGGTCGATGGCGCACCGTGGAACGCGCGCTCGTCGATGGAGACCGCGTCGCGACCGGGGAGGAGGGTGGAGGCGAAGCCGAGCGCCGCGACGGCGACGGCGACGGCCAGTGCGCGGCGTTCGGCGAGCAGGTGGCGCGTGCGGACGACGACGATGAGCGCGGCGAGCAAGAGCGCGCCGGTGATGAAGCGGCCCCGCATGTAGTCGCCGCCGACGTAGACGACGTAGAGGAGCTGTGAGGCGACGGCCGACGATGCCGCGAGCACGAAGGGGCGTTGCGCGAGGTCTCGCCGCCGGAACGCCTGCACGCCGAGGACCAGCGCGAGCACGACGCAGGTCGCCGCGAGAGGCTCTGCCGCGACCCAGTCGGTGAGGTAGCTCAGCCCGCGCAGGAGCCGCCCGCCGAGCGGCTCGCCGGTCTTCGCGTAGTAGGTATTGGGCAGCGGGTAGCCGAAGTAGAAGGCCGCGAACGCGAGCCAGCCGAGCAAGGGGAGGGTGGCCAGCGCCGCGCGGAGATCCGCGGTCGCGCCGCGCCGCCACGCCAGCACCACGAAGGGGGCGGTGAGCAGGAGCGTGTCGAGCCGCGTGCACATCGCCAGGCTTGCGAGAAGCACGGTCGGCCAGAGGCTCCGGCGGGTGAGCGACGCGAGCGCGACGGCGGCCACCAGCCAATGGACGAGCGAGCCTTCGAGGGCCGAGGTCTGGAATGAGAGGAAGGCGTTGCTGCTGAAGAGGAGCGCGCCCAGCAGCGCGAACGCGGTCGGCGTTCCGTCGAGCGCCTCGACGAGGCGCGCCAGCGTCAGGAGGAGCGCCAGGGTGAAGAGCATGCCGAGCGCCATCGCGGCCATCGGGATGGGCGAGAGCGTCGAGAGCGCCGCTACCGCGAAGAGCCAGAGGGGATGGGTGAACCCCTGAACGCGCTCGCCGGCGTTGAAGACCAGCCCGTCGCCGTCGAGCAGGCGGCGCACGTAGTGGAAGGTGATGAAGGCGTCGTCGGCCCACCACGCCCAGGCGGCGACGGCGGAGAGCGCGAGGGCGGCCACGGCGACCTCGAGCGGTCGGCGGCGGAGGGCGGCGAACGCGATCAGCAGCACGGCCACGCACGCCGCTGCCGGGCCGACGCGGCTTCGCGACTCGTCGGGACCCGGAGGTCGGGTGACCCGCGGCGTCGTGCTCGCGTCGAGCCACGGGCTCTCCATCGTGGCCAGTCTTCTCGCGAGCTCCGCGCGCGCCGCATCCGGCAAGGCGGGTGTGCCTGCGCCGATCGTGAAGGGCGTGCCCTCGCGCAGAATCGTCACCGCCGTCGCCTCGCCGCGCTGCCAGGTCAGCGTCGCGTGGTCGGCCTCGACGCCGACGTCGGAGAGGCTCCAGCCGCCCGGGAGCGGAGAAGGGCCGACCGCTCGCAGGATGGCCGGTCCCGCGTCCGGTCCGAGCACACCGGCTCGTGCCGAAGCCGGCGCGACCAGTGCGACGAGCGCGAGCGAGAGCCCACCGGCGACGACGGCGCGCAGCACGCTCGGAGGGTGCCCCGAACGGTTGGCGCGGCGCCAGCGCGCACATGCCACGTCGAGCTGCCGGTCCTCGGCTCGAGCGTGTAGGCGCAGCCCTCGTGGCGAGCGCCGAGCGCGATCCTGCGCCGCGCTGCGCTCGCCGGTGCCGTCCTCGGCGCCCGCGCGCCACCGAGTTGGCACAGAATTTTCGTTTTATGTCACGGGAGTGTGACAGCACACGGGCCGGGTTCTCAGGCGTAGCCCATTCGGGTAGGATGATTAGCTATCATGACCTACGCCCAGCTTCGCCTGAGTTTCGTCGCTTCCGCACTCGCGCTCGCCTGCGGCATCGCGGCGGCGCCGGTTGCCCACGCGGCCCCACTGCTCCGGACGTTCGGAGGCCCCGAAGGGTTCGGCACGAACGTGCTCCCGTCGAACGACGACGGCTCTTCGGACGCGGTCGATCTCACCGGCGCCTTCTCGGGCGGCCTCCGGTTCTTCGGGGGCCCGTACACCCAATTCTGGGTGAACAACAACGGCAATATCAGCTTCAACAGCGATATCTACAGCTTCACCGCGAGTCCCTTCCCGGTCGCCGACCAGCCGATGATCGCGCCCTATTGGGCCGACGTCGACACGCGAAACCGCGACCGACATCTCCGCCCCGACGGAGAACCTCGTGTACTGGCACCTCGAGCCCGGGCGGCTCGTCGTCACCTGGTACGACGTCGGTTACTACAGCCAGCAGAACGACAAGCGGATGAGCTTCCAGCTCATCATCACGAACGCGCTCGACTGCGGCTCGGGCGATTTCGACGTCGAATTCCGCTACGAGACCTGCGAGTGGACGGCGGGAAGCGCGAGCGGCGGGAGCAACGGGCTCTGCGGCGCGGGGACCGGCTCCGACTGCGTGTCGGCCCAGGCCGGCTTCGACGCCGGCAACGAGATGGACTACGTCGCGCTGCCGAACTCGTTCACCGACGACATCCTGAACCTCTGCACCACCTCGAACGTCGACATGCCCGGCATCTGGCGCTTCTCGGTGCGGAGCGGCGGCGTCGTCTGCCCGTCGGACATGCCCTGCGACATCCCGGATCAGGTAGGGCCCTGCGCCGTGGGCCGCACCCAGTGCGTCAACGGCGAGGCCCAGTGCCAGCCGATCACGACCGCGACCGACGAGCGATGCGACGGCGTCGACAACGACTGCAACGGGACGCCCGACGACGGCACGGGGCTCTGCGGGGACGGCCAGGTTTGCCGGCTCGGTAGCTGCGTCCCGGTCTGCTTCGAGGGGAGCTGCGACACGGGCTTCAGCTGTGACACGACCGTGGGCGCTTGCGTGCAGGACTCGTGCGTGGGCGTCACCTGCGACAGCGGCCAGCGTTGCCAGGACGGGTCTTGCGTCGACGCGTGCGAAGGCATCGTGTGCCCCCACGGCCAGCGGTGCATTTCGGGCGCCTGCGTCGATCCGTGCGCGTCCGTCACCTGCGAAGCATCCCAGTTCTGCCGCGAAGGCCTCTGCGTGCAGCGCTGCCCGTGCTCGCCTTGCCCGGCGGGCGAGACCTGCAACGCGGACGGCACGTGCTCCGCGCGTGGCTGCGACATCGTCGTCTGCGGCGACGGCTCGTACTGCCAGGACGGGGAGTGCCACGATATCTGTGAAGGTGTCGTCTGCCCCGCCGGGCAGACCTGCACGGTCGACGGGTGCGTCGATCCGGCTCCAGCTACGCCGGACGCCGGGATGCCCATGTCCGACGGCGGGGCCCAGGCCGACGCGGGGCAACAGGAGATGGACGCCGGCGCCCAGATGGTCGACGCGGGCGAGGTGCACCCGCCGCCGGTCGGCGGATGCGGTTGCCGCGTCGAGCCTCAGCGCGGCGCTCCCACTTGGGCGTTCGGCTTGATCGCCGCGCTCGGGCTCGCCTTGGCACGCCGCCGTCGCTGAGGGGGACTTCATGAAGCGAACGGCAGCGCTCTTGGCGATCGGTCTGTCTCTCGTCGCATGCGACGGGGGCCAGACGCACGAGGTGGATGGCGGACCCATGGACGCGGGCCCGCCGCCTCCCTGCGCGTCGAACTCGGACTGTCCGATCACGTACTGCAACGGGGGCAGCCACCAGTGCTGCGTCCCGACGTCTCCGTCCTTCGAGATCTGTGGCGACCACATCGACCAGAACTGCGATGGCCACGACGAGTCGTGCGGCGACAACGATGGCGACGGCGTGCAGGCGTGCATGCCGGGCGAGGACCCGACCTCCGGGACCTGCGACTGCGATGACGAGCGCGCCGACGTGCGACCGCCCTTCGGCACCGTGGCGGGCGCGCCCGAGCTCTGTGACGGAGTCGACAACGACTGCAACGGTCGCGTCGACGAGTCCTCGGCGTGCTGCGACGCCTGCTCCTCGCTGGGTGATCACCGCGACCGCGCCGACATCTGCACCGTGGACGGCGTCTGCGATTGCACGAGCGACTCCGCCTCGGGGCCCTGCGCGGAGGGCAGCACGTGTTGCTCGACGGGCTGCGTCGACGTGCAGACCGACGCCATGAACTGCGGGTTCTGCGGCGCCGTCTGCACCGGCTCCTCCGACAGCTGCGTGGCCGGCAACTGCATGTGCGGGGACGGACCTCCCTGCGATCTCAACTACGAATGTCTCGCCGGCGTCTGCCAGACGCCGTGAACCGCTCCGGAAAGATGCACATGGAACTCAAGCTTCGTTTTAGCTTCGCGCTCTCGTTGGGGGTGCTGGTCGCCGCAGGCGGGTGCACGGTCGGGGAGCAGAACCCGGACGGGGGCACAGGCTCGGACGCGCAGATCCCGAGCTACGATGCCAGCCACGTGACGCCGCCGACGTGCGATCCGGGGCAGATCGACTGCGGCGGCACCTGCACCCGCGTCGCGGCCGACTCGATGAACTGCGGGAGCTGCGGCAACGCCTGCCCGGACGGGTTCTCCTGTGCGGTGGGTCGCTGCGACTGCGCCGCGCCGATGCTCGGCTGTGACGGGGTGTGCACCGATCCTTCCTCCGACACGGCCAACTGTGGCACCTGCGGCAACGCCTGCGCGACGGGCCAGACCTGCCTCGCTGGGGCGTGCGTCACCCAGTGCCAGGACACGGAGACGCGGTGTCAGAACACCGCCGATGACGGCTCTCAGGTCTCCGTGTGCGCCGACCTCCAGACCGACGCCACGAACTGTGGTTCCTGCAACACGCAGTGCGTCGGTGGTGGGGTCTGCGTAGATGGCGCGTGCGCGTGCCCCGATGGCCAGGCCACCTGCGGCGGCGGGTGCACCGATCTGCAGACCGACGCCGAGAACTGCGGCACGTGCCTGAACTCGTGCGGTGCCGGCGGCGTCTGCACGGGCGGCGCCTGCACGACCTGTGCGGACGCGTTGACCGCGTGTGGTACGCCGCGGCGCTGCGTCGACACCGACACCAGCCTCCTGCACTGCGGCACCTGCGGCAACGTCTGCGGCACCAATGAGACCTGCAACGCAGGCTCCTGCGAGTGCCCGGCGGCCTTCACGACCTGCGACGGGGCTTGCACCAACCCGAACGCCGACCCGCACAACTGTGGTGCGTGCGGAAACGACTGCGGTTACGGAGGGACCTGCGGCGGAGGCACGTGCACTTGCGCCGCCGACGCGACGATGTGCGGCACGTCCTGCGCGATACTCGACAGCAACCACGACCATTGCGGGGACTGCGCCACCGCCTGCGGAGCGGACGAGCTCTGCTACTCGGGCAGCTGCCGCCTGATCAACGACAGCTGTGGAAGCGCTCTCCAGGTGATGAGCGACGTCACCGTGCCGGGCGAGGCTACGTCCAATGGCGGCGCGCCCCCCTCGGGGAGCAGCTGCGGGGGTGGCTCCGGCAGTCAGGCGCTGTACTACGAGGTGACGGTACCGGCGGGGCACGCGGTCGGCGTCGACACCAGCCACGCGACGCAGGACCTCGTGCTCTTCGAGCAGGCTGCGTGCGGCGACACGGCCTGTGTCCTCTCCTCGGACAGCCCCGAGTCGCTGGCGCTGCTGAATCAAGGATCGTCGGACATCACGCGCATCGTGGGTGTTCGCGCGTATTCGTCGTCCCACGATTCGGATACGACCTACGACATCCAGTTCACCTACACGGCGTTCGTGGCGAATGGCTCGTGTGACATGGCGACCGCGGTCACGACCGACACGACGCTCACGGGAGAGTACACGCTCGGGGGTGGCTCGAGCCCGAGTGCGAGTGCCTGCGGCTCCGGAAGCGGCAACCAGGCGTTGTATTACTCCGTGAGCATTCCCGCGGGTGGACAGGTCGACGTGACCGCGAGCAACACCTCGCACGCCGTCGTGCTCTTCGAGCAGTCATCGTGCGGCGCCACCGCCTGCGCGGGCTATGCGAGCTCGCCCGACTCGTTGACGTTGTTGAACCCCACCGGGTCCGAGATCACCCGCATCGTCGGGGTGCGCGGGTCCTCGACCGCGGCTTCCTACGACCTCGGTTTTACCTACTCGACCGGCTCGTTCGCGGCGAATGCGGCTTGCAGCACCGCGACGGCGGTCAACTCGGATGCGAGCTTCTCCGCCGAAGACACGTCGATGGGCGGCCTGCGACCGGAGGCGACCGGGTGCGGTGGCGGAGGCGGTCAGAGAGCGTTGTACTACGCGGTGACGGTCCCCGCCGGCAAGCAGGTCGATGTGACCACGAACCCGACCGGTGACATCATCCTGTTCGAGGAGGCGGCGTGCGGCGACGTGAGCTGCCTGGGCTACACCGACTCCTCGCCGGAACAGACGACCTTGTTGAATCCCGGCACGTCCGATGTGACCTACATCGTCGGAGTGCGAGGGTATAGCTCGGCCACGACCTACGACATCGACTTCACCTACTCGACGGCGACCTTCGCGGCAAACGCGACGTGCGGGAACGCCACGCCGGTCACTGCGGATGGGACCATCACGGCCGAGGACACCGAGACGGGTGGCCCGCGACCCGGCGGGAGCGGCTGCGGCTATGGGTCCGGCGCCAGGGCGTTGTACTACGAGGTGACGGTCCCTGCGGGGCAAGCGGTCGACGTATCCGCGAGCACGGGCGCCGCCGAGGTGGTCCTCTTCGAGCAAACGGCGTGCGGCGACGTCAACTGCCTCGACTACGCGAGCTTCGGCGACTCGTTGACCTTGGCGAATCCCGGCACGTCGGACGTGACCCGGATCGTCGGGGTTCGCGGCTATGACTCACCCGACGGGTTCTCTCCGGGTGGCGTCTACAGCATCACCTTCGCCTACTCGACTCCGACGTTCGCAGCCAACGCGACGTGCGCTGGCGCGACCGTCGTCACCTCGAATTCGAGCTTCACGAACGAGGACACGGCGGGAGGCGGCCCGCGGGCGAGCGGGTCCATGTGCGGCTCCGGCAGCGGTAACGCGGCGCTCTTCTACGCCGTGACGATCCCCGCCGGCCACCAAGTCGCCGTGGTTACGGCTCCGAGCGGTGACATCGTGCTCTTCGAGCAGGCCGCGTGCGGTGACACGGACTGCCTGCAGTACACGGACTCCTCGCCGGAGCAGTTGACGTTGTCGAACTCCGGCAGTTCCGAGGTGATGCGGATCATCGGTGTTCGGCCGTACTCCTCGTCGTCGAGCCCGACGTACGACGTCGACTTCACCTACTCGTCGCTCTGAGAGGCTCGCGTCGGCCCATCACGCCGCGTCGGCGTGGTGGGCTGGCCGACGAGCCGGGTGGGCGTCGTCGTGGCAGGCGGCCGGCGTCGGGGCGTCCTCCGAACGGCGCGCACGTGATTGGGTGCACTTCGCGGGCTGCTCGTGAGCCAGCGCACGTACCGTCGCAGTTGGTAGTGGGAGCATCGACCGATGCGGATCGTGGAGCTCGTAACCCTGGGATCGTTCCTCGCGATCACGGGGTGTGGTCCTTCGAACATGGCCTCCGGCCCGGTCCTCGAGGGGCAGTGGGTCGGCGAGCTGACGACTGGGTATCTCCCCTCCGGTTCGTCGCGCGTCGTCGTGAACATCGAGCAGGCTCAGGTCGGTGAGCCGGTGATGGCGACCATCGTCTTCGGCGATGGAGCTCCGCCCGCGGCGCCCACCGATCCCGACGTCGGGTGGCCGGCCGGGATCGATCCCGAGGCGGCCGCGATTCCGGTCGCTGACGGCTTCGTCTATGACTCGCTCCGCGGGACGCGCACGGGAGGGCTCCTCCAAATCCACGTCGCAGTCACCGATCTCTGGGCCCCGTGGTGCGCGATGCAGATGCCTTACCTGATCGCGCAAGGAAGCGACGAGGCGCAGTGTCTGCCGAATCGCCCGTGGACCACGTCGCCTTTCGAGTGCCACGTCCAGGGCGACATGCAGCACCCCGACATGCTCGTCGATTGCCTCAAGCTCTCCCTGTGCCGCCAGACCCGCGTTTGTACGTGCACGGGCACGGATGGATGCAGCCCCTCGCGTACCGGCCTCACGATGGAGGTCGACCTCACGTTCAGCGGAGATACGGCCCAGGGCGTCATCCTCTGGACCAGTGAGGACCGCGACGTCGGCAATCAGTCTGCGCACGTTCAGCTCACGCGGAGCTGAGCTTCACGCGGGCGAACGATCGACCGCCTCTCGCGGTCGCCGGGGGCGTCTCGGCTCCCGGCTTCGGCCCCAAGCGCGTGGACGACGCTCGCGAGGTTCGAGCGGCCCGTCGTCCGCACGCGTCTCGGCAGCTCTTCAGCAGCCTCCGCCCGTCCGAAGCCGGCACGCGCTGCCCACGCCCGACTCGCCCGAGGTCGCGTCCGGACCGACGCAGCGCGCCTTCGCCCAGAACCGAATCCCCCACGGCGCGACCGGCTGGACCATGTATGCGTGGGGTCCCATCCAACCGGTCCATCCGTAGACGGTCGTCGTGCCGGTGTACTCGGCCTGGAACGCGTACTGAACCGACGTGCCGCTCGGGCAGCTCGTGCTCGCGGTCCCCTGCGCGTAGTAGTAGCTGCCCGACCCCGGGTAGTGAACCCAGCCGCCCGCGGACGACGCGCGAACCGCTCCTGGGATTGTCACGGCCACTCCCGGCGTCGCTGGGGCGTCGATCGTCGCGATCGCGCTCGCAGGATCCGACCACGCGCTCTCCCGTCCATCCGCGGCCACGGCGACGACACGCACGTAGTACCTGCGGCCGGCGTCCAGTCCGGACACCGAGTCGGTGGTGTCTGCTATTCCGGGCACCGACATCGGCGCGGCGAAGTCCGGGGTTGTCGAGATTCTCGAGGGTGTAGCTCATCGCCCCCGGCACGTCGGTCCACATCACGGCGATCCCCGCCGGAGTCCGGGGTGGCGGTGACCCCGGTGGGTGCTTCGAGCGGCCCGGCATCGGGCGGGCCGGCATCGGGCGGGCCGGCATCGGGCGGGCCGGCATCGGGCGGGCCGGCATCGGGCGGCCCTGCGTCCGGCGTTGCAGCGTCCATCGTTCCAGCATCGTTCCCCGGCAGAGCCCGACACGTCCCGTCGCTCGGATCGCAATACTGGTCGGCGCCACAGCGATCCGCCTGTGGCAGAGAAAGGCACGCGCCCTGGTCGCAGACCGGCGACACGCAGGGGCCGCTGGTGGGACAGTCGGCCGACGTCATGCAGTCCGACGGCATGCACGCCCCGAGGCTCGGATCGTCGGGCTCGAACCACAGCTCGGGTCGACGCACAGGCCCCCGTAGCAGCTCGTGGCGCCCTCCGGATCGCCGACGCGCGGGCACTCCACGTCGACGCATCGGCGCGTGATTGTGACGCCCACCACGCGGCTGCCGTGCAAGCGCACCGCGACTTCGCGGGACACCACGAGCTGTCCACTCTCCCGGAGCTCGACACGAAGGAGGCGAATGCCGGCGTGGACCGGTTGGTACTGCGCGACGCGCACGCCTTCGTTGAAGTCGGCGTTCACCGGCACGTTCGAGCGCCGCGCTCGCATCCGAGTCGAGCGTGACGAAGACCTCGTCGAACTCGATGCCGGGTGCCAGATCGGTGCGCAGGTCCACGAAGAGCGCGCTCGGCGAGGCGCACGCCGTCAGGCACGAGGCGAGCAGGAGGGACCCGCAGCCGACGAGAGAACGGTTCGCGGGGGCGCTACCTCCGCGAGCGGTACCACATGTTGCTTGCGGATCGACCATCACAGCTCCGGGCAGGATTGCAGTGTCTCGGGAGCCGGGTGGCACGGACCAGTCAAACGCAATCAAATCTCGGAGGACCCGGCTGTTCTCGGGCGGGCGCCGGGCGCCGCGATGGGCTCGCCGGTGCGGTCGGCGCACACGCTCAACGCTCCGGCCCGCGAGCGACGCGCCGGGGAGGGCGGCTTCTCGACCACTCACGTGCCTGTACTGCTAGGCTGGTTCGAAGCGGGCTCGACGGGAGGTTGATGCGGGGGGGGCGCGACCACAGGCACATGACAGTTCCGAGCCGAGGGAAGAAGCGCGTCAGCGCCGTCCGCACCGGGGCGCGGATTGGTGTGTCGGCCGCGAGCGCGCTCCTCGGCGTGAGCCCCCAGACCCTCCGGCGCTGGGATTGGAACGGGACGTTGCCGGCGGAGCGTCATCCCCGTACCGGTCACCGTGTGTACGACGAGGTGCGCCTGCGTGCCTGGATGGCTTCGCGCGCCGCCACCGACCCGAGCGGTGCTCCGACTCCGGTGTTGCCGCGCGCCGAGGGGCTCCTGGTCGGGCGCGCCGACGCGCTCGGGAAGATTGACTCGATGCTCACGCAGGGCCGGCTGCTGGTGGTGATGGGGCCTCCCGGCGTGGGCAAGACGCGGCTTCTGCGCAGCTGGATGGAGCGCGCTACGACGCCGCCCAGCGCGTTCTGCGCCGCGGGTGCGTGTGTGTCGGTCGAAGAGTTGGCGCTCGCGATCGGCGCCGCGCTGCAGGTTTCCGTGCGCGCGGCGACGGCGGAGGCGCTGGCGGACGAGGTAGAGCGTGTGCTCGGAGACCGCGCGGGTCACGTCCTCATCCTCGACGAGATTGAAAACCTCGACCTGGCGGGCATCCTCTTCGTCGGTCGGCTCGCCAGCGCGGGCGCGGTCGTCGCCACCTCCCGCGTTCCGTCCTCGTCTGGCCGGCGAGCGCGCGCTCGTTCTCGGTCCGCTCGACCTGCCTCTCGGCGACGACCCACGCGAGGCGCGCGAGAGCAGCGCGGTTGCGCTCTTCCTCGAGCGGGCGGCGAGCGCCGGCGCGCTCTCGGAGATCGACGACGAGGTGCTGCGCGAGGCGGCCGCCATCGTTCGGCGACTGGATGGTCTCCCCCTGGCGCTGGAGCTGGCGGCGTCGCGCACGTCCAGCGTGGGCCTCGCGCGTCTGCGTCGGGAGCTGGAGGGGTCGATCGACGCGGTCGCCTCGCTCGCCATCGATGCGCCCGCGGGTCATCGGACCCTCCAAGCCGCGGTCCAAAGCTCCGCGGAGCGCTTGGCCCCGGCCGTTCGCATGGCGCTCGAGGCGGCCTCGTTCCTGCCGCAGGACTTCGCGTTGGAGGAGCTCGAGGGCCTGCTCGGCGAGACGACCGATGCGCACGCGTGGCTGCAGACGCTCCTCGATCACTCCATGGTCTCGGCCCGCCAGGGGGCCACGCGGACAGAGCTTCGCTTCTCGATCCACGCCGTCGTTCGCGAGGTCGCTCTCATGCGCGCGCCGGCCGCCCGGCGTGCGGACCTCGACGCGCGGCACGCGGCATGGCGCGCTTCCGACGCCCGCGTGCTGGCGGACGACCGCTCGACCCGGGGCGCGGCGCGGATCGCGCGGGCCGAAGACGGGCTCGAGCGCGCGTGGGCGTGGACTGCGGCGCACCTCGAGCTCCCGGACGCCGCGTCGTGGGCGATCGACCTCGCCCGCGCGCTGGGTCGGCTGGTCGAGGCGTTCGGGCCGTCACCGGCGATCATCGAGGTGCTCGACCAGACCGACGCGCTGGCCCGCGCGCACGGCGTGGACGAGGGGCGGCGATCCGAGATCGCGTTCTACCGCGCGTTCTGCCGACTCGCGCAGTCGGAGCTGGCCGACGCCCGCGCGATCTACGTGGAGGCGTGCGAGCTGGCGGGCGGTGGACGCAACCCGCGCTTCGAGGCGTTGGCGTGGTGCCAACTCGCGTGGCTCACGATGCGCGACGGCGACGTCCCCGGGTGCGAGCGGGCGCTCGATGAGGCGGATCGCGCAGCTCCCGGCGATCCCTTCCCCGGAATGTTGAGCGCGAGCCTGCGCGCCCAACTCGACATGCAGCGCAGCCGGCTGACCGTGGCGCGCCGGGGCTTCGAGCGCGCCCGGGCCCTCGCGGTCCGTGTGGGCGACCACGGGAACGAGGCGTCGGCGTCCGGCTTCTTGGGGGTGGTCGCGTACGACGAAGGCGCCGTCGCCGAGGCGGTGCGGCACTACGATCGCGCCGTGGAGATCGCGGCCGCACACGGCTCGTCCATCCTCGAGGCGGTCTTTCGCGGCTATGGCGCGATCGCGCGGCACACGCTGGGCGATCCGGCTGCCGCCGATGCCTACCGGGAGGCGGTCGACTGCGCGCGGCGGTCGCGTTCGCTGCGCTTCGAGAGCCTCTTCGCCGCGTGGTACGGCGTGCTCCTCGCCGAGGAGGGAAAAGTCGACGAGGCGGCGCGAACCATCGACGAGGCGGACGGGCTGCCCGACGTGCAGTCCCAGACCGTGTGCGCTCTCCACCGCGGGCACGTCGATCTCGCGCGGGCCGATCTCGGCGCGTCGAGCGGGCCGCCGCGAGGAGGTCCAGCGCCACGAGGCGCTCGCGTGTCGCCGGCTCACGGAGGTCCAGCACGGCGCCGACACTCTCCGCGAGATCCGTGTCGCGCGGGGGGTCTTGGAACGCGCGATCCGGCAGCATGAAGACGGGAACGAGCGTGCGAGCCTCGTCGTCGGCTGGCAGGGCGGCTGGATCGAGAAGGACGGAAGGCGCATCGACCTCGGCTCCCGTGCGCCGCTCCGACGTCTGGTGTGGGAGCTCGCGCTCCGCCGGATCCTCGAACCCGGTCTCGGGGCGGACATCGCGTCGCTGGTCGACGCCACGTGGCCGGGCGAGCGGCTGCGCGCCGACTCTGCCGCGCATCGTTTGCACGTCGCGCTCTCGACGTTACGTCGCCTCGGCCTTCGCGACGCGATCGACTCCGACGGCGAGGGCTACCGGCTCGCGCCGGGCTCCTCGATCCGGCTCTCGCTCCAGAGTTGACGCCGTCCCGTGCGTCGATGGCTCGCTTCGCGGCGTCGCCGACGTCGCGAAGCGAGCGCGAGCCCGACGAGCCCGACGGGGAACGGCCATTCGCCGCGCGGTCGGCCACCGTGGACGCGACAGCCGCAGCCGCCTGCCACGTCGACGTGCGGGTTGGTTCCGGCAATCGAGAGCGTGGAGGCGAACGCGGGGTCCGAGAGTCCCACGAGATCGCTCCACGCCGAGGCGCGCCACTCCGACGAGAAGGTCCTCCCGTCCGAGATCCAGCAGTGGAGCCCGTCGGCGTCGCGGCCGCAGAGGTCCGCGCGCCCGTCGCCGTCGACGTCGGCGAGCCTCAGTGACATGTAGCGCGGCGGGGCGTTCCATCCGGCCTCATCGGAGAGTGCCGGACCGACGATCTCTTCGCCGAAGTCGGCCCCGGTCCAGAGCCAGCAGCGAGCTCCGTCCGGCGTCCGTGCGCAGAGGTCGCGGGTTCGATCGCCATCGACGTCGGCCATCCGGATCGTCGCGTAGACCGAGCGGTCGTCCCAGCCCTCGTCGCCCGACATGGTCGGGCCGCGGCGCGGATCGCCGAACGTGCGCCCCGCGGAGAGCCAGCAGGCGAAGCCGTTGGGCCCGCGAATGCAGGCGTCGGCGCGCCCGTCGCCGTTCGCGTCGGCGAGCCGGAACGTGCTCGCGTAGCGCGGCTCGTTCCATCCGCCAGCGTCGCTCCACGGCGGTCCGGCCACGGTCGCGTCGAAGCCTCGGTCGCCGGCAATCCAGCAGCGGAGCCCGTCGGCCGTGCGCGCGCAGACGTCGTCACGGCCGTCTCCGTCCACATCGCCGAATCGGATCGTGCCGTGGAGGCCGACGTCGTCGAAGCCCGCCGAGTCCGAGAGCGCGGGCAGGACATCGAAGGGAGCGTCGCGGTTCGGGTGGCAGCTCAATCCGTCGACCCCCCGCACGCACACGTCCGCGCGGTGATCGCCGTCGACGTCGGCCAGCCACATCTCGGCGCCGTGCGCCCCCGGCGACGGCGCCCCCACCGCGACCGAGAAGAGGCTGTCGCCGAAGCCGTCGGCCGTCCCCGGCCAGCACGTGACGCGATCGGTCGAGCGCGCGCAGACATCGTCGTGGCCGTCGCCGTCGACGTCACCCATGCGGACCGAGGTGTAGGCGAGCGGATTGCTCCAGCCGTCCTCGTCGGCCATCGCCGGCCCCCGCAGGGTGCGATCGAACCCGAACGTCTCGCCCGCGAAGCACTCGAACCCGGTGGGCGTCCGCATGCACGCATCGGCCCGGCCGTCGCCGTCGACGTCGGTCGCGCCCGGAGGGGCGAAGAGCTGCGCGGCGAGGGCGGCGTCCTCGTGCTCGCAGATGCGATCCTCGTCGACGGCGTCGTCGCAGTCGTCGTCGACCATGTCGCACGACTCGTCCACCGCCGCGACGCTGCCCACGCAGGCGCCCCACGTGCCGGCCGTGCACGTCTCCACCCCCGTCCGGCATGCGCCGACGTCGCTGCCGCACGTGCGGGAGACGTCCTCGTCGACCGCCACGTCGCAGTCGTTGTCGACCCCGTCGCACGTCTCCGGGAGGTTCGGGCTGCGCGTCGGGTCGTAGTCGTCGCAGTCCTCGCCCTCCGGCGAGCCGTCGCCGTCGTGGTCGGGCGCGCATCCGTCGTGCGGGAAGCCGTGGATCGGGCTCCGGAGGAGGCGATCTCGGGTCGTCGCGTCGAAGTTGCCGTTGACCGAGATGTGATCGCCGGGATGGTTGGCGTTCCACAGGACCTGGAAGGCCCGCACGTCGTCCCGGCTCACCGCGCTCGGGGTGCCGTTCGATCCCTGGCATCCGCGAAAGCTGAAGTGAACCGGGTCGCGGCTCCCCCAGTAGCTGAAGCCGGCGCTGTTCATCACGCCGGCGCGCGCGCGCGCCCGGCTGCTGTCCATGTCCACCGCGCAGCCTGCCGCGTGCGTGCCTCCCGGCGGCGTGGCAACCCCGACTCCATAGCAGGTGTGGCCCACGAGGCTCATCACGTACTGCTGCACCATCGATCGAAAGCCGGCGTTGAGGACGAGGCTGGTGCCTCGGTCGGAGACCCGTCGGAGCCCCGCGACCATCGCCGGTGTGCCGTAGGGGTGCATCCCGGCCGCGTACCTCGGAGCCGTGGAGATCCGCGGGATCCCGGCGAACGACGCCAGGCCGCCGTAACGGCAGAGGTGCGTCGCGACGACCTGGTGGCTGAGCGGGTTGATCCGATCGGGGGCCGAGCAGTCGCCGGCCACGTCGCGAACGAGCTGCGCGCGGGCAATCGGCGCGAGAGCCAGGATCGAGACGACTGTGCAGAGGAGGACGAGCTTTCGGAAGAGGCCGCTCATCTCGACCACGCGAAGAGCGGGAGCTCGTTGGCGATCGGTCCCTCGCGTCCCGCCTGAACGTGCATCCCGAGCGTGCTCGCCGAGAGCGCGCTGGCGTAGAGCGCGACCTCGTCGAGCGTACCGGTGAGCGAGGTCTGGTTCGCCGGATCCGCGTCGTCGTGGAAGCCGAGCGCCAGCGACGCGCCGACCGGGATGGCGCGCGCGCCGTCGAGCGTGGCGACGCTCGCGCCGTCGACGAAGAGGCTCGTCGTGGTGCCGTCGTAGGTGAGCGCGACGTGGTGGAAGCCATCGCCGATCGCGTCGGCGGGCGAGGCGAGCTCCGTGGTCATCTGGTCCATGGCGCCGAGGAAGCTGGCGACGACGGTGGTGTCATCGAGCCGGAGGGCCATCACGACTCCGTCGGGCGAGACGAGCTCGACGAGCGGTCCGCCGCCGCTCCCGTCCGCCGCTTTCGCCACCCACAGCTCGATGCTGATGCCGGCGTCGGTGGCGAGCCCTTGGACCATGCTCACGCCGACGTGTCCACCCATGCCGTCGAGCGAGAGGGCGCCGTCGTCATCGGCGCTGGTGAGCGCACCGGTGGTCGCCGCCGTGACGGGATCGACGTACGTGCCGGAGCGGCCGTTCCCCGACGCGTCCGCGGCGGTGGAGGTGCCCGCGTCGCCGAGCCGGAGGTAGAGGATCGGGCTGCTCGAGAGGACCAGGTCGGCGTAGTGGATCGAGAGACACCGCTGGAGCTCGGGGCGCGGCCCGCAGCCGCCGGTCCCGCAGTAGCCGCTCGCGCACTCCATCGCCGAGTTGCAGCCCCAGCCGTCGGCGAGGAGCGGCCTGCAGTGGCCCCAGTCTCCGGGCTGCCAGTCGCTCGAGATGTCGCAGAATTGGTCGCTCGGGCAGTCGAATGGATGCGAGCAGGCGCTCGCGTCCGACGTCTCGCGCGCTTCGCAGATGCCTTGAACGCGACCGTCGGTGGCGAGATGGATGCGACATGCGCTGTCCGCCGCGCACGACAGCGCTCCATCGCGCGCCGCGCTCGCCGAGAGCATCGTGCCGGTGTTCGCGGCCGTGCAGGTGGTCCCGACGTCGCCGGTCCCCTCGAAGAGGCCCATCACGTCCGAGACCTGAAGTGGATCAGTCCAACACTGGGCCGCGTTCGCTTGCAGGCGGTCGAGGAGGTCGCCTCCATGCTCCGGCACGTACCCGAAACGCGGATCGGCGAGCAGCGCGCCGAGGGTCTGGTCGCAGTCCGTGGTCTGCGCGGTCAGGCACGGCATGCCGCCTTCGCCGCCGCAGCACGACACATCCGCCGCGCACAGGATCGTGGCGATGCGGCCGCAGAGCTCCTCCGCCGCGATCGGAGTGCCGGTAGGCGCTTGGCCGGTGCAGCCCGCGAAGAGAAAGGAAAGCAGCACGATGTTGCACGCGGTGACACGGATCACGAGCGAATCCTCCTGGTCGAATACCTGGAAGGTGTCCCAGAGCAGGGGAGTCAACGCGAGTCAATTGGGGGGCCGGCGGGAAACTCTGCTCCTCGCGTCGTCAGCGACGATTCGCGTTCGCGCAGCGCGTCTCCCGTCGATCGAGCGGCGAGACGGCGCCGCGAGGTCGGCTCAGAACGCGTCGGCCAACGCATGGAGGGAGGTGCGGCCGGCGAGCGCGAAGCGCCGGCGACGAGGCGCCCGGCACGCGTCGAGGGTGACCACGAACGGCTCGTGCAGCGCCATCTCCCATCTTCCCGCCGGGGGGGTGAGCCGCTTCGCGGGACGCGCAATACTCGGCGCATGAACGCCCGTACCTCGCTCCTCTTCTTCTCGGCGCTCGGCCTCGCGGCTTGCGACTCGTCGACGCCGGCGGCCGATGGCGGGACCGATGCTTCGACGCCGACGGTCGACGCGGCCACGCCCGCGCCGGATGCGGGCCCGCCGCGCGACTGGCCGGCGATGGAGCCGCCCTCGAGCACGTCGCCGGAGGACGGGATCACCCGCGAGGTGGTCACGATCGACGGCGTGGACGCGCCGCCGAACCCGACGACGATGGACGACACGCCGGCCGAGCTGAATCGCGTGACCGTCGTTCGCATGCACGCGACTGGCGTGACGATGCCGCGGGCGGTCGTCGTCGCGGTGCCGGGCTTCCTCGGCGGCGCCGGCAGCTTCGAGATGCTCGCTCGCCACCTGGTGCGCCGTTCGATCGACGCCTCGATGCCGATCGAGGTGTGGGCCGTCAATCGGCGCTCCAACCTGCTCGAGGACCGGCGCGGGCTCGATGCCGCCGAGGTCGCCACCGATCCGGACATCGCGCGCGGGTACTACTTCGGCGGCGAGACGGTGGGCGGTCAGGGCTTCGACGGCTTCGTGACCCAGGACGCGGTCCCGTTCATGAGCGAGTGGGGGCTGGCCACGCTGGTCGGTGATCTGCGCGCGGTGATCGATCGCGTCCCGGCCGATCTGCAGCGAGGGCACGTCTTCTTGATGGGTCACTCGCTCGGCGGATCGTTCGCCGAGACCTTCGCCGCGTGGCGCTTCGAGGACGGAACGCGCGGCGCCGATCTTCTGGCCGGCGTGGTGCTGGTGGACGGGCATCAGAGCGAGATGCCGATCAGCCAAGACGAGTACCAGAACGGCTTCGGCAGCGGGCTGATGACCAGCCCCGGCACGAGCGCCATCCGCCAGACCACGCGCTTCGTCGAGCTGCCGATCCTCGGCGCCAGCGTGTACGCGCAGGCCGAGATCGTGGCCATGGACGCGCTCTATGCGCCCGGCGACGTGCGCGAGGATCGCGATCGCGACCAGGTGCTCGCCACCTTGCTCTCGCTGAGGCGCTCGGAGATCCCGATGATGACCAACGCCGCGGCCTTCGGGTTCGCGTTCGACTCGGAGTCCAACGGGCTCTCGTTCGCGGCGGTCTCGTGCGGGACGCACGCGGGCGGTCCGGTGGAGAGCTACGACTCGGTCTTCGGGCCCACGCTGGTACACCCGAGCGATCCGAGCGCGACCTACACCTGGATCGATGCGCTCGACGCTACGCCGGCCGAGCTCACGCCGGAGGCCAACCTCGCGCACTCGTGGATCGACGGCCGCACCAACTTCGGCGAGTGGTACTTCCCGGCGCGCCTGCCGCTGGATCTGGCCGCCGTGGCCGGGCTGGCGGTGACCTCCGACGGCTTCCAGGCGAGCGAGGGGCTCCGCGCGTTCGACGGCGCGGCGATGGACGCGCCGGTGTTGGCCATCGCGGCGGCGCTGACGACGGTGGACAGCTACCAGGCGAGTCGGATGCGGGCCGCGCCGATCGGCGACGGCCGGCCGCTGGCGGGCACCGCGCGGACCGACGACGCGGCCTACCGGGTGATCGACGCCACATTCATGACCCACATCGACCCGCTCTCCGCCGCCGATGTGCCGGCCAACCCGGTGCCGGGCGCCATCCTCGATTTCGTCACCGCCAACGTCACCGACGGAACCGTCGAGCCCTCGTTCCCGTAGCCTCTCGACGCCCGAAGCGCTCTCCGCGGCGGCGGATTGAGCCCGGGCGAGGGCGCTCAGGCGGGCGCGACCTCGCGCATGATTCTCATGAACGCGCGCATCCACGCCGGGTGGTCGGGCCAGGCGCGGGCCGAGACCATCTTGCCGTCGACCACGTCGGCGCCGTCGACGAACTCGCCGCCGGCCAGCTGGACGTCGGGCTGGAGCGCCGGGTAGGCCGCGCAGCGCTTGCCCTTCAGCGAGCCGGTCGCCGCCAGCAAGAGCGCCGCATGGCAGATGTGGGCGATGGGCTTGTCCGCCGAGACGAAGGCCTCGACGATGCGCCGGCAGTCGTCGTCGTTGCGGATGTACTCCGGCGCGCGACCGCCCGGGATCACCAGCGCCACGTAGTCGTCCGGGTTCACGTCTGCGAACGCCAGGTCGGCCGGCCAGGTGTAGCCGGGCTTCTCCGTGTAGGTGTCGTAGCCGTCCACGAAGTCGTGCACGACGAACTGGAGCTTCTTCTTGCTCGGACCCGCGAGGTGGACCTCGTAGCCCTCCTCGAGAAGACGCTGGTAGGGGTACATCACCTCGAGCGATTCGGCGGCGTCGCCCGCCAACAGAAGGACCTTGGCCATCTCATCACCTCCGTATCGACAAATGGACTCGCTCAGCGTAGCCTTTGGTCTGACCAACAGTCAAACAGTCCAGTCGAAGAGGGCAAGGCCCGATGAAGTTCCAGAGCGTCGCCAAGTCCGCCATCTACGAGGAGGTCGCCCGCCAGAATCCGCGAGGCCATCCTCGAGCAGCGCATCGCCAGCGGCGAAGCGTTGCCGCCCGAGCGCGAGCTGGCGCAGCAGTTCGGGGTCAGCCGGGCCACCGTGCGCGAGGCGCTCCGCCACCTGCAGGCGCAAGGGTTGTTGACGGCCGGTTCGCGCACGAGCCCGCTCCGCGCGGCCGGCCCGGAGGACGCCGCGGCGCGCTTTCGTGAGTCGCTCGGTTACGTCGTGCGGCTGCGGCAGGTCTCGCTGGCCGACTTGGTCGAGCTCCGCCGCGCGGTGGAAGTGGCGGCGTTCGAGCGCGCGGCCGCGTCGCCGATCGAAGCGCATCTCGACGAGGCGCGTGAGGCGCTTTCGGTGATGGCGCGCCCGCGGGTGTCGGCCGGCGACTACGACGCCGCCGACGTCGCCTTCCACGTCGCGCTGGTGGCCGCGTCGGGCAACGAGGCGTTGCACGCGGTGATGCTGGCCGTGCGCGAGTCGATGAAGCACTACCTCGACGCGCAGATGCGCGCTCGGGGTCTCGCGCCGGTCCGCGAGCGACTCACCGAGGAGCATCGCGCGCTGCTCTCGGCCATCGAGCGAGGCGACGCGAAGAAGGCGGCGCGCCTGCTCTCCGCGCACCTGGAGTTCTACGGGACATGAAAGGCGCGCGGCTCACCGAGGAGCGCCCGGCGCCGTCGGCGAGCGAGCGCGGTGCCGCGGCGAAGGCGGCGCGCGTCTCGTGCACTCACCTGGAGCTTTGCGAAACGTGAGCGCGCTGGCCGAGCTGGAGCGGGACCTCGGTCCGGGCGGGCTGATCACCGACGAGGACGTGGTCGAGTCCTACCGTCGCGATCAGGCGACGTGGGCCCCGGCGGGACGTCCGCTGGCCGTCGCGCGCCCCGACTCGACCGCGATGGTGCAAGAGATCGCGCGCTGGGCGAGCGCGCATCGGGTGCCGATCGTCGCGCGCGGGGCGGGCTCGGGTCTCTCGGGCGGCGCGTCGGCCGTCGACGGCGGGCTGGTGCTCAGCTTCGAGCGGATGGCGCGCATCCTGGACATCGATCGCGCGGCCATGCGGGCGGTCGTGCAGCCGGGCGTGTTGAACGGCGCGCTCAAGAGCGCCGTCAGCGAGCACGGCCTCTGGTATCCGCCCGATCCGTCGAGCGCCGACATCTCGTCGATCGGCGGCAACGTGGCCACGAACGCCGGCGGTCTCTGCTGCGTGAAGTACGGCGTGACGGCCGACTACGTGCTGGCGCTGGAGGTCGTGCTGGCGGACGGGCGCGTCATCCACACCGGCGGTCGGACGCGCAAGAACGTGGCCGGCTACGATCTCACGCGGCTGATCGTCGGCTCGGAGGGCACGCTCGGGCTGGTGACCGAGATCACGCTCCGGCTGCGGCCCTCGCCGCCGCCCGCGACGACGCTGGTGGCGTCGTTTCCGTCGCTGGAGGCCTCGGGCCGCGCCGTCGGCGACATCGTGCGCCGCTGCAATCCGGCGCTGCTCGAGATCATGGATCGGACGACGATCCGCGCCGTGGAGGCCTTCCAGCCGCTCGGGCTCGACACCGAGGCGGCGGCGCTCCTCTTGGCGCGCTCGGACGCGCGGCTGCCGGGCGAGATCGAGCGGATGGGCGAGGCCTGCGAGCGGGCCGGCGCGGGCACGGTGATCACGACCGACGACGAGTGGGAAGGCGACCTCTTGATGAACGCGCGCCGCCTCGCGCTGCCCTCGCTGGAGCGCCTCGGCACCGTGCTGGTGGACGACGTGGCGGTGCCCATCCCGACGCTGCCGGAGATGATGCGGCGGGTGGAAGTGGTGGCGGCGGCGAACGGGACGACCATCGCGTCCGTGGCACACGCCGGCGACGGCAACCTGCACCCCTTCGTCGTCTTCGATCCGCGCGAGGAGGACGCCGAGCGGCGCGCGGTGGCGAGCTTCGAGGAGATCATGCGCCAGGCCATCGAGCTCGGCGGCACCATCACCGGCGAGCACGGCGTCGGCACCCTCAAGCGCGCGTTCCTGGCGCCGCAGCTCGGTGACGCGCTGGTCGGTTTGCAGCGGCGGATCAAAGAGACCTTCGACCCGCTCGGGATCCTCAACCCCGGCAAGGTTCTCCCCCCGCGCTGAGCGGCTCGGGATGCACGCTGCCGACGGGCTCGGGTACGCTCGCTGGCGATGTCGAAGAGCAACGGGAAGCACGACGCGGCGCTGCGTGCGCTCCGCGCGTTCGGGCTGGCCTATCCCGGGACGCACACGAAGAGTCCGTGGCCGGGGCATCTCGACCTCGCCGTCGATGACAAGACGTTCGCCTACCTGAGCCTCGAGGGCGAGCCGCTCTCCATCTCGTGCAAGCTGCCGAGCTCGTGTGAAGAGGCGCTGATGCTCCCCGGCACGAAGCCGACCGCGTACGGCCTCGGCAAGTGGGGCTGGGTGTCGATGCGCTTCGAGCCCGACGACGACATCCCCGTCGAGATGCTCGAGGATTGGATCGACGAGAGCTACCGCGCGCAAGCATCGAAGAAGCGGCTGCGTGCGCTCGCCGCGCCCAGCGCTCCGTCGAAGCCGGTCGCGAGGAAGACCACCGCGAGGAAGCCCGCCGCGAAGAAGTCCGCCGCGAAGAACTCCACGACGAGGAAGGCCACCTCGAAGGAGTCCAGTCCAAAGAAGCCCACCAGGACGTCGCGCTGACCGCGATGTGAGTCAGGGTCAGCGCGCGCTTGCCGCGGGGCCTCAGCGGCGGCGGCGCCAGAGGAGGGCGAGGCCGAGCAGCGTGAGCGCGAGGGGAACGCCGCCGCGTCCTGCGCCACCCGCCGCGCGGCAGCCGCAGCCCCCGTCGCTCGGCGGCGTCGTTCCGCCGTCGGCGCCCGGCATGTTGGGCATCCCGCCGTCGGGGCTCGCCATCCCGCCGTCGGCGCTCGGCATTCCGCCGTCGGGCATGGGCTGCGCCTCCTCTTGGCAACTCGGGCTGCAGCCGTCGCCAGCGTCGGTATTGCCGTCGTCGCAGGTCTCGCGGCCCTCTTCGACGTAGCCGTCACCGCAGCGCGCGTCCTCGCAGGCCGGCGTGCAGGCGTCGGTGGAGACGCCGTTTCCGTCGTCGCACTGCTCCATGCCGGCCCACACGTATCCGTCGCCGCAGCTCGCGTTACGGCAGGTGCTCAGGCAGGCGTCGGTGTCGAGATCGTTTCCGTCGTCGCACGCCTCCGCGCCGACCCGCACGAAGCCGTCGCCGCAGCGCGCCGACAAGCACGTGTTCAAGCAGCCGTCGGTGTTCGACGCGTTCCCGTCGTCGCACTCCTCGCCGCTCTGGACGACGCCGTCGCCGCAGCTCGCCAGCGCGCAGGTGGAGGTGCAGCCGTCGCCGTCGTCGGTGTTTCCGTCGTCGCAGGCTTCCACGCCGGTGTGCAGGTAGCCGTCGCCGCACGCCGCGGGTACGCAGCCGGCCACGCAGCTGTCGTCGTTGAGCGAGTTGCCGTCGTCGCAGCCTTCGACGCCCGTCTCCACGAAGCCGTCGCCGCAGCGCGCGTTCTGGCAGGCGCTGGTGCATGCGTCGGTCGGGTCGGTGTTCCCGTCGTCGCACTCCTCGCCCATCTGCACGATCGCGTCGCCGCAACGAGCGTTGGTGCAGGCGTTGGAGCAGGTGTCGTCGTTGACGGTGTTTCCGTCGTCGCACTCCTCGCCCGTCTGGACGATGCCGTCGCCGCAGGCCGGGTTGCGGCAGGCGTTGGTGCAGGCGTCGGTGTTGACGTCGTTTCCGTCGTCGCACTCCTCGCCCATCTGGACGATGCCGTCGCCGCACATCGCGTCGCGGCAGGCGTTGGAGCAGGCGTCGGTGTCGATGTCGTTGCCATCGTCGCAGCTCTCGCCCGGGCCGACGAAGCCGTCGCCGCAGCGCGCGCTCTGGCAGACGTTGGTGCAGGCGTCGGTGTTGGATCCGTTCCCGTCGTCGCACTGCTCGACGCCGCTCTCGACGTAGCCGTCGCCGCAGACCGCGTCGTGGCACATCACGCAGGCGTCGGTGTTGGACGCGTTGGCGTCGTCGCACTGCTCCACGCCGGCCTCCACGTGGCCGTCGCCGCAGCTCGCCGCCGCGCACATCACGCAGGCGTCGGTGTCGACGGTGTTGCCGTCGTCACAGGCCTCGACGCCGTCCTGGACGAAGCCGTCGCCACAGGACGCGGCCACGCAGGTGCTGAGGCAGGCGTCGGTGTCGACGGTGTTTCCGTCGTCGCAGCCCTCGGGCCCGTTCATCATGCCGTCGCCGCAGTAGGGGCCCTCGGCCGTGCACGTCGCGTTGCAATAGCCGTAGGTGCCGTTGAGCGAGCCGTCGTCGCAGGTCTCGCCGGCGCCGATGGTGCCGTCGCCGCACACCGTTGCGACGGCGTACTCGTAGGCGCCCATGTCGTAGCCGGCTCCGCCGATTCCGTCGCCGTCGAGCGGGCGCGTGGCGCCGTCGTGATCGGTCGAGGGGGCGCCGGTCGCGGTCCCCGAGTCGATGCAGGGCGAGGTCGAGGTCAGCCTCAATCGCTCGGCGCGCCCGCGAAGAAGGGGTTGGTGGAGAAGCAGCCGGTGCCCCCGCTGGCGCCGTTGTAGTCGCTGGAGGTGTTGCCCCAGACATCGCTGTAGGTGACGGTCACCGTGCCGCCGATGCGGCGGATCCCGGTCGAGTTGTTGGTGACGATCGAGTTGAAGACGCGGGTGGTGCCGCCGCCCCCGTAGACGCCGTAGGGGTTGCCGTAGATGGTCGAGCTCCCGATCTCGGTCGTGCCGGCGGCCGTGTACACGCCGCGCCCCGTGTTGTTCTGGATGACGGCGTTCACGATGTGCAGCGAGCCCGCCTCGGCGTACACGCCGTAGTAGTCGTTCTGCAGCGTGATGCGGTCGACGGTTCCCGGCGACGTGGCGTAGTTGCGGATGCCGTAGCTCGCGTCCTGGACCGTGAGCCCGCTCAACGTGGAGCCGGTGCTCCCGTCTTCCAGCGTGATGCCGTACCAGGAGCTCGCCGAGCCGGTCCCACGGAGGACGGTCGGCATCGTGCTCGTCCCCTCGGTGACCAGCGAGCCGAAGACGCGGAGCTCGGCGCGGGAGGTGTCGTCGTAGGCCTTCATGATGTCGCCGGCGGCGAAGGAGAGGGTGGCGCCCGCGGCGAGGGTGAGGGTGACGCCGGGCGCGACGGTGAGGTCGCCGGGGACGCTGGTGGTGCCTGCCGGGACGCTGCGGTCGCTCCAGAGGGTGCCGTAGAGGCCGGGGGTGGGGTCGGAGCCGTAGGGCAGGGCGCCCTGATCGGATCCGTCCTCGGCGCCGAAGCGGGCGGGGGAGTTCTCGGTCAGGCGGAGGTTGGAGCTGCCGACGTAGAGCGGGTTGGCCTGGATGGTGCCGGTGCCGGCGCTGGCGCCGTTGTAGTCGCTGGAGGAGTTCCCCCAGACGTCGCTGTAGGTGACGGTGAGGGTGCCGCCGATGCGGCGGATGCCGGTGGAGTTGTTGGTGACGACGGAGCTTCGGACCGTGGTCGTGCCGCCGCCCCCGTAGACGCCGTAGGGGTTGCCGTAGACGGTGCAGTGATCGAGGTCGGTGGTGCCCGCCGCCGTGTACACGCCCCGGCCCGTGTTGTTGAGCAGGAGCGAGCTGGAGATCGAGGTCGTCCCGGTGTGGGCGTAGACGCCGTAGTAGTTCGACTCGAGCCGGCTCGCCGTGATGGTCAGCGCTCCGTCTTCGATGGCCACGCCGTAGCTCGCGTCGCGGATGGTGGCGCCGGTGATGCTCACCGTGCCGCTCGCCGAGGCGGCGCGGATGCCGTACCAGCTCGACGCCGAGGTGCTCGTCGACTCGAAGACGACCGGCGACGCATCCGTGCCGTTCACCGTGAGGTCACCCTGGACGATGATCTCGACCCGGCTGGTGTCCAACCCGCTGGCGGCGGCGTCGCCGGTCTGCGCGCGTACTGTGACGCCCGCTTGGATGGTCAGGAACGCGCCGCTCGGCACCGTGATGTCGCCCTGCAGGACGTAGGGGCTGCCGGCCGTGGTCCAGGTCTGGTTGACGATGTTGCCGCCCGGGATCGTCGTGTCGGCGCGAGCGGGCGTCGCCAGCAGGGTCGTCAGAAGAGTCGTCAGGAGGACGGCCGCCGCGAGGGCGAGCATCGGCGGGGTGCGGAACGATTGGGGACGCATGGTTCTCCTCGAGCGCCACCGAATACGGCCGCGTGCGGCGAACCTTCCTCGCCGCGAGGGGAGCCGCGCAAGCCGGCGCTGTGACGAATCGCGCACCGTCGCGTGGGGTCGCTTCAGCCGCTCCGCCAGCGCGCGCCGAGCTCGTCGAGGTCCAGCAGCTCACCCTCGAAGGGCGTCGGTGACGTCCACGAAGCGCATCAGGTTGGGTCGGCCCCTCGCCGATCGGCGGCCAGTCGGGCGGCGGCTGCAGGAAGCGCCCGTCCGCGTCGCGCATGTGGCTCCGATCGGAGGCGAGAGAGTCCGCAGGTAGGTGTCGGCGTCGAGGACGCGAAAGCGCGGCTGGTAGATGTTCGGGAATGCTCGCGCTCGCCCGAAGCTCGCCTCGAGTCCAGGCCTCGGCCGCGAGCGGCGACGCCGAGATCGCAGTCGAGGTCCCAGACCTCGTGTGCCCGCGGCGCTCGCGGACGGCGAGCACGACGTGGTAGTCCCAGACGACGGGCGCGCCCTTCGCCGCCGCCCGCTGGTGGAAGAGCGCGACCGTCCGGCCCGCGTTGGAGATGAACACCACCTCGCGCGGGCTCCCCTCGAGCTCCCGCGCGAGCCACCACACGTTCTCCTCGCAGTAGAAGGGCGTGTACCGCATCGGGAGTCCTGGTCTACCACTCGTTCGCCCCTCGGCGCCCCTGCTCCCGGTGAGACGATCCTCGCTCGGCGAGCTGGCCGGAGGGCGTCGCGATGTGCGCGCCCGCCGTGCCGAACGCTTCGACTCCCGGCGGCGCGCCTACCTCGCATCCGTGGAATCGTGCAGCTCCGAGGATGTCGCGCTCGAGGTGGAGGGCCTGCGCGTTCGCTTCGGCAAGGTCACCGTGCTCGAGGACCTGCGCTTCGTGCTGCCCCGTGGCGCCACGCTGGCCATCATCGGCCCGAACGGCGCCGGAAAGAGCGTGCTCTTCCGCGCGCTGATCGGCGCGCTCCCTCACGAAGGCCGCATCCGCTGGGCGCCCGGGACGCGCTTCGGCTACGTGCCGCAGAAGCTCGATCTCGAGCGCGATTCTGCCGCTCTCGGGGCTCGACCTGCTCCACGCCCGCGCCGGTCTGTCCCACGTGTCGCCGGCCGACCTGGAACGGGCCTGCAACAGGGTCGGGCTCGACCGGGAGGTGGCCGCGCGTCCCATCGGGGCGCTCTCCGGCGGCCAGTTCCACCTCCTGCTCTTCGCGTTCGCGCTCGTCGGCGATCCGACCGTGCTCCTCCTCGACGAGCCCACCGCCGGCGTCGACCAGCCCGGCCAGGCGCGCTTGCACGAGCTGGTGCGGCGCATCCGCCGCGAGTGCGCCGCCACCGTGCTCCTGATCTCGCACGAGCTGAGCGTGGTCAGCGGCCTGGCGACCCACGTCCTCTGCCTGAGCCGCGAGAAGGCCTGGTTCGGTCCGCCCGGTGAGGTGATCACGCCAGAGGTTCTGGAGGCGCTCTTCGGCGCGTCGGTGCGCTTGCATGTCCATGACGGTTGAGCAGGCCGTTCTGCTGGTCGCCATGTCGGCGGCGGCGGGTGTGATGGGCTGCTTCGTGATCATGCGGCGCATGGTCTTGGCCGCGGACGCCCTCTCCCACGTGGCGCTGCCCGGCATCGGCATCGCGCTCTTGGTGCAGGTCCATCCGCTCGTGGGCGCGCTGGCGGCGCTGGCGGTCGGCACGCTGCTCATCTGGGGCATCGAGGGCCGCGCGCGCCTGGCCACCGAGGCGGTGATCGGCGTCGTCTTCTCGTCCGCGCTGGCGCTCGGCGCGCTCCTGACCTCGGGCGACGAGCTGGTGCACGCGCTGCTCGGCGGCGCCACGCGGCTGGCCGGGTGGGAGCTCGTGGGAGCGCTCGCGGCGGCGGGCGGCGTGATCGCGTTCTCCGTGCTGCGAAGGCGAGAGCTCCTGGTGGCGCTCGTCTCGCGCGACATCGCCACCTCGATGGGGATCTCGGTGCGGCGCCTCGATCTCGAGCTGATGCTCGCGTTCGCCACCACGGTGGCGCTCGGCCTGCGCTACCTCGGCGTCCTCTTGATGGGCTCGCTGGTCATCATCCCGGCTGCGACGGCGAAGCGACTGGCGACCAGCCTCCGATCGATGATCGCCATCGCCGTCGGGATCGCCCTCTGCTCCACCCTCCTCGGGGCGTGGATCGGCCCGCTGATCGGACGCGAGACCGGCCCGCCGATCGTGCTGGTGGCGGCGGGCTTCTTCGCCCTCTCGCTCCTGCGAAGGCCGAGCTGACCTCGGTCGATGACGACGGCGCCCTGGCCTCGCCGGGCGCTGCAAGCGTTGCAGTCGCGCCCTCCGCCAGTCGGCATCCCTCGCCGTGGCTCTCGAGCGGATGTTCGCGGTCGACATCGAGACCTGCCCGGTGCCCGGATGCGGCGAGCGCATGCGCCTGGTCCAGATCGCCACCGAGCCCCATGACATCGCGCGCGTCATCGCGGAGATCGGCGGGGACGACGCGGCGCGTGCACGGCCGCGACGACCTGCGTCTTCGCCACCAGGGCAGCTTCGGCTGACTCGAGAGGCGCGACCTCGGTGCACGGATCCGTGCGCCTCCCTCTGCTGGGGATGAGTCCGGCCCGTCGGTCTCTCCAGAATGCACTTCGCCACCCGCCGACCGACCCGCTCGCGGCTCGCAAAGAGGTGCGTGCCGGCTCGCGTTGACCGGCCGCCTCCGTACGGTTTTCCGGCGATGGGAAGTCCGATCCGGCGATGGGAGGTCCTATCCGCCCGACGAAGCTCGCCGGCGCCGGCGCGAGCCAGCGCGCGATGCAAGACGCACCCACGCCAGAAGCAGCAGCGCCCACAACGGTTCTGGCGAGGTCGCCCGAAGCCCCGGAACGGAGCACCCGCACCCCGTCTCGACGGACGGCCCGGTGCCCCCGTCCCACGGCCGAGCTGCGTCCGGCTCCGGCACGACGCTGCCGTCGTTCACGTCCGCGTCCTCGTATGTCGCAGCATCTGTCAGCCATCCACCGTCGACGCGGATCGTGCCAGCGTCTCGGCATGCCGCGCGCACCGAATGCGAGCAGGTGCCACCCGGCCCGGGGCAGGCGTCGTCGGTGCAGTCGTCCCCGTCGTCGCAGTCCCCGTCGGCATTGCAGCACTCCGCGATCGCAACGTGGGAGCAGGTGCCGCCGGGCTCGGCGCAGCCGTCGGTGGTGCACGCGTTCCCGTCGTCGCAGGGGTCGTGCGTGCCTGCCGTGCACACGCCGGCGACGCACTGATCCGCGCCGTCGCACGCGAGACCGTCGTCACACGCGCTCCCGTCGGGCGCGGCGGTATCCGCCGGACAGAAGCCGTTGAGCCCGTCGCAGGACTCGGATGCGTCACACGCATCGAGGGCGTCCCGGCACGGCGTGCCCGGGCCCAGCACCACGTCGAGCGGGCAGCCTCCCGTGACTTCGTCGCACACTTCTGCGATGTCGCATGCACCTACGGCCAGGCGACAGATCGTGCCGCTCGCAGCCTTCGCATCGGGCGGGCACGACGCCGAGCTGCCGGTGCACGCCTCGGCGGGATTGCAGGGCCCGGTGGTGGAACGGCAAACAGCTCCGACCGGCCGCATCGTATCCGCGGGGCAGGCGGGCCCCACGCCATCGCACAGCTCGTCCACGTCGCAGATGCCTGCGGACGGCCGGCAGCGCGTCCCGGCATCGACGAGACGGTCGGCGGGGCACGCGTACGACACACCGTCGCAAACCTCTGCCATGTCGCACGCGCCGGCAGCCGCTCTGCACACGGTATCTGTCGGCACTCGGGCGTCGGTCGGACAGAGCGGATCGTCACCGCTGCACGCCTCGGCCTGGTCGCACGGACCGAGCGCGGCGCGGCACTCCGTTCCGGCCGGCGCGAACGCGTCCGTTGGACAGCTCGTGCTCGACGGCGAGCAGTACTCCGGGACGTCACACACCGGATCGATGCTGGCGCGACACAGCGTCGTGGCGGCGATCGCGGCGGTGAGCGGCCGACACAGGCCGTCAGCGGCGCCCGTGCGGGCCGCCGTGCAAGCCTGACAAGACGTGCTGCTCGAGCCGCCGCACGCGGACTCGCAGCAGACCCCTTCGACGCAGTGCGCCGACTCGCACTCGAAATCGCCCACGCACGCTGCCCCGAGCGAGAGGGCGGTGCCCAGGCGATACACACGAGCCCCATCGACGATCGTGTCATCGTAGATGGATACCGATGAGCTCTCGGGCAAGCTCGCGAAGAGCGACCATCCCGCGGATCCGCGTTGGTACACACGCCCGTCACCCGCCGCCCACGGACCGTAGGTCGCTACCTCGTCGAGGTTGGTGGCCGCGAACGAGGCCGCCTCGGCGTACCCGCTGCCATCGTTCTCGAAGATCGAGATCGACTGAGCGAGGTGCATCGACCAATCCCCTGGCGCGGCGCCGATCAGCGCCTGGGAACCGATATCGACCTGGTAGCCAAACCAGCCGTTCACGATGGCGCCACCGTTGCGGAGCTTGGCTTCTGCGGACCAGATCGTGCCCGCGCGAGAGAACACGTAGACCGCGCCCTGATCGACGCCGACAGGACCATCCTCCATCATCGCGCCGACCGCGACGGTATCGGCCCAGATCGAGACCTTGCGGCCGAAGGCCGGCCGGTCGGACGAATCGGCGCTCGGTACGAGACGAGCCTCTTGCGTCCACACACTGCCGGTCCGCGTGAACACATACGCCGACCCGACGCTCGCGTACGCGTCGGGGCCGCCGTAGGGACCCGCGACCAGGGTGTCGCCGTAGATCGCCACGCCGCAGCCGAAGAAGCTCTCGGCGCCCGCTGTAGTCGGCTGGATCACAGCCTCCTGAGTCCACGCACCGCCGGACCCTCGGAACACGCGCACGCTGCCCGCATCGACTCCGCGAGCCGTATCGTCTTTCATCGCGCCCACGACGATGGTGTCGCCCCAGACGTCCACGTCCCAGCCAAACCAGTCATCCACCCCCGGGTCCGGCGCCGTCAACGTGGCGGCATAGCTCCAGGTCGAGCCCGAGCGCTCGAAGACGAACGCGGCCCCCGAACCCGATGGCCCGGCCGAGTCGGCGAGATACGCGCCAACGACCGCCGTGTCTTGGTAGAGCGCGACGTCGAGTCCGAAATAGCCCCCTCCATAGCCCGGGATCGGGGGAGGCGTCAGCGTTCCTTCGAGCAAGTACGCGAGCGGATCCACGTGGACAGGAAACGTCGCGCTCCTGATGTCGACGCGGAGTGCGTAGCCATCGCGATCCGGCTCGAAGCGAACGGGCAGGGACCTGCCCGCGGCGTCGACAGCGAAGGCATGATTGACGCGATACTGCGCGACCCCGCCGGCGTCGATCAGATCGACACCCTCGGTCCCCTCGACACGCGCTCGGAGCCCCGCACTCGGAACGCTCACGAATCGGACCGAAGTGCACGCCCCTGGCCGTTCTTGGAGATTGAACCCTTGCTCGAGCCCGGCCGGCCCGTTCTCGAACCACTCGACGAGATCGTCGCGTTCGACGGTGGCTCTGCCACCGCTCGTCCGCACGATGCCCGGAGACACGGCGCGCTCGGCCCCGGCGCATCCCCACGCGCTGACCCCCAAGCGCATTCCCGCCGACGAGCCTTGGGAGGGTTGCAGGTGCGCGCCCGAGGGATCGATCTCGATTGTCGCACCGAGTCGCGGATTGTACGCCCGAACGCTCGGCTCCTGGTGGAATTGGTAGGCTGCCCCTGCTTGGGTCTGGAGCACGCGAAGCAGCGCATGTCCGAGCGTCGACCCTCCGCGTCTCGGCGAATGTGTTGGCGAGATTCGATGGCTCCTCCCGTGACGTTTCCGGAGTCCCGCACGCGATCGCGAAAAACACCGAGACGATGCCGACGAAGCGTTGGCTGGCCATGCCAGGCCATGCTCGCATGGGTCACGGCGCCGTGCGAGGTCTGACCGCGGGCGAAACGCGACCACTACCAACGCCCGTCGGCGACCAGTCGGCCGATGAAGGCTCGAGATGGAGCGGCGCCGACCCGGAGCCAAGGACGGGCTGGTCGACTCCTCTCGGCCGGGCGTCCTACCGGCGATGCTCGTCGGTCGTCGCACCCTCCCGGTCTCGGTGCCGCCCGTGCCCAGCCGAACGGAACGAAGCGGATGGCCGCGCGCGCGCGTCGCTCAGCCGTTGCCCACCCGACCAAGCCGCTTCGAAGCCGCTGCAATCGTTGCAGTCGCGCTCGAGGCGGCCTCGCCGTCGCTGCAAGCGTTGCAGTCGCGCTCGAGGCGGCCTCGACGGCGCTGCAAGCATTGCAGCGGGTCACGAGGCGGCCTCGTCGGCGCTGCAATCGTTGCAGCCGCGCTCGAGGCGGCCTTGACGGCGCTGCAATCGTTGCAGCGGGTCACGAGGCGGCCTCGTCGTCGCTGCAATCGTTGCAGCCGCGCTCGAGGGCGGCCTGGTCGGTGCTGCAATCGTTGCTGCCGCGCTCGAGGCGGCCTGGTCGGTGCTGCAATCGCTGCAGCGGGTCACGAGGCGTCCTCGGCGGCGCTGCAATCGTTGTAGTCGGGCTCGAGGCGGCCTCGTCGTCGCTGCAATCGTTGCAGCCGCGCTCGAGGCGGCCTTGACGGCGCTGCAATCGTTGCAGCGGGTCACGAGGCGGCCTCGTCGTCGCTGCAATCGTTGCAGCGGTCACGAGGCGGCCTGGTCGTCGCTGCAATCGTTGCAGCGGGTCACGAGGCGGCCTGGTCGTCGCTGCAATCGTTGCAGCGGGCACGAGGCGGCCTGGTCGGCGCTGCAATCGTTGCAGTCGCGCGCGAGGCGTCCTCGTCGGCGCTGCAATCGTTGCAGCCGCTTCCGAGCCGGCGGCTCCGGGAACGTCGGTTGGCGGACGACACGCAACGCGGCGTGCGTGCGCTCGACGAGCTTCACTTCGCGTTCCAGGGGGTCTCGAATGGGCACCGTGAGCGCATGCCCCGCAGCTCCCCGACCGACTCCCCACGCACCACGGCTATCATCTCGCAGGTGCCCCTTACAAGTGGCCGCTCCCTGCGCGGGCCGAGCCGACGCTCTCAGCGATCGATGGTCCAGGGGCAGCCGCCCTCGCCCTGGAAGTGGCCGGTGGTCGAGAGCTGGGCGCGCGCGAAGTCCCACGCCGTCATGATGGACAGCGGCGCTCCCGCGAGCATGTAGTGCTCGGGCGGGAACACGCTGGCCGCGTCGGTCGACATCATCTCCTCGGGCGTGACGTCGCCGTTGCCGTCCACGTCGCAGTCGACGAGCCACTGCGCGCGCCGCTCGATCAGCTCGGCGCCCGAGGGGAAGCCGTTGAAGAAGAGGTGATCGCCGTGGAGGGTGATGGCGACGGTGGCGCCGGTCGGCGTGACGGTGACGCCCGGCAGCCCGTCTTGGGTCTCGCAGTTGCTGAACGTGACGTCGAGCTTGGTGGGCACGTGGAAGGTCACCGTCTCGCCCGCGTCGTTGGTCAGCGTGCCTTCGATGAGGAAGGTCCACCCGTTCGCCATCATCCGATCGAAATCGTCCTGGCTCGTGGTCGCATCACGCGTCGCTCCCTGGCCGAAGTGCACGTCGTACCCGAACTGATCGAAGCGGACCGCTTCGACGGCAGAGAATGTCGAGAACGTGACGCCCGTCTGGGGAAGATCGCGAAGGTTTACGACGTGGTATGTCGGATCCTCTTCCGTTAGTCCTGTCGCACTATCCCGCATCTTTACGTCGCCGATAGCGACGACGTACTTGGTGTAGCGCACGCTCCAGCCGTCCACGATGGTGTCCAGGCTGGAGCCGGAGTCGAGCCCGTTGAGGATCGTGTCTTCGGGCTGCAGAAGAACGGTCACGTCGCCGGTCGGACCGGCGCACGCGGCGAGAAGGAAGGGTAGGAACAGCAATCTCGATCGTAGGAAAGTCATCGCTCCTCGGTGGGTGCTCACGGTTGGGACCACTGGAACGTCACCGGCTGCGTCGTCAGCGCGATCGCGATGGCGTTGTAGGGGGTGTCGCCGGGCCCGATGACGACGACCCCGTCTCCGTCGGTGTCGAGGGCGGCTACGGCGTCGTAGTCGACGCCCCGCCACCAGGCGGCCGGGTCGAACTGCACGGTGAGGGCCTCGGTGCCGGTGATGTCGTGGGTGCCGGTCGGGACGGCGATGACGGCCGTCTGCCCGGCACGCGGGGGGTCCACGTCGATGTCGAGGTGGATCTCCAGCGCCTCCGACCCATTGGTGGCGCGGACCACGAAACGCGCGGAGTGCCCTCCGGGAGCGCCGTCGTTCGCCTGCGGGACGGTGGCGGTCAAGAGCCAGCTCCGGCCGTAGTCGAAGATGGCCGAGCGCACGGTGCCGGTGACGGCGTTCGCGTCACCGAGCATCTGGAGGCTCGGATCGAGCGCGTTCACGGTCGTGGTGCCGAGCCACTCCGCCTCGGCTTGATCGCATACGCCCACGTCCCCGAAGGGCGTCGCGCACATCCAGATGGGGCCGAAGCCGATGTTCGCCTGTTCAAGCGTGACGCTCCACCCACTCTTCTCGAACGAGGTCTGCCCGGTTCCCGCCGCGTGGACGGGGAAGGAGACCACCTCCTGGCCGGTGTTTCCGCAGCCAAGAAGAGAGACGGCGAGCAGCGCGAGGGTGCGCGAGAGCTTCACAACGTCACCCCCAGCGTGCCCATGATGGTCAACGGCGCACCGGCGATGACATGCCGCGCCGGGAGTCGCGAAGGTTGCTGGCTCGGGCTCCAGTTGGAGACGAAGTAGAACTGCATCGCGCTCCACTGGGTGTTCAGGAGGTTGAACGCCGAGACGTCGAAGGTGAGCCAGCGCCAGCGCATGGAGACGGACGCGTCGAGCAGCCCCACCGGCGGCGCGAACTGGCTGTAGGGCAAGGGCCGCGGCGAGAGGAACGAAAATCCGATGCCCGGCGCGCCCTTCCACCGGGTGTCCGTCGATGTCGAAGAGGCGGT
The DNA here is from genome assembly GCA_963832725.1 of uncultured Pseudomonadota bacterium. Lineage (GTDB taxonomy): Bacteria > Myxococcota_A > Polyangia > Polyangiales > Sandaracinaceae > JAEZBP01. Next base: position 513,472 of record CAWHVG010000002.1, read on the forward strand.
GATGCGCGCCGACGTCGGCTCGCACGACCCACGGCGCCACGTAGGGCAAGAGGGAGCCGGGCGTGAACGCGGGCGTCGGGTTCTCCGCGGTGGCCAGCGGCGGCTGGTCGATGGTGGCGTGAACGAAGGTCGCCGACACCTGGCCGAAGAGCCAGTCCCACGGCTGCGTGCGCACGGTGAGCACGCCGCCCACCCGGGTGCTCGGTCCGATGGCGGCGAAGCTGGCCTGCTGCGGGTCGAAGATGATGTCGTTCGACAGGTGCGTGTAGAACGCGGTGCCGGTCACCGAGAGCTCGTCGGCGTCGCCGAGCCGCAGGCGGAAGCCCACGTCGCCCGAGCGCACCTTGGTGAAGGGCGCGCTCTCGCCGTCGTGCAGCAGGCGCGCCTGCGGTGAGCGGTAGCCTTCGCCGTAGGCCACCATGAGCGAGAGTCGCTCGATGGGGCGCACCTCGACGCTGGCACGCGGCCCGGCGGCGACGCCGAACGCGCTCCGCCGAAAGCCCATGATGTAGGAGTCACGGCGGACGGCCGGGATGAAGTTCCCGAGGCGGTCGTTCACGTCGTAGTAGAGCGCGTCGGCGCGCACCCCACCTCGGATCCGCACCATGCGGCTGATCTGGAGGTCGAGGTCGGCCCAGCCGCCGATGTCGGTGCCGGTGATCGAGGCGTCGACCCGCTGATCCCAGGTCTGATTCTGCGGCGGGGAGAGCAGGTTCTGCCGCTGCGTGATGAAGTCGCCGCGGCTGGAGAGGCCGAGCTCGAGCGAGCCGCGCAACCAGTCGAAGAGGGACACGGTCTCGGTACGGTGCAGCGCGCGCAGGCCGAGCGAGGTGGTCTGGTTGCGCTGCTCGATCAGAATCCCCGCGGCCGACCCACTGCGGCATGACCTGCGAGCGTTGGGTGTAGCCGGTGAAGCTCTCCTGCAGGCGGAAGTCGTCGTAGCTCGTCCAGAGCGTGGCCCGGGTGTGCTCGCCGTTGTCGCCGCGGTGCTCGAGCGAGGCGCCGAGGATGAAGCGCACGGCCAGCGCCGACTGCGCGGCGGCGACCGGATCCTGATAGCGGTCGTAGAAGCCGACTCGGCCGCTCTGGATGTCGGCGGCGCGGAGGACGCCGGCCAGCGAGGCGCGGGCGCCGTGGGCGATGCCGAAGACCCTGCCGTGCCAAGTGCTGTCGCCGAAGCCGATGGAGAGGATGGCGTCGCCGCTCTCGGACGCGCGGCCTTGCCCGAAGCCGTCGCTGTGCCGGTAGCTCGCGGCGCCGAAGGTGTCCTGGCTCATCCCGCGCGGTGCGAAGAGGAGGAGCTGCCTGAACGTGTTGAAGGAGCCGTAGGTGGTCCGCGAGGTCATCCCGCGATCGCGCTCTTGCACCCCGAGGCGGAAGTCGATGCTGCCTGCCACCGCGAAGTCACCCTGCGAAGGTCGGTAGACGCCCTCGGTGACCTGGAGCGCGCGGATGACCTCCGGCATCGCGAAGTTCAGGTCGGCGTAGCCCTGGCCGTGAATGTGGGAGGGGAGGTTGATCGGCACGCCCTCCACCGTCAGCTCGATGTCCTGGCCGTGCTCGGCGTCGAAGCCGCGGAGCATGATGCGGTGCGCGACGGCGTCGCCTTCCACGCGGGCCGTGAACATGGCGGGCACGCTGTTGAGGATGTCGCCGACATCGCGGCGAGGCGCCGCCTCGATCAGGGCGCGGTCGACGACGTGCTCGCTGGAGGTGCGCGGCGCCTCGGCCTCCTCGCGCTGCAGGTGCGCCTCGACGCCGAGCGTCGGCTCGTCCGAGGCTTCGGTCGTTTCGGTCACGGCCGGCTGAGGGCTCTCTTCCGAGCTCGCCTCCTCCGATTCGGTCGTGTTCGACGGGCCTTCGGTCGCGCCGGAGCCCTCGTCTGATCCGCCCGTTCCCGCGCTCTCAGCGTCGGCCGTGCGGTTCGCCGGTGGCGAGGCATCCTCCGCCTGCTCCGCGCCCGCATCCGGCGGCGCGCCGCTCGATTCGCTCTGCCCCTCGCCGCTCCCGGCCGCGCCCGGCGGCGGCGGGACGGGCTCGTCCTCGTCCTCGTCCTCGCCCTCGGCCGGTCCCGACGGACCTTCACTTCCGGGCGGAGGCGCCGGCTCCACCGGCTCCACCTCGCTGCCGGGCAGATGCAGCTCGGGCACCGCGAAGTGCACTTCGAGTCGCACCCGCGCCGCGATGGGCTGCCCGTCCCGGCGCGCCGGCTCGAAGCGCCAGTGCTGAATGGCCTCGAGGGCAGCGCGATCGAACGCCTCCCCCGCCGTGTCGTCCACGTGCGCCTCGTGGACGCGCCCTTCGCTGTCGATGGTGACGTGCAGGACCACGACCGGCCTGCGCCCCGAGCCAATCTCTTCTGCCGGATACGTCGGGTCGACCGCTTCCAGCACCCGCGGCGGCGTCAGCGCCGGTTGCGCCGGTTGCGCGACCGCCGTTCCCGGCAGCGCGAGGACGAGGAGGCCGAGCGCGAGCCACACGCGGTCGCCAGGGACCGAAGCGCGGCCCATTCGGGGTCGCAGCTGCGGCTCGAGCTCGGAATCGGGGAAGGGATCGTGATGAGCCTTCGAACGCGACACGAGGGCCTCGGTACGCAGGGGAAGCGCGAAGAGGAGCCCTCGATACCGCAGTCGCATCGTAGATGCAACTCGGTGGCAACTGAATGGCGGATGCGAGCGTGGCTGCCGGGTTGGCGCGCGAGGCTCGCCATGGCCGAGCGGGCGAAGAATCCCCGTCGAGGCGCCTCTCAACGAAGGAGGCCCCGCGCGCGGCCCGACGCCCGATGTGAACCCTCACCTCGGCGGCGAGGCACCCAGCGCCCTGCGCCGAGCGGCGTCTCGTACTCGGGCTGCGAGCCGTCCCGCCGTCGCGAATACCTGTTCGCAGCCCGCGGAGACTGGACCGCGCCCCGCGCCGCCGGTGCTGGTCCGCCCGCTCCGAGCTCCGTTCCGGGTTTCGCGCAAGGAGCGCGGACCCTGCACTTCGTTCGGAGCTCGAGCCGTCCCGTCGTCGCGAATACCTGTTCGCAGTCCGCGGAGACTGGACCGCGCCCCGCGCCGCCGGTACTACGTCCGCGCCGAGCGCGGGAGGTCGCGCGCCGCTCGGAGTGAGACCCAAGGTCCGGGGAGGACGACGACATGCGCCGCACATCCATCGCCACGATCTCGTTCACGCTGCTCTCGGCGTGCGGATCCACGCCCGCCCACACGGAGGCGCCGCCGGCCGAGCCGGCCGCCGAAGAGCGCGCCGCGGCCGAGCCGAGCGGGCCGCCCGTGGCCGAGCGCCGGCCGGTTACGAACACCTATCACGGCCAAGAGGTCGTCGATCCCTACCAGTGGCTGGAGAACCCGGACGATCCCGAGGTGCAGACCTGGAGCGACGCCGAGAACGTCTACGCGCGCCGCGTCCTCGCCGATCTGCCGAACGTGACGCCGATCCACGAGCGCGTGCAGGCCATCCTCGGCGCGCCGACCCGCAGCCATCGCGACCTCGTGCTGGCCGGCGGCAAGATCTTCGCGATGGAGCGACGCCCTCCGCGCGAGCAGCCCTTCGTCGTGGTGATGGACTCGGTCGACGCCCCCGACGATGCTCGCGTGCTGGTGGATCCGAGCACCCTCGACGAGAACGGCGCGGTGGCCATCGATTGGTTCGTGCCCTCGCCGGACGGGAACCTCTTGGCCGTGTCGCTCTCGCGCGGCGGCAGCGAGCGCGGCGACGTGCACGTCTTCGACGTTCAGAGCGGCGAGCAAGTCCACGAGGTCATCGAGCACGTCAACGGCGGCACGGCCGGTGGTGACCTGGCCTGGATGCCGGACGCGTCGGGCTTCTTCTACACGCGCTATCCGCGCTCCGGTGAGCGCTCGGCCGAGGACGAGAACTTCTACCAGCAGCTCTACTTCCACCGCCTCGGCACGCCGGTGAGCGAGGACCGCTACGAGCTGGGCCGCGACTTCCCGCGCATCGCCGAGATCCAGCTCCAGATGCACGACCACAGCGGGCGATTGCTCGTCACGGTGCAGAACGGCGACGGCGGCGAGTTCGCGATGTACCTGCGCGAGCGGGACGGCCGCTGGCGCCCCTTCAGTCAGTTCGACGACGGAGTGGTGCAGGCCACCTTCGGCCCGCGCGACGATCTCTATCTCGTCTCCCGCCACGAGGCGCCGCGCGGCAAGGTCCTCCACGTCCCGATCCGTTCCCTCGACGTGGAGCACGCGCACGTGGTGATCCCCGAGGGCGAGAACAGCATCGTCACCGACTTCTGGGGCCCGCCGACGGTGCTCCCGATGCACAGCAAGCTCTACGTCACCTACCAGACCGGCGGGCCGAGCGAGCTGCGGGTCTTCGATCTGCGCGGCCGCATGCTCGAGACGCCCGAGCAGCCTCCCGTCTCGGCCATCCGCGCGCTCGTGGCGCTGACCGGCGACGACGCGCTCTACCGCCTCGAGAGCTACGTGCTGCCGTCCGCGTGGTACCGCATCGACGGCCGCACGCTCACCCCGCACGAGACGGCGCTGCGCGAGAGCAGCCCGGTGGACACGTCCGGTTGGCAGGTGCGCCGCGAGATGGCCACGTCCGACGACGGGACCGAGGTACCGGTCAACATCCTCCTCCCGCCCAACGTGCAGGAGAACGGGCAGAACCCCTGCGTCGTGACCGGCTACGGCGGCTACGGCGTCAACATCGAGCCGCACTTCCGCCCGCTCAACGCGCTCTACCTGAACGACGGCGTGATCCTGGCCGTCGTGAACCTGCGTGGCGGCTCCGAGTTCGGCGAGGAGTGGCATCGCGCCGGCAGCCTCACCCACAAGCAGAACGTCTTCGACGACTTCGCGGCCGCGCTCGAGCACATGATCGAGCACGGCTACACCCGCTCGGACCGGCTCGGCATCATCGGCGGCAGCAACGGCGGCCTCCTGATGGGCGCGATGATCACGCAGCACCCGGATCTGGTGAAGGCGGTGGTCTCCTTCGTCGGGATCTACGACATGCTGCGGGTGGAGCTGTCGCCGAACGGCGCGTTCAACGTCACCGAGTTCGGCAGCGTCGAGAACCCGGAGCAGTTCCAGGCGCTCTACGCCTACTCGCCCTATCACCACGTCGAGCAGGGCACGGACTACCCGGCCACGCTCTTCCTCACCGGCGCCAACGATCCGCGCGTCGAGCCCTGGCACTCACGCAAGATGACCGCCGAGCTTCAATGGGCGAACGCGGCCGACACGCCGATCCTGCTGCGCACGAGCCAGACCTCCGGCCACGGCATCGGCACGGCGCTGTCCGAGGAGATCGACGAGTACACCGACGTCTACGCGTTCCTCTTCGCCGAGCTCGGCGTGCAGCTCCACCCGGAGCGACACGAGCCCGCTGCATCCGAGTCGGCGGACTGACGCGGAGCGCCATCGGACGCGCGCTGCGATGACCGGCTTCAAGGCCGCCTGGAAGGACGGGACGCACGCTGTCCTGCTCGACCCCCTGGCCCCTCAGCAATCAATAGGGTGCAGATCGGCTCATGTCCGTCACGCAGCCTCCGGCAATTCTCGGGGAATTGCAGCTTGAAGGCGCTGCGGCGTGTAACTGAGGCGGGCTGTGGCCCGTAGTCGGTCGTGGACGAAGCGCTCGAAGGCCTCCCAGTCGCGGTTGATCTGGATGCAGCGCAGCTGGACGACGGCCTGGGCGCATTCCTTGATCCAGCGCATGCCGCCGTGGTCTTAGCGCCGGCCGACGATGTGCTTGACGGCGCCCTCGACGATGCCGGTGGAGATGACGAGGTCGCGTCGGCGGAGCGAGCCATAGCGGATCTTGTCGACCCGCTTCTCGAGGTATCGACGCGCGTCATGCAGGCGCTGGCGGCGTCCCTTGTTGCCGGGCCCTGTGGGCGGGATGGCATCCAAGCGGCGCTGCATCTCGTCGAGCACGCTCTCTCTGGGTCGTCGTCGAAGAGCGCTGCCTTCTGCTCGTCGACCCAGAGCTTGAGCTCGGGGCTGCCCTCCTTCAGGAAGGCGCCGCCGGCTTCCCAGAGCTTCTCGAAGACGTGGTAGCAGTCGACGGTGTGGATTCGCCAGCCGGGCCGCTTGGGCGAGCACGTTCCAGCTGAAGCGGTCGCGCGTGAGCCCCAGCGAGAGGTCGAGCGGGAAGAAACCGTTTCACCTCGGCGGGGTCGAAGAGGATGGCGACGAAGTGCTCGTGTGCCTGAGCTGCCTGCAGGCGCGTCGGTGCGGGCCAGACGTTCGTCGCGCTCGATCCCGGCGCGGTGGACTCGGTGTGGACGCCGCTCATCGAGGCGCGCAGCGGGGTTCGATTTCAGCCGGAGCGCGACTCATTCGGACGATGGGTCGAACACGAATGAGGGGCCTCGCCCGAGGTTCGATGAGCTCGCGACGCGACGAGCAGCCCCTACACCAGCGATGCTTGCAGACGTCCGTGACGTTCGGGTGCACGCCGGGGCTCGCGTCGTTGCAGTCGTCGCCTCCGCAGCAGCTCGCCACGTAGCCGTCGCCGTCGCCGTCGAGCGGCTGGTGGACACAGGTGCCCGCGGCGCGGTGATCGGTGGTGCAGCCGGAGCCGTCGTCGCAGTCGCCGTCGGACGTGCACTCGGGCGGCGGCCCCGCGTCCGTGGTGGGACCCGCGTCGCGCGCTCCTCCGTCGTCCGGGATCCCGCCGTCGCCGGTCTGCCCGCACTCGCTTGAGATCGCCGGGCACGCGTCGGGGGAGCGTCCGCCATCGGCACGAGCGCCGCCTCGGCCGCTCCGCACGCGCCGGACCGGAACTACGTCACCGACCACAACTCGCTCATCCGTCGAGTCGCGCTCGGCGTACGAACACCGGACGAGGCCTCGGCGAAGCACGGCGAGCGCGGTTGTACGCCGAAGGTCATGGGAAGCTCTGACATGGTGCTGGGCTGCCGGGCGAACGATGGATGATGCAGGTCGTCCGCGACGTCGACGGCTTTCTCCGAGACACGCGCTCCTCATCCACGACCCTCAGCTTCTACGAGAGGCGGGCGGCGTAGCGGATCGGGTTTTGGCACCATGCGGGGGACCGTCTCGCCCGCCGGAATTCTTACGCCGTGCTACGGCGGTGGCGATGAGCGGGGCAACCGCGAGTGCGAGGGCGAGCCCCGCGAGAGTGTCCAGGGGAGGCTCGAACCACCATGCCCCGGGATCGCCCCAGCGCATGAACACCAGCCTTCGCATGCGCAGGACGAGCACGGACCACGCGAGCATGGCGCCGACGCACGAGGTCTCGACCACGGCGCGTGCGCGGCGCGCACGCAGTTCGGCGACCGTGAGCAGCGCCACGAGCGCGAGCCCCGCGAGCGCCCCCAGCTCGAGCGTGAGCGCGGGCGCGTACCGTCGCGCGTAGCGGCTACCGAGTTCGTCGACCGGGCCCCACGGGTACAGCGTCGCGACGACGGTGAGCCAGCCCGCGACGGGTGCCGCACCGATCGCCAGCGCGGCGCGGCGCGCGCCACCGTCCCACACTGCGTACGCCGCGGCTGCCCCTGCCGCGACGAAAAGACCGGCAACGGTGGCGAAGACGAAGGGGCGCTTGGACCACGTCAGCACGTAGAGCCACCGGCGATCCGGCGGACCGAGGTGCCAGACCTCGAGGACGCGTGTGCCGAACAGATCGACCCAGGCGACGATCGCCAGAGGAAGGACGGCCACGCCGAGCCACGGCAGCAGGTCACGGGGTCGCGGGGCGGTGCTCATCGGGGTTCACGGGCTGGCGTATTCGGGCTGGCGGCCACCCCGTGGTATAGCGTGTCCCCGTGGCGCTGGTGAACATCTGGGCGGACGCCCCCGACGTCCCTGGCAACGTGTGCGCGGACGCGCGGCTTCGTGGGTCCTCGCGGCGGCGCCATGACGAGGCCTACGGCCAGGTCGGCTGGGACCTCGGTGTCCACTTCTCCACGCTCCAGGTGCTCGCGAACCAGCTCGCCGGGCTCATGCTGCCGTGGTGGGCACAGTCACCGCTCGCCTACCTGGCACGCCGCCTCCGTGGGAAGCGCGGGCTGAGCCGCGACGGATCCGGCCAGGTGAGATCGGCCGCTTGGCGATCAACGCGCACGGAGTCGAGAACCGACTCTTCGTCAGCGGAGCGCGGAACGACGCCGCCGCGTTGGCGCCCGAGACCATCCCCAGGTACCGAGGAGAGCTCGCCCAGATTCGGGCACCTGCTGGCGCCGTATGGCCGTGTCTACCTCATGGGGTGTCTGACGGTTCCGCCGTCGGACGCGAGTCTGGCCACGCTCATCCTCGGGCTCTCCCGCGTGTGGCCGCAGACATCGGTCATAGGCTTCTCCACGATCGGCTACATGGAAGGCGGGGAGATGTTGCGTAGCGGGGAGGCATGCACGGAGCCGGGGATGCGCGACACGGACCAGCACCACTCCGTGCCGCAGAGCCGACAGGGAGCCGTCTACGGCTCCCGCTGGCACGCGATCTCGAGCGACTATCGCCGCGGGATGCCGTGGGCCGATGAGCGTTCGCCGCACTCCGCTGTGGCCCGCCGCGGCGAGAATCGTGAGCGTCGGGGGACGCCTGTTCGTGCCGGCCGACCCCGAGCCCGAGTGGCTGAGTCGCTGAGCGCGCCTCGGCCGGTTCGCCGACCCGAGGAATCGGGTCTCGCGCGATGCTGGCGGTGGTGATCGTTCTCTCGGGCTGTGAACCGATGAGCGAGTACGCGGAGGGGCGGGAAGACGCGGTCCGCTACGCGCTCCCGCGTGGTGCGATGCAGATCCTCGAGCATGCGGACCACCTCGAGCTCTTGGCGATCGAGCGAAGCGAGGACTGGCATGATGAGGGTTCAGTTTGGTACGAGGACCTCGACGCGAACACCCTGGTCCGCGTGCCGCTCCTCCGCGTCGTCGACTGCCACGCTGCGGTTGCGGCGCTGTACCGCGGGATCGGCCAAGCGAGGGGGACGGGACTGTGCTTTCATCCCCACCACGCGCTCCGCGCCACCCGCGGCGACGAGGTGCTCATCGTCGTCGTGTGCCTGAGCTGCCTGCAGGCGCGCGTCGGTGCGGGCCAGACGTTCGTCGCGCTCGATCCCGGGGCGGTGGACTCGGTGTGGACGCCGCTCATCGAGGCGCGCAGCGGGGTTCGATTCGAGCCGGAGCGCGACTCATTCGGACGATGGGTCGAACGCGAATGAGGGGCCTCGCCCGAGGTTCGATGAGCTCGCGACGCGACGAGCAGCCCCTACACCAGCGGTAACCGTTCACGCTCCCCCTGAAAGTTGGATCATCCCGAGGCGTTCCGAACTGGGGATCGACAGCGGATCGCGATCGTGATCTACGTGGGGCGTGTCCGAGCTCACCGACGTCGACGAACTCCGTGCGGAACTGGCGCGCGCGAGGGCGACGATCGAGGAGCTGGCCAAGCTAAACGCGGCGCTGACGGCAAAGGTGGAGGCGCTCGAAGCGCTGGTGGTCAAGCAGGCCGAGCTGCTGGGGCGGAACTCGAAGAACTCGAACTTCCCGCCGTCGAGCGACGGGCCGGGTGGCGCGTCCTCGAAGCCGCGGAAGAAGCCGAAGGGTCGCAAACGCGGTGGCCAGAAGGGGCACAAGGGCTCGCACCGCGTGCTGGTGCCGGCGGAGCAGGTCGACGAGGTGGTCGACATGTTCCCTGCGCGCTGCGACGCCTGCCACGGCCGACTCCCCAAGACGGTGGATCCGCGCCCGAAGCGCCATCAGCAGACCGAGCTCGACCCGTTCGTGCCGCGGGTCACGGAGTGGCGGCGCCACGAGGTGTCCTGCCCGGCCTGCGGTCACGCGACGCGCGCGCACTATGACGACGACGTCATCCCGGGGTACGCGTTCGGCCCGCGCGTGATGGCGGTCGTCGCGCTGCTGACCGGCGTGTACCACCTGGGCCGGCGCGACACGGTGAGCCTGCTGCGCGAGCTGCTGGGTTTGCGGATCTCGACCGGGAGCGTGAGCAACATCGAGCGCCGGATGAGCGCAGCGGTCGAGCCTGCCGTGGACGAAGCGTGGGAGAGAGCGCGCGCGGCGCCGGTCAAGCACACCGACGGGACGACGTGGCTGCGCGCGGGCGTCATGCTGGCGCTGTGGACCGTCGCGGCGGTGGGCGTCACCGTGTTCAAGATCCTCGCCAACGGACAGCGCAACACGCTCGAACGGGAGGTCCTGCCCGAGAGGAAGGGCGTCCTCGTGAGCGATCGCGCGACGGCGCTCAAGTTCTGGGCGATGCCCATGCGTCAGATTTGTTGGGCCCACCTGCTGCGGAAATTCGTCTCCTTCGCCGAGCGGGACGGTCCAACGCGAACGATGGGGCGAGAGCTCCTCGACGCCACGAAGGTGATCTTCGCCTACTGGCTCGACTTCAAGGAAGGTCGCTTGACGCGCGCGCAGCTCGCCGCGCGCGTCGCACCCGTGCGCGCGGACTTCGAGCGCACGCTTCACCGCGCGATCGACGCCGACATCAAGGGCCTGAGCGGCTCATGCGCGGACATCTGGGCGCACCGCGAGGCGCTCTGGACCTTCGTCGAGGTCGACGGCGTCGAGCCGACCAACAACCACGCCGAGCGCGAGCTGCGCCGGTTCGTCCTCTGGCGCAAGCGCTCGTTCGGCACCCAGAGTGATCGCGGCGACCGCTTCGCCGAGCGCCTGATGACCATCGCGCACACGGCGCGCAAGCAGGGCCGCGAGGTGCTCGCCTTCCTCGTCGCGTGCGCCACCCAGCTCGATGGCGAGATGGACGAGCCTGCGCCGTCGCTCGTCGCGCCGGCCTGACCGTCACGACTTCGCGCGGGGAATCATCGCGAAGTAGCGTGTCCGGCTGCGGTCACCGACGGTTCGAATGCGCCCGCCCCTCCTGAGATGGAGCACAGGCCGCGCCAGCTCCTTCGAGGTCAGTCCGAGGCTCCCCGCGAGCGTGAGCACGGTCTCGCCGGGGGCCGCTTCGACCGCAGCGAAGAAACGCTCGGCCAACGCCTCGATCTCCTCCTGTGCCTCCGGCGCGCCGCGGCCGTGCTCCGCTTCGCCCCGTTCGTCGACTTGCTCGCCCGCATTCCGGCGGCACGCCCCTTCTTCGAGAGCGTGCCCGCGAGCGCCTCACGCAGCTGCGCCTCGTACGCCGCGACCTGCTGCTGGATCAGTGCCTCCACCGAGGCTTCGAGAACCGAGATGTCGAGTGCCGCCATGCGGACTGGGTCGCATCGCAGATCGCGCGCCGCAACGGGGGCGTGAACGACTACCACCAGCGATGCTTGCAGACGTCCGTGACGTTCGGGTGCACGGCGGGGCTCGCGTCGTTGCAGTCGTCGCCTCCGCAGCCGCTCGCCACGTAGCCGTCGCCGTCGAGCGGCTGGTGGACACAGGTGCCCGCGGCGCAGTGATTGGTGGTGCAGCCGGAGCCGTCGTCGCAGTCGCCGTCGCCGTCGGACGTGCACTTGGGCGGCGGCCTCGCGTCCGTGGTGGGACCCGCGTCGCGCGCTCCTCCCAGCTCGAACGCATCGCGAAGACCGGTCCCGGCAACAAATTCCGGCGCACCAAGCTCTCCGCCCTGCGCGGCTACATCGCCAAGCGTGCCGCCAAGATGAACTATGGCGAGCTGATCGCCGCGCGACCTCGAGCTCGGCACGGACCGGTGGAAGGCGCGATCAAGAACATCATGGGCCGTCGGATGGATCACGGCGGCATGCGCTGGATCAAGGAGCGCGTCGAGGCCGTGCTCCAACTCCGCTGCATCGACGTCAACGGCGACTGGGCCGCTTTCGTCGCCCGCGTCCACGATCAAGCCCGGGCCAAGATGATCGGACACCGGCGCCCGCGTACGACTCCAGACCCGACAGCAGCTCCCTCTACCCGACGCGCGACAGGAGGCGGCGGCGTGACGCGGCTCGATCTGCACCCAAGGCAATCGAGCTGCGTGCCGGGCTGATCGAGCCATGACGCCGGACCTGGCTCGGATCGTGGGAGAGCTCGGTACGGGAGTCAGCAGCCGGGATCTGGTGCGGACGCTGGGCGTGATGGGTCTGGCGCCGCCGAGTCGCTCGTTCAACGCGACGCGGGGCACGCAGGTGGCGACGGAGATCGCCGACGCCATCGTCGAGCTGGAGTCGGCGGCACGCGAGAGCGCTCCGCCGCCGGCCGAGGTGGCCTCGGTGAGTTGCGGGCTCGATCGCATGTCGGTGCGCATGACCGAGCCGGCGTCGGACGAGACGGTGGCGAGGGCACGCACGCGCGACGAAACCCGTACCAGCGAACAGCGCCGCCTCCGAAGGAGCATCACTGGCGCAAGGCGTGGGTCGGGAGCGTGACCGCCTACGACGCGCAAGGCGAGGAGCTCCACACCTTTCGTTACGGCATGGAAGCCGACGGCGACGCGGACGCCTTGGCGCAGCGAGCGGCCGCGGATGTCGACTGGCTCGTGCGCGCTCACCCCGGAGTTCCGGTCCACTGCATTCAGGACGCCGCCCCCGAACTGCGCGCCTTACCCGAGGCCCTCGCCCGCACGTTGCCAGAGAACACGCAGGTCCGCGACCTCATCGACTTCGAGCACCTCATAGGCTACCTCGATGCGGTCGTCGACGGGTGCGAGCCGCCCGGCGACCCCGACAACTGGAAGCTCGCCTATCGCCGCGAGCTGCTCCGCAGCGACGGCGCCATCGACTGGATCTGGAACCGGCTGCGTCGCATCGCCAGAGCCTGCCCGTCTGGCTTCGCGACGCGCGGACCGCCGTCGTGAAGGCGCTCAGCTACATCCGCAAGCGCAAGCCCAAGATTACGCAAGCCGCGACACCGCAAATCTCCCGATCGGCAGCGGTGCCACCGAGAGCACGTGCTGGCAGATGCAGCGCCGCGTCAAGCAGCCGGGCCAATCCTGGGAGGTCCCCGGTCTTCGCGTAGTGCTCGTCACGCGCGGCCTCGTGCTCTCCGACCGCTGGGCAACGGCGTGGCCGACCTACGTCGCCGCTCATCGCGCCGACGTCAGGATCGCCGCGTGATCAGGATCGCATCCGCCTCGTCCTGCTGCGCACCAGCCAGACCTCCGGCCACGGCATCGGCACCGCGCTGTCCGAGGAGATCGACGAGTACACCGACGTCTACGCGTTCCTCTTCGCCGAGCTCGGCGTGCAGCTCCATCCGGAGCGACACGAGCCCGCCGCCGCAGAGAGTCAGCCGTCCGATTCGGCGAATTGATCCCAGCCGGTCCGTCGGGTTCGCTGGCGGCCGCCGACGGCGGGTGATAGCGTCGCGCGCCATGCGGATTGGCCAGCTGACTCTTTTCTCCTTTGTGCTCGTGACGGCGGCGGCGTGCGGGGCGCCTCCAGGGGCCCCACGTGCGCTTCGCGCGCGCTTCCGTGTCCGAGATCGCAAGCTGTCGAGCACGCCAGCACGGTGGTCTGGTACGACTTCGAGGCCGGAGACGAGGTTCCCCTCGCGTTCGGCCTCGTGGGCGTCTCACAGGCGGTCACCGAGCAGCCCGCACGGATGGTGGCGCAGCGACCCTTCTCGATCGTGGTCTTCCCCGACGGACGCACGATGTTCAGCTTCGACGGTGCGCACCTGACCGACCCTCGAGTGGCCGCCCGCTGGAGCATCGCGCTCGGCTCCGACGCACAGGGTGGCCGCGCGGCCGTGATCCTGTTCATCGGTCGCCGCGAGGACATGCCGCAAGAGATGCAGTGAGTGCCGCCGCGCCGTGTCAGCCCTCGGCGCGGGCGCGGACCCAGAGCTCGTACATGAGCTGGTCGAGGTCGAAGCGGAGCTGCTCGCCCGGCGCGTGCGCGGCGGCCCTCATGGTGAAGTTCGGGCACTCGCGCGTCGGGCACTCGAGCTGCTCGAGGCCGACATAGACCGCCTCGGCGTCGCAGTGCGGGCAGCGCTCCTTCGCCATGTCGGGTTCAGCTGGGTCCGGAAGGCGCGCCGTCAAGACCGCGCGGAGCTCGCCGCGGGAGGCCACCCGACGTGGCGCCGTCTGCGGGCTCGTGTGCAGCGCGGCATGGGCACGGGGCGGCGGCACGCGAGCGTGCGGTCGGGATCGTGTGTCAGAGCCCGCGCGCGTCGAGCACGCGGTGGATCTGTCCGGCGACTTCTTCCGGGTCGCTTCCCATCTCCACCGGGCGGTTGGCCAGGTGGCTGTCGACGCCCTCCAGCGTGCCTTCGTGGTAGCGGGCCTTGAACTCCGTGAACTTGAGCCCGTGGGCGGTGGAGATGACCACCACCCGTTCGCGCGGCTGGATGAGCTTCTTGGCGACGAGCTTCTCCAGGCAAGCGAGCGCCACGCCCGTGTGCGGACAGTTGAACATCCCGGTCCGGTCCGCCCGCGCGGCCGCGTCGGCCAGCTCCTGCTCGGTGGCCTGCTCGACCACGCCGCGCGTGGCCACCAGCGCCTTGACGGCCTTCGGCAGTGAGACCGGGTGGCCGATGCGAATAGCGCTCGCGAGCGTCTCGCCCGCCTCGATGGGCTCGAAGTCGTCCTCCTGCAGATCGCGGCCGGCCTCCACGGCCCGCTGGTACGCGCGGTAGAGCGGGTTGGCGCGCGCGGCCTGGCAGCACACCAGCCGAGGCAGCCGATCGATCAGCCCGAGCTCCTTCATCTGGAGGAAGCCCTTGGCGATGGCGCTCACGTTGCCGAGGTTGCCGCCCGGCACGAGCACCCAGTCGGGGATCGCCCAGTCGAACTGCTGCACGATCTCGAGCGAGATGGTCTTCTGCCCCTCCACGCGCAGGCTGTTCATCGAGTTGGCGAGGTAGATCGAAGGATCCTGGGTGAGGTGCTGCACCACCCGCATGCAGCCGTCGAAGTCCGTGTCCAGGCTGCACACGATGGCGCCGTTGGCGATCGGCTGGACGAGCTGCGCGGCGGTGATCTTGCCCTTCGGGAGGAGCACCACCACCGGGATGCCGGCCGCCGCGCCGTAGGCGGCCAGCGCGGCCGAGGTGTCACCGGTCGAGGCGCAGGCGAGCGCCCGGATGGGCTTGCCCTCGCTGATCATCTGCTTCACCGACGAGACCAGCACGGTCATCCCGAGGTCCTTGAAGGAGCCGGTGTGGCTGGTCCCGCACTGCTTGACCCAGAGGTCGCTCAGCCCGAGCTGCGCGCCGTAGCGATCGGCCCAGAGCAGGTTGGTGTTGCCCTCGTAGAGCGAGACCACGTTCTCGGGCGCGACGTGCGGCTGCACCCACTCGTGCTTGCTCCACACGCCGCTCCCGTAGGGCCAGGCCGTGCGGCCGTAGCGCTCGTCGAAGAGCTTCATCCACGCCGCCGGCGAGCGCGCGCGAAGGGCCTCCTGATCGTGCACGACCTCGAGCAGCGCGCCCGTCTTCGGGCAGCGGTAGATGACCTCGTTGAGCGGATAGCGCGCAGGGTCGCCGGTCACGCTCTGGAACCAAGCCGAGTACTTCATCGCGGCCGGAGAGTAGCGCGGGCCGGCGCCGATGGCTGCGCCGACGTGAGGCGCTACGCTTCGCACCCCGAGGAGGAGCTATGCAGCACGTCGTCACCAAGCCCAACGAGCCTTACGTGAGCGCCGACGGCGCGCTCGAGGTCCATCAAGTGCCCGCCTGGAAAGACAACTTCGTGTGGATCGCCGTCTGCGCGAAGACCCGCGAGGCGGCGGCGGTGGACGGGCCCGAAGCCGAGGGCGCGCTGGCGTACTGCGAGGCGCACGGGCTGAAGCTGACCACCATCCTCAACACGCACACCCATCCCGATCACATCGGCATCAACATGGACCTCGAGAAGCGAGGCCTCCTGAGCGGGATGCGCGTCTTCGGCGCCCGCAAGAAGGCGAGCGACGTGCCCGGCCTGACCGATCCGGTGGACGAGGGCAGCGTCGTGCGCGTCGGCGAGGTCGAGGGGCGCGTGATGCTCACCGAGGGGCACATCGACGGCCACGTCAGCTACGTGTTCGGCGACGTCCTCTTCTGTGGCGACACCCTCTTCGCCGGCGGCTGCGGCTATCTCTTCGACGGGCCTCCTGAGAAGATGTTCGAAAGCCTCACGCGGCTGACGGCCCTCGATCCCACGACGCGGGTCTTCTGCGCGCACGAGTACACGCAAGAGAACCTGCGCTTCGCCTGGAGCGTCGAGCCCGACAACGACGCGCTGGCCGAGCGCATCCGCCGGGTCTGGGCGCTGCGCGCCGAGGGGCGCGCCACGGTGCCGTCGACGATCGCGGACGAGCGCGCGACCAACCCCTTCGTGCGCCACGGTTCGGAGACGCTGCGCCACAACGTCGCCGCGGCCTGGCCCGATCGGGAGCTCGGGACGCCGGAGGCGATCTTCGCGGCGACCCGCGCGCTCAAGGATCGCAAGGACTACAAGAAGATGGACGAGTCGGCGCTGCCGCTCTGATCGTTCCGGGGTCCTCGCGTCGGGCCGCGACCGCACGCGATGCGCGCGGCGGTGCGACGAGTCGGCGCTGCCGCTCTGAGCGCCGCCCTGGCGATCGGTACTGCACTGCAGCGGGCATGGCCGCGTGCGCGCGCAGCTCGTTGCGTGGGACGTTCGCGCGCGTCGCGACCGCCGCGGCGCGGGTTCGGACGGCCACGACGGGCTCGGCGTGGCGAAGGATTTCTGCGGCGACGGGACCCGAGCCGCGTTTCACTCCGTCGTGTATGACGAGCGTGCTCCATCGGGGAGCTGCTCGAGCACCCAGGGGAGGTGACGATGCTCCGGCGACTCATCGTGCTGTCGTCGTTCGTGCTCAGCGCATGCGGCTGGAACGGCCCGGCCGAAGGCGTGCCGGCCGACACGGTCTCGCTCGCCGAGGCGCCTCCCCCGGTTCGCGGCGGCACGATCGAAGTCTCCCGCGATGGCGGGAACGTGCTGGTCGTCGACCGCGACCGCGCGCAGGTCCATCTGCTGACGCTGTCCGGTCAGGACGTCGTCGATGATCAGGTCTACGACTTCACTCACGATGCGCGCCCGGAGAAGGCCGTATTCGCGGATGGAGCGCCGCTGGCCATCGTCTCGGACTCGCGGCTGGTCCGGCTCGAGCCCGACGGGAGCATCACCTCGCTCGGGGGCACCTGCGCCGGTCCGCGCGGCCTCGCCTGGGACGGTGGGCGAAGCCGGGCGTGGGTGACCTGCGGGACCGGGCAGCTCGTCGGCGTCTCGCTGGACGGTGAAGCGCCCCTACGCCTGCAGCTCTCGCCGGACCTGGGTGACATCCGTGTGGCGGGTGATGAGCTCTTGATCGCGGTGGTTCGCAAAGCCGAGGTGTTGAAGGTCCGCGCCACCAGCTTGCAGGTCGACGACACGGTCTCGCTGCCCCAGGCCATCTCCTCGGCGGTGACCGACGCGAGCGGGCACTCGTCGCACGACCTCCAGCGCACGGACGAGGCACAGGCGGCGCTCCGCATCGTGGACGGCCCCGATGGCCCGCTCGTGCTGCACGAGATGATGCGCAACGGCCCCGAGCAGTCCGCGGTGACCATCACGCACACGAGCTGGGGCGGATCCAGAACCTCGTCGTCCACCGTGACGGGCCCCTGCGGTGCGTCGGCGCTCTATGTCGCGGCGACGCCCGTGACCGGGGCCACTTCCGGGCGCGTCGTCCTCGCCAGCCTGCCCTACGCCAGCGACGCTGCGTACGCGGCGAGCCGGAACGAGCTGGCGGTCGTGACGCCGAGCGCGCTGGTCCCGAGCATCACGGGGCCCAACGTGGTGGTCGCGAGCCTCGGCCAGCAGTGTCCGACGCTCAGGCCGCAGTCGGTGGACGGGCAGCCGACGGCGGTCGCCTACCTGCCCGACGGGACACTCCTCGTGCAGACCCGCGAGCCGGGCGCGCTCTTCATCGGCGGCGAGCCCTACCCACTCTCCGACACCTCGGTGCGGGACACCGGGCACGACCTCTTCCACACCGCGGCCTCGCCCTCCGGCGTCCCCTGCATCTCCTGCCACATCGACGGCTCCACGGACGGCCACGTCTGGGACCTCGGAAACGGCCCGCGCAACACCACGACCCTTCGCGGCGGGCTCGGTCAGACCGCGCCCTACCACTGGGACGCTCGCTTCTCGAACCTCTACGACCTCTTTCAGTCGCACTTCCCCGGGCCGGTGCACACGACGGTGCACCGCGATCAGGTCGCGGCGTTCCGGACCTGGGTCGATGCGCTCGCGGTCGAGCCGCATCCCGAGGCCGACCCGTCGTTGGTCGACGAGGGTCGAGCCGACTTCGCGGCGCTCGGGTGCGCGGGATGTCACGGCGCGGACGGAGCCTCCCCGGTCCCGCAGTCGATGGACTTCCCGGACGGGACCTGGCAGGTGCCCTCGCTGGCCGACCTCGGGCAGGAGACGCCGCTGGGACACGACGGCTGCGCCGACGATTTCGGTGGGCTGCTCGATGGTGACTGCGACTTTCCCGGCCACCAGGTCAGCGATCCGCAGGCCCGCGCCGCCCTCAGCGCGTTCCTCGGCGTGACCCAGAACTGATGAAGATGCCTCGCGGCGTCGCTCTGCCGGCTCGGCCGCGCGGGGCGATGCCGTATGACTGAAGCCGGGCGCGCGGCGTCCGGAGAACGCGGTGCCCGTTCCCACTCCGCGCTTCGGGGGGGCGCCGGCCGGTGGGGCCTTGCATACTCCGGCCCGTGCCCGTCCTCACCGCAAACGATTCTCACGCGCAGCTACGGCGCGCGCTCCATCCTGTCCGGGGTCGCGCTGACCCTCGAGGAGGGCGAGCGCGTCGGGCTCGTCGGCGCGAACGGCTCTGGCAAGAGCACCCTCGGCCGCATCTTGGCCGGCGACGAGGAGCCGGACGCCGGCAGCGTGGTGATGCGCCGCGGCCTGCGCGTCGGCTACCTCCCTCAGGAGCCGCGCTTCGAGGGCGATCCGACCGCTCGCGAGGCCGTGCTCAGTGGGCTGACCGCCTGGTCCGAGGCCAAGCGACGCTACGACGAGGCCAGTGGCGCGCTGACGGACGGGGGCGGCGACATGGAGGCGTGGATCGCCGCCCAGTCGGAGGCGGCGGCCGAGATCGAGCGCCTCGGCGGCTACGACCGCGCGCACCAGGCCGAGGCCGTGCTCGATCGGCTGGGGATCCGCGATCACGACCGGCATCTGTCGACGCTGAGCGGCGGCGAGCGCCGGCGCGTCGACCTGGCTCGCCTCCTGGTCGCTCGCCCGGAGCTGGCCATCCTGGACGAGCCGACCAACCACCTCGACGTCGACACCATCGAGTGGCTGGAAGGGCATCTGCGCGACGAGCAGCCGGGCGCGCTGCTCTTGATCACCCACGACCGCTACTTCCTCGATCGGGTGGTCACCCGCACCGCCGAGCTCGAGCGCGGCGAGCTCCACCTCTACGACGGCGGCTACGAAGCCTACCTGGAGGCCAAGGCGACCCGCGAGGCCCACGCGGCGCGCGCCGAGAGCAACCGGCAGAACCTGCTCCGCCGCGAGCTCGACTGGCTACGCCGGAGCGCGCCGGCCCGGACCACCAAGCAGAAGGCGCGCACCGACCGCGCGAAAGCGATCCTCGGCAAGGACGCGCCGCGGGCGGGCCGCTCGGTGGCGCTGCAGGTCGACACCGTGCGGAGCGGAAAGACCGTGCTCGATCTCGAGCACCTGCGCCTCACCATCGGCGAGCGCGTGCTGGTCGACGACCTCACGCTGGTCCTGCGGCCGGGCGAGCGGGTCGGCATCGTGGGCGAGAACGGCAGCGGCAAGACGACGCTCCTGCGCGCGATCCTGGGCGAGCTCTCGCCCGCGTCGGGCCGCATCGTCCTCGGCCAGAACGCGCGCGTGACCTACCTCGGGCAGAAGCGCGAGGGCCTCGACGAGAGCAAGAGCGTGCTGGAGAACGTGGCCGGCGGGCGCTCCCGCGTGACGCTCGGCGAGCGGACCATGGACGCGCGCGCCTACCTCGAGCGCTTCCTCTTCGACGGCGAGCAGCAGCGCCAGCCGGTCGGGACGCTCAGCGGCGGCGAGAAGGCGAGGGTGCTCCTGGCCAAGCTCCTCCTCACGCCGGCCAACCTCTTCGTGCTCGACGAGCCGACCAACGACCTCGACGTGGCCACGCTCGCCTCGCTGGAGGAGCTGCTGGTCGAGATGAACGGCACGGCGCTGGTCGTCACCCACGACCGCTGGTTCCTCGACCGCGTCGCTACCGCGGTCCTCGCGTTCGAAGGCGACGGGAAGGTCATCCGCTATCCGGGCGGCTACACGACCTACAAGACGCTTCGCGCGCAAGCGACCCGCGAGGCCGAGCGTCCGGCCCCGGCCAAGTCCCCGAGCGCCGCGCCGGCCGAGAAGGCGCCCAAGCGCAAGGCCATCACCTACGGCGAGCGCATCGAGCTCGACGGGATCATGGAGCGCATCGCGGAGGCCGAAGAGCGCGTGTCGGAGCTGGAGACGAAGCTCGCCAATCCCACCCTCTATCAGGGCGGTGGCGGTGCCGGCGAGGCCGCGTCGCTGGTCAGCGATCTGGACGCCGCGCGCGAGAGCGCGGCGACGCTGATGGCCCGCTGGGAGGAGCTCGAGACCAAGAAGGCTGCCGAGGACGGCTGAAGGTGTGTCGATGAATCTCCCGTCGCCCCGCGGCCGAGCCGCGCCCATCCGCGACGTTGCCGTTCGTCGCCGTGTAATCGCCGCGACTCCTCTCGGCGCCTCGAGGCTGGACGCGGCTCGATTGCCTTGCTCGGTCCGATTTATCGACACACCTCGAGCATCCTCCACCCCGAGCCGGCGCACGTTCCGGTCGCGGTTCCCGAGTCGAGGCCAGCGCGGGCGGTCCGATCGGTGGCTGGAGGCGCTTCGATCCCTCGAGCGGACGACGCTCCGCCGCAAGCGACCGCGCTGTCAGCGACGTGCGCCGCGTGCCGAGTCGGCGGCGACGCTTCCGCGAATCGGGTCCAGCGCGATCGCGCGGCTCGGTAGCGTGAGATCTCGCGCACATCCGTCCCCCGCCAGGGGCTGGCAAGCATGGCCGGATAGCGTATGGTGCGCGGCTCGCAGCACCCCGGAGTCAGCGTTCGAATGTCGGTCACGAAGCGTCGTCTGGCGGGGATCTCGGTCCCGCTCTTCTCGATCCGATCCAGCTCCGATTGGGGCGTGGGCGAGCTGCCCGACGTCGGACGCTTCGCGCCGCTCCTGGAGCGCGCGGGCCTGAAGATCCTGATGACGCTGCCCCTCCTCGAGCCCTCGCCGGGGCAGGAGAGCCCCTACTCGCCGGTGAGCGCGTTCGCGATCGATCCGCTCTACGTCTCCCTCGACGCCATCGAGGAGATGGAGGCGCTCGGCGGGCGCGAGGCCCTCGGCGTCGAAGACCGCGGTTGGCTGCGCGCGGCGCGAGGCTCGCTCTCGGTGCGGCACGATCTGGTCCGCCCGCTCAAGAAGCGGTGGCTTGAGCGCTGCTTCGCGCACTTTCAGGAGCACGTCGATCCGGGCTCGGAGCGCGCCATGGACTTCGCACGCTTCCGCGAGGAGCACGCCCACTGGCTCTCCGACTACGCGCTCTTTCGCACGCTCAAGGAGCACCACCCGCAGAGCTGGCGCGCCTGGCCGGAGAAGCTCCGGGCCAACGACGAGGCCGCCGTCGCCGAGGCGCGCGCGCAGCATGCGGAAGAGATCGCCTTCCGCGAGTACGTGCAGTGGATCGCGTTCCGGCAGCTCGAGAAGGCCCGCGGCGTGCTCGCGGGGTCGGGCATCCACCTCGGCGGCGACGAGCCCTTCCTGGTCGCGGAGGACAGCGCCGACGTGTGGGCGCACCAGGACCTCTACCGTTTCGACGCGACCGTCGGCGCGCCCCCCGACGCGTTCAGCGCGACCGGGCAGGACTGGGGCCTGCCGCCCTACCGCTGGGATCGCATCGCCGCCTCCGGCTACGAGCTCTTCCGCCAGCGCGGCCACCACGCCGCGAAGCTCTTCGACTTCGTGCGCATCGACCACGTCGTCGGCCTCTACCGGACCTTCCACTGGCCGCTCGAAGGGGGCCAGCCCTACTTCGTGCCGGCCCACGAGCCCGAGCAGCGCGCGCAGGGCGAGGCTGTGCTGAAGACCTTCCGCGAGGGCGGCGCCGAGCTCATCGCGGAGGACCTCGGCGTCATCCCCGACTTCGTGCGCGCGTCGCTGTGGGAGCTGGGCATCCCCGGCTTCCGCGTGCTGCGCTGGGAGCAGCGCGACGGCCGCTTCCGCCAGCCCGAGGGGTGGCCTGCGCAGTCGGTGGCCACCAACGGCACCCACGACACCGAGACCAGCGCGGTGTGGTGGGAGGCGCTGCCGGACGCCGAGCGCGCGGCCATCCGTGAGATCCCCGAGCTCGGCGCCATCCCGGCAGAGTTGAGCACGAGCTACAACCACTACGTGCAGCGCGCGTTGATGGAGGCGCTCTACGCCGCGCCCAGCAACCTCCTGCTCTTGCCGATCCAGGACGTCTTCGCGCTCCGCGAGCGCATCAACGTGCCCAACACGGTCGGCCCGCAGAACTGGTCGTGGCGTCTTCCGTGGTCCATCGACACGATGGACAAAGAGGATCACGTCAGCGCGCAGCTCGACGACCTCGCCTCGCTGGCCCGGCGCGCCAACCGCCTCGGCTGAGCCTCAGGGGCCGGGAGCGACGGAGGAAGGCGACGAGCCGACCCGCCCGGCTCAACCGTGTCGGGGCAGGATGTCCGCGTACTGCAAGAGGTGCCGGACCCCGAGGAACTTCTCGCGCACCTGTTCTCGGGCGGCGGCGCCGTAGCGCGCGGCGACCGGCCGCTCGAAGAGGAGCTCGCTCACGTAGTCCCCGAAGGTGCGCAGGTCGTTCGGATCGTCGAGCAAGAGCCCGTGCACGCGGTGATCGATCTGATCGCGGATGCCGCCCACGGCGCTGGCGATGACCGGCCGGCTCTTCCACATCGCTTCGGTCACCGTGAGGCCGAAGCCCTCGTGGATGCTCTTCTGCGCGACGACGGCGGCGCGCCGCTGGATGGCGTTCACGATGGCCGCGTTCTCCTCGATGTCGTCGGTCGGCAGCATGCAGAGATCGATGCGCGCGCGAGCTCGCTCCGGCAGCGCGCGCCAGATGGCCGCGGCCGCGCCGAAGACCGCCGGTCCTTCCGGATCGTCGGTGACGCCCGACACGTCCGGTCCCGCCAAGAGCAGGCGCGCGTTGCCTGCACGGTCCTCCTCGACGAGCCGCGCGAACGCGCGAAGCACACCGACCATGTCCTTGAGCGGATCCCAGCGGGAGATCTGCACGACCAGCGGCGTGTCCGGCGTGGGCGCGGGGCCATGGCGGGTGATGTCCGCCCGCCGCGAGACCTTCCCGGCGCTCCCGTCGGTGCGCATGAAGCGCGGCCCGTGAGCCGGTGTCGGCCCGGTGATCAGCCCGACGTGGTGGAGGATCGCGTACCCCGCGCCATCGTCGAGCGGCTGGTTCTTGGGCGACATCGGGTCGATGCTCGGCTGAACGATGTGCGCCTTCTCGGCGTCGAGCGTTCGCGGGATGTAGCCGCTGCGCGAGAACACGTAGGCGTGCGCCGGCCGCAGGTCGTCGGCGATGAAGCTCCAGCCGCGCTCCACCTCGTCCGTGACCTCGTCGTGTCCGATGTGGCAGCGCCAGATGACGGCCACGCCGCGCTCGATCAGCGGCGGCACCAGCCCGGCCGTCTGCGGGTCGTGCAGAAGCGCCACGTCGCCCGGCCGCACGTAGCGAAAGAGCGCCTCGGCGTTGGCTTTCGAGGTCGCCTCGTAGATGCGCGCCGCCTCGGCGTCGAGGGATGAGCCGTCGCCCGGAGAGCCGTGCAGCGCGTGATGGAGGCGCTTGGTCACGAGGTAGAACGGCGGCTCCGCGTCCATGATCAGCCAGCGGATGCGCACGCCGAGGCTCCGCGAGTAGCTCAGCAGCGGGACGAGCATCTCCGCCACGCCCCCGCCCACCGCCGTGGAGCTGACGTTCCAGATGGTCCGCTCGCCGAGCCACGAGCGAAACGTCGCAGCGGCCGTGAGCGCTTGTTGGACCCGCGCGCCGCCGACGAAGGGCTCGAGCTGCCGAATATCCCGTTGTCCGAGCTCTACTTCCTGCACACCTCGATCACGTAGGCCCTCGGAGCGCGATCGCGGACCGAGCGCCGCGCTCCGCCGTCTGCCGGTCCGACGTGCGCTCGACGTGCTGGCGTGGCGTGCCCGCCACGTGCGACGTTTCCGTGTCGATGCACGCCGGAGCCCCGTGACCGAATCCGACCAATCCGCCGCTCGGTGAGCGCTCGCGCGGACACGGCGTGGGGTTGCGCGTCCAGATCATGGTCGCGCTGGGCGTCGGCTTCGCGCTCTCGGTGGTGCTGCTCGGCATGGCCACCGCCCGCCTCGGGAGCCGCGCGCTCGACGCCGACCGTCGCCGCGCCGCGGAGGGCAGCGCGCGGGCGCTCTTGATCGAAGCCGCCGACGCCAGCCCACCGATCCGGCGGCAGGCGGCCGAGGCGCTGATCGGCACCGGCGGCATCGTCGGCGTGGACATCGAGGGCGACGAGCTCGCCATCGGTCGCACGACCGGCGCGCCGTCGCTGGAGGTGAGCGCGTCCGGCCACCGCGCGCGCATCTGGCTCGACCCGAGCGATCACGGCGCCAGCCGCTCCCTGCCGGGACTCCTCTTCCTCTACGTCGGGGTCACCGCCGCCGCGATCCTCCTCTTCACCTACGTCCTGCTCGGCCGCTCGATCGTGCGCCCGGTGGAAGCGCTCACCCGGGCTTCGGAGCACATCGCCGCCGGCGCCCACGAAGACGTCCGCGTGCCCGTGCACGGCGCCGCCGAAGTCGTCCGGCTCGCGGTCGCGTTCAACGCCATGCACGCCCAGCTCGCCTCCGAGCGCCGCGCGCTCGTCGAGCGCTTGGCGGAGCTGGAGCGGACCACCAGAGAGCTCGAGTCCACCCAGCGCTCCCTGGTCAGCAGCGAGAAGATGGCCTCGGTCGGCCGCCTGGCCGCCGGCGTCGCGCACGAGATCGGCAACCCGCTCAGCGCCATCCTCGGGTTGGTCGAGCTGGTGCGCGACGGAGACCTCCCGCCCGACGAACAACGCGAGTTCCTCGGCCGCGTGACCAAGGAGACCGAGCGCATCCACCGCATCATTCGCGATCTCTTGGACTTCGCGCGACCCGAGCCCGCGCCCGACGCCGACGCTTCGTGCGACCTGGAAGAGGTGGTCGAGGACGCCGTCCGGCTGGTCGGCCCGCAGAAGGATCTCCGCCAGGTCACGCTGGAGCGCCGCTTCGCCGAAGCGTGCCCGCCGGCTCGCGGCCCGTCCGCGCAGCTCGCCCAGGTCGTCCTCAACCTCCTCTTGAACGCCGCCGACGCCATCGAGGGCGACGAAATCATCCGCATCGAGGTCCGCCCGAGCGACGATTCGGTCGAGCTCATCGTCGCCGACACCGGCCCCGGCATCCCGCCCGACGTGCGCGAGCACCTCTTCGAGCCCTTCGTGACCACCAAGCCGCCTGGACAGGGGACCGGCCTCGGCCTGGCCGTCTGTCACACCATCGTCGAGCGCCTCGGCGGCACCATCGAGGCCGGCGACGCCCCCGAAGGCGGAGCCCGCTTCACCGTCCGCCTGCCCCGCGCGTGAACGCGACCCCTCCGCGTCGCGCGTCGGCTCGTGTACCATTGGCGAACGGAACCCGGGAGGCTCGCCGTGGCACGTTTACTCAGCTTCACTTTCGCCGCGGCGCTCTGCGCCGTCGCTTTCGTCCCTCGCGTCGCGGCTCAAGCGAGCTGCGTCGACACCACCGGCCAGATGTGCCTGAACGCCCTGCGCACGCTGGGCGGGGACGGCGCGGTGGTCGACGACATCTTCCAGACCAGCGACGGGCTCTACGGACCGCAGCTCCACTTCGGTCAGTACATCCGGGGCGTGAACGGGTGCATCGGCGGCACCGGTTTCAACGACTGCGGCATGGGCGGTCCGCCTTATGACACCTGCCGGACCGTCTACGGCGGATACGTCTGTTGCAGCCCCTCCGACGCGACCTGCAATCCGCCCGGCGGGCGCGACCCGACGTTCCAGGCCAACTCGCTGGACTGGTACTGGACGCAGGTCACCCGCACCGACGGCGCGGGCAACCCCGTCGCTGACGGGAACAGCGACATGAGCACCTACGCACCCTCGCGCGGCCGCCTCTACGACCTCGGCGGCGAGGCCAACCGCGTCGTGGTCTTTCCGATCACCGACCACGATCCGCTCCCCTGCGAGGCGTTCGAGTACTCGCTCTGGCTCTCCAACAATCCCGACGCGACGGAGATCGCCGATCCGGGCGCGCCCGACCCGAACAAGTGGAACCCGGCCACGATGATTCGCGCTTTCCAGCAGGGATGGACCCGAAACATCCACGCGCAGGGCGCCGCCGACGCGGGTCGCAGCGACCTGAGCACGTACCTGCGGGACACCACCGACGGTGACGCGATCGCCGACGCGCTGGTCACCGTGTGGGCGCTCCCCTGCGGCCTGACCTTCCGCTACGTGGCCATGGAGGGCGGCAACTACGGCAACCCCGGGCCCGAGTGCACCTTCCACAGCAGCGAGGACGAGCTCGACGCGGTGGCGGGCCTCAACGAGGACGACACGGCCATTTGCGTCGACGCCGACGGCGACGGACACCGCGATATCGCATGCGGTGGTGACGACTGCGACGACAGCAATGCCATGCGGCATCCCGGCGCGTTCGAGCCCTGCGACGCCACCATGGATCTGAACTGCTTGCCGATGGCCGATTGCCCGAGCGGCACGGTCTGCGACGGCACGAGCGGGCTCTGCGTGCCGCAGTGCTTCGAGGGCGGCTGCGCGGACGGCTTCACCTGCGTGGACACCCGCTGCGTCGACTCCGCGTGCGCCGCGCGCACCGACGCTTGCCCCGCCGGAACGCTCTGCCGCGGCGGTGACTGCGTCGGACCCTGCGACGGCGTGGTCTGCCCCGACGGCCAGCAGTGCCAGGAGGGCGCCTGCATCGATCCCTGCCTCGGCGTGGTCTGCCCGACCAACCAGGTCTGCGTGGCGCGCGATTCATCGGCGCTCACGCTCTGCGGACCCTCTTGCGCCTGCACCGAGCTCGCGGTGCCCATCTGCCCGACCGGCACGGCCTGCGATTCGCGCGACGGAACGCCGACCGCGGGGATGTGCGTCGACCCGGGCTGCGACACCGCGACCTGCACCGACGGCCAAGTGTGCCGCGGCGGCTCCTGCGTGGACGCCTGCGACGGAGTGATGTGCCCCCGTGCTCAGACCTGTGTCTCCGGCCAGTGCGTGCCCGACCTCTGCGCCAGCGTGGTCTGCCCTGCCGGCCAGGTTTGCAGCGACGGCACCTGCATCGACGCGTGCACCGGCGTCACCTGCCCGGACGGCCAGATTTGCCAGAACGGAGGCTGCGTGGCCGACCCCTGCTTCGGCGTGGACTGCCCCGCCGGCAAGGTCTGTCAGAACGGGACCTGCGTCGCCGGCGGCACGCCCGTGGACGCCGGCGGCAGCGGGTTCGACGGCGGCGCGGCGCAGCACGACGCCGGCTCGACCGGTGCCACGATGGCCGGCGGCTGTGGCTGCCGGGCCAGCGGCGGTCGCTCCAACGCGGGCCTCGGCCTGATGGCGCTCCTCGGCCTCGCGATCGTCTGGCGGCGTCGCCGCTGAGCTCGAAGTCCCCTACGAATCCCCCGACGGATATTCATGCTACGCAATATCGTCCTCGCCGCGTTCGCGGTGGTCCTGGTCGCCGGCTGTGACTGCGCCGGCAAGACCGCCAACGGCACCTGCTCGGTCGACAGCGACTGCAACGCCGGATCCATGTGCGCCGACGGCCACTGCGTCGTGCGCACGCAGAACGACGGAAGCACGCCGACGTTCGACGGTGGATCCGACACGTGCAGTGACGGACGGCCCTACTGCAGCTCGGTGTGCTGCACCTCGGACCAGGTCTGCAACGCCGGCACCTGCGCGCTCGACTGCGGCGGCGCGCCGATCTGCAACGGAGCCTGCTGCGAGGCCGGGCAGGAGTGCATGAACGACATGTGCGTCATCGCCTGCGCGGACGAGTCGCAGCGCTGCGGCGCGATGGGCGAGCTCTGCTGCAGCGCCGGCCAGGCCTGCCTCGGCAACGCCTGCGTGGATCTGGGCGATCCCTGCACGCTCACCGAGCAGTGCCCGGTCGACGCCCTCTGCGAGCCGAGCCTCATGCGTTGCGTGCCGCGGGCCTCGGTCGACGTCTGCGAGTTCCGCCCGCCGGTCGGCGTGCTGGCGCCGGTCGTGGGCTGCCGCTGGCATCCGCCAGCCGACCACTCGCTCTACCGCGACGTCGTCATGGCGCCCGCCGTCATGAACCTGACCGACGACAACGGCGACGGCGTCACGGACACCAGCGACATCCCGGACATCGTGTTCATCGCGTTCGACTACCCGGACAACGGCTGCTGCACCTCGCACGGCAAGCTCGTGGTCGCCAGCGGCGCCTGCAACGCGGACGGCACCATGAACACGCATGCCATCATCGACTCGCCCTTCGTCGACAACTCCTCCGGCGTGGCGCTCGGCAACCTCCACCCGGACAGCATGGCCGACGAGACCGTGCCGGAGATCGTCGCCACCTTCCGCAATGGCGGCACCATCGCCTGGACGCGGTCGGCGGACGACGGAAGCGCGTGGACCGAGCTCTGGCGCAACCCGCTGGCGCCGAGCAGCGACCAGATGGGCTCGGGTGGCGCACCCTCGCTGGCCGATCTCGACGGCAACGGTGCGCCGGAGGTGATCATCGGCAACGTCGTCCTGAACGGCATGACCGGCGAGGTCGTGTGGGACGGCCGGGTGACGGTTGGGCCGAGCGCCGGCGTCGGAAACAACGCCTTCCTCGGACCCTCGTCCACGGTGGCCGACCTCGATCTCGACGGACACCCGGAGGTCATCGCCGGCAACACCGTCTACGACGGCCGCACCGGCGCCGAGATCTGGACGTACACCTACACCACCAGCAACTCGTCCTGCGGAGGCTCCATCCCCTGCGACGGCTTCGACGGAGTCGGCGACTTCGACTCCGATCCGGAGGGCGAGGTGGTCATCATCCGTCTCGGCGAGGTCTTCGTCCTCAACCACGACGGCACCTTGCTCCATCAGGTGGAGATCCCGCGCGACGACACCATGCCCTACCTCGGCGACGGGCCCTGCACGAACAACGAGAGCGGCCCGCCGACCGTGGCGGACTTCGACGGGGACGGAGAGCCCGAGATCGGCACCGCCAGCGCCGACTTCTACGTCGTCGTCGACTTCGAGTGCACGGGCACGCCGCTGCCGAGCCAGTGCGCCCGCGAGAACATCCGCTGGATGGTGCCCAACCACGACTGCTCGAGCCGCGTCACGGCCTCCAGCGTCTTCGACTTCGAGGGCGACGGAGCCGCCGAGGTCGTCTACGCGGACGAGGTCTCTTTCCGCATCTTCAACGGCAGCACCGGCGAGATCCTCTTCGAGGACGACACCCACCGGAGCAACACCCGCCTCGAGATGCCCGTCGTGGTCGACGTCGACAACGACGGAAAGAGCGAGGTCCTCGTGCCCGAGGCGAACAACGGCTCCCGCGAGCTGACCGGCCTCAACGTGTGGGAGGACACCGACAACAACTGGGTGCGCACGCGGCGGGTGTGGAACCAGCACGCCTACCACGTCACCAACATCAGCGAGGACGGACAGGTCCCGCGGATGGAGGAGCCCAACTGGCGGAACGGCCGGCTCAACAACTTCCGCCAGAACGTGCAGCCGGGCGGCCTCTTCGACGCGCCGGATCTCACGGTGACCAACATCGCCGTCGGCGATTGCGTCCCGAGCGGCACCCTTCGCATCGAGGTGACCGTCGCGAACCAGGGCGCCCTCGGCGTCCCGCCGGGCATCGCCGTCTGGGGCCGGGTCACGCTTCCCGACGGGACCGTCGTCGACGTCGGCGTCGAGCACACCACCACCCTGCTCTTGCCCGGGCAGTCCGAGACCGTCGTCTTCACCTGGGACTCGCCGGGCGGCTTCTCCGGCATCCCGATGGTCACCATCGAGGCGGTGGTGGACGACGATGGCACCGGCCACGGCGCTTACAACGAGTGCGACGAGACCAACAACAATCTCGTCAGCGACCCGCTGATGACCTGCAGCTTCGGCTGACGCCGCCGGGCTGGGGCGTGCGCCGTGAGGACTGCCCGTCTTCGCGGCGGCGCCGTCACAGCCTCGCCCGCAAGTGTCGCGCCTGTGAACGTCGACGCCGACCGGCTGAGCCTGGCGGATCAGCGCCGTCTTCCGGGCGTCGTCACGCGCGCTCGATCGACCGGCCCGGCGTGCTCTCCGATGATCGTCGTCGAGTCGCGGACCAGAGCCGGACGTCGTTGGAGCCGCCTCTCAATCGCCCTCGGGCGATGCTCAGACGTCCTCTCAGACGTCCTGCAGCGTCACGCTTCCGATGAACGAGCGCTTGCCGAGCGGGACGCCGTTGTGCCGCAGGATCGCGTAGGCCGTCGTCGCGTGAAAATAGAAGTTCGGGAGCGCGAACTCGTTGAAGTAGTCCTCGCCGCGAACCGCCTTGCCGGGTGGCAGGAAGGGCAGCGTGATGATGCGGTCCTCGGCGCTCTCGAAGTCCGCCTCCTTCAACGACTCCACCAGCTCGATGACCGACTTCACGCGCAGCCGGATCTCGGCCAGCGTCTTCTCCTCGTCCGGATGCGCCGGCGCTTCCTTGCCCGCCAGCCGATAGGCCGCGAGCTTCGCGCTGTCGCAGGCGGACTGGACCTGCCGGATCAGCGGGAACTGGTCGGGCGCCAGCCGCGCGACCAGCAGCGTCTCCGGGTCGAAAGACCGCTCCTTCGCGTAGGACTCGGTCTCGTCGAGCCACACGAGGAGGTTCTTCAGCATCTTGGCCATGGACGGCACACAGGCGGCGTAGAGCGTCATGGCAGCGTTCCTGCGGTCTCCGGCTCGTCCTGTCAATCGTGCTTCGGTCGCGGAGCCTCGGCGCGCGCGGCGGCTCTCGGCCGGTGGGCCCCAATCCGGCAATCCCTCGCGCCGACACCATCGCCGATCGTCGGCTCCGGCGAGCAATCGCGTGCGGCAGTGGACGTCGGCTGCGTCGCGCACCAGAGTCGGCGCATGCCGAAGCTCCTCGTCATCGTGGGCAGCACCCGACCGGGCCGGGTCGGCTCTGCCCTGGCCCGCTGGATCACCGACCGCGCGTCCGAGCAAGGCGCGTTCGAGGCCGAGCTCGTCGAGCTCGCGGACCTCGCGCTCCCGCTCATCGACGAGCCCGCGCACCCGCGCTTTCAGCGCTACGAGCACGCGCACACCAAGCGGTGGAGCGCCAAGGTCGACGGCGCCGACGCGTTCGTGTTCGTGGTCCCCGAGTACAACCACGGCCCGCCCCCGGCGCTGATCAACGCGATGGATTACCTGGCTCGTGAGTGGGCCTACAAGCCGGTCGGCATGATGAGCTACGGGGGAGTCTCGGGCGGCATCCGCAGCGTCGCGCACCTCCTCCCCATGCTCAGCGTCCTCAAGATGGTCGCCCTGCCGGAGGCGGTCGTCGTCCCCTTCGTCGCCAAGAGCGTGAACGAGGGCGCCTTCGAGCCCTCGGACATCCAGGTCGGCGCCGCCAAGACCATGCTCGACGAGCTGGTCCGCTGGACCGGCGCGCTGAAGACCCTGCGCAGCTGAAGACCCTGCGCAGCTGAAGACCCTGCGCAGCTGAAGACCCTGCGCAGCTGAAGACCCTGCGCAGCTGAAGGCCCAGCGCATCGCGGGCGCCGGAGACCACGGTATCCGCCCTCGTTCGGGCGGAGCCGCGTCTCCCGCGCGTCGTGCGCCGCCCGAGCGGCCCGCCACGCGGAGAGCGCCGTGGTGAGGCTGTCCGTCGTGGCTCGTGCCCGAGATCGGGGTCGAGAGCCGGCCAGACCGCGTTGAGCTGCTTCGCGTGAAAGCCGATGTGGAGGTCGTTCGGATCGACATCCGAGAGGGTGGCGAACTCGTCGGCGTGCCCCCGGCGCCTGCGTGCGTAGATAGGGCTGGTCCAGTGGGGAGCCCATCGTGCGCATCGATCCGAAAGCATTGGTGAAGCGTCTCGAATCTCCTGTGCCGGCGGGCGCTCGAGACCAGCGTCGCGTTGGCCGTCTCGCGCACGCACTACGAGGTCACGGTCGAGCACATGATGCGCGCGCTCGTGGACGTCGAGCGGAGCGACATCGCGGCCATCTTCGGCCGCTTCGACGTGCAGACGCCGCGCATCGCCGGCGCGCTGGATCGGGTGCTGGAGCGGATGAGCCGGGGCAACACCGGGCGGCCGGTCTTCTCGCCGCTCCTCTTCTCGTGGATGGAGGACGCGTTCCTCGTCGCGGCGGCCGAGATGGCGGCGCCGGAGGTCCGCTCCGGCCACCTCATGGTCGCGCTCCTCATGCGGCCCGGCCGCACCGGCATCGACAACGTCACCGACGAGCTCTCGAAGATCGCGGTCGACGAGCTGCGGGGTGAGCTCGCCGCCATCACCGCGGGCACGAGCGAGGAGCGGCCCGCCGGGCAGGGCGCCACCACGCTGCCCGGCGGTAGCGTCGCGCCCGGGGGCGAGGAGGCGCTGGCACGCTTCACCATCGACGTCACCGGGCGCGCCGCCGCGGGCGAGATCGATCCGGTGCTCGCGCGCGACCACGAGATAAGGCAGCTCATCGACGTCCTCACGCGCCGCCGGAAGAACAACCCGATCCTCATCGGCGAGGCCGGCGTCGGGAAGACCGCGGTGGTGGAGGGCTTCGCGCTCCGGGTGGTTCACGACGACGTGCCGCAGCCGCTCCTCGGCGTGCGGGTGCTCAACCTCGATCTCGGCCTCCTGCAAGCCGGCGCGGGCGTGAAGGGCGAGTTCGAGAACCGGCTCAAGCAGGTGCTGCACGAGGTGAAGACCGCGCGCGTCCCCACCATCGTGTTCATCGACGAGGCGCACACGCTGATCGGTGCCGGCGGCCCGGCCGGGGGGAGCGACGCGGCGCAGCTCCTCAAGCCGGCGCTGGCCCGCGGCGAGGTTCGCACCATCGCGGCCACCACCTTCAGCGAGTACAAGAAGTACATCGAGAAGGATTCCGCGCTGGAGCGGCGCTTCCAGCCGATCACGGTGGCCGAGCCCTCGGTGGCCGACGCGACCGTGATGCTGCGCGGCGTGAAGACGAAGTTCGAGAAGCACCACGGCGTGCATGTGCTCGACGATGCGGTGGAGGCGGCGGTACGTCTCGGCGACCGCTACATCACGGGGCGCCTGTTGCCGGACAAGGCCGTCGATCTGCTCGACACCGCGTGCGCGCGGGTCGCCGTCGGCCAGAGCGCCAAGCCGGCGCGCATCGACGATCTCGAGCGACGCCTCGCGCACCTCACCACGGCGATGGAGGCGATGGAGCGCGACGAGAGCGAGGCACTCGATCGACGCACACCGAGCGGCTGGTCGAGCTGTCGAAGGAGCGCGCGCATCTGGAGAAGGAGCTCCACCGCCAAGGCAAGCGATGGCAGGCGCAGCGCGCAGCCCTGACGCGCGTACGAGAGCTCGCGAGCGACGCATCGCCGGAGCAGCGGCGCGAGGCCATCGAGCGGCTCGCGGACCTCTCGCGGGACGACGCCTTCGTGCACCAGCACGTCGACGCGCGGGTCGTCGCGCAGATCGTCAGCGATTGGACCGGCGTACCGGTGGGCACGATGATGGCAGACGATCTGGGGCGCCTCCTCTCGCTGGAGGACGAGCTCCAGAAGCGCATCGTCGGTCAGGACGAGGCCATCGCCACGATCGCGCGCCGGATCCGCGCGTCGAAGGTCAGCCTCAGCCCGCCCGAGCAGCCGATCGGAGTCTTCCTGCTCGTCGGCTCGAGCGGGATCGGCAAGACGGAGACCGGCCTCGCGCTGGCGGAGCACCTCTTCGGCGGCGAGCGCTTCGTGGTCACCGTGAACATGAGCGAGTTCATGGAGAAGCACACCGTGAGCCGACTGATCGGCTCGCCTCCGGGCTACGTCGGCTACGGCGAAGGGGGCGTGCTCACCGAGGCCGTGCGTCACCGGCCGTACAGCGTCGTCCTGCTCGACGAGATCGAGAAGGCGCACCCGGACGTGATGAACCTCTTCCACCAAGTCTTCGACAAGGGGATGCTGGCCGACGGCGAGGGGCGCGTCGATCGACTTCAAGAACGTCGTCGTGGTGATGACCTCGAACCTCGGCACCGAGACCATCGAGCGGGCCTGCGGGGGGGACCGCTCGCCGAGCGCGCGGGAGCTCGTCCAGGAAGTGCGGCCTCTCTTGGCCTCGTACTTCAAGCCCGCGCTCCTCGGCCGCATGACCGTCGTGCCCTATCGCCCTCTCTCGCAGGCGGTGATGGGCCGCATCGTGAACATGAAGCTCGCCCGCGTGCGCGGCAGGCTGAAGTCCGAGCACGGGGTCCACCTGCGGGTCACCGACGCCGCGCGCGAGGCCATCCTGGCGCGCTGTGACGATCCCGCGAGCGGCGCGCGCAACATCGACCACGTGCTCGACGAGGCCGTCCTCCCACAGATCTCGCAGGAGCTCTTGGTCAAGATGGCCGAGGGGCACGTGCCCGACCGGCTCACGCTCGGCGCGAGGAAGAACGAGCTGACCTTCCACTTCGGCGCTGCGCCCGCGCCGCGAAAGAAGCGCGAGGAGCGAGCGACGGCGCCGCCCGCCGCCGAGGCTCCGAAGAAGCGCACGCCGCCGAAGCCGAAGCCGAAGACCGAGCCGCTCGTGGTGGTCGCCGGCGCGCCCGCTCCCGGAGGATGACCTCGTTCACCCGCATCATCGAAGCGAGCGCGGCACCCAACCGGAACGCTCCGAAGCGCCACGGCTCAGCGACGTGAATAGTTGAACATGGAGAGCGCATCGTCCGAGGCACTTTCGTCCGGGAAGATGAACAGGCTCGAACGCCACCTTACGTCGAAGCACCCCGGGTGAGGTCGTCGTAGATCCACCGGGAAGCACGCCGGGTGCGGTCGTCTGGAAGCACCCCGGGTGAGGTCGTCGCAGATCACATGCGGACGTCTGGAAGCACCCCGGGTGAGGTCGTCGTGCGGACGTCTGGAAGCACCCCGGGTGAGGTCGTCGCCACGTCCGCCTCACCGGGACGCACCCCGGGTGAGGTCCTCGCAAGATCCAGGTCGGGTGAGGTCCTCGCAGATCCAGGTGAGGTCGTCGCCGTCGCGCGGTACGTGAGGTGTCGTCGTCGTCGCGCACGGTCGGAAGCAGCTCCGCGCAGCGATTCTGGGCGCTACCTTGCCGGTCCCGACTACGGTCAGCGTGGATCGGCGACCCGGCCCATGAACAGGATCGCGCCGGTGTGGACGTCGCGGAGCAGGAAGAGGAAGGGGTGGTCCGCGCGGAAGGTCAGCGGCGGCGCCGGCGGGCCGCCCCCGCTGGCAGCCACGACCGCGGTCGCGGCCGCGGCTTCGGTGCCCTCCTCGTTCACCTCCACGAACGCCTGGTGGTAGACGTCGTCGAGGTGGAGCCGGTCGTCGGGGTTCGGCGGATCGCTCATCCCGCGGAAGTCGGCGTCGTCGCTGAACGCGAGCGGCATCCCCATCGCGCTCAGCTCCGACGTCAGCGATATCGCCGGCGGAGAAGATCCGGAAGCGGGGCAGGAAGACATCGACAGGCCGCTCGGAGAGCGCCGCGATCCATCGATCGAGCTGCTCGGCGCTCAGCGCGCCTTCGACCGCCGGCAGCCCCTCGCGGTCGTCCGGCAGCACGAGCAGCATCGACAGCGCGTCGCCCTCGTAGGGCAGCTCGAGCACCTGCACGCCGTCGGCGCTCGCCCAGCCCAGATGCTCGTTGACGTACATCGTCGGCACCGCCGAGCTGCCGCTTCCGGCGTAGAAGGCAAGCGGTCGCGTCGCGCGAGCGGCGAAGGGGTGCTTCCACGCGCCGTGGAAGAAGACCGCGTTGCTCAACACCAGACGGGTGGTGTCGTCGAGGGCGCCGCGCGGGAGAAGGTGCTCGATGCGGTGATGCGTCCGGTCCGCGATCCACCCGTTGATGTGTACGCGCGCCGCGTCGGCGTCCCGCCGAAAGTCGAGGGCTTCGATGGGCGCCTGATAGGCATCGCGCGTGATCGACACGAAGCTCGGTTCGAGCGGGAGGCCGCGCTGGGCGAAGAGCCGGTCGGCGACCTCGAGCGTGTAGCCCTCGTGCGAGGGCGCGCTCCACTCCGCGAGCTGCGCGTGCGCGGCTGAGCGGATGACCTGAGGCGCTGCGTCGAAGCGCAGCGCCCGCGCCATCTGCGCCGCCGTCTCTCCCCGCGCGCCTTCCCAAGTCATCGCCAGCGCGATCGAGATGCTGGCCGGTGATACCGCCAGGTTCCCCTCGCGATCACGCAGCGTGCGCCAGAGATCCACCGCGAACGCCTCCGTCGAGCGGGCGAATGTCTCGGCGCCGGCCTGGTTTGCGGGTGACACTGCCTCTTCGCCCCGCGTCGGCTCCACGTTCGCCGCGATGTCCGGCGACACTGGCTCGCTCGGCCCCGCGGTGGCGCCGACCGGTGATGCGTGGGCTCGATGGCTCTCTGCCATTTCGGTCTCCCGGTCTTCGGAGGCCCCTCCACACGCTGAAACGAAAGATCAACGTGGCGAGCGCAAGGTGGTGGGTTCTCATCACGGCTCCAATGGCTCGGCCTCGGTCGGCCGAGTCGCGCCAACGATAGACCGTGTCTCGCGGCAAGACGAGGCAGTCGTCGGGTCGGGGTGGTGTGGAAGGTGTGGGCGTGAGGGGCGCGTGTGCGCTGGAGCGAGCCGGTGACGCGCCTCCTCGAGGATGGGTCCCGTGCCGAACCGAACGAGCTGCGCACCCAGTGAGCGTGCGCTCTTCCCGGACCGAACGCCCGCACTGCCGGCGTCGCTGCCCGCGCTACGACCGAGGTTCGGGGCTGCGACGGTGGAGGGCGTCCGACGTCGGTCCGCCGATCATGGAAGTGCGAGGTCGCGAGCGGCGGCTGCTGGCGCGATGACGCGGCGCCGGAGAGCATGGTGCTGGTGCGATCCCGGCGCGCTACGATGCGAAGGTGAGGATCGAGAAGCTCCCCGGCTGGGTCGTCGACGACGACGCTTCCGTCAAAGAGGAGGTGGCGCCGAACATCGGTGTCCCGCCGGATGAGCTGTGGAGACGCACCGAAGACTGCGCGAGAGACGCGATGTGGGCGGCGCGCGCCAGTGGCTTCCCCGAGCGGATCCTGGCCTACGAGGATCCCCTGCCGGAGAGCACCGTGCGGGCGCTCGAGAGACTGCGGAAGCGGGTTGCGTGACGGCGCGCCGCACCGCCGCCGAAGCCGCGCGCGCGATCGCCGACGCGCTGGCCGAAGCCGGTTACGCCCACGCGATCCGTGGCGCGCTCGCCCTCGGTGTCGCCGGCGTCCCTCGCGGCACGATGGACGTGGACATCAACCTCTTCGTCACTGACGACGATCTGCCGGGTGCGATCGCCGCGCTCACCTCGCTCGGGATCGAGATCCAGCCGGCGGCGGCGCTGGCCCGGGCGGAACGCGACGGCATGTTCGTCGGGATGTGGGACGGAATGCGCATCGACGTGTTCGTGCCGAGCATCCCATTCTCGTTCGAGGCCGGAGAGACGGCGGTCACCGTCACGGTGGACGGTTGGACCGGCCGGTTCCTCGCGCCCGAAGCGATCGCCGTCTTCAAGCTCCTCTTCTTCCGGATCAAGGACCGCGGTGATCTCCAGCGGTTGGTCGCGGTGCGGGGCAAGGACTTCGACCACGCGTACGTACGGCGATGGATCGCCGAGATGATGGGGGAGGACGATCCGCGCGTCCGTGCCTGGGACGACATCGTCGCGCGTTTCGGTCCGGGGTGAGCGATCGGCGCCACGGCCGTGTCGGGTCGCGGACGAGAAGGCGAGGTCATCCGGCGGCGCGCTCGGGATCCTCGCGGTGATCCGCGCGCTGACGGACGCGGTCTCACCGCCGGTCGGGCGGATCCGTGAAGCGCTCGCGAGGATCTCGGAATCGATCGATCCGCATCCTCGAACCGGTCGGATGAATGTGTGCAGCGGCCGGCGCGGCTCGTGTGCCGGCCGCTCGAATGCCCGAGCCGGTCGCGGGGATTTCGGAGTCGCTCGATCACATCTTCGACGCGGCCGAGCGCGTCTCGGAATCCATCGCGACCACCTTGGAATCGACCGCGAGCGTCCTCGCATCGATCGCGGCGACCTTGGAGTCGATCGTCCCGGTTCTCTCAGCCGGTCGAGACGAGCTTGCAGTCGGTCGCGCGCATCTTGCAGTCGATTGCTGGCATCTTGCAGTCGATTGCTGGCATCTTGCAGTCGATTGATCGGAACGATTCCGGGTACTTAGGAGGTGGTCCCGAAATCGCGCCCGATCATTGCGGCTGCGGCTCGGGCGCCGGACCCGACGAGGAGACGAGGGCCTCGAAGCGGGCGCGCTTCGCCGGGATCTTCCGAAACGCGAAGACGCCCGCCAGGTGAATCGCGTCGATCTCCTCTTCGAGCCGGAGCTGCGTCTCGAGCCGAGAATCGGTCGAGTGGGCGCGGCCCTGAATGGCCTGAGACTGTCCGGAGTCGGCGCTCTGCAGCTTGGTCGCGAGGTCGGCGGCCTCGCTGATGGCGGATGCGGGGACGTGGCACGCGCGCAATCCGTCGGCGTGCGTCGCCACCGCCGCGAGCGCGTCGAGCACCGCCTTCGTGTTCGTCGCGGAGAGGCGCCGCCCGACGCCGAGCGCCGCGCGCAACGTATCGGTTCCATTCGGGCTGCGCTGCACGGCGTCGCGCATCAGCATCAGGGAGATCCTGCGCGTCCTCCGCCGTCGCTCGCTCCGTCGCCGTCGCCGTGCGCTGCTTGCGGAGCGCCCTCTCGTCGTCGTCGACGCTGAGGAACGCCAGATCGGCCTTCAACTGATCGCCGAGCCCGTCGTCGAGCTCGGGCGTGAGCACGTCGCTGTTGTCATAGAGAAGCCGGTCCGCCTCACGCCCCCGCGCGAGTGTGCTGTCCAGCAACCATCGAGGCCTTGCAGCCATATCACCCTCCCTGTTCGCTACGACCCTGCCCCAATGTTCGTGGGGATTTCAAGGGGCGTTGCCAGATTTCCTCCGTCGGGATGGCGCTGCGCAGGTCGATCGAGGAGGCGTGCGTTCCGGTGTGTGCTCCGGGCGGTCGCGCCGCTGATGCGCTCGAGGCGTGCGTTCGCGAGCGCCTCGTTCGTGCCCGCGTGGTCCTGCGTTCGCGCAGGCTTCCCTGCGCGTTTGCGCGCTCCCGGGGTGCATGCACGGGGCCGATGATCGCCTCATGCAGCTCGAGACTTGGACGAGAGGACACGCTCCAGCCGAGGTGCAGGTCGCGTCGGGTTTCGCCGCCATCGTCCCGTCCGAGAGAGTCGCGGGCCGCATCGCCGCCGTGCTCGATGCGCGCGGGTGGGTCGTCGCCGCGACGGTGGACGGGGAGCTGATCGGCTACGCCAGCGTCCTCCCGCCGCGCCCGGTGAAGTACCGCGGCGAGACTTTCGAACAGCGGTGGGACGACATGAACGGCGTCCTCGAGCTTGGCGCGCTGGAGGTCGCTCGGCCCTATCGCCGGTCGGGCATCGGCCGGGCGATCGCGGCCGAGCTCGGAGCCGACCCACGGCTCGACGAGGTGGTGACCTACGGCCGCGGCGTCGTCCACCACTGGGACCTGGGCTGGTCGGGTCTCACCGCCTTCGCGCACCGCGCCGCCCTCGCCGGGACCCTGCGCCGCGCGGGCATGTTCGCGTGCCCGACCGACGACCCGGAGAATCCGATTCCACTCCGCGAACACGCTCTTCGTGCGGCTCGGCGTGCACGCCTCCGCCGAAGTGCGCGCGGCGTTCGTCGCGCGGCTGTCCGAATGGCACGGGTGAACGACGCGGTCGAACATCCTCACAGAGAGCAAACCTGCCACCCGGATCCGCCCGCCCGCATCTCCCCGCCGGGTCCTCCTCGCCTGCAAGGCCCGGGTCCGCCTCGCGCTGCGTGACCGAGGGACACCCAGAGGCGTGACCGACCGAGGGACACCCAGAGGCGTGACCGGACCGAGGGACAACCGAGGGACACCCCGGGGGGACCGCGCGCTGCGTGACCGAGGGACACCCCGGGAGGACCGAGAGGCGGTCGCACACCGGGGATTTGGGGGCCGGACCGAGGGACAACCGAGGGACACCCCGGGGGGACCGCGCGCTGCGTGACCGAGGGACACCCCGGGGGGACCGAGAGGCGGTCGCACATCGGGGATTTGGGGGCCGGGCTTGGCGCTCCGGGCGGGAGCGGCCGCCGGCCGCCGCCACCTCCGCCGATCTTGGCTCGTAAGTCCCCGAGATCACAGGAGCGCATCTCCGGATCGGATCGTGCGGAAGGCACGCGGCATGACCGCGTCACGCTGCCGGCTCCCCGGGATGGCCTACATGATCACGCGTCGCACCGAGCGGCGCGTGCATCTCTTTCGGCCCGACCGACTGATGAATCAGGTGTTCCTGTACTGCCTCGGATGTGCGGCCCGGGACAGCCACGTCCAGCTCGTGGCGGCCACCCTGATGAGCAATCACTACCACCTCGTGGTCGTCGACCGGCGGGGGCAGGTCACCAAGCTCACCGAGCGGCTCAATGGCCTGCTGACCAAGGCGACGCAGGCCATGCGCGGCTGGCAGGGTAGCGTCTTCGATGGGCAGAAGCCGAACTATACCGAGTTGCTCACCCCCGAGGCCGTGGTCGAGAAGGTGGCGTACACCATCGCGAATCCGACGGCGGCGGGGTTGGTTCGGTTCGCGAAGGATTGGCCCGGTGTGCGCACGCGCGTGTCGGACATCGGCGGTCACGCCGTCACCGTCGAGCGCCCGCCGGCGTTCTTCGCGGAAGACGGCACCATGCCCGAGAGCGTCGAGCTTCGCTTCGAGATGCCGGACGCTCTGCTCGAAGCGCACGGGCTCGAGGGAGCGCGCTCGCGCATCGCCGAGGCGATCGAGAAGAAAGAAGACGAAGCGCGCGCCGAGGTCAAAGCCGCGGGCTGGTCGTTCAAGGGGGGAAACCGGGTGCGCAAGTCTTCTCC
Organism: uncultured Pseudomonadota bacterium; assembly: GCA_963832725.1. Taxonomy (GTDB): domain Bacteria; phylum Myxococcota_A; class Polyangia; order Polyangiales; family Sandaracinaceae; genus JAEZBP01. The sequence continues at coordinate 554,467 of CAWHVG010000002.1, forward strand.
CTACGCGCGGGCCAAGACCTTCGAGGAGCGCGGCCGGCTGAACCCCCGCTACGCGAGTGGCGGCGACGCCGACGTGTTGAACGCCGCGATCGAGCGCGACGCCGAGTTCCTCTCGAGGTACGCCGCGTGCCGGGACCGGTGGCTCGGCGGGGAGCGACATGTGGTTTGGCCGGCGGGTACCGACGCCATGCGCCGCTGGCACGGCGTGCGCTGCGCCGACCCGCCCCGCTGAGCACCGCGAACCGGCCAGGTCCGAGCCCGTGCCACGCGCGGGCTGGTATCGGTGCGCCCGGCCCAGGAGGGCGAACGTCGACAGTGCGCGCGCCGCCCGGTCGAGGGCGGAGATCGGCGAGCCGGCTCACCTCCGAAGCACCCCGGGTGAGTGCCCGCGAGTCCCCTCAGGTTGAGTGCCCGCGAGTCCCCGCCCGGAACTGCCCGCCCGTCCGCCTCACCAGGGAAGCACCCCGGGGGAGGCTGCGCCTCACCGGGAAGCACCCCGGGGGAGGCTGTGCGCGCGCCAGTGAACGTCGACAGTGCGCGCGCCGCCCGGTCGAGGGCGGAGATCGGCGAGCCGGCTCACCTCCGAAGCACCCCGGGTGAGTGCCCGCGAGTCCCCTCAGGTTGAGTGCCCGCGAATCCCCGCCCGGAACTGCCCGCCCGTCCGTCTCACCGGGGAAGCACCCCGGGGGAGGCTGTGGCGCGGAGTGCCCGCGAGTCCCCGCCCGGAACTGCCCGCCCGTCCGTCTCACCGGGGAAGCACCCCGGGGGAGGCTGTGCGCGCGGGCGCACGGGGCCCCCGGGGAGGCTGTGCGCGCGCGGGCGCGTCTCACGCGGGGAAGCACCCCGGGGGAGGCTGTGCGCGCGGGCGGAGTGCGTCTCACCGGGGAAGCACCCCGGGGGAGGCTGTGCGCGCGGGGGAGGCTTGGGCGCGCCGAACGTCGACAGTGCGCGCGCAGCCCGGTCGAGGGCGGGATTGTCGAGCCGGCTCACCTCCGAAGCACCCCGGGTGAGTGCCCGCGAGTCCCATCGGGTTGAGCGCCGCGAATCCCCGCCCGGAACATCCCGCCCGTTCGCTCACCGGCGGAAGCATCCGGGGGAGGCTGTGCGAGTGACCGCGAGCCGAAGTCGCCTCCGGGGAAGCACCGGGGGAGGCTGTGCGAAGCACCCGGGGCGGGGGAGGCTGTGCGAAGCACCCCGGGGAGGCTGTGCGTGTGCGATCCGCTTTGAGCTGAGCGCCGAGCCCGTCGTCGAGCTCGGGCGTGAGCACGTCGCTGTTGTCATCGAGAAGCCGGTCCGCCTCACGCCCCCGCGCGAGCGCGCTGTCCAGCAACCATCGAGGCCTTGCAGCCGTAGCACCCTCCCTTTAGCTCCAGGACCTGCCCCAATGCTCGCGGGGATTTGCAAGGGTTGATGCCAGATTTCCTCGGTGGGGCGCCCGCATCAACGTCGGGCGGCGGGAACTCTGCGCGCCGTGCAGCTCCCATAGGTCGGACGGAACGCTCTCCCGTCCTGTAGGATCACCAAGGAGACAAGCATGCTCGGGCAAGCTGCACGCCGTCTATGGTTGACGATCTCCCGTCTGGCACAGGTCGCCGTGGGACTCGCGGCGGCGTTCTTCTTCTTCGCGGCGATGAACAGGCTCTGCCTCCCCTACAGTGGGCCGCAGGTCGACCGCCGCGAGGAGGGGCTTGGGTTCTTGATAGTGGGTATCCTGTTTGCCGCGCTCGTGCGGTGGCTGCTTCCGGCGGTCCTCGGTGGGGGCTCTGGCTCTTCGGCAAGCGCCACGAGACAGGAGGCGAGGCGACCGGCAGCCCCTCATCGGAAGGACGGCAGCGATGAAGCGCGGTCGCTTGCGCTCTGCGGCAGGTCGTCGCCCGCGCCGGTGTGGACTATTGTCGACGGCGGAGCCACCGGAGAATGTCGGCCTGGCCCTTCGGGGTCAGCCAGCCAGGCGAGCGGACCCAAACATCCTGAGCGATGTCGTAATGGGCTGGGGCTCCATCGGCGGGGAAGTCAGGGGTGGCGATGAGGAGGCGAGCAGCCGTGACGTGAAGGTCGACGGGAATACCGTCTGCGTCGATGGTCATGAGCGGCTCGACAGTATGCGGTAGGAAAGGTTCCGGCAACCGCCCTGAGTTCGAGTTCCACCCGCGCCCAGGTCGCGCGCTCGCTGCCGTCCGCGATCACCGCGTCCTCCTGTCGTGGTGGGTCCTCTCACTGACGATGAGGCGGAGGCCGACAGGGAGGCCGCCCCGCACTGGTGCCATGGTTGACCTCCCGCCATCGGGTCACCACGATGAAGCCTTCGGAGCTCGTCTTCATGAACGGATCTGTTGAATCGGGGGTTGGTATGAGAAGGTCACGTCCAGAGCCGTGCAGTACCTTGGGGGACCTGTTCCTGCGTCTCGGTGCTGTCGCGCCGTTTCTGATCGTACTGGCGCCGCACGTGCGTTCGCGCAGTCAACTGCGGGTGAGCTGTTCCGAAGCTGACCGCCCACGAACGCCAGCCCCAGACGCTCGAACAGACGATCGAGCAGGCTCAGCGCGAGATGTTCTGTCTGGGGTATCTGTCGGGCGCCAGTGATATGATAAGTGCAATCGGTCCTGAGAATCCCCGCGTTAGGGCCAACCTCTGCATGCCCACGAGCGGGCTTAGCAATGAGACCCTTCGGGCGATATTCAACGCCTACATCCGAAATCATCCCGAACTGAGAGCGCAGTCTGCGCGGCTCGCCATCCTGGGTGCCCTGCTGGAGGTGTTTCGCTGCCGCAACGCGCCTGTTCGTCGCCCCCCTGAGCCGCCGGACGCGAACCCAGGCGGGTAGCGGCTCGCTCTCGGCGTCTGGACGTGGGCTGGACTGCTGCTCAATCGAACGCGTTCTCGAGCGCGGCGCGCTCGACTTCGGCGTCGCTGACCTCGGATTCGCCGCCGTGGAAGGCGCGCCAGAGGGTCTCGGCTTGGCGGCGGTTGGCGCCCGCCGTGATCAGCTCTTCGAGGCTGGCGGTCTTGACGGCGTTGACGGAGCCGAGGTGCTCGATCAGGGCGGCGCGGGTCTTGGGGCCGACGCCCGGGATGTCGTCGAGCTCGCTCTCGAAGCGGCGCTTCTTGCCGACCTTGGTCCGCAGCGCGTTGGAGGCGCGGTGGGCTTCGTCGCGGACTTGGACGAGGAAGTGGCGGGCGGCGCTGCGCTCGGGCAGGGGGATGGGGTTCTTCTGACCCGGCAAGAAGACGCGCTCGATGACGCCTCGCTCTTCCCGCTCTTTGGCCAGGGCCGCTAGGTTCAGGCCGGTGACGCCGAGGTCGCGCACGGCCGCCATGGCGACGTTGAGCTGGCCTTTGCCGCCGTCGACGACGAAGAGGTCGGGTAGTTCCCAGCCTTCTTCTTCGTCACGCCCGCGGCGGAAGCGGCGGGAGAGGACTTCGTACATGGCGCCGTAGTCGTCGCCGCCGCTGACGCGCTTGATGCGAAAGGATCGGTAGCGGCTACGGTCGAGCTCGCCGTCGGTCATGGCCGTGACGACGGCGACGGTGTCGTGCCCGCCGAGGTGCGAGACGTCGACGCATTCGATGCGGCGAGGCAGGACGGGCAGGCGGAGCTTCTTCTGGAGCTGGCCGAGGCGCTCTTCGAGGTCTTCGCGCGCTCGCGCTTTCTCGCGGTAGGCGTGGGCGGCGTTCTCGGCCGCCATCTCCAAGAGGCGCTTCTTCGGGCCGCGCTGGGGGACGACGACGCGGATCTTCTGGCCGCGCTCGTCGCTGAGCCACTCCTCGAGGCCGGCCGAGGCTTCGACTTCGACCGGGAGGAGGATCTCGTCCGGAATCGGAGTGCCGCCGCCGTAGTAGGCGCTGACGAAGCTGGACACGAGCTCGTCGTCCGGGAGGGTGACGGCTTTGAGCTCGAAGGTGCGCACTTGGTTGAGGCGGCCGCCACGCACTTTGAGGATGGCAATCTCGGCCTGGTCGCCCGCGCGGTGGACGCCGAGGACGTCCTGGTCGACGTCCTTGACGGTGGCGATGCGCTGCTGGGTGCGGACGCGCTCGACCGAGCGGAGCTGGTCGCGGTAGGTGGCGGCCTGCTCGTAGTCGAGGCGCGCAGAGGCGTCGCGCATCTTGGTCTCGAGATCGGTCACGAGCTCGTCGTGGCGGCCTTCGAGGAAGAGGCCGACGAGGTCGACCTGCGCGCGGTAGGCCTCGCGGTCGACTTCGTAGACGCAGGGCGCCGGGCAGCGCTTGATCTGGTACTGGAGGCAGGGGCGGACGCGCGCTCGGAACTCGCTCTCTTTGCAGGTCCGCAGCTTGAAGAAGCGGTTGATCTGCCGGAGCGTCTGCCGGGCGCTGGTCGCGGAGTCGTAGGGGCCGTAGTAGCGGGCGCCGTCCGGCTTGGGCCTTCGGACGACGGTCAGGCGCGGCCAGCGGTCGCTCGGGTCGATGCGGATCGACAGGAAGTCTTTGTCGTCGCGGAGCTTGACGTTGTAGCGGGGCTGGTGCTGCTTGATGAGCTCGTTCTCGAGCAGCGCCGCCTCCTTCTCGTTGCCGACGACGAAGGTCTCGAGGTCGCCGAGCTCGCGCGAGAGGTAGGCGACGAACGCGCGCTGGTCGCTGGAGCCGGGCTGGAAGTAGCTCCGGACGCGGCTCCGGAGGCTGCGCGCTTTGCCGACGTAGAGGACCGCCCCGGCTCGGTCCTTGAAGATGTAGACGCCGGGCGCGGTCGGCAGCGTGTCGAGCTTGTGCTGGACGGTATCGGGGAGCACGGCCGAACTGTAGGGCCCGCGCCTCCCGGGGGCATGCGGTCTTGGCGGCGCGTTCGGCAAGCCCCCGCCGGCGCGGCGTGACGGGGGTCTCACAGAGTGGTTGCAAAAGACCGCACGTCACTACACGAGTTGTCTCAGGAGCGCCGTCTCGGGCGCGCTTTGTCCCCGCGGTGGTCGTGGGGATGCGCTAGGGTCGGCTCGCTCCGATGAGAGTGATCGCGCTCGTCCTCTTCGTCTGCGCCGCCGGCTGTTCCGAGCAGACGGGTGGCAACACCGCGCAGGCGTCGGAGCGCATCCCGGAGCTGGAACGCGAGGGCGATCGGATCGTGGTGCCGGAGGGCTCGCCGATCCGGTCGCGACTGCGGGTGGAGGCGATCGAGGCGCGCGGGGTGCGGCGGGCGACATCCGCGCCGGCGCGGGTGGAGGTGGATCCTTCGCTGGTCGCCCGCATCACGCCGCCGGTGCCGGGGCGGGTGGTCCGGCTGCTGGTCCACTTCGGCGACAGCGTCCGCGAGAACCAACCGCTGCTCACCTACGACTCGCCCGACATCGTCGATGTGCAGACGGCGCTGCTCGAGGCGCGGGTTCGGCTGGCGCAGGCGAATCGGGAGCTGGCTCGGCAGGGGGACTTGGCGCAACAGGGGATCGCGTCGCGCGCCGATCTGGAGCACGCGGAGACGGAGCGGGCGGTCGCGCAGTCGGAGCTCGAGCAGTGGGAGAGCCGGCTCAGGCTGCTCGGGATGAACAACCGGCGCGTCGGGCAGGCGCTGACGCTGCGCTCGCCGATCGCGGGGCGGGTGATCGAGCTGGCGGTGTCGCCGGGCGAGTTCCGGAGCGACCTGGCGCAGCCGATGATGACCGTCGCCGATCTCTCGCAGGTGTGGCTGACAGCCGATCTGCAGGAGCGGGACATCGGCCGGGTGCGCGTGGGGATGGACGTGGACGCGGAGCTGGCGGCGTACCCCGGCGAGACGTTGCACGGGCAGGTTCAGTTCGTCGGGGACTTGCTCGACCCGGAGCGGCGCACGCTGCCGGTGCGGGTGGTCTTCGACAACGCCGACGGGCGCCTCCGCCCCAACATGTTCGGGCGGGTGACGTTCGCGGAGACGGCGCATCTCGAGATCGTGGTGCCGGCGGCGGCGGTGCTCCTCTTGGGCGACGCGAACTACGTCTTCGTCGAGCAGGCGCCCTTCGTGTTCGAGCGCCGGCGGGTGGTCCCGGGCGATCCCTCGGGCAACGAGATCACGCTCACCGAGGGCGTGCGCGTCGGTGAGCGGATCGTGGTCGCGAACGCGATCTTGCTTCAATGATCGAACGCCTCGTCGGGACGGCGATCGCGCGCCGCTGGCTGGTGCTCGGCCTGGCGGTCGTGCTGGTCATCGTCGGCTGGATGTCCTGGCGGCAGCTCTCGATCGAGGCCTACCCGGACATCGCCGACACCAGCGCTCAGGTGATCACCCAGTGGCCCGGGCACGCGGCGGAGGAGATCGAGCAGCAGGTGACGGTCCCGCTCGAGCGGGCGCTCAACGGCACGCCGGGGCTCGAGATCATGCGCTCGCGGAGCACGTTCGGGCTCTCGATCGTCACGCTGGTCTTTCAGGACGGGAACACCGACTACTTCGCGCGGGCCCGGGTGAACGAGCGGGTCGGCGAGGTGGCGCTGCCGCCCGGGGTGACGGTGGGGCTCGATCCGCTGACGTCGCCGGTCGGCGAGGTGTTCCGGTACACGCTGGTCAGCGAGACGCGCACGCAACGCGAGCTGCGCGAGCTGCAGCGGTGGATCGTGATTCCCGCGCTGCGCAGCGTGCCGGGCGTGGCCGACGTGGCGAACTTCGGCGGGGAGACGCTCCAGTACGAGGTGGTGCTCGACCCGGCGCGGCTCGTTCAGTACGACCTCGAGCTCGACGACGTCATCGCCGCCGTCCGCGACAACAACGCCAACGCGGGAGGGTCCATCCTGGTGCGCGGCGATCAGGGGTTCGTGGTCCGCGGCATCGGGCTGGTGCAGAGCCTGGAGGACCTCGGCAACATCGTGGTGGCGTCCAACGCGGGCTCGCCCGTGTTCGTGCGGACGCTCGGCGACGTGCGCTTCGGCGCGCTGCCGCGGAACGGGATCCTGGGCCGCGACGACACCTCCGACGGAGTGAGCGGGATCGTGCTGCTCTTGCGCGGCGAGAACCCGTCCGTGGCGCTCGACGCGATCCACGAGCGGGTGCACGAGCTCGAGCACGGCGAGCTTCCGCCCGACGTACACGTCGACGCCTATCTCGATCGCACGTCGCTGGTCGACACCACGCTGCACACGGTCTCGCGCACGATGCTGGAGGGCATCGGGCTGGTCTGCCTGGTGCTCATCCTCTTCCTCGGCAGCCCGCGGAGCGCGTTCATCGTCGCGCTGACCATCCCGCTCTCGCTGCTCTTCGCGTTCATCCTGATGAACTTCACGGATGTGCCCGCGAACCTGCTCTCGCTGGGCGCGATCGACTTCGGGATCATCGTCGACGGCGGCATCGTGATCATGGAGTCGCTGCTGAGGTGGCGAGAGGAGAACCCCGAGAAGGAGATGAGCGACGGGCACGCGACGATGGCGGCGTCGTCGGTCGCGCGGCCGGTCTTCTTCGCGAAGATCATCGTCATCACGGCCTATCTGCCGCTCTTCGCGTTCCAGCGGGTGGAGAAGCGGCTCTTCTCGCCGATGGCGTGGACCATCGGTTTCGCGTTGCTCGGCGCGCTGATCCTCGGGCTCTTGCTCATCCCGGGGCTCTCGCTCTCCGCGCTGCGCAAGCCGCGCCATCCCTGGCAGAACCCGGTGCTCGGGTGGTTGGAGTCGCGCTATCGGGGCGCGATCGAGCGCGTCATCGCGCGTCCGGCGGTCGCGATCGTGCCCGGTGTCATCGCGGCGGTGGTGGCCATCGTGCTCGGTATCACCATCGGCAAGGGGTTCTTGCCGGAGCTGGACGAGGGCTCGCTCTGGTTGCAGGTGCAGCTCCCGCCGGGGCTGTCCTTGGCGCGGGCGAGCGAGATCGCCGACGAGATCCGGACGGCGGTGCGGCAGGAGCCGCAGGTGCGGACCATCGTCACGCAGCTCGGCCGGAACGACGAGGGGACCGATCCGTGGACGCCCTCGCACATCGAGAGCTCGATCCAGATTCATCCCTACGACACGTGGCCGGCGGGGATGACGAAGCACGATCTGATCGACCGGCTCTCGGCGCGGCTGGAGCGCATTCCCGGCATCACGTTCGGGTTCTCGCAGCCGATCATCGACGGCGTGAACGACAAGATATCGGGCGCGCACAGCGATCTGGTGGTGAAGATCTTCGGACAGGATCTGGACGAGGCGCGGCGGCTGGCGAACGGGATCGTGGACGTGTTGCACGACGTGCCGGGCGCGGTGGACGTGGCGATCGATCAGGACCCGCCGCTGCCTCAGCTCCAGGTGTCGATCGACCGTGAGCGCGCCGCCCGTTACGGCATCAACGTCCAGAACGTGGCGCAATTGATCGAGGTCGCGATCGGCGGGGCATCGGTGTCCGAGATCTTCCAAGGCGAGCGCCGCTACGACGTGGCCGTGCGCTTCCCGGAGTCGCTCCGCAACTCGCCGGAGGCGATCGGCAACCTCACGCTCGGGACGCCGGACGGCGCGCGGGTGCCGCTGAGCCAGGTGGCGCGTCTCGATCTGCGCTCGGGCGAGAGCATGATCACGCGGGAGCGCGGGAAGCGGCATCTGACGGTGCGCTTGAACCTCCGCGATCGCGATCTGTCGACGTTCCTGGAAGAGGCGCAGCGCCGGATCCACGACGACGTGCCGATGTCGGACGCGTTCTCGGTGACGTGGGGAGGTCAGTTCGAGAACCAGCAGCGCGCGACCCGCCGACTGGCGCTGGTGCTGCCGTTCGCGCTGATGCTGATCGGCGTGCTTCTCTACAGCGCGTTCGGGCGATTCCGTCACGTGTTGGTGGTGCTGGTCAACGTGCCGCTGGCGATGGTCGGCGGGATGGTGGCGCTCTACGCGCGCGACATGACGCTCAACGTCTCGTCGGCGGTCGGGTTCATCACGCTCTTCGGCGTGGCCGTGCAGAACGGCGTCATCCTGGTGTCCGGGTTCGAGGTGCTGCGGAGCCAGGGGATCCCGCTCGAGAAGGCGGTCCGCGCCGGCGCCGAGACGCGCTTTCGGGCCGTGCTGCTGACGGCGACGGTGGCCGGGCTCGGCATGCTGCCGGCGGCGCTCGCGCACGGCATCGGCTCGGACGTGCAGAGGCCGCTGGCGACGGTGGTGGTCGGCGGGCTCTCGAGCGCCACGCTGCTCACGCTCTTCGTGCTGCCGGCGCTCTATCTCGCGTCCGAGCGATGGGTGGAGCGCCGCGCCGCGCGCCGCTCGCAGCCCGCCGAGGACCCTCGTTCGTCTTCGCCGCCCGCGGCTTCCGGAGGTTCGTCGTGAGCCAGCGCTTCCCGGTTTGGTCGTTGATCCTCGTTCTGCTCGCGCCCGCTCCCGCCCTCGCGCAGAGCGCCGCTCCGACGATGTCGTTCTCGCAGTACCTGGCTCGGGTGCTGCGACGGAATCGGGACCTCGAGGCGGCGCGCATCGACGTGGACGCGGCCGAGGCTCGGGTTCAGATCGCGGCGCAGCTGCCGGACCCGCGGATCTGGGGCGGGCTCGGCGGCTACGACGTCTCGCATGCGACCCGCACGCAGCGACGGAGCGCGACCGACCCGCTCTGTCCCAGCTGTCTGCTCCAGCTCCCGACGACGACGGTCGTGCAGCTCGACGTCCCCGTCGAGCTCGGCGATCAGCAAGGGAGGCGCATGGATCTGGCGCGGGTCGGTACGCGGCGCGCAGACGCGGTCGTCGAGGACACCGAGCGCCGCGTCCGCGGGCAGGCGGCCCACGCGTGGATCGACGCGCTGACCGCTCTCTTGGCGCGCGAGCGGCTGCGACGCACGCTGGCCAATCTCGAACAGCTGGTACGGACCAACGAGGCGCGAGTGCGCTCGGGTGCCATCGGGGAGATCGAGCTCGTCCAGTCGCGGGTGGAAGCGCAGATGTTCCACGCGCAGGTGCTCACGGCGGAGGGGCAGGCGCGGGCGGCGGTGATCGGGCTCTTCGCGGTCCTCGGGCGCGGGGACATGGTGGAGCCGGACTTCCAGCCGGAGGGCGATCTGGCGCTCGAGCCGCGGCACTTCGACCTGCGCGATCTGATCGCGCAGGCCATCGAGCGCCGGCCGGATCTACACGACACGCGCCTGGCGATCGACGCCGGCCGCGCGGAGCAGGCGCTCGCCGACGCCCGAGAGTGGGGCGAGGTCACGTTCAGTCTGAACTGGGTTTACAGCGCACCGGGTCTGGACACTCAATTCAATCAGACCGCCTACAACACGCTTGGGTTCTTCGTCGGCTTCCCCATCCCCTTCCACTTGATGTGGTCGGGCCGGAGCGCCGAGGCGGCCGCGCATCGAGAGGCCGCCGAGGCGCGCTACGACCAGGCGGTGAACCGGGTCGAGGTCGAGCTCCGGCAGGCGCTGGCGCGTTACGAGGCGGCGGCCCAGGCCAGGGCGCTCTTCGCGCGCTCCGTGATCGCCGACGCGGAGCGGGTGCTGGCGGCGACACGCTTCGAGTACGAGCGCGGTGGCGCGAGCCTGGTCGAGGTGCTGGTGGCGCAGCGGACGGCCAACGCGGTCTACAACGAGTACTACACCGTGCTCTCGACCCACGCGCACGCGCTGGTCGATGTGGAGACGGCCGCTGGGATCTGGGACGTGGTCTTCGCACCCTGAGCTCGCCCGTCGCGTCGCGTGTGGGAAGGCCGGGCCGTCGAACGCGGCTCGGGATCGCGAGTGTACGCGGCCCAGCTCAGTCCACTCGCAGGGTCTGGGTGTCGGTGACGAGCACGTTCACCCGTTCGTCGCCCGGGCGCTCGGGCACCTCGGCGACTTGCTCGAACTCGAAGACGACTCCGACGCGCCGCGCGCCCGTGAGCCGGGGTAGCAGCCGGTCGTAGAAGCCCTTCCCGTAGCCGATCCGGTGCCCGCGCGCGTCGGCGGCCAGGGCCGGGACCAGGACGAAATCGACCTCGGACGCGTCGACGGGCGGCGCGCCGGAGGGCGGCTGGAGGAACATCATCCCGCTCTCTTCCAGCTCGTCCTGCGTGCGCCACTCGACCAGAGCGAGGTCGTCGAAGGTCTCGTTCATGCGCGGCGCGGCGACGCGTTTGCCGGCGGCCCGCGCCAGGGCGACCAGCTCCTGCGTCTGCACCTCGGTGCGCATGGAGATGAAGAGCAAGACCGTCTTCGCGCGCTGCCACTCGGGCAGCTCGGCGACGCGGCGGCAGATGGCCTCCGAGCGGGCGACGCGGGCCGCATGGGGCATCGCGCGACGCACGCTGCGGCGGCGTGCGCGGATCTCGTCCTTCATGCCGGCGCGCAGCGCGTCTTCAGCCGGATCCTGCATGCACGCACTGTGTCGCTGCCGGGGCGCGACGTCCACGTTCCGGCATGCGACGAGCGTCGACCGGCGCTCAGGCGCCGAGGCGCTCGTCGATGCGGGCGATGGCCTGCTGCACGGCGCTGCGGGTCGTGTCCTCGACCTCGCGCCGGCGACGCTCCGAGGTCAGCAGATCGTCCGCCAGTCCGAGCGCCACCACGGCCAAGAGCTGGGCCGGCGTCGCCGACCGCTGTGCCTTCGGGCCGAGGGCGTCGATCCGCTCGTTGATCATCTCTGCCAGCCGCGCGAGGTGCTCCTCGTCGGCGTCCGACGTCATGCGGTACTTTGCGCCCGCGATCTCGAGCGTGACCGTTCGTTTCTCCGCCACCGCGTCCTCGCTTGCGCTTCGATCCGCCGGCACTGTACGAACGCTGATCCTCAGACGTCAAGCGGCTCGGCGTGATACGCTGCGGCATCTCTTCTTGGCGTGTCCGCGCGCCCTGCGCCGCGCGGCTTTCGATGGGACGATCTCACTAGATGAAAGTCGCCTGTCCCTCCTGTTCCGCCGAGTACCCGGTCAACGAGCGTCGTCTGCCCGCCTCGGGCCTGAAGATGCGCTGCCCCAAGTGTGGCTCGCGTTTTCACGTGCAGCCCGATGGTCGCACCGACCCGGCCGAGCCGGCGACGAGCTTCGCCAAGCCCGCAGCGCCCTCCGTGCCCAAGCCCGGAGGAGAGAAGCCCGCCATCCCGAGGCCGGGGAGCATCCCGAAGCCGGGCGCGGTGAGCGACCTCGACCTCGATCTGCCCGCGCCGAAGGGCGCCGTGCCGAGGCCCGGGCAGCCGCTCGCCCCGAAGCCGCTCGCCGCGAAGCCGTCCGCGCCGAGGCCGTCCGCGCCGAAGCCGTCCGCGCCGAAGCCGCCCAGGCCGATGGCGACGCCGCTCGACGACCTCGATCTCGATTTCGACGACGGGGTGGATCTGCCGGCGGCGAAGGGCGCATCCCGACCCATCGCGCCGCCGGTCGACGACGACTTCGATCTGGACCTGCCGGCGCCCAAGGCGACGCCCAACCGTGGGGCGAAGAAGCCGCTCGCGCCGCCGGTCGACGATCTGAAGCTCGACCTTCCGTCCGCCCCGCCGGCGAGGAAGCCGGTCGCGCCGCCGGTCGACGAATCTCGACCTGGATCTGCCCGCGCCGAAGGCCGCCAAGCCGGCGAGGAAGCCGGTCGCGCCGCCGGTCGACGATCTCGACCTGGACCTGCCCGCGCCGAAGGCCGCCAAGCCGGCGAGGAGGCCGGTCGCGCCGCCGGTCGACGAATCTCGACCTGGACCTGCCCGCGCCGAAGGCCGCCAAGCCGGCGAGGAAGCCGATCGCGCCGCCTCTGGACGAGCTCGATTTGCCGGCCCCGAAGGCGCCCGCGAAGAAGCCGATCGCGCCGCCACTCGACGACCTGGATCTGCCCGCGCCGCGTGCGAAGGCGCCGGCGATGGACGACTTCGATCTGGATCTGCCCGCGCCGCGCGCGAAGGCGCCGGCGATGGACGACTTCGATCTGGATCTGCCCGCGCCGCGCGCGAAGGCGGCCGGTGGCGACTTCGATTCTGGATCTGCCCGCGCCGAAGTCGGCCAAGCCGGCGCTCTCCGACGACGGCCCGAACCCCTTCGACGATCTCGATCTGCCTGCGCCGGCGTCGAGTGGAGGCGCAGCCCAGAGCCTATTCGATCGGGCGGATGAAGCGTTCGGCGACCTCGACCTGCCGATGCCCAAGGGGGCCGGCGGCCAGTCCGACTTCGGCGACCTCGATCTGCCGATGCCGAAAGCCGACGCCGATCTGCCCGCGCCGAAGGGCGACGGGTTCGGCGACCTGGACTTGCCGGCGGTCCGCGGTGCGTCCGATCTGCCCGCGCCGAAGGGTGACGGCTTCGGCGACCTGGACCTGCCGACGCCGCGTGGCATCTCGGATCTGCCCGCCGCCCGCGAGGGAGGCTTCGGTGATCTGGATCTGCCGACGCCGCGCGACATCTCGGACTTCCCCGCGCTCGCCGGCGACGGTGATGCGGATCTGCCGATCTCGGCCGGCGGCGCGGATCTGCCGGTGGCCAAGGGCGGCGCCGACTTCGGCGAGCTGGAGCTTCCCGAGCCGCGCACGGCGATGCCGGCCGCCGAGGACGAGGGTGTGCGTGACGCGTCCGGGCGCGCCGGCGTCGGCGGTATGGGCTTCGGCGAGCTCGACCTCGGAGACGGCGGCGGCGACGACATGGAGTTCGCCGACATCCCGCAGCGCGAAGCGCCGGCGGGCGACGGCGCGGCTCCCGAATCGCTTCCGCCGCCGCGCGTCGTGGCGAAGAAGAGCCCGCCCAAGGAGAAGAGCAGGGCGGCGCCGAGCAAGGGCCGCGCGGTGTGGGTCGTCGCCGCCGTGCTCGTCGTGCTGCTCGCGGCCGGCGGGGCGCTGGCGTTCACGCCCTACGGCGCCTTCGGGATGTACTTCTTCGATCGCTTCATGCCCGGCGCGGGCGACCCGGCCGTGGTGCGGGCCACCATCGAGCGCGCAGAGGAGACGGCCGCGAGCGACCGCTGGACGGACCTGCGCGAGGCGAGGCGGATCCTCTCTCGGGCGCGGCACGATGCGGGGCTCAATCGCGAGCTGCTCGGCCGGAGCCTCGTCCACGAGGGGCTCTACCACGCGCGCTTCCCCGACGACGCCGAGGGCGCGACCCACGCGTCGGCCATCCGGCACCGTCTCGAGGAGCGTGGCGCAGAGGGACCGGAGCTCGCCCTCGCGTTGGCGGCGGATGCGCTTCGGAACGGCGACCTCGGCGGCGCGCGGGGTCTGCTGGGTCGGGCGCGCGCCCACGCCGCGGACGATCCCTACGTCGATCTGGTGGCGGGGGAGGTCGAGCTCGCGGACGGTCACCTCGACGAAGCCGTGGAGGCCTTCACCCGAGCGCACGAACACGGGGGAGGCGCCCGAGCGTCGTGGGGGCTGGCTCGCGCGCGGCTTGGCGGCGAGGACCAGGACGCGGCGGACGAAGCGGTGCAGGCCGTGCTCGAGGAGAGCCCGCTCCACGGCGACGCGCTGATGGCCGAGGCCGCCGCGCGCTTGGCCGCCGGCGAGGCCGACGAGGCCTTGGTCATCGCCGAGGAGATCGTCGGGCGCCGAGAGCGCAACGGTGAGACTCTGCGTGTGGCGCCCAGCGTACGGGCTCGCGGCTGGTCCACCGTCGGAGAGATCTACGAGCGGCGCGGCCGGACCACGCAGGCGCTCGAAGCCTACGAGCACGCGCTCGAAGCGAAATCGTCCTACGTCCCCGCGCTGCTGGGCGCGGGGCGCGTGCTGCTCGGCGACCGGCCGGGTGACGCGCTGGCGCGCTTCGACTCGGTCCTGCAGGCGGCCGGCTCGGCGGAGCTCACGCTCCCGAGCGGCCGCACGGCGACCCAAGAGGCTCAGCTCGGTGCGGCGCGAGCGGCTCTGGCGCTCGACCGGGTGCAGGAGGCGGTCCGGGTGCTCGAGCAGCTCGCGGGCGAGCGCGCCGAGGATGCCGAGGTGCTGCTCTGGCTCGGGCGCGCCGAGCTCCGGCTCGATCCGCCCAACCGCGAGGCCGCCGAGCAGCACTATCACGCCGCCATCGCCGCCGCGCCGACCGAGTTCCCGCCCTACGTCGCGCTGGCGGAGCTCTTCTTCGATCTGGATCGCGACACCGACGCGAGCGGCGTGTTGCAGCAGGCCGCCGCGCGGGTGCCCGAGAGCGCGGAGATGCGCCTGGGGCTCGGCACGCTCGAGCTCCGGCGCAATCGTCTGCAGGACGCCATCCGCGAGCTGCGCCGCGCGCTCGAGCTCGATCCGGAGCTACCGGCCGCGCACTTCTCGCTCGGCGTCGCCTACCGCCGTGCGGGCCGGCTCGACGAGGCCGCGGCGACCTTCGAGCACCTGGCCGAGCTCGATCCATCGCACCCGCGGCTGGCGCTCGAGCGAGGGCTCCTCTTCGAGGCGCGTGGCGAGTCGGCGCGGGCGGTGGAGTCCTACCGGGCTGCGCTCGAGGAGACGCCGGACGACATGGACCTGATGCTGCGCCTCGGCGCGGCGCAGGTGGCGGCCGGGCAGATCGACGACGCCGAACAGACGCTGGAGCGCGTGAGTCAGGAGCGGCCGAGCTCGCCCGAGGCGGCTCACTTCATGGGGCGCGTCGAGTTCGCGCGCGGTCGCTACGCCGAGGCGCTGGCGCACTTCCGCCAGGCGGTGGAGCTCGATCCGACCCGCGGCGAGTTCCACCTCTACGTCGCGTGGGCGGCGCTCGAGAACAACCAGCTCGGCGAGGCGCTGCAGGAGTCGGAGGCGGCGATCGGGCGCGACCCGAGCCTCGGCGCGGCGTACTGGGTGCGGGCGGTGGTGGAGCTCCGCTCGGGCAACCCGGCCCAAGCGCTCATCGATCTCAACCGCGCCATCGAGCTGCGACCCGGGCTCGATCAGGTCTACGCGACCATGGGTGACGCGTACGATCAGCTCGGTCGTCTGAATGACGCCATCCACGCCTACGAGACCGCCGTTCAGCGCGTCGACGACAACGGTCGGTGGTGGTGGAGGCTCGGGCGGCTCAGGATGGATTGCGGTGACCGTCGCGGCGCTGCCCAGGCGCTCTCGCGCGCCACGCTGCTCGGCGACGCCGCCACGCCCCAGCCCGGCTGGCTCGCGGCGGCGCATCGCCTCTACGCGGACGCGCTGCGCTTCGACGGACATCGCGCCGAGGCCGTGACCCACTACCGCCGCTACCTCGCCCTCGCCCCGCCCGGCGACATCGATCGCGGCGACGTGCGCCGCATCCTGATGGACATGGGCGAGGTCCCGGGCGACTGAAGCCGCAAGCCGGTCTCGATGCGCTCGAGACCGGCCGCGTGACCTTCAGCCGGAGATCGGGTTGGCAGCGCCCGGTGTGCTCATTCGGACGTGGAGCCATTGGTCGCGGTCGCCGCACACCCGCGGCGTTCAGAACGCGGCGGCTTTGGCGATCATGGCCCACAGCACCAGCATCGCCGCCGTGAACGAGGGGACGCCGAGCATCATCCAGGTCCGATGCGCGCGGTGGTAGCCCTCGGGCAGCGTGTCGCGCTCCTCCGCGAGCGCTCTTCGAACCAGGTCGCGCATCCGCATCTGCAGGAACGCGGCGGGCAGCCAGGTCAGGCCGGCCGCCGCCCAACCGCCGAGGCCGATCACGATCCAGGGCGTGCTCCAGGGCAGGTGGTAGAGCTCGACCATGATCGCGCCGGTCAAAGGCAGCGCCAGCCCGGAGGGCACGGTGAAGAACCAATCGGCGCGTACGATCTCGCGGTCGGCGAAGGCGATCACCTTCAAATCGCCGCTCTGGTACGCGCGGATCTTGTAGAAGACGCTGCCCATCCCGAAACCGAGGAAGAACATCGCCGCCATCAGGTGGATGGCCTTCAAGAAGATCGGGAGCATCGCCGGTAGAGGAGGAAGGTGCCGGCCAGGATCGGCAGGTTCTTGCTGAAGGGGCCGAAGGGATGGACCCAGAGGCGCGGCGCGATGAAGCCGACGATGATCGGCAGCGCCAGGAGCGCCGCGCTCTGCCCGAGCAGGAGCCACGCGCGCGGTTTTCGCGGCAGGACGAGGACGGCCACGCCGGAGCTCACCTGGAGCACGCCGACGGTGCCGACCAAGAGCCACGGCGGCGCGAAGGTCAGCCCGGCCGCCGGCGCCATGTTCAGCTCCACCGACTGCTGGAAGAGGATCTTCGGCAGGAGCCCCTCGGTCAGCCAGATCAGCGCCATACCGACCTGCAGCAGGCGGGTGGCGCGGGCGCTCCAGCCCTCGCGCTCCAGCCAGAACGCGACGATGACGACGACCACGAAGGGGATGTTCTTGGTCACCATCCCGAAAGGGCTGACGATCAGCATCGGATCGAGGAACGCGAGGATCACCGTGAAGGTGGCCACGGCGCCGATCTGCAGCGCCGCGAGCAGCGTGCTCATCGGCCGCAACAGCACCCAGAGGCCAATCACGAGCTCACCGGCGTTGGTCGCCCACATCAGCCAGGCCGGTAATCCCAGCCGCGCCAAGAAGCTCTCGCCGACCTCCTGGTAGTAGGGCGCGAACATCGTCAGGGCGGTCGCGAGCCACACGCCCGCCAGCGAGGCGCGCAGCCAGGCGGCGTCTTTTCGTGCCCCCGCGTCCACGGGCGCCGACGCCAGCTCGATGACCGCGCTCACGTGAGTCCGGCGCGGCGCGCGACTTTCTTCGCTTCACGGACGGCAGCGGCGCGGACCTCGTCCGGTGTCCAGCGTGGTCAGGTTGCGGTCCTTGACCACCCAGCGGCCGTCCACGAAGACGTGGCGGACGTCGGCGGGTGTGCAGGCGTACACCAGTCGGCTGACGGCATCGCCGCCGGGGAGCGCGTGCACTCGATCGAGATCGACGACGACCACGTCGGCCTTCTTGCCGGGCTCGATGGAGCCGATGTCATGGTCCAGCCCGAGCGCCCGCGCGCCCTCGATGGTGGCCATCGAGAGCGCGTCGCTCGCGGAGAGCGCCGCCGCGTCGTCGCGCCGGACCTTCGCCAAGAGGGCAGCCTCCCGCAGCTCGGTGAACGCGTCGAGCCGGTTGTTGCAGGGCGCGCCGTCGGCGCCGAGGCCGACCACGATGCCCGCTTCGCGCATCGCCACCACGTCGGCGATGCCGCTCGCCAGCTTCAGGTTCGCGCTCGGGCAGTGGATGATCCGCGTCCCGGCTCGCGCCACCCGCTTCATCTGCGCCCGCGTGAGCTGCACGCCGTGGGCGAGGATCACGTGCGGGCCGGCGACGCCCCAGGAGGCCAAGACGTCGATGTCGTCTTTGCCGAGCTGCGCTCGCACCTCCCGCTTCTCGCCCGCGTGCTCGGCCACGTGGCTGTGGATGCGGATGCCGCGATCCGACGCGACCTCGGCGACCTGGCGGAAGAGGCGCTCGGTGCAAGAGAGGATGAAGCGCGGCGCGAACGCGTAGCCGAGCCTTCCGTCCGCGGCGCCGTCCCAGCGCGCGTGCAGGGCCAGGCTCTCATTCACGCTGGCCTTGGTCGTCTCGCGCAGCCCCTTCGGCACGCCCTGGCCGGCGTCCATCATCGCCTTGCCCGAGATGCCGCGGATGCCGCCCTCCTGCATGGCGCGGAAGACGTCGTCCTGGTGGCCGACCGTGCCCATGTCGAGGATGCAGGTCGTCCCGCCGAGGAGCAGCTCCGCCACCCCGAGCCTCGCGCTCGCTTTCATGGAGCGCGCGTCGTGAGCGCCTTCCAGCGGCCAGATCCGCGTCCGCAGCCACTCCATGAGCGGCATGTCGTCCGCCATCCCGCGGAAGAGCACCTGGCAGAGGTGGACATGCGCCTGCACCAGCCCGGGCATGACGGCCGCGCCGCGCGCGTCGATCACCCGGGTCAGCCCGTGCGGCGCTTTCAAGCGCGCGCCGACGGCGGCGATGCGCCCGTTTTCCAGCAGCACGTCGCCGCGCGGCAGCACGCGCCGCTCGCCGTCCATGGTCACCACGGCGCCGCCGCGGATCAGCACCGCGCGATCACTCATTCAGGTAGCTCGGTCCGAAGGGGTAGGGGAGCAGCTCGGCCACCGACGTGTCGATGACGTCGCCGCCGTCGCTCACGCAGCGGACCGGAAACGAGGGCGGGAACTCGGCCAGCACCTGCCGGCAGATCCCGCAGGGCGCCGCGGCCCGCTTCCCGCCGGTGGCCACGACGGCGGCGCGAAAGCGTTGCACCTTCGCGTTCACCGCCGCCGCCACCGCGCTCCGCTCGGCGCAGAGGCAGATCCCGTAGCTGGCGTTCTCGACGTTCGCGCCGCTGTAGATGCGCTCGTCGTCGCCGAGCAGCGCCGCGCCGACCGTGTAGCGGGAGTAGGGCGCGTAGGCTCGCTCGCGGGCCAGGGTCGCCTCCCGCGTGAGCGCGTCCCAGTCGATGTCGCTCATCCGCGGGCCTCCGCGAGCTTTTCGAGGACGCCGCGCAGGAGCCCCTCGAACTTCGCCCGCACGCGGGTCGCGGTCTCGGTGACCTCCTCGTGGCTGAGCGGCTCGGGCGAGATCCCGGCGGCCAGGTTGGTGATGCACGAGACGCCGAGCACCCGCATCCCCATGTGCTTGGCTGCGATCACCTCCAGCACCGTGCTCATGCCGACCGCATCGGCGCCCATCTTGGAGAGCATGCGGACCTCCGCCGGCGTCTCGTAGCTCGGCCCGAGCAGGCCGGCGTAGACACCGTGCGCCAGCGTGAAGCCCTGCGCTTTCGCGACGTCGTCCGCGAGCTCGCGCAGGCTCCGGTCGTAGGCCTCGCTCATGTCCGGGAAGCGGACCCCGAGCTCGTCCTCGTTGGGTCCGAGCAGGCAGCTCGTCCCGGTCAGGTTGAGGTGGTCCTCGATCACCATCAGGTCGCCCGCGGAGAGGCTCTCGCCGGAGCCGCCGGCCGCGTTGGTGATGATCAGCGTCCGGGCGCCGAGCTGGCGCATGAGCCGCACGCCGAAGACGATGTCCGCCACCGGATGCCCCTCGTAGAGGTGGACGCGGCCCTGCATCGCCGCGACCGGCATCCCAGAGGCCTCGCCGAGCACGAGGTTGCCGGCGTGGCCGACGACCTTCGACACCGGCATGCCGGTGATCTCCGAGTAGGGGATGACCTTCTTCGCGCTCAACGAGTCGGCGAAGCTGCCCAGGCCCGAGCCCAAGACCAGCGCCACCTCGATCGGGCGCTCGTCGAAGCGGCGGACGTCGCCGGCGGCCTTGCGAATGCGGGGGAGCTGAGGTGCGTAGGTGTCCGACATGGCGTGCATGGTCCGCGAAGAAAGGGGGAGCGTCCAGACTTTGCCGAGTCCGTCGAGGCGCCGAGCCCGATCGCCGGGAGCGCGGCCCTTCGACGGACTCTCGGGAACCTGGCGCGGCGCGCATGGTCAGTGCGGTGCGAACCAGCGGCGGAGGCGCATGCGCGGTGGTAACCTCACGGGCGAGATGGAGTCGGTCGAGCGAGCGTTTCGGCTCCTCCCTTCGGAGCGCGTCCTCTGGGAGGGAGCGCCCCATCGAGGGGTGCCGCGCGACCGCAAGTGGCGGCTGGTGCCGGCGCTCCTGGTCACCATCGCGGCCATCACCGGCCTCTTCGCCGGGCTCCTGGTGCTGGTGGACCTGCCCGGGTCGAGCCAGATCGGGCTGACGGCGCTCTATCTGGTGGCGCTGGCGGCGGCCATCTGGCTGGCGCCCTCGTTTCTGCTCGATCCCTGCCGTTTCGTCATCACCGACCGGCGGGTCCTGTGGAAGCGGGGCCGGCTGGTGCGCTCCATCGACCGGCACGCCATCACCTACGCGCGCATCCGGTGGCACTCGCGCGCCCCGACGGTGGGCCACCTCGAGCTGGTCCGGGCGGTGCCTTTCGGCCCGCTGGCCCGCAAGCAGCGGCTGGTATTGCACGACCTGCGGGCGCCCGACGCCGTCCTGGCCATCGTGCGCGGCGTCGAGCCGAGCCCCAACGCCGGCGACGTCACCACGCCCCTGACCGACCGCCTCGACGAGGGCGAAGAGGTGCTCTGGGGCGCCGGTCCGGAGGGCCTCTTGGTGGACTGGCGGCACATCGCGACCACGCTGCTCGGTGTCTTCGTCCTGGTCGTGGGGCTCCCGACGGGGCTCCGCTCGGCGGCGATCCTCGCCGAGCTGGAGGAGCACGGCCTGCAGATGAGCTCCTGGACCTGGGTGCTCCTCTTCGCCGCCATCGCGCTCACGGCGGTGCTGATCCTCAGCGTGGGCCTCGGCCTCGGCTGGTACGGGATCCTGCGGGCGCGGGCGATGGGGCACGACACCGAGTACGTGCTGACGAGCGAGCGCCTGCTGATCCGCCGCGGGACCACCGAGCTCAGCCTGGACCGCGGCCGCATCGTCGACGTGGCCGAGACGACCGGCTGGCGCGGCCTGACGAACCTCTATCTGGTCCTGGA
Organism: uncultured Pseudomonadota bacterium; assembly: GCA_963832725.1. Taxonomy (GTDB): domain Bacteria; phylum Myxococcota_A; class Polyangia; order Polyangiales; family Sandaracinaceae; genus JAEZBP01. The sequence goes on from CAWHVG010000002.1 coordinate 575,602, forward strand.
CGGGCCGGACGCCCGCGCCCTGGCCGACAGCGGTGCCCTCAAGGTGATCGCCCCTTCGCGGGACGCGGTGCTGCCGGTGCTCTACGAGCTCCGTGATCCTGGCGATCTGCGCTCTCTCCTGTCCGGCCGCAGCTCCCGTCCCAGCGTCCCCCGCATCGCCTGACCATCCCTCGACCGAGCCGCTGAATGTCGGGCCGCGTTTTCAGTCCAACGCAGGGTTTGCCGCGTTGACTGTAGTCGTGCGGCCCGAATACAGTGGCCCGCCCTCCCTCCGAGGCGGGCCATCGAGGAGGAGCCGGGGATGAAGCGAGCCGTCATCTACACCCTGATCGGAATGTCCATGGGCCTGGCCTTCGCCGGATGCCGATCGCGGGCGGCGGTCCAGGCGCCGCAGCCCACCTACGTGATGGCGCCCGCCCAGCAGCCGCCGCAGCCGCAGCAGCCGAGCGCCAACCTGCAAGTCACCGTGCAGACGCCCGTGGTGACCGCTGGTGTCACGATCATCGACAACGCGTGCAACCCGAACGCGCCCGAGGCCTGCAACGGCCTCGACGACAACTGCAACGGCGTCATCGACGAGGGCTGCGGCGTTCAGACCGGCAACATCCAGGTCACGCTGGCATGGGGAACGGGGGCGGATCTCGATCTCTACGTCACCGACCCCTACGGCAACACGCTCAGCTACCAGAACCGCCAGGCGCCTTCCGGCGGCGTCCTCGATCACGACGCCCGCGGCGCCTGCAACGCGCGCCAGGCCGACAACACCATCGAGAACGTGTACTGGAACACCCCCCAGCCGCCCTCCGGCCAGTATCGGGTGGACGTTCACTACTGGGGCGACTGCGGTGTGGCCGGCGTGACGCAGGCGACGCTCTCGATCGCCGTCGGCGGGCAGATCATCGGTGCCTACAATGTCATGCTGCAGCCCCGGCAGCGGCAGACTGTGGCGATGTTCACCATTCCCTGACGCCTCCCGGCCCGCGAAATCGAGGCTGAACGGGAAGATCCAGCGCGCTCGTGCGTAGCTCGGACGGCGATCGCCGCTCCATCGGTCATCCCGCGGCGCGACCGAAGCGCCTCGCATTGACCGTGTGCGGAGGGTCGTGCAACTCTGCTCGCCCTTCGCAACCCTCGCTTCGGTACACTGGGACATGCTCGTCTGCCCGCTCTGTCGCCTGACGTTGAGCGACACCGAAACGGCCTGCCCACGAGACGGCAACGAGGGAGTCGAGGCGACACTGCCCGACGTCCCCGCCGTCGTACGGGCCCGCTTCAACATCGTCCAGCCCTATGCGCGGGGCGCGTCCGGGGATCTCTTCCTCGCCGACGACCAGCAGACCGGTCGCCGCGGCGTCCTCAAGTTGCTGCGCCTGCCGGAGAACGTGACGCCGGCCGAGAAGGCGCGGCTCAAGCGGGAGCTGGTCAAGCAGGGGACGCTCTCGAACCCGGCCCTCGCGACGCCGATGGCGACGGGTGACGCGGGCGGGATCCCTTGGCTCTTCCGCGAATGGATCGAGGGCGTCTCGCTCCGCGTGAAGCTCGCCCGTGCCGGCGCGCTGACAGTGCCCGAAGCGCTCTCCATCGCGGCCCAGGTCGCCGCCGCGCTCGACGAGCTGCATCGGAGCGGGCTCTTGCACCGGGACATCAAGCCCGGGCACATCATCCTGAACCCGCAGCCGACGGGCTTGCCGCGGGTGGCCGTGATCGACGCGGGCATCGCCGCGCGCATCGAGACGAGCTCGGTCTTCGACGTGACCGGGACGCCCGAGTACGTCTCGCCCGAGCAGGCCAAGGGCAAGCTGGTCAGCTTCCGGAGCGACCTCTACAGCCTCGGCTGCGTGATCTTCGAGATGCTGACCGGCACCACGCCCTTCGACGGGACGCCCGCGGAGCAGCTCGAGGCGCACGCCGACCGTGCGGCCCCCACGCCGCAGGTCTCCATTCCCACCGGCGTCACCACGCTGCTCTCGCAGCTCTTGGCGAAGGAGCCCCGCGAGCGTCCCTTCTCGGCTCAGCAGGTGCGCCGCGCGCTCGAGCCCTTCCTGCCGGAGGATGCGAACAGCAAGCGCGACGCCACGCAGACCTTCGAGAAGATGACCGAGAAGCGGCGCGCGCCGGTCGCCGGCTCGGGTACGCTCCGACCGCCGAAGACGAAGACGAAGCTCGGCATGCCGAGCCGTCCGCCGCCCCCGCCGCCGAAGGCGACCAAGAAGCCCACTGCCGACGGGACGGAGGAGCTGAGCGCGCTCGACCTCGAGGAGGCCGAGGAGATCGCGTCGGCGCCCAAGGGACGGCGCGCGAAGACGCTGCTCGGCTTGGCGTCGCCCAAGCCGGCCGCTGGTGGGACCGAGGAACTGAGCGCGCTCGATCTCGAAGAGGCGGAGGAAGTCCTCGCCGGCGCGTCGGCCAAGTCCAAGGTGCGCATCGCGCCGCCTTCGTCGGTGTCGGTTCCGTCGCCTGCGAAGAAGCCGAGCCGGCCCGCGCCTTCGAGCAAGCCCGAGGAGAGCCCGCCGGAAGAGACGGAGCCGGCCGCGTCCGCTCAGCCCGACCCGAGCGCGTCCGAGTCGGTTGCCCCCGAACCCGTCGCGTCCGCTGCGGCGTCGCCATCCGCCGCTGTCTCCTCGCCTGCGGTGTCGGCGTTCGCGGCGACCGCACCCGGGGTGTCCGGAACGGCTCCGCCCGTCGCAGCCGCGCCCGCCGCCGGGCCTGCCTCGTCTGCGCCTGCCTCGTCTGCGCCCGCCGCCGGGCCAGCCGCGAGCGCGCCTGCGGCCTCCGGTCCGGCTACGCCTGCGCCCGTCGCCGCAGCGACATCGACCGCCCAGGAGCCGGAGGCGCCAGCCGAGGGCAAGAGCGCCACCCAGACGGGAGGGTTCGAGACGGCCGCGTCCAAGATGGCGCCGCCCTGGGAGCAGACCCGCTTCGGCGATGCGGGGCCGGAGAGCCCGGCCACGAGCGAAGATCCCTCGGCGCCGGTCCCGGTGGTGACGAGCGAGGCGAGCCCCGAGGTCGACGAGGGTCTCGATTACGACGACCTCGCGGAGACCAAGGCCGTCGACCGCGGGTACGACACTCCCATCCCGACGCCGGTGCCCGCGCGGCTTCCCTCCGACGAGGTGCCGACCGGCGCGTATGCTCCGGCGGGCCCGTCGACCCGTCCCGCCGCCGCCGTCGCGCCGTCGCGGAGGAGCTCGAAGGGCCCTCTTTGGCTGCTGCTGGTCGCGGCGCTGGCCGGCATGTGCGCCGTCAGCTCGGTGCTCGGCGGGGTCATCCTCTACCTGACGCTCGGCGACGACGAAGAGCCGGTCGCCGTGGCGGCTCCGGTCTCGCCCTCACCCTCCGCCTGGCCTGCCGGCTCGGGAGGGGTGCAGCCGACGGCGCCCGCGCCGCAGCCTCCTCCTCCCCCGCGCCCCAGCCCGTCACGGTGACGGAGCCGGCTCCGACCGAGCCGGAGCCGGAGGCGGTGGAGCCCGAGGTCGTGGAGCCCGAGCCGGAGCCCGAGGCGGTGGAGCCCGAGCCCGAGGAGCAGGCAGAGGAGCCCGAGGTCGCCGCGACCGAGCCGGAGCCGGAGCGCACCTCTTCGCATCACGCGTCGACGCATGCCCAGAGCTCGCACCGCCGATCGGCCACCCCCAGTCGGGGTGGTGGCGGCCCCAGCCGACTCGAGCGCTTTCAGCAGCTTCGCCAGCAGGCCCTGCAGGCCTTCCAGGCGCGGCAGTTCGCGCAGGCCGCCCGGGCCTACGAGCAGGCGACGGAGCTCAACCCGCGTCACGCGGGCAGCTACGCCGGCCTCGGCGCCTCACGCCTGGCGATGGGGCAGTTCCCGGCGGCCATTCGCGCGTACCAGCGGGCGATCGCGCTGCAGCCCCGCCACGCGGGCTATCACGCTGCGCTCGGCCAGGCGATGCTCGCCTCGGGAAACCGGGCCGGAGCGCGCCAGGCGTTCACCCGCGCTCTCTCGCTCGACCCGAGCAACCGCTCCGCCCGTCAGGGGCTGCAGCGCGTGGGCGGCTGAGAAGTCACCGAACGTTCAGTCGTCTGCGTTCGGGTCGCGCTCGAGCCGGCTGATCCGCGGGACGCCCTTGGGCCGGTCGACCACGCTCCTCGGCGCCTTCTCCTGCTCGCGGGCGAGCGGGGCCGAGCGCCAACCGACCGCCGCCAGCCCGGCTGCGGCGCCTTCCAGCGGGACCTCCAGGACCAGCCGCCCCTGGCGGAGCCGGACCACGGCGTCGGGGCTCCCCTCCAGCAGGCCGGACTCGGCGCGCATCCAGGTCGCGACCACTTCGTCCGGCGCCGCATCGGCGCTCCCCGCGAGCTCGGCGCCACGGCGGAGGAGCGCCTCGGCTTCGTCGGGAGTCAGCCCGAGGACGTTCTCGGCGAAGACCTCCAAGCTCACCAGGCTGTGGCCCCGCCAGAGCCGGAGCTGCGCGGCCTCTGCGAGCTCGAGCGCGGCCGTGTCGCGATCCTCGGCCGTCAGCGCCTCCCGCAGTCGCCGCTCCCGCGCCTCGTAGACCGCGCGCGCATCCCGGTTCGCCACTCCCGGCACCAGCATCACCGGCCGCGGATCGTTGAGGCGCCGGGACGCCGGCCGCCGCCACAGCGCGTCGTCGTCGCCCGCCGCGAAGGCCTCGAGGTCGGCGGGCAAGCGCTTGCGCTCCGAGGGTCGCCGTCGCACGACCTCGCCCCGCTCCGGTCCTCGTTCCCCGCGCTTCGGCGTTCGCTTCGTCATGCCGGGCGGGGTATAGCAGCGCGGCGGCGCGACCCCACCCGAAGTTGCTCCAAAAAACCTCTTGCCGCCGAGCCGACCTCGCGTAAAGTTGCCGACCCGTCGAACCCGGCGGGCGTGCGCCCAGGTAGAGAAACGTTTATGTCCTACGCAGTCATCAAGACCGGCGGAAAGCAGTATCGAGTCGCCCAGGGCGACCGCATCCGCGTGGAGAAGCTCCCCGGCGACGTCGGGGCCGAGATCACCTTCGACGAGGTGCTCATGCTCGGTGGCGACAAGGTCGCTGTCGGCACGCCGCTCGTCTCCGGCGCCAGCGTGAAGGCGAAGATCGTCGCGCAGGACCGGGCGAAGAAGATCATCGTCTTCAAGTACCGCCGCCGGAAGAACTACCGGCGCAAGAATGGCCACCGCCAGCCCTTCACGGAGCTGGAAATCACGGGCGTCTCGGCCTGAGGAGCAAGAAGCCATGGCTCACAAAAAGGGACAGGGCTCGTCGCGCAACGGCCGCGACTCGAACCCCCAGTACCGCGGCGTCAAGGTGACCGGCGGCCAGGAAGTGTCGGCGGGCAGCGTGCTCGTCCGCCAGGTCGGCTCCACCTTCCACGCCGGCACGAACGTCGGCACCGGCAAGGACTACACGCTCTGGGCGCGCATCGACGGCGTCGTGAAGTTCGAGCGTCAGGGCCGGGACAGGAAGCGGATCGCCGTCTACTCGAAGGACGATCCGCGCGCGGCCGTCGCCGCGGCGAACTGAGCCTCGAACCGACGGGCCCGAACACGGCCGGACACCCCGATCTGCGGGTGGTCGGCCGTTTCGCGTGGTGAGGGCGGAGCTCGGTGCGCGATGTTACGCTGATCGCATCGGATGCAGCTTCCGCTTCCGCTCCCCGACTTGCCGCGCGACGAGGCGCCTTCGCAGCTACCGCGGCGCAAGCGGATCTACGTCAACCGCAGCCTGCGCTTCGATCTGGTGTCCATCGTCGGCTTCGACATGGACTACACGCTCGCCATCTATCGCCAGGAGCAGATGGACCGGCTGAGCATCGACGCGACGGTGAAAAAGCTGGTCGAGCTCGGCTACCCCGAGCGCCTGCTCGGCATGTCGTATCGGACTGACTATCCGATCCGCGGCCTTCTCATCGATCGCAAGCTCGGGAACGTCCTCAAGATGGACCGCTACCGGTACGTGAAGAAGGCGTACCACGGCATGCGGGAGCTCTCGCGCGACGAGCGCCATCAGGACTACCACTCGCGACCGGTCCGCGTCGGCAGCGAGCGCTACCACTGGGTGGACACCCTCTACGCGCTGAGCGAGGTATCCGTCTTCGCCGCCGCGATCGACGCCCTCGAAGAGGCAGGCGACGAGATCGACGCCGGTCAGCTCTTCGACGACATCCGGCGCAGCATCGACCTCGCCCACAAGGACGGCAGCATCGTCGACGCGATCGGCAGCGAGCCGGAGCGCTTCATCCGCCGCGACCCCGACCTGGCGCCGACCTTCCACAAGCTCCGCAGCGCGGGCAAGAAGCTGTTTTTGCTCACGAACAGCCGCGCCGAGTACACCGACCGCATCATGCGCTACCTCTTCGACGGGTCGCTCAACGGCTACTCGTCGTGGCGCGCGTTCTTCGACGTGATCGTCACGGCGGCCATGAAGCCGCGCTTCTTCACCGAAGACGACATCCCCTTCGAGCCGGCCGAAGAAGGTCTCGAGCCGCCGAACGGCGGGTTCGAGCGCGGGCGCCTCTACAGCGGCGGCTGCATGGCGCGCTTCCGCGAGCTGGCGGAGGCGGACGGCGACCGGGTGCTCTACGTCGGCGACCACATCTACGGCGACGTGCTGCGGGCGAAGAAGGACACCGCCTGGCGCACCGCGATGATCATCCAGGAGATGGACCAGGAGCTGCGCGTGCACGAAGAGGTGACGCCCATGCTCGAGCGGATGGACGAGCTGGAGGCCATCCGCGATCTCCTCCACGAAGAGCTGCGGGATCGGCAGGGGGCCATGCGCCGTCTCGCGCGCGATCTGGAGAGTGCGCGCGAGCTGGGGATGCCGACGACCGAGCTCGGCGCGCGCCGCGTGCACCACAAGAAGGCCATCGATCGCATCAAGGTCCGGCTCCGGGATCTGGACCTGGAGCTCGAAGAGATCGAGGACACCGTCGACCGTGCCTTCCATCCTTTCTGGGGTTCGCTCTTCAAAGCCGGGCCCGAGGTGAGCTCCTTCGGCGACCAGGTCGAGAAGTACGCCTGCCTCTACACCGACCGCGTCTCGAACTTCCTCCACTACAGCCCGCTGCACTACTTCCGGAGCTCGCGCGACCGGATGCCGCACGAGCTCTTCTGAGCCGCGAGCGCTCGCGACCGGCATCGGCGACCGGCGGCCGCCACCCCCTCCGCCCGCCATCCCGCCGATCCGCGCCGCCAAGTGCCCGAGATCACATGGGCCGAAGCCGGCACGGCCCATGAAACCCGCCGCGCCGAGATGCGCGCGCTCTTCTCTGCGTCGATAATCGTGATCGCTGCCGGCTGCACCGGCTCCGGCGCCGCCCGCTGGGTGCCTCGCGTCGTCGTGCGCGGAGGGATCGTCCACCACGTGCAGAGCCGGGCCACCTCGTCACGGCGCGCTTGGGACTGGCGCGTTCAGGCGGGCGTGGCCTGGCCTCTCTCGGCGACGCCGGGTCGCGTGCCGTTCCGGCCGCCGAACGTCGTACGCCCGCCGCGGCGCCCGTCCGCCCCCTGCACGGACGGCGTCCTCTGCGCCTGGGAGCGACGCGAGCGCGCGAGAGCGTACGAGGCGGCGCTGCGCCGCCTGGAAAAGGAAGAGCCATGAAGACCATCCCGTTCTCGATTCTGCTGCCCGTCGTGCTCGCGCTGCCCACCGCGGCGGCTGCCCAAGAGCCCACCGTGAGCCCCGAGCGCATCCGCGCCGCGCTCTACCGATACCGCGACGAGCCCGACGTGGAGGACGTGGTCCGCGCCGCGCTCGAGACCGGCGCCGCGGATCCTGCCCGTGCCCGCGACGCCATCGATCGCGCGCGGTTGAGCGGGCTCTTGCCCACCGTCCGCGCGGCCGTGCGGCGAGGCCAGGCCGTCGATCTGCGCGGCCTCACCAGCGGGAACACCGGCGACATCGGCACCAACGTCTCCACCGGCGACGACCTCACGATCCAGGGCACGCTGATCTTCAACCTCGACCGCCTGGTCTACGCCCGACCGGAGGCGCGGCTGCTGAGGGAGCTCCGAGCGTTGGAGGAGTCCCGCGCAGAGCTGGTGCGGAGCGTGGTCGCGCTCTACTTCGAGCGCCGCCGCATGCAGCTCGAGCGCGATCTGCTGGGCCAAAACGACCTGCCTCACGCGCTCCGCATCATGGAGACGGAGGCCCTTTTGGACTCCTTTACGGCGGGCGAGTTCACCCGCATGATGGGCCCTCGCCATTCGGAGTAGGGAATCACCATGACAGCCGATCATCGCCAGCATCCCCGCTACGCCGTCGAGGTGGCGGCGGAGGTGAACATCGGCCCGCGGACGATCGTCGCGGCGACCCAGAACATCTCCGAGGGAGGCGTCGGCCTGCTCCTGGACCTTCCTCTCGAAGAAGGCGCGCGGCTCGCGTTGACGCTCTTCCTCACGCAGGACGGGATCGAGGATCCGGACGAGGAGCCGCTCGAGGCGAACGCGACCGTCGCCTGGACCGCTCCGCAGGACGGCGGCGTGCACGCGGCGGGCGTGCGCTTCGACGCCGTCAGCGGCGCGCAACGCACCCACCTCATGCGCTTTCTGACCGCGCTCGAAGGCTGACTTCGAGGGTCTAGCCGTCAGGCGAAGGGGTGCGCCGGCGCGAGCTCGTCCGCTCCGTCGCCGCGGATACTGCGGTAGAGGAGCGAGGCCCCGACCAGGGCGAGCGCCGCCGTGGACACCTCGCCCAGCGCGTGCTCGAGCTCGAGCGGTGGGTGCGCGAGGATCCAGAGCGCGCTCAGCGTCACGGCGAAGAGCGAGGCGATGGTCACCGTGATCCATGCGCCGCGCTCGCCGCGCGCGCCCAGCCGGCGCATCAGCGCCCACACCGTTCCTGCCTTCACCGTGAACAGCGCCACACCGAGCGCGTGCATCGAGATCGAGTCGCCGCCGGTGTTCCAGCCGCCGAGGAGCGCCATGGTGACCGCGACCGCGAGGAGCAGCGCCACCGTCTCGTCGATCGCGACCGCCAGCCCACCCGAGGTGCCCTTTCCGCGCGCGCGGAACGCACCAGCGCGAACGAGGAGGACCACGCAGGCGGGGCCGGCCGCCGTGCGGAACCCCGTCCACTGCCACGGCATCGGGCCCTGCGAGTCCGCCAGCGCCGAGAGATCGTTGGTGCCGGCCATCGCGCCGACCGCTGCCAGACCGATCGCCGCCAGCGCCACGCCTCCCGCCGCGGCGAGCACCGCTCGCGCTCTCGCCGCGCGCGTGCCCGGCGTGCCGAGCGCCGCCGCGGTGGTCCGGGCGGCCAGCGCGCCGAGGAGCAACACCTGAAGCGGAACTTGGACGAGCCCTGCCTGCGCAGCGATGCCGAGGATGGGGAAGAAGGTGGTGCCGATGGCCAAGCGCGCCAGGCGCGCTCTTCCACGGTGTGAGCGCCGGCCTGGATCTCCCTCCATCGGGCGCCCTTCTCGCCACATCAGCCAGTCCAGCCCCGAGGCGCTGGGCGCGAGCACGAAGAGGACGAGCAGCACCCACAGAAACGCCACCTGAGCCGCCAGCACCTCGGTCTTGGTGAGTGCGCGCTCCGCCGTGCCCACCGGCAGGGTGACGGAGAAGCTGCCCGCCTCGCTCTCGCGCCCCACGTCGACGCTCGCTCTCGTCGCGCTCGGCGGCGGCAGGAAGTCGGAGAGCGCGTGCAGCCGCACGCCTTCCAACGCGATCAGCCAATCGCCGGCGAGCAGCCCCGCGCGGGCCGCCGCCGACCCTTCGTCCACCCTCTCCACCACGAGCCCGCGCTCGTCCGGGGGCTCCTCTCCGAGGCCGAGCCCCAGCCAATCGACGAGCCGCGTGGCATGGCGTCGCCGGGCCAGCTCCTCCGAGAGCCGGTCGGTGCTGGGCGGAACGATGTCGAGGACGACCGGGGGCGAGTGTCCGCTGACCAATCCGGCGCCGACCGCATCGAAGATCACCGCCACCCGGCCGTGCACGGTTCCCCGGCCACCGAGCGCTTCGAGCGCCTCTGCGGTGAAGCGCGCCTCGACCTGCTCCGCGGAGAGCGCACGCGCGGCGAGCTCGACGGAGACGCTTCGGGGCGCGGCGTCGGGCCGATGCATTCGTCCCTCGATCCGCATGCGCCCGGTCCGCCCCGGCGGAAACCCCGCACCGCGCACCCGCATGCGCCGCCCCGGCTCCAAGCGATCCGGTCCCACCCGGCGCACCTCGAGCAGCTCGGCGTCGAGCTCCGGCGCGCACGCGGTGGCGGCGCAGGCGATCGCCACGACGGCCGCGACCCAGCGAAGTCGGCGAGCGAGCGGCGTCGCCCCCTCCGCGGTGCGGGCCGAATTCGAGTGCGGCGGTACCTGTCTCACGACCGAGCGAGGCTCCGTTTCGTGGCCTTTCCGGTCAACAAACTGGCTTTCGGGGAGCGCCCGCGGATCCCGTCGACGCCCCCATCCGGTGCCAGGTTCAGTAACAATCGCGGGCACCTACGCGTTGACACCCCCGGGCGTGGATGCTACGCGCCAAACGCAGACCCGGGGCTGATCACCGTGCAATCCGGGGCGCGATCCGGACCATGCGCGAGCTTCGACACCGCATCCACACACTGGTCGCCCGGCTTCGCGCCGGGGAAGGCGCGCACGTCCTCGCCGACATCGGCGAGACGGCCGAGCTGTGGTTGACCAGCGACTGGGTGCCCATGCCGCGCCGGCTCCGCCCGCCGCTCGAGCACCTCGGGGGGCTCCTGGGCGACCTGGCGCGCGCCTACCGCCCGGCGCCGAGCGACGTCCCGCCGCCTCCCGCGCCGGAGCGCGAGGCCGACCGTGCCCGCGCCAGGCGATCCGAGGCGCCTCCCGCGGCTGCGTCCAGGGAAGTGCCCGGGGAGCGAAGCGACGCCAACGGCCGGTCGGTCACGAGCGCGGAGCGTGCTGGTGATCGGCAGCCGGTTACCGAGCCGAGCGCGTCGAGCCCGGAGGCGGCCGCGGCGACGCGGGCGAGCACGCCGGCAACCGATGAGTCGGCCTCGCGCCTCGCCGCGGAGCCTGTTGCTGCGGAGCCCCTCGCCGCGGAGCCTGTCGCCGCGAAGCCATCCGCCGCGAAGGCGCCGACGAACGGCAGCGAGCGTCCTGCGGCGGACGCGTCGACACCAGCGAAGCCCTCCGCGAAGGCGCCATCGAACGGCAGCGAGCGTCCGCCGTCGGCAGCGCCTGCGGCGGCGAGCGTCTCGGATGCAGAGCAGGCGCCGACGAAAGCTGGCGAGCGGGCTACCGAGCCGAAGAAGCGCCCGAGCGCGAGGCCTGCCGCGAAGGCCAAGAGCGCAGAGACGGCGAAGAAGGCCAAGTCGAAAGCGGACGCGAAGAAGAAGTCGAAGAAGGCCGCCTCGAAGAAGGCCGGCGGAGCGTCCAAGTCCAAAGCGTCCAAGAAGGACGCCGAGAAGTCGAAGGCGGGCAAGGCTGGTTCCTCGAAGACCTCCTCCGAGACGAAGCCGCGTGTCTCGGCCCGCCGGGCGACCACCAAGAAGACCTCGACGCGCCGCACCTCCAACGAGGCGGCGCCGGCCGAGCCGACCAAGCGTTCCAAGGGCAACGGCAAGGCCAAGGAGCGCCGCCCCGCCGCGCGTCGCAAAAGCGGAAAACCGACTTGACAATCGGGGCGCCACGGCGCATCACCACCGTCCCCCGGGGCTGTAGCTCAGCTGGGAGAGCGCATGACTGGCAGTCATGAGGTCAGGGGTTCGATCCCCCTCAGCTCCACTCGATGACGCCCGCCGAAACGCGGGCGTTTTCGTTTCCGTCGGCCGGGTCGAGCAAGCTGCGACAAGCCCTTGCTGCGCTGGAGCAAGTCCAGGGTGGGATGATCGAGGGACGCGTCGCGAGCGCCGACGAGCTCGACGCTGCGCGCGACCAGGCGCTCCAAACGGCGAGCGCTGAGATCGGCGCCGCTATCGAGGCCGGAGCCGCCGACGCCCACTCGACGTTCGTGGCGATTCCTCCGTGGGCGCGGGTGCTGCTCGAGCCGACCCAGCTCGCCGCCCTGAAGGCGAGCGCCGCGGAGCACGTACCGCCCACGCCCGAGCGGGTCGTTCAGTCGCCCTTCGGCGCGTTCTGGTGGGAGGACGACATCGCCAGCTACGTGACCGAACGCCCGCTCTCGGTCGGTGCGGTCTCGCTCAGCCTCGCCGACGTGGACGCCGAGGGCGTGGCCGAGCGCCTCGGAGCGCACGCATGGGTCGAGGATCGTCGCGAGGAGGTCGTCGAAGCCGCGCGGCACTACGCGGCAGAGCAGGGCCTCGAGATGCAACGCCGGCTACGCGGATCCAGACGAGGGACCGTAGTGCGGGGAGCCACCAATCTGGAGCGCCGTGGGTAGCTGCGAAACGCAGAGGCCGGTGGAGTGGGCGGAACTCGGCGCGAGAGAGGGCGGCGTAGGTCCGCAGTATTTCGGTGCGCGCGTCTCCCGGCTGGTGGGCAATCCCCCAGAAGCTCTCCAGGACGACCAGGATGGTCTCGGGCTCGAGCTCCTTGAGGAGCCTCTCGAGCGCCTCGAGCGGCGACTGGTCCCTGCGCAGCACCTCGCCGATGACGGCAGCATCTCCTGAGGTGACCCGACCCGCGATCGCGCCGAACTCCTCTATCGGGTAGACGCGAGCGATCTTCGCGACCAGCCACGCGCGGTCCTCATGTGATACGGCATCGTTGGCGACGAGAGCGTAGGCGTCGGCGATCGGGTCCTCGTCGATGATCGCGGTCAGAGCGCGAGCCGGGCCTTGAAGCGCGCGTGATGCGAACGAGCGTCCACGTCCGTGAAAGCCAAGGAACGCCGCGCGACCTCGACTGCCATCTCCATCCCCGCGTGCTCGACCAGCTCATAGATCACGTCGGTCCCGTAGACGGCCTCCTCGACCTCGGCGGCCTGTCTCTCGGGGAGATGATCGAAGGGAGCTGCGAGCACATCGAGAACCTCGGCGAGGTCGTGCCCCGCGGACTGGGCCGCGCGGAAGACGCTCGCTAGAGGACCTCCGGCCATGATTTGTTCGGCGACGAGCTTCCCGAGGGGCGAGGGGATCACGCTCACGAGCTCGTCCTCCGGCTCGAGCTCGACTCCGCGTCGGGTCGCCGTTGGAGCTGACGGGCGAGGAAGCCCGACCACGCGGCTTCGGCAGGTGTCACGCGTTGCCGACCCTCATCCATCTGGCGTCCATCACGCCGATAGGCGCGGCGCGTCCGACGATGGCGTCGAGCATAGTTCGTGATCGCAGGCCGGCGCGGGGCTTCGGCGCGATCCCAATCTTTGTGCGAACGTGACGGGTCCGGTCCCATTCTCATCGGATTTATCGATGATACTCGAGGTGTTTGAGTTGTTTATCGAAGCCGCGTACGCGCCGCGGTGCGGACGTTCTCTCGCTCGAATCGGTCCCTGAGCATCTCCGCCAGCCGGTCCCGACTCGACTCGTCCAACGCGCTCCACCGAGCGCCGAGCTCCCGCGCTTCTTCGTCGCAGTCCCAGAGCGCCTCCTGCGCGAGCGGTGCAGCCTGCTCGCTCCCGCTCGCGGCGAGCGCCTGCAACACGCGCGGCCGAGCCCAAGCGTAGGGGCTTCGCTCGAACACCGAGACGAGCAGTGGGGCGGAGCGCGGATCCCCGATGGTCCCGAGGGCCTCCACCATGCTGCAAGCTCGGTAGATTGCGCCCTGGTCGAGGGCCGCGCCGAGAACGCGTTCGACGAGATCGCGGTCATCGGGCCGTGCGTTTCGCTCGAGGATGTGCTGGGCGGCGACGGCCGCGCCACCCCTCTGCCCGAGCCACCTGCGCGCTCTGGGGAGGGTCAGGCCGGCGGGGAGGCTCTCGAGGTAGCGGAGCATCGCGCCCCGAAGTGCCGTCTGGGATCGCCCACCAGGATCGGCCTCGAGGTGAGTCGAGACGTGCTCCAGGAGCTCGGTGTTTCCCTGCGCTCCGAGGGCACGGTAGGCGGTGAGATACTCGTTTGGCTCATCACTTCGAGCGGCTCGCACCAACGCCGCGATGCTCGTCGCGTCTCGCCGTTTAGAGAGGAGATGAATGACATTTACACGGTTGCGCGGATCGGCGATCGAAAGCAGCTCGGATGTGCTCATCGCGCGGTTCGGCGGGGGAGCCGCGGCCCTTGGAGCGCTCTCCAGAGCCAGACACGAATCTTCTAGCGCGCGACGGAGCCCAGGCTCTTCTGCTGCCCAGCCCCGCCACGGGAGGCCACCAGTCGCGGTGAAGGCTTGGCGGAGATCTTCTCTGTCGTGACCGGCCACGGCAGCGAGATCCTCGGGCCGGAGAAGCACCTCGTCGTACTCGTCCTCGGCGTCCGAGAGCGCTTCGAGCGCGAGCAGCCAGGCGGCCTGGTGCAGCCCGTGGCGCAACGCGGCGAGGGCGTCGTCGCGCCCACGGACCGCCATCTCGGCGAGCACGTCGGCCGGCAAAGACCTGAGACCGTCTCGCTCGCCCCGACCCAGCGCGGCGGCGATGGGCTCCACGGGCACGCGGAGCTCCACCGCCAGCCTGCCGTAGTAGGCCGCGCGCTCTTCGAGCTGTCGATCCCAGCGCGGGTCGTGAGCGATGCATGTCAGCAGCTCCTCGCTTCCGCGCTTTGCCCGGATAGCGGCCAGATAGCCGCGGCCCAGTCCCCGCTGCAGCTGTCCAAGGAGTGTGTCCGGAGCCTCGATGTCGTCGCTCGTCGCCACGTCGTTCCGTTTTTCGGCAACCGCCCCCGAAGCGCGGTGGCGGCTACTTGCGCTCCTGCTCTTCGGCCCGTGCGCGGACGCTGGCGATCCACGCTCCGAACTCTCGTCGGTCGGCGGGATCAACGGTCACGAGCTCATCGAAAGGGGGCAGCGCGCCGAATCGCTCGATCGTCGCTCGCCGGTAGGCTGCCAATCCTCTCCCCGCGGCGGCGCGCCGCGCCGGATCGGCATCGGAGCCGATACGCGGGTTGGCTTCGACCGAGAGCCTGGATGTGTTCGCGTCGAAGTCGGAGTCGTACTCGACGATGGACGGGCCGTAGGCGAGCGCCTTCGGCCACGCGTCGGGGCTCGGCGCCAGGACGCCGGTCCCCCCTCCCGGGCCGAAGAAGACGATCGGCGACGGCCGCGCGTCGTTCGCTCTGACCCAGAGCGCCACCTCCCCGCCGGTTCCGTTCTGCCCGAGCGGCACGAAGCGGTAGCCTGGCTCGTTCCAGCTCTCCACGCGAAACCAATCCTCCTCGAGAATGCTCTGCAGGTCTTCCTCGGAGCTCAGCGCGACCTCGTAGTCCGTGAACGAGAAGATGTGCTCGGCGTGGGCGAGCAGCCATTGTCGGAGCTCTTGCGGAGTCACGGTCAGTCCATGTCGTAGTGGGCGGCGAAGCGAGTGCCGTCACGGTTGCGGAAGACGTAGACGGAGATGCCGCGATTGCCCGCCTGCGGGCCGACCCAATCGCTCCAGTCACCGGGGGCGGGCTCTCGACCATGCGGCGGAAGAGCGCCTGGCCGTCGCCGTCCTCGGCGTGCCCGTCGAAGTCCGCCTGCGCCCACGTGCCGACGTAGATCATCGGCTGGTCGCCATCGAGCTGCCACCGCTCGCCTTGCCAGGTCGCGTAGCTCGGGGTCCGCAGCAGCTCGAACATCACCTCGCGCGGCAGCTCCTTCTGCACCCAGGGAGCCTCCTTCGCGAGCGTGGGCTTCGTCGGGTCGAATGAGACGACGCCGCCGGGTCCGAAAGAGAACGCCCGGTCATCCGCCGGCGCAGACGCGGGTGTGGGAACGCCGTGCGTCCGTCCTCGCATCGCGTCCTCCCACCGGATCATGCCGAGCACCGTGTCCTTGGTGAGCGCGGCCCTGCCTGCGCGCAGGCAGGCATAGCAGACTCTCCGCTCGGTCGCGCCGCCGAGCGAGACCGGCTGCTCGCACGCGAAGCACGGAGACACGCCGTCCACGACCTGCATCCCCGTCTCGCATCCGCAGCGGGGGCACGAGGTGATCACGTATCCGCCGACGCCGACGCGGAAGGCGTGTCCGCTCTTCGCGCAGAGGTCGCAGCCGCTCACGCCCGCATACTCGGTCGCGTCGGAGACCGGCCCTTCGAAGAGCGGAAACGGGATGCCGAGATCGTCGAACGTCCGCGCCATCGCGACCGTGAGAATCGCCGAGCTGACGAGCGCCGTCGAGGTCCTGTCAGCATCGGTCGGGGCGCGACTCGCTCGAGCAGGAAGGCGGGAGATCAGCGCAGCTCGATCCGCGTGCCCGGCAAGTGACCTCGCAGACGGTCGATCGCGGTCGCCGTGGCTCGCGTACCGCGTAGCGTCAACGTGCGGAGCGACTCGCAACGAGCAGCGCCGGCTGGTGTGAGGAGCGCCAGCGTCTCGTCCGTCACCTCGTCGCCCTCGAGCGTCGCCTCGACGAGCACGTCGCCGTCGAAGACGAGGCCGGAGTGGTAGCGGCCGACGTCGCTGTGGGTGTGCCAGAACAGCGGGGCCAGTGCACCGTAGGCCGTCTGGGCCGGAGCCGGTTCCGCGAGGGTGGCGCCGCGCAGGTGGTGAAGATGCACGTACCAGCCCGACTCGCTCGGAGGGACCACGCGATCGTGAATCCGTTGCTGTCTCCGAGCCGGTCGAGCGGAGATATGCCCAGGAGTTGTGGATCGACGTGAGGTGAAGAGGGTGGCGTACCCTTCCGAGTTGGAAAACACGAGACCGGCTTGGGGGCCGGGGAAAGGTACGCCGATGCCGAAGGTAGAGGAAAAGGACGTTCAGGGCGAGTCGATGGAGTGCGCGCTTGATCAGCTGGCGCGCGAGGGAGCGCGCAGGATGATCGCGGCGGCTCTCGAGGTGGAGGTCGAGGAGTATCTGGCGCGGCATGGTGCGAGCCGCGACGAGGAGGGGCGGGCGCTGGTGGTCCGCAACGGGCGTGCTCGGGAGCGGAAGGTGACGATCGGCTCCGGGACGGTGGGGCTCCGGGCGCCTCGTGTGAACGACAAGCGGGTAGTGGACGGGGAGCGGCAGCGCTTCACGAGCAAGATCCTGCCCCCCTACATGCGGCGCTCGAAGAATGTTTCAGAGGTGCTTCCACTCCTCTATCTGCGCGGACTGTCGACGGGCGACTTCCAGGAGGCGCTTCCCACGCTGCTCGGTCCGGACGCCGCGGGCTTGTCGCCGAGCTCGATCACGAGGCTCACGAGCGCGTGGCAGGAGGAGTACCGGGCGTGGCGGAAGAGGTCGCTGGAGGACCGCGACTACGTGTACGTCTGGGTCGACGGGGTGCACTTCAACGTGCGCCTCGAGGACGAACGCCTCGCCGCGCTCGTCATGATCGGGGCCCGACCGGACGGCACGAAGGAGGTGATCGCGATCGAAGACGGCTACCGGGAGTCCACCGAGAGCTGGCTGTCGCTCCTGCGCGACGTGAAGGCGCGGGGGATGCGCGCGCCGGCGTTGGCGGTCGGTGACGGCGCGCTCGGCTTCTGGGCGGCGCTGCGCGAGGTCTTCCCGGAGACGCGCGAACAGCGGTGCTGGGTTCACAAGATCGCGAACGTTCTCGACAAGCTTCCCAAGAGCGTGCAGCCGCGCGCAAAATCCCATCTCCACGAGATGATGAAGGCGCCGACAAAGGCGGAGTGTGAGAAGCTCGCCGCGTCGTTCGTGAAGGAGTTCCACGCGAAATATCCGAAGGCCACCAAGTGCCTGCAGACCGACTTCGACCGGATGACGACGCTCTTCGACTTCCCGGCGGAGCACTGGAAGCACCTGCGCAGTACCAACCCAATCGAGTCCACCTTCGCCACCGTCAAGCTCCGGCAGCGGGTCACGAAGGGGGCCGGCTCCCGCAACGCCGGGCTCGCGATGGCCTTCAAGCTCCTCCTCATGGCCGAGCGCCGATGGCGGAAGCTGGACGGCCACGAACTCATCCCGCTCGTCCGTGCGGGCGTCACGTTCGAGGACGGGGCGCGCAAGGAGCGCCCCAGAGCAAAGCCCATCAAGTCAGCGAGGAAGTCGAAGAGGGACACGAGCGAGAGTGAGCAAAGGGACGCCGCCTGATCAGCTCCGTATCCACAACTCTTGACAATAACTCGGTCGAGCGCTTGCTCGGCAATCGGTCGATTCGAGGCTCTCCGTCAGCGCGCGGACGTGAAGCCGAAGAGCTGCTTCCCACTCCTCGTCAGTTGGCTCACGCTCACCTTCACCGAGATGGAGCTCCGGGACCTCCAGGACCACATCGGCGTCGTTCAACGTCTCGAGGTGGGCCTGCTCGTCGTCGTCCGGAGCCTGGGGAACCCAGAAAGGCGCGTTTTGCTTCGCGGGGGTGATCACCGTCGTCCCGTACACATCGTCGAGGACGCAGACGAGGAGGTCCCACGTGCTGGGATCGACGTTCGATAGGCGTTCCGCGAGCTCGCTCCACGACGCCTCGTGGTCGGTGACGATTCGAAGCCAAGCCGCGGCGGGGAAATCCACGGGTGCAACGCACCACGCGCCCCCCATCTCCGCAACCCGAGAAGCGGCTGGCCGCGCGATGCCGGCGCTGTCGAGGAGTGCGCGGCGCGGGCGCGGCTGGTCGCGTGGCTCGAGGAGGCGAAGCGGCGCGAGTCGCGGAGCTGTCGCTGACGACGGCTCAGCTCGCCGCGTGGGCGATGGAGACGAAGCGGTCGGCTTCGAGGAGGCCGACGGCGGCGACGACGCGGGTTTTGGCGGGGACGTCGATCGCCGACCAGCCGCTCGTCTCGACCGGGCGATCGTCTTGGCGGACTTCGACGGTGTGGCCGGGGAGCGAGAGGACACGGACGATGCGCAGGGTCAGCGCGCCCTCGGCGCCGAGGAGGACGCGCCCGCGCTCGAGGCCATCTTCGTCCACGCACCACGCGACGGCGTGGGCTTCGCCGACGGATGGCAACGACACGCTCGATCCGGTCGCGCTCGCGAGCACGGCCTTCGCGGCGTCCGCCAGCGATCGTTCGGCCACGGCGCGCTCCAGCTCGGCGCGCCACACGTGTAGCGCTTCGTCCGGTTCCCGCTCGGCAAGCTCGCGCACGATCCCGAGCGCGCGCTCGTGGTGTCCCTGCTGCTCGAGGAGCTGTGCCATCGAGCGGGTGCGGATCGGCTCGCGTTCGGCTGGCTCGCGTTCGGTTGTCTCGCGTTCGGTTCATCTCGCGTTCGGCTGGCTCGCTCGGTGCTGGCGCAGTGCGCTCGAGCGCCGACTTCGCGAAGCCGACGACCCGCCCGAGCAGCGTCTTGGCGGCGCCGACGACCGCTCGCGGTTCCGCGGGCGCTTCAATCGGGCGCGGCGGGATCGTCACCGCTTGCCCTTCGTGGTCGCGGATGGCGGCGATCAACGCCTCCCGTTCGAGCCCGTCCGGGTCGACGCCGCGCCGCTCGGCCTCCTCGCGGAGCGCGCGGTCGCTCAGGTGCGGCAGGAGCTTTAGATCCATTGCCACGGATCCCGGTCGCAGCCCGCCAGCGTCGCTCGCGCGGCCTCGATGTCCTTCTGGATCTGCGCGACGATCGCCTCGATGCCGTCGAACTTCTGCTCGTCGCGGAGCCGGGCCACGAACCCCACCCGGAGCGTTCGGTCGTAGAGGTCGCGGTCGACGTCGAAGAGGTGCACTTCGACCGAGCGCCCGGCCGCGAAGGTGGGACGCACGCCGAGGTTGGCCACGCCGTGCATCAGCTCCTGTTCGCCGTGGACGCGCGCCACGACGGCGTAGACCCCGTCGCTCGGCAGGAGCACCGGGTCGCA
This sequence comes from uncultured Pseudomonadota bacterium, assembly GCA_963832725.1. Lineage (GTDB taxonomy): Bacteria > Myxococcota_A > Polyangia > Polyangiales > Sandaracinaceae > JAEZBP01. The sequence continues at coordinate 595,237 of CAWHVG010000002.1, forward strand.
GTCCAGGTTCGCCGTCGGCACGCCGATGGAGCGTCCACGACCGTCTCCGCGGACGACGCGGCCGTCCACGTCGTGCACGCGCCCGAGCAGCGCCGTGGCCTGCTCGACGTCGCCGGCCTTCAGAGCAGCCCGCACCCGCGTGGAGCTGACGACCGCGCCGCCGATCCGGATGGGCTCGACCGTGGTCACGTCGAATCCGTCCGCCTTGCCGAGCTCGCGAAGCATCGCCACGTCGCCCTTGCGCCCGTGGCCGAAGCGGAAGTCCGGCCCGACCACCACGCCGCGCGTGCGCAGCCGCTCCACCAGCACCGACTGGACGAACTGCTGCGGCGTGAGGTTGGCGAACGCGCGGTCGAAGCGCTGGACCACCACTTCGTCCGCCCCGAGCGCCAGGAGCAGCTCCCGCCGCCTCTCGATGGTGGTCAAGATCGGCGGCGCCCGGTCCGGTGCCAGCACCGCGGCGGGGTGCGGGTCGAAGGTGAGCGCCACGACGGCGTGCCCACCTCGCTCCGCGCTCTCTCGCGCCGCGGAGAGCAGCGCGCGGTGGCCGAGATGCACCCCGTCGTGATTGCCCGGGGTCACCACGCTCGCTCGCTCGTGAGTCACAGCCAAAGACGCTTCCGAGTCCGTGCGGCGCGCGCCGCGGCCCCAATCTGGAGCAGATTCGCGCGTATGCAAACCCGCGTCAGCGGCAGCAGGACGCCGGCATCAGGAAGGGCACGCAGGGTGGGGTCCCGTCGGCGTTCAGCGAGCGCACCTCCCGGATGGTCCGCGAGCCCCCCGCGCCGGCGAGCACGGCGTCGTCGGCGGTGTCGCAGAGCGGCAGATGGCAGAGGTGTCTCACCTGCGCGCAGCACGCTTCCGGCACGTCCATGTAGCTCACCGCACGCGGCGTCATTCCGTCCGGCGCCGTCGTACAGGACGCGACGCCGTGCCCCGGCGAGTTGTCGTCGTAGGCCGGCGCGTTGCTCGGGTCGGGATCCACGACCGAGAAGCGCCCGTCGGGCCCCTGGCTGACCTGCATGAGCGTGCTCGCGTCGTTGCAGGTCGTCGACGGATCCGGGTCGATCTGGCTGACCGCGATGGGGTTGCCGTTCTCGTCCTGCGCGTTGGGCCGGTAAATCGGATCCGGGCAGCCGAGCTCGTTCGGGATGCTCCATGCCTGGCTGGAGTATTGTCCGCCTTCGATGATCCAGTCGTTGTCGGTCCGCGCGCGCACCAGCGAGTCGAGGACCGACGACGGTAGTCCGGGGTTCTCGTCCATGGTCCGCTGGCGGAAGTTCACGGACGTGCCCCCGGCGATGCCCTCGAGGATGTTGATGTCGTAGTTGCCGGTCGGGATCTCCTGGCAGTCGACCGGGATGCGCTCGTAGAGGGACGCCTGATTGCCGGGGCCGACGTAGGGCACGCGGCAGGCCGGGTTGGTCGGGTCCAGATCCACCGCCACCACCGGCGGCGCCACGATGTCGATGTCGGGCGCGAAGGTGGTCTTCGTCCCGGTCATCGGCACCTGCGAGGGCCGCACGCTGGCGATGATCAGCGCGTCCGGGATCCCCGCCGCCACCTCCATGGGGTTGCGAGCCCGGCGCATGATGACCGCCGGGTGCATCCAGGGGATGGGCCGCCCGGGCTGGCTGAGGATCGGGTGCTCGTCGCCCATCCCGTCGTCGTTCGCGTCGACCGGGAGGATGAACCAGCCGTAGCCGGAGGGGCTCTCGTCGATCGACATGCTCGCCGCGTCGAGCGTGGCCATCCAGTCGGGGCTCGTCGGATCGATCAAGGACAGGCGCATGTGGGTCTGCTCCCAGAGCTGCATCTCCTGCGCGAGCGCGTCGGTGGTGGCGGGGATGGTCTCCTCCGAGCTGAGCGCGTTCGTTCCGTCCCCGAGCCGCGAGGCGGGCATCTCCGTGTTCACCCTCGCTCCCAGCGTGACCGCGACTCCGTCGAGCACCTGTCCGTTCGGCTCGTCGGCGACGCTGCCGAAGCTCAGCCTGGCGTACTGCGGTGGCGTCGCAGCCGTGTTCACGAACGCGCCGCCGGCGACGTCGCCGCCCGTGGGCAGACGCGTGACCGAGAAGAAGGGATTGAAGTCGGCGTCGCGGTCGAAGAACGCGCGCAGCTGGTAGTCGACGGTCTGTCCGGCGGCGTCCGCGAGCGCGATCTCGGGCCACGTGAAGGGTGCGGAGCGGGTGATGACCTGGGTCAGGTCGTCCGCCGACGGCATCTGGGGGAGGCAGTCTTCGAGCCGAAAGATGGTCTCGCCGGGCACGAGCAAGAGGTTCTCGGCGCTCGTCGCGGTGCCGGTCGGCGGCGGCGGGTTGTCCGACAGGAAGAGCAAGAGGACCGCCCGCCCGCGGACCTGGCTCGGCGTGCCGCCGTCGTAGTCGCATTCGGGCCGCTGGCCGACGTAGAGCACGGTCCCCTCGAGCTGGCCCGTCACGTCCGGGATCGAGCCGCCGCCGACCGGAGGCGGGTCGCAGCCGAGGCCCGCGAGGGCACAGGCGAGGATCACGGTGATGTTCGCGCCTCTCATGGTGACCTCAGTAGCGGAAGGTGACCGAGCCCATGAAGCGGCGGTCGAGGACCTGACCGAAGGGGTGCTCGCGATGGTTCATGAGGAGGTTGGTGCCCACGGCGGCGATCTCGAGGCGGTCGTCGAGGAAGCGCCAGCCTATCCGCGCGTTGAGGATCGCGTAGGCGGGCAGGGGGAACGCCACGAACGCGGTGCCGCCGTGCGTCGTGTCGAGGACCTGCTCGACCCACACCTGATCGCTCACCCACGAGAAGTCGGCCGAGATGTCCAGCCCGAACGATGCGCGGTACTGCACGCCGGCGTTGATCTTGTGCGCGCTCGTGCGCCGATCTTGGGATAGCGCCTGGATGTCCGGCTGGGTGAGCGTGCCCGTCCAGTTGAACGCGTAGTTCGCGTAGACGTCGAGGCCGTCGACCGGATAGACGCGGAGGCCGAGCTCGCCGCCCGCCTGCTGGAATGTCGCGCCTTCGTTCGCGAACTGGAGCTGACCGAGCGCGAACGCCGACAGGCTCGGGTCGAACTGGAGGTTCGGGTTGTGGGCGTAGTCGTAGAGGCGATAGGCGGTGTTCTGTGAGAGTAGGATCTGGTTGAAGACGAGGTTGTAGTAGGCGTTGAACTCGAGGGAGAAGTAGTCGGACTCCTGGAGCATGTAGCCAAGCTCCATGGAGACGATGCGCTCCGGGTTCAGGTGCGTGTTCCCGACACCGAACGCCGTGACGCCCCGGAGCGGCGTCGAGTTCGGGACCGCGGCGTAGGACTCGGCGAAGGTCGGGCTGCGGAACGCGTAGCCTCCCGTGACCCGGATGCTCTGGCGCGGCGTCGGGTGGATGACGACCGAGCCGCGGGGCGAGATCTGCGGCTGCGCGAGGAGCGGATGGCGGTCGAGCCGGCCGCTGAGCACGATCTGGACGGCGTCCTCGATCCGCAGGGTGTTCTGCAGGAAGACGTTGAAGTGATGCTGCGTCTGCGTGTTTTGGATCCAGTCCCAGGCGATCTCCTTGAAGCGGTAGCCGAGGCCGCCGATGACCTGGTCTTGGATGCCGGAGGTGATGTTGAACTGGTTCTGGTAGACCAGCTCCGCGTCCGCCACGTCTTGATGATCGACTCGACCCTGCTGGGCAGCGGGAATGCCGCCGTTGCGGATTCCGGAGGTTCCGTAGTCGGTCTGGAAGTGGTTCCAGAACACGCGCGCTGAGAGACCGAACGCCGTCCGCGCCTGCACGTAGGTTTGCGTGAAGAGCGCGTTGTTCAGATAGAGCTCGCGCAGGCGGCTGATTCCTTGGATCGAGCGCGCGCCGGTGGAGATTCCGGTGCCGGCCGTGATGGTGTAGCCGTCGGCGATCCGGAGCTGCGCCTCGCCGTTGAACCAGAGGTGGTCGTAGCCGAGGTTCGGATCGCTCGCGTAGGGGCGGACGTCCACGCGGTTCGGGCCCACCGAGCGCGAGTAGAGGTTGGCGCGGTCGTAGCCGCCGCCGAGCCGGAAGCTGAGCTGATCGATGCGCCGGGTGACCGTCCCGGCGACCCGGAGCTGGCCCGCGGTGCCGAGGCCGCTCGACACCCAGGAGCGGTACTGGCCGATCGGGCGGGTGATGATGTTGACCACGCCCGTGAACGCGTCGGCGCCGTAGAGCGCGGAGGCCGGGCCGCGGATCACCTCGATGCGCTCGATGTCCTCGGTGGCGACCGGGAGCAATGTCCACAGCGTGGTGCCGAGGAAGTCGAGATAGGCCGAGCGGCCGTCGATGAGCACGATGGCGCGGTTCGACAGGCGCTGGTTGAAGCCGCGGATGGTGAGCTGAACGTCGCCCGGGCTGGTCTCCATCAGCGACACGCCCGCGACGCGGCGGAGCGCGGCGCCCGGGTTGGTCAGCCCGGACAAGCGCAGGTCCTGGCGGGTGACGACGCCTGTCGAGTTCGGCGCGTCGAGGGGAGACTGCGCGGCGCGCGAGGACGAGACGACCTGCTCTTCGTAGGTGTCGCCTTCGCGCTGCTGGCCGAGCACGAGGCTGCCTTCCGAGCCGGCCGGATGCGCTTCTGTCGTCTCGCTCTGCTCACCCGTGCCGGCGTGCTCGGTCTGTGTCTCTGCGTTCTGGCCGGTGCCGCTGGTGGTCTCCTCGGCCGCGGCCGCCCGGCGCTCGCGCAACGCCGCGGCCAGCGCGCGCAGCCGCTCCGCGCGGGCTCGAAGGGCGTCGCTCTGCGCCGACTCGGCGAGCGCCTCGATCTGGGTGGCGCTGTCCTCGAGCGCCGTGATCTCTTCCTCGCTGGCGACCTCCGCCGCTTCTGCGTCGACTCGTGGTGCCTGCTCTTCGGGCGCCGGCTCCTCTTCGCTCTCGCCCTCGCGCCCCTCCACCACCTGAATGCGCGCGCGCAGCGCTTCGAGGAAGCCGAGCACTTCCGTCCGGTCCGGCGGATCGCTCTCCAGGTAGCGCTCGAAGTACTCGATCGCCTCCTGATATCGGCCCGACTCCGCGTACGCGCGGCCGATGTTGTAGAGCACGTTCGGGTGCGGGAGGATCTCGTACGCCTGCTGGAGCTCCGCGACGCCCGAGTCCACGTTCCCGTCGGCGATGAGCGCCATGCCCTGGCGGAAATGACGCCGCGCTTCGGTCCGGACGTCGGCCTCGGCCACGCCTCCCAGCAGCATCACGAGCGCGCCCGCGAAGAGCGCCCCGAGCGTCCGAGCGAGCGACGAGCGTTCCGCCTTCGTGTTGGGTCTCACCTCGCTCACCGGTTCACGCCTCCACCTGCAGCGTTTCGGTACCGCACGTCAGTACGGGTCCAGCTTGTAGCCCTCGACGGGCCGGGTCGGTTCTCGGCGCCGCGGCGGCGGCCGGCGCCGCGTGCTCGCGGGGCGTCGCGGCGCGCGCCGGATCGCCTCCAGCGTCGCTTCGACCTCGATGCGGTCGCTGGTGAGGACCCGCGTGACCGAGTAATCGCGGTAGCCGTCCAGCTGGAAGACGAAGTTGACCTGTCGACCGCGCTCCGCGTCCTCGCCGCGCCACTCGATGTCGGCGGGCGTCGGCCCGTACTCCTGCTCGCCCACCAGGACCGTCGCGCCCGGTGGCGTGGAGCGCAGCGAGACCATCGCGGTCGGCACGGGCTGGGGCTCCGGCTCCGGCGCAGCAGTGTCGACCGGCTCGTCGGGGCTGGCGGCGGCCTCCGGCTCGCTCGGGCGAGGTGCGGGCGCCGCCGGTGCCGCATCCTCCCGCGTGAGCACGAACGCGCCGCCCGTCGCCGCGAGCCCGAGCACGACCGCGACGCCGACCGCGATCCCGACTCCGCGTCGCTTCGGGGCGGCGTCGGCGCCCTCGGCCGCGGTCTCGCTCAGCGGCGTGCCGGTCGGGGTGCCGGTGATCGTGACCGTCGTGTGCTGTCCGGTCTCGGCGGCGTGCTCCCCCGTGATGGCGAGATCGCCGCTGTGGGTCACCGAGAGCCCCGCCTCGCCGGCCGTGCCCTTGAGCGCGGCCAACAGCTCGTCCATGGAGGCGAAGCGATCGTCCGGCTGCTTCGCCATCGCCCTGGCCACGATCTGCTCGAGGGCCGGCGGGACGTCCGCGTCCGGGTTGGTGACCAAGAGCGGCGGCGGAGCCTCGTGGACGTGCGCCATGAGGATGTTGACGGAGTTGGCGCGGTCGAAGGGGACCCTGCCGGTCAGCATCTCGTAGAGAATCACACCGAGCGCGTAGATGTCCGCGCGTCCATCGACTTTTTCGCCACGGATCTGCTCGGGTGACATGTACTTCGGCGAGCCCATGAAGAGACCCGTCTGGGTGAGATCCTCGCCGGTGTCTTCCAGGTCTTTGACCAGCCCGAAGTCGAGCACTTTGACGAAATCGCTCTCGTCTCCATGTTGGACCAGGAAGATGTTGGCCGGCTTCAGGTCGCGGTGGATTACGCCGAGACCGTGTGCTTCGCGAAGCGAACGGCAGACCTGACGAGCGATGTGCATCGCGCGCTCCGCCGAGAGCGCGCCATCCTCGCGCAGCGTGCGGTGGAGCGTGCGACCCTCGAGCAGCTCCATCGCGATGTAGTAGACGTCGTCGTCCGTTCGACCGTAGTCGAAGATCGTGACGGTGTTCGGGTGGGAGAGCTTGCTGCAGGTCGACGCTTCGAGAAAGAAGCGCTTGTGGAATTCCGGGTCGTTCTCACCGCTGTACTTGGGGTTGAGAACCTTCAGCGCGATCTCGCGTCCCAGAGGCGCCTGCTCGGCGCGGTAGACCTTTCCCATCCCGCCGCGCGCCAACGTGGCCACGATCCGGAAACGATCGTTGATCACGCGGCCGATCAGCGGATCGGGGCCTTTTGCGGTGGGCTTCTCCGCCGTGGCGCCGCCCTCACCCATCGTGGACCGCCCCGTGCGATGGGAGTGCTTTGCAAAACGCGAATGCGACGGGTCGTCCCGTACGCGCGTGCGGCGGCTCCCCCCGGTATCGCATGGCTCACGAAGTTACCCGACCGGTGGGTCACAAGTCGAGCGTGAAGGTCGCTCGATCGCCGTGGCGCCAGCCTTTTCACGCAGTACCCTCGCGATCGATGGTGCGATCGCTGGCGTGCACGGTCCTCCTCGTGGCGTGGCTGCCCGCGACGGCGGGCGCGCAGCCGTGGTCGCTCCAGCTCGTCGGCCCCCGCGCGCGCCACGAGCTGCAGCACACCGATCCGGAAGTGAGGGAGCGGGCGGCGCAGACGTTGGGCCGTTTCGGTGAGCCGCGCCGGGCGGTGAGCGCGCTGCTCGATGCGCTCGAGGGAGAGGACGAGCCCGCCGTTCGCGGCGCGATCTTCGACGCGCTCGCGAGGCGAGGGGACGCGTCGGCCGTCGCCCGCCTCGCCGGTCGCCTGGGCGAGCTCGATCGCCGCGACCGCGCGACGGCGCTCCGCACGATCGGGGCGATCGGCGGTGAGGGAGCGGTCCGCGTCTTGATCGAATGGCTCGGCGCGAGCGACGTGGGGGAGGACGCGGAGCGGGCGCTCGTCTGGATCGGCGCACCGGCGGTGCCTCACCTGCTGCGCGCGCTGCGGGAGGCGCCCGCGAACGAGCTCGCGGCCCGCGCGCTCGGGGAGATTGGCGATGCCCGAGCCACGCCGGAGCTGGTCTCGCACCTGGAGGGCGCCAGCCCGACGGCTCGCGTGGCCATCCTGGAGGCGCTGGGGGCGCTGGGCGACGAGCGAGCGGCGCCGGCGGTGGCGAGCGCGCTCTCGGACGACGTCCCCAGCGTCGTCGACGCGGCGCTCCGGGCGCTCTCTCGGACCGGCGGTCCAGCGTGGGCTCCGGCGGTGGCGGGGCTCGCGGATCGAGGGCCCACGGGGCAACGCGCGAGCGCGCTGGTGGCCCTCACCGTCTTGGATCCGGCTGCGGCGGGTCAGCGGCTCCTGGCCATCCTCTCCGATCCGAACGCAGATCCGGTCCTGCGCCGGACGGCCGCGGACGCGCTGATCGAGCATCCGGCCCGCGAGCTCGTCCCGGCGTTGACCGCGCTCGCCGCGGATCCCGGACAACGCCCGGCCGCCGCCGAGGCGCTGGCTCGCGTTCCCGATGGCGCTGGACTCGGGCCTGCGCTCGACATGGGCTCGCCGGTTGCCGTGGCCTTGGCCCTGCGCCGCCACCGGGGCCGAGCGGACGGTCGCGCGGTGGAGCGCGCTTTCGGGCAGCTCCGCAGTGATTCGTACGCTGACCGGCGCCGTGGTCGCGGCGTTGGCGCGTGATGAGGCTGCGCTCGGCCGGTTGAGCGAGGCCCTGGAGGCCGACGAGCCCTACCGACGCGTCCTGGCTGCGCTGGGCTTGGCGCTCCTCGGCCCGGCCGCGGCCGGCCTCCGCGATCGCGTCGCGTCGCGCCTGGTGGTCGAGCGCGATCCGCGTGCGTTCCGCGCGCTCGCGCTGGCGGCGTTCACCGTGGGCGCGCGGGTGGATCCGGCGCGACTGGCCGATCGCTTCGAGGATCGACAGGTCGGCCCGGAGGCGCTCCGGCTGGCCGCGGAAGGGATCGAGGGCGCGGCCTCGCGCACCCGGCGACGTCTTCGGCGGGCCATGCGCCGGGCGCTGCGCGCGCCCGAAGCGCGACTCCGGGCGGGGGCGGCGCTGGCGTTGGCGCGGGCCGGCGATCGCGGCGCCTGGCGCGCGCTGGAAGCCCGGCTGGACGACCCACAGCGCGCGGTCCGGCTCGCGGTGGCCCAGGCGCTGGCGTCTCTCTCGGTGGAAGCATCCCTGGACGCCGTGGCGGCGCGCGAGAGAGTCGAGCCCGACCCCGCCGTCCGCTGGGCCCTGCGAGCGGTCGCGACGGCCACCGACGGGCGCGACCCTCCGGCCTGGCTGCGGGGCGGTGAGGTCCTGTACGCCCGTGTGGTCACCGCCGAGGGGCTGCCGGAGCGCGAGGACGGGATGGACGTGGACGTCATCTTGCCCGACGGCCGCTGGCTCCTCGTCCCCACGCTCCCCGGCGGCGACGTGCTCGTCCCCGACGCGCCCGGCGGCCAGGCGGAGGTGCAGGTCCACCCCTGACCGGCTCGCCGAGCGCGGAGCTCGGACGCCGGCCTGCCCCGGACGCGACCGAAATCGGGTGCCCGGGAGCGCGGTGGGCGCCGTGGCGGGCCAGACCCGAAGTCGGTTGACCCCCGAGGCCCCGTTACGGCATCGTCACGTCGTGGAGGTGTGTGCGTGGTAGCCAGCGAAGGCTCGGAGGCGTCCGAGCCCAGCTTCGAGCAGGTCCTGTCGCGCCTCCAGCACGTGGTGGAGCGGCTCGAGAGCGGTGAGTTACCGCTCGAGGAGTCGCTCGCCGTCTTCGAAGAAGGAATCCGGCTCTCGCGTCAGGGCGCGCGGCGCCTGGACGAGGCCGAGCGCCGCGTCGAGGAGCTGCTCGGCGACGGTGAAGGCGCTCGCACGCGCCCTCTCGCCGCGCGGCGAGGGCAGGACGACGAGGACCCGGGCCGTTGAGCGGCCCACTCTAGGAGCAGCGGAGCGAAATGACCTACGCGATCAGCGTCCCCACGCCCTTCAACGACATCTCCGAGCTCGCCGAGAGCTTCGCCTCGCGCGCGGACGAAGAGCGTCTGATGCTCCCCAACCACGAGCCCGTCACGGAGGGGGAGTGGGTCCAGTTCGTGGTCACGTTCGCGGACGGCTCCTCGGCGCTGGCGGGCGTCGGCCGATGCTCGGGCTCCTACGACAACGGCGAGGACCGCGCGGCCGAGCATCGCTTCGACGTGGTGATGGACTCGCTCGATCTGGACGAGATGGGCCGGGTCTACTTCGAGCGCATCCTGGTGGTGCGCGCGTCGCAGATGGGCGGAGAGCCCACCACGGGCGAGGTCCAGCTCGACGAGGGGTACGAGCAAGGAGAGGTCCAGGCGGCGCCGGCGGAGGCGTACGCGGCGGAGCCCGAAGCGGCGCCGGAGTACGACGCTGGCGCGTATGCGGAGGCTGCGGCCGAGGGCCAAGCCTACGAGGGAGAGCCTGCGGCAGAGGCGCCGGCGGAGGCGTACGTCGATCCGCAGGCGTACGCGGAGCCCGCACCGGACGCGTACGCGGAAGCCCCCGTCGAGGCATACGCGGAAGCCCCCGTCGAGGCATACGCGGAAGCCCCCGTCGAGGCATACGCGGAAGCCCCCGCCGACGCGCAGTACGCGGAGGCGTACGCCGATCCGCAGGCGTACGCGGAGGCTCCGGCCGACGCGTATGTCGAGGCACAGCCGGACGCGTACGCGGAAGCTCCGGCGGACGCGCAGGCGTACGCGGAGCAGCCGATCGAGGCCCCGCCCGAAGCCCTCACGGCGTCGGCCGCGGACGATTGGGATGACCCCTCCGAAGCGACCCAGATGGGCGATATCGCCAGCATCATGGGCGATGGCGAGCGTCTGGCGGCGCCGGTGCAGGCCATCTACGAGCTGCCCGCACCGACCGCGCCGGGCATGCTCCCGTCGCCGCACGCCAACACGGCCGTGCTGACCCGGCGCCACGTCGAGGCCAGCTGGAGCCCGCAGCCGATGCTCCGGCCCGATCCCGGCCCGTCCAGTGGTCTCTTCCAATACGGCGACGCGGGCTTGCCGAAGCCGGCGCACGCGCCGCGACCCCAGCTGGATCCCTCGCTGCGCGTCGTGCGCGCGCCCCTTCCGAGCGATCCGCTCGCGGCGCCGATGGCATCCGCGGCGGTGGCGGACGCCTACGCCGAAGTGCCGCCCGCCTACGATGAGGCCGCCCCCGCCGAAGCCCCGGCCGCCTACGACGAGGCCGCGTACGCGGAGGAGGCCTACGCCGAAGCGCCCGCGTACGACGAGCAGGCGGAGGAGGCCCATGCCGAGGCGCAACCCGCGTACGACGAGGCCGCATACGCTGCCGACGACTACGCCGAGGAGCAGGTGGAAGCGGTCGAGGAGGTCTACGCCGCGAACGACGTGACGGAAGTGCCGCAGGAAGAGCTTGCGGACGCCGCCGACGCCGACTTCGGCGCGCTCGAGGGCGAGACCCGGCAGGTGGACATCGGCGGGCTCGACGAGCCCTATACGGTCGATGACGTCGCCATCCCGAGCGACGACGAGCTGACTTGATCGGTCCGCTCTTCCGCACCCTCGAGGGCTCGCGAGAATCGCCCCGCGGTCGGGGCGGCAGGAGGCCTCGTGCGCGAACGCGGCCTCGCGCGACCTCCCGTCAGTTCGGCCGCGAGCTGCCCACGTAGCCGAGCGCCTCGAGCTGCGATTGCAGCTCCGGATCGATCGTCGCGCTCGACGCGCGGTGCCGCCGGCGCGGTCTCGGCGTCACCGCGTCCGAGCCGGCCAGCTCCAGCCCCAGCAGCCCCCGCAGGTAGGCGGTGACCAGCGGTCGCTCGGCCGCCACGTCGTGCTGCTCGCCCGGATCCTGCTCCAGATCGTAGACGGCGATCCGCCCTCGCGAGCGCGCGATCAGCTTGAAGCGCCCGCTCACCACGCTCCGCCAGTGCTCCATGAACCCGGCCACGGCCGCCCGCGGCGCGTCCTCGCCGGCCCCGCGCAGCCGCGGCCACAACGAGCGCCCGGAGAGCCCCTCCGGCACCGGCTCGCCCAACGCGTCGAGCACCGTCGGGACCACGTCGACCAGCCCCACCGGACCGTCCATCCGCGCCGGCGGCAAGCCTGGCGCCCGCACGATGAGCGGCACGTGCACCAGCTCCTCGTAGAGGTTGTGCCCGTGGCCGACCGAGCCGTGATCCCAGAACTCCTCGCCGTGATCGGCGGTCACCACGACCAGCGTGTCGTCCGCCAGCCCCCGCCGCTCGAGGCCGTCGAGGATCGAGGCGAGCTGCGCGTCCTGGTAGCTCACCTCTCCGTCGTAGAGGGCCTCGAGGTGCGCCCGGTCGCGCGCTCCGAGCCGGAGTCCGCCGGTCTTCACCCGCTCCAGCAGCGTCGCGTCGTGCGAGAAGTCGACCGGCCCGCGGTAGGGATCGGGATCGTACATCTGCAGAAAGCGCGCGGGCGGCCGGTAGGGCACGTGCGGATCGATCGCGTGCACGTAGAGGAAGAAGGGCTGCTCGGCCGGGCGCTCGTCGAGCCAGTGCATCACGTCGGCCGCCACCCGCTCGCCCCGCGTGCTCTCGCCCTCGCGGATGTAGTTGCGCCACGCGTCCCAGCCGCGGCGGAAGCCGAACCGGTTGGAGACATAGCCGTTGGCCACGAACCCGGCCGTCGCGAAGCCGCGCTCGCCGAGCATCTGGGGCAGGAGCCGCACCGAGCTCGGAACGACCGAGCCGTCCGAGTAGGCCGTGTGCTCCCAGGGCATGAGCGAGGAGAGCAGCGTCGCCACGCTCGGCTTGGTCCAGTTCTCCTGCGAGTGCGCGCCCGTGAGGACGGTGGCACCGGCGGCGAAGCGTGAGAGCCCCGGCGTCCGAACCCGGGTGTCCGGCGCGTAGGCGCGCAGCCGGTCGGCGCGCAGCGTGTCGATGAGATAGAGCAGCACGTTGTGAGGCCGGCTCGCCGAAGGCGGCGGTTCGCGGTCGAGGGTGACCACCGCCGCGTGCGGGAGCCGTACCTCGCCGCCCGCCGCGCGCAGGTCGATGCGCGCCACGTCGCCCGCCAGCGGTGCCAAATCCACATCGAAACGCCGCGGCGAGCTTCCACCCTCGACCCGCGCCAGCCGCCGCGCCGCAGCTCCGTCGGTGTGGGCCCAGACCTCCAGCGCGCCCGCACCCTCGACCACGCCCCGGAGGCGCGCGGCGTCCGGCACCTCCATGGCGTAGCCCGCCGACCAGCCGTCGCCAATCGCCAGCGCGTCTCCCTCTCGCGCGGGCGCGCCCTCGACCGTCTCGTCCCCGAGCGCAATCCAATCCACCGCGAGGTACGCTCGCGGCACGCCTGGCAAGTCGGCGCCGCGGTCGAAGCGCAGGAGCAGCTCGTGCTCGCCGGTCGCCAGTGCGCTGGCGTCCAGCGCGGTCTGCACCACCGTCCAGGTGTCTGCGCTCAGCTCCTCGTGCGCGACCTCCTGCTCGTCGAGGTACACCCGCGCCCGCCCGGGCCGGAAGCTTCGCAAACGGACCGAGAGCGTCGCGTCCCGACTGTCGCCGGGGATCGCGAAGCGGGCGCGGTTGCGGACGGTCACGACGGCGCTGGTCCCGTCGATGCTGCAATCGGGCCCGACGTTGCTCAGCCAGCCGCCCCAGGTGTGCTTCGCGCCGCCGGCGGCGCCGAGATCGACGAAGAGCGTCGCGCCGTGTCGCAGCTCGGCCCGAGCGAGGTGCCCGGCCAGGTCGAAGCGCAGCCGGGGCCGACCCGATGCCGCGTGCCCGCGCTCGGCCGGGGAGGGCGCGTCGCCGGGCGGATCCGCGCTCGCGTGGGCGCAGCCGGTGACCAACGTCGCGGCGAGGAGCAGACGCGTGAGCATGTCGGCGACCGTATAGGCCGGGCTTTGCGAGCACCAAGAACCTTGCTCCGCGGAGGCGAATGAGAGAACGTAGGGAGCGCCCAAACCGCGTCGCCAGCGGCCCTCTGAATGTACTGCCCGCGCACGCGTCCATCCGCTCGGCGGCCAAGTGGCCCGCGACCGAACGCCATGAACAAGCTCCGCGTCACGCTCTTCGCTGCGCTCCTCACGTCGCTGCTCGCGCTCGCCTCGTTGGCGCTCGCGCAAGCCGCGGTGGTCGTGCACGTGCGCACCGCCGACGGTCGGCCGGGCGAGGCGCGGGTCACGCTCACGCCCGAAGGCGGTGGCGCGGCGCACTCGTGCACGACCTCGGGAGGCACCTGCCGCATGCCGGTCGCCGCGGGGCGCTACGTGGTGACGGCGCAGCCGACGGCCGGCGGCCGCGCGCCCATCCCCCGACCCTTGCCGATCCCGCCTTCGGGCGAGGTGACGGTGTCGGTCACGCTGCCCTGAGCTTCCGATCCCGATGGAGCGGTACCGCGCGCCACCGCGACCGAGGCTGTTTGGTCGAGCAGGGCGATCGGACCACCGGGCGCGAGATGAGGCCGGGGCGGCTCGCGCCATCGACCGACGAGGGCGTGGCGAGCGGCCTCCACGACCGTCCTCACGCGAACGACGAGGCGCTCTCGGAGACGCTTCCTCGTGCCTCGCCGGGTGCCGACGCCTCACCGGAGTGGCTGTACGCCGTGCGGCAACATTGTGTTGCCGGGCCGTACGTTGTATGAATCGCGGGCCCGGTCCCTCGGGGAGGACTCTGCCTACGGCATCGATAGGGAGCATCGGATGCGCCTGACGCCTGCCTTCTTGTCTACCAGCCTGCTCCTCTTGTTCGCGGCAACCGTCCCGACGACGGCGGCCGCGCAAGATGGATTCGACGAATTCGACGACGAGTTCGCCCAGCCGGCTCAACCCACGCAGCAACCTGCCCAGCAGCAGCCGCAACAGCAGCAGCCGCAGCAGCAACCTGCGCAACAGCAGACCGACGAGTTCGGTGACCTCGAGCAAGAGGCCCAACCGCAGCAGCAACCGCAGCAGGCGGATGGCTCGACGACGCTGCAGCAGAGCGACCTCGAGGGCGCGGTCGAAGAGACGCCACCCTCGCAGTCGACGAGCGCGGACGACGAGGAGGAGCAGAGCGACCGCGAAGCGCAGCATGCGTATCGCGAGCGCCGTCACCTCCTGCACAACACGTGGAACGGCCCGGTCGGTGGCTTCCACGTCGTCGACGCGGGCAGCGGCGCCGCCGGCGCGTTCCGCGCGCAGCTCGGCACCGACTTCTTCGTCATGAACGGGTGGCTGACGCTGCCCGGGCCCACCGCGATGGGTGTCCCGCCGAACAACAGCCACATCGGTGGCTCCCTCTCGTTGAGCTGGACCCCCTTCGACACGGTCGGTGGCGTGCCCTTCGGGCTCGAGTTCTACGGGTCCATTCACAGCTACGCGAACTCGAACCCGCAGGAGAACCCGGCCCTCTTCCAGGTGCTCGGCGACACCCTCCTCGGCGTCAAGGCCAGCTACCGCGCGCTCCCCTGGCTCTTCCTCGGCGGCGACGTCGGCGTGCAGCTGATGAACACCGTCGGCGACATCGGCCTGGTGGGCAAGAGCACGAGCGCCAGCTTCCGGCTCAACGCGACGGCGGATCTGCGGGAGCTCGACAACGCGCTCCCGATCATCGCCCGCTTCAACGCGCAGTACTACCTCGACAACTCGGCCGCGCTGGTCTCGGGCGTCGAGCAGGCGCGTTACGCCGCGCTGCCCAACCCGCGGCCTTGCCCCGACGTCGGGGGCAGCATGACGAACTGCCTGGAGGACCGTCACCTCATCACCCGCATCGAGCGCTACGCCCTCGGGATCAACCGGGTCGACCACTTCACGCTCGGGTTCGGCGTCGAGCTGCCGCTCCAGGTGATGGAGGGCTTCCACATCAACCCGATCGCGGAGTGGGTGCTCAACATCCCGGTCAACCGCCAGGGCTACAACTGCCTCTTCATCCCCGCGGCGGGCTCGATGGGCTCGACGCCGGCGGCGGGCCAGGACGGCTGCCTCGACAAGCAGGGCTTCAACGCCTTCCGCAGCGTCCTGACCGTGGGCGTGCGGGTGCTGCCGCCGCTGCGCGGTCTGAACCTCTTCGCCGCCGTCGATATCGGCACCAGCGGCATGTACTCGTTCGTGCGCGAGCTGGCTCCGACGGCGCCCTACGACGTGATGCTCGGTGTGGGCTACGCCTTCGACACCCAGCCGGTCATCCACGAGGTGGAGCGTGAGGTCGTCCGTGAGGTCGTCCGCGAGGCCACGCCGCCGCCGAAGGGTCGCGTGCTCGGCACTGTGGTGGAGCAGGGCACGGACACGCCGGTGGCGGGCGCCATCGTCGCCTTCCCGACCACGGAGCTCACCTCGCTCTCGGCGGACGCGCAGGGCGCTTTCCGCAGCTACGAGATGGATCCGGGTGAGGTCCAGATGGCCATCACCCACCCCGACTATCACGACGGGAGCTGCACCGCGACGATCCCCGAGGAAGGTGGAGACGTCGAGGTCCGCTGCGAGCTCGAGGCCCTGCCGCGCGTCGGCTCGGTCCTCGGCCACGTGGTCGCCGACAGCGGCGGACCCGTAGGCGGCGCGACGGTCACCCTCAGCGGCCCGGCTTCGCGCACGCTGACGACCGCGCCCGACGGTGCGTTCACGGTGCAGAATCTGCCGCCGGGCACCTACAGCGCGCGCGTCGAGTCCGAGAACTTCCTCATCAAGCAGGACACCTTCGACGTCGCGGCTCGCGAGCAGGCCACGCCGGAGATCGTCCTCATCGCGCGGCCGCGCCGCTCGCTGGTCCGGGTGCGTGCGCGCCAGATCACGATCCGCCGCCAGGTGAACTTCGCGACCGATAGCGCGGAGATCCTGCCGAGCAGCACCCAGCTGCTCAGCGAGGTGGCCGACGTCATCCTCCGCCACCCGGAGCTGACGAAGATCGAGATCCAGGGCCACACGGACAACCGAGGCGGCGCGCAGCACAACATGGAGCTGTCGCAGCGTCGGGCGGAAGCGGTCCGCGACTGGCTGATCCGCGCGGGCGTGTCGCCGAACCAGCTCGAGGCCCGTGGCTACGGGCAGGAGCAGCCCCTGGTTCCGAACATCACGGCCTCGAACCGGGCGCGTAACCGCCGCGTCCAGTTCGTCATCCAGGAGCGCTCCGAAGACCAGTAGGCTCGGACGAGCGGAACGACGGCCGGCTGCCCTCGGGCATGCCGGCCGTCTCGCGTTTGGAGGGAGGATGCCGCGACGCCAGGCGAAGCCCGCGACCCCGGGATATCTCGAGCGCGTCGCGCTCGCGTACCTGGAGCGGTATCCGGGCTCGACGGCGCGGGTGCGGGCGGTCCTGGAGCGGCGAGTGCGCCGCTCGGTCGAGGAGCGGGGGACCGATCCGCGGGAGGGCGCTGACGCAGTAGACGCGGTCATCGCCAAGCTCGCCCGGCTGGGCTACCTGGACGACGCGCGCTTCGCCGCCTCGAGGGTGCGCTCGCTTCGCTCCCGTGGGAAGTCGGCGCGCGCCGTCCGCGCGATGTTGGCGCGGCAGCGGATCGACGCCGGGCTGATCGATCGGGCGCTGAGCGATCACGCCGAGGCGGCCGAGGGCGACGCGGAGCTCGACGCGGCGCGCGCGCTGGTCCGCAAGAAGCGGCTGGGACCTTTTCGCACTGTGGAAGCGCGCAGCGGGGAGTGGCAGCGCGACCTGGCGAAGCTCGCCCGCGCCGGCTTCGGCTACGGCGTCGCCCGCCGCGCGCTGGAGTCGCTCGAGGACGACGACGAGGGCTGAGCCAAGCCGGGTCGAATCGGAGCGCCAGAAAGTGAATCTCGTTCACTTTTTCTCGGTGTGCGACGAAATCGTGTGTGATTGCAGGAAGATGGCGTCTCCGCTTTGGAGCCGACGAGCGCCGGAAAGTAAACCTGGTTCACTGTCTCGATTTGCCGAGCACGCGTCCGGTCGGAGACTGCGCTGCCGGAAGTTCTCCATACGTCGGCGCGCGGACCGCGAGTGCGATCCGCGCGCCGTGCAGGGGCAGAGGGGAGGGCGCTTCAGCGGCGACCGTGCGGCGCCCCCGCGCTCATGCCGCGCTGGCTCCGGGCCTCCCGCCGGTCGTCACGGCGCTCGTGGCGGGCCTGGCGGCGACCCTCACGGCGCTCGTGGTTGGCCTGGCGCCGGTTCTCACGGCGCTCGTGGTTGGCCTGGCGCCGGTTCTCACGGCGCTCGTGGTTGGCCTGGAACCGAGCCTGCGCGGGCCGTGCGACGACCCGGCCGCGAGCCACCGGCGCGGTGGCGACGACCCGGCCGCGAGCAACGGGTGCGGTGGCGACGACCCGGCCGCGAGCGACGGGGTCGCGCGGTGGGTCAGCGACGGCGGCGGCGGGTGAGGGTGAGCGCGAGGATGGGCAGGCCGAGGAGGGCGAAGGGGATGCTGCTCGCGGCGCCGGGGGCGGCGATGGAGCAGCCACCGTGGCTGGTGCAGGCGAGGTCGAGGCCGCCGCGCGGGGTGTAGTCGCACTCGCCGGCCGGGGTGCCCGCCGGGTAGATGTTGCAGATGCCCGCGATGTCGTCGGGGGCCAGGTCCCGCTTGGTCGTCTCGCCCGCTGCCGCCTGGAAGTACATCGTCGCTTCGGGATCGGTGCTGTGCGCCATGCCCAGGTAGTGGCCGAGCTCGTGCGTGACCACGTCCTGGAGATCGACCGTCCTCATGGCGTCCGAGCAGCCGGCGGCCGGGCAGATGCCGTAGGGGCCGCGTCGCTCGTTGATCTCCATGTCGGCGTCGAGGATCTCGCCCGTGCTCTTGCGGTGCCAGACGGTCGTCACGGCGAACGCCGCCGGGTCGTACATCCGCGCGCCCCAGTCGGTCACGAACATGATCACGTTCGCGTTCGGGCCGTTGTCCCGGTAGAGCGGCTCGGTACAGGTCGACCGCTCGCTCATGACGTTCACGTGCACGCCGAGCGGGCTCCCTCCGCACGTGACCGCCTCCCAGGTCGCCAGCGAGGTGGAGAACACCATGCTCGCCTCGTCCATCGAGGAGATCCGACGACGCGGCGCTCGAGCTCAACGCGATCTCGCTGCACGGCCGGTGCCACGCGAGGTAGAAGTTCTGCGGATCGTCGGGCGTGCAGGAAGTTCCGTCCGTCTGGAAGGTGCCGCTCGTGCACACGAGGCCCTCCGACGTGCTCGGATCGCAGCTGTGGCCACCTTCGGTGCCGCAGACCGAGCCGGCGGCCACGTTCGGGTACACGCAAGGCTCCGCTGCCGTCGGCCCGTGCTCGCTGGTGGTCATGCGGCACCAGGCGTGCGCCCACGTCGGGCTCAGCGCGGCGAGCGCGGCGAGCAGCGCGAACGCACCCCTCACGGCCTCACCGCCCCGCTCGACGGGGAGTCGACCACCGCGCCCACCCGATCGCGAAGCTCGGGATAGGGCATGGCGTGGATCAACGCGGCCGGCGCCGGCATCAAGCGGCCGCCGCGCGCCCGCTGCACCAGGCTCAAGCCCGCGCCGCCCGGCAGAACCGTCCGCTCGCCGTGCTGCTCGTCGACACCCATCACGCCCTGGCTCATCCCGACCGGGCGCAGCGTCGAGCCGCCCTCCACCCGGTAGAGGAAGAGCACGTAGCGAGATCCGACGTCGAGGATCGGCTCGCCCTCGACGCGCATCCCGATGTCGCCGATGACGCCGCCGATGCGGGTCATGGTCAGGGTGGAGCCGACTCGGGCGTCGCCCTTCATGGTCTCCTCCACCCGGAGCGTCACGTCGGTGACGATCCGGCCGCGCGCGTCGTAGCGGGCGCGCTTGTCGAGCGCGGTGGCCAGGACGACGAGGTCGGCGCGCTGGGTCAGCTCCGGCAGGGAAAGCGCTTCCGAGACGGTGGCCGAGGCGGGGCTCACGAGGGCCAACGCGAGGAGCAGCGAGGCCGTAGAGAGCGCGATCGTGGACCGCATGCATCAAGATGAGTGCGCGGTGCGGGCGACGTCAAGGCATCAGACCCCATTGACATACGGTGACGAAGCTGAGTATGGACCCTGCCATGATTGGTCGGATCCGTTCGCTCGCTCCATACCTGTTGGCCCTGACCGTGCTGTTCGGGACCGGTTGTGACGTGACTCGCTTCACCGCGAACTCGACGGCCAACATGTTCGGCCGGGCGGCGGCGGGGTTGGAGCGGCACTTCGACTACGAGCTGGTCGGCGACGCGCTGCCTGGCAACATCCTCCAGCTCGAGGGCGTCTTCCGGATCATCCCGGAGAACGAACGCCTCGGGCTGACGCTGACGCGCGCCTACGTGTCCTACGGCTACGGCTGGATCGAGGACCGGATGGAGCAGGCCCAGGATCGGGGCGACCTCGAAGAGGAGGAGCGCCTGCTGGGCCGCGCCCGCCTGCTCTACGAGCGGGCGCGCAACATCGGCCTCCACCTGATGCGGCTGCGCGACCCGGGCATCGACGACGCCCTGACCGGCGGCCAAGAGGGCTTCGTCCAGTACATCCAGCAGCACTACAACAGCCCCGAGGACGTGCCGCTCCTCTTCTGGACCGGGTACGCCTGGGGCTCGGCCATCAACGCGGGCAAGGACGACCCGGAGATGGTGCTCTCGCTGCCCTTCGCGAAGTTCCTGGTCGAGCAGGCCGTGTCGATCGACCCGACCTACTACAACTACTCGGGCTTGACCTTCCTCGGCGTGGTGAACGCGAGCCTGCCGCCGGCGCTCGGCGGGCACCCGGATCGAGCCCGCGAGCTCTTCGAGCGCGCGCTGCAAGAGACCGGCCGCGAGTTCTTCACGGTCCAGTTCAGCTACGCGCGTACGTACGCCGTGCAGCAGCAGGACCGCGATCTCTACGTCCGGCTGCTCCGCGAGATCGTGGACGGCGGGGACCCGTCGCCGGAGGCGCGGCTGGCCAACCGCATGACCCGCCGCCGGGCCATCCGCTGGCTGGAGCGCACCGATCAGCTCTTCTGATCGACTCTTCGCATCGGAAGTGAATCTCCGTCGGGCGGGCACGTCCGACCCACGCCTTTGCCGCGCGGGCTGGCGCCGCGAACGTGATAACCTGACTCTTCGCCGGGCTTCGACGCGCGGCAGCGACGTCAATCGGGATGGTGACATGAAGCGACGAACTCTTCTCATGGGCCTGCTGGCGCTGGGGCTCGCGTCCCTGCCGGGGACCTTGCCGCGGCCGGTGGACGCGCAGGAGACCACGACGCTCCGGATCGCGACGCTGGCGCCGCGCGGCTCCGCGTGGATGCGGGTCTTCGACGCGTGGAACAACACGCTCCGGCAGCGCACGAACAACCGGCTGGCCCTCCGCGTCTACGCCGGCGGCTCGCAGGGTGACGAGCGCGACGTCATCCGCAAGATCCGCATCGGCCAGCTCGACGGCGCCGCCGTGACCTCGACCGGCCTCAGCCTGGTCGTTCGGCCCGTCCTGGTGCTGCAGGCGCCCGGCGTGGTCGAGAACTACCAGCAGCTCGATCGCGCGCGGAACGCGATGAGCGACGACTTCGCGCACCAGTTCCAAGAGAACGGCATGCACCTGCTCGGCTGGGGCGACGTCGGCCAGGGCCGCATCTTCTCGAACCAGCCGATCGAGCGCCCCCAGGATCTGCGCCAGGTGCGCCCCTGGGTCTGGCGTGACGACAGCATGTTCGGCGAGTTCCTCGACGTCATCGGCGCGCACGGCGTGCGGCTCGGCGTGCCCGAGGTCCTCCCGGCCCTCAGCACCGGTCAGATCGACACGGTGGTCGCCTCGGCGACGGCGGCCAGCGCGCTGCAGTGGCACACCCGCGTGACCCACGTCACCCAGCAAGCCAACGCGATGCTGATCGGCGCCACGCTCGTGTCGGAGCAGAAGATCCAGGCGCTGCCGGAGGACCTGCGCACCGCGCTGCTCGAGACGGCCGAGCAGGCTCACTCGACGCTCGTTCGCCGCATCCGCCGCGACGACGACCGCTACTACCGAGCGCTCACCACCCATCACGGCCTGACCGCGGTCGACCTCTCGGCCCACCAGGACGAGTGGCGCGACGTGGCCCGCCAGACCCGCGAGCGGCTGGCCGGGCGCCTCTATCCCCGCGCGCTCATGGAGCGCGTGATGCGGGCCGCCCGCGGTCACTGATCCCGCGGCGCTCCTACTCCGAAGAAAGGCCGGCTCGACGACGAGCCGGCTTTTCTCTTTGTGGGGTCATCCGAACGCTCGGCGCGGGTCGCCGTGGCACCGCCCCCTTTTCGCCTCTCGGTCGAATCGAACGCTCGCGCCGAGAGCGCCGGGTCGGGTACCCTGACGCAGCGAAAAACACGGCGCTCGGCGCCGGCACGGGGAATTCCACCGAACATGCTCAAGCTGCTGAAGCGATTCGACGACGGCGTCGCCCGAGGCGAGACAGCGCTCGCGACCACATTCCTCCTGTCGATGATCGTCGCTGCGTCCATCCAGGCGGTCGCGCGGAACCTCGCCAGCGAAGCCGGCGTCGAGTCCGCCAACGTCCTGGTGGGCTACCTGAGCTGGGTCAATCCCTTCCTCCAGAAGGGCACCCTCTGGCTCGCGTTCCTCGGCGCCTCGCTGGCGACCCGCGAGGAGCGGCACATCGGCGTCGATCTCTTGCCGCGTCTCGTGCCGCGCAAAGGCAAGCTGCTCATGCGCGGGATCGCCGGGCTCGGCTCGTCCGTGGTGGCGTTCTTCCTGGCCCGCGCGTTCTGGTCGGCGGTGCTCGTGAACGCGCACGAGCGGCCGGCCGACTACGAGGTCTTCGGGGACGAGGGCCCGATGCACGTCTGCGACGCCGCGGCCAACGTCGTCGCGGACGCCGGCCTTCAGGTGCCGCACTTCTTCTGCGCCGTGCGCGGTGCGCTGGCGTCGGTCGGCGTCCCTGTCGAGACGGGGCAGGCGGCGTTGCAGCTCATCGTGCCGGTGATGTTCGTCATCATCTCGGCCCGGCTCCTGGCCAACGCTATCCAAGCCTTCATGGACATGGGGAAGCCGCCGCCCGAGCCCTCCATCGTTCCGCGCCGGAGGAGGGCTGAGCCATGGACCTCCTCTTCGTCGTCATCCTCATCTGCTTCGCGCTCATCGGTGCGCCGCTCTTCGCCATCTTCGGCGCGGCCGCGATGATCCTCTTCGGCGACCACGGGACCATCACCTCGGTCGCGGTCGACGTCTTCAGCGAGCGCTTCGCCGACTCGCCCACGCTGGTCACGCTGCCGCTCTTCACGTTCGCCGGCTACCTGATGGCCGAGAGCGGGACGCCCAAGCGGCTGGTCCGCGTCTCTCGCGCGCTCTTCGGCTGGCTGCCGGGCGGCCTCGCGGTCGTCTGCCTGCTCGCGTCGGCGTTCTTCACCACCTTCACGGGCGGCAGCGGCATCACGATCGTCGCGGTCGGCGGCCTGCTCTTCCCGGCGCTGGTGCAGGAGAAGTACCCGGAGAAGTTCTCGCTCGGGCTGGTGACCACCGGTGGCTCGCTCGGGCTGCTCTTCCCGCCCTCGATCCCGATCGTGCTCTATGGCGTCGTCGCCGGGATCCTGATCGACAAGCTCTTCCTGGCCGGCATCGTCCCGGGCCTCATCACGGTCGTGATCCTGGGTGGGTACGCGATCGTGGTCGGCGGGCGCGGCCGCAAGCAGCAGAACGCGCCGGGAAGCTCGAAGAAGGGCTTCTTCGAGTTCGGGCGCTTCGCCGGGGTGCTCGTCGGCGTCGCGGCGGTGCTCGGCGGCGGTGTCGCGTTCGCCTCGAATCTGATCTACGGCGAGGCGGGCCGGCTCCTGAGCCTCGGCATCGTCGCGCTCTTCGTCCAGACGCTCATCATCGTCAGCTCCTACCTCGCGGCGACCTTCACGACGCAGGGCGAGACGCGGGCAGCGTTGCTGGAGGCCTCGTGGGAGGTCCTCCTGCCCTTCGTGCTCATCGCGGGCCTGGCGACCGGCTCGCTCCGGATCCACGAGGCGGCGGCGTTCACCGCGCTCTACATCGTGGTGGTCGAGGTCTTCGTCTACAAAGACATCGGCCTCACCACGGATCTGCCGCGGGTCATCCGCGACAGCATGACGATGCTGGGCGCCATCCTGGCGATCCTCGCGACGGCGCTCGGATTCACCGGCTACCTCATCCAGGCGCGCGTGCCGGAGCGCATGGTGGAGTGGATGGAGGTGTTCATCACCTCGCCCTTCATGTTCCTCTTCGTCCTCAACATCTTCCTCCTGGTGGTGGGGATGCTGATGGACATCTTCAGCGCCATCGTGGTCGTGGTGCCGCTGATCGTCCCCATCGCGCGGCACTTCGGCATCGATCCCTACCACCTCGGGATCGTCTTCCTGCTGAACCTGGAGATCGGCTACCTGACGCCGCCGGTCGGGCTGAACCTCTTCATCTCCAGCTTCCGCTTCGAGAAGCCGGTGACGAAGCTCTACGGCGCGGTGCTGCCCTTCATCGGGTTCTTGGTCATCTCGCTGGCGATCACGACCTACGTCCCCTCGCTCTCGACCTGGCTGACCGGTCTGGTGTCCACCGAGGAGATCAGCGCCGACGAGATCGACAACATGGATATGGGCGGGCCGACCCTCGACGAGATGGGTGGGGACGACATGCTCGAAGGGCTCGACGATCTGGGCGGCGGCGAGACGCTGGACGATCTGGGCGGCGGCGAGACGCTGGACGATCTGGGCGGCGGCGAGACGCTGGACGATCTGGGCGGCGAGACGCTGGACGATCTGGGCGGCGGCGAGACGCTGGACGATCTGGGCGGCGGCGAGACGCTCGACGATCTCGAGCCCCGACCGATGGGCTGGGCGCGGACTCGACGGGCGAGGGTGAGACGCTCGACGATCTGGCCGAGCCCGCCGGCGCGGGTGCGCCGCCGCGGCTCGACGACACGAACGCAGCGGAGACGGGGACCCATACCGGCCGCTGAGGCAATGCGGCCGATGGCGCGCCGAACGACCCGCGACGGCGCGCCCGAGCCTTGGCGCTAAGCCCGCTGCCCGGCGGGCGAGGCTCACTGACTCCCGTCGACGCTCACGCTCTCGAACCCCGCGCCCACCAACGTGTCCACCGCCAGCATCGAGGTTGGCGTACGAGACACCGTCGTCTGCGCCGACGACCACCGCGCGCTCGTCGGGCGCCAGCCTCCGTCGCGCTCGCAGATGCTCCTGGAGCGCCGCGACGTCGTACGCCGTGTCCGCCTTCGGGATGTCGACCGCGTCTCCGAGCTCGCTCGCCACCCGGTAGCCGTCGGCCGTGACCCGCAGGGTCAAGGGCGGCGCGCTGGGCATCGCTACCCCGTCCATCGAGGTGCCCGGCGAGGACACCTGGACCGCCGCGAGCTGGTTCCAGACCGCGGTGACCAAGAGGAACATGATGCAGCAGAGCAAGGAATCGATGAACGGGACCAGCGGGATCTCGTGATCCACCGCCCGCTTGCCGCCCTCTGCCTGACCCGTCGAGATGCTCGCCATGGGAAACCTCCCCTCGGGAGAGAATGTCGCTCGCGCGCCGCTCGTCTCCCGAGCATGATTCGCGGCGCGCACCGTGGAGGTTGGAGTCCCGCACGCCGCTGGGGTTCCATTCGATCGGGCTCCTGGTACTCTGCACCCCTCGCGGCATGTTCCGATGGACCCCCTGATCGGTAGAGAGCTCGAAGGTCGCTACCGCCTGCTCGCCCCACTCGGCGAAGGCGCGATGGGGCGCGTGTATCGGGCCGAGCGAATCGACGGCTCGGGGCTCGTGGCCGTGAAGGTCCTCAACGAGAACTGCAGCGAGAACCAGGACCTCCGAGAGCGCTTCGAGCGGGAGGCGCGCGCGCTCTTCGGCCTGGACCACCCGCACATCCTCGACGTGCAGGACTACGGGGTGATCGACGGTCAGCAGCCTTTCCTCGTGATGGAGCTGCTGAGCGGCGAGAGCCTCGAGGACATGGTCGAGAGCGAGACCCTCAATCCCACGGTGGCGCTCGAGCTCGGCAGGCAGCTCCTGAGCGGGCTCGCGTTCGCGCACTCGCAGGGCGTGCTCCACCGGGATCTGAAGACGGAGAACATCTTCGTCGTGAAGCTCCCGGACGGGCGGCTGCACGCCAAGCTCCTCGACTTCGGGCTGGTGAAGTTCGTCGACGACGATCGCTGGGGCGAAGGGCGCAAGCTGACCGTCGCCGGCTCGGTGATGGGCAGCCCTGCCTACATGTCGCCGGAGCAGGGCACGGGCGGGCCGATGAACGCGCGCTCGGACGTCTACTCGGCCGGCGTGGTCCTCTACGAACTGTTGACCGGGACGTGGCCGTTCATCGCCGACTCGAGGATGGAGATGCTCAAGCTCCACCTCCTCACGCCGGTGCCGAGGCTCTCCGACGGACGGCCCGAGCTCCGGGCACGACCCGACCTGGACGCGCTGGTCGAAAAGGCGATGGCGAAGGACGCCGACGAGCGTTTCGCCGACGCGACCCAGATGCTCGCCGCGCTCGACGCGATCCCGGCGCCGGCGGCGTGGCTGGAGAGTGCCCCGGCGTCGCAACGCGCGCCCGCGCCGGCCGGGAGCTTGCCGCCTCCGCCCGGTCCGCAGCACGCGTCGGCTGGTTGGCCCGGCAGCGCGGGGGGCGCGCTCGCGGCGCAGGGAGGCTCCTTCGGCACGCCCCACGCACCGCAACCGGGGCTCTCCGAGGCGAACGGCGGGCAGGCAACCTGGCAGACGGCGCAGGCTCCGACGGCAGGGGCTCCGCAGCCCGGCACGCCGCCGACTTGGCAGCAGGGGGCTCCTGCCGCCGGGCAGAGGGCGCGCTCACTCCGGGGATGGCCGCGTCGCAGGCTCCCGCGCGTTCCGGAGGCAACACCAAGCTGGTCTTGATCGTGGCCGCGGGCCTGGTGGGGTTCTGCCTACTGAGCGCGATCGCGTTGGCCGTGGCCGCGACGCTCTTCGCCTGACCATCCTCACCGCGCGGCACGTCGTCGAGGACGTCGACCGGATCATCGCGGTCGCCGCCGCGCGCACCAGACGACGAAAGCCCGCCGGGAGGGCGGGCTCGTCGAGGTCGGCGTGTGGCTGGCGGGCTATTCGAGCCCGAGGTTCAGGACCACCATCGTCAGCACGATGACGGACAAGACCCCCCACACACCAGCGATGAACGCGACGAAGAGTGGGAGCACCTTCTCGCCCGCGATCGCCGCCACGGGCATGGCGACGAGGAGCAGCGCGAGGAGCGACGCCCAGATGTACTCACCGTGGAGCGGGCCCCACAGATAGAACACCGCCGCAGCGGACGTCAGACCGCCGACCAGGCCGCCGAGCGCGATCAAGGCCACGAATAGCTTCTCACCGAGCCCGCTGAACCAGGCGACGGCGAAGAGGATGGCGATCGACGCCACCAATCCGATGGCACCGACGCGGATGCCCTCGAAGACACCTTCCTCGGTGTAGTCGAGCCACGACAAGACGATCGTGGACATGCCCGCGATGCCCATCGCCGCCGCGATGAAGAAGATCATGAAGAACGCGGGATTCGAGACGATGCCCTTGCCCCGCTGGATGGCTGCTTCGCTGCTCATGGGTCCGCCAGTCGATCGATACGGTGCGTCAGTGGTTGCCCTGTTGGCCCTGGAGCACCACGAAGTGGATGCTCGAGAACTCCGCCTGTCCAAGCGTATAGATCACTTCCGACAGGGTACGGAAGGGGGTTCGTTTGTCGGCGATGATCTGGACCGTCCCCGTGAAGGGCCGGTTCGAGTTGCGCTGGGCGATCATCTTGAGCCGATCGCGGTGCTGGAGCAGCACGTTGTGGAGCGGCGTGATGAGGAAGCCGGTGCCTCCGCCCTGCTTCTGGCTCGGATCGACCATGCCGTTGCGCAGGGTCAGCACCTGACGGCCGTCGACGACGATCTCGGTGCGCGAGATCTGCACGGGGACCGCCTGCTCGAGCGTCGCGCGCGACGTCGAGTAGGGGATCTGGAGCTCGGCCGTCTCGACCACGTTCGCGGACTCCTGAGCGAACTGCATGATCATGAAGACCAGCAGAATCGTCATGACGTCCATGAGCGGGTAGATGTTGAGCGACTGCTCGTCGGGCTCCTCGATCCGCCGCAGCTTGCGGCGGATGAGTTGCTTGACCTGCGCCATGGAGGCCTTGTGCTCAGTCTCCTCGGCCACGGGGCTCCCTTTCGTCAGCCAAATCAGCCGCCACGCCGTCTGCCATCGGGTCCCGCATCAGCGCAAGCCCGCCGAGAGCATCACGTCGGGGAAGAGGTCGTCGGTTCCGTCGACTCGGAGCGCGTCCATGGCGCCGACGAGGTGTTGGAACTCGAATCTCGGGGTCCGCGCTGACGATGACCTTGGTCTCGTCCGGGAACTCGTGCTTGATCCGGGTCGCGCACTGCGTGAGGGCGCCCCAGTCGTAGTCGCCGTTGCGCTTCGGCACGGCGATGCCGCCACGTCCGGCTGTCGTCTCGCAGCCCGGCGCCATGAAGCCACCCGAGGCGCCCACGATCACGCCGTTGGACGTGATCGTCACGCTCAAGTTCAGGCTGCTGCTCTGGTCGTCCAGCTGCGCCCGGCCGACACGGCGGCCGAGCGACGGCAGCGCCGCGTCGAGCTGGGCGATCGCGAGCACCGCCTGCGTCGTCGCGAGCAGGAACATGATGATGTTCACGACGATGTCGAGGAAGGGGACGATGTTGAGCTCGCCCATCATCTCCGACGGATCGGGCTCGTGGTGGTTCGTCCGCTTTCGAACGTAGGAGCGCTGTTGCGGCGAGAGCTGCATGTCAGCCGTCCCGCGCCGCTCAGCGACCCTTCAGGAGCAGCAGGTTCTCGAGCTTCATCGTCGAGCGCTCCATGTCCTGCTTAATCTTCTTCACCATCCCGTGGATGATGAGGTGGAAGATCATGCAGAGCACGGCGATGCCGAGGCCGAGCGCGGTGTTCCACATGGCCTCGGAGATGCCGCCGGCCAGCAGCGACGCACGCTGAGCGGGCGGAGCGTAGGCCACCGCGCCGAACGCGCGGATCAGACCGCTGATGGTGCCGAGGAGGCCGACCAGGGTCGCGATGTTGGCCATCGTCCAGAGGGCGGCGACTCGCTTCTCGAGGTCGGGAATGAGCTCGCTCATCCGTTCCTCCATCGACGCGATCACCGCCTCGTCACCGCGGTTCACCTGGCTGAGGCCCGCCTTGACCACCTGGAGCAGGGGCAAGGGCGCGGCTTCGCAGAGCTTGATCGCACGGTCGATGTTGCCGGCCTGCACCAGCTTCCGGATCTGCGCCATGAACTCGGCGCTGTTCACCCGGTACTTGGTCAGGATGTACACGAAGCGCTCCGCGATGATCGCGAGCACGATGGCAAGCACACCGATGTTGATGAACGAGAATGGCGCCCCATCCAACAGGGCGTGCCAGATTTGCTCCATCAGCGAGGCTCCTTTCGTCCGCGCCCACGCTCAAGATTAGACGTGCTGGCGGGGGGTCGGAGGGCAGCGCCGGCAATCTTGCCGCCGTGCTCTCCGTGTCGCGTGGTCACTCGTGTTTTGGTGGCGTCCACGATCGTTTCCCGTCGAGGTTCGTTACCCGGCGCGAAGTTCTAACTGCACTCGCTCCGCTTTGCCACCGACTCGTCGAAGGTCGAGGACATCGAGGAGCGCAACCACCAAGCCGGGCTCTGCGTAGCCGCACGAGTCCCCGCCAGCCGCCCGAAAACGACGGTGAACGCTACCGTAGCCATTCGAGCATTGTCAACGAGTCAGGTGCGAACGAGGCACCGTTTCCGGAGGGCCCCGGGAGTATGGCGCGGCGGGGCGATCTTTTCGGAACCCACGGCGGGCCCCGTCCTCTAACGTCCCCGCAACGCCGAGGCCGGTCTTTCTGGGAGAGGCTCCGGCGGATCGACCCGCTCGGATCGGTGCCCGGCGCAGCCATCCCTCGGCGCGCGGGCGGCGATTCCTTCGCGATTACGGGACCTCAGGACATGTCGAGCAGCGAGCCAACGCCCCGTCCGAACGCCGCGAACATCACTGTTGACTTGCCTCGACGGGTCGGTATCATCGCTCGCGCTGTCGTTCTCGATCCCAACGAGCAGCGATGTTTCGGGGCATGGCCAGCCGCTAGGCCTGGTCGGGCCTGGGTCTCGGACACGGGCAGTGGGCCTCATCCAAACGACATCGGGGGTCCGGGGATCGTCCCCGAGGCACCCAGGGCCATCACGAACCAGCTTGGCCTTCGAGGGAGCGAGCGGCGCCAGTGCCACCGCCCCCCATTCGAATCTGGCTCCGTAAGAGCATAACGGATACGCGATCGACGCCGTCCCGGCGCGCCCGATCGCCAAAACGCGCGGTATTGCAGGAGGACGAAGCAAAATGTCTACGCTGGCGCATCACTTCGAGGAAGGCGGATGGGGTATGTATCCCATCCTGGTGTGGCAGATCATCGCGATCGGCATCATCATCGAGCGCGCGATTTATCTGTATCGCAGCTCGATCAACAAGGACGTCTTCCTCGCCACGATGCAGAAGTGCATCCTCGCAGGTGACGTCGCTCGCGCGATCAAGCTCTGCTCGGCGGCGAACGCCCCACTCGCCCGCATCGTCAAGGCGGGCCTCATGAAGGTGAACCGCCCGGACGCCGAGGTTCAGGCGGCCATGGACGAGGCGGCGCTCCGCGAGCTCCCGAAGATCGAGCACCGCACCGGTTACCTCGCGCTCCTCGCGAACCTGGCGATGCTCTCGGGGCTGCTCGGCACGGTCACCGGTCTGATCGCGGCGTTCGGCGCGGTCGCGAACGCCGACGCGGCGTCGAAGGCGACGATGCTGGCGAAGGGCATCTCGGAGGCCATGAACTGCACCGCGTTCGGTCTGTTCGCGGCGATCCTGTCGCTCCTCGGCTTCGCCGTCCTGAACGGCAAGACGCAGGGCCTGCTCGACGACATCAACGGCGCGACGGTCCAGGTGATGAACCTGGTCGTGAACAACCGCAGCAAGATCAACCTCACGGGCGCTCAGCAGGCCTGAGCCGAACCGGGCCCGCCGCCAGAGGCTGGCGGGCCTCCCTTTGATCCCCTTCGCGCGGAGAACGAACGATGGGTGGCGTAAACGTCGACAGCGGCGGTCACGGCGGAAAGAAGAACGTCGACAGCGAGATCCCGCTGGTCCCGTTCATCGACCTGCTCCTCTGCTGCATCATGTTCCTCCTCGTCACGGCGGTGTGGAACAAGCTGGCTCGTCTCGAGATCAACCAGCAGCAGCCCAGCAGCCAGGCTCCGCTCGATGCTCCTCCCCCGGAGGAGACGATCCGGCTGTTCTTGCAGATCAAGAACTCGGGGTACGTGATCGCGGCCACCGACGGGACGAACATCCCGATCGACAAGGCCGGCGACGAGTTCGACCTCGAGGGGCTCCGTGAGAAGCTGCGCGACCGGCGCCAGCAGGAGCCGAACCGACACGACCTGATCGTCGCTCCCGAGGACGGCGTGGTCTACTCCGACGTCGTGGCCGCGATGGACGTGGTCGTGGGCGAAGGGTACGAGGACATGCAGCTCTCCGACGGGGCGCACCTCTGAGCGGGATGGAGCCGAACGATGCCGATTCACACTCCCGGTAGGGTCCTCCTGCACCACATCCCGCTGAAGTTCGTCCACGATCGCGTGGCGGGCGGAGGCCGGAAGGGCGTCGATGTCTCGATCGCGCTCATCCCGTTCATCGACTTCCTCATCACGCTGGTCGTCTTCCTGCTGACGTCGTTCAGCGCCTCGGGTGAGCTCCTCGCGCAGCGGCCGAACCTGGTCATGCCCGAGGCGGCGAACGCCATCGATCTCGAGATCGCGCCCATCATCGCGATCGACCCGGAGGTCGTGACGCTCGACAACCGCCGCATGGCGGACACCGAGTCGCTGGCGGCGAGCGCGCAGCTCGAGCGCATCGAGCAGCTCGTGCAGGATCTCGAGACGCTCAAGCGCAACTGGTCGGTCCTCCACCCGCACGATCCCTTCCAGGGCATCTACATCCTGCAAGCGGACCGGGGCGTCGACTTCCGGGTCGTCAAGAAGGTGATGTTCTCGGCGACCCAGGCGGGCTACACGAGCGCCAACTTTGCAGTGAACCGCGTCGGCGGGGAGTGATCCCCGTCCACTACTCCCCGGGCTAGGTTGGCCGACAAGGTTGGCGCCCGAGAAGGTTGGCGCGTGACACCCCGCCGGCGTATCCCCCAGCTCCCATGAGCGACGAAGAAGGCCGCCCCGAGCTCCGCCCAGCGCGTCCAGACGCCGCGGGCTCCGAAGGGCGGCCTTCGTATATGCCGCGCATCCCGTGGCTCTGGGTCCTGTTGGGCTCAGCGGCGCTGATCGGCCTCTTCGGTACCTACTACTGGCGCCGGCACCAGCGCTCGGAGGCGTTGCGGCAGGAGATGCTGACGCTGCACGAGGAGCGGCTCGGCGAGCTCTCGGCGCGCTACGGGCGCTTCACCGAGCGGCTGGAGACGCTGATCCACGATGCCGCCGAGGCCGGGGAGCCGGAGACCTGGGCCGATCCGCGTTTGAACATCGCGGGGCTTCGCGCCGGGGAGGGACTCTATCTGCGCATCCCGGTGGACGCGGCGCGGCACGTGGAGCAGATCGGCCCGTCCGCGCGAGGCGCGCAGCCGGATGCGATCATGCGGTGTCTGGGCATCGCGCCGACGAACGTGCGCGGGCTCTACGAGAAGGGCGAGTTCCTGACGCCGGAGTACGTCGACTCGATCCGGAACGAGCCGGACATGATGCAGCTGCGGGTGCTCGACGATCAGCTCGGGCGCCACGTGCAGGTCGACGTGCCGGTCGTCGTCAGCATGCTGCAGGCGGACTGGTTCATGCTCGTGCTCCAGCAGGGCGAGAACCGCCGGGATGCGCCGGTCGACGTATACCTCTGGGATCTGCGGCGTAACCGCCAGCTCTTGCGAACGCGGATCCAAGCGCGCGGGCTCTTGCTTCCGGTGCAAGCGCGCTTCGAGGGCGCGCCGCGGCCGGCGGGGCCGCGTCCGGTGCTGCGCTCGGGTGGAGCACAGGACTGCTCGATCGCGTCGCAGATCCGCGCGCTGACGGGAGGCGCTCCGCTCGATTTCGAGTCGGGCGACGAGCTGATCGAGGCGGTCGGTACCGAGTCGGAGTCCCAACACCAAGAGGCCCCGGACACCGAGAGTGCCTCCGATTCCGATTCGGAGGGCTCGGACTCGGACGGCCCGGCGGATTCGACGGGCTCGGCGGATTCTACGGGCTCGGCCGATTCGGCGGCCCATGCCCATGCCGAGCCGGTGGCCGATCCGTCGGAGCCTGCGTCCCCCGCGTCCGAGTGAAGCGGCCCAGCGCCTGCGTGCGCGGATTCTCGTCGCTCCGGACGGTCCCGGCTCCCGGCTCGCGCGGATGGCGATGGCCTCCCTCGGTGAACGTCTCGTTCGGTAGCGCGAGCCGAGAGAGAGAGCCCCGAGGGAGGGCTCGACGACAGCGCCTCGAGGGGGGAGGGCTGGATCAGTCAGTGGGTCAGGCGGATGCGAGTCAGCCAGTCGCGCGCCTCGAGCTGCTCGGCGGCCGTGCTGGCTTCGTCGTGGAGGATGCGGCGCCAGAGGTGGGTCGATTCGTCGACGGCGCCGGTGGCGAAGGTGGCGATCGCTTCCATGCGGCGCGCCTCGGTGCGAAGGCGCGCGGTGGACAGGCCTCGTGAGCGGGCCTCGCGGATGCGGGGTAGGGCGAGGTCGAAGCGGTTGCGGAAGCTGAGCTGGCGGGCTGCGAGGTAGGGTGCCAGGCCGTCGGTGCGGACGCGCTCGAGCGCGGAGACGTGCGCCATTGCCGTCACGGCATCGTTGGTGCGATCGCGGTGCGGGACCAAGAGGCCGCGGAGCGCTCGTTCGCCGCGGCCGCCCATTTCGATCGCGAGCTGGCGCACCTCGATCTGCCGCGCGTCCTGGTCGGTCATCGGCTCGCTCAGCAGCGACGCGTACAGCTCCGCTGCCCCAGCGTCCTCGCCGCGCAGCCAGCGGGCGTCCGCCAGCGCCTGTCGCGCCGAGAGGACGAGCGGCACCGCGGCGGAGGGCGGGCCGACGAGCGAAGCGAGCTCCGCCTCGGCGCGATCCGTGTTCCCGAGTCGGGCGAGAATGCCCACGAGGAGCGCGCGGGCGCTGGCTTGGCCGCCGTCGAGCTCCAGGATGGCGCCGCATTTCTGCCCGGCGGAGCGATCGTCGCCGGCGGCGAGGTCCGAGGAGAGCTCGCTGCGCAGGTTCGCGATGCGATGCGGGCAGATCTGACCGAAGATGCCCGGTCGGGAGAAACGAAGCTCCGCCAAGGCCCGCGCTTGTGGTGGCAGGTCGACTTCCTCGCGGAGATAGCGGTGCCAGTCGCGCTCCGCTTCGACCATCGGGCGGCCCAACGCGGCTTCGAAGCTGCCGGTCCGGTAGAGGCGCCGGACGGCGGCGCTCCCTTCGGTGTCCAGCATCCAGCGCACGAACGAGCCGCTGGCGGTGTAGGCGCGGCTGGCCGGCTGGAGCAGGAACGACAACCCGTCCACGTCGGCGAGGGAGGGCGCGAGGTCCAGATCGAGCATCGCGCGCGCCCACTGATGCGGGGTCAGCCCTTCCTGCGGCTCCCACGCGATCGCCACCGCCACGCCTTCGATCACGCCCGGAGACGGGAAGAAGCCCCCGAGGCCCCCCGAGATGCGGAAGGGGCCGCGGCCGACGGCGCCCACGACGACGTGCACGATCTCGTGGAAGAGCACGGGATGCGGCCAGGCGCCGGTCTGCAGGTAGACCTCGTTCCGCCACGGCTTCGCGATGTACGTGTTCGAGGCGCCCATCAGCGCGCGCTTCTCGTCCGCGTTGCGGAAGAAGAACGCGGTGATCGGCGCCGCGTGCCGTACGCCGAGGACCCGCTCGGCCTGCTCCACCCGCACGTCGCAGTCGCGGCCAATCCGGCGGGCGTCGCCCCGCGGCATCTCGCGCGGGAAGACGACGACGCAGCGCTCGCTCTCGAGGCGTCCGCCGAGCGCTTCGGCGATCGACTCGGGCGTGCTGTGGTGGCCGAGCGCGGTCCCGTAGGCGATGCCGCCGAGCGCCGCCGCGAGGCAGAGTGCCGAGGCCAGCGCCAGCCGCCAGCGCCGGAAGAGCACGGCGACGCGCGGTCGCTGCGCTTCGGGATCCCAGATCGCTGCCAGGCCGGCCCACATGCCGAGGATCCACGCCAGGCTGAGGGCGCGGAAGGTCACGTATGCGAGCGTGACGGTGACGTCGGGGTCGTAGAGGGTGCCCGGGAAGTACCCGAAGAAGTGGCCGTACGCGAAGATCGCCGGTGTCGCGTAGAAGCGAGCCAGCGCCAGGCCGATCGCGGCGAAGGGCGCGAGCACGGCGAGGGTGGTCGCGACGCGCGGCTTTGGCACGATGGCGGCGATGCCGGCGCCCAGTGTGGCTGCGAGCACGACGCCGATGCCCGGCCCGAGCAGGAGGAAGGTCATCCCCTCGACCGGCGCGCACACCGGGACGCGCAAGGTGTTCAGGCCGAGCAAGATCGTCGGGACCGCCAGCACCGCGATCGCGCCGCCCACCGCGTCGGCGATCACCTCGGCGGCCTCGGGCGCGCCGCCCTCCTTGCGGAGCCGGTCCACGACCCGCGCGCCGATCGCGCCGCAGAAGGGCGGCAGCACGATGCCGAGGACGAGCGCGCTCTCGACACCGGGGGTGCCGAGCAGGGGAGACAGACAGAGTCCCAGGCCCGTGAGCGCACCGACCACCAACGCGGCGATGGTGGAGCGCTGCCTCAGCGTGCGCCGCACTCGGCCCCCATCGAGTGAAGGGGCGAGCGCGAAAGGCGTAGCTCGCTGCTTGCCGCCGGGCATGGGCGGGCGCGGGTCGGGGCTCGGCGCGAAGAGGCTCGTCCGTTCGCGGTCCCACGGGCCGAACGCCCACGCCCCGCCGGCGGGATCACGCGAGCCGTGTTGCGGCGCCGCTCTCGGCTCTCGTGCTGCATCGCGCTCATCGTGGTGTCGGGGATCGAACACGCGAGCGCGCCGGGCGTTCCACCGCGCGCTCTGCGAACGATCTCGCGATCACCCCTGGGCGACCGGTTGCTCTTGCCCATCGGAGCTCGGCGTTGCCGGGAGCTCGAGCACCAGCGGGAGCACCTCGTCGATCCTCGAGATGAGGTGGATCTGGAGCTCTCTTTTGATGGCGTCCGGCACCTCTTCGAGGTCCGGCTCGTTGCGCGAGGGGAGCAGCACGTGCTTCAGGCCGGCCCGCTGCGCCGCGAGGCACTTCTCCTTGATGCCGCTGACCTTCAAGACCGCGCCGCGGAGCGTCATCTCGCCGCTCATCGCTACGTCCGGCCGGACCGCGAGCTTGGTCAGCATCGACGCGAGCGAGACGAAGACCGCCACCCCCGCCGCCGGACCGTCCTTGGGGATGGCGCCGCCCGGAAGGTGGATGTGGATGTCGGTCTTCGTCAGGAATTCCGGGTCGAGCCCGAGCTCTTCGGCGCGAGCGCGGATGTAGGTGAACGCCGCGTACACCGACTCTTTCATCACGTCGCCCACGCTGCCGGTCAGGTGCAGACGGCCGCTGCCCGGCATCTGGGTCGACTCGACGAAGAGGATGTCACCGCCGCCCGGTGTCCACGCCACGCCGGTCGAGACGCCGGGGCGCCCGATCTTCTCGGCGATCTGCTTGTCGTAGCGCGGCGGGCCGAGGACCTCCTCGACGTATTCGGGCCCGGCGAGCTGCTGAACGTCCTCGCCCTCCGCCAAGCGCACGGCGACGGCGCGGCACACCGAGGCCACCAGACGCTCGAGGTTTCGGACGCCCGCCTCGCGCGTGTAGAGGTCGACGATGACGTCGATGCCCTCGTCGGTCAGATCGAGGCGCTCGGGGCTCAGGCCGTGCTCGGAGAGCTGCTTGGGCACCAGGAACTGCCGGGCGATCGCCTGCTTCTCGTCGCGCGTGTAGCCGGGCAGCTCGATGAGCTCCATGCGGTCGAGGAGCGGCCGCGGGATGGTGTCGAGCCGGTTCGCCGTGCCGATGAAGAGCACCTGCGAGAGATCGAACGGCACATCGAGGTAGTGATCGGCGAACCCTGAATTCTGCTCCGGATCGAGCACCTCGAGCAGCGCGCTCGCGGGGTCGCCGCGGAAGTCGTTGCCGAGCTTGTCGACCTCGTCGAGGAGCATCACCGGGTTTCGCGCGCCGGCCTCCTTGAGGCCCGCGATGATGCGACCCGGATAGGCGCCGACGTAGGTGCGGCGGTGGCCGCGGATCTCCGCCTCGTCCTGCACGCCGCCGAGCGCGACCCGCACGAAGTTGCGGCCCATCGCACGCGCGATGGAGCGCCCGAGGGAGGTCTTGCCGACGCCGGGCGGGCCGACGAAGCAGAGGATCGGCCCCCGGATCTCGCTCTTGAGCTTGCGGACGGCGATGAACTCGAGGATCCGCTTCTTGACCGTCTCGAGGCCGTGGTGGTCCTCGTCGAGGACGCGGCGCGCTTCGCCGACGTCGAGTCGCACGGGCGTGTTCTTCGCCCACGGCAGATCGCCGAGCCACTCCACGTAGTTGCGGGCCACCTGGTACTCGGCGCCGGCGGGGTTCATCGAGCGCATGCGGCGGAGCTGCCGGCGCGCGGCCTTCTCCGCCTCGGACGGCATCTCCGCGCGCGCGATCTTGTCGCGCAGGTTCTCGATCTCGTCGTCGTCGTCGGCCTCGCCGAGCTCTCGGCGGATCGCCTTCATCTGCTGGCGGAGCAGGAACTCGCGCTGGGTGCGCGACATCTCCTCCTGCACCATCGTCGAGATCTCCTTCTTGACCTCGTAGACCTGCGACTGGCGCCCGACGAGCTCGGTCACCTTGCGCAGGCGCTCGCGGACGTCGAGCAGCGCGAGGACCTGCTGCTTGGCGGAGGTGCCGATCGGCAGGTTGCTCGCCACCAGATCGGCCAGCGCGCCCGGGTCGTGCACGTTCTCGAGCACGGCGCTCGCTTCGCGCGGCAGGTGCGGGAGGACGTCGAGCAGCTTCTTGGCGAGCTGCCGGAGGTGGGCGGCCAGCGCGTCCACCTCCACGTCCCGCACCGGCGGCTCGTGGATGCGGCTCACGGTCGCGCTCATGTAGGGCTCGCGCCCGTGCGGCGTGTCGATCCGCATCCGGGTGATGCCCTGCAGAACCACCGAGTAGTTCCCGCTGCTGAGGCGGATCACCTTGAGGACGCGCGCCACGGTCCCGAGGTGGTGGATCTGCTGGAAGGTGGGGTCCTCGGTGTCGGCGGTGAGCTGCGCCACGACGCCGATCGTGGGGCGGTCCCGTCCGAACGACTCCTCGATGAGGCGCACCGAGCGCGGGCGACCCACGTTCACCGGCACCACGGACGCCGGGAAGAGGACCGAGTTGCGCAAGGGGAGCAGCGGCAAGCGCTCGGAGCGCTCGAGGGGCTTCTGTTCGGTCATTGCGCTGTAGTCTCGCGCGTCGCCTGCAATTCGCAAGATGGCGCGTACGTGCCCGGCGAATGTCACCGGATCGTGCGCCTGCCGCGGCCTTCACGAGCGGGGGCGGGATCCGAGGCGAGATATTCGCTCTGGGGCTTTTTCGTGGCGGGGCCAGAAAGCCTCTGATAAGAACTGGACGCTCGTCGACCGGTGTGCGACAAGTCTTACATCCGCGGCACATGTAGGTTGTGTGGTCGCGGAGGTCGGCACGGACGGTCTCGAAGCACGGAGGTACCGGTGGTCAGGATGCTCTCCATGACGACCCTTGCGATGGCGGGGCTCTCGATGACGGGCTGCAACGGCGCGTTCTGGGGCAACCTCCTCGTGCTCGGTATCACCTTCGGGATCTTCTTCAGCACGCTGGCGCTCGGCCGGACGAGCACGCCGACCCACTCGGCGGACGCCTCGCGATCCACGCCGACCTCGACTCGCCACTGATCCTCACGGGGTGTAGGGTCGCGGACCCATGAGCAGCGCGCCGGACCGCCTCCGCCCTCTCGACGAGCTCAGCCTCGCGGATCTCGAGTCGATCCGCCTGGTCATGCGCGGCGGCTCGGTCATCGACTGGCACCGCCTGAACTTCGTCGAGCCGCGGGAGGTGCTGGAGTTCCTCGGCGCGCACGAGATCGACGTCGCGCAGCCGGCGCACAGCGCTCGGTTGGAGGCGATCAAGAACTCCGCGATCAGCTACCTGCGCCGCAACTTCGACTTCCCGATCCCGAAG
Organism: uncultured Pseudomonadota bacterium; assembly: GCA_963832725.1. Classification (GTDB taxonomy): domain Bacteria; phylum Myxococcota_A; class Polyangia; order Polyangiales; family Sandaracinaceae; genus JAEZBP01. The sequence continues at coordinate 633,829 of CAWHVG010000002.1, forward strand.
GCGGTCGCGCAGAAGGACGTGCCCGAGCTCCTGATGCTGGCGTCCGGCAAGGGCCACCGGCAGCTCTGCGCCTGCACGATCTTGAAGGTGATGCACATCATCCATCACCTCGAGGCGCGCGAGCTGCTCTTCATGCTGCCGATCTCCGACCAGGAGCTCTTCCACCTGGTCGAGCAGAAGGTCTACCGGGTGATCGGCGGCATGCTGGCGCGCGGCTTCCCCATCCTCGAGTTCATCGGCGGGCGGAAGAACAAGGACTCGCTCTACACGAAGCTGCTCAGCAAGCCCGAGACGCATGCGGCGCAGATCTACGACAAGCTGCGCTTTCGCATCGTCACCCGCGCGCCCGAGGACATCTTTCCGACGCTGAACTACCTGATGCGGCACGTCTTCCCCTTCAACTACGTGGTGCCGCGGGAGTCGACGAACACGCTCTTCCCCTTCCGCCGCTACTGCGAGTCGCAGGAGCACCTGTCCACGTTGCTGCCGCAGCTCCAGCTCGCGCCGGATTTCGAGGAAGACACCAACGGGCCGCGGATCGACAACCAGTTCACCGCGCCGACCTATCGGGTCGTCCACTTCGTCGTCGACATGCCGGTGCGGGTTCCGCAGGAAGTCATGGACCAGGCGCCGCCGGCGGCGTGGGCGCTCGGTCAGGTGATCTTCGGCCAGACCGAGTTCCAGATCATCGACCGCGAGACCGAGCAGGCCAACGAGATGGGCGACGCCAGCCACGACGCCTACAAACGGCGGCAGCAGCAGGCGGTGGCGAGGCGACTGAAGGTCGGGCTCGAGCCGGAGCGCAAGGAACCGCCTCGCAAGAGCCGCCCGCCGCGCCGGCGCAAGAAAACCAAGCCCTGACGGCGCGCTGCCTCGACATCCCGCGCACATCGAGCGTAAACGGAGGGCAGAGCCCTCGCCGGACCGCCTTCACGCATCCGGCCCACGGCGCACGACCGCGCTCGCGATCAAGACCACGGCCCACGGCGCATGATCGCGCCGATCCAGACCCCGATCACGCAGCCGGCCCACGGTCGACCGACCGCGCTCGCGAGCCCACGGCCGGCCCACGGCGCATGATCGCGCCCCGCGATCCAGACCACGATCACGCATCCGCCCTACTGTCGAGCGACCCGACCTACGATCACCTGGGCCCGCAGCGCGTGGGCCGCCGCAAGTCGCGCCCGTCGCCTCCGCGTCGTGCCGAAATCCCGCAGTTTGGATTTCGGTGCGTCGCGGTAGCCAACGAGAGCCGCGTGCCGCTGCGGCCCCCGCGCACCGAGCCCTCTTTCACCCAGAAGAAGCCGACGGAGACCGCATCCCAAGGCCCGTCGGGGGATCCGCTCGAGCGAATCGCGAGCGTAGCGAGCGCGGCGCGAGAGCGGATCCGGGGCGGGCCGCGGTCATGAGGCAGCGTCTCAGTCCGCGTGCCGCGGGCCGTCGCGACGGGAAGTCTCAGCCGTCGGCGACCCGAGCGTCAGAGCTGCCGCACGATGCGCTGAGTCTGACCCGCCTGCACGTCGACCTGCACGGTGTGCATGGTCCCGTCGTTGGTGCGCAGCCCGATGGTGTGGTGACCGGGGGAGACGCGGAGCTGGCGCACCGGCGTGTTGCGACCGGTGTCGCGGCCGTCGACGAAGACCCGAGCCCAGGGCAGGGTCTGGATCATCAGGGACGCGCCGCCTCGTTCGACCCGCTGGGGCCGCGAGCGCGGGGGAGCGCGATGCGTGTCGGTCTGCGAGTCGCTTCGTGCGTGACGCGGGGGCCGCGGAGCCTGTGCCACCCGCTCGGGCTCGGGCTCCGGTTCGGGCTCGGGCTCGGCTTCGGGCTCCGGCTCGGCCTCTTCCGCCGCCGCGACGGGCTCCGACGGCTCCTCTTCCGCCGGAGCGGCCGGAGGCGGTGTGACCACGGGCGCGGGCGGCGCCGCGGCCGCCGCGGTGTCGGGCTCCAGCGAGACGTCGATCAGCACGGTGCCGTCGCCGGTGACCGGAATGCTTCGGGTCGCGGTCTGGAAGCCTTCCGCCCGCACCTGGACGGCGTGGGTGCCCGAGGGGACGTTCGGGATGGTGAGCGGCGCATGGCCCCGCGGGACCCCGTCGACGAAGATGTTGGCCTCCGCGCGCTCAGGCGAGACGTTGACCGAGATCGTGCCCGTCTCCTCTCCGCCGAAGAGGACGAGCGCACCGCCGATCGTGATCACCAGCACGAGAACCGCCACCGCCGCGAGGATGGCGATCAGCTTGCCCATCCCGCCCTTCTTCTTGGCGGGGGGAGCCATCTGGCCGGGGCGCTCGATCTCCATCGTCTCGAGGTTGCGCTGCCGATTCGGAGCCGGCGTGGCCCCCGGCGGCGGCGCGAACATGTCCTGCCCCGACGCCGGCGTGGGCGACGGCTGCGGCATGGGCATCGGCGCGGGCGGCCCGCCGGACATGTCCAACCGCAGCGTCGGCTTGGCACCTCCGTCCGAGGCGGGTGCGGCCATCGGTGCCGGCGCCGGACCCGGAGAGCCGATCGGACGCGGCGGAGGCATGCGCGCTGCCGGTGCCGGGCTCGAGAGGCTGCCGGCCGGGGTCTGCGTCGCGGAGGCGTCCTCCTGAATCTCCTCGAGCTCGTCGGCTGCGAAGAAGATTCTGGGTCGGCTGCTCGGCGATCTCCTCGAGGCTCTCGTTGGCCTCTTGCATCGCGTCGAAAGGAGACGAGGTGATCATCGTCGCCTCGCCGCCGAAATCGTCGTCGTCCTCGTCGGCGATCGACGACATGTCGGCGAAATCGTCGAGCGACGCGACCTTCTGGGGCGACGGCCGGCGGGCGGCCGGATTCTGGGGCGAGGTGCTGGAGAGCGCCGGCACGCGCGGCTGCGGCGCGGCGGGCACGCCCGGATGGCCGATCTTGGAGAAGCTGTCGAGCCGCGACTTCTCCTTGGCGATCTCGGGTGCGAACGCGGTTCGCATCCAGGTGTTCAGCTTCGAGGTGCCGAAGGGCGGCCGCGAGAGGGCGATGAAACGCTGCAGCGCCTCCTGCATCTCGCCGGCCGTCTGCCAGCGCTCGTCCGGGTCGCGCGCGAGACCCTTCATCAGGATCTCCTCGAGCTCCGGGGGCATCTCGGCGAGGACGTTCGAGGGCGGCACCACGTCGGCGTTGCGGACCTTTTCCAGCGTCGAGAAGTCGCTCTCGCCCACGAAGAGCCGCTCGCCGGTCAGCATCTCGTGCAGGCAGGTGCTGACGGCGAAGATGTCCGAGCGGTGATCGACGGGGTTCCCGCGGACCTGCTCGGGGCTCATGTAGCCGAACTTGCCCTTGAGGACGCCCGCCTGGGTCTTGGTGTTGCGGCTGGCGGCCTTGGCGATGCCGAAGTCGATGAGCTTGATCTGCCCTTCGTACGAGACGAGGCAGTTCTGCGGCGACACGTCGCGGTGGATGATGCCCATCGGGCGGCCGTGTCGATCGCGCTTGCGGTGCGCGTAGTCGAGGCCCTCGAGCATCTTCGACGCGATCCAGGCGGACATCACGGGCGGCATGTGCCGCCGCATCCGCCGGAAGCGGTTCATGATCTGGAGGAGATCCTTCCCCCAGACGTACTCCATGGCGATGTAGTGCGACTCGCCGATCTTCCCGAGCTCGTAGATCGGGACGATGTTCGCGTGCGTCAGGTGACCCGCGATCTTCGCCTCGTCGATGAACATCGTGATGAAGTCGTTGTCCTCCGCCATCGTGGGGAGGATCCGCTTGATCGCGATGATCTTCTCGAAGCCTTCGATGCCGAACGACTTGGCCGTGTACACCTCGGCCATGCCGCCGACCGCGATGCGGTCGAGCAGAAGGTACTTGCCGAACGGGATGACGCGCGGCGGCGACTGTGGGTTCTTGCCCCCAACGGGGTCAGCGTGCCCCATCAACGACCTCCGAAGGAGATGGTGCCCGAACTCTGCGCACCAATCAACGCGTTCTGCTTCTCTTCACGATTTTGGTGCGAATGACACCGACCAGGACACACCTGCGCCCATGACCAGTCGGGGTTGATGGGCCATGGTCCGTAGACCTCACGCGTGGGGTCGATGCGCATCGTGGGGATCAGAGTCCTTACTCAGAGGAGCGTTCGATCGTGGATCCCAAAACGAGGAAGGGACCGGCCGAAGCCAGTCCCTTCCGGTCTTGCTCGCACTCAGGGTGCGACGATCACATGGGGTTGCGCATCGCCGTGGTCGCTCCGAAGAGGATGCCGACCGAGAGCGAGTCGCAGGTCGCCGGGTCGTCAGCCGTCGGGTTGATGTCCGCGATCCCGTCTGCGTAGCTGTGAACCAAGGAGGAGTAGCTCATGTCGATCATGCCTGCGGCCATGGCGAGGTCATCGACCTTGAGGACGCCACCGATGTTGCCCTCGGTGAGGCCATCGGCCGCGATGTTGAAGCGAACCTCGGGGTTCCGGACCATGAGCTCGATGGTCTGGCCGCTCGCGGTGATCGAGAGGCTGAGGCCGGGGGTCACGGCGCGGAGCCGGCCGGCGAAGATGTCACCCGGCACCGGGTCGCCCAGGTTCTGGATCGTGCCGAAGGTCTGGTCGGCGGCGAGGAGGCCGTCGCTGCCGATCATCGGTGCCGGCTGGCAGGCGGTGCCGTGGCAGGTCTCGCCCGCGGTGGTGCAGTCCGTGTCCGTCGTGCAGGCGTCGCCGCTGCCGCCGGTCACGCTGCCGCGGAAGAGCTGGATCTGGACCGCCGAGTCGTAGGTCAGGCTGTCGATGCCGGTCACCTCGATCATGAGGAGGACCGAGCCGGAGGCGATCTGCATCGCCAGGGTGTCGTCGAGGTTGCCAGCGATCGCGCTGAGTGCGCTGACGAGACCCTGGAGCGCGTTGTCGACGCCGACCTGATTGGGATCCGTGCCCGACGTGAAATCCGGCTGAATCTCCTCGCAGGTGGCGTCCGGCGCGTCGGAGCCCATGCCGCTGTCGAGCCCGTCGAGGTTGAACCCGGCGGCCACGCCGTCCGAGGTCGCCTCGGGGATGGACAGCGTGTTCACGACGAAGGTCATCGTCGCGTTCGACATGTCCATCGGCTCCGGGTGCACACGCTGGGCGGCGGTCAGCGCCGGCACTGTCGTGTGGCAGGGCGGCGTGTCGTCGCCCGGCGCGCAGTGCATGTCGCGCGCTGGGAACAACGCCGAACCCGGCGGCACGGTCACGCCACCGTCGTCGCCGCCGCCAGCGTCGCTGCCGCCGCCACCGTTGTCACATCCGTAGAGAGCGAGCATGACGCCCGCCATAGTCAAAGCCAACTTCCGACAGTCCATCCCGTCCTCCTGCTCGTTCGAGCGAACCGGGGCTCTTCCCGCCACCGGGCGACGTCTTGTACCACGTCGCGAAGAGCCCCATCAAGGATCCTGACCGCTCCCATCATACTCCCCGGGTCGAGCCGGGGCCTCCCGCGAGAGGCCGACGGCCACGCTTGAAGACCATGGGGGCTTGGGTTAAGCCGTGCCGATCGTGATCCGGAGACGCCCCGTTCCCATCACCGCGTGGTCGCTCGTCAACGCCCTCGGGCGCTCGACGGCAGAGGTCCTCGCCGGCCTCGACGCGGGGCGGAGCGGGCTCGGTCCCTCGCCGCTGCCGGTGACCATGGAGACGGTGGTCGGGGCCGTGCCCGGTGAGCTTCCTCCGCTCGACGCCGGGCTGGCGAGCTACGACACGCGGCTGGCGCGCATCGGGATGATGGCGTTCGCCGAGGTGCGCGAGGCCGTCGACAGAGCCGTCGCGCGCTGGGGTACGAGCCGGGTCGCCATCGTGCTCGGCACCAGCACGGGCGGGCTGGAGCAGACGGAGCAGGCCTTCTTCGCCTGGCTCGAGACGGGCAGCATCCCGGCCAGCTTCGACTACCACCGCCAGCACAACTTCGCGGCCTTCGGAATCTGCTGGCCGAGGTCGCCGGCGTTCGCGGGCCCTCCTACGTGGTGTCGACGGCGTGCTCGTCGAGCGGGAAGGTCGCCGCCTCGGCGATGCGGCTGATGGAGGCGGGGGTCGCGGACGCGGTGCTGGTCGGCGGCATCGACAGCCTCACCCGGATGACGCTCCAGGGCTTCCACAGCCTGGGGATCCTCTCGTCGACGCCCTGCCGGCCTTTCGGCGCCGAGCGGGACGGCATCAACATCGGCGAGGGCGCCGCCTTCCTGCTGATGGAGCGAGAGGGTGACTCGGAGGTCGCGGTTCTCGGGGTGGGCGAGTCGGCCGACGCCTACCGGATGAGCTCGCCGGAGCCGACGGGGCGCGGCGCGCGCGAGGCGATGGAGCGCGCGCTGGCGCAGGCCGGCCTCGAGCCGACGGATATCGACCACATCAACGCGCACGGGACGGCCACGAAGCTCAACGACGAGGCCGAGGCCCGCGCGATCGAGGCGCTCTTCGGCGATCGCGTGCCGGTGAGCTCGACCAAGGGCTACACCGGGCATCTGCTCGGCGGGGCCGGCGGTACGGAGGCGGTCTTCGCCGTACACGCCATCCTCTCCGGACGCCTCCCGGCGACGCTCGGCTGCGATCCGCTCGACCCCGAGGTCCGGATCCGCGTGCAGCGGGATGCTGCCGAGGCGCGGGTTCGGCGGGTGCTCAGCAACTCCTTCGCGTTCGGCGGGAGCAACGTGAGCGTGTTGATCGGAGCGCGCGGATGAAGCCTCTCTACGTGACGGGGCTCGGGCTCTGGTCGCCGGGGTTCGCCGACGTGAGCGCGTGGCGGGAGGGCCGGCCGGACCCGGAGGTGGTGAAGCCGCGCTGCGCCATCGTCGACGGGAGGCTCAAGCGCGGCTCGAGCCGCTTCGCCAACATGCTGGGCGAGGTGGTGGAGCAAGCCGCGAAGGAAGCCGATCTCGATCTGGCGACCGTGCCGACCGTCTACGGCTCGAGCCTGGGCGAGATCGAGACGATGGTGACGCTGCTCCGCATGCTCTACGAAGAGGAGGGCAAGCTCAGCCCGAACCGCTTCAAGAACAGCGTGCACAACGCCGCCAGCGGGCTGGTCTCCATCGGCACCGCGAACACGAGCTTCTCGGCGGCCATCGCGGGCGGTGAGCGCTCGTTCGAGGTGTCGCTGCTCGAAGCGTGGGCGTACCTGGACGTCGAGGGAGGCTCGCTGATCCTCGCCGTGGCCGACGATCGGCCGCCGGAGCCGCTCGACCGCTTCGGCCGACACGACGCGCTGGCGATCGGGGTGGCGCTCTCGGTCGACGCGCCGGCCGTGTCGTCCACGTCGGTGCCGCGGGCGCGCCTGAGCGATTCTGCGGGCGGCGAAGGAGCCGCTCGACGCCGCGGCGATGCCGGAGGAGCTGGGCCGGAACTGCGCCGCGGCGGGGCTCGCCCTGGTGGACGCGCTCCTGGCCCAGCGGGCGGGGCCGGTCTCGTTCGCGCTGCCCGGGCGGGCCGGGATGTGCGCAGAGCTGGCGTTCGAGCCCTGACAGTCGCGCGGGAGCCGGAGCGAACGATGAAGGAAACACGCGCGCTGATCACGGGAGCGAGCCGGGGCATCGGGGCCGCCATCGCGCGGGCGCTCGCCGCCGCCGGTCACCCGGTGATCGTGAATTACCAGCGGCGCGAGGACGCCGCGCTGGCGGTGAAAGAGGCCATCGAGCGCGAGGGCGGCGAGGCGGAGCTGGCGCGCTTCGACGTGACCGATCCCGACGCGACGAACGAGGCGCTGAGCCGGCTCATGGAGGACTCACGGCCGATCGGCGTGGTGGTGAACAACGCGGGGCTGGCCCGGGACACGAACTTCCCGAGCATGACCCTCGAGGACTGGCGCGTGGTCACCCGGACGACGCTGGACGGCTTCTACAACGTGACCCAGCCGCTGGTGATGCCGATGGTGCGCCGCCGCTGGGGGCGGATTGTCAACATCGCCAGCGTCAGCGGCGTGATCGGAAACCGCGGGCAGGTGAACTACTCCGCGGCCAAGGCCGGGCTGATCGGCGCCACCAAGGCGCTCTCGCTCGAGCTGGCCAAGCGGAAGATCACGGTGAACGCCGTGGCGCCCGGGCCCGTCGAGACGGACATGCTCGAGGACGCGCCCATGGAGCACATCCTCAAGGCCGTGCCGATGCGCCGGGTCGGGACGCCCGACGAGGTGGCGGCGGTGGTGGCCTTCCTCGTCAGCGACGCGGCCGCCTACATCACCGGGCAGGTGATCGGCGTCAACGGGGGGCTCGCCTAGGTGGTGGTTCCCTCGAGCGACCTTCGACCGGCGAGGACGACGTGCGACGGGTGGTGATCACCGGGATCGGCCTGACCACGCCGATCGGCTGCTCGCTCGACGAGGTCTCCCGCGGGCTCCGGGAGGACCGGAGCGGCGTGCGACCGCAGCCCGAGTGGGACGCCATCGGTCACCTCGCGACGCGGCTGGCGGGGCAGGTCACCGGCGTCCGGTTGGCCGGCAAGGACCGCAAGAAGATCCGCAGCATGGGCCGGGTGGCGCGGCTGGCGCTGACCGCCACGGAGCAGGCCATCGAGGACGCCGGGCTCGAGGAGGACGAGCTCAGCCATCCGCGGACGGGCCTGGCCTACGGCTCGACCCACGGCAGCTCCAGCGCCTACGTCGACTTCGCGCGCCCGCTCTTCGCGCACGACAGCTTCGAGGGGCTCAGCTCGACCAGCTTCCTCAAGTTCATGAGCCACACCTGCGCGGCGAACCTGGCCCAGTACTACGGCGTGCAGGGGAGGGTGGTGACCACCTGCGCCGCCTGCGTGAGCGGGAGCCAGGCGATCGGTGCCGGGCTGGAGGCGATCCGATCCGGCAAGGCGGACGTGATGATCTGCGGCGGGGCCGAGGAGCTGCATTGGACCCACGCCGGCGTGTTCGACATCATGTACGCGACCTCGACGCGCTACAACGAGCGGCCTTCCGAGAGCCCGCGTCCCTTCGACGCCGCGCGCGACGGGCTGGTCATCGCCGAGGGCGCCGGGACCATCATCCTCGAGGACTACGAGCGGGCTCGGCGCCGCGGCGCGCACGTGCACGCCGAGCTCCTCGGCTACGGGACCAACTGCGACGGGACCCACGTGACCAACCCCTCCGCCGACGGAATGGCGGCCGTGGTGCGGCTCGGGCTCGAGGACGCCGGGGTGAGCGCGGACGCCATCGAGTACGTGAACGCGCACGCCACCGCGACGGAGGTCGGCGACATCGCCGAGAGCCACGCCATGCACGCCGTCTTCGGCGATCGGACGCCCGTCAGCTCGGTCAAAGGGTTCATGGGCCACAGCCTCGGCGCCTGCGGCGCCATCGAGGTCGGCCTCTGCGTCGCCATGATGCGCGACGGCTTCCTCGCGCCGACCAAGAACCTCGACGAGGTCGATCCGCGGTGTGCGCCGTTGGACTACATCTTGGGGAGCCCGCGGGAGGCGCGACCCACGCTCGTGATGAGCAACAACTTCGCGTTCGGTGGCATCAACACGTCCCTGGTCTTACAAAAGGCCTGATCAGGGTAGGTTCGATGTTCAGCCTCTATGACGTAGTTGTGCTCGGCGGTGGGCCGAGCGGTTCGACGGCCGCCAATCTCCTCGCCGCGGGTGGCGCGCGCGTGCTCGTGCTGGAGAAGGCGATCTTCCCGCGCTTCCACGTCGGCGAGTCGCTCCTGCCCTGCGATCTGCAGGTCTTCGAGCGGCTGGGCGTGGAGCTCCGCGGGGAGCCGCAGCACCTGTACAAGCACGGCGCCGTCTTCTACGACGAGGCCCGAGGCAGCCGCGCGGCCTATCCCTTCGCCGACGCGCTCGCCGGGACGGCCGATCACGCCTACCAGGTCGAGCGTGCGTCGTTCGACCACATGCTCCTCGAGCGAGCCGGCGCGGTCGGGGCGGAGGTCCGTGAGGGCGAGACCGTCATCGACGTCGAGCTCGGCGAGAACGGCGTGTGGGTGCGCACCGAGCGCGAGCGCTACCGCGGCCGCTATCTGATCGACGCGACCGGGCAGGACTCGTTCCTCGCCCGGCGACACCGCACGCGCCAGCGCATCGATGACTTCGGGCTGGCGGCGGTCTTCCGGCACTACATCGACTTGCGCTCGTCGGTGGCCGAGGAGCTGGCCGCGACCGGCATCTTCTTCGTGGACGACGGCTGGCTCTGGGCCATCCCGCTGGGCGGCGGGCGGCTGAGCGTGGGCTTGGTCACCCGAAAGAAGGGCATCGCCGACGACTGGTTGGACGCGGAGATCGCGCGTAGCCCGGAGCTGAGCCGCTGGCTGGAGGGCGCACGGCCAGAGACGCCGCACTACCGCGCCGGCGCCTTCAGCTTCCACAACCAGCGCCCCCACGGGCGCCGATGGGCGTGCGTCGGGGACGCGGCCTGCTTCCTCGACCCGGTGTTCTCGTCCGGCGTCTCGTTCGGCATGCTGGGCGCCGCCCACGCCGTGGACGACCTGCTGCCGGCGCTGAGGAGCGAGCGGGAGGGCGATCCGGCGCTGATGGAGGCCCACGCCGCACACATGAACCACGGCTACAGCGTGTTCGCCACGCTGATCCTCTCGCTCTACCAGCGGCGCTTGCTGCCTGGGCTCTTCTTCACGGTCGACCAGGATCCGGAGCTGCGGCGAGGGCTGACTTCCGTGCTCGCGGGCGACGTGTGGCGGGACGACAACCCCTTCCAGCAGCGGCTCTGGGCCTCGGTGCGCCGCCGCTACGAGCTGCCCCGCTCGGCTTAGGGCCCGCGAATGGGGAACTTCGTCGCACCGAGGGCGCCGATGCACCCCGCTCGCAAGGCGCGAGGAGCGAGGATCCAGGAAGTATCTGAGCGACGAGCAACCGAGTGGGGATGCGAGCGGCGCCCGAATGCAGGAGTTACCCGCTCGCGGGCCCTCGAGGGCTTGCCGAAGGGGCCCGACGTCTGAACAATCCGGGCCGCGCCGGGCCTTGGGTGTCAGCTCGGCGAGGGGCGAGGCGTGTGGACGCGCGGTCACACCTGAAGCTCGCGAGCCGCGCCCAGCTGCCGGACGGGATGTGGAACGGAATCTGATGTGCTGACGACTCCGGAGCTTTCGAGCCCCAGCCATTGAAGTTCGAGCGCACGCGGCCGTAGGGCGTGCGCGAGCCGGTGCCGGTCGCCGGCGCAATGAGGAAACATGAGCGACAACGATTTGGAGAACGAGCTCAAGGCGCTGATCATCGACGCCTTGATGCTCGAGGACGTCGACGCCACCGACATCGACAGCGACGAGCCGCTCTTCGTGGAAGGGCTGGGCCTCGACTCGATCGACGCGCTCGAACTGGCGATGGCGATCGACAAGAAGTACGGCGTGCGCATCAAGGCCGACGACGAGCAGAATCGGAAGATCTTCTCGAACGTCCGCAACCTGGCCGCCTACGTCGTCGAGCACCGGGCGGCCTAGATGGGCTCGGCGGAGGTCGCAGCGCCGTCTGACCCTTCGACGTCGATTTCGGACGCGCGCCACCTCGAGAATGCGTTGCATCTCCCGCGGGCCGCACGCTCGACTTGGACGCCGAGCGCTCGCCCAAACGGGTCGCGACTTCCGCTTCGCCCATCCGGCGTGGACGCGCCGAGCGTCGTTCCCGGCCTCGATCCCGCGCATCGTCCATCGGGATCCGTGGTGCCGGGGCGACCGGATTCGACGCGCGTCCAGAGTCGATGAAGGTCGTCGCCGGCATCCTCACCGCCGTGCTCGTGGTCCTCTACCCGGTCGCGATCTGGGTCGGGCTCACGCATTTCAGCGCGCGGGTGGTCGGGCTGTGGATCCTCGCGCTGCTCGTGCCCGGGCTGTGGCTGCGCTTTCGCCGCGCGTCGCGGGCTGATCTGTGGGCGGTGTCGCGGGTGCCGCTGGCGATCCTGGCGGTGATCCTGCTGGGTGTGATCTTCGACGATGGCCGCTTCGTGAAGGCGATGCCGGTCCTGGTCAACGCGGTGCTGCTCCTGACCTTTGCGTCCACGCTCTTCGGCGAGCACACGGTGATCGAGCGCTTCGCCCGGATGCACGAGGCGCGCTTGGCGGGACCGGATGCGCCCCCGCCGGAGCTCTCCCGGGCGCAGATCGCGCACTGCCGGCAGATCACCTGGGCGTGGTCCATCTTCTTCGTGCTCAACGGGACAGCGGCGGCGCTCCTGGCCGCCTTCGCGCCGCTGGCCTGGTGGGCCGCCTACACCGGCGGGATCGCCTACGCGCTGATGGGCCTGATGTTCACGGGCGAGTACCTGCTCCGGCAGTACCGTTTCCGCCGCTACGGCCAGGGGCTGCACGATCGGCTGCTTTCGCGCATCCTTCCGCCCCGCGAGGAGGAGACCGCCGAGAGATGATCCGCGCGCTGCTCGAGCATCACCGACCGAGCTCCCTCGTGGCGTGGGACGCGGATCGGAGCACCACGGCGGCGGAGCTGGTGGCGCACGTGGCGGGGTTTGCCGGCCTCTTGCCCGAGGCCGAGCCCGGTGAGGAGGTCGTGGTCATCTGCCGCGATCGGCACCGCTTCACCGTCGCGCTCCTCGCGGCGTGGCAGCGCGGGTTCTCGGTGGCGCTGCCGCCGAACCCGCAGCCGGACACCATGCGGGCGATGCGGGAGCGAGCCGGGGTCCGGACCGTGGTGCACGACGTGGACGGCGGGCTCGGCATCGACGTCCGCGACGCGTCCGTCCGCGAGGCGGCGCGGGCCCAGGTCGGGCGGCATCCCTTCGCGCCCCTCGCACCGTTCGCGCCGGAGCGATTGCTGGCGACGGTCTACACGTCGGGGAGCACCGGCGAGCACACCGCTTGCCCGAAGACGGCTTCGCAGCTGGTGGGCGAGGCGAGCGTCCTGGCCGAGACCTTCTCCTTCGGCGAGGGCGCGCGGGTCCTGGCGATGGTGCCGCCCTATCACATCTACGGGCTGCTCTTCGGCGTGCTGGTGCCGCTGGTCGGCGGCGCGGCGCTCTACCGGCACACGCCGCTCTTGGCGCCGGAAGTAGCCGCCGTCCTGGCGTCGGGCGTGGACGTGCTGGTGACGGTGCCAGCGCAGCTCCGCGCGCTCGCGCTGGCGCCTGAGACGCAGCCGAAGCTCTCGCGCGTGTTCTCGAGCGGCGCGCCGCTCTCGCCGCGGGTGGCGAGGCGGGTGAAGGAACGCTTCGGCTGGACGGTGACGGAGGTCTTCGGCTCCAGCGAGACGGGCGGGATCTGGCTGGCGAGAGAGCGGCGGCGAGGGGCCGTGGACGCCGCTGCCGGGCGTCACGGTGCGCGCGGGCGCCGACGAGGCGCTGCTGCTGCGCTCGCCTTTTCTGCATCCCGGCGCGCCCCGGCCCTTCGTGGGCGCCGACCGGGTGGCGGTGGGCCCCGACGGCAGCTTCACGCACCTCGGGCGGGCCGACGGTGTTCTCAAGATCGGCGGCGTGAGGGTGGCGCTGGCGGAGGTGGAGCGGCGCCTGCTCGCGATTGAAGGCGTGAAAGACGCGGCCGTGATGGCGGCCGACGTGGGCGGCGCGCGCGGGCACGAGGTGTGGGCGGCCGTGGTATCGCCGTCGCTGGACAAGAAGAGCATCCGCGAGGCCCTGCGGCGGTGGCTGGCTCCCGTGGCGATGCCGCGGCGGATCGCCCTGGTCGAGGCGCTCCCCCGGGAAGCGAACGGCAAGCTCCCCAAGCACGCGCTCGAGGCGCTCTTCACGCGCAAGCACCAGAAGAGCGGCGAGGACGCGCCGTGAAGCGCTCGAGACACGCTGCGTTGGCACTCTCTCCTCACACGAGCTCCCTCCCCCGAATCGGGGGAGGGCTGGGGTGGGGGCGAGCGGCGGATGGCAGGGCTCTTACAGCTGAAACCCTCCCCGCAACCCCCTCCCTCAGGGAGGAGGAGCTCGCGTGCTCACCGCGCGGCGCGCTCTCGCGGCTCGGGAGGCGCTCGTGAGCCAGGCGTTCCGGCCCTGCATCCTGATCCCGACCTACGACAACCCGGCGACGATCCGGCGGGTGGTGCTGCGGGCGCGCGAGGTGCTGCCGGAGGTCGTCGTCGTCGACGACGGGAGCGGTCCCGAGGGGCGCGCCGCGTGTGAGGCGTTGGTCGAGGAGGGGCTGGCCCATGTGGTCCACCGGTCGGCCAACGGCGGCAAGGGCGCGGCGGTCAAGACGGGGTTCGCCGAGGCGCACGGGCTGGGCTACACCCACGCCCTTCAGGTGGACGCCGATGGACAGCACGATCTCGAGGACGTGCCGCGCTTCCTCGAGGTGGCGCGCGCCAACCCGGACGCGCTCGTGCTCGGCGCCCCCCGCTTCGACGAGAGCGCGCCGAAAGCCCGGCAGGTCGGCCGCCGGATCACCATCTTCTGGGTGAACTTCGAGACCGGCGGGAAGGTGATCGAGGACCCGATGTGCGGCTTCCGCGTCTATCCGCTGGAGGACGCGGTCGCGGTGCGCGTGCCGAGCGACATGATGGACTTCGATCCCGAGGTGGCGGTCCGTCTGGTGTGGCGCGGCGTCCCGGTGATCAACCTGCCGACGCGGGTGCGCTACGTGGCGCGCGAGGAGGGCGGCGTCAGCCACTTCCGCCTCTTCGAGGACAACGCGCGCATCAGCTGGATGCACACGCGCCTCTGCGTCCGGAAGGTCTTCGGGACGCTGATCGGGCGGCGCTATCGCGGCACCGTGCGGCGGCTGGAGGCCGGCTCGTGAGCGCCGACGCGAAGGCCTCCACCGAGACGGAGCCGGCGGCGGACGCCGACTGGCGCACCACCGCGGAGCGCGGATCGATCCTCGGCATCCGGGCGGGGCTCTGGCTCGCCACCGTGTTCGGCCGAGCGCCGGCTCGGCTGCTCGTTCGCGCGCTGGCGTTCTACTACACGCTCTTCTCGGGCGGCGCGCGCGAGGCCACGCGCATCTACCTGCGCCACGCCGGGGAGCCGTCGACCAACGGGCGCGTCTACACGCAGATCCTCCGCTTCGCGCAGGTCACGCTGGACTCGCTCTTCTTCGTGTCGGGGAAGATCGGCGCCTTCCGCATCGAGCGAAACGGCCACGAGCACCTCGAGGCGCTCAAGCGTGAAAAGCGCGGCGCGATCCTGCTCGGCGGGCACCTCGGCAGCTTCTACGCCATGCGCGCGCAGAGCGGCGCGGAGGATCTGCCGCTCTACGCCGTCGTCTACACGAAGCACGCGCAGCGCATCAACGCCGTGCTGGCCGAGATCGATCCGGAGTCGAACGCGCGGCTTCTGCAGATGGGCGAGGGCGTCGACTTCATGCTGAAGATCCGAGAGCTGCTCGAGCAGGGCGCGCTGATCGCGCTCCTCGGCGACCGCGTCGGCTCCGACGCGCGGGCGGTGGAGGTCGACTTCCTCGGGGAGAAGGCCCGCTTTCCGGTCGGGCCCTACATCCTCGCCGCCGCGCTCAAGTGCCCGGTCTACCTGACCTTCGGGCTCTACCGCGACCCGAACCGCTACGAGCTCTTCTGCGAGCCCTTCGCGGAGAAGATCGTGCTGCCCCGCAAGGAAAGGCAAGCTGCACTGAAGGAGCACGCGCAGCGCTACGCCGCGCGCCTCGAGAGCTTCTGTCGCCGCGCGCCGGACAACTGGTTCAACTTCTACGACTTCTGGAGAAAGGTGGGGTCGTGACCGACTCTCGAGCCGCGGTTGCCGTCGGCGCCCGTCCGCTGACCATCGAGGACGTCGTCGCGCTCGCGCTCGGCGAAGCGCGGCCGGCGATCGACGATGATCCTGCGCTGCGAGCGCGCATCGCCGGCTCGGTCCGCTTCGTGCGCGACGCGCTGGCAGAGGGGCGCGCGGTCTACGGGATCACCACCGGGTTCGGCGCGTCGGCGGAGTTCGCGGTCTCGCCCGAGGTGGCCGCCACCATGCCGACGAACCTGATGCGCTACCACGGCTGCGGCACGGGAAGGATCCTCGGCGAGGTCGAGGCCGCGGCGGTGTTGGCGGTCCGCTTGGCGTCGCTCGCGCGCGGCTACTCGGCGGTGCGCCTCGACGTGCTCAATCGCTTCTGCGCGCTGCTCGAGCGGCGCATCCTGCCCTGCATCCCGGAGGAAGGCTCGGTCGGCGCGAGCGGCGATCTCGACCCCGCTCTCCTACGTGGCGGCGCTGATCGCCGGCGAGCGGGAGGCCTGGGTCGACGGCCGGATGGTCGAGGCGAAGGGCGCGCTCGGCGACGCGGAGATGGAGCCCATCCCGCTCGCCCCCAAAGAGAGCCTGGCCATCATGAACGGCACCAGCGTGATGACCGCGCTCGGCTGCCTGGCCTGGTCACGCGCCCGGCGGCTGGGCCGCTTCGCGTCGGCGCTGACCGCGATGACCTCGGACGTGCTCTTCGGGCTGCCGGGGCACTTCGACGACCGCATCTTCGCGCTCAAGCCGCACCCCGGGCAGCGCGCCGCCGCCCGCTGGATCCGTGAGGGGATCCTCGATCGCGACGAAGCGCCGCCGCGCCTCTCGTATGCGTGGGGCGAGGACGAAGCCGTGGTGCGCGCGCCGCGAATTCAGGACCGCTACTCCATCCGCTGCGCGCCGCACGTGATCGGCGTGCTCCTCGACGCGCTGCCGTGGACCAAGACGATGCTCGAGACCGAGCTCAACGGCGTCAACGACAACCCGCTGATCGATCCGGACGCGGGTGAGGCGCTGCACGGCGGCAACTTCTACGGCGGCCACGCCTGCTTCGCGACCGACTCGCTCAAGAACGTCGTCGCCAACGTCGCCGACCTCATGGACCGGCAGCTCGCGCTCCTGAACAACCCGCTGACCAACGAGGGGCTGCCGCCGAATCTGGTGGCGCGTCAGGGCGACGATCGGAGCACGCATCACGGCTTCAAGGCGATGGAGATCTCCGCTTCCGCGCTGACGGCGGAGGCGCTCAAGCTCACCATGCCGGCCAGCGTCTTTTCGCGGAGCACCGAGAGCCACAACCAGGACAAGGTCAGCATGGGCACCATCAGCGCGCGGGATCTGTCGCGCGTGCTGGAGCTGACCGAGACGGTCGCCGTCATCCACCTGCTCGCGCTCGCGCAGGCGGTGGATCTGCGCGGCCTCGAGCGCTGCCACCCCTCGAGCGTCGCCCTGCGCGACGCGGTGCGCGAGGACGTGCCGCTGAACGACGCCGACCGCAGGATGGACCATGACATCGAGCGCACGCTGGCCCGCTATCGCGCCGGCGCGCTGCCCATCGGAGAGATCGACTTCCCGTGAGCATCCCCCGCGGAAAACCGCCCGCCGACGCGGCCGTGATCGAAGGCGAGGTGCCCTTCCACGACGTGGATCCGCTCCTCATCGTCTGGCACGGGCACTACTTCAAGTACCTGGAGATCGCGCGAACGGCGCTCTTCCGGCGCCACCGCATCGACGGGCCGGACCTGATGCAGGCCGGTTATCGCTTCGTCATCGCGCACAGCGAGTGCCGGCACGTCTCGCCGCTCCGCTACGGCGACCGCTACCGCGTCAGCGCCTGGTTCCTGGACACGGCGCAGCGCGTCCACGTGGCCTACGAGGTCTGGAACCTCACCGAGGAGCGGCGCGCGGCGAGGGCGCGGACCGAGCTCGTCACCACGCAGCCGAACGGGACGCTGCTCTTCGCCACGCCCGAGATCGTCCGCGAGAGAATCGAGAGCGGGTCCCGTGCGTCGTAGCAGTCCGGTGAAGAACTTCGCTCCTCGGCTTTCGGGCGGGACGGCTCTAGTCGTCCCGGCCCGAGCTCCGTTCCGGGTTTTCGTGCAGGTAGCACGAACCGGAACTTCGTTCGGGCCTCGAGCCGTACCGTCGTCCCGAAGCTCGACCCGTCCTTCGCAGAAACCCGAGTCGAACTTCGGGCCACCGGTACTCGTGTCCGCCCGCCTCTCCTCGCGAACAGAGAGCGCGATCGCCCGTCGGCCCAGGCTGCGTCGCCGCGCGATGAGCGCGCTCGGCAGAGTGCTTCGTGCCTGCGTCGTCTCCTTGGCGGCGCTGGCGGTGACTGCGTCCGTCGCGGCCGCGCAGGACGACGCGTCGCCGCGGACGCTCGAGGCGCTTCTGGGGCGCTTCGCCGCCGCGCCCGGGTTCGAGGCGAGCTTCGTGGAGGAGAAGCGGATCGCGCTCCTGGCCGTGCCGGTGCGCAACGAGGGCCACCTCTACTTTGCGCCGCCGGGACGACTGCTGCGGCGCGTCGAGCGGCCCGATCCTTCCGTCGCGCTGATCGCGAACGGCAGCCTGCGGATGCGGCAGGGCGATCACGTCGAGGAGCTCTCCATCGACGACAACCCGGTCCTGCGCGGGTTCATCGACAGCTTCCGGGCCGTCCTGGCCGGCGATCGGGAGGCGCTGGCTCGCTTCTACGAGAGCGACTACACGCCCGACGCAGAAGGTGGCGGCTGGCAGCTCGTGCTCCACCCTCGCGGCGGTGCGCTCGCGCGCTTCCTGCGCGAGATCCGCATCCGCGGCCGCGGCGTGACCGTGACCGAGATGCGGATGACCGAGGTCAACGGCGACGAGACCCACACGACCTTCAGTGACGTGAACACCGCCCGCCGCTTCTCGCCGGCCGAGATCCGCCGCATCTTCCGCGTCGACTGAGCCGGTGAGCTGAGGCGGCCCATCGACCTCGCGCTCCGAGCTCCCTCCCCGAATCGGGGGAGTCGGGGGAGGGCTCGGGTGGGGGAGCTCTCGGCGCCGCCTCGTGCGACAGCTCCTCGCGGGGGCTCCGGGCGACAGATCGCGCATGGCTAGTGCTCGAGCCCTGGAGCCACCCCTCCTCGAACTCACCCGAGCGCTCCGCGCCGGTCGGGGGTGGAGCACGCCCGAGCCCCACCGGCTGCGCCGAACGCTGGTCGAGCCCGCCCGTGAGCGGAGGTCCAGCGCCGCGCTCGCCGCTCCCGCCGCACGGTGAAAATCGTCCGCCGATTCGCGTGAGCCACGCATCTCGGGCCAGGCTGCACCGATAAGCATGGCGAGGGACGTCGTGCACGACGGCTCCGGACCGGCACCATGCGAGCGAGCAGCCGAAGACGGGCGGATGAAGAGGATCGTGTGACGGTGGCGCCAGTAGACCGAGTGATGAGCCGGGTCGCGAGTTGGCTCGCGGCGTCGGTTCTCTTGCTGGCGCCGGCGATTGCGTGCGCCCAAGCGCTCACGGTCGAGTCGCTCGAGCACGGCTCTTGGAGCGCGACCGTGTCGGCGCTCCAGCACGACGTTCACGGGCAGGGCGCGGTGATGCACGTGGTCGTGAGCGACCCAGCCGGCGATCGCGTGACCTGCGGCAGCTACACGCTCGAGCTGGATGCGAACGGCGCGCAGGCGTTTCGGGTGCTCGGCTGCGATCCGAGGACGCAGGCCACGGCGTTGGAGCTGGTGTCGCGTCACGCGCTCTTCGCGCACGGCGGACCGGTGGCCGAGCCGCGCTCGATCGGACTCCGGGCGACGGCGACGCGGGTCCAGGAGACGCACGGCGGCGCGTCGCCGGGCGGTGGAAGCGAGCTCACCTGCTCGGTCGCGATCCGGCCGTATCTCGATGATCTCGAGCAGGGGACGCACGTCTATCTGACGCCGGATCGCTACGTCGTTCGGCCGCGGGCGGCGGACGTGAGCGTGGCCAACGGGGGCGGCGGCGCGGGCTGGGTGCTGCGGTCGGGGGCGCGAGCGTCGTTGCGGATCGAGTACGACGTGGTCGAGCGCAGCACGGGGGAGGTGGTGCTGCATCAGCACGCCGAGCTGAGCTGCCAGAGCGGAGCCGGGCACGACGCGGCCGAGACGGCCGCCGAGATCGGTCGGCTGGCGATCCGAACGCTGGAGCACGGACCGTGGCCGGCCACGGTCGCCGCCATCCGCGCCGAGCTGAGCTCGCAGGGGCGCACGCTCCACGTCGTGCTGGTCGGCGCGAACGGCCAGGATCTCGCCTGCGCGCGTTACCGTCTCGCGGTCGATGACGGAGGCGCGTTTCGCATCGGGACCTGCGATCCCGCTTCCGGCGCCACCGAACTGATCGTGCTCTCGCACGAAGCGGTCGTCGCATCGGACCTGCGGCCGCCCCGCGTGACGCTGCTCGGGACCGATCGTTCGTCCGGCTGCTCGGCCACCATCCACCCCTACATCGGCGATCTCGACGGCGATCAGCGCGTCGTCCTCACCCCCGAACGCTATCGCGTCCGCGTGCTCACTTCCGGCGTCACGGCGGAACAGGCGCCGGGCGGTTGGGTGCTGCACGGCGCGCATGCGGCGCCGCACGTGTGAGATCGAGGTGCTCGAGCGCGGCAGCGGGGAGGTCGTGCTGCGGGACACGGCCAGGCTGGTGTGCGGCGATGCGCAGCGAGCCTGCGCCGGTGTTGCGGATCCCGCATCAGACCGAGCAGGCACAGATCGAGGTGTACGAGGAATGCCGGAACGTGCGCGTGCACCCGGCGCGGCGCTCGAGGTCGTGGGCACGATCGGGGTCCGCGTTTCGACGAGTCAGCCCTCGGGGCTCGACAACCCGCAAACGCTAGCATGGATTCAGCAGCGTGCCGCAGACTCGCGCTGACACGGTGTGCGACGTAACCAATTGACAGTGGGCGGACCAACTGTGACCACATTAGGACTCCCGGTGTGACGGTGCAGACGGGAGGGTCGCCGTGAAGGAGCGCGTTTATCTTCGCCATCATCGTCCTCGTCGAGCGCATCGTGTGCACGACGCCTCTTCCCATCCGCGCGTCTTCAGTGCAGGGCGGTGGCGCGACAACTTCCGAGTCCCATCGCAGCCCCGAGCAGGTCCGTTCTTCGCCGGGGATGCGCCACGTCCCACGGTGCTGTCGGTGACGTCATGGTGTGGGTGCGATGGACGGAGCTCGATCATGGCCTCGAGATGTTGCGCCGTGAAGCGGAGTCACGGGGAGCCGATGCGGTTGTCTCGCTGCACCTCACGCCGAAGTAATGGACGTACGTTTTCACGGCCATGAAGACCACGTCGGCGGCTACAACGGATGGGCCCAACTGTCTGGCCTGCGGCTGTGCGCTATGGCGACGTCTGGGCGGTAGGCGTTTCGAAGTCATCGAGTCGATACGCGCCGAAGCGACTTCGCGAGTCTTCACTGGCGTTTTCGGCACTCTGCGGAGGCGGCGGAGCGCCTTCGTGCGGATGCGCTGATTCACGTCACGGCGACGAGGTTGGCGTACCACACGGCACTGTCATTCGCGTGGACGCGGACGCGATCCGGGTCGTGGGTCGATGACCATGGTGTTCCGGTTGCGACGTTTGGTGAGCGTCGCGCTTCTCTCGTGCCGGCGAGTGGCTATGCGCGCCCACCGCAGCCACGTGGATGGTGTATCCGGCGGCGACCCGAGCGGGTCGCGCACGGCGTCCGATGCGCAGCACGATCGGCCCGCCGTGATCCCGATCTCGGCGCGGGCGCGGAGCTACGTGACCCCCACGCAGGGAGGTTCGGAGCCGACTGCTGATCCGAGCCAGCCGGCGTCTCGCGCGGGTTCGCAGAAGGACCCGTGGAAAGAGCGCGCGGTTCAGTGACGGGATCCGGACGCTCCTTCAGCACCTGATGCTCGGCGTCCAGCGTCGCGCGCCGGCGGTCGATCTCGACGGTGAGCGGACGTCGGTCGTCCTCGCCCGCCGCCGCTCGCGGATGCTTCTCGCGACAGGCGCGTAGCTCGCTCGCCGGCTCAGGGGCCGCTCGGGACGCGCGTGCAGTCGTCGACGTAGGCCTCGGTCGAGAACGGGCCGCGGGCGCCGGTGCCGGTGATCCGCAGCAGCATGACCGGTGGCGGATCCGGCTCCGGGCCGGTGCCGTCCCAGCCCACCGGGCACAGATCCACGCGGAAGGGGTCGCCCATCGTCGACAGGGAGAGGTCCGAGTAGGCACCGGTCAGCGGCGCCGAGCCCTCGGAGGTCGAGCCGTCGACCCCGGTGATGTCGAACGGGTCGGGGACCACGCCGCCGCTCCAGGGGTCGGCTCCCGCGATGACGTGCACGGTGCCGTCGACGCTCGTCAGCGCGCCGCCCGGGCCGTGGGGGGCCGTCACGTCAATCGTCGTGAACGTGAACGTGTCGTATGGCTCCACGCTGACGTAGGTGCTGAACGGCGGCTCGTCGACGTTCTGATGGCAGCTCACCACCAGCGCGGGAGGCCAGCGCCCGCCGCCCTCGGCGTCGGCGCAGTGCGCCTCGAAGGTGCCGCCGTCCATGCGCCCGCGGATGATGAAGCCGAAGCCACCGAAGCGGTTCGCGTCGCCCTCGCAGCGTGTCTTCATCTCGGGCAGCGCCGGCGTCCGCGCGAGCACCGCGTTCTGGCTGCCGGTCTCGAACGCGCCGACCCCGTCGAGCGTGCCGATCGTCGCGCCGCCCTCCTGCACCTCGATCGAGTCGACCGTCGCGCAGCCGCCGTCGGTGAGGCCGTCCGGGGTCAGCCGGCCGCTCAGGCGCGCCGTCGCCGCGCCGCTGCCGTCGTCCATCACCGCGAGCTGGAAGAGGTCGCAGTAGGCGCTGGCGGTCGCCCCGCCGCTCGTCGGTGTGCAGCTCGGGCCCGGCCCGCCGCCGTCGGTCGGTGTCGTTCCGCCGTCGCTCGGCGCGGTCCCGCCGTCGCCCGCTGTCGTCCCGGAGTCCGCGCTCGCCCCGCCGTCCAATCGGACCACGGCGCCGTCTCGGTCGCCGCCGTCGATCGGCGTCCCGCCGTCGCACCCCACTCCCGTCAGCCCCATCACGAGGGCCGCTCCCACCCAGGGTCTTCGCATGCCACCCCGGTTGCGGTCGGCGAGCGAGGGATTCACGCGAACGAGAGGCGCGGTCGAGATCACGAGGACGACGCTCCAGCGCAGCAGGGGAGGAGCGCGTCGCACGTGCGTAGGACGATCCATGCGAAGGCTCCGGTGCGCTCTCGGGCTCTCGGCTGCGCTGGCGGTGGCGGCGTGCGGCGCCGGCACGCCGTCGAGCGCGAGCCCGGCGAGCGGGCCCGCCCACACGAACGTGACGAGCACGGGTGAACGTTGCGACGAGCTGCTCGCGCAGTACCGCGCCGCGCTCGCCGCGGGCACCGGGCACTGCGCGGCCGACGTGGATTGCGTCGCGTACGGCGGGGTCGATCCGGAGGCCGTCTGCGGCGGCGCGACCGACGCCGACACGGCACACGAGCTCGCGCGGATCGTGGACGAGCGCGCCTCGGCGCGCTGTCCGGTCCCCGGCTACAGCTGCCCACCCATCGAGCCACGCTGCGCCGACGGCACCTGCCAGCCCTGATCACCGCGCAGCGCCGCACGGCGTAGACCTCGATCGCGTACGGTGAAGCGCTCGCTCACCACGCTTCGAGGTGACGCTCGTCGAAACCACCTCTTCGTGCCCGTTTCGCGAGGTCGATGTCTTAGTTCGTGAGATACCGCCGGCTCATTTCAGAGATCCGGATCCGGATGCTCCGTCAGCACCTGATGCTCGGCCTCCAGCGTCGCGCGCCGGCGGTCGATCTCGACGGTGATGCGGACACGGGCGTCTTCGGCGCGTACGAGATCGAAGTAGATGAAGAGGACATCCGTCGTGTGGGGACGCACGTGGATGACGGGCCGGCGGCGGTGTGGCGGCTCGGTGCGCATCCTGTCGAGGCGGCGCAGGAGATGGATATTGCGGACGGTCTGCCAGGTGTCGCCCACCTCGACCTCGACCCGGACGACCCGCACGTCAATCGAGCGTCCCGTCGTGACGACGTCGAGCTCCGCGCGGCCGACTCCATCGCACGGCGCCTGCGAGCTCGACCAGCAGCTCGTGTCGCGCGCGGCGATGCGAGCGCCGTGGATGCGCACCTCCCGTCGCTGCGCCGAGGCCGGCGCGCTCAGCAGCAACACGCCAACGATCGTGGTCAGCGCCCGCATCCTCGAAGACTCCAGCGAGCGAGGCCTGCGCGCTCCCGCATCGACGTCTTCGGGATCTCGAGCGCTCATCAGGGCCAGGATACGCGGTCGCTCGCACACCTCTTCCTCCCGCGGAGCGGCAGCGCCGGTCGACCCACGAACGACTTCGCCCGCGGCTGTGACATCATGAGGGCGTGAGGCACTCGCTGATGTGGTTCGCGCTGCTCGCGCTGGCTTGCCAAGCGCCGCCCGTGGCGCCCGACGGTGGCGCCGACGCGGGTGCGCCGGACGGCGGCGTCGATGCGGGCCCAGAGCCGCCGGATACGGTCGGCCCCGAGGAGCGACCGGCGCGGCTCTTCGTGCCGCAGGCGTACGACGGCGTGACCGCCTTGCCTCTGGTGCTGCTCCTCCACGGCTACGGCGTCGACGCGGCGGTCCAGGACGCGTACCTCGGGTTGACCCGCGCCGCGCGCACGGATGGGTTCTACGTCCTCTTGCCCGACGGCACGATCGACGCGGACGGCAATCGATGGTGGGACGTGCTCGGCGAGACGGTCGACGACCACGCGTACCTGCGCGGCCTCATCGAGGAGACGCGCGACGCCGTCCCCGTGCTGGCCGGCGAGATCTACGTCGTCGGCCACTCCAACGGCGGCTTCATGGCCTACCGGCTGGCATGCGACTCCGCCGATCTCGTGGCCGGCATCGCCAGCCTCGCCGGCTCGGACGCGATCGCGGCGTGCGATCCCGCGGCGCCCGTGTCGGTCCTGCAGATGCACGGCACCGCCGATGGCACGGTGTCGTACGAGGGAGGCTCCATCATCGGGTACGACTACCCGTCGGCGCCCGCCGTCGTGGAGCGCTGGGCCGGGCGGGACGGCTGCGACACGGGGGCTTCCGAGACCCTGGACCCCCTGGATCTGGTCTCGAACATCGACGGAGCGGAGACCCAGGTGACGGCCTACCGCACCGGATGCGCCGGCGCGCAGGCGGAGCTGTGGTCGATGGAGGGCGCGGATCACATCCCGCCGCTCACGCGCGAGTTCACCCCGTCCGTGATCACCTGGCTGCGCGCGCACGCGCGCTGATGCGCTCGAGGTGTGTCGATCGAAATCGGACCGAGCACCGCAATCGAGCCGCGTCCAGCCGCGAGGCGCCGAGAGGAGTGGTGCGAATGCACGGCGACGAACGGCAACGCCGCGGATGGGCGCAGATGGTGTGGAAGTGGAGCTGGCCACGGTCGCTGCGCGCTCGTCTGTCCCGGCAGGCGAGGTTGCGCGCGGCCGACGCTCGAGCCGCACCTCTCGCTCGGGTGCGTGGAGTGGTTCGGGTCGAGCACGCGGAGGATGGCCCGCGGCTCCATGTGGACGACGGCACGGGCCGGGTGCGCGTGGCCATCGACGACGCCCTCGAGGCGTACGGGGCGGACGGGCCACGGCGCGCGTTGCGTGACGGAGATCAGGTCGACGTGCTCGGACCGGTCGAAGAGGAGGCCGGGGCGCCGGACGGCTACCGCACGCGCAGCGGAGGCGCCGTTTTCGCGCGAGGCACGACGATCGCCATCCGCCTGCCACGCGAGTGAAGCCTACGGCGGCCGCCTCACGGCGCGTTGCGCGCACGGCGACGTGGGCTGGGTATGGAGATGAGCTTGCGTCGCCCCGCGCCCGATCCTGCGGCGATCATCGCCAGCCTT
Source organism: uncultured Pseudomonadota bacterium (assembly GCA_963832725.1). Classification (GTDB taxonomy): domain Bacteria; phylum Myxococcota_A; class Polyangia; order Polyangiales; family Sandaracinaceae; genus JAEZBP01. The sequence continues at coordinate 659,236 of CAWHVG010000002.1, forward strand.
CGAACGCGTGGCTGATCCGCGTCAGGTCGCGGAGTGCTCGGAGCACGTGGCTCACTGGTCTCGATCAGTCGGGGGGGTGGTCGAAGCACGTGGCTCACTGGTCTCGATCAGTCGGGGGGGTGGTCGAAGCACGTCGGCTCACTGGTCTCGATCAGTCGGGGGGGTGGTCGAAGCACGTGGCTCACTGGTCTCGATCAGTCGGGGGGGTGGTCGAAGCACGGTGGCGACTGGTGCTCGACCCGTCGTCGGGGGTGGTCGAAGCACGTGGCTCACTGGTCTCGATCAGTCGGGGGGGTGGTCGGAGCACGTGGCTCACTGGTCTCGATCAGTCGGGGGGGTGGTCGAAGCACGTGGCTCACTGGTCTCGATCAGTCGGGGGGGTGGTCGAAGCACGTGGCTCACTGGTCTCGACCCGTCGTCGGGGTGGTCGAAGCACGTGGGCCCCATTCCGCTACCACGGGGTGCTCGCGGCCCGTGCCACCGCGCGCGCCGAGGTCGTGCCCGGACGCGCGCCGCCCCCGCTCGAGGCGCAGTTGCCGCTGTTCACGCCGAGCGACCTTCCTCCGCTCGCACCGCCGCCTCCGCAAAGTCGCCATCCATGGCCGTGGCTCTTGAAGCGGGTGTTCGCGGTCGACATCGAGAGCTGCCCCGTGCCCGGATGGGGCGGGCGCATGCGCCTCGTCCAGATCGCCACCGAGCCGGATGACATCGCCCGCGTCATCACTGCGCTCGGTAGCGACGACCCGGCCCGGGCGCCGCCGCGGCGGCCTCGTCCTTCGCCCCCCGGCCAGCTCCGACTCGCGCTCGGCTGACTCGACAGTCGCCCACGCTGCCGCAGTTCGTGGTCCGGCAGTTCGCGGCGTACCTGCGCTCGCGGTCGCGGCACTCCCGGTCCTTGGGAGCCTGGCATGGCGCGCGGAACTCTACTCCTTCCGGCCGCGCGGGGCCGATGTATGATGCGGCCCCATGGCCATCACGGCACGACTCGTGAGCGCGGCTCGCCTCGGGCCCGTCCGAGGAATGGTCCGTCGCTTGGGGCATCACCGCTTCACGTTCGAGGATGACGGGTGGCGGTGCGGATTCCACGTTACCGTGAGTCCATTTGGGTCCGACCGCTCCGACCAGCCTGAGCTGCGAGCACCTCCTCGCCCCGAGCAGTGGGAAATCGGCATAGTCCAGAATTTTCGTCCATGGGGACCAACTCCTCTCGGTGCGGGCTCCGCCATCGAGTGGCAGAGCCCCGACATCACGTTCGTGGGTCGCGGGCCTAGCCGTGTACCGCGGCCCAGAGTTGATGGCCCGCTAGCTGTGGAGGTGATGGAGAGCCAACTCGAGCGAGCTGGACTCATTCCTCGCAGCTGAACGCGATGGGGTACACCAAACTCATCGTCATGAGTGCTCTCTGTGTCGTGTCATCTTGCGTGCCGCCGCGCCAGCACCTCGACCGCGCTGCCGTCGCCGTACCGTCGATGTGCGAAATCGATCAGGCGATCATACATGGTAGCGATCTGTTCCTGACTGCGTGCGGCCGTCTTCTCGAGCTCTCTGGCCGACGGTTGTCGCGTGTCGACTACTGTGTTGGGGCGTCGGGTGGCTACACCGGGCGTTTGATGCCGTGGGGCCGAAGCCAGGTTCTCATCGGAGATGAGATCTGCGACACTCATCAGCGTACGGGCCGATCACTGCCGCTGATCCAAGACGCGGCGGGGCCCGTCGTGCGAGCTCCGGAGTCCCGCGTTGTCATTGTGCGGGAGCAGAGCAGGCTACGATTCGTCTCGTCACGAGGCTCACATGCGTACCAGTCGGCGGGCGAGATCGCGCGGTTACACGGTCCGTATCGCCAGGATTCGGTTCTCGGAGTTGCGCTTCAGGACGGATCGATGGAGGTGGTCCAACTTCCGGAAGGCGAACGGCGAGCCGTCTTGGAACCCTCGGTGGTTCCATGGATAGTTCACGACTTGCAGTGGGTGGCGGGTCATACCTTGGTTGTATCCGGGGCAGAAGTCTCTGTCGTGGGGCTCGACAGGCGGGTCTTTCGCTTTCGGGGGGTGGCGTCGGAGGCTGCCGCAGCTCTTTCGCCTGATGCGACGCGTCTGGTGGTCGCAGATGCGATGGCCGTACGCTGTTTCTCCCTGGACCTCGGAACGGAGGACTGGTCGCAGCAGCTCCACACGAGAAGCGAAGCCACCACGGTCCGGTGGGCTGACGATGGGCAAACCATGGTGATATCGTATCCGAGGTCTCTCGTTCGAATTCACGCGGCGAGCGGCGATGTGGAGGGGGTGCTGACGTTGCCCGCAGGTGCGGCGTTTGATGTGGCCCGCGATGCGATGACTGCTGCAGCATGTATCCCAACGCTCCGTGGGTTGCCGGATGAACTGGTTGTCTCGCATTTGCGTCGTACAGAGCACGCGAGTGCGCCTCCATTCATACACACTGGACGTTACCGAGGCGGCGCCTATCAGACGCGAGTTTCGCTCCCGGATGGCACTTGCGAGGCGGCACACGTGCGATACATCGACAGCGAAACATTCGCCGTGCGAGGGTCGAGCCTGCACATCTTCACAGGCGGAGTCGAAACGCTTTCCATGCTAGCGCGTGAAGACGCGGGCAGACTCTGGGTTCAGCTCGATGAGGATATGGTGGTGGAGCTGGGCCCGAACGAGACGCGAGTCGTCCCCACCTCTTGGAGAGGAAGCGGGGATGGTCGATGAGGGACGTAAGCGAGAGATAGACGCCGGTGACCATCAGAACCGCCTTCGCGAGGATCGAGGCCGTTTGAACTCACCGCGGACCCGACCGCACCCGAGGTGCTTGCCCCGGGTGCTCGAGGCGACCTTCTCGACCGCACGCGTGCGCGAGAGACCGCGCATCTGCTCGGGCTCCACCTCGCCGAGCACCCGGAAGCGGAAGAGCGCTTCGAACGACGGCAGTCCATCTCCTGTTCGGCGGGGCGTCATCGGTGGTACCGCCGCCCATCAGCGGCACCACGAGGTGCAGCTGGTCACCGTCTCGCTCGAACCGAATTAGCGATTGGGGCCCTTCCACGGGAGGAGCCTTCCAGTATTGCGGCACATTCCGCCGCTCACGCGGGAGTTTGCGCCGTGACTGCCGGGCTGCGCGCGCACGGGCGCTGAGCGCGCTCAGTCGCTCGGGGCCAGGCGCTCCGCGAGGTAGCGGAGCCCGATCGGGTAGCGGTACTCGATGGCGCGGTGGGTGGCGTCGAAGAGCTCGAAGAAGAAGTCTTCGACGCCGGCGTCCTTCAACGCGCGGGTGAAGGCGATGGCGCCGAGGTCGAGGAAGACGTCGTCGCGCGTGCCGCAGTCGACGTAGATCGCGCGCAGAGAGCGCAGCGCTTCGGCGTGCGCGGGCACCATGCGGACGGGATCCCACGCCAGCCAGCGCTCCCAGACGTCCGGGATCAGCTGCCCGGTCGTGAGGTCGAAGGGGAGGTGCACGGTCCCGTCGTCGTCCGCCGACCAGCACGCGGCCATGCAGTAGAGGTTGAGGAGGAGGATGTCGCTGTCCTTGGCCAGCGCGGGCCGGCTCCGGAAGTCGGCCCAGAAGGCCTCGAACGAGGCGTCGTACTCGCGCAGGGCGCGGACCGCCTGCCGGACGTCCGGCAGGAAGCAGACCTCGAAGAGCGCGTCGCCGGCGTGGGTCGCCAGGCCGCCGAAGACGTCCGGTCGCAGCATCGGCGTGATCATCGCGCCGTAGCCACCGCTCGACTTGCCGGCGATGCCGCGGTGGTCGCGCGAGGCGAGCGTGCGGTAGCGCGCGTCGATCCACGGGACGACTTCTTCGCAGAGGTAGGTGTGATAGCGGCCGGTGGCCGGCGAGTCGACGTACTGGCTGCCGCCGAGGCGGGTCCAGCAGTCGACGTGGACGACGACGCAAGGAGGCACGCTCGGGTCAGCGAAGAGCGCGTCGGTGAGCTCGATCGGCGTCGGCCGAAAGGGGAGCCGGTTCTTCCACATGTCGAGCTGACCGGTGAGCCCCTGGATCACGTAGAGCGTGGGGTAGCGCCGCGCCTCGTCGTCGTCGTAGCCGGGCGGCAGGTAGACCCAGACCGGGCGCGTGGCCGGATCGCCGAGCGGGTTGCCCTTCAGCACCTCGCTCTCGATCCATTGCTCGTCGAGCCGGCCGGCCATGGGCCGTGTCCACGGTTCCATCCTGCACCTCCCTGGCGGCGAGGATAGGCAGGTGTGGCGCGCCACGCGAGCGCGCGAACGCCGAGCTCAGCAGACGGAGGTCGACGGGCGAGCCGCGAGCGTGCGTGGCCCGTGGCGGCCTCGCGAAGTAGGCTCCGCCGCACTCGATGGGCATGAGCTCGCAGAATCGCGCGCGGGCGCTCTCGCTCGTGGCGCTGGCCGCCATCGCCGCGCTGGGCGCGTGGACGTTCACGCATCTCTCGGTGACGACGGAGATCACCCGCTTTCTGCCCTCGAGCGAGGATCGCGAGCTGGCTCACATCGCTCAGGAGATGGCCGGCTCCGATCTGAACCGGACCGTCACGCTGACCATCGAGGCGCCCGATACGGATACGGCGGTCGCGGCGTCCGAGGAGCTGGCCGAGCTCCTCTCGCGGCGGCCTGAGGTCGCCTGGGTGCGCCGCGGGCCGAGCGAGGATCTCGACCAGGCGTTCTACGAGCTCTACTTCCCGCGCAGGCTGCTCTTGTTCGCCGACTCGGCCGAGGAGGCGAGGGCGCGCCTGACCGACGAAGCGCTGCGAGAGGACGCGCGCGATTTGAAGCGCCGGCTCGCGTCGCCGACCGGGACCTTCGTCCGCCAGATCGCGCCGCGGGATCCGCTGTTGGCGTTCCCGAAGCACCTCGAGCGCCTCCGCGACGCGCAGCAGGGCGGGTTGAAGGTCGTCCGCGGTCAGCTCGTCAGCGAGGACGGCCGGCACGGCGTGATCTTCTTGGCCAGCCGCGCGTCGCCCTTCGACAGCGAGGCGAGCCAGCGTCTTCTGAGCGGCATCGACGCCGACTTCGCGAAGGTCGACGAGGCGCACGGCGGCCGGCTCCATCTGGAAGAGAGCGCCGTCCACCGCTTCGCCGTGGCCTCCGAGCGGGCGATTCACGACGACGTCACCCGCATCTCGGTGCTCAGCTCGGTCGGCGTGGTGCTGCTCTTCCTCGTGCTCTTCCGCTCGCCGCGCTACCTGCTGCTCGGCACCATGCCGCTGGCGGCGGGCGGCGTGGTCGGGCTCAGCGTGACGCAGCTCGTCTTCGGGCAGGTCCACGGCATCGGGCTGGCGTTCGGCGCCACGCTGATCGGCGTCGCCATCGACTACGTCGCGCACTACCTGAACCACCACACGCTCACGCCTTCGCCGGACGGTCCGGCCGCGAGCCTGAAGCGGATCTGGCCGGGGCTCGCGCTCGGCGCCGCGACCACCATCGCCGGGCTGTCCGGGCTGGCCTGGACCAGCTTTCCCGGCATCCGCGAGCTGGCCGTGTTCACGTCGGTCGGCATCGTGGTGGCGCTTTTGGCGACCCGCTTCTTGGTGCCGCCGTGGATGCCTTGGAGGCCGGAGCCGACTCGGCTGCACCGGGCGGTGGCGCGCGTGCTCGCAGCGTCGCTGGCGAGGATGCGTCGCTCGCGCGTGTTGCGCTTCGGCCTGCCTGCGGTGGCGCTCTTGGTGTGCGCGGTCGGGCTGAGCCGGCTGACCTGGGTGGACGACATCCGCGTGCTCAACGCGCTCGATCCCGCGCTGGTCGCCGAGGACGAGCGGGTGCGCGAGCGGGTGAGCCGGATGGACGCGGGCCGCTTCGTGATCGCGTGGGGACCGGACGAAGAGACGGCCCTCCAGCGGAACGACGAGGTCTTCCGCCGGCTGACCGAGGGGCTCGAGGCGGGAGAGCTGGCCCGCTTCCGTTCGCTCCACTCGTTCCTGCCTTCCGAGACAACGCAGCGCGCGAGCATGGAGGCGCTGCAAAGCGATCCGCGGCTCTTCGATCGTCTGTCGACCGCGCTCGCCGAGGAGGGCTTCGTCGCCGACGCGTTCGCGCCCTTCCGCGAGGCGCTGAGCGAAGACCCGGCGCCGCTCACCTGGGAGGCGCTCGCCGAGTCGCCGATCGGTCCTCTGGCGCGAAGCTTCCGCATCGATCTGAGCGACGGCCGGGTCGCGTTCGTCACCCTGATGCGGAGCGGCGATGTCGACGCGCTGACGGCGCGGCTCGACGGAATCGAGGGCGTGCGGCTCTTCGATCAGACGCGCTTTCTCGGGAGCGCGTACGGCCGCTTCCGCACGCGCACCCTGCAGATGATTGGCGTCGGGCTGGTGGCGGTGTTCCTCTTACTGCTCTTGCGCTACCGGCGGCTGATGCCGGCCATCGCCGCGTTCGCGCCGGCCGTGCTGGCCGCGGCGACCGCGCTGGCGGTGCTCACGCTGATCGGCTATCGAGCGAACCTCATGCACCTGGTCGCGCTCCTGCTCGTGCTCAGCATGGGCGTCGACTACGGCGTCTTCATGGTCGAGGCGCACGGCGACGAGGAGTCGGTCGCGCCGACCTTGACCAGCCTCCTGGTCGCCTGCGTGTCGACGGTGCTCTCGTTCGGGCTGTTGGCGATGAGCGCGAACCCGGCCCTGCGTGCGTTGGGCGCCATCACAGGCATCGGCGTGATGCTGAGCTTCGTGCTGGCGCCGGCGGCGTGGCTTTTTCTGGCCGAGGAGAAGCGATGAAGCACGTCGTCGCGCTGGCGCTCCTGTTGACCGCGTGCGGGCCGTCCGCCGCGGGCTCGGCGCCGCCGATCGCGTATCCCGGCGAGCTGACGCCGCCTTCGGAGCTGCGCTCGCCGCTCGGCGAGGCCTTCGCGCTCGACCAGCGCGTCGTGGCCGAGAGCCAGGAGGGCACGCACGAGTTCCGCGCGGTGCTGCAACTGCAAGGCGACACGCTGACCATGGTCGGCCTCGGGCCGCACGGCGGGCGCGGGTTCGTGCTCACCGAGCGCGGGCGGGAGGTCGAGCTCGAGTCGCACCTGCCGGAGGAGCTGCCCTTTCCTCCTCGCTTCATGATGCTCGATGTCCAGCGCGTCTGGTTCCGCGGGCTCGACGGTCCGCTGCCGGACGGAGAGCACGAAGGCGTCGTCGACGGCGATGAGGTGAGGGAGCGCTGGGAGGGCGGACGGCTGCGCGAGCGCACGTTCCAGAGGCAGGGCGGCGAGCCGCCCGGTGTGATCCGTGTCGTCTACGAAGGCGGCCTCGGATCGGGCGAGCCACCGACCGTGGTGCGCTACGAGAATGGCTGGCTCGGCTACACGCTCACCCTCACGACGCTGGCGTTCCAGCCGATCGAGGCGACGAGCGGCGGAGAAGCCGGCTCCGACGACTGAACGCGTCGCCGCTTTGGGGTACCATCCCGCGCGATGGCGCGACCGCGAGGCGCGGACTCGGAGGAGACGCGGCGGCGCGTGCTGCAGAGCGCGCTCGACCTCATCGCCGACCGAGGTGTGGACGGAGTCTCGATCCGCGAGATAGGCCGTCGTGCGGGCGTGACCCTCGCCACCGTCCATCACTACTTCGGCACCAAGGCGGAGCTGCACGCGTCGGTGATCGCGGAGATGGACCGCGAGCTGGAGGCGCTGGTGCAGGATCTCTTCGCCGGGTGGCTCGAGCAGGGCCCGGCGGAGGAGAAGGTCGCGACGGCGGTCCGCAAGGCGTTCGCGTTCGCCCGCGGGCACACCAGCGTCATCCGATTGCTCCTGCGCACGGTGATCGAGTCGGGCGACATCGGCGTCGACCGTCTCCAGCGCCTGCAGGGGCCGCTTCTGAGCGCGGGCGGGCAGCTCATCGCGGGGGACGACGCGCACGCGCGAGCGATGGCGCGCACGCACGTCCAGAACCTCATCTTCCTGCTCGCGCGCAACGCCGTCGCCACCGACCGCGAGCTGATGAACGTGACCGGCTGCGAGGAGCCGGGAGAGGCCCGCGAGGTCGCGGAGGCGGCGCTGATCGAGGTGGCGCGGGCCGTGGTCGTGCCGCAATCGCGCGGGTGACGAGGCTCGCGGCCGCTGCCGGCGTCGCGCGCGAACGCGGCGCCGGGCAGCAGCGGAGATCCCCTCAGTCGGCGGGCTGGCAGCCCTCGCGCTGCACGCGCGAAGTCGGCGGATCCACGATCAGGAATTCGACCCGGCGATTTGCCCGGCGGCCGTACGAGTGCTCGTTCGAGTTGAGCGGGAACGCCTCGCCACAGCCCCACGCCTCGACGCGCTCGGCCTCGATCCCGTGCGCGACCATCCAGCGACGCACGCTCGCCGCGCGGCGGCGCGAGAGCTCGAGGTTGTTGCCGTCGTCGCCGACCGAGTCGGTGTGACCCTCGACGCGGATCCGGCGGAGCTGCGGGTTGGTGCCGACGATCGACACGACGTCGCGGAGCACGTCCTCGCTCTCGGTGCGGATGACGTCCGAGCCGGTCTCGAATTCGACCCGCTCGCCGATGTCGATCGAGCCGCCCGAGCCGCCCATGCACGCGCGCTCGGGGCAGCCCCCGCAGGTCCCACCGCGCTGCGTCCCGGGCGTGAGCGGGCAGTGATCGGACGCGTCGGCCAGGCCGTCCTCGTCCGCGTCCACCTCCGGGCAGCCGTCGCCGTCGCGGATCTCGTCGAAGTCCTCCACGTCGAGCGGGCAGTGATCCTCGGCGTCCGGGATGTGATCGCCGTCGCGGTCGAGCGCCGCATAGCGCGCCGCGGGGCCCTCGGTTGCGGTGTCGCCGGTGGTGGTGTCGCCGGTGGCGGTCTCGCCGGTGGGGGTCTCGCCGGTGGCGGTCTCGCCGGTCGCAGCGTTCTCGCTCGTCTCGCCCGTCGAGTCGTTCGGCGTGGCCGCAGCGTGCTCGCCGCCGGCGTCGGCCACCGCATCGCCGTCCTGCGATCCGTCCTCGGGCTGGCTCGACTCCGCGACCGTCGTCTGCGGCTCGTCGGTCGTTCGCTCGCCGGCGACCAATCCCGCCCCTGCGCCGTCGCGGGTCGCGCTCGGCGTGGCGGGCTCCGGGAACACCCAGCTCACGGTGAACGCGCCGCGGAACGTAGGCGTCCCGTAGCCGGACCCGAGCCCCATGCCCGCGGCGAGCCCGAAGACCAGCCCGGGCAGCGCCGTGAGACGGGCGCCCGCCAGCACCTCGGTCGGCGAGGTGTTCGGATCTGCGAAGTGCGCGAAGCCGGTGCTCCCCCACGCTTCGACGCGCGCCTCGAGCATCTGTTCGATGACGGCGAAGCTCGCGCCGAGGCCCCACGTGAGGGCGTCGCCGACGCGCAGGGATTGGAAGTCGACCGTGTCCCGGAAGCGCCCGCCGAGGTTCGCCTGGATGCGCAGCCGCGGGATCGGTCGCACCTCCGCCAACACGCGCGGGGTGACGGTGAGGCCGGGCGCGCCGAGGAGCTGTTGGGATTGCGCGGCCGCCGCCGTCGGTGCGGTCGCCTCCACTTCGAGCGCGAGCGCGACCGGATCTCCGTCGTCGCCCAACATCACGTAGCGTCCACCGAGCGCGAGATCGCCGAGGCCGGCCCCCTGGGCCTGCGGGAAGCCGGGCACGGACTGTCCGGTCATCACCAGCGTGGTGGGCAAGCGCGCGTAGACCACGAAGCGATCGAAGAGTCCGATCGCCACCCCGACCTGCGCCCCGAGCTGGTGCTGGACGAGCGGCGTGCTGGGCTGCCCCACGCGCTGGAGCACGAGCGGCGCGAGCGCGTAGTCGAGCTGGAGCGACGCGCTGCCCCGCAGGTGACCGAGGCCGACCGGGCGGGAGAGCACGAAGCCGTCGCGACCTGTGGGCGCGGCCCGGTACTGGTCGAGCGTGACCGACTGCGCGGCCGCCTGCCGGGCGAGAAGCGACGCGAGCAGCGCGAAGGCGAGCGACTGGATGGTTCGGTTCACAGCTCGTAGCTCCCGCGGACGGCCGCCGTGGCGGTGACGCCGCCGAGAATCGCGTCTTCGGCCACGCCGTAGCGGCCCGAGAGCGAGACGGTGACGATGTCGAGGTCGAGCGCGAGCCCGCCGCCGAGCCCCACGCCGAGGGCCTGCGCAGCGTCCTCGGTGCCGATGACCATCGACACCTCCACGCCGGCCGAGAGCGGCCCCACGATCCAGATGTCGAAGCCGTAGGCGGAGGCCCAGAGCAAGCTTCCGCTCCCGACCAGATCGAAGATGCCCGCTTGCCGCGTCCGCAGCGCGAGGCGCTCGTCGAGGAAGCGGTACGAGGCGTCCACGGCGACCACGAGCCGCCCGTGCCCGAGGCTGGTCTGCCCGCCGCCGGTCGGCGCCCACATGCCCACCTCGGCGGCCAAACCGACGCCTTCGACGCCGTCCAGGATGAGCGACGACACGGACGCGTAGAGGTCGCGCGATCCCCGCTGCGACGCGTGCTGCGTCACGCCGACGATGTCGAGGGGCATCATCGCGTTGATGCGCAGGCGCTCTTGCAGGAAGGACGCGCGAGCACCGGCCGTCATGCGGAGGCGCGCGTCGGGCTCGCCGGCGCGGGCGCTCACGCCGGTGACGGCCAGGTACATGCCGCTGCCGCGCCGTCGCTCGTCGTGCAGACCGACCCAGCTCGTGAAGCCGGCCAGCCCCATGCCCTCCTGGAGCGCGTGGGGCTGCGGCCGCCGCTCGACCGGCTCGGGCGAAGGAGGCGGCGCGTTCGCGTCCACGACCTCGGCGCTCAGCTCCATGATCGGGCGGTCGCCGGCGACGAGCGCGAGCACGACCGAGTCGGGCGCGTCGTCGGCCACGTGGACGCTCGCCAGCAGCCCGCCCTGTCCGTCGGGCCGGACGCGGGAGACCTGCGCCTCCGTCCCGCCGCGCAGCGTCAGCCCGCTCGCGTCCGCCGTGCCTTCGAGGCTCACGCGTACCTCGCGGTCGCCGCCCCGTTCGAGGCGCGCCGGCGCGTCGCCCACCTCGTCGGTCAAGCGCGCCGAGAGCGGCGTGACGCGGATAGTCGCGCTGGCAATCGGATCGCCTCCTTCGCAGCGGAGGACGGCGTCACCGACCTGCTCGAAGACGAGGTCGGGGCTCGGGTCGGCGCCGCCCACGGTGCAGCGCACACCCTCCGGCACGACGAGCTGGCCGTAGCGCGGGACCTCCGCGGGCGTGTCCGGCAGGTTGGCGAAGTCGAGATCGGTCAGCCCGCTGTCGAGGTCCTCGAGCGCCGCCTCGATACCCGAAGCGCGCGGCGGGGGCGCGCTGGCGCCGGGCGCGACGACGTGGGCGTCGAGCATGGTCAGCGCGATCGGCGCGTCGGCGCGACCCTCGAACCCCTCCTCGTCGACTGTGGAGAGGCGAACGTAGTAGGTGCCCGCCGGGACCCGCCGCATCTCCAGCTCGCGCACGTCGGCGCCCGCCTCGGTCGCGAACACGAGATCCCGGCCGTCCTCGCGTCGCGCGACCTCGACTCGGTAGCGCTGTGCGTCCGGCGCGGGCGACCACGCGGCGCGGAGCGTGCCGCCCAGCCGACCCACCGCGAGGAAGCGTCGCGGGGTGTCGTCGTCCCAGCGCGGAGGGCTGGGCAAGCGCCGCAGATGGTCCGGCGCTTCGCCCTGGCGCACCCGCGTGCCCATCCCCGCCGGCACGCTCCGGGCGCTGCTGCCGTTCGGGCGGCTCACCGTGGCGGCCTCGCCCTCGTGCACCGCGACCCGCGTGGTCCCTTCCTCGTCGACGCTGACGGAGGCCTCGCCCGCGTGCAGCGTGGCGAGCGCGGAGGGCGTCTCCACTTCCAGCGGGTCGCCTCCCGAGAGGCTGCTCAGCCGGCTGAGCACCGAGCCCTGTCGGACGACGGCTCGCTCGTGTCCGTGCGCGTCGGCGCGGACGCCCTCGCCGTAGACGATCACCAGTGTCCGCTCGCGGACCGTGACCGCCGACGAGCCGTGGAAGGTGAGCTCGGCCGTCGAGCGCTCTTGGGTGTCGACCCGCCAACCGTGATCGAGCTCCTGCCCGACGCGCGCCGGATTCCAATCTTCCGAGCTCGGCGGCTGTGAGGTCACCTCGCGCCGAACCGCCGTCACCACGGCGTCCGGCTCGCGCTCGCCGTCGGGGCGCGGGATGGTCAGGATCGTGCCCGCCTCGAGGACGTGGGGCATCGCTCCGAGGGCCGGGTTGTGCTCGTGGATCCGGTCGTAGCGCCGGCTGTCGCCGTAGACGTGGCGCGCGATGCTGCCGCACGTGTCTCCCTCGCGGACGCGGTACTCCATCATGTCCTGAGCGAGCGCCGGCCGGGCGCCGAGCGCGGCGCAGGCGAGCGAGAGCGCGAATCCGATACGTTGTGCGCGGCTCATGAGGACCTCCGGCGGGCGCGGCGTAGGGCTCTTTCCAGCTTCTTGGCGAGCTGCTCGACGCGCACCGGGCGCGTGATCACATCGGCGACCCCTTTGGCCAGCATCGAGGCCGCCTCGCTCACGCCGCTCGCGTCGATCTCGGCCAGGACGGGTAGACCTGTTCGGAGCGAAGCGTCGAGCATCGCAGGGTCGGGCGTGGTCACATACACGAGCTGCGCTCCATGGGGCAGGGTGTTCGAGACGGGCGTCAGCGCGAAGCCGTTGGCCCGGAGCCCGAGCGCGAGCTCGTCGGCGACGGTGCCGACCAGCGCCACCACCGTCCCCTGCTCGGCCGGAAGGGGAGCGCTCGCCGCCGTCGCGCCTTCGTACTGCGACGCGTCCATCGGCCCGCGCACGGTCGGGATCATCCGCGCCGCACGTCCGCGCAGCGCCTCGTCGCCGCGGGCGCGCTCGCGCTCGCCGAGCGTCAGCGCGAGCTGGGCCAGCACCTCGGAGGTGGCGCTGGCGTTCGGCCGATCCTCGGGGCGCTTGGCCAAGAGTCGGAGCACCAGCTCTTCGAGCGCGCGGGGGATGTAGGTATCCGTCCGTCGCTGGCTCGGGGGGAGCGGCGCCTGGAAGAGGTGCTTCGGGAGGAGCATCATCGGCGCGCCGTCGAAGGGCGTGTACGCCGTGACCATCTCGTAGAGCATGCAGCCAAAGCTGTACATGTCCGCCGGAGGGCCGACGTGACCGTTGGAGATTTGCTCCGGTGCGATGTAGGAAGGAGTCCCCATCAGCATTCCGGCCTGAGTCATGCGGGCGACGTCTTCTCGCTGATCGATGAACGCGAGCCCGAAATCGACGACGACCGCGCGATCGGATCCGTCCATCTTCTTCTCGAGGAAGATGTTCTCCGGCTTGAGATCCCGGTGAACGAGACCGAGCGCGTGTGCCGCGATCAGCACGTCGGTGGTCTGCCGTGCGATGTCGAGCGTGCGCGGCAGGGGCATGACGGGCAGGTTGTCGTTCACGAAGGTCCGGAGCGGCGTGCCCTCCAGACGCTCCATCACGATGTAGAGGCGCCCGGCGTCCTCGCCGTAGTCGAAGATCTTCACCGCGCCGGGGTGATGAAGCGCTCCGGAGACCCGCGCTTCTCGCTCGAAGCGCGCGCGCGCGTCCGGATCGAGGCCGACCTGCGGGTGCATCAGCTTCAGCGCCACGCGCCGGTTCAGCCCGAGCTGCGCGGCGTCGAACACGGCGCCCATGCCGCCGGTGCCGAGCACGCCTTCGATGCGGTACCGCCCGGCGATGACGTCGCCTACCGATGCGACGTTCACGGTCGGACCTCCCAGAGATGAACCGGTTCGCGCCGCCCGGACAGTCGGTGTAGATCCGCGTCGACGTACTCGAAGTCCGGCCCCGCGGCCTGCTTCACCGCGTCCGTGATCAGGATCTGCTGCGGCCGCGCGATGGTCTCCAGCCGGGCGGCGACGTTCACGACGTCACCGATGGCGGTGTACTCCATCCGCTGCTCGGAGCCGATGTTGCCGACGATCACCTCGCCGGTGTGCACTCCGATCGCGAGCTGGATCGACACCCCGTAGCGCTGCTCCCAGGACGCGTTCCCGGTCTCCAGCCAGGTGAGCATGTCCTCGGCGGCCTCGAGCGCCCGCCGGGCGTGGTCGGGGTGCTCGGTCGGCGCGCCCCAGAGCGCCATCACGCAGTCGCCGACGAACTTGTCGACGGTGCCGCCGTGCCGGAAGACGATGCCCGTCAGGATCGTGAAGAGCTCGTTCAGGATGGTGACCACGTGCTCCGGGGCGAGCTGCTCGGTGAGCGGCGTGAACCCCACCACGTCGGCGAACATGATCGTCACGGGGCGGCGCGCGCCGCCGAGGCCCATGTCGCGCTCGCGGCGCACGATCTGTTCGACCAGCTCGGCCGGGATGTAGCGGCCGAGATCGGTTCGGATCGCCACCTCTTGGCGGATGCGCTCCTCGCTGGCTTGTAGCTCCTCCGCCGCGGCGTTCATCGAGTGGGCGAGCACGGCCAGCTCGTCGCTCGTCCGCACCTCTACCCGCTCGTCGAAGTGTCGCGCGCCCAGTGCGGCGGCGTGCCGGGTGAGCCGGTCGAGCGGCGCCGCGATGCGCCGCGCGAGCGCGAGGCCCAACACCAGGGCGAGCAAGATGGCGCCGGCGATGGTGCCCCCGACGATCCAGGTCATGCGGCGCAGCGACGCGTAGGCGACCGCCTGCGGGACCTGCGCGACCACCGCCCACGGCTCGCTGTTCAGCCCTGTGGCCGAGCCAATCATCGCCGTGCCGTCGGCGTCCACGTACTCGCCGGCGCGGCTGAAGGTCGGTCCCAGGATCGCGGCGTCCACGCCGGCGAGGAGAGGAACGTCGGCGCGCGTGGTCAGGGCGGCAGCCTGCTCGCGGTCGGTGTGCACCAGGACGCGTTGCTGGGCGTCCACGACGAAGAGAGGGTCCGAGAGACCCGCGAAGTGGCCCTCGGACAGACGTTCGACCCGGCGCTGGACGTCTTCGAGGCCGACCAGGCTCGCCACGTAGCCGGTCACCCGCCCGTCGACGCGGATCGGCACGGTCACCAGGACGCGCGGGAGATCGTCGTAGGTGATGGCCTCGTCGCTCGAGACGCCGCGCTCTTCGGCCACATCGCGCAGCGGTTCCGCGAGCTCGGGCGGCAACGGGGCCTGCGCGCGCCCCTCCTGCTCCACCACCACGACACGGTGGCCGTCGGCGTCGTAGAGCGCGACGTGATCGATGGCGCCGCTGCCTTGCACGATGGCGCGGATCACCGAGACGCGGGTCGTGTCGTCGAGCGACGCGTCGGCGAAGAGGGCGGAGACCGTCACCAGCGCGTCCTGGGCGTCGAGCATCTCCCGGTCGATCGCCCGTGCGACGTCGTCGAGCACGAGGATCTGGATCTCGCGGCTGAGCTGCTCGACCGTGGCGGCGTTCACGCGGATCAGCGCGAGGCCTACGCCGCCGAGGGGGATCACGGCCAGGAACGTGGCCAGCGCCGCGAGCTTCCAGCGGATGCGGAAGCGCGGGCGCGGCGCGGCGGAGCCGGGTGTTGGCAGCGGAGCGTTCACGAAATTCCCCCAACCGCGCTGGCGGTCGCGGCGGTAGATAATGAATCGGTCGATAAAATCAACTCGATCCGTGATCGTCCACACGGCCACGGGTCGGCCCCGCTTCGTAGCGCCGTGCGCGAAGGCGCGACACTCGGATGCGGGAGCGACTTTTCGAGCGGCTGCGCGACCGGTCGTGCGCGATCGGGTCCATCCCGAAGGGCTCCGGTGCGGGTAGCGCGTCCGCCACGCGACGATTCGATGGCTCGGTTGATTTCGCATTGTGGCACGGGAGGCCTTGCCCTCACCATCGAGGAATGTCCCTCCGTCCCGAAGCGTCCCTCCTCACCATCGCGGCGGCGCTCGCGCTGGTCACGGCCAGTGGCTGTGACTGCGCCGGCCCTCCCGCCGCCTCTTGCACCACGGCCTCCGACTGTCAGGCCGGCCAGCAGTGCGTCGACATGCGATGCGTCGCGCAGGGCGACGGCGGCTCGTCGGACGGCGCGACGACCTACTCCGACGCCTACGTTCCACCCAGGCCCGACGGCGGTCCCGGCCCTCGCTGCGGCGACGGGGTGCTGCGCGCCGGCGAGCAGTGCGACGACGGCAACACCATGCCGGGCGACGGCTGCGACGCGACGTGCGCCATCGAGCCGAACTACGTCTGCCCGACGCCGGGCTCGCCGTGCACGTCGACATCGTCTGCGGCGACGGAATGATCGGCGACGGCGAAGAGTGCGACGATCGGAACACCACGCCGGGCGACGGCTGCGACGCGTCGTGCATGCTCGAGCCGGGATGGGTCTGCCCGCGCGCCGGGCTGCCTTGCACCGCAGCGGCGTGCGGCGACGGCATCATCGCCGGCTTCGAGGAGTGCGAGGACGGCGGCGACCCGCCGGTCGGCGGCGACGGCTGCGACGCGAGCTGCCACTTCGAGGAGGGCTACGACTGCCCGACGCCCGGATCACCTGCGTGGCCGTCGTGTGCGGAGACGGCGATCGCCGAGGGCACCGAGCAGTGCGACGACGGCAATCACGACCTCGGCGACGGCTGCGACCCCTTCTGCCACCGCGAGCCGGTGTGCACCGACGGCAGTCTGCGATCCGGTGTGCGGCGACGGAGTCCTCTTGCCCGGCGAGGGCTGCGACGACGGCAACATCCGCGACGGTGACGGGTGCAGCTCCTCCTGCATGGTCGAGGACGGCTTCACCTGCATGCCGATGGCGGCCATGGAGCCCGACGCCGTTCACATCCCCATCGTCTACCGCGACTTCCGTGGCGCCGATCTGTCGGGCGGTCACCCGGACTTCGAGAACCACAACGGCGCCGAACGCGGCATCGTGCTCGACATGCTCGACGCCGACGGCAAGCCCGGCTACGCGCAACCGGGCGGCACCACTCCGACCACCCACGGCGAGATGTACTTCCGGCAGTGGTACCGGGACACCGACGGCGTGAACATCCCGGTCATCGAGCGGCTCACGCTCGGTCGCACCGCGCCCGGCACCTACGTCTTCGACAGCGGCACGTTCTTCCCCCTCGACGGTCTCGGCTGGGTTGCGGTGGGGACCGAGCCCGCGCGCGTCGGAGGCCACAACTTCAGCTTCACCGCGGAGCTGCGCTACTGGTTCACCTACAGGGGCGCCGAGGTGCTCGACTTCCGGGGTGACGACGACGTCTGGGTGTTCATCAACGGCAGGCTCGCGCTCGATCTCGGCGGCGTGCACAGCGCCGAGAACGGGCACGCGTCACCCTCGACGCGACCACGGCGAGCACGCTCGGCCTGACCGTCGGCGGCATCTACGAGGTCGTGCGTGCTCCAGGCCGAGCGCCACACCAGCGCGTCGAGCCTACAGGCTGACGCTCCGCAGGGCTTCAACGCGCCGCACAGCGAGTGCGACTTCACCTGCGGCGACGGAATCGTGACCCGGCTTACGAGGTCTGCGACGACGGCGTCAACGACGGCAGCTACGGCAGCTGCACGGCCGACTGCCTCGGCTTCGGCCCGCGCTGCGGCGACGGGATGGTCCAGAGCCGACACGAGCGAGACGTGCGACGACGGCGTCAACGCCGGCGGCTACGGCCAGTGCCAGCCCGACTGCACGCTCGGCCCGCGCTGCGGCGACGGCAGAGGTCCAGGCCGCACGAGGGCGAGACCTGCGACGACGGCAACACCACGCCGGGTGACGGCTGCGACGCGAGCTGCCAGCGCGAGCTCGGCTGACGCGAGCGGCACCGCGTTCGGCTGCGGGGTTCGTCAGAAATGGATGACGAGCCCCGCTCGCCGCCCGGCGGAGACCGGATCCTGGGTCGTGAGCCCGATCACCACCGCGAGGGTGATCCCGAGCACGGCCGAGGCGATCGCCGTCCAGAACCACCAGGTCGCGTAGACCGGCGCGCGAGGCTCCCCCGGCCACGTCTGCTCCGAGCCCTCCGTGGAGGGCGCGCTCGACTCGGTCGTCGATGCAGTCTCCGCGTCGCTGGTCGACGGAGCGGCTCGCTCCGTGGCGTCGGTGGTCGTGGAGGCGCTTTCTTCGGTACCGCCTGGAGGATCGTGGAAGGGGCCGCCCGTGTCGCCGGTCGCCGGAACGACGCTCCCGTCCGGTGGCTCGGAGCCGCTCGCCCCGTCCGCATCGGGCGTCGACGGGACGATGCTCTCTCCGTCGCCGGGCTCCTCGGGGACGCGCGTCGAGCGCTCGGGTTCCTCCGAGGCGTTCGCTTCGCCCGCCTCGCGCGGCGGAGTCCTCTCGCCCACCTCGGTCGGCGGCGCTGGGCTCGCGGTTCCGGGCGCGGCCTGAGCCGTCGCGGTCGCGCTGACCAGCGCGAGCCAGACGAACGCCGCGCAGGCACGAGAGGCTCGGACGACGGCGCGCACGGGGACGGTCGTAGCCCCTCGGAGCGGTCGGCCAAGCGCGCGACGCGCTCAGTTCTCGACCAGCTCGCGGAACACCACGCGATCGCCCGGCTCGGCCGCCAGCTCGCCCAGCTCGACCTCGTCGCCGATGTCGTAGGGCACGATGCAGGTCACCGGCTCGTCGTCCGCGTGCTCGAGGGCGACGTGGACGGCCGAGGTCACGGCCTCGCCCTCGTCGTCTTCGAGGGTCACGTCGCTCACGATCGCCACGGCGCGATAGCGCCCCTCCAGCGCGGCCTCGCGCAGGCCTGCGATGAGGAGCGTGCGCACCTGCTCCGGCTCGTCGATGCCCTCTTCTTCAGGCTCGACGTGGAGGATCTCTCCGTCCTCGCTCTGCATCGCGAGCCCGAAGGGTAAAAACTCGGATTCTTCGGCCAGCCGGTCGGTGGCGAGGTCGACGGCGGCGTTCAGAAGCTCGTTGAGGTCGTCTCGGCTCATTCGCCGGGAGCATGCACCCTCCGCGCCGTCGTGGCGAGGGCTGCCCGGTCACCGGCGTGACCGAACGCGCGGCGAGCGTCGCGTCACTCGGCTAGCTTTCTCGCACTAGGGAGGGCGGATCCGCATGACCACGACACCAGCCAAAGAGCGGCTCATCGAGACCATCCGCGCGTCGATCATAGGCGACCAGCAGGTGCTCGACGGCCCCTACGGTCCGCGCCGCGTGACCTACGCCGATTACACGGCCTCGGGTCGTTCGCTGACGTTCATCGAGGACTTCATCCGGTACGAGGTGTTGCCGCTCTACGCCAACACGCACACCGAATCCTCCGGCACCGCGCTGCAGACCACCCGCTTCCGCGAGGACGCGCGCGAGATCATCAAGGCGGCGGTCGGCGGCGACGATCGGGACGTGGTGGTGTTCACCGGCTCGGGGGCGACGTCCGCCATCGGCAAGCTCATCGACGTCCTCGGGCTGCGCATCCCGCACGAGCTGGACCAGCGCTACGCCCTCAGCGATCGCATCCCGCAGAACGAGCGTCCGGTCGTCTTCATCGGACCCTACGAGCACCACAGCAACGAGCTGCCGTGGCGCGAGTCCATCTGTGACGTGGTCACGATCATGGAGGACGCGGACGGGCACATCTGCTTGAGCCATCTGGCCGAGGAGCTGGCCCGCTACGGCGATCGGCCGCTGAAGATCGGGTCGTTCTCGGCGGCGTCGAACGTGACGGGCATCGGCTCGGACACGCGGGCGACCAGCGCGCTCCTGCACAAGCATGGCGCCCTGGCGTTCTGGGACTTCGCCGCGGCCGGTCCCTACGTGAAGATCGAGATGAACATGGAGGACGAAGAGCCCGATGGGCACCTCGTCTACAAAGACGCCGTCTTCCTCTCGCCTCACAAGTTCATCGGTGGGCCGGGCACGCCGGGCGTGCTGGTGGCGAAGCGAAAGCTCTTTCGCAACGCCGTCCCCGCGCTCCCGGGAGGCGGCACGGTCGCCTACGTGAACCCGAAGGAGCACCGCTACCTCGAGGATCCGCAGCATCGCGAGGAAGGCGGGACGCCGGCGATCGTCGAGTCGATCCGTGCCGGGCTCGTGTTCCAGCTCAAGGAAGCCGTCGGCCACGACGTCATCCGCGCCAAGGAAGCCGGCTTCATCCAACGGGCCATCGCGAGCTGGGACGAGAACCCGAACATCTCCATCCTCGGCAACCACGACGCGTGGCGGCTGTCGATCGTGAGCTTCGTGGTGCGTCACGGGGACCGCTACCTGCACCACAACTTCGTCGCGACGCTCCTGAACGATCTCTTCGGGATCCAGGCGCGCGCCGGCTGCTCGTGCGCCGGTCCCTACGGCCACCGCCTGCTCGGCATCGACCTGAACACGTCCAGGGCGTTCGAGCGCGAGATTGTCGGCGGCTGCGAAGGGGTCAAGCCCGGCTGGGTCCGGGTGAACTTCAACTACTTCCTGTCCGAGCCCGTGTTCGAGTTCCTGCTGGAAGCGGTCCACATCGTCGCCAACGAGGGCTGGAAGCTCCTCCCTCACTACCGCTTCGAGCCCTCGACGGGGCTCTGGCACCACCTGGGCGGCCGGCCGGACGCGCCGATGCGGTTGACCGACGTCAGCTACCGCTCCGGCAAGCTGGAGTACCGCTCCCGCCACGCCACCGAGCCCGAGTGGGCGCTGGCGGGCTACCTCGAGGAGGCGCGCCAGCTCATCGCCCGCGCCGAGAGCGACCCCACCGAGGTGCAGGCCCCGCCGCTGAGCGAAGACTTCGAGACGTTGCGCTGGTTCCCGCTGCCGAACGAGGTGAGCGCCGAGCTGGCCGGCGAGGTCGAGCCGTCGGCCCACGACGTTCCGCTCCATCTGCGCTGAACCGACGGCTGAAGACGCGTTCAGTCTCGTGCGACTCCCGCCGGCCAGAGCGTTCGCCAATCAGCGCTCCGCGGAACCGGTCGAGCCGACGACTTCGTGCTCGCCGGCGCGTTCGCGAGTCGGAGTCGTAGTAGGATGTGCGGGCGGGAGGCGAGCGCTTCGCTCGCCGTGGATGGGAAACGACATGCTTGGATATCGTCGGCGCGTCTGGTGGTGCTCTCTCACGGTTCTCGTGCTCGCGGGATGCGCTGCCGGCGGGAACGGCGGCCAGTCCGGCGACGGTGGCGTCGACGGTAGCTCGCAGGACGTGCCGGACAGCGGCGTGCACGACGGCGGGCCGGAGTGCACGAGCGACACGGACTGCCCCGATGACGGGCAGTTCTGCAACGGCGTGTTGAAGTGTATGGGCGGCCGATGCCTCGCCGCGAACGTCCCGACGTGCGACGACGCGATCGCCTGCACGGACGACAGCTGCGACGCGACGCAGAACGAGTGCGTGCACACGCCGAACGATGCCAACTGCGGCGGAGGGCTCCGCTGTTCGACGACCGGGTGTGTCACGGGCATCTCGTGCGAGTTCGACAGCGAGTGCGACGACCACGTCTTCTGCAACGGCGTCGAGTCGTGCGTGATGGGCGTCTGCAACTCGGCTGGCACGCGCGACTGCGACGACATGAACGACTGCACGATGGACGCTTGCTCGGAGCCCTCGGGCACGGGCGGCATGTGCACCCACGATCCCTACCCGGACGTCGCCACCAACGTCGCGCACTGCGGCGACGGCACGACCTGCTTCGCCTGTCCGATGCCGGATCCCTCGCTCCATCAAGTGGGGACGTGCACCGACGGCGTGTGCGGCCTGGACTGCGAGCCGGGCTGGGGCGACGCGGACGGCGACACGACGAACGGGTGCGAGTGCATGGCGACGTCCGACACCGATCTGCCCGAGCTCGGGTTCGTCGACGCCAACTGCGACGGCATCGACGGTGAGGTCGCCGTCGGCGTGTTCGTCGCGCCGACCGGCAGCGACAGCAACGACGGTTCGATGGCGCATCCGGTCGCGACCATCCGCCACGGCATCGAGCTCGCGGCGGACCCATCCCGCACGCGCCACGAGGTCTACGTGGCGGCCGGCACCTACGGCGAGAGCGTCGTGCTCACGAGCGGCGTCAGCATCTACGGCGGCTACGACGCGACGATGAGCTGGCACAGGGACAGCGCGAACGCGAGCGTCATCTCCGGAGGGACGACCGCCGTCTACGGCAGCGGCATCAGCTCGATGCTCGAGATCCAGCTCATGTCGATCCAGAGCACCGGCGCCACCGCGATGGGCTCGAGCTACGGGGTCCGGCTCTACAACGACACCGCCCAGGTGCGCCTGGTGGGCAACACCATCGACGCCGGCAACGGCGCGACAGGCGCGGGCGGGATGAACGGGACGCCGGGCGCGACCGGCAGCGATGGAGTGCACGCCGCGGACGGGACCAGCCACGGCAGCGGCGGCGGTGGTGGCGGCAGCGGCGGGGGGAGCGCCTGTGCGCCGGGCGGAAACGGTGGCGGTGGCGGCTACGGCAGCGGCTCCGGCGCCCCGGGAGCCGCGGGCACGCGCGGGTCCAGCTCGGGTGCGCCCGGAACCGGAGGGCCAGGCGGGCCGCCCTCGGCCTGCTATGGCGGCGGGAATGCCGGCCAGCCGGGCAACCCCGGCTCCCCCGGTGATCACGGGGTCAACGGAACCGTCGCGACGACCGCCATCGGCACCGGCGCGGGCGGCGCGTACACCCCGACGTCGGGCAACCCCGGCACGGCGGGGTCGGCCGGCGGCGGCGGCGGCGGCGGCGGCGGCGGCGGCGGCGGCGAGCGGTTCAGCGTCGCTTGCTACGAAGACCGCGGCGGCGGCGGCGGCGGCGGCGGTGGTGGCGGCTGCGGCGGCGGCTTCGGGACCGGCGGCGGCGGCGGCGGCGGCTCGTTCGGCGTGTTCGCGGTCAACGCGGGCGTCTACCTCGAGGCGAACATGATCCGCGCCGGCCACGGCGGCGACGGTGGCACCGGCGGCAACGGGAGCACCGGCGGCGGTGCCGGATCCGGCAACGGCGGCGGCGCCGGCCCCGACGACAGCGGCCCCGGCGGGAACGGCGGCAACGGTGGCCCCGGCGGTGCCGGCGGCGCGGGCAGCGGTGGTCCGGGTGGCCCGTCCTACGCCGTGTTCACGTTCAGCAGCTCGGTAGCCACGGGGAGCGGCGGCGCCGGCTCGCTCTCGAACATGGGCGGTGGGGCCGGTGGCGCGGGCGGCACCGGACCGCTCGGCCCGGCGCCGAACGGTCCGGCCGGCTCGGCGGGCAGCACCTACTCCATGTGAGGCCCTCCGTGGCGTGGGTCGAGGCGAGAGACGCCGCAGTCGATGCGCTCGCGGTCCGCTCCCGCGCCCGTCGCTCAGGTCCCTCGACCCCGTAGTGCCCACGCATCTGGAGAGCTACCGGCCCCTGCTGCCCGCGCTCGCGGCTGCCGGGGAGGATCCACGCCCGCTCCTCGCGTCCCTCGGCGTCGATCCGGACGCCGAGGTGGGCACGGGGAAACCGCCGGAGGCGATCGCGATGGCGCTCTTGCGGCACGGGATGCGAGAGCACGGCGAGGGCTTTGCGGTGGATGCCGGCGGCGCGCTCTCGCTCTCGGAGCTCGGCGTATACGGATACGCCTGCATCACCGCACCGGACATCCGGACGGCGATCGATCGCGCGCTGCGCTACCGGCGGCTCGTGTTCGGGAACGATGACTACTCCTGGGTTCCGGAGGCCGGCGGGATGGCGCTGGTTCGGCGGCCTCCTCCGGGCGATCCAGACGCGCTCGAGGTGCGCGGGTTGGTGGAGCTCGGGTTTTCGCAGCACGTCTCGGCGCTCCGTGAGCTGCTCGATGGCCAGCTCCCACCGCTGACCCTGGAACTCGCCCACGATCCGCCCGGCGACCGCAGCTCGCACCGGCGCGTCTTCGGGCGCGAGCCGATCTTCGGCGCGCACCGGCACGCGCTCCACCTCCCCGAGGCCCTGCTGGATTGGTCGACTCGTCACGGGCATCCGGGGTTGGCTTCGTACTTCGAGGAGCGCGCGGAGGCGGCGCTGGCGAAGGCCCCTCGGAAGGCGCCGTACACACGTCGGGTCGAGTCGATGCTCGCCCGAGGGATGACCGACGGCGCGCCGACGATGGCCGAGGTCGCGCGCCGGCTCGGGCTCTCGGCGCGGACGCTGGCCCGACGGCTCGCGAGCGAGGGGACCCGCTATCAAGACCTGCTCGACGGCGTGCGCCGGGAGCTGGCGCTGGATCATCTCGCTCACACGGAGCTCGGGTTGGCAGAGATCGCGTACCTGCTCGGGTTCTCCGAGCCGAGCGCGTTCTCGCGGGCGGTGAAGCGCTGGACCGGGCGGACGCCGGCCGCGGTACGCCGTCGAAGTCGTTCGAAGGGCGGCCCGTAGCCCCGGCGCCGCGGCCGCCAGGCTCAGAGGTACGCGACCCAGGTGGCCAGCGCGACGCCCAGCGAGAACGCGAGCAAGTAGCCGGTTCGCGCGGAAGGTGTGATCGGTCGCTCCCACGCGACCAGCCCCAGCTCGGGGCTGGGCTCCAAGATGAGCACGTTGGCTAGGTTGCGCGCGAGGTGCGCGGCGGTGGCTACCCACACCGAGCCGCTCGCGAGGTAGACCACGGACAGGCTCACACCGCCGAGCGCCCAGCCGACGACGCGGTGGCGGTTCGTCTCGCTGGTCGGCACGTGGACGAGCGTGAAGAGGAGCGAGGACAGGAGCACGGCGCCGATGACGCCGAGCGGCGCCAACACCTCCAGCAGGTATGCGCGGAAGACGACCTCTTCCATCCAGGCCGCGCACAGCAGCGTGAAGACGGTGAGCGCCAAGAGCCCGCGAGAGAGGTGCCGGAGGCGCAGGCGCGCGCCCTGCAGCCGGGCCGTGACGGACGCCAGACCGAACGTGAGCGCGGTGAGCGCGAGGGCGACGGCGACGTCGCGTGCGTCGAGGCCGAGCGCTCGTCCGACCGGCGCGCCTCCCAGGGCCAGCATGACGAGGCCGATCGCGAGGTTCGACAGCGCGGCCAGGATCAGCGCGCGCGGCGGCGGCCGCATCGAGGTGCCCCGCCGGAGCGAGACGCCCATCCGGGCGAGCGCCCGGACGGTGACCGTGGCGATGGCGGCATAGACGAGGAGCGGAAGAGCGAGCGCGAAGAGGGTTTCGAGCATCGGCGAGACCTCCGAGGAAAGAGGTACGCGATCGCCTGCGGGTCGTCCTTGACCGCGCCGGACAGAGGATTGACCGCGGGCGACAATCGATCCGCTCGTGGGCGATGCGACGCGAAGGAGGCATCCACGTTCGAGACCGGGGCCGCTCGCCGTGAGCTGCTGGAGACGCCGGTCGAGCCTCCTCGTGAGCGAGCCGATTGATCGCTCTCGCGTCGCGCCCGATCCGTCAGTAGATGCCGGCCTCCGCGCGATCGAGCTGCTCGTCGACCGCGCCGAGCAGGTCGCGGTTTCCCTCCTGGTGATAGCCCTCGAGCTTCTCGCGGCAGCCCGGGATGGCGTCGAGGAAGTCGCGGATCACTTGAGCGTCGTGCAGATCGGGCGCGAAGCGGCCGTAGCCGAGGTGCTCCAGGTAGCGCGCGTTCATGACCTGCTCGAACTGGCGGCCCAGCGGGACGGCGAGCATCGGCTTCTTCAGGTAGACGCACTCGCTCATCAGCGTGAACCCGCCGCTCGCGATGACGCCGCGCGACGACGCGAGGTCTTCGATGAACCCCGCTTCGCTGAAGGGGCGGTAGCGCAGGTTGCCCTCGACCTGCTCCTCCTCGATGCCGCGGCGCATGCCGTAGATGCGGCACTCGAGCCCGGAGCGGGCGAGCGTGTCGGCCAGCGTCGAGTGACCCTCCGCGGTCTGGTAGACGAGCAGGTGCTCGCCTTCGCTCGAGCTGGCCTCGAGGATCTCCGGCCGCAGGATCGGCGGATGGAGCGACGTGTTCTTCTTCCGGATCTCCGGCCGGAAGAAGGTGGAGATCAGGTACCAGTCGCAGAAAGGCAGCTTGCTCTTCACGAAGGCCTTGGCGAGCTCGAAGTCGCTTCGGTAGCCCTCCAGGATCTCCGGCGGGTGCGTGCACCGGTTGATGATCTGCATGTTGTCGACGCTGATGATCGGCAGCCGGTGCGCCTTCGCGTAGAAGTACGTCCAGGACTCGAAGTCGCTGATCACCGCCTCGGGCGCGAAGTCGTCGATGAGCTCGAAGTAGGCGGCGATGGTGGAGGGGAGGGCGGCCGCGCCTTCGAGCACGTTGGACCACACCGTCTTGCCCCGCCGCACCACGTTCTCCTCGTAGATGATGTGGAGACCGTGGATGCGGTTGACGCCCACAAAGCGCTTCTCGAGGAACTCGACCGCGCGGCCCGAGGCCATGATCTCGACCTGATGGCCTTGCGAGAGGAGATGCTCGAGGACCACACGCGAGCGCATCGCGTGCCCCATGCCTTCGCCGACGACGCCGTAGAGGATGCGCATGGACGCTATATAACCACGCCGAGGAGCTCTCCGTGACCCCCCGTAGACGAATCTGGAGCGAGCTGGTGCCGCTCGCCGAGCTCTCGGCGTCGCCGGCGCTCGGCGCGCTGGCGCGACGCGACATCGGTCTCTTGGCCGCGGTGCAGCCGGGCGATGTCGAGCACGCGGTGGCGCTGGTCGAGCGGGCGCGGCAGCTCGACCTGTCGATCGGCCTCTGGCCGTTGCTCGAGGACGCCCGCGGGCGCTGGCTGCACCCGGGCAACGCGGGTGCGTTCGTCGGCTGGATCGAGACGCTCCTCGACGCGCTCGACCGGCGCGGGCTCTCGGTCGACACGGTCGCGCTCGATCTGGAGCCGCCGATCGACGAAGTGCGGCGCATCGCGGACGGGCGCTTCGGGGCGGCCCGCGCGTGGCTGACGCGCGAGCTCGAGGGCCAGCCGCACCGGCGGGTGGTCGGCTCGCTGCGTGCCCGAGGCGTCGAGGTGATCGCGGCCGTGGTTCCGTGGATCGCGCTGCCCGGTCGAGCCTCGCGCGGCTGGCAGCGGGCGCTCGGCGCGCCGGTGGACGAGGTGCCCTACGACGCCGTGAGCGCGATGGCGTACACGACGCTGATGGAGGGCTACTCCTTCGGTGCGCTCCGGCGCGAGGACGCGCGGGCCATGCTGGCTTGGCTCGCGCGGGCCGCGAAGGCGCGCTTCGGTGCGCGCGCGGCCCTCTCGCTCGGGGCTGTCGGCGTCGGCGCGCTCGGCGACGAGCAGCGCTACCGCGACCCGGTCGAGCTCGCCGAGGACGTCGCGTCGGCGCGCGCCGCGGGCGTCGAGGATCTGGCCCTCTTCGATCTGGCCGGCGTGCTGGCCCGCCCGCCGATCGAGCGTTGGTTGGACGCGCTGGTGGACACGCCGCCGGCTGTCTCCGAGACCCCTCGGACCGCCCGCGCCCGCGCGGCCCTGGGCGCCGTCGCCGTCACTGGCGTCGCGCTCGACCTCGCGCGTCGTTGAGGGTCAGCGTCGGAGCCCGTCGCGGCACTCGGGCACCGCGGCGTCGCCGTACGAAATGCCGCCTGAATTGCTCCGAGCGCCGGAGAGGTTCGTGAAGCCGGACCCCGTCGGCATCATCGGACGTTCTCGTGAACAATCCGGGTTAGGATGCCTCGATGGATGACGGGTGGATGAGGTCGAGCCGCGCGGCGCGACCCGTGGGCGCGGTATTGGGGTTGGCCCTGCTCCTGGCGGGCGGCTGTGGTGGCGACGAAGGCGGGATGGATGGCGGGACCCGGGACGGAGCGATCTCGGCGCGCGATGGGGCGACGCCGCCGGACGCCGCGGGCAGCGACGCGAGCACCGTCGTGCCGATCCCCGGCGACGGCGAGTGCGCCTGGGACCCCGGCGATCGACCGACCGCGACGCTGCCTCCCGAGCACGTCGACGAGTACACCCTCGAGCTCGACCGCTGGATGATCGACAACGACGGAGGCGACCCGGTCGAGACTCGGCAGCGGATGAACGAGGGCATCGCCTGGGCGGTCGAGAACGGCTTCGACAAGGTCATCGTGCCGCCGGGGCGCTACCTCGTCGGCGAGCTGACCAGCGACATCTACTCGGCCGGGATCGAGCTACCGGCCGACATGACGCTCGAGCTCTCGGACGGGGCGATCCTGGAGATGGCGCCGAACGACCGCCACAACTACTGCGTCATCAGCACCCAGAACCACGACGACATCACGATTCGCGGTGGTGAGATCCGCGGAGATCGGGCCGACCACGACTACTCCGGCGGCGCCAACGACGAGGGCCACGGGGTCTGCGTGTGGACGAGCTCCAACCGCGTCCTGATCGAGGACACGGAGCTCCACGAGCTGACCGGGGACGGCGTGCTCATCTTGGGCTCGGCCCCGCAGGCCGACGACCCCAACGCCGAGGTGCCCAGCACCCACGTCACGATCCGCAACAACCACATCCACCACAACCGCCGCCAGGGCGTCTCGATCGTCGGCGGCCACAACGTGGTGATCGAGAACAACCACATTCACCACATCTCGGGCACGTCGCCTCAGTTCGGAGTCGACATCGAGGGGGCGGGCCGGACGGACCGCGACATCCTCATCTTCCAGAACAACTTTCACGACAACTGGGGTGGTGACTTCGTCAGCTCGAGCGGCCACAACGTGTGGCTCGAAGAGAACACGATGACCCAGTGCCAGGTGAACGACGAGGGGGTCTACGACCCCTCCCTGCCGTGCGAGACCCCACCCGATTCGGACGGGCAGAGCGACGGGCCGATCGTCCTCTGGCAGATGGCCGACACCGTGGTGCTCAACAACGTCGTGCGCATGACGTCGCGCAGCTCCAACGGGCTCTGGGGGATCATCAACTACCCGCGCGTCCGCGAGGCCTACCGGGAGAACCCGGTGGGCAACTACATCGCCGGAAACACGTTCCACGACTGCGGGATCCACGCCGCGTGGAACCGGCTTCAGCTCATCTCGAACAACACGGTCAACAGCGGGTACATGCTGCTCTACCTGCTCGAGTGCACTCGACTGGAGGGCAACATGATCAACGGGAGCGGGCACCGCTACCGGATCCGGCACGTCGCGGGGCTCGCCGAAGGCAACCGCCAGAACGGCAACGAGGAGGAGGGCTTCCCCGCCGCGAGCATCTACGACCAGCACTTCCCGATGTCCGACGACTCTCCCTACCGCAACTCCTCGCCGGTGTTCTGGTGATCAGGGTGAAGACCAAGACGATGATCATGGGCGTCGGGGGCCTCGCACTCGGCGGACTGTTCCTGGGGCTCCTGGTGCGGGCCGTGGACGGGGACCCGCGGGCCGAGATCACGCCTGAGCCGATCGACCGGCGGGTCGGCGCGGACGGGTGTCCGGACGGCGAGGCGAGCTCCGGGATGGGCCCCGAGATGGTGCGCCTCCCGCAGGGCTTCTGCATCGACACCACCGAGGTCACCCGCGCGCAATACGACGCGTGGCTCGCGACGTCGCCGAGCGTGGCCGGGCAGCCGAGTGCGTGCTCGGAGAACCAGGACTTCGACCCGGGCTGCGACAGCGGCGACGATCAGCCGGTCGTGTGCGTCGACTGGTGCGACGCCCGCGCCTACTGCGAGGCGGCGGGCAAGCGCCTGTGCGGACGCATCGGTGACGGCGGCGGCTACGCGTTCGACGCCTACGCAGACGCGACGGTGAGCGAGTGGCACGCGGCCTGTACGTCGGGCGGTGCGTACGACTACCCGTACGGCGACACGCTCGACACGCAGATCTGCCGGGGCGCGGACGCCGACGACTACACCACGTGGGGCTTCGTGGACGTCGGGACCCTGAGCGGCTGCCACTCCCCGGACGCGCCCTACAGCGCGGTCTACGATCTGAGCGGCAACGCGGCCGAGTGGGACAACGCCTGCGACGGGGACGAGCCCGACTCGCCCTGCCGCATCCGAGGAGGCAGCTTCGAGTTCAACGACGTGGGGCTTCGCTGCTCGATGGCGGAGAACCTTCGGTGGCCGCGCATGCGGCGGGTCGTGTCGGTCGGCTTCCGCTGTTGCGCTGACTGAAGGTCTGGCAAACAACGGCTCGCGTCGCCTGCGGTGCCGCGTGGGCCCGCCTGCCGTCCCGGGCCTCCGCGACGATGGTTCGGCATCGGCACGGCGATGGGATTCTCGACCCGACGCAGGCTCCACGAGGATTTGCGCCGCACCGGCGAGGTGGGGATCTACGCCGGCCGCGTGACGAGCCCCTGCAGCGGTCGTCCCATGCGGGAGGCTTCCCTCGCCGGCCGCGACGTGCGCGCCCGCGTTCCCTGCTACACACGCAGGGTGCGGATGCCGGCGGCGCGGACGGCGCGCTTCGCCTCGATCCGCGAGCTCGTCCTCGACCGTCGCGCGGTTCGCGCCGCCGCTACCGAGCGCCGACACTCCCACCCCGCCACCCTTCCCGGGACCAATCTCACGATGAAGCTCCAGTCCTCCGTCACGCTTCTCACCGCGGGGCTCGTCGCCGTCACAACCTCCGTCGCGTCGGCGCAGCGGAGCCACGGCGCCGCGGCAGCCCCACCGTCCGCAGCGACTCCGGTGAGCGGTGCTCCGGCCTCCGCCGAGGACACCGCGCCATCGGCCGCGCCATCCGTGCGTGCCTCGGCCGCCGAGGACGCGAACGGCGCGCCGTCGCCCGTGCCTGCCCCCGCGGCCGGCGAGGACCCGAACGCCACTCCCTCCGCGTCGCACCCGGCCATCGGCGACGGCCCCGCGCCGCTCCACGAGGCCGTGCGGGACACGGACGCGACCGCAGCACCTCCACCGTCTGACGCATCCTCGAGCGCTGTGCCGGCGGCCACCCTGCGTTCCTCCACGGATGGCTCGCTCCCGGCGGTGGAAGCGCCGGCCTCCACGCCGGAGGACGCGTCATCCTCCGACGTGGTGGTGCGCTTCCGTCCCGGCTCCGGCCTCTCGGTCGCGAGCGCCGACGGCCAGTACTCGATGGTCGTCGACGCGCGCCTGCAGCTGATGGCACTGGCCGCCTTTCCGCAGGGGATCGCGGCAGCCTCCGCGGGAACGAACGCCGCGGACGACCCGCAGCTCGGAGTCGCGGTCCGCCGTGCGCGCATCATCCTCAGAGGCAACCTCTTCGGTCCGGAGACCATCTACAAGATCGAGCTGGGCCTGTCCCCGCAGGACATGGGTTTCACCGACGGTCACCCCAGTCACACTCCCCTCATGGACTGGTACGTCGAGATGCGGCACCTCCGGGACCTGCATCTGCGCCTGGGTCAGTTCAAGGTGCCGTATGGGCGAGAGTTCTACCTCTCCGCGGGCCGATTACAGATGGTCGATCTCAGCGCTGTGACGGGCGAGTTCAACCTCGACCGAGACATTGGATTTCAGATCTCGTCGCCGGATCTCTTCGGTCTGGGTCTGCTCCGATACCGAGCCGGCATCACGACGGGCGAGGGGCGCGATGCCGGGTTCGGGAACGACTTCGGGCTCCTCTACTTTGCCCGCGTCGACGTGCTGCCATTCGGCCTCTTCGACGACATGACCGAGGCCGATCTGGAGCGTCTCTCGCGACCGCGCCTGAGCATCGGCGCCGCGTACGCGTTCCTGGACAACGCGCGACGCATGGGCGGTGTGCTCGGCCAGACACCGACCGACGGTGGCACCACCGACTATCACTTCTTCGACGCGGATCTCCTCTTTCTCTGCTCGGGCTTCAGCGTCCTCGCCCAGTTCTTCGCGCGCAGCGGCACACGGACGGCGGGGAACGCGGTCGACTCGCAGGGAAACCTCCTGCCGGTCACCGCGCCGCGCAACGGCGTCGGTTGGTTCGTCCAAGCCGGCTACGTTCTCCCGGGCATCGATCTCGAGATCGCCGGGCGTTACGGCATGACCGAGGCCGTCGGCGCCGCCTCGCAGACGAGCTTCACGGAGCTCGAGGAGTTGGGCGGCGCGGTCAGCTACTACTTCGGCGGCCACGCCTACAAGGTGCAGCTGGACTTCTTCCAGCTCTGGAACGGCTTCGACAACTTCGGCATCGGCCAGCAACGGATCAGGCTCCAGCTGACGGCGCAGCTCTGAGTCCGAGTTGGAGGACGATCTGGTTGATGATGTCCTGACAGACCGCGTGGATACGCGCGTTGAGGTTCGACCGCGTGAGCCGTCGGCGGCTCCGCGGACGACACGCCACCGACCTCGGCCACGGGCTCGTTCACGGAGGGCACCGGACTCCGAACGGCGCGGACACGAACGGCGCGAGCTCTTCGCCACCGGCAGCGTCTCGGGCTGAGCCTCCAGCTCGGTCAGCAGCTCCTCCATCCGCTCCACCCCGAGTTGCTCGACGTCTTCCGCGCTGACGTCCTTCCGAACCGCGAAGCTGGACACGAGCAGGAGTAGTATCCAAGGTTGGACACGGCCAGCGCCCAGCAGCGGCTTCGCTGCCATCCTACGCCGGCCCAGGAAAGCGCAGCGAGGCCCCCACACCGAGGCGGCAGCCTCCGCGGCAGAAGGAACGGGAATCGTGACCCAACACAGCAGCAATTCCAGCTCCCCGTCCTCCGAAGTCTTCCTGCGTTTCAGTCCGCAGGAGTTCTCCGAGCGTCTCGCCCGCACTCGCGCCCGCATGGCCGAGCTTGGCCTCGACACGCTGATCATCAACAACGCAGCCAACATGCATTACCTGACTGGGTACGACGGGTGGTCGTTCTATGTAAAGCAGGGTGTAGTGGTCACAGTCGAGGGTGGTGCGGAGCCGATCTGGTTCGGTCGACAGATGGATCGAAATGGGGCTCTGTTGACCACATGGATGCATCCGGACAACCTCTACGGATATCCGGACGAGTGTCTGGAGATGCTCGGCGGAGACTCGATGAAGTTTCTGATAGGGCGGCTACATGAGCGCGGGCTCGACCGCGGCGTCTTGGGGGTCGAGATGGACAACTACTGGTTTTCCGCACGCGACTACCTTCGTCTGCGGGAGGACCTGCCCTCGGTCGAGCTGGTCGACGCCACGAACCTCGTGAACTGGGTCCGCACCATCAAGTCTCCCCAGGAAATCGAGTACATGCGGGAGGCCGGGAAAATCGTCGAGCGCGTCATGAGCACGGCCCTCGAGTGCATACGGCCGGGAGATCAGGAGAGGTACGCGGCCGCCCGGGTGCTCGAGGCGCAGATCGAGGGGACCGAAGCGCTCGGCGGCGATTTTCCCGCCATCATGCCGCTGATGCCCGCATCCAAACGCACATCGGCCGCCCACCTGACCTTCGCCACGGACCGACGCTACGAGCGCGGCGATGTCGTGCTGCTTGAGCTGGCCGGATGCCGCTACCACTATCATGCGCCGCTGTCGCGGACAGTCTACCTCGACAAGCCCGAGGCCGTCCCCCGCCGACTGAGGCAGATTGCCGACACGGTGTTGCAGGCGCTGTCCTTCACGTTGGACTACATCGGGCCCGGTAAGACCGCGGGGGATGTTGCGTCCTACTGGCACGATCTCCTCGACGGTTCCGGCGTGGAGAAGCCTTCCCGACTCGGGTACGCATACGGCATGAATTACGTGCCGGACTGGGGCGAGCACACCGTCAGCTTTCATCCCAGCGACAAGACGGTCCTGGAACCGGGGATGACGCTCCACGTCATGCCGGGCATCTGGGAGGAGAACCTGGGCTTCGAGTGTAGCGAGCCCATTCTCATCACCGAAACGGGCTGCGAACGTTTCGTCGACTTCCCCGAGAAGCTGTTCACGCTGGATTGACCCGAGTGCAGCTGGGCTCAGAATCCGCTCCGGGGGTGACCTGAGCAGCGGGCAGTCGGCACGCAGCCGCTCGAGCAGCGAAGCGAACGCGGGGTCGTCCGCCCACAGATCGTGGGTCGCGCGGAACTGGGCGACGACCCGCCGGGCCTGATCCTTCCAGCCGTCGCCGAAGAGACGCCGCGCGGCCGGGTTCGTGAGCAAGTGCACGAGGATGTTACGGTTCTCTTCCGCGAGACGACCGAAACCGAAGAGCGCGTCGGCCGCTTCGTTCCTGGCGAGCACGTCCCAGTGGCGACCGGTGATGTAGGCGGGCTGCGGCAGATCCTCGACCATCCTCCGCAGCTCGTCGGGCACGCTCTCGCGCAGGAACGCGCCCCGCTCGGCGTTCCGGGTGAGCGCTCGGAGGTGCGCGTGCTCGACGTCCACCGGCCGAAATCGCGAAGCGCTCGACGGTCTACTGCGCCGCCTCGGCCCGCGCGTGCGAGCGGTGGCGATGTCCGGCCAGGAGGAGACGGACCGCGCCCGCATCCTCGAGGCCGCGCCGGGCGCCATCGACTGCCCCCCTCCACGCGATCGATTTCAGGGAGCGTTGCCGAGGGCGTAGGGCTCGGCCCACACGTTGACCTCGTGGTCGCTCACGTCGCCCCCGCGGAAGTCGCCGTCGCTCGGATCGCCCACGATCGGGTGGTCGCACGGCGGCGGCTCGCTCCCGGTGAGCGTGGTCTCCGCGATCGTCTGGCCGGTGGACGCGGCGACCACGCGGACGCGTCGCTGCACGCGAACGCGCGGGAACGAAGGGCCTCCGGTCCGCGCGCCGGGGACCGGGATGAACCCGACGCGGAGCTGGGTGTCGAAGTAGCAGCGCTCGAGCTCGACCGATTGCTCGAGGTCCATGCAGAGCAAGAGCTGGGTCGACGCGATGTCGTGGCCGCCAGGGGTCCGCGTCGTCAGCATCCCGAAGGCCTGCCGATAGCGCGAGTTCGGGCGCTGGATGAACGCCATCATCGGATGTGGGCCTCCGCCACCGGTGTACGCTGGCGCTTCGGCGACGGGCGTGCCCGCGCAGGCGGTGCCCAGCGTCTCCATCTCCGCGCTGTGCTTTCCGCCGAGGCCGCAGCCGAGCGCGGGGATCGCGATCGTCACAGTGGCCGCGAGCAGCCCCACCCAGAGGCGCATCCGCGCCGAGACCGAAGCACCACGCCGTCCGTCGAGCACCATCTCGCAACCATACGCCAGTACGGCTGGCACCTTCCACGCCGTCACGTACCGCGGCTCGACTCGTCCCCCGTCGTGGCCGCGTCCGAGACGCGACGCTCAGGCTCGAACCGCCACCTCGAGCGACCCGCCGTCGATCTCGACGCGGCTCGCGATGTAGCCGCTGTCGGGGCCCTCGACGTACGCGGTGAAGTCCGCGACGAGCTCGGCGAAGTCGACGTTGTCGGCACAGACGACGGAACGCGGCGCGAGCGCGGGCTCGACGAGGTCGAGGATTCGGGCGGTAGAGCTGCTTGGCGCCGTCGAGGTAGAGCAGCTCGGTCGGCGGGAGCTCGGCGAGCGTGTCGAGGGCGTCGCCGACGCGGATCTCGACGAGCTCGCTAAGGCCAGCTCTCTCGAGGTTCGCTCGCGCCCGCTCCGCTTTGGTCGGAGACAGCTCGGCGGTGATGAGCCGGCCGCCGCCGCGGTCGGCGAGCGCGGCCGCGAGGTGGATCGTGGAGAGGCCGAACGAGGTGCCGAGCTCGACGATGGTGCCGGCGTCGCGAGCGCGGGCGAGGGTGTAGAGGAACCTGCCGCCTTCCCGCGAGATCGGCAGGTAGGCTTCGTTCGCTTCCTCGGCGTAGAGGCGCCGGTAGTCGCGAAACAAGGCCGCGCGCTCGTCGGCGTCGAGCTGGCGGAAGCGCGCGAGGAGCGGGCGGTCGGCGCGCGCGGCGTCGTCGTAGAGCTCGTCGAGCAGCGCGATGATCTCGGGGCGTCGGAGGGTGTTCATGCGGGCCAACCTGCGCCTTCGACGTCATGTCGTACATGGCAACTGCCGGCAAGTTATCCTTGTCGATGATGACAACTGTGGACTGGAACCTCCTTCCGGCGCTCCACGCGCTGCTGGAGGAAGCGAGCGTCACCCGCGCGGCCGAGCGGGTCGGCGTCACGACGCCGTCGATGAGCCGAACGCTCGCCCGCCTGCGCGAGACGTTCGGCGATCCGCTCCTCGTGCGCGCCGGGCGAGCGATGGTCCGCACGCCGCGCGCCGACGCGCTCCGGGACCGGGTGGCGGCGGTGGTGGCCGACGCGGGCGAGCTGCTCGCGACCGACGCGGCGCTCGCGACGACCTCCCGCACGCTGGTGATCCGCGCCAACGACGCCCTCGCCGCGCCGTGGCTCGCGCCGCTGGTCGAGCGCATGCGGGCGCGTGCACCGCGGATCACCCTCGCGTTCGTCAGCGAAGGCGAGGAGCGCCCCGACGAGCTGCGCGACGGACGCGTCGACCTCGACGTCGGCGTGGTCGACGACGGCGCGCCGGAGCTGCGCACCCAGACGCTGCTGCGCGACACGTACGCCGCCGTGGTCCGCCGCGGCCACCCGCTCGCCCGCCGGCCGCACACGGCCGCGAAGCTGGTTCGCCATCCACACCTGGGCGTCTCGCGGCGCGGCAAGCGTGACGGGCCCATCGACGCCGCGCTGCGCTCGCTCGGGCTGACGCGCGACGTCGTGGCCACCGTCCCGAGCGCGTCGGCGGCGGCGAGCGTCGTCGCCGGCACGGATTGGGTCACCGCGATGCCGTCGCTGGTGGCCCGCGCGCTCGCCGAGCACATGCCGCTGTCGTGGTTCGCGATGCCGCTCTCGCTCCCGCCGATCGCCATCGCGCAGACGTGGCACCCCCGCTTCGATCGAGACGCTGCGCACCGCGCGCTGCGCGAGGAGCTGAGCGCGCTGGCCCGAGCGACGAAGGCCGAGCGTCCGAGACGCCGGCGCGGCTGACGCGTCGCATAAGCCAGGACCAGGGATGTCGCGAGGGCGGCGGTGCCTCGAGTGGGTGTACCGCTGCGCTCCCCGCCCTGGCCCTTGCGACGGGGACGGCTACTGGTGCGAAGAAGCGGAGGAAGAGTGCGACGATGCAGGGCTGCGGGCCGAGGGCCGCCTCTGCGTCCAGCCGTTCGGGATCGACGCGGTGGCTGTCGCGGATGGTACGCTGGCGTTGCGAGGCACCACGCAAATCGCGGGGCACGGCGGCTACCCCGGATTCCACTGGGTCGTGCCTCTGCCCGCCGGCGTCGTTCGCGTCGCGCCCTGAGCTCCGTGCGCCGACCGTCGTGGCGCCGTCGTGTGTATTGACCCGCATGCGCGGACCGAGCGCGCCCGCGCCGCCTTCCCGCGCCGCCCGCTCATCGTCTCCCATGCACGCGGGTGCGGCGGCGTCCGGCAGCCCGGGGAGCACGAGGTCACCGGAAGCCGCAGCGTCCCGACGCGTTGGGCGGCGCCGAGCCAATCGCCATGAGAGCCGCGCCGCTGCGTTGACACGATCGCGCCCTCGCGTAGGACTCGCGGCATGCAGACGCCCGCGCTACGCAAGCTGTTGAAGAGCCTCGGCTTCGAGGAGCTCGCCGAGCACGAGGGGCACCTGCTGGTGCGCTCGGCCAAGAGCCAGGTGGTCGTGCCTCTCCGCGAGCCGCTCAAGCCCGCGACGCTGAATCGCGTCGAGAGCTTCTCGATCCGCGTCGGTGAGCTCGCGCCCCCGTGCGACTATCCGCCCGAGCCGCGCTACGCGGTGAAGCTCGAGCCGATCGAGGACGACTACTGGCTCGCGACCGTGCCGGCGCGCCCCGGATGCCTCACGCAAGCCAAGACGCTCTCCAAGGCCGTCGGGCGCATCCGCGACGCGCTTCGGCTCTACGACACCGAGACGGATCCGATCGAGGTCGACGTGAAGGTCGATCTGCCGGTGTTGAAGGATGGCCTCGCCGCGATCGAAGACGCGCGGGGCGAGATCGACGCCGCGATGGGGAGGGTCGAAGCGGCGCGCGGGAAGGTCGACGAGGCTGAGCAGAAGGTCGAAGAGGCGCTGGCCTCGGTCGAGCGAGCCAAGGCCGGCGTGACGGAAGCCGAGGCCGGAGTGGGCGTCGCGCAGGCCGGCGTCGGCGAAGCCGAAGGCGCGCTCGAGGAGCGCACCCGACAGGTCGTCGAGAAGCTGATGGACTCCGGATTCGAGGCCAAAGACGCGGCGCTGCTGCTCGGCAAGACGACCCGCGAGGTCTCGCGACTGCTCAAGCCTCGTCCGGCGAAGAAGAGCGAGAGCGCCGATTGATCCACACGACCGGGTTCGGGTGCTTGCTCGCCAGCGAGGACATCGAGGGCGTCCGACTTCTCGCGCGGAGTCCGAGCTCGAACGCCTACGTGGAGCGCTTCGTTCGGGCCGGGCCTACGAGATGAAAGACCGCGCCCACGACCCACCCCCGACGCCGCGACATCGCCCGGGAGAGGCTGCGGGCGACGACGAAGACGATGAACGGGTCGAGCGGGGAGAGGCGCGGGGGCGCGCAACCGACGGCGAGGGGCGGGCTCCGCCACAGCGCTCGCGCCCTCGAGGCTATGATGGCCCGATGCGCCGTGCTCTCTTCACCCTGCTCTCGCTCTCCCTCCTCGCCTGCGGTGGGACATCCTCGACCGACGGCGGCACGCCCGACGCCGGGCCGCCCGACGCCGGGCCGCCCGACGGGGGCTTCGTCTACCGGAGCGAGTGCGACAACGTCAATCCCTCGCTCTGCCTCTCGCCCTGGCCCTCGAGCTTCTTCCTCGCCGACGATCCGAGCACCGTGACCGGGCGGCGGATCGCCATCCCGATGGAGGCGATGCCCGCGGACAGTCGCGGCCGACACGTCGACCCTGCGCCCTACGAGCGCGCCGACGGCTTCAGCCCCAACACGTCGATGATGATCTCCTTCCCCGGCGAGCTCGACGCCTCACTGCTCGCCGACGAGGATCACATCCCGGACACGCTCGCGGCCGGCTCGACCACGGTCCTGGTCGATGCCGAGACGGGTGAGCGGGTCGCGCACTTCGCCGAGCTCGACGGCTGGCCCTCGACCGATCCCGAGCGCGCTCCGCTCTACCTGCGGCCCGCCATGCGCCTCCGCGAAGGCGCTCGTTACGTCGTCGGGATCCGCGGCCTGCGCCATGCCGACGGAAGCGCGGTCGAGCCCTCCGCCTTTTTCCGCGCCCTGCGCGACGGCACCGACCTCGATGGCGCCGACGTGGACGCGCGGCGAGGCGAGATGGAGGACGTCTTCTCCATCCTCGAGGCCGCGGGCGCACCCCGCCAGGAGCTGATCGCGGCGTGGTCGCTCGAGACCGGGAGCGGGGAGTCGATCACCGGCGAGCTGCGGGCGATGCGCGACGCCGCCCTCACCGAGCTCGGCGACACGGGGCTCGGCTGCACCGTCACCAGGATCCAGGACGCCGGCGCCGGCGACTCGCTCCCAGACGGAATCTGGCGCCGCGTGGAGGGCACCTTCACCACGCCGCTCTTCCTCGCCGGCACCGCCGCCGAGGACGCCGAACAGTCGAAGCTCGTCCGCGACGCGGACGGAACGCCGGCCATGAACGGGCACGCGGAGGTGCCCTTCCTCTTGCTGATCCCGGAGTCGGTGCGCGCGCGCGTCGCTGCGGGCGGCGATCCCGGAAGGTTGGTGATCTACGGGCACGGAATCCTCGGCAGCCGTACGGAGATCGACTCCGCGTGGATGGTCGAGACCGCGAGCCGCCTCGGGCTCGTCGTGGTGGCCACCGACTGGTGGGGCATGAGCCACGACGACCTCCCGCGTCTGGCCGCCACGCTCGGCACCGACTTCGACTCCTTCGACGCCACGCCCGAGCGGATCCACCAGGGCATCATCAACGCGCTCGGCCTCATGCGGTCGTTCCGCGGCACCTGCGCCACGCTCGAGCCGCTGGCGGTGCCGCTCGACGCGGGCGGGACAGCCCCGGCTTACGCCAGCGACCCGGCCTACTTCTACGGCAACAGCCTGGGCGCGATCCTGGGCGGCGCGCTGGCGGGCGTGGCCACCGACGCCGACCACTTCGCGCTCGGGGTCGGGGCCGGCTCGTGGACCTTCCTCATCACGCGCTCCGACGCGTGGCGCAGCTTCGGCAGCCTCATCGCCACCGGCTACCCCGACGCGCTCGAGCGCTCGCTGATGATCCTGATGACCGCGTCGCTCTGGGATCCGATCGACGCCGCGAGCTTCGCGCCGCACCTTCTCGCCGACCCGCTCGCCGGCACGCCGGCCAAGCACGTGATGATGCAGATCGGCATCGGCGACGTCTCGGTGTCGAACGACGCCTCGCACTACCAGGCGCGCACCGCGGGCATGCCTCTCCTCGTGCCCTCGGTGGCCGAGCCGTGGGGCCTCGATCAGACGCCGGGCCCGGCCGACTCCGCGCTCACCATCTACCAGCTCCCGGGGGTCGAGCCCCTCCCGCCCGGCACTCACGACCCCGGCGGCGACACGCCCACGCACAACGGCGTGCGCCAGCTCGACAGCGCGCAGATGCAGCTCGACGCCTTCCTCCACCCCGACGGCCAGGTCGTGCAGGTCTGCGACGGCCCCTGCGATCCGGACTGAGGCCCGCCGGCGCGCCGCTCACTCGGGAGTCGGCTCGAGCGGCATCTCGCCGTCGACCTCCGTTCCGGCTCCGGCGGCGGAGGCTCGTAGCGAGGGGAGGGCGGCCGAACGTGGTCCTGGCGCTCGGCGTGCAGGCGCTTGGTGGCGGCGCCGCCGGCGGTGCGCGCCGGGGACCGGCACGTCGACGCCTCCGGTGGGCGCCCGAATCGGGACGGAACCGTTTGCACAA
Source organism: uncultured Pseudomonadota bacterium (assembly GCA_963832725.1). Taxonomy (GTDB): domain Bacteria; phylum Myxococcota_A; class Polyangia; order Polyangiales; family Sandaracinaceae; genus JAEZBP01. The sequence continues at coordinate 699,439 of CAWHVG010000002.1, forward strand.
CCCCTCTGTTGGTGGGGTAGACTACGGCCGCGTCGCGCACGGACATCGCTTTGGTCATGCTGGTTTTCTCGAGCGTCGGGTGCTCTCGGTTTGGCATCACGGACGCGGCGCAGCGCATCGCGTTCGACCGTGGATGCGATCCGAGGGAGTTGACGATTCTGGAGGGTTATCGCGCCGCCTACGAGGTGAGCGGTTGCGGTGACACGGCAGTCTACGAGTGCGCCGACGGTCACTGCCATCCCGCCGCCGGACATACCGCGCCGAACAGCATCGTGGCCCGAGCTCAGTCGGAAGTGAGGAGCCACGAGAGCAGTGTGCTCGCCTGCACTCGAGGGCGCCCGGTGACCGTGCAGCTGATGTTCGATGCATCCGGAGAGGTCGAGATCCCGGAGTCTTCATCGTTCATACCGGAGCAAAGCAGGGATGTTCGAATTTGCGTCGCGCGGGTGCTCTGGGAGTCGATTTCGCTGGGTTCCATCGGCAGCCGCCTCTTGTTGAGCGCGCGGTTCGGCGAACCTCATCACCCTGCGAACGAGACTGGAGTCGCCGATACGGCAGGATCTTCTTCTCCATCCGAAGCTGGGGCTCAGGACCAGGATACCGACGAAGTGCAGCCCGAACCGAAAGGTTCGATCGATGCTGTCGGGGCGGACCAGGGCGCGACGGAGCCGACGCAGCAGCCCTGACGTCAGCGTGCGATCGGCGAGCGGAAGTCCGCGAGGTCCGCCGGGCGATCGGTAGCGACCTGCAGTTCGACTCGACACCATACTCCCCACGGCGCTCGTCGATGAAGGCCATCATCGCGTGCCTGGTCGAAGTACCCCGACGCGTTGCGCAGGATCTCGTTCGCGCGCATCAGCTTTCGGTCCGCTCCAGCTCGGCGAGGCGCTCACGCTCCCGACTCGTGAGCCCAGGGGCGAGGATTCCGTCAGCCTAGACTGCCGGCCTCTCGCAGGAGGGGGACCCGCTGCCAGTGCTCGATGATCTCACGGCGCTGCGCGTCGTTTGGCATGTGCGGCGCCATCGCGGTCGCGAACGTCTCACGAGCCCGGGTGATCGTCTGCGCTGCCGCGGCGACCGTCTCGTCCGCGCTCGTCCCCACCTTCTTTGCCAGCCACCGAATGCGGGCTGAATCGATCTCTCCGGGATGACGAGTGCCGGCGAGTTTCAGCGCCAGCTCGCGATCGTGTTGCGGCCAGGCGACCGTGCAAACCTGATCGTAAACCGGCGAAAGAAGCGGCGTTCGCCCATCGGGATAGAATCAGGGACCAGTTCTTGAGGTGGGCGTCGTGGTTCCCGCTGGCAATCACGAAGGCCAGGCGGCGGATCAGTTCGAAGTATGCTTCCTCACCGACAATTGTCCTCACGAGGAGGGCTATGGCCTCGATCTTGGAGTCGTACTTGTAGCGTCCATTGCCCCGCGGCGGCCTCGTCTTGTCCATCACTTGCGCGAAGTCCTCCTGGTGGACGCGAGCTGCGCCCTTGGGGCGATCGAAGCGACGCACCGCGAGGACGGGCGAGCCCTCAGGAGCATGCTGGCGCGGTAGACCCTCGAGCGCGTCGGCATCGCGCAACCGGGTCTGGGGGACATCGAGCCCGCAGGCGCGGGCCCACTCCATCGTCGCATACTCGTTCTCGACGAGGTGGGCGTAGGAGGCAGTGCCGAGCTTGACGATCCAGTCCCCGTGCACGCCGTGGCCCGGAAGCGTCAGACGATCCCCTTTCGCCAGCATCGAGAACTTGAGCTGGACCCCGGCCAACGAGAATCGGAGGCCGGCATGCTCGTCGCCCGTTCCTGCATCGGATGGCTCGGTCGACACTGGCTGAGGGACCGGGCGCTCCGGGCGGGGACGTAGGCGGACAGCACCGGGGAGGTCGTCTCCGAGAGCCGCGAGCAGGGAGAGGTCGTCTCCGGCCACCGTGTCCCCTAGCGAGCGCTCGAGCACGCCTCGCAGAGCGCCTTCGGGGAGCAGGTTGGCGAAGTAGCCCGGAAGGGCTCCCGCCGCATTGCCCGAGTACATCTTCGAGAGGTCGTCTTCGAACGCCTGACCGAGCACGGGCCGCATCGGGTCGTCGCGGTACGTCGCCTCGAACCGAAACGAGACGAGCCCATCGTCGCGCGCCGCGAGCACGCCAACGGGAAGCTCCGACAGCAAGACGTCGTAGCGTCGCTCGCTCATTGGGCGGCCTCTTCATCCACTTTCGCCAGGAGGTGGCGGATCGACGGACGATCGTGATCGGAACGCGACCAGCCAGCGTAGCGGTCGGCCGTTTCCCGCACCGCCCGCCGCAGGTCTGCCTCGCGGGAAGAGAGGAAGGCGTCCTCGTCCCCGTGGGCGAGCGCGGCCGCGCCGTCCGGCGAGATGAGATGCGAGGCCAGCAGCTCGGAGCTCGCGTGTGCGATCGCGATGCGCAGGTCCGAGGGTTTGAGCGGCGGGTGGAGCAGACGCCCCCACGGCGCCGTGCGTTGCGCAGCAGACGACCGTCCGGACAGCACCGGCGCGAACGCTTCCCGGTCGTGGGTCTCGATCAGCGCCGCCAGGTCGAATCTCGGATCCATCCCGGAGCTCGCGCGGGCCCGCATGCGCCATCGCCAAGAGCGCGAGCCTGGTACGAGCCGCCCTCGCATCGAACCGAGCGCCCAAATCGATCTCCGCCGCCGGTCCCCTGGGCACGAGGGCCAGGAGCTCCTGGAGGGACTCCTCTTCGTCGCCGCTGATCCGTTCGACCGATCGACGCAGGAGCGTGCGGTGGTCCAGGCTGGCTTCGCCCACGAAGCTCCGCCAGACCCAACGCGCCAGGAGCGTGCGCGACCGCGCGCTCGGTTCCGGATGGAGCGCTGCGAAGCGGGTCAGGGGCGGCAACACCGTCGAGCTCGGCAGGAGCTGGAGGTGGGGGATCCCGGCGTCGTGCCGCAGGAACGAGAGAACGCGCCGGAGCGCCGGCAACGCATCCGCGGCGGCGTCGGCGACGAGGTCGCAGTGCTTCGACATCAGCTCGCCCGGGCTGCGGGTGGGGTCGAGACCTCGCAGCGCGAAGAGGCATCGCAAGAGCGTGTCCTCATCGGGGCGGCCGAGACCGACCGCCGTGAGCTCTTCCGAGAGCTCCTGAAGCGTGGTCGGACGGGCTCCCGGCGCGCCGAAGAGCGCGGCGTGGACCTCTTTCCAGTCGAGACCGACCCCTGCGCGGTTGCTCCGGAGGAGGATCTCGCGGAGCGTGTCTTCGTCGTCCGTTCGGATGACGTAGAACGGCACCACGTACTCACGAACACGTTTGCCTGCTTCGATGGCCCGCTCGAATCCACCCCTCGTTGTCGCGGCCCGACCAGGTGAGCGCCCAGCGGAGCAGCCGGACAGAGTCGGAGAGGAGCGGACCGGGGACCCACGCTTCCGGCACCTGCTCGCTCGGTGTCGGGCTGCGGAACGTGTTCGTCGCCACGTCGAAGTAGACGACGTACGGATTGTCGGGTCGCGCCGGGAGCGGAAGCGGGCGCGTCAGCGCGGCGGTGAGGGCCGTGAGACGTTGCTGACCATCGACGACCCACCATGCCGTCCGGGTCTCGGGGGCGTCGACGGCGATCGGCCCGATGTGGACCCGTCCGGCGTCGGCGGCGTGCTCCCAGAGCAGAAGTGAGCCGATCGGGTAGCCGCGCAGAATGCTGTCGAAGAGCTCGATGACGTGGCGTTCGCCCCACTTGAGCCCTCGGTGGAACGACGGCACGCGCACTTCCCCTTCCCGGGCCCGGAGCACCAGCTCCTCCACCGTCAGCGCGCGCACCTCCGAGCGCCTCTCGAGCGTGTTGCTCATCGCCGTCAGCCTACTTGCGTGGCTTGTCACGCACCAATTCGGCGGACGGCCCGGGTCACTGCGACTCTGGACGCGGTCGATATCCGAGCGGTCTTTGGGCAGCGGCGCACTTGGGCTTCGGGGGGCGCGCGAGGTGGACGGATCAGCGGCGCACTTGGGCCTCGGCGGAGCCGACGTTGCCGGCCGCGTCGGTGGCGCGCACGGCCACGATGTGGACGCCGCTCGCGAGCGGGGTGAGGTCGATCTGGAAGCGCTCGTCCGCCGTGTCGAAGAGGTCGTCGATCGGGAAGAGCGGGTGCCATTCGCCGCCGTCGAACGCCACCTCGAGCTGCGCGATGGGGCCCAGCGAGTCCACCGCCCGGCCGCTCAGCCGGTTGCCTGCCTCGCGGAGCGCCTCGATGACCGGCGCGTGGTTGTCGACCCGGATGGGATCGCTGTCGGCGGTGTGGCGTAGGGTGAGCGCGTTCGGGTTGTCGAGCTCGTCGCTCGCCTCGACCTGCACGACGTAGAAGCCGTCCGGCACCGACTCGGTGTTCCACGTGTAGTGGTCTTCGGTGAGGGTCTCGTCCTGGCGCAGGAGATCGCGCCACACGCTCTGGTCCTCGCGCCGGAAGCGCAGGCGATAGCGGATGCGGTCTCCGTCGGCGTTGTCGGCGCTCCAGGCGAGCTTGTAGCGCGCGGAGGGCGGCGGGACGTGGTCCTGGCGCTCGGCGCGCATGCGCTTGGTGGCGGCGTCGTTCTCGCCCTCGATGTGCACGTCGCTGACGTAGGGCCGCTGGTTCTGGGGCAGGAAGTAGGCGGTGACGGCCCGCAGGACGGCGTTCGGATCGCGCTCGAAGCGCGCGCGGATCTGGAGGAAGCGCGCCTGAGGAGAGCGGATCGGCCCCGGCTGGCTCAGGTCGCTCGACCACTCGCTCCAGGTCTCGTCGGGCCGCTCGGTGTTGCCCGAGCGCGTGGAGACGAGGAGCGAGCCGTCGCCGCGCCAGGCGAGCTCGCCCCAGCGCGCGGAGAAGCGCGCGTCGAGCACCTTGCTCTGCCAGATGGCGTCCCGCGGGCGGGCGTCGGTGATGCGGTAGACGGCCGCGCCGTCGCCGGTGACGAAGAAGGGCGCGCCGCCGGCGGTGTGCACGCCGAGGACCTGCCGCTCGTCGACGTCGATCCAGGTGGAGCTGCTGCGGTCGGGGTTCACGCGGACGATCAGCCCGTCGTCGCCGACGCCGCCGACGATGGTGCCGTCGTCGAGCAGCTCGAGGCTGGTGATGTGGCCGTGCTCGCGCTCGTAGACGCGCTCGGTGCGGCCGTCCGCGGTTACTCGGAAGATGCGGCCCTTGCCCGGGCTCGGACGCGGCGCGCGCGACGCGGTGGAGGAGCGGTCGTGGCTCGTCGCCGAGGCGATCCGCGGCGGATCGGGGAACTCGTTGGCGCCGACCGCGAGCTCGTCGCCGTGGGCTGCCAGCGCGGTGATCTCGTTGCCGGGGAAGTCGTAGACGATGCTGACGTGACCGGGCGCGGTGATGCGGGCCACCACGGCGTCGTCGCTGGTGCCGGCGTAGATCGAATCCGTCGCCGCCGAGGGCGAGGCTCATCACGTGCGCCGCCGGCGAATCCCAGAGCACGGTGGCGCGCCCCTGCCGGTCGATGCCGTAGACCTTTCCTTCCGGTCCGGTGCCGGCGAAGAGGGTGTGCCGCGCCGGATCCCAGGCCAGTGCCCACACACTCTCGGTGTCGTCGAGGCGGACCAGCTCGCTGGCCTGTCCATCGGCGCCGATCGTGTAGATGCGGCCTTCGGGGAGGGTGCCGGCGTAGAGCGTTCCGTCGTCGCCGAGGGCCAGCGAGGCCACCAGGAGCTGCCCGGTCTCCGCGAAGGGCTCCACCCGCTCGCCGCGCAGGCGGAAGACTCGGCCGTCGTTGCCGGTGCCGAGATAGATGGTGCCGTCGCCGGCGCGCGCCGAGGAGTAGATGAGCGGGACGTCGTCTGGCAGGGCAATCCGCTGGAGCGCGGCGCCCGTCTCCACGCGGCCGTCGGAGCGGACGGTGGTGTGGATCAGCTCGCCCGCCGAGAGCGCGTCGGCGTCGTCGAGCACGAAGCGCTCGGTGGAGATGGCGCCGGCCGAGCCGGTGAAGATCAGCGCCAGAGAGAGCGCGCTCGACGCGAGCACGAGCGCCGCGGCGCGGGCGCCTCGCGAGTGGATCGGTGCGCCTTTCACGGCCGTGGCGTCCTCCGCACGTGGAGCTCGACGCGGGCGTTTCCGTTCACGACCTGGTCGAGCTCGATGCTGTGTCAATCGGTGGTGACGAAGGGGCGATTGCGGTCGCCGTCGTTGCGAAGCTGGAGGGTGTCGAGGGCCGAGCGCGGCAGGTCGTGGACGACGTGCCCGCCGAAGCGCAGGCCGCGCGAGGGCATCTCGATCGAGACGACCATCGAGGTCCGCGGGTAGCGCTCGTGGACGGTCGCCAAGAGCTCCTCCAGCGAGCGCGCGGTGGGGTGCTCAATCGTCGCCGAGCCGCCGCCTTCGACCTCGATCTCGACGTCCTCGCCTGCGGCGCGCTCGGGGATGACCACCGGCACGATGCGGACCTCTTCGGGTTGCCCGTAGCGGCGGAGCACCACGCGGACCGGCACCGTCGCGCCCGGATCGACCTCGCGGGCGGCCACCGACGCGTCGACGATGCGCACCGTCTCCCGCGCGAAGCGCAAATCGAGATCGACCTCGATCCGCGTCGCCCGCGCCTCCTCGAAGGGGTTGCCGTAGATCATCTCGAGGATCGTGAAGAGGCGGAGCTGGGCCAAGGCCGCGGCGTTGGCGGCGCCGGCGTGGCTGAACCCGCGAATCGACCACCTCGACCGGGTCGTGGCGGCCGGCGATCCAGACGCGGCTCGTCGCCTCGAACATGACGTCTGCGTTGTCCGCAGCGGTCGCACCCACGGCGTTGTTGATGGTGGCGTTGAGGAGGACGGGCGTGAGCACGCGATGGCTGGCCACCTCGACGTGCCACTCGTCGCGCGGCGCGCCGGGCACACCGTGGACGCGCACCGTGACGTCGACCGTGGCCGGGTCCACGCTCGTGTCGAGCACGATGCCGGACTGCCGGTCGTGCACGAGCGCGCCGAGCGGTCGCACCGGCTCGCCGATCTTGAACGATCGCGAGACGCTGGTGAGCACGTGCAGGACGCGCGTCACCGCCACCGGCAAGCCCGTCTCGCCGGCGTTGAGCATCGGGTGCCCGAACGCGACCGCCCGTGCGCCGTCGACGTGGGTCACCGTCCCCACGGCCGTGGCGGCGATGTCGCCGCGCGAGAGCTGCACGCCGACCGAGCTCCCGTCCTGGTAGCGCCGCGGCGCGCCGGGCCGGACCTCGCCTTCGCCCGCGCCGCCCGCTTGCAGGACGGAGAGCCCGAACCCGCCGAGCTGCCCCTCGAGCATGCGTACCGTGTCGTCGCCGAGGCCGCCGATCAGGAGCGGGGTCGCCGCCGGCTGGAGGGTCGACGTCGAGGGCTGCCCCGCGATGCCGACCGCGGCCGCGTGGGCTTCGAGCGCGGTGGTCGCCGTGACCGGATCGCGGCCGAGATAGGGCGCCAAGCCGGCCACCCGCGCGCGCCGCCGTCGCGAAGGCTGCTGCGCGCGCTGCGGCAGCGGCGCACCGGGGAACGCGCCGGGCCGCACCGGCCTCTGCATCTCGGCCAGCATGTTGCGGATCGGCGTCACCCCCGCGATCGGATCGCGGCTGAAGGGCCAGCCGTAGGCGTACGCGCCCGCGAGCCGGCCGTCGAGGTACACAGGGCTGCCGCTCATCCCGGCCACCACGTTGGCCTGCTCGAGGATCGGGTGCTCGGTCCGGATGAGGATCAGAATCCTGGTCGGGTCGGAAGTTGTGGAGGACGTCGATGACCTCGACGTCGAAGCGCTCGGGCGTGGTCCCGCGAAAGACCGTCAGGCCGTAGCCGCGCATCCCGGGACGGATCTCGTCGACCCCGATGAGCTCGGTCGTGCCGCGCACCTGCCCCACGGCGACGGCCGAGATCAGCAGCGCCGCGGTGACCAGGACGACGAGAGCGTGACGCCGCCGCACTAGATGTCCGAGGCGGAAGTCGCGACCGGTATGGCCGAGCGATCGGCGTTGAGATCGGGTGTGCGCCACCGCAGGAAATGCAAAGCATTTTCGAGGAGGCTCGCGCTTGAGATCGACGTCGAGAGCCGGCCAGACCGTGTTGCGATCTCCGCGGAGGACATCTTGCCGAGGTCTCTCTCTCTACTCCGCCGGGATCGCCTCTGCCTCGCCGTCCGTCAGCGATCGCAAGAGGTCCCACAGCGACTCGATGGCGAAGGGCTTCGGCAGCACCGCGACCACACCGGCCAGGCGGGCCGCCAGTCGTGCCTCTTCGCTGTCCTCGTCCGACATCAGCACGACCGGGATGGCGCCGTGGCGCTCCTTGATGGCGCGGGCCAGCTCGACGCCGTTCATCCCGGGGAGCGAATCGTCCACGAGCACCAGATCGACGGGCCACTGGCTCATCAGCTCGAGGGCGGCCTCGCCCGAGCTGGTCCCGACCACACGGTTGCCGCGGACGGTCAGCGTGCGCGCGAGGCGCCACTGGAGATCGGGATCGTCCTCGACCACGAGCACGCCGCGCTCGCGCACCGGATCGACGGCCGCCATCGCGCGTCGCGCCATCGTCTGCGGGTCGACGGATGCGGCCAGCAGGGCCGGATCGCTCCTTCGAGGCAGGGGAGGCACGGTGCTGTCGCGTAGGTCTTCGCTCATTCGCTTGCCCGATGGCCGCACGAGACGGATCCGATGGGGGAGTCGAAGACCGACTCGCCCTTCGGGATGACCCGCCGAGAACGCTCGAGGCGCCCGCTCATTCCAGAGCGAGCTGCTCGATGATAGGGAGAAGACTTTCGCCACGCAATCCCCGCCCCCCAGCGACCCGGCCGGAGGCGTTCTCGTCCGGGCACGGAGCTCCCGAGCGGCGGGGCTCCCTCGGCTCCGCCGAGCGTCGCTACCAATGCGGTTTTCGGGGCCGAGCCCCTCGGATATGCTGGCGGGCGTGCGACCGCCTCCGCTTCCTCACCAGCTCGACGTCCTGCGCCGCATCCTCGCCGAAGCCGCAGATCACGCCGCCAAGCCGGCGCCGGCGGTGGTCTTCGACCTGGACGCGACCCTCTTCGACAATCGGCCTCGCACGCTCGAGATCCTCATGGAGCTCCGCGAGGAGGTCGTCGAAGGGGACCCGGACCTCGCCGACGCGCTCCTCTCCCTGGAGGTGGACCGCATCCACTACCTCCTGACGGACACGTTGAAGGAGTGCGGCGTCTACCGCGCGGACCTGGTGAAGCACATCAGCGCCTACTGGCACGAGCGCTTCTTCACCGACGAGTACGTGGCCTGCGACGTGGCGTTGGAGGGGGCGCCGGAGTACGTGCGCGCTTGCTACGAGGCGGGCGCCGTCATCGTCTACCTCACCGGTCGCGACATCCCCGGCATGCTGGCCGGTACCGTCGCCAAGTTGCGCGACGACGGCTTCCCCATCGCCGTGGCGGGCACCGAGCTGGTGCTCAAGCCGGATCCGAACATGAGCGATGAGGCGTTCAAGCGGACGGCGCTGCCCACGCTGGAGCGGGTCGGCGAGGTCATCGCGTTCTTCGACAACGAGCCGGCCAACTGCAACCTGGCCAAGGCCATGTTCCCGGACGCGACCGTCGTGCTGCTCGAGACGCAGAAGGTGCCGGGCGCGCCCGAGCCGGACGACGACATCGAGATCCTCGCCGACTTCCGCATCGATTGAAGGTCGGTCGAGGGGTCTGCCGACACCTCTTCGTCGCCGGCGAGGCACGAGGCCACGCTTTTTGCCAACGCGGCCGCCGTGTATCCTCCGCCCCCCATGGCCAACGAGGTTCCGACGGGCGAGCCGCTCGTGACGCATTCCCCGGCGTTCCGACTGCGCCGCTTCGTGAACTGGTTCCCGCTCGGGCTGACGTACGCGCTGCTCTACATGGGCCGCTACAACCTGACGGTGGCCAAGACCTCCCTCGGTCAGCTCATGACCAAGGAGGACTTCGGCTACATCTTCGGCGTCGGCACCATCACGTACGCGCTCGCGTTCCTGATCAACGGTCCGCTGATCGACCGCATCGGTGGCCGGCGCGGCATGCTGATCGGCTCGGGCGGCGCGTTCCTCGCCAACGCGGCGATGGGCGTCTACCTCCACGGCGTCGTCACCAGCGACGATCCCGGCCAGGCGCCGCTCCGCCTCGTGTTCAGCCTGCTCTACGCGGTGAACATGTACTTCCAGAGCTACGGCGCGGTGTCGATCGTGAAGGTCAACGCGCACTGGTTCCACGTCGGCGAGCGCGGTGGCTTCTCGGGCATCTTCGGCACGATGATCTCGAGCGGCATCTTCCTCGCGTTCACGGTGAACGCGTGGCTGCTCGATCTGGCCGAGGGCTGGTGGCCCGGCTCGTCCGCGCCGTCGCGGGCGTGGGTCGTCTTCGCCGTCCCGGCCGTGCTCTTGGCCCTCTTCTTCGTCATCGAGCTCGTCATCCTGCGCGACAGGCCGAGCGGCGCCGGCCACGAAGACTTCGACACCGGTGACGCGTCGAGCGGCGACGACGACACGCCGACTCCCGCAGCGGAGCTCTTCAAGCGCATCCTGACCAACCCGGTCATTCTCACCGTGGCGTTCATCGAGCTGTGCACCGGCGTGCTCCGCAACGGGGTGATGCACTGGTTCCCGATCTACGTGAAGGAGATCTGGGCGCTGCCGGGCGACCACATGCTCCGCTACGGCTCCTGGGACAACGTCCCGCTGATCGGGGGCTGCTTCGCCACCGCCGCGGTGAGCTGGGTGATCGCGTACTTCTCGAAGGGGAAGCTGCGGCCCTATCTGATCATCGGCGGCGCGCTCGCGTTCCTCGTGCCCTTCTTCCAGGGTGGCTGGGGCGGCCTCTTGATGGTCGCCGGCATCATCGGCGGCAACGTCGCCGGCTGGGTCTCGGACCTCTTCTTCCAGAGCCGGCGCGGCCCGGTGGCGGCGGTTCTCTATCTGATCCTGCTCCTGTGTACGATCGGCATGGGCTTCACGTTGGCCAAGCCGACCAACGTGGTCATGCGCGCGGCCGACGACAGCGGCTTGCAGGCCGGCGACGAGATCGTCTCCATCGCCGGCGAGGACGACATCCACGGCTGGGCCGACGTGCGCGACGCCGTCTCCTGCTGGGAGCCGCGCTGCGAAGGCTCGCGCTGGAACCCGGTCGGCTGCAACTGCTCCACCGACGCTGCGGTTCCCGAGCGCCCGCCGGTGCAGGAGGGCCGGCCCATCCCCGCCCGCGTTCGCCGCGACGGTCAGGTCGTCGACGTCGAGCTGCCGGACCCGGCGCCGGTGCAGCGCGCCGGCGAGGCTGGGCAGGCCACCCGTTTGCTCGCCGCGCGTCCCCGACTCCCGCTGAGCCCCTGGGTGCTCGGCGCGGTCGTCTTCTTGATCAGCGTCTGCGTGATCGGCACGCACGGGGTGCTCAGCGGCACGGCCACCATGGACTTCGGCGGCCGAAAGGGCGCGGCGACGGCCGTCGGCGTCATCGACGGGTTCGTGTACCTCGGCACGGCAATCCAGTCCTTCAGCCTCGGCTACCTGACCACCCGCGACTGGTCCTACTGGCCGTGGTTCCTCGTGCCCTTCGCGGTGATCGGCTTCGTGCTCTCGCTGCGGATCTGGAACGCCAAGCCCAAGGGCAAGCCCGCACACTGATTGGCGCGTGACCCGCGCTTCGGACCGGAGCTCCCCTCCCGCTGCGGGAGGGGCTGGAGGGCTCGCAGTCGAGTGATCGACACCGACCCTCTTCGGTCTGGTTTTCCCGTTCCTACTCGTTGCCGCGACGGGGGATAGCTCCCGATCGGATGCAGCGGGAGCGAGCGCGGCGGGGGGTGTACATGATCGCCGCGGCCGTGGTGATCCTGGCGGGGCTCCGCGCCGCGGCCGAGATCGTGGTGCCCATCCTGCTCGCGTTCTTCCTGGCGTTCGTCAGCTCGCCGCTGGTCTTCCGCCTGGGACGTGCCCGGATGCCCTACCGGTTGGCGGTCGCGCTCGTCCTACTCCTGCAGGTCGGCGTGCTGACCATCCTCGGTGTGCTGGTCGCGCGCAGCGCGGGCGAGCTCCAAGCCCGGCTCCCGGTGTTGCGCGACCGGATCGGCGACGCGCAGGACGAGCTGGTCCAGTGGCTGGCGCTGCACGGCGGGCTGCGCGCGCACGAAGCCGCCAATCTCGTCGACACCGGCTCCATCGTCGACCGCGTCGCCGACGCCGCGCTGAAGCTCGGCTCCCTCCTCGGCAGCGGCGTCCTGATGGTGCTCGTCCTCGCGTTCACCCTCTTCGACGCCTCGCGCTTGTGGCGCCTGCTCGACGCGCACATCTCGGACGGCGACGACGAGCACCTCATCTCCCGCGTCTCGGTCGAGGTGAACCGCTACCTGAGCATCAAGACCAGCATCAGCCTCCTGACCGGCGTCTTGCTCGGCCTCTGGTGCATGGCGCTCGGCGTCGACTTCCCGCTCCTCTGGGCCCTGCTCGCGTTCCTGCTCAACTACGTGCCCAACGTCGGCTCCATCATGGCCGCGATCCCGCCGATCCTGGTCGCCTGGATCATGCAGAGCCCCGGCGTCGCCGTCCTGGTGGCCGCCGGCTACGTCAGCGTGAACATGATCCTGGGCAACATCATCGAGCCCAAGCTCATGGGCAGCGCGCTCGGCATTTCGCCATTGGTGGTGATCCTCTCGATCGTCCTCTGGGGCTGGCTGCTCGGTCCGATCGGCGCGCTCCTGAGCGCACCGCTGACGATGATCGTGAAGATCGCGCTCGACAACACCCGTGAGTGGGCGTGGGTGGCGGACCTGATGAGCAACCCGACGGGCCGCGACGAGCGGCCAATCCCGTCGCCGCGCGAGGAGCGAGACGGCCAGCCAGCGCAGCCGAGGTAGCGCTCCGATCGGCTGCCAGTACTGGTTCCCCGCTCGAACCTCGAGTTGCCGTTTCTCGTGGTCGTGCAGTCGCCGTCGACGCCGGCGGTACGGAGCAGCGGCTTCGTCGAGCGGGGGCGTGCTTCGACGCTCGTCCCCGCGGTTCGTCCGGCGGGCCAGCGACGGCGCGGAAGAGCCCGGTCGGCCACACGGCGCGACCGGACCTCAGCCGAGGTGGATCTGGTCGCCGTCGATGTGCGTGTCCTTCTTCGCCTTGATGCGCACCCGCTCCGCGAGCGTCCGGAACGCCTTCTTGGCGACGATGCGCACGTGGCCCGCGCGGAGCTGCGAGAGCTCCTCGACGTCCCGGTAGACGTCCTTTGCGCGCTCGAGAATGCGCCCCGCGTGTGTCTCCATGACCTGGACGGCCGTCACAAGCCGCTGCGCGCGCATCGAGATGGTCGGACCCTCGATGCTGACGCCCGCGCTCCCTGCGATGCGAACGCGACCGCGGTCCGCGCGCAGCTCGAGATCGCCCTCCGGGATCACGATGCTCGTCACGCCTGCGTTCTCGTGGAGCTCGAACACCAACCGCCCACGCGCATCGCGTACCGTGATCGCGTCGCCGTCCTGCCGCCGCTCGAGCGTCGCCGCCGCGCCCGTGCGCGACACAATCTGCTCCACCTGCTCGATGCCCACCCCGTCGCCCACTGTGACAGCTTAGCAGCCGTCCATTGTCGGCGGCTCGCCGAATCGGCATGCTACCGACAGACACGGAGGGCGGGCATGGCCGAAGTCAGTGGGGACGCGAGGTACACGGTAGCGTTCGAGTGCTCGGGGCTGGACGACCCGGACGCGCTCGTCGTGACCCAGATGCGTGGCCGCGAGGAGGTCTCGAGGCCCTACATGTTCGACCTCGTGTGTCGTCCGCGCGCAGGAGCCAATCTTCCTCGACGACTTCCAGGCCATCCTGGACGGCACCTGCACCATCAGCTTCGGACCGGACCGCGAGCACCCAATCCACGGCGTAGTGCGGCAGCTCGAGGTGCTCCCCGCGCGCGACCTGGAAGAGGTCGCGTACCGCTTCCGCGTCATGCCGCGATTCGTCGACACGAAGCTGACGCGAGGCTCCTGGATCTACCAGGAGCTCGAGCCGAAGGACATCATCACCAAAGCGCTGGCCGACATCCTCCCGGAGGGTGCGACCTTCGTCGACGGCGAGGACTTCGAGCTCCAGCTCGACGGCTCGTACACCGCGCGCGAGTACATCGTGCAGTTCGAGGAGTCAATCTTCGACTTCGTGTCTCGGCAGGCCGAGCACTGGGGCATCTTCTACATCTTCGATCACGTCGGCGACAAAGAGCGCGTCGTCTTCGCCGACACGAACGACCACTTCCCCCAGCTCGCGGGGTTCGAGTCGATCACGTGCGACGACCGCATGGGCGCCGTCGACTCCACCGAGCACATCTTCAGCATCTCGGCGACGCAGCGCGTCGTGCCCCATCAGGTCTCCCTCCGCGACTACAACTACCGCATCCCGTCGGTCGAGCTGGTGACGCCGATGACCCCCGTCGACGAAGTGGGCATCGGCGACGTCCACGTCAGCAACGAGCACTTCTGGACGCCGGCCGAGGGGGCCGCGGTCGCCGGGATCCGCGCCGAGGAGATGTATCAGCACAAGATGCGGATGACGGCCCGCAGTCGCGTGCGCGGGCTGCGAGCCGGTCATCGATTCAGCCTGACCGGTGGGACGCCGGAGATCCTGGGCCTCGCGCGCGACTACGTCGTCGTCGCGGTCGACCATCACTTCTCGACCCGGACAGCGAAGGTGGCGGCGACCAGATGCCCTACCACAACACCCTGACCTTGCTCCCCTACGAGGTCGCGTACCGCCCGGATCGCCTGACGCCCAAGCCCCGTATCCATGGCATCACGCACGCGCGGATCGACACCGAGAGCAGTGATGACGGGGTGAACGCCCCGGTGGACGACTTCGGCCGCTACAAGGTCGTCATGCCCTGGGACGTGGCCGGCAAGACGGGCGGCAAGGCGACCTGCTGGATCCGCGTCGCGACGATGAGCGGCGGCGGCGGCTACGGCTTCCACCAGCAGTACCACGTGAACAACGAGGTCGCGATCTACCACCTCCACGGTGACCCGGATCGACCCATGATCTGCGCGGCGCTCCCGAACCACGAGGAGATGCCGATGGTGACCTCGCAGAACGCGAACCGACAGGTCATCGCCACTCGCGGTGGAGCGTCGTTCACCTTCAGTGACTGAAGCTCGCTGCCGACGATGAGGGGAGCGCGGCGGCGGCTCTCGGCCGCGGACGAGCGCGCGGCGAACGAGGTCGTCTGGGACGCGTGGCGAAGGTTCGTGGTGCACGCGCGAAGCGGCGGTGCTCCCGCGCGATCTCGCGGTCGTGGTCTTCCGCTGCGGTTCGTGCCGGCAGCACCGCCCGCTGGGCTTCGTCTTCACCCACTCGCCCTACTTCGGCGAAGCGGGCGCGCCGGCCTATCGCGAGGCGCGCGAGCTCTCGACGTTGCTCGAGGAGCTCTCGACGCGCCGGCATCCGCTCGTCTCGAAGGAGGACTACGAGGCGATGCGCGACTGCGGGTGTCGTGGCCCGAGGCACCGCGTCCAGCCCGTCGGCGCTGCGCTCTTCCACGCCATGATCGGCACCGGCGCCCACCTCATGGCGGGGCTCTATCACGGCGAGCGGGAGCTCGCGCGCTACCCGCCGACGGGCTCCCGGAGGTCATCGGCGAGGAAGAGCATCGCCGCCCGCTTCGGCCGGCCCGTCTCGCTCTTCCCGGCGTGGAGAGCCGTGCTGAGTGCCGAGCCCGGTGCGCACGTCCAGGCGGAGGCTGGGGTCCACCTCATCTCGGCGGACGCCGAGCCCGGCGCGCTCGAGGGCGCGGCGCAGGAGATCGCCGGCGGCCGTTCCAACCTCGTCTTCGAGGTCGACGCCAAGACCGTCCGCGGCGCGGCCTGGCCGCCCGATCTGCGCGAGGCTGGCGACGCGGTCGAGTGCGGGTGATGTCCGCCTCGCGCTGGTGGTCGAGCGCAGTCGCATACGGCATCAGCTCGACACTCTCTCTGCGCGCCTGGGTGGAGGCGCGGCTCGACGATCAGGGTCCCGATCGCATGGTGGTGCTCGATCGCGGCGTCCCGCTCGCGCTGCGTCCCTCGCTCGTCGCGGCGGCGATGGGACGCTTCGGCCGCACGCTGGCCGAAGCGTGCGCCCACACCCTCGAGATCGCGCTCTTCGAAGCAGCGCGCGCGCGCCAGCTCGTGGTCGCGGCGGCGCAGCTGCGTCCCGGATCAGCAGTGGCAGATCGAGGACGGGATGTTCCAGTGCCTCGGACCGGATGGACGACCGGGACGCAGCGTGGATGCGGTCGAGCTCGCGCGCCGGCTCGGACCGGACGACCCGCAGCTGGCGCGGGAGCTCGCCTTCCTCGCGGACGCGTTGCCGAGCTGGGCCGATCCCGCCCGCACGTGCCCGTGCGGCGCACCGGCGAGCGTCCAGAGGCGGCTCGTCGCCGCGAGCTTCGTCGACAGGTTCGCGGAGGAGAACGACGACGCGCTCCCCGTGGTCCTGAACTGCGGTCCGGACGAGGACCACCCCGAGGTGGCCGAGGTCGTCGCCGTCGGATGCGACCGGCATCTGCGCTTCCTCGCCGCCTCCGAGCTCGAGCGGATGGGGCTCGAACT
Source organism: uncultured Pseudomonadota bacterium (assembly GCA_963832725.1). Taxonomy (GTDB): domain Bacteria; phylum Myxococcota_A; class Polyangia; order Polyangiales; family Sandaracinaceae; genus JAEZBP01. Next base: position 715,918 of record CAWHVG010000002.1, read on the forward strand.
CTCGCAGCTCCGGAGCCGCCTGGAGCTCGACCGCGGGCAGGCGACCTTCCGTGCTCGGGTGGGAACGGTCGAGGCGATGGGTATGAGAGCGCTCTGGGTGCGCGGGCCATACGCCGCGAGCATCATCATGGAGGACGGCTGGGCGGCGTCGCTCGCGGCTGCGGCGGACGCCCCGATCGCCGCCGGCGAAGCGCACCTGGGCCTCGCGCTCGGCCCCGATGTCGCCGTGATGGTCGAGGTCGGGGTCACCGACGACGCCCGCTCCGCCGTCATCGCCTCGGCGGCGAGGCAGGCCGGACTCTCCAGTCCTCGAGGCGGTGGTTTCGTCGTGTCGGTAGAGGTGGACTTGCGCGCCGACCCCGTCGGGAAGCTGGACCGTGGTTGAGGAGCGCGACTCACCATAGCTCTCTCTCGAAACGTCGTGCATACTGCCTCCATGTTCCCGGGGTCGAGCAAAGGGGGCGGACAGTGCGCGGCCGGGGGTGGGGCGCCGATCGACGTCTGCAAGATCCCTGCGCCGCCCGCACCCTTCGCCCCGTCGCCCTTCCCGAACATGGCCCAGTGCCCGGCATTCTCGGGGCAGTCGGGAAAGGTGAAGCTCTGTGGCTCACCGGGTCTCACCAAGAGCTCGAGCGCCTCGACCAGCCAGGGCGACGAGGGCGGGGTCCTCAAGGGCCTCGCCGCGCCCTTCCAGATGGGCAAGGTCGAGTACAAGCTGGCCTCGAGCAAGGTGAAGTACGAGGGCAAGCCCGCGGTGACGGTCACGAAGATGACCGCCCACAACGGTGCCAGCCCGAACGCGCCGCCGGGGCTGCAAGTCGCTCCGAGCCAGACCAAAGTCATCATCATGATGTGAGAGGGGGGCGCGGCCCGCGCCCGATGGAGGACGCGATGGGGTTTGCGACGATCTATCACCCGACGGGCTCGAGCACCATCGTCGCGGGTGACGGAGCGGTCACCGGGATCTCGGCGACGACGGCGGCCGAGCTCTTCGAGCACGCGACCGGCGACAGTCGACTTCGAGTCGGAGAGCAGCCTCTGGGTCCAGGCAGCCGGCGACGGCGGCATCGTCTGCACCGGCTCGCTCACCGCCGGTACGACCGGAAACATGAGTCCACGGCGGGCGGCGACGTCTCGATGTTCGCCGGGGCCGGTGCGAGCGCGAACCTGGGCGGTCCGAACGGGCCCGGCCGGACCGCCGAAGCCGGCGCCGGAGCCGTGCGCGGACACGGCGTCCAAGGTCGGCATCGCGAACATCGGCAATGCCGCCGCATCCGCTGTCTTCAGCGGGGCAGAGGCGGTAGAGAAAATTGGTGAGAAGGGCGTCTCCAAAGCGGCGAAAGCATACAAGGCCGCGCAAGCAGGATGGAAAGCGCTCAAGGTCGTCGGCTCCGGCGTCGGAACTGCGAACCCGAAGTGGGGCGAGAAGATCGAGCAGATCGGGAAAGCCGGCGACGTGCTCCTCAGGCCCGGGCGGGCTCGAGAGCATTCCCGGTCGAGCGGCGTCCGGATACCAAGCCGACCAGATCTGCACAAGACCGAGCACGAGCGAGAGAAAGCGGCCGAAGCACGACAAAGAGCGAAAGGAAGCGGCCTCCGAGCGAGATGAGCATCGAAAAGAGGCCGAAGAGAACGCGAAAGAGCGAGACAAGACCATCGACGAGAGGGTGGAGGCCGAACACAAGGCGATCGAGGACGCCGAAAAGGACGGGAAGCTGACGTCGACCCAGGCGGCCCGAAGAAAAAGGCCGTGGACGAATCAGGCCGCGCTCGATCACGCGAAGGTGGCTGCGGATCTCGGAAAGCATCTCGAGGAGGGCACCGCGAGCAAACAGGGGGCCGACGGCGGGGGGGCGGAGCTGGCAGCGGCGAGGGAGCGGGTGGTGGCGGCTCGAAGATCATCGGCAAAGCACCCGGCGGGATCGAGTTCACCACCGACGGTGACATCAAGGGCATCGCGCTCAGCTCGATCGAGTTCCAGGCGGCCGTGAGCATCGGCGCGAAGGCGGGTGTGAACATCGAGACCTGCTCGATGATGTATGAGACGTTCGCCACGGTCGCTGCGGAGATGATCGGGGGAGCGCGCGCCGAGGTGAAGTCGGCTGGAAAAGCTGTGCTGGAGGGGCGAGCAAAGTTCGAAGTTACGTCGAGCGGCGAGGGTGAGATCAAGGCACCTTTGCTCAAGATTCACTCCCCGCTCGCCACCATCGAGGGCGGCAAGCTCACCGTGAAGAGCGCGTTGATCCAGGAGAACGGGGCGTTGTTCAAGAAGGGCGTGTCGATGCTCGACAATCTGAAGGTGAAGGGCTACACCCACCTGAATGGTGGCCTGGCGGTGAAGAAAGGGGCCAACGATCGATGGTGGGGTGACAGTCAGCAAGACGTTCCAGGTCAGGGAAGGCTGCAAGCTCAAAGCAGAGCTGAAGGTTTTCGGCGGAGCGGAGATCGGCTGATGTCAAGTTGGGAGTAGGGCAATGCTCGAGAGGTCGTTGCGCTCCTGGCGCAGCGTTCGGCTGAGGCTCGTTGAATGCGCGTCTACAACGACACGCCGTTCCAGTTCTCGATGATGCACTGGGAGGTGGAGCCCAGGCGTCCCTTCGGCTTTTTCTTCTTCAAAGGCGACCTTCGACATCGTCCACGAGGGGAGCGTGCGCGCTCGCCGCGGAGCAGGCGCTCTTCACCGGACCGGTCCCCTACGACGATGGCGGCGCATCCAGCTTGATGTTCGAGACCGAGCTCGGGATCTTCAAGCCGAGGTCAGAGTGGTACCTGAAGGGGAGCGCGCATGCCGTCGGTGACCGCCCCGCGACCATCGTGCCGGTGCGGGTGAAAGTAGGGCCCGCTGGAGAAGCGGCTCGCGGTCTGGGGCGACCGCTACTGGAAGCGGAGCATGCTGGGTGCCGCGCCCAGTGAGCCGGCGCCCTTCACCCGCATGCCGCTCCGCTGGGAGCGCAGCTTCGGTGGACCGGGCAACAAGGCGAACCCGGTCGGTCGCGGGACGCGCGTGCTCGAAGAGGAGAGCGGCCTCGTACCGCTGCCGAACATCGAGGACCCGAGCCGGCCGGTCGTCTCGCGCGACGACGCGCCGCCACCGGCGGGGATGTTTCCCATCCTCCCCACCTGGCCAGCCGCAGCTCGCTGACCGGCACCTACGACCGAGCCTGGCTGAAGAGCGCTGGCCCTACTTCCCGGCGGACTTCGATCTCGGCGTTCTTCATGTGCGCGCCGCCCGACCAGCAGATGCCGGGCCGCTGGCGAGGCGACGAGACGATCGAGCTCGCGGGGCTGCACCCGGAGCCACGCCAGCGCCCACACCCGGCTGCCGGGGCTGCGCGCCCGCTGCTTCGTCCAGCGAGTCGGGGCGAACGGCGAGCATCCCCCGCGTCCCGAGGACGCGGGCGCCGAGGCGATCCGCGCGCTGGGCCCCCGCCGCTCGTGGAGGTGCCGCTGCTCTTCGACACCATCGTGATCGACACTGACGCGTGGCAGGTCCAGTGCATCTGGCGAGGTGGCTGCGACGTCGCCGACGATCACTTCTCGGACATCGCGCGTCTGTTCTTCGTTCACGAGCCCATCGAGCCGAGACGCGCCCGCACGCGCACTACGAAGCGTGGCTGCTGCGCAAACTCCTCGAGAAGGCCGAAGAAGCCGACGAGATGGAGGCCGAAGAGCTGGCGGCCGACCCGAAGCGAGGCTGGTGCCGGTGACGAGCGGCGAGCGAAGAGGCGGAGCGGACGCGGCCGTTCCCCAGCGGCGTCCGGAGACGCTCCTTCAGGAGGAGCCCGATAAGCAGGTGCCGCCGTGACAGACGCGATGAGGTCACCGGGGCGGCGGTGCCCGCGCCGCCGCGGCCGGAGCGCGCCGGCGGTTCGTGATGGGCTCGTCGAGCTGAAGGAGAGCAGCCGCCCGAGTGGCTCGTCGATCCTGAGCCGGTCGGCCACCTCCTGCTCGAGCTCGACGAGATGTCGCTCCAGCCTGCTCCGACTCGCGGTGATCGTCCGCAGAAGGCTCGGGACGGCCGTTCGCGAGTCTGGACCTCACCGAAGCGCCGCTGAGCGGGCTGGATCTGTCGGGCGCGAACTTCGAGGGAGGCGATGCTGACCCGCGCGGATCTCTCGCGCTGCTCACTCGCCGGCGCGAAGCTCGACGGCGCGGTCCTCACGGGTGGGAAGCTGTCGAGGCGTCGACGCGCGCGGCGCGTCGTTCGTGGACGCGGAGCTCGACCGAAGTCGTCGGCGCCGAAGCGCTCGTTTCGATCGAGGCCGTCCTCGACGACAGCTTCGCTTCGGGCGCCAACATGAGCCGGGCGAGCTTCGAGGGGGCGTCGCTTATCCTCGGCGGATCTCGCCGGCGCTCGCAGCTCGTAGCGGCGCGTCTTTCGCGACGCGGACCTCGACCGCGCCGACCTCGGAGCGGCGAAGCTCGACGGGGCCGACTTCACCGGGGCGTCGATGGACGACACGAAGCTGGGGAAGGCGTCGGCCCGTGAAGTGCAACTTCGAGCGGGTTCGCGCACCGAACCTTCGCGCCGCGGACGGGACGGACCTCTACAAAGCGCGCCTCGTCGCGATGGAGGCGCCCGGTGCGCAGCTCGCGCAGGCGTGTCTGGAGGAGGCGAACTTGTCCGGCAGCAACTTCGAGGGGGCCGACTTCTCCGAGACGCGCGCCGGCGCCGCCAACTTCTTCCGCTGCCAGCTCAAGCGGTGCAGCTTCGAGTACGCCGATCTGCGCAAGGCGATGTTGATCCAGGCAAACTTGATGGAGGCGTCGTTCCAGCACGCGGACTTGCGGCTCGCCGACGTCGCGAGGCGCGCACCTCTACTCGGCCGGGCTGTGGCGGGCGCAGCTCGACGGCGCGCTCCTCGAAGGGGCGGATCCTGACGAGGACGCTCCGCGAGAGCGGGTGATGCCGCGGCGGATCACAGATGTGAGACGCTCGTCCAGACGATGGTGCCAGCGGGCGAACGCTCACGGACGCCGAAGTGGTCGGCGTCGACCTCTCGAGGCTGGACCTGTCGGGCACGACTGGGTCGACGTGACGTTCGAGCGTGTGCGGATTGCGCAGTGGCTCTTCGTCGACGCCGCGTTCGAACGGGTGGTCTTCGACTCTGCGAGATCATCGAGACCGCGTTCGTCAACTCGTCGCTGAATCAGACGGTGTTCGTGGCCGATCGATGACAAAGCGGCTGGGCTGATGACGACGGTGTTTCTCCGGTGCAACGCGGCACGAGATCATGTTTCGTCGGCGTCGACATGACTGAGGTGGCGTTCTTGGACTCTGTTCTCCAGATCGCGATCCTGGAAGACTGTGCGCCTGGAGCAGTGCAAGATCGTCGGCTCTTCGTTCATCGATAGCGCGTTCCCGGGAACATCGCTCGCGGGAGGGCTGATCTTCGACTCCAGCCTCGCCGGTGTCGACCTGAGCCGGGCGAGATTGATCGAGACGGCCTTCCTGCGCGCGAGGTTGGACCATTCGCGGCTCGCCGAGACGCTGATGCCGGGCGCGGCGTTCGTGGAGTGCATCGCTGATCGGGCTCGACTTCACCCATGCACCAGGGCGTATCTTCGGCTTTCACGCAGTGCGACCTGACCGAGGGCGAGTTTCGCGGGACGCGAGTTGCGCGACGTCGAGCTTCCGAGGTTGCGTGCTCGACGAGACGGACTTTCAGTGGTGCGAACCTCGTGGATGCCGATCTCGCTGAAGCGACGGGCGAGGGGACGAGCTTTCGCGGTGCGCGCCTCGCCGGCGCGGACTTGTCCAACGCCACCTTCGAGCGCGTGGACCTGACGGACGCCATCCTCCGCGGTGCCAAGCTCGAGGGGGTGGCGCTCTCCGAGGCCAAGCTCAACGGGGCGGACCTTCGCAACACGAGCATCGTGGACGGCACGCTGCACGATGTGGACCTTCGCGGGGCGCGGATTGGCCCGACGACGCTCGAGGACACGACGCTCAACGGCGCCTACATGGCCGAGCTCAGCTTTCGCGATCAGCGGATCACGGACTGTGAGATCCGGAACTCGAACCTGGTCAGCGTCGATTTCGCGGGCGCGGATCTCACCGGGACCACGTTCGAGGACTGCTTCTGTGCGGATCTCGACATGACGGGGGCCGTCGCGAACCTCGCGTCCTTCCACAACGTGGTCCTCCCTCGGGCACGCTTCGTGGGGGTGGAGCTCGATCACGCGGACTTCGCCGAGTGCGTGTTCGACGAGACGGATTTCTCCGGCGCGAAACTGATCCAGGCGAGCTTGCCCGGGGTGGATCTCCGGCAGTGCCGCTTCGACTCGAACACGGTCTTCGAGCGCGCGGCGTTGGTCGGCTGCGTGGCCGATCAGATGTCGTTCATCGGTAACGACATGAACAAGACCGACTTCTCGCAGGCCAGCCTCCGCGGCGCCCGTTTTCAGGACTGCAACCTCACGGGGACGCTCTTCATCGAGGCGGACCTCCAGAACGCCAAGATCCTCAAGTGCCGCGCCCACACCGCCGATTTTACCAAGGCGACGCTCGCCGAGACGGATCTGCGAGGGACCGACGCGCGGCTCTCGCTCTTCAACGAGGCCGTGGCGAACAAGGCGCGCTTCGAGCTGGCGACGCTGATGCACTGCTCGTTCGCCGAGGCGGACTGTCGGCGAGCCGTCTTCGCCCACGCGGACGTGCGCTACGCGGACTTTTCCCACGCGTTGCTGGACTTCGCGAGCTTCCGCGACGCGAACCTCACCAGCGCCAACGTGCACCGAGCCAGCATGGCCGACACGGACTTCCGCGGCGCCGACCGCTCGCACCTCCGGCAGACGGACGAGCAGCTCGCGAAGGCCGAGGACTGGCAAGTCCCCTCGGACTGAACCGAAGCGGCGCCAGCGAAGAGCCGTGCCTCGAGCCCGACGCCGAGCCACGGGCGGGACGTCCTCGCCCTGGCAGAGCCGCCGGTCGGCGGCGCCGAGGCCACTCGCAGCAAACGCGACGTCAGGGCGCCGGCGATCGAGTTGGTCGACCGCCGGCTCTCGCCCGCTCAGGCGCTGGCGGTCGTGACCGCGCCGTTGCCCGGCGTGCCGCGATGGTCGCCGGGGGAGACGGTGTTGGCGCCGTAGAAGGTCTTGCCGGTCTCGGCCATGTCGACCAGTACCGGCGCCGGGGCGAAGCGGTTGCCGAGGCGGTCGCGGAAGCGCTGCATGCGCCGCACGATCTCCTTCGCCCCGACCGTGTCGACGTAGCGGAAGGGCCCGCCGCGGAAGGGCGGGAAGCCGAGGCCGAAGATGGCCCCGATGTCTCCGTCGCGCGCGCTCCGAAGGATGCCTTCGCCGAAGCAGAGGCAGGCCTCGTTCACGAACGCGAGGGCGCAGCGCTGGGCGATCTCGTCCGCCGGCAAGGTCTTGGTGGGGTTCAGCCCGAGCACGGCGTAGACCGTCTCGTCGACCTCCTTCTTGCCCTTCTTCTTGCCGCCGTAGACGTAGAAGCCGCGGCCGTTCTTGCGGCCGTGCCGCTTGTCCGCCACCAGCTTCTCGAACCCGGGCGGCGGCTTCATGCGGTCGCCGAAGTGGCCGTGGACGATGTGGCCGACCTTCTCCGCCACGTCGATGCCGACCTCGTCGAGCAGGGTGATCGGGCCGACCGGGAAGCCCCAGTCGACCAGCGCGCGGTCGATGGCGTCGACCGGCACGCCCTCGTTCAGGATGTACGCCGCCTCGTTCATCAGCGGGCCGAGGATGCGCGAGGTGTAGAAGCCGACGCCGTCGTTGACGACGATGACGGTCTTGCCCTGCTTCTTGCCGAGCTCGACGCAGGTCGCCGTCACCCAGTCGGCCGTCTTCTCGGTCACGATGATCTCGAGGAGCGGCATCTTCTCGACCGGCGAGAAGTAGTGCATGCCGATGACGGTCTCGGGGTGCTGCGAGCCCTCCGCGATCTTGGTGATCGGGATGGAGGAGGTGTTCGACGCGAAGATGACGTCCGGCTTGCCGGCGTCCTCGACGTCCTTCAGCACGCGGTGCTTGAGGCCGATGTCCTCGAAGACGGCCTCGATGACCACCGGCAGGTTGTGGAAGCCCGAGTAGTCGGTGGTGCCGGTGACGCCCGCCATGGTGACGTCGCGCTCGATCCTGGTCATGCGCTTGCGCTTGACCCGGCCCTCGAGGAGGCCGCGCACGTACTCGAGGCCGTGGCCGACGCCCTCGTCGTCCTTGTCCTTGAGGCGCACCGGCACGCCGCCGCGATCGGCCGTGACGTAGGCGATGCCCGCGCCCATCAGCCCGGCGCCCAGCACGCCGACCCGGTTCACGGTCCGCGGCTTCACGCTCGCATCGTCGACGCCCGTGTCCTTCTTCATCGCGGTGGTCGCGAAGAAGATGTTCATGAGCTGCGCCGCCTGGGGGCTGACCACCAACTCGCCGAAGGCCTCCGCCTCCGCGGCCGCGCCAGCGTCGAAGCCTCTCTCGAGGCCGGCCTTCACGACGTCGAGGATCTTCTCCTGCGCCGGGTAGTTGCCGCGCGTCTTCTTGAGGAGCGCTTTCTTCGCCTGGTCGAAGACGACCTTGCGGCCGAGCGGGTTCTCGGTGAGCGCCCACTCGCGAAGCTCGTCCGCGTCGACGAGGTGCTTCTTCTTCTTGCCCTTCTTCTCGCCGGCCAGCGCGAGCGCGCGCTCGGCGGCCACGTCGACCAGGATCGGCTCGGGCACGACCTCGTCCACCAGGCCGACCTTCTTGGCCTTCTTGGCGTTGAGCTGCTTGCCGGTGAGGAGCATGTCGAGGGCGGTCTGGATGCCGATCAGCCGCGGCAGCCGCTGGGTGCCGCCGGCCCCGGGCAAGAGGCCGAGCTGGCACTCGGGCAGGCCGAGCTTGGTGCTCGCGCTGTCGCTGGCGACGCGTCCGTGACACGCCAGCGCCACCTCCAGCCCACCGCCGAGGCAGGAGCCGTGGATGGCGGCCACGACCGGCACGCGGAAGTGCGCGATGCGGTCCATGGCGCGCTGGCCGTTCTTGCTGAGCTCCGCCGCCTCGCGGGACGTGCTGCACTTCTGGAGCATCTTCATGTCGGCGCCGGCGATGAAGTCCTTCTTGCCGCTGGTGAACACGACCGCCTTGACGCTCGTGTCCTTCTCCAGCTCCTCGAACGCCCGCGCGAAGTCGTGCGTGAAGCTGTCTTGCAGCGTGTTCACGCTCTCGCCGGGGAGGTCCATCGTGACGACGGCCACTCCGTCGGGGCGCCGCTCGATCCTCAGTGCATCGTTTGCCATCGTCATCCTCCCTCAGGCCGCGCTCTCCAGGACCATGGCCGCGCCGAGCCCGCCCGCCGCGCACGCGGTGCAGAGCGCCAGCTCACCGCCCCGACGCCGCAGCTCGCGCAGCGTCTGGGTGATCTGCCGCGCGCCGGTGGCCGCGAAGGGGTGCCCGATGGCGATGGAGCCGCCGTTGACGTTCAGCTTGTCGAAGTCGATCTCGCCGATCGCCTCGCTCCGGCCGAGCTTCTCCTCCGCCAACTGCTTGCTCGCGAAGGCCTGGGTGTTGGACAGCACCTGCGCCGCGAAGGCCTCGTGCATGTCGATCAGATCGAGGTCCGAGAGCTTCACGCCGGCGCGGTCGAGCGCCTTGGGTGTCGCGTAGCCCGGGCCCATCAGCATCTGCCCGCCCGGGTCGAGCGCCGCGAACGCGTAGCTCTTGATGTAGCCGAGCGGCTTCAGGCCGAGCGCCTTGGCCTTCTCCTCGCTCATCAGGATGAGCGCGCTGGCGCCGTCGGTCAGCGGCGAGCTGTTGCCGGCGGTGATCGTGCCGTGCTTGCGATCGAACACCGGCTTGAGCTTGGCGTAGCTCTCGAGGCTTCCGTCTTTGCGGACCAGGTTGTCCTCGCGGACGGCGCCGTAGTGCGGCGGCACGAAGACCTCCATGACCTCCTCGGCCATGCGGCCGTCGTCCCAGGCCTTCGCGGCCCGGACATGGCTCAGGTGCGCCAGCTCGTCCTGCGCGGCCCGCGGGATGCGGTTCTCCTTGGCCATCTTCTCGGCGCTCTCGCCCATGGTCAGCCCGGTCGTGTACTCCTTGAGCGCCGGCGGGACGGGCAGAAAGTCCTTGGGCGAGAGGCCGCTGAAGGCCGCCAGCCGGTCCTTGAGCGTGCGCGCCTTGTTGGCGTCGATCAGCGCCGCCGCGAGCTTCTTGCTGACCGCGATCGGGACGTCGGACGCGCTGTCGGCGCCGCCGGCGAGGCCGCAGTCGATGGTGCCGGTCTCGATGGCCTGCGCGACGCTGACCGCCGACTGGTAGCTGGTGGCGCAGGCGCGCGAGACGCTGAAGGCCTCGATGTCCTTCGGCATCCCGGTGAGCAGCACGATCTCGCGGGCGATGTTCGGCGCCGCCAGCGAGGGGACCACCTGGCCGTAGACGCACTGCTGGATCTCGTGCGGGTCGAGCTCGGTCCGCGCCAGCAGCTCGGCGACGACCGTCTTTCCGAGGTCGAGCGCGCTCATCGTGCGGTACGCCGTGCCCTGCTTCGCGAAGGGGGTCCGCAGCCCCGCCACGACCGCGACCCTCGTACCCTTGCCGTTGCCTTCAGCCATGGTTCCTCCGCGCTTGGGCGCTCCCGCGAGCCGGGAGCATCATGGCCCCCGGACACGCGAAGTTGAACGACGATTCAGTCGTGGCCTAGGACAGTTGACGCACCGTGTCAAGGCGCGTCATCGGGCCTCACGAGGCCGGCGATTGACCTGCGCCGCCGCTGGGCAATGCTTCTCCGCATGCGGATTGAGGTGCTCTATTTCGCCGCCGTGCGCGAGCTTCTGGGGACGAGCGAGGAGGGGCTCGAGCTACCCGAGGAGGTGCGCACCGTCGGTCAGCTGGCGGCGTACCTCGAGCACGAGAGGGAGCCGCTGCGCGGCCGGCTCGGGCAGGTCCGCTTCGCGGTCAACGAGGCCTTCGCGAACGAAGAGACCGTGCTCTCCGAGGGCGACGTGGTGGCGCTGATCCCGCCGGTCGCGGGCGGCTCGGAGCGGACGCCGGCGCGCGAGCGGGTGGCCGTCCGAGAGGAGCCACTCTCGGTGGATGCGGTGATGTCGCTGGTCCGCCACGAAGGCGCGGGCGCGCTGGCGGTCTTCGTCGGCGCGGTTCGCGATCACAGCGCCGGCCGCGAGGTCAGCGCGCTCGAGTACAGCGCCTACGCGTCGATGGCCGTGGCCGAGATGGCGCGCATCATCGAAGAGATCGAGCAGGAGCTGCCGGTCGTGCGGCTGGCCGCGCACCACCGCGTCGGCGAGCTCGGGGTGGGCGACGACGCGGTGGTCTGCGCGGCCAGCTCACCGCACCGCGACGAGGCGTTCCGCGCGGGCAGGCTCTTGATCGACCGCATCAAGGAGCGCGTGCCGGTGTGGAAGCGCGAGAAGGGCCCCGACGGCAGCTATTGGGTCGGCTGGGAGGACGCGCGCTGTACGCCCGGCCATCAGCACGATCACGACTGAGCGACCGAGCCGAGTCGCCGCCCTCGCAGGAGCGGCTGTCGATGCATCCGGACGGCCGCGTGAAGGCGGGCTTCAAAGCGGCGTGGAAGGACGGCACGCGGATGACCCATGCCCAAAGCTCGGAGAGCGCTACGGAGCGAACGTGGTCGTGCAGGTTCCGCTGAGGCACATCACCTGCGGGACCCCGCCCCCGTCGCCGTTGACCGTCCCGTCGTCGGCCGTGACGTGCAAGTGCCCTAAGCAGCCGCAGTCCGCACGCGCAGACGGGTTGCAGGTCTGCTCCACGCTTTGGAAGTGATGGACCTCCGTGGCCGCGATGCCCATGGCGCGGTAGCCGCCGCAGCAGTTGGTCGAACGCTCGCCGACCGCGCAGTCGCTCGCCGTGGCGCAGCTCCGGTCGAAGGAAGCGACGCAGTCCAGTGCTGCATCCATTCCGCCATCGTGACCCGGGGACGGGCCCTGAGTATCCGGTGCACGCCGAGACGGTCAAAGCGAAGGGGACGAGCCAGCTCAGCAGATGGGGGGAGTGGGGCATCAATGGGACGAGAGGCAACGTTCGAGCCAGCCGAGGGACAAGGCTGAGCCGACGGATCGAGCCCCGTCTGGCACAGTGTGCCACGCCCAGTCTCCGCGCCAGGCTGTCACAGCCTTGGGCGCACGCGACAATGTTCAGTTCAGGGGATCCGGGCCGAGGCTCACCACGAGGTCCGCTCGCTCGGCTCCGCTGGTGCGCGTCTCGGGCGACTTCGAGTCGTCGCTCTCTCGCGCTTCTTTCCGCACCGCCAGGACGGGAATCGGCCCCGGGCACTCGGCCAGCCCAGCTCTTGTCAGCGTGTAGCCTCGCGACGCGGGCGCGAGCGCTTCCGAACCGACTGCAGGCGCAGCTCGGGGCAGGGCGGAGCCATCGGATCGGGTCTCGACCCCCGGCTCGACCGCTCGCGAGCGCTCGGATCGCGCCTCGACCCCCCACCGGACACCACCGCGACCGGTTGAAAAGGGGGTCGACACCCCTCGGAAAGGCAGTCCGAGCCCTCGAAAACAAATTCGAGGCCGCCGAGCGAGCCTCCTCGACCTCCGAGCCGGGGTGTCGACACGCCGCCGGCGAGGTCCGTGAGGTCTCGAGCGGGGGGTCGAGGCCGCTTCGTCGAGGTCGCAGACCGCCCGAGCCGGGGGTCGAGGCGCACTTTTCGGCTTCGCGGCCGTTCGAGCCGGGGGTCGAGGCGAATTTCGGACGGTCCGGGTGCGTTCGGGCGGGGGGTGGAGGCAGAGATCGGGGGGGTTGGGAGGTCCTCTCGGCGCTCCGCGACCGCCGGCCGCCGCCTCGAGGGGCCCGGTCGAGGCTCCGAGACCGCGACGAAGGGGGAGCCACCCCCCCGTCGGAACAATCCACAGCCGGCGCCGGGTCCGCCGCAGCCGGGCACGGTCGATGCTCAGCCGCAGACGAGCGTGCCGGAGGAGCACCAGGAGGCGTCGAAGCGGCCCGCGGCCACACGGCCACCCGGGAATGTGACGCGGTAGCTTCCCGTCGCGCCGGTGCCCTCTACGTAGGTGTCGAAGGTGAGGGTCCAGTCCTGCGTGGTCGCGCAGGGCGGGCTGCCGCCCGGACACTCGCTGACGCTGCCCGGACCGAACCCGGCGTCCGCGCTGGACGTGATCGTGACCGGCGCCGCGATCGGGAACGTGGTGCCACCAAAGATGTAGAACGCGAGGGAGCGCCGGTTCGGGTCGGCGCTGCACTCCGGGACGGCGGCGTCCCAGAGCGTCAAGCGCAAGGCGGGGCCGTCGGCCGGTCCGCAGTCGGGTGAGACGTAGGCGCCCGCGTAGTCCATGCCGGCGCCGCCGTCGGAGGTCGGTCCTTCGTCCGCGATGGACGCGTCGACCGAGCCGGCGTCCTCGAGCGCCCCCGCGTCGTCGACAGGTCCCGCGTCGCTGACCGAGCCCGCGTCGCTGACCGAGCCCGCGTCGCTGACCGAGCCCGCGTCCTCGGCGACCGGGCCGCCGTCGTCGCTCGTCTGATGAGAGCCCGAGCAGCCGCTCGCCAGCGCGAGCGGAGATCCCGAACGAGAGCGTGAGGCGAAGCACGTGATCAATAGCCATAGAGGGTTCCTTGCGGCGCGCCGTCTTGCATGAGGCGCAGGACGTTCTGGGCGAAGGGAGTCTCCGCTCGCAGCTCGTCGTCGTCCAGCGCTTCGGCGTCGCTTTGCAGTCGGTCGACCGCCTGCTGTGCGCGTGCGACGGCGGCGGTCTGGTCCGTTCCGTAGGCGTCGGCGGCGTCGTGCAGCCCGGTCACGAGGAGCGCCAGCGAGACGGTGCGGCCGGTTTCGGGCTGCGAGTAGGCCGCTGTCGCGTCGGGCGCTGTCGGGTCGGGCGCTGTCGCGTCGGGCGCTGTCGCGTCGGGCGCGAGGGCCGACCAGTCGAGCGCGAGCGAGCTGTCCACGGTGGTCCCGTCGGGGCGCGCGTAGGAGAGCGTGAGGTTCGCCGTGGCGCCTGCCGCGGGCAGGTCGCCGTCCCGTCCGAGCTGGACCAGCAGCGCGCCTCGGCGGCGGCTGAGGAAGACGGAGGCCACGTCGAGCTTGGCCGTGCCGTCGGTGCCGGCGCCGGGGAAGCCGTAGGCGCCGCTCGAGAGCGTGGCGTCGCCCGGCGTGAGCGAGACGTGCATGTCGTAGGCGATGGGGCTGAGCAGCAAGGGCCAACTGTCGCTCATGAGCGTGTCGACGTCATCGAGCTGCATGACGCTGAACGCGTTGCCGCCGCGGAGCTGGCTCATCGCGTCGAAGAGCTCCTGGCCGAGCCCCTCGCCCATGCCGAAGATGGTCAGGCCGACGCCCTGCTGTGCCCCGTCGTCGACCATGCGCTGGAACTGGCTCGCGTCGGTAGCGCCGACGTTGGGTCGCTCGTCGGTGAAGAGCAAGACGCGCACCTCGTTGCCGCGGCCGAGCTCGCTCTCTGCCAGCGAGAACGCGCGCGTCGTGTCCGCATGTCCATCTCCTCCCGGCGGCGCGATGACTCGACGACCGTGCCAGGCTCGGGAGCCGCTCTCGGCCGGCGAACCCGCTCGATCGCTGTGCCTGCGTGTGCCGGGCCTGCCCCGCGTGTCGTGGTGCGACCGATTCGTGGGCAATCGCCCCCGGCCCTGATACCGTTCGCCCCCGTGGGGTCGGACGACAACCTGAAGGGTCGTCTCGCGCGCTATCGGGGCGGCGCCGAGGGGCTGGCGCTCGCGCGCGATCTGCTCGACGCCGGCCAGGCCGCCGACGCGTTGGACGTGGCGACCCGCGCGTCGAGCGCGGCGCCCGACGATCCCGAGCTGGCGGTCGTCGCGGGGCGCGCGCGTCTCGCGAGCGGCGATCTCCTCGGCGCCGAAGCGACGCTCTTGCGCGCGCTGCGCAAGACCCCCCGACACGAGGGCGCGCTCCGCTGGTTGGCCGAAGCCCTGATGGCGCGGGGCGATCACAAGCGGGCGGCGCAGGTGGCCGAGCGCGCGGTCCAGGTCTCGCCGGACGACGCGGCGCTGGCCGAGTTGCTCGACGCCGCCCGCTCGGGTCGCAGTCGGCCGCGGACGACTTCGGCGGAGGGCGAGCCTGCGCCGGGTGGAGATGCGGGCGTCGTGGCCGCGTCGGCCTCTCGTGGAGAGGAATCGCCGGGAGCCCCGGGGCTCGGTGTCCGGGCGGGCGAGGTCGCGTCGTCGTTCGGCGCGCCTCCGAGCGCCGGAATCGGTGGCGAGCGTGGCGTCGGGCCGCGCGGTCGGCTCGGGAGAGGCGCCGGGGCCGGATTCGAGCGCGGGATCGGCTGAGTCGGCGGGCTCGGCGGCGGCTCCGAGCGTGGCATCGGGGCTGGACGCCGACCTGGCTTCGGGCCGGTCGCCAGCGGGTGCGGCGCCGACCGTCGGATCGGCCGCGAGCGTGGCTTCGGGCCGCGCGGTCGGCTCGGCGCTGGGCGCTCTCGGCTCGGCTGGCGTGGGCGACGTCCGGGTGTCGTTCGGCTCGTCGCGGCTGGACGCGGACCTCGCGCCGGAGCGGACGGGAGAGCCCTCCGGTGATGCAGGCGACGTCGAGGTGAGAGCCGAGGTGTCCAGTCCGAGGCTCGACGCGAGCGCGGCTCGTGCAGCGCTCGATTCGGTGGGCGAGGTGCCCGGTGCGAGGCTGGATGCGAGCGCCGCCCGTGCAGCGCTCGAGTCAGCGGACGGTGCCCCGCGCGCTCCGGACTTCGGCGCGAGGGTCGTGTCGGGCTCGGATGCGGGCGCGTCGGCCCGTCCGGCGCGGGACGTATCTGCGCCGGCCTCGGTGCCGTCCGATGCCGGCGAGGACGCTCCCGGTGGCAGAGCGGCGAGCGGACATCCAGCGCGCGAAGGAGGCGAGCTCGGGCGAGCGGCGAAGGCGCCGGGATTGCCGCTCCAGCGCACCTTGGTCTTCGGCGGTGTCGACGACCCGCCGGCCCGCCGGCGCGGCAGCACCTTCGGCGCCACGATGACGCCGGGGGCTCGGTCGAGTCGGAGCCCGTCGCCCGTTGCCGAGCGCGCTCCGACCGGTCGGCCGGCGTCGACCCGCCCGGCGAGTCAGTCACCAGCGCCGCCCGCCTCCGAGACGAAGCAGAAGGCCGCCGCGCAGAGAGCGTCGTCTTCTTCGGTTCGCCCGCCGGACCCCGCACCGTCGGTTTCCTCCGACTTCGGGCCGGACGCCTCGTCCGCGCCGAGCGCGCCGCAGCCGTCGGTCGCCGGGGTGGCGGTGCAGGGGGCGACCGCTCCGGTTGCCAGCACTGCGGCCCCACGGGGAGCGCCGCCGCGACGGCCGGCGCCGAGCGAGACGGTCGCCGGTGTGCGCGGGGAGAGTGCGCCGTCCGGGTCGCCGGCACCGAGCGCGCCGCAGCCGCCGGCACCCGCCGTCGTGGAGCACGCCGCGATGGCGGGAGCGTCCGCCGGCCCGCCCGCCAGCGCGGCTTCGGCGGTGACCGCGACCGCGGTGGGGTTGCCGGCGCCGGGCGTGGCGTCGACCGACGCGCCGGTGCGGACCACGGTGACCGGCCTGGCATCGCCCGAGCCGTCGGGAGACGCGTCGACGGGCCCGAGCTCGTTCGCGCCGGCCTCCGACGAGCGGGGGAGTGCGTCGAGCTCGGCGTTCGCCGTCACTCCCCCCGATCCGATCTCGGCGGCGCCGGTCTCGGAGCCGATCGCAGGGCTGGCGTGGGGCGAACGAACGCGCGAGCCCGCGGCGGCGCGGTCCGAAGCCGCCTCGTCCGATTCCGTCCGCCGCGCCGCCGCCGCGAGCCTCCACGCCGACGTCGGGCTCGATCGCACGGCGCCCTCGCCGTCCCACGTTGCTCGGTGCGGCCGTGTCCGACGAGGTGCCTTCGCCGTTGCGTGATGCGGACGCGGTCGTGGCCGCGACGAAGAGCGAGAGCGCCGTCAGGCCGGCGCGCCATGCGGCGACGGTGCTCGGCATGACGGCGCCGGCCCTCGACGATCCCTCTCCGGTGGGCCGGCACGCGCCACAGGACATTCCGTCCACGACGCTCCGTGCCACGGCGGTGGGACTGCCCGCGCCCGAGGAGCGCGCTCCGGCGTCCGCGCCGCGCCGCGCCACGGCGACGGGTGAGAGCGCGGCCGCGGACGTGCCTTCGGCCGGGCGCGACACCCTCGCGGGTCCCACCGAGACCCCCGCTGCCGCGCGCGCCGAGGACGAGATTGGCGGCATGGAGATCGACACCCTCCTCGACGCCCTGGACGACGAAGCGACGCGGGTCGAAGCGCACGCCGTCGCCGCGGCGTTCAGCGCGGATGCCTCCGTGGCTGCGGGTCCGGAGCGCGACCGCGCGCGGCCCGTGAACGCGCGTGAGGCGGTGTCGAACGTCGAAGCGACGCCTCACGTGAGCCCGGCGGCGAGTGAGCTCGCGCGCGCCGATGTCACGTCGGACGTCGACGCGCTGCTGGCCGAGGGCGCGGAGGACGACGACGCGTCACGGCCGGAAGCGGATGCGAGAACCGCCGCGGGAGGCGCTCTCACGCCCGACCTCGAAGCGTTGCTGGCCGACCTCGACACGCCCTCGCGGGGCTCTGCCAATCCGTCCGGCCCCACCGCATCGGTCGAGCGGCCCCAGGACATCCGGCGGGTGACGCGGCGCTCGGAGCAGCCCTCCCGCCGCGCCGAAGAGCCGGCAGCGAGCGTTCCGGTGCGGACTCACGCCGTGGTCGACCCTGCGCCGACCGAGGCGGTCTCTTCGCCCGCCGCCGGCGCGCGGATGCCGTTGCGGCGTGAGGTCGTCGTCGGCGCCGCCGAGGGCGCATCGGTGGCGGTGCGCAGTCACGCCGTGGTCGACGCTGCGCCGACCGAGGCGGTCTCTTCGCCCGCCGCCGGCGCGCGGATGCCGTTGCGGCGTGAGGTCGTCGTCGGCGCCGCCGAGGGCGCATCGGTGGCGGTGCCAGGTCACGCTGTCGCCAGCACTGCGCCGACCGAAGAGCGCGTCGCGACGCGGGCGGTCGGACGCGCCTCGGTGGAAGACGCGGCGAGCGGGCGCGAGCGGACGTCGGGCGAAGCGCTCACGGCGGATGCGGCGGTGCTGCGCGAGGTCGAGGGAGCCCCGCGCTCCGCCTCGCCCTCGGAGCCGATCGCCATCGAGGAGCCCGTCGAGCGGCCCCGTTCCCGCCACGGCCTCTTGCGCGCGTCGCTGGTGGTGCTGGTGTTGGTGCTCGGCGGCGGCGCGGCGGCGCTGGCGTGGCGGGCGACCGGTGCGGGGGCGCCGAGCGTGCTCTCGTCGGTGGAGGGCGCGCCGCCGGCGGAAGGCAGCGGCCCGATTCGCGGAGCGGTCCGCCGGAGCGCCGGCGAGCCATGGCGACACGACGCACGCGGTGTCTGGCTCCCAGCCGAGCGCGGTTGGCGGCCAGCCGATGAACGCACCTGCGATCGAGCCGAGCCTCTCGGCCGATTCACGAACCGAGCCGAGCGGCGTCCAGCCGGCGAGCGCGCCCGAGCAGGAGATGCGGGCCGCTGCGGAGCCGTCGGAGCCGAGCGTCGCGCCGGAGATGCGTGCCGCGTCCGAGCCGGCGGAGCCGAGTGTGGCGCCGGCGCCGATTGTCGCGGCGGAGACGCTCGCCGCGGCCGAGCCGTCGGAGCCGAGCGAGCCCGAAGCCACGACGCCCGACGAGACCGGTTCGCGGGAGGCCGAGGCCCGTCCGACCACGTCCGTGCCGAGCCCCGAGCGGGTGGCGGTCGCGCCATCGTCACCGAGCCCCGAGCCCGATGGCGACGCGCCTCGCCGCGCGAGCGCCCGACCCGGAGGGCTCATCCGACCCGCCGATCCGGTGGAGGAAGAAGCGCGCTTGCGCGAGGCCTTGACCGAGCATCCCGACGATTGCGAAGCGCGCCTCGCCCTGGCCGCCCTCTTGGTCGAGCAGAGTCGCGAGCAGGACGCGGACGCCCTCTTGGCCGAGGTCGCCGCCGACGATGACACCCGCCGCCTGGCTCACATCGCTGCGCTCGCACGCGCCGGTCGCACGGAGGAAGCGCGCGGCGAGCTCGACCAGCTTCCAGCGGCCGCCCGTGCGTCCACCTCGGCCCGCATGAGCGCCGCCCGCCTCGACCTCGACGAAGGGCGTGCACGCGACGCGGTTCGCGAGCTGGAGCCGGTCGCCGGTGACGGTCAGGCACCCGCCCGCGCGCTCGCGCTCTACGCCGACGCGCTCCTGGCGGCCGGCCGTGTAGGAGCCGCGTCGAGCGCCTACTCCGCCTCCGTCGAGCGCGACCCCTCGCTGCCCGAAGCGCTGCTCGGGCGCGCCGAGATGGCGGTCCGGTCCCGCCGCCCCAACGACGCGCTCCGCATCCTCCGGCGCCTCGAGCGCGAGCTCGCCCACACCGCGCGCCCGGCGGCGTTCCGCGCCCGCGTCGAGTTCCTGCGCGGCCGCGCCGAGCTGATGGCCGGCGACCGCTCCGCGCGCCGCACCCTCCACCGCGTCGTCGGTCGACCCGGCGCGCCCACCGAGGCCTATTTCTTCCTCGGCGAAGCGATGATCGGCCACGACTACCGCGGCGCTCGCGACGCCTACCTCCGCTACCTCGAGCTCGAGCCCGACGGCTACTACGCCCGCCGCGCCCGCCGCGCGCTCGGGCTGGACGAGCCCTGATCGCAGCGCCGGTCCCGCCCGCTCGCGGATGCACAGCGAGGCAAGAGTGAACCCGGTTCACTCCTTCATCGCAGCCGAGCCCGGTCCCGTTCGCGTAACACCTCCGATTTAAAGGGTAATCATGGGCAACGGGGGAAGAGTGGACACGGTCCGCGAATTTGCGCCTCGCAGGGTCAGGCCGACCGCGGGCGCTTGACGCTCCACGGGGAGCGTGAGCATACCCAAGGGCAGTGGGAGCCAAGCGCAGTCTACCGCTCTGTGACTGAGGGCGGCCACGCCCCAGCCGGTGCCGCCACGGCCGGCGGGCTTCGGCGAGGGCGCGCCGCCGTCGCTCACCGATGGTGCCGGCCGCCACTACACCTACCTGCGCCTCTCGCTGACCGACCGCTGCAACCTGGCCTGCGTCTACTGCATGCCGCCGAGCGGCGAGAGCGAGCACGCGCTCCGGCCCGAGCTGCTCTCGTTCGAGGAAGCGGTGAGGGTGGTCAGCCTCTTCGCAGACGCCGGCGTCCGGCGCGTGCGCTTCACCGGCGGCGAGCCGCTGGTGCGCAAGGACGTGGTTCGCCTGGTCGAGATGGTTCGCCGCTCCACGCCGGTCGAGGAGCTGGTGATGACCACCAACGCCGTCCGGCTGCCGGAGCTGGCCCGCCCGCTCGCGGCCGCCGGCCTCCGCGGCGTGAACGTCTCCATCGACAGCCTCGACGCGGACCGCTTCCGCGACATCACCCGCGGCGGTGAGCTGGGCCCCGTCTTGGCCGGCATCCACGCCGCGCGCGACGCCGGGCTGGAGGTCAAGCTGAACATCGTCGCGCTGGCCGGCGTGAACGACGACGAGGTCGGCGCGCTCGTCGACTGGGCGTGGGAGCTCGGCGTCACGCCGCGCTTCATCGAGCTGATGCCGATCGGCGAGGCATCGCGTCTGCCGGCCGAGCGCTTCCTGAGCGCGGAGGCGATCGGGCGCCTCTTGGGCGCGCGTCTGGATCGCGACGCGGCCCGCCGGAGCGACGCGGGCAAGGGGCCGGCGCGCTACCTGCCGGCGGCGGACGGATTGGGCCATCGGGTCGGCTTCATCACGGCCGTCAGCGACGACTTCTGCGGCGAGTGCAATCGGGTCCGTGTGAACGCCATGGGCGACCTCAGGGCGTGCCTGGCCGACCGGCGCGCCGTCTCGCTGCGCGATCTCATCCGTGCGGGCGCCGACGACCGCGATCTCGCCTGGGCCGCGCACTGGGCGCTCGGCACCAAGGACGCCGGCCACCGCTTCGGCGACGCCGGCGCGGACGAGCACGAGCACGTCGGCATGAGCCTGATCGGCGGCTGAGCGCGCGCGGAGGTCGCGATGAGCGGAAGCGATCCGCGCCGTGCCCCGCCCGACGAGCGCCGCGGAGCTCGATATGCTGCGCAGCGCGCGCGACCATTGGCGACGGACTGTGGCCGAGGAGCGGATGGGGCTCGCCGATTGAGGCGACGGCGTGCACGCCGGGTCATCGTTTCCACGCCTCGCGACGCCGCGGGGAGAGTTGGGCGCGAGCATCGTAGACTGAGCGACCACGGAGCGATCACCTCATCGACGGCTGGGGCGAGGCTCGTATCGGAACGGGTGCTGGGATGCGAATCCATACCTGGTTGGCATCGCGAGAGCCTCGAATCGATCTGCAGGCGACGATCCCGTACGGCCCCGGTGCTGGCACGCAGGTGGGGACCATCGAGGGGACGTTCGACGCCCCCATCGTCGATTGCTCGACGTGGCGTGGCGGCATGCCGATGTGAGCGACATCCGATCCTCGTCCGATGCCCGTCGTCAGGTTCGAAATCCGTACTCGGGTGCGCGAGACGAGCTCCGGCGGGGGAAGCTCAATGGCGGCACGCGATATCTGCGGTGCCCCATGAGTCCTCGCGAACGCGGGCGCAGCGGCCGCGGGGACTCGCCTCCGCGAGTAGGCTATCGAGGCTCCGACGGTACGTGACCCGGGAGCCCGGCCACTCCTGCGACCCAGCTCGCCCACGCGCCGCTGACCGCTTCGTTGTAGTCCGCGGCGGCCGTCCCATACCGTTGGGTCTCGACGCGGACGCGGTTGTCGGCGCCGATGAGCTCCGCGTCGACGTCCGGGGTCGGCTCGCGGTCGCCGAGGCGCGCGGTGACGGACTGCTGCCGCGCTTCGACGTTGCGCACCTGCGCGGCGCGCGCCTCGACGTCCTCGTGGAGCGCGTGGAGATCCGACGCGGTGGAGCTGTAGGCGAAGCCGACGATCACGGTCGCGAGCGCCGCCGCCGCCGCCGCTCCGATGCCGATCCGAGTCCGCAGCGCCTTCTTTGCCGCCGCGACGCGCGCGGCCTCGGCGCGACGCCGGGCGAGCTCGACGCGCGCCCGCTCCATGTACTCCGGCGGGATGTCGAGCTCGCGACCGACGGCGTTCAGGTCCTCGCGATCCAGCCGCCCTTCGTCGTGGTTCATCATCTCGGCCGCGATGCCGACGAGGTCGTCGACGTCCTCGGCGTCGATGCTCCCTTTCGAGTCCGTGCTCACCAGCTGCTCCCCGCTCCACCGCCGCCCGACGAACCGCCGCCGAAGCCGCCGCCACCGCCGCCGCCGCCGTAGCCCCCACCTCCGCCGTAGCTGCTCGAGCTGCTGGAGCTGTTGTTCGAGGGACGCTGGAGCTGCGGGATGGTCCGTGTGTGGGTCGAGTGGTAGCTGCAGTGCGAGCAGTGCGTCGTCACCTCCTCGAGCCCGCTGGAGTCGTAGGTCGCGGGGGAGATGGTCCTCGACGAGGTCGAGCTCGTGCGGTATCCGCAACCGCTGCACTTTCCATAGCCGCTGAACCACCGATTCTTGACGATCAGCTTCGAGAACGTGCACTGCACGCAGTGGTAGAATTGATAGTCGATCGACCCGATCGCCTCCTCGGTTTGCTGCCCCGCATCGAGGTGCGCGTCGTCCTCGTCTTCGGGCAACATGGCCATCCGGATCTTGCAGTTCGGGCACGTCCGATTCACGCGGTAGCGCCACGCGCCGAAGGCGACGGCCAGTAACAAGAGCCCGAACCCGCCGCCGATGGGCAACCAGGGGATGGGCGCGCTCGCGGCCTGGCGCGGCGGGAGCGTCGCCCCGTACGGCGCCGGCGAAGGGACCTTGGTGGGCCCCATGTCGTAGGAGATTGGCGTGCCGGCAGCCTGCGTGTCGCCCGGGAGCGGCGTGCCGGCCGCCTGCTCCGCGTCGTCCGGGAGCGGTGCGAGGCCGGACTGCACGCGGATGCGGTCGATCGACGCGCGCACGCCAGCCTCGAGGCCCGCGCCGAAGCGACCCTCGCGGAGCTCGGGCACCATCGACGCGTGCTGCATCGTGGCGAGCCAGCCGTCGGGCAGGACCGGCTCGAGGCCGTAGCCGGTCTCCATCTCGAGGCGGTGCTCGGACATCACCATGAGCACGAGGAGGCCGTCGTCGTGGCCCTCGCGGCCGATGTGCCAACGATTGAAGAGGGTGGTCGCGAAGTCGCGCGGCGTCGCGACGCCGTCCACCGTGTCGACGGTGACGACGGCGATCTCCACTCCGAGATTGCGCTTCGCGTCGTCGACCATCCGGTCGATCCGCGCCTCGGTCGCCGCGTCGATCGAGTCGGTCGTGTCCGCGACCCAGCTCCCGCGGAGCCGCGGGTTCGGAACGTCGTCCACCGGGAGGGCGAACGCCGTCGCGCTCCACACGAGAACGCACGCACCAAAGAGCCCGGACCACCTTTTCATGGACAAGATGTCCTCCACGCACGTTGCGTATATCGCGGCGTCGAAGTCCTCGCTCGCGGTGCGGCCGCCCCGTTCTGCGGGCCGTCGTTCGCCTTCACCTGGGCGCTGCGGGTTCCGGGGCCGCAGCCGCGCCCGGGCCGAGCGCAGCATGCGCCCGCGCGCCGATGACCGGGAGTCGGCCTCGGCGCGGGCGCGGAGGAGCTCGGCGGCCGCCTCGCGAGGGCGACCGCCGGTGCGGTCAATCGATCAGGGCGTGCAGCTGAGGCCGATGTCCTCGTAGTGGCTGCAGTTCTCGACGTTCCAGCCGGGGAAGGTGCACATGGAGAGGCCGGTCTCGGTGCCGGCGCAGTTCATGTCGTCCATCCAGGTGGGCTCGGTGCCGTCGGGCACGCTGGTGGTCAGGAGCGCGCTGCCGCTGCCGGAGAACCCGAGCTGGCTGCAGCCGACCGTGACGAAGTGATCCTGCCGCGAGCCGGCCGAGTAGATGTAGTCGTCGCAGATCGTGCCCCACACGGGCCCGTGCAGGATCTCGATGCGGCCGTTGTTGCGCGCCGAGCCCTCGACCAGCCGGACGTCGCCGTCAGCGTAGACGTCGCAGCGGAAGCCGGCGCCCTCGACCGACGAGCAGTTCTCGGTGCCCCACGGCTGGTGCGGGCAGTCGCCGATGCGCTCCTCGGTGCCGGTGCAGTTGACGTCGTCGAGCACGAAGGTGTTGTCCGGCGCGTCGTAGGTGCTGACGAAGGTGCCGCCCTCGTAGCCGAGCTGCTGGCAGACCGTGGTCGTGCTGTAGCCGAGGTAGGCGGGGTAGTTGCCGTCGAAGTAGTCGTCGCAGACCTCGCCCCAGGCGCCCGAGTGGTAGACCTGGAGGCGGCCTTCCATGCCGTTCGGGCCGTCGACGAGCCGGATGTCGCCCTCACCGGGCATGCAGCGGATGCCGACCGCTTCGTAGCCGGAGCAGTCTTCGATGTTCCAGCCGTTGAACTGGCACTGCGAGAGGTTCGGCTCGCTGCCGGTGCAGACGACGTTGTCCATCGCCGGGCTGCCGGTGCCGCCGCCGAACGCCGTGATGAACTGGTGGCCGGTGCCGGTGTAGCCGAGCTGGCCGCAGACGATGTTCGCCATGGCGTGCTGCGCGGCGGTCGTGAAGGTGTCGTCGCAGACCTCGCGCCAGGTCCCCTCGAAGTAGACCTCCAGCATGCCGTGGTTGCTGCCGTCACCGTTCCGCAGGCGGACCGGCAGGTCGTAGTTCGTGTCGACGTGGCAGCTCGAGTCGCAGCCGTCGAAGGAGACGGTGTTGCCGTCGTCGCACTCTTCGCCGCTCTCGATGATGGAGTTGCCGCAGCCGGTGGTGGTGCAGGCCGACTCGTCGAACGTGCAGCTCGAGCAGGAGAGCGTCCCGCCGGTGAAGCCGCGGGAGGTGCAGCTCTCACCGTTCAGGTTGCTGCCGTCGCATTCCTCGCCGCCGAGGACCGTTCCGTCGCCGCAGATGGCGGTGCACATCGAGGGCGTGCCGAGGCAGGTCCAGCCGCCTTCCACCATGCAGGTGGAGTCACAGCCGTCGGCGTTGGTCGCGTTGCCGTCGTCGCACTCCTCACCGCTCTCGAGGGTGCCGTTGCCACAGGCCGCGCTCGAGCAGCCGCTGGTGTCGTAGTTGCAGCTCGAGGTGCAGCCGAGGGTGCCCATGGTGAAGCCGCGCGTGGTGCAGTCGGCGCCGCCGAGGTCCGCGCCGTCGCACTGCTCGATTCCTTCGACCGAGCCGTTGCCGCAGTTGTGGCAGCCGGAGATCTGGAAGGTGCAGTCGCTGTTGCAGCCGAGCGAGCCGGCGTAGAAGCCGACGTCCATGCAGCTGGCGCCGCCGAGGTCGCTTCCGTCGCAGTCCTCGCTGCCGGCTTGCACGCCGTCGCCACAGCTCGCGTCGATGCAGCCGCTCTCGTCGAGGCCGCAGCTCGCGTCGCAGGCGAGGGTGCCGCCGGTGTGCCCGCGGGTGGTGCAGTCCGCGCCGCCGAGATCGGTGCCGTCGCACTCCTCGCCGGTGTCGACCGTGCCGTCGCCGCAGGTGCTGCAGTCGGACTCGTCGAAGGTGCAGTCGGACCCGCATGCGAGCGCGCCGTCCACGAACCCGCGGCTCGTGCAGGTGGCGCCGCCGAGGTCGGTTCCGTCGCAGTCCTCGCCGGTGTCGACGGTGCCGTTGCCACAGGCGGCCTCGGTGCAGGCGCTCTTGTCGAAGGTGCAGTCGGCCTGGCAGCCGAGGTCGCCGCCGGCGTAGCCGAGCCCTTCACAGGTCTGGCTGCCGAGCGCGCTCCCGTCGCACTCCTCGCCCGGGTCGATGGTGCCGTTGCCGCAGAGCTCGGGGCCGGCGTCCACGCCGGGCTGGCCGGCGTCCGGCTGGGTCGTGGGGCCGGCGTCCGGCTGGGTGGTGGGGCCGGCGTCCGGCTGGGTCGTGGAGCCCGCGTCTTGGCGCGCGGTGCCGGCTGCGCAGCCGGCGAGCGAGACGAGGCAAAGGATCGAAATGGAAAGTCGCTGCATGGTTCTCCCCCTCGCGGTCCAGGCCGCGGAGGGCGGGACTGAAGCACGCTCCTCCGGGATCCGTCGAGAGGAGGTGTGCTGGACATCACTCGCGTCGCGGAGCCGCGTTCCGGCGGGCGATCGCGCTTCGAAGGCGGGCTCCAGGGCTGGATGCGGCTCGCAGCGGATCGCCGTTTCGGCGCTCGGTCGCCGCTGGGCCTCGTCGAAGGGCCTCGTCGAAGGGCCTCGTCGAAGGGCCTCGTCGAAGGGCCTCGTCGAAGGGCCTCGTCGAAGGGCCTCGTCGAAGGGCGGGCCGGTGGTCGAGTGCTGCGCGAGGTGCTCGAACCCCGGTCTCAGCTCGCAGGCTCGATCCACTGCGCGACGTGGTCCCGTAGCGCACCGCTCAGCATCCCTTCGACCGCGAGCACCTCGAAGCGGAGCTGCTGCGAGAGCTGCGCCGTGAAGGCCGACTCGTAGACGCAGCGGACGAAGATGCGGGCGCTCGGGTGCAGGCTGCGCTGGGCGATGGCGGTGCGCAGGTTGATCTGCTCGTCGTCGGTGCCGATCACGAAGACCGGCTCGACGCCGAGCCCGCGGGTCGCCTGCTCGACGCGCTCCCAGGTCACGGGATCGTCGAGGTCGCCCTGGATGGTCACGAGATTGCAGCTCTCGAACCCCGGCACCTGGGCGCGGAAGAGCCGGACCCGCTGCTCCGCCGCCACGTCGACGACGATGGCCCGCTGGACCTCGCCCTCCGCCTCGCGCTGGAGGTACTCGAGGATGGTCTGCCCGAAGCGGCCGAAGCCCGCGAGTACGACGACGTCCTCGGCCGCCGTGTTCGCGAAGTGCAGCTCGAGGTGCTCCTCGTAGAGGCGCTGCGCCGCGATCCGGTGCGCGTTGAAGACGTGGACGCGCTCGGCGGTGCTGCCCTCCACCCTCGCCACCGTCCTCCTCATCCCGATGTCGGCCACGTGCACGACGACATCGGCTCTCGGCGCGCGGGCGGCGATCCGCCAGGCCGCCTCCAGGTTGACCAGGTCGTCGTCGGTCAGGAGCGCGACCGCACGCGCACGCTCGAGCACCATCGCGTCGAGCGTGCTGGTCGTGCGGACGTCGCCGAGCACGAAGCGGGTGCCGTGCAGTGCCACCGCTTGCTGGAGGTTGCCCTGGGTGCCGTCCCGATCGACCACCAGCACGCGCACCTTCTTGTCGTACGTACGGAGGGCCTCCAGGAAGAGCATGCCGAGCCGGCCGGCGCCGACGATCACGATGTGGTCGTGCAGCGCCCGGCGTTGGAGCCACTGCGGTTGCAGCAGACGGACGGCGCCCTCGACCACGGCGCTGGTGGTGATGGCCGGTGCGAGGAAGTAGCTCGCCCAGAGCACGTCCCGCGCGATCGGCGGGCCGCC
This sequence comes from uncultured Pseudomonadota bacterium, assembly GCA_963832725.1. GTDB lineage: Bacteria > Myxococcota_A > Polyangia > Polyangiales > Sandaracinaceae > JAEZBP01. The sequence goes on from CAWHVG010000002.1 coordinate 743,124, forward strand.
TCGCGGCAACCCGAGGTCCATTCCCCCGAGCACGAAGAGACCGAGCGCGTAGTAGACGTGCGTCAACAGGTCGGCGCCCTCGAGCCCATTCCGCGCGCTGACGCCGACGCCCGCCTGGAACGCGAGCAGCGCGGAGACGAAGGTCAGCACGACGAGCGCGCCGCGGAGAAACCACCCGATACGTCGGGGCGTCACGCCGCCAGTATGGCAGCTCGCCCGTGTCCCGCACGTGCCGCGGCCGCCGCACGCGAGCGCGAGGCGGCGGTGTACAGTGGGGCGCATCGGTGCATGTCCCGCAGGACGCGTGGGAGGTGAGGAGACGCGATGGCAGGGAAGTTCCCGGTGCTGTGGACGCGAGAGGGGATCGCGCTGCACTTCGGTGCGTACAGGGATGAGCCGGGACTCGATCCGCTCGACACCCGTGACATCGGCGCGGTGGTGCTGCGTTGGCACGAGGTGCGCGAGGTGGCGGCGGTCGATCCGTGGCCGCGTGTTCGTGTGGCTTGGTCGGGCCCGGGCGGTGGCGACGAGCACACCTTCGCGCCCGTCCGCGATTCGACCGACGCGGCGTTCTCGGGGCAGCTCACGTCCGAGCCCTTCGCCGTGCGGGCTGCGGCGCTGATCGAGCATGTCGTGAAGCATGCGCCGGCAGTCGTCGACCGCGGTTGGTTGGACCTGGACGAGGTGTCCTGGGAGCAGGTGGCGTCGTTGCCCGAGCTTCCCGGAGAACGGCCTGTCGTCGGCGACGGAGCGTTCCGGGCCGCGCCGCGACCCGTGGAAGAGGAGGCCGTCGCGCTGCGCGAGGCACCGACGCCCTACGAGGCGATGCTCGACTGGCTCGCCTCGTCTCCGGAGCGACCCTGGCGCGCGCACCCGCGCCGCGTGCGGACGAGCACCCACTCGCTCTATGTGGAGCGCCGCGATCGCACGCTGTGGCGTCTCCCGCTCGAGGCGCTGCGCCTGCGCGTCGGCGCCTACGACGAGGACGCGTACTACATCTTCGGCCGTCGCACGGCCGTGCTGCTCACGCATCGCGACGGTTGTCCGGTACGCAAAGCGCTGGACGCGCGTCTGAAGCAACGGCGCGCCGTGGAACGCGCGCGGTGAGCTCGCGCCACGTCGCCCCACGGTGGAGCATTCTTGATTCCCTGCCGCGGGTTGCCCGCGTTCTCGTGCGCGCCTATGCCTGGGGCGTGCGGCGCCACGCCCATCGGTTCTTACTTCTGCTCTCTTTCATCGTCTGCCTCGCCGGATGCGGCCGGGAGCGCGAGGCGCGCGAGTGGCGGCCCGACAATCACCAGCCGCCGGAGACCGGCGCCTCCGGGACGGGCCAGGCGGAGCCGGGTGACCTCAGCGCCGCCGCGGCCGGGCTGTATCGCTCGAGCTGCGCCGGGTGCCACGGCGCGCAGGGCCACGGAGGCGGTCCCGCCGCGCCGCCCGGCGCGAACGTGCCCGACCTCACCTCGGCGTCCGTTCAGAACGGATTGTCGGATGAGGAGATGACGCGGATCATTCGCGAAGGGCGCGGGATGATGCCGGCTTTCGGATCGCAGATCAACGAGCGCGGTATCGCGGCGCTCGTCGCGCACGTACGCACGCTCCGGGGGGAGTGAGCGTCGTTCGTTCCACCAAGTGAGGGAGGCCCGAGTGGAGACAGCGCTGACGACGCCGTCGTTCGTATCCACGTTCTCGTTCGCGAGCCTGCGCGTGGACTCACGCGCCGCCGTGTTGGGGGCGACGCTCGCGTTCGGGAGCTGCACGCTGGCCGGTTGCGGCGACGATGACGCGGAGCGCGCCGTGGACGTGCCGGCGCTCGCCGCCACCGCACCTTCGCCCGAAGCGCCGCTGGTGGTCGAGCCGGAAGAGGCGCCGCCCGCGCCGGAGCTGGATTTCGACACCGAGGAAGGGCGCGTGAGCACCTTCGGCGCCGGTCCCGGGTTCACACCGGACCCGATGACCCACCCCGGCACGACCGCGGGGGGACCGATCGACGCCCACCTCGAGGACGAGCACTGTCACGGATGGGTCGGTCCTCAGCCCGACTTCGTGATCACTGCGACGCGAGCGTTCGCCGAGCTCTCGCTGATGGTGGCCTCGAGCGCGGATACGTCGCTCTTCGTGATCGGTCCCGACGGTGGCGCGCACTGCACCGACGACGACGAGGGGCGCGATCCACGATTGCGCGAGCGCTTCGCGCCCGGTGTCTACCGCGTGTGGGTCGGGACGGCGACGCAGGGGACCGAGGAGCCCTTCCTCCTCGCCCTGAGCGAGCTGGACGAGACGACGCCGTCGCAGCTCGCTCACTGAGCCGAGGGCCGCTTCAGAACGCGCGCGGCTGTGGTGAGGGGCCTTCCGGCGGGCTGGCCGGCGCGCGCTTCGGCCCCCACACCGTCTTGCCGGTGTACTGCATCATCACGAAGAGCGTGAGGATGGCGCCGACGGTGATCGACAGCCCCGTGAAGCCTTCCCAGAGGAAGGTCAGCGAGAAGAGCACCAGGTAGACGAGCTGCGAGAGGCCGATGTCCCGGAGCGCGAAGCGCCAGCCGACGAAGAGCCGCGCGTAGCTGACCACGAGTAGGACCGAGACGCCGGCGCTGATGGCGAACGAGGCGGCGACCTCCAGGTGGTCGACGAGGTACGCGAAGAGCAGGTGGAAGGCGAAGAACGCGCAGCCGAGGAAGAAGAAGTGCATCGGGTGCAGCTCGCGCTTCTGCGCCGCCCCGAGCACGGCCACCACGAAGAAGAAGAAGAGCAGGCCTACCGGCGCGAAGAAGGTGATGCGCGTGGCCAGCGGGCCGGGGTTGACGCGGGTCGGGAGATCGACGCCGATCGGCTGGTTGGCGACCAGGCTCTCGAACTGCCAGGTGCCTTGCCAGTGGCCGCCCTCCACGCCGTGCTGGGTCGGGCTGATCGTGCCGGCCGGGAAGTCCACCCGCTCGAAGTTGCCGGTCATCTGGAGCCGGAAGTTCTTCACGCGTGTCGGTGCCGGCGCCCATCCGGTAGCGCCAGCTCGAGGTGCCGCGGGTGCGGTAGTGCACGACGAAGGAGGCGCGCTGATGCGCATCGACGTGCGCGACCCAGTGCGCGGTCCCAACCAAGGACGCGGCGGGTGGCGTGTAGCTCGAGCGCGACCAGTCGCTGGAGGGCGCGGCCTCGCCCTCGGCGCCGATCGTCGCGTCGATCTCGTGACCCGCCTCGTCTTCGACCTGCAGCCCGTCGTAAACGGAGTTGTCGGTCTGAAGCGGGAACGTGATCGTGATGTCCTCTGCCCGGTCGCTCGGGTTCTCGAAGGTGTAGCGACCCTCGAAGCGCACGGCGTAGGTCGGGAACCACATCAGCCCGCGGCGGCGGTGCTCGAGCTCGAGGTGCACGCCGATGTCCGAGCCGACCAGCGGCGCCGTCTGTTCTACGTGCGTGGGCTGGGTCGTGGTCTCCTCCGAGCGATGTCCCTCCGCGTCCACCACCGTGCGCGTGATCTCGGTGGTCCGTGTCTCCATGTAGAGCGCGCTCGGTTGCGCCTGCTCGAGCGGCGGGCCCCAGAGCTGGCTCACCTCGGCCGGAATGCTCCCGTCGGCGTCGCCGGTTCGCACCACCAGCGTCGAGCCGAGCACCACCCACGCCAACGCGCAGCCGATCCACACCACCGCAATTCCGAAGAGTCTTTTCACGATGTCCTCCCGTCTTCATTCGTTTCTGAGCCGGCGCGGTGCGAGCGGCGCGGCGCGCGTGAGGAGAGACGGCGGGGAAATCGTGGCGAAATCGTGGCGATGGAGGTGCCCTGATAGTCCTTGGGAACTCCGACCCTGCGGGCGACACTCACCCTTCGCAGAGAAGAGATGAACGAGCTTCGCAATCGGATCGGGCGGGTCAGGCGGCGGGTTGCGTTGCGCACCGTCCTCCACGCGTCGATCACGACCGCGATCGTGCTCGGCGCGGCGCTGCTCGTGGTCTCGCTCGCCTTTCCCGGTTGGCCGCGCTGGCCCTGGGCGCTCGGGCTCTCGCTCGGGCCGATCCTCGGCGTGCTGCTCGCTCGCCGCGCGCGTCCGAGCGACGAGGAGATTGTGCTCTACCTCGACCGGCGGCTTCAGGCGGACGAGGCGCTGGTCACGGCGTGGGAGCTCGGTGAGGAGGCGCCACCGCTGCTCCGGCCGACGGTGGCGCGCGCGCGAACGAGGATCGCGGAGGCCGACGTCCGAACGCTCCTGCCCGGGCTCGGATCGGCGCAGCTCGCGTGGCTCGTGCCGGCCGCGCTCTTCACCGTGCTCGCCTGGCTCGTTCCGGTGCCGGAGGCGTCGGGCGCCGATCAAAACCGGGTGGCGATCGCGGACGTTGAGGCGCTCCGGCGCATCGAGCGACTGCCCGAGGCGGAGCGGGATCCGGTGCGGCGCCGGCACCTCGAGGACGCCGCCGAGCGGGCGCGCGAGCTGAGCCGGCAGCTCCCCGATGGCGTCGAGCGCGAGAGGGCGCAGCAGGCGCTGGAGGACATCCGCCGCGAGGTGGAGGCGGCGCGCCGGCCCGAGACGCCCGGTGAGCGGCGTGCGCGCGACGCGGCGCTGGAGGCGTTGGCGCCCGAGCCGTCGATGCAGCGCGCGCTCTCGGAGCGGAACCCGGACGCGCTCGATCGCGCGGTCGAGCGCGCGGCGGCGCGGCGGGAGGCGGCCGATCGGCGGCGAGCGCGGCAAGCGCTCTCGGCGGCGGCGAGGGCGGCGCGCGAAGCGGGTGACGAGGCGTTGGCGGGCTCGCTGCTGAGGCGCTCGGAGCTCTTGCGACGGCGGGCCGAGCAGGCGGAGCTGGCGCGCGCGCTGGCCGAGGCGCTCCCCGAGCTGCAAGGGAGGCAGCTCCGCCGGCAGCTCGATCGGCTGGAGCGCGAAGGAGAGGGCGCCGGGCTGAGCCGCGCCACGGTCGACGCGATGCGAGAGGCGTGGTCCCGGCTGACGCCGGAGGAGCGGCAGCGCCTGGCCGAGGCGATGAGCCGCGCGCAGGCGACCGAGAACACCGAGGCGCAGGCGCAGCGCGACGAGGCGAGCCGCCCGCTCGACGCCGACGAGCTCGAACAGCAGCTGCGTCAGGCGCTGGACCACCTCGATCGCCTTCAGGTCGGCGTCGGCGCAAACGGCGTCCCGATCGCCGGGGCTCGACGGCGGAGCCAAGGCAACGGGAACGGCCAGGGCCAGGGGAACGGCCACGGTCACGGCAACGGCCAGGGCCAGGGCAACGGGAACGGCCAGGGTCAGGGGAACGGCCAGGGTCAGGGGAACGGCAACGGTGAGGGCGAGGGTCAGGGGCAGGGCAACGGGAACGGTCAGGGCAACGGCGGGACCGGCTCCGGCGGCGGTCCGGGCCACGAAGGCGGCCAGACCGATCGGATCGGCGCGGGCGAGGGTCCGCTGGCGCGCGTGCGACCGGAGCTCGGTCCCGGCGCGCCGTCGGAGACCACCTTCGAGTGGGTCGACCCCGAGGGCACGCCGCTGCCGGAAGGAACACCACAGGGCGGCGCCACCGGCGCGGCGGCCTCGGGCGAGCCGGGCGCCATCGAGCGCGCGCCGATCCCGGAGGATTATCGGGATCACGTCCGTACGTACTTCGGGACGGGAGAGACGCGAGATGAGCGATGACGACGGGCGCGTGAGCGCGTTCCACGAGACGGTGAGCGCGCTGCGCGACGCGGTGGCGCGGGTGGTGGTCGGCCAGGAGCAGGTCGTCGAGGATGTCCTGGTCTGCCTCTTCGCCGGCGGGCACGTGCTCCTCGAGGGCGCGCCCGGGCTCGGCAAGACGCTCCTCGTGCGCACGCTCGCCGAGGCGGTCTCGCTGCGCTTCTCGCGCATCCAGTTCACGCCGGACCTGATGCCCGGCGACATCGTGGGCACGAACATCGTGGTGGAGGACGAGCGCGGCAAGAAGCGCTTCGAGCTCTCGAAGGGACCCATCTTCGGTCAGCTCGTGCTCGCCGACGAGATCAACCGCGCCACGCCCAAGACGCAGAGCGCGCTGCTGGAGGCCATGGCCGAGCGCAGCGTGACCATCGCCGGCACCGTGCACCGGCTCGAGGCGCCCTTCTTCGTGCTCGCCACCGAGAACCCGATCGAGATGGAGGGGACCTATCCGCTCCCGGAGGCGCAGCTCGATCGCTTCCTCTTCAAGGTGCTGGTCCCCGCGCCCGACGAGGACACGCTGGTCGCCATCCTGGAGCGCACGACAGGCAGCGCTGATGCCGAGGTGCCGCAGGTCGCCGACGGGCCGCGCCTGCTCGAGATGCGCGAGCTCGTCCGCGAGGTCCACGTCGCCGAGCCGCTCCGCCGCTACGTCGCCCGACTGGTGCGCGCGAGCGATCCGAGCCAGCCCGACGCGGCGCCGAGCGCGAAGAAGCTGCTCCGCTACGGCGCCGGCGTGCGCGGCGGGCAGTCGATGGTGCTCGCCGCCAAAGCCCGCGCGCTGATGCAAGGCCGCGCGCACGTCGCGTTCGAGGATCTCGCGTTCCGTCCTGCATCCCGCGCTCCGCCACCGGATCATCCCGAGCTTCGAAGCCGAAGCGGACGGAGTCGGCCCGGACGCCATCCTCGACGCGCTCGGGTCGGAAGTGCCCGAGACCTCCGAGCGCGTGGCGGCCATCGCGGGATGAGAGCGAGCGCGAGAGTCGCGGGCACCCTACTCGCGCTGGGGCTCGCCTTCGTGGGCCGCGCGTCCGGGCAGGAGCCGCCTCCGCCCGTGACGGTGCGCGTCGAGGGCATGTTCGGACCGGACGTGGTCCTCCCCGGCGCCTACGCGCCGGTGGTCATCACGGTGGAGAGCCGCGCCGGCGGCGACCGCTCCGGCACGCTGGAGCTGCGTGTCGCCGGCTACCGCGGTCCGGTCGAACGTCACGTGACGCCGCTCGATCTGCCCGCGGGCGCCACTCGCCAGGTGCGGCTCATGCCGTTCTTGCCCATCGGCTCCGATTCGCTCGAAGCGAGCTTCGTGGTCGGCGGCCGAACGCTCGCCCACGCACAGCTCTCACCCGCCTACGCGAGCGGTGCGCGCGGCGTGGTCGTGCTCGGCGACCCGCCTCGGCTGCGCGGCGCGCTGCTCGAGATGGACGTGAACGACACCAGCCCCGGCGACTCGCGCCAGGTGCGACCGCCGATCGGCGTGGTGCGGATGGATCCGCGGAGCGGTGATTCCGCTCCTGCCCTCGGAGCCGGTCGGCTGGTCGTCGGTGAAGGTGCTGGCGGCGAGCGCGCCGGTCCTCTTTCGCGCCTCGGAGCGCGAGCGCGAGGCCATCGTCGATTGGGTGCGCACCGGCGGGAGCCTCCTCGTCTTCCCGCGGAGCGACCACGACCTGTCGGACCGCTGGCTGCGGGAGCTCGCGGGCTCGGTGGAGACGCTGCCGCTGGGCGAAGCGCGGAGGTTCGTGCCTCCCGGCGGCTACGCCTTGCGCTGCAGCGCCGGTCAGCGCGAGGAGGACTTCGGCTGCTCGAAGGCGCTCGGCTTCGGCCGCGTCTTCCTCGCCGGCTACGACGGCATGAGCGCGGCGGCCGTCGAGAGCGGCGCGCCGCGCCACCTCGTGCGGGCCATCTACGGGACGCCGGAGCCTCGGGCGCGGCTCCGCTTCGGCATCGGCGGGGAGCAGCTCGACGATCGAGGGTACGGCCCGTCGAGCTTCGGCTTGCTGCGCGCGGCGCTCGATCCCAACGAGGGCTTCCGTCCCGCGTTGCTGCTCGTCGCCCTCGCGCTCCTCGTCTACGTCATCGTGGTCGGCCCGCTGAACTTCGGCTGGGTCCAGAAGAAGAACCGGCCGGTGCTCGCGCTGGTCACCACGCCGCTCATCGCGCTCGGTTGCATGCTGGTCCTCGTCGTCGTCGGCTACGTCGGCAAGGGCGTGTCGATGCGCTACCGGCGCTTCGAGATCGTCGAGCTGGTGGAGGGGCAGACGCGCGCGGGAGCGCGCCGCTACACTGGGCTCTTCTCGACGCGGCCGGGCTCCTACGATCTCCCCGTCATGGAGGGCGCCGCGCGGCGCGTCGACCCGGCCGGCGACCGCGGGCCGACCTACCACCACGACGGCGACCGGGTCGAGCTGCGCGACTTCCATACCGGGCTCTGGGAGACGGTGTTCCTGCGCGAGGATCGGATGATCGAGCTCGGCGGCGCGATCCGCTTCGAGCGTGACGGCGACCGGTTGGCCACGGTGGTGAACGACTCGCCGCTGGCGCTGACCGACGCGTTCGTCGTCACCTCCGATTCGAAGGATCCACTTCCTCGGTGAGGTGCCGGCCCACGCGTCCGCGGCCGTTCCCGAGCATGCGACCGGCTACGCGCCGGGGCTCTACGACCTGCCCGGCGCGGAGCTGCCGTCGGCCCTCGACCTCGACCCGAGCCAGGGGCCCTACTGGCGCGGGATGGCGGGGCTCTTGCCACAGGGCCTCGCTCCGGTGGCGCCCGCTGCGCACGCGCCGCTCCCGCCGGACGATCTCCCGCAGCCGGCGCCCGGGATCCTCTACGCGCGCCTGCCGGTCGACTCGGACGACATCGGCCCGTTCTCGGCCGAGGCGGACTACCGGTGGATCCGCGTCTTCCCGGCCTACTCGGGGCATCGCGTGCAGCCCGCGGTGGAATTCGTGGCGCCGGAGATGGGCTGGGACGGAAGCGCAGAGGGCCCGCCGATCCAGGAACCCGAGCCGCCAGGCGCGACCGAGAGCGAGGGCGCGCCGGACGCGGGTGCGCCGGAGCCCGCAGAGGAGGCGCCATGATCCGTGTCGAGCATGTCTCCCACGCCTTCGGCGGGCTGCGGGTCCTCTCGGACGTCAGCTTTCACGTGCCGGACGGCGCCGTCTTCGGCTTCATCGGTCCGAACGGCGCCGGCAAGACCACGACGCTGCGCATGATCGCCACCTTGCTCGAGCCCGACGACGGCCGGGTGCTGGTCGACGGCATCGACGTCGTCGAGCAGCCGGCCGAGGTCCGCCGCGTGCTCGGCTTCATGCCCGACGGCTTCGGCGTCTACGAGCGGATCACCGTGCGCGAGTACCTCGAGCTCTTCGCGTCGGCCCACGCGCTCCCGATCGTGAGCCGCGCTCGCACCATCGACGCCGTGGTCGAGCTCACCGGCCTCGGCGGGCTCCGGGAGCGCCTGGTGCGCGCGCTGTCGAAGGGGATGCGGCAGCGCCTGGCCATCGCGCGAACGCTCTTGCACGACCCGAAGGTGCTGGTGCTCGACGAGCCGGCCAACGGCCTCGATCCGCGGGCGCGGATCGAGATGCGCGATCTGATCGAAGAGCTCGCGCGCCTCGGCAAGACCGTGATGCTCTCGAGCCACATCCTCACCGAGCTGAGCGACATGTGCTCGGACGTGGCCATCCTGGAGAAGGGGCGGCTGGTCGCGGCGGGATCGGTCGACGAAATCGGTAGGCAGCTGCGCCCGGAGCGCGGGCTCCGGCTGAGGCTCCTCTCGCCGCCGGACGACGCGCTCGAGCGCCTGCGGGACGCGCCGGGGGTGACCGAGGCCACACGCGATCCGGACGGCGCGTTCGAGGTCGCCTATTGCGGTGGAGACGAGGTGGTGGCGGAGCTGGTGGCGTTCGCCGTCGGCCAGGGCTTTCAGGTCGTGCGCGTCGAGCCGGACCGGAACGATCTGGAGCGCATCTTCCTCGAGGTCACGAAGGGAGAGCTCCAATGATCGGCCGGCTGCGCGCCTACCTGCAGGACCCGAACCCGATCCTGGTCAAGGAGCTGCGCGCGATCTTCCGCGCGAACCTCTACGTCCGCTTCCTCTACCTCGCGACCGGGGCGCTCGCGATCTTCGTGCTCGGCATCGGGGCGACGGCCGCTTCGCAAGGCACGACGCCGGCGCGGGTGGGGCAGGTGCTCTTCCAGCTCTTCCTCGGGCTGAGCCTGCTCGTGATCACGCTCGTCGCGCCCGGCTACGCGTCGGCGTCGATCACCGCCGAGCACGAGCAGCACACGTGGGAGTCGCTCCTGCTCTCCGGGATGAGCCCGTGGCGCATCGTGTTCGGTAAGCTGGCCGCGTGCTACGCGTCGATCGCGCTCGTCCTGATCGCGTTCGCGCCGGTGCTCGGCATCGCGTTCCTCTTCGGCGGCGTGGCGCCGCTGCAGGTCGCAGTCGGGTTCGGATCGCTGCTCGTCGTGCTCCTACCGGCCGTTGCGTACGGCGTGGCGATCAGCGCGCGCCTGCGCTCGACGCGGCTGGCCATCGTGATCGCGACGGTCTCGTTCATGCCGATGATGATGTTCGCGTTCTCGATGCTGGGCATCGCGAGCGAGACGGTGGCGGGCGGCTGGGGCCTGTCGATGGCGGGCCCCTTCTTCTACACGGAGGCGCTCGTCACCCGCTACGGCGAGTGGGACACGTGGGCGTTCGTGGTGGGCGGCCCGCTCTACGCGATCGGCATGCCGACGTGGTTCTTGATCGCTTCGGCGATGGCCGCCGTCCGGCCGCCCTCGGACGATCGCGCGAAGCCGATGAAGGTGTGGGCGATCGCCATGGTGGCGGCGACGCCGGTGGGCGCGTGCCTCTTGGTCGGCTCGCAGGATTCGATCGGCAGTGGCGGCGAGGCGGCGGGCTTTTCCGTGATGTGGATGGTCGCGCTCTCGACCTTCTTCGCGCTGCTCTTCGCGAACGAGCCGGCGCTCCCGCCGAGGCCGTGGCAGCGCAGGCGAGAGGCTCGAAAGGGGCTCGCGCGCTTGGCGGGCGTCTTCGGTCCCGGCGCGGCCGGTACGCTCCGTTTCTCCATCGCGCTCACGGTGGTCTCGACGCTCGTCGTCCTCGCCGCGGTGCTGGTCACGCGGCATCTCGTGTTCGGCGTCAATGGCTACGATTTCCACGTCCACGAGGTCGATCCCGTCGGCCGCGTCTGGCGGATGGACCTCGCCTGCGGCCTCCTCGCGCTCGGCGGGCTGGTCATCGCGCTCTTCACGGCCACGCTGGCGACCCTGCTCCGGCTGATCTTGGACAACGGCGTCGCCGCGCGCGTGCTGACGCTGGCCGTCCTGCTGGCGACGATCGTCCTGCCGTTCATGGTCGCGCTCTTGATCGACGTGCGCTCGATCGAGCAGCTCGATTACACGACGCCGCTGCCGTTGATGATCTCGGTGTTGGATCCCTTCGTGGTGGCGGTGCAGATCGCGGACGGGCATGGGACGGCGGCGTCCGCGATCGAGCTGAGCATCTCGCTCGGCCTCTACTCGGTGCTGGCGGTCGTCTTCGGAAGCCTGGTCTTCTTGCGGGTGCATCGCGCGAAGAGGTTCGCCGCTCTCCAGCGCGCGCGCTTCGAGGAGCCGCGCGGGTGACGGACCTCCTCGATCCGGCGTTCATGCGCCGGCTGGCCAAGCTGGCGGTCACGGCGCGGCGTCGCTTCGCCGGAGCCTCGGCCGGCGCGCGCCGTTCCACCCGGCGCGGATCCTCGGCCGAGCTCGCCGATCATCGACCCTACTATCCGGGCGACGACATCCGGCGCATCGACTGGAACGCCTACGCGCGCCTCGAGGAGCTGGTGCTCCGCCTCTTCGTGGCCGAGGAGGACCTGAGCCTCTACCTGCTCATCGACACCAGCGCCTCGCTCGCCCTCGGCACGCCGCCGAAGATCGAGACGGCCAAACGCGTGGCGGCCGGGCTCGGCTACGTCGCGCTCAGCGGGAGCGACCGGGTGAGCGTGTGGCCCTTCGCGGACGGAGTAGAGCGCGTCGCCATGCCTCCCGCCCGCGGCCGCAAGCAGGCCGGTCGCCTCTTGCGCGCGCTCGACGCCCAGCAGCCGATGGGCGGCACCGATCTCGCGCGCGCCGTGGACGCGCTCCTGGCGCGGCGCCCGCGGCCGGGGCTGGTGGCGATCATCAGCGACTTCCTCGATCCGAGCGGCTTCACGAGGCCCATCGATCGCTTGATCGCCGAGCGTCACGAGCCGGTGCTCTTCCACGTCGTCGATCCCGAGGAGCTCGATCCGACGCCCGGCGGCGACTTCCTGCTCGTCGACAGCGAGCGCGGCGCCGAGCTGGAGGTCTCCTTCGACGCGCGCGCCCTCGCGGCCTACCGGCGGCGCGTCGCGCTCTTCCTGGCCGAGCTGGAGGGCTTCGCCAAGAAGCGCGGGCTCTTCTACGGCCGCGTGTCGAGCGGCGACGCGTTCGAGGAGGTGCTCCTCCGCTACCTCGGAGCGACGTGATGGTGCGTGCCGACGTCACGGGCGAGCTCCGACGAAGCGCTGCGGCGCTCGCCACGGGCCGGTGTCGGTCGGGGTTCGCGTGGCGCGTCCTGCGAGCGCGAACGGAGTGGCTCGCGGCGCGTGACCCGGCTCGAGCGGCGGGCATCGAGCCAGGAAGGGCAGGGTAGTGGGGCTGCTCTCGCCCTGGTCGCTGGCGTGGCTCGGCCTCTTGGTGCCGCTGGTCGCGCTCTACGTGCTGAAGCGGCGGCGGGCGAAGAAGGTCGTCGCGTCCACGATGCTCTGGGAGGCCGCGCTCCGGGATCTGCGGGCCGAGCGACCCTGGCAGCGGCTGCGGCCCCACCTCTCGCTGCTCTTGCAGGCGCTGGCGCTGATCGCGGCCGCCGTCGCGCTGGCGCGGCCGACCGGCGGCGCCGACGTGCCCACCGGCGCGCGGACGGCGATGGTGATCGACACCTCGCTCTCGATGTTGGCCGACGCAGACGGAGAGGTGCGGCTCTCGCGCGCGCTCGACGAGGCACGGGCCGCCGCGCGCACGCTGCCGCCGGGCGGGCAGCTGATGATCGTGGCCGCGGGTCGCGAGAGCGACGTGGTGGCGCCGCTGAGCGCCGATCCGGTCGAGCTCGAGCGGGGGATCGATCGTGTCCAAGCGCGCGGCGGGCGCGTCGACCTGGAAGGCGCTGTGGCCGTGGCCGCCGAGCGGATGCGCGGCGCTCCTCCAGGAAGCCGCATCGTCGTGCTGACCGACGCCGCGTTCGCCGGCTCGGTGCAGCTCGCGGCCGACGTGCCGGTGGAGGTGCTCGAGATCGGCGAGGCGGCCGTCAACCACGCCATCGTCGCCCTCGACGTGCGCGCGCGGCCCACGCCCGACGCGCCGGACCGCGGCGAGGTCTTCGTCCGCGTCGCGCGCTTCGGCGAAGGCGCGGCCGACGTGCGGGTGAGCGCCGCCGTCGTAGGAGGTGAGCTCTTGGCGACCCGCCGCGTGCGGGTGGAGGAGGGCCGGCCCGAGGCGGTGGTGCTGAGCGCCGATCTGCCGCCGGACGCCGAGGGACGCGGCGCGTTGGTCCGTGCGTGGATCGAGGTGCTCGACGGGAGCGACGCGCTGGCGTTGGACGACGTCGCGGTCGCGCCGAGCGCGGCCGCCCGCAAGCTGCCCGTCTTCCTGGTCGGCGACGCGCCCGAGTCGGTCACGCGCGTCCTGCGGACCGATCGCGAGGTCGAGCTCTATGCCGCTCGCCCGTCGGCGCTCGACGAGCCGCTCGACGGCCTCTACGTCTTCGCCGGCGCCACGCCGAGCGCGCCTCCCGCCGGCGACTCGGTGGTCGTCGCGCCCTCCGGCGACGAAGTCTTCGGCGTCGAGCTGGGGCCGGCGGCGGAGCGGCCGACGGTGGTCTCGTGGGACGAGGCGGACGCGCGCCTTCGCTTCGTGGGCTTCGGCGACGTGCACTTCGCCGCGATCCGGCCGATCCGCGGCGCGGCGGCCCACGCGCTCCTGACCACCGATCGCGGCACCGCCATCGGCGCCGTGGAGCGCGCGGACGGAGAGACCACCATCGTCGGGCTCGATCCGGACGCGGGCGATTGGTCCACCCGGCCCGGCTTCGTCGTCTTCTTCCGCAACCTCCTCGAGCGAGCTCGTGCCCGTCGGGCCGCGGGCGGCGTCCCGGACGGGCTCCTCGGCGAGCCCCTGCGCGTGCCGGCGCCCGAGGGGACGACCGTCCGGGTGGAGACGCCGGATGGCCACGTTCACCAGGCGCGCTCGAGAGGGGGAGTCGCGGTGGTCGAGGTGCCCCCCGAGCCCGGCGTCTATCGCGTGCAAGCGGGCGAGCGCGCTCGCTTCGCGCTCCGCAATCTGCTCGACGCCGAGGAGAGCGATTCGACTCCGCGCGCGTCGTTCACCACCTCGGACGGCCGGGAGGCGGCGCTGATCGCCGAGCCGCGCGAGAGTCGTGAAGCGTGGCCTTGGCTGGCCGCCGCGCTCCTCGTGCTCCTGGCGTTGGAGGTCCTCTGGGCGACCCGAAAAGGGGCGCCCGCGTGATCCGCTTCGGCGCGCCCTTCCTGCTCCTCTTCGGGCTGCCCCTGGTGGCGCTGGTCGCCCTGCGCCTGCGACGCCTCCCGCGCTCGCACACCGGTTGGCCGCGCCGCCTGATCCAGGTCGCGCTCTTGTTCGCCAGCGTCTCGGTGGCCATCGCCATCGCGCGACCGGAGCTCGGGCGGCCGCTCGACCGGACGGCTGTCGTCTTCCTCGTCGACGAGAGCCGCAGCGTGAGCCGCACGCCGGGTGGTGCGCCCGAAGCGATGGCGCAGGTCCGGCGCGCGATCGAGGGCATGCAGAGCGACGATCGTGGCCGGCGTGGTGGCGTTCGGCGGGGAGCCCGCGACCTTGGTGTCTCCCTCGCCACGCCCTTCTGTCGGCGCGCGCTCGTGCCTCGATCCCGCGGGACGGAACCGACATCGCGGCGGCCATCCGGCGCGGGCTTGCCGAGCTTCCCGGCGAGCACGCCCCGCGGCTCGTGCTCCTGAGCGACGGCGCCGAGACCCGCGGGGACGCCCTCGCCGCCGCCGCCATGGCGGCCGCGCGCGGCGTGCCGATCGACGTCTGGGCCGTCGAGCGCGAGCCGGGCGCCGAGATGGCCATCGAGCGCGTGCGGATGCCGGGCGTGGCCGATCCCGGTCAGCCGGTGGAGCTGCGCATCGTGACCCGCGCCACCCAGACGGCGCAGGCCCGCGTGCTCGTGCGCCGCGACGGCGAGACCATCGCCGAGGCCACGGCCGAGGTGCGCGAAGGCGCCGACGTCCTCACTCTGCGGGAGGTCGCGCCGCCGCCCGGCGTCCACCGCTACGAGGTGCTCCTCGAGCCGCTCGACGAGGCGAGCGATCGGGCCGCGGAGAACAACGAGGGCGGCGCGATGATGCGCGTGACCGGAGGCTCGCGCGCGCTGATCCTCACGGCCCACCCGGAACAGACCCAGGCGCTGGCGGACGCGTTGCGCGGTGCCGGGATGGCGGTCGAGGTGGCGGGCGTCGAGGGCGCGCCGGCGGACCTCGCCGAGCTGGCCACGTGGGATCTCATCGTGCTCAGCGATCTGTCGGCGCGGAGCCTGACCGAGACGTGGATGCGCGAGCTGGCCGCCTACGTGCGGGATCTCGGCGGCGGACTGCTCATGGCCGGCGCGCGCGAGTCCTTCGGCCTCGGCGGCTACGCGTTCACGCCGGTCGAGGAGGTGCTGCCGGCGACCTTCGATCTGCGCCGCCGCCGCGACCGCGCCTCGCTCGCGATGGTGATCGCCATCGACCAGAGCGGCTCCATGGGGATGGAAGCCGCGCCCGGCACCAGCAAGCTCGATCTGGCGAACGAGGCCGCGGCGCGGAGCGCCATGCTGCTCTCGCCCGCCGACCGGGTGGCGGTCGCGCACGTCGACACGGCGGTCCACTGGACCCAGCCGATGACCACCGTCGACGACCCGCGCCGGATCGCCGCGGCGGTGCGTCGGGCGCAGGTCGGCGGCGGCGGCATCCTGGTCGATCTCACCCTGGAGGCGTCCTACGCAGCGCTCCGCGCCCAGCCGACCCAGCTCCGCCATCTCTTGCTCTTCAGTGACGGCTCGGACTCCGAAGAGATGAGCGACGCGCGGGCGCTGGTGGCGGCTGCGGCGCGCGATTGGATCACCACCTCCGTCGTCTCGATGGGCAACGGTCCCGACACGCCCGAGCTCGAGGTGCTCTCGCGCCTGGGCGGCGGCCGCTTCTACATCGTCGAGGATCTCACCGAGCTGCCGCGCATCTTCACCGAGGAGACCGTCGCCGCCAGCCGCGCCGCGCTGGACCAGGAGCCGGCCCGCGCACGCTTCGGCGAGCCGGCCGCCGTCACGCGCGGGCTCGATATCGACGCCGCGCCGCCCTTGCTCGGGCACGCGGTGGTGAACGCCCGCCCGCGCGCCTCGCTGCTGCTCGGCATCGGCGAGGAGGATCCGCTACTGCTCGTGCAGCAGCAGGGCGTCGGCCGGAGCGCCGTGTGGGCGACCGACGTCGGCGGCGCGTTCGCGAGGCCCTGGCTGAGCTTCTCCGGCTACCGCGCGCTCTTCGGTCAGCTCGGCCGCGCGCTGGCGCGTTCGCCGGAGCGTCGTGACGCGGCGGTGCAGGTCAGCCTGCAGGGCGGCACCGGTCGCGTCGTGGTGGAGGCCATCGACGACGACGGTCACACCGAGAACTACCTCGCGCTCGGCGCCACCGTGGCCGGGCCGGGAGGTCGATTGGAGCGGGTCGCGCTCACCCAGACGGGCGCCGGCCGCTACGAAGGTCGCTTCGCCGCCGACGCGCCGGGCGCCTACCTCGTCACCGTCCGGGAGAACGAAGAGGAGCTGGTCGGCAGCGCGGGCGTGGTGCGGGCGCGCGGCGACGAGCTGCGCGGTGAAGGCACCGACCACGAGCTGCTCGCGCGCATCGCCGCGCTGACCGGCGGCCAGGAGCGCCGGGCGTTGGACTCGATCTTCCACGAGCGCCCGCCACCGACCTGGGCCTATGCGCCGATGTGGCGACCGCTGCTGATGGCGGCGGCGATCCTGCTCTTGCTCAGCGTCGCGCTCCGGCGGCTGGTGTGGCCTTCGCACCGCGCGGCGTCCCAGGCGGTCGAAGTGCGAGACGCGAGCGCCGCACTCGAGATCGACGCCGAGCCGGCGCGCGCGCCTTCGAACGACGCCGCATCGCCGGCGATGCCCGAACCGCTCGCACGTTCGGCGCCCGCCGAGCAGGACGCGCCGGACGACGACGCACCCGAGAGCGGCCCACCGACCGAGCCGGCCAGCCTCGCCGAGACGCTCCTGGCGCGAAAGAAGAAGCGCTGACCTGCGCGAACCTCCGTGGCGACGGACCCACCGCGTCGGACCGGCCTCGCCGAGACGCTCTTGGCGCGGAGAAGGCGGCTCACGTTCGCGATCCTCCGCGCCGACGGACCCACCGCGTCGGCCGGCTTCACCGACAGAACGCACGGTTTGTCCGCGGCTGCGGAAGGTGCTCCGATCTTCCGTTGGACCGCACATTTCGTGCCGCCCCCATCATCGTTCGCAGATCGCCTCGAACCCGGTCACGTCGATCCCCGTGTACGTGATCGGCTTGGCAGCGGAGAGCAATCCGCTGTTGTCGCGCACACTGACGGCGATGGCGATCGCGGGTGGCGGCCGAACGTCGAGTCAGGCTCACCGAGCTTCTACGACGTGGAGCAGCCCGAGGATCTCGGCGCCGCGTTCACGACCATCGCGAGCAGCATCGCGCGCTGCTCGTTCGTCGTGCCCAGGCGTCTGAGCGACGCGGACAGCGTCCCCATCACGGTCGATGGGGTCGAGGCTCCGCGGGATCCGTCGCACATGGAGGGTCCGGACTGGACCGACGCGAGCGAAGGAGAGGTTACGGTGTTCGGCTCGGTGTGCGCGGCGGCTTCCGCCGGTCCGGTGACGGTGCGCGCGACCATCGAATGCGGGGATGGCGGATGAAGCTGTCGATGGCGTTGACTCCCCGAGGGTGCCATCGCGGTAGCGGTGCGGGGGTCGTGAGTGGCCCCTCGCCCAGCGTCGTCGTCGAATGGCCGCCGGGGAAGGCGGGGGTACGTGACCCACGTGCGAACCTGCCCTCGTTGCCAGCTGCGTGACCGCGACCCCAGCCACGAGCGCTGCTTGGTCTGCGGGGTCCCGTTGATCGAGACCGGCAATCCCAGGCTCGGCATCACGCTGGCGGGGCGCTACCGGCTGGAGGAGGTCATCGGCGAAGGCGGCATGGCGACCGTCTACCGCGCCAAGCATGCGCTCTTGGACCGGCACTACGCCGTCAAGATCCTGCACCGCAACCTCGCGCGGGACGAGCGGCTGGTGGAGCGGATGCGGCGGGAAGCGCGGAGCACGGCGGCGCTGACGCACCCGAACATCGTCGCGATCCACGACTTCGGCCGTACGGATGACGGCGCGCCCTACCTGGTGATGGAGCTCTTGGAGGGCCAGCCGCTGCGTGCGCTCCTGCGCGGTGAGCCGCTGCCGCTCTCCGACGTCCTCGAGCTTGGCGGTCAGATGGCCGCCGGCCTGGCCCGAGCCCACGACTTCGGCATCATCCATCGCGACGTGAAGCCCGAGAACGTCTTCGTCCTCGAGGAGGACGGCCAGCGCGTCGTGAAGCTGGTCGACTTCGGTCTCGCCCGCTCGGAGCAGGACACGCGCTTGACCAACCTCGGCGAGGTGATCGGCACGCCTCAGTACATGGCGCCCGAGCGCGCGCTGAGCCGCGACGTCACGCCGGCGTGCGATCTCTACTCCCTCGGCGTGGTGCTCTTCGAGATGGCCACCGGCGCGCTGCCTTTCCAGTCGAACACGCCTTCCGGCTTCGTCTTCAAGCACATCCACGAACCGCCGCCCCGGCCGCGAGCGATCGCGCCCTCGGTCGCGCCTGCGCTCGAGGCGCTGATCCTCGAGCTCCTCGCGAAGGATCCGACCCAGCGCCCGGTGGACGCCCATCGGGTCGTGGAGCGCTTGCACGCGATCGCGCCGAACCGCGCCCGCATCTCGATGCGACCGAGCAAGGCTTCGCCCGAGCCGCGGACTACGACGACTTCGGTGGATGCGTGGATCGCCCGCGCGTCGCGCTTCGAGCAGGCCCTCCGCGAGCTGCACGAAGATGCGCCGTCTGCCGTGGCGCAGGGACTCGACCAGGTGCGCGGGGACATCGAAAGAATGCGTGCGCTCGCCGACCAGGGGCGGAGCGCGCAGCGCGAGCTCGACGCCCTCGCGGCCCAGGCGCGAGAGGAGAGCGAGCGGCTCGGTCACGCCGTGCACGAGCTGGCGAAGGATCTCTCCCGTGCCCGAGAGGCGGTGCGGAGCGCCCGGGCGGAGGCGAATGCGCGGATGACCTCGGTCGAGCCTGCGCGCGACGCGTGGCAGCGAGCCTTCGCCGAGCTGAGCGCCGTCGCTGGCTCGGTGACCCCTCCACCGGATCTGGACCAGCGCACTCGCGCGCTCTCGGCCGCCGCCGCCGGATGGCGGAGCGCGCACGGATGAAGCGGCCACGAGCGGCGCGCGCGCCCAGCGCTTCGAGGGCGAGGTGCGGGACCTCGAGTTCCAGGTGGATCAGCTCCGCCGCCAGCTCGCGACCCACGACGCCGCGATCACCGAGCGCGGCGCCAACAGCCGGCATCGGATCGAGACCGTCGGCGCGGAGCGGCGTGCCATCGAGGAACGCTTCGCGACGTCCACCGGTGCGCTCCTCGAGCCGCTCCGGGGCCGGCCCGAGCACGCCGAGCTGCTCCGGGTACTGGGCGAGCCGAGCGCGTCCTCGTGAGCGGATCGAGCGCGCCCGCCTTCGCTCGCGGCCCGTGCCGGAGGGCTCCGTCCTGCCGGTGCGCGCGACTGGCTCCCGAGCCCCGCGCAACGGCTGCGCCGGACGCGCTGCCGTTGCGTCTGCCGTCCCCGGCGTCGTCTGCGATGCCAGCGCGCGTGCATGGCCCGGCAATTGCGAAACGCGTGGCTGCCAATACGTGGCAGCGGGAGGGCAGCGACATGCAGAATCGTGAAGAGAACATCCGTGCGGTCGAGAACGTGCTCGTGGGTATGCAAGAGGGGGACGTGAAGCGGATCCTCACCGTGCTCGACGACGAGGCCCGCTGGGTCGGCGGCGACAGCGTCGAGACGCTCGCACAGGGCAAGGACGCCATCTCCAAGGTGCTCGAGAGCAAGTCCGCGGCGAGCGGCCTCCATCTTCTGGACACCACCATCCACGCGGACGGTGACCACGTCTTCGCGGAGTACACGCGCTCGCCTTCGCACGACGCGGCCGCCGACGGATCCGAGCACGTGCTGACGGTCTTCGAGATGGCGTTCGGGAAGATCCGCGAAGTGCGCGAGTTCACTCGGCGCTGATCTCACCCGCGGCGCAGATCTCACCGGTACATTGTGGCGGGTGGCTCGCGGTCGGTTCGCGAGCCACCCGGCTGCGCCCTCGGACGCGCCCTCACGCCACGGCCAGCTCGACTTCGATGTTGCCGCGCGTCGCCCGCGAGTACGGGCAGACGGCGTGGGCCGCCTGCATCAGCTCCTCCGCCGCCGACCGCTCGAGGCCGGGCAGGTGTCCCTCGAGACGCACGCCGAGGATGAACCCCATGTCGTCCTTGGAGAGCGCGACGGTGGTTCGGATGCCGGTTCGGTCGTGCAGCTTCACGCCCTTGGTGCGCGCCACCAGCCGCAGGGCGCTCTCGAAGCACGCGCCGTAGCCGGCCGCGAAGAGCTGCTCGGGGTTGGTGCCCTCGCCGCCGGGTCCGCCGAGCGCGCGCGGCATGCGCAGGTCGAGCGCCAGCGCGGGCGCCTCGGAGAACGCCTTGCCATCGCGGCCGCCGGTCACGTGCACCTGGGTCTCGTAGAGCTTCGTCATCTGTCTCTCCTCCGTTCGGGGTGGGTGAGGGCAACCTAGATCGGTTTTGATTGTGTGCAAGTAGATTGTGCGCAAGCAAATTGCCGCCGCCCGTTGTGACCGGTCGCCGCGTGGCTCATCCTCGGACTGCCACCGATGTCCAAGCCGCACCCTCTCGATCTCGAGCAGCAGCTCTGCTTCGCGCTCTACACCGCCTCGCGCCTCACCGTGCGCGCCTACCGCCCGCTCCTCGACGAGCTCTCGCTCACGTATCCGCAGTATCTGGTGCTGCTGGTGCTGTGGCAGGCGGCTCGCGAGCGTGCGCCGGCGCCGACCGTGCGCGCGCTGGGCGACCGTCTGCTGCTCGACTCGGGCACGCTGACACCCCTCCTGAAGCGCCTGGAGGCGAGGGGGCTGGTGAGCCGCCGCCGCTCGCACGAGGACGAGCGGGAGGTCCACGTGGAGCTCACCGACGAGGGTCGCGCGCTCTCCCGCCGGGCCAAGTCGATCCCCGCCCGCTTGGCCTGCGCCTACGATCGCGCGCCGGAAGAGCTCATGGCGCTGCGCGACCAGCTCACCGACCTGATCGACACGCTCCAGCGGGGCGCGGACTGCGCCGAGGACGAGCCGAAGCGGGGCTGAGCGACCGGGTGAGCCGCGGGTTGGCTCACCGATCGGACCAGGTCGCAGCGGACGGGTCGAGAGTCGACGCGCCGAAGGCGTGCTACTCGGCGGCCTCGGCCAACTCCACCTCGATGCCCTCGAGGCGCGCCGCGCCCCCGCGGTCGAGGAGGCTGGTGATCACCCCGGCCAGGCCGGAGAGCAGGAACGCCGGCGGCAGCTCGCCCAGCGTCTCGAAGTGCGGTCCGACGCCCGGCAAGAGCGGCGCGCCGAACTTGAAGAGCGGCACGCAGGCGAAGCCGACCACCATCGCCGCGACGGCGCCGCGGCCGGTCATGCGCGGCCAGAAGAGTGAGAGCAGCGTGACCGGGCAGAAGGTCGCGCTGATGCCCGACCAGCCGAAGATCACGAACCAGAACACCGTGCGCTCCGGGGTGGTGATGGCCACGCCGAGCGCGATCAGCAGCGCCGCCATCGCCAACCCGAAGGTCGCGGCGCGGCTCCGGCCGACCAGCGCCTCGTCGGGCAGATCCGGCCGCTGCACCTTCTGGTGGACGTCGCGGACGAGCGCGCTGGCGGCCAGGACCAAGAGCGAGTCCACCGTGCTCATGATCGCCGAGAGCACGATGGCGATGAAGACGCCGACGAAGAAGAGCGGCAAGAGGTGGTCGACGGCCAGCGGGAGCACCGACTCGCCGCCGTTGCCGAGCACCGACTCGAGCGGCTGACCCGGCTCGGTGAGCAGCGCGCGGCCGATCATGCCGATCAGCACCGCGCCCGAGTCGGCCAGCAGCGTGAACACGATGGCCACGGCGGCGCCCTTCGTGATCTCGGACTCGTCCTTGAGCGCGATGAAGCGCACGAAGATCTGCGGTGAGCCCAGAAAGCCGAGGCCGATCAGGGTCAACGAGACGACGCCGATCACGCCGGAGAAGGACCATCCGTCCGGTCCGGCCAGCGAGAGCAAGCCGGGGTCGATGGTGTGGAGGGCGTCCACGACGGGTCCGACGCCGCCGGCCGCGAAGAGGCCCACGATGGGCAGCGTGGTCAGGCCCAGGAACATCAGCGCGCCTTGGAACACGTCCGACCACGCCACGGCCAAGAACCCGCCGGCCAGGATGTAGACGAGCACCACCGTGAACCCGACGGCGATGCCGGCGTAATAGTCCCAGCCGAGGAAGCTCTCGAAGGCCTTGCCGGTCGCGTCGATCTGCGCGCTCACGTAGATGGTCACGAAGATGACCAGGGCGCCGGCGGAGATGATGCGGAGCACGTGGCCGGTATCCCGGAAGCGGTCCTCCAGGTAGTCGGGCACGGTGATCGAGTCGTAGCGGTCGGTCAGCCGCTTGAAGCGCCGGCAGAGCAGGAGCCAGGCGCCGGCCACGCCCAGCACCTCGCCGAGCACGACCCAGAAGGCCTTCAGCCCGGCTGCCGCGCCGAGCCCGGTCAGGCCCATCAGGAGCCACGCGCTCTCGCCGGTGGCCCGCGCGCTGAACGCCACGGCCCAGAACCCGAGGCCTTTTCCCGCGGCGAAGTAGTCCCGGACGTCCTTCATCCGGCGGGAGGCGGCGGCGCCGATCCCGAGCAGGATCAGCAAGTAGACGGCGATGACGGCGAGCTTCACGACCATGGGATCCGACGACACTACCAGCTCCGGTCGGGAATCCGCGCGAGCCGCCCACTTCCCTGGCGTCGCCTCGGCGGTCCGATGCACCGCCCGCGCGCCGCTCGGGGCCGGCTCCCGGCCGATTTTGCGAGCGATTTCGAGCCGTGCCGAGCTACTCTCGCTTGCAGAACACGCCGTGAGGCGTTGGGAGGGATGGGATGCAGGTCAAGGGAACCGCCTATCTGGCGCGCAAGACGATGCTGGAGCGAGACAAGGGGGTCGAGCGGGTGGAGGCCCTGATCCGACGCTTCATCGCCGACCACCCCGGCTTCCCGAACCCGGTGCTCGCCACGTCGCTCCTTCCGATCCGCGAGTTCATGGAGCTGAACAACCGTTTCGTGGACGAGCTCTACGACGGCGACACCATGTCCTACTGGACCTTCGGCCGCGGCAGCGCCGAGTGGGCGCTCACCGAGGGGCCCTACCGGCGGATCCGCGAGCAGAAGAGCCTCGACGAGTTCGTCGGGTCCGCACCGCTGCTCTACCGGAACTACTTCACGGAGGGCGGGGCGCGGGCGCAGCGGGACCCCGACGGAACGGTCCAACTCTGGATCGAGGGCATCCCGGCCGAGTTCCATCACGTGTACTTCGAGTACGCGATCGTGGGCTATTTCGAGCGCGGGCTGGAGATGGTGAGCGGCAAGCCGGTGCGTCACACCCGTGTGGCAGGGTTCAGCGCCGGCAACGACCACGTGCACTATCGATACCGCTTGGGGTGATATCGACACGGGGTGGGTTGATCGCGAGCAGCACTCGCCCGAGAATGCGCCGCCCCCGTGGCGCGTTCTGGCGGCGTTCCTCGAAGGCACTACCGTGCGCCTCTCGAGGCGATCCTCCAACGAATCCCCCCATGCTCTCGCATCAGAGCCGCGCTGCACGCCATCCCGACCATGCCCCCGACGCGTTCGTGGGCGGGGCGACCCGTTCGGGCTGGTGGACGTAGCGGCGGGCTCGAACACCCACGACGAATGAAGAAGACGTTGACCGCAGCCAAGAGCGGTGGCGCCCGCCGCCGCTCCCGTGACCCCTTCGATCTCTACCTGGCCGGGCTCTCTACGCTCTCGCCGCCGCTCGATCGCAACGGCGAGGTGAGCGCAGCCCAGCGGCTGGAGCAGGCGGAGGAGGCTTGCCTCGACCGCTTCCTGGACGCCGGGGCGCTCCTGCCGGAGCTCCACCGCTGGTCCGCGGAGCTCGCCGAAGGCCGAAAAGAGGTGGTGCAGATCGCACACATCGGGAGCTACGAGGGCGCTGACGGGCACGCGCGCCTCACGCGCCTGCTCCACCGCGCCGTCTCGATGGAGAAGCGCTATCTCGGCCTGCTCGAGGGCCGGACCAAGAAGCGTGGCCAGGAGCGGCGGGTGGCGACCGACCGGTTGCGCCGCGAGCGCGCCGAGCTGATCCGCAAGATCGGCCTCAACCGCGAGCGCGTGCAGGAGCTGCTCGATCGGATCGGCAGTGATCTCGACGCCTTCGCCCGCGCCGACGCCCGCCCGGACGAGATCGACTCCGGCGAGGTGATCGCCCGCGCCCAGCAGGTCCTCGGCCGCCGCACCACGGTGCTGCGCCGCCTCTCCTCCGAGCACGCCGGCGACCGGACCCGGCTCGACCGGGCCCGCAACCAGCTCGCGGAGGCCAACCTCCGGCTGGTCGTGATGCTGGCCAAGGCCTACCGCGCCTCCGGCGTGCCCTTCCCGGACCTGGTCCAGGAGGGCAACCTCGGGCTGATGCGGGCGGTGGACAAGTTCGACCACCGCGTCGGCACCCGCTTCTCCACCTACGCGACCTGGTGGATCCGCCAGTCCATCGCCCGCGAGGTCACCCGCTGCGCCGAGACGGTGCGGGTGCCCTTCGGCATGAACGAGCGCCGCCGCCGCGCGGCTCGGGTCGCCCGGCAGCTCACCCAGTCGCTCGGCCGCCAACCCGACGAGCACGAGCTCGCCAAGGAGCTCGACGTCTCGGTCGATCAGCTCCGCCGCTCGATGGAGGCCACCACGCGCTCCATTTCGCTGCACGCACCCGTCAGCGAAGACGGCGACCGGACCCTGAGCGAGGTGCTGACCGACGAGGAGATGCCCGGCCTCGACGACGCCGCCATCGCCCGTGAGCGGGAGGTGCAGGCCCGCGCGCTCCTGTCCAAGCTCTCGCCGCGCGAGCAGCACATCTTGCGCAAGCGTTTCGGGATCGACGGCGGCGACGACGGCATCACGCTGCGGGAGATCGGCGAAGAGCTCGATCTGAGCCGCGAGCGGATCCGTCAGCTCGAGGCCATGGCGCTGGACAAGCTCCGCGCCGTGCTCGAAGCGGCGGAGTAGGCCAAACCCCGGTCTCGTGCTCCCAACGCGAGGCCGGGCGGCCGCGCTGTCGGCGCCGCCCCTCACGATCCCGCGGGCGCGGATGCAGAGGTTTCGGCCTCGTTCGCGTCCCTCCGGGCGAGGTCCCCGGTCGCGACACGAGCGCTCGATCAGTCGGTCACCAGGGCGGCGAAGTCGAGGCCGGTCAGCAGCCCGAGCACCTCGGGCCCGTCCGTGACAAGGACGGCCCGCGGGCCGGTGGCGGCGGCGCGGGCAGCGGCGCGGTGGGCCGGCAGATCCGGCGCGACGCACGCGAGGGCCGGGCTCATCCAGTCGTCGACCGGAGTGCCCGAAGGGGCGTCCTTCGCCGCCAGCGCTTCCCGCTCGGCGAAGACGCCCACCGGCCAGCCCTCGTCGACGACGACGAGCGTGCGGTGATGGCTCGCCACCATCCTGTCCACGGCCAGGGACACGGGGTCGCTGCTGCCGACGGAGACCACCGATCCCGAGACCATCTCCCCGACGGGTCGCGCCACCCGGGCGTCCGCGACCGCGAGCATCAGATCGCGCGTGGTCAGCACTCCGTCGACCCGGCGGGTGTGGGTCACGTAGAGGCGGTGCACGTGCCGGCGGACCATCCGCTTGGCGGCTTCGGCCAGGCTCGCGCCGGCCGAGGTGACCTCCACCGGGCTGGACATGTGCTCGCCGATGCGCGCGTCGGGGAGCGTGAGGACCGGGCGCCGGCCGCCCTTGGATTTCATCCGGCCAATCCGCAAGAGATTGCTGCGCGTGATGACGCCGCCGAGCTGCGCCGTGTCGTCGACCACCGGCAGCGCCGAGACGCCGATCTCGCGCATCCGCCGCTCGGCGACGGCGAGCCGCTCCGCTTGGCGTACGGACTGAATCGGCGCGACCATGTAATCGCCGACGGCGATGTTGTCTCCCCAGTGCTTCACGCCTCGCTCCCCGCTGCGATGGATGGTTGACGGGCATCTACGTACGCACGCCGGTGGAGCAACGTCTGGACGCGGTGGGTCGGGGGCTAGATGAGTCCGTGGCTCGGACGAAGCGCGTAGCCGACGACACAGTGCGGTCCAAAGCTCGCACCTCGGATCGCCGAGGTGATCGTTTCTGGGGGCAAGCGGTGGAGGTACGGGGTTTGCTGTCACCACCCGGGTGACCGCGATCATCCCGAACGGGGGGTATGTGATGACCACGTCGTACGAAACGCACGAGCTACGCTCGGCCCACCACGCCGAGGTGGACCGCCTCTGCGCGGAGCTCCTCGAGCACGGCAGCCGAGTCACCGCCACCGATAGGCAGGCGGCCGTGCTCGCCGAGCGGGCCCGGGCGCTCGGTTGGCGATTGCGCGAGCACCTGACGATGGAGAGCGCCGCCCTCATGAACGACGCGGGCGGCGACCGGACGCGGCTCGAGGCGCTCTTGGATCTGCGCCGCGAGGAGGGCGAGCGGATCGAGCGCGAGCTGGCCAACGCCGAGCGTCGGGCGCGCGGGCCGCTGGAGCTCGTCCACGCCGTCTGCTCCATCGCGCGTGGTACCCGCGCCTGCCTGGATCGGGCCGCGCACGCCTGAGCGCGTAGGGATCCTGGATCCGCGGGACTATGCGGCAAAGAAACCCGGGTCGAAATTCCGGGCGCAGGTACTAGTCCCCCGTATCCGTGATTCCTACCCAATCTCGGCGGCTCTCGCCGCGCGACTCAGCGTCACTCCTCCTCGACGATGCTGTGGCATCGCCTCGTCGTCGTTCCTTGATTCGCACGCCGATGGCTCGCCGATATTGGGCACTCACTACGGATACGGGGGACTAGCTGGTCCGACATGGACCAGGTTCGAGCCGACGTCTACCAACGCTTCGAGGCCATCTGGGCCAACTCGGAGCCCATCCGCAACGCGCACGAGCTCTGGGCGGCGCTGCGCGCGGCGGGCGTGAGCGAAGACGTCGTCACCGACGAGTGGCTGCGCTCGCTCTCCCCCGACTGGGTCTACTCGCGGGAAGACTTCCCGTTCGCGGACGAGGGCGTCAACCGCATCTACCGCCGCGAGCTGCTCGGGCAGTGAGCGCGGAGCCCGTTCCGGCGGAGACCCGGAGCGGTGCCCGCCGACCGCCCGGGATGATGTGCGAGCCGCACGACTCGCCGCGCCCCCTCAGTCCAACCCCAAATCCTTCATTCGCAGCTTGAGCCCGCGCGGTGAGACCTCGAGGCGCTCCGCCAGGCGCGGGACGCTCTTCCCCAGCTCGCCCATCAGCACCTCCAGCTCCTCGCGCGACACGTCACTGGCCCGCCGGAGCTGCGGCGTACGGTCGATCAGCTCGTAGAGCGAGGCCCGGCTGATCCCGAGCTGCTCCGCCGCGGGCCCCACCTTCCAGCGGCACTCGCGCATCACCCGGGTCAGCTCCGCGACCTCGATCTCGCTGGGCTTTCGCTTGCGCGGCGGCGCTGGCCCGCGCTCGCGCCGCGACGGCGCTTCGCTCGGCGCCGGCTCCCGGATCGCCACCTCCACCGCGGCGTCGAGCCGTGCGTGCCGCGCGCCCCGGCTGGCCAGCACAATCTGCCGGGCCACGTTGCGGAGCTGGCGCACGTTCCCCGGCCACGAGTGCCTCGCGAGCCGCGACACGACCTCGGCCGGCATCCACGGAGGCGACTCCGGATCGCGTGGCTCGAGCCGCTCCTGCAGCCCGAGCGCGGTGAGCTCTTCGCGGAGGAAGGCGTAGAGCAGCCGACCGATGTCGTCACGGCGCTCCGCGAGCGGAGGAACCTGGATCTCCACCCCCGCGAGTCGGCGCAGGAGCGCTGTGCGGAACGCGCCCTCCGCAGCCGCGCGCCGGAGATCCGTGCCGCTCGCGGCGATGACCCGCGCCGATACCCGTTCGGGCGGCCCGCCATCCCCCGGCCCGAGCTCGCCCGTCTCCAGCGCCGCCAGCAACACCGCCTGCACCTCGCGAGGCGCGTCGCCGATCTCGTCCAAGAAGAGCGTGCCCTCCCGCGCGGCCCGGAAGCCGCCTTCCCGACGCCGGACGCCGCCCGCCGCTCCGGACGCGCTCCCGAAGAGCTCGCTCGCGGCCGTGCTCGGTGCCATCACGGCCACGTTCATCGCCGCCCACGCGCCCGAGCGCCCGCTCGCCTCGTGAATGGCCCGGGCCACCCGTTCCTTGCCCGCCCCGCGCGTGCCGCGCACCAGCACCGGCGCATCCGAGCCCGCCGCCTCCCGGATCGCCCGGCGCACCGCCTCCATCGCCTCGCTCCGCCCGACCAGCCCGTAGTCCGGCAGCGGCTCGGACTCGGCCGCGTGCATGTGCAGCAAGAGGACGACCCGCTGCGCCAGCTCCACGACCACGCCGCGCGCGAGGCGATCGGCGTCCAGCTCCACGACGCCCGCCACCGGGACGCCGTCGGCCACCATGCCCGAGCCGTGATCGCCGCGCGACCAGCGCACCCCGCCGCCACGGACGCGCTCGAGAAGCGAGGGGCGGCGGGCCACGAAAGGATCGTCGAGGGGTGCCGTGGCCCCTCCCTCGGGCCGGGCGAAGAGCGGATCGAGGCGGCCGAGCGCGACCGGGCCGGCGTCCAGCTCCGGCAGGAGCGCGCGCGCGCCCACCCGCCCAGCGTCCGGATGATGCAGGACCGTCAGCGCGACGAAGCGCCGGTTCACGCCGATTCTGGATGTCGTCGGGTCGCTCATCGCCGCCGTCATCGGTCCGCCATGGTAGCCGGATGCGTGAGACGCGGGTGACCGCGCTCGACTGACGGTCGGACGCGGTGCCTCGCCGTCGTGAAGAGGAGAGGCCGAAGTGTGACAGTGCGCCTCGGTGTGTGAGCCTGGGTTCCACTCGCTCGGCTGGCACCACGCAGCCGCAGGAGCACCCATGGTCGAACCGAGGAGTGAGCTTTTCCAACGGACTGCTAACCTCATCGTCGGTGACCCCGTCGGAGTGGAAGAAGCGAGCCGCACCGGTCCTCGGCACCCTCGCGCCGTTTCGCTGGCGTGCTCACGAGCGCGCCCTCTTGGCCAAGCACCGCGACGTGGACGTGCCGCACCTGGTCCGGGCGCTCCTCGACGACGCGCGCGTCCAAGAGGCCGTCCGCGCGTGCAGCGCGGAGCTCGAGGACGTGACGGCGTTGACCGACGGGACGCTGGACGAGCAGCCGAAGAAGCGTTTCTGGCACATCGGCGCGCCGCGCGAGTCGGATGCGTTCGAGGCGGTGTGCCAGCAGGCGGTGATACACGCCGTCAGCGCCGAGCTCGAGGGCGTGAGCCCGGTGGGCGTGCTGGCCAGAGCGCTCGCCGTCGCGCCCGAGAGCGCGCTCAGCGGCAGGCTCGACGCGTTCGAGGTCGAGCCGCTGCGGCTGATGCGCTACGACGCGCACGCCGTGGTGGAGGACCGCCCCTTCGGGGAGGGACGCGGCCCGGCGCGCGTGGTGCTGCTCAACGATCCCTACACCACGATGGAATTCGTGGTGGACGTTCTCCAGCGCTGGCTCGACCTCGATCCCGATGCCGCGATGCGCTGCATGCGCAACGTCCACCAGGGTGGCCGCGACGGCGTGGTCTTCCGCACCTGGGACGAGGCTCGCCGCCGCGCGGAGGCGGCGCGGCAGGACGCGCGGGAGAGAGGGTTTCCGCTGGAGCTGACGCTCGAGCCGGCCTGACACGAGCTCGGCTCGCGACCGTGCCGCGCGGTCGACGACGGCGACGGCGCCTTCTTGCTAGCGGTCGTCCTGTGCGGAGGCTTCGGACCGCGCGTTCCGTCCCATGCGCCGAGACAGCCAGACGGCGGCCGGCGCCACCACCAGCCCGGAGAGTGCGCCGAAGAGCGCGCTGCCGAGGGTCACCAGGCTGTTCCAGACGAGCGCGGACACGCCGCCCACCAGCTGCGCCGGGTAGGCCACGCTCGCGTCGTCCACCGCGTGCGCCGCCGCGTTCGCGCTCTCCGCGACGTTCGCGCCGAAGAGAGCGTAGCCGAGCCCTCCTCCGAGCAGCGCGCACAGCGGAATCGACACCAAGAAGGCGACCGCCCAGCGGACGCCCGTCGATCGCTCGTCGTTCATGGACGCCTCGGAAAAGCACGTCGCGGGCCACGCGCCGATGGGGCTGGGCGTCTACCGGCGCGAGGGACACGCCGAGCATTCTCTGCGCCAGCCCATGCACTGCGTGCTCGGCGCATACCTGGTCGATCTTTCCCCAAAAGACGGTTGACTGCGAATAAGTCGGATGTATAACGGCGGCCGTGGACGAGGAACGACGGCCGGAGCGGAAAGCGGATCGCGTGGCGCACGATCTCCTGCGCCGCATCGTCTCCGGCACGCTCGAGGTCGGCTCGCTCCTGCCCAAGGAGGCGGAGCTGGCCACCGAGTACGAGGTGAACCGCTCGGTCGTCCGCGAGGCGATCAAGCTCCTCGAGGTGCACCGGCTGGTCCGCCCGGTCCGCCGGCGCGGCACCGAAGTGCTCGACCCGACGGCCTCGATGACGCCGGAGGTGCTGCGGGCGATGCTCTCGCCGAGCACCGGCCGGGTGAACCGGGCGATGCTCGCCGACTTCCTCGAAGTTCGCACCATCCTCGACGTGCAGATGAGCATGCTGGCCGCCGCGAGGCGGACCGACGAGGACCTCGTCCGGATGGACGCCGGTCTCGCCGCCGCCGAGGCCGCGCTGAACCATCGGCCTCGCTACGACCGCGCCGCCGACGTGCTGGCCCGCGCCATCGCCGCCGCCGCCCACAACCGCATCTTCGAGATGATGGTGTGGTGGCACCAGACGGTCGCCGCCGATCTGGCCGACATCTTCCGCGTCGTGCGGCCGGCCAACGAGCCGCACTTCCAGGGGCTCTCGCTCCTGGTCGAGCTGATCCGGCGGCAGGAGGTCGAGCAGGTGCAGACGCTGGTCCGCGCGTTCCACGAGTGGGCGACGCCGCGGATGCTGGCGGCCGCGGCGCTCTCGACCAACGAGCCGCTCTCGAACGTGATGGAGGGACTGTGATGACGGGGACTGTGATGACGGGGACTGTGACGACGACTCAGCTCTCGAGCACGGAGGCGCCGCCGCGCCCCGTGAAGCGCGCCGGCCGGGGAACGTTGACGCGGGTGGGCGACATCCACGTCCTCTCGCTGGCCGGCAGCCCCTACGAGATGGGCGTGCAGCACGGCCGGCTCATGGCCCGCGAGATCGCCGAAGGGTCGATCCCCTACTACCGGCAGATCATCGAGAAGCTGATGGGCCGCTCGCTCGGCCCGCTCTCGCCGCTCGCCTGGGGCGCGCTCCAGACGACGCTCGGCCGGCAGGTGGCGCGCGGCCTGCCCGACTTCGCCCGCGAGACCATCCGCGGCATCGCCGAGGGCTCGGGGCTCGACGCCCAGACCTTCCTCGACGGCTGCACCATGCCGGACTCGATGATGTGGGCCGCCGCGCGGATGATGCAGCTCCGCGGCCACGGCCCGGCCGTCGCGCATCGGATCAACCTCGGCCTCGGCTGCACAGCGCGGTCGCCTGGGGCGACGCGACCAAGGACGGCGCGCTCCTTCACGCGCGCAACTTCGACTACCACGGCGTCAGCACCTGGCCGAAGACCAAGGCCGTCATCTTCCACGACCCGGACGAGGGCCAGCGCTACGTGTCGGTGGCGGCGGCGGGCGTCGGCCTCGGTGGCATCACCGCCATGAACGAGGCGGGCCTCACGCTGACCGTCCATCAGCACATGTTCACGGATCGCACGGCGCTCGGCGGCACCCCCATCGGTGTCGTGGGCGACATCGTCATGCGGGAGGCCAAGGACCTCGACGACGCGACGCGGATCCTCTCCTCGCACACGCCGATCGGCTGCTGGACCTACGTCATCACCGACGGAAACGCGCGCGAAGTGCTCTGCTTCGAGGAGAGCCCCGAGCGGCGGGCGATTCGTCGCTATGGCGAAGAAGGCACCTTCGGCTACGCGAACATCTACCTCGACGAAGAGCTCGGAAAGAGCGAGATCAACCTCTACGGCTCCTACTGGCGCCACAACGAGGGCCGTCACCGCCGCGCCAACGCGCTCCTCGAGGAGAAGCGCGGCTCGCTCGACCCGCAGGGCATGGCGGAGATCCTCGGCGACACCGGCGATCCGCGCTGCCGCGTCCGCGACTCGATCGCGATGGTGATGACGGTCGGCTCCGTGGTCTTCCGGCCGGAGGACGGAACGGTGTGGGTCGGCACCGGCGAGGCGCCGACCAGCCACGGCGCGTTCGTGCCCTTCTCCATCGAGGCGATGGGCCACGCGCCCGAGCGGGGCGAGCTCTCGGTGCGGCAGCCGGCCGACACCGCGGCGGCGTTCGAGCGCTTTCGCCGGGCCTACGTGGCCTACCTCGACGACGGCGATCCGAGCCGGGCTCGCGAGCACATGCGTGCGGCCTGCGTCGAGCAGCCCGAGCAGCCGCTCTACCACGCGCTGCGCGGGCTCTTCGCCATCGCGCTCGCCGACGCCGAGGACGCCGAGGAGGCCTTCGACCGCGCGCTCACGCTCGGTCACCCCGACGCCGAGCGCGTGGCCGCGTTCCATCTGTGGCGAGGGCGGGCCCGCGATCTCCTCGGCCGGCGCGAAGGGGCCCTGGACGATTATCGCCTGGCGATCGGCCACCACGCCGACCCGCAGGTACACACCGCGGCCAAGCGCGGGCTGAAGCGACCCTTCACCGAGCGCGCGGCGCGGCGGGTGAACGTGGACGTCTCGCTGGCCGACGTCATCCGACCCTGACCGCAATCACATTTTCTCTCCTTCCCTGTATTGAGCTCCCTCCCCTGACCCGGGGGAGGGCCGGGGTGGGGGTTCGAGAGACTCGAAGAGACAGAGACGAGGAGAAGCGATGAAGATTCCCGAGCACGGCGCGAGCCCGGACGACGTGAAGGCCATGCTGGCCGAGGCCCGCGAGGAGGACCACGACTTCCGCAACGGCCGCACCTTCGGCTACGCCTACGACGCCGGCCGCGAGGCCGAGCGGCTGACCAAGGAAGCGTACATGGGCTTCCTCAGCGAGAACGCGCTCGACCCGCGGGTCTACCCGAGCCTGCGCCGCTTCGAGCTCGAGGTCGTCAGCATGTGCCGCGAGCACCTGAACGGCGGCAAGGAGGTCGTCGGCACCTTCACCAGCGGCGGCACCGAGAGCATCCTCCTCGCGGTCAAGACCGCCCGCGACCTCGCCCGCGCCACCCGGCCCGGGATCGGTCAGCCGGAGATGGTGCTCCCCATCACCGCGCACGCGGCGTTCCACAAGGCGGCGCACTACTTCGACGTGAAGGTCGTGCCGGTCGAGGTGAACCCGGAGACCTTCGAGGTCGACATGGACGCGTTCCGCGCGGCCATCACCGACAACACGATCCTCTTGGTCGGCTCGGCGCCCGGCTTCGCGCACGGCGTCGTCGATCCGATCCGCGCCATCGGCGAGATCGCGCTGGAGAAGAACCTGCTCTTCCACGTCGACGGGTGCATCGGCGGGTTCTTGCTTCCCTACGCGAAGCGCCTCGGCAAGGACGTGCCGGACTTCGACTTCTCGGTCCCCGGCGTGACCAGCATCTCGATGGATCTGCACAAGTACGCGTTCTGCGCCAAAGGTGCGTCCGTCCTCTTGTGGAAGGACAAGAGCCTGCGTCAGCACCAGATCTTCAGCTGCGCCGAGTGGACGGGCTACAGCGTCATCAACACCACCGTGCAGAGCACCAAGAGCGGCGGCCCGATGGCTGCCGCGTGGGCCACGCTCCGCTACTTCGGCGACGAGGGCTACCTGAAGCTGGCGCGGCGCACGATGGACGCCACCGACCGTCTCATCGCGGGCATCGAGGCCATCGAGGGCCTGCGGGTGATGGGCAAGCCGGTGATGAGCCTGGTCGCGTTCACCTCGGACGACGTGAACATCTTCCACCTCGCCGACGAGATGAAGCTCCGCAACTGGCTGGTCGGGCCGCAGCTCGCGTTCGGGCCGTCCAAGGAGAACATCCACCTCACGATCATCCCGACGCACGACGAGACGGTGGACGCGTTCTTGGCCGATCTCCAGGACGCGGTGGACGCCGCCCGCAAGCTGCCGTCGAGCGATCTTCCGGAACAGATTCGGGCGACGTTCGCGAACATGAAGCCCGAGGACGTCAAGCCCGAGATGCTTCAGCAGATGCTGTCGATGGCGGGCGCCAGCGGGACTTCGTTGCCGGAGCGGGAGGCGGAGATCAACGAGATTCTCAATGCGCTGCCGCGGGCGCTCGGGGAGCGGCTCCTCGCGGGGTATCTCAATGAGCTGTTTACGGAGGATGCGCTCTAGCTTTTTGTGTAGCGTGGCTACCGCGCATGATCGACCGGCGGGGGCCGGGGGGCTCTGCCTGTTGCAGCGTGGCTGCTGCCGCGCATGGACGGCCGGCGGGGTCCGGGGGATGGGGTGCTCTGCCTGTTGCAGCGTGGCTGCTGCCGCGCATGGACGGCCGGCGGGGTCCGGGGGATGGCCCGCTCCTCCGACGAGGAACCCGACCCGAGGTGCCGCGCACCGAACGACCAAACAACTGGTCGTTCGGCACGCGGCACCTGAACGGGCCACCCGAGTCGTCGCTGGCCATCCCCCGGACCCCGCCTCCTCGGTGGGGTGTGCCGTGACGGGTTTCGTGCTGGTACGGGTCACGCCGCCCGCGCCTCTGGCGCAGACGGCATGACTGCTGACGCGGACTGCTTCTCGCTCGCTTCGCGAGAGTGGCGCTGGTCCTCGGGCCGTCGGTGTCGAGTGGTCGGGTCGCAGGTCGGCGGTCGGGACGGTCGGTGTCGAGGGGGGGCCGTAGGTCGGCGGTCGGGACCGTCGGTGTCGAGTGGTGGGGCCGTAGGTCGGCGGTCGGGACGCCGGGGCGAGACGGTCAGCGGACGAGGCGGGCGGCGATGCCGTCGAGGACGCATTCGAGGCCTTCCTCGAACACGGCGTCAGGGGGCGGGTGCTTCGCGTGGGCCATGACCTCGGCCAGCATCGGGAAACCGCCCGTGGCGATCTGACGCTGGAGGTACGGGTACCACGCGTTCTGCCACTGCTCGTGGTCCATGCCGCTCTCGAGCTCCGCACGCAGCTCGCTCGCCTCGCTCCGGATGGCGCCGATCACGTAGGCGTTCACCGTTCCCAACGCCATGATGGCGGCGTCGATGTCCGGCAGGGCGCCGCTCGCGTGTACGGCCGACAGCGCCGACTCGAGGTGGACGAGCGCGTTGGGGCCCATGTGCGGGCGGCCGCCGAGGAGCTCGATGAGCCAGGGGTGCGCTCGGCACGCCGCGCGCGTTCGGTGCGCGATGGTCCGCAGCGCCTCCCGTAGGTCGCCGCCGATGGGGCCGGCTTCGGTCATCTCGCCGTAGGCTGCGTCCACCATCAGGTCGAGGAGCTCGTCTTTGGACGAGACGTAGCCGTAGAGACGCATGGGGCCGGCGCCGAGCGCGCCCGCGACCTTCCGCAGCGATACGGAAGGGAGGCCGTTGGCGTCGGCCAGCGCGAGCGCAGCGTTCACAGATCCGTCCCCGGCTCAGCGGTTCCGGCGCGGGACGGACGGCAGGTTCGGGCCGCTCCCACAGCACGCCCTCGGGACGCTTCTCGCGTGCGCTCATCACCATCGGGTGTGCCCCATCGAGCGCCCCTGGACAACGGTGTCCACAGTCCTTACGATGCATTTCGCGATACGATGTATCGTATGCATACGGCGTAATGGAAGCGGAGCGATGATGAAGGAATCGACGTCGGTGTTGGTCGTGGGTGGCGGGCTGGTCGGGCTCTCGGCCGGGGTGTTCCTGGGTTGGCGCGGGGTGCCGGCGGTGCTGGTGGACAAGCATCCGGGGAGCTCGCCGCACCCGCGGGCGATCGGGTACACGGCCCGGACGCTCGAGCTCTTCCGGTCGGTCGGGCTCGGGGCCCGCATCCCCGAGGTGCCGGCTGACTTTCGCTTGCGGCGGGCTCGGGTGGAGAGCCTGGAGGGGGAGTGGTTCGAGGAGAGCGCGTGGACACCGGAGCCGGAACAGGTCGAGCTCGTGGAGCGCTCGCCCTGCACCGGCGCGGCGTTGGCCCAGGATCGGCTCGAGCCCATTCTCCGCGAGCGCGCCGTCGAGCTCGGCGTCGACGTTCGGTTGCGGACCGAGCTGCTCGGGCTGACGCAGGACGAGGGCGGGGTGACGGCCACCCTCCGCGGTCCCGACGGGAGCGAGCACGCGCTGCGGGCGAGCTACGTGATCGCGGCGGATGGACACCGGAGCGGCATCCGCGAGGCGCTGGGGATCGCTCGCTCGGGCCGCGGCCATATCCGCACCCTGCGCAGCGTGCTCTTTCGGGCGCCGCTGGATGCGTATCTGCGGGCCGGCGTGAATCAGTTCACGATCGATCAGCCCGATCTGGACGTGTTGCCTGACCACCTACGGCGACGGGCGCTGGGTGCTGATGTTCTCGGACGACGAGGAGCGCGACGAGGACACGCTGCGGGCCATGGTCCACAGAGCGGTCGGCCGCAGCGACTTCGAGGTCGACATCATCACCACCGGTCGCTGGGAGATGAGCGCGCTCATCGCCGATCCCTTCTCGGCCGGGCGGATCTTCCTGGCGGGGGACGCCGCCCACACGCTGCCTCCGACCCGCGGCGGCTACGGCGCCAACACGGGCATCGTGGACGCGCACGATCTGGCGTGGAAGCTGGCGTCGGTGCTCTCCGGCGATTCTACGCCGGCGCTGCTCGAGACCTACGACGCGGAGCGGCGGCCCATCGCCTGGCTCCGGCACCAGCAGACGTTCGCGCGTCAGGATTACGCCGCCGTCGCGAACGGTGTCGCCGAAGGAGCGCCGATCTACGAGGACGACGCGATGGAGCTCGGCGAGCTCTACCGCTCGGGCGCGGTGCTCGGCGCGAGCGACGGGCTCCCGCCGGCGGCACTGCCCGAGACGTGGGCGGGCCAGCCGGGCACCCGCGCGCCGCATCTCTGGATCGAGCGGGAAGGCGAGCGCATCTCCACGCTCGATCTCTTCCAGCACGGGTGGGTTCTGCTGAGCGAGGACGTGCGCTGGGCGGATCGACAGCCCGCGTGGGCGAGAGCCTCGGCATCGACGTACGGCTCGTCCGGGTCGGCGCTGAGGCTCGCTTCGAAGAGCCGGATGCGTTCCACGCCGCGTTCGGGCTCGACGCGGGCGGCGCGTCGCTCGTGCGCCCGGACGGCCGCGTCGCCTGGCGCTCCCACGACTTTCCCTCCGACGCGGCCGGCACGCTCCGCCATGCGCTCCGAAAGGTGGCCTTCGCCGCCCGTGCATGAGGGGCGGTCACGCGCGGCACGGCCGAGTCGTGATCTCCGCCGGAGGCTTTCAGCTCTTCGTCGCGGTGACCAGGAAGATCGGGTAGCGGCGCTCGTCCCGGTCGACTTCGCAGGCGGTCTGGAAGCGCACGTCGGTGAAGCCCTGCTCGGTCAGGAGCGCGCCCAAGGCGTCACGGTCGAAGCCGGCGTGGTAGACGCCCTCGGTGTCGGGCGGGTGGAAGGTGCCCTCCTCCGTGTCGAGGTCCGCGAGCGCGACGCGTCCACCCGGAACGAGGTGCGCGTAGAGAGCGCGGAAAAGCGCCGCCGTGTCCTCGACGTGGTGCATCGCCATCGCGCTCACCACGAGATCGACCTGCTCCTCGAGCGGCGCCTCGAGGATGTCCTGACAGTGGATCTCCACCTTGCCCTGGAGCTCGGGCTTCGCCGCGAGCTTCTCCAGCATGGCCTCGGAGATGTCGACCGCGTGGATGCGACCGA
Organism: uncultured Pseudomonadota bacterium; assembly: GCA_963832725.1. Lineage (GTDB taxonomy): Bacteria > Myxococcota_A > Polyangia > Polyangiales > Sandaracinaceae > JAEZBP01. Next base: position 780,994 of record CAWHVG010000002.1, read on the forward strand.
CCTGCGGCGCGAGGCGCGAGGCGATCAGGCCGGTCCCGGCCCCGAAGTCCATCACGCGCATCTCGGGGGTGAGGGGGACGCTCTCCAGGAGGGCGCGGGTCACGCCCTCGGAGATCTGGGTGGGAGATCGGCCGCTCGTCCCACTCCGCGGCCTTGTCCTGGAAGAGATCGGTCATCGCGCTCTATCTAGGGCCGGGACGAGCTCCCATCCACCCGCCGCGTGCGAGAATCCGACCGGCGCCCGAGTGTGGCGTTCGCTCAGCGCTCGCGGAGGCGATCGAGGAGCTCGGCGGCGGCTCCGCGATTGGAGAGGGCGCGCTCGAGCTCCTCGCGCTCGCTCTCGTCGAGGGGGCGGTCGGCGAGCTTCTCGAGGTGGTGGAGGACCTTGCGCAGCTCGGCGCGGGGAACGCTCTTCTTCTTGCGGCGCTTCTCGCTCGGTCCGTTGCGGCCGGTCTGCAGGCGCTCCCAGCGCGGGGCCTCGGGCTCGCGCGATTGGCCGCGGGGCGCGCGGAAGCGGCCGGGAGGTCGCCGCGGGACACGCAGCGGGCGCCCGTCGCTTCGTGCTGCTGGCGTCGATGGGCACCCACACGGGGGCGCCGTTCGCGTCTTCGAGGAGCGCGATGGCCCACAGGTGGTCGGGCTCGGAGAGCTGGCCGCCGTCCAGCACCCAGCCCGTCGCCAGCGCGCTCGGGATGCCGGCCCGGCGGAGCAGCTCGCAGGTGAGCGCGTTCAGCTCGTAGCAGACGCCGGCGCCGAGGTGCCGGCCGTCGCCCGCCGCGTGGAGCGCCGCGACGTGGGTGTGAGCCCGGCCGCGGGTGACGCGGGCCAGCCACCGGCCGACGGCGGGATCTTCGAGGTAGCTCGGGTCGTAGCGATAGCGCTCGCGGACGAAGTCGCGCAGGGCCAGCGCGCGCTCGATCGGCGGCGCGTCGGGGTCGAGCGACGCCAGGGTGTCGTGGACTTCGTCGGGCAGCTCTCGGTCGGGTACGAAGCTCGTCAGCGCATGCGCGACCTCGGCCGGCCGCGCGTCGTCGAGGCCGGGCGCGCGGCCGAGCACCACCCGCGCTCGGACGTCGGCCGGCGCGTCGAGCCGGATCGCCTGCGCGCCGCTGGCCGAAGCGCGCGCCTCTGCCTCGACGCCGTCGATCGAGAGCTCCGCCAGTCGGCCGTAGAGCGGCAAAGGGAGGATTGCTTCGCCCGCCGGGAGTCGGCCGCGCAGCGAGAGCACGCCCGCTTCCCCGCGCGCTTCGGGGCGCGCGAGCGGCGCCGCCTGCCAGCGCTGGCCGCGCCGGTCGAAGTGGACGGCGATCAGCTTCGGCGCGTAGAGCCAGGGCGCGCGCAGCCGGCTCGGTGAGAACGCGAAGCCGTAGGAAGGAGCCTGGCGGCGGGCGTCGAGCCAACCCTCGCCTCCCTCGAGCTGGTTCTTGACCTCGCCCTCCGGCCGGAAGAACGCGTCGTCGCGCCTCTTCTTCGCCGCCGGCTCCCGCGAGGACGCGGGCTCCCGCGAGGACGCGGGCTCCCGCGAGGACGTCGGCTCCTGCGAGGACGCGGGCCGCGAGGACGCCGGCGCCGGCTCGCTCTCGCTGATGAAGAAGCGCTTCACGCGGTCGAAGAAGCCCTCCGCTCGCGGCTCCTTCTTCGCGGGCTTCGGCGCTCGCTTGGGCGGCGGCGCGGAGCGATTGGCCAGCCACGCCTCCAACGCCGCTCGCTCCACGGGATTGGTCGTGAGCGCGAGCGCGATCCGCGCCGGCTCCTCGATGGCCGCGTGGGTCAGGTGGAGCGTGCCCTCCTCGAGCGCGGCGTCGACGGGCACCAGCGCCTCGACGCGCGCGTCGCCTCGATAGCCCGCCGCGCCGGCGCGGAGCGTCCCGCGGATGGCCAGCGTGTCGTAGCCTCGCGCCCGCGCGCCGATCCGCGGCAAGAGCGGCGCCACGCTCGCCCGGAGCGCCTCCGCCCTCTCGTCGAGGCTCTCGCGCCGCGGTCCGGGCACGACCTCGCCGCGCTCGAAGATGGGCCACAGATCCGGCACGCCCGCCCGGAGCAACATCCGCGTCAGCTCGGGCTCGCGCGACGACGGAAGCGGCTCGATGAACGCGTCGCTCGCGTCCGCCGCGTCGGCGAGGGCCGGCGGCTCCAACATGCGCAACGCGGGATCGCCGACCTGCGCCAAGACCGAGCGCCCGCCGCGCGCGCCCGCCACCGCCGCGCCCGCCGGCAGCCGCGCGTCCTTCTCCCGAGCCAGCGCTTCCAGGCAATCGGGCAGGTGCAGCGCGAGTGTGCCCCGCTCGTGGTCGGAGAGCGAAGCGAGGCTCTCGCCGATCTCCAGCAGGAAGGCCACGATCATGGCCGCGTCGGGCCGGGCCGGGATCCCCAGCGCGTGGGCGAGGCGGTGATTGTCGCGGGCCGCGCCGAAGTCGCCGCGCCGCTCCCCGAAGAGCGCGCGCGCTCCGCTCCGCGCCAGCTCGCGAGCCGGCCGGGCCCTCCCTTCGTCGTCGGGCAAGAGCAGCCGATCGCGGAGGTGCTCGCGGATTTGTCGCGGCGTGAAGCGACCCCGCGAAAGCCCGTCCTCCAGCCATCCGAGCAACGCGGGGTCGGCTTCTTCGCGCAGCCTCTCGGCCACCTCGTCCAGCGGCACGTCGTCGGCGCGCGCGAAGCCCAGGCGGGTCGGCGAGAGCTCGGGATCGAGCTCGAGGATCACCTCGGGATTGGGGAAGACCGACGCGTCCTCGCCGAAGAGCGAGCGGGCCAGCGGGTCGGGCCAGATCAGCTCGCCCGGTCGGTGCAGCGTTCCGTCGGCGGCCGGCACCCACGCGCGCTTCCGAAGCTCGAACCGGTCGAGGAGGGCGGGCTCGTTCAGGGCGCGGGCGGCGAGATAGCGAGCGAGCGCGCGGCGGGCGTCGAGGCCCTCGCGGAGCGCGCCGTCGAGACAGGCGAGGAGGGTGCGTTCGTCGAGATCGCGGCGGGCGCCGCAGGCGGCCAGCAAGCGCCTCGTCGGTGGATCGGCGGCCGGGAGCGTCACCCGCGGCGGCAGATCGAGCGCGAAGCGGGAGGCCTCTTCGGCCACGGCGTCTCGGGGCATCCAACCGAAGCGCGGCTTGTCCCACGCGCCGTTCGAGAGCGGCACCTTCAAGCGCGCGCGCACCTCGAGCCGGCGGGCGCGCTCCTCGAGCGTGTCCTCGTCGACCTCGCCGGCACCGAGGGCGCGAGCGAGAAAGTCGGTCAGCGCCGCCGCGCGCTCGGCGTCGTTCGCGGCGGCGGCCGCGTCCACTCCGTCGAGCACGTTGGCCACCAGCGCGCGGCGCGCCCGCCGATCGATCTCGAAGGTGGAGCGCAGCCAGCGCGCCACGTCGTCGGGCACGTCGGGCGCCAGGCCCCAGTCGAGGTCGAGGTCCGGCAGATCCGCGTCCAGCACCAGATCGCGCGGCGCGCGCAGCGTCCCGCGCTGCGAGGGGAGCACCGCCGCCACCGCCAGCGCGCTCCGGGCGGCGTCGTCCCCGGCCAGCTCTTCTTCGGCCTCGCGCAGCCACGCGTAGAGCGCGTCGAAGTCGCGCACGACGGGATGGCTCTGTCGCGGCGCCTCCTCTGGGCACGCCTCGCGGAGCGCCTCGGCCACGCGCCGCGCGCCGAGCGGCGTGAGGAGCGCTGCCAACACGTCGTCGGGCCGCCGTCCTGCGACGGGGTCGGAACCCCGGAAGACCCGAACGGAGTGTCCGGCGACGTGATCGCGCCGTCCGGCGTCGCGGGCGGAACGCAGATAGACGTGCTCGCGGCGTCCGAGCGTGTGATCGGAACCTAGATGGAAGTCCGCGGAATCTAGGCGGATGTCTGCGCGGATTAAGGTGAATGTGTTCGCCGTCAATGTGGCTCTGCTCGCCGTCGATGTGGCTCTGCTGGCCGTCGATGTGGCTCTTCTGGCCGTCGATGTGGCTCGTCTCGCCGTCGATGTGGCTCGTCTCGCCGTCGATGTGGCTCGTCTCGCCGTCGATGTGGCTCTTCTGGCCGTCGATGTGGCTCGTCTCGCCGTCGATGTGGCTCGTCTCGCCGTCGATGTGGCTCGTCTCGCCGTCGATGTGGCTCTTCTGGCCGTCGATGTGGCTCGTCTCGCCGTCGATGTGGCTCGTCTCGCCGTCTATGTGGCTCGTCTCGCCGTCTAGGCGGCTGTTCTCGCCGTCAATGTGGCTCTTCTCGCCGTCAATGTGGCTGTCGTCGCTGTCTAGGTGGCTCTTCTCGCCGTCAATGTGGCTGTCGTCGCCGTCGAGGTGGACGCTGTCGCCGTCGAGGTGGACGTGCTCGCCGTCGAGGTGAATGTGCTCGCCGTCTGGGTGAATGTGCTCGCCGTCTGGGTGGGCGCGGTCCTCGTCGTGGGTGGCGCGATCCTCGTTGCCGCTGAGCTCATCGCCGTCGTGGCGGGGATGGCCCGCGAGCTCAGCCTGCACGGCGTGGCGGAGCGCGCGCTCCCACGCCTGGTCGGCGAGGCTGTCGGCCAGGGGGAGCGCGGCGACGAGGCGGCGGGTGGCGTGGCTGGCGATGCGGCAGGGCGGGCGGACGAGGCGGCGCGTGGCATCGAGCCCGACCGGCGCGTCGAGGGGCAGGCCGACGCGGGCGACCAACGCCGCCAGCCGTGCGAGCGCGTCGGGGGTGCGCCACGGCGCGGGCTGGGCGTCGAGCGGCGCGCCTCCCGAGAGCGTGGGGAGGACGCGCGCTCTCAGCAGCGCGGCGGTGGACCGGTGAGGCAACGCGAGGCGTGATACGAGCGCCTCCGCGGTCGGCGCGAAGAGCGCATCGTCCAGCTCCAGCGCGTCGAGGATGGGCTCGCCGAGCGCGTGCACGAGCGGCCCTCGCGCCGCCAGCTCGAGGGCGGGTCGGCGTGCACCGTCGGCGCGCTCGAAGATCGGCAGCGCAGCCAGCGCGGCGCGCGCCTCCGCGTCGAGGGCGGCGGCGTGCTCGTTCGCGAACGCGAGCAGCGCGGCCGGATCATCGGTCAGCGCGTGCGCGTGCTGGATGACGTCGGCGGCGGTCGCGGGCGCTGGCGCGATTGCCGAGAGCAGGCGGGCGCGCCGCGTCTCTTCGCCTGGCGCCAAGAGCGGCCATGGGCCCGTGGCCAGCACCGCGCGGAACGCGCCCGGGCGGTGGCAGCCGCGCGGGTCCGGGTCGTCCCAGCCCGCGAGCGGCCGTCGCGTGCCCTCTTCGTCGGCGAAGAGCGCCACGTCCCGAAGAGGCTGAAGCTCGCTCGCGCGCAGCGCGCCGGCGGCCTCCTCCAGCGCGCGCGCCAACGGCTCGTCCGCCTCGTCGGGCGCGCCCTCGCGGACGAGGTCCCCCACCAACGTCGCGTAGTCGCTCGTCGGAAGACGCCGGTCCAATCCCAGGGTTTCGGCGAAGGAGAGCGCGGTGTCACCGGCGACCGCGCGCCGCTTCGTGAGGGCGTAGAACTGGTCGAGCGCGTCCGAAGGCGTCCCGCGGCGGAGCGCGTCCAGCGGCTTCGGGCTTCCGTCCACGTCCGCCCAGATCGGCGCGTCGGCGAGCCGGTCGACCAGCGCGCCGGGCAGCTCGCCGGCGCGCTCTGCGAGCCACCTCTCTACGGCCTCGAGCCGGCCTTCCGGCACCGGAGGCCACGCCTCGCCGATCAGCGCCGCCGCCACCCGCCGCGCGTCCATCACCGGCGGGCTCACCGCCTGTACGAAGGCCCGCCCCGGCTCGGCGATCCAAGGCCACTCGGGCACGAGCCGGGCGTCGATCCCCTCGTTCGTCCCCCGGTGGACCGTTGCCGTCGGATTCCGCATCCGGCTCGGGTCCAAAGGGCTCCACGGGTACGCGCGGCTCGTCGCCCGCGCCCCGGCCCGCGCGCGTCGCAGACGAATCCGCGTGCGGCCGCGCCGGCCCAGCGAGGTTCGAACGCTCGGCCGCGCTCGCGCCCGGCAGGAGCGCCCCTGCCTCTCCGCGCAGCGGCCGCCGCACGCCGTGGACGTCCATCACCAGCGGGAGCGCCGCCCACCGCATCAGCGTGCGCGGCACGAGCGTCGGGGCCAGCGCGTCGAGCAGCGAAACCAGGCGTGTCATCGCCGGCTCCTCGAGCGCCAGCCCGGTCTCCAGCGCGCCCGCCAGCGCGTCGAGATCGAACGCTCGCGTGAGCCGAGCGACGAGCGAGGCGTGCCGCTCGGCGAACGCGGCCGGCACGAGCGCGACGTGCGGCGAGAGCGCGTCCGTGAGCGGCGAGAGCGTCGCGTCGAGGCGTCGGACCTCGTCGGCGGATGCCCGCGCGCCTCGGCCCTCCACGGGCAGGAGCGGAAGCGAGCGGACCTCGTCCAGCGCGTCGGCCGGCAGATTGGGGAGGGCGTCGAAGAGGAGCTCCTCGCGCGCCAGGAGCCGCTCGCGCGAGGATGCGTCCCGGAGATCCTCGATCAGTCGCGCGACCTCGAACGCCGGCGGCGTCAGTCGCGCCTGCATCGCGCTCGGCAGCGCGTCGAGCTGGGTGGTGTCCACCAGCGGCCGCTCTCCCGCGTAGAGCGCGGCCCAGGTGGCGGACGCGGCGCGCGCGACGTCGACGGCAACCAGTCGGTCGGCTCCGTCGCGCAGGAGCGGCAGCGCCCGAAGCCGCGCATCGTCGATCGGTGCCAGCGCCTCGATCACCACCGGACCGAGCCAGGCCGGCGGCGCGTCTCCGGAGCGCAGGCGCGCCGCCAACAGCGCGTGCAGCGCCTCGGCGTCGAAGGGGCGGGCGCCGAGCCCGACGGCCACCGCTCGCTCGCGAGGACCGAGCGGCGAGAGCGCCCGCGCGCCGCCTCCGAGATCGACCTCGGCCAGCGCGCGCGCCAGCTCCGGCGCCATCAGTCGCGCTCGCGAAGGCGCCACCGGCGTGCCATCCGCGCCCGGCAGGCAGGCCACGTCGGTCAGGCGAGCGCGCAGCCGCTCGGCCAGCGGGCTCATGCTCGCCGTCAGCTCATCCGGCGCCGAGAGCGCCGGCAGCACGTCCGCCCCTTCGCCGGAGAGCGCGGCCACCAGCTCGCCGAGCGCATCGCCCGCCTCGGCCAAGAGCGCCGCGTTCCACGCCGAGCCCAGCTCGAGCCGCTCGCGATCCAGCGTCACGTCGAAGCGCGCGTGCACCACGACACGCAGCCCGCTCCGCTCGGCGGTCGGCAAGAAGGCGTAGAGGGTCGGGCCCCGGACCGGTGCCGGCGCGCCCCTCTCGTCGAGCGCGACGGCCACCCGCACCTCGCTCTCGCGCGCCTTTCCCGGCTCGCGCTCACCGGAGAAGCGCAGCATTCGAGCCAGCGTGCGATAGCGCCTCGTCTCATCGTCCGCGCCGCGCTCGGTTGGTTCACGGCCTTCGCTCGGCTCGGAGCGAACGACCCTCGCGAAGTCGGCGTCCCCGTCGCCGGGCGTGCCACGCTCCTCTTCGCCGCCCGCCTCGCCTGCCTCCGCGCTGCGCCTCCGTGCGCCGTCGCGGTGGAGGGTGACGACCGCGCCGACGCCGGCCACCTCGTCTTCGCGCCGCCACGCGCTGCGCGCTTCACCTTCGACGGAGAGCGCGCGGACGTGGGCCAGCGTCATCAAGGTCTCGGCCGGGAGCGCGGCGGCGCGAGCGTGGAGCGCGTCAGGGTCGAGACGCCGCCCCGGGGCGAGCGGGAGCACGAGGACCGTCTCGCCGGGCGACGCCGGCGCCTCGTCGTCGGCGGGTGCCAGCGCGCGGGGAATGGAGACGTGGGCGATCTCGAACTCGAAAGGACCGGAGCGCACGCGCGGCCGTTCGGAGACCTCGTACACGCTCTTGAACCCGACGCCGAAGAAGCCGATTTGATCGACCCGCTTGGTCGTCTGTCCGATCGAGAGCACGCCGACCAGATCGAGGAACGAGAAGGGCGCTCCGTCGTGCCGGACCACGATGCGCGCAGGCTCGATCGTGACCGACCAGCGGCGCGCGCCGGCGTCGTCGGCGTTCTGCAGGAGCTCGAAGAAGAAGTGCCCGGGGTCGGCGTACACGCGGTCGGCCAAGAGGCGCTCGGCGTTGGCCTGCGAGATCGACTTCGGCGCCCGCGCCAGCACCTCGATGGCGCTCGCTACCGCGTCCCGCACCGGCTCGGCCCACCGCGGATCGTCCTGCAGCCCCGCCAGCCGCTCGCCGCTCGCGAAGAGCAGCCAGCGCGCCGAGTCGGTGTCGGGGGATCCCTCGAGCGCCTCTTCGGCGCGGGCGAGCACGGCCGCGAAGCGAGCCGGATCCCGCCTGCGGAGCCAGCGGGCGGCGAAGGCGAGGGCGGCCAGTCGGGTGACCGGCCAGTGTCTCAGCCCCGCGTCCACCACCCGCGTCAAGAGAGCGGCCACCGCAGGCTCGGAGTCGCGCTCGAGCACGTGCTGGAGGGACGCGTCCGGCAGCGCGGCGACGAGCTCGTGAATCGACGGGTCGAGCTCGTCGGTGAGCCGTCTCGCGCGAGCCAGCGCGTCGAGCAGCCGGGCGAAGGGCTCCGCGTCCGGCGCGCGGCTCGCCTCCTCGAGCAGCGGCCGCGGATCCCCCTCGTCGGCCACGAGCGCCTCGATGTGCGCGAGCTGCTGCTCGAAGGGGAGCTTGTCGAACGCGGTCACGACTCTTCCGCGGGGCCTACTCGGCCGGCTCGCCGCGGGGCGTGCTGAGCGCCCGGCGTGCCTCGGTGGAGATGCCGCCCCGGACCTGCTCGGGGGTGATCTGGCCGCGCACGAAGAGCGCGCGGTCGACCATGGTCCGCACCGCGTCGCGGAGCTTCGCGGCCGCGTCGATCTCGCCCAGCGCCTCGAGCGCGGCGGCGATGGCCTCGCCGGTCCCGAGCCGGTCGGCGGTGGGCGGCTTGCGGAGATGGCGCTGCGGCGCCGCGACCACCCGCGCCCGCTCGATCCCGGGCAAGAGCGAGAGCCGTCGCGTGATCCGCCGGGCCTGCCGCCAGGTTCCGTCCGGCACGATCAGCCGCACCGGTCGGTCGTCCGTCGGCGCCAGCGGCGGTGCGCCCTCGCTCGGAAAGAGGAGCACGGTGCGCACGTCGCTCGAACCGGCGAGCGTCGAGACGTCGAGCGGCGCATCGCGGCGGCCCCACACGGCCAGCTCCGTGTTCGTCAGCGTGAGGTGTGCGACCCGCGCCGTGTTGCTCGCCTGCCGCCACTCGACCCGATGCGGCACCAAGACCATCCGCGTCGCGACCTCAATCCGCGGCAGCTCCGCGCAGAGGCAGAGCGGCTGGTGGAGGAGACAGCGCGGACAGCGCGGCTGGATACGGCTCCGGGACATCGCCGGCCGGAGTATGCGCGGCCCGGCGCGAAACGCGACCGCCCGCTCGGCTCTCCGCGACCGCCGCTCGCTCCCTGGGAGTTGCCGCTCGTCCCTCCGTCGCCGCCGCTCGTCCCCGCGCCCGACGACATCGCCGCGGCGAGCCGCAGCTTGGCACCTGGAGGTTCCATGTCGCGTTCGTCAGGTCTCGTTCTCTGTCTCGCCCTCTGCGCCACCACCTCGGTCGCGTCGGCCCAGGATCGCTCGCGCTCCGGTCGAGCTCGCCTCGAGCTCTCGTTCGATGCGGGGCTCGGCCCGAGCAGCGAGGGGCTCTACGGGGAGCTCGCCGCCGACCTGCGCGCCTACGCGCCGGAGGGAGTCGGCGCGGTCCTGCGCACCGGCGGCGCCACGCAGGGGCTCAGCAACGCCGCCGCCGTCGATGTGGGTGTCGCGTACCGCCTGGACCTCGTCGCGGACGAGCACGTGGGCCTGCAGCTCGCCGGCGCGCTCGGGCCCAGCGTGGCCTACGGTCCTTTCGACGAAGGCTACGTGGCCGCGTACGGCGGCTGGGCGATGGTTCACGTCGACTTCTGGTACCGAAACCTGGTTCTGGGGCTCGGCGTCGACGCGCACGCGCTCCTCGGCGACCGCGCCCTCTCGGGAAACGGCCGGCGCGATCCGATTCCTGACCTTGGCCCCCATCCTCCGCATCGGCGGCGAGTGGGGGCTCTGATGCGGCGCCGCCGCCTCCTCTTCGCCCTTCTGCTCTGTGCCTGCGAGATGCCGAGCCCGCCCTCGACCTCGCTCTTCTCCGCGCCGTGGCCCAGCGAGCGACTGCGCGAAAGCGACGGCACCCTCGATCTGTCGGGCTTCCCGAAGGGGACCGGCGCACCGCTCCGCCGGCAGGTCGGGCTCGCGCTCGAAGACGTGCGCGGGTTCGGGGTCGCGTCGGGGATCTTCTTCCCCTTCGACTCGCCGCTCGAATCCGGCGAGCCTGCCCAGCGTCGAACAGAGCGTCGAGGACAGCACGGGCGACGCGAGCGTGTTCGTGGTGGTTGCGCAGGGGAGCTCGCAGGGCACGCGGGCGCCGGTCGACGTTCGCTTCTTCGGCGACGCCGGTCCTTTCGGAGGCACGAACCTGCTGGCGGCGCTCCCGTATCCGGGCGTCCCGCTCGAGCCGGACACCCTCTACCTCGCGGTGGTGACGACGGCGGTGCGCGACGTGAACGGAGACTCGCTGCCCCCGGCGCGAGCGATCGCCGAGCCCGAGCGCGGCTACCTGGAGCTCCTGGGCATTCGGCCGGAGGACGTGGCGGCCGTGACCCTCTTTCGCACCGACAATCCGACGCGCGGGCTCCGAGAGGCCTTCCGGCAGGCCGACGCGAACGCGCTGCCGGAGCTCGCCTCGCCGCCCGTGTTGACCGAGGAGCACGACGACTACTGCGTCTACGCCACCACCATCGGGATGCCGATGTACCAGGCGGGTCGCCCTCCGTATCTCGAAGAGGGTGGCGGCTGGGCCCGGAGCGAGGACGGCTCGCTCGTCCTGCAACGCGTCGAGCCGGCGCGGCTCTTCCTGACCGTGCCGCGCCTCCCGGCCGGCGACGCCGGCTATCCGGGTGGGGTGTTCGTCCGCATCGGTGGCGGAGGGGACCGGCCGTTGATCGATCGGGGGCCGCGCGATGCGCGCGGACGGGCCGAGCCGGGCAGCGGCTACGCACGCGATCTCTCTCGCGCCGGCTACCTCGGCGCCAGCGTGGACGGCCCCCTCGGAGGCATCCGCAACCACGCCGCATGGGACGAGGAGTTCGTGCTCTACAACATGCTCAATCCGACGGCGCTCCGGGACAACATCCGCCAGTCCGCGCTGGAGCTGGCGCTCTTCGCGCACGTCCTTGCGGACCTTCGCTTCGACACGTCCGACTGCGCCGGCGCTTCGCCCGAAGTGCGCGTGCGTCCCGGTCTCGTCCTCATCGGACACTCCAACGGGGCCACCATCGCCCCCATCGCGGCCGCGGTGCAGCCGCGCTATCGCGCGCTCGTGCTCGGTGGCGCCGGCGCGAGCTGGATCCGGCAGTCGCTCGACAAAGAGAGCCCCACCCGCACGCGGCCCATCATCTCGGCGCTCTTCGGCTACGGCCTCGCCCGCCAGACCTTCGCACACGACCCGATGCTGAGCCTGGTGCAGTGGGCGGGTGAGCCGGCCGATCCGATGGTGTACGGCCGCCTGCTCCGCGATCGCGACGTCCTGGTGTTCCAGGGGATCCTCGACACGTACATCCCGCCGCCCATCTCGAACCCGCTGGTGCTCTCGCTCGGGCTCGACCTCGCTGGTGACGCGCTCGACACCGAGCTCGGCGACTACCGATCGCTCACCGAGGACCTCCCGCTCGCCGGCTTGCGCGAGATCTCGCTGCCCGCCCGCGGCAACGGCGGCGCCCACACCCGCGTCGTCACGCAGCTCCCCGCCGACGGAATCGAGGACGGGCACGAGGTCATGTTCCAGCAGCCCGCGGCGCACGCCGAGCTCGCGTCGTTCCTGAGCTCGCTGCTCGACGGTACGCCGATCGTCACCGACGAGAGCGCGAGCCGGTGATGCGTCGCGCGCCTCGTGATACGACCTTCTCGATGCCCCCCATCGAGGTCGTCCGGCCGTTTCCCGCGGCTCCGGTCCTCCCGCGCCAGGCGATGTGGTTCTTCGTCGCCTCGCCGCCGCTGCTCGCCTTCCTCTTCAATCCGGCCTGCCTCAAGGAGCCGGGGCACATCGTGCGGGCGCTCGCGACGCTCTTCACCTACACGGTCGTGACCGGCGTCGCGGTCCACTACTCGTTCGACTGGCTCGCCCGGCGGCTCGCGGGCAAGCCCCTCGCCCTGCGCATTCCGGCGCACGCGCTGCTGACGGTGCTGGTGGTGGTCGGGGTGACGCTCCCCCAGCTCCCGTTGATCGACTACGTCTACCCTGAAGCGAGCGGCGCCGAGCTGACCATTCTGTGGCGTGGGGTGCTCGTCAGCTTCGTGTACCTCGCGATCGCGAGCTTCATCGGGCATCTGCAGCGCGCCGCGGTGGAGGAGCGCCTCCGCGCTCACGAAGAGCGGAGCGCGGCGCTCGAGGCCCGCCTCGCCGCGTTGCAGGCCCAGATGCAGCCCCATTTCCTCTTCAACAGCCTCAACGTCTGCGCCGGGCTCGTGCACGAGGACGCCGAGCTGGCCGAGGAGACGCTCGACCGACTGGCCGGCTTCCTCCGCTACGCGCTCGAGAGCACCGAGCATCGCTTCGTGCCCATCGAAGAAGAGCTGGTGGCGGTGGAGAGCTACCTGGAGGTGCAACGCCAGCGCTTCGGCGCTCGGCTCCGCCATCGGACGCGCCTCGCGCCCGAGGCCGAAGGGAGTCGAATTCCACCGATGCTCCTGCAGCCGCTGGTAGAGAACGCGGTCCTGCACGGCCTGCGCGAGCGGCCCGAAGGCGGCACCATCTGCGTGGAGGCGAGCCGCATCGACGGCGTGCTCCGGATCGTGGTGGAGGACGACGGCGCGGGCCCTGGACGCTCCACCCACCGCGGGACCGGCGTCGGGCAGAAGAACGTGCGCGAGCGCCTGCGCATCGTGTACGGCGAGGGCGCACGGCTCGAGACCGGTCCCGCCGAGAGTGGAGGCTATCGGTGCGAGCTCTCGTTGCCGGAGGCTGTCGCGTGACCCGCCCGCTGCCTGAGGTCGCCGTCGACGAGCGATGGGAGAGCTCGCGGTGAAGATCCTCGTCGTCGACGACGAGCCCATCGCGCGGGCGCGGCTCATCCGCCTCATCGAGCGCATCGAAGGCGTGGAGGTCGTGGGCGAGGCGTCGAACGGCGCGGAGGCGCTCGCGCTCTGCCGCGAGCTGGCGCCGGACCTGCTCCTGCTCGACATCGACATGCCGGGGTTGGACGGGCTGGCGGTGGCGGAGGATCCGGCGGCGCCGGGAGTCATCTTCACCACCGCGCACAAGGACTACGCGCTCGAGGCGTTCGACCTGAACGCGGTCGACTACCTGCTCAAGCCGGTGTCCCGCGAACGGCTCCAGCGCGCGTTGGACCGCGTCCACGAGCGCGCCGCGCCCACCGGTGACGAGCCCTGGCGCCTCGTCGTCACGGAAGGGTCCATCAAGCGCTTCGTCGACGTGCGCGAGGTCGACTGCTTCACCTCGGACCAGAAGTACGTCGTGTTCCGAAACGACGGCGCGGAGCTGCTCCTCCGCGAGAGCCTCGACGCGCTCGAGGCCCGCCTGGCGCCGCTCGGGTTCTTGCGTGTCCACCGCGGAGCGCTGGTGCGGCGAGGCGCCATCGCCGCCTACGACGCGACGGATGGCGGGACGCTGATCCTCTCGAGCGGGGAACGCATCCCCGTCAGCCGTCGCGCCGCGGCCCGGGTCCGCGCAGCGCTCGGCATCGACTGATCCTCGATTCGGCCGCCGATGGCGGTCGCCGGCGGGACTCCGTCGAGCTGCGGAAGCCTCCGACCGGGGTTGGCTCAGAGCTCGAAACCGAAGAGCGCATCGCCCGAGACGGTGGAGAGGTCGACCATCGGACCCATCAGGTTGGCGCTGAACGTGGGCCGAAAGGTGACCCGGAGGTCGAGCACGAAGCGCCACAATCGAAACGTCACACCGCCGCCCATCGGGACGTGGAAGACCCCGTCCCGATTCTGGATCACCGAGGTGTTGTAGCTCGAACGGATGACGTCGTAGTGCCGATAGCCGAAGCCAATCAACCCATAGGGCTGCACAGCGCCCGCGAGGATGTTGATGCGGCCGACGCCCTCTAGGCCGTTCGACATCAAGAGCGCGCTGGGATCCAGTCCGCTGGCCGAGGTCGCCTGCAAAGAGCCGATGTAGGCGATCTCGGCGGAGATCACGTAGCGGGTGGCGAAGCGCGCGCGGACGTCCCAGGTGCCGCCGACGTTGGCCAGGCTCCGCGCGTCGCTGCGGAGGAAGTCCACGACCCCGCCTCCGACGGTGACCGCCATGCCGCCCGGAACCCACGCCTCGCGCGGCTCCGGTCCGTGCACCGCGATATCGGAGGGCAGGATGGCCTCCGGGAGTCCCTCCGCGGACGCGGTCGCGCTGGTGAGGAGCGCGGCGGCGGCGACGAAAGCACGAATGAATCGTGACATCTCGATTCTCCAGCTCGGGAGCCTCGCGATTGTCCTTGAGCACCTGCCGCTCCAGCGAAACATAGCCAGGCGGGGCCTTGCCACCGGCGGTCGTGCCGTCGCGCGGAGGTGTCGGGCTCGACACGGTCGCTCGGTTCCGGGACGGTGAGACCGAAGCCTCGCAGATGAAGACCTCTGTGCTGTTGTCCGACGTCGCGGGATGCATAAGGATCTCCACCCCACGGTTTCGGTCAGCTCCGAGCGATGTGACCAGCGTCCCCCGAACTCGAGATGGCTCTCCCACTGCACCCGTCGACCTGGACGGCGTGCTCGCGTCGCTGTCCGGCGGTGGAAGCGCGGAGTCGGTGGCCCGCGCGGTCGCGGACGGGCTGGCCCGCGCGCTCCGTGCCGAGCTCGTGGAGGTCTGGTCGGACGGGGAAGCCGGGCTCGAGCTGTCCGCACGCTGCGACGCGTCCGATGGCGCCGGGATCGGGCCGCTGGACGTCACCCGTCTCTTCGCCGAGGTCCTCGCCGACGGTCGCCCGCTGCACCTGGAGGGCTCCGACGCGCGTCTGGCCGAGGTGGGCGCCGGCGTACGCGCGGCGATGGTGCTTCCGCTCTCGCTCGAGGCGCGAGTGGCCGGCGCCCTGGTGGTGGCGTTCGCGCTCCCGCGGACCTTCGCGCCCGCGCTCCGGGAGCGGCTCGTCACCTTCGCGGGCATCTGCGCGCTGGCTCTCGATCGCCAGCGCGTGGTGGCGCATGAGAGACGCCTCGCCGCGCGTCTCGAGGGACTGCAGGCGATCACGGGGGCGCTCAGCCGCGCCATGCGGGACGTCGACGTGGCGCGGGTGGTCACGAGTATTGGCTGCGCCACCGTGGGAGCGGCGTCGGCGATCCTGCAGGTCGTGGAAGACGAGGGCGGCGTGCCCGCGCTGCACCTGCTCGGTGCGAGCGAGGTCGACGAAGAACATCGCCGCGCCTGGTCCAGACAGCCTCTCGACGCGAGCTCTCCGACCGGCGAGGCGGCGCGCACCCGCGCTCCGGTGGTCATCCGCACGGAGCGGGAGCGCGCAGCTCGCTATCCCGCGGCCGTCGGTCACCCGCTCGGTCCGGCCGGCGCGCGTCTCGCGTTGCCGCTGATGGTCGGCGACCGGCTGCTCGGGGCGTTCGCGTTCACCTTCGACGGGGACCGCAGCTTCGAGGAGGGAGAGCTCTCGTTCGTCGAGTCGTTGGCCGAGCAGGCCGCGCTGGCGCTGGAGCGCGCGCAGCTCTTCGAGCGTGAGCGGCGCTCCCGACGGCGAGCGGAAGAGGCGGCCAGCCGGAGCCGCATCCTGGCGGCCCTCGGGAAGGAGCTCTCGTGCGTTGGCGATCCCATCCAGATCGGCGGGGCTGCGCTCCGGGCGGCATCGGACGTGGCCGGCGCAGTCAGCTCCGCGGTGTGGCGTCTCGACCGGCCCGGTGAGCGACTGGAGCTGCTCACCAGCGAGGGATTCTCGGAGGAGGCGAAGGCCGGGTACGCGACCATATCGCTCTCGCTCGACTCGCCTCTGGTCTACGTCGTGGGCTCGGCGGAGCCGATCTGGCTCGACCACCCGGGCGCATACGAGCGGGAGTATCCCGGCTCGGCCCGGCGGGCGCGACAGGCCACCGTCGAGGGTGGAGGGGTGGCTTGCGTGCCGCTCGTGACGGAGTCGATCGTGGTCGGGGCCATGGCGCTCGTGCTGCCGCCGGGCCGATCGGTGAGCGCGCAGGAGAGGAGCTTCCTGATCTCCGTCGGTGCCCTCTGCGCGCAGGCGATGGAGCGCGATTGCCTGCAGCGGGAGGACGCAGCGTCCCGCTCTCGGCTCCGGGACCTGCAAGAGCTGACGGCGGCGCTCTCGAAGACCACGCGGACGATTGACATCGCGGACGTGGTGGTGGAGGTCGGGACCGGCGTGCTCGACGCCTCCGCGGCCGCGGTGTGGCTGTGGAGCGAAGACACAGACGGCTTCACCGCGGCCGCCTGGCGCGGCCTCCCGGCCGACTACGACACCCACTGGGGCGTCGTCCGCGAGAGCGATCCCTTGCCGCTCGGGCAGGTCGCGCGAACGGGAGAGCCCCTCTTCGTGGAGAGCGAGCGGGATCACGGAGTCCTCGACGCCGACGTCATCGAGTACTGGGTGCGCGGCGTCGGCGTGTCCGCCTTCGCGATCGTGCCCATCCGCGTGGCGGGGCGCGTCACGGCGGTGGCGGCGTTCGCGTTCCGTAGTGAGCGCTATTTCTCCGAGACGGATTGCGCGTTCATCCTCAACCTCGCGCGGCAAGCCGAGCAGGCCCTCGAGCGCGCCCGGCTCTACGATGGCGAGGCGGTCGCGCGGCGCGAGGCCGAGGTGGCCAACCGCGCCAAGGACGAGTTCCTGGCCATGCTCGGTCATGAGCTGCGCAACCCGTTGGCGCCGATCGTGACGGCCCTGCAGCTCATGGAGCTGCGGGCGAACGGCCAGCTGGCGCACGAGCGCGAGGTCATCCAGCGGCAGGTACATCATCTGATGCGCTTGGTGGACGACCTGCTCGACGTCTCGCGCATCACGCGGGGCAAGCTCGAGCTCCAGCGCGAGCGCGTGGAGCTCGGGGCCATCGTGCACCGCGCCGTCGAGATGGCGAGCCCGCTGATTCGAGCAGCGGGCGCACACGCTGGTGGTGCAGGGCACCGACGGGCCGGTCTTCGTCATCGGTGACGAGGCCCGCCTCGTGCAAGTGATCACGAACCTGCTGACGAACGCGGCGCGCTACACCGAGTCGGGAGGTCGCATCGAGGTGCGGCTCCGGGGGGAGGCGGAGAACGCCGTCATCGTCGTCTCCGACAACGGCAGCGGCATCCCCCAGGACCTCCTCCCGAGGGTCTTCGATCTCTTCTCGCAGGGGCCCCGCACGTCCGACCGCGCCCATGGCGGCCTCGGTATCGGCCTCTCGCTGGTCCGCTCTCTGGTCTCGATGCACGGCGGCGAGGTGCGGGCCGAGAGCGAGGGCGACGGCCGTGGGAGCACCTTCACCCTGACGCTGCCGGTGGCGCGGCCGTCTCGGCTCCCGGCTCCGCCCGCCAGGTCGACCGCGCTCGTGCGCCCGTCGGAGCGGCGGCGGGTGCTGATTGTCGACGACAACCGCGACGCCGCCATGCTCGTCGCCGAGCTGCTGCGCGACGTCGGTCACGAGGTGTCCGTGGCCCACGATGGGCCGGAGGCGCTCTCGCTGGCTCGCGAGCGAGCGCCGGACGTCGCCATCCTCGATCTCGGGCTGCCGGTGATGGACGGCTTCGAGCTCGCCGATCGTTTGCGCGACCTGCCGGCGCCGCCTCGCTTGATCGCGCTGACGGGCTACGGGCAGAAAGGCGACCGCGCCCGTACGCGCGCCGCGGGCTTCGACGCCCACCTCGTCAAGCCCATCTCGTCCGACGTCCTCTTGAAGGCGCTTCGCTGAGCTGGCCACGCGCCGATTGGGAGGCCCGCAGGAGGCCTTGACGCGGTTGGGTGGGCGCGCCAAAGCGACCGAGGCCACCTGCAGGGAGGGAAGCGATGCGTGAAGCTGGCTACGAGCTCTACTACTGGCCGTCCATCCCGGGCCGCGGCGAATTCGTCCGCCTCGCGCTGGAAGAGGCGGGCGCACCCTATCTCGACGCCGCACGCGCCAACGGCAGTCAGGCCGTGGTGTCCGTGCTGCGCGGCGAGAAAGGTGGCCTCGCGCCCTTCGCACCCCCGGTTCTGGTTCACGGCGACCTGGTCATCTCCCAGACGGCCAACATCCTGCTCTACCTGGCGCCGCGGCACGGGCTCGTCCCCGACGGGGAGCGTCCCCGCTTCGAAGCGCACGGGCTCGAGCTGACCATCGCCGACTTCGTCGCCGAGACCCACGACACCCATCACCCGCTCGCGCCCTCGCTCTACTACGAGGATCAGAGAGAGGTGGCGGCGGAGTACACGAAGCACTTTCTCGCCGAGCGCGTGCCCAAGTTCCTCGGCTATTTCGAGCGCGTCCTCGAGCGGAACGCCGCGAACGGTGAGTCCCACTTGCTCCGGGATGGGTTCAGCTACGTCGATCTCTCCATGATGCTGGTGATGGACGGGCTCGAGCACGCATTCCCGGCGCACTACGCGAGCTGGTCGAGCGCGTATCCCCAGCTGGCCGATTCTGAGGTCGCGGATGCGGGCGCGGCCGCGGATCGCCGCCTACCGCGGCTCCGAGCGCTGCATCCCCTTCAACGAGGACGGCATCTTCCGGCGCTATCCGGAGCTCGACCGCCCGGGCTGACCCTTCGGAGGGTCGATGACGCCGTCTCGGGACGCTCGGGCGGGGTCGTGACGGGAGAGACGCGCGCGCCCCCCGCCCGCCACGCCGGCGCGAATGGACGCGTCGCCGACCGCCCGCCGTGCGCGGGCGCCCGCTCGGACCGTTCCCCGCCGGGGAGGACGTCTCCTCGGCCGAGGACGCCGCCGCGTGCGACGCCGTCGCGTGCGCGCCACGGACGAGCCCCCGTTCGTACGCCGCCAGCGTGGTTTTCGAGCGAGGACGAACGGAGCGCTCGGAGCGCGGCTCGGATGGCATCGGCGCTGCAACTCACCGGGCCATGCACGCGACACAACGATTCATGGCAGCCGCCCTGGTATGCGGTCTCACGCTCGCCGCGGGGACCGCCAACGCTCAGCAGAGCATGGAGGACCGTCACGTATTCATCGAGGCGAATGGCGGTGGTGGTTTGCAGCTCGGAAACACCGATTACGTAAACCAGAATTCCGCGACGAACTACTCGTTCCCGTGGGTCGGCGGATACAACGTCGGCGCGACGGCCGGCGTCATGCTCGGCGGGCCCATCGCGCTGATCGCGAGCTACGAGTACGACCACTCGTGGAGCCGCACCGGCTCGGTGCCGGGAGTCCTCGACCGGACGCAGGGGCAGATCAGCTACCACACCGCCGTGGTCGGCTTCCGCCTCTACGTGCCCACCGGATTCGGCGCGGTGCGCGCGGACCTCGCGGCCGGCGTGATCTTCCCCTTCCAGACCTCGCTGCAGTACAACTACGGCGCCGGTCTGGCGCAGCTCCCGCAAGCGATCACCGGGCAGGGCCTCCTGACCAACAACTACAGCGTCGGTGTGGCAGGGATGGCGCGGATCGGCTATCAGATCCCGATTGCCGGTCCGATCTATGCCGCCATGGACGTAGAGATGCAGGTGGCTCAGTCGGAGAACTCCGGCGAGACGACGAAGACGACCAACTTCGTGTCGAACTTCGGCGCCACGCCGCCGACGGCGACGTCGGCCACGATCCGACACGGTGACAACGCCGCCCGGCCGAGCACCTTCGGGTTCGGCGCGGGTCGCCTGGTGCTCTCCCTGGGTGCCGCGTTCTGAAGTCACCTCCACGGGGATTGCTGGTGGCCCGCGACGCGTGATGCGTCGCGGGCCTCGGCAATTTTCGTCCCCGGACTCGCTCCGTCCGGGTGCATGTACGCGCCCGGGGCATACCTGTCCGCGCATGGGGCGCCGGCTCGGCCCGATCGATCACGCCTGGCTCCGCATGGAGCGGCCGAACAACCCGATGACGGTCACGGGCGTGCTGACCTTCGACGAGCCGCTCGACATCGCGCGGTTGGAGCGCACCATCGAGGCGCGCATCGAAGCATTCCCGCGCCTCCGGCGGCGCATCCGCACGGGACGCGGGCACTGGGCGCGCTGGGAGGACGATCCGGGCTTTCGCGTGTCTCGGCACGTCGTGCACCGGGTGCTGCCGCAGCCGGCCGACCGGCGAGTGCTCCGACGGGCGATCGAGGAGCTGGTCAGCACGCCGCTCTCGATGGAACGCGCGCTCTGGGAGCTGCACGCGCTGGAGAACCCGAACGATGGCCGGACGGTGTTGGTCGCCCGTTTCCATCACTGCATCGCAGACGGCTTCGCGCTCATGTACGTCATGCTGAGCCTCACCGACGACGTCGCCGAAGCGGCGGTGGCGATGCGCCCGTCGCCGGCCTTGGACACGCCGGGGCCGCTGGGGCGGGCGCTCGGTTCGCTCGGACGGGAGCAGCTCGTGCGCTCCGTGCGCGGCGTGCCGGTCGTGGTCGCCGACCTCGCGCGCCTGGCCACCCTCTCGAATCAGCCTCCCTCGCTCCTGCGCGGCTCGCTCGGAACGGTGAAGCGCGCGGCGTGGTCGCCGCCGCTGCCGCTCTCGGAGGTGAAGGCGATTCGGTCGGAGCCTCGGCGGGACGGTGAACGACGTCCTGATGGCCGCCGCGACGGGCGCGCTCTCGCGCTACCTGCGCGAGCGGGGCGAGGACCCGCGCGGGTTCGATTCTGCGGATGGCCGTCCCGGTGAACCTCCGGACGCCGGCGCAGATGGCCGGGCTCGGCAACTCCTTCGGCCTCGTCTTCCTGGAGCTGCCGCTGTGGATCGAGGATCCCTGGGCTCGCTTTCGCGAGGTCAAGCGGAGGATGGACCGGCTCAAGCGCTCCCCCGAGGCGTACGTGCTCCTGGCGATGATGCAGATCGCGGGCACGGTGCCGCGTTGGGTGGAGGAGCTCATCGTCCGCTTCCTCGGGGCGAAGACCACGGGGGTGCTCACCAACGTCCCCGGCCCGAGGGAGCCGCGGTACTTGGCGGGCCGGAGGATTCCGCACCTTGATGTTCTGGGTGCCGCAGAGCGGCCGGGTCGGGCTGGGCGTGAGCATCGTGAGCTACGCCGGCGAGGTGCGAATGGGGCTCTCTGCCGACGCGCGGCTGATGCCGGACCCGGCGCGCGCGCTCGAGGGACTCTCGATTCGAGCTCGACGCGCTGCGTCGTTGAGCACGCGCCCGGCTCGACGCGCCGCGTCGTCGCGCATCTCCATCCCGCCCGCGTGGGAGGTCACGTCGGCTCGGGCTCTCCGATGGGACCTTGCTGGTCCGTCTCGAACGCGTGGCGTCCCGCGTTGCCGCCGGCCTCGAGCTGCGCCTCGACGAAGACGCGCTTCACCGACGGGTAGCGCTCGTGCACGCGCTTCTCGATGTCGTCGATCTGCCGCGCCAGGTCCATCGACCCGAGCCGGGCGTCGAAGCGGATGTCGAGGTTCACCAGCACGTCGTCGGGTCCGAAGTGCATCGTCATCGGGTAGCCGACCTGCTCCACCGCGGGGTGCGCCGCGACGAGCGCTCGAATGGCGCGCACCATCTCGGGGTCGGCGCTCTCACCGATCAGGAACTTCTTGCTCTGCACGATGAGGTAGACGGCGGTCGCACAGAGGATGAGGCCGATCACCATCGACGCGACCGCGTCCGGCACCGGCGTGTCGAGCCAAGCGCTCAGCCCGATGCCCGCGTACGCGGTGACGATGCCGGCCAGCGCTGCGCTGTCCTCGCCCACCACCACGAAGTTCCCTGGGGACTTGCTGCGGTGCAGCTTGCGGAAGAAGGACCCTTCGGTGTCCTCGTGCTGAACGGAGCGCACGGCGATCAGCCACGATGTACCTTCCGCCACGAGCGCGACGGCCAGGACGCCGTAGCTCCAGAGCAGATCACCCGGCTCGCGCGGAAGAGCGAGGTGGCGGATGCCCTCGTAGATGGACATTCCGCCGCCGATGCCGAAGAGCAGGATCGCGACGATCAAGCTCCAGAAGTAACGTTCTTTTCCGTACCCGAAAGGATGGTGAATGTCGGGCTTCTTACGGCTCCTCCGCACGCCGATCAGGAGGAGCACCTCGTTGCCGGTGTCGACCACCGAGTGGATCCCTTCGGACCACATGGCCGAGCTGCCCGAGAACACCGCGGCCACGAACTTCGCGACCGCGATGACCAAGTTGGCGGTGATCGCGACGAGGATCGTGAGGGGGCGCTTCTCCGCTTCGTCCGCCACGCTCCCGTTCGGGGCAGGGGGCGTGCCACCGCCCGGTGGTGCGTCACCCGGCCGGACCGTTCAGTCGGTCTCGTAGGTCACGCAGCAAGGCCTCCCGCCGCGGCGGTCGACGCGGATGGCGTCGGCGCTGCATTCGAGGTCCCGGTTGTGGCGACACGCCTCCACCTTGCAGGCGCCGACGCCGCCCTTGGGGGCCTCCGAGGTGTGGCGGCGCGAGCGCACGAAGGTGTCGCAGCCGGGGTGGGTCCCGTCGCCGATCGTGATCGCCTTGGCGTGGCAGGAGCCGTCGAGGTTGTACGCGCACTGCCGCACGGCGCACGAGGTGATGTCGGGCATCTCGATGACGAACTTCATCGCGTCCTCCGACCCGATGAACGAGCATCTTCCGTGCCGTGGCGGCATCGTCCTCGGTCGGGGAGCTTCGTCCGTCCGTTCGTCGGAGAGAGCGCGGCGCGGCTTCAGGCGTCACCGCGGCCGAGGTGGTGCCTTTTGAGCTTCTCGTAGAGCGTCGCGCGACCGATGCCGAGGGACTTCGCCGCCTCGGTGCGGTTTCCGTCCGCGGCCTCGAGCGCCGCCACCAGGAGCCCCCGTTCGTAGGCGGCCAGCCGCTCTTCCAGCGTCGCCCGCGCGCTCGGTTCGCTGCCCGGGGAGTCCGTCGGCAGGAGCGCGACGTCGAGCCGGTCCGGCGGCGAGAGCGCGACCAGGCTCTCGATCGCGTTGGAGAGCTCGCGGACGTTCCCCGGCCAGCGATATCCGCAGAGCCGCTCGCGCAGCGCGCCGTCGGTCTCGAAGGGCCCCGCGCCGAAGCGCGACGCGTACTCGTCCAGGAAGTGGGTGGCCAGCGCGGGCACATCCTCCAGCCGCTCCCGCAAAGGCGGCACGTGCAGGTTCACCACCCGCAACCGATAGAGCAGGTCTTCGCGGAAGCTGCCCTCGCGCACCATGCGGTCGAGATCGCGGTGGGTGGCCGCCACGATGCGCACGTCGATCTTCACGGGCCGGTCTTCGCCGACGGGCCGGAGCTCGCCCTCCTGCAGCACGCGCAGCAGCTTCGCCTGCGTGCGCGGATCGAGCTCGCCGATCTCGTCGAGGAAGAGCGTGCCTGAGTCGGCCTCCCGGAAGAGCCCCGCCCGGCTGCGGACGGCGCCGGTGAACGCGCCGCGGGCGTGCCCGAAGAGCTCCGCCTCGGCCAGCTCCGGCGTGATGGCGGCGCAGTTGAAGCGCACGAAGGGCTTCTCCGCGCGGCGACTGGCCCGGACCACCGCCTCGGCCAGTCGCTCCTTGCCGGTCCCGCTCTCGCCCGTGATCAGGACCGTGACCTCCTTGGGCGCCACCCGCGCCACCAGCAGCGCCAGTCGCTTCATCGCCGGCGA
The DNA here is from genome assembly GCA_963832725.1 of uncultured Pseudomonadota bacterium. GTDB lineage: Bacteria > Myxococcota_A > Polyangia > Polyangiales > Sandaracinaceae > JAEZBP01. The sequence goes on from CAWHVG010000002.1 coordinate 804,571, forward strand.
GACGAAGACCATCGACCGCGCGAGGTTGAGCTCCGCCTCCAGCCGCTCCTTGTCGGCGCTGAGGACGACCGACTCGACCGCGCGCTCGACCACCGCCAAGAGCTCGTCGGGCTCGAAGGGCTTGGTGAAGTAGTCGTAGGCGCCTTGCTTCATCGCCTCGACCGCCGCCCGCTCGGACCCGTGGGCGGTGATCAGGATCACCCGCGGCGGCGAGGGGCGCTCGCGGATGCGGGCGAGGAGAGTGAGCCCGTCCATGCGCGGCATGCGGAGATCGGTGATCACCAGGTGGAAGGTCTCGGCGTCCAGCGCCTCGAGCGCTGCCCCGCCGTCGGCGGCCTCCGCGACCTCCAGCCCCGCGTCTTCGAGCAGGCCGCGCACCGTGAAGCGCACGCCCTCGTCGTCGTCCACCACCAGCACGCGCGGTGTCATCTCGTCTCCTCCATCGCCCCATCCGGCGCCTCGGGAAGGGTCAACAGGGCCTCGCAGCCGCCGCCCGCCCGCGCCTCGAGGGTCAGCTCGCCGCCGTGCTGCCGCGCCAGCGAGCGGGCCATCGCCAACCCGAGGCCGGAGCCTTGTTCCTTGGTGGTCACACCGGCCTCGAAGAATCCGCTCGCGTACCTCCGGAGCCACGCCCGCGCCACGGTCGAGGACCGCGACCCGCGCGCCCTCCGCGCTCGCCTCGACGCGCACCAATACCTCCGCGCTCCGCGGGCTCGCGTCCAGCGCGTTCTGCACGAGGTTGATCAGGATTCTGGCGGACCTTGCGCGCGTCGCACGTGAGCTCGACCGGGTGGGTCGAGTCCACCCGAATCTCGACGCCGCGCTCGCCGCTCGTCCCTTCGTGCAGCCGCGCGACGTCGTGCGCGAGATGCGCCAGATCCGTCTCCGCGAGCGCGAGCGGCACCAAGGGGCGGGAGAAGTTGAGGAACTCCTCCAGGATGCTCTGCATCCGGTCCACCTCGCGCCGCAGCACCGTCACCCGCTCGGCGGTCTTGCCGTTCACGTCCTTGGCGACCAGCGCGGACAGCCCCTTGATGCTGGCCAGCGGGTTCTTGAGCTCGTGGGCGATCTCGGCGCTGAGCGTCGTCAGCGTGTGGCGCTGCTCGGCGTGAAGGGCGAGCGTGCGGTCCCGCTCCTGCATCGCCTCGTCGAAGAGCGAAGCGAAGATCGATTCGCAGCCCCCGGCCGATCCCCGTCGCCACCACGACCATCACCGTGTAGATACTGGCGGCGACCCAGGGCGCCGGCCCGTGCTCGAGCGCGCTGGCCCCGCCGAAGGTCTCTGGGATCAGCGTCGCGGTGGGAAACGCGTGCGTGTGGGCCCAGGCGAGCGCCCAGACAGCCGGCACTTCCAGCGACGCGATCGCCACCACGCCGGCCACCCGGTCGAGCAGGAGCGCCGGGACCAGCGACATGACCAGGAGGACGGGCACGACCGGGCTGAAGAGCCCGCCCGTGGCCACGATCACACCGATCTGGCAGGTGACCATCACCACGAAGTTCAGCGGGAGGAGGATCGCGTCCGGGCCCTGGCGCCGCATGCGCAGGAACTCCGCGACGGAGAGCGTGAAGAGGACGCCGACCACCACCGCGAGGACCACGCGCCGCCAGAGCGTATCTTCGACGACGGCGAAGGTGAGGGCGACGGTCCCGAGCACCGGCACCACCCAGAGGCGCATGCGCACGAGCCGCTCGAGAGCACGATCGCGCGCCCCGCGGCGGAACGTTCCGGCGTCGAGTCGTGGTGAGGATTGGGGCACGAGAGCCCTTCCGATGCGCGCCCAAGAGGGGCGGCGGCGGATTCTATCAGGCCGCGGGCGATGGGCCGCCGTGAGCGCGGAGGGCACGAGCGTCGGGTTTGGCAATCGAAATGCCATGGCGGCGGCGCGAGGGATGCGCGCCTTCTCGAGGTCTCGATCCAAGCCTTCGGACGGCGGGTGTCCGGTTCTCCAGACGATTCCTCCCACCCCGGAGATGATAGATTGCGAACGAATGTGGGCGTGTGCTGTATGTTGTCGGTAGAGCCACCTCGAGGCAGCACGAGCGAATCCGCCGGTGGTAAGCTGCCCCCGGTTCGATGAACGCATCGGAGCCGCAGCCGGGGACCCTCGTCGGTGACAAGTACGAGGTCGAGCAGACGCTCGGCCGCGGCGGGATGGGTATTGTCTATCGCGCCCGTCATCGCATCACGGGCCGCACGGTGGCCGTGAAGTGGCTCCTCGAAGACGACCCGCAGCGCCGCGAGCGTTTTCTCCGCGAAGCGCGGGCGATGGGAAGGCTCTCGCATCCGAACGTGGTGGGCGTGCTCGACGTCGGCGATCACGACGGCGCGATCTTCCTCGTGATGGACTACCTCGAGGGCAAGAGCCTCCGGGAGGTGCTCGACGAAGGACCGCTCGAGCCGGCCGAGGCGGTGAAGCTCTTGATGCCGGCGCTGGCCGGCGTGACGGCCGCGCACCAGGCGGGGATCCTCCATCGCGACCTCAAGCCGGAGAACCTCTTCGTCCTCTGCGACGTCGACGGGACGCCCTACGACACGAAGGTGCTCGACTTCGGGGTGGCCAAGCCCTTCGGGCAGGAGCACGGCCAGGCGTCGCTCACCCACTCGGGCGCGATCGTGGGCACACCGCGTTACATGGCGCCCGAGCAGCTCGGAGAGGAGGTGGCGCTCGACCCGCGCTGCGACCTCTACTCTCTCGGGCTCATCCTCTACGAGATGCTGGTGGGGCAGCTCCCCTATCGGTCGCGGAGCCTGAACGCGCTCTTGCTCGAGATCCTCACCGGCGACGTGCGCTCGCCCAAGGATCTGCGCCCGGAGCTGCCCGACGAGCTCTGCGACGTGGTGCTCGAGGCGCTCGCCCGCGAGCGTGACGATCGCTTCGAGGACGTGGCCGCGTTCGCGCGGGCGCTCGAGCCCTTCGGTGACGGCGTCCGCTTCGAGGCGCCGCGGCGGGTGCACACGCCCAAGACCGGCGAGACGGATTCCCGCATCGTCGAGCGCGCCCGCTCGTCCCTCGTCGACGCGAGTTCTTCCGAGAAATCCAAGACAGGCACCACGAAGTCCGACAGGCCGGCCCCGAAGGTGATCAGCGGCATGGAGGCGACGTTGGAGGCGCCTTCGGCGGAGATGGCCGTGCCGCGCCGTCGCCGCTCGTTCGTGCCCGTCGTGCTCGTGGTCATCGGGCTCGTGGTGGTCTCCGTCGTGGTGGCGCTCTCGACCGGTGACGACGCGAGCGACGCGCCGGGAGCGGCAATCGACACCACCGCGAACCCGGGCGTCGAAGGCAACGACAATCCGTCCACACATCCGAGCGATCTCTCGCCGTCCGGCGAGGATCCGTCCGACGAGCCTTCCGGCGCGGAACCGTCGGAGCACCTGCCCACCGGCGCGACCCCGCCCAACAGCGTGCCTTCGGGCGCGGATCCGGCGGACGGTCTGCCTTCGGGCGCCGATCCGTCCGACGCTGTGCCGGAGACCCACGAGCCGCCGCGAGACGGTGACTCTTCTGCCGCGCCGCCCGCGCGTCGCGTCCCGCATCGCTCGCCTCGTCGCTCCGCCCACCGACCTGTACGCGCCGCCAACGGGGATCCCGAACCGGCGCACCCGCCCCCGAGGAGCCCGAGCCTCCGGAGTCGAGCGTCCGGACCCGTGCTGGTACTCTCCGAGCGGACGACTTCTGATGCGACGCCGATTTCTCGCCTCCTTTCTTCCCATCCTCTTCGTCACGTCGCTCGCCGCCGCGCAAGCAGAGCCGGAGGACAGCCCGCCGCCGGAGTACGAGCAGCTCGTGCAGCAGGCTCTCGAGGAGTCCGCGGCCGGTCGCTTCGAAGAGGCCCGCGTGCTCTTTCGGCAGGCCCATGCCGTCTTCCCGAACGCCCGCACGCTGCGGGGCATCGGAATGGTGGCGTTCGAAGTGCGCGACTATCCCGACGCGATCCGAAACCTGCGCCAGGCCCTCGCCGCCGAGCGCCGGCCCCTGACGGACGCCCAGCGGGCGGAGGTGACGGACACCCTCGAGCGCGCCTACGACTTCGTGGGTCGCTACGATCTCGACGCGGTCCCCGAGGGAGCGACGATCCTCGTGGACGGGCACGAAGCCGAGAGCGATGCGGATCGCACGCTCCTCTTGCCGGTCGGCCGGCATGCGGTCGTCGTTCGTACCGCCGCGCGCTCGTGGGACGGGCGCTGGACAGTGCGCGGCGGCGAGAACGAGCCGCTGCCCATCGTCTTCGACACGCCCGAGCCCCTCACCGCTCCCGCTCCGGCTCCCGCGGCGCCCGTGGTCGCCGCGCCGCCGCCGCCACCGGACCCCATGCCGCCGACCGTCGTGACCATCGTCGGCGCGGTCGTGGCGGCGATCGGCATCGCGCTATTGGTGGCCGGTCTGGTCGATGTCGCGACGGTCCAGAACGCGGGGCCGGGGACGGAGTGGTCGAGCCTCTCGGGGGCGTACGGCCGCGCCGCGCCGCTGACCGCCACCGGCATCGCGGCGCTCGCGCTCGGTGGCGCGACGGCGGTGTTCGGCGGCATCTGGCTCGGCGTCGCGAGCTCGGCCGATGCGGGTAGCCCCGCGCCGACGGCGTTCGGCGTCCGGTTGGGGGCGACGTGGTGAGGTGCTCGGTCTTGGTCCTCGCGCTGCTCACGAGCGGGTGCGTCCCCACGCTGCACGACAACACGTATGCGTGCCACGGCGACGGAGGGCCCGCCCACTGCCCTCCGGACTTCCACTGTCGCAGCGACTACCTTTGCCACTACGCGCCTGATCAGGGACACGTCTGCCAGTCGGACGATGACTGCGAAAACGAGGTTTGCAGCCTCGTCCAGGGCAGCAGCAAGGGCTACTGCACCTACCACTGCGGCTCCGACCCGGATTGCACCGTCGATTCTCGGGAGCGACGCGCGCTGCGTCGACGGATTCTGCCTCTCGAGCTGCTCGAGCGCGTCCCATGATTGCCCGGTCGGGATCGACTGCCAGTGGCCCCATCAGGCCATGGCGCGACCTCCCACCACCGGCTCGTGCGTGTCCATCGACTCCGAGCGCTTCGACGGGACGAACTCCTGCACCACGCTCCGGGAGTGTCCCACGCCGGGCCTCTGCATGGTCATCGAGGGGACGAGCACGGACTACGGAACGACGGGCGTCTGCTCCATGTGGTGCGACACCGACGACAACTGCCCGAACGGGTTCTGCGTCACGCTGATCGGGGGCGGCGGGCAGCCGACGGTCAAGCATTGTCTGCGCGAGTGCTTTCCGATGGACCAGGGGCACGCGTGCCAGGGTGGCTTGGTGTGCGGGTCGCTGCGGGGGGTGGCACCGCATTCCCCGGTCTGCATCCCGCCGGGCTGGGACATGGCCACTTTGCCCTTCGATGGCAGGCAGCCCAACTGGGCCTCGACGCCCTGACGCCCTCGCGCCGAGGCGCGCCGCCGTAAACCTCATGAAACCGATCTCGCTGGCGTCCGAGATGCCTCGGAGGTCAAAGTGCATTCATGACTTGGCGATGGTCGGTAGTGGTCGGGCTCTTCGCGATCGGGTGCGGTGGCGGTGTCATCCTCGACGACGCCGGACCTCCGGGGAGCGACGCTGGGATGGACGCGTCGATGCCACCTCGACCGGATGGCGCGCCGCCGCCTCGACCGGATGGCGCGCCGCCGCCTCGACCGGATGGCGCGCCGCCGCCTCGACCGGATGGCGCGCCGCCGCCTCGTCCGGATGGCGCGCCGCCGCCGCCGCCGGATGGCGCGATGCCGCCTCGGCCCGACGCGGGCGGAACCTGCGATCTCGTGCCGCCGACGACCGGCATGCCTCCACGCTGCTGCTACGCCGACGCGGACTGCCCCGACGGCCCCGGGGGGGTGGCGCGCCACTGCTACGGAGGGAGCTGCACGGCCGGCGGCCTGGGCATCTGCGTGCCGCGCCCGATGCCTGGCCAGTGCTACGGCGACCTGGACTGCCCGTCCGGGCAAACCTGCCACGACGGCAGCCTGGGCTGTGATTCGTGCACCGCCGGTTGCGCGATGGCGATGATCGGATCCTGCGGTTGAGGAGCAGCATGAAGAAGACCTGCATTGTTCTGGCTACGGCTTTCGCGCTCATCGGGTGTGACGGCACGGTGATTACGGCCGACTCCGGCACCGCGACCGGCGGAGGCGACTCCGGCACCGCGACCGGCGGAGGCGACTCCGGTACGTCCCACGGCGGGAGCGACTCCGGCACCGTCGACGGTGGCGGCGCGGTCGACATCACCGACGCCACCTTCACCAACCAGAGCGGCGACTGCGCCGACTACGCCCACAGCTACATGGCGTCGGTGATGGACATCCAGCGCGCCATGCACTTCGACGGGCAGGTCGAGATCGTGGCCGGCGACAGCGCCTGCCAGCTCACCTCGAACGCGATCCCGAACCACGACTTCGACGACGCGAGCGCGCACTTCGCCACGCCGACCACGACCATCGAGAAGACCTTCTCCATCCCTCGCAACCCCGCCATGGCGAGCTCGCCCACGGCGCTCGACCTGCGCAGCTACGACGCGGTGATGCTCAACGGCGTGGCCGTCGATCTCCTCTCCGCCGGCTGCTACGGCGTGGGCGACGGACGCATCGGCTGCAGCGATCTGTCGACGCCCTGGCGCTACGATCCGATGTCGCCCTCGGCCAACTTCGGGACCGACGCCCACAACGCGCACACCCAGCCCGACGGGCGCTACCACTACCACGGCGACCCGCTGGCGATGTACGGCGACGGCAGCGCCGCCTCGCCCGTGATCGGCTTCGCCGCGGACGGCTTCCCGATCTACGGCCCCTACTTCGACGACGGCACGTCGGTCCGAGCGGCGGTCTCCGGCTACACGCTCAAGAGCGGCACCCGTCCGAGCGGTCCGGGAGGCTCCTACGACGGCACGTACATCGACGACTACGAGTTCACCGGCGCGGGCGATCTCGACGAGTGCAACGGCATGACGGTCGACGGCCAGTACGGATACCATGTGACCTCGACCTATCCGTGGATCCTGGGCTGCCTCCGCGGCGCGCCGGATCCCTCGTTCAACAAGATGCCCTGAGCGCCGTCGCGCGCGAGCGAGTGCCCGTGCTCCCACTGCTGATCGAGATCACCAACCAGGATTCGGGCGCTCGTGTCGAGGCGGGCTTCAAGCGCTCGCCCGTCCGCATCGGCCGCAACGCTCTCAACGACCTCGCCATCGACGAGGGCTTCGTCTCGCAGTGGCACGGGCTCGTCCGTTTCGACGACGCGGGGACGCGCTTCCTCGACCTCGGATCGACCAACGGGACCTTTCTCGGAAAGGACCGCCTCGAGAAGAACGTCGAGATCGAGCTGAGCGAGGACACGAAGCTCGAGATCGGCCCGCTGCGCTTCCGCTTCGTGCGGATGGCGCTGAAGGCCGATCAGATCCTGTCCCGCCGCGCCTCCGCGTTCCAGCTCGGCGGGACGCGCCGGCAGGCCAAGGGCGTCGGCGCGGGTGGGACGGTGGCGCTCGGTGGCGCGAGCGAGATGAGCGTCGACGATCTCGCGAAGACCATCGCCACCTCGTTCTCGGGCGATGACCTCTCGGTGCCGCTCGAGGCCATCAAGGAGATGGCCCAGCGGCAACGGGACCTGCTCGACCGGATCAAGCCTCTCTATGCGGCTTACGAAGAGGCTCGGACGCGGCTCGATGCCGAGCTGAAGCAGGCGCTCGAGGCGGCTCCGACCGAGACCGAGCGCGAGGTCCGCACCAGCCTGCTTGCCGACTCGTTTCCGCGCGCGTTCGAGCAGTCGACGGGCGGTGCCGGAGGCGGTGGCGACGTCGCCGAGGTGCTGCGGGTTCTCGCGCCCACCGTCGCCGGTCAATGGGAGAACCCCTATGACGCGCTGCAACGGATCGGCGCCGTCCTCGAAGCGTTCGCCTCCGCCTTTCTCGATCTTCGGGAGAGTCAGACGCAGATCCGGAGCGAGCTCGGCGTGGAGCCCGGCTCCGAGAACAGTCTCCCGGCGCTGCCCGGCTCGCGGGAGCTCTTGGCCTATCTCCTCGATCCGAACGTCGAAGGCGCGGCGCGCATCGACGAGCTCGCCCGCGGCTTCGCGGAGATCGTCCTCCACCAGATCGCCATGATCCGCGGCGCCGCCGAGGGAACGCGCGCCGTCCTCAGCGTGCTCTCGCCGCAGGGCATCGGCGCCGAAGCGCCGGGCGCGCTGGCCAAGACCTCGATCGGCTTCGGCGACGTGCTCTGGCCCTTCCGCGCCGCCGGCAACTACTACCGCTACGTCGGCAAGCACCTCGAGATGGCCACCGGCGAGCGCTTCACCAAGTACCTCTTCGGCTCCGCATTCGCGCGGGCCTACTACCGCATCACGGGATCCCGCGGCTAGCGCGGATTTCGGCGCGCACGATGGGAGCACGAGACATGAGCGAGCCTCTTTCCCTCACCTTCACCAGCGACGCGGACGACCCGGATCTGGCCGACCTCACGCTGGCCAAGGTCCACGGCCGAGCGGCGTTGGGCAGACCCTACGAGTACACGCTCGAGCTGGTGTCGGAGGTCGATCAGGGCCTCTCGAGCGAGGCGATCGACGCGCTCTTCTCGGCGCCCTGCCGCTTCACGTTCGGCGACCAGGACACGGGCGGGATCCTGCGCGAGCTGACGCTGGAGCCGACGGTCGACCCGGCGCACCTCGTCTATCAGGCGGTGCTGGTCCCCAAGCTCTGCCGGCTCGAGAAGACGGTGCGCTCGCGGGTCTTCCAGTGGCAGACGGCGCTGGAGATCGTGGCGTCCGTCCTGAACGAGCACGGCATCGCGCATCAGCTCAGCGTCCTCGGCACCTACCCGAGCGAGGAGTACACGGTCCAGTACGCGGAGAGCGACTTCGCGTTCGTCAGCCGCCTGCTCGAGCACTGGGGGGCGTTCTACTTCTTCGAGCAGGGCCCGGACGGCGAGACCATGGTCATCGTCGATGACAACCGCAGCCTCACCACGAGCTCCACCTACGATCAGCTCCACTTCGATCCGAACCCGACCGATGCGCGGGCGACGGGCTGGATCGGCCCGATGACGCGCGTCACCCGGCCGCAGACCGGCGAAGTGATCGTGCGCGACTACAACTGGCGAACCTCCTACCTCGGCGAGGACGGAACGATGCGCGAGCGGCAGCTCCAGCTCCGTGCCACGCGCCCCGCCGACCAGACGACGGGTTACGGCGAGCGCTGGTACTACGGCGAGCACTTCAAGGATGAGCCGACCGGCATCATCCTCGCGCAGCGTCGAGCCGAAGAGCTGATGGTGGACCGCGTCCGGTTCTCGGCCTCGTTCCGGGCGCCGGGCCTGAGCGTCGGCCAACGCTTCCAGACGAGCGGGATGCCGCTGGCGGACCTGGAAGGCGAGTACGTGATCACCGAGGTCACGACGACGCTCGACGGTCAGAGCGAGGGCGGCGTGTTCGCGCAGTCGATGCGCGCGATCCCGGCCACCGTGGCCTTCCGGCCCGCGCGCGAGACCGAGAAGCCGTGCATCCACGGCTTCATGCACGCCGTGATCGACGGCGAGATCACCGACACGACGGCGGCGCCGATCGACGAGCTGGGCCGCTACAAGGTGATCATGCCCTACGACGTCGCCGCGGCCGCGGGTGGGAGAGCGTCCCGCTGGATTCGCATGGCGCAGGCCTCCGCCGGCGCGGGATACGGGATGCACCTGCCCCTCCACGTGGGCACGGAGGTGGCGGTGATCCACCTCGAGGGCGATCCCGACCGCCCCGTAATCATGGGCGCCATCCCGAACGCGGACACGACGAGCCCGGTGATCGCGGACAACGCGACGCAGAGCCGCATCAAGACGCGCGGCAACATCGTCTTCGAGCTGGAAGACGACGCCTGATCGCCGTCGCGAGACGCGCGTTCCGATACGAGAACGCCGGCCAACTCGATCGAGTGGCCGGCGTTCGTCATTTGATGTGTCGATCGCACGAATTCGTTGGGCGTGCGCAGCATCTCGTGAAAGAAGAAACGCCGGCCGCTCCGCGAGGAGGGCCGGCGTCTCTTCGATGGGAAGCGTGCGCGATCAGCCGGGGCACATGACCTTGGTCTGACTCGGCGCAAGCTGGTTCCCGACCGGCGCGTTCGGGCTCGGGCCGTTGCTCGAGATGAGCTGCAGCAGGGTGACGAGCGGTGCGCCCTCGACGTTCACCTTCATCGAGGTCTGGGTCCGCTTGCAGGTACCGCCGAACATGCCCGAGGTCACGCCGCCGTTGGTGCCCGCCTCGTCCCCGTTCGTCTTCGGGACCTCGCTCTTGGAGGTCAACACGTTCTTGTTGAGGATCTTGACCATCATCGAGCACGTCGGTGCGCTGGCCGTCGCGCACTGACCGATGCTCGGATACGGCACCGGGATGGGGCTCGGCGCCGAGGGCGTCAGGCAGACGTTCGGGAACGCGAGCGTCATGCCCGCCATGTTCGTGCTCACGTAAACCATCATTCCTCCGATTGCGGCGCGCCCGGCGCATGCTCGAGCGGCGGCACGCCTTCGCCGCCGACGAGTTGGAACTTCGGCATCTTCTCGGCCATGGGCCCGCCGAAGGAGTCGACGAACTTGTTCCAGTTCGAGGCGCCCGCCGCCATGAGCTGGAAGAACACGTCGGGCGGGAGGCGCACCGAGCTCACCACACGTGCGCGTTCGGACGATTCGCCGGGACGCGTGGGGTAGGGGCTGGGCCGGCGGCCGGCGAAGGGCGCGAACTCCGTGAACGCGACCGAGAACTCCCGGTGAGTGTGCACGATTTGGGCCCCGTTCGAGTAGACGGGCATCGGCTCATCCGACCAGTCGATGTCGATGCGAACTTGATCCCCACCGTTCGGGGGCTGACCAGGGTCACTGCTCATTCCGTCGTCCTCCGTCGTTTTCGTCATGCGAGATGGAATCTCTTCACCCATCAGCGCGAGGTCGTCCTCGGCCTTGATCGTCGCGCGGTGCGAGAGCAGGTGGAACGCGTCCTTGGCGACCATGCGCAGCCGCCCGGCGCGGGTCTGCGCGACGCCCTCGACCTCGCGGAACGAGTCACGGACTCGCTCTACCACGCGTCCGGCGCGCAGCTCCACGACTCCGGCCACCGTGCGGGCGGTGCGGACCGCCGTCTCGATGCGCTCGGCCGAGAAAATCGCGTCCTTGACCGTGAAGCGGCCTTCGCGCGCCGTCGCCCGCAGTCAATCGCTCTCGAGCTCGGTCTCCACGCTGTCGATCTTCACCTTGCGCCCGCCTCGGATGTGCACGGTGTCCTCTGCTTCAATCGCGACGTTGCCGCTCTCGGAAGCGAGCCGGAGCTCGCCTCGGGTGTGCACCGTCGCCTGACCCGTGCGGACCGAATAGGTGAAGAGCACTTCGCCGCCAGGCGCCTGGACGCGGAGCACCTGCCCGCCCTCATCGACGCACGCTTCGACGCCGTCCTCGGTGCGAACCCGGTTCGGGTCGCTCAGGAGCTTCCCCAGCGCCGGAAACGGAATCAGCTCTGCCTGGCTCATCGTCATCCTCCGGTCGGCACGAAGTCTTCCGCTCGCGCTCGCTTCTCGTCGGTGTGGGTGGCGCCGAAGGTGTCGGCGTCGGTCCAGATGGTCTTGTCGCACGTGATGCGATGGAAGTCGGCGTGCCGCAGCGAGGCGCGCGTGAAGTCGGCCGCGTCGACGGCCGCGTGTGCGAACGAGGCCTGGTTCAGCTGCGCGACCGCGAGCTTGGCTCCCCGCGCGTCCGCTCCGTCGAAGCGCGCGCGGCTCAGGTCGCACTCGATGAACGACGTCCGCACCGCCGAGGCGCCCATCAGCTGCGCGTCGGCGAGATCCGCGCCGCGGAGAATCCGCCTCGTCGAGCCGCGTCTCGACGAAGATGGCCCGCCGCGCTTTGGCGCGACCGAGGCGAGCGCGGGAGAGCACGGCCTTCGAGAAGTTCGCCTGCGTGAGGTCGACGCCGTCGAAGTCGGCCTCCTCGAGATTGGCGGAGGTGAAGTCGACGTTCGCGAGCTTGCAGCCGCGAAAGCTCAGGCCGTTCGCGACGACGTTCGCCATCGAGGTCTGCTCGAAGCGCGTCTTCGAGATGGTGCACGTGGAGAGATTGGCGCCGTCGAGGTCGGCGAGGAGGAAGCTCGTTCCGGTGAGGTCGGTGCGCACCAACGTCGCGCGTCCGAGGCGGGCTCGCGTGAGCGTGGCGCCGCTCAGGTCGGCGTCCTCGAGCGCCAGCCGCGTCATGTCCGCGTCGCTCAGATCGGCCCCGGCGAGCGAGAGGTTCTTCCCCGTGGCGCGGGCGAGGCTCGCGTTGACGAGCGTGGCCTTGCTGAAGTCGCAGTCGCTCAGGTTCGCCCCGCCGAAGTCACAGCCCGAGGAGATCGCAGCCCGAGAGGTCCGCGCCCGAGAGGTCGCAGCCCGCGAAGCTCATCGACGCGAGGTCGCCGCAATCGAAGCGCGCGCGGGAGAGATCCGCGCCGGCGAGGACCGCGCTCGCGAGCGAGACGCCGCGGAGATCGCGACTCGGCGAGGTTCGCGTTCGAGAGGTCGGCGCCGCTCAGGTCGGCGCGGACGAGCTTCGCGGCGTCGAGCTGGGCTTCGCGCAGGATGGCGTCGTTCAGCGCCGCGCCCTCGAGGTTCGCCTGCGTGAGCTCCGCGTTCGAGAGGTCGGCGCCGCGCAGCGACGCTCCTTGCAGCTCGGTGGCGCGCAGATCCGCCTCGCGCAGGTCGGCGTCATCGAGCTTCGCGCCGCGGAGCGACTTCGAGAGAAACATCGCGCCGGCGAGGTTGGCGCCCTCGAGCTCGGTCGGGAGGCCGCTCACCGTGGTGAAGTCGACGCCTCGCAGATCCGCGCGGGCCAGCGAGGCTCCCGTCATGTCGGCGCCGTCGAGCTGCGCTTCGCGGAGGCGGCACTCGTCGAGCGCCGCTCCGCTCAGCACCGCCCGCGTGAGGTCGGCGCCGCTCAGGTCGGCCTTCGAGAGCTCGGCGCCGGCCAGGTCCGCCATCCGCAGCTGCGCGCCGGTGAGATCCGCTTCGCTCAGGTCGGCCGGCCCGAAGACGACCGCGTTCAGCTTGGCGTCCCGGAGCACCGCTCGCGCGAGGTTGGCGCCCTGCATCTTCAGGGCGCCGAGAATCCATCCCGACCGCGGCGAGCTCGACCAGGGTCGCCCCGCTCGCATCGGAAGCGTCCTCGCCGAAACCGATCTCGATGCTGCCGAGGATCTGCGCTTTCGTGAGGTCGGCGGCGCGAAGGTCGACGCGCGTCATCTTCACGTCGTAGAGCACCGAGCTCGTCAGGTTCGCGCCGGCCAGCGAGACGTCCGTGAACGCGACGTCGTTGATCAGGCATTCCGTCATCTCGATGCCCGACAGGTCGACGCCTTCGATGGAGAGCGAGACGAGGCCGAGCTTCTTCTCGAGGAGCGCCTCGACTTCCTCTCGGGTCGTGACCCGCGTGCGCTGCGCCCGTCGCGCCTTGCTCAGGTCGATGTCGTCGGCCTCCAGGAATTCCCGGAGGTACTCGTGCTCGCCGTCGTCGATCATCGCCCGTCCCACATGGTCCCGTCGACGTTGGCCCCCGAGAGGTCCACTCGGTCGCCCCGGGCTCGGTAGAAGTCGGCGCGGAAGAGGCTCGCGTTGCGGAAGGTCGCGCCCGTGAGATCAGCCTCGCGGAAGGTGGCCTCGTACATGTCCGCCCCGTCGAGCCGGGCTCCTTCGAGCTGGCCCTCGATGAAGCGCGCGCGCCGCAGCACGCAGCCGACGAAGACCGCGCCGGCCATCCGCGACTGGCTGAAGTCCGCGCCCATGAGCATGGTCCCGTCGAAGCGGACACCCTCGAGCGTCGAGTCGCGCCAGTGGGACTCGTGCGCCTTGGCCCCGCGCGCCGAGCTACCGCTGAGATCGGCCCCGCGCCCTACGCGCAGCCCCGCCAGCTCGGCGCGGTCGAGGCTGATCTGCGTCGCCCGCACGCCGTAGAAGCGCGCGGACGTCAGGTTCGCGCGCTCGAACGTGGCGCCGGCCAGGGATGCTTGATTGAAGACCGTGGCGTTGCAGCTCGCTTCGCGCAGGCTCGCTCCCTCGAGGTCGGCGCTGGTCAGGTCGGCCTTGTCCAGCCGCGCTCCGTCCAGCTTCGCTTGTTGGAGCTCGGCTCGGATCATCGTGGCGCCTGCGAGGTTCGCGCCCTCGAGCTTGGCGTCCTCGAGCACGGCTTCGGTGAGGTCCGCGTCGCGCGCGGAGACCTTGGAGAGGACCGCGCTCAGGAAGTCGGCCCGCACTAGCGTGGCGCCGTCGAGGCGCGCGCCGGTGAGGTTCGCGCCCCGGAAGTTTGCGTCGAGGAGGATGGCGTCCGAGGCGTCGAGCCCGGGAAGATCCAGCCCCGCGAGGTTGGCGCCCGTGAAGTCGCCGCGGATCGGTCGCTTCTGGCGGTGCAGCGCCACGACGAGCGCGCGCAGGTCCGGCGGCTCCTCGGGCTGCGGCGGCTCGTAGGGATCCTCGGGCTCGGGCTCGGGGTTGCGGAGCTGCTCGATGAGCTCGGGCGGCACCGGCACGGGCCCGTTCTGCAGCTGCTCGATCAGCTTCTCGGTGTCGGCGGGCTCCGGCATCGCGAGCTCTTGGCCCTCTGCCTCGGCGAGGATCTTCTCGACGTCGATGCCCGCGTTGGTGAGGTCGTGCTTCAGCTTCTCGAGGGCCGCGGCGCCGGCGTCCTCCTGCGGCGCTTCCGCAGCGCGGATCTGCTCCGCCGCCGCGCGGACCGCCGCGAGGTCCCCGACGGCATCGTCAATCGTGTCGTCGACGCCGGGCTCCTGCGCCGCCGGCGGCGCCGTCCCGGCCATCGATTCGAGCTCGGCCTGATCGGCGGCGATGCGAGCCCCCATACGCTGGCGGCACGCGGAGACCGACGAGGCCATGCCGAGGGGCTCGTGCATCAGGAAGAGTCGGTCGATCCCGTCCGGCGCGAGGCGATCGTGGGAGAGCTCGACCGTCCCGCGCCAGACGAGGAACGCGAGCCCGCGATCGGCGTCGATGGTCACGGTGTCGAGGACGAGGGGCACCTCGTCGAACGCGTCGCCACGCTCGACGAACGCCCGCGCGCGGACGCCGGGCAGCTTGGCGCGCACTGCCGGCACGCGCGGATGCAGGTGCTTGAGCTCGATGCGCTCATCACCGCGCCAGTAGCCCTCAATCTGCTGCTCCGGCGGCGCTTCGTTGAAGAACGCGAACTGGAAGTCCTCGGCGAGCCAGGGCGAGCGGGTCTTCTGCCACTTCGCGTCGTATGTGCCGACGTAGCGCGTTCGCGCCGGCCAGGTCATGCCGAGCGGCGCCGTGCAGGCGGGCGGCGGACGATCGCCCCGCGCTGCGATGGGTCGGTTCGCATCTTCGAGGTTGGGCAGCCACGCGACTCCGTTCGCGTCGTCGGCGAGCCCGCGACCGACCGGGTTCGTCGCGTTCCCGGGCCCGCCAAACGATCGCTCCCACGCGAGCGGCATCTCGGTGAAGGGGACCGGCCGGCTCGGCGATCCTCCCACCCAGGTGCGATCGCCGTATACGCGCAAGGAGCGCTGCAGGTCGCCGATGCGAAAGCCGAGCACCGTCTGATCGACCGGCCTCTCGGTCAGCGTGCGGCACGAGCCGACGACGAAGCACTCACCGCGCGGCTTGAGCAGCGCGAAGTCGGACGGATGGCGGTAGGAGCGAGTGGGATCGTCGTCCCAGTGGAGCGCGCCGGTCGTCGGCTCCTGCTTCTCCGCGAGCTGCGCCGAGCCGTCCTCGAGGGCGACCGTCGCTTTCACGACCACCAGCATCGACGTCCGCGGTGGCCGGATCGGCCAGTAGATCACGCCGTGCTCGAAGGGAGTGTCTTTGACCTGCTCCATCACAACCACATCACGATGGGGCCTTGCCAGACCCACGACCCGGTCGCGTCGACGGAGAGGAAGGCCGAGCTCCCGCCCACGGTGACGCCGTCGGCGTCGACCTCGAGCGACATCCCACCCATGCAATCGGCGACGACGCTGGACGCGCCGACTTGGATCTTCGTCTTCTTCAAGATCGACACCGAGATACCCGTGAGCGAGATGTTGATCTCGTAGGCCGGGTTCTTCAGCACGATGTGCGTGTTGGCCAGCATCTTGATGGTCGCTGCGGAGTAGCCTGCGGTCCCGCCCGCGAGCTGCTTGACCATGCCGGTCGAGATCACGTTCAGATCCTTCGCGGACTGAAGCCCGATGCTGACGGTGGGCACCTGGGTGAGCGCCTCGCCACCCACGGCGCCGACCTGCAGGTTGGATCCCATCAAGTTCAGCGTCTTCTTCGCGTCGAGCATCAGATCGGTGCCCGCGATGGCCTCCGCGCCTTTCCCGTCCAGTCCGACGCGCCACGGGCTCTTGAGCACCGCGTTGATGCCCGCGTTGACCGAGGCGGACATGAGCCCGAGGCCGCCGACGCTCCATCCCGAGGCCATCACGATGCCGCTGCCGGAATAGCAGGAGGTGAACCCCGGCGTCGCCCACTCCACCGTGCCCAGCGAGTACATGTCGAGGCCGGCGGGGCCCGGTTCGGACAGGATCGCGAACACGCCGCGAACGGCGCACCATTCCGTGAGCGTGAGGAGCTGCGTCGCCAGCGCGACGTTGCACGCCTTGCCGCCGGCGCCCTTCACGCCCTTCAGGGCGAACCCGCATTCCATCAGCAGGGTCCATACGCTCTGCACGAGAATCGCCTCCGACCAATAGGTCGAGACGTCGCCGCAGAGGTTCAGGTACTTGTCCGCGGTGCTGCTGTCGTTCGGGGTGTCGGTGGGCTCGATCTTGTCGATGTAGCTGGGGCCGAGCGCCGTGTTGGTCGTATGGAACACATTCTCCAGCACCGGCTCGACGGCCACCTCCGTGAGGCCGCTGAAGAATCCGGAGCTGCCGAACGCCGAGAAGATGCGGACGCTGTTTGCCCCGCCGATGAGAACGCTGCCGTTCGCGGTGAGGGTGTTGGCCTTGCTGGCGAAGAGGAAGACGTTGCTGCTCAACGACTGCAAGAGGAGCTGCCCGCTGCCGTCGTTCGAGAGCGCCGTGAGCGTGCTGGAGTCGGACTCGCCGCAGGCGTCGAGCCAGAATCCGGCCGTCCGTGTTCACACAGAGCCCTGCGCTGTTCCAGTCCGTGCCGCTCCACGCCTTGCCGAGCGACATCGAGGTCGCAGGGCTCGGAGACGGGACGCTCAGCGTGACGCGTGTTTGGGTGGTCGTGGTCATGCCCGTCGTGCCCCTACTTGAGATCGAGCTTCGTTCCATCGACCGCGATCGACGTACCGGGCACGATCTTGATGGAGCCGGCGCCGCTCTGCAGGTTCACCTTGCCGATGTCGAGCTCCGCCTTCGAGACGCCTCCCGGCCCCGAGAGCGTCACACCGGAGTAGCCGATCTCCAGCTTGGTCGTCTTGCCCTTCAGCGCGATACCCGCCGGCATGACCTCGAGGTCCCAGAGCCCGTTGCCCACGTCCATCTTCATGCCGAGGGTGGCCTCGATCTCGTGGTCCGTGGCCGTCGACTTATAGCCCAAGAGAGCGCTCACGCTGGTGTTCACCATGCTGTCCAGCGTGATCGACTTCAGCGCGTTCATGGTCACCTTCGCCGTGTTGATCTGCGGCGGCTTAACGAACGGGATGGGCGAGCCGATGTTGATCTCCTTCCCGCGCCCGGTGAACGTGCCGGTGCGCGAGGCGATCGTGACCCCGAGCCAACCGCGGATCGTGACGCGGTCGCCGGCGAGGATGTCCACGGGGCCGATGGCGTTCATCGCGGTGTGGAAGGCGCCGGTCACCTTCGTGCTGAAGAGGCCCGCCATGGTGACGAAGGTCGAGGTGAGGAGGAGCCCGGCCACGCCGTTCAGGCTGACCGACCCCCTCGCGCTGCCGACCGTCATGAACCCGGCCGAGTAGAGGTTGATGCCCGGCTTCGAGATGTCCTTCGCGCCCGCCAGCGTGGCGATGTTCAACCCGGCGCCGATGAGGTTGGCGCTCAGTCCGACTGCGCCGGTCGCCCAGGAGTAGCTCGACGAGGCGACGCTGAGGACGCTCCGCAGCAGCCCGGCCGTGATCGCGCCCGCGGCGTCGAGGGCGGTGGCGACGCCGGCGGCGATGTTGGCGCTCGACTCGTACGAGGAGACCGAAGAGGGCAAGCTCCCGGTGTTGTCCTCGGTGGTGACGGGACCCGAATTGAAGCCCGCCAGGATGTTGACGCCCTTCTGCGAGACGACGTGCGTGCGGTCGACCGACGCCACGAGCGTGTTCTTCTTCGCCAGGCTGACGACACGGTTCATCGACTGAAGCCACACTTGGCCCGTCGCCTGACCGATGAGATCGCTCGCGCTGGTGCCGCCTTTTCCGTAGAAGCGGAGGTGCTCGTCCGTGTCGACGCTGACACCGTTGTAGCCACTGTCGGTGCTGAACTGACCGAGCGACAGAGACGTCGCGGGGTTCGGGACGCTCAGCAGAGCCCGCGTGCTGGTCGAGTCGAGGAGGGAATCCGTGCTCACAGCAGGTCCATGGCAGCGGCGAGCGTGGTCACGCCGGTCGGGGTGATCTTCACGGCGCCGCTTCCCATGTCGGTGGCCGCGGGAAGCATCTTGATCTGGCCGGCGTCAGGCCCGACGGTGATCAGCCCCGGCGCGACCTTCAGCATCTCCACGCCAGCGCGCTTGAACGAGACTCCGGAGGCGTCGGCGGTGATCTCCCACGCGCCACCAGGCGTCTCGACCTTGATCGTGGCGCCGTTGACCGAGGTCATGTCGATGCCACCGCCCAGCGTTCCGACCTCGAGCTTGGAGGTGGCCTGGGTCTCGATGCTGCTCACCGCGGGCGCGGTGGCTTTCATCTCGACCGACTGGAGAGCGCTGACGTTGAGCTTCAGCGTCGGCCGGGTGAGGAGACCGGCATCGACTCCGCCGAACTTCATCGTCGCGCCGTAGAGGTTGAGCGTGTTCAGCGTGGAATAGACGTTGACCTTGCTGCCGCTTCGCGCCGTGACCTTCGTGGCCGAGCGCGCCGACACTTCGCCGAACGCGGTGACCAGGCGCGCCGAGAGGGCCGCCGTCATGGACACGCCCATCATCCCCAGTATGGTCGTGTTCAGCGAGCGGCAGGTGACGTGGAGCCCGCTGGTGAAGTAGAGGTAGTCCGGCGTAGTGGCGAGGATTCCCTCTTCGGCGAAGAGGTAGGTCGCCTTGTAGGATGCGCCTGACGCCCACGCTTCGAGCGTCCCGAGCAGGTCTCCGGTCGCGAACATCGCCGGGCCGTAGAGCGTGAAGAAGGACTTCCAGTTCAATAGCTTGTTCAGGAACCACTTCGACACGGCCGCGTTCGCCAACGTGCAGAAGCGACAGACCATGTTGAACGCTTCCCACGCGATGTTGTTGTCGAGGAAAGCCTGGTCCACGCCGCTGACCGGCGCCGGGGTCCCGGGCGTCGCGCCGGAGTAGTCGTCACTGTCGTGCAGGGGCTTGGGCGCGTAGCCCGCCATGATGCCGAGGTAGTCTCCTCCACCGAGCATCATGTCCTGCCCGGAGATGAGGTAGGCCTTGTCGCCCGCCACCGTGTAGAGCGAGTCGGTGCCGGACTGGAACCAGACCTGGCCGTCCGCCTGGAAGGTCGCGGAGCCGGCGGCGCGCATGAAGACGTGGCCCGTGGTCGTCGCGCTGAACCCATTCTGGGTCAGCATCGTCGAGGTCGGCGAGTAGGCCGCGCCGAGGTTCAGGAGCGTGTCGTACGAGGGGATGTAGAGCGTGGCGCGCTGGTAGGTCGAGCTGTCGTCGCTGGAGCTGTCGTCGCTCGAGTCGTCGCTGTCGTCGTCCGTCTCCTCGATGCCCGCGCCGGACAGCGTCATGGAGAATGCGCCGCTCGCGCTTCCGCCGTAGCCGACGGTGAGCGTGCCCGAGTAGCTCGAGGCGGCGGTCGGACTGAACGTGACCGTGATGCTCAGCACGCCCCCGGCGGAGACCGTGCGTATGCCCGTCGGTGACGCCGTGAATCCGTCGCCTGAGAGCGTGACGTCGACGGTCCAGTCCGCGTCGTCCGGCACCTCCACCACCGCCACGCCGCTCAGGCTCGCGCCGACGGCGACGTCGCCGAAGTCGAGCTCGGTGAGGTCCCCGCTGAACGAGGGAACGCTCACCGCTCACCCGGCCCGGCCGAGGTGGCTGCGGCCGGCGCGATCGATTCGGAGCGGACGTCTCCGAGAGCGTCGGGTCGCGGCGAGCACCTCATGAACCACTCTCCCACGGTCGACGACCAGACCCACCCCCGCGGTGGCCCTTCGGTCTCGGGACAGTATGCGAGTGGGCCCTCGTGTCGCAACGGTTGGTTGCCGTGCCGGTAACTGGGGCGTAACCCCGCGCGCTCCCTGCGAATTGCGCCGAATCCGGGGCCTCGGACGGCGGCTGTCCGGGGATCCGGACAGGCGCGTGGCGCACGGCGTCGGCGCGGGTATTTGAGCGGCTGGCACGCGGGTCGCAAAGGGCCGCCGCCGGAGACCACCGATGAAGCGAGTCGTCGTCGTAGTCGTGATCCTGGCCGCCCTCATGACGGGGGCCATCGCGTGGAAGATCCGCGCGCAGAACCAAGCCTTGCAGGGCCCCGCGTCCGGCTCGGGCGTGATCGAAGGGGACGGCGTCAATCTCGCCGCCCGCCTCTCGGCCCGCGTCGTCCGGGTGGCGGTCCAGGAGGGCGCGACCATCGAGGAGGGCGCCGTCCTGATGGAGCTCGACTGCGACGAGCCCCAGGCGCGGCTCGCCGAGGCCGAGGCTCGGCTGGAAGCGGCCCGAGCGCAGGCCGAGGCGGCGCGCGATCAAGCCCAGGCCGCCCATCGTCAGAGCTCCGCCGCCCGGGCGTCGGTGGCCGCGGCGCGGGCGCGGGTCGGCGCGGCCGGTGCCCAGCGCGACGTGGCCGAGCGCGAAGCGCACCGGGTCGAGGCCATGGGCGCGCACGCCGCGCTCTCCCGCCGCAATCAGGCGCAGGCCGCGGCGACGGGTCTCGAAGCGCAGGCCAGCGCCGCCGAAGCAAGCCGGACGGCAGCTTCCCGGCAGGCCTCGGCCGCCAGCGCGCAGGCCGACGCCGCCTCGTCCCAGGCCGACGCGGCCGAGCGCTCCGTCGCGGCGCTCGAGGCCATCGTCCGCACCGCGCATCTCATGGTCGACGAATGCACCATCCGCGCGCCGAAGGCAGGTGTCGTCGAACGCGTCTATTACGACCCCGGCGAGCTCGTCATGCCAGGTTCCACCGTGGCGCGGATCATCGATCCCACCACGGTAAAGGCCACCTTCTACCTGCCCAACGCCGATCTGGCCGCCGCGGAAGTCGGCATGCACACACGGGTCGTGGCCGACGCCTACCCGGGTCAGCACTTCACGGGCATCATCGACCGCATCGCGCTGGAGGCGGAGTTCACGCCGCGCAACATCCAGACCCGCGAGCGATCGCGATCGGCTCGTCTTCCCGGTCGAGGTCCGCATCGCCAACCAGGACGCGAAGCTCCGTCCCGGCATGCCCGTCACGGTCACGCTGAGCGAGGGGAGTCACTGAGGTGCCCGCCCTCGAGGCCATCGACCTGCACCGGAGCTACGGCGACGTGCAGGCCGTCCGCGGCATCACCATCGCCATCGAGCCGGGCGAGCTCTACGGGCTGATCGGTCCCGACGGAGCGGGCAAGACGACCACCATCGGCTGCGTCGCCGGCCTCATGCACCCGAGCCACGGGCAGCGTGCGGATCCTGGGCGAGGATCCCATGGCCCGCAGGAGCAAGGCCCGCGAGCAGCTCGGTTTGATGCCGCAGGAGTACAGCCTCTACGGCGATCTGACCATCGCCGAGAACATGCGCTTCTTCAGCCGCCTCTTCGGTCTGTCGCGCGACGTCTACCGGGAGCGCGAGCGAGCGGCTGCTCGACATCACGCGCCTGGGCCGCTTCGCCGATCGTCGCGCCGACGCGCTGTCCGGCGGCATGTACAAGAAGCTGGCCCTGGCCTGCGCGCTCCTGCACCGGCCGAAGGTCCTGCTGCTCGACGAGCCGACCAACGGCGTCGACCCGGTGAGCCGCCGCGAGCTGTGGGAGCTCATCTACGAGCTGGTCTCGGAGGGCATGGCCGTGCTCTTGAGCACGCCCTACATGGACGAGGCGGCGCGCTGCCACCGCGTCGGGCTGATGCACCAGGGGACCATCCTGGCGGAGGGCTCGCCGGGTGAGCTCACCGACGCCATGGAGGCGGAGGTCTTCGAGGTCGTCGGCGGCGATCGGCGAGCGCCTGCACGAGGTGCTGGAGAACGCGCCGGCCGTCATCGCCGCCTCGCCGGCGGGCGCGCGCCTGAGGATCGTGGTCGCTCCGGGCGGTCGCGAGTCGGTGGCCGCGGCCGTCGCCCCGGCCGAGCTCGAAGAAGGTGCGCGCCGACTTCGAGGACCTCTTCTTGGCTCGCATCGGCGAGCGAAGAGGCGGCATGAGCGAGCACGTCATCGAGACGCACGACCTCCGCCGCGAGTTCGGCTACGTTCGTCGCCGTCCGCGACGTCAACTTCCACGTCGAGAAGGGCGAGATCTTCGGCTACCTCGGCGCCAACGGCGCGGGCAAGTCCACCACCATCCGCATGCTCTGCGGCTTGCTCGCAGCCCAGCGGCGGCAGCGCGATGGTGGCCGGTCACGACGTCGCCCGCTCGCCCCGCAGCGTGAAGTCGTCCATCGGCTACATGTCGCAGAAGTTCAGCCTCTACTTGGATCTGACGGTCGATCACAACCTCGAGTTCTTCGGCGGCATCTACGGACTGACCGACAGAGCGCTCGATCGCGCCATCGACGAGGTGGTGGAGCGGACGGGGCTGCACGCCCACCGGAGCGCGCTCACCGGCTCGCTCCCGGGCGGCATCCGCCAGCGGGTCGCCCTGGCCTGCGCGCTCTTGCACCACCCGCGCATCGTCTTCCTCGACGAGCCCACCGCCGGCGTCGACCCGGTGTCGCGCCGCACGTTTTGGCGGCTCATCCGCGAGCTCGCGAACGCCGGCACCACCGTCTTCGTCACCACCCACTACATGGACGAGGCCGAGTACTGCGCGCGCATCGGGCTGATGGTCGACGGCGCGCTGGTCGCCCTCGACACGCCGGCCGCGCTCAAGAAGCAGTTCGTCCCCGGCGAGATCCTCGGCGTCGAAGGTCGCGAGCTGCACGGCGCGATGGACGCTGCCCGCGCGCTGCCCGGCGTGGTCGCGGTCGAGCCCTTCGGCGCGCGCTTGCACGTCCGCTTCGAGGATGGACGCGCCGACGCGACGGCGCTGGAAGCTACCCTCCGCGCCCACGGCGCCTCGCCCGCCCGCATCGAGCAGGTCGACGCCTCGCTCGAAGACGTCTTCCTGGCCGTGGTCGCACCGAAGGAACAGGCCGCGTGAAGAGCCCCTTCTTGCAGCGCGTCTTCGCGCTCTCGGCCAAGGAGGTGCGCCACGTCCTCCGGGACCCGCGGACGCTCTACCTCGCGCTCGGCATGCCGGTCGTGATGCTCCTGCTCTTCGGCTTCGGCGTCAGCTTCGACCTCGATCACCTGCGGGTGGCGTTCGTCGATCGCGACCAAAGCCACGCCAGCCGCACCCTGCGCCAGCGCTTCTTGGCCGGCGACGAGTTCGTCCAGGTCGCCGAGCCCGCGGACGAGCGCGAAGCCGAGGAGCTCCTGGTCGCCGGCCAGGCCACGATGGTCATCGTCATCCCGCGTAACTTCGAGCGCGACCTCGTCCGCGGTCGCGAGGCCGAGGTGCAGATCCTCCTCGACGGCGCCGACAACAACACCGCCGTCCAGGCGCGCGGCAAGGCCGAGGCGGTGCTCCGGGTGCTGGGCGTCTCGCTGACCTCGCGCGCCGTCGCGAGCGCCACGCCGCCGGTGGAAGCGCGGACCTTCACCCGCTTCAACCCGGAGGGGCGGAGCGCCGTGTTCCTGGTGCCGGGGATCGCCGCCTACGTGCTGGCGATCGTCGCCGTGATGCTGACGGCGCTGACCGTGGCCCGCGAGTGGGAGCGCGGCTCGATGGCCCAGCTCTTCGCCACTCCGGTGGGCCGCCTCGAGATCGTCATCGGCAAGCTCATGCCGTACTTGGCGCTCGGCTGCCTGGCCGTGCTCCTGGTCATCGCCGTCGGCGGGTGGGTCTTCGACGTCCCCTTCCGCGGCGATCCGCTGACGCTGATCCTGATCTCCGTCCTCTTCATCGCCTGCATGCTCGGTCAGGGGCTTCTGATCAGCGTGATCACGCGCAACCAGATGGTGGCCACCCAGGTCGCGGCGCTGAGCTCGATGCTGCCCTCGCTGCTCCTGTCGGGCTTCGTCTTCCCGATCGAGAACATGCCGCAGCCGCTCCAGGTGCTCAGCTCGGTGATCCCGGCCCGCTACTTCGTGGAGGGTCTGCGCGGTGTGCTCCTGCGCGGCAATGGCGTGCGCGAGCTCTGGCCGGACGTGCTGGCGCTCACGATCTTCGCGACCGCCATGGTCGCCATCTCCACCGCCCGCTTCCGGAGGACCATCGCATGAAGCGGGCTCTCGGCATGCTGAGCGCGGTGATCAAGAAAGAGCTGCGTCAGACCGTGCGCGACAGAAGGATGATGGCGCTTCTCCTGGCTGCGCCGGTCATCCAGCTGACCGTGTTCGGATATGCGGTCAACTTCGACATCGATCACGTGCCCACCGTGGTCGTGGATCACGACGACAGTCACGCCAGCCGCACGCATCTGAGGCGCCTGCTCGCCGACGGCACGCTCGAGCAGGTCGCGCGGACGCCGTCGGAGCCCGACGCCGAGCGCATGCTCGAGACGGGGGAAGCCGCCATCGTCCTCGTCGTGCCGCACGGCTTCGAGCACGACCTGACCCGCGGCCGCACCGCCACCGTGCAGGCCATCCTCGACGGCACCAACCCGAACCGCGCCAACGTGGCCGGCGCCGCCATCGCCACCTACTTCGCGCAAGAAGCCGACGTGATCTCATCCGGTTGCGGATGCAGCCGGCTCGCGTCGCTCGGCATGGCCGCGCCGACCCTGCCCGACCTCTCGATCCGCTCGCGGGTGCTCTTCAACCCGGAGCTGAAGACCGCCATCTACATGGTGCCGGGCGTGCTCGCGATCCTCTTGATGCTCATCACCACCATCATCTCCGCGATGGGCCTCTCGCGGGAGCGCGAGCGGGGCACGCTCGAGCAGATCATGGTCACGCCGGTGCCGAGCGGCCTCTTGATTCTGGGCAAGATCGTTCCTTTCGCCGGCTTCGGTCTGGTCGACTTCGGATTCGCGCTCACCGTCGGAGCCTACCTCTTCGATCTGCCGCTCTTACGTGCGGATTTCGCGCTCCTCTTTTTGGCCACCGGTCTCTATCTATTGACGACGCTGGGGGTCGGTCTGCTCATCTCGACGTTCAGCAGCAGCCAGCAGCAGGCGTTCATGGGCGGCTTTCTCTTCATGCTCCCCGCTTCGCTCTTGAGCGGGATCATGACCCCGGTCCAGTCGATGCCCGACTGGCTGCGTCCCTTCACGATGATCAACCCGCTCCGCCACTACGCGGAGGTCCTGCGCGGATCGCTGCTTCGCGGAGCGGGCTTCGCCGAGCTGAGCACCCAGCTCACCGTGCTCGGCGTCATGGGCGTCACCGTGTTCACGTTCGCGTCTCTCCGCTTCCGCCGTTCGATCGGGTGAACCAATGCGTAGATTCTCGTTCTCGGCCTTCCAATCGTCTCGAGGCCGGCGCGCCTTCGTGCCCGCGATCGCGTCGCTCTCTCTCGCGCTCCTCTTCGCGAGCGCCGCGGCGGCCCAAGAGCCGAATCCCGCCACCCAAGCCGTGCCGGAGCCGCCGCCGCCCGAGCCCTTCGATCTCGCGGCCGCGCTCGCCGAGGGCCCGCCCATGACCGCCGATCGCGCGGCGACCATGGCCGTGCGGTCCGCGCCGACGCTCGAGCAGGCCCGGGCCCTGTCGCGGATGAGCGAAGCGTCGGTGGCGCGAGCGCGAGCGGCCATGCTCCCGCGGCTCGACCTGAGCGCGAGCTACATGCACGTGGACGGCTTCCCGAACGGCCAGATCTCCACCGGCCCCAGCGCGTCCGAGCTCGCGGCGGCGCAGACCCTGGCCGGGCGGGTCACCGATCCGGCGGCGCGGGCGCTCTGGCAGGGCTCGCTCTCCCAGCAGGCCAACGGCGGCTTCACCTTCGTCATCCCGCGCGATCGCTTCAACTTCGGCGCCCAGCTCAGCTGGCCGGTGAGCGATCTCTTCTTCGCCATGATGCCGGCGCTGGACGCCGCCGAAGCCAACGGCCGCATGCACCAGCGGCAGGTCGAAGCGACCGAAGCGCAGGTGGCCCGGAGCGCGCGCGAAGCCTTCTACCAGCTCGCCCGAGCGCGGGGCGGGTTGGCCGTGGCGCGGCAGGCCAGGATCCAAGCCGAAGCGCAGCAGGCGCGCATCGAAGCCGGCGTCCGGGCCGGGTTCCTCACCGAGTCGGACCGCCTCGCCGCCGAAGCGCGCGTCGCGTCGGCCGACCAGATGATCGCCACCGCCGAAGCGGGCGTCATCGTGGCGGACGCCGCGCTCCGCGTCCTGATCGGCCAGAGCGACGGCCAGCCCTACGGCATCGCCGAGCCTCTGATCGACGCCGAGCCGGGCGACGCTCCGGCGGCGGTCTCGACCCTGACCGCGCAGGCGCTCGACCAGCGGCCCGAGATCCTCGCCCTCCGCGAAGCGCTCACCGCCCAGCGCGCCGCCGCCCAGGCCAGCGACGCCAGCGGCTACCCCCACGTCGCCCTCGTGGCCGGCGCGAACGTCGCGAACCCGAACCCCTACGTCATCCCGCCGACCGCGCACTTCTATCCCTACTGGCAGCTCGGCGCGCAGCTCAGCTGGTCGCCGAACGACACGCTGAACGCCGTCCACCGCGGCCAAGAGCTCGCCGCGCAGTACGAGGCCACCCAAGCTCAGCTCGGCCAGCTCCAGCGGGCCGTCACCCTCGAGGTCCGCCAGTCGCACGCCTCGATCCGCGCCGCCCAGCGCAGCCTCGAGTCGGCCCGCGTCGCCCTGCGCGCGGCCGAGGCCGCCTACGAGAGCCGCGAGTCCGAGATGCGCGGCGGCAACGCCACCGTGGCCGATCTCTTCGTGTCCGCGAACGAGCTCGACCGCGCCCGCCTCGCCGTCCTCGACGCCGCCATCCAGCTCCGCCTCGGCCGCGCCCAGCTCGCCTACGCCGTGGGGCACTGAGGCGTCGCGCGCGGGTCAGCGCGGGGCGTCGCCGCGGACGAGGTCGCGGATCCACGCCGGCAACGCGCCCTCCGCCACGCGGCCCACGGCGGGGTAGGGCGCGCTCGTGCCCTCGTCGACCGGCTCGGCGGCGCCCCACACGTAGCCCTTCTCGATGCTGGCGGCGAAGTCCTCGCCGCTCTCGTCGCGGGCGCCGTAGCGCGGGATCGGGTCGCCCTCGAGCCGCGCGGCGATGACGGCGCCCGTCGGGTAGAAGCCAGGTCAACCGCACGTCCGCGCGGGCGAGCGTCGCGCTCGTCGCGTCGGGAATCGAGAGCGGATCCACGTACGCCCACTGCCCGCCCGGGATCTCGAAGAGGAGCCACACCAGGTAGTCCTCGTCGTCGCTGGCGGCGCCGACCACCGAGCGCGCCACGATGCGCGTGTCGACCGCCTGCCACTCGTCGTCGGGCCGGCTCCAGGGGCCGGGCGGGAAGGAGGCCAATCGCGTGGCGGCGTTCTTCCGCGCGAGGACGAGGATGACCACGAACATGACGGTCATGAGCCCGCCCGCGAAGAGCACGGCCTGGTTTCCGATGATCGCGCCGACGATGAGCGCCAGAGCCGCGCCGACCACGGGGATGATGGCCTCGTTGGGTCCGCGGTACGCCTGCTCTCGAACCTGCGCCTCGTGCGTGGCGCGCTTCGCGTGCACGAACGCCAGCTCGTCGGGGCTGAGCGCGCGCCTCGTCTCCTCGACGCGGTAGCCGCTCCGGTAGGGACCCTTCGTCATGACCGCGATGATACTCCGCCGCGGGCCGATGCGCGGGGTCGAGCGGGCCGGGCCCAAGCAGCGTAGGGCGCGCCAGCCCGTCGTCCCCGGGTCATCGGCACGAGCGCCGAGCGCGCCCCGACTCCGCGCTCGGAGCCGGTGCGCGCCTCGACCGACCGCCGCTCAGCGCGTCTCGCAGTAGAGCGCGAACGCGGCGCCCTGCGGATCCATGCACTGCGCGATGCGCGCCGGCGTCTCGCCGGGGACCTCCATCGGGCCGTTGAGCACCTTGCCGCCTTTGGCGCGCACGCGCTCGAGGGCCGCGTCGATGTCTCTCACGGTGACGTAGTAGAGCCAGTGGGGCGGCGCCTTCATCATCGTGGCCGCGTTGGACAGGCGGCGTCCACCTTCCCCGTCATCAGATCGAACCAGACGAACTGTCCATTCGCGGCCATCGCGCACCTCCCCTTCCAGTTTCGCCGGACCATAGTCGGAGCTGGAACGGGTGTCATCGTCCAGGCCCAGAGGCGTCGGAGCGCGCAGACCGGAACAGCCGGGGCGTCAGCGGACCACGCGGACGACGGTGCCTCGAGGAGCGCGCTCTCCGTCCGCGCCGATCAGGCTGTTCACGCACTCTTGCTCGGGCGCGTCCCGTCCGCACGAATTCGGGCTCCGGGTTCACATTCGCATTCGTCACGCGTAGGGTGGGGAGCACGGCGACGCGATGGGGGCGTCGCCGAGAAATGAGAAAGGGAGGGATATGGTTGTGAAGCGACTGTCAGACTACGTGGACTTCAATCAGATGCCGGCCGGCCGGCACGTGTTCGGGCTGACGGGCGCGGCCAAGGTGCTCGACGTGCTCTCGCTCACCGCGCTGAAACCGCGCGTGGATGCCGCGATCGAGAAGGGGCACGCGACGCTGGAGATCGAGCACCGATGGGCTGCGGTCAAGGGAAAGAAGAAGGGCACGGGGCGCGGGAACGCGAGGGCGATCAAGGTGGAGATCACCCGGCAGCTCAGCAGCATCGCGGACATCGCGCAGGCGCGCACGGTCGGTGACGCCGACGACCCGGTCGTCGAGACCGCGCACGAGATCCTGGATACGCAGTTTCCGGCCGGCGTCGCCGCGATCCGCGATCAGCCCTACGAGGAGCTGCTCGGCACGCTCGACACCATGAATGGCGAGCTGGCGGGAGCCTACGCGCCGCAGGTCGAGACGCTGGGGATGAGCCGCGAGGTGCAACGACTGGCGCGTTTGACCGACGAGCTTCGTGCGGAGCTGCGACGGGGGGGCGGCCCCGCCGTCGAGTTCCACGAGGTGGAGCTGGCGCGCGCCGCCTTGCACGAGGCGACGTGCGGCGTGATCGTGGCCGTCGTCGACCATTTCGACGGTATGGACGATCCGAAGCAGGCCGCGGCGCAGCGCGAGCGCGTCCTCGCGGAGCTGAACCGGCAGCAGGCATTGGTCAGCGAAGCGCGCAGCCAGCACCGCGAGCCGCTGGACGTCAACCCGCAGACGGGCACCGAGGTCGATCCGGCGAGCGCGGGCGACGCGACGGATGGGGGCGGGCAGAGCGGGTCGAGCAGCGCGTGAGGGCGGCGGCGCCGGACGGTCGGTAGCGCGCGCGCGCATTCGAGCGAGCGGTCGCCATCCCACCTCGGGAGGCAGGTGAGCAGCCGAGGTGGGAGGCGTCGCTCGCTCGGAATGTGGGCGCATACAGTGGTCGATCTTGCCCGCCGGGCGAGATGCTTGCGCGCGACGCGAGGCCGCGCCGCCCCCGGCATGGGCCGCTCTCGCGCGTCGACCGAAGCGCTCATGTCGCGAGCTTCGATGCGCGCACGCGTGTCGAGGGGGAGGCGACCCCCTGCCCGGGTCGCACGCGCGCATGGTCCGGCGGCTCTCTTCGTGAACGTGGATGCGCGCACGCGTGTCGAGGGGGAGGCGACCCCGTGTCCGGGTCGCACGCGCGCATGGTCCGGCGGCACTTTTCGTGAACGTGGATGCGCGCACGCGTGTCGAGGGGGAGGCGACCCCGTGTCCGGGTCGCACGCGCGCATGGTCCGGCGGCACTTTTCGTGAAGGTGGACGCGCGCACGCGTGTCGAGGGGGAGGCGACCCCGTGTCCGGGTCGCACGCGCGCATGGTTCGGCACTCTTTTCGGCAAGTTGGACGCGCGCACGCGTCTTCCGAGGCGGGGCGAGCGAGATTTCGATGCGCGCGCGCATCCTCGGCGGGGGCGTCGGCCGACCGGGCTGCTCCCGCGCGTCGCTCCTCCGGCGCGAACGCAGCTCGGGATGTGCGCGCGCGGGGCGGATGCTCTCCCTTCCGATCCGTGTCACGAGTCGAGGATGCTGCGGGAGGCGCACGAGGCGGAGGCGTTCGAGCCGGTGGACGGCTGGGGCGCGACGGCGGAGGAGGTGGTCCGTAACTGGAGCGCGCTCGGCGAGCCGCTCGAGGTGCCCGGCGGGCCGGCGACGGTGACGTGGGTCGCGGGCGAGGGGGAGCCGGTGGTGCTCTTGCACGGCGTGCCGGCGTCGGCGTTTCTGTACCGGAAGGTGATCCCTCGTTTGGCACGGCGCGGATTCGCGGCCTTCGCGCTCGATCTTCCTGGCCTCGGGCTCGCCGAGCGGAGCGGGATGGACGATCTGTCCTGGACGAGCTTGTCGAAGTGGCTGCGCGCCGCGCTCGACGCGTCGGGCATCGACCGCTTCCACTTGGTCGTACACGACATCGGCGGGCCCATCGGGTTCGATCTGGTGCGCCGCGTGCCTTCGCGGGTGCGCTCGCTCCTGGCGCTGAACACGCTGGTCCGGGTGGCGTCGTTCAAGAAGCCACCGCTGATGCGCCCGCTCGGGGTGCCGGGCGTCGGTCGCGCGTACCTGGCGAGCATGACGCCGTGGGTTTTCGAACGGATGATGCGGCTTCAAGGCGTGTTGACGGCCGTGCCGTCGCCCGAACTGCGAGCGTACGTGGCGCTTCTCAAACGACTCGACGGCGGGGCGATGTTCCTGCGCATGATGCAGAGCTTCGAGACGACGCGGGAGCTCGAGCAGCGGATCCTCGACGCGCTGGCGGCGCGGCGTTTCCCGGCCGCGGTGCTCTGGGGCGAGAACGATCCCGCGCTGGACATCCGTCACTTCGCGCCCCGGGTCGGCGAGGCGCTGGGCGTGCGCGAGGTGCAGCGCGTGCCGGGCAAGCACTTCGTGCCCGAGGACGCGCCCCACGCCGTCGCCGACGCGGTGGCGGAGCTGGCCCGCCGCGCGCGCTGAGCGAGCACTGCCTGAGCGAGCACTGCGTGGTGAGCGAGCACTGCGCTGAGCGAGCACTGCGAGTGCGCTGAGCGAGCACTGCGTGCCTTTCGCGGAACCGCAGCCGCCGCACGAATCGCGCCAGTCCGGCTCGATCCCTCCACAAAGGTGGACACCGCGCCACGCGCGTGGTTAACCGAACGAGGGCGGTCCGCTGCTGTTCGTTTACCCCCTTTGTCGGGCAGCGGCGGACTGCCCGCTCCCCCACCGCGGTTCAGTGGAGCGTGTAGCCCGTCGCCGGCGGCGCGACGTCGTGGACACTCCGCGCGCGCTCTTTGGCTCCGGAGGGCTCGACTCGCTCCCGATGCCCGCAGTCGAATGCGGCCCGTCGCGGTAGCCGCGCTGGCCGCCGGGCGGCTGAGCAGTGGCTCCGGGACGCAGACTTCGGGCGCCGGAGGGGCGGACGCGTCGTGCGCAGACGGCCAACCATCCGCGATGAGGAGTCAGAAGCGGCCGCTCACGCCGAGCGCCACCTCGGTGGGGCTCACGACGGGGACCAGGCGGACCTCGGGGCCACTCTCGCCGAGCTCGCCGTTCAGGTAGCGGCGGCGGGCCTGCAGCATCGGCGTCGGCCGGGTGAGCACCTGCAGCTCACCGACGGCGATGCCCACGCTGGCCGAGATGACGCCGCTGACCCACCGTCCGTAGCCGAGGCCCATCAAGAGCCCGATACCGAGATTGAACACGACGGTGCCGACGTGGATCAGCCAGCTCGTCCCGAACGCCTCGCTCTCGGCGCTCGCGTCGATGAGCTGCTCGGCGCGGGCCAGCGCCTCGCAGTCGCCCTCCACCGCCTCCGCCGCCAGCGCCTCCAGGGTGGCGCGGTCCGCGAGCACGGGAGACCGGAACAGCGCCAGCGAGGCGACGCCGATCATGGATCCCGCGGCGCCGATCCCCAGATCGATGCGCGTGCCCGGATCGGCGGCGCCGATGATGGCCATCTGGACGGTGGCCAGCCCGAGATAGCCGAGCGAGAAGACGTTCGTCCACGTGCGGGTGACCTCCTCGCCGTGACGGACGCTCTCGAGCAGAAAGTGCATGCGCTCAGCGGGGGAGCGCTCGGCCAGCGCGTCGCTGGCGCCCTCGGGCACCGGGCAGTCGGCCGAGGCCGGCGCGGCGGAGAGGAGCGACGCGATCATCAGCGCGCACGCGATCGGTCGTCCCATCGGGAGGGCAGCTATCCCCGCCGGGCCTGCCAACCAGGTGATGCGCCTGGCCCGCAGGCCCACCACGAGCGATGACCGTTCGCTGATGTGCGAACGGAGGCCATCGTCCGGCTCGCGTTTCTGGGGTGGGATGCGCTCTCGGGGGGCTTCGTCCGACGATGGCGTAGAGGCGCCGCGCTCCTGCGCGACGCCGAGGCTGGCGCGGCGATCGAGCTGTCGGTGGGGGCCGTCGACGGGGAGGTCGCGCGCGTGGTCGTGCTGGCCGAGTCGCGGCTCTCGTGGAGCGCCGACGGGCTCCCGGCCGAGTGGCGCGGGATGTCGAGCTGAGCGCCGGCCGGTCGCGAGGGGCCGCATCCTGGTGATGAGCGCGTTCTTCGGCTGGTCCGGCTCGGCGAGCGGAGGTCGAGGTGTGCGTCGGAGCCAGGCCACATCGGGCCGCAAGCACGGCGGTACGACCGAGGAGACGTGGAACGCGTCAAATGACCGCGCGCGCTGGCGAACAGCCGCGCGGCCCGGGGCGACGAGACGAGTTCCGTCGCTGGTGTGAGTCGAAGCGCGTGTGGTAGAACCCGCGCGCAATGCCGTTTCGTCGCGTCGTGATCGCGCTCTCGCTCCTTCTCGCCAGCGGGTGCGCAGGGCCCGACGTGTTGCGCGGCTCGGAGGGGGCGGCGGAGCTCGCGTACATGGACGGTTGGTTCGGTTGCGCGCACCCGTGCCGAGCGGATCTTACCCATGGCGGCGGGCTCGAACGCGCTGGTCGAGGTCCAGAACGCGGACTCGCTGCCGGCCGTGACCGCGCAGTCGAGCGACCCGAGCGTGATGACGCTCCGGAGCACCTTTCGTTCCTCGGTGTTCCTACTCACGGCGCACGGAGCGGGCGCGGTGGAGCTTCAGCTTCGAAACGCGGATGGCTCGTTGTTCGAGAGCTTCCCGCTCACGGTGCACGACGTGGCGACCATCGAGGTTCCGGACCTGACCGGCGATGCGCCCATCCGGGCGACGGCGCAGAAGGAGCGCCACGAGGTGCGCCTGCTCGATGCGTCGGGCGAGCGGCTCCACGGATCCGGCGCGCTTCATTACGAGGCGAGCCCTCACGTGGACGCCGCCCCTTTCAGCGTCGCGGAGACGCTCGCGTCGCGCTTTCAGCCCGGGGCGGACTGGCCCGCGAACACGGAGGGCGTCGATATCAGCGGCGACCTGTCCGGCGAGATGGCGACCGTGACGGCGAGCGCCGCGTCGGGCGCGTCCCTGGTGATCCCCGTCGACGTGGTGGCGCCGGACATCGCCTCGCTCGTGCTGACCGGAACCGATACGGGCTCGGCTGCCATGGTGCACGCCGACTTCCAGCTCACGAACCCCGGTCCCGGGATCTGGGCGTGCTGCGATTGGAGCGTCACGGCGAGCGCAGCCGTCGAGGTCTCGTCTCAGACCTGCACGGACATTGCGTTCTCATCGCCCGTCAGCTCCATGCCGAACGACGTCACGGTCACCTGCGACGCGCACGGCCACAGCGAGAGCTTCTCCGCCACCCTCGGCGGCTGAGCGGTGCGCGGCGGCGATCAGACCCGGCCGAAGACGAGGCCGGCGTTGCTGCCGCCGAAGCCGCTGGAGATGGAGAGGACGCGCTCGACCTTCGCGCAGCGGGTGTCGCCGCGGATCATGTCGAGGCCGGCGCAGGCCGGGTCCGGATCGTCGAGGTGCAGGGTG
This sequence comes from uncultured Pseudomonadota bacterium, assembly GCA_963832725.1. GTDB lineage: Bacteria > Myxococcota_A > Polyangia > Polyangiales > Sandaracinaceae > JAEZBP01. Next base: position 838,721 of record CAWHVG010000002.1, read on the forward strand.
GCCGGCAGGGCTCCGTCGCGGAGGGCGAGGACGCTGAAGACGGCCTCGATGGCGCCCGAGCCGCCGAGCGCGTGGCCGGTGGCGCCCTTGGTGCTCGACACCGCCACGTGGTCGAAGACGTGGCTGAGGATCTTCGCTTCGGTGGCGTCGCCGAGGGGCGTGCTGGTGGCGTGGCCGTTGACGTAGCCGATGGTGTCGGGCGCGGCGTCCGCATCGGCGAGGGTGTCGCGGATCGCACGGGAGAGGCCGAGCCCTTCCGGGTCGGGGCTGGCGATGTGATAGGCGTCGGTCTGGGTCGCGTAGCCGAGCAGCTCGGCGATGATGGGCGCGCCGCGGCGGCGGGCGTGCTCGAGCTCTTCGAGGACCAGCACGCCGGCACCTTCGCCGACGACGAAGCCGTTTCGCGCCGTGTCGTAGGGGCGGCTGGCCCGCGCGGGATCCTCTTCTTTGCTCAGCGCGCGCATGGCCGAGAAGCCGGCGAAGGCGACCGCGTCGATCGAGGACTCGGTGCCGCCCGCGAACGCGACGTCGCAGCGGCCGTTGCGGATCATCCACATGGCTTCGCCGATGGCCTGGGCGCCGCTCGTGCAGGCGCTGGTCGTGCTCATGTTCGGCCCGTGGCAGCCGAGGTGGATGGCGATCTGTCCGGCGGCCAGGTTCCCGACCATGGCCGGGACGAGGTAGGGCGAGACGCGGCGCGGACCTTTTTGGTCGATGGTGCGGGTGGCGTCCTCGATGTGGCGGATGGAGCCCATGCCGACGCCGACAATCACCGCCGCGCCGTCGCGCGCGTCCTCGTCGAGGCCGGACATCTGAGCGGCTTGGTCGGCGGCGTCGAGCGCGAGGTGGATGAAGCGGCCGCCCTCGCGGAGCCTCTTCTTCTCGGTGACCCGCTCGGGATCGAAGTCGAGGCACTCGCCCGCGACGTGGACCGGGATGCGCGGGTCGGGGTGCTCGGCGATGGGACGGATCCCGCATTCGCCGGCGAGGAGGGCCCGCCACGAGCTCTCCACGTCCTTCCCGAGCGGGCTCACCATGCCGAGCCCCGTGATCGCCACCCTTCGTGCTGCCTGCGTCATCGCGCCTTCCTCTCGTGGGCCGCGACGCTAGCAGCTACGGCCCGCGGGGACACGCGGACGGCGGCAGCGGCGAGGCGTCGCGGGATCACGCCGCGGGGCGGGCGCGCCGCCACCACACGAGCGCGCCGACCGCCAGCGCCACCGCGGCGCCGATCCCGATCGCCCACCAGGCCTTCGCCGGGATGAGCTCGAGGAGGTGGAAGACCCGCTCTCCGAAGTAGGCCGTCAAGAAGAGCGGCACGAGGTAGCCGATCAGCGAGCCCCAGAAGTGCGTCCAGAAGGGGACGCGGGAGACGCCGAAGAAGGCGTGCAGCGCCGGCGGCATCCAGAAGATGAAGCGGAGGGTGACCACGGTGGCGAAGCCGCGGCGCTCGAGCGCTTCGTCGTACCTACGGAAGCGCGCCGGGATGCGCGCGGCAATCCAGTCCCGGGCCACGAAGCGCGCGAACGAGAAGCCGACCACGCTGGCCGCCATGGTGCCGGCCATGCTCAGGGCGAAGGCTTCGGGCCACGGCCAGATGAGCGGCGCGACCATGATGAAGACGGTTCCGGGGACGCCGAAGGGCTGGAAGAGCGCGTACGCCACGACGAACGCGAGCTGGCCCCAGCCGCCCTGCGCGAGGAGGAAGCGCTTCAGCTCGGCCGGCTCCCGTACGAGGTCGAGCGCGCCCGCACGCTCGGCGGCGACGAGGCCCACGATGACCAGCGCGACGAGCGCCAGCCGCGGCCAAACCGATCGCTTCGCGCTCACACGCTGGTCCGGAGGGGGAGGCACCACGCTCGTACGATGGCGCCGAGACGCCGATTCAGCTCTCGGCGTGACGCACACGCATGCTTGAGGCCGCTCGCGGTGTCGTAGAGCGCGCCGGCGAGCTTCTTGGCGCTCAGCCCGGCCGGTCGGTACGCCGCGCCCAATCCGCTCGCGCGAACCAGCTTGGTCAGCTCGGCGACGAAGCGGGCTTCGCGCTCGGCGAAGAGGGGTCCCACCAGCCGCTCGGTCACGGCGTGCAGATCCGCGAAGTCCTCGGCCAGACCGCCGACGTAACGGCCGACCCACGCGCTCAGCGCGCCTCCGAGCCGCGCCTCGAGCGATTGGCTGTCGTCTCGGAGCCAGCTCAGCGCCTCGGTCAGGGAGGCGTCCATGGCGTGCTCGGCGGCGGCGCGGAAGAGCTGCTCCTTGGTCGCGAAGTGCAGGTAGAGGCCCTGCCGGGAGATGCCGGCGGCGCGCGCGACTTCGCTCATCGAGGTCTTGCGGAAGCCGAAGCGGACGAAGGTCGTCACCGCGGCGTCGAGCAGGGCGAGGCGGCGCTCGTCGGGCTCATCTTTGGAGGTGCTGCTCGGAGCTTCGGAGGGCACTGGACGAAGTTGACAGTCGGTATTAGGACTGTCAATCATGTCCAGCTCGCTACGGACCGGGCTCCGGCTCGAGCGCGCCCGGGCGTCTCGCCAGATGGGGGACGACGGGCGCTTCGTGAACACGCACGGCGTCGGCGCCGAGCTTCAGGGGCCGACCTTGCCTTTGATGCGTGACTTCCTCTTCGGCGGGAAGAGGCGGGTGCCGCGCGCGCCGCTGCCGGTGGAGAGCCCGCTCGAGGCGTGGCAGAGGCCCGTGTCGTCGTCGGGGCTGCGCATCACCTGGCTCGGCCACAGCACCATGCTGATCGAGGTGGACGGCGTGCGCGTGCTGACCGATCCGGTGTTCGGCGAGCGGGTGTCGCCGGTGTCGTTCGCCGGTGCCAAGCGCTTTCATCCGGTGCCGGCCACGATTCGCGAGCTGCCGCCGATCGACGCCGTGCTGCTCTCGCACGATCACTACGATCACCTCTGCCGGACCAGCATGCAGGAGCTGGCGAAGCGCGGAGTGCCGGTGGTGACCTCGCTCGGCGTGGGCGCGCGCCTCGAGCGGATGGGCTGGGATCCGGCGCGGATCGTGGAGCTCGACTGGTGGGAGGAGCACACGCTCGCCGGCGGCGCGCTGCGCTTCACCGCGACGCCGGCGCAGCACTTCTCGGGGCGCACGCTGACCGACCGCAACCGGACGCTCTGGTCCTCGTGGGTCCTCACGACGGCGAACCGAAACCTCTTCTTCTCGGGCGACACCGGGCTGACCGACGAGTTTCGCGACGTGAGCGAGCGCTTCGGCCGCTTCGACGTCGTGATGCTGGAGATCGGCGCCTGGCATCCCTCGTGGGGGAGCATCCACCTCGGTCCGGAGAACGCGCTCCGGGCGTTCGAGATGCTGGGCGGTGACGCGCTGCTCCCCGTCCATTGGGGCACCTTCAATCTCGGGCTGCACCCTTGGGACGAGCCGGGCGAGACGCTCTTGGCGCTGAGCGAGCGTTCGGGCGCGCGGATCCTGACGCCGCGGCTCGGCCGCCCCTTCGAGCCGGCCCATCAGGAGCGCCCCGATCCGTGGTGGCGCGAGCTCGGGTCCGCGATGCGGCCCCGCGAAGACGAGCCCGCCGCGATCGAGGCGACGGGCTGAGCCGCGTCAGAAGCTTCCGTCGAAGCGGACCAGCGCGAAGGGATCGGGAGTGCGCCCGAGCGCGAAGGTGACCGACTGTCCGTTGAGGAGGTAGTCGCCGCCGGGGGTGTGCACGACGTCGGTCATCCCGGCCGGCACGTCGACCGAGACGGAGGTCGCGCTCGACCAGTCGGCCAAGACGGGCGTCAAACGCACGAGCTGGCTGGTGAACTGCACCAGCATGGCGCCGTCCGCGTAGGTCATTCCGTCGGCGCCGCTGAGCGCAGGGATGCCGTCGAAGAAGTCCCCGTCGATGCTGACCTCGCTGACGGAGCGGTCGTCGAGGTTCACGCGAACGAGACGGGACGGCAGATAGACCAAGCTCAACAGCGTCGCCTGATCCGGGAGCACGACGATCGCGTTTTGGCCGACGATGCTGGAGTCGAGCAGGTCGTTCGTCACGAAGAGGCTTGTATCTACCCCACGAGGCTGATCTGAGGCTTACTGGTCCGGATCAACCCCTGCCGGGAGAGGGTCGCCGCGTAGGGCGTGAGGCATCGTCCTCGTCGCTGAGATTGGCGCCCTCGTCCGGCGATCCTTGCTCGGACGGTATCTCGAGGCCCCATGGGAGTCCTCGCATCGACAAGCGCGAGCATGGTCGTCGGGCACGAGGCTCCCGCAGGCGGAAGATCGCCAGGAGTATCATGCGGTTTTTCGGGATCGACATCGCCTCCAAGGTCCACGTGGTCGCCGCGATCGACGCGGACGGGGAGGTTCTGCTCAAGCCGACGAAGATCGAAGAGACGGGGCCCGGGCACGAGCGGCTGCTCGAGCTGCTCGGTGATCCGTCCGACTCGCTGGTGGTGATGGAGGCCACCGGTCACTACTGGCAGAACGTGTTTGCCCGGCTGGTCACCGCGGGGTTCCAGGTGGCCGTGGTCAATCCGCTCGCGGTGCGGCGCTTCGGCCAGTCGGAGCTGAGCCGGGCCAAGACCGACGCAGCCGATGCCCGGCTGATCGCGCGCTTCGGTCGGGCGCATCGTCCTCGGACCGCCACCGTGCCGGACGAGCAGCTCCAAGAGCTGCGCGAGCACGTCCGACTGCGGGATCGCTGGGTGCAAGATCTCGGCGACCGGGTCCGGCAACTGCACCGCCTGGTGGACCTGGGCTTCCCCGAGTTCACCCGGCACGTGAAAGATCTCAGCACGAGCTTGGCCACCACGCTGCTGACGCGCTGCCCCACGGCAGCGGCGTTCCGGCAGGTCAAGCCGTCCACGCTCGCCAAGCTCAAGTACGACGGCCGACATCACGTGCCCGAAGAGCTCGCGGCGAGCCTGATCACCGCCGCGAAGAGCTCCGCGGGCATGCACCACGGCCCCGCGTACCGGCTGGGCGTCCAGACGAGCTGCGAGGACATCGCCGTGCTGCGCAAGCGCGTCGGTGAGATCGACCGCACGATCAAGACCCTGATCGACTCGTCCGAGCTCGCGTCGCTGCTCCAAACGATCGACGGGATCGGACCCACCACCACCGCACGGATCCTCGCCGAGTTCGGCGACCCCGCGAGCTACGCGTCGGCGGCAGCCTTCGCCGCGCACTTCGGCGTCGTCCCGGGAGTGAACCACTCCGGCAAGAGCACGCCCTCGCGGGCCGCCACGACCTCGCTCGGCGATCGCCGGCTACGCGCCAAGCTCTGGATGCCTACGCTCACAGCCATCGTCCGCAACAGCTGGCTCAGGGCGTTCTACGAGGGCCTGATCGACCGTGGAAAGCCTCGCAAGCTCGCGATCGTCGCCGCCATGCGCAAGCTGCTGACGGCCATCTACAGCGTCGCCAAGAACCGCAAGCCGTTCGTCCCGCGGCTCCCGGCGACTCCTGCAGAAAACCCTTGCTGAAGGAGACGGATCTCAGCGTGCCGTCCGGGTCGATGCGATAGATGTTGGGGTGCTCGCAATCGCAGACGTACGCGGTCCCGTCGCGTGCCACGGCGACATCGGTACACGTCGCCGCGTCGTAGACGTCCGAGAGAATCGTGGTTGGCGATGCGGGCGCCGGTCTCGAGGTCGAAGACCCAGACGTAGCCGAGGTAGGGCGGATCCCCCGAGCCGACGTCCCGCCGATCGTCCATCGCGCACACGAAGAGGCGGCGGCGGATCGGGTCCACGTCCATCCCCAGAGTCCACCAGGTGCCGGGCGCGTCTTCGCGGAAGAACACCTCTTCGCTGCCGGAGGCGGCGTCGACGCGATGCACGCTTCCGTCACCGAGGCTGCCCACGAAGAAGGAGTCGGATGCGACGTCGAAGATCCCGCCTTCCGGATAGCGAGCTTCCAGCGGGTACCTCGGCAGGAAGGTGACGGCGCCACCGCCCGATGCGTCGGGCCCGACGCTCGCGTCGCGCGCTCCGCCGTCGCCCGCGTCGGTCGCGGTTCCTGCGTCGTCCGTCGCTCCGCCGTCGTCCGGACTGCTCGCGTCCGGAGCGGAGGTCCGTGCGTCCTGAGGCACGCTCCCATCGGAGGGTGCGACCGCGCCGTTGCAGGCGCCGAGGCCCAGCGACACGAGCAAGACCATCGAAGGCATCGTGCGAAGGTGCATCAGGCAACTGTGGAACGCGCGCGGGGGTGAGCCAGTTGCAAAACTGCGAAGCTCATTCGCAACGCGCAGCGCAGAACGCTGGCGAATGTCAGGCGGCGTTCTCGGCCGGAACCGGCGCCGGCGCGGCGAGCCGCCGGGCGCGCACGAGGACGCGTCGCCGGATCAGGGTCGCCAGCTCGCCGCGCAGGATGGCGCCCGCGCACACCGCGCCGCCGATGGTCGCTCCACCGACGCCGCAGACGGCCAGATCGGCGCCGGTCAGATAGAGCCCCGGGATCGGCGTCTCGGCGCGCAACGGCAGGCGGAAGCGCGCGGGCGTGTGGGTCAGACCGTACATCTCGCCGGAGGGGTGCGAGGTGAACGCGCGGGTCGACAGCGGCGTCGAGAGCTCGGCGTGATCGATGTTCGGGCGGAGCTGCGGCAGGCGCCGGTCGACCGCTTCGAGCAGCCTCTCCGTGAGAGAGGCCTTGAAGGCTTCGTACTCCGCGCCCCGGTGCATCCACCGAGTCCGCGCCCACTGCTGAAACCACGCCATCTGCGCGAGGGTGATGATCACGACCGTCGACCGGCCCGGGTAGCGGGCGGCGAAGCTCGGGTCCTTGGCGGAGGGGAAGGAGACGTAGGCGAGCGGGATGGGCGCCTCGGGGTCCTGGGCGAAGCGCGCGAACGCCTCTTCGCGATCGTGCTCCGGGTAGATCCAGAGGTTGGTGCCTTCGAAGCCGAGCTCCTCGTCGGTGCGCCGCAGGCCGAGGTAGAGGCAGACGTGCGCGCTCGAGGGACCGACCTCGCGGATCGACTTTGCCAGCTCGGCGGTCCTCTCGCCGCTCGTGAGCTTCGAGAACGTGGTGGCGGCGCCTGCGTCGCTGATGATCACGGGAGCCTCGATCAGCGCGCCGCCCTTCATCCGCACTCCGCGCGCCCTCCCGTTCTCCACCACGATCCGCTCGACGGCGGCGTTGGTGTAGACGGCGCCTCCGGCTCGCGTGATGACCCCGGCCGCGGCGCGCGCGAGGGTCGAGGGACCGCCCACCGGGTAGTAGCCGCCGTCCATGAAGTGCCCCGCCACCATGGCGTGGATCGCGAAGCTCGCGTCGCGCGGCGTGAGCCCGTAGTCGCCGCACTGCGCGGTGAGGACGTCGTAGAGCGTCGGGTCGCGGAGCAGAGGGCGGAGCACGTCCTCGACGGTGCGGTCGGCCATCCGGGCGAAGCGGCCGCGGGTCAGCGGCGTCAGGACGCGGGAGAGCGTCTTCGGCAGCGCGCGGTCGGCGAAGAACGCGCGGCAGCCGGGGCTGGTGCGCGCGACGAGCCGCACGTACTCGCGCACGGCGTCCTGTTGGCCGGGGAGCTGGCGCCCGAGCCCTTCCACCAGCGCGTCGCGGCCGGCCATCAGGTCGAACGCGCGCTCGCCGAGGACCACGCGGTCGTAGCACTCGGGCATCCGCGCCCAGCGAACCTCGCCACCGGTGACCTGATCGAGGATCTGCCGGAGCGGCGAGCCCTCGCCCATCTCGCCGACGTAGTGGAGCCCGGTGTCCCACTCGTAGCCGGGCCGGCGGAAGACCTGCGTGAAGCCGCCCGGCGTGTAGTGCTTCTCGAGGACCAGCACTCGCTTGTCGGCGTGAACGGCCAAGAGCGCCGCCGTGGTCAGTCCACCGATCCCGCTCCCGACGACGATGGCGTCCCACCGTCCGTCGGGCCGCGAGCGCTTGTACGAGCGTACGACCACGCTTCCTCCTCCACGCGCCGGGGCGCGGCGTGCGAGCGGAGGTAGGCGCCCGGCGCGGGGCCACCATGGACCGCGCCGAGGGAGGGCTGCCGTCCCGCGCGCGTATTTTCCGAGCGGCCGGGACATCGGCTTTGTGGTGAAGGTCGGACTCGTGAGATGGTTGCGCGGACAGTGCACGGCAGCAGAGGAGTTTTCTGATGAGCGATTGGGGGCAGCCTCCCGGCAATGGTTTCGGTCCTCCCGGCGGTGGGGGCGGTGATCCCTCCGGCTCCTCTCCGGCTCCGGGCGGGGCACCGTCTCAGGGGGGCTTCGGCCCGCAGGGCGGAGCGCCCGGCGGCGGCTTCGGACCCGCGGGCGGCGTGCCCGGCGCCGGCGGCTTCGGGCAGGGCGGCGGGATGCCGGGCTTCGGGAGTCCGGGCGGCGGAGCGCCGGGGGGCGGAGCGCCGGGGGGCTTCGGGACTCCGGGCGGCGGAGCGCCGGGTGACTTCGGGAGTCCTGGCGGCGGAGCGCCGGGTGGCTTCGAACCTTCCGGCGGCGGAGCGCCGGGTGGCTTCGGGCCGCCTCCGGCGAGCAAGCCTCAGATCGATCCGCTCGCGATCGCGTCGCTCGCGTCCGGCGCGTTCGGGCTGATGACCTGCTTCTGTTGCGGCCTCTTCTCGCTGCCGATCCAGCTCGCCGCGCTCGTCTGCGGTGGCCTGTCGATCTCCAGGATCAACAAGGAGCCCGAGCGGTACGAAGGGAAGCCCTTGGCCATCGCCGGCATGGTCGTCGGCGGGCTCGGGATCGTCCTCACGATCCTCGATGATCATCTTGGGAGTCGGCGCCAACTTGCTGGAGTCGATGCAGGGGATGCGATGAAGGTCGAGAGGCTCCCCACCGCGACGACGTCGCCGGTCGTCGCGCCCTGATCCGCGGCGCGGTGGGGCCGCTGCACGTCGCATCGCTCGGGCCGTCGAACGGAAGCCCCCCGAATCGGAGGCGTGGGGGAGGGCGCAGCGCTTCGCGGCCTTCGGCCATCGCTCCGTCGGCGCGTCCCGGGTAGGATTCGAGCCGATGCGCCGAGCTGCCCCCCTCTCCATGATGATGCTCGTGGCCTGCGCCGCGCCGGCCGCGCCGAGCGCGGTGTCTCAGCGTGAGGCGCCGGTGTTGGTGGCTGATCTCGCCGGCGACACAGGGACCGCCCGGTTCCGACGCCGTTCCGCACCGGCGCGTCGCGTTCCGGATGGCCGACGGGTCGATGCGGCCGGTCGACCGGGAGGCGATCGCGTTCGTGCCGCGCTGGCGAGAGGGCGCGGCGTTGGTGGATCCGGAGGGGCGCCTCTACGAGGTCCGGCCCGACGGTGCGCGCCGCATGCTGGCCGCGGACGCCAGCGGGATCCTCGCGCTCACGCCGCGAGGCGAGCTGCTCTACGTGGTGCGGCGAGGCGTCCTCGGAGCGCTGCGCGCGCACGACGGCGCCCGGGAGCGCACCGTGGTCTCCGGCCTGGCGTCGATCGGGCTCCTGCGGGTGGAGGGGACGCGCGTCTTCTTCGTCGGCGCCCGCTCGGGCGGCGTGAGCGGCGTGTGGACCGCCTCGCTCGAGCGCGACGGCGCGCTTTGCCTGACCAACTGCGATCTCGACGACCGGCACCGACTGGCGACCGCGCTTCGTCCCGCCGCCCGCGTCGGCGGACGATTTTCAGGTCGAGGGCGAGGTGCTGCGCTGGCGGAGCGCGGACGGGTCTGCGCACACGGTCGCCCTCTCGGAGGCGAGGTGACGCGCCAGGGCATCGTCACGACCGACGGCGGGTCGCGCTCCGCTCGACGACGCGGTCCTCGGCGTGAGCTCGGATCGAGCCGTGCGCTGGATGTCGGGGGCCTGGCCCTCGCGGCGCTGGTCTGCGCTGGCCCTCGCGGCGCTGGCCCTCGCGGCGCTGGCCCTCGCGCTGGGACCGCTCGCGTCGAGCGCTCGCGCGCAGACGCTCCGCCGTCCGGTGGCCTGCGACTCGTGCATCGCCAACTGGTACTACTTCGACGAGAACGGCTCGACGGCGGGCGCGCAGGATTGGAACTGCAGCGGCAGCAGCTACGACGGCCATCATGGGAGCGACTTCAGCCTCGCGGGAGGCAACGCCGCCATCGACACCGGCTGGGACATCGTCGCGCTCGCCGACGGGACGGTCGAGAGCACCCAGGACGGCAACTACGACCACTGCTCGACCTGCGACGCCACCGTCGACGGCCGCTGCGGTCGCGCGTACGGCTACGGCTACGGGAACCACGTCGTGATCAATCACGGCAGCCACAAGGTCATCTACGCCCACATGCGGAACGGGAGCGTGCGGGTCGCGCCCGGCGACACGGTGCATTGCGGCGACGTCATCGGGCAGATCGGCTCGAGCGGCTGCACCACCGGTGCCCACGTCCACATCGAGACGCGAGCGCTCGGCGGTACCTCGTCGACGGCGTTCGATCCCTTCGCCGGCTCGTGCTCGCCGACCTCGCCCTCGCTGTGGACCGATCAGGGGACCTACCGCGGGATGCCGGCGCCGACCTGCGACGGGTCGACCCCGCCGCCGACCTGCCCGGCCGGCACGTATGCGATCTGGACCTGCGACGCCGCGCGCACGCAGCGCCGCCGTTGCATCGACGGCGCCGACATGGTCGAAGCCTGCCCCTACGGCTGCGTGAGCATGCCGGTCGGGACCGACGACGTCTGCGCGCCGCCGCCGGACGCCGACGGCGACGGCTACGCGGCGGACGTGGACTGCGACGACAGCGACCCCTCGCGCCACCCGGGCGCGACCGAGGTGTGCGGGGACGGAATCGATCAGGACTGCGACGGCAGCGATCTCCCGTGCCCCGGGTCCGACGCCGGCTCGATGGGCTTCGACGCCGGCGCGCTTCGAGACGCGGGCTCGAGGCGGGACGCGGGCGCCAGCGTTGTCGACGCCGCGGTGCCGGGTCTCGATGCGAGCCAGCCGGGCGCGGACGGCGGCGGTCGATCGCGCTCGCTGGTCGGCGGCTGTGGTTGCCGCGCGGCGCCGCGTGCCGGCAGCTCCGCGTGGCTCTTCGGTCTTCTCTTCCTGGTCCTCCGGCGGCGGCGCTGACAGTGCGTCACATCGAGGCGACGGTGGTGCTCGTCGTGCACCAGGAGCGCGCGCTCGTCTTGCGGCGTCGGCCGGACGATCGCTCGTTCGCGCATCGCTGGTGCTTGCCCGGCGGGCGCATCGAGGACGGCGAAGAGGCGCGACAGGCGGCGCTGCGGGAGACGGAGGAGGAGACCGGCCTCGCGGTGGACGTCCACGACACCCTCGGCCCGCGGACGATCGAGCTCCCGGAGCGGCGCATCGTCTTCTCGATCCACCGGTTCTTGGCCACCGCACGCAGCGAAGAGGTCGTCCTCTCCGACGAGCACGTCGCGTCCCGCTGGCTCAGTCGGAGCGAAGCGAGCCGCGCCGAGGCGTTGCTCCCGAGCGGCCTGGCGGGCGAGGTCACCGAGGAGCTCTTGGCCCGCTTCGCCGAGCCGTGAGCCGCGCGGAGGGGCCGTCGACGCCGAGCGCGTTTTTCGGGATTCGGGCCGGAGAAACGTGTTTTTGCCAGTCGGAACGAGAGGAACCCCGCCGGTCGCTCTCACCGCCGGCATCCAAGTCGTCTCGGCTGGCGAAGTAGACGAGCTCAGTCGACAAATGAGACGCCGTGGATGCCTCGGTAGCGAGCGACAGGAGGCATCCGAGACGTTCGGGATGGCAAGGTAGAAAAGCTCTCCCGGCATCCAGGGCGACGCGGATGTCGAGGTCGCGAGGCGCAGGCGACACGCACGTCGTCTCGCGTGTCGAGGTAGGCCGTCACCCGCGACATCTCGCTCGTCCTCCGTGTCGATGTAGACGGTTTTCGGCACAATTCTGCCCAGTTTCGCGGCGTCGAGGGGTGCTCGAGCCATCTCTTCGGCCGCGATGAGGTGCTATTGGGCAGCGGCGCCATGGCGAAACTGCTCGTCCGGGGGAAGGAAGCGGGCTCGACGTTCGCTCACTTCCGGCGCGTCAGGGCCCGACCCGACCGCACGGCGAGGCGTGGGTCGGGCAGATCCAGACCTCGAACGTCACCCGTCGGTTCAGGTCGGGGCCCTCCGGCGCTCCCGTGCAGCTCTCGCTCATGGGCTGCGCGCTGCCGACCCATCGCACGGCGAGCAATTCGGGGTCGACGCCCCGTCGGACCAGCTCGTCGCGCACCGCGACGGCTCAATCGAGCGAGAGATGCTCGCGATCCTCCTCGGGGTCACAGACCGGCGAGGCGTGCCCGACCACCACGAGCCCGCAGACGTCGTCCCGCTGCGCCAGCGAGGGAGCGGCCTGATCGAAGAAGGCGGCGTTGTCAGCGAGCGCGCCGTCGATCTCGGCCGAACCGTACGCGAAGAGGATCCGGGCCGGAAGTGCTTGGCGATGCGGGGGCCGACAGACCATCGACGGGACCTCGGGCTCCGGACAGCGCTGCGCGCAGCCGGCGCAGACCGTGATCGCGAGCGCGAGGAGGCCCGCTCTCATCGGCCGAGGAACGCCGTCCGGCGAGGCGGGCAGAGCCCGCGCACGGCGCGGGATCGATCGAGATCGCGGAACGGGTTGTAGGGGGTCACGTTCGGGCCGAGCGCGCCGAGGCCTCGAGCGAGCCTCGGCAGGCGCGCTTCGGCGAACCGAACGGCGCTGTGCTCGAACCCGGTCAGACCGGGGATCGTGCTCCTCGCCGTGGGCAGCGTGGCAATGCCGGAGGGGTCGTCGTAGCGGTCGCGGCCGATACTGCTGACCTCGTATCGAAACATGTTCTCGATCATCCAGGCGAACGCCTCCTCGGGCGAATGCGCCCCGGCGGCGTCCGTCTCGCATCCTTCGTAGGAGGTCCAACGCCGATAGCAGCCGTTGGTGATGTTCATCGCGTGGACGAGCTCGTGCATCAGGCTGAAGCGCAGCGCTCTCGGCAAACCCCGCTCGGTCCTCCGTCGCTGCGTCGTGTCGACGAACACGTTGGCGGCCCAGCCGTCACCGCGCGACGCGCGGGCATAGACCGCCGTGGGCATGGTGATCAGCCGGCCTGCGTAGGGCTCGTACGAGTCCGGTGCCGCGTCGTTCCCTCCGTCGTAGATCGTCGTGCGCTTCACGATGTTGCGGATCACGTGCTGCGCCACGTTGCTGCCGAAGTAGATGTCGTGGAGCGCGTCGAACACGACGTTCGGCCACTCCGGCGGCGGGCTCGACGAGATTCGCTCTTCGAGGGGAGGAGGCGTCGCCGACGCGATCAGCGGATCTACGTATGGGACCCACACCTGAATGTGTGGATTGACGGTGGAGCGTCGGTTCTGCGCCGGCATGACGCGACGACATCACGCGGGCGCGACTGCGTCAATGTGCCGGCTCGCCGATACTCGAGCGAGCGGGCTCTCGCGCACCACTCGGCAGCCACGCCTCGTAGGTCGCTGGTGCGGGGGTCGGCGCGTGCGCTGGGCAGCACACGCCCTCATCATGCGGCCCATGAGCCGCGCCCGCCCCGGCCCCGAAGATCTCGGAGAGCTCCTCCTCGAAGCGGAGCTGGAGGGAGTCGAGCGAGACGCCGATTGCGTCGGCTCGCGTTCCCGCGCAGCGGGCGAACGCCCCGTCGGCCGATCGGCCGGTGACGCTCTGGCTCCACGGCGTGCGTGCAATCGCCGTCGCGTACGATCCGCGCTCGCCCGAAGCGCTTCCGGACTTCGAGCTGCCCGAGGGCGCGGAGCTCGGCTCGTTCGGAGAGCTCGCCGGGGGGAACGACCGGGTCGAGGTGGAGCACGACTCGGCGCGACGCCGCGCGGACGTGGAGCTCGCCGCGCGGACCAATCGGTGGGTCGGGGACGAGCGGACCTCGGTCGCCCACGCGCTCTCGGTGATCACGTCGCCGGGTATCAATCGGGAAATGGATCGTACGTCGCGGGAACGCCTTCCACCTACCGAGGACACCGTTGGCGGTGGTTCGTGTCAAGGTCACGGCGGTGTGCTGACCTTCGACCGTCGAGCGGAGTGGCTATCGGACCAGCAGCTCGGGCGTCTGGTCCGCCGGCATGCCGGCGAGCTCGGTGTCGCTCAGGCGCGCGTAGATCTCGACGAGGTTCCCGCCCGGGTCCTTCAGCCACAGCTCGTGGAGCGGGGTGCCCCGCCAGGTGGTCCGCGCCGGCTTGTGGATGGGCCAACCCGCCGTCTCGGCCCGGCGGTGCGCTTCGATCACCGCCTCCCGCGTCCCGACGTCAATCCCCAGGTGATAGAGCGTGTCGTGGTGCAGCTCCATGCCGTCGTCGACGAGGATCACGAAGTTGGTCCGCAAAGGCTCGCTCACGAAGGTGACGTAGCGGTGCGTCCACTCCTTCGGTGAGACACCGAGGAGCCAGGTGTAGAAGCGCGCGGCGGCGGGCAGGTCGGGCACCCGAATGCTGGCGTGGAATTCCCGCGGATGGGGGCCGGCAGGAACGTCGCGGAGGGCGGCGAGCACCTCGATTCGGGCCCGGATGCGCTCGCGCGTGTCGCGGAAGAGCTCCTTGCGCTCTTCCAGTGAGACGTCCTTGCGATCTCGGATCGGCCAGCGGCCAGCGCAGCTGGGGCACGCCGCGAAGGGAGACCGGGCACACCTCGTCGGCGCAGAGCGTGACCACGAGATCCACCTCCTCGGCGTCAATCGCGTCGACCGACTTCGAGTGTTGGCCGGCGATGTCGATGCCGATCTCGGCCATCGCCTCGACGGCGAGAGGGTGGACGCGCGAGGGCCGCGAGCCCGCCGATTGCACGCGCGCTCCGAGGAGGCGGCGGGCGAGGCCCTCGGCCATCTGCGAGCGCGCCGAGTTGGCGACACAGAGAAAGAGGATGCTGTCGAAGTGCATTCCGGCCATGGCGTATCTCAATCGACGGTAGGCGCTGGGAACCAGCCCCGGGTGCGGTTGGCGAAGGCGACCAGCGAGAGCATCACCGGGACTTCGATCAAAACGCCGACCACCGTGGCCAGCGCGGCTCCGGAAGAGAGCCCGAAGAGGCTGATGGCGACCGCGACGGCGAGCTCGAAGAAGTTGGAGGTGCCGATCATCGCGGCCGGCGCGGCGACGTCGAAGGGCAGCTTCAACGCGCGCGCCATCCCGTATCCGAGGCCGAAGATGCCGTAGCTCTGTATGAGCAGCGGCAGCGCGATGAGCACGACGCGCCCTGGCTGCTCGATGATGGTCTCCGCTTGGAACCCGAAGAGCAGCACCACGGTCAGCAACAGGCCCAGAATCGAAGTCGGCTTGAGCCGCTCGCCGAGCTTCTCCACCCGCTCGCGGCGGAGGAGCCGCTGCGTCGAGACGCCCGCCGCCAACGGGATGACGATGAAGATGACGACCGACGCGATCAACGTCTCCCAGGGCACGTGGATATCGGTGACGCCCAGCAGGAGCCCGGCGATGGGCGCGAACGCGAAGACCATGATGAGGTCGTTGATCGACACCTGGACCAACGTGTAGTTGGCGTCGCCGTTGGTCAGATGGCTCCACACGAAGACCATCGCCGTGCACGGCGCGACGCCGAGCAGGATCATCCCGGCGATGTACTGGTGAGCGTCGGCGGAGGGGACCAAGCCCGCGAAGAAATGCTCGAAGAAGAGCACGCCGAGACCCGCCATCGTGAACGGTTTGATCAGCCAGTTCACGGTGAGAGTGAGCGCCAGCCCTTTCGGCTTTCGGCCGACGTCCTTCAGGCAGGAAGGATCGACCTTCAGCATCATGGGGTAGACCATCAGCCAGATCAGCACGGCGACGACGAGGTTGACCCGCGCCCACTCGAGCCGCGCGACGACCTCGAAGAGCCCGGGCACGACGAGCCCGAGCCCCACGCCGGTCGCGATGGCCAACGCGACCCACACCGAGAGAAAGCGCTCGAAGAATCCCATGTTCGTCTCGTTGGCGGCGGCGCGATGAGTCAGGGCGCGTCGCTCGCGGCGATCGCCTCGATCTCACCGCTCAGCTCGCACGCGGTTGCGAGGGTGTTGGTGACGGTGCCGAACTTGCGGATGTTCTTGTGGAGGAGCTCGACCCGATGCGCCGGCTCCGCGGTGACGACCCGCAGCGTGTAGTGCATCCGCGCCATGCGGGGCGGCGGCTGCTCCCGCTCGGCGGTCACGGTCACGCTCGCCGACTCGTAGGAGAAGGTGAGCATCTGCGAGAAGCGCTCGACGTTCTTGAGGATGCAGGCGCAGAGCGCGCAGCAGAGGAGATCGGCGGGCCCCGGGAGGTCTTCGAGCCGCCCGGCCGTGGCGTCGAAGCGCGTCGTCAGCCCGTGAGTCTCCAGGCTGCCTTCGCCGCCGGCGCGAACGTCTCCCGTCGCGTGGTAGGTCTGGGCGGTGTCCTTCTGCGTGTCGGGCATGGCGTCCTCGTACCGGCTACAACCGCGCGACCAAGGCCTGGAGACGCCGGAGCGTGGCCGGTTCGATGCAGTAGCAAACTCGCGGGCCGTCAATCTCGCCTCGGATGAGCCCGGCCTGCTTCAAGACCTTGAGGTGTTGCGACACGGTGGACTGGGCGAGGGGCAGCTCGTCCACGATGTCGCCGCACACGCAGGTCGTCCGTCGCGCGAGCACGCGGAGGATCCGAACGCGCGCAGGATGGCCGATGGCCTTGGCCAGCCGGGCGAGATCTTCGTCCGCCTCGCTGCCTTCGAGGGCCCGCCCGTCCGGCTCTACGGTCGGCGGAGGGCAGCAGCTCGAGCTCACGGTTTCGCTCATCGTAAATCGACGATAGGCGTTAAACCGCCCGCGTCAACCCGATGAGGCGCTCGCCGAGCGCGCTTCCACGCGTCGTGGGGCCGCCAACGCGGGACGGTACCGGTGCGCGGAAGTTCGCCGAGGGCGGGATCGGGTTCAGCCGCGAGGTGTGCAGCGGATGGGCCCCGAGCTGGCGGAGCATCGACACGCGCTCATCTCAGAACGTGCCGCAGCCGGCGGGCAGGCAGGTGTTGCCGACGCAGACGTGGCTGGCGCAGGCGGCGGGGTCGTCGCAGCTCGCTCCGTCGGGTGCCATGCCGGGGGCGCAGCGGCTGCCGTCCGCGCTGCAGTAACCGCTCGCGCACTCGCGCGAGGTGACGCAGCTCTCGCCGTTCGGTCGCGAGCGGCAATGCTGATCCTGGCAGAGGTTGCTCTCGCAGTCGGTGTCGCTCGCGCACGCTTCGCCGTCGCCGAGCCGCCGGCGGCAGACTCCTTCGGTGCCGGCATCGCTCGCCGGGACGCAGCGGAGCGCGAGGCGGTCGATGCCGAAGTCGGTGGTGAGCCGCGCGTCGAGGTCGGCGCACTGGTGGGTGTCGTCGCAGGCGTCTCCCACGCCGACCGCGGCCCGGCACCCGTACCCGCCGCCGTTCGGTGCGCACGAGCCGAGGCGGCATTCGCTGATCAGCTCGAAGCCCAGTACGGAGCACGCGCCACCGGCGGGCACGGTGCCTTCGAACACGCCGCCGACGGTGAAGAGGTCCGCGACCTGCCAGTCGAGCGAGTCCACGAAGCTCTGGCAGTGCGCCGCCCGAGCGCGGGTGCGCGCGACCAGCGCGGCCGCGGCGTCGGCGTCGTAGTGGAGGCGGCCCTCGTCCACGGCCCGTGTCATGGCGGAGCTCGGGAAGGTGGGGCAGAGGTCGGCCTGCTGCGCGCGGCACATCGCTTCGGCCGTGTCGCCGCAGTCGCAGCGAGTCAGCGGCTCGCACATCGCGTCGAAGAAGGCATCGCAGAACGCGGAGAGCGGTACCGCGTCGCCGGTGGAATGGCTGGCCGAGCAGCCGAGCGCGAAGAGGCACGCGCCGGCGAGCATCCACCGCACCATCGGCCACCCCGCATGCACGCTCGCACCTCCGACGGAGCATCTCGCGCGTCCACTCGCGCGCGAATGCGTCCGATCCGTCTACCGCGAATGACCCGCAGGATCCATCGAGGGGCGTCGCAGGAGCGGTGAGGCCGGACGTCACCCTCGTGGCCGAACGCCGAGTCGCAATGCGCCGACTCGGCGAGAGACCTCGGAGCGAGGGTCACGGAACGCGGATTGCCTCTGTTCGAAGAAAAGGTGAGGCGGCGTCCGCCGAGCACTCCGATCGGGCACCGCAGCGCGGAAGGAGGACGCGATGAACGAGATGAAGCGGGGCTTCCTCGAGATGCTGGAGCGCTTCGAGGCCGGGATGCTGTGTACGCGCCAGCCCGACGGCACGCTGCGCGCGCGGCCGATGGCCATCGCCAAGGCGCAGGAGAACGGTGACGTCTGGTTCGTGACCGGCGTCGGCAGCGGGAAGGTGGAAGAGGTGCTCAACGAGCCCGGGGTCGTGGTCACCTTCCAGAGCAAGAGCCGCTATCTCTCGCTCTCGGGCAAGGCCGAGATCGTCGGCGACGAGTCGCTGATCGAGGCGCTGTGGAGGTCCGAGTGGCGGGTGTGGTTCCCGGAGGGCAAGGACAATCCGGGGCTCGTTCTCCTGCACGTCCGCGCCACCGAGGCGGAGTACTGGGACGAGAGGGGCGCTCGGGGCGCGCGCTACGCGTTCGAAGCCGCGAAGGCCGCCCTGAAGGGCAAGCGCCCGACGGCCGACGACGTCGAGGAGCACGGTCACTTGATGCTCTGAGCCGCGGCTCGACCGCGCGCGGGCGGCTGCTACGACCAGGCGATGGCCGAGGTCACGCTCATCTATGAGACGATCCACGGGAGCCGTGCCTACGGGCTGGCCCGCGAGGGCTCGGACACGGATCGGAAGGGCGTCATCGTCGGCCCACGCCGGTGGTATTTCGGCTTCTCGAGCACGCCCGAGCAGATCGAGCATTCGGCCGATCACGTCGACTTCGAGCTGCGCAAACTGATGCGGCTCGTGGCCGCCAACAATCCGAGCATGCTGGAGCTGCTCTTCACGGATTCACGTGACCAGAGCGTTCACCATCCGGCCGGCGCGCGTCTGCTCGAGGCGCGACCGCGCTTTCTGTCCAAGCGGGTGGCGGGCACGTTCGGCGGCTACGCGCTCTCCCAGCTCGGTCGCATCCGTCGGCACCGGCGCTGGCTTCTGTCGCCGCCCGCCGCGCCGCCGTCGCGGGCGGACTTCGGGCTGCCCGAGCGCAGTGTGCTGCCGAAAGATCAGCTCGGCGCCGCCGAGGCGCTGATCGAGAAGGGGCGTATCGACGAGGCCGACGTGTCGCCCAACTTCCTGGCCGTGCTCGACCGCGAGCGGCGCTATCGCGCGGCGCGCAAGGAGTGGCAGCAGTACCAGCACTGGCTCGCGCACCGGAATCCGGCCCGCGCGGCGCTGGAGGCGGAGCACGGCTACGACACCAAGCACGCGATGCACCTGGTGCGGCTGATCCGCATGGCGGTCGAGATCCTGGAGAGCGGCGCGGTGCAGGTGCGGCGCGAGGCCGACCGAGAGGAGCTCTTGGCGGTGCGCGACGGCGCGTGGAGCTACGACGCGCTGGTGGAGAAGGTCGAGGAGGAGCGCGCGCGCATCGCGGAGGCCGAGAATCGCTCGACCTTGCCCGACGCGCCGGACGAAGAGGCGCTGGACGCGCTCTGTGAGGACCTGATCGCGGAGGTGCTCGGATGCTGATGCCCGATCTCGAACGCGCGCGGCGCTTCCTGGCCGCGCATCCGCCGCCCGGCGCGCTGCTCCAGTGCGGCGTGACCGGCGCGCATTACTACGGCTTCCCCTCGCCCGACAGCGACGTGGATCTGAAGGGCGTGCACCTCGCGCCGACCCGCGCGTGGCTCGGACTGGACCGCCCGGCCGAGACGCACGACGTGCTCACCGACTTCGAGGGAGTGGAGCACGACCTGACGACCCACGAGGTGGGCAAGGCGCTCGGGCTCTTGTTGCGCGGCAACGGCAACGTGCTGGAGCGTTTCACCAGCCCGCTTCAGGTCGTGGAGAGCGAGGACGTGGACGCCCTCGCCGAGCTCGCCCGCGGAGCCGTCAGCAAGCGCTTCGCCGGTCACTACCGCGGCTACTTCGAGGGCATGTGCCGCGAGCACGAGCGGGCCGAGGCGCCCCGCGCCAAGAAGCTGCTCTACGTCTACCGGGTGGCTCTGACGGGCGTGCATCTCTTGCGAACGGGTGAGGTGCGCGGCGACGTGTCGGCGAATGCGGCCGAGCACGGCGTCGAGGACGTCGAGGAGCTGGTCCGCGCCAAGGCGGAGCTAGGCGAGAAGAGCGCCATCGATCCGGCGCTGGACGCGAAGCACCGTGCCCGCTGGCCCATGTTGGCGGCCCTGCTCGCCGATGCGCTGGCCGAGAGCCCGCTGCCGGACGGGGCAACGAACCGCGCTGAGGTGGACGCGTGGCTGGTCGCGCGGCGCGTGGCCGCGCTCTGATCCGGAGGCGGCCTGATCGAGCGGCACTTGTGCCACTTCGCCACGGCCCTATAAGTTGCCCCCGAACAGAGACGGAGGAGAGATGGGGTCCGAGTACCACGAGCCACGCGACCAACTCAGCGAAGCGTCGATCGACCTGAAGCGCGCGATCGACTCGATGCGCGAAGAGCTCGAAGCGGTCGATTGGTATCGGCAGCGGATGCAGGCAGCCACCGACCCGGAGCTGCGCGCGATCCTCGACCACCACCAGCGGGAGGAGGTCGAGCACTTCGCGATGCTGCTCGAGTGGTGCCGGCGAAACGACGGCGACTTCGAGGAGCAGCTCCGTGAGTATCTCTTCACCGAACGACCCATTTTGGCCGTGGAGAAGGCATCGGAAACCAGCGATGCCGGCGCACCTTCGGTCGGTGACGAAGGGCCCCGGTGGTGTGACCATCGGGAGCCTCAAGGAGGAATGATCGATCCACCCCGTCCTTCCGCACGGGTTGACCGATGAGGTCATCGAACGCATTCGCGGTCGCGCCGTGGAGCGCGCGCGGAGCGTGCTGACCGCCCGCAGGGTGCTCGACTTCGAGGGCCCGCTCGGAGGCGGCGTCGAATCGCTGCAGGTGGGGCCGGTGCACCACGAAGCCCTCGGCGAGACCGGCGCCAGGGTCTCCGCGCGCCGCGCCATCCCCATCCCACGCCTCTACTCGAGCTTCGTGCTGCCGGAGCGCGAGGTGGCGGGCGCGATCGATCCCGGGCTGCCGCTCGACACCAGCCCGGCCGAGGACGCGGCGGAGGAGGTCGCGCTGGCCGAGGAGCACGTCGTCTACCACGGCGTGCCCGAGCTCGGCGTCGAGGGCGTGCTCAACCACCCGGGAACGCACCGCGTGAAGCTCAGCGATTGGTCCACGCCGGGCGGCGCCATCGGCGACGTCATCCAGGCGGCGGACAAGCTGGACTCGTCACGGGCCAACGGCCCCTTCGCCCTGGTCCTGGCGCCATCGCTCTACAACCAGCTCTTCCGCAAGTACGAGGGCAGCGATGTGCTCGCGCTCGACCACCTGCGGCGCCTGGCAGCGGCCGGGATCTTCAAGAGCCACGTGCTGAGCGGAGTCGGGGTGCTGCTCTCGGCCGACCTCGGCCCGCTGGTGTGTGCCGAGGACCTCACGGTGACCTTCCTGGAGGTTCAGGAGAGCACGCTGCGCTTCGGCGTCTCCAGCTCGGTGGTGGTGCGGCTCGACGACGCGGGAGCGGCCTGCGTGCTCGGGCCCTGAGATCGCCCCGAGGGGTCCGGCGCCCGCCTTGCCCGCCACCGATGGCCGACTTACCTGTAGACAGTGGCCCGACTACTCCTGCTCTTCACCGTCGTCCCTCTCGCCGAGGTCTACCTGCTCTACTTCCTCGGCAGCGTGATGGGCTTCTGGCCCACCGTGGCGGTGGTGCTGAGCACGGGCCTGCTCGGTGCGTTCCTCGCCAAGCGAGAGGGCCTGCGGGTGTGGAGACGGTGGCGCGAGTCGCTCTCGCGCGGCGAGCTCCCCGAGGAGGGCATCCTCGGGGGCGTGCTGGTGCTGATCGGCGGTGTGCTCCTGGTCACGCCGGGCGTGCTCACCGACCTGACCGGTCTCGCGCTCCTCTTCCCGCCCTCGCGCCACTTCATCGCTTCCATCGTGCGCAAGCGCCTCGAGAAGCGCATTCGCGAAGGGGGCGGCAGCTTTCAGTACCGCGTCGAGATGGGAGATCTCGGCGTGGTCGAGGAGCTGCGCGGCTCGGGCTTCGGCGACGTGGTGGACACCGACGGCGAGGTGGTGGAAGAGCGCCGCCCCGAGGCTCACCGGCCAGGTCGGCTCGAGGGCTGAGCGGTTCGAGCGGCTCGAGGGCTGAGCGGTTCGAGGCTGAGCGGTTCGAGGCTGAGCGGCTCGAGGGCTGAGCGGCTCGAGGGCTGAGCGGCTCGAGGGCTGAGCGGCTCGAGGGCTGAGCGGCTCGACGGCTGGGCGGTTCGACGGCTGGGCGGTCGAGGGTTCGGCGGTTCGAGCGCCGACTCGAGGCTCAGGCCGGCCGCTCTTGCCAGACGGCGGGCGCGGGCGCGTTCGGAGGGCGGACCAGCGGCTCGCGGACGTGCTCCGCGTGCTCGACGAGGCTCACCAGGCGCGTGCCGGGAGCGGGCGCGGCCGTGCGGCGGTCGTCGAAGGGCTCCAGGTGGCCGTCCGGATCGACCATGAAGAGCGGGTGTACGTCGCGGCCGTAGTGCTGGCGGAAGGCGCCGTAGTCGAACTCCTCGGTCACGCGGGTGACCTTGCACGCGGCGCCCTCGACGATCAGCCGGGACACGTCGCGGTGGCTGAGCCCGCCGCCGAACGGGCGGCCTCGCAGGTGCGCCGGCGGCGTCCAGCCCGAGGTTCGCGACGCGGCGTGGTCGGAGCGGAGCCGGTAGACGTTCTGCTCGAACGCGTCGCGGAAGTGCGCGATGGCCAGGGTGTTGGCCTGGTCGTCGGGCGAGACGGCGAGGAGGTGTCCGATGCCCTCCAGATCGAGGCGGTCGAGCAGGCGCTGCGACGCGATCATCCCATGCTCCGCTTCCAGCCCTTCCTGGCGTGCCGTGGCGACGTTGTTCCAGTCCGAATCGACCAGGAGCACGCGCAGCCCGGCGCGGGTCAGCCCTCTCCCGAGGGTCCGCGCGACCGCCCCGGCGCCGAGCACCAACACCCCCTCGGCGCTCCCGCGGCGCAGTCCGAGCAGGCTGGCCAGAGGCAGGGCGCCGAGGCCGTAGACCACGACCGTCGCCACGATCACCACGAACACCGCCGGCATGAGCAGGTCCGCGCCCGGCCAGCCGAGCTGCGAGAGCCGGATGCCGAAGAGGCTGGACACGGCGGCGGCGACGACCCCGCGCGGCGCCATCCCCGCCAGCCAGAGCCGCTCGCGCCAGCTCGCGCAGGTCCCGAGCAGCGACACCAGCACCGCCACGATCCGCACCGCGAAGACGGCGATCACGAACGCGGGCAGTCCGAGGGGCAAGGCGCGGAAGGCCTCCAAATCGACGCGCGCGGCCAGCACGATGAAGAGCACCGGGATGAGCATCACGCGGATGTGCTCGTTGAACTGCACGATGGCGCGCACGTCGACGCTGCGCTGGGAGGCCAACACCAGGCCCATCAGCGTCACCGCCAGCAGGCCGCTCTCCTCCTGCACCGCGTTGGACAGCGCGTAGATGCCGAGCACCACCGCGACCGTGACCGCGTTCTGCAGGAACGCCGGGAGCATGCGCTTGCGCAGGAGGACCACCACCAGCGCCGCACCGAGCGAGCCCGCGATCACGCTGGACAGGATGCTGGTGAGGACCACGCTCAGCACGACACCCACGGCCATGCCGGGGCGGGCCACGCCGATCACCTCGTAGACGAGCACGGCGACGACGGCCCCGATCGGGTCGTTGAGGATGCCCTCCAGCTTGGCGATCGAGCCCACCGCGCCGCGCGGCCGCACGTGCAGGAGCAGGGGGCCGATCACCGTGGGCCCCGTGACGACCAGGATCGCGCCCAGCAAGAGGCCGAGCTCGCGGGGCAGCCCGAGGAACTCCGTCGCCGCGGCCGCCACGGCCAACCAGGTGATCACCAGCCCGACCGTGACCAGCCGCCGCACTGGCCCGGCGACAGAGCGGATCTCGCGCCAGCTCGCGCTCAGCCCGCCCTCGAAGAGGATGATGGCCGCGGCGAGGCTCACCACCGGAAAGGTGAGCTGACCGAGGAGCTCGTCGGGATTCAGGATGCCCGTCACCGGGCCGGCCACGAACCCGACCAGCAGGAGCAGCAGGATCGAGGGCAGGCGGAAGCGCCAGGCGAACCACGTGGCGAGCACGCCTACGCCGACCACCCCCGCGAGCTGGACGATGATGTGCTGGTGCATGATGACCGTCGGCCGAAGGCGCGTCGGCGCTCGGACGCGGCGTTTGCAACGACTGCGTAGCTAGGACTGCGCGGGGACCGCACAACGGGGACGCTCGTGCGGAGGTCACGCGCCGGCGAGCCAGATGTCGGCGGGCAGCGCCGGCCACATCGCCGCTACCGTGCAGCGCGCGTGTTCGCGGTCGACGAGCTCCGGAGGCTCGTGACGAGCGACGCAGAGAAAGGTCGATCAGCGGGGACCGTCGTCGGGGGCCAGCCGGATGTCGACGTCGACCGAGCGGGGCTCGCGGCGGAGATCGTGGCGCGTCCGCTCCTCGTCCGAGCGCGAGGGGTTCTCGTGGACGGCGCCCACGAAGTCGAGGTGCCCGCTGCGCCCGACCGAGTTGCTCGAGAGATCCACTCGGAGCACCGACGTACGGTCCTCGCCGCAGCCGGTCGCGTCGCCGGGCCCGTACGCGGCGAGGGAGACCTCCCAGATCCCCGGATCGGTGTCGATCACGACGTTGCTCCCGCACACCCGAAATCGCGCCTCGGGGCACAGCGCGTGGTCGACCCGCAAGAGGAGCACGCTCGGCGGCTCGAGCTCGGCCCCCGTCACCTCGAGCCACTCGAGCTGCCCCTCTGCTGGCCCGCAGTCTTCTTCGAGGGAGAGCTCGACCACCTCGTCGGACTGCGAGAGGTGCACGCCCGGGTAGTGGGAGCTCGGATAGCCGCCGCACCCGAGCGCAAAGAGAATCGAGGCGAGGACACACATCCGCATGGCGGAAGGCATGCGCGATTGCACAGAGCGCCGCCAATTACAGATGTTCTCAGCGATGTGAGGCTCGCGGTCACTCGTCGGCGAGGCCGAGGTGGGTCGCGCCGTAGGGGCCGCGCGGTTGCCCGCCGAGAGTCGTGAGAGGCACGGCCAAGGCTGCGTCGCGCCGGGGACCCCACGAGGGGAGGGGGCTCCGAGGCCGTCGACCCTCACGCGGCGGTGAGCCAGGTCTCGGTGCGGAGCGCCAGCCACATCGCCGCCACGACGCCGAGCGCGTAGCCCGCGCGGCGAGGTAGGTTGGGCGCGTTCCGCAGCGGCCAGAGCAGGGTGAGCGCCGCCGCCACGAACGCGAGCTGGCCGAGCTCGACGCCGAGGTTGAATCCGGCCAGCGCCGCGAGATTCTCCGACGCCGGAAGGCCCTGCTCGCGCAGCGCGCCCGCGAAGCCGAGCCCGTGCAGCAGGCCGAACGCCGAGGCCACGAGCCATGGCCTCTCGTAGGTCAGCGTGTCGCGCGGGCCGGGGCGGGCGAGCTCCGCTGCCAACAGCACGATGCTGAGCGCGATGCAGACCTCCACCGCGGCGCTCCGAAGCGTGATGGCGCCGAGCACTGCCAAGGAGAGCGTGACGCTGTGGCCGACCGTGAACCCGGTGATGGTGAGCAGCGTGGTGCGGACGGGGCGCGCGCGGGGCCGCCGCGGGTCGAAGACGATCAGCAGGAGCGCGAGCACGAACGCGAGGTGGTCGAGTCCGGCCAGGATGTGCTCGATGCCGAAGCGCGCGTAGCGGCCGAGCACGTCGAGCGTGGACGGTGTCGCCGAGACCGCGAAGGTGGGCGAGGCGTCGTCCAGCAAGCCCGATTGTTCCGCGCCGCTCAGTCGGTGCACCCGCACGGCGATGGAGAGCGTCTCGTCGAGCCCGGCGACCTCGATCCGCGTGCCGTCGAGCCCATCGGGGCAGCGCAGCGTCAGATCGAGGAGAAGCAGAGCGCGCTCAATCGTGGGTCGGGGTGGCGCGCTCGGCGAGCAGGCGCCGCGCACCGTGACCTCGAGCGGCGGAGGTCGACCTTCCCTCCCCCCGGCGCGCAACATCAGCCGCGCGCCGCCGCGCGTCTCCACCACCCGCAGGACGCCGAACGCGATCGAGTGGGCGCGCGCCTTCGCCGGCGTGAGGGAGGCGAGGGCGAGCGACGCGAGCAGGGCGAGCGACGCGAGAGAGCGCACGGCGCGTTCTCTCACCGAAGGGCGCCGGATGCACGCGCGGTGATGGGAGCTGCTCGCGACGTGCATCGCTCGTGTGGCGCTCAGCTCGGCGGCACGCGGTTGGGCGGCCGTCCCTCTGGCGCGTTGGCGGCGCACTTGGCGAGGTAGGGCATGGCCATCTGCACGAGGTCGATGTCCGGGTCGAGCTGCTTGCCGAGCCCTTCGGCCACCAGCACGCCCAGGTTGACCACCGTGAACACCGGCTCGACCTGGATCCGGTGCCGCCGGAGGATGTTCATCATCCCGCCCACGACCCGGCTGACCTCGACGTCGCCGAGGGTCTTGCCGTCGAAGCGGGCGAAGAACGCGACCGTGTCGCGCTCGTACGCGGCGTAGTCCTTGGTCCCCACGCTGGGCGCGTACGAGTAGAAGAGGCGCGCCGCGGCTCGCCCGTCGTTGGCGCCGAGGGCGGTGAAGGTGTCGATCCAGGGCCGCATCAGGTCCTGCGGGATCTCGGCCACCATCCCGAGAATCGATGAAGACCATCGTGCCGTCCTCCGTGAGGAGGATGTTCCCGGGGTGAAGGTCGGCGTGCACGAAGCCGTCCTCGAAGACCATCTTGAGGATCGCCTCGCCTCCTCGGGCGGCCAGCCGGCGGCGGGCCTTGCGATCCGTCACGCGCTCGGGGCTCGTGGCCTTGTAGCCGTCGATGAGCTCCATGGTCAGCACGCGCTCGGTGCAGAGGTCGTCGTGGAGATCCGGCACCCGTACGCCCTTCACGCGGGCGAAGTTCTCGCCGAGGCGGCGGTTGTTGGCGGCCTCGAGCCGGAAGTCGAGCTGGGCGCTGAGCGCGTCGCCGAAGCGCGCGGCGGAGCCGGGCAGCGAGAGCATGCGGATGGAGGGGATGACGTCGAGCACCCGCGCCCCGAGCGAGAGGATGGCCAGGTCGCGCTCGATCTGACTGCGCGCTTCGGGGCGTTGCACCTTGATGGCCACGCGCTCGCCGGTGTCGAGGCGCCCCTCGTGCACTTGGGCGACGCTGGCGGCCGCGATGGGCTCGCGCTCGATGTGCTCGATCCGCGGGCGGGAGGTGCCGAGGTCTTCTTCGAGCACGCGCTCCACGGAATCGAAGGGGGCCGGCGGGACGGCGTCCTGCAAGCGCGCGAGCGCCTCGACGTAACCCGGCCCGAGCAGGTCCGGTCGGCTGCCGAGGATCTGCCCGAATTTCACGAACGTGGCGCCGAGTCGCTCCAGGGTCTCGGCCAGCACCTCCCCCCGCAGTCGTTCGCGTCCGATCGTGTCCAAGCGTCCGCGGCGCACGCGCCGCCAGAGGTAGCGGGGCAGCACCGTGAAGAAGACGGCCGCGATCCAGAGGAAGCGGGGGAGGAGCCGGAGCGTGGACATCGCCGAGCGAGAGCGCTTTGGAGCGCCGATTCGTTTCAAGAGTCGAGAAAGCCAGGAGCGCGAGGAGGTTCAGCCGCGGTTCGGGCCGACGGGGCGATGCCGGAGCATCGTCGAGGAGGCGCGGGCCGCGGATGGGCTCGGGTCCCGCCCCGGATTTTCGGCGAATTCGAATGAACCGGTGCTCTAGGTGACTGGTGTCGAACGACGCCCGAAGGATTTCCGAGCGCGACAGGTCTGGATCGTCGTTCGGCCCGACGACGAAATGCTGAAGCATTTTGGAGGAGGGACGGGCGGCGAGACGGGCCTGTCCCGCCGGAAAGACGAGCAGCGCTCGTTTGACACCAGCCACCTAGCACGCGACGCGGTCCCGCGGGAGCGGGAGGCGGCAAAGGAACGTGCCGCAAGGCGCCCGGTCGCTGCGCTATCATCGGCGCCGATGTTCCGCTCGGCTTTCACGACGCTCTTCTCCATCATCTTGCTTCTCGGTTGCTCGGCGCGCCCGGTGGGCAGCGTGCACGACGCCGGCGTCGACGCGCAGGTCGCGCACGACGCCGGTGTCGACGCGCAGGCGGCGCCCGACGCTGGAACCGACGCCGCGACGCCGGACGCGGGACCACCCGACGCGGGACCACCACCCTGCGCTTGCCCGGCCTTTCCGGACTCGTGCAGCGCGCCCGCCGTCAACGAGCCCGCGTTCACCCCGAACGCCGACGCGCTGGTCGGGCAGCTCTTCGACGTCATCGCCTGCGCGACCGACACACTCCACATCGCGATGTACGAAGCGAGCTGGCCCTGCCTCGCGGACGGTCTGCGCACCGCGCTCGAGCGCAACCCCTCGCTCACGGTGCAGGTCGTCGCCGACGACGACAACTGCGCGGTCGGCACCTGCTTCTTCGACGACCTGATGGACACCGGCAGGGTCGAGATCACGCGCGACTCGCGGAGCGCGTACATGCACGAGAAGTGGGTGATCGCCGACGGCGCGCGCATCTGGGTCGGCTCGGCGAACTTCGCCGAGCGCTCGATGTGCGTCGATCACAACAACTCCCTCGTGGTCGAGGAGCCGGACATCGTCGCGCGCTACGAAGAGGTGTTCGGAAACCACTTCGGCGGTGGCTTCGGCCCCACGGACCAAGCGCCGGTGAGCGCCGGCGCGTACACCGTCTATTTCAGCCCCCAGTCGCCGACCAGCGGGTCGGCGCACTGGCAAGACGACATCCTGGCGGCCATCGGCGCCGCCACCACGCGCATCGACGTGATGATGAGCGCGTGGACGCTGACCGAGATGGCCGACGCGCTGATCGCAGCGCAGGGCCGTGGGGTGGCCGTGCGCATCTTGGTGTCGAGCATCTACGCGAGCGGCGCGCCGGCCCAGGCCGCGCTGGCCGGTGGCATCGACGTTCGCCAGGGCAACGTCCACGACAAGCTCATCGTGGTCGACGACAGCGTCTTCACCGGCTCCGCCAACTGGAGCGTCCACGCGCGCTCCAACGACGAGGACGTGCTCCGCATCGACGACGCGGCGGTCGCGACCGCGTACGGCGCCGAGATGGACCGGGTGTACGCCGACGCGACGGCGGTCACGGCGCCTTGAACGGGGCGGGCTCACACGTCCCGGCACGCGCAGCGTCCCGGGCGTGATCGGTTCGCTTCCCGATCGTCCTCCGCGCCAGCTCGGGCGCCGACTGGGTGCCTTGGCACGGTGCCTCGGCGCGCGCCGCGATGGGCACGCCGAACGGCACGCGCGGAGCACCCGGCCGGCGCCGCGATCAAGCCGCGTCGGGGAACCCGCCGTCCTTCGCCAGCGCGAGCATGTGATCGCCCACCACGAACATGCCCGGCAGCGTCGGGTGCTGCACCAGCTCGCCGTTCACCACCGCCCAGTGCAGCGCGACGCGGATGCGTCTCGGGTCGACGCGCTCGCACATGGCGACCACGTCCTTCTCGATGATCGGAAAGCGGCCGCCCTCGCTGAGCATGAACGCGACGTCGGCCAGCGTCTGAAGGAGGGATCCGTTCGGTACGAGCGATACCACGTTGGACCGCATCATCATCACCTCGCAGGCTCGGGTCTGGGTGCTCCCCGCCGCAGCGTTCGTGCCATGGAGCGGTGCGCGGACCGGCTGCCGAGCTGCACGTGGCGGCGCGCCACGAGGCTCGCTCTCGCCCCAGCACCCCCGGTGCAGGAGAGCGCACCCTCCGGGCCGTTCCCGTTCCTTCGGGGGCGGTGCTCGAACGGACTGCTAGAGTCCCGCCGTGCAGGACGCGACCGCCACCTTGAGGAAGCCGCTCGCGCGGGTGATCGCCGCTGGTCACCCCTGGGTCTACCGCGACGCCCTGATGCCCTTCGACGCGCAACCGGGGACGGTGGTCACGGTGCGCGACCGCGACCGGCGCTTCGTGGGGCGGGGCGTCGCCGAGCGGGGTCCGATCGCGGTGCGGGTCTGGACGACGCGGGACGAGCCCATCGACGAGCGCTTCGTGAGGCGGCGTGTGCGCGAGGCGGTGGCACTACGACGACGGACCACCCCTCCCCACACCGACGCCGTGCGGCTCGTCCACGGTGAGGGTGATCGCCTCGGAGGCGTGGTCTGCGACCGCTACGCCGACCACGGCGTGCTCTCGCTCGACGGTGAGGGCGCGCTGGCCTGGCGCGACGTGTTGGTGGAGGTGTTGCGGGAGGAGGTGCGGCCCGCGAGCCTCCTGGTGCGCTCGGGACGACGCGGGGCGAAAAAGGTGGACGTGGGGTTCGGCGAAGTGCCCGAAGGTGCGGTCGACATCGTCGAGCACGGCATGCGCCTGCAGGTCGACCTCTTTCGCGGTCAGAAGACCGGCCTCTTCTTGGACCACCGCGAGTCGCGCCGAATGGTGCGCGAGCTGGCGGAAGGCATGCGCGTCCTGAACCTCTACGGCTACACGGGAGGCTTCTCCATCGCGGCCGGCCTCGGCGGCGCGCGCGATGTGGAGACGGTCGACGTCGCGGAGGGAGCGCTCGCGTTCGCGCGTCAGGGCTGGGCGAACAATGGCCTCCCTCCGAGCGGGCATCGGACCGTCGCCGAGGACGTGCCCGCGTTCTTGGAGCGCGCGAGAGCCCAGAAGCGCGTTTGGGACCTCATCGTCTCGGATCCGCCGAGCTTCGCGCCGAAGAAGGGCGCCAAGGATCCCGCGCTGAAGAGCTACCGCGCGCTGCACCGGAGCTGCCTTCGCATGATCGCGGACGGCGGCCTCTATCTCGCCGCCTCGTGCTCCAGCCACGTCGGTCGCGATGCGTTCGAGCAGACCGTCCGCGATGGGGCCGAGAGGGCGGGGGTGGTCCTTCAGGTCCTCGGTCGCTGGGGCGCCGCGCCCGACCACCCGCGCCTCCTGGCGTTTCCGGAGGGAGACTACCTCAAGGTCCTTCTCTGCCGCGTATCGAGGTAGACGCCGGAGGGTTCGGGTCGTCGGCCGGCTGTCGAGCCGGTCATCGCCCCCGGAACGAGGCCTCCCGCCGTTCCACGAACGAGCGCAGGCCCTCGGCGGCGTCCTCGCTGTCCATCAACGCGCGCGCCTGGCGCAGCAGATCCGCCGCCGCCGCCTCCGGCCCCTTCTCGTCGGTCAGCCACGCCGACTCCAGCGTCGCGCGCACGCCCAGCGGGGCTCGCTTCGCGATGGTCTCGGCGATGGTCTGGGCCTTCTCCCGTTGCGAGCCGGCCGGCACCACCTCCTGGACCAGCCCAATCCGTTTCGCCTCCGCCGCGTGGAAGAGGTCACCGGTCAGGAGCCAGCGCATGGCGTCGCCCCACCCGGCGCTGCGCGGCAAACGGATGGTCGCGCCACCGAAGGGGAAAATTCCCCGATTGATCTCGATCTGACCGAAGCGGGTGTCGTCGGCGGCCACGCGCACATCTGCGGCCAGCAGCAGCTCGATGCCGATCGTCAGACAGTAGCCGGAGACCGCCATCACGACGGGCTTGGTGCGTCTGCGGCCGTGCAGCCCCAGCGGGTCCACGCTGCCCTCCGGGAAGAGCGGTGCGCCACCCTTCACCGCCGGCCCCACCTCGGCCAGGTCGAGCCCGGCGGTGAAGTGGTCGCCCTCGGCGAAGAGCAGGAGGCATCGGGCATTTTCGTCGTCCTCGTAGGCTGTGTACGCCGCCGCCAGCTCGCGCAGCATGCGCAGGTCGAACGCGTTGCGTTTCTCGGGACGATCCAGCCCGACCATCAGGACGTGGCCCTCGGTGCGGGTTCGAATGCGGGGTCAATCGGTGGTCATGTTCACTGCTTCCCATGCTTCGACTCGCCGAGCGAGTGGAATCCGATGATCCGGTTCCGTCGTGAGACTTTTCGATATACACTTCCTCTCGCCAAGGCATCTTGGGTCAATCGATGGAATGCCATCGTGGTCCCGTGGCAGAGTGAAGGGAGTGTCGAGCAGCGATGGGGAGCGAGCGGCCCGGACATCCGATCACTTCGCTGAGGCTCGCCAGGATGGCGTTGGAAGGAGCGGGCGTGGACGAGCTCGCGCGCTCGGCCGAGGACATCGTCGGGGACCCCGACCGGGCCACGGCCCTCGCGAGGGCGTTGTGCGGCGATACCGAGGTGGAGTTGGACGACCCCTTCACCGCCGAGCTCGTCGTTCTCACTCGCGCCGCGTGCATGCGAGCCGAGCGCTACCGCCAGATGCTCGAGCAGGCGACCGACGGCATCTACATCATCGACGGCGGTGGTCACTACGTCGACGTCAACGCGAGCGGCGCCGCGATGCTGGGCTTCACCAAGCAGGAGCTCTACCAGCAACGGATCGTCGATCTGGTGCATCCCGAGGACCCGCCGATCGACCTGGCTTCGGTTCGCGGGGGCGAGTCCATCCTCCGCAGGCGACGCATCCGGCGCAAAGACGGCGGCTTCATGTTGGCGGAGCTGAGCTCGCACATGTTGTCCGACGGCACCATCGTCGGCATCGCGCGCGACATCACGGAGCGCGAGCGGGCGGAGCGGGAGCTGCGCGATGTCACGACCCGGCTGCAGCAGGCGTTGCGGGCTGCGCGTGCCGGGACGTGGGAGGCCGACGTCGAGACCGGTGGCGGGTACTGGTCGGACGAGAGCTACCGCCTGCTGGGCTTCGAGCCCGGGAGCGTCGTGCCGTCGTACGACATCTGGCTGGAATGCATCCACCCGGAGGACCGCGAGCTCGCCTCCGAGGCCGTCGCGCGGGCTCGCCGCGAGCGCAACGAGCTCGACGTCGAGTACCGCATCGTCCTGCCGGACGACTCCGTGCGCTGGGTCCGCGCGGTGGGCACCGCCATCCTCAGCGACGACGGTCGAACCCGCGCGATGTACGGCATCCAAATGGACATCACGGATAGCAAGGAGGCGGCGCTCGCGCGGGCGGAGGCGGAGAGCCGTCTCCATCAGGCCCACCGCATGGAGGCCATCGGCCGCTTGGCCGGTGGCATCGCGCACGACTTCAACAACCTCCTCACGGTCATCCTGGCGGCGGCGGAGGTGGTCGCCGACGAGGTGCCGGAGCACGGGCTGGTCGGCGAGCATCTGGAGTCCGTCCGGCAGGCGGCGACGCGCGGCGCGGCCCTCACGCGCCAGCTCCTCGTGCTGAGCCGGCACAGGAAGCCGCAGGTCCAGCGGGTCGATCTCGGCGCGCAGATCCGGCGCATGGTGCCCATCCTCCAGCGACTTCTGGGCGAGGACGTCGAGCTCGTGGTCGACCTCGCTCGGGGCTCGTGGCCGGTGCGACTCGATCCGAGTCAGCTGGATCAGGTGCTCTTCAACCTCGCGATCAACGCGCGAGATGCCATGCCGCAGGGAGGACGGTTCACCTTTGCGGTCTCGGCCGCCGATGGAGGCGACACCGTCGTGCTCACGGTGTCGGACGACGGTGTGGGAATGGACGAGTCGACGCGCAGCCGCGTGTTCGAGCCCTTCTTCACCACCAAGCCGGAGGGGACCGGTACGGGGCTCGGTCTCGCCACCGTGTACGGGATCGTGGCCTACGGCGGCGGTGTGATCGACGTCGAGAGCGCGCTCGGACGCGGGACGAGCTTCCAAATCCGCTTCCCGGCCGCCGAGCCGCTCGCGCCGGTCGCGCCAGCCCAGTCCGACTCCGACGTCGACTCGGCCGATGGCGCGGTCGTGTTGGTGGTGGAAGACGAATCGGGCGTGCGGCGCACCGTGCGGCGTATCTTGGAGAGCGTCGGTCACCGCGTGTTGGTGGCCAGCAACGGGTCCGAGGCGCTGGAGGTGCTCGAGGCCCAGGGGAATCCGCCGGACGCGGTGCTGAGCGACGTGGTGATGCCCGGGATGAGCGGGCCGGAGCTGACGTCTCGGCTGCGCGAACGATGGCCCGGCCTGCCGGTGCTCTTGATGTCGGGCTACCTCGGCGACGTGCTCGAGCGGCACCACTTGGCCGCCGACGTCGCGCTACTGGAGAAGCCATTCACGCCCTCGCGGCTTCTCGATGCGCTGGCTCGCGCGCTCGCTCAGTCGCCGCGCAGCGCGTCGACGTCGAGCTCGTAGCGATCGATCCAACGGTAGATTCTGACGGCGGTCGCGGCCGAAGAACGCGGCAACCTGCGCGACGTTGCCCGCGTAGTGGGTGAGCACGCGCGAGAGCTCGTCGGCGCTGGGCGTTCCGTCGGTCCGCACCGAGAGCGCGAGCGGGGGCTCGACCGAGGCGGCGGCGAGCGGTCGGCGCGTCTCCACGGGCGCGCGGATCTCCCGTGGGAGATGGTCGAGGAGCACGCGGTCACCGCCGGCGGCGCGCACGGCGACCGCGCTCGCCACCTGCAAGAGCTCGCGCACGTTGAAGGGCCAGCGATAGGAGAGGAGGGCCTCGGCCGCGTCGGCCTCCATCGCCACCGGCGCACCGGCGCGCTCGAGGAACATCCGCGCCAGCACGAGCACGTCGTCGCGCCGGCGGCGCAGCGGCGGCATCTCAATCGTCCAGCCCGCGAGCCGCGCGAAGAGGTCCCCCCGGAAGCGCTCGGCCTCGACCTCGGCGGAGAGGTCACGGTTGGTGGCGGCGACCACGCGCACGTCGACGTGCCTCGCCTGGCTGGCTCCGACGGCCCGCACCTCGCCGGTGGCCAGCGCCCGGAGGAGCTTGGGCTGCACAGCGAGCGGCATCTCGCCGATCTCGTCCAGGAAGAGCGTCCCGCCCTCGGCCGCCGTGAAGAGCCCCTCGCTGCCCTTGCTCGCCCCCGTGAACGCGCCGGCTACGTGCCCGAAGAGCTCGCTCTCGACCAGATCGGGCGGCAGCGCACCGCAGTTGATGGCGACGAGCGTGCCGCTGCGACCCGAGCGTTCGTGCAACGCCCGCGCGACGAGCTCCTTGCCGGATTCCGCTCTCGCCCAGCACCAGCACCGGCATGTCGCGGCCCGCGATCCGCGCGATCTCCCCGCGGACGCGCGCCATGGCCAGGCTCCGGCCGTGGAGCGGGGGCTCGTCCGCGGTGATCAGCGGCGCGTCGGCCTCGAGCTCGACCTTCTCGAACACCAGGAGCGTGGCGCCGACGCGGATGACGTCGCTGGCGATGAGCCCGGCGTGGGTCTGCCGCTCGCCGTTGACGAAGGTGCCGTTTCGGCTCGCGTCGTCGGTGACCCACCAGGTGTCGGTGGCCTCTTCCCGCGAGAACACGGCATGCCGCCGCGAAAGCTCCGCGTCGGCGAGGGCGAAGGGGCCGTCGACGTGACCCTGACGGCCGAGGGGAAAGGAGTCCTGATCGAGCACGACGGCGCGTCCGATCGCCCCGGCGTCGGGGGAGGCGGCGATGATGAGCCGGTGGCTGCGCCAGCCCGCCTGACGGCGGCCGGGGGTGGACATCGTCCGGTCGGTGTCCCGCACGTCCATCGCGCCCGCGACTCTAGTGCGAGATCCATCCCGGTAGAAGGGGACCTGGCTTGTCCCGACGCTCCAGGGCGGCGTTGCTCCTCCTCGCCGATGCAAAAGCATCGACTCGTCCGAGCGCCTTGCCCTGAAACGCCGGTCCGGCGCCATCTCCCCCTCTACCGGTCGGATCTCAATCTCCGCACTAGATGTCCTCCGCGGAACTCGCAACACGATCTGGCCGGCTCTCGACGCCGATCTCGGGCGCGAGCCTCCTCGAAAATGCTTTGCATTTCCTGCGGGGACGCGCCCCCAATCTCGACGCCGATCGCTCGGCCATACCGGTCGCGACTTCCGCTTCGGACATCTAGCAGCCCGCTGCGGCGCTCGCGTTTCTCTTTCGGAGCGGCAGCAATCACCCGGAGCGCCGGCGGCGGGCGAGCCACGCGCGCTCAGTCACGGTCCCCGTGATGCTCTCCGCCTCGGTGGTGGCCCCCTCGGTATGCACCGCCACGGTAGCCGTAGTACGGGCCGCCCCAATGTCCGCGCCGGCCAGGGTTGGGACGAACGTAGTAGGGGCGCCGGTAGTTGGGACGCACCACACCGCCGCCGAAGTAGCCCGGAGAGCCGTAGCCCGGGAAACCGTAGGCGTAGCCCTGGCTCGGGAAGCCGTAGGCGTAGCCCTGGCTCGGGAAGCCGTAGGCGTAGCCCTGGCTCGGGAAGCCGTAGGCGTAGCCCTGGTTCGGATAGCCGTAGGCGTAGCCCTGGCTCGGGTAGCCGTAGCTCGAATAGCCCAAGCCGTAGCTCGGGTAGCCGTAGCTTCCGTAGTATCCGGCTCCGCACCCCGAGACCCCGAGCGCGCCGAGCAGGAGCGCGGCAAATAGCAGCGCGCGAGTGAGCTTCACGATGACCCCCTCGACATCGACGTGATCGCCCGCGCCGTCCCGAAAAGGGGTCGCCCGCGGCTTCCTCACTCCTGGGGCTGCGCGAGCACCTTCTCGACCATCACCTGCACGCGCTCGAGTAGGGCGCGGTGCTTGGAGAGGGACGTTGCGTCCGCCTCGTCGAGCCCCGCTGCGACGAACTGCACCGCCTTCTCCGCCTTGCGTACGGCGTTGGCCCCGACGGGGGTCCAGGACATCCGACGCTTGGCTTCGGGCAGCGTCTTGCGGAGCGACTCCAGCAGCAGCTGACAGGCCTGCCGGTTGCCCTCGGCCGCCTCCTCGGCGCGGCGGAGCGCGGTGTACTCCGCGCTGTCCTCCATCATCTGCCGGATCTCGTCTTCGCTCAGCCCGCTCGATGCGAGCACGTCGATCGACTGTTGCTCGCCGGTCTCGAGATCCTTCGCCGAGACGCTGAAGATGCCGTCCTCGTCGATCTCGAACGCGACCTCGACCTCCACCTCGCCGGCCTTGGCCTCGCGCAGCCCGGTCAGCGCGAAGCGACCGAGCACCTCGTTCTCGGCCGCGCGCTGGCTCTCGCCCTGGAGGACCACGATCTTCACGGTCCTTTGGCCGTCGCGGCTGGTGCCGAAGACGCTCTCGGTGCGGATGGGCACGGGTGTGTTGGCGGGGATCAGCGGATCGAAGAGGCCGCCGGCCGTCATGATCCCGAGCGAGTGGGCGGTGACGTCGTGGAGGCCGAGCGAGGCGTTCCCGTCGGCCAGCGCTTCGGCGGCGAGCGCGGCGCCGAGCGCCACCACCTCGTCCGCGTGCACGCCCTTGCAGGGCTCGCGCTCGAAGTAGCTGCCGACCGCGCGCTGAATGGCCGGCATGCGGGTCTGACCGCCGACCAGAATCACCTCGTCGATGTCGTCGGGCCGCAGCTCCGCGTGCGAAAGACCGAATCTCGCAGATCTGCAGCGTCCGCGTGACGAGATCCGCGCTCAGCTTCTCGAGCTGCTCGCGGGTGAGCTCGTACTCGAGGTGCAGCGGACCGTCCGGGCCGTTGGTGACGATGAAGGGCAGCGACACGTCCACGCGCTCGAGCGTGCTCAGGTCGACCTTCGCCTTCTGCGCCGCTTGCCGGATGCGGGCGAGGGCGATGGGCGACGCGCCGAGATCGATCCCGTGGTCGCGCTCGAACGCCTTCATCAGGAACTTCATGATCCGGTCGTCGAAGTCCTCGCCTCCCAGGTAGGAGTCGCCCGTCGTGGCCACGACGTGGAACTCGCCCTCGGCGTCGATGTACACGACCGAGATGTCGAAGGTGCCGCCGCCCAGATCGTAGACGGCGAGCGTCTTCGGCTCGTTCTTGCCGAAGCCGTATGCGATGGCGGCGGAGGTGGGCTCGTTGAGGATCCGCAGCACGTCGAGCCCGGCGATGCGGCCGGCGTCGCGCACGGCCTGCCGCTGCGCGTCGTTGAAGTAGGCCGGCACCGTGACCACGGCCCGGTCCACCTGCTCGCCCAGGTAGTCCTCGGCCAGCACGCGCATCTCGGTCAGGAGCATCGCGCTCAGCGCCGGCACCGAGTGCTCTTCCCCGCCGAGCACGATGCGGATGTCGCCGTGGGGTCCCTCGACCATGGTGAACGCGCTGTGGGCGCGGGCGTGCTCGACCTCCTCGGAGCCCCACGGGCGGCCCATCAGGCGCTTGGCCGCGTGGACCGTGTTCTCCGGGTTGGTGATGGCCTGGCGGACGGCGATCTGCCCCACGACCCGCGCACCGTCCGAACCGATGGCGAGCACCGACGGCGTGGTGTTGTAGCCGTGCTTGTTGGGGATGACCTTGGGCTTGAAGCCCTCGACCACGGCGACGCAGCAGTTGGTCGTGCCGAGGTCGATGCCGATGACGCGGGACATGAGGCGTTCGAGCTGAAAAGGATCTGCCATCGCCGATCCCTCGGCGAGGCGCGCCAATCATGCCACGGCCCGGCGCGCTGTCATACACCGTGCGCGACCGTGCTCACGCCGCCGGCCGACCCGGGGCCGCGGGGAGGGAGTCGCCGCTCGCTCGAGGCGAAGGAGCGCGCGAACGGGCGAGAGCCCCGGACATATTCCGAAACGGGGTCGCAACACGGACCGAGGTGAGCGTTCGCCATGTCTCGGAGGTGAGCGCTCTTCGTCGAAGCTGCGTGCGGTCTCGGCCGAAGTGTCGGAGGCTGGCCGCGCCTCCCATCGACTCGCGCGCGGGCGATCGAACCGACGAGATCGTCGAGGCGCGTACCAGCGTCCGCGTCGGGCTCCTCGCGCTCGCCGCGGGACTGCTCCTCGCGCTCTGTCTCGGAAGGTGCGAGCCAGCGGCGGTCGAATGTTGCGTGCCGCCCGTCGACGCGGCTCGCGCAGCCGAGCTCGATCGACCCGACCAAGGCTCGGCGACTCGGTCGGACGAAAAGACACACGGGTGTGGGAATCCTGACGCGCTCTGCTCGCGTTGGTGCCTTCGAGCTCCGCAAGAGGCGCCGATGGAGGCGGCGGAGGTCCGCGACGCCGCGCTCACGACGACGAGCGCGCGGTGCGTTGTCGTCCTCGCGACCGACGTGCCCCGAGCGCGCGAAGCGCCGTGGTGTGCCCGGCGGCGGGGACATCGAGAGGAGGAATGAGCGTGAAGCTCTCGACCGCGATTCCCATCTTGGCCGGCTCGGCCGCGATCATGCTCTCGAGCATCGGCTGGGCGATCGCGCAGGAGCGCCCTCCGGCGCCGCCCGCGCCGCAGGTGCGCCCCGAAGAGGACGCGCCCGCCCCTCGTTCCGCCGGCAAGCTCCGACCCTTCCTCACCGGCCTCGAAGGTCGCCCGGACGGGCGCACCTCGCCTGGCGCTCCGGTCGAATTCACGCTGGAAGACGCCGATCTGCCGGACATCGTTCGCATGATCTCACGCGTCACGGGAAAGCGCTTCATCCTTCCCGCGAAAGCGCGGGCCATCAAGGCCACCGTCGTGTCCAGTCAGCCCGTGACCGCGGCGGAAGCCTATCGTGCGTTCTTGTCGATTCTGGATATCAACGGAATGACGGTCGAACCGTCCGGCGCGTACTTCTCGATCGTCGAGAGCGGCGAAGCCTCTCATATCGCGCCCCTCTACACCGGAGGCAGTGCGACGCCGAACGAGGACCGCTACGTCACGCGGATGGTCCGCGTACGCAACGTCTCGGCCGAGGATCTGTCGACGTTGTTGTCGAGCTTCAAGTCACAGGACGGAAGCATCATTGCGTACTCGCCCACCAATACGCTGATTATCACGGACACGGGTTCGAACATTCGCCGCATGATGACCATCTTGGCCGAAGTGGACGTGCCGCGAACGGGCGAGCAGATCTGGATCGAGCCCATCCATCACGCGACTGCGACCGAGCTCGCCGAGCGGCTGACGGAGATCTTCCCGAGCGGTGAGAGCCGTGGAGGCACGGGGGCAGGAGCGTCGCCGGCGCGAGGTCGCGCTCGCGGCGCAGATGACGGGCGGCCGGCCGGGTCGAGTGTTGCGTCATCGAGCGCGCCGGTGCACCCGAGCAACATCTTCGCGGACGAGCGGACCAACTCGCTCATCATCCTCGCGACCGAGCGGGCCTACCTCCGCATCCTCGAAGTCGTTCGCGCGCTCGACGTGCCGGTGGAGGGCGAAGGCTCGATCCACGTGCACCCCTTGCAGTACGCGGACGCCGAGGACATGGCTTCGACCCTCCAGAGCCTGATCGGCTCGGGGAGCGGGGCGGCATCCAAGGCGAGTCGACCGTCCGGCGTCTCCGCGGCGGCCGGCGGATCGGGCGTGCTGGACGGCGAGATCCACGTCCAGGCGCACGCGGCGACCAACTCGCTGCTCATCACCAGCTCGCTCCACGACTACGTCGCGCTGCGGCGTGTGATGGAGCGTCTCGACGTCGCTCCGCGTCAGGTCTTCATCGAGGCGGTGGTGATGGAGCTGAGCGTGCAAGGATCATCGAGCCTCGGCGTCGCCTACCACGGGGGCGCTTCACCGACCGTCGACGGAAACTCGTCGCTGGCCATTGCGGGCTTCGACGCGGGCCACACCGCCACGGCCTCGACCTCGCTCAGCTCCGATCTGCTCCAAGGGCTCGCCGTCGGTGTCCGCGGGCCGGCCATCAGCGCGGCGTCGCAGCTCCTCGGCGTGTCAATCCCGAGCTTCGGTGTCGTCCTCAACGCGATCGCCAACTCGGCCGACGCGAACGTGCTCTCGACCCCGCACATCATCGCGATGGACAACATCCAGGCGGAGATCAACGTCGGCCAGAACATCCCCCTTCAGACCTCGGGGCTCTCCGGCAGCCTCGGCAATTCGCTGAGCAGCCTGGCCAGCGCCGCGAGCTCGAGCTCGTCCAACCTCTCGAGCCTCGCCGGGCTCGCGGGGTTGAGCAGCATGAGCGGCTCCTCCGGCGTCCAGCGGCAGAACGTCGGCACGACCATCCGCATCACGCCGCACATCAACGACGCCGGCGAGATCCGCATGGAGATCGAAGAGGAGATCTCCGAGGCCGGCGCGCCGCAGGGCACGCTGGGTGTGGTCCCGATCAACCAGCGCCTCGCCAAGACGCAGGTGGTGGTGCGTGACCAGCAGACGATCGTCATCGGCGGGCTGATGCGCGATCGCGTCTCGACGACCGAGGAGAAGGTGCCGGTGCTCGGCGACATCCCGATCCTCGGCGCCCTCTTTCGCCGGCGGAGCACCACCAACGAGAAGACCAACCTCATGCTCTTCCTGACGCCCTACATCATCCGTTCGCCCGCCGACCTTCGCTCCATCTTCGAGCGCAAGCTGCGGGAGCGGCAGGAGTTCATCGACCGCTACTTCGTGCTCGAGGACCGGGCCTACACGCCGCTGGTGGATTACTCGCGGACGCGGGGGCTGGTCGCCGAGATCCTGAACGCCGTCGAGCGCGCGGACGAGGAGCACCAACTCGCCGTCGAGGCCGGTCGACTGCCCGAGCCCGTCGAGCATCGACCGCGCGCTCCAATCGGCGGCTCCGATGCACCGCTCGACGGAGCGCTCTTCATCACGCCGGACGGCGAGGTCGACGCCGACCCGAACGCGGAGCCCGCTCCCGGCGGGCCGGCGGGCGACTGACGCTCCCAGGCGAATCACGTCCACACGCCGCCGCCGCCCGGGCGGTGGCGTTGCCCG
This sequence comes from uncultured Pseudomonadota bacterium, assembly GCA_963832725.1. GTDB lineage: Bacteria > Myxococcota_A > Polyangia > Polyangiales > Sandaracinaceae > JAEZBP01. The sequence continues at coordinate 880,049 of CAWHVG010000002.1, forward strand.
TCGCACGTGTGCGATCGCCACGCGCCTCGCGGCTCCCAGGTGCCGGATCCGTCTCGCAGGCGCGGTTCGCGTCGCGACGGAGCTCGAGCCCCCTCCCGACGGGCGACGACCCGAGCCCCTCCGCGGCGCAGCCCTTCGTGGAGGCTGGACCGGTCTCGCTGACTGCGCTCGGCCCGATGGGGCGGGCGACCTCGAAGGCGCCTCACGGACGACCGGTGCGGGCCGCCGACACGTCCCCGAAACCCGGTGGACGCCGGGCCGAGGGCCCTTCATCATCCGGCGCGCCGACGAGATGAAAGGGCGCCGAACCGATGAGCAGTGACGAAGGCAATCTCAACATCCCCACGGTCGACCTGGCCGACCTCGTACACCACGACCGCGCGGTGCGGGCGGAGGCCTCCGACGCCATTCGCGAGGGCTTCGCGACCTACGGCCTGGTGTTCGCCAAGAACCACGGCGTGGACCTGGAGCTGCGCGACCGGCTCTACGAGCGCTTCGTGGCGTTCACCGATCGGCCCGCGGTCGAAAAGGAAACGGTCAATCGCCCCGAGATTCTGGTTCCAGCGCGGGTGGACGCCGCCGAACACGGAGACAGCGGTCGTCGCGGGCGGGCAGCCGGACTTCAAGGAGTGCTACTTCGCGGCGCCGATGCCGACCAATCCGGCCGGCCACATCGAGTACCCCGAGATCTTCGCCGACAACGTGTGGCCGGAAGGCGACGAGGCGTTCCGCGACGATTACATCTCGCTCGGTCAGCAGCTCCACGAAGCGGGTCTGAGCCTGCTCTCCGGGCTCTCCCTGGCGCTCGGGCTGCCGCCGCGCGGCTTCGATCACCGGCTCGAGGGCGGCGCCCACGTCTTCCGGCTCTTGCGCTACCTGCCCCTCGGCCCCGACCAGGTCGACAAAGGGATCCTCTGGGGCGAGGAGCACACCGACTTCAACCTCCTCACGCTCTTGCCGGGCGGTCGCTTCTTGGATCCTCAGGGATCGCCCTGCGCGCGGCCGGACGAGGCCAGCGGGCTCTTCTTGCGCACGCGGCCGACCAAGGAGCATCCGCGCGGCGTGATGGTGCGCGGTCGTCCGCCGGAGGGCTGCATCGTGGCGCAGGTGGGGCAGGCGCTGGAGATCCTCACCGGCGGCGCCGTGCTGGCCACGCCACACGTGATCACGGCGCCGAAGACGCCCGGCTACACCCGCGTGAGCGGTGCCCACTTCCTGCACCTGCACCCGCACCAGATGGTCTTGCCCTTCGAGCGCTTCCGGACGCCCGAGACGCTCGCCGCGTACAGCCCGCCGGTGCTCGCCGGGACCTACTCCATCAAGACCCTGGTCGACATCGGCCTCGCGCCGAAGGACGCGATCGACAAGCTCGGCTACCGACACTACGCGCGCCTGGCGACGATCCGCGCCGAGGAGAGCGGCGGCACCAAGTGAGCGAGGTCGTGCTCCCGCCCAGCGCGCCGCTTCGGATGGCGCGCCCGCACCTCTTCGGCATGCGGGCGAGCGAGGTCGTGGAGCACCTCGCGGCGCAGGGCGCGAGCGCGACCGAGTCCGAGGCGCGGCGCGTGCTCGCCCACGTGGTCTCGCGCAGGCAGGAGGATCTCGCGCTGCCGCGCCCCATCCGAAAGGACATCGCAGCCGCGATCGAGCGCTGCTTCGAGCGCGCGCCGCTCGAGATCGTGGAGCGCGTCACCGACCCGGACGACGCGTTCGTGAAGTACCTCTTCCGCTCGCCCGACGGCGCGCTCTCGGAGGCGGTGCGCATCCCGCTGCACAAGCCGGGGTGCTTCAGCGTGTGCCTGAGCTCGCAGGTCGGCTGCGCCATGCAGTGCGACTTCTGCGCCACGGGCAGGCTGGGCCTGAGCCGTCACATGGCGGCGTGGGAGATAGTGGCCGCGTTCCGGGCCGTCGCCGCCGAGGCGCCGGGCCGCGTGACCGGCGCCGTCTTCCAGGGCCAGGGCGAGCCCTTCCACAACTACGACGAGGTGATCCGCGCGGCGTCGATCCTCTGCGATCCGTGCGGCGGCCGCATCGCGGCCGAAGCGATCACCATCTCGACCGTCGGCCTCGTGCCGCAGATCCGACGCTACACCCGCGAGGGCCACCGCTTCCGGCTGATCGTCTCGCTGACCAGCGCCGTCGCGGAGCGGCGCCGGCGTCTCTTGCCGGTGGCCGGCCGCTTCTCGATCGACGAGCTCGCCGCCGCCCTGCGCGAGCGCGCGGAGGCGACCGGCAAGCGGGTGACCGTCGCCTGGGTGCTGATGGGTGGCGTGAACCACGACGAGGAGGAGATCGCCCACTTGCGCGAGCTGCTCCGCGACGTCCCGCTCCGGCTCAACCTCATCGACGTCAACGACGCGCGCGAAGACGGCTACCGCCGCGCGAGCGACGAAGAGCGCGGCGCGTTCGTCGACGGCCTCTCCCGCCTTCACGTCCCAATCGTCCGCCGCTACTCGGGCGGCCGAAAGAGCCACGCCGCCTGCGGCATGCTGGCGGCCCGCAAGCTCGCCGAGCTCGCGCGCTGAGGAACGGGCGCCGAGGAAATCAGAGCGCGCGGTCGGGGGTGAAGTTGGACTCCACCCACTCTCGGAAGCGGGGCAGCTCGAGGCGGTCGAGCAGCGGCAAGAACGAGCGCTCGACCCGGTCCTCGCGCGCGATCTCCTCGAAAGGACGTACGCCGCAGTCGTGGGCTGCGAGCACGTAGGGCATGATCTCCGATCGGCCGCCGTCGAAGGCGTCGAAGAGCAGCGAGGCCTTGAGGTAGGCCGCCGAGACGTCGGCGAAGCGAGGGCGTACTCCGCGGAGGTAGCGGCTGAAGGGCTCCGCGATGACCCGGCGGTCCGGCCAATCGACGAGCCCGAACGCCGCGAGCTGATCGCGCAGGTACGCGCTCGCCGAAGGGCTGGGCGAGATCGCGTTTCGCGCGTCGCGCTCGTAGCCCTCCGCGACGACGACCAGCGCGTGATCGGTCTGGCCGAGCGCGTCGGCGATCTCCTGGAGCACCCCGTCGGGGAAGCGGAAGAAGGGGAGCACCACCAGGTGCGCGCGTGACGCCACGCCACAGTGCAGCGCGTGGCGCCCGCTGCGGTTGCCCATCATCTCGAGCAGGTAGATGCGCTTGTGCGTGTAGGCGTCTTCGTAGAGGCCGCGCGCGATCGTGCCGCCCGCCTCCACGCCGCTCAAAAAGCCAATCGCGCGGTCGCCGGCGAGGTCGTTGTCGACCGAGACGTTGATGAAGCCGGCGCTGGGCCGCTCTTCGCCGAACGCGCCGAGCCAGCTCTTGAGCCCCTCGAGGGTGCCGTTGCCGCCGACGCAGATCACGTGGGTGAAGCCCTGCTGCCGGAAGGTCTCTGCCGCCTCCGCGCGGCGCTCGGGCTCGTGGAACCCGAGGTAGCGCTCGCTCCGGAAGTCGCTCCCGGGATCCTGCACCCGCCGGCCCATCGAGCGCGCCGGGATGTTCTGGGCCAGCAGCGCATAGCGCTCCTTGCGGCCCACCGTGAGCCGCTCGAACTTCAGCTCGGTGCGGGCCTCCGCGGTCAGCGAGCGGAAGCCCTCGCTCGCCGCCCACAGCTCGTAGCCGCGTCGCGAAGCCTCCTCCGTGATCGCCACCGCCACCGACGAGTACCCGGGCGCGTTGCCGCCATCGAAGACCGCGAGCAGCCGGCGCGCCGCCCGGGGCACGGTGCTCGGACGCAGGAAGGGCGTCGTCATGCCGCGGAGCGTAGCCCAGAACGGAGTCACGTCGACGCTTCCAGCGGCGCCCGCGGCGTATCGGCTTCACCCGTCGATGTCGACGGAGCGTGACCTCGATGCAGGCAACGTCATGGACTTCGGTACCGCCTCGCGGCGGGACGGATGCCTCTCGCCGGGAAAGCCCGGTTCCGCTCAGGCGCGGATCGGCGGGCGCTTGTCGAACCAGGGGCACGCCTCTTCGAGCTGGGCGGCGAGCCGCAGGACGCGCGCGTCTTCGCCGAGGCGGCCGGTGATCATCGAGCCCATCGGCAGGCCCTCGTCGGTCCAGAAGAGCGGGACGCTGGCGGAAGGCTGGCCGGTGACGTTGAAGACCGGGGTGTAGGGCGCGAAGGCATAGGCGCGGTCGACGGCGCGGTCGACGAGGCCCGGGATGCGGAGCAGCTCCGGCCGGCCGGCCTTGGCCACGAAGCTCTGCAGGTGCAGCTCGGCGCCGGTCGGCGCGAGCGAGCCGTGCGGCTTGGGCGCGTGCCCGACGGTCGGCGAGAGCAGGACGTCGTACCTCTCGAAGAAGCGCAACACGCGGCGGGCCTGCTCCAAGAGGATGCGTCGCTGGACCACGAAATGACCGGCGTCGATCGAGCGGCCCACCAGCGAGAGCAGCCAGGTCGCGAGCTCCACGTCGCTCGGCCGCACCGGGCGGTGCAAGACCTGCTCGGCCATCTCGAGCTCGCTCGCCACCGACGCGGCGAAGTGCAGGAAGAACGCGCGGGCGAAGGTGTGTCCGTCGACGAAGGGACGCGCCGGCTCGACGTCGTGGCCCAGCGACTCGCAGAGCGCGGCGGCTTCCTCCACCGCGCGGGTGGCGTCGACGTCCGGCTCCGCAGGTAAGAGCGGCTCCATCGTGAACGCGATCCGGAGCTTCTCCGGCGGCCGGTCCAGTCCGCGCAGGAAGCTCCCGCCCGGCGGTGCGAAGAACATGGATCCCGGCTCCGGTCCGGCGCTGATGTCGAGCAGCGCGGCGCTGTCGCGCACGGAGCGGGTCAGCGCGTGCTCGATGGCGAACTGGAAGAAGATTCTCGCTCGCTTCGGGACCGGTCGGGGTGCGCATCCGCGAGGGCTTGAATCCGAACACGCCGCAGCAGGAGGCCGGGATGCGAATGGAGCCGCCCCCGTCGCTGCCGTGGGCCATGGGGAGGATGCCGGCCGCGACGGCCGCCGCCGCGCCGCCGCTGGAGCCGCCGGGGGTGACGCCATGCCGCCACGGGTTGTGGGTCGGCCCGTAGAGCTCGGCCTCGCTGGTCGGGAGGATGCCGAGCTCGGGTGTGCTGGTCCGCCCGAAGATCACCAACCCGGCTTCTTCGTAGCGGCGCACCAGCTCCGAATGACGAGCGGGCACGTAGCCGCTGTACACGCGGCTTCCGGCGCGCATGGGGACGCCTTCGTAGGCGGCGTTGAGGTCTTTGAGCAGGAAAGGCACACCGCGGAAGAGGCCGTCGCCGAGCTCGCTCCGGGCTCGCTTGCGCGCCAGCTCGTACATCGGCGTGACGATGGCGTTGAGCCGCGGGTTCACCCGCTCCGCCCGCGCGATCGCCTCTTCGAGCAGCTCCGCCGGCTGCACCTCGCCTTTGGTCACGAGCTCCGCGAGCCCGAGACCGTCCCGCCGGTCGTACTCCTCTGCGAGCGTCATCGCGCCGTTGTAGCAGCCCGGAGGCGCCTCGCGCGACTGCCCCGCGGCGGCGCCGAGCGCTTCGCGTGCTTATGCTGTCGGGCGATCATGGGTATGCAGGGAATTCTATGCGCGCTCTCCGACAAGCGGCGGGCCATGCTCGAGGACGACCCCGAGCTCTTCTCGGCGGTGTTGAGCGCGCGGCACGAGGAGCAGGTCCCGGGGCTCCTCGATCTCGACCGGAGCTGGCACGCGCTCGACGTGCTGCTCGGAGAAGGCGAGGACGCGGTGCTCGGCGACGCGGTGCTCGGCCGTCGCGGCCGCTCGTTCGGGCCCTCGCTCGCGTTCGGCCGTCCCAAGCTGCTGGAGCCACCGCGCGTGGTCGAGGTGGCCGGCGCGCTGTCCGCGTTGCCGAAGGACACGGTCGAGCGGGGGTACGGTTCCCTCGCCGGACGCACGGTGCACGGTGGGTACGGGCCGAAGGAGTCGCCGGCCTCGCAGTACGACGACCTGCTCGTCGGCGTCGACGACCACGAAGTCGGCGCCGAGCGAGCGGAGCTGCGAACACGCTTCGAGGCGGTCCGCCGGTTCTACCGCGAGGCGGCGGAGCGCGGCGACTCGGTGCTGGCCGTCGTGATCTGAGCGACGATCAGCGCAGCGTGATCAGCGCAGCGTGATCAGCGCAGCGTGACCAGCGCAACGTGATCAGCGCAGCGTGATCAGCGCAGCGAGAGCAGGAACGACGCGATCGCCGTGCTGTAATCCGCTTCGCAGAGCGAGCCGATCGAGACCCGCGCGCCGCGCATCTCCAGGCCGTGCGCCGTCTGCAGCATCCGAACCGGTGGGAACGCGGTTCCGTGCTCGGGCGAGTTGCAGGACGTGTTGATGTTCTGACCCGACGGATCGACGGTCGGCACCATGCGCGGATCGCGGATCGCGGGATCGCCGACGAGGGGGGCCCACGCGATCGGGAGGCCGGGCCCCGGGACCAGGTCCGGCGGGGCCCCGCCGAGGACGAAGAACGCGAGGCGCGACGGGTTCTGGCGGAGCTGCAGGAAGCCGTCGACGTAGCGACGGATGGGCTGCATCGCGGCGGGATAGAGCGTGGCGCGGGTGTTGAGCGGACTGGGGTAGTCGCTGCTCGACGGATCGTAGACGCTGGGATCCTGCGCGGAGCTGTCGTCCTCGTCGCTCATGACCACGATGGCCAGCATCGAGCCCGCTCGAACGAAGCCGACGTTCTCGCGGTCGCCGTGCGGGGCCGCGTTCAACCAGAAGGTCGGCGCGGTGTACCCGGGCGCCGTCCAGGCGGTGGGCGCCGCCGGGCTCAGCGCTTTGAGCGGCGACTCTAGCTGGTGCTCGAACCCACATCCTCCCGTGCCCACCGTGGCGACGCAGGACGTGTCCGCGACGAGCTGATCGACTGGCTGGCTCGAGGCGTCCCACGCCAAGAAGCTCGGATAGACGGCCATGCAGCCGCTGTTGTGCCCCGCGGTCTGGAGGAGCCCGTCGTCACCGAAGACGTTGCCGCAGGTCGGGACACCGGGGACGCCGTCGACGCCCATGTCGCTGGTGACCACGCCGACCTGCACCGAGGTGAAGGGCGTGCGGTCCTGAACGCCGTTGCCGTCGAGGTCACCCGAGCCGAGCGCCCGAAAGAGCTCGGGCAGCTGCCCGACGAGTGAGGTTTGCTCGTCCGCCATCGAATGGGAGTTGTCGACCATCAGCAAGAGGTCGAGCTGATCGGTCGGCGGGGCCGGTGGCGGTGGCGGTGGCGGTGGCGGTGGCGGGTGCGGGATCGGCGTGCCGCTGTCCGCGGGCCCGGGCGGCGGGCGACCCGAGTCGATCCCGAACGGGACCGACGCGTCGTCGCCGGGAAGCGGCGGGGGGCCGCCGGGGGAAGGCGTGAGGCCGTGGGAGCCGTAGCACCCGCTCGCCGCCGCGAGGGCCACCAAGGTCAAGGCACAGCTCGGGACCAACCGCATGCGTCCGAGTTCGATCACGCTCTCCGCTCCTCTCATCGTCATTCGGTGGGTCGCTCGGGGCCGCCCGGTTTTCCAGCCCAGTGCCAGTGCCGGGGCCCGCGAGCTGCCGGCCCCCCAAAGTACCCCACCGATTGCCGCGCTGCTCGGTTTCTGCGAGCGTCCTCGTCGTGACCGCCGAGACTCTCTTTCCCCGTCTCCTCCGCCCCGACGCGCGCATGGCGCTCCGCGTCGACGGCCATTCCCTCACCTCTCGCGAGCTCGCCGTGGCCGCGTCTCGCCATCTCGAGGTGCTCGCGGAGCACGGCGTGGGCTCGGGCAATCGGGTGGCGGTGTGGACGCACCCGTCGCTCGTCACCGCCGTCACCCTGGCTGCGCACGCCGCCGGTGGCGTCGTCAGCGTGCCGCTCAACCCCAAGCTGGGCGCGCGCGAGCTCGGGCACATCCTCGCCGACGCCGCGCCGAAGCTGGTGGTGGGGACGGGCGCGGAGCTGGCCGAGCAGACGCCGGACCTGCCCTTTCTGGCCGCCCGCGTGACCACGCACGGTGACGCCGCGCTGCCGGTCGCGCCGGTCGACGACGCGCCGCTCCTGGTCCTCTACACCTCCGGCACGACCGGCGCGCCGAAGGGCGCCATCCTGCGCCGCGCCAACGCCGCGTTCGACCTCGACGGCCTCGCGGACGCGTGGGCCTGGACCGAGGAGGACACGGTGGTGCACGCGCTGCCGCTCTTCCACGTGCACGGCTTGGTGCTCGGTCTCTTCGGTGCCCTGCGCGCGGGCGGTGGGCTCTCGTGGCTCGGCCGCTTCGACCCGAGCGCGCTCGCCGCGCTGCTCTCCGAGGGCCGGACCATGCTCTTCGCCGTCCCCACGATGTACCACCGGCTGGCCGAGGCCGCGGAGCGCGACGCCGACGTGCGGCGCGGCCTCGCGAGCGCGCGGCTCTTGATCAGCGGCTCGGCCGGGCTGCCCGTCCGCGAGCACCGGCGCATCGAGGCGCTGGCCGGGCGCGGTGTGCTGGAGCGCTACGGGCTGACCGAGACGCTGATCAACTGTGCCGTGCGCGCCGAGAGCGGACCGCGACCGGGCTACGTCGGGCCGCCGCTCCGCGGGATCGAGCTGAAGCTGGTCGACGACGCGCGCCAGACCCTCGACGCTCACGACGACACGGCGATCGGCGAGGTCGCCGTGCGCGGCCCGAACGTGTTCTCCGGCTACCTGAACCGCCCCGACGCGACCGAGAAGGTGCTCGACGCGGACGGCTGGTTCTACACCGGCGATCTGGCCACCCGCACCGAGGACGGCGCCATCCGCATCGTCGGCCGGCGGGCCACCAATTTGATCAAGACGGGCGGGTTCAAGGTCGGCGCCGGCGAGGTGGAGGCGGCGCGCTCGAGCACGCGCTGGTGGCGGAGGCCGCGGTGGTCGGCGTGCCGGACGAGGACCTCGGCGAGCGCATCGTCGCGTTCGTGGTGTGCCGGAGCGAGGTGCGTGACCAGGAGCTCATCGATCACGTCGCCGGGCTGCTCACGCCGCACAAACGCCCGCGGTCCGTCCGCTTCGTGGACGCGCTGCCGCGCAACGCGATGGGCAAGGTCGTGAAGGGCACGCTCCGCGACGCGGCCTCGTCGTGAGCGAGCGGCGGGTCGATCCCTTCACCGGCCGGGGCGTCATCCTCGCGCCCGGTCGCCGCGGGCTCGGTGCCGCCAAACCGGCCGGCCTGCCCGAGCCAGCCGGGCGCTGCCCCTTCTGTCCCGGCCACGAGGCCGACACGGAGCGGACCGTCGCTGCGTGGCCCGAATCGGGTTCATGGCAGGTGCGCGTCGTCGCGAACAGGTTCCCCATCGCCTCCCAGGGAAGCCCGCTGGACGGCGCGCACGAGGTGATCATCGACGCGCGCGAGCACGCCCTGGATCTCGCCGATCTGAGCCCCGCGCATCTGAGCGGGCTCCTGCGCGTCTACCGCGATCGCGTGCGTACGCTCGAGGCGCAGCCGGGCGTTCAGTCCGTGGTCCTCTTCCGCAACCGCGGCCGTCGGGCGGGGAGCTCACAGCCGCATCCGCACACCCAGATCGCCGCGCTCTCGTGGGTGCCGGCCGAGGTCGCGCTCCGCTGGGATCGCGCGCGGCGTCACTTCGAAGAGCGCGGCGAGAGCCTGCACCAGGCGGTGCTCCGCGAGGAGCTGTCCGAAGAGACACGCGTGCTCGCCGTCGACGCGCGCTTCGCGGTGCTCTGCCCGCGCGCGCCGAGCCGTCCCTTCGAGATCCGGGTGATGCCGCGCGCGCCGGAGGGCGGCTTCGCGATGGTGTCCGACGACGCGCTCGACGCGCTGGCGCTCCACCTCTCGGACGCGTACCGGCGCCTCCGCGCGGCGACCGGCATCGAAGATCACAACCTCGTCCTGCGCCAACCGCCGGTGGGCGCGAACGGGCCGGCCGCGGCGTGGCACCTCGAGATCCTGCCGCGGACGGGCGGTGACGCCGGGTTCGAGCTGGCGAGCGGCGAGATGATCGTCGTGGTGCGCCCCGAAGAGGCCGCGGCTCAGCTCCGCGCCGCGAGCCCCGCGTCGCAGGACACCTGACGCCGCTGGATCGGCTCTCGCCGATCGTGCGGCGCCCAAGGTGGCGCGGTCCGTTCCCGGGCGTGCCGGACGATCCGACCCGACCCGTGGCAACCCTCTGCGATCCGTCTGAGAGCAGCTCCCCGCCGGTCGACCGCGCCTCTCGATCGCTAGGGATCTCGCGGTTGGGATCCGCGGACTTCAGCGCCTCCTCCATCCTCGGCTCGTGGTGGAGCACGAGTCCGCTCGGAGGTGCGCCCGATGGGCGTCCGACCTCGACGGTCACTGCTCGAGCAACCGGCGGCCTCGCACCTCCATGATCGGCGTCCGCCCGATGCGCCAGGTCAGGTCCGGCGCCTGACCGGTGATGCGCAGCCGGCCACCGTGCTCGCCGTCGAGGTGGCAGCGCTCGCAGGGGCTGGTCAGGTTCGACGGCTGGTCACTTCCGCCGTGGCTGCGGTAAGCGGACGTGGTGCGAGCCCGGCGCGCTCGGGCGGGTGCAGACCGGGCAGGTGCAGGCGTAGCCGTCGCGGCGGAGGATCGCTTCGCAGGCGTTGGTGCGGCCCAATACTTCCGCCCAGGTGGACCAGAAGGACGCGACCAGGAAGCGGACGAAGGTGCCGCCGATGCCCGCCCGCTCGTGGGCTGCTTGCAGCATGCGGTAGTGGAGAATGGTGTCTTCGCGGGCGCGGACCCGTAGGGTGACTTTGCCTCGGGCACGCCCCACCCCCCGGCCCCCTCCCGGCGGGAGGGGGTGATCATCGAGCCCCACCCCCCGGCCCCCTCCCGGCGGGAGGGGGAGATCGCGACGGAGGCGCTCGTCCTCCGCATCGCCTTCCCCGAACATCTGGACTGGGCTCGCTTCCAGCCCCACCCCCGGCCCCCTCCCGGGGGGAGGGGGTGATCCTGACCGGAGGTTGCGGTCGCTTCCTCTCGGAGCCCCACCCCTCGGCCCCCTCCCGGGGGAGGGGGTGATTCTGACTGGAGGGGTCGTCCACGAACATCTGGACTGCGGCGGCCGGGACTCCTTTCGCCCAGACGATGTCGTCTTCGAGGTCGATCACCGGGAGCGGGCCCTCGGGCGCGACGGTGCCGGTGCAGGCGGACTCGGCCTCCTCGGCGCTCAGCTCGCCGGCTCGCTCTCGCGCGCGGTGGATCAGCGAGCGCAGTCCCTCCTGCACGCCCAGCGCGGTGCGCGCCATGTCGGCGGGCAGGCTCTCCGGCGCCGACCCCAGCGCGCGGTCGAGAAGGGCCGGTGCGTCGTCCGCCCGCTCGATGCCGAACGCGCGCCGCGCGTACGCGCCGCACTTCATGTCCCGCTCCAGCGCTTGGACGATGGCGATCTCTTCCGCGCTCGGCGGGCCGGGCGCGTCGTCCAGGTGCATCATCCGCGCGATCTGCTCGGCCGCCGTCACCTCTTCCTTGAGGTGCTTGTGCGTGCGGTGGCCGGCGCGCTCGATCCACGCGGCCTCGGTGTCCGGCGTGGCCACGCGCGCGATCAGGGTCGCCGCTTCGTGGCCGATGCGACCCTCGTGCAAGGCGTCCCCGACCTCCGTCAAATGCGCGGCCCGCTTGGCCAGGGTGATGCGCGCGTACACGGCCGAGCGCGACATGCCCAGCCTTTCTCGAGCATATTGCGCCTCGCTCGCGAAGCCGAGGACGTGCCAGCCACGCGCGCGGTAGAACTTGGCGAGCTGGCGGCCGAACGCGAGGTCACTGCTCGCCAGCCGCGGGGCGAGCTCGCGGACGATGCGTCGATCGATCCCCCGCGCGTCGCTCGGGAGCTCTTCGATCGCCGCCGGAATCGTCTCCTCCAAGCCGGCCGGCAGAGCAGGCTCCGCCGCCGCCTCTCTCCTCTCCATCCGCTGCTTGCCGGCCTCGATGCTCGCGAGCCACGCCGCCTGCCGCTCGGCGACGTCCTCGGGCGTCAGGTCCGCGGCGACGCCGAGGTTCGAGAGAGCACACTGCGCCTCGGCCAGGACGAACTCGAGCCACGCGCCCGGCTCGCCTCGGCCGTCCAGCAACTCGACCATCGGCCGCGTGGCCTCGAGCGCCCACGCCTCCTCGACGTCGACCCGCACGTCCAGCGTGCCGAAGCCTGCCGGCTCGTCCGCCTCGGCCTCGCCGCCTCGCTCGCGCATGGCCCGCTTCACCGCCCGCACGGTCATGCCCCGCGTGGCCTCGAGCAGCTCCTCCTCGTCCTCCGCCTCGGCGTGCCGCGAGAGCACGTCCGCCATGCACCAGCCGATGGAGCCCGACAAGAGCGCACGCCGGATGCGCGGCAGCTCCGCGAGCCGACGCGCCAGCACCCGCGTGTCCTCGCCCCACCGGCCGCTCCGCTGGCAGCGCTCCCGCACGTAGTCCGAAAAGCGCGAGAAGCCGAGCTCCTGCCAACCATTCGCCAGCGCGACGAAACCTTCGCCGAGCGAGAGCCGCACGACCGTTTGTTCACGCGACATGCGGACGAGACCCTCGTCCATGATCCGCGCTGCATCGCGGTCGACTAAATCGATGATGCTGCCCCCACGCATCGTACGTTCTACGTAGCATTCTACTGAACATGTGTCCAGCTACCAACCAGATAATGCTCGGTCCCTGTCGCCCATGGGAGCATCGGCTGTCTGCGCGGCCTAGAGCACCGATTCATTCGAATCCGCGGAACTCGCAGGCCGCACGCGGCCCATCCGCGGCCCGTGCCTCATGGGCGAGTCTTCGGCGTCGCCTCGTCGACCCGAGCCAAGGCTGGACCACGTCGCGCGCCGCGCTTTCTCGGTTCTCCAAATGGACTCGGTGCTCCACAGGGACTCGAGGATCGGGCGTTCGGCCCTGCCAATCCCGGTCTGTCCCGAGCCGCGGGCAGCCGGGGTCGAGCCGGCGCCGACGCCGCGCCATCCTTCGGAGCGGGCACGCGCGGCGCGGTCATGAGCCTGGCTGGAAAGGGCGGCGTCTGCCGGACCGAGCATGGGGCCGGGAGCGCGCTGTGCTCTGTGCCTCATCCGCGACGCCGGGATGGCTCGTGGGTCTCGGAGCCTCCTCCGTTCCGGCGGAGGTGCGGGTGACATGCTCGCTCCACCGCGCGTCCGGTGTGCAGGTCGGCAACCCTCGCGCAGGCTTCGGACGGCTCCGTGCGCCCGCGGCAGCAACGGTGGGAGGGGTCCCCGAAAGCCGTGGCGGCTCGGCCGAACGGTCGAAAGGGTCCGAAAAGACCGTGGCAGCGCGAGGGGAGGGGTCGGAGGGTTCCGAAAAGTCCGTGGCGGCTTCGGCGAACGGTCTGACCGGGGGTGAGAAATAGCCAGGGACCGTAGGGGAACGGTCCGAGGGGTACCCAGAGGCTCTCCGGCGGCGCGCGGAACGGCCCACGGGGTCGGTTCCGCGCGGGAGGGCCTCTCGGGGAACCCTCCGAGGGTTCGTGGAAGTTCCGGGGGAAATTGGGTGAACGGTCCGAGGGTTCGTGGAAGTTCCTGGGGACTTTTGCGAACGGTCCGAGGGGTCGGACCCGACAGCGGCGGAGATGGGGGAACGGTCGGAGGGTTCGCGAAAACTGCTGGGGGAATTGACGAACGGTCCGAGAGGTCGACCCACACAGCGGCGGAGATCGGGAAGCGGTCCGAGGGTTCGCGCAAACTGGTGGGAGAATTGACGAAGGTCCGAGGGGTCGGCCCAGACAGCGGCGGAGATCGGGGACGGGTCCGAGAGTTCCCCGAAGGCGAGAGCGGAACGGGGGGAACGCTCAGACGGTTCGGGCCCATCGCTCGGCCCAGATCCCGAACGCTCTCTTGGCGCGATCGGAACGCCGGCGGAATCGGTGAGCGTTCGGAGGCTCATTCGAGGCTCGAGGCGGCCTCCGGCAACGGCACGAGCGGAGGGACGCGCCGCGCGGCGGACCATCGAGCGCCCTCCGACCGTTCCTGCGCGCCTCTCATCCCGGGATGCCGTCGCGAGGTGGGTGGCCGAGTGAGCTTCGCTGCCTCCGCGACTGCCCCCGACCCCCGCCCTCCCCCGCATTCGAGGAAGGGTGCTCACGCGAGAGCCGGTGCGACGGCCTCGATTCGGGGGAGGGAGCTCGTGGAGCTCTGGCCGAGGCGTCAGTTGGTCGACTGCGGTTCGCCCGCGCCGCTCGAACCTGCGCCGCTCGCGCCCGCGTCGTTGGCGCCCGCGTTGCCGGTCGCGCCGCCCGAGCCGGTCGCGGCCCCGTCGGTCGACGCAGCTCCGCTCGCCCCGGTCTCGCCGGCGCCCGGGTCCGTGGCGTCGCTCGACGCATGCTGGCCCCGCCCGAGGTAGATGCTGGGGGCGATCGCGGCCGCGTCTCCGTCGTGGTAGCGCACGTACTCCACGGCGCGCTGGATCTCGGTGTAGTCGAAGACGAAGAGGCGGAAGGCCCGGCTGCGCTGGTCGGCCCAGGTCCTGCCCGGCGCCGCGGTGCCGGTGCCGATGGTCTTCGCGCCGAGCTCGGCCACGAGCTGCGTGCCGAGCATGCTCGCGCAATCAATCTGCTCCTGGGTGACCAAGGTCTTGCCTTTGATGTCGTCCCAGGAGGCGCGGAAGAGCGCGCCGAGCGCGATCAGAATCGTTGGCGCGATCGAGGTGGCCCCTGCCGTCGCGGATCGCGGCCACGGCGTCCCCGTTCATCGCCCCGAACGAGACGTGCGCGTCGGCGACGCTCAGGAGCTGCTCGCGCAACACCCGCCCCTCCTCGAGATCCGCCTCGAGCTGCTGCGAGCTGCGCGGCACGTAGCGGAGGTGCGTGTACAGAAGCCCGAGGGCCCGTACGCGAATCCGCTCGATCTCGTCGAGCGGCGGTTTCTTGAAGACCTCCTTCATGGCGGGCACCAGCCCCTGAATGCCCGGAAGCGCACCCAAGGCGATGGACACGGCGCTCGGGATGTCCGCGTTGACGCGCCCGATCAGCTCGGGCGGCAGCTTGTCCAGCTCGGGCGCGATCTCCTCATAGGCGGCCGCGATGTCAGCGGGTGAATCGGGGCGTACGGCGTTCGGTTTACGCTTCGGCATCTCTCTCGTTCCTTTCCGAGGAGCCCCGCACGAGAGAACCCCCACGAGGAAGACCCTGCCGAATCCGAGCCGCGATTTCAAACGCGTGTGGATTCGCGGCCCTGACGAGCGCGATGCTGGAATCGTCAGTCGCCGGCGCGGCGATTCGGGCGGATCGATGGGCCGTGAGCCGATGCGAGGATCGATCACCCTGGAGCGAGCGCGGCAACGGCGTGCGTGCGCGGCGCCGGTTCTACGGGCAGACCGGGACGGCGCCGCTCACCTCAGGGTGGTCTCACCGCGCCACGTAGAGGAAGCGCTCGAACGCGCGGCGCACCGCGAGCATGGTGTCGAGCGCCGGCCGGTGGGGGGCCACCAGCCCGACCGACGCCGGCCGACCTCGGATGGGCACCCCGTCCTCCGCTCGCTCGATGAAGGGGCGGATGGCCGCGGCCTCGCCGGGCGAGACCTGCTGCAGCCAATCTCGGTCCACGCCACAATCGCGAGTGCGAGCGGTCCGGGGCGCGCTCCGTCGAGGGGCGCGCCGGAGCTCGGGGTGTACGTAGGCGGGCGGAGGGACAATTCATGAGGCTGGCAGACAAGGTCATCGTGGTCACCGGGGCGGGGAGCGGGATTGGGCGCGCGGTCGCGCTGGCGCTCCTCGAGCGAGGCGCGCGGGTCGCGGGTCTGGACCGCAGCGCGGCGACGCTGGAGGAGACGGTGTCGAAGGCCGGGGAGGGCGCCGGCATCGCTCCCTTCGTGGTCGACGTGACCGACCGGGCGGCCGTCGAAGGATCCGTGAGCGCCATCCTCGAGCGCTTCGGCGTCGTCGACGAAGTGATCCACTGCGCCGGGATCATCCAGCCTTTCGTGAAGGTCGGCGCGCTGGACTACGAGACGATCGATCACGTCTTCGCGGTCAACTGGCGCGGCACGCTTCACATGACCAAGACCTTTCTCCCCCTGCTCCAGGAGCGGCCGGAGGCGCACCTCGTCAACGTGTCCAGCATGGGCGCGTTCTTGCCGGTGCCGGGGCAGACGGTCTACGGCGCGTCGAAGGCCGCCGTGCAGCTCTTCACCGAGGGGCTGCACTCGGAGCTCGACGGCACGAACGTCCATGTGACGCTGGTCCTGCCGGGCGCCGTCGACACCAACATCGTCGCCAACTCGGGCGTGAGCATCGGCGCCGGGGCCGAGAAGGAGCAGCACGGCAAGATCACGTCCGCCGAGGCCGCGGCGAGCACCATCTTGGAAGGCGTCGAGCACGGTCGCTTCCGCGTGCTGGTCGGCACGGACGCCAAGCTCATGGACGCCCTCGAGCGGCTCAATCCCGAGCGGGCGGCGGCTTTCATCGCCAAGCGAATGAAGGGCTTGCTGGAGTGAGCGATCGGCGACGTGCCCGCAGCCTGAGGCCGGGTCGAGCGTCGTCGTCCCGCTCCTCGGTGCGACGCTGAGGAGCACCGGTGTCGACGGCGCTCGCAAGAGCCCCGAGAAGGCCGGCGCGTCAGCCGAAGAGCGCGTGCCGGAGGGCGGTCAGGTAGCTCTGGCGGAACTCGCGCGACACGGGCGCGTTCGGGCGGATGAGGTCGAAGCCGTGGAAGGCGCCCGGCACGACGCTCAGCGCGCAGGGGACGCCGCTCTCTTCGAGCCGCCGTGCGTACTCGAGGTCCTCGTCGTGGAAGAGGTCGCAGGTGCCGACGCCGAGCCACGCGGGCGGCAGGCCCGTGGAATCTGCGCGTCGCGCGGGGACGGCGTGGGCCGGGACGTCGTCCTGTCCGGGCGGGTGGCCGAGATACGAGCTCCAGCCGAGGAGGTTGCTCTCGTTGTTCCAGGCGCGGTGCGACCTGCCGTCGATGTCGGTTCGGGTCGCCGTGCGGTCGTCGAGCATCGGGTAGATTAGCAATTGAAACGCGGGTCGAGCGTCGCCCGCGTCAAGGGCCCGTTGGGCCAGCGCCGCGGCGAGCCCGCCCCCGGCGCTCGCGCCGCCGATGGCGATACGAGTCGGATCGATGCCGAGCGAGTCGGACTGGGCGAAGAGCCAGCGGAGGGCGGCGTCGCAGTCGTCGAGCGGGGCCGGGAAGGGGTGCTCGGGGGCGAGACGGTAGTCGACCGAGGCGATGACGATGCCGAGCTCGCGCGCGTTCTCGGCAGAGAGCCGCTCGTCCTGCTCCGGCGCGCCGATGAGGTATCCGCCGCCGTGCATCCAGAGCAGCGCGGGCGCGGACTCGGCAGCGTTGGCCGGCCGGTAGAGCCGCACCCGCACCGGCGGCGCGCCCTCCACGCCGGGCACCGAGACGTCGCGCACGGTGACCTCCCGCGGGACCTTCGGCACGGGCGCGACGCGGGTGAGCAGGCGGATGATGGGGAGCCGGCCCGCTTTGATCAGCGCCCGCGGGAGGAAGCGCGCCGCGAGTCGGAGGTCTTCGTGGAAGGGATCGGACATGGGCGGGTCTCCGGCTGGCGAGCGCCGCCCGTGGCGCATGCATCCGGGCGCGCTCGACGACGTCATCTCTTGCGATGTCGGGCCTACGATGTCCGGCGTCAACTACGACGGTCCGTCGGGCTGCCGCAGCATCGGCGACAGGCGGGGCCCGCCTCGCGGGAGCTCCGCCATGCGATGGTGCACGACGGAGTCCGCACCGCCGGGCGCGAGCCCGTGCCGGCGCTTCTCGGCGGCGAAGAGGCTTCGTCCTCGGGCCCGCGTCGGCCCGCAATCGAGCTGGGCTCAGCTCTTCTTCTTGCCGAAGATGCTCAGCTTGAGGTGCGCGAGCTGGCTCTCGACCAGGCGGCCGGCGACCTTGAGGGTGCCTTCCTCTTCACGCTTCTTGAGCCCGCCCGATTCGTAGAGGGTGCGCGCCTTGGCCCGCTGGAGCTTGCCGCTCGAGGTCTTCGGGATGGTGTTGGTGTCGACGATGACGACCTCGTCCACGGTGAGGCCGGTGGCCTTGGCGATGGCGGTCTTCACCTCGGTGGCGAGCTGGTCGCGGCCTTCGCTCTCTTTGGTCTCGGCGACGACCACCACCGCCTCGCGGCCCAGGCCCGACTTGTAGCTCGGGAAGGCGACGACGTTGCCGGTCCGCACGCGGGCGACCTCGGAGCCGGCCCACTCCGAATCTTGCGGGTAGTAGTTCTTGCCGTTGACGATGATGACGTCTTTGGCCCGGCCACAGATGTAGATCTTGCCGTCGACGAGGTAGCCGAGGTCGCCGGTCTTCATCCAGCCTTCTTCGTCGATGGTCTCGCGCGTCTTCTCGGGCATCTCGAAGTAGCCCTGCATGACGCTCGGGCCGCTCACCTCGATCTCTCCCACCCGGCGGTCTTCCAGGGGCTGGCGGCTCTCGGTGTCCACGATGCGGATGCCGTGGTTCCGGAAGGCGGTGCCGCAGCCGACGATCTCGACGACGTCGTCCGGGGCGTCGCCCTCCTGGGCCGGCTCGGCCACGCCTTCGCTCCACAGGCGCTCGGAGCGGACGCGGTCGGTGGGGACGCCGGTGCTGAAGGCGATGGCCAGCGTGTACTCGGCCATCCCGTAGCTCGGCACGAACGCGCTCTCACGGAAGCCCTGCTTGGCGAAGCGGTCGGAGAAGGCGCGCAGGGTGTCGGCCTGGATGGGCTCGGCGCCGCAGCCGGCCACGCGCACGCAGGAGAGATCGATGCCTTCGAGGTCGCGCTCGCGGACGCGCTTCTGGGTGATGGCGTAGGCGAAGTTCGGCCCGTAGGTGATGGTGCCGCGGTGCTTGGAGAGGAATCTCCAGCCAGGTGACCGGCCGCTTCAGGAAGGTCATGGGCGACATGAAGCTGACCGGGACGCGGTGGTGGATCGGCGCGATGACGAAGCCGATCAGGCCCATGTCGTGGAAGAGGGGCAGCCAGCTCACGCCGCGGTCCTGCTCGTCGCTCTGCAGGCCCTCGCGCATGATGGCGTAGGCGTTGTGCGCGAGGTTGCCGTGCGTGACGACGACGCCCTTGGGCATGCTGGTCGAGCCCGAGGTGAACTGGATGAAGCAGGGGTCGTCCGGCGTGAGGCCGGGGTCGCGGAAGAGGGTCGCGTCGCCGTCGAGGTCGGCGTAGGTGAGCATCTCGCGCAGGCTGGGCGCGTGGTCGTGCAGGGTGCCGAGGACGGCCTTGATCTGCCGGTTGGTGATCACGAGGCCGGCGCGGCTGGCGCTGACGATGTGCTTGCAGTGGTCGAGGTAGCCGCCGAGCTGTCCGACGCCCATCGGGGGGTAGAGCGGGACGGGGACGCCGCCGCCCTGGGCGATGCCGAGGAAGGTGGGGATGAACTCGCCCGCCTCCGGCAGCACGATGGCGACGTGGTCGCCCTTCTTCATCCCGCGCTCCTTCAGCGCGACGGCGATCTCCTTGGCGCGGACGTGGAGCGCCGCCCAGGTCAGCGTGTCTTCCGAGAGGTCGTCTCGGATGAAGGTGAAGCCGTAGCCGGTGCGGTCGGCGGCCCGCTCGAGGGCCTGCGGAAGGGTGATGAGATGGTCCATCGTCACTGCTCCAAGGGGTCGGGCCCCATCCCCGTGGGCCCGGCCGTTCGTCGGCGGCGGACGATAACCTCGGAGCCCCCATTTCGCACGCGGCAGCGTCGGGTCGTGGAGGGCGGCGGCGCGGCGGGCTCTCAGCGCGGGCCGACGCGGCCGAAGAGGATCGGCGTGACGACGTAGCCGTCGCTCAGGGTGCCGCCCCAGCCGTAGTGGGTGGCGTGGCCGTCGCCGTCGGTGAGGAAGGCGAGGGTGCCGATGCCGAAGCCGCCCCGGCCGGAGCTGCGGCGGGTGTCGCGCTGGTGGCGGGAACCGGTGGCGTCGGCCACGCGGACCACCCAGCCGTGCGGGAGACCCGGGACCCGGCGCGGGACCTCCATGACGAACCCGACGTGGCCGGTGTTGCGGCTCGGGAAGCCGTCCGGGCGGCGCCAGGTGAACACGTCGCCCGGTCGCACGTCGCCGATGCGCTCGATGCGCTGCCAGCCGCGCCGCCAGCCGGTCGTCGGCGCCCGCTCGATGGTCCGAACGAAGTTCTCGGCCCGCGCGCGCCGCAGGTTCGCCATGTGCCGGACCGAACGAGGGGAGGCGCGCTCCAGCACCCACTGGACCATCAGCGAGCAGTCCCAGCGGTAGCGGCCTCGTCTCTCGTTCACCGACAAGAAGTGCTGGTAGCGGGAGTCGCGCTGGGTGCGCGCGACGTGGTCGAGCACCTCGAGCACGCGGGCCGCGGCGGGTGTCGCCGGCGGCGCCGGAGGTGCGGGCGGGGGGAGGCGCGGGGGCGGTCCGGCCACGGGCGGGAGCACGATGGGCCACTCGTCCGGCCAGGGCCGCACGCGCTCGTCGTCGGCGCTGGCCACCGGACTGCCGACGAGGCTGGCCCCGAGGCTGGCCGAGAGGACCGCGAGCGCGGCGAGCGAGACGAGGAGGCGTCGCACGAGCGCGGTTCGACAACCGACGGGCGCGTGAGTTCCGGCGAGCGTCACCGAAGCGGAGCGCGCCTCGCGCTCGAGCCCCGCGAGCCCGCGACGAGCGGCGGCGACGCGGAGCGCGCCGGGTCGACCGGATGGGAGGGTCATCGACGGACCTCCAGTATGCGGCGCGTCGGAAATGATGCACACGGGGGCCCCGCGGGCTAGGGTCCTCCAATCATGGCCACGGAGGATCCGATCGGCCGGCTCCAGGAAGGGATCGGCTACTACTTCGAGGACGACTCGCTCCTGCGTGACGCCCTGACCCACCGCTCGTTCGTCAACGAGCACCCGGAGCAGGCGCCGCGCGACAACGAGCGGATGGAGTTCCTCGGCGACGCGATCCTGGATCTGGCGGCCTCCGCGCTCTTGTGGCGGCAGTACCCCGACGCGCGGGAGGGGGAGCTGAGCCGGCGCCGGGCGGACATCGTCTGCGAGGCGTCGCTGGCGGTGATCGCGCGCCGCCTCGAGCTCGGCGAGCTGCTGCGGCTGGGCAAGGGCGAGGAGCGGAGCGGCGGTCGCGACAAGCCGCGTCTTCTCGCCAGCGCGCTCGAGGCGTTGGTCGCCGCCGTGTATCTCGACGCGGGCGAGCAGGAGGCCATCAGCGTGGCCCGTGCCGTCCTCGCGCCGCAGGTCGACGCAATCCAGCCCGGCGAGACGGACTACAAGAGCCGACTCCAGGAGCTCTTGCAGGCGGAGGGCGGCGCTCCGCCGACCTACGAGCTGATCGGCAGCGAGGGCCCGGACCACGACCGCACCTTTCACGTGGAGGCGCGGGACGGGGAGACGCGCCTCGGTCGGGGCAGCGGTCGCTCCAAGCTGGCCGCCGAGCAGGTCGCCGCCAAGAACGCCCTGCTCGAGCTCGAGCGCGAAGACTGACGCGCGGCGCCTCGGACACGTCGCGCGAAGCGGTCGCTGACGGCTCGAGTCCCGCGGAGGCGGTGCGCCGCCGTCCCCGAGAGAGCTCGGTCAGTGGGCGCTCTGGGCGAGGGCGCGCTCGACCGCGCCGAGGACGTCGTCGCGGCGGAAGGGCTTGAGCAGCATGCGGTTGGCGCGCGCCTCGGCGAAGCGGCGGGCGCGCTCGGTGTAGGCGCCGCCGGTCGTGAAGACGAGGCGCTCCTCCACGAAGTCCGGGTCGGCGGCCAGCCTGGCGTGGACGTCCATCCCCGTGACGTCGCCCATCATCAAATCGCAGACCACGAGATCGAAGGGACCCTCGCGCTCGATGCGCTCCAGCGCTTCGCGGCCGCTGTGGGCGACGCGGACGTCGTAGCCCGCGAGCCAGCGCGCCATCACGCGGCAGATCTCCGGCTCGTCGTCGACGATGAGGATGCGCCGTGAGGCGCCGTCGACCGGTCCGCGGCGGTGGGACGGCAGGCTGTCCGCCGGCGGGTCGGCCAGCGGGATGCGGACGCGGAAGAGGGTGCCGCGCGGGTCTCGCCGCTCGACCTCGATGCGACCCTCGAGCGCGCTGACGATGTGCAGGCAGATCGACAGGCCGAGGCCGGTGCCCGTCCCGCGCTTGGTCGTATAGAAGGGCTCGAAGAGGTGCGCCTCGGCGCCCGGCGGCAGGCCGCGGCCCGTGTCGAGGATCTCCACGATGCCGTCGCGCCCGTCGGGGCGGACCCGCAGCTCGACCACGTTGTCTTCGTGGCTGCCCACCTCGATGGCCTGCGCCGCGTTGACCAGCAGGTTCAAGAAGACCTGCCCCAGGCGGGCCTCGCTGCCCTGCACCCACACCGGGCCGTTCGCCGGTACCCGCACCAGCCGCGCGCGGTGGCGGAGCTCGTGGCTGGCCATCTGCACGCAGGCGTCGAGGGTGCGCTCGAGCTCCGCCGGGCCGCTGTCCTCCTCCGGCGAGCGCGCCAGCGAGCGCAGGTCTCGCACCACGTCGCGCACCCGCAGCGTGCCTTGCTCGGCGGCGTCCACCCGCTCGAGCAGCGAGCCGACGTCGTGCGCCCGCGGCGCGCCTTTCTGCAGCTCGTGCCGGAGCAGCTCCAGGCTGCCGAGGATGTACATCAGCGGATTGTTGATCTCGTGCCCGACGGAGGCCGCGAGGCGTCCGAGCGAGGCCAGCCGGTCGGAGGTGACCAGGCGCGCTTCCATGTCCTTGCGGAGGGTGATGTCCTGGGCCAGCGCGATGCCCGCCGGCGCGCCGTCGAAGAGCGTCGGCAACGCCACCACCTCTACCGGCACGATGCTTCCGTCGCGCCGCACCAGCCGCTCCTCCAGCGCCGGCACGGGCTCGCCGCGGTAGATGTGATCGCGGACGCGGTTCGTGGCCAGCGCGCGGTCTTCGGGGTGGACCAGATCGAAGAGGCGCATCCCTTCCATCGCGTCGTCCGGCGCGAACCCCAAGAGCCGGCGGGCGGCCGGGTTCACGTAGAGCAGGTGCTCGTCGCGGTGGACGAAGACGGCGTGCGGGAGCTGTTCGATCAGCGTCCTGTGGTTCTGCTCCGAGCGCCTCCGCGCCTCCTCCGCCCGCGTGCGCTCCGCGACGTCGTGCAGGCGCGCGAAGACGAGGTCCCGGTCGCGGATGCGGATGGCGCCGCACTGGATCTCGACCGGGAAGACGGTGCCGTCCTTCTTCCTGTGCCAGCGCAGATCGTGGGGCGCGATGGCGTCCTCGCTCGGGCGGCGCTGCACCGCGGCTCGCGTCGCCTCGGGGTCGGCGCTCACGTCGGTCGGGCCCAGCACGTCGACCGCCTCTTCGCGGGTGTAGCCGTACTGCGCGACCCACGCGTCGTTGACGTCCACGAAGAGGCCGGTCTGCGCGTCCGTGATCGAGACGGGGTCGTGGCGGTGGCCGAGCAAGAGCTGGCTGGCCTCGTCGGCGCTCAGGTGCGCGAGCAGCTCGCCGAGGCGCACGTCCTCCCGCACGAAGGAGCAGAGAACCGCGCCCTCCTCCGGTTGCTCTCGATGCGCTCGGATACCCGCCGGCAGCTCCAGCGAGTCGAGCGGCGCGCCGCATGGATCGTATCCGAGCAGCGTTCGGCACGCGGCGTTGGCGCGCACGACACGACCGTCCCGGGCGAGCGCGAGGGGGTGGGCGACGGCGTCGAGAAATGTGTCGATGGACGTCACGATGCGCGGCTTCCTGGCGCGAGGATAACCCGCGCGAGGCTCGGGGCGAGCGCTCCGAGCCGGGCGGGCTGGGCGAACCTTCGCGGCGGGCGTGCTGAGCGCTCGAGGCGTGCTCGCGCGAGAGGGTGGCGCGCGAGCGGCGGAGAGGCGACGATCGAGCCGTGACGACGGATCTCGAGGCGCGCACGGAGGCGCTCGTGCGAGAAGGGCGGCACGCGGAGGCCGCCGATCTCTGGCTCGCCGCCGGCGAGCCGGCGCGGGCCGGAGAGCTCTACGCGGCGGTGTGGCGCTGGGACGAGGCGGTCGCCGTCACCGAGCAGGCGGGGTGTTACGACGCGGCGTATCGTCACGCGCTGGAGGGCCGGGATCGCGCCGCCTGCGGTCGTTTGCTGGCGGAGCTGGAGCAGCGGCCCCAGCAGGCGGTGCGCGCGGCGGTCCACGCCGAGGCGAAGGGGATGGTGCTGGACGCGGCGCGGTTGCGCGAGGCGGCCGGGGAGACCGAGGCGGCGGCGGAGCTCTACGAGCGCGGGAACGAGTATCGCGATGCCGCTCGCTGCCGGCTGGCGCTGGGACAGTCGCGCAAGGCCGGCGTGCTCCTCGAGCACAGGCTCAAGGACGACCCCGACGACGCGGAGAGCGCGCTCGAGCTCGGTCGGCTGCTCGCGCAGTTCGGGCGCTGGGAGCACGCTGTGCGCGCCCTGCAGAAGGCGGCCGAGAGCCCGGAGCAGGAGACGCCGGCGCTCCGGCTCCTGGTCGCGTGCTTCGCGGCGATGGGCATGGACGAGGCGGCGGGGAGCCGCTTGGACGTGCTGCGGTCGAAGCAGCCGGAGCTGCCGGTCACGGTGCCGGAGTTCCTCGAGCAGGCGTTCGGCGACAAGCGCGGCGTGGCGACGCTGGTCGGCCGCGGTAGCGAAGGGGAGCGGCTCCTGGCCGGGCGCTACCGCGTGATGCGACCCCTCGGCGCCGGCGCCACGGGGCGCGTCTTGTTGGCCCACGACGCGTTTCACGAGCGCGAGGTCGCGGTGAAGGTGCTCAACGTGGGCGGCGGCAACCTCGGGCGCGACGCGTTCGTGCGCTTCGCCCGCGAGGCCAGGGTGGCGGCCGGCATCTCCCACCCGAACGTCGTCCGCGTGTTCGAGTTCGACCCGGACGGCCCCTTCCTCGTCATGGAGTACATGGCCGGCGGGACGCTCGAGGAGCGGCTCGGCGGCCCGGACGACGCGCCCCGCGCCTATCCGCCGGAGCAGACCTGGGCCATGTCCCGCGCGGTGCTGTCGGCGCTGGAGGCGGTGCATCGGCGCGGCGTGGTCCACCGCGATCTCAAGCCGGCAAACATCTTCTTCGACGCGGCCGGCGGGGTGAAGCTCGGCGACTTCGGTGTGGCCCACTTGACCGATCTCGGCGCCACCTTGACCGGCGCGCTGGTCGGGACGCTGGCGTACATGTCGCCCGAGCAGATCACCGGCAGCCGCAAGCCGGACGCGTCGACGGATCTCTACTCCTTCGGGGTGATTCTCTTCCGCTGTCTGACCGGGCGGCTGCCCTTCCTCGGGCCGGACTTCGTGGCGCAGCATCTGGAAGACGAGCCGCCGCTGCCGAGCGCGGTCGCGCCCTGGCTCACCGAGGCCTTCGACGCGCCGATCATGAGGCTCCTGGCCAAGGAGCAGGACGCGCGCTTCGGGGCCGCGGGTGAGCTCGCGGATGCGCTGGCCCCGCTGCCATGGAGCACGCTGGAGACCCCCGTCGAGGCGCCGAGCGTCCGCGCCCCGGCGCCCTCGGAGCCGCCGGCGGCGCCCGCGAGCGATCGCTACCGGGTGCTTCGGAACCTCGACGACCGATCCGCGCTGGCCCGGGACGAGCTGCTCCAGCGCGAGGTCGAGCTGGTCCGCTTGGACGCGGCGCTGGCGGAGCGGTTACGCGCCTTCGCCCGCGCGGACGGACCCTTCCTGCAGGCGGTGTACGAGGTGGACGAGGCGCTCGGGCGGGCGGTGTTGGAGCATCCGGCCGGAGTCCCCCTCGAGAGGCTGCCGGCCGACGATCCGCGCCGAGCCGGCGCCGCCCCTGAGCTGCGCATGGCGCTCCAGCGACTGCACGGAGAGCGGGTGGTCCACGGCGCGGTCGACGCGCGGCACGTCCTGGTGGGCAAGTCGCGCGCGTGCCTGCGAATCGCGCTGACCGAGCGCGGCGACGATCCGCAGGTGGACTGGAACGCCCTCGACGCGCTGGGCGGCCGCGGCACGCGCTGACGGCTCGCGGCTCCTTCAGCGCGACCGCGGCCTCGACCTCAGCGACAGGTGAACCCCGCCATGTAGTTGCAGCTCAGGGAGCCCTGGCAGCTCCCGGTGCCGCAGCATTGTTGGCCGTCGCCTCCACACGCGTGGCACCCGTCGAGGTGGCAGGCGTTCCAATCCGAGCATCGGTAGTCGAGCGTGCCGAATCGGCAGCACCCTTGGCCCGTGGCGCCGCAGTCGGCGTAGCAGGTGCCGCTGACACAGGAACTGCCGGGGCACGTGTTGCCCGGGCAGCAGGTCTGCCCATCGCCACCGCAGGGATCGCAGGTCCCGTCAGAGCGACAGAGGTTGCCCATGCTGCAGGAGCCGTCGCCGCAGCAGGGCTCGCCAGCGTCGCCGCAAGGGGCGCAGTAGCCGTCGGATTCCGCACACGTGCGTCCTGTCGCAGCCACCGTCGGCGCAGCACGGCTCGCCCATTCCACCGCAGTGGTCGCAAGTGCCCGAGTCGGGGCCGCAGGTGTGGTCGGCGCCGCTGCAAGTCGGGCTCGCGTCGCAGCAGATGTGGCCGTTGCCCCCGCAGGGTTTGCACTTCCCCATGCTGGGGTCGCAGGCGTGGTCCGGGTTCTCGCACGCCAATCCGCTGTCGCAGCAGGCGCCCTCGTTCGCACCGCAGGGCGTGCAGGTGCCCGAATCGCAGACGTTCCCGGCCGAGCACATGCTGCCGGCGCAGCAGGGGTCTCCGTGCCCTCCGCAGCTCGTGCAGGTCCCGCTCGAGCACGCGAGCGTGGTCGGGTCTCCACACGTGTCCCCGGCGCAGCAGGGCTGGCCCATCCCGCCGCACGCCTGGCAGGTCCCTCCCATGCACAGGAGCGTGCTCGAATCGGCGCACGATCCGTCCGAGCAGCAGGGCTGCCCCGCGCCGCCGCAGGCCGGCATCACGCAGCTCGTCCCGTCACAGGTCAGCCCTGTGTCGCACGCATTGCCGGCGCAGCAGGGATCGCCCATGGCGCCGCAGCTGGCGCACATCGCCCCCACACAGGCGAGGGCGCTCTGACAGGCCCCACCGTCGCAGCAGATCTGACCCACGGCGCCACAGTCCATCTGCACCGTGCAGGTGCCCGACATGCAGACTTCGCTCGTGCCGGTGCAGGCAGGACAGCACTGGCCCGCAGGACACACGCAGGCGCCGCCGACGCAACTCGTGCCGCCGGTGCATGGGGTCGCGCAACCGGACGCGGCGTCGACGCGAGAGCCCGCATCGAAGCCCCCGCCAGCGTCCGGCAGGATCGGGCTGGCGTTCAGGCTGCACGCTCCGAGCAGGAACGAGGCGCCAAGGCAGAGGAGTCGGAGGAGGACGATTGGCCGCACCGCTTCATCCTACGCCTCGCCGGCCAACCCCGGAAGGACGCGGGATCGAGTTTGTGGCGAGTCCGCAGCCGGGAACGGCGGAACTGCCCCACCCCTGTGTCTCACTGGGCCTCGGCATGTGGCAAGATGCCCCGATTTTGCGATCGATGTGCAGGTCGCAGGAACCATCCCGGTGCCGGTTCCGTCTCGGCACGTGGGATGCACAGCATCAGGGCGAGCTGCGACCGCCATGTCTCGAAACTCCACCATCTGCGATTTCGTGCCCGCACCGCCCAGCGGTGCTCGGGGTGGGGTCCTCTGTCGCGGCTCCCGTTCGATACGGCGATCCGGTCCTACGAGGCCGGTATGCGCTCTCGCTCCGAGCGTGAGGCCCGGAATGCTCCGGGCGCTTCAATCACGATCGCGTGTCTCCGGCGTCGGGCCGGAGTTCGCGCGGTTCTCGTCCGCGTAGCCAACGTGGCCGCGTTCCCCCCGAGCACACCGCGGCCCCTGGTCGCACCCGAAACCGTTTGAGAGGCGCGCGTTGGCGATCATGGAAGAAAGAGGAGGTGACACCGTGGGAGGCGTCACGAGCACTGCGACCCCGATCCCGGTGACCCCCGGCGAATCGCCGGAGCGGCCCGAAGCGCCCGAGCGGACCTCGACCGTGAAGGGCAATGGCCGCGTCCTGGTCGTCGACGACGATCAATCGACGTGTGAACTGATCGCTGCGAGCCTGGAAAAGCACGGGTTCGACGTCGATTGGCTCACGCGGGCGACGGACGCGCTCGAAGCGGTGAAGGAGAGGGACTACGACCTGGTCCTGACCGACCTCCTCATGGACGACATGGGAGGGCTCGAGCTCTGCGAGCGGCTCGTCGGCACCAAGCCCGATCTGCCAGTCGTGCTCGTCACCGGTCACGGCTCGCTGGAGAAGGCGGTCGGCGCCATCCGCGTCGGCGCGTACGACTTCATCACCAAGCCGATCGACATGAAGCTGCTCGCGCTGACCGTGTCGCGCGGCGTGCAGCACCATCGCCTGCGGGACGAGGTGCGGCGCCTGCGGGCCTCGGTGGAGGAGGCGCGCAGCTTCGAGCGTCTGATCGGTCGAAGCAGCGCGATGCGCAAGGTCTACGACCTGATCGAGCGCCTCGCCGAGACCGACGCGTCGGTGTTGATCACCGGCGAGAGCGGCACCGGCAAGGAGCTGGTCGCCAAAGCCATCCACGACCGGAGCCCGCGCAAGGACGGCCCCTTCGTGGCGCTCAACTGCGCGGCGGTGCCCGCGACCCTGATCGAGAGCGAGCTCTTCGGCCACACCAAGGGCGCGTTCACCGACGCGAAGGGCCCGCGCGAGGGTCTCTTCTCCCAGGCGAACGGCGGCACGCTCTTCCTCGACGAGATCGGCGAGCTGCCGATGGAGATGCAGCCCAAGCTTCTGCGCGCGTTGCAGGAGCGGAAGGTGCGTCCCGTCGGCGGAAACCTGGAGATGCCCTTCGACGCCCGCATCGTGGCGGCGACGAACCGCGATCTCGAGGACTCGATCCGGCGCTCGGAGTTCCGCGAGGATCTCTACTACCGCATCAACGTGGTCCGGGTGGACGTGCCACCGCTGAGCGAGCGTGGCGGCGACATCCTGCTTCTGGCCCAGAGCTTCGTCGAGCGCTTCGGAGCCCGCTTCGGAAAGGACGTGGGCGGGATCGCGACGCCGACGGCCAAGAAGCTCATGGCGTACGACTGGCCGGGCAACGTCCGCGAGCTCGAGAACTGCATGGAGCGCGCGGTCGCGCTGACCCGCTTCGACCACCTCACGGTCGAGGACTTGCCGGAGAACGTGCGGGCTTACAAGGCGAGCCGGTTCATGATGGACGCCGAGGACCCGCAAGAGCTGTTGACGATCCACGAGCTCGAGAAGCGCTACATCCACCGCGTTCTCTCGATGGTGGACGGCAACAAGTCCCGCGCGGCTCGCATCCTCGGTCTCGACCGGCGGACGCTCTATCGGAAGCTCGAGCGCTACGCCAAGGAGGAGAGCTGATGGCAGAGATCACGGCCCGGGCGACGACCGGGCCCGCCGAGACCGAGGCGAGTGAGGACGAGGAGGTCGGCGCGCAGCGCGAGGAGCGACGCGTCGGCCTTCCGCCGCATTTCTTGTCTCGGCTCGCGCACGATATCCGCTCGCCCCTCGGGCTCCTCTCGGGCGCGCTCGAGGAGATCCGCGCCGATCTGGCGGGGCAGCTCGACGAGGGGCACGAGCGGATGCTCTCTCTCGCCGATCGCGGCCTCGCCCGGCTGGACCGGATGGCGCGGATGCTGAGCACGGTCGCTCAGCTCGAAGGCGGTACGCTGCGTCTCCAGCCCGTGAGCACCGACCTGGCGCGGCTGGTCCGCGAGGTCGTGGAGACGGTGGAGCGGGAGGATCCGCGGCGCGGGCTCGCACTGGAGCTCGAGCTGGCGGACGGAACTCACGCGCCCGTCGACGTGGAGCGGCTGCGCGAGGCGCTGAACGAGCTGATCGGGCAGGCGCGCCGCCAGGCCGCGTCCACGGTGCGCATCGCCCTCGACGACGAGGACGAGCACCGCCTCGAGCTCCGGATCGAGGACGACGGGCGCGGTTTCGACGGCGCGCAAAAGCGGTACGCCTTCGATCGTCTCTACGAGCCGCCCGACCGGCGCGGCACCGGTTTCGGCCTCTCGGTCGCGCGGGATCTGGTCCGCGCTCACGGCGGCGACATCGCCGTCCTCGACTCCACACTGGCGTCCGGCCGCCCCGGGACGCTCGGCGCCTGCTTCGTGGTCACCCTCCCGCGCTAGCCGACGAGGGCCCGCGACCATGATGAGCTCATCGAGACCGCCGGACGGCTTCGACGCCGAGCTGTCCATCGACCAGAGGACCCGGGAGCGCGAGCCCTCGATGCCGCCGATGCCGCGCGTCCGGCCGGTCCATCTGCTCTTCGTCGACGACGACCCATTGGCCGAGATGACGCTCCGTCGGGCCTTTCGGCGTCTGTCGATGGAGGAGCCGCTGACCATCGCCCACGACGGGCTGGAGGCGCTCGATGTCTTGCGCGATCCGTGGTTCCCGCGGGACCGCTGCGTCGTGCTCCTCGACCTGAACATGCCGCGCATGGACGGCATCGAGCTGCTGAAAGAGCTGCGCGGAGATCCGGAGCTGGCGCAGGTTCCCGTGGTGGTGATGACCACCTCGGACGAGCAGCGTGACGTGCAGGCGGCCTACGCGGGGCGGGTGTCGGGCTACTTCGTCAAGCCGGTCAGCTTCGGGCAATTCGTGGAGCAGGTCCGCGCCATCCTCGCCTACTGGTCGATGGCCACCTTGCCGCCGATCCGCGGCGGCTCGGGCTTGCTCACGCTGCCCTGACGTCTCTCTTCGACACCGGCGTCGCCGTGCGCAGGTGCGGCGATGTGCTCGGTACTTCCAACGACTGCTCGCCGCGTTCTACCGCCGCGCGTGACCCGGTCGGCCGTCGGCGCTCGTGTCGTCCGGGTCGCTCGGTCGGTCGGTGCGGGCGAGCACGAAGAGGTAGCGGCCCGCGTGGGCGCGCTCTTGACCGTCCACGAAGGTGTCCACCACGAACGCGTGGTCGCCGGCTTCCAGGGTCAGGTCGAGCGCCTCGTCGCTTCGCTCGAGGCAGCGCGGCCCGTTCGCATCCAGGGCCACGTGGTGCAGGTCGACGTCCACCGTGCCCTCGTCGACGACCATCGCGTGGACGGTCGCCGGCTCGTCGAGGTGGACGCGGTAGACGAGCTCGGGGCCGGACTCGTCCTGCTCGCTTTCGCAGCCGGGGTAGGCGTGGATCGTCTCTTCGCCATCGTGGGTGTCGGCCATGTGTGCGAAGGGGAGCGACGCGATCCGGATCGGGCTCTCGACGCTGCCGGCTCCGCGGAGCGGTGGCGCGGGCTCGTCCGGCGGCTCCTGCCCGTCGAGGACCACCCGCCGCAGTCGGTCCAGGGCCTCGATGGTGATGAGGTTCCGGACGTCGTAGCCGTGGCGTAGTCCCTCCTCGGTGAACACGCAGCCTCGCGGATCGCCGTTCTCGAAGAGGACGTTCGGGTGCAGATGGTCGCTCGAGGCCAGCCCGTGGTCGGGCAGGCGTGCCAGCTCGCGGTGGAAGTCCACCATGGGCAGGCGCTTCCCTTGAGCGATGCCGCGCACGATCGCGTTGTAGAGGCTGACCATCCGGTCCGCCTCCGAGTCGTCGTCGCGCGGCATGATCGTCGACATGATCGGGATGACCCCGCGCACCGTCAGCATGCGGGTGAGCCGGAGCATGAGCTCGGCGTACTGCTGCGGCCGGCCGAGCTCCATGTCGTTGGTGCCGTACATCACCACCGCGAAGCGCGGATTCTGATGGCGGAATCTCGCGCACCAGCGCCGGCGGACTACCCCACACGGCGCGGCCCGCATGCCAGCCGACCGTCGCGCACTCGCTGCGGCGACGGAAAGAGGGGTGCCAGCCAGCCTGACGGTCGCCTTGGTTGAAGAAGTCGATCGTCTCTTGCAAGTGATCACGGCCATCGAGATCGATGTGATCACCGGCAAAGCACCGCATGAAGTTACGATTGACGGTCGCGGACGCACCGATCTTCGAGAAGACGTCGTCGTGGAGACGGTCGTTGTGTGACGCGAGCTCGCGCAGGCGTCGGACGACCTCCGGCGTCAACGGCGATTGCGTTCGGTCGAAGGGGTAGCGTTCCCCCACGGTCGGTGCGAGGTCGTCGGGCTCCCGGTTCACGGTCCCGGACAGGCTGACGCTCGCAGCCACGTCGGGACCCTGTTTTCTCCCCCAATCGAGCGCATCGTGGCCGGCGGCGGGCGCCGCGTGCGCCCACCCGACCGCGCCGAGGACCGGGAGCACCAACGCCAAGCCCCAACGGGCCAGGCTCTTCGTGCTCACGAACACACGTTTACAGACGACGGGTCGAAGTGTCCACCTTCAGGCCCGAATTCATGGGCTCGGAGAGGCGAGCGTGGCATCGCGCGCCTCTTCCGGGCGTGCTCGTGCGTCAAGCGTCCACGCCGACGAGGCCGCAGGCGATGCCGGACAAATGGGCCACCGCCGCTCCGAACATCGCGGCGTCGTCGCTGGACGCGTTCCCCTGCAGGCTCCGCTTGTAGACGCCCTGAGCGATGGCCGCGAGACGGAAGAGCGAGAACGCCTTGTAGTAGGCGAAGTCGGACGCGCCTTCGCGCCCGACGCGCTCGCAGTAGCGCTCGACGAAGCGCGTCTCCGAGGGGATGCCGCTCGTCTCGAAGTCGACGCCGAGGAGCCCACCGATCTTCGGCATGGCGACATCGTAGAGCATGCAGGTGTAGGCGAGGTCCGCGAGCGGGTGGCCGAGCGTGGACAGCTCCCAGTCGATCACCGCCAGCGCGCGCGGCTCTTCGGGATGGAAGATGATGTTGTCGAGGCGGTAGTCGCCGTGCACGAGCGTGGTCTCGTCGCCGGCCGGGACGTGCGCCGGGAGGTACTCGAGCAGGGCGTTCATCGCCTTTACCGTGCTCGTCTCGCTCTTTCGGTACTGCTCGGACCAGCGGCGGATCTGACGCTCGACGTAGCCGCCGTGCTTGCCGTAGTCGGTCAGGCCGACGGCCTCGAGATCGACCGAGTGGATGGCGGCCAGCACGCGGCCGAGCTCCTCGTAGATGGCCGCGCGCTCGTCCGGCGCGAGCTCGGGGAGCTGCACGTTCCAGAAGATGCGGCCCTTCACGTGCTCCATCAGATAGAACGCAGTGCCAATCACGCTCGCGTCCTCGCAGAGGGCGTCCACACGGGCGACGGGTACGTCGGTGTGCTGCAGCGCGGCCAGCACACGGTGCTCGCGCTCGACTTGGTGCGCCGAGGGCAGGAGCTTGCCCGGCGGCTTCTTGCGGAGCACCCACTCGCGCTCCGTGTCGCTGACCCAGAAGGTCGGGTTCGATTGCCCGCCGCGGAACTGGCGCACCGTCAGTTGCGCACGCGTGGGCCCGACCTCCCGGTCAATCCAGCGCCGCAGCGCGTCGATGTCGAAGCGGTGTCGTTCGGAGACGTCCTTGGTGCCCGCGGGTGCCGTGGTCATGGCGCGCACTCTAGCCCGGATCGTTCGCTTGGTCCGCGAGGTGATCGGGGCTACACACCGCCCCTCGTGTCGGCACGGGACCAGCTCGGTGCGCGCGTCGACGAGGGCGGCGTCTGCTTCACGGTGTGGGCGCCGACGTCTGTGCGGGTCGAGCTCGTGCTGGAGGACGGCCGGCGCTACGACGCGGCGCCCGGGGAGGACGGACTCTTCGAGGTGAGGGTCGAGGGCGTCGGCGCGGGCGCTCGCTACCGCTACTCGCTCGACGGCGGCCCGCCGATGCCCGACCCGGCCAGCCGCTTTCAGCCCGAGGGCGTGCACGGTCCCTCCGAGGTCGTCGACCCGAGCCGCTACGGCTGGCGCGCCCGCGACTGGCGCGGTGTGTCGATGGAGGCGCTGGTCATCTACGAGCTGCACGTCGGCACGTTCACCAGTGAAGGCAGCTTCGATGCCGCTCGTGGGCGCCTGCCCGAGCTGGCGGAGCTGGGGGTGACCGCCGTCGAGCTGATGCCGGTGCACGACTTCCCGGGGGCGCGCGGCTGGGGCTACGATCCGGCGGCGTGCTGGGCGCCCTCTCGTGCGTACGGTACGCCCGACGCGCTCCGCCGCTTCGTCGACGACGCACACGCGCTGGGGCTCGGCGTGCTCGTCGACGTCGTCTACAACCACCTGGGACCGGACGGCGCGTATTGGGCGGCCTACGGTCCCGTCCTCACGGCGCGGCACGAGACGCCGTGGGGGCGCGCGCTGAACCTCGACGGACCGAGCTCGCGCGGTGTGCGCGATTTCATCCTCGGCAATGCGCTCCACTGGCTGCTCGAGTACCACGTCGATGGTCTGCGCCTGGACGCGACCTTCGCGTTGGTGGACGACTCCGAGCCTCATCTCCTGGCGGAGCTGTCGAGCCGGGTGGAAGCGCTGGACGGACCGCGCCGTCTTCTCATTGCGGAGGACGGTCGCAACGCGGCCCATCTGCTCGAGCCACGCGCTCGGGGTGGCTACGGGCTCGATGGCGTCTGGGCCGACGACTTCCACCACATCGTGCGGCGCATCGTCGCGGGGGACCGGCATGGCCACTTCGCGGCGCTCCCCGACACCACCGAGGCGCTGGCGCGGTGCATCGAGCAGAACTGGGTTCGGGGCGGGTCGAGCGCCGCTCACTTCGCGCATCCACGCTTCATCTACTGCATCCAGAACCACGATCAGATCGGAAACCGGCCTCTCGGTGACCGCATCACAGAGGTGGTGGACGCCGCAACTTACCGGGCCATCTCGGCGCTGCTCGTGTTCGTGCCTCAGACGCCGCTCCTCTTCATGGGCCAGGAGCATGCAGCGTCGGCGCCTTTTCGCTACTTCACCGACCACGGGCCGGTGCTGGGGGCGAAGGTGCGCGCGGGACGAAAGCGGGAATTCGCCGGCTTCCCCGGCTTCGATCGAGACGCCCCGGATCCACAGGACGCGACGACCTTCGAGGCGAGCGTGCTCGACTGGGACGAGCGCCGGCGCGCGCCGCACCGCGAGGTGCTTCGGCTCTACCGCGATCTTCTCGCGCTCCGTCGTGAGCTGGGCGGTGAGCTCGCGACGTCCAGCCCGGCTCCGGGGTTGCTCTTCGTGCGGCGCGGCTCGCGGGCGCTGGCGGTATGCCTGCGCGGCGAGGGGACGTTGCGCTTGCCCGGGCCGATGCGCGTCCTGCTCGACACCGACGAGTCCGTCTACGGAGGGCCGGCGGGCTCGGTCGGTGTGGCCGGCGCCGAGCGCGGACGCAGCTCGGGCTCGGCACGCGAGCTCGATGGAGAGCTCCGCTTCGACGGACCGCGCGCCCTGATCCTGGAGGACGCCGCTGGCGGATGATCGCGACCATCGACTCCGGCTGCTCGGCTCGGACCTCGGCTCGGACCCGCCGGGGCGTCGGTGGAGCTCGGCGCGAGCCGATCCGACGCCGCGCGCCGTCGCACGCACGGATCGCGCTCCGACGGCCGGCCGAGGTTCGGCGACCTCGTCAGCGTGCGCGCTTGGCGCCGGAGACCAGCTCGGCGTGGTAGCGGTGGACGTGCTCCGGGACGGTCACGCCGGCGTTCCCGAGCGCCCGGATGCACCACTCGACGGCTTCCCGCCGGGTCGCGACCCCTTTCTGGGGCGAGAGCGGCGTGGTCAGCCAGTTGATGGCCTTCATCGCGCCGCGCTGCACGGCCGACTCGAGGATGACCGCCGTTCCGACGCAGATCGGGTCGTGCCGCGGCATGCTCCTCTTGCGCCACTCCGCGATGCGCTTGCGCTGGGCCGAGGTCACGGGCCGGTGCCCGATCTCGCCGTGCAGGATCAGCGCGTAGCGGCCGCGGCCTTCGGTGTGGAGCCGGTCGTACCACGCGATCATCTCGTCGATCTCGGCGTCGTCCACGACCCCGTGGAGGGTCTGGAAGATCAACGGATGCAACGAATCGTCGAGAATGATGTGCGACATGCCCCCGCTCGGCGCGTCCGTCCAGGATACTCCGACCCGCGGTTGGCGAGCGAGATTACCAGATCGGGGACCATCGACTCCCGTACGGAGGAAGGGCGCCGGGCTCGACACCCCGGGGCGTCTTCACACCGCATACGCATCGGGGCCCGGCTGCTCGCCGCCGCGCTCCTCACGCAGGACGCACACGCTGTCGGCCGTCAGCCTTAGCGTGAGCCCGCTCAGCTCGGCGCCTTCTGCGGTGACCCAGTCGAGCTCCCAGTGCCCGCGCGCGGGCTCGGGACACACGAAGGCGGCCGGACGGGCGCCGGCCTGGAAGACCACCAGGAAGGTGTCGTCTCGGATCCGGCGACCACGGTCGTCGAGGTCGTCCACCCGGCCGTCCAAGAGCAGCCCGAGCGGCGCTTCGTCGTCGCTCTGCCAGTCGTCGCGGGTCATCTCCCGCCCGCTCGGGTGCCACCAAGGAGATCCCGCCATTGCCCATCGCGAAGCGCGCCGCTCAGGAAACGCCGGCGGGAGAAGCTCGGGTGCGCGCGACGGAAGCGCACGAGCTGCCGCACGAAGCGCAGGAAGCGGGTCTTCCGCTCGTCGAGGGTCCAGTCGTACCAGCTGATCGCGTTGTCCTGACAGTAGGCGTTGTTGTTGCCGCGCTGCGTGCGTGAGAGCTCATCGCCGCCGAGCAGCATGGGGACGCCCTGGGAGAGCAGTAGCGTCGCGAGCAGGTTGCGCTTGTGCCGCTCGCGGCGCGCCAGGATCGCCGCGTCGCGGGTCGGCCCCTCCATGCCGCCGTTGCTGCTGAAGCTCGGCTCGTGCCCGTCGCGGTTTCCCTCGCCGTTCTCCTCGTTGTGCTTGTGGGCGTAGGTGACGAGATCCTCCAGCGTGAATCCGTCGTGGGCGCTGACGAAGTTGACGGACGCGAAGGGGCGCCGGCCCGACCGCTCGTAGAGATCGCTCGAGCCGGTCACGCGGGTCGCCAGCTCCGCGGTCTGTCCGGCGTCGCCGCGCCAATAGCGCCGCACGACGTCGCGGTAGCGCCCGTTCCACTCCGTCCACTGCCAGGGGAACTGACCGACCTGATAGCCGCCCGGTCCGACGTCCCAGGGCTCGGCGATCAGCTTCACCCGCGAGAGCACCGGATCCTGCTGGATGACCTTGAAGAACGCGCTGAGCATGTCGACGTCGTAGAGCTCCCGCGCCAGCGCTGCGGCCAGGTCGAAGCGGAAGCCGTCGACGTGCATCTCCTCGACCCAGTAGCGCAGCGAGTCGGTGATGAGCTGAAGCACGTACGGGTTGGAGGGATCGAGCGTGTTGCCGGTGCCCGTGTAGTCCATCGGGTAGCGCAGGTTCTCCGGCGAGCGCTTGTAGTAGCCGAGGTTGTCGAGCCCGCGATAGCAGAGGGTGGGACCGAGCTGGTTGCCCTCGCCGGTGTGGTTGTAGACGACGTCCACGATGACCTCGAGGCCGGTCGCGTGAAGCGCGCGCACCATCATCTTCAGCTCTTGGACCGCCGCCGCCGGGCCGCCCGCCGCGTAGCTCGGCTCGGGCGCGAAGTAGCCGAGCGGGTTGTAGCCCCAGTAGTTGCGCAGCCCTCGGTCGACCAGGTGGCGATCCTGTACGAACGACTGCACCGGCATGAGCTGGACGGTGGTCACGCCGAGCGAGAGCAGGTGCTCGAGGACCGGCTGCGCCACCAGGCCGAGGTAGGTGCCGCGCAGCTCCGGCTTCACGCCCGGGTGCCGCATGGTCAGCCCGCGCACGTGGGTCTCGTAGATGATGGTGCGCTCCCACGGGACGGCCGGCCTTCGCTCGTCCCCCCACTCGAAGCCGGGCTCGATCACCATCCCGAGGGGCGCGTAGGCGGCGTCGTCCTCGTCCGAGAACGAGAGATCGGCGTTGGGACCCGGACCGAGCTGGTAGCCGAAGAGCGAGTCGTGCCAGCGGAGCGGGCGTCCGATCGCCTTGGCGTAGGGATCGAGGAGCACCTTGTTGCGGTTGAAGCGATGCCCTTCGTCCGGCGCGTAGGGACCGTCGACGCGATAGGCGTAGAGCTGGCCGGGGCGGACGCCCGCGACATAGCCGTGCCAGACCGGGCCGGTGCTGTCGTCGAACGCGATCTCCTCGGAAGGGGTCGGATCGCCTTCGTGCTCGAAGAGGACGAGTGACACCGCCTCGGCGTGCTCCGCGTAGACGGCGAAGTTGACGCCCAGACCGTTCCAGGTCGCGCCGAGCGGGTAGGGGCGGCCGGGGCGAGCGCGCATGCCGCCCCATGAAGTCCCATCGACTGGGCTGGCAAGCGACCGCGGCGTTCGCGATGTCGGACCTGCGTCTCGGGAACGGCGCGCTCGGAACGTGACCCCCTGAGGGCAAAGACGACTGGCGAGGCTCTTCCGCGGGCTGTTAGGATGCGCCAGCCCTTTTCGGGGAGGTGGACGTGCGACGATGGTTCTTCGCTTTCGTGCTGTTCTCGGGGCTGGTGACCGCCTGTGGTCCCAGCTACCCGGACTGCGAGCGGGACGACAACTGCCATCCGGGCGAGTACTGCGTGCTGCGCCACTGCCAGCAGTGCCGGAACGCCAACGACTGCTCTTCGAGCCAGCGTTGCGTCGAGGGTCGCTGCGAGTAGGCGCGGCGCTTCGTACGATCGCGCTCGCCGCGCTGACGGTGTTGGCTCCGCCCGGTCGGGCGGCGGCGCAGGATTCGCTCGCGGCGGCGGATCGTGCCTACGACGACGGTCACCTCCAGGAGGCGGCGCGGGAGTATGGCGACGCGTTGGCCACCGGGGCGCTGGATCCGGCGGCGCTGGTGCGCGCGCACGTCAGGCTCGGCGTCCTGGCCGCCCTCGAAGGCGACACCGCCGCCATGGAGCGGCACTTCACCGTCGCGCTCGCGCTCGACCCGGTCCGCGACGCGCCCGAGGAGCTGAGCCCGGATCTCGCGGCCCGCTTCGACACGCTCCGCGATGCGCGCGAGGGGCGCCGGCTGGCGCTCGCGATCGATCGGACGGACGCGGCGGGACTCCAACTCGAGGTGCGGGACGCGCCGGAGGGGCTGGTACGGACGATCGTCGTTCGAGGCGGCGGCGATTGGGAGCGGCGCTTCGCCTGGGAG
Organism: uncultured Pseudomonadota bacterium; assembly: GCA_963832725.1. Classification (GTDB taxonomy): domain Bacteria; phylum Myxococcota_A; class Polyangia; order Polyangiales; family Sandaracinaceae; genus JAEZBP01. The sequence goes on from CAWHVG010000002.1 coordinate 918,699, forward strand.
GGCGAGCCCATCGCCATCGACCCGCCGGCGGTGGCGCTCCCGGTCGAGGCCGACGCGCTCGACGCGCAGGGCAACCGCTTGGCGCGAGCCGGCGCGCGCATCGCGGCCCCGGTGATCGTGCGCGTGGAGGAACCGATCGAAGCGCCGCGGCCCGGCGACGGCGCTCGCAACCTCATCGAGAGCCCCTGGCTCTGGGTCGTCGTGGGCGCGGTCATCCTCGGCGTCGCGGTGGCCGTCGGGGTCAGCGCGAGCGGTGACCGCTACCTGCTCGAATCCGCCGGTGATCCGATGAAGGGCCGCCTCCTCGCGCTGGCGGCGCTCTTTCTGAGCGGCTGCATCACCGACCACGTCATTCACCTCGAGCTGCACCCGCCGCGTGCGCCCGACGGCGGCCCCGACGTGCCGCCCGAGGTGGCCTCCTACGAGCTGCGGCTCTACCGGCTGGCCGATACCGAGGCGTGCCCCGACGCGACCATGGTCGCCACCGCCGCTCGCTACGCCCAGCTCGCCCAGGCCCAGTCGTTCGATCGGGCCAGCGGGATGGGCGACGCCATCGGTGAGATCCCGTCCGGCCGCTACGCCGTCGCTGCGCTGGCGCGCGCCGCCGACTGCGGCGTGGTCCTCTTCGGGTGCAGTGAGCTCGCCGTCGGCGTGGCGGCTCCGAGCACGGTCGTCGTCGCGCTCGCCCCGGTCTCGCTGCCCGCGGATTGTGGCCCGTGCCGAACATGCTCCTCCGGCGCGTGCGATCCCGTCGCGTCCATCTGCCGGTGAACATGAAGAGCGCGCCAGCTGCGCGCGATGACCGTCGGCACGCTGCTCGTGAGCCACTTCGAAGCCACCGCACCCTGAGACGGTCCGCCCCTGTTCGGTGCGCGTTGGAGCGGGCGCGCTGGGGCTCGCTGCGCCGAGCGAGGCGAAAGGGCGCGCGCTCGGATCCCGAAAAGTTCCGGTGGTTTCCATCACTTGGAACGCGCCGCGAGGTGATCACCTCTGGGCGTGGGCGGGAGATGCCGAACACGAGAGGAACGAGCGATGGCAGATCTCAAACACAAGACGCTGGAGCGCCTCGAGGATTGGGAGCACAAGCTCGCGCTGGCGCTCGAGGTCACACACATCGAGGCGGAGCGTCAGCGCCTGCAGCGGCAGTTGGCGGACTTGTCCACCGCGCGCGATCAGATCGACCACCTCGGCCCCGATCAGCTTCGCGCGGTGTACGAGCGGCTCGGACGGGATCCGAACGACTGGATCCTGCACAGGAAGGCGTCCTGAACGCTGGCTCAGCGGTGGCGTCGGCGGGAGCGTGCAGGCGCGTCGGCGGGCGCGTCGGCTTCACCGGCGTCGCTCGGGCTCGCTTCGGTCTCGCCGGGGTCGTCGTCGGAGGTCTCCGATTGCGGTTCCACGGGCTCGCGCACCCGGACCATCGAAGTCCAGGTGACGCCGCCGTCGTCGAGGAGCACTTGGAGAGCGTTGCCCAGGCGGGTCTGCACGTGTCCTCGCACCCAGTCGGGCGGCTCCCACGAGCGGCGCACGTGCACCACGCTCCCCTCGGTGATGTCGTCGCCGATGAAGGTCCCGTTGATGGCCACTCCGCTCTCGCCGTCGAAGTAGACGACGAAGGCGCGCCGGTCCCCTCCGAGCGCGGTGACCGTGGCCGGAAAGCGCAGACCCTGCAGCTCGTAGTTCACCATCACCACGGAGCCGACGTCGCCCGATTCGCTCGCTTCGGGCTGCGCGGGCTCGTCTCCGCGGGCCGGCACGTGCTCTTGGCCCTCCTGGAAGCGAATGTGGGAGAGTGTGGTCCAGCGCTGGTCGCCGTTGGCCAGGCGGACGTAGACCGCCTCGCCGAGGCGGCTCACGACGGTCGCCGTCTGGAACTCGGCCCCGAAAGTCGGCCGGACGTGGATTGACGCCCCTTCGCGCAGGGAGTCGGGGAGCAGCCCCGCGGCCGGAAGCCACTCGGAGGCGCCGTCCGTGTAGAGCACGCGGTGCATCTCGCCCCGTCGCTCGACCACCACGCCGTGGAAGTAGAAGCCGGTGTCGTGAAAATTGCCCCACACCTGCGTGCCCACCGCGACGGGCTCGGGGGGCTCTTCCGGAGGGGCCTCTTCGGTGGGCGCCGCGCGATGAGCGCCGTGATTCGCGCCCACGTCCGCCGGCAGCGTCGGCCCGTCGTGCCCACCCATGCCCAACATCCCGCCGGCGCCGCAGCCCGACCCCCCGATCACGAGGAACGGGAGCGCGAGGACGGCGGCGATGCTCGGGACACGCATGGACCGGATTGAAACACGGCTGGCGCGTCGATTCATCGTAGAGCGCCGGAATTCACAGGGATTCGGTTGATCCACCGGTCGACCGCGCCAAATGATGCGCGAGCGGGCTCCGAGCGCTCGCGCGAAAGCCCGGCCGGGTGGTCCCGCTCCTCGTCGGAGGCCGGACCTCGTCGAGTCGGAGATCAGTGCTCGACGATGGCGAGGCGGGCATGCGCCCACTCGATCGCGCGCTCAATCTCCTCGTGCTCGACGGCGGAGTACTCGGAATCGAGCTTGCTCAAGCGCGACTCGGCGTCGGCGAGCTCCTCACGGACCTCGTCCGCGTTCACGTCTTCGGGCCGCGCGAAGCAGTCCGTCAACAGGAGCACCCGGTTGGGCCCGGCCTCGACGAAGCCCGGCCCGACGGCGGCCAGCAGATCGCGGCCGCCCTCCCGGTACTTGAGCACGCCCGCGCGCAACGACGCGAGCAGCGGCAGGTGGCCCGGGAATACCCCGAACTCACCGGTGACGCTCGGCGCCGCGATCGACTCGCACTGGGTGGCGAGCGCGAGGCCGACCGGCGTGGCCACCTCGAGGGAGAGGACTTCCGCGTCGGCCATCTCAGCCCTCCTTGGCGAGCTTCTCGGCGTGGGCCTTCACCTCGTCGATGCCGCCCTTCAGGTAGAAGGCCTGCTCGGGCAGATCGTCGAGGCCGCCGGCGAGGATCTCCTCGAACGCGCTGATGGTGTCCTCGAGGGAGACGTACTTGCCCTTGAGGCCGGTGAACTGCTGGGCGACGAAGAAGGGCTGGGAGAGGAACTTCTGGATCTTCCGCGCGCGGTCGACGACCTGGCGGTCTTCCTCGCTCAGCTCGTCCATGCCGAGGATGGCGATGATGTCCTGCAGGTCCTTGTAGCGCTGGAGCGTCTGCTGGACCTGGCGGGCCACGCCGTAGTGCCGCTCGCCGACGATGCCCGGGTCGAGCAGGGTCGACGTGGAGTCGAGCGGGTCGACGGCCGGGTAGATGCCGAGCTCCGCGATGGAGCGGCTGAGCACCGTCGTGGCGTCGAGGTGAGCGAAGGCCGTCGCGGGCGCCGGGTCGGTCAAGTCGTCGGCGGGCACGTAGATGGCCTGCACCGACGTGATCGAACCCTTGGTGGTCGAGGTGATGCGCTCCTGGAGCTGACCCATCTCGGTGCCGAGCGTGGGCTGGTAGCCGACCGCGCTCGGGATCCGGCCGAGGAGCGCCGACACCTCGGAGCCCGCCTGGGTGAAGCGGAAGATGTTGTCGATGAAGAGGAGCACGTCCTGGCCCTCTTCGTCCCGGAAGTACTCGGCGACCGTCAGCGCGCTCAGCGCGACGCGGGCGCGGGCGCCGGGCGGCTCGTTCATCTGACCGTAGACCAGGGCCGTCTTGCTGATGACCGGCTCGCCGCTCTCGAGCATCGACTCGCTCATCTCGATCATCAGGTCGGTGCCCTCGCGGGTGCGCTCGCCGACGCCGGCGAAGCAGGACACACCGCCGTGCGCCTTCGCCACGTTGTTGATCAGCTCCTGGATGAGCACCGTCTTCCCGACGCCGGCGCCGCCGAAGAGGCCGATCTTGCCGCCCTTTCGGTAGGGGGCGAGCAGGTCGATGACCTTGATGCCCGTCTCGAAGATCTCGATCTGGGTGCTCTGGTCGACGAATTTGGGCGCCTCCCGGTGGATGGGCGCGTACTTCTTGGCCTGGACGGGCGGCTTCCCGTCGACGGCCTCGCCGACCACGTTGAGGATGCGGCCGAGCGTCTCCTTGCCGACCGGCATGGAGATCGGCGCGCCCGTGTTCTTCACCGACTGCCCGCGGACCAGACCGTCCGTCGTGTCCATGGCGATCGTGCGGACCGTGCCCTCGCCGAGGTGGGTGGCCACCTCGAGGACGAGGTTGTCCTCCTTGTCGCTGATGGACTTGTTGCTGACGCGCAGCGCGGTCAGCAGCTCGGGCAGGGCGCCCGGCGGGAACTCCACGTCCACGACCGGTCCGATGACCTGAGTGATGTGACCGCTGGCGAGCTCGGACATGCTTCTCCCTCTTGAATCCGAAGGGGTGCTTGGAAAACCCTCGAGAGGCCCGACCACCGTCGGGGGGCGCTCTCTGGCGCGCGCCGTCTAGCACGCGCCCCCGACGGGGTCAAAGGGCTCCGAAGGCGGCGTCCCGGGCCAACCGTTCTCATGGGGTCGGTGCCACCTTCGGAACAGGGTGGCGGTGGAGACGTCTCGGGCGATGGTTCAGCGGACGCAGCGGACCGCGGCCATCGAGATCGGGTCGGAGTACGGTACGCCGCCCTCCGAGAACGCCACGAACCAGGGCCGCAAGGAATTGGCATCGGTCGAAGCCGACCAAAAATAGTTTGCCCCCGACGGAAAACCAAACGATGCCGTGTCGATCGCAGGGTTACTCGCGGTCGTGTCGACGATGCTGAGCAGCTCGTTGCGGCTGGGAACGCGCCAGTCGCCGAATGCGCCGAGCGAAAGCCCTGCGCAGTGGGTATCGGCATCGGCTGCACTGTACTCTGTGGTGCTCGGGTTTCGCTCCCAAGTGAGCCCCGTGCCGTTGTCGGTCACGGTGTCCGTGTCGGTCGTGAACGACGGAGGCGTCCGCGGGTGCGGATCACGAACGCAACGCACTTGATGCTCCGACAGAATATCGTCCGTGTTCGGGTCGCTGTAGATGAAGCTCAGGACCCATGCGTGGCTGGACAGACTGACGGACACCGTCGAGGTCCAGAAGAGATCCGAGGGCGTGGAGGGGAACGCCGTTGCGTCGATCGAAGGGTCCGCCGTCGTCAGATCGGTGATGGAGAGCAGCTCGATCATGGAAGGCAGCCGCCAGTCGTCGCATCCGGCCAGGCTCAAGTCTCGGCAGTAGGCGATCGCGTCGCTTTGCGTCAGGGACGCGGGGGACGTTCCGCGCTGCCAGATCAACTCGGTGACGTCGTCGACCACGGTAGGCCCGCTGACCGTCAGACTCTGCGTCGTGGACAGACCCAGGGGTGACTCCGTGGGCATGGGCCATCGAGCTCTGTCCGACCCGCCGTTGTCGCTTCCGAGACAGACGAGGGGCCCCGAGTCGGGAGCTCCGGCATCGCGCGGCACGAACGCATCGACGCCGCCGTCGGCGACGACCACGGCGGCGTCCAACCCTCCGTCCGACCGCCCGGCGTCGGTCCCCGCATCGGGCGTCGAAGCGTCCATTCCGCCATGCGCGCTTCCGTCCTTCGGCGCTTGTCCACCGTCTCCCTCGCTGAACCGGATGTCGCTCAGGTCGGGCAGCGCGGAGCATCCGGTTGCGAGGGCGACGGACACGCACGCTGCGAGATATCGCTGCCGCAGCATGAGAACGTTCCTCGTGCGAACAAGCTCCCGGGACCGAATCCGACCGCAACCGTGGGATCATCGGTCCCGCCACTCGAGTTGCCGGTCGGAAGGACGAACGTCAACACCAACCCCAGCGCTGCCAGCACGGCGCCCGAGACCCACAGGATGTCCGTTGTCAGAGCGAGGGTGCCGACTCGGTCGACGTCGGTGCGGCGCGACTCGGGGCATACGCCGTCAGCGCACTGCTTCCTGATCGACGAATAGGCCGAAGCCGCAACCGCGCCGGTGATCGCCGCAGCGACCAAAGCTGCCGCACCGACGCCTGCCACGATGGGGCCGATCGGGGAAATAGCGCCGTCATCGTCCCCTGTGGTCGCGCTGCTCGGAGCGCGCCGAGCGTCCCGTTGCTCCGTCGTTTCGCCGCTGTGCGACAGCGACTCGCGAGTCTCGATCTCGCGCAGCATCGTCTCTGCCCGGGGTCGCAGGTCGTCCTCGGATCCCGCGGAGGCGATGTAGCGTCGGAGCCACTCTCGCGCTTGGGTCCACTGCTGCGCATCGAAAAACGACTGCCCTACGTTGAACGCGATCAGATACTGCCGGGAACTTCCATCCATCAGCTCATAGGAGCGGATGAACGCGTCGGCTGCCTGCAGGAACGCCCCTTGTTGGTAGAGTTCTGTGGCTCTGTCGAACGCGTCGCGCGCGGCTTGGGAGGGCTCTTGAGCAGCAACCACGCTCGGCGTGAGCATAGCCACGAGTGTGAATAGAGCAGCCAGTCGCATCGGCACCGTATCGAACTCCGCCCGGTTGGAATCAGGTCAGGTAGCTCCGGGTGAAGGATGCCTGAACGGTGGGGGCGGGCCAAGCCCCCACCGCCGACCTTGGCCAAAACCTCGCTCAGCGGCCCCACTCGGGGGCCCATTCGGGGTCGATCAGGCGCTGGCCGCGCTCGAGGCTCGTGATGCGGTTCGCTTCCGTGGCGTCGAGCTCGAAGTCGAAGATGTCCAGGTTCGATACGAGATGCTCGACGCTGGACGCCTTCGGGATGGCGCAGACGTTGCGGTGCTGGGTCAGCCAGCGGAGGGCGATCTGGCTGGCCGACTTTCCGTGGCGTGCGCCGATGTCGCGCAGAACTTCGTTCTTCGGCACGCGGCCCCGCGCCAGGGGGCTGTAGGCCATCAGGCAGAGCTGGTTGCGCTCCGCGATGATTCGCATTCCGTCCTGGGCCAGGAAGGGGTGGAACTCGACCTCGTTCACGAGGATCGGCGAGATCGCCATGGCCTCCTCGAGGAGTGAGGCGGTGAAGTTGCTGACCCCGAGGTGGCGGGCGAGCCCTTCGTCCTGCAATGCCTGCATGGCTTCCAGCGTCTCGCTCAGCGGGACTCGGTCGCTCGGCCAATGGATCAGCAACAGATCCACGTGATCGAGGGCCAGGTGCTTGAGGCTCTCGTGGATGGAGCGCTTGACCCGGTCCGTGCTCAGGTTGTCGAGGCCGAGCTTGGTGGTGACCCAGAATCTCGTCGCGTTCGATTCCGAGCCGCTGCATGCCGGACAGGAGCCCGGCGCCCACCTTCGCCTCGTTGCCGTACATCTGCGCGGTGTCGATGTGGCGGTAGCCGCGAAGCAGCGCTTCTTCGACCACCTCGCGGCACGCCTCGCCCTCCAGCATCCACGTGCCGAGGCCGAATCTTCGGAATGCTCGCGCCCTGAACCTCGACGTACTCCATCGTGCCTCCTCGCCGGAAGAACCGGAGCCGCGCACGGGGGCCCGTGGGCCATGCGTGGCCGATCGCGACCGGAATGATGCGAGCATCATTGGGAGCGACCGGCCTCGCAGGGGTCCACGCGCGCCCGGACACGCGACGGGAAGGTTCCTGCTCAGCGCTCTGTGTCCACGGTTGGAGCTAACCACCGAGAGAGGGCGCCAAAGGGTCACGTCAACGCCCGCGCTTGCGCCGCATCCAGGGGAGGGCGTCGAGATCGACGTTGCCCCCGCTGAGCACGACGCCGATCCGCGTCAGCCCGTCCAGCCCACGCATGCGCTGCCCCAGCGCGGCCGCCACGGCGACCGCCGCGCTCGGCTCGATCACGATCTTCATCCGCTCGTAGACGATCCGCATGGCGGCGATGGTCGCGGCGTCGTCGACCAGCACGACCTCCTCCACCAGGTCCCGCACCACCGGCCAGGTCAGCTCGCCCAGCGTGGTCTTGAGCCCGTCGGCGATGGTGCGCGGCTCGTGACGCGGGATCCGCTCGCCACGAACCTTGGAGCGGAAGGCGTCGTCGGCGCCGCTCGGCTCGGCGGCGAGCACGCGGATCGCCGGCGCGTGCTCCCGGACCGCCAACGCGATGCCCGAGATCATCCCGCCGCCGCCGACCGGCGCCACGATGGCGTCCAGCGCGTCCACCTGCTCCATCAGCTCGAGCGCGATCGTTCCCTGGCCGGCGATGACGTCGGGGTGGTCGTAGGGCGGGATGAGCACGCCGCCGGTCTGCTCGACCACCCGCGATGCCGTGGCCAGCCGCGCGTCCAGCGTGGGCTCGCAGGGATGCACGGTGGCGCCGTAGCCTTCCACCGCCGCCCGCTTCACCCGCGGCGCGTCGCTCGGCATGACGATGTGGGCTGGGATGCCCCGCGCTCGAGCGGCAAGCGCCACCGCCTGCGCGTGGTTGCCACTCGAGTGGGTGACCACGCCGCGCGCCGCCGTCGCGTCGTCCAGTCGCATCACCGCGTTGGCCGCGCCGCGGGCTTTGAACGCGCCGCCTTTCTGTAGGTTTTCGCACTTGAAGAAGAGCTGGCGGCCCGCCCAGCGGTCGAGGGTCTCGCTGGTCAGCACCGGCGTGACGTGGACGTGGGGCGCGATGCGCTCTCGGGCTTCGCGTATGGCGGAGAGGTCGGCGGCGTAGCTCACGCGCCAAAGCTACCAGCCTCGCGGCCGCGCCGCCCTCGACACGCGAGCGTGTCCCGCCGGGGACGATTTGGGCGCCGGCAGGTCGAAAGCGCGTGCTGGGCCGGTGCTCCGCGCCGCTGGCACGCCCGCTGCTGATGGGGGTCGCCATGGATGGGCCGCGAGAATCCGCGGCTCCCGTCAGGAGGTCATTCGCCATGCAGAGTCACACCAAGCTCGTCCTCGGAGGGGATCACCGGCCTCGTGACCGGCGTCGCGCTGATCGCCGGCTTGGCTGCGTGCACCAGCCCGCGTGAAGCCGCTCCGGTCGCCCAGCGCGTGGAGGAGCGCCCGGTCGAGCCGCTCCCCTCGCCCAACCTCGAGCCCGAGCTGGCCACGACGGTCCGCGGCGCCGAGCCCAGCCCCGCCCAGGAAGAGCCGGCGCCCGAGGCGCCGAGCTACGAGCCGACCCTCGACACCCGCGGATCGGTTCGGGTGCGGCGCTTGGTCGTCGCGACCGGCATCCGGGACCACGAGCCGAACGGGGCAGCCGACGTCTTCCAGGTCGACGCCCAGCGGCGCATCTACGCGTTCGTCGACGCCGTCAACGACACCGGCGAGCGCGCCGCGCTGGAGGTCACGTTCGAGCCGGAGGAAGGCGAGAGCACCGGGCACGTGGCGCTCGAGGTCCCGGCCGGCGCCCGCCGCTGGCGGACCTGGGCCTACACCCGGCACGTCTACACGCCCGGTCGCTGGCTCGCCGTCGTGCGCGCGCCCGACGGACAGGTGATCGCCAGCCGTCCCTTCGACGTGGAGGAGTGACGCCGCGCCTTCCGCGCGAACTACACGGCGCGCCCGTCTCGCTCTTCGCGCGGCGGGCGCTCGTGTGTCTCGACCGGCCGCTCCTCGAGTGGAGGAAGGACACCGTGGCTTCCGCGTGCACGCGTCAGGTCGCGCTTGCGACGGGTCCTGGCGCGTGTCGACCCCATATACCCAGCCAAGAGCCGACCCTCGGCGCACGCGGACCGATTCGGAGGCAGTGCTTCGAGGCATCCGCGACCACGGGCCGACCGGACGTCCGCTCACGAGTCCAGCCTGAGCAGGCCGCGGTGCGCTCGGCGTCGCCGCCGTTCGATGGGCCCACATCGACCGGGATGGGCCATCGCGCCAAGCCGCGTTCCCGCTATCCTCCGGCGCCGTCGATGACCGCGAACCGCTCGAATCGAAAGGTGAGGCCCGCCGCCCGAGCCGGGCTCCTCGTGCTCGCGCTGGGCCTGCTGACCACCCGCGGCCTCGACAGCGCCGATGCGGCCGTGCACCTGGACACCGCGCTCTCCCTGGTCGAGCGACACGACGCGGTCCTCACCCTCGACCCCGGCCCGATCTGGGTCCCGACGCGCGCGCTGGCCGGCGGTCTCTTGTACGAGGGGGACGATGGCCTCCGCTCGGCCTCCGCGCCCGGGCTCGCGTGGTTGGCGCTGCCGGCGGTGGCGCTCGCGGACCTCTTTACGCCCGAGCCGCGACCGCGCTTCGACGCGCTCTTCGCCGGCGGGGCGCCGCGCGCGGTGGTCGCCCCACTGCAACACGACCCTCGCGTCATCGCGTTCGTGCTCCTCGGCCCGCTCTCGGCCGCGCTGGCCGCCGCGTTTCTCGTCCTGACCGCCCGCGCGCTCGGGCTCTCCCGGCCCGCGACCATCCTCGCCGTGGCCGCGCTCGCGCTCGGCTCGCCCTTCTTCGCCTACGCAGGCACGTCCTGGACCCAGCTCCCGACCGCCGCTGCTCTCGCCTACCTGCTCTACCGACTGAGCGCCCGGGAGGCGCGACCCGACTCCGGCGTCGCTGGCATCGGCGTCGCCGCGGCCGTCGCCATCCTCGTCCGCCCCGACCACCTGCTCTTCGTCGTCGTCGCCGTCGCGGTTCTGTACCGCATCGACCGTGGCTGGCGCCGCTCTCCGAGCCGCTCCCTGGCGCGCGTGCTGCCGCTCGTCGCGCTGGCCTGCGGCGCGCTCTCGCTCTGGGGTCTGCCCGCCAACGGCGGCGGCTGGTCGCTCGCCGAGGTGCCCGCTGGCCTCGTCGGTCTGCTCTTCAGCCCGCGGACGGGACTCCTCTTCTACGCGCCCTTCGTGGTCCTGTTGCCGCTCGGCCTCACCCGCCTGCCTCGCCCGATCGCGTGGCTGATCGTCGGCTGGCTCCTCGCGGCGATCCTGGTCTACGCGGGCTGGTTCGATTGGGGCGCCTCCCTCGCCTACGGCCCTCGCTTCTTCGTGCCGCTCTTGCCGGCGCTGGCGCTCGCGTTCGGGGCGGCGGTGGACGCGCTGCCGGAGCGTCGCCGCGCCTGGGCTTGGCTGCCGGTCGTGCTCGGCTTCGCGGTCGAGCTGCCGGGCGCGCTCCTCATCCACGCCCGCATCCCCGAGCCCGAGCGCATGCTGCACCCCACGTTCACCAGCGCGTGGTCGACCCTCCTCGGCCCGGGCGCGGTCGGCCCGCTCGGCGTCGACTGTGTGTCCACCTACGTCCTCGCCTACCCGATCGTGGCGGCGCTGGCCGCCCTGGCCGGCGCCTGGCTCTCCCGCCCGAGCCGCGTGCGCCCGTCGGCGTCACGTCCCAATCGGTCCGGCGCGTGAGCGCGCGCCGAGCGCAAGCCGCTGGCGTCTGCCGCGCCGCATGCTCTACCGTCACTCTCGGAGGTGCCGATGGCGCGCAGGGTGGTCTTCTTGATCGGGTTGCTCCCGATGGTGCTCGGGTGTGACCCGTCCCCTTCGACCGGCACCTGCGGCAGCGACGGTGAGTGCGGCGCCGGTCAGCAGTGCATCGACGGGCGGTGTCGCGCTCGGGTCGACGCCGGCCCTGGGATGGACGCCGGCCGCGTCACGACCGACGGTGGCGGCACCGGTCACCGCACCCTCTCCTCGCTGGAGATCACCCCGGGCGACCCGGTGGTCCACACGATGAACGGGGCCTCGGCCGACCTCGACCTCGACCTCGTCGCGCACTTCGACGACGGCAGCTCCTCGCCCGTCGCCGACGGGTTCTGGTCCGTCGCCTCGACCCTGCTCGGCAGCATCGACGAGAGCACTGGCGTGTTCACCGCGGACGGCAGCCTGGCCGGCACGGTCGACGTCACCGTCAGCGCGTTCGGCACCATGGCCACCGCGACTCTCACCGTCGACGTCACCCACGAGATCCTCGCCGACGGCGCGCCTTCCGACGCCGCCTCGCACTTCACCGCGACGCCCGTCGACGACGCGGCGCGCGAGGCGAACCTCCTCTATCCGCTCGGCGGCGCGGTGTTCCCGGAGAACGTCTACCCGCCCGACGTGCAGTGGGAGCGCGGGGCCGACGGCGACCTCTACCGCGTCCGCTTCAGCGTGACCGGCGTCACGGTGAACGCCTACGTCGCGCACTCGGGTGCGAGCTTCCGCTACGACTGGCTCGTCGACCGCACGGCCTGGCGGGCGCTCGCCGAGTCCGCGCCCGAGACCGACGTCACGGTGGCCGTCGATCGCTACGAAGCCGCCACCGGCGACGTCATCGCAGGCACACCGCGGACCTTCCGTTTCGCCGACGCCGTGATCCGCGGCGCGATCTACTACTGGGACCTCGGCGCCGGACGCATCGTGCGCATCGGCGGTGACGGAAGCGGCCTCGAGAGCTTCATGCCCAGCCCGCCGCCGCGGCCGAGTGACGGCCACCGCTGCGTGGCGTGCCACACCGTCAGCCGCGACGGGCGCCGCATGGCCGCCGAGCTCTGGGACGGAGGCGACTACGGGGCGGTCTTCGATCTCACCGTCGACCTCACGCCCGATCCCGCGCCGACCCTCGTGCCGCCGACGCAGCAGCGCTTCTTGAGCGCCAGCTTCAACGCGGACTCTTCGCGGCTGATCGCGAACTACGGCAACTACCTCTTCCTGATGGACGGCAACACCGGGGCCCGCATCACCGAGGGCGGCACGGCGCTCCCGACCGCCGGCGCCGCGCACCCGACCTGGTCGCCGGACGGCTCCGCCATCGCGTACGTCTCGGGCACGAACGGCAGCTGGGCGGTCGACTTCACCGCCGGCGATCTCTCGCTGATCGACGCCATGCCCGACGACAGCTTCGGCCCCTCCCGCGTGATCCTGAGCGGCGCGCCGCTGGCCGTGGCGCATCCGAGCTGGTCGCCCGACTCGCAGTGGATCGCCTTCCAGCACGGCGAGCACAGCCGCGCGTTCCAGGATCCCGGCGGCGGCGCGCCGCACATCCCGCGGCCCGGCATCGTCCGCATGGTCAGCCGTGACGGCGCCACACCCTTCGACCTCGAGGCGCTCAACTCCGGCGACCGGAACAGCTACTACCCGACGTTCTCGCCCTTCGACGAGGGCGGCTACTTCTGGCTCGCGTTCTTGAGCACCCGCGACTACGGCAACGCACAGGCCGGCACCCGCGGCTCGGGCCGGCGCCAGCTCTGGGTGGCGGCCATCTCCAGCTCGCCCTCGGCGGGCACCGACCCGAGCCACGCGCCCTACTGGCTGCCGCAGCAGGACGTCTCCAGCGAGAACATGGCCGCGTTCTGGGCGCCCGAGCCCTGCCGCGCGGACGGAAGGAGCTGCGCCGCCAGCGGCGAGTGCTGCAGCGGATTCTGCCGCGATAGCGGCTCCGGCGCCGTCTGCGTCCCGCCGACCGAGGTGCCCTGCTCGATGGAGGGTGAAGCCTGCGGGAGCGACTCCGATTGCTGCGCCGGCGCGGGGAGCTGCGTCTCCAACCGCTGCACGCACCTGATGTGATGGCCCTCGCTCGGAAAAGAATTAACGAACGATGACCGTTCCGTGGTCCGCCGTGACATTTTTGCCGTAAACCGAGAGAGTGAGCAGCGCGCCGCACCCTCCTCTCTCGACCGCACACCACGACGGGCGTGACCGCGAGCGCCGACGGCATCGTTACGAGCGCCTCGGCTGGGTCCCCTTCCTGCTCTCCCACCTGGTCATGCTGGGCGCCTTCTGGTCCGGCGTGACCTGGGAGGCCGTGGCCGTCGGCGTCGTCCTCTACGTGCTGCGCATGTTCATGGTGACGGCGGGCTACCACCGCTACTTCGCCCACCGCGCGTTCGAGACCAGCCGGTGGTTCCAGTTCGTGCTCGCGGTCGGGGCCGTGATGACCATCCAGCGCGGGCCGCTCTGGTGGGCGGCGCATCATCGCGCGCATCACCTCTACTCCGACACCGAGCGCGATCTGCACTCGCCGGTGGTCGACGGATTCTGGCACGCCCACTTCGGCTGGCTCTTCGCGGGCAACGCGGAGACGGACTGGAAGCGCGTGCAGGATCTGGCCCGCTACCCCGAGCTCGTCTGGCTCGACAAGTACTGGCTCGTGGTCCCCATTCTGACCGCATTCATCGTGTGGCTGATCTTCGGTTGGTCCGGCCTCTTCATCGGTTTTGCGCTGAGTGGCGTGCTGGTATGGCACTCCACCTTCCTGGTGAACTCGCTGGCACACGTGTGGGGCCATCGCCGCTTCGACACCCGTGATCAGAGCCGAAACAACCTCTTCATCGCGCTCGTGACGATGGGCGAGGGATGGCACAACAACCATCACCGCTACATGCGCAGCGCGCGGATGGGCTTCTATCCCGGAGAGGTCGACCTGACCTACGCCATTCTCCGCGTTCTCGAGAAGCTCGGCCTGGTGTGGAACCTCGAGCCGGTGCCGGCTCGCGTGCTCGAAGAGGGCCGCCGTCCGTCGGCCTGATGCGCCGTCAAGGACTGCACGGTCGCGATCCGTCTGCCCTGCCAGGACGACGCGCGACGTTCCTCGCCTGCCCGGATGCCACAAGAGCGGGGCAGGTACGCCACTTGCTCCCCCGGGCGCCCATGAATCGAATCGGATGGACGATCGGTGGGCTCCTCTTGGCCACGAGCGGCGCCGCGAGCGCGCAGCCGCCGCCGAGCACTCCCATCGACGTCAGCATCGTCGATTTCAGCAGCCGCGGCGATGTGAGCTTGAGCGATCTCTCCGCTCTGAACCAGCAGCCCTTCTTGCCTTCGGATTGCGAGGGGTCGATCACCTTCCGGTTCAACGGCGTCGACATGTCGCGCCACAACCTCTACTGGTTCTACGGCGAGATGTGCGACGACCCGTCCGTGCGCACCTCGGTCACGACGAGCGCGTGCTCCAACCTCGCCCAGACGCCGAACGCCGTCGACGGGCGAGACCAGATGGACGTGGTGGTGGCGGTGCGTGACATCGTCCCCTGCGACCATCACGAGAGCGGCGTCGAGAACGTTTGGGTGTTCGCGCTGAGCGATCCCAACACCGACACGGTCACGGGGGACGGAACAGCAGGCCAACTTCCCTCTCGCATACGATTTCGTCGACGTCGCGGCGCCGAGCGGGCTGACGGCGACGAAGAACGGCGGCGACATCGAGCTCTCCTGGACCGCGCCGACCGGCATCGACGGAGGCTCCTACGACATCCTGGTCGATCCGAGCGCCTGCGATGGTGACGGCGGGGCGTCGAGCCCGGCGACGGAGACGATCGCCGACACGGTCGCGGGCTCCAGCACCGCCGCGGTGATCCCGTTCCCCGACGGCGTTCCCGCCAGCGCTCGGGTCGGCGTCGCCGTGCGCAGCCGCGATCGGGCGGGCGTCGCGGGCGGCACCTCGGACTTCGTCTGCGTGTCGAGATCCGGCGGAGGAGGTGGTACCGGTGGCGGCGGCTGCGCCGTCGCGCCCGGCTCGCGCTCGCCTCTCGCCGCCCTCGCCGTCGCTCTGATGGGGCTCGCGCTGGCCGCGCGTCGCCGCCGCTGAAGACCTATCCGGGGCCGCGTCTCACCCCGCGTCCATTCCCGTCCGGGACACGGATCCCTCATCACGACGACCGTGCGGGCGCACCGATCGCGCTGTCGGCGGTGTTCGCGCTGATCGTCCTCGCGCGCCGTCGCGGGTGACGGCGGCGTTCACGGTCGCGTGCGTCGGCGCTGTCGTCGCCATCGGGCGAGCTGGCGTTGGGCGAGCTGCCGTCGCCGCAGCGCCCAGGCGAACGTGGCGATGGTCCAGCTCACGAACGAGACCACCATCGCCGCCAGCGGAGGTACGCCCGGCCCGACGAGCGCCAGGGCGCCGATGAGGGTCGCCACCAGCGCCACCACGGCGAGCACCGTCGGCGCGCGGGAGGGGCGAGGCTGCTTCTGCTCGAGGGGCGAGACGCGGTGGAACCCGCGCGGATCGTGCGCGTCGAGCTGGGCTCGATCGACCGGCTCCACCGCGATGGCCGTCACCCTCATCGCCTCCGGCGCGTGCCGCGCGGACTGGCGAAAGCCGCCCGCTCGAAGAGGCGCGCTCTCCGCCGGCACGCCGAGCACCCGCACGCGCGGCTCGCCCTCGATGCGCCGCCCCGCGAGCAGCACCGACTCGTGCTCGGGCGACGCGTGCTCGAACGCCGCAGCCAGCCACGGCGCCTCGGCGCGCACGGAAGACCAGGTCCCGCGGGCCTGCGAAAGCGGCGCCCCGTAGATCGTCGTCTCGCCCGTCGTCAGCGTCACCGTCTCGCCCGTGTCGAGCGCGAGGCGGAGCGGCCCGCCCGTGTTCGCCGCGCGCGCCTCGTACGGCGTGCGCAGCGTGGCCTGCACGAAAGGCGTCTCGCTCGCGCCGAGCAGCGTCCCCGCCAGCTCCGTCCATCCCTCTTCCGGTGTCCCGGGCGGAGGCGCCGGCGAGATGAGCTCGTCGAAAGGCGCGGCGAGCACGCCGACCGCGTCGATCGCGCGCGGCCCTTTCACCGATGCCGAGAGCGCGAGGCGGAGGCGTGCCGGCCGAGGCTGCCAGTCGAGCTCCACGTGCAGAAGCCGCGGCTCGCCCTTCGGTACCTCCTCCGGCTCGCCGAGCCAGAGCAACGCCCCGTGCTCGTCGGTGATCCGGTAGACCGCGCCGTTCTCGATCGCGACGACGCCGTAGATCGGCTCTCCCGGCGGCACCGAGACCTCGAGCCACTCGCCGGGGCCGTCGCCGGACGGCTGCCAGGCTCCTCCGTCCGAAGCGACGCCCGGTGGCCTGCGCCCCTCCCACACGCCCACGGCGGCCGGGCGCTCCGACGACGACGACGCGGCCGAGGTCCACTCGACGCGCGGGTCCCCACGCAGATCGATCGCCTCCACCTCGCTCGACGCGTACCGCCGATACCGACGCTCGCGTCGTTGGCCCTCGCGCGGCGAAGCCACGATCGCGGGCAGCGCCTGGGTCACCAGCGCCACGCCGTCGATCTGGTGCGGCTCCCCATCGCTCGCGTCCAAGCGAATGGTCACGCGCCGCGGCGGCCCCTGGCCGAGCGGAACGTAGAGCGCGCACGCCCGATCGAGCGATCGGTGCCGTTCGGGCTTCGCCTGCCAGAGCACCTCGTCCCGATCCGTGTCTCGCAGCTCGCACACCGCCCCCGCCGCGAAGCTCTCGCAGATCACGATCCCGGCGGCTCTCTCGATCTCGGGCAGCTCCACCGCCAGCCAGGGCGCCGCATCGGTCCCGCCCGCATTCCACGTCCCGCTCTGCTCCAGACCGCGCGGGAACACGGTGGGCGGACCACAGGCCGCGACCGCGCTGTGCGCCGCGTCTTTCTCCGACGAAGCTCGCGCATCCGTCGCCCACTGGATCCGCGGATCGTCCACCGCGAGGTCCAGCGCGCCCAGGTCCGCCGCGGTGAAACGCCGGTGCGCGCCCGAGGCCGGCCCGCGACGAATGTCGGCCAGAGGCTCCGTCAAGAGCGCCACCGCGTCGATCTGATGGCGCGCCGGCGCGCCCTCGGCCGGCGCCAACCGGATCCGAAGCCGTGCCGGCGGCGGCGCCCCGTTCAGCGGCACGTAGAGCGCCCGGGCCTCTCTCGCGCGCTCGGCCTTCTCCGGCGCGGCCTCGAAGAGCACCGTATCGCGCTCGGCGTCGCGCACCTCCACGATCCCGCCGGGTGCATGGGTCTCGCAGATCAGAATCGCCGCCGCTTCGGCGGCCTCCGGCAGCTCCACCTCCAGCCACGGCGCCGCGTCGGAGACGCGCGGACACCACGTGCAGTCGTGGTCGCCACCGCGCGGGAACACGACGGGCTTTCCAATCGCCATCCGCGCCGCGAACGCCTTGTCGACCTCGGACGACGCGCGCGCCGCCCTCGCCCAGAGGATCCTCGGATCCGCAGCCCGCAGGTCCAGTCCTCCGAGCTCCCGGGGCGCGTACCGCCGGGCCGCCGCGCTCCCGCCGTCCATCCCGCGCAGGGTACCAGTGAACAGACCCTCCCGGACCTCCCCGATCCTCGTTCGAATGTTCCTCTCCCCGGCATCGGATGGGAGCGGGCGTCGTCGCGGCGGCGGCCGACGGGGCGGGGCTCCGGCGCCAGCTCCCGTCGCGCTCGGAGGGTCCCGCGCGACCGGTCGGTCGACGTGCCGCCGTTCGTCGGTCCTCCGCGACCCGAGCGCACACCGGACCTGCTCGGTTCGCTCGACCGCCCGCGGCTGGGCGTGCGTGTGCCCGGTCGATGAAGTGGCACGAGGGATGCTATTCTGCGCGCCGACGTCCCGGCTGGCACGAAGTGGCGCGCCGGACGAGCATGAAGGGGAGCGAAGATGGCATTGATTGCTTGCAACGGATGCGGACGGCACGTGCGTGATGCGGAGTGCCCGTTCTGCGGAGCCGAGAACACGATCCCGCAGGTGCCGGAGGCGCGCTCGCAGGTGACGGGGCTGACCCGGGCGGCGCTCGTGCTCGGCGCGACGGTGGCCGTCTCGGCGTGCTCCTCGACCGCGACGACGGACGACGCGGGGATGGACAGCGGGCCCGAGGTGGTCGACGCGTCGATGGGCGTCGACGCGGCCTACGGCGGACCGCCCCTCGAAGACGGTGGCCCCGGCGACGCGGCCACGGCACAGGACGCAGGTCAGGACGCCGGCGCCATCGCGGCGTACGGCGGACCGCCCGTGGACGCCGGTCCCGACGCGTCGGCGACCCTGCCGGCCTACGGCGCCATCCCCGTCGACAGCGGCGTGTGAGCCGGTGAAGCTCGGCCCGCGTCGCTCACTTCCCATCGCGCCTCACGCGCCGCCGAGCAGGAGGCCGCTCACGCTGGACGGCGAAGCGCGCGACATCGATCGCGCGTACCGCCCGGCCTACGCCGTATGGGAGATCACCCTGGCGTGCGACCTCGCCTGCCGCCACTGCGGCTCGCGGGCCGGCCGCGCGCGCCCCGACGAGCTGAGCACCGCCGAGGCGCTCGACCTGGTCGACCAGATGGCCGACCTCGGCGTGAAAGAGATCTCGCTCATCGGTGGCGAGGCCTACCTGCGCGAAGACTGAGTCGACATCATCCGGCGCGCTCGCGGCCACGGCATCCTCTGCCAGATCACCACCGGCGCCCGCGGGCTCACCCCCGAGCGGCTGCGCGCGGCGAAGGACGCCGGCCTCCAGAGCGTGTCGATCTCGGTCGACGGGTTCGAGGGGACGCACGACGCCCTGCGCGGCCTCTCCGGTTCGTTTCGCGCGGTGGAAAGAGCGTTTGCCGCGTTGCGCGACATCGGCGGCATCCGCATCACCGCCAACACCCAGGTCAACCGTCTGAACCTGCGGGAGGTCGAACCTCTCTACGATTGGCTGATCGACCAGGGTGTCGTCGGCTGGCAGGTCCAGCTCACGGCCGCGATGGGCCGCGCCGCCGATGAGCCCGACGTCCTCCTCCAGCCCTACCAAGTGCTGGAGACGCACCCGATGTTGGTCCGGGCGAAGCGTCACGGCGACGCTCGCGGCGCTCGGATGTGGCCCGGCAACAACATCGGCTACTTCGGCCCCTTCGAGCACATCTTGCGCGGAGACTGGAGCCTGACCTACCGAGGCACCTGCGGCGCGGGCAAACGCACCTTGGGCATCGAAGCCAACGGCGACATCAAAGGCTGCCCCTCGCTCTCGACCGACGCCTTCGTGGGCGGCAACGTCCGGGACCACGCCTTGCGCGACATCTGGGAGCGCAGCCGCGCCCTCCGCTTCACCCGCGACATCGCCAAGACGGATCTGAGCGGCTACTGCGCCGACTGCTACTACGCCGAAGACTGCTACGGCGGCTGCCACTGGACCGCGTCCGTCCTCCTCGGCCACATCGGCAACAACCCTTACTGCCACCACCGCGCCTACGAGCTCTTGCGGGCGGGAGAGCGCGAGCGCGTCGAGCTCGCCGAGCCCGCGCCGGGCCTCCCCTTCGACCACGCCGTCTACCGCATCGTCAAAGAGCCTTGGCCGAGCGAAGCCCTCCGGCAGCGCGCCCTCACCATCCAAGAGACCGGCGAAGGGTTCCTCGAGGATTGACGCTGCGGCATCCCGCCGGCCGGCTCGGCAGAGAGACGCGGCGACCTCGAAGCGGCAGGTCCGCGAACGCACGATCAACTACGCACGATCAACTGTGCGCCGCCACCTGTCGAAACATCCGCGCCAGCGAGCGCGCCTCGTCCGCCCGAACCAGCACCGTCACCCGGTCTCCGGGCGTCAACGTCGTCTCCGCGACCGCGTCGTGGATCTCCCCGTGCTCCCGCACGAACAAGACCAGCGCGGACGGCGGCCACCGAACCTCTGACAGCCGCACCCCTTCTTCCGGCGCCGGCCGCTCCACCTCGAGATCCACCACCCGATAGCCGTGCAGCTCCGCCAGCGGCGGCACCTGCGCGCCCGTCCGTCGCCGCGACCGCTCGATCTCCCGCTCCAGCCGATCGCGATACGCCCGCAGAATGTCCCGGTGCGTGATCCACCCGATCACGCTGCGACCCACCGGATCCAGCACCGGAAGCCCCGAGAGCTCGCTCCGCACGATCGCGTCGACCGCCCGCGCCAGGTTGTCCTGCAACCTCAGCTTCGGAGGCTGTTGCGCGTGCGTTCGCAGATCCGGATCGAACGTGTCCTCCCGAATGGCCCGCTCCACCTCCGCGGCGGTCACCGTCCCTTCGTACTTCCCGTCGGCGTCGATGAGCGGCAGCGCGTCGCTCTGGCGGAGCCGCTCCATCACCTCGCCCATCCCCATCCCGGGCGTCAGCGCCTCCGGCACGGCCTCCATCGCGTCACCGACCTTCAGCACCTCCATCAAGGTCGGCCCTCGCGGCTTGCCGAGCTCGATGCCGCGCAAATGCAGCTTGAGCGTATAGATGGTCTCTTTGCTGAGGAACGCGGATACCGCCGTGGCGACCGCCACCGAGAAGAGCAAGGGCGGGATCGTGGAATACTCGCTGGTCAGCTCCAGGATGATGATGACCGACGTGATCGGCGCCCGCGCCGCCGCCGCGAAGAGCGCGCCCATTCCGACCAGGCCGTAGGCGCCAGGATCGCCGGTGATGCTCGGAAACAACCCGTGCATCACCTGCCCGTACGCCGTCCCCAACATGGCGCCGATGAAGAGCGACGGAGCGAACACCCCGCCCGAGCCGCCGATCGCGATCGTCACGCTGGTGGCCAGGATCTTCCCCGCCAGGAGCAGCAGTAAGAACCAGAGCACGTACTCGCCGCCGATGGCTCGCTCGAGCACCGCGTGCCCGACGCCGTACATCTCGGGGAGCGCCAAGAGCAGCCCGCCGAGCAGGAACCCGCCGGCGGCGGGCCGAAGCCAGAGCGGCCCGCGCCAGATCCGGTCGGAGAAGTCCTCGAACGCGTAGAGCACCCGCACGAACGCGATGCCCACGAACGCCGCCACCAGCCCGAGCCCGGCGTAGACCAGAAGCTCCCAGGGCGAGACCAGCGCGAAGGGCGGCAAGGTCAGGAACGCGGTTCCGCCCAGGATCGACGCCGCCACCGCGTTGGCGAGCACCGACGAGAGCACCACCACCCCGAACGACTGCGCCTGGAAGTCGCGCAGGATCAGCTCCAGCCCGAACATCACGCCGGCGATGGGCGCATTGAACGTGGCCGAGATCCCGCCTGCGGCCCCGCACGCCACCAGGATGCGCAGGCGCGACTCGGGGATGCCGAGCACCTGCCCCGTCGTCGAGCCGATGGCCGAGCCGACCTGCACCACCGGCCCCTCGCGCCCGACCGAGCCACCCGCCGCGATGCAGATCGCGGAGGCCACCGCCTTGATGACCGCCACCCGCGGCCGGATGCGCGCGCCTTGCTCGGCGATGGCGACCATCACCTCCGGCACGCCGTGCCCGCGGGCCTCCGGCGCGAAGCGCTCGACCAGCGGCCCGTAGAGCAGCCCGCCGATGACGGGCACGAAGAGCAAGAACCACGGCCCGAGCTGAGGGACCCACGGGTTCGACGCGTGATCGGCCACGCTGTAGTCGACCTGCCCGGTGAAGAGCATCGTCAGCCAGCCGATCAGGATGCGGAACCCTGCCGCGCCGAGGCCCGTCGTCGCGCCCACGATCAGGGCCATGACGAGGAGCCCCGTCGAGCTCCCGCGCGCCCACACCAGCGCCCGACTGAGCGGCTCCACGGGCATCGGGAGGCGGCGTCGTACGGGGTGGGCGGCGGTGGGCATGCGGGTGGGCGGTCCTCGGCTCGCGCGGGTGCCAGCACCGTGGACCTATTCACGTCTTCCTCGATGCGTACCCCGACAATGCGTGCCCCGCGGGGTCGGGAACGCGATCTCGAAGCGTCCCGTGATCGTGCCCGGCCGTGCGCCCGTGTGCCCCCATTGGAGAGCACCACGGAGAGCCCGGAACCCGAGGAGCATCCCGCCTCTTGCGGGCGACGAGCGCGTCCGAACCACCGTGAGCCCGCAGGACACGTGCAACGTCGAGGCGCGGCGAACGGCCCCGGCGATGTATCATGCCCCCCGGTCCGTACCTCGGGAGGCGCGGGCGGAAAGCGAGACCGCGACGTGCGCAAGAAAGCCTGGACCCTGACCGACGACGCGCGGTCTCCGCGGGTCTCCAAGTCGGAGACGCCGCGTCCCCCTCGCGTCCGGTCCATCCCGCCGACGGCGCTCGGCGTGGCCTTCCAGCCCATCGTCGACCTCGCCACCAAGCAGAGGTTTGCCTGCGAGATGCTGGCGCGCTGCAGCGTCCCCACGTACCCGAACCCGGCCGTCCTCTTCGAGCAGGCCGAGCTGCAGAGCTCCACCGGCCGCCTCGGCCGCATGGTGCGCGAGGTCGGATTCGAGCAGGCGCCCGACTGCCCGCTCTTCGTCAACCTCCATCCCCACGAGCTGAGCGAGCGCTGGCTCGTCCGCCCGGACGATCCAATGAACTTCTTCGAGCACGACCTCTATCTCGAGATCACCGAGTCGGCCACGCTCGACTACTTCGAGCTCTGTCAGAGCAGCATGCGCGAGCTCTGTAGCCGCCTGAACGCCAAGCTGGTCGTCGATGATTTCGGCGCCGGGCATTCCAACTTGTTGCGGATCGCCGAGCTCAAGCCCTCCGTGGTCAAGGTCGACCGGCAGCTCGTCCAGGACGTCCATCGGAGCCGCGAGAAGCGCCTGATCCTCCGTCACGTCGTCGGGCTCTGCGGCGATCTCGACGCCACGGTCGTGGCCGAGGGCATCGAGACCAAGGACGAGCTCTCCGCCGTCATCGACTGCGGCGTCCACTACGGCCAGGGCTACCTCCTCGCGCGCCCGGCCAACCCCGTCCCCGACGTCGTCTGGCCTTTCTGAGCTCCGTCGCCGCCGACTCCTCGAGACGCGCGACCGCGCGGCATGCTTCGACCGCGCGCTCTGCCGTCACGGGAACTGCCGCGACCGGAACCTGTCGCGTGCGCCGGTGGCCTCGGAACCGGAGCGTCTTCGGCGAGTGACCCTTGCGCGCACGCCCGCCGGGCGGAAAGCTGCGCCCACCATGTCGCTTCAGGACGTCATCCTCACCGACCTCAAGAAAGCCATGAAGGAGCGGGACGAGGTCGCGAAGACCACCCTCCGCATGGTTCGCAGCGAGCTGACCAGCAAAGAGATCGAGCTCGGCCGCGCCCTGACCGAGCAGGACGAGCTCGGCGTGCTGACCAGCGCGGTCAAGATGCGCAAAGACGCCATCGTCGAATACGACAAGGCGGGCCGCGACGACCTCGCGAGCGAGGAGCGCGCGCAGGTCGAGGTCATCCAGCGCTACCTCCCCGCGCAGATGAGCGACGACGAAGCGCGCGCCGCCATCCGAGAGCTGGCGACCGAGCTCGGCGCCACCTCCAAGAAGGAGATGGGCAAGCTCATGAAGGGCGTCATGGACCGCTACCGCGGCCGCATCGACGGCAAGGTCGCCTCCCGCCTCGCGGGCGAGATCCTGAGCTGAAGGCGCCAGCATCGGCTCGCCCGGGCGGAGTCGGAGGCGCAGCCGAGCCCGCTCGACGTCCGCACCGGGCGCCTCTGAGTCATGACCAGCCGCCACTCGGTCGCCTGCGTGCGGGTCACGCGGGACCACGTCGGCGACACCCTCGGGCCGCACCGCCCGGTGGCCGATCAGCCTGTCGGTCGCCCCGACGACGCCGGTCTCGGCCTCGCGCGACACCGCGAGGTGTGGAGCCGACTCGAGCGCGCCGGAGCCATTCTCGGCGCGGCATCGTAGCGCCGACCGCGCGAGGTCGTCGTGTAACAAGAGCTCGCCTTGTGGTCGCTAGAGGATAGGATTTGTTACGTGACCTCGGCAGCCGCCGAAGACACTCGGCTCCTCCGTCCCGCCGACCTCGAACGTGCCGGATACGGCCGTGTCGCCGTCATGCGCATGGTTCGGCGCGGCGAGCTCGTTCACCTCGCCCGTGGGGTCTACGCGGGGCCCAACTTCGAGCCGACCGGAGCATCACGACCTCGCGCTCGTCGCGGCGCGCGCGCCCAATGCGGTCGTCTGCCTGCTCTCGGCGGCGGCGTTCCACCGGCTCGGCACCCAGGTGCCGCACGAAGTGTGGGTCGCCCTACCGCCGCGGGTGTGGGCGCCGCGGATGGACACGCCGCCGCTCCGCGTCGTTCGCTTCTCGGGCGCGCGATACGAAGGCGGGGTCGAGGAGCACGAAATCGAGGGCATCCGCCTCCGCGTGTACTCCCTGGCGAAGACCGTCGTCGATCTCTTCCGCTACCGGAACAAGGTGGGCCTCGACGTCGCGCTCGAGGCGCTGCGCGAAGTCCGGCGGGACCGCCGCTGCTCGCTCGCCGAGCTGACCGCGCTCGCGCGCGACGGAAGCGTGCTGACACCCATGCGGCCCTACCTGGAGGCGACGTGACGGAGGGGCGCGATGGCGGGAGCACGACGTCGATCCCGAGCATCGGGGCGCCATTCCGGCACCTACCGCGTCGGCCGCGGCCGACGCCGTGTGAATGACGC
The DNA here is from genome assembly GCA_963832725.1 of uncultured Pseudomonadota bacterium. Lineage (GTDB taxonomy): Bacteria > Myxococcota_A > Polyangia > Polyangiales > Sandaracinaceae > JAEZBP01. Next base: position 943,413 of record CAWHVG010000002.1, read on the forward strand.
CGGGCACCTTCGCGGGCTCACTCGCCATCGGATCCGCCCGTCTTCTCGCTGACCGCGACACCCGGCGCTGCGCCCGCGGCGCCGAGGGCGACCGCTTCCAAGGTGCCGCCTGAACGGCGTGTGGCCGGGATTCGTTGTCAGATCCCGACGGCAGTGACGTCTTCGCATCGCGATGACTGCGCAGCAGACGCACTGCGTACGGCACAGCTCCAAGCTGTCAACACGCGTTGACGCACCATCGCTCAATGCGTCGGCCCGAACAGAAATGCGCGATCAATCCGCCCTGGATGCATGCTACGCTTGTCTCGCGCGACTCGCGGGGCCCTGGATGGCGCTGTTCCCGACGCTTCGGTCACGCACCAGGACCATGACGAACGACCTCCTGCCCGGAATCGAAGTTGAAGCCCGCGGCCTCCGCTGGGAGCTCCTCGTCGGCCAAGCCCACGCCTCACCGGCGCGCGGCACATCCACCGACCTCGACGACACGGCCTACGCCAAGCTCTGCCGCGCCCTCGACGACCTCGGCGAGCTCACCAGCGCCAAGGCCCAAGACCTCCTCGCCACCGACGCCGCCGGCGCCCGCCCCTACCTCAACCGCCTCATCGAAGAAGGCCGCGCCGAGAAACAAGGCAAAGCTCGAGGCACCAAGTACGTCCTCACGAACCATAGGGGGTAGCCATGTCCACGATCTCACAACTGCCGCGCACTCGGACCATGTCGCCGACATGGACGGTGCTCTGTCTGGCCATGGCTGCGATCGCCTGCGACGGCCCGCTGCCTGTCGGCGATGCGGGCATCGACAGCGGTCAAGGGACCGTCTGTCGGTCCGACCGTGACTGTTCGAGCGCGGGGCAGGTCTGCGATCGCAGCACCGGCTACTGCGTCGAATGCGTCACCGGGGCCGACTGCGCGGCAGGGCAGGCGTGCCGCAACACCCGTTGTGAGGAAGTGACCCCGTGTACGTCGAGTCGCATGTGCCCGGGGCTCGTCTGCGACGTCGACCGTGGCTATTGCGTCGAATGCGTCACGGAGGTCGACTGCACCGGCGATGATGTCTGCCGCGACGGCGACTGCGTTCCACCGCCTCGGCCATGCGACTCCGACCGTCAGTGCAGCGACATCGGCCTCGTCTGCGACACCGCGGCCGGTCACTGCGTCGAATGTCTCCGGGAGGCCGACTGCCCAGCCGACCGGTATTGCGGTGACAATCGCACGTGCCTGCCGGATGCATGCACCGCCGGCGAGACACGCTGCGCGTCGTCCACGCAGATCGAGACCTGTCTCCCCGACGGGTCCGGATTCGGTGCAGCCGACGCCTGTGGCCCGGCGCGCGAATGCGCAGACGGCGCGTGCCGAGCGCTCGGCATGGATGCTGGCACCGACGCCGGCATGTTGTTGGATGGCGGGAACGACTCCGGGATCGCCGACGCGGGGGTGGCTCTCGATGCCGGCGCCGTGACCCGGTACGCGCTCTCGTTCGACGGCGATGGAGATGAAGTCGAGTTCCCGATGAGCTTCGGTGATGTCGGCCAGCGCTTTACGTACGAGTTGTGGGTCCGCCCGACCAGCGCCGACGCTGGATTGCGCCCAGGGGGAAGGCGGACTCCTCTTCGTCCACCGTGCCGACTGCCGTGATCATGAGCTGGAATGGTCGGGCACCGGTGATGGCCGCCTCCCGCAGCGGTTTCGTTTCCGCGTGTACGGTGGCTCGGGGACCTGCGGATGGATGGCCGCAGAGGCCGCCAGCACCAGCACGGTCGGAGAGTGGCATCACGTCGCCGGTGTCTTCGAGGACGGCGCCATGCGGCTGTACGTTGACGGCGCCCTCGCCGCATCCGCGACCCAGCCCACCGCGCCGTCGTGGACCGCGAACCTTCTGGGTCACTGGGCTGGGCGAGACGGCGCAGACTCCCGCCCGACGCGCAGCGGCTTCATCGGCGAGATCGATGAGAATCCGCGTGAGCTCCACCGCGCGATACTCAGGTGACGCGATCACCCCTCCCGCCCACTTCATCGCCGACCCGGCCACGGTAGGCGTCTGGCTCTTCGACGAGGGCACCGGAACCACCGCCAGCGACGGATCGAGCATGGGCCTCGACGGCATCGTGCGGAACGCCACCTGGGTCGTCAGCAGCCGCTGATTTGTCCGAATTTCAACCCCCGATGAGACTGCGACGGTTGGAAATCGAACTGTTCCGCGGCGTGCGGACGTTGGACTGGCGCCACGTGGCGAACACGGCGGCGCTCGTCGGACCGGGCGACAGCTGCAAGTCCACGGTCCTCGACGCGCTCGAGCGCGTCCTCTCGCCGCGATGGAATCTCCCGTTCGACGATACCGACTTCTTCGACCTCGACACGACCGAGCCGATTCGCATCCGAGCGACCATCGTGGACCCGCCCGCGGTACTGCTCAAGGAGAGCAAGTACGGGCTCGCGCTGCAGGCGTTCGACCTCGACAGCGGAGAGACGACCGCGCCCCTCGGAGCGGACGGCGAAGTGTACGCGCTCGTCATCGAGCTGAGCGTCGACGGCGGTCTGGAGCCGCAGTGGAACGTGATCGACGCGACTGGCGACCAGCATCCCATCCACGCACGCGACCGAGAGCTCATGGGGATGCTCCGTGTCGGCGGCAGCATCGACCGCCACCTCGGATGGCGCCGCGGGTCTGTCCTCGCCCGGCTCACCGAGAGCAGTGACTCGGTGGCGGCGGTGGTTGCTGACGCGACTCGCAACGCACGCGCAGGGCTAGCGGTCGACCAGCTTCAAACTCTCAAGCACGCCGCCGAGAAGGCTGGGACCCTCGGGAAGGACTTGGGCGCGACCGTATCGTCTGGCCTCGTCCCTCACCTGGACGCTGGAATGTTGGCCGCGAACACCGGCTCGTTGGCCCTTCATGATGGAAACGTCCCCTTCCGCCGGGCCGGCCTGGGCACACGGAGGCTCGTCACCGTCGCGATGCAACGCGAAGCGGCGGGCTCTGCTGGGCTGACGCTGATCGATGAATTCGAGCACGGGCTCGAGCCGCATCGCATCCGGCAGCTCTTGCGAAAGCTGCGCGGCGTCGCGCCGGAGCCAACGAAAGCGACCTCGGGCCAGCTCGTGCTCACGACCCATTCTCCGACTGTCCTCTCGGAGCTCCGCCCTGAGGAGGTCGCGATCGTGCGCCGCGGCACCGGTGGCAAGGTCACCGTCACACAGCTCCCGGACATCCTCGGCCGCGTGTTGCCGAAGACCCCCGAGGCACTCCTTGCCCGACGGGTAATCGTGGCGGAGGGTGCGACCGAGGTCGGTCTCTTGGCGAGTGTCGAAGAGATGTGGAGCGAGGAGGGCGTCAACTTCGCGTACCTCGGCGTGAGCGTCGTGGATGGGCAAGGCGAGCACGCTTCGACGATCGCCGGCTGGCTCTCCGACCTCGGTCACACGGTGGCGCTGTTCGTCGACGCTGACACCTCGAAGCCCAGGCTCTCTCGCGCCAAGTCAGCGCAGGTGATCCCCTGGCCCGCGCCCCTCGCGACGGAAGAACGTGCTGGCGTGCGACCTTTCCGACGACACGTTCGCGGCGCTCGTCGGACTCGCTGACGTCTCGCCGAAGGTCAGCCGTCCCGCGTGGCGGACGATTCGCGACGCCATGGCCCACGCCCTGGACAAGAAGCCCGCGGAGCTCGGCGACGACCTCGAAGCGTGGAAAGAAAACGTGCCCGACCTTCGCGCGGTCTTCGGCACCGTCGCGAAGAAGAAGGGGTGGTACAAGACGGAGGAGCTGGGAGGGGGAGCTCGGCAGGCTGGTGGTCTCGGACTGGAACCGCCTGGCCGGTACGGCAACGCGCCAGATTCTGGAAAGCTCCGTGGGTTCGCCGAACACGGCTGACCTGGTTGACGCTCTGCTCGCAGCGGAGCGGGCGCTGGTGGTCGCGCCAGCCGGCTGCGGGAAGACGGAGCTCCTGGCGCGGACCGTCGGAGAATCCGAAGGCCGGACGACAGCTGATCCTGACGCACACCCATGCCGGCGTTGCGGCGGTGAAGCGACGCCTGACCAAGCTGGGCGTCGCTTCGAGCCGATATCACCTCGAGACGATCGCGGGTTGGAGCTTGCGATACGCGCTCGCCTACCCGGCGATATCCGGGCTTCAGGCGGGGGCCAACTCCATGCCGGAGTGGTCGGCGGTGTATTCCGAGGCATCCAGGGTTCTGACCTCGCCGCTGGCAAAGCATGTGCTCGGAGCGTCCTACGACGGCGTTCTGGTCGACGAGTACCAGGACTGCACCGCGTCCCAGCACCAAGTCGTCAGGGCCGCCGCAGCGCACCTGCCCGTGCGCGTCGTGGGTGATCCCCTCCAGGCGATCTTCGGCTTCCGGTCCGACCCGCTCGTCGAGTGGAGTGATGTCGAGGCGTTTTTCCAGCCGTTGCCAGAGTTGTCTGTTCCGTGGCGCTGGTGGGACCGGAATCGGCGCCTGGGCGAATGGCTGCTCGAAGCGCGGACGACCCTGCTGAATGGCCAGCCCCTGACGATCGGCCGCGGAGCACCAGTCGAGTGGGAGCAGTACGACGGGCGATTCGAGTCCCGGGCGTGTGAGCGCGCTGGGCGGTCGGCCGGTCAGCACATCGTCGCCATTAAGAAGCGTCCGCAGCAGTGTGGAAGCCTGGCCTCACGTCTCCGAGGGCGATTCCGCGTCGTCGAGGCATTCGACGAGAAGGGGCTCCCAGAAATGGTTGGGCGGTGGCCGGGGGCGACGGGAGCCCAGATCGTCAAAGACCTTCACGATTTCGCGCGCAAGCGAATGACAGGGATTGGCTCGGACCTCGATCGCATGGTCGCGGCTATCGCAGTGGGGCGTCCGACCGGGCGATTTCGATCGCACCTGGATCACCGGGACCGGTTGGTACGCCTCGCGGAACAGCCCACGCCCGAGCACGCCTTGGCAGCGCTCGAGGGGTTCCGCGGGCAGCGGGAGTGGATCGTCCACCGCCCAGAGGGTCTTTACCAGCTGCAGTCGGCGCTCCAGGAGAGTGCGGGGCTTGGTATGGAACAGGTGCCGGTCGCTCTAGCCGCAGTGAGGACGCGGGCCCGGCACCGAGGCCGCCTCGTTCCGAAGCGGACCGTCGGTACGACCCTTCTGGTGAAAGGGCTCGAGTTCGACACCGCTCTGGTGCTGAACGCGGACGAACTATCCAGGAACGAGCTCTACGTCGCGATTACTCGTGGCTCGACCTCGCTTCGGATCACGTCGCGGGCGCGCCAAGTGGTCACTGCGCGGTCGTGAGAGGTGACGAGACGAGGGGGGGGCGGATGCCGGACGGAATGTCGAGATACAGAGACGATACGTTCAGGGAAGTTTGACGGCCGCGCACCGAGTAATTTCGTCGCGGTCAGCACTCGGGAGGAGCACTTGATGTCGATCAATGCGAGCACGTTCGAGACGAAGGAGCCGATGCTCCACGAACTCTTGGAGCACATCCACAAGGGAACTGTGCAGCTCCCCGACTTCCAGCGAGGCTGGGTCTGGGATGATGATCACATCCGCAGCCTGCTCGCCAGCATTTCGCTGTCGTATCCCATCGGTGCCGTGATGGTGCTCGAGACCGGCGGTGAGGGAGTGCGCTTCAAGCCGCGGGTGGTCGAGGGCGTGAAGCTCCCGAGCCCCGTCGAGCCGCAGAAGTTGATCCTCGATGGGCAGCAGCGGCTGACCTCGCTCTATCTCGCGATCCGCAGCGGGCGTCCGGTGCCGACCCGGACCGAGAAGGGCAAGGACATCGAGCGCTTCTACTACATCGACATGGCGAAGGCGCTCGATCCCGAGGTCGACCGCGTCGACGCGGTCGAGTCGGTGCCGGCCGACCGGATAGTGAGGGCCAACTTCGGGAAAGAGGTGCTCGACCTGTCCTCGCAGGAGAAGGAGTGGGAGGCCGAGAAGGTCCCGGTGCGGATCTTCTTCGACCACAAGGAGTTCGCGATCTGGAAGAACGGATACCTGAAGCACCATGGTCTCGACAGTGACAAGTTCGATCTCCTCACGCGTTTCGAGCAGGAGATCCACTTCCGCTTCCAGCAGTACAAGCTGCCGATCATCGAGCTGCTCCGCGCCACGCCGAAGGACGCGGTCTGCCAGGTCTTCGAGAAGGTGAACACGGGCGGGGTGTCGCTGACGGTGTTCGAGCTCGTCACGGCCACCTTCGCGGCGGATGACTTCTCGCTCCGCGACGACTGGGAGGCCAGGCACAAGCGCTTCGCCGAGAGGAGCCTGCTGCCCGGTGTGGCAGCGACCGACTTCCTCACGGCGGTCACGTTGCTGAGCTCGTACCGGAAGGTGGAGGGGAAGACGCGGTCCGCCGTGAGCTGCAAGCGGGCCGATGTGCTCCGGCTGACCCTCGAGGAGTACCGCGCCCACGCGGACCCTATCGAGAAAGGGTTCGAGAGGGCGGAGAAGCTCCTCGCCCGTGAGCGCGTCTACGCGCGGCGCAACCTGCCCTACACGACCCAGCTCATCCCGCTGGCTGCCATTTGCTCGGTATTGAGCGACCGGTTCGAGCAGGACGCGGTGAAGGGCAAGCTGGCGCGCTGGTACTGGTCGGGTGTGTTCGGTGAGCTCTACGGCGGCGCGACCGAGACCCGCTTCGCGTTCGACCTTCCGGAGGTGGTGGCCTGGATCGCCGGCGGTTCGGAGCCGCGTACCGTCCGCGACGCGAACTTCGCGCCGACGCGGCTGCTCTCGCTCCAGAGCCGCCAGAGCGCGGCCTACAAGGGAATCGCCGCGCTGCTCCTGCAGGCGGGGAGCCGGGATTTCGTGAACGGCGATACGATCGAGCTGACGACGTACTTCGATCACGCAGTCGACATCCACCACATCTTCCCGCGGAAATACTGCCAAGATCAGGGGCTGCCGCGTGCGAAGTGGAACAGCGCCGTGAACAAGGCGCCGCTGACGGCGCGGACCAACCGCGCCATCGGCGGCAAGGCGCCGAGCAAGTACATCGCCGCGATCGACGCCGACCTCGGCCCGAGCAAGGTCGACGGCATCCTGCAGACCCACCTCATCGAGCCGGAGCTCTTGCGCTCCGACGACTTCGACACCTTCATCCGCCAGCGCGCGACCGGCCTCCTCGAGCGCATCGAAGACGCGATGGGCAAGGCGGTGCAGGGCCGCGACGCCGAGGAGACGGTCGAGGCGTTCGGCGCGCCGCTGGTTGCTGTCAGCGCATGACGGCCGCCAACTTCCAACGCTGCTTCCCATGCGCACCGACAGCCGGGGATTTCTCTGTGACAGCGTCAGTCCGCCGTTCGGCGCCGCGTCCTAAAGCACGTTGGTGCCCATGACTCAACTTCCCCTCACCGTTACGCCGCTGGTCGGACCGGAGCTCTTCATCGGGATTGTTGGACCCCTCGGGACGGACCTCGCGGCGGCGCGTGACGAGCTCGTTCGCGAGCTCGCGGGTGTCGGTTACGAGAGCGAGATCGTGAAGATGAGCGCGCTATTGAAGTCCGTGCCGGCATTCGGGCGCGACCTCGGAGAGGTTCCGGGGTTCGAGGACGAGCGCATCGCCGCGTTCCAGAAGGCGGGCGATGAGTTTCGGCGGCGAGCTCGCACGGGAGCCGCGCTCGCGCATCTCGGCGTCGCGTTCATTCGGAACCTCCGGCATGAACGCGGCTCCCGTCACCGCGCGCTGCGGCGGACCGCCTACATCTTGGATTCCCTCAAGCACCCCGACGAGGTGAAAGAGCTGCGCCGTGTCTACGGCTCGCAGTTCGTGTCGATCTCGTTCTATCAGCCACGCACACAGCGGATTCGAGGCGCTGCTCCAGCGGATCGAGCGTTCTCACGGGGGCTTGGGGGGCGACTGGCGAGAGCGCGCCACGGAGCTCGTCGACAATGATGCGAAGGCCGACGATTGAGAGTACGGGCAGAACGTCGGCGACGCATTCCCGCTCGCGGACCTCTTCGCGAGGGGCGATGCTGGCGGCGCGCTGTCGACCGACGTTCGCCGACTCGTCCGGGTGTTGTTCGCGGAGCCCTTCTGCACGCCCACGCGGGACGAGTACTGCATGTTCCTCGCCCGCGCAGCCGCGCTCCGCTCTGCCGACCTCTCACGCCAAGTGGGCGCGGTGATCGCGAACGACCGAGGAGACGTCGTCGCCTCTGGGTGCAACGAGGTGCCTCGTCCGACGGGCGGCAACTACTGGCCGGACGACGATCCGGACCGGCGCGACTTCCGTCTCGGCAAGGATCCGAACGCGGTCCGCAAACGCGAGCTCATCGAAGAGATCCTCGGCGTCCTGATGCAGAAGAAGTGGCTCGATGCCGAGCAGAGTTCGCGGGGAGCGGCGGAGCTGGCCGCCGAGGCGATGAAGGACGAGCTCTTCGAAGGCTCGCGCGCCGACAACCTCATCGAGTTCGGTCGCGTCGTGCACGCCGAGATGAACGCCCTCATGGACGCGGTGCGCCGCGGCATCTCGGTCCAGGGGTCCACGCTCTACTGCACGACGTTCCCGTGCCACCTCTGCGCCCGCCATATCATCGCGGCGGGAATCAGCCGCGTGGTGTTCATCGAACCCTATCCGAAGAGCCTCGTGAAGGAGCTCTACGGGGAGGCCGTGGCGATCGAGAGCGAGCCGGCAGACGCCCGAGCGGTGGGCTTCGAGCCGTTCGTGGGTGTGGCGCCTCGGACGTACATGGCCCTGTTCGGACGGCAGAAGCGCAAGGACCGCGCCGGTTACGCGATCAGCTGGTCGCAAGCCACCGCGCAGCCACAGCTGAAGGCGTACTACGCAAGCTACCTGGACATCGAAGATCGGCTGTGTGATAGCCTGGTCAAGGCGGCGCGGAGCTTGGGGCTGCCCGCCGAGCAGCTTGCGCTTCCCGGTCTGGAGCTACCTGCGAGAGGGGACCCCGATGACGACGAGGGATGAGAGCGAGAGCTGGCTGGTCTGGAGCCTGCGAGACGCGCGCGAGAAGGTCGCCGCGTGGCCGGACTGGAAGAAGGAGGCCATGCGGGTCCTGCCGGAGCCAAAGTCCGAAGCCGCCGACGGTGCTGCGGCCGGCGCCAGCGAGTCGGGCGCGCGCGCGCGCTGCGAAGGCGACACCGAGTAGGTGGCACGCGGCGAGGTCGACGTTCGTCGCCGCTCGCCGAAAGAAGAAGGGGCCGGATTGCTCAGCGACCCGGCCCTCATTGCGTGCGCGACAGGGGGTGGCTCGGAATCAGCCGTTCGAACCGGTCGGCCCGTTCACGAGCGGATCGTTGGGGTTGGGGGCGCCGGCGGCGTTGCCGGCGTCGCCGGTGGCGTTGCCGGTGGCGTTGCCGGCGTTGCCGGTGGCGGCTGAGGTGCTGGCATCGGCGGTGGGGCCGGCATCGCCGCTACCGGCCGTCGGCTGCGCGGCGACGGTGTCTCCCGTGAGGCCGCCGCGCAAGCGACGCGCCGTGGGGCGGATGCGGGCGGCGATGCCGGCCTCGCCTGCCACCTCGGCCAGGCCGACCATGAAGTTGGCGACGAGGCGCACGACGCGATCCCAATGCTCGGCAGCTTGATCGCGGGCGACCAGCGCCGCGTCGTCCTCGCTCTTCTCGGTGGTCACGGTCGAGAGGGCGGTCGCCAGCCGGTTCGCGGCGGCGTCCATACGCGTGGCCAGCAGCGGGACGTCGACGGTGACGCCTTCGAGCAGCGGGGTGGGGGTGTCCACGCTCCGCATCTGACGAACGACGCCCTCGGCGCGACGAAGGAGCATGTCCGGGCGGCGCTCGAGCGAGCCGACCAGGCCCAGCTTGTCCGCGTAGGCCTCACCGAAGGCGCCGATGATGCTGCTCTGAACGCCGAGGAGGAGGCGCTGCAGCGCGTCCGCGGCGGCGTCGCGCTCACTCCGGGCCGGGTCGTCGTCCGCCAGCTCGTCCATGTAGTGCGCGTCCGACGTGCGCAGGGTGCGCGACGCGACCCGCAAGAGCGCGAGCAGCGCTCGAACCACGACCACCAGGCTCACCGGTGGTGTCTCCGCGCCCCAAACGAGCTTCATCACCTTCTGGGCGATCCGCTCTCCGTGCTCGGCGGTCGCGCTCTCGACCGCGGCGCTGTACTTGAGTTGGTCGCTCGTGGTCTTGCTCACCGTCGGCGCCATCAGCCCCTCCTTTTCAATGGTAGGGGACGACCCTATCGGCCGTTGCCGCGAGGATCAACCCGTCCTGGCATCATTGGTGAAGGGGACGTCGGCATGGGGATCGCGAGCGCGCGGGTCGCGGGCCCGCGATCCCCGCGCCACCCCGCCGATCGCGAGGCATGCAAACGCGATCCCCGGTCGGGGACCGCGCGATCACGGTGCGCGAACGTGAGATCACGGCGCGTGCTCGCGGCCGCGCGGCCCGCGAACGCCCGCTCGATCCGTCGGGCTCGCGCCGGTGCGGCGCGCGGCCGCCTCCCCCACACGGGGATCGGGCTCGCTGGGCGAACGGCCGCGTTCCCACGCGTGGAGATCGAGTCTGCGCGGCGTACGAGCCCGTTCCCCGCCTGGAGATCGCGTCCGCGAGGCCCGAGCGGGCAATTTCCAGACGGGATTGGCGCTCGCGAGCCCTGAATTCGCGCGGGGCGGCTCGCGCGATCCAGCGCTGGGGCGATGCCCCTATTTACGGACGGTGCGATGGTGCGATTGCATCCGTGTCCGCGCGGTGCCCGAAGAGTGCGCGGATGCGCCCCGTCGCCACGGTCGTCGCGGAAGGCCTGTGGTCAGCCGCAGCGCGCGGCCAGGGCTGCACCCTGTACAGCAGCGCGTGGAGGACGTGATGGGCAAGACCGCGCAACGACGTGACGCCGAGCAGACCATCGAGGCCTTCGGCGTTCCCGTGACCCGGCTGAGCGCGTGAGGTCAGGCCCGATGCGGCGTGCTTGCACGGCTGGGAGCGTCAGAGGCGGCGCTCCCACGGCGTCCAAGGCCGTCATGAACGGGCGGATGCGACTGCACGAAACGAAAGCGTCGCTTCATCTTCATGCGTCGCGTCGAATAAAACCTACTACACTTGTGTGCGGGTGTAGTAGGTTTTGCTCGGTGGCTCGCGGCGACGACAACGTGCTTCGGCTGTTTCGGGAGCACGGCGGCGTGCTCCGGACGAGCGAGGCCCAAGCGCTGGGGATACACAGCCGGGCGCTCTATCGGCTACGGGACCAGGGCAAGCTCGAGGTCCTGAGCCGCGGAGTGCTCCGGCTCGCGGAAGGTTCCGAGCTCGCGTGGCCGGAGCTGGTCGCGATCGCCAAGCGGGTGCCCCGCGGCGTCGTCTGCCTCGTCTCGGCGCTGCATTTCCACGGCCTGACCCTGGAGGTCCCGCACGAGGTGTACGTCGCGCTGCCACGAGGCACGAAGACGCCTCACATCGATGCCCCGCCTGCCCGCTTCTTCCACTTCTCGGGCGCGGCGTACTCGGAAGGCGTGCACGAGCACCTGCTCGATGGACACCTGGTGCGCGTGTACGAGCCCGCGAAGACGGTGGCCGACTGTTTCAAGTTCCGCAATCGGATCGGCCTCGATGTCGCCCTGGAAGCGCTCCGTTCAGCGTACGAGCAACGCGCCGCGACGCCGGCCGAGATCGCGAAGTACGCGCGCGTCGACCGCGTCGATCGCGTCATGCAGCCCTACCTCGAGGCGCTGTCGTGACGGCCCATGGCGTCGCTGCGTCGGTCCGTGCGCGGCTTCTGAACCGCGCTCGTGCGGAGGGGCGGTCACTGCAGGAGCTGCTCGAGTACTTCGCGATGGAGCGCTTCCTCTATCGCCTGAGCCGATCTCCACATGCTGAGCGCTTCGTGCTCAAGGGGGCGCTCATGCTTCAGCTGTGGTGCTCCGAGCGGGCGCGCGCCACGCGGGACATCGACCTGCTGGGGTTCGTTCCGCCCGGCGTGGACGACGTGGCCGCGATGATCCGCGACGTGCTCGAAGAGGAGGTCGAGGACGATGGCGTCCTCTTCCAGCCCGAGAGCCTCTCGGCAGACGAGATTCGCGCGCGTGCTCGATATCGGGGCGTGCGGGCTCGCTTCGTCGCGCGGGTGGGAGCGGCGCGCATCCCCATGCAGATCGACGTCGGGTTCGGAGACGTGGTGACGCCGGGACCGGTCCGCATCGAGTATCCCGGCCTACTGAGCTTCGATCCGCCCAAGCTGCGCGGGTACACGCCCGAGACCACCATCGCAGAGAAGCTCGAGGCGATCGTCATCCTGGGGCTGACCAACACCCGAATGAAGGACTACTACGACCTCTGGCACCTCGCTCGAACGCATGCGCTCGATGCGGACGTGATGGGGCGCGCGGTACGAGCGACCTTCGAGCGCCGAGAAACGCCGCTGCCTTCGACGCTACCTGTCGGCCTGCAGGCGGAGTTCTTCGACCGTGACGACAAGCAGCGGCAGCGGTCCGCTTGGCTCCGCCGATTGCGTCTGCACGAGGGAGCACCTTCCTTGGCCGAGGCCTGCGCGCTCGTCGCAAGTCTGGCGGAACCGGTCTTCGGGCTCGCGAGCTCGGGAGGGGGCGTGGTGACGCGATGGCCCGCCGGAGGCCCCTGGGAGATGTCGGATGAACCGGAGAAGGATTGACCCATGACCCTGCATCCGATCACCGTCGTTGAGAACGTCATCGAGGAGTACCGGCGCTATCTCCGGACGGAGTTCCGGGCGGAACGGGAATCTCCGGGCTGCGCTCGAGCCTGAGCTGGAACGTGACCGCTTCCTCGCGCAGGAGCCCTTCGTGACGGATGTCGCGCCGGCCATCACGAGCTTCGGTCGAGGAGGCTCCAATGGCCAATGAGCGACCGCCCCTGCGGAACGCACCGGAGATGCTGCGCCTGGGGTCGGTCCTCGGAGCGGCGGTCCCTGAGCTGCGCTCGAGCAGGGGCGGAACCGGTTTCGCGCCGCCGCCTCCCTCGCTACTGTGGGCGCCATGGTGATTCACGCGTACGCGGCGCACGGGCCGGACTCGGACCCGGTGCCTTTCGAGATCGAGCCGGGGCCGCTCCCCGCCACGCACGTCGAGATCGAGGTGGAGGCCTGCGGGCTCTGCCACAGCGATGTGCACATCCTCCGCAATCACTGGCCCGACACGCAGTATCCGGTGGTCTGTGGGCACGAGGCGGTGGGGAAGGTGGTCGCGCTCGGCGAGGCGGTGGAGGGCGTCGCGATCGGGGATCGCGTGGGCGTGGGCTGGCAGAACGGGGCTTGTCTGCACTGCGATGCCTGTTTGAACGGCGACGAGAACCTCTGCGATTCGCTCCGCGCGACGGCGCGCAGGCAGGAGGGCGGGTTCGCGGATCGGATGCGCGCGGACCATCGCTTCGTGCACGCGATCCCGGACGCGCTCTCCAGCGCGGGAGCAGCGCCCTTGCTCTGCGCGGGGGCGACGGTGTTCTCGCCGCTCGAGGTCTACGACGTGCGGCCGAGCATGCGCGTGGGCGTCATCGGGATCGGCGGGCTCGGGCACCTCGCGCTCCGTTTCGCCAACGCGTGGGGCTGCGAGGTGACGGCGTTCAGCACCAGCGAGGACAAGGCCGAGGAGGCGGCGCGGCTCGGCGCCCACCGCTTCGTGGCCACCAAGGATCCGGGCGCGCTCGGGCCGCTCGGCGGTAGGCTCGACTTCATCATCAGCACCATCCACGCGAACGTCGACTTCGCCCCCTACGTGAACGCGCTCCGGCCGCACGGGACGCTCTGCTTCGTCGGCGCGCCCAGCAAGCCGATCACGATCCACGCGGGGATGCTGCTCGGACGGAACCGGCGGCTCGCGGGAAGTCTCATCGCGCCCCGCGCCCGGATGCGCCGCATGCTCGAGTTCGCGGCCCGCCACGGGATCGAGGCGCAGGTGGAGACGATGCCGATGGCCGAGATTGGCGCGGCGCTCGAGAAGCTCGAAGCGAACCAGGCCCGCTACCGGATCGTGCTCACGCGAGCTGAGGACTCCTGCTGTGATGCGGGGGTGGCGTCGTCCGCGCGCCACGACGAGTGCGGCGGCTGGCCGGCGCGGAGTCGATGGCGACCCGCGTGCGCCCCGGGTCCAATGGCGACGGCTCTGCGCTCGCAACGGGACGCGCGCGGGAAGCTCGCGTGGCGGAGCCGCGGCCGCGTCGAGAGGACGCCGGAGCTCAGGCCCAGATGGCGATCTCCCGTCCGGAGCGGTCGTGCCGTCTGGGTCGGTCCGGGAAGGGGCGCCCGATGTGCGTGGCGGCCGGGCCGCGGCCGCGTCGAGAGGGACGCCGGAGCTCAGGCCCAGATGGCGATTCTCGCGTCCGGAGCGGTCGTGCTGGGTGGGCGGGTCCGGGAAGCGGCGGGCGCTTCCGTTCGCGATGCGCCTGGCCGACCAGGCGGCGGCCGCGGCGTCGATGACGTCGTCGATGCCGACGCGGTCGGTGTCGCCCAGCGAGCGCGGCAGCTCGATGCCGTTCGCGGCCAAGAGCGCGAGCCGGGTCTGCATGCCGCCCCAGCTCTTCTTGCGATGAGGGACACGGCGCTCTTCGTTCATCAGCCGGAAGGCGATCTCGGGGTGGACTTCGTAGAGGCGTGCGTCCGTCACGTGGGCGTCGACCTCGAGGATCTTCGCGCCGAGCGCGAGCGATTGGACGCTGATGCCTTTCCCCGTGAGCTCGCGGGAGAGCCCTTGGGCTTCTTCGCGCGTCTGTGCCGCGAGCACGGGACGCGGCGGGGTGGCGAACACGGTGGAGGCCTGGCCGCGCAGGAACGCTCGCGCGTGTCGGTCGGCGTCGCGCTCCGTGTCCACGAGGCCGATGGGCATGTCGACGGCGATGACGATCGCGCTCCGGTGGTGCTTCATCAGCGCGTCGAAGGTGGTGAACACGCCGGCGCTCGAAACGCCCCGCGCGTCGAGCTCGATGGCGACCCAACCCTGTTTGCAAGCGTCGACGCCGACCCACATGCCCGCGACGATATCGCGTCTCGACCGGCGCCGACATGCGCCGCGCGCGGCGACTCGCCGGAGCGGTCGTGCCGCCATTCCACGCCGGTGCGGACGCGCGACGAGGCGGAGACGAGAGCGTCGATGCGCGCGGCGGGTGGGGCGCGCACGCCGCCGCACCGGGCGATGCGCAGACCGGACGGCGGATCGCGGCCGCGACCCGAACGCACGACGGCCGCCGAGGTCAGCCCAACCTCGGCGGCGCCGGCGCGGCTCGGCGCGCGGATTGTGTCAGCCCCACACGATCCGCGCGCCACGATCACTCCTCGTCGTCGTGGCTCGCGGCATGGTGCGAGCCGCCTGCGAACGTGGTCGGGCCGTCGACGGTGATCATGCTGCGGAGGTGCCGGAAGGTGGCCCGGCCGATGCCGCGCACACGCATGATGTCCTGCACCCGGCGGAACGCGCGCCGCTCGCGGAAGGCGACGATCGCTTCGGCCTTGGAGGGACCGATGCCCGGCAGGAGCTGGAGCTGGTCGAGGTTGGCGGTCTGGATGTTCACCACGCCGTCCTGCGACTGCTCGGCGCGCGCACGGTGACCGCGCTGGGCGGAGGCGGTGGGCGCGAAGCTGGTGAGCGCGGCGGCCAGCCCGAGGGCGGCGAGCGAAGCGCGGAGCCAGCGGAGGCGGATGAGGCTCTGGATGGTCGTCATGATTCTCTCTCTTTCTCTCTGTCGATTCGGTTTCGTCTCTCGCGCGGCGTCCATCCGCCGCACGCCGCTACAGAGAGCACCGCCCGTGCCGGATCCGGCGGTACATGATTTCGCATACTTACGAGCCAAGATCGGCGGAGGTGGCGGGCGGCGGGGTGGCGGCCGCCGGTCGGGGGGCCCTTCCTTGTGGACCGACTGCCCGCATGGCAGGATGCGGCCCGCACGCCCAGCCGGGGGGAGGCGCGCGCGACCTCCACCACTCGCTCAGGAAGCTCGAACGACATGAAGGTCACGCTCTCGACCGATGCTCCGACCACCACCAAGGCAGATCTCCTCGCCGTCGGCGTCCGCGCCGGCGAAGCCATCGAGGACGCCACCGTCAAGGCGCTCGACGCGGCCTCTTCGGGGGCGCTGAAGGCGCAGATCCAGCTCGAGGATTTCGCCGGCAAGCCGGGCCAGACGCTCAAGACCGCGCTGCCCGGCGTCGCGGCGACGCAGGTGCTGCTCGTCGGCATCGGTGAGGGCAGCCGGCCCACCGCCGACGCCCGCTCCATCGCGGCGCGCGCGGGGCAGGTGGCCCAGGCGTACAAGACGATCGCGATTGTCCCGCCGGCCGAGGACGCCGCCAGCATCCGCGGCGCCGCCAGCGGTGCCGTGCTCGGCGCCTACCGTTTCACCCGTTATCTGACGGGCGACCGCAAGCCCAAGAGCTCGCTCGCCAGCGCGAAGATCCTGGTCACCGAGCGCTCCGCCGCGCACCGGCGCGCGCTCAACGACGGGGTCGGCCTCGGCGAGAGCGTGAACGCCGCCCGCGATCTGGTGAACGCGCCCCCGAACGATCTCTACCCGGCGACCCTGGCCGACTTCGCGAAGACCGAGGCTCAGAAGCTGGGCGTCGCCTGCAAGGTCTGGGACAAGAAGGGCGTCGAGAAGCTCGGCATGAACCTGCTGCTCGCCGTCAACTCCGGCAGCGGCAAGGAGCCCCGCTTCGTCCACATGACCTACAAGCCGGCCAAGAAGGCGGTCGCCAAGGTCGTCTTCGTGGGCAAGGGGATCACCTTCGACGCGGGCGGGCTCTGCCTGAAGCCGCCGAAGTCGATGCTCGACATGAAGTGCGACATGGCCGGCGCCGCCACCACGATTGGCACCGTCCTCGCCGCCGCCCGGCTGAAGCTGCCGGTGGAGGTGCACGGGATCATCGGCTCCACCGAGAACATGCTCGGCGATGACGCCTATCGGCCCGGCGACGTGTTCTCCTCGTACGACGGCAAGTCGGTCGAGATCATCAACACCGACGCCGAAGGGCGTCTGGTGCTGGCCGACGCGCTGGCCTACGCGCGCAAGCTGAACCCGGACTATCTGATCGATCACGCGACGCTCACGGGCGCCTGCATGGTCGCGCTCGGTCCGTGGACCGCCGCGCTCTACTCGGGCGAGGACGAGTTCGCCGAGAGCTACGCGGCGGCGGCGGCCGAGGAGGACGAGTCGTTCTGGCGGATGCCGCTGGCCGAGGATCTGCGCGAGATGCTCCGCAGCGAGGTCGCCGATTCGAAGCACCTCGGGGAGCAGTTCGGCGGGTCGATCACGGCGGCGCTCTTCCTGCGCGAGTTCGTGGGCTCGACCCGCTGGATGCACCTCGACATCGCGGGACCGGCGTTCCAGGACCGCGCGCACGGGATCCAGCCCAAGGGCGGGACGGGCTTCGGCGTGCTCACCGCCGTGCGCTTCCTGGAGTCGCTCGCGGGTTGAGCATGGCGCTCCCTCGAGAACCTCGCGCGCCCCGTCCGACGGCGGCGCGCGCGGTGATTCTCGGCGAGCGACGGACCTGGATTGCGCGTCGCGTCCTCCCCGGCTCTGGTCGCGGGTGCGCGGGGCGGCGGCTCGTCTTCGGATCGCGTGTCGAGCAGGCGTGGATTGCGGCTCGTCTCGCGCTCCGGGCTCGGGCTGGCGTTGGCGCTGGGCTGTGCGCTCCTGCTCGCGTCGCCGGCGCGGGCGCACCTCGGGCACACCATCGGGCGGGCCGAGCGCTACCTGAAGATCGATGTGGCCGGTCACGAGGCGCGCTTCGTGGTCTCGCTGACGCTGGGCGCGCGTGAGGGCGGCAGGCTGCTCGGCGAGGCGGACACGAACGGAGACGGGCGTGTCGACGAGGCCGAGCGTGACGCCTACCTGAGCCAGTGGGCGGCAGGGCTGCACGAAGAGCTGCCCGTCACGCTCGACGGCGGGCCGGTCGAGCTCTCCTTTGGCGAGCCCTTCATGGATCCGATTCGGGCGCGTCCGTAACGTCCCGGTCACGGTCGAGCTGGTGGCCCATTTGCCGCTGCCCGGTGGACGGCAGGTCATCGCGCTCACCGACGACATGGTCCGGCGTGAGGTCTACGACCGAACGGACGTGGCGTTCCGCGCGCGGGAAGGCGCGGAGATCTTGGCGAGCGGGATCGGCACCGAGGTGACGGAGCCGACGCTGGACGTGGCGTACGGACCGGACGAGAGCCGCGACGTGCCGGTCGTCCTCACCGCCGTCGTGACGACGCCGCCGCTGCCCGGTGGTGAGCCGCCGTGGGCGTGGATCCTCGCCGCGGCGCTCGGACTCCTCACGCTCTTCGCGGTGGCGATGCTGGTACGCCGAGGGCGCGGCTCGTCCTCGCCGGGTTGATCGGCGACACCGCGCGCATCGGAGGGCAGCAACGAAAAACGGCGCCCGGTGAGGGGCGCCGTCTCGGTTGGGGATCCGCTCGTGTCTACAGGCGGAAGGGGTAGTTGATGCTGAACGTCGGCTGCGAGAAGGGCGGGACGTGAGCGCCGCGCACCGCACGCGCGATGCAGGTGCGGACGGGCGGGGGCAGGTTGCCTTGGACGTTCGCGTTGGTCACGTGGCCGTTCCGCCCCGAGAAGACGATGCGCACCGGAGCCACGCCGTGCTGACCGTTGCCGCACGCGGAGACTGCACCCGAGACGCTGTTCATGGCTCCGACGACGTCGCCCCGGCTCGGCGTGGGCGGGCCGCTGCCGCCGCCCCCACCGCCGCTGCTGCTGCCGCCGCCGCGGCTGCTTCCTCCGCTACGCCGCCGGCTGCCGCCGCCGCCGTTGTCGTTGCTGAGGGCCTGGTTCAGCAGCGAGTCGATGTCGCCGCCGCCCCCACCGCCACCGCGGCTCGCATGCGAGCCACCGCCGCCGCCGCCACCGCCACCGCTGGGCTCGTGGCTGCCGCCGCCCGAGCTGGCGTGCGCGCTACCGCCGCCGCCGCTGGCGCCGCGGCTCGCCGCGTGGTGACGCCGCCGCGCGTGTCCGCCTCCCGACGAGTCCTCCGAGCTGTCTTCCTCGTCCGCGGAGTCGTCGCCGGCTGCTTCCTCCGGCTCGGCCGCGGCCGCCGCCGGGGCTGCCGGAGCCGCCGGTTGGGCTGCCGCGCCCTCCGCCGGAGCGGTCGCACCGGGCGCAGGGGCTGCCGCCGGAGCGGTCGCGCCTGCGGCGTTCACAGTGGCGCCCGGCGGGACCGAGCCGACCGCCCCGACCGAGGTCTCGGGCGCGTCGTCCTTGCTCATCACGAAAACGAGCGCGCCGGCTGCGATCGCGAGAGCCGCCACGACCGCTACGCCAGCGCCGATGAGCACGCCCTTGTTGCTCTCTTCCTTCCTCTCCGGAATGAGCACGGGGGCGCCGAGCGAGGAGCCGAGGCCGCCGGCGCCGGCTCCGCCGATCGAGAGCAGGTCGTCGACCTTGTCGTTGCTGCCGGAGGTGACCGGACCGCCGCTGCCCGGCGCGACGCCGGTGGCGCTGGCCAGCGCGCGGATGTCGATCAGGCCGGAGCCTTCACCGCTGGCCATGCCCGGCCGCGGGCCGCCGCTCGAGGGGGAGGAGGGCGCCGCCGCCGGGGCGCTGCTGGCGGTCGAGCCGCTCGGGCCGGTGGCCAGCGCCTGCAGGTTCGAGAGCGAGAAGAGGACCGAGTTCTCGTTGCGGGCGCCCGTCAACGCTTGGTCCGCGCTCACCCGGGGGCTCGGCGCCGAGGCGACCACGTCGTCTTCGTCGTCTCCGCCGGCGGCGCCGAAGGGGCTCGCCGCTTCGGTCTGGGCGAAGAGATCGGCGCCGACGTCGTTCGAGCGGTTGGCGACGGCCGCCTCGCTTCCGCCGAAGGGGCCGGCTTCTTCGGGCGATTGCGCCGCCGCGAAGGGATCGGCGCCCATGCCGCCGCCTCCCGCCGCCGCCGCTTCGGCCGCCGCGTCGTCGCCGCCGCCGCCCATCACGGCCTGGACGAGCTCTTCGACGTCCTGGGCGGGCTTCCAATCGTCGAAGCCCTCCCGCCAGACGAAGACGTCCCAGCCGATGGTGCCGGCGGCGAGCATCTCGCCGATCTGGGCGGGTGAGAAGGGGCCCTGCTGGTCGCCGTCGACGACCGCGTGCCACACGGCGTCGCCACCGTAGTCGGCGACCCGGGTGGCGGCCTCTTCGCCGCTGTCGCCGGCGTCGACCTGGTCGCCGCGGACGACGATGGCCGAGCCACACTTCTTGCAGCGGATCTTGAAGACCCGGCCGGCGACCTTCTCATCGGCGATCGAGTACTTTGCGCTACAGCTATCGCAGACGATTTTCATGCGTTCGATCCTCGAGGGGCGGGAGGAGAGTCAATCCAAAGGGTTCGGAATGCGGTGATTTCTCGCGGCGTGGAGGACTCCTCCGCAGGCGCGCGAGCATACCGTCCGTGGCGCGGCCCGATCAAGAACTGCTGACCGCGCCCATGCCCTGTAGACACGCTCGACCGGGGCCACTTGGGTGGAAAATGGCGCGTTGGTCGGACCGATCAGCCACGCGGCTCGAGGACGCTGCCGTCCTTGCCGCAGAACTTGACGTTGGCGGGGTAGTGCTCGCCGCAGGTGGGGCAGACGTTGTCGGGGCCCGCGTCGGCCTTGAATTCGCTGTAGGGGACGAGGTCGGTGCCGTCGCGGGTGCAGGTGGTCGTGCCCGGCGGGTAGCCGTGGCGGCAGGTCGGGCAGATCATGTCCTCGCGCCGCGCGCTCGGCTCGGGAGGTGGCGGGATGCTGGAGCGATAGGCGCTCTGGATCTCGGGCCCCGAGAGATCGACGCCGGGCAAGCCCGCGATGCCGCTCGCGGGCCGCTTGCGTCGCCGGACCAGCACGACGCCGCCCACGATCAGGAGGAAGAGGGCCACGCCGATGATGATCGCCGGCCAGGTGAGATCGGGGCCTTGGCCCGCAGGGCGCGCCGACACGCGCGCCGCGGTGCCGGCCTCCGCGTCCTGCTCCGGTGCGCCGCTGCCGAGCGATCCGCTCTCCGTCCGCCGCGCGATCAGCGACGAGAGATCCATGGTGTGGACGGTGACGCGCGACTCGTCGTGGAAATCGCCCGCCCGCGCGACGACGCGTGCCTCGCCCTCGGCGTCCGCCGCGTGATAGCAGCGGCCCGACAACGTGCCCGGGCTGCCCTCGGTCAGCTCGAGCTGCACCCGCCGACCCCGCACGGCGCAGCCCTGCGCGTCGACGACCCGCGTGGTGAAGCACTGCTCACCGCCGGGGCTCAGAATCGGCGCTCGACGGGCGCAGGACCACGCGCGCCGGATCGCCGGGGGTGCAGGCGGGGCGCCGTTCGGGCTCGGGCGTCGGCGTGGTGGCTTGCTGCGCCGGTGCCGAAACCCGCGTGAACGACTGGGTGGTGGTGATCGTGGCCTGGCAGCGCGACTGGTTGAGCTGCCAGTCGTAGGCGCTCACGTCCCGGAAGGAGAGCTGGTCGCTGCCGAGCGCCTGGATGGTGTAGGTGCCGGTCTCGCCGCGGGAGTCCTCCGGCGGCGTGCGACAGACAATCCGCCAGTTGCCCGAGGCGTGGGTCGAGGACACCCGCCGGACGGCGCGGTTTTCGCTCCAGCAGTCGCGCGTGGAGCGCTGCCGGCGGAGGTGGAAGGTGAGATCGTCGCCCGATTGGGTGATCTCGAAGTTGCCGCCGCCGGGCGAGCTCGTGCTCTGCGGTTGCGGTCCGCAGTCACCCCCCAGCTCTGCACGGCGACCGAGATCCGCAGCGGTCCCTCGCGCCACGTCCCTTCGTAGGGGCCGTCGGCGCGGGCGCGAGCAGATGCGAAGAGCGCCGCCGCGCAGGCCAGCGCCGCCATCGAGCGGGTACGCGAGCGACGTCCATCCACCGGCTCGCGGAATATCACGATTCTTGCGGGCTCGCCCGTTCTCGGCGGCGGCAGGGATGGCGCGGTGGGGAACCGGTCCGAGACCACGCTCGAGCTCCGACCCGGCTGCGCGACGACGATCGCGACGACGCGCCGCTCGAAACGAGACACGCCCCCGAGGCCGAGCGGCCGCGGGGGCGTGTCGAGTGGCAAAGCGCGACTCGGCTCAGCCGGCCGACTTCACCTTCTTGACCTCTTCGGTGAGCGCGGGGACCGCGTCGAAGAGATCGGCCACCAGGAAGTAGTCGGCGACCTGGGCGATCGGCGCTTCCTTGTCCTTGTTGATGGCCACGATGGTCTTGCTGCCCTTCATGCCGGCGAGGTGCTGGATGGCGCCGCTGATGCCGACCGCGACATAGAGCTTGGGCGCGACGACCTTGCCGGTCTGGCCGACCTGCAGATCGTTCGGGACGTAGCCCGCGTCGCAGGCCGCGCGCGAGGCACCCATGGCCGCGCCGAAGGCGTCGACGAGGGGCTCGAGCACGGTGTGGAAGTTGTCGGCGCTCTTCATCGCCCGGCCGCCCGAGACCACGATGTCGGCCTCGGTCAGGTCCGGACGCTCGCTCTTCTGGGTCTCGACGCCGAGGAACTCCAGGCGGGCCGCGGCCGGATCCTCGACCACCTCCACGTCCTCGATGTCGCTCTCGTCGCCGGTCTCCTCGGCGGCCTCGAACTCGGTCTGGCGGACGGTGACGACCTGCACGGCGCTCTTGACCGTGCAGAAGCCGAAGACGTTGCCCGCGTACATCGGGCGGCGGTAGACGAGCGTGTCGCCGTCGATCGCGACCGACGCGATGTCGCTTGCGACGCCCGCGTCGAGCTTGACGGCGACGCGCGGCATCAGGTCCTTGCCGGTCGTGCCGGCGGTGGCGGTGACCACGCCGTACTCGCCGTTCTTGGCGACCTCGGCGATGGTGGCGGCGTACTTCTCGGCGAAGTAGCCGCCCTCGATCTCGGCCTTGTAGACGGTGCGCGCGCCGTACTTGGCGGCCTCTTCGGCCGCGTCGTCGGCGCCTTCGCCGACCAGGACGATGTCGAACGCGCCGGAGGTGCCTTCGGCGACCTTGCGGGCGAAACGAACGGCGGAGAGGGTGTTCTTGCGGAGGCTGCCCTCGAGGAGCTCACCCACGACGAGGATGTCGGTCATGTCGTTTTCTCCTTCTATCCGTGGGTCTCAGAGGACCTTGGCCTCGGTGTGGAGCTTCTCGACGAGCTCCTGCACGTTCTCGACGTAGGTGACCTGGCCCGAGCGCACCTCCGGCAGCTCGAACTTCGAGTACTCCACCACGGGCTCGACCGCGACGCCCAGAATCGCTCAGCGCCATCTGGTCGATCGGCTTCTTCTTGGCGGCCATGATGCCCTTGAGCGACGCGTAGCGCGCGCCCTCGTTGTACTTGTGGTCGGCCGGCGTGACGCCGTTCTGGACGGAGGTCGGGGTGACGATGCGCAGGTCGACGGTGACGACGGCCGGCAGCGTGACCTTGACGTTCATGACGCCCGTGTCGACCTCGCGGCCGACCTTCAGCGCCTTGCCGTCGTCGGCGGCCTCGATCCGCATCGCGAAGGTGGCCATCGGCCAGCCCAGCATCTCCGCCAGCATCTGCCCGGCGGTGTTGCTGTCGCCATCGACCGCCTGCTTGCCCATCAGGACCAGGTCGGGCTGCTCCTTGTCGACGATGGCCTTGAGCGCGCGGGCCACGACCGTCGAGTCGAGGTGCTCGTCCTCCGCCGCGACCAGGATCGCGCGGTCGGCGCCCATCGCGAGCGGCTGCCGGAGCGTCTGCGTGACCTCCGCGCCGCCGAGCGACACGACGATCGTCTCGCCGAGCTTCTCGTTCGAGCCGCCCTTCTCGTTGAGGCGGAGGGCCGCCTCGACGGCGTACTCGTCGAAGGGGTTGATCTTCCACTCGAGGCCCTCCGACGTCACCTTCGTGCCGTCGGGGGAGACCTTCATCTTGTTGGCGTTGTCGGGGTCCGCGACCCGCTTGACGGGGACTAGGATTTTCACGCTGCCTCCCTTGGGTGTTTCGGCGGAAGCTGAGGTCGTTCGATGGGCGTTCGCGCGGCCCATGTAAAGACCGCACGAAAATGTGTCAAGGACGCCCCTCTCGCAGGCCGTCCAGGAAGACCGAGGCGATCTGCGTGGCCGCCCGGCGGAGGGTCTCCGGCTTGCCCGCCTTGGGGCCGCCGAGCGCCCAGGTGAGGGCCAATCCGTCGAGCGCGCCCCAGAGGCCGCGGGCCACGACCCGCGGGCTCACGTCGGAGCGCAGGACGCCTTCCCGCTGCCCCTCGGCGATCACGCCGGCAATCAGCTCGAGGTACTCGGAGAAGAGCGGCGCCGCGTACTGCTTCAAGAGGCGCGAGGACTGCCGGAGGTTGACCGTCACCACTTCGGCCAATCGCGCTGCTCCTCGAGCAGGCCGAGCTGGAGCTCTACCACCACCCGCACCTTGTCCTCCATCGTCTCGGCTTTCTCAATCTCGCCGCGGAGGAAGGTGATGAGCTTGGTGATCCGGTCTTCGAAGATGGAGACGAGGACGTCGTCCTTGTTCTTGAAGTAGAGGTAGATGGTGCCGTCCGCGACGCCCGCGGCCTTGGCGATCTCGCTGACGCGGGTGGCGTAGAAGCCCTTGCGGGCGAAGACCTTGATCGCGGCCCGAAGGATGCGCTCCCGCTTGTCCGTGCCGCGGCGCCCTTTTCCACGCGAGGGCGGCGAGCCCTCGGGGTCGGCGCTGAATGACCGTTCATTCTTTGGCACGCCGCCGAGCTAGCACGCAGCGCCGAGAGCGTCAATCGCCGCCCGCGGAGGCGGGGGCTGGTCATGGCCGAACGCGGGCTCTAGGGTCGCGAGGTCATGAAAAAGCTCGTGCGATGGTTGGTTCCGGCGATCGTCCTCGCGGCGGCGTGGGTCGTCGTCCCCTCGCTCCACGCGCAGCAGCAGCCGAGCGTCGCGCCGCTCCTGCAGGTGTCGATCGTCGGTTTCCGCAGCCGCACCGGGCGGGCGGTGGTCTCGCTCTACGACGGCAGCGAGGGCTGGCTGGACGTGACGCATGCGGCGCAGGTCCAGCGCCTGGCGATCACCGGGCGCGACATGCTGGTCACCTTCCCGAACCTCATCCGCGGCCACTCCTACGCCGTCAGCGTGGTGCACGACGAGAACGCGAACGACAGGATGGATATGCAGTGGCTTCCGCTGCCGCATCCGGCCGAGGGCGCCGGCGCGTCGCGCAATCCGCGCCCGACCATGGGCCCGCCTTCGTGGGGCGACGCGTCCTTCACCTTGAGCGACAGCCGGCGCATCCTGATCGAGCTGGTGTACTGATCATGAGCGAGACTGAGAGCGTCCAGGAGCGACTCGCGCCGAGCAACCGCTGCTTCGGGTGTGGCCCGGCGAACGAGAAGGGGCTGCGCATCCGCAGCTTCGAGCGCGGTGACGAGCTCGTCTGCGATTGGACGCCCGAAGCGCATCACCTGGCGTTCGACGGCGTGCTCAACGGCGGCATCATCGGGGCGCTGCTCGACTGTCACAGCAACTGGGCCGCGGCCATGCACCTGATGAAGGCGCAGGGAGCGGAGCACGTGCCCTGCACCGTGACCGCCGACTACCACGTCTCGCTGCGCCGGCCGACGCCGCTCGTCCCGCTGACGCTGACGGCGAAGGTGGTCGAGTCGAGCGAGGACCGGGCGACCGTGGAGGCGCGGATCGAAGCCGGTGGAAAGGTCACGGCCACCTGCCGCGGCACCTTCGTGGCGGTGAAGGAAGGCCACCCGGCGTTCCACCGCTGGTAGCCCTTCGGTTCAGAATCGAGGGCAGGCCCGGGAAGAGCGCGGAGACGTCGGCTCGGGGTCGCTCGTCTTCTTCGAGGCGGGCTTCGAGGATGCGCAAGGATCCGTCGGCCGTGGCGACGAGGACACCGCTCGCATCGCGCGCAGCGCGTCCCGGCTCGAGCCCCTCGACGCGCGGTCCGGCCTCGGCGCGCGTGATCACGAGGGTGCGGCCTCGGTAGTCGGTGAACGCGCCCGGCCACGGCGCGGCGGCGCGGACACGGTTCACGAGCCGCTCGGTCGGCCAGCTCCAGCGCAGCTCGCATTCCTCGTCGCCCGGCTCGGGGGCGGCCGTTGCCCGGCGCTCGTCCTGCGGCGTCGCGGTCAGGCTTTCGCCCCCGGCGTAGCGGCCTGCAATCTCACGCATCAGCGCCAGCGAGGGCCGGTCCAAGAGCCGGGCCAGCCGCCACGCGCTCACGCCCTCCGGGATCGGCATCGCGCGCTGGGCGAGGATGGGTCCCTCGTCGTAGCGCGCCGTCAGGACATGCGCCGTGACGCCCGTGACGCGGTCGCCGAGCGCGAGCGCCCAGAAGTACGGATCGGCGCCGCGGTGCCGCGGCAGCAGCGAGGGGTGCACGTTGAACGCGAAGGGCGCGAGCGCGATCACCTCTTCCGGGATCTGCTTGGTCCAGAACCAGCTCACCACCTGGTCCGGACAGCGCGCGCGCAGCCGTTCGACCGTCTGCGCGTCGGCGAGATCCGGCTTCGCCAGGACGCGCTCGTCACCGAGAAGGCGACGCAGGCGGCGCATCCCCGGCTGCTCGGGCCGCGAGATGCAGGCTCTCGTGATCTCGAGCCCGTCTCGCAAGAGGCAGAGCGCGCCCAGCGGGATCCCGAGGTAGAGCACGCGCCGCCGCATCTGGCGGAGCTTGCCCGCCCCGCCGCCGGCTGACCAGGCTCGTTCACCGCCGGTGAGGTTGCTGATCGGATGAGCGGGCGCGCCCCGGGCTCCCGCCGGTCCCATCCTCGGCAGCGCCGCGCCGAAAACGAGCAGTCAGCGCCCCGGCTGGGGCCGCGCGATCAAGTAATAGGGCGGACTCTCGGCCAGGCGCTGGACCATCCGTTGCGCCTCTTCGCCGGACGGAGGCGCGGGAGGTTCGGTCGCCAAGCTCATCGCCACCCGGCGCGGCGAGCTCGCGGACCATGCGCGCTCCTCGGAGGCATCCTCGGCGGCGCGCGCGGCGACGTCTCCCCACGCGTGGGCCACCGTCCTCAGCGCGCGCGCCACGTGCGCCGGCAGCGCGTCGAGCGCGTCCGGGCTGGCGGCCAGCGACACCATTGCCCAGGCCTTGCCGCCGTTCGTGCCCCCATCGTGCCAGCGCGCCTCGAGCCCCGGCTCGCCGGTGAGCGCTTGCGCCGCGGCCCTCGCAAACGCCCGCGCCGCCACGTCCGCGCCGGGGCTCGCGTCGACCAGCCAGGCGATCACCGCCTCGTGCGCGCCCTCGTGCTGCCGCGCCGCGAGCCGCTCCGTCGGCTCCAGCCACGGGCCCGGCTCGGCCGGCAGCCCCTCCGGCCACCGGGCCACGCCGCGCGCCACCGTCCGGGCGGCGAGCTCAATCGGCTCGTCTCCGGCCAGCGCGATCCGAGCCCGGGCCGCCGCCACGCGGTCGGCTCGCGCCCGGCGAAGCTCCCGCATGCCCAGGCCGGCTACGGCCGTCGCGCTGCCCGCCGGTGCCACCCGTCCTGGCGCGCTCGGCGAGAGGAGCGCTCCCGCGGCCGCGCGGCTGTCCATCGCGGGTCGCCGCACCACCGAGAGCAGCGCGTCCCGGGCCTGCTCCACCAGGGCAGGATCCAGATAGGGCACCGACGCGCAGCGAGGCGCGAGGAACGCAATCTCCCGCCAGCGAACCGAAGGTCCCTCCACCCGCAGCCCCCACGCGCTCGGCATCAGGACCGGTGTGGCTTCGACTCCGAGCGCGTCCAGCGTCTGACCGAGCTCGCGGCGCGCGACCGTATCGCAGCCCGTCCGCGCCAGCTCCGCCAAGAGGGCGGTCACGCCGTGCGCGTCGGCCGCGTCTTCCGCCGCGCCGCCCTCGAAGAGCACCACCGCGGCCGCCCGGGTCGCGCCGGGCAAGCGCCTCGCGGTCAGATGCGTGCCTCCGGCCAGCCGCGCGTCGGCGCCGTCCGCGTCCACGCGCCCCTCGATCGCCGGCCCTCGCGCCAGCGTGCGAACCACTCCTTGGAGCTCGCGCTGGGCTTCCTCTCGAACTTCCGCGTCCGGATCCGCCTCGTCGACGCGGTCGCCCCGCCCGCCGGCCACGACCACCCCGACGCCGAGCCCGCCGCTGGCCGTGTCGCCCTGGCGGGAGACCCAGCGCGCTCCAATCCAGCGCGCCAGCGACCGCGGACCATCCTCCGGCGCGGGCGGATCGGGCGCCTCCCTCGCCGGCTCCTCGCTCAGCTCGGCGAGGTGATCGAGCAGCGCCGGCGCCGCCTCTCGATCGTGGACCCGCGCCACGAGCGCGGCGCCACCGCGGATCGGAAACGCGTCGGCGCTGGCGCCGGCGTCCGGATGCGAGGCCGCCAGCCGGGCCAAGAGCCGCCGGCCAATCCGCGCCGCGTCGCCCACCTCCGGCCGCAGCACCGCGGCGGCCACCACGTCGTCGTCGCCGACCTCAATCCGCAGGCCGCGCTCGCCCTCGGTGGGTCGCGGTGCTCGCTGGAGCCGTGCCCGAGGCAGCCCGGCGAAGACCTCCGTGACCCGCTCGCGAAGCGCGTCGGGATCGACGTCGCCCACCGCCACCAAGAGCAGCCGGCCCAGCCCGACGTGACGCTCGAGGAAGGACGCCACGACGCTGGCCTCGGTCCGCTCGTCATCCGTCGCTTCGCCGAGTGGATCGACGCGCTGGCCGAGCAGCGCCGCGAGCGCGAGCGTGTCGGCGCGCCGTGCATCGGCCGCCGCCTGGCGTCGCGTCCGGATCAGCCTTCGCCGGGCGTCCAGCACTGCCTCGGCCTCCGGCGCGCGGGTCCGGATCGCGTCCGAGAACGAGAGCAGGCACTCGGCGAGCTGTTCGCGGCGGCAGGCGCGGGTCAGCTCGATGCCATCCGGGAGCACCCGTGCGCCGAGCTCGGGATGCCGGCGCGTGGCCGTCCACGCCGCGACCGTCGCCGCTTCGGCGGATCCACGTCGCGCGTGCCGGCGTCGATCCAGAGCGAGAGCCAGATCCGGCCGTGCGTGGCGCGCGGGACGGTGACGATGCGCGTGCCGGCCGCTTCTTCCACCACCGCGTCGGCCATCGGCGGTGTCGCCGGCCGCGGAGGCCCGCCGCAGCCGAAGAGCCAGAGCGCGGCGAGCGCGACGCCGAGTCGAGGCCGCCCGTGGCGCGAGCCCTCGATGTCCGAGGCGGAAGTCGCGACCGGTATGGCCGAGCAATCGGCGTCGAGATTGGGGGCGCGGCCCCGCAGGAAGTGCAAAGCACTTTCGAGGAGGCTCGCCTCCGAGATCGGCGTCGAGGGCCGGCCAGAACGCGTTGCGACTTCCGCGGAGGACATCTCGTCCCCGAGCACCCAATCGAGCCTCACGAGGGCGGCTCCTCGCCCCGGATCAGGCGCGCGATGTTGTCGTGGTGTCGGAACACGACCAGGCCGAGGATGCCGAACGCCATCCAGGATCGCGACCCGGCGCCGTGCAACGCCCAGGTCACGCCTGCGCCGACCAGCGCTCCGCCGAGGGAGCCGACGCTGGCGCGCCGCGTCTTCTTCTTGAGCACGAGGTAGGTCGCCGCCGCGGCCAGCCCGGCCGGCGGGACCGTCGCCAGCAACACGCCGGCGCCCGTGGCGGCACCTTTTCCGCCCCGAAAGCCGTGCCAGATCGGGTAGCAGTGCCCGACGACGGCCGCGGCGCCGGTGACGGCGGTCCAGGGGTCGTCCGGGCCGAGCGTGAGTCGGGCCGCGAGCGCGGGGAGGGCACCTTTGGCCGCGTCGAGGGCGAGCACCAGGTGTCCGGCCCGCGCGCCGAGCACCCGGCCGGCGTTGGTGGCCCCCACGTTGCCGCTGCCCACCTCGTGCAGGTCCACCCCGCGCCGCTTCGCGAGCAGGACTCCCGACGAGATGGAGCCGAGCAAGTACGAGCCCACCGCGATGGTCGGACCGAGCACGGCGCGCAGCTTAGCAGTCCGCCGACGAACCTCACTCCGCGGCGTTCGGGACGACCGTCGGTCCTCGCACGATGGGAAATGCGCTCCTCGGTCCTCGAAGCCGGGTCGTGGGCCGAGCTCGTCGGGCACGTGAGCTCGAGCGACCGTGGGTCCGCCCCGACGGAGTCGGCGGGTCCGGATACGCCGAAGGCGCCCGGTCCATGGGGGACGGGGCGCCTTCGAGGTCGGACGACGAGCGATCTCGAGCTCAGGCGGCGGCGCTCTGCATCATCGGCTGGAGCGCCTTCTCCAGACGGCAGCGGATCTTGTGCTTCTTCGAGTAGACGGTCTTGATCGAGATGGCCATCTCCTCGGCGACCTCCTCGGGGCTGAGCCCGTCGACGTAGTAGAGGCGCACGAAGGTCCAATCCTTCGACGAGAAGGTCTGGAGCACGTCGTTGACCACCGCCCAGCGTTCCTTGGCGAGCAGGTCCTGGTAGGGGTCGGCGTCGGTGCAGCCGATCTGCTCGGCGTCGGCCAGCGTCGTGCACTGCGGCTGCCGCGCCACCGTCCGCAGGTAGTCCCACGCGCAGTTCGTCGCGAGCATCCCGATCCACGAGCTCAGCTTGTTTCCGCGCTCCGGCTCGAAGGTGCGGAGCTTGTGCATGTTCCGGCGGTTCAGGCCGAGCAGGAACATCGCGTAGATCTCGCGGACGTCCTCGCCGGTGATCGAGCCGGGGAAGCGGCAGGTCACCTTGTGGATGCAGCGGTAGATCAGCCGGTCGTAGCGGCGGTGGAACTCCCGCCAGGCGTCGCCCTCGCGCCGGAGCATGCGCTCCAGTAGCTCGACCTCCGACCAGTCCTGAATGCCCGCGTGCGTCTTGTTCGTGTTCTCGGTCATCATCTCGGCGTCCCTCGTGTCGTCGTCGCGCCGTCCCTAAGCAGCTGGCGTGCCAACGTCGTGGGGTCCCGAGATCGTTGAGGAAAGTGGGCTTGGTTACGCTCCTGGCCCCGTGGATCGTAACCCTCCCCAGGGGGGTGTTACGCTCGCCGGAGCCGACCCGGTGTTACGGTGTTACGCTCACCGAGGTGGCCCGGCGCCCCGCTAGCGAAACGACGAGAGGCGTGGAACTCGGCCCCTCGTCCGTTGTCCCGACCCTCATGCCGACCCGCCTGACGATTCCCTTCGCCCTCCTGCTCGCCGCGTGCGGCGCCGCGACGCCTCGCCCGGCCGTCCCCGGCTCGGACGTCGTCACGCTGGAAGAGATGCGCATCGTCGCCTCCCACGAGGACGGCCAGGTCGTCTTCGACAGCTACGACGCCGGGCAGCTCTTCGAGCGGGGAACGCGCCTCTTGAACGAGGGCCAGTGCCGGCGCGCGGTGGACGACTACTACGAGCGCATCGCGCGCGAGTTCCCGAGCAGCCGGTATCTGACCCCCGCCCTCTACAACGCCGGGCTCTGCCTGCAGCAGAGCGGTGAGCTCGAGGAGGCGGTTCCTTATTACCAGCGTGTGCTCGAGGCGGCGCCGGCGTCCCGGGACGCCAAGCACGCCAGCTTCCAGCTCGCCCAGGTGCAGGGTGAGCTCGAGCGCTTCGACGACGCGCTCAGCCTGACCGATCACCTGCTCCTGCGGGAGGATCTCTCGTCCGGCGAGCGACTGGAGGGCATGGCCCGGCGCGCTCAGGCGCTCCTCGGCCTCGAGCGCCTCGACGACGCCGAGCGACAGTCGCGCGACGCGCTCAGCTACTACCGCACCCGTCAGGGCGACGCGCGCATCGACAATCCCTACTTCGCCGCCGCCGCGAACTTCGTGCTCGCGGAGACCTTCCGCCAGCGCTCCGAGCACATCCCCGTGCCCGAGGGCGACGCCAACGAGCAGCACGAGGCGCTCGAGGCCCGCGCGCGGCTGATCCTCGATGCCCAGCGGGAGTACTTCAGCACCATCCGGTTCACCGACCCCCACTGGGCGGCCGCGGCCGGCTACCGGATCGGCTCGATGTACGACCACCTCTGGCAGGCGATGATGTCGGCCCCCGTCCCGCCGCCGACCGAGGAGATGAACGACGCGACCCGCGGCCTCTATGCCGAGGAGTATCGCGAGGAGCTCGCCCGCCACATCCGCCCGCTGCTCCGGAGCGCGATCCGGTACTGGGAGATGACTCTGATGATGATCGAGCGGACGGGCGCCGAGACGGAGTGGGCCGCGCGCGCCAGGACCGATTCTCGAGCGGATGCGCGGTCTTCTCCTTCAGGAGGTTCGTCGCGACGAGGGTGGGGAAGAGGCCCCCGCTCGGACCAGCGCCCTCGAGATTCCAGCGTCCCTGTCCGAGGATGCTCTGTTCGGGGACGGGGCCGGGCGAGCCGAGCACGCGATGTGGGCCGTTCGCGAGGCCGCCGGAACGCCCGCGAGGCCCCGCCTGCTGCTGGCCTGGGCGGGCCGATAGCGCCCCGATTCGGCGGGCTCGCGGGAAGGTACGGATCTTCCTTGACAGTCCGGCGCTCTCCTCGTACATAACGCGCCCTCCCGTCGCCGGACGGGTGGGTCGGTGCGCTCGCCGGTCGGAGATTCTCGGTGTGGGTTGCTCGAGCGGTCCACGCCGGCCTGCAACGGTCGGCTCGGGCACCTCGGCTGGCGTAGCTCAACGGTAGAGCACCTGCCTTGTAAGCAGGGGGTTGCGGGTTCGAATCCCATCGCCAGCTCGCACGACGCGGGGGCCTTCTCGTAACCCCGCGGAATGACAGGATATCACGGAGGGTTGCCCGAGCGGCCAAAGGGAGCAGACTGTAAATCTGCCGGCGTATGCCTTCGGTGGTTCGAATCCACCACCCTCCATGTCAGCCGAGGCCGTTCGGTCGACGCCCGCGGGAGTAGCTCAGTTGGTAGAGCGTCAGCCTTCCAAGCTGAACGTCGCCGGTTCGAACCCGGTCTCCCGCTCTCGCAGTGTTTTTTTAAATCAGCAGTGTTTCTCGCCCAGGTAGCTCAGCGGTAGAGCACCTCCTTGGTAAGGAGGAGGTCGTGAGTTCAAGTCTCATCCTGGGCTCTCCTCACAACTGACGACAGTACCTGTCCGACAGCACGTTCCGACGGAGGAATCGCGATGGCCAAGGAAAAGTTCGTGCGGAGCAAGCCGCACGTGAACGTGGGCACCATCGGTCACATCGACCACGGGAAGACCACGCTCACGGCCGCCATCACCAAGGTGATGAGCGAGAAGCACGGCGGTAACGCAATCTCGTACGCGGACATCGCCAAGGGCGGCACGGTCCGCGACGACACGAAGATCGTGACGATCGCGACGAGCCACGTGGAGTACGAGTCGGACAACCGCCACTACGCGCACGTCGACTGCCCCGGCCACGCGGACTACGTGAAGAACATGATCACGGGCGCGGCGCAGATGGACGGCGCGATCCTGGTGGTCAGCGCGCTGGACGGCCCGATGCCGCAGACGAAGGAGCACGTGCTCCTCGCCCGCCAGGTCGGCGTGCCGCGCATCGTGGTCTTCCTGAACAAGGTGGACGCGGTCGACGACCCCGATCTGCTCGAGCTGGTCGAGATGGAGGTCCGTGACCTCCTCAGCAGCTACCAGTTCGACGGCGACAACGCCCCGGTGGTCCGTGGCTCGGCGCTCCTGGCCCTGCAGGGCAAGGAGATGGGCGTGAAGTCGATCGAGGAGCTGGTCGCTGCCATCGACGACTTCATCCCGGAGCCGGTCCGCGAGACGGACAAGCCCTTCCTGATGGCCATCGAGGACGTGTTCTCAATCAAGGGCCGCGGGACGGTGGTGACGGGGCGCATCGAGCGCGGCGTGATCAAGGTCGGCGACGAGGTCGAGATCGTCGGCTTCGCCGACACGCGCAAGACCACGGTCACGGGCGTGGAGATGTTCCGCAAGCTGCTCGACAGCGGCCAAGCGGGCGACAACGTCGGCTGCCTTCTCCGCGGCATCGACAAGGAAGACGTGGAGCGCGGCCAGGTCCTGGCGGCTCCGGGCTCGGTGACCCCGCACGTGAAGTTCGACTGCGAGGTCTACGTGCTGAAGAAGGAAGAGGGCGGTCGCCACAAGCCCTTCTTCGACGGCTACCGGCCGCAGTTCTACATGCGCACCACGGACGTCACGGGCAGCATCAAGCTGGGCGACGACGTCAAGATGGTGATGCCGGGCGACAACGTCGCCATGGGCGTCGAGCTCATCACGCCGGTCGCGATGGAAGAGAAGCAGCGCTTCGCCATCCGCGAGGGCGGCCGCACCGTCGGTGCCGGCGTCATCACCAAGATCATCGAGTAGCGCCCTCTCCGATGGGCGAGAGGCAGCGCGTCGCGCTCGTCTGTGACGAGTGCGGCGCGCGTAACTACAAGAAGACGAAGGCCAATCGGCCGGGCCAGCAGGAACGGCTGGCACTCAAGAAGTACTGTCCGCACTGCAAGAAGCACACGGTGCACCGCGAGTCGAAGTAGGCGGACGCGAGAGACGAAGGCCAGTAGCTCAGTTGGTAGAGCAGCGGATTCCAAATCCGCAGGTCGGGGGTTCGAGCCCCTCCTGGCCTGCTGCCCCACAGCCCGCTAGGGTACGGGCCCCCGCGGCGGGGCCGGGTGGCACGAGGCGACACGATGTCTGAAGAAACGTACAGCGAAGAGACCCAAGGTGCGTCGGCGGAAGCGAAGACGCTCGGTCTGGAGCGCTGGGTCCAGTTCGGGTTCGTCCTGATCGCGGGTGTGACGTTCTTCATCAGCGACAAGCTGATCGCCCTGATCTGGGGCTACTTCGCCGAGCCGAAGGACCTCATCGTCTCGGGTGTGGCGGCCATCCTCGGCCTGCTCACCGGCCTCCTGCTCTACCGGCATCCCCGGCTGAACCCGCTGGCCCACGAGGTCGCGGGGGAGCTGGCAAAGGTCACCTGGCCGTCGCGGCGGGAGACCTGGACCTCGACGATCGTCGTCATCGTCACCTCGATCATCGCGGCCGCGTATCTCGGCGCGTTCGACGCTCTCTGGTCCGCGTTCACGGACCTCATCTACCAGACCTCGTAGGCGGTACCGGCCCGAGGGCTCCATCTTTCGATGACCGCGGCGAGGGGGCGCCTGCCGCGGGAACCAGGACCTTTTCGATGTCGAAGAAGTGGTACGTGATCCAGGCCTACTCCGGCTACGAGGGCAAGGTGAAGGCCTCGCTCGAGGAGCGGATCCGGCAGAACGGGATGGACGAGTTCTTCGGCGAGATCCTGATCCCGAAGGAGAACGTCACCGAGAACCGGCCGAGCGGGCGCCGCGTGACGAGCCGCAACTTCTACCCTGGGTACGTCTTCATCAACATGGAGATGACGGACGAGTCCTGGCACCTGGTCAAGGACACCCCCAAGGTCAGCAACTTCATCGGTGGGCGTCACCCGACGGTGGTACCCACGCCCGAGATCGCGCAGATCGCGCAGCAGGTCGCCGAGGGCGCGGCCAAGCCCAAGCCGAAGGTCGTCTTCGAGGCGGGCGACCACGTCCGGGTGATCGACGAAGCGTTCGCGAACTTCACGGGGACGGTCGAAGAGGTCAACCACGACAAGCAGAAGGTCAAGGTCCTCGTCTCGATCTTCGGCCGCGCGACGCCGGTCGAGCTCGACTACGGCCAGGTCGAGAAGACCGTCTGAGAGTCAACCAGCACCGGATTTTCCAACACTGGGATTTTCCAGCCACTTGGATTTCGAGGGGCGCGCCATCGCCAGCGCCCCTGGGTGCGACGGCACCCGAGGAAGCGGGTCATGAAGAAGGTCACCGGACAGATCAAGCTGCAGCTCCCGGCAGGCAAGGCCAACCCCTCGCCGCCGGTCGGTCCCGCGCTCGGCCAGCACGGCGTGAATATCATGCAGTTCTGCAAGGACTTCAACTCCCGTACGCAGAAGCAGGATGGGCTGATCATCCCGGTCGTGATCACGGTCTACGCGGACCGGAGCTTCACGTTCATCACCAAGACGCCGCCGGCGTCGGTCCTGATCAAGCGTGAGCTCGGCCTGAAGATCGGCAAGAAGCCCGGCTCGGGCTCGGCGCGTCCGAACAAGGACAAGGTCGGCCAGATCACCCAGGCGCAGCTCCGCAAGCTCGCGGAGGAGAAGATCCAGGACATGAACGCCGCCTCGATCGAGACGGCGATGAAGTCCCTGGCGGGCACGGCCCGCTCGATGGGCGTCGACGTCGTCGACTGACCCTTGCCAGCCCGCCACGGGCACACCAGAGATTCGCGTCCGGCGTTCGGCCGGCGCATACCACGACAGCGTGGGAGGCGAGCTCCGGGTAAGCCGTCGGATGACGGTCCCCGTCTCGCCACGAGGAGGATGAGATGAAACCCGGTAGAAGGCGAAGCGAGGCGATTGCCAAGGTCGATCGTGCCCGCCTCTACGCGCTCACCGAGGCCTGCGAGCTCGTGAAGGAGGCGTCTTTCGCCAAGTTCGACGAGAGCGTGGACCTGGCGGTCCGGCTCGGCGTGAATCCCAAGCACGCCGATCAGATGGTCCGCGGCGCAACGGTCTTGCCGCATGGTATCGGCAAGACCGTCCGCGTTCTGGTGTTCGCGAAGGGCGAGAAGGCGAACGAGGCCGAGGCAGCCGGTGCCGATTTCGTGGGCGCCGACGACCTGGTCCAGAAGGTCCAGGAGGGCTGGCTCGATTTCGACACCGTCGTGGCGACCCCCGACATGATGGGTCAGGTCGGCCGGCTCGGGCGTGTGCTCGGTCCGCGTGGCCTCATGCCCAACCCCAAGGTCGGGACGGTCACCTTCGACGTGACCAAGGCCGTCAGCGACGTGAAGGCCGGCAAGGTCGAGTTCCGCGTCGAGCGCGCGGGCATCGTCCACGCGCCGGTCGGCAAGCGCTCGTTCGATCCCGACAAGCTGGCGGGGAACTCGCGCGCTCTGTTGGATGCCCTCTTGCGCGCGAAGCCCGCGTCTGCCAAGGGGACGTACCTCCGGAGCATCACGTTGAGCACCACGATGGGCCCGGGCATCAGAATCGACCCCGCGAGCATCGCGGCGGCGACGGCGGAGGCCTGACATGGGTACGCGCGCAATGAAGGCCGAGGTCGTCGGAGAGGTGAAGGAGCGTTTCGATCGCGCGACCGCGGTCGTGCTCGTGAACTTCGCCGGCATCGACGTCCCCAGCATCACCGAGCTGCGCTCCCGCTTCCGCGAGGCGGGGGTCGTGTACAAGGTGGTGAAGAACCGCCTCATCAAGCAGGCGCTCAAGGGCGGCCCGCTCGATGCTCACGATGGCCTCTGGAAGTCGCTCACCGGAATGACGGGGGTGGCTTGGTCGTTCGAGGATCCCTCGGTCGCGGCCAAGATCATCAGCAAGTTCCGCAAGGAGAGCGACGACAACGAGAAGCTCGAGGTCAAGGGCGGCATCATGGAGGGCGAGTTCCTCACCGGGGAGCGGGTCGAGCGTGAGCTCGCGACGCTTCCGGGCAAGGACGAGCTCCGCGCCATGTTGCTGGCGCAGATGAACGCTCCGGCCCAGAGCCTGGTCCGCCAGGTGATGGCTCCGGCCCAGAACCTCCTCTACGCGCTCGACGCCCGCCGCCGCCAGCTGGAAGGCCAGGGCTAGTCGCAACGGGAGGGCCCAGTCCTCCCAAAACGGTCGACACCGCCTGCGGGCGGGAATCAAAGAACATATTCGCACACTGTACAGACCCCAGTGAGCGGCTTGGATGAAGAAGGATCTAGGACGATGGCGAACATGAATGTGGATCAGATGGTGGAGGAGCTCAGCTCCTGGACCGTCATGGACGTGGCCAACCTCGTGAAGCAGCTCGAGGAAAAGTGGGGCGTCTCGGCTGCGCCGGTCGCGGTTGCCGGTGCCGGCCCGGCTGCCCCGGCGGAGGCCGTCGAGGAGCAGACCGAGTTCACGGTCGAGCTCACCGAGGCAGGCGCCAAGAAGATCAACGTCATCAAGGCGGTCCGCGAGGTCACCGCGCTCGGCCTGGCCGACGCGAAGAACCTGGTCGAGAGCGCTCCGAAGGCCGTCAAGGAGAACGTCTCCAAGGAAGAGGCCGAGGAGATCAAGAAGAAGCTCGAGGACGCCGGGGCGAAGGTCACGCTCAAGTAGTGCACCTTCCCTCGTTCAGTCTGGGTTCGTGCCCGCGACGCGGCGTCCTTCCGGCAGCCCGGCCGGAAGGATGCTCCGTCGTCTGTGGCGTCTTGGTATTTCCGCTGCCGAACGGCTGCGGCGCGGGGGACATGCATCCTCCGCCCGCGGGCGTTTAAGCGTCGCCTCTTCAGGCGCCTCGACCCCGCCGCGCGGGGCGCCTCCGGGTTCTGATCGCTCGCTTTGCTTTATGGACGGTGGGACTGGGGTGGCCCCCCACGTCACCTGCGATGACCGGCGCAGCGTTTACTTCGGTCGACAGGGAGCTCCGCGAAAATGGCGTCGATGATTCAGACCAACTTCCGCATCCGCCACAGCTTCGGGAAGATCAATCAGATCATTGAAGTCCCGAACCTCATCGACATCCAGAAGAGGTCCTACGAGAAATTCCTCCAGGCCAACGTCCCGCCGCATGAGCGGATCGACATCGGCCTGCAAGGGGTGTTCAAGAGCGTCTTCCCGATCCGGGATTTCAACGGCACCAGCGAGCTGATGTTCGTCGGCTACACCCTCGAGCGTCCGAAGTACGACGTCGAGGAGTGCATCCAGCGGGGGATGACCTTCGCTGCGCCGATCAAGGTCACCATCCAGCTCATCATCTACGATACGGGTGGTGAGGGCTCGGAGAAGACCGTCCGCGACATCAAGGAGCAGGAGGTCTACTTCGGCGAGATCCCGCTGATGACGGAGAACGGCACGTTCATCATCAACGGGACGGAGCGTGTCGTCGTCAGCCAGCTGCACCGCAGCCCGGGCGTCTTCTTCGACCACGACAAGGGCAAGACCCACAGCTCTGGCAAGCTCCTCTACCAGGCGCGCGTCATCCCCTACCGCGGGAGCTGGCTCGACTTCGAGTTCGACCCGAAGGACCTGCTCTACGTCCGCATCGACCGCCGCCGGAAGCTGCACGCGACCGTGCTGCTCAAGGCGCTCGGCTACAGCACGCAGGATCTCCTCAACTTCTACTACGACACCGAGACGGTCTTCGTCGAGAACCACGGTGCGTACTCGAAGTCGATCGAGTTCGATCTCCTGCCCGGTCAGCGCGCGACGCGCGACATCAAGGTCGACGACGACGTCGTGGTCCGGAAGAACCGCAAGTTCACCCGGGCGGCCATCCGCAAGCTGAAGGCGGCCGGGATCGACCGGCTCCCGCTGGAGGCGGCCGAGGTCATCGGCAAGATCAGCGCCGAGGACATCATCGACGAGGAGACCGGCGAGGTCCTGCTCGGCGTCAACGAGGAGGTCACCGAGGAGAAGCTCGAGGGCGCCCGCGAGGCCGGCATCGAGAGCTTCCGCGTCCTCTTCATCGACGGCCTCAACGTCGGCAGCTACCTGCGCGACACGCTCATCGCCGACAAGGTCAACACGCAAGACGAGGCGATCGTCGAGATCTTCCGTCGCCTGCGCCCGGGCAATCCGCCCACATTCGAGACGGCGAAGACCCTCTTCCACAACCTCTTCTTCAACCCGGAGCGTTACGACCTGAGCAAGGTCGGCCGGCTGAAGCTGAACTACAAGTTCTACAAGGAAGAGGACCCGAACCGGCCGGACATCGACGACGCGAAGTCGTCGGTGCTGACGGAGCTCGACATCCTCCACACGGTCAAGCACCTCATCGAGCTGAAGAACGGCCGCGGCTCGGTCGACGACATCGACCACCTCGGTAACCGTCGCGTGCGCGCGGTCGGCGAGCTCATGGAGAACCAGTACCGCATCGGCCTGGTTCGCATGGAGCGCGCGATCAAGGAGCGCATGAGCATGTCTCAGGAAATCGAGACGCTCATGCCGCACGACCTGATCAACGCCAAGCCGGTCAGCGCGGTCGTCAAGGAGTACTTCGGCTCGAGCCAGCTCTCGCAGTTCATGGACCAGACCAACCCGCTGAGCGAGGTGACGCACAAGCGCCGCCTGTCCGCGCTCGGGCCGGGCGGTCTGACCCGCGAGCGTGCGGGCTTCGAGGTGCGCGACGTCCACGCCACGCACTACGGCCGAATCTGCCCGATCGAGACCCCTGAAGGTCCGAACATCGGTCTCATCGCGTCGCTCTCCACGCACGCCCGCGTGAACGAGTACGGCTTCGTCGAGACGCCCTACCGCAAGGTGGTGGACAGCGTCGTGACGACGGACGTTCGCTGGTTCAGCGCGCTCGAGGAGGAGGGCTACTACATCGCCCAGGCGAACGCGACGATCGACGAGAACAACAAGCTGAACGCGAACCTGGTCAGCGCCCGCCACAACGGCGACACGGTCATGGTCACGCCCGATCAGATCAACCTGATGGACGTGTCCCCGAACCAGCTCGTCTCCGTAGCCGCGTCGCTGATCCCCTTCCTCGAGCACGACGACGCGAACCGCGCGCTGATGGGCTCGAACATGCAGCGGCAGGCCGTGCCGCTCATCCGCACGCACGCGCCGATCGTCGGCACCGGCCTCGAGGCGAAGGTGGCCCGTGACTCGGGTGTCTGCATCCTCGCCAAGCGGGACGGCACCGTCGACTCGGTCGACGCGACCCGTATCGTCATCAAGGCGGAAGGGGAGGCAGGCGCTTTCCCGGATATCTACCGGCTGCACAAGTTCCAGCGCTCCAACCAGAGCACGAGCTACACGCAGAAGCCGGTCATCCGCCCCGGTGAGAAGGTGAAGGCCGGCGACGTCATCGCCGACGGTCCGAGCTGCGACATGGGCGACCTGGCCCTGGGCCGGAACGTGGTCGTCGCGTTCATGCCCTGGGGTGGGTACAACTTCGAGGACTCCATCCTCATCTCCGAGCGGATCGCGAAGGAGGACATCTACACCTCCGTGCACATCGAGGAATTCGAGTGCGTCGCCCGTGACACCAAGCTCGGCAAGGAGGAGATCACCCGCGACATCCCGAACGTGGGTGAGGAGGCGCTCAAGGACCTCGACGACAGCGGCATCGTCCGCATCGGCGCCGAGGTGAAGAGCGGCGACATCCTGGTCGGCAAGATCACGCCGAAGGGCGAGACCCAGCTCTCTCCCGAGGAGAAGCTCCTCCGCGCCATCTTCGGTGAGAAGGCGGGCGACGTGCGGGACACGTCGCTGCGCGTCCCGCCGGGCGTCGGGGGCGTCGTGATCAACGCCCGCGTGTTCTCGCGCAAGGGCACCGAGAAGGACGATCGCGCCCGCGAGATCGAGGATCAGGAGCGCGCGAAGCTCGAGAAGGACATGGCGGATGAGATCAAGATCATCCGCGAGTCCGCTTACGATCGCGTGCGCAAGCTGCTCCTCGGCCGCACGACCGCCGGCAAGCTGGTGGACGACAAGGGCAAGGTGCTCCTCGCCAAGGGCGTGAAGATCACCGCCGGCGAGCTCGACCCGATTCCGAAGAAGTACTGGAAGGACATCGAGGTCGAGAAGGGCCAGGAGACGATCGCCAGCATCCTCGAGCAGCTCGAGGAGCAGACCCAGGCCGTCGAGATGCTCTTCCAGGAGAAGATCGCCAAGCTCAGCAAGGGCGACGAGCTTCCCCCGGGCGTCATCAAGATGGTGAAGGTCTACATCGCCATCAAGCGCAAGCTCCAGGTCGGCGACAAGATGGCCGGTCGTCACGGGAACAAGGGTGTCGTCAGCCGGATCCTGCCGGAGGAGGACCTTCCCTTCCTCCCCGACGGCACGCCGGTCGACATCGTCCTCAACCCGCTCGGCGTTCCCAGCCGCATGAACGTGGGTCAGATCCTCGAGACCCACCTCGGCTGGGCCGGTTACCTCCTCGGCCGTCAGCTCCACGAGCTGATGGAAGAGAAGGGCTTCGCCGGGGAGCCGCTCCGCGAGCACCTGCTCTCGATCTACAACTCGGGTGAGACCAAGACGCTCATCGAGCAGGTGCCCGTCGACGAGCTTCCGGCGCTCGCCAGCAAGTTCTACGGCGGCCTCCAGCTCGCCACGCCGGTCTTCGACGGCGCGCACGAGTCGGAGATCAAGAACCTGCTGCGTCTCGTCCGCGCGACGGCCGAGAAGGAGAGCATGAGCTCGCCGCTCTACCACGTGAGCTCGCAGGACTCGGGCCAGACGGTGCTCTACGACGGACGCACCGGCGAGGCCTTCCACAAGGACGTGACCGTCGGCGTCGTGTACATGCTGAAGCTCCACCACCTCGTGGACGACAAGATCCACGCGCGGAGCATCGGCCCGTACTCGCTCGTCACCCAGCAGCCTCTGGGAGGCAAGGCCCAGTTCGGTGGCCAGCGTCTCGGCGAGATGGAGGTCTGGGCGATGGAGGCCTACGGCGCGGCCCACGCCCTCCAGGAGTTCCTGACCGTCAAGTCCGACGACGTCCAGGGACGGACCCGCATGTACGAGGCCATCGTCAAGGGTGAGTACAACCTCGACGCCGGCCTGCCGGAGAGCTTCAACGTGCTGATGAAAGAGCTTCAGGCCCTCTGCCTGAACGTCGAGCTGATCGAGAGCCCACACCGCCGCGACGAAGCCCTCGCCGCCGAGGAGGAGTGATCCAATGAAGGACATTTTCAGCTTTTTCGAAAAGCCCAAGGATCCGCTCTCTTTCTCCGCCATCCGGATCTCGCTGGCGTCGCCCGAGAAGATCCGCGAGTGGTCGCACGGTGAGGTCAAGAAGCCGGAGACGATCAACTACCGCACGTTCAAGCCGGAGCGGGACGGGCTCTTCTGCGCGAAGATCTTCGGTCCGGTGAAGGACTACGAGTGCATCTGCGGCAAGTACAAGCGCATGAAGCACCGTGGGATCGTGTGCGAGAAGTGCGGCGTCGAGGTCATTCAGTCCAAGGTGCGTCGTGAGCGGCTCGGCCACATCACGCTGGCCACGCCGGTCGCGCACATCTGGTTCATGAAGAGCCTGCCGTCGCGCATCGGCGCCATCCTCGACATCTCGCTCAAGGACCTCGAGAGGATCCTCTACTGCGAGAGCTACGTCGTGCTCGACGCGATGGAGACCCCGCTCGAGAAGGGCGAGGTCCTCACGGAGGAGCGCTACCAGGAGCTCTGCGACGAGTTCGGCTGGGACTCGTTCAAGGCCGGCATGGGCGGCGAGGCGATCCTGGAGATGCTCCGGGACGTCGACGTCCACGGCATGGCCGAGACGCTGCGCGTCGACATGAAGGAGGCCTCCAGCGAGGCCAAGCGGAAGAAGTTCGCCAAGCGCCTGAAGGTCATCGAGGCCTTCAAGGAGTCGGGGAACCGCCCCGAGTGGATGATGCTGACGGTGATCCCGGTGCTGCCGCCGGATCTGCGCCCGCTGGTCCCCCTCGACGGCGGCCGCTTCGCGACGTCGGACCTCAACGACCTCTACCGCCGCGTCATCAACCGTAACAACCGCCTCAAGCGCCTCATCGAGCTGAACGCGCCGGAGATCATCATCCGGAACGAGCGGCGGATGCTGCAGGAGGCGGTCGACGCCCTCTTCGACAACGGCCGCCGCGGCAAGACCATCACCGGTCCGAACAAGCGTCCGCTGAAGTCCCTGAGCGACATGCTCAAGGGCAAGCAGGGCCGCTTCCGCCAGAACCTCCTCGGTAAGCGCGTCGACTACTCGGGCCGTTCGGTCATCGTGGTCGGCCCGGGTCTGCGCCTTCACCAGTGCGGGCTGCCGAAGAAGATGGCGCTCGAGCTCTTCAAGCCGTTCATCTACAACAAGCTCGAAGAGCGCGGCTACGTCACGACCATCAAGAGCGCGAAGAAGCTGGTCGAGAAGGAGAAGCCGGAGGTCTGGGACATCCTGGAAGAGGTCATCACCGAGCACCCGGTGATGCTCAACCGTGCACCCACCCTCCACCGACTCGGCATCCAGTCCTTCGAGCCGGTCCTGATCGAGGGCAAGGCGATCCAGCTTCACCCGCTGGTCTGCACGGCCTTCAACGCCGACTTCGACGGCGACCAGATGGCGGTCCACGTGCCGCTCTCGGTCGAGGCCCAGATGGAGGCGCGCGTGCTCATGATGAGCACGAACAACATCCTCTCGCCCGCGAGCGGACGCCCCATCATCAACCCGACGCAGGACATCGTCCTCGGGCTCTACTACATGACCCGCCAGCGTCCCTTCGCGCGGGGTGAGCGCCCCGAGGCGGCGGACAAGCTGACGGGCGAGGGCTGGGCGAAGCTCGGCGAGGCCGAGCGTCAGAAGGCCCGCGAGCTCCAGGTCAAGGCCGTCTTCTCCTCTCCGGAGGAGGTGCGGATGGCCTACGACGCCGGTGAGGTCGAGCTCCACGCGCGCATCCGCTGCCGGGTCGAGGGCGAGATCCTCGACACGACGGTCGGCCGGGTGCTGGTCAACGAGATCCTCCCCGAGGAGGTCACGTTCGATCTGGTGAACAAGGTCCTCGACAAGAAGGCCCTGTCGCATCTGATCGACGACTGCTACCGCCGCAGCCGCAACAAGGCGACGGTGCTTCTGGCGGACCGCCTCCGCACGCTCGGGTTCGAGATGTCCACCCAGGCAGGTGTCTCCATCTGCATGGACGACATGACGATCCCGGAGAGCAAGAAGCACATCCTCGCCCAGTCGCAGGCCGACGTCGAAACCGTCATCGAGCAGTACCAGGAAGGTCTGATCACCGACGGTGAGCGCTACAACAAGATCGTCGACATCTGGGCGGCCGCGTCCGACCAGGTG
Source organism: uncultured Pseudomonadota bacterium (assembly GCA_963832725.1). Classification (GTDB taxonomy): domain Bacteria; phylum Myxococcota_A; class Polyangia; order Polyangiales; family Sandaracinaceae; genus JAEZBP01. Next base: position 987,803 of record CAWHVG010000002.1, read on the forward strand.
GCGAAGGACCTGCTGGAGGGCATCGGCAAAGAGACGACCATCGATCCGTCGGACGGGAAGGAGAAGGAGACCGCTTCCTTCAACCCCATCTTCATGATGGCCGACTCCGGCGCCCGTGGCTCGAACCAGCAGATTCGTCAGCTGGCCGGCATGCGTGGCCTGATGGCCAAGCCGAGCGGCGAGATCATCGAGACGCCCATCACGGCGAACTTCCGTGAGGGTCTGACGGTCTTGCAGTACTTCATCTCGACGCACGGCGCGCGTAAGGGTCTGGCCGACACCGCGCTCAAGACCGCGAACTCCGGGTACCTGACGCGCCGTCTCGTCGACGTCGCCCAGGACGCGGTGGTCACGGTCTACGACTGCGGCACGCTCGACGGCATCGAGGTCACCAAGCTCGAGGAGGGTGGCGAGGTCGTCCAGGGCCTCGACGAGCGCATCCTCGGCCGCACCGCGCTCGAGGATGTCGTCGACCCGCGCGACGACGAGACGGTCATCGTCCACGCCGGTGACGAGATTGACGAGCAGAAGGTCGTCGACATCGAGGAAGCCGGCATCGAGAAGGTGGTCATCCGCTCGGTGCTCACCTGTCAGGTCCGCCGCGGGATCTGCGCCCTGTGCTACGGGCGTGATCTGGCGCGCGGTTACGGGGTGAACATGGGCGAGGCCGTCGGCGTCATCGCGGCTCAGTCCATCGGCGAGCCGGGCACGCAGCTCACCATGCGGACCTTCCACATCGGTGGCGCGGCGGCGCGCGGCAAGATCGAGCAGTCCAGCCTCGAGAACCGCTTCGAGGGTCGGGTCAAGCTCGAGAACGTCAAGATCGTCGCGAAGAAGGACGCCAGCACGGTGGTGATGAACCGCCACGGCATCCTGAAGATTGTCGACGAGTCCGGCCGCGAGAAGGAGCAGTACCACCTGGTGTACGGCGCCTTCCTCAAGGTGAAGGACGGGGACCGCGTCGAGCGGCAGACGCTGCTCGCCGAGTGGGACCCCTACGCCATCCCGATCATCACCGAGGTCTCCGGCGTGGTGGGCTACGGCGACATCGTCGACGGCGTCACCATGGAGGAGAAGCTCGACGAGGTGACCGGTCTGTCTCGGCGCGTGGTCATCGAGTCCCGCGACGCGGGCGCGCGTCCCCGGATCAGCATCAAGGATCCGGCGACGAACGAGACCAGGAAGACGGGCGTGGGCGAGAACCTCGCGCGCTACTTCCTGCCGGTCGGGTCGAACATCATCCCGGCGGACGGGCAGGAAGTCGACGCGGGCGAGATCCTCGCGAAGATCCCGCGCGAGACCACCAAGACGAAGGACATCACCGGCGGCCTGCCCCGCGTGGCGGAGCTCTTCGAGGCCCGCAAGCCGAAGGATCACGCCATCGTGGCGGAGATCGACGGGACGGTGAGCTTCGGCAAGGACACCAAGGGCAAGCGCAAGGTCATCATCACGCCCGAGCTCGGCGACGCGCGCGAGTTCCTCATCGCCAAGGGCAAGCACCTCACGGTCAAGGAGGGCGACTACGTCCGGGCCGGCGAGGCGCTGATGGACGGCCCCGCGAACCCGCACGACATCCTCAAGATCAAGGGCGAGAAGGAGCTCGCGGCCTGGTTGGTGAACGAAATCCAGCAGGTCTATCGGCTCCAGGGCGTCTCGATCAACGACAAGCACATCGAGACCATCGTCCGCATGATGCTGCGGCGGGTCCGGATCCGGCCTCCGGAGAAGGACGCGCGCACGGGCGAGATGGTCGGCGGTCCCGGTGACACCCGCTTCCTCGCGGACGAGCAGGTCGACAAGTCCGAGTTCGAGCGCGAGAACAGCAAGGTCATCGCCAAGGGCGGGCAGCCCGCGGTGGCGGAGCCTCTCCTGCTCGGCATCACCAAGGCCTCGCTCTCTACGGAGTCGTTCCTCAGCGCGTCTTCCTTCCAGGAGACCACGAAGGTCCTCACCGAGGCCGCCATCAACGGCAAGGTGGACGAGCTTCGCGGCCTCAAGGAGAACGTGCTGATGGGACGTCTGCTCCCGGCCGGCACCGGCTTGGCGGCCTACGATTGCCTCGAGGTGGTGGTCGAGGACGCGGCTGCGCCGGCGGAAGAGAAGCACCACGAGGAGGCGATGGCGGCGGCGAGCGAGGAGTAACCCTCCAAGACGCTCCCGCGAGCACGGCACGGCGCTGCTTTCCTTCGGGAGGGCGGCGCCGTCGTCGTTTGGCGCACCACGCTCGTTCTTGCGGCGCTGCGATCACCGCGCGACGACGAGGCTCCACGGGGCTTGCCGCGGCTCCCCTCCGGATTGGGTGACCTGCCGGATCGGGCGGCTTGCCAGGTCGGATGACTGGCCGGCTCCGGGGATCCGGGAGCCGCCCTCTCGTCACGGCGAGCTCAGCCTGCGGGCTCGGGCCGCTCCTCGTTCTGCCCATCGCGATAGAGCAGGTCACGGGCCGCGCGGATGGCCTCGGCGGTCGCGTAGGCCGCCTGCCGGTGGGCGGTGCGACAACCTTCGGGGTCGCCGCGCAAGGCGGCGGCGAGCTGCTGGTGGAACGCGCACATGGCGTCGGCGACGAAGTGTTGCGCACGCTGGATCGTGAGCAGGTGGCGGGTCTGCATTCGGGTCCCTCTTGCGTGATTTCGAACAAGCACCGAGCAAGCGGCGGTCCAGCGAACGCGCGCACTCGCTCCCGTGCGGCTGCTCCGCGGCGCCGCCTCATTCGTGGCGGGCCGCCACGCGCCCTGGGACCGAGCCACGCTCGGGGGCTCTCGCGCGCGCCGCGGTGTACGGACCGCGACGGAGGGAACCCGCTCTGGTGACGCGGGCGCAGACTCGTCGCTCGGGCTGTCGACCACTTCCGGGCGGTGGTCGACGATCATGGTCCCCCGCTTCTCGCCGGCTGGCGCGAAGCGGGTCGAGTATGCTGAGCGCGCGATGAGCTATCTCTTCGAGACGGATGAGCACCGCGCGCTGAGAGCGGAGGTGCGACGTTGGGCTGCCCGCGAGATCGCGCCGCACGCGCATGCGTGGGAAGAGCAGGGCGAGTTCCCGCTCGCGCTCTACGGGAAGGCGGGCGAGGCCTCGATCCTGGGCATCGCCTACTCCGAGGACGTCGGAGGCAGCGGTGGCGACGCGACGCACATGCTCGTGTCTGCGGAGGAGATGATCCTCGCCGGGCATTCGGTCGGCACCTGCGTGGGGCTCGGCAGTCACGCGATCGCGCTGCCTCCCATCCTGAAGCACGGCACGCCGGAGCAGCGGGAACGCTTCGTTCGCCCGGTCTTGCGCGGCGAGAAGGTGGCGGCCTTGGCGATCACCGAGCCGGGAGGGGGCAGCGACGTCGCCGCGCTCCGGACCCGCGCGACTCGCGATGGCGACTTCTTCGTGGTGAACGGGAGCAAGACCTTCATCACGTCGGGGTGCCGCGCGGACTTCGTGACGGCGGCGGTCCGAACGGGGGGCGAAGGCCACGGCGGGGTCTCGCTCTTGGTCATCGAACGGGGGACGCCGGGGTTCTCGGTCAGCAAGAAGCTCGAGAAGACCGGCTGGTGGGCCAGCGACACGGCGGAGCTCGCGTTCGAGGACTGCCGGGTGCCGGCCTCGAACCTGATCGGCATCGAGAACGCGGGCTTCATCGCCATCATGACCAACTTCACCCAGGAGCGGCTGATGTTGGCGGGGCAGTGTGTGGCCATCGCCGAGCTGGCGCTGCGCGAAGCGAGCGCGTATGCGAAGGAGCGGAGGGCGTTCGGGCGACCGGTGGCCGGCTTCCAGGTCATCCGCCACAAGCTCGCCGACATGGCGACCAAGCTGGCCGCGGCGCGCTCGCTGACCGGGGAGCTCGCCGTTCGGTACGCGCGCGGCGAAGAGGATCCGGCCCTCGCCGCGATGGCCAAGAACGCGGCCACCGACATGTGCTCGGAGGTCGTGGATCAGGCGGTCCAGATCCACGGCGGCTACGGCTACATGCGCGAAGTGTTGGTCGAGCGCCTCTACCGCGACGCGCGGCTCTATCCGATCGGCGGCGGCACGCGCGAGATCATGAACGAGATCATCTGCAAGACGCGCGGATTCTGACGGGGCGAGCTCGCGTCCGAACGAGTCTGCCGACCTTCAGCGCCGGATCACGTCGAGGACGAGCGGCTGCACGCCCGGCGCGCGTCCTTTGATCTCGAATGCGGCGGCGACGCGCTCGGCGTGCGGCTTGGTGCCTGCGCGAGCACGCACGTGCAGCTCGGCGACCACGTCGCCTTCCTTCACCCGGTCGCCGCGGGTCGCCTTCAGCACGATGCCGACCGCGGGGTCGACGTCCTGATCGGCGCGGGTGCGGCCGGCGCCGAGCGCGACGCCGGTGAGCCCGACCTCGAGCGCGTCGATGCGATGCACGAACCCGCTCTTCTGCGCCTTCACGCGGACGATCGAGGGTGCCTTCGGGAGCCGATCGGGCTCGTCCACGACGCGGGCGTCGCCGCCCTGTGCTTCCACCACGCGCCGCATGCACGCCGCGGCCTCGCCCTCGTCGATCGCCTTCTGCATGAGCGCGCGCGCCGCCGCCTCGGTCTTCGCGACCTTGGCCAGCGCGCAGCATCTCGGCGCCGAGCACGAACGTGACCTCTTTCAGGTCGCTCGGACCGCCGCCGTGCAGCACCTCGATCGCCTCGCGGGTCTCGAGCGCGTTGCCGACGGTGCGGCCGAGCGGCGACTCCATCGTGGTGAGCACGGCCGTGACCTGCTTCTTCGCGAGCTTGCCGACCCGCACCAGCGAGCTCGCCAACGCCCGCGCGTCGTCCAGCGTCTTCATGAACGCGCCGCGGCCGACCTTCACGTCCAGCACCAGGCCGTCGATGCCCTCCGCCAGCTTCTTGGAGAGGATCGACGCGGTGATGAGCGGGATGGACTCCACGGTCGCCGTGACGTCGCGCAGGGCGTAGAGCTTCTTGTCCGCGGGTGCGATGTCGGCGGTCTGACCGATCAGCGCGCAGCCGAGATCGCGCACCTGGGCGATGAAGCGCTCGACCGGCATCGAGACCGAGAAACCGGGGATGGCCTCCAGCTTGTCGAGCGTGCCTCCCGTGTGCCCGAGCCCGCGTCCGCTCACCATCGGCACGTGCACACCGCAGGCGGCGACGATCGGTGCCAGGCAGATCGAGACCTTGTCGCCCACGCCGCCGGTCGAGTGTTTGTCGACGTGCCGTCCGGCTTTTCCGGTCAGCTTCACCACCCGCCCGCTGTCGCGCATGGCCAGAGTGAGCGCGGTGGTCTCCTTCGGCGTCATCCCGCGCAGGAAGATCGCCATCGCGAGCGCGCTCATCTGGTAGTCGGCGACGTCGCCGGCGGTGAAGCCTTCGACGAGCGATCGGATCTCGGTCTCGCTCAGCTCCCTGCCGTCACGCTTGTGGGCGATCAGCTCGGGGACGGTGCGGAGGGCATTTCGGGTGCGCGCCATGGCCGGCGAGCCTACGGCAAGTCGCGGCGGACGACCAAAACAGCGGCGCGTGTCGCGGAATGAAGCGGCCCCGTCGGACCGTTCTCGGGATCGTCCGTCACGCCGGCTCACGAACGTTTTTCGCCGCGCTCGGGCTCGCAGGATAGGTTTCCGGGCATGCGTCGAAAGAGCACCTTGGTCTGGGGCGGGCTCGCGCTCGTCGTGATCGCGCTGATCGCGATCAACGTCGCGCTCCGCGAAGATCCGGAGCCGGAGTTCACGCCGATGCCGGAGTCGCGCGCGCCGATGGTGGAGGTGCGGCTCGAGGAGACCGACGCCGGACAGGCTCCTGCTGCGGTCGCGCACTTCATCGAGCCGATCGCGAACGACGAGCCCGCCGCCGGAGGGGAGGGCGAAGCCGAGACCGAGACGGCCGAAGCCCCGGAGGCGCCGGAGACGGCCGGCTGCGACAACCCCTTCGTTCCCTCTGCGCCGGGCGAATGGCGCCGCTACACGTGGCAGCAGAGCGGGCTCGATCAGGTGGCCGAGCTCCGCGTCGAGGCGGTCGCCGCGCGCGAGCTCCCGACGGGCCAGCGCGAGATTGCCTGGAGCGTAGAGATCACCTCGGCCGAGGACGGCTCCCCGCTCGCGCGGGAGCAGCTCACCACGCGATGCACTTTCGGCCGCGGCGCCGAGGAGCCTTGGTTCGGCATCCTGGAGCGGAGCCGCGGGCTCACGCCGATCGACTCGCCCGAGCGCTGGCGCTGGCCTTCGCATCTGAGCGCGCATCAGACGTTCGAGGGGACGGCGCAGTTCGATCCCACCGGCGCCGACATGCGCATCCCGACGGGGGTTCGCGGACCGCGAGATCCTGCGCGTGACCCGCCGGCATACGGTGGAGGAGCGCGAGCCGGTGGAGGTCCCGGCCGGCCGCTACCGTGCGTGGCGGGTGGGCTACGAGGAGCAGCACGCCTTCGGTCCGCGCGGCGAGCAGGGCTCGGGAACGGTCTGGGTCGCGCCCGGCGTGGGCATGGTGAAGAGTCGCTCCGAGAACCAGGCGGGCGTCGTACAGACCATCGAGCTCGCCGCGCTCGGGCGTCGCCGCACGCCCTGAGGGCCGACCGCGTCGGAGTCGTGGCTCGGTTCGGCTGCGTGGCGCTCGCCGCGCGCTCGTGCGACCTTTTCCCGGTGAGCGAAGGCAAGGCCCTCTGGGAAGCGATCGGGGAGTTGCGACGGACGCGGCGCGAGCTCGTCCAGCAGCTCGCGACCGCGGTGCGCGACACCTCGGTCGACGTGACGTGCTCGTTTTGCGGCGACGCACCGCCGGCCGTGGTGGTGATCCCCGGCCCCGACGCGGCCATCTGCGACCGCTGCGTCGGCCTGTGCCGGGAGATCCTGGACGCCTCGCGCGACTCGCCCTGAGCGCGGCGTGTCACCGTGATGGCGGACCGAGACCAGAGGCTCGAGCCCCCCGCGCTCGCAGCGGTCCTAGATGTGCTCGGCGGAAATCGCAACGCGTTTCGCGGGCGGGATAGGGCCCATCTGCGGCCCGTTCCTCCTCGGCGATACTCGGCATCGCCTCGTCGGACCGAGCCACAGCTGGGCCCCATCGCGCGCCGCCATCCGGTCACGATTTCCGCCTCTCACATCTAGGCGCTGACCGGGAGTGTCCGGCCCACCGTCAGTACCGGATTCCGAACCGCACCCGCACCATCCCCACGGGCGGCATCCGACGGCCCGCCGCGTCGTCGAACGCGTGACCGGGCAAGAGCACGCCCCCTTCGACGCCGCCGCTGAGGATCACGTCGCGCGCGATCGGACCGTGGAGGAGGATCGAGCCGTCGAGCTCCAGGCCGAGATCGCGCCGCGTCGGATCGCCGCCGCGGTAGTTGACCGACTGAGAGCGCGACTGCTGGGCGTAGGGGTCGACGACGTTGGTGGAGGACCACGCGATGACCGCCGCCGTCCGGGTCTCCAGCCACTCGAGCGGTCGCCAGAGGATGTGGGGAAAGAGGTAGTAGGCGCCCGACACGCCACCGTTGGTCGGCAGGAGCGACGCACCGCGTGCGGGATGCCCGTAGACGTCCGGCGACTGCGCCAGGAAGGCCGCGCGGGCGGTCTGCCAGGCGATGACCTCGGGGAAGAGGATCAGCCCGACGCGGTGGTCCGGATCCATGGCGGCCGCCCGCTGCACGCCGTCGGTGCTGTTCGAGTCGCCTGACGCGTAGCCGCCCTCGAAGAGGACGTCGACGTTGTGCTCGGTGCGGCCGAGGCGGACCAACGCCATCAGCTGGTCGACGGCCTGGGTGGGGTAGGCGAGCGTGCGCGTGTAGCTGGTCGAGCCGCGGATGTAGGCGAGCTCGAACGCGGTCACGATCTTGCCGCCGCTCGGCTCGTCGAAGCGCAGATCCGCGAACGCGTCGGCGACGAAGACCTCGAGCGCGTCGTTCAGCGGGTTGTGCTGGTTACGATAGGCGACGTAGATGCCCGCCCGCTGGTCGTTCTCCTCGTAGAGGCCCGCCAGGACGCCCTGGAATGCGAGATCGCCGCGGCGCTGGAAGTCGGCGGTCTGATCCCAGGCCACCCAGTCCCCGGCGACCGCGATGGTGAACGCGCTGTCCCGTCCGCCGGGGCGGGTCGCGAACATCACGCGGCGAACCAAATCGCCGAAGCGGTAGTCGCCGAAGACGGGCCGCTGCTCGCCGTCGTTGCTCACCATGCCCAGGCCCCAGCGGAAGGCGGTCTGGCCGACCCGCACGAGGCCGATCGGCGTGAGCCAATCGAGGTAGAGCTGGCGCAGGCGCAGGCCCGGGTAGCCGTAGCTGTCGCGTGCCCACTGCGCGGGAGCGGTGCCGATGGCGAGGTCACCGTAGGCGACGCCGAAGACCACGTCGGTCTCGCCGTAGAGGCGCAGGATCGGACGCAGCTTCAGCTCGATGTGCGCGCGCAGCCACTGCTCGCCCCAGTAGTTCTGTCCGAGCCGGCCGGTCGTCGCTGGATCGGTGTGCGGGAGCGGCTCGAGCGGGATGTTGCTCATGGCGATGAAGCGGTGCCGGTACTCGCCGCCGATCGACGCGGTGAAGGTGTAGCCGTCATCGTCATCGTCGTCTGCGCCGCCGCCGGCGTCTTCGCCCGCGTCTTCGCCCGCGCCTTCGGCGTCGATCGCCGTGGCCGCCGCGTCCTCGGCCGAGCCGGGCTCCGAACCGCTTTCCGCGCGCTCCGCGTGCGCCTCGTCCGAGCCCTCACGGCCGCCGGACGAGGCCTCCGACGACGTGTCCGCTCCGCTCGGTGCATCCGCACCGGTGGCAGCCGCCGCCGCGCCGTCGTCGCGGCCCGACACGGCGTCGGAGGGCGTCTCCGCGCTGGATGCATCTGCACCCGTGACAGCCGCCGCCGATGCGCTCTGCTCGCCGTCCGACTCCGATGAAGGGGCGTCCGCGCTACCCGCTGCAGTCGCCGGCTCGTCCGAGGTGGCGCTCGCTGCCGGTGCGCTTCGCTCGGCTCCGTTCGACGGGCTCGCATCGGACGCACCACTCCCGCTCGACCCTGCCGAACCCGCGTTCTCGTCGCCCGGCGCCTCGCTCCGACCCGGTGATGCGCCGCCGGCGCCGGATCCCTCGCGCGACGCTCCGCTCGCCGCCTCGCCGCCGGACGTGTCCCCCTCCTGCGCGTGGACGAGCGCGGGGGACGTCGCAGTCACCGCGAGGGCCAGCGAGAGGACGACGAGCCGAGCGTGTTCCGGAGCGCGCATGATCGGGCGACCCGCGCGACGATATTCGGTCGACCCGGAAAAGGGAACCGGAGCGGGCCGCGGGCGACTTCACCGCCGAAGTGACGGCCGTGACACGAGCGAGACCGCGGCGCATCTCGGCCGTCTCCGCGGATCTCGACCGCCGCGCTCGACGCGCTCGTTCGCCGTGAGCACACCTCTGCCGCTGCCGGAACAATCGGATTTCCGAGGCGGCTCGCGTCCCCGCCCCACGCCCAGGCGCGGCCCGGCGCGTTGCGTTCAGCGCCCCACACACTTAGAACGCCCGCGGATGCCTAGAGCACCAATCCGTTTGGAGAGCCGAGAAAGCCGGGAGCGTGACGGGGTTCAGCCGTGGTTCGGGCCGACGAGGCGAGGCCATTGCATCCTCGAGGAGGCACGGGCCGCGGATGGGCCACGTCCCGCCCCGGATTTCCGGCGATCTCGAATGAATCGGTGCTCTAGGCTCGTCATGATCCTCGCGTTGCTCGCGAGCGGCTGCTCGTGCGACGGCGAGGCGGTGCCCTTCGGTCTCGACGCGGGGCGCAGGGCGGCTCACGAGCGGCCGCCGGCGGAAGTGCGCGAGCGGGCCCAGCCAATCCATCGCGCGTTCGGCGAGGGAACGCGCCGCGTCGACGTCGAGGGCGCCGCGCTGGAGCTCGACGGATCGATCCGCGCGCTCTGGGCCGACGACGTCGACGGCGACGGGGATCGCGACGCGCTCCTGCTCGCCCGCGGGAGCGACGGAGCGGTGCGTGTGCTCTTCGCCCGACGGGACGGCGCTGCCTTCGCCGAGCCCCGCTCGCTCGACGACGCGGCGGCGCCCGCCGGCTGCACCCTCGAAGAGCCCTCCATCGACCGGCTCGGCGATCACTGGCTGCTGGCGAAGGCCACGCTCGCCTGCGCCGAGGAGCCCGCCGCCGCCCGCCGCGAGCTCTGGGTGCTCGGCGTCGAGCGGACGCCGCGAGCGCTCGAGCATCTCGCCGTGCTGGCTGCAGAAGGCCGCGCACCGGGCGAGATCGACGTGTCGCTGGCGGCGGCCGACCGCGACGAGGACGGCCACGAGGATCTCGTCGTGAGCGTGTCCACCACCGTGGCCGGCACGAGCGAGCCGGCCTCGGTGGAGCTGCCCTGGCTGGACCGGCCGAGCGGGCTGGCGCGCGACGCCAGAGAGCCCGAGCGCACCTTCGCCGCTCGCGCTCGCCAGGGTCTGCGCGCGCTCCGGCGTCACTCCAATCGTGCGCTCTCGACTTCGCGCGAGGTCGTCGCGCTGCACGACGTGCTCTGTCGTGAGCCGGGGCGCGCCCGGCTGCGGGTGGGCGACGTCGACGGAATCGACTGCGGCCGCTCGGAGGGCGTCGGCCGCGCGACCACGACGGTGGTCCGTGCGCTGGCGAAGCAGGGACATCTCCTCGACGCGCTCTCCGCGCTCGAGCGCATGGACGAGCCGGGACTGGCCATCGGGGACGAGCGCCGGCAGGCCGCGCACGACGCCATCGCCGAGGCGCCGGCGACGGCGGGGGTCACCTTGCGCGAAGGGCCGGCCCACGCGGCGCCGGCGTGGACCGCGCAGCGCCTCTCGGCCCTCGCCTTCCTGGACGAAGACCACCTGCTCCTGCGCGGCTCGCAGCCGCACGTCTTCGTGCTCTCCACGGGCGAGCAGGTGGAGGCCGACGAGGCGAAGTCCGAGCTCCGCATCCTCAATCCCGCGCGCTCGTTCGCGGTGGCCGGCGTCGAGCGGCGCTGCGACGGCTACGTGCTGCGGATCGTGCCGGCCGCGGCCATCGTCGCCGGCCAGGTGGTCGGCGCTACCCACGCCACGCCCTTGCTCGCCGCGCGCGAAGCGCCGAGCGGCGCGCCCTGCCCGGACCTCACGCCGGATCTTCGCGGGGACGACGGCGGCTTCCAGGTCCTCGGCTGGGCACCCCAGGGGGTGGTCGCGGCCCGCGGGGCGGAGCTCTCGGTGGTGCCGCTCGACCTTTCGGCCCAGCCCGCCGGCGCGCCCGAGGTGCTCGCGGCCGGCACGCTCCCGCCGGCTCCGCTGGCGCCGGGCGCGGCGACCCCCGACGGGCGCTTCTTCGCGGAGCTCCGCGGCCTCGGCGTGGTCCTGCACCGGGTGGCGCCGACCCGAGAGGACACGCTGCTCTGGCCGGAGGGCTGGGCCGCACGTGACGGCGACGTGAGCGATCCGGCGGTCTCACCCTCGGGCCGGCGGGTCGCGGTGCTCCGCGGTGGCCGGGTGCTCATCCTCGAGCGCAGCCCGTAGCCGGCTCATCGACGGGCGCGCGGCTCGTCCGCCTCGCACCGCCCCGCAACGGGTCGAGGCCCGTCACGCCACCGCGCGACACGGCCCGCCCGCAGCGAATGGTCGTGATCGACGAGGTCGCCCGACCACGTACGCCCGGTCGAGCTCGATCATCCGCACGATGTACGTCGACGCACACCGCGCGAGGGCGTAGACGCGCGCGACGAAGGTCGGAGGGGCCGGGCCGGCACGAGAGGAGCATCGCGTCCGGGCGCCGAGATGTCGCTTCGCCACGCGCGCTGGCGTGCTCGTGCAGCTCGCTCCTCGTGAATGACCGTTCGCGTCGGGGCGGAAGCGGGTCTGCGCCGCGCCGGACCTACTCGACGAGCTCCAGCCAGCTCGGCAGCCAGGCCAGCGCGTCTTCGTCGGGCATCGGGTTGTCGGTGGCGTCGAGCAGGAGCCTGATCGCCCACGCACTTGCGCGCCGAGCTCGGTGAGCATCGCGTCCCACTTCTTCGGGCCGCCGCAGTACGTGTCCTTGTAGTTGCGGTCGCCCATGCCGATGAGCCCGTAGCGCACGTGCGAGAGGTCGGGGCGGCTCTCGTGCAGCTCGTCGTAGAGCGTCTCCACGTTCTGCGGAACGTCGCCGAGGCCGGTGGTGGAGCTGATGAGGAGGACGACGTCGCGCTCGGCGGGACGGAGCTCGTCGAGGCCGCCGTCGGTCATCATCTCGACCTCGTGGCCCTTCTCCTCGAGGTCGTCCTTGACGAGGTCGGCGACCATCTCGGCGTTGCCCATCTCCGAGCCGACAATCAGCAGGATGTCCATGGCCGCGGGAAACTAAAGCGGAGGCCTCGCGCTGCCCAGACCCCCTCGTGACGACGGTCACGCCCGCTCGTGCTACTCCACGTCGCCATGACGTACCCCGAGCGCGACCCCGAAGAGATCGAAGAGGCCGAGGCCCATGTCCGCGGCCTGCTCCGCTTCATCGGCGAGGACCTGACCCGCGAGGGCCTGTTGGAGACGCCGAGCCGCGTCGTCCGCGCATACGAGGAGCACTTCGCCGGCTATCGCGAGAACCCTGCGGTCCACCTCGAAAAGACCTTCACCGAGGTCGAGGGCTACGACGAGCTCGTCCTGGTGAGCGACATCCAGCTCCACAGTCATTGCGAGCACCACCTCGTCCCCTTCGTGGGCAAGGCGCACGTGGCCTACATCCCGGGCGGCCGCGTGGTCGGCCTGAGCAAGCTGGCCCGTGTGGTCGACGTCTACGCGAAGCGGCTGCAGGTGCAGGAGAAGCTCACCGCTCAGATCGCCGACGCGATCAACGACGCGCTGCAGCCGCAGGGCGTGGCCGTGATCATCCAGTGCCAGCACTTCTGCATGTGCTACCGCGGCGTGCGCAAGCCCGGCTCGTGGACGACGACGAGCAAGCTGCACGGGGTGTTCTTGCGGGACGCCGCGGCGCGCATGGAGCTCTTCACGCTGATCGGGATGAAGCCCGAGATCCGCTGAGGGTCACCGGGCGCTCAGCGACGCGGCGCGCTCTCCGGGCGTGGCGCCTCCACGGCTCTCGACCAGGGCAGCGTCGCTCACATCGCGCGATGGGCACACGTCCGCCTGCGTGATGTGGGAGGCGGATTCACGGTGTCCGAGCTCTCGGCGGCCGTGTCGCGGCGCTCAGAACGCGAGCTCGCCGATCGCCTGCTCGATCTGCGGCTCGAGCGCGGCGTAGAGCTCTTCGCGCCCGCCGGCGTCGGCGATCCAGATGTAGTCGTCGGTGACGAAGACGGCGACGGTGTAGCGGTAGCTGTGCCCGTCCAGATCGCGTCCGAGTCGGACCAAACGTCCCGGCTGGCCGTTGGCGGCGCGGATGTCCGATTCACCGAGTACGGCGTAGCCACGATGATCGCGGAGTTGGCGGACGACGGCCTCGGACCAGAAGGGCAGCGTCCCCTTCACGCGCCGCTCGAGCGCACGCAGGCCGACCACGACGCCGTCGGGCGTGGTGGCCCGCTGGACGTATCCATCGGGCGAGGTCTGCTGATCTTCGAGCACGGCGAAGCGCTCGGGCAGCGGGAAGGTGAACGAGGGCGCGCAGCCGGCGACGGTCGCGCAGAGGACGAGCGAGAGAAGGATGTTGCGGTTCATGGCGGCGCTCACAGCGAGAGGAGGGTGTCGAGGCCGAGGGTCTGCAGCCATCGGAAGGGCAGCCGGAAGGCGGGCTCCGAGGCCGGCGTGGCCTCGGCGAAGTGCACGGTGATGGTGGAGTAGGCGACGCGGTCCGAGAGGAAGCGGAGGCGGCCTTGGAGCTGCTCGAGCTCGACGGTGATCTCTTCCAGGTGCTGCTGGACGGCGAGCGCGGCCTGGACGTCGTCGGCGTCCTGCAGGAGCTGCTCGACGCGGGCGCGCATCACCTCGAGCGTGTGGATGCGCTGCTGCACGTCGTGGAACTCCTCGGATACGTCCTGGACCTGCACGTGGCGGGTGACGACGTCGCCGAGCTCCTGAATCGCTGCCAAGAACTGCTCGAACGCGTCGGCGGGCACGCGGACGACGATGGTGTCGTCGGTGCGGGTGGCGAGGAAGCCGCCGCGCTCGCGGGCCATGGCCTCGACCTGGTCCTGGATCTCGACCACGTGGAGGACCGCGATGCCGAGGTTGGCCTCGTAGATCAGGAGCTGGCGCGCGGTGGCGTCGGTCGCGGTCGGCGGTGTGCCTCCGTCGCTGGGCGATGGCGGCACGTTCTGGGCGTAGCGGGGCTGCGCTTCGGTCGGGCTGGCTGCTGAGCTCTGGACCTCCGTGACCAGCCGTGCCGCCGCGTTGGAGGCGGGTGCGGGCTCGGGGCTGGCGGCATCCCACGGCGAAGGCGGGGGAGGGCTGCTTCCGCTGCTGCGCGAGGCACCGCTGCCGAGGCTGACCGGCTGAACCTCCATCCGCTCCACTGCGCTGTCGACCGCGCCGACGGAAGGTTGGAACGCCGTCGCCGCCGCCTCTCCGCCCGCCGCCACGTCCTGTTGCACGCGCGAGCGCAGCTGTGCACGAACGCGGTTGGTGAACGAGCTGGTCGAGCCGTTGGGTGTCGCCGCCCAACTCTGGGCCCCGCCGCCGCAGCCGGCGAGCACGGCGGCGAGCACCGTGGCGAGGAGGGCGGCCACGGTCGCGCCGGCGATGCGATCTCGGGTGATCCACATGCGTTGGCTTTGGGCCGCGCCGTCCCGCGTCGCCAATTACAGAATGTCACAATGAATCTCGGTCCCGGACGCGTGAGTCCGAACGAGCGCGCCCGTCCCCGAGCCATGGTCCGTCGAACCTCCGGCTCCGGCGCGCACGGTTCACGTCCATCGTGAAGACGCATCGACCGTTGCGGCGCGCGCGTGGAGATGCGCTTTCGGTGTGCCGTCGCTGGGATGGGCGCGACGCGGTCGGCTGCGAGTCGCTGCGCGCTCAGGCGTGAACTGTGGGCGCCTCCAGCTCCCGCTCGTTCTCCGGGTTCCGCCGCGCGACCTCTTCGGCCAGCACGGTCGCGAACGCGATCCAGGCCACGTGTGGCGCGGCCAGCCATCCCGCGGCGCGATCGACGCGGCCGGCCACCCAGGCGTAGCGCGAGGCGATGCCGACCTGCGCTGCGACATGAAGCGCGGCGAGCTTCTTCTGCTTCGCGCCGAAGAAGAGCGGCGAGTAGATGCCGTTCATCGTCTGCTGGCCGGCCCAGAGCCAGAGTGCGCGCGTGCGCTCGCGACTGTCCGGGGCGTTCCAAACACGGACACCCGAGGCGATGAGCAACACCCAGAGCGTGCCCCAGACCGGGCCGAACACGCGGTCGGGAGGGGTCAGGGGTGACTTCTCGAGCGAGCCATACCAGCGCTGAATCTCGGGGTGGCTCGGATCCGGCGTGAAGCGTCTCCCGAGCGCTGCCACCAAGGCGCTGGCGCCGCCGAAGAGCAGGGCGCCGAAGAGCGCGTGTCCTTTTCGTCGTTCTCGCATTCGTTCTCCTCCGAGTGGTTCCGCGCGACAGTGCCGTCGCGCTCGGTTGGAAGAGCCATGCACATCGTGCGCCCCGGAGCGGGGACCTAGGTGGGGCTCGCGTCCAGGTCGAGGTGCGCCTGGTCCGCTGCCACGCGCCCTGACGATTGCGCCATCCGACACCGGATCAGCTGCGCGTCGTGAGAAAGGCCTCGATGGCGCCGCGAACTCGCTCCACTTCGTCCTGCAGCGCCTTCCGCGCTTCGCCCAGGCCTTCGCGGCGATGTGCACGGGCCAGCTCTTCGACCCGCTTGGCGAAGAGCGCACGCTTGGGCGCGAAGAGCGCGATCGACCCTTTCAAGGTGTGCGCTGCGCGCCGGAGCGTGTCCCAATCCTCCTCTTCCGCCGCGCGATCGACGCTGGCCGAAAGCTCCGGGCCCTGCTCGGTGAAGAGGCGCGCCAGCTCCTCGACGAGCTCCATGCTGCCGCCCGTCCGCTCCAGCGCCACGTCCAGATCGAACGCGTCGTCCGCAGGCTCCACCGCCGCGGCGCGCGCCGTTCCGTTCTCGTCGCCGTAGCGCTCGACGGCATCGAAGAGCTCGGCGGGATGCATGGGCTTGGCGACGTAGCCATCCATCCCGGCCTCCAGGCAGCGCTCGCGGTCGCCCTTCATCGCGTAGGCGGTCATCGCGACCACGGGCACGTGCTCGCCTCCATCCTCCTCCCGCGCGCGGATCTGTGCGGTGGCGGCGAAGCCGTCCATCACGGGCATCTCCACGTCCATGAGCACCACATCGAAGCGCTCCTTCGCCAGTTGCTCGAGGGCCTCGGCGCCGTTGGTCACGGCGATGGCGTGGTGGCCGCGGCGGGCCAGCAGATCCAGGGTGATGCGGCGGTTGATCGGGTTGTCGTCCGCGACCAGCACGCGCATCGGCCGCACGGTGCGGCCGGTCTCGTGTCGCGTGCCGGCGGGCGCGGCGCTCAGACCGAGCACCTCCGTGATGGCGTCGAGCAGCTCCGAGATCCGCACGGGCTTGCGGAGCACGCGCGCCCAGCGCGCCGCGGGGGCGCTGGCGGAGGAGAGCAGGAGGATCGGGGTCGTCTCGCCGCCGGCCCGCTCACGCAGGGCCTGTCCGACGTCCTCCGTCGCGACCCGCGCGTCGAGGAGCAAGAGCGAGAAGGGCGACTCGGCTTCGTCCACGGCCTGAAGCGCTGCTTGCACGCTCGCGACGGCCACCGGCCGCATGCCCCACCGCGTGAGGCTCTCCTCGATCATCAGTCGGCTGGTCGCGTTGTCGTCGACCACCAGAACGCGAAGGCCCGAGAGTGACTCCACGCGCGCCGGCATCGGCTCCCGTTGCTCACCGACCTCGAGCTGCACGGTGAAGTGGAAGGTGCTCCCTTCGCCTTCTTCGCTGTCGACCGAGATCTGACCGCCCATCATCGCCACCAGGCTGGCGGCGATGGTCAGGCCCAGCCCGGTTCCGACGGGTCGCTGACCCGACTTGGTGGAGACCTGCTGAAACGCCTCGAAGATTCGCGGTTGCTGCTCCGCCTCGATACCGATGCCCGTGTCGCGTACCCAGAAGTGCAGCATTACCTGCGCGTCTTGGCGCTCGGCCACGCTTCCGTCGACCGTCACCCCGCCGTGCTGGGTGAACTTGATGGCATTGCCCACCAGGTTGACGATCACCTGCCGCAGGCGGCCCGCGTCGCCGACCACGACGTCGGGGATGTCCGGCGCGAGGTGATAGGCGAGCTCCAGCCCTTTCTCACCGGCTTGCACGGCCAGCTCCTGCAGGGTCTGTCCGATCGCGTCGCCGAGCCGGAAGCGGCGCGCTTCGATCTGCAGCCTGCCGGCCTCGATCTTCGAGAGATCGAGGATGTCGTTCAGAAGCCTCAGCAATGCGTCGGCGGAGCGTCGGACGAGATCCACGTACTCGCGTTGACTGGGGTCGAGGTTCGTGTAGAGAAGTAGCTCGGTCATGCCGATGATGCCGTTCATCGGCGTGCGGATGTCGTGGCTCATGTTGGCGAGGAACTCGCTCTTGGCCTTGTTCGCCGCCTCGGCCGACGCGCGGGCGCCCTCGAGCTCGGCGTTGGTCTTCTCGAGTTGCCGCTGCGCCTTCGCGAGGTGACGGGCTTCCTCGCGAAGGGCCGCCGTCCGTTCGCGAACGCGCCCCTCCAACTCGCGGTGGCTGTCCCGCAGCGCTTCCTCCAGCCGCTTTCGCTCGGTGATGTCCAGCAGCACGCCGATGACGCACGAGGGGCGCCCGCCCTCGTGGACGATGGTGACGATGCCGTCCATCCACAGCTCGTGCCCGTCTGCGGTGCGCATGCGGAACTGCGCCCGCTGATCGCGCTTCTCGCGCAGGAGCCCTCCGAACGCGGCCAGGATTCGGTGCCCGTCCTCCGGATTGACCAGCCCGCGCAGGAGCTCCGGGTCGTTTCGGACGCGGTAGGCGGGGTGGCCGAGGACCTGCTCGATGTGCGGGCTGACGTAGGTCGGCCGCGACGTCGCGATGTCGAACACGAAGACGATGGCCCGTAGTGAGCCGAGCAGGTGCTCGAGCAGATCGGGCGGGAGCCGCTCGCCCTGCGGCTCCCCCCTCGCCGAGGGCACCTCGTGATGGGTCGGCGCCGGCATCGGGCCCCTCAGGGATAGAGTCCGCGAGCGAGCTTGGCTTCCGCGACGCGCGCCACGCCCTCGATCATCGCGGCGGTCCGCAGGTCGAGCCGTTGCCGCTCGGCGCGCGCCATGGAGCGCCGGAAGGCCTCGACCAGGATGTGCTCGAGCCGGCGGTTCACCTCCTCCATCGTCCAGAAGTAGCTCTGCCGGCCCTGCACCCACTCGAAGTAGGAGACGGTCACGCCGCCGGCGTTGGCGAGGATGTCCGGCAACACCAGGATCCCGCGCTCCTCCAGGATCTCGTCCGCCTCCACCGTGGTCGGCCCGTTGGCGCCCTCGCCGATCAGCTTGCAGCGCAATCGGTCCGCGTTGTTGGCGGTGATCTGGTTCTGGAGTGCGCAAGGCAGGAGGATGTCGCAGGGCAGCTCGAGCAGCTCCTGGTTGCTGATCCGCTCACCGCTCGGGAAACCCTCGAGCGATCGCGCCTCGCGCACGTGGGCGATGAGCGCCGGCACGTCCAGCCCGTGCGTGTCGACGATGCCGCCGGACACGTCGCTGACGCCGATCACCTTCACGCCGGCTTGGTGCAGGAAGAGCGCGGCGTGGCTGCCCACGTTGCCGAAGCCTTGCACCACCGCCTTGGCTCGCGAGAGATCCATTCCGAGGTGCTTGGCGCCGTGCTCGACGACGTAGATCAGCCCGCGCCCCGTCGCTTCGGTCCGGCCCGGCGCGCCGCCGAGCACCAGCGGCTTGCCGGTGACCACCGCCGGCACGCTGTGACCGACCTGGGCGCTGTAGGTGTCCATCAGCCAGCCCATCATCTTCTCGTCGGTGCCCATGTCGGGCGCCGGGATGTCGGTGGCCGGTCCGATGACCTCGATGATCTCGGTGGTGTAGCGGCGCATCAGGCGCTGCAGCTCGTTGCTGGAGAGATGCGTCGGGTCGATCCGCACGCCGCCCTTGGCGCCGCCGAAGGGGAGGCGCACCAGCGCGCACTTCCAGGTCATCCACATCGCCAGCGCCGACACTTCGCCGAGGTTCACGCCCTCGTGGAAGCGGATGCCCCCCTTGGTCGGTCCCATCGTCATCACGTGCTGGACGCGGTAGCCGAAGACCGTCTCGACCTGCTCGTAGTCGTCGCGGCGGAAGGGGAGGGTGACCAGGTGCGCGCGCTGCGGAAAGAGCAGGCGCTGCCGGATGTTGTCGTCGAGGCCCATGATGTGGGCCGCTTTGAGGAGCTGCTGGTGGGCCACGCGGAGCATGGGGGAGCTCCACTCGGCGCTGCGCGCGCGGACCCGCTCGATGGCGTAGCGGATGGCGCGGCTCAGCTTGATCGCGTCGACCCGATCCTTGATCAGGTACTCCTGCGCGCCCCCCTCTACCGCCCGGCCGGCGAGCTTCACGTCGTCGAGGCTGGTCAGCACCACCAGCGGGACGCTCGGCGAGTGCGCGTGGATGCGGGCAAAGGTGTCGAGCCCCGCGCTGTCCGGCAGCACCAGGTCGAGCAGGATGGCGTCGACGTCACCCTCGTCGAGGCGCGCCATCGCGGCGGCGAGGCTCTCGACGTGTACGGGCTCGAGGTGCGGCGCTGGCGCCTGGTCCAGCAAGCGCTGGATCAGCCGAGCGTGGAGCGGGTTGTCCTCCACGAGGAGGACGCGGATGGCGCGTTCGACCATGGCGTACCTTCGGACGCGCGAAATGCACGCCTCTACGCCGAGGTCACCTAATCAGGTCGCGCTGCCTGCAAGCGCGATCAGTCGCGGGCGGCCTTCAAGAGGGCGTCGCGCGACGTGATCTTCTTGCGCGGCGCGCCCTCCGCGGCCTCGTTGCGCTCGAGCTCGTCGATGCGCTCCCAGTGCGAGTAGTGCACCGGGGCGGCGCCGCGCTGTGCCAGTTGGTGATCGAGCGCCTCGGGGCCGCTCCGGCCGTCGCCGGTGAGCTCGCCGAGGAGCATGTGCGCCACCGCGCCGCTGTCCTGGCGGTTGGTGGCGATGACCCCGCTCGGCCCGCGCTTGGCCCAGCCGACCGCCCAGAGCCGGTCGCGGATCTTGCCGTCGTCGTTCGCGTAGCAGGTGCCCCACTCGCTGATCGGCACGCCCTCGAGCGGGATGGCGGTGTAACCGATGGCCGAGATGACGGTGCCCACCGGCAGCACGTAGGTCTCGCCCGTCCGCATGGCGCGGCCGTTCTCGACCTTCGTCACGGCGATCTCGATGCCCTCGACGTGGTCGGTCCCGAGGATGCGCACGGGCGCCGCGAAGAAGCGCATGTGGAGCCGCTTGGGAAGGCTGTCCGGGTCGTGCTGCGAGTAGCCCCGCAGCGTGTCCAGGATCTTCTCCTTGAGCTTCTGCTGCTTCGGATCGTCGGCCTCGGCCGTCTCCGGGAGCTGGGCGGACTCGACCACCGCCACCGTCTGCGACATGTCGCCGAGCTCGCGCAGCTCGGCGGTGGTGAAGCTCGCCTCCATCGGTCCGCGCCGGCCGAGCATGTAGATGTCGGTGTACTCGGACGCCTCGATCGAGCGCATCGCGTAGTCGGGGAGGTCCGTCTTCGCCATCTCGTCGCGGGTCCGCCCGAGCACGCGCACGACGTCGACCGCCACGTTGCCGTTCCCGATGACGGCGATGCCGGGTCCGCGCAGCTCGGGGGAGAGCTCCGCGAAGTCCGGGTGGCCGTTGTACCAGGAGGTGAACGCGCCCGAGCCGTACACGCCCGGCAGGTCCTCGCCCTCGATGCCGAGCTTGCGATCGACCACCGCGCCGACCGCCAGGACCACCGCGTCGTACATCTCCACCAGCTCGTCGACGCCGATGTCGCGGCCGACCTCCACGTTGCCGAGGAAGCGCACCTGCGGCCGCTGGGCGGTCCGGTGGAATACCCGCCACACGTTCTTGGTGCCCTGGTGGTCCGGCGCCACACCGCTGCGCACCAGCCCGTAGGGGGTCGGCAGGCGGTCCAGGATGTCGATCCGGACCTCCGGCGCCTTCTTGCAGATGGCCTCCGCGCAGTAGAACCCGGCGGGGCCGCTCCCGACGATCGCGACCGAGTAGGACATGGGGCGCGCACCTTAGCGTCTCGGCCAGGCGGGGCCAAGGCACCTTGCCCGGGCGCGCCGGGTATGAAAGAAGGCGAGCGGGCCGGCGCTCGGAATATCCTCGCGTCCCCGCTCCGTTGCAGCGCCGCCAGCCCCTTCTCCGCCCATGCGACAGACGACCCGCCTCATCTTCTCCGCCCTGCTCCTCGCCTCCCTCGCCGCCGGCTGCGGGGGCGAGCTCATCCCGAACACCGACGTGCCCGACACGGCGGAGAACCGGGAGGCGATCCGCTTCGTCGAGCGCTATCGCCACGCCGTGGAGCAGCGGGACGTAGGCGGCATCCTCGCGCTCGTCTCGCCGCGCTTCTACGACGACAACGGCACGCCCACGACCGACGACGACCGCGACCTCGACCGGCTGCGGCAGGAGCTGGCGGAGCTCTCGGACCGGCTCCTCGACGTGCGCTACGAGATGCGGTACCGGCGCGTGACCCACGAGCCCAGCCGCGTCCTCGTCGACTACACCTACACGAGCAGCTTCAAGATCGCGACGCCCGAGGGCGACCACTGGGAGACCCGGCTCAACGACAATCGGATCGAGCTCGTGCGCGACGACGAGGGCGAGCTGCAGATCATGTCCGGCATCTGAGGGCAGGCTTCAGGGTCGCGCGCTGGGCCGCCGTTCAGCATCGACGTCGCCACGGAGTCGCGATGCCCGCGCGCCGTCGTTGAACCCGGAGCGCTCGCCGGGGTACGATGCCCCGAATCGAGGCGGCGAGCCGGCCGGAGCCGGCGCAGTCACAGCAGTCGAGGTGTGCGTCGCGGTCTCCGCCGCGGGCCGCCTGCGCCCGAGGATGATGGGCGGAGAGAAGAAACAGCTCGGCAAGATCCTGCTCCAGCAGAAGCTCGTCACTCCCGACGAGCTCGAGGGGCTCTTGACGAATCAGCGGTCCTCCCCGGGCACGCGCCTCGGCTCGGCCGCCGTGGAGTCGGGCGCCGTGGACGAGGTCGACATGCTGCGGGCGCTTAGCGAGCAGCACGGGCTGCCGGGCATCGACCTCGCCCAGACGGTCGTGCCGCTCGAGAACCTCAAGCTCATCCCGCACGACATCGCGAAGCAGTACTTGATCCTGCCTTTCTCGGTGAAGGATGAGCACCTCTTCCTGGCGATGGCCGATCCCTCCGACCGGCGCGTGATCGACGAGATCGAGTTCGTCACGGGCCGCAATGTCTTCCCCTACGTGGCGGTGGCGAAGTCGCTCGACGCGGTCATCGCCGAGGCCTACCGACTGCTCGACCAGGGGAAGGACTACTACGTCGGGCCGAACGCCCCCGAGGAGTACCTCGCGGAGCTGGGGCTCAGCCACGGCGCGGAGGAACCGGAGCCGCGCCATCCCCGCCGGCGGCCGTCGGCCCCCCAGGTCACCCCGCCGGGGCCACCGCCGGATGCCGTGCTGACCACCGACCTCGGCGAGCCGGAGCCGCCGCCCGTCCCCGTCGACCGCAAGGCGCCGCGCAGGCTGCCCACCCTGGATCCCGCGTTCGCGTCGCGTGTGGCGCCTTTGCCCACGGCGCCCAAAGACGAGCCGGAGGCCAAGGGGCGCCGCGGTCGAGTGGTCCTCATCGTCGACGACGAGGACGACATCCGCCGGATGCTGCGGCGGGTGCTCATGGAGCGGGACGTCCAGGTGGTCGAGGCCGCGCGCGGAAGCGAGGCGCTGACCGCCGTCCGCGAGCACGAGCCGGACGTCATCCTCCTCGACGCGATGCTCCCGGAGATCCACGGCTTCGACATCTGCCGCCGCATCAAGGGCAGCAAGAAATACGGCCACATCCCCATCATCATGGTCAGCGCCATCTACCGGGGCTGGCGCTTCGCCGAGGACCTCAAGCAGTCCTATGGCGTGTCGGAGTTCCTCGAGAAGCCCTTCAAGATCTCCGAGGTCGTGGCGGCCGTGGAGCGGGTCCTCGAAGGGAACGACCAGGAAGGGGACCCGGAGAACATCTCCGACGAGGCCTCGGAGTGCCTCTCGTCGGGCATCGAGGCGTATCGCAACGGCGACCTCGACACGGCAATCGACCACCTCAAGCGCGGTGTAGGGGTAGACCCGCTCGCTTTCCGGTTACACTACCACCTCGGCTTGCTCTACGGCCGGAGGGACCAGCTCTTCGACGGCATCCACGCCCTCGAGACGTCGGTCGACCTCTCGCCGCGTAACTTCTCGGCTCTAAAGAACCTCGCGGTCCTCTACCAGCGCGCCGGTTTCAAGCACAAAGCCACCGAGATGTGGGAGCGAGCCCTCGGCTCCGCGCCGGATGAGGATACGCGTCGGGGGATCAAAGAACATCTGATGAGCTTGCTCTAACGACCACCCCTCACGGCTCGTGCGGTCCCTACGCTCGGCCCCCCTCGCGATGAAGTTTCTCTGCCCCAACTGCAAGGCCAAGTACCAGATCTCCGACGAGAAGATCGCCGGTCGCACGCTGAAGATGGACTGTCGGCGTTGCAACCACCCGATCGTCATCCGAGGAGATGCAGGCTCGGCGCCCTCGGCCCGTCCCAGCGCCAGCGCCAGCCGGCCCAGCGCGGCGAGCGGTGCCGGGGCTCGGAGGCGGGGCGGCTCGCAGTCCGGCCCCGCGCCGGCGCGCAGCTCGTCCCGCAACGCGCTCGGCGCGGACTTCCGGAAGAACGCCGGAGCGGCGCCCGCGCCGGCACGGTCCACCGCGCTCGACCAGTGGCACGTCGCCATCAACGACGTCCCGGTCGGGCCGATGAAGCGCGACGAGATCGCGCAGAAGATTACCTCGTCGGCGGTGACCGGCGACTCGCTGTGCTGGCGGGAGGGCTTCGGGGATTGGCGGCCGCTCAAGGATGTCCCGGAGCTGGCGGCGCTCTTGAGGCGTCCGGCTCCGGCGCCGGCGTTCCCCCCGCCCGCGCGCGGCCTCGGTCATCGCGGTCCGCCCGCCGCTGCGAAGCCGGCCCGACCGCCGGCGGGACGTGCGCCCGCACCGGTGGCGCCGCGACCCGCGGCCGAGTCCCGGCCGGCGGCCCGCGGGAACGTGGTGCCCATTGGAGGCCGGCTGGGCGGCGCGGCGGCCCCGGCGCTCGACGACTTCTCCGACGACGAGCTGCTGGACGACGAGCCCACGCGCGTCGGCTCCATGGTCGACTTCGCGGAGGCCGAGCAGGAGCAGGCGCGGCAGCGCGCGGAGGCGGCCGCCCGCGAAGCCGAGCAGGGGAAGGCGCGCCAGGCGGAGCAGAAGGCGCGTCGGGAGGCGGATAAGGCCGAAGCGGAGGCCGCCGAGGCGAAGAAGAAGGCGGAGGCAGAGGAGAAGGAGAAGGCCGCGGCTGTCGGTGCGAGCGCCGAGATCGCCGAGGACGACGCGTTCGATCCCTTCGCGTCCCAGCGCGCTCCCTCTCCGCTCGCGGCGACGCCGGCTCCAGCGTTCGAGGCCCCCCCGGCCGAACCGACCTCCACTCCCGCCCCGACCGCCTCGGTGGCGGTGGTCGAACAGCGTCGCCGGGGCATTCCGGTGGGTGCGTGGATCGCGATCGCGGGCGCGATGGCGTTCGGCGTGACCCTCGCCGTGATGATCGGGATCCGCCTCTTCCGGGAGCCGCCTCCGCAGGTCGCCGCCTCCGAGCCGCAGGCGGACACCCGTCCTGCGCCGGAGCCGCGCCAGGCCGAGCTGGATCCTGCGCCGGCCGAGCCCGATCCCGCGGAAGCCGATCCCGAGGCCGAGGCGGATCCGTCAGAAGCCGCGGGGGACCCGGGACGCCCTCGGAGGAGAGCCCGTCCGACACGCACGCCCGCCGAGGCAGTGGCGAGCACGGCGGCTCCAACTCGGGCAGCTCCAACTCGGGCGGTTCCAACTCGGGCAGTTCCAACTCGGGCGGTTCCAATTCCGGCGGCTCCAACACCAACCGTCCCGCGCACAACAGCGGTGGGACGCAGCGCGCCCCGGCCAATCCGGAGGCCGCCGCCCGCTTCGCGCGCTTCGCGGACGACAGCGCGGAGGCTGCGCCGCTCGCCGTGAACCAAGCGCACAACCCGCTGGCGGAACAACAGCAACGCCCGCAGGGTCGCGAGCTGACCGGAGACCAGCTCCGCACGGTCGTCAGCCGCCAGCGGAGCTCGGTGACGCGCTGCTACGAGACGGCCATCCGCGCGGCTGGGCAGGCGCCTTCGATGCGCATCGACGTCGACGTGACCGTCGGCGGCTCGGGCAGCGTCACCAGCGCCCACGCGCGCGGCCGGGCGTTCGGCAACCTCGCCGATTGCATCGAACGGAGCGTCCGCCGGTGGCGCTTCCCGGCGACCGGCGCCACCACCCACGCCAGCCTGCCCTTCGTCTTCCAAGGCCACGAATGACCGCCTGGCCGCGATGACGCCCGGCGAGCTGACCCGGCTCTCGGTGGAGAGCCTCTACCTGGTGCTCTGGGTGAGCGCGCCCGTGCTCGCGGTGGCGTTGGGGATCGGGCTGGTCGTCAGCGTGCTGTCGGCCGCGACGCAGGTGCAGGAGCAGAGCCTGACGTTCGTGCCGAAGCTGGTCGGCGTCTCGCTGGTGCTGGCGCTGGCCGGCGGCTGGATGGCCGGGCAGCTCGTCGGCTTCACCGACCATCTCTTCCGGGCCATCCCGGCGCTCGTCCCGTGAGCGCGCTCGAGCTGGCGGCGCGCGCGCTCTTCGGAGTCGATCCCGGCCCGCTCGATCCCAATCTTCGCGCTGGTGGCCGCGCGCACTCTCCCCTTGGCGTGGCTCGCGCCCTGGCTCGGCTGGCGGGGGACGGCGGCGGCCGCGCGCGTCGTCGTGGCCACGGTCCTCGCGCTGGCCCTGACGCCGCTCGCGCTCGAGAGCGCACCGCCGCTGCCCGACGGGTGGCTGCCTCTCTGTCTTCTGGGCGTGCGCGAGGCGGGGATCGGCGCGGCGTTCGCGGTCGCGGCGTCCGTCCCGCTGTGGGCGTTCGGCTGGACCGGCGGGCTGATCGATCGCTGGCGCGGCGGGGTCGTCGGCGCGTCCGAAGGGCCTCTTCAGACGCTCCACGTCGCGGCGTCGGTCGCCCTCTTCGTGCTGCTGGGGGGACACCGCCTCGCGCTGGCCGCGTTCGCCGACACCTTCGCCGATGCGCCGGTGGGCGCGGGCTCGGCGGGTGATCTCGCGGCCTTCGCGCTCGGCGCCGGCCGGCTGGTCACCGCGACCTTGGGCCTGGCGCTCTCGTTCGCGGCGCCGGCGGCGATCGCGTTCGTGCTTTTGGAGATCGCCCTCGGTCTTGCCGGTCGCGCCGCGCCCGAGCTCCGCCTCTACTTCGCTGGGATGCCGCTCCGGGCGGGTCTCGGCGTGGCCGTCGCGCTGCTCGGCTTGGCCGTCGCGCTCCCGCGCCTGCCTCCGCTCTTCGCGAGCTCGATCGAGGTGGCCCGGGCGTTGGTCCGCCAGCTCGGCGCTTCGCCCTGACGGCGGCCGGCCGCTCGTGATAGACCGGCACCCGAACCCCTTCGCCGGAGCGCAGTATGGAGAACGTCAGGGTCCTCATCGACGCCGAGACCATCGCCGACAAGGTTCGCGAGCTCGGTGCCAAGATCACCGAAGAGTACCGCGGCCGTGATCTGGTCCTCGTGCCCGTGCTGAAGGGGAGCTTCTTGTTCGCGGCCGATCTCGCCCGCGCGATCGACATCCCGCTCAGCATCGATTTCTTCGGCTGCCGCAGCTACGACGGGACCGACTCCACCGGCGTCGTGCAGACCACGCTCGATCTCAGCCGCCCGATCGAAGGCAAGGACGTCATCATCGTCGAGGACATCGTCGATACCGGCCTGACGATGGCCTACATGCTCGAGAACCTCGAGACGCGCCGGCCGCGCACGCTCAAGCTCGCGTCGCTCTTGCACAAGCCGGCTCGCACTCGCGTCCCGGTCGACGTCGACTACCTCGGGTTCACCATCGACGACGTCTTCGTGGTCGGCTACGGGCTCGACTTCGACCAGCTCTACCGAAACCTGCCCTACCTCGGTGTGCTGGAGGCGACCCCGTGAGCTCGCCGCGGCTCGCGATGATCGAGAAGCTCATCGCCTCGGGCACGACCAATCCCTTCCACCATTACGCGCGGGCGATGGAGCTGCGTTCGCTCGATTGGCTCGACGACGCATTGAGCGCGTTCGGCGAGGTACGCGAGCGCTTCCCGGACTACGTGCCGACCTACCTGATGGCCGCGCAGGTGGCGCAGGAGCTGGACCAGCTCGAGGATGCACGCGCCTGGGCCGAGCAGGGCATCGCCAAGGCCGGTGAGGTTGGCGACGCGCACGCCGGGCGCGAGCTCGAGCAGCTCCTCGACACGCTGGATTGATCGCGGGCGCGCTCCGGCGGCGAGAGCACCGCGTCGCTGCGACGAGCGGCGAGTGGCGCCCCTTTCCAGCTCGTGCGGGTCCAGCTCGCGCGGGCGAGCGCCGGGCCGTGGCCCAGGGAGCGTCGCCGCCGCTCTCGACCGCAGGTCGGAACCGCTTGCGCTCCTTCTGGCGGGTGTGCGGCGCGCGTCGCGACGGGCGGGGAGGCTCGGCGACGACCGCTCCGCCGCGCTCTCTCAGTGGCGCTCGATGACGGTGAAGTTGACCCGCCGGTTCATCGCTCGGGCCTCTTCCGTCTCGCCCTCGACGTCCGGACGGCTGGCGCCGTAGGCCTCGACCTCCAGCCGGTCTCCGTCCACGCCCATCTCAATCAACAGCTCCCGGATCCGCTCCGCGCGTCGCCGGCTCAGGTTCAGGTTGTACTCGGCCTCGCCCGTGTCCGAGGCGTGGCCTTCGATCCGGATGCGTACCCACTCGGTGTGCGCCTGGATGAGCTCCGCGAGGCGGCGGATCACGGGGCGGGACTCGCCGGTCGGGTGCACGCGGTCGTGCGGGAAGAAGATGCGCTCGGTGAGCTGACGCATCTCGGTCTCCTCGGGCGTCTCGTCGGGGCAGCCGTCCTCGTCTTCGTGCCCGTTCATCGTCTCGGCTTGCAGCGGGCACTGATCCGAGGTGTCGGGGATGCCGTCGCCGTCGTTGTCCGGGTCCGGGCAGCCGTCCTCGTCCTGGAACTCGTCGCGATCTTCGGGCTCCTGGACGCACTGGTCGTCCGCGTCCGTGATTCCGTCGCCGTCCGTGTCCTCGGCCTCTTCCGGGCAGCCGTCCTCGTCGCGATCGCCGTCCATGTCCTCGGGCTGGTCGACGCACGCGTCGCTCGCGTCCGGGATGCCGTCCCGGTCGTTGTCCGGATCGGGGCAGCCGTCCTCGTCCTGGAATCCGTCCTCGTCCTCCGGCTCGTCGGGGCACTGATCGGCGCCGTCCAGGATGCCGTCTCCGTCGCGGTCGCTCGCGTCCTCCTCGCCGAGGAAGGCCGCCGAGACGCCGAACACCAAGAAGCTCGCGTCGGCCGATCCGAGCGCGTCGCCGTCCGGCTGGAAGACATGCGCGAAGCGGACGAAGGGCCCCACCCGGAAGAACCAGGCGACCTCGAACTCCATCCCTACGCCGACCTCGATCCCCGGTCGCGCGACGTTGCCGGTGAGGACGACGTTGGCGCCGACGTCGATCCAGAGATCGCCGATCGCGAGGTCGGGCAGCGGGTGGTAGCGCGCCGCGATGCCGAGCCCGTGATAGGCGCCGTAGCCGGCCGAGCCGGCGGGCGCTTGCTCCACCGGCCAGAAGTAGGCGTGGTAGCGGGCCTCGATCCCGATCTCGGGGATGATCCGGTACTCGTAGCCGAGCCCGAACCCGCCTCCGAAGCCGAAACGCGAGAATTGCTCGCCGACCTGGAGGGCGCCTGCGCCCTCGACGCGGATGGTGTGGGCGCCCGGGCGAGCCGCCGCGGAGCTGGTCCAGCCGACGATGACGAAGAGCGCCAACGCGACACCAAGGAAAGAACGAGTCGCTCGCATTGGGTGACGATAGCCGAGGGACGCGTCCAGTGGAAGTGGAATGGTGAACTTATACCGTCGGATTCGGACCCTTCTTCAGAAGCTTGGACACCCACGGGAGGGGCACCTGGTCGGCACCGTCGCGGGCGCGCCGCACGCCGTCGTCCTCTACGCCATCGGCGCGGACGGGAGCCGGGAGGCGTGATCGGAGCACGTGTGGTCCGACGACGACGAGTGCGACGAGACCGGCTGGGCTCGCGTCGAGTATCCCTGCGGCCCCAGAGCCCTCGAGCGCTCAGTCGCCCTTGCGCTGGGCGTAGAGGTAGAGCGCGGCGGGGAGGGCGAGCACGGCGGCGGCGAGGCAGGTGACCTCGCTGATCGCCATGGCCGCGCCGAACGAGTTCAGCGCTTGGTTTCGGCTCGTGTAGATCGAGATGTAGCCGATGATCGTCGTCAGCGAGCAGAGGATGACGGCGCCGCCCGTGCCCTCGACCGCGCGGCGCACGGCCCGACTCAGGCTGGCTCCGCCGCTCGTCTCCTCCGAGATCCGCCGCATCACGTTGACGCCGTAGTCCGCCCCGTTGCCGAAGGTGATCGGGAACGCCACGAAGCTGAGGAAGTTCAGCCGCATCCCGAACGCCGCCATGGTGCCGGCCATCCACAGGATGCCGACCAAGAGCGCCGTGAGGGTGCTCCAGCGCTCGCGCGCCCGCCGGAACGCCAGGAGCACCAGGACGACCGTGCCGAAGAACGCGATGCCGATCGCCCGCGTTCCGTCGCTCCAGATCTCGTGGATCAGGTCGGAGAAGACCACCGCCGTGCCCGCCACCGGCGGCGGATGATCGGTGCCGGGCACGCGAAGGCTGCGCGCGGCGTGTGCCCATCGCTGGGTGTAGCGGCCGTCCCAGTTGTTCTCGCTCGGGTCGTGCTCGATGACGATCAGCCGCCCGCGGCTTCCGTCCCGCTCGGTGAAGGGACGCGCGACGCTGTCCGGGAGATCCGCCGGCTCGACCGCGCGCAGGTCCTCGGGCGGCATCTCGCGGTCGATACGCTCCCTCAGCGAGTCGTCCACGTGCGGCCGGATCCGCCGCATGAGCGAGCGGATCTCCTCGATCAACGGGATCTTCTCTTCCTGATCGGCCGGGAGCAGATCCTCGACCGACTCGACCTGGCCGTAGGCGTGCGGGAATTCGTCGCGGTGGGCTTCCAGCCAGTCGCGGTAGCCGTTCGCTTCTTCGCGCGTGCGTGCCAGCACGGCCAGCCCGCTCCCGCCGCGGGTGTCGTCGATGATTCCGCGGGCGCTCTCGCTGACCACGGCCACGTCGGAGGCCGGGTCGCGGGTCGAGCGCAGCTTGCGGAAATCGTACTCGAGCGGGTCGTGAGAGAGGGCGTAGACGGTCAGCCCACCGGCGGCGATCGTCACCAGGACCGACGTCACCAGCACGGTGCGCGGCCAACCGAGCGCGATGGCCGCGAAGAGCCGACCGTAGACGCCGGACTGCGCCTTGTCCGCGCTCACCTTCATCGGTCGCCAGCGCTCGAAGAGGACGGTCAGCGCCGGCAGGAGCGCGTGGGCCGCGATCCAGCAGAGGACCATCCCGGTGCCGCCGATGATCCCGAAGTCGCGGAAGCCCCGGTAGTCGGTGCTGACCAGGCAGCCGTAGGCCACGCCGGCCGCGAGCGAAGCGGTGAGGGTGGCGCGCCAGGTGGCCTCGTGGGCTCGCGCGACGGACTGGCGTACGTCGCCGCCCTCGCGCCGGAGCTCGAAGTAGCGCGCCAGCCAGATGACGCACGGGTTCACCCCGTTGCCGACGACGATGCTGCTCAAGAACGCGCTCGAGGCGTTGAGGTAGTCGACGGTCAGCTCGGCGGTCCCGAAGGTCACCAGGACCGGCGGGATCAACGTGAGCGCCAGGAGCGGGATGGCGCGCGCCCGCCCGAAGAAGACGAAGATCGCGAGCATCACCAGCGCGACGGTGAGCGTCGTCGCGTTGCGGACGGCGGCGACCAGCGAGAGCGTCTCCTCGCGCACCTCCATCAGCGTCCCGCCGAATCGCATCCGCAGATCCGGCGCGTACGAGTCGGGGTGCAGGTCGTCCGCGGCGGCTTGGATGGCCCGGACCAGCGCCTCGGTGCGATCGATCTGCCCGCCGCGGATGCGGGTGTGGACCACGAACATCACGAGCCCGCGATCCGGATGCTGCAGGAAGCCCTCCGGGAAGCGCTGGTCCATCTCGCCGCGCGCGCGCGCCGCTTCGCGGTCCACCCGGCGGAGCAGCGCCTCCGGATCCTCGCCCGGACGGTCCTCGTCCTCCTCCAGGTCGATGAAAAACGGGTTGGCCCGCGCCGTCTCCTGCTCCAGTCGATCGGAGAGCGCGTCCCGGATGGCCCTCAGGTCGTCCGGCTCGACGTAGAGCAGCCGGTGGTCTTCGACGAACGTGCGGAAGTCCGAGAGGTTCCAGTCGACGTCGACGACGTCGTGCTCGTCCATGGCCTTCACCCGCGGGGCCAGGTCGCGGACGAAGCGGTGCAGCGCCTCGACGTCTTCGCTCTCCACCGTCACGACCAGCGACTGCTGGCCCCCGAAGCGCCGACGGATCTCGTCGAGATCCCGCACGCTCTGCGCGCTCCGGGGCAAGAGCGCCGTGAAGTCGCTGTTGAGCGTCAGCCCGTCGGTCAGACCTGGAAAGCCGACGATCAGCGGCAGGGCGGCGAGCCCGAGCAGGAACGCGACGAAGACGATCCTGCCGGGTCGCTCGTTCTGCAGGATCGAGAGCCGCCGGAAGAACGACACGCGCAGAACCTATAGCAGCCGCTCCGCCGTTC
The DNA here is from genome assembly GCA_963832725.1 of uncultured Pseudomonadota bacterium. Taxonomy (GTDB): domain Bacteria; phylum Myxococcota_A; class Polyangia; order Polyangiales; family Sandaracinaceae; genus JAEZBP01. The sequence continues at coordinate 1,019,555 of CAWHVG010000002.1, forward strand.
GCCCGACCGGATCTCCCCTTCGGTGAGGTGCCGGCGCCCCCGCCGCGGTCCGTTCCCTCCGGAGCGGGAAGAAATCTGGCACGACCGTGAAGTCGCGACCACGGTCGACTGTCAGTATGCTGCGGAGTTGCCGATGCGACGCGTCCTTCCTATTGCTTGTGTCCTCCTCCTGGCGGGCCTCTCCACTGCGTTCGCGCAAGACGATCGGGTCACCGACGGTCCCGTCCTCGACGCGGATCTCGAGGCGGTGCCCGAGGGCCGACATCACCTCGCGGACGAGCGCGGTCATCGGGCCGTCGTGCTCTTCTACGAAGACCGCCCCCACCTGACCCAGAACGATCCGCTCAAGCAGAGCCTCCACGATTGGATCGAGGACAACCACCTCGAAGATCGCGTCGTGGTGTACGGCGTCGCGAACCTGATGCAGATTCCGAGCTTCATCCCGCACGGGATGGTGAAGAGCCGGATCCGCCCCCTCGTGGACCGCTGGGACGTCGACATCCTGCTGGACTGGCAGGGCTTCATGCGCCAGGCCCCGTGGCCCATGCAGGGGGATACCTCGAACGTGGTCATCCTCGATCGCGACGGCCGCCTGGTCTGGCACTCGACCGGGCCTGTCCGTGGCGCGCGGCACACCGCGTTCTTCGAGGTGCTGCGCGCTGCGCTCTCGCATTGACCTCGATCGCCGCCCGCTCTAGACCCGTGCCACTCCCTCGCAGAGGGGGGTGATTCCAGCCGCGCGACATCGGAGGGTCCGCATGCGGCCGAGTACGAGCAACCGTCGAGCGGAGCTGCTGCCGCTGCCGACCACAGCGCGCCCCGGTGGCGATGTCCGGATTTTGGGACAGCGGCCGTCCGGTCTTCGGGACGCGTGGCGTCGAGCCCGGCCGAGGACGCTTCGGGCGATATCGGGCCCCGCGTCCCGCAGGCTGCGATCGGCGCCTAGGTGTGAGAGGCGGAAATCGTGACCGGATGGCGGCGCGCGATGGGGCCCAGCTGTGGCTCGGTCCGACGAGGCGATGCCGAGTATCGCCGAGGAGGAACGGGCCGCAGATGGGCCCTATCCCGCCCGCGAAACGCGTTGCGATTTCCGCCGAGCACATCTAGCTGCGAGGCGGCTCGCGGGAGGGCGAGGCCCGGCGTGTCCCCGTCCTCCGCGCAATTTCTTCGATTGACTCGTCAGTCAATGGCGCCAGAATCGGCCTCGTGCAGGTGAGCGCGCGGGTCGTACAGGCGAACGGGAGGGGTCCATTGTCCACGCTTCGTGGGTGCTGGCCAGACGTCGACGTGCTGGTCGCGCTGCCGCTCCGGGCAGCCGAGCACCTCGACGTCTCGGAGCCGATGGGGAACCGGGCCCGGGCATGGTCTCGTTCGTGCTAGGGCGTCGAATGGGCATGACTTCGACCCTCTCGGCCTGGTCCCCGTCGCGTTCGGCGCGAGTTGCTCGTAGAGTCACGGGAGGGGGAGGGCGGCGTTGAGCGAGCTTCGGGTCGGCATCATCGGTGCGGGCGCCATCGCGCCGGTCCACGCCAAGGTCATCGCCCGCATCGAGGGCGCGCGGGTGGCGTACGTCGAGAGCCGGACCCGCGCCCGAGCGGAGGCGTTCGCGCTCGAGCACGGGGCGGAGGTTGTCGACGACGTGCCGACCCTCGTCGACCGTTCGGACGCGGTGCTGATCTGTGCTCCGGGTTACGTCCACGCGGAGTACACGCTGGCCGCGCTCCGAGCCGGCAAGCCGGTCCTCTGCGAGAAGCCCGGCGCGATCTCGGTGGAGCAGGCCGAGCAGGTCGTCGGGGCCGTCGAGCGCGGCGGCGTGTATCAGCTCGGCCTGAACCGCCGGCACGCTCCGATCTACCGGCGGGTCGCAGGCTTGCTCCGCGAAGGTTTCGGGCCGACCTCCTATGCGGCGCGCATCAACCGCGGGGAGCTCTCCCGTCCGAGCTGGGTCGGCGATCCGTCGATCAGCGGCGGCTACGGCTTCGAGACGGTCATCCACATGATCGACCTGCTCCGCCACCTCTTCGGCGAGGTGCGGGACGTCGAGGCGCGCCTGAGCCGGAACGTCTACCAGGAGCCGGACGATCTGACGCTGCTCTTCGAGCACGCGAACGGCGTCCACGGCGCGCTCACCTCCTGCGCCCACGCGACGTGGATGCCGCCCTTCGAGCGGGTGGAGGTCTTCGGTCGGGAGGGCACGCTGCGCACCGAGGAGCTCGACCGGCTCTGCTATCGGACGGGGCTCGGCAACGAGACCCAGCGAGTCGACTTCGAGGACCTCTCGGAGGACGTCCGCTGGGGCTTCGACGCGCAGCTGCGGATCTTCATCGCCCGCGCGCGGGGCGAAGCGACGCTCGGGCTCGAGGCCGGCGCCCACGATCTCTTGGTCGCGACCCGCCTGATCGAGCGCATCTACGAGGGCGAATCGTGAGCGGCCGGATCGAGACGGACGTCTTCGTGGTCGGGACCGGCCCGTGCGGCGCGGCGTTCGCGCGGGAGCTGGTGCCGGCCGGCGTCCGGGTCACGCTGGTCGACGCAGGCCCCGCCTTCAGCGCGCGGCCGGGCTGGAATCTCAAGAACGCGTACGTCTACCAGCGGCACCCGGAGCTCTTCGCGACGCTGGTCAACGGGCTGCTCCATCCGCTCTCGCCGGCGACCGGCGAGGCCGAGCCGGCCCTGGTCAACCCGCGGCAGGGCGCGAGAGGGTCGCTGACCGGCGCCGCCACGGCCTACGCGGTGGGCGGGATGGCCATCCACTGGACCGGCGTCATCCCGCGCCAGCATCCGACGATGGAGCGCTCGCTGGTGCTCGATCCTGCGACGTGGGACGCGCTCTACCGGGACGCGGAGATCGCGCTCGGCAAGACCGGCGGCGTGTTCGAGCAGTCCGTCCGCCACCGCGTGGTCCGTGGGGCGCTGTCCGCGCACTACGACGCGCGCCTCGAGGACGGGCGGAAGGTCGGCGATCTTCCGATGGCGCTGCGCCCGGGCGCGGGAGGCGAAGGCCGGCTCGAGATCGCCGGCTCCGACACCGTGCTCGAGCCGCTGCTATCGGGCGACTCGCTCCCGGCCGGCCTCTCGATCCACGCCGAGCACGCCGTCACCCGCATCCACCACGAGGGCGGCAAGGTCCACCACGTCGAGGGCGTGAACCTGCGGACGGGCGAGCCCTTCACCGCGCACGCGCAGACCTTCGTCATCGCGGCCGGCACCGTCCTCGGCGCCCAGCTCCTGCACGCCTCGGGCATCCGGCCGGAGGCGAACGGCCGCTACCTCATCGAGCACCCGATTCTCGTTCGGGCAGGTGCACCTGAAGCCCGAGCTGGTCGAGTCGATCGATCCGACGCACCTGCCGCCCCACGATCTCTCCCCCAACGTCTGGATCCCGGTCGGTCAGGGCCGTCCCTGGCACGTGCAGGTCACCAAGGACGTCGTGCACTTCAGCGAGGTGCCGGCCGATCTCGACGATCGTCTCGTCACCGACCTGCGCTGGTACGCGCTGATCCAGCCTCGCGCGCACCACCGGGTCCTGTTCGAGGACGACCTGCCCGACGCGCTCGGCCTGCCGCGGCCGACCTTCGAGTACGTCCTCGACGATGACAACGAGGACGTCATCCGCCGCATGGTGGAAGACCAGCGCGAGGCGGCGAGCGTGCTCGGCGAGTGGGTGACCGAGCCGCGCATGCTGCCGAAGGGCACCTGCCTGCACCTTCAAGGCGCGACCCGGATGGGCGCGAAGGACGACGGAACCTCCGTCGTGGACACGCACTCGCGCGTCTGGGGGTTCGACAACCTGGTGATGGCCGGCAACGGCGTCATCGACGGCGGCAACGCGTGCAACCCCACGCTCACGGCCGTGAGCCTGGCCATTCGGGCGGCTCGCGCGCTCCTTCCTTCCTGACGAGAGCTTTCGATGCCTCAGCTTCCCCGCAGCCTCAACCGCTACGTCCTGGACCACTCCCCCCGCCGCAACCGCACGTCGGACCGCGAGTTGGTCGGCACCGTCTTCCCGCGGGTGGGCGGCAAGGCTTTCCTCACGCTGGCCAAGCTGCGGGTGATGCAGTGGGATCGAGCGCTGAAGCGCGTCGAGGAGGTCCAGGAGAAGCAGCTTCAGCGCATCCTCGAGACCGCCAAGGACAGCGAGTTCGGCCGCCGTCACGGCTTCTCGTCGATCCGCAACTACGACGACTACCGGCGCAACGTGCCGCTCGGCGACTACGACAGCTTCGCCGACGACTTCGCCCGCATGCGCGCCGGCGAGCCGGACGTCCTGACCAACAACCGGGTCCGCTACATCTGTGAGTCGGCCGGCAGCTCCCAGAAGGGCAAGCGCAAGTTCCTGCCCGTCTCGGACATGCAGATCCGCTTTCAGGCCGGAAGCGGCGTCGACGGCGTGTACCGGTACCTGGTCCACCGGAACGACGACACCTTCACGCAGGGCTTCATCGTCAGCGTGCTCCCGCCGGCCGTCCTGCGGCGCGAGGGCACGGTCGAGGTCACCAACAACCCGGCGCTGATGTCGACCAAGTTCCCGCTGCCGAGCCAGTTCGTCTATCTGCCGGACCGCACGACGATGGAGATCGACGACATCGACGGCAAGCTCGAGGTCATCGCCGAGAAGTACCTCGACCACGACGTTCGCACGCTCACCGGCACCACCTGCTGGTTCTCGATCCTCTTCGACAAGATCCTCGCCGCCGCGCGCCGCCGCGGCCGCAACGTCTCCACCATCCGCGAGATCTGGCCGAACCTGCGCTTCCTGGTCGGAGGCGGCGTCGTGGCCGATCCCTACCTGCCGGTGCTCCGCGATCGGATCGGCCGCGAGGACATCGATCTGGTCGACACCTACAACGCGACGGAGGGAGGCATCTTCGCGACCAGCGATCACGCCAGCGTCAATCCGGGGCTCTTGATGATCCCGGACCGCGGCGTGTTCTACGAGCTGGTGCCTCTCGAGGACGTGGGCTCCGACTCCCCGCGCCGCGTCCCGTTGTGGGACGTGGAGACGGGGCGCGATTACGTCATCCACATGTCGACGGTCTCGGGCCTCTACTCCTACCGTCTCGGCGACATCGTCCGCTTCTCGTCGACCTGGCCGCACCGGATGGAGTTCACGGGCCGGCTCTCGGGCTGCCTGTCGGTGACCCAGGAGCTGACCACGCACCTCGAGGTGCAGCGCGCGATGACGGCGGCGTGCGAGCGCACCTCGACCGGCGTCGTGGAGTACGCGGTCGGCGCCGAGGTCGGCGTGCACGGCACGTCCAAGGGTCGCTACGTGATCTTCGCCGAGTTCCTGGAAGGCCGTGCGCCCAAGGACGCGACGGCGTTCGCTCGCGCGTTCGACGAGGCGCACATCGCCCAGAACCGGGCCTACCGCGAGGCGCGCCACGAGGAGACCGCCCTCTTCGAGCCGATCCTGGTCTCGCTCCCGCGCGGCTCGGCCAAGCGCTTCATGCAGGACTGCGGGATGACCAGCCTGCAGACCAAGTTCCCGCGTATCGTGGACGACGAGCGGCGCGATCTTCTCTTCTCCTACGTCCAGCCGGCGGCCGCGCGCGCCGCCACCTGAGCCGTGAGCGAGAGCGCCAGCGCAGTGAAGGGCGAGCTCGGAGTCCGCGCGACACTGGCCGTCGCGCTCTCGGCCGGCATCCTCGGCGGGACGCTGGCCGGGCTGCTGGAGGCCACGGTCGTGGTGACGCTCACCGAGGGCGACTTCCAGAATCGGCCTCCTCGTCCCGGCCGCCGTGTTCTATGCGTTCAACGGCGCGCTCTACGTGCCGCCGATCGCGTTCCTTCTCCGCGCGTTGGCCAAGCGTCGGGGCACGCCGCTGACGGACGCCGGGAAGCTGCACGCCTGGCTCACCGGCTCCGTGCTGGGCCTGGGCGCCGCCAGCACGGCCGCGTATCGGATCTCGCTCGACGTCTTCCAGGAGCGGCTGACCTGGGGCTCGCCTCAGGGCGTCGGGCTCCTCCTCGGCAGCGCGGTGCTCGGTGCGCTGGTGGCGTTCGGCGTGGCCTGGGCGCTTAGCCGCGTGGAGCGCTTTCGGTTCGTGCACGCGCCGTGGGGCGCGCTCGCGCTGCTGGCGCTGGTGATCGTGCTGGTCCGGGCGCCTTCGGTCTTCGCGGCCGAGCGCGATGGCGAGAGCCAGCGTCCGCCGCCGACCGGCGCGGAGGGACCGCGGCCGAACGTGCTCCTGATCGTGGTCGACACCCTGCGCGCCGATCATCTGCCGGCCTACGGCTACGAGGGCGGCTCGACCCCAGCGCTCGACCGCTTCACCGAGGACGCCGTCCGCTTCGACCGCTACTACGCCAACTCGTCGTGGACGCGCCCGAGCTTCGCGACCGTCTACACCGGTCGCTATCCCTCGAGCCATCGAGTCTGGCTCAAGACCGACGCGCTGCCGGACGAGGTGGAGACGCTCGCCGAGACGCTCTCGGCGTTCGGTTACGGCACGACCGGGTTCGTCACCAACTACAACTCCGGCCCGCATTTCAACTACGACCAGGGCTTCGACCGCTACGAGTTCCTGGTGCCGGATCTGGTCCTCGGGACCGAGCACGGCTTCGGCGCGCGGGTGCGGACCGACGCGATCAGCGGCGTGGTGGGGACCGACGTCGTGGCGATGGCGGAGCTCTTGCCGCTCCGGCTCTACCAGCGCTTCTTCTCGATGATCAGCACGGCCGGTGACGACGTCTCGCCGGGCACCGCCTACCACGACGCCGAGACGCTGACCGGGCGCGTGGTCGACTGGCTCGACGAGCGACCCGAGTCGCCCTTCTTCCTCACCGTCGGGTACATGGACCCGCACCACCCCTTCTTCCACCACCCCTACGACGGGATCGGCTACACGCGGGCGGCGCACGAGGAGCCGTCGATGGAGGACGCGCCGCGGATGCGCGAGCTCTATGACGGCGAGATCCGCTATTGGGATCACCACTTCGGCGTGCTGATGGACGAGCTGCGCCAGCGCGGTCTCTACGACGACATGATGATCGTCGTCACCTCCGACCACGGCGAAGAGTTCGGCGATCACGGCGGCTTCTATCACGGAACCACGATCTACGAAGAGGTGGTGAAGGTGCCGCTCTTCGTGAAGCTGCCACAGAACCAGCGAGCCGGGACGGTGGTGCACCACTGGGTCGAGGCCGTCGACATCGTGCCGAGCGTCCTGCGGCGCGTCGGGGCGCCGATCCCGGATCACGTGCAGGGCAACGACTTCGACGAGGGCTCCGAGACGGTGCTGACCGAGGAGAACCACGAAGGGAACATCCTCTCGTCGCTGAGGACGTTGGTCGACGGCGAGCCCTTCTTGATCATGACGGCCAACGAGGACAATCCGCGGGAGATCCCGCCGGTGCAGCTCTTCGACGTGAGCGTCGATCCGGCCCAGCACCACGATCTCGCGCGCGAGCGCCCGGAGCTGACCTCGCAGCTCCTCGAGCAGCTCACGCAAGCCCGCCGCGCGGCATCGGAGGGGGCGGCCACCCGGCGCTCGATCGAGCTCGACGAGCGCGACCGACGGCGCCTCTGCGAGCTCGGCTACCTCGTCTGCGACGAGTAGCGGGCGCGTCGGTGAAGCTGGCCGGTCCAGGCCTGGAAGCGACGCGAGGAGGCCTGCGAGCGCTCGGCGGCGCCGAGGATGGGCCGGATCGGCCACGCGGCGACGGGGAGCTCGATCGACGGACGCTCACAGCGCGCCCAGCGGCGGGTAGGTGAGGCCGGGGATGCGCGGCGTCTCCACCTCCCAGCCCCACTCGTGCGCCAGCGCCTCGAAGATCTGGATCTTCAGCGCCAGTCCCTCGGTGCGCCCGACGTCAACGCTCCGGTTTCGGTTCGCCCAGTCCTCGGCCAATCGGATCAGCGGCCAGCCGCGCGTGGCCAGCAGCGTCGCCATCGTCGCGTGCGCGTAGATCCAGCCGTAGCGGGAGGAGAGCGCGCCGTTCTCGTCGAGCACGAGCCGGTCGCCGTCGCGGGTGGCGCTCAGCCAGGGCTCTCCGTCGTGCACCGTGAGCACGATCCGCGTCTCGTCCTCCATCACGTCGTAGCGCGGCAGGTCGGGCGGCCACACGAACGAGAGCGCGCGCTTCCACCCTTCGACCCACATGCGCTGGCCGAGGTAGAAGCGGACGCTCCGCTGCCAGATCCAGTGCGTCTCGATGTGGATGCTGCGGAGCCGCGCCGTGCGGGCCGCGTCGTGGGTGGCCTTCAGCGCGGCCGCGGCGATGCCACGACGCCTTCGCACGGGGTGCACGTAGAGCGACCAGAGCGGCAGATCGATGCGCCCGATGGCCGAGAGGGGCAGCGCCATCGTGCCCACCCGCTCGCCCTCGTCCAGCAGCCAGAGGTAGCGCAAGAACGCGCGGTCGAGCGCGGGATCGGGGACCTCGTAGCTGTCACCGAGCCGGTCGAGCCAATGCTGGCGCTCTCCGTCCGAGAGCGTCCACGGATCGAGCGTGTGCCGGAAGCAGCCCTCCACCATGCTGGCGAGGTCGCAGGCGGTCCACGCGTCGGTCTCGCGCTGCGAGGTCGGGTCGACCACCTCGACGCGTCCCGCGCGCAGCAGCGCGAGCTCGACCTCCGCCGCGCGCGTCTCGTCCATCGCGCCGCAGTGTAGTACCGGCGGCCCGAAGTTCGTTCCGGGTTCTGCACGCCCGAGCACGAGCTTCAAGACGACGCTGCGGCTCCGGGACGACGCTGCGGCTCGAGCTCCGAGCGAGGTGCAGCGTTGGTGCTACTCGCACGACAATCCGGAGCGGAGCTCGGAGCGGGCATGGTAGCCGGCGGACGGTTTGGCGCAGGTCGGGGTATCCTGGCCGCCGGAGGCTCGATGCACCGTTTTGCTCTCACGACGCTCGCTCTCGTGCTCACCGCCTGCGGTGGCGGCGGAGGCTCCGATGCCGGGCTCGACGCCGGGCTCGACGCGGGGCTCGACGCCGGGGCAGACGGGGGGACCGACGCCGGCCCGATGTACCCGGACTCCGGCCCCGTCGAGCAGGTGGACTTCCCGGCGATGGCCTCGCTCTCGGACCCCGCCGGCCACGACGGCTTCCGCTTCGGCGTCGCGTCCGCGGCCACGCAGATCGAGGACATGAACACGACCACCGACTGGTACGCGTGGACCCAACCGATGCCGGACGGGCTCGGCAAGGGCACCTTCGTCGACGACGCGGTGCGCGGCTACACGCACGCGGTCGACGACGTCGCGTTGATGAGCGACCTGAACGTCGACGCGTCCCGCTTCAGCATCGAGTGGGCGCGGGTCGAGCCGCAGCGGAACATGATCTCCGAGGAGGCCCTCACCCACTACGGCGACGTGCTCGACGCGTTGATCGCCGCGAACATCCGGCCGATGGTGACCGTCCACCACTTCTCGAACCCGACCTGGGTCGACGACCCCCACCGGGTGGCGGCCGGCGACGACTGTGCCGGCGGTCCGACCGACGAGTGGCTCTGCGGATGGGGCCACCCCGAGGGCGGGCCGATGATCGTCCAAGAGATCGCCGATCATGCCTGCCTGCTCGCCACCCGCTTCGGGGATCGGGTCGACGAGTGGGGCACCATCAACGAGCCGGTCAATTATCTCTTGGCCTCGTATGGGAGCGGCATGTTCCCGCCTGGCCGATCGATGCTCTTCACCGATTTCAACGGGTTCATGGACGTCGTACGCAACTTCGTGGCGGCGCACGCGGCCATCTACGCGGCCATTCAGCGCTGCGACATGGTCGACGCCGACGGCGACGGCGTGAAGGCCAACGTGGGCCTGACGCTCTCGGTGGCAGACTGGGTGCCGGCCCGACGCGGCCGCCCGAGCACGGTGCAGGAGGACGTCGATGCGGCGGCTCGAATGCGTTACGTCTACCACTTCCTCCTGGTCGACTCGGTCCTGAACGGGACCTTCGACGCCAACCTCGACGGGACCGCCGAGGAGAGCCACCCCGACTGGGCGGGCACGCTCGACTGGCTCGGCGTGCAGTACTACTTCCGCGCCGGCGTGACCGCGCACCCGGCCCTCCTCCCCGGCGTCGACGCCACGCCCTGCTTCGGTCCGCTCGACGCGGGCGCGTGTCTACCTCCGATCGACCCGACCCACTGGGTCCCGACGATGGGCTACGAGTACTACGAGGCGGGGCTCTACGAGATCCTGATGGACTACCACGCGCGCTACGCGGACCTGCCGCTGGTGGTGACCGAGGCGGGCATCGCCACCGAGGTCGGCGCGCGGCGGGCGGAGAACGTGGTGCGCACGCTCGAGCAGATCCACTACGCGCGCAGAGCCGGCGCCGACGTGCGCGGCTACTACCATTGGGCGTTGATGGACAACTTCGAGTGGGCGGATGGGTACACGCCGCGCTTCGGGCTCTACCACGTCGACCGCACCGGCGATTATCCGCGCACGCCGACCGAAGGCGCCACGGTGTTCGGGCAGATCGCCGGTGCCCACTCGCTGACGGTGGACGAGCGCAACACGTACGGTGGCTACGGCCCGATGACGCCCGAGAACTGACGTCCGCCGTCCTCGAGCCCCAGCGGACCGGCCCAGTGGATCGGCTCAGCGAATCGGCCCAGCGGGTCGGCCCAGCGAATCGGCCCAGCGGATCGGCCCAGCGAATCGGCCCAGCGAATCGGCCCAGCGGATCGGCTCAGCGGATCGGTTGGGGCGCGGAGACGGGGCTGACCTGCCCGTGGCGGTCGACGAACGCGACGCGGACCGTGCCGCCCGTCTCCGGCGGCGCGTTCGTTCCGGGCGGGTGGTCGTCACAGCGGCCGCTGCCGGCGTAGAGCACCAGCGAGCTCTGGGTCGGCGCGCCGCGGACGAACGCGTCCGGGGTGGCGTGGTCGCCCCAATAGCTCAGCACCGCGACCACGCTCTCCGGGATGGGGAACGAGAAGTGGGCCCGCACCTCGAGGTGAGGGCCCGCGGCGCTCGCGACCCGATAGCGCTCCACGCGCTCGAGCACCGGCGTCGCCGGCGTGGCGGGGAGGGGCGCGCGGCGGAAGTAGAGCTGCGGGCTCGTGGCCACGCCCGAGAGGTGATAGCGGCCCCAGATGCGCGAGGTCTCGGGCACCAGCCGGAAGAGACCGGGCGCGATGGGCTCGCTCCGCACCGACACACTGCGCCGCCCGCGCGTGAGCTCGAGGCCGGAAGGGAGCGCTCCGCTGGTATCGGAGCCGCCCGGGAAGAGGCCCGCCACCATCGCGCTGTCCCGCGGGAGATAGCCGGCCGCCGGCGTCATGAGCTGCGCCGTGAACCCCGTCCTCGGGCACGCGGGCTCCGGCTGCGGCGGAGGGGTCTCGGGCCGCTCCTCGGCGTGTTCGTCGGGCGCGTCCTGCGCCATCGAGACCGACGCGATCGCGCATCCGATCACGCCGGCCGCGAGGATCACGCTCCTGGTCCGGCGGTGTCGCATGAGGACGACCCTAAAGCAGCCGTCGTCCGTTCGCTACCTCCTCGGGCAGCGCGAACATCGGCCAGAACGCCGAGACGTCGATGTAAGGCCGGTTCATGGCCGGAGTCGGCGGTGCGCTCCGGCTCGGACCCGGCGCGGTGCTCGAAGTCGCCATGCCGATCGGCTGCACCACGGGCGCGACCCGCACCGGCGCCATCGGCGTTCAGGCCGGGTACCGACTCGCCCTCTGATCGGAGTCGCGGTCGCGCCACGCCCAGACCGTGAGCGCGATCGCGTCGCCTCCACCGACGCCGACGATGTCGTAGGCGGCGCTCGGCCAGAGCGCTGCGACAGCGGCCGCCGCGGCCAACGCGCCGACGCCGAAGAGGAAGCGCCGGTCGAGCGCGATGCCGAGCGTGGCGAAGGCGTAGCTGTAGTAGAGCGGCGTGATGGCGACGGCGCGCACAGCACCGGCACGTCGAGCACGGCGCAGGACACCCAGTGCAGCTCGACCGCGAACGCGGTGACGATCAGCCCGCCCTAGACCTAGAGCCGGCGATTCGCCACGTTCAGCTGCTGGCGCCGCCCTGGTCCGGTGGGGTCGGCGCCGGGAAGTCCGGCGCGGCGGGATCGGCGGGCTGGGTATCGGCCGGCTCGGGGGTGCCGTCGCGGCGCTTGGCGGTCGGGCGCACCCGGTCGGCCACGTCGTGCATGCCGACGAGCCCGGCAAAGGCGGCGTAGGCGTCGGCGATGTGGGAGTAGGCCTGGCGCAGCGCGTCGAGCGCCTGATCGCGCGTGCTCAGCGCGGCTTGATTCTCGCGGCGATCCCGCTCGACGTCCTGGAGGGTGGCGCGGACCCGGGCGGCTCCGTCGGTGAGCACGGTGGCGATGCGCTCGGGATCGACCTGAGCGCCGGCGAGAGGCTCCGGCAGCGTGGCCTTGCGGATGGCCGCGGCCGCCACGCTGGCGTACTGCGCGAGCCGGTCGGGATCGCGGGGGGTCGTGCCGGTCAGGCCGAGCCCGATCAGGACGTCGGAGGGAAACGCGCCGCTCAGGAGCGAGCGCAGCCGGACCACCTCGTCGTACACCTCGTCGGTCGCGTCGTTCTTCGCCCCGACCGTCGCGTCGTCGTCGGTGCGCTCGACCGCCAGCGCGAGATCGGCGTCGCGCAAGGTGCCCGCCCTGCGCTCGAGAAGATCGGCGCTCGCCGCGAACATGCCGGCGCTGCTCGCGCCCTCGGGCGCGCCGCTCGGGTACAAGAGGTGATCGGCCTTCTCCCCGACCTCGTCGCCGTGCTCTCGTATCGACGAGACCACGGTGCGCGTGATCGCCATCCAGTTGGCGACTTGCTTGGACACTCCAGCCATCCAGGGCCCTCCCTACTGTGCAATTGATGGGTGTCCACCCAACCACGTCGCGCTCGATCGCACCAGTCCCCGTTCGGGGGTATTTCCGGGCTCATGGCCGCACCCGGACACCGACACCTGGCTGGTCTGATGGCACGCTCGTTCGCGGCCGGCGCAGGACGTGGGTGGGAGCACACGAACGCGCTCACCGCGACGGGTGCGAACCGCTCCCCCGCCGCGCGCTCGGCCGCGCATCGCTCGCGCGCCCCTGTCGTGATCGAGAGGACGCGTTCGCAGCGGATGCGAGCCCGTCGTGTAAAACCCACGACACCCTCACATCGCTCGCGCGCCCCTCGCGTGAACTGCGCGCCACCCCCGCGACCGGCGCGATGGGGCCGATGCGGGTGCTCCACGGGTCGATCACCGAGTACGTGATGATCGTCGGCGGGAGCGCCGGCACCGACGGACACTCGAGGTGCTTTTTCGCGGAGCACTTCCTCTACATCCTCGAAAGCGAGCAATGGGCGTACGGTCAGGGCGATCTCGAGCGGTGCGGCTACCGATCGGGCGGACGCGCTCGAGCCTGGCACCGCCGAGGGCGACCGCATGCCCGACCCCTGCCGCGCGCTCGAGTACGCGGGCGGCGTCCTCTCGGCGATGCTCCCTCCGCGTCACCGACCCGCTTGCCTTGGGAGTCGATCCGGGATTCTCGTTGACAAGCCGGGAGGCCGGTGGCTCGGTGTTCGAGGAGGTGGGAACGATGACTGGAAGACGAAGGTCGCGATGAGTCGCCGATCGCCGTACCCGCGGCTGGCGCCGTTTTCGTGGGTCGCGCTCGTCATCGCGTGCGGCACGCCCCACACCTCGCCCGATGCGTCAGTCGATGCCTCGATCGATGCGTCGCCCGATGCCTCAATCGATGCGTCGCGCCCGAGCCCCCCGCCCGTGCCCGCGTGCGCCCGGCACGACCCGTCGACCCCGAGCCCGACGCCCGGCCCGTTCACGGTCGTTCAGCTCGACCCCGGCGCTCCGGCACCGTTCCAGCTCGCCGTCCAGGCGTGTGTCGGCTTGCAGAACCGCGCCGCGGGCGGGTCCGTGTACGTCGACTCGGACTCGCACGACGCGGTGTGGCTGACCGAGCTCGGCCTGACCCCGGCGGCGACCGTCGACGCGGCGGAGTTCCTGACGTCATGCGTCACGGCGTTCCCGGACTGTGTCCGCTACGACTACGCGAGCCAGCAGGCGTTGCTGCCGAACATCTTGACGGTCGCCGCCGCGCTCGGCGCGGTCCCGGTGGACGGCAGCCTGAGCGTGACGTGCGGCGGCACGGCGTTCGACGCGGTGGCGGAGCTCAGCGACCGGAACACCCCCGAGCTCGCCACCCGCTACGTCTTCGACACGTACGGCGCACAGACCACCGGTCTGGCGATGCTCGACCCCGGGTACGACCAGCACCCGAGTGATCCAGCGAACCCGTCGATCACGCGGGACATGCGCCCCGCCCTCGTCGACTTCGTGTTCTCGCAGAAGCTCTTCGTGGTGTTCCTGGTCAACGGCTGCGTCGACGGCGATCCCCAGAAGGAGCTGCTCAGCTCCATCGTCAACGCCGGCCAATGGGACACCCCGCTCGGCGTGTACGGCTACAACGACTCGTGGAACGTCGCGGGCGGTGATCTGTACGAAGCGCAGACACGCTGCCTCGACTCGCGCAACATGGGGGCCATCGCCAGCGAGACGAGCAACCTCTCGTTCTTCTCCACGCGTGTTCCTGCGATCACGGAGTCGGGCGTGGTCATGCAGAACGCGCTCGAGGATGTCTCATACGACCCCATGCAGACCTACGTCGCGTTCGTCATCGGCGACGGCGACAACATCGCGTACATGACCAGCACGAGACACGACTGGTTTCGGCAGCGACTCGCTGCCTGTCAGTCCGGGCCGTGCCCACCGCTGACGTGGACCATCTCGCCGCACCTGACGCGGATCGCGCCCGACCTGCTCCGTTGGTACTACGACCAGAGCCATCAGACGGGGAACGACTACTTCGCCCTGCCGCCCAGCGGCCACCTGTACGCCTACCCCACGTCATTGGCGGCGGACGTTCAAGATCAGTTCGTCGCCGCGACCCAAGAGGACGCGTGTATCCTCGGCATCTCCGGCACGGTCCACTGGGACTGGGCCGGAACCTGGCGCGACGCCGAACGCTCTTTCCTGCCGAAATACGCGAGAGCGAGCGGATACGTTCGCGGCGTGTTCCCGGTGAACGTGCCCTACCTGCTTCCGACCTTCACGTGGTGGCCCCGGGATCAGTTCTTCGAGATCCTCACGGGCGCCGACGGCGGCCAGCTGGCGCTCTTCCGACCGCGCGAGTGGCGCGGTGTCGACAACGACTCGGATCCGCACTTCCTGAGCCCGAGCAGCATGGCGGACGAGATCGGCGGCTATCCCCCGGGCACCGTCACCTGGGTCTACATGACCAGCGACGGAGGACTGACTCTCGACAACTCCTTCCTCGCGCTCGCCGAGCTCCTGCCTCCGCACGTCCAGCTCGTGAGCACCGACACCGCAGCGACGATGGCGATCGCTGCGGGGAGCAACTGAACGTCGATCTAGGTTCGAGCGGTCGATGCACCCGGCCGTCGCGCGCCCGTCCGCCCTCATCGCACCGGACCGGATCCACATGATCCGCGACTGCCACGTTCGCCGCTCGCGCGCCCGTCCGCGCCGAGACCTTCCCGTCCCGCCGCCGGGGAACCCGCGCACCTGAGCCGGCCGAAGCGGGACCCTTCGCTCCGGCTCGCCGGGCGTTGCCTTGGAGCGCAGCTCGTAGCGTGTTCCGCCGGGGAAATGAGGTGTATCAGTGGCGGCTTCGTTAGACACTGCGAACGTTGCGGGAGTGGAGCTGCGGGGGTCGCTGGAGGTGAGACAGGATGTGGCACCGGTCGGTAGCGACGGTTGGGGTATTCGTCTTTTCCGTGCTTGGACTCAGTGGATGTGGAGGTCCAGGTGGGATAGAGGGGAGGGAGCCTGCGGGGGGGCTGGACCCGACGGGGGCTGGAGGCGTGGGCTCCTTGGACGGGGAGACGGGGCGATTGTGGACGGTAGAACCGGGGTGGATGCTCGCCGCAGGGCGGGGAGGCATGGTCGGTATTTCCGACCGGTTTGTGGTTCGTTGGCAGGCTGAGACAGGGGAGGTCCTCTGGCGAGTCGCGGCGCCCGGGCACGATGGCATCTGCGAGCTACTGGACGACGGAAAGTTGATCTGCTCTGTGCGGGAGGACGGTGGTAGTAGGAAGCTCTGTCGTATGCGATTGGCTGACGGCGATGTTATGTGGTGCACCGATGTTAACTTTTCGTGCTTTGACGGAGGATACGAGATCGTATCTGGCGACTATCTAGCTTGCTGGGGTGATGGTCGGCACGGCCTGCTTATCGTCGACACTAGAGACGGCACGACGCGCGAAATGGGCGCCGGCCTCTCGATGCTTGGGACGGACGGACATCGAATCGCGTTTGGCGATCCCAATGGGTTGGCTACGGTGCTGTGGGTGGACCCGCGAGACGGCACAATTGCTCGCGAACAGTTTGACGAGCGGTACAGTAGACCGGCGGTGATAAGCCGTGGGCCATGTGTGTCGGTGTTGCTGGCGCCGCCGGATGACTCGATGCTACGAGGACGGTCTGTTGTCCGTTGTGAGGGCCTTCAGGAGGTGCAGGTCGACGGATACTTCGTGGGCTGGGGGCGCGCTGGCGCTGACGTCGTCGGCTTCGGACAGATTCCTGAGTCCGCACCGGCAGGTATGTTTGGTATGGTCGAACTGCGACTCCTACGGCTCGACGGGTCGGGTCGGGCAGTGGCGCAGGGGCCTTGGGTCGGTGGACGAAATCCGCACTCGGGTGTGAGTACGGGCGGTTGTATCCATCGATGGAGTGATTGGTTGCAATGTTGGTGTTCTGGTGACCCGGGAGCGTCCTCTGTATGGGACTGGGGGGACGCGGATACGATCGCAGTACAAGTAGCACCGACGCTGGAGGAGCCGGATGGACGCTTGGAGGTGTGGCGCACGGAGCGGTGCTCACCGATCGACGATCTGCTGAGGGCTCGGTAGCATGCAACCTGGGCCGGTCAGTCAATCCTGACCAGGGTCGTTCTCAAGCACAAGCACAAGCACAAGCAATCGTGCCCAGGTTCGTTTTGGAGGTGGGAGGGCATGGGGACGCCGGCATGCGCCAGCGGGGGCGCGGATGGGGTTGTTGGCGGTCGTTCAGCCCGGGAGACGGGCTGGTGAGCACGCACTTCCTGGAAAAGGAGCGGATTGCTACACCTGCGGGCCGACGACGGACGCATTTCGGCCCGGGAGGGCGAGCTCCCAGGCCGTGATGCGCGATCGACTCGCTGACTCAGGTGAAGGGAGCGACGTGGGCGGCGTGGTGAACGCGTATCCAATATGCACCGGCGGGGAACACCACATCGCGGTCGCCGGCAATCCAGCGTTGCTTGGCCTCGCGGTGGGCGGCGCGGAACGCGCGCAGCTCGGCGATGGCAGCGAGCCGCGCGACCTTCTGTCCGCGCCCAGCAGCGATGTGCGGGACGAGCTTGCCGAGCTCCCGCCAGCTCTTGGCACAACGGTACGGGGACACGTTCTTCGCCGCGAGGCGGCCCATCACCTTCCAGCCATTCTTCTTGACGAAAGCGCGCGCCAGCTCCTCCTGCAGGTCGAGCTCTGCGGCGAGCCTGGCGTAGGCGCCCTCGTCGCCCAGCTCCCGCAGACACGCTGGCAGCGTCAGCTGGACCGACGCCTCCTCGGGCCAGTTGTCGCTGAAGAAGAAGTCCGGCCTCCGAGCCTCGAACACGCGCCGCCCGATGTCTTCGACAGCGACGGTCACGGCCGGCCAGTCCCGCGCCGCGAACACCAAACCCCCGGCATAGTGCCCGTGTCGGATTTCGCGCCAAGGTTCACTACCCCTGGCACCCCGCGCACGGCGAAGAGCTCTTCATAGAGCGGCTGGAGCTGCGCGACGGCGAAGCCGTGTTCGTCTGCGAGATCGCGCCGGGCGACCGAGCATGCATCCCGGAGTGGATGTTCGATCGGGTCAAGTGTGCCGAGATGAAGCTCGGCGCGAGGTGTGCGTCGCTCGCGGCGCTTGCAGATCTTCGTGATCTGTTGCGAGCGCTGGCGTCTGATCGCGCCGGCGGTCCATCAGAGGGACCGCCGGAGGTTGGCCATGAAAACGCAGGAACGTGTACGGAAACCCCGGTCGCGAGACCAGCTGACGCTGGCGCTGACCGAGGAGGGGCCGATGGAGCACATGGACGCTGACGCACGGACGCGCGCCGTGGCGGCTGTCGCCCAGGTTCTGTTGGCCGCCCATCGCTCAAACGCCGAGGAGGCGATTGATGACGCGAGGTGACCTGCCTGCCAGCGTGTTGGACCGTCGCGCGCTCGTCTACGTGCGACAGTCCACGACGGCGCAAGTAGAGCAGAATCTAGAGAGCACACGCCGCCAGTACGAGCTCGTCGAGCTCGCGCGCGCCTACGGCTTCCGGGACGTGGCCGTTGTCGACGAAGACTTGGGACGTTCTGCCGGCGGAACGACCGAACGTCCGGGCTTCCGCGCGGTGATCGCGCAGATCTGCGACGGCGCAATCGGGGCCGTCTTCTGTCTCGAGGCATCGCGGCTGGCCCGAAACGGGCGTGAATGGCATCAGTTGCTTGAACTCTGTGGGCTCATGGATGTGCGCGTCGTCGACAATGATGGCTGCTACGACCCAGCGGCGCCTAACGACAGACTCCTGCTCGGGCTCAAGGGAACGATGAGCGAGTTCGAGCTGACACTCCTCCGGAGTCGTATGAAGGAGGGCGCTCTCGCGAAGGTGCGACGCGGAGAGATGCGCGTTGCTGTGCCTGTGGGCTACATCTGGAGTGATCTCGGCCTGATGATGGATCCCGATCTTCGGGTGCAAGACGCAGTGCGGTGTGTCTTTCGACTGTTTACGCGTCTTGGAAGCGGCCGCCAAGTGATGTTGCACATGCAGCGAGAGGGAATCTCGTTGCCATCACGTCGAACGGGGAAAGCGAACGGTTCGTTGCTGTGGCGAACTCCAGTACAGGATAGCATCCTAGCGATTCTCAAGAATCCGTTCTATGCCGGCGCTTACGCGTACGGTAAGACCGAGACACGAACAGCTCTGAAGGACGGCGTTGTACGCAAGACAAATGGACACCGAAGGGACCGTGACCGATGGACGGCTCTAATTCGCGATCATCATGACGCCTATATCACATGGGATCAGTTCGAGCTAAATCAAGACAAGTTGGCGCGAAATACGTACTGCAAACCCGCCGGCAGCGCGAAGTCAGGGCGCGGCGGCCGCGCTCTGCTGTCGGGCATGCTGCGGTGCAGCCGCTGCGGACGGATGCTCACCGTCGCGTACGCGGGCGGAGTCGCTGCGCGCTATGTGTGCAGGCTGCGGGCTTCCACCGGGCAGGGCACCCTCTGCCTCGCCGTTGGGATCCGTCGCCCGGACGAGACGATCGCGCGGGAGTTGCTGCTTGCCGTTCAGCCGACCGCCGTGGAAGCTGCCGTCATGGCGCAGAAAGAAATCCAGGCGCAGTTCGACGAGAGACGACGGGCGCTTGAGCTCGAGGTGCAGCAGGCGGAATACGAGGCGGGTCTCGCCGCCCGCCGGTACGAGGCCGTCGATCCGGCCAATCGTCTCGTGGCGACCGAGCTCGAGGCCCGCTGGAATGCGGCGCTTACCCGACTGCAGGAATGTCAAGCGCGACTTGCGGCGCCCGTCGAGAAACAGACCAGCGCGATCTCGTTCGAGTCACTGTTGACCCTAGCAAGCGACCTTGAGGCTGTGTGGAACTCGCCAGCGGTCGATATGCGTACGAAGCAGCGCCTCGTGCGAGCACTCATCGATGAGATCGTGGTCAGTACGGACCGCGAACTTGGTGAGGTGTCTTTTGTGATCCATTGGCGTGGCGGCCAACACTCCAAAGTTCGTGTTCCTTTGCTTCGTGCGGGCGAGCACGGCAGGCAGACGCCCGTCGAAGCGGAGCAGCTCATCCGGGAGATGGCAAACCGTTGGCGCGATGAGGAAATCGCTCGAGCGCTGAATCGCCGTGGCGTAAAGACCGGCACAGGCAATACATGGACGTCGAAGCGAGTGGCATCGTTCCGAATAAAGAACAAGATCCCCAAATTCGACTCCGCCATCAAGACCGGCGAATGTCTCACGATGAACGAGGCGGCGGAGAAGCTTGGCGTCACGAATCATGTGATCCGAGGGCTTATCAAGCGTGGGATTCTTCCGGCACGCCAAGTCGTCTTTGACGCTCCATGGCAGATCCTTGCCGCCGATCTCGAGCAATCCGCCGTGCAGGACGCCGTCCGCACACGCCCGCGCCGTCGCGGTCGCCCGTGTCGAAATACACGCGATGCTCGGACTCTAATGATTCCGGACGTTTCCCCAAAGGAGGCAGAATGAAGCGGACTTTACGAGCCCCGCCTTCACGGGGTTCGCGATCGCGTACGCGATCTGTTCGGTCACGGCCTCGGTCGTCTTCAGCTCGACGATGCTGAGCGCGCCCGGCTCCCAGACGACGCCTCGTACGTACCGCCGCAGGACTTGCAGCGCCCTCGCCATCCGCATATCGAGCCGGTGCATGAAGTCGCTCACGTTCTCCTCCGGCACGGTCGCGACGAGGTGAAAGTGCGTCGACATCACGGTCGCGACGTGCACCTCGACGCCGAACTCCTCCGCGCTGATCGCGAGCAGATACGTGAACAGCTGGTTGAGCTCGTCGTCGGGCCGCAAGAGAAAGCGTCGGCCCTCGATCCGGCGGCAGATGGGGTAGATGGCCTTCGGGCGGATGAGACGCGCGTGGGACATGCCCGCTACCCTCATCACGCCCCGTTCCGGATCCGGCACTACGTAATTCCGCGCACTTACGCGCCGCGATCGGCGGATGCGTCCGCCGATCCGCCGGCGGCCGCCGGTCGAGCGTGTTCGTGAACGACGTTCGCGCTTCGCGCAGCGCGGCGCTCACTGGGTGAAAACCGTCACCTCGACCGAGAGGCCGGCGCTCAGGCGCAGGTCTTCGGGCAGGTCGTCGAGGAGGATGCGGACGGGCACGCGCTGGACGACTTTCACGAAGTTGCCGGTGGCGTTGTCGGACGGCAGGAGCGAGAAGCGCGCGCCGGTGCCGGGCGAGAGGCTCTCGACGTGGCCGTGCAGCGGGTGATCGGGGTAGGCGTCGACATCGATCTCGGCGCGCTGACCCGGCTCGAAGTCACCGACCTGCGTCTCTTTGAAGTTCGCCACCACGTAGGGGTCGGACTCGACCATGTAGGTGAGGAGCGAGCCGGGTTGGACGACCTGCCCCGGATTGACCGAGACGCTGGTGATGTGGCCGTCCTCGGGCGCGAAGATGCGGGTGTAGGAGAGGGAGAGCTGGGCGCGCTCGACCGCAGCTTCGGCGGCGGCGATCCGCGCGTCGGCCAGCTCCGCGTTGGAGCGGGCGACCTCGAGCTGCGCGTCGATGGGCTCCGTCTGCTCGACGTGGCCGCGCGCGACCGCGACCTGCGCCCGGGCTTGGGACGACCCCGCTTCCGCCGCGCTCAACGCGGCCCGCGCCTGCTCGACGGCGGCGTCGGCTTCGGTCAGCCGCGCCCGAGCTCGCTCGTCCTCGGCCGGCGCGAGCACCCCGCGCTCGGTGAGCGCCCGGCTCCGGTCGGCGTCCCTCCGCACCTGCGCTTGGTTCGCCTCCGCGCGCGCCAGCGCGGCGCGAGCTTGCGCCACCGACGCCTGCGCCGTCCGCACCGACGAGGAGGTGCCCGTGAGCTGCGCCTCGGCGGCTGCGTGACCGCCGCGCGTCGACGCCTCGATGACGCTGACCTGCGCGTGGGCGGCCTGCGCTTGGGCGCGCGCGATCCGGACCTGGGCCTCGGCCTGCCGGAGCGCCGCCGCGAGCTCGGCCGGATCGATCTCGATCAAGAGATCGCCTGCGTGGACGAAGGAGTTCGACTCCACATGGACCGCGCTCACGGTGCCGCTCACCCGCGCCGACACCGGCGTCACGTCGGCGTCGATCTGCGCGTTGTCGGTGCTCTCTTGGCCCTGGGTCATCGAGTGGAACACGGCGTAGCCGGCGGCCGCGAACGCCACCAACAACGCGACCACCATGTACGCGCGCCTTCCCATCCGCGTCCCGCGCGTGGCGGGGCTGCGGGGCGCGACTTCCTCCTCTTGGCGAGGCGTCTTCGGCGAGCTCTCCGCTTCCATCACGCTGCTCATTCGATCGCGACCTCGACTTTCGGTTGCTCCGCGCTGCGGTCGACCTTCAGCAAGAGGAGCAAGGGCAAGACGGCGATGAACGCCAGCCCCTGAATCAGGAAGGTTCGCTCGAACGCGATCACCTGCGCCTGGAGGGCGACCCGGCCGGCCAGCACCTTCAGCCCCAAGAGGTGTTGGAGCGAAGGATCGGAGGTCACTCGAGAGAGGAATGCGCTGGCGCCCTGCATCGCCAGCTCCGGCCGGAGCGCCGTCACGTGCGCCGCCAGCGCGGCGCGGTCCTCAGCCCCGAAGCGGGTGAGCATGGTGGCGAACACCGCCAGCCCGACCGAGCCGCCGATCTGGCGCACGAACGAGTTCAGCCCGGCCGCGTCCGCCAGCTTGGCGCGCGGAATGCGGCTCAGCGCAGCCGTGGTGAGCGGGACGAAGAGGCACGCGAAGCCGACGCCGGTGATGCTCATCGGGATCAGGAAGTCGATGTCACCGGAGTCGAGGGTGGTCCGACTGAGATCCCAGGAGCCGATGGCGAAGAGGACGACGCCGAAGGCCACGGTGAGCGCGGGCGGGACTCGGTTGTAGAGGCGGCCGATGATCGGCGTCGCCAGCATCATGGCCAGCGTCCTCGGCACCAGCGTGATGCCGGCCGTGGTGGCGTCGTAGCCGAGCAGCTCCTGCATGAAGACGGGCAGGAGGAACATGCTGCCCATCAGCATCGCGAACATGACGCCCGCGATCAGCGTGCCGCTCATGAAGGTCGTGTCGCGGAAGAGGCGCAGGTCGATGACCGGCATCGGCGCCGTCAGCTCGCGGATGATGAAGAGCGCCAGGCCGACCAGCGTGACGGCGAACGCGATGCGGATGGCGCCGGACTCGAACCAGTCCTCGGACTGCCCTTCCTCGAGGAAGTACTGGAGCGCGGCGACGGTGATGCAGAGGAGGGCGATGCCGGCCCAGTCGATGTTCTTTCGCTGTTTTTCGGCCCGCGCGCGGTTGGCGATGGCGACGTCCTCGGGCTCGTGGACGAAGCGCATCGTCATCAGCATGCCCACCGCGCCGATCGGCAGGTTGATGTAGAAGATCCAGGGCCAGGCGTAGTTGTCGACGATGTAGCCGCCGAGGGTGGGTCCGACGGCGGGGCCGATCATGATGACCATCGCGAAGAGCGCCATGGCCATGCCTTGCTCTTGCGGTGGGAAGGTCTGGCGGAGGATGGCTTGCTGGGTCGGCTGCAGTGAGCCGGCGCCGATGCCCTGCAGGGCGCGGAAGGCGACCAGCGTCGGCAACGAGCGGGCCAGGCCGCAGAGCGCGGAGCCGATGACGAAGAGGAGCAGGCTGGCCATGTAGACCCGCTTCTGCCCGAAGAGCGCGCCGAGGAAACCCGTCAGCGGCATGATCAGGACGGTGGCGATGATGTACGCGGTGGAGATCCAGGTGATCTCCTGCAGCGTCGCGCTCACCGAGCCGCGGATGTGCGGCAGCGCCACGTTCACGATCGAGGTGTCGATCGTGGCCATGATGGAGCCGAACGCCAGCGAGATGGCGACGACCCACTTGTTGGTGGGCGGCGCGCTCATGTGTCGGCGCCGGCACCGCGGAGGAAGAGATCGACCACGCGCTCGGCGGTCGGTTCGGCGGGCGCCGGCGCCTCGCTGCGGGCGCGGTCGACCATGAGGCCGCGCAGGGTGGCGGCCAGCATGGACGCGGCGATCGGATCGGCCTCCGGCCGGAGCTCGCCTTCCTCCAGCCCGGCTTCCATCAGCTCCCGCGATCGCGCGCGGAGCTGCTCGTAGACGATCGGCGGCGCGCCCTCTCGCTGGCCGATCCGCCAGAGCTCGCTCTCGAGCAGCGCGCGGACCAGCGCCTTCTTGGCGTCGAAGATGTGGAGGACGCCGGTCACGAAGCGGAGCAGCCGGGCGCGGAAGGGCAGCTCGGCGCTCTCTTCGGCCAGCTCGCTCAGGGAGGCGGCGAGCCGGGCGCGGCGCGCCTCGACCAGGCTCCGCAAGAGGCCGTCGCGATCGTCGAAGCGGTTGTAGAGGGTGCCGACCGCGACGCCGGCCTCGCGGGCGATGGCCTGCATGCTCGCGCCGGTGAGCCCCTCGCGCGCCAGCACGCGCTCCGTGGCGTCGAGGATGGCCGCTTCGGTCTGCTCGCGGAGCCGCTCGCGGAGCGGACGGACGGGTGAGGAACCGTCGTTCACCGGGTGAATATAGATTTCAATTGGTGAAAGGCAAGTACACGAAGGGTCGGCTCGTGCCGGCTCATGTCCTCCGACGGGGGTCCCCGCTCGAGGACGTTCCGCGGGGGGCTTTTTCGCTGGCGGACGACTCGGGGGTCCACGCTCTGGCCAGGGAGTCGGGCGGTGGCGCGGTCCGGCCACCGCTCTTCATCGGGACCGGATGCTCGCGCGGCGTTCGGCGCTTCCTGGCATGGGCCGCGGGGCCGAGTATTCTAGCCCGGTGCGGCGACCCAGAGCACCAATCGATCCGACGCCACGTCCGTACTCGGCGCCGACCCGACACCGCCCCCTGCGCGCGGGCAGTCGCACATGAGCCGCACGGCAGCGTGGCTCTCGATCCTCGCGCTCGTCTGGGCGGGCTGCGGCGCCCAGACCGGCCTCATCGACGATCCGCCGGAGCCGGTCGATCGCCCGGTGCCGCACCCCGAGGTCTGCAACGGCCTCGACGACGATCTCGACGGGCTCGTCTCCGTCGGCGTCATCGACGGCGGCGGCATGGACGCGTCGCTGGTCGTCGTCGACGGCGGGATCGACGCTGGCCAGCCGGACGGGAGCGGCTTCGACGCCGGTGAAGGCGGCGTGGACGGCGACATCTTCGTGGACGAGGACTTCCGCGACTCGATGGGCCGCTACGTCTCCAACGATCACTGCGGCGGCTGCAACATGCCCTGCCGCCCGACGGGCGCGCACGAGCTGGCGGCCAGCTGCACCATCATCGACGCGACGCCGGTCTGCGCCGCCACCCGCTGCGACGCGGGCTTCACGCCCTCGACGACCGGCCGCTGCGTTCCGATCTACGACCACCTCTGCCTCGCCTGCGCCGACGACGGCGACTGCGGCGACTTCGACGGCGCTCACTGTGATCTCGTCGCGGGAGAGCGGCGCTGCACCATCGGCTGCGAGCTGACCTGCCCCGACGGCTACACGTGCGGTGCCGGCGGCCTCTGCGTTCCCTCGGGCGGGAGCTGCGCCTGCCAGCCGGGCGACAACTTCACGCTGGCCTGCGCGCTCCTCGATCCGATGGGCAACCGCTGCCCGGGCTCGGCGGTCTGCACCGACGGCATGCTGAGCGACTGCGTGGCGCCGCCGGAGGTCTGTGACGGGGTCGACAACGACTGCAACGGCGTCATCGACGACGGCTACCGCGACGCGCGCGGCGCCTACAGCCTCGACATCCACAACTGCGGCATGTGCGGCATCGACTGCACGACCAGCGCGGTGCCGGAGGGTGATCTGGTCTGCGGCGGCGACCCCTTCGCCCCGACCTGCGTGCTGAGCTGCCCGGACGCGGCCGACGGCATCCAGCCCGGCGACCGCATCGACGCGGACCGCAACATCGCCACCGGCTGCGAGTGCACCGTCGGCTCGCTCACCGACGACCCGGGCCCGGTGCTCGCCGTGGGGCAGGACCTCGACGTCAACTGCGACGGCGCCGACGGGATCGTGATCCACAGCTTCTACGTGGCGCCGGACGGCGACGACAGCGCGCCCGGCTCGCCGACCCGGCCGCTTCGCACCATCGACGCGGCGCTGATGCAGGCGGCGGCCTCGATCACCACCGACAGCCCGCGGCCGCACGTCTTCGTCGCGTCGGGCGTCTACACCGAGACCTTGCACGTGCCGGACGGCGTGAAGCTCCACGGTGGCTACCGGCGGGATTTCTTGGCGCTCGATCCCAACGGCTTCCGCGTCCAGGTTCGCGCGCCGGTCTCGACCACCGCGCCCGGTGGCGCCGCGATGGAGATCCGCGGCGCGGGCACGACCGAGACCATCGTCGAGTGGCTCGAGCTCCGCGGCCTGGATGCGTCGGACCCTTCGGCGGGGACCTTCGGCGTGTACGCGCTCGACCCGGGGCCGAACCTCACGCTGCGCGACATGACGGTGCGCGCGGGCGTGCCCGGGGACGGGATGCCCGGCGACGACGGGATGGCCGGGACCTCGTTCGAGTCGATGCCCAGCCAGGGCGACCCGCCGCGCGGAGCCATCGAGGGCCCCTCTCACAACTGTCTCGGCGGCGACCCGCGCAACACGGTGATGGGTGGCGCCCCGGGCGTGAACCACTGCGGCGGGACCGACGCCAGCGGTGGCGCCGGGGGCTCGCCGCGCTGCCCGAACTTCACCTCGTTCCAGCCCTCGGGGCAGGACGGGCACCGCTCCGGCGGCGTGTCCGGAGGCGCGGGCGGAATGGGTGGTCAGGACTCCGAGGGGCCGATCGAGGCGGGAACACCGGGCTGCAATCAGCCGACGACGGCGTGCTGCGGGTTGGCCGACTTCACGGTGCCGACCAACTTCGAAGGGCCGCAGCCCGGCAACCCGGGACGGCCCGGCGGCAACGGGCGACCCGGCGGCGGCTGCCACGACGCCTTCGGCAGCTTCGACGGCGACACGTGGAGCGGTGACGTCGCCAGCGGCGGCAGCGCCGGCAGCGCGGGAAGCGGCGGCGGTGGCGGCGGCGCCGGTGGCGGCGCGGTGATGAACTGGCACGACTTCCAGTGCGAGTTCGCCGACGGGCTCGGCGGTGGCGGCGGCGGCGGCGGGTCCGGCGGCTGCGGCGGAACGTCGGGCAGCCCCGGCACCAGTGGCGCGCCTTCGGTGGCGCTGCTCTTCCGCTATACCGGCGGGGCGCCGGCGCGCGTGCCGACGGTGCAGAACGTCATCCTGGCGCCTTCCGACGGCGGCCGTGGCGGTGACGGAGGCGCGGGAGGCGCGGGCGGCCGCGGCGCGCCGGGCGCGTTCGGCGGCGAGCTCGCCCTCTCCAATCGTTCCACGCCGACGCTGGCGGGCCCCTTCCCGGGCGGGCGCGGCGGTCCTGGCGGCGCCGGCGGTGACGGCGGCGGAGGCGGCGGGGGATGCGGCGGCGCGTCGGTGGGGATCTGGCTTCTCGGCGCCGGCACCAGCGAGCCGCCCGGCGTCTCGACCTGGCGCTCGGGCAACACGTTCCAGCTGGGCCAGCCGGGCATTGCCGGTCGCGGCGGGGGCGGAGCGGCGCCCGGTGGCGACGGCGCGGAAGGAGGGGCGGTCGATGTCGTCGTTCGCTGAACGTCTCTTCCGCGTCCTCGCGGTCGTCGCCGTGCTCGGGGCGAGCGGGTGCTACGACGCGCACCAGTGCCCGGCCGAGGAGCTCTGCAACCTGGCCGACGACGACTGCGACGGCCTGATCGACGAGGGCATCGTCAGCGCCGACGGCGTCTACCGCGCGGTCGACAATTGCGGGACCTGCGGCGTCGACTGCCACGCGCAGTTCCCCACCGCGGCCATGGTCGCCTGCCAGGACGGTCCGGCGGGCAGCGAGCCCGCGTGCGTGCTGGTGTCCTGCGCCGACGGCAGCCATCGCGCGGGAGAAGGCTCCTGCGCGCCGGACGCGCCGGTCCTCTGCCTTCCGTGCGAGCAGGACAGCGATTGCGCGCTGAGGCTCCCGGGGGCGCGCTGCCTCGACACGGGCAGCGGACAGAAGCGCTGCGGTACGCCCTGCGATGCTTCCACGGCCTGTGCGGACGGCTTCACGTGCACGGACGGGCAGTGCGCGCCGAGCAGCGGCTGGTGCGACTGCTCCGCGGCCATGTCCGACACCGAGCTGGCCTGCGTGCTCCACGTGGCAGCGGACGGACACGCCTGCGTCGGGGTGCGGACCTGCGGCGCGGACGGCCCGGGCCCCTGCATGCCGGCGCTGGCCGAGGCCTGCGACGGACAGGACGACGACTGCGACGGACAGGTCGACGAGGAGTTCCGCGATTCGGCGGGCCTCTACGACGTCTCGCTCTCCAACTGCGGCGCCTGCGGGCAGCCCTGCGTGGCGCCGGGCCCGAACATGGTCGCCTCGTGTGACGCGGCGGGCAGCAGCGTGACCTGCACGATCCAGTGTGAGATGGGTTACGTCGACGTGGACGGCATCGCCGCCAACGGCTGCGAGTGCCACCGCTTCGACGGGACCGGCCCGCCGCCGGCCATCGGCGGCGACGCCAACTGCGACGGCGCGCCCGACGACACCGACATCTTCATCTACGTGACGACCGCCGGCAGCGACACCAACCCGGGCACGCTCGCCCACCCGATGCGCACGCTCAACGCGGCGCTCGCCCGCGGCCGCGCCACCGGCAAGGACGTGCTCGTCGCCCGCGGCATCTACGAAGGCCCGCTCGACGTGGTCGGCGGAGTGTCGATCTACGGCGGCTACAGCCCCGACTTCCGCGACCGCGATCTGGCGCTCTACCCGGTCACGGTGGAGCGGCGGATGGGCGTCGCGGGCGCGCCGGCCATCACCTGCCACGGCGTGAACGCGGCCACGCGGGTGGAGGGCTTCACCGTGATGGGCGCGGACGCCACCGGCGCCGGCGGCGGAAGCACGGCGGTCTATCTGGACGGCTGTGGGCCGAACGTGCAGTTCGCCTCGCTCACGATCTTCGCCGGCCGCGGCTCGGACGAACAGGACGGCCTCGACTCGAGCGAGCGCCTCTCCGACTGGGGGTTCTCATCGCTCTCGGAGCTCGACGGGAGCGACGGAGCGATGGGCCGGGACGGGACGAGCAGCGCTGGAGCGTGCGTGACCACCCCGGGCGGCGGCGGCGGGCGGCACGTCTGCCGTGGCGACGACGTCAGCGGTGGCGGCGGCGGCGCGGCGGCCTGCCCGGACATCGGCTGCTTCAACGGGGCGCCTTGCGGCAACGCCGGCTGCGTCGACTACACGTCGGGAGGCGTCTGCGACTTCGCGGCGGTGCTCCGCGACGCGGTGCCGAACCCTGCGCCGACGGCGGGCCGCGGCCCCGACCCGGGCGTGGCCGGCGTGCTCACCTACAACGCGCCGACGGATCGAGGCGTCTGCAACTTCTGCGACGACAACCCCACGCTCCCGCGCGACAGCGCGCGCGGCGGTGACGGCAGCGGTGGTGGCGACGGCATGGGCGGCGTCGGCTGTGACAACGGGCCGGTGCTCGACTCGACCACTGGGCTGATCTCGGGCGGCGGGGGCACCGAAGGCACGCAGGGCGAGGACGGCTCCGGCGGTGGCGGCGCTTCGGCCGGCTCGGGCTACGCGGTCATCGGCGGCACCACGTCGGGCTGCACCAATCGCTCCGGCGGCAGCGGCGGCGGCGGCGGCTCCGGCGGCTGCGGCGCGCCCGGCGCGAGCGGCGGGAGCGGCGGCGGCACGTCGACGGGCATCGTCGTCCGACTGCCGGCGGGGTCGAGCAGCGGGCCGACGTTCGCCAGCACGCGCGTGGTGACGGCCAGCGGCGGTCGGGGCGGCTCCGGCGGCGTCGGCGCCGACGGAGGCGGAGGCGGCGTCGGAGGCAACGGCGGCGTGGCTCGCTTCTGGTGCGCGCGTACGGGAGGCCGTGGCGGCGACGGCGGGCGCGGTGGTGCCGGCGGCGGTGGCGGCGGCGGCTGCGGCGGCGGCAGCCACGCCGTCTACATCGTGACCGGTGGCGCCGACGCGAGCGCGTATGGCGCGGCGCTCGGCATGGGCCTCAGCATCGAAGAGACGGGCGTCGCGGGCCGCGGCGGCTCCGGCGGCTTCTCGCCCGGTGCGCCGGGCACCG
The DNA here is from genome assembly GCA_963832725.1 of uncultured Pseudomonadota bacterium. Classification (GTDB taxonomy): domain Bacteria; phylum Myxococcota_A; class Polyangia; order Polyangiales; family Sandaracinaceae; genus JAEZBP01. The sequence continues at coordinate 1,049,360 of CAWHVG010000002.1, forward strand.
ACGGCACCGACGGCGCGGGCGACCCCATCGTGCAGGTGCCCTGAAGCCAGCCGGTTTGGCGTGTCGGCAATCGCTCCGCGTCCGCCCCGCGGAGCTCGGGCGGCCGAGCCTGCTGCGTCACGAGCCTGCTGCGTCACGAGCCTGCTGCGTCACGAGCCTGCCGTGTCATGAGCCTGCTGCGTCACGAGCCTGCTGCGTCACGAGCCTGCTGCGTCACGAGCCTGCCGTGTCATGAGCCTGCTGCGTTACAGGCCGCGGCTCCGGCGCGCGTCGCAGAGGAGGGGATGCGAGCCTGCGTGAGGCGCGAACCTCGATGCGCCGGAGCGCGCGAGCCCGCACCGCTCGCTCGGCGACCCGCGCTGACGTTGGGGAGCTCCGCGGTGTTGCGAGCGCCGACGGACGGACGAGGACCCGCCGAATCGGCGCTCCTGGTCAGAGCAGGTGCTCGAGGTTCGTGAAGCGCCGGCGCAGCTTCTTCAGCGCGCGGTGCTCGAGCTGGCGCATGCGCTCGCGGCTCACCCCGTGCTCGCGACCGAGCACCGCCAGGCTGTCCGGCTCGTCGGACATCATCCGGCGGAGGATGAGCGCGCGCTCGCGGGCGTCGCAGCGCGCGAGCAAGGGTGCCAGCCGTCGCTGCACGAAATCCGCGCGCTCTCGCTCCGAGGTCATGCCCTCGGGGCTCACCTCGTTCGAGGCCAGCTCGTGGCCGCCCTCCTCGGCGGCCGCTTCCACCGAGCCCGCGCGCGCGTCGAGGTCGAGTAGGAGGTCGCGCGTCGTGTCGGCGCCGATGCCCAGCCGCTCCGCGACGGCCCGGACGAGCTCGTCGCCGCGCAACCCGAGCTGCATCAGCTTGGCCCGCTCGCGCCGGAGCGCGAACCAATACTTCGTCCGGTACGCGCCGCCGGCGTGGCCGATGGGCGACATCTGCCGGACCAGCCGCTCCAGCGCCAGCGCGCGGATCCAGCTGGCGGCGTAGGTGGAGAAGCGCACCCCTCGCTCCGGGTCGTAGCGTTCGGCCGCCTCGAGCAGTCCCAGCACGCCCTCGTTGGTGAGCTCGGCCACCGACACGCCGTAGCGGGACAGCTTCTTGGCGTAGCGCAGCGCATAGCGAAGGTGCGCCGCCACCAGGCGCTCGCGAGCTCGGCCATCGCCAGCGCGCGCCTGGCGAGCGAGCTCCAGCTCCAGCTCCGCGCTGAGCGCGGGCTCCGCTTCGAATCCGGGCGGCCCAGCCCGGGATGCCTTCGGTGGCCTCCCCCATCTCTCGATGGCGGGGATAGGTCCCCTCGGCTGGGCCACAAGCGTCGGGACCCCCGAGCGGCGGCCGCTGGCTCCGTTCGCGTGCTCGGCTCGCATCCGCCAGCGTGGCGCCGCTCCGAGAAGCGGGACTTCAGCGCAGTCGCTTCAACGCCGCCTCGTACGCTCGGCGCGCCTCGTCTTCGTGGACGTGCCGCCCCTCCTCCACGATGCGCTCGCCCGCCACGACCACCTCCCGCACCGAGCGCGGCCCGGCGGCGAAGATCACGGCGTCGTCGAGCCACTCCGATTCGACACCCGCCAGCTCGGGCGCCGCCCGGTCGAGCACGACGCGATCGCCCTCGGCGTCCATCCCAATCGACGCGTAGCCCTCGCTCGTCGACGCCTCGAGGAGCTGGCTCGCCTCCAACGCGGCGCAGCGGGATTCCGTCCGCGAACGCTCGTCGAGCTCCGCGGCGCGGGCCTCCTCGAAGGGATCGCTGACCGCGTGGCTGTCCACCCCGAAGCAGAAGCGTGCGCCGGCGCGGGCGAGCGGCCCCGTCGGCGGCAGCCCGTCGCCGAGGATCGCGCTCCGTCGTCCGGCAGAGGCAGACGAACGCGCCCGCGCTCCCGAGCGCGCGTACCTCGTGGTCTGCGAGATGCGTCGCGTGTACGCCGACGAAGCGCGGGCTCAGCACGCCCCGCTCCTCGAGCAGCTCCACCGGCCTCCGGTCGTGCTCGGCCATGCACTCGCGGACCTCGCGGCGCACCTCGCTCACATGCATGTGGAGCGGCAGCCCGCGCGCCTCGCAGAAGCGCGCCGCCTCCTCGATCCAGTCGGCCGGCACCGCGCGTACGCTGTGCGGCGCCACTCCGACCCGAACCCGCGGCTCGTCCTTCCACCGCGCGGCGAGCGCGTCCACATCGGCCAGCGCCCGTTCGAGGTCGTCATCGAAGAAGCGCCGCTGCGCGCCCTCGGCCGTGCGCCCGAGCCCCGGCCGCTGGTAGAGCACGCGGAGCAGCGTGATGCGGATCCCCGCGTCGAGCGCCGCGCGCGTCACCGCGTCCGCCAGCTCGTTCCGATCTGCGTAGGGCGTCCCATCGGGCTGATGGTGGACGTAGTGGAACTCGCCGACCGCGGTCACGCCGGCTCGCGCGAGCTCGACGAACGCGAAGCGCGAGAGCGCGTGGATCGCCTCCGGATCGATCTTGGCGGCCAGCTCGTACATTTGCGCGCGCCAGCTGAAGAACGAGCCGCGCGCCCGCTGCGTCCTGCCGCGCAGCGCCCGCTGGAATGCGTGCGAGTGCGCGCTCGCGATGCCGGGGAGGACGACCCGGTCGCCTTCGAGCTTCGAGATCACGCGGGCTTTGTACCTCGGCGCTTGGCTACGCGCCGCTCCTGTTCGTTGGAGGCTCGGCGCTTCCGCGGATGGGCGACCGGCGGGGCCCGCTCGCTTCCCGGTGCGTCGCGGGTGGCTTCACTGCGAGGGGAGGTCACCGCGGCGTTGGAGCTCTTCGCGGAGCTCGCGCTCCTGCCTCTCACGGTTCTTGCCCTCGGGCGCGTAGCGGTTCGCCAGCACGTAGGCTTCGTAGGCGTGAACGAGGTCGCCGCGGCGGCGGTTGTCGCCGCCGACGTTGCGGTAGAAGTCGAAGCGGACGTCCGAGAAGCGGATGGCCAAGAAGAGCGAGAGTGCGCCCAAGGAGGCGGCGACGCCGTAGGGATAGATTCGCTGCGCGTCGCTCTGCCGAACGAGGAGCCCGATCGTGCCCGCGCCGAGTAGGCACGCGGCGACGATGCCGCCCGCCTCGGCGCCCGGGAGATGGATCGCGGTCCCGGCTGCCGCGAGCGCCGCCGCGCCGATCCCAGCGCTGACCAGCGCCGCCGTGGCGGGCGCTTTCGCTTCCGAGAGCGCATTCATCAGCATCCGCACAGGCGTGACCGCCAAGAGGGCGATGCCGAGGCCGCCGATCATCCAGTCGTGCATCCGGGCGCCGATCAGGGTGAGCGTCAAACCGGTGATGATCCGGAACGCGAGCAACTCCATCGCGTGGGGTCGATCCGCGACCGGGATGCAGAGCCGGGCGGCGACGACGACGGCGCGCTGCGGCAGCAAGTACACGAGCGCGTAGAACATCATGTACCAGCTGAACCAGCCGATCTTCAGGTTCATGACCTCCGCGCCGGCGTGGAAGGCGAGCGCGGTCACCAGCGCGACCGACGCGAACACGCGCATCGGCCGCGAGCGCGTGACGTCGCGGAAGGGAGCGAGCAGATACCCGGTCGCGCAGATGATCTGCACGATGACTACCGAGTGGCCCATCAGCCAGAAGAAGCGCGGACCCTCGAACCCGAACGAGCCGGCGAATGCGCGGAAGAGCGAAAGGGGATCCTCGGCACCTGGCGGGATGGAACCGTCGGCTGGCAGTCCGACCACCCGCTGCAGCGCCGCGCCCGCCAGCCACTCGTCGGCGGTCTTGCTGTACGCCGCGTAGGCGTAGATGACGGCGATGCTGGCCGCGAGCACCACGTAGCCCCACGCGGCCGTGGTCGCGGCGGGCGCGAGGAGCCAAGGGGCGCTCGAGTCCCGCGGCTTCTCTTCCGGGGTTGCTTTCGCTTTCTTGGTCTTCTTCTTCTCTTTCCTTGTCTTCTTTTCGGGCTCGGGTGCGGCCGGCGGATCCAGTGCCTCTCGCGCCGTCAAACGCGGAAAGAAGACGAACGCCAACAGCACGATGCTCGACAGATAATGGTGCTGGTAGCTGTCGAGCATGCTCATCGCCCAGCTCCAGGTGTAGAGCAGGAAGGTGAGCGCGATCAGCCAGCGCGGCGGCTTGGGCGCGAGCGCCACGCCGAAGCAGAGCAGGCCCGCCAGCGTGATCACGGCGATGGTCAGGCCCGGCGTGACGCTCGGCTGCACTGTGTCCAGCCACGCGAAGTGGGCCACGTTGAACCCGCCGGCGCCGTAGCGGCCGCTGTGCTCGATGCGCGTGATCCAGAGGTCGAACGCCAGCATCAAGAGGGTGCCCTTGAAGACGAGGTAGGGCCGCACCGACGCCACCGGCACGAAGAGGATCCGGCGCGCCACGTCGAGGGCCTTCATTGCAGCGCCCCCTCGATCTCGCCGCTCGAGCAATCGATGGTGCGCACCAGCGGCGGAACCGTGCGGCCCTCCGGCGTCACGCAGCGGCTCGAGAGCTCGGCCTGGGTCACGCCCTCCTGCTCACAGCGCCAGCGCAAGTACCGCTGCACCACGGCCGAGCGGTTGCGCTTCAGCGTGGTGATCCAGGCCATGTGGATGTTGCGGACCAGCGGCACGGGCCGGCTCTGCCCGTCGACGACCTCCGTCGCCGTCACTTGGCAGCGCTGCATCCGGATGTCCGAGAACATGCGCCAGGCGAAGCGCTCGTCGTAGGGATCGTGACCGAGGTAGTAGCGCAGCGGGATCAGGGCCTGGGCCAGCAGGATCAGCGACGCCGCCAGCACGATCCAGCGGAGCACCCGCGGTCGATCGCCGCCGCCCTCCACGACGTCGTCGGGCGACCGGTCGACCTTCACCTCGCGCGCGTCGTCGATGGCGCTCCAGACCCCGGCGGCGACGAGACCGGCCACGCCAGCCACCAGCGGCAGCCAGCCGGCGCCGCTCTCGCTCTCGCTGATCACGTCCTTGGCCACCAGGCCCAGTCCGAGCGCGGCCAGCCCGGCGCTGCCCGCGGCGAGCGCGAAGCGGGGTCCGCGCTCTCGTTTCGTCGGCTCGTCAGCGCTCATGTGGAGAAATCCTGCTCGAGGATGCCGCAGTATCGACCCAGAGCGCGCGCGGCTCAACGTTCCGGCCGTCACCGTGGCGCATCGCCTCGCGGACGGTGGCGTCGGGTCGTGCGGCTGGGGAGGTGCTCCGCGGTCGACGCGCGCACGTCGGTCGCGACGCGGGCCGGAGCGGAGCAGGACGCGCTCAGTCTTCGCTCGCCAGCGCGCGGCGGGTGGCCTCGAAGTCGTCCGGCGGGGATGCCTCGAAGCGCACGCGACGACCGCTGCGCGGGTGATCGAACGCGAGCTCCATCGCGTGCAGCATGGGGCGCGGCGCCTCGATGCGCGGTCCCTCGAAGTCGCGGATGTAGACCGGCTCACCGACCAGAGGATGCCCTGCCTCGCTCAAGTGGATGCGGATTCTGATGTTGGCGTCCGGTCTCGAGGCGACACTCGAGGAGCGACGCGCCGCGCAGCCGCTCGCGCAGCCGCACGTGGGTCACGGCGCGCTTGGCGTCTTTGGGCGGCGGGCCCCGGTGCGCCGGCATGGTGCCCCAGGAGCCGCGCAGGCCGTCTCCTCGGTTCTGGACCAGGAAGGTCTCGAAGCACGCGTCGCGGGCCTCGCCGTGCGCGATGGCGAGATAGCGGCGAGTGACGCTGTGCACCCGGAGCTGTTCTTGGAGCGCGCGCTTGGCTTTCATGTTGCGCGCGAACACCAAGACGCCGGTCGTGTCCTTGTCGAGGCGCTGCACGACGCCGACCATGGGATCGCGCCGCTGCCAATCCATGCGCCGCAGCGCCGCGCGCACCCGGTCGGAGAGTGTGTCCCGGTCGCTCGCGTCGTAGGGGAGGGTGAGCACACCGGCAGGCTTGTCGACGACGACCACGTCCACGTCGACGTGCAGGATCGACTCGCGCGGGAACACGCCCTTCTTGCGCTTGGGCGCAGTGGGATCGACCTCCACCTGCGCGCCGAGCGCGACGCGTGCCGCGCCGTCGGTGATGGGCGTACCGTCCACGCGCACCCGCCCGCTCGCGCAGAGCGCTCTCGCCTTGCTCCAAGGAATGTCGAAGAGCTCGCGCACGACCGCGGCCACCGTCGCGCCGGCCTGCGCTTCGCCCACCACCGTTTCGCGTCGCTCTTCCATCGCGAAGGCTCAGTGCGAGCGCATCAGCCCGTGGATGGTTCCGTCCGCGTCGACACCGACGTCGAGCGCCGCCGGGCGCCGCGGCAGGCCGGGCATGGTCATCACGTCGCCCATCAACACCACCACGAACCCGGCGCCGGCGCTCAGCCGCACTTCGCGCACCGTGGCCCGGAAGCCGCGCGGCCGGCCGAGCTGCTTCGCGTCGTCCGAGAGCGAGCGATAGGTCTTGGCCACGCACACGGGCAACCCGCCGTAGCCCGCCTTCTCGAGCAGCTCGAGCTCCTTCGATGCGGCGCGCGTGAAGTCCACTCCATCGGCGCCGTAGACGCAGCGCGCCAGCGTGTCGACTTTGTCGGCCAGCGGCGCGTCGAGCGCGTAGAGGAAGTGTGGGCGCGGCGCGTCGTCGTCGAGGGCGGAGAGCACCGCCGTGGCCAGCTCCTCGGCGCCCTCACCGCCGCGCGCGAACGCCGCGCAGCGGGCGACCTTCAATCCGCGCTCGGCGCACCAGGACGCCGCGCGCGCGAGCTCTTCCTCCGTGTCGCTGGCGTGCTCGTTGAGCGCGACAATCGGGGTGAAGCCGAAGCGGTTTGCCGCCTCGACGTGGGCGGCGAGGTTGGACTCCAGGCCGGCGATGAGGGCGTCGGGCCCGGGCGCGTCGACGTCGGAGAGCGGCGCCCCGCCGTGCATCTTGAGCGCGCGAAGCGTGGCGACCAGGACCAGCGCGTGCGGCCAGACGCCTGCCGCGCGGCACTTGATGTCGAGGAGCTTCTCGCCGCCGAGATCGAAGCCGAAGCCGGCCTCGGTGATGGCAATCTCCGCGTGCGCGAGGCCGAGTCGCGTCGCCAGCACGCTGGAGCAGCCGTGTGCGATGTTGGCGAAGGGGCCGCCGTGCACCAACGCGGGGCCGCCCTCGGCGGTCTGGGCGAGGTTGGGCCAGAGTGCCTCGGCGAGCAACGCCGTCATGGCACCGGCGGCGCCGAGATCGTCGGCGGTGACGAAGCCCCCGTCGTCGCGACGACCGACGACGATCCGACCGAGGCGCGCGCGCAGATCGTCGAGCGAGCTGGCCAGGCAGAGCACGGCCATGATCTCGCTGGCCGCCGTGATGTCGAAGCGGGTCTGACGCGGCACGCCGGAGCCGAGGCCGATCACGATGTCGCGGAGCGCGCGGTCGTTGACGTCGAGCACGCGCGGCCAGTCGACCGTGCGGGGCTCGAGCCCGCTGGCGCCGCCGAAGTAGAGATCGTTGTCGATCATGGCGGCGAGGAGATTGTGGGCCGCGGTGACGGCGTGCAGATCGCCGGTGAAGTGGAGGTTGATGCGCTGCTCGGGCTGCACGGTGGCGCGGCCACCACCGGTGCCTCCGCCCTTGATGCCGAAGACGGGGCCGAGGGACGGCTCGCGGAGGCATGCGACGGTGCGGCGTCCGAGGCGGGAGAGGCCCATGGCGAGGCCGACGGAGACGGTGGTCTTCCCTTCGCCGGCGGGGGTGGGGGTGATGGCGCTGACGAGGACGAGCTTGCCGCGGGCGGGGCCGATGGCGGCGGGGTCGATCTTGGCGGCGTCACGGCCCCGCGGGGAGAGGTGCTCGGGGGCGACGCCGAGGTCGGCGGCGACGGTCTCGATGGGCTGCAGGCCGGGGTGCTTGGGCATCGGGGGCGGATCGTAGTGCAAGGTGGCGTCGGCGCAGGTGCAATCGCTGTCGGGGTGTTCCGGCCGGGCTTCCGCTGGGCTCGGGGTGCGCTCCTTACTGCGCTCGGGCTGCGCTTGCGCTCTGGGGTGCGCTCGGGCGGAGCCCTTCGAAGGAGGGGATGAGCCCGCGCGACCCGCCGGACAATCATCCGCGGCAGCACTCCGAGCCCATCCCCGAGCAGCCCGAGCCCAGCCCGAACGCTCCGAGCACCCAGAGCGCAGCGCGAGCGCCCCCCGAGGAGACGGCTAGAGCGACTGGACCAGCCGCTTCAGAGGGAAGGCGCGGGCCCGCCCGCGACACCGACACGGGAGCGCCCCCCGTCGAGCCCCGAGTAGAACAGTTGCACCGACGACCCCGAGAAGACCACCGCCGGGTCCCGCACCCCGAGCGCGTCGAACCCGTCCGCGCCCGCCTCGAGCACCAGCGCGCCACCGGCCGGCTCGTGCCAGACCAGCCCGTTCGGCGACGCCAGCTCTCCGATGCTCCATTTGAGCCCGCGCCGACCCGCGAAGAAGAGCCGCGTCACCTGGCCGGTCACCATCACCGTCGGCGAAGCCACCTCGTCGCGGTCGAACGCGTAGAGATCGTCCGACGCCGCTCGCACCTCTGAAATCCGCGCCGGCGCGGCGCCGTCCAGCCCGTAGAGGGTCAACGCGTCGCAATCCGCGGTCCGTTCGCGCACCACCACGTAACGCACGCCGTCCTGCACGAAGGGCGCCGGATCCTCGAAGCTCGTCATGCCCGGACCGAGCACCGTCTCGACGTCGGACCACGCGAAAGTCCCGTCCGCGCCCGCTCGGACTCGCGCCACCGTTCCCGTGCCGCCGGCCATCCCCGTGAGCCACAGCTCGAGCCCGCCGTCCCACACCAGCTTCGGGTCGCGCAGCCCGTCCGACGCCCACGCTTCACCGCCGGCCTCCAGCGCCGGCGCGTCCAGCGACGTGGTGAGCGCCCATCCGTCGCCCGACGGCTGCGCGAGGTAGATCGCTCCGCCGATCTCCACCGCCATCCGCTCGACGGCGGTTCCGGACGTGTCCGTCCACTGGAGCACGCTCGGCGAGCGCACGTCGACGTCGTTCCAGCGCGGAATCCGTCGCGTCCGGCGGCGGCAGCACCATGCCACCGCGGTCGAGCGCCGTCGGGATGTCGCAACCCTCGCGCCCGATCGAGAGCGCGCTCGACCGGACCGGCTGCGGTTGGTCCGTGCTCGGGTTGAACGTGCGGCCGAAGAGGATCGGGCGCAGCGGGCGACCCACGGAGAACGGCGCCGAGCCGACCCGGACATCGTCCCGCGCCAGCTCCACGCCGGTCGGCCGGACCGTCAGCGCGTAGTCGTGGAACGCGTCGTCGTCGAGCGTCCACCGCTGCACAATCTCGCCGGCAATCCAGAGCGAGAGCTCGCCCCGGCTGCCGTTCACCATGAACGCGACCACCGGCGTGACGCGGCTCAGCGAGGACGCGCTCTCGGCGTCCACCCAGCCGACCGCCAGGGCGTCGGCGTCGCCGTCGTGCCCCATGCTCGAGCCGGCGATGCGCGCTTCGACCTTCACCGCGACGGCGCGCAGGTCGAACGCGTCGTGCCCCAGCAGGCCGGCGTCTTCGCCCTGTCCGCCGGGGACCAGCGTCGCGGCCTCCATCCCCCGCGTCGCGACCGAGGGGCCGGGCGCGCCGAAGGGTTCGGCCCAGGCGAGCGTGGACGCGCACTCGGCCGAGGGGCCGTCGCAGGCGGTGATGGAGCGCGCCTCGAGCGCGCCGGGCGAGCAGCAGAATCGCGTCGCCGCCGCCGACACAGCATGCGGCGACGTTGGCGCGGCAGCTTTCGTCCTGGCAGTCGCTCTGGCCGTTGCCGTCATCGTCGACGCCGTTGGTGCAGCTCTCGATGCCGGCGGCTGCGCCGGCTCGGTCGTACTCGCCGCTCGCTCCGGCTCCGGCGTCCAGGCTCGGCGGTGGGCCGGCGTCCGTGCTCGCCATCGTCCCCGCGTCCCGGAACGGTACGCTCGGCGTGCCCGCGTCCCCGCTCGCAGCCGCGTCGCCGCTCGTGGTCCCACCTCGCATGTCGCCGACGGATCCGCACGCCGGCAACAGGGCGAAGACGAGCCAGAGCCAGCGCCGTCTCACCATCGCGTCCCTCCCCGCGCCAGGCCGATGCGGTGATAGACGCCGTCGGAGCCTTCGTAGACGAGATCGAGCGCGCCGGCCTGTCGGAGCACGCTCGGCGCCGAGACGGAGAGCGCGTCGAAGCCGGCCGCGCTCGGGGAGAGCACGGGGTGCGCCGGCGGATCGGAGAACACGTGCCCGTCGCCCGATGCGACGAGGCCGATGCTCCAGCGCGCGCCGCGACGTCCGGCGTAGTAGAGGCGCAGGAGCCCCGCTCCGTCCACGTGGAGCACCGGCCCACCGACCTCGTCCGCGTCGAACGCGAAGAGGTCGCCCCGCGGCGTGACTACCGTCGACGCCTCCAGCGTGCCGCCGTGCCAGGAGAGGGCGCCCTCGAGCTCGTCGAGGAGCACGATCCGAGGCTGATCGTCCACCCGTGTGACCGCCGCAATCAGTGTGGCGCCGCCGAAGAGGGTCACCGACGGCGCCCAGATCGAGCCTGCGTCGGAGGGCGCGCTCAGATCGACCGGATCGGCGAAGCGATCCTCGAAGCCCGTCACGCCGTCGGCGCGCGCGATGCGGCGCTCCCCTCCGGCCTCGTGGGTCAGATAGAGGACCCAGCGATCGCCGCCCTCGACCAGCTCGGGGTCTCGGTACGCTTCGCCGGCCGGCGCCATGAGCGCCGGCGTGTTCGGGGCGCCGGCGAAGGCCCAGCCACCCGAGCCGTCCGGGCGGGCGAGGTAGATGTCGCCGTCCGCTTCGAATGCGATGCGCGCCTCGCCGGCGTGCGCGGCGGCCGAGGGCGCGTGGACGTCGAGCGTGCTCCCCTCGGGAGGTAGGATCGATGTGCCGTCCCGGCCGAGGGCGGAGGGCACCTCGCACGAGCTCACGGAGGTGACGATGTCGGTGGCGCGGGCGGGCGGAGGCGCGCCGGCCGGGCGGTTGCGGGTTCGGCCCCAGAGCAGCGCGCGGCGGTCGGGCCGCGCCGCCCAGGTCGCGTGGGCTGCCTCGGTCCCATCGATGGCCAGCGTCACGCTTCCGTCGGGGGCCGCGGTCAGGGCGTAGAGGTGCGCTTCGGAGTCCGGCAGCGCCAGCGTCCGCACGATGGATCCCGCCACCAGCAGCGCCACGTCGCCGCGGGCAGGGCGGACGAAGACGGCCACGTCGGCGTGGACGGAGACCGAGGAGCCCGAGACCGGATCGCCGATCCCGACGCCGATCCCGTCCAGGCAGTCGGTGCAGGCGCCGACCGACGCGGCGATGGTGGCCGACACCGTCACCCGGTCGCGGTCGGCGTGCAGCGGCGTTCCCAGCACCAGCCCGGCGTCCGAGCCCTCGCCGCCGTTCGGCACGAACGCGCCGCCTTCCAGGATCGGCAGCGGCGACCCGAAGGCGCTCAGCCCCGCGCCACAGGTCGTCGGGTCGGTGCCGTCGCAGCCGCCGAAGTCGACGTGCTCGGGCTCGCTCGGGTCCGCGCAGCATTCCGGACGCGCCGCGCCGAGGCAGCAGTAGGGGGCGCCGCTGCAGGTCGTGTCACGGCAGTCGACGGATCCGTTGCCGTCGTCGTCCAGCCCGTCGAAGCAAGCCGAGGGGCCGAACTCGTCCTCACCGAGCCCGGGCGTGGGCGCCGACGCGTCGAACGAGCTACCGCCGTCGGTTCTCGGGACGTGATCGGAGGGACCGGCGTCCGTGCTGCCATGAAAGCCGGCGCCGGCGTCGGCCCCCGCGCAGGCGGGGCAGCGGCTCGTCATCGCGGCGGGAGTGGTGCAGCCGAAGAGCACGAGGGCCGCCACGGCGATCGGGCAGATGCGCCCGATCACGACTGCTGGATCCCACTTTGGCACAGCGAACGTCACCCCAGCGGCGATCATTCACCCACTGTGCCAATCGGTCCAGCAAAGCCGATCTTCCACGCGCTGCCGTCGGTGCCGGCGTAGTAGAGCGTGACGGCGCCGCCTTGGAGCACGGGCGCCGGGTCGGTCAGGCCGAGGGCGTCGAAGCCGGTGCCCGGCTCGAGCACCGGGCCGAGCGGCAGGTAGTTGGTGTCGTCCGAGGAGACGAGGAGCCCGATGCTCCACTGCGTGCCGCGCCGGCCCGCGTAGTAGAGGCGTTGGATCCGGTGGCCGTTTCGGTCGGTCGCGACGACGAGCCCGGGCGCGCCGACCTCGTCGCGGTCGAAGGCGTAGAGGTCGTTCGTCTGCGGGACGCGGAGGGTGTCGGCGTCGCTCGAGCCGCCGGGCAGCTGCCAGTCGACCCCGTCCATGCTGACCCAGCGCACCAGCCGCGTGTCCTCTGTGGTGCGCACGCGGGCGACGAGGATCCATTGGTCGTCGTGCACGACCGTCGGGGCGTCGATGCCGGTGAACATGAAATCGCTCGGGTCGAGCTGCTGCGCCGGCTCGATGAAGACCGGGTCGGTCGCGAGCGGGCTCTGGGTGTGCCACACGCTGGTGGCGCCGCTGCCGTCCTCGCCGACGAACCAGAGGTGCAGCGTCCCGCCGTCGACAACCAGCCAGGGATCGCGCGCCGCCGTGAGGCCCGCCGGGAGGTCGAACGCCGGCGGGCCGGGATCGTTCACCGCGTTGCGGAACTCGCCGGCCATGGTCCGCTCCGCCAGCCGGATCGCGCCGTCGTACCCGAACGCCATCAGCCAGCGGGCCGCCCCGGCGTCGTCCCAGGTGACCACGCTCGGCCGGCGCACCTCGCGCGGGCTCCAGGTCGCGCCGCTCCAGGGCACCACGGGCGTGGCGCGCCGCGCGATCGCCGAGGGCACGTCGCAGGAGGCCTGCTCCACCGTGGCGTCGGCGACGGATACGGCCGCCACCCCGGCGGTCCGGTTGTCGGTGCGCCCGAAGACCGCGGCGCGGACCGAGGGCGGGAGCGCCACTCCGTCGATCGAGGTGATCATCTGCTCGCCCACCATCGCGACGCCGTGGCCGTTCACGTCGAGCTCGATGGAGTAGGTGGCCGTGCCCGTCGAAAGCGCTGCCCGCGCCACCGGCTCGCCGGCCACCAGCACGGTCACCTCGTCGCGCGAGCCGGTCGCCATGATCCCGAAGCGCACCCGGGCGCGCTCCCCGGGTCCCGGCACGGCGTCCAGCAGCCCGATCCCGGCCCCGTCCACGCAGTCGGTGCAGCGCGTCGCCGGCGTGACGATGGTCGCGCTCAGCGTGAGGTTGCCCGCGCGCGGATCGATCGCGTCGCCGAGGACGACGCCGCCTTCGGTCGCGCCGCCTTGCGGCACGAGGCCCGCCGTCTCGATGGTCGGCGTCACCTGACCGAAGAGCTGCGTCGAAGACCCGAGGCAGCCGGTGGAGGGCGCCGCGCCGTCGCACCCGACCAGGGCCAGGCTGCCGAGCGTCGTCGGCCCGTCGCAGCACATCGCGTCCGCGCTGCCCACGCAGCAGACCTGGTTGGAGGCGCAGACCGGGTCGGCGCAGTCGATGAGCCCGTTGCCGTCGTCGTCAATCCCGTCGAAGCACTGCTCCGGCGAGGAGAAAGCGCCGCCGTCGCCGAAGTTCGAGGCCCCTCCCCCGTCGGGCAGGATGGTCGCGCCGGCGTCCCCCGCGCCGGGGCTGAGGCCGGAGGAGCCGTCGCACCCCGCGAGCGCGAGCAACGCGACCATCGTGCCGATGCGTGCCGTCCTCATCCGTCGTTGGGTGCCGGTTGCAACAGTGGGACCAACTCGTGGACGACGGCCGACGCCGTGCGGCGGGAGCGCGACACGAGGAACTGATAGCGCCCCACCAGGTTCGCGTGCGGCGTGACCGAGACCCCGTCGAGCACGCAGTCGCCGCTGCAGTCGCCGCCGAGGATCGGGCTGGCGCCGTCGAGGATCGGGTTGGCGGGGTAGGGCGCGAGGGCAGGTAGCCCGTCCGCGAGCGGGCCGCGACCCTGCGCGTAGCCGAGCTGAACGTGCCCGGCGTCGTCGCGGGTGGAGAACCAGAGCCGCACCGTGATCTCGTCCGGGCGGCTGCGCACCTCGCTGAACCCTTCCGGTGCCCACACGCCGCGATCGGCGTAGTCGCCGATGTCCGACGTCAGCACGTCGGTGCGGAGGGTCCCGTCGGTCACGTTCCTGTCTTGGTCGAGGTGTACGACTCCAATCGAAGCCGGATCGGCGCTGCGCACGCAGGTGAAGAAGAGCCAGCTCCCTCTGACCGACGGGTTCCCGTCGCCATCGAAGGTCCAGTCGGCCACCAGGAGCGGGTCGCGCAGCGATTCGCAGTCGTCGACCGCCGAGGCTTGGAGGAGGAGGGGCGGCGCCATCGACCCGCTGGTGGGGGTCGTGAAGAGCTGGTCGCCGTGGAGGTCGTAGATCTCCGGTCCGCTCGCCTCGGCCACGGCGAACCAGAGCTGCTCCACGCGGTGGCTCGAAGCGTAGTCGGCGACCGGCAAGAGGGTCGGCTCGCGGGACGAGGGCGGCACGGTCCACAGGTAGGGCGCCGTGCCAGGAGGGCGCGCGGTCCAGTCGCCGTTGGTGCCGTCCGGCAGATCCGGCGCCTGCCTCGCGTAGCCGCACACACCGAAGTCGACGGGGCGGTAGAACTCGTCGTCACGCTCAATCTCGCTCGCGTCGACCCAGAGGTCCCATTGGAGCTGCGGCGAGGCTCCGTCGCACGAGTCGCGGCAGTAGCCGACCAAGGCCGGCGCCCCGACGCCGCCGGGCGCGCAGGCCTCGACGGTCGAGACGTCGACGGCCGAGTCCGGCTGCCGGAACTGGCTCGGGTTGCTGCACTCGTTCTTCGTGTAGCTCAGGGGCCCGAGCACGCTCACGCTGTTGCCGGCGCCTTCGATGGCTGCGTAGAGCCCCGCCTCGCCGCCGACGCAGTGCAAGTCGACGAGCGGCATCACGGCGGTCCGCGAGAGGAGCGCGCCGCCGATCATCGAGCCGCTCACGATTTGGCTCAGCCCCACGGTTGCGAAGAGCGCGTCGCCGCCCTGATAGACGCCCGGCTCCAGAATCCATGCGCAGGTGGACCGCGTCTCCGACCTCGAACGTGCCCGGGTCGAACTTCGCGAGCACGGTCCCCGCCCGCTCCACGCGCGCCGAGCCGTCGGCCAGCACGATGACCCGGAGCTGGCTCGGCAGGGAGTCGCCGTCAATCAGCGTGTGCACCGGCGTGAGGGAGAGCGCGGCGTAGTCGCAGAATCCTGCCGCTGCAGTGGACGTTCGGCAGGAAGTCGAGCTCGAAGCGCATCCCGAAGGTGATGGGCTCGCACACATCGCTGATCAGAGCCCGGGTGACGCCGGGAGGACCGAACTCGTCCACGCGGGCCGTCGCGCCGCTGCCGGAGTAGACGAGGTCGCTCGTCCCGACCGGCACCGTCCGCCAGTTCGTCGCGTTGTCGAGATTGTAGGCCTGCCCCGCCCCCGGCCGGCAGCAGGTGGCGGTGCCGCGGCAGTCGAAGTCGAAGCAGTCGATCAGGCCGTCGCAGTCGTTGTCCAGGTGATCTCCGCACGAGGTCTCGTGCATCTGGCTGGAATGGCAGGTCGGCCCTCCGTCGACGCCCGCGTCGGCCCCCGAGTCCATCAGGCCCGAGTCCGCCGGGCCCGAGTCCATCGGGCCGCCGTCGAGATCGGGCACGATGGCGTCGTAGTCGGGCTTCAACACGATGCTGCAGCCCGGCAAGATCATCAGCGCGGCCAGCGCCGCGAGGCCCCACGACCGCATCATCGTCCCCACTCGAGCTGCGCCGTCACCATTCCCCCGTTTCGCATCGGCGTGGCGCCGACCTGGACGCTCGATGCTTCGTCGCTCCCGGGGCTCACCAGGAGCAGGATCAGCGTCGTCACCGCCAGGCCCGCCGTGATCCCGAGCGCGATGTCGGCCATCAGCGCCGCGTCCTCCACCGCGTGGCCCTCGGCGATCAGCATCGCCCGACTGGGATCCTGTCCCATGTTGTGCTGCTGGACGTCGCTGTTCCACTGGTTCGACAGGTCCAGCGCCCGCACGCTCAGCCCGGCCCACACCGCGAGCCCGGCGCCGGTCAGCGACGCGAGCAGCACCCGCGCGATGTCGAGCCCGGTGGAGTCCGCCCGCTGGCCGAGGTGCACGTCGAGCGAGGCGCGTTCGCCTTCGCGCAGCGTGATCCGGTGCGTGAGCGGCGTGCGCCCCGGCGCGCTCAGCCGCAGCACGTGCGGCCCCGGCTGCACCGGCAGATCGACCTGTTCGCCCTCGGCGGTGCGCACGTTGTCGACGAAGACCTCCGCCGGCGCATCGACCGTCATCGCCACCCGCGTCTCGGTGGCGGTCGCCGGCGCGGAGAGCTCGAGCGCCAAGGGCTCGGCGCCCGCGGCCACCTCGAAACGGCGCTCGATCGGCGGCGCGTTCGGCACCTCCAGCCGCACGACGTGAGGGCCCGGTGCGACCGGCACGTGTCGGCCCGGCTCGATGGCCTCGCCGTCCAGCGTGAGGCGGCCGACGGAGGGCGCGATGACCTGCACGTCGATCGGCGTCGGGTCGAGCGCGAGCTGGACCGCGGCGCTGGATCCCACGCTCGCTTCGGCGGTGGCGCTGCGCTCTTCGTAGCCTTCGTGGCTGGCGTAGACGGTGTGCGAGCCCGCCGGCACCGCCAGCTCGATGGGCGTGGTGCCGCGCACCGGCAGGTCCCGCCAATCGATCCGGATCTCCGCCCCTTCGGGCGTGCTCTCGATGCGCAGCACGGCCACCCGCGGGCGCAGCGCGTCGAATCCGGCGCTCGCCCTCTTCGCGATCCGCGTCACTGAGAATCGAAGTGCAGGTACTCGCTGAAGTAGTTGAAGGCTTCGTCGTCCCGGCCGAGCTCGGCGAGCGCGAGCGCGACGTTGAAGACCACGTTCCGGGTCCGCGCGCCCAGGCGGAGCACGCCGAGGTAGGCGTCGAGCGCCTCGTTCAGCTCGCGGGAGCGGGTTCGGCCGTGCGTGCGGAGGCCCCGCGCGAGGTGCTGGTTGCCGCGCTCGAAGAGCAGGGCGGCTTCCTCCTGCTGGGCGGTGGCCGGCGTCGCCCACAGCAGCGCGGCGCCGAGGAGCGTGCAGCCGAGGAGCGCTGAGCCGAGGAGCCCTGAGCCGAGGAGCGAGGCCAGCGCGGTGGCTCGAGCGCGGGCGCGAAGCGAAGCAATCATCTACAGACCGGTCTTGATGGGAAGGTCGACGCCGCCGCTCGTGGTCGTTGCCCGGCGGCGGCGGCGCAGTCGGACGGCGGGGACGTCCAGCCCCTCGCGGGGCACGATGGAGATCGTCTCCGAGAGATAGCCGGGGCGCGAGAAGGTGAGGCGGACGGCCGTCTCCGAGGCTTCGAGCGGTGCGACGAGCGGCGTGGTTCCGAGCGTTCGGTCGCCCAGCCGCACCTCCGCGCCGTCCGGGACCGAGGTGAGATCGGATGGAATCGGCGCCGGCAGGGGCGGGTCCACGCCGGCCGGCGTCGCCGGGTTGGCTTCGGAGCCCACCGGCGGCGTGTCGTCGGCCGCCGTGGGCGTCGTGTCGTCGGTCGCCGGATCCCCGCGTTGCGCGGTCGCCGGCTCCGCCGTGTCGTCGGCCGCGACCGGCGGCGTGTCGTGCGGCGCGTTCGCCGTGGGCTTCGTGTCCTCCGAGCCTCCGCCCGCCATCGTGTAGCCGACGGCGCCGATCACCAGCGCGGCGCCTGCCACCAGGGCCAGCACCGACCAGCGCCGTCGCGTCGGAAGCGCGACCTCGGACATGGTCTCGGCGGGCGCGCGCCGGGCGTCGCTCGACCTGCCCGGTGTGCTCGCGCGCGGCGGGATGGAGCGCATGCTCGAGGGCCGCTCGGGCGGCAGCGAGGGCAGAGGCGGCAAGGACGGGATCTCGGGCGCGGCGTCCATCAGCGCGTGCTCGAGCTCCTCCATCGTCGCGAAGCGCTCTTCGCGGTCCTTCGTCAGCGCCTTGGCGACCACCTTTTCGACCGCCTCGGGCGCGTACACGTTCGGGTTGCGCTCCGCCATGCTCGGCGGCGGCTCGTTGCCGTGCTTCCAGAGCAGCTCGAAGTAGTTGCGGCCTTCGAAGGGCGGCGCGCCGCTGATCATCTCGTAGAGCATCACGCCCATCGCGTAGACGTCGATGCGGCGGTCGACGTCGGACTCGCCTCGCGCCTGCTCGGGCGACATGTAGAGGGGCGTGCCGACCAGCTGCCCGGTGCGGGTCATGCGCACCTGCTCGGCGTCGGCGCTCTTGACCTTGGAGATCCCGAAGTCGAGCACCTTCACCAGCGTCCGGCCATTCTTCTCGCTGAGGAAGACGTTCTCGGGCTTGAGATCGCGGTGGATGATCCCGTGCTCGTGCGCGGCGTGGAGCGCGCGGCAGATCTGGTAGGCGATCGGGAGCGCGCGGTGCAGCTCGATGGGCCCGCGGCCGATGCAATCGGCCAGGCTTTCGCCCTCGAGCAGCTCCATCACGATGAAGACGGCGCCGTCGTCGGTGCGGTCGAAGTTGACGACGTCGACGATGTTCTCGTGGTCGATCCTGGCCGCCGCCATCGCCTCCTGGCGGAGCCGCTCGACCGCGTTGTCCTTGCCGGCAATCGCGTCGACCAGGACCTTCACCGCGAAGCTCTTCTGCAGGTGCACGTGCTTCGCGAGGTAGACGGCGCCCATCCCGCCCTCACCAATCCGCGAGACGACCTCGTACACGTTGGACAGCGTCCGGCCGACCCACGGGTCGTCCCCCTGCCGCTCATCCTGCTCTTCTTTGGCGAACGAAGACTTCACGTGGGGCGTGTCCCGGATGTCGGTGGGGCCGATCGCCGTCGTGGCGAAGCCCCCGCCGAGCGAGTCCACCGGCGGATCTTCCTGGTCCAGGGTCTGCTCGGAACCGCGGGTCGACATGCGCGAAGACACGGCCATGGTACGCGGTTTCGGCCAGCTTTGCAGCTTCCGGGCCACGTGCTGGCTGCGTAAGCGATTTCGCACCGTGAAGCCTGGGAATGCTCACGGCGACGCACCCGAAGGGGCATACGTGCCGGGCTCCGTGGTTTGCCGGCCCGGCGCGCCATGTGCTACCTCAGCCGCGGCGGGGCCGCGGATTCGACCCCACCTCTTCTAGGGAGCGCGGTAATGGGCCTGTTGGACTACACGCAGGAGTGCCTGGACGCAGCGGAGGGCGAGCTCCCCAAGGACGAGCGCGGCAAGCGCCCGGTCCGCCTGCAAGTCTTCAAGAACGAGTTCATCGAGAAGTGGTTCGCGCAGGCGCACCCGATCACGCCGGGCATCTGGTTCGGCTGGATCGTCCTCTACGGGCTCTACGTCGGCTTCACGACCCTGCCCTGGTGGCAGGCGCCCCTGGCGTTCCTCGGCGGCGTGCTGATCACGACGCTGATCGAGTACACGCTCCACCGCTTCGCGTTCCACTTCGTGCCGAAGAACAAGAAGCAGCGCTTCCAGGCCTTCCTCCTGCACGGCTACCACCACGACTTCCCGAACGATCCGATGCGGCTGGTCCTGCCGCCGATCGGCATCTGGCCCGTCGCGGTGGTGGTGGGCACCGTCTACTACTTCGCGTTCGGGCCCTATTTCTGGACCGTCTTCGGCGGCACCTCGCTCGGCTACATCGCCTACGACTGGGTCCACTACTACACGCACTACGCCAACCCGAAGGGCGGCCCGGGGAAGTGGGTCAAGAAGTACCACATGCTTCACCACTTCGACTCGCCCAACCACCGCTACGGCATCACCTCGCCGCTCTGGGATCTGGTGTTCGGCACCTACCTGCCGCTCAAGACCTCCTGGCGGAAGATCGAGAAGCAGCGCAAGCAGGCCGAAGCCGCCAGCGCGGGCTGACATTCCTGCCGCGCCCCGTGCGCGGGGGGCACTCGCCGGCACATCGGCCCGCGTCCACGCGACGCGGGCCTTTTTCGTGGCCGTGCCGGCAAACCCGCCCGTCGGCTGGAGGTCAGGTCCATCGGGAGCCGCAGCCCGATGGCCGCTACCGCGTCGTGCACGTGCTCGCGGCGGCGGACTCGGTCCACGTGCCCGAGATCGAGCTCCGCTGGAGCGTCGCCGAGCTGCTCGGCGAGTGAGCTACTGGTAGAAGACGACGTAGGCCGAGAGATCGATCATGACGTTGTCGCCGCCGGGCGGGTCGTGGCCCATGAACGACGCCATGTACTCGAGCGTGTTCACGCCGGACACCATCTCGCTGGTGATGTCGATGCGGCGCGCCGATACCGGCAATCCGGGGCACCAGGCGGCGCGGCCCGGCGCCCAGTTGCCCCACTGGTTCGGCACCGCGCCCTCGCCCGCGCGGTCGGCGCAGCCGAGCGGCTGACCGGCTTCGCCCGGGAAGTCCACCCGATGCGTCGACGAGCCGTTCACCGTGAAGGTGTGCTCGTGGTTGCACCACTCGGCGCAGTTGGAGGGCGTCGCCATCCCGTGGCCCGTCACGATCACCACCAGCTCGACCTTCGTCGTGCCCTCCGGCGGCGTGAACGTGAAGGGATCACGTCCGGCGTTGTAGTTGGCGTCGAACGCGCCTCCCGTGAACGCGAGCTGCGCGTCGGTCGGCACCGGACCGCTCGCGTCCTGCCGCGAGAGCCGTAGCGAGATGTCCACGTCGCGCGGCGTCGCCGGCTCCCAGGTCGGCCCCATCGTGATGCGGAGCGGCGTGTCTCCGCCCGCGCGGACGAGCCCGATCAGCGGCGAGGCGTCCATCAGCCAGCGCCGGCGGCCGGGCCGCGAGTAGGGCGTGATCCAGCGGACCAGCTCGCGGGTGTCCGTGCAGCCCGCGTCGAGGCAGACGGCGATGTTGGCGATGCGATCCCAGGCCGAACAGTGCATCGGGTCCTGCTTGCACTCGATCTGCACGTCGAACTGCATCGTGTCGAAGCCGGCCATGGTCGCCGTGTCGGGCAGCGTCACCGTCCGGTCGAGCACGCGGTCGGTCAGGTCGGTCTCGCTCACGACCGGGACGACCGTCACGCCGGTCTCGGCGGCGATCTGCTCGCGGAGCGACGCGCGGTAGTTGTACCAGTGCCCGGCGTAGGCCCCCATCCCGAAGTCCGGCGGCGGACCGGGGCGCGAGAAGTCGTAGAGCGCGCCGACCGGGTCGAAGCGCTGATCGCGGGCGATGGCGAAGGTGTGCTGGATGTTCGTCTGCCCGCGGACGAAGTCGCCCACGCTGCCGGTCGCGTTCTGGATCGGGTCGACGACGAAGTGCAGGTGGCTCCGCCAGTAGGCCTTGTCCTCGTCGCTCAGCTCGTAGACGGCGAAGCCTTCCTCCAGCCCGTCGTGGATCGGCGTGAGGCGGCTGCGGATGGCCGTCGAGTCGGTCTCGTACGAGGTGAAGAAGTAATGGACGTTGCGCGGGCCGTTGAGATAGAGGCCGTCCGGGTAGCTCATGAAGAGCGTGTTCCCGTAGTCCGTGCTCGCGTAGTTCAGGAAGACGTACGACTCGCAGCCGGTCCAGTGGTCGCTGAGCGTCCAGGGGCCGTCGATCGTGTTCACCGTGAAGTCGCCGGCCACGTCGCCGAAGCTGCTGCCGGTTCCGTCCTGCATCGGCTGGCGGGTGAGCATGAGCTGCTCGCAGACGTCCGGCCCCGGCACGAACGCGTCCACGCCGCCGTCCTCGGTCACGCCGGCGTCCATCGAGGAAGCCGTGGCGTCCACCGTCGACCCCGCGTCGGCCAACTGTCCGGGCCCGTCGCAGGCGAGCGCGAGCATCGAGCAGACGAGGGCGACGAGCTGGGCGGGACGCATCAGGCCAGAAACCTTGATAGCGGTGCCCGTGCGGATTGTCGAGTGTTTCCGCCTGGGATCGGGCGCTTCGTTCCCGCCGACCACGGCCCGCCCTCGGAGGTGTGGCCGCGCTGCACCGCCCGCTTCGGATCAGGCGGGCTTGTGGCCCGTGACCACCGCCTCGCGCCCTTCGGCGAAGAGCTGGATCGAAGGCTCGAGCCCGGCTTCGCGGAAGGCGCCGGCGATCTCCTCCGGGCGCAGGAAGTGATTGCCCTGCACGTGCTCCGAGAGGTTCTGAAACGCCACGCCGCGCAGCTCCGGCGACCGCAGCGACGCGCGATCGTCGGGCCAGGCCGGCTCCCAGAATCACCGCCGTCCCGCCCGGCGCGAGGTGCTCGCTCAGGATGCGGAAGACGTTGGCCCGCTCGGTCCACACGTGGTGCAGCGCGCGGCTCATGGCGATGACGTCGGCCGGCCAATCGACGTCGAAGCGGTTCAGGTCGCCGACCGAGAACGAGAGCCGGTCGGCCACGCCTTCCGCTTCCGCGCGCCGCTTCGCGTCGGCCACGTTCTCCTCGAACGCGTCGAGGCCGAGCGACTTTCGAAGCTCGTCCATGCTGCTCATGGAGTCGAACGTACGCTCTCGGCGCGCACGAGCCAGTTGGCGCGCGCCGCGTTGGGCGCCGAGCTCGACCGCTTCGAAGGATCCCGAGCGTCTACGCGTCGTCGCCACGCGACGCTCTCGAGCGCGGGTTTCGTTCGTGCCCGCAGCGCCCGGTTCTTCGAGCGCGGGGACCCGAGGCCGAGGACGTGTGCGGTCGGCCCGGCGCGGCGTCGCGGAGCGCCTCGGTCGCGTGGCGTCGAGGCGCATGCGCCAGCTGCGGACCGCCGGGAGTCGCGCCGGGCGTGGCTCCAACGATGGCACCCGACGTGCGTCGTTCCCGAATCGCGGCGTCGACTGGCGCCGCGCAGCAACCCGAACCGTCGGAGGACACGTGGCCTACACCCTCAAGATATCCATCGCGTTCGCGATCGGGCTCGTCGCCCTCGGTTGTGGCGGCGGTGCGACACAGCAGCCCGCGACCGCGCAGACCACGCCCGAGGCGCAGCAGCAAGGCGTCGCCACCGCCCAGCCGACGCCCGCCCCGCCGAGCGGGGTCACCGACACCGAAGTGAAGGCGTTCGCCAACACCGTCATCGCGTTGGCCATGCTGGAAGAGCAGGGCACCGCCCGCGTGCAGGGCGGCGAGCCGGTCGAGCAGGTCGAGTCGGACCTCGAGCAGCAGATGGCGCAGGTCTTCGCCGCCAACCCCATCACCCCCGAGCGCTTCGGCCAGATCGCCGACCAGCTCGACAACGACCCCGCGCTGCGCGACCGCATCCGCAACCAGCTCCAGGAGAGCATGGCGTCCGCCTCCGCCTGACGCGGGGCCGGGACGCGCCAGCGTGGCGCCGGTCGTCACGCTCGGCGCGGTCTCGGATGCGCGCCTTCTCTTGCCGAATCCGCGCCGGGGGGCCACGGTCGGTGCGAGGAGGCTTCGAGATGGCGCTCACAGAGAGCAAAGGCATGGCCGTCGGCACGCCGGCGCCCGCGTTCTCGCTCCCGGGGACCGACGGGAAGACCTACACCCTCGACGACTTCGCCGACGCGAAGGCGCTGGTCGTCGTCTTCACCTGCAACCACTGCCCCTACGCCAAAGCGTCCGAGGACCGGTTGATCCGGCTCCAGGCCGACTACGCCGAGCGCGGCGTACGGCTCGTGGCCATCAACCCCAACGACGCGCACGGCTACCCCGAGGACTCCTTCGACGCCATGGTCGTCCGCGCGAAGGAGAAGGGCTTCAACTTCCCCTACCTGCGCGACGAGAGCCAAGATATCGCGCGCGCCTACGACGCCGCCTGCACCCCGGACGTCTTCGTCTTCGGCGCCGACCGGCGGCTCGCCTACAACGGCCGCATCGACGACTCCTGGAGAGACGAGGGCAAGGTCACGCGCCGCGACCTGCGCGACGTGCTGGACGCCGTGCTCGAAGCTCGTGCGCCCGACTTGCCCGAGGTCGTGCCCTCGATGGGCTGCTCCATCAAGTGGCGGCACTGAGGCGGCACTGACGTGGCCAAGGTCCCGCCCTTCCGCATGCCGCTGAGCGAGATCCGCAGCGAGCTCGAGCGCATCCGGCATCCCTTCCGGATCGCCATCCGCCGCTCCAAGAACGCGTTCAACGTCGGCGCCGTCATCCGCACCGCGCACTCGTTCTTGGCCAAAGAGATCCTGCTCGTCGGCGACGAGGACTGGTACCGCCGCGCGGCCATGGGCATGCAGCGCTACGAGAACATCGTCGAGATCCCGAGCGAGGCCGAGCTGATCGCGCGGGCGAAGCGGGAAGGGTGGTTCCTCAGCGTCCTGGAGAAAGACGCGGATCGTTGCGTCGGCCTCTGGGACGCCGCGCTGCCCGAAGACTGCGTCATCGTCATCGGCAACGAAGAAGAGGGCGCGGGCGCAGAGCTCCTGGCGGCCGCGGACGAAGTCGTCGCCATCCCCATGTTCGGCATCAACCACAGCTACCCCATGACCGTCGCCGCCGGCATGGCCATGTGCGAGTGGGCGCGCCGCCGCTACCAAGGCCCGGGGCGCGTCGTCCTCACACCGACGGAGGGTTGAGCGGAGCGGCGTTCGAGCTCGCGGCTGCCCGTGGCCGTGCTCGCCGGGGCCCCGTCGTCGTCACACCGAGCGCGTGCGTAGCCGGCCCGTGCGCGCACCCTTCACGCAGCGCTTGCCTCGGGCCGCGTTCTGGCTACACTCGCCGTCCTGATTCTGCGGTGGCTGTAGCTCAGTAGGTAGAGCACTGGATTGTGGCTCCGGTTGTCGCGGGTTCGAATCCCGTCAGTCACCCTGCCGCGGCTCTCGACCCCGTCGGCGGACCTTCACGGTCTCGCCGTCGGGGGACGCGAAAGCATTTGACATGCGAGGCTGATGCTGTAAAAGCGCCCCCGTCCCCGGCGGGGACGCCCAAAAGCGGCGAGCGCCTGTAGCTCAGTTGGATAGAGCATCGGACTTCGAATCCGCAGGTCGGGGGTTCGAATCCCTCCGGGCGCGTATCCCTGCGAAAGACGAAAATACGGGTCATTAGCTCAATTGGTAGAGCAGTGGACTCTTAATCCATTGGCTGAAGGTTCGAGTCCTTCATGACCCAGACGAGGAGGCCCTCGGAACCCAGCGTTCCGGGGGCTTTCGTGCATCTGGTCCCCGAGCCGCCGTGTTGGTCGTTGATGGTCGTTCACGGCTGTTGATGGCATCTTTGCCCAACGTATGCCCCCGCCCGACGACGATGATCGTCCTTTGCCGCCGGAGCCGGTGGAGCGTGCCGTGCGAGCTGCCATCGAGGCCGTCTCCCGTGAGCAGGGCCTCGCGACGGATCAGGAGGGCATCGCCCGGTCCGGGAAAGCGCGCGGCATCGTTGAGCGCGAGCAGGCGGACCTGTCCCACGACGTACTCACTACGGACGATGTCATCGCGTTCTTCCGCTGGCTACCGATCCGGCACGCGTACTTGGTGAGGCTCCACGCGATCGCATCGCAGTTGCCGCAGCTCGTTCCCGTCCGCGAACGCGAATGGGCCGACGCGATCGTGGAGAGCGCGCAGGCAATGCTCGACGAGTTCCTCGACGGGATCCGCCGCTTTGCTGTCCGGGACAAGAAGGGGAAGTTGCCGCCGCGGACGTTGCCGTGGACGCTCTGGGAGCGTGCGTGGGCCCGCAAACCAAAGCGGCACGAGGTCGCAGCGACTCTCCAGGCGGGCGAGGAGTCCGGTAGGCCGTGGGGCATGGTGCCGTGGAGCGCCGACCTCAAGGATGCCGTGATCGGGCTCGCCGTTTCCGCGACCGCGGAGCATCTCCGGGAGACGACCGCAGCGCCTGAGCTGCTGGGAGCCGAGCATCCCCTCTGCGGGATCCTCTACGTGGCGGCGAGCGTGTGGGACGAGCAACCATGCGAGGACCTCGATGCATGGTCCGCCCGCGTCCGCACCGCGATCGATCATCCTGAAACCCAGCGGCGTCGCACCCAGGGGCGCAAGGGCCGCCGCGGCAGCGTGGACGACGCAGCGACATGGGTGCTTCACCGACTGACTGGCATCAGCACCAGTTCGGCCGAGGACGCCGTCAGCCGCTACCGAAAAGGGCCCGCAGCATGCCGGCCCAAATCGTCCCGGCCGGAATGAGCCGGGAGTCACGGCTGTGAGCGAACGATGCTCGCTGCATGCGCTACTTGCTGATCGAAGAAGCTGCGGAGATCGCCCGCACGTCCCCGTCCACCGTCCGCTACTGGATCGCCATCGGCAAGCTGAGGTCGACGCGTCCCGGACGGCGCCGCCTCATCGAGAACCGCGAGCTGGAGCGTCTTCTCGCCGGCCGGAGCGACGATCCAACGCCCCGGCGGAAGTGATGACCGCCCACGACTGGCCGTTGACGCGCGGTGTCGATCTCAAGACCCGCGATGCTCAGACCAGGTGGCTTCGCGGGTACCCGCGCGAGTTCTGGAGGCAGCACGCACCGGAGCGGTATACGCTGCTCCCCGATGAGGTGAAGGCGGATGACTCGCCCTACGAGTTCTGGACGCTGAAGTTCGACCTCACCTTCGACGGCCCGCATGCGCACCATCTCACTGCGCGCACCATCGATGGGCGCGTTCGCCAGTGGGCGCAGGCGCTCGCCGCGCACAGCGGTCATCACCTCCTCGTCGCTGTCACAGCGGCGCTAACAGATGCCGAACGTCGGCCCCATGTGCACGGCATGCTCTCGTCGCCGCCGGGTGTCGAGGTGCATAGTGACCCCATCAGCCTGTGGGTCAGGCTGGGTGGCGGCCGTCGATCCATCGCCGAGCGCTACAATCGGAACGCGCTTCCGCTGCGGAAGCGAGGTAGACCGGTCACGTCCTCCGGCGAGTCACGCGGCGGCGCCATCCGGTACGCTCTCGACCACGGCGAGATGATGATTCCGAGGGTGGCGTGTCCGGCTGACGCACGCGGCCGCCGCGCCATGCTCCGCCGCAAGGGCAGGTGCATCGGCGCCTCGCACCCGTGGTCCCCGTCAGACGCTCTCATAGCGGTCGGCCGTGCCGCCGACCGTCGGTCGCGACGATAGGCGGCGGTGACGCATCACGTCTCGGAGGCGGTGACGCACCGCGCTGCGAGACTGGTGCCGCTCTCGCCGTCGTCCATCCAGCCCGCAGGGCGCCGAGTGCCCCTCATAGGTAGAGATCCGTCAAGAACGCGAAAGGCCATGTCATCTCGAAAGACCCGAAGACAGGAAGGCCGGAAAGCCCCGAAGCTCTCCATCATCCAGAACGCTCCCTACAGACACCGAGAAATACCTTGCCGCTTGCATATGATGCGTCGATCAAGATCCTATGATCCGACCGCCAAAGACTCTGTTGGTTTGAGAGAACAGCAACGCATTCGCTGGCGATCTGTCACGGCTCGCCTCGTCCATGCGTGACCGCTGTTCAGCGGAGATGCAGCGGCGTTGCTGGTCGAATGCCGCGTGCGGCCTGATTCCGCCGGCGTGGTGCCCGCCAAGTAAACAGGGCCCCGGCGCTGGAACGCTGGGGGCGGAAAGTGAGGGATGGAGTCATGGACACTGCAACCAAAAACGGCCTTTGGCGCATCTTGCGCTTGGTCGAGGATTCAGCGGAGCAGATGATCAAGATCGTGGGCATACGCCCGAAGTTCACGAAGATCGTGAAGACGTACCGTCTGCTCGTGGACCTCAAGACTTGCACGTGCCGCGGGCGGACCGATGGCCCTTGCTACATCTGCCAAGCTGGCGCGGTCATCTACGACCCTACGACCATCGGCGGTCGTGCGCAGCGCAAGCGGCGCGAGGTGTTGTTAACTCTCGCAGGAGCTCCGGGGCGAACAGCGCGTGCGGGCGACCGTGAGGGCCTTCGGCGACGCCCCCCTCGGGAGATGCCGGGCCCTCCGCGTGAGCGACTCCACGGCCCTCTGGCGGGCAGCCGTGGACGTTTTCGAGGCCCGCGTGATGGGCGACGATTACAGCTACGTGGGCTAGTTGCGTCCCCGGTACATGCGCCGCCTTGTGGAAGGACCACTGTTCTCGAGGTCGTGGGCCTCCTCCTCCCGCCCAACCTGGGCCGGAGGAGGAGAATGGTCCCACAGTCAGTAGTTGTCGTTCGCAAAGTCGTCGAAGTCGGTGAGCCGGTTGTTGATGTACCGCTCCCGCTGGATCTCGATACTGTTCTCGCTCCGCACGTTGGGATTCAGGTAGAGGTAGAGGTCGGTGCGGCTCGTCGGCCCGCTGGTGTCGGACGGCTGATCGACGACGAACATCAGACCACCGAGCCGCGTCGCAACGTCGGCGACCGTCACACCCTTTCCGGCAAGCTCGCTGCTAGGGAGGGCACTCTCGATCGGGCTCGTGTCGCGCGTCATGCGGCAGAACACGCGACGAGCGAGCGAGCGGAACAACGTCTTTGGCTGCTGGAAGGAGCTGGTGCTGTCGAGGTCGATCCACGGATGCGTCACGTAAACGCGTAGATTCGAGCCGTCGTCGCGAAGCTGCTCTGCCTTCTCCAGGACGAGCCATTCGCTTTCCTCGGCACGCCGGTAGGGGCTGTATGAATGCTCGCTGATCCGCACGGCACCTTTCGGCCACCGGAAGACCACACCGGGTAGCTCGGCCCGTCTGAGGACCGCGCCTCCGCTTCGCTGCATGCTGACGATAGCGTCGGCGATGTCGTTCACGAGAGCCTGGTCCAAGTGCGTCACGGCGAGCGACCTGTCGAAGTTTGGCATGATCGACTTCCCGCCGCGCTTTTCCACGGCGTCTGCGATGCGCCGAAGCTGCGTCTCGACTCTCGAACGCCATGCCTTCACCTCGAAGGGTAGGCCGAACTCTGGATCGCCACCCACGAGCCCGTCGAGCGCGTAGGACGCGCGGACCCCGTGACGAATCCCGAGCGTGCCGGCGATTGGGACTTCGACCGCGAACGCTGACGCGTCGCGACCAATCACGTCGATCGCGCTCAGCTCGGCCCAAGCGCCCTCCCATGAGCCACGCGTGAGGCCGCGGAGACGGTCCGCCAAGTGGGCGGCGACGGCCGGGTGCCGGGCGACCATCACCCGCAGCCGCCTGAGCCGCTCACGGAAGTGCATCGTGAATTCGCGGTACTCGCGAGGATCGGCGGCATTGGTTTCGATCGCGCCGGTCAGATTGTTGAACGGGGAGCTGAGCCGCTTAATCGAGTCGCCAACCTTGGGATCGAAATGAGTGCCGACGAAAGTGCCGAAGGCGTCGAGGTGCGTGGGCATGCTCGGGCCAGACTACCCGCGGTTCATAGATTTGGCATGCACCAGCGTCGCGTCGAGCGCCCCAACGTCTCGGTCTTGCACTTCGGGCACGTCAGAGAGATTCGCGCGGTCGCTCGGGTCTTGGAAGCCTCGCTCTTGCTCTTCGACGGGCAGGGTTGCGCGGATGCGAGCCCATTCGTGCAGGCGCACCGGCCGGAGTTGACGACGCTGCTGCTCCCGGCGGCGCATCGGAACCGGGCCCGCGGAGGCGACGGCGCTCTCGTCCGGGATGGGGCGGGCGAACGGGGAGCTAGCCGCGGGTCTCACATACCGCCACGCTGCTCGAAGGCGCTCATGCGCGCGCAAGGAGGCCGCGGGCCCAGTCAACAAAGTCAACGACGACTAGACCATCGACGGCGGCCGTATCGGCAATCAACCGAAAGCGGGTGTCGCTCGTGACAAGAACATCGGCGTACGCGGCCGACTCGAAGTGCACGAGGTCGTAGAGGAATCGTTCTCGTCGAATCCGCCGCCCCTCCGCGTGAAGCAGGTAGATCCGAGCGAGGTGGAATGACATGAAATACCAGAGCGATGGGATCTCCTGGGTCGAGGCCAGAGCCCCTCAACCCGTGGCAGCCCGCTCCGTCGGGCCTCGCGCCGGAGGGTGTCCATGCACCAGTCACGCACGACAGCTTTCGGGTCGGCGTACCAGTCGCGCGTTAGCTTGCGCAGCGCTCGAGCGTCACCGACTTTCCGGGTGATCTCGCTACGTGCCCGATGCTCGCCGTGCCCGAACGCCTGTTTTCCCTTCCGGGCGTACTCGCGCATTTCGCCCGCAGTCTGGTGGTCTAGCAGCCCGGCGACGAGGTCCTCGGGCGGCGACTGCGCATACGCCTCCTCATCGAACAGCATGCGTCCGTAAGCGACCTCGAGCTTTCGTCGCGCTCGGTATTCACGCAAGATTCATCCATCACTGAGCGTGGCGAGGAAGCGGATGATTTTCTCATAGAGTACGGGCTGTGAAGTGGCGATGCCGGCTAGCTCGGTAAGAAGGGGTAACGTAAGGCGAACGCATGCTGCGCCGTCCCGCACGAGGCGACCAAGTTCTCCCCGCACGCGTGCCAGCTCATCCGCGCTGAATCCAGCGCGGCCGAATAGATACGAAGCGGCGTTGGTGTCCAGCATGATAGTTGTTGTGCGGCTCTTATCGTCGAATGTGGCAAGCTCGCGCCGACGCTGCTCACGCTGATCGTACACGGCGCGAAGGTCCGGAAACGCCATGAGACCCGCAGGTTCGATGTTCATGGCTGCGCACAATCGCCGAGCGCTCTCCACAAACGAGAGTCCCTCCCGTACGCGATCCTCGATGAACGCGTATACCTCATCAGGGTCGCGCGTTGGCGCCCTTTCCGCGGCGTGGACATGCTCTTCCAGCTCGCTTGCGAGGCGCAGACGCCCCAACGAGCGCGCGCGCTCCGCAGCCCGACGCATTCGCGCCGACCACTTCGCGCCGTGCCCGCGGTTCGTCACCACGTGACAGCACTCGTGGATGAGCGAGGCTGTCAGCTCGATGCTGCCCAACACGAGCCACGGCCCTACCCATAGCACCCGGGCTTGCGGCTCCGCGTAGGTCCACGGATGTCGCCACGGAGAGCGCACACCGCGGCGTACCTTCCATGAACGACCGGCGGTCCATCGCGAGAAGTAGCAGAGTCGGACCGCATCAAACTCCCCACGCAAGCTCCTCGGCATCTGCCCAACGTTGTGCGATACGACTCCGCCGGCAAGGGGCTGTCTACGCCGCCGTGCCGGATCGAGCAGGTCCTCCTGCTCTCGCCATGCCTGAACGTCGCACCCTCAATCATGGCGGTCCCGAGAGCGATGCTCGCAGAGGTGTGCTGCTCCGGGCCGAGAACCGCATCGCGGCGTGAAGCGCCGCGGCGGGGGCATGGCTACGGCGCGAACTCGCGGACGGACCCGGTGGTGTAGGTGATCTCTAAGCGGGAGACATCGGTCCAGCGGATGCTGTGATCGGAATCCTGGCCGCGCAACACCGTATGCGCGGTGAGCGTCACTGGGATTTCCGTGCTCCACCCGCCGCCGAACGCAGACACGAACCCCTCGAAGCTCGCGCCGTCCTTGTACTCGACCAGCACCGAGCGGATGTCATCCCGGCCGAGTTCAACCTGCGCCTCCGCAAGAACGCCCGGCATCAGTGCACCCATCCGCGTGCGCGCGCTGTCCGCGGGTTCGGCACCCACAGTGCCCAGCGGCCGTGCGCATCGTAGGCCCACCGCACTAGCTCGGAAACCGGCCGGCGCCGGGTGGGCGCGTCAGGGTGCGGATCGATCATCTCGATCGGCGGGAGGAACTCGCCGAAGAGCGCTCGGGGCCAACCCACGGGGATCACCGGCTGGCTCGCAGAAGCCATGACCATTGCGTGTCCGACCGGCCCGTCCGGCACGTTGTACAGCACACTCGGTCGGACGCCGAGCACCACGCCGCCGTCGTGGTGTTGCTCCTCCGCGAGAACACGGAGGTCGAAGCCCCGCATCGCGAAGGCCGGGATCCCGAGCCGACGGATCGCGAGGGCCGCGTGGCCCATACTCGCGCCGCCCCGCTCGCACGCGCGCAGTTCTTGCCGCAGATACGCTGCGATCGGGCCCGGATCCAGGCCCCATTCGCCCGCGGCGACGATCGCCGCCGATGCGGGGAGGCAGTCCGTGGCGCACGTTTGGAACTCCATCGCGTAGGGCTTTGACTGCTCGATGTGCATCATCGTCGGGCAAAGTAAGCATTGCTGCAGCGGCGTCAACATCCGGTACTTGCCTACGCACGGTCGATGGTTATCGTGTGATGTTCTTCATGCCTTCTCTTCGCACCAAGCGCCCACGGCGCCTGCCGGACCAGCCCTCTCTCCTCGTCCTTCATCTCGACACGGCGAAGCTCCCTACGGACCGATTGTCGTTCGAGCCCGTCCTCGAGTCGCTCCATCTCGGGGCATTCTTCGCCGACATCGAAACCGTGGCGGTTACAACGCAGCAGGAGCTTCTCGCCAGCCTTGCCACGTTTGCCGAGAGGTCAGCCAAGTTCGACGCTGTGGTCGCCATCGGGCACTCGAACGAGGATGGGATTCGGATGGGTGCAGATCGGCTCACATCCGTCCCGGTTGACACCCGAGAGCACGAGAATTCTGGGCCTTCCTGAACGGTCAAGCCGTCCACGGAGGCCGTTGGCAGGCCGACGCGGACAGGTTAACGCCAGTCTCGACACGGCACTGCGGGCCGAATACCCAGGATTCGTGGGTAAAACGCTGGATCTGAGCGTCCTCGACTGGATCTCGGCCCGGCTGCACCCGATTCGGATCGCCTCAGACGCGTTCGTCGATTGGGCGGCGTTTGCGAAGTTCATCAAGCCATTTCGCCCCCGCCGTTTGGTGTTGATCGCATGCCGCGCCGGACGGTGGCCCGGAGCACGCGACCTCTTCCGCAGGCTGCCCGCGCTGCGGCGGATCTATGCATCGCCTGTGAACGTCGGATTGCCGCAGGCCACCGTGATGTTGGGGCTCGGCGCTACGCTCTCCGCGGTGCGCACTCCCGACGCGAAGGCGATGCTCGCCGTCCGCGCAGCAGTTGCGCTCGCGGACGGCGGACAGATTCGGGAGTGGACGCGAAACCAGGATGCTGGGAACCCTGACGGGAGGCTGCTCGATCTGGCCCCGGACGTGACCGACGGCCCGCTCCGAGCGCTCGCTCGCGCCGTGCACCGGAAGTGAGACGGGCGTGGGGGGCTGTGGCAGTGCGATCGAGACTGCGGCCGCCGCCCGTGGGCCGGCCATGGTGTACCTCGATACGAGCGACATCTCGTACCTCGTGAAAGGGCGTGGACCCGCGGGCCTCGATGTGCCGGCGGCGCGAGATCGGCTCCTCGCGCTTCTGACGAACGAGCAGGCCCGCCTCATGATCTCGTTCGTTCATCTCGCGGAGATCGCCATCAATAGGTCGACCTCGGAAGCGGCGCTGCGATGGCTCGAGACCGGACCGCCCATCTGGTGCTTCACAACTCCCGCCGACTCGATCTTCCGAGCAGAGCTTCTCGGTCAGAGTCTCAAAATCAACGCACAGCCGCTGACTCGACCGATGTTGGAGTCGCTGAGGCTTCCGCTTTGCGGCCCGGTGCGCAGCGTTTCCGCCGGCACGGTCGCGCGCGCCTTCCGGTGGATAGCCGTGGGTTGGGCTAAGGCGGAGCAACTTCGGCAGCGCGCCGCGCGGCGACGACCGAACACGACCGCCAAGCAACACGCGGAGGCGATGCACGAACAGCATCGAATCGTGGAAGCGATTCTTCGAGGGGAGCATGGCAAGCTTCCGGCAGCGGGACGTGCCGCCGTCAGCATGTTCTTGCCGGTCGCGCGCTGGGTGACCGCCCGGCACGGGCTGACCCTGGAGGACGTTCGAGCCCACGGTCGCCTGCCACCCGGCTGCTCGTGGTTCGCTGGAACCGTCCCGCCGGCCGCGTGGCGCGACGCAGGCAAGCGTGTGAAGTCGCCGCGCGATGCTCCGGCGAGTGCACTGCGCGTCGCCATCGATGCCGGCCGCTCTACACAGCCTGGAGTGGTATACGATGTGCGCCACCTCGCCTACGC
Organism: uncultured Pseudomonadota bacterium; assembly: GCA_963832725.1. Taxonomy (GTDB): domain Bacteria; phylum Myxococcota_A; class Polyangia; order Polyangiales; family Sandaracinaceae; genus JAEZBP01. Next base: position 1,082,885 of record CAWHVG010000002.1, read on the forward strand.
CGCATGCTGCGATTTCGCGACGATCGACGGGCCGAACTTCCGGGCCACCGCAAGCGTCCGCGCGAAGATCGTGCGACCTACGTTCTTCCGGACCGCTTCTCTCGATGAGGTAGTGGGTGCGATCGAACGTGCACGCGCGACGCGATAGAATACGTACCTGGATGGAAGTCTTGAACGAGTACGCAGGAAGGTTCGACCTTCATGGCTACGATCGCGCCTCGCTGTTGCTCGCGTGGGCCTACGACAGGACCGACCGCGTACAGCTTCTCTTCGGGCGCGTGGAGCTTCGCCCGATCGAACTGGGGTGTGGGCCTGCGACTCGTCAGGTGATCGACCCAGTTCGGCTCCCCGGCAAGACGGGGCGCTACGTCTACGCGGGCATCGTCGAGACCTCCGCCGCCGACGCGGTGGCCTGGTACGAGCGTGCGCTCACCGGCGAGTGGGATGTTCCCCAGAGCCTCGTTCCCGGACGAAAGCCTGAGCCACACCGGCTGCTCGGCCCGGCAGCCACCGAACCCGAGTGGCCGCAGTTGAACCTCGTCGTGCGACCGTTCGCAGCCCTCCCGTGCGTACCGTCCATGCTTCCGTGTCCTCGCGTCCACCACCGCCTCACGGCCGCCCCGCACCCAATGCAGAGCGTCTGGAGCGATGCCGAGCGTTCCTCCGCATCTGCCGCTCTTGCGCCAATCATCGGGTTCCCGCTGGCTGCCCGGCCACACCTCTGGGAGTCGCTGCGCCTCGTGCTGCCGAACCCGTCTGTGCGGTCGGTCGGAACCCAACTCGTCCCGGACGGAGCGGACGAGTCCCTCGGGGTGACTCTGGTCGCACGTCGGCACGCTTCGCTCTCTGACTTGCTCGTGACCGTGTGGGAGGAACGCGGGCCACTGGTGCATCCCCTTGCGCGCTTCCGACCCACGCAGCCGCGGACACTCGTGCACGCACGCGGAGTGCGGGAAGCGACGGCGCTGACCATCGATAGCGATCGCCAGGGCCGCATCTACGCTTCGGAACCGGCGCCGCTAATGCGGCAGCTTGGGCTTGAGATGCAACTCACCACGGCCCACCGACGCGTGGCTGCGCAACGCTCCGACAAGACGACCGTACGCTTCGAGGTGCCGGTGCATGGGCACTCGGAGCATTCCATGATCGGGTCGCCGAAGCGATCGACCACCATCGACCTTCTTCGCCAAGTGCAGCAAGCTGATGAGGAGAAACGACGCGCCGCGTCCGACGACGAAATCTGGTTCGCTCGCGACCGTGACGCAGCGCAAGAGCGCCTGCGATCGTTGGTCGGGCGTGCGAACAACCGCGTCTGGGTGGTGGACTACTTCTTCGGCGCTGCGGATGCCGGCGTTCTGCTGCCGGCAATCGGTGCTCTCCGTGCCGAGGTTCGAGTCCTGACATCACGAGAGGGGTTCGGCCCGCAACCGCATGAGGCGGCGCGAGCGCTCGAACGGGTAGCGACGCAGTTGATTCGCGACCTTCAGATGCAACCCATCGAGGTCCGAGTGATGCAGGGTCAGGCGGAGATCCACGATCGCTTTCTGGTGGTGGACGATCGCGTCTACCTGCTCGGTAGCTCCGTAAACAACTACGGCGAGCGCGGCACGATGCTCGTGCGCCTTCGGAGCACCACGCCGGTGCTCAACGCAATCGAGGGCGCCTGGGGCCGCGCGCTCCCACTCGCGGCGGTGTCGGTTCCTCCGGGGCAGCCCGCGCCTGCGCCGACGGCGCTTGGCCGCATCAAGAAGGCAGTGAGGTCTGTTCGCCGATGGGTCGTCTCCCGTGCCAGAGGACTGGGCGGCCGATGCGTGATCTGACGACCCTTCGCGCGGACCGCACGGAAGGGGACCGGCGTCAGGCCGAGCGTATCGCCGCGCTCATTTCGGATGCGGAGTCAACAGGGATGGTCCCGCTCGCCGTAAGCGAGCTACGGGCCGCCTGGGCGCAACCGCAGCTTCGGTCGCCGCGCGCGACGACGCCGGTCGCGCCCGAGATGCCGCCGACCTTCCTCGACGCATGCATCGCCAGTCCGACACGACCAGAGATCGAGGGGTGTACCGAGATCCTCGCAGCGAGGGCGCTGGTCGCAGAAATGCTCGGGGCCACGCCGTCGATCGAAACATGGGAGCGCGTGCATGATCTTGTCATGCATGTGTCGTGGACCGCGTTCGTTCGTGCGCTCGCGGATCATCGAGGGGCCGTCGAAGCGCAGGCGTGGGCATCGCTTCTCGCTGCACCACCGGACGAGCGCACGTACCTCGCTGGCGCGCTTGCCGGAGAGCGCGAAACCATCAGGCAGGCGTCGCTCGCGTGGCGTGCGTCGCCGCGTCTGCTCGGGCAAGGGCCCGATCGTGGGCACGCTCCGTTCGGCCCCTCGTACGTCACGCGTCTGGCGCTCGTGGCTCATCTCGATCCCGCAGCCTGGTTCGGTGCGCTGCGCGCAGCACCGCTCCGAACCGAGGTGGAGTTCGCGATCAGATCGGCATCGCAGTCCCCCGATCGACTGCTGGACCTTCTTGGCGCGGCCCCTGCTGGGCTCGAATCCGAACGGCAACGAGACGGGGCACGTCGCCGCGATCGTCCTCGCGCGCCGCGCCTGGCGGTACGCACAGGAGGTAAATGACGCCCTCGAATCGTACGCGCGGATGGCACGAGATGCCGAGAGGCGCGCGGTCGCCGCCGATGAGGTGCGTGCGTTCCGCGAGCGCGAGATCGCGACCTGGTTCGATCAGGTATGGGCTGTGATGAGTTCTCGTCCGGACGGCGACGTGCTCGCCCTTGCGCTCGCCGTCGAGAACGTCGCTCAACGTGCATTCGTGAGTGACGGGCGATCCCCCAGCGAAGTTGCACGGCTCGCCGCCGACGAGTTGGAGAATCGGACCGCAGCCGTCTGGCGCCCGCGAATCACGGCGCTGCCGCCTCTTATCGACAAGGGGGATCTCGGGAGGAGTCTCGGCACGCTGCCGCGATGGCTTGCGTTCGCTCGCATCGCGATCGACGATGCCGGCGACACTGTGGAAGGCGCCGCGATCGCGTGGGCACGCCTCGCCGAGGTTGTGACGGAGAAGCTCGGGGACAGCGATGTCATCCTCGGCGGTGTGCAGCATGTCTCGCAATACACGTGGGTCACAGCAGGGTGCGTCCTCGCGATGCAGCCCGACCCTGCGGCCTCCTTCACCGCACTGTTCGCGAAGCTCTGGCTGGAGCGCGAGCAGGCGTACATGGGTGTGCGGCGCCCCGTGCACGGCTCCGACCTCCCGATCAACGCCGCCACCTCGCGCTTCGTGCTGGGCATCGCGGCTCGGGCGCTGACGGTGCTGCCCGAGATGACTTCTTTCGGCGCTGGTCGTGCGCTCTGGGCGCCGCTGTTCGACGGCCTTCGGGAGATGTGGCTTCGCGGCGCGGACAACGTTGGGCGGGATCGCTGGGTCATCCACTGGGTGTTCGCTTGCGGAGGCGCGGCCCACCGCGTGGCCGTCACCGGCGATCCACAGGCCACGGGCCTGCGCGCCGAACTCGAAGACGCGTTGGCGTTCGTGGAGCCGGATCCCAGCCTCGTGATCCTCGTCGCATCGTCATGGCTCGCGAACGGGTGGCCGGTCGCAGAGGCGCTCGACCTCTTTGGGCGCGCGCACATCAATCTGCGTGCGGTCTGCGCCTCCCTTGCTGCTGAGCCGGACGAGTGGCGAGGCGACCATCGGGAGGATCTCAACGGGGTCCGAAACGCGATCGAACTCGATGACAGCCGCAACTCTGGCGCGCTAGGGACGGGCGAGTGAGCGGGCGCCTGAACCGACTACGGGACCGTGCCCGCAAGGTGACCATCTACGATCGGAGCGACGGACGCGACCCGGTGGACTTCCTCGGGACGCTTGACGAGGCGGCCCAGTCCCCCGAGACGATTGCGGAGGCCGAGATGACGCGGGTTGCGGTGGCGAAGCAGCCCCTTCGCGGGGCAATCGCGGAGGCCCTCGGCTTCGGTGAACCGGTCTGGATGCTCCTCGGCGAAGCTCGCGCACGGATCTTCCCCGACGACCCCGACGGGAAGCCTGGCGACTTCGATATCATGGTCGGCCCTCTCCGCGACGGCCGGCCGGCTCTCGCTCCCCTCGGCATGGTGGAGGTGAAGCGGTCCCCTGTGCGGGCCGACGGGAAGCCGAAGAGCCGACCGAGCGGGCTCGGGACGACGCAGGCGCGGGGCGGTGCGCTACTCGGTTTCGATCGCGTGCTGCTCGCTCACTTCGTTCTCGGACCGGACGAGTCGATCAGAACGCCACCTGGCAAGGTCGCGATCCCCGAGCACTACGAGGTGGTGGACCGCATCGTGAAGAACATCCGCCGCGCGGATCCACTCGGTCCAGGTCGGCGCTATGGCACGCTGGTCGTGGAGTGGGCGCGCGCGCGGGCGTCGAGCATCGAGCGGACGGGAGCGGTCTCGTTTCTGCTCGGCGACAGCGCTCCTCGGCTGACTCCGACGCATGACCGCCGCCAACTGCTCGACGCGCACCTCCGAGCGGTCCTGCCACGCGAGGACTGCCCCCCATACCTTTGGCGCTGCGACGTGTGCGCCGAGATCGCGTGCGTCTGTAGTCCGAGCCCGCGCCCGTCGGGCAAGCCGAGATGAACGTCTCGACTCGACTCGGCCGCCGCGCGGCGAGACGATCGACTCGGGTGGTCCCTGGCCGCTTCAGTCACCGCCGCTACCGGACGCCTGGCGGGACTTGCCGACCTCGTCCGGGATCGCGGTAGAACCGCGAACTGGCCAAGGGCGCTCGCGCAGCGCCAGGCCGTCTTGCAATGCCAGATTCGGGGTCACCTTCTATCTGATCGGGAAGAACCCGGTCGAATAACTCGCCGCGGCTCTTCCCGTCGGAGGAGACGATGGTACGACAGAAGAAAAGCCCCAACGGAATGGCCTACGAGACCGTGACCCGCGGGCTGATCGCGGAACTCGAGCGGGGCGATGTCCCGCCGTGGATTCAGCCCTGGAACGGCGCGACGGGGATGCCGATGTCGCTGGCGAGCGGGCGCTCGTACTCAGGCATCAACGTCCTATCGCTTTGGTCGGCGACGAGTGCGTACGGCTTCGGGTCGCGATGGTGGCTGACGTTTCGGCAGGCTCGCGAGCTGGGCGGGCACGTACGGCGTGGGGAGCGTGGGACCAGCGTGCTCGCGTTCTCGATCCGCGATGTGGACGAGATCGACGAGAGCGGAACGGAGACGCGCCGGCTCGCGTTCGCGCGGAACTTCCGGGTCTTCAACGCCGAGCAATGCGAGGGAATCACCATCCCGGATGAGCCTTCGCCACCGACCGAGGTCGAGCGTGACGCCCAGATCGATGGGTTCGTCGCGGCGACCGGTGCGACGGTCGTTCACCGCGGTACGCGTGCGCTCTACCGACCGCGAGCGGACAGGATCGAGATGCCGCAGCCGGGACGCTTTCGGGATCGCGGGAGCTACTACGCGACGCTCCTCCACGAACTCGTGCACTGGGCAGGGCATCCCGACCGGCTCGCTCGCGAGCGAGGCACGCGCTTCGGTGACGACGCCTACGCGCGCGAGGAGCTGGTGGCCGAGCTTGGTGCGGCGCTCCTATGTGCGGAGTTCGGGGTGCCCGGCCAGCTTCAACATGCCGCGTACCTCGGGCACTGGGTGGCGCAGCTCAAGGCCGACGCTCGGCTGCTCGTGCGCAGCGCCGCGGCCGCGCAGCGCGCAGTTGACTACCTTCGACGGGTCGTCGCGCCGGAGAGCGCGCAGAGCGCCTCCTGAGCGGCCTCTTGGCCGCCGAATGCGCGCTGGCCGGCGCCGCCACCGAGAGCTGCTCCCCGATCACGGCGCCTCCTCGGGCGGAGGGCAGCATCGCTGCTCACCGGGACAGCCCACGTCGAACGTGTACTGCTGTCGTCGGAGGCACCGTGGCCAGCGCTCGGAGATATGCCCAGGAGTTGTGGATCGACGTGAGGTGAAGAGGGTGGCGTACCCTTCCGAGTTGGAAAACACGAGACCGGCTTGTAGGCCGGGGAAAGGTACGCCGATGCCGAAGGTAGAGGAGAAGGACGTTCAGGGCGAGCCGATGGAGTGCGCGCTTGATCAGCTGGCGCGCGAGGGAGCGCGCAGGATGATCGCGGCGGCTCTCGAGGTGGAGGTCGAGGAGTATCTGGCGCGGCATGGTGCGAGCCGGGACGAGGAGGGCCGCGCGCTGGTGGTTCGCAACGGGCGTGCTCGGGAGCGGAAGGTGACGATCGGCGCAGGGACGGTGGGGCTCCGGGCGCCTCGTGTGAACGACAAGCGGGTAGTGGACGGGGAGCGGCAACGCTTCACGAGCAGGATCCTGCCCCCCTACATGCGGCGCTCGAAGAACGTTTCAGAGGTGCTTCCGCTCCTCTATCTGCGCGGACTGTCGACGGGCGACTTCCAGGAGGCGCTTCCCACGCTGCTCGGTCCGGACGCCGCGGGCTTGTCGCCGAGCTCGATCACGAGGCTCACGAGCGCGTGGCAGGAGGAGTACCGGGCGTGGCGGAAGAGGTCGCTGGAGGACCGCGACTACGTGTACGTCTGGGTCGACGGGGTGCACTTCAACGTGCGCCTCGAGGACGAACGCCTCGCCGCGCTCGTCATGATCGGGGCCCGACCGGACGGCACGAAGGAGGTGATCGCGATCGAAGACGGCTACCGGGAGTCCACCGAGAGCTGGCTGTCGCTCCTGCGCGACGTGAAGGCGCGGGGGATGCGCGCGCCGGCGTTGGCGGTCGGTGACGGCGCGCTCGGCTTCTGGGCGGCGCTGCGCGAGGTCTTCCCGGAGACGCGCGAACAGCGGTGCTGGGTTCACAAGATCGCGAACGTTCTCGACAAGCTTCCCAAGAGCGTGCAGCCGCGCGCAAAATCCCATCTCCACGAGATGATGAAGGCGCCGACAAAGGCGGAGTGTGAGGAGCTGGCCGCGTCGTTTGTGAAGGAGTTCCGCGCGAAATATCCAAAGGCCACCAAGTGCCTCCAGACCGACTTCGGCCGGATGACGACGCTCTTCGACTTCCCGGCGGAGCACTGGAAGCACCTGCGCAGTACCAACCCGATCGAGTCCACCTTCGCCACCGTCAAGCTCCGGCAGCGGGTCACGAAGGGGGCCGGCTCCCGCAACGCCGGACTCGCGATGGCCTTCAAGCTCCTCCTTATGGCCGAGCGCCGATGGCGGAAGCTGGACGGCCACGAACTCATCCCGCTCGTCCGTGCAGGCGTCACGTTCGAGGACGGGGCGCGCAAGGAGCGCCCCAGAGCAAAGCCCATCAAGTCAGCGGGGAAGTCGAAGAGGGACACGAACGAGAGTGAGCAAAAGGACGCCGCCTGATCAGCTCCGTATCCACAACTCTTGACAATAACTCCAGCGCTCGCCCGCGCTCTCCTCGTCCGTACACACCCAGCTCGACCACGAGGAGGGGCGGCGGTTGCCCGCGTAGTCGTAGCCGGCGCTCAGGTGCCCGCAGTCCGTGAGCACCTCCCCTGCTGCGGTCGAGACTGTGTGGTGCTCGTCCTCCGTCGGCCCCGTGGTGGACGGTGGTGGACTCGCGGCCCGGTTTGGGCTGGATCGCTCGCCGCTGTTGTCGAGTTGGAGGATCTCCATGTCGCACGAGCGTTCCATGTCGCCGGGGCAGAGTTGGCGCGGGCGCTGCTGGTCGACGAACATGACCACTCGCTCGGTGCTGTCCCCCGCGGGAACCTCCCCCGAGCACGTGGGCCGGGACTCGATCGACGCCTCGGAACCGCGGTTCCGAAGCACGACTACGACGCAGGTCGAGCCAGGCCCTGAGCCCGTGTTGGTGAACTGGCAGGTGTTGCGCGCGGGAGCGAAGAGGTCGCCGCCGACAGTGCACGCCACGCTGATGTGCGGCTTGCCGCGCAACAGGGTGTACGCGAACCAGGCCACGGCGAGCACTGCGAGGGCGACCACCCCGGCTCCGATCACTGTCGTGACGACGCGGGTGGCACGAACGAAGTCCTCCGCCTTCATGCGGCCGCCGGGCGCTCCGAACGCGACGTGGTTTCCGAGTCCACCGGACGCCGGATGACAGGAACGCAGGCGCGCCCAAAGCCCTGCACCCCGACTCGATGGCGCCGCATTCTCCGTGCCCGTTCGCCCATGCGTCAAAACTAAAGCCGTGACTTGTTTATCGCAACGGCCGCTTCCGCTGTGCTCGCGACGTGCCAGCTCAGGAACCCGATCGCGTCAAGCGAGCGGTCGGCCGCAAGGTCGCGGAGCACCGCCGGGCCCTGCGATTGACGCAGGCGGAGTTGGCGGAGCGCATCGGCGACGTGTCGCCGCAGTACGTCGGGCTGGTCGAGCAGGGGCGCCAGAACCTCACGATCGAGACTCTGGTCAAGGTCGCGAACGCCCTGGAGCTACCCGTCCGCGCGCTCTTCGATGAACCGGCATCGATGACGGCTTCGCCCCCGGGCCGCCCGCGCAACGCGCCGCAGGCCGAGAAGACCAGCCGAGGGAAACGCTGATCGACTCTGGGTCCGCCGGCTGCTGACGGCCGGGCAGGATTCTTGGTCGATCCGGGCCCGGCCGACGGCGGATCCGAGGGCGCGCCGCTTCGATGCGTTTACGCAAACCCTACGTGAACTGTACCCAGCCGAAATTCGCGGCCGTTCCGGGTGACGGCAGCGCTGCCCGTTCGCGCGAGCCGAGCGTCCGCACGGCATCGCAGCGGCACAACGCGCTGCCAGCGCGATGTGCCGTGCGCGAGATCCAGATGCACCGCAATCCAAGAAACCGAAGGAGATGTACTCATGCCGAAACCGAGCAAGACAGGCGTTCGCGGCCTCTATCGCGGCGCCGATGGACGATACCGAATCGACCTCCGATGGCGCGACCCAGCGACCGGGGAACCGCGCCGTCACCGGGAGCGTCTTCCCGAGCGCACGCCCGCAGTGGCAGCGAAGGAGCGGGCGCGGCGCATCTATGCCGCGGCAATCGCTGGCGAGTTCCAGCCGGACCGCGAGGCGCCATGTCGGCTCTCGAAGATGATTCGACGCCTATCTCGAGTGGGCGGAGGAGAACAGGCCGGCCTCGGTCGCAGCGAGGCGCAGCCATGCAAGGGTGATCCGTGCGCATCTCGGCGACCGTGTGCTGGACGACATCTCTCCGATGCACGTCGAGCGCATGAAGCGCGACTACCATGCGGGGCGTGCTGAGGCGACGGTCAACCGTGTGCTCGCCACGCTCAAGCACCTCGCCCGCCTCGCGGTCCAGTGGGGATGGATGGACCGCGACATCGCGCGTCGCATCCGCGACGTGAAGCTCCTCAAGGAGCCGCCCGGACGGGTTCGCTACCTGAGCGCTGACGAGGAGAAGCGGCTTCTCGTGCATCTTCCGGCCTGGCTGCTCCCGATCGCGTTGGTCGCCCTGCTGTCTGGGATGCGGCTCGGCGAGGTCATCGCCCTGCGCGAGGACGACATCGATCTCGACCACCGCGTCGTGCACGTGCGCAAGTCGAAGAACGGACGCGCCCGCCGGATCCCAATGAACGACGACCTCGCGTTCCTCTTCTCGTGGCTGCTCCCGCGGGCGGTGGATGGCTGGCTCTTCGTGACCGCCCGGGGCGTCCCCTACCGCAGCGACCGCGTCAGTCGCGAGTTCGGCGCCGCGGTGACGAAGGCGAAGATCGAGGACTTCCACTTCCATGACACGCGCCACGATTTTGCCACGCGGCTTCGTCGCAACCAGGTCGGCCTCGACGTGATCGCGAAGCTCCTCGGCCATCGCTCGCTGGCCATGACGCAGCGGTACGCTCACCTCGACGATCCGACGCTGCGTGGTGCGGTCGCCACTGCGCGGCTGCGAACATCGGGCTGACCAATAGCCTCGGCGCGGGTACCGGGGATCGAGGTTGATGTCCTGGCGCGGGGGATATCGAAACGATATGCTCCGTACCCGCGACGAGGACACCATGCCGCCCGAGCACGACGATGCCGACGATCTCTTCGTCACCCTGGATGCGCAAGCCTACGAGCGGGTGAGCGTGCCGAGCGAGGAGCAGGTCCGCCAAGTGCTCCGCGAGGGGCAGCGCGATCTGCGCGAGGCCGCCTCGGCTCCCCGGCCAGGCCGCGTCAATCCCAAGCTGCGCTTTCGCTGAGGCGCGGTGAGCAGTCCGAGCTTCGGCGCCTTCGCGTTCACGAGGTCGGAGTTCGACGCCGACTTCGTCGATAGCTCCGCGCCGGTCGAGTACCTCTGGGAGTATCTCGAGACTCTCGGCGCAACGTCGTTCGTACGGGAGGAGCGCTACGTCGACCGACACTTCCTCGACGACTTCGCCGGCTACTACGCCCGGTCTTTCGGCGCGCCCGAGCCCCACTGCGCCCGCCTCCACTACTTCGAGGCGATCGCGATCGACGAGCTGAACGCAATCCTGGACACCGCCTACTGTGGCACCGTCGAAGAGCGCCGTGAGGCCGTCGCACAGTTGGACGCTGCCTATCTCGGCTTCGTCGTTCGCCGCCCTCTTCGCGGGGCACCCATCGGCCGAACGGTCCTTCGTACCTACCCCGCGGACGGGCGCCGCAAGTACACCGTCGTCCGGCCGTACCGTGTTCACCTCGGCGCGTTGCCGCTGCGCGTGAACGGGCTCGCCTACCAGCAGCAGGACGGCGGCGCCGCGGTCTGCGCCTCGACAGCGCTCTGGTCGGCGTTGCAGAAGGTGGCGCACGTCGCGGGACATCGAACGCCCACGCCGTCGGGCATCACGGCCGCTTCGGGCACTCCCTTCGCTGCGAGCTACGGGCTGACCGACTCGCAGATGGCTGTCGCGTTGTCGAACCTCGGCTACGCCGCGGAGTACTTCGTGCCGGCAGAGAACCGGCCGCTCTTCCGCGCGAAGCTGGGGGCCTGTCTCCAGTCTCATCTCCCGGTCGTCCTGCTCCTCAGCACGCGGATCGAGACAGGAGCCGGTGAGGTGACGGCCGGGCACGCTGTGACCGTTACGGGCTATCGCGAACCAGGGAGCCCGATGATGGTGCCGGCAGCGCACAAGGGCTGGAAGGCCCTGCCGCTCCGAACAGGAGCGGTCTCGACGCTCTACGTGCACGACGACAACCTCGGTTCCCACGCGCACTACGAGCTGAGGGACGCGCCGAAGGGAGAGGGCGACGAGTACGATCCCCTACTGCTCGTGCGAGGACGATCCGGTGGAGAAGAGAAGGAATGGTGGCAGGTAGACGAGTGGACGATTGAAGCTGCGCTCGTCCCGAAGCCGTGGAAGGTCCGCATGCCTGTGGATCAACTCTTCGATACCCTGTGGTCAATCCATAGCCTGTTCGCGTTGCCGTTCCCAGGCGCCGCACTGACCTACGAGGTGGCGTTCTCGACCGGCGTCGAATACCGCCGCAGGTTGTTCGACCTGGATCTCGATCGGTCGCAGCTCCGCGCGTTCAATGAGCGCCTGTCGCTTCCGCGCCATGTGGCGATCGCGAAGGCCTACCGCAAAGGCGTACGACTCTGCGACCTCGTGCTCGATGCGACGCAGGTTGATCTGCGACAAGACGAGTCGAGTATTCTCGCCGCGGTCGCGCCCGGCGTCCCTGCGCGCTCGGCGGCGTCCAAGAAGCTCTCCCACGTCTTTGAGCAGGTGCTGCGAGTTCCGGCGATCTCCGGCCCGCCATCGGCTCCGTGACGAGCGGCGAGCTATCCGCGAGAAGCGAGCGTGGCGCGGACCGCCACGTACAGGTCGTCGCTGCTCGTGGCCACGCTGAGGTTGTCCCCGCTCGCCAGGTAGGCCAGCGGGCGATTCACCTCCACGAACTCCCAGAAGCGCCGTTGGTAGTCGTACAGCCAGTCGTAGGCGTCCTTCTCCCACGTGGGATTGAACGACGCGACGATCGCCTTCGGGTCCCGGAGTGACCACCCACCGAAGTTGACGAAGAACTCGTATGCCGGGAAGCGCTCGGCCGCGGCGGCGCTCGGGAACACCCACCACTCGTCGTGCTGCTCCCAAGGAAGCGCGACATCGGCCGCCAGAGGTGGGCTGACGATCCCGGCGGTCGCTTGCGTCCAGCCCGCTGCGCGCTCCTCGTCGGTGCAGCCGACACGTCCGCTGTCGAAGCAGGAGACGAGCACGCGCGAACCGCCCGCGTGAGCGACGAGAGCGGGGATCACCGGCCGCATGTCGAGGTCCGGATGCTCCAGCCAGCGGTACCCGGGGACCGCGCCGACGCCTTCGTCCATCAGCCGACTGTACGCGACGTGCGGTCGGAGACGCAGTGCCGTCTCGGCCCGTCGTGCGACATAGCCCGCTCATTGCCCCCGGCTCCTGTGGGGGCTCGACGTAACCGCTGAACATCACAGATGAACCTGCGGTCTCGTCAGAGGACTCTTAATCCATTGGCTGAAGGTTCGAGTCCTTCATGACCCAGACGAGGAAGCCCTCGGAACAGCACGTTCCGGGGGCTTTCGTGCGTCTGGGCTCCGAGCCGCCGTGTGGGCGGTCGACGGCTCCGAGACGAGCGGTGAGCTATCCGCCGTCTCGGTCCGTCGCTTGACGCTAGCTGCCCCGCTCGACTCCGGCCGCCTCCATGATCGGGCCTGGTAGGGCCGGCATCGGCCGAAGATGTAGCCGGCGCCCTGTGGCTGGCGTCCGGTAACCGTTCACGCCCCCTGAAAGCTGGATCATTCCGGGGCGTTCTGAACTGGGGATCGACAGCGGATCGCGATCGTGATCTACGTGGGGCGTGTCCGAGCTCACCGACGTCGACGAACTCCGCGCGGAGCTGGCGCGCGCGAGGGCGACGATCGAGGAGCTGGCCAAGCTGAATGCGGCGCTGACGGCAAAGGTCGAGGCGCTCGAAGCGCTGGTGGTCAAGCAGGCCGAGCTGCTGGGGCGGAACTCGAAGAACTCGAACTTCCCGCCGTCGAGCGACGGGCCGGGTGGCGCGTCCTCGAAGCCGCGGAAGAAGCCGAAGGGTCGCAAACGCGGTGGCCAGAAGGGGCACAAGGGCTCGCACCGCGTGCTGGTGCCGGCGGAGCAGGTCGACGAGGTGGTCGACATGTTCCCTGCGCGCTGCGACGCCTGCCACGGCCGGCTCCCGAAGACGGTGGATCCGCGCCCGAAGCGCCATCAGCAGACCGAGCTCGACCCGTTCGTGCCGCGGGTCACGGAGTGGCGGCGCCACGAGGTGTCCTGCCCGGCCTGCGGTCACGCGACGCGCGCGCACTACGACGACGACGTCATCCCGGGGTACGCGTTCGGCCCGCGCGTGATGGCGGTCGTCGCGCTGCTGACCGGCGTGTACCACCTGGGCCGGCGCGACACGGTGAGCCTGCTGCGCGAGCTGCTGGGTTTGCGGATCTCGACCGGGAGCGTGAGCAACATCGAGCGCCGGATGAGCGCAGCGGTCGAGCCTGCCGTGGACGAAGCGTGGGAGAGAGCGCGCGCGGCGCCGGTCAAGCACACCGACGGGACGACGTGGCTGCGCGCGGGCGTCATGCTGGCGCTGTGGACCGTCGCGGCGGTGGGCGTCACCGTGTTCAAGATCCTCGCCAACGGACAGCGCAACACGCTCGAACGGGAGGTCCTGCCCGAGAGGAAGGGCGTCCTCGTGAGCGATCGCGCGACGGCGCTCAAGTTCTGGGCGATGCCCATGCGTCAGATCTGTTGGGCCCATCTGCTGCGGAAATTCGTCTCCTTCGCCGAGCGTGACGGTCCAACGCGGACGATGGGGCGTGAGCTCCTCGACGCCACGAAGGTGGTCTTCGCCTACTGGCTCGACTTCAAGGAAGGCCGCTTGACGCGCGAGCAGCTCGCCGCGCGCGTCGCGCCCGTGCGCATAGACTTCGAGCGCACGCTTCACCGCGCGATCGACGCCGACATCAAGGGCCTGAGCGGCTCGTGCGCGGACATCTGGGCACACCGCGAGGCACTTTGGACCTTCGTCGAGGTCGACGGCGTCGAGCCGACCAACAACCACGCCGAGCGCGAGCTGCGCCGGTTCGTGCTCTGGCGCAAGCGCTCGTTCGGCACCCAGAGTGATCGCGGCGACCGCTTCGCCGAGCGCCTGATGACCATCGCGCACACGGCGCGCAAGCAGGGCCGTGACGTGCTCGCTTTCCTCGTCGCGTGCGCGACCCGCGCGGACGACGAGCCTGCGCCGTCCCTCTTCGCGCAGGCCTGATCCTCACGACTTCGCGCGGGGAATCATCGCGAAGTAGCGTGTCCGGCTGCGGTCACCGACGGTTCGAATGCGCCCGCCCCTCCTGAGATGGAGCACAGGCCGCGCCAGCTCCGTCGAGGACAGTCCGAGGCTCCCCGCGAGCGTGAACATGGTCTCGCCGGGGGCCGCTTCGACCGCAGCGAAGAAGCGTTCCGCCAACGCCTCGATCTCCTCCAGTGTCCGGCGCGCCGAGGGCGTGCTCCGCGTCGCCACGGTCGCCGACTTGCTCGCCCGCATACCGGCCCGCCCACGCCCCGTCTTCGAGAGCGTTCCCGCGAGCGCCTCACGCAGCTGCGCCTCGTACGCCGCGACCTGCTGCTGGATCAGTGCCTCCACCGAGGCTTCGAGAACCGAGATGTCGAGTGCCGCCATGCCGACTGGGTCGCATCGCAGATCGCGCCCCGCAACGGGGGGCGTGAACGGTTACGGCGTCCGGGTCGGCGCCGTAGCAGCCAGACCGCGCTGGTGGAGCGAGCAGTACGAATACGCCAGTACATCTCGCGGGCGCAGCCCGTCAGCACGCACATCTGCCGTCGCCCCGTGACCTCGACGGTCTCGAGGACATGCTCGCATTCACGATCGGCGCAGAGGTCGAGCCATGGGGGCGCTGAGGCCGGCGCCGCCCACTGGAAGAGGGGCATCGCTTCCGTGACCCAGGCGCCCGACTCCGGCGCGAAGAGCCGAACGCCGGTCGCCTCCACGTTCTCGGGCCCCGCCGAGACTCGGGACCGCCCGCCCGTGTTCTCCTCCGCTCGGCGTAAGGCCGCCGTCGGGACGCATGGTGCTCCGAGGTCGGGAGACGCGCGGCCCCGTTCGGCGCGGGGCTGATCGGATCCGGCTCCGTTCGGTGCGGACAGGCTCCCACTGCGCCCCCGGATCCAGGATCGCTGGACGGCGGCGCGCCCGGCCGGCTACGCCCGCGGGCGCCACTTTCCCCCTTTTTACGCCATCCGCCAGCACCGCGGCGGAGTGGGGCCATGTTCTCGGTCCTCGGCGGTGTGATCTCCCGGTTCTCTCGGATCCTTTCCTACCGAACGAGAGGGAGTCGGTCGTCGCGAGGTCATTGCCGCTGTCCATCCGCGGTCCGGACGTGACCTCACGAGACGCACCGCCATGCCGTCCTCTCATCTTCCAAATTCATCGCACGGGAGAACCATTGTGCTGAGCCGAACCTCAATCTCTCTGATGTTGCTCGTGGTTGCCGGATGCGCTGCGCCGGTGGGCTCGGAGCAAGCTGCCGAGCTCGACGGCGCCGAGCGCGAGCACGGCGGGCGCAGGGCCCTGGGCGCCGTCCTCTCGGTCGAGCGTATGGAGGTCACGGCCTCCATCGCCGCAGTCGGCCACGCGTTTCGCATCCGATATCGGTCCACCAATCCCTCGGGCGCCCCGATCGTCGTCTCCGGCGCCGTGATCCGGCCCAAGCTCTCGGTGCGGCTCCAACACCGCGACGGTGCCGACAAGATCGTCGCTTGGGCCCACGGCACGGCGGGTCTGGCCGACATCTGCGCTCCCTCGGAGCAGTCGAACTTCGACGTGGTCCAGGCGGGCGTCGACGGCATCTACGCGCACCTGATCGCCAGCTACGTGGCTCGGGGATGGACCGTCGCCGCCAGCGACTTCCCCGGGCTCGGCACGGATGGGCCTTCGCCCTACCTCGTGGGCGACAGCGAAGGGCGCGCCATCATCGACGCGGTGCGCGCGGCGCGTCACCTCGACCCCTTCCTCTCGCGCGACTGGGTCGTGGTCGGTCACTCGCAGGGTGGGCAGGCCGCGCTCTTCGCCAGCGAGCTCGCGCCCTCGTACGGTCGGGGCCTCGACTTGCGGGGCACCGTCGCGATGGCGCCGGCGTCCTCGCTCGAGGCGCTCTTGCCGGCCATGGTCGGCACGCCGCTGAACGCGCTGGTCGTGTGGACGGTCTACGGGCTCGCCGCGCTGGATCCCAGCGTCGTGCCGGAGGACATCTTGGCTCCGCCGGCGCTCGCGCAGATCGATGCGCTCACGAACGGCTGCGCGAACGAGGGACTCGTCGCCTTCGGGGCGCTCAGCGCCCCCGATCTCCTCGTCGGTGGAGCGCTTCCTGCCGACTTCGGCGCGAAGCTCGCGGCCAACGACCCCGGACAGCGGCCGAACGGGTCGCCCACGCTGTTGGTGCAGGGAGAGCAGGACCCCATCATCCCGCCGCCAATCACGGAGAGCCTGCTCGCCGAGGAGTGCGGCATCAACTCCCATCCGCTGCAGCTCGATCTCTACCCTGGCGTCGACCACGCGGGCGTCGTGCCGGCCGCCTCCGAGGTCGTCATCGCGTACATCGCAGATTGCTTCGCCGGAGCGCCTGCGCCCTCGTCGTGCCCATGACGGCGCGCAGCCCGCGACGTCCCCGGATGTCCTCGGCCGAGATTGCAACGCGGTCTGGCCGGCGCTCGACGCCGAGCTCGCGCGCGACACCCGGCTGGCGCATCTAGTCCGTGGCGCCTCGGCGAGCGCCGCTCGAGCGCGTGTGGATGTTCCATACGCGTCACACACGGTATCGGTGCGTCACTCATCACGATGTTTGCGGCGACATCGTAACTTCCATTTTGAACGACGTTCATGATGCTCAGAAGAACCACCATCTACGCTTGTATGGCTGCGGTCGGTCTCTCCACCACGCTCTTCGGCTGCGACGACGACAAGAGCGGCGGCCGCGACGGAGCCGGCCGAGGGCGCAGCTGCGACGGAGCCGGCCGAGGGCACGGCGGCCGCGGAAGCTCCCGCCGCACCGACCCTGCGCGACGACTTGACCCTCATCCTTCCGGTTCCGACCAGCGCCACGCAGTTCAGCGCCGACGGTGTGCAGGCCCGCCGTCTAGACGCCCCGTACGCACTCGAGGAGTGGGTGGCCGACCACAGCGAAGACGGGTATGAAGTCGTCTCCCAGGAGACGCTGCCGGATGGATGGCAGCTAACCTACACCGACGCCGGGTATCGCTCCTCGATCGTGACGCGCACCATCGGTGACGCGACCTGGCAGTGCACCATCGATAGCGAGTCCGAGGTGCGGCACGACCGAGGCATCTCCGCGGCGCGCGCCTTTCACGCCGTAGGGAACTCGCTACTGGTGGCGTTCGCGCCACCGGACGGCGACGAAAGCACGTACCTCGGGATTGGCGACACACGTCTGCGCATCGAGAATGGCGAGGGTCGTCCCGAGAGTGTGGAGGACTACGCGCACCGATACTCGCACTCCGAGGTCATCGAGCAGGAGAGCCTCCCCGACGGGTTCTCCGTCGTGCTCACCGCGTGGAACGGCGGAATCGAGGCCAACGGGCTCATGTACATGGGCATGGTGCGGCGGACGAACGGCGGTCACCCGATCCAATGTGTGGGTAACGACCCCAGCTCCATGGAGAAAGCCCGGGCCGCGGTCGCCGCCTGCAAGACCATCCGTGCTCGCTGAACGAAGGCTCGGCGGGCGAGAACCGCGAGCTCACCCGCCGAGTGGGCCGGAGGGGGCCGATGCTGGGGGACGTCGTGGACCATCCGGACGTTCTCGTCGCGAGTGCTCGATCTGACCGGACCGACCGAACGATCGACGAACCACGAACGAACGACCCACGGACGCGTCGCGAGTGCTCGATCTGACCGGACCGCCCGCGCGGGCGGCGGGACCGACCGCGGGCGGCGGCGTGAGGCCGGCTCAGTGGCAAATCCAGGTCCAGCGCGCCTCGTCGTCGAGGGTCGGCGCGTGGACGAAGCCGAGGACCCACGCGGTCCCCGTCCAGGCCGCCGCGTCCGGGTTCCAGTGGGGGGCCGTCGCGCCGGGGTCGAGGGGGAGCTCCGCCACGACGCTCCCGTCGCTGGCAACCCGCCACGCGTTGGGCACGCCCGACGTCAGGCGCCCGAGCGCGAGCGCTTCCGACCCCTTCGACACGAGCGCCCCCAGCCCTCCCGCGCTGGTCGTGGCGGTGGGGACGGTTCCGTCGGCCCGAACTCGGAACACGGTATCGCCGAGCGAGACGAACCACCCGTCGGTCGCCGCCGCGATGCGCGACGAGCCGGTCGCTCCCGAGGGCGCCGTGAACGGGATGGGTGTCATCGCGGTCCCGTCGATGGTGTAGCGGACGACCGATAGGGCGCCGGCGGTGTCGTCGACCCGCGCGAAGGCGCTGCCGTCCCACGTGACCTCGCTCGGGGTGCTGTTGTCGATCGTCCACTCCGAGCCGCTCGAGAGCTGCCGGAACACGAGGCGGCGCTGGGGGAGGGCATCGCTGGTGCGCCCGAGGTAGGCGAGGGCGAGCTCCGCGCCGGTCGCCATCAAGCGAGGCTCGACGTCGGTGTAGTGGATGGCCAGCCCGGGCACGAACGTCGTATTGCCCATCGGCGAACCGTCACTGCCGAGGGTGACCTGACGGAAGCGGTAGCGCAGGGTGCCGGCGTCGTTGTGCTGCTCGACCCACACCACGACGAAGCCGCTCGCGCTGCTGGCTGCGGCAGCAGCCGAGAGCGGGCTCACGCCGGGCGTCAGCGCGTAGCCGGCGAGGTCCGAGAGCACGGTCGTGCCCCCCGCCGGCCCGCGCAAGAGCGCGTTCACGCGGCTCTGCTCGTAGTCGACCCACACGAGGAGCGCCTGTCCCGACGCGTCCGCCGCGACCGCCGGCGGCCCGAGCTCGCTGGCCGTCGAGCCGAGCGACATCGCGGGCTGGACCGTGAGGCAGGGATCGGCCGGACCCCCGTCCGAACCGGCGTCCGAGCCCCCGCCACCGTCGGCGCCGGCGTCCGAGGCGCCGCCCCCATCCGCCCGACCGGCGTCGGCCCCCGCGTCCGAGCCCGCATCGGTGCCCCCGTCGTCCGTGCTCGCGTCGCCGGATCCCGCGTCGCCAAATCCCGCGTCGCGGTTGCCCGCACCGCCGCCGTCCACTCCGCCGTCCGGCTCGGTCGTCGTCCCGCCGCACGCGGAGAGCGCGAGACATGTTGCCGAGATCAGAGCCCACCATCGCCAGCGCATGCGTGCCAGCCTGGCCTCCGATTCGAGACGGCGCCAGGGGCCTGTCACGCGTCGGCCAGCGACGTGGAGCTGCTGGCCGACGCGCCCCGACGCTCTCCCCGCAGCGCAGCGGTCGGGCCCGGGCGAGCAGGCAGTTCGGCAGGCCACTCCATGAGCCGCCACGACGGGGACGACGATGCGCTGGCCGGGGCAGGGTAGGCCGGCATCAGCCGAAGATGTAGCCACCGCCCTGCGGCTGGCGTCCGGGTCGGCGCCGCACCAGCCAGATCGGACTGGTGGAGCGAGTGGTACGAACTCGCCAGTACAACTCGCGGGCGCTGCCGGTCAGCAGGCGCATCTGCCGTCGCCCCGTGACCTCGACGGTCTCGACGACATGCTCGCATTCACGGTCGGCGCATAGGTCGAGCCATGCGGAAGCAGAGGCCGGCACCGCCCACTGGAAGAGGGGCATCGCTTCGGTAACCCAGGCGCCCGACTCCGGCGCGAAGAGCCGAACGCTGGCCGCCTCCACGTTCTCGGGCCCCGCCGAGACTCTGACGTCCTGACACGCCGCCAACGATTTTCTGAATCAGGTGCCGGACTCCGCGGGCGGCGCGTCGCGGTGGGGTAGCGCGGCGCGGGTCGGCCGCGCGGCGAGGCGGAAGCGAACAGCGCGAGAGCGTGGGCGAGTGCGGCGCGAGTCGGGAAACGCGAGCTGCGCGTCGTCGAGCGCGCGGAGGGCTTGGTCCAGACGTGCGTGGGCCGTCGGCGGCAGCGGCAGCTCGATCGTGACCACGACCTCGCGCTCGCCGAAGCGGAGCGTGCCCGGAGCGCGCAAGAGCGCCATGAGGGTGCGCGGCATCGCGCTCGCGTCGTAGTCGTGGTCGGTGGGCGCGAGGGCCGCTGCGAGCGCGGCGAGCAGCCACCGTCGCGCATTGTCGGCGGCGAGCTTGAGGGGCTGGAGCAGTGCGCGGTTCTTCGTCTTGAGCCACGCGCGACGGGCATCCGGCTCGATCACGTTGCGCGGCAACGTGGCCGGCGTCTCTCGCAGGCGCGCATCCAGCACGGCCTTCTCCAAGTCGACGATGAACGCCTCCTGGTCGATGGTGCGCTGGGCTCGCCCGGCCCGCGGCTGCTCGTTTTCGAGCGCTTGGATGCGCTGGGTCACGTCGCGTTGGGCATCCAGAAGCCGTCGCCGCTCCAGGTTCGCCACCGGTCGATCATCGGCCTGCTCTCTGTCCGCACCGCGGTCCACGAGGTGGTCGATGTGCACGCTCGCGCGCGCCGCTTTGAAGGCGTTCTCCTCGGCGCCGCGCACTCGCCGGAGCATCTGCATGGCGTCCTCCGCGCTGACCTCCGGCGGGAGGTTCGTCGTTGCGGGAAGCAACGCGTCGCCGTCGCGCTCGACGAGCAGACGGCTCATGTGGTCGAGCGATTCGTGCTCCCACGCGACCTGGCCGACGCCATCCTGGGCCGGCGCGACCGTCGCCAGCTCCGGCATCTTCGCGTTCGCGGGCACCCACGCGACGTAGCCGAAGCCCTCGCGGTCGAGCCTGCAGGGCGACCGACGAGACGAGCCGACCCGGGGTGCTCGCGCAGGCGACCGACGAGACGAGCCGACCCGACCCGGGGTGCTCGTCGATCGGTCGAGCCCCAGGGCAGCGAGCGAACGACAGCGAGCGAACGAACGACCGACCCGCGGAGCGAACGAACGAACGACCTGACCCGGGGTGGGATTGTCGTCGTCGATCGTCTTCGGCACGATACCGGTGCCGCTGCCCTCACCCGTTCATCGCGTGGTACGCCAGCCAACCGGTGTATGCGCCGGCGGCGAGGAACGCTACGGCCGAGAGCCGGCTCATCCAGTCTGGTGGGATCCTCGGACCGACGATGCGTCCGACTAGCACCGCGCTCAGCGTGCTGAGCGCGAGCGCTCCCGTGGCGCCGATCCAGGTTGAGAGGGCTCCCCCTGTGGCGGTCAGCGCCGCGACCGCGAGTTGCGTCTTGTCGCCGAACTCGGCCACGAAGATTAGCGAGAAGGTCGTGAGCATGGCGCCGCGCGAGCCGTTCTCCGTGGCCGCGTCCTCGTCATCCTCGCCGCCGGCTCGGAGCGAGAGCAGGCCGAAGATGATGAACAGGGCCGCCGCCACCGAGAGCAGGGCCCCGCGCGGCACCAGCCGCTCGAGCGCCGCACCGACTGTCACCGCGAGGCCGTTGAGCACGCAGAAAGCCAGCGTGGCGCCTGCCCACACGGGGAGACCGGGCCGGCGCGTCGCCAGCGTGAGGCAGACGAGCTGGCTCTTGTCGCCCAGCTCCGCCACGAAGACGGTGCCGAACGCGACGGCCATCCCGATAACGGAGAGGTGCACGACGCCAGCATAGCCCCGACCGAGTCCAACGTTTCCCGACCGTGAGCTACGCCCGCCCACGGCCGGCCCGGCCCGCCGGCGCACGCGCGGGTGGGCAGCGTCTCAGGCCGCCTGAGCGTGGCCGAGCTCAGCGGCCCGGCGACGGCATGTCGCCGCGTGCGATCGATGCCGTTCGCCGCGGTCGTCTGGCCCTGCGGTGCCCAGACCACTCCCCCCGGGATGCGATCGGGGCCGTCCGGGGTCACGATCTCATCTGGAATGCCGAAAGCTTTGTCCCGTCCAAGCGGTCGCTCTTGGTTCACGCGCCCTCGCGCGCCAGCCTGGTCAGGGCGCGTCACCGCGATCGGCGTGCTCGCCGCTCTCGCGCTCTCGGCCTGCTACCGGAGCCACGAGGCGGTCGGGCCCGACGTGGTGGCCGCTGCGAGCGAGGAACGCAACGCAACGACCTAACCCAACGACGACCTAACCCGGGGTGCTTCCCGGTCGCCACCGCGGGTCGCGACCGCGGATCTCGGTGTGGGCTCGGCCCGCTGGCAACGCAACGCAACGACCTAACCCGGGGTGCTTCCCGGTCGCCACCGCGGGTCGCGACCGCGGATCTCGGTGTGGGCTCGGCCCGCCGGATCGATTGCCGGTCGCCGCGAGCGAGCTGCGATCGGCCGTTTCCACCCTCACGCTGGCGGCGCAAGCGCTCCCAAGGCCTCGCCCGGCGTGAGACGGACGCACCGATGCGAGCCCGCGGGTCGCACAGGCTCGCAGTCCACGTCGTCGTTCCGATCAGCAGGGAGGGTCGGCGCAGGTCACGCCGTGCCAGCGGCGCATGGCGTCCGTGCCTGGCGGCCAGACCACGTGTCGCTCCCCGGCGAGCCAGCGGTCCCGGGTCTCGGCGTACCTCAGGAGGAACTCGGCGTCGCGCGCGATGGCGGCGTCCAACGCGTCAGCGTCGCCGCCGCTCGCGTAGCGGGGACTGAGCCGGCCGCGCGCCTCGAAGGTCTCGGCCCGCGCGTATGGAGACGATTTGCGCACGCGGTCCGCGCCCTTGAACGACCAGCCCGCGGCCTGGACCTCGGCCCGCGCGTCGTTCTCCTTCTTCTCGACCGCCTCGGCGATGCGCACGCGCGCTCCCTCGAGCCCATGCGCCTCGAGCAGCGTCTCCGGCATCTCGAAGCGAAGCTCGACGCTCTCGGGCATCGTGCCGTCCTCCGCGAAGAAGGCGGACGGGCGTTCCACGGTCAGGATCCGGCGGCCGATGTCGAACACGCGCGTGCGTGCTCCGGGCCAGTCTTTCGCGAACCGAACCAAACCGGCCGTGGTTGGATTCGCGATGGTGTAGGCCACCTTGTCGACCAGCGCCTGAGGCGTGAGCAACTCGGTGTAGCTCGGCTTCTGCCCGTCGAAGACGCTGCCCTGCCAGCCACGCATGGCCTGCGTCGCCTTGGTCAGCAGTCCGTTGAGTCGCTCGGTGAGCTTCGTGATCTGCCCCCGACGATCGACGACCACGACGTGGTAGTGGTTGCTCATCAGGGTCGCGGCGACGACCTGGACGTCGGTCTCCTGAGCCGCGCATCCGAGGCAGTAGAGGAAGACCTGATTCATCAGTCGGTCGGGTCGAAAGAGATGGACGCGGCGCTCGGTGCGGCGCGTGATCATGTAGGCCATTCCGGGCAGGCGGCAGCGTGACGCGGTCATGCCCCGCCCGCTCATCACGATGCGATCCGGGAGCCGCTCGTGTGATCTCAGGCACTTGCGAGCCGAAATCGGCGGAGGTGGCGGCGCGCACACCGGCGGCCGCCGGTCGCTCCACCGCCGCCCGGGGTCCCAGACCAATGTCCCCAGGGGCTCCACCCGGGGTCCCAGACCAATGTCCCCAGGGGCTATGTCCCCAGGGGCTCCACCCGGGGTCCCAGACCAATGTCCCCAGGGGCTAGACGCTCCGGGATGCCCGTTTCATGCGGAGGGCTCGGCGGCCCGCCCCGCGTCCGAACCAGGGTCGCGGAAGCGCTCTCGGAACGCTCACGGGGTAGAACGTTCCCGCAGATCGCTCCGCGGCCCATCCCGCGTCCGAACCAGGGTCGGGGAAGCGCTCTCGGAACGCTCCCCGGGTAGAACGTCCCCGCAGATCGCTCCGCGGCCCATCCCGCGTCCGAACCAGGGTCGGGGAAGCGCTCTCGGAACGCTCCCCGGGTAGAACGTCCCCGCAGATCGCTCCGCGGCCCATCCCGCGTCCGCACCAGGGTCGCGGAAGCGCTCTCGGAACGCTCGCCGGGTAGAACGTCCCCGCAGATCGCCTCGGGATGTTCGTTGCATTTCGAAACGATGCTCGCGAAGACCTCGTCTCTCTTCCTGGAGCTCCGGCAGCGGGGCCGGAGGCCTCCGGACGAGGAGTTGACGCGGCGCACGGGCGGCGAAGGCTTCGCGGGCTCTCTTTCCACCGCGGGAGGCCCTTCCGAGCGCTTCGGACGGTGTCTTTCATTTTGAAATCCGGCTCCGAAGCCCTCGACCCCGCGCTGGGCAGCGGGGCACCCCGGGTGTCGGCTCGGGCGCTCGCTGGGCACCCCGGGTGTCGGCTCGGGCGCTCGCTGGGCAGCGGGGCACCCCGGGTGTCGGCTCGGGCGCTCGCTGGGCACCCCGGGTGTCGGCTCGGGCGCTCGCTGGGCAGCGGGGCACCCCGGGTGTCGGCTCGGGCGCTCGCTCTCTTTCCACCGCGGGAGGCCCTTCCGAGCGCTTCGGACGGTGTCTTTCATTTTGAAATCCGGCTCCGAAGCCCTCGACCCCGCGCTGGGCAGCGGGGCACCCCGGGTGTCGGCTCGGGCGCTCGCTGGGCACCCCGGGTGTCGGCTCGGGCGCTAGCTGGGCAGCGGGGCACCCCGGGTGTCGGCTCGAGCGCTCGCTGGGCAGCGGGGCACCCCGGGTGTCGGCTCGGGCGCTCGCTCACGGATCAGCCCGGCGCGGGCGGAGAGCGCGTCCGCCTCTCGACGGTCTCGGCGCACACGTCGTCCGTCCCCGTCGACAGCACGCCGCGCGTCGCGAGGTCGTACGCGAGCGTCACGAGCGAGCGCGGCGGATCCGCCACGCGCGCGGTCCGGAGTAGCGGGTCTCGCCGACGTCGACGGGGGGCTCCGGGCCCGCGCTGAGTCAGAAGGTATCGGTGTGGATCACTCCGCTGCGAGCCCTCCCCCAGCCGCCACCGCGAGCGGGAGGGGAGCTTCTTCCGATGGGCGGCTCACGCCGCTGTGCGCCGACGTCGACGAGGGGCTCCGGGTTCGCGCTGAATCAGAGGCGTCGGTGTGGATCACTCCGCTGCGAGCCCTCCCCCAGCCGCCACCGCGAGCGGGAGGGGAGCTTCTTCCGATGGGCGGGTCCCTGACCCAGCCCCTCGCGCAAGCGGGAGGGGGGCTTCCTTCCGAAGCGCGGGTCACGCCGCTCTGCGCCGACGTCGACCAGGTGCTCGGCGCTGCGTTCGAATCCTGCCGCCGGCTCCGTGGTATCTGCTCAGGATGCAGCGCTGGTGGGTGGGGATGCTCGTCATGGTGCTCGGCGCGTGCGGGTCGACGCCGCCGGCAGCACAGGCTCCGGCAGCACAGGCGCCGGCGGCAGACACACCGGAGGCGAGCGCCGACGAGGTTTGGAACGATCCCTCGTGGCACGTGCGGCGCGAGCGCTGGCCGCGCCTGCCGAGGCTCGGACCCATCGCGATCGGGCCCGGACGGATCCGCTTCGTGACCGATCTGCTGCCGGACCCGCTCATGGCCGAGCACCCCGAGTGGGCCGAGGTGGGCAATTTCCTGGTGGACGTCGGTACGCGAGGGACCTTGGTGGCCCGGCCGATCGCGTGCGCCGACGAGGGCGGGGTGGTGGCGATCGCGGCCGGCCCCGGTGCGCCGAGCATGCTCTGCGCGCGCGAACCGAGCGATGGCTCGATCGAGGCGTGGGTGGTCGAGCTCGACGCCGAGGGGGCGCCGCGCGCGAGCTCCAGTCCGCGCGTGACGTTGGTCCTCGCGGAGGACGCGGTGCCGTCGAGGTTTTGGGAGACGCTGAGGCTGGCCTCGGGCTCGCCGCCGTTCCTGCTCTACCAGGTGTGGGGTGAGGACCAGCCGGTGGACGAGCTCGTCGGTTGGAACGCGCAAGCGCTCGCTCCCGACGCCCGGCCCTTCGAGGTCGCCGCCACGGAAGAGCGGCTCGCCGCCGCCTTCGTCCGCGAGGGCACGGTGTTCGTGGTGGTGGGGATCGAGGGGCACTTCCCGGAGGAGGGGCCCGATCACTACGAGGTGCGGGCGCTGAGCCCCGAGGGCCCGCGCGCTTCCCAAGCGCTCGACCTGATGGCCAGCGCTCCGAGGAGCTGCGAGGGCCCGCTCACGACGCGCGTGCGTGCACCCGGGTCGCTCTCGCTGGTGCTCCCGCTCTCGTTCGAGTTCGGCGAAGAGACCTCATTCGACGATCGTCGGGTCAATCTGGCGGGCGCGTTCGCCGTCCCCGGCGCGCAGGTGTGGGACGCGGTCGACGTGTGCGTCGGAGATCGGGAGGGGCCGGGCCCGGACGGCTCGCCGCCGCTGCGGGACATCCCCGACGCGCTCTTCGTCGCCGAGAGCTCCGACGACCACGGCCCGGTGCTCGACGATCACGTGTACCGAGAAAGGGTGGCGGTCGCCCACGATGACGGGGGCTTCGTCGCGGTCTACGTGCGGGGGTCGGACGAGATCTCGGACGAGCTGCGGGTCGCTCGCTCTTCGTTCGGCCGGTGAGGCCCTGGAGGTCCGTTCATCGCGTTCTCCTCGCGCCGGACGACGCGCGGAGGGGCTCGGCCGACTCGGACGTCCATCGAGGGGACGCGAGGACCGGGATCGATCGATTGACGAATCCTCCCGAGCGCTTCACGGACGCCGCCGACCGCCTCGAGGAACCGCTCGTGTCGCGCGCCCTCATCGCGAGCTGACCCGGAGGATGCGGCACGTCATCACGCGCGGGTCTGGAACGCACTCGGAGCTCCCCCTCCCGCAAGCGGAGGGGAGCCGGACCTCGTGGATTCGAGCTCCGAAGGCGATCCAGGCCCTCACGCGCAGCGGGGCTACGCTCGCGTGGGTACGTTCGGTGCTGGGCTCGGCCCCGAGTCAGAGGACGCGCGGCTCGCGTCCGGGCGTCTCCACGGTGGTGCCGTCCGAGAAGGTGTGGAGCGCTCTCTACGATGGCAATGGGTCACGAGGAGGCGCGGCGCGCAGCAACGCGAAGTTGCTCACTGGCCCGCGCCGTGGATGCGGCGGCGCTCGCGCTCGGACATCTCGCCGCCGCCGCCTTGACCCTCGCTCATGCTGTCGCCGTCCAGCGCGCAGCGGGTGCCGCGCCGGCAGACGTAGACCGCGCGGTGGCCGCAGCCTTCGGCCTCCCAGGTGAGCTCCGCCACTTTGACGATCTCGATGCCCATCTCCGAGCATGCGTATCGGATGGCATGCTGGTGCCGGACTTCGCTTTCATACGCGTAGTACCCGCAGGCGGTCGCGAAGAGGAGAAGGAGGCATCCGGCGAATCGTTTCACCGCTCGATCGTAGCGCGCAGGGGGCCGGCGGTGATCGACGTTCGAGGTGTGACTCGTGCGACCGGAGCACGCGTCAGCGGGAGGGACTGCGCTCGAGGCTCGGCGGGCGGGAGGCGTGGAGGAGCGTGCCGATCGAGACGATGAGCGCGAAGACGAGCAGGGTGCCGTTCGCGACGTCGCTCAGGACGTGCTCGGCCAAGACGCCCGCCAAGACGAGCGGGGTGGCGACGCACGGGACGATGCCGAGCGGCAAGAGGCGCACGATGCGCGAGCCTCGGACTTGCGCGGCCAGCCAGAGGCCCCAGGCAACGATGACGGCCGTGAACGAGAGCGTGCCGGCCGCTGCGAGTGTCTCTTCCACGCTCGGCGGACAGTGCAAAGAGCCTGCCGATCCTCGTCGGTGTGGTGGGGCATCGGAAGCGGGCGCACAGTGGGCGACGACGGCGTCGAGTGTGCGAACGCGGCGCGTGCTCGAGCGCACACGCGCGGCGGGACACCCCTCCCGAACGTCTTCGGCGTCGCGGATTCGAGGCTGCCCGCGGAGGCGTCGGGCCGTGGTCGGGGACTCTCCTTCGAGGGTCCTCCTCGCGAGGACCGAGTCGCGCGGACCGAGCCGCGCGGACCGACGCGGTCACGGTCTCGTACGACGCGTGGCTCGACTCGTCCTCCGCATGGGGCTGCGTCCTCGAACGCGTGCGGAGCGGTCGGCGAGGCGCGGCGCGCGCGATGTGTCTCGCTGCGGGTGACGTGGGCGCGGTGCTCCCCGGGATGGCCTCAGCCGGTGTGGCGGAGGCCGGCGGCGATGCCTTGCACGGTGACGTGTGCGACGTGCTCCCAGCGCGCGGCGTCGTCTCCGCCTTCGCGGGCGCGGCGCAGGGCCTCGACCTGGAGGTAGCTCAGCGGGTCGACGTAGGGGTTGCGAAGGCGGATGGAGCGCTGGAGCACGGGGTCGTCGTCGAGCAATGCGCGCTCGTCGAGGACTTCGCGGACGCGCTCCGATGTGTTGTCGTGACGTTCGCAGATGCGCGCGAAGATCCGCGCGCCGCCCGCGTCGTCCATGAGCCCGGCGTAGCGGCGGGCGATCGCGAGGTCCGCCTTGGCCAGCGACATCTCCACGTTCTCGAGCAGGTCGCAGAAGAAGGGGGAGCGGTCGCGCAAAACCCGCAGGCGCGCCAACCCGCCCTCTTCGCTCGCGACGGCATCGAGCGCGGCGCCGACGCCGTACCAGCCGGTCAGGCCGTGCCGCGACTGGCTCCACGCGAAGACCCACGGGATGGCCCGCAGATCCGAGAGCCCCGGCTGGCCCCGTCGCTTGCTCGGCCGGCTGGCGATGGGCAGGGAGGCGATGGCCGAGAGCGGGGTGGCCTCGCGGAAGTAGCGCACCAGATCGGGGTCGCCGATCAGCTCGCGATAGGCGCGCTGGCTGATGTCGGCCATGCGAGCGAGCAGCGCGCGATCTTCCGGCGCCTCCAGGGTGGGCGTGCCGCGCGCTTCCATCCGGGCCAGGAGCGCGGCGCCGCCGGTCTGTTCGATGTAGCGCGCGGCCAAGGCGGGATCCGCGAAGTTGTGGGCGCGCATCTCGCCCTGCTCGGTGATCTTGATGCAGCCGCTGAAGGCATCACGAGGCAGGGCGCGGATGGCTCGGTAGGTGGGGCCGCCGCCGCGGCTGACCGAGCCGCCCCGGCCGTGGAAGACGCGGAGGGTGACGCCGTGCTGGCGGCAGACTTCGGCGGCCTCGCGCTGGGCGGCGACGACGCGCACGCGGCTGGAGAGCACGCCGCCGCTCTTCATGGAGTCCGAGTAGCCGACCAGGAGCTCCTGGACGTCGCCGCGGCCGCGGACGTGCTCGCGGTAGCGCGGGTCGGTCAGGAGCGCGCTCAGCAAGGGGCCGGCGTTGGTCAGATCCTCGGGCGTCTCGAGCAGCGGGACGATGTCGAGGTCGCGCTCGATGCCGTGCAGCTCGGCGAGGCGCAGGACCTCGAGCACGTCCGTCGCCGAGTGGGTCATGGAGATGATGTACGTGCCGATGGCGTCCGCCCCGAAACGCGCTTGCTGGTGGCGGAGGCTCTCGAAGAGATCGAGGAGGCGTCGCGCGGCGTCGGAGACATGGGCGCGCCGTGCGGGAAGGGTGAGCTTCTCGAGCGCGGCGCGGCGGGTATCCTCGTCGCGACTTTCGTAGTCGGGATCGCCGGTGAGCTCGGCGAGCACGGCGTGGTGGACGGCGGAGTCCTCGCGCACGTCGAGCGCGGCCAGCGAGAAGCCGAAGCAGCGGACCCGCCAGATGAGCTCGAGCAGGGCGTCGTTCGGAAGGGCGCTCGCGTGGGCGGCGAGGAGCGTCTCGCGCATCACCTCGAGGTCGGTGAGAAACGCGTCCGGGCTCGGGTAGCCGCCCGCCTGAAAGCGCTTGGCGCGTGCGAGTCGCTCGCGGGCCAGGGTGATCATCCGGCGCAGCGGCTCGCGCGGGTTCTGGCGCTCGGCCAACGCGGCGGCTTCGGGGACGACGACGGCGGCGCGCTCGAGCGCATGATCGAGCGCGGCGGTGTCGGGCAGCCGCTCCTCGGTGGCCGCCAGCGGGTCGGCCAGCCGCACCAGGTCACGCTCGTAGCGGGTGAGGATGGCGTCGCGAAGCAAGGACAGCGTGCGCTCGGTGATCGCCTCGTTGACGAAGGGGTTGCCGTCGCGGTCCGCGCCCATCCAGGAGCCGAAGCGCCAGGGCAGCGGGAGGGCGTCGGGATCGACCACGCCGAACGCATCCTCGAACGCGGCGTGCAGGCGGCGCTGAGCGCGCGGGACGACGTCGAGGAGAACGCGATCGAGGTAGTAGAGGCCGGCCTTGACCTCGTCGAGCACCTCGGGCTTCTCGCCGCGCTCCATGGCGTGCTCCCACAGCGCTTCCACGGCCGCCCGCAGCACGCGATCTTCGTCGTGCTGCTCGCGCTCGGTGGCCCCGAAGCGGTCGCGTGCCTCGAGGCTGTCGCGCGCTTTGGCGAGGAGCCGCTCGGTGGTGCGCCTTCGTGCTTCGGTCGGGTGGGCGGTGAAGACGTAGCGGAGCTCGACCTCACTCAGCGCGGCCAGCACTTCGTCGCGCGAGGCGCCGCGTTCGCGCAGCTCGGTCAGGATGGCCGCCAGCGACTCGGACACGCTCGACGGCCCGCCTTCGCGCTCGCGCCGGGTCAGCTCGCGGGTCCGCTGTACGTCCTCGGCGAGGTTGACGAGCTGGAAGTAGAGGGCGAACGCACGCGCGACCTCGGCCGCCGTCTGGGCGTCGAGCGAGCGGGCTCGCGCCGAGAGCGCCTCGCGCGCTTCCTCGCTGTTCTCTTCCCGCGCCCGCTTGGCCGACAGGCGCATCGACTCCACGTGCTCGAAGAGGGTCTCTCCACCGTGCGCACGGAGCACCTCGCCCAAGGTGTCTCCGACCAGCCGCACGTCGTCTGCGATCGTTCGCTCCATCGCGGCGAGGCTAGTCCCTTGTGCGGCGCTCGCCAGTGACGGGTTCGGACGGGCTCGGCATCGATGGCGCCAGTGGTCGTCGCTGCCGCGCGTGAACGGGCACAGAGGGTGGTGCCGTCGAAACGCGGGCAGCGCACGCTGTTCTCGCGCTCGCTGTGCGGCGCAGCGCGTCGTGAACGGGCGCAGGCCGCTGGTCTCGTCGCGACGCGGGCCGAGCACGGCGCCTTCGCGACCGTCGATCGGATCAGTGCTCGGTCGGCTCACGCTGCGCGTCGAGCCAGCGGCGGATCGCGCTCATGTCGTGGGCGGAGAGCGGGCCGGTGGGCGGCATGCGGCGCGTGGCACCGGGGCGGATGCGCTGCCAGAGGAGGGGCTGGCCGTCGTCGTCCGTGCGGAGCCAGCCGAGGCGGTGCAACGCGGTTAGAGCGGCGCTCGCGTCGGCGCGGAAGTGCTCGTGGCAGGGGCTGCAGCGCGGGCCGAAGATGTCCCGCTGGAGCGCGGTGAACGCGGCGTCCGCTTCGATGGCAGGCTCTTCGTTCGTCGTCCCGCCCGTGCCGCCGCGGCTCGCGGCCCAGCGGTCGACCGAGAGGCGCAGGACGTCCGCGTTGTTGTCCTCGACGAGCCACACGCTTCCGTCGCGCGCCTCGGTCATCTCCACCGGGTTGCCGCGCGGGACGCTGTCGCTGGCATCCCAACCGGCGATGACCTCCCGGAAGTCGGCATCCTCGGCCGGCACGCCGCGCGCGTCGACGTCGAAGAGGATCACGCGGTGGCCGGGCGGGCGGTAGCCGTGCAGCGTCATCAACAGGCGCCCGGTCAGCTCGGGCATCCGCGAGCCGCGGTAGTACATCATCCCGAGCGGCGCTCCGTGTGGCGGCAGGAGGACGCGCGGCGGCGCGTAGCGCGGGTTGGTGGCCACATCGCAGGCGAAGCTCGCGTTGGACCACTCGGGCGTGCGCTGGTCGCGGTCGTAGCAGTAGGGCCAGCCGTAGTGCTTGCCGTCGACGATGACGTTCAGCTCTTCGTGCGGACGGTCTTCTTCCGGGAAGTCGATGCCGTTCTCGCCCTGCAGGAGGGTGCCGCTCTCGTGCGCGACCAGCGCGACGGAGTTCCGAAGGCCGTGCGCGATGAACGCGGGCGCCGACGACCAGCGCCGCTCGCCCAGATAGCGAAAGCGCCAGAGGGCGGCGGTGTGGTCGTCTTCGTCGTGGCAGTGATCTTCGGCCTGCGACTCGGCGCAGCGATCGGTGGCCGAGCCCATGTCGAGCACGATGTCCCAGCGCGGCGTGAACACGAACGCGGTCAGCGGATGCCAGCGCAAGGAGCGGCCGGGCATCGAGACGGGCAGGTCGTCGACGACGCGCTCCACGGTCGAGGCGGGATCGTGGGCCGCCGGATCGACCCGGATGATGCGCTGGACCTCGCCGACGTAGACCCAGCCGTCCGGGCCGAGGCGGATGCCGTGCGGGCGATCGAGGCGGCTCAGGACGACCTCGGGCGTCCACGTTTCGCCGTCCTTGGTGAGCCGCCACAAGCGACCGGCGCGAGGACGGCGCGCGCCGGCGTCGACCATCCACATCACGTCGTCGCGATGCGGATCCTGGACGATGCCGCGGGGTCGGAAGCGGCCGCGCGCCGCTTGAACGGTCGGATGCTCGCCGTTCAGCACCAGCCCGACGCAGCGTCCCGGCAGCGTCTTCAGCGGCAGATAGGGATAGCCGTCGCAGTCGCGGCCGACGTCGGCCAGGTAGTCGCCGCGTCGCTCCAGCCGCGAGGGTGGCGCTTGCTCGGGCTGCTCGGCGGCTGTCTGCTCGGGCTGTTCTCCCTCCGACGCCGGCGTGTCGTCGGTCGGTATCGCGGGCTCCGGGCGCTGGGTGCGCTCGACCGCCTCGTGCCTCTCGCTCGTGGGCTCGCTCGCCCCGTCGTCGCCGCAGCCGATCGAGAGGACGAGCGCCCACGCTGCCCAGCGCCAGGTGTCGGTCGTTCTTCCCACCGGGCGCCGAGTATCGCTTCGTCCGCCGCCGCGAGCGAGCGGCGCGTGCGCTGAGCTGACGCATGTCGTCTCGTCGACGGGCCGGCTGGCTCACTTCTGGTCCGCGGAGGGTCGTTTGTCGCCTCCCTGACCCCGACGAGGCGGTGCTAGGCGGAGAGGGCCGCGCGGTGGACCGCGCCTCAACCCGGAGTCTCCATGAGCACCCGATTCGCCCTCTGCCTGCCTCTCCTCCTCATCGGCCTCGCGCCGGCCACGGTCTTCGCGGCGACCATCACGGTCGACACGACGACCGACGACCCCGCGATGGGCTGCACCCTGCGCGAGGCGCTCGCCTCGGCCGACGCCGACGCCGCCGCGGGCAACGGCTGCGCGGACGGGAGCGGCGCCGACCGCGTGGTCGTCCCCGCCGGCACCTACGCGATCGACAGCGAGATCCAGATCACGTCCGAGGTCGCCATCGTCGGGGCGGGGAGCGACACGACCGTCCTCGACGCGGGCTCCGCGTCCCACCGCATCTTCGACATCGCCTCCGGCGCACGGGTGCGCGTCTCGAACCTGCGGCTGACCCACGGGGCCGGCGACACCGTGGCCGGGGCGCTGGGCGTCGAGTCGGGCGGAAGCGTGACCCTCGAGCGGCTTCGGATCGACCACAACACGAGCCGACTCGGCGGCGCGATCCGGATCACCTACGGGGGCCGGCTGAGCATCTTCGACAGCGAGCTCGACCACAACACGGCGACCGGGAGCGGCGGGGCGATCGAGAACAACGGTGATCTCGTCGTCGAGCGCTGCGGTTTCCACGACAACGACGCGACGAACCAGGGCGGCGCGATCCACGTCCAGCCGAACAGCGGCCTCGCGACGACCGAGATCCGCGACTCGCTCTTCGCGATGAACTCGGCGACCAATCACGGCGGGGCGCTCGCCAGCTCGTTCGACGCCAACGACGCGACGACGGCGGTCTTCAACTCCACGTTCAGTGGCAACTCTTCCGCGGCGCGCGGCGGCGCGATCAACGTGCAGGGCGGAAGCCACGAGCTGACGCTCTCCGGGGTCACGGTCACCGGGAACGACGCGGCCACGCAGGGCGGCGGCGTCGTGGCGCAGAGCGGCGGTACCCTCGCGGTGACCAACTCGATCGTGGCCGGCAACACCGCGTCCACCGCGGGCCCGGACTGCTGGATGGACACGGCGACCGTGCCCGTCGAGCACCACAACCTGCTGGGGGACTCGACCGACTGCGCGATCTTCACCGACGCCACCGACGTCGTGGGCACGGGGGCGGGGATCCTCCCCCTCGCGGACAACGGCGGGCGCACGTTCACCCACGCCCTCGACCCGAGCAGCCCCGCACGCGGCGCGGGTGACTGCGTCGCCGCGGACGGCAGCATCCTGCTCCACGACCAGCGTGGGGTGCCGCGCACTGCAGCGGGGGCGTGCACGCTCGGGGCCTGGGATCCATTCGCGGCCCTCGCCCTGAGCACGGACGAGCCGGCGGGCGCCAACTGCGCGCATGGCGGCACGAAGCTCGAGACCGGCATCGACGTGAACGACGACGGCACCCTCGAGCCCTTCGAGGTCACCTCCACCGAGTACGTCTGCGTCGACCTGTCCGGCGCCGAGTTGGTCGACGTCGCGACCGAGCCTGCCGGGTCCAACTGCGCCCAGGGCGGGCTGCGGGTCGACTCGGGCACCGACCTCGACGGTGATGGCAACCTCCAGCCCGGCGAGGTCGTGAACACCTACTTGCGGTTGTCAACCACCTACCAGCCGAGAATGGCGGACGGCTCGCCGCGCGTGTGAGGTGGCAGACAAGCGCGACGTGATCCGGGTCCGCGCCGCGGTCATCAGTGGAATGCTCGCTGGTGTCGAGCGCGGCGCGGGGCTCGGGACGTGGATGCGACTCGCGTCGCCGCCGGCGGCGTGACCGGCATGCGATGGGATGTTGCGGCTCGCATCGCCGCCCCGAGCTCAGTCAATCGGCCAGAGGCGGCGCAGGAGCACGCGGACGAGGCGGTGCCGCTCGCGAGCGTCGAGTCGAAAGCAAGCGTGGATGCGTCGAGCGGAGCGGCGCGCGAAGGCGCGCCGCGCGTCCTCCTCGGTCGGTGCGACGAGCGCGAGCGCGTCGATCCAGAAGTGCCGGTCGAGCACGCGGTCGGCAGCGACGAGGCGACGGGTGATCGCGCGGAGGCGAGCGTCGAGGTCGCCGTGCGCGAGGACCACGTCGCGCTCGCGGAGCAGCGGAGCGATGAAGCGGTCGCGCGCTTCGATGCGCTCGCGCAGGAGGGCCTGCGTGATCGCATCGGCCTCGTGCTCGTGATGGACGTTGCGCACGATGCCGAGGAGGTAACGCGCGTCGACGCCGTCGGGCAGCGTCGCGCACCCCTGCTTCGCATCGAAGGTCGCGATCGCGTCCACCACGGCGTCGCGCGGGTAGCACGCGATCACGTCTCGTACGCGTCGCTCCGGATCGAGCAGCGAGAGGCGCTCGAAGGCGCCGTCGAGCAACGCGCGCATCTCGGGGTCGACGCGCGCCGCTCGGGCCTCGCGGGCGAGCTGCTGCTTGCGCATGCGGTCGCGCAGAGAGGCACGGGCCGATTCGCGCTCGTCGGGCGTGACCGCCTGTGCGTAGAGATCGGCACGGGAGCGGTCGCCACGATCGCGTCGAGGCGCACGGTTGAGCGCGCGGAAGAAGGTCGTGGCGATGAGCAGCACGAGGCTCCGTGCGAGCGCACGCGAGTCGGTCGTCTCGATCTCGATCGGCGGGACCTTCTGCGCGAAGAGGCCGAAGGCGCCTTCGACGTGCGCCTTGTTCTGCGGACGGCCCGGCGTCGCGTCGATGCGCATCGTGTCGCCCAGCGCGGTGTCGACTTCGGGCGTGTGGTTCGACGGGCGGTTGTCGACGAGCATCGCGAGCGGGGGCTCGCCCGTCGTCTCGACGCCGTCGTCGAAGGCCGCGACGAGCGCGGCGCTGTCTTCCTCGTCGCGTACGTCGATGCCCACCGCGGCGTCCGTCGCCGCGTCGATGGCGAGCTCGAGGTTGACGTTCAGCACCTCCCCGTCGATCACGACCTCGACGCTCTTGCCGTCCGCCACCCACTGCGCGCCGGCGAAGAAGGTCTCGAAGGCGCCGCGCAGCGCCTCCTCGTCGCGCGAGCGACCCGTGCGCCGCGCCGGCGTGCGCTCGCCGTGCGCGAACAGGATGCTCGCGATCATCGTCTTGCCGATCTCGATGCGAAGGTCGCGCCGCACGTGCTCGCAGAACGCGGTGAAGTCGCCGCTCCATGTGCGCCACGCGGCAAGCACGGTCTCGATCTGCGCGAGCTTCGCGTCCTGCTCGGAGTCGTCGTCGACCTCGTCCTGCTCCGGCCCGGGTGCCTCGAAGCGCGGCACGCGCAGCCAGTCCTCGAGCGTGCCGAGCGGCATGCACAGCGCGTCGGCGAGCTCGGGCAACGGGACGTCGTCGTGGCGCTCGTGCAGCTCGACCACGAAGTGTCGCCACGAGTCGGCGTAGCGCATCCGCTCACGCCCGAGCCTCACACAGCCGGGGTGCGACATGACGAAGCGCAGTGCCTCGCCGCGAAGCTCTGCGACCGTCGAGGGTGGTGGCGGGC
This sequence comes from uncultured Pseudomonadota bacterium, assembly GCA_963832725.1. Classification (GTDB taxonomy): domain Bacteria; phylum Myxococcota_A; class Polyangia; order Polyangiales; family Sandaracinaceae; genus JAEZBP01. The sequence goes on from CAWHVG010000002.1 coordinate 1,119,006, forward strand.
TGCGCTCGGCTCGCGGTCGTCCGGGAGGTCGAGTCAGCGCGGGGAGCAGCTCGTCGATCTCGCCCGCGATCTCATACGCGCGCGTGCGCGTCGCGCCGGTCGCGCCGAAGATCGCGCTCGCCGAGGGAAACGGCAGCTCGAGCTGCTCGCCGATGCGGCGCGCACAAAGAAGTACGCCCGCCGTCACGGTGGGCGAGACGACGGGCACCGGATCGTGTACTTGCAGAGGGCGGTCTCCTCGTTCTCGGAGTTGGTTTTGTTGGCAAACTCCTCCTGCCCCGAGTCGACGAAGACCGGACCTACTTTCTACGTGCCGAGCGGCACGTTCAGGCGCTGCCCGAGGAGCCACACCTCGGGCGCGCCGTTCCGGCTCACCACCTTGAAGAGCTCGAGCGCGCGCTCGCGCAGCTCGGGCTCGTCGCTCTCGCGCAGCGCGCCCGCCTCGATGCGCGCGAGCACCTCGTCCGCCCGGCCGTAGTAGCGGTCGGCCGGCACCAGCAGCCCGCCGAGCGCGTGGTGCGTGCGACCGTGGTTGTAGAAGTGGAGGTGCGCCGCCAGCCGACGCTTCATCTCCGCCACGTCGTAGAAGCGCTGCACGTCGAACAGCTCCTTGTGCAGGTTCGCGTTGAACACCTCGACCTTCCCGTTCAGCTCCTTGTCGGTCGCGACCTCCTGGTCGATCCCCAGCTCCTCGAGCAGCGCCGTGAACTTGCTGATCCCGCGCCACGACCAAAACGCGGCACCGCGGTCGTGCATCACGCGCTCGGGCTTGCCGTGGCGCGCGACCGCCTCCTCGAACGTGCGGATCACCATCGTGGACCGCTCCGCGTCGTCGACGCCGTGGCCCACCACGAAGCGCGCGTAGTCGTCGATGAGGATCAGCGTGAACGTCGAGGCGCGGTGGATGTGGCGGTGCACGAAGTCGAGATGCCACCGGTGGTTCGGGCGCACCGACTCGTAGCGCCCGTCGTGCGGGTCGCGCTTCACCTTCGGCGGCCGGTAGCCGGCGTCCTCCATCACCCGGCGCACCGTCGCCACAGCCACCTTGATCCCGCGCCGACGGAGCTGGTTGCGCACCTGGCTCGGTCCGAGCCCCGCGTGCTTGTGCCACTCGGCGAGGATCTCGCGATCCCGCTGCGCCTCAATCTCGCTCGGCGACGGACCACTCGTCGGCGACGGGCCCTCACCCTTCGCCGCCTTCGCGACCTCCCGGCGCCACTGGTAGAGCGCAAACCGGCTGATGCCCAGCTCGCGCGACGCGATGCTCACGCCGCGGGACGCCGCGAGCTCGAGCGCGCGCGCCTTCTCCGACGGAGTGTAGCGCCGCGCCGGCGGCTTCCCGTTCGGAACCACCGCAGGGCTCCCGCCCGCTTCCACGGCGCTGGCGCTGGCCTCACTGCCAGCCCCGCGCTCATCCTCGGTCGACGCGACTCGCGCCGCCGATCCCGCGCGATCGACCCCTGCGCCCTTGGAGTTCGCCAACCGCCGCCGCCAGTTGCTGATCGTCGGCTGCGGCACACCGTGCTTGCGCGCCGCCTCGCACACCCCCAGCGCCGCCGCGTCCCTCAGGATCTCCTCGCGCTGCTCGGCCGTGTAGCTCCGCCGACCCGCCCCAATGCTCTTGCTCGCTTCCATGCTCGACCTTCCCGAGTCGAGCACCCACCCTCAGACCGTCCGGGGTTTCAGGCCTCGACTACGGTGGCCGATGTTCGGCAAGCGCACCTACTACGTCTGCAACGGCGTGAATGGCGCCGACGGCATGAACGGCACCGACGGCATGAATGGCGCCCCCGGCGCGAACGGCGGCTGCTCGGTCACCTCGCGCTCGGCGAGCAATCCGCTGCCCGTGGTCGGGCTCGTCCTGGCGGGCCTCGGCCTCGTCCGCCGGCGCCGCGGCTCGACCTGCTGAACCAGGCGGAGCTCGCGAGCGCCGCGACCGCGTCAGCGGATTCACCGTGCGCTACGCCGCGCCGGAGCAGCTCGCGAGCGAGCCCACGTCCTGGACGGCCGCCGACGCGTGTGCGGTCGTGGTCGTGGAGCAGCTCGCGGGCTCGGGCCCGACGCGCCGAGGTCGAGGAGCAAGGGGGACGGCATCTGCGCGCCGCCCGAGCGACGGGCGGCCTCAACCCAGGCAGAGCACGAGGGTCTGGCTCGGTGCGAGCTGGTTGCCCACCGGCGCGTTGGGGCTGACCCCGTTGCTGCCGATGAGGTCGAGGTTCCGGACGACGGGCGAGCCCTCGACGCTCACCTTGAGCGAAGTCTGGGTCCGCGAGCAGGGCCCGCCGAACGTGCCCGACGCAACGCCCCCGCTGACGCCGCCCGAGTCCCCGGTGGTGGTGGGGACCTTGGTTTCACGGTGAGGTGGTCTTCACGGTGAGGTGGTCTTCACGGTGAGGACCTGCTTGTTGAGGATCTTCACCTTCATCGAGAACGTCCCCGCCTGGGCGCTCATGCACTGCCCGATCGAGGGGTAGGGGACGGGGACCGGGTTCGGCGCCGGGGGCGCGGGGGTCAGACAGACGTTGGGGAAGGCCATCGTCATCCCCGCCATGTTCGTCGACACGTGCATCGTTGCGCTCCAGTTCCTCAGCCGAGGTGGATCTTCTCGCCCATCAGGTGCATCTCGTCCTCGGCCTTGAGGGTCGTCCGCGCGGCGACCACCGAGTAGGCGTCGCGCGCGACCGTGCGAACTCGCCCCGCGCGGGTCTGGGCGACGCCCTCGACCTCCCGGAAGACGTCGCGGCTGCGCTCGACAATCCGCTGCGCCCGGACGTCCACCACCCCGAAAACCTGCCGGACCTTGGTGGCTGCGGCCTGGACGCGCTCCGCGGCGACCGTCAGGTCTTTGACCGAGAGCCGACCCTCACCGAGGAGCGCCTGGAGGCGGGGTGCGCGGAGCACCGTGCCATGCGACGTCGCCGAGCTCCATCTCGACGCCCTTGACCGAGAGCAGCCCCGCCCGCGCGCAGAAGGTCTGCGGACCGTCGGAGGTGCTCTCGGCCCAGAAGAGCCCGCTCAGGTCGACCGGGCCGCAGGCGCCGACGCTCACGCGGCGCCACCCGCGGAAGCTCGAGCCCCAGGGCGCGAACTGGTGGGTGAAGAGCCCGCCCATGAGCACCCCGCCGAGCCCGCTGATGTTGACCGAGCCGAAGTTCGCGCCGATGAAGGTGCCCCCCTGCGAGAACAGGTTGATCCCGGGGAGGTCCACCTTGGTGGTCCCGGTGAGCCCGGCGATGTTGAGGGACGCGCCGACCAGGTTCGAGAGCGCGTTGGTGGCCCCAATCCACGGGAAGGTGTGCATGAGCTGCGCCTGCCGGATGGCGAGCGCGCCGCCGTCGGCGACCGTGCGAGCGCCGGTCACCGACGAGGTGAAGCCGGACCCGGTGAGCGTGACCGAGAGGCTGGCGCTCGTCCCCGCGTCGAGCGCAGGGATACGCAGCACCGCGGTCCCGGTGAGGCTCTCCCCAATCCCCAGGGTGCCGAAGTCGAGCGTGGACCCGGTCGTCCAGTAGGGGCCGTCGCCGGCGAGCGCCTCCCCCCGGAGGGTCGCGCGGAGCACGACCTCGTCTCCGTCGAGGACCCTCAGCTCCCCCTCCCGGAGGCCGGTCGCGCTCGGGGTGAAGCGCATCGCGAGCTGCGCGCTCTCGTGCTCGTCGAGGGTCTGCGTCGAGTCGCTCTCCAGCGTGAAGTCGCCTTCAATCGCCAGGTCGTAGGTGTAGGTGGGCTCGCCCGAGGCGGACTGTTTCACCTGCTCGCCAGCCCACTCCTGAGGATCCGGGGCGTGGAGGATCACCGACGCGAGGGTCGTCGAGCCGACACACGTGGTGGGGAAGCCCACCTGCTCGGCGCTCAGCGTTGGCGGAGGCCGTTGGTTGTTGAACCCGTCGTAACCCATGTGCAGCGAAGGTGACGATAGTCGGACGATGGCGCCCACAGCGGCTCGAATCCGAGCCACCCCGGCTCGGATCGTGCCCGGCGCGGCTTGTCGGCCTGGCGCAGCTCGGCCTGGCGCAGCGGTACCTCCGGCGACACCTCGTCGACGAGGTCCTCCATCCCCGACTCGAACGCTCGCCTGCCGGTGCACTCGCCCGAAGCCGATGAGACTTGGGTGCAGATCGAGCTGCGTCGTGCGGCCTCCTTCTCCCGAGCGTCGGGTAGGGGAAGTGGCTTTCGGCTCCGCAGCCCTACGCGGGCACCGCGGACACGCGGCGTCAGTCGATGCGCACGTCGTCGAACATCATCCCGGCCAGCGCCGGGAGAGGCCCGCCGCAGATCACCGATTGAAGCCGGATGTCGAGGAGGACCTCGTCCGTCACGCCGTCCGGGAGCGGCGCGTCGAGCGTTCCTTCCGCGCCCATGTAGGGCGCGTTCGCGATGCCGCTCTCGACCCAGTCGCCGGTGGCGCCCGAGTCGATCGAGAGGGCGGTGGCGGGGTTGCTCCGCGTGTGCAGGGTGGCCGACCCGATGAACCAGGCGCCGCCCATGCCGTTGCCGAGCAGTCGGTAGCGGAGGTGAAGGACCGTGTCTCCCGGCTCGACCGCGAGGCGCATGGTGACGCCCGCGCGGCCCTCGCTCACGGAGTTGGGCGGCAGGATCATCGAGCTCGATCCCTCGATGACCTGCGCTCCGTCCGCCGCGTCGACGAGCGCCGCGCCGCCGAACACCCGCGCGACCGCGCCGCCTTCGAATCCGTCTTCCGGTTGCACGCCGGGATCGTCCGCGGTGGTGAAGGAGAGGTCCGCGCTCGCGGTGTTCCCCGCGTAGTCGGTGAGCGAAGGGCTCACGACGACCCGATAGGTGGTGCCCCACGAGAGCCAGCCCGAATCGGGCGTGGTGAAGGTCGCCGCGCGGCCGTCGACCGGCGCCAGCGTGACGCTCTCGCCGCTCTCGGCCTCCAGGGTGATCGTCGTCTCCGGCGCGAGCGGCTCGCTGGCCCGCAGCGTGATGGGGTCGACCGGGTTGCCCGCGTCGGTAGTGCCGAGGAGCGTGAGCGTCGGCGCCTCGTCGTCGGGCACGCCGGCGACGGTGGCCGTGAACGTCGCCTCCCAGACCACGTCGCCCTCGCTGATCATGAAGGCGCCGGAGCCGGTGCCCTGCAGGCGGTCGGCTCGCCCGTCGCCATTGTCGTCGACGAGGTTCAGCGACAGCTGCTGGTACGTGACCGGCCCGAACGCGTGGCAGCGCGTGTCGTCGTCGATGGCCAGCGCGACCGGGTCGGTCAGCGTGAGCGCGGCACCGCCGGAAAACGCGATCGGCTGCGCGTCGCCGAAGGTGCCCGCGATGCCGGTCGCGCCCTCCGTGCTCGGCACGAGGTTCAGCGTGAAGCGGTGCGCGCTCGGGACGTCGCCCGGCGTCGGGCCGCCGTTGGTGTCGATCGTCATGCTCGCCGTGACGATCCAAGACGAGGCCCCGTCGACCGGGATCGAGCCGTCGGTCGCGTGGCCACCGTCGTCCGTCATGCCTCCGTCGCCGTGGCTCTCATGCGAGGCGCCGCAGCCGGCGAGGAGAGCGAGCGAGAACAACCAAGAGAGAGCGCGCATCGTCGTGGGACCTCCGTGGGCCGTGGCACCGATTGGCACGCGCGGCCGTCGTGCGGAGGCGAAGAGCAAAGCGCGGGCCAGCCCCCTTCTACCGGGATGGAATCTCGCACTACTCGCCGTAGGCGCAGGTGGAGCGCTCGAGACAGAACGGATCGTCGAGCACCTCCCACGCGAGCTCGCTCCCCTCGGAGGCGAGGTACCAGCCGATCGCGCTGACCAAGTACGCGCCTTCGTCGAAGACCTTGCTCGGGTCGATGGGCAAGAGCACGTGCTGTCCGACCGGCACCGCCATCGCGTTGATGATGGCCGAGTGCCCGGTGAAGTCGCTCTGGGTGTGCCAGGGATCCAGCGACGCGAGGGAGCTCGCCGTGCGGCTCTCGCGCCCCCAGCGCAGGGGCGGGTCCAGCCGGTTGGGGCGGAGGCCGCCGTCCGCGGGCGCGAGCTGATGGTGACCGTTCGGATCGAAGTACTGCTGGCCGTCGCTCATGTCGTCGACGTCGAAGAGGAACCCCGGCGCGCCGTCGACGGGGTGGCGGTCCAGCCGCGAGAGCCCCTCGAGCACGTGGTAGTCGATCAGGACGTCGTCGGGGGTGACCTGCTCTCCGCCGTAGCGATCCGCGAAGCGCGCCGGCGCCCGCCAGTCCGCCAGCGCGTCCGGCGCGTCGGGGGGCAGGAACGCCAACACGCCCGCGGCTCGCGCGAACGCGTTTCCGGTGGCGAGCGGCACGGTGGTGTCGCCGGCCACGTTCATCACCAAGAGGCTCCGCGGGTGGTCCCCGAGGTCGACGTCGTCGGCCGTGGCCGGATCGAGGAAGACGTGCCGCGCGTAGCTCGCCGGGTCGGCCGGATCGAGCGCGATCTGCGCCAGCGCCGCGAGCTGCCTGAGGTCGGGCGTCTGGCGCCGCAAGCCGAGGCCCTCCACCGGCGCGGTCAGCCTCGTGTCCGGCTCGTACACGGTCTGTCGGTACTTCGCGCAGTTCGAGCAGCTGGGGCCGTTGGCCGAGCGCCAGGTGTCGAGCACGTCGTTGACGGGAGGCTCCTGGCCGTCGAACCGGCAGGAGCCGAAGTCGAGCTGATCGCCGCCGCCGTCGTAGACCGTCAGGATCAGCGAGTCGCCCTCGCTGGCCGGGAGCTGGAGGCGGAAGCGACCGTCGGCACCGGCCGCGGCGCAGCGTGACTCTCCGTTGACCGGGTCGGTCAAGACGACCGCGTCTCCTTCGCTCAACGTGCCGGTCGACAAACATGCGATCTCGGTGCGCACGCGGTCGCTCAGATCTGGGAATCTCGAAGCGGATGGAGCGACCCTCTTCGGTGCAGGCGGTGTCGGTGCTGCCGCCGGCGACGGGCGTGGAGGTGAGGATCGGGCCCATCACCCTGAGCCAGATCGGGTTGCGGGCGGTGCCGAGCGAGGTCCGCAGGCCCACGTCGAAGAGCCCGCCGCCGCCCGAGACCGGCGCCGTGGCCACCACGGCCGGCTCCACGCCCGACATGATCATGCTGATGATGCCGCCGAGCGAGCTGCCCCACTGCATGTAGGGGCGGTCCCAGCCGCCGAGATCGGGCACGCCGTCGCCGTCGAAGTCGCCCGCGAGATCGACGGTGCCGTCGCCGTTCACGTCGCCGCTGAACTCGAGCGGATCCCCGTCGTCGCGGGGTGGGATCTGCCCCGGCTGCCAGCGCTCGCCGTTGGGATGATCGGGGTGGCCCTGCCAGCCGCGCACGATGCGCAGGCCCTGCATCAGGTCGAGGACCGTCTGCCTCAGCGCGTCGCGCGTGTGGAACATGTACGCGCTGAAGAAGAGTCCCGCGCTGTCGGGGGTGCCGTCGCCGTTGAGGTCGTACGCGCGGTCGATGCTGAGCGCGCGGCCGAGCGGAGCCAGGCAGTTGGTCGCCAGCACCGCTGAGAGCAGCGGGCGGAGCGAGTTGTCGAGCGGCAAGCCGTGGCCCTGCGCGTCGATGCTCACGGTGGCGATGCCGTGGCGCGCGGTCAGCCCGGCGAATGCCACCGCTTCCAGGTTGAGGCTGCCGTACCCGTGCGCATAGAGCGTGACGGGGAAGGGCTGTTGATGGTGCTGCGTCTCCTTCGGGATGACGATGAAGATGGGGATCAGATCCCGCTCGACCTGGGCGTCACCGGTGGTCCGGTCCACCTGCCACACGTCGTCCGGGCTCTCCGCCGCCGGATAGCCGAGCAGATAGGGCGACTCGTAGAAGCCGAACGCCATGTGGGAGACGGACTCCTCGAGGCTGTCGAGCACGGCGCCGAGCTGCTCGGAGGGGATGCCGAGGCCGTCGGTGGGAAGCCCTTCGAGCGCGGCTCGGAGCTGCGCTGGGCGTGATGGTGTAGAGCGCGGGCTCGGGATCGCAGTGGTGCGTGCGCGAGCCGCCGTGTAGCGGCGCGAGCTTCATGCGGGCGGGGAAGTCGTCGGCCAAGTGGGCGAACGGACCGCGGCCGTAGAGGCCTTCGCGCAGCGCGACCAGGTCGGCGCGTGTCGACTCGGTGGTGAACGTCCAGGCGAACGCCACTCCGTCCCAGCCGCGCGAGGACAGATCGCCGTAGATGGTCGGGTGGTCCTGGAAGATGCCCGGCAGCGGCGCGAGCGACTCGCGCTGCGACACGTGGTGCACGACGTCGAAGGGCGAGCGCACCGGCTGGCCGTCGGGGCCCACCATCCGATCGGTGATGACCACCGCGTACTCGCGCATCTCCTCCAGCGGGACAATCGGCCGCACCATCAGCGTGTTCGTCTGCCGCTCGTAGAACCAGAGCATGCGGTCGACGGTCTCGTTCGGCGTGCCGTCCAGGCGGCCGTCTAGCGTGTTCGGGTGGTCGAGGACGCCGTCGAAGTCCGTGTCCTCGCCCGGATCGAGCATGCCGTTGCCGTTGGTGTCCTCTTCGACGGTCTCGAAGAGGAGGTTGGAGCTGCCGTCGCGCGGGTCGTTCGTGTAGTAGGCGTTCGGGTCGGCGACCACGCGCGGAAAGAGGCCGCTGCCGACGTCGAGCGGGATGGGCACGCCCGTCTGCATGTCGACGAGGTAGATGGCGTGGCGTGCGAAGTCGGTGGCCGAGAAGTGCCCGCGGCCCTGCCGGCGGAGCAGCGCGTCGGTGTCGATCGGCGCGTCGAACGAGAGCGTGATCGGCGCGAACGTCCCCCAGCCGTCCAGGTGGTCGAAGTTCGCGCGCAGGTTCCGCTCCATGGCGGAGGGCGCGATCTGGCTGGCGTTCAGCCGGCGGCCGGTGGGCGAAGTGGGATCCGGCCATGTCGCCACGTCGTTCGGAAGCGGGATCTGCGGGAGCGGCTCGGCGGCGAGGTCCCAGACGATCCGCGGCCCCGTGCCGGGCGGCGTCATGCGCCACCCTTCCGCCATCCCCCCACCGTCGCAGGCGACGAGGACGGCGCACGAGACCGCGAGGAGCGCGGTGCGAGAGAGCATCACCGCGGCAGTGTATCCCGAGCCGGCCCGTCTCGTGCCAGCGTCGGCGCGCGCGGCGCTCACGCCACCCGTCGCGGCGTCGGGTCCGCGTCGGTGCGCGGCACGCCGGACGGGGTCCAGCCGGTGTTCACCCCGCGTTTCGGCTCTCCATGAGCTCGGATTGTGCCGGTAGGCAGGGTGCCGACCCGTGATAGAGTCGCGCCGCTTTGAGTGACGAGGGGCCCAGTCGGGACAGCTACGAGTACGGCGAGCGTCAGGTCCGGCCGATGCCGGAGCGCTCGTTCCGGATCGGCGAGGGGCGCGTGTCGGCGTCCATCGCGCTGCTCCTCGGGAGCCTCGCGTTCTTCGGCGCGCTCGCGTGGCGCTTTCCGGAGGTCCTCACCACGCGCGAGCTACGCGAGGTCTACGACGTCGATCTGCTCCGCGTGGTGCTGCGCACCAGCATGTGGGTAGCGATCGCGTTCGGGATCTTCGGGTTCGTGCGCAGCCGGGGCCGCTATTGGACCGGCGCCGCTCGGCGTCGTCCTGGCGCTGGGCGCGTACTTCGTCGGCGGTCCCCTCGAGGCGCACGCCGTCGATCAGATCGGGCCCGGGATCGGGCTCGACTGGATGGTCCTCGACCTCCTCAAGTCGACGGTCATCTTCATCTTCCTCGAGAAGGCGTTCCCCAAGTACCGAGAGCAACCAATCCTGCGGCCCGAGTGGCGATTGGACCTCGGCTACTTCGCGCTCAACCACCTCTTCCTCGGGGTGGTCCTGATCATCGCCAACGGTTTCGCGCCGACCGTGTTCGGCTGGGCGGTCAACGACTCGGTCCAGGCCTTCGTGTCGAGCATCTGGCTCCCGGCGCAGGTCCTCCTGCTGATGTTCTGCGCGGACTTCGTGCAGTACTGGATCCACCGCGCCTACCACGAGATCCCTTGGCTCTGGGGCATCCACGCGGTCCACCACTCCGCCGAGCACCTCGACTGGCTCGCCGGATCTCGCACGCACCTGCTGGAGACCATCCTCGACCGGGCGCTCGTGATGGTGCCGCTCTACCTCCTCGGCCCCCGCACCGAAGCGCTGAACCTCTACGTGATCATCATCGCCTTCCAGGCCGTGCTGATTCACAGCAACTTCGGTGTCCCCTTCGGTCCCCTCGGCTATTTCTTCGTGACGCCGAAGTTCCACCATTGGCATCACAGCAAAGACAAGCCGGCGATCGACACCAACTACGCGGCGCACCTCGCCATCCTCGACCTGATGTTCGGCACGTTCCACATGCCGAAGGAGCATTGGCCGAAGGAGTACGGCACGCTGAAGAGGCTCCCGCGAACCTTCCTCGGCCAGCTCGCGTACCCGTTTCGGAAGCCCGCGGCGTACGCATCCCCCGACGAGAATCGCTCCGCCGAGGGATGAGCGCATCCGCGCAGGCTCGCAGATGCACCTCGACTTCACGGTCACCAGCCTGCGCCTCGCGGGTCCGGTCCGCTACCGCCTGGAATCCGTTCACCCGTCGCACTGAGCGACACGAGTAGCACACCGAGGGTTCATGCCGACGGCGTGCGCCTCCGCTCGACGGTCGCGGCGTTCGTCCGCCGGTCGGTCGGCGTGCGCCGGCCAGAGCGCCCATGTGTCGTGCGTGCGCTGATGCACGTGACGCACACACACCGCCCGCTGCGCGCTCCGGTCACACGGCGCGCCGATGTGATGTGTCACCCGTACGGGCTCACATGCGCGCTCGGTGCTCGCGCAGCCCCTCGAAGCGCTGGCGCAGATCGCGGAGCCGGTCCTTGAGCTCGCTCGCCGTCTCCTCCGAGGCCCGCTTGGCCTTCTGCTCGGCCTCGAATACCTCCTCATCGAGCTTGTCGTAGCGCTGCTTCGCCTCCATCCCGGCGAGGTGCAGGCGAACCCGCGCCTCGTCGCGCACACGCGTCAGCTCGTTCATCAGCTGTTGGATCTCGTCCTTGGTTTTCTGCTTTCAGGGTCGCCATGCAGGGGCATCTAGGACCCGTCGTGCGACGCCAAGGCGAGGCATCGGGGCAGGAATCGGGAGATGCACGGTGGGTCCGGCGCGGTGATCGAGGCGCGCGTGTCCAGCCCGCGGCGGCTCGCGTCAGAGCGCGGCGGCGAACTCGCGGGCGAGCTCGAGGGGGAGCGGGCGGTCTTTGTACTCTTGCGCGGTGGCGGCGCGGAGGAGCTTGGTGATGGCGGCCGGGAAGTCCGAAAGCCGCGCGGCGTCCTCGAAGGGGTCGCGGGTCATGTGGGCGATGATGCGGTCGCGCGGGTTGTCGATGTCGTCGAAGAAGGTGCGGCCGGTGGTGACGTTGTAGATGGCACCCGCCAGCGCGTAGACGTCGGCGCGCCCGTCGAGCTCGACCGGATCGAGCACCTGCTCGGGGGCGATGTACCCCGGCGTGCCGGCGACGAAGCGGCCCGCCGAGTCCTGAGGGACGCGGTTGGCGCGCACCATCCCGAAGTCGATGACGACGGTGGCCAGAGGTTGCGCCAGCGCGGGATCGCGATGCTTGGTCGGGTCGAAGGTCTCGCCGCGCACCAGCGGCAGCCGCAGCCAGAGGTTGGCGGGCTTGATGTCCCGGTGGACGAGGCCGGCGCCGTGCAGCGCGGCGAGCCCGGCGCAGGTCTCGGTGACCACCTGCTTGAGCTCGAAGAACGACATGGGCTTGGCGCTCGCGTACTCCTTGAGGTCGGCGCCGATCAGCAGCTCGAGGACCAGGAAGGGGATGTCGTCCGCCACGCCGCGGTCGATGATGTTGGCGACGTTCGGGTGGTAGATGCCCGCCAGCGCTTTGGCCTCTTCCACGAACGAGGCGAGGATGCCTTCACGTTCGACGTCGTTGGCCTGGGCCAGGGCGTCGGCCTTCGGGATCTTCAGCACGAAGAAGCGGTCCGCGCCGGGTTTGCGGACGAGCCAGACGGATTCCGACGCCACCTTCGCCGAGCCGCTGGAGCAGCTCGTAGCCGGCGATGACGGTAGGCGCTTTCTTCTTCTTCGTCGGCGGCGGTGGCGGCGAGCGGCGCACGGCCGCGCGGACGGCGGTCTCCACCAGCGCCGAGGTGACGGGGCCGAGCGAGGTGAACCACACCTCGAGCATCGACAGCTCGCGGGCGCGGATCGCGCGGGCCACCAAGCCGGCCACGCGCGGGGCGTTCTCGGTCGTCGATCGCGTCAGCGAGTCTTCGAGGCTCTGGTCGCTGGCCGGATGGAGCGCCTTGACCGGATCGGCGAGCGCGCCGTGCAGCCGCTCGGCGGCCAACACGAGCTCGAGGCACATCGACTCGAGCTCCGGGCTCGGGCCGCTGGCGCCCGCGAACTGGGCGAGGCCGCGGCCGAGCGCTCTGAGCGCATGCGCCAGCTCGGTCTCGCCCGCGTGGAGCGCGCTCAGGGCGGCTTCGGCGTCGCCCGACCACGCGCCGTCGGCCTGCTCGGAGGAGACCGCGTTGCGGAGCGCGTCCGCCTGCTCGGCGCAGTGCGCCAGCGCGCCATCGGCCATCATCGGCAACGCGTTGGTGAGCGCGAGCAGCACGGCCGGGCAATCGATGACCAGCGCCCACCAGGCGGCGAAGGGTCCGAGCCAGGCGACGTCGTCGACCTCGCCGAGCGCCGTGCCGCGCGTCGTGTCCACCAGCCGCCAGAAGAGCGCGGAGAGCGCGGACGAGAGCGGTGGCGGCATCTCTCGAGAGCCGTCGGCGAGGCCCTCCAGCTTGCGCAGCCAGAGGCAGGTGTCGTGCGCGGTGGGGCCGCGCCCCGGGCCGAGCTCGGAGTCCTCGCCGAGCGCGTCGAGCGCGTAGCCGCCGAGGCGGATGGCGAGCACCTCGAGCGGGACGTCCAGCCTCCGGTCGCCTTCGTCGGCCTGCCGGCGTTGCTTCACGATCTCGAGGATCTCGGCGGGCGCGCGGGCGACGGTGGCCCAGGCCTCTTCGAGGTCGGGCTGATCGACCTGCGTGCCGGCCGGCCGGGTGGCCAAGAGCGGGCCCCACAGGCGCAGCGCCAGGGAGCGAGCGCAGCCTTCGACGGCGTTGATGGCCGCGGCGCGATGGCGGAGGGTGCCTTCGCCGAGCGCGATCCGATGGGCTTCTTCGAAGGTGCGCTCGAGCGAGCCCGCGAAGCGCGCCGCGCGGGCGTCGGCTTCCTCGTCGTCGTACTGCGCGGCGATGCGGACCAGGTTCTCGAGACCGAGCTCGAGATCGAGCGGGTCGCGCTCGGCGCCGTCGATGGGATCCGTGTGCGCGATGACCTCCAGCCAGCGCCGCCACTCGTCCACCGCTTCCGCGCGGGCACGGCGCGCCGATTCGCGCAGCTTCGACAGCGGCGCTTCGACCGCCTCGTTGCGCAGCCCCCGCCGCCAGAGGGTGCCCAGGCCGCGGGCCATCGCGCGCGCGGCGATGGCGCCGCCTTCGCCGGCGAGGATGCGGGTGATCGGCCGATCCCAGAGGTCGCGCCGCTCGAAGTAGAGGTAGGGCGTGGCGGCGGCGAGCGCGGCCAGCGCCCAGGGCTCTTCCTCGTCGGAGTCGAGGATGGCGATGAGCTCGCTGGCGAGGAAGCCGAGGCGTGCGGCGGGGAGCGAGGCAAACGCGGTGATGGCGCGCTGCCGGAGTACGCGTGACTCGCCGCGCACCCAGTCGAGGAGAGTGCCCTCGAGCTGCTCGACGCGGCCGGTCAAGCGGCCGAGCGCGCGCGCCGCGTGGACCCAGACCAGCGGCTCGGGATGGAGAAGGAGCGGCTGCAAGACCTGCAGCGTGCGGCCGACCAGCGCCGGATCGGCGAGCGGGGGCATGCCGTCGACGCACACCTCCAAGCATCGGGCCGCGAGCACCCGAGCTCGCAGTGAGCCGTGGGCGGGCCGTCCAATCAACGCCTCGAAAGTCTCCGCCGATCCCCAATCCACGTGCCCAGCTCGGGCACCGAGAGCGCGCTCGCGCCGGCTTCCCAGAGCAGGATCTCCATCCGCGCTGCGGCCTCGGCGTTCTCGGGGAGGGCGAAGCGATCGCCTTTGCCGAGCAGCGGCGCGCAGGCCAGCGCGTCGGCCAGCGGCCCCTCGACGACGCGGTCGCGGGCGGCGGCGACGGCGAAGTCCTCGGAGCCCGGGCGCGCGGCGGCGAGCAGCTCGGCCATCCGCGCGTCGCGCCGGGCGGCGCTGGCAGCGCACCAGATGAGCACGATCTCGCCTTCAGGCGCGCCGAAGAGCTCGGTGAGGGCGGCGCGTCCTTCTTCCCAGCGCGTCGCCTCCGGCAGCGCCTCGTCGAGAACGTCGGCGGCGCGCTCGCACTCCTCGGTCAGCGCGATCGGCGCCGATTCGCCGGCCCGGCGCCACCGGGCGTGCAGCGCGCCGAACACGCCGGGGCTCTCGGCGGCCGCCGCGGTCAAGATGGAGAGCGCTTCCGATACGCGTTCGCCGAGCATCGCGATCTGGCGACATCGTACACGTTTTCGCGATGGAGCTGGACCGTGCCGAGGTGAATTTGCAGGCGGCGCGAAAAAAACGAAGCGAGGGGGTTTGCACCAGGCGAGGCATGGTTAGACTGTCGTGGCCCGAGAGGGGCAGCGGGAGAGCAAGGGGCTCTCTCGTCATTTCCAAAACGGAGAGTGAACCATGGGTCTCAACGCATACGCCGCCCTCACCTACAACGGCACCGCCCTCGCTGGTGATACTACGATGACCTCGATCGGCGGAGTCGACGTCTCCGCGGATCATATGGAGCTCTACGAGGTCAAGTGGGGCACCCGGGTCGGCACCGAGGGCCAGGCGCACCGCGCGTCCTCGCACCGCCGGATCATGCCGATCCGCATCATGAAGCGCGTCGACCAGACGACGCCGGAGCTCTACCAGGCGCTCACGCAGAACATGACGCTCGCGGGCGACATCAAGATCTTCGACACGAACCCCGAGGACGGCACCACCCGTCACCGCTTCACGATCACGATCGGCGGAGCGCGCATCCTCGCCGTCGAGAGCTGCAGCCCGGACGCGTTCGACGCCGACGTCTCGAACCGCCCCCCCTACGAGGTGGTCGAGCTCGTGCCGCACACGATCACGTACACCGACGTGGTGAACTCGAAGGAGTACACCGACGAGTGGAGCACCGCGGTCTGATCACCGCCTGACGTTCCGACTCGAGCGAACGGGAGAGTGGGCTTCGGCCTGCTCTCCCGTTTCGCATTTCGGCGGTCGTCTAGCGGAGGACATCTAGGCCGACAGGTCGGGCCGCGCGCGGCGCCGCTCAGCGACCGCCTTCCAGCTCTTCGAGCGTCTTGGGCCAGCTCTTCTTGAGCAGCCGCGAGAGCGAGCGATCGGCGAGCAGCTTCCCGCCCGTCTGACAGCCGGCGCAGTAGTTGGCCTCGTTCTCGGCGTAGACGATGCGCTGGACGGGCGCGCCGCAGACGGGGCAGGGCTCCTTGTACTTGCCGTGCACCGCCATCTCTTTGCGGAAGGCGGTGACCTTCTCGGGGAAGCCTTCACCGGTCTCGGCGCGGAGCCGCTCGACCCACTCGGTGAGCACGCTCTGTGTCGCCTCGTGCAGCGCCCGCATCTCCTCGGCGGAGAGCTGGTCGCTGAGCTTCATCGGCGAGAGCCTGGCGCGGTGGAGGATCTCGTCGCTGTAGGCGTTGCCGACCCCGCTGATAGCGGCGGTCGGTGAGGGCGCGCTTGAGGGTGTGCCGCTCGCGCGTGAGGCCGCGCGGAACGCGGTCGGATCGGCTTCGAGCGGCTCGATGCCCGCCGCGCGCGAACGCGGCCAGCCCCTCTTCGCCGCGCACCAGGTGGAGCGACGCCCGTTTCTTCTTGCGGCCTCGGTGAGGATCAGCGTGCCGTCGTCGAAGTCGAACGCGGCCAGCCCACCCGGCCCGGGATCTTCGCGCCGGGCTTGGCGTCCCACCGGAAGCGGCCCGCGATCATCAGGTGGATGACGATGAAGCGAGCCTCGCTCAGCTCCAGCACGATGCGCTTGGCCATCCGACGCACGGCCCGCACCTCGCGGCCCACCACCTCGCCGATCGGCGGGTCGACCGAGCGCAGGACGAAGGGGCTGGCCAGGCGGATCGCCGAGAGCGTGTGGCCGACGACGCGCTTGTCGATGGCGTCGACGTAGACCGTGACGTCGGGGAGCTCGGGCATGTCGTTTTTGTAGCGCGTCGCGGCCGCGCCGAGGAGGGGGCCTTGCGCCTCCGCCGCCGGGGTGCATCTGACGCGCGGAGGTAGACATGGGAGAAGCGAAGAAGCAGCTCGACTCGATGCGCCACGATCTCACTCAGCTCCGCGACACGATCCGCGTGAAGCTCCACCTGGCGAGCATGGACGTGCGGGACCGCTACGCCGAGCTCGAGCCCGAGGTCGCGAAGTTCGAGCAGCGGGCCGAGCAGGTCGGCGGTGAGGTCGGTGCCGAGCTCCGGGAGAGCTGGGCGCACCTGAAGAAGGCGCTGACGCACATCCGCGACGAGCTCGAGACGCGCTGAGCCCGCTCGTCGAGCGCGGCAATCAGACGCGGATGCGCTTGAGGCGCGAGTTCACGTCGCGCGAGAGCGCGAGCTCTTGGTCGCGGGGGAGGGTGGTCGTGGCCGCGAAGAGCGCGAACGCGGACAGCTCGTGGAGAGCCTGCTGGAGGCCCTCCATCGGGTTGTCCACGTCGATTTGGGAGAGCGCCTCGACGACGTTGTCGGCGGAGATGCTGCCGTCCTCTTCGACCTTCTCGCCGAAGATGGGGCCGTACCCACTGCCATTGATCCAGGCCTCGAGCGTCACGCGGGTCTGATCGATGCCGCCGTAGGTCGCGACGGCCATGAAGATGTCGCGCAAGACCTCGTTGAACGAGCGCACCAGGCGCTTCACCTGGTCGGCGTCGACCTGGGTCTGCGCGCGCAGCGCCACTCCCCCCTGCTGGAGCATTCCGTAGAGGGACTTGACCGTCATGAACAGGCCTAGGCCGCTCTCGCGGGCGATCTCCTCAATCGTCCGCTGTCCGTCGGCGTAGGTGAGGACGATCTGCGCGTTCTCGTCGAGCGAGAGGCGCGTGGCGCTCGGCTGCATCATGGGGCAGACGTCGTCGTGCGGGATGCGCTCCCGGAAGAGCGCCATCTCGTCGATGCGCTGCACGCCCTCCATCAAGAGGACCTGGATCGGCAGATGGACGGTGTGGACCGGCGGCTCGGCGTCGTCGTCCGGCACCGCGAAGACGTAGTGCCCGCTCCGGGTGAGCAGCGCCGAGAAGACGATCTGCTCCACCTGCTTCTGAAGCTGGCCGAAGAGCTGCTCCTGGCTGAGCAGCCCCCGCTCCAAGAGGAGCTGTCCGAGCCGCTTCTCGGGCCCCACCTCGCGGAGGACCTCGTCGAGCTGGGCGCGCGAGAGGACGCCGTTCCGGTAGAGCACCTGTCCGAGCCGGTCGTCCGGATGGTCGCTCAGCGCGTACTTCACCGCGCCCTGCTGTACCGCCAGCACTCGGTGAGAGTCGCCGTCGAAGACGTGCATCTCGCCCCGCCAGTTGGCCGTGGCGACGATGTTGATGACCTCCAGCACCGACATGCGGGAGATCAGCTCGCCGGCCATGGCCACGCGCGTTCCCTTGGGATCGGCGGGCTCCTCGTCCCCGTCCCGCAGGATGATCAGCCCGGGTGCATCGATCACGAGCTGATAGCGGCCGGCGCGGTCGCGCAGACGTCGCTCCGCGCCACGGCCGGCCGGGTGGATGCTGCCGTCCGCGTCGATGATCACCACGTCCATCGGACCGGACACGGCCAGAGGGTAACCCGCGACGGCACGCCTGGGTATCTTCTCGTGGTCGGGCCGGGCGTGAGGTGGCCGAAGCGCGCGCTCACGGGCTCGCGGGCTCGTCGATCACCGCCGCCGGAAGGTCGAGGTGAGCGAGCGAGAGGCGGGTGCCGTCCCATTCGGCCGTCGATTCGTGCACGTCCGTGACGCGATCGCGGCAGACACCGACCGGACCGGGTCACCGCGGGCCATGGCCGCTCACTCAAAACCTTCGGGCTCGGCCCGTCGTCGTGCTGCTAGGATCGCGCCGATGTCCCGCGCCCTCCCCACCGCGTCCATCCTCGCTTTCCCGGCTCTGCTAGCGGCCCTGACGGCCGCCCCGGCTTCGGCCCAGACCTTCTCCACGGACGACTTCTCGTCGGTCCGGTTCTACATGGCGCCCGGCCCCGGCAACTTCCTCATGGTCGAGGGCGCGCAGACCGGGCCGAACCTCACCCCGTCGTTCGGCGCCACGCTCGGCTACGCGCACAATCCCTACGTCGCCCGCGACCTCGATTGCGCCACCGGCGTCGTCACCGGCCCGAGCTGTAGCAACCCGATGAGCCAGAACACCGCGCTCGTCGGCCCGCTGCTGAACCTGCAGCTCTACGGCGCCTTCACGGTCGCCGACCGGGTGCAGATCGGGCTGAACCTACCGGTGCTCGCGTACTTCTCGGGCGACTCGTACATGTACCAGATCGACCGGATCCCCCACACCTCCGCGCCGGGTGGCTCGGGGGCGAGCCTCGGTGATCCGCGACTCTCGGTGAAGGTGCGGATCCTGGATCCGGACGCCGACGGAAACGGGTTCGCCCTCGCGGCTTCGGCGTGGGTCACGGCGCCGGTCGCGCACTACATGTGGCCGGGGCACTTCCTCGGTGACGCCTACCCCCAAGCCGGCGCCCAGGCCATCGCCGCCTTCCGCCAGGACGGATTCCGCGTGGCCATCAACCTCGGCGGCCAGATGCGCGCCGAGGCCGCCAACGTCCGCAGCGTGGTCGGCCCCGAGATGACCTGGGGCGTCGCGGGCGCGTACCGCTTCGACGCGTTGTGGGAGGTCATGCTCGAGGCGACCGGAGCCACCAGCTTCGGCCAGCACTTCGACAGCGAGGCGCCGACGGAGCTGCGCGCGGCGGGGCTCCTCCACGTGGGCGCGTTGACCTTCCATTTGGGCGCCGGCGCCGGCCTCGTCTACGGCGTGGGCGTGCCCGTGTTTCGCGTGCTCGGAGGTGCCACGTACATGCCGGTGCCGGATTCGAGACACGGATGGAGACGGGATCCTCGACTCGATGGACGGCTGCCCCGCGGACGCGGAAGACGCCGACGGATTCGACGACGAGGACGGCTGCCCCGAGCTCGACAACGACGGGGACCAGATCGCCGACGGGGACGACGGCTGCCCGAACGAGCCCGAGGACATGGACGGCCACGACGACGAGGACGGCTGCCCCGACGAGGACAACGACGGCGACGGCATCCGCGACGGATACGATTCGTGCCCCGACCAGCCCGAGGACATGGACGGCGACCGCGACGGGGACGGCTGCCCCGACAGCGACAGGGACCGCGACGGAATCGACGACCCGCGCGACCAGTGCGTCGACCAGCCCGAAGACTTCGACGGGTTGGCGGACGAGGACGGCTGCCCGGAGGAGGACGCCGACGAGGACGGTGTGCCGGACGATTGGGACGCCTGCCCCGAGCAGGCCGGCGACGAGCGCCGGGGAGGGTGTCCGCGGGAGCACGCCGAGTGAACACTGGCGGTGCGAGCTCCGGGGCCGGGCTCCTCCGCATCCCTGCCAGCGACGCGTCGTGGGTTCGGGCTGTCCGCGGGTCGAGCGAGACGATCGGAAATGTCTCGCGCCCCTCTCCGAGCTCCGCGCGGTCGCTCCTCCGCCGCGCTCTCCGGGCGCTCGGGCTGGCGTCGGTCCTGGTCGTCGCGGTCGGTTGCGGGGGCCCGGGGACGGTCGCCGTCGCGCCCGCAATTGCCGGCTCCGTTCACCACCCGGAGCGCGCCGAGGCCCACCTCTTCGGCTTGACGGAGGACGCCTTCCCCGAGCTCGCCCCGCTCTGGCCCGCGCTCTCGGCGAGGCCGGCGACGGAGGTCGCGGAGCGGATGCACATCGAGGGCGACGAGGTCGACCACTGTCTGCGTGTCGTGGTCGCGGGTGACCTGGCGGTCGAAGCGCGCGAGGCATGGCTCGCGGGAGCGCGGTCGGTCGGTTACGCGTGTGCTCCCGCGGACCCGGCGGCGCCGGAGGTGCGCTGCGAGCGTGATCAGGAGGCGCTCGTCGTGTGGGCGGACGGCGGGCCCGAGGATCCGGACGCGGCGCGTCTCGAGGCGTTGGCCACGGAGCTCGGTGTCCCCGCCGAGCCCTCCTCGACCGTGAAGGCGTGCGAGCGCGCGTTGCCTCCGGCGCGCCTGGCCAGCGTCGACGCACGCCTGCACCGGGCCGGCCTCCTGGAGCCCTGGCGCGATCTCCACGAGCGGCTGGGGACGCGGCGCTTGATCGAGATCGGCTGGACGCGAGCGGAGCGCGGCGACGAGGTGCGCGTGCGCTACCGGAGCGACCCGGAGGCCTTCGAGCAAGCGACCTCGTGGGCGCGCGGGGCCGGGCTGGCCGGCGCGGACGGTAGCTGGCGGCGCATCGACGCCCCCCTGAGCTTCGCGCTCGCGCTGCGCGAGGGACCTCCGGCCGAGATCGTCCTCACCGTCGAGCGCGCTCCCTGAGCCGCGGGGCGAGGATGTGGCCGCCGGCTCGACACTCGCCCAAAAGCCGCTATCACCGGCTCCCCGAGAGCTTGGAGGAAGAATGGCACGTCTGGCCGAGGTGCTCACCGACAGCGACAAGCGCGCGAGCGTCGTCTCGGACTGCTTGCAGCTCATCGAGAGCGAGGTCGCCGACAAGGGCGGCATCAGCGGGATGGCCATCAAGGCCGGCTACAAGGCCGTGAGGGGCATCAAGCCCGGCTTCCTGCAGAAGGTCGTCGACGATCTCCTGCCCGAGTTCGCGGACGCGGTCGACGGGGTCTATCAGGAGGCGATGGAGCGAGGCCGTCCGGTGCGCGACTACTTCGTCGAGAACAAGACCCGCGTGGCCGACAACCTCCTCGGCATCACCGACGAGCGCGCCAGGCGCACCAAGAGCGGCGTGATCAAGGCGACCTACGATCGCCTCCGCGGCTCGGCCAAGAAGAACGTCGAGGCGGCCGTCCCGCGCTTGGGCGAGCTGATCCAGAAGCACGCCGGCTGACCGAGACGGACCTTTGGTCGCGATGGTCGATCGCCGCGTCGGCCTCGCGTAAAATCCGCCGCCATGTCCACCGCCCTCGCTCCCCGCCCTTCGGTCGCGCTCACCCCCGAGGGAGAGCGCTTCACCTGGCTCGACATCCTGCGGGAGACGAGCGACGGCCAGCGCGAGGTCCTGATGCGCAACGGCGTCGCGCCGCGCTTCGAGGACCTGGTCGGCTGGGAGTTCGGCGGCGGCAACACCCCTCCGATCTTCCGGCTGATCGGCATCCGGAAGTTCGTGAAGGGCTTCTACGAGGGCCCGGCGCGCGCCGCCACGGGGCCCGAGCCCTTCGTGCAGGGCTACAACGTCGACGTCCGGAACAACGCCGACGACGCGCCGCACTTGATGCAGCCGGCGACGGACAGCCCCAAGCGCTACGGCTTCTACCGCGTGCACCGGGTGGTCGAGGGTGCGCGCGACGACAAATACCCGAACGCGCTCCTGCTCGACTACGGCCTCGGCGGCAACGGCCTCTTCGGCCCGCCGCTGCGCGATTACCTGGTGCAGGTCTACCCGGACGATCCGGATCTCCTGCTCGGCAAGGCCTACCTGAACGTCCTCGGCCTGCGGATCCCCAGCAACTTCTTCGTGCTCAAGCGCCTGCACCGGCACGACTTCACGGGCTGAGCTGACGGGCTGAGGCTGTCCCCGGCAGGTCGTCTCGAGCGCCAGCCGCCGTGCCCGCGCTCCTCTTCACGCGACGGGTTGACGGCGGCCGCCCGGTTCCGAAGAGTACGCGCCCATGGCTGGCAAGGTCGCGTTCGTGTTCCCGGGGCAGGGCTCGCAGAAGGTCGGGATGGGCAAGGAAGCCGTGGAGGCGTCCGAGGCTGCGCGGGCGGTCTTCGACGCGGCCGACCGGGCGCTCGGCGAGTCGCTCTCGACCCTCTGCTTCGAGGGTCCCGAAGCGGACCTGATGCTCACGGCCAACACCCAGCCCGCCGTGCTGACGACCTCGGTGGCGCTGCTGAGGGCCCTCGGCGAGACGCCCGACGTCGCGGCCGGCCACAGCCTCGGCGAGTACAGCGCCCACGTCTGCGCCGGCACGCTGCGCTTCGAGGACGCCGTCCGCCTGGTGCGCATGCGCGGGCAGTTCATGCAGGAGGCGGTGCCGGTCGGCGTGGGTGCGATGGCCGCCATCCTCAAGCTCGAGGACGACGTCGTCCGCCGCATCTGCGACGAGACGGAGGGCGTGGTGGAGCCCGTCAACTACAACTCGCCCGGCCAGGTGGTCATCGCCGGCGAGGCGGCGGCCGTCGCCGCGGCGAGCGAGAAGGTGAAGGCGGAGAAGGGCCGCGCCATGCCGCTACCGGTGAGCGCGCCCTTCCACTGTCGGCTGATGCGGCCCGCCGAGGAGAAGCTGGCGGTCGAGCTGGCGAAGGTCGAGATGAGCGCGCCCACGTTTCCGGTCTACGTGAACGTCGACGCCGCACCGCTGACCGAGCCCGAGGCGGCGCGTGACGCCCTGCGCCGGCAGGTGAGCCGGCCGGTCCGCTGGACCGAGTCGGTGGAGCGCATGGTCGCCGACGGCGTGACCCTCTTCGTGGAGATCGGCGCCGGCGCCGCGCTCCGCGGCATGATCAAGCGGATCGCCAAGGGGGTCGAGAGCGTCGGCGTGCAGGGCCCCGACGATCTCGAGGCCGCGCGGGCCGCCATCGCCGCCGCCCGCGGCTGAGCTCACCGCTGCTGGGGCGGGAGCGGTCGGCCCTCGTCGCGCTTTGCCTCGGGCGCATGCTCGGTTCGCGGGAACCGAGTCCTTTCTCGTTGCGTTGGCCGCGTGATCGTGTAGAACGCGGCCGCCCGGATGGGCGGCGTTTCTTTGCAGAACGCGCCATCTGCCCCGGAAATCCCGCGAAAAGCAACTCGTTCGAGCTCACGGTTCGGGGACGACGTCACCCGCGGACCGGAGGGAGCACCGATGGACCTCAAAGAGAACCTGATCTACGTCGCGCCGGCGGCGGGCATCCTCGCCCTGCTGTACGCGTTCTGGCGTGCGTCCTGGATCGCGAAGCAGGACGCTGGCGACGAGACCATGCGGACCATCGCCGCCCGCATCCAGGAAGGCGCGATGGCGTTCCTGGCGGCCGAGTACCGCTACCTCGCGGTCTTCGTCGTCGTCGTCGGCGGCGCGCTCGCCGCGGCCAACATGAGCGGCCCGGGCCGCAGCCCGTGGATCGCGGTCTCCTTCGTGGTCGGGGCCTCGGCTTCCGCGCTGGCCGGTTACTTCGGGATGCGGGTGGCCACGAACGCCAACGTGCGCACCACGCAGGCCGCCAAGACGGGCCTCCCGCAGGCGCTCGGGGTGGCGTTCTCGGGCGGCGCCGTCATGGGCATGAGCGTCGTCGGCCTCGGCCTCATCGGCCTCGGCGGCCTCTACCTGTTCTACAGCAAGGTCCTCTTCGTCCAGAGCGCCGATCTCAGCGAGATGGCTGCCATCCAGCAGGTGATCACCGTCATCACCGGCTTCTCGATGGGCGCCTCGTCCATCGCGCTCTTCGCGCGTGTGGGCGGCGGCATCTACACCAAGGCGGCCGACGTCGGCGCCGATCTGGTCGGCAAGGTCGAGGCGGGGCTCCCCGAGGACGACCCGCGGAACCCGGCGGTCATCGCGGACAACGTCGGTGACAACGTCGGTGACGTCGCCGGGATGGGCGCCGATCTCTTCGAGTCCTACATCGGCGCGATCGTGGGCGCGATGGTGCTCGGCCTCGGCTTCAGCGAGGCCATGGGCAGCCTCGAGATGGGCCCCGTGCTCCTTCCGATGGTCATCGCGGGCGTGGGCATCCTCTGCTCAATCATCGGCACCTTCTTCGTGCGCACGAAGGAGGGCGGCAACCCGCAGCTCGCGCTCGACACCGGCTCCTTCGGCGCCGCGGGCGTGATGGCGGCGGCCACCTTCGGCCTGGCCAAGATCATGTGGCCGACCGACCAGGTGACGACCATCGGCCTGAACATGCAGCAAATCACGGTGACCTGGATGAACGTCGGCTTCGCCACGGTCATCGGCCTCGGCGTCGGCGTGGCGATCGGCTTGATCACCTCCTACTACTGCTCGCTCGGCAAGGGTCCGGTCAACGGCATCGCGGAGCAGTCCAAGACGGGCTACGCGACCAACATCATCGCCGGCCTCGGCCTCGGCATGCAGTCGACGGCGGTGCCGATCCTCCTCATCGCGTTCGGCGTGATGGGCGCGGCCTACTTCGCCGGCCTCTACGGCGTGGCCATCGCCGCGCTCGGCATGCTGAGCACCACAGGCATCCAGCTCGCGGTCGACGCCTACGGCCCGATCGCCGACAACGCCGGCGGCATCGCCGAGATGAGCCACCAGAAGCCCGAGGTCCGGGAGCGCACCGACAAGCTCGACGCGGTCGGCAACACGACCGCGGCCATCGGCAAGGGCTTCGCCATCGGCTCGGCGGCCATGACGGCCCTCGCCCTCTTCGCGGCGTTCGCGCAGGTCGCGCACATCGACGGCATCAACATCAGCAAGCCCGAGGTGATGGCCGGCATCTTCATCGGCGGCATGATGCCGTACCTCTTCTCGTCGATGGCCATGAACGCGGTCGGCGAGGCGGCGATGGACATGATCGAGGAGGTCCGCCGCCAGTTCCGCGAGATCAAGGGTCTGCTCGAGGGCACCGCGGCGCCCGACACGGCGCGCTGTGTCGAGATCTCCACCAAGGCGGCCCTCCGCCGCATGATGCTCCCGGGCGCGATGGCCATCGTGACGCCGGTCGTGATCGGCTTCGCCATGGGCCCGGAGGCGCTCGGCGGCCTGCTCGCCGGCGTGACCGTCTCGGGCGTGCTCCTCGCGCTCTTCATGAGCAACGCGGGCGGCGCCTGGGACAACGCGAAGAAGTCCTTCGAGGGCGGCGGCTTCAAGATGAAGGACGGCTCGGTCCACGAGAAGGGCTCCGAGGCGCACAAGGCGGCCGTCGTGGGCGACACCGTCGGTGACCCCTTCAAGGACACCGCCGGCCCCTCGCTCAACATCCTCGTCAAGCTGATGAGCATCGTGGCGCTGGTCATCGCGCCCTCATCTCCACGGCGAGCTGAGCGACTCGCGCTTCGACACGGGACGGCTCGGGGCTTCGGCTCCGGGCCGTTTTCCTTTGGCGGGACACCGATGGTGGTGCTCGCCGAGGTTCGATACGATCACCTACCATCGAACGCCGGACTTCGGTCCTGCGGAGGAGCCCGCGATGACCGACGGTGCGCGACGTTCGTTCAGCCTCTCCGGCGTGCTGGGGGTGGTCCTGTTGCTCCTGCTCGCGTGGCTGGCCGCGGGGACCGAGTGGTCGCTCGCGCTCGACAAGGAGGCCGTGCTCCGCGGCATCGCGATCGAGGGGGCCCGAAGGAGCGGCGACGCATGCGAGGCGACGCTGGACTTCTCGGGGCTGCCCGCGCAGCCGGCTCGCGTCTCCGTGACCCGCGCAGCCGGTGACGAGCCGCTCGCGCTCGAGCAGGGGCGCGGAGCGCTGACCTACCCGGCGGGGGGCGAATCGGTCTCGCTGCGGCTGACGTTCGAAGGGGTGCTCCACAAGCCGAGCCACGCGGACATCACGCTGGCGCAGCGCGGCTGCCAGCTCGCGCCCTCCAGCCTGCGAAGCATGCCTCTGCTCCCGTTCTGAACGGGCGCGTGTCTCGCGAGCCCATCGTCGGTACGCTCGCCCTCGATGGACGTGGACGTCGTGGTGGTGGGGGCCGGCCTGGCGGGATTGCGGGCCGCCGATCTGCTGGCGCGGGCAGGGCGTTCCGTGCTCGTTCTCGAGGCGCGCGATCGGGTCGGCGGTCGCTTGCTGAGCCGGCGGATCGGCGGGGCCACCTTCGACCTCGGCGGGCAGTGGATCGGCGCCGGTCAGCATCGGGTGGCCGGGCTGGCGGGCGAGCTCGGGCTGGAGACGTTTCCGACCCACGAGCAGGGCCGCAAGGTGCTCGTTCTCGGCGGCGAGGTGCGGACCTACTCCGGCACGATTCCGCGGCTCGACCCGCTCTCGCTGATCGAGATGCAGCTCACGCTCAACCGCATCGATCGCATGCGCCGGCGCATCTCGCTCCGCGCGCCCGACGAGAGCGAGGCGGCCCGCGAGCTCGACGGCCAGACGCTGGCCGCCTGGACGCAGCGCCATATCCGAAGCGCCGCGGTCCGTTCGCTGGTGACGGCGACCGTGCGCGTCGTGTTCGGCGTGGATCCGTGCGAGCTGTCGATGCTGACCTTCCTCTTCTACCTGCAGGGCGGCGGCGGGCTGATGCCGCTCATCGAGATCGAGGGCGGCGCGCAGGAGACGCGCTTCCGTGACGGCGCGCAGGGCCTCGCGCTCGCGCTGGCGGAGCGGCTCGGCGACCGGGTCCGCACCTCGGCGCCCGTCCGCGCCATCGAGGCCAGCGGAGACGGCGTCACGGTGCATCACGACGGAGGCAGCGTGCGGGCGGGACGCGTCATCGTGGCAATCCCTCCGGCCCTCTCGCGCCGCATCCGCTTCACGCCCGCGCTCCCGCCGGCGCGCCGCCGGGTGATCGACCGCAGCCCGACCGGCGCCACCACCAAGCACGTCCTCCTCTACGAGCGCGCCTTCTGGCGCGACGAGGGGATGAGCGGGGAGGTCGTGTGCGACGAAGGCCCCTTCTCCGTCGCGTTCGACAACACCTCCGCCGACGGTCGGCAGCCGGCGCTCCTGGCCTTCTCGGTCGGTCAGCCGGCGCGGGCGCTCTCGGAGCTGCCGGAAGAAGAGCGCAAGCGCCGGGTTCGGGACCAGCTCGCGCGCTGCTTCGGACCGCGGGCCGCCGAGCCGACCCACCACGTGGAGCAGGATTGGGCTCGCGAGCCCTGGAGCCGCGGCTGCCCGGTGGGGCTGGCGATGACGGGTACGCTGGGCGAGCACGGCGCCGCGTTGCGCGCGCCGGCGGGTCCCATCCACTGGGCCGGCACCGAGACCGCGCACGAGCACCACGGCTTCATGGAAGGCGCGCTCGAGAGCGCGGAGCGGGTCGCCCGCGAGGTCCTCGACCGCTGAGCGCGCACACGACGCCCCTGCCGGCGTGAGCCGTGCCTTCGGCGTCCACGCGGAATCGCCCGGCGACGAGCACGCCACCATCCAGCCCGCCCGGTCACTTCGCGGCGCAGCAGCGTTTGTGCTTCTTGCCGCTGCCGCAAGGACAGGGATCGTTGCGTCCGGCGACCTTCTCCGACTTGCGGGGCTTGCGCACGCCCTCTTCGGCACGCTGCATCTCCATGAGCGCGATGGTGTCCTCCATCCTCCAGGGCCCGCGAATCACCTCGACGAGGTCGTGCGGGAGGTAGAGCTCGGAGGGCTCCGCCCGCACGAGCCAGGGGAGGTGCCAGAACGAGGCCGCTATTTGATCGGCGTCCGTCAGGACGCACTGAGACGTGTTCACGAGGATCGAGCGGGCGAGGGACACGGGCACGTCCTCGAGGCGCTCGTACCGATATTGCTCGGGCAGGTTCTGCGCGTTGTCGAGGACGATCTGTCCGCCTATCCGGAGCGCGAGACTGTCCGCATCCTCGGGTTGATCGAAGCAGACGTCGAGGATCGCCCGGAACATGTCTCTCAGGGGCTCCGCGCGCGGATCCGGCTCGATGTCGCCCCGGGCGATCGGCGCTCGCAGCGCCTTGCGCACTTCGGCGCGGAGCTTCTCGTGGCCGAGGCCGATCATGCCCAGGCTGAGCATTCCGTCGATGGTCGCCAGGAACGTGATCGCGTCCCGCTGTCTCAGCTTCGCCCCGGGCAGCAGGATCTTTCCGAAGCGCGCCGTGGCCCACATCGCTCGGTCGAGCAGGTAGCTGACTCCGTGCCGCACTCCGATCCACGTCCACGTCATCTCGGGATGCTGCTCGATCAGCTTCGCGAGCAAGTCGCGGCTCGCGGGGCTGATCGCCGACAGGACGTTCAGGTGCGCGCAGGCATAGAAGGTCTGGTAGAAGCGGTGCAGCACCGCTTCGTGCTTGCGGCGCGGGCGCGTGATGTTCCGCAAGAGCGACCGCGCTTCGAGGAGCTCGGTGCTCGTGGCGACGCAAGCCGCCAGCAGACTGTGACCGAGCAACGGCTCCCAGCGCGCCACGTCCTCGAACATCTCGCGGCTCAGGTAGGGGCCGGCCTGGTACAGCGCGTGTACCTTCTTTCGGAGAAGACCTTCGTTCTTGTCGAAGTACTTCGATTGGGCGATCACCTCCCGCATACGCTCGACGTGGTGCGCGGCGGCGTCGAGGTGCTCGCGCGTGATCACCAGCGTGTCGCCCGGCGTCATGCCGCGCGCGAGGCACGTGACGAAGCGGCCGAGCCGCGTGACGACGACGTACGGGCCCTCCGCCGGGTCCTCAATCGCGATGGCGACGCGCTCCGCTCCTTCCGGGAGGTTCGCCCGCGCGAGCGTCGCGCCGAGCAGCTCGGGGTCGTTGTAGAGCCTCAGCGCCAGCTCGACGTGCGGGTCGTTCAGTCGGTCCAGCCGACGGAGGAAGTGCGCCGCGTGCCCCATGGCCACCGAGTATACCGCGCCGTGCGCCGGGCTATCGCGACCGAGAAGCGGAGCGTACGTATCCGCCCTCAGCGGAGCCACGTCTCCCGACGGTTCCGCGTGCTACCAAGTGGCGCCAGGTCGCGACGTTTCGACACGGGCATGAACACCTCACCTCGAAACGTTGGCGACACATGCGACCGATATCACGCGCTCTCTACCTCCTCCTCGCGGTGGTCATCACCAGCGCCTGCTCCGGTAGCCCCACCACCGGATACGTCGTCCTCACCCAGAACCGCGACTCGCGCTTTCCCGTCTCGCACTACACGCTCGCCGCCGAGTTCGAGGACGTCCGGGTCCCCGACTTCGCGGCAGGGACCGCCGATGGCTTTCGGGTGCTCAACGCCGAGGCCGGCTGTCTCGTGACCGACGGGGGCGGGCCGAGCCATTTCTTCGACTCCGGTACGATGCACGCCTCGGTCGACGGAATGGAGCTGGTCAGCGCCTCGGCGCCGCGTTCCGACACCTCCACCTACTCGGTTCAGGACGCGGACACCATCAATCCCGGAACCAGCGTCACGCTCTCGGTGGACGGCGGACCGCAGGTTCTCGCAAACGAGGCCACGTTGGTCGAGCCCGCCCCGCCAGGGATCGACCTGCCGACGGAACCTCCCGCGCGACCGGGACCTCACATTGACCTGGTCCCCCAATCTCGACGCCGACTCGGTGGACGTCCGGCTCTCTCGGCTTCACTGCCAAGTGCCCGTCTCCGCCGGCAGCTTGACCATCACCCAGCGGATGCTCGCGCTCCTCGAGGCGGGCGATCAGATCATGCGCGTCGCCGCATATCGGCAGACCACCCGCGACGTGGACGGCATCGAGACCCTCTACATTCTCGGAAACGAAATCGAGGCACGCGTCACGGTCCGCTGAGGCTAGTACCTGCGCCCGGAAGTCCGATCCGGGTTTCCTTGCCGCGACCGGCGACCGACCCGCAAGCTGGCGGTTGGGCGCCGGTCCTCGAATGTTGGTCGAGGGGGCAGCGCCCCCTCCCCCGCAAGCGGGGCCCCCACCCCACGCCGTACGACGAACCGAACTTCCGGTCCGTCGTACTAGTCCCCTGTCGCCCAAATATCTTGCAAAAGTCTCCGCGCCGTGATCTACGGTGGGAATGGCACGTACCGGACGACCCACGACACGCATCGAGTTGAGCGACGACGACCGCGCCGCGCTCGAGCGCTACACGGCCCGCGCCCGTAGTGCGCGTCGGCTGGCGTTTCGCGCGCGGATCATCCTGGCCAGTGCGTCGGGGCTGAGCGATGTCGACGTCGCAGCCAAGCTGCGCACGTCGGGCCATACCGTCGGTAAGTGGCGCAAGCGCTACCTGAAGGAGGGGATCGACGGGCTGGTCGACGAACCGCGGCCCGGCGCTCCGCGGAAGATCACCGACGAGGCCATCGAGAAGGTCGTGGTCGAGACGCTCGAGACCACGCCGAAGGGAGCGACGCACTGGAGCACGCGCCAGATGGCGAAGCACTTGGGCATGAGCCACACCACGGTCGGTCGCGTCTGGCGAGCATTCGGACTCAAGCCGCATCGGAGCGAGACGTTCACCATCTCGCGCGATCCGATGCTGATCGAGAAAGTGCGCGACATCGTTGGGCTCTACATGAACCCGCCCGACAACGCGCTGGTTCTCTGCGTCGACGAGAAGTCGCAGATCCAAGCGCTGAACCGCACCCAGCCCGTGCTCCCGATGCGGATCGGTGAAGTCGAGCGCCGAACGCACGACTACGACCGGCACGGCACGACGACGCTGTTCGCGGCTCTCGACGTGGCGACCGGCTACGTCATCGGAAAGTGCTACGCGCGCCACCGCGCCACCGAGTTCCTCAAGTTCCTCCGCGAGATCGAGGCGAACGTGCCGAAGGACCTCGAGGTCCACGTGATCCTCGACAACTACGCCACGCACAAGACGCCGGCCGTGCATCGTTGGCTTGCCAAGCGCCCGCGGTTCCACCTGCACTTCACGCCCACGCATGCCTCGTGGCTCAACCAGGTCGAGCGCTGGTTCGGCCTACTCACGCAGCGGCAGCTCCGCCGTGGCTCTCACACGAGCGTCGCCGCTCTCAAGAGGGCGATCGAGGAGTTCACCGCCGTCCACAACGACGACCCCAAGCCGTTTCGCTGGACCGCCACCGCCGACGACATCCTCGCGAAGATCGCCCGCTTCGCGCAGCGCACCCTCACCGCCCACAACCCCCCGTGACTTCTGATCGAAATCAGGGATCCGGGGGACTAGGCTCGAGCTGCCGCGCGTAGACCGCGGAAGCCTCTGTCCGCGAGCCCGTTCGAAAGACGACGCTTCAACTGGTAGGGTCGCGCGTCACAACATGATCGTTCGCGGGCGCCCGTCGACGCTGCGGACGAGGGAGGAGGTCAGTCATGGCACAGATCGAACACGGCACCGTGAGCGTCACCATCGACGATTCGCTCACGTTGCCGGAACGAGCGGGGAACCTGTCGCCCGATGAGGTGCGGCGCTTGCCCAAGGCGCGGCACGGAATCGGCGTGGTCGGCGCCCTGACCGCCGACGCGTTGAGCAAGGCAGGCCCCGATTTCATCGCCCCCGCAGGGGTCACGGCGGATTCGTTGCGCACCGCGTGCACGCGCTCGGAGGACATCGACCAGGTCATCGTCAATCTCGAGGTCATCCTGCAGCGGGTCAAGCAGGCGAACCTGATCTTCGACGCCGACGCGTGGGAGATGCTCCGCAAGATCAATGATCAGGTGAAGGCGCAGGCGAAGTACCAGCCCGAGCTCGAGACGGTCTTCTCGGCGCTCCGCGAGTTCATGAAGGCCGGTCCCTCCGCCGGCGGCTGATCGAGGCCGCGGCTCGGACGCGGGGGCCGGTGAGAGCGTGCGGTGCGAGCTCGCACAGCTCGGGCTCTCGTCGGCTCGGGTGTCTGCTCGATGCACGCGGCCCTTGCCCCGAGGCCTCATCGACCGCGGGGACCGATGCCGCGCGGTTCGAACAGGTGTCCGCCGTCGAGCGAGCGTAGCGCAGTGGCTCCTGCGGACCGAACGCGGGGCTCCCCCAGAGCATCCCGATCGCTCCACGGGAGCATCCTGGGCACTCCTCGGGAGTATCTGAATGGGTCCGGAGGGGCATCCAGCGCACTCGTGGGGAGTGCGCTGGCCACTCCACGGGAGCATCCAGCGCACTCGTGGGGAGAGATATGCCCAGGAGTTGTGGATCGACGTGAGGTGAAGAGGGTGGCGTACCCTTCCGAGTTGGAAAACACGAGACCGGCTTGGGGGCCGGGGAAAGGTACGCCGATGCCGAAGGTAGAGGAGAAGGACGTTCAGGGCGAGCCGATGGAGTGCGCGCTTGATCAGCTGGCGCGCGAGGGAGCGCGGCGGATGATCGCGGCGGCTCTGGAGGTGGAGGTCGAGGAGTATCTGGCGCGGCATGGTGCGAGCCGGGACGAGGAGGGGCGCGCGCTGGTGGTCCGCAACGGGCGTGCTCGGGAGCGGAAGGTGACGATCGGCGCAGGGACGGTGGGGCTCCGGGCGCCTCGTGTGAACGACAAGCGGGTAGTGGACGGGGAGCGGCAACGCTTCACGAGCAAGATCCTGCCCCCCTACATGCGGCGCTCGAAGAACGTTTCAGAGGTGCTTCCGCTCCTCTATCTGCGCGGACTGTCGACGGGCGACTTCCAGGAGGCGCTTCCCACGCTGCTCGGTCCGGACGCCGCGGGCTTGTCGCCGAGCTCGATCACGAGGCTCACGAGCGCGTGGCAGGAGGAATACCGGGCGTGGCGGAAGAGGTCGCTGGAGGACCGCGACTACGTGTACGTCTGGGTCGACGGGGTGCACTTCAACGTGCGCCTCGAGGACGAACGCCTCGCCGCGCTCGTCATGATCGGGGCCCGACCGGACGGCACGAAGGAGGTGATCGCAATCGAAGACGGCTACCGGGAGTCCACCGAGAGCTGGCTGTCGCTCCTGCGCGACGTGAAGGCGCGGGGGATGCGCGCGCCGGCGTTGGCGGTCGGTGACGGCGCGCTCGGCTTCTGGGCGGCGCTGCGCGAGGTCTTCCCGGAGACGCGCGAACAGCGGTGCTGGGTTCACAAGAATCGCGAACATTCTCGACAAGCTTCCCAAGAGCGTGCAGCCGCGCGCAAAATCCCATCTCCACGAGATGATGAAGGCGCCGACAAAGGCGGAGTGTGAGGAGCTGGCCGCGTCGTTTGTGAAGGAGTTCCGCGCGAAATATCCGAAGGCTACCAAGTGCCTCCAGACCGACTTCGACCGGATGACGACGCTCTTCGACTTCCCGTCGGAGCACTGGAAGCACCTGCGCAGTACCAACCCAATCGAGTCCACCTTCGCCACCGTCAAGCTCCGGCAGCGGGTCACGAAGGGGGCCGGCTCCCGCAACGCCGGGCTCGCGATGGCCTTCAAGCTCCTCCTCATGGCCGAGCGCCGATGGCGGAAGCTGGACGGCCACGAACTCATCCCGCTCGTCCGTGCGGGCGTCACGTTCGAGGACGGGGCGCGCAAGGAGCGCCCCAGCGCAAAGCCCATCAAGTCAGCGAGGAAGTCGAAGAGGGACACGAGCGAGAGTGAGCAAAGGGACGCCGCCTGATCGGCTCCCTATCCACAACTCTTGACAATAACTCTTGCCCAAGGCGCGGCACGGAATCGGCGTGGTCGGCGCCCTGACCGCCGACGCGTTGAGCAAGGCAGGCCCCGATTTCATCGCCCCCGCAGGGGTCAGGCGGATTCGTTGCGCACCGCGTGCACGCGCTCGGAGGACATCGACCAGGTCATCGTCAATCTCGAGGTCATCCTGCAGCGGGTCAAGCAGGCGAACCTGATCTTCGACGCCGACGCGTGGGAGATGCTCCGCAAGATCAATGATCAGGTGAAGGCGCAGGCGAAGTACCAGCCCGAGCTCGAGACGGTCTTCTCGGCGCTCCGCGAGTTCATGAAGGCCGGTCCCTCCGCCGGCGGCTGATCGAGGCCGCGGCTCGGACGCGGGGGCCGGTGAGAGCGTGCGGTGCGAGCTCGCACAGCTCGGGCTCTCGTCGGCTCGGGTGTCTGCTCGATGCACGCGGCCCTTGCCCGAGGCCTCATCGACCGCGGGGACCGATGCCACGCGGTTCGAACAGGCGTCCGCCGTCGAGCGAGCGCAGCGCAGTGGCTCTTGCGGACCGATCGCGGGGCTCCCCCAGAGCATCCCAATCGCTCCACGGGAGCATCCTGGGCACTCCTCGGGAGTATCTGAATGGGTCCGGAGGGGCATCCAGCGCACTCGTGGGGAGTGCGCTGGCCACTCCACGGGAGCATCCAGCGCACTCGTGGGGAGTGCGCAGGCCACTCCTCGGGAGCATCCGCATGGGTCGGTAGGAGCATCCTGCGCACTGGTCGGGAGTGCGCGGACCACTCCACGGGAGCATCCAGGGCACTCGTGGGGAGTGCGCTGGCACTCCACGGGAGCATCCAGCGCACTCGTGGGGAGTGCGCAGGGCACTCCTCGGGAGCATCCGCATGGGTCGGGAGGAGCATCCTGCGCACTGGTCGGGAGTGCGCGGACCACTCCTCGGGAGCATCCGCATGGGTCGGGAGGAGCATCCCGGGCACTCCACGGGAGCATCCCGGGCACTCCACGGGAGCATCCCGGGCACTCCACGGGAGCGTCCTGCGCGCTCCTCGAAAGCCTCCGCGCGGGGCGGTCGACGAAGAGGGCCGGGGTGCGGTCGCGTGCGGTGTTCATCCCAGGGACGCCGAGCTCGCGGAGGAGGAGTCCGCGTCGATCTGAGGCGCCGCAGGCGCCGATTTGCTCGACGCCCATGACGTCGACGACCGGGCAGAAGCCGCTCGCGGACGTCGACGGACGCCATCGCATGGTGGCCGCCGTGGTCGATCGCCCAGGCCCGACGAGCCACGGCGCGTCGCCGGAGCGTCAGCCCAGGAGCCGCGCGAGCTGGGCGCGCAAGAACCAGCCGAGCTCCATCCGGCGCTTGTAGCCGGGGACCTGCCGCCAGGTCGCGAGCGCTTCGTCGAGGGCCCGCTTGGCCTCCTGCTCTTCTTTCGCCCGCCGGTGGGCCAGCGCCAGCTTGGTCCAGCCCTGCACGGACGAGGTGTTGCGCTCCACGAAGCGGTCGTAGGCGTCGATCGCCTCCTCGTGCCGCCCGAGCTCGCTCAGGGCGTCGCCCGCGATCAGGTACGCCTCGCCGAAGCCCACCCGCGGATCGAGCTCGACCGCCTCCACCAGCGGCGAGAGCGCGTCTTGGTGCTTGCCCGAACGGTGGAGCGCCAGCCCGCGGAGGTAGAGCAGCTCGGGGCTCTCGGCGTCGCGGGAGAGCGCCTCGTCGAGCAGCTTCAGCGCGGAGCGCGGCCGGAGGCGCTCCAGGTAGATCCGCGCCAGATCGCGGCGCGCGGTCACGTTCGCCGGGTTGGCGGCAATCTGCTCGCGCAGCGTGCCAATCCGGCCGAAGGTGCGGAAGAGCACGAAGGGATCGGGGATCCAGCGCCGCAGGACGAAGAAGAGGACGAGCACCACCAGCACCGACGGGTTGTCGGCTGCCCAGTAGGCGAGGAGGACGGCGAGGTAGTAGACCCAGTAGCCCATGGATTTCGTTCGCCCGCGGGTTTACGCACCCGCCGCCGAGAGCTTCCTGGTATCCGCGCGGGTACCTTCGCTCTGAGCCCTTCGCACCATGCACGCATCCTCGCCACGTGGCCACCGCTTGCGCCGCGCCGCCGATCTCGCTCTGCGCGGCGGCGTGCCCGTGGCCGTCTTCGCGATCGTGCTCGCGGTGTTCATGGGCGAGCAGATGCGCATCGACCACGAGCTGCAGGTGATCGCGCCGAAGGCCGCGGTGCCCGGCGCCACGGTCCCCGTCCGCGCGCTGGTCTTCGACCGGCTGGAGATGCCGGACGGCCCGCGCTTGGCCTCGATGCCCGTCGAGGTGCGCCTGCGCGATGGAGAGGAGCGGATCCGCGCCCACGCCCGGCTCGCGCCCTCGGTGGCGGGCGGCGCCGAGGGGGTGCTCGTGCTGCCGGAGGGGCTGCACGGCCGGCTGCACCTGCAGGCGATCGCGCTCTCGGACGGCGATCCGGTGGCCAGCGTGTGGACGAGCTTGGACGTGCGGCGGGACGCGCCAGCGGTGCCCGTGCTGGGCCGCTTGGCGGGCGCGCTCCAGCAGCTCGAGCTCTTGCCGATCCAGGGCCAGAGCCCGCCTTCGCCCTTCGACGTGCGGGTGGTCGGCGGCGCCTGCGTGCCCGAGCAGCGCTGCGATCTGTTGGTCCACGTGGGGGCCCCGGCGGCCGCCATCCACGCGGAGGCCGCGCCCGCCGTGACGCCCGAGCATACGAGCGCGGAGGAGACGAGCGGCCTCGTCCGCATCCCGCTCGTGATCCACGGACCGGAAGCGAATGTCAATCTGGTGGCCACGCGCGGCGGCGAAGAGGTCGGCCGGCGCACGGTTCAGCTCCCGGTCGCGCTGGCCACGCCGGCGCTCGAGCTGGAGCCGCGGGTCGTGGCGGAGGGCGAGTCCCCCGAGCTCTCGGTACACGTCCTCGGCGATCGCCCCGGCGTGATGGTGGAGGCCTACCAGGACGGCCGCTGGGCGCGGACCGGCTCGTTCGCGCCCTCGGACGATCCCATCCCGCTGCCCTTCGCCCTGACGCCCGGGCGCTGGCGGCTCGAGGTCCACACCGATCCCTTCGCCTCCGACCGCTCCGCGTCGCGGGTGCTGGTGGTCCGCGCGCCCGGGCAGACCGTCGATGCCGCCGCGGACGCTGCGATCGCCTCGCTCGGCGGCGCTCCGGCGGGCGATCGCGCGCTGCGTCTCGCCTGGGCGGCCGCGAGCGTCGAGGACGCCGTGCACTCCTTGCCGCAGGCGGTCAGCGGGCGGGCGGCCGACGAGTCCCGGCTGGCGTCGCGGCGGGAGCACCTCCGGGTCGCCGCCATCGTGGCGCTCCTGCTCGGCCTCGTCCTGGCGGCGATGGTCTTCCTGCGGCGCGGCATCGAAGCGGCGCTCGAAGCGCAGCGGATCATGGACGAGACGGGCGACCCGGAGCTGGCCAGTCGCCGCCATCGACGACGCACCCTCTTGTCTGCGCTCGTCCTCGTGGCCACCGTATTGCTCGCCTTCCTGGGGGCGGCGACGCTGATCGTGGCGCGCGCGCACCTGCTCGAATGACAGGTCGGCGGGGCCATCGAAGCCGCCGCCGCGGGTCGCTGGAATCGTCCCCCTCCCCGAACTGTAGTTCCGGCCCGAGCTCCGTTCCGGCTTCGTGCACGCAGCACGAACCCTGCACCTCGTTCGGGTCTCGGCGTACCGAAGTCCCGAAGTCCCAATCCCCCTTGCCACAGCGTCGGAGCGGACCTCGGGCCGCCGGTACGAGGTCCCCACCATTCCGGGCGTCGGCACCCCTGCCCGATGGGTCAGGACCGCTCATTGCGCCCCTTTGCCCCAGGGCCTAACCTCCGCGGTCACCCGCTCCGGGGCCCCGAAAACGCATGCTCCAAGACATCCTCAAGAAGCTCTTCGGCACCAAGCACCAGCGCGCGCTCAAGAAGCTCCGCCCCCTGGTCGCCGCCATCAACGACTTCGAGCCCGACGTCGAGAAGCTCTCGGACGATCAGCTCCGCGCCCGCATCGCGGAGCTGCGCGAGCAGGTCGACAACGGCGCCTCGGTCGACGACATCATGGTGCCGACGTTCGCGATCACCCGCGAGGGCGCCCGCCGCGCGCTCGGCATGCGGCACTACGACGTGCAGCTCATCGGCGGCATCACGCTCCACCAGGGGCGCATCGCCGAGATGAAGACCGGTGAGGGCAAGACCCTCGTCGCCACGCTGCCCTGCGTGCTCAACGCCCTCGAGGGCAAGGGCGTGCACGTCGTCACGGTCAACGACTACCTGGCCAGCCGCGACGCGGAGTGGATGGGTCGCCTCTACAACTTCCTCGGGTTGAGCGTGGGGGTGGTCGTCCCCCAGCAGCCGGACTCCGAGAAGAAGCGCGCGTATCGAGCCGACATCACGTACGGGCAGAACAACGAGTTCGGCTTCGACTACATGCGCGACAACATGAAGTTCAGTATCTACGACTACGTCCAGCGCGATCTGCACTACGCGATCGTGGACGAGGTCGACTCGATCCTGATCGACGAGGCGCGCACGCCGCTCATCATCAGCGGCCCCGGCGAGACCGCCAGCGACAAGTACACGAAGATCAGCGACCAGGTGCTGCGCCTGCGCAAGGACGAGCACTTCCAGGTCGACGAGAAGAACCACTCGGTGACGCTCACCGAGGAGGGCATCGAGCGGATCCAGCACCTCCTGCACGACAACGGGCTGACCGAGGTCGAGAACCTCTACGATCCGGTGAACCTCGAGTCGCTGCACATCCTGATGCAGTCGCTCCGGGCCCACTCGCTCTACAAGCGCGACCAGCACTACATGGTCAGCCAGAACGGCGAGGTCCTGATCATCGACGAGTTCACCGGCCGCGTGTTGCCGGGGCGCCGCTGGTCCGACGGGCTGCACCAGGCGGTCGAGGCCAAGGAGCACGTCCCGATCAAGAGCGAGAACCGCACGCTGGCGACGATCTCGTTCCAGAACCTCTTCCGCCTCTACGGCAAGCTCTCGGGCATGACCGGCACCGCCGACACCGAGGCGGGCGAGTTCCACAAGATCTACGAGCTCGACGTCCAGGTCATCCCGACCAACAAGCCCATCACGCGCGCCGACGAAGAGGACCTCGTCTACAAGTCGGAGCCCGAGAAGTTCAAGGCGGTCTTCAACGAGATCGTGGACTGCCACGAGCGCGGCCAGCCGGTGCTGGTCGGCACCACCAGCGTCGAGAAGTCCGAGGCGCTCGCGCGCATGCTGAAGAAGGCCAAGGTGCCCTTCAACGTGCTGAACGCGAAGCAGCACGAACGCGAGGCGTACGTCGTCGCGCAGGCGGGCCGGAAGGGCTCCGTCACGGTCGCCACCAACATGGCCGGCCGCGGCACCGACATCGTCCTCGGCGGCAACCCGGACATGCTCGCCCGGCACGAGCTGATGGAGCGGGCCCGGGCGGAGGACAACCGCGAGCTGCTCGACGACCACGAGGCGCTGGAGGCGGCGATCCTCGAGGAGGAGCGCAAGTACGAGGACATCTGCAAGGCCGAGAAGGAAGAGGTCCTCGAGGCCGGCGGCCTGGCGATCATCGGCACCGAGCGCCACGAGTCGCGCCGGATCGACAACCAGCTCCGCGGTCGCTCGGGCCGCCAGGGCGATCCCGGCCGCTCCCGCTTCTACCTCTCGCTCGAAGACGACCTGATGCGCATCTTCGCCGGCGACCGCATCCAGGGGATGATGGATCGCCTCGGGATGGAGGAGGACGTCCCGATCGAGCACAAGTGGGTGACCCGCGCGGTCGAGAACGCGCAGCGCAAGGTCGAAGAGCGGAACTTCGACATGCGCAAGAACCTCCTCGAGTACGACGACGTCATGAACCAGCAGCGCAAGAGCATCTACGCGCTGCGAAAGCAGGTGCTCGAGGGCCAGTACCGCGTTCTGCCGACCGAGGACGAGGCGAAGAAGGGCAAGGGGCCCACCCGCATCGTCACCGAGGCGGATCCGAAGCTGCAGGAGCGCCTGGCGCCGATCCTGAAGCAGATGGTCCAGATCCACGGCTCGCCGACCTTCGATCGCGAGGCGACGAACGAGGAGATCCAGGCCTGGCGCGAGAAGGCCTACGCGACGCCGGTCGAGGAGCTCGGCGAGATCCGGCGCCTGCGGCTCGAGCGCGACGTCTACGAATGGTTCGGCTGTCGCCTGCCCATCGACAAGCAGCTCGCCAAGGATCCCGCCGCGACGCTGGCGCACCTCGAGGACGAGGTCGCGCTCTCGCTGACCGAGCAGCGCGAGCGGATGCTCGAATCTGGTCGACGAGATCATCGGCACGATGGTCGAGCGCTCCTGCCCCGCGAAGAAGCACTTCGAGGACTGGGACATCGACGGTCTCAAGAGCGCGTTCAACGAGCAATTCGGGTTCGAGGCGACGGGCATCGAGGAGCTCGCCGACGTCGAGGAGATCGCACGCAAGCTCTACGGCGACGCGGAGGCCATCCTCCGGAAGAAGGAGAGCGACGCGGGCGCCGAGGTCTACCTGCGCGCCTTCCGCAACTTCTTCTTGCGGGAGATCGACCGGCAGTGGCTCGAGCAGCTCGCGTCGATGGAGCAGCTCCGCGACGGGATCGGGCTGCGCGGTTACGGTCAGCGGGACCCGAAGAAGGAGTACAAGCGCGAGGGCTACGATCTCTTCCTCGCGATGATGGAGCGCATCAAGGGCAACGTCGCCTCCAACATCTTCCAGGTGCAGATCATCCGCCAGGAGGACGTGGAGCGCGCCGAGGCGCAGCGCCGTCGCGAGGCCGAAGAGCGGCTCTCGAAGATGAACGCCAACCACCCGATGACGCAGCAGCAAGCGCAGCAGACCGGCGCGCCGGCCGACGCGTCGGGGGGAGTCGAGCCGGCGCCGGGGTCCCAGCCGCTCCCTGCGTCGCGCGCGGCTCGTCGTGCCGCCCGCGCCCGTGGTCGCGCCGTCCCCGCCGCGGCGCCCAAGCCGCAGACGATCAAGCGCGAGAAGCCCAAGGTCGGTCGCAACAATCCCTGCTGGTGCGGCAGCGGCAAGAAGTACAAGCACTGCCACTACCGCGAGGACCAAGCCGCCGCCGCCGCCGCCGCCGCGGAGCAGCCGGCCGAGCAGCCGCCCGAGCAGCCGCCCCAGGAGGCGTGATCGCGCCGAGCCGGTGGGAACGCCGGCTCGGCGAGAGTCGAACGGCGCTCGCACCGCCGCGACGGACGAGCCGTTTTCCTGACCGGCGCGCCTGCAGATGCGATCGTGTCGGCGTGCGCCTCACGCTGATCGTCGGGCTCGTCGCCCTCGGCCTCGTAGTCCCCGTGGCCGAGGCCCAGGATTGCACGCCGGACGACGCCCTGGCGCGGGCGGCGGCCGCCATCCTCGAGCGCGACGTGCCGCCCACGGCGGAGGCGCTCCTCGAGATCGTCCGCGCACAGGGCTCGGACGCTCCGGTGGTGGACGCGCTGATCATTCGCGACGGGGATGCCGGTCGCCGCGAGCGCTTCCTGGACCGGGTCCGCCGCCGTCGCGGCACGCCGCTCGCGTGTGGAGACGCCCGTTTCGACGACCGCTGGCTGGTGCTCTCGGCCCCTCGTGCCGGTCGCATCGAAGCGCTGAGCGACTCGCGCCTGCGGGTCGAGCTGGCGCCCGGCTGGGGCGACGCCCACCTCTACGTCGAGGACGCGGCGGGCACGATCTGGCAGCACGAAGCTCGCTCGGGCGAGGCGCTGACCCTCCCGGGCGATCTGAGGCCGCCGCTCCGCGCTCAGCTCGTCGCCGAGGGCCCCGGCGGTCCGCGACCAATCGCGGAGAGGCGGTTCGGCGGAGGCGTCACGCGGATCGTCGCCGACTCGGACGAGCCGGTTCGGGCTCGCATCGCGCACCTTCGCGAGCACGAGTCGTTGTTGGCCCTGCGCGACAACCGGCTCCTGGCCGACGTGGCCGAGACCCACGCCACCCGCATGTGCCGTGAGGGCCGCGTCTCGCACGTCGACCGAGGGGGCGATCCTCGCGAACGCTTGGCTCACGCCGGCCTGAGCGCCCGGCACGTCGGCGAGGTCGTCGCGCGCGCCGCCAATCCGTCTCGTGCCTACGCCGCGCTCCTCCAGAGCCCGAGCCACCGCGCCGCGCTCTCGGACCGCCGCTTCACCGATGTCGGCATCGGCCGCGCCCACGATCATCGGGGCCGGACGTGCCTCGTCGTGCTCCTCGCGGCGTGGCCCCGCCCGCTGGTCCGCTGAGCGAGCGATCGGGGCGGCGCGCTCAGGCGCAGGTGGCCCCGCCCGCTGGCCCGGTGAGCGAGCGGTGGCTCCGCCCACTGAGCGAGCGATCGGGGCGGCGCGCTCAGGTGGGGGTGGCGCCGCCCGCTGGCCCGGTGAGCGAGCGATCGGCGCTCAGGCGAGGGTGGCGCGGCTCGGCGCTTCGCGGCGGCCCGCCGGGGCCCGCGAGGCGAGCACCCACACCTGACAGAGCCCGCCCGCGGTCAGCGCCGCCAGGAAAGGGAAGGCCAGGGTGGCCAGCCAGGCCGGATGCCCGAACGCGATCGCGCCTGCGCCCCGGGCCGGCCACGCGGCGAGAGCGATGACGCCTGCCGTGTCGAGCGCCATCCAGCCGAGGAACGAGCCGCCCGCCGCCCAGGCTCCCCCGTGCCCGGTCGGGTCGACGAAGGTCAGGAGCGTGGCGACGACCACGAGCCCCAGCACGATGCGCGACGCAGGAGAGATCCAGTCCTGCCAGGCGAGGCTCTCCACGACCAGCGCGTCGAGGCTGCCGGTGAGCACCAACCATGCTGCCGTGGCGGCCAGACCGACGCCCACCAACGTCCTGGCGAAGCGCGACGTGCGATGGGCCGCGCGGAAGAAGAGCGCCGAGGCCGAGAGCGTGATGCAACCGACGAGGAGCAAGGCCGCCGGGTCGTGCCCGCCTTCCATTCGCATCCAGCCGGCGCAGCCGGTTCCGGCGAGCCCGAGGATCGCCAGCGCCACACCTCGGCGCTCTGCGTTCAGGGGCAGCGCGCCCGCCAGCGCACATGCCGCCAACAGACCGACCAAGACCAACGCCCCGGCCGAGAGCCCGCCGAAGCCGAGCACGCCGATCGCCCCCGTGGCGCCGATCCCCAGCGCGCCCCAGCGGAGGCTCCGGCAGAGCGGCGTCTTCGGATACCAGTCCTGCTTGAGCAGCTCCGACGCGAGAAACGCCGGCAGCTCGACCTCCTCCGCGTCCGTGACCGGAGGCACGTCGGCGACCGGCGCCCCAATCCTGGGAGTCTGAGTGCGCTGCGTGCCGGACGACTCCCGCGCGGCCGGCGGCTCGGCGCGCCGGCGCTTGTGGGTGCCCACGTTGCGCGGGAAGGCGACGACCTGCGCCATCTCCTGCGCGGCACGGCGCGTGACCGGCCGGTCGGTGCTGCGGCTCGGGTCTTCGTTCCCCGCCTCGTCGACGCTCGCCCACGTGCCCGCCGGGACCGGCTGACCGGGACTGCTCAGCTCGTCGGTCGGGAACTCGAGCACCTGCGCGCCCGGCGATTCCGCACGCGGCGGCGCCGGGCTCGAGGCCCGTCGGTCGGAGGAGTGGGGGAAGCTGCTGTCGCTGCTCATGGATGGCGACCTGGCTCGGAGCCGCGGTGAGGCACCACGAACGGGGCACAGCATACCGCACCCGGGCGACAGATGCCGCCCGGCATTCGCCTACGTGTGTGTATGTGTGGGATGTCGTCGGGTGGGCATTGGGATGGCCGGGTGGTCCTCGGCCGCGCCCGGTTGCGATACCATCCGGCGTCGTGAAGACCCTTGCCGACCTTCGCGCGCACGCCGACGCCCGCCTCTTCGAGGGCCGCTACGCCGACGCGCTCCACGCCTACACCACGCTGCTGGATCTCTCGCCTTTCAGCCTGGACGCCCGCTTGCGCCTGGCGGACTCGCTGCTCGCGCTGGGCGAAGTGCAGCGCGCGGCCGTCGTGTACACGGCGCTGGCGCGGCATGCCACGCACGCCGGCCACCCGCTGCGGGCGCTGGTCGCCATCGAGATCCTGACCACGCTCGAGCCGCTTCTCGAAGGCCTGATGACCGGGTTCGCCGAGCTCTACTCGCGCGAGTCCGAGCGCTTGGGCTGCGGCATCCGGGTCGTGCCGGGCGACGAGAGTGATCCCTTGCCCGACGACTTCGAGCTGCCTGCGCTGCCGCCGGCGGAGGAGCTGGTCGCGCGGGCGGAGGCACTGGGCGCGGACCTGACGCGGGCGGGCCGGGTCTACCCGAAGCAGCTGCCTCCCTTGCCGCTCTTCAGCGAGCTGCCCGGCTCGGACTTCGCCGCCATCCTGGGACCCCTGAAGCTGCGCCGCGCCCGACCCGGCGACGTCATCCTGGCCGAAGGTCAGCCCGGCCAGAGCTTCTTCGTGATCGCCCGCGGTTCGGTGCGCGTCAGCAAGCATCTGGCCCACGGCGGTGAGAGCAACCTCGCGGTGCTCCACGAGGGCGCGATCTTCGGGGAGATGGCGCTCGTCAGCGCCTCGCCGCGCACGGCGACGGTCACCGCCCAGACGGACTGTGATCTCTTGGAGTTCGACCGCGACGCGCTCGTCGCCGCCTCCCGCTCGGTGGGCACGATCGCGGTGGCGCTCGACAAGTTCACCCGCGAGCGCCTGCTCAACAACCTGCTGGCCACCGCGCCGCTCTTCCGGCCCCTCGACCGAAAGCAGCGCTTCGATCTGATCCGCCGCTTCAAGGCGCACGACGTGGCGCAGGGCGTGGTCATCATCGAGGAGGGCGCGCCGGGGCGTGGCATCTTCGTGCTCTTGGCCGGTCAGGTCGACGTGTCCAAGCGCGACGAGGACAGCAAGATCCTCCTCGCCACGCTGGGGCCGGGTGACGTGTTCGGCGAGATCTCCCTCGTCAACGACGAGCCGGCCAGCGCGACCGTCACCGCCGCCGCCCAGAGCACCGTGCTCTTCCTGGCGCGCGAGATCTTCGACCGCCTGGTGGAGGCCGTACCCGAGATCGGGGACTACGTGCGGGACCTGGGCGAGGAGCGTCTGATGGACACGCGCCTGCTCCTCGAGGCCGCCGAGAGCGCCGAGGAGCTCACCGACGACGACCTCATCCTGATCTGACGGCCACGCGTGGGAATTCCCCGGGGATGGCTGGTCGGGGAATCGGGTCCTATCCTCATACGTAGCAATTCGATCGGCGGGCCCCGCGCGCGCCGTTCGGACCTCCAACGGGAGGGGGCGCCCTCGGGCGCCTCTACGGGTGAGTAGTCGTGAGGAAGCAAACGCGTTGGATCCTCGGGCTGGCGGCTGCGGCCGTGGGCCTGCTCTTCGTCCTCTCGGTGACCGCGCGGCTCGATCGGGAGTCGGCGCCGTCCCGCGCGCAAACGCCCACCGAGGTGGATCCCGCCACCGGTGCGGTGCTCGTCGACGTCGCGGACGACGCGTCGGACGACGATCTGCGCGCCGTGGGCAGGGAGCTGCGCCAGGCCATCGCGCCCTTCGCGTGGCCTTCCGGCCGGGCGGGGCTGGGCCTCGAGATCGAGGATGACGCGAACCTCTTCCGGCTCCGTCCGCCCGCGAGCGAGGTGGCCGACGTGGTGCGCGCCCTCTCGCACGACCCTCGCGTCGAGGTGGTCGAGGTCGAGCGGAGCTGGGCGATCCCGGAGTCGGAGCGCTCCTTCGCGGTGAGCTCACCGGCGCCGGCACCCAATGATGCGCCCGACCGCTTCGTCCCGAACGATCCCTACTACGCCTACCAGTGGCACCTCGATCGGATCGGCATGCCGCAAGCGTGGACCCGCAACCGGGGCACGGGCGCG
Source organism: uncultured Pseudomonadota bacterium (assembly GCA_963832725.1). Classification (GTDB taxonomy): domain Bacteria; phylum Myxococcota_A; class Polyangia; order Polyangiales; family Sandaracinaceae; genus JAEZBP01. Next base: position 1,163,942 of record CAWHVG010000002.1, read on the forward strand.
GTGGTGGCCGTGATCGACACCGGCGTGGCCTATCGGAGCGAGGGCGGGTTCATGCAAGCGCCCGATCTCGGCGACACCCGCTTCGTCGAGGGCTACGACTTCGTCCGCAACGATGCCCATCCGGACGACGAGCACGGCCACGGCACCCACGTCAGCGGCACCATCGCCCAGAGCACCAACAACGGCGTCGGCGTGGCCGGCGTGGCACCCGAGGCGACCATCATGCCGCTCAAGGTGCTCGACGCGAGCGGCCGCGGCGGCTGGCGGCGGTATCGCGGCGGCCATCCGCTACGCGGCCGACCACGGCGCGAACGTCATCAACATGTCGCTCGGTGGCGGGATGTCGTCGAGGACTGTCCAGCGGGCCATCGACTATGCCCATGACAAGGGTGTCCTGATCGTCGCCGCGGCCGGCAACGCCTCGCGGAGCAAGGTCGACTACCCGGCGCGGCACAACCACGTGGTGTCGGTCGGCGCCGTCCGCTTCGATCGCTCGCTCACCTTCTACTCCAGCTACGGCAAGGGCCTCGACGTGGTCGCGCCCGGCGGCGACCTGCGCGTCGACCAGAACGACGACGGGATGCCCGACGGCGTGGTGCAGAACACGCTGGTCGGCGGCGATCCCTCACGCTTCGATTACCTGGCCTGGCAGGGCACTTCGATGGCCTCGCCCCACGTGGCCGGCATCGGCGCGCTGCTCTACGCGTCGGGCATCCACGACCCGGACACGGCCGAGCGGATGCTGAAGCAGAGCGCGGACAATCTCGGCGACGCGCGCCGCTACGGCTCCGGTCTGGTCCAAGCCTCGAGCGCGCTCGAGCTCGCGTCTCAGGGTACCGGCGCCGCCCGGGCCGGGATGGCCCTCGGCCTGACCGCGCTGATGCTGCTCTGGGTGCGCCGGCGTGAGCGTCTCGGCGTGGCGCCGGTTGCGGTCGGGGCGGTCGCGGTCCTCTTCGCCGGCGGGCTCGGTGCGCTCCCCTGGCACTGGATCCCGGCTCTCGGTGCCTCGCTGGAGCCGGTGATGTCGATGGGCCTGCTCGGCAACGGTGCGAGCGCACTCGGTCCCTACGCCGGGCTCTTGGCCCTGAGCGTCCTTCCCGCGTTCGCGGCGGTCGCCGTGGGGCTGCACCTCTCCCGGTTCCGGAGCGCGCTGGTCGGGCTCTGCTTCGGGAGCGCGGCCTTCCTCCTGGTCGAGGCGCTCTGGCCGACGGCCCACGTCGCCCTGCTGCCGGCGCTCCTGGTCGGTCCCTGGCTCGTGACCAACGGCCTGCTCGCCCTGGGCCTCGGCTGGCTGGTCGCGCGGCCGCAGCGCTGACATAAGGCGCCGCACCTCTGATCGAACTCTCGGGGCTCGCTTCGGCGGGCCCCGAGTCGCGTTTTCGGGCCCGAATTCGCGTTCGACGAGCTCCACCGCCGAATTCTGCGGGGGACCCCCATGACATCGATGTCATGGCGAGGAGCCGGTTGAGGGCTCCAGTAGCCACTTGGCCCGCTGCCGTTCTACGAAATCATTCGTAAAATCGGACATCGTCGCTCTGGCACTGACGTTGCAAGTCCAAAAACGCGAGTGGCGACCGAGGCCCCAAACCTCGACCGCCACCCATCACTTGGCTTGCGATTCGACCTGCTCTTCGCTTATCAGGTCGGTCCCTCCGGCCTTCACGAGCCCACGACACCCCTTTCGTATCCCGGGCTCGTCCCTCCGGCTTCGCTTTCTTCGCTTCACGGCTCGTCCCGCGTGTTGCTGCACGCTCTCGGACGAGACGCTGGCTTTCCTTCTTCAGCTTGCTCTTGGTTCGCTCGAGCTTCGCTTGCCGTAGCCCTGTCTTTTTTTCTCGCTTCGCTTCTCGTATCGAACGCTTCGGCTTCGCGTTTCCGGCTTCGCCGGCTTTTTTCAGCGCCCGGTAGGTTGCAGCCTGCCGGGCGCTGACCTTTGGAACGCCCGATGTCATCGAGCGACGGAGAACGTTCCATCCAAGAGGGTAGTGCCCGCCGCCGTGGGATTCCAGAGCCTCACGGTGAGAACGGTGCGGCGGCGGTGCACATTCCTGCGTGCCGCGTTGGCGCGGGTGGAGGTACCATCCACACCATGAGGTACGCAGCTCGCTTCGGGATGATCCTCTCGCTCGTCGCGTTGGCCGGATGCGCGGCAGTGCGGGACGACATGCATAGGGCCGAGACCGCCTACGAGCAGGCGCGCTACGAGGACACGCTCGTCTGGCTGACCGACCTGGAGTCGGACGCGCCGTCGATCGGATCCCGAGATGCGGGCTCGATGCTACTACCTGCGCGGGATGACCGAGTACCGGCTCGGACACCGCGCGGATGCGCTCCACTACCTGGCGGTCGCCCGCGAGGTGGCCGGCGAGCGCGGGTCCGGGCTCCGTCCGGAGTGGCGGCAGATCATGGATCGGACGCTGACCGAGCTGACGCCGCGCGGGATGGACTATCACCCCGCCGACGCATCGGCGCAGCCGGGAGCGACCGAAGGCACGCCCACGAACGCCGCGACGGTCACCAGCGGTGGCGAGAGCCCTGGGGCGACCGGTATCTGACGGGCTGCGGGGCGCGATCCCGCCGTGCCGGACGCCCGGCCGGCGGTCGCACGCACGCGCCCGGCGGTGAGGCGCGGGACGCTCGCGTTGACCGGGCCCTCGGCCCGCCGACGGTCGTGCCGCCCTCGCTTCTCGTGACCAGCCCGGCGGGACGGAACGAAAACGGCGGGGACGAAACCCCGCCGTGTCGTTCGACCTACTGGAGCCGCTGGATGGCGTCCTTGGTCGCGAGCTTCTGTTTCTTGAGCCTCTGCAGCGCTAGCTGTTCTCGTGCAGTCAGCGTGAGCCGGGCTTCGAACTCGGCGACTTGTTCCTTGAGGCGCTTGTGGCGCGCCTCCAAGTGCGTGAGCTCCTTATAGGGATCGAAGCGGTGCTGTGACCTGCTCATGGAACCTCCGTCCAGAAGAGACTGGCGAACCGAAACGGGGAGCTAAACTGTCAAAAAGGCCAGGGAAAGCCCGGATCGGAGCCGGTGAGCCACATCGTAGCGAGACGCTACGGGGGAATCAACAGCCCCGTTCGGGGAGACGAGACCCGCGCGTCGTTTCGTCGCGCCGGGGCTGCGGCGGCACCCATTCACGCTCTGCGAGGGCTCGGTCCGAGGTCATGAGATGCGCTCTCCGGAGGAACGACGCGGGGCTCCGATGTGTTTCCGCGGCGGGCATCGAAGGCGCCTCGACTTGCGAGTGCCGGGTGAATGAAGGACAAGGGCCGGCGTCCACTGCCTTCGAAGGACGATGATGAAGCACGGTTTCCGTTCGTATCGCCTCCCGCTCGCCGCGCTCGCGCTGGCCGCCTCGGTGGCCGCGCTCGCGCTTCCGGTCCGCGCGCAGCAGAGCGAGCCCGACGCATCCACCGTCGCGGCGTGGGTCCAGACCTTCTACGACCAGACCCGCACGATGAGCGCGCGCTTCACCCAGCGCTATCACAGCCGCGTCTACGACCGCACGGAGACGAGCCAGGGCGGCGTCCGCTTCCGCAAGCCCGGGATGATGCGCTTCGACTACGACCAGCCGAACGGGAAGATCATCGTCACCAACGGCGATCGGCTGCTGGTCTACGAGCCGCCGGATCAGGGCAGCGGACCTGGGCAGTACTACGAGCAGGCCATGGGCGACGCGCAGCTCCCCGCCGCCCTCAGCTTCCTCACCGGCACGGGCCGGCTGCAGGACGACTTCACGTTCCGGCTGCTCGCGCCCGATCGCTTCCACTACCAGGGTGGCCAGATCCTCGAGCTCCGCAGCCGCCGGCCGACCCCGCACTACTCGCGGATCCTGCTCTTCGTCGACAGCAGCTCGCAGCGGCGCGGCGTCGTCCACCGCGTGCTGATCGAAGACCAGGCCCACAACACCAACACGTTCGACTTCGAGCAGCAGCAGCTCAACCAGGACGTGCCGGCCTCCGAGTTCAACTGGCGCCCGCCGCGCGGCGCGCATCGCATCCAGCCCTGAAGGACGCGATCGCGTCCCGCCTTCTTCGGCCGAGCGGACCCGCTTCCGATCTCGTTCCCGGAGTGGTCGTCGTTCGCCGGTCCGCGCTGCCGAGCACTCGAGCGCTCGCCTCGGAGCTCGACCATCCACGGCGTGCTCGGTTCTCCCTTGGCCGAGCCTCACGCTCCGAAGAGGAGCGCGTCGATGTGCGGCGCGAGCTCGGGCCAGAGGTAGCGCCGCCCCACGGTGTGCGCGGCGCGACCGAGGCGGCGACGGAGCGCGCGGTCGTCCAGCAGTCGTTCGAGCGCGTGACGAAGCGCGAAGGCGTCGCTCGGCGGGATCAGGAGCGCGTTGCGCTCGTTCTCGAAGACTTCTCCGATGCCGCCGACGTCGCTGGCCACGATGGGCAGCCCGGCCGAGGCCGCCTCCAACAGGATGGTCGGCAGGCCTTCCGTCCGCCCGCCGCGCTCCCGCCGCGAAGGGAGGATCAGCGCGTCAGCCGCCGCGAAGAGCTCGGCCTTGCGTTCGCCCGTGACGGTGCCGAAGAAGCGTGCTCTCGCGCCGCGTTCTCGCGCCTTCGCCTCGAGCGCGCGTCGTTCGGGCCCTTCGCCCGCGATCCAGAGCTCGACCGACGCCATGCTCGCCAGCGCATCGAGCGTCGCGGCGAGCCCCTTGATCGGCACCAGCCTGCCCATGGCGAGCACCACGAAGTCGCTCGCGCCCGTCGCCTTGCGCGCGTCGCGCCGGCCCGGGAGCGGCACCGCGTCGATCCCCATCGCGCTGACGTGCGAGCGCGAGGAGAGGTCGGCGCGCGGGACCGGTGGCACCCAGCCGAGCAGCTCGCCGCGAAGCGCCGCGCTCGAGAAGAGGAGCTGCGTGGCGCTCGCGCCGACCGCTTCGGCCCAGTGGCTCCGCAGCGGGAGCCGGCGCATCAGGTGGACGTCGGCCGAGTGCAGCACGGCGAGGTGAGGTCGGTCCTCGCGGACGCGGCCGGCCACGAGCGCGCAGGGGAGGGCCCAGTGACTGACCAACGCGTCCCAGCGCGAGACCCGTTCGCGCGCGGCTCGCTCCAGCGCCCCGGGGAAGCTCGCGAGACCCGGCCAGGCGCGCGGGTCGCGCCGCACGTTGTCCGGCACGCCGGCGCCGTAGAAGGTGCGCGACAGCCAGCGCGGCGCGTAGTGCACGTGGACAATCTCGACGCCTTCGTCGGTTGGCGGCGGGCTCGGCTCGCGCGGCTCGGGCGCGAGCACCTCGACGCGATGACCACGGGAGACCAGCGCCCGCGCGAAGCCGCGCACGAAGAGGCCGGCGACGTCGCCCTCGTGACGCGGATAGCTCGTCGTGAGGAGGCCGACGGTCGCCATCGTCGCTCGGCCTGCTCAGCGGTTGGTGCTGCGCAGGATGGCGACGGGTCCGCCTTGCTCGAGCGCCCGGCGCATCCGGCGCCCGAAGCCGATGGCCAGCACCTGGGGAAAGACCGTGAAGAGATCGCGCTTCCGGATGCCGCTCACCTCTTCACCGTAGACCGGGCGGACCACGACCTCACGCACCTCGAGGCCCGCCACGGCCATGCGCGAGAGGAGATCGTTCGGGTAGCCGTAGCGAGGCCACATCACTTCGAGCGAGAGCGCCTCGAACGCGGCCCGCGAGAGCGCCGTGTATCCGCACTGCGAGTCGCGGATGGGCGAGCCCGGTGGCGACGCGCGTGGCCGCGCTCAGCCCGTGGTTTCCGAGCCAGCGGCTCACCGGCATGCGCGCGAACGCGTCGGGGTGGGAGAGGCGATCGCCCTTCGCATAGTCGGCCTCGCCGCGGAGGACGGGCGTGAGCAGCGCCTCCAGGTCGCGCGGGTCCATCTGACCGTCGCCGGCCATCACCGCCGCCACCTGGGCGCCCGCGCCGAACGCCCGCCGATAGCCGGTGGCGATGGCCGCGCCCACGCCGCGGTTCTCGAGGTGGCGCACCAGCTCCACGCGCGGATCGTCGAGCGCTTCCACCCGCTGCGCCGTCTCGTCCCGGCTCGCGTCGTCGACCACCACCACGTGATCGACGTACGCCGGGATGGAGCGGAGAGTGCGCGCGATCAGGCGCGCTTCGTCATGCGCCGGGACCACGACCGCCACGCGAGCGCCGTAGAGCATCGCGCGGAGCCTTACAGGGACCCCGCCGCCGCGGCAAGTCCGGCGCGCGGCTACTCGACCGTGACCGTCTTGGCGAGGTTGCGCGGCTGGTCGACGTCGGTGCCTTTGAAATCGGCGACGTAGTACGAGTAGAGCTGGAGCGGGAGCACCGTCAAGAACGGCGTGAGCTCCTCCATGACCTCCGGGATCTCGACCATGTCGTTCGAGATGTCCCGCGCGCTCTCGTCGCCTTCGGTCGCGATCGCGATCACCTGCGCTTCGCGGGCGCGCGCCTCCTGCAGGTTGCTCAGCGTCCGGTCGTAGACGCCGTCGCGCGGCATCAGCACGATCACCGGCACCGTGGCGTCGATGAGCGCGATCGGCCCGTGCTTCATCTCGCCGGCGGCGTAGCCCTCGGCGTGCACGTAGCTGATCTCCTTGAGCTTCAGCGCTCCCTCGAGGGCGATGGGGAAGCTCAGGCCGCGGCCGAGGAAGAGCACGTCCCGCGCGTCGTTGTAGCGCTTGGCCAGGTTGGCCACGAGCTGCCTGGTGCCGAGCAGCACGTCGCGCATCGTCTGCGGCAGCCGCGCCATCCCCTCCACCAGCTCGCGCGCCTTCGCCTCGTCGAGCGCGCCGCGCCGCCGGCCGAGCCAGATGGCCAGCATCAGCAGGTTGGCGAGCTGGGTGCTGAAGCACTTCGTCGACGCGACGCCGATCTCGGGGCCGGCGTGCGTGTAGAACGCGGCGTCGCTGATCCGCGGGATGGCGCTGCCGATCACGTTGGCGATCGAGAGCACCTTGGCGCCGAGCTGCTTGGCCTCCTTGGCCGCCACCAGCGTGTCGAGGGTCTCGCCCGACTGGCTCACGGCGACGATCAGATCGCGCGGGCCGACCACCGGGTCGCGCCCCCGGAACTCGCTCGCGAGCTCGACCGTCGTCGGCAGGTGCGCGAGCTTCTCGATGAAGTAGCGCCCGGTCATCGCGGCGTGATGGCTGGTGCCACAGGCCAGCAGGTAGACGCGATCGATCTGCGCCGCGTCCTCGTCGCTCAGGCCGATCTCGTGGCCGTGGATGTCGCCGTTCTCGCGATCCAGGCGGCCGCGCAGCGTGTCCTCCATCGCGCGCGGCTGCTCGTGGATCTCCTTGAGCATGAAGTGCTTGTAGCCGGCCTTCTCGGCCATCACCGGCGACCAATCGATGCGCTGCGGCGCGCGCTCGACGACCTTGCCGTCCAGGGTGGTGATCCGGACGCCCTCGCGCGTGAGGACCGCCATCTCGGCGTCCTCGAGGAAGATCATCTCCCGCGTGTAGGGCAAGAGCGCCGGGATGTCGGAAGCGCAGTAGCTGGCCCCGTCGCCGAGCCCCACCACGAGCGGCGACGCGCTCTTGGCCACGACCAGCCGGTCCGGCTCCGCGCGGCTGATCACCGCCAGCGCGTAGGCGCCGTGGACCTCGCCCAGCGCCTTGCGGACGGCCGTCTCGATGTCGTGGCCCTGCCGCACCTGCTGGTCGATGAGGTGAGCGACAATCTCGGTGTCGGTGTCGCTGACGATGACGGCGCCGCGCTCGGCCAGGCGCGCGCGCAGCGAGAGGTGGTTCTCGATGATGCCGTTGTGGACGACGGCCACCTCGCCGATCAGATGCGGATGCGCGTTCAGCTCGGAAGGGCGACCGTGGGTGGCCCAGCGGGTGTGGCCGATGCCGACCGTCCCCGCCGGCGCCTTGGCGACCAGCGCCTGCTCGAGGTTCTTGAGCTTGCCGACCGCGCGGACGACCCCGATCTCGCCGTCTTCGAAGATGGCGGTGCCCGCCGAGTCGTAGCCGCGGTACTCGAGGCGCTTGAGCCCGTCGAGGAGGATCGGTGCGCACTCTTCGTCACCGACGTAACCGACGATTCCGCACATGCTCTTCGTTCTCCGCTGGTACCGGCGGCCCGAAGTTCAATCCCGGGTTTCTGCAGACGACGGTTCGAACTTCGGGACGACGGATCGAGCTCCGAACGAAGTGCAGGGTTCGTGCTACTTGCACGAAAACCCGGAACGGAGTTCGGAGCGGGGACACTAGGTGGGCGGCGGCCGGAGGGTCACCGTGCCACATCATAGGATGGGCCCGCTCCGGACGCTCGAAAGCTTCTGATGCGCGGGAGCCGCCGGAAGTTTACCCGAGCCGGGGACGAGGCGACAATCGCTGGCCGAGGTGGCTGGTGTCGAACGAGCGCTCCTCGTCTTTCCGGCTAGACAGGCCCGTCTCGCCGCCCGTCCCTCCTCCAAAATGCTTCAGCATTTCGTCGTCGGGCCGAACGACAATCCAGACCTATCGCGCTCGGAAATCCTTCGGGCGTCGTTTGACACCAGTCACCGAGCTCGGCGACGACGGAACGAGGAAGGCCGCCCGCGCAGCGCACGGACGGCCTCGGAAGCAGGGCGCGTCAGTTCGAGGCGTCTGCCGTCGGCGCGCTTCCCGCGGTCTCGCCCTCGCTCAGCGCGGGGAAGGTCGAGACCTCCTCCCCGTTGGTGTCGATCACGCGGACGGGCCCGTAGCGCCGGAGGGGCTCCACGATGTCCGCCGCCTTGCCCACCGCGACGATGAGCGCCTGGTCGGGGTGGATGTAGTGCTGGGCCGCTTGGAGCGCCTGGTCGGGCGTCACGGCCCGGATCGAGGTCCGGTAGGTGTCCCAATAGTCGTCCGGCAGCCCGAACTCGCGCAGCTGCTCCACCATGGAGGCGACGCGGCCCGCGGTCTCGATCTGGAGCGGGAACGAATCGCTCAGGTAGCGCTGGGCGTCCTGGATCTCGGGCTCGGGCGCCGCTTGGGCGACGATGCGATCGAGGTGCTCCATGAACCCGGCCATCGCCTGCTCGGTCACCTCGTTGCGCACGGCGGCGTAGGCGATGAAGGGCGCGATCTGGGCCGTCTCCTGGACGCGGCTGTAGGCGCCGTAGGTCAGGCTCCGCTGCTCGCGCAGGTCCATGAAGAGACGCGCCGCCGCCGACCCGCCGAGCACCTGGTTGGCCACCTCGAGCGGTACGAAATTCGGATCGTTGCGCGAGAGCGCCAGGTTGCCGACGTAGATGACCGACTGCACCGACTCGGGCCGGTCGACCACCACCACCTGCCGCGAGGTGCGCTCGGGCGGGTTCGGGTACTCGGTCTCGGGCACCGGGCGGGCATGCCAGCCGCGGAAGGCGCGCTCGGCCGACTGGCGGAGCTGGTCGGGCTGCACGTCGCCGACCGCCACCAGGAAGCTGTTGTTCGGCACCACGTGCGTGTGGTGCCAAGTGCGGAGATCGCGGCGCGAGATGTGCTCGACCGCCTCGGGCGTGGTGTCCACGTGCGCGTACGGGTGGTTGCCGTAGAGCCCGCGGTAGAGCTCGCGGCGCGCCAGGTAGCGCGGCTGCTGCGAGGAGAGCGCGAGCCGGTCGAGCTCGCGGTGCTTGAGCCGGCGCAGCTCGGTCTCCGCGAAGCGCGGGTTCATCGTCACGTCGGCGAGGATCTGCATCGCGTCGTCGAGGTGATCGCGCAGCGCCGACACCATGATGTAGGTGTTCTCCTCGTCGGAGCCGACGGAGAGGTTCGCGCCCAGGAAGTCGACCGACTCGGCGAGCTCGGCGCTCGTCTTGCTGCGCGTGCCCTCCTTCAGCATCTCGGCGGTGATGTGCGCGAGACCGGGCAGCTCCGCCGGATCGCTGGCGTCGCCGCTCTTCACGACCAGCCGTAGGTACACGAGCGGCAGGTCGCCGTAGCGGACGGTGTTGAGCTCGAGCCCCGAGGTGGTCTGGGCCCGCGTGATCTCCGGGAACTGGATGTCACGCGGCGGCCCGGACGCGGGAGCCTCCTCGTGCGGCGGCTCCTCGCGGATCACCTCGACGGTGGTCTCGTTGCCGGCCGTGGTCTCCTCGTCGGTCTGGGGCTGCTGCGGCCCGCCGCAGCTCGCCGCGAGCGCCGCGGAGAGCGAGAGCATGACGACGCGGTTCATTGCGCGCCTCCTTCCTGCTGCTGCTGCTGGGTCACGGGCACCACGTCGAGGACGGTGCGGTTGGTGGGCGCGAAGTACTGGCCCGCCGCCCGGCGGATGTCGTCGTCGGTGACGGCGAGGTAGCGCTCGAGCTCGCCGCGAATGAGCTCCGCGTTACCCCAGTAGGTCTCGTACTCGGCCAGGCGCTGCGCCCGCTGCAGGTTCGACTGCAGGCCGAAGATGAAGATGGAACGGACCCGGTTCTTGGCCTTCTCGAGCTCGCGCGCGCTGACGCCGTCGTGCGCGATGCGCTCGAATCTGCCGGTAGATGAGCGGGCGGACTTCGGCGCCGGTGTGACCCTGGCTGACGATGCCCCACACGCTGAAGAGATCGGGCCCGCGCCGATCGTCGGTCGACACCGAGACCGACTGCATGTACTCGCGCTCCTTGACCAGCTCCTGGTAGAGGCGCGACGACTCGCCGTCGCCGAGCACCAGCGAGAGCATCTCGAGGGCGTAGTGGTCGTGCTCGCGGTCCGGCGGGATGTGCCAGGCGACGTGGAAGGCCGGCCGCTCGGCCAGCGGATCCTCAATCGTGTCCGTGCGCTCGCTCGTCTGGGGCGAGAGCGGCGGCGGCTCGAAGTCCGGCACCTCGCGCGAGGGGACGCTGGCGAAGTAGCGGTGGATGAGCTGCATCGCCTCGTCGGGATCGAAATCGCCCGAGATGCTGACGACGGCGTTGTTCGGCGCGTAGTAGGTCTGCCAGAACTGCTGCACCGCGCTCAGCGGCGCGTTCTCGAGATCCTCCATCGCGCCAATCGTCGAGTGCGCGTAGGGCCAGTAGTCGCCGAACGCGAGCTCGTTGATGCGGAGGAAGCTCTTCGCGTAGGGCTGGTTGAGGTAGCTCTGGCGGAACTCCTCCATGACCACCTGCCGCTGGTTCTCGAAGTTCTCCTCCGTGACGGCCAGCGAGCGCATGCGGTCGGCCTCCAGCCACAGACCGAGGGCGAGCTCGTTGCTCGGCAGCGTCTCGAAGTAGTTCGTCCGATCCTCGCTGGTCGTCCCGTTCATCGAGCCGCCGCGGTTCATGATCAGCGAGAAGTGCTCGCCCTTCGCGACGTTCTCGGAGCCCTGGAACATCATGTGCTCGAAGAGGTGGGCGAAGCCGGAGCGACCGCGGACCTCGTTGCGCGAGCCGACGTCGTAGTAGACGGCGATGCCGACGGTCGGCACCGTCCAATCGGGGCTCAGCACCACGCGCAGCCCGTTGTCGAGCTGCTCGCGCCGGATGGGCAGGCGCGCGAGCGGTGAGTCCTCGCTGGCGTCGGCGGCGTGCGCCGTCGGTTGCTCTCCTCGCTGCGCCGCGGCCAGCGTGCCCGCCGTCCCGGCGGCGAGCAGGCCGAGCCCCACGGCGAGCCTCGTCCATGTGGTTCTCTTCATCGTTGGAAGGCTCCTCGCTCCCTGCGCGTGAATGAAATGTGCGAGTGACTGAAAGACGTGCGGATCAGTACACGGGGCCTTCGGCTTTGTTCCCGGGCCCCGTTGCCGGGCCCAGTATCCAAATCGGGACGTCATCACCCGAGATCCGCGGCCCGGTCCCGACCCCGCGGGCGTCGTACCACGAGCCTCCCTCGCGGGCCATGTGTCGCCGCTTGACGGCGTCGCGCGTGAAACCTAGGCTGTGTGCCCTTTTCCGCCAGGAGTTCGATTCTGCGCCGCTCCCGTCGCCCCGTCGGTGGAACGGGCCCGCTTTCCGCCCGGCTGTTCGTCGAAAATGCTTCGGCATTTCCTCCTCTCGGCCAAACGGAGTTCGGACCCGTCGTGCTCGCCGGGACTCGGTCCGCGGTCTTGAATCGAGCTCTTGGAAACGAAGTTCATCGGGGGCGTTGGAGCGTCTCCGGAGATCGGGCGCGATCGAGAATCATGACAGCGGCCGTCCTCTGTATCGGCACCGAGCTCACGCGTGGCGAGCTGGTCGACACCAACGCCGCGTGGCTCTCCGACGAGCTGACGCGGATCGGCTTCGACATCGACGAGCACGCCGTCGTGGCGGACGACGTCGAGGCGATCCGGCGCACCCTCGCGCGCCTCGCGGAAGGGCACGCAATCGTGGTCGTCACCGGCGGGCTCGGTCCCACCACCGACGACGTGACCGCCGAAGCGGCGGCGCGGGCCGCGGGCGTTTCGCTCATGCGGCACGAGGCCTCGCTGGAGGCCATCAAGCGACGCTTCGCCGCCGCGGGGCGGGAGATGTCGCCTTCGAACGCCAAGCAGGCGGACGTGCCGGCGGGCGCGAGCGTGCTGGAGAACGCGATCGGCACGGCGCCCGGGTTCGCGCTGAGTCTCGGGGATTGCCGCTGCTTCTTTCTGCCGGGCGTGCCGCGGGAGATGGAGCACATGTTCGCCGAGCGCGTGCAGCCCGAGATCGCGCCGCGTGGCGACCGGCTCACCCATCAGATCCGGCTCCGCACTTTCGGTCTGCCGGAGTCGCAGGTCGGCGAGCGCCTGTCGGGGATCGAAGAGGCGTTCGAGGGCGTGACGCTCGGCTACCGCGCCACGTATCCCGAGATCGAGGTGAAGGTGCTCGTCCGCGCGGCCTCCGAGGCCGAGGCGGAGGAGCGGGCGGCCCGTGTCGCGGCGGAGGTCCGCGGGCGCCTCGACGAGACGGTGTACGGGGAGGGCGAGGTCTCGTTCGCCGAGCACGTGGGCCGGGTGCTGCGCGATCGGCGGCTCACGGTGGCGCTCGCCGAGAGCTGCACCGGCGGCATGGTGGGCTCGCTGATCACGGACGTGCCGGGCAGCTCCGACTACCTCCTGCTCGATGCGGTGACCTACTCGAACGCGGCCAAGACCCGCGTGCTCGGTGTCAGCTCGGACGTTCTGCGCGCCTACGGCGCCGTCAGCGCGGAGTGCGCGGAGGCGATGGCGGACGGCGCGCGCCGGGTGGCGGACTCGGACATCGCCGTGTCCATCACCGGCATCGCCGGGCCCGGCGGCGGGACCGAGTCCAAGCCGGTGGGGACGGTCTGGATGGGCGTCGCGCGGCGGGATCGGGAGACCGAGGTCATCGAGCACCGGCTGAGCGGCGATCGCGCGCGCATCCGGCGCATGAGCGCGTTCTTGGCCCTGCGCGCCATCGTGCGGGCGGCCAAGGGCTGAGGGATCACGAGATCCCTCGGATCCGCGCCTCTTCGCGGTCCAGCGTCGCGTGACCGGACCGATTTCGCGCCTCGCGATCGACTTCGATTCGAAAAAATCACGCTCGGCGTCAGTCGGCGGGATGGCGGCTGCGTCTGGTGGAGCAGCTCGTGGGCAGAAACTCCGCGAGATCATGGACGAGAGCGTTCGCGGCGTCCCCATCGGTGGCGCGCGAGTGGTAGGCGCCGAGCCGAGGGGCATTGCTCCCCGCCGCGGTGTCTGATACTGAACGGATCGACAGTTGCCCGGGCGACCGGGCGTAGACGGCGTCGGCGGTGATGAACCTGGCGAGCCCAGGCCCGCGCATTCGCGCGGGGGGAGTCTCGCAGCCGACCCCGCAGCCGAGATGGAGGAGAGTTTTCCAATGGCGACCGACCCCAACCGCGAGAAAGCGCTGTCCCTGGCCATCGGCTCGATCGAGAAGGCCTACGGGAAGGGCGCCATCATGCGCCTCGGCGACGAGGAGGCCTCCGCGCAGGTCCCGGTGATCCCGACCGGCTCGCTCGCGCTGGACATGGCGCTGGGCGTGGGCGGCTATCCGCGCGGCCGCATCGTCGAGATCTACGGCCCGGAGTCGAGCGGCAAGACCACGCTCACCCTGCACGCCATCGCCGAGGCCCAGCGGGTGGGTGGCGTGGCGGCCTTCATCGACGCGGAGCACGCGCTCGATGTCACCTACGCGCGCAAGCTCGGAGTGAACACGGAGGAGCTCCTCGTCGCGCAGCCCGACCACGGCGAGCAGGCCTTGGAGATCGCGGACACGCTGGTCCGTTCTGGGGCGGTGGACATCATCGTCGTCGACTCGGTCGCCGCGCTGGTGCCGAAGGCGGAGATCGAGGGCGAGATGGGCGACAGCCACGTCGGCCTCCAGGCTCGGCTGATGAGCCAGGCGCTCCGCAAGCTCACGGCGACGGTCCACAAGTCCAACACCACCCTCTTCTTCATCAACCAGATCCGCATGAAGATCGGCGTGATGTTCGGCTCGCCGGAGACGACGACCGGCGGCAACGCGCTCAAGTTCTACTCGTCGGTGCGGCTGGACATCCGCCGCGTCGGCACGATCAAGCAGAGCGACAACGCGGTGGGCAACCGCACCCGCGTGAAGGTCGTGAAGAACAAGCTCGCGCCGCCCTTCCGCATCTGCGAGTTCGACGTCCTCTTCGGGCAGGGCATCAGCAAGAGCGGGGAGCTGCTCGAATCTCGGGGTGGAGGCCGGCTTCGTCGAGAAGTCGGGCGCTTGGTACAGCGCCGAGGGCGAGCGGATTGGCCAGGGTCGCGAGAACGCGCGGACTTACATCGAGGAGCACCCGGAGATCTTCCAGGCGATCGAGGCCAAGCTGCGCGGGAACGCCGGCTTCGGTCCCGCGCCCGAAGCGGAGGCGGAGTCCTCGGAAGAGGCTGAGAGCACGCCGGATCCGTCGACGTCGAACGGGAGCTCCAAGCGCCGGAGCCGATCGGCCCGCGCCTGAGCGCGCCAAGAGAGCGGCGCTCGTGCCATGGGCGCCGCTCCAGGTGGGCGGCTGCGCGATGGGCGCGCCGCTCCGCGTGGCAGGAGAGCGTTCCGTTCCGCCCAGTCGCGGCGCCGCGCGCGGTGAACCGGGGTGCTGTCATCGCAGCCGCGACTGTGGCACGCGGCGCGGGGGCCCGTCCTTCCGTGAAGCGCATCCCGCGGCTGCTCGTGCAAGCGCATGCGAGCGTCCCATCCGGTCGTCGCTGGCATCCTCGCACCGCCGCGGCTATCACGCCGCGGTGGCCCGTGAGTGGTTGCTGCTGGTACGCGGAGCGGGCTGCGCGCTCGCGCTTCTCGGAGTGACGGGCTGCGGCGGTGCCGCGCCGCCGGTGGAGGCTTCGGCTCCGCCGCCCTCGCTCGGGCCGCTGGTCACGCTGGTCCCGGGGGACAGCACGCTGGTCGTGGTGGCGCGGCCGGCGGAGCTGATGGACGAGCGTCCCACCCGGCGCGTCGTGCAGGCAGTGCTCCCGAGCGAGCAGCTCGACCAGTTCGCGCAACGCACGGGGGTCGACCCGCGGCGCCTGTCCGATCTGGTGGTCGCGCAGACGCCCTCGGGCTGGGTCGTTCTGGCCCGTGGCGCGTTCGACGCCGAGCTGGCGGTGCGCGAGGCCGGGGCCCGGATGGCACCCGTGGAGTCCTCGGACGAGCACCCGGTGCGGCGGGTCGGGTTTCTCGGGGAGCGTCGCGTCGACGTCTCGGTGCTGGGCCAGGGCGTGGTGTCCTGGGTGGACGGAACCCCGCAGCTCGCGGCGTCGGTGCTGGCGGCGGCCCGGATGCCGCTGGGCGAGCGGCCGCATCCCCTGCGCGGCACGCTGCTGGGCGAGCTGAGGCGATCCGCCTCGTCGGCGCCCTTCGCGTTCTATGTTCCGCAGCCGCTCGATCTGCCGCGCGACGCGGGGGTCGGCGTCCTTCTCGCGCGTGAGCGGGCGCTCGCCGTCTCCGTTCGGCCACGGGACGGGAGGATATTGCAGGTGAACGGGGAGCTGCGCGGCGAGTTCCCGCCTGGCGCACAGGACAACTTCCGCGCGCTGGCTCGCGCCGTGGCGGAGAGCGATTTGGGCGCTGCGCTCGGCGTGGGGGACGCCCTGCCGAGCCTCCGGGTCACCGCCGAGGAGACCCGCGTGGACCTCCAGGCCGACGTCGACGCCAGCGTGCTGGCCTCGGGGCTCCGGGTGCTCTTCGTGGCCGAGCTGCGGGAGATCCTGAACCCGGTGACGGGAGGCGAGTCGCCCGCGGCGCTGGGAACGGAACCTCTCTCCGACGAGACGCCGGTGGCCGCTGAGGGCGCCCCGAGAGGGAGGGAAGCCACGCCAGACGAAAAGAAGGGGCGACTCGCCACGATTGTGGCTTCTGGCCACGCGAACGAAGTGTCAGAGTCGAGTCCCTCGGCCCATCGGTTCGCGCGACAGGTCGCTTCTAACAGCCCGGAATGACGGCATATTTCACGATGCTGCTCCGTTGACCGGATCGAGCGCGAGTGCTATCCTCAGCCCGCTTCGACACCTCCTCTCCACCGCGCTGGTCGCGCGGTGCGGTGGCCCACGACCGCACCCGGCGGCGCTAGGGTCCTCCGGTGGGAGCCCGCGAGAACGGGTGGTCGTGGTGAGCCGGGCAGCGAGGAGGATCCCATCGATGGAGTTCAAGGTCGGCGACAAGTCCGTCCACCCGCACCACGGCGTCGGCGAGGTCACGGCGATCGAGGCGAAAGAGATCGCTGGTCAGAAGAAGACCTTCTACATCCTGAAGATCGTCGATAGCGGGATGAAGGTGATGGTCGCGACCGACGCGGCGCAGCGACTCGGGCTCCGGAAGGTGATCTCCCGCAACGAGGCGAAGAAGGTATTCGAGGTGCTCCGCGACAAGAAGATCGCCGTTACTTCGCAGCCCTGGAACCGCCGCTACCGCGAGTACATCGAGATGCTGAACAGCGGTTCGCCCTTCGAGGTGGCGAAGGTGCTGAGGGATCTGTCGCTGCTGAAGACCGACAAGGAGCTCTCGTTCGGTGAGCGCGGCCTCCTCGACAAGGCCAAGAGCCTGCTGGTGACCGAGCTGGCGGTCGCGCGTCGCTGCAAGGAGACGCGCGTTCAGGATGAGATCGAGGAGATCCTCTCCGCCTGAGCGGCGCCTCTTCCTCCGCTCGGAGCGAGCCCGTCGAGTGCGACGGCCGGGGCGTGTGCAGCTGCCTCGTCGTGACGGCGGTCCGTCGGGCCGTTCACGCCTTGCGGCTCGCCTTTTCGTCGTGTCCGGAGACGCCGAAGCGGGAGGCGAGCATGCGCGCGACGTCGTCGAGCGTGAGCCCGCGCGACACGAGCCCGACCATCGCGTGATAGAGGAGGTCCGCCCCCTCGGACGCCACCCGCTCATCGCTCTCGCCCGCGATGGCCCGCGCCAGCTCGTCCGCTTCCTCGCGGAGCTTGGCTCCGATGCGGTCCGGCCCGCCTTCCAAGAGGCTCTTGGTGTAGCTGCGTCCCGCGTCCTCGTCGCGCCGCCGCTCGAGCACCTCGCCGAGGGCTGCGAGGGAGGGCAACGCTCGGCTGGCTTCGCCTCTCGCTCCCGACGGATGCACGCGCCGGAAGAAGCACGAAGGTGCGCCGGTGTGGCAGGTCGGTCCCGCGGGATCGACGAGGTAGACGACCGCGTCCGCGTCGCAGTCGATCCACATCGACTCCACCGCGAGGGTGTTGCCGCTCTCTTCGCCCTTCTTCCAGAGCCGCCCGCGCGAGCGGCTGAAGAAGTGCGCGAGGCCGGTCTCCGCCGTCCGTCGCAGCGCCTGCTCGTCGGCGTGCGCGACCATGCGGATCTCGCCGCTCGCTCGGTCCTGCGCCACGACGGTCACGAGCCCGTCGCGATCGAGCTTCAGAGAAGGCAACTCCATGGGCGCCGCATGGTGCCGCTCGCTCACCGTACGGGCAAGCGGGCCGCGTGACCGAGCACGGCACTCCGCGCCTCACGCTCTCCGCCCGAAGCGAGACGCGCACTCGTCGCCGCTCACTTCGCCGGCGTCGGCTACCGCCACCGGAAGGAGGTGGCGTGGACCCGTGGTCCTCCCGTTCGAGACGACGCCCGACTGCGCGGCGCTCGACCTCGGTCGACAGCGCGGTCCGAGGTCATCGCCTTCACGCGGTGGCCCACATCACTCGGGATTGACGGAGCGAAACACGCCGTCGACGAGCATGAACCGAGTCGGGCCCTCGATGACCTTCTCGGGCTCGGGATGCTCGGGGTCGCCCGGCAAGGTCAGCGCCCAGCTCGAGCCGAAGTCGCGGAAGAAGGGCTCGACGCGCGGTGGAGGTCGACTGGCGGCGTGCGCGACGGCTTGGTCGACCGTCGAGAAGGGCGTCAGCCCCTCGAGCGTTCGGAGCGTGGGCGGGAAGAGCTGGATCTCACCGCGCGCGCCGCGCTCGAGCGCGGCCGCCGGACGGAACCACTCGCCGGCCGTCACCTCGATACGATCGTGGACGGCTCGCTGCTCGCCGGGCGCGCGGGCGATGAAGAAGCGCGCGTCGTAGCGGCGCTTCTCGGCGATCGGTGTCACCCAGCGGGAGAGCGGCGTCAGCGCGTCCGCCCTCAGGCGCAATCCGAGCTCGCTCACGGCCGTCTCGAACGACGTCTCCTGCTTCAGGAGACGGTCGCGAACCCTCTCGAGCGCATCCGTGCCCGCGCCTTCCGCGTGGAGCACGCCGGCTTCCTCGAACGTCTCGCGGAGCGCGGCGACATGCAGCGCGAGAGCCCGTGTTCCGTCGTCTTCACCCAAGAGCCGCGCGGCCTCCTCGGGAGCGCGTCCCACGACGCGCGCGAGCAAGCTCGACGATGCGTCCTCTTCGTCCAGCGTCCCGCCCGGGAAGACGTACGCGCCGGCCATGAACCCGCTCTTGGCGTGCCGGCGCACCATGAACACCGCGATCCCGTCCTCGGTGTCTCGCAACAGGATGACCGTCGCCGCGTCGCGCGGTGTGACGGGGGATTGGTTCGCATCGAAGCTCAGCATCACGCCTCTCGAATCCCGCCGGGTGTATCACGTGCCCGCCTCGGCGTCGTTCGTTCGCGACATGGTCTCTGGGGTCGGGTGCGAAGAGGAGCCGGGGAGAAGCAGCGAACCGTGAGCGCGGCTCGGTTTCGTGGTGCCGCGCGCCGGGCTCGAACGCGCCGCCCGCCCGCGTGCATCAGATGCCCGCTGCTGCGTCGTTGGTTCGCGACGTGGTCTCGGCGGTCCGGGTGCGAAGGGGAGCCCGGGAGAAGCAGGGAACCGTGAGCGCGGTTCGGCTTCGTGGTGCCGCGCGCCGGGCTCGAACGCGACGACCGCCGCGCACGTGGTGCCGGCGGTCGTCGGGAGAGGCGTCGTTCGCGGAGCGCATCGGAGCGGGGCTCCGACCGAGGGGTGTCAGTCGTCGAGGACGCGCGTGGTCGGGACACCGATCGCCTGGGCGAGACGGGCGAGCGTCTCGAGGGAGGGCGTGTGCCGGCCGGCTTCGACGCGCGCGATGTTCGGGCGGTGGATGCCGGTCCGGCGCGCGAGCTCCGCCTGGGTCAGGCCGGCGGCGAGCCGGAGCTCGCGGATGCGCTTGCCGAGCTTGACGCCGTCGACGCTGCCGTTGAGGTGCCCGTTCGATCCGCGCAGGAGGCTCTTCTGTCCGATGAGCGCGGTGCTGACCTCGACGGCGCGGCCGCCATCGAGCGTGAGCACGGCGCGGGTGGCGTCGTCCTCGAGCGCGATCGAGTCGATGGGCGAGCCGTCGTCCTCCGGCGCCACCGGGCGATCCACCAACACCGCGTTGCCGTCCGAGAAGATCGCCAGCAGCTCGCCGCCGCGCGGCGAGACGGTGAGGTACTCGAAGCGGTTGGCGCGCTTGGAGTCCGCTCGGCGCGCGAGCGCCGCCGCCACGCGGTGGACGTCCTCGGGACGGCGTGCGACCAGGCCTCCGCAGAGGTCGTCGAGGATGTCGTCGATCGACGACACGTCGACGTCCGGCGGGACCGATACGACGGGCACGGCCCCGAGCGCACGGGCGAGACCCACGTGCGCCAAGAGCTCGTCCTCGTCGTACGTCTCCGCGCCCGCGTCCAGGACCACGGCCACGCCGCGCTCGACGCTGCGCGGGAGCTGTGCCGGCATGGCGGCCTCCGCCTCGAGCCCGAGCTCGGTCAGCGCCTGAATCCACTGCTGAGCGAAGAGGCTTCGGTCCGTGAAGAGGGTGACCCTCTGCGTGGCTCTCGAAGCAGACGACATCGTACCTCCGGGCACCACGGTGGTGCTCGACATCGTGGTCGCGCGACTCGGTGCGTTCTTCATGTTCTCGGCGTCCTCGGCGTGCGGGTGGCGGAGAAGGCGACAGCGCGCACACGTCTACGGGCGTGCGGCGCTTTCACGTCCTTCTCAGCGACACTCGGAACCAGGGAAGGGTCAGTCATGACAGCGTGTGGGCGGGTCGACCAGGTCTCGGGACTGCTCCGCTACACCCGAGGCGCGACCGCGCGCACGTCGCATCAGGCCACGGATGAGGCCTCCCTGCAAGCGGGACGAGACACGTCGCCGCTCGGAAGCGGAGAAACCCGTGTCATGCGTAGAGTTTGGAGGCCGAACCAACGTCGGCTGAAAGGGTGTGGGCGGGTTCACTACCTCGCACTCGGGCGCGATCGAGGCACGCCGCACCGAGGGTCGCGAGGGCGATCGTAGCGGCGACGGCCAGCGTGCAGCGCGCGGGGTCGAGCGCGTGAGCCAGTGGGCGCGAAGCGATCCCGTACGCGAGCTCGAGATGGAGCCAGTAGATCGGCAGTGACGCGCGGCCGAGCGAGCAGAGGAGCGCATCGAGTCGCCGTGGCATGCCCACGGCGAGGAGGGCGGCGACCGCCGTGTGAAACGCGATGCGCACGCTCGGTCGCAGCCAGGGCGTGTGGTGGTGCAAGAGCTGGCGCGTCCACGGGAGGCCTTTCTCGAGGCTGACCGCGATCGCCAGCACCGCCACGGATCCGATCGCGATGCGCGCGGTGTGGCCGCGAGGCCACCTGGCGGGCATCGCGCAGCCGACGATCGCGTAGCCGCACCACGGTGCGAGCGGGAAGGGTGCCAGCGAGCGCAGGCCGGAGTCGCGGGCCAGCCACGCAAGAGGTCGAGCGAGGCCCATCGAGCTGGACCACGCGGCGATCGAGGCGGGCGACTGCGCGACGCCGACCGCGAGCGCGACGAAGATCGCGGCCGTCCACTTCGGCATCGCGCGGCGCTTCCCGCCGGCGTGTACGAGCCGCTCCACAGCGTGTACGAGCAGCGCGCAGACTGCTCCGGCCGCGCCGATGCACGGCAGCACGTCGAAGCGAAGGGGCGTCGTCCCCGCGGCGCTCGCACAGAACGCATAGGCGGCGAGGGACGCGAGCGCGACGAGGGCGCTCGGCCACGCGCGCGGGTCGAGGATGCGCGCGTTCGTTTCGAGCCGCGGCGCTCGCGAGAGGCGAGTGTGGAGCCCGGCAAACCACGAGCGCACGAGCTCGAGTGGAAGAAGCGGTCCCGGCGTCGAGAGCGCGTCGATCGACCTCACGTCACCTCGCTCCTCTTCACCCCGAGACCGACTCGACGCTCGGGCGTCGACGTGCGCGCGGCGATCGCGTCGCGGGATGGTGTGGGCGGGAGGTCGTTCGCGCTGCGCGTCGGCGGGTGGGAACGATCCGACCGGTTGGTGGTGCGGGCGGGGGACGCGTGTGGTGTCGGCGGGAGGTCGTTCGCGCCGCGCGCCGGCGGGTGGGAACGATCCGACCGGTTGGTGGTGCGGGCGGGAGACGGGTGCGCTGTCGTCTTCGAGCATCGTCGCGAACGCGCCGCTGCGTGTGCGTCGTGACAGGAGGGCGTCTCGCGGTCGCTGCCGCCGGAGCGCCTCGGCGGCGCGCGTGACGACTGCGCGCAGAAAGGGGACGAGTCGCTGGGGCGGCCGCGTCGGGAAGTCGCTTCGGGAACGATCGCGGTCACGACTCTCCAGGCTGGCCTCGTGCGCGTCGACGTTGGAGGGAGCGCCCACACAGTGCGTGTCGCGCTCCCCGAGGAGGCAGAGCGTCCAAGCGACGCCGAAGGCGCCGATGAGCAGCGCGGGCCACGCGCGGGGGGTCAGCCAGGCGCCGCCGTCGATCACCCAGCACTGGAGCCGAAGGGCCAGTCCGAGCGCCGCGATCGTTCCACCGCGTCGCAGCGCGCGAGAGATAGGACGGCCCCGCTCGGCGCCGAGGGCCACACCGGCGCCGGTCGCGATCAGGAAGAGCGGCGCCGCCGCGCCGCCCGCGGTACGCACCGCGTCCCATCCCGCCCCGTGGCGGTACGCGTCCTTCAGCCACCCGTCGGTCCCGTGCCACGCGACCATCAGACACACCCCGGCGCCTCGCACGCGATCGAGCCATCGCACCCGGTCGGACCCGACGCTCGAGCTCGCTCGAAAGATGGTGGGCGGAGCGGTGTCCGAGGTCGCGCTCCCGGCGCCGCGCGGTATGCTCCGGGCCGGGGGCTGCGTTGACACTCTTCCGTCCCTCTGCTACCGAAGCGGTCCTCTGACCACCGAGAGCGGTGGCGCGGACCGTATTCGACGAGGCGGGCAGTGTTCAAGTCGATCTGCATCTTCACCGGGTACGCCAACCCCGTCTTGGCCGAGCAGATCGCGAGTTATCTCGAAATGCCGCTCGGCCGCGCGAAGATCTCCACCTTTGCCGATGGTGAGGTCTTCGCCGAGGTCAAGGAGAACGTCCGCGGGGTGGACTGCTACGTGGTTCAGCCGACGTGCGCGCCGGTCAACGACCACCTCATGCAGCTCCTGGTCATGATCGACGCGCTCAAGCGCGCGTCGGCCGGTGCCATCACCGCGGTGATGCCCTACTACGGCTACGCCCGGCAGGACCGTAAGGTCGCGCCGCGGACGCCGATCACGGCCAAGCTCGTCGCGGACCTCTTGCAGTCCGCCGGCGCCTCGCGCGTCGTGTCGATGGACCTGCACGCCGGGCAGATCCAGGGGTTCTTCAACATCCCCTTCGATCACCTCTACGCGATGCCGGTCTTCCTCGAGTACCTGCGCCCCCGCCTGCGGCCGGGCAGCGTCTGCGTGTCGCCCGACGCCGGCGGCGTGGAGCGCGCCCGCGCCTACGCGAAGCGGCTCGGTTCGGAGCTGGCGATCATCGACAAGCGCCGCCCCGCTGCGAACGTGACCGAGGTGATGAACATCGTCGGCGCGGTCGAAGGGCGCGACTGCGTCATCGTCGACGACATGATCGACACGGCCGGCACGCTGACCACCGCGGCCAAGGCCCTGATGGATCGCGGCGCCAAGCGCGTCTTCGCTGCGGCCACCCACGGTGTCCTGTCCGGTCCCGCCATCGAGCGCATCCGCGAGTCGGTGATCGACGAGGTCGTGATCACGGATACCATCCCCCTGCGCGGCGAGGCGCTGCAGGTGGAGAAGTTCAAAGTGCTGTCGGTCTCGCGGTTGTTGGGCGAGGCCATCAAACGGATCCACAACAGCGACTCGGTCAGCTCCCTCTTCGTCTGAGGAGCGGCCTCGTCGCCAACGAGAGTCGGGCGCCAGGCGGCGACCCGCGAGAGGTAGTGATCATGGAAGCGCAGACGTTGCAGGCTGAGGTCCGCGAGCAGAGCGGAAAGGGGCCGGCGCGTCAGCTCCGCGCGCGAGGGATGATCCCGGCCATTTTCTATGGTCCGGACACCGAGCCGACGAAGCTGGCCGTGTCTCCCGCCGACTTGGAGAAGGCGTTGACCGGTGAGTTCGGCCGGAACCAGCTCATCGAGCTGGAGACGGCTGGGGAGAAGAAGCTGGCGGTGGTCCGCGACCTGGCGATCGATCCGGTCACCCGCGACCTCCTCCACGCCGACTTCTACAGCGTGGCGCGCGACCGGGCCGTCCACGCCGTGGTGCCCTTCGAGACCGAGGGCCGTGCGGTCGGTATCCAGCGCGGCGGAAACATGCGCAAGTTCTTCCGCACGCTGCCGGTGAGGGCGTTCCCGCAGGACGTCCCCTCCGTCATCCTGCTGGACATCTCGAACCTCAATCTCGCAGCCGTCGTTCGTGTGAAGGATCTCCCGCTGGCGCCGGGCGTCGAGGTCACCTATCCGAGCGAGCGCCGCGTGCTCTTCATCGAGGCGAAGGAGCGCAAGGAGGAGGAGACCGAAGAGGCCGCCGCGAGCTGATCGCGGCGTTTCGCCGAATCGAGGGCGGGGCCGAAGGGCTCCGCCCTCTTCGTCGTCATGCACCTCGTCGTCGGACTGGGAAACCCGGGCCCCTCGTATGCCAACAACCGGCACAACGTGGGGTTCATGGTCGTGGATCGGCTCGCCGGGTCGGCCGGCGCGGACCTGCGCTCGAAGTTCGACGGCCGCTTCGCCAAGGTCCGGATCGCCGGCGAGGACGTCGTCCTGCTGGAGCCGCTCACCTTCATGAACAGGAGCGGCGAGTCGGTGCAGGCGGCGATGCGCTTTTTCAAGGTGACCCTTTCGGGCGTGTTGGTCGTGCACGACGAGCTGGACCTTCCTTTCGGTACGGTCCGGCTCAAGCGGGGAGGTGGCGTGGCCGGTCACAACGGCCTGCGCTCCGTCGTCCAGCACTGCGGCGGCCCCGACTTCGGTCGGGTTCGGATCGGCATTGGCCGGCCGGCACGCGGTCGGCCCGAAGGCTGGGTCCTCGGCGACTTCGACGCGGATCAGAGCGCATCGCTGCCGGATGTGCTAGAGGACGCGGCCCGCGCGGTTGAGGCGGCGGTCGGCGAGGGTCTCTCGGCGGCCATGAACTCCGTCAACACCCGCAAACGAGACTGATGACACGACTCTCCGCCGGGATCCCGGCGGTTTCGGGCGGCGCGCGATGATGTGCGGCGTCCAATCCTCGCTCCGGGCCGGTGCCCGGGGCCAACAGCCCGAGAGGAACTCGAAATGCCCGAAACCGAGCGGCTCGCACGCGAGTACGAGCTCGTCTACATCATGCGCCCGTCGGTGGCGCCGTCGGAGGCCCGCAAGGTCGCGGATCGCATCACCGACGTCGTCGAGAAGCGGGGCGCAAAGCTCACCCGCGTCGACAACTGGGGCAAGCGCAAGCTCGCCTATCCGATCGAGAAGCACACCCGCGGGATCTTCGTCTACGTGAAGCTCGTCGGCTTCACCGACGTGGTGGCGGAGCTGGAGCGCAACCTGCGCATCCTGGACCAGGTGGTGCGCTGGCAGACCGTGCGACTCGAGGATGTGCACGACCTGAGCGCCCTCGAGATCGACCCGGAGGAGGTCGAGTTCCGCGAGATCGAGGCGGCCGAGGAAGAGGACGAAGAGCCGAGCTTCGAGGAGCGTCTGGGTATGGCTTCCCGCCGTTCCCGCGCCGAAGCCGAGGCGTCCGAAGAGAAGCGCGCCGAGGCGAAGGCTTCCGAGGAGAAGGCGTCCGAGGAGCAGGCTTCCGAGGAGAAGACCTCCGAGGCGAATGCTTCCGAGGCGAATGCTTCCGAGGAGAAGGCCTCCGAGGCGAAGACCTCCGAGGCGAAGGCCTCCGCGTCCGGTGAAGAGGGCGAAGATTCGTCCGACGAAGAGAAGTCCAAGGCGTCGAGCTCGGACGAGGAAGAGTGAGCGCGGGCATCGCCCCGGGGATGGAGTGATTCACGATGGCAGACCACGAGAACGATCGTGACGACGATGACCAGCGGGTCGGTGGTGTGGTGCGCAAGGCGAGCCGTGCCGACGATCCCCTCGGGATCCGGCGGCGGAGCGGGCGCAAGCGTCCGCCCTCGTTCGTCAACGACGCCGACTTCGTCTTCGACTACAAGGACCCGCAGACCCTGCGCCACTTCATCACCGAGCGCGGCAAGGTGGTGCCCCGGCGCATCAGCGGGCTCTCGGCCAAGCAGCAGCGGGCGCTCACGCGTGCGATCAAGCGCGCGCGGATGATCGCGCTGTTGCCCTACACCGCGGTGAAGTGAGCCATGGCACGCAACACGGTGCAGGTCGTCCTGCGGGACGACGTCGAGAACCTCGGCACTTCGGGCGAGCTCGTTCGGGTCAAGCCCGGCTACGCCCGGAACTATCTCCTTCCGCGCGGCCTCGCGGCGATCGCCACCCACGGCAACGTCGCGCAGATCGAGCATGAGAAGAAGGCGGCCATCGCGCGCTCGGCCAAGCTCCGCCAGGAGGCCCAGGGGCGCGCGTCCGAGCTGGGCTCGGTGACGGTCGAGATCGCGGCCCAGGCGGGCGACAACGAGAAGCTCTTCGGTTCCGTGGGCGCCCGCGATATCGCGCAGGCCCTCAAGCAGAAGGGCTTCGACGTCGATCGCCGCAAGGTCGAGCTCGCCGATCCGATCAAGGAGCTCGGCGAGTACGACGTGGCCATCAAGCTCGGCTACGAGGTGCACGCGACCATCAAGGTGCGCGTGGTCGCCGCGGCCTGAGCGCAGGGCGCGATCCAGCGCCTCGGACGAACGGGGTGAGTCCTCTCGGGGCTCGCCCCGTTCGTGTTTGTGTCAGTCGAGGCGGCGCGCCGTCGTCCGTGGGCCGAGGCGGGGCCGATCCCGGGATCTGCCGGCGACGGGGCCGATCCCGGGCTCTGCCGGCGACGGAGCGAGATGCGCGTAACGCAGTTGCGCCGCTCGCACGAGCGCGCACATCGGCCGGGCGCGGTCGCTCGAACACGACGCTTTCAGGGATCGCGTCCCGGTGTTAGGAAGATCGGCCGCATGTCGTTCGTGGACCAGGACGGGTTCGAGCCTCCCTCGCAGCGCGGGGCGCCCCAAGGGCGCGTTCCGCCGCACTCGCTCGACGCGGAGCGCGCGGTGCTCGGGGGCATCCTGCTCGAGAACAACGCGCTCAACACGGTCACTCAGGTCCTCACGCCCGACGACTTCTACAGCCGGGCCAACGCGCTGATCTTCGAGGCCATGGGCGAGCTCTTCCGGCGCGGGCAGCCGGTCGACCTGGTGACGCTCCGCGGCTGGCTCGTCGACCGGGGCAACCTGCAGAAGGCGGGAGGCGACGAGCACATGCTCTCGCTGACCGAGACCGTCCCCACGGTCGAGAACATCGAGCACCACGCCGAGATCGTCCGCGACAAGGCCACCGTGCGCCGGCTGATCACGCGCTGCCACGAGATCGCCGCCCAGGGCTACGGCGACTACGGCGACGTGAAGGAGTTCGTCGACGAGGCCGAGAAGAAGGTCTTCGAGGTCGCCAAGGCGCAGAAGAAGGCGCCCTACGAGCACATCAAGGACGTGGTCATCCGCACCTTCGAGCAGGTGACGGCGGCGGCCGAGCGCAAGGAGCGCATCACCGGCATGCCGACCGGCTTCGCCAAGCTCGACAAGATGACGGCGGGCCTAAAGGGGGGCGAGCTGATCATCGTCGCCGGCCGCCCCGGCATGGGGAAGACGGCCTTCGCGCTGAACGTGGCCCTGAACGGCTGCGCGGAGCGGAAGGAGCCGGTCGTGGTCTTCTCGCTCGAGATGGCGAAGGAAGAGCTCGCGCGCCGCCTCCTGTGCAGCGAGGCGCGGGTGGACGGCGGCCGCATGCGTACGGGCATGCTGACCCGCGACGACTGGACGAAGCTGACCAGCACGGCCGGCACGCTGACGAACCTCCAGCTCTTCATCGACGACACGCCGGCGCTCTCGATCACGGAGCTGCGCGGCAAGGCGCGGCGCCTGAAGTCCGAGCACGGCATCGGCCTGGTGGTGGTGGACTACCTCCAGCTCATGCGGGCCGGCAGCAAGGTCGAGAGCCGCGAGAAGGAGATCAGCGAGATCAGCCGCTCGCTCAAGGCGCTGGCAAAGGAGCTGGAGATCCCGGTGATGGCGCTCTCCCAGCTCAACCGCGGCGTCGAGACACGCAGCGGCAAGGACAAGCGGCCGCAGCTCGCCGACCTTCGTGAGTCGGGCGCCATCGAGCAGGACGCGGACGTCATCCTCTTCATCTACCGGGAGGAGTTCTACAACCGCGAGGACCCGGAGCTGCGCGGCCTCGCGGAGATCATCATCGGCAAGCAGCGCGCGGGCCCCGTCGGCAGCGTGAAGTGCCGCTTCTTCCACGAGTACACGCGCTTCGAGAACCTCGCCGAGGACGATTTCGGAGGAGATGACTTCGGCGGCTTCGACGACCAGGCCGGCGCCGACGAGTTCGGCGACGCGTGAGCTCAGGCTCGCGAGCGGGCTCCACGCGCGACTCCTTGTGCGTCGCGATGACCGAGATGTCCTCGGCGGAGATTGCGACGCGGTCTGACCGGCTCTCGACCCCAATCTCGGGCACGAGCCTCCTCGAAAATGCGCTGCATTTCCTGCGGGGGCGCGCACCCAATCGCGACGCCGATCGCTCGGCCATACCGGTCACGACGTCCGCCTCGGGCATCTACGCGTGCGCGGAGACAGCCCTTCGTTGCCCAACGACACCCTCCGTCTTCCAGGACGGGGGCGGGGCGGGTATCCTCGCGGCTTCTTGGTTGCGGGATCGGATGGGAGGAATCGGATGGGTCGTGGAACGCTCGCCCTGGTGACGCTCTTGGCGCTGCTCGGGGCTCCTGCGCTCGGGAAAGCGCAAGGTTTCGAGTACGGACCGACGGGGACGCGCGCGCTCGGACGAGGCGGCGCGTTCGCGGCGCGCGCCGACAATCCGATGGCCCTCGGCTACAACCCGGCGGCGCTGGCGTTCCTGCCGGGCACCCAAATCATGCTCGGCAGCCACCTCGCGTTCTACGACGCGTGCGTCCAGCCCACCGGCTCGTACGGGGGAGTGGGCTCGTTCTACCAGAGCAGGTTCAGCCAGCCGGACGGAACCTTCGGCTTCACGGGCATGAACTATCCGCAGGTCTGCCGCGGCGGCTACCCGGGGCCGAGCCCGCAGCTCGTGTTCACGCACCACATCATGCCGGGGCTCGGCATCGGCGTGGGCATTCTGGCGCCAGCCGGCGTCGGCAACGGCACGTGGGGCAACGCCGACGGCACCATCACGGCCAACGGGATGACGGTGCCCACGCCGACCCGCTACGCGCTGGCGAAGCAGGATCTCTTGCTCTTCCACCCCACCATCGGCGTCGGCTACAGCCCGGTGGACTGGATCTCCTTCGGTGTGTCGCTCCAGTGGGGCATCGCGCTGGTGGACTTCGTCAACTACAGCTCCATCAACGACGGCACGAACTCCGATCCCGCCAACGACGCTCGCACGCACCTGAACGTCAACGATTTCTTCGTCCCGGCCATCATCGGGTCGGTGCACGTCCGCCCGATCGATCAGCTGGACATCGTCGCCACCGCCCGCTTCTCGGACGGGATCAACGCGAACGGAACGCTCGGCGTCACCACGGGCGCGTTCGGTACCTCGATGCCCGGCAGCCTCACGCCCTACACGACCACGCTGCAGGGCGCCAAGCTGCACGCGGGGCAGCCGTGGACCTTCACGCTGGCCGCCCGCTACGCCGACCGCACGCACACCCACTACCGCGACCCGGAAGAGGCCAGCCGCGTGACCGGCCGCATCGAGGACTCGATGCAGAACGAGACCTGGGACATCGAGGTCGACGCGACCTACCAGCTCAACACGCAGGTCACGGACTTCGTCGTCACGCCGCCCAGCGGTGCGGCGGTCACGGTGTGCGACGGATCGTCGAGCCAGTCGGCCTGTTCTCCCACCGCGATGGGAGGAATGG
Organism: uncultured Pseudomonadota bacterium; assembly: GCA_963832725.1. Taxonomy (GTDB): domain Bacteria; phylum Myxococcota_A; class Polyangia; order Polyangiales; family Sandaracinaceae; genus JAEZBP01. The sequence continues at coordinate 1,193,344 of CAWHVG010000002.1, forward strand.
GAACCGGCCTGAACGTGCCGCTGCCGGGCACGCTGCCCATCCCGCACGGTTGGAACGACCAGCTCTTCATCAAGGTCGGCGGCGACTGGAACGTGCTGCCGGGGCTTCTCGCCCTCCGCGCCGGCGCGAACTTCATGACCAGCGGGCTCAGCGGCCGCTATCAGATCCAGGACTTCATTCCGTTGATGAGCCTGGGGTTGAACCTCGGCCTGACCGTCCGCGTCGACCGCTTCGACATCTCGGTGGCCTACTCCCACATCTTCCAGTTCTCGCAGACCGTCTCCGACGGGAACTATCGGATGATCGCGGCGACCGGGACGTCGGGGCAGTGCGGGGGGCCGAGTGGCGCCAGCTACGACGCGAGCCAGCCGGTCAGCTCGCGCGGCTGCTATCCGCAGGGGTTCGGCTCGGTCGTGAACAACGGGACCTACTCGGGCAGCATGAATGTCGCGTCGCTTCAGGTCCGCTACCATTTCCAGTGAGAGCCAGCGATGGGTGATCATGAAGCGCACCGCGCGTCCGAACGATTGAGGTCCTCGTTCGAGGGCCTCGGCAGGGAGGGCATGGCGTCGGGGTCCCGACTCCGCGCAGTCACGCGCCTGTGTACGAACCCCTGGTTCGAGCTCGTGCGGCGCGACCGGGTGGTGCTGCTGACGCGCAGTGACCGCACCTTCGACACCGCCGAGGAGCTCAGCCAGGCCCACGAGGAGGTGATCGGCGTGCTCGACGGCCTCCCGCGCGAGACGCTGGGGATCCTGGTCGACCTGCGGCTCGCTCCGTCCCGCAACGATCCCGAGTTCGAGCGGGCCATGCTCGAGTATCGCCCGCGCCTCTTCGGGCGCTTCGCTCGCCGCGCGGTGCTGGTTCGGAGCGCCGTCGGCAAGCTCCACGTGCAGCGGCACGCCAACCAGGACGGGCACCGCGACCTCGAGGTCTTCACGGACCTCGACGAGGCGCTGACGTTCGTGGCGGGTGAGTAGCTCGACGGCGCTGCCGGTGACCCGTCACGCCGTGAGAGAGCGCCTCGACCTCGATCGCGGGCCACGATAGGCCTCTCTGCGGGAGACGAGCCTTGCGCATCCACATCCTCGGCGGCGGGCCGGCAGGCCTCTATCTGGCGATCCTCCTGAAGAAGCGCGACCCGAGCCACGAGGTCCGCGTGTTCGAGCGCAACGCGCCGGACGACACCTTCGGCTGGGGCGTGGTCTTCTCGGACGAGACGCTCGGGAACCTCGGTGAGGCCGATCCCGAGAGCTTCGCGGAGGTGCGCCGATCGTTCGCCTACTGGGACGCGATCGACATTCACTACCGAGGAGAGCGGATCCGAAGCCGTGGCCACGGCTTCTGTGGGCTCTCCCGCAAGCGGCTGCTCTCCATTCTGCAGGACCGCGCCGCCGCGCTCGGCGTCGACATCGCGTTCCACACCGAGATCGAAGACATCGAGGCGCTGCGCGACTGCGATCTCTTCGTCGCTGCGGACGGGGTGAACAGCAAGGTCCGCGCGCGCTACGAGGACGTGCTGAAGCCCAGCGCGGACCAGCGCCACTGCCGCTACATCTGGCTCGGCACGCCGCAGAGCTTCGAGGCGTTCACGTTCAGCTTCCGCGAGAACGAGCACGGCATCTTCCAGATCCACGCCTACCAGTTCGAAAAGGACACCAGCACCGTCATCGTCGAGTGCGACGAAACGAGCTGGCGCAACGCGGGGCTGGACCGGGCGAGCACCGAGGAGAGCATCGACTACTGCCAGCGCCTCTTCGCTGAAGAGCTCGGCGGCCGGCCGCTGCTGGAGAACCGCTCGCGCTGGGTGCAGTTCCCGACGGTGAAGCTCGAGCGCTGGCACTTCGACAACGTGGTGCTCATCGGTGACGCCGCCCACACGGCGCACTTCTCGGTCGGCTCGGGGACGAAGCTGGCGATGGAGGACTCGATCGCGCTCGCCGACGCGCTCGCCGACCCGAGCGATCTGCCGGCGGCCCTCGCGCGCTACGAAGACGACCGGCGGCAATGGGTCGGGCGCACCCAGAAGGCGGCCCAGCAGAGCCTGGAGTGGTTCGAGAACGTCCGCCGCTACGCCGCGTTCGAGCCGATGCCCTTCGCCTTCAGCCTCCTCACCCGCTCGCGCCGCATCACCCACGAGAACCTGCGGATGCGGGATCCGGAGTTCGTGGAGGCGGCTGACCGCTGGTACCTCGAGCACGTGGGCGCGCCGCTCCCGGCCGAGGGCCGACAAGCCGACCACGCCGATGTTCACGCCCTTCTCGCTGCGCGGGATGCGGGTGGAGAACCGGGTCGTGGTCTCGCCGATGTGCCAGTACTCGGCGGTGGACGGAGTGCCGAACGATTGGCACCTGGTCCACCTCGGCAGCCGCGCCATCGGCGGCGCCGGGCTGGTCTTCACCGAGATGACCGACATCGCGCCCGAGGCGCGCATCACGCCGGGCTGCGCGGGCCTGTGGAACGAGGAGCAGGCGGCAGCGTGGAAGCGCATCGTCGACTTCGTGCACGACAGAAGCCACGCCAAGATCGCCGTCCAGCTCGCGCACGCCGGCCGCAAGGGCTCCACCAAGCTGCTCTGGGAGGGGATGGATCAGCCCCTCGACGAGGGCAACTGGGAGGTGATCGGTCCCTCGCCCATTGCCTATCGGGAGGGGATGCAGGTGCCCCGTCCGATGAACCGCGCCGACATGGACGCGGTGCGGGACGGCTTCGTGCGCTCGGCCGAGCTGGCGGAGCAGGCCGGCTTCGACATGCTCGAGCTGCACTTCGCGCACGGCTATCTGCTCTCGAGCTTCCTCACGCCGCTGAGCAACCAGCGCGAGGACGAGTACGGCGGCAGCCTCGAGAACCGGATGCGCTTCCCGCTCGAGGTCTTCGACGCGGTGCGCGGCGTCTGGCCGAGCGACAAGCCGATGAGCGTGCGCATCAGCGCCACCGATTGGGTCGAGGGCGGCTTCACCGGTGACGACGCCGTCGAGCTCTCCCGCGCGCTGAAGGAGCACGGCGTGGACATCGTCGACGTGTCCACCGGGCAGACCTCGAAGCTGGCCAAGCCAATCTACGGGCGCGCGTACCAGACGCCCTTCGCCGACCGAATCCGCAACGAGGTCGGCATCCCCACGTTGACGGTCGGCAACATCACCAGCGCCGATCAGATCAACACGATCCTGCTCGCCGGGCGCGCGGATCTCTGCGCGCTGGCCCGGCCGCATCTGAAGGACCCCTACTTCACGCTCCACGCCGCCGAAGAGCTGGAGCAGTGGGACGTCCACTATCCGAATCAGTACATCGCGGCCAAGCCGCGCCCTCGCGACTGATTCGGCGGCCGGCGCGCCGAGGCGAGGCCCGCGCTCGGCACCGGCGGCGCACCTCGTCTTTCAAAGCGCGGTCGTCGAACGCGATCAGAGCTGGAAGGGGAACTCGACCACGAAGCGGTCGCGGGAGAACGCCGGAAGGCGCACGGTGCGGGCCTCGCGCGCGATGCACGACGCGGTGGCCCCGGCGACGCCCGAGACCATGGTGTGGACCGGGCGACCATCGCTGCCGAAGGTGAAGCGGACCTGCGCGCGCTGGCCGCGGTCGGCCGGGGTGGCGCAGGCCTCGATGCGCCGCTGTACGCCGGCCATGGCGTGCTGAACGTCTTCCCGTCCTGGCGTCTCGATGGAAGGCGTCTCGCGCGGCGTGCGCGCCGGTCGCGCGGTGTGCGCGGGCGCCTGCTCGACCTCCGGCGCGACGTGCGTTTCCGTCGCGCGGGCGACGGGCTCCTCGGTCGGTCGCCGGGGCGCGCGGCGGACCGCGCGGAGATGGGTCTCCGGCTCGCCCTGCGTCACGGCCGGGGAAGGCTCCACGGCGGTCTCGGGCTCCGCGGTCCCCGGCTCGATGGCGGGCTCCGGCTCGGCGGTCTCCGACTCGGTGGGCTCCGGCCCGGCGAGGGGCTCGGCGGCGGCGACGGGCGCGTCCGGGGCCGGCGTCTCGGTGCTCGGCGCCGAGGACGCGGCGGTCGTCGGCTCGACGCTCGGCGCCGCGGGCTGGCTGCTCGTGAGGCCGAGCGCGAAGGGGGTGCCCACGCCGAGGATGTAGGTGACGACGGCGACGGTGGGCCACACCCAGGCAGGAGCAGCGCGGCGCGAGCGGGACTCGATCGGTGCGGGCGGCGGCGTGCCGAGCGGCATGGGCGCCGGGGGGAGCTCCCACGAGGCTGCCTTCGGCGGCGGCGGCTCCGAGAGGTCGCGGACCAGGTGATCCATGTCGACGTGCTCGACCTCGAGCGCTTTGGGCGCCTCGGGCGACCAGGTGGCGTCCGGATCCGAGTCGGGCGCGTCCAGGAGGTCGTCCCACGCGCCGCGCGGCTCCGCTTCGGTCGTCTCGGGGGGCGGCGGCGCCGCCTTCGCGCTCGGCGCCTCGACGCGCTGATCCGCGATGCCCGCGTTTGCGATGCGCTCGGCCAGACTGCTCGCCTTCGGCGGCGCCTTCGGTGCCTTGTCCGCGGCGGGACGCGCTTTCGCCGAAGCGAGGTCGCGGCCGGGCGCGGGAGGAGGTAGCGCGCCGAGCTTCGCCGACGGCGGCGGCGGCGGCAGTACGCCCGAGGGAACGGCGGGCGGGCGCGGCAGCGCCGGCGCGGGCACCTTGGCCGGCACGGTTCCCGACGCGGGCGGCGGCACGTCGGACCAGACCCCCCGCGGCGCGCCTTCGCCGGGAAGGCGCCGCGGGCCGCTCGCGCCGTCGTCGGCGGCTTCCAGAGCGTCGATGTCCAGTTGCTCGAAGCTATCTCGCGCGCGGGTCATGGCAAGCTCTCCTGGTTCCGTCCACGTTGTGGTTGTGCAGTATGGGTGCCATTTCCCCGGAGTGCACGTTTTCGGATTTCCGGCGGCGTGAGCGGCTGGCGCAGGAGCCACTTGGGTGGCTGGAGCACTGACCAGGAACCCGATGACGTAGAAGGCTCCTGCTCCGCGCTCTGTTCCCGTTATCACCCCGAGTGTCGCCATCGTCGACGCGGCGGTAGGCTCCCGCCGGCATGCCAAGGGAGAACGAGCAGCCGCGGGGTGTGGCCGCGCTCGCCGACCGCCCGGTGGACGGGCGCCGGATCGCGCGGGTGCTCGGGCTGCTGGGCTTCGTCCTCGCCGCGCTCGCGAGCGGCTCGGTGGAGCTCCTGCTGCAGAGCGCGAACGCGGAGGGCGAGGGCGGACGCTTGCTGAGGCGTCACCCCTTCGACTTCGCCGCGCCCGACGGCCGACCGCATCCGCTCGCCGTGGTCCTGGTGGACGGGCTGCGGGCGGACGAGGCGCGACGGCTCTCGTCGTGGCGGGAGCTGGCGCCGGGCTCGACGACCGGCACCCTCGCCATCCCGACGCCGAGCCTGTCGCGGCCCTTCTATCACCTGCTCCTCACCGGCGTGCCCAGCGCGGCGTCGGGCGTGCGGAGCAACCGCTTCCACGACCACGCGAGGCACGACTCGGTGGCGGACCGGGTGCGGGAGGCCGGCGGCGCCGTGACCTTCCTCTCCGAGGGGCTCGATTGGATGCGGACGATGCACGGGCGGCCGGGGGACGGTGGCTCGGACGATGCCGGAGCGCTCCGGCAGGACGAGCTCGCGCGCCGGCTGGCGGACTGGCGCGGCGACTTCAGGCCCACGCGCCCGTCCCTGCTCGTCGTCCACGTGACCGCGGTCGATCACACGGCGCACGAAGAGGGCATCGAGGCGGCGGCCCACGCCGACGCGCTCCGGCGGGCGGACCGGGTGATCCTGCAGGTGGCCCGTCGCGGGACGGCGCTGGTGGTGCTCTCCGATCACGGGCATCTCCGGCGCGGCGGGCACGGTGGGCCCGAGCCGGAGGTGACGCGCGCGCCGCTGCTCATCCGGGGGCTCGGGTCACGCGCGCTCGCGCATCCGGTTCCCGCTCGTCGGCTCGCCGCCACGATGAGCGCGCTCCTCGGCGTCCCCTCGCCGCACAGCGCCATCGGCGCCGCGCTGGTCGCGCGCGTCCCGACCGAGGATGCCGGCGCCCATGCTCGGCTCGCGGACATCGCCCAGCAGGCGAGACACGTGGACGAGGCTCGCCTCTCGGAGCGGCGCACCAGGACCTTGCCGCTCGTCGTGCTGGCGCTGGTGATGATGCTCGGGCCCATCAAGCGCGCGTACGGCTTCGACCGCTCGGTGCCGCTCGCGCTCGTGACGTGGCCGGCGACCGTGCTCGGCCTCCACCTCGCCCTCGGCCGACCGCTCTCGCTCTCAGCGATCGACACCGTCCGCGACCACGTGCTGCGCGTGGCCGCGATCGGGCTGCTCGCCACCGCGCTCGCGTTCCTCTGTGCGCGCGTGCTCGGGCGCGGCGATCCACCCGCGCGCACCCGGCGTGCCGCCGCCTGCGTGGGGTGGGCCGCGTTCGCCACCGCGCTCCTCGCGCTGGCCCAGGCCGGCTTCGCGCTCGGTCCCTGGCCGCTCTCGCCGCGGGCCCACTATCTCCCGCTGCTCTTCGCGGGCGCGGCGGCTCCGTCGCTGGTCCTGGCGGGCGTGATCCTGCTCGTGAGCGCGAGCGTGGATCGCAGCGGTTCGAGGAGCCGCGAGCGCGCCGGGGCGTCGGGCAGCGCGTGAGCGCTGTGTTCCGGAGAGCGAGAGCCGGGTGGCGGCGGATGGCTCGCGAGGGCCGGGTGGCGGCGGATGGCTGCCGAGGGCCGCGTGGCTCCGTCGGCTTCGGCGCGGGCGCGCAGCCCGTTTGCGTGGGGCGGCGTGACCCGAAGAGAGCGCGACCCTATACAATCGTCTGCATGACCGTCCTCGCTCAGTTGTCGGACTACGGTCAACGCGCGGTCGACGCGGCGCGCGCCCGCGGCCCGAATGGGATTCTGCCGCCCGGACCGCCCGAGCCGGCCGTGGTGCAGACCGTCGAGTGGTTGGCGCGCCCCGTCGAGTACCTGCTCCGCAACCGCGCCCGCTACGGCGAGACCTTCACCATGCGGCTGGCGGGGCTCGACCCCTTCGTCCTCTTCAGCGATCCGGCGGCGGTGAAGGACATCTTCACCGGCCCGCCGGACGTGCTGCACGCGGGCGAGGCGAACGCGGTGCTCGAGCCGATCCTCGGCTCGAGCTCGGTGCTCCTGCTCGACGGTCCCCGCCACATGCGCGAGCGCCGGCTGCTCTTGCCGCCATTCCACGGCCAACGCATGCGCGCCTACGGCGAGGTCATGCGCGACGTGACGCTGGCGACCATCGCCCGCTGGCCGCGCGGTCGCGCCTTCGCCGTCCACCCGCACATGCAGGCGATCACGCTCGACGTCATCCTCCGCACCGTCTTCGGCGTGGACGAGGGGCCGGAGCTCCGCGAGCTGACCGACATCCTGCGGGTGCTGCTCGCCCGGCTGGCCAACCCGATTCTGGATGCTGCGCTTCATGCAGGTCGATTCCGGGCCGCTCTCGCCGGGCGGTCGGCTGCTGCGGCTGCTCGAGCGCGCCGACGCGCTGCTCTATCGTCTGATTCCGCGACCGGCGAGCGGAAGATTGGGCGGGCCGGGAGGACATCCTCTCGATGTTGCTCGACGCGCGACACGAAGACGGCGCGCCGATGCGCGATCAGGAGCTCCGCGACGAGCTGATGACCTTGCTCTTGGCCGGACACGAGACGACGGCCACCTCGCTGGCGTGGGCGCTGAATCGACTGCTCGACGCGCCGGACGCGCTCGAGCGGGCCGTGGAAGAGGTCGACGCGGTCTTCGGCAGAGGATTGATTGACATCGAGCGCGTCCGCGAGCTCTCCTGGGTCGAGGCGGTGGCCAAGGAGACGCTGCGGCTGAACCCGGTGGTGCCGCTGGTCGGCCGCCGATTGCACGCGCCGATGCGCTTCGGCGGCGTCGACCTGCCGGAGGGCGTGATCGCCGTGCCGAACATCTACCTCACGCACCGAAACCCGCGCGTGTGGCCGGAACCCGAGCGCTTCGATCCGGAGCGCTTCGTCGGCGCCAAGATCAGCCCCTACACGTTCTTCCCCTTCGGCGGTGGCGTACGGCGCTGCATCGGGATGGCGTTCGCGCTCTACGAGATGCAGGTCGTGCTGGCGACGCTGCTCTCGCGCGTGCGCATCGAACGTCCGCCTGGAAGCCGCGTGCGCTTGGTGCGCCGCGCGATCACCTTCGCGCCCTCGCACGGGATGCCGCTGATCGTCCGCGACCGATAGCGCGCAGACGTCTCCTGCGAGAGCGCCGCGGGGTCGCGAAGGGTGCTCGCGGCAGGGAGGTCTTCGTCGGCCGAGCGCCTACTCGACGCGGTGCACGATCTCCATCGGCGCGCGGAAGAACGCGTTCCGCTCCGGGTCGTTGTAGCTGGCCCAGTCGATCTCGAAGGGCGTGATGGTCGTCTCGCCCGTGGCGCTGCGCCGGATGGTCATCGCCATCGGCGTCACGCTCCGGTAGCTGCTCTTGGGCGGCAGGTCGCGGTTGTCGGCGCCGCCGGCCGAGAAGACGCTGAGCAAGAGCCCGGCGTCGTCGTCGTAGACCCGCTTGAAGCCCTCGTTCACCTTCTCGTGCCCGCGGACCATCGCGTGGCAGCCAATCCGCCGCATGAACGACGCGAACTGGAGCCTGCCGAAGGGGAAGCGCGCCGACTGATCCTGGAGATCGGCCGGGATCACGCTGGCCGCGCTCGGGTCGCTCCACATTATTTGGAAGCGCACGTCCGGGTCGTTGAGCGTGGACAGATCCGCCCAGCGCTCTTTGATCAGGTGGTCGCGCGGGATCCCGCCGTGCACGAACATGGTGCGGTCGAAGAGCAGCGTGTTGGGCAAGAGATCGAAGAGCCGCATGTAGCGGCGGAAGACGTCGACCGGCAGGTGCGGCTTGAGCGTGTTGATCGCCTCGGCCGGCTTCACCCCACCGTAGACCTGCCCTTGGTACTCGACGTAGTACTCGTGGTTGCCCCGCAGCATGTAGACGTGCTCGGGCGCAGTGATGGCCATCTGCATGGCCGTCCGCAAGACGCCGTTGAGGCTGAAGATGCCGCGGTCGATGTAGTCGCCGAGGAGGACCAGCTTCGGCTCCGGGTGCGCGTTCGGGTCTGCCCGGAACGCGGCTACCTTGTCGAAGAAGCGGGTCTGCATGACCGTCGCCTTCAGGCAGCTGTAGCAGCCGTGCAGGTCGCCGAGGACCGTCAGCTCGTACTCGCGTCCGTCCTCCGGCATCAGCACGTGGGTCCAGCCGTCGAGGAAGCGGGTGCCGGGCGCGAGCTCGGCCACGGTGGCGACCCCGCTCAGCCGCCCCTGTCCCGCGTCGCGCTCCGCCTCGAGCTGCGCGACCAGCTTGTCGACGAGCGCCAGGTCGGCCGCCACCTGCTTCTCGATCTTCGAGTGGTCGGCCGAGTAGTGGTACTCGAGCGCCTGGAAGAAGCCGTGATCGGCGTCGGCGGCGATCTTCACGGGCTCGGCGATCGAGGTGCGTGGCCGCTCGGCGCCGTCCTCGATGAGCTCGATGTCCACGTCGCTCTCGAGCAGCGCCGCCAGCTCCCCGCGGAACTTCATCTCGGCGGGGTGGAGCTCGCCGTCGGCCCGGATCAGCTCGTCGACCGTCGAGAGGAGCGCCTCCTGGTTCTCGCGGTCGAAGGCCTGGAAGATCTCGAAGCAGCGCTGCTTGAGCTTGGCGTGGACGAAGGTGTCGCGGTCCTCGCCCGAGGCGACGGGCTCGTGGAAGAGCTCGCGCACGTGCGCGTCGATCTGCTCGAGCTTCTCGCAGAAGTGCGTCGTGAATCGCGCCACGAGATCGCGGCGTACGTCCGGCGCCGCCTCGGGCATCCCCGTGTGGACCCGTCGCTCGACCAGCTCGGCGATCGTGGCCTTGACCAGCTCGCGCTCGGCCTCGTCGAAGTCGCCGTCGATGTGCCCGAACGTCGCCAGCGAGAAGAGGAGCGCGTCCATCTGCCGTTCGGCGACGGCAGGGTCCTTGCTGAACGTCAACATGGGCCAATCATAGCGCGGCGCCGCGCGGAGATGTCATCCGCGGGCCGCGCGCCGCCGAGCGTGACCGGCCGTGGCATGGCGCGACGGATGCGGGCTCGCGCTCGATGATTGGATGAAGACCACCCTCCTCGACGTTAGACTCCGGCCGAGTGTCCGAAGCACCCTCCACCGTCGACGAAGCCGCCGCCTACGCCGAAGAGCGCGCGGAGATCTTCCGCGGGAGCCACCGCGCGCTGATCGAGCGCTGGCGCAGGCAGCCCATCGAGTTGCGCCAGTTCGCGGGTCCCGTGCAGCACGTGGACGCCATCGAGCATGTCCGCGTGGCGCACCTCACCGACCTGCACTTCGGCCGCGTCACGCCCGAGCGCGTGCAGCGCGAGGCCGTGCGCCTCACCAACGCGCAGGCGCCCGACCTCGTGGTCATCACGGGCGACTTCGTCTGTCACAGCCAGGCCTACCTCGACCAGCTCGCGGACGTGCTGAGCGACCTCGACGCGCCGGTCATCGGCGTGCTCGGCAACCACGACTACTGGTCGGGTGCGCACGGGGTGCACGACGCGCTCGGGAAGGCCGGCGTCGAGATCCTGAAGAACCGCAACACGGTGATCACGCTGCGGCACGAGCGCCTGCAGGTGGTCGGGCTCGACGACGCGTACACCGGTCACGCCGATCGTGAGGCGGCGGTGAAGGGGCTGCGCAAGGACCTGCCGACCATCGGGCTGAGCCACATCGCCGAGGAAGCGGACTGGCTCTGGCATCACGACGTCCCGCTCGTGCTCTCCGGCCACACCCACGCCGGTCAGGTCACGTTGGCGCGGCTACACGAGCTCGCGGTCGGCAAGCTCGCCGGTCACAAATACGTCCACGGCCTCTACGGCGCCCGCCAGCCCGACGATGACGGCCCGCAGGGCGCGCTCTACGTCGGCGCCGGCATCGGCGCGGCGGTGATGCCCTTCCGCATCGGCGATCGCGGCCGCCGCGAGCTGGCGCTCTTCGAGCTCGGCCTCTCCGTCGGCTCCATCGACGAGCACCACGAGGAGCAGGAGCCGCTCCCCGGCCGAAAGCCCTCGAGCGAGGTCATGGCCAAGCGCCGCGCCGCGGTGAAGAAGAAGGAAGAGCGCCGCCTGCGCCGCGAAGCGAAGAAGAACGGCAACAACGGCAACAGCCGGAGCTGAGAGGTCCGGCGGCCTCGCGGTGCAAGACGCCGCCCGCGCCGGAGACCGGGGGCGACGTCCGGTCAGCGCGCCCCTCATCGCCGAGCAGGTGATCGCCGGCGGAGATGCCTCGACGTCGGATGGATCCGGCGCGCTCTCCGGCGGGCCGTACCGAAGCGCCCGTCGCGGCCCGTCCGACGCCCGCATTTCGTGGAGATGCCGCCGAGATGCCGCCGCCGCTGCCCGACGGAGCGCTGCCTCCGGCGGTCGATGCGGGCCCTCCGCCCGCCGACGAGCCGGCGTGGGCGCCGGCGGGCGGCCCACTGATGATCGATCCGGGCGCGAGCGGTTGGATGGATCCGCCGCCCGGTTCGGACAACCCGTGCTGCGACGTGCGGGACTACGGTCGTCGGAGGCAGCGTTGTCGGTGTCTCCTCGGTCGCCTTGGACCGCGGCCGAGGTCCCTCCTCTTGGGTGCGAGCGCTTCGCATGTCGTCGAGCGGGCAGTCGGGTGTCCGCGCGCAGCCTCGATGTTTCCGCCCTCGCAACCGCTCTTCGGGGCCTACGTCAACTCGAACGAGGAGCGAAGCATGAGCAGGTCCAGGAGCGAGAAGGGGGCGGAGATCACCCCCACCTACGCGGCGCGAGGGCTCGCCCAGGGTGTCCCCAAGCACGAAGTTCCGCGTCGTGGCATGGCGCCGGACGTCGCTTACCAGCTCGTGCACGACGAGCTTCGCCTGGACGGCGCTTCGCTGCTCAACCTGGCGACCTTCGTCACGACATGGATGGAGCCGCAGGCGCGAGCGCTGATCGACCGGTCGCTCGACAAGAACATGATCGACAAGGACGAGTACCCGCAGACGGCGGAGATCGAACGGCGCTGCGTCCGGATGATCGCCCACCTCTGGAACGCCCCCTCGCCGGCCCGTGCCCTCGGCGCCTCCACGGTCGGCTCGAGCGAGGCTGCGATGCTCGGTGGGCTGGCGATGAAGCGCCGGTGGAGCGAGCGCCAGCGCGCGGCGGGCCGTCCGACGGATCGACCGAACCTGGTCATCGGCGCGAACGCGCAGGTCTGCTGGCACAAGTTCTGTCGCTACTGGGACATCGAGCGCCGCGACGTGCTCGCGAAGGGCGACTGCTTCATCCTGGAGGTCGATCGCGCGCTCGATCTCGTCGACGAGAACACCATCGGCGTCGTGGCCATCCTCGGCAGCACCTTCGACGGCCGCTACGAGCCGGTCGAAGAGCTCGCGCGAGCGCTCGACGAGCTGGAGGCACGAAAAGGATGGGATGTTCCCATCCACGTCGACGCGGCGAGCGGTGGCTTCGTCGCGCCCTTCTTGCAGCCCGAGCTGGTGTGGGACTTCCGGTTGCCCCGAGTGAAGTCGATCAACGCATCGGGCCACAAGTACGGTCTGGTCTACCCGGGCGTGGGATGGATCGTCTTCCGCGATGGCGAACAGCTCCCCGAGTCGCTGCGATTTCACGTCAGCTATCTCGGCGGCGATATGGTCGATATATCCATCAATTTTTCGCGACCTGGAAGCCAAATCATCGCGCAGTATTACAACTTTCTCCGACTCGGCCGGGAGGGGTACGAACGCATTCAGGGCGCATCGCAGGCGCTCGCGAAATATCTCTCCGGCGCGATCGGCAAGATGGAGCCGTTCTCCCTCGTCTCCGACGGCAGCGACATCCCCGTCTTCTGCTGGAGTATGGACGGGCGCTACGCCGAGAGCGCGCACTTCAGCCTCTACGACCTCGCGGACAAGCTCCGGCAGCACGGCTGGCTCGTTCCGGCGTACCCCATGCCGCCCGACCGGAGCGACCTCGTGGTGCAGCGCATCGTCGTCAAGGAAGACTTCAGCCGTGACCTGGCCGACAAGCTCCTCGACGACATCCGCGCGGCCGTGAAGTACTTCGAGTCCCAGCCCGGACATCGACCGAAGACGTCGGGCGGACAATTTCATCATTGAGACCCGCTCAGCGGAGGTTTGCCATACGTCCTCGCCGGAGGTGAGGCGTGGGAGTCCGCGCAGTCCATGCAGCGCGGTGTGCGTGGCTCGACCAGCTCCTCGCCTCCGTCGTCGCAGGCGTGGTCGAGCGTTTCGACGCACGTCGGATCGAAGCGTTTCAGCGGATGGCTCCGCGCTCCCTCCAGAGCGCGAGCTGCGCGTCGGTGGCGTCGCAGAGCTCGCGCAAGACCTCGTCGGTGTGCTGGCCGAGGTCGGGCGGGCGGCGGCGAAGGGTGACCGGGGTCGACGAGAGCCTGATGGGGTTGCCGATGAGCTCGACGGCACCGCCGCGCGCGCTCGGGTGCGGGATGGAGACGCGCATCTCCCGCGCAGCGGTCTGCGGGTCGGCGAAGGCCGCCTGCACGTCACGGACGGGCCCGGCCGGCACGTTCGCGGCGCGGAGTGCTCGCTCCCAATGTGCGCTCGTCTCTCGTCGAAAGCGCGCGTCGAGGAGCGGAATCAGCGTCTCGCGGTGCGCCACGCGGGCGGCGTTGGTGGCGAAGCCTGGATCGGTGGCCCACGAGGCTCGATCCATGGCCTGGCAGAGCCTCTCGAACTGCGCGTCGTTGCCCACCGCGATCGCGATCTCGCCGTCCGCCGTCTCGAAGGACTGGTACGGGACGATGCTCGGATGCGCGTTGCCGTGCCGAGCCGGCGCTCGACCCGTCGCGAGAAGGGCGGTGCCCGCGTTGACCAGCCAGGCGAGCTGCGTGTCGAAGAGCGCCAGATCGATGTGCTGTCCCTCCCCCGTGCGATCGCGGTGGCGGAGCGCGGCGAGGATGGCGACCGCGGCGTAGAGCCCGCACACGACGTCGGCCACGGCGACGCCGGTCTTCATCGGTCGGCCCTCCGGCTCGCCGGTCAGGCTCATGATCCCGCCCATCGCCTGGACCAGGAAGTCGTAGCCGGGCTGATCGGCGCGCGGGCCGGTCTGCCCGAACCCGGTGATGGAGCAGTAGACGAGGCCAGGCGCGAGCGCCGCGAGGCTTTCATGGTCGAGCGCGTGGTGCGCCAGGCCGCCCGGCTTGAAGTTCTCGACCAGCACGTCGGAACCAGTGGCGAGCGCTCGGATCAGCGCCGCGCCTTCCGGCTGCGCGAAGTCGACGGCGACGCTCCGCTTGTTCCGATTGGCGGCGAGGTAGTAGGTGCTCTCCCGCGGCGCGCCGTCCTCGCCCTCGACGAAGGGAGGGCCCCACGCACGGGTGTCGTCGCCGCGGGCGGGATGCTCGATTTGATCACCTCGGCACCGAGGTCGCCGAGGAGCTGCGTCGCGCTCGGACCGGCGAGGACCCGGCTCAGATCCAGCACGCGCACCCCCGCCAGCGGTCCCGCGTCACCCCTTCCGATCGCGTTCATCGTGCGGGCATACCACGGGGCCGCGCGCGGTCAGCTGCGAGACGTGAGCGCGACCGGTGCGTCGGTCGTGGCGCGCAGGACCCGTTCCTCGCGGCATCGGCTCGAACGTCGACCGAACACGAACCGAGGTTGGCAAAGGCCGAAGCGCGGCGAACACTCCTCGTGTTACGGGCTGGGGAGCGCTCGGCTGCGCGGGGAGGGTGGGATGCGAGGCAACTCCAGCTCGTAGGTTCGAGCGTTGGACGCGAGGAACGCGTCGCGGAGCTCGCGTTCGATGGCCGCCGGATCCGAGATGCCGTTTTGCCGCACGGCGTCGAGGAAGCGGTCCGTCGCCTCCAGAAGCGCGATGTTTCGGGTGGTTGGCACGACATCGAAGGCGTGCTCCGCGCCTTTGATCTCGGCGTAGACCACCGGGCGCTGCGACGTCTGCCGCATCTGTTCGACGAAGTCGCGCGCCTCGTTGATGTCCACGATGGTGTCTTCGACGCCGTGGATCACGAAGAAGGGCGGCGCGTCCGGGCGCACGCGCGCGAGCGGCGAGCCGCGCACGAAAGGGGCGGGATTGTCGGCGAAGAGACGCTTCACCACCATCTTCTCGAGGAACTCGTGGTAGCTGTGCTGGTTGGCGCGCCCGTGCCGTCCGGTCAGGTCGTACACGCCATAGAAGGTGACGGCCGCGACCACGCTGGTGTCCGCCGCCTCGAAGCCGGGCTGGTACTCGGGCTCACCCGGGGTGAGCGCGACGAGAGCGGCCAGATGGCCTCCCGCCGAGCCGCCGGTGATGGCCAAGCAATCGGAATCCACACCGAGCTCCGCGGCGTGCTCGCGAATCCACGCGATCGCGCGCTTCACGTCGACCACGTGATCGGGGAAGGTCGCCTCGGGGCTGAGTCGGTAATCGATGTTGAACCCGACCCACCCGTTCTTCGCCATGTGGGAGAGAAGAGGGATCCCCTGAAATTGCTTGGCGCTCACGATCCAGGCGCCACCGTGTACTTGGATCAGGGCTGGACGCTTTCCCTCGAAGCCAGGACAGTCGTAGATGTCGAGGCAGAGCCGGTAGTCGACGCCGCGCGCGAACTCCACGTCGCGCCGCACGCGCACGTCGCGTCGCAACCACGCCAACGGTGGGAAGAGCACGTGGGTCCACGGATAGCGGCGCAGGCCCGGGTGCGAGGCGAGCCGGACCGGAAGCTCCCCGCGCGAGATTGTCACCGTGACCTCCGTGGTGACGAAGTACTGAATGAAGAGTCCGGTCCAGGACGCGATGCTGATGCCCAGTCCGAGGAGGCCCGGCCAGGTGGCGAAGGCGCCGGCAGCGGCGAAGAGCGCCGTGACCAGCAGCTGCGCGGCGACGTACTGGAGCGCGAACTCGGTGCAGAGCCAGGCGACGAAGAAGCCCGGCCACATCAGCCGTCGGGAGCGCAGCGGCGCGTAGGCGTGGATCGTCAGGAGCGCGCCGCACACGCTCGAGGCCAAGAACACCCACGCCATACCCTCGTATCTGGGCGTGAGCGCCCGCGTTGCAAGTCGGGGAGGCGTCCGCGCATTCGTCCGCCCAGCCGTGCCGCGCGTGTGCCCGGAGCGTCACCCCGCGAAGTCACGGCTTTGCGCGCGTTCACGCGGCGCGGACCACCGTCGTCGATGCCACCTGGGCGAGACCGACTCAGGAGCTGGCGTCGTTTCAGGCAGGCCGGCGTTGGGGCTCGTCGAGCATGTCGAGCGGCTCACCTTCGGGGCGTTCGCCCAGAAGCTCTTCGCCGACGGAGTGGCGGCGACCTTCGTTCAGCTGATCCTGGCGTACACGGTCGCGCCCTGGCTCGCGTTCAGCTGGACCCATGCGCCGTTCGAGCGAGGGTTTGCTCCCCCGCGCGGCGGGCACCGAGCGGGGTCGCGGCTGCCTCAAGCGGGCTGGGGCGTGTTCTGGTCGCTTTGCAGCCCCTCGGTCTCTCGTTCCAGGAAGAAGTTCAGGAACGTCCGAATCGCGGCGATGGCGGCCAGCTTGCCCAGCTCCTGCCAGCTCGGCGCGATCGCGCTGGAGAGGATGTCGCCTGCGAGCTGGAACTCGAGCGCGAGCGCGAGGTAGCCGGAGAGCGCGATGCGGACGCCGCGGAAGGTATACGCGGGCTCGGCCCCGATCCGCCCACGCACCCAACGGATCAGGACCCGGATCACGCCGATGCCGATGATCGCCGCACCGATCGTCACTACGAAGAGTCGCAGACCGCTGACGCCGACCGAGAGGATCTCTTCGAGGTGCTCCACGTCGAACCTCCGCGGCGCTCGCGCATCACCTACGTGATCAGGAGACTGATGAACGCGATCAGCCCGACCGCGCCCACGGCGACCGCCGTGAGGAAGGCCGTCGAGAAGCGGTCGCGCTTCCGTGTCGGCGGTGCGATGCGCCCGACGAGGCGGACGTGCTCGAGGACGCCGCCCGCGAGCCCGAGCAGCCCCAAGCCGATGAGCAGCGTGCCGATGGTGCTCGGGGTGATCGGGCCGCGCGGAGGGCGGATCGGCTCCGTCTCGCCGAGGTACGAGAAGAACTTGGGGATGCTGAACCCGAACCCGATCAGTGACACCGCGGTGCGAACCCAGGCCATGAGAGTGCGTTCGGACGCGATCCGGGTCCGCTCGTAGCCGAGCGTGGCGCGATCGCTCGCTGGTGGCGTCGTGGTGGTGCTCTCGTCGGAGGAATCGACCATGAGCTCGGGCTTCGGCGCCGGGACGAGGGTGCTCCGCGGTGCGGGCTCCAGGGTGCGCGCTACACGAAAGCACTCGCCGCGCCAGCACGCTCCGGAGGATGACTCGTCGTTCGACTGTGATGCGCGGTGGCTTCCGACCGTGGTCGGGTGCGGCGCCGGTGCGGTGGCGTGGGTTCCCATGCGACGGGCGTTGCGGCCCGCGTGAGGGAGTGTCTCGCCATGCGATCGAGGAACACGGCGTGCTCGGCACGGGACGTGCTTCACGCGGCCCGCCATGACTTCGACGCGGACCATGTTGGCACATCTCGTATTCGCGCTGGTCGTCCTGACGGCGTGCGGCGACTCCCACGGTCGCTCGGACGGCGGGGGCGCCGATGCGAGCGTGGACGCCGGGGGCGATGGGCTCGACGCGGGATCGGTCGACGCGGGCCGGGCCGACGCCGGGGCGGACGCGGGGAGCGACCCGGACGCCGGTACAGCCACCGCCTGCGACGCGCAGCGAGCGGACGCCCAGGTTTGCCCCGCCGCGCTCTGTGACGGTCCGGATCTCTGGTACTGGAGCGGCGACCATTGCTTCTCCATCACCTGCGGCGCGTGTATGGGCGAGGACTGCGGGAGCGGCGCCGAGACCGAGAGCGCGTGCATGGCCGCCCACGCGAGCTGCCAGCCTGCGCTCTGCCAAACGTCGGGCGGCACGTGGATGTGGTGGGCCGAGGAGTGCGGCCACTACGTGTGCGGCGAGCCGGCGCCGGTGGATTGCCTCGTCGGCTATCCGGTCTGTGACTGCGGTCCGGGGCGGCGCTTCGACACGAGCACGGGCTGCGTCGACGACACGAGCTGCCCCGTCGTGGATCCGCTGCCGAACGACGCCCTCTGCGCCTCGACCGGCGGCACCTGGGACGCGATCTGTTGCAACACCGTGTGCGGACAGCCCTGCGACCTGGCCTGCGCGGAGATGGCCTGCGACTGCGGCCCGATGCGGAGCTTCGATCCGGTGCGCGGCTGCATCGACGACGTGCGTTGCCACGAGCGCTTGGAGGGAGAGACCTGCACCGAGGCGAGCCGCTGCGAAGCGGGCACGATCTGCTGCATGCACTGCGGCGGCGCGGGCTGCACCGGTGACCCCACCTGTCAGGCACCCGCCTGCGACAACGGACCGGACTACGACGCCTGCGGCAACTGCACGACCTGCGCCTGAGGGTCATCGCCGAACCGGGCTCGTGCTCGAGCACGCCGCCACGTTTCGGTGGTGGCCTACTCCGCGGGCGAGGCAGGCTCGACGCTGATCGAGACCAGGACCTCGCCCGCGAGCGGCTCGCCGGCCGTGAAGGTGTCGACGCTCAGGTACCAGACGCCGGGGGTGAGCTCTCGCGCGAGCTCGTGGTCGGCGCGCTCGACGCAGGCTTCGCCGGTCGGCTCGCCGCGCAGGAGGTGTACGTCGACGTCGGTGTCGCGGCGGCCCACCGCCATGATCCGGATCCGGATCGGCTGATCCACTCGAAGCCGGTAGACGAGCTCGTTGCCCGATTCGTCTTGTTCGGCGTCGCAGCCCGGGTAGCGGTCGATGGAGGCGCTGCCGTCCGTGCGCGTGTCCCGCAGCTCGGCGAAGGGCAGCTCGCGCACCTCGACCGGGTCTTCGGCGGTGCCCGCGCCGCTCGCGGTCGTGGCCTCGGCGTCCGGCGCGTCCTCGCCTTCCACCACCGTCCGGCGCAGCGCGTCGAGGGCGCGCAAGGCCAGCAGGTTGCGCGCGTTGTGACCGTGGGTGAGCCCCTCGCGCGAGAAGTCGCAGGCGCGGGCGCGGCCGTCGACGATGAGCGCGTTCGGGTGGACCCCGTCGCCCGCCAGGCCGTGGCGCGGCAGCGCCATCATGACCTGGTGGTAGTCGAGGTAGGGCAGGTGGTTGGCCATCGCGACGGCGCGGCTCACCGCGTTGTAGCGGGTGACCCAGCGGTTCGACTCGGCGTCGTCGGCGCGCGGCGGGACGGAGTTGAGAATGGGGATCACGCCCTGGTGGGTGAGCAGCTCGACGATGCGGAGCATGCGCGAGGCGTACTGATAGGGATCGCGACCCTCGACGTCGTTGCCGCCGTTCATCACGAACGCGAAGCGGGCGCGAGTGGCCCGCAGCTCGGCGATGAGCGGGGAGGGGTGGCCCGAGAGGACCTGCCGGGCGCTCCATCCTTCGGCGGCGGCCCGGCTGTGGCGCAGGAACGGATCGCGCCCGCTGGCGTTCCCGTCGCGGAAGTGCTCGATGGTCGCTCGCAAGGTGTTGCGGCCCGCCAGGTCGAGCTCGTCATCGTCGGAGAAGCAGGTCAGGAAGCCCCGGCTGACGGTGCTCGAGTCGCCGACCTTCATGAAGACGTCGTCCTGGCGCTCGTGCCGGCGCGCGATGCGCCGGAGCGAGGACACCATCGAGGCCGTGAAGGGCGAGAGCGCCGGCGGATCGACCACCCGCAGGGCGCGCTGTCTCGGCGGCGGGGAGGGCGCGTGCTCTCGTGGCGGGGAGGGCGCGTGCTCTCTCGGTTGAACCTGGGCCGGGCTCTCGCAGCACAGCAGCACGGCGAAGAACGAGGCCGCGACCAACTTCGCGTGGGCTCTCGTCACGGGGAGGCGGGATAGCACAAAACCGTGCCAAATTGGGTGGTCGAGCAGAGCGCTTCGCGGTCATGGGCTCACCGCGGATGGCCGAGAGCGTCGCGCTCACGCGCCGAGGCGGCGCCGAGACCGCTCTTGGGCCATGATGCGCTCCGATGATCGGTCTCGGAGAGCTCGTGGTCCTCGGCGTGGTCGGCTTCGGCGTCTGCGTCCTGCCGATCCTGACCCTGATCGGCGTGGTGCTCTGGCGGGGAAAGCGGCCCCGGGAGCGCTGACGGAACGCTGGGTCGCCGCGGGCCTCAGCGACCCGAGTCGCGGGGGCCGGCGTCGGGCGGCGGGATGGCGCCGTCCGAGAGCAGGGCCGGCGCCCCCGTGTTCGTGTAGTCCGACGGGCTCGGCACGATGGACGCGCAGCCCGACACGCTGGTGAGGGCCACGATCGACAGAACGAGGTAGAGCGTGCGCATCAGAATTGCCCCTGGACGACGGCCTGGCAGCCGTGGGTGTCGCAGGCGGCGCTGGCGCGTGTGCTGCTGCCACCGCCGCCATCGCCGAGGAGGATCGCGAGCAACGCGCCCACGACCGTGAGGCTCGCGCCGGCGACCAGTGCGATGTCGGCGGCCACCGCGAGATCGTGCGCCGAGACGAGGCCCTGGTAGGCGCTGGAGGTGCAGCGCGTGTCGACGCACCCGAACACCAGCCCGGGTGGCGTACCCGCGGTGGGCGGCGGGTTGCGCGCGCTGTCGGCCTGGCTGAGCGCCGTCCCGCCCATGGCGAACCCGACGATGACGCCCGTGATGCCGAGGGCGGCCACGGCGACGCCGAAGGGCCAGGGCGTGAACCCGCCGCCCCGCTCCGGTGTCGGCTCGGGCGGGAGATTCGATGAAGGGCTGGTCGTCGCCGCTCTGCTCGGTCGAGGCCGCCGCCGTGGACGCAGCAGCGGGCGGCATGCGCAGCGCGTCGATCCGCTCCTGGGCCATCGCGCGGTTGGGCGCCGAGGGGTCGTCTGCCGTCTCGTCCAAGAAGCGCTGGTAGGCGGCGATGGCGTCGTCGCGGTGGCCGAGCCGCTCGTTGGCCCGGCCGATTCGGTAGAGGACCTCGGCCCGGTCTTGGCCCTCGGGCATGAGGTCATACGCTCTACGCCACTCGTCGAGCGCGGTCGCGTAGTCCTCGTTCCGAACCGCGGTTGCCGCGAGCTCCTGGTGGCGGTGGACCTCGATCGCGCGGTCGCTCTCCGAGACTTCCTCCTGCGCTCGCGCGGTCGACGTGCCGATCGCGATCTGCGAGAGCAACAGCGCCGTCACCGCGAGCACCGATCCTCGAAGCATGTCCTCGACTCCCGCGTCGGGCGTTGGGCGGGCGGTCTTGCCTCGCCAGGCGGCAGAAGTGGGCCGCGACGCCCAATCCGCCGACCTGCGGGCTCTAGTGGACGGACCCGCTGGCGTCAAGCCGCCGGACCCTCGCCCGCGCTCCAATCCAGCGCCCTCGAAGGGCCCATGGCGAGTCGCGAATCACGGCGTACGCGGACGCGGCCGCGCCCGGTCAATGGAGGAGCGCGGCGACGCGCCGGGCCAGCGCTTCGGAGGCTGTCAGGCCCGGCGATTCGATGCCGATCAGGTGCACGAGACCCGCCGGGCGCGCTTCCAGCACGAAGTCGCGCGCCTCGTCCCCCGGACCGTAGAGCTTGGGCCGAATACCGGCATAGTCGGGTGTCAGATCGCTCGCGCGGACTTCGGGTAGGTAGGCTCGCAGAGCCTGGGCGAAGGTGTCGGCTTTGTCGGGGTCGACGTCGTAACGCGGCGCGTCGACGTACTCGGTGTCCGGGCCGGCGCGAAAGGCGCCGCCGAGGTCCATCGTCAGGTGCACGCCGAGACCTGCGTGGACGGGGACGGGGTAGACCAGGTGCCGCGCCACGGCGCCCAGACGCGGCGCGAGGGCGAAGTAGTCGCCTTTGCAGAAGCGGAGGCGCCAGCCGAGCGCGTCGACGTCCAGGCCCGCCATCGCCGCGACCCGATCGGCCGAAAGGCCTGCCGCGTTGACCACGTGCGTCGCGCCGAGGGCGAAGAGCTCTCCGTCCGGCCCGCGCGTCGTCACCCTCCAGCCGGACCCGGCTGGCTCGAGCGCCGTGAGCTCGGTCCGGAACGCGAGCCGGGCTCCCTTCGACTGCGCCTCGGCGGCGTAGCTTCGCGCCAGTCCTTCTGCGTCGACGATGCCGCTCTCCGGTGAGAAGAGCCCCGCCGCCGCGTGCACCCGCGGCTCGCGACGGAGGACCTCGGCTGCGTCGAGGAGCTCCAGCGCGCCCGCCCCGTTGTCGAGCCCGCGGGCGAGCAGCTTCTGCAGGACCGGGATCTCCTCGTCGCGGGTGGCCACCACGAGCTTGCCGGTCCGCCGGTGCGCGATCCCTTCCCGGCGGCAGCGCGCGTAGAGCCGCTCGCGACCTTCCACGCAGGTCACGGCGCGCAGGGATCGGGGTGGGTAGTAGAGCCCGGCGTGGATCACGCCGCTGTTTCGGCTGGTGGTCTCGCGCGCGGGGCCGTCGTGGCGCTCGACCACCACCACCTCACGGCCCGCGCCGCTGAGTGCGGCGGCACAGGCCAGCCCCACCGCGCCAGCACCCACGACGACGACGTCGGTCTCTGCGTCCACGCGACGGAGGGTAGCGCGCCCGCCGGCCGCCACCGCGTTCGCTCCGGTCGTTCGACGCCAAAGGCACGCGCGCTTCCCTGGTCATCCGCGAACGGTGGAGCTAATCGCAGAGTGTGGGCATCCGACGCATGGCCGACCGATGAACGACGACGCGCGACATCTGGGGCGGCACCCATGGCCTCTCGGCCTCTCCCGCTCCGACGTCGATCAGGTGCTGGTCGTCGTCAGCGACATCGAGATCGGCGCCGGCGGCTCGGTCGACGACTTCCTCCAGAGCGAGCACCTGGGTGAGCTGCTCTTGGGCTATTGCCGTCCGCCTTTCGCCGACCTGCCGCTGACCATCGTCTTCAACGGCGACACCTTCGACCTGCTCAAGACGGCGCACGAGGGCGCCTTCCCCACCTACGTGACGGAGGAGGTCGCGCTGGCGAAGCTGGAGCGCATCCTGGCCGCCCACGAACCGCTCTTCGCCTCGCTCCGGCGCGTGCTGGACCACAGTGAGGCCCCTCGAAGCCTGCGCTTCGTGGTCGGCAATCACGACATGGAGGTCCTCTTTCCGGGCGTGCAGGCGCGGGTCCGCCGCGCGCTCGGCGATCGCGACGCCATCTTCTTCGACGGGCTCACGACGAGCGTCGGCGACGTGCACATCGAGCACGGTCAGCAGCACGACCCGCTCTTCGCCGTCGACGAGGCGCGCCCCTTCCTCGAGCACGAGGGGCAGAAGGTGCTGAACCTGCCGTGGGGCACGGTGGCGCTCCTCGATGTCGTGATGCCTTTCTTGCCCGAGCTCCACCAGCTCGATCGGCTCAAGCCCAAGAGCGCCGTGCTGGACGCCATCCCGGAGGTGCGAGAGCTGCTCATGGAGGCCTTCTGGCGCTACTGGACGCGCGACTACTGGCAGGAGTATCTCGCCCGCCGCGACCCGCTGCACCGCGTGAGCTGGACGATGCTCAAGGAGGTCGCCTATCGCTTCGGGTCGGGGGATCCCGACGTGTCCATGACGGACGTGCGGACCTTCCTCCGCAGCCGCCGGCGCGACGCTCGGATCAGCCTGCTCGGTCACCAGCACGAGCCGGCGTGGTGGAACGACGCGGATCGCCGCGTGCTGCGCACGGGCTGCTTCCGCAACGAGTTCGTTCTGGACATCGAGCACGGTCCGCCTCGCCTGCTCCCCAAGGTCTACGCCGAGCTCTACCTGCGGGGCGGTCGGACCCTCCGCTCGCATCTCGTCGAGGCCGGCTTTCCGCTGCCGGCGATCCAGGCCGTGCCCGCGTCGCTCGAGGAGGTCCTGCCGGCGGTCCGGCGGCTCGCCGGTGCTCGTCACACCTCGGACGCGGGTGAACGGCTCGCGGAGCGTATCGCCCAGGAGCACGCCGAGGCCGCCGCGCCCCACTCCCGCCAGCGCTCGGGCTTCGTCGAGACGCTCTGGAACCTCCTGGAGCGCTGAAGCCGGTCGGCGCCTTCGACGCGACGACCGACCTCGGGCCGTATCTCGCCGCGCGCGCCGATTCGATCGCTTTTCGCTGGCGAATGACAGGCCCGGAGGAGACCATCACCCCCCGTGCAGGTCTGGCTGGCGTACCTCTCCGAACACCCCTGGGTCGGCGCCGGCGCCGTGCTCCTCAGCTCGTTCCTCGTCGCCTGGGGAGTCGAGGTCATCGTGCTCGGCGTCCTCTCGCGCCTCGCTTCGCGGACGAAGACGGATGTGGACGACCAGGTGATCGCGCTGCTCCGCCGGCCGATCTACCTGAGCGTCCTCCTCTTCGGGATCCACACGTCGATCACGATCGTCGGGCCGTCCGAGGAGATCCGACGTCTCATCGGCGCGACGCTGCAGACGATGGCCATCGTCGTCTGGGCGATCTCCTCACTCCGCATCGGGACGCTCCTCTTGCGCCACCTCGCTGGCGCCGCCAAGACGACCTCGCTGGTGCAGGCGCGCACGCAGCCGATCTTCGACATCTTCTTGAAGACGGCCGTCCTCGGTGGTGGCGCGTACCTCTTCCTCGTCGCGTGGGGCATCGACATCGGCGCCTGGATCGCCTCCGCCGGCATCGTCGGTATCGCGGTCGGTTTCGCGGCCCGCGACTCGCTCGCGAACTACTTCGCCGGCGTCTTCATCATCGCCGACGCGCCCTACAAGCTCGGCGACGTGATCGTGCTCGACGACGGAACCCGCGGCCGTGTGACCGATATCGGCCTGCGGTCGACGCGGATCTTCACGCGCGACGACATCGAGATCAACATCCCGAACTCGATCCTCGGAAACATGAAAGTGGTGAACGCCAGCGCGGGGCCGACGCCGCACGAGCGGATCGCGATCGAGGTCTCGGTGGGCTACGGGAGCGATGTCGAGCAGGTGCTGGAGATCCTGCGAGCGGTCGTCCCGGGGACGCCGCACGTCGCGTCGGACCGCGAGCCCGAGGTGCTCTTCACGAAGATGGGTGACTCCGGGTTGGAGCTGCGCCTTCTGGTCTGGGTCGTGGATCCGGGGGTGTTCGAGACGGTGAAGCACGCGCTGAACCTGAAGGCCTACAACGCGCTCCGCGCCGCGGACATCGAGATCCCCTTCCCGAAGACCGACGTCTACGTGCGCGAGCTGCCCTCTTCCTCCCGCGTTGCCGACTCCCTGGTCGAGCCTCGCTCCGAGGAGCGGGTCAGCGCCTGACGCGTCGCTCGCGCTCCGAACGGCTGCTACCGTGGCCAGCCTGGAGGTCGGCATGAGCGTGTTTCGCGACGATATCCTCGAGGGCAAGGTCGCCTTCGTCACCGGCGGCGGATCGGGCATCTGCAAAGGCATCGCCCGCGCGTACATGGCCCACGGCGCGAACGTGGCCATCGTGAGCCGCAAGGCCGAGCGCCTCGAGGCGGCGGCGAAGGAGCTGAGCGAGGAGACGGGCCGGGAGTGCCTCGCCACGCCCGCCGACGTGCGCGATCCGGTGCGCGTGGAGGAGGCCCTCGACAAGACGCTGGACCGCTTCGGCCGCGTCGACATGGTGGTCAACGGCGCGGCGGGGAATTTCCTCTGCCCCGCGGCGCAGCTCTCCTACAACGCGTTCCGCACGGTGGTCGACATCGACGCGGTCGGCACGTGGAACGTGAGCCGCGCGGCGTTCGAGAAGCGCCTCCGCGATCACGGCGGCTCGATCCTCAATATCTCGGCCACGCTCCACTACGCGGCGACGCCGCTCCAGACCCACGCCTCGGCGGCCAAGGCGGCGGTGGACTCGTTGACCAGGAGCCTCGCGCTCGAGTGGGGCCCGATGGGCATCCGCGTGAACGCGATCGCGCCGGGCCCGATCGACGACACCGAGGGCATGACGCGCCTCGCGCCGCCGGACATGAAGGAGAAGCTCGAAGGCGCCGTCCCGCTGAAGCGCTTCGGCACCGTGGAGGACATCGCCAACGCCGCCGTCT
The DNA here is from genome assembly GCA_963832725.1 of uncultured Pseudomonadota bacterium. Classification (GTDB taxonomy): domain Bacteria; phylum Myxococcota_A; class Polyangia; order Polyangiales; family Sandaracinaceae; genus JAEZBP01. The sequence goes on from CAWHVG010000002.1 coordinate 1,219,170, forward strand.
TCCTCGCCAGCGACGCGGCCAGCTACGTCCACGGCGCCATCATGGTCGTCGACGGCGGCGCGTGGCTGCCCGGCATGGGCGTCGCGTTCGGCCTCTGATCTTCACAGCGCCGCGGTGAGTCAACGGCGCGCGCGGAGCAGGGCCGCGAGCTCGAAGACGTGCGCGTCGTGTGCGTCGAGCTCGCGTAGCGCCTCTTCGAGGCGCAGCAGGTACTCGTCGTTGGGGCCGCTCGGGCCGTGCGAGCGCGCGATCTGATCGACGATGATCTCGCTCGGCGCCGGGCCGAGGTAGTTCGGGTTCTCGGGGCCGGCGATGTAGAGGATGGACGCGATCGCTCCTTGCTCCGGCAGGAGCGCGAGCTCGACCGAGACCCGCTCGTAGCCGCCCTTCTCGCGGTGATCGAGGGCCCCGAGGACCTCCGCCCAGACCGTCTCGGAGACGAGGTAAGCCATGCCCACGCATTCGGCCTCGGCATCGCGGACGAGCGTGACGACGCGGCCCGGCGCGCCCGGCACGCCGCGGTGATCGGTGGAGCCCTGCCAGAAGCGACGGGCGAACCCGCGCAGACGCGCCGGCCGGGCTTCGAGGTGCTCGAACGCAGGCCGCCACACCAGCGAGCCGTAGCCGAAGATCCAGCGCGCTCCGATCATCGCCTCGTTGCGTAGCACGAAGGGCGAGCGAGCGGGCGGGACGCCGCCACCGCGCATCCGCCCGCTCCGCGAAGCGAACGCCGTTCACATTTTGGCGATCGACGGGAGAGGCGGATCTTCTCGTACGCGTTTGATATTGCGGTGCATTTTGTCGGAGCGCTGAGCGTAGGTGAACGTGATTCACGAATTCGTGTGCGTCGCGGTCGCTCGCGTGACGCTGCCTCCGACCCACTTTCCGCGTCCGCGCCTACGCGCCGAGACGCTCGTCGGAGCGGCTGCTCGCAGGGGCTCGACGGCCGGGCCCGCCAGGTTCATTCTCGTCTTCGACTTCGATGAAGAACGCCGTCCTCGCGTGCCTCGCGGTTTGGCTCCTCCCCTCGCTCACGCTGGCGCAGGCCGACGTGGCGGACGACCCTTCGGCGCCGCTCCCGGACGCGCTCCTCCGCGTGGCCGAGGATGTGCCCGACGAGCGCACGCCTTCGCCAGGTCTGCACTACCCGATCAGCAACGAGCACCGGCACGACCTCTACTACCCGTACGTGCGCGAGCTCGGGGGCGCGTTCGTCGGGGTGGGCACCGACCAGTGCTACACGATCGCGGCGATGCAGAACGCGTCGCTGATCTGGATCGTGGACTTCGACCCGCTGGTGCCCTTGGTGCACCGCATGTACGGCGTGCTGGTATCCGTGTCGGAGGATCCGGAGACGTTGGTGGCGCGTTTCTCGCCCGGGCAGCGCCGCGCGACCCGGGCGCTCTTGCGCGAGCGGCTGGCAGACGATCCCTCGCGCGAGCAGATCGTGTCGGCGTTCGTCCGCGATCGGGACCGCATCTTCCATTACCTCTCGCGCGCCCAGCGGCGGGTGGTCGAGGGCGTGGGAACGAGCTGGGTGAGCGATCCGGAGCTCTATCGTCGGGTCCGCGCGCTCTTCCAAAACGGGCGCGTCATCGCGCGCAACGGTGACGTGACCGCGAACGGGGCGCTGCGCGCGGTCGGTCGCGCTGCGCGACAGCTCGGCGTGCCGGTCCGGGTGGTGTACTTCTCGAACGCGGAAGAGTTCTTCCCCTTCGGCCGGGGTTTCCGCGACAACCTCACGTCGCTCCCGACCGACGAGCGCTCGCTCGTGCTGCGTACCTTCCGCAGGCCTCTCGCTCCCTATCCGCGCGGGGAGCGCTGGCACTACATGGTCGAGCCGGTGACGGACCTGCGCGCGCGCATCGACGAGGGCGGCTACCGGCGCGCGAGGCAGATCGTACTGGACCTCTTGGCCAGCCGAGACCACGTCGGCGCGCGTGGGATCTCCTACGTCGACGCCCGCGTGCCTCGCCGGGTCCCGCGCGAGCGCCGCCGGCAGCGACGCCGCGTCGAGTGAGCGTTCCCGCGCGCCGGCTCAGAACGCGAGCGGGTCGGCTCGACCTCGGCCGACCTCGCTGCGCGCAGTATGCCGCGTGGTGCGCGAGCACCCGGCGCGGGGATGACGCCGGCTCAGAACGCGAGCGGGTCGGGCTCGACCTCGGGCAGGTGGACGTCGAGCCTCACCAGCGGGCGGCCCCGCTGCGCGCGGTAGGCCGCGTAGTGCGTGAGCACGCGGCGCACGTAGCGGTGCGTCTGATCGAAGGGGATGCGCTCGAGGAAGGCGTCGAGCGGCATGGTGTCCGCGCAGTCGCGCATCCACCGGCGGACGTTGTGCGGGCCGCCGTTGTACGAGGCGATGGCCAGCGGCAGGCGCCCGTCGAAGCGCTCGATCAGCGACGAGAGATACCAAGCCGCGAACTCGATGTTCACCTCGGGCTTCAGGAGCTGGTCGACGGTGAAGTCGTCCCGCCCGAGCCGGTGGGCGATCAGTCGGCCGGTGCGCGGCATGATCTGCATCAGCCCGATGGCGCCCGCGTACGAGATGATCCGCGGGTTGTAGACGCTCTCGACGCGCATGACCGCGAAGAGCAGCTCGGGTTCGATGTCGTAACGGTGGGCGGCGGCCTCCACGATGTCCGCGTAGGCTCGCGGCCGCGGGCCGGCGACGTCGAACCCGCCGAAGCGGATGGCCAGGCCGTGGTCCCCGAGCGCGGCGCACACGCGGGCCAAGGTGGCAGTGGCCGACGCGGGCAGGCCGCGACGCTCGCGCCAGGTCGGCATCGACACGCGGTGGTGCGGCGGCGCGTTCCCCCGCATCACGGCGACGAGCCCCGCCCGCAGCGAGCCGGAGCCGCGCGCGTCGCGCCACGCGGCGTAGGTCTCGTGCAGCTCGTCCGTCGCCGCTCGCATCTCGCCCAGACGCACCAGGTCGAGCGCCCGCCGCAGCCAGGGGAACGCCTCTCCTCGCTCCTCCGCCAGCGGCGCCAGGAGCTGGACGATCTCCTCGCGAGACAGAATCGACCGGCGGGTGCGCCGCGCCGTCGTCGCGGAGCTCCGCTTCGGTCGCGGCTTCGTCTGCTTCGAGGAGCGGATCGACGTCACTCTCGTCGTCCGCCGGCGGGGCCGTCTCGGCGGACTCGAAGGGGCTCGGCGGAGGCGGAAGCGTGCAGCTCACGTCGCCGGGGCGACCGAGCGCGTCGCTCTTGGCCGAGACGCCAGGAGGCACCGGTGTGTACGGTCCGGTGCAGGCGATCCCCGGCGGGAGCAGCGCGGCGACGGGTTGGGGCGTCCGCGTCGGGGCGTGGCTGGTGGCTCGGAGGCGCGTGCGCGCCCACAGCGCGTAGTAAGGCAGCCGCTGGTTGTCGAGCGCGACGACCTGGGTGTACTGCGCTCGCGCCTCCTCGATGCGGCCCATCCGCTCCAGTGAGCGCGCGTAGTGGTAGCGCGCGGCCACGCCGTAGCGCGGGTGGGAGAGCACGCTCCGCAGGAGGTCCGCGACGACGCTGTCCTGGCCGGTCCCCGCCGCCAGGATGGCCGCCTCGAAGCGCAGGCCCGGCGGCACTCGATCGCGATGCTCGATCTGAGTCAGCGCGTCGTCGATGGCGTCGCGCAGCCCGCCTTGCGCGGCGATCCGCAGGACGGCGAAGAGCCGGGTCGTCGACTGGCGCGAGAGCGGGCGGCCATGCGTGACCGCTCGGATGCGCCGCTCGATCTGCTCGGTGTCGCGCGCGCAGGCCGCGTCCTCGATGTCCTCTTCTTGGGCTTCGAGCGAAGCGGCCTCGTCCTCGTCGAGCGAGGGCAGGCCCCGCGCTTCGCGGAGAAGGCGCCGCGCGTCGTCCCAGCGTCCCTCGACCCTCGCGATGCGAGCCGAGGAGCCGGCGAGCTGCTGTTGGAGCACGCGCGGCAGCTCCATGGCCGAGAGCCGCGCCACCTCGTCGCGCGCTTGTTCGTAGTAGCCGGCGCGGGTGAGCCGCTCGGCCCGCTCGACCTGCTGGGTGAGCGTCAGCTCGCGGACCTCCACGCCCTCGGCGCGGAGGCGAGCCATCTCCGTCCGAGCGTCGGCGGCGAAGGAGGTGCCGGGATGCTCGAGGTCGAGATGCCGGAAGAGGCGGCCGGCCTCGTCGCGGTCGCCGCGGGCCTCGATCATGCGGGCGCGGAGGAGCGCCAGCTCGTCGCTCTGCGGCAAGTCGGGGTAGTGCCTGTGCAGCGCCTCGAGCTCGTCCTCGGCGTGGCGATCGCCGATGGACAGGAGGCAGCGGACGTGCCCGACCTCGGCCTGGGCTGCGACGTCGCGCTGGGGGCTCTCCATCGCGCGGGCGTAGGCCTCGCAGGCGAGCGAGTCCGCGCCGTCGGCCATGCGGTAGCCGGCCTCCTCGAGCGCCAACCGGTCGGCGAGGTCGGGGAAGGCGCGCTCGACGACCCGGAGCGCCAGCACGGCCTGCTCGGGGCGGCCGTGGGCGGCGAGATCGCGGGCTCGCGCGAGCGCGTCGCGTGCGTCGCCGTCGTCGATCTCCTCGGTGAGGACGGGACCGCTCGGAGCGCGCAGCGCGCACATCGTGGGCGCGGGCTCGGCGCTCTGCCACGCCGGCGTGAACATCTGGTCCGCCGGGTCGGCTTCGCGATACGCGCAGAGGGGCGCGGAATCGTAGGCGGCGACCCTGTCGGTGACGAGGGTGGCCGCGGCGAGGACCACCGATGAGAACACGAAAAATTCGAAGGACTTACTTCGCATTCGATGCGACCCCCACTCGGCAGGATTAGGCATCGGGGGCCACTGTGCAAAAAACGAGCGGCTGGTGGCGCCTGGTCACGGACGATCACGCATCTGGGCTGGAAAAATGCAGCGTAATGCTGTCTTTGTACGTTCGTTGTTCGTGATCTGGTTGCTCGAGGCTCAGCGCGCCGGCGAGTCGCGCGTCTCCGAGCCGGGATGTGCGGCGGCCCCGAAACGGTGACGGCGCCGCGAGATCGCCGGCCCGACCCGAGGCTGGGACGGTCGGGCCAAGTCACCCGGTGTACGGACTCGCCTGCGATCCGGTCAGAACCGCGTCGGCGGGCGCGGCGGCTCCGGCACGACGACGGGACCCAGCGCCTCTCGGAGCACCTTCGGGACCCAGCGAGAGGCGATGCTCACCGGAAACACGTCCCAGCGTACCCGTCGTTTCCCGCCGGCGCCCGCGGTTCGACAGCCCGATCCGAGCGGTCACGGATGAGGCGCGACATCCGTGACGCGGTCGCGCGCGACGGGGCTGCGCCGTGCTCGGCGCGCGTCTCGGCTCGGCAGAGGTCAGGGCGTCGCGTCGGCGGGCGGTGTCGCCGGGGCCTCTTCGGCGGGCGCGCTCTCCCCGCTCTCGTCCTCGTCCGATTGATCGGTGAGCTCGGGGACGACGACGGTGAAGACCGACGCGACGACGATCAGCGCGAAGCACACCCAGAGGATGATCTGGGAGAGGAGCGGGGAAACGCGCGGCTCGGCCTCGTCCGTCATTCGTTCGCTCTCCTTCAGCAGCGGCCGCCGGCTTCCCGGATGCGCGCCACGATGGCGTCCGCCGCGCCTTCGAGCGGGATCATCTCCTGCTCGCTCGCGCCGCGCGCCTTCAGCTCCAGCTTTCCTTCGGCCAGGCCGCGCTTGCCCACCGTGATCCGGAGCGGGATGCCGATGAGATCGGCGTCCTTGAACTTCACGCCGGGGCGCTCGTCGCGGTCGTCGAGGAGGACCTCCGCGCCGCGCTCGACCAGCTCGTCGTAGAGCTTCGACGCAACGTCCTTCTGCTCGTCCTCTTTGCCGATGGGCGTGAGGATGACCTGGTAGGGCGCGATGGCCATGGGCCAGCGGATGCCGTCTTTGTCGTGGTTCTGCTCCACCGCCGTCGCCACCAGGCGCGAGACGCCGATGCCGTAGCAGCCCATGACGACGGGCTCGTCGTTGCCCTCTTCGTCCAGGTAGGTCGCGCGCATCTTCGCGCTGTAGTGCGTGCCGAGGATGAAGATGTGGCCGCCCTCGATGCCGCGGTAGAGCGAGAGCGCCGAGCCGCAGTTGGGGCAGCGGTCGCCCTCGCGCACCATCCGGATCGGCGCCACGTCACCCTCGAAGTCGCGACCGTAGGTCACGTTGGCGAAGTGGTAGTCGGTCTCGTTCGCGCCCGTCACGCCGTTCAGGACGTGGGTGACCTCGGGATCGACGACCACGCGGCCGCCGAACCCGACCGGGCCGGCGAAGCCGGGCGCCGCGCCGGTCGCCTTCTGCACGTCGGCGTCGGTGGCCATGAAGACCTCGTCGACGCCCAGCAGGCGCGCGAGCTTGACCTCGTTGACCTCGTGGTCGCCGCGGACGACCGCCATCACGACCTGCTCGCCCGCCAAGTAGAGCAGCGACTTGAGCATGCCCTCCGGGCGCAGCCCGCCGCCGATGAAGCTCACTACCTCGTCGATGGTGCGCGCGCCGGGCGTATGGACCCGCTCGCGATCCTTCATCTCCCGCTTGTGGTCCTTGGCCGCGTCCGAGACGACCGTCTCCGCCACCTCGACGTTCGCGGCGTACTCGCAGTTGGAGCAGGCCACGATCGCGTCCTCGCCGTTCTGCGCGAGGACCTGGAACTCGGCGCTCGTGCTGCCGCCCATGGCGCCGGTGTCGGCGCTGACCACGCGGTACTCGAGCCCCAGCCGCCGGAAGATCCGGTGGTAGGCCTCGCGCATCGTCTCGTAGCTCGAGACCGCAGCCTCCTCCGACACGTCGAAGGAGTACGCGTCCTTCATGAGGAACTCGCGGCAGCGCAAGAGCCCGGCGCGGGGGCGGGGCTCGTCGCGGTACTTCATCTGGACCTGGTAGAGGTTGAGCGGGAGCTGCCGGTAGCTCTTCACCTCGCGCCGGATCAGATCGGTGATGATCTCCTCGTGGGTCGGGCCGAGGTGGTACTCGCCGCCCTTGCGGTCCTTCAGCCGGAAGAGCGTGTCGCCGAAGCTCTCGTAGCGGCCGCTCTCGGCGAAGTAGTCCTTCGGCAAGAAGGCCGGCATCAGGAGCTCCTGGGCCCCGGCGCGATCCATCTCGTCGCGGACGATGCTCGCGATCTTGTTCATCACGCGCAGGCCCATCGGCAGCATCTCGTAGATGCCGGCGCCGACCATCCGGACGAACCCGCCGCGCAAGAGCAGCACGTGGCTCGGCATGGTGGCGTCCTTGGGAGCCTCTTTGAGCGTGGGGATGAACGCGCGCGAGTAACGCATGGCGCCGCTTTTAGCAGAGCCGCTGACGCCCGGCCACGGCCGGGGTAGCTCTGCCTGCCGGGAGCGGTACCCTCCGACATGGCGCGCGACCGATTCGTCACCCTCCAGCACGTGAGCGATCCCGTGCAGGCGGAGATGCTCCTGGATCTGCTGGAGCAGGAGGGCATCCCCGCCACCGTGCAGGGCAACAATCACAGCGCGCTGCTCGGGGGGCTGGCGGCGGCGGCGTTTCGGGTCCCTCTCCAAGTGCCGGAGGAGGACGTCGAGCGGGCGCGCGAGATCCTCGCCGCCCTCGAGGACTTCGACGAAGTGGATCCGCTGGACGGAGAAGCTGCCGTGCCGGACGCGCTGGAGATGAGCTCCGGCGAGGGGCCCTACCGCTCGGCCGCGCTCGAGGATGCCGTGCCTCCCCGTCGCCGGTTGGTCGCCGTCTTCGCCGCCCTCATCCTGCCCATGGTCCTCGGCGCCTTCGGAGCGGGTCACCTCTACGTACGCTCCTACGTTCGGGGGTTCACGCTGCTGTGCCTCGGATGGACGTGTGTCATCGCCGGCTTGGGGGGCATGCGAGCGGCGTGGCTCGGTCTCCCCGTCGTGGTCGCGCTCGAATCTCGCCGGCGCGCTCGCCCGGATCCGCGCGCTCGAGACCCGCTGAGGCGCGGCCGCCTCGCTTGACACCCGCGGTGCCGCTCCTCACCGTGAATCGAGGGGCTCGCGCGGGCCCTTCTCGCTCTTTCGCGGACTGCCCCGAGGGTCGAGCATGCCCATCTGGAACGAAGCCGTCGAGGGGATCGAGGTGCGCGGGCCCGAGGACCTCGACGCGATCGAGAGGACGCCCTTCGACGAGGTCACGGACGTCCGCAGCGTCTACGAGCTGCTGGGACGGCAGGCCGCCGAGCGCCCGGACTGGCCGGCCATCGTGTTCATGCCCACGGCCGACCCGGATGGGCCCACTGTCACGCTGACCTATTGCGAGCTCTTCGCGCGCGTCACCCGGGCCGCGAATCTGTTCCACGCGCTGAGCGAGGGCGCGCCGCCGGTGGTGGCGCTGATGCTGCCCTCGCTGCCGGACGCGCATGTGGCGCTCTGGGCCGGGGCCGCGGCGGGGGTGGCGATGCCGCTGAACTTCCTGCTGCGCCCCGACGATCTGGCGGCGCTCGTCGAGACGGCGGGCGCGACCGTACTCGTCGCCCTCGGACCGCAGCCCGGGCTGGACATCTGGGAGAAAGCCCTCGCCGTGCGCGAGCGCGTGCCCACGCTCCGCGCGCTGGTGCAGGTCGGCGGCGTGCCGGCGGAGCGAGAGCTCGCGTTCGAGACGGCGCTCGCCGAGCAGCCGGACGATCATCTCGTCAGCGGCCGCACCTTCGCGCGGGGCGACATCGCCGCCTACTTCCACACCGGCGGCACGACGGGGCTGCCGCGGCTGGCGTGCCACAGCAACGAGAACCACCTCGCGATGGCCTTCGGCGTCGGCCGCACCTGGGCGTTCGAGCCGGGCGAAGGGGTGATGAACGGCCTGCCGATTTTCCACGTCGGCGGCGCGCTCGACGTCGGTCTGGCGCCGCTCGCCGCGGGCGCGTTCATGCTGCTGGTCACGCCCACCGGGCTGCGGAACCCGGGCGTGGTGAAGAACGTGTGGCGCATCGCGGCGAAGTTCCGGCTCGGCGTGGTGGGCGGTGTGCCGACCTCCATCGTGGCCATGCTCCGGACGCCGGTCGGCGACGCGGACATCTCCAGCGTGCGCATCGCGATCACCGGCGGATCGCCGCTTCCGCTCGAGCCTGCCAGGCAGTTCGAGGAGCGCTTCGGGATCGGGGTCCACGAGGTCTACGGGATGACGGAGACGTGCGGAAACGGCGTGGTCACGCCGCGACACACGCGCCGCGTCCCGGGCTCGTCCGGGCTGCGCACGCCCTACACCCAGGTGAAGACGGCGCGGTTGAAGCCCGACGGAACGCTCGGCGAGGACTGTCTCCCCGACGAGCCGGGCGTGATCCTCATGCGCGGTCCGACCGTGACGCCCGGCTACACCGATCCCGCCCTCGACGAAGGCGTGCGCGTCGCCGACGGCTGGCTGAGCACCGGCGATCTCGGACGCGTGACCGCCGAGGGGCGGGTCTTCATCACCGGTCGGGCCAAGGACGTGATCATCCGCTCGGGCCACAACATCGATCCGGCGCTGATCGAGGGCGCCGCCGACGCGCATCCGGACGTGCTGCACAGCGCGGCGGTGGGCATGCCGGACGAGTACGCGGGGGAGCTGCCGGCGCTCTTCGTCTCCGCTCGGCCCGGCGCCGAGCTCTCGGTCGAGGCGCTCCACGATTGGCTGCGCGCGCGGATCGCGGAGCAGCCGGCGCTGCCCAAGCGCATCGAGGTGCTCGCGGAGCTGCCGCTCACCGCGGTCGGCAAGATCTACAAGCCGGCCTTGCGCGCGCGGCTGATCGAGTCGGTCTTCGCGGCACGCCTGGACGACATCGGCGTGGACGTCGAGGTGGAGGCGGTGGTTCGACCCGGCCAGGGCATCGTCGCCACCGTGACGTGCCGCGGCGAGGCGGATCGAGCGGCGGTGGAGGCGGTCGTGTCCGAGCGTCTCGCCGGCTTCTCGCTCTACGCGCACGAGGCCCGCTGGGACGCGTAGGCCTTCGAGGGCGAGCCAGCCGCCCGGGGCGGACTCGCTCGTCGACCGCAAACCGCGCGCCGTCGGGACGCGGACGGCGCTCCGCTCGACCCGTTCGAGGGCGACTCCACCGTGGCGGCGAACTCGCTGGTGGGTGCGCCGCAAACCGGGCGCTGTCGAGATGCGGGCCGCGTCGTCGAGGATGGTGCCGGCTCACCGATCGCGGTGCTGGCGCCACATCAATGCAGGCTGACGCCCGCGCCGATGCCGGCCCAGATGATCGCGCCCGGGATCGAGCCGAGGGCGGCCACCCAGAGCTGGCGCCACGCCGGCACGCGTCGCGCGCCCGCCGCCACATTGGCCAGGTGATAGCCCATCGGCACCCAGCGCACGCAGATGAGGAACACCGGGTGGTCGATCGGGAAGCGCTTCAGCCAGGCGGGGACGCGCGCGAGCTTCTCGTCGAGCGGGATGTCGGTCGCGCTGCGTCGCGCGAGCGCGTATTGGATCATCGAGCCGATGGTCCAGCCGGCCCAGGTGATGATGGCGCCGATGGCCCAGCCGTAGGTGGCCGAGCTGGCCAAGGCGACGAGCTCGCTGGGGAAGGGCGCCGCCGCCAGCGCGGACTGGATGCCGAGCATCGCGAAGGGTGCCGCCAGCCCGCAGCGGTCGGCCAGCACCTGTGGGCCGCCGATGCTCTCGACCCAGCGGTGGACGAAAAAGGCGCCGACCAGAAACGCGACGACGAGCAGGGGGCCGGGGCGTAGAAGGGCGCGGAGGCGAGTGAGCAGGCGGGCGGAGAAGGTCGGACGATCCATCGGGCTTTCGGAGAGCGGAGGCGAACGCCTCGTTCGTTTCGGGGTATCACGGCGAGACCCTCGTCGCTTGCGCGCGGGTGGATTAGCGGAGCGAATTCGACGCTTTCGGTGCGCTCGACCACGGCCTTCGACGCGAAGCGTGCGCGGGCGCTCGCCGGCTGCGGCGGACAACCTCGGGGTCGGCGCAGAGCAGGGCCGTTCAGCGTCGAGGAGCCGCCGGTCCGAACGTGCGCCGGTTCCATCGCACGCCCGACGGCCGCCGCGCATTGTGGCCGAGCACGAGGCGCGAGTCGGCTACCATCGCCGGCCTGTGATCAAGTACCTGGGCAGCAAGCGGCTCTTGATCGACCCCATCGTCGCAGCGGTGAGAGGCTTCGGGCGGGTGGAGCGCGCGCTCAATCTCTTCAGCGGCACCTCCCGCGTGGGCCAAGCGCTCAAGCGCTCGGGGCTCTTCGTCACGGCCAACGATCACCTCGCGTTCGCGTCCACGCTGGCGCGTTGCTACGTGGAGGCCGACGCCCGAGAGTGGCGCGAGCCCGCCGCCCGGCTCATCGACGAGCTCTCTCGTGTGCCTCCGCGCGCCGGCTACTTCACGCAGGCCTTCTGCGTCGACGCCCGCTACATCCAGCCGAAGAACGGCGAGCGGGTGGACGCCATCCGGGAGGCCATCCGCGAGCGGGATCTCCCGCCGGTGCTCGAGGCCGTCGCGCTCACCTCGCTGATGGAGGCGGCCGACCGCGTGGACTCCACCACGGGCGTGCAGATGGCCTACCTGAAGAAGTGGGCGGCGCGCAGCCACAACGACCTCGCGCTGCGGCTGCCCGATCTCATCGACGGCCCCGGTGCCGCGATGCACTGCGAGGCGATCGACGCCGCCGACGCGGAGGCGGACGTGGCCTACCTCGACCCGCCCTACAATCAGCACAGCTACCTCGGCAACTACCACGTCTGGGAGACCCTGGTCCGCTGGGATGCGCCGGAGAGCTACGGCATCGCCAACAAGCGCGTGGACTGCCGGAGCTACAAGAACGACTTCAACTCAGCGCCGCCGCATGCCGGCTGCGTTCGCGCGCTGTCGTCGAGCGCGTGCGGGCGCCGAACCTCGTCGTCTCGTTCAGCGACGAGGGATATCTCTCGCGGGAAGAGCTGGAGTCGATGCTCGCGGCGCGCGGTCACGTGCGGGTCGTCGGCACCGACTTCAAACGCTACGTCGGCGCGCAGATCGGCATCTTCAACCCGCGCGGGGAGAAGGTCGGCAAGGTCAGCCACCTGCGCAACCGGGAGATGCTCTTCGTCGTCTCGCCGGACCGGGCCGCCGCCGACCGCGCCGCCGACGCCGCCGCCGAGGCGATGGGCCGCGGCCGCACGGCCGAGCTGCCGCTCTGACCCGGTCCGCAGCGGGCGTTCGAACGCGAACGGATCAGTGGTCGCTGAGCTCGCCGGCCATCGACGTCGAGGCCTGCCGCCGCACCTGGTCGGCCGAGAAGATCCTGGCCGAGCAGGAACGCGAGCTTGGCGAGCGCGGCCTCGGCCGTCATGTCCGCGCCCTGGACGACGCCGGCGTCCATGAGCGCGCGTCCGGCGGCGTAGCTCGGGCTGACCCGGCCGCGCAGGCATTGGGTCACGTTGACGATGACCACGCCGCGGTCGGTCGCTTCGCGGAGCGCGGCGATTATCTCGAGGTCGCGGTCGGGGGCGTTGCCGCTGCCGAAGCTCTCCAGTACCAGCCCGCGCAGAGGAGGCCGGAGGAAGTTCTCGAGCACGCCGCGGGTGATGCCCGGATAGAGGCGCAGCGCCGCGACGTGCGGCTCGAGCTCGGTGTGTACCTTCAGCGCGTCGCCTGGCGGGCGCACGAGATCCCAACGGACGTCGACCTCGACGCCGACGTCGACCAGCGCCGGGTGGTTCGGCGAGGCGAAGCTGTCGAGGCTGCTCGCGTCGACCTTCGCGCTCCGGTTTCCGCGGAAGAGCCGGTGGTGGAAGTAGACGCCGACCTCGGGGATGACGTAGTGGCCCGCCAGCATCAGCGCGCCGAGGAAGTTGTCGAGCGCGTCGTTCCGCAGATGCTCGAGCGGGATCTGCGCGCCGGTCAGGATCACCGGCTTGGCGAGCCCCTCGAGCATGAAGCTGAGCGCGCTCGCCGTGTACGCCATGGTGTCGGTGCCGTGGACGACGACGAAGCCGTCGTAGTCGTCGTAGGCATCGCGGATGTCGGCCGCGAAGCGCGCCCACTCGCGGTGGCCGAGGTTGGCCGAGTCGAGCAGCGGGTCGTAGGCGCGGATCTCGTAGCTCACGCGGCGGCCGCTCTGGGTCGGATAGGTGGTGAAGAGGGGCTCCGCGGGATCGTGGAGCTGGGGGAGGCTGGCCACCTTGTCCGCGAACCAGCCGGGCACGGGCTCGTAGCCGCGAGGTCCCTGGCGCATGCCGATCGTGCCGCCCGTGTAGAGCACCAGAACGCGCGACGTCGATTCGCTCATGGCCGCGTACTGTAGCCGACCCGTCGTCACATCAGGTCGAGCTCGTCGAGGAGGTGCCGATCCTCGCAGGCGGTGGAGACGTGGCCGCGGCAGGCGGTCTCGTAGTAGCCGGCGGCCCGATGCATGGACTCCACGGGCGCGTCGGGCGTCATGCGCTCCGCGTCCCCCATGTAGGCGCACCCCAAGGCGCTGCCCTGCTGGCACGCGGTCTGGTAGCGACGGCGCGCCTCCTCACGGTCTTCCGTGAGCCCTTCGCCCCGGTCGTAGGCGTGGGCGAGGTAGGCGCAGCCGTCGGCGGAACCGGCGTCGCAGGCCCTTCGAAAGAGCTCCGCCGCGCGCGCGAAGTCCTGCTCCACCCCGCGCGCGTCGCGGTAGGCCATGGCGGCGTCCAAGCACCCGTCGGCCGCCGCCCCGCGCTCGCATGCCGCGGCCTGGGCCGCGACGTCCGTCGCCGCTCCCTGGGCCACCGGCAAAGGCCCCGAGGGCCGGCTCGCGGCGTGCGCGACGGTGTTCGGAGGCGCAGGCGCGCGGACCACGTCGATGCGGTAGTCCTCCTGATCGTCGTCCCGCACGACGTAGGCGACGAGACCTCGGGCGGGGCAAGCCTCGTCCACGAAGGCGATCTCTTCCGCCTCGGGCACGCGGGGCAGCATCTCACCGGCGCTCGAGAGCTCGCCTTCGATGTCCACGACTCGCACGGCCGGCGCCCGATAGCCGCGATGGAGCCGGGCGAGGCGCACGCGAACGCAGGGGGCGCCGAGCGCGCCGCGATCGACGACGGCGAGGATCCGGTCGTGACCGCCTCGCCCGCCGACCGTGCGAACCGCGTCGTGGACCGCATCGACGTGAACGCCCTCCGGCGGGCAGCTCTCGGTGCCCGGCGCAGCCAGCCTCGGGTGGACGGGGCTCGCAGCGTCGCGGTTCGCCAGGGCGTAGACGGCGTGGCAGGTCGCGGGGGAAGGGGGCAGGAGCACGGCGCCCTCGTCGAAGCTGGCGCGTGCAGGCTCGCCGAGGGCGCTATCTGGGTCACGGTGCGCTTTGCACCAACACTCGGCGGCCGCCCGCTCCGCGACCTCCACGTTCTGATCGTTCACCTGGTCGATGGCCGGCAAGCTCGCGGGCCCGTCGATGGCGTCCGCGGGGCCCCGCCGGATCTGCCAGCGCAGCGTGCCGTTCCCCTCGAAGTCCGCCTTGCACTCGAGGTCGTTCATCGCGTCCGCGCTCACCTCGAGCTGGAGCGGCGCGCCCCAGGCGCACCAGTGGACCTGGCCGAAGTGCTCGCTCACCCCGCTCACCGTCGTGAAGACGATCGGATCGCTCTGCCCTCGCTCCTGGATGCGCAGCTCCACCAGGCCCAGGCAGCCCGTCATCCCGGCCACGAACGCGAGGCACTCGCCGTGCGCCAGCTCCACCTCGCGCTCCCAATGGCCCCGCTCGTAGGCCCCGGCCTGCAGCTCCACCGATCCGCCCTCGCCCGGGCGCTCCTCGGTCATCCCGAGCTGGCCCGCGTGCTCGAGCTCCTCGCGGAAGGCGGCCTCGAACCGATTGTCGAGCGGGCGCGGGAGGCCCCCGTGCGGGCCGTGGTAGCGAGACAGGGCGGCCACGGTGGCCGCCACCCCGCCCGACACGACCAGGATCCCAGCGAACGAAAGGAGCCTCGACCAACGCATGGGTGAACTCTCTCAGAGCGCTCGTGGAGGTGTCCAGCCGCGGCATTGCTCGTGCGAGGCCCAGCCGATACCCTCGGCGGCCAGTGACACGGGGGCTCAAAGCGATTGCGAGCGCGGTGCTCGTCCTCTGCTTGACGGCGGGCGCGCAGGCCCAGCGGCGGGGGGGCAGCTTCGGTGGCTCGCGCGGCTTTCGCTCGAGCAGCTCCGGGTCGTCGAGCCGCGGTTCGTCGGGCAGCTTCGGCTCCGGGAGCAGCTTCGGATCTCGCCCCAGCCGTTCGCGCAGCTTCGGCTCCGGGAGCCCGCGCCCCTCGAACAGCTTCGGCTCCTCGAGCGCCTTCGGCTCCTCGAACGCCTTCGACCCCTCCGACGACCTGTCCGACGACCTCGGCTCTTCGCCCACCTTTCACGACCCCACGCCGCACCCCACACGCCAGAGCCAGGCCCGGGATCCGAGGTTCCGCAGCGATCACATCCCGCCGCCGGGCCGCCGCTCGGGCTATCGACGTCCGGAGCCGCTCCCCGGCGACCCCGTCACCGGAGCCGCCCCCGTGTGGGAGGCGACGACCCTCACCTACCCCGACGCCGACGGGCCCATGCGCTGGAAGAGTGGCGCGGTAGCAGGGGGCATCACCTTCCTGGTCCTGGGGTTCGCCTGGCTCTTGATCGGCAGGGCACGCCGCCTGTCCGTGAGCGACCTGGCCGACGCCGTCGACGCGCCCCCGCCTCCATCGCGTGCGCAGGGGACGCCGTGCGAGGTGAGGCGCCTCTCGCTCGGCTTCGACTGGACCCGCCGGAGAGAGCTCCAGGCCGGGCTCGAAGCGCTCGCAGGCCGCTACGACATGAGCAGCGCCGAGGGCATGTACACCGCGGCGACCAAGACCGTCGAGCTCTTGCTCTCCGCGGTGAACGGCGCCCGCTACGCAGCCTTCACCCGCCAACGGCTCGGCCCAGACGACGCGCAGTCCTTCTTCTCGAAGGCGACCTACGACCTCCGCGCTCGGTTCAAGGAGGAGACCGTCATCGACGATCGCCGCCGTTCCTTCGGCGAGATGCGCGCGCGAGCCGAGGAGGGTGAGGGGCTGGTGGTGGTCTCGATCGTCATCGGATCGATGGTGCACCTGCCGGAGCTCCCGGGGGTGCTGCGGCGGGAGAGCGTCCAGCACGCGCTGTCGACCAGCTTGCCCGACGTCCCCGACGACCTGGTCGCCCTCGAGGTGGTCTGGTCTCCGAGCGAGGATCAGGACCGCATGAGCTCCGCCGAGCTGGAGGTCGTCTACCCCGAGCTCTTGCGCCTCGACGACGCGGGCGGGGTCGGACGCCTCAACTGCGGCTACTGCCACGCCGTCTATCCCGCCGAGCTCGGCCGCTGCCCGGCCTGTGGCGCCCCCGCGGACGCCTGAGCGCGCTCGCGCCGACGCACCCGAAGGGCGATGCTCATCGGTATCGCGAGGACGAGACCGGTAGAGCCGGCATGCGGCCTGCCTTGGCTCCGCGGCCGTGGACGGGAGCGCTCGTCGTCGCGCGGTGCAGCGGAGGTGAGCGCGCTCCACTTGCTGTTCTGGAGCGGCTCGCACGGACGGCTACGCGCGTCGGAGGCGGGGAGAGATCCTTCTCCGGCGTCGGTCAGGGAACGCGCACGACGACGCTGGAGCCGCTCCCGTAGGCGACGGCCAGCGCGTCGCCCGGGACGATGTGCATGTCCGCGGAGCGGCTGCCGCTCGGCGCGACCATCGTCTGCGCCCAGCTCGAAGCGAGGTCGCACTCGTAGTCGCAGGAGTCGATCGCGAGCACGCCGCTGGAGAGCTCGGTCGACGGCGCCCGCATTGCACGCCATGTAGGCGAGCTGAAGCGCGCGCTCTTCTCACCGTTCTCCCGACGGTAGGCGAGGACAGACAGAGGGTATCCATCGGGCGCGGTTGGAGAAGCGGTGCATCGACTGGTAGGCTCACGCGTCACAACATGATCGTGCGCGGCGCGCGTCGACGCTGGGTACGAGGGAGGAGGATTACTCATGGCACAGATCGAGCACGGCACCGTCAGCGTCACCATCGACGATTCGCTCACACTGCCGGAGCGCGCGGGGAACATGTCGCCCGACGAGGTGCGGCGTTTGCCCAAGGCGCGCCACGGGATCGGCCTGGTCGGCACGCTGACGGCGGACGCGTTGAGCAAGGCCGGCCCCGATTTCATCCTGCCGGCGGGGGTGACGCCGGACTCGCTCCGCGCCGCGTGCAAGCAATCGGAGGACATCGATCAGGTCGCCGTTGACCTCGAGGTCATCCTGCAGCGGGTCAAGCAAGCGAACCTGATCTTCGACGCCGACGCGTGGGAGATGCTCCGCAAGATCAACGATCAGGTGAAGGCGCAAGCGAAGTATCAGCCCGAGCTCGAGACGGTCTTCTCGGCGCTTCGCGAGTTCATGAACACCCGCTCGTCCACAGGCGGCTGATCCACGAAAGCGCCCATCCGGTCGCGGTGGCTGCAGGCGCGGCGAGTGCGCGCAGCCATCGCGCCGAGGGCGCGCTCGATCATCCCAGCACCCCGGCTCCGAGCACCCTTCGAACCGACCAGCACTCCGCCCGCGATATCCGAGCACTCCCTCCGACAGGTCCGAGCACTCCCTCCGACAGGTCCGAGCACTCCCTCCGACAGGTCCGAGCACTCCGCCCGCGATATCCGAGCACTCCCTCCGACAGGTCCGAGCACTCCCTCCGACAGGTCCGAGCACTCCCTTCGACAGGTCCGAGCACTCCCTCCGACAGGTCCGAGCACTCCCTCCGACAGGTCCGAGCACTCCCTCCGACAGGTCCGAGCACTCCCTCCGACAGGTCCGAGCACTCCCTCCGACAGGTCCGAGCACTCCCTCCGACAGGTCCGAGCACTCCCTCCGACAGGTCCGAGCACTCCCTCCGACAGGTCCGAGCACTCCCCGCGAGGGGTCCGAGCACGCTCCGCGAGAGGTCCGAGCACTCCTGCCCGAACAGAACGAGCGCTCCCCGGGGTCCGTCCGACCGCCCGGGAGCATGCCCGGCACACCTCGCGAGCACCCCCGCGGACCATCGGGAATTCGTCGCCGGTGCTTCCCGCCGAGTCGACCGACGAAGAAAGGGCGCACGCGCCGGCCGTGCGCGACCACGAGCACGACTGAGCGAAGCGCTCGCGAAGGGGGCCCGCGTGCTCGCCCGCCCATCGTGAGGAGCCCCATTGGCGGCGCCGGGGCGTGGCTCTATGCTGCGCTCCCCTTTCGCCTGGAGGCACCGTGAACGCGTCCTTCCTCGCCCACCTCGCCCAGGAGACCGACGCCCTCAGGGAGCAGGGTCTCTACAAGGCCGAGCGCGTCATCACCTCGCAGCAGTCGGCCGAGATCCGCGTCGCCGGCGGTCAGGAGGTGCTGAACTTCTGCGCCAACAACTACCTCGGCCTCGCCAACCACCCGGCGCTGATCGAGGCCGCCTGCGAGGCGCGCGAAGCGGCACGGCTTCGGCATGAGCCTCGGTCCGCTTCATCTGCGGCACGCAGGACGTCCACAAGGAGCTCGAGAAGCGGCTCTCGGCGTTCCTCGGCACCGAGGACACCATCCTCTACTCGTCCTGCTTCGACGCCAACGGCGGCCTCTTCGAGACGCTCCTCGGTCCGGAGGACGCCGTCATCAGCGACGCGCTGAACCACGCCTCGATCATCGACGGCATCCGCCTCTGCAAGGCCAAGCGCTACCGCTACGCCAACAGCGACATGGCCGACCTGAAGGCGAAGCTCGAGGAGGCCGACGAGGACGGCGCGCGCTTCAAGCTCATCGCCACCGACGGCGTCTTCTCGATGGACGGCTACGTCGCCAACCTGAAGGCGATCTGCGACCTGGCGGACGAGCACGGCGCGCTGGTCATGGTCGACGACTCGCACGCGGTCGGGTTCATGGGCGAGGGCGGGCGCGGCACGCCCGAGTACTGCGGCGTGATGGGCCGCGTCGACATCATCACCGGCACCCTCGGCAAGGCGCTCGGCGGCGCGTCGGGCGGCTACACGGCGGCCCGCAAGGAGATCGTCGAGTGGCTGCGGCAGCGCAGCCGCCCCTACCTCTTCAGCAACACGCTGGCGCCGATGATCGCAGCCACCAGCATCCGCGTGCTCGACATGCTCGAGAGCGGCGACGCGCTGCGGGCCAAGCTGCGCGACAACAGCGCCCACTTCCGCGCCGGCATGGAGAAGCTCGGCTTCCGGCTCTTGCCCGGCGACCACCCGATCATCCCGGTCATGCTCGGCGACGCGAAGGTCGCCAAGGAGATGGCTGACCGGCTGCTCGAGAAGGGCATCTACGTCATCGGGTTCAGCTACCCGGTCGTGCCGAAGGGGCAGGCCCGCATCCGCACGCAGATGAGCGCCGCCCACGAGAAGAGCCACATCGATCGCGCCATCGCCGCCTTCGGCGAGGTCGGCCGCGAGATGGGAGTCATCGGCTAGATGGAGACGATGAAGGCGCTCGTGAAGAGCCGGCGCGAGGTCGGGATCTGGATGGAGGAGCAGCCGGTCCCCGAGATCGGTCCGAACGACGTGCTCGTCGAGATCCGGCAGACGGCGATCTGCGGCACCGACATCCACATCTACAACTGGGACGAGTGGTCGCAGAAGACCATCCCGGTGCCGATGACGGTCGGTCACGAGTTCGTCGGTCGCGTGGCGGCCATCGGCAGCCACGTGAGCGGCTTCCAGGTCGGCGATCGGGTCAGCGGCGAGGGCCACATCACCTGCGGCTACTGCCGCAACTGCCGCGCCGGTAAGCGCCACCTCTGCCGCAACACGGTGGGCGTCGGCGTGAACCGTCCGGGCGCGTTCGCGCAGTTCCTGGCCATCCCGGCGGTCAACGCGTTCAAGCTCCCGGACTCCATCCCCGACGAGGTCGCGGCCTTCCTCGATCCGCTCGGCAACGCGACGCACACCGCGCTCAGCTTCGACCTGGTCGGCGAGGACGTGCTGATCACCGGCGCCGGCCCCATCGGCGTGATGGCGGTGGCCATCGCCCGGCACGTCGGGGCGCGGCACGTTGTCATCACGGACGTGAACCCCTACCGCCTCGAGCTGGCGCGCAAGATGGGCGCGACGCGGGCGGTGGACGTCCGCAGCGAGAACCTGAAGGACGTGCAGCGCGAGCTCGGCATGAGCGAGGGCTTCGACGTCGGGCTGGAGATGAGCGGCAACGGCACGGCGTTCCGCGACATGCTGGCCAACATGAACAACGGCGGCCGCGTGGCCATCCTCGGCATCCCGCCGGCGGAGGTCCCGATCGACTGGAACCAGGTCATCTTCAAGGGCCTGGTGCTCAAGGGCGTGTACGGCCGGGAGATGTTCGAGACCTGGTACAAGATGGTCTCGATGCTCCAGTCCGGGCTCGACGTCTCGCCGATCCTCACCCACCGCTTCCCGATCGACGAGTTCCAGCAGGGCTTCGACATCATGCGCTCGGGGCAGAGCGGCAAGGTCGTGCTCGACTGGGGCGCGGCGCGCTGAGCGCGAGCGAAGCGAACGTCGGCCCGGCTTCTCGGTGGCGGAGCGAGGTCGGGGCGGAGAAGGTCCACCACGTGCCGCGTGCAGCGCGTCGCGATGTAGGTGGCCGACCGGAGTTGTGAGGGCCTTCGCGCGCCGATAGCCTTCGCGATTCGATCATGAGAATCGCCGACATCCGTTCATGGCTGGCATTCACGCTCCTGGCCGCGACCCTCGCCGCCTGCGGCTCCGCTCCGCCGCGGCGGTCCGCGTTCGCCGAGCCTCGATCGGTCGGCCTGATGGTGACGAGCGCGCGCCCGACGCCGCGCGGTCGCGTGGTGTGGGCGTGGCTCGAGGGGCCGGACTTCGACGCCTACGCGGAGCACGAGCTCACGGACGCGCTCTTCGTCCGGCTGATCGAGGCGCTGCACGTGAGCGAGCCGGTGGAGCTCGGTCCGGAGCCGCTCGAGGTCGACCGGGTGAGCGCGCGCGGTCCGGGCGGGTTCGTCGTGGCCTTCCAGCCCCCGAACGGGCACGTCTGGGAGACGCTGCTCGGGCATCCTGCCGACGGGAGCGCGTTCGCGACCGCGGCGCTGTCGGCGGAGGACGAAGACGCGGTGCGCGTGCGCCTGAGCGCGGCGCCCTCGCACCCTCCGGCGGAGCGCTGCAGCGGGCCGCGTCGCCAGCTCGTCCTCCTCGAGGTGCCGGAAGTCGCCGGCGCCATCGGCAACGACACCACGCGCCGGCTCTGCGTGATGTTGCCGGAGGACTACGAGCGCAACACGGCGCGGCGCTACCCGGTCGTCTTCCTCCTGCCAGGCTACGGCGGCAGCGACACGACCTACATGCACCTCGCGGACGATGATCCACCGGCGATCCTGGTCGGCGTCGACGGCCGCACCCGCTTCGGCACGACCTACTTCTACGACACGGCGTATGCGGGCGCGTGGGAGCACTTCATCGCGCGCGCGGTGGCGGAGATCGACCAGCGCTTCCGCACCGTGGCCGACCCGCGCTCGCGCGGCCTGCTCGGACACTCCACCGGCGGCTTCAACGCCATCTCGCTGGCCATCCGACGAACGGATCTGTTCACGGCGGCCGCCGCGTCCTCGCCCGACGCGCTCGATCTGGAGTCGTGGCTCTTCACGGAAGGTCGCGCGAACCCGACGTTCTTGCAGTGGACGCGCGTCGAGGACCAGACCGCGGGCGCGGGGCAGATGGTGAGCTACGCGGTGCAGTTCGACGAGGCCGCACAGCCGGGGGCGATCCCGTGGCCCTTCGATCTGGCCACGGGCGTGCGTGACGACGCGGTGTGGGCGCGGTGGCGACGGGCGAGCCCGATCGTGATGCTCGACGACCACGCGGCGGCGCGGCGGGTCAGGGAGAACCTCGCCGGTCGCATCTTCGTCTCGGTCGGTCGCCACGACGCCTTCGGCCTCTTCGCCCCGGCCGAGCGTTTCCACCGCCGGCTGGACGCGCTCGAGATCGAGCACGTCTGGGCGCCCACCGAGGGGAACCACTTCGAGGGGTCGCAGGAGCGGCGCGCGGCCGGGCTCGCGTTTCTGCTCCAGCGTCTCTGACCGGATCGAGCGAACGGCGGTACCGCGCGAACCTCCATCGCCCGCGACGCGCCATCGCATCGATACCGTCGTGGTGCCGATGCGACGCCTCCTGGACGAATCCGGTCGTGGAGCCCCGGCCAATTCCGTGGAACGGCGCCACCGATGCGCGTGCCCCCTCCGCGGCGTGCCCGCTGCCGGTCGCGACCGGAAAAGCGTCTCGGCGGATGCGGCGCGCGCTGCGTCGCGATATTCCGCTGGCGATGAGCCACGACGCGCTGGAACGTCTTCCCACGCCCTGCCTGCTCCTCGATCGAGCGCGGCTCGAGCGGAGCTGCGCCCGGATGCGGGAGCGCGCCGACTCGCTCGGGGTGAGGCTGCGACCGCACCTCAAGACCGGAAAGAGCATGGAGGTGGCGGAGGTCGCGTTCGGGAGCTCGGACTTTCGCGGCGCGACCGTCTCCACGCTGGAGGAAGCCGCCTACTTCATCGAGCGCGGACTGCGTGATCTGACCTACGCGGTCGGCATCGACCCGGCGAAGCTGGACGCCGTCGCGGCGCTCTCGCGGGACGGAGCGCGGGTCGGGATCCTCACCGATGACGTCGGCGCCGCGCATGCCATCGCTCGGCGCGCGGACGCGCTCGGCGCGCGCTTCGACGTCTGGATCGAGATCGACAGCGGTCAACATCGCGGCGGCGTGGCGCCCGACGACGAGGCCTTGCTGGCCATCGCGCGGGCGCTCGGGGAGCGTGTCCGTCTGCGCGGCGTGCTCACCCACGCCGGACAGAGCTACGGCTGCCGCAGCGTGGCGGAGATCGAGGCCGTGGCCGAAGAGGAGCGCGCGAGCGCGGTCACGGCGGCCGAGCGGTTGCGGGAGGCGTCCATCGCCTGCCCCGAAGTGAGCGTGGGCAGCACGCCGACGGCGGTTCATGCGCGGTCTCTCCACGGCGTCACCGAGCTGCGCGCCGGCGTCTACGTTTTCGGCGACCTCTTCCAGCAGGAGATCGGCTCGTGCACGCGTGAGGATCTGGCATTGAGCGTCCTCGCGACGGTGATCGGTCGCAAGGAAGGCGCGCTCTGGCTCGACGCCGGCGGGCTGGCGCTCTCGCAGGACCGCAGCATGGACGCGGTGGGAGGCGGCGGGTACGGCGAGGTCGTCGGGCTCGATCTCGAGCCGCTGCCGGGTCGCCCTCGCGTCGACGCGCTCAACCAGGTCCACGGCCGCGTCCCGACCGACGTCGACCTCTCGGTCGGTGCGCGCGTGCGCATCCTGCCGAACCACGCCTGCATGACGGCGGCGATGTTCGATCGCTACCACGTGCTCGAGGAAGGCCGCCCCGTGGCCGAGTGGCCGCGCCTTCGCGGCTGAGACCGACGACTTCGCTCCGCGGGCGCTTGCCGGGCGCGTGGGGGCCGCTACACCGAGCGCCGATGGCCGACGACGAGCACACGCGACACGAGGGCGACAAGCACCGCGGTCCGATCCGCACGTCGCCCTATCCGATGAGCCGCCTCGCGCCCGCTCACGATCTGGTGGACGTAGCCCGCCAGATCGCCGAGGCCGACCGGACCATCGGCACCGTGGTGGGCGGCAAGCTCGACGTGATCGCGCGGCAGATCCGCGCCCTGCAAGACGAGGCGCGGACGCTCCTCGACGACGCGCGTCGCGATCTCGATCTCCACCGCGCCGAGTGCAACTTCGCGAAGCGGCCCGGCACCCTCTATCACCTCTACCGACGGCAGGACGGGCGCCTCTACTTCTCGATGCTCTCGCCGGACGACTGGGGCGGCGCGCCGCCGCACGCGTTCGAGGGGAGCTATCGGCTCGAGGCCGATCAGTCCTGGACGCCGGCCGAAGCCATCGACGGCGAGGCCGAGCGACCCGAGGAGAGGGTCCGCCGTCTGCTCGGCGGCTGAAGGGCTCGCTCCGGTCGCCCCGGCACAGTTCCGGAATCCGCGGCGTGCGCCGTCGTCCGAGTTGGCGACGGACTTCCAGCACGCGAGCGCCGGCGAACGCTACTTCTTGCGGCTCGGGTCGTCGCCCGGCGCGTCGCCCCACAGCCCGCGCACCGGCGCCGATCCGCTCGACTCGGTCGCGCTCGGCAGCTCGACCTCGATGTCGATGTCGCCGGCGCTGAGAATCGGCCGGTCCAGGATCTCCACGTCGCTGATCGACAAATCCTGAATGCTCGGCTCGGCCGGCGTCCGCGCCTTCGCTGCCAGCCCTAGCCAATCGCGCGCCTCGCGCACGCTGCGGCCGAGCGGCTCCGCGTCAATCGGCTCCGGGTAGGTCCGCAGGATGGCGGCGAGGGTCCGCGCCATCGCCTTCGCCGTCTCGTAGCGCGAGGCGGGGTCCGGCTCGAGCGCCTGATGGATGGCGACCTCCAGCGCGGCGGGGATATCCGTCCGCAGCTCGCTCAGGCGCTGTACGTCGCCCTTGCGCACCGCGAGCAGGACCTCGAGGTCGTTCTTGCCGGTGAACAGCCGCTGTTGCGCGAGCGACTCCCAGAGCACCACGCCGAGCGCGAAGATGTCCGACTGCGCGCTCGCCTTGGCGCCCGTGATCAGCTCCGGTGCGCAGTAGGCGAGCTTGCCCTTGATGACGTTCGGCCGCGTCATGCTCGCGCGGTCCATCGCGCGCGCCAGCCCGAAGTCGGTGAGCTTCACCGTGCCGTTCGTGCCGAGAAGCACGTTCGAGGGCGACACGTCGCGGTGGTAGACGGGGACGAGCTCGCCGTTCTCGTCCGTCCGCTCGTGGGCGGCGCCGAGGCCTCGAAGGACCTCCATCCCGATCGCCGTCACCAGCGGCCAGGGCGTCTGGCGGATGCCGCGCGGGTGGCTGCGCACCCAGTGGTGCAGGTCCAGCCCCTCCATCCACTCCATCACGAGGTAGTAGTCGCCCTCGTCGTCCACCCCGAAGTCCGCGATCTGGACGATGTTGGGGTGCTGGAGGCCCGCGCCGACGCGCGCTTCCTCCTCGAAGAGCTTCACGAAGCTCTGATCGCCGCCCTTGGCGGTGTGGATCCGCTTCACCGCCACCGGCCGCGCGAACTTGCCCGCGCCGCGGGTCAGCGCTCGCCACACGACCGCCATCCCGCCTTCGCCGGCGGGCTCGAGCAGCTCGTAGCGCCCGGCGATGATCTTGCCCGGCTTGTCTCTGCGCATGGGAGCAACCAAGAGTAGGCCATCGGGCGGAAAATCGCGATGGGAACCGAATCACCCCCGCCGAAATGGGGCGCGCTCGGTCAACATGGCGATCTCGAGCCGCACGTCGGCCGCCTCCTGCGGGAGGTACTCGTCGACGGCGCCAGCGAGCCGAGGGTCTCGGATCCAGTGGGCGGAGTGGATCTCGACCGGCAGCATGCCGCGCTTGAGCTTGTGGAAGCCCTGGGCGCCGGCCTCGAAGCGGCGCATGCCCTTGTCAATCGCGCGCTCGATGAGCCGGTAGTAGCAGAGCTCGAAGTGGAGGAACTCGTGGTCCTCGCGGGCGCCCCAGTAGCGGCCGTAGAGGTGCGCGCCCTTCTCGAAGCTGAGGGAGCCGGCCACCGGGACGCCGTCCCGATAGGCGAACGCGCCGACCACCCGCGCCGCGTGCGTGTCGCGGATGGCGTCGAAGAACGCGGGGCGCAGGTAGGGATACGAGCCGTGCCGGCTGACGCCCTCGCGGTAGAAGCGCTTCAGCGCCGCCCACTCCTGCTCTTCGAGCTCGGGGCCTTCCTTCACGGCCAGCTCGAGCCCGCTCTCGGCCACCTGACGCCGCTCCTTGCGCAGCTGCTTGCGCTTGTCGGAGCGGAAGCGCGCCAAGAAATCGTCGAAGGTCCGGTAGCCCTCGTTGTGCCAGTGGAACTGGGTGGAGAGGCGCGGGCGCAGGCCCGCTTCGCGCGCGCGGTCACGCTCGTCGGCGCTCAGAAAGAGCAGGTGCAGCGAGGAAGCCTCGACCTGCTCGACCGCGGCGCGCGCGCCGGCGATGAGGGCGGCGGTGACCTCGTCTGCGTCTTCGTCCTCGGCCACCAGCACGCGCCGTCCGGTCGCCGGCGTGAAGGGGACCATCGAGACGAGCTTCGGGTAGTAAGGGATGCCCGCCTGGTGGGAAGCCCGCGCCCACGCGAAGTCGAAGATGAACTCGCCCCAGCTGTTGTCCTTCGCGTAGAGCGGCAGGGCGCCGACCAGCACGTCGTCCCGGTAGGCCAAGACGTGCACCGGCTGCCAGCCCGCCTCGACCCCGACGCTCTCGCTGGTCTCCAGCGCGCGCAAGAACGCGTGCTCGACGAAGGGATCGTCCTCTCCGGTCAGCGCGTTCCACCGCGCGGGTTCGATCGACGAGAGGTCGCTCGCGAGCTCGACGCGCAAGGTCATCGAGGGGAGTGTTTCGTCCTCGGGCGCGGTCGTCCACACCCGCGGCCTGCGCGATCGCTCACGCGTAGAACGCTCACGTGTAGAACGAGTCGCTCGCCGGCTCCTCGGCCTCCTCCGGCTCGGGCAAGGGCGGCGGCGGGCGCGAGGCCAGGTCGAACGCCGCGAGGAAGCTCGACAGCGGGATCCGCGCCCGCACCAACGCGGCGGCGGCCGCGGGCCCGAGCGCGACGCTCCCTTCTGCCGCCGCTTTCGCCGCGTATCCGCGGTGGGCGTAGAACGACGCGTCCGCCCGCTCGTCGCACGCGAACGCGACACAGGCCGCCGCGCAGAGGGCCGTCGACGCTGCGCTCTCGGGCTCCTGTTCTGCCGCTTCGGTGGCCGCGAACCCGATCGCCCACGCATGCGATGCGCTCGCGCGCTCTTCGATCCAGGCGATCGCCACCGCCACGGCCCGCCGCCCGCTCCGGTCGCTCGGCGCGCCGCGCGCCAGCGCCGCGCCCGCTACGTCGGCCGCCGCATGCACGATCAGCGCGCGATCGACCTCGACCGCCAGCGCGAGCTGGACCAGCCAATCCGCGCGGGGGCAGGTCTCCCACATCGACCGTGGATCCTCGTGGTGGTCCAACCACGTGGCCAGCTCGGGCGAGAGTCGTTGCTCGAGGCAGGATGTCGCATCCATGGGGGCCTCCGTGGGGGGGAACGGTGCAAGGCTCGTGCAGTGAAGCGCATTCGACGACAATGGCGAGCCTCGGGGTGGAATTCGGGGTAGAACGACCCCACCCTCGGGGGCGTCGGCCCCCACGTGGAGCCGGACGAGAAAACCTGGTGGCCGGCGCGAGCGTGATTACGTGCACGGCCCCGACGACCCGATCCGGGTCGATCCTTGTACGAGGAGGAACCGCGATGAGTGACAAGATTGGACGTCGTGAAGCCGCGAAGCGCGCGCTGATGGTGCTCGGTGCAGCGGCGGTCGCCCCGACGGCGTTGGCGGCCTGTGGCGGTGAGGAAGAGAGCGAGGGGCTCACCTGCACCGACACCACGGGCCTCACGCCCGCCGAGATCACGACGCGGCAGTCGCAGCAGTACTCGGACAGCTCGCCCCATCAGGACAAGCACTGCGAGAACTGCAACTTCTTCACGGCGGGCGCGCCCGGCCAGTGCGGGAGCTGCCAGGTCCTCAAGGGGCCCATCAACGCGAACGGTTACTGCAACCTCTGGGCGGCGCGCGCGAGCTGAGCGAGCACCACGGGTCGTCCTTCGGGGCGACAGATCGTCCTTCGGGGCGGCAGCGAGAGCACGGGGCGAGGTCGACAATCTCGCCCCGTTCGCATATCCGGTCGTCCGGCGGCGCTCAGCGGCCGACGATGGGCGCGAGCCGTTCGAGCGCGGCCGCGAGCTCGTCGGGATGCACCGACGTGAAGCAGAGCCGCACCCAGCGCTCGTAGTGCTTGCCGGACGCGGCTCCCGGGGTGAGCAGCACGCCCGCCTCCAGGCAGCGTTCGAGCAAGCCGATCGTGTCCTCCTCGGGGCGGAGCTTCGCGCTCACATCGAAGAACGCGAAGGTGCCGCCTTCGGGCATCGGGATGCCCAGCGCTTCGGAGGTCATGTGCGCGGCGTTGCGGTAGGCCTCGCGGGCCGAGGCGAGCCACTCGCCGCCCTCGCGGAGGGCGCGGGAAGCGCCAATCTGCAGCGGTCGCGGGGCGCAATAGGTGGCGAAGGTCTGCACCCCGCGGACCGCCTCCATGGCCGTGTGCGGACCGTGCGCCCAGCCGATGCGTGAGCCCGCGAGCCCATACGCCTTGGACATCGAGTGCACCGCCACGGTCCGGTTCTGGAAGTCGGCGCGGGACCACACCGGCGCCGGCGGGAGGCGCCGGAAGTAGAGCTCCTCGTAGACCTCGTCGGCGAAGATCCAGAGGTCGTGTCGCTCGGCGACGGCGGCGATGGCGGCCACCACCCGATCGGAGAGGATGCGACCGGTCGGGTTGTGGGGCGTGTTCAGGTAGATCGCCGCCGTCCGCTCCGTCACCGCCGCCTCGAGCGTCGCTTCGACGTCGAAGCCCTCGTCGTCGAGCCGATCGACGAAGGGGACCTCGACCGCCGAGGCCCCACGCTTGTGGATGATCCCGCGGATCAGCGGCCAGAAGGGCGCGGGAAGGAGCACCTCGTCGCCGGGATCGATCAGCGCCTCGACCACCACCGACAGGCCCGACGTCGCGCCGCTCACGACCTGCACGCAGTCGCGATTGACCAGCGCTCCGCCGCGCCGCTCGAGGTGCTCGACGATGGCGTCGAGGAGGACCGGCTCGCCTTGCACCGGCGCGTAGTTGTGCAGGCGCGGGTGGTCCGCGGTCCGCTGGGCCTCGGCGCGCGCGACCTCGATCGGCTCGAGGTAGGTGTCGCCGACGTGGAGCGGGTAGATGGGGCCGGGGTGATCCTTCGCGCGGGTGGCGAGGCGGCTGAAGACGCGATCGCTCAGACCGGCGGCGCTCGCTGCGGTGTTCGGGAAGCGCGGCATGGGCGCGCAGGGTAGCCCCCGGTCGCCGGCGCCGCCAAACCTCGCCGCGGCTCGGAATCCCGACGGCGCTCGTCTCGTCCCGCTCCGGTTCGGCTGCATCCGCTGCGAGCCCGGCGGCACGCGCCAGGTGTAGAGGGACTCCAGAACTGGCGTCGACCGGTCTCGGTGAAGCGGCGTCGCGACGATGAGCGCACCCCGATCGACATCGTGACGAGCGGGGGAACGAGCCCAGTCATCTCCTCCACTCGCCGCACGACCTCGTCCGAGCCAACCCGTGGTCCTCGGAGCGACCCGTCCGGCGCGGCGGCGCCCGCGTGGATTCGGCGTGGTGCCCGACGTTCGGACGCGGTATCCGTCGGGGATGAAGGTCGACGTCGACGCCGCGCTCGCCGCCTGGATCCGCCTCGCCAACGACGTGCCCGACGCGGCGTTGCGCGCCATCGCGGGGGCGTTCGCGCTGGTCGCCTGCGCCGACGGGGACCTCGCCGAGGCCGAGGTCGAGCGCTTCTTGGAGGTCGTCCGCCGGAACGAACCCTTCAGCACGCTCGACCTGGACACGCTGGAGCAGGATTTTCGCGCCATCTGCACCGTGCTCACCGAGGACTTCGACACCGGTCGGGTCCGCGCCCTCGACGCCGTGGCCGCGGTCAAGGACGAGCCGGACCACCGCGATCGCGTGCTCGCCGCGGCGCAGATTGCCATCGTCGCCGACGGTCGTCTGGTGGACGTCGAGGAGAGGGTCCTCGGCTCGATCTGCGGCGCGCTCGGCGTCGATCCTTCCGCGTACTGAAACTTCTCGTCGCGCACTCGGGCGAGGCGCCGGTCCTCGGCTCGATCTGCGGCGCGCTCGGCGTCGACCCTTCCGCGTGGTGAAGCCTCTCGTCGTGGCTCGAGCGAGCCTGTCGACGAGAGCCGCGCCTCGCCATCGAGCGCTCGGTTCGCGCAGCGCGGCTCAGCCGCTCACGCACTGGGAGCGCGCGTCGCAGCGCTGGCCGGCGGCGCAGTCGGAGTCGCTCAGGCACTGGGTCGGCAGCCGGCAGAAGGCGTCGACGCAGACCTGATCGGTCGGGCAGTCACCGGTGATCCGGCAGGGCGTGTTCGGCTGGCAGAACCCGATCTGGCAGGCCTCTCCCGCGATGCAGTCCGCGTCGGTCGTGCAGGTGGGTGGCGGCAGGCTGTAGCAGAGCCCGGCGAAGCAGCTCTGCGTGGGCGGGCAGTCGGCGTCGGCCATGCAGCCGCCGGGAACCACGCACGTGTTGTTGACGCAGGTGCGCATGTCCGGGCAGTCGGTGTCGCTGCCGCAGAGCAGCCAGGGGAGGCAGCGATCGGCGACGCAGCTCCACGCGTAGTTGCAGTCGGCGTCGCTGCTGCAGCTGGTGGGCTGACAGTACTGCCACGAGCAGTGTTCGCCGCCGGTGCAGTCGGCGTTCGTCGCACACTCGGGCGCGACGAAGCAGATGTTCGCGTCCATGCATTGCGTGCCGGGCGGGCACTCCGCGCTCGAGCCCGGCATGGTGCAGAAGGGGAAGGCGTAGCAGCGGTCGCCGACGCACTGCGCGCCCAGCGGGCAGTCGGCGCTGCTCGCGCACATCTGCAGCGGCCCGCAGGTCCGCGTCCCCAGGTTGCACTGGTTCCCGGCGCCGCACTCCGCGTCGCTCCGGCAGGGCATGTTCGAGCAGGTGCCGGCGACGCAGCTCTCGCCGCTCGGGCAGTCGGCGTCGCTCGCGCACTCGGCGGCGATTCCGCAGCTCCCGAGCACGCAGCTCTGACCGCTCGGACAGTCGGCGTCTCGGCTGCACGCGCCGATGAAGACACAGCTCCCGCTCACGCATCCCCAGCGCGTCGGACAATCCGCGTCGGCCGAGCACGTCGCGGTGGGGACACAGCGCGAGTCGACGCACTCGACGCCGCTGGCCATGCAGTCGGCGGTGCTGGTGCACTCCGGCGGCGGCACGCAGCGCCCCGCGTCGCAGATCTCGGTGTCGGGGCAGGTCATGTTCCGTCGGGCACGAGGGCGGGCTCTCACAGAAGCCGTAGTCGCACTGCATCCCGGCCGGGCAGCCGCCGTCGCGCCGGCAGTTCACGGGCGGCAGCGCGATGCACGCGCCATCGATGCAGACCGGCGCCGCGGCCATGCAGTCACTGTCGGCGGTGCAGCCGTCCGGCACGACGCAGCTGCGCGAGCGGCAGACCATGCCCGGGAAAGGGCAGTCCGAGTCGGCGCCGCAGAAGAGGGGCGGGATGCAGCGCGAGTCGATGCAGCGGAAACCGTAGGCGCAGTCGTCCGCGGTGCTGCAGGTGAAGGGCTGGCAGGTGTCCGCGTCGCAGCGCTCGCCCAGCGGGCAGTCCGCGTCGCTCGTGCACTCGGAGCTCACGCAGCGGAAGCCGTCGCAGAGCGCGGGCGGCGGGCAGTCCGCGCTCGTCCCGCAGCGGATGAGCGGTGTGCACTGACCGGCGACACAGAGCTCGCCGGTGATGCAGTCGGTGTCGACCGTGCAGGCAGCGCGCGGGATGCAGCGGCGGTCGAAGAAGCTGCACGTCTGATCGCTCGGGCAGTCGGCGTCGCGGCGGCAGCCGGTGGGGATGCAGCGCGCGCTGGCGCAGCGGTAGCCCACCGCGCAGTCTCGGTCGGCGACGCACTCGCCGGTGAACGTGCAGCGCGCATCCGCGCAGGTGAACCCGTCGGTGCAGTCGGCGTCGCTCGTGCAGTCGCCGGTGAACACGCAGGTGCCGCTCATGCACGAGTAGCCCGCGCCGGAGCAAGGCATCGTGTCGGAGCACGTGGGTGTGTCGACGCAGCGGCCGCTTTGGCAGTCCTGTCCGGGCGCGCAGTCGGCACGGCTCGCGCACGTCGGGTCGGCCACGCAGCGGTGTGCGTCGCAGCGGGCGCCGGGGCCGCAGTCTTCCGTCGCTGGTGCAGACGCTGGGCGCGCAGTGGCCGGCGACGCAGCGCTCGTCCGCCCGGCAGTCCAGATCGCTGGCGCAGCCGCTCGTCTCCGCCACGCACACGCAGTCCCGGCAGACGTCCCCGCTCGCGCAGTCGGCGTCCGACGCGCACAGGCAGGTCATGCCCGCGTCCATGGCCATCGGCGCAGCGTCGATCCCCGCCTCGCCCGCGTCGCCTTCCCCCGTCACGTGCGAGCGACCGCAGCCGGTCGCGATGAGCAGAGCCCCTAGTGCCACCCGACGCCACATGCACTTCAGGGTACGGGAGCACCCGCGCGCATCCAAGGACCGCCGCCCAACACGCCTCCGGGAGGCCTCCGAGCCGATGCCCTCGTGCTCGGCCTCGCAGCGTGTGTCCCGTGTCGCGCTCGGCGCGCTCGAGGAAGCGGTGGACGTGACCGATGACGCCGGTGAATCGCGCCCGCCCGCCGGGTCGGGCATCGAGCCCTCGAGAGCGGTCTTTCGCGGGCGGGCGTGCGGCGGTATCGTCGCCAGCCATGTCTCGACCCGCACTCGTGCCCACCCTGCTCGCTTGTCTCCTCGCCGCTTGCGGTCAGCACGGCGAAGACGACCAGGCCTCTACCGAAAACGCCGCGCCCATCGTGGGTGCGCTGGAGATCCCCATCTCCCGCAACCACGCGGCGTCGCAGCCCACCGGCGCGGCCCGGATTCGAGATCAGCCCCAGCGAGCTGCGGCTCGACGGCCAGCAGGTCATCGCGCTCGAGCGCGGGCGCCCCGCGGACGCCGAGGTCGCGGACGACGTGATCACCAAGCTCCGCCAGCATTTGGCCGGCGGCTCGCGCTCGCAGGCCGCGCTGTGGGTGAACGCGAACGTCCCCTACCAGACGCTCGCGCGGGTGCTGAAGAGCGTCGAGGCGGCCGGCATCCACGACGTCAGCTTCGCCGTCCGCGTCGGCACGATGGGGCCCCAGACCGGCTGGATGCACCTGGCCCGCTGGCGTGTGGTCCCGCCGGGCGACGGCGCCGTCACGTTCGAGAGCCCCGGCCGGCCCTGGTCCGAGTTCACCGAGCACTGGCGCGAGGTCTACGACGCCTGCCGTGCCGGCCAGTACATCGACTGCGACGGTCGCGCGTCGAATCCGGCCGAGGGCGGCGAGCTGCAGGTCCGGCTCTGGGCCCGCGGCCAGGCGATGAAGATCACCTTCACGCAGGTCGGCGCGCCCGAGGAACGAGCTGCGCCGCACGCGAGCGCCGGCCCCGCGCTGATCGAGGGGGTGCGCGCGCCGCCGCCGGCGCCGAGCGGCGAGGAAGAAGCACCGCCCGCCACCGAGGCCTCGTTCAACCTCCGCCACCAGGAGTCGGTCAAGGACGACAGCGCCATCAGCAACGCGATGCAGCCGGTGTGCGGGAGCACGAGCTGCCAGACCGTCGTCGACGCCGACGCCACGACCCCGAGCATGCGGGTGCTCTCGATGATCGGCGCCGTCTTCCCCGACGGCTCCTCGCCGCCCGACCTCGCCTTCCGCATGCCCGTCATGCAGTGAGGCGAGGTCTCGCCCGCGGCGCGCTCAGGCCGCGGGCGTCGACTTCGGCGGCGCCCCTCAGGCCACGCTCGCGCGGGCGTCGACTTCGGCGGCGGCCGCGGCGCGGGCTCGGCGGGTGACCCGCGCTCGGAGGCCGGGCCCCTTCGGTCGCAGCGTGACGGAGGGCTTCAGCGCCAGCTGCTCGCCGGGCAGGAGATTCGAGCCGGTAGCGCTGAACGATCACCGCCAAGAGCAGGGCGGCCTCCATCGTCGCGAAGTGGTTGCCGATGCAGACGCGGGGCCCGCCGCCGAAGGGGAAGTAGGCGTGGCGCGGGACCTGTGCGGCGCGCTCGGGGAGCCAGCGGTCCGGGTCGAAGCCCTCCGGGTTCGGGAACCAGCGCGGGTCGCGGTGCACCACCCACTGGCTCATCAAGATCTGCGCGCCAGCGGGGATTTGCACGCCGCCGAGCTCGAAGCTCTCCGCCGCGGCGCGACCGGTCGTCCACGCGGGCGGGAAGAGCCGCATCGACTCCTTGAGCACCCGATCGAGCAGCGTCATCGCCTTGACGTCGTCGACGGTGGGCAGCCGGTCGCCGAGGACCTCCTGCACTTCCGCGTGGACGCGCCGCTCGATGTCGGGGTGCTTGCTGAGCAGGTAGAGCGTGTGAGCCAGCGCCAGCGCGGTCGTCTCGTGGCCGGCCAAGAAGAGCGTCACCGCCTCATCGCGGAGCTGCCGGTCGCTCATCCCGGTGCCGCCTTCGTCCTGCGCCGCCAGCAACGTGCCCAGGAGATCGTTGCGCTGCTCCCCCGCCCTCCGGCGCGCGATGATGCGGAAGATGAGCTCGTCGATGGCGGCCACGGCCTGGTTCGTGCGGTGGTTGCGAGGCGTGGGCACCCAGCCGGGCAGGCGCAGCACCGCCTCGGGGCTGTTGGCGAAGAACTCGTTGATGGTCTCCATCGCCTCGCCGACGGTGCGGACCTCGTCGTGCTCCATGCTGGCGCCGAAGAGGACGTCGGCCACCACCTCCATGGTCACCCGCGACATCTCCTGGTGGAGGTTGATCACCTCGCCGTCCTGCCAGTCGCGAAGACCCTCGTCGGCCACCCGCACCATCGCGCTCGCGTACTCCGCGATTCGCCTCGGTGTGAACGCGTGCGACATCAGCTTGCGCTGTCGCTTCCAGAGGTCGCCGTCGCTGGTCAGGAGCCCCAACCCGAGCGCGCGCTCGAGGACCACGCTGTATGCGTCGCGCAGCATGATGCGCGCGTGCTTGACCATGACCGTTTCGATGTCGTCCGGGTGGCTGACCAGGAGCCAAGGCCGCCCCAGCAGCTTCATCTGCACGATGTCGCCGTAGCGGTCGGCGAGCTCGCGCAGCACCGTGAGCTGGTCGGTGGTGAAGCGGAGGACGTTCCTCAGCCCGAGAGTCCCGGGCGGTCCGGGCTCCGCGCCCCATCGTCGCGTGGTCGTCTTGCGCTCCATGGACATCTCCCTCCGGCGAATGCGTCGCGAGGAGAGGATAGCGGAGCGGCGTCTCGCTGCATGGCGGATGCGCTCACGAACGCCGCGCGACGCGGGAAATCGACCGCGTCCGAGTCCGGACCCTCACACGGCCCAGGAGGCGGCGGTCACGGCGGCCTCCACCGCGTCGAGCACCCGCGCCTCCGCGTCGTCGTCGCCCGACGCCTCGAAGCGCTCGTAGTCGTCCTCGAGCAGCTCCGCCCACTCGACCCACACGGTGTCGTCCGAGATCTCCGTCGGCTGATCGCGCTCGTCGCGCGGGAAGGAGGGCGTGAGGCGGAAGAGATCCCGGCGCCACACTCTCGCCCGGTAGACCTGCGCCTCCCCGAGCGCCCGGAAGAGCTCCAGGCGCAGGCTGACCGCCTCGCCGCCGAGCTCCACGTCGAGCTCGAGCGTGCGGAAACAGGCGTAGGCGTTGGCGTAGCGGCTCATCGAGGCGCGCAGCGTAGCAGCCCGATCGTCCGCTCAGAGCCAGAGCAGGCTGGCCACGGTGATCGTGACCGCCGCCAAGAGGAGCTGGAGCGGTACGCCGAAGCGCAGGAAATCGCCGAAGCGATAGCCGCCGGGGCCGTAGACCATGAGGTTGGTCTGGTAGCCGATCGGCGTCGAGAAGCTCGCCGACGCGGCCATCATCACCACCAGCGCGACCGGCACGAGCGGCAGATGCGCCGCCTCCGCCGCTGCGGCCGCCAGCGGATACATCAGCGCCGCCGCCGCGTTGTTGGTGATCAGCTCGGTCAAGAGCGCCGTGGCCACGTAGATGCCCGCCAGGGTGGCCACGTTTCCGTAGGGCGCCGAGAGCCCGACCACCGCGTCTCCCACCGCGTCCGCCGCGCCGCTCGCCTGCAGGGCGCCGCCGATCCCGAACGCCGCCGCGATGGCGATCAGCACCCTGAGCTCCAGCGCCCGCCGCGCCTCGTGCGCGCTCATGCAGCCCGTCAGCAGCATCGCGCCCGCCGTCAGGAGGGCCGCCACCAGGAGCGGCAAGAGCCCGGTCGCGCTCAGGATCACCATCGCCACCAGAAGCGCGAGCGCCGCCGGCGCCTTGTCGTGCCGGCGCGGCTCGCTCCCCTCGACCTGCGTCACCAGCGCGAAGGTGCGGTCGTTCTTGTGCCGGCGCAGAAACCCGGGCGGCGCCTCCAGCAAGAGCACGTCGCCCGCGCTCAGCACGATGTCGCCGACCTTCCCGGTCACGCGCTCGCCGTTTCGGTGGACGGCGATGATGGCCGCGTCGTAGCGGGTCCGAAACGCCAGCTCGCGCACGCTCTTGCCGGCCAGCCCCGAGCCTCCGCCCACCACCGCCTCCAGCAGCCGTCGGTGCGGGCGCGCCTCGCCCAGCTTGTCCACCTGATCGGTGGCCGGCACCAGCCCGCGGATGCGGCGCAGATCCACCACCGAGTCGACCACGCCGACGAAGAGCAGATGATCGCCGGCCCGCAGCACCGTCTCCGGATCGACCGCCGGCATCAGCTCCGAGTCGCGCTCGAGCTCGACCAAGAAGAGGCCGGGCAGATGCCGCAGGCCGGCCTCCTCGATGCGCTGCCCCACCACCGGCGAATCGGCCTCCACCCGCATCGCCACCGTGTACTCGCGCGGCTGCTCGATGAGCGCGTGCGCGCCGGCACGGTCGGGCAAGAGGCGCTTGGACAGCAGCAGCACGTAGACGATGCCGACCACCAGCGCCGGCGCGCCGAGGACGGTGATGTCGAACATCCCGATGGCGAGCTCGGGGTGCGCGGCGCGGGCCAGCCCGTAGACGACCAAGTTCGTGCTGGTGCCGATCAGCGTGCAGGTGCCGCCGAGGATCGATGCGTAGCTCAGCGGGATCAGCAGCCGCGAGAGCGGCAGGTTCCGGCGTCGGGCCCAGTCGGTCACCGCCGGCACCATCATCGCCACCACCGGCGTGTTGTTCAGAAACGCGCTCACCCACGAGACCGGCAGCATCATCCGGAGCTGCGCGCTGAAGAGCCCGCGCGGCCGCCCGAGCACGCGCCGGAGCACCGCGTCGAGCCCGCCCGTGTCGCGCACGCCGGCGGCGACCACGAAGAGCGCCGCCACCGTCAGCACCCCCTCGTTGGCGAACCCGGCGAACGCCCGGTCGAGCGGCACGATCCCGATGGCCGCGAGCAGCGTGAGCCCGGCCATGAGCACCAGGTCCGGCCCGGCGAGCCCGCGCGCCATCGCCAGCACCATGGCGGCCGTGACCGCGAGCGTGACCCAGGCTTCCCAGCCCATCGGCCGCGGACCATAGCACGCGGAGCTCAAATGCTCGGTTCTTGACCGGGCAGGTCGGAAACCCGGCTGCGCGTCGCCACCGAGGGAGCACCCTGGCGTGCGACACTCAGTCGCGCCGAAGAAACTCGACGTGGAAGCGCACGGCGCCGACCGGCGCCACGCGGTGCTTGCGCTCGGGCTCGACCACGCCGGGCACGCCCGGGCGCAGGACCCAGCAGTCCGGCGCGGGCTCGAGCAGCTCGTAGCGGAGCCGGCCCTCCTCGACGACGATGCGGCCCCACACGCCCGCCTTCGTGGAGTGCTCCTCGAGCAGGCCGCGCGGCACCGATGACCCGTCGAACGTCGGCGTGCGGCGATAGACCTGGGCGTCGGCGGGCAACGAGGGCATGTCGCAGAAGGAGCAGTCGATCTCGACGGCGATCATCGAGGCGCGGCCCTCGTCGGTCTCGACCCACGGCCGCAGCTCGAAGGGCGGTCGATGCCGCACGTGCTGTGTGTGCCCACACGACAGGTCGGCCACCCAGTGCGCCTCTTCATCGCGATGAAAGCCGGTGATCGCGCGCGCTGCCATGCGTCGGGATGTACGGCCATGGGCCCCGCGCGGCCAGGCCTCGAGACGACGGCGGCGCTCGATCGGGTGTCTCCGGGCGGGCTCAGGGCGAGCGGAAGCGTCGTGCGTCGCCACCGCTGGAGATCTCGACGGCGCACACGGGGCGCAGGGCCTGCGCGATCACGGGGGCTCGCGGGGCGTGCCACCGGTCGCACCGAAGTCGCCACCCGGACAGCTCCGACTCGCGTTCGGCTGACTCGATACTCGCGACGCCGGTTGTGCGGTGCGTCCGGACGGTGTGTGCCGTCGATTCTGAGAGCCGTGCGCTCATCCCCAGCCGACGCGTCGAGCCGCTCGCGGGGAGGTTCATCGCCCCCAGCGCCGTCTCCCCGGTGACCCACGGCAGGCCCGCCCGCACCGTCTTTCCCGCTGGCATGTCCCATCCGCCGGAGATGAAGGTCGGTCGGCGCCGCGCGCGGAGTCGACCCGCCCTCGGGTGGATGCCGAGGGACCCGCACCGGCAGCCGAGAGGCGCTCGGCGGAAGGGATGCTGCGGAATCATCGAAGTCGCGCGCCAGGATTTCGAAGTCGCGCGCTAGGAATTCGAAGTCGTGGGCCAGGAATTCGAAGTCGCGCGCCAGGAATTCGAAGTCGCGCGCTAGGAAATCGAAGTCGCGCGCTAGGAAATCGAAGTCGCGCGCTAGGAAATCGAAGTCGCGCGCTAGGAATTCGAAGTCGCGCCCCAGGAATTCGAAGTCGCGCGCCAAGAATTTCGAAGTCGCGCGCCAGAATTCGAAGTCACGTGCCAAGAATTCGAAGTCGCACGTCGGAAATTCGAAGTCGCACGTCGGAAATTTGAAGTCGTGCAGAGGGAATTCGAAGTCGCGTCCCGAGGCGGGGGTAGGCCGCGCTCGAGCGTGCGCGTTATCGTGCTCGGAGCGCGAGCCTCGCCCGACGGGAGCCCGAAGAGCGGCTCGATCTCCGCGTCTCGACGGGCGGGGGCAGCCGAGGGGAGGACGCGATGCCGTACCGGACCGGCCACAAGGCCCACCGCCTGCTCGACTTCCTGGTCGGGCTCGGCGATCCGCGCGTCCGGCGAATGCTCGAGCGCCACGGCTTCAGCCAGGCCGAGCTGGACGACGGATGGGGCCGCCTCAGGGCGCTGTCCGAGGCGCCCGTCGCCATTCGCGAGCGGACCACCGTCCCGAGCGAGCTCGACGCGTGGGAGAACCGTTGGTTTCCGATCGTGGACGTCGTGCTGCGGACGCGGCACCCGCGGGTGCACGAGGTGGTGTTCCGCAACCTCCACCAGACCGAGGGGGCGGAGGTGCTGGTGTCGGTGCGGACGCTGCTCGAACGGCTGGAGGCGATTGGCCGCCCCGAGAAGAGGGGCGGCCTCGGCAAGGCGGGCCGCGACGCGCTGGACCTCCTGGCCCGGCGCGGCCTGAACGAGGAGGCGCTCGGGCACGCGCGCGCCCTGCTCGCCCGCATGCAGGAGGGGCCCGGCGAGGACGTGCCGGCCGCCGATCCCGAGGCCCGCGCTCGCGCCGAGGAGCGCCTCTGGAACTGGTACCTGGAGTGGAGCGGCATCGCGCGCGCCGTGATCAAAGAGCGCAGCGTGCTCGTCTCGCTCGGTTTCCGCGGGCGAGGCCGCAGGCGCAAGGAGTGAGGGGAGCGCGCGATGCGCGATCACCGCCGGCTCGTTCGTGCTAGAGAGCCATTCGTGGCAGCGAGGGCGAGTCGATTGCTCTTGCATCGGCGAGGAGGAGCAACGCCGCTCTGGGGCGTCGGAGAGATAGTGCGCGCGGCAGCGGTCGTCCTCGTCGGATCGGTCTCGCGTCGCGGCAGACGATGTTTACTCGGTGAAGGAGCGAATGCGCGCCAGCGAAGCGAACGCCACCGGCGTGACCGCGTACCCCTGGTAGCTCGTCGCATCGGCCACGACACAAGCGCCGCTGTCGTCGAGCTGGTAGGTGGTGTCGAGCGCGTCGCCGACGCGGTAGACAGCGGTCATCCTCGCGTCGCAGCCACTCGTCGGGCGCGCGTATGCGTACCCGGAAGCGCAAGCGCCCGACGGTAGCGCGGCAGGCACCGTGCACGCGGCGTCCGCGAAGACGAGACCGACCCGCGGTGCCGCATTGACGCCGTCCGTGATGCCGTATCCCGGCACGCAGAGAAACCCCTCGGTGGTGTCCGCGGGAAAGCACGGAAGACCGAGCTCGGTATCGAAGTACTGGTACGCGAAGCGGGTGAGCTCGTTGCCCGCCGAGTCGACCATGGTGGCGATCTGGAGGCGGCCCGTCCCCGTCCACTCGCTCGAGATCCACGAGACCTCGTCGTCGGCCGCGCGGACGTGATAGGCGTCGTCGGAGGCAGCGACGAACGAGCACATCGCGGCGGCGCGCTCCGCGTCACTGACCCGATCCTCGACCGTCCACACGTGGAAGTCGCTCTCCGAACCGCAGCCGTTCGAGGTGTAGGAGACGGCATAGTCGGGCGGAGCGCAGCCGGCCGGCCGAAGTTCCCAAGGTTGGTCGCAGGTCGCGGCCGGGCGCCGAAATCCGTACCGGTGGTCCGGAACGCAGGGCGTCGGCGCGTCCTCTTCCCAAGGCATGCCCGCGCAGTCCCAATCGTGCGCTCGATCGCGCCAGTAGGAGGGCCCCGAGGCCCCGTCGGCCGTCACCACGCGATCGACGGCGATAGGCCCGTCACCGCCATCGTCTCGCACGCGCGTCATCGCGACGAAGCGGCTCGGATCCATCCTCGCAATCGAGACCAGCGTGTCCGGCACATTCCTCGTCAGCTCGATGCACGCGCCCGCGGAGTCGATCCGGTATGCGGTGTCGACCGACGTGGCGTCGCTGGCGGGCTCGTAGATCCGCCTGTGAGAGGGGCTCGAGCCGCACGCGTCCGAACGGACCCACCGCGAGACGAAGCCAGGCTCACCGCAGAGCGGTGGCAGCACGCCGGGTCGCGAGCAGGATGAGTCGAAGAAGTAGATATGCATGCTCTGCCCGAACGGGAGGCAGCGCCTCGTGTCGTCCTCGGCGAGGTCCGCGTAGCAATCGACGTCGAGCTCGGAGTCGTGCCAGCCCGCGAAGAGCGCCGGGCCTCCCGATGGGCCGAGCACACGGCGCCTCAATCTGGAGCCGCTCGAGCTCCGATCGCCGCTGGACGATGCGTAGCAAGCGCTCAGCACCAAGCCCGTCAACGCGATCCGCAGGAGAGCGCGAGCACGCCCGTTCAATGCGTCGAATCGATGAGCCATCAGCTCACCATGCCAGAGCGTGGAGCAGCGCGCCATCCGCACGGCCTGGATGGCCGCGCACGAGTCCCAGCCGGGCTGAAGAGTCGACGAGGGTCGTGGCGGAGGGAGCGCGACGTGCGTGTCACGCCCGTCGCGTGAGTGTCTTGGCTTCCCAGCGGAAGCGCGCCGTCATTCCAGGCCGACGCACCGCCCGTCGCAGCACAGGGCGTTGGTCACGATGCACTCCTCGCTCGTCTCGCCGAGGCAGCTGTCGCTGCCCCCTCGGCGGGCCAGCTCGACGCGGTTGATCGGCTCACAGAGACAGATCGAGCAGTCGGAGTCCATCTGGCAGGGGAGCTGCGAAACGAAGCGCGGGTCCGGCTCGCGACTACACCACGCGTCATGCTGCGGCATGTTCGCGCCCTGGGTCGAGCCCGCCGCCCGGCCAGCGCCGGCCGGCATGGATCGGCTGCACGAGGCGAGGCCGAGCACCAACCCCAACACCACGAAGAGCGGGGCGCCGCGACATCCTCTCATCGCCCCGTTCTCACTCGGTCCGCCATGCAGTGCAATGCTGATTTCCGCAGGAAGCGCGGGGAGTTGGAGCGGACGCGCTCCGACTCCTGCCACGAGTGCCTGGCCGAGATGGACCTCGGCGGCGTCCGCTGCCTGCTCGATGGGGCGTGACTACGCCCCCAGCGCATCCAGAAACGCGTCCACCACCCAGTGCACGTGCGCCCTCCGCTCCGCCAATCCTTCCTCACCCAGCGGATCCCCACCCGCGAACGCGTGCGCGAGCACCGGCCCGTACGTGAAGTAGTTGATCACGATCGCCGACAAGCTCAGATGAAAGTGCGCCGCCGACCGCGGCCCCGTCGCTGGCGTGACGCCCTCCAGCATCCGCGTCGTCATCGCGAGCACCTCGCTCAGGTGCCGCCGCACGAGCGGCAGGTGCGTCCCTCCGCTCGCCACCTGCTGCTGCACGATGCGCGCGTAGGTGCCGTTGTGCTCCATGAAGTCGAGGTAGGCGTCGATCACCCGGTGCAGCCGCTCGCGCAACGGTCGGTCGTCCTCGAACGCCTCCGCCAACGCCGCCTTGTGCCGCGCGTAGTAACGCTCGAGCACTTGCTCGAAGAGCCCCGTCGTGCTCCCCCAGTAGTAGAAGACCAGCCCCTTCGCGACGCCGGCCCGCGCCGCCACCGCCCGCGCGCTCAACGCCTCGACGCCGCTCTCCGACAGCAGCGCCTCCGCCGCGTCCAGCAGCGCCTGCGCGCGCTCGGTTCGGCCCTGTTCCTCGGTCGTCGTCGTCATCGCGTGTTCCTGTTTGACCGCCCGGTCAAGATGATGTACACGGTTTGACCGGCCGGTCAAGTCCGGCGGGAAGCGAGTCACATGTACGACCTGAAGATCGTGGGCGGGACCATCGTGGACGGCACCGGAGCGGCGCGCTTCTCCGGCGACATCGGCATCCGGGACGGGAAGATCGTGGCCGTGGGCTCGGCGCCGGACGCGGCGGACCGGGTCCTGGACGCGAGCGGCGCGCTCGTCACGCCCGGCTTCATCGACATCCACACCCACTACGACGGCCAGGTCTCGTGGGACGAGGAGCTCGCCCCGCGCTCGCTCGCACGGCGTCACCACCGCCGTGATGGGCAGCTGCGGCGTCGGCTTCGCGCCGGTCCGCCCGACCGACCACGCGAAGCTCATCGAGCTGATGGAGGGCGTCGAGGACATCCCCGGCAGCGCCCTGGGCGAGGGCATCCCGTGGGGCTGGGAGAGGTTCGCCGAGTACATGGACGCGCTCGACGCGCTGCCGCACGCGATCGACTTCATGTGCCAGGTGCCGCACGACGCGCTGCGCATCTACGTGATGGGCGAGCGCGGCGTGGCCGAGCAGCCGGCGACCGAGGACGACATCGCGGCGATGCGCGCGCTGCTCCGCGAGGCGCTCGAGGCCGGCGCGGTCGGCTTCTCCACCGGCCGGAGCGACAACCACCGGAGCGCGCGCGGCGACTGGACGCCCGCGAGCGAGGCCGCGGGCGACGAGCTCGCCGGGATCGCGAAGGCCTTCGCGGGCTCGACCACGGCGTGCTCCAGGCGGTCAGCGACTTCGACATGATGCACGGCGACGAGCGCTTCGACCGCGAGTTCGGGCTGCTCGAGCAGATGGTGAGGGCCGCCGGTGGCCGTCCGATGTCCATCTCGACGATGCAGCGCGACCACGCGAGCAAGCAGTGGCGGCGGATCCTCGAGCGCGCCGAGAAGCTCGTCGGCGAGGGCTCGACGTGCGCTGCCAGGTCGCCCCGCGCGGCATCGGCGTGCTGCTCGGCCTCGAGGCGACGTTCCACCCGTTCATGGGCTTCCCGTCCTACAAGGCCATCGCCACCTGCCGCTCGCGGAGCGCGTGCGCCGGATGCGCGACCCGGAGCTCAAGGCGAGGATGATCGCCGAGAAGAGCGAGCCGGTGGCCGGCGACGGAAGCATGCTGCCGCCACTCGCCGACTTCTTCCTCGCCAACCTCGACATGGTCGCGATGCGCCTGTTCCGCCTCGGCGAGGAGCCGCGCTACGAGCCGACGGTGCAGGAGAGCTTCGCGGCCGAGGCGATGCGGCGCGCCGAGCCGGTGCTCGAGCGTCATCTACGACGCGATGCTCGAGGAGGACGGCGAAGCGCTCCTGTACTTCCCGGTCTACAACTACAACGGGATGAACCTCGACGTCGTGCACGAGATGCTGACGCACCCGCTCGCGCTGCCGGGCCTGAGCGACGGCGGCGCGCACGTCGGCACCATCTGCGACGCGAGCTTCCCGACCTTCCTGCTCACCCACTGGGGCCGCGACCGCGACCACGACCGGATCGCGCTCGAGCGGCTGGTGAAGATGCAGGCCTTCGACACCGCACGCTACATCGGGCTGAACGACCGCGGGGCGATCGCGGTCGGGCAGAGGGCCGACGTGAACATCATCGACTTCGAGCGCCTGCGGCTGCGGCGCCCGGAGATGCAGCGCGACCTGCCGGCCGGCGGCCAGCGGCTCATGCAGCGCGCGGACGGCT
The DNA here is from genome assembly GCA_963832725.1 of uncultured Pseudomonadota bacterium. Lineage (GTDB taxonomy): Bacteria > Myxococcota_A > Polyangia > Polyangiales > Sandaracinaceae > JAEZBP01. The sequence goes on from CAWHVG010000002.1 coordinate 1,262,927, forward strand.
ACGTGGCGACGCTCGTCGACGGCGAGGTGGTCCTGCAGAACGGCGCGCTGACCGGGGCCCGCCCCGGCCGGCTCGTGCGCTCCGGTCGCTGATCACGACTGGCGCGACGGCACCCACGCGGTGGTCCGATTGGCCACCGCGAGGCGGTCGATCGTCTCGCTCCTGCGGTCCGCGCCTCGGCGTCGCGCCGCCCGCGGCCCTCTCCACGCCCGCCGCGGCTCGGCTGGCGTGACCGTCATCCGCCCGAGCGGGCCCGACCGATGCTGCTACGACCCGCCACGCATGGAGGCCGTCACTCCGTCGCAGTCGGGGATGGACAGGCAGCGCGCCAAGGCTCGTCGCTCTCGCTCGTCCCACCGGCCGAGCGCGCGTGCAGAGGCCCTGCCCGAGAGGCACCTCGTGACCTCTTCCGCTTCGCTCGCGGGTGAGCGGCATGCTCTCGTGGATTCGTGCGGCGAAGAGCCGGCAGTAGGCCGCGTCGCTCGCGGCGGGGTCGTCGGCAACGGCCGGCCACCGACGAGCGCGTCTCTCTCGGATGCGCGGCGCGACGTGCTCTTGGCGTGTGCCGGGAGCGGCGTGGTCGGTGTTCGAGTCTCCTGGGATGCGTCGGGTCAGCTCTCCGTCGCTGGCGGGCGCGCGGATCGAGGCGTCGGCTCCGGGGTCGCTCATCCACGTCGTGTCCGGGTCCTGACCGTCCGCGAGCCGAGCGGCGCGACGAGCCCGCCTCGGTGTTCGTCGACGTGCGCTCGACGGAGGCGGAGCCGGGGCGTAGGGATCCGCTCATGAGCGTGCTCGACAGCCCCATCCTCGACGCCGAGCGGCTCCGCGACGTGCTCGATCGCGTCCGCGTGCTCGACTGCCGGAGCGGGCCGGACGCGCGCCAGCGCTATCTGGCTGGCCATCTGAAGGGCGCGCTGCACGCCGATCTGGAGCGCGATCTCTCTGGCGACGCGTCCCATCCCGAGCGCGGCGGCCGCCACCCGTTGCCGTCGCTCGACGATTGGGCTCGCACGCTGGGCTGCCTCGGGATCGGCCCGGACACGCCGGTGGTGCTCTACGACGACAAGGGTGGGGCCAACGCCGCCGCCCGCGGCTGGTGGATGCTGCGCGCGGTCGGGCACTCACAGGTGGCCGTGCTCGACGGGGGGATGGCCGCCGCCGAAGCGGCAGGGTTGCCCTTCCAGCAAGGCGAGGCAGAGGTCGCCCCGAAGCCTCCCTATCCGGTCCAGCGTTGGGAGCGCCCGACGATGGACATCGAGGAGGTGGCGCGGCTGGCGGCCGATCCCGCCTGGAAGGTGGTCGACGTTCGGGCCGCGGAGCGCTGGCGCGGTGAGCAGGAGTCGATCGATCCGGTCGCCGGTCACATCCCCGGCGCCGTCAATGTGCCCCTGGTCGAGAACCTCGGCCCCGACGGACGCTTCGCCGAGCCGGCCGCGCTGCGAGCGCTCTACGAGGCTCGGCTCGGCGTTCCGGTCCAGCGGGTGGTGGTGAGCTGCGGTTCGGGCGTCACGGCCTGCCACACATTGCTCGCGCTCGAGCACGCGGGCCTCGTCGGCGCTTCGCTCTACGTCGGCTCGTGGAGTGAGTGGTGCCGCTCGGGGCGGCCGCGCGCGCCGGAGTGAGCGCGATGGACGTCGCTCCCGAGACCGTGGGCCTCTACGTCGCGCTGGCCGTCGCCGGCGTGGCGGCCGGGTTCATCAACACCATGGCCGGCGGCGGCTCGCTCTTGACCGTGCCCGTCTTGGTGTTGCTCGGGCTGCCGGTCAGCGTCGCCAACGGCACCAACCGCCTCTCGGTCGTCGCGCAGGCGCTCTCGGGCAGCCAGGCGTTCTACCGGCAGGGACAGCTCGACACCAAGGCGGTCCTGCCTGTCACCACGCCGACCATCCTCGGCGCGCTCCTCGGCGCGGCCGCGGCCGCCACCGCCCCTTCGAACATCCTCGCGCCGGTGCTCCTCGGCACGCTGATGGCCATGGCGCTCTTGATGGTGGCGCGGCCGAACATCGTGGGCGGCCACGAGGGTGAAGAGCCGCGCTCGCCGTGGAAGCACCTCCCGAGCTGGCTCGGTCTCTTCGGCGCCGGCGTCTACGGCGGGTTCGTGCAGGCGGGCGTCGGGTTCGTGCTCCTGGCCGTGCTCGGTGGCCTGCTCCGCTACGACGCCGTCCGCTCCAACGCGCTCAAGCTCGTGTGCACGCTCTTCTTCAGCGTGCCGGCGCTGGCCATCTTCGCGCTGAACGACCAGGTGGCGTGGATCCCGGCCGCGATCCTGGCCGTCGGCACGGTGACCGGCTCCCAGCTCGGCGTCCGCTTCGCCATCCGGGTTCCCGCCAAGGTGCTGCGTTGGATCATCCTCGTCGCCGTCCTCGCGAGCTGCATCGCCGCGCTGCTCAAGCGCTGACGCAGCTCGGTGGCTTGCGTCTCGAGGCGCCGGGCCCGATGCTCCGCGGTCCATGGCCACCATCGTCATCACCGGAGCGAACCGCGGCATCGGGCTCGAGCTCGTACGTCAGCGCATGACGGAGCACCGCGTCATCGCGGCGTGCCGCACCCCGAGCGCCGAGCTCTCGGGCCTGCCCGTGCGCGTGGAGGCGGGCGTCGACGTGACCGACGAGAGCTCGGTGCGCGGGTTCGCCGAGCGGCTCGGCGACGAGCGCGTCGACGTGCTCGTCAACAACGCGGGCATCCTCACCCGCGAGAGCGTGGAGGACCTCGACTTCGATCGGGTGCACCGCCAGCTCGAGGTCAACGCGCTCGGTCCGCTCCGGCTGACCCGCGCGCTGCTGCCGGGGATGGAGCGGGGAGCCAAGATCGCGTTCGTGTCGAGCCGGATGGGCTCGCTCGGCGACAACACGAGCGGCGGGATGTACGGCTACCGCATGAGCAAGGCGGCGCTGAACATGGCCGCCGTGTCGCTCGCGCACGATTTGCGGCCGCGCGGGGTGGCGGTGGCGCTGCTCCACCCCGGGTTCGTGCGCACCGAGATGACCGGTCGCCGCGGGAACGTCGAGCCCGCACAGGCGGCGGAGGGGCTCTGGGCCCGGATCGACGAGCTGACCCTCGAGAGCACGGGGACCTTCTGGCACGCCAACGGCGAGGTCCTGCCCTTCTGAGCAGCGCTGGTACCGAAGCCCCGAAGTGCGTTCCGGGTTGCGCGACGCCGGCGCGGGGACTTCGGGCGTTCGGTACGCCGAGGCCCGAACGAAGTGGAGGGTTCGTGCGACTTGCACGAAGGCCCGAAACGGAGCTCGGGCCGGCTGCTACTTGCGGCGCCAGCGACCGATCCACTCCATGCCTCTGCGGCCTTCGTGGCTCTGGGTCACGGGCTCCAGCCGCGAGGGCGTGAAGCGCGTCGACAGGAGCTCGCGGATCTCGTCGGGCGGCAGCGCGAAGGGCGGGCCGGCGCCGAAAGGCGGCTCTTTCGTGGCGGGGAAGAGGAGGGTGATCAGCTCGCCCCCGTCGGCCAAGAGCGCGTCCATCTTCTCGACCCACGCGGGCCGCTGGCTCGGGTCGATGGCGCAGAGGAACGTGTAGTCCCAGACGAGATCGAAGGGCGCTTCGGGCGCGTACTCGAAGAAGTCGGCGATCTCGATCTGTGCGCGCTCTGCCGGTACGCCGCGCTCGTCACGCAACGCGCGAAAGCGCTCTCCGGCCGTCGGCGCCAGATCGAGCCCGACGACCTCGCGGCCTTCGGTGGCCAGCGTGAACACGTCGTGGCCGGCGCCGCAGCCGGGCACGAGGGCTCTTCCCTCCGGCAACGATCCCTGCTCGACCAGCTCCACCAAGAGAGGTGACGAGGCCCCGGCGTCCCAGCCGGTCCGTCCCTCACGCCACGCGTCTTCCCAGCTCATGGCGGGAGGATAGCAGCGCCGCGCACGAGAGCGCGGCGAGCCCGCCGCGGCCGCCCACCGAGACCGTGCGCGCTGGACGCGCGATCGCCCGACCGAGGCCCGCGGTCGAGAGACGCGCCTCGAGGCGCGGAGGCCGGCGAGCCTGTGGCGAAGTCGCCGATGGAGTGAGCCGGCCGCCGGCTCGCCGAGGGGCCTTCAGTCGTCGTCTTCGTCGAGGTCGAGGTCGACCGGCCACGGCGGCTGGGCGCCGTGATGGAAGTAGCGCCAGAGCATCCGCGAGAGGCCGGGCTGGTCGTCGGGGCGGCTGAAGTCCCACTGGGCCGAGATGGTGGCCATGTTCGTGTTGTCCACGTTCGTCTCCTCCGGCCAGCGTCGCGGCGTGTACGAATAGGGCGTGTAGTCCGGCGTGGACGAGAACGCGTCGTACATCGGTGCCGCCGTCTCCCAGAGCGCGTTGAGCGGCGGGATGCCGAGGATGAGCTGGATGGTGCGGTAGACGGAGGACTCGTTGTAGTGGACGTGGGTCACGTGTCCGCGCCGCGCCCACGGCGAGATCACCAAGAGTGGCGAACGATGCTTGTCGACGTGATCCGCGCCGTCCGCCGGGTCGTCCTCGATGACGAAGATCACGGTCGAAGGCCAGAAGCTCGTGTGGCTGAGCGCGTCGACGACCAGCCCGAGGCCCTCGTCGTTGTCGGCGATCATCGATTCCGGCGTGGGCTTGCCGGCGCTGAGCCCGTAGGTGTGATCGTTCGGCAGCAGGATGTACGTGAAGGGTGGGAGCTGGCAGGTGGAGAGCCAGTGGCTCTGGAGCCACCGAGCCCGGTCGATGTCCTTCACGTCGAGCGTGAAGATTACACCGGGATAGCGGTGGTCGGGACCGCCGCTGGCGAGCGCGCCCACGACCTCGCCGTAGTTGTCGACCTCGATGTCGAGTGCGTGGAGGTGGTCGAAGATGCTGCCTTCGAGGGCATCGCCGGGCGGCGTGATGCCCTGCGGCGGGATGGTCCAGTAGCCGCGGCCCCAGGTGGTGAGCCAGGTGCGCTCGGTGAAGTCCGTGGTGCGACCGTGCGTCGTCCAGATGTGCCCTTGGATCGAGGCTTCCGCGCTCGTGTAGTAGTTGTCACCGCTGGTGAACCGGCGGGCCAGCCCGAAGGTGTTGGGTAGGATCTGATCCGGTTGCTCGAAGAGCTCCATGGAGGGATCGCCGTTACCCAGCGCCGCGCCCGACGCGTCGGTCAGGGCGCCCATGTAGGCGTCGTACGTCTTGTTCTCGCGGATGATGAGGACGACGTGTTCGATCTGCGTCGACGGCCCGGCATCCGGCTGCGGGATGGGAAAGTCGTAGCTCGCTCCGTCCGGGCAGGACACGTCGTTCAGTCGCGTGGGCCGCGTGTCGTTGGACGCGACGTCCATCTCCCACGAGCCGAGCTGCGTGTCGGTGATGTCGGCGGCGTCCACGACCGCGACGTTGCCGTGCATGAGGCTGACCCCACCGACGTCGGTGAGCGCGGGCCCCGAGCCGAGCCCCTTGCCGGTCGCGATCAGCACCGCCCCGTCCGGATCGACCGCCACCGCGGTTGGATACCAGCGCGTGGGGATACGCCCGCGATGCGCCCAGCTCTCGGCGGCCGAGGCGAAGACGTCGATCGCGTTGTCACCGGCGCTGGCGACGTAGAGGCCTCCGTCCGGTCCGAACGCGATCGCGCTCGGCGACGCGCCGTGGAGATCCGAGCCGGCGTGGATCGGAAGGACCTGCACCTCCGCCGTCGCCACGTCGACGACCGCGACCGAGTCGGCGTCCGAGCTCGTCACGGCGAGCACGCTTCCGTCGGGAGAGAGCGCCATCCCTTCGGGCGCCTTGCCGACGGTGATCGGGGGGAGCGTCGTCCCGGTCGCGGTGTCGAAAGGCACGACGTCCGAGCTACCCCACATCGAGACGTAGGCGCGGGTGCCGTCGGCGGTGGTCACGAGGTCGTAGGGCCAACGCTCCATGTCGAAGGTCACGGTGCGTACGACGGTGTTCGTGTCCGCGTCGACCACGAGCGTGGCGCCGTCGAGCATGAGGTTGACGAGCAGCGTGTGGTCGTCCGGTAGGAGCGCGATGCCGGAGACGTAGCCGTGACCGGACACGGCGAGCGGGAGATCCCGGTCCGGGGCGGCCGTGAGCTGTCCGGTGGTGTCGTCGAAGTCGAACGCCCAGACGGTGTTCGCGCCGCCGCCGGAGGCCCAGACCTTCCGGTGGTCGGAGCTGATCGCGAGGCCGAGGAAGAGCGCGCGGTCGCCGCCCGCGAAGGCCTCGCTGTCGACGACGGTGGCGCTCGAGGTGTCGACGACCTGCAGGTTCTCTTCGCGCTCGGTGCCGTCGGTGACGATCACGAAGGGCGTGTCGGGCACGCGCAAGATGGCCATCGGGAAGCCCTGCACGTCGATGTTCTGGCCCACCAAGGAGAGCCGCCGGCCGCCGGGTTGGATCCAGCCGCCGGCGCCGTCGTCGCCGGGGGGCAGTGACGCTTCGGCGGTCGCGGTGGGCGTGCAGCGACCGGTCGTCGGCGCCGGGAACGCGCTGGCGTCGGCTGCGCAGCTCGACGCGGCGGGGCCGGCGTCGGCGGGTGAGGTCGCGCCCGCGTCGGTGCCGGCGTCCACCACCGCGCTCGGGCCCGAGCACGCAGAGAGCACGATCAGGAAGGGGAAGAGACGCGCGGCGTCACGGTGATCCATCTTCGGTGGCGCCTCCGTGTCGCGACGGAAAGCAGCTCGCGTCGCGACGCGTGTGGGATCGGGATGGGAACTCATCGAACGCACCTCAGGGTGTGCGGGTCATCGTACGCCGGATCGCCGAGCGCGTCGGTGCCGCAGGCGGGTGTGCGGGCGTCGCCGCTGCCCGGGCAGGAAGGCACGCCGAGGAAGATCGCGCCGGCTCCCGCGTCCTGGCTCGCGCCTCCGGGATCGCACTCGGCGTAGGCGCCCTCGCAGCCCGTTCCCGCGCAGGACACGCGGTACTCGCCCGGCCCGATCGCGACGCAGGTCGGCGCGCAGAAGGGCGCCGCCGCGTCGGTGCCCGCGTCCGTCGTCGCGTTCGTATCCGCCGGGGTCTCGCACGCCGTCAGCACGACGAGCAGGCCGATCGCTCGAAAGCTCACGCCGCAGACGGTACCGAGTTCGTCGCCGCGCATCACGCGCGTCGTCGCCGTTCGTCTTCCCCGTTCGCGGCGCTCGGAGAGCGGAGCCGGGCTTCGGCGCCGGCTCAGCGGACGAGGCGGATGCGGACGGAGGGTCGCGCGGCGACGCGGCCCCGGATCTCGAAGCGGGAACGTGAGGGGCCGTGGATGGCGATGAGACCCTTCACGCGGCGGGCTCGCAGCCTCGCCAGGGACGCGCTCGGCGCCGAAGCGACGACCTCGGCGCGCAAGCCGTGGTCCTCGCGCATCAACGCGGCGAGGCGGGTGACGGCGCGCGCGTCCACCGTCTGCTCGCGGGCGCCGCCGTCGGGGAACTCGATCGCGAGGGTGAGGCCGCCGAGGTAGGGGCGCAGTCTCGGGTCGTCGTCGGCGATGCGTTGCGGGCCGGTGCGCTGGTGTCGCCGGCGCCGGCGGGCCGCGCCGACCGCACTCGGAGCGGCGTCGTCGTCATGGTGCGGCGAAGCGACCGCGCTGGCGATGGCGAGCGCGCTCGTCGAGCCGGTCGCGCGCGACGCGACCGTCTCCGATGATGCTGCGTCGCGGCCGTCCGACGAGCGGGCCTCTCCTTCGGTGGCGCGTGCGACGGCGGAGCGATCTCCATCGCCGCCGATGTCCCGCATCGCGTCGCGGATCAGCGCCTCACGCTGCCGGTAGGCGCGGGCTCGGGCGTCGCAGAGCTCGCCGCAGCGCGCCTGACGGATCCGCTCCAGCTCCGCCTCGAGCGCCACCGGTCGAGACACGGCGAGCCGCCCGCTCGCGATCCAGGGCGCGTTGGGCGTCGGCCGGGCGATCCAGTGGTCGCGCACGCGCAGCGAGGCCACCTCGAGGTGCCCCTCCCGCCAGCGCGTCCGGACCAACGCCAGCGGTGCGTCGCGCACACCGACGTCCCGGCTGCCGAGGGTGCCGGCCGGCTCCTCCATCGAGGCGAGCAGGTTGCCGAGCGAGTAGAGCACCTGCACGCGACGTCCGTCGCGCGTTCGCAGGATCTCCGTTCGGCCCGGGACGTGGGTGCCGTGGCCGACGACCAGATCGGCGCCGGCCTCGGCCGCGCGCCGCGCCGCTTCGCGCATCACCGGCCGGGGCGTCACCTCGTCCTCCTGGGTCCAGTGGAAGACGGCCACCACGAGATCGGCGCGCTGCCTCGCGTCCCGGAGGCTGGCTTCCAAGGTTCCGTCCCGCAGGAACGCGACCCGCGGGCGCGCCCCTTCCTCTGCGTGCGGCCGTTGATTGCTGCCCTCGGTCCAGGCGGCGATCGCGACGGTCGCGCGGCCCGCTCGGAGCGTCACGGCCCGCGCGGCGTCGGGCGCGTCGTCGCCCGCACCGGCGACGGCGATCTCCCGCGTGGCGGCGGCGCGCAGCGTCCGGCGCAGGCCGCGCACGCCCTGGTCGTAGGCGTGGTTGTTGGCGACGCTGACGGCGTCCACACCCGCGTCCCTCAGCGCGTCGAGGAAGTCCGCCGGCGCGTGAAAGGCGGGGATGTCGCCGCGCTCCCGATAGCGCGGCGCGACCGGCGTCTCCAGATTGATGAGCGCCAGATCCGCGCGCCGCAGCGTCGGCGCGAGGTCGGCGAACACCTCGCGGTAGGCCTGTCTCCGCCCCACGTCGCGAGCGCGGTGACGGAGCTGGTACGCGAGCGCCCCGTCGTAGATGACGTCTCCGCCCAGCGCGAGCGTGGGCCCGGCCTGCGCGTCCGACACCGCAGGCGCGAGCAGCCACGCCAGCACCACCAGCGCCGCCAGCCCTTCGAGGCGGCTCACCGCGGACGAGGCCGGTCGAAGCGGGACGGGGCAGCGCACCTCTCCAACAGTGCCCTGGTGGCGGGTCTTCGCACCAGGCCAAACCGGCTCCCACGTGGGAGCCGCTCCGACGCTTCGGTCGTCCGTGCCCGCGAATGCAGAGTTCCACGGCACCCCGGCTCACCGACAATCGCCATCGGCGGTGGCTGCGGCGAAGCGGCCTATCGCGTCACCTGGCGTCGAGCCGGCTGCACGGGGGTCGAGCGTCACGACGCTCGCGTGTCGCTCTTCCGCCACGCTTCGGCGCGGCGCCGCGGATCGATCAGCGACCGGCGCTGGCCAGCACCGCGCCCTGCGTGGACAGCGGCCGGAGCGCGCCGCGGACCGCGGCCCGGAGCGCGTTCGTCGACAGCCGAGCGGGATCGCCGCCGCCTCGCGCGCCACCGCGGCCACGGAGCATCGCGCGGATGGATCCGCCGCGGTCGGCCACGATCAGCGAGACCTCGCAGCGCACCTCGACGCCGTCGTGCACCGCATGCCGATCCCAACGCACCACCGAGCCGCGCACCACGAGCTGGGCGCGCCGGGCCGGCGCCAGATCGACCTGAGGCTGAGCCTCCAGGGCTTCCTCCAGCGCCTGTGAGAACGCCGCCGCCGCGCCCGGACCGCCGCGCGAGGCCGCGACCTCGCCGATCGCGATCCGCACCGTCTGCGCGCGCCGCCGTCCGCGCTGCGCTTCGATCGCGCGCGGCACACACAGGGCCACCATCGCGAGCGCCACCGCCAGAAGCGGTCGCGCCGCGAGCCTGCTCGCTCGGGGCATCGAGACCTCCCTTTCGCTCTCGCTCGCCGCGCGGAGGCTCGCCCGCCGTCCGCGTGGCCGAGAGCGGCCACCCTCATCGAGTAGCCTGCGAGCCGATCTTCGGTCAAAAAAGCGGCGCGCCCCGACTCCCCTTGCTCCTCGCCCGCGGCTGCGAGAGAACGACACCCGTGTCCGAGCTTATCGCACTCATCCGCGGCCCGAGCGCCATGGCCGACGTCACCGCCTACCTCGACGCGCTCGACCCCGAGCAGCGCGAGCGCGAGGCGAACACCCTGCGCGGCGCAGACCAGGCGCGCCTCTTCGACAAGGCCGCCGACTCGCCACCGGCGCGGCTGACCGACTTCGTCCCGGCCGACACGCCGGACCTGACGCCGGTGCATCATCCGGGGCGCAACACCATCGCCACGTTCAGCTACTTCCAGCGCTTCCAGAAGCGCTTCACCAGGCCGGCCGGCGAGACGAAGCGCCTCTTCGGCTACAACGCCAGCAACGCCTGGTTCATCAAGCCGGGCTACTTCGTCGCCTACGAGACCGACGATCGCGAGGACTGGCGCGAGCGCGGCGGCGTGGTGGTCGACTACCACCAGGTGCCGGATGCGGGCGTGCCCTCGAGCTGGCCGCGGGTCGTCGCCAACGACGTCGGCCTGCAGAAGCTCGTCTATCACCTCACGCGCGACTTCATGCGGCGCGTCTCGAAGAACGTGACCATCGGCCGCGCCTCGCGCGAAGACGAGTCGGGCGATCGCATCCTCGACTACTGGTTCACGCTCTGCCGCCGTGATTGATCTGCCGCCGCGACTGATCCCCGAACAGGAGCACTCCCCGATGACCCAGCCCGATTCCGTCGCCGCCCGCGCGGACGCCGCCTTCGACCGCACCCTCGATCGCCTCCGCGCCTACCTCCGCTTTCCGGCCATCAGCTGCGAGAAGGAGCACGCTGGCGACGTCCACGCGTTGGCCAGCCGCATCCGAGACGACCTGAGCGCCCTCGGCCTCGACCGCGCCCGCCTGCTGGAGATCGACGACGCCCACCCTTGCGTCGCGGCGGAGTGGATGCACGCGCCCGGCACGCCCACCGTGCTCATCTACGGCCACCTCGATCTGCAGCCCGTCGCCGGTGAGCCCTGGTCGACCGATCCGCACGAGGCCACCCAGAAGGGCGAGCGCCTCTACGCGCGCGGCGCCGCCGACGACATGGGCGGCTGGGTCTCGCACATCGGCGCCATCGAGGCGTGGCTCGCCGAGGGCGGGCTCCCCTGCAACGTGAAGCTCCTCATCGAGGGTGAGGAGGAGATCGGCTCGCCCAACCTCGAGCGCTACATGGACGCGTTCCCGGAGGCGTTCGAGGCCGACGTGATGGTGCTGACCGACTGCGAGAACCCCTCGCCCGAGCAGCCCGGTCTGACGGTGTCGCTCCGCGGCCTGCTGGAGATGGAGCTGACCTGCGAGTCGCTCGCCGCCGACGTGCACTCGGGCCTCTGGGGCAACGCCGTGCCCGATCCGGCGATCGCCCTCGCCGTGCTCATCGCCCGCCTCGTCGACGAAGACGGCCGCTTGAAGATCGGCCGCGTCGAGGTGCCGAAGGACTGGGCCGAGGCGTCGTACTCGGTGCCCTTCGACGCGAAGGTCGTCAAAGAGAGCGCGCGCGTGATCGAGGGCGTCTCGCCGCTGCCCGAGCGCGGCCGCTCGCTCGCCGAGTGGGTGTGGCGGCAGCCGGCCGTCACCATCCTCTCCACCAGCCTGCCGGTGCCCGGCCGCGAGAAGAACGCGGTCCGCGCTCGCGCCTCGGCCAAGCTCAGCTTCCGCGTCGCGCCCGGCCAGACGCCCGACGAGCTGCGCGCGTTGATCGAGGACGCGCTCCTCACCAACCCGCCCGGCGGCGTGAAGGTGACGCTGAAGGCCGGATCGAACCCCGGCCAGAGCTGGCTCTACACCCCGAAGGGCCCCGCGTTCGAGGCGGCGGACCGCGCGTACGAGAAGGCCTGGGGCAAGAAGCTCCTCCAGATCGGCGTCGGCGGCTCCATCCCCTTCGTCGCCCTCTTCGGTCGCCGCTTCGGGGACCTCCCGCTCATCCTCAACGGCGTCATGGACCCGCAGACCGGCGCCCACGGGCCCGACGAGTCCATGCACCTCGGGGTCTTCCGCCGCGCCATCGCCGCCAACGTGCACCTCCTCGCGGAGCTCGGCGCGCTTACGGGTCTCCTGAAGAAGGACTGAGCCCCGCCGCCAGCGCTCCGATCGGCGCCGCACGACCGCCACGGATGCTGAACGTCCGTGCGGAACTCAGGCTTGCGTTACCCCTGCTGCTCGTCAAAGCTCACGCCTCATGACTCTGGACGCCACCATCCCGCACCACCGGCTCGCGATGGATCGCGACTCCATCCGCGAGTCGATCCTCGACCACCTCGAGCACGTGCGCATCCGAGACCAGCACTCCACCGAGGCGCTGGATCTCTTCCACGCGGTGGCTCACGCGGCGCGGGCCCGGATGGCCGATCGCTGGCACGAGTCGCGGCAGCACCAGTGGGAGTCGGGCGTCAAGCGCGTCTACTACCTGTCGATGGAGTACCTGCCGGGCAGGCTGCTCCGGGACAGCCTCTACAACCTCGGCATCCTGGAGCCGACGCGCGAAGCGGTGGCCGACCTCGGCTACGACCTCGACGCGCTCTTCGACACCGAGGAGGATCCGGCGCTCGGCAACGGCGGCCTCGGCCGCCTGGCCTCGTGCTTCCTCGACTCGATGGCCACGCTCGGCATCGCCGGCACCGGCTACGGCATCCGCTACGACTACGGCATCTTCCGCCAGCTCCTGGTGGACGGCCGGCAGGTCGAGCTGCCCGACGCCTGGCTGGCGCACGGCACGCCGTGGGAGGTCCGGCGGACCGACCTCTCCTACACCATCCGCTACAACGGCCGGGTCGAGCCGCGGACGGACGAGACCGGCCGCACCCACTTCGCGTGGCTCGACACCGACGACGTCTACGCCGTCGCGCACGACATCCCCGTCCCCGGCTTCCGCAACGGCGTCGTGAACACGCTCCGGCTGTGGAAGGCCGTGCCGGTGCAGGAGTTCGACCTCGACGCGTTCAACGCCGGCCGGCACGAGCAGTCGGTCGTCCAGCGCGGCTACGCGGAGAACATCTCGCGCATCCTCTACCCGAACGATCACACCCCGCAGGGCCAAGAGCTGCGTTTGAGGCAGGAGTACTTCTTCGTCTCCGCCTCGCTCCAGGACGCCGTCCGCCGCCACCTCGGCCGCTGGGACGCCCTCGACGACCTGCCCGACCGCGCCGTCTTCCAGCTCAACGACACGCACCCCGCGCTCTCGGTCGCCGAGATGATGCGGATCCTGATCGACGAGCACCTCATGGACTGGAAGCGGGCCTGGCAGATCACCAAGCGCTGCTTCGCCTACACGAACCACACGCTCCTGCCCGAGGCGCTCGAGACCTGGCCCCTGCACCTGCTCGATCGACTCCTGCCGCGGCAGCTCGATCTCATCCGCGAGATCGATCGCCGCCTGCGCGAAGAGCTGCACCGCGCGGGCAACGACGAGGCCCGCATCGACCGGCTCTCCATCGTCGAGAACCGCCCCCAGGGCCACGTCCGGATGGCCAACCTCTCGGTCGTGGGCAGCTTCAGCGTCAACGGCGTCAGCAAGCTGCACAGCCGGCTTCTGCGCGAGCAGATGTTCCCCGAGTACGACGCCTTCTACCCGGGCCGCTTCCGCAACAAGACCAACGGCGTCACCCCGCGCCGCTGGCTGCTCGAGTGCAACCCGCGGCTGAGCGCGCTCTTCACCGAGGTGGTCGGCAGCGAGGATTGGGTGACCGATCTGAGCGCGCTGAAGCAGGTGGAGGAGCACGCCGCCGACGCCGCGTTCCGCGAGCGCTGGCGGGCCATCGCCCGGGCCAACAAGGTCGCGCTGGCCGACCACCTGAAGAAGCTGCACGGCGTCGAGCTGGACCCGGACTCCATCTTCGACATCCAGATCAAGCGCATCCACGAGTACAAGCGGCAGCTGCTGAACGTGCTGCACATCGTGGCGCGCTATCAGGAGATCAAGGCCGGCAAGCTCCCGCCGGCGCCGCGGACCGTCATCTTCGGCGGCAAGGCCGCGAGCGGTTACGTCCGGGCCAAGGAGATCATCCACCTGATCAACTCGGTGGCGAACATCGTCAACGCCGACCCGGAGACGCGCGATCATCTGCGCGTCTTCTACGTCCCGAACTACCGCGTCTCCATGGCCGAGCGGCTGATTCCGGCCGCGGATCTGTCCGAGCAGATCTCCTGCGCCGGCCAGGAGGCGTCGGGCACCGGCAACATGAAGCTCTCGATGAACGGCGCGCTGACCATCGGCACGCTGGACGGCGCCAACGTCGAGATCAAAGACGCCGTCGGCGACGAGAACATCTTCATCTTCGGGCTCACCGCAGAGCAGGTTCACGAGACGCTCTCGAACGGCTATCACCCCGGCCGCCTCTACGAAGAGGATGCGCGCATCCACGCCGTGGTGGACGCCATCGGCGAGGGCTCGTTCTCGCCCGACGAGCCGCGCCGCTTCGAAGGGCTCGCCCACTCGCTCCTGCGCGACGGCGAGCGCTACGTCCACCTGGCGGATTTCGACTCCTACCTCGAGGCCCAGCGCGCCGTGGAAGACCTCTACGTCCAGCAGGACGAGTGGACCCGCCGCTCCATCCTGAACAGCGCGCGCATGGGCCCCTTCTCGAGCGACGAGACCATCCGCGACTACGCCCGCGACATCTGGGGCGTCTCCGTCGATCGCTGAACCGGCGCCTCTCTCGTACGAGCTCCCTCCCCCCGAGCCGGGGGAGGGCTGGGATCGGGGCGAGCGGCGGTCTCGGCGCCGCAGCACCGCGCGCCCGGCTCCGCTACCATCGCGTCCGTGGCACGCGCTTCCATCCTCACGCTCGCCGGCCTCTCTCTGCTGGCGCTCGCTTGCTCCGGACCCTCGGCGACGCCGGACGCGTCCGCGGACGCCGGCCAGTCCGACGCCCCCGACGCGGGCTCGCCCGACGCCGGCCGCATCGTCGACGCCGGGCCGAACCCCGTCTTCGACACCAGCACCACCTGGATGGCCGCGCCGCTCGACTGCCCCGACGGACCGGCGCAGCGCGTGGGCCGCGACCTCGGCGACCAGCGGCGCTTCGCGCTGAGCGTCCTGCACTACAACATCCAGTACGTCGCCGGCGGGCTCGACAACTTCTACATCGGCGGGTTCGAGCCCAGCCCCGGCTGGACCGACGACCGCGTGCAGGACCTCATCGTCACGGTCGGGCTCGTCCCCGTGCTGGACATGCTCGACAGCCACCCGGGCTGGACGCTCACCATCGAGATGCAGGCCTACATGATCGAGATCCTGCTCGCGCGGCACCGCGACGTGGCGCAGCACCTGGTCGATCTCGTGCGCGGCGGGCAGATCGAGCTGCTCTCGTTCCACTACGCCGACCAGCTCTTCCTGGCCTACCCGCGCCACCACATGGAGCTCAGCCAGGGGCTGGTCCACGACACGCTGGCAGGGGCTTGCCTCGCGCCCAGCTCGCCGGTGTTCACGCAGGAGGGGCAGTACGGCGAGGGCATGGCCGATCTCCTCGGCTCGGACAGCGTGCTCCTGCTCCCGAAGAACCTCTTCTCCTACTTCCACGGCGACGTGAGCGCGCTGCCGCCCTACTACCAGGTGCGCGACGTGCCGGTGGTGATCGCGGGCCGCGGGGTCGACGACGCCGCGAGCGGGTTTCAGACGCAGTGGGTGTACATGGACGACGCCGAGCTCCTGGCGACCGACGGCATCGACCCCTACTTCCCCCTCGACTTCATGGTGAAGCCGGAGGCCATCGCCGCGTTCGAGTCGCGGCTCTCCGATCTCGAGGCCAACGGCTACGTCATCGCCGGCGTCTCGGACTACGTCGCGACGTTGCAGAGCGCCGGCGTCACCCCGGAGGATCTCCCGCCCACGATCGACGGCACCTGGCAGCCGGACGACACCGACGATCTCGGGCGCTGGATGGGCGACAGCGGCGCGTTCGCGGACGGCGAGCGCGACAACGGCGTGCTCACCAAGAACACGCGCGCCGGGCGGATGGCGCTGGCGGCGGAGACCGCGCTGGCGGCGGCGCAGGCGGCGGGGAGCGAGCCGCCGGGCGCCGCGGACGACCTGCGCCGCGCCTGGCGCGACCTCTTGTTGGGCGAGGTGAGCGACGCGACCGGCTGGAACCCCATCCCGAACGAGGTCGCGTACGCGATGATCCAAGCCGGCCTGGCCTCGGACCGCGCGCGCAGCGTGGCCATCGCCGCCGCCGCCGCGCTCGGCGTGAGCCCCCCCTTCGTCGTCGACACCAGAGACGGCAGCGTGCACCCGGCGAGCGAGCTGCCGCCGCCGTCGCTCGAGGACGATCCGGCGCCGCCCTTCACCCTCACCGGCGGCGACCGCCCGTTCACCTCACAGTGGCAGCGCGTGTCCGGCGAGCCCGACCACCACGTGCTGACCGTCGCCATCGCCGCCGGCGACGGCCCGGCCGAGATCACCTTGCCCTGGCCGACCGACACCATCCGCTACACGCCCGCGCTGCTCGACGGCACCTCGGTCGACGTCCCGCTCTCGGCGCTCACCTTCACGACGGCCGGCGTCCCCATCGACGCCGGCCCCTTCGCGCTCGACGACGACCAGTGGCTCGTCCTCGACACCGCCTCGGTAGCGCTCGCCGCGCGCCTCGACCGCGCCGCCCAGACCGTGAGCTTCGTCGACCACACCCTGCCCGCGACGGGCACCGCGACCTGGATCTTCCACGTCGTCACCGGCCCCGTCAATCGCGCGCTCGCCGTCGCCGACGCCCTGAACGTCCACCCCCGCGTGCGAGTCGACGCGCCCTGAACGTCCGGCGAGGCTCTGGAGGACACCGCGCGAGAGTCGAACGCGCACCGGATCGCGCGCTCGGCGTCGCCCTGAACGTCCACCCCCGCGTGCGCGTCGACGCGCCCTGAACGTCCGGCGAGGCTCTGGAGGACACCGCGCGCGAGAGTGGAACGCGCACCGGCCACGCAGCTCAGCGCGAGCGGTGGTGAGCCTGCCCGAGGAGGTCGGACCCGGCGAGCAGCGCCGCGACCGTCACCCGGACTGCAGTGCCGGCGCCGGTCGCGGGTGTGGGCTCGAGTTCCTGGTGTCTTCGGCTCGAGCGCGAGCGGCTCGTCAGCTCGTCTGGGTGGTCGCGTGATGGGGGCGTTGGTAGAGGGCGTCGAGCTCGAAGGCCTTGGCCAGGGCGGGGAGGCCGCGGGCTCGGGCGGCGGCGCGGGCGGCGCGGCGGGCCCGGCGGACGAGGTCGACGATGATCCCGTCGACCAGGTCGAGGCGCTGGGTCTCCTCGGGTGTGCCGGGCTTGCCGGGGCGGGCCGCGTCGGCCTGGCGCAGGGTGGTGAGCGCCGTGTCGATCGCGGCCGTGGCGTCGGGGCCTCCGCGGTCGGCCGTGGCGTCGGCCACCGGCCCGAGGGCGAGCGTGCTCTTCAAGCGCTGGAGCTGATCGCGGAGGCTCTCGGCGCTCGAACCGACCGGCGTGATGGCGTCGAGGGTGAGGTCGACGGCGCGGACGGTCTCGGTGTCGCCGGCGTCGAGGAGGTCGCTGCGCGCGCCGCGGAGGATGGCGTCGCCGCGCAGGCGTGCCTCCTTGGCCAGCTTCATGGCGCTGGTGAACGCGGCCGTGGCGGCGCGGACGTCGGCCTTGGCGCCGCCGCGCTGGACCCCGGCCTCGAGCAACGCGTCGCGGCCGTCGCTCAGTCGCGTCGTGTCCCGCGTCCCGAATCCGCAAGGTCCGACGTCGGCTGCGTGGCCATCGAGCGCGCGGAGCGTGTCGTCGGCCTGCCCGAGCGTGAGCTCCGAGCCGTAGCGTCGTCCGATGGCGATGTAATGCTCGCGGGCTTCAGGTGAGAGCGCGTCCAGATCGAGTGCCATGATTCCCTCCCAAGTGGTTGACGGCCCACCCTATCAAATGGAGATGTGGGTTCGCAAATGAAGGCCCTCAGGCCCCGGGAGGCGGTGCGGGCCAATCCCGGACGGGCGAGATGAAGCCGAGAGAGCGAGCTCGGTCTCCGCCGAGGTCCGCCTACGAGCCATCGAGGGGGGCGGAGAAAACGAGGCGCGGGGCAGGACCGACGGCGACCCGTGCGAGCCCGAGTCGGACCTGTGCAAACGAGAATGATGCCCGCGCAGCGGAGGGTGGGACGGGGACGAGCGCACTCGGAACCTGTGCGAATGAGACGGGGACGAGCGCAGGCGCGCTCGTGTTCCGCGCAAGCGTGATCGGCCTCCGTGCAAGCGTGATCGGGCTCCGCGCAAGCGTGATCGGAACCTGTGCAAGCGCGCTCGGAACCTGTGCAAGCGCGCGTGGGATCCGTGCAAGCACGCTCGGACTCGGTGCGACCGTGAACGTGCTCGGTGCAAGCGTGCTCGGAACCTGTGCAAGCATGATCGGGCTCCGTGCAAGCGTGCTCGGAACCCGTGCAAGCGCGCGTGGGATCCGTGCAAGCACGCTCGGACTCGGTGCGAGCGTGAACGTGCTCGGTGCGAGCGTGATCGGCCTCCGTGCAAGCGTGCTCGGAACCTGTGCAAGCGTGATCGGACTCGGTGCGAGCGTGATCGGACTCGGTGCAAGCGTGGTCGTGCTCGGTGCAAGCGTGCTCGGAACCTGTGCAAGCGCGTGTGGGCTTGGTGCGAGCGTGCTCGGAACCTGTGGGAGCGTGATCGGGCTCTGCAGACGCTCCGTCAACAGCTCGAGGAGCGCATGGGCGGAAACAACCAGGCGCCGCCGCTCGATCGCGACGCGTACCTCGCGCGCTGCGACGAGCTCCCCGCCGGCGCGCAGCAGTGCACGATCATGAGCTACGCCGCCGGGCACCAGGAGCAGCGCGCGCAGTTCCGCAGCCAGATCCAGGCGGCGCAGCAGCCGCAGGGATCGGCGGGTCACGCCGGTCGAGCCGATCGCGGATGGGCCGCGCGCGACGAGCACGGAGTAGCGCCGGCGCTCGAGGCTGGAATGGGGGTTCGCGAGACGGCGGGTCGAACGAGGTCGACTCGAGCGGGGATGTCCGGCGCTACTCGGTGGCCCGCGTGATGGGTCGCGCTCGGACGCCGCGCAGGACGCGGTAGTTGCGGCAGCTCGACACCGGCGTCCACTCGACCTCGATGTCGCCGAGGCGCTGGCGCGGTTCGACGCGGAAGCGATCCCGCCCGGGGCCCTCGACGAGGAGAACGTCGAGGTGGTGGCGGATCATCTCCACCACGGCGCGGTCGACGAGGAAGGGGGACATCGCCGTGACGACCGGCTGCCCGTCGATCACCGACGACATCTCCATGGCCGCCCAGTGGTGATTGAAGACGATGCCGCCGGCCGGCTGCTGCGCCATCGCTTCGACGCAGGGCGCGATGCGCGTCTGGTAGTTGTCGCGCAGGCGGTCGTACTCCACCCCGTGGATGTCGTAGAGCGTGATCCCGGCCAGGGCGAGCGACGCGACGACCAACGCCCCGCACGCGAGCGGCGCGGTCCGGCGGAGCAAGTGGAGACCGACGGCCGTGATCAGCGCCAGGAGCGGGATCAAGGCGAGGAGGTAGCGCGGTCCGATCTGGAGCCCCCCGTCGTTCGGTACGATCGCGACGATGCCGACGAACGTCAACGCCGCCACCACGCTCGCCCGCCGCGACGCGACACCCAGCGTTCCACGCGCCGGCAGCGCGACGCCGGCCAGCACCAACGACGCCCACGTGAACGTCACATAGTGAAACCATCGAACGCGCAGTAGCCGCCCTCGTTCGATGGCCTCGTCGAAGCGCTCGGTGAGCGTCCTCGTCTCTTCGAGCACCTGGATGCTGTGGACCCCGCGAACGTCGCCGTAGAGCCACTGGTTGACCAGCAGATAGAGCCCGAGCATCAGCCCGAAGGTCGCCACCGCGAGCGCGGGCTTCTGCCAGTCCTTTCGACGGAGATGAGCCGCCGTCGCGAACGCACCGAAGACGAGCGCCTCCGGTCGCAGGAAGACGGCCGCGCCCAGGAGCAGGCCGGCGCGCGCAGCCCGCACGCGGCTCGGCTTCGTCTCCAAGAGCGCCAGGTCCGCGTAGCCGAGCAACGCGAACGCCACCGCGGGCGCGTGCTCCCAGAAGATCGCGCCGTAGAAGGTGAGCGGCGACGCGAAGACCACCAGGGCCAGCGCGAGCGATGCCGGGAGCCAAGCGATCCGGAGCTCGCGGAAGAGCCACACCAGTCGAGCCCAGATGGTCAGGATCGAGAGGACCGGAATGACCAGGAGGCCCCTCCACCCGAAGAGGGCGTAGCCCGGCGCCGAGAGGGTGGGGAAGGTCCACTCGAAGCTCGGATACCAATGGCCGTGGAGCGGGTGCGCGAAGGGTGGGCGGAAGGGGTACATCCCCTGGTCCCAGAGGGAGCGCACCCACGCGGGCTGGTCGAGGTCGAGCCAGGCGACGAAGTGACCGTCGAGGAGCTGCCGGGTCATCAGGGCTTTCAGCCCGCCGTCCCCGGAAAAGAAGACCTCGGGTCTCAGCGTGCTCAGCAGCGCGGCGCCCCATGCGCATCCGACGGCGATGATCGCCGCGCAGCTCGCGAACCAGAGCACGCGTTCTCGTCGCCCGCGCCGTGATCCATCTGCGCTATTCGGAGACACCAGCCGTGGACTCTTCCACAGCGGTGCACGGCGCGCGAGGCGTTGCGGTGACAGTGGATGGATGCGGGTGGCGTCAACGTGTGTTGACGTCTCCGTGCGAAGCATTGGTTCGTTCGCTCGGCGCCGAGCCCGGTGCGGCGAGGGTCCAGGCCCGTCGGCGCTGCGGCGCTCGGTCTCGGCCGCGAACACCTCCGCGAACACCTCCGCGAACAGGGGCGCCACGGGTGTGTGTCCTCCGCGGACCGTCGCCGCTCGCGAGCCCGTTGTGCGGCGCGACGCGGGGGGCTAGGGCGCCCCTCATGATCTCGGACCGAGGCTTGCTGGGCAGGATGCCCGGCCGCGATCCGGTTGGACGCGATGGGTTACCTCGTCGCGTGGGGCCGGGCCGTGGATCCACTTCATCTCCGCGCTTCGTTCGGTCGGGAGCCGGGTGAATTCGGTGGAGCGGAGCGACGAGCAGGCGACCTCGGGCGAGGCGGTGAGACCAGGCGCGCTGCCGCGGGCCTCGCGTCCCCTCGACGCGGCGGACGCGCGGGCGCTGCTCGATGCCCTGGCATGCGGATACGAGCGAGATCCGCGAGGCGGGTTCCGCTACGTGAGCCGCCGCGTCGAGGAGGTCTTCCACTATCCGCTCGCGCGGTGGAGCCGGCCGCGCTTCTGGGAGGACGTGCTGCTCCACCCGGGCGACCGAGCGCGCGCGCTCCGGGAGTACGACGAGGCGCTGCGAAATGCGCTCGCGCGGACCAGTGAGTACCGCGTGCGCACCGGCGACGGACGGGTGCTCTGGGTCCGGGACGATGCCCGCCTGCTCGGTACGCGAGAGAAGCCGCTTCGGGTGCTCGGGATGCTCTCGGACATCACGGAGCAGCGGCAGCTCGCGTACCTGGCCGGCGAGCGGCGGCGGCAGATGGACGCGCTGCTCGGGCGCGCCGCGGAGGGCATCTACGGCGTCGACGCGCACGGGCGGATCACCTTCGTGAACCCGAGCGGGGCGGCGGCGCTCGGCTACGCGCCCGAGGAGATGATCGGCCGCGAGGAGCACGCGCTCCTCCACGGCGAGGGTCACGCTTCCGGGGGCTGTGCCGTCACCGGCGCCCTGACCACGGGCGAGCTGCGCCGCGTGCGCGGGGACCATTTCGTACGCCGGGACGGCGCGACGCTGGTCGTGGACTACACCTGCACCCCGCTCCGCGATGCGAATCGGGTCAGCGGCGCGGTGATCGCGTTCCACGACGTGAGCGGTCGCGACGCGGTGGAGCGGGAGCTGAGCCTCCGCACATCGCAGCTGGCTCGCGTGCAGCGCTTGGCGTCGCTTGGCGCCTGGGAGTGGGACGTCGTCACCGATCGGGTGCGCTGGTCGGACGAGCTCTGCGCCATCCTCGGGGTGTCGCCGGGATCGCTGACGCCGAGCTTCGAGGCGTACCGGCGGACGATCTATCCGGCCGACCGCGACGAGCTGGACCGCGCGGTGCGCGACGCGCTGGAGCACGGTCGGGCCTATCAGCTCGAGCAGCGCGTGGTGCGCCCGGACGGCGAGGTCCGCTCGGTGCGCGCGCTCACGGACGTGACGCTCGACCGCCAGGGCGAGGTGGTGAAGCTCCAGGGCTTCCTGCAGGACGTGACCGGCAAGCTGGAGGGAGAGCGCCGCAAGCTGGAGATCGTCCAGGCGCGCTTCGCCCGCGAGGAGGCGCGCACCGCCGAGAAGCGGGTGCGCGAGGTGCTGGAGGCGATCCCGCAGCAGGTGTGGGTCATCGACGCCGAGGGCGCCGTGCAGATGGTCAACGCGCGGGTCAGCGCGTACTTCGGGGTGCCGCTCAATCGGCTCGGCAGCGACGCCGTGAGGGAGGCCGTCCACTCCGACGACTACGAGCGCGCGCTCCAGGCGTGGAAGGCGGCGCGCGCGGCGGGGACGACCTTCAGCGTCGAGGTGCGTCTGAGGCGTGCCTCCGACCGCACGTACCGCTGGCACCTCTGCCGGGCCGAGCCGCAGCTCGGGCCGAGCGGCGAAGTGGCGCGCTGGATCGGGACCAACACCGATCTCAACGCGGTGCGGGAGGCGCAGGCGGAGCGAGCCCGGGCCGAGCGCGAGGCGCGCCTCGAGCGAAAGCGCCTGCGGACCATCTTCGAGCGGGCGCCCGCGGCCATCTGCATCGCGCGCGGGTCGGACCACACGCTGGTCGCCGCCAACGCCGCCTTTCGCGCGCTCCTGCCGGCGCCGGACGCCACCCACCGCCCGCTCCGGGAGGCGTTCCCCGAGCTGATCGAGCAGGGCGTCGGCGAGCTCCTCGATCGGGTGCACGCGAGCGGGATGCCCTACGTGGGTCGCGAGATCCCGATCCGCTACACGCGGCGGGGCAGCCCCGTCGTCACCGTCGCCTACTTCAACCTGGTGCTCTCGCCGCTCTCCGACGCGGACGGGGACGTGGAGGGGGTGCTGCTGCACGCGATGGACGTGACGGACATGGTCCACGCGCGGCTGGCGGTGGAGGACAAGGCGGCGGAGCTCGAGGAGCTGACCTGCCATCTCGAGGCGGCCAACGAGGAGCTCGACCGCTTCGCCTACGTGACCTCGCACGATCTGAGGGCGCCGCTGCGCGGCATCAGCAACCTGACCAACTGGATCGAAGAGGATCTGCGCGATCAGTTGGAGGGCGAGACCCGCCAGCACCTGGTGCTCCTCCGCGGCCGCGTCTACCGGCTGGAGCGTTTGATCGACGGGATCCTTCGCTACTCGCGGGCGGGGCGGCGGTCCGCGGACCTCGAGGAGGTGGACCTCGCGCGGCTGATCGAAGAGGTGATGGATCTGCTCGATCCGCCCGCCGACGCGCGTGTCGAGGTCTCGCACCCGCTGCCGATTCTGGTCACTGAGCGGATCCCGCTCGCGCAGGTGCTGCAGAACCTGATCGACAACGCCCTGCGTCACGGTCGCGGCCCGGAGGGAGCGAGAGTGGAGGTCCGCGTCGAGCGGACTGGGAACGCCTGGTGCTTCGCGGTTCGCGATCGCGGGCCGGGGATCGAGGAGCGCTTCCACGAGCGCATCTGGGGCATCTTCCAGACGCTCGGCGCCGAGACGCGCGGAGAAGGGACCGGCATCGGGCTGTCGCTGGTCCGCAAGATCGTGGAGGCGCGAGGCGGGCAGGTGTGGCTGGAGTCGAAGCCGGCCGGCGGCGCGACGTTCCGCTTCACCTGGCCGGAGCAGCGGCGGGCGCGCCGGCCGTCGTCGGCGACGATGCCGGTGGTGCGCGCGTGCGCCGCGGAGCCCGGGGGTGGATGAGCGGATGCGGGTGTTGATCCTCGACGACGACGAGATCGATCGGATGGCGGTGAGGCGCGCGCTCTCGCTCTCCGGGATGGAGGTGGAGCTGGTCGAGGCGGACTCGGTGGCGGCGGCGCGGAGTCTCCTCGACAACCACGGGAGCGTGGACGCCATCATCGCCGACTACCTCCTGCCCGACGGGAGCGCGAGCGATCTGCTGCGCGCGGTCCGCGTTCATCCGTACCTGCTGGATCCGCCCGTGATCGTGCTGACGGGACGGGGCGACGAGCGGGTGGCCGTCGATCTGATGAAGGCCGGCGCGGCCGACTACTTGCCCAAGAGCGAGCTGACGCCGCGGCGACTGCGGAAGGTGCTGCGCTACGCCGTGCGGGTGGCGGCGGCCGAGCGGCGCGCGGTGCAGGCGCAGGAGGCGGAGCACAGGCTGGTGACGGAGCTCGCTCGCGAGCGCGAGCGGCTCGAGCGGGCGCTGGCCGAGCGCGACGAGGTCTTGGCGATCGTCTCGCATGACCTGAGGAGCCCGCTCTCCAACGTGTCGATGGCGCTCGACACGCTCACCGACGCCGAGCTGCCGGAGCCGGGCCGCGCCCGCGTGGCGCAGGTGGCGCAGCGCGCGGTGGAGCGGATGGTCCGCTTGATCGAGGACCTGCTCGACGTGGCGCGCTTCGAGCAGGGCGGCCTCTCGCTGGAGCTGGGCGACTGCGACGCGCGTCAGCTCGCCATCGAGGTGGTCGACGGCATGCGGATGGCGGCGGAGCGCAGCGGCGTCGTGGTCGAGGTCGACGCGCCGCCGGAGCTCGGCACCGTGCGGGCCGATCGATCGCGCATCGCGCAGGTCTTTCAGAACCTCCTCGGCAACGCGCTCAAGTTCACGCCGCCCGGCGGACGCGTCCGGGTGAGCGCGTCGATCGATGGGGATTCGATCCGATACGTGTTCCACGACGAGGGGCCCGGCGTGCCCGAGGATGTGCGGCCGCACCTCTTCGAGCGCTTCTGGCAGGCGCGGCGGGCCGAGCGGAGCGGGGCGGGGCTGGGGTTGGCCATCGTGAAGGGCATCGTCGAGGCGCACGGCGGCAAGGTCGGGCTCGCCGACGCGGAGAGGGGCGCGCGCTTCGAGGTGAAGCTGCCGCGCTTCGCCATCGCCGCGTCGGACCGCCGGGCGGGCTGAAGGGGCGCAACCTCTCCCGTCGTCCCGCGGCCGTCTCGGCCCATCGCGACGCTGCTCTTCGTCGCCCTGCGATCGCCCGGCGGTTCGGCTGCAGCCGTCGTCGGCGACGCAGCCTCGCGTGCAGCGTGGGTCGCGGTTCTCGAGTCTCGCTTCGACGTACGCGGGCCTCGGTCGCGCGTCTCCGTGGCCGAGGTGGGCTTCCTCTTGGGCTTCTCGGAGCCGAGCGCGTTCTTCCGGGCGTTCAAGCGGTGGACCGGCGTGACACCGCTCGAACGGCGAGCCGCGCTCGCGGCCGGCTGAAGCGCGGGGTGCGATCGCACCGCCGTCGCGCGGACGCCGGCCTCCCGCAGAATCGGCGACCGCGGCGCGGCTCGATCGCGGTGAATGCCCCTTTTCGCCCGTGCCCCGATCCGCGCTCTCTCCGGGGGCCCTCACAAAGGTCCACGGGGCTGGTAGATTGTCCGTGGTGGAGCGGCAGGCAGAACCGGAGGTCCCGAGCTACGACGACGACACCGTCGTCTTGTCGGGGATCACGAGCGGCGCGTTCTTCGCCGACCGCTACCGCGTCGACGACATCCTCGGCAGCGGCGCGATGGGCAAGGTGCTGCTCGC
Source organism: uncultured Pseudomonadota bacterium (assembly GCA_963832725.1). GTDB lineage: Bacteria > Myxococcota_A > Polyangia > Polyangiales > Sandaracinaceae > JAEZBP01. The sequence continues at coordinate 1,288,253 of CAWHVG010000002.1, forward strand.
GACCGACGTGCAAGACGAGCGGCCCATCGCGCTCAAGGTGCTGCACCCCGACAAGGCCCGTCGCGAGCACGTGTTGGCGCGCTTTCGCCGCGAAGCCCAGATCCTCACCGAGATCGGTCACCCGGGGATCGTGAAGGTGCTCGCCGCCGGCCGCTCCCCCGACGGTACCGACTACATCGCCATGGAGCTGATCGAGGGCTGCACGCTGGGCGAGCGCCTGCGCGAGCAGGGCCCGATGACGCCGCGGGAGCTCTTGCCGATCTTGGTGGCCATCGCCGACGCGCTCGGCGCCGCGCACGCCAAGGGGGTCGTCCACCGCGATCTCAAGCCCGACAACGTGATGCTCTGCGAAGGCGGCCCGGTGAAGGTGGTCGACTTCGGCCTCTCGATGCTCGACGTCGAGGACCGCATGACCAAGACGGGCGTGATGCTGGGGACCCCCCGCTACATGGCCCCCGAACAGATCCGCTCCGCCAAGGACGTGGATCCTCGGGTGGACGTCTACTCGCTCGGCGTGATCACCCACGAGGCGCTGACCGGTGAGTCGCCTTTTCCGGCGCAGGGCGCAGCGCAGCTCCTCGGCTGTGTGATCGAGGGCCGCGTCACGCCGATCGAGGAGCAGCGCCCGGATCTTCCGCCGGGCCTCGGCGACGTCGTGCGGCGCGCGATGGCCAAGGATCGTGGCGCGCGCTACGCGACCATCGGGGCGTTCGTGGAGGCCTTCGCGCGCAGCATCGGCGTGTCGGTGGTGCGGGCGCGGCAGGCGGCGGGTGCGCCGCTCGAGGAGTCCGCGTCCGACGACGTGAGACCGAGCGCCCCGGTCGAGATCCCGCCGGCGCCGGCCCCGGCGAGCTTCACGCAACCCGATGGTCGCGTGAGCGCGCCGCCGGTAGAGCGCTCGCGATCGCGTGTGCCGCTCTTCGTCGGGCTCTTCGTGTTGGCGCTGGTCGCAGTCGCTTGCGTGGGCGCCGCGCTCGCATTCGGCGTCCGGCACATCTGAGTGTCGGCGCGTGCGCCGGCTCAGCTCGGTGGCAGCGCCGGCTTGGGCGGGACCCTCTCCTGGTTCATGCGCTCTACCATCGCCAGGAACGAGCCCACGTCGAAGGGCTTGGCCAGGAAGTAGGGCGTCCCCACCTGATGCGCGATGCCCTGGAGGTTCACCACGCCGGACACGAGGACGATCGGGACGTCTTCCATCCCCGAGTCCTCGATGAACATGCGGTACGCGGTCCCCGGGCCCGAGAGTTGCGGCATCTCGACGTCGAGCACGACCAGATCGGGCAGCTCTTCGTGCAGGAGGTGTAGGGCCTCGTGGCCGTCGCGAGCGAGCCTGCACGCGTAGCCCCGCGCTTCCAGGATCGTCACGAGGAGCTCCGCGACGTCCGGGTCGTCATCCACCACCAACACGTCGGTCACGGCTCCTCCTCACCGCGCTCCGACGGGCTTCGAAGGGCGGCCGCCGGTCGCTGGAGCGGCAGCTCGACGCGGAAGGTGGAGCCCGCGCCCGGCACGCTCTCGACCTCGATCGTGCCGCGGTGCGCGCTCACGATACGCCGCACCACGGAGAGCCCGAGCCCGGCGCCCGGCGCGATCTCCGGCGCCCGCCGCCGGAAGGGCATGAAGAGATTGGGGATTCTGCTCGGGGGCGATGCCGATGCCGTGGTCGGTCACCGCGAGCACCGCCGCGCTCGGGCTCTGCTCGACGCGCACGTCCACTCGACCCCCATTGGGGGAGAACTTGATGGCGTTGCTGACCAGGTTGTTGATGACCTGCTCGACCCGGGCGGCGTCGCCGTCGACCATGACCGGCGACGGATCCAGGTGAAGGACGACCTCGTGCACCGGCGACGAGAGGTCGTAGAGGTGCGCGACCTCCCGGGCGACGTCGCGAAGATCGAAGGGACGTCGCTCCACCTTCACGTGTCCGGCGGCCACCTGCGTGGCGTCGAAGAGCTCCTCCACCATGCGGGCGAGGCGATCGACCTGGCGGTCGATCATCCCGAGGGTGCGATCGTGCCGGAGCTCGGGATCGCGTTCGCCGAGGACGTGCACGCCCATCTTCAACGCCGCGAGCGGGTTGCGCAGGTCGTGGGCCACGCCGGCGAGGAACGCGAGCTCGCCGTTTCGCTGCCGAACCAGCGCGTCGATGAGCTGGTTCAGGGCATGTGCGAGCTCGCTGAGCTCGAGCGGTCCGTACTCCGCGGCGCGAACCTCGGTGTCGCCGGAGCGGAGCTTGGTGATGACGCCGTGCAGGTCCAGCGTGGGCACCACCACGTAGCGGCGCATGCCGACGACGACCACGATCACCAGGAGGACCAGGCATCCGGCGGCGACGCTCGCCGTGATGTGCGAGATGCGGTGCACCCGCTCGGCGCGGTGGTGGGTCGCCAGAACCTCGGCTTCGCTCGCGCGCCGCCAGCGCTCCAGCGCGGCGTTGGTGCGCGCGAAGTAGGGGGTGATCCCCCGCACGACCGCATCGAGCGAAATCCCGCTGGCGTCCAGACGCTCGCGCTCCGCGAGATACGCGTTCACTTCGTGCGAGATGTCGTCGACGGTCGCCCGCTCGGCCTCGTTGCCGGCGTAGCTGGGCGCACGTCGCAGCAGCTCGCGCATCTCGTCGGCGAGCTCCCGGCGCGCCGCAGCATAGGCCGGTGTCGGAGTGAGCGCCGCCAGGTTGCTGATGCGACTGTAGGTGTCGAGCGAGAGCTCGAGCCGACCCGCGATTTGGGCTCGCTGGGAGTCGTGGGCCAAGAGCTCCGCCGTCTCCCCCAAGAGATGCGAGCTCCAGAAGAGCGGCACGATGGTGGCGAGCACGAGCGCGATGACCCCGAGGCCCCCGATCGCCGCGATGGCGCGGATCCGCGCCGGTCGCCGCCGGCTGAGCGCCGACGCCTCGCGTGGGCGCGCGCTTCGCCAGGGGGTGGCGTGCGAAGCCATGTCGGGAGCAGATGCAATCCGGGCGCCGCCACGAGAGCGCCGCCCGGCGAAGGCGTGGCGCGCTGCGACGCGGCCTCAGTGGGTGAGCTCGCTCAGCTTCACCTTGCCGCGGAAGACCCAGTACACGATGAACGTGTACGTGGCGACGAAGGGCATCCCGACGGCGGCGATGACGGCCATGATGCCCAACGTCCGCTCGCTCGACGACGCGTTGTAGATGGTGAGGCTCGGCGCGCTGGTGGTGGAAGCCACGAGGTTCGGGAAGAGCGCCATTCCGAAGAGGAAGATGAGCGCGACGATGACGCAGCAGGAGGAGACGAACGCGTAGACCGGCCGGCCGAGGTGGATGGCGCGGGGGATGTTCGCCACGGCCAGGACGTTCAGCACCACGACGATCCAGGTGATGGGCCATCGCTCGAAGTTCGCGGTGGCGTGCGGCACCGAGGCCACGGTGACGATTGACACGACTGTGTACATGGCGAGGAAGACGAAATAGCTCCGCCACATCCACCCGTGGAGGCGTTCGTGCAGGTCTCCCTCGGTCTTGAGGTAGAGGAAGATCGACCCGTGCATGGCGGCCGCGCACACGGTGAAGAGGCCGACCAGGACGGAGTAGGGCGTGACCAGCGCGAGCACGCCGCCGACGTGCTCGCCGTGCGCGTCGAGCTGCATGCCCCGCATGGCGTCCCCGGCCGCCACACCGAAGAGGAACGCCACCGTCGCGCTCGAGAGGAAGAAGCTGACGTCCCACCAGAGCCGCCAAGCCTTCGATGGACGCTTGCTGCGGAATTCGATGGAGATGGCGCGCCCGATCAGGGCCAGCAGGATGATGACGATGGGCACGTAGAGCGCGGAGAGGATGGTCGCATAGGCGTTCGGGAAGGCCGCGAAGAGCCCGCCGCCGAAGGTGACCAGCCACACCTCGTTTCCGTCCCAGAGGGGGCCGATGCTGTTGATGGCGATGCGCTTCTCGGTCTCGTCCTTGGTGAAGAAATGCAGGATCCCCACGCCCAGATCGAAGCCGTCGAGGACGGCGTAGCCGGCCAACAGGACGCCGAGGAGGACGAACCAGAGGATGTGCAGATCGATCTCAGTCCTCCTCTTCGGTGCCGGCCAGGTGAGCGCGCCGGTCGGTGCTCTGCAGCGCCGAAGCCGCCTCGCGGAGGCCGCGCGCGCTGGTCTTCTTCGGTGCCTCGCCGGCGAGCTCGCTCGGCTCGTCGATGCCGTGCTTGATCTTCTCGTTCATCACGAAGAGCCAGAGCGCGCCGAGCGCGATGTAGATCAGGCTGAACGCGATGATCGAGGCCAGCACGTGCGCCGCGGGCACCGAGGCCGAGACCGCGTCGGAGGTTCGGAGGAGCCCGTAGACGATCCACGGCTGGCGTCCCAGCTCGGTCGCGACCCACCCGCACTCGTTGGCGATGTAGGGCCCGATCACCGAGACGACGAAGATCCACAAGATCCAGCGGCGTGTGAAGAGCTTCTTTCGCCACAGCAAGAAGAGCCCGAAGAGCGAGAGCGCGATGAAGTACGTCCCGAGCGCGGCCATGATGTGGTAGCTCTGAAACGCACCATTGACGGGCGGCCAGTCTTCCACGGGCACCTGGTCGAGGCCCGCCACGGGACGGTCGTCGCCGTACACGAGGTAGCTGAGCAGGCCCGGGATCGCGAGCCCCACCGTCCGCTGCGCCTCATCGTCCGGCCAGCCCAGGAGGTACATCCCCGTCGCCTCTTCGCCCGTGTGGTAGTGGCCCTCGAACGCGGCCAGCTTGGTGGGCTGCAGGTGCGCGACGGCGCGGGCTTGGGTGTGACCGCTCAAGAGCTGCGCGCAGGACGCGAAGGCCGCTACGCCCAGACCGACGGTGAAGGCCCGCCGAGCCAGCTCCTGGTGGCGCCCGCGCAGGTAGTAGAACGCCATGATGCTCGTCACGAAGAACGCACCGAGGATGAACGCGCCGAGCAGCACATGGGTGAGGCGGTTCATGGACGAGGGATTGAACACCACCGCCCAGAAGTCCGTGATCTCCGCCCGCACCGAGTCTCCGTGGCGCACCAGATGGTAGCCAGCGGGCGTCTGCATCCACGAGTTGGCGATGACGATCCAGACGCTCGAGAAGACCGAGCCGAGGAAGACCATCACCGTGGAGAGCATGTGCACTCTCGGTGACACACGGTCCCAGCCGAACACGAGGACCGCCAAGAAGCCGCTCTCGAGGAAGAACGCGAAGATGCCCTCCGAGGCGAGGGGCGCGCCGAAGACGTCGCCGACGAAGCGCGAGTACGTTGCCCAGTTCGTCCCGAACTGGAACTCCATCACGATACCGGTGGCCACACCGACCGCGAAGTTCACCGCGAAGAGCTTGGTGAAAAAGCGGGTGAGCGCCTCCCACTTGGGGTCCTTCGTGAAGAGGTACGTCCCCTCCATGATCACCAACTGCAGCCCGAGCCCTATCGAGAGGGGCGGGAAGAGGTAGTGGAACATCACGGTGAGCCCGAATTGGGCTCGCGACAGGGTGACGACGTCGAGGTCCATGGGCCGCTCTCCGTCCGGAGAAGTAGGTTCGGCCGGCAGGCGATGGAAGGCCTGCGGGACGCGGCCGGCGATCCCGCTGCGGAGACGCGTCGGAGACTCTACTCGCGCGGGCCCGCTGCCGCACCCCATGGGAGCGGGGTCGGCACCTTCGCTGCCCGCCGGAGAGCGCTACATCCGCGAGAGCGCCGCGAGGCGCCAGGCGCTGATCTGGCTGCTCTGCTGCCCGCTCGGGACGCTGGCGCGCTTGGCGGCGTCTTCGTCCCGGAAGGCCTGCGCGATCGCGGCGCCGAGCGTCAGGGCGTCGGCCGCGGAACCCGCCGAGCCGTCGGTCAGGAGCGCCTCGTGGTGGCGGCCGATGAAGCCGGTGTCGTAGCTGCCCGCCTGGAACTCGGGCTGGCTCATCAGCGCGAGGTGGAAGGGGATGTTCGTCTGGATGCCCGCCACGACGTACTCGGTCAGCGCACGGTGCATGCGCGCGACGGCGGCTTCTCGGGTCGAGGCCCACACGCAGAGCTTGCTGACCAGCGGATCGTAGTAGCTGGAGATCGCCGCGCCTTCGTAGGCGCCGGAGTCGTCCCGCACGCCCGGCCCGCTCGGTGTCCGCAGCACCTCGATGGTGCCCGGGCTCGGCATGAAGTTGGTCGCGGGATCCTCGGCGTAGATGCGGCACTGGATGGCGTGCCCACGTGCCTGTACGTCCTCTTGGCGGTAGCCGAGGGGCTCGCCGGCGGCGATCCGCACCTGCTCGCGCACGAGATCGATGCCGGTGATCAGCTCGGTGATCGGGTGCTCGACCTGCAGGCGCGTGTTCATCTCCAGGAAGTAGAAGCTCCCGTCGGGTGCGAGCAGGAACTCGACCGTCCCGGCGGAGACGTAGTCGACCGCCTGCGCCGCCTTCACCGCGACCTCGCCCATCTCGGCGATGAGCGCGTCGGTGCGGACGGGGGAGGGCGTCGGCGTCTCCTCCACGACCTTCTGGTGGCGCCGCTGGATCGAGCAGTCGCGCTCGAAGAGGTGCACGCAGTTCCCCAGCCCGTCGGCGAGGACCTGGATCTCCACGTGACGCGGCTCGACGATGGCCTTCTCGAGGTAGACCGTCTCGTCGCCGAAGGCGCTCATCGCTTCGCTGCGGGCGCGGTCCCAGGCGCTCTTCAGCTCCTTCGGGTCCGACACGAAGCGCATGCCCTTGCCGCCGCCGCCGCCGGCCGCCTTGAGCATGACCGGGTAGCCGACCTTCTCCGCCGCCGCCGGCAGCTCGTCGAAGCTCGACACGCTCGCGCCGGGGACGACCGGGACGCCGGCCGCGATCATCCGCTCGCGGGCCGAGGTCTTGTAGCCCATCGCGTCCATCGCGTGCGGCGGCGGGCCGATGAAGGTCACCCCGGCGTCCGCGATCGCCTGCGCGAAGTGCGCGTTCTCGCTGAGGAAGCCGTAGCCCGGGTGGACCGCCTGGGCGCCGCTCTTCTTGCACGCCTCCACGATCCGCTCGGTGACCAGGTAGCTCTCGTTGCTGGGGGCGGGGCCGATCGGATAGGCCTCGTCGGCCATCCGCACATGCAACGCGCGCCGATCCGCCTCGCTGTAGACGGCGACCGACTTGATCCCCATCTCGCGCAGCGTGCGGATCACCCGGACTGCGATCTCCCCCCGGTTCGCGACGAGCACCTTGTCGAACATCGTTGGCCTGTCCTCCACGCCTGGGTCTAGTGTCCCTGCTCCGAGCTCCGTGCCGGTTTTCGTGCCCGTAGCACACGCGTCGCACTTCGTTCGGAGCTGGAGCCTCACCGTCGCCCCGAGCTTTGGGCCGCCGGAACTGGGTGGACGCGAAGGATGCCGCAGAACGGCGACGGGCGCGAGCGCTGCGGATCACATGCCGCGGAGGGTCGTCTCGCTCTCGATCCGATCGTGGCCGGTCGCGCCGGCGACGGCATCGGTGGCGGTCGGCGGCGTCGGGATCACCAGCTCGACGTTGAGGTCGTTCGGGTCGTGGCTGACCTCCTTCCACCATCCGCTGACGTACTCCATGTTCATCAGCCGGCGGTAGCGCCGCTCGCTGCAGTCGTCGGCGTCGAAGTCGATCAGCGTGCCGAGGATCGAGAGCGTTCCGTCGCCGTTGTCGATCAGCTCGAGGAAGCGCGCCTGGCCCGGGTAGTCGGCGATGGCCGAGGTCATGATCTCCCAGTAGCCGGGGTGCGCCGCGTCGGCGCCGGCGACGGCGCGCACGCGGTTGTCGTGGGTGTGCCCGACCAGCCAAGCGACCACGACCGGGTGCGCGGCGACGATCTGCTCGAGCTCGTCCGACGGGACCGCGTCCGGCACCTCGGTGCTTCCGAGCTGGCCCTGGAAGGTGTCGATCTCGGTCGTGGAGTGGTGGGAGGTCAGGATCGCGACCACGCCGTCGTCCTCGGCCCGCTGCAGCGCCGGCAGCAAGAAGTTGTCGACGGTCGGCCGGTGCACGAGCCCGTTGGCGCCGCCGGTGTCGTCGCTGGTGTCGAGGGCGATGATCCGCAGCACGCCCGGGATGGCGTCGTACTCGTAGTTCGCCCCCACGCTCGTGTCGGGGGAGCTCGGGAAGCCATGCCCGACCGGACCGGGGCCGTCGGTGTCGGCGAGCAGCGCGGTGACGATGTCGTCGCGCGACACGAGGCGGCGCTCCGGATCGGCGGGCATGTCGTGCCTGCTCACCGGCGCGTACCACTGCGTGTAGTCGCGGGTGCCCGAGATCGGATGCATGCCGATCGCGGCGTCGTGCATCTGCGCATCCGGCACGGAGATCCCGACGACCAGCGTGTCGTGGTTGCCGGGCACGTAGAGCCAGGGCGCCGGGAAGCCGGTCGGGTCGAAAGGGTCCTTCGGGTCGTTGTCCGGGCCGGGGATGGGATCGTCGTCGTCGCCGGAGTCGGTCTCGAGGCCCGGTGTCCCGTTCATGACCTCCAGCACCCAGCGCAGCTCGTTGGCCTGCGTGCTGTCCGCGCAGTCGCCGGTGATGATGCCGAAGTCGTAGGGACGGTCCGCGCTCTGCACGCGGGCGACGGTGCGGTTCATCGCGCTGATGGCCCGCGTGAGATAGGCCTCTTGCGAGCGCATCGCGCCCTGCTCGACCGGGTTGTCGAGGATGGCGAGGCGGGTCGGCGACTCGTCGTCCACGAGCTGGAAGTCGGAGTACTGCACGAACCACGCGATGGAGCGGCGGCCGGTGTCGGGCGGGGTGGAGCCGCCGAGATCGTTGCGCAGCACGCGATCCTGGCCGGGTCCGCGGGAGTAGCGGTCGTAGCCGAGCTGGCGGTACATCAGCTCGCCCGCCTCGGTGGCCGGGTTCTTCGGGCCGGGCGTGGTCACGCGCGCGACGTTGGGCTGGATCACACCCATCAGCGTGCTCGGGACGTGCTCGAGCATGTCCGTGCCGGACGCTTCGGTGTCCTCGCAGACCGGCAAGAGCGTGGCGTGTCCGCCGCCCGCGTCGTGGACGGTCGAGCCGTCCTGACCGGTCGAGGACGCGTCCGGGCCGCCGTCGCCGCCGGTGGACGGGCCGTCACAAGCGGCCAGGGAGAGAGCGAGAAGGAAGACCGAAGCAAAACGTGTCGCGCGCATGGCGACATCGTATCAGCGCTGTAAAGGGCAGCGCACGGTCCCGAGCCTCCGAGAGGACGTTTTTCGGGACGCGGACGGAGCGCGGGCGCCGAGCTCTTGTAGGTAATTCGGCGATGCTCAGATACGGAGGGGCGATGAGCGCCGAGTCTCCGAGCACATGCGCGCGCCGGCGGGTGACGCGCGTCGCTCGGATCGCGTGTGTCGCGGCGCTCTTCTTCCTCGGGGGCTGCCACGAGGGCCCGCCGCAGGCGCTGGGCACGCTGGAGTACGACCGGGTGACGCTGCCTTCGCCGGCCGCCGAGCGGATCGTGTCCATCGAGGTGCACGAGGGCGAGCAGGTCGACGCCGGGCAGGTGTTGCTTCGCCTGGACCCGACGCGGATCGAGGCGAACGCGGCGGCGGCCGGCGCCGAGGCGGAGCGGGCTCAGCAGACGCTGGCGGAGCTCGAGGCCGGACCCCGCTCGGAAGACATCGCCCAGGCTCGCGCCCAGCTCGCGTCCGCGCAGGCGCAGACCCGCGACGCCCGGGCCACCTTCCGGCGCGCGTCGGAGCTCGGTCGGCAGGGGGTGGCGGCGCCGGCGGAGGTGGATTGCGCGCGGGCCACGCTCGGGACGGCGGAGGGACAGGAAGGGGTCGCCCGCGCGCGGCTGCTCGAGCTCCGCCGGGGCACGCGGCCCGAGCAGATCGGGCAAGGCGAGGCGGCGGCGGCGGCCGCGCAGGAGCAGGCGACTGCCGCCGCGGCCATCCTGGACAAGCTCACCGTGTGCGCGCCGCGGGCCGGTCAGATCGACAGCCTCCCCTACCACCTCGGGGATCAGGCGCCGGTCGGCGCGCCGCTGGCCGTGCTCTTGGTCGGCGACGCACCCTACGCCCGCGTCTACGTGCCCGAGCCGGTCCGCGCCCACGTGCGGGTGGGGCAAAAGGTGCAGGTCTTCGTGGACGGCGAGGACACGGCGCTCGACGGGCGCGTGCGGATGGTCCGGAGCGAGCCGAGCTTCACGCCCTACTACGCGCTCACCGGCGACGACGCGGCGAGGCTCAGCTACCTGGCCGAGGTCGAGCTCACCGATTCACGCGCCCGTAGGCTCCCCGCCGGCCTGCCGGTCCGCGTGGTCCTCGCTCCCCCTGCGGACGCCGGCACCTGATCCGGGCTCCATCACTGGATGTGCCACCGGTCGCGGAAGGGGCCGAAGCTCGCGGCGAAGCGCCCGAAGCTCTCGACCTCGACCCAGACCGAGCCCTCGATCTCGTAGGGGATGTCGAACGCGGGCGGGCGGCCGGCGCGCACCTCGGCGACGGCCTCGTCACCGAGGCGGCGGATGAGCTGCATCATCGCGTCGGGGTCGAGCTCGAGGCGGACGACCGATCGGATCGTCTCGCTCGGCGGGATGGTGCGGACCCGCAGATCGTTCACGCTGCGCTGGCCGAGGGCGGTGGCGATCAGGAAGTGGGTGGCGGCGTTCGCGAAGTCGTCGAGGTCGCGGATCTCCGGCTCGTCCGAGCGGCAGGCGTCGGCGCTGCTCGCGGGACACTGCGCCGGATCCTCGCAGAGCGATACGCAGATGGCGCCGAGGCTCTGTGGATCCTGCGCGTCGGGCCAGGCGCGGAACGCGACGAGCGCCTGCGCGAGCGGCAGCTCGATCCGGTTCGGGTTGGCGAATCTCGAGCTCCACCTCGAACGCGAAGGTGAGGTCCTCGCGCGTCGGCATCGGGCCGAACATGCCGCACACCAGCTCGCCGGGGAGACCGCGCTCCGACGCGAGCTGCGCGCAGAGGTGCATCCCGATCTGCTGGTCGGTCGGCGCGTGCGCGAGCCGGACCTCGGCCACGCGCACGTTCGGTGGCGCGGGGCGGGACGCGCCGCCGGCCGGCTCGCGAAGGAGCGACGACGGCAAGCGGAACCCGGCGCAGCTGGGGAGGGCGAGGAGCGCGAAGAGCGCGAGGGTGCGACGCGAAGACAAGGGAAGCATGCTCGCACATCGACGGTTGGGCCCGCGCGCGGATTCAAGCGCGGCGGTGTCGCGGCCTCGAGCCGCGTGGCATCACCGCCGCATGCTCGAGGGCGGGTATTGGACGGTCGCGCGCTGGCGGACGACGCCGATCCGCCTCCATTGGACCACGCCCCTCGGGATGCTGGTGTTGGGCCGCTTGCGCTTCGTCCCGGGCTTCTGGCTCGGCTTCGTCGCCGTCCTGCTCGTGCACGAGGTGGGGCACGCGTATCTCGTCCGGCGGATGGGGTTGCGCGTCTTGTCGATTGACGTGCACGGGCTCGGCGGCGCGTGTCGCTACGCGGGCCACCGGATCACGCAGTGGCAGCGCACGGTGATCGCGTGGGGCGGGGTGCTGGGTCAGGTGCTCCTCGTCGCGCTCGCTCTCCCGGTCGTGGTCTTCGGTGGCGCGGTCACGCGCGAACCCCTCGTGGCCGAGCTCGTCTCTGCGCTCGTCGAGTGGAACCTGATCCTGGTGGGCTTGAACCTCCTGCCCATTCGCCCGCTCGACGGCGCTCAGGCGTGGAAGATCGTCGGGCTCACCCGGCGGCGGCGACAACAGCGGATCGCCCGCCAAGCCCGCCGGCGACGTGACGCGAACGGCCGGGACGCGCTGGCGCGCGAGGACGTCGATCCGCTCGAGGTGCGCGAGGCGGTCCGCCGCGCGCTCGCGGACGCGGCGAGGGAGTCGCAGCGGGGCCGCACGAAGCGGCAGGACCCGAGCTGACCCACCTCAGCGCCGCCGGTGCGCGGCCTGTGCGCGCAGCTCCCTCACCTCGCGCTCGAGCGTGTCGATGCGGCGCTGCTGCGCCTGCACGGCCGCGAGCAGCATGCTCGTGTAGCCGTAGAGGTCGACCTGGCTGCGCTCCGGATCGACCGAGTACGAGTGCGGCTGATCCTCGATGATGAAGCCGAGGTGCCGGCCGCCCGCGAGCGCGGGGTCGGTGTACTCGTAGGTGGCGAGCCGGGTGTCGAGCACCTCGCGACCGATGCCGTCGACCTGGTCCGCGTCGAGGTAGCGGATGTCGCGCTTGACCCTGCGCGTCGAGACGGGACAGCCGCCCGGGCTCGAGGCGCGGGTCCAGATGCCGCCGGTGCAGACGCGGCGCATGCCCGGCTCGCAGCCGTAGTCGCAGGTCTGCCCCTCCATGCTGCACACCGAGCCGAGCAGCGGCTGCGCGGGCGGGCACTGCATGTCGGGGTTCGGCGCCTCGCAGGCCCACACGGGAGGGTCGACCGTCATGCAGAGCGGGTAGGGGTTCGGGCAGCTCGTGCAGGTGCAGATCAGCGAGTCGTACTCGCACTCGGCGCCCTCGTCGCCGGCGCACGCCGCGCCCTCTGCGTCGGCGCGCGTCGCGGGGCAGCCTCCGGCCGGCGCTGGCGGGCAGTCCGGCGTGGTCACGGACCATGCTCCCCCCGAGCACGCGGCGCTCGAGAGGCAGGTGCGCATCCCGTACTCGCAGACGAGCCCCTCGCGCGTGCAGACCGCGCCGTCGCCCGGGAGCGCGCTCGGGCATGGGCCGCCGCCCGCGTCCCGGCCGCCGCCCGCGTCCCGGCCGCCGCCGTCGTCTCCGCCGTGGCTCTGGCCGCATCCAATCGCCAGGGCCGCCGCCATCATAATCCCCGCCACCTGCCACAGTCTCGTCACGCCTGCCTCCGCGTCTCCGCGCGCTTCGGGGCGCACCGCGCAACTGCGCGCTCGCGGCACCCCACGCGCTCCGCGCGCATCGTACCGCGACGCTGTCGCTCGAAGCGATGGCCTCACCGTGCCGGCTCTTGCGCCGGCTCTTGCGCCGGCTCTTGCGCCGGCTCTTGCGCCGGCTCTTGCGGTCAATTCGCCGATGCTCATGTACCGAGGGGCGATGAGCGTCCGTTCCCTCCGTTCACAGGTCCGCCGGGCGGTGATGTGCGCCGCCGGTGGCCGGGGGCGCGAGGCTCGGAGACGTCACGTCCTCGGACGCTTCATCCGCGCCGTGGAAGGACCAGGTCCCAGTCTGCCCGGGCCGGTCGCTCGCACCCGTCGCGGGGCACGCATCGTCGTCGCTCGCCGCGCCGAGGCCCTGGGATGAGCGGTGAGGAAGACCTCGCGATTCGCGCGCGCGGCCTCACGAAGAAATTCGGCTCGGTGGTGGCGGTCGACGCGGTGGATCTGAGCGTGCCGAAGGCGGCGGTGTACGGCTTCCTCGGCCCGAACGGCAGCGGCAAGTCCACCACCATCCGCATGCTCTGCGGCCTGCTCACACCTACCGCCGGCGAGATCGAGGTGCTCGGTCTCTCCATCCCGCGCGAGGCCGAGCCGCTGCGCCGCCGCATCGGCTACATGACGCAGAAGTTCTCGCTCTTCGACGATCTGACCGTACGCGAGAACCTGGAATTTCTGGCCGCCGTGCAAGGCGTGCCGAAGGCCGAGACGAAAGGGCGCATCCACGATCTGATCGAGCGCTATCATTTCGCCGATCGCGAGAAGCAGCTCGCGGGCACGCTGAGCGGTGGGCAGCGGCAGCGCCTCGCCCTCGCCGGCGCCGTCGTCCACGAGCCGGAGCTGCTCTTTCTCGACGAGCCGACCAGCGCCGTCGACCCCGAGTCGCGCCGCGAGTTCTGGGAGCGCCTCTTCGAGCTGGCCGACGCCGGCACGACCATCCTCGTCTCCACGCACTACATGGACGAGGCGGAGCGCTGCCACCGCCTGGCCATCCTCCACCACGGCCGGCTGGTGGCCGACGGCCCGCCCGTGGAGCTGACCAGCCGGTTGCGCGGGCGGACGTTCGAGGTTCGCGCCGCCGAGCCGCGGCTGGCGCGACGTGGATTGACCCAGGTCCCGGGCGTCTTGAGCGCCGCGCAGATCGGCAACGTGCTCCGGGTGTTGGCGGTGGAGGGCGCCGACGTCGAGCCCGCCCTGCGGGACGTGCTCTCGCGCGAAGCCGACGCGCGGGTGGAGCCGGTGGAGCCGAGCCTCGAGGACGTGTTCGTCGCCGCCACCCGCCAGCCGCGCGCGGAGCATGCGGCGTGAAGTGGCGCCGGCTCTCGGCGGTGGTGACCAAGGAGCTGCGCCAGCTCGCCCGCGATCGGATCACGCTGGCCATGATCGCCGGCATCCCCGTCATTCAGCTGGTCGTCTTCGGCTTCGCGATCAACTTCACGCTCCGCCACCTGCCGACCGCCGTCGCCGACCAGGCCAAGACGTCGGGCTCGCGGCAGCTGGTGATGGACATGCTGGCGACCGACGTCATCACGCCGGTCACCGACGCGCACTCGCCCAGCGAGCTGATGAGCCTCCTGCGGCGGGGCGAGATCGACGTCGGCATCGCCATCCCGCCGGACTTCGAGCGGCGCAAGTTCGAGGGGCGGCCGGTCGCGCAGGTCCTCGTCGACGGGAGCGACACGTCCGTGCAGGCCGCCGCAGCCCAGCTCGCGCAGGTGCCCGTGGGCACGCCCTCGCGCGGAGGTGGATCGGCCGCGGCGCAGGAGGCGCAGAACGAGGTCAGCGGTGGCGCCACCGCGGCCACGCCGAGGGGCGCGGAGGCGCGGACAGACGAGGCGGGCGAGCCGGCGACCCTGCCCGCGGGCATGGCGAACGTGCCGACCGGCACGGCCTCGCTCGACCCGGCCAGGAGCGTGGTGATCCTGAGCGAATCGGCCGAGAGCGCGGAGCTCCACCGTGAGCCGGGCTCGGCGCAGAGCACCACGCCGCGCGTGGGCCCGATCAGCGTGGTCAGCTTCTACAACCCCGACCGCCGCTCGTCGGTCTTCATCGTTCCGGGATTGATCGGCGTCATCCTCACCATGACGATGGTGCTCTTCACCGCCGTCGCGGTCGTCCGCGAGCGCGAGCGCGGCAACATGGAGCTCCTGATCGCGACGCCGATCACCCGCGCCGAGCTGATGATCGGCAAGGTCCTTCCCTACATCGCGATCGGGTTGGTGCAGACCACCGTCGTGCTGGCGCTCGGGATCTGGCTCTTCGACGTGCCGATCCGCGGCAGCGTGCTCGACGTCTACATCGCCGCCGCGCTGCTCATCGTCGCCAACCTCAGCCTCGGCCTCTTGATCTCGACCCGCGCCCAATCGCAGTTCCAGGCCATGCAGATGACCTTCTTCGTCTTCCTACCGTCGATGCTGCTCTCGGGGTTCATGTTCCCCTTCGGCGGGCTGCCGAAGGTGGTCCAATGGCTGGCCGAGATGCTGCCGCTCACCCACTTCGTCCGCCTCATCCGCGGCGTGATGCTCCGCGGCGCCAGCATCGGCGAGCTCTGGCCCGACGTGGCGGAGCTGGTGGGTTTCACGGTGATCATGATGGCCGTCGCCATCTTGCGCTTCCGCAAGCGGCTCGACTGATCCGCGCCGTGGCGGCGTCTCGTCACTCCTCGTCGGGCGCGTCGTCTTCCGCGGTCGGCGCGCGGGAGGCGCCGGCATAGCCGAGCGCTTCGAGCTGGCTGCGCAGCGTGTCGTCGATCTGGGTCCGCGCAGCCTGATGACGAGCCAGCGGCGCGTTCTCCTCGGCCTCCGCCAGCGACACGCCGAGCAGGCCGCGCAGGTAGCGGACGGCGATGGGCCGCTCGCTCGCGAGGTCGTGCGTCTCGTCGGGATCGGCGGCCAGGTCGTAGAGCTGCCAATGGCTCGGCGTGCGCTGGATGAGCTTGTAGCGGCCGACCACGATGGTCCGCCAGCCTTCCATGAACCCGGTGACCGCGGGGCGCGGCGCGTCCTCGCTCCGGCCGGCCAGGAGCGGCGCCAGCGAGCGTCCGCTGAGCTCGTCCGGGATCTCCATCCCGAGCGCCTCGAGCAGCGTCGGCATCACGTCGACCAGCCCCACCGTCTCGTCGATCTGGCTTGCGCTGTCGGTCAGCCCGGGCCAGCGCACGATCAGCGGGACGTGGATCAGCTCCTCCCACACGCTGTGGCCGTGGCCGACCGAGCCGTGATCCCAGAACTCCTCGCCGTGATCGGCGGTGAACACGACGATGGTGTCGTCGGCCAGGTCGCGCCGGGAGAGCGCCTCCATCACGGAAGCGAAGTGGCGGTCGTGGTAGGTGATGCACGCGTCGTAGAGCGCTCGCAGCCGCACGCGGTCGCGCGCGCCGAGGTGGAGCTGGCCGGCCTTCACCTTCTCGAGCAGCATCCGGTCGCGCCCGAAGTCGACCACGCCGTCGTAGGGATCGGAGTCGTAGCGCGCGAGGTCGTCGCTCGGCGGCAGGTAGGGCACGTGCGGATCGACCGTGTGCACGTAGAGGAAGAAGGGCCGGTCGGTCGGGCGATGATCCAGCCACTCCAGCACGTCGGCGGCCACGAACTGCGCGCGGTTGCGGCGACCTTCGCGCACGTAGTTGCGGAAGGTGCTCCAGCCCTGCTCGAACCCGAAGCGGTCGGAGACGAAGCCGTTGGCCACGAACGCGCCGGTGTAGAAGCCGGCGTCGTGCAGGTGCTCGGAGATGAGCTCGACCGAGCCGGGCACCTGGGCGTCCTCGGTGGTGGCGTGGTGTTCCCACGGGAAGAGGCCGCTGAGCAGCGTGGCCACGCTCGGTTTGGTCCAGTTCTCCTGGCTGTGGCCGGCGAGGAAGGTCGCTGCGTGGTCCACGAGCTGCCCGAGGCCGGGCGTCTCGACGCGCGTGTCGGGCGCATAGGCCCGCAGGTGATCGGCGCGCAGCGTGTCGGTCAGGTAGACGACCACGTTGCGGACGCGGGGGAGCGCGCGCGGCTCGCGGGCGTCGAGCGTGACCACCTGCGGATCGCGCACGCGGACATCGCCCTCCGGTCGCAAGGTCAGTCGCGTGATGTGCGGCGCCCACGACGCGAGGTCGATGTCGAGCGGCGCACCTTCCTCGCTCGCGGCCACCGTCCTCAGCTCGCGAGCCGGCGCTCCGTCCCGCTCCGCCATCACGTGCAGCCTTCCCGCGCCGCGGACCGAGGCGCGCAGGCGAGCGCCGCGCGGGATCTCGAGCGCGTAGGCGAGGCTCCAGCCGTCCGGGATGGTCAGCTCGACGTGCTCGCCCTCGGCGCGGGCCAGCGCGCTCGGCGCGGGCGGCGCGTCCTCGGCGTGCGGATCCTCGGCCGGACCGAGGCGCATCCAGTCCACCGCCACCCCTGCGCGGGACAGCCCCGGCACGGATCCGGTCCGAGGCACGCGCAGCCTCAGCTCGTGCTCGCCCGGCGTGCACAGCTCGGGCGGGATGGTCACGCGCGCGATTCCGAAGCTTCCGTCCGTCGGCAGCTCGGCGTGCCCGATCGTCTCGTCGTCGACGTAGAGCGCGATGTGCGGGTCGGCGAAGCTCCTCGCGTGCAGCGTGATCGAGCAACGGTCCGGCCGCTCCACCGGCAGCAGGAAGAACCCGGTGACGCTTCGCATCACCGCCGCGCGGGTGCCGTCGAAGTCGTGCTGCTCTCCGCTGCGGGTCCGCCATCCGCCCAACGTGTGTTGGTGCCCGCTCGGCGCGCCGAGAATCGGCCACCCGTGTCTCGCCCTGGCGCAGCTCGGCCCGGGCGAGGTGGCGCGCGAGGTCGTAGCGAACGCGGGCCGGTCAATCCGGCGAGGTCGCTTGGGCTCCCTCCGCGCGGGTGGTGGCGACGTCGTCGGGAGGCGTCGCGGTCAGCGGAGGTGGCTGCGCCCGGCTCTCGTCGCCACACCCGGCCACGAGCAGCGCCGCAGCCAACCACGCATCTCGGAGGTCCACCGGGAGAACCTACCGGAGCGGCCCCGCGCGTCCAGTTCGTGTCCGGTGCTCGCCGGCCACGGGCGTCGCGGGGCGGGTGGCTCTATCATTGTCGCCCATGCGGTTCTGGATCGTCATCGCCCTCGCTCTCTTCGCCGTCGCCTGCGGCAGCAACGAGCCCTACTGCGGCGACTACGTCGACATCACCGGCCGCGCGGCCGCGTACTGCCCCGGGCCGCGCGACGACCCGGTGTGCGACCTGCCGGGCCAGCAAGCGCACTTCGGTGACGGGACGCTCGGGCTGGAGCTTCAGGGCGGAGCGCGCGCGACGTGCGACGCGGACTTCCACGTCGCGTGCCCGACCGGGACGACGGGCCCGGCCTACTGCTTGCGCGACCCGTCGCTCTGATCCGAGGGCTCTGGGCTCGGCTCTGTCCGAGGCTCCTTGCTCGCGTCCGAGGGAGGGGCTAGTCCTCGCGCGGTGTCTCCAGTCCTACTCGACGCCGGTGCCGTGGCCGGTCACCTCGATCTGACCGGGAGCTGGGTCGGGTACGCCGCCGTGGCGGTCTTCGTGATCGCCTACCTGGTCGTCGTCCTCGAGGAGCGCCTGCACGTCCCGAAGTCCAAGCCGGTCCTGGTGGCGGCGGGGCTGATGTGGGTGCTGGTCGCCGGCTCGCACGTCGCGCTCGGGGGCGACTCCGCCGGCGTCGAAGAGGCGGTGCGGCACAACCTCCTCGAGTATGCGGAGCTCTTGCTCTTCCTCTTGGTGGCGATGACCTACGTCAACGCGCTGGAGGAGCGGCGGGTCTTCGAGACGCTCCGCTCGTGGATGGTGCGCCGCGGCTACTCGCTGCGCCGCATCTACTGGGTCACCGGCGCGCTGGCGTTCACGATCTCGCCGGTCGCCGACAACCTCACGACCGCGATGCTGATGTGCGCGGTGGTGATGGCGGTCGGCGGGAACAACCCGCGCTTCGTCAGCCTCGCCTGCATCAACGTGGTCGTGGCCGCCAACGCCGGCGGCGCCTTCAGCCCCTTCGGCGATATCACCACGCTGATGGTCTGGCAGAGCGGCATGCTCTCCATCGGGAGCTTCTTCTGGCTCCTGCCGCCGGCGATGATCAGCTGGCTCATTCCGGCCTCCGCGATGTCGGTGGTGATCGGCGGCGGCAAGCCACCGCCGGTCGAGGAGCGGGTCGTGACCAAGCGCGGCGGGCTGCGCATCGTCCTGCTCTTCTTCCTCACCCTGGCCACGGCGGTCGCGTTCCACTCGGTGCTGGGCCTGCCGCCGGCGATGGGGATGATGACCGGCCTCGCCTACCTCGGCGTGTTCGGCTTCTACCTCAAGCGCACCTACGACCGGCGCTACATCGCGAAGAAGTACGGCCTCACCGAGGACGAGGTCGAGCGCAACGAGCGCCTCGGCAGCATCGTGCCCTTCGACGTCTTCTCGAACGTCGCGCGGGCGGAGTGGGACACGCTGCTCTTCTTCTACGGCGTCGTGATGTGTGTGGGCGCGCTCGGCCACCTCGGCTACCTCGCCGCGCTCTCGCACGGCATGTACGGCACGCTCGGCCCGACCTGGGCCAACATCGGCGTCGGGCTGGTGTCGGCCGTGGTCGACAACATCCCGGTGATGTTCGCGGTGCTCAGCATGCAGCCGGCCATGGACGCCGGGCAGTGGCTCCTCGTGACGCTGACGGCCGGCATCGGCGGCAGCTTGCTCTCGATCGGCTCGGCGGCCGGCGTGGCGCTGATGGGCGTCTCGAAGGGCAAGTACACCTTCATGGGCCACCTGCGCTGGGCGCCGGTGATCGCGCTCGGCTACGCCGCCGGCATCCTCTGCCACCTCGCGCTCGGCCTGCTGCGCTGACCGGCGCTCCGGTCTCGGGCGGTGAGCTAGTGCGAGATTCCATCCCGGTAGAAGGGGACCTGGCTTGTCCGGACGCTCCAGGGCCAGGGCCGCGTTGCTCCCCCTCGCCGATGCTGGGCATCGACTCGTCGGAGCGCCTTGCCCTGAAACGCCGGTCCGGCGCCATCTCCCCCTCTCAAGAGTTATCACATCTCGGAGAGCGGGCTTGAAGTCGGGGATCGGCTCTGATCTAAGCTCCTCATGAGCTCACAAGAGGTGCGGTTCGAGCTTCCGTTTGCCTTCAGGCCGGTCAGCTCCGAGTTCGCCGCGGTGGACCTGGGAGACGCTCGGCGCAACGAACGTGCAGGACGGATCGCCGAGTCCTGGGCACGTTCGCCCGAGATGACTCTGCCACGGGTCATGACCGGCAGCGCGGAGATCGAGGCCGCGTATCGGTTCTTCAACAACCCGCAGGTCGAGTTCCCGTCGCTCGTAGCTCCCCACGTCAGCGAAAGCTGGCGGCGGGCGGCTGCATCGAGCAGCGCGGGGTGGGTGCTCTCGGTGGAGGACACCACAGAGCTGCGGTTTGGTGGCACGACGCCGCGGCAGGGTCTTGGGGCGCTCATGAACGACGGGCAGGGCTTCTACGCGCACGTGGGTCTCCTCGCTTGCTTGGTCCAGAGCGACGAGCCCGGCGGTACGCCGGTGCCCTTGGGCGTGGGAGGCAGCGAGTTCGTCGTTCGACCGGTTGAGCCCGAGCCGAAGCGTAAGAAGCTCACGAAAAAGCAGCTGGAACGCGAACGCCACTTCGCCGAGGACAACGAGGCGCTGCGTTGGGAACGCGTCGCCGAGGAGATCGAGCGCTCCGGAGCCGCGGCGGAGGTGTCCGTCGTGCACGTCGCCGACCGCGAGGGCGACAAATATCCGTGGTTGGCTCAGCTCGTGGACCGAGGTCAGCGCTTCGTCATTCGGCAGACCCACAACCGCAGGCTGGCGGCCGACGAACAGCAGCAGGCCACGTACCTGAACAATCTGCTCTCGGAAAGCTCGCCGATCCTGGCGACACGTCGTGTGTCATTCGAAACCGTCGTCACCCGCGGCGGCCGTCGGCGTCGCAAGAACGCACGTCAGGGACGGGAGACCCGACTCGAGGTCCGCGCGACCACCGCCACCATCCGACGCCCTAAAGTCTGTCGGTCGGATCGGCAGGAGCTGACGCTCAACCTCGTCCAGGTCCGCGAAGCGGATCCGCCCGCAGGGGTAGAGCCGATCGAGTGGCAGCTGTTGACCACCGAGCCCATCGCCACCGAGCAAGACGTTCTGCGCGTGGTCGATGCGTACCGGGCGCGGTGGCTGATCGAGGAGTTCTTCAAGGCGATCAAGACCGGCTGCCACTACGAGCAGCTGCAGTTTCAACACCTGCACGCCCTGCAGAACGCGCTGGCCGTCTGCATGGCGCTTGCCTGGCAGATGCTCCTGCTCCGCACGATCGCCCGCGACGCGCCGCACACCCCTGCCGCCGCTGTGGTCACCGACGAACAGCTGGGCATCCTGATTGCCCTTGCCGCCACCAAGAACCCCTGGTCCATGTCCTTGCCGTCGCACCCAAACGCCAGGGACATCAGCTTCGCGATCGCCCGCATGGGCGGACACTTCAAGCACAACGGCCCACCGGGCTGGCTGACCCTCGCGCGGGGATTCCAAGAACTCGAACGCGTCCTGCTCGTCCAGCGGCTACTCGGCGGGGAGATGTGATCAGTCATGAGCTCCCCCTCTCCCCCTCTACCGGTCGGATCGGTGCTCTAGACCGATCAGAGCTCGCGCATGACGGCGGCGCGCAGGCGGCGGGAGACCGGGACGCGCGCCCCGGAGGCGAGCACGAGCACCAGCCCCTGCCGTCCGTCCTCGGTCCGCGCGACGGTGCGCGCGCGCACCAGGTGGGCGCGATGCACCCGAAGGAAACCTTCGTCCGCCAGCTTCCGCTCGAGGTCGTCGAGGCTGGCGCGGAGCACCATCTCCTCGCCGTCGATCACGAAGCGGACGTATTTGTCGACGGCCGAGAACGCCTCGACACGCCGCGCGTCCACGAAGCGCGTCCCGCGGTGGTCGGTGACCCGCAGCCGTGCCCCTTCGTCCGCCGTCTCGAGCGCCACCCGTTTCCCCGCGCGCTCGACGGCGCGCCGCAGCCGCGAGAGCTCGACCGGCTTGACCACGTAGTCGCAAGCCTCGAGGTCGAAGGCCTCGGGCGCGTGGCCGGAGTAGGCGGTGACGAAGACGATGGGCGGCAGGTCACCCCGCGCCGCGACCGAGAGGCCGTCCAGCCCCGGCAGCGCGATGTCGAGGAAGACCACGTCCGGGCGTTCCTGCTCGATCTGCTCCAGCGCCGACGGGCCATCGGCCGCCTCGGCGACCACCTCGACGTCGAGCTGCGCCAGCATCCGCACCAGATCGGCCCGCTGGTTCGCCTCGTCGTCGACCACCACCGCGCGGAGCGTCACTCGTCCTCCCGCGGGATGCGCAGCTCGACCATGTGCCCGGGCCGCGCGGTGCCCGGCGCCAGCGGACCCGTCGTGATCGAGGCTTCGTCGCCATAGAGGGTTTCCAGCCGGGAGCGCGCGTCCTCGGTGCCCACGCCAGCCCCCCGATCGTGCTTCGATGCGCCGAGCCCGGGCCCGTCGTCCTCCACCCGGAAGAGCACGTGGTCGGGCTCGAGATCGAGCATCACTCGCACGTGGGTCACGCCGCCGTCGGAGAGCCCGTGCAGGACGGCGTTCTCCACGAAGGGCAGGAGCACGAGCGGCGGCACCAGCTCGTCCTCGGCGAGCGCCTCCACCTCGATATGCACCTCGAGCCGCGGCGCGAAGCGGAGCTCCTGGACCGTCAGGTAGTGCCGGGCCGTGTCGAGCTCGTCGGCCGCGCGCACCCGGCGCTTGTCCGTCCCCTGCACGATCTCTCGAAAGAGGGAGCCGAGGTCCCGCAGGATGCGCTCGGCCCCCACCGGATCGCGCGGGACCATCCCGGCGGCCGCGGCGAGCGCGTTGTGGAGGAAGTGCGGCTGCGTGCGCGCCATCAGCGTCGCGTAGCGGGCCTCGGCGAGCTGCCGGTCCGCCAGCGCCCGCGCGGCGGCGGCCTCCTCGCGGGTGCGGACGAAGGAGCGGTAGAGCCGGCCGAGCAGGACGTACGCGGTGGCCAGCAGCACGCCGCGCAGCGCGAGGGTCGCCATGCGCCCGTCGAGACCGGGGCAGGTCCAGACCAGCGGCAGCGCCAGCACGGTGGTGACGGCGCCGACCAGGAGCCACACCAGCGCGACGTGGCGGACGGTCCCGAGCGGGCCGTCGAGCGTCCCCGGCCGGCGCGCCTCCACGGCGTCGGTGGCGAGCTGGATGGCCAGGCCGAGGGTCATCACATAGAGCCAGATGGCCGAGAGCGAGCGGAGCTGATGCACGAGCGGGTGGCGCATGCCGTCGGGCTCGAACACCAGCGCCAAGAGAGGCGGCGTCAGCAAGAGGCCGAGGAGCAGC
Source organism: uncultured Pseudomonadota bacterium (assembly GCA_963832725.1). Lineage (GTDB taxonomy): Bacteria > Myxococcota_A > Polyangia > Polyangiales > Sandaracinaceae > JAEZBP01. The sequence goes on from CAWHVG010000002.1 coordinate 1,311,322, forward strand.
TCGCGAGGCCATCGCCGGCGCTCGACGTCCGCTCCCGCATCGAGCCCCTCCATCGCCTCCTTCATCGCGCCGTCGAGCGTGCAGCTCGGGTCGTGGACGGTCAACTCCGCCCGCTCGTGCCGCGCGCGCGACGTCGATCGCGAGCGGTTTCCGGACCGGACGCGCGGTTCCGTTGCCCGCCGCGCCGGTCCCGCGAAGAAGAGCGCGTCGAGCCCGCGTCGCAGGGCGAGAGCGAGCCGCTGCGGTGGCGGGCCGGCCGCGCCGCGTCTCGAGCGCAGACCCCAGTCGAAGCCCCGGAGCCCGCGCGGCGCGCTCAAAACGAGCCCCGGAGCTGGATGCCGCCCGGACCGATCCCGATCGCGAAACCGTCCTCCATGTCGCGGATCTCGCGATCGAGCCCGCGCCGCCGCTGGTGCTGGACGCGGAGCCAGATGGCCCCCGGGATCAGCGTCGCCAGCCCGATCGCCGCCACGATCAACCCGGCGTAGGTCGGGTCCCAGTCCGCGCCGGAGCCGCCGCAACCGAGGTCGTAGCAGAAGAGCCCGCCTCCTCCGGGCATCTCCGCGAGCGCGACCCCCAAGCCGCCCGCGGTCGCGAGGCCGCCGATCACGGTGAGCAGGATCGGCGTGGCGAGGTGGACGCGCGCCGCTTCCCGATGCAGCTCTTCGAGCCGGAGCGCGCGGCCCGGCGCCGGCAGAGGCACAGGCGCGGGCAGAGGCACAGGCGCGTACGAGGGAGCCGGGACCGGGCCCACGATCACGACGGGTGGCTTCGGTGCGCCGGCGGTCAGGAACTGCGCCTCGACGGAGGTCGGAGCGACGAGCGCGGCGAGGACCAGCAGAGCGAGGAGTCGTGAGCAATCCATGCCGTCGAGGATGGCGGCCGAACGGGGAGCGGAGGCCGCGCGCGCGACGAGCGGCGCGAACGCCGAGACGGGCGGTTCGCGAGTACCAGCGCGGTGACGGCGACTGGCTGCGCTCGAGGTCGCGCCGGATCAGCGCGTCGCGCCGGAGACCACGCGCCGCGTCTCGACACCGGCGGCGGTGGTGAGGGTGAGGACCCCGTCGTCCAGGTCCGCGCGGCAGCCTCCATCCGGGCACGCCATGTCGATCGGGGCCGTGCGCCGAGGCGCCGCGCCGAGCCCGCAGACGACGACGCGGGCACGGTGCTGCCAGGGCTCGGCCGCACGATCTCGCCGCCGGTAGTCGACCTGGAGGACGGCGGCGAGGGCGCTGGCGGCGAGGGTCCCGCGGGCGATCCGAGCCCGGCCGCGCCGCTCGCGCGCGAGGGGCTCGATCCGGAGGTGGGGGTCGATGCGCACGTGCCCGCTCCCGCTTCCGATCTGCACGATCTCTGGCTCGAAGTCGCCTTGGAGCAGCCCCCGCAGCTCGATCGTGTGAGACCCGATGTGCGTCGCGGCGAGGCTCCGCGGTGAACGGCATGGAGAACGGCCCCGCGACGACGGGTGGGCTCTCAGCCGAAGTGCGCGGCCGAGACGCGGACGCCCATCAGGCGCTCCGAGAAGGGGACGCGGCCCACGTCGTCGCCGGCTGCGCCCGCCACCACCATCAAGGGCAAGAGGTGCTCCTCGCGCGGATGACACGCGCGGGCCTCGGGCGCGTCCTCCCACCGGGTGAGCCGCGCGTCGCGCCTGCTCGCCGGCAGCGCGACCGTCTCCCGGAGCCAGGCGTCGAAGCGCTCCGCCGGCCCGGCCGCGCTCGGGTTCCCGAAGCCGCGCATGTTGTGGAAGCTCATCCCGCTGCCGACGATGAGCACGCCCTCGTCGCGCAGCGGCGCGAGCGCCCGCCCGATCGCCAGGTGCGCCGCCGGGTCGAGCCCCTGCTTCAGCGAGAGCTGGACCGTGGGCACGTCGGCGTCGGGGAAGGTGAGCTTGAGCGGCACGAACGTGCCGTGATCGAACCCGCGCGCCGGGTCCTCGTCCGACTCGATGCCCGCCCCGCTCAGGAGCGCGCGCACCCGCGCCGCGAGCGCTGGGTCGCCGGGCGCGGGCCAGGTGATCCGATAGGCCTCGGCCGGGAAGCCGTAGTAGTCGTAGAGCATCGGCGGGCGCGCGCCGCTCATCACCGTCGGGACGCGGGCCTCCCAGTGCGCCGAGACGGCCAGGAGCGCGCGCGGGCGGGTCGGCGCGAGGTGCGTGACGTCGCCGAGATAGTCCCTGAGCCGGTTCCAGTCCGCCGGGTCGCCGAAGCCGATGTCGACGAAAGGCCAGGGCCCGCCGCCGTGCGGGAGATAGACGACGGGCATGCGCGCCGTCGCTCGGTCGGAGCTCGTCATGGATCGTGTTCTCCCTTGGCCGCGCGCGGGGGAGGGGAGACCGGCCGCCACGCCGCCGGCGACGAGCCCGACGAGCGCCTCGCGCCGCCCGATCTTCGCGCCTCCGTCTCCGGCCATCCTCCCTGAGCGTGGCATGGACGGGGTCGAACGGCTCGCCGCTGCGCATGACCGCCCGCTCGGCTCGGCAGCGGCGCGCCGAACAGCGCGCGCGTGGCCGCCGCTCGAACGCCCGACGCCCGACTCGGTCGTCTACGGCCATCGGCTCGCGGGCCGGCCGTTCGCGTCCGTGGTGGGCTGCACCGCGCGCGTGCCGCCGCTCGAACGCCCGACGCCCGACTCGGTCGTCTACGGCCATCGGCTCGCGGGCCGGCCGTTCGCGTCCGTGGTGGGCTGCACCGCGCGCGGCCACCGCTCGAACGCCCGACGCCCGGCTCGGTCGTCTACGGCCATCGGCTCGCGGGCCGGCCGTTCGCGTCCGTGGTGGGCTACGCGACGCGGCGCGGGACGCTCGACTTCGGCCGTCGTCCGCGGGGTCGTGAGAGCCACGCTTCGCCGGGAAGCGGCAGCCCGAGCGACGCCCCGCGCCCAGAGTCCGCGGCCGCGATGTGTACGCTGAGCGAACACTGTACGGCGCACAATCTACGCGGACCTCGCCGAGCGCCGCGTCCCCCGTCGCGGAGCGCGAAGGCACGGCTCCTGCGTGGGGTCCGGCGGCGCGCGGACCCAGCGGTCGCGCCGGGAGGTTGGAATGCGGCTTCAGCGTTCACTTGGCTTGTTCGGGCTCACGGCGGCCCTCGCGCTCTTCGCCGGCTGCGGCGGCGGCACCACGCCCGGCGGTGGCGGCGGCGGTCCGGACGGCTCCACACCGCCGACGAGCTGCCCCTCGGGGCAGGTCGCGTGCGGCAGCGCCTGTGTCGACGTCTCGTCGGACGCGAGCCACTGCGGCGCGTGCGACGTGAGCTGCGGGACCGGCGGGACCTGCACCAGCGGGGTGTGCGTGTGCGGTCCGGGCACGGTCTCGTGCCGGAACGGGAGCTGCGCCGACGTCTCGTCGGATCCCATGAACTGCGGCAGCTGCGGCAACGAGTGCAACCCGGGCGCGGTCTGCATCTCCGGCGCCTGCACCTGTCCCTCGGGCACCACCGACTGCGGCGGCGGCTGCACCACCGGCCTCGACTCCGACCCGCTCAACTGCGGCCGCTGCGGGTTCTCGTGCGGCGCCGGCGGGACCTGCGCTTCGGGCGTGTGCACGTGCGCGGCCGGGCTGGTCAGCTGCTCCGGCCAGGGCTGCATCGACGTCAGCACGGACGCGAACAACTGCGGCGGCTGCGGGCACCGCTGCGCCGGGGGGGCCAGCTGCGTGTCCGGCACCTGCGCCTGCCCCACGGGCCTGACGCCCGACGGCCGCGGCGGCTGCCGCGATCTCTCCAGCGACCCCAACAACTGTGGCTCCATCGGCAACCGCTGCCAGAACCAGCAGTACTGCACGGGTGGCAGCTGCGCGTGCCGGCCGGGCCTCACCGACGTGGGCGGTCGCTGCGTCGATCTGATGAGCGATCCCAACAACTGCGGCACGGCCGGCAACGCCTGCAGCGGTGGCGTCTGCTCGGGCGGCATGTGCCAGGCCGACTGCGGGAGCGGGCTCCGCACTTGCGACGGAGCCTGCGTCGACACGAACAGCGACCCGCTCAACTGCGGCGACTGCGGCAACGTCTGCGATCAGAACCAGGTCTGCTCGAACGGCCGCTGCCGTGACTTCAGCCCGGCCACGGGGTGCACGATGTGCCCCTGCCCGAGCGCGTGCACCGGCGACCGCAGCAACTGCTGCACCTACCCGGGAACCACCGACCCGATCTGCATGGGCGGCACCTGCCCCTGAGGCGCTCCGAAGCGATGATATCTTGATAGCCAATCAACATTGATCGATGTTGATTGGCTATCAACCTTTCTCGACGCCCACTCTCCCACCGCCCAGAGGCGAGGGGCGTAGGGAGCTCTCCCCGTCTGACCGAAGCCGGCGTCGAGTACCGCAGGCTCAAGGCCACGAGGCCTCCCGTTCAGGACGACGTCCGGCGCGCCGGCGATCGACCTCCGTCGCGCTCCGAAGCCACGGTGGGCTGGTGCCGCCCGCTCCGGCGAGGTGATGCGTCCGTGAGACTGACGTCTCGGCCCGCGCCGCGCCCGGGGATCGAAGCGTCGGCGCGCGCTGGGCCGCGACGTCAGCGGGCGCTTCAGCGGTGCGCGGAGGCGCGGCTGCCGGGCCGGCGGCCCTTCTTCATGTGCTCGATGGCGCGGTCGGTGTCGCGCTTGAACTGATCGAAGTCGATCTGCGCGCCGGTGATCGCGTTCGAGAAGAAGTCGGTCATGCCCCCCATCGCCGCCGCTTCGCGCAGCTCCTCCGCCGTGGCGCCGTGCGCCTTCGCCACCTCGGAGTGGAAGTAGACGCAGTAGCGGCACTTGATGTGGCTCGCGATGGCGAGACCGATCAGCTCCTTGGTCTTCATGTCGAGCGCGGTGTCGTTCAGCTCGAGCTCGCGCTGCATGCCCCAGGCCTGCTCGATCACCTCGCTCGGCACGGCGTCGTAGAAGTCGGGCACGAACCCGAAGGCCTTCTCCATCTCCTGCTCGGCCCGGCGGCGGCCGTCGCTGCGGCCCGCCGCGCCACTCGCACGCCGCGCGCGGTCGTCGCCGTTCTGCCCGTTCGACGGCGCCGCGCCCGCCTTGCCGTTGCCGGCCCGCGCGCGCCGCGTGCGGGGCTTCTCGTCGCTGCTCGACTTGCCCTGCGCGGATCGCTTCGCGCCGCGTGCCGGTCGCGCTCGCGTCTCCTCCTGCTCGGCGCGCCGGCCGGCGGTGCGCGTGCTGGTCTTGCGCGGGCTGCTCTTTCTCGTCGCCATCTCGAACCCCCCTTCGGGTTTGTGCGCCGCTGTGGCGCACGGACCCATGTATGTCCGTCGCGCGCGCTCCCAATGCCCAGACGCGTGATTGCCGCCGCCGCCGCGGTGTGTATGTCGGAGATCGATGAAGGCCGTCCGTCGAGGTCGCGAGACGATCGTGGCCAACCTCCTGAGCGCGGCGCGTGTGCCCCTGGCGGGGCTGCTCTGGGTGGCGCCGCACGTGCCGGCGTGGACGCTCTCGGTCGTGGCGATCGCCGGGCTGACCGACGTCCTCGACGGCTGGGTGGTGCGTCGGGCTCGCCGCCGCCTCGTGCGCCTCCGCGATCCCGGTGCCTACGCCGCCAGGCCGGGCAACGGCGCGTTCGTCGACGGATTGGCCGACAAGGTCTTCGTGGTGAGCGCCGTGCTGGTGGTGGCCACGGTGACGCGCGCGCCGTGGTGGGCCCTGGTGGCGCTGGCCCTGCGCGAGCTGCTCTTCATCCCGATCATGCTCACCTACTGGGTGGCGCCGCGCGGCCGGCGGGAGCGGGTGGATTTCACCGCTGGCATCCCCGGCAAGGGCGCCACGCTCGCGCAGTTCGTGGCGCTGCTCCTCGGGCTGATCGACCACCCGCTCTTCGTGGAGGCGGCGCTCGGTGCGGGCTTCCTCGGCGTGGTGGCCGTCCTCTACTACGTGGCCCGGGTGATCGCGGAGCCCGCCGAGGCGCCGGCCGGCCCCTGAGCAGTCACCGCGCGCGGCGTGGCGATGCGGCCCTCCCCAGCTGACCGAGTGAGCGCACCAAAACGCGTGCATCGCGGCGCGCGCGCATGCGACAACCGTGTCCGCCGTGCACGCCCTTCTCCACCGCCCACACCCCGCCACCTTCGCCCTCATCGCCGTGAACGTGGCCGTGTCCCTGGTGGGCTTCTGGGCCCTCGGCCGCGACCGCTACCGCGAGTATTTCCTCTTCATCCCGAGCAAGGCGGCGCGGGGGAAGAACTGGGTCGGCACGCTGCTGTCGCACTTCTCGCACGGCGACTTCGGCCACCTCTTCGTGAACATGCTGGCCCTCTACTTCTTCGGGCCGCATGTGGAGCGGGCCTTCGGCGCGCCGCTCTTCCTCGCCATCTACGCCGTCAGCGGCGCCGTGGGGACCTTCGCGTTCTTCGTCATGCGGCGGAAGCAGCCGGGCCGCGCGGCGCTCGGGGCGAGCGGCTCGATCAGCGGCATCGTGTTCGCGTCGGTCGTCACCGCGCCCTCGGCGACGATGATCTTCGCGTTCGTGCCCATCCCGATGCCGGCGCCGGTCTTCGCGGTCCTCTATCTGGCGGCCTCCACGCTGATGATGAACCGCGGCGACCGCGTGGCTCACGAGGCGCACCTCGGCGGCGCCGTCGCCGGGTTCCTCGCCGCCGGCGCGCTCTACCCGCCGCACTTCGAGCCGCTCGTCGAGGTCATCCGGCGGCTGGTCTCGTGACGCCTGCTCAGTGACCGGCGTCGCGCGCGACCCGCGTTTGCCACTCGTCGACCGCGCGATCCTTCAACGCTTCGCCGGTCTCGTTCAGATCGTGCCCGAGCTCCTGCGCGGGCGCGGTGTCGGCGATGCGGCGGGTGTGCTCGAAGAGCGTGTAGCGTCCGATCGGGACGACGAAGTACACGACGAGCACGACGAGCAGGCCGATGAACCAGAGGATTGCGTTCACGAGGCGGCGCATGGCTTCGAGCTCGAAGATTTACCACGGCGGCTCCGCGCACGTGACTTTCCGTGCGAGCCGCGGCCCGAGCGCGCTCCGGACCTCAGGCGCCGCCGAAGTCGGTCTGGATGAGGAGCTCGCTGAGGAGCTCCTTGGCCAGGTGAAGGCGCTCCTGGCTCCCGAGGTCCGCCTCGAGGCGTTCGATGAATCCGCGGGTCGCCTCGGCCGCCTCCGCGAGCGGTCCGTTCGCGTCGGCCGCGACCGCGCGCATCTTCGCCACCCGCTCGCGCAGGTCGATGTGCCAGGCCACGAGCCGCCGCGCTCGTTCCAGCCCCCACGCGTCGATGGTGCGCAGTGTCGGCAAGAGCAGCTCGTCCTCGATGTCCACCACCGCCACCGCGGCGTCCAAGAGCGCGCTCAGCTCGCGGCGCAGCCCGTCTCGACCGGATCCCGCCGCCGCCGCGTATGTGCTCTGCATCTTCTCGCGCAGCGCGCGGTGCTCTTCCACGATGCGCGCCCGAACCTCGCTCGGCAAAAGCTCGTCCATGGTCACCTCCCCGAGAGACATCAGCATGCGTCGTGCCACGCGCGCGTTCGCGTGGCGACGCGTCTCACCGCGCAAAGGATGCGCCGCCGCGAAAAGATAGCGCAACAGACCTCCCTCGCCCGGCGCGAAACGTGCGCAAGGGCGCGACTGCGAGAACGGGCACCGACTCGTGGCGCGGCCACGGGCCCGACGATTGAGATACGCGGCACGCGACCGGCCTCCGCTTCGGCAACCGGGCCAACGGCCATCGGGGCCCGCCGCGCCTCGTCCGTAGCCGCTCGGATCAAGGAGCGGCTCGCTCAGCGCAGAAAGTCGGAGAGGATGGACGCGGTCTCGGCGGGCCGCTCGGTCGGGAAGTCGTGCCCGGCCCCGCGGAGCTGGCGAAGCCTGGCGTTCGGGATGCGCGCCGCCAGCAGCTCGCCGTTCTCGGGGGGGATGAGCCGATCCGCGTCCCCGCCGAGCACGAGCGTCGGCGCTTCGAGCTCAGGTAGGAGCGCCCAGGTGTCGTGACGCGCGGCCGCGAGGAGCTGTCCGAGCACGCCTCGCCGCGAGCGCGGCTCGCTGGCGGCGATGGCCACCCAGATGTCGACGATCTCGGGTCGTTGCCGCCGCGCCTCGTCGCTCAGCACCCAAGGCGCCGTGTTGCGGATGCCCTCCGCGAAAGGCATCGCCGCGCCGCGCGCCAGCGCCAACGCGGCGGCCGGCGCGATCGACCGCGCGCCCCGCCCTCCCGGGCTCGTGCAGGCCAGCACGAGCTTGCGGACCCGGTGGGGGTGACGCAGCGCGAGGTGCTGCGCGATCATTCCGCCGAGCGAGACGCCGAAGACGTCCGCACGCTCCACGCCGCTGGCCCGCAAGACGGAGGCGACGTCGTCGGCCATGTCCTCGGTCCGCCAGGGCAGGGCGGGTGTGTCACTCCGTCCGACGCCGCGGTTGTCGAGCACCAGCACCTGCCGCTCGCGCACCAGGCGCTCGCGTAGCTCCAGCCAGTAGCTGCTCGAGCGCGCCAGCCCGCGGATGAGCACGATCGGCGGCGCTCCGGCGGGGCCGCCCAGCTCGTAGTAGAGGCGATGCCCGTCGGGCGTTCGGGCGAAGGCGCGCTCGCGGCTCACTCGCCCGCTCCCGGGCAGCGGCAGCCCCAGCTCGACGGGAGCGCCGGGCACGCCGCCCGGGCGATCACGCGGTGTCCTTCGCGGTTCGGGTGCACGTCGTCGAAGCCGCGGTAGGCCGGCCGCAAGAACCACCGCGGCGCCTCCGCCAGCTCGCGCGCGTCGCTCTCGAGCCGGGCCGCTCGCGCCTCGTCGTCGAGCTCCGCCACGCGGCGGCGCCAGCGGGGATCGCGCTCGAGCTCCGTCCGGATCGCGTCGAGCGGCCATGGCTCCGCGTCCCGGTCTCGGAGCGGCGAGTCGTAGAGATCGACCGCCACCTCCGCTCGCTCGTCGGGCCGCCAGGGGGCATCGGGCGTCGTCCTGCCGCGCGCGCGTGCGTAGCGACCGAGCGCCTCGACCGGGCTGCTCCGGCCCATCACGAAGTCGACCACCGCGAGGGTGCTCCGGCGCATGTGGAGCCCCCGCGCGCCGCGGTTGCGCGCCGGATTGTCACTGCTGCCCCAGGGCGTCAGGCTGAGCGCGACCACGCCGAAGCCGCGCCCGTGTGCGAGCTGGAAGAGCTGGCGCAAGGCGTTGTTCGTGCGGTGCGGCGTCCCCACGCTGTTCATGCCACCGGCGAAGAGCAGCCACGCTTCGGCGCCCGCCGGCACCGCCGGCCGTTCCAGCACCTGCTCGCGGAAGCGGGCTGCGAGCTGCGAGGCGCCCGCGCCGACCTGGGAGATGTTCCGGATCTCGGCGTTCGCGCACCACTGGTGGAGCAGTCGTCCGTAGGGATGATCGCGGTACGCGCCGATCGAGCCGGCCACGAGGACGACCTTTACGGGCCGCTCCCGCCGCGTGAAGCGCCAGTCGGGATCGTCCCAGGCGTAGCCGAGCGTGTGCCGCTGCGCCGGCGCGATCGACGCCAGCCCGAGCGATGCCAGCCCGAGGACGCAGCTCGCCACCGCGAACGTCACCGCGCCGCGCGCGCGCAGATTTCGAGCGCCACCCCTCATGGCCGCGCGATCGTGCGCGCCGTGGCTCTCGGCTGCAACCCACCGCCCGCCCCCGAAAACGACGACCGCCCCCCGAAAACGACGAACGCCCCCGGCGAAGAGTACCGGGGGCGAGCGCTCGGCCTCGAGAGGTCTCGCGTCAGCCCTTGAGGGCCTCGGCGCCGCCGATGATCTCCATCAGCTCCTTGGTGATGGCGGCCTGACGCGCGCGGTTGTACTGCAGCGTCAGCCGGTCGATCATCTCGGACGCGTTCTTGGTAGCCGAGTCCATCGCCGTCATCCGGGCGCCGTGCTCGGACGCGACCGACTCGAGCAGCGCGCGGTAGAGCTCGATCTCCACGTACATCGGCAGGAGCCGATCGAGCAGCGCCCGCTTGGTCGGCTCGTAGATGAAGTCCACCTGCGCCTCCTCGGCCTCCACGTCCTCGGGGATGGAGATTGGCAGGAGCGGCTCGATGACGACGTTCTGCGTCATCGCGCTCTTGAACTCGTTGTAGATGAGGTAGACGGCGTCCAGCGCCGGCTCGAGCTCCTCGAAGCTCTCCGGCGGCACGAAGCTCTCGGCGCCCTCGTCGTTCTCGGTGAGGGAGTGCGGCGCGGCGTCCACCGCGCTCGGCTCGGTCGGGCGCGGTGCCATCGAGCGGCCCTCGCGCTCCTCGGCGGCCAGGCGACGCTCGCCGCCGCGGATGTACTCGCCCACGATGAAGCGGCCGATCTCGCCGGCCCGGGCGACGCTGAGATTCTCGAACACGCCGGTGAAATCCCGCCGGATGTTCGCGCCCCGCCGTCGCAGGAAGTCGCGGCCCTTCTTGCCGACGACCGAGAACGAAACCTCGGCGCCTTCCGCCTCCAGTTCCTTCCAGCGGCGGTAGGCGGCCTTGTTCACGCTCGCGTTGAACGCGCCGGCGAGCCCGCGGTCGCTGGTCAGGACGACCAGCATCACCTTGCGGGCCTCGCGGCGCGCCAGCAGCGGATGCACCTCCTCGTCGCCCGCGCGGGTGGCGACCGACGAGAGCACGTCGAGCGTCTTGACCGCGTACGGGCGCAGCTCGGTGATGGACATCTGTGCGCGCGCGAGCCGCGCGGCCGCCACCATCTTCATCGCGCGCGTGATCTTCTGCGTGCTCTTCACGCTTCCGATGCGCTTCCGGATCGCCTTGAGGTTGGGCATCGCTCGATTCCGTGGGAAGGAAGGGGGAGGCGCCGGCTCAGGCCGACTTCGACTCGGTCTTGCCTTCCTTCTTCTTCTTGGCCGGCTTCTTGGCGGCCTTCGCGCCGTCCTTGCCGAAGATCTTCCCGAAGTCGCCGAGCTCCTTGTCGAGGCGCTTCTTCACCTCGTCGCTGAGCTCCTTCTTGTCGCGGATGAGGTCGAGCACGTCCTTGCCGTTGGCCTCGAGGTGCGCGAGCAGCTCCCTCTCGTACTGGCGGACCTTGTCGACCGGGATCCCGTCGGTCCAGCCGTTGGTCGCCGCGTAGATCACCGCGACCTGATCCTCGACCGCCATCGGCACGTACTGGTCCTGCTTGAGGATCTCGACGAGCCGCTCACCGCGGGCGAGCTGCTGCTGGGTGGCCTTGTCGAGGTCGGAGGAGAACTGCGCGAACGCCGCCATCTCGCGGAACTGCGCCAGGTCGAGGCGGAGGGTGCCGGCCACCTTCTTCATCGCCTTGATCTGCGCGCTGCCGCCGACGCGCGACACGCTGATGCCGACGTTGATGGCCGGGCGGACGCCCGAGTAGAAGAGGTCCGACTCGAGGAAGATCTGGCCGTCGGTGATGGAGATGACGTTCGTCGGGATGTACGCCGAGACGTCACCGGCCTGGGTCTCGATGATCGGCAGCGCCGTCAGCGATCCGCCGGAGTCGGGGATCTGCTTGGCGACGTAGCCGTCACCCTTCTCCTTCGCCTCCTTCTGCGCCTCCTTCTTGGCGTCCTCGCCCATGTGGACGTTCGCGCCCTCGCGCTTGGGCTCCGCGTCCTTCTTCACGACGACCCACTCCTCGGCCATCTTCGCGGCGCGCTCGAGCAGGCGGCTGTGGAGGTAGAAGACGTCGCCGGGGTACGCCTCGCGGCCCGGCGGGCGGCGCAGCAGCAGCGAGAGCTGGCGGTAGGCGGTCGCCTGCTTGCTGAGATCATCGTAGACGAGGAGCGCGTGGCGGCCGCTGTCGCGGAAGTACTCGCCCATCGTGCAGCCCGAGTAGGGCGCGATGAACTGGAGCGGCGCGCTCTCGGAGGCGCCCGCCACGACGACTGTCGTGTACTCCATGGCGCCGTGCTCTTCGAGCTTGCTGACGACCTGGGCGACCGTGGACTGCTTCTGGCCGATGGCCACGTAGAAGCAGTACACGCCATTGCCCTTCTGGTTGATGATCGCGTCGATCGCGACCGCCGTCTTGCCGGTCTGACGGTCGCCGATGATCAGCTCGCGCTGGCCGCGGCCGATCGGGATCATCGCGTCGATGGCCTTGAGGCCGGTCTGCATCGGCTCCTTGACCGGCTGGCGGAGGACGATGCCCGGCGCCTTGAGCTCGACGCGGCGCCGCTCCTGCGCCTCGATCGGGCCCTTGCCGTCGACCGGCTCGCCCAGCGCGTTGACCACGCGGCCGAGCAGCGCCTCGCCGACCGGCACGTCGAAGATGCGGCCGGTCCGCTTGACCGTGTCGCCCTCGCGGATGGTCCGGTCGGAGCCGAGGATGGACACACCGACGTTGTCCTCCTCGAGGTTGAGGACCATGCCCATCAGGCCGCCCTCGAACTCGACGAGCTCACCCGCCATGGCCTTCTCGAGGCCGTAGATGCGGGCGATGCCGTCGCCGACCGTGAGGACCGAGCCGGTCTCCATCACGTCGACGGTCTTGTCGTAGGAGGCGATCTGCTTCTTGATGATCTCGGAGATCTCTTCGGCACGGAGCTGCATCGGCGACCTCTGCACGGCGCGCCCGGGTTCGGGAGTGGGCGCGCAAAATCGAATGAAAAACGAGGGTTGGTACTACTCGGAGGCGAGCGCGACCGGATCGGTCGACGTGAGGAGCTGGCTGCGCAGCTCCCGGAGGCGGTTCTTGAGGCTGCCGTCGAAGACCTTGCCGCCGACGGTGGTGACCACGCCGCCGATCAGCGACGGGTCCTCGCGGCGGACCAGCACGACGTCCTTGCCGGTCGCGTGCTTCAGGGCCTTGGTGAGCTGCTCGTAGTAGGCCTCGGGCAGCTTGCTGGCGGTGACGATCTCGGCGCGGATGCGCCCCGAGCGGCGCTCGGCGATCCGGGTGTAGGTGTCGGCGATCTCGGGCAGGTGCGTCAGGCGGCGCCGGTCCGAGAGCATCATCAGCATGTTCTTGAGGAGCGGGTGTGCGCCGCTCTTCTGGGCGAGGGCGCCGATGAGGTTCCGCTTGTCCTCCACGGCGAACTGCGGGTTCTCGAACGTCCGTCGCAGCTCCTCGTTCTCTCGCCAGGTGGCGCCGAGATCGGACAAGTCCTTGCCGATCTTGTCGACGGCCTTCTGCTCGTGGGCGAGCTCGAAGAGCGCCGTGGCGTAGCGCTTCGCGACTGCCGAACCGATCATGCGCGCACCTCGCCGTCTTGCATGGTGCCGTCTTTCACGGCGTCCTCGAGGGTGGACAGGTAGGCGTCGGCCAGCCGCTTCTGGTCGGCCCCGCCGGTCTGCTCGGAGAGCACGGTCTCGGCGGCGAGCACCGCGGCTTCGATGGCTTCACGCGTGAGATCCGCCTTGAGCTGCTTCATCTGCTGGTCGATGACGAACTGCGCGTCCTTGCGCATGCGGGCGGCGCGCGCCTCGGCCTCGGCGACGATGCGGTCGCGCTCGTGCTCGCCCGACTGGATCATCTCCTGACGGAGCTTCTCCAGCTCGGCGTCGAGGTTCTCGAGGCGCTTCGAGTACTCGGCGTACTTCTCCTCCGCCTCGGCCTTCAGCCGCTTGCTCTCCTCGAGGCCCTCCAGCACCGCGACGCGGCGATTGCGGAGGAACTCCGAGAGGGGCTTGCGGAAGAGGATGACGACGATGCCCAGCCAGAGGGCGAAGTTGATGAGGGTGGCGATGAACTCGGCGGTGTTGAACGCCGCCTCCTCGTGGGCGCCTTCCTCGTGTGCGAGCTCGCCCTCTTCGATCTCGGCGCCGGCCGGCGCTTCGACGTCGGCGGGCTCCATCGTCGCCGGCCCGCCGAGCGCGGGCTCCTCGGTCGTCTCCGCCGGGTTCGGCTGATCGGCCGGCATCACGCCGCCGAAGGAGGGATCGAGCGGGTTGTCCAGCGGGAGCGGGCCACCCGCCGGATCGGCCTCGGGCTCGGCCGGTGCCTCGACCGGCGCTTCGGCCCGGTCGGTCGTCTGCGGGGCCTCGGGCTGAGCTTGCAGGGGCTGGGCCTGCAGGGGCTGAGCTTGCAGCGGCTGGGCCTGCAGGGGCTGGGCCTGCAGCAGCTGGCGCGTCGGGGCTTGCTGCTGGGGTGCGGGCGCGACTCGCGGCTGAGGCGCCGGTGCGGCCTGCTGGGGTGTCGGAGCGACCCGGGGCTGACGAGCGGCTGCGGCCTGGTCGGGAGCGGCCTGCTGTGCGGGCGCCGGAGCGACGCGCGGCTGAGGTGCCGGGGCGGGCTCGGCGGCGGGAGCCTGCTGGGGTGCCGGCTCGGCCTGAGCGGCGGGCCGCGCGGGAGCCGGGGCGGGCTCGGCGGCGGCGGGAGCCTGCTCGGTGTCCTGCGCGCCGGCGGCGCCCGGAAGCGCGAGCGCGAGGGCCAGCAGGAAGAACGACGTGGTGCGCTTCATCGGCTCACCTCACGGCCGAGCAACTTCTCGGCGATCTGCTTCGCCAGCGCTGGCGAGCTCGACGCGATCTCCTCGCGCAGGCCGGCCGCCTCGCGGGCCATCCGCTCGTCGGCCTCGCGGACCAGCTCATCCGTCTCCTTGCGCACCTTCTCCGCGAGCTCGCGCTCGAGCCTCATCCCCTCCGCTCGGAGCCGATCGCGCTCGGCGCCCGCTTCACCGCGGACCTTCGCGAGCTCCTGCTCGAACGAGTCGAGCTTGTCCTCCGCCTCCTTCTCGAGCGTGCGCGCTTCCTCACGGGCTCCGTCGATCGCCTTCTCCCGTGCGTCGAAGAGCGCCATCGACGGACGGAACACCAGCGCGCGGAGGATGAAGAAGAGGAGGAAGAAGACGCCGAGATAGATGAAGAGGGTGGCGTCGACGTCGAGGACGGGGGCCGAAGAGAGGAGCACGGTAGGCATCGAGAGCCTCGTGGCGGCCGGTCGGCCGCAGCGGCCCGAGGGCCGCGGAGAGATGTGTCAACCGTGGTCCAGCCCGGCTCGGTGAGCGGTGCGGGACCGGTCGGCATCGGGCGCGGCGATTCACCACGCACGAAAATCAGGAAAAGGGAGCCTCGAGCTCGCCCAGACCCAGGCGTACCGGGCCCTGCGGCGCGCGCTATCTAGCAGTGGGGTTTGGGGGAGTCAAGCGGCGCCGATGGGCCTCGAACCGGGGCGATTTCGCACCCCTTCGGGTAGGGTCCCGGGGCCCGGCAGGCAACCCCGCGTGTCGGCCTCGGGGGCTCTTCTCCCCTCGCTGCGTCGCGTCGAGCGGCCTCTCGCCGAGGACGCTCCGCGCCCCCCTCCGCGCCGGGTGTGTCAGAACGCCCCACCGAGTTCGAGCCTCGCTCGGAGGGATGTGCGCGGACCTTCGTCTCCATATGGGGACAAAGGTTCAGCCGGCGGGCGGCGGCGCGCTCTCGGGCTCCTCCGCGCCGGTCATCGTGCACTTGCCCTCGAAGACGCAGCCCTTGTCGATGTCGATCTGCGGCGCCGCGATGTCGCCGTGGACCCGCCCCTCGGCGTGGATCTCGATCAGCTGGCGGGCCACCACGTTCCCTCGCAGCGTGCCGCCGCGGACGATCAGCGTGCCCACCTCGATCTCCGCCACCACCTCGGCACCGTCGCCGAGGATGAGGATGCCGTCGCTGTAGATCCGGCCCTCGAAGCGGCCGTCGATCCGCACCCGCCCCTCGAACGCGAGCACGCCTTCGAACTCCGTACCGCGCCCGAGCAGGGCGTGGATCTCGCCGAGGCCGGTCAGGTCCTTCTGCGCCATCGCGGCGGAGCATCGAGTGCACGGCGCGCCGCGTCAATGCCGCCGTGCGCGCGAGGGCAACGAGACCTGTCGTCGGGAGGCGCGCGGGCCGCTTCCGAGGTTCGCCGTGACGCGATGCGCTCGAGGGGCGTGATCTCGCGCCCCGACGGGGCTACCGTGTGCGGCCTCCGACCGGGAGGAGCTCGAAGATGCTTCGTTACGCTTGGATCCTCATGGGGCTCGCGCTCGCGGCCTGCCAGCCGCCGACCGCCGACGTCGCCGCCAGCGACGCCCCCATCGTCGGAGGCATGCGCCAGCTCGGCGAGCCGGCCGTCGTAACCGTCGAGACGTTCGGCGGGCTCTGCAGCGGCACGCTGATTGCCGAGGACGTCGTGCTCACCGCCAAGCACTGCGTGCAGGCGCCGGGCGCCGACGCGCCCTACGACGCGAACCAGTTCGCGGTCGGCGTCGGGGACAGCTCCCGCTCCGCCACCCACTATCGCGCCCGCTGGGTGGATACGACCCCCGGCGCGTTCTACGAGGACATGACCACCGGGTTGAGCGGCGCGATCTTCGGGGTCGACGTCGGCGTGTTGATCCTGCGCGAGCCGGTCCCCGACGTGACGCCGATCCCGATCCGGCGCGACCGGCCCGACGACATGGTGGGCGGCACCTTCACCGCCGTCGGCTTCGGTCAGCGCCCCGACGGCAACGCGGGCCTCAAGTACGAGGCGACCGGCACGCTGGACTCGATCCAGCCCGACGGCGTCTTCTACAGCCACCAGATCATCTGCTCGGGCGACTCGGGCGGACCGATGATCCAGGAGGGGAGCGAGCGCCGAGTGGTGGCCGTCGCCTCTTTCGGGCAGGCCAACAGCTGCCCGAGCTCGCAGGACGGCTACAACGGCGTCTACGTCCAGCTCGATCTGATCGACCGCGCCATGATCCTGGCCGGGCACTGCGTGAATCGCGGAGACGAGATCTGCGACAGCATCGACGACGACTGCGACGGGATGATCGACGAGGGGTGCGCGGCGCCCGGCGAGGCCTGCACGGCCGACACGGACTGCGCCTACGCGCAGTTGCCCGACTTCCTGCCCCCGCTCGACGCGCCGGTCACCTGCGAGGACGTGGGCGGCAGCTCGATCTGTACCCGGAGCTGCGATCCGCTGGCGCCGACCGAGGGCTGCTCCGACTTCGCGCTCCTCGACTCGAGCGTGACCGTCGACGGGCTCTATTGCCAGCGTACCAGCGGCTGCGACGGGCGTTGCGCGCAGGGCAGCGTCGGGACCGGCGCCGACGGCGATCCGTGCGAGACGGACAGCGACTGCGCCTCGCTCTCGTGTGCGAACCCCGGCGACGGCCGGACGCGCTGCCTGCCGGTGTGCCGCTCCGGGCAGGGCACCTGTCCGGTCGGCGAGGTCTGCGCGGCGGGCGCCGATCAGTGCGCGGTCTGCGTCGACGCGGCGGAGGTCCACGGCCCGCGGCAGATCGGCGAGCCCTGCGAGAGCGACGCGCAGTGCGCGGGTGACGCGAGCTGCGAGACGGCGCCCGGCGGCGCGTACTGCACGCGGACCTGCAGCACCGCCGAGGACTGCCCGGCAGGCTTCCACTGCGGCACGATGATGTGCGAGCGCGGCGCGCTCGCGGCCACTGGCGATCCTTGCGCCGAGAGCAGCGACTGCGCGGCGGGCGACTTCTGCGCAGGACAGGGCGACAACCACTGGTGCAGCCACGTGTGCGCCGGCATGGACTGCCCCGACGGGCTGGCGTGTGTTCCGGCGGCGGGCACGCAGATCTGTGCGCCCTCGGGCTCGCTCCTCGGGCAGGCGTGCGAAGCCGATGCCGACTGCGCTGGCGGCGTGTGCGACCAGGGCGTGTGTGTGCGTGCTTGCGACGCCACCGCGAGCTGCCCGGTCGGGTTCCAGTGCCGGCGGGACGACGCCGGACAGGCCCGCTGCCTGGCGCCGCCCGCGCAGAGTGGCGGCGGCTGCAGCATCGGCGGTGGCGCCAGCACGCCGGGCGCGATCCTCTTCGCGCTGGCCGGCCTCGCGCTGGTATTGCGCCGCCGCCGCTGAGGCTCGCTCCGCCACGCCGTGAGAGTGCGGCGCGAGGAGCCGGCGGGACGAGCGAACGCTCGCGTTCCACCCTCGCCGTTCGCGCGGGCTCAGCCGCGTTCGACGCGGAGGGCGGTGGCCGGCGAGACGATGCCGCTCAGCATCTGGATCTCGCGCAGGGCGCTCTTGACGTTGGCCTCGCGCGCCTCGTGCGTGAGCATCACGATCTGGACCGCGTCGTCGTCCTCGCCGGCGCGGCCTTGCTGCACCATCTGCTCGATGGACACGTCGAACGCGCCGAGCACGCCCGCGATGCGCGAGAGCATGCCGGGACGGTCGAGGACGCTGAAGCGCAGGTAGTAGGCCCCGACGTGGTGACCGATGTCCTGCACGGTCGGCGCCACGAGGTGCTCGCGCCAGGCGAGCTGGGGCACGCGGCCGCTGGCGCCGTGGACCAGGTTCCGACCCACGTCGACGATGTCGCTCACCACGCTCATGGCCGTCGGCAGCGCGCCCGCGCCGGCGCCGCTCAACAGGCACGGGCCCAGCATCGCGCCCTCGATGTACACGGCGTTGAGCGCGCCCGAGATGTTGGCGAGCACGCTGTGGGTCGGCACCAGCGCCGGGTGCACCCGCAGATCGAGCGCCCCGTCCGGCAGCGTGCGCGCGATGGCCAGCGGCTTGATGACGAAGCCGAAGCGACCCGCCATCTCCATGTCGATGGCGGCCACCCGATCGATGCCCTCGGTGGACACCTGGGAGGGGATCGACTTTGGCGCCGAACGCGAGCGTGGCGAGGATGGTGAGCTTGTGTGCCGCGTCGCCTCCGTCGACGTCCAGCGTGGGATCGGCCTCCGCGTAGCCGAGCTCCTGTGCTTCCTTCAGCGCGTCGCCGAAGTCCAGCTCCGCCTCGCGCATGCGCGAGAGGATGTAGTTGCTGGTCCCGTTCACGATGCCGCGCAGCGCCACGATCGTGTCCGAGGCCATGCCCTCACGGAGCACGCGGATGACCGGGACGCCGCCGGCGACGGCCGCCTCGAAGTAGAGGTCGATGCCGCGCTCCTCGGCGAGGGCGATCAGCTCGTGCCCGCGCTCGGCGAGCAGCGCCTTGTTCGCCGTGACCACCGACTTGCCGCGCTCGATGGCGGCCGTCACGTAGCCGCCGGCGCGCTCCACGCCGCCGACCACCTCCACGACGATGTCGATCTCCTCGTCGTCCAGGACGTCGTTCGCGTCGAACGAGAGGAGCTCCGCCGGAATGAGGCTGGAGCGGGCCTTGGCCGGGTCGCGGCCGATGACCTTGCGCACCTCGATGCGCGCGCCGAGGCGGCGCTCGATGTTGTCGGCGTTGTCGCGCAGGAGCTCGAGGATCCCCTGCCCGACGACGCCGGCGCCCAAAAGGCCGATGCGGATGGCGCGGCTCACGGCGCGCTTCATAGCACGTCGGGGCGCGTGGTAGAGACGGGCCCGTGAGCGGGCGGGCATGGTTGCTGCTGTCGTGGGTGCTCGTCGGCGCCGTGGTGCTCTTCGCGCACGCCGTCGTGCTGTGGCAGCTTCGCAACGCCGGCCGCCGCATCGTGCTCGCCGCCATCTTGATTCCACCCGCCGCCCCGGTGCTGGCCTGGCGGGAAGGGCGCCGGGTCGCGCCGGCGCTATGGCTGGCGCTGGTGGCGACTTACGTCGTGCTGCGCACGCTCGAATGACACGGTCGTTCCGCCCTCTCGAGGACGCGCTGGGAAAGCTCCCTCGTCTGGTCGTTCCTGCGCCGCGGTCGATTCGGGGCACGGCCCGTCGCTCCCGCTACCCTCTCCGGCCTGCTCCCTGGTATCGTTCGGCGCATGTCTCGATGGGTGTCCCTCGCCCGCGCCTTCTCGGTGGCGCTCTGCCTCTTCGCCGCGGCGCCGGCGCTCGCGCAGGGCAATCCGCTGATCGCCCGCGGCCAGCAGGAGTACGACGAGCTTCGCTTCGAGGAGGCCCTCCAGACGCTCTCGGCGGCGCTGGTCCGCTCCGGCAATTCCCGCCAGCAGCAGGCCCACATCTACCGGCTCCTCGCGTTCACCTACCTCGCGCTCGGCCGTGAGGAGGAGGCCTCGGGCGCCTACCGCTCGATGCTCTCCATCGATCCGGACTTCCAGCCGGGCGACGAGGTGTCGCCGCGGGTCCGCGAGTTCTTCGGGCAGGTGCGGCAAGTGTGGGACGCGGAGGGACGGCCGGGCTCGGGCCCGCCGCCGCCGGTGCAAATCCAGCACCGCTCGCCAGCGCGGGCGGAGCGAGGGCACGCGGTCGAGCTCTCGGCCGAGGTGGAAGACCCCGCCCACCGGGTGGATCGGCTGGTCCTGGCCTACCGGCAGGGCACCGAGGCCGTCTTCAACCGCCTCGACACGCAGCGCCAGGGGCAAGAGTTCGTGGCGACCATCCCCGGCGGGGACGTCGCGCCGCCGCTGGTGGAGTACTACTTCGAGGCGCTCGACGCGCAGGGCCTGCCGGTGGCGGCGCGCGGTGACGTGGCCGCGCCGCTGCGCATCGCGGTGCCCGCGCCGGGGGGAGCCACCGTGCTCGACGAATGGTGGTTCTGGCCCTTGATGGTCGTCGGTGCCCTGGTGGTCGCCGGCGGCGTCGCGACCGGGGTCTATTTCGGCACGCAGGGCAGCGGGCAGCAGCAGCAGCCCGGCACCTTGATCATCAACGTCGAATGAGCACGCCGCGCTATCCGAGCGTCCACGTCGCGGTCCGCGGCGAGGACAGCGAGCTGGCCGGCTCGATCCTCTGGGACGCCGGCGCCACCGGCATCGAGGAGCGGGACGCCACCACGCTGGACCGCAACGAGGGCGCCGAGGTGACGCTCGTGGCCCACTTCGACACGGACGAGGCGGCCGAGGAGGCGATCGAGGCGCTCGCGCCCGAGCTCGAAGGACGCCTCGTCTACATCGAGGGCGACGACTGGAAGGAGCGCTGGAAGGAGTTCTTCAAACCGACCCGCGTCGGCTCGGGCCTCGTGGTGCGGCCCTCGTGGGAGCCCTTCGACGCCGGCCCCGACGACGTCGTGGTCACGCTCGATCCGGGCCAGGCGTTCGGCACCGGCACCCACGAGACCACCCGGCTGGTGATGCGGGAGGTGGAGGCGCTGGTCGAAGGCGGCGAGCGCGTGCTCGACGTCGGCTGCGGGAGCGGCATCCTCGGCGTCGTCGCGCTCCTGCTCGGCGCCCGCGAGGTGATCGCCGTGGACGTGGATCCCATGGCGGTCCAGGCCACCGAGGAGAACGCCGCGCTCAACGGTGTGGCGGAGAAGGTGAGCGCGTCGACCAGGCCGATCGACGATGTCGAGGGCACCTACCCGCTGGTGCTGGCCAACATCCGCAGCGTCATCCTCGTCCCCATGGCCGAGGCGCTCATCGCGCGGGTGGCGCCGGGCGGGCATCTGGTGCTGAGCGGCCTCTTGCGCGAAGAGGGCGACGAGGTCGCGGCGGCGTACGGCGGGCTCCGGCTGGTGCGCCGGAGCGAAGAAGGCGCCTGGATCGCGCTCGTGTTCGCCCGAGACGCCGCGTGAGCGAAGCGCGGCGGCTCTACGCGGCCGCGCTCCCGGACGAGGGCGGCGAGGTACGGCTCGACGCGGTCGCGACCCGGCACGCCAAGGTGCTGCGGCTGCGCGAGGGCGACCCGCTGGTGCTCTTCGACGGCCGCGGCGCCGAGGCGGACGCGGTGCTGGAGCGGCTCGGGGACTTGCTGCTCTGCCGTGCCGAGCGCCCCCGTCTCGTCGCGCGTCCGGGACCCACCGTGGTCCTCTGCCAGTGCCTGCCCAAGGGCGGCAAGCTCGACGACATCGTCCGCGCCGCGACCGAGCTCGGCGTGACGGCGGTGCACCTCGTGTCCAGCGACCGGAGCGTGCCGCGGCTGGATCCGGCGCGGGCCGACAAGCGCTCGGCTCGCCTGGCCAAGGTGGCGCGGGAAGCCTCCCGTCAGAGCAGGCGGAACGACGTCCCCGACGTGCTGGCCCCAGCCTCGCTCGACGAGGTGCTGGCCCGTGCGCCGGAAGACGCGGCGCGGATCGCGTTCGCGCCGGGTACGCGGAAATCGCTGGAGGAGGCCTGCGGCGCGAGGAGCGCGGCCTGGATCCTGGTCGGCCCCGAAGGTGGCCTCTCGGACGGCGAGCTCGACCTCGTGCGGCAGTCCGGGTTCGCGCTGGTGGACCTCGGTCCGGGCGTGCTGCGGGTGGAGACGGCGGCGCCGGTGGCCGTCGCGCTGGTCACGCATCGCCTCGGAGGGCTCCGAGCGCGCTCCTGAAGGCCGGAAGGCGAGGGCGCGCCATCGTTGACACCGGGCGCCGCGCACGGCGAACATGCGCTCGCCCAATCTTCCTGGTGCCGCGATCTCGGGGCGGCACGTTCGAGAGACCTCACCTCCGATGTCCGCGCTCACCTCGCTCCTGGTTCGGGATGGAGTCGTTCCCGTCCGCAAGATCGAGGACGCGCTCCAACGGCAAGTGATCTCGGGCGGCGACGTCGAGACCATCCTGCTGGAGATGGATGCGCTGCCGGAGAACGTGCTCGCGGCGTATCGGGCGGCGTTGCACGATCTCGCGCCCGCCAGCCGCGAGCAGGTGATGGCCGTTCCGGCCGAGGTGATCCGGCTGGTGCCGGCCGAGGTCGCGTTCGAGCACCGGCTCATCCCGCTGGCGGTGCACGGCGGCACGCTCGAGGTGGCCGTCCGCGACCCTCTCGGCGCCGATCAGGCCGAGCGGCTGGGGTTCTTGCTCGGCTACGAGATCGTCTGCCGGGTGGCCTGCGAGGTGCGCATCGCGGCCGGGCTGGCGCACCACTACGGCAGCGAGCTGCCGCCCCGCTTCACCCGCCTCCTGGACCGGCTGCGCAAGCGGAACTCGGGCCAGGTGCCGGCAATCCGCTCGGGCGCCACGCCCCACCTCGGCACCCACATCTCCGAGATCCCCTACAAGGGCACTCCCGCCGCCGTGGCCGCCACGTCGCCCTTCGAGAGCCACACGCAGCCGCTGGCGCCGCTCCTCGACGACGAGCCCCGCGCGCGCCGCAACACCTCGCGCGGGCTCGGGGCGGTCCGCGGCGAGGACCTCCGGACGACGCAAGAGAGGGACGGCGCGCGGGCGGAGCCGCGACGCGAGCCGGTGGCGAGCATCCCACTCGACGACGAGGACGACTTCGACGACGGGCCCGTGGTCTTTCCCTCCTCGGCCCCGGCCGACGAGGCGCCGGAGCCGAGCCCCGCCGAGGAGTCACCTCGCGCGCCGCGCCAGCCGACCTCGCACTCGAACCTCCGCCTGGTCCGCGGCCCGCTGACGCTCGCGGCTGGGGAACGCCTCCTCGAGCGCGCTGCGGACCGCGATCAGATCCTGGAGATCCTCTTCTCCTTCGCGCGTCAAATTCTTCGACTACACGGCGCTCTTCGTGGTGCACGACGAGGCAGCGGACGGTCGGGAAGCGTGGGGCCGTGGTGCGCCGACCGACGAGGTCGTCTCCATCGAGATCGCGCTCGAGCAGCCGAGTGTCTTCGCGGAAGCGCGCCGCAGCCTCGCGCCGCAGATCCGTCGCCTCGACGCGACGGAGACCGACCGCGAGGTCGCGCGGGCGCTGCGGCGTGCCTCCACGCCGACCGCGATGGTGATGCCGATCGCCATCCGGCAGCGGGTCGTGATCCTGCTCTACGGCGACCGCGATGGCGAGGTGTTCGATCTCGGCGCCGTGATGGAGTTGGTCCGCTTCGGCTCGCGGGTGGTGGAGGCGTTCGAGCTCTTGATCCTGCGCCGCAAGCGTGTCGGCTATCACGTCGAGCCGGAGGAGGTCGCCGAGCGCGGCTCCCTCAAAGAGGCGGCGCGCACCATGGCGGAGACGGCGGGAAGCGCGCGTCCCGGCGCGCCGGCTCACGACGACGGCGGGTGGAAGCCGGGTCGGCGGCGGTCGGCGGTGACCCTCCCGGCCATGCCCAGCGACGAGGACAGCTGGGCCAGCGTGGCGGCCGAGCCCGGACCGGGCGCGGTGCCCGGCCAGGCGACACCGAGGGCGATGGAGCCGGTCGACACGCCGGCGGATCACCCGGAGGCGGTCGCCGAGAGCGCGGTCGCCGAGACGGTGCTCGCGGAGCTCCCCTCGCACGCGCCGGACGCGCCGCCGCAGTCGATCCTGGGCATTCCGCGGAGCGCACCGCCGCCGCCGCCGTCGATGGAGCTGGATCTCGGCGCGCCCGAGCTGGCGGCGCTCCTGGCGCCGCCCGAGGAGGACGAGGAGCCGGAGCTGATCGTCGACGCGGCGGGCGACGAGGACGACGACCTCGATGGTTTGGACGGGCTGGACGACCTCGACGGCTACGACGACGAGGATCACGACGACCTCGACGACCAGGACGACGACGACCAGGACGACGACGACCAGGACGACGACGACCAGGACGACGACGACCAGGACGACGACGACCAGGACGACGACGACCAGGACGACCACGACCACGACCACGACGACGGCGACCACGACGACGACGACGACGACCACGGCGACCACGAAGAGCCGGCACCCGGGCCGCGCGAGCCGGTCCGCCCACGGGTGGAGGGGACCTATCGGCTGCACGACGCTCCGGTGGACGTGGTGCGTCCGGCCGGCGCGCAGGAAGCGTCCCGCCGCACCTCGAACCGTTCCCGTTCTCGCTCCCCACGCGATCCCAGGCGGGAGGACGACGAAGACGGTGCGCCTGCCCCCGAGGTGATCCAGGCGCCCTCCTCGCGCCCGCCGCCGCGCGGCATGGACGCGGACACTCGCTCGGTGATCGTCGACATGGGCGAGCAGGTCCACGCGCAGGTCGAGGATTTGTTGCGCGAGCGCGACCCGAGCACGCGGGATCGCCTCATCCACGGGCTGCTCTACCTCGGCGAGGCCGCGCTGCCGACCTTGATCCAGGCCTTCCCGGGGCCGCTCCAGCACGAGCGCAGCCGGGCGAGCGGTCCGCCTCCGGCAGGCCGCGACGTCTCGGTCATCGCGCGCGCCCTGGTCGCGTTCGGCGAGCGCGCCGTCCCCTACGTCGCCTCGCTGCTCGGCTCGGGGCACGCCGACGTGCGCTACTACGCTGCGCTGGTCGCCAGCGAGCTGGTCCACCCGGACCTGACCGACGCCGTGGCGGAGCGCGTGTACGACACCGACGGCCAGGTGCGAAAGTTGGCGTGCGCGCTGCTCCCCCGCTTCGCCGGCTACCGCGCCTTCGACGAGGTCCGCGTCGTCCTCCGGCGTACGGCTCGCCTGCGCGGGAAAGACCCGAGCCGCCGCCGGCACGCCGTCGACGCGCTGGTCTCCCTTCGCGACGTCGCGATGCTCGACAAGCTCATCGAGCTCCTCAAGGAAGACGACGCGGCGCTGATCGATCACGTCCATCGCGCCCTGGTGATCCTCACCTGCACCGATCTGGGCCGCTCCTACCGCCGCTGGAAGAGCTGGCTGGCCAAGCACGGGGGCGAGCACCGCATCGAGTGGCTGGTGGAGGGGCTGCTGCACGGCGACGAGAAGATCCGTGCACTCGCCGGCGCCGAGCTCGAGCGCCTCACGCAGGAGAGCTACGGCTTTCACGCCGGCTCGCCCAAGAAGGAGCGCGAGCGGATCCACCGGCTCTATCGCCGCTGGTGGGACGAGGTCGGCCACCGGCGCTTCGCCTGAGCGTGGATTTCAGCTCAGGCGAACCAGCTGATGTCGATCAGCGTCTGCGGGTCGCCGAGCGCGCGGGCGCTGAGCAGGTTGACCTCGACGTCGTCGGCGCCGAAGCGCTCGAGGCTGCGGGCGATGAACCCGAGCATGCCCACCGCCAAGGTCAGCGAGGGTTCGCCGCGCTCGAGCAGCTCGAGCCGCCCGTAGCCGCGCCCGACCCGGCGCACTGCGCACTCGATGCCGTGCACCACGCCCGCCATGATCCGCGGCATCTCCGCCACCAGGAGCTCCGGCGGAGGTGCCGGCGGCCGCAGCGCCACCATCATGTCGAACGCGCCCTCCGCGGCCCACCGGCCCGCCTCCAGCACCAGGTGCAGGTCGTCCTGACCGAGCCGCGCGTCGATGTGCTCCACCAGCGTCTTCACCGAGGGCAGATCCACCCAGCTGTCCGAGTCAATCCCTTCCACGAAGGGCCGTCGCGCGTCGGCGGGCATGGTGTCGAGCACGTCCTTGAGCGCCCGCTCGCCGAACTGGCGCGCCACGAAGCGCAGGATCGCCAGCACCATCCGCCCGCTGTAGACGCCCAGATTGGGGGCGCGGCGAGTGGTCTCGCTCGGGCTCTCCGGCGGCGCGGCCGGCGCCTCCTCTTCCTCAATCTCCTCGCCGGACACGACGGGCCCGACCTCGATCGGGATGTCGACGCTGCTGGCCTCGGCCGCGCGGGCCGCCTCGGTCGCGCGCTCCAGCTCCTCCAGCATCGCGCGCGCTTCCGCCTGGCTCATCGGCTGGGTCGCGTCGGCGTCCATCGCCGGCATCCGCGGGAGCTGCGTGTGGGTGCGGTGGCGGGCCTCGCGCGCCTTGATCCGCATCATCTCCATCGTGAACGAGTCGCTCGGAGACTCGTCGCGGAGGGGCACACGCACGTTGCCGAAGGGAAAGAGCGCCTCGCCGAAGGCCTCGGCGCTCGGCCACCGCTCTTCGCGGTCCTTGGCCAGCGCCTTCATCACCACCCGCTCCAGCCCCTCCGGGAGATCCGGCCGCGAGGCGCGGAGCGGCGGCGGCTCTTCCTTGCGGACCTTGCGCACCAGCTCGCGGAACGTCGGGGCGTCGTAGGGGCGCCGCCCGGCCAGCATCTCGTAGAGCACCACGCCGAGCGAGTAGACGTCGAGCCGCGGGTCGCGCCGGTCGTCGCCGCGCATCCGCTCGGGCGCCGCGTAGGCCGGCGTGCCGACCAGCGTCCGCTCGGGCGTGAGCGCCTTCGAGTCGGTGCGACCGTCCGCCAGCAGCGCCGCGAACCCGAAGTCGCAGACCTTCACGAAGTTCTTGTCGCCGAAGCGCACCACCAGCATCAGGTTGGCCGGCTTCAGGTCGCGGTGGAGGATCCCCCGGTCGTGCGCCGCCTGCAGCCCGGCCAGCGTGTGGATGGCGATGGTCGTCGCGCGCTTGATCGAGAGCGGTCCGTCCATCGCGATGACCTGCGAGAGCGAGCGCCCCCGCAGGTACTCCATGACCATGTAGGGCCGGCTGCCCTCGCGGCCGAAGTCGAGGATGTCGATGATGTTCGGGTGGCCGATGGCCGCCGCCGCGCGCGCCTCCCGCTCGAAGCGCTCGACCGACGAGGGGTTCTGCGCCACCGCGGAGTGCAGGAGCTTGATGGCCACGAAGCGGCGCAGGACCTGATCGGCCGCCTTGTAGACGGCGCCCATGCCGCCGTCGCCGAGGAGCCGCACGAGGTGGTAACGCCCGGCCAGGACCCGGCCGACGAGCTCCGGATCCCCGCCGATGGGGCGGCCGGTGGCCGTGCAGCGAAGCGTTCCGTCGGGATGCCGTGCGCCGCAGTGCGGGCATTTGCGGACCACGAGCCCAACATACCACCGGGCCGCCCCGGCGAGGCCACAGAAGCACGGGCCCGCGGCGGGGTGGCTCCACCGGGCCCGGATGATAAGATGACCGGTCCGCCACGGGCGGTGTTGCCGTGATGGGACTCCGTATCCACAGCACGTCCGCCGCGTCTCTCGCGCTCGCCTCGGTCCCGAGGAGCGCCCGCCCCGAACGCCCCTCGCCGTGAGCCAAGGCCGCATCCTCCCGCTGCTCGGGCCCGCGCTGGTCCTCTACCTCATCGCCGAAGCGGTGGCGTCGGGGCCTTCGCTCGAATCTGGTGGCGCTCGCGGCCTGCGCGCTGGCGCTGGGGCTTTCGGCCCTGCCGCTCTTTTCCTGCGGCGTACCGGCGAGCTGGCGGGCGTGCGTCGGGTGGCTCTGCTCGGCGTGCTGGCGGGAGTCGTGCTGGTCCGCTGGGCGCGTCCGGCGCTGCCCTCGCTCTACCTGGACCTCGGCCACGGGCTGGCGCTGCCGTGGCTGGGCGCGATGACGGTGCAGCTCGCCGCCACCACCCCGGACCGCCCCGAGGCGCTGGCCCGGCACCGCCGCGCGATGGTCTCGGTGCTGATCGTGCTCGGGGTCCTCTCCGCGACCGCCTCCATCCTCTCGTTCGCGCCGGCCTTCCACCTCTTCGGCCAGCCGGTGCTGGTCCCGCCGCGCTTTCGCCTGAGCGCGCCCCTCTTCACCGGGCTCTGTCTCGTGGTCGCGCTCGCCATGCGGCTGGCGCGCCGACGCCTGGGCAGCACCCCCGAAGCGCTGGCGTCCGGCGTGTTCGCGCAGCTCGGCATCGCGGGCGCGCTCTTGGCCCTGCCGGCGGCGGCGGTGTTGGCGTCCGGCGGCGACGCGAGCTCCACCTCGGTGCGCCTCCTGATCGCCGCGGGCCTCCTCGCCCTCTGTGCTGGGCACGTGGCCATGCTGGGCGCCCGGCGGCAGGTGCACGCGGGTCGGAGCACGCGGCAGGTCCTGGCGGGCGGCGTCGCCCTGGCCGGCGTGGGCGTCACGGTGGCCCAGCTCGCCAATCGCGTGCCCCGGGAGCCCGTCGCGCTCGGCGTCACCAGCGCGCTGGCGCTGGTGGGCGGCGCGCTCCTCTATCGGCTGGCGCGCTCGCTCTTCCGCCGCCTGCTCGCGCCCTTCTCCGGCCGGCTCCTCGGCGCGGTCGACGACGCGCTGGCGGCCGCCCTCGGCGCCACCTCGCTCGAAGAGCTGGGCGAGGCCGTTCTGCCCGCGCTCCGTCGGGGCAGCGGCGCGCTCGACGCCGACGCGCTCTTGTGGATCCTCGAGCCGCCGCGCCAAATCCGGGTCGACGCCGCCGGCCTCGCGCACGTCGAAGAGCGCGACCCCTCGCCCGCCATCGTGGGGCATCTGGCGGATCGGCCGGGCGAGGTCGTCGTCAGCGCGCCCTTGCTCGAGCAGGTCGTGCGGCGCGCGGATCTCCGCCCCTTGATCGACGCGCTCGAGCGGGAGGACGCGCTCTGCCTGGTGCCGCTCTCGGTCGATCAGGAGCTGGAGGGCGTGCTCATCGTCCCGCGCGGCGGTCGCCGGGCCGGGCTGACGCTGGAGGAGATCGACAAGCTCGAGCTGCTCGGCCGGCACCTCTCGGCGCAGGTCTCGCTCCTGAGCGCACAGGAGCGAGCGCGCCAACGGACCCGCGACGCCGTGCGCGCCAGAGAGGTGCTGGACGAGGAGCTGGAGGCCGCGCACGAGGAGCTGGCCAAGCTGCGGGCGGACACCCGCGTGCTCAAAGCGGGCGGCGCGCCGGCGCGCTTCACCACGCCGGTCATCGCCTACAGCCCGTCCATGCGCGCGCTGATGCGCCGCGTGCAAGAGGTGGCGCCGCTCGACGCGGCGGTGCTCCTGGTCGGCGAGGACGGCACCGAGCTCGATCGAGATCGGCCACCTCGTGCACTCGAGCGGCGGCCGGCGCGAGGGGCCCTTCGTCGTGGCCGAGTGCGCGGCGGTGCGACCGGAGCGGGCCGAGGCGGCGCTCTTCGGCGAGAGCGCCGAGACGAGGCCGGGCTGGCTGCGGCTGGCGGAGGGCGGGAGCTGCCTCTTGCTGGACATCCCGGCCGTCTCGCTCGACGCGCAGGCCAAGCTGGCGGAGGCCATCGCCACCCGGCGCGCGCATCCCGCCGACGGAGCGGCCGGCTATGCCCTGGACGCGCGGGTCGTGGCCACCACGCGGGTCCCGCTCGACGCGCTGGTGGACGCGGGGGCGTTCAATCTGGAGCTCCACCGTCGCCTCGAGCCGCTGGTGCTCTCGGTGCCGCCCTTGCGCGAGCGGCGGGAGGACATCCCCTCGCTCGTGCTCTTGGCGCTGGACCGGAGCTGCCGCACGGCGGGCCGCGAGGTCATGGGCATCGACCCGGACGCGCTGGAGGCGCTGGTCGCGCACGCCTGGCCGGGCAACGGCCGCGAGCTCGCCTCCGTCATCGACCGCGCGGTCGAGCGCGCCGCCGGTCCCAACGTGCGCCTGGCCGATCTCCCACCCTTGGCCCCCGCCGAGCCCGAGCCGATCGACGACCCGTGGGCCGGCACCTACGCCGAGCTCGAAGCGCGCATCCTCGAGCACGCCATGGCCCGCGCCGGCGGCAACAAGAGCGAAGCCGCGCGCCTCTTGGGCCTCAAGCGCACCACCTTCCTCGACAAGCTCAAGCGCCACGGCCTGCTCGGCGCCGAGGCGAAGAAGCAAGGCGCCGCGGGCACGGCGGCGTAGGCGCCAAGACGCTCGCGTCGCCGCCGTCCTCGTTTCGCCACCTGGACAGCTCCGACTCGCGTTCGGCTGACCCGAGGGGCAGGCCCCCTCCCCCGCAGGCGGGGCCCCCACCCCACACCGTACGACGGACCGAACTTCCGCGCCGTCGTACTAGTCCCCCGTATCCGTGATTCCTACCCAATCTCGGCGGCTCTCGCCGCGCGACTCAGCGTCACTCCTCCTCGACGATGCTGTGGCATCGCCTCGTCGTCGTTCCTTGATTCGCACGCCGATGGCTCGCCGATATTGGGCACTCACTACGGATACGGGGGACTACGATGTCCTCTGCGGGAGTCGCACACGTTCTGGCCGGCCCTCGACGCCAATCTCGGGGGCGAGCCTCCTCGAAAGTGCTTTGCCCTTCCTGCGGGGGCGCGCCCCCAATCTCGACGCCGATTGCTCGGCCATACCGGTCGCGACTCCGTCTCGGACATCTAGGACCCTCTCCTCAGCCGATTGGGCAAACAATCAGGGCAAGGAACGGCGAACGCATGCGGCGTGTCCATCGGGCCTCGTTCAGTGGGGTACTCTCGCAGGAAGATCGCGGCATATCTGGCCCGCAATCTCGGCGCCCTCCGCTTCGTGCGAGGTCCGGCAGAACGTGGCCTCCGCCTTCGCGGGGTAGAGACGGCGCCGAGGGCGACGCCACCCGCGCTCGCGGATCAGCCGGCACGACGTGACGTGCGAGGCGAAGTCCTCGGCGAGACCCTTTCCGAGGAGGGACGGGAACCACCTGTAGGTGGCCAACCGGCTGCCGAGAGCCTCGAGAACCACCTGTAGGTGGCCAACCGGCTGCCGAGAGCCTCGGGAACCACCTGTAGGTGGTGAAACGGCTGCCGACAGCCTCGAAAACCAGCTGTAGGTGGCGAAACGGCTGCCGAGAGCCTCGGGAACCACCTGTAGGTGGCGAAACGGCTGCCGAGAGCCTCGGGAATCAGCTGTAGGTGGCCAACCCGCTGTCGAGAGCCTCGGGAACGAGCTGTAGGTGGCCAACCGGCTGTCGAGAGGCTCGAGAACCACATACAGGTGATTCTCCGCCGTCCTCGTGTCCGCTCGGGCGCAGCCGGACGAGTGTTCCGCGCACCGAGTGTTCCGCGCACCGAGTGTTCCGCGCACCGAGTGTTCCGCGCACCGAGTGTTCCGCGCACCGAGTGTTCCGCGCACCGAGTGTTCCGCGCACCGAGTGTTCCGCGCACCGAGTGTTCCGCGCACCGAGTGTTCCGCGCACCGAGTGTTCCGCGCACCGAGTGTTCCGCTTGCGGCGCGACGCGGAGCTCGGTCGCCCGCGGCGCCCGTCCAATCCAGATCGTCGGGCGAGGGGCCGCGAAGGCGGTTTCAGCGTGTCGACAGAGCGACGAGTGTCCGCCGGCCGCACGGTGACGGCTGACGCGCTGCGGGTTTTCCCGTACCATCCTTCACCGCATGGAGGGCCTCATGGATCGCCGCTCGCTCATCTTCGTTTCGCTGCTCGCGTCGCTCGCGGGGTTCTGGCCCTCTCTGGCGCACGCGCACCCGGTCACGGTCGACGGCGTGTCCACGATGGACTGGATGAGCCGCGCGCCCGCCGGGACCAACTCCGGCATCGTCGCCCGCGACGACATGATGCAGGGCGAGCTGGTGTGGACGGACGCCAGCGGCGACACCCGCACCGACATCTCCAGCCCCGAAGACCGAGCCGATCTGACCTCCATCGCGTTCACCGCGGACGACACCAACCTCTACGTGCGCCTGGAGACGGCCGCGGACGGCTTCGCGACCGGCGCCGCACCGGTGCAGGTGCAGATCGCCGTCGACCTCGATCGCGCGAGCGGCAGCGGTCAGACCTACTTCGCCGGGCTGTCCGACACGCAAACCGACGCCGCTGCGAGCTGGGAGTACCTGATCCAGACCCAGGCGACCGGCGCCGAGCCGTCGGTCCGCGTCCTGGACACGAGCTTCACGTCGGTGGGCACCGGGACGATCGCCGCCATGGGCACCACCATCGAGATCGCCGTGCCCTGGGCGCTCTTCGGCGTGAGCGCGCCTGCGTCGGCCGCGCGCTTCACCGTGGGGCTCTTCCGCGAGGACACGACCACCGGGAACGTGATCGACATCGGCGGTCCGACGTACTCGGACGCGGTCGACGCCGTCACCGACTACGGCGATCCGACGACCGGCCCCTTCCCGAACACCTTCGCCGAGGTGAGCGACCAGGTCATCAACTACTACTTCGACGCCTGGTTCGACGGGAGCGGCGAGGTCTATGCGCCCCTCTCGGTGACGCGCTTCCTCTCCAACGGCACGGAGTGGATCGAGCTGCGCAATCAGACGCCGGTGCAGCTCGAGCTCGGCAACTACGAGGTCGGCGACGCGACGGTCGACGCGCACGAAGGCATGGGGATGCTCCCTGCCGGCACGCTGACGGCTGGCGCGAGCATCGTCGTCGCCGGCAGCAGCGACGCGTACGTCACCGCCTACGGCGATCACGCGGACGCGGCCTTCGGTGGCACGGACACCAGCACGCCGAACATGGTCGGCGACAGCAACTGGGCGTCGGGCTCGTTCGCGCTCGCGAACGGCGGCGATCAGATCCTGGTCCTCGGCCCCGGCCACATCATCGACGACGTCGTGGCCTACGGGAGCGGCACCTACTCGGGCATCATCTCGCTCGCCGCGCCGGGCGCGGCCGAGGTGCCCATGCGGGATCCGGTCACGCAGGACACCGACGATTGCTCGGTCGACTTCGCCATCGTCACCCACGACTGCGCGAGCATGGCGGACTGCGGGAGCTGCCAGCTCTGCGATACGCACGCCTGCGTGGCGGCGGCGGCCGGCGCGAGCTGCGACGACGGTGACGCGTGCACCCAGAGCACGACCTGCGACGCGCTCGGGGCCTGCGGCAGCGGCTCGCCCGTCACTTGCGACGACAGCAACGTCTGCACCGGTGACTCCTGCGATTCGGCCAGCGGCTGCGTGTTCACCGACAGCGCGATGGGGACGAGCTGCGCGGACGGCAACCTCTGCAACGGCGACGAGACCTGCGACGGCGCGGGCACCTGCGCGAGCGGCACCGCCCTCGACTGCGATGACATGAACCCCTGCACGGCCGACGCCTGTGATCCGACCGGCGGCTGTACGCACACGCCGGTCGCGATGGGCGTGGGCTGCGATGACGGCAACGCCTGCACCACGGCCACGACGTGCGACGGGGCCGGCACCTGCGGCAGCGGTAGCGCGGTGGTCTGCGACGACATGAATCCGTGCACGGCCGACATGTGCGACCCGGCCCTCGGCTGTGCGAACACGGCCATCCCGAGCGGGACGAGCTGCGACGACGGCGACGCTTGCACCAGCGGCACCACCTGCGACGGCAGCGGCGCGTGCGGTGGCGGCTCGGCCGTGACCTGCCCCGACGACGGCAACCCGTGCACCGCCGCGGCCTGTGACTCTGCCACCGGCTGCGCGACCACGAGCGTGGCGATGGGCACGAGCTGCGACGACGGTGACCCCTGCACGGCGGCCTCGATGTGCGACGGCATGGGTTCCTGCGGCGGCGGGACCACCGTGAGCTGCGACGACATGAACCCGTGCACCGCGGACGCCTGCGACGGCTCCGGCGGTTGCACGCACACGCCCCTGACCGGCACCGCGTGCGACGACGGCGACGCCTGCACCAGCGCCACGACCTGCGACGCGTCGGGCACCTGCGGCGGCGGGACCACGATGAGCTGCGACGACGGCAACGCCTGCACGATGGACGCGTGCGACAGCGCGGCGGGGTGCATGCACGCGGCCGTGGCGATGGGCATGAGCTGCGACGACGGCTCGGCCTGCACGACGGGCGACGCGTGCGACGGGGCAGGGAGCTGCGCCGGCACGGCCGTGAGCTGCGACGACAGCAACGCCTGCACCAGCGACTCCTGCGATGCCACCACCGGCTGCGTGAACGCGAACGTGGCGGCCGGCACGAGCTGCGACGACGGAAACGCCTGCACCACCGCCGACGCTTGCGACGGAAGCGGGAGCTGCGCCGGCGGTTCGTCGCTCGGCTGCGACGACGGAAACCCGTGCACCGCCGACTCCTGTGATTCGACGAGCGGCTGCGCTCACACCAACGTGGCGTCGGGAACGAGCTGCGACGATGGTGACGCGTGCACCACCGCCGACGCCTGCGACGGGAGCGGCGCCTGCATGGGCACGCCGGACCCGATCTGCATGGACGCCGGCATGCCCGACGCCGGCATGCCCGACGCCGGCATGCCCGACGCTGGCATGCCCGACGCCGGTCTCGTGGACGGCGGCCTCACCGACGCCCGCTCGCTCGACGCCAGCGTCGCGGACGCGAGCGTGCCCGATGCGAGCCTCCTCGATGCCGGCCCGATGGTGTCCGACGCCGCGGTCGCCGCCGACGCGAGCACCGACGGCGGAGACGACGCCGGTGAGGACGCCGGTGAGGACGCCGGCCCGAACGACGCCAGCGTCTCACTCGACGCCACCACGAACTCGGCCGACGCCGGCGGGATGGTCATCTCGCACGGCTGCTCCTGCCGCGCCGCCGGCGGCCGCGCTCGCTCCTCGGGCGCGCCGATCGTCCTCGCGCTCCTCGGCCTGGCGCTGATCGTCCGGCGCCGCCGCCGCTGAGTCGGTCAGCGGGGACGCGGCCGGCCGCGTCCCCGCTGCCGGCACCTCACGAGGGACGTGATCGTGACCCGGTTGCCTTGCCGAGGCGGTCGGATCAGCGCGGCTCGGAGGGTCGATCCTCGTCGTCGAGCTCGCTCGCCGGGACGTGGGCGGCGATCCAACGCGCGATCGCATCCGCCGCCTCGCGGGGCCGCCGCTGCAGCACCAGGTGCGGCGCGTCCGGCACGACCTCGGCGTCCAGCTGCGGGAGGTGTCGCTTCAGCTCGTCGAGCACTGAGGCGGAGAAGAGGCGATCCGCGCCGGACCGCAGGTAGAGCAGCGGCGCTTCGATACTCGAGAGCCGGGAGGTCACGTCGGCACCGAGGGCGGCTCGGGCCCGCGCCGCCAGCGTGGCGGGGCGCACGGTGGTGAGGGTGTCGGTGAAGCCGTCGACATCGGCGGCGGCGGCCCCCGGCTCGAACATCAGGCGGCGGACCAGCCACCGCGGCGGCCGAATCCGGAACGCGAACGTCGGGACCAGCCACGGCGGCACGGGCAGCGGCCGCCGTCCGAAGGTCGCCACCAGGATGACGCCGGCCAGGCCGGGCGGGCGCTCCGACGCCAGCCTCAACGCCAGCGGCCCGGAGAACGACTCCCCGACCAGGATCCAAGGCTCGCCCGCGGGCAACGCGGGCCGCACCCGCTCCGCCAACCCCTCGTAATCGAGCGGCTCGTCCGCCGGGTACGACATCGGCTGCAAGCGAAGGTGCGAGGGCAGGGCGGCGGTGAAGTCGTCGTAGAGGCGACCGGTGCCGTCGAGACCCGGGAGAAGCACGAGAGGGAGGGGCACGTGGAGAGGATTGCAGAGCGCGGGTGGCGCGCCACCGAAAGCGATCGGCGCGGGCGGTGCCGGTGTGCCATCCACGTGCTGCCCGATGGTCCCCGGCCCGACTCGGGCCCTCCGGCAGCGTAAGAACGCGGCCGACGAGAACGTGGAGCGAGCGGGAGCGCCGCCGCGAGTCCGATGGACAGCGCGGCGCCAGGAAATCGAGGAACGATCATCGTCGGGCCCCACCGTTTCCCCGGCTCGATGCACGCCGGCCGGCTCTTGCGTGTTCCGCCGCTTCGCCGAGATGGAGCGCGTGCTCCTGCGCCACGAACGGCCCTGGGTTCGACCGCCACGCGCTCGTCGCCCGGCGACCTCGTCGAATCCAGCCCGCATCGTCGTGGCGCGAGCGCGAGATTGCTCGCCTCGATCAGTAGCGCCGGGCGAACGCCTCGGTGCCGCTCTCGCTCGCGATCGCGCGGGCGACCGTGTCGGCCTCGCTCCGGGCGAGGAAGGTGCCGAGGAGCACGCGGTAGACCACGCGACCACCCGCGTCTCGCGCGGTGACGACGTGCGCGGTGTCGTTGACGGCCGGGAACCCGCCCGCCTCGTAGATGCCGTTCGTGCCCGCGGAGCCGTCGGAGCGTTGTGCCTCGTTGAGGCGTGCGGCGAGCGCGAGCGCGGCCTCCCAATCCCGGCTCGCTGCGATTCGGATCGTGAACCCCGGCGGCGCGGAGCGCGCGGCGCGGCGTGTCGCCCGGTCGACGTGGAGGTGACGCGCGAGGAGCGCGAAGAGCCGATTCGAGGTGGTGCACGCGGCCCAGGCTCGTTCCGTCGGAGAGCTCGGCGTCGCCCCAATACAGCTCCGCTCGCACGTCGGCGGCCGCGAGGAGCGCCTCGATCCGCGGCGCCCACTCCGCCACCTCCCTCGCGCGCTCGACCCGCCATCGAGGGTCCGGCCCGGTCCAGGTCAGATGCGGCGTCTGAACCAGGTAGCCGTCCCAGCACGCCGACACGGGCATCGGCGCGGCGGCGAAGAGCAGGGAGGCGAGGAGCGACGAGGCCAGCAGGGGTGCGTGGTGTCGGTAGGTCATGCGCGACGACTGCAGCAAGGACCGTGCACGGCGCCGAGCGGACGGCGAGACCCGCACGGCGCACCACTCTGCGGGCCAACGAACGCGCTGCCGTGGGCGACGCGACACGGCGCCGGGGACGTAGGAGTCGCGTGTACGGCGACGAGCGATGTCGGGACTTCAGCCGAGGCGCGCGTCGAGCGCGGCGGTGAGCGGACAGTCGGGTTGGTGCACCAGGAGCAGCTCCGTGTGGCGGCCGAAGACGTAGATCGAGTCGCCGTCCTCGGTCCGCCGCGAGGTGCGCAGCGTGCCGACGGGCAGCCGGAACCTGCCGTTCGGCGCGCGGACGTAGACGAAGCGCTTCGTGAGCACCACCTGGCGCGCCTGGATGCGCCGCGGGGGGCTCAGGCGCGCCCACACCCAGGTCCACAGCGAAGGCGCGCCCGCCTCGATGATGCGCTCGGCCACGATCGGATCCGGATCCACCGCTGCTGACCGATACCCGCGCAACTCGGGCCCCTGCGGGCCCTCGCCGGGCATCGCATCGACCGGCTCCCAGGCATGCACCGGCGTATCGAGCCAGCCGCGCTGAGTCGCGCGCGCCACGCGCGCTTCGCAGCCCACGATCACCTTCTCGACCTCCTGTGCGAACGCGTGGGCGTCCATCTCGTCGGGCGTGAGCACCGCCGCGCACGACTCCAATCCGTCGACCCAGCCGAACGCGACCGAGGGCCAGGGATCGACCGGCTCCACGTGATAGAGCTGCGCGAACGCCACGTTCACCGAGGTCAGCCCGCCGCCGAGGACCAACCCATCCTCGGTGCGCTCGATCTCCGGGCCCAGCGGCCAGCGCGTCGCCCGCGCGGCCAGCGCCTCCGCGTCCTCCCGCTCCGTGAGCGGCGCTCGTCTCCGCTCCTGCGTCGCCGCCCGCGCCACCACCTCCGCCCAGCTCTCCCCACGCCACGCCATGGGCCGAGCATGCGGTACGCACGCGCGAGGCGAAACCCCATCGAGCTCACGGCCGGACGTGAGGAGAGCCCCGTGGCTCATGGGTAGGGCAGCGCCTCGTACAGGCAGTTCGTCGAATCGAAGACCGACCCACGGAGCAGCGATGGGCGTCAGCAGTCCTCTCCCACGGAGCAGCGATGGGCGTCAGCAGTCATGGCGTGCGCGCGCCTTTTGCGCGTACGTCGTGACCTCTTCTCGCACGCCCCCCTCGACTGTCCACAATCCCCGAGAGGCGTGGCGCGGGGGCTCGCAGGCGACGCCTTGGGGTGCTCCGTAATCGCCCACGTGACGAACGATTCGTCGTTTGAATCGTTCGTTGCGTGGCGCTCGGGGCGGGGTCCGCCACGAAGGAGCCGGCGAGCCCCCGCGCCGCGCCGGACAATCATCCGCGGCAGCCCCGGGAACGAAGCACGAAGCCGCAAAGCGCCCCTCCGCGGCAGCCCCGGGAACGAAGCACGAAGCCGCAAAGCGCCCACTCGCGGCAGCCGGTCCTGAGAAACGAGCCGAGCAGAGACGACGTATCCGCTGCACGGGGCAGTGAGGCGGCGGGGAGCTCGAGGGGGTAGACCCTCGGACATGGCGAACGCGAAGGTCTGGTCGGAGCGTGTTGCGGAGTGGCGGGCGAGCGGCGAGTCGGCGGAGGTGTACGCGTCGGGGCGCGGGTACGCGGGCTCGACGCTGCTGTGGTGGTCGAGCCGGCTGGCGCGCGGGGTGGGTAAGCCGGCGAAGAAGCCGGAGGGGACGAGGGAGGTGCGGCTGGCGCGGGTGGTGCGCGCGCCCGAGCCGGCGTCGAGCGCGGCGAGCGTGATCGTCGAGGTGCATGGCGCCCGAGTGCTGGTGCCGACCGGGGTCGACGCCGCGACGCTGAAGACGGTTCTCGCCGCGCTGGGAGGTGCGTCGTGATCCCGAGCGGGGTGGAGATCTTCGTCGCGCTCGATCCGATCGACCTGCGGTGGGGCTTCGACCGGCTCGCGGGGATCGCGGAAGAGCGCCTCGGCCGGAAGGCGCGGAGCGGCGCTCTGTTCGTGTTCTTCGGGAAGCGGCGCACCGCGTTGAAGGTGCTCTTCGCGGACACTTCAGGGCTTTGCGTGTTCTACAAGCGACTGGACCGCGGGACGTTCCGTATCCCGGAGCCGCGCGACCCGGAGTCGACCAGCGTGCTGTTCAGCGAGCGGGAGCTCGACGACCTACTCGACGGGATCGACCTCGAAGAGCTTTCGGAACGCGGAAGACGCCGGCGCCTTCATTGATTGACCGACCTCACACTTTTCGGGGGTGGTGATCACGCGTGAGCGTCGACAACGCGATCGCGTTTGGCTACGCCAGCGCATGTGAGTCGCACGGGCGCGAGCAACACCGAACGGGCACGCGTTGCCGAGCTGGAGGCGCTCGTCGCGACCGAGCGCGCCGCGTTCGCGACCGAGCGCGCGGCGTACGAGCAGCGCATCGCCCTGCTCGAGAAGGAGCGCGACGTGCTGCGGCAGTCGCACGCTCGGTTGCGCGAGGAGCTCGAGCTGCTGAAGAAGCGCCTCTTCGTGGCGAAGGCGGAGCGTGTCGACACGACCCAGCTCGAGCTCGAGTTCGCGGAGAAGATGCGCGAGCTCGACGAGCTCGCCGGCACGCTCGGCATCGGCAAGGACGAAGACGTCGCGGCCGGCGGAGGCCAACCGACGCCGCCGAAGAAGGGTCGCAAACCGAAGGGCCGGCGCGACCTGCGCGACCTTCCTCTCGAGGAGGAGCGGATTGAGATCTGCGACCCGGTGTTGGAGGCGCTCGTCGCCGAGGGCAAGGCCGTACGGCATGGGGTGGAGGAGAGCGTTTCGCTCAAGCGTCAGCGCGGCGGGATGCGCCGCGTCGTCGTCGCTCGGATGAAGTACCGCTCGACCGAGACCATCAATGAAGAGACGGGCGCGATGGCGGTGTACACGACGCCGATGCCGCCGGTGATGTTTCCGCGGAGCATCGCGACGCCCTCGCTCGTCGGCCACATCGCTTCGCGCAAGGTCACGGAGGGCATGCCGCTCTTCCGCCTCGAGGACGCATTCACGCGAGAGGGCGTCCCCGTCGATCGCGGGTTGATGTCGCGCTGGATCGAGCACGCAGGCGCGACGTTCGGCGCAACCATCGTGCACGCCATGCGCATGCACGCATTCGCGACCGCGTTCTGCATTGCGACCGACGCCACGGGGCTCCTCGTGCAGCCGATCCGCACTCACGAGAAGCGACGCCGGCCTTGCAAGCGCGGCCACTTCCTGGTCCAGATCGCGGACCGCGATCACATCTTCTTCGAGTACCTCGAGCGCGAGACGAGCGCGACGATCGGCGCGGCGTTCCGCGGCTTCTCCGGCTACGTGCAGGCGGACGCCAAGAGCGTGTTCGACGCGCTCTTCGAACCGCCAGACGACAACGAGGACGGCGCCTCGCGCATCGAGGTCGGCTGCTGGTCGCACGCGCGGCGCAAGTTCTGGGAGGCCACGGCCGCGAAGAGCGTCGTCGCCCGCGAAGGGCTCGTCCGCATCGGGCGCATCTTCGAGCTCGACGCGAGCTGGCGCGGCAAGCCGCCGGCCGAGATCAAGCGTTTGCGCGATACCCACCTGCGCCCGCACGTCGACGCCTTCTTCGCGTGGGTGGACCTCGAGTACGACACCGTCCGCCATCAGCGTGGTCTGCTTTGTTCGGCACTCGGCTACGCGCACCGGCAGAAGCCGGCGCTCACCCGCTTCCTCGACCACGGCCGCCTCGTGCTCGACAACAACCGCTCCGAGCGCGCGCTGCGCAGCGTCGCTGTCGGCCGCAAGGCCTGGCTCTTCGTCGGCAGCGACAATCACGCCGTGAGCACCAGCCACCTCTTCACCCTCGTCGCCTCGGCGCGCCTGCACGGTCTCGACCCCGAGGCCTACCTCCGCGACATGATCCGCGTCGTCTCCCACTGGCCACGCGACCGCTACCTCGAGCTCGCCCCGCTCTTCTGGAGCCGGACTCGCGAACGGCTCGTGCCCGCCGAGATCGACGCCGAGTTCGGGCCGCTCACGATCCCCGAGCCTCTGCCGGCGCAGCCCACGACCGAGCAGCACCCGTCGCGCTGAAGAGGTCGAGGTCACGCCCGCAGTCTGGCCCGGCCGCGATCGACGCGCTCCACTGCGTCACGCAGCGGATACCATCTTCCCGAGCGGCGTAGCGGCCTTCAAGGCCGCCAAGCAGCTCGGCCATTCCATCGCGGTCATGGAGGCGCGATATGCCGGCCTCGTGAACATCGACCCGGCGGCGAAGTCGGTGGAGCGGGCAATGGGTGTCGAGCCCCAGCTACGCGCAATCATCCGCGCGACAAAGGCGGGGCAGCCGACCGAGGGCGAGGTGGCCTCACTCGACGCGGCTCGCGCACGTCGACGAGCTTGAACGCTGAGCCGCGGCCCCGTAGCGATAGGCCGCGCCACCCCATCGGCTGTGGCTCGGACGAAGACCTGCCGAGCCCGCTGGCGGGGCGCTGGGCGGCGTCGCTGAACCAGGCGGCCCCGACACGCCTCAGCACGGGCTTCTCAGCCCCCTCGCCTCGCAACTCCCGGGGCTTCCGGCAGTATTCCGATCCTTCGACGTTAGTACGTCGTGCGAACCACGAACGCGTCACCGAGGCCGGCGCTGGTGTAGGTCCCGTCGCCGAGATCCACGGTGTCGAGGAACGTGCCGCCGTACGCTGTGTCTCGGAACGCGCCGATCGCAATGGCGAGCGAATCGTCGTTGCCGCTCGCGCCTGCCACCACGTGCTGCATCTCAGATCCGTCCGAGCCATACCACGCCGCGTAGAGGTCGCGGTCGGTGCGCCCCGCACCACTCGGCGTGCCGGCGAGCGTGACCGTCTGACTAAATGCGCCCGTCACCGCGGCCGTCCCGTCCGCCGCGATATCGACGTCGTTCACGGACACGACGCCTGGCGAAGCCAGGTGACGCTGCCACTGGTAGGCACCCGACGCGTCGAAGCTCGCGAGAACTCCATCATCGTGGCTGGGTGTGGAAGTGAGAGCGGGGCCTCCGATGGACAGCGTGCCTCCGAAGAGGGCCCCAGCGACGATCCTACCGTCCGGCGCGCACGCCACCGCATTGACCGTCGTTCCGATGGTCTGCTCCCAATCCACCGCCCAAGCCGAGCTGAGCGCAACGAGCGCGCCGAACGAGCCGGACTCGCACTGCATCGTTGAGCCGACGTTGAAGCACACGTTTGACGTCGTGGCCGTTCCCTTCGTCGCCTGGATTCCCAGGGCCGTGCCCGTCGGCCGCGCGGCCACGGACATCACACGCGCGTTGTTCGCGCCACCGACCCAATGCGCAGCGCCATAGCTGCCGTCGCTCGCATCCAGCTCCAGCACGAAGCCGTCCTCGAGCATCGCAGCGTGGCTCGCTGCGGCTCCTCCACCGAGATCGGTGGTGCCCTTCGCATATCCTCCAACTAGCACCGTCCCGGAGGGCGTGATGTCGATGGACCCGCCACAGCCGTCGTACAGGGTGTACGTCCAACGGCTCGTGCCATCGGGCCCGAAGCTCTGAACGGTGCTCTGCATCATGCCCCCACCCGAGCAGCAGGCAGCCACGTACACGTTGCCCGACG
The DNA here is from genome assembly GCA_963832725.1 of uncultured Pseudomonadota bacterium. Lineage (GTDB taxonomy): Bacteria > Myxococcota_A > Polyangia > Polyangiales > Sandaracinaceae > JAEZBP01. The sequence goes on from CAWHVG010000002.1 coordinate 1,353,342, forward strand.
CGTCGGTCACCACCCCCGCCGTGGGCGTGAAGGGCGTGGCGAGCCCCGAGCAGACACTCACGAGGTCGGACCCACCGTTGTCGGCCTGAATCGGGGCGTTCCATCCGTACGTGCCATCGGCGCCGTACCCCACCACAACGAGACCATCCGAGAACGTCGGGGCGGGCGGAGGGCCGCCGAAATCAATCGTCCCGCTCACTCGGCTCACGACAACGACGCGCCCCGACGTGTCGATGTCGGCCCCGAATCGCGTAATCGTGGTGAACGGCGCCGAAGACTCGCTCCACGAGTCAATCCGGCAGGAGCCCGACAGACACAGCCCACCGGGGCAGAGCGGCATAGCGGTCGAGTCGTCGACGATGCCGTTGCAGTCGTCGTCGACCCCGTTGCAGACCTCCCCGGCATTCGGATGGACGCTCCCGTTGCTGTCGTCGCAGTCCGGTCCGCAGGTGTCGCCGTTGCAGCACACGGCGCTCACGTACGTGTCGCTATCGGCATCGAGGTCGCCGACCGTGCTCGAGTCGCAGTCTTCGTCGTGAGTGTCGAGGGGATCGCCGCCGCCGGGGCAAACTTCGGTGTTGCCGGGGAAGCGGTTCCCGTCGGTGTCGTCGCAGTCGTCGCCCCCGGGGCACGCCATCGTCTCGTGGCCGTCGCCGTCCGCATCCCGCATCGAGGGGTCGGAGGGGCACTCGCTCGACAGGCACGAGCTACTCGTCTCGTCGCACATCTCCCCCGTCGAACACGGTGCCATGCCGGCTACGCAGCCGTTCGCCGCCGCGCCCGCGGCTCCCGGAGAGCAGGTCTCGGTCCCGTTGCAGTAGAGCCCATCGTCACAGTCGCTCGCCCGCGAACAAACGGGGCCCGTGTCGCCGCCACCACCGTCAGGTGATGTCGAACCATCGAACGTGGATCCGTCGGGCCCACCATCAGCGGGCACGGACGGTCCGTCGCAGGCAGACACGAGGAGAACGAGAAGGTAGGCGAAACGATAGCGCACCGGACCCCCATGGGTGTGGTCAGCCATCCATCCTCCCCCGCCCCGTTCGTGAGCGCAAGCCCTGCGCCGCGCCCGTCAACAGCCGTTGACGGCGCGCCGGCCCATGCCCGTACCGGGGATCCGGTACAGGACCCGACCGCCGATACCCGGGTCCCTGCTCGTCGGGGTGTCCAGCTCCGAGCAAAGCCAATCGACCATGGCGTCGGGCTCCTCCGTCACCACGGGAACGGCTGCGGAGGTAGTCGCCCGCTGCGCGCGATATCCTCTGGCCCGTGCTGCGCGGGCGTCGGTCACCGCCCGAGGTGGAATCGCCGCTCTCCAGTCGGCCCTCGTCGAATGGTCCGCTCGTGGCAACTATCGAAGCCCGACGGGATGCAACGCGGGCGGTGAATCCTTCCGGCCAACGTCCCCCGAGTCCCCCGGGCACGTCGCGGGTTGCGCCCGCGGCTTGTCGGTGCTCGCCCTCGACGAGCGCGCCGACGAACGGCGGCATCCACACGCGTTGACACGAGGGGCGCGAGGAGCGCGCCCCGAGCGCTCGACGTCCCTTCACGATTGCGCAGGCCAGCCGCACCGAGGCTCTGCGTCGGATCGCTACCGAGTCGGAGATCCTGCGCGCGTCCATCTGGAACCGGCGGCGATTCAGCACCAGCGCACCGAACATGTTCCGCCCGCGCACGTTGCACGACCAGGTCCAGCACGCCCGATTGTCGAGCTGCGGCTCCGAGCAGTTGTCGACCTCGATCGAGTCCGGGTCGTGCGCCGCCTGCTCCATCAGCGATGTCGACTCCACCCGCACGCGGAGATCGCTCGGCTTCGTACCGCAGCGAACCATCAGCTCTGCGAGGCGGCGGATCTCCCGCTCCTGACGACGGACCTGCGGCGCGATGCTCCGTGAGGCCCGCTCCAGGTTTCGGCGTGCCCGGGCGATGTCCGAGTGGAACTCGTCGGCTGGCTCGCCTTGGATCGCGTTCAGCGCGGCCAGCGCGTTGTCGATGTTCTGCTGCGTATGGAGCGCGTTGTCCCGCGCGGCGGCTCGGGCCCCGGTCGCCGTCGTCGTTGCCGACTCGATACTCTGGCGAGCGCTGATGAAGCCCACAGCTCGCTGGTGGGTAGCTTGGGCACGTTGCAGCGCCGCGGGAGCACCCGTGGGCGGGTTCGGCATTCCCGCCAACTCCCCAGCCGCAGCCAGCGGCGCCCCGAGCGCCACCGACGCATCCTCGTAGTCGCCTGCGTTGATCTGCGCCTCGGCGGCATCGATCTGCTGCGTGATGGTTGCGAGGCGTTGCTGCGCTTCCTGCCGGAGCTGTGCCTGGCGCGCGATCCGTTCTCTCTCCCGCTGCGCCTCCGCAGCGCGCTCCGCCGCCGCGTGCTCGGCGGCGCGTGCTTCCTCCGCCTGGCGCTCCGCCTGGACTCGCGCAACGATCTCGTCCTTCTGGACGTAGTAGGCGGCGCTGATCACCGACATGCCGAGGCTCCCCGCCGCCACGAGAAAGGCGACCCACCGCGGACCTCTCCACGGCGCACGTCCCACCCCGGCTGCCACGCAGTAGATGGTGGTGAGACCGCAGAGGATGGAGAACACCAGCGGCGCGAGGGCACACATGCAGCAGCCGCCGACCGCGGCCACCACCGCACCCACGCCGATCGCGAGTGTGGGTATCGGTTTCTCGTTCAATGGGCCCCCTTCGATCGTCCGGCGATCGTTCTCACGCCTGCGTCGAGACTATCGCAATCCCTCCGGATGCCGCTACCCTGGGATGCCGTTCCTTGGCACCGTCGAGCGGCTCGAGTGGTCAGGCATTCATTCCTAGCAACTCACGCAGCGTGACCGGCTTCGGATGAATCGGGAGCCGGGCGCCGACAGCGACGCGCGCTGCGCGGACGTCGGCGCTGATGACGACCACCGAGCGCCCTGCTCGGCCAAGTCGAGTGCGAGGGCTGCGCTCGTCCGCTCTCCGCCCAGATTGAAGTCGCAGACCACGAGATCGAACGTGGTCCGCGCAAGGTGTGCGCGAGCTTCCTCGAGCGTCGCGGCGAGCGCGAGTTCGACGTCCCCGAGCGCGGCGGCCATACAATCGAACGCGCGGCGGAGCAGCGCGTCATCTTCGAGCACCAAGACGTGGACCCGAGCCGCCATGGGACCCCGGTCACGGAGCGCTACGTGCGTCGCGGGCTCGCCGCGACGACCACGGCCGCCTCGTGCTCGACAACAACCGCTCCGAGCGCGCGCTGCGCAGCGTCGCTGTCGGCCGCAAGGCCTGGCTCTTCGTCGGCAGCGACAATCACGCCGTGAGCACCAGCCACCTCTTCACCCTCGTCGCCTCGGCGCGCCTGCACGGTCTCGACCCCGAGGCCTACCTCCGCGACATGATCCGCGTCGTCTCCCACTGGCCACGCGACCGCTACCTCGAGCTCGCCCCGCTCTTCTGGAGGCGGACTCGCGAACGGCTCGTGCCCGCCGAGGAATCGACGCCGAGCTCGGGCCCCTCACGATCCCCGAGCCTCTGCCGGCGCAGCCCACGACCGAGCAGCACCCGTCGCGCTGAAGAGGTCGAGGTCACGCCCGCAGTCTGGCCCGGCCGCGATCGACGCGCTCCACTGCGTCACGCAGCGGATACGAGACGACATCAACGCACAGGCAGTCCCCCGAGCCCGTCATCGCGAGACGCGAAGTGCAGCCGGATCAAATCCAGAGTCCCCAGAACCGCAGGTACCGAACACAGCCCCAGCACCCAAGGCCAAGACGAGGACAACGACACCCCGTGCCCGAACGCTCGCGGCCCCTCCTGCGCCAGCAGGAACACCGCCATCACCATGACGAACCACGCGAACCCACGGCGCAAGAGCGCCTGCGGCACCCGCCCCGCCAGCGCCGCGCCCCCGAAGCTGCCGAGGACCGCCGCCGCCGTCACCATCGCCGCCAGCCCGTAGCTCACCGTCGTCTCCCCCACGTGCCCCGCGAACGCCGCCAGCGAGTTCATCGCGATCACCAAGAGCGACGTCCCCACCGCCTCGCGCATCGTCAGCCCGCCGAGCAACACCAACGCCGGCACCACCACGAACCCGCCGCCCGCGCCGATGAGTCCCGTCACCGCGCCCACCGCCAGGCCGAGCACGACGATCTTCACGTATGCCAGCGCGCCGCCCTGCGGCTTGGCCGAACCGCCCTTGCGGGGACGCATCATGGCCACTGCGGTGACGACCATCATCGCGCCGAACGCCACGAGCAGCACCACGCCGGGGATGAGGTGGGCGATCCGCCCCGCGGCGAACGCCCCCAGCATGCTGGTCCCACCGAAGAGCAACCCGGTCCGCCAGCGAACCCGCCCCTTGCGGGCGTGCGGCACCAACGCGGCGATGCTCGTCGCGCCGACCACCAAGAGCGAGGTGGCGATCGCCTCGTGCGCCCCCTGCCCGAGCACGTAGACTAGGATCGGTACCGTCAGGATGGAGCCGCCGCCGCCGAGTAGGCCGAGCGAGACGCCGATCAGGACGGCGAGAGCGAGGCCGAGGACGAGGATGGGCAAGGCGACTGTCATGATGATGGTTCTCCCGACAACGGACCTTGCGACGACCGTGCCAGCGGCCTACCGGTGGGGATGATGCGTACGTTCGCCCACACGGTGCGCAACGAAGTGAAACGAGGGCGTTTCCGCGCGATCGGCACGCCGGGGGGGCAGCGCGCCGCCCCTTGGGGCCCGCCCGCGCTCCGAAGGCCCGGCGCCCCCGTGAAAGTCGGCGGGGAAAGTCGACAATGGGCGAACGCGCGGAACTGGATCGGTCGCCGATCCGTCCTGAAGGGCATGGGGTTGGCTCGCGTATGGGTGCGCTTCGCGGTCGGCGCGGCGCTCTCGGCGTGCGCCGTCTCCGCGTCGGCGCAGGCTCCCCAGGTGCCGCCCCACTCGTTGCGGCTGCACACGGTGGAGCACGGGCCGTGGCCCAACGCGGTGGCGGCGTTCCAGCGCGACCGCGCGTCCGAGGGCGGCGTCGTTCACGTGATCGTCCTCGACGAGGACGGCAGCCGGGCTGCCTGCGGGTCCTACGAGCTGAACTTCGAGGAGGAGGGCGCGGCCGCGTTCCGCGTTCTCGCGTGCGATCCGGCGACGGGCGCCACGGCCGTGCAGCTCGTGTCCCGCACGGCGCTCTTCCGCCACGGCGGCATCGTGCCGGAGCCCCGGCGTATCATGCTCGCCGCGACGGAGGTGCGGGTCGGCTCGGCGGCCGGCGGCGCCGCGCTCACGGGAGGCAGCACGTTGATTTGTTCCGTGCAGATCCGCCCCTACGTCGACGATTCTCGAGCACGGCGGCCAGGTCCCGCTCACGCCGGATCGCTACGCGGCGCGGGTCCGCGCCGCCGACGTTCAGGTGCAGCAGCAGGGAGGAGGGTGGTTGCTGACCTCGGGCGCGCGGAGCCAGCTGACGCTCGACTACGACGTGGTCGACCGGCAGACGCAGGAGGTGGTGCTGACCGATCGTGCGACCTTGGCCTGCGCGTCCGGCATCCCGCGCGAGGAGGCGATGACCGGCGGACAGCACGAGGTGGTGGTGACCCGCACGGGCGAGCGTCTGGAAGGGCTGGTGAGGCTCTTCCCCGGCGGCGGCATCGAGCTGAACACGGCGGTCGGCGTGCGCCACTTGGCCCCTTCGGACGTGCTCTACCACGGGCCCGCGGACGAGGTCCCCGAGCTACGCGACGTGGGCGGGCCCTCCGGCACGGGCTACGAGCATGTCGCCTATCAGCCGATTGGGCAGCTCACGCTCCACCGGCTCGATGGGACGCCCGACACGCTCTGCGTGGGCTGGTGCGATCTCGTCCTCGGCGCCGGCGTCCGGCGGCTGGGGCTCTCGCGCGAGAACGGTCCCATCCTCGCGGCCGCGCCGGTCGACGTCTCGCGCTCGGGCACGCTGCGCGCGGACTATCACGACCACTCGAACCAGCGCGCCATCGGCTTGCCCGTCCTCTTGTCGGGCCTCTTCGCGGCCACGGTTCCGGCGGTCGGCATGCCGGTCTTGGCCGAAGCGGGGTCCGACAACGGGGGATACTGGGCGTTCGTCAGCGTGTCCGCCGCCGCCAGCTTGGCCCTGACGATTGTGGGCGCCTACCTCTTCGGCCTTTCGGACGGCGCGGTGCTGCACTTCGACTGACGCCGGCTCGCGAGATTCGAGCTCAGCTCGCGGCGTCGAGCGCCTGTGCCGCCTCGCCACACTCTTCCTGCGCCGCTGCCGTGCGGACGGCGAGCTCCTCGATCGTCTCGGCGTCGACCTGCAGCGCGGTGAGGACGGCGAGGTCGAGCTCAGCTCGCGGCGTCGAGCGCTTCGGCGGTCTTGTCGAGGTCTGCCTGCGCCGCCTCCCAGCGCACGGTGAGCTCCTCGATCTTCTCGGCGTCGACCTGCAGCGCGGTGAGCACGGCGAAGCGGTCCTTCTCGGAGCCGAACGCCGCCGGATCGCAGAGCTGGTCGTTGCGCTCTTTCTGCTTCGTCTCGAGCTCGGCGATGCGCTTCTCGAGCTCGGCGACCTTCTTCTCGAGCTGGCGGAGCTTCTTGCCGCGGGCGTTGCGGCGCTCGGCCTCTTCGCGCTTCTTGCGCTTCTCTTCCTCGCGGCCGAGCTTGGGCTTCTTCGGGTCGCTCGGCGGCGGCGTGCTCGGCGCGGCGGCCTTCTTCTTCGTCGGCGGGCTCTTTTCGCTCTTGGCGCCCTCACCCGCACCATCGTCGCCTTCGTAGCGCGAGCGCCACTGCCGCATGTAGTCGTCGAGGTTGCCCTGGTACTCGACGACCTCGCCCTTCTCCACGGCCCAAATCTTGGTGGCCAGCTTCCGGACCAGCGCCCGGTTGTGGCTGACGAACACCAGCGTGCCGTCGAAGGTGGCGAGCGGCCTCGATCAGGCTCTCCGCGCGACTCGAGGTCGAGGTGGTTGGTCGGCTCGTCCATGCAGCAGGAGGTTGCCCGGGCTCGAGGACAGCCGGGCCAGCGCGACGCGGGCCTGCTCGCCGCCCGACAGGACCTTGATCGGCTTGTCGACGTCGTCGCCGCGAGAACAGGAACGCGCCGCAGGATCGGTGCGCACCCGCGCCTGGCGCGACCTCGGGGTTGGCCTGCTGGACGACCTCGTCGAAGATCGCGTCCGTAGGTGCGAGAGTGTCGGCGTGGTGCTGGGCGTAGTAGCCGACCTCGACCGCCGCTGCCGAGCTCGATGTCGCCGCCGTCGGGCGCGAGCTCGCCGGCGATCATCTTGAGCAGCGTGGTCTTGCCGGCGCCGTTGACGCCGATGATGCCGATCTTCTCGCCGCGCCGGACCGTGAGGTCGAGCCGGGGCAGGACCACGTGGTCGCCGTAGGCCTTGCGTCAGGCCCGTCGACTCGGACCACCTCGGCGACCGGCGCGCTCGCTCGGCGGGAACGAGAAGCGCATGACGTCCGCGCTTCCGGTAGGTCTCGACCGACTCCATCTTCTCGAGCGCCTTGATCCGCGGCTCTGCACCGCGCGCGCCTTGTTGGCCTGGGCGCGGAACCGATTGACGAACCGCGTCAGCCGCTCGCGCTCGCGGGCCGAGGTTCTTGGCCTTGCCGCGAGGATCTCCTCCTCCTCGGCCCGGTGGCGCGAGGTAGCGTCTCGTAGTTGCCGGGGTACTGCGCGACGCCCTCGACCTCGAGGCTGGCCACGCGCGCGATCTGCTCGTTCAGGAACTCGCGGTCGTGGCTGATGAGCACGAAGGGGCGCGGGTAGCGCTTCAGGAAGTCGCCGAACCACGCCACCGACGGCATGTCGAGGTGGTTGGTCGGCTCGTCGAGGAGCAGGACGTCGGGCGCTGAGAACAGGAGCGCCGGCGAGCACGCCGCGCATCTTCCAGCCGCCCGAGAGCTCGCCGAGGTCGCGGCGCTGCTCGGCGGGCTCGAAGCCGAGGCCGGCGAGGATGCGCAGGGCCTCGTGCTCGGAGAAGAGCGGTCTCGAAGTGGGCGAGCCGCTCGTGCAGCTCGGCCAGGCGTGCCGGCCAGCTCGAGGAGGGCTTCTTCGTCGCCGCCGGATTCGAGCGCGGCGGCATAGTCGGTCTCGGCCTGGGTCAGCTCCTCTTCGATGGCGGCGCGGCCGGGCACGCCCGAGAGCACCAAGTCGAGCAGGCTGCGCCCGCCTTCGACGGCGATGTCCTGGGGCAGCCAGCCGATGCGGATGCCGCGCGACGTCCGCAGGCTCCCGCCGTCCGGCGCCTGGTCGCCGGCCATCAGGCGCAAGAGGGTGGTCTTGCCCGAGCCGTTCGGCCCGATCAGCCCGATGCGGTCGCCCTCGGCGATGCGCAGGTTGAGGTCTTCGACGATGCGCTTTCCGCCGAAGTGCAGGGAGACGTGCTCGAGGACGACCAGGCTCACGCGGCGGCGTGTAGCACGTGGGTGCGTCTCTTTCACCCGTGGGACGCGGGGGCCGCGCGCTCACTCCAGCGGAGGTCGCGTCCTTCTCCGGGTCCGTTGACTTCGTCGGTGGGACCGGTCTGCTTTCGAGTGGAGGTGCGCATGGCGCGTTCGCAGCTGTTTTCGCGTGTCATGGTCGCAGCGCTGGCGTTCGCGGCCGGTTGCGGCGGGGGTGTGACCGTTCGGGACGCCGGCTCGGAGGACGGGCCACGAGCTGTCCGACCGACCGGATCGCCTGTGGCGGTCGCTGCGTCGATCCGGCTCGCGACCCGCAGCACTGCGGCGACTGCGGGACGGCCTGCGCGATGGGAGAGGTGTGCGCGGCCGGCGTCTGCGAGGTGCAGTGTCCGGTCGGCCAGAGCGTCTGCGACGGAGAGTGCTTCGATCTGACCAGCTCGCGCGCGCACTGCGGTGACTGCGCGACGGCGTGCGCGGCCGGCGAGGTGTGCAGCGGCGGGAGCTGCGGTCTGAGCTGTGGGGGGTCGACGCCGACGCAGTGCGGCGACGCGTGCGTGGACACCAACACCAACCCCAACCACTGCGGCGTGTGTGGCAACACGTGCGTCGGCACGACGCCGGTGTGCAGAGGGGGCGTCTGCGGGGCCGGGCCCATCGTCTCGTGTGGTGGCTACGACTATCCGGAGACGACCATCGTCCCCAGCACGAGCTGCACGGCCTGGTACTCCGGCTGCACCGGGAGCCAAGAGTTCCGCGTCGTCGGGTGCTACGCCACCAACCCGGGCAACGTCTGCCCGGTCGGGTTCGGGCCCGCCGGGGTGATGCTGATTGGACAGTGGGCCGCGGCGGCCAACATCACCCGCTACGAGAGCGGCACCAGCGTGTGCGCGTGGACCGACGGCGGCGCCGCCAGCAGCGTGTGCGGCGGGTCGGGCCCGGACAACAACTACTGCTGGCCGAAGGGGCAGGCCTGTGGGGCCTCGTGCCCGACCAACTGCTGCCCGACCTCGGGCCCCTGCTCCAGCTCGGCGCCGAGCCCGCTGCTCTGCGTCCGCAACCCGTGAGACTGAGGAGTCGCCGATGCCGGCGGAGCCTCAGCGGGCCGGGCGGAGGTGGTGGGTGCGCACCGGGAGCCGTTCCTCGCGGCAGAAGGCGTGCTGCCGCCCGCACTCCAGGCGGAGCTGGGCGATGGCGTCGGGGCTGCGATGGACGACGTAGGCTTCGCGCGCGTCGTCGGCACCGGGCAGCCCGAGGGCGGCGAGGACGACGTATTGAGTACGCAGGAGCGACTCGTCGCGCGGCTGCAGCGCCAGCCCGCGGCGGACGGCGGCCAGCGCGCCCCGGTCGTCGCCGGCGCTGCCGAGCGCGCGGGAGAGGTCGACCCAGCGAGTGTCGTCGAGCGGCGCGGCGAAGGCGGCGCGCCGGTAGGCGGTCGAGGCTTCGTTCCAGCGCCAGACCTGCGCGTAGGCGTCGGCGCGGAGGCGATCGAGGGCGGGCATCGGGCCGGAGAGCGCTTCGGCCTGGTCTGCGGCCGTCAACGCTTCCTCGAGCCGGCCTTGGCGACCCTCGAGCCGCGCCTGCTGTGCGAGGATCATGGCGCGAGCGTGCGAGTCGGGCGCAGTCTCCATGGCGGCGGCGAGGGAAGGGCGCGCGTCGTCGAGGTGCTCCTGCACGTCGCCGATCAGCGCCAGCGCGTGATCGAAGAGGCGCCGCCAGGTGGGCGCCGTCGCGCCGCCGCTCGCCTCGCGCCGGTCGCTGCCTTCGCCGATCCAGACCCGCGCGTTGGCGAGCGGCGTGATCGGCTGCGGCCGACAGGCGTCGATCGGCGCGCGGCCGAGCTCACGGGACGTGGCGACGAAGAGGCGGCCGCGAGCGGTCCGCTGGGCCTCGCAGGCGGCGCGGGCCAGCGTGAGGTTGTGCCGCCGGTGCATCAGGCGCGCTTCGATCGAGAGTGGCATGCGCGCGTCGGCGGGCACGTCGAGCACGTAGCGGGCGGCCTCCGCGTCCCGCGGCGCGATGGTGTGGTCGACGATCTTGGCGCGGAAGCGCTCGACGTGGTGGCGGTACTCGGGCTCGGCGTTCGCGTCGACCATCAGCGCGCGCAGGCGGTGCGCCTCGGGGTCGTCCTCGGTCGCGTGGCGGGTGCCCGCTTCGGCGACCCGCGCGCCGTCCGCGTCGCGGACCTCGACCTCGACCCAGGTGTCCTGGGTGTCCACGGTGCCGCCGGGGAAGCGGTGGCCGGTCCCTTCGTTGCGGACCACGACGTCCAGCTCGACGTGCTCGCCGCCGTGTACGTCGGCGCCGTCGGCCGGCAGGAAGCGGGCTTCGCCGACCCGGACCGCCGCTACGTCGATGCTGGCGGCGCGGCGGAGGAGCGTTTGGATGGCGGCGAGCTGGGCGTCGTCGCCGGTCGCGCCGGCGAGGGCGGTGTGCGCGCCCGGAAAACGATGGCTGTGGACCTGGCCGTGGTCGTCGGCGGCGAGGTCACCACGGCGCGCGTCGTCGGCGGGCATGTGGCAGCCCTGGCAGTTGGCCCGCTCGACCGGCTCGTCGAGGCGCGCGGCCGTGCTCCCCGCGTAACGCGAGCGCCGCCACGCGCTCAGCTCGTCCACGGCGTCGAGGTGCTGCGCGTTGCCCATCGCCGGGCCGACGAACCCGCGGTGGCAGGCGCCGCAGAGCTCGGAGGTGCGGAGCGGGTCCGGCGCCAGCGCCTCGACGTGCTCGCGGATCGACAGCGGGTTGCCCGGGTCCGGCAGGTGGACCGCGCGGGTGCTCAGCGTGTAGCTGGCAGAGCCGTCGGCGCGGACCTCGCGGATGCCGTGACAGACCATGCAGGTGACGCCGGCGTGCGCGCGCGGATCGTCGGGCGCCACGGGCTGGTCCGCCTCGCCCGCCACCAGGAGCACCGGATCGTGGCAGCCCGCGCAGAAGCGGCCGCGCTCGCCGCCCGCGTGCTCGCGGAAGGAGTCGACGGCCTGGCGGTACCAAGGGTTGTCCATGCTGGCCCGCGCGTGGGGGCTGGCGCGCCAGCTCTCGACGATGTCGGCGTGGCATTGGGCGCAGCGCTCGACGTCGGCGAGCTGCTCGACGTCGCGCGGGTCGCCTTCGAAGAGCCGGAGCTGGGTTTCGGGAAAGAGGCCGCCGCTCGAGGGCAGCACGGCGGTCGACGCTCCGGTCGAGCCGTGCATCCCGTCGTGCGCTTCGCCACCCCGCATCGCGTCGTCGTGCGAGGCGTGCATCCCGCCGTGACGTTCGCGGTCGTGCATCGGTGGGTGAGCGTCGCCGCCGCGCGTGGCGGCAGCGTGCGTTCCATCGGCTTGCGTCGAGCGGTGAGCGGTGCCCGCGTGCATTTCGCCGTCGTGCATGCCGCGATGACTCGTGTTGCCGTCGTGTGAGCCGATTGGAGCCGCGCCGTCGTGCATCCCTTCGCGGCTCGAGCGCGGGCGGGCTCCGGTTCGCGTCGCGCGCGAGTCGCTTCGCTGGGCGCGGGCGGTGCTGGAGAGCTCGCAGCCGGTGGCCGAGAGGGCCAGGGGCATGGCCAGGGCGAGCGCCGCGAGCGCGCGGCTCGCGAGGCAGACGCCGGTTGCGCGCCGCCTCTCGAAGCTCGGTGCTCGCTCGCTCGCCTGCATCATCCCGGTCGTTTCTGGACGTCCCACGCCTGTGAAAGTTCTCGCGTCAGCGCCGCCGCCGCAGCGCCCATCCGGCCAGCAGGGTGCCGAAAGCGAGCGCGACGCCGGCCGGCGCGCGGCCGTGGCCGACCGTGCGGCCGACGGAGCAACCGGCGAGGCTCGCCGACGCGGTCACGGGCGCGGGTGCCGGGTCGTCTCGCCAGCGCGCCTGGCTCGGGAGGGTCGCCGCCTCCTTGCGCGCGCCGCCACGGCGGTGGTGACGCCGCCGGCGGAGCTCCGGGATCGGCCGCCGGAGGTAGTGGTTCAGGTTCACGTTGCGCCGCGACTGCTGCGAGAGATCGAGCGCGGGTCGCGGCGGCGGCTCTCCTCCGCCGGGCGGACCGCCCCAGACGCCCCGCCGCGGGTGCTCGCAGGTGACGGCCCCCGCCCAGCGGTGGAGGATCGCGTAGCGGCCCTGGAAGTTGTTCACGCCGCTCGGCTGGACCTCGCGCTCCATGCGCCCGCGCGCATCCGGGATGCCGCGCCCGCCGACCACCGGCGGCGCTGCGCGGAAGACGAGATCCTCGTCGAGCCCGTCGCGGTCGTAGCGGTGATGGAGGCGCGTCAGCGTCCAGGAGCCGGGATAGGTCATGCCGGGCCCGCCGCCGACCACGTCGCCGCCGAGGGTGGCGATGTCGCTCGGCGTCAGCGTCGGTCCCGGGCAGGGATTGCAGGAGCCCGCCTGCCATGCGTACTCGGTGACGACCGCGTTCGGGTGGGCTTCGCGAGTGGCGTCGAAGAGCGACGCGTAGAACTGGCCGAACTGCCCGCCGGCGGCAGGCCGGACCTCGATGTTGGTCGGCACGAACGCGTTCGGATAGTTCGCCATCTCGTAGCGCTGGTTCGGCGCGAGGATGTGGACGATCAGATCCTGCGTGCCGGCGCTGTTGATGAGACCGAGCCGGACCGGAAGGCTGAAGGTGTCGGTGTCGTAGTGGACGCGGAGCGGCGAGAGCACCGCGCGGCCGTTCTGGAAGGTGACGCGGGAAGGGTCGACGCGCGCCACGAAGAACTTGGTGCCCGCCTGCACATAGGGGCGGAGCGCCGGCTCGGCGTTGGCGGGGATGTGGTAGCCCTCCTGCCGCAGCCAGGTGTCGAGGCCCGAAGAGTCCGCGGCGCTGAGGATGACGATGTCGTACTCGCCGACCGTGAACTGCGCCTCGATCCGCACGCCGAGGCCCCCGCCTGCCCTGCCGGTCGGCGCTGCGGCGGAGCTCGGGACCATCGCCCCTCGCCGGTACCTCCGCTGGGGCAGAATGGGCGCGCAAGGATCGCGCTCCCAGTACTCGACCAGGCGCGGCGCCGCGAGGCGATCGATGCGCTGGAAGACGCCGCGGTCGAGGGTGCGCACGTCGTCCTGTTGCAGGACCACCGGCACCGGCACGACCATCGCGAAGCGCTCGGGTGGCCCCTCGTAGCTGTTCTGCATGGAGAGGACGGTGCGGGTGCCGCTCCGCATCATCACCACCATGGTCGCGTCGTTGTAGAGCGAGCTCTCCGCTCCTCCCACGTAGAAGCCGCAGAACGCGTGCGCGGCGCCCGGCGCGAAGAGCGCACCGACGACGGCCAAGAACCCCAGCGAGCGTTTCATCCCCAACCTCCCTTGCATCGAGTCTCCCCCAACCACGTGCCCGCGTGGGCGCCAAACGTGACCGCGACGGCGAGCTTTTTCTCGGAGCGAGGAAGCGCTCGCGGCGTCGGGAGAACGAGACACGGTCGGGCGCCTCAGGCTTGGGCGTGCCGCGCCGCCGTGACGGCTCGCCGCCGTGGAAGAGCTGCGCGGCGTGTCGATGCTCGCCTTCCGCCGTCACTCTTCGCGCTCGCCGCGCCGGCCCCACGTCCTGCGCGGCGACCGGCGGACCGAACCAATCGCCGTCGGGCGAGCGGCGGTCCCTTCTTCGCGCCTCCGAGGCCTGCGCGAGAGCCGTCACTGGCCCGCTCGCGCACCCGGTCTATCATCGGCGCCTGCATGCCTTCTCATCGTCTGCCGCTCGTCTTCGCCGTTCTCGTCGCGCTCGGTTGTGGGAGCGCGCCGCCGCCCGAGCCGGCTACGCCGGCCGCCCCGGAGTCCGAGGCGCCCGAAGCGGAGGCCTCCCCCGCCGAGCCGGTGACCATCACCGTGATCGGTACCAACGATCTGCACGGCCACGTGCGGGCGTTGCCGATGCTGGCCGGCTACCTGCGCGTCCTGCGCGAGGAGCGCCAGGGCGACGGCGGCGTGGTGCTGATCGACGGCGGCGATCTCTTCCAGGGCACGCTGGAGTCGAACCTGCTCGAGGGCGCGCCGGTGATCACGGCGTACGGCTTGCTCGGCTACGACGCGGCCGCCATCGGCAACCACGAGTTCGACTACGGACCGGTCGGTGAGCGCGTCACGGCGGCGTCGCCCGACGACGACCCGCGCGGCGCGCTCCTGGCTCGGGCGCGGCAGGCCGATTTCCCGCTCTTGAGCGCCAACCTGCTGCGCGCCGACGACGGCGAGCACGTCCGCTGGGATCACGTGGTGCCCTCGGTGCTCTTCGAACGCGCGGGCGTCCAGATCGGCGTCATCGGCGTCACCACCGAGGACACGCTGACGACGACCATCGCCGCTAACGTGCGCGACCTCCGCATGGAGCCGCTCGCCGAGGCCATCGCGCAGGAGGCCGCCTCGCTCCGGGCGCGCGGCGCCGACGTGGTCCTGGTCGCGGCCCACGCCGGCGGGATGTGCGATCGCTTCGACGATCCGACACGATCTCTCTGCCTGCCAGTCGGATCAGGAGATCTTCCACGTCGCGGAGGCCCTGCCGGAGGGGGCGGTCGACGTCATCGTGGCCGGTCACACCCACGCTGGCGTCGCGCACATCGTCCACGGGATCCCGATCGTCGAGTCGTACGCCTACGGACGCGCGTTCGGCCGGGTGGATCTGCGGGTCGATCCAACGCGCGGCGTGATCGAGGCGCTGCCGCAGCCGCCGCACAACCTCTGCCAGAGCGGCTCGTTCGCGGCCGGTGACTGCGAGCCTGGCGAGTACGACGGGCACCCCATCGAGCCGGACGCGCGGGTGGCCGAGGCGCTCCAGCCCGCGATCGACAACGCCCGCTCGCTCCGGGAGCGCTCACTCGGCGTCGTGCTCGAGAGCGCGATCACCCGCTCGCGCGAAGAGGAGTGCGCGCTCGGGAACCTCTTCACCGATCTGATGCGCGCGGCGCGGCCGGACGCGGACGTCGCGTTGACGAACGGCGGTGGGCTGCGAGCGGATCTCCCCGAGGGCGAGCTGACCTACGGCGCGCTCTACCAGGCGTCGCCCTTCGACAATCGCTTCGCGCTCATCCGCCTGAGCGTGGAAGAGCTCGCCCACGTCCTCGCCGACTCGCTGGAGCGGACGGGCAGCTTCTTCTCGGTCAGCGGCGTGCAAGCGGAGGCCTCCTGCGACGACGGCGAGCTCAGCGTGCGCGTGCTCGACGAGCGAGGGCGTCCGCTCCGTCCCAACCGCATGCTGACGCTGCTGACCACCGATTTTCTGGCCACCGGCGGCGATGGAGCGCTCGGCGCGCTGGGCGAGGATCGCGTGACGCTCGAGGACGGTGAAGCGGTGCGTGATGCGATGGCCGAAGCGCTCACCGAGCGGGGCGGGCACCTGCGCGCGCTCTCGCTCTTCGATCCCGAGCATCCGCGCGTCCGCTTTCCGGGCCCACGGCCCGTGCACTGCCCCGAGTAGCGCGCTCGCGCGCCGAGTGAAGTGACGGTTCGCGCGACTCGCACGACCACCCGGAACGGAGCTCGGCGCGTGGATCCTGGCCGTGCGTCAGAGCAGCGCCAAGAGCTCGTCGGGCTCGCCGATCAGATGCGTCGCGCCGGCCTCTTTCAGCTCCTCGGCTGGGCGCATGCCCCAGCGGACGCCGATCGGGATCATGCCGGCGGCGAGCGCGGTGCCGACGTCGGTCTGGGTGTCGCCGACGAAGAGGATCGACGCGGGCGCGAGGTGGAGCGCTTCTGCGATCTCGAGCGCGCTCGTCGGGTCGGGCTTGCGCGGGTAGTCCGGACGGTCGCCGACGATCCGTAGGAAGGGGTGATCCGGAAAGAGCGCGCGGACGACCTCTTCCGTCGCCTCGTGCGGCTTGTTGCTCAAGACGGCCGTGGGCACGCCGCGGCGCGCCAGCTCCGCCAGCAGCGCCTCCACGCCCGGGAAGGGGCGAGTGCGGCCCAACAAGTGCGCGAAGTAGCGCGCGCGGAAAGCCTCCAGCACCTCGTCCTCGCGGTCGATCCGGTCGCCGAGCGCGCGCTGCACGAGCATGCGCGCACCTTCGCCGACGAAGCGCGCGTAGGCCGCCTCGTCGTGGCCGGGCAGACCGCGCTCGCGGAGCACGTGCTCCATCGCTGCCGCGATGTCCCGGAGCGTGTCGGCCAGGGTGCCGTCGAGGTCGAAGATGACGCCGCGCATGGTCCGGCAGGGTAGCGCCCGTCACGACGTTCGCAGGCCGATTCATGGTAAGGTGACCAATCATTCATCGTCGAGGTCGGGTCGTGTATTCTCGGAAGCATCTTTCTTCGTTGCTGGTCGTCTCCTCTCTGCTCGCGCTCGCCGGCTGCGCCTCCGGCGGCGGGGCGGAGGATGCCGGCGGCGGCCCCGGCCACGACGCCGGGCACCAGCAGACGATGGACGCGTCGGCGCCCGACGACGCCGCGCCTCCCGAGGACGCCGCGACCTCCGACGACGCAGCCATCCCCTCGGACGCCATGATCCCGATGCCCGACGCCAGCGCGGGCGACGCGAGCGCGGGCGATGGGGGCGCCAGCGACGGCGGCGTGGACGCGTCCGTCGACGCCGGCCCCTGCCCGCTCGACATGGACGGCGACGGAGCGATCTCGATGATCTGCCCGGGCGGGACCGACTGCGACGACTCCGACCCGAACGTGCATCCGGGCGCGACGGAGACCTGCAACGGCGTGGACGACGACTGCAGCGGCACGGCCGACGACGGCCCGAGCATGGAGTGCGCGCTGGGCTCGAGCGGCTTCGCCTGCACGACGAGCTGCGGGACCGACGGCACCCAGGACTGCACCGACACCTGCACCGTCGGTCCCTGCACCGCGCCCGAGGTCTGCAACGGCTGCGACGACGACGGGAACGGCACGGCGGACGACACCTTCGCCTGCGTCCAGGGCTCCAGCGAGTCGTGCACCACGAGCTGCGGGACGACCGGGATGCAGCTCTGCGACAGCACCTGTGCGTTGGGGGCCTGCATGCCGCCGGCCGAGATCTGCAACGGGATGGACGACGACTGCAACGGCACGGCGGACGACACCTTCGCGTGCGTCCAGGGCTCGAGCCAGTCGTGCACCACGAGCTGCGGCAGCACCGGAATGCAGACCTGTGACAGCACGTGCGCGCTGGGCACCTGCATGCCGCCGGCCGAGGTCTGCAACGGGGTCGACGACGACTGCAACGGAACATGCGACGACGGCTTCGGCTGCTGCGCGGGGACGAGCGCGAGCTGCACCGTCAGCGCCTGCATGGGAACCCAGGTCTGCACCGGCTCCTGCACGGTCGGCACCTGCAATCTCGGCGCCGCGCCGGGCAACGACAGCTGTGGCGGGGCCACGGTGATCGAGCGCGTCGGGCTCGTTCGCGTACACCACCTGCGGAGCGACGGGGAGCTTCAGCGCGAGCTGCGGCGGCGGCGCCAGCGCGCCGGACGTCGCGTTCCAGCTCACGCTCGCCAACCGCTCCGACGTGGTGCTCGAGACGACCGGCGCGAGCTACGACACGGTCCTCCACCTGCACTCCGGGAGCTGCGCCGGCACCGAGGTCGTCTGCGACGACGACAGCGGGTCGGGCACGCTCTCGCGCATCACCACGACGCTCGACGCAGGCACCTACTACGTGATCGTCGACGGCTTCGGGAGCACCAATCAGGGCGCCGGTACGCTGCAGGCCACCATCACCCCCGCCAACGACGCGTGCACGGCGGCGACGCCGATCACCTTGAGCGCCGGGACCACGACCGTGACCGGCTCCACCACCGCCGCCAGCAACACGACCGGCTCGTGCTCGGGCGCCGCGGACGTTTGGTACTCGTTCACCTTGAGCCGGACCGAGGTGGTCTCCATCGACACCTTCGGCTCGAGCTACGACACATACATCGGCATGCGCGACGGCGCGTGCACGGGCGCCAACGTCTCTTGCACGGACGACGCCTGCCGGACCGCGCAGAGCCGGATCGTCCGCACGCTCGGCGCCGGCACCCACTACGTGATGGTCGAGGGCTTCAGCACGAGCACCGGCAACTTCACGCTGAACATTCAGCACCTGCCGGTCGGGAACGACGGAACGGCGACCGCGCTGCCCGCGGGAGCCTCCACCCAGAACGGCAGCACGTCCGGCACGGGCGTCATCGACGACTGCCGCACGGGGACGGCGCCCGAGCACATGTACTACTGGGCGCAGTGCCCGAGCGACACGGGCGGCACGTTCAGCGCCAACACCTGCAACACCACCACGAACTACGACACCGCGATCTACCTGTGGAGCGGCGCGACGGGCGGCAGCCTCGTCTGCAACGACGACGACTCGAGCTGCTCGGCGAGCTCCCTCCGCTCCAGCATCTCGACGACCGTGGCGGCCGGCGCGGGCCTCTTCGGCTTCTACGTCGACGGCTTCTCGACGTACGGCGGCACCTACAGCGCGTCCATCACGCGCCCGTAGCGCGCGACTTCGTTCGAAGTCGTCGGGGCGAGTGCGGGCGACCCCCGTCTGGCGCTCCGGGGTCGGGGCGGGGGTCCGCCGCTCGGCGCGTTCCAGCCCGTCGCAACGGACCAATCGTGCTCTCGGGCGCTTTTGACGCTCGCCGGGTTGCCACTGACACTGAGAGCGAGCCCGGCGGCTCACGCGCGCCGCGGCGGGTTCGCACGGAGGGGGCAACGATGACGGTCACGCGAGAGGATCTCGAGCGGCACCTTGCGATGCTCGCCGCCCGAACGGGGGATCCGCGGGCGGGGATCTACGGCCCGGGCTCGCTCTCGTGGGAGGTCAATCGGGAGAGCGTGATCATGCTCGGCGGCGGTTGCGCTGCGCTCCTGCAGCTCGCGCATCCCTTCGTGGCCCACGCGGTGGACCAGCACAGCGCCACGCGAAGCAATCCGGTCGGCCGCTTCTCCCGCACCTTCATGAACGTCTTCGCCATGGTCTTCGGCGACCTGGACCACGCGCTCGAGGCGGCGCGGCGAGTGCACGACGTGCATCAGCGCATCCGGGGTCGCATCAAGGAGGACGTCGGCGCGTTCGCGCGCGGCGACCGCTATCTCGCCAACGACGAAGAGGCGCTCCTCTGGGTGCACGCGACCCTCTTGGCCACCGCGCTCGACGTCTACGAGCGGCTGGTGCGGGTGCTCTCGGACGACGAGCGCGAGCGCTACTACGCCGAGTCGAAGCTCTTCGCCTACCTCTTCGGGATCCCCGACTCGGTGCTGCCGTCGACCTACCGCGCGTTCGCGCGCTACTACGCGGAGACCATCGCCAGCGACACAATCGCCGTCGGCGCGCCCGCGGCCGAGATGCGGCGCTTTCTCTTCCGACCACCGACGCCCGCCCACGCGCCCCTCACCGCTTGGTTCGAGGTGTTCACCGCCGGGCTCTTGCCCCCGAAGCTGCGGGATCGATTCGGGCTCTCTTTCGGCCGAATCGAGCGCGAGGTCTTCGCACGCTCCGTCGCCGCGCTGAGGGCCGGTCATCGCTTCGTCCCCAGGCGACTTCGCTACTTCCCGGCCTACGTGGAGGCCGAGCGCCGCCTGGCGGGCAAGCGCGAGCGCGATCCGCTCGGCAGGCTCATCGAGCGCGTCGCGCTCAAGAGCCTCGAGCCCTCGAGGATCTTCCGCTCGCGCGAAGCCTGAGCCGCGCACGTTCGCCGCCGGAAGAGCGTGCAGCCGAGCCGGCGGGCGTTCTCCACGATGCACGTGGACGGGCCGGCGCCCGCCATCCCATCAGATGACGCGGGCCAGCGCCGACTCGACCGAGCTCACGTAGCCGCCGCCGAAGAGGTTCACGTGCACCAAGAGCGGGTAGAGCTGGTAGAGCGGGATGCGCGCTTCCCAGTCGTCGGCCAGCGGGTAGGCCTCGTCGTAGGCGGCGAAGCAGCGCTCCGAGAAGCCGCCGAAGAGCCGCATCATGGCGAGATCCATCTCGCGGTGGCCGCCGTAGACGGCCGGGTCGATCAGCACGGGCGCGCCGTCCTCGCCCACGTGGCAGTTGCCGCCCCAGAGATCGCCGTGCAGGCGCGCGGGCGGCTCGGCCGGCCCGACCACCTCGTCCATCCGCTCGAAGAGCCGATCGAAGCGTCGGCGCAGCGCACCGTCGATCTGCCCGCCGGCGCGCTCGAGCTGCGGCGCCAACCGCCTCGCCACGTAGAAGCTCGGCCAGTCCGGCTCGTGGCCGTTGTCCTGCGGGAGGCTGCCGATGAAGTTGTCCTCCGGCCAGCCGAAGCGGTCGGCGCCCGCACGATGGAGCGCCGCCAGCTCGCACCCGAGCCGCGCTGCGAAGTCGGGCGCCTTCCGTCCGGGCTCGATCAGCTCGAGCGCCAGGAAGATCTCGCTCGCCGCCAGCACCTCCGGGATGCGTATCGCGTTCGCCTCGGTCAGCCAGGCGAGCCCCGCCGCCTCCCGCACGAACATCTCGGGCGCCGCGCGATCGTTCGTCTTCACGAAGCAGCGCCGTCCGTCGGCCAGCGACACGCGCCAGGCGTCGTTGATGTCGCCGCCGCCGAGCGGGCGCGCGTCGCCCACCGCGCTGCCGAGCGCCCGCGCCAGCTCCTCTCGGACGGCCCGCCTCACCATCGGTCGCGCAGGTGCGCCAAGAGACCCTGCGCCGCGGCCTGGCAGACGTCGAAGACGCCTTCGAAACCGCCTTCGTAGTACGGGTCCGGCACCTCGGCGCCCTTCGGCGAGCGGGGATCGAAGTCGCGGAAGAGGTGGACCTTGGCCCGCTGCGCGCCGTCCTTCGCGAGCCGCAGCAGGTTCGCGTGGTTCTGCCCGTCCATCGCGATGACGTAGTCGAAGCGGTCGAAGTCTCCGGCCGTGAACTGCCGGGCGATGCTGCGGATCTCCACGCCGCGCGCTTCGGCCGCGGCGCGCGTCTCGGGGTGCGCGCGCTCGCCGACGTGCCAACCGCCGGTGCCGGCGCTGTCGACCACGAAGCGATCGGCCACGCCCTCGCGCTCGATCAGGTCGAGGAAGCAGGCCTCCGCCGTCGGCGAGCGGCAGATGTTGCCCAGGCACACGAAGCAGATGCGAACGGGGTCCATGCCTTCACTCCGTGACGATGACGCGGCTGCCGGTGAAGCCGCTGTGCGGTTCGGTGCTCACGCCGTGCCAGCCCTCCGGCACGTCGGGCCAGGTGTGCTCGAAGACGTAGCGCGCGTCCCGCGGCGCCAGGTTCACGCAGCCGTGGGAGCGGCGCAGGCCGAAGCGCGAGTGCCAGAACGCGCCGTGGAGCGCGACCGAGCCGGCGAAGTACTGCGTCCACGGCACGTCCTCGATCCGGTAGGCATCGTCGCCCGCGTCCGGGCCGAGGTTGGCCATCGTGTCCGAGATGAACTTGCGGCGGATGGTGAACTCGCCGATCGGCGTGTCGTGCCCCTCCAGGCCACTCGAGACCAGCGTCGCGTAGATCGGCGTCGCGCCGCGGTAGATGACCAGCGTCTGCTCGCCGACGTCGACGTGGACCCACGGCTCGTCGTCGCCGACGCCCTCGGGCGGGTCCATCCGCTCGGCCACGCTCACGAACCACGCGCGCAGGAAGCGCGGCTCCCCATCCGGCCCCTCCAGCACGTGGTAGATGTGCGTGCCGTGCCGCTCGCGGCGGAGCCAGGGCACGATCGCCTGCCGCTCCCAGGCCTCCATCTCATCGTCGTCGACGAAGCGCTCGGTTCCGTCGTCCGAGACCACCCGCCTGAGCGGGCGTGACGCGCGAACGGCCCAAGCGACCGGCAGCGTCGTCTCCTCGTCGAGCTCGATGCCGTGGAAGGGGCCGTCGGTGTGCTCGGCGAGCTGCGCTTCCTTGATGTAGCTGCCGCGCACGGTGCGCACGAAGCGGCGGAAGGCGCGGACCTCGATCGCGTTCGACGCGACCCAGAACCCGCGCTCGAGGTAGCGGGCGACGACCGTGGGCATGGGCGGCTCGTTGGGAAGCCGGCCGTCGCGCAAGAGCTCGGCCCTTCGCTCCTGGTCGTCGTTGAGCAGCTCGACGTAGCGCCGACCGTGGGCGAGCGCGGCGCGCTGCTCGTCGCGAGAGGGCAGCCGGTGATACTCGGGCACCTGCGGCTCGCGCACGAGGTAATACCGGTAGGGCAGGGCGCTCTCGGTGTCGGCCGCGTTCTCGGCGGCGGGGGCGGCGGGCGGCTCCTCGCCGATCTCGATCCCCTGTCCGGCGCAGGCGAACCCGCGCGGGTAGAGCTCGTACCAGCCGGTGGAGCAGTTCGGCGTGCGCACCGGCTCGCGCTTGGCGCGGATGCGGCCGCCGAGGCGCAGCCAGCCGATCTCCAGCGCCTCCGGATCGGCCTCGGCGCGGATGATGAGCTGCGCGGCGGTGACGAGGCCGTGCATGGGGTACTCGCGGTCGAGCATCGCCTCGTGGGCGTCGCGTCGGCGGGCCGCGAGCTCCTCCGGGCTCTCGCCGGGCATCGCGGGCAGCTCCTCGTCCAGCGGCGCGGTCGCGGTGGGGCCCACGTCGTCGACGATCTCCTGACCGCCGTGGCCGCCGAACGCGAAGGCCAGCACGCCGGCCATGGCCAGCGAGGTCGCCAGCAGGCCGAGGAGGATGAGGACGCTGCGTTTCATCGAGACCGCTCCAACGAGGCTCGTCGTTGTAGCCGACCCGAGCCTGCCTGCAATTGGCCGCCCGATGCGAGGAACGCTTGCGTCGAGCGCGGATCACGGAGTAGACGGGAGCCAATCGCGGTCGTGGTAGGACCGCGAGCGGAGGTGGACGCGTGAACATCCTGCTTGCTCCCGACGTGTATGTGAACGCCTCGGTCGCCGGCACGGGGCTCGCGCCCGAGCAGGTCGTGAATCGCGTGCTCGGGAACAAGAAGAGCCGCCACAAGACGACCGGCTGGGTCCTCGACCGCGTGCGCACGATGCTGAACGCGCATCCGACGTTCAAGAAAGACGCGATCGAGCCTCAGATGAAGCTCATCACCGATCTCGTCGATCGAGTGGACGTGAAGGGTGAGCTGCCGGCCGACGACTGGAAGGCCGCCCTCGTCGCATGTGCGAAGGCCACCGGTGCCACGCGGGTGATCACCGATCACCCCGACCTCGCCGATCAGGACGAGGCCGAGGGCATCGAGTTCCTCTCCACCGACGCGTGGATGATCGAGCAGCAGACGCCGCCGCCGCCTCCGCCCCCCAAGAAGGGCTGAAGTCCTGCCGGCGGCGCGCCTCGCGCTTCCTAGATGTCCGAGGCGGACATCTAGCCCGTTGAAGTACCTCGCTCCTCGTCTTTCGGGCGGGACGGGCCCGTCACGTCGCCCGTCGCTCCTCGAAAATACCCGGCATTTCCTCGTCGGGCCGGGCCCGTCGCGCTCCGAACTGCTTCGGGCTCGGTACTTCGACGGGCTCTTGGCGGAGGGGGCCAGGTCTCGCGTCGTCCGCCTGTGCTATGACCCTCCCCGGGCCTAGCAGCCCATTGGAGCGGCCCGTGCAGGCGGAACCGCTTCTTCCGTGTGGCATCGGTCGTTCTCGGACCGGTGCGCGACCGGGGCGTTCGTCATGCGCCCCGCCTCGACCGACGCTTCCATGGAGATCTTCTCGCTCACGCAGCCCGACGGCTCCGAGACCCCGGTCGTCGTCGAGGTGCCTCACGCCGGCCTCGCCATCCCGGAGGGCGTCCGTGATCAGGTGGCGGTCTCGAGCGCCGTGGTGTTGCGGGACAGCGACGTCTACGTCGACAAGCTCTACGCGCGCGCGCCCTCGGCGGGAGCGACCCTGCTGGCCGCGTGCGTCTCGCGCTACGTCGTGGACCTGAACCGGGCCCCGGACGACATCGATCCGCAGACCGTCCCCGACCATCCGGATCCGCGGGGGGTGCAGCCGCGTGGCGTGGTCTGGCGGGTCACCACCGACGGGCTGCCGGCGCTGCGCGAGCCGCTGACCTACGCCGCGCTCGAAGATCGGCTCAAGCGTTTCCACGCGCCCTACCACGCCGCGTTGGAGAAGGAGCTGACCCGCAAGCGGGAGCGCTTCGGGCACGCGGTCTTGATCGCAGCGCACTCGATGCCGTCGGTGTCGCGGACCGGCGGGCTGCGCACGCCTCGGGCGGACGTCGTCCCGGGCACGCGGGGCCGCAGCACGGCGCACTCCAAGCTCATCGATCTGGTCGACCATCACTTCCGAGACGCGGGAATGACCGTCCGCCACGACGATCCCTACCGCGGCGGCTGGACGACGGCGCACTACGGCCGTCCCGCCGAGGGCTGTCACGCGGTGCAGATCGAGCTCAACCGCGGGCTCTACGTCGACGAGACCACCGGCAGGCCGAGGGACGGCGCGTTCGAGGCGCTGGAGGCGCTGCTGCTCGATCTGGTCCGCAAGGCGGGCGCGCTGGATCTGAGCTGAGCGGGATCCGGCGCTCGCGCCGACCGCCCGCGGGAACGAGCGTGATCTCGCTCAGCTTCACGCCGCGGAGTCAGCGCGCGACCGGAGCCTCGATCGCCATCGCGTCGCCGGATCGGACCTCGAGGCGGTAACGACTGTTCGCCGTCTGGAGGTAGTAGATCTCGCGACCGCAGAGGCGGAGGATGCGCTTGACGGGGGTCGTCACATACTCGTGCAAGCCGTCGGGGAACTCGATTACGAGCACACTCCCCTTGCGAGGCGCCCGGAGCAGCCTGCCGACGACCGCGCGGCCAGGCTTCCGACCGACCTTGCGCAGAACGACCTCCACGCCAAGAAGCTAGCACAGGGGCAAGGGGCGGCAAAGGAGGTTTTCTGCGGATGACAACGTCGCTCCGACCGAGTATGTGGGGCGGAGTCGGCGGGGCTCCCACGTCCGTGCGGGAGCCAGCTCGCGCCCGCGTCGACCAACCTTCGGACATGACGGAGCTTTCCGCGCGCCGCCCGCGGTGAGGACGGAGCAGGCCATGCACGTGATGCACGCCGAGGTCGGCTGGATCGAGGTGATCTCGCGGCCCGATGTTCAGCGGAAAGAGCGAGGAGCTCATCCGCCGGCTGCGCCGCGCGCAGATCGCGCGCCAGGCCCTGCAGGTCTTCAAGCCCGCGATCGACGACCGTTATCACGCCGCCCACATCGTGAGCCATTCGCAGTCCAGCATCGCCGCCGAGCCGGTGGGTGGCTCGAGGGAGCTCTTGCGCCGGGTGCATCCGGATACCCGTGTGCTGGGGATCGACGAGGTGCAGTTCTTCGACGAGGGGATCGTCGCCGTGGTGGAGCGGCTGGCGACCCGCGGCGTCCGGGTGGTGGTGGCGGGTCTCGACCAGGACTACACGGGCAAGCCCTTCGAACCGATGCCCCAGCTCATGGCGCTCGCCGAGTATGTGACCAAGACGCTGGCGATCTGCTCGCGCTGCGGTGCGCCGGCGGGGCGCTCGCAGCGGCTCTCGGCGGGGGGCGATCGTGTCTTGGTCGGCGCCGCCGACAGCTACGAAGCACGCTGCCGCGCGTGTCACTCGCCGCGGGCGGAGGCCACCACCGGCGCGCTCTTCGGTGAGCCCGACGGAGAGTGAAGTTGGCGCTCGAGGTTCGGATCCCGGGCGACGACCCGCCCAAGGTGTGGAGCCTCGCGCTGGTGGCCATGGTCGCGCTCGGCGCCGGCGTCGGGCTGAGCGCGTGGGCCGCCGGCTCGAGCGAGAGCTCGCGAGAGCACGCTCGGGAGTCCGGCGCGGAAGACGGACCCCGCGACCAGGAACGCACCGACCCCGAGAGTGAGCCGAGCACGGAAGACGGGGCCCGCGACGAGGACCGCTCGGACCGCGAGAGCGAGCCGGTCGCGCAACAGGCCGAGGGCGAGAGTCCGTCCGCCTCCCCGAGCGGGGATGACGAGGCTCCGAGCGAGCCCGTCGTGGAGGCCGACGAGCCCGAGGAGGCTGGGGAGGGCCCTCCCGAGGAGACCGACGCGCCGCGTCAGGACTCTGCGAGCGGACTGTCCGAGAACGACGCGGTGCGTCATACGGCGCTCGAGCCCGCGGTCGGTCCCTCCGACGCCGCGCGTCGCGCGGGGCTCTCGTTCCGGCAGGGCACCGTCGCCTACCTTCGTTGCGACGGCGTCGAGCGGCGCGGGCGCTTCCCCTGCCCGCGCGACGAGGTGCTGGAGGCGGCGGTGTGGCCGCTGATCCAAGCCGTCACCGCCTGCCCGACCGGCCCCGACCGCGCGGGCGAGGCCGATGTCCGGCTCGACTACCGCGCCGACGGAGCGCCGGAGATCCGGTGGCGCGACACGTTCCCGGACGACACCGTGCGCCTCGACCGGGAGCGGGTCCTCGGCTGCCTCCGGGGCCCGCTGGAGGCCACCCGCCAGAGCCTCGGCGCCGAGCGACTCTTGATGTCCTTCCGCTTCGCGCTCGTGTCGCCCTGAGCGCTCTCCCCGGCTCGTGAGCGAGATCACTGCTCACTACAGCTGGCGGACCCACCTACCACCCCGCGCTCCGGACGCCAATCCGTCGAAGTAGACCGCACCGTCGTCCCGACGCTCGTCTGCAACACGCAGAAACTCGACGCGTGCGCCGGGCTACGACGTGCTCGGCTCGCCGAGAACCGATCCGCATGTCTGCCGCGGCAAGCTGCCGCGGCAAGCTGGTGGTCAAAGGCTTCGCGAAGGCGGATCGTCCCTGGATCCGGTTACTCCTCCACGGGCACGGCGTCTGCATTGCGGCGCGGCACAGGAAGCTCGACGTCTCGCCGCGCTGCGGCGGACGGAAAGGAGGCCCCGATGTCCGACCGCGCTGACAGCCTCGACTCCTACCGCCGCGATCTGAGCGCGCTCGCGCCGCTCGAAGCCGATGCCGAGCGCCGGCTGGCCGAGGCGTGGCGTGCGGGCGATCGGGAGGCCGGGGAGCGCCTGGTCGCGGCGAGTCTCCCCTTCGTGATCAAGATCGCGAAGGAGTATCGCCGCTGGGGCGTGCCGATGGAGGACCTGATCCAGCAAGGCAACCTCGGCCTGCTCCGCGCGGCCGAGAAGTACGATCCGCAGCAGGGCTGCCGCCTGGTCACCTACGCCGTCTACTGGATCCGCGCCGAGATCCGCGAGTACGTGGTGCGGGCCTACCGCATCGTCCGGCTGGGCACGACGCGCACCGAGCGCAAGGCGATGCGGGTCTTCCGCCGCGACGGCGTGGAGAGCGTGGAGCAGTTGGCGGAGCTCTCCGGGATGCCGCTGGCCCGGGCGCGCAAGCTCTGGCCGCTGCTCACGCAGCGGGACATGGCCCTCGACGCCTCGCCGGACGATCGCGGCGCGCCTCTCGAGCGGCTGCGCGACGGCGGCGAGACGCCGGAGGAGGCCTTCGCTCGCGCGCAGGAGCAGACGGGCGTGCGCGCCAAGCTGGACGAGGCGTTGGCGCTCTTGTCCGAGCGTGAGCGGCGCATCATCGAGCAGCGGATCCTGGCCGACGAGCCGCGCACCCTCGAGTCGCTCGGCGCCGAGATGGGCGTCAGCAAAGAGCGGGTGCGTCAGCTCGAAGCGCGAGCGCGCGGCAAGCTGCGCGAGTCGCTCGCGGATTACCAGCCGGTCGCTGCCTGAGCCCGGCGCTGCGCGGTTCGAGCGTGGTCGGCGATCCAGCAGCTCGCGTGCGCCTACAGCCACGCCCCCGCGATCGTCGACGCCCTCATCTCTTCGGCGTCAGGAAGCGTCGAGAATGGCGTCGCCGGCTCGGCGCGTGACGCGCTGGGGCACTGTCCTCGGCCGGTTCGGCGTCAGGAAGCGTCGAGAATGGCGTCGCCGGCTCGGCGCGTGACGCGCTGGGGCACTGTCCTCGGCCGGTTCGGCGTCAGGAAGCGTCGGCGATGGCCGCGTCGGCGCCCGACGCGTCCGGTGTGCTGCCGTCGGAGTTGCCGGCGTCGGAGTTGCCGGCGTCGGAGTTGCCGGCGTCGGGATTGCCGGCGTCGGGATTGCCGGCGTCGATCCTGCCGGCGTCGATCCTGCCGGCGTCGGTTCCTCCGTCGGCGCGGCCGGCATCGACCCCTGCGTCGCGCACGACCGCGTCCATGAGACCGCTGTCGGGTCCCGCATCCGCGCGGCGTCCGCCGTCGCTCGGCGCGTAGCAGCGGTGCACGTACCGGTGGCAGACCATCTCCGGCGGGCAGTCCGAGCCGGCGTCGCACGCGAAGCGACCCTCGGGGATCGTCGGCTCGCAGGCGAGGAGCAAGAACGCGGTGGAGGCGACCAGCCGGCGCATCGGGCGAGGATACCCACTGCGGCCCGCACGTCCACGCCGCCGGTGAGCCCGCATCGCGCCAGGCCGCCGAATCGCGGAGACGAGCCGCGCGCTCGCCCGTCCGCCGCCCCGCGCCGCGGGTCTTCCGCCGCCTGCGCGGCTGGACGCGATGGGCCATCTGAGGCATCCATCGGGCGTCATGAGCGAGACCAAGGCTCCCGCGCGCCGCGAAGAGAAGCTCTTGGACGTGCTGCGCGAGCGCCCGGTGGTGTTCGACGGCGCGATGGGGACCGCGCTCTACGAGAGGGGCGTCCTCTACACCCAGAACTTCGATCAGCTCTGCCTGACCAAGCCGGATCTCGTGGTGTCCATCCACGAGAGCTACCTCGCAGCCGGCGCGGAGGTGCTGCAGACCAACAGCTTCGGCGGCAACCGCTATCGCCTCGCCCATCACAACCTCGAAGGGCAGGTGGAGGAGATCAACCGTGCCGCCGTCCGGCTCGCCCGCGAGGTGGCCCACACCCGCGCCTGGGTTGCCGGCTCGATGGGCCCCTCCGGTACGATCTTCAAGACCGTCCCCGAGTCCGAGCGCGACGGGCTGAGGACCGCCTTCCGCGAGCAGGCCGCGGTCCTCGCCGAGGAGGGCGTCGATCTCATCGTGCTCGAGACCTTCCGCCAGCCGGAAGAGCTGCACCTGGCGCTCGAAGGCGCGCGGGCCGGATTCCGCGGTGCGGTGCCCATCGTGGCCAGCGTCAGCTTCGACGCGTTCGGCACGATGTCCGACGGAACCGGGCCGGAGGACATGGCGCGGCGTCTGGCCGACTCGGGCGCGGACGCGCTCGGCGTCAACTGCGCCGACGGCCCGGCCGGCGTGTACGAGATGGCCACCCGCATGCTCGGTGTGGATTTGCCGGTGGTCGCGCAGCCCAACGCCGGCCTGCCGAGGCGCGTCGAAGGGCGCTTCGCCTACATGGCCACGCCCGAATACTTCCTCGTCTACGCGCGGCGTCTCTTCAAAGCGGGTGTGCGTGGTGTCGGCGGTTGTTGCGGGACCACGCCGGAGCACATCAAGCAGATCGCCCAGGCCGCGCGCATGCTCCGCCGCGACGTGGCGCCGCGAGACAGCTCGCCGCCCGAGGTGGCCGGGAACGCCACCCGCGACTTCGAGCAGGTCGAGCCGCCGAGCGCGCCCGGCATCGAGGTCGTCCCGCTCGCGGAGAAGGGCGAGCTCGGCGCCAAGATCGCGGGAAAGAAGTTCGTCGTCTCGGTGGAGGTCAACCCGCCGCCGGGGCTCTCGCTCGACAAGGCCATCGACGGCGCGCGCCTCCTGAAGGAAGGCGGCGTCGACGTGATCAACGTCGCCGACGGCGCGCGAGCGACGGCGCGGATGGGCAACCTGGCGCTCTGCTACCGCATCCAGGAAGAGCTCGGGATGCCGGCGCTGATGCACGTGACGACCCGCGATCGGAACATGCTCGGGTTGGTCGCGCACCTCCTGGCGTCGCACGAGCTCGGCGTGAAGAACCTGATCGTCATCACCGGCGACCCTCCGAAGATGGGCGACTTCCCGGACGCCACGGCGGTTTACGATCTCGACTCGGTCGGGCTCCTGCGCCTGATCAACGGCTTCAATCGCGGTTTCGATCCCGGCAACAAGCCGCTCCGCGAGGCGACCTCGTTCCTCTGCGCGACGGGCGCGGAGCCGGCGGCGGCCGACTACGAGCGGGAGCTCCGGCGGCTCGTGGCCAAGCGCGACGCGGGGGCGGAGGTGGTGATGACCCAGCCGGTCTACGATCCGGCCGTCCTCGATCGCTTCCTCACCGACGTGCGGCCGCTCGGCATCCCCGTCCTGGTCGGGCTGCTCCCGCTCGCGAGCTATCGAAACGCGGAGTTCCTCCACAACGAGGTGCCGGGGATGAGCATCCCCGAGGACATCCGCGAGCGGATGCGCAAGGCCGGCAGCGGTCCCGCGGGCCGCGAAGAAGGCGTGAAGATCGCCCGCGAGATGCTCGAGGCCGTGAAGGATCGGGTCGACGGCGCGTACATCATGCCGCCCTTTGGGCGCTACGAGCTGGCCCTACGGGTGATCGAAGGCATCGTGCGATGAGGGAACGATGGGGAGGAGGATGAGGGCGCTGGCCCACCTCGGGCCGGCGGTGATCGCCGCGCTCGCGCTGACGGGCTGTCCGGGCCGACCGTGCCCGACCTATCCCTTCCGCGATCCGGCGGCGGCGCTGACGCACTACCGCGAGATGCGCCGTCCCATCCGCGTGATGCGGGCGGAGGCGCGGGTGGACCGGCGGGGGGCCGAGGGCCGCATCCGCGGAACGGTGCTGATGTTCGTGGAGCGACCCGACGAGGTGCGCTTCGACGCGATGACGCAGTTCGGTCCGGCCGCCATCCTCACCAGCGACGGACAGCGCTTCGCGCTCATGGATCTGCGCGAGAACCGCTACTTCGAGGGACCGACCTGTCCCGCCAACATCGAGCGGCTGCTGGGCATCCGCTTCGGCGGCGAAGAGGTCACCCGCTTCTTGCTCGGCGAGACGCCGCGCATCGAGGCCGAAGAGAGCGATGTTCGCTGCCAGAACGGCACCTACGTGGTCACGCTCCACGCGCCCGATGGGCGGCGGCAGGAGCTGGCGCTCGAGGTCCGAAGCCAGGACCTGACCGCGCAGCCGGAGGCGCAGCAACTCCGCTTGATGCGGAGCGAGGTCTTCGCCGCGAGCGGTGAGACCGAGTGGCGCGTCACCTTCGACGACTACCGCTTCGTCGAGGATCCGACCGACACGGCGCAGCCGCGGCGCGGCGTGATGATGCCCTTCACGCTGCGCTTCGAGGACCCGCGGCGGAACACCGACACGCTGGTGCGCTTTCAGCGGATCGATCTCAACGTCGAGGTACCCGAAGGCACGTTCCAGCAGGAGCCGCGACCGGGGCTCTCGGTCGAGCTGGTCTCCTGCGATTGAGCTCTCGCCGCCGGCTCAGAGCCAGGCGTACGCGCGGCGGACGACCTCGCGTCCGTCTCTCTCCACCGGCGCGCCGTGCGCGAGCACGATCTTGTCGATGTCCCACGCGAGGATGCGGTCGACCTGACGCCGCGCCACAGCGCGGTCGCGCACCATGAAGCGCTCCGGCCAGCCGAAGCCCGGCGCGCGGTTGCCCATGAGGCGCGCCCAGACGCGGGTCGACATCGACGGATGGGTGGAGAGGTTCAGCAGCGCGTCGCAGCAGATCAGCGTGCGGCTCTCGAGATGGAAGAACACCACCTCGTTCTCGCGCCGCGCCGAGAAGTAGACCTGCTCCAGATCGCCGGCCCACAGCGGGTCCGGCGTGTCCGCGAGCACGCGGGTGAAGGGCAGATCGGCGCGCTTCCATTCGAGGCCGGGGCAGGCGCCGAAGATCGCGCTGGGGTAGGCCCGCATCCACTCGCCGACGTAGAGGTGGTGGAAGAGGCTCGGCGCGACCACCGCGCGCACCTCGCCGAGCGCATCGACCGCCCGCCGCGTGGCGTCGTCGAGCGCGACCGGCGAGTGCACGAAGAGGCCGCCGTCCGAAAGCCGCACCACGCTCATGCGCGAGCCGGTCTCGAGCCCCCAGAAGGCGCCCGGCCGGCTGTCGATCCAGACCTCGTCGGCGAATTGGCTGAGCACGCGCGCATCATCGCATCGGCGCCAACACATGCGTAGAGGGCGCGACGCCGCGGCGATTGGGTGGGAATCACCGGAACGGGCGACTAGACTCCGGCCGCCCATGGCCGAGCCGCTCCTGCGCGTCGAGGATCTCGTGACGGCGTTCCACTCGGACGAGGGCGTCGTGCGAGCGGTGGACGGCGTCTCGTTCGACGTGCCGGACGGAGGGACGCTGGGGGTCGTCGGCGAGAGCGGCTGTGGCAAGAGCGTCACCAGCCTCTCGGTGATGCGCCTTCTGCCGGAGCCGGCGGGGGTCATCGAGCGCGGCCGGGTGCTCTTCGAGGGCCGCGATCTCGTCACGCTCCCCGAGCGGGAGATGCGCGGGCTGCGCGGCAACCGCATCTCCATGATCTTCCAGGAGCCGATGACCAGCCTGAATCCGGTGCACCGGGTGGGGCGGCAGATCGGCGAGGCCGTGCGCCTCCACCGCAACGCGTCTCGGGCGGAGGCGGACGAGCGCGCCGTGGAGATGCTGCGGCTGGTGGGCATTCCGGCGCCTGCGGAGCGCGCTCGCGCCTATCCTCACGAGCTCAGCGGTGGGATGCGCCAGCGGGTGATGATCGCCATGGCGCTCGCCTGCGAGCCGCGCTTGCTCATCGCGGACGAGCCCACCACCGCGCTCGACGTCACCATCCAAGCGCAGATCCTCGAGCTCCTGATGAAGCTCAAGGACGAGCTCGGGATGAGCATCCTCTTCATCACCCACGATCTCGGCGTGGTGGCGGAGCTGACCGACGAGGTGCTGGTGATGTACGCCGGCAAGGTGGTCGAGCGCGCCCCCACGGCGACGCTCTTCCGCGAGCCGCTCCACCCCTACACGCGAGGCCTCTTGGCCAGCATCCCCGGGTTCAGCGAGGCGACAATCGCCGACGGGAAGAGGCGCCTGCCGACCATCGCCGGGATGGTGCCGGACCTGCGCGATCTCCCGCGCGGCTGCCGTTTTCAGGATCGTTGCGATCGGGTACAGGATCGCTGCCGCGAGGCCGAGCCGCCGCTCGAAGACCTCGGCGGGCGCCGGGTCGCCTGCTTCGCCGTCCGCGAGGAGGCGGCGTGAGCGACGGACCGATCGTCTCGATCGAACGGCTCACCAAGCACTTCCCGCATCGCGAGGGCCCCTTCGGGATGAAGCGCCGGGCCGTGCGCGCCGTGTCCGACGTCAGCCTCCACGTGGAGCGCGGCGAGACGCTGGGCCTGGTCGGCGAGAGCGGGTGCGGCAAGAGCACGCTCGGGAGGGTGATCCTCCGCCTCCTGGAGCCCACCTCGGGCCGGATCCTTTTCGACGGGCAGGACATCACGGGCCTCGACGCCGAGGCCATGCGGCCGCTGCGCCGGAAGATGCAGATCATCTTCCAGGATCCCTACAGCTCGCTGAACCCGCGCATGACCGTGCGCGCCATCGTCGGCGAGGCGATGCGCGTGCACGGGCTGGTGAAGAGCGACGAAGAGGAGTCCGAGCGCGTGGCGGCGCTCCTCGACAAGGTCGGCCTCCGTCCCGACCACGCGAGCCGCTATCCCCACGAGTTCTCGGGCGGACAGCGGCAGCGCATCGGCATCGCGCGGGCGCTGGCGGTGGAGCCGAGCTTCATCGTCGCCGACGAGCCGATCAGCGCGCTCGACGTGTCGATCCAGGCGCAGATCGTGAACCTGATGAGCGATCTGCAGGACGAGCTGGGGCTGAGCTACCTCTTCATCGCGCACGATCTGAAGGTGGTGGAGCTGGTCAGCCGGCGGGTCGCGGTCATGTACCTCGGCCGCGTGGTCGAGCTCGCTAGCTCAAAAGACCTCTACCGCGCGCCGCGGCATCCCTACACGAACGCGCTGCTCAGCGCCGTGCCCGTGCCGGACCCCGAGTCGAAGCGCTCGCGGATCGTGCTCGAGGGCGACGTGCCGAGCCCGCTGAATCCGCCTCCCGGCTGCGCCTTCCATCCGCGCTGCCCCATCGCGGAGAAGGGCCTCTGCGATCGGGAGACGCCCGAGCTGCGCGAGCTCGCGCCGGGACACCAGGTCGCCTGCCACCTCGCGGAGTGAATCCGTCCGCGTCCGCGTTCGCCGGCGGCCGATCCCGGGCGGCTACGCCCAGCTCGGGTCGATCCCGTGCGGTCGCGTTTCCGAGCGACGGCGAACGACGCCCGCGCGGCGCCGCGCGGAGCCTCTCGACAGCGGACGCCGTTCGAAGTACCAACGGCCCGGTGGACGACCTGGGCGAAACCGAGCGCGCCAAGCTGTTCGAGCGCTTCGGCCGCTCGTTCGAGGCCGGCACCTCGATCTACGCCGAGGGGGACACGGGGGACTTCTGCTACCTCATCCAGGAGGGGCGGGTCCGGCTGGTGAAGCGGATCCGCTCGTCCGATCGCAGCCTCACCGTGCTGCGGCCCGGCGATCTCTTTGGCGAGGATGCGATCCTGGCGGTCGGTGCGCGCGGCGCGTCGGCGGTCGCCCTGACGGACGTGAGCGCCCTCGCGCTCGACCGGCAGACCTTCGGCGTCCTGCTCTCGAGCAACCCCGAGGTCGGTCTGCGCCTGGTCGAGCAGCTCGTCCGGCGCCTGCGGCACGCCGAGGAGCAGCTCGAGAACGCCATGCTGCGGGACCAGCCCTCCCGCGTCGTCAACACGCTGCTCCGATTGGCGGCCGCGACCACCCAGAGCGCGGACGGCCACGTGCTGAGCATCTCGCCGCTCGAGCTCTCCAGCCGCGTCGGTCTGGACGTCGACGCGGTCAAGCGGGCCGTCCAGCAGCTCCGCGACGGCGGGTACGTGCGGATCCACGACGAGAAGATCATCCTCCCCGACCTGGGCGCCCTCCGGCAGCTCTACGATCTGCTCGGGATGAAGGAAGACGTCCGGGGCGGGCTCGTGTGAAGGGGGTGCCGTGACTCGTTTGCTGGAGCGCAGAAGGGTTCGAAGCCGCGGGAATTCGTGGGTAGGATGGGTCCGTGACGCGGCCCGTCCCGCGCCGTCTCGGCTCTCCGAACCGTTCGGCGTGCTCGCGCTCGGATCCGCGCTCGTTCTGCTCTCCGCGTGTGGCGGAACGACGCTGGAGCAGGTGCGGCGCAGCCAGCAGGAGTACCAGCTCGGCGTCGGGCTCTGGAGCGAGCACAACGCGGCCGGCGCGTTCGAGCACCTCCTCTCGTCGCTGGAGCTCGATCCGGACAACGCCGAGGCCCACCACTTCTTGGGCAACCTCTTCTGGATCGTGCGCCACGACTACACGAACGCGGAGCACCAGCTCCTCGAGGCGCTGCGGGCCAACGAGGTGGTGCCGGGGCCCGCCGGGCTGGTCTCCGACGTGAAGAACAGCCTCGGCGTGCTCTACATCCACGCGGGCCGCTACGACGACGCCGCGCGCGTCCTCCGGGAGGCCGCGACCGATCTGATGAACCGCCAGCCGGCCTTGAGCTGGGCGAACCTCGGCTGGGCCTATCACGAGGCGGGCCAGGACGATCAGGCGGTCGAGGCGCTGACCCAGGCGGTCCAGCTCTCGCCTCGGCTCTGCCTCGGGTGGTACCGGCTGGCGGAGGTGCAGGCGTCCCGCGAGCGGTGGGAAGAGTCGCTCGAGTCGCTCGATCGCACGCTCCAGGTCGAGGACGAGGCCTGCAACCGGCTCCAGGTCGCCTGGCGGCTGCGCGGCGAGGTCCGCGCCCGGCTCGGTCATCGGGACGA
Source organism: uncultured Pseudomonadota bacterium (assembly GCA_963832725.1). Lineage (GTDB taxonomy): Bacteria > Myxococcota_A > Polyangia > Polyangiales > Sandaracinaceae > JAEZBP01. The sequence continues at coordinate 1,389,083 of CAWHVG010000002.1, forward strand.
AGCCATCGAGGATCTGGAGCGCTGCGTGGAGCTGGCCTCCGACACCGACGATGGACGTGCCTGCCGTCGCCTCCTGGCCGCGGGGCCCGCGCCGGAGGGCGAAGATCCGGGCGGCGACACACGTTAGCCACCTCGAAGCCCCGTCCAAGTCCCCGAAAAGACGTAGCGAGGTCGATCCGGGGCAACACTTCCGAAAAAACGTGCTAGGTAGGCTCCTCCGGCGAACGCGTCGGAGCCGAGCTTGGCCTTGAAAGAGCGAGCCCAGAAGGCGAAGCGACCCACGAAGGGCACCGAACGGGGGGCGGCGCCGGGTTGGAGGAAGCGACGGATGGAGTCCCTCGGACGCTATCTACGGCACGAGCGAGAGCTGAGGCAGATCTCCTTGGAGGAGATTGCGCAGACCACGCGCATCCCTTTGCGGATGCTTCAGCACATCGAGGAGGACCAACTCGCCGCGCTCCCGGGCGAGGTCTTCACGCGTGGGTTCCTCAAGTCGTACGCCAGGAGCATCGGGTTGCCGGCCGACGACGTCCTGGCCCGCTACGGTGAGCGCGGCTCGAGCGACGACATCGCGCCCGCCCCGATCACCGCGATTACCCCGCCCGAGCGCGGCCGTCGCTTCGGCATCGCCATCGCGCTGGTGATCCTCTTGATCCTCTTCACGCTGGCGCTCTCGATCGTGCTCCGTCCCCGCCAGCGGAACACGCCGATCGAGCTCTCGCGGGCGCCCGCCGCTCGCGTCGTCGACACGCCGCGCGTCTGATCGGACCCCGGCCGGCGGGTCGTCGGCCATCCCGGCGGTGTCCACCCGGTCGGCTGCAGACCGGCCGCCGCTCGAATGCGAGGCGGGGTGAGCGGATGCCGCCAGCCCCGCCGTCGGCTCGAGCGCGGCGTCGCGGCGACGGAGCTGATACGATCCCCGCTCGTGGCCCGCACCGAGCACACGCCCGCGGTGTTGCTGCGGACGATCGCGTACGGCGAATCGGACCGCATCGTCACGCTCCTCACCGAGAGCCGCGGCAAGCTGGCGCTCTTGGCTCGGGGCGCGCGCAAGAGCCACAAGCGCTTTCAGGGCGCGCTCGAGCCCTACGCGTTGATCGAAGCCGAGATCGCGGTCGGGACCGGTCAGCTCGGCCGACTGGCGCAGGCGCGACTGGTGCGAGCGTTTCCCGGCGTGCTGGCGGACCTGGAGCGGATGAGCCTCGCCGCCGCCGCGCTGGAGCTGGTGCGCGAGGCGCTGCCCGAGCGGGAGCCGGATCCGCGCTTCCTGCCGTTCTTGACGCGTCTCTTCGAGCTGGCGGAGACGCTGCCGCCGGGCGACGCGCTGCGGGTGGCCTTCGCGCTGCGGCTGCTGGCGCTGATCGGCCTCGCGCCGAACCTCGACGCTTGCGGTCGCTGTGGGCGGCGCGCGCCCGAGGGCAAGGCCGCCCTCTTCGACCCGGGGCTGGGCGCGATCGTGTGCCGCGCCTGCGGGGGCGGCCCGGTCAAGCTGCTGGGCCCGCTGCGCTCGCGGATGGGCGCGGCGATGACCCGGCGCTGGGACGCGCTGGCGTCCTCCGATTGGCCCGCCAGCGAGCTGGACGTGGCGCGCGATGCGGTCGACGAGCTCCTGGCCCAGCACGTCTCGCACCGGCTGAACGGCCGCTCGCTGGTGGCGCAGGTGCGTGAGGTGCGTAACGCGTACCGCTCCGTGCCGAAATGATAGCCCGCAGTCTCGGCGCGTCGGGCCGGACGGAGGTATCCCTGCGACCGAACGGAGGTGCCAGTGAGCGAGCCCGAGACCGTGCCGGTGGAGCTTCGCGCCCCGCGGGGCGCCCGCCTGATGGAGATCGACTGGAGCGACGGGAGCAGCAGCGCCTTTCCCCACGCCATCCTTCGCGGCTTCTGTCCCTGCGCCCACTGTCAGGGCCATCACGGGCCGCTGGTGTGGGTGGAGGGCGCGGAGAGCGCGAACCTCGAGCTCGGCTCCATCGAGCAGGTGGGGAACTACGCCGTTCAGCTCGCCTGGGGCGACGGCCACGCGACCGGAATCTACAGCTTCCGCTACCTGCAGGAGCTCGGCGCGCTGGCCGACCTGCCCCTCGACGAAGCCAAGGCCCGTCGCTTCGGCCGCTGAGAGGCCGCGAAGTGCTCGACGTCGTGGCAGTACATCTGAGAAACTGATCGGCGGAGCGCACGTGGAGGAATCGATTTGATCGCCCGCATCCTGGTCGTGGAGGACTCCAGCGCCATGCGCGCGTTCGTCCGCGCCGCGCTGGAGGACGCCGGCGTCGTTCGCGACGTCGTGGAGGCGTCGAGCGGGTTCGAGGCGCTCCGGCTCTTGCCCCGCGAGGCCTTCGAGCTGGCCATCGTGGACATCAACATGCCCGACGTGAACGGCCTCGAGCTCATCCGCTTCATGCGCGGCAGCGAGGCCCACAAGGAGACGCCGCTGCTCGTGATCAGCTCCGAGGCCTCCGAGCGGGACCGCGAGCGCGGCCTGACGCTCGGCGCGAACGCCTACCTCGCGAAGCCCTTCACGCCGGAAGCGCTCCTCTCCGCCGTTCGCTCCCTCCTGCACGTCTCGGAGGACAGCGCCCAGTGAGCGAGGACGGCGGTGACAGCGTCCGCGACGAATTCATCGCGGAGGCCCAGGAGATCATCGAGGTCCTCTCCCGCGACCTCTTGGTGCTCGACGACGGGCAGAAGAAGGGCACCGCGGATCCGGACCTGGTCAATTTCCGTCTTCCGCGGGGTGCACACCCTCAAGGGCATCGCGGGGATGTTCGGGTTCTCCGACCTCGGCGAGGTGGCGCACGTCCTCGAGGACCTGCTCGACCAGCTCCGGCTCGGGCGGGTGGATCTCGACCAGCAGGCGCTCGATGTGCTCTTCGAAGGGGTCGAGGTCCTCCAGCGCCTCCTCAGCGCCGGCCCGGACGCGCCCGAGGCCGACCTGGCGGGCGTGAAGTCCGCCGTGCAGCGCCTGCTCCAGCCCGCGAGCGACGCGCAGCCGGAGCTGGGCGCGTACGATCTCGACACCGGCGTCCTCTCGGTTCTCACCGAGTACGAGGAGCACCGGCTGCGCACCAACATCGAGCAGGGCGTGCCGCTCTACCGGCTGCGCGTGCGCTTCTCGCTCACCTCGATCGACAGCGATCTCGAGGAGCTCAAGGCCCGGGCCAAGCCCATCGCCGAGATCATCACCTACCTGCCCAGCATGGAGGGTGGGGACGACGACGCCATCGATCTCGAGGTGCTCCTCGCCAGCCGCGTGCCGATGGAGGAGCTGCGCGAGGCGCTGAGCGGTGAGCACGACGCCGAGCTCGAGGCCGTCGCCCGCGCGGGGGGCGCCCAGAACGAGGGCTCGGGCCGCACGGTGCACCCGGTCACCGAGGGCGACGACCTGCCCATCCCGCCGCCGGCCAAGGTCCCGGGCGCGCCGTCGCCGGCCCCGAGCGTGGCGCCGCCCGCGCCTTCGCGCGATGTCGGGGCCGACTCCCTCTCGGTCCGCTCGGTCGCCAAGACCGTGCGCGTCGACATCGGCAAGCTCGACCACCTCATGAACGTGGTGGGCGAGCTCGCGATCGTGCGCAGCGCCGTCAGCAAGGTGCTCGAGCGCATCCGAGGCAACCCCGAGTACCGGCAGATGGCGGCGGAGCTGCACCGCATCCACCGCCAGTTCGAGCGTCACCTCGACGACCTCCAGGACGGCATCCTCGACGTGCGCATGGTGCCGCTCGGGCAGACCTTCGACCGGCTCGCGCGGGCCGTGCGTCAGGTCGCTCGCGAGCACGGCAAGGACGTCCGCCTCCTCGTCAGCGGCGCCGACACCGAGGTCGACAAGCTGATCGTCGAGGAGCTCGCCGATCCGCTCCTGCACATCATCCGCAACGCGATCGACCACGGGATCGAGCGGGCCGACGAGCGCCAGGCGACCGGCAAGCCGGCGACCGGCACGCTCGCGCTCAACGCCTACCAGAAGGGCAACCACGTCGTCATCGAGATCGAGGACGACGGCGCGGGCATGGACGAGGACCGCATCCTCGCCGCCGCGGTGTCGCGGGGCTCGCTCAGCGCGGAGGTGGGCGCGGAGATGGCCCGCTCGGAGAAGCTCGGGCTGATCTTCCTCCCCGGCGTGAGCACGGCGGAGGGCGTGTCGGATCTCTCGGGCCGCGGCGTGGGCATGGACGTCGTCAAGACGCACATCTCGCGTCTCGGCGGGGTCATCGACGTCCAGAGTCAGCTCCAGATCGGCACCAAGTTCACCATCACGCTGCCGATCACGCTGGCGATCATCAGCGCGCTGGTGGTCCGCGTGGCGGGCCGTACCTACTGCGTGCCGCTCACGGTCGTGCAGGAGGCGCTCCTCCTCGACGGGGCGGCCGTGCGCAAGGTCGAGGGTTACGAGGTCATCACCCTGCGCGGCGGGACGCTCCCCATCGTGCGCCTCGACCGTCTCTTCGGGCTGAAGCCGCCCGAGGGCGATCAGGGCACCAAGGAGTACGTCGTGGTCACCTCCCTCGGCCAGCGCCGGCTCGGGCTCGTCGTGACGGGCCTCGAGGGACAGCAGGACATCATCATCAAGCCTCTAGGCAAGAGCATCGCCGACGTCCGCGGCTTCTCCGGCGCGACCGATTCTCGGCGATCAGCGGGTCGTGCTGGTGGTGGACGCACCGGCCATTCTCGAAGAGGTCCTCTCCAGCGGCGCCGAGGTGCGCGCGCTCGGAGCGCCGTCATGAGCGGTCCCATCGCCCGCCGCGACACGCTGGTGCCCTCCGCACCGCCCAAGCAGAGCAAGAAGCGGAGCGGCGAGGACAACCGCGAGTTCCTCGCCTTCGGGCTCCAGGGCGAGCGCTTCGCGCTGCCGCTCGGCGCGGTGCGGGAGATCCTCAAGTTCCTGCCCATCACCGAGGTCCCGCGCGCCCGTTCCCACGTCCTCGGCATCCTCTCCGTGCGCGGTCGCATCACGACGGTCATCGATCTGCGCCGGCGCCTCCGGATGCCCGGCGCGGCGCCGACCAAGGCCAGCCGGATCCTCCTGGTGGAGGGCGCCGAAGAGGTCGTGGGCCTCCTCGTGGACGAGGTCTTCCAGGTGTACCGGCTGCACGACGAGGAGATCGAGCTGGCCGCCGTCGTCGCCGGCGACCTCTCCGAGTACGTGCTGGGCATCGGGCGGCCCGGAGGCGCGCTGGGGGAGCGCGAGGACGACGACATCCTCATCCTGCTCGACCCCGAGCCCCTGCTGAGGAGGTGAGCGTGGCGAGTCTCGCGCGCCGTAGAGGAGATCGGAGCAAGAACCTGGTCGGGTTCACGATCGCCGATGTCCATTACGCGATCGACATCTTGCGGGTTCGCGAGAATCATCAACCCCCTTCCGATCGTGCCGCTGCCGCACGCGCCGGCGGCGGTGCTCGGCGTGGCGGACCACCGCGGGCAGGTCGTGCCGGTGCTCGAGGTTCGGCGGCGTTTCGGGCTGCCGCCCGCCGACTCGAACCGCCGGACCAAGTGGATCGTGGTCGAGCTGGGCGACCGGCAGGTCGGGATGGTGGTCGACGGGGTGACCGACGTCTTCGGCACCACCGACCAGCGCAGCGTGCCCGAGATCGGCGTGGGGGATGCGGCTCGCGGGATCGCGGCCGTGTACGCGCACGACGGCCACTTGGTGTTCGTGCTCGACGTGGACCGCATCGCCGCCGTGGCGGAGGTGCTCGACATGAACACGCTGCAGGCGCTCGTGGACGGAGAGCGGACGTGACCGACCTCGGCAAGGCGCTCTCGAGCGAGGATCCGGAGCTGCGCCGGCGCGCCGTGGCGGCGCTGGCGGAGGGCGCGGGGGAGGACGGCGGCCCGCACCTGATCGCGGCGCTGGGCGACGTGGACTGGCGGGTGCGCAAGGAGGCGGCTCGCGTGGCGGCGGAGGTCGCGGAGGGCTGGGGTCTCCTGCCGGAGCTGGTCGACGCGCTCTGCCAGGGGGAGAACGTCGGCCTGCGCAACGCGGCGCTCGAGGTGCTCGAGCGGCTCGGCCCGCGGGCGGCGAGCTCCCTCTTGGTGGCTCTCCCGCGCGTGCCGGAGCCGGCGCGGAAGTTCGTGGTCGCGGCGCTGGGCTTCGCCGGTGGAGCGGGCGTGGAGAAGCTGGCCGAGCTCTCGCGCGACCCGGAGCCGAACACCGCGCAGGCCGCGATCGAGGCGCTGGCTCGTGTGGGCGGCAGGCGGGCGGAGGAGGCCTTGCGCGCGCACCTCGATGTGCCCGAGCCGGTCCAGCGGCTGGCCGCGTTGGAGGGCCTCGAGCGCTTGGAGGCGCGTCTCACCCTCGCGGAGCTCGAGCCGCTGCTCGAGGACCGGCTGGTCCGCCGGCTCGCGCTTCGGGTGCTGGGGTTCAGCGACAATCCGCGGGCCGCCGCGGCGCTCTTTCGCGCGATCGACGAGGCCGGTGGCGGTGCGTCGGCCGAGGCCGCGACCGCGCTGGGGCGCCTTCTGGAGCGAGGCGGAACGGCAGCGAAGGAGGTGGCGCGGCTCTCCCTCGAGCTCCCCGAGCCCACACGGCGCACGCTCCGCTCGCTGGCGGCGGTGGGTCGGGACCGCGCGCGCCGCGCGGCGACGTGGGTGCTCTTGGTGGCCCGCGACGCCGCGGTGCTGAGCGCCGCCGCCGAGCTCGCGTCGGACAATCGCCTGCCGCCGGTCGCGCTGACGGCGATCCGCGCGTGGGGGGTGGACGCCGTCGCGCCGCTCTTGTCGATCTCCACCGGGCTCTCGCCCCGCCCGCGCGCCGCGGCGCTGGAGATGGCCACCGAGCTCGCGGCCGCCGCGCCCGAGCTCGAATCCTTCGCTCCGTTCGTCGGTGCGCGCCGCCGTGCGCGAGGCCCTCGGGAGCAGCGAGCCGGTGATCGCCGCGGCCGCCAGCGGCGCCATGGCCTCCTGGGCCGAGCCCGACGACGCGGACGCGCTGGTCGCGTGCGCGATGCGGTTCTCGGAGCAGGCCGCGCGCCCGGTCGGCCGTGCCCTCGAGCGTCTCGCCCTCCGCGAGCCGGAGGCGGTGGAGCGGGCGATCCGCCCCGTCCCGCTCGAGGGGCCGGTGGCGGCGGCGATCCTGCCCGCGGTGGCTGTGCTCGGCGGCGTGGCGGCGACGGATCGCCTGCAGGCGACGCTGAGCGCCGACGACGCGCGCGCCCGGCGGGCGGCGGTGATGGCCCTGCCGAGACTGGGAGGGGAGCGCGCGGTGGAGCTGGCCGGCTTCGCCCTCGCCGACGAGGACGTCGACGTGCAGGTCGCGGCGGTCTCCGTGCTCGCGCAGCTCGTCGATCCCCAGGGTGCTGCGCTCGGCGCCGACACCTTGCGGCTGGCTCTGCGATCCAGTTTCGAGCCCGTCGTCGCGGCTGCCGCCCGCGCGCTCGGTGTGGTGACCGACCGCGGATCGATGGACGCGCTGCGCGAGCTGGTCTCCGAGGGGCGACCGGGCGTGGCCGTGGCCGCGATGGAGAGCCTGCGCGCGATGCAGGATCCCGCGCTCGACGATCTCCTCGTGGAGTCGCTCGGGCAGAGCGACGAGGAGCTGGTGAAGGAGGCGCTCCGGGCCATCGCGCAGTCGCAGAGCCCCCGTCGCGCTGCGCGCCTGGCGCTCGCCCTCGAGCATCCCGCTTGGGACGTGCGCCAGCTCGCCGTCCGCCTGCTCGTCGAGATCGGCGGAGAGGCCTCGCGCGAGGCGTTGAAGAAGCGGCTCGCCCGCGAAGACGACGCTGGCGTGCGCGCCGAGATCGAGGCGGCCCTCGAGCAGAGCGGGGGCGCGGACTAGTGTCGATCCTCTTCGACAGCGGCCCGCAGCTCCAGCCGGACGAGTTCCGGCTCATGCGGGAGCTCATCAACCGCTTCTGCGGCATGAGCTTCTCGGACGACGCGCAGTTCGTCTTCGAGCGGCGCTTGCGCGATCGGCTCCGCGAGCTCGGCCTGTCGGACTTCACGCAGTACTACCACCACCTCCGCTACCACCCGAACGCCAAGGCCGAGATCGAAGCGGCCGTCGACGCGCTGGTCACCAACGAGACCTACTTCTTCCGCGAGGAGTACCAGCTCCGGGCCTTCCTCCACGAGATCCTCCCCGAGCTGAAGGAGCGCCTGGAGGCCGAGGGCAAGCGCAGCCTCACCATCTGGAGCGCCGGCTGCTCGACGGGCGAAGAGGTCTACACGCTGGCGATCCTGGTCGACCACAGCGGGCTCTTCGAGGGCTGGGACGTTCGGATCTTCGGCAACGACATCTCGCGCCGGGTGCTGGCCACGGCGCGCCGCGCGACCTACGGCGCGTCGAGCTTCCGCGCCACGCCGCCCCAGTACGAGCGCTACTTCGAGCCGGTCGGCTCCGGCCGGCAGGTGGTGCCGCACATCCGCGCCATGTGTCACTTCGGCCATCTCAACCTGCTCGACCGCGATCGCAGCGCGCTGATCGGGAGGGCGGACGTCGTCTTCTGCCGAAACGTGCTCATCTACTTCGACGAGCGGGCCCGCCGCGCGGTGATCGACACCTTCTACGAGCGGCTCTACCCGGGCGGGTATCTGCTGCTCGGCCACAGCGAGTCGCTGCTGAACTCGACCACCGCGTTCGAGCTGGTCCACCTCAGCAGCGACATGGTCTATCGGCGCCCGCGCTTTCGCGGGCTCGCGCTCGACGGCACGGAGGAACCGCAGTGAGGCCACTCAGGGTGCTGGTCGTCGACGACTCGGCGTTCAACCGCAAGATGATCGGCGAGATCCTCGAGTCGATCGACGGAGTCACGGTGGTCGGCAAGGCGGCCGACGGTGAGGAGGCGCTCCGTCTCCTCGGCACGCTCGACCCCGATCTCATCACGCTCGACCTCGAGATGCCGCGGATGGACGGCTTCAGCTTCCTGCGCTTCGTGATGGCGCGCCGGGCGACGCCGGTCATCGTGGTCTCGAGCCACTCGGCCAAGCAGAACGTCTTCCGCGCCCTGGAGCTCGGCGCGCTCGACTTCGTGGCCAAGCCGAGCTCGTCGCCCGGCGAGAAGCTGGCGGTGATCCGCGAGGAGCTGATCGCGAAGGTGATGATGGTGCGGCAGCTCGCGCCGATGAGCCTCGAGAAGCAGCACCGGGTCACCGCGTCGTCGGTCTTCCGCGCCGTGCGCCGCAACGACGAGCGGCCGCTGCCGAACGAAGACACGCCGCGCAAGGTCTTGCTCCTGGCCTCGTCGACGGGGGGGCCCTCGGCGCTGGTCGAGCTCTTCGCGTGGCTCGGCTCGGACGTTCCGGCGTCGATCATCGTCGTGCAGCACATGCCGACGCGCTTCACGCGGACGTTCGCGGAGCGGCTCAATCGGCTCGGCGGCGTGCGCGTCACCGAGGCCGTCGACGGCGATCGCCTGCGGGCCGGTCGCGCGCTGGTCTGTCCGGGCGGTCGGTGTGTGGAGCTGCAGCACGTGGCGGACGGGGTCGCGGTGCGGGTCCTCCCTCCCGAGCCCGGCGATCGCTATGTGCCCTCGGCCGACCGGGCGCTGATCTCGGCTGCCAAGGAGCTCCGGGAGCGCGCGGTGGCGGTCGTGATGACCGGCATGGGCGACGACGGCGCGAAGGGCGTCTCGGCAATCAAGGCCGCCGGCGGCAGCGTCTACGTGCAGTCGCCGGAGAGCGCGCTGATCGACGGCATGCCCCGCGCGGCGATGCGCTCCGGCGTCGTGGACCACGTCCTGCCGCTCAAGCTCTTGAGCGAGGAGCTCGGCCGCGTGCTCGCGCAGTGAGGCAGAGCGCCAGAAATGCCTCACCAGACGGGGGCAGCGGTGTATGATGCGTGGCGCGTCGAGCGGAAGACCTAGCGGATGGCCAACGAGGACTCGGACGAGAGAGACGAACGGACGAGCGATCGTCCTGCGGACCTGGGAAAGGAGCGCGAGCTCTTCGTACGCCAGTTCCTGCGCAAGGGGGTCGAGCTGACCGAAGGGCTCCTCGAGGAGAACAAGTCCTTGCACGCCCAGTTGGCCAAGTCGCAGCGCGAGATCGCGCGGCTGCGGGCCCAGGTCGCGAGCGACGACGCGATCCGCGATCTGATCCGCAAGATCGACAGCCTGGAGACCGAGCGCAACAAGCTGCTCGAGCGCTCCACGGAGCTCGAGGAGTCCACGCGCCGGACCGAGCACCGCAACGTCGAGGTCGAGCAGGAGCTGCACGACCTGGCCAACCTCTACATCGCCTCCAGCCACCTCCACTCCACGCTCTCGGTGCGCGGCGTCACGCGCCACCTGATGGAGCTGCTCCAGCAGCTCATCGGCGCCGAGAAGTCGGCCATCTACCTGCTCGACACGGCGGGCGACGTGGCCCGACCGCTGGCCACCGACGGCTTCGGCGACGAACCGCTGCCGGCGGTCAAGCCCGGCGAGGGTCCCATCGGCGAGGTGCTGATGACCGGCGTGGCCCGCGTACACGACCGCGTGGGCGAGGGCGGCGACCTCGGGAGCCCCGTCGCCGTCATTCCGCTCATGGTCCGCGACAAGGCCGTGGGCGCCATCGCGATCGTCTCGCTCTTCCGCCAGAAAGAGGTGTGGGCGGCGGTCGACCGCGAGCTCTTCAACCTGCTGGGGTCGCACGCCGCGACCGCTCTGATCGCCGCCAACCTCTACGCCGACGCGGAGGGACCGCTGAAGGCGCTCGAGGGCGTGGGCAATCGCGGTACCCAATCCTCCTGAGCCCAACCTTCCCGAGTCACCCCTTCCTTTCAGTGGGAGCGAGCGAGAGCACCATGGCCGACTTTTCCTGTCTCGTCGTCGAGGACTCTCCGATGATGCGGCAGCTCTTGGTCTTCGCGCTGGCCCGCATCAAGCGGATCTCGGTGACGGAGGCGGAAGATGGTGTCGACGCGCTTCGGAAGCTGGCGGGCGCGCGCTTCGAATCTGATCGTCACCGACATCAACATGCCCATCATGGATGGGCTGAAGCTGGTGAAGCGCATTCGATCGGATGAGACGCACAAGGAAGTGCCGATCATCATCATCACGACCGAGGGCTCGACCGAGGACCGGCAGCGCGCGATGGCGCTCGGCGCGAACGCCTACATCACCAAGCCGATCCAGGCGCCGCAGGTGATCCAGAAGGTCAAGGAGCTGCTCGCGCTGGAATGACGTTGCGGTGGCCGGCGGGACGCATCAAGTCCGTCGCATGCGCCTCCCCTGGATCGTCGCCCTCCTCGTCCTGTCGGCACCCGCGCTCGCCGCGGCGCAGGGCCATCCGCAGGGCGCTCCCGCCCATCACGGCGAGGCGCATCGTGGCGAGGCCCATCGTGGCGAGGCCCATCGTGACGAAGCCCATCGTGACGAGGCCGGGCAAAGCGCCGCCGGACACGCCGGTGCGAGCTCGCCCGGCCAGCGCGAGGTGGAGCTGATCGAGGCCGGCGAGGGGCCGCTGCGCCCCCTCCGCCATCACTTCACAGCCGGACAGAGCGCCCGCTTCCGCGCCCACATCCGACAGGGGGTGACGGTCTCGTCCAGCGCCGGGGAGCAGAGCGTCCCGATGCCGCCGATGGTGATCGAGGTCGAGGTGGGCCCGACCGAGGTCACCCACGGCCACCTGCGCTACCCCTTCCGCTTCACCGGCGCGACCCTGGAGGAGGGCGGCAGCGACGAGGTGCGCGAGCGGCTCGAGCACGACATCGGCGGGCTGGTCGGGACCCACGGGCGGGTGGAGATCGACGATCGCGGTGCGGTGGTCGACTTCCAGTTCGAGCTCCCCGCGGGCGCCTCGCAGCAGATCCAGCAGCAGGCGTCGGCGCTGCGGACGATGATCGGCCAGCTCTTGCCGCGCCTTCCGCGGGAGCCGGTGGGCGTTGGCGCGCGCTGGCGGATCCGGGACACGGCGCAGCTGCCGCAGATGTCGATCGAGGTGGCCAGCGTCTACGAGCTGCGCCGTTGGGAGGGCGACCGCATCAATCTCGCGTTGACCATCTCGCGCGGCGAGGGCGGCGCGCAGCTGCCGGAAGGGGTCGAGGTCGACATCACCGGGAACGGCCGCACGCTGATGCGCCTCGGCTCGCTCGCGGTGCGGCAGCGGGCCGAGAGCCGCTTGGAGCTCGACGGCCCGACGGCGCAGGGGCGCGCACACGTCGTCATGACCTCGAGCCAGCAGCTCACGCCGGCGCATTGAGCGTGGGAGCGCGGGTCAAGATCTGCGGGGTGACCCGCGTGGACGACGCGCTCCTCTGCGTCGAGGCGGGCGCCGACGCCATCGGCCTGAACTTCTGGCCAAAGAGCAAGCGGCGCTGCGCGATGGACGAGGCGGCGCGCATCGTCTCTGCCGTGGGCGAGCGCGTGCGGGTGGTCGGTGTGTTCGTGGACGCGAGCGTCGAGGAGATCTCGCTCGTCCGGCAGCGAACCGGTGTTCGCTGGGCCCAGCTGCATGGTGACGAGCCGCCGGCGGTCCTCGACATGCTCTTGCCGGAGGCGCTCAAGGCGGTGCGCCCGCGCGAGTCGGCCGACGTGCGCTCGGCGCTGGCGTACGGTGGTTCGGAGCTCTTGGTGGACGCGGCGGTGGCAGGTGTGCCGGGCGGCTCGGGGCAGCGCTGCGATTGGACGTTGGCGGCCTCGCTGGCACGCTCGCGCCGGGTCTGGTTGGCGGGTGGGCTCAGGCCGGACGATGTCGCGTCGGCGATCTCGGCGGTGCGTCCCTTCGGGGTCGACGTGGCGAGCGGGGTCGAGCGCGCGCCGGGCGTCAAAGATGCCGCGAAGGTGCGGGCGTTCGTGGCGGCGGCCCGGGGCTTCGTCGGCTGAGGGCTGCGCTTCGTCGCTGAGGGCCGGCGCTTCGTCGCTGAGGGCCGGCGCTTCGTCGCTGAGGGTCGGCGCTTCGTGGGGCTGCCGCGGATGGATGTCCGGGTCTTCGTGGGCTTCGTGGGCTTCGTGGGCTTCGTGGGCTTCGTGGTCTTCGTGGTCTTCGTGGTCTTCGTGGTCTTCGTGGTCTTCGTGGTCTTCGTGGTCTTCGTGGTCTTCGTGGGCTTCGTGGGCTTCGTGGTCTTCGTGGTCTTCGTGGTCTTCGTGGGCTGAGGGCCGGTGCTGCCGCGGATGGATGTCCGGCGGGGGCCGGGGGATGGCCTGCTCCTCCGACGAGGAACCCGACCCGAGGTGCCGCACACCGAACAATCAAACGACGGATCGTTCGGCGCGCGGCACGGTAGCGGGCCACCCGAGTCGTCGCTGGCCATCCCCCGGCCCCCGCCTGCTCGGTGAGATAATCCGTGACGGGGTTCGTGCTGGTACGGGGCACGCCGGCCGCGCCTGCGGCACGTCCTGCATGCCTGCTGACGCCGGCCGCTGCTCGCTCGCTTCGCGAGAGGCGCGGCACGTCGTCCGCAGCTGGCTCGCTTCGCGAGAGGCGCGGCACACGTCGTCCGCTGCTGGCTCGCTTGGCGAGAGACGCGGGGCACGCCGGCCGCTGCTGGCTCGCTTCGCGAGAGGCGAGGTAGTCGTCCGCTGCTCGCTCGCTTGGCGAGAGACGCGGGGCACGTCGTCCGCTGCCCGCTCGCTCCCAGAGGCGCGGGGTGGGGCCGCGGTCATCTGGCGGGGTGGTCGTCGCACGGCTTGGGCAGCTGGGGGCCATCAGGAAGCGTCGCCGGTTTACGTGCCGAGCAGCCCGTGGGCATCCGGAGGTGTCGGCGGTCGACGTTCCGAGCAGCCCGTGGGCATCCGGAGGCGTCGGGGGTCGACGTTCCGAGCAGCCCGTGGGCATCCGGAGGCGTCGGCGGTCGACGTTCCGAGCAGCCCGCGGCACCCGGAGGCGTCGGGGGTCGACGTTCCGAGCAGCCCGTGAGCATCCGGAGGTGTCGGGAGTCGACGTGCCGAGCAGCCCGCGGTCATCCGGAGGCGTCGGCGGTCGACGTTCCGAGCAGCCCGCGGCATCCGGAGGCGTCGGCGGCCGACGTTCCGAGCAGCCCGTGGGCATCCGGAGGCGTCGCCGGCCGACGTTCCGAGCAGCCCGCGGCATCCGGAGGCGTCGGGGGTCGACGTTCCGAGCAGCCCGTGAGCATCCGGAGGTGTCGCCGGCCGACGTTCCGAGCAGCCCGCGGCATCCGGAGGCGTCGGCGGTCGACGTGCCGAGTAGCCTGTGGGCATCCGGAGGTGTCGGGGGTCGACCTCCCGAGCAGGTCGTGGTCATCAGCGTACGTGGAGGCGGGAGGCTGACCTTCTGCTGGCGAAGCGGAAGCGATGCGCGGCAGCCAGGCATGGCGTGCGCGCGTCGTGTGCGCGCGCGTCGTGCCGCGTTCCGAGCACACCCCCGTGCACCATCGAATTCCACCGTAGGCCGGGTGGGTCCGCTCGAAAGCGGGGGACTCTGGAGCCCATCCTCGGGCTCGGGCCGAAGGGCGCCTTTCGCCCTTCGGTCCGAGCCCGGACCGGCGGAACGTCCCCCGCGTCGAGCGGGCCCACCCGGCCGGACGATCATCCGCGGCAGCCCCGCTCCTCCCGGGTGCCCGCACGAAGTAGGGCACCCGCTGCGCAGGCGACCGACCATCACCCCACGCACCATCCAGGCCGCGAGCATCCAGGCCGCGAGACCCGCCGCAGCGAGAGTCCGCTTTCCCGTGAGCGCGAAGAGCGCGAGACCCGCCGCAGCGAGAGTCCGCTTCCCCGTGAGCGCGAAGAGCGAGAGCACCCGCCGCAGCGAGAGTCCGCTTTCCCGCGACGGCGAAGAGCGCTACACGCCAGCCCATGACCCTCTTCGCCCTGGGCTCGGGGACCTTCGGCCGCTACGGCGGGCGCTACGTCGCCGAGACGCTGGTACCGGCGCTCGAGGAGCTCGAGCGTGCCTACGTCGAGGCCCGCGCCGACGAGACCTTCGAGGCTCGCCGCCACGCCCTCTTGCGGGACTACGTCGGCCGGCCGACGCCGATCTACTTCGCCGAGCGCCTCTCGGCTGCGCTCTCGATGAATGTGTGGCTCAAGCGCGAGGACCTCTGCCACACGGGCGCCCACAAGGTGAACAACACCGTGGGGCAGGTGCTCCTGGCCCAGCGCATGGGCAAGCCGCGGGTGATCGCCGAGACCGGCGCCGGCCAGCACGGCGTGGCCACCGCGACCGCGTGCGCGCTGCTCGGGCTCGACTGCGAGGTCTACATGGGCGCCGAGGACGTGCGGCGGCAGGCGCCCAACGTGCAAAGGATGGAGCTGCTCGGCGCGACCATCCGCCCGGTGGAGGCCGGCTCGCGCACGCTGAAGGACGCGATGAACGAGGCCCTGCGCGACTGGGTCACCAACGTCGAGACGACCTACTACTGCGTCGGCTCGGCCGCCGGTCCGCATCCCTATCCGACCATGGTCCGCGACTTCCAGGCCGTCATCGGGATGGAAGCGCGCGCCCAGCTGAAGGAGCGCACAGGCAAGCTGCCCGACGCCGTCGTGGCGTGTGTCGGCGGCGGCTCCAACGCGATCGGCATCTTCCACGCGTTCGTCGACGACGAGGACGTGCAGCTCATCGGCGTCGAGGCGGCCGGGGAGGGCGTCGAGACGGGCCGGCACGCGGCCACGCTGGGGGCGGGCGCCGAGGGCGTGTTGCACGGCGCGCGCAGCTACGTGCTCTCGAGCGACGATGGGCAGATCCAGGAGGCGCACTCGATCAGCGCCGGCCTCGACTACCCGGGCGTCGGGCCCGAGCACGCGTGGCTCAAGGACAGCGGCCGCGCGCGCTACGTGTCGGTGCGTGACGAAGAAGCGCTGGCGGCCTTCCACCGGCTGGCCCGCACCGAGGGCATCCTGCCGGCGCTCGAGAGCAGTCACGCGCTGGCAGCGCTCGAGGGGTTGTCCCGCGAGCTGGGCGAGGGCGCCCTGGTCCTGGTCAACCTGTCGGGGCGCGGCGACAAGGACCTGGCGACCGTGCTGGAGGCGCGATGAGCTCGAGGATCGCAGAAGCGTTCGCGCGGGCGAAGGGCGAAGGCCGGGCCGCGTTGGTCATCTATCTCTGCGCGGGCAATCCGAGCCTGGAGCTCACGCCGCGCTTGATCGAGGCCGCCGCAGAGGCGGGCGCCGACGTGGTCGAGGTCGGCATGCCCTTCAGTGATCCGACGGCCGACGGTCCGACCATCCAGCGGGCCAGCGAGCGCGCGCTCCGCGCCGGCGCCACCCTGCGCGGCGTGCTCGACGCGGTCCGCAGCGCGCGCGAGCGGACCGAGGTGCCCATCGTCCTCTTCGGCTACTACAACCCCATCCTGCGCTTCGGAGAGGCGGAGCTCGCGCAGCAGGCCATGGCGGCGGGCGTCGATGGTCTCTTGGTCGTGGATTTGCCGCCCGAGAGCGCCGCTCCGTTGCTCGAGCCGGCGCGGAACGAAGGGCTCGACTTCGTCCCCCTGGTGGCGCCGACCAGCCCGCCCGAGCGGGTCGACGCGGCGGCGAAGGTGGCGGGCGCGTTCCTCTACTACGTCTCGATGACGGGCGTGACCGGCAGCAAGGGCGCCGACTTGGCCGAGGCGGCGGCGCGGGCGCGGGCGACGGCGGATCGGACTGGCGTGCCGGTGGCGGTGGGCTTCGGCGTCCGCACGCCCGAGGACGTGGCGGTGGTGGCCGCGCAGGCGGACGGAGTCGTGGTGGGGAGCGCGGTCGTCGACGCCATCGACCACGCCGCGGATGACGACGCCCGCGTGGAGGCCGTGCGCGCGCTGGTCAGCGAGCTCGCCGCGGCGACCAGGCGCCCCGAGACCGTCGGCTGAGGCTGCGCCGTGGATGCGCTTCGCTGGCGGGCTGAAGAAGGCGTCTCCGTCTCGCACGCGCTCGCGATGGGGCGGGGGCTGCTGACTGGCGACGCGCCGGTGAGGCTCTACGTGGCCGCGCCGGCCGGTGACGCGCGGGTGCTCGGCGCCTACCAGCGGCGGGAGGACGCGCTGGCGGCGGATGTGTCGGCGCCCGTCTTCCGCCGCGCGACGGGAGGTCCGGCGGCGGTGCTCGGCGAGGGCGTGCTCTACCTCGCGCTGGGTTTGAACGATGCCAGCGCGCTGATGGAGTGTCCGAAGGAGCGCGTCCTCAACCGCAACGTGCGGCCTCTGCTCTCGGCGCTGAGGCGCCTCGGTGGCGCGGCGCACTACTTCGGGCGCGAGCACCTCAGCCTCGATCGACGTCCGGCCGGCCTCGTCGCCTGGACGCGGACGAGAGGGGGCGCCGTGCTGCTCGAGCTCTTCCTCGGCGCGAGCCGCTCGTTCGCGCTCGAGGAAGCGGAGCACGCGCTCTCGCCATCGGCGCCGCGCATGATGGGCAAGACGCCGATCACCGCCGCCGAGCTGCTCGGGAAGGCGCCCACGGCGACCGAGCTCGCCCAGGCCTGCGCGGAAGCCTGCGCGACCATGCGCCAGCTCGAGATCGTGCCCGGCGCCTTCGTGCCGACTCCGGTCGCGGAAGAGGTGCCCTCGGAACTCCGCTGGTCCAGCCCGCGCGAGGTGCCGATCGGCTTCGTCCGCGCCGGCTTGGCCATCGACGACGGGGCCATCGACGACGAGGCCATCACCGACGCTGCCCTGACCGGCGACTTCTTTCAGGACGCGGACGCCGTCGATCGTTTGCGCGCCGCGCTGATCGGACCCGCCACGCCCGAGCGCGTCTCGGGCGCGCTGAACGCGACCTACGGACCCGGCGGCGCCGTCATCGAAGGGTTGCGCTCGCTCCAGCCGGTGCTCGACGCGTTCCTGGAGCTCCTTCCCGCTTGAGCGCTCTGCCATCCGCGTATGCTCACGCCGAGCGAAGCGCGGAGAGACGCGAACCCATGTTGCGTACCGCGTTTCCCGGTACCGATCCGACCCTCGGACCCTGAGCACGGCGTCCGCGGCGCGCAGGACGAGACCGTGCTCGGATCGGGTGAGGCGGAACGTGCGCCCCGACCGGGCACCTCATGGGCTTGGAGCGTGAGAGCGCCCGTGGATGCCGACCGACTGCGACGCTTCAGGCCTGGATGAAGAGCCGACGGCGTTGCGGGCCCCAGGTGCCCGGCGCGTTTTCGATCCTGCCGGCGAGCGGGTGGCCGCACGCGTTGCATCGGCCGCGCGCGTCGAGCTTCCAGGCGCCGAGCGAGTACCAGTCGCGCTCGATGAGCAGCTCGCCGCAGCCGGCGCAGTAGGTCGACTGGCCCGCCCGGTCGTGCACGTTGCCGGTGTAGACGTGCTTGAGCCCCGCGCGCGAGGGCTTGCTGCCTGGCGCGGATCAGCGTGGAAGCCGGCGTCGCCGGAACGTTGCGCATCTTGAAGTCGGGATGGAATCCGCTGAAGTGCAGCGGAACCTCGTCTCCGAGCTCCTGGGCGATCCACTCCACCAGCTCGGCGATCTCCCCTTCCGAGTCGTTGCGTCCCGGGATCAAGAGCGTGGTGATCTCGAGCCACACCGACGACTCGTGCTTCAGCCACTTCAGCGTCTCGAGGACGGGGGCCAGCTCGGAGAACGTGAGCTTGCGGTAGAAGTCCTCGGTGAACGCCTTCAGATCGATGTTGGCCGCGTCCATGGCGCCGAAGAACGCCTCGCGCGCGTGCTCGGTGATGTAGCCGGCGCTGACCGCCACGGAGGCGATCCCGCGCTCCCGGCAGGCGTGGGCGGTGTCGATGGCGTACTCGGCGAAGATGACCGGATCGTTGTAGGTGTAGGCGACGCTCCGGCAGCCGGATTCGGCCGCCGCCTCCGCGATGCCGTCGGGCAGGGCCCGATCCGCCAGCGTCTCCATCTCGCGGGCCTTGGAGATGTCGTGGTTCTGGCAGAAGCGGCAGCCGAGGTTGCAGCCCGCCGTGCCGAAGCTGAGCACGCTGGTTCCCGGCAGGAAGTGATTCAGCGGCTTCTTCTCGATAGGGTCGATGCAGAACCCGGACGCGCGCCCGTAGCTCGTCAGCTCGACCCGCCCGTCCTGCACGCCGCGCACGAAGCAGAAGCCGCGCTGGCCTTCCTTCATCGTACAAAAGCGCGGGCACAGATCGCAGCGCACGCGCCCGTCGGGCATGCGGGTCTGCCAGTCTTCCGGGGCGGGATGCCCCTCCCATCGTTCGGATCTCACCACCGTATCCAGTGCGCCTTTCGGCCCTGCCGAGACGCCGCGATACGTTGAACCTTAAGTCGCATCATCGGTGATTCAAGCGCGGCGGTGCTTCTTGCGCACCGGCCTGGGCACCGGGGCGAGCGAGGTGCAGGCGGCCTTGGTCATCGCGTCGCGCAGCGCGTCGTCCGAGACGTGCGCGAGCGCACGGGCCACGTCGCCGGGCAGCTTCCCGAGCGGGAGCGGCTGAACCTTCGGCGAAGGCGGCTTGGGCGGCTTGGGCGGCGGAGGCATCGGCCCGACGCGGATCCGGAGTCGCTGCACGGCCCGGACGCGCTTTCGGATGGCGGTCAAGAGATCCGCCTCGTGAAACGACAGCTCCTGGGCCCAGGCGGTGGTGCGGGTGTGGATGATCAGCGTGCCGCGCCGCAGGTCGACAGGGCGCGCGTGCTTGGCGATCCGAGGCGGCACGCTGCGGTCCCACCACCCGAAGGTCTGAACGAGGGGTCGATCCTCGCGCCTTCCGGGGTACGCTCCGTCGAGGATGTCCCCGATGGAGCGCGGGGGTCCCGAGCTTCTTCGTCTCGCCCGCCGAGCCATGAACGAGAGTCTACCCGCCGAGCCACCTCCCCGCCCGATCGAGCATGCCGAGGCGCTACGCGGCGCCCTCGTCGAGCTCGCGGCGGCGCCCCGCATCGCCCTCGACGCCGAGGGCGACGGCTTCTATCGCTACCGCGCGCGGCTGTGCACGTTGCAGCTCGGCACCGGCACCGGCATCGCGCTCGTCGACACGCTGGCCATCGAGGATCTGTCGGCGCTCGCGCCGCTGCTCGGCGCAGAAGGCCCCGTGAAGGTGGTCCACGACGCGAGCTTCGACGCCAAGATGCTCGCCGGTCGAGGGCTGCCCTTGACGCCGGTCTTCGACACCGCGGTCGCGGCGCGCTTCCTCGGGGAGAGCGCGACGGGATTGGCCAGCCTCCTCTCCCGCCACCTCGGGGTGGAGCTCGAGAAGGAACAGCAGCAAGCCGATTGGGGCAAGAGGCCGCTGAGCGAGGAGCGCTTGGCCTACCTGGTCGCCGACGTCGCGCACCTGCTCCCGCTCGCCTCGCTCCTCGAGCAGCGCTTGGGCGAGCTGGATCTGCTGGAAGAGGCCGAAGAGGAGAGCCGCTACGTGCTCGCGAGGGCGCTGGAGCCGGAGACCGAGCGCGCGCCGTGGACGCGCATCAAGGGCGCGCGAGACCTGCCTCCCCGCGAGCTGTCGCTGCTGACGGCGCTGACCGACGTGCGCGAGCGCGAGGCCGAGGCGCGGAACGTGCCGCCCTTCCGCGTGGCTCCGAACGCGGCCCTCTTCGAGGCGGCGCGGCGGGGTCTCACGGACGTGCGGGCCATGCGCCGCATCCGCGGTCTGCGCGGACTGGCCGAGGTGCGCTTGGAAGAGGCGATCGAGCTCTCGCGCCGTGGACCGCCGGTCGAGGATGTGCCTCCGCCTCCTCCGCCCGAGGAGCGGGCAGCGCGGCGCGCGCGGGAGAAGGCGCTGATCCGGTGGCGCCAGGAGGAGGCCGCGCGCCGCGGACTGAACGAGCAGGCCATCCTGCCGGGTCACTGTCTGCGCGATCTGGCGCGGCCCGACCTGCGCAGCCCGGACGATCTCGCGCGGGTCGAGGGCCTCGGGGCCAAGCGCATCGAGCGCTACGGCGCGGCTCTGTTGGCCATTCTGGCCTGAGCCTCGCCCGGGCCCTTCTGCGCGCGAGCCGCCGCCGGAGCGCACTCGGCCCTCGCGCGGGGCGGGCTCGACCGCGTCGCGGGGTCACCAGCTCGCGCTCGACCGGATGGCGCGGGGCGGAACGCCCGCTTCGTGGCGCGGCGCGCCTAAGGGCCTCCTGGTCCCGGCTCCCGGCTTTCGGGGCATGCACCGTGCAGTCTCCTCCTTCGCAGGGCGGTGAAGGGTCCGGAGGAGGCGATGGTGGTGAGCGTGTTCGAGCTCGCGAAGCGGGATCATCGACGGCACCTGGCGCTGATCGAGCGGATCGGTGCTGAGCCCGTGCGCGCGGAGCGCATGCGCGGGTTGGTGCACCTGGCCGCCGATTGGCGGCGCCACTCGCAGGCGGAGCACACGGCGCTGCTCGGCGTCCTGCTCGCCGATGGTGAGGCGCGACCGATGGCCAAGCGCGCGGTGGCGGCGCATCAGCGGCTGCACCGCGAGGTTTCGGATCTCACCGGCCGCATCGACGACGAGGTCGACCTCGCGTTGGCGCTCTCGGCCTATCGCTCGTCCTACCTCGAGTACGTGCGCTTCGAGGAGCAGGAGCTCTTCCCGGCGGCCGTCCTCGCCCTCGGCCGCGAGCGCTGCGAGCGCCTCGCCGATCAGTACCTCGCTGCCGTGCCCGACGCGGCGTGAGCTCGCCGCCACTCTCAGGCCCTGCACGTCGGTCCGACTGCGGCCCGCCGAGCGGAGCTGCTCGAGCGGGCGATCACATGCTGGCGCGGTAGAGCGTGAGCATGTCCTCGCGGGTGCAGGTGCGCGGGTTCGACTGATGGGTCACGTCCGCGTGCGCCAGGCCGGCCAGCTCGGGCAAGCGCTCCTCGCCGACGCCCGCCTCGGCCAGCCCGTTCGGCAGCCCGAGCTGCTTGCGCAGCGCCCGGACCTTGCCGCTGCACTCGAACGCCAGCGTCTCCACGTCCTTGCCCTTCACGCCGAGGATGCGCGCGATGCGCGCGATGCGGAGCGTGACCGCCGTCCGGTTGAAGTCGATCACCGCCGGCAGGCAGAGCGCGTTGGCCAGCCCGTGGTGCATGCCGAGCTCCGCCCCCAGCGGATGGGCCAGCGCGTGGCAGGCGCCGAGCCCCTTCTGGAACGCCACGGCGCCCATCATGGACGCCTTCAGCATCGCGCCGCGCGCCTCGAGGTTCTTTCCGTCGTCGAACGCCGTCGGGAGGTGGTTGGCGATCAGCTCCACGCCCTCGAGCGCGATGGCGTCGGCCATCGGGTGGTCGCCCTTGGCGCAGTAGGCCTCGATGTTGTGGGTCAACGCATCGAAGCCTGTCGCGGCCGTGAGCCGTGGCGGCAGCGAGACGGTGAGCACCGGATCGAGCACGGCCACGTTGGGGATGAGCTGCGGCGAGAAGATGACCGTCTTGCGGTTGGTCTCGGCGATCGTGACCACGCCGCTCCGGCCCACCTCGCTGCCGGTGCCGGCCGTGGTGGGCACGGCGATCATCGGCGGCATGGGCTGGGTGATCTTCGCGTCGCCGCCGATGGCGTCGTCGTACTCGGCCAGCGGGAGCGTGTGCGTGCTCGCGACCCGGATCAGCTTGGCCACGTCCATCGGCGCGCCGCCGCCCACGGCGATCACGATGTCGGCCTCGGCCTCGTTGTAGGCCTCGACCGCCGCGGCGATCTCGGACTCGGTCGGGTTGGTGCCGACGCCGTCGAAGGTCGAGGAGACCACGCCGGCTTTCTCGAGGGCCCGGTGGACCTCCTCGGAGAGGCCCGCCTCGCGCACCCCCGGATTGGTCACGATCAGCGCGCTGCGGCCCCCGAGCCGGCGCGCCTCGGTGCCGACCTCGGCGACGGTTCCTTCGCCATAGAGGATGCGAGTGGGGAAGCTCCACACGGTCGTCATGAGACTCCCTTCGATCGGTGTCGTGGGCCGCGAGTCTGGCTCGAATGGGCCGGAACGCCAGTCGCGATGTCCCCGTCATGAGGCACCAGCGCTCACCGGGAGTCAATGCCGGGCTTCGGGGGCCCCGACGAGGCGCGCGGCCACTCGCGCGTCTCGGCCTCCTCGCACGGGCTCGCGTCCTCGCACCCGCAGCGCGCAGGTGACGCCGCGGCGCGGTCTGGCGCGAGCCTGGACACCGAGATCGCGCACGGTCACGATGCTGCGGCGCCGGGGAGGCGCATGACCATGACTTGGCAGAAGCGACTTAGGGACATCGCCCTCGCGGGCGGCGCCGTGGCCATGAGCGGCTGCTTCGGCACCCCCTGCGGCAACGGCAACCCGGACCCCTGCATCTGCGGGCGACCGAGCGAGAGCGCGGAGAACAGGGCCGCGTGCGACGCCCAGACGGCGTGTGAGGCGAGCGGGGGCACGTTCGACCCCACCGCGCCGGCGCCGGCGGACGGCGGTCCGGACATGCGCTGCCAGCTGCCGGGCGCCGACGGCGGCTCGTCCGACGGAGGCGGGCCGTCGGACGGCGGCTCGTCCGATGCCGGCTGAGGCGCCCGAGCCCGAGCTGGACGGCTTCACGTCCGAACAGATTCGAGTTCTCGACCGCGGCCTGGCCTCTCCGCTGCGCCGAGGAGCTGCGCTCCGCCCGGATCTACCGGGCGCTCGCGTGGTCGAGTCGCGCCGTCCTCGCGCCATCGTGGTCGTCGCGCTTCTGGACGGTGGCCCGCGAAGAGGTCGGGCACGCGCGGCTCTGCCGGTCGGTGGGCGAGCGGCTGGGCGCCCCGGCACCTGCACACGACGACCGGCCGGTCCGTGAGAGGTTGGCGACCTTGCCGGATCCGGCGGAGCGGACGCTGGCGCTGGTCCTGACAGAAGTGGCCATGGGGGAGACGATCTCCATGGTGTTGTTCCGCGCGGGACACCGGGTCGCGACCGAGCCGCTCACGCGGTGGGCGCTGGGCGGGATCGAGCGCGACGAGGCGCGGCACCAGAAGCTCGGGTGGGACGCGCTCGACGCGCTGGATGCTCGGCCGGAGGCGATGGAGCAGGAGGCGACGCGGTCGCTCGGGGCGATGGAACAGCAGATCGCGGTGCCGGCGTTGCGGTGGCTGGAGGCGGGCCGTCCGTTCGATCCGGCGTGCGCGCGCCTGGGGACGCTGCCGCCGGAGGCACGGGTGGAGGCGTTCTACGACGCGGTGGAGAGGTTGGTGCTGCCGCGGCTGGACAAGCGCGGCGTCGACGCGGGCCGCGCGTGGCGTCGGCGGTACGTCTCCTAGCCTTCGCCGACCGCCCTCAGGGCGTGGTCCAGGTTCCGCCCGACATCACGCACGCCTGCTGCTCCGAGTCGGCGGTGCCCGACCCGTAGTACCGCGTCGTGACGGTGATCCCACCCGAGGTGACCGCGCAGCTGCCGAGGAGGCCGGTCTGCGTGCACGGCGACATCGACCACACGCCCGTCACGGTCGTGCCGGCTGGAGCGATTGCACGTCCGCAGTTCGCTTGCTCCACCGACGCGAGCGAGGCGCTGATGGACGAGTAGTCGACACAGGTGTGGATCGTCCCGACGGTCATGTCGCACGACGCCGGCCCGTCCCCGCCCCCGGCGCCAGCGTCGTCGCTGGTCGAGTGGGCGCTGCCGCATCCCGCGGCGACGCCCGAGATGGCGAGAGCCAGCACGATGTGGAGCGCGAAGTCGTCGAGTCGGGTCGATCGCATGATGACCGCAGTAGCGGTTCGCCCAAGCGCTTTCAACGTGGGCTCTCGACCTCACCCCGCACTGGGCTGTCCTCGGCCGCTCGACCGGGCGGATGACGCCAGCGCGCAGCCGATCGGCGCCCCACCGTGCTCCCCGCGACGCAGTTCGTTGGCACCACCGAGCGCGCCGCGACCTGCTCACCGAGACATCAGCGAGGCGAGACCGGACTGGGGCGTGAGCTCGCCCTCGAGCACGGTCGCGATGACGCGCGAGATGGGCGCCTCGATGCCGACCTTGACCGCGAACTTCGCCACGCGCCGCGCGATCGTCACGCCCTCGATGTGGGCGCCCGCTTCGCGAGCGGCCGCGTCGAGATCCGTCGTCGATCGCGCCAGCGCCCGACCGAGGCGCAGCTCTGCCCGCTCGTCCCCGGCGATCGCCGCGTAGAGATCGCCCGCGCCGGCCAGCCCGTGGAAGGTGTCCGCCCGCGCGCCGAGGTGGACGCCGACCCGCGCGGCCTCCTCGAGCCCGCGGCTCATCAACGTCGCCAGCGCCGAGGGGCTGATCTCTGCTCTCGAAGCAGAACCCGGCCGCCATCGCGAGCAGCCCCACCATCGCCGACGCCACCTCCACGCCGACCGTGTCGCCGGTCTCGTAGAGGCGCAGCGTGTCACCGCCGATGGCGTCGCGGACCGCCTCGGCCACCTCGGGGAAGCGCGTGCCGACGACGCCTCCGCCCGGCACGCCCTCGGCGAGCACGTCGGCGTTCAGCGGACCGGCCAAACATCCCACCCGGCGCGACGGCGTGTGCGTGCTCAGGTGGCGCGACACCGTCTCCAGCTCCTCGCCGATGAGCCCGCGGCTGACGTGGACGAGCAGGTGCCGCCCGTCGAGCGCCGTCCCGAGCGTCGGCGCCACCACCGGCACGTACATCGACGGCACGACCACGAAGATCAGCTCGCAGTCGGTCAGCGCGTGCACATCCGTGGTCGCGCGGATCTTCTGCTCGTCGAGGCTCGGCTGCGAGCGGCTCCACAGGATGGCCTCGCCGTCCGCCCGACCGATGGCCCTGGCGAGCGCCACGCCGAAGCTGCCGCCGCCGACCACACCGACCGGCGCGCTCACTGCCGCACCCCCATCCGCTCGATCTCCTGCGCCGCGGCCTGGTCTGCCTCCGAGGCGAGCGCCACCGCGTAGTCCAAGAGGCGGTTCTGGTAGTAGAGCAGCAAGGTCGGATCCTCCGCGACCACGTCCGTGCCCACCTGCCGGGCCACCGTCCGGGTGTGATAGCCGTCCCACTGGGCCATCGCGCGATCGAGCAGCTCGCCCGGGCTGTGCCGCCGCAGGTAGTAGCTGACGCGCACGCCGCCCTCGGCCTCCAGCGTCATCGCCCGGTCGCGCGTCTGGCCGATGTCCTCGCAGAGCTCCTCGCGATCGCATCCGGACCTCGCCGCGGAAGCGCAGTCGCCCGAAGAGATCGACGCCAGGCGTCTCGCGGACCAGCCGCCGGAAGAGCACGTGGGCGACGAGCTGCGTGGTCATCAGCACGGTCTCGGTCCGGAAGCTGTCGAGCAGTACATCGCCGAGCTCGCGGGTGTAGGCGGCGTCCCGGCGCCCGTCGAGCACGGGCTTGCCGTGACGGAGCACGTAGGTCCCCGGATCGACGACCTTGTGGCCCGGCGCCACCGAGCGGCCCTCGTCGTCGACCGGGTTGCCGAAGGGATCGACCGGCCGCCCGAAGCGGATCACGCAGGCTCCGTCGGTCCCGATCAGCTTGCGGAAGAAGGTCACCCAGCGGTCCACCCGCGAGAACTCGTCGTCCTCGATGATGTAGCGGGCCCGTCCGGACTCCTTGAGGTGATCCTCGATCAGCGTCTCGGCCTCCATCACCAGCCCGTAGTTGATGGTGGTGGGCACGAACCACACCGGTCGCTGGATGCCGAAGACCTGATTGCGCGCGAACGCCTCCACCGCCGTGCCGGCCAGGCCGAGCTTGAGGTGGCGCTCGACCATCCCCGAGCGGCTGCGGGTCCCACCCGGGAAGAAGAGCGAGTGATAGCCGCGCTCGATCATCACCGCCGAGTAGGTCTTCAGGACGTCCTTGTAGAGGTTGGTCTTCACCCGGCGATCGACCCGATAGGCGCCGAGGTTGTGCATGAAGAAGCTGATGATCGGGTTGGTGAAGAGGTTCTTGCCCGCGCCGTAGACCACGGGTGCCAGCCCGGCGCGATCGAGCGCGTAGCCAAGCGCGATCGAGTCCAGGTTGGACGCGTGGGTGGGGACGTAGACCAGCGTGCCTGCGCGCTCGAGGTGGCGGAGCAGCTCCACCTCGCCCTCCACCGTCAGCATCTCGTCGAGGGCGCGGGTGCCGAGCCCGACCGTGGCCAGCTCCTTGGGCAGCGACGAGGGCCGCATCACCCCGGTCAAGAGCTGCGGCGCGACGGCGGTGGCGAAGCGATAGACCCGCGGATCGAAGTTGCCGGCCACGTCTTTGGCCATCCGCTCGGTGATCCCGCGCAGCGCGTCGCGCTTCGACTCGTCGCTCATCCGGGCGATGCGGCGCAAGAGCCCGCGCCAGTAGCCGAGCTGCTCGTGAGCCTCCTGGTCGCGCTGTTGCTCGAGCCGGCTGGTCTCGTGGAAGGCCACCTCGTTGAGCGCGTACTCGAGGCCGCCGCGGTCCTTCCCGTGCCGATCCACGATGCGTCGGACCACCTCGCGGATGATGTCGTCGCGCTCACTGTTGAACCAGAAGATCGCCGGGTCGTCCGGCTCGGGCACGTAGGCCTTTAGACGTGGCAGTCGGATGGGTCGCGTGAACATTCGCACGAAATGGTCTCCCCTCGCTTCTCCCGCAGGTTCAGCTCAGACCGCCTCGAAGTAGCGCTTCAATTCCCAGTCGGTCACGGCTTTCTGATACTGCCGGACCTCCCATTCGCGGGTGCGGACGTAGTGATCGACGAAGTCTTGACCGAGGATCTCGCGGGCCGTCTCGCTGGCGGCCAGGGCGCGCGTGGCCTCTTCGAGCGTCGTCGGCAGCGCCTCTGCGTCCGGCGCCGCCGTCGCGTCGCCCATCGTCGGCGGCGGCGGCAGGATGGCCCGCTCGATGCCGTGCAGCCCGGCGGCCAGGTTGGTCGCGATGGCGATGTAGGGGTTGATGTCGGAGGCCGTCTGCCGGTATTCGACGCGCGTGGCTTGCCCGCCGGGGATGACGCGGATGGCGCAGGTCCGGTTCTCGATGCCCCACGAAGGCGTCAGCGGCGCCCACACGCCCGGCACGTAGCGCTTGTAGGTGTTGACGAAGGGCGAGTAGAGGGCGGTCAGCTCGCGGGCGAGCGCCACCTGCCCGCCGATGTAGTGGCGGGCGATGGTCGAGAGCGAGTCGGGCGCCTTGGCGTCGTAGAAGACGTTCGTCTCGCCGGTCGAGTCGAGGAGGCTCTGGTGGAGGTGCCCGCTCGAGCCGGGCAGGTCCGCGTTCCACTTCGCCATGAACGTCACGCTGAGCCCGTGGCGGCTGACGAGCTGCTTCATCGTCGTCTTGAAGAGGGCGGCTTGGTCGGCGGCCTTCAGCGCGTCGTCGTAGTGGATGGCCACCTCCCACACGCCGGGCCCCGTCTCCGTGTGCATCCCTTCGATGTCGATGTCGAAGTCGTGCATCGTGTCGAGGATGTCGTGCACCAACTCGGAGAGCTGCCCGGAGCGCACCCAGGAGTAGCCGAACATCCCCGGCGTGATCGTGTCGAGGTTGGCGAAGCCCTTGTCGTGGAGCGAGTCGGGCGTCTCCTGGAAGAGCCAGAACTCGAACTCGCTCCCGATCTTCGGATGGAAGCCGGCCGCCTCGGCGCGCGCGATGACGCGCTTGAGCAGGTTGCGCGGGCAGGCCGGGTGCGGGTGCTTGCCGTCGGGCAGGTAGAAGTCGGCGAGGAAGCACGCCGTGTCGGGCTCGGACGGCAGCACGCGGAAGGTCGAGAGGTCGATCTTCGCGTGGGCGTCCGGGTATCCCGAGTGCCAGCCGGTGACCGACGCGTTGTCGTAGAGCGTGTCGGCCAGGTCCCAGCCGAAGATCACGTCGCAGAAGCCGAAGCCCTTCTGGGCGGCCGACAAGAGCTTCTCGATCGAGATGTACTTGCCGCGCAGGATGCCGTCGACGTCGAAGCCTCCCACCTTGACCTTTCGGATCTCGCGCTCTTCGAACGTCCTCTGCAGCTCGGACAGGTCCATCGGGCCCACCCCCTTTTCGAGCCCGCGATTCTGCCAGTGCGGGCGGCGCTCGACCACCCCGAGCGCGGCCATGCCATCCTCGGGCGATGGGGAACGCCGATCGAGACAAGTGGGACGCCCGCCACGCGG
This sequence comes from uncultured Pseudomonadota bacterium, assembly GCA_963832725.1. Classification (GTDB taxonomy): domain Bacteria; phylum Myxococcota_A; class Polyangia; order Polyangiales; family Sandaracinaceae; genus JAEZBP01. The sequence goes on from CAWHVG010000002.1 coordinate 1,417,745, forward strand.
TCGCGGACGAGCCGGCCGAAGCGCCGAGCTGGCTCGATGAACTGGACGCCGAGCTGCCGCGCGAGGGCAGGGCGCTCGACGTGGCGGCGGGCCGAGGCCGAATCGCCCTCTGGGCCGCACGGCGGTGGCTCGACGTCACGGCGGCGGACATCTCCCCGGTCGGCCTCGAGCGCGCTCGCGAGGCGGCGAGCCGAGAGGGTCTCACGCTGCGAACGCAGGCGCTCGATCTCGAAGAGGAGCCGCTCCCCGACGGCCCCTTCGCGTGGATTTCCTGCTTCCACTACCGCCAGCCCGCGCTCTGGCCGGCCATGATCGCGCGCCTCGCCGTCGGCGGCGTCCTGGTCGCGGAGATCGCCACCGTGCAGAACCTCGAGCGCCACGCCCACCCTTCGCGCCGCTTCTTGGCCGAACCGAACGAGCTCTTGCGCGCCGCATCGGATCTGCACGTCGTCCACTACCGCGAGGGCTGGGAGGACGATCGCTGCACCGCGCGGCTGGTGGCGAAGCGCGCGGGCTGAGGGGAGCGCGACGTCGCCTCAGAGCGGGAGGGCGAGCTGGGCTTCGTGCGAGCGGCTTGCCGGGACGCGCACGGCGAGGTCGAGCGGGCTGTCCTGGTGCGCCGTCTTCAGGCGCAGCGAGCGGCCCTTGGCGGCGGCGCGGGCGGCGGTGAGCGCGAGCAGCGGGGTGTTGTTCCGCTGGGAGATGTGCATGAGGACGACGTCGGTGGTGTCCGGGCCGAGGCGGCGGATGACGTCGGCGGCTTGCTCGTTCGAGAGGTGGCCGAGGCGCGAGCCGACGCGGCGCTGGAGGAAGGGTGGGTAGGGGCCCTTCCGCAGCATCTCGGGGTCGTGGTTGGACTCGAGGAGGACGAGCTGGCAGCCGGAGAGGTGCTCGGGCAGCCGCGCCGGCGCTTCGCCGAGATTGGTGACCAGCGCCGCCCGCGCCGCGCCGTGCGCGAAGACGAGCGCGACCTGGGGCGCGTCGTGGGGCACGGACATGGGCTCGACGCGGATACTGCCGATGTCGAAGGGGGTGGTGCAGCCGTAGACGGAGGTCGACACCTCCGGCAGCGCGGCGACGCGCCGCCGGGTGGCCTCGGTGAGGTAGACGCGCGCGCCGAAGCTCCGCGCACACACGGCCAGCTTGCCGATGTGGTCGCCGTGGGCGTGGGTGGTGAGGATGGCGTCGACGTCGAGGGTGCGGCCGAAGACGCGCTTCATGCGGCCGCGGACGACCTCGGGGCCGACGCCGGCGTCGACCAGGATCGCGTGCCCGCCGCTTGGACCAGGGTGGCGTTACCGCCGCTGCCGCTCGCGAGGACCGTGACCCGCACGCTGGCCATGATGGACCAGCCGCGCGATCGCGAAAAGCCCCATCGAGATGTCCGAGGCGGAAGTCGCGATCGGTATGGCCGAGCGACTCGGCGTCGAGATTGGGGGCGCGCCCCCGCAGGAAATGCGAAGCACTTTCGAGGAGGCTCGCCCCCGAGATCGGCGTCGAGAGCCGGCCAGATCGTGTTGCGAATCTCCGCCGAAGACATCCAGATGTGGGAGGCGGGAGTCGTGATGCAGATTGCGGAGCGCGATGGGGCCCAGCTCCGGCTCGGGATGACGAGGCGATGCCGAGTATCGCCGAGGAGGCACGGGCCGGAGCCGGGCCCCCTCCCGCCCACGAGGTGGGTTACGACTCCCGCCGAGGACAGACATCTAGGGCGTGCGTGGCTCGGCCGGGCTCGAGCTGCCATCCTCGCGGCGATGGGCGTTCCGATTCTGGAGACCGCGCGTTTGGTGCTGCGCCCCTGGGCGCTCGACGACGTGGACGCGTTCCACACCATCTGGGGCGATCCGCGGGTGATCTGGTGGGGCGCGGCCGAGGATTGACCGCGGAGCGCGTCCATCCTCGCCGACATCGTGGCGCACGCGTATGCGCCGGGGCTCGGTTGGTGGGCGGTGACGGCCGACGATCGTGTCGTCGGCAACGTACTGCTGAAGCCGGACGCCGCGACGGGGCATCTCGAGATCGGCTGGCACTTCGCCCACGGCGAGCAGGGGCGCGGCTACGCGACCGAGGCCGGCCGCGCGCTGCTGACGCACGCGTTCGAGACATTGCGCGCGCCGCGCGTGGTCGCGACCATCGTGCCCGACAACCTCGCGTCGCGCCGGGTGGCCGAGAAGCTCGGCATGCACCGCGAGGGGACGACGACGAAGGCGGAGCTGCTCCACGACGTGTGGACGCTCGAGGCGAACGGCGCCTGAGCTCGGATTCGCCTCGCGCACACGACTCGGGTGCTCGAGGCGAGTCCGCTCGGCTCCGGTGCTCGAGGGCCGGAGCCGATGTGGCGTTCAGCTCATCTCGTGGCAATCGGCGAGCTCGTGCTCGGTCATCACCCAGCTCGAGCTCTCCGCGCAGATGTCGACGTCGTCGATGAGGCACTCGGCTCCATCGGGATCGACGAGCCGCGCGTCGTAGTGACCGCAGGGGACGTTGGTGATGGTGTGGGTGTCCCCGGGGCTCATCGGCTGACCGCCGAGCTGATCCGGTCCCCACGTCCCTTCTCCGACCGGGCTCAGGTAGAGCTGGGCGACGATCGACCGCGAGGCGTTGGTGAGCGCGATGGCCGAGTCGTTGGCTCCGCCGGCGGTCTGGACCTGGGCCGGCTGCGTCTGACCGGCGCAGCGAGCGAGGTCCGCCTGCGTCATGACCCAGTCCGACCGCTCCACGCAGATGGGCTCGTCGTGGATGATGCACTCGTCGCCGTCGACGTTGACCAGGCGCACGTCGAAGCGGCCGCACTCGATGTCGGTCAGCGTGAACGTGTCACCCGGCTGCAGGGGCTCTCCGCCGAGGTAGTTGCGGCCCCAAGTGGCTTCGTCGATGGCGCTGAAATAGAGCCCCTGAATCTGCTCTTGCGAGTCGTTGACGAAACGCATCGAGGAGCCGAGACCGCCGCCGCAAGCGACCAGCAACGCCGCCGCACACACGAGTGCAACATTCTTCATCGCTCATCCTCCCTACGCGAACGCGAAGCGCTATGGCTCGCGCGCGCGGCGGCGGTTGCCACCGTGACAGCGCCCCCGCGCGAAGGTAGCGCACGCAGTGGACGGCCGTGACGAAATGGTCGCCGGGTTTCGGCCCGTGTTCCGTCAGGGCTGCGTCGCGAAGCGTTCGTCGACGTAGATGCGGTCGAAGAGCTCTGAGAACTTCGCTTCGACCGCCTTGCGCTTGAGCTTGAGCGTCGGGGTGAGCTCGCCTTCTTCTTGGCTGAAGTCGCGATCGAGGACGATGAAGCGGCGCACACGCTCGACGCGGGCGAGGTGCTCGTTGCCGCGACGGACCGCCGCGCGAATGCGCGATTGGAAGTCCGGGTGACCGACGACTTCGGCCATGGCGCGGTTGAGCGCTTCCGAGCGGCCGGCCGGGTTCTCCATCAGCTCGCGCTGGCGCTCGGCCAGCTCCTCCCGCGCGACCAAGCCGCGGTCGACGCCCCACTCGAGAGTCTCGATCGGCGCGGGCGCGATCAGCGCGCTGACGTAGGGGCGCCGGTCGCCGTGCGCGTGCACCTGGCTGATCAGCGGGTCCTCGCTCTTGATGGCCTTCTCGATGTTGGCGGGCGCGAGGTTCTTGCCGCCGGCGGTGATGATCAGGTGCTTCTTGCGGTCGGTGATCTTCAGGTAGCCGTGCTCGTCGAGGCGGCCGACGTCGCCGGTATGCAGCCAGCCATCCTGCACCGCTTCGGCGGTGGCGGCCTCGTTCTTGAAGTAGCCGCGGAAGATCGACGGCGCCTTGAGGAGGACTTCGCCGTCGTCGGCGATGCGGCAGGTGCCCGGCGGGATGACGCGGCCGACGGTGCCGAGGCGCACCGCGCCTTCGCGGTTGATGTGGGTGATGACCGTCGACTCGGTCATGCCGTAGGCCTCGTAGATCGGGAGTCCGGCCGCCCAGAAGAACTCGAGGATCTCGGGCGCGGTCGGCGCGGCGCCGGTGATCATCAAGCGCACTTGGCCGCCGAAGGCTTCGCGGATCGTGCGGAAGACCAAGCGGTCGGCGATGGCGTGCTGGGCGGCCAGCGCCGGCGGGATGGGCCGGCCGTCGACGAGGTAGCGCACCCGCGCGCGGCCGATGCGGTCGGCCCAGGCGAAGAGCTTCTGCACGAGCGGCGGCTTCTTCTCGAGCTCGGAATGGATCTTCGCGTAGGCCTTCTCGAAGATGCGCGGAACCGAGCCGAAGAGGGTCGGGCGCACGTCGCGCAGGTCCTCGAGGACCGTGGCCGTGCTCTCGGCGTAGGCGCCGGGGATGCCCGCGCTGACCCGGCCGTAGAAGCCGAGGACCCGCTCCGCCGAGTGCGCCATCGGCAAGAAGTGCAGCGAGATGTCGTTCTGGAAGAAGGGCGTCGCCTCGCTGCTGGCGCTGAGCAGCGTGAGGATGTTGCGATGGCTGATCATCGCGCCCTTGGGCGGGCCGGTGGTGCCCGAGGTGTAGATGAAGATGGCGGTCTCGTCGGGGTCGAGCGCCTCCTGCGTCGCGCGGATCTCGGCTTCGTCCAGCTTCTCGCCCTCGAAGCTCTCGGGCGAGCGGAGGCGCGGGTCGCGGCCGGCGGCTTCCCTGTAGAGCGCGTCGGTCCAGGGGACGATGGCCTCGAGGCTGTCTACGCCGTCGGCGGCGGTGAGGACGGTCTCGAGCTCCTCCGGGTCGGCGACGAAGACGAGCTTCGCCTCGCTGTGGCCGAGCAGATAGCGGACCTGCTCGGGCGACTGCTTGGGGTAGATGCCGAAGCTGACGGCGCCCGCGAGCTGCGCGCCGAGGTCGTAGAAGGCCCACGCCGGCTGGGTCGGGCCGAGGATGGCCACGCGCTCGCCGGGCCGTATGCCGGCGTCGCGCAGGCCCTTGGCCACCTGCGCGGCGCGCGCGTAGAAGTCGGCCCAGCTCAGCGTCTGCCAGCGGCCGTCGACCTTGTGCAGGATGGCCGGACGCGTGGCGCTGCGCGCCGCCCGCAGCCAGAACATCTCGCCCACGGTGCGCGCCCGCGGAGCGGTGGGTTGAACGGGGAGCGCCGGTCCGGTTGTCGACATGACTCCGAAGCTACGGCGATCCGCGCGCGCTCGACAAGGAGCCCCCGAGTGAGGACAGGCGCGCGGGCCGAGCCCGGCCCGCCCGATGTCGGGTCGGCGTGAGCGCTGCCCCCGGGCTGCGCGCTGCGTCCGTCGGTGAGACCGTCACGAGGGTCGCGGGTCAGCCGCCCGGCGACACGCCGGCGTCGCTCATGCCCATCGATCCGCCGTCCGGCACCCCGCCGTCCGCCATGTCGCAGGCGCTGGTGAGCTGGCGGCCCGCGGCCATGCCGGCGTAGCGGATGCGGTAGCCCGTGAAGCCGACGCCCATGCTGATCGCGTCGCACTGAATGCCCGGGCCGCCGCTGCCGACTTCGCTGCGGACGTCCATGATGGCCTCGAGCCGGGTGCGCAGGAGCTCGTATTGAGGGGTGCCCATGCAGACGCCGATGTTCTCGGCCGTGCGCAGGAGATTCGAGCTCGCTCCAGCGGCCGGCCACGACGACGTCGTTCAGCATCAGGCCGTCGTCGCTCATGGTGCCGACGGCTGTGCCGCCGGTGAGTCGGACGAGCACGCCGACGTTGTCGGCTGGGAAGAGGATCTCGATCCAATCCGGCAGGTTGACGACGACCTGGTTGTTCGCGACGTAGGCCGTGTCGTCGTAGACGAGGGGCATGTTCACGTCGCCGGAGAGGAACGTGTCGCCGCGGACCCAGACGTAGTCGTTGCCGTCCCACACGGGCGCAGCGGCCATGGAGCCGTCGGGGTTCTTGGCCTCGAAGTCGACGATGTGGATGTCGGGGACGCTACCGTCGCTGGCCGGAGGCACGGTGGCCACGGCTTGGGTGATCGTGACGTGAACGCGCGGATCGTTCGGCTGTCCGTTCCAGTGCTTGAGGCGCAGGACGGGGAGGCCGGTGCCGGCGAGCTGGGCGTTGCGGGCGATCATCTCCAAGCCCGGCACGGTGGCCGCGACCAGGGGGTAGAGGTCCGAGCCGAAGGTGTTGTCGATGCCGTCGTGCCCGTCCTGCTGCGGGCGCGCGCCCATCGCGACCGGATCGCACTCGCGCGCGAAGGTGGGGCTCTGCGTGCAGTAGCCGTCGATGTTGAACCCGATGTCCTGCCACAGCCCGCCGCTCTGGTTCAGCACGACGTCGCGCAGGCCGTAGTAGCGATCCTCCACGTCGTCGCCGTCCGGCACGTCGGGACGAGGAGGCGGCTGACGACCCTCGCACATGCCTTCCTGGGTGCCGGAGTCCTTCGGGACCAGCGCCGGGTCGTAGACCTGGCAGCCGGTGCTCCAGGCGAGCAGCAGCGCGAGCGCGGTGGACGGTCGGACGATTCGATCGGAAGCGAAGCGAGACATGGTCAGCTCGTACGTCGCGCGCGCGCCGACTCGGCGAGCGAGGCCCCACCGGAAGGATACCAGCGGAGCGGGCGGCACGACACTTCCGCGGTGGCCTAGATGTCCTCGGCGGAAGATCGCAACGCGGTCTGGCCGGCTCTCGACGTCGATCTCGGGGGCGAGCCTCCTCGAAAATGCTCTGCATTCCTGCGGGGGCGCGCACCCAATCTCGACGCCGATCGCTCGGCCATACCCGTCACGACTTCCGCCTCGGACATCTGGATGTGCTCGGCGGGAGTCGTAACCCCACCTCGTGGGCGGGAGGGGGCCCAGCTGCGGCCGACGATACTCGGCGCATCGCCTCGTCGGCCCGAGCCACAGCTGGACCCCATCGCGCGCCGAGATGCGCATCACGACTCTCGCCTCGCACATCTAGTGCGCGAAGTTGCGTCTGTGCGGAGGTGAGCCGGGCCGGCGCGGCTCCGCGGCGGAGGGTGCGGTAGCGAACGCGGACGCCGCTTTCCTGTCGGTCCGTGGCCGCGCAGGGTCGGGTCGTCCCCGTCGCGGTGCGGATTGAGCCCGCCAGACTGATTCGGGACGTCGCGCGCGAGGCGCTCAGCGGCTGTAGGGGTTGGCGAGGACGTCGTCCTCGGGCTCGGTTCGGCGCGCGGGGGGCGTCGGCGCACGCGCTTCGTCGTCCTGCTCGCGGGCGCGTCGGCGCGCGCGTCGAGCGGCCCTGCGGGCGGCGTGACGGCGGGACGCTGCCGGATCGGACGGGCTCTCGGCGGTGGTCTCGGCGTGAGCGGCGTGCGCGGTCTCGTCGTCCGGCGCGTTGGCGCTGCCCTCGTCGTTCGCGTCCTCGGCACCGTCGTCGCTCGCGGTGCCGTTCGCGCCGTCCTCGGGCTCCACCGTCGCCGGCTGGACCGCGGCGGCCGTCGTGTCGTCAGCGGGCGGTGCAGCGCTCGGCTCGTCCGCCGCCGGAGGCGCCGCGGCCTCCGGCGTGGTGCCTTCTCCGCCGAGGAACACGAACGCGAGGCCGACGCCGGCCACCAGGAAGAGCGCCACCACGGCGGCGACGATGATCACCGTGCGTTTGGATCCGCCTTCCTCGTCCGCCATCCGCGAGGGCCTGGCGCCCACGGTCGCGTCCTCCGACGCGATGGAGCGCACCAGGCTCTGTCCGCCGGGCATGCTCGGCTGCGAGTGCGAGTCGCTCTCCATCGGGCGCGGGAGAACGCCCGCCGTCAGCTCGCTCCGGCCCAGCGCCTCGGTCGCGTTCTGGATGGTCGCCCGCTCGTGCTCGACCTTGTCGCCGAGCCAGCGCTTCACCTCGCGGGCGACGGCCCGCGGCGTGGCCACCCCGCCGATGTGCAGAGCGGCTTCCTCCACCGCCTCCAGGAACTCCTCCGCATTCTGGAAGCGCTCGCCGGGGTCTCTGGCCAGCGCCTTGGCCGCTACTGCGTCGAAGGGCGCGAGCGACGCGTCGAACGTGGAAGGCGGCGGGACCTGCGGGTTGAGGATCTTGTTCAGGACGTCGGCGTTGTTCTCGCCACGGAAGAGGCGCCGGCCGGTCAGCCCCTCCCAGAGCACGATGCCCATGCTGAACAGGTCCGAGCGCTGGTCCGCTTGCCCCGACGCGGCTTGCTCGGGCGCCATGTAGCTCAGCTTGCCCTTGAACTGGCCGTCGCGGGTCGAGGAGAGGCGCACCTGCGCTTTGGCCACGCCGAAGTCGGTGATGCGGGCGACGCCGTCGTTGCCGACGAGGATGTTGTGCGGGGAGACGTCGCGGTGGACGAGATCGAGGGGCGTGCCGCTCGAGTCGGTCAGGCGGTGGGCGGCGTTCAGCCCGGCCAGCGCGTCCATCACGATGCGCGCGACGACCGCTACCGGCAGGCGCTCGCGGCCCTTTGCCGCGTTGCGCAGGAGGGCGCCGAAGTGGTCGCCCTCGACGTACTCCATGACGAGGAAGTAGCCGTCGCCCTGCGTGTCGCTGATGTCGAGCGTGCCGACCGCGTTCGGGTGGCGGATGCGCGCCGCCAGCCGCGCCTCGTCGAGGAACATCGAGATGAAGTCCTCGTCGTGCGCCAGGTGCGGGTGGAGCACCTTGACGGCGACCAGCCGCTCGAACCCGGCCACGCCCTGGGCGCGTGCGACGTACACGGTGGCCATGCCGCCCGAGGCGAGCATGCAGAGGACTTCGTAGCGACCGAGTCGGCGGCCTGTGAGGTCGCCGGCCGGCGAGGCGGGCTTGGCAGCGGCGGCGGTCATCAGAATCGTCCTCGTAGACCCGCCGTACCGCCGCTGGGTTGGATCGAGAAGTCGAACGAGACCTGCGGCGCCGCCGGAGGCGCGTTGTCCCAGTCCGTGAAGAACATCATGACGAGCGTCGCCACGCCGACGGCCGCCGTGGCCCCAATCAGGATGTCGGTCCGCAGCTCGCGCGATTGCCCGTCGGCGAGCGCCGCAGCGGTGGGGTTCGCCTCGTACGCCGGCACACCGTCATACATATCGACGATGGACCAGGCGAGCACGCCGCCGAGCGCCGCGGTGGCGACCATGGCGGTGATCGTCCAGCCCAACGGGATGGGGTCGTCGCTCGGCGGCGGCAGGGGCTGGGTCGCCGCGGTCGTCCCTTCCGACGTTTGCGTCGCCGCTTCCGTCGTCGCGACCTGGTCCGGCGGCGGCGGAGGCGGCGCCTCGAAGCGCAGCGTGGTCTGCTCGCCGGCGGGGCCGTTCACCGTCTCGCGCTGCGAGCCGGTCTCGAACGCGGCCTCGACGACGTGATCGGCGTCGGGCTCGACGAAGAAGGAGGGATAGCCCATCACCGCGCCGTCGAGCTGGACGGTGCAGTCCTCACACTCGACGTCGACGCGGAAGAAGTGCGGCGCGTTCCGGAGCGCCCGTTCGGCGTCCCGCTGGCCGGCGTTCGGATAGAGCGCCGAGAGGCGCAGCCCGAGGTTTGCGGCGCGCAGGTCGTTGCCGGCGTGCTCGTAGGCGCGGATGGCCTGCACCAGCGCGGCGCCGGCCGGTGCGAGCCGGTAGGCGGTCTCGAACCAGCGGGCGGCGCCCGGATAGTCGTGGGCCATGTAAGCCGCGGTGCCCCAATCGTAGGCCTCCCCGGCCGCTTGCCGGTCGCGCGCCGAGACCTCCTGAGCCCGCGCCAAAGGCGCGGTCAGCGTGGAGAGCGCCACCGCGGACGCCAGAAGGACCGCGGACTTCGCCAACGTTCGAGCCATCCCCGAGCCGGGATCATGGCGGGCGGGCGACGACACCGTCAAGGACGTGGGGACGGTTCGTGTACGATTCTCGCACACTGCGAGGTGCTCCGTCGGTGTCCGGGGACGCCCGTGTCGAGGCCGCGCTCGTCGAGCTCGAGCGCTCCACTGGCGAAGAGGGCTCGCGCCGAGGGTCGCTCTCCGCGTCGCGCCGAGACGCGGTAGGGGCCGGCGACCCATCGATGGCGGGCCTGTGCACGCGAGCTCGCCGCGGAGCCCGAGCACGGGCGCGGCGGCTCGCGCGGCCTCAGATGCTCGACGACTCGAAGGTGTGCTTGATCAGGTCGTGGGCGAAAGGCTGCCACGACCAGTCACCGCTCTTCAACGACGCCATCGCGTAGATGGCGCTGAGGGCGATGAAGAGCGTGCCGACCAGCATCGCCAAGTAGCGCGGCGCCGTGTACTTCTGGTCGACGGCGTTGAGCTTGCCGTGTTCGGACTCCACCATCTCGGCCATGGTCGTTTCCTGTAGGGTCGGTGCGGCGAAGAGGGAAGCCGCAGAGTGCTGAGCTACCCCCTCGGTGAGCGCTTGTCCAGCGTTTTCGGGGTCTCCGCGTCGCTCCCTTCGTCGGGCGTTTGCAGGCCCAGACGCTCGATGGCGACGTTCTGGCGGGCGGCGCGCCGCTGCTCGGCCTGCCGCTGCCGGGCGAAGCGGGCCATGCTCTCGGCCGTGACCAGCCCGACCTGCGGCGCGTCGGGATCGCGCATGTCCGGTGGGGGCAGATCGCCGTCGTGCTCGGGGCGCCCGTGGGCGCGGGCCTCGGCGATCCGCCGCTCGAAGTCCGGTCGCCACTCGGCCAGCGTGCGGAGCGGATAGCTCGGATCGGCGGGATCGGAGATGATCTGCTCCACGATCGGGTCCATCGGCACGAAGACCGGCGCCAGCTCGGCGGGATCGTAGGCGTTTCCACGATCGAAGAGGCCGCCGCAGATCGACCGGAGCGTGCAGACCGAGCAGCCCTCGGTGTAGACGTGCTCCCAGTCGGTCTGGCGGACCGTCTGCTTGGCGTCGAGGAAGTGCACCACGCGCTCCTCGCCCTTGACAATCTTGCGCGTCTCGGTGCTCGCCCACGCGAACTCGGTCATGTAGCAGAGGGGCACGCGCTCGACGCGGAAGGTGCGGCCGCTCTTGTGGAGGAAGCGCAGCGCCCGGTAGAGCGAGAGCTCGAAGTCGGCCAGCTTCGGCGTGAAGAGGTCCTGGTTGACCTCGGCCCGGCCCATCGAGGGATCGAGGTTGTTCCACACGAAGTGGTGGATGGCCGGGTGCAGCCGGACCAGCTCGCGCACGTTCTCGTCGAGGTGGTCGGCGTTGAGCGCGTTGATGACGCAGTTGACGTTGAGGTCGATACCGACCTCGGCGGCGTTGTCGAGCGCGGCGTGGGCTCGCTCGAGCGTGCCGGCCACGCCGCGGATCCGTTCTTCCACCTCGGGCCGGACCGAGTAGATGGAGACGTGGACCAGCGAGAGCCCGGCGTCGGCCATCTCTCTGGCGAAGTCGCGGTCCGCCAGCCGAAAGCCGTTGGTGATCATGCGGACGTGCAGGCCCTGGTCCGCGGCGTAGCGGGCGATGCGCGGCAGCTCGGGGTGGAGCGTGGGCTCGCCGCCGGTCAGGACGACCCCGAAATAGCCGCGCTCCACCAGGTCGTCGACGAGCAGCGCCATCGACTCGAAGGTGTGGACGTACGCGGTCGTCGGGTTGCTGCAGAACCCGCAGAAGTGGTTGCAGTGCCGGACGACCTGGATGTAGCCGATGTTGGCCACGGAAGGTGAGTGTCGGTCGCCCGGTCCGCCCCGTCCAGCGCCGTGTCCCGACGCGGGAGGGTCGTTCAGCGGACGGAGCGGGCGATCCGCAGCATTTCGGCGGCGGCGCCGCGGTGGCTCTCCGTGATTTCGAGGCCGCCGACCATCCGCGCGATCTCCTCGAGGCGGTCCTTCTCGGCGAGGACCTCGATGTGGCTCTTGGTGCGCTCGCCGTCGGTCGTCTTGGCCACGCGGTAGTGGCGATCGCCGTAGACCGCAATCTGCGCGAGGTGGGTGACGCAGATGACCTGGTGGTGGCGGGCGACGTCCGCGAGCTTGCGACCGATCACCTCCGCGACCGCGCCGCCGACCCCCGTGTCGACCTCGTCGAAGACGTAGAGGCCCGCCAGGCCGACGCCGGTCAGCACCCGCTTGATGGCCAGCATCGCCCGCGAGAGCTCGCCGCCGCTGGCGATCTTGCGAAGCGCCCTCGGCTCCTCGCCGCGGTTCGGCGCGATCAGGAACTCGACCCGATCGATGCCGGTCTCGCTCAGGCGCGCGCCGTCCACGCTGAGCTCGCCACCACGCTCGGCCAGCCGCTCGACCTGCACCTCGATCCGCGCCCCGCCCATGCCGAGCGACGCCAGCTCCTCCGAGATCCGCCGGCCGAGGTCGTCGGCGATGGTCCGGCGCGCGGTCGAGAGCTCGCGCGCGGCGCCGGCCGCCTCCTCCAGCGCTGCTTCGCGACCGGTCTCCAGCTCGGCGATCCGAGCCTCGGCCTGATCCAGCTCCGCCAGCTCCCGCGCCGCCGCTTCCCTGTGGGCGAGGATGCTCTCCACGTCGCCGCCGTACTTCCGGCCGAGGCGCTTGAGCCGGGCCAGCCGGTCCTCGATTTCGGTCAGCCGCTCCGGATCCATGGTGACGTCGCGGGCGTAGCCGCCGAGCTCCCGCGCGGCCTCCTCGAGCTGGGTCATCGCCGACTCGATGGTGTCGGCCACAGGGCCGAGCTTCGGATCGATGTCCGCCGCCTCGCGCACGTCGTGGGCGACCCTACCCAGGATTCGCAGACGGCACCGTCCTGCGCGTAGAGCACGTCCTCGGCGCCGCCCGCCGTCGTCGCGAGCCGCTCGGCGTGCCGGAGCCGCTCGCGCTCCTCGGCCAGCTCGGTCTCTTCGCCCGGCTGCGGATCGAGCTCCTCAATCTCGCGGATTTGGAAGCGCAGGATGTCTTCGCGCTCGCCGCGGGCGGCCGCCGCCCGCTCGGCCTCGCGGAGCGCCTGATCGGCCTCGCGAAGGGTCCGATGGGCGGCGCTCACCCGCTCCCGGACGGGGCCGAGCTCGCCGAACGCGTCCAGGAAGCCGAGGTGCGTGCTCGGGTCGACCAGTGTGTGGTGCTCGTGCTGCGACGAGATGTCGACCAGGCCGGCCACGAGCTCGGCGAGCTGCCCGGCGGTGGCCAGGCGGCCGTTCAGGTACGCCCGGGTGCGACCGGAGGCGCTCACCACCCGGCGGACCACCAGCTCCGGCTCCGGCTCGAGGCCCGAGCCGGCCAGTCGTGCCAGCGCGTCGGGCGCGTCGCCGATGTCGAAGAGGGCCTCGACCTCCGCCTGCTTGGCGCCGGTGCGCACCAGCTCGGGGCGACCGCGTCCGCCGAGCACGAGGGAGAGCGCGTCGATGAGGATGGACTTGCCGGCGCCGGTCTCGCCGGTGATCACGTTCAAGCCCGGGCCGAAGACGACCTCGAGCTGGTCGATGATGGCCAGATGGCGGACTCGAAGACAGGTCAGCATGCGTCGGGTGCTCCGCAGGTCCGGTGAGCGTCCCGCCCCGCGCGGTGCGCCCGGACCGTGGCTCGGCCGAGGACGGATAGCAGCCGCCCCGGACTGACGCACTCGGCTCGCGAAACGCGCTCGCACGCTCCGAGGTGGTTGCGCGGCGGCGCGCGGTGACGACATCGAGGCCATGGCCAAGTTCGTCCACGAGATCATGAACCCCGAGCTCTTCTCCGTCGGCCCCGACGAGAAGCCCGAAATGGCGATGCTCGGCCTCCTGGCCCTGGGCATCACCACCGCGCCGGTCCTGGGCGAGGACGGCAAGCCGCTCGGCGTCGTCTCGCTGCGGGATCTGGTGGGCGAGCTCGGGGGGACGCGGGCGGCGGAGCGGATGCACATCCCGGCCGTGAGCGTCGGGCGGGACGCCAGCGTCGCGGACGCGGCGAGCGCGCTCGACGAGGCGAACCTGCATCACCTGGTGGTCGTGGACGGTGACGGGAAAGCCGTCGGCATGCTCTCCAGCCTGGACGTCGTGCGGGCGCTGAGCGGCAAGCCGGTCCGGCATCCGGACGCGTTCCCCCATCGGGACCCGTCGGGGGTGGCCTGGTCCGATCCGGTGGAGCTCGACCTCGACCACAGCGGCGCGGCGCCGGACGGACCGGGGCTCTTCGTGCTCGTCTACGGTTCCGCTCGGCGGCCGGAGATCCCCGTCTGGGCGGAGGCGGCGTCCAACGTTCGCACGCGCATCGACGAGCTCCTCTCGATCCCCCAGACGGATCGGCCGCTCCTGGCCCGCATCCTGGAGCGGGACGTGAGCCACCTGCGCTTTCGCGCCGCACGCGTGAGCGATCCGGCGGACCGCGACGCCGCGCTGCGGCGGGCTCAGGAGGAGGTCGCCAGCGCGTCTGGGCTGCCGCAGCCGTCCCCGCGCTCGCGCCGCTGATCGTTCAGCGGAGCGCGATCCCGTCCCACTCGAGCAGCCACTCGCAGATCCGGTCCACCGCCGCGCGAGGGCCGGCGACCTTCTCGATGCTGCCGTCGGCCCGGCAGGCGAGGGCGCGACGCGCCAGATCGGCGCCGTCGATCGCGGACCAGAGGACGACGCGGGTATCGGAGAGCTCCGGGTCGGCCCGCACCAGCTCCACCAGGGAAGGGCCGTCCAGGCCCGGCATCATCACGTCGAGCACCACCAGCGCGGGGCGGTGGGCGGCGATGGCTTCCAGCAGGCCGAACGCGCGCGTCTGCGTGACGACCTGGGCGCGCGTGGGTCGCAGCGCCAGCTCGAGGAGGCGGACGTTGTCGGGATCGTCGTCGACGACGAGGATGACGGGCGGTTCGGACGGCATCGTGGGCGCGCGCTGGGGGAGCTGCCTGCGCTCAGTTTCTCCTGGGGGAGGCGTATGCGCCAAAAAGCGAGGCGATCCTCCCCAACTGTCATCGAGACGGTCAGGGCACGATCACGCCGGCGAGCAGGACGCCGGCGAGCAGGACGCCGGCGACGGCGCCTGCGCTGGGGAGCGCGAACGCGAGCAAGGGCAGGCGGAGCCCCGCGAATCCATAGCGACCGATCCAGGCGAAGAGGGCTCCGGGCAGAATCGCGGCGAGCGCTCCACCGAGCACGTGTCGGCCCGTGTGCACCGGATCGCAGAGGGCACCCGCCGTCGCCGTGGCGATGAATGTTCCGAGGGCGGCGGCTCCTCCCCAGAGCATCGCCGTCCGCGGATTCCCTCCCCCCATCGCGGCCTCCTTTTGCGCGCGAAGCCAGCGAGCGAGCGGTGGCAGGGGGATGCGACCGAGGAGCGGGAGCAGCACGGGCGGGCCGAGCCACGGGCCGAGCGCGACGGCGAACCAGAAGACCACGGTTTCCAGCTGGGTCACGGAGACCTCGTCCATCTTTCTACGCTCCGCGTGGCGGTTCATCCCCGGCGATGTCCGACGCGGCGAGCTTCTCGTCGAGCGCTCCCCATCGGGCCCTTCAGCGCGCGCCGGTGTCGAAGGGGATCCGCACGCGGGCGGGGCAACGCCGGGGTGTCGGCGGCCAAGGAGGGAGCGTCTGGGGGTTCGGAGCGGAGATGCGCTTCCATTGGATGGGTCTCCTCGGGCTCTTGTGGCTGAGCCCGGCGCTCGGGCGTGCGCAGGCGCCGCTCGAGGTGCCGGGGTACGCGCCGGCCTCGCACGTGCCGGCGGATGGTGACGGACCTCGGCAGATCGTCGTCGCGCTGCACGGCAACTTCGACCGGCCCGAGTGGATGTGCGCGAGCTGGGCTCCGGTGGTCGCCGGCCGGGCGTTCTTGCTCTGCCCGCGCGGGTGTCGCGGACGGACGCTGCGGACGACCGTTGGACGCTGCCGCCGGCGCGCGAGCTCGACCAGGAGATCCGCGCCGGCATCGGCGCGCTCGAGCACCGGTACCCGGGCCGCGTCGATGCCGAGCGCGTCGTGTGGGTCGGCTTCTCGCTGGGCGCGCACCGCATCGCCGAGATGGCCGTCGCGGATCCAGCGCGCTTCGCGCGCGTGCAGCTCGTCGAAGGAGGTCGCGCGATGTGGCGACCCCGCGGCACCCGACGGTTCGTGCGCGGGGGTGGGCGCGTGGCCTGGGTGTGCGGCCTCTCGTGGTGCGAGGAGCGTGCGCGTGGCGCGCTGCGCGGCGTCCCCGACGACGTCGGTCGCGTGGAACGCATCCCGGCCGCGCACAGCGATCGCGAGCGAATGATGCCGGCGATCCGGAGAGCCTTCGAGTGGCTCGTGGACGACTGACCGCCTGACGCATGCCCGCGGCTGCCTTCGGCGAGGACCCGGACCCGGCGCGACGACGCTCGCATCGTGGGGCCGGCGTGGGTTCGACCCGAATCGCGCCGACATTCCGTCGGGGCCGACACCTTCCGGCAGGGGGGCGGGGCGAAATCGGCTCGCGGAGAGGCTCATGCGGCCGGGCGCCGGCCTCGGGTTGACCGGCGCGCTCCTGGGCAGCACCGTTTTCCGTGTCTGGGATGGCCTGTTCGCTGCTGGTTATTGCTGTTCTTCCGGTTTGCCTTAAGGCATTCAGGCGAGTGCCTCTTCCACATCCTCAAACACGTGCTCGATCGTACTTTCTGGCACTCTGAGTTCGAGGACATCGCTGTCAATAAAGTGTCTGGTCACGATCCTCTGCTCGCGACCATCTGAGACAACTACGACCAGGTAGTCATCCAGGCTCTCGCACAGGTTCGGGCTCAACAGAAAAGCGCCATACTGCTGTATGCTTGAGACACTGTCCGCGAGGTCTCCGTTGGCGTCGAACAATGTGTCGTAAATGATGTCAAGACACCGTTGCGATGACTCCCGAAAGAGCATCGGGTTCACACGTTCGAAGGCCCGGGAGCGAAATCTGGCGAGCTGTTCCACGAGCGCCCCCGTCGTGCCGTAGAGTGCCGGATCTCCGACGGGATGACCCTTCAGCCAGAGCCGAATACCACAGAAACCCATTGGGCCTGCGTCCAACTGAACCCCTACGAGATTGGCGTCTCCGATAAGGGTCATGGCTGACCCTCGAAGCGGGCTCGTATGTACCTGGGGACTTGGAGGCCTCTCTCGGACGCTCTTGTGCCGTTCCAATGCACCATGCCGTTACTTCCTTGGTGCCGATAGTGGCACTCCCCCGGCGCCGGGGAGGGAGCGCAGGCGGCGGGCGAAATGCGAGAGCCTCCCGGCCCTCGCGAATCTCAGCGGACGAAGACCTTGAGGTCGGCGATGTTGACGCGGTCGTACTCGCCGCTCGCCCCGCCGAGGCCGCCCGTGTAGCGCTGGAAGTGCGCGAACACCGACATGTTCACCATCTCGTCGTCGCCGCGGATGACGATGCGGTAGGTGTGGCCGGCCGTCAGCGTCGCCGGCACGAAGCTCGAGCCGGTCCATCGATCCCAGGTGCCGAGCTGCGGCATCACGACAGGGCCCTCGGCGACCGTGGCGCCGGTCGCGGCGTCCTCGACCACGATGCGCTTGATGGCGCAGGTGATGCCGGTGTTGATGGGGCCGGCGCCGTTGCCGTAGGTGACCTGCAAGAGATGCGGCCCCGTCGCGCTCGCGGTGAACGAGCTCACCGTCAGCGAGTGCCCGGGATCGCCCCATGGCTCGTAGTGGAAGCGGCCGTGGTCGCTCGATCCCGAGCCGCCCACGTTGGCCATCGCGCTGGCGTCGACGCTCGTGATGTGAGCGTTGCCGCGGCCCCACCAGCAGACCGCAGGCGAGTGCTGCGAGTGGTTGCCGCTCGCGGTGAAGGTCGTCTCGACCACGTAGCAGGGTGAGCTCGCTCCGCCGGGGTCCGTGTCCGGGTCGGTCCAGCTCGCCGTGTTGCCCGCGAGATTGGTCGCGATCGCCATCCCGTCCCGGTAGACCGTGAAGGTCACGTCGCCGGCCGCCTCGCCGCTCGGGTCGAGCGCGAGCTGCAAGCGCCCGCCGACTTCGCTCAGCGTGGAGATGCGCGGCGTCTTCGGCCCATAGACTTGCTGCCACTCGGCGCTCGAGACCTCGGTCAGGCTGGCGGCGGTCGCTCCGTCCACCAGCGTGACGTCGACGCGGTTCCGATCGTCGAGCATCGCTTCCGGCAAGAGATTGCCGCTCACCGCCGCGCCGTTGAGCGTGATGGAGCCGACGTCCAGGCTCCCGCCGGTGGCGCCGCTCACGGCCGGCAGGTGCAGGACCACGCTCACGCTGCGCCCGTGCCAGGGGAAGTCGTTCAGCACCAGCGTGTCGGTGCCGGCGAACATCCCTTCCCGCATCCCGTGGGTCAGATAGGGCCGGACGTGCAGCCCGTCCGCCTCGGCCTCCAGCCCGAAGAGGCTGTGGTGGACCATCGAGAGGTAGCCGGCGACCGACCAGAGCTGCCGCTGCGAGCTGACCACCGGCCCCGAGTTCGCGCCGTCGTCGACCCAGGCCGCGCCGCTGTCGGCGTCGAGGGCCTCCATGTTGGAGAGGTTCAGCGCCGCGTGCCGCATCAGCGAGCCCACCATCCGGTCCGCGACGGCGTCGTTGGCCGCCTTCTTGGCGGCGCGCAGCCAGTACGCGCTCACGAAGGGCCACTCGGCGCGGTTGTGATAGATGGGCGTGTTCTGCTGCTCGGGGAAGATCACGGGCGCACCCGGCCCGTAGTGCGGGTAGCTCGCGAGCACGCGCTGCGCCTGCGCGTCGCTGGCCACGCCGAAGATCACCGCGAACGCCGAGCCCAGCAGGTCGTAGCGGCGGACCGGAGCCGGATCGAGCGTGGTGGGGATGAAGGTGGAGAAGAGGCCCTCGCCGTCGAGCCAGAACTTCGTCTGGATGGCCGTCCGCAGCGCGTCGGCCCAGCCCGAGTAGCGGCCGGCGAGATTGGTGTCGCCCGCCTCGGTGGCCAGCCCGCTCACGACCTCGAGCGCGCGCAGGTGCAGCAGGTTCGTTCCGAGCGCCTTGCTCATCGCGATCTGCACCGGATCGTCGGCGGTCCACTCGGGGTAGGTCTGCTCGCGCCAGTCGAGGAACGAGGTCTCGCCGAAGTAGAGGCCGTCGGACGCGTCGTAGACCACGTTCCGATCGTGCTCGACCGTGTTCCGGAGCGCTTCGTAGGCGCGGCCCTGGAAGGCGTCGCGGTCGGCGCCGTCGAGGTACGCCAGCAGGCGCTGCGCGCCCAGCGCCCACGCCACCCGATCGCTCGAGACCGGGTAGCTTCCGCCGGAGCCGGTGTCCTGCACCACCTGGAGGTTGCCGCCGCCGCGCCGCTCCGAGAGCTTGAACTCGAGCGAGGCGCGCGCCCGCGCCGGATCGATGGCGGCCATGCCCAGATCGGTGGCGAACGAGGTGTCGCGGGTCCAGACGTAGGTCCAGAGGCGCCCGGTCTCGAAGCAGCCGCCGCAGTCGATGGCGCTGCCGTTCTCGAACGCGCCGTCGCGGATGGTCGAGACGCTGAGCTGCCCGGCCTCTTCCATCGCCAGCGCGTGCAGGGCGTCGAACATGTCGTTGCCGGTGCGGGTGGTCGGCCAGCCCGCCTGCTCCACGACGGTGCGCGGGCTGCCGGGCATGGAGTCGCGCAGCATGGCGGTGGACGAGAGGGTCCAGGTCGCCTGGCACGCCGTCCGGTCGTCGATCGAGACCGTCGCCTGGCCCAGCTCGTCGGTGATCATGTCGGTGCCACTGGGATCTGCGCTCGCCGGCGTCACGCAGGTGCGCGGCAACCCTCCACCGTCGACCATCGCGTCCTCGCCGCCTCCGCCTCCGCCGTCGCCGCTCGTCGCGTCGATCGCTGCCGCGTCCGCGCTGCCGGCGTCGCCGTTCATGCTCGTCCCGCCGTCGGGCTGTGCGGGCGCCGCGGGCTGACATCCGAGCACGGCGGCCGCAAATGCGAGCGCCATCGATTGACCCGCGAAGCGGCGTTCGTCACTGTTTCGGTTCGGAGGCATCCGTGACTCAGAGGGTAGCTACGCTCGCGATCTTCGTTTGTGCCACGGCGTGCGCCGGACCGCCAGCCCCCGCGCCGGACGCGGGCGCCGACGCGAGCATCTCACCGGACGGCGCGCCGACCTCGGTCGACGACGCCGGCACGACCGACGCCGGGAACACGATGACGGTGGACGGGGGCACCGTGCAATGGGGCGTGCGCGGCTGCGACTACACGCTCCGCTATGCGCCCTCGGTGGGCGTGAGCGACGTGCAAGTGGCCGGCGAGTTCACGGGCTGGGCGGACGCTCCGCAGCCCCTCCGCGACGACGACGGCGATGGCGTCTACACGCTGACCCTCTCGCCGAACGCGCGCCTCAGCCCCGGCGAGCTCTACGCCTACAAGCTGATCGTCGACGGCACCTACATCCTCGACCCCAACGCGACCTACCGGAAGTACGACGGCGATTGCGTGAACTCGGCCTTGCGGATGCCGGCCTGCACGCTCGCGCCGGAGATCCAGGCCGGCGCGCTGACGTCGACCTACGACGCCTCGGCCGGGACGGGCAGCGCGACGACGCGCATCACCATCCTGACGGCGATGGACGGCTCGGCGCCGACCACCATCGACATGCAGCTCGACGGCGCGCCGCTGCCGGACGGCGCGGCCATCCTCGACCCGAGCGCCGGCGCGTACGACATCGCGCTCGACGGACTGCCGCTCGGCCGCCACGAGCTCTCCATCCGCGTGACCGACGCGGCCGGGCGCGACGCGCTGCCGGTCGATCTGCCCTTCTGGACGGAGGAGCAGCCCTTCGAGTGGCGCGACACGACGATGTACATGATCGTCCTCGACCGCTTCGCGAACGGCGACACCAGCATCGATCACCCCGAGGGCGGCGCGCTCGAGTACCCCGCGGACTATCACGGCGGTGATCTCCAGGGCGCGCTCCAGGTCATGCAGAGCGGCTACTTCGAGCGCCTCGGCGTGAACGTCATCTGGCTGAGCCCGGTCAACCAGCAGGCCACCGGCGCGTGGCCCGGGACCGACGGCCACGACTACTCCAGCTACCACGGTTACTGGCCCGCGCGCGGCCGCACGGTCGAGCCCCGCTTCGGCGGCGACGCGGCGCTGAAGGCGTTCGTGCAGGAGGCCCACCGCCGCGGCATCCGCGTGCTGATCGACCTCATCAACAACCAGGTCCACCAGCAGCACGAGTACTACGTCGCGCACCCCGAGTGGTTCCGCACCGGGTGCCTCTGCGGGACGCCCGGCTGCGGCTGGAGCGAGCGCCCGCTCGACTGCCTCTTCGCGAGCTACCTGCCGGACATCAACTGGCGCAACCACGACACCGAGGTGCAGTTCATCTCGGACGCGGTGAACTGGCTCGACGCGTTCGACATCGACGGCTTCCGCATCGACGCGGTCAAGCACGTGGAGACGAACGCCGTCTTCAACCTGCGCGCGGCCGTCCACCAGCGCTTCGAGCAGGGCGGGGCGCGGGTGTTCATGGTCGGCGAGACGGCCGTGGGCGAGTTCGACTCGATCGATTACGGCTGCGGCGAGACCTACAGCAACGGCTACGACTGGATCGACGCCTACGTCGGCGAGCACGCGCTCGACGGGCAGTTCGACTTCCCGACCCACCACCGGCTCGAGGGCGGGCTGAGCGCCGACTCGATGAGCTACGTCGACGTCGAGACCGTCGTGAACGACTACATGACGCGCTACGAGCCCGAGGGGCTCTACGTGCGCTTCCTCGGCACGCAGGACACCAACCGCCTGGCCTCGCGGGCGGCCTACGATCCCGCGCAGGGCTGCCGCTGGCCGGACGGTGGCGGCTGCTCCTCGTTGCCGGGCCTGCCGACCGATCCGGCGGTCTTCGGCCGCCTCATGCGGGCCTTCACGCTCGAGTACACGCTGCCCGGCATCCCCTTCCTCTACTACGGCGACGAGATCGCGACGCCCGGCGGGAACGATCCTGACAACCGGCGGAACATGGTGTGGACGGGCGCTCTCTCCTCGCTGGCGATGGGCGACACCGCGGTCGACGCGCAGCAAGAGGCCCTGCGCTCGCATCTGCAAGCGCTCGGCACCGCGCGACAGCAGTCGATCGCGCTCCGGCGGGGCCGGCGCGAGCCGCTCGTCGTCACCGACACGCTCTACGTCTACGCCTACGTCCACGACGACCCGGGCGCGCTCGCGGTCGTGGCCGTCAACCGCGGCGGCGACGTGAGCGACATGGTCCTGAGCGGCCTGACCTCGACCTCGATCGGCAGCGTCACGGCCTTCGACGCCGCGGCCGGCGACGGCACGCTGACCCTGAGCGGGTCGGACCTCCACTTGACCGTGCCGGCCGGCGGCGCGGCGGTCTTCCTGGGTCATTGAGCGCCGACTGTCAGCGCGGGCCTGGCCTCGCCTCTCGCGCGCAGCGCTCTTCACGGCGCGCGAGGCCGAGCGGTCTCGTTCGCGGGCTCGGTTCGGTCCGCGATCGACCTCGATCGGCGCTGGCACCGCGGGCTGACCTTCGTTCCGACTCGTGCATACCCGAGCACGAGCTTCGGGGCCCGAGCCTCGCGAGCGACGCGGCGGCGCGTGCGGTTTCACGGAACCCGGAGGCGGCTGGGAGCGGGCACGCCAGCGTCGAACGTGCCCGGTCCCGCGACCGTTCTGGTAGGCTTCGGCCGATGATGAGGCGCGTACTCGCTTCGTTGGCGCTGCTGCTCGTGTTGAGCGCCGGGCATGTCCTCGCGCAGCCCGTGGCGGCTCGCAGGGTCGTGGTGGACCGCTTCTCGGGCCCTCGCGGGCAGACCGCGCGCCGGGCGCTGATCCGCGATCTCGAGGAGCACGGCGTGGTGGTCGTCGACGAGAGCGAGGTCCGGGCGGCGCGCGATTGCTTGGGGCTGGGCCGGCGGCTCGGGGGCGAAGACTATCCGGCGCTGGCCCGTGACTTGAACGTCTCCGCGTTCATCGACGGCCGAGTGCGGCGGCGCCGGCGGCGATGGGCGCTGACCGTCCGGGTCCGCAACGCGCTCGACGGCGAGTCGCTCGGCACGGCGAGCTGGGGAGGTCGGACCGCGGCCTCGCTCGGCGGTGTGCGCCGCAACGGCTACGACCGGCTGGCCGCGTACCTCGAGGCCAGCCGCGCGCCCGGCGTGCCGGTGACCGAGCCGGCGGAGGAGCCCTGGTACGCGCGAGAGGAAGCCGAGGCCCCGGTCGAGCCGGAGCCGGAGCCGGAGCCCGCGCCGCGTCCGGCGTCCAGCCGCTACGACGCGTTCCGGGTCTCGGTGGTCGGCGGCACGCTCTACCGCTTCATGAACACGCCGGTGCAGGTGTACGGGGCGCAGCGCGGCATGTGCGATCCGGCGTCCGGCTGCGACCCCGCCAGCGCGCTGGTGAACGAGGAGCGGCAGTACCAGAGCGGCGGCATCGGCCACCTCGTGCTCGGCGGCCAGGCCGAGGTCTACCCGGGCGCCTTCGGTGACCAGCCCTTCCCCTACATCGGCGCGCTGGTCTCGTTCACGCACTCGGTCGCCGTCCGTTCGAACGGCACCGACCCGAACACCGGCAAGACCGTGTCCGTGCCGACGAACCAGTTCGATTTCCTGGT
The DNA here is from genome assembly GCA_963832725.1 of uncultured Pseudomonadota bacterium. Lineage (GTDB taxonomy): Bacteria > Myxococcota_A > Polyangia > Polyangiales > Sandaracinaceae > JAEZBP01. Next base: position 1,440,918 of record CAWHVG010000002.1, read on the forward strand.
CGCGGTGCGGGGCCGCTATCGCTTCGGCGAGGCGCGGCGGGAGCCGGAGATCCACTTGGATGCGGGCTGGGGGACGTTCCAGTTCAACCTCGGGATGAACGCGCTCCAGCAGATCTCGCCGGACACCGTGATCCCGCCGATGCAGTACGGCTACGTGCACGTCGGCGCCGGCATCAACTACGGCATCATCCCCACCTATCTGACCGTCGGCCTCGACGTCGCGTACCGCATCGGCACCAACATCGGCAACGACACGCGCAACGTCTGGGGTACGAGCACCGGCCCGGCGAACGGGCTCCTCCTCGGCATCGAGCTGAAGACCGAGATCCCCGAGATCGTGCAGGGCGCGTTCATCGCGCTGCGGGTCCAGTACTTCCAGTTCACGACGAGCTTCCACGGGCAGGTCGGCTGCGCGCAGGCGGGAGGCTGCCAGGCGTACGTCGATCCCTGGAACGACACGCGGGCGTGGGAGGTCTGGCCGGTCAATCCGCCGGCCGCCGGAATGCAGGCGAACGTCAACGACGTCGTCGGCGGCCCCCGAGGCCCCGTGAACGACAACTACGTCCGCCTCCAGCTCGCCGCCGGCTACGCCTTCTACTGACCCGCGCAGCCATCCACCGCTGCGAGTGGTGGCCACGGTCGACCCGAGACCCGCTCGCGAAGTGGCAGACGTCGACTTCGGTCGACCGAGACCCGCTCGCGAAGTGGCAAACGTCGACGTCGGTCGACGACGGCGGCTCGGCACGCGGGAGGGCGCCCGACGAGGCCCTCGGCGTGGCTCGGGGCGTGGCCGGCATCGCCGATCGAAGGGCTGGCGACACTTTTTTCGCCGGGCCGAAGCGAGGGCGATCGTGACCGTGTGATCGGGCGCGACGCCCACGAGAGCCGCGAATCTCGCAATGGTTTCGTGGAGAGGCGGGACAGCTCGCCACGCGTTTCGAGGTCGGTGCGGGATGCCGCGGTCGCGTCGCGCGACGCGCTGTTCGCGCCGGCCACACTAGCCGCCCGGGACGCGCCGCGTATCCTCGCCGGCCACTTCGAACCAGGGGGCAGCCGCGCGCCGATCAGGGGCCGGCCGGGGGGACGAACGACCCGAAAGCACAGGTGAGCTCGATCATGCGCGGACCGAACGGACTTCGGATCCTCTCCCTGATGGTCATCGTCTACGCTGGCTGCGGCGGGCAGAGCCCCGGCCAGCTCGACGCGGACGGCGGCCTCCCGACGAGCAGCGACGGCGGCTCGCTCTCGAGCGCGAACGCCTCGTCGACGCCGACCGGCGTGCTGAGCCAGACCGACGACGCGGGCACGCCGAGCGAGGGCGTCGCGACCGGCTCCACTGGCGGCACCGGCACGCCGGCGCCGAGCGGCTCTTCGTCGAGCTCGTCCAGCGGCTCGTCGGGCTCGGCGACGTCGCCCGGCTCGTCGAGCTCGGGCGCTTCGACGGGCTCCTCACGCCCCGACCTCGGCCCGCTCCCCTCCGCGATGGCCGGCCTGAGCTGGCCGACCGCGCCGCACACCACCCGACAGGTGACGGCGACTACGGCCGAGGAGATCACCGCCGCGGCGGCGACGGCGGGCACCCGCATCCTCGCGCACGGCGCGACCGGCGGCGACGTCTCGGTGTCCGCGAACGACGTCGAGATCGTCGCTGACGGCGCCACCCACCTCGGGCGCCTGAACATCGAGCGGGCCGTCGCCCGCGTGTTGGTGAGCGGCGGCCACTGGGGCGGGGTGACCGTCGCCATCCCGGGCGAGTTCGTCCCCTCGACCGTGTACCGGCCGGAGTGGATGGCCCAGGACCTCGACTTCGAGAACATGACGCTCGACTCCGGCACCGAGTCGGCGTTCGAGATCCGCGGCGTCCGCATCGCCGTCGTGCACGCCGACGTCACGGCCGGCCGCTACTCGGTCTGGTGCGGCGACACGGGCAACTTCCAGAGCGAAGACATCATCGTCGTGGACAACAAGCTCCGCTCGGCCGGGCCGGAAGCCACGGCGCGCTTCGTGTCGGTCCGGCGCTCCGCCTTCGTCTCGAACCAGGCCAGCAACACCTACAAGCACAACTACCGGATCCACGGGACCAGCGACCTGAACTACGCGTCGGACAACCTCCTGGTCGGCACCGGCGCGATGTTCGGGACGATGCCCGAGGACAGCCTCGGCACCATGTGGTTCGACGACAACGTCTTCCACGACTCCTCGCCGGACCTCTTCAACCCGTCCACCACCGCCATCCACGTGGTGCACGCGCGTCGCAACATGGCCTACACGGACATGCGGGCGGAGTTCTTCCCCGGTCCGGTTCCGGCGGCGTGGGATCTCGCGGACAACCAGGTCGCGCCCTACACGCCGGCGCCCGCGTTCTGACGGGTTTCCCGCGGCTGAACGAACTCTGGCCGTCCGGCTTCGTCCCGTCGCTCGAACGTCCGTGACGGCGACGGGCGACGGACGGTCAGCGCTCGTACTCGCTCGCTTCGCGATCCGCGACCTCGAGGTCGATCGTGGCGCCGCCGGGGACACGCAGGCGCAAGCGCATCTGCATCTCCTCCACCTCGGCGAGCGTCCCCATCGCCGTGTCGGTCGGCAGGTCGCCCGTCATGGTGGCGGTCAGCTCCGCGCGCTCCGTCGCGCTCCCCTCGGGCAGGCCGGTCATCGAGAAGCCTTGCGCCCGCATCTCCGCCCGCAGCCGGAGGCAGGGAACGCCCTCGACGTCCTCGGCGGCCACGAGGGTGGTCTGGCCCGTGACCTGGTCCCGGCCGATCTCGAATTCGGGCATCTTGTTCAAGTCCTGCGCCGCCAGAGCGCCGTCGATGGGCCAGCTCTCGCCCACCCGCCGCGGCGCCTCGGAGCCGAACACCATGTCGTCGGTGTTGGGCGAGACGGTGGTGGACATGACCATGTCGAGGCTGTCGTGTTGCCCGTCGCTGAGCGCACCTCCGACGAGCTCGATCGATCCCTCGCCCTCGGAGCGAGGCATGCGCGTGAGGCGGACGACGGAGCCGGCGGGGACGACCTCGTGCTCGCCGCTCGGGTCGCGTCGCACGCAGCGCTCGATCTCGTAGTCCATCTCCGTCGGCTTGCCCTGCGTGTTCACGGCGCGAACCAGGACCCGGGCGAGGATCTCCACCTCTGCGACGTCTTCGCTCTGCTCCGCCTGGCGGCCGGGTACGGAGACGGAGCGGACCATCCGGCGGGCGTGCACGGTGTGCTCGCGGTAGCGGTCGCCGACCTGCGCGCTGCGCGAGAGTCGGATGGGGTAGAGCCCCTCCTCGGTCTCGGCGCTCGTCTCCTCGGCGCCGCTCGTCGGGCCAGCCGGCGCGGGCTCGGCGGGTGAGGGTGAGCCACAGGCCGCGAGGAAGGCGAGGGTCGTCAGAAGAGCTGCGGTGCGCATGCGGCCGCTGGTAGCACGGCGCCGGCATCCGCCTCAACGAGCTCCTTCGCGCTCCGTCCTCGCGCCTTCGGCCCGGACCCCCGCCGCCTTGCATCGGACCGTTTGCGGCCCCCGCGGCGGGGCGGTAGACCCCGCCGATCATGCCGAAGTCGTCCGCCGAGATCCGAAACGCGTTCCTCGACTACTTCGCCGAGCGGGGCCACGCGCGCCTGCCCTCGGGGCCGCTGGTCCCGCCGAACGACCCGACGTTGATGTTCGCCAACGCCGGGATGGTGCAGTTCAAGGACGTCTTCACCGGCAAGGAGACGCGCGACGAGAAGCGCGCGACGACCAGCCAGAAGTGCATCCGCATCAGCGGCAAGCACAACGACCTCGAGAACGTCGGCTTCACCGCCCGGCACCACACGTTCTTCGAGATGCTCGGCAACTTCTCCTTCGGCGACTACTTCAAGGCGGACGCCATCCGCTACAGCTGGGAGCTGATCACCGACGTCCTCGGCATCGAGAAGGACAAGCTGGTCGTCAGCATCTTCGGCGGCGAGGACGAGCTCGAGGCGGACGAAGAGGCCGGCCGCATCTGGCAGGAGGTCGCCGGGCTGCCGGAAAACCGGATCCTCCGCTGCGGCGCCAAGGACAACTTCTGGCAGATGGGCCCCACCGGCCCCTGCGGCCCGTGCTCCGAGATCCACTACTGGACCGGCGACGGTGCGCCCGTCTACGAGGCCTTCGGCGAGGAGCCGGGCCCCGACGGCAAGGGCTGGGTCGAGCTCTGGAACCTGGTCTTCATGCAGTACGAGCGCTTCGACGACGGCCGCATGGAGAAGCTCCCGGCGCCCTCGATCGACACCGGCGCCGGCCTCGAGCGGCTGAGCGCGGTCTGCCAGGGCGTCGTCAGCAACTACGACACGGATCTGTTGCGGCCGATCGTCGACCTCGCGTCGCAGATCGCCAAAAAGCCCTACGGCGGCACGCTCGAGCCGGACGACGTGTCGATGCGGGTGATCGCCGATCACGCGCGGACGACCGCGTTCATGATCAGCGAGAACATCACCCCCGACTCGGGCGGTCGCGGCTACGTGCTTCGCCGGGTGATGCGCCGCGCGATCCGCCACGGCCATCGGCTGGGCATCGAGCGCCTCTTCTTCCACGAGGCCGCCCTGAAGGTCGTCGACATGATGGGTGAGATGTACCCGCAGCTCGTCGAGGCGCGGGCGCTCATCGAAGACCTCACGAAGCAAGAGGAAGCGCGCTTTCGCGAGACGCTCGCCCGTGGGCTGGCTCTGATCGAGAGCAACCGGGCGTGGGAGGAGCGGGACGGCAAGCGGTATCTGCCCGGGACCATCGCCTACGATCTCTACAGCACCTACGGGTTCCCGCTCGACCTGCAAGAGGTGATCGGGCGCGAGCAGGGATTCGAGATCGACGAAGACGAGGTGGAGGAGGCGAAGAAGCAGCACAAGCTCGCGAGCACCTCCGACAAGGCCGTCGGCGACGACGCCGTCGGCGCGGTCTACCACCAGCTCGCCAACGAGCTCCCCAACACCGACTTCCTCGGCTACGACCAGGAAGAGGCGCGCTCGTTGGTCGTCGCGCTCATCGCGGACGGCCAGCTCGTCGAGAGGCTCGAGCCGGGGACGGAAGGACAGCTCGTCGCGGCGGCGACGCCTTTCTACGCGGAGAGCGGCGGCCAGGTCGGCGACCACGGCGTCATCCGCGCCGGCGACGCGTGCTTCGTGGTGGAGGACACGCAGAAGCCGCGCGACGGCCTCTTCGTGCACGTCGGCCGGCTCGAAGGCGCGCCCATCGAGGCCGGCGCCGAGGTCGAGCTCCAGGTGGACCACGCGCTCCGCTCGCGCACCCGGCGCAACCACAGCGCCACGCACCTCTTGCACTACGCGCTCCGCACCGTGCTCGGCCCGCAGGCCATGCAGAAGGGCTCGCTGGTCGGCCCCGACCGGCTGCGCTTCGACTACGCCGGCTCGCGCCCGCTCACCGCGGAGGAGATCGCGCGCATCGAGGATCTCGTGAACGAGAAGATCCTCGCGAACGCGCCAATCGAAACGGACGTCCTGCCCATGGACGAGGCCAAGCGGCGCGGCGCCATCGGCATCTTCGAGGAGAAATACGGCGCGGTCGTCCGGATGCTGACGATGACCGGCGACTCGATCGAGCTCTGCGGTGGAACGCACGCGTCGCGGACGGGCGACATCGGCCTCTTCAAGATCGTCAGCGAGACGGGCTTGGCGGCCGGCGTGCGTCGCATCGAGGCGCAGACGGGCACGGGAGCGCTCTCGTTCATGCGCGAGGTCGAGCGCGAGGTGGCGGAGGCTGGCGCGCTGCTCAAGGCCAAGCGCGGCGAGCTGCCGGAGCGCGTGTCCAAGCTGGTCGACAAGAACAAGGAGCTCGCGCGGGAGATCGAACAGCTTCAGAAGAAGCTGGTCAGCGGGAGCACCCAGGATCTGACGGCGGGCGCCAAGAAGATCGGCGACGTGACGTTCCTGGGCACGGTGATCGACATCTCCGACCCCAAGGCGCTGCGCGAGGTGGCCGATCAGCTGCGCGACAAGCTGGCGCCTGCCGTGGTGCTGGTGGGCGCCAAGGCGGGCGAGAAGGCCGTGTTGGCGTGCAGCGTGAGCAAGGACGTCGTGGGCCGCTTCCATGCCGGGAACATCGTGAAGGAGGCGGCGCAGGTCGTGGGCGGCGGCGGCGGCGGTCGGCCGGACTTCGCGCAGGCGGGCGGCTCGGATCCGGGGAAGCTCGCGGAGGCGGTCGAGGTCGTGTACCGGCACGCGGACGGCTGAGCGCTCTCTCTCTCGCTGGTTGTGCTCGGTGCTGCCACGGATGGTCGTGGTCGGTTCGCCGGGTTGTGGTCGGGGCTGCCGCGGATGGGGGTTGTGCGGTTGGCTGGGTTGCGCTCGGTGCTGCCGCGGATGGGGGTTGTGCGGTTGGCTGGGTTGCGCTCGGTGCTGCCGCGGATGGGGGTTGTGCGGTTGGCTGGTTGCGCTCGGTGCTGCCGCGGATGATCGCTCGGCGGGTCGCGGTGGCTCGCCAGCTCCTTCACAGGGACCCCGCCCCGAGCGCCGAGCGACGAACGATGAAACTGCCCATCGTTCGTCGCTCGGCGCGTGATGAGGCACCCCGAGGCGTCGCCGGCAATCCCCCGCGACCCGCCTGCCGTGGTGGGTGGGGCCGTCACGGGTTTCGTGCTCGTACGGGGCCCGGCCAGCGCGCAAACGGCGCGCGCAGTCCACGCCTGCTGCCGCCGGCCGCTGCTCGCTCGCTGGGCGAGAGGAGGTCGTGGGGTCGTGGCCGCTCGCTCGCTCGCCGGGCGAGAGGTGGGTCGGGTTCGGCGGGTGCCGCTCGCTCGCTGGGCGAGAGGTCGGTCGGTCGGCGGGTGCCGCTGCTCGCTCGCTGGGCGAGAGGTGGGTCGGTTCGGCGGGTGCCGCTACTCGCTCGCTGGGCGAGAGGAGGTCGTGGGGTCGTGGCCGCTGCTCGCTCGCTGGGCGAGAGGAGGTCGTGGGGTCGTGGCCGCCGCTCGCTCGCTGGGTGAGAGGAGGTCGTGGGGTCGTGGCCGCTCGCTCGCTCGCTGGGCGAGAGGTAGGTCGGCTCGGTACCGCGGCGGGCTCGGTCTGGGAGAGGCCGTCGGTCGATGCCGCTGGGAGCCGCGAGGGCTATTTGCGGCCGAGGATGCGGCTGATGAGGCCGGGCTTGGTGTCGCCCTCTTCGTTTTCGGATGCCGCTGCGTGCTCTTCGTCGAGCTCGAGGACGTCTTCGTCGACCAGGAGCTCGAACTCGGCGTCGGAGCCGGTCTCGAATCTCAATCTCCAGGGACTCGAGCTCCGAGGCGTCGATGGTGGAGGTGCGCTCTTCGTCTTCCTCGCCGAAGGGATTCAGGTCCGCCGCCGGTGGACGCTGGCTCGGGAGCGGAGGTGGGACGGTGCGCGGTCGCGGCGGCGGCTCCGAGAGGATCGGGTTCTGCTGGACGAAGCGCGGGTTGATGCTGGTCTCGTCGTCGGCCCGCGGCTCGTCGTCGAAGAGGTCCACGAGGTTGCCGTCGGCTGCCATCTCCGCCGGGGAGCCTTCGTAGAGGTCGGCGACGCGCGTGGCGTCCTCCTCCTCGCCGAAGAGGTCGGCGCCGTCGTTCACGCGGGCGGCCACCGCCGCTTCGCCCCCGTTCGCCGCAGCACCGGACGCGACTTCCTCCCCGAGGAGCTCGGCGACGTTGCTCACCGCTCGGGTGGGCTCCTCCGGGTCGTCGAATTCGCCGTGGTCGGAGGCGAGTTGCTCCGCTCCGGTCGACGGGGCTCGGTCGAGCTCGCCGTGGCCGTGGCTCGGAGCTCCGGCGACAGGCTCCGCGTGCGTCGGCTCGCTACCGAAGCCGGTCTCCTTCGACGCCGCCTCGGCGGCGAGAAGGTCGGCCAGGTTCTTGTCCGCGCGGGTGGCCTCGTCCGGGTCGTCGAACTCGTCGGCCGCGGGGTGGTGCAGGCGGGTCGCTTCTTCCGCGTCGTCGAAGAGGTCCGAGAGGTCGCCTGCGGGCTCGGCGGTGGCGACGGGCGCCTCTTCCTCGTCGTCGAAGAGGTCCGCGAGGTCGCCTGCGGGCTCGGCGGTGGCGGCGGGCGCTTCTTCCTCGTCGTCGAAGAGGTCCGAGATGTCTCCAGCGGGCTCGGCGGCGGCGGCGGCGGGCGCTTCCTCGTCGTCGAAGAGGTCCGAGAGGTCTCCAGCGGGCTCGGCGGCGGCGGCGGCGGGCGCTTCCTCGTCGTCGAAGAGGTCTGCGAGGTCTCCAGCGGGCTCGGCGGCGGCGGCGGCGGGCGCTTCCTCGTCGTCGAAGAGGTCCGCGAGGTCGCCAGCGGGCTCGGCGGCGGCGGCGGCGGGCGCTTCCTCGTCGTCGAAGAGGTCCGAGAGGTCGCCGCTGGGCTCGGCGGCCGTGATGGCCGGCGCTTCTTCGTCGTCGAAGAGGTCGGCGAGTCCACCCGCGTCAGCCGGCGTGCCGGTCTCCGGCGCCGCGTCGGCGAAGAGCTCGTCGACGCTCAGTCCAGCGATGTCGGAGCCGCCCGGCGCAGGGTCGGCGGGCGCGGGCCGCGATTCGATGGCGGCCGCGCGAGCGGCTTCGCGTGCGGCCCCCGGATCCGCCGCCGCCGAGGGGCGCGCTTGCACCGCCGCGGGGAGGGCGGCTCGCGCGGCCTCGCTCGCCTGGGCGACGGCGTCGTCGAGGCCCTCCATCAGGGCCGACAGGCCGTCGTCCTCGATCGACGCGGCGAGCTGACGGGCGCGCGCCACCACCTCGGCGAGCGCCTCGGCGCTCTTGCCGAACGCGTCGAGCTCGCGATCGATCTCGGCCAACCTCTCGGCGCTCAGACCCATGACCCGCCAAGCATACCCCAGCCGCTCTCCCGCCGCGGCAGTTCCTCGCTTGGCAGCCCGTCGAAGAACCTCGCTGCTCGGCTTTCGGCGGGACGACCGGCCGGGTCGCCCCCGAACGCACGGCCGCGCGCCGAAATCCAGCGGGCTCGGTACGTCGACGGAGTGCTGGCCAGCGAATCCCGTGGCGGATCGCGACGATGGAACGGCGGCCTACGAAAAACGGAGGGCCCGACCGAAGTCGAGCCCTCCGCCCGACCGGCTCGCGCCGGCCGTCCCCGAGGCTGAGAGAATCAGTGGCCGAAGTAGAAGGTCATGCCCACCTGGCCGAGGAGGCCGATCGAGGTGTCGGTCGCCTGCCCCGACGAGGAGACGAACTCGGGCCGAGGGTTGTTGTCGACGCGCTGCCGGAGGAACCCGCGGACGTCGAAGTTGAGCGCGAACACCCTGCTGATGCGCCACTCGAGACCGAGGCCCACTTCACCGCCGATGTGGGCATAGTCGCGGTTGTCGCTACGGCTGGTGTGGACGTTGTAGCCCTGGGCGTGGGAGTAGGACGTGCCGACGCCGACGAGACCGTAGAACTGGAAGCGGTTGTGCGGGTTGAAGAAGAAGAGCACGTCCGCCGTGACGGGCACCGACACCTGGTCGAGGCCGTTGTAGTCCTGGCCGCCGTAGACCGACGCGCCGATATCGATGCCGAGCCAGGGCATGGGCCGGAACCGGACGGCGCCACCGCCGCCACCCATGCCGAGGTTGTTGCCCGCGAGACCGTCGAGGTGCAGGTGCAGGCCGACCGACGAGTACGGGTAGCGGCGCTGCGGTCGCTGGACCACGACCCGCTGCTGCTGCATGGGCTGCACGTAGATCTGCTGCGGCGGAGGCGGCGGGGGAGCCGGCTGCACGATGACCATCGGCGGCGGAGGCGGCGGAGGCGGCGGCGCCTCCTGCACGATCACCGTCGGCGGCTGCGGCGGCGTCTCCACCACGACCGGCGGCGGCGGTGGGGGTGGCTGCTGTTGCTGCCCGGGCGCGATGCGCACGCCGGCGCGTCCCGGTCCGATCTGCAGCTCGGCGCAGAAGAGGTCGCCGGGTTGGCAGCCTGTGGTGGTCTGTGCCGCTGCCGGCGCCGCGATCAAGAGCGCGGTGGCCAGCGCGGGGAGAGAGAAGATGGTCAGAGCTCGGTTGGTCATGGACATCCCTCGGGTCTTCGGGGTCCTTGTCAGCAAGGGTGGTGCCAATTGGGTCGTGATGCCCGCGTCGAGGCGAAAATGCCGGAATTCGCGGTGGATCGAGCCTGAGACCCGCGGCGCCCGGAAATCCGTGGCCGCCAGCGTAATCGCGCGTTCACACCGCGCCCGCTCGAATCGCCCGTTCGTTCACAGGACCGGCGGCGGCACCGCTCAAGGGGCCACGACACCGAGGCGCTCCACGCGCGCGCTCGGATCGAGCTCGCGGTAGCTCAGCACGGCGAGCCGCGGCAGCTCGGCGGCCAGGAGCAAGCGGACGGCCGCGCGGACGTCCGGCTGGGTGACGATCACGGCGCCCTCGCCGGCCGCGTCCAGGGCGCGCTTGGCCGCCTCGACGAGAATCGCGCGCCAGCTCGGGATCGAGGGCGGGCTGGCCGTCCGGGCCGAGCCCGTCGCGCACGGCCTCCTCCAGCAGCGGGTCGAGCGCGAGCACGCCCAGCGCGCCATCGTCGCGGACCAGGGCGTGGGTGAGGTTGCGGGCCAGCCGTGCGCGTACGACCTCGACGAGCGCCGCCTCGCGATCGGGGATCGGGTCGACGGCCAGCGCTTCCAGGATCTCCCGCAGCGGCCGCACGCTCACCCCTTCGGCGGCGAGCGCGCGCAAGAGCGCCGCCAGCCGGGGCAGCGTCACCCGCTCGGGGACGACGGTTCGCACCAGCGCCGGCGCTTCGCGGGCCAGGCGGTCGAGCTCGCGTTGGGTCTCCTCCAGGCCCAGCAGCGCCTCGGGACGGGCGCGGACGGCCTCGCCGATTCTTTCCACAATCACCTCGCTCGCCCCGCGGATGGCGTGACCGAGGGCGCGCGCTCGTTCGGCCATGGCGCGCTCAATCCAGCCGCCGTCTCCGTCGAGCGCGACGCCCGGGTCGAGGGAGCGCAGCGCGTCCGGCTCGCCGCGGGCGAAGACGCGCTCGGCCGGGCATCCTCCGCGGTCCACCGGCACGGCGGCCAGCTCGACGACGTAGGCGTCCGGGTCGAGGCGCTCCGACGCGTGAGGCTTCACCGCCGGCAGCCGCACGCCGCGCTCTTCGTGGAGTGCCCCGGCGAGCGCGCGCAACGCGTCACCGAAGCGCGGGTCGGCGGCCAGCGCGCGGGCGAGCCGGTGGCCGACCCGCAGCTCGAGGGCGCCGGGCGGCACCGTGTCCGACGAAGCCTCGACCTCGGGCGCGGGCCGCCGTCGCCAGAGCGCCCAGGCGAGGCTGCCGAGCAGGAGCGCGAGGACGGCGAAAGGGAAGAGCGGCAAGCCGGGCACGGCCGCGAGCAGCGCAGCGAAGACGGCGGCCACCGCCAGCGCGCGCCAGTCGCCGAAGACCTGCGCCCCGACGTCGCGTCCGAGCGTGCCGGCCTCGTGCTCGGAGGCGACGCGGGTGACGACCAGCGCCGCCGCGGTGCTGACGAGCAGCGACGGGATCTGCGAGACCAAGCCGTCGCCGATGGTCAACAGGCCGTAGACCCGCAGCGCCCCGTCGGCGCTCAGGTCGCGGCGGAGCACGCCGATGGCCAAGCCGCCGAGGATGTTGATCAGCGTGATGACGATCGAGGCGACGGCGTCGCCCTTCACGAACTTCATGGCGCCGTCCATCGCGCCGTAGAGCTGTCCTTCGCGGGTCAGCTCGCGGCGGCGGGCGGCGGCCGTCTCGGCGTCCAGCGTGCCGGCGCGTAGATCCGCGTCGATGGCGAGCTGCTTGCCCGGCATCGCGTCGAGCGTGAAGCGAGCCCCGACCTCGGCCACCCGCTCGGCGCCGCGGGCAATCACCACCAGCTGGATGATCGTGAGGATCAAGAAGACGATGGCGCCGACCACGTAGTCGCCGCGGACGACGAAGGTGCCGAAGGCGTGGATGACCTGTCCGGCGTCGGCCTGCAGCAGGATGAGGCGCGTCGAGGAGACGTTCAGCGCCAGGCGGTAGAGGGTGCTGACCAGCAAGATGGTCGGGAACGCGCCGAACGAGAGCGCGTCGCGCACGAAGAGCGCCACCAGGAGGAGCAGCACGGCCAGCGAGAGGTTCGTCGCCAACAAGATGTCGAGCAGCCAGGTCGGCAGCGGCACGATCATCATGCCGACCATCAGCACCACCGCGGCCGCCAAGGAGACCTCGGCGCCGTGCCGCGTCAGTGCCGTCTTCACCGTGCTCGCCACCGTGCTCGCCACGGCGCGAGACTACCGCACCTGCGCAATGTGGTGGTTCTCGGGCGACCACGAGCGCCCGGCGGCCCGCTCTATCCTCCTACCGGCCTCGAGCACCCGCCCTATCTGCTGGTGCTCGATGTGCCGCGCTGAGGGCCGGCCGATTCAAATCAGAGCTCGCGGCGGCCTTGGAAGGCGCGGCCCACGGTGACCTGGTCGGCGTACTCGAGCTCGCCCCCGTGCGGCAGGCCGCTGGCGATGCGGGAGACCTTCACGCCGAGCGGGCGGAGGACCTCGGCCAGGTAGAGCGCGGTGGCTTCGCCTTCGACGCTGAGCGGCGTGGCGGCGACCACCTCGCGCACGGCGCCGGCCTCGACGCGGCGCACCAGATCGTGCAGCGGCAGATCGTCGGGGCCGACTCCGTCGAGCGGCGCCAAGAGGCCGTGCAGCACGTGGTAGCGGCCCCGGAACGAGCCGCTCTTCTCCAGCGCGTCCAGATCCGGCACGCGCGCCACGACGCAGAGCACGCTCTCGTCGCGGCGCGGGTCGGCGCAGATGCGGCAGCGCGGGCCCGCGCAGAAGTTGCCGCAGTCCTCGCAGCGCTGGACGCGCTCGTGGATGTGCAGAATGGCTTCGCCGAGCGCACCGGCGTACTCGGCCTCGCCCGCCAGGATGTGGTGGGCGAGGCGCGTCGCGGTGCGCTCGCCGATGCCCGGCAGGCGAGCGAGGAGGCGCACCAGGTCGGCGATGGGATCGTCGTTGCTCACGCGACGCCGGGGATCTTCAAGCCCCCGGTCACCTTCTCGAGCTCCGCTTCCACCATCTCCGAGGCCTTCTGGAGAGCCTGGTTGCAGGTGGCGACGATCATGTCCTCGACCATCTCGTGGTCCTCTTCCGCCAAGAGCTCGCGGTCGATGCTGACGCGTACCAGCTCGCGGCCGCCGTTGGCGACGACCTTGATCTTGTCGCTGGCGCCGGTGACCTCGACGGTCTCCTCTTTCAGCTCCTCCTTGCGCAGCTCGATCTTGCGCTGCATCCGGCTGGCCTGGCGCATCAGCTCGCTCATCCCGCCCCGGAACGCGCTGCCTTTGTTCTTCTTGGTCAAATCTCTCTCCATCGCGAACGCGGGACGCGAGTCCCCCGTGTCCTTGTCGCGGGCTGCCGAAAACGGTGGCCGCGCCGCGTTCTACTCCAGCTCGACCCGTACCGTCATCCGCTCGCGCGGCAGGTCGAAGAGCTGGGCCACTTCGACCACCAGCGGGTGGGAGAGCGCACGCTCCTGAGTGGCCGCCCGGCGGGCCCGGCGCCGCTCGTCGCCCTCTTGGGCCAAGGTCTTGGCGGAGGCCAGCGCCTCCTCGGAGTAGACGACCTCGACCTCGGGCCGGGCGCCGAAGACCCTCTCGGCGGCGTCGGCGATGGCGCGGCGGGCGTCGAGCGCTTCGGCCTGCTGCCCGAAGAACGAGCCGGGCGGGAACGCGAGGGCGATGCGGGCCGGCGTCACCTCCACCGGCGCGCCGTGCTGGAGGACGGCGCCGAGAGCCGGCTTGACGTCCATCAGCGTCGAGACCAAGCGCTCCCAGGCGGCGCGGTCGGCGGGCGTGTCGGCGCGGGCGGCGGGCACCTTCGCGCTCGCTCCGTTCGAGCCGTTGGAGGCGCGGGAGCTGGCGGGAGACGCGCTCCTCGAATCCGCCTCCGCGGGAGGCCTTCGCGGCCCCGACGTTGCTCGCAGGGGCCGCGCGCGGGCTCCTCGCGCCGTTCGCGTTCTTCGGGGTCCCGTTCGCGCGTGCCGGGGTCCCGTTCGCGCTTGCAGGGGCGCCGCGGGTGCTTGCCGGGGTGCCGCGGGTGCTTGCCGGGGCGCTGCGGGTGCTTGCCGGGGCGTCGTTCGCGCTTGCAGGGGTGCCGTTCGCGCTTGCAGGGGTGCCGTTCGCGCTTGCCGGGGTGCCGTTTGCGCTTGCCGGGGTGCCGTTTGCGTTTGCCGGGGCGCCGTTCGCGTTTGCGGGAGAGCCGTTGGTGCTTGCCGGGTCGCCGTTGGTGCTTGCCGGGTCGCCGTTGGTGCTTGCCGGGGCGTCGTTCGCGTCCGCCGGGGCGCTGCGTGCGCTCGCAGTGACGCGATTCACGCTTGCAGGGCCGGCGTTGGCGCTTGCAGGGCCGGCGTTGGCGCTCGCAGGGTCGCCGCTCGCGTCCCTCGGGTCGGCGTTGGCGCTTGCAGGGCCGGCGTTGGCGCTCGCAGGGTCGGCGCTCGCGTCCCTCGGGTCGGCGTTGGCGTGTGCAGGGCGGGCGTTGGCGCTCGCAGGGTCGGCGCTCGCGTCCCTCGGGTCGGCGTTGGCGTGTGCAGGGCGGGCGTTGGCGCTCGCAGGGTCGGCGCTCGCGTCCCTCGGGTCGGCGTTGGCGTGTGCAGGGCGGGCGTTGGCGCTCGCAGGGTCGGCGCTCGCGTCCCTCGGGTCGGCGTTGGCGTGTGCAGGGCGGGCGTTGGCGCTCGCAGGGCGGCCGCTCGCGTCCCTCGGGCCGCTCGCCGCATTTGCAGGGGCGTCGCCCGCGTGGTTCGCGTCGCCGCTCGCGCGCTTCGGGTCGGCGTTCGCGTCGCCGCTCGCGTCCCTCGCGGTGCGGGCCGGGCTCGTCGGCTGGGCGGATGCGGTCCTCGGCTCGTGGTCGTCACGCTTCGCGCCGGCGGCTGCGGATGCCGTGGGGACGTTCGTCGCCGCGGCGCTGGCGGCGCGCGCTCCTCCGGCGCGCGGACGAGGTCCGCCGTCTCCGGCGGGGCCGCGGCGCGCTCCGCCTCCGCCACCGCCGCCGCCGCGCCGCTCGAGCGCGTCGAGCCGCGCGATCAGCTCCGCCAGCGGCCGGAGGGGCGGGCGCGTGGCCAGCCGCACCAGCCCCATCTCCAGCGTCGTCCGCGGCGTGCCGGAAGCGGCCACGTCCTCGACCACCTTGGCCATCGCGCTGAACGCGCGCTGGAGCTCTTGCAGATCGGTGCGCTCCGCCACCTCGAGCGCGCGCGCTCGCTCCTCGTCGACCAGCCCCGACAGATCGGTGTCGCCGCCGCAGATCCGCAGCACGACCATGTCGCGGATCATCTCGAGCTGCTGCCGGGAGAAGTGCAGCATGTCGAGCCCGCGATCGGCGATCTCGTCCACCGCGCGCAGGGCGTCGGCGCCGTCCCCGTCCAGTACGGCCTTGGCCACCCGGTGCAGCACGTCGCGGTCGGCGATGCCGAGCACGCGCGCGACCTCTTCGCCCACCAACTGCTCGCCGCCGAAGGCCACGATCTGATCGAGCAGCGTGAGCGCGTCGCGCATCGAGCCGGCCGCCTCGCGGGCCACGATCGCCACCGCCGCGTCGTCGGCCTCGATGCCCTCCGACGCGAGGATCTCCCGCACCCGCCGCGTCACCACGACCTGCGGGATCATCCGGAAGTCGTAGCGCTGGCAGCGCGAGCGGATGGTGACCGGGACCTTGTGCACCTCCGTCGTGGCGAAGATGAACTTCACGTGCGGCGGCGGCTCCTCCAGCGTCTTCAGGAACGCGTTGAACGCGCCCGTGGACAGCATGTGGACCTCGTCGACGATCACGATCTTGAAGCGGTCGCGGCTGGGCCGATAGGGGATGGACTCCTGGAGCCGGCGCACGTCCTCGACGCTGTTGTTCGAGGCGCCGTCCATCTCCAGCACGTCCGTGTCGCGGCCGGCGGTGATGTCGCGGCAGGGATCGCACTCGCCGCAGGGCTCGGGGGTCGGGCCCTTTTCGCAGTTGAGCGCCTTGGCCACGATCCGCGCCGTCGTCGTCTTGCCGACGCCGCGCACGCCGGTGAAGAGGAACGCGTGCGCCACACGCTCGGTGCGGATCGCGTTGGAGAGCGTCCGCGTCACGTGCTCCTGGCCGACGAGGTCGGCGAAGGTCTGCGGACGGTATTTGCGAGCGAGGACCGTGTACGCCATCGGACCGCGGAATGTAGCAGAGCGGGCTCGCCCACCCCACCGAAGTCCGTGGAGAACCGTGCGGGCGCGAGGACACGCTCGCTCGGCGGCGGGCCGGGCCGCCGCGCGCCGAGAACCTTCGGTGCTCGAGCCGTGCCCGGGGCAGCCTCCTGGCGACCGCTGAGCGCTGCGCGGCGTCGTCGCGTTCGCGATCCGCCCGCCGTTCCCACGCCCGGCGCGGAGGCGCCGGAGCGCGCCTCACGATTGACGCGCTCGCGATGGGCCCCGACACTGCCACCGCAGTGAGCGAAGCCTCTCTCCCCGATGTTCCGGGTCTGGGCGAGGCCGTCTTGGAGGCGGCCACCGCCGCCGGTGTGGGAGTGGTGGTGACCGTGTTCGCCCCCGAACCGCGCCAGATTCTACGTCTCGCCGATGGTGGCGCGCCTGCTCGGACGGACACCCGAGGAAGCCTGTCGCATGCGGCCCGTCGATTGGGTCGCGCCGGAGGGTCGCGAGGCGGCGCAGGAGCGCCTCGCGGCGCGAGGGCGCGACGACGAGCCGCCATCGCGCTTCGAGCTCACGCTCTTGGCGGCCGACGGAACGCGGGTGCCGGTCGAGCTGGGGGCGGCCCGGGTCCATCTCGACGGAGCGCCGGCGAGCGTGATCTTCGTGATGGACATCTCGGAGCGCCGGCGCTCGGAGGAGGCCCGGCGGCGCTCCGACGCCCGCTTCCGCGCGCACGTGGAGTCCGCGCCCGACGCCATCCTGATCCGCCGGGGCGAGGCCATCACCTATGCGAACCCGGCGGCGCGCGCGCTCTTCGGAGAGGTGAACGCGTTCGGGGACTTCGTGCACGCCGGCGAGGTGGCGCTCCTCGAGGAGCGCGTGGCCGCCCTGCGGGTCGGGGGGCCTTCGACCGGCCCGCACGAGCACCGCGCCCGCGCCGCGGACGGACGTGCGATCGTGATCGAGCTGACGGCGACGGTGGTCGAGGACGAAGAGGGCCCCCAGGTCATCGTGTTCGTGCGCGACGTCACCGACGCCCGGCGGCTGCAGGCCCAGCTCATGCGCGCGGACCGGCTGGCCGCGCTCGGCACCATGGCCGCGGGCGTGGCGCACGAGATCAACAACCCGCTGGCGTTCATGATGCTCGGGGTCGACGCGATCGAGCGGCAGCTCGCCCGGCGCGCGGGGCCCGGTCTCGTGAGCGTCTCCTCCACGCTGGCCGACCTGCGTCACGGGGTGGAGCGCATCAGCACCATCGTGCGCCAGCTCCGCGCCTTCTCGCATCCGGGCCGAGCGACGGAGCGGGCGCTCGCGGACCTGGCCGCCGTCCTCGACAGCGCGTCGCGCATGGCGGCCCACGAGATTCCGGCCGGTCGGCACGCTCTCGATGTCCGTGCCGGACGATTCTCGCCGGTGCGCGCCGAGGGCTCGCAGCTCGAGCAGGTCTTCCTCAACCTCCTGCTCAACGCCGCGCAGGCGTTCGATCCGATGCGCACCGACGGCCGCATCGAGGTGGTCGTCTCGGTGCGCGACGACGGCAAGGTGGAGATCGCCGTGAGCGACGACGGCGCGGGCCTCGGCGAAGTGGAGGCGGCGAGGGTCTTCGATCCCTTCTTCACGACCAAGGCGGTCGGGGCGGGGACGGGGCTCGGCCTGTCCATCTGCCACTCCATCGTGAAGGTGGCGGGCGGGGAGATCGCGTTCGAGAGCGCGCGCGGCGTGGGGACGACGGTGCGGGTGGTCTTGCCGGTGCTCAAGAGCTCGGTGACCGGCCGCTCGACGCCGCCGTACTCGCTCCGGCGCGACGAGATGGGGCCGCTCAGGGTGCTGGTGGCGGACGACGAAGAGGCCTTCTTGCGCGCCGTGGGCACGCTGCTCGGAGAGGAGCACCAGATTGTCGCCGTGACCGACGGGGAGGCGGCGTGGGCGCACCTCGAGAAGGAGAGCCCCGACGTGATCCTGCTCGACGTGACCATGCCCGAGCTGAACGGCATGGAGCTCTTCGAGCGGATCCGCGCGCGCCGGCCCGAGCTGGTCGAGCGGGTGGCGTTCGTGACCGGCGGCACGGCGCGCGAGCACGTGGAGCGATACCTGACCCGCGCGGGCCGTCCGATCCTGAAGAAGCCCTTCGACGCGGCGCGATTCCGGTCGCTCTTGCGGCGCGTGGTGCGTCGCTGATCGGTGCCGGCGGCCCCGGGGCTCGACCCGGGCTTCTTTCTGCGGAGGAGGGCTCGAACCGGGGGTGACGGAGCGGCTCGAGGGTCGCCCTGCGCGCACGGCACCCGAAGTGAGCTCGGGCGCGACCGCCGCGCCAGGGCAAGGGGCGCTCGACGTTGCAGCGGAGAGCGCGGCGGAGGGGCCGAGCGCGTCAGGGAAGGGACGCTCGACGTCGCAGCGGAGAGCGCGGCGGACGCTCAGGGCCGGCGCGTCAGGGAGGCGAGTCGGCGCTCGATCTCGCGGCGGAGGGCGCCGCTGGCCTCCTCGAGCGCGCCCTCGAGCTGCGCGCGCGCTTCGTCGGCGCGGCCACCGAGCGCGAGCGCGTCGGCGATCATCAGGAGCGCGCGCGGATCCCGCGGGGCCTGCTCCTGCGCCGCCTGGGCGGTCATCAGCGCTCCGTCCGCGTCGCCGAGGGCGATCCGCGCCGCGCTCAGCGCGAGCGTGACCTCCACCAGCAGTCCATCGTCGTCGCCCTGGTCCTCGAGCAGCAGGCCGGCGTGTCGCAGCCGTTCGGCCGCGAGCTCGGCGCGCCCTCGGTCGAGGTGCGCGCGGCCGAGCAGGAGCTCGATCGACGCGTCTTCGGGAGCCTTCTCGCGGGCGTGCTCCAGCGTCTCGAGCGCCCGCGGATCGCCGCTCGCGAGCTGCGCCGCGCCGAGGGCTCGCAGGGCCGCGGGGTCGTCGGGGGCCGCGTCGAGACGTTGGCCGGCGCGTCGCGCGGCGTCGTGGGCCGAGCTCGCCAGCGCGTGGAGTCGTCGCGCGCCGCGCCAGCGCCAGAACGCCCACGCGCCGAGGATGCCGTAGCTCAGGAGCGCGACCTCGCCGCTGTCGGGATAGCGGGCGTTCAGCGCCTCGCGGATGATCGCGAAGTCGCCCCGGCCGATCAGGAGCGAGAGGATCGGCTGCAGCCCGAACGCCAGGACCAGCAGGACCCGGGCGACCTCCAGTCGCAGCAGGTTGCGGGCCGCGTTGGCGGGCGAGAGGCGCGTCCAGGCGACCAGGAGCGCCGCGAGCAGCGCGAGCGAGACCGGCTCGGCCGCGGCGATCCCCGCCCGTGCGAGCGGAGTGAGCCGCTGCCCGAACGTGGGCTCGACGATGCCGAAGTAGATCCACGTCTCGAAGTGCATCTGCGCCCCGAGCGCCGCGGCGATCCCGAGCTGGATGGCCTGCGCGCCGAGCACGAGCGCGGGGACCGCCAGGTAGAACGCGATGCCGCCGACCAATCGCCGGTCGTTCAGGTCGAGCTGGTCGTCGAAGGTCGCGCTGCCGCGCCGCGACGCGCGCAGGACCACGCTGATGGCGAAGAGGCCCCAGGCACCCAGCACGATCGCGTTCGCGACGTCCATCTCGTGCTGCACTCTTGCAACGGCGGAGGAGCGGGGCAACGCGACGCCCCTTGCGCCTCCGCAGTGCGCGCGGGAGCCTCCGTCCACGAGCGCCCGATGCGCGAGATCCTCCACATCGACATGGACGCGTTCTTCGCTTCGGTGGAGCAGCTCGACGACCCTTCGCTCCGCGGCGAGCCGGTGCTGGTCGGCGGTGCGGAGCGACGCGGGGTGGTGGCCGCCGCTTCCTACGAGGCCCGCCCCTTCGGGATCCACTCCGCCATGCCCATGGCCGAGGCGCTCCGTCGTTGTCGCCACGCCATCGTGGTCCCGCCGAGGCGGCACCGCTACGAAGAGGTCAGCGCCTCCATCTTCGCCGTCTTCCGTCGCTTCACGCCTCTGGTGGAGGGGCTCTCCGTCGACGAAGCCTTCCTCGACGTCACCGCCAGCCGCGGCCTCTTCGGCGACGGCGAGGCCATCGCGCGTCGCATCCGGCAGGCGATCCGGGCCGAGACGGGGCTGACGGCGTCGGCGGGCGTCGCGCCCTCGAAGTTCGTGGCCAAGATCGCCAGCGACTTCGACAAGCCCGACGGGCTGGTGGTGGTGCGACCCGAGGAGGTGCGGGCGTTTCTCGATCCCTTGCCGATCGAGCGGATGTGGGGCGTGGGGCCGAAGGCGGCGGCGCGGCTGCACGGGCTCGGCTACGTGACCTTGCGGGACCTGGCCGAGGCCGACGTCCGGCGCCTCGAAGCGACGCTGGGGAGCTGGGGCGGCGAGGTCGCGCGGCTCGCGCGGGGCGAGGACGAGCGGGAGGTCGTGTCCGAGCGGGAGGCCAAGTCGATCGGCGCCGAGGAGACCTACGACGAGGATTCTGACGAGCCGCGCGCTGATTGAGCGGACGCTCTTGGCGCACTCGACCCGGGTCGCGCGGCGGCTCCACGAAGCGGGCATCTTCGCGCGGCGCGTGACCGTGAAGCTCAAGTACCACGACTTCACGCTGAAGACGCGCCAGCTCCGGCTGCCGGATCCCATCGACGATGCGACCAGCCTCTTCGAGGCCGCGCGGAGCCTGCTCGACCGCTTCCCCATCGCGGGCCGGCGGGTGCGATTGACGGGAGTGAGCGCGGGCGAGCTGACGGCGGCGCCTCCGCCGAGCCTCTTCCCGGATCCGAAGCGCGATCGCCGCCGCGCCGTGGAGTCGGCGGTCGCTTCGATCCGCGAGCGCTTCGGCGGCGTCGGTCTCACGCGGGCGGAGCTGCTCGACGCACCCGGCCGACCGGAAGACGACGACTCGATCCTGCCCCGCCGCCTGCAGCCGCCGAGCGGCGATGGGGAGTGAGGCGCGCTGGGCGCGTCGGTCTGGCCCGTGCGCCGAGCGGCGATTCGCGAGTGGAGGTCTGAGGCGTCGACTCGGCGCGGGCGTCAGCGGCCGCCGACCGCCGCCGTGGGCGCGTCGCCGCGGGGGAGGATTGGCGCGACGTCGCCCTCCACCTGCTCCACCGGCGTCTTGCCCATCCAGCGCACCAGCGTCTCGCAGGCGAAGACGGCGCCGGGAGCGCTCTCGGGCAGCGGCATCACCTGCACCAACGGCGTGTGCGTCGCCGGGTGGAAGAAGCGCAATCCGAGGAACTGATCGGGCCGGACCAGCACCTCGGCCATGGCCGGGAGGACCGACTGGGTCGTGTTCGAGGCGAGCACCGAGCCGCGGCTCATCCGGCCCTCGATCGTGGCCAGGATGGCGCGGCGCGCGCGGACGTCGCCCACCGCCGACTCGATCACCAGGTCCGCGTCCGCTGCCGCCGACAGCTCCCGCTCGATCGTGATCAGTGAGCGGAGCTCGTCGGCTCGCTCGGGCGTGATGTCGCCGACCTCGACGCGCATCGCGAGGGTGCGGCGGATGCGCTCGATCGCTCGCTGCGCGCGCCCCGGCGTGACGCACACGACCGTCACGGGGAGGTCCGCCTCGGCGATCGCCTCCGCCACCGAGAGCCCCCTGGGCCCTGCGCCCACCACCGCGACCGAGCTGACCGACATCGTGACCTCCCCGCGTTCGGCGGCAGAGCTCGAGGCGTTCCCCCGGAGCCCCGCGATGACGCCGCCAGGGCGACGTTCGTCCGATCGTGGCGCGGCTGCCTTTACACGTTCACAGCGTTGCCACCGAGCGACCTAGATAAGCCCGGGTGAGGAGGGTGTCAACGCGGGGCCGTTTGCGCCGCCATCGCAGCGGGTTGGCCCAAGATTCGCCCAGGGTTCGCCCAAGGTTCGCCCAGGGGTCGGCCTCCGGTAAACAAGTTGTTAATCACAGCCCGGATTGACTGCGGGGCCGTCCCTTCGTAGAGTCTCCTCCCGTGCGACGCGGGTCCGGGCGAGCTGTATCGGGACGCCCGATCCAATCCCTGACCGACCCGCGCTGTGCACCGCTGAGGGCCTTCCCCCCAGACTCCGCACGACGACACGGACGACACTTCCTCGTCACTCTCTCGGGCGAGGACGAAGCTGTGGTGCAACGCCTCGAGGAGCGGATCGACGGCGAGCGACACCACGGACGGTGAGCATGCGAAGTACGAAGTTCATCTTCATCACGGGCGGCGTGGTCAGCTCGATCGGCAAGGGTCTGGCGGCGGCCTCGATCGGCGCGCTGATGGAGGCGCGCGGGCTCAGGGTCACGCACCTCAAGCTCGACCCCTACATCAACGTCGATCCGGGCACGATGTCGCCCTTCCAGCACGGCGAGGTCTTCGTCACGGACGACGGGGCCGAGACCGATCTGGACCTCGGCCACTACGAGCGCTTCACGACCGCGCGGATGAGCCGGGCCAACAACTTCACGACGGGTCGGATCTACGACGCCGTGATCTCGAAGGAGCGCCGCGGCGAGTACCTCGGCGCGACCATCCAGGTGATCCCGCACATCACCGACGAGATCAAAGCGCGGGTGTACGACGTGGCCAGCCGGGCCGATCTGGCCATCGTGGAGATCGGCGGGACGGTCGGCGACATCGAGTCGCTGCCTTTCCTGGAGGCCGTGCGCCAGATGCGCGTCGAGGCCGGCGCGCAGAACGCGGTCAACGTGCACGTCACGCTGGTGCCCTACATCGCGGCGGCCGGTGAGCTGAAGACCAAGCCGACCCAGCACTCGGTCAAGGAGCTGCTCGGGCTCGGGATCCAGCCGGAGATCCTGATCTGCCGCGCGGATCGGCCGCTGCCGCAGGGCCTCAAGGACAAGATCGCGCACTTCTGCAACGTGCGGCGCGAGGCGGTGATCGCCGCACAGGACGTCGGCTTCATCTACGAGCTGCCCCTCGCGCTGCACGACGAGGGGACGGACGTGCAGATCGCCGAGCGGCTGAACATCTGGTCGCGCGCGCCGGATCTCTCGGCGTGGCAGCGCACGGTGCAGCAGCTCCAGAACCCGGAGCGCGGTCGGGTGAAGATCGCGCTGGTCGGCAAGTACGTCCACCTGCGCGACTCCTACAAGTCGCTGCACGAGGCGCTGGTCCACGGCGGACTGGCCAGCGACGTCGTGATCGACATCGAGCACGTCGACAGTGAGGAGCTCACGGCCGAGAACGCCGGCGAGCGGCTCGGTCACATGGACGGCATCCTCGTCCCGGGCGGCTTCGGCGGACGCGGGACCGAAGGGAAGATCCAGGCCATCCGCTTCGCTCGCGAGGAGAACGTCCCCTTCTTGGGCATCTGCCTCGGCATGCAGATGGCCGTGGTCGAGTTCGCCCGCCACGTCTGCGGGGTCGAGGAAGCGGAGAGCACCGAGTTCAACCCCGAGTCGACCCAGCCCGTGATCGACCTGATGACCGAACAGCGCGGCGTGAAGCACAAGGGCGGGACCATGCGGCTCGGCGCCTATCCCTGCGCCCTCAAGGAGGGCTCGGTCGCGGCCCGCATCTACGGCGTCCGCGAGGTCAGCGAGCGTCATCGGCATCGCTTCGAGTTCAACAACGCCTTCCGGGAGACCATCGAGGGTCACGGCATGGTGCTCAGCGGGCTCAGCCCCGACGAGCGCCTGGTCGAGATGGTCGAGCTCTCCGAGCACCGGCACTTCGTGGGCTGTCAGTTCCACCCGGAGTTCAAGAGTCGCCCCCACGCGCCGCACCCGCTCTTCACGAGCTTCGTCCGCGCCGCGCGCGAGCAGCGCGACGAGCGTCCGAATCGCGAGAGCAAGGTCGAGGTCAAGGAAGCGAGCGACGCGCCACAGAGCACGCGCGCCGTGCACTGAGACCGGCTGAGCCGAACGAATGAAGCCGCGAGCGCCCCAGGCGTCTCGCGGCTTCTTCGTGCGCGGACCGCGTCGGCGGGCCTACACCGGCCCGCCGGGCGAAACCGCTCGAGACCTCACTGGGGAACGCAGGTGAGCGCGGCGCCTCGGAAGCCGCTGTTCATCCCGAGGGCGAGGAAGCCGTAGGAGACGCGGTCGTCCGAGTCCGTGTAGAGGACCGGCCGGTGGCGCTCCACGTCGCCCGGCGCGTTGAGCATCAGGACCTCGTCGGGGCTCAGGATCTGGCCGTCGGCCTCCGAGATCCGCCGGGCGAGGATGTTCGCGTCGTTCTGCGGTCCCGGGTCCTGGTTCGACGTGTCGGCCCAGGCGACGACCCAGCCGCCGTCGTTGGTCTGGGTGCCGGTCGCGCGCCCGTCCATTCGCGTGACGCCCTGCTCGATCATCCCGCTGAAGGTGAACGTGATGGCGGGCGGCCCGGCCGAGGGCGCCGGCGAGGGCGTCAGCACGATGGGATCGAACGAGTGGCCCTCGTCGATCGCGCTCCCGTCGCTGGCGACGACGATCTCGCGGAAGTGGATGGTCTCGCTCCCGGAGCCGCAGCCTTCGCGCCAGGCGATGCCGACCTCGATGCCGCTCGTCAGGATCGAGCCCACGGTGAGCACCACGTCCTCCGCCGGTGTGTCGGTCGGGATGGTGCCGAGATCCGTGGTCGTGAGCGGCGGGACCTCCAGGCCTGTCCGGTCGTCCGCGGGGCCTGTCGTGAACGCGGGCGGCGCGCCCGGCTGAGCGACGAAGACGAGGTGGATGCCGCCTGCCGGGTCGGCGAAGCCGACGATGTAGCCGGTGTTGTCCCAGGCGGCGATGCCGGGTCGGCCGCCCTGCGTCGTCCGCCCGATCACCTGCTGGAGCCCCTCGTTGGTCCCCGTCGTCCACTGGTTCCCGAACGCGTCGTGCTGGACGAAGAGCCCGAGGATCTCCACGTCGGCCGCATCCGCGCTGCAGCTCGCGCGCGAGCTCGAGTCGGCGATCCACGCCGCCAGCGCCTGATCGTCCGGCCCCGACAGTTCCAGCGTCGCGATCGAAGGGCTGGCGGCCCCCTGAATACCCGACGAGCGACTCGCGCCCGTGCAGAGGTTGTCGGCCACGTCGATCCCGGCGAACGAGTCGCTCCGGCGGGGCGGCCCGAGCTGGATGAGCTGCCCGGGCATCGAGCTGCCGCGCGGGAAGTGGCCGACCCGCACCTGTCCTGCCCCGCAGCCGCTCACGTTGACGACGGCGGCGAAGACGTTGTCATCCGTCAAGCCGAGGTCCGCGTCGCCGAAGTTGCAGCTGCTGTTCCTGTAGGCGCTGGGGGTCTTCGAGACGCAACCGGAGATCAGCGTCACCGTGTTTTGCAGCATGTCGTACGCCGTGTCCCGCACGTAGCCCATCGGGGTAGGGCTCGTCGCCGAGGCGCCGCTGACGATGCCGTAGCTGCCGCTGTTGCCCTCCGTGTACGCGACCGCGAACGCGTTGGAGCCGGTCCCATAGCCGACCGTGCCGGCGGAGGAGAACGAGGCGCCGGCGATGAGCCCGGCCGCCGGCTCGGCCGGCAGTGGGTTCGAGGCCACCATGTCGACCACGAAGTGCTCGTCGATGATCCCGTCGCAGTCGTCGTCGATGCCGTTACAGACCTCGGTGCCGCCGGCGACCGCGTCGTTGCAGTCGGCGGTGCGCCCGGCGGCGATCGGGTCGCTGATGCACTCGGGAGCGACCAGCCCGTCGCGGTCGCCGTCGCGCGCGGTGAGCTCGCAGACATCGTCTTGCCAGTGGCACTGGTAGAGCGCGCAGGCATCGCTGGCGATGCCGTTCATGTCGTTGAGGACCTGGCACTCTTCGTTGTGCGAGCAGTGCGGAAGCTTGAGGTCGCCGACGACCACCGAGCAGCCCGAGAGAACGAGGGCGAGGGAGAGAATCGAGCGGCGCATCAGAAGCTCCCCTGCAGCGTGAGGCCACCCGCGGTGGGGCTGACGATGGGCGCGATCCGGATCGACGCCTGTTGGGCCGCGTCGTCGCCGCCCCAGTCGGTCAAGAAGAGCAGGACGACCGAGGCCACGCCGAAGAGGGCGGCCGTGCCGAAGAGGATGTCGGCGATCAGCGCGGTCTGCGCGACCGAGTCGAGCTGCGCCTGCGTGACCCGGAACTGTTGCATCGGGTCGTTGCTCATCTCCTGCGATTGGATGTTCCCGTGCTGGATCAGCGCCGCGACTCCGAACCCGCCGCCGACGAGAGCGGTGACGGCGGTGATCGCCGCCCCGCTGATGAAGAAGAGGGGGTCCAGGCCGCTGCTGCCGCCGACCTCGTCGAGCGGAACGCTGATGGTCTGCTCGGTGCGGGCCGGGATTCGGATCTGCTGTTGGCCGGGCGCGTAGCCGCGGGCGCGAAGCTCGATGGTGTGCTGACCGCCGGTCACGACGACATCGCCGGGCGCCGTGCCGACCTGACGGCCGTCCACCCAGACCTCGGCCTGCTCCACGTTCGTCTGCACGGTGACCGTGGCCAAGCGCGCTCGCAGATCCTCGATCTTCTCGCGTGCGGCCTGTGCGCGGTCGGTGTCGGCGCCTCCCTCGTCGAGATAGCGCTGGTAGCTCGTCAGGGCGTCGCCGTACTGGAAGAGCTGCTCCTGGCAGCGACCGATGTTGTAGAGCACGAAGAAGCGCCGCGGGTTTCCGTCGAGCAGCTCGTAGATGCGCTCGAATTCGGCGAGCGCGCCCGCGTAGTCGCCTGCACTGTAGACCTGTTCTGCTTCGGCGAAGCGGCGCTGCGCCTCTTCCATGCGCGGGTCGGTCGGCCGCGCCTGCGTCTGTTCCGCGCCAGCCTGCTCGCCCTGCTGCGCGCCAGCCTGCCCATCCTGCGCGCTCGCCGTCGCGGCAGCGAGGGCCGCCGCGAACGACAAAGCGGTCAGGCTTCGTCTCGTCAATCCGAGCATTCTCGGTCCTCCCTGTCCGGTCGTTGGTACACCGTATCGACCGCCTTGGGAACGCGTTTCCTGTCGGGCCGCGATCCCTGGACGACGTCGGGTCCGCGACACGGATGTCGTGATCTCGGCTCGCGCCGGGCCCGCAGCGGTGTCCTGCCGCGAACTTGAGACCGGCACGCCACCTGCTTCATGCTGCACGAGCCTGGGCTCACCTGCCTTGACAGGCTCGTGTGCCGGTGCGACGTGGACGCCGGGCCGAGTGGATGCCCGTCGGAGGAGAAATGCGAGAGCTTCGGATTGGAACGTGGGTGGCGGCGCTGACCGCGCTCGTGTGGGTTGGCTGCGACAACGGCAATGGGGGCGATCACGACGCGGGCTCGACGACCGGGCACGACAGCGGCACGCACACCACGACGCCGGACTCGGGGCCCAGCACGACGCCGGACTCGGGGCCGAGCACGACTCCGGACTCGGGCATGAGCAGCATGGGTGATGGGGGAGCTTCCACGTGTGGGCCCCTCGGTGCCTGTGACCTCACCGATCCCAGCTCCTGCGGCACCGGCATGGCCTGCCTTCTCAACGGTGACGGGTCGGGCGGTGTGACCACGCAGTGCTTTGGCGCGGGTACGGGTACGGATGGAACGACCTGCGATCCGACCATGGCGGGCCAGTGCGCCGAGGGCTTCGGCTGCAGCAGCGAAGAGAACGTCTGTCGTGGGTGGTGCTGCACGGACTCGGACTGCAACCCGGCGACGACCGGACAGGTCTGCAGCAAGATCAACGGCGCCGGTCCCGCGGGCCACGAGTACGGGCAGTGCATCCAGCCTGACGCCTGCACGCTTCCGGCGCCCCAGACGGGGTGCCCCGACGGGCAGGAGTGCAACGTCATCACGCTAGCGAGCGGATCCAGCATCACGAATTGCGACTCCGCCGGCACGGCCACCGAGGGAATGACCTGCAACGCTCGGAACGCGTGTGTGGCCGGCTACGCCTGCGTCGGCTCGTCGGACGGGACGTTCTCCTGCCGCGCGTACTGCGACATGTCGGCGGCGACGCCCTGCACCAGCGGGTTCACCTGCGGGGGCCTCACCGGGGCGCCCTCGGGCTTCGGCGTCTGCACTCCCTCCGCTTGATCGCTTCGCCGGGCGCGTCTCGCCAGCGCGCCCGGCTCGCTTTCTTCGGCGCCGCCCCTCTTCGCTTTCGACTGCTGTTTTTCGATGTCGTTTCGTCGGCTCACCCTCGCGTTCGTGTTGCTCGCCGCCGGCTGCGGCGACGGGATGGAGGGTCCCGACGCCGCGCTCTCCCGCGACGCGGCGCTCGCTGACGGCGGCGGGCTCCTGGATGGAGGCTCCGAGCTGCCCGCGGACTCCGGCGGGGCGGCGAGCGATGCGGGTGCGCCTGGCTACTGCCCCTACGATGCGTGCGATCCGCGCTACCCGGACGGCTGCTCCGACGGGAGCTGCGTGCTCTGGAGCCCCGCCTCGAGCTGCGAAGGGATGCCCGGCGCGCTCGCCAACGGCATGGCCTGCACGTCGGTGTCCGACTGCGCGCCCGGCCTCGCTTGCTTCCTGACGCCCAGCGGCGGAGTGTGCGGTCGGATTTGCTGCCCCGGTGATCCGGCGGCCTGCATCGGAGACGCGTTCTGCGCAGGCTCGGGGATGCTGGTGGACGGGACGCAGACCGAGTGGGGGCAATGTCTGCCGCCCCGCTCGTGCGACGTCCTCCACCCCGCGGACACCTGCGAGCCTCGCGAGGGCTGTTACATCATCGGCGCCGACGCCACGACCGAGTGTCGGGTCGCGGGCGTCGGCGGTCCGGGCGACGCGTGCATGGCGCAGGAGGACTGCCAGTCAGGATTCTTCTGCGGCGGCATCGGCACCAGCCGGCACTGCGTTCGCATCTGCGCGCTCGGCGCGGGCGATTGTCCGACCGCGGAAGGGCGCTGCGTGGCACAGGTGCACTCGCCTACGGGCACCGGGTTCTGCACGGTCGACACGACCATGGTGCGCTGAAGGTCTGTCGATTGGCCTCCCGACGCCCCGCGGCCGTTCGGACCTCGTCCGGAGCGTCGCTGCTCGTCGTCGTGCGGACGCCGCGGCTCCTCACGGACGCCTCGAGGTTGGAGCCGTTTCGATGGCGGGCGCGGTCCGACCGGTCCACGGCCTCGAGCGGGCGCCAGACATCCCGAGGCGACGCTTCACGAGCCGCGTGCGCTCTTCCCTCAGCCGTCGACGAGCTCGGCGAAGCGGCGCAGGAGCGCGGGGCCGTGCTCGGAGGGCTGCACGCGGGCGAGCAGCGCGTCCGGGTCGAACCCTTCGTCGCGCAAGATGGCGACCCGATCCTCGAGGTAGGCCCGGATGACCTCGTGGTCCCACTCGGGATGGAACTGCACGCCCCAAGCGCGCTCCCCGACGGTGAAGGCCTGGTTCGGGTCGTGCTGGTTGGAGGCCAGTCGTCGCGCGCCGTTCGGCAGCGTCAGGACGGACTGCCGGTGCGAGGCGTTGACGCGGAGCGGCGAGGGCAGGACGCCGAGCAGTGGGTCGGCGCGTCCCGCTTCGTCGAGGTCGACGTCGATGGCGCCGATCTCGCGGCCGCGCGGGTTCGTCCCGACTTCGCCGCCGAGCGCGTGGGCCAGGAGCTGGTGTCCGTAGCAGATGCCGAGCAGCGGCGTGCCGCGCTCGATCAGCGAGGGCAGCCAGCTCGCGGAGCGCTCGCTCCAGTCGAGCCGGTCGGTGACCAGCGCGCTCGAGCCGGTGATCACCACCCCGCGGACCTGCTCCGCATCCGGGAGCGGGTCTCCCTCGACGACGCGGCAGGTGCGGACGTCCTTCGCGGACAGTCCTTCGGCGATCCAGTCCTCGTAGTCGCCGCGCGCTTCGGCGAGGCGGGGGAGGGTCGAGCCGGTCTTCACGATGACGATGGGTCGCACGTGCGAAGGGTAGCAGCACGGGTCCGGGCGGGCCTTCGGGGTGGCGCGCCGGCGCGGAACACCGCAGGATCGTGGCTTCATGACCGTGCCGGTCGCCGCGGCTTGCCAGAATCACCCGGAGCGGAACGCCATCGGCGTCTGCGTGGAGTGCCGCGCGCGTGTCTGCGGTGAGTGCGTCACCAAGGTCGACGGCATCAACTACTGCGTCTCCTGCCTGGCCGTGCTGGCCGAGCGAGGTGCGCGTGCCCGTAAGGCCGAGAGGCGCCCGACGTCGCCTTGGGTCGCCCGCGCCCTGGCGTCACTTCTGATCGGCGCGGCGACGTTGCTGACCTGGGTGCTGCTCGAGGTCGCGCTGCCCGGAGGAGGCTGAGTGGGCGCGGGGCGGGACTTGCGGCCGGGTGGACCCCTGTCGACGCTCGATTCGAGCGCTGACCATCGCGCGCGGCTCGGTCGCGCAGGTGGCGCTTCCCTCCTGGGCCGGCGGTGCGCTCGTCGCGACCGTCGTGCTCACGCTCTATTACCTGGAGCGGGTGGAGGGCATCCACTCGCTGCGCCTCCCGATGGCGTTCGCGCTGATGCTCGCGTGGTGGGGACGCGCCTACCTGCTCGGTCGCGCTGCGCGCCATGCCGCGGGGACGCTCTGGGACGCGCGCCCCGACCCGGAGGCAGGCCGGCCGGCGGATGTCCTGCGGACCGCGATGGTGGCGGCGCTGGGGCTCTGGGTGTGGAGCTGGCCCTTGGTGGCGGGCTCGCTCGCCGGATTCGTCGGCGTCGCGTTGGTGCTGCCGCTCTTGTCGCTGCGCGGTGCGGCGGCCCCGTCCTGGCTCGCCCGTGCCGCCTGCGAGCCCGGCGCAGGGTGGCGAGGCTTCTTCCGCGCGGCGGCGGACAACCACGGCCGGCGCGGCACCGGTGTCGCGATCGAGGGCATGATGCTCGCAGCCGGGCTCGGCCTGACCTTCAACCTCTACGTCACGACGGCGGTCGGCGCGCTCCTCGCGCGCTCCTTCGCCGGTCTCGACGTCGCATGGGTCGAGGCGTTCCTCTCGTTCGGCAACACCTTCGTCGTGCTGGTGGTCGCTTCGGTCGCGTTCGTCCTGCTCGAGCCTGTGCGCGCCTCGATCTCGGCGATCGCGTACGTCGACGGTCGGGTGCGCGCCGAGGGGCTCGACGTGCGAGCGGCGATCGAGGACGCGATCACGCATTCCTCGAGCCGCTCCGGCCGTGAGGTCGCTGCGCGCGCGGCGCTGGTTCTGTTCGCGCTCGCCCTACTGGCCCGCCCGGCGCTCGCGCAGGCTCCGCCGCCCGCGTTTCCGCCGCCGCCGATGGACGGCGAGTCGTCCGAGCCCGTGCCCGCGCTTTCGGTGCAGCCCTCGGAGCCTCCTTCGAGCTCGCTGCCCACCGACCCGGGACCGATGCCGGTCGTCGCGCTCTCGCCGGAGGACCGAGAGGTCGACGCACGGGTCGAGACCATCCTCGGCCGCTCGGAGTTCCGCGAGTTCGAGGACGCGCGCGGCGAAGGACTGCGTGATCTCATCGAGCGACTCCTCGACTGGATGCTGCGGCCGCGCGAGGACCTGCCCGAGCTTCACCCGCCGAACTTTCCGTCCATCGCACTCCCGGGCGCGGTGTTCTTCCTGAGCGTCGGCGCGCTGCTCCTGCTCGCGGTGGGGTGCTACCTCTGGCTCACCCGCCGCAAAGACCGAAAGGTCGCGCGATCGACCGAGGAGGCTCCGGCGGACGGAGACCCTCGCGATCGCTCCCCGGGGGCCTTCCTCGACGACGCGGCCGAGCTCGCGGACGAAGGCGATCTTCGGGAGGCGATGCGCGCGCTCTACCTGGCCACGCTGGTGGCGCTCGATTCGACGGAGGTTGATCGCGTTCGATCCGCACCTGACCAACTGGCAGTACCTCCGGCACATGCCGCGGGGCTCGGCGCGGGATGCGTTCGCGCAGTTCACTCGCCTCTTCGACTACAAATGGTACGGGCACGAGCCGACCACGCGGCCGGACTACGAACGCTGCCGGACCCTGGCGAGCGAGATTGTCGACGCGCAGGAGGCGGCGGCGTGAGCCCGCGCGTTCGGCGGGTCCTGGTCGCGGCAGCGGTGGTGTTCGCGCTCGGCGCGGGCGGCGTGATGTGCCAGCGGGTCGGCGCGCGCGGTCGCTACGCCTCCGCGTTCAGCACCTACGGCGCCGGGCCGCGAGGGACGCGCGGCCTCTATCTGTTGACCGAGGAGCTCGGCGCCTCGCCGGCGCGCTGGGCGGAGGATCTCGGGCGGTTGCCCGAGGGCGCGGTGCTGGTGGCGCTGGGGAGCTGCGATCAGCTCATGCGCCGCGAGGTGGGCCGCATCGAGCGGGAGAACCTGCGCGCGTGGGTCGAGCGAGGCGGTGTGCTCGTGGTCGCCGGCGTCCCGGACTACCTCACGGCCGACGAGCTGGGGGTGGAGCTCGTCGGCGATCCCGACGAGTGCCTGCCGAGCGAGGGGCTGCTCGGGATGATCGCCCGCGCGGAACGACGCAATCGCCGGGAGCACGACCCGGACGGCGCGGAGGGTGACGGCGAGGAGACCGGGGAGGACGAAGACGCGCCGCCGGACCTCGAGGACATCCCCGACGCCCTGCGAGACGATCCGGCGGGGACCTACGATCAGCTGACCGCGCGCGATTCGGAGCCCGAAGCGCGGCTGGCGGTGCCGGTGGCGGAGTCGCTGACCGGGATCGCGCCCGTGTCCATGCGGCGCGCGCTGCGCCTGAAGGTGGCGGAGGATCGGGTCGCCGAGCCGCTCCTTCGCCTCGACGGTCCTGAGGGCGAGGTGGTCGGAGCGCGGATCGCGCTCGGTCGCGGGTCGGTGATCGCGCTCTCGTCCGCGAGCGCGCTGGCCAACCGCGAGCTTCGCGACGGCGGCGGCGGCGTGCTCTTCGCGCGCCTGATCCGCGCCTACGCGCCGGCCGGACCGGTCCTCTTCGATGAGTACCACCTCGGAGTCGGTCAGCGCCGCTCGCTGATGCGCTACCTGAGGCAGGTCGGGCTCGGCGCGGTGGTGTTGCAGATCCTCTTGATGGTCGCCTTCGTGCTCTGGCGCCTCGGCGCGCGCTTCGGCGGCGTGACCCGACAGGCGCCCGTCTCGCCGGGCGGGACCGCGTCGTACGTGGACGGCGTCGCCACGCTCTATCAGAAGGCCGGCGACCCGGCGGGCGCAGCGCACATCCTGGTGCGGCGGGCGCTGGCACGCGTGGCCGCTCACCATCACCTATCGACGAGCGATCCGGCCCGCATGGTGGAGCTCTTGACCCGGCGTCGTCGCGAGCCGGTGGCCGACGTGGTCGCGGCGCTCGAGCGCCTGGACGCCGAAGGGGCCGGCCCGCGCGGGCTGGCGCAACTGGCCGCCGAGGTCGATCGTCTGCTCGCCGAGGCGATACGGACGGAACCGGCTGCGGCACGAGAGACCTGACTCGCGGCAGCGCTCGCTCGACAAGCCTGCCCGCGGTCCAGTAGAACCGGCCGACCATGGAGCGCGTGGAAGAGTTGCGAGGCCTGCGAGACGCGATCCTCACCGAAGTGGGGAAGGTCATCGTCGGTCAGGGCGAGGCGGTCGAGTCGATGCTCGTCGCGATGCTCGCGCAGGGGCACGTCTTGCTCGAGGGCGTGCCGGGCACGGCCAAGACGCTGATGGTGCGCACGCTCGCGGCCGCCATCGATGCTGCGACTTCGGGCGCATCCAGTTCACCCCCGACCTGATGCCGAGCGACATCATCGGCACCAACATGTTCGACCTGCAAGCCGGGCAGCTTCCGCCTCACCAAGGGGCCGATCTTCACCGAGCTGCTGCTCGCGGACGAGATCAACCGCGCGCCGGCCAAGACGCAGAGCGCGCTGCTCGAGGCGATGCAGGAGCGGCAGGTGACGATCGACGGCGCTCGCCACGCGCTGAGCGACCACTTCACCGTCTTCGCCACCCAGAATCCGGTGGAGCAGGAGGGCACCTACCCGCTTCCCGAGGCGCAGCTCGACCGCTTCCTGGTGAAGATCCGGGTCGGCTATCCGAGCGCCGAGGAAGAGGACCGCATCCTCGCCCGGGCCAGCGTGGGCGTCGGCTCGGTCGACGTCGCCGAGGCGGGCGTGAGCTCGGTCGCCTCGCGCGAGCAGGTCGCTCGGATGCGCGTCGTCGCCGAGTCGGTGCTCGTCGAGGACGCGGTGCGCGGGTACATCCGCAATCTGATGCGCGCCACGCGGGCCACGCCGATGATCCTGCTCGGCGCCGGGCCGCGCGCCGGCGTGCACCTGATGGTGGCCAGCCGCTGGATGGCGGCGCTCGACGGACGCTCCTTCGTGACGCCCGACGACGTGCAGCGCGCCCTCCATCCGGTGGTCTGTCACCGGCTCGTGCTGGCGCCTGAGGTGGAGCTCGACGGGCTGGGGCCGGAGGAGGTGGTCGACCGGGTGTCGTCGACCGTCGAGGTCCCGCGGTGAGCGAGGGCGAGCCGCCCGATGGCGAGAAGCGCTCCCGCTTCGTCCCGGGTGGCAGGCTCGCGGCCTTCGCGGCCGGCGGGCTCCCGCTGGCGGCCGCCGACGCCGGCACCGGGCTCGGGCTCGGCGCGGCGTTGCTCTACGACGCCGTCCTCTTGGTCGGCGCGGTGCTGGAGAGCCGCCGGCTGGCTCGCGACGCGCCGGCGGTCGAGCGCCGGATGGACACGCGGCTGGTGGTCGGTGTCGAGAATCGGATCACGCTCCGCCTCCACAATCCGTACGCGCGCACACTGAAGGTGGCCATCCGCGACGACCTGCCGCCCGGATGGGAGGCCGACCCGCCGGAGCTGACGGTCGAGCTGCCGCCCTACGCTCGCCGCGAGGTCTCCTACGTGGTCGTCCCCGAGCGCCGCGGCCGCTTCGCGTTCGGCGACGTGCACCTGCGGCTGGAGGGGAGGGCGCGTCTGGGCGCCCGTGTGGTGCGGGTGGCCGCCGGGCACGAAGCGCGCGTCTTCCCCAACGTCCTCGGGCCGAGGCGCTACGAGCTCGCGGCCCGCCTCGGCGATCTGACCAGCGTCGGATTTCGGAGCGTCCGGCAGTCCGGGGGCGGCGGCGAGTTCGAGCAGCTCCGCGAGTACGTGCCGGGCGACGCGTTTCGAGAGCTCGATTGGAAGTCGAGCGCGAAGCGCCAGCGGCCGGTCACGCGGGTGTTCGAGCAGGAGCGCAGCCAGATCGTGCTGCTGGCGATCGACGCCGGCCGCATGATGGCCACGCGGATCGGTGCCATCAGCAAGCTCGACCACGCCATCAACGCCGCGCTGCTCTTGGCCTACGTCGCGCTCCGGCAGGGCGATCGCGTCGGGCTCATCGTCTTCGACGACCGGGTGCGCAACTTCGTGGCGCCCGGAAGAGGCCAGGGACACTACCGAAAGCTCCTCGACGCGCTCTACGGCGTGGAGGCGGAGGAGACCTTCGTCGACTTTCGCCGGCTCCTCGAGTTCGTGCAGGTGCGGGCGCGCAAACGCGCGCTCCTCGTCCTCTTCAGCGATCTGCTCGACGAGGCGCACGCGATGCCCTTGGCCGAGCACGCCGCGCTGCTCCGGCGCACCCATCTGCCGGTGTGCGTGACCATGCACGACCCGGTGGCCAGCACGCTCGCCGACGCGCCCGCCGAGGACGCGAAGGCGGCGTATCGGCGCGCGGCGGCGGCCGACCTGCTGGCCGAGCGCGAGAGCGTGAAAGCGCATTTGAAGAAGAGCGGCGTCGGCGTGGTGGAGGCGCCCCCCGGCGAGCTCGCGGTGGCGACGGTGAACCGCTACCTCGAGGTCAAAGCCCGCCGCGCGCTGTGAGCGGCCGTGGAAGGGCCGCGCTGCCGGTCTCCTCCGACAGGGACTGGAACGCGCTCGGATCCCTCTCCCCCTCCGATTGCGGAGGCGGCCGGGGGCCGGCCCAGACAGCGCATGCCTCGGTCAGCCCCCATCCCCACCTTCTTCCGTCGACCGGGGGAGGGAGCTCCGAGCGCGCTGCCGGTCTCCTCCGACATTGGCGCTCGCGGATCGCCCCGCGAAGACCGACGACGAAGCGAGCGGCAATCCGTTCAGAGGTGGCATGGCCGCTGGCGGCGAGGTGTTTCAAATCGGACTGACGGGGCTTCGCGGGCGTGCCATCCTGTCCGGGTGCTCCGCCTGCTCACGTGCGCGACGCTCGCGCTCCTCGCCGGCTGCGCCGAGCCTGCCGTGGCGCCCACCGCGCGGCCGACCTCGCCGGCCGACCTCGACGGCGCGGTGGCGCGCTGGTCGACCGAGCAGGCGAGGACCTCGACCGCGACGCGCTACGAGCGCCGCACGGCCCGCGAGCGCCGCCGTGAGATCCGGCGTGAGGCCCGTCGCCGCCGCCGTCCGCGGCTGCCGCCGCGCGGTCGCCCGATGGACGTCCACTTCCGTCACGCGCCCCTCGCCAACGCGCTGACCTTCCTCGCGGAGGCCGCCCATCTCGGTCTCGTGATCGGGGAGGGCGTGGAAGGGACGGTGTCGGTGCATCTCCACCACGTGCGACCGGTCGACGCCATGCGCGCGCTGGCGGAGGCGAACGGCGTGGTCCTCGACTTCGTGGGGCGGACCGTGGTGGCCCACGGCGCGGGGTTGTGAACAGGCGCATCGGGTCTCAGGATGCGGGCATGTCCGAACCCTTGTCCGACGAGTCGATCGAGGCGGCCCTGAAGGGCCTGCCCGGCTGGGCACACGAGGAACACGCGCTGCGCAAGCGTTTCACCTTCCACACGTTCCCTGAAGCGATCTCGTTCATCGCGCGCCTCGCCTTCGACGCCGAACGGCTCGCGCATCATCCCGAGCTGCACAACGTCTACGGCACCGTCGACATCGCGCTCACGACCCACGACGCCGGCGACCGGGTGACCGAGAAAGACGTCGAGCTCGCCACTCGGATCGAGTCGATCAGCTGGGTCTGAGCCGCTGTCACCGGATCGCCACGGTGGGCGCCGAAGCCCATCGGT
This sequence comes from uncultured Pseudomonadota bacterium, assembly GCA_963832725.1. Taxonomy (GTDB): domain Bacteria; phylum Myxococcota_A; class Polyangia; order Polyangiales; family Sandaracinaceae; genus JAEZBP01. The sequence continues at coordinate 1,477,603 of CAWHVG010000002.1, forward strand.
CCGGGCAGGTCTCGCGCGCTATACTCCGACACGTGGTCGAGATGCAGGACGTCAGTGAAGCGGTTCCCGCGGAGGAGCCCATCGAAGAGGACGCGCTAGCCGCCCAGGCCGTGGCGCGCGCGCTCACGCCGGAATCCGTCGCTCTTCATCAACCGTGAGCTGAGCTGGCTGGAGTTCAACCAGCGCGTGATCGACGAGGCGCGGAACCCGCGGGTGCCCCTGCTGGAGCGCCTCAAGTTCGCCGCCATCTCGTCGGCCAACCTCGACGAGTTCTTCATGGTGCGCGTGGCCGGCCTCTTCGGGCAGATCCACGACGACGTCCAGCAGGTCCCCGCCGACGGGATGACGCCTCGCGAGCAGCTCGAGGCCATCGCCCGGCGCGTGCGCCGCATGCGCATCGACATGAACGCGGCGGTGGTCGACGAGTGCCTGCCCGAGCTGCGCGCGCGCGGCGTGGTGCTGCTCGAAGCCACCGAGCTCGATCGCGAAGCCCGCGCCGAGCTCAGCGAGACCTTCCACTCTCAGGTCCTGCCGGTTCTGACGCCGCTCGCGATCGATCCCGGTCACCCCTTCCCGCACCTGCGCAACAAGAGCCTGAACATCATCGCGGTCCTCACCGGCACCCACCGGCACGACGCGAGCCGTGCGTTCGCGGTGGTGCAGGTGCCCTTGGTGCTTCCCCGGCTGATGCGCGTCCGGAGCGCGGAGGTAGACGGGGTCCGCGCGGCCTACGTCCTCCTCGACGACGTGATCGCGCTGCACATCGGCGACCTCTTCCCGGGCTTCCGCAGCATCGGCGCGTGGACCTTCCGCGTCGTGCGCAACTTCAATCTCAGCATCGACGAAGAGGAGGCCGAGGACCTGCTCGAGAGCGTCAAGCAGGAGGTGCGGCGGCGCGACCGCGGCAACGCCGTCACGATGAGCATCGACGGCGGCGGCGCACGCGAGGCGCAGGAGATGCTCCGCGAGGCCCTCGGGCTCGAGGAGAGCTTCGTCTTCGCGGTCGACGGTCCGCTGAACATTCCCGACCTGCTCGCGATGAGCGAAGTGCTCGGCGACGACCCGAGCGTGCGCGACGAGCCCTTCACGCCGCAGATCCTCCCGCCCTTTCGCGAAGCGGACGATCTCTTCGCGGTGGTCGCGCAGCGGGACGTCGTCCTGCACCACCCCTACGAGTCGTTCGACCCCGTGGTCCGCTTCATCAGCGATGCCGCCTCGGATCCGGACGTTCTCGCCATCAAGCAGACCCTCTACCGCACCAGCGGTGACAGCCCGATCGTCAAAGCGTTGATGCGCGCCGCCGAGAACGGGAAGCAGGTCACGGCGCTCGTCGAGATCAAGGCGCGCTTCGACGAGGAGAACAATATCCAGTGGGCGCGCAAGATGGAGGAAGCTGGCGTCCACGTCGTCTACGGCCTGCTCGGCCTGAAGACCCACGCCAAGGCGGCGCTGGTAGTGCGTCGTGAGGGCGGAAAGCTGCGCCGCTACGTGCACCTCGGCACCGGCAACTACAACCCTCATACAGCGCGCCTCTACACGGATCTGAGCTACTTCACGTCGCGCGCCGACATCGCGGACGACACCTCCTCGCTCTTCAACCTGCTCACCTCGTGTACGGCGCCCGCGACGTGGCAGAAGCTCATCGTGGCGCCGCTCGGGTTCCACGAGCGGGTGCTCGGGCTGATCGAGCGGGAGGCTGCGTTCGCGCGTGCCGGCCGGCCGGCGCGGATCCTGGCCAAGATGAACTCCCTCGTCGATCCCGATGTGATCATGGCGCTCTATCGCGCGTCGCAGGCGGGCGTCGAGGTCGAGCTGATCGTGCGCGGGATCTGCTGTCTGCGACCGGGGATCCCCGGAGTGAGCGAGCGGATTCGGGTGAAGTCGATCGTCGATCGATTCCTCGAGCACAGCCGCATCTTCATCTTCGAGGCCGGCGGCGCACAGGAAGTCTACGGGGCCAGCGCCGACTGGATGCAGCGCAACTTCCACCGCCGCATCGAGGTGATGTTCCCCATCGAAGACGAGTCGTTGAAGGCGCGCGTCGTCGAGGAGATATTCGCCGTGTCGTGGGGCGACGAGACGAAGGCCAGCGTGCTCTCGCCCGACGGCAGCTACACGAAAGACAAGCCGGAGGAAGGGCGGGAGCCGCAGCGCAGCCAGGCCTGCTTCCTGCAGCGTGCCCGCGAGGTCGCCGAGCGCGCCGACGCGAAGCTCCGCCGCGACCGACCTTTCATCGTGAGGCCCGTTCGGAACCGCCCGACCAAGGCTCCCGACTCGACCAAGCTCGCGCCCGAGGACGTGCCGCCCGAGCGGGGCTGAGCCCTGCGCGCTCGGAGGAACCCGTGGCCTACGTGTTCATCGATCGCTTCGCGCCCGTCGTCGTCGCGCGGCGAACCGGGAGCATGAACGCAGAGCACATGCGGGCGATGATGGGGGACTTTCGTCGCGCGCTGGAGGCGGCCGGAGAGAAGATCGCGCTGGTCTACGACGCGGGTAGCTCCGCTGCCGGCCGCCCGGACGCTGCGAGCCGGCGCGTGGCGGCGGACTGGTTTCGCGAGCAGCACGATCTCTTGGTCCAGTGCTGCGCCGGCTTCGACTTCGCGTTCCCCTCGCCGATCTCGCGCGGCGTGTTGACCGCGATCTTCTGGGTTCAGAAGCCGCCCGTGCCGACGGCCGTGCACGGTCACGTCCTCGACGCCGTCGCCATGGCCGCCGAGCGGGTCGGTCGGCGCGACATCGACCCGCGCGAGGTCGCGTCGGCGCTCGACGCCCTCGGCTGAGCAGGGAGCCGGTCTCAGCCCGCGTGGATGGAAGCCACGAGTCCTTCGAACGCGTCCGCCGCGTCGCCGACGCCCGCTTCGGGTCCGATCAGTTTGAAGAACACATGGCCCTCTGGCCCTTCCACGATGGCGCCGAGCATGCGCCAGCTTTCGCGGGGCGCGCCGCCGGCGCCCATGCCCATGCGGCCGGCGAAGGTACCGGTCACGTCGACGGTGGTCACCCGCATCCCGTTCACCTCGCGGTGGGCGATCTGGGCGACCTCCGCGCTCGGCCGGCCATCGGGCTGCGTGAACTGCCCCACCCAGCGGGTGATGTTCGACTGCACGTCGCCGCCGCCGCCCTCTCCGCTCGGGAAGTGGAAGACCGTGAGCTCTGCGTCGGCGCTGTCGCGTACGCCGTACTCCGCCGCGCGCATCGGGTTGGAGGGGCGGCGGTACACCAGCGGCTCGTCGGCTCGCCACGACAGTCCGCCGGCGATGCCGCGCTCCTCCCCGTCTGCCGGTGGCGCGGCGGGCTCGTGGGTCGGTGAAGCGCCCTGGGCGGCAGGCTGGGGCGTGGCGTGCGCGGGCGTCGACGGCACCGGATGGCCGGAGCCGGCCGGGTTGCGATCGCAGGCCGCGAGGGAGAGCAGAGAGACGACGACGAAGGGCCACCGGAGCTGCATGCGGGGGTTGTAGCGACTCGCGCCGCCCGCGTCACCTGGACGTTCTGCTCAGCGATCCCAGTTCGCCCGCGCGCCCATGACGTAGGCGTCGAAGCCGTCGGCGCGCAGCATCGCCCCGGCCTCCGGGCTGGCGCGCCCTCCGAGGCAGTAGACGACGATCGGGCGATCGCGCGGCAGCTCGTTCTCACGCGAGCGGAGCGCGCCGGTCGGGATGTGCGTGCGGCCCTCGATGAGCGAACGATCGGCGCGGTCGTCCGGCGTCACGTCGAGCAGCAGCGCGCCCTCGCTCACCATCTGCCGGGCTTCGGCGCCGGTGACCCGCGGCGCTTCGGTGGCGCTCTGGTCACCCGTCTGCGAAGTCGGCGGAGGCGCGCCGCCGCAGGCATAGAGGAGAACCGCCAAAGAGAAGGTGCGAACGATGCGAGGCATGCGCGGAAGCTACGCACGGGCGGGCCACCTGCCACGCCCACCCGAGGGCGAGCCGCTCCCGAGGGCGCGCGCGTCGCCGGCGGCGTGCGGAGCGGGTTCGGGTGCCGAGCCGCATCCTCGGAGCGCGCGGCGGCGCGGGCGAGGGGGCTCTTGGAGGAGCGGCGCGCCGCGCCCGAGCCGTCCATCCGGCGCGCGACCCGCATCGGGCGTCGAGCCGCCTCGCCTTTGGAACGCGAGGCGAAGAGCCTCCGGCGCCAGGCGCTTCTCGAGAGCCCGGAGACGGTAGCGCGAGACCGCCCGTGGAGGAGCGGGGCGCGGCGCGGTCAGGTCAGAGCGCCAGGACGCCGGCCGCTCGCTCCATCAGCGCCAGACGGCCACGGGTGACCGGGCTGGTCCCGTCGAGCAGCGCCTTCGTCTCCTCGAGCACCTGCTCGAGCGGAAAGAGCCGCACCGCGTGGTCGAGCGTCTCTTCGCCGCCCGGCAGCGGGGGCTGCCACGCCGTCATCACGTCGGTCGCGCCGTCGACGAGCGCGTTCACCGCCGCGTGGCCGAAGCGGTTGGCCACCATTCGGTCCGCGAAGCTCGGGCTTCCGCCGCGGACCAGGTGGCCGAGAACGGTCGCCCGGATCGACACCTCGTCGAGCGAATCGCCGAGCTCCTCCTGCACGCGCCGGACGAGCTTGGTGCAGGGAACCTCGACGCCTTCGGCCTTGAGGATCAGCACTCTCTGCTTGTCGCGGTCGTCCGCGAAGCTGCGCCGCACGAGCTCGGCCACGTCGCGCACGATCGCGTCCTCGTCGCGGCCCTGCTCGCGGAAGAGCGCCGCGTCCGCTCCGGCCGCCACCGCTCCGGCCATACACAAGTAGCCGCTCTGTCGGCCCATGACCTCCACCACGAACGCCCGCCGGTGCGCCCGCGCGGTGTCGCTGATGCGGTCGCAGGCGTCCACGATCGCGTTGAGCGCGCTGTCGACGCCGATGGAGGTGTTGGTGCACCCGACGTCGTGGTCGATGGAGGCCGGGATGCCGACCACGTTGGCGCCGTGCTCGCTCGCCAGGATGTGGCCGCCGGTCAGCGAGCCGTTGCCGCCGATGACGATCAGCCCGTCGAAGCGCGCCAACCCTTGCGCGGCGCGGGCGCGTCCTTCCTCCTCGTAGAACGCGCGGCAGCGCGCCGTCCCCAGGAAGCTCCCGCCGAGGCTCGCGGAGAGCTCGACCTCCCGCGTCGGCGCCAAGCCCGTCGGCGCGCCTTTGCTGGAGCGGGTCAGCGCGCGGAAGCGCTCGTCGATCAGCCCTTGGTAGCCGCGCTCGACGCCGACCACCTTGACGCCGCGTCCAGCGGCCACCTTCACCACCGCGCGTACGGCGGCGTTCATCCCCGGGGCGTCGCCGCCCGAGGTCAAGACCGCGATGGCCATGGCGCTACTCCCGCTCGTCCGTCGTGTCCTGCTCCTCGTCGGCGTCGGTCGCCTTCTCCGGAAACTCCGGCGCGACGTCGAGCTGCTCGAGGAAACGGCGCAAGAGCCCGTCCACCATCAGGTCGCGCTCGTCGGCGTCGACCACGCCGTCCACGTACTTCGCGCGGACCTGCTGGTGCTTGATCCGGTACTGCCCGATGAGCTGCTTGTAGCGCTCCTGCTGGGCCCAGATGTGGCGATGGTTGCGGACGTAGAGCGCGCCGAGCGAGGCCACCGACGCGCCTGTGAGGATGAGCCCGATGGGACCGGCGAGCAGCGTCCGGAGCACGACCAGGACAGCCGCCGCGCCGGCCGCGCCCGTGAGCAGCTTCTTGCCCGAGCCGGGCGAGCGAACGCCCTGCCAGGCGACCTCCCACGCCTCGCGCGAGGCCAAGAGCAGCGCGATGAAGTTCGCGCGATCCGAGCCCTGCTCCCAGTACTTCTTGATCGCGGTCTTCAAGAAACCGTCGTAGCTCGCGGTGGCCGTGTCTTTGTCGTGCTCTTCGTCACTCATACCGCGCACCTTAGCGTGGAATCCGCGTCGAGTCGCCGTCCCGTCGGGGCCGGCGCGCGGCGCCCGTCGCGAGGACGTCCGCCATCACAGCCCCCTCGCGGGGAACGTCAAGACCCACGGCGGCGTCGCTGCATCGAGACGTCGTCGAACCATGACGCCGGTGGCGGCAACGGGCGTGCTCGCTTCCCCGCGTCCACGGCGCGCTCGTGACGACTCGACGGCGCCGCTCTGCGCTCGCACACCGTGACGCGGCTCAGTCGAAGAGCTCGCTCACCTGGCAGCGGAACCCCGGCAGGACCTGGCCGCCGTCGAGCTCGTCCTCGGGCCCTTGTACACGGCGACCGATCGCACGGGACGCTCGAGCCCGAGCGCGGGCGGTCGCGCTGGGCGGCGTTAGACTGCCGATCGATGCTCACGCGCCGCGCTCCGTCCGTCGTCGGGCTCTTCGTCCTGCTCGCGACGACCTCGGCCTCCGCGCAGACCGCACCCGCCTCGTGCTCGGACCTGGCGAGTTGCCGTCAGGCGCTCGCGCACGGGGACTACACCGTCGCCGAGCAGGGGCTCTCGCGTCTTCGCCGCGGCCGCGGCGGCGCCGAAGCGACCGTCGCCCTCGGGCGGGTGTACCTCGAGACGGGACGCTACGAAGAGGCGGCGAACCTGGTGCGTCCGCTCTCCCGCCGCAGCGCCGCGCAGGTTCCCGCTGCCACGCTCCTCGGCGAGGCCGAGATGGCGCGCGGAAGGCTCGACGAGGCGCAGCGCGCGTTCGAGTCGGTGATTGGCGAAGCGAGCGCCCATCGGGCGCGCGTCCTGCTCGGCCGGCTGCTCCTGCGCGAGGGCCACGAGCGCGAGGCGCAGCTCCCGCTGATGGCGCTCATCCAGGCGTACAACGACGAGAGCATCGCCCCGGGCGACGCCGAAGGCTTGGCCTACGTCGGGATGGCCGCGTCGATGCTCGAGAGCCCGCACGACGCCAACGACGCGTTCGGCGAGTCGACCCGCGTCGAGCCGAACCGCGTGGAGACCCAGCTCGAGTGGGCGCGCCTGTTCCTGAGCAAGTACGACGCCGGTCACGCCGGGGAGTGCGTCCACCAAGCGCTGGAGCAGAACCCGCACAGCGCGCTCGGCCACGCCTTGCTGGCCCGCATCGCGCTCGAACAATCGCTCGACCTCGTGCAGGCCGGCGAAGAGATCGACCGCGCCTTGGAGATCGATCCCAACCTGGTCATGGCGCACGTCACCCGCGCCGGCATGGCCATCCGGGACATGGATCTGGACGCGGCCGAGCAGCACCTCGAGCGCGCGCTCTCGGTCGACCCGAACGATCTGGAGGCGCTCAGCGTGCGGGCGGCCCTCCGCTTCCTCGCGGACGACCAGCGGGCCTACCGCCGCGCGGTTCGCGAGGTCCTCCATCGCAATCCGCGCTTCAGCGAGCTCTACACGATCATCGCCGACTACGCGGACTGGGAGCACCGCTACCCGCAGATCGTCGAGATGGCGCGCGAGGCGCTCCGGCTCGATCCGACCGACGCCCTCGCCCACGCCACGCTCGGATTGAACCTGCTCCGCATGGGTGACGAAGAAGAGGGATTGCACGCGCTGCGCGAGGCTTGGCGGCGCGACCACTTCAACGTCCGCGTCTACAACACCCTGAACCTCTACGACGACGTCATCGCCCGCGAGTACGAAGAGATCGAGGCCGCGCCTTTCCTCTTCCGGCTCCATCGCGAAGAGCGGCCGGTGATGGAGCGCTACGTGACCACCACGCTCCGCGCTGCGTGGCAGGACATGCGGCGCCGCTACCACTTCACGCCGCACACGCCGGTGCGGATCGAGATGTTCTCGACCGATCAGCAGTTCTCGGTCCGGACCAGCGGCCTGCCCCATGCCGGCGTGCAGGGCGTGTGCTTCGGCCAGGTCGTGACGGCCGTCTCCCCGCGCGCCGGCCCCTTCAACTGGGGGCAGATCACCTGGCACGAGCTCGCCCACGTCTTCCACATCCAGATGTCGCACAACCGCGTGCCGCGCTGGTTCACGGAAGGGCTCGCCGAGTACGAGACGATCATCGCGCGGCCCGAGTGGCGTCGCGAAGAGGACCAGAGCCTGTACTTGGCGCTCGCGGACGGCCGGCTGCCCCCCCTGCGCGAGCTGAACCACGCCTTCACCCACGCTCGCACCGCGGACGATGTGATGGCCGCGTACTACGCGAGCTCGATGGTCGTGAAGTACATCGCCGAGCGCTTCGGCTTCGACCGCATCGTGCGCATGCTCCACGAGCTGGGGCCGCGGTCGCTCGACGGAAGAGGTCGTGCAGCGCGGGCTCGGCATCTCCATCGATGAGCTCGACCACGACTTCCGCGAGCACACGCAGCAGCGCTTGGCCGCGCGGGCGAACGACTTCGCCGTCGACTTCGCGCTCTACGCGGATCTGGACGCCGTCACGCAGCGCGCCGAGCAACACCCGGACGACGCGGCCGCCCAGGCCCAGCTGGCGGCGGCGCGGATGATCAACGGCCACGCGCAAGAGGCCGGGCAGGCCGCCGAGGCGGCGCTCCAGCGCGATCCGCACCAGCCGATCGCGCTCTTCGTGGCGGCGCGGCTGGCGCTGGCCCACCGCGACTCCGCGACGGCCGGCCGACACCTCAATCAGCTCATCGAGGACGGGCACGACGGCTACGAGGTCAGGCTGCTGCAAGCGCGGGCGGCGTTCGGGCGACGCGATCCGCAGGCGGCGCGGCGGGCGCTGGAGGCGGCGGTCGGCATCGACGGCGACCGCCACGAAGCGTGGCAGGGACTCGGGCAGGTGGCCGAGCGCACCCACGACGACGAGCTGAAGCTGCGGGCGCTCTTGCGCCTGGCCGAGCTGGATCAGCACGACCGCGAGGCCAGCCACGAGCTGATGGTGATCCTGGCTGAGCGGGGCGACTGGGACCAGCTCCTGCGCTACGGCGAGATGAGCGTCTTCGTCGATCCTCTGCGAGCCGACTCGCGGCGCCTTCTGGCCGAGGCGTATCTGCACGCGAGCCGCCCCGCCGACGCCCTGGCCGAGGCGGACACCGCGCTGGCGGCGGGCATCGAGCATCCCGGCCCCGTGCATCTCTTGCGAGCGCGCGCGCTGACGGCGCTGCACCGCCGCCGCCAGGCGCAGGAGGCCGCCCAGCAGGCCGTCGAGGCCGATCCCGCGCTGGCCGAGCAGACTCGCGACGCCACCGGCGGCCACTGACGCGGCTTCGGCTCGTCTTCCGAGCCCGGGCGCTGTCGTATGGATCGCCGACCGGGCTTCTGTCCCGGCGGCCATTGGCTCCGGCGGAGCGGGAGGGCTGCGTCGGCTGCCCCGTTCCCGAGCGTGCGCTGTGGTGTGGCCGAAAGAGCGCGTCTTCGGGTCGCGACGCAGGCGGCACGAGCGCGAACGCGCGCGGTGCATGGAGAGCGCACGAGCGAAGGTTGGCGAGCCACCGCTGCGGGCGCAGACTCCCGTCATGAGCAAAGGACCGGCGGGCTACGATTGGTCGGAGGCGCGCGGCGAGCGATGGGCCGCGCAGGTCGCAGGCATGGAGGCGATGCTGCGCCCCGTGGACGAGCCGTTGATCGAGGCCCTCCGGCTCGACGCGCCGCACCGTATCGCCGAAGTCGGCTGCGGCGGCGGCGGGACGGCCCGCGAGGTCGCGCGCCGCGCGCCAAAGGGAAGCGTCGTGCACGGCTACGACATCTCTCCGGCCCTGGTCGCCGTCGCCCGCGAGCGTGCCGACCGACCCGAGCTCGCGTTCGAGCTCGCCGACATGGGCACGGCAGCGCTCCCGGGCGCGCCCTACGACCGCCTGTACTCCCGCTTCGGCATCATGTTCTTCGCGGATCCGCCGTCCGCGTTCGCCAACCTCGCGAAGTGGATCGCGCCGGGCGGCGGCTTCGCGTTCGCCGTCTGGGGCCCGCCGGCCGAGAACCCGTGGATCGCCGCCGTGCGCGAGACCGTCGCCGAGCACGCGGAGCTGCCCGAGAGCGATCCGGAAGGGCCGGGCCCCTTCCGCTACTGCCAGCACGACAAGCTGCTCGGCCTCTTGAGCGAGGTAGGCTTCGGCGGGCTCGAGGCACGGAACTGGCGCGGCGAGCTCCCCTTGGGAGGCGGATTGCCCGCCGCCGAGGCGGCGAGCTTCGCGCTCACCTCGTTCTCCGCGTTCGCGCAGGCGCTCGCAAACGCGGGTGGCGACGCTCACGCTCGTGCCCACCGGTCGCTCGCCGATCGCTTCGCCGGCCACGAGCGGGACGGAGCGGTCCACATGGACGCGTGCATCTGCATCTTCACGGGCACCCGCGGGTGAGCTTTACGGAGCCCCGAGCCGCCGCGGCGTGACTCCGGCTTTCAGCATCCGGCAAACATCGCCTCAGCTCGCTGGTCGCCGTCCCGGCATCACCGCGAGGCCCTCGCACGAGCCCGATGGCGCCCGGCCGGGCTCGTGCCATTCCTCCCGCCGCCAGCAGGAATGTGCCGCGCTCGCTCCCCCGTTCTACAATCTCCAGGATGCCCGGCCGCCGTCCCAGGCTGACGATCCCGACGCGGATCTTCCTCAGCTTCGTCTTGGTCCTGGTGGCGTTCGGCGTGGTGTCGGCCGCCAGCGTGGTCCAGCACCAGCGGACCGCGTTGCGCCTGCGACTCTTGCACGAAGGCTACCTCCCGCTCGCGCTGACGATCGGCCAGGCCAAGGCGACACAGGCCGTCTTCAACACCCTGCTCGACCGCGTGCTCCAGGAGCGCGACCCGACGGCCACGCGATCCTGGCTCGAGACCGCGCGGCGCGTGCGCCCCTCCGCCGTGCGGCGCGCGCTCGGCAACATCGAGCGGGCCGAGCAGCTCGCCCCGCCGGACGAGGATCGTGAGGCGCTCGAGGAGATCCGCCACAGTCTGGATGCGATCCAGCGCGCCTACACCGACGGCGGCGCCCAGTTCGACTCCCTCTTCATCGCCCTCGAGAGCGGCCACGAGGACGAAGCGAGCGGCATCCTCGACGAGCTGCGCCTGAGCGAGCAGCACATCGCGCGGCGCCTGCGTCTCGCGTGGGGGCAGGTCCAGTCGCGCATCGCCGAGACCAGCCGCACCGCCGCCGAGCAGGAGCGCCAGTCGCTCTGGCAGATCGCCGTCATGGCGTTCGTCGCGCTCACCCTCGGGCTGGTCGTCTTGTGGTGGTCGCAGCGTCTCCTCTCGCCGCTCCCGCGTCTGCAGAAGCGTGTCGCCGCCGTGGCCCGGGGCGATTTCGACGGCCGCATCGCGCCGGCGCGCGACGACGAGATCGGCCAGCTCACCACCGAGTTCGAGCGTATGGTCGACGCGGTCGGCGCCCGGGACCTCGAGCTGCGTGAAGCCGCCGAGACGCTGCGCGAGCTGCAGCGCATGCAGGAACAGATCGTGGCCGGCCTGCGCGCGGCCGTGGTCGTCGTGGACGATGGTGGCGTGGTGCGCTCCGCCAACCGCGCGGCGAGCGCCGTGCTCGGCGTCGAGGGTGACGCGGTCGACCAGCCCCTCTCCCAGAGCCTGCAAGCTCGATTGCCGGGCCTCGAGCAGGCCATCGATCGCGTCGCCGGAGGAGGCGCGCGAGCCTCGCTGCAAGCGGCCACCCTCACGCGGAAAGAGGGCGGCCTCCCGCGCTCCCTCGACGTGCTGGTCACGCCCTTCGGCACCGACGAGCCGACCGGCCCGCGCCGCTCCGTGCTCGTGGTCGCCGACGACGTCACCGAGGAGCTCCGCACCAAGCAACGGCTCATCCAGACCGAGCGCCTCGCCGCCATCGGCCGCATGGCCGCGCACGTCACCCACGAGGTCCGCAACCCGCTCTCCAGCATCGGCTTGAACGTCGAGCTGCTCGAAGAAGAGATCGAAGACGCGGGCGTCGAGGCCAAGGCGCTCCTGCGCGCCATCCAGCGCGAGATCGATCGGCTCACCGCCATCACCGAGGAGTATCTGCGCCTGGCCCGCCTGCCCGCGCCGCGCCTCGAGCCGGAGATTCTCGGCGACATCGCGGAAGAGGTCGGGCGCTTCGTCGCGCGCGAGATGGAGCACTCGAACGTCACCCTGCGCGTCGAAGTGTCGCCCGATCTGCCGATGGTGGCCGCCGACGAGCCGCAGATCCGCCAAGCGCTGTTGAACCTGCTGCGCAACGCGCGCGAAGCCGTGTCCGACGGCGGCGAGGTCGGCCTCTTCGCGCGCGAGCTCGACGGCGGCGTGGAGATCCGCGTCTCCGACCAGGGCCCGGGCGTCTCACCCGAGGTTCGGGCCCACATCTTCGACCTCTTCTACTCGACCAAGGACCACGGCACCGGCCTCGGCCTCCCGCTGACCCAGCAGATCGTCGCCGCGCACGGCGGCAAGATCCGCTGCGAAGACGCGCCCGGCGGCGGCACCGTCTTCGCCATGTGGTTCCCGCCCACGCGGGCGGACGCGGGCGATGTAGCCGACAGCGGCGAAGTCGCCGACGCCGTGGCGGGCGAAGAGTAGGGGCGATCGATCGCGACCCGGTCGGTCTTTCGCCGCCTCCGAGAACGTGCTAGCGCCGTCGCCATGGAAATGACGCGCAAGGACGGACGTGGCAGCGCGCAGCTGCGCCCCGTGACGATCACCCACGGCTTTCAGGTCAACCCCGAGGGCTCCGTGCTCTACCGTTGCGGCGGCACGCTCGTGCTCGTCTCCGCCTCGGTCGAAGAGCAGGTCCCGCCGTGGATGAAGGGCCAGGGCCGCGGCTGGGTGACCGCCGAGTACGCCATGCACCCGCGCGCCAACCGTGATCGCCAGCGGCGCGACCGCACCCGCAACAACATCGACGGCCGCACCTCCGAGATCCAGCGCCTCATCGCCCGCTCCCTGCGCGCGGCCGTGCGCCTCGAGAAGCTCGGCGAGCGCATGATCACCGTCGACTGCGACATCCTCGACGCCGACGGCGGCACCCGCACCGCCTCCATCACCGGCGGCTTCATCGCCCTCGCGCTGGCTCTCGACACCCTGCGCAAGAAGACCTCCGTCGGCGCCGGCGTCATCCGCGAGCCCGTGGCCGCCATCAGCGTCGGCATGGTGAAGGGCAAGCACCTGCTCGACCTCGCCTACGTCGAGGACAGCCAGGCCGACGTCGACCTCAACGTCGTGTCCACCAATCGCCAGGGCATCGTGGAGGTGCAGGGCACCGCGGAAGGCGCGCCCATCCCGAAGCCGGACTTCGACGCCCTGCTCGACCTCGCGCTCGGCGCCATGCCCGAGCTGACGGGCCTGCAACGCAAGGCCATCGAGGCGGCCGGCGTCGACCTCGGCAAGCTCATCGGCTGACGGTGCCGGCCACGCGGACACGCTGGCGACGTCTCGATCCCGCCCGGGCCGAGCTCCTCTTGGCGAGCGAGAACGCCAGCTCGGCAGCGATGTTCGTGCTCCCGCCAGGGGAGCTCGTCGTCGCCGGGGACGGCGGCTCGCTGATTTGGCCGCACCTCTCATGAAGCTCCTCGTCGCCACCCGGAACGCGGGCAAGGTCCGCGAGCTCGCGCGTCTCTTCGCCGAGCTCGAGGGCGTCGAGCTGGTCGGCCTGAACGCCTTCGACGACGTGCCCGAAGTCATCGAGGACGCGGACACCTTCGAAGGCAACGCCGCCAAGAAAGCGCGCGAGCTGGCGGCGGCGACCGGCCTGCCCACCTTGGCCGACGACAGCGGCATCGAAGTCGACGCCCTCGGCGGCGCGCCCGGCGTCTACTCCGCGCGTTACGCCGGCGAGCACGGCGACGACGACGGCAACAACCAAAAGCTCCTCCGCGAGATGGACCGCGTGCCCGACGCCGAGCGGACCGCGCGCTTCCGCTGCGCCCTCGCGTTCGCCGATCCCGCGGGGCCGCTGAGCGGAGACGTCCACATCGAGCACGGCGTCGTCGAGGGCCGCATCCTGCGCGAGCTGCGGGGCGAGAACGGCTTCGGCTACGACCCCCTCTTCTTGCTGCGCGGCGACACCCGCACCACCGCCGAGCTGAGCGCCGAGGAAAAGGACGCCGTCAGCCACAGGGCCGAGGCCGCGCGCAAGATGAGCGCGTACCTGCGGGGCTACCTCCGCAGCCACGAGCGGTAGCCGCCCGGCATGATCCGGGCTACCCTTCCGCGCTCTCTACGGGGTGTCGCACAGCCTGGTAGTGCACGAGCTTTGGGTGCTCGTTGTCGTGGGTTCAAATCCCACCACCCCGACTCAGGACTCGCCCGACGCAGGCGGGTGAACCTGCGCCCATAGCTCAGCCGGATAGAGCAGCGGCCTTCTAAGCCGACGGTCGGAGGTTCGAGTCCTCCTGGGCGCGTGTCGCTTCGCTCCACGCGTGCGGTGCTTTCGCACCGCGCACGCTCCGCGTGCCCCAGGCTCCCTCGGCTCCGCCGAACACGTCCGGCTCCGTGGACTGACGTCCACTGCGCTCGGACGTCTTCGACGTCGAGCGAGTCCTCCTGGGTTCCGCTTCGCTCCCCGCGTGCGGTGCCTTCGCACCGCGCACGCTTCGCGTGCCCCCAGGAGCGTTCGGCTCCGCCGAACACGTCCGGCTCCGTGGACTGCGTCCACTGCGCTCGGACGTCTTCGACGTCGAGCGAGCCCTCCTGGGTTCCGCTTCGCTCCCCGCGTGCGGTGCCTTCGCACCGCGCACGCTTCGCGTGCCCCCAGGCTCCCTCGGCTCCGCCGAACACGTCCGGCTCCGTGGACTGCGTCCACTGCGCTCGGACGTCTTCGACGTCGAGCGAGTCCTCCTGGCCGCGTCATCTCGCGGAAGGCGTGGAGCGAACACCGCAGGCGACGCGTTCTCCCTCGATGATGCCGGACCAGTCGTCCTCGTGCGTGCGGCTTCGCCTTCGCCCAAGCTCGCCCGCGCCGCTTCGACCCAGCGTCGCAGGTTCTCCTCGGCCTGCCGGCGCTCCTCTTCGCTGAGGCTCGCGACCCACTCGGCGAGCCGGACGTCGTTGCCGTCCTCGTCGACGGCGGCGGCCATCGCGGCCTCGAGCTCCTCCATGCTGACCTCGTGGCTCATGCGCGAAATGTAGCAGACGTGTCCGCCCCCGCCGACGCAGGCCCTCGACCATCCCCGGCGAGGTGCCGAGCTCCTGCGTGACCGCGAGCTGCCGGTGGTGATCGTTCCTTCGCGTCGCTCTCGGAAGGCGCAGCTCAGGAAGGCGGGAAGAGGCGCCCGAGGCCCGAGCGTTCGAGGTCCGTGCGTCTTCTCTTCGTGGAGAATCACGCGACGTTCGCTGACGTCGTCATCGATCAGTTCCTCGCCGACCACGACGTCGTGCTGCGCGCCACGGTCGCCGGCACGCGCGCTCTCATCAGGGACGACCTCGCGTTCGACGCGGTGCTGGTGGACTACGACCTCGACGACGGCAAGGGGGTCGAGGTCATCGACGCTCTTCGCGCTGCTGGCTACCAGGGACTAACCGTGGTGGTGTCCGCTCACCATGAGGGCAACGAGTCGCTCATGCGAGCAGGCGCCCACGTCGTCTGCGCGAAGGCGGAGTTTGCAGGGATCGATCGCGTGCTCGCGGCCGGGAGGACCGTGGACCGGGTTCGCGGTGCGTTGCTCGGTACGTTGATCGGCGATGCTCTCGGCCGGCCCTTCGAGGGCACGCCGACCAGCGATATCGCGCGGCTCGAAGAGCGGCTCCGGCGACGAGCCGCCGCGCCTCGGGCGTGGGGTCACAGCGATGACGGCGAGATGATGCTGAACCTGGCGGCGTCCCTCTGCAGGGGCCGCGAGCTCGAGGAGGAAGACCTGCTCGCGACGCTCGCCGAGAACCACGAACCGGCGCGCGGCTACGGCAAGGGCGCTCGGGCTGCTTTCCGCGCGTGGCGGGCAGGACACTCGCCAGAGGACGCGGCGCGCGCGCTCTGGGAGGAAGGCTCGCGAGGCAACGGGGGCGCGGTTCGGGTCGCGCCCGTCGCTGCGTGGGCGCTCGATGAGAGCGAGGCCGTCGTCGCCGACCTGGCTTCGAGAACCGCCTCGGTCACGCACGCACACGCCGAGGCACGCTGCGGCGCCGCCGTGATCGCGGTAGCCGTGCATCGAGCGCTCCGGGGCGTGGACCAGTCCGGCGTGGTCGCGGGACTCCACGCGCTCGCGGCACACCTCCTCGCCGAGCGGCTGCGCGCCGTCGATGCGCTCCGGAATGCATCGCCGAAGGAGGTCGCTGCCAGGCTCGGGAACGGAGTCCTCGCGATCGAGTCCGTGCCGGCCGCCCTCTGGGCGTTCGACGGGTCGAAGAGCTTTGAGGACGCCGTGATCCGCGCGGTCGGGCTCGCCGGCGACACGGATTCCATCGGCGCGATGGCCGGTGCCGTGGCAGGTGCGTTTTTCGGCGCGAGCGGGATCGCCTCGAGCTGGACGGCCGCGCTCGAAGCGCCCGCCGTCGACGCCGCGGATCGGTACGCCGTGCTGCTCGGGCGAGCACGTCGCACGGCGGGCTGAGCGGGTAGACGCCACCGCTGCGATTGCCGCGTCACGCGTGCAGGCTGGTGTCGCGGAGCGGCCTCGGTTGCGCTGGCCGCCGTCGCTCCGGCGTCGCCTACACGGCCGAGCGGCTCAGGCGGTCCGGGCCGTCGGAGGCCACGACCTCACAGACGGTGTCGAAGGCGCCGAAGACCTCCCAGCTCGGTCGGTCGAGCCGCGTCGCGAGCTCCTCCGTCAGGGCAGCCTCGAGGTCGGCGTCGCGCTTCCCCTTCCAGAGCTTGTCGGCGAGGGCGATGAGGCGGTCTTCGAGCGCCGCGCGCGGCTCGAACCACGCCGCATGCGTGACGCAGGCGCGGGCGATGTGCGCCGGGAAGCCGGAGCGGAGCAAGAGCTGCTCCCCGGCGCGCTCGTGCTCGTGCCCGGGCGCCCGCATCTCCGCGGCATGCTCGATCTTCCCCGCGTCGTGAACCGCGGCGCCGAGGCGCACGTGGTCGCCATCGAAACGGATCCCGAGCGGACGCAGGCCCTCGACAATCGCTTCGGCCGCCTCGAGCACCAGCTCGTGATGACGCACCAGCCAGGGGTGGGCACCGCGTGAGGCGAGCCACTGGATCGCCTCGCGCGCCGTGGTCGGAGCCTGTTCTTCCGGCAAAGTCGACTCCGGTGCCGCGCGATATCGCAGCTTCTCGAGCAGCGGGAATGCGCTCAGTCCCTCGGCGTGCTGCCGTTCGAGGAACCGATGCAAAGCTCCGCGTTGGTCGGCCGTGAGTCCGTCGAACGAGAAGTCGTCGATGTCCTCATGCCAGTGCAGATGACCGTTCTGGAGGAAGTCGTCCCAGCGATCCCAGGTCTCGAACACCTGCCGCGGCAGGCCCATCGCGTCCAGCTCGTCGCCGTGCGCTCCGAGCCACTCCCGGTGCCGATTGCGACGCTCCCGGTCCTCTCGTCTCCCGCCCATGGAGTCGACGTAGCACTTCGCGGCCCGGATACCGCGTGCGTGACCATCGAAATACGATGGAGTCTCGTCCGAGGTGACACGTGGCCACCGCGAACGCGTTCCGAACGCGCGCGACGTGATGCTCGGTCGTGTCGAGCGCGACTCGAGTCGGGGGGAGGTGATGGGAGACCGCGAAGATGCGACTCGAGTCTCGTCCGGGGTGATCTCGGTCACCGAAACGAGACTGGAGTCTCGCCCGCGATGATGCGTGGTCACCCGGGACGCGCTCGGGAGGCGCGCGAGGTGATCCCGGACCGTCCGGGCCGAGGCTCGATCGCGAGTGAGGCGCTGCCTGCCCGCCGGAGATGCCGGGAGCGTCGAGCGGTCACCGGACCCCACCCGTGGCGCGCTGCTGCGCCGCACCGTGAGACGCCGCGACCGAGATGCAGCCCCGCGCTCGGTCCATGACTGGGGGCGCACGATTCGTGTCTACTTCCCGAGTGGGGAGGAAATGGAGGTGACATGAAGTCGTTCACGTTTCGTGGCGCGAGGCGGCGAGCCGCGGTGCTCGTTCCGATTCTCTCCGGGTTCTTCCTGGTCGCTGGCGTGGCGAGCGCCGAGACCGATGTTCAGGCGGTGAAGATCAATTTCTCGGCGTTCTTCAACGCACACACGCCGGCGCAGAAGCGCGTTCAGCTGCTCCAGCACGGGCAGCAGTTTGCGGGCGAGCTCCGACAGCAGGAACAGACGCCGGCCGCGCAGGAGACGACGGCCGCGGCCACCGACGTGCAGGTCCACGGCGACCGGGCAACGGTGACCTACACCATCGAGCTCGACGGTCGGCCGGTGCTCTCCGATCAGCAAGGGGAGATGGTGAAGCAGAACGGGCAGTGGAAGGTCAGCGATCAGACCTTCTGCGACATCGAGTCGATGAGCGGTGCGCCACCGGCGGCTTGTGGGAATCACGAGCATTGATGGGTGACTGAGGCATGACGGGTCGACGACATGGGCGCTCGTCGGTGGCGCCCGCGCGCTCGCTGGCGATCCTCTGCGCGATCCTCTTCTTGACCTTCCTGGACAACACCATCGTCACGGTGGTGCTCGCCCGGGTTCAGGCGGATCTCGCGGTCGGGGTGAGAGGCCTTCAGTGGGTGGTAAACGGCTACATGCTGACGTTCGCCGCCCTGATGCTGACCTTCGGCACGCTCGGGGACCTCTTCGGGCGCAAGAAGGTGATGCTGGGCGGGGTGCTGGTGTTCTGCGCCGGATCGGCGATCTGCATGCTGGCATCCTCGCTCACGGTCCTCATCGCCGGCCGCGTGGTCATGGGCGTCGGCGCGGCGGCCTCGGAGCCGGGCACGCTCTCGATGATCCGACAGGTCTTCCCCGACGAGCGCCCGCGCGACCGGGCGCTCGGGATCTGGGCGGCCGTGTCGGGGATGGCGCTCGCGCTCGGTCCGGTGATCGGCGGGCTCTTGATCGCGTTCTTCGACTGGCGCGCGGTGTTCGCGTTCAGCCTCGGCTTCGGCGTGTTGGTGTTCGTGCTGGGCGCCTTCGCGCTTCCGGAGAGCTCCAGCCCTCGCGGGCGCAACCTCGATGTGCCCGGGCTGGTGTTCGGCGCCGGCGCGCTGGCGGCGGCGACGGTGGCCACCATCGAAGGCGAGGCCGCCGGCTACGGCACCTGGTGGGTCCTCGCGCTCTTCGCGGGGGCGGGGGTGCTCGGCTGGGTCTTCGTCCGCACCGAGCGGCGCAGCGAGGATCCGGTGCTGAAGCCTGCGTTCTTCCGCAACCCGACGATCGTGGGCGCGAACCTGGTGGCGCTGGCCATCAACGTCGGCACGTTCACCATCTTCTTCTTCACCGCGCTCTATCTGCAGGTCATCGCCCAATTCTCTGGCGTGCGGATCGCCGCTTCGTTCGCAGGCATGTGCGGGGCCATGGTCGTCGGGGCGGTGATGACCGGTCGCGTCGTCGCGCGCCACGGCCCGCGGTGGACGGCCACGTTCGGTTGCGCGGCCACGGCGGGCGGAATCGGGGCGCTCATCTTCGTGCTCCAGCCCAACGTGAGCGCGCTCGAGGTCGCCTGGCCGCTGGCGCTCGGCGGCCTGGGGGTGGGGGTCGCGCTGGTGTCGGTGAACGCCGCCGTGTTGCGCGAAGTCCCGGGCGCGCAATCGGGCGCGGCCGCCTCCACCGTCAACACCTCGCGCGAAGTCGGCGGCGTGATCGGTGTGGCCGTGTTCGGGGCCGTCGTCAACGCGCAGCTGACCTCGAGCCTGCGCGCCGAGCTGCACGCGCTCGGCGTGCCCGATGTGTTCCAGCAGATCGTGATCAGCAGCGTGACCCACGGCGCGCTGCAGCGCGGCACCGCCGAGCACGCCGGCGCGGCCACCGGGCACGAGCACATGATCCACGAGGTGATCCAGGCGACGTTCGACGCGTTCGGGGCCGGCCTGAGCACCGCGCTGATGATCTCCGCCGTCGTCTTGGTCGTGGCCGCCGTCGTCGCCGCCGTCCTCATCCGCTCGCACGATGGCGAAGAGCGCGGCGAGCATCCCGGTCCGAGCGCGCAGCCGGCGTGAAGGCTCACTGCCGGGCGCAGTAGACGCCTTCGGAGGGCGAGAGGAAGTGGACGCCGCTGTCCGCGAGCGGCGACAGCTCGGTGACCAGCGCGTCGATGGTGGTGGCCCACACGGTGATGGCGAAGAAGACGAGCGGCGGGCGGGTGCCGTCGGGCATGGCCAGGAAGGACTCGATCTGCGCGCGCAGCTCGGGCGGGCCGTCCGAGTAGGCTTGCTGCCGCGAGCTCAGGACGGGCGTGCCGTCGACGACGAGCGCGGGGCGGTCGTTGGCGCGCTCCGTGTAGTTGAGGAGGAAGCCGTCCGGCAGCGTGCCCGCCGTGTCGCCGGCCGCGAGCACGGTGCGCCAGGCGCGTGCGCCCTGCACCGACAGGAAGAGATCGAGCGACCAGTTCACGCGCAGGCCGATGGCGTGCTCGAGGCGGAAGCTGTCGACGTAGAAGGTGCTCGGGTCGTCGTACTGCGAGGGGAGCGCGTAGCCGATGCCCATCATCGAGACGAGCTCGGTCTGCTGGCCCGCTTGCGCGGCGTAGTAGTCCCAGATGGCCGGCATCAGCACGGCCACGTCGGGGCCCATGCTCCAGCCCATGGGGAGGGCGGTGCGCTGGCTCGAGGGCCACCAGCCGTCTCCCGCGTAGGTGGAGAGCGGGACGCGGATGTTGTCGCCGTCGCTGATCGCGAGGACGACGTCGAGCGCGCCGCTGCCGCACTCGGTCGCGCTGGTGTCGACGGGCGTGGGGACGGCGCGGGGCTGGTCGGCCGACACCGCGGAGTGAAACGACAGGTTGCTCATCGTGTCCGAGGGCACGAGGAAGCGGCCTTGCGAGGAGAGCGTGACCAGCGCCGTGGCTTCCTGGGTCCCGTTGGCCGCCACGTACCCGTAGATCGGGTGGTCGGTGGGGTACTGCTCCATCAGCGCGTAGACGGCGTCGAAGTCGTCGTCGCCGGGCCGCGTGTAGATCGGCATGATGCCCTGCTGGACGTAGAAGTCGCGGTTGCAGTGCTTGTCCGCGCTGGCCACGGCGACGCCGGGGTAGGCGAGCTGGTCTTTGTAGGTGCGGATGGTCTCGGTGTAGGCGGTGACGGCGTCGGGGTAGGCGCCACGCACGGGGTCGCGCTCGGTCATGCCGCGCCCGGAGAGCGAGTCGGCGGTGGACGGATAGGAGACGATGCCGCCCTCGGCCGCCGCGATGGCGGTGGCGACGTTGACGCTCCAGTCGTCGTCGGGGCTGGCGAGGATGTAGCTGCCGAGCTCGCCGGCGAAGCGGTCGAGCGCGGTGTCGAGGTCGATGGTCTCGGACACGCTCACGAGGCCCGCGCTCTGATAGCGATCAATCCAGCGCTGGTCGGCTTGGGGGCCGTCGAACGAGCTGCCGACGACGTAGACGCGCACCTGATCGCGGTTGAGCTGGCCCTGCATCGTCGTCGCGAGGAGCATGCGATCGGTCGGCTCGCCGCTCGCGTCGATGACGACGATCTGGTCGGCGAGCGCCGGGCGCCGCGCCAGATACCGCGAGGTGATGTCGTCGGGGATCATCCCCGTCGGCGGGCCGGCGTCGGGTCGCATCCGCGGTGCCGCGTCGACGCCGCCGTCGATCGACGCGCTGCCATCGGTCGAAGCGCCACCGTCCGTCGAAGCGTCCATCCCCTGCGCCGCGGGCTCACCGCAGGCAGCGAGAAAGACGCAAAGGGAGAGCGGAAACCACCCGGGTTGATCCATGCGCTAAAGGCTATCACGTGCCGTGTCCTCTGTTCGACTTGATCGTGGGATATGCTCGCCTCGCCCGCCGAGAGTCGTCGAGCTCACGAAGCCAGCCTCGTTCCATGCGTTTCTGGAGTTGCGCCGATGACGCCCTGACCGTTCGCGCGGGATCGACTATAGGATTCCGATGCGCGGAAGGCGATGGAGCGGCGCTTACCTCTCGCTGACGCGGATTCGCGGCGTCGAGCTGCGGGTCCACTGGTCGCTGCTCGCGCTCGGCGTGCTGATGACGGTCGCCACGTACGGTGTCGCGTTCGTCACCTATGCCGCGCTGATCCTGGCGCACGAGCTCGGGCACGCGACGTTGGCGCAGCGGAGTGGTCTCGTCGCCACGCGGATCGATCTTCACATGTTCGGCGGTCGCTGCCTGATGCACATGCAGTGGGCCACGCCGTGGAATCGAGGGGTGGTCGCCTGGGGCGGCATCCTGGTCCAGCTCCCGCTGCTGATCGGCGCGTGGCTCATCGTTCGGTTCGTGCCGCTGCCGGAGGGAGACATCGGTCGATATCTCGGGCAAGTGTTCGTCATCCTTCTGCCGCTGAACTTCGGGATGATCTTCTTCAACGCGCTCCCCGTGGCGCCTCTCGACGGGTACGAGGGGTGGCGGATTGTGCCGATGATCCCCGGCCGCTTGCGGGTGTGGCGGTACGAGAGGAAGGCTCGCGCGCAGCGGGCTTCGCAGAAGCGCGACCTCCGGCGCTCGGTGACGGCGCAGCGAGCGAAGGCGCGCGGGCTGAGGGTGGTGCGTCCGTCCGACGACGAGCTGCACTGAAGAGTCGGCAGGCCTTCCGCTCCGGGCCCGCACGTTCGCCACGTCCGCCCGATGCCTCGGGCTCGATCCGGCCACTCCGCGGACGCCGGGTGTGCGGCTTCGCGCCTCGACGCGTGCTACCTCGCAGGGCGACGATGAGCCTGCTTCCAGCATCGTTCTGCGCGCGGGATGCGCGGGAGGTGGCGGTCGATCTGCTCGGGCGACACCTCCGTCGAGACGAGGTCGTCCTCCGCATCACGGAGGTGGAGGCGTACTGCTGGCCGGAGGACTCGGCGAACCATTGCCGCGCCGGTCGCACTACGCGGAACGAGCCGATGTGGGGGCCGGCCGGGCACGCGTACGTGTACCTCTGCTACGGGCTGCACCAGATGCTCAACGTGGTGACCAACGCGGACGGGGAGGGCGCCGCGGTGCTGATCCGCGCCTGCGAGCCGGTGCGCGGCCTCGACACGATCCGCGCCCGCCGGGGCGGCAAGGAAGGCCCCGTCCTGTTGACCGGGCCCGGCAAGGTGGGCGCGGCGCTCGGGCTCGACACCTCGTGGAGCGGGCACCCGCTCTTCTCGCGCGGGGGGCTGGAGCTGCACGAGGGCGAGCCCGCCCGTGAGGTGCTGGTCGGGCCGCGGGTCGGCGTCGACTACGCGGAGCCGGAGCATCGCGACGCGCCCTGGCGCTTCGCCGCCGCCGGCTGTCGCTGGGTGAGCCAGCGGCGCACGCTCCGCCCGATGCGCCGCTGATCCCGTTCGCAGACCCCGCGCCATTTCGTCGGAACTCGCCGCGCCGGCCGGCGTCTGCCCTTCGACGCTCATGGAGGTGCAAGGGATGGCTGCTCGCGCTGCTTCTTCGGCGATGCTACAAGACGGGACTGCCCGGATGAGCCGTTTCGGAGGACGATCGAGGCGCCACCGCCTCCTGGTGGAGCGCCGCGCGATGATGGCGCTCGTGGCCGAGGCGAAAGAGCGCGCCGCGCCCGAAGAGTCGACCGCGCTCGCCCTGCGCGCGCCCGACGCGAACGAGGCGTGGGTCGATCTGATCCACGACGCGCCGCTGGTGACGGTCGACGTGGAGCTGCTCCGCCAGGCGCTCCGCTTCGCGTTCGAGTCCGGCGACGCGGGCGGGCTGCTCGAGCGGGCGGTCGACGACGCGCCGACGACCGGCTCGCGCTGGAACCCGGAGGTCTTCTCGGCCTCGCTCTTCTTGCCGGAGCTGCTCGCGAGCTGCTTCGTGATCGAGATTGACGGGAAGCGCTACGAGCCGAGCCGCGCGCACATGGTGCGGCTGATCAGTCACCCGCCCGAGAACGCGCGCGACGTGGCGCTCCGGCAGGAGGTGCTCCGCGAGCTGATCGAAGAGCCGGCGCTGCGCGCTTCGCTGGAGCGGGTCTACGTGGCGCTGCGGCAGCTCCGTGGGCTCCTCGACGAGCGGCCGATGTCGCCGGGCGAGACGGTGCGCCGGAAGATCGAGGTGCTCTCGGCCATCAAGGACTTCCTCGATCACGCGGACGAGGGGCTCGCCCCGGCGACGTCGGCGCTGAAGCGCCTCTCGGACCTCGCCCATGGCATCCGCGAGACGGAGGCGTACCGCAAGCTCGCGCAGCTCCTCGACTTCGACGCGAACATGGCGGCGGTCGAGGTGCGGCTGGTCATCGGCTCGGACGGGAAGATCCGCGACTTCCAGATGCTCGAGGCGCGCGAGAACACCGACAACCCGATGGTCGCCTCGCCGTGGCGGCGCCTCCTCTCGCGGCTCTCGGCCTGGCTGCGCGGCTATCGCTACGGCGAGAACGAGGTCCTGCTCAAGGTGATCGACGACGTCTTCGCCGGGCTCGAGGACGCGGTGCTCCCCTGCTTCGAGCTCATCGGGCACGTCGAGCTCTACCTGGCCGCGCTCGGCTTCCGCGATCGGGCCCAGAAAGAAGGGCTCGCCGTCTGCCTGCCCGAGATCACGCCCACGCCCGAGCTCGGCGAGCCGGCCGGCCCGTTCGAGCTGAAGGGGCTCTTCAACCCGCTCTTGCTGCTGCAAGGGATCCGGCCGACGGCGAGCGACGTGTCGTCGGAGGGGCACGACTCGCTGACGCTGATCACGGGCCCGAACTCGGGCGGCAAGACGCGTTTCTTGCAGGCGATCGCGCTCTCGCAGCTCTTGGCGCAGAACGGGATGTTCGTGCCGGCGGCGAGCGGGCGGCTGACCAGCGCGCCGACGTTGTTCGTGTCGCTGGTGGAGGGCGCGCCGGCCGATCAGAGAGAGGGCCGTCTCGGCACCGAGCTGGTGCGGGTGCGGCAGCTCTTCGAGCAGCTCGAGCCGGGGACCTTCGTCATCCTCGACGAGCTCTGCTCGGGCACGAACCCCTCGGAGGGCATCGCCATCTTCAACATGGTGATCTCGCTCCTTCCGCGTTTGAGGCCGCAGGTCTTCGTGACCACGCACTTCCTGGACGCGGCGCGCGCGCTCGAAGAGCAGCAGCCCGTCCCGCGCCTGCGCTTCCTGCAGGTCGAGCTCGACGAGGACGAGCAGCCGACCTACCAGTTCGTGCCCGGCGTCGCGCCGACCTCGCTGGCGCACCAGGTGGCCTCGCGCCTCGGCGTCACCCGCGAGGAGCTCGAGCGCCTGGTCGAGGAGCGCGAGGCGCTCTTGCACGACGAGTCGTACCCGCGCGCGCTGCCCAAAGGCACGCTCGACGCGGCGGGCTGAGCGCGCTCGCCGGCGGGTCGCATCGGCCCCCCACGGCAAGCACGGCCATCGGCTGGCGCTTTCGGGCTGCGCGCGGGCCCGTGGGAAAGCGCCGTTCCGGCTCCCGGGCCCGCCTCGGGATCGAAGCGCTCGATCCGGCCACCGAGGTCCGGCCTCTGCCCGCTCCTCGGTTCGGACGCGCACCGCGGTGACGGGCATCACGGGATGCGGGCGCGCAGCTCCGCGAGTGTCTTTTGCGGATCGAAATAGTCGTCGAGCTTTCGCTCCACGTAGGCCCGTCCGCCGAGCTTCTCGGCGAGAAACCCTGCCTTCATCTCCGCGTGGATCGCGCCGCCGCCGATGCGCACGGTGCCATCGAACTTCACGCCCATCACCTTGCCGGCGAGCGTGACGACGTCGCTCCCCTGCCACGTCGCGCGCACCCCGTGCTTTCGTGACCAGTAGTCGGCCAGGGCCCGCGCGCGGTCGCACGCCTCGGCGTCGTCCAGGTCGTAGCGTCGATCGAGCACCATCATGACCGCGATGCTCGACGCTGGTCCCCCGCGCGTCAATCGTGCTCGGTACGATTCGATTCATTCGGGCGGTCGTTCGACCGAGCGTGGTGGGGCGGCCCTCGACGCCGCGCACGAGGCTGCGCGGCGCTCGAACGGGTGGTCACGACCGGGAGCGCCGCCGCCCCCTCGTGCGCTCGCCGCTCGTGTCGCTTGCGCGGGGGAAAGAGACGCCGTGATCGCGCGTCTCGCGGCCTCGCGAGCTGCGCTCACGGCGTCGAGCCGCGGGTTGGAGAGCCTCTTGGCTTTCGGAATGGCGCCGTGACGACGTGGAAGCCGGCGGCTCGCTCCGAGAAGACGTTCCACCGCCGTGAAAGCCGGGCCGCGCGCGGCGCGGCGAAGGAGGCGCTGCGCATGTTGATGATGCGCAGCTACGCGTCGGTGGAGGGCGGCTCCGGCTCTTCCGGCCAGGCCTGAGCTCGAGGCCGCGCGGTCTGCTTCGTCACCCGTTGGCGCAAGAGCGGGCCGAGCCATCGGTCGGCTCCGCTGACGGTCGCTCGGCGTCCCGCGTGCTCTCCGCGGGCCGCGCCGGCTGCCGTCGAAGCTCGGGGCTCATCCGCCCGCGTCGCCGATGTGCGCTCGGCGTGCCGCGGGAGCACCGTGCGCTCGTCGCCGAGGCCGCGCCGTGTCCGAGGCGAAATCGACCGTCGCGAAGCGCCGCGAACACTGGTTCCGAGGGGTCATGCTCGATCGCTCCTCTTCTCGATGAGCGCGGCCATCCGCGCCGCCGGGAAGAAGCGCTTCTTGCGGCCGACCTGCTCGGCCCGCAGGTAGCCGAGCTCGACCAGCGTCCCCAGGTCGGCCCGCGCCGTCAGGTAGTGCACGCGATGCGTCGTGGCATGCTCGCCAATCGTGTAGCTGCGGAGAGGGTGCCGGACGGTGGCCGCGAGCAGCGCGCGCTGCCGGTGGTTCAGCTCGTCGAAGCCCGCGACGGCGCGCGCCAGCTCCCTCGCCTGGGTCGCCCGCCTCTCGAGGTGATCGAGCAGCTCACTCCGCGCTTCATCCAAGACGCCGAGCTGGTGCAGGAGGAAGTACGTGAGGTCGCCATCGTCGCTTTCCACGTACGCGAACGCGCGGTAGTAGGCCATCGGCTTGCAATCGATGGGCCCGGACAGGGAGAGGAACTCCGCCATCTCGTAGCCGTGCCGGAGCATCACCCAATAGAAGAGCGCCCGCGCGATGCGTCCGTTTCCGTCCCGGAACGGGTGCTCGTAGCCGAGCCAGAAGTGGGTGATGATCGCGCGGAGCACCGGGTGGATGAACGTGACGCCGTCGTTCGACTCCGCGTTTGCGAAGTCGAGCATCGCCTGCACGCGCTCTCGGATGGGAGGCAGACGCCCGGACGGATCGACGGCCGGCGGCGGCACGTGCCAGACGACACCCTCGATGTCCTCCACCCGTACGTCGTGCTCGGGGCCGCGGAGCCGACCGGCGCCGTCCGGGACATCGAGCGCATCCTCGCCGAGGATGCCGTGCAGCTCGAGGAGGTCGTCGAGCTGCAGCGGGCGCCCTTCGTCCCCGAGCGCGATGATGCGCTGCATGGCGCGCCAGTTGTTCAGAATCATGCGCTCGTCGTGGCTCGCTGGCGCACGGCCTTCCCGCATCATCTGTCGGGCGGTCTCTCGCGTGGTGGGCCTCGCGCCCTCGATCGCGCTCGAGCTGATCGCCTCCTCGATGAGCGTGCGAACGCGGTACTCGGTCACCGCGTCCTCGTTCCCGAGGGCATCGGCGAGCAGCTTCGAGACGTTCCGACGGTCGAAGCGGTGCAGCGCCTCCCGGATCGCGGGCGTCTCCACGAACGAGAAGGGCGGGCCCAAGAGCGCCCGCATGGGGGCCACCGCCACGGACGACGCTCGACGCGCGAACTTCATGAGCGCCCACCACTGCTCGGCCGAGGCGATCGGCGCGGGCGGCTCCCGATGTCGCAGCTCGTCCCAGTGGAGGTAGCGCCCGTCGGGCAGGGTGGGGCCGACCTGGTCGGTCAGCCTCAGGCCCGTCCGGACGAGCTCGGCAATTTTCACCGGCGAAGGAGGGCTCTTGGGGGGACGCATCGCGAGTGTTTTATAATAACGCGATTGTTATAAAACAACGGCTAGGGCTCCGGCCAGCCGAGCCGCCCTCGAGGCCGTAGGGACGAGCGCTGGCGACTTTCTTCTATGATCACGGGGCCTTAGGGGTTGCATGGTGGTTGTTTTATGATAGCGCGACTACTATAAAACAACGGCTGAAGGTCCCGAAGACGGTTGCGGCCGGCACGGGATCGACGATATCCGCGCTCGCCGTGGCCGATGGGGGGTGGCCTCTGGTCCTCCTCGCGGCGCACGCGAGGCGACGCGCTCACGGGGCGGGGACGATCTCGAAGTCGGTGCCGTCCGCGCTCGCGTCGAGCGTGAAGAGGACGTCCCCCGCGTCCACGGTGGAGGGGATGGTGGCGCCGCCGGCGTGTGCTTCGACGGCGCCCGCGCCGAGCGCGCCCGGCACGCGGACGCGCACCTCGAGCGTCGCCGGCACGCTCGCGAAGACGCGGCCCGCGAAGCGATCGGCGCGCGCTTCGAGCCAGAGGCGGGGCAGGCGTACGGTCCAGCGGGCGGTCGGCACGCGCGGGCGGATGGCGATCCCGGCCGGCGTCGGCTCGACGCCGAGGATGGCGACCAGGGCGCGGAGGGGGCCGAGGTGCGCGTGCACGTTGAGGACGGGGTAGTCGGTGAGCGCGGTCGCGAGGTGGGCGTCCGCTTCGCCCGGCCGCGGCGCGTCGGGGCCGTTGTACGAGTCGGGGCCGCTCCAGATGCCGTACCAGAGGTCGGGATAGAGCGAGGCGTGGGTGAAGAGCGTGTTGCGCTCGAAGCTGCTCCAGCCCCGCACCGGATCGCGCCGCGACCAGGCGTCGGTCACCCACGCGCTCGCCACCGGCCACACGCCGCCGACCTGCGGCTGATCGGGGCCGCCGATCGGATCGCTCGAGCCGATGTCGATGGTGGTCATGGCGCCGAGCGGCGTCTCGAAGCGGCGCTCGACCAGATCGAGGAGCGCGTCGCGCCGCGCGTCCGGCACCAGCCCGGCCAGGATCGGCAGGACCTGCGGCTCGACGAAGAGGTACTGGGGCGCGAGCGGGTCGCCGCTGTCGACGAAGCCGCGCTCGTACCAGCTGCCGTTGAACGCCTCGCTCTCGAGCAGCGCCACCTGCGTCTCGCGGATGGAGCGCATGTCGGCGGCCAGCGTCGCGTCGCGGGTGGCCACAATCGGCTCGGCGAGCGGGAAGCCGTTGGCGATGAAGAGGGCGTCGAAGACCGACGAGGTGCCGTGCGGGGTGGCCGTCTCCGTCGAGAGCTGGAGGATGCCGTCCGCGTAGTCGTTGGTGCCCATGGCGACGATGCCGCGCGCGCCGTAGCCGAGGGTGTCGGTCGCGTACTCGAGCGTGCGCGTCAGGTGCTCGACGCACGGTCCCGTGCTCGCCGCTCGCGCGCGGCCAATAGGGCACGTCGCGATCGAGGAAGGCGTCGTCCCGCGTCGCCGCCACGTAGCGACCGACGCTGCTCGGCGCGAGCCAGTAGGCGTCGCTCCGCTCGGTGTAGATGCCGACGTCGCTGAAGGTGCCGACGCCGGTCGTCGCGTAGGGATAGCGCCAGGGCGTGGTCGAGGTGCTCCCGTGCTCGGTGGCGAGGACGTAGAGCAGCGTGTCGCGCGCTGCGCTCGAACGGAAGGGGAGCTCGAAACGGACCTGGCGCATCGGGCGCACGCCAATCATGGAGGTGCGAGGTCGTGAGCGCAGGTTGCTCCGATAGCGGCGTTCAGGCGCCGAAGTCGGGCGGCAGCTTCGGGAAGGGGTCTTCCAAGAGTGACCAGCTCGAGGGGCCGCTCTTCGCCAGCGCGGGGTCGACCAGGCAGGCGTCGAGGCGGGCGCGGATCAGCGCTTCGTCGAGATCGACGCCGATGACGACGAGCTCCTGCGCGCGGTCGCCCCAATGATCGTCCCAGCGATCCGCGGGGACTTGCTCGGGGCGCGCGAGGACGGGCCAGGGCGCGTACCAGACGCCGGCCGGATCGATGCGCGAGACGGCGCCGGCTTGGCCCCACGCCCAGACGACGTCCGGGCGGGTGGCAATCCAGAAGAAGCCCTTGCTGCGCAGGACCTGCTTCCACAGCCCCGGGTCGTGCAGGGTGCGCCAGAGCAGGCGCGGGTCGAAGGGGCGGCGCGCGCGGTAGACGAAGCTGCCGATGCCGTACTCTTCGGTCTCCGGGACGTGCTCGCCTTCGAGCTCCCGCAGCCAGCCCGCCGAGCGGCGCGCGCGCTCGAGAATCGAAGCGGCCGGTGTCCAACACGAGCGAGAGCGGGACGCGGCCGTGCTCGGCGCGGACCAGCTCGGCGCCGGGGTTGAGGTGCTCGAGGACGCCCGTGAGGCGGCCGAGCTCGGCGTCGTCGACCAGATCGGTCTTGTTGAGCACGATGACGTCGGCCAGCTCGACCTGATCGACGAGGAGATCGACGACGTTGCGCGCGTCGCCCGGGCTGGCGCCGATGCCGCGCTCGTTCAGCCGGCCCGAGGCGCGATAGCGGTCGAGGAAGCTCGCCGCGTCGACGACGGTGACCATGGTGTCGAGGCGGACGAGATCCTCGAGGCTCGTGCCGTCCTCGTCGCTGAAGGTGAAGGTCTGCGCGACCGGGAGCGGCTCGCTGATGCCGGTCGACTCGATCAGCAGATGCGTCGAAGCGGTCTTCTCGCGCGAGGCGCGCCACTTCGCGCAGGAGATCCTCGCGCAGGGTGCAGCAGATGCAGCCGTTGCTCATCTCGACCAGCGTCTCGTCCGCGCGCGAGAGCGCCGCCTCGCCCCGCGCCACGAGCTGGGCGTCGATGTTCACCTCGCTCATGTCGTTGACGATGACGGCCACGCGGCGGCCTTCGCGGTTCTCGAGCACGTGGTTGAGGAGGGAGGTCTTCCCCGCGCCGAGGAAGCCGCTGAGCACCGTGACGGGCAAGCGTGTGGTCATCGTTTTCGTTCACCAGCGCTCAATCGGCGCGCTCTCGGGCTCGGCGTGGCGGGCGCGCAACAAGGCGTAGAATCTCGCGCGCGACCTCGAGGCCCTTGTCCGCAAAGTTCTTCTCGTTCGCCCAGAACTCGTGCAGGTCGCCGCGTTGCTGCTGCCCGTAGACGAGCGCCTTGGTCATCATCTGGATCTTGTCGGCCGCTTTGACGATGCGCGCTTCGAGGCTCTCGCCGTCCTCGGCCTCGCGCCACGCCGTCGCTTGCGGGACAGGGAGCAGCCGCTCGGTGATCTGCTCTTCCAGCTCCTCGAGCGCGGCGTCGACCCGCGGCGTCTTCTGCGGCATCGGCACGTCGCCGGTCTTGGCCTCCGGCGCGTCGTGCACGAGCGCCATGCGCAGGGCCTTCTCGCCGTCGACCTCGACGCCCTCGTCGCGGAGCGCGTCCACCAGCAGCATCACCGTCACGGCGACGAAGTAGCTGTGATCGGCGATGGACTCGCAGGGCCGGATCCCGCGCAGGAGCCAGCCGGTGCGTGGGAGATCCGACATGGGGTCGAGACCGATGAGGGTGTCGACGATGCGTGCTGCCCGAGTGGTCACGGCGCCGGAGGATAGCAGCGCGGCCGCGTCGCCGGACGCTCATCGATGCCGCTTCGCCGATGGGGAGACCCGCTCCGGGATGGTCTCGTCCAGAGGACGCGCGGGCGGCGAGCACCTGCCGGAGGGCTCCGAACGAGGGCTCTCCGCCGGCGCGGTCGGTCGAAGGAAAGCGGGAATAATTTCGGGGGTGTGTAGGCGGGCTCACCCGTGCTTGCGAGCACGCCGAGACGTTCGTAAGGAAAGCGGACATGATCAGCCGCCGCGTCTCGCTCTTCGTCCTCGTGCTCGCCTCCCTCGCCGGTTCGTGTGCCTCCGGAAGCGGTTTTCCGAGCTTCCGGGATGTCGCGCCGACGGATCGATTCGCGCTCTCGGAGACGGATGGCGCCGAAGAGGTGAGCGCGCTCGCGGCGCGCTTCTACGCGCCCGAGATGGATCCGAGCGCGATGAAGCCGGAGGTGGAGCGGCTCCTGGCCCAGCACCCGAGCGACGCGACGCTGCACGAGATGGCGGCCGAGCTCGCCGAGCTGCGCGAGGACGACGCGGCGGCGTGGGCGCACTGGATGCGAGCGGCGGCGGACAGGCGGACGCCGTTCACGTCCATCTATCTGGACCGCGCGTTCACCCACGACCTGACGACGGCCGAGACGAGCGCCAGCATCGCGCTGCTCGAGGCCATCGCGCGCGAGCATCCCCGTCCGAGCGCGCGGGCCGACGCGGCGCGGCGGTTGGTCGTGCTCTACGAGTCCCGCGAGCGCTTTCACGACGCCGAGGCGCTGACCGCCGACCTCGGGTTCATCGATCAGTGGAAGCTGATCGGCGCGTTCGACAACGATCAGGGGCGCGGTCTCTTGGCCGAGGCGCCGCCGGAGCACGAGATCGACTTCGACGCGGACGTGCGCGGGCTCTTGATGCCGGTGCGCTGGCGCGACGCGACGCAGATGGACCGGAGCGGGATGGTGCGCCTCGGCAATCAGGTCAGCCCCGACCGGTGGGCGGTGGCCTATCTGCTGACCCACGTCGAGAGCGATCGGCCGCGCGACGCAGAGCTCCGTGTCAGCGCCGGCGACGGCCTCAGGGTCTGGCTCAACGGTCAGATCGTCATCGATCAAGAGCGCATCGCGCGGCTGGCGACCGACAACATCGTGGTGCCGATCCACCTCGAGCAGGGCTGGAACCGGCTGCTCGTGAAGTCGGCGCAGGACGACGAGGGCGCGTGGGTGCTCGGCGCGCGCATCACCGACGTGGACGGGCAGCCGCTGGCCGGGCTGCACTACGAGCGCGCGCTGCACGAGGTGCCGGCCGTCGAGGCGCACGAGATGCCGCCCAACGAGAGCCCGCTGGCTGCGGATCTCGAGGCGGTGGAGCCGCCCTTGCGCCGGCTGCTGTTGACCCACGACGACGCGGTGCGGAACGGTTTCGAGGGCGACGCGCTGGCTCACGCCCGCGGCCTGCTGGAGGCGGCGCCGCACCATCCGGTCGTGCTCTACCGGACGGTCCTCACGCACTGGACGAACGAGGAGCTCGGCCAGGCGATGGATACTCCTGAACGAGGCGGTCGAGCGCTACCCGGAGATGGCCGGCTTCCTCTGGCAGCGCGGCGCGTTCTACCGTGAGCGCAATCGCTACGATCGCGCGATCGAGGATCTGCGGCGGGCCATCGAGCTCACGCCGGACGCGCGCCTCGCGCACATGGAGCTGGCCGGCACGTTCGAGGACCGTCACTTCCGTGAAGAGGAGTGCGACGCGCTCGAGACGACGATCGAGCGCTGGCCGGACAGCGGCTGGGCCATCCGGGCGCTCGGGAGCTGCGTGCAATCGCGCGGCTATCTCAATCGCGCCAAGCGGCTCTACGAGCGCGCCGACGCGCTGGAGCCCGGGCACTCTTGGAACCTCGGGAAGTTGGCCGCCCTGGCCCGCTGGCGCGACGACCACGCGGCGAGCGTTCGCTATGCCGAGCGGCTCCGCGCGCTGGCGCCCTGGAGCGTCGAGCACCTGATCACGCTCGGCGACTACCTCCGCTACGCCGGGCGGCGCGACGATGCGCGCGAGGTCTATCGCGAGGCGGAGGGCGCGCGATCCGGTGTGGTCGCGACCCTGGCACCGCCTGGGCACGATGGCCTACGAGGATCACGACCCGGCGGCGGCGCTGACGGAGTGGGCGGCGGCGCTGGCGCGCAATCCCGACGACAGCGCGCTGGCCGACCGCGTGGACTTCCTCCGTCAGGGCGAGGACGACCCGGACCGCGAGCTGATGCCGAGCGACGAGCGCATCGAGGCCGTGCTCGCGTCGCAGGTCGAGGTGCACCCGGGCGCGCATACGGTGCTCCTGCTCGACGACGAGGTCACCTCGGTCCAGCAGGACGGCTCGTCGATGCGGCGGATCACCCAGATCTACCAGGCGGCGACCACCGACGGACACGACAATCTCATCCAGATGCACGTGCCGCCGCGAGCGCGGATCCTGAAGGCGTACGCGATGAGCGCAGAGGGGCACCGGCAGGAGGCCTCGTCCATCCGCAGTGGGAGCGTGCGCTTCCGCGGGCTGGACGTCGGCAGCCGGGTGGTCTTGCAGTACGTCTATCACGACCCGCCTCCGGCGTTCTTGCCCAACCAGTTCGTGTCGACCTGGCTCTTCCAGGGCGTGCAGCGGCAGCTCGTCGAGGGCCGCTGGGTGGTGGAGCTGCCGGCCGGGCGCGAGCTGGCGATGGACATCCGCGGGCCCGATCCATCACGAGGTGCGGCACGAGGGCGACCGTGATCTGCACGTCTTCACGGCGGCGAACGTGCCGCCGCTGGTGCCCGAGCCGTCGATGCCGCCCGCGCGGGATCTGCTGGCGACCGTGACGCTCAGCACGCTGACCGATTGGCGCGGCTACGTGGACTGGGAGCGCGCGCTCTTGAGCGAGGTCTTCGAGAGCAACGCGCAGCTCCGGGCGCTGGCCACGCGGCTGACGGAGGGCGCGACGACGCCGGAGGAGCGCTTGCAGAGGATCTTCCACTACGTCGCGCAAGAGATCCGCTACCAGCAGGACTACGAGAACAGCATCGCCGGGGTGCGCCCGCACTCCTGCCCGGTCGTGCTCGAGCGCGGCTACGGCGACTGCAAGGACAAGGCGGTGCTGATGATCCTGCTCGGCCGCGAGGTCGGGCTGGATCTGCGCTT
Source organism: uncultured Pseudomonadota bacterium (assembly GCA_963832725.1). Lineage (GTDB taxonomy): Bacteria > Myxococcota_A > Polyangia > Polyangiales > Sandaracinaceae > JAEZBP01. The sequence goes on from CAWHVG010000002.1 coordinate 1,511,906, forward strand.
CGCCGTGCTGCGGACGACGCGCGCGGGTCGGGTGCTCCGCGACGTGCCGAACCAGCAGTTCAACCACGCGATCGTGTACGTGCCGGCGCAGGACGGGATCGAGAGCGGCTTCTTCATGGATCCGACGACCGACGGGCTCGACATGGGCAACCTGCGGCCGGACGACCAGGGCGCGACCGCGCTGGTGCTCGACCCGAACGGTGGCGACTACGAGTTCATCGACATCCCGTACCAGACGCCGGACGAGCAGTACTTCCGCTGTCGCGTCGATGTGCAGGTGGCGTCGAGCGAGCACGCGAACGCGGAGGCGCGCTGCACGGCCCGTGGCGGCGGCGCCTCGACCATCCGGCGCTTCGTGCGCAACGAGGAGCGGGCGCACCAGCTCTACCAGAACATCGCGAACATGATCTTCCGCGGCGCGACGGTGAGCCGGGCCGAGAGCGAGAACACGGACGACATCTGGCACCCGGTCGAGCTCGATCTCGCCCTCGACGCGTCGTCCGCGCTTCAGCCGCAGGGCGCGGATCATCGTCTGTCGGTCCCCTCGCCCTTCGCGCTCGGCGCGCTGACCCGGCTGGAGGAGCGCCGCACGCCGCTGCGTCTGGGCGCGCCGGACTCGGGGCGCTGGGAGATCCACTACGAGGCGCCCGAGGGCGCGCGCATCGTGCGGACGCCGGAGGACTTCGACATCGAGCACGCCTGCTTCTCGGTGTCGCGCCACACGGAGACGCACGGGCGACGGGCGACCGTCACGGTCGAGTACCAGCGCACCTGCTCCGAGGTGGCGCCGGAGGACTACGGCGAGCTGCGCCGGCTGGCTCAGCGGGCGGCGAACCAGCTCTCGTCGGACGTCGTCTTCGCGTTCTGAACGGGCCGCTCGGGCCTGTGACGTCAGGTCCGGGCCTTGGACTCGAGCCTCTCGAACTCGGGCTCGAGGTCGCCGACCTCCTCGTCGAAGCGGACCGCGATCCGGTGTCGCCAGAGGCCCTCGGGATCCTCCTCGTTGGTCTCCAGCCGCACAATCTCGCCGCCGAGCTTGCGCTCTTCGGAGCTGCCCGGGAGCTGCAGGACGAGCTCCACGCGCTCGCCGAGCTCGAGGCTGGCGCCCGCGATCAGGAGTGCGCCGCTCCCGCTGATGTTGCGGCTGACCGCCAGGATCTGGACGTCCGGACCGCTGCTCATCTGAACCGGGATCCACAGAACGTACCGCCGCGCACCGCGTCGCTCGTCGCTCATGGCCGGCCATCCTAGTCTCCCCCATCGGCGATTCCCACCCCATCTCGCCGGGTCGCAACTTCCCGGTGCCGTCGCGCGCCGAGGCTTGCGCCGCGGTCCCCGATCGATTTACGAACGGGCGCATGAAGAACAGGACGCTCCTCGCGGGCTTGGGCCTCGCCCTGATCGGTGCTTCGATCGCCGGTTGCGGCGGGCGGGATTGGCAGGCGGAGAACGCGGCGCTGCAGTCGGACCTCGACTCGGCCCGGAACGACCTGCACCAGGCGCAGCAGCACATCACGGAGCTCGAAGCACGCAACCGCGAGCTGAGCGATCTGCTCGAGGCGCGCGGCGCCGACCTGAGCGACATGACCAACCTGCGCGAGCAGCTCCAGCACGAGCTGGAGGCGGCGCGGGCGCGGGAGGCGGCGCAGCAAGGCCGACTCGCGGCGCTCCGCAACATGGCGCAGCAGTTCCACGACATGATCGCCGCCGGGCAGCTCCGGGTGCGCGTGGTGCGCGGCAACATGGTCGTGGAGCTGCCCGAGAACGTGCTCTTCGACTCGGGCCACGCCGAGCTGCGCGACGCCGGCCAGGAGGCGTTGGGCCGCGTGGCCGAGGTCCTGGCGGCGGTGCCGAACCGCAACTTCCTCGTCGCGGGCCACACCGACGACATCCCGGTGGGCCGGCACAGCCGCTACGACAGCAACTGGGAGCTGTCGGCGGCGCGCGGCGTGGCCGTCGTGCGTTTCCTGGCCGAGCACGGGATGCCGCCCGAGCGGCTGGCGGCGGCCGGCTATGCCGACACGCAGCCGGTGGCCAGCAACAGCACCGAGGAAGGTCGGGCTCAGAACCGGCGCATCGAGATCATCGTGCTGCCGAACCTGGACGAGCTGCCGGATCTCTCGAGCCTCGAGAACGAGCTCTCGCCCGGGAGCTGATCGGGCGGCGTCGATGCCTGCGTGGTGGGCGCCCCCGGCTCACCGCGGCGTGACGCTCATCACGGCCGGGCGGACGACGAAGGTCACGCGCTCGTCGTCGACCGCGTGGACCAGGCGCCAGCCGACCCGCGACGCGGCCTCGCGCGCGAGTTCGAGCCCGCGTCCGGTGGAGAACTGGAAGCTGCGGCCCCCTTCGTGGATCCGCTCGTCCAGCCGCTCCGCGTCGCGGATGCGGCTGACGACGCGGAGCTGGTCGTCCGACATGTTCACCTCCACCCGCGGGTCGCCGGCGCGGATGGCTTCGCGACCGGCGCTCAGGAGGAGGTTCTCCAGCACGCGGACGACGTCCTCGTCCGCGCCTTCGAAGGGGAGGCTTCCCTGGACGCGTGACTCGATCTCGATCCCGGTCCGACTCACCAGGCCGCAGAGGGTCGTCAGCAGGACGGCGCTCGATCCGCTGGAGGCGCGCGCTTTGCCGCTCCGCCACTCGGCGAACATGCGGTGCACGGCCAGCGCGGCCCGCTGCACGTCCTCGACCGTCTCGCGCGCCCTCTCCGGCTCGCTGCAGTCGAGCTGCTGGAGGTTCAGGTGGAGGATGGCGACCAAGTTGCCGAGGTCGTGGGCCAGAGCGCGGGCGGAACGGCCGGCGTCCGCGAGCTCACGGTTCTCGCGTGCCTCGAGACGCGCGCTCTCCGCGAGGGCCTCGGCCTCGAACCGCTTCCGCCAAGTCCACCAGATCGCCCCCGCGCTCAGCAGGGCGAAGCTGCTCGTCACGATCGTCGACATGTGCCGCTCGCCTCCGCTCGTTCAGGACGATCCAACCTACCTCGGCCACCAGCGTCGCGCCGGCCGCCACCAACCCGGGCAGCGCGCGCTGCCAACCGCTCGCTCCGCCGACCGTGGCCAGGGCCGCGCCCTGGGCCGCGTACACGAGGGTGACGAGCTGCGCGATCCCCGGCCGCGTCACGCGTCGGCGGGAGAGCGCGCGCCCGACCGCCCACCAGGCGCCCGCCACGCCCAGCAGCGTGACGCCGCTCCGAAGCCACTCTCGGCCCGCTGGCGTGAGCGCCGGGGTCAGCCCGATCCCGGCCGCTGCGACGGTCAACACGATCGGCAGCGAGGGCGAGCGACCCTCGAGCGTCTGGCGGGCCACCGCCCACAGCCCGAGGCAACACACGGCGACCTTCAGGCTCTCCAGCCCGTGGATCGGGGCGCCCACCACCTCCGCGACCACCCGGGCCGCCGCGAGGATCGCGAGCGCTGCGGTCCAGGCGAGCACCGATCCGTACCCGCTCTCGCGCCGACGGATCGGGACTCCGCACGCGGCGCGCACGAAGAGTAGGGCGGCGAGGACGAGATTCGGGGTCACGGGGAGGGGCTCTCGAGGGGCGGAAGGCGTCCAATTGCGGTTGGCCGTGGCATGCTGGCTCGGGTGCGGGGAAATTGCCCCCGTTGGAAGACGTACGACAGAGGGAGCACGATTTCGGGACGGTCCTCATCGTCGAGGACGACCCGATCATGCGCAGGACCTTGCTCCGGCTCATGGGGCCGCGCTGTGAGGTCGTGCTCGAGGCCGATTCGGTCACGTCCGCCGCGCGGACGCTCCGGAAGGAAGACGACATCGACCTGATCCTCCTCGACGTACGGCTCGGCGACGAGAGCGGGGTCGAGGTGGCCGTGTTCGCGTCGCACCTCAACCCGGCGCCGGCGGTCATCGCCATCAGCGGTTCGGCCGACGCCACGGAGGGCTTCGCGCTCGCCTGCTACGGTGTGCGCGCATACATCCCGAAGGCGGAGCTCGCCGAACGGATGGATGAGCTGATCGTGCTCGCCCGCGCGGCGCCCGCCCTCGATCCGATGCTCAAGGCCCAGGTCGGCGTCCGCTCGGTCAAGGAGATGCAAGAGGCCGTGCGGGACATGATGCTCGACCAGGCGCTCGCCCTCGAGGAGGGCAACCAGGCGCGCGCCGCCAAGCGCCTCGGCGTGAGCCGGCAGGCCGTGCAGCAGATGATGCGGCGCCGCGCCAAGGGCGAGTGAGCCGAAGCGTCCGGCCACCGTCGGGCCCGTCGAAGCGCCTTGCCCGCACGATCCCCGAGCCGGACGCCCCGGGGCTCCGTTCGGACCGCTGAGCGAACGCTCCCGCCCGCGCGCGGAGCCGCGTGCGGAGTGCATTGCGCCTGAGCGCCGCGATGGTGGCGACGATCTGGGTGTCGTGGGGTTCGGCAACGGACCGTGAGGATGAGCCATTCCCGGCCGTGCGTGGAGGCCTTTTCCGGCATCCGGCGCGCGCGGTCGTACATCGCGTGACCGCGACCGGACACGCCGTGTACGCGTCGTCGCCCGGCAACTGATCTCGTCCCGGCGCGACGACTCCGGCACGAGGTTGGCAAAGGCGGGCTCCCCATGCTCGCTCTGCTGCGCACCCGCCGCTTCGCGCCGATCTTCTGCACTCAGCTCCTCGGCGCGTTGAACGACAACCTCTTCAAGGCGGCGCTCGTCGTCACCGTCACGGTCGGCGTGGCGCCGGCCGGGCTCTCGGTGCTCGCGCTGGTCAACCTCTGCTCGGCGCTGCTCATCCTGCCCTTCTTCCTCTTCTCCGCCATCGCCGGCCAACTCGCCGACGCGGTGGACAAGGCCCTGCTGATCCGCTGGCTCAAGGGGACCGAGGTGATCGTGATGCTGACGGCCGCGCTGGCCTTCCAGCTCGGGAGCCTGCCGCTCCTCCTCCTCGCGCTCTTCGCGATGGGGACCCAGTCCGCGTTCTTCGGGCCGCTGAAGTACGCCATCCTCCCGCAGCACCTCGAGGTCGGCGAGCTGGTCGGCGGTAACGCGCTGGTCGAGACCGGGACGTTCCTGGCCATCCTCGGGGGGACCTTGCTCGGCGGGCTGGTGGTCGCGCTCGAGGGGATCGGAGTGAGCGCGATCGGCGCGGTGCTGGTCACCGTGGCGGCGGCGGGGTGGCTCGCGAGCCGCGCCATCCCGGCCGCGCCTGCCAGCCCGGCCGCGCCGCCCGTCGATTGGAACGTGGCGCGGAGCACTCGGGCGATCCTCCGGCGCGCGCGGGACAACCGACCCGCCTTCCGCGCCATCCTCGGCGCGAGCTGGTTCTGGTTCGTGGGGGCGCTGATCCTGGCTCAACTCCCGCTGATCGCGACCCGCGCGATCGGCGGTGACTCGCGGACCATCACGGTCTTGCTCGCCATCTTCTCGGTGGGCGTGGGCCTGGGATCAGTGCTCTCCGAGCGGCTCGGCGGCGGGCGGATCGAGCTCGGGTGGGTGGCGCTCGCGTCGCTGGCGGTGAGCGCGCTCCTGATCGACCTCGCGTTCTCGGTGAGCGCCGCACCCGGCGATGGAGCGGTGCCTTCGCGGCTCGGCTTCGACCTCTTCGCGCTCGGCGTCGCCGGCGGCCTCTACGTCGTACCGCTCTACGCGCTGATGCAGGAGCGGAGCGCCGTCGAAGAGCGCGCGCGGATCGTGGGCGCCAACAACATCGTGAACGCGATCTTCATGGTGGCGGCGGCCGCCTTCGCGGCCGGGCTCGCTGCGCTCGGGCTCTCGCTCTCGGCGCTCCTCCTGTGGACGGCCGCGCTGAGCGTGGTGGCGACGATCGTCGTCGCGTTGCTCACCCGCGACTTCGTGATGCGCCTCGCCGTGCACGCCTTCGTGCGGTGCATCTACCGGGTCCGCGTCGAGGGCCTCGAGCACGTGCCCAATCACGGGCCGGCGATCCTGGCCGCCAACCACGTCTCCTACGCCGACGCCCTCGTCCTCGGCGCGCACTGCCGGCGACCGGTCCGCTTCGTGATGGATCACCGCATCCACGATCAGCCGATGCTGCGCTGGTTCTTCCGGCTGGTCCGCGTCATCCCCATCGCGCCGCGTAGCCAGGACCCCGCGCGGCTGGAGCGCGCGATGGAGGAGATCGACCGCGCGCTGGCCGAAGGGGAGATCGTCGGCCTCTTTCCGGAGGGCAAGCTGACCCGCGATGGGGAGCTCGACGTCTTCCGGCCCGGGCTCGAGCGCATCCTGGCCAGGCGACCCGTGCCGGTGGTGCCCGTGGCGTTGCGCGGGCTCTGGGGCAGCATCTTCAGCTACGCCGGTGGCGCGCCCTTCGCGAAGTGGCCTCGCCGTTTCTGGTCGCGGGTGGAGATCGTGTTCGGGCGCGCGCTGGCGCCGAACCGCGTGCGGGCGGCCGAGGTCGGGGAGCAGGTCGCGGCGCTCCGAGGTGAGCGTCGCTGAGCCGCGGGTCGCTGAGGTCGGGCTCGCTGAGGTCGGGCTCGCTGAGGTCGGGGTCTCCTCGTCTCGTGCTCGCCGGTTGCGGGAAATCTCCCCTCGCGTGGCGGAACCGGCTGCGCAATCGAGGCACGCTGGCGTCTTTCTGGGGGCCTCCCGAGCGTGCGATGAATCCGGCACGCGAGGTGCGTTGCAGCTCGCCGTGGGGGACGCGTCGGGGTGTCGGCGCGGGCCGTCCCACGTCCTTCGGAGGTGAGCATGACCGAGAGCCTCGACGTGCGCGCGGTCGCCGACCGCCCGCGGGTGCTCGTCGTCGACGACGACTCCTCGCTGGCCACCCTGCTCTCGCACGCGTTGGAGCGTCGCGGGATCGCGACGGCGGTCGCCCGCCTGCCCGACGAGGCGCTCGACTTGGCCAGCTCGTTCCACCCGCACGTGGCGCTGCTCGACATCGGGCTACCCGCGATCGACGGACACGAGCTGGGAGTGCGGCTCCGCGCGGCGGTGAGCGGTCCCCTCGCGCTCGTGGCCGTCACGGGCTACTCGGATCCGTGGGCGCGCGAGCGCTCGGCGAGCCTCGGGTTCGCGGCCCACCTGATCAAGCCCGTGCGCTTGCCTGAGCTGCGCCGCCTGATCGAGGAGCTCTCGGCGGCGGCGTGAGCATCGACGGCCGTCGCCGAATCGGACGCAGCCCCGAAGCCAAGACGGCTTCAGCCTCGAGCCGCCGTGAGGAGTCGTGCGAACCCGCGTCGACGCCGCCGATGGGGCCGCCGGCGCAGGGGAGGCGCAGCGACGGAGCGTCAGCACTCGATGATGTTGACCGCGAGCCCGCCGCGGGCGGTCTCCTTGTACTTGGTCTTCATGTCGGCGCCGGTCTGCCGCATCGTCTCGATGACCTGATCGAGGCTCACCTTCTGGTTGCCGTCGCCGCGCATGGCCAGGCGGGCGGCGTTGATCGCTTTCACCGCGCCCATCGCGTTGCGCTCGATGCAGGGGACCTGCACCAGGCCGCCGACCGGATCGCAGGTCAGCCCCAGGTTGTGCTCCATGCCGATCTCGGCCGCGCAGGCGACCTGCTCCGGCGTGCCGCCGATCACCTCGCAGAGGCCCGCGGCGGCCATCGAGCAGGCCACCCCGACCTCGCCTTGGCAGCCGACCTCGGCGCCCGAGATGGAGGCGCGCGTCTTGAAGATGATGCCGATGGCCGCCGCGGTGAGCAGGAAGCGGCGGATGCCGTCGGCGTCTGAGTTCGGGCTGTAGCGCTCGTAGTAGCTGAGGACGGCGGGCATGATGCCGGCCGCGCCGTTGGTCGGCGCCGTGACCACCCGACCGCCGGCCGCGTTCTCCTCATTGACCGCCAGCGCCCACAGGTCGACCCAGTCGAGGGCGGTCAGCGGGTCGCCGCTCGCGTCGTTGCGGAGCTTGCGCATGAGCGACGCGGCCCGTCGCTTGACCTTGAGGCCGCCGGGGAGGATGCCCTCGCGCTCACAGCCGCGCTGCACGCAGCCCTTCATCGCGCCCCAGATGGTGTCGAGCCGGGCGAGGACCTCCGCGCGGGGGCGCCAGGCCTGCTCGTTCTCCAGCATCAGGCTGCTGATGCAGAGGCCCGTGGCGCGGGTGCCCGCCAAGAGCTCGGCGCCGCTCTCGAAGGGATGGGGGAGGACCGTCTCGTCCTCCACGATGCGGTCCTCGTCGGCCGCGGCGTCGTCGACCACGAACCCGCCGCCGACGGAGTAGAAGACCCGCTCGCGCAGCACCTCGCCGGCCGCGTCCCGCGCCCGATAGCGCATGCCGTTCGGATGACCCGGCAGCGCCCGCCGCCGGTGGAACACCAAGTCGGCGTCCGGGTCGAAGGGCAGCTCGTGACGGCCGAGCAGGGCGATCGTGCGCGCCGCACGGATGCGCTCGATCCGGGCGGGGATGGAGTCCGTCTCCACCGTCTCCGGCTCCTCGCCCTCGAGCCCGAGCAAGACCGCGCGGTCGGTGCCGTGACCCTTGCCCGTGGCGCCGAGCGAGCCGAAGAGCTCGACCTCGAGGCGCCGGGTGGGCTCGAGCAGGCCCCGCTGCGCCAGTCCGGTCACGAACTTCGCCGCGGCCCGCATCGGTCCGACGGTGTGGGAGCTCGAGGGGCCGATCCCGATGGTGAACATGTCGAAGGCGCTGATGGCCATGGCCCGGGTCTAGCACCTGTGTTCCGAAGTTCGATCCGGATCGGCGGGTCGCGGGGGAGGCGCAGCGATGCGCGAGCCCTCGCCGAGACGGGGTCTCCGACTTCCATCGAGCGGATGCGACCGCGGCGAGGAGATCCGGCTCGGGCCGATACGCGGTTGTGCGAGGCGGCAGTCCCGACGGACGCCGTTCGGCGCCGGCACCGAGATTGGGCGTGCGCCGTTGCACGAGATGCGAGCTCGCTGCGCGGTCAGACGCGATGCGCCGGTCGCCGACCACATCCGGCTCGGGAGCGTCGCCGGCGGGACGCTCCCACGCATCCGACCGAATCGTGGGAGCGGGTTTTGGTCTGCCGTGGCCGGCGCCAAGCGCAGCTCGCCGTGTCGGCGTTCGCCGTCGAGCGGTGCGCGTTCTCGGCCGCCGATTCGAGAGGGCTCGTGAGCGCTTCCGGAGCGCGCTGTACGGCGGGACGGAACGGTATCTGTTCCGGAGGCGAGCAGCCGTGCGTCGGTCGACGCGAGGTGGCTGCCCGCGCTGGTCGCGTTCGCTTGGAACGAGAATCCGCGTCCGGACCGGCTCCGGAGGAGAGCCGATGGTGCCGCGCTCTTCCCGGCGCACGCCTCCCGAGAGGAGGACGCCGCGAGAGGGGCACGAGCGGGGGCGGACACGGTCGCCGCCCCCGGATCGAGGTCGTCGCGAAGGGGGCCGATCAGCCCTTCTTCTTGCGCGACGTCTTCTTGCGGGTGGTCGACTTGCGGGCGCGCTTCGCGGGCGCGGGGCTCGTGCCATCGCCGCCGGCGACGATCGCGTCGATGTCGATGCCGAGGAGCTTCCACGCGCGCGTGTCGAACGTGTAGCTCGCCTGCGTGTCGCGGATCACGCCCAGCATCTCGTCGGTGAGGGGAGGCGAGGGGGGAAGCCGCGGCTTGAGCTTGCGGATGCTGGTGAGGTTCTCACCCATCCCGAGCAGCTCGGTCACGTGGCTGAGCACCTCGTGCGCCTTGAGCGTCTCACCGCGCTTGCCGTCCTGCAGCTCCTTGAGCAGCCGCCGCTTGCGCTTGAGGGTGCGGCCGTCCATGGCTTGCGCCACCGCTCCCTGGTCGAAAAGTCGGTTCAGTGAGCGGGCCGCCCTTCGCTTTGCGATCGCTTCGGGGCTGCCTCGCCGGGTCATCTTTTTCGCTCGTGCCATTGAAGCTCCGTGTCAACGGGTATTGACGGCCGACTGTAGGAGGCTCATCTGACCGTGTCAAACCTGTAGCGCCTCCGAAAGGCCCCTGGAGATGCGCCAGGTCATTGTCGCGGGCCCTCGAACGGGGCCTCCCGTGCTCGGATCGGCGGCGCGATGCAGCGCCACGCCGCGGGCGCTCGCCGCCCCTCGGGCCGCAGAGTACGGGCGAAAACGCATAATATTGGGGGGCGTGCGGCTCGTGATGCCCCGGCGGAGGCCCGCCGCGCCGGCCGCGCTGAGGGGTTCGCCTCCCGGGCTAGAAGGGCCGGGGAAAAGCGATCGATTTTTTCGTGGTCGAGGCGATCGCCGGGCGATCGTCGGGTGCCATTGCGATCCGTCGGGCGTGCCCGGGCGCGCTCGGGGCCGGTGTCGGACGGTCGCCGGAGGGCGAGTCGGCGGCGTCTCTCGGCCGCTCGGGAGGCTGCTCCCGCGCGGCGATCCGGCTCACCCGTGGCGCGGAGGTGGCCGGTGCAGGACCGCTAGACGCGGTGCTCGTCGCCGAGGAGCGCGACGTAGGCCCGCACGTCTTCGAGGACCTTGTCTCCAGGGTCGAGGAAGCGCAGGCCGATCGCCCGCGCCTCGCCGCGGGTCTCCCGCGCCCAGCGCGTCTCGGCGGGCACGCTGACCAGGCGACCGCTCATCGGCAGGGCGAAGCGCACCAGCACCGACTCGTCGGCGGCCACCTCCGCGGTGGTCAACATCAGCAGGCCGCCCTCGGAGACGTCCTCGGTACGCCCGTCGACGGCGAGGCCGTTCGGCAGCCGGATCCGGACCGGCGTCACGTACCCGGCGCGCGCATGGGCACGGCGCCGGGGTGGCGGGACCGACGCCGGGAGCGCGTGGGTGGCGGTCGCGTCCTTCAGCGCGCGGACCAGCGCGTCGCAGCTCTCGAAGCGACTCGCACGCGGCGCGAGCGCGCGCAGGACGACGTCGAGGATGGGCTCCGGGAGACCGGCCGAGCTCGTCAGCGAGCCCTCGGCGGGCAGCTCGCCGGTCAGCATCTCGAAGAAGAGCGCGCCGAGCGCGTGCACGTCGTCGGTGGGAGCGGCTTCGTCTCCCTTGAGCCGCTCCGGGGAAGCGTAGCCCATCGCGGCGAGCGGTCCGGCCACGACGCTGGTGGGACCCGGATCGATGCCGAAATCGAGCAGTTTGGCTCCGAGCTCGCTCGGTGCGCCGTTCTCGGGGGGCGTGGGGTGGGCGAGCAGGACGCTCGACGCGCAGAGTCCGGCGTGCGTGATGCCGAGGGTGTGAGCGTGGGCGAGCGCTTCGCCCAGTGAGACCGTCACCTCGATGGCCTCCTCCAGCGCCAGGGCGCCCCGGACGGCCAGCACTCCGTCGAGCGGTCGACCCGTGAGCGGGGCGGTGACGAGATAGGGCTCGCGCGTGGACGTCTCGGCCACGTCGATCACGCGCAACACGCCGGGGTGGCGCGCTCGATCGAGAATTCGGGCCTCGGCGAGCAGCACGGCCCGGGCTTTCGGGTCCTGGAGCGCCTGATCCGAGAGGAGCCGCACCGCGACCGTGCGATCGAGGTGCGCGTGCTGCGCCTCGAAGAGCAGCGCGCGCTCCGTGGACGCCACCGAGCGCTTCAGCAGGTAGCGCCGGTCCAGCGTGTCTCCGACCCCGTAGCCCACGGAGGCGATCCTATTCGGTGGCGCGCGCGCGAGGGAAGAAAGCTCCTCCGTCCGCGCTCGATCGGTCCCCGCGCACGGTGGCGACGGGAACGGTGCGGACGGAAGAGAAAACGCCGGGGGCAAAGGCCAACCCGGCGTGATCGTTGCGGAAACCCGCTGAGAGCCACCTCGGGGAATTGAACCCCGGACCTACGGTTTACGAAACCGTTGCTCTACCCCTGAGCTAAGGTGGCCGACCGAAAGGACGACGGAACTAGCCCACCGCGAGGACGCAGTCAAGGAGCTGCTATGCTCCGCGCCGCATGGCGATCGATCTTCGTTCCGACACGGTTACGAGACCCACCGAGGGCATGCGCCACGCGATGGCTGCGGCGGAGGTGGGGGACGATATCTACGGTGAGGATCCGACCGCGCGCCGGCTCGAGGAGCGCGCCGCCGAGCTGCTCGGCCAGGACGCCGCGCTCTTCGTCAGCTCGGGCACGATGGGCAACCAGCTCGCCCTGATGCTGCACTGTCGCCGGGGCGACGACGTCATCGTCGGCGAGCATGCCCACTGCACGCTCTACGAGTCCGGCGGCGCCGGCGCGCTCGCGGGCGTTCAGCTCAGTCCCGTCGGAACGGGCGGCACGTTCACGGTGCGCGAGATGGAGGCGGCGATCTATCCGCCCGACGCGTTCCACATGCCGCGCACGCGTCTGGTGACCATCGAGAACACCCACAACCGCGCCGGCGGCGTCGTCTGGCCGCAGGCTCAGGTCGAGGCGGTCTGCGCGCGGGCGAGGGAGCTCGGGCTGGCCACGCACCTCGACGGGGCGCGGATTGGAACGCGGCCGCTGCCAGCGGGAGTCAGCCCGAGGAGCTCGCCGCACCTTTCGACAGTGTCAGCGCTTGCTTCTCGAAGGGGCTCGGAGCGCCGGTCGGCTCGGTGCTCGCCGGCACCGAGGACCTCATCCGCGAGGCGCGCCGGGCGCGGAAGATGCTCGGCGGCGCCATGCGCCAGGTCGGCGTGCTCTGCGCCGCCGCGCTCTATGCGCTCGACCATCACCTGCCCCGCATCGCGGTCGATCACGACAACGCCCACCGCCTCGCGACCGGGCTGGCGGCGCTGCCCGGCATCACCCTCGATTCCTCGACTCGGTGCAGACGAACATCGTGAACTTCGACGTCGACGACGCGCCGGCGTTCGTGGCCCGCGCCCGCGAGGCGGGCGTCCTGCTCAGCGCCATGGCGCCGCGCCGCGTTCGCGCGGTGACCCACCTCGACGTGGACGCCGATGCGATCGATCGGGCGGTCGCGCTCCTCGGCGAGCTCGCGCAGTCGTGAGCACCCGCGCCGCGCTCGGCCTCGCGCTCTTCGCGACCGCGGCCGGCTGCACCCCGACGCTCTCGCAGCCGCGGGGCGATGCGCACCTGGCGGCGATGGCGGAGGCGACCCGGCACTATCACCACGGGCGCATGGACGAGGCGGCGCGGGCGTACGGGGAAGCCGCGAGGACGGCGGAGCGCCGCGTCGACCGGGACGAGGCCGAGTACCGGCGTGCGCGCATCCTGCTGCGCGAGCACCACGAGCGAGACGCGCTGGCGTTGCTCGATGCCCTCGCCGCGCGCCGTCCCGTCTCTCGGCGCACCGTCCGAGCGCTCTTCGACGCCGCGCTGATCCGGCAGGAGCTCGGCGAGCACGAGCGGGCGATGGACGCGCTCCTCGTCGTCGTGCGCGAGCACCCCTCGGACGGCCCGGCCTCGCGCGCGCTCCGGCTGATCATGGAGGCGCGAGCCGACCAGCCGCCCGAGCCGCGCCTCGCGTTCCTACGAGACCTGTACGAGCGGGTCGGGGAGAGCGATTCTCGGAGACGACATCCTCTGGTACGAGGCCGACATCGCCGAGGAGAGGAACGACCGCGCCGCCGCGGTGGAGGCGCTCGAGCGGCTCGTCCGCGAGCACCCCTATCCCTTCGGTCAGCGCTGGGACGACGCGCTGTGGCGGTTGGCCGATCTGGCCGAGGAGGCCGGCGACGAGCGGGGCGCGATCGCCCACCTGCAGCGCATGCTCGCGCCGCACGAGGAGACCGTCACGCCGGGGAGCCAGACGCTGCCTCGGATGCCCGCGGCCCAGCTGCGCATCGCGCGGATCTACCGGGACCGGCTCGACGATCCCGCCCGGGCCGCCGAGAGCTTCAACGAGACCTACGCCCGCTTCCCGACCAGCCGGCTGCGCGACGACGCGCTCTACGAGCTCGGCACGATGTGGATCGAACGAGGCGAGCCGGAGCGGGGCTGCGCGGTCCTGGCCCGCGTCCTGGACGAGTTCGAGGTCGGCCACGCCCGGCGGCTCGCTGCGGCGCGCGTCACCCGTGACTGCCGTCCATAGCGCAGCATCTGCGGGAAAGTACGGACGGACGGAACGTCCCGCCCGAGGAGCGAGGTTCTTCGACGAAAAGGCTAGACGTCTTCGTCCGCGTCTTCCGACTCGTACTCGACTTCGACGTCGTCGTCCTCCTCGTCCTCGTCCTCGTCCTCGTCCTCGAACTCCGGGTCGGTGTACTTGATCTCGACCCCGGCGTCCGAGAGGTGGGCCTCGAGGAGCTCGAAGAGCTCGTCGATCTCGTCGCCGGCCCACTCGTCGAGGATGTCGGACAGGAACTCGTAGAAGTCCCCGCTGTCAATCCGGCGTTCGATCTCCTCGATCTGCTCTTCGTTGAACGCCTCGATGATGTCCTCTCGAAGAGTGTCGGTGTCACCCTCTTCGATCGCGTCGTGGGCGGACAGGCGGATCTGTCGGACGGCGCGCTTGGGGAGAAAGATTTCCATCGGGATACGACCTCGACCTGGGGCCTTTTGGCGCGAGCAATATAGGAGGGGGTGCCACCCTGTCAACAACGCTCTCGACCCTGGTTTCGCAGGGCCGGATCCGGGCTCCGAGGTGGGGCTCCGGAAGGCTGACGACGGCCCGGCGGGGCGGTCGGAAACGGAGGCGAAGAGGTCGGGCGGCGGGGCCCGGCCGCGCGGTCAGCCGCACGGCGGGTGACGGAAAAGGCGATTCGCGAGAGCCGTCTACTCGCTCCCACGCTCCCTGTCGAGGAAAGTCTCGGCGCCGCCGCCGTCGGGGGTTGCCGAGAGGGCTGTCGCGCGGCACGGGGCGCCGTCCGTGGAGAAGCTCGCGCCTCGCTTCACCGGACTGCTAGGCTCGGCGGGATGGGCGCGCTCAGGTACGCCGGGTTGGTCGCATCGGCTGCGCTCTTGTGGTCCGCCGCCGCGTCGGACGCGCGCGCGCAGGACGAACAGGAGGAGCATGAGGAACAGGAGGACGGCGACGGAGCTGCCCACGTCGAGCCGCCACCCTCGCCCGAGCACCGGGGTCCCGAGCTCATCGCGCAGGTCCACACGGGCGCGGTCTTCCCGCTGGAGCGCACCGACATCTGTCCGGGCGACTCGCTCTGCGTGCTCGGCGGTGGCGCGGTGGTCGGGGTCGAGATCGAGCGCCGCTGGCCCTTCGGCCTCGGCGTGCTCGTCGCCTACGACGCGTGGTTCGTCGACAGCGGTGGCGTCTTCGAGCTCGGTGTCGCCCAGATCGTCCGAGCGGGCGTGCAGTACGTCTTCGCCGACGACTGGTCGATCCACCCAGCGATCCACATCGGCGTCGGCGCGCTGGTGTTCGGCGACACGTTCTCCGTGTCGACAGTCGGTGGCGCGGCGGAGGCCGGAGCCAGCGCCGAGATCGAGCTCACCGAGTCGGTCGCGCTCACCGTCGGCGCCCAGACCTGGCTCTTCACTACGACGCCTTTCACGACCGGACGCGATCGGACGCGACGTTCGGCGGGGCTCGGGCTGAACGCGGCGCTCCAGCTCAACGTGGGGCTCTCCATCCTGGCGGACTCCGGCCTGCATTGAAGGTCCGTCGAGGACTCTCCCGTCGGCCCGCTGCCGAGACGCGCTCGTCTGCAGTGTCGCCGCGAGGGTGGACGCGACGCTCGCGCGGCCGCGAAGCGCGCGCTGCGCTTGACGGGAGGTCCCGCGACGGGTTCCACTCCGCCGGGCATGATCGTCTGCAAGAATTGCGGCGCGCAAAATCCCGCGACGAGCTTGTATTGCCAGGATTGCGGGTCGCGGCTCGGCGATTGGAAGCCGTCCGAGGGGGCGTCCAGCATGCCGACGCCGCCGACCGGGCTGGCGCGCGGGGGAGCGAGCCCCGCGCCTGCGGAGCGCGCATCGCTGCGCTGCCCCCGCTGCGACGGTGAGAATGCGCCGCACATGCGGTTTTGCAACCACTGCGGCTTTCAGCTCCGGGGCGAGCAGCCGAGCCCGCCCGCCGCGAGCGCGCCCGAAGCGGCCGGCAAGGGCACCGTCTGCTGGCGCTGCTACGGCGTTGGCGACCCAGGGGCGGATTTCTGCAAGTTCTGCGGCGCGCGCTACGCGGACGCACCCGCGGCCGCGAAGGCCCTCGCTCCGGCTCCCGCGTTCGGCAACGGGATGGGCGACGCGATCGAGCCGGCGGCGCGGCCTGCCCCGGCGGCCTCCCGACGGCCGGCACCGAACCGCGAGCCGGCACCGAGCCGCGAGCCGGCACCGAACCGCGAGCCGGTCCGGGCGGCCGCCCCGCGGAGCTTGGGAGAGCTGGTCTCGATCCTCAAGGACGGGAGCGACGGTCGGCGCTACTCGCTCGAGGAAGAGCAGGTCGACATCGGCCGGGCCGAAGGGCAGATCGTCCTCGCGGACGACCCTTACCTCTCCCCTCGGCACGCGCGGCTCGCCTTCCGGAAGGGCGAAGCCTTCCTGCGCGACCTCGACAGCGCCAACGGGATCTACGCGCGGATACGCGAGCCCGTCGATCTGGCGGACGGTGATATGCTCCTGCTCGGGCAGCAGGTGCTGCGATTCGAGCTCTTGACCGAGGCGGAGCTGCCGCTGGGGCCGGCGATGCAACATGGCGTGATGGTCTTCGGGACGCCCGAGGTGCAGCGGATCGCGCGGCTCGTGCAGCACACGACCGAAGGGGTAGGCCGCGATGTCCATTACCTGTATCGTGACGAGACCGTGATCGGGCGTGAGCAGGGAGATCTCGTCTTCACCGACGATCCGTTCATGTCGCGACGCCACGCCGCGCTGACGATCGATCGGGCGAGCCGTCGTTTCGCATTGCGCGACCTCGGCTCATCGAACGGCACGGCGGTTCGTTTCCGGGGCGAGCGTGCGCTCAGGCCCGGCGATCAGTTTCGGGTCGGTCGCCACCTGTTCCGGTTCGAGGCGGAGTCCGGCGGAGGGCAGAGGGCACGATGAGCGCCGAGCACGAAGGCCCCGCGGGGGGGCGCAAGGCGGACGGAACCAAGTCGACGGCGGCCAAGCGCGGGGGCTCGTCCCTCACGGACGCGGTGGTCGCCGCGCTGGCGAAAGTCGACGACAAGAAGGAGCCGGCCGGCGGAGCCGCAGCGGAGCCTGCTCCGGTCGAGCCCGCCTCGGCCGTGGGCGCGAAGGCTCCTCCGGCGGTGGTCGAGGAGCCACCGGCCGTCGTCGCCGAGCCCGCCGCCGCTCCCGCCTCGGGGGCCAACGGCTTCCGCGGTGGGCCCGGTTCGTTCGCTGATCTGACCCGGCGGTGGTCGGGAGCGGCACCGATGCCCGCGACGCCCGCGTCGTCCGAGCCTCCCGCTTCCCAGGCGAATCCCGCGCCGGAGCCCGCGCCCGTCGGTGGGGCGGCGGCCGAGCCTGCTCCCGTCGAGCCCGCTCCGGAGCCGACCGCTGCCGAGCCGGCTGCTGTCGAGCAAGGTGCTGCCGAGCCGGCTGCTGCCGAGCCGGCTGCTGCCGAGCCCGCACCCGCGGAGTCTCCCGAGCCGTCCGCCAAGCCCGAGCCCGCGCCGAGCGAGCCCGTTCACGTCCGCTACTTCGGGCGCACCGATGTCGGCCTGGTGCGCGAGCACAACGAGGACAACTTCCTCGTCGCCGATCTCGTGGCTGGCAAGCGCGGGGTCGACGCCCCCCGCGATACGGACCTCGGCGATCGCGGCTGCATCTTCGCGGTCTGCGACGGCATGGGCGGCGCCGCGGCCGGTGAGGTCGCCAGCCAGATGGCCGTCGACACCATCTACGAGGTCTTCGCCAAGGCGGACGCGCCCGACGACCGCGACGTGTTCGCGCGCCGGCTGGTCCACGCCATCGAGGAGGCGGGCCACCGCATCTTCAGCGCAGCGAAGATGGATCGAAGCCGCCGCGGCATGGGCACCACGACCACGCTCGCGGGCCTGGTCGACAACGTGCTCTTCGTCGGTCAGGTCGGCGACAGCCGCGCGTATGTGCTCCGCAACGGGCAGCTCGAGCTGATCACGAAAGACCAGTCGCTGGTCAACCAGCTCATCGAGGCGGGGCAGCTCACCGAGGAGGAGGCGGAGGCGTTCGAGCACTCGAACATCATCCTCCAAGCGCTCGGGACCACCGAAGAGGTCACGGTCGACCTCACCTTCCTCGAGCTGCGGCGGGGTGACCGCATGCTGCTCTGCTCGGACGGCCTGAGCGGGTTGGTCCACGGCGAGATGATCCGCGACGTGATGGTCGGCTCGGAGGGGCTGGACGAGGCCGCAGCCAAGCTGATCCAGATGGCCAACGCCGGCGGCGGCCACGACAACATCACGGTCATCCTCGCCGAGTTCGATGGCGCTGGGCTCAAGGCCGCCGACGGCGCGCGCGTTCTCTACCAGCAGTACCCGCTGCCGGCCGAGGACACGAACCGCGGACAGGCGCTGGCGCCGCGCGATACGGCGATGAAGGCGGGTGGGCCCAAGCCCGGCGCGGACGTCAAGCGCGACGACGGCGAGCTGGGGGCGGTCGAGGTGGTCCCGCCCAAGTCGGGCGGCAAGGGGATGTTCATCGCCGTCGGTCTCCTGCTCCTGCTCACATTGTTGGTGGGGGGCTTCTTCATGTTCGGCGGTTCCGGAAGCCACGAGGAACCGCCGGCGCCGACGCCCGCGCCGCACGGTGAAGTGACACCGCCGCCCGCGCCGAGCCCCGAGGTTCCGTCCGCGCCGCCGGAGCCGGCCCCGGCGCCGGCGGAAGGAGCGCAGGGCACCGTCCGTGTGAGCACCGACGTCGAGGAGGGTACGCTCTTCGTGAACGGCGAGGATCGCGGGCCGCTCTCCGACGGGATGACGCTCGACCTCGCGCCGGGGGTCTACACCTTCGAAGCGCGGAGCGGCGACGCGCAGGTCGCCACCCAGACCGTGACCGTGACGGAGGGCGGCGACGCGCAGGTCTCTCTGCAGGAGCCTGCGGTTCCGGAGCCCGAAACCATCGCCGAGCCCGCTGAAGCGTCGGGACAGACGCCCGCTCGACCTCATCGTACGCGCCCGCCGCGCCAGCGCCGTCCCCGCGGCGGCGGTAGCGGTGGCGGTGCGCCGCTCCCGGACAACCCCTTCTGAGCGCGCTGGAGCGTCGTGGTGCCGATGGGGGGCTGGACGCGACGCGACGGCGCGGAGTCGGCGCGGCTCGTCCGTCTCGGTCGCGCGTCCGCCGCTCGGCGTGTCGGTGAGCGCCGCGCATGATCCGCCTCCACCAGACCTTCGGTGCGCACACCGGGCGGGTGATCGAGCTCGACCGGGAGGTGATCCGCTTCGGTCGCTTGCCCGACAACGAGGTGGCGTTCGATCCCCATGCCGACCTCGACGCCTCGGGGCGGCACGCGGAGATCCGGCGCGAAGGCGACGCCTGGGTGCTGATCGACGTCGGGAGCCGTAACGGAACGCACGTGGGTGGCAAGCGCGTCACCCGTCATCCGCTCACGTCGGGCGACGAGATCGAGTTCGGGATCGGCGGGCCGCGCGTGCGCGTGGAGATCGTCGGCGACCCGGTGCGGCCGGGCGGCTCGCGGCCGGGGGTGGCCACGGCCGCCGCGACGCCGATCGCGCCCCAGAGCCCCGCCATGCAGGCGCCCGCGTTCGGTCAGGCCACACCCGCCCCGTACGCGTCGCCGATGCCTGGGCAGCCGATGCCTGGGCAGCCGATGCCTGGGCAGCCGATGCCTGGGCAGCCGATGCCGGGCCCATCTTCGCAACAGTCTCCGGGCTCGGGCGGGCCCCGCTACGGCCAGCGTACCGTCGGGATGATGATCCAGGCGGCGGTCGAGCAGGCCGAGCGCCAGCGTGCGCAGGGGGGCAACCGCTCGACGGCGTTCCTGCGTGCGGTCGCCACCGAAGCGGCCCACTCGAGCTCCCGCGGACTGAAGATGGCGGTGGCGCTCCTCACCGTGCTGCTGATGCTCACGCTCGCCGCCGTGGTCGCGCTCTTCTTCTACGCGCGTTGGCAGGAGCGGAGGCTTCGCGACGAGAACGTCTCGCTGCAGCACGAGCTCGCTGAGCTCGGAGACGGACAGTCCGGCGAGCGGGACCGGCTCGAGCACCGGCTCCAGGAGCTCAACGAGCAGCTCCACGAGTCCCAAGACTCACGCGGTGCCCACATCGCGGCCGCGAACGACGAGGCCGTGTACATCCTGATCAGCCGGCACGACGACCGTCGCGAGGTCGTGTGCAGCGCGTTCGCCGTGCGTCCGGATCTCTTGGCCACCAACGCGCACTGCGTCAGCGCGGTGGAGCGGGAGCTGGCGCGCCGGCGCGACGTCTCGGTGGTGGCGAACCACGGACGCGGTCCGCCGATACGCGTCGCGAGGATGTGGCGCCATCCGATGTTCGTCTCGGACCGCCCGGTGCCCAGCCCCGACGTCGGGCTCATCCGCGTCGACGGCACGCTGCCGAAGCTGGTCCATCTGGCGACCGTGGCCCAGCTCCCGGGGCTGCACGTCGGAGACGACATCTTCGTCTACGGCTTCCCGAGCCAGATCGCCGACACCGGCGCGCCGGTCGCGGTCTTGACCAGCGGCGTCATCGGTCGGATGACCGCTTTCGACGGCACCGACGCACCGCCCGCCCGCCGTTTCCTCGTGTCGCACAGCGCGTTTACCGAGGAGGGCACTGCCGGCAGCCCGATCTTCGATCGACGAGGTCGCGTGGTCGCCATCAACGCCGGCAACTACCGGGCCCGCACCCGCGTCACCGACACCGGGACGCATGTGACCCGGACCGTCGAGGGCGAGACGGCCTACGCGTGGGCCGTGCGCGTCGACCTCCTGCTGCAGCTGCTGGCCGGCATGCCGCAGTGAGCCGCGCCGTCGAAGGTCAGTCGCCAATCAGCGCCTTGGCGAGCTTGGCCCAGCGCTCGGCTTCGCGGCGTGAGCGCTCGGCGCGATCGAGCATGTAGCGGTGGTGCAGGCGGAGCGGCTCGGGGCCGTCCGGGTCCGGCACGTCCAGCCACAGGCGGTGGGCCTTGGTCCGGTGGTGCTCCGAGATGGTCCGGCCGACCACGACGCAGGCGGCCGTGTCGATGGGGGCGGCCAGGTCGCGCGGCAGCTTCGTGTAGCGGGCGAGCTGCGTGAGATTGAATCTGATAGAGCGAGGACAGCCGGCGCAGCTCGGTGAGCGTGTGGTGCGGCAGGAGCTCGCCCCGGTCCAGATCCACCCCGACCCGGCGCGCGTCGAGCACGACCTCGCGCTTGAGCGAGATGTCCGGGAGCTCGAGCACGAGCTCGCGGACGGGCTCCTCCACGCGCATGCGGTCCAACCCGCGCAGCCCGGCCGCGACCTTGCTGACGCCGGCCACCGCCGAGCGCCATCGGAAGCGTTCGGCCGGCCGCTGGCGAACGACCCGCACTGCGCCGCGCAGCTCGCCGCGGCGCGCGTGGTAGCTGACGACGTCGGTGATTCGGGCGCCTTGGAACATCGCTGACCTCCAGCTTTGCTCCATCGCCCATCCGGCGGCCCGTCGTCAAAAAAGCGGATCGAGGGGTCGAGGTGGACGCGCGCCGTCGGTTTGCTACTGTGCCCGCCGCTCGGCCGGCGAGCCTCCTCCCCCCGCCCTCCGAGCGCGCCCGGCGCAGCTTCGGCGAGCCGGTGGGTCGAAGCGAGGGAGGAGCAGGGCGGGGAGGCGTAGAGGGGTACGTCATGTCCAGGTACATGCTGATCGCTGGCCTCTTGCTCTTCGTCGCGGCGCCCGCCGCGGCGCAGGACGCGTCGGTCGTCCAAGGGCTCACTCGCTACGGGAGGATGCCCCGCGCCCAGGCGCGAACGCTCGCCCGCACGGTCGGAGCACGGCTGACCGACGACGCGCGGCGGGGCGGGGACCGCTACGATCCGATCCGACAGGTGCTGGGCACGACCATGTTCGGCGGGCCCGGGAGCAATCGCTCCGAGTACGACGAGCGCTTGCGGCAGGTGCTCTCTGCGCTCTCGCACGGGCTGACCACGACCACTCTCGAGGGGCTCTTCTCGCCCGGCCCGGGGGTGGCGCTTCGTTGCTCCGAGCTCTTCTCGGTGTCGATCGAGCAGTGCGACGCGCTGATCGCCGCCGCCTCGCGGCAGCGCGCCGATCTGCCCTATCTCCCGCCGGACGACGGCAGCGCGATCACGGGTGAGCTGACCGCGGCCGGCGCCTCGGCGCGTGTCGCGCAGGAGATCGTGCGCACGCTCTCGAGCGGGCTGCTCGCGGTTCCTTCGAGTCTCGACGGCTCGCCGCGGGGGCGCGCGCTGGCGCAGATGATGGGCGCGTGCCCGGGTGGGCTCGGCGACCGGGAGTCGGAGGTGCGCGCGTGGCACCTCGGCGCGACCAGTGGGTTGGCGCGCTGCATCGCGCACGTGGCCGGCCGGGAAGGACCGCGAGCGCCCGCGGTCCTGGAGACCGCGTTCGGAATGAGCGGCGATGCGGCCGTGGCGTTCCTCCGGTGGGCGCACGGACAGCCCGTCCAGAGCGTGCCGCGGCCGCCCTCGCGCGAGGAGCTGATGGCGCGGGCGACGGAGCACTACCGCCAGGGTCGTTTTGCCGAGGCGGCGCAGGTCTACCAACAGGTCGTGATGTCGGATCCGGGCTACGAGCCCGCGTACCAGGGATTGGCGGTCAGCCGGATGCGGGCGGGCGACGCGGCGGGCGCGGTGCAGGCCTATCGGGCCGCGGCGCGACTCTCGCCTCGCTCGGCGGCGATCCAGGTCGGGCTCGCGCGGGCGCTCGTCGAGACGGGGGACCGCGAAGGGGCTGCGGCGGCCTACCAGATGGCGCTGAGCCTGGAGCCGGGACGACCGGACGCGACCCGGGAGCTCGCCTCGCTGCAGCCTCCGGCGCCCGCTGCGGTGCGGGCCCCGAGCGAGGCCGATCTGCGATCGCAGGCGCGCGCTGCCTTCGCGTCCCACCGCTTCGCCGAGGCAGAGCGGCTCTACGGGCAGCTCACGGCGTTGGTCCCCGGAGACGCGAGGCTCCACGCGGGGCTCGGCGCGTCGTTGCTCGCGCAGCGCCGGGTCGCGGACGCCATCACCGCGTACCGGCTCGCGGCCGACCTGGATCCGGGCAACGCCGGGTTCTGGGCGGCGCTCGGGTCGGCGTACGAGGCCGCCGGGAACGCCGAAGAGGCGCGCGAGGCCTATCAGCGGGCCCTGCTCCTCGATCCGCGGCAGCGCCACGCCCGCGAGCGGTTGGCGCACCTGGGAGGCGCCCCGCCGAGCGCGCCCGCCCCCACGCCGCCCGCCTCTTCGCCCGCGGTCACGCCGGTCAGCCACAGCACGCCGGAGAGCCCGCCCGCCGCGAGCGCCCCGGCACCTGCGCCGCCCCCGCCGCCCGCCCCGACAGGGCCCACACGGCCGGCTGCGCCCTCGCGCGACGACATCGTGCGCACGCTCGGGCCCTTCGAGGAGCGGCTCGAGAGCTGCGCGCCGACCATCGACCAGGCGGTGACCTTCCGCATCCGGATTCAGGGTGGGGACGGCCGCGTGACCGAGGTGGAGGCTCTCGGCGACCTCGCGGGCAGCGAGGAGGCGAGCTGCATGGAGAGTCAGCTCGGCGGCGCGCGCTTCCCCCGCTTCACGCAGGAGTCGATTGAGATCCGCTATCCCTTCGCGCTCCGCGGCCCGCGCGCGGACG
The DNA here is from genome assembly GCA_963832725.1 of uncultured Pseudomonadota bacterium. GTDB lineage: Bacteria > Myxococcota_A > Polyangia > Polyangiales > Sandaracinaceae > JAEZBP01. The sequence continues at coordinate 1,535,259 of CAWHVG010000002.1, forward strand.
AGGCGGCCGCCGCCGCAGACGCGGAGGAGCCGCCGGCCGAGTAGTCGCCCGTGCTGCGGCGCCGTCGCTTCGGCCGGGTGAGCGGCGCGTGCGGAACCCGCCGGGGCCGAGCTTCGTGACGGCCCTCAGTGGCCCGAAATGGCGCGCTCGAAGCGGGCCGGCTCGGCGCGGAGCGCAGCCAGATCGGGATCGCGGCGTGCGAGCGCGACGTACTCGGGCGGCGGGCGGCTCTGGTCCCGCAGGAAGTCGGGTGCAGGCGGCGCGTCGCTCTTCACGGCGACGCCGAGCTCGCGCGCGCAGCCGTCGAGGTCACCGGTTTGGCAGAGCGCGCAGGCCAGGTTGTAGTGGCCGGACCGGACGCGCGGCCAGGACGCCACCGCGCGGCGCAACAACGGCAGCGCGCCCGTGTAGTCGTGCTGCATCATCCGGGCGATGGAGGCGCCCTCGAGCGCCGTCCAGCGGTCGCGCGGCTGCAGCGTGCATCCGCTCTCGTCCAGCGCCAGGGCGCGGTCGAACCAGCGGGACGCGGTGGGCGCGGCCTGCTGGCGCAAGGAGAGCTCGCCCAGACGCACCCGCGCCGTGGCCGAGCCCGCATGCGCGCCCGCGAGCGCCTCGATCGACGCGGTGGCGCCCGAAAGGTCTCGCTCGGCGCGCGCGAAGGCCGCGCTCAGCTCGGCGGGATCGTCCGACGCGCCGTGGCAGCGGGCGGGCTCCTGCCCATGCGGGCCGCGGGGCGCCTCTGGGCTCGGCGCCGGCGCTTCGCGCTCGTTCGAGCACCCCGCCACGACGAGAAGGAGGAGCGCGATCGTGCGCCAGGCAGCGCGGCTCACGGCAGCTCGATCGACATCAGCCGCACGCTGCCGAGCGTGCCTTGCTCGGGGCCGCTCTGCGCGGGGCCGAGGAGGATGCCGGTCGTGACGGCGGCGCCAACGATGACGACGAGGAGTGTCCAGAACCACCACTCCTCGAGCACGCTGCCGCCCTGGGGCGGCGCGGCCGGAGCGGGCGCTGGGGCGGTCGTCGTGCTGGCGACCGTGGGGGTCGCGCTCCTCTGCTCGGCCGGGATCCGGAGCTGTAGCGGCTCGGCGGCGGTGCCCATCTGGCCGATCGGCGTGAGCGAAGGCGCCAGCGCGACGATGTGGTAGGCGACGTCGGTCGCGCTGCTCGCATCGCCGACCACTGGGATGCGCGCGACGTAGCTGCCGTCGGTGCGGGGGGTCATCACGACGCGCGAGGGCGCCTCGTTGCCCATCCGATAGACGAGCCGGACCTCGGCCACGGCGTCGGCGCCTTCGGTCACGCGGACGGTGAGCTCGGGCGGCTCGCGATGGGTCAGCGTCGGCGTCGTGTGATCCAGCACGACCGGGATCGTGTCGGGGTGCGATTCGCGGGCGCGGGCGAAGGCGCTGAGCACGGGCGGGCTGGCGTCGGGATCGCCGAGCCGATGGCCGGGATCGCGGCTGTAGAGGAGCTGCAGGGTCTGGTCGGCCTCCTGGCCCTGACGGTTGGCGATCTGTGCGATCGCGAGCACCTCGAGCGCGGCGTTGCGCTGGGCGGCCGAGAGGTCGTTCTCGTCGAGGACGGCGCGGGCTGTGCTCACCGCTCCGCCGAAATGGGCTTCGAAGATCTGCTCGCGGGCAGCGGCCAGCTGCGCGTCGACGTCGCTCTGTGCGGCCGCGGGGGCGGCGAGGGCGAGGAGGAGCGCGAAAGCGGAGAGGCTGGTGCGCAGGCGCGACATGGGCTCGATGCTAGCGCGTGGGGCGCGGGGCATGGAAGCGTTGCGGTGACGGATGCGTCGCGAGGGCTCCGTTCGGTGGGCGTTCGCCGTTCTCGGCGGGAGTCTCCTCCTCGTGGCGGTCCGTCGGTGGCTCCGGCATCGCTCGGCTTGGGGGCGATCCGTCGTCCCGTTCCCCGAGGCGGCCCGTCGGTGGCTCCGCCCTCGCTAGGCGCTCGCTGCGCTCGCGATACGCTCGGGCGGATCCACCGCCGGGCCTGAGGTCGGGGAGGCCGTGCGCTTCTTCTGGGAGAAGGCTGACTCGTTGCGCGTCGGTCTCCGCTGCACGCGGCTCTCGTTGCTGCCGCGACGCGCCGAAATCCGAACAGCTGGATTTCGACACGCCGCGGGGGCGACGGGCGCGACTTGCTGCGACCGTTGCGCTGCGCGGCCCGGTGGTCGTGACCCGGTTGGCTGGGCGGTGGGCCGGATGGGTGTTCGCTGGTGAGCGTGGGGCGGCTGGCCGGCGGTGCGCTGGATGCGTCGGCTGGTGAGCGTGGGGCGGCTGGCCGGCGGTGCGCTGGATGCGTCGGCTGGGTGTCGGGGGGCGCGCGGTGATTCGAGACCGTGGTCAGGGGGCGCTGAGGGCTTCGAGGCCGGCTACGAGTGAGTCGATGAGGGCGTCGCCGCGGGCTTTGGCGGCGTCCACGGTTTCGCCCTCTTCGAGGTCGACGCGGACGTCGAAGTAGAACTTGATCTTCGGCTCGGTGCCGCTCGGGCGGAGCATCACGCGGTGGTGGCCTTCGAGCTCGAGCGCGATGACGTTGCCCTTCGGTAGGCCCGAGGGGCGGACTTCCCCGTCGGCGCTCCGCCGCTCGCCCTTCTCGAGGTCCAGCACGGCGCTCACCGCGTGGTCGCCGACGTGGGTCGGGGAGGCTTCGCGGACCCTGCTCATGATGGCCTGGATCTGCTTGGCGCCCTCCGAGCCCGGCAGCACCTTGGAGACCTGTCGGCTCAGGTACATGCCGTAGCGGCGCCACGCGTCCTCGAGCTCGTCGAGGAGAGTCTTGCCGCGCGAGCGGCACCACGCCGCCATGTCCGCCATCACCACCGCGGTGCCGATGCCGTCCTTGTCCCGCACGAGTGAGCCCACGGTGTAGCCGAGCGCTTCTTCGTAGCCGAGGACGAAGCGCGCGCCTTCGGACTCCCGCTCCATCGCTCGGTTGGCGATCCACTTGAAGCCCGTCAGCGTCTGCTCCCACTGCGCGTCGTGGGCGCGGGCCACGGCGCCCAGCATCGGCGAGCTGACGATGGTGTTCACCACCAGTCGGCCATCCCCCGCCGGGCCCTGGTCGAGCAGGTAGTGGCCGAGCAGGCAGCCGACCTCGTTGCCGGTGAGCTGGACGTACGCGCCGCCGGCGTCGCGGACGGCGACGGCCAGTCGGTCGGCGTCCGGGTCGTTCGCCAGGACCAGGTCGGCGCTCTTCGCCTTCGCCAGCGCGAGGACCATGTCCATCGCGCCCTTCTCCTCGGGGTTCGGGAAGGCCACGGTCGGGAAGCGACCGTCGGGCTCCGCTTGCTCGGGCACGCTGTAGACCGCTTGGAAGCCCGCTTCGGCGAGCGCCTCGGTCGCCAGCTTCTCGCCCACGCCGTGCAGCGCCGTGTAGGCGATCGAGAGGTCGCGCGGCAGGCCCGGGTGGACCGGCAGCGCGCGCACGCCGTCGAGGTAGCGGCGCTCGAGGTCCTCGCCGACCACGCGGTAGCGGCCGTCGGCAGCGGCCTCCTTCAGGTCGGCCCGCGCGATGGTGTCGGTGCTGCCGATCTTCGCGATGGCCGCGGCGATGCCCTCGTCGTGCGGCGGGATGATCTGCGCGCCGTTGCCCCAGTAGACTTTGTAGCCGTTGTAGTCGGGCGGGTTGTGGCTGGCCGTGACCATGATGCCGGCCGCCGCGTTGCGATCGAGGCACGCGAACGCCAAGACGGGCGTCGGTACGACGTGCTCGAAGGCATGCGCTGCGATGCCCATCCCGCAGACGACCGCCGCGGCGTCCTCGGCGAACTGGCGGGAGAGGCGCCGGCCGTCGTAGCCGATGCAGACGCCGCGCTCGGCGACGCCCGGCGTCGTTTGGAGCAGATATGCGCACAGGCCCGCCGTCGCCCGCAGGACGACCTTGCGGTTCATGCGGTTGGGGCCCGCGCCCAAGAGGCCCCGCAGCCCGGCGGTGCCGAACTGAAGGCTTCCATGGAAGCGATCGGAGAGGGCGTCCGCGTCGCTCTCGGCCAGCAGGCGTTCGAGCTCGGCGCGCGTCTCGGGATTGGGATCGTCGTTCTTCCAGGCCTCGGCGGCCAGGCGTTGCTCATCGGAAATCGTGTTCGTCATTCGCTCGACTCCGCACGCGGTGCGGCGCTCGTTCGGCGTCCGCGAAAGCCGCCATTCAAGCACGCAGGAACGGGTGAAGGAAGACCGCGGTGATGGGCGTCGCGCTCGCCCCGTGTTCGCCCGCACCGCTTCCGTGACGCGCGGTGGCGCTCAGGTCTCGACCTCGAGGAAGCGGGCGACGCGCTCGGCCGTGAGGCGCGGTCGGTCCAGGGTGAGGTCGTGCCCGGCGCCGGGGATGGTGACCTGCCGGGCGTCCGGGATGTGTCGGAGCAGCCGCGCTTGCGTCCCGGGCGCGATCAGCCGGTCGTGCTCGCCGCTGAGGATCAGCGTCGGCGCGTTCACCGCGCGCAGCGCGTGCCCGGCGTCGTGTGCCGCGGCGGCGGCCGCCAGCCAGAGGAGATCGCTCGTGCTGCGGGCGTGGTCGTGGGCCGCTGTCGCCGCCGCGCCCCTCGAGGCCGGATCGATGTGCGACTCCGAGAGCACACCCTCCACCAGGCACGCGCTGGTGTCCCCTTCGGGCAAGGCGAGGCAGCGCGCGAGCGCCAGGCCGCGCAGGCCCGCGTCCGCCACCGCGCGCATGCCGCGGCTGGTGGTCGAGGCCAGCACCAAGCGCGCGACCGTCGCCGGCGCGTCGATGGCGACCCACTGCGCGATCATGCCGCCCAGCGAGATGCCGAAGAGGTGCGCCCGTCCGATCCGCCGACGCTCCCATTCGGCCCGCACCGCCCTTGCGAGGGCGTGGGTCGAGGGCACGCCGTGGGGCGAAGGGCTGTCGCCGAAGCCGGGCGGCTCGAGGACGATGACCGGCAGCGCCGGGGGCAGCGCGTGGGTGAAGGGGCGGATCAGATTCCGCCGAGCCGGCCAGCTGCGGGATCACGACGAGCGGCGTGGCTTCGATCATCGCCCCGCCATCGCGTTCAGCACTGCCTGCATTCGGCGAACGACGCGGCCCTGCAAAACTCGCAGATCCGCCTTGCGGGGCACGTCGATCGGCTCGAGGATGCGCAGCCGGATCGGGAAGGGCAGAGGCAGGTAGGGAACCCACGGACCGGCGCAGAAGCCCCACGGCAGCGCGAGCGCGAGCGGGAAGCGCTCGATGCGACTCCATCGGCGAAGCCCCAACGCTTCTGCGAGCCATTCGCCCTCGTGGAAGATCAGCGTGCTTCGGTGTGCGCCGTGGGCGACGATCGGCACGATGGGCACGCCGGCGTCCCGGGCGAGGCGGACGAAGCCGGTGCGGGCGCCGAAGATGATGTGGTCCCGCCGCCAGAAGGGCCGGAAGGCGTCGAGATCGCCGCCGGGATACACCAGCACCGAAGCGCCGGCATCGAGCGCGCGCGCGGCGCTCTTCGAATCGGCCCGCAGCGCTCCGAATCTGGCCAGCACGCGGCCGAGCGGAATGAGCCTGCGCATCGCGAAGTCGTGCGCGAGCGGGTGCAGCGGCGCGTCGGGCCCGAGCTCGCGCCAGAGCGTCGACAGCGTGCAGAAGAGGTCCGGGCCGAGGATGCCGCCGTTGTGGTTGCCGACGTAGAGCGCGGGCGTCCCGGCCCGCAGGTGCTCCCGCCCTTCCACCGCCAGCTGCAGGTAGCCGTGCGCGATGCGCTCGAAGAGCGGCAGGACGGCCTCGATCAGCTCGGGGTCGCGCGCGCTGGTGTCGCTCGGATCGAAGGGGCCCGGATCGAGCACCGCGTCCGCGAGGCGTCGGAAGGCGTCGCCCAGCGCGAGCCGAGGCCGGGCGATCGGAACCGACCATGTCGGGTCGGGTCGAGGTGCGGCGACCATCTCAGAGCCCCCATTGCAGCCCGCGCATGGTGAACACCCGCGCGAGCCCGGTGACGATCGGGCGCGAGAGGAGCACCCGCACCGTGCGCTCCCGGCAGAGGGTCGCCGCCGGTCGCCCCAGCCACATGTTCATCTCCGCGCGCCGAGCGGCGGCGCGGGCCATGCGGCTCCTGCGTCGGGCGTCCGCGTCGAGCGCGGGCGTGGGGGCCCCGTGGCGGACGGAGTGAGCCAGCGCCGCGGCCAGCGAAGCGGCGCCGAGCCACCCGAGGTTCATGCCCTGCCCGCCGATCGGGCTGATGACGTGCGCGGCGTCGCCCGCCAGCGCCATGCGGCCGACCGCGAGCCGCTCGGCGACGAAGCGCTCGGCCCGGAACGCGCTCAGCCGCACGAACTCGCCGACCCGGTGACCGGTGCGCTCCGACACCGCCGCTCGGAGCTCGTCCGCGCTCGCTTCGCCGTCCTCGGCTCGGCGGACCACCCAGCGGCGAAGTCCGTGCGGCAGCGGGAAGGACTCCACGAGCCCGGCCGGATGCAGGAAGACGGCCGCCTGCGCGCCGAGACCCGTGTCGTCCGGCGCGTCGCCCATCACGTAGCCACCGGGATAGCGGTCGCCGCGGAAGGGGATGGCGCTGGTCTCCCGGCAGCGGCTGCGCTTGCCGTCACAGCCGACCGCGAACGCCGACTCCATCGTGCGGCGGCGGCCACGGTCGTTTCGCACCCGCAGGCGCACGCCGCGTGCGTCGCGGGTCAGCTCCTCGACCTCCAGGCCCGTTCTCAGCGTGCCGGGCGCCCGCTCTTCGAGCGCCTCGCGGAGGAGCGCTTCGGTCTTGTGCTGCTCGATGGTCAACACGTAGCGGTGTCGACCGAGGCAAGAGCCGAAGTCGACCACGCCCAGCGGCCGCAGTCCGGCGAACGCGAGCCCGCGGCGGACCCGCACGCCTTGGTCGACGAAGCGCGCGCCCACCCCGAGCGCGTCGAGCAGCTCGAGCGAGGGCGGGTGGATGCCGATGCTCCGCGACCCCTCGCGCGGCGCGCGGTGCCGCTCCAGCACCGTGCTCCGGATGCCGCGTGCGTGAAGCGAGAGCGCGAGCAAGAGCCCGACCGGCCCGCCCCCGACGATCGTGATGTCCCCATTCATGCTCATTCCCCAATCCAACCAAACAAGCGCTCGCCCGCGCCGAACGGAGTCAGCGCGCTCCGCCTGCGCGTGATGTGCTCAACCGTCCCCCTTCACCCGCGGCCACAGGCGCGGGCGGCTGCCGAGCTTCGCCCCGTAGTCGCCCGACGCGTCCAGCGCCGCTTCCTCCGCCCGGATCCGCCGCGCCAAGAGAGCGCCGTTGGCTGCGCTGAACACGAGCGCGCTGATCCACGCGCCGTGGATCAGCGGCAACGACGCGATCTCCAGGATCACGCCGAGGTAGTTGGGATGGCGGAGGTAGCGAAAGATGCCGCGACTGACGGGCGCGCGGCCTGGGAGCGTCAGGATCTTCACGTTCCAGCGCCATCCGAGCGCGCGCATCGCCGCGTAGCGAAGGAGCTGCCCAACCAGGAAGAACGCGCCGGCGAGCGCTGCCAGCCAAGGCACGAAGGGACGGTCGAGGAGCAGGACTTCCAGCGCCGAGCAGGCCAACCAACCGCCGTGGACCGCCCGCATCCAACGCATCTGCTCTGGCGCGTGCTCGACGGCGCCCTCCGCTCGCAGGCGCGCCTCGTGCCGCGCGCTGACGCGCAGCTCCCAGAGCCGCTGGGCTCCGACCAAGAAGACCAGCGCCACGAACGCGATCCGGCTCACCATCGCAGCAGCACGAGCTCGGCGCAGAACGCCGGCCCCATCGCCATCAAGAGGCCGTGCGCGCCGGAGGGCGGGACCCGGTGGCGCCGATAGTCGTCGAGCAGGTAGAGCACCGAGGCGCTCGAGAGGTTGCCGACCGTGGCCAGGGCCTCGCGCGAGGGGGCCAGGGCCTCCGGGTCGAGGGCCAGGCTTTCGATCAGCGCGTCGATCACCTTCGGGCCGCCGGGATGGCAGATCCAGGTGGTGATGTCGGCGCGCTCCAGCCCGTGCTCGCCCAGGAACGCGTCGACGGCCGGCGGCACCTGGGCCCGCACCACGTCCGGCACCGAGGGGCTGAGGACGACCTTGAATCCGCCGTCGACCACGTCCCAGCCCATCACCCGCTCGGTGTTCGGAAAGAACGCGGAGCGGCTGGCGACCACCGCGGGGCCCGGCAAGCGCGCGTCCTCGAAGAGGGGGTGCTCGGGCCCGGCGAGCAGCACGGCGGAGGCGCCGTCGCCGAAGAGCCCGCTGGAGATGATGTTGGCGACCGAGGCGTCGTCGTGCTGCAGCGTGAGCGAGCAGAGCTCGACCGAGAGCAGGATGGCGAGCTGGTCGGGGTAGGCGCGCAGGTACTCGGCCGTTCGCGCCAGCCCGGCCGCGCCGCCGAGGCAACCGAGCCCGAAGAGCGGCACCCGCTTCAGGCTCGGGTCGAAGGGCAGGATGTTCATCAACCGCGCGTCGAGCGAGGGCACGGCGATGCCGGTGACGGTGGTGGTCGTGATCTGGCCGATGTCGGCGGCGTCGACGCCCGCTTCGCGGAGCAGGCTCTCGATGCATTGCGTCCCGAGCTCGGTCGCGACCTCGATCCAGGCGCGGCTGCGGTCCCCGAGCCCGCTGAGCGCTGCGTAGGCGTCCGCGGGTAGGGCCAGGTGCCGCTCCTGCACGCCGACGCGCTCGAAGAAGCGCTCGAGGAAGCCCTCGCGGCGCTGCATGACGGGAAACATGCGCGCCGCGAGCGCTGCCAGCTCCGATTGGCGATAGCGATGGGCCGGCAGCGCCACAGCCGTGGCGACGGCCCGGGCGGCGGCGGGAGCGGGCTGCGGGCGAGCGACCCGAGCGAGGCCTCTCGAAGCGATCATGGATCCTCCGGTGCGAAAGCCCCCGACCGCACGTCACGTGCCGCCGACGATCGCGCGCTCGCCGTCGCCCCCTACCTGCGGCGGCGCGCTGCGCAGTGCCGCACGCGGGGCAGGACGCACCAGAGGAACCTCAGTTCGTCGCGAGGTGCTCTTCGCTCCCGCAGGCCGGCATGCGTGTCCCCATGTACGGATTGGAGGTGCCGATGCTCGACTGGATCCAGCGGCCGTACCCTTCGGCCATCGGGCACTCGAAGACGTGGAGCCCTCGCGCGAGGGAGGGCTCGGCCGCGAGGAGCGCTTCCAGGTGACGGCTGACTTCACCGAAGGTGCGGCGGAGCGCGGGCAGATCGCTCGCCGGCACGCCGGCGAGGCGGCGCGCTTCGGTGGCGATGCCGGCGAGGTGTGTGCGAAGCGTTCTCGGTGCGTCGGAGCGGGATCCGTCCGCGGCATCCGCGAGCGCTCGCGCGGAGGCGGCCACATCACCGCGGTCCGCGACCAGCGCCGCCCGGATCGCCTCGTAGGCGGAGAGGGCGTGTCGGATCTGCTCGCGTGTGGACCGGGTGAGGGTCGCGGGCGGCGCCGCCTCGGGCACGCTCGGTCCGCTCGGCGAGGCCGCCTGCACCCCTGCGCTCCAGGTCATCGAACCGACGACCAACGCCAATGTCATCGTCTGCTTCATCCACTTCATCCTGATGTCCTTTCCTCTTCGTTCCCTTCCGAACGTGGGTTACTCGGCCGCGACGACGGCCTTTGGTGCTCGGCGGCGTTCCCACGCCATCGCGGCTCGCTTCCAGATCGCGAAGATGGCCGGGTAGACCGTGAGCTCCAGCAGGAACGAGGTCGTGAGCCCGCCGACCATCGGCGCCGCGATTCGTTTCATGACGTCCGCGCCGACTCCGTGGCTGAACAGGACGGGAACGAGGCCGAGCATGGTGGTCATCACCGTCATCAGCTTCGGCCGAATCCGCTTGGCCGCGCCTTCGACGATGGCGTCTTCCAGATCTGCCGGCCCCTCGAGCTTTCCTCGTTCTTTGTGTCGGTCGTAGGAGAGGGTGAGATAGAGCAGCATCACGACGCCGGTCTCGGCGTCGAGCCCCGCCAACGCGATGATGCCGACCCACACGGCGACGCTCATGTTGTAGTCGAGCAAGTAGAGCAGCCAGAACGCGCCCACGAGCGAGAATGGTACGGCGAGAAGAACGATCGCGGTCTCGATGACCGATTTGGTGTTCAGGTAGAGGAGCATCATGACCAGAAGGAGCGTGACCGGTACGACCAATCGAAGCCGCTCCGTGGCGCGCTCGAAGTAGCGGAACTGACCGGACCAAGCGATCCGCACTCCGCTCGGGAGCTCCACCTGATCGGCGACCACGCGCTTCGCCTCGTCGACGTAGTCGGCGATGGGGCGATCCGTGTCGACGAAGACGAACCCGACGAGCCTCCCGTCCTCGCTCCGCACCATGGGTGGGCCGGTCCGGAACACGATGTCGGCGACCTGTCCGATCGGGATCTGGGCTCCCGACGGAGTGGCGATGAGGATGCGGGAGAGGGCGTCCGGATCGTCGCGCAGCTCGCGGGCGTAGCGGACGTTCACCGGGTAGCGCTCGCGTCCCTCCACCGTCTCCGTGACGTCCATGCCGCCGATGGCCGAGGCCACGACGCGCTGGACGTCGTCCGCGTTGAGGCCGTAGCGGGCGGCGTCTGCGCGGCGCACCTCGATGTCGGCGAAGAAGCCGCCGGTCGAGCGCTCCGCGAACGCGCTTCGCGTCCCCTCGATCTGCGAGACGGCGTGCTCGATTGCGATGGCGGTCCGCTCGATCGTCTGGATGTCGTCGCCGAAGACCTGGATGCCGAGCGGCGAGCGGATGCCCGTCGCCAACATCTCGGTGCGCGTCTGGATCGGCATCCACCAGACGTTGGGCATGCCGGGATACTGGAGCTTCTCGTCCATCTCCCGGATGAGGCCTTCCCAGGTCAGCCCCTCGCGCCATTGGTCCCGCGGCTTCAGGAGTATGACGGTCTCGGCCATCGCCAGAGGCGCCGGATCGGTCGCCGTCTCGGCGCGGCCCATCTTGCCGAAGACGCGCCTGACCTCGGGGATCTCGCGAAGCTGCCGATCCATGTCCTGCAAGACGCGGCTGGCCTCGCCCACCGACATCCCCGGCGTCGCCGTCGGCATGTACAGGACCACCCCTTCGTTGAGCGGCGGCATGAACTCGCTCTGAAGGCGGAAGAGGATCGGGATCGTGATCCCGATCGTGCCGAGAGCGAGGACCACGACCAGCCACCGGTGCCGGACCACGAAGCGCACGACGGGCGCGTAGATCCAGACCAGGAACCGGTTGAGCGGGTTTGCGTCTTCTCTCAGCAGTCTTCCGCGGATGAACAGCACCGCGAGCGCGGGCGTCGCCGTCACCGCCAGCACCGCTGCGAAGCCCATCGAGTAGGTCTTCGTGTACGCCAGCGGCGAGAAGAGGCGGCCTTCCGTCGATTGGAGCGTGAACACCGGCAGGAACGAGACGGTGATCACGAGCAACGAGAAGAAGATCGAGGGGCCGACCTCCTGCATCGCGTGGATGATGGCGTCGCGTCTGGGAATGGTCTGCCCTTCGGCATCCCATTCTTCCAGTGTCTTGTGGATGTTCTCGATCAAGATGATCGAAGCATCGACCATCGCGCCGATGGCCACCGCGATGCCACCGAGCGACATGATGTTCGCGGTCAGCCCCTGGAAGACCATGGGGATGAACGCGAGGAGCACGGCCAGCGGCAGCGTCAGGATGGGGATCAGCGCGCTCCGCACGTGGAGCAAGAAGAGAAAGATGACGATGCTGACGACGATCATCTCCTCGAGCAGCGTGTGCTTCAGCGTGCCGATCGCGGCCTCGATCAGCTCTGATCGGTCGTAGGTGACGACCAGCTCGACGCCTTCCGGGAGCCCAGCGCGGACCTGCTCGAGGCGCTCCTTGACGCGGTCGATGACGGAGAGCGCGTTCTCTCCGTAGCGCATGATGACGATCCCGCCGACGGTCTCGCCCTCGCCGTCGAGCTCGGCCACGCCGCGACGGATCTCGGGCCCGAGGCTCACCTCGGCGACGTCGCGCACGAAGATCGGCGTTCCGTCGTCGCTCACCTTCACCGGCGCCCCGGCGATGTCGTCCGGGCTGTGGATGTAGCCGCGCCCGCGAACCATCTGCTCGTGGCCCGCGATCTCGAGGATCCGACCGCCGACCTCCGAGTTGGCGCCCCGAACGGCGTGGATCACCTGCTCGAGCGTGACGCCGCGCGCGAGCATGCGGTTCGGGTCGACCTGAACCTGGTACTGCTTGACGAAGCCGCCCACCGAGGCGACCTCCGCCACGCCGTCCACGCTCTCGAGCGCGTAGCGGATGTTCCAGTCCTGCAGCGATCGGAGCTCGGCCAGATCCTGGTGGCCGGAGCGGTCGACCAGGGCGTACTCGAAGACCCAGCCGACGCCGGTCGCGTCCGGGCCGAGGGTGGGCTGCACGCCGTCGGGCAGCTCGGCCTGGACCTCGTTCATGTACTCGAGCACGCGCGAGCGCGCCCAGTACATGTCCGTTCCGTCCTCGAAGATGACGTAAACGAACGAGAGCCCGAAGAAGGACTGACCGCGCACGAACTTCACCTTCGGCGCGGCGAGGAGTGCGGTCGAGATCGGGTAGGTGACCTGGTCCTCGACGAGATCGGGGCTCTGTCCCTGCCACTCGGTGAAGATGATCACCTGCGTGTCCGAGAGGTCCGGGATCGCGTCGAGCGGCGTGTGCAGGAGGGCGTAGTAGCCGAACGCGCCGAGGGCCGCGACGAGCAGCAGCGTCATCACCGGGCGGCGGCCGCTGGCGGCGATCATCTTGCCGACCAGGCCGCTCTTGGCGCTCGGGTCCGCGTTCATCGCGCGGCCCCGTGCTGGTGATGCATCGCGCCGTGTGCCGCATGATCCTCGGCGGGCGCGGGCCGCGGCGGGGCGCCGTGCTCGTGTCGCGCCGGTGCGGGCCGTGTTCGCCCCGAGCGCTGGGAGGGCGCGGACGGAGCGCCTGCGGGCGGCGGGGCGGTGCCGGACTCTGCGGACGAGGCGTGCTGCTCCTCGTCCGCCGTCGGCCCCCACGCATCGAGCGAAGAGCGCAGCCGGCTCTCCGACGCCACCAGGAACGTGCCGGAGGTGACGACCACGTCGCCGGGCTCGAGGCCGGAGCGGACCACGTAGGAGTCGCCGGCGCGGGCGCCGAGCTCCACCACCTTCGGTCGGAGCCGACCTTCGCCGAGGTCGACGAACACCACGCGCCGCGGGCCGGTGTAGATGACCGCCTCGGCCGGGACCGCGAGCTGCTCGCCCAGTGGCACGTCGAAGTCGACGTCCGCGTACATGTCCGGGCGCAGCGTCAGGTCGGGGTTGTCCAGGCTGACGCGGACGCGGGTCGTGCGCGTGTGATCGTCGAGGTACGGGTAGATGAACGACACGCGGCCGGGGAAGGTGCGGTCGGGGAGGTTCGGCAGCGCGATGGTCACGTCCTGGCCGACGTGCACGTTCGGCATGTCGTTCTCGTAGACGTCGGCCTCGACCCACACCTCGTCGAGGTTGGCGATGCGATAGACGCGCGTCCCGGCCTGGATCTGGGCGCCTTCGACGACGTCCTTTTCGATCACGTAGCCGCTCGCCGGCGCGGTGATGGGCACGTTCTCCGTCGCCTCGCCCTGGGTGCGAATGTGCGCCGCCTGCGCGTCGCTCATCCCGAGCAGGATCAAGCGCCGCCGGGCCGCCCGCGCGACCGGGCTCTCTTCGCCCTCCGCGCCACCGAAGGCGTGGCTCCGGAGGGCGGTGAGGTAGTCGAGTTGTGCGGCGTAGAGCTCGGGCGAGTAGAGGGTGAAGAGCACCTGGCCCCGGCGGACACGCTGCCCCTGCTCGTCGACGTTCAGCCGCTGGACCCACCCGCTCATGCGGAGGTTGACGTCGGAGAGCCGCGACTCGTCGTACGCGACGCGGCCGATGGCCCGGAAGGTCGTGCTCATCGCGCGCCGCCCGATCGCCTGCGTGCGCAGCCCGATCCGCTGGCGGCGCTCGTCGTCGATGCGGATCACGCCGGTCTGGACCTCCTCGGTGGTCACGGGGGTGAGGTCCATGCCGCAGATCGGGCACGTCCCCGGGCCGTCTTGGTGCACCGAGGGGTGCATGCCGCACGTGTAGTAGGCGATGTCGTCGCCGCCGGGCGCGGGCGCTTGGACGGCGCCCACGGTCCAGTCGCTCTCCGAGCCGCAGGTGAGCATGCGCGAGCCCATGTAGGGGTTCTCGAGCGTGCCGGAGGGCTGCACCCACTTCTGGAAGCCTTGCGCCATCGGGCAGCGGAAGACGTGCAGGCCCTGCTGCAGGCGCGGGTCCGCCTCGGCGGCCGCCACCAGGGCGCCGCTGATCTCGCCGAAGCGCTGTCGCGCCCCCTCCAGATCCCGCTCCTCCGCGAGCTGGCGTGCCGCCGTGGCGCCGCTCTCGAGCACGCTCGCGACGGAAGCGGGCACGCCCTCGTCTCCGTGGGCCGCGTCGAGCGCGGTGGCGACGCGGGTCGCGGCCGGTCCGAGCCCCGCGGTGGCATCGCCGGCGAGCGTGGCTCGGATCTGCTCGTAGGGCGCCAGGGCTGCGCGCAGCTCGCCGAGCGCCGCGTCCGAGAACGCGTGCGAGGGTACGGGTGGCGCCGCGGTCGGTTCGCTCGAGCCGCCGGACGCGTCCTGTGTGGTCAGCCCCCGCGTGCCCACCGTCAGTCCGAGCGAGGCGCGGCCGGTCTGGTCGCCCGCCTGGACCTCCACCTCGATCTGCCAGCTGCCGCCCATCGGGAGATCGAAGCTGGCGACGTAGTGCCCCCCGCCGGCGTTCTCGATGTCCGCGTCGCCTCGCATCTCGGGCATGCCGCCCATCGCCGGCATCCGGTAGGTGACGCCGACGTCCGCGTCGCCCACGGGATCGCCGCCGCGCTCGACCCGCACATGAAGGCGGTTGCCGTTCTGTCGCGGCGGAATCGGGGACGAGGCCGAGATCGAGCCGGAAGGGCCCGGCCGAGACGTGCGTCCCGTAGCTCGGCTCCTCGCTCGGCATGGGCTCGCCGCCGAACCAGGCGACGAGCTGGGTGCGGTAGATCACGCCCGCCACCGAGAGGGCCAGGATGACGCCGAGCGGCACGAGCCAGCCCCAGCGATCCTCCTCTCGCGGAGGCCGCGGCGCGGGCGGCTCGAGGTCCTCGGCGAGCGGGCTCGGCTCTTCCGGCAGCTCGGGCTCTTCCGGCAGCTCCGGGCCCTCCTGCTCTTCCTCGGTCGTGCTCATCGCCGCCCCTCCCGGTGGGAACGGGGCCTGCCGACCAGAGCTCCCCGAAGGGAGCGCGGACGCCCGGTGCGGGCGCGCGTCGCGTGCATGTGCATCTCCACTCTCCTGCGGATTCGAGCCTTCCGGGGCCATCGCCGGCGAACGCGTGGCCGAAGCTCGACGGAGCTCGGCGCGCGTCAGCCCTTCGGGGGCGACGGAGCGGCCGAGCTCAGAGCAGGAAGGTGGAGTGGTGGAGCCAGAGCGGCGCGGAGGGTGGGGCTCGGCTGCGGGTCGTGTGCTCGCGCGGGGCCGCGTTCACCGGGACCGGAGCGTCGAGCACTGCGACCAGGTACTGCGCGGGCGCCCCGACCACCGGCACGATGCCCGCGATCTGTGCCGGCGCCGGCTCTGTCCCCTTGGACTGGAGCACGCAGCATGTGCGACGCGCGGCCCGCATGCCCGTCTCGCGCGCGTGTTCGCCGTGCATCACGCAGCAGCGACCGACGTGCGACGACTGCATGCTGGTGCAGCGGTAGACGTCGAGGCGCGCGAGCGCGGGGAGCGCGACCATGCCACCCACGAGGACGGCGAAGAACGCCGCTGTCCGCAGGTGCTTTGTGATCACGCCCATCGAAGATCCTGAAGTAGAGCACGGGGCCGTGTGGCGCAACAGCCCCGGGTCACCGCACGACGATGGCGCCCTCGAACATGTCCATCCCGCACGTGAACCGGACTCGCCCGGCCTCGTGAGGCGTGAACGTCACCTCGACCGGCTGACCGACCGGGAGGTCCCGCTCGATGTGCTCGGAGGGAATCGCGACTTGGTTGCCGCAGCCCTCGTCGGTGGTGCGGGTGAACACGAGCGTCAGCGGCTCGCCGGCGGTGGCCTGCACCTCGCTCGGCTCGTAGCCGCTGGCGTTCACGGAGACGGCGACGCGGTGGTCGGTCGTCTCGGCGGCGTTGGCGTTGTCCTCGCCGGGGGCGTCGCTCGAGTCGGAGCCGCACGCGGCGAGCAGGAGGGTCGCGGTCACGACGAGAACGGAACGAAGAACGGTCATGGATGCATCGACTCCCTGTCGCGAGGTCCACGGTCGCAGAACGTCGCGAAGGATACGCACGCGCCGATGGATCGCACGCCGTGGCTCACGGGTCGTGATCTGCGTGCTCCGGCGTCGCGTCGCGGCGCTCAGGGTCCGGCGTCGCGTTGCGTTCCTCGTCATCGCTCGCTTCGGGGCCCTCGCCGGCCGGCGCTTCGGGCTCGGACGCCCCCGCGGCCGACTCGGGGGCCACCGGCTCCACGGGATGTCCCACCACGCGCTCCAGCCTCGCCCACGCCGCCCCGTGCTCGGCGCGGACCCGCGCCAGCGCCACGCCGAGCTCCAATAGGTCGCGCTCGGCGATCAACGTCGACGCGACCGTGCTCCGCCCCGTGACGTAGCTGCCGACGACCGACTCGTACGCGCTCTGCGCCTCGGGAACGAGCGTGTGCTCGTAGAGCTGAACGCGGCGGTAGGTGTCGCGGAGGCGCGCCAGCGATTCGGTGAGCTCGGCGAGGGCGGCGTCCTCCGCGGCGCGGTGGTCCGCCAGCTCCGCGTGGGAGTCCGCCTCCGCGGCTTCCTGCGCGTCCGCGTACGCCCCCTGCCAGATCGGGAGCGTGACGCCGACGTTGAGGATGAGGGCGTCCTGGCCGCTGCCCTGCGTCGTCGCCGGCATGAGCGCGGGCCCCGTCTCAATCCAATCGACGCCGAGCGAGAAGCGCGGAAACCGATCCGCCTCCAGCGATGCCGCGTGCGCGCGGCTCGCCTCCGCCATCAGGGCAAACGCGCGCAGGTAGGGATGCTCCCGCACGGCCTCGGCGAGGGCGGCGCGCTCGGCCCCCGGCAGGGCGGGAGGCGCGACGTCGCGGGCGGTCGGGGCCGGCAGGTCGTCGGGGGCTCCGATCGCGGCTCGCAGCGCGGCTTCGGCGCCGCGCTCCTGCTCGTCGAGGCCCGCGAGCGTGTCTTCCAGTCGCGCCCGGGTGAGCTCCACTTGGGCCACGTCGGCCAGCGTCGCCTGGCCGACCTCGATCCGACCGAGCAGCGAATGGCTGAGCTCGGTCAGGACGTCGAGCTGCTCGCGCTCGATCGTGCGGCTCTCGCGGATGGCCCACAGTCGCCACCACGCCTCCGCCACCTGCATTCGCAACGCCAGCGCCCGGGCCTCGAAGCGCCGCTGCGCAGCCCGCGCCCGCGCCGACTGCGCGTCGGCTGCCGCGGTGAGCTTGGTGGGCCACGGAAACTCCTGCCGGACCATCAGCCGATGGCGCTGTGGTCCGACGCGCGTCTGGACCGGCATCGCATAGTAGCCGTAGGTCACCATGGGCTCCGGCAAGCGGCGGGAGGGCTCGATCCGGAGCGACGCCGCGCGCCAACGCTCGTAGCTCGCTCGGAGCGCGGGGCTCTCCGCCAGCGCGTATCGCACGTAGCTCGCGAGCGTACCGTCGGGCGCCGTCGCCTCGGTGCGCTCGAGCGGCGTGAGACCGTGCCCGGCGGCCCGGAGGTCGCGCTGCAGCCCCGCCTCGTAGCGCGCGGTGCAGCCCAGCGCACCCAACGCGAAGAGGAGCAAGGGAAGGCGAGAGAACCGGGAGAACATCCGAGAACGACTCCTGCGACGGCCGAGAGGGGGCTGGATCACGCTCGGAGCTCTCTCCCCCGTTCGACGGGGGAGGGCTGGGGTGGGGGCTGACCGAGGCATGCGCTCTCCGTTGGCCCTCCCCCCAGGCCCCTGCCGCCACTCCCGCCAGCGGGAGGAGGAGAGGGATCCGAGCACGTTCCAGGCCGGCCGAGAGAGTGAAGCACATCGTGCCTCGGCGGCCAGATACTCACCGGCACGGTCGATGGCGACCGATCAGGTCGACGCGGGCGAAGGCTCCGCGCTCGGGTGCGCGTGGCGGAGACTGCGCACGCGCCAGATGGCGAAGATGGCGGGGTACACGGTGAGCTCGAGGATGAACGAGGTGGCCAGCCCGCCGACCATCGGGGCCGCGATGCGCTTCATCACGTCCGCGCCCGCCCCGTTGCTGAAGAGGATGGGGACGAGGCCGATCATCATCGTGGAGACGGTCATCAGCTTGGGGCGTATCCGCCGGGCCGCTCCGTCGACGATCGCCTCCTCGAGGTCGTCGAACGTTCGTAGCGTCCCCTGCTCGATGCGGCGGCGGCGGGCCAGCGTGAGGTAGAGCAGCATGATGACCCCCGTCTCCGCGTCGAGGCCGGCCAGCGCGATCAGTCCGACCCAGACCGCGACGCTCACGTTGTATCCCAGCAGCACGAGCAGCCAGACGGCGCCGACCAGCGAGAAGGGCACCGCCAGGAGCACGATCAGCGTCTCGACGACGCTCCGTGTGTTCCAATAGAGGAGAAGGAGAATCAGCGCGAGCGTCACCGGGACGACGAGTCGAAGCCGCGCCTTGGCGCGCTCGAGGTAGCGAAACTGTCCCGCCCAACCGAGCCGGACGCCGGGCGGGATCTCCACCTCCTCGGCGACCGCGCGCTTCGCGTCCGCGACGTAGTCCGCGATGGGGCGGTCGGTGTCGACGAAGACATAGGTTTCGAGCTGACCGTCTTCGCTCCGGATCATCGGAGGCCCGGTGGAGACGTGGATGTCGGCGACATACGAGAGAGGTATCTGTGCGCCGGTGGGCGTGGACACCAGCACATCGCCCACGCGATCCGGCTCGTCCCGCAGCTCTCGCGCGTAGCGAACGTCGATCGGGTAGCGCTCCCTCCCCTCGATGGCTTCGGACACGCTCCGGCCGCCGATGGCGCTGGCGACCACCTCGTCGATCTCGATGCGCGCGCAGGCCGTAGCGCGCCGCGTCTTCGCGCCGGATGTCGATGTCGAGGAAGAAGCCGCCGGTGGCGCGCTCCGCGAACGCGCTCCGCGTCCCCGGGACCCGCGAGACCGCGTGCTCGATGTCGATCGCGGTCCGCTCGAGGGTGGCGAGGTCGTCGCCGAGCACCTGGATGCCGAGGGGGCTGCGGATCCCCGTCGCCAGCATCTCCGTCCGGGTCTGGATCGGCATCCACCACACGTTCGGCATGCCGGGGATCTGGATCCGCTCGTCCATCTCCCGGATCGAGATCGGCCCAGGTCATGCCGGGGCGCCACTGATCCCGTGGCTTGGGGACGATGATCACCTCCGCCATGCCGAGCGGCGCGGAGTCCGTCGCGGTGCGGGCGCGTCCCATCTTGCCGAAGACGGTTCCGACCTCGGGGATCTCCCGGAGCCGCCGGTCGATGTCCTGGATGAGCTCGGTGGCTTCGGTCATCGACATCCCGGGCGGCGCCGTCGGCATGTACAGGATCACCCCCTCGTTCAGGGGAGGCATGAACTCCGTCGAGAGCCCGAGGTACGCGGGAACCGTGAGGACGACGGTGACGAGCGCGGCGAACACGACCCAGTAGCGATGCCTCACCACGAAGCGAACGACGGGCGCGTACGCGCGGCTCAAGACGCGGTTGAGCGGGTTGGCGTCCTCGCTTTTGATCTTTCCGCGGATCAGCAGCGCCGCGAGCGCGGGCGTGAGCGTCACGGCCAGGATGGCGCCGAAGCCCATCGAGTAGGTCTTGGTGAGCGCCAGCGGGCGAAAGAGGCGCCCTTCGGCCCCTTCCAGCGTGAACACGGGCAGAAAAGCGACCGTGATCACCAAGAGCGAGAAGAAGATCGAAGGCCCGACCTCCTGCATCGCGGAGATGATCGCCTCGGTCCGGCTGACGGGGCGTCCCTCCGCCTCCCAGGATTCCAGTCGCTTGTGGACGTTCTCGATGATGATGATCGACGCGTCCACCATGGCGCCGATGGCGACGGCGATGCCGCCGAGGGACATGATGTTCGCGGTCAGCCCTTGGTAGACCATCGGGATGAACGCCAAGATCACCGCGACCGGAAGCGTGATCACCGCGACCAGCGCGCTCCTCACGTGCAGCAAGAAGAAGAAGATCACGACGCTGACCACGATCATTTCTTCGATCAGCGTGTGCTCGAGCGTCCCGATCGACGCCTCGATGAGCTCGGAGCGGTCGTAGGTCGGGACGATCTCGACGCCCTCGGGGAGATGCAGCTCGTGCAGCCGCGCTTTCACGCGGTCGATCACAGCCAGCGCGTTCTCTCCGTAGCGCATGATCACGATGCCGCCGACCACCTCGCCTTCGCCGTTCAGCTCGGCGACGCCGCGGCGCATGTCCGGTCCGAGCGCCACGTTGGCGACGTCGCGGAGGTACACCGGCATCCGGTTGTCGCGACCGAGGCGCACGCACGTCGAGCCGAGGTCTGCGATGTCCTTCACGTACGCGCGGCCTCGGACCACGTACTCGTGACCGGCCATCTCGAGGACGCGGCCGCCCACCTCCTCGTTGGTCTCGCGAACGGCGCGGACGACCTGGTCGAGCGTGACGTCGTACGCGCGCAAGCGATCCGGATCGAGCTGTACCTGGTACTGCTTGACGAAGCCGCCGACCGACGCGACCTCGGCCACGCCTTGCACGCTCTCGAGCGCGTAGCGGAGGTTCCAGTCCTGGATGGAGCGGAGCTCGGCGAGGTCGTGGCGACCCGAGCGGTCGACGAGCGCGTACTCGTAGACCCATCCCACACCGGTGGCGTCCGGGCCCAGCGTGGGATGAACACCCTCCGGCAGCTCGGACTCGACGGAGCTCAGGTACTCGAGGACGCGGCTGCGCGCCCAGTACATGTCCGTGCCGTCCTCGAACACGACGTAGACGAACGAGAGCCCGAAGAACGACTGGCCCCGCACGAAGCGCACGCGCGGGGCCGAGAGCAGCGCGGTCGAGATCGGATAGGTGAGCTGATCCTCGACCAGGTCCGGGCTCTGGCCTTGCCACTCGGTGAAGATGATCACTTGCGTGTCGGAGAGGTCCGGGATCGCGTCCAGCGGCGTGCGCATGAGGGCGTAGACCCCCCACACCGTCAGCGCGCCGACGAGCACGAGCGTGACGAGAGGCTGTCGCGCGCTCGCGCCGATCAGCCGGGCGACGGCGCCCCGGCGCTCCACCGGCTCATCGCCGCGCATGCCGCGTCGCTCCTCCCGTCCCCTCGTGGCGCGGTGGCGACGCGCGACCCGCGCCGGCGTCTCTCTCTCGCCAGTAGCTGGAGCTTCGCAGGCGGCTCTCGGAGGCCACCAGGAAGTTGCCGGAGGTGACCACGATCTCGCCCTCGCGGAGCCCGCTCTGCACCACGTAGTCGTCACCGGTGCGCACGCCGACTTCGATCTCCCGCGGGACGAGCCGACCCTCTCCCTCGTCGACGAAGACGATCCGCCTGAGGCCGGTGTAGATGACCGCGCTCACGGGCACCGCGAGCACGCGGCCCAGCGACACGGCGAGCGTGAGGTTCGCGTACATGTTGGGAAGGAGCGCGAGCTCGGCGTTGTCCACCACGGCGCGCACGGTCCCGGTGCGCGTATCCGGATCGACGTAGGGGTAGACGAAGCTCACGCGGGCGATCCCCTTGCGGCCGGGCAGGTAGGGCACCGTCACCTCGACCGTCTGCCCGACCTCCATCAGCGGGAGGTCCGCCTCGTAGACCTCGGCCTCGATCCGAATCCGGGAGAGGTCCGCGATGCGGTAGGCGCGCGCGCCCGGCGCGAGCTTCACCCCTTCGATGACCTCGTTTTCGACCACCCAGCCGGTGACCGGGGAGAGGATCGGGATCCGGGAGCTCGGCTCGCCGCGGTGGACGAGCTGGCGGATCTGCGCGTCGCTCATCCCGAGGAGCCGCAGGCGACGGCGCGCCGGCCCGCGGGCGGCGCGGGTGGCCGGGTTGCCGCGCGCGGTCACATAGTCGACCTCGGCGGAGTAGAGCTCGGGGCTGTAGAGGGTGAAGAGCACCTGCCCGCGCTCGACGTGCTCGCCGGGGTCGGTGACCCGCACCGTCTCGACCCATCCGCCCGCGCGCAGCTCGACGTCGTGCAGCCGCGCCGGATCGTAGGTCACCATCCCCACGGCGCGGATCGAGCGGTCGAGCTCCCGGCGCCTCACCGGCGCGCTGGTGATGCCGAACGCTTGGCGGCGCTCACCGGGGATCACCACGGTGCCGGGCGCCTGCTCGGCGGCGCTGCCGGCTGCCGTCAGCCCTTGCACGCCGACGGTGAGCCCGAAGTCGGCTCGGCCGTGCTCGCCTCCCGCTCGGACGTCGACCTCCAGCGTCCAGGAGCCGCCCATCGGGAGATCGAACGTGGCGTCGTACCGCCCCTCGCCCTGATCCTGGACGGACGCGCGTCCGCGCATCTCGGGCATGGCGCCCATCGCGGGCATCACGTAGGCGACGTCGATTCGCGCGTCCTCGACCGGTTGCCCGTTCTTGCGCACCCGCAGGTGGAGGTGATCACCGCGCTGGCGGGGCGGATTCGGGTCGAGCACGGCGCCGAGCGAGAAGGGCCCGGCGCGGACCTGCGCGGGGTAGCTGCGCTCACCTCCGCCAGAGTGGAGCAGCGCCCACGACGCGATGGCGATCGAGCCCACCAGCACCACGAGCGCCGCCGCGACGAGCCAGCGCCGCCGCCGTCGCGCGGTGCTCCGTTCGCTCATCGACAGGGCCTCCTCGTCTGCGGACCGCGCGCGGTCCTCGAGCATGAGCCGGCCTCGTGACCGCCGTGCCCCTGGAAATAGCGCCGCGCGCGGGCCGGCAACCGGCCACGCCCCGCGTCCCTGCCGTGAGCTCGGTCGGACCCTCCTGCGATCGAGCCCGCTCACGCCTCGGCTCGCTCACGTCTCCGGAGGAGCCTGCGCTCACGAGGATGGCGCGCCGGCGGGGGTCGCACCGACACGCGGAGCGGCTTCGCCGCGTACGGGCTTCAGCCGCCGAGGCCGACGAGGTGGGCCATGACGTCGTCTTTGCTGACGATGCCGACCAGCTTCTCATTTTCGTCGATGACCAGCACGCAGGGTGCGTCGTGCCCGATCAGTCGTTTGGCCACCTCGCCGATGCCGGTGCCTGGCGCCACGCGCGCGAGCTCCTTGCCCATGATCTCGGCCACGAACGCTTGCTCGACGTCGTTGCGCGCCGCGCCCTGCGCGAAGTGGGTGGCGCGCAGCAAATCGCGGTAGGTGACGAGGCCGACGACCCGATCGCCGCCGCCGAGCACCGGAAAGGCGCGGTGACCGGTCAGGTCGATGTCGCTCTGGAGCGCCAGCAGGTCGTCCTCCTCGCGGAGCGTGACGACCTCGCGGGTCATGATGTCGTCCACGACCGAATCCTGGGTGGATCGGCTCGGGCGGCTTCACGGGGCCTTCCGCCCGGGCCTTCTCCGAGGCCTCCACGCGCTCGATCCCAGCCTCGATGTCCTGGTCGAGCTGGTGCAGCTCGCTGCGCAGCTCGTCGTTCTGGGCGGCGCGCCGCGAGAGCGCCTCGAGCTGGCGCACGCGGTGGCGCATCATGTCGCTAATCTCTTCGGCGCTCGGCGGGAAGTATCCGGTTCCGCGAAACATGGGGCTCCTCCGATTCTCGGGTCGGTGCGCGCTGTCGCGAATGGATTCCACCCCGCGCCGAGCGAGCTTGCAAGTGTACACGTTGCCGCGCCGGGCTACGCCCGCGGCATGCGCATCATGGCGCGCCTCGCCACGGCGAGAGATCTGGCCACCCGCGAATGGGTGTCAACATCCACGGCATGAGCTCGACGACGAAGCGCATGCCGCTGCAAGACGCCCGCCCTCCAAATCCCAGCGCCCACACCTGCCCGATGCACCCCGAGGTCCGGCACGAAGGGCCGGGGAGCTGCTCGACGTGCGGCATGTCCCTCGAGCCGGTCGTGCCCGCGCGGAAGGCCACCGAGTGGACCTGCCCGATGCACCCGGAGATCGTCCGCGATCAGCCGGGGAGCTGCTCGACGTGTGGCATGGCGCTCGAGCCGGTCGTGCCCGCGCCGAAGGCCACTGAGTGGACCTGCCCGATGCACCCGGAGATCGTCCGCGACCAGCCGGGGAGCTGCCCGAAGTGCGGCATGGCGCTCGAGCCGATGGAGGCGACGGGCGAGGAGGAGAACACCGAACTGCGCGACATGACGCGGCGCTTCTGGCTCGCCGCGCTCTTCAGCGTGCCGCTGATCACCATCGCGATGGCCGACATGCTACCCGGAAAGCCGGTCTCGCGGCTGCTCTCGCCGCAGCGTTCGCGCCTGGGTGGAGCTCGGGCTCGCGCTGCCGGTCTGCCTGTGGTCGGCCTGGCCCTTCTACGTCCGCGCGGTGCGCTCCGTCGCCAACCGGCACCTCAACATGTTCACGCTGATCGGCCTCGGCGTCAGCGTCTCGTTTCTCTACAGCGTGGTCGCGACGCTCTTCCCCGAGATCTTCCCGGCCTCCTTCCGCGGCGAGGGCGGGCACGTGGCGGTGTACTTCGAGGCGGCCGGCACGATCGTCACACTGATCCTGCTCGGCCAGGTGCTCGAGCTGAAGGCGCGCAGCCAGACCAACGCCGCCATCGAGAAGCTGCTCGGCTTGCAGGCCAAGACGGCGCGCCGCATCGCGGACGACGGCAGCGAAGAGGACGTGCCGCTCGAGGCGGTGGTGGTGGGCGATCGGCTTGCGCGTCCGTCCCGGCGAGAAGGTGCCGGTCGACGGCGTCGTGCTCTCCGGCAAGAGCGCGATCGACGAGTCGATGGTCACGGGCGAGCCGATGCCGGTGGAGAAGGGCGAAGGCGACGAGGTCGTCGGCGCGACGGTCAACGGCAAGGGCGCGCTGGTGATGCGCGCCACGCGGGTCGGGCAGCGAGACGCTGCTCTCGCGCATCGTGGAGATGGTCGCGCAGGCGCAGCGGAGCCGCGCGCCGATCCAGCGCCTGGCCGACGTCGTCGCCGGCTACTTCGTGCCCACCGTCATCGTCAGCGCCGTGCTCACCTTCATCGGCTGGGCGCTCTTCGGCCCCGAGCCGGCGATGGCGTTCGCGATCATCAACGCCGTCGCCGTGTTGATCATCGCCTGCCCCTGCGCGCTCGGCTTGGCGACGCCGATGTCGATCATGGTGGCGACCGGCAAGGGCGCCGAGATCGGCGTGCTCTTCAAGAACGCCGAGGCCATCGAGGTGATGCGCAAGGTCGACACGCTGGTCACGGACAAGACCGGCACGCTGACCGAAGGGAAGCCCAAGCTGGTGGAGCTCGTCAGCGAAGGCCTCGACGAGGCGCGCCTCTTGACGCTGGTCGGCAGCCTGGAGCGCGGCAGCGAGCACCCGCTGGCCACCGCGATCGTGCTCGGCGCCGAGGAGCGCGGCGCGTCGCTCACGGACGCCGTCGACTTCGAGTCGGTCACGGGCAAGGGCGTGCGCGGCACGGTGGACGGTGCGTCGGTCGCGCTCGGCAACCGCGCGATGATGGAGGAAGCCGGCGTCGACGCGAGCTCGCTCGTCGAGCGGGCCGAGGCGCTGCGCGCCGACGGGCAGACGGTGATGTTCGTCGCCGTCGACGGGGCGCTGGCGGGGCTGGTCGGCGTGGCCGATCCGATCAAGGAGAGCACGCCCGAGGCGATCCGCGCCCTCCACGCGGAGGGGCTGCGGGTCGTCATGCTCACGGGCGACAGCGAGACGACGGCGCGTGCGGTGGCGCGCAAGCTCGGCATCGACGAGGTGGTGGCGCAGGTGCTGCCCGACCAGAAGGTCGCCGCGGTGGAGCGGCTCCAGGGCGAGGGCCGCGTGGTCGCGATGGCGGGCGACGGCATCAACGACGCGCCCGCGCTGGCCAAGGCGCAGGTCGGCATCGCGATGGGGACGGGCACGGACGTGGCGATGGAGAGCGCTGGCGTGACGCTGGTGAAGGGGGACCTGAACGGGATCGTCCGGGCCCGCCGCCTGAGCCGGGCGACGATGCGCAACATCGAGCAGAACCTCTTCTTCGCCTTCGTCTACAACTCGGCGGGCATCCCGATCGCGGCCGGCGCGCTCTACCCCTTCTTCGGCCTGCTGCTCAGCCCCATCATCGCCGCCGCGGCGATGAGCTTCAGCAGCGTCTCGGTCATCGCCAACGCCCTGCGCCTGCGCTTCACCCACGTCTGAGCGCACACCTGAGCACCGCGGCGGGGTGGCGCCGGCGCCGGTCCCCGTTCGTGAGCTGCTGGCCTGCGGGCGTCGTGCTGCTGGCGGGTCGACGCGGCGACGCTCGCAGCGCGTGCGGGAGGAGCCTCGACAGGCGCCGTTCTTGCAGTCTGCGAACCACGACACGTGCGCTCGCCGTGCTCGAGCCGGGAAGGAGGGACGATGTGCACTACTACGGAGACCACTGGAGCCACATGGGCTGGGGAGCGGGGTGGATGATGGTCGTGCTGTGGGCTGTGGGCATCGTGCTGCTCGTGCTCCTTCTCCTCGCCGTGACGCGGGGCGTGCGCGCCGACGGTGCGGGGCGCTTCCTCGGCCGCACCGCGCGCGAGGACGACTCGCTCGAGATCCTCCGCAAGCGCTACGCGAAGGGCGAGATCGACGAGGACGAGCTGCACCGTCGGATGCGCGAGCTCGAGCGCGGCTCCCAGGGCGACCAGGCACCGTCCCATTCCTGAGGAAGGTTCGGCGTCGGGAGATGGCCCGTCCGCTCATGTCGCCTGCAGCGCTTCGGGCTGCGCGACCGACCAGGACGAAGCGGTGCGTCACACCATCGGCGCGGACGGAACGTCGGTGCCTCGGACCGCGGCGAAATCCTTCGGGCTCGGTACTTCGAGCGACTCCGACCGCGTTGTCGGGCTGCCGAGCACGGGCGTCCCGAAGCCCGTCGGGCGGCCTTCGGGGCGACCGTGCTCGCACCCGGGGGCTCACTGCTGCAGGATTCGGATGGCCTGGGCTTTCAGGTGCACCGGGCCGGTGCCGTCGCCGTGGTCGAAGCGGACGCCGAGCAGCAGATCGGCGTGCAGCTCCCGGGCGCGCCGTCTCAGCTCCGCGTAGGCCTCGTCCTCGTGCAGCATGGACGCGTCGACGTCGACTTCGCCGATGACCGTGTAGGGCCGGCCCCGCAGGAGATCGTTGAAGCGGATCGCCAGCCCCGAGAAGTGGGTGACGTTCTCTCCGGGCGCCGGCGGATGCGTCTCGACGCTGGTCAGGCCCTGCGCGCCGAGCTGCGCCGCGCGCGCTTTCAGATCGGCCAGCCCTTGCGACTCGTAGCCCGGCGGCTCGTGGACGTCGACGGCGCCCACCACCTCGACGTGCTGGCCGGCCAGCGACTGCAGCAGCACCACGCGCTCGCCGAGCTGTCGGTCCGCGTCGGTGATCGGCGCGCCCTCCTCGGTGTCCGCGTCGGCGTCGTTTTGCTGTGCGTACTGGGTCGCCGTGTTCCGTCCGTAACGTCCGGACCATCGGTAGCAGCCCCCGAGCGCCACGGACAGGACGCACGCGAGCACGCACGAAAGGGTTGTTCGTGTCATGTTCTTCTCCCCCTCCGGCGCGAATCTCGGAGATACCGTCGCGCCTGGAGAATTGTAGTTTTCGGTCGTTCGCTCAGTGGCTCAAGCGAAGCGCGATCGCCGTGCCTCGAACGTATCGGCCCTGGGGCTCGAATCGAGGGGGCGCCAAAGCATCGGCACCAATCTGGCGGGCCTGATCGCGGAGCAAGGCGAGAGCCTCGCTGCTGGACCGCGCGCGGACGGTGAGCGTCGCGATCACCTCTCCGTCGGCACCGACGACGATGGGAACGCTGGCTCGCGAGCTGCCGGGCGGCGTCACTCGCGAGCGGACGTAAGGAGAGGGCTGCTCGACGGTGCAATCGTGCGGCAGCTCGTCGTCGAACTCCGCGAGCGGGAGCCCGACGCCGTTCACTTCGGCTGCGCCACGCAGCTGCGACACCGCAGGAGGCAAAGGCGCGCCGCTCCGAGAGCGCCTCGCGGGCGCCGGGACCGAGGCTCGGGGCGCGCCGCCCGAGCTGCATGCGAGCGTCGCCTGGTCGTGCAGGACAATCTCGCCGCTCGTGCAATCGACCACGTCGTAGTCGATGTCGAGCTGGGTGCGTGAGCCCGAGGTCAGGAGCCAGCCGCGCGGGTTGGTCTGCACGCTCACGCCCGCCTCGCGGACCCGAACCTGGTAGCGATCGGGCGTGAGGTAGACGTGCCCGCCGTGCTCGAGGAATCATCGACGTAGGGGCGCACCCGCACCGAGCAGGTCAGCGCGCTGCCGCCCGTGAGAGCGGCGCCACCTGCGGAGGCCCCGGTACGCACCTCGGTCGCCGTCAGGTACACGGAGCGCGGGCGTGGGAAGGGCCCGTCGTGCGAGAAGAGCGCCGTCCGCGACACGAGCTGGATCTGGGTGGTCCCGTCGCGCTGGTCGCAGGCGAGGACGCGGAAGGCCGAGGCGTCGGGGGCCCCGAAGTTCAGCCGATAGCTCCCGCAGGGCGCGCGACGGCCGAGATCGTCGCTGACGTAGACGTGGACGACGTGCCCCTGCGAGCCGCGGTCCGCCTGAAACGCAGCGACGGCGTTCGGCCACGGCCCGTGCTCGACCGTGCCGAGCGTCAGCGTGGTGGCACGGGGCGCCTGTGCGTGCGCAGCGGAGGCGCACGCCAGCACCGCCAGCAAGAGCGCAGTTCGTCCGTGCATGAAGCCCCTCGAAAGAGCGCGTCGTGCGCCCTACGAAGAACAAGACGGAACGGGGCCGCTTCGGGTTCCCGGCGCGAAAGAAGAGACCTGGGCTCGAACGGCGCTCGACCTCGCGAACGGGTATCGCATCGCCTCGGATTCCCCCTTTGTTGGAGCCGCTCGCGGAAGGACCTCGCTCCTCGGCTCTCGGGCGGCGACAGGCCATCTGTCCGCCCGTTGCGCCTCGTAGATGCCGAAGCGCTCGCTCGTCGGTGCGAACGCAGAGCCGGGCCCTCGGCGTAGTGACTTCCCCGAGGGCTCGGTAGGTCAATCGTCCAGAGGCGAAGCCCGATCACACGACCCAGGTGCGCACCGGTGAGCCGTGTGGTGGCGCTCCGGCCCGCTCCGTGTTCGGAGGCCGAAAAGTGAACGGTGTTCGCTTTTTGATGCGCAACGTGCCGTAATGAAGGGGTTAGCCGTCGTGAGCCGGGTCGCGAAATCGTGAGTGCCGTTCACTTCTCGGCGCCGCGAGCCAGGGGGCGGCCTGGAGTCAGCGAGCCCGCTCGCCCGCCGGGCACAGGCTGGGCCCCGCCATCGGCGCCGGGACCGCTCGGAGGGCTCCGGATCCGGGGTCGGGCGTCGCCGGAGAGCGTCGCCTCGCCCGCGACGCGCACCGGATGGCCCGTAGGGGGTGAGTGTGTATCTCGAATGTGCGAAGCTCCCGGCTCGCGAAGGAGTCACGAATGACGGAAAGCACAACGAACGGCCAGCGGATGGTCGTGTCCATCGACTTTTCGGATCCCTCGGTCGCCGCCCTCGACGAGGCCTTGCGGCGCTTGGCGGAGCGGCCCGGGAGCGAGCTGCATCTGGTCCACGCGGTCGAGAGCCCCGGCGGGGTCTCCAACACCACCAAGCTTCGCAACGAGGACGTGCTGCTCTCCGAGCTGCCCGAACGGCTGCGGGCGCTGGTCCGCGAGCGTATCGAGGCGCTCGGCGCGACGCCGCCGCCGAGCCAGGTCGGTATCCACGTCCGCTTCGGCCCCGTGGTCGAGGCCGTGTTGCAGATGACCGTCGACGCCGACGCCAATCTCCTGATCGTCGGCACGCACGGTCGCTCCGGCGTCAAGCACGCCGTCATGGGCTCGGTCGCGGAGCAGCTCGTGCGCCGCGCGCGTTGCCCGGTGCTCGTCGCGCGAGCCAAGGACTACGCGGGCCTCTCGCAGAGCGACAAGGTCCAGCCGCCCTGCCCGGACTGCGTGGCCCGGCGCAAAGAGACGGACGGCAAGGAGTGGTGGTGCGAGCTGCACGCGCGGCAGCACGTCGAGTCGCACACCTACTCGGACGTGGGCCCCGCGTGGACGCACGGCATGGCCGACGTTCACGGCTTCGGCGCGAGCTGAGCCGAGGGCTGCGCGCGTCCGAGCGCGCGACGTCAATCGAGGCGTCGCGCGCGCTGTGGCCGTCCGTCGGAGGCCGCGTGTGTGCTGGGCTCGGCGGCCGACGTCCCGTCCGCGCTGCGCTCGTTCGGCGGGGGTCCCGTGTCCGCCTCGCGGGTGCGTCCGAGGGCTCGTGTTCGCCGCGTTGGGCCGGCGCTCGGTGCGCGGCGCACTGGAGGCGGCGAACGACTCGTCGGCCCGCGCGAGGCGATGCTATGGTCGCCAGCGATGAGCTCGCCCGCACACCAAGAGTGGCACGTTCGCTGGCAGCGGCCGGACGCCCGCACCAGGTTGCTCTCGTTCATCGACGCGAACGCCGACCGCATCACCTTCCGGCAGTTCTTCCAGCTCATGGGCTCGAACGAGGCGTTCCGGAAGGTCTTCATCGGCGCCCTCGCCGACAGCGAGCTGAAGTCCTTCGTGTGGGAGATGCCGGCCATCGGGAAGCGCTCGCTCGTCTACGAGTTCGAGTGCGCGCTCACCGAGGTGCCGCCGCCCAAGAAGGTGCGGGTGCGCCCCGCCAAGTTTGCCGATCACTTCTCCGACGAGGAGAGCGTCGTCGCATTCGCACGCGCGGAAGGGGAGGGCGCGATCGTGGTCCCCTGTCCACGGCAGGCGGAGGGTTGGTACGCCGATGTCGCCACCTTCATCCGGCGCGTCCACCCGACCCAGGTCGACGCGCTCTGGCAGAAGGTCGCCGAGACCGCGAAGGGCATGCTCGGCGCGGAGAAGATCCGCGCGTGCTCCTCGGCGCCCGGCGCGCCCTGGCTCCACTTCGAGAATCGGTCCGCTCCCGAAAGCGGCGGCCTACTCGAAGTACTGAGGGCCTGCGACCGCGCGGGCGAGCCGGCAGCGTGGCGCGGCCGCGGTGCGCTTCGTCCCGGTCCCGGCAATCGTTCGCCGCGCGCGATCCGGTCGAGCGACCCGGTCGAGCAATCGCGTCGAGCAATCGGGGTTCATCGGTCGCCCTTTGGCGAGCGAGGCCCGATACGCTTCTGCGACGGTCCGGCGGACGCCGGCGGCTCGAGCGTCGTGTGGAGCGTCTCGATCGGCGGCGCACCGATGCTATCGTGCGCGCCGTGTCAGCTCAGCCTTTCTCCGTTCGATATGGTCCGTGGGCGCTCGTTGCGGGCGCCAGCGAAGGCATCGGAGCCGCGTTCTCGCGGCGCATCGCGGCCGCCGGGATCGATCTCGTGCTGGTCGCGCGTCGCGCCGGCCCGCTCGCGCGCTTGGGCGAAGAGCTGCGCGACATGTACGGCGTCGAGGTGGTCTGCGCCCCGCTCGATCTCGCGTCGCCCGATCTGCCGGCGCGCATCGAGGAGATCACGGGCGGGCGGGATGTGGGCTTGCTCGTCTACAACGCCTGCGCGTCCACCATCGGCCCCTACCTCGACGTGCCGCTCGCGCAGAAGCTGGCGGTGCTCGACGTGAACTGCCGCGGCCCGCTGATCGCCACCAGCGTGCTGGCGCCCCGCATGGTCCGGCGCGGCCGCGGGGGCATCGTGATCATGTCGTCGATGGCGGGCTTTCAGGGCTCGTCGATGGTCGGCACCTACGCCGCGTCCAAGGCCTTCGATACGGTGCTCGGGGAGGGGCTCTGGGACGAGCTCTCGGGGACGGGCGTGGACGTGCTCGTCTGCGCGGCGGGCGCGACACGGACGCCGAACTTCCGCGCGCAGACGCCGGCCGACAAGCAGCGCGGGACCTTCCCCATGGAGCCGGACGACGTGGCGCGCGAAGCCCTCGCGCAGCTCGGTCACGCCGGCCCGACGTGGGTGGCCGGGCGGCTCAATCGCGCGGTGCACGGCGCGCTCCGCCACCTGCCGCGCCGGGCGGCCGTGCGCTTCTTCAGCGGCACCACGAAGCGGATCTACGAATGAGCATCCCGAAGAGCGTCCTCGAAGGGCTCGAATCGACGGATCGGCCCGCGCGTCCTGGTCACCGGCGGTGGCGGCTACGTCGGCCGCTACCTCGTCGACGCGCTGCTCGCGCTCGGTTGCGAAGTGCGGAGCCTGGACGTCGTCCCCCTGGCCCGCGACGGAGTCGACGAGCGGGCCGGCGACATCCGCGACCGGTCGGTGGTGCGCGCGGCCTGCGAAGGGGTGGACACCGTGTTCCACACCGCGGCCGTGCTCACGCTCCTCGGCGTGGCCCGCGAGCGCGTCCGCGAGCGAGTCTTCTCGATCAACGTCGGCGGCACCGACGCGGTGATCGACGCCTGCCGCGCCGCCGGCGTGAAGCGGCTCGTCTACACCAGCTCCGCCAACGTCGCGATCGACCGCGAGCAGATCGAAGCGGACGAGTCGGTGGGCTACGCGCAGTCGTTCGTCGATCTCTACGGCGAGTCGAAGGTGCTGGCCGAGCGGGCCGTGCTGGCGGCGCACGAAGGGGACGAACTTCGCACCGCCGCCGTTCGCCCGGGAGGCATCTGGGGGCCCGGCGCCGGCGGATACATGATCGACACCTTCCTCGATCAGCTCGCCGCCGGCCGCTTCGTGGCCACCATCGGCGACGGCCGGGCCGTGGTCGACAACACCCACGTCTTCAACGTCGTGCGCGGCCTCTTGCTGGCGGCGGCGCGCCTCGACGGCGATCCGGAGACGGTCGGCGGACAGGCCTACTTCGTCACCGACGACGAGCGGATCAACGGCGTCGAGTGGTTCCGGCCCATCGTGGAGGGGCTCGGCTACACCTACCCGAAGCAGCAGCTCCCGGGTCGCGCGATGTACGCCGTCGGTTGGCTCTCCGAGCTGGCGCATTTCCTCGGCGCGCCCGAGCCGGCGCTGACCCGGATCGGCGTGCTCAAGCTCATCCGAGCCAGCTCGTTCTCCATCGACAAGGCCCGGCGCGAGCTCGGCTACGCGCCGCTGCTGCAGAGCGCCGACGGCATCGCCGCGCACCTCGCGGACTACCGCGCCGCGCTGAACGCGAAGAAGGCGGGCGCGCCGCTCGAGCAGGACGGCGGTGGCGCCGGCAAGCGCGTCTATCTGGTCTGGGATCCGCGCTCGCGCCCCCGCGCCGAGCGGAGAGCGCTCCTCTTGCGCGAGCTGGCGCCGGCGCTCCGCGCGGCGGGGGCGAGGAAGCTCTCCATGTTGATCGCGGACGAGGACGCGGACGTACCTTCGCCGAGCCCGTTCCCGCAGCGCGGCCCCAATCCGGTCGCGCTCGTGAACGCGTGGGTCGACGACGCGGCCGCGGCGGACGCCGTCGCCGAGCGGATGCGGGCTGCGGGACTGAAGGTCGCCGGCTACCTCGTCGACGAGAGCGTCTACACGGACTACGGGGAGAACCGGCACGCGGACCCGCGCGACTGGCCGGACGGAACGCGCAGCCCGGGCATCGTCGCCGTCTCGCTCCTCCACCGACCGCGGCGCCTGGCGAAGGATGAGTGGATCCGCCGCTGGCACGGCGTCATGTCGCCCGTGTCCGAGGCCATCCAGCCGCGAGCGCGCTACGTCCGGAACCTCGTGCTGGCGCCAATCACCGAGGACGCCCCGCGCTACGAGGGCATCGTGGAGGAGGTCTGGCCCTCGGTCCGCCACGCCACCGAGCCGATGCTCTTCTACGGCGCCAAGAACCCCTTCGAGCTGGTGCGCAACATGAGCGCCATCGGCCGGGCGGTCAGCGGCTTCACGGACATCTGGCGCATCCGCACGTTCATGACCAGCGAGTACTTCGTGGCCACCGAGGCCCACGAGGACGCCGGCGAGCGCGCTCGCATCTGACGCTGCCGAACACGTGAAGGCTCGGCGCTCGGGCTCGTCGTGCCGCCGGTGCGCCGGGGGCGGATGGGCTCGGCGCCGGCGCTCGTCGTGCTGCCGGTGGGTAACACGGGAAGCGAAGCTGGCGCGCGCGTCCGCCCCGGGCGTCCATCCGCGGTAGCGCCGAGCCTCGCAACGAAGCGGTTGGCGCCGACGCTCCCGAAAGCCCCCGACGTAGGAAGGGCGAGCGCCGGGCCTATTGGGCCCGAGGACGTGTCCCCCACCGAAGCGCAGCGAGACGAAGAGCGGCGCCTCCGAGCATCCCTCGGCATTCCCGAGGACGCCGAAACCGTGCTGATCTTCGGCGAGACCAGCCATTGGGATCCGAACTGGCTCTTCACCTCCGAGGAGTACTACGAGCGGCGCATCCGCCGGATCCTGGACGAGGTCCTCTTCGAGCTGGAGCAGGAGCCGCGGCGCGTCTTCTCGATCGAGTCGCTCTTCTTCTTCCAGCGCTACTGGGAGCGCTGCCCGGAGCTCCACGATCGGCTCCGCGCCCTGGTGGCCGAGGGGAGGCTGCGCTTCACCGGGACCGGCATCACCACGCCCGACACGCTCCTGCCCTCGACCGAGGCGATCCTGCGCGATTACCTGCACGGTCAGGAGTGGCTGCGGGAGAACGGCATGGATACCGAGCCGACGCTCGCCTACCTGCCGGACGACTTCGGGCACTCGCCGGCGCTCCCCTCCATGCTGGCCGCGCTCGGGTTCGAGCACGCCTGCGTCACCCGCATCGATGGAATGTACTTCGTGGGGACCGACTACCGCGGGCCCTCGTCCTACCCGCTGGCCGGCTCGAGCGCGGACCTGCTGGAGCGCGAGCTCCGAACGCAGGACTTCGTGTGGCGCGCGCCGGACGGCTCCGAGGTGCTCACGCACTGGAACGCGTTCACCTACTTCCAGGGCGACATGCTGGCCCACATCGGCGTCATCCGCTGGATGGGCGTCACCTTCGGCGTGCCGTGGCGGAGCGGCCGGCACGTGGCGCGCCGCATCGACAAGCTGGTGGAGCAGCTCGGGCCGCTCTCGCGCACGCCCTATCTCTTCTGTCCGATCGGATGCGACTTCAACGGGCCCATCCCCGGCTTGCTGGAGCTCTTGGACCGCTACGATCGCACCCGCTTCGGCGACACGGGCGTCTACGCGGTCAACGCCGGCATGGACGACTACATGAAGCTGGTGGACTGCCACCGCGCGCGCCTGCCGGTGTTGCGGCTCGATCCGAACCCCTACTGGATGGGCTTCTACGCGAGCCGCCCGAGCGCCAAGCGCATCGTCAACCGCGTGGCGCGCAAGCTCATCCTCGCGGAGAAGCTCTCGTTCGCCAATCCGCCGGCTACCGCCGAAGCCGAGGAGCTGAAGCGGGCCTGGGATCTCGTGGTGCTCAGCAACCACCACGACTTCATCACCGGCACCTCGCCCGACCGCGTCTACCACGAGGAGCAGCTCCCCTGGCTGAACGAGGCGGAGCACCTCGCCGATCGCGCGCTCGCCCACGTCGCGCCGCCCGAGCGCGAACGCGGCGACTACGAAGAGCCGGAGCCTCCCGCGTGGTCGCTCGCGAACGGCCGGCTGGAGGTGGCGACGCCGTGGTATCGGCTGGTGCTCTCCGCGGCGACCGGTGGCTGCATCGTCAGCGCGGAGATCCACGACCAAGAGGTGCTGGCCGGGCCGGCCAACGACCTGGTGGCCTACCGCGACACCGGCGGCCTCTGGCGGATGGGCAACGAGTACCGCGGCGGCACGTTCAAGGAGATCGCGCGGGCCAGCGATCGGCCGGCCCGATTGAGCGCCACCGAGCGCGAGGGCCGGCTGGAGGTCATGGTCGAGTGCGAGCTGG
Source organism: uncultured Pseudomonadota bacterium (assembly GCA_963832725.1). Taxonomy (GTDB): domain Bacteria; phylum Myxococcota_A; class Polyangia; order Polyangiales; family Sandaracinaceae; genus JAEZBP01. The sequence continues at coordinate 1,570,920 of CAWHVG010000002.1, forward strand.
CCGGCAGGCACGTGGAGCGCCGGCTCTGGCTGCGGGGGGACTCGCCCGTGGTGCGCATGCAGATCGAGGGGTCGGCGAAGCGCCAGCGCACCGTGACCTGCCGCTTCCCGATGCTCTCCGCCGCGAGCGCGCTGACCATGGACGTGCCGGGCGGCGTGCTGGAGAGGCCGATGCACAAGCTCTACACGCCGACGTTCTGGCCGGCGCGCTCGTTCGCGCACCTAGTAGACGAGGCCGGCTGGGGGCTGGCCGCGTTCCTCGGCGGTCCGGCCTGCGTGGGGCTGACCCGTGAAGGGGTGATGGAGTGGGTCGCGCTCCGCCACGCGCCGCTCGAGCTGGCGTTCGGCTTCCTGCCCATGCCGGCCCATCCGGCGTCGGGGAGCGAGGACGAGGCGACCACGCTGGAGTACGCCGTGTGGCTGACCCGAGCGGGGTCCTATCGCGACAACCTCGTCCCCCATCGCGTGCGGCGCGCATTGCGAGCGGCGCTCTTCCCGGTCGGCGCGCCCGATCTGGACACCGTCGCCAACGCCAAGGTGCTCACCGATCACGACGGCGTGTTGGTGACCGCGCTCAAGCCGGCGCACCGCGGCGAGGGAGTGATCGCCCGGCTGCGCAGCTACCTCGCCGACGGCGAGTCAATCGAGGTCGGCCTGCGCTCGCCCGTGCGGCCGATCCGCGCCGCGTGGCTCTGCGACGCGCGCGAGCGTGATCTCGGCGCGCTTCCGGTCCACGAGGGCGTGGTGAAGGTGCCGGTCAATCGCGCCATCACCAGCGTGCGCCTCGGGTTCTGAGCGACTCGACGCCGGCGCTCGTCGTGCCGGGCGGATATCGGTCGTCGCGACGCGCGCGTGCGGCCGGCGTCACCGACCTGCTCGTGGGCACAGCGCGTGTCCTGGGCGGGTGCGCGGCCATGACACGGGCCCCGACTCGGCGTGCGCGGCGCTTCTGCGGCAGGCAGGTGCGCGGGTCAGGACGAGCCGGCGACGTGGCCGACCGGGCGTTGCGAGACGTCGCCCGATACGTCGGATGGCGGCGCCAGGCGGCCTCCGGCGTCGAGTGGGTAGGTGCGGCCGCGCCAGTTCACGAAGCGGCGCACGAAGATGGTCGGATAAAGGAGCGGCGTCAGGAGCAGGAGCGCCAAGGGCATCCACGCGTAGCGAGCCCCGAGCGGCGCACCGCCGAGCTGAACGTGGGCGCGGTAGACGCTCCATGACGAGCCGAGGATCACCGCCAGCGAGAGAGCGAGCGCGAACCCGTCGCCCGAAAGGAGCGCCAGCACCGTCAGACCGGCGGCCATCCAGAAGAAGATCGCGTGGCGGAACGACGCCAGCGTGAACGACCAGTCGATGCCGCTCAGCGAGAACGCGATCCAGCGCCGGTAGACCCGCAGGAACTCCACGAACGGGAGCCCCTGCTGGATGATCGGCACCGAGCAGGGGGCGACCACGTTGCGATAACCGCACGCGCTCAGCCGGGCGCCGATGTACATGTCGTCGACGAACTGCCCCTGCACCGACGAGAGCCCGCCGATCGCCGAGAGCGCCTCGCGCTCGAAGATCATGAGCTGACCCATGATGAAAGGCAGCTCGTCATGCTCGAGCAGGGCCGCCGCCGCCACCGCGCCGCCGTAGATCCCGTTGAGCGTGAGCGCGTAGCCCGCGTCGCCGACGGTGCGCAGCGGGCTGGCGACGACGACCGGTGCGAAGACGGCGCCGGCGCTCTCGGAGCTGCGCAGCGCATCCACCATGCAGTTGAGTGTTCCGCGCGCGGGCCGGATGTCCGAGTCGGCGAACGCGACCAGCTCGCCGGTGGCGTGTGCCATCCCGACGATCATCGCGTTGAGCTTGCCGGTGTGACCCGCGGGCGGCTCGCCGCAGAAGATCACCCGAGCGAGGCCGTGATGGTGATCGGCGTTGTGCTCACGGATGGCGTCCAGCACCAGCGGGAAGGCCGGCTCGCGCTCGTGGTCGAAGACGAAGATGGTCTCGACGTCGCCGGGGTAGCCGTTGTCGAGCGCGGCGCGCACGTTGAGGTGAGCGTCTGCGTCGAGCCCCTTGATCGGTCGCACCACGGTCAGCGAGGGATAGTGGTGCAGCGGCCGGAACCGCGGCGCGGGGCGCATGGCCCTCCGCATCAGGCGGTGGAATTGCCACGCCTCAATCAAGATGACGAACGCGGCCAGCGTGAGCAGGGCTTGGGTGGTCATGTCCACTCGGCGGATGCTGAGAAGACAGACCCCAGACCGATTCCCACCAGGTGCGAGGTGCGCTTCGTCGAGAGGGCGAAAGCCGGCGCCGCCGCGTGTGACGGGGCCGGGCGTCTCGGCTGTGGCGTCGGGCGACGCGGAGCCCCTTCGAGCGGCGTTCGAACGTGGCGGAGGCCCTCGCCGGGCGGTGTCGTCCACGTGTCGGCAGCGTGACGGCGGAGCGTGATGGGGGAGGGCGACGGATCGGCTTTCGCCCCGGCCGATCGTGCCTCCTCGCGCCACCCCCCACCACGGGTAGTGGATGGCGCATGGTCTCGCGTAGCACGTGAGATCCGAGGTCGTTTGGGGATCGACAAGCGCGCCCCGGTTTGATCTAAAGGCGCTCGTGCGTTGGACGACAGAGAGCACGAGCACGACCCGACCCGGCCCGATCAGCGGCGCGCCGCGCGACGCCGCCGTGCCGGTCGGAGGGACTGTCGGCGGGGCCGTCGATGAGACGCCCGTCGCCGTCACGCCTTGCGTTCGCCTGCGTCTCGAGCAGGTCACCATCGATCGGAGCGCCGGCTTCGGGGCCATGCTCGAGACGATCGACGCGCCGGTGGTCGAGCTCTCGTACGACTACGGCGGCCAGCGGATCAGCGCCTGCGATCCGCGCGATCGCTTCTTCCGGGCGACGGCCGGCGGCGTCCGGGGCGTCCCTCGAAATTTCGAAGCCGAGACCCGCGCGCGCTGCCTGCTCGAGAGCTTCGGCGCCGTCGATCTCGAGTGCCTGGAGGACTACGCCGTCCCGCCCGACAGCCGCGCGCACTATCTGTTGCGCTGCGAGGGCGACGTCCACGACTACTGCGGGTTCAGCGCGGCGATCGTGCCGCGCCTGCGCGAGCTCGGCTGGCACGTCGAGATCGACTCCAGCTACCCCTACCAGGTCGTCGAGAACGAGTCGGTCGCCTACTACGCCAGCGTCGAGCCGGACGACGAGCGGCCCGATTGGTTCGGGCTCGAGCTCGGGGTGGAGCTCGGCGGGCGGAGGGTGAACCTCCTCCCGGCGTTGATCGATCTCTTGGACGGGAGCGGTGACGGCGGCACGCTCGCGTCGCTGACCACCTACAAGCGCTGCGTGGCGGTGCCCTTGCCCGACGGTCGCTACCTGCCGGTGCCGCCCGAGCAGATCCAGGCGCTCCTGAGGGTGCTGAGCGAGCTCTACGAGGGCGAGGATCTGGGTGAGGACGAGATCCTCGCCTTCCCGCGCGGCAAGGCCGGCGCGCTGCCGCGGCTCGACGAGGTCTTCGTCGAGTCGGAGGTCGAGCTGAGCTGGGAGGGCGAGCGGGAGATCCGCGAGGTCGGGGAGGTCCTCACCTCCACGCCGATGGTCCGCGTCAGCGCGCCGAGCGGGCTGAAGGCGACGCTGCGCAGCTATCAGCACGAGGGGCTCGAGTGGCTGCAGCACCTTCGCGCCTGCGAGGTGGGCGGCATCCTGGCCGACGACATGGGGCTCGGGAAGACGCTCCAGACCATCGCGCACCTGGCGGCGGAGAAGGAGTCCGGGCGGCTCGAGCTGCCGGCGCTGGTCGTCGCGCCGACCAGCCTCGTCGGCGTGTGGGAGCGGGAGATCGCCAAGTTCGCGCCGCACCTGAGCACGCTGATCGTACACGGGCCGAAAAGGCACGAGCGCTTCGAGGACATCCCGAAGGCCGACGTCGTGATCACGAGCTATCCGCTCCTGGTTCGCGACGAAGCGCGCTTCCTGGAGCGGGACTACCACCTGCTGATCCTCGACGAAGCGCACACCATCAAGAACACGCGCAGCCAGGCGCACCGCGCGGCCAAGCGCATGCGGGCCAACCACCGGCTCTGCATCACCGGCACGCCGGTCGAGAATCACCTCGGCGAGCTGTGGGCGCTCTTCGACTTCCTGAACCCGGGCCTGCTCGGCGACGAGCTGAGCTTCCGGCGCTGGTATCGCATCCCGATCGAGCAGCTCGGCGACGAGGAGCGGATGGCGACGCTCCGCCAGCAGCTCAGCCCCTACATCCTGCGCCGGCTCAAGCAGGAGGTGGCCACCGAGCTGCCGCCCAAGACCGAGCTGCTGCGCCCGGTGGTGCTCACCGGCAAGCAGCGCGAGCTCTACGAGAGCATCCGCGTGGCCGCGCACGGCGAGGTCCGCCGGCTCATCGCGAAGAAGGGGCTGGCCGGCTCGACGGTGCCGATCCTCGACGCGCTGACCAAGCTCCGGCAGGTCTGCTGCGATCCGCGGCTGGTGCCGATGCGGGCGGCGCGCGACGTGACCCGCTCGGCGAAGTACGAGCTCCTCTTCGAGCTCCTCGAGGGGCAGCTCGGGCGCGGCCACCGCGTGCTGGTGTTCAGCCAGTTCACGCGGATGCTGCGGCTCATCGCCCGCGGTCTTTCGGAGCGCAACGAGCGCTTCTTGATGCTCACCGGCGAGAGCAAGGACCGGCAGCAGCTCGTCGATCGCTTCGAAAGCGGGCGAGGCGGACGTCTTCTTGATCAGCCTCAAGGCCGGCGGCGTCGGGCTCACGCTGACCAGCGCCGACACGGTGGTCCACTACGATCCTTGGTGGAACCCGGCGGCACAGGATCAGGCGACCGACCGCGCGTACCGGATCGGCCAGACCAAACCGGTCGTCGCCTACAACCTCTTCGCGCAGGGCAGCGTCGAGGAGCGGATGCTCCAGCTCCAGCAGCGCAAGCGGAAGCTCGCCCAGGGGATCCTCAGCGGCGCCGGCGGCCGGCTTTCCCTGAATGAGGATGATCTAGAGGAGCTTTTCGCGCCGCTGGGCTGACAAAGCCCAGGGAAACGCGGCTCGCTGAGAAAAAAGCGGCATCGAGCGACGCTTTTTTTACAGATTGGCGAGCGCGTCGCCGTTCTCGGGAATACCTGCGGGGGGTGTCGGCTGGGGGCCTGGCGTCATCCACCGAGGCTCGAACTGCGTCTCATCACGTTCGGAGGACCTCCCATGAACGACGACTCCCGCCGCAAGACCATCGCACGGCTGCGACGCGCCGCCGGGCAAGTGGAGGGCATCACGCGGATGCTCGAGGACAGGCGCGAGTGCAGCGAGGTGCTGGTGCAGATCGCCGCCGCGCGGGCGGCGCTCGGACGGGCCGCGGGGCTGGTCCTCGAGGCCCATCTACAGCGGGTGATCGACGACGTCGTCCGCTCCGACGACGACCCGAGCCGTGACGAGTACGTCGCCCAGCTGCTGGAGGTCTTCGGCCGTTACTGCACGGGCTGACGCGAAGGTCCGAGCTCCGACGGCAGGCTCGCTCGAACGGGTTGTCAGGGAGCCGGGAGGGGGGTCGGCGCGGCCTCGGCGCGGCAGCATGGCGGGAGCACGGCGCGGATGGCGCCCATCGCGATCCGGACCTTCTCGAAGAAGTCGTCGGTGCTGGGGACCGCCGTCCGGTTGGGGTGTGCGCTCCAGATGGCCGCGATGCGTGCGTCGATCGCCAGCGCCTGGGCCGGCGACTCAATCCGCAGCCCGTTGCTGTGGTCGTAGCCCTGATGGGCCGTGGGCGTGTGCAGGTGGATGACCGCCGCGTAGCGCGCGAGCTCGGCCTCGACGGTGCTCCCCACGTCGCGCCAGAAGGCCTCTTCGGCGTCCGGCCAGTACGCGAGCCCGTCGAGCGTGCCGCGATCGCAGAGCATCACGCTGGCGTTCTTCTCCTCGACGACCAGGCGCTCGATCTGGTGCTGGACGTGGAAGATGGCGCGCTGCGCGGCCCGCTTGGCCGGCAAGGTGTCGTGTCGCGGGAAGCCCCCTCCGAAGATGAGGCTCGCCGCCTCCGGGAGGATGGCGACGTGGTGGCACAGCATCCGACGGGCCATCTCGAGGACGGCCGTCTTGCCCGCCCCCGGCCCGCCGGTGACCGCGATGTGCAGAGGCGCGTGGGTCTCTTCCCGGCACGTGCAGGGCAGCGACCCGTAGCCCAACCCGACGCTGGCGCCCGCGTGGGTCATTCGGTGGCCTCTAGATGTGCTCGGCGGGAGTCGTAACCCACCTCGTGGGCGGGACGGGGCCCAGCTGCGACCCGGGCCTCCTCGACGATACTCGGCATCGCCTCGTCGGCCCGAGCCACAGCTGGACCCCATCGCGCTCCGCGATGCGCATCACCACTCTCGCCTCGCACATCTAGGAGGATTGGAGCTGTCGTCACGGACCGCATGATAGCAGTCCGTCGAGGAAGCTCCCTCCTCGTCTTCGGGTGGGAGGACCCACCCGCCGACGCATCGCCGGTGGCTCCGGCAGATGCGCTGCCGTCATGTGTCCGACCACCCGGACGGTGACTGTCCGGTTGCCCGGACGACCAGATGTGCTCGAAGCTCGCGCTCTATCCGAGCCAAGTGAGGGCGGCGTCCTCGTCCTCGAAGAAGCGCACCTCGCCGTCGAAGATCGGCGCTGCCAGCTTCGAGCCCACCTCCTCCCACTTTCGGTCGCCCACCACCGCCGCCTTGCTGATGTCGTGGCGATGCCGGACGTCGAAGCGCAGGTCTTCGATGAGCCCGGTCGGCGTCCAGCCGTGGAAGTCCGTGAGGCGGACGAGCATGCGCAGCCGCCCGGAGCGATGGATCTGTTCCTCCAGCGCCGGCACGATGCGCTCGTAGTCCTTCTGGTCCAGTCGGTCGCGGGCCTCCATGACCACGCGATCGCCCTCTTGTTCGCGAATGCTCAACATACCCCTTCAGGTAGGGGCGTCGCGGCGCCCGCAAACGGAGGCAGCGCGCCTCACCCGGAGGAGGTGCGTGGGCCCCGATCAGTCCGCGCGATCAGTCCGCGCGCCGGTACGTGAGCCGGTAGCGGATGTCGGAGGGGAGCTGATCGCTGTGGATGCGGACGAGCATCGACAGCCGCTCGCCGTCGGGGCGGAGGGAGAACACGTTCGTGCGGGAGCCGCGCTGGGCCACCGATCGGGCGACCAGCGTTCCGGCGTCGTAGCGCATGGACAGGCGCACCGCGTCGCCGGCCGCGTCCCGGACCGGGCGTGCGGGCCCGTTGACCGGGACCTCGATCGGGCCCCAGTCGTCGAGGGCGATCGTGATGGTGTCGTCGGGGCTCACGTCGAAGCGGATGTGCTGCTCGGGCCGGATTCGCCGATGGATCTCGCCGCGGGCGATCTCGCGGATGAAGAGGTTGAGCTGATCGACGACGTGATCGATCGCGCGCTCCATCCCGTGCAGCTCGCGCGGGTCGCCGGCGTGGACATACGATCCCACGAACTGCGAGAGCGCCGGCGCCTGCGTGCTGCCTCGCGCCGGGAAAAGCAGCGCCGGCACCAGCAGCGCGACTCCGATGGCGAGAGCGGCCGCCGCGCCGAGGATCGCTGCCATGGTTCGGCGAAGCACGTCCACTCGTCTTAGCAGGATACGGGCCGACCCTGCCAGTCTGAAGGCGCGCACGCGCGGTCGCGGAATGCGAGACATCGTTGTCGCTCGCGCCCGTCGCGTTGGACCAGTCTGTCACACCGTCGGGCGTCGCACGCCGAGGGCCGTTCGTGAGTTGACGCATGGCCGTCGAGTGGGGCGCGCACGACGCTTGGCGACCCGAAGGCGGGCGTTTCACAGCCGGAAGACGAGGAAAGACGACGATGATCACGCTCCAGAGCTATCTCCGCGGCGAGTGGGTCGCGGGCCGCGGTCAGCTCGCGACGCTGGTGAACCCGACGACCGGCGAGCCCGTCGCGCAGGCCGGCACCGAGGGGATCGATCTCGAAGGCGGCGCTCGCGTTCGCCCGCAGCGAGGGCGGTCCCGCCCTGCGCGCGATGAGCTTCGCGGAGCGCGGAAAGATGCTCAAGGCGCTCAGCGCGGCCATCCACGACGCGCGCGAGGAGCTGATCGAGGCTTCGATCCTCAACGCGGGCACCACCCGCTCCGACGCCAAGTTCGACATCGACGGCGCCAGCGGCACGCTCGCCTACTACGCCTCGCTCGGAAAGAAGCTCGGCGACGCGAAGGCGATCGTGGAGGAGCCCGAGCAGCTCACGCGCAGCGCACGCTTCTTCGGCACGCACGTCTGGGTGCCGCGCCAGGGCGTGGCCATGCACGTCAACGCGTTCAACTTCCCGGCCTGGGGCCTGGCCGAGAAGGCCGCGGTGGCGCTCCTCGCCGGCGTCCCGGTCATCAGCAAGCCGGCCACCGCGACGGCGCTCACGACCGTCCGCCTGGTGGAGAAGATGGTGGAGGCCGGCGTGCTCCCGCGCGGGGCGCTGCAGCTCGTGGTCGGCTCGACGCAGGACCTGCTCGAGCACCTCGGCCCGCAGGACGTGCTCGCCTTCACCGGCTCGGGCGACACCGGGACCAAGCTGCGCGGCCTGCCCAACATCCTCGCGCGCTCGGTGCGCGTGAACGTGGAGGCCGACAGCCTCAACGCCGCGGTGCTGGCGCCGGACGCCGACGACGAGACCTACGCGATGTTCGTCCGCGACGTCGCCAAGGAGATGACCCAGAAGTCCGGCCAGAAGTGCACCGCCAACCGCCGCATCTTCGTGCCGAAGGACATGATCGATCGCGTCGAGGAGGACCTCTCGGCCCGCCTCGGCGACGTGAAGGTCGGCGATCCCGCGCGGAAGGAGGTCAACATGGGCCCGCTCGCGACGGCGCAGCAGCGGCGCGACTTCCGCGAGGGCGTGGCGAAGCTCGAGGCCAGCGGCGCCCGGATCGTCTTCGGCAGCGCGACGGAGTGCGATCCGCTCGGCGCCGACGCCGAGAAGGGCTTCTTCGTCGGGCCGGTGCTCCTTCGCGCCGACGCCCCGGCGAGCGCGGACGCCGTGCACGAGCTCGAGGTGTTCGGGCCCTGCGCCACGCTGATGCCCTACGAGGACGCGGACGAGGCGGTGGCGCTGGTCGCGCGCGGCGGCGGCGGGCTGGTCGCGTCGGTCTACGGCGACGACCGCAAGCTCCTGCCGAAGCTCATCCTCGGCGTGGCGCCGTACCACGGTCGCGTGCTGCTCGGCAGCAAGAAGGTCGCCGACCAGGCCATCCCGCCCGGGCTCGTGCTGCCCTCGTGTGTGCACGGTGGGCCGGGTCGCGCCGGTGGCGGCGAGGAGCTCGGCGGCGAGCGGGGCTTGCGCTTCTACATGCAGCGCTGCGCCGTGCAGGGCGATCGCGCGCTGCTCGACAAGATCCTCGGCTGAGGAGACGACAGCGCCCCTCGCTCCGCTGCCGCTCCGGGCCCATCGGCGGTGTCCCCTGCGTTCGCGCGCCGCTGGAGTGTTCGGGTCAGCGCCGCTTCTTCGGCATGGCGATGCCGAACGAGCGGATGCGGTCGCGGAGCGTGGAGGGGCTGACGCCGAGGAGCTCGGCGGCGCCCCCGCGTCCGGCCACCTTGTATTCCGCGCGCTCGAGCGCGGCGACGAGGTTGGCCCTCTCGTGCGCGCGCAGCTCGGCGTCCGTCCGGATTGTGCTCGGCGATGGCGGCGGCGACTCGGACGCGCCCGATGGCAGCGCGAGGTCGAGCCGCAGCGGCGGCGTCGGGGAGAGGATCACGGCACGCTCGATGACGTGGGCCAGCTCCCGCACGTTGCCGGGCCAGCGGTAGGCTTCGAGTAGCCGGCCGTCTTCGTCGCTCAACGTGAGGTCCGGTCGCGAGGTCTCGCGGGCGGCCCGAGCGAGCAGCGCGCGGGCGATCGGCACGATGTCGGCGACCCGCTCGCGCAGCGGCGGTACCGCCACCGGGAACACGCCGAGCCGGTAGTAGAGGTCGCGCCGGAAGCGCCCCTCCTCCACGTCCTGCTCGAGGTCGCGATTGGTTGCGGCGATGACCCGCACGTCGACCTTTCTCACGCGGTCGTCGCCGACCCGCTCGATCTCGCCCTCTTGCAGGACCCGCAGCAGCTTCGCCTGGAGCTCGACCGGGATCTCGCCCACCTCGTCCAGGAAGAGCGTCCCCCCGTCCGCCTGCTCGAAGCGACCGGTCCGGTCCCGGTGCGCGCCGGTGAATGCGCCTCTCACGTGGCCGAAGAACTCGCTCTCGAAGAGCTCCGCCGGCACGGCGGCACAGTTCACCTTCACCAGTGGCGCGTCGGCGCGCGGGCTGCGCGCGTGGATGGCGCGGGCGATCAGCTCCTTGCCCACGCCCGTCTCGCCGCGGACCAAGACGGTCGCCGTCGTCGGCGCCACGGCGTCGAGGGTCTCGAGCACCCGCCCCATCTTCGCGCTCGCCGCGACCATCGATGTGACGTCGTGGCCGAGGTCGACCTCTTCGCGCAGGTAGTCGCGTTCGATCTCGGCTCGCCGCTTGAGGCGCGCGAGCTCCTCGAACGCCTTGGCGCGTGCCAGCTCCGCGTCTCGTCGCCCGAGGGCGTGCGAGAGGAGCTCGCGGATCATTGCGCCGCGCCGCTCGAGGGTGTTCCGGATCGTCCCCTCTGCGCTGGCGAGGAGCCCGAGCACCGTACGGCGGCTGCTGTCCTTCCGGATCACCATCATCATCGCGAACGCGATGCCTGCGCGCTTCCAGTCGGCGCGAAGCTTCCCGTCGCGCGGAAGGTCGGAGATGTGGACTCCGCTCAGCGTGCTCGAGAGCATCGCGCCCGAAGCCGCGCCCACCTCGTGGAGCGGCCGGTCTACGCCGCGCGCGAACGAGGTCGGCGCGCCCGACTCGTGGGTGAGCTCGAAGGTCTTGTGCTCGGCGTCGATGTCGACGGTCATCGCCCGCACCAGCCCGAGGTGCTCGCGCAGTCGGTCCAGTGCCCCGTCAATCGCGGTGTCGGTCGCGTCCGCCGGCGCGTCGATCAGCGAGGACGCCACGGTGGCCAAGAGCTGATCGAGGCGGCGATCTTCCCGCTTCTCGGCCTCGAGCTGCGCGCGCTCCATGGCGTTCGCGAACACTTGGCCGACGAGCTGCACGCGTCCCAGGAACGTGGGTGACCAGGGCCGGGCGCTGTGGAGCGAGTCCAGGCCGATGGCGCCGATCAGACGCGAGCCGGCCATCAAGGGGACGATCATCTGCGCGCGCACCCCGCCCGCCGCCAGCGATTTCAGCTCGGCGCGGAAGGCGCGCGGGAGCTCGCTGGTGTCGTCGACCACCCACGCTTCCCCCGCCTGCATGCGGTCGGCGAACCCGGCGAAGGTGCGGATCGGGCCCCGGCGGTGGGCGCGTTTCGACACCCCGGGCGCGCACCACTCGTGTGCGAGCGTGCCCACGCCGTCCTCGTCGATGCAGTACAGGTAGGTGCGTTCGACCCCGCGGTCTTCGCCCAGCATGCCGAGCGCGCGCTCGATCGCCCCCGCCAGCGCGTCCTCGGAGGGGGCGAGCAGCGCGCCGGAGATTTCGGACAGGAGCTGCTCGAACGCCAGCCGGTCGGCGATCTCCCGTTCGCTCTGGCGGCGGTGCATGGCGTTGCCGATGAGCCCGGCCATCAGCCGCGCTCGCGCGGCGACGAAGGGCGTCAGCGGGCGCCGGGGGCTCTGCCACGAGACCGTGAGCGTGCCGAAGACCTCCGCGCCGGTCCGGAGCGGCGCGATCACGTGGGCGCGTCCGGCCGCGCCGATCACATCCCGCTGCGGTCCGGCTGGGATGTCTTCCGGGGAGCGAATCAGCGCGACCTCGCCAGCGCGGATCCGGTCGTGCAGCCAGGGGAAGCGATGGAACTGGAGCGGCCAGCCGGGCTCCGGGGGAGGGCTCGCGCTCGGGTCGCGCCACTCCAGCGCGCCGTGCGCTTCGTCGGCCGACGGCTCCGCCTCCACCACCACCACCCGATCGGCCTCCAGCGCGCCGCCGAAGCGAGCGAGAGCGCGCTCGATCTCCGCGTCGAGCTCGGCGCTCGGGACGTCGACCAGCTCGTTCGACGTCGAGGCGAGGAGCTCCTCGAAGCGCAGAGCATCGGCCAATCGAAGCCCCGTGCCTTCCGTGCAGACGACGGCCACGCCGTGCTGTCCGTCGTCGTGCGGCCACGGAAAGAAGCTCGCGTACATCGCCCTGCGTTCCCCGGGCAGCTCGACGCCGCGCACTGCCCGTCCGCTCGCGCGCACCTGCTCGAGGTGCGGCATGAGCGCCGCGGCGTACTCGGGGATCACGTCGGGGACCGTCCGGCCGAGGTGCTCTTCGACGCTCTTGCCGTTGATGGCGGCCAGGATGGGGTTCACACGCCGGTAGCGCAGCTCGGAGTCCAGCAGGGCGAACGCCACCGCCGGGGCATCGAAGAGTGCCAAGACCTCCCGAACGATGTCATCCGAGCGCACCAGCCGGCCTACCCCTTGCAGACTCCCCTCCTACGAGAATGCCGTCGAGAGGATACCAGGGCTGACCCGCCGCGTCGCGGTCCGTGTGGCTGGAAAATTTCAGGAACGGTATCCCGCGCGCAGAAACGAAATATCGCGTCCCGAGGCTGCACGGGACCCATCCCGCACGTGGCGGGGGCTTGGCACGCGCGCTGCCAAGTCGGCGGGCATGACCGACCGCACTGCTCTGGAGCGCAGCCCGACGCGACCGGCTCGTCCACCTGCCAGCGCGTGCTTGGCCTCCGCCATCGACCGGGCGATCGATCGGGTTGCCGCGGACTCCGGGGGCGGCCACGTGGCCAGTCGCCACGTGCCGGGCGCGCGGGTGCGCTTGCCGGCAGTTCTCCTCGAAGGCGCGATCGAAGCGCTGATCCGCGATCTGACGACGCGTACGGCCCAGGTGCGCGTGAGGACCCAGACCGGCCCCTTCTACGTCCGCCTGCTCTTCGAGCCGGCGGCGCGTCGGCCCTCCGTCGACCCGCTCGTCGTCGCCGGACTGCGTCAGCACGGAGCCCGCCTGGAGCACGACGCCGGCGCGTCCGTGCTCGGGCTGATCTTGCCCCGGGAGGAGGAGCGGTGAGCGACGTCGAGGCCCGCATCTCCGAGGTGCTCGCGCGCGCGATGCCCCGCATTCTGGCGGATTCGGTCCGCCGGCGGGCCCTCGGTGCGCTCAGCATCGCCGAGGGGACCGCCGGTGTGGAGCAGCTGCCGGCGTTGCGTCGCCAGCTCGAGTCCGGCATCCGCCTCTTCGTCTCGGGCGCGGCGCAGGCGGTCGTGCTGCGGGAGCTCGACGGACTCTGCCGCGAGCTGGCGCCCTCCGCCGAAGCCGAGAGTGTACCGATCCGGGTCGAAGCGGACATCTCGTTCGCGCGCGGCCGCGCTCGGGAGCTCGCGCGACTGGTCGGCGCCGGCGAGTTCGCGGCACAGCGCGCTGCCACCGCCGCCAGCGAGCTGGCGCGCAACATCGTCGCGTACGCCGGTGAAGGACGCATGGAGCTGACCCCCGCCGCCGGTGCGCTGACGATCGTCGCCGAGGACCGCGGGCCCGGCATCGCCGACATCGAGGCCATCCTCGAGGGCCGCTACCGGAGCCGTACGGGCCTCGGGATGGGGCTGCGCGGCGTGCGCCGGCTCGCGCGGCGTTTCGAGCTGGAGAGCAGCCCGAAGGGCACCCGCGTCGTGGCAGAGATCGCCGTTTGAGGAAAGCCATGCATACACAAGACGAGATCCCGATCCTCAACCTCTGGGGCCGCCTCGTGGTGCCGCTCCAAGGCGATATCACCGACACGCAGATGGAGCAGCTCGAAGAGCGTGTGCTGCACCGCATTCGCGCCACCACGCCGCGGGGCGTCGTGCTCGATGCGACGGGCATCTGGATGATGGACAGCCACTTGTGCGCGGTGCTCGGGCGCATGGCCAGCGCGGCGCGCCTGATGGGCACGCGCCCCGTCCTGTCGGGGCTCGGCCCCACCGTCGTGATGACGCTGCAGACGATGGGCATCGAGCTGACCTCGGTGGAGACGACGGTCAGCCTCGAGGCGGCCCTCGAGCTCCTCGGTGTCTGGCCGGACGAAGACGACGACGAAGACGACGACTTCGAGGAGGAGCAGGGATGAGCAACGAGACCGATGACGGAACCGCCGCGCTCGAGGCGGCGCTCGAAGAGGCCCGGGCCCGGCTCGCGTCGAGCCGGGAGCTGAAGCGCGCTCTCTTCGACGAGAGTCCGGAAGGGATCTGCATCCTCGCCCGCGACGGTCAGCTCGAGCTCAATCACGTGGCCGAGGTGGTCCTCGGCGCCGTCGAAGAGCAAGACGACGAGTGGCAAGAGACGTGGGGCTTCTTCGAGCTCGATGGCCGGCGGCTTGACGTGCAGGAGCTGCCCGGCTTCATTGCCATGAGCGGCAAGGCGATCACGGGGCACACCGTGCGCTGCCGCGCCCCGGAGCTGCCCGATGAGGTGATCCTCTGCATCGACGCGCGGCCGCTGCCCGACGGCCGCTCCATCTCCGTCTTTCGCGACGTGACCGAGCGGACGCGGATGGAGGTCGAGCTCCACGAGCGAGGCCGCCGGTTGGCCGAGGGCGAGGAAGAGAATCGGCAGCTCGTCGAGCGCCTCCGACTCGCGATCGACGAGGTGGCGACGCCGGTGCTGAGGGTGGCGAAGGACGTGCTGGTCATGCCGATCATCGGCATCCTCGACGCGGCCCGCAGCGAGCGGGCGGCGGAGCGCTTGCTGCAAGAGGTCTCCGTCAGCGGCGCGCGCTGGGTGATCATCGACGTGACCGGCGTCGAGCTGATCGATACCACGACGGCGGATCTGTTCGCGAAGCTCACCAAGGCGGTCGAGCTGCTCGGCTGCCGGACCAGCATCAGCGGCGTGCGACCGAGCGTTGCACGCACGATGGTCGACATCGGCTTCTCGTGGGAGGGCCTCGAGAGCCATCGCAACTTGCGGCACGCCCTGGAGGCGGCGCTCGCCGAGGCGAGACGGGAGAGGCGGCGCGGGCGCGCGTCCCGACGGGAGGTGAAGGCATGAGCACGGACGAGAGGAAGGAGCGCCTGCAGAAGGAGCTCGAAGAGGTACAGGCGGAGGACGCCGCGCTTCGCGCATGGCTCGACCTCGTCGTCCCGAGCCATCCGCTAGGCGTGGCCATCGCCGCGCCGGACGGCGCGCTGGACGTCAACGACGTGGGAGGCGCGATCCTCGGTGCGCTCGCCGACAACGAAGGCGCCGAGGCCTGGGTCGAGCAATACGGCCTCTTCATGGAGGACCAGAAGACGCCGTACCCGCCCGTGGAGCTGCCGCTCGCCCGCGCGCTGATGGGGCGCGAGATCGTGAAGGACGCGCCGATCTGGATGCGTTCGCCGGTGCGACCGGAGGGCGCGTGGCTGAGCGTCTCGGCGCGACCGCTTCCGGACGGTCGGGCGATGGCCATCTTCCGGGACCTGACCGAGGAGCGCGTGCTCGGCGAGCAGCTGGCCACCCGCAACGGCGAGCTCGAGGCTCGCGACGCGGAGAACCGCGAGCTGGTGCAACGCCTGCGCGTCGCGCTCGAGGAGCTGTCCACGCCCGCGCTCGAGGTGTGGAGCGGCGTGCTCGCGGTGCCCGTCGTGGGCGTGCTGGACACCCAGCGGAGCCACCAGATGGCCGAGCGAGTGCTGGAGGAGGTCGCGCGCGGTGAGACCCGTTACGTCATCATGGATCTGACCGGTGTGGAGTGCGTCGACACCTCCACCGCGGACCGGCTGATCAAGCTGGCCAGCGGCGTGCGCCTGCTGGGCGCGGAGTGCGTGGTGTCGGGCATCCAACCCGCGGTCGCCCAGACGCTGGTCACGATCGGCGTGGACCTTCACGGGCTGGTCGCGCGCCACGACCTCGAGCACGCGCTCGCCTACTGCGTCGGGAAAGAAGGATCGAAGTCGGCCACGACCACGCTGGCGTCGTCGTGATCGGCGGCGTGATCTCTCATGAGCCGATCCACGAAGAGCTCGGGTGAGAGCGCGCGGGCCGCTTCCATGTCGAAGCGGCTCGACACACCGTCCGAGTGCATCACCAGCCGGAAGGGCGCGGTCACGATGGCGCGCGCGATCCGGAGCCGTCGGGTCGCGCCGCCCAGGATGCCCGGCGTGCCGACGAAGGGGAGCTTCAGCGTTCCGTCGATCCGGATCGCGACGTTGCCGACACCGGCCGCGAAGAGCTCGCCGTCCCGGCGCTCGAACACGCTGAGCGCGACCCCGCGTGTTCCCCGGAGGCGCTTTCCGGCCAGCGCGAAGAGGGCGTCCAGCGCGAGCTCCGGCCCGGTCTCCATCAAGACGTCCGTGGCGACCGCCGCGGCGCGCGCGGCTTCGGGCCCGTGACCGAGCCCATCGACCACGGCGATGCGCTCTCCGACCGGGAGGCGACGGACGACGACGGCGTCGCCGTTCGATTCCTCGCCCGGTTTGGCGCGGGTTCGGTGATGGACGAGGACGCGCACGGTCGCCGAGTCTACGCGAATCCTGGAGCGTCTCACGAGCCTCCCGCGCCTTCCGTGCCAGGAGGACGGCGACCGGTTCCTCGCCGCCAAGCACGCGACGGTGCGCGCGCACGAGGCGGGGTTGCCGATGAAGGCGTCGGTGGAGGTCGGGTTGCTGGCGTCGGAGCTGGCGTCGAACGCGGCCCGCCACGGCGGTGGCGGCACGCTCTGGGTGGTGCCCGACGGGGAGGGCGTTGCGGTGGTCTGTCGCGACCGCGGCCCCGGGATCGCCGACGTCGAGGTGGCGATGGCCGATGGCTGGTCCTCGGGGCGTGCGCGCTCGGCCGACGATCCCCCGCGGGGCGGGCTCGGGACGGGGCTCGGCGCCGTCCGCCGGCTGGCCGAGTGGGTGTCGTTCCACGCGCCCGCCGAGGGCGGGCTGGTCGTGGTCGCGTTCCGGGGCTTCAGCCGATCCCGTGCTGCCACTTCTTGATCAGCGGCGCGAGGAAGAGCAGCACCACGCCGGCGCCGATCGAGATGAACCCGACGATCTGGAAGACCGAGACGTAGCTGGCGAGCTGGTCGAAGGAGCGCATCACCTCGGCGGGGTAGTGCGCGTTCTCGGCCAGGATGCCGGCGCGTTGGGCCAGCCAGCCCGGGGCCGTCTCCTTGATCGGCTCCGGCGCGGTCAGCGTCGCGATGTGACCGGCGATCTCGTGGCTCATCGAGGTCGAGAGGAACCAGAGGCCCATCACCATCGCCACGATCTTCTTGGGCGAGAGCTTGGTGACCATCGAGAGGCCGATCGGCGAGAGGCAGAGCTCGCCCGTCGTGTGGAGTAGGTAGCCGCCGACCAGGAAGGTCAGCGGCACCAACGCCGCCTGGATCACCTGGCCTTCCTCTTCTCCGGGGCGGTTGCCGACCGAGACGAACTGGGCGGCCCAGGTGAGGACCAGGAAGCCGAGGCCGAGCTGGAAGAGCCCGAGCGCGAACTTCACGGCCAGCGGCGGATCGAGGTGACGCCGCTCCAGATAGAGCCACATGCCCGAGAAGGGCAGGGCGAGCAGGAGGATGAACGCCGGGTTGACGCTCTGGAACACCGCCGTGGGGATGAAGTGGCCGAACATCGAGCGGTCGACGTTGCGGTCGGTGAAGAGGCTGATCGAGGAGCCGGCCTGCTCGAAGAACGCCCAGAAGAGGATGTTGAAGAGGGTCAGCACGAGCACGACGAAGAGCCGCTCGCGCACCACCTTCTCGCTGCGGATGGCGTAGCCCAGGACGATCAGGAAGCCGAACAGCGCGAAGGGCGTGAGCACGTAGGCCATCAGGTCGTGCTGCCACACGAAGACGGCGAAGAGGCCCACGCTGACGAACGCGCCCACGTAGACGAGCCATTCGGTCGTCAGCGGGCCGAGGACGGGCCGGCGGAGGCGCTCCTCGTCGGGCGGGTCGCCGTTGAAGCCCAGGACTTTCTTGCCCCAGACGAACACACCGATGCCGAGGAACATGCCGATCGCGGCCAGCCCGAAACCGGCCCACCAGCCGAGCTGGTCCTGCATGTACGAGGTCGCCAGCTGGGCGAACGCGCCGAGGTTGATCCCCATGTAGAAGATGGTGAAACCAGCGTCGCGCCGCGGATCGTTCTCCTGGTAGAGACCGCCGACCATCGAGGAGATGTTCGGCTTGAAGAACCCGTTTCCGACGATCAGGAACGCGAGCGCGATGTAGAGGAATATCTCGCTCTCGACGGCCATCGCGATGTGGCCGCAGGCCATCAGCAAGCCGCCGAGGATGACCGCCCGCTTGTAGCCGAGGAGGCGGTCGGCCAGGATGCCGCCGATGAAGGGCGTGGCGTAGACGAGCGCGCCGTAGGCCGCGTAGATGCCGTAGGCGACCGTGTCCCGGCCGGACTCTGGCAAGCGCGTGAGCAGCGAGTGCGTGAGGTAGAGGACCAGCAGCCCTCGCATCCCGTAGAAGCTGAAGCGCTCCCACATCTCCGCGAAGAAGAGCAGGCCGAGGCCTTTGGGCTGACCTCGTTTCTCTTCCGGTCCGGTCGGGATGTGATCTGCGATGGGTGCGCTCATCCGGTGCTCCTGGCCCGCGTCGGGCTCGACGGGCGCAACGATCCGGTCCGCGCCCGAGGCTGTCAAGCACGGCCCCGCCGCGCTCGCGCAGGCCGCGAATCATGCATCGGCGGCCCCGAATGTCACGAATGGTGCGCAGGAATCGCGAGGTCGGGGGTCGAGGAATTACCGTCGCCAGCGTACGATTGGGGCATGAATGCATCGTGGCGTTCTTGGACGGGTGCGCTTCTTGCCGCGCTCATCGTGGTCGCGTGTGGCGACGACGACGAGGAGCCGGCGAGCGCGGGAGCAGGGCATCCGGTCGCGGCGCCGCCAGCCGCGCCGGCGCCGCTCTTGGACCAGCGAGGCGACCTGGCCGCCAGCGACCCGAGCGACTCCCGCGGCCGCTACAATCGGTACTTCGTGGACGTGCAGGCCCACGAGCGGTTGGAGATCGCGCTCACCTCGAACGCGTTCGATCCCACGTTGGAGGTGACCCCGCCCGAGAGCGGCACGCTCTCCAACGACGACTGGGAGGGGGACACCACCCGCTCGCAGCTCGAGCTCGTCACGGGCGCGGCCGGCTCGATGAAGATCGAGGTGCGCAGCTACCGCGCGGACGGTCACGGCGCCTATCACCTGACGGTCCGCCGGGTGAGCGGGCGGGAGCGCGGCGAGGTGCCGCTCCTGACCGCCGGGCAGAGCACCGAGGGCGCGCTGGCCGAAGGCGATCACGCGCTCTCGAACGGCGACGTGTTCGACTCCTACGTCGTGCAGGCGAGCGGTCCTCTGCGCATCACCGTCGGCGGCGTGGGCGGCGACGCGCCTCGCACCACGCTCGTCGGTCCGGACGGGCTCACCCTCGACGAGAGAGGCGATCATTACGAGGCCCCCGACAGCGGTGCCTACCGGCTGCAGGTCATCGGGCATCCCGGCGCGCGCTATCGGGTCCGGGTCGCCAGCGAAGACGGGACCGGTGCGCCGCTCTTGGCGCGTGCGCACCATCAGTTCGACCGGATCGTCGATCAGCTCGCGACGGTGACGGGAGGCGGCGGCGGCTCGACCGCGAGCCCGGCCAACGCGCCGAACCCGACGACCGATCCCGACGCGAGCGCGCCGACGCCGCTGCCGGTGCGCGCCGGCGATCGAATCCACGGCAACCTCGCCACCACCGATCCCCACCTGGCGAGCGGCGAGCTCTACGACGTCTACGAGCTCTCCGTCGCGGCGCCCGCAGGCGACGTCAGCGTCGAGCTCGAGTCGAGCGCGTTCGACACCTTCGTCCGCGTCGAGGGGCCCGGCGGGCAACGCTGGGAGAACGACGACGACGGCGGCACGCTCAACTCGCGGGTCGACGTCCCGCTCTCCACGCCCGGGACCTACCGCATCGTCGTCACCAGCTACCGCGCGGGCGACACGGGCCCTTACGAGCTGAAGGTGACCGGAAGGCGCCCGGCGCCGGCCACCGCTTCCGGGGGGACCCCGAACGTCGAGCAGCGGGAAGGCTCGCTGCGTCCGGACGACGCCATGCTCTCGAGCGGCGAGTACTTCGACGAGTACCGCTTCACCTGGCCGGCCGGCGCGCGCATCCACCTCGAGGCGCGCTCGACGCGTTTCGACACCTACCTGATCGTGCATCCGCCGAGCGGGCCGCAGCAGGAGAACGACGACATGACGCCGGGGCAGGGCACGGACGCGGGGCTGGACCTGCAGGTCGATCAGGCCGGCGAGTGGCGGGTGGCCGTGACCAGCTACCGGTCCGGCGAGACCGGCGACTACACCCTGGTCGTCCGCGGTGCGCCCGCGGGCGGCGCCGTGGCCCAGCCCAATCCCAATCAGACCAATCCCAATCAGGCCAATCCCAGGTCCAGGCCAACCCGAGCGCGCCTTCGCCGCCGCGTCCCAGCGCGCCGCCGAGCGCGGGCGACCGCACCGAGAACGGCAGCTTGGCGCAGGGCGACGACACCCTCCACAGCGGCGAGTTCACCGACAGCTACGAGATGACCTTCACGCCCCAGAGCGCGGTGTCCATCCGGCTGACCTCGAGCGACTTCGATCCCTACCTCATCGTGCACACGCCCTCGGGCGAGCAGCAGGACAACGACGACTTCGAGTCCGGTCACCTCGACAGCGGCATCGACATCCCGGTCGCGGAGCCGGGGACCTACCGGGTCACCGTCACCAGCTACCGTCCCGGCGAGACCGGGCGCTATCGGCTGACCGCGACCGAAGGGCCGTCGGTGGTCGGGCCGCCGCCTTCCGCGCAGGCCAACGGCCAGCCCTCGCCCTCGGGCGGCGGTCGCGTGTGGGGGCTCTTCGCGGGCATCACCGACTATCCGGGCGACGTGAACGATCTGCCCGAGTGCGCCAACGACGCGCGCAAGCTCGCGGAGGCCGTGCGCAACCAGGGCAACATGCCCGACGACCAGCAGTTCCTGTTCACCGACCGCCAGGCCACCACCGAGAACATCCGGCAGGCCATGCGCACCGTCGCTTCTCGCATCCGGCCCGACGACGTCTTCATCTTCTTCTACTCCGGCCACGGCGGGCAGACCGAGAGCAGCCACGACCCGCGCGAGCTCGATCAGCGCGACGAGTACATCGTCGCCTACGACGACAACCTCCTCGACGACGAGCTCGGCTCGTTGCTCGATCAGAATCCACGCGCGCGTCGCGCTGGTCGCCCTCGACGCGTGCTTCTCGGGCGGCTTCTCCAAGGACGTGATCACCCGGCCCGGCCGCGTCGGGATGTTCTCCTCCGAGGAGGACGTCACCAGCGCCGTGGCCAGCCAGTTCCAGGCGGGAGGCTACCTCTCCTACTTCCTGCGGCTCGGCATCCAGGGCGCGGCCGACGACGACCCGCACAACGACATCCTCACCGTCGGCGAGCTGACCCACTACACCTGGGTGCAGTTCGGGCAGCACGCGAGCGATGTGCACATGTCGATGGGCTACCAGCAGCTCGTCGTCGACCGCGGCGCCGTGCACACCTCGGAGGTGCTCTGGGCGGTGCGCCACTGAGGCGTGATATTGATTGCCGATCCATGTTGATCAATATGGATCGTCTAATCAATACATCCTCGCCGGGGCGTGAAGCGGAGCACGTGCCGGTAGATGTGGGTGTTGCCGCCTGGCCCTCGCGCCACGAGCGCCGCGCGGTGGCCGGGTCGTCGATGTCGCAGCCGTCGTCGTAGACGGCTATCGCCCGGCGCGCCGGCGGAGAACCGCGCCGAGGTGCCGTCGCCCTCGGGCTGGGGCTCACCCCTCTGAGAAAGCGCACTGGCCTCACGCGCCGACCGACTAGAGTGCCCTCTCCCGCTCACCCAACGCGATGGAGAGACACATGGCTCACGTACCGACCCCCGTGAACGCGCCCGTCCTGGATCACGCTCCCGGGTCGAGCGAGCGCGAGGAGCTCACCCGCGAGCTGACGCGCGTCGCGGGCGAGCAGATCGAGATCCCGATCGTGGCCGGCGGCCGCGAGATCCGCAGTGGCAACACGACGAACGTGGTGATGCCGCACGCGCATCGGAACGTGCTGGCGGTGGCGCACCAGGCGTCGCGCGAGCACGTGCAGGCGGCGATCGACGGCGCCATGGAGGCCGCGCCCGCCTGGGCGGCCACGCGCTTCGAGGACCGCGCGGCGATCTTCCTCCGGGCCGCCGAGCTCTTGACCACGCGCCGCCGCGCATACGTCAACGCGACCTGCATGCTCGGTCAGAGCAAGACGATCCATCAGTCGGAGATCGACGCGATCTGCGAGCTGGCCGACTTCTGGCGCTTCAACGTGCATTTCCTGGAGCGCATCCTCAGCGAGCAGCCCATCTCGCCGCGCGGTTTGTGGAACCGCATGGATCACCGGCCGCTGGAGGGTTTCGTCTTCGCGGTCACGCCCTTCAACTTCCTCTCGATCGGCGCGAACCTGGCGACGGCGCCGGTCCTGGCCGGCAACGTGGCGGTGTGGAAGCCCTCGACGACCCAGCTCCGCGGCTGCTGGGCGATCATGGAGATCCTGCGCGAAGCGGGGCTGCCCGACGGCGTGCTCAGCATGGTGCCCGGCGCCGGTCCCGAGCAGGGTGCGGCCGCGCTCGACAGCGAGCATCTGGCCGGCATCCACTTCACCGGCAGCACGGGGACCTTCCGCGCGCTGTGGAAGGGCGTAGCGGAGCGGCTGGAGCGCTACCGCGCGTTCCCGAGAGTGGTCGGTGAGACGGGCGGCAAGGACTTCATCGTCGCGCACCAGAGCGCCGACGCCGCGACGCTGGCCACGGCCATCAGCCGGGGCGGGTTCGAGCTGCAAGGGCAGAAGTGCTCGGCCGTGAGCCGCGTCTACATCCCGAGCTCGCTCTGGCCGGAGGTTCGCGACGCCGTCGTGGCCGATATGAAGGCCATGAAGTACGGCGACGTCACCGACTTCACGAACTTCGGGGGCGCGGTGATCGACGAGCGCGCGTTCGACAAGATCACCGGCTACATCGCGCTCGCAAAGGAGACCGCGCAGATCGTCCACGGCGGCGAGAGCGACAAGAGCGAGGGCTACTTCGTGCAGCCTACGCTGGTGCAGGTCGACGATCCGAAGCACCGGCTGATGCAGGAAGAGATATTCGGCCCGGTGGTCACGGCCTACGTCTACGACGACGCGATGGCGTGGTCGGACGTGCTGGCGACGGTCGACTCGACCTCGCCCTACGCTCTGACCGGCGCGGTCTTCGCGCGCGACCGGGTGGCGGCGCGCGAGGCCGAGGATCGGTTGCGCCAATCGGCCGGCAACTTCTACATCAACGACAAGCCGACCGGCGCCGTGGTCGGGCAGCAGCCCTTCGGCGGCGCGCGGCAGAGCGGCACGAACGACAAGGCGGGCTTCCACTACAACCTGCTCCGCTGGATCAGCCCGCGGTCAATCAAGGAGACGCTCTCGCCTCCGACGGACTTCCGCTACCCCTTCATGGGCTGAGCGCGCGCATTCCGACGACGACGCCCCCGCCGCACTCGGTGCGCGGGGGCGTTCTCGTCCGGTGAGCCGGCTCGCTCGAGCACGCCTCGGTCCACCGGAGTCGGTGCGGCTTTGCACCGTGACGTGACGGGGTGCCTCGCTCCGGCGTTTTGCCACGGCGACTTCACCCTCCGCAGCCTCGCGTCCGAGGGCATGCGGGCTGCAGGTGGAGGCGCTCTCGCATGGAGTGGCTCGACTACCAGGTTCTGCGCAACCCGCTCTGGCGTTGGCTCGCCGCGCTGGGCGTCGCCGTCGTGACGGTGGTGGTCATCCGCGCGCTCAAGGCGCTCCTGCGCCATCGTCTCCGCGCCACCTCCGGGCGCACCCACGTGCGCGTGGATCTCCTGGCCATCGAGGTGCTCGAGCACACGCGTTGGTTCTTCTACCTCGGGCTCGGTCTCTACCTCGGCTCGCTCCTGCTCCACTTCCATCGCAGGCCGCAGCACGGGATCGAGATCGGCGCCGTGCTGGTCCTCCTCGCCCAGATCGGCGCGTGGGGACAGCACGCGATCCGGGTCTCGGTCGACGCCTGGCAGGTGCGGCACGACGGGCAGCCGGGGCCGAGCACCATGGCCGCCGGGATCGCGTTCCTCGGTCAGCTCGCGCTCTGGATCGTCCTCTTCCTGATGGCGCTCTCGAACGTGGGCATCGAGATCACGGCGCTGGTCGCCGGCCTCGGCATGGGCGGCATCGCGGCCGCGCTGGCGGTGCAGAGCGTGCTCGGCGACCTCTTCGCGGCGCTCTCAATCTACTTCGACCGCCCCTTCGACATCGGCGATTTCATCGCCGTCGCCGATCTCATGGGATCCATCGAGAAGATCGGATTGCGATCCACTCGCCTTCGCTCGTTGAGCGGAGAGCAGCTCATCTTGGCCAACAAGGACATCGTCGGCAGCCGCATCAAGAACTACGCGCGGATGCGAGAGCGCCGCATCGTGCAGACCATCGGCGTCGAGTACGGCACGCCGGTCGGGTCAATCGAGCGAGCCCCGGGGCTCTTGCGGGAGTCGGTGGAGGAGACGCCGCGCCTTCGCTTCGACCGCGCGCACTTCAAAGGCTTCGGCGACTCGGCGCTCCTCTTCGAGCTGGTCTACTGGGTGCTCGATCCGGACTACACGGTCTACATGGACGCTCAGCAGCGCGTGAACCTCGGCATCATGCGCCGCTTCGCCAGCGAAGGGCTGGTGTTCGCCTTCCCGACCCAGACGGTGCACCTCGTCCAGGACCACCCGCCCGCCGAGCCGCACCGCGCCGCTTGAACGCGGGCCGCCGGGTCGGGCCGGCCGGTCGCGTGCTGCGAGGTCGCCAAGCCGCGTCTCGGAACGCCCGATTCGCAGAGCTCGAATGAGTCACCCACTGCGCGCCCGGGACGGAGCCTCTCCATCGCGCTCCGTCGAGCCCATCGGCCGGCGAGCGCAGAGCGGATGACCGTCGACGGCTCCAGCGCGAGGCGAGAATCCCTCCGCGGCTCCCGCGGTGTCCTAGCTA
This sequence comes from uncultured Pseudomonadota bacterium, assembly GCA_963832725.1. GTDB lineage: Bacteria > Myxococcota_A > Polyangia > Polyangiales > Sandaracinaceae > JAEZBP01. Next base: position 1,595,864 of record CAWHVG010000002.1, read on the forward strand.
GGCGGGCGAACCGTGCGCGTCGCGGCGGCGCCCGTCGGCCAATCTCCTGTCGGTCCCGTCGCGCAGGAGTGTCGATTTGGTGTAGCCTCGAAAGCACGCGGCTCCGCGGCAGCGTCGGCGGGAGGTGGGCGTCATGGTCTCGAGATCGACATCGATGCGGTTCGTCCTCTGGTCTTTCCTCGTGGCGATGTGGCTCCCCGCGGTCGCCAGCGCGCAGCAGCCCGAGGCCGCGGCCCGCGACGAGGAAGCCCGCACGCTCTTCCAGGCCGCGACGCTCGCCATGCAAGACGGCCGCTACGAGGAGGCGCTCGCGCATTTCCGGCGGGCGTACGAGCTGAGCCAGCGTCCGGCGCTGCTCTACAACATCGGCGTCACGGCGGAGCGTCTCCTCCACTTTCAGGAGGCGCTCGAAGCCTACGAGGCTTTCCTGGATTCCGGCTCCGAGGTGCGCTCGCGCGCCGAGGTCGAGCGCCGGGATCGAGCTGATGCACGAGGCCATCGCGCGGGAGCAGGCAGCGCATCCGGAAGAGGAGCCGAGCCCGCCCGAGCCGTCGCCGACACCCACGCCCACGCCCGCGACACCGGCGCAGCCCGTCCCGGCGGCTTCTTCGGGAGGCGGCGTGCAGCTCGTGTGGACCTGGGTCGCGGGCGGGCTCGCGCTCGCGGCCGGGGGCGTCGCGATCGGCACCTGGGTCGCCGCCAACAACGCGTACGGAGACCTGAGCAACCAATGCGGCGCTCGCGGCTGCACCGATCAGGAGATCGCGGGTTCGAACGTCGAGACGTTGGTGCTCGTGACGAACGTCTTCTTGGTCAGCTCGTTGGTGTTGACGGCGGCGACCGGGGGCGTCCTCGCCATCGAGCTCGTGACGAGCGGCGGCGGTGACGGCGGTTCTGCGGAGCAGCCTTCCGCGGAGCTCGTCATCGGCGTCGGGAACGTCGGCGTGCGGGGGAGGTTCTGATGAAGCGGACGAGCTCGTTCCGACGTGCGGCGATGCTGCTGGGCATCGGGTTGGTATCCGGCTGTTCCCTCGACATCGACGCGCTCCGACAGGGGAGCGGCGACGCCGGCATGACGATGATGCCCGACGCGCCGAGCTGCACGCCCGATCCGCAGTGCGCCGACGCCGGCGGCAGCCGCTGCGATGGCGACAATCTGATCGAGTGCACCGCCGACGCCCAGGGCTGCATGACGGCGACGGTCACGACCTGCACCGACAGCGGCACCGTTTGCAACGAAGACGCTGGCGCCGCCTCGTGCGTCGATCCCTGTTCGCTGATCACCACTTGCGACGCGGCGACCTCGTGTGACGGCCGGAGCCTCGTCACCTGCTCGGCCGACGACAACGGTTGCCTGGTGGATCCGATGCCGATGCAGTGCGACTGGTACTGCGGCATGTCCGACACCGACGCGTCGTGTATCGACGCGCAGTGTCCCCTGTTCTCGCATAGCGCCATGGAGATCGACTGCTCGGCCGGGACGTACATGTTCGCTCCGGGCGACCTGCGCTACACCCAGGTTCCCTTCTGCGACGGCCAGCTCACGAACCAGATCGGCGTCGTGCCCTTCCGCGCCTCGGAGCGCTCGGTGGTGACCATCGACGCGGTGACCAGCGCGAGCCCGACGGCGATGCAGGCCATCGATCTGCACGACGGCCGCGCGGGAGACTGCCTGAGCGGGTACGACTGCCGCCAGGGTTTCGCCACCATCACGACCACCCCGACGCGCCGCGAGTTCATCGCCGAAGCGGGCGTGCCCTACTATCTGGCCTGGGGCTCGATCGGCGGCGTCTACGGGCCTCCCGCGCTCACCATCTCGTGCACGACCATCGTGTGCGGCAACTCGATGATCGAGACGAGCCCGGACGGGTTCGGCGAGACCTGCGACGACGGCAACACCGATCCGGGCGACGGTTGCTCGCCGGGCTGCCAGCGATCGAATGGGTGGCGCTGCACGGGCGAGCCCTCGGTCTGCGAGGAGGTGTGCGGCAACGGGATGGTCGACATGGACGCCAGCGAGCTCTGCGACGACGGCAACACCACCGCGGGTGATGGCTGCAGCGCCGATTGCCAGACCGAGCACGGGTATCTCTGCACGAGCACCTCGGGCTCGCCCTCGTCCTGCACTCACGTCTGCGGCAACGGCATGCTCGATGCGGCCGCCGGCGAAGAGTGCGACGACGGCAACGAGGTCGACGGCGACGGTTGCTCGAGCGAGTGCTACTTCGAGGCAGGGTACATCTGCAGCGGCGAGCCCTCGATGTGCGAGCTGGCGTGTGGCAACTCCACGATCGATGTGGCTCAAGGCGAGGACTGCGACGACGGCAACACCGTGGCCGGCGACGGTTGCTCCGACACCTGTCAGCGCGAGCGCTACTACACGTGCAGCGGCGAGCCCTCGGTGTGCGAGGTGGCCTGCGGGAACGGCCAGCTCGACTACATCCCGGAGCGCCCGGAGACATGCGACGACGGCAACACCACGGATGGTGACGGTTGCTCCTCGCAATGCGGCACGGAGCTCAACTACGTCTGTTCCGGTACGCCCGATGTCTGCACCTTCTCCTGCGGTAACGGAACCCTGGACTATCAGGCCGGAGAGACGTGCGACGACGGCAATCGGGTCGACGGTGATGGCTGCTCCCGAGATTGCTATCTCGAACCCCTCTACACGTGCAGCGGGGCGACGTGTACGCGGGTCTGCGGCAACGGCACGCTCGATTACGGCACCAACCCGCCCGAGCAGTGTGACGATCACAACCTCACCGACGGGGACGGATGCTCGTCGACGTGTCGGATGGAGCCCGGCTACGCGTGCGTCGACGGAACGGACTGCAACCAGACGCGCTGCGGCAACCTGATCGTCGACGGTGAAGAGGAGTGCGACGACGGCAACTCCGACAACACCGACGGCTGCACGGCGCAGTGCACGATGCAGACGGGCTTCTACTGCCAGCACGTCCCGTCCACCTGTGCTCTGACGAGCTGTGGCGACTCCACCCAGGATCCGGGTGAAGGCTGCGACGACGGCAACCGCTCACCCGGCGACGGCTGCTCGCCGCGGTGTGCCGTCGAGCTGCCGGCAGTGGGCATGACGACGAGCGTCACGGGCCTGCTCGCGCTCACGGATCCGACGTACCAGCGCCAGAACGCCGACTGTCGCGTCAACATGTCGACCGGCGATTTCTACTACCGTTCCTACGTGTTCGAGAACACCGGACCCTCCCGTCTGACCATCTCGGTGCTCGCCGACTGGACCGCCGACGGGTACCTCCACGTCTACGATTTTCCGTTCGTGCCCGAGGAGCCGACGGCGCGCTGCGTGGATGGCAACGACGACTACGGCAACACGGGGCGCAGCTTCATTCCGCCCTTCTCGGTCGATCCGGGCCAGCGCATCGTGGTCGTCGCGTCCACCTTCTCGCCCAACGTGACGATGGACGACTACACGATCACGGTGCGCGCTTACTGATCACTTCGAGCCCGCGCGCGCGGCTCGATCGTCACCTCTGTCGGCCCGTGTTTCGTGTACTCTGAGCGCCGGGAGGAGCACTCATGACGTACCGCACGGCGCTCGCCGTCTTCTTGGTCCTGGCCTTCGGTTGCAGCGCCGATCGCGGCGCCATCGGGCCCGACGCCGGTGTCGACGCGGCGTACTGCCCGGACGCCGACGGCGACACGATCTGCGACGCCGACGAAGGGACCGGCGACGCCGACGGCGACGGGATCCCGAACTACCTCGATCCGGACAGCGACGGCGACGGGATCCCCGACAGCGTCGAGGCGGGCGACAGCGATCCGCGCACGCCGCCGCGCGACTCGAACGGCGACGGGGTCCCGGACGCGCTCGATCCCGACACGCCCGGCACATCGACCATGGACGGCGGCACGGGGAGGATGGACGCCGGCCCGCCGACGTTGCGAGACGGCGGCAGCATCTACGACCCCGACGGAGAGGCCGGGATGATCGTGCCCGATCTCTGCCCTCCGTCGGCGATGGTCCCCACCGGCTGCCTCACGCCGGTCGACGAGGGGCTGGCCGGGCTCTGCAATCAGCTCGACGACGACTGCGACGGGCAGGTCGACGAGCACTGCGACTGCACGCCCGGCGACGTGCAGCCCTGCTTCCGCGGCCCGCCGATGCGGCGCAACGTCGGGGCCTGCGCGGACGGCATGCAGCAGTGTCAGACCAACGGTGAGTTCGGCGGCGTGTGGGGCGAGTGCACCGGCGGCATCGCGCCCAGCCTCGAGGTCTGCGACTCGCTCGACAACGACTGCAACGGCTGCACGGACGAGGTCGAGGGCTGCGTGCCGGAGGTGACCTGCCCCGGGCCCGGCGACCCGCGCGTCACCGACGGCTCGCCCTTCACCGACTACGTCATCCACGGCACCGACTTCTACTCGGGCGCGGCCACGAGCTGGAACTGGACCATCGACGGCGGTCCCTGCGAGTCGATCCTCCCGCACAAGAGCTACACGGTGAGCGGCACCGACACCGACACCGTCACCTTCCACCCGACGCTCTCGGGCGACTACACGGTGACCATGACCGTCACCACCGAGAGCGGCGACACGGTGACCTGCACCTGGATCGTGCGGGTCCAGGGGCCCGGGCTGCGGGTCGAGATGTGCTACCGGGAGAGCGAGACCGAGGATCTCGATCTCTTCCTCTCCCAGCCCGGCTACGCGGGTGACTGGTACATCGACACGAACGACGCGTACCAGCCGGCGCAGGAGGTCTGCGGCTGGCACGACTGCGAGGCCACCATCCGCGGCAGTCTGCCGGCCGGCGGTAGCTACCCGCGGGCCGACTGGGGCTACCCGAACAGCCCGCTCTCGGAGTGCAGCGGGACCATGCTCGGCGCCCAGTGGACCGCCCTCGGTCACTGCGCGGACCCGCGCCTCGACATCGACAACAACCTCTCGGAAGGCATCGGCGTCCCCGAGAACATCAACGTGGACACGCCGGGCGACGGCGAGAGCTTCCGCGTGATGGTCCAAAACTTCACCGGCACCATGGCCCACCCGGTGGTCAACATCTATTGCGACGGCGCGCGCGTGGCGACCTACGGCGCGGCGCCCGACGAGCTGACCAGCTTCAGCGGCGTGTCCGGCTACACCGGCATCGGGGCCATGTGGCGCGTGGTGGACGTCACGACCCACGTCGACGCCTCGGGCGTGACGAGCTGCGACGTGTCGCCCGTGCACCCGCCCGGGATGAGCGCCGGCTACGACGTGACCAACGACGACGCGCGTTTCTGATCGCTCGGGCTCCCCCGCCCGCCGTCGCAAACGCTCCCCGCGCTCGCGCGAGCTCTGTCCCCCGGGCCGGGAAGGGCTGGCGTGGGGGCGACCGGGCGGCGACGGCGCCGCGCCGGAACAGAACTGCGACCGCAGGGGTTGACCGCGCCGCCGGTCATGGTTACTCGGCTTTGCCCGAGTACGGACCGGGCCAGCAAAGGGGAGCTGCGAGCAGATGATCGTCGTCGACCGCGTCTCCAAGTATTACGGCGACCACGCCGCCGTCCGCGACCTGGACTTTCAGATCGAGGAGGGCGAGTGCGTCGGCTTCCTCGGGCTGAACGGCGCCGGCAAGAGCACCACGCTCAGGCTCTTGAGCTGCCTGCTCCTGCCGACCTCGGGTCGCATCACCATCCGCGGCTTCGATGCCGAGACCCAACCTCACGAGAATCCGGAAGCTGATCGGCTACTTGCCGGACGACCCACCGCTCTACCCCGAGATGCGGGTCGATCGTTTCTTGCGCTTCGCCGGCAAGCTACGCCGCATGAGCAAGGCCGAGGTCGAGAAGAGGCTGCCGGAGGTCATCGAGACCACGGCGCTCGGTGACGTGGCGGACCAGCCGATCGGCACCCTCTCGCACGGCTACCAGCAGCGGGTCGGCATCGCGCAGGCAATCATCCACCGGCCGGCGCTCTTGATCCTGGACGAGCCCATCAACGGTCTCGACCCGGTGCAGATCGTGGAGATGCGCGAGCTCATCCGGAGCCTGCGCGGCGAGCACACCATCCTGCTCTCCTCGCACATCCTCTCCGAGATCGAGCGCACCTGCGATCGCCTCCTGATGCTCCACAAGGGGAGCATCGTGGCCAAGGGCACCGAGGACGAGCTGGGCGCTGGGCTCCGCGACGCCCCGAACGGATACCGCGACGCGGCGATCGAGCATCTGGCGACGATGGACGTTCGGGGGAGCGAGCAGGCCATCCGGGCCGCGCTCTCCGGCATCGACGCGTTGGAGATCCTGGAGCTGGTGCCGCTCGACGCGGACGTGGTGCGGGTGAAGACGCGCTCGGGCGAGGACGCGCGCGAGCGGCTGGCGGCGGCGGTCGTCCAGGCCGGCCTCGGCCTGCGCTCGCTGGAGCGCGAGTCCACGGCGCTCGAGGACATCTTCGTACGGCTCAGCCGCGAAGGCGGCGAGGAGGCGAGGGCATGAGGAACGTCGGCCTCATCCTGGGGCGGGAGCTCGGCAGCTACGCGCGCACACCGAGCGCGTACTTCATCGCGGCGGCGGTCTTGCTGCTCGACGGGCTGCTCTTCAACGCGTTCGCCGTCGGCGATCGCAGGCTGAGCTCCGATGTCCTGCAGATTTTCTTCTACTTCGCCGGCGCGGTGACGATGATCGGCGGCGTCCTCTTCTCGATGCGCCTCTTGGCGGAGGACCGCTGGACCGGCACCGACGTGCTCCTCTTCACGTCGCCGGTGCGCGAGGGCGAGGTGGTGCTCGGCAAGTATCTGGCGGCGCTCATCTTCCTCAGCATCCTGACCGTCGCCAGCCTCTACGTGCCGGCGCTGATCTTCGTGCACGGCAAGGTGAGCTTCGGTCACATCGCCGCCGGCTACCTCGGGATGATCCTGCTCGGCGCGACCACGCTGGCGATTGGCACCTTCGCCTCGACGCTGACGGAGAACCCCTTCTTCGCCGTCATCCTGAGCGCCGTGTTCGTGGTGCTCCTCGAGCTCTCTTGGCCGGTCGGGCAGATCGCCGATCCGCCGCTCTCGACCATCCTCTCCTACGCCGCCCTGCACACGAAGCACTTCCACGCCTTCCAGCGCGGGCTGGTGCAGCTCAGCGACGTGGTCTTCTACCTGAGCGTCGTCTACCTCTCGCTGCTCGCAGCGACGAAGGTGCTCCAGAGCCGGAGGTTCCGATGAGCGCCCGGCAGGAGAGCCCGCTCGGCGGTGCGGCGACCGGCTGGATGATTGGCGTCGGCGCGGCGCTTCTCGGCGCCGTGGTGACCTTCTTCGGCGTCTCCACCGGCGAGTCCGAGGGCGTGCCCTGGGGCGACGTGGCGGTGTCGGTGATGGTGGCCGCCGACGCGCTGGTGCTCGCGCTCTTCGGCCGCGACTCTCTCCGCTCGCGCTCGACCCTCGGCGTCGGTTCGTTCTGGTCGGGCCTCTTGGTGCCGGCCAGCTTGATCACCGCCTTCGCCGCCGAGCGCATCGCCGGCGACGAGACCAGCGCCCAGACCTGGCTCAGGGTGGTCTCGGGGCTGATCCTGCTGGCGGCTCTGGCGCTCCGCGGCGCGCGGCTGGCGCGGACCACCGGCCAAGCGCGCAAGGTCGAGGTGCGGCTCGCCGTCGCCACCGCGGGAGTCCTCCTCGCGCTGGTCCTCTATGCGCTCAGCACCGACGCCGGTGTGGCCTGGCTCGGGCTCGAGGGCAGCGCGGCCGAGCGGACCCGCGGGTCGTTCGGCGTCCTCTGGGTCGCCGTCCTCGCGGTCAGCCTGGGCGCGCTCCTCTTCATGGAGATGGCCTACCGCGGCATGCGCATCGAGGAGGCGGTGGAGCTCCGCCGCATCAACGCCGCCGCCGCCAACGGCCTGACCATCGCGCTCTCGCTCATCTTCGTGGCCTCGATCAACTACGTGGCCAGCGAGCGCGACGTGAAGCGCGACCTCTCGTACTTCAAGACCACGCGGCCGAGTGAGACGACGCTGCGCATGGTCCGCGGGCTCGACGAGCCGGTGCGGGTGGTCCTCTTCTACCCGCGCGTCCACGAGGTGCTCGATCAGCTGAAGCCCTACTTCGACGCGCTCGCCGCCGCCTCGCCCGAGCTCTCCGTGGAGGTGCTCGACCACGCGCTGGCGCCGGAGCTGGCCCGCGAGCACCACGTGCGCGGCAACGGCTACGTGCTGCTCCTGCGCGGTGAGGGCGAGGGCCAGCAGGCCGAGAGCTTCGAGGTCGGCACCGAGCTCGACGCCGCGCGCAGTCGTCTCCGGACGTTGGACGGTCGCTTCCAGCAGGCCTTCGCGCAGCTCACGGTGCGACCGCGCGAGCTCTATCTGACGACCGGCCATCGCGAGCGCAGCGCCTCGGGCACGGACGGTGATTCGTCCGAGCAGCGCCTCGGCGAGCTGAGCGCGGCGCTCCAGCGCAGCAACATCGCCAGCCGCGAGCTCGGTATCGCGCAGGGCTTGGCCAACCGCGTGCCCGAGAACGCGCCGGCCGTCGCCGTCATCGGCCCGCGCCAGGCGTTCTTGCCCGAGGAGGCAGAGAGCCTGCTCCGCTACGTGCAGGACGGCGGGCGCCTCTTGATCTTCGTGGATCCGGACGTCGACACCGGCCTCGACCCGCTCCTGCACGGCCTGGGCGTGGAGCTCGAGCCGGGCGTCCTGCACAGCGAGAACAATCACCTGCGCCACGGCGAGCCGCCCTCCGATCGGGCGGTCGTCTTCGCCAACAACTACTCCGCCCACCCGACCGTCACCATGGCCACGCGCTACCGGCGGGCGCCGGCGGTCTTCGATCACGGCGGCGCGTTGGCGCGGCACGAAGAGGGCGAGCTCGAGGGTGCCAACGTCACCTTCCCGCTCTGGGCGGGCGCCGGCTACTGGCTCGACCGAAACGGCGACCACCAGCAGAACCCGGACGAGCCCTCGCCCGAGCGCGCCTACATGATGGCCGCGATCACCGTGCCGCACGCGGGCGGCGACGAGGGCCGCGCGGTCGTCGTGGCCGACGGCGACTTCATCACCGACGCCTGGATCCGCAACGCGGGCAACGCCTTCGTCCTCATGGACTCGATCAACTGGCTGGTCGGCGAGGAGCAGGTCCTCGGCCCGACCCAGACCGAAGAGGACGTGCCGATCGAGCACACCAGCGAGGAGGACAAGGTCTGGTTCTACGGGACCAGCTTCGCCGTGCCGCTGCCGCTCTTGCTCCTCGGCTTCTGGCTGGCCCGCCGGCGCTACGGCCGCGTTCGCGACCATGTCCCGGGGAAGGGCGCGAAGAGGGGCAAGCCGCTCGTCCCGCCGCTCGGCGACGGTGACGCTTCGAGCTCGACCGAGCGCGCGAGCGCCGAAGACGAAGAAGACGACCCACCAGAAGGCGCCGCCGCCGCCGACGACGACGACGACGACGACGAGGCGGATTCGGACGACGACACCGCGTCGGCCGATGAGGACGCCGACTCGGAAGACGCCGACTCGGAAGACGCCGACTCGGAAGACGACGCCGACTCGGAAGACGACGCCGACGAGGGGAGGGAGCGATGAACCTCGGTCGGAGCATCGCGGCGCACACCATCCTGGCGCTGGGCGGCCTCACCTGGGCGTACCTCGTCTGGACCGACGACGGCCCGGACCACAGCGAGGGCGAGGTCACCATCGTCTCTTGCGATCCGAACACGCTGACCCAGGTCGAGCTGCGCGCCGAGGACCGCGACGTCACGCTCGACATGGAAGACGAGCACGGCGAGCGCACCGCCTGGCTGACGGTGGTCCACCGTCAGGAAGAGGGCGATCCGACCACGACCCGCTTCGTCGGTTCGCAGTCGGTGGGCGAGTGGCTGGAGCAAGTCGCGCCGCTCCGGGCCAAGCGCTCGCTCGGCGAGCTGAGCGAGGCGCAGCTCGGGGAGACCGGCCTCGATCATCCCGAGGCGCGGCTCACCCTCCACTGCGGCGGGCACGAGACCGTGCTCGCGCTCGGTGGGCGCGCCTACGGCAGCGGCGACCGCTACGTCCGCGCCGAATCGGGCGGGCCCGCGTACCTCGTGGCCAGCGACCGCATCTCGCCGCTCGAGTCGGCGGAGTTCCGCTTCATGGAGCGGCGCCTCCACACCTTCGAGGGGCGCGACATCGTCTCGCTCACCCTGCGCGCGTTCGGGCAAGAGAAGCGCCTGCTCCAGCACAACCGGCTGGACGAGCAGCGCTCCGAGTGGGTGGACGCGGCCGCGCCGGACCGGCGCGACGACACCTACGGCAACTGGCTCTCGCGTTTTCCGCGCCTTCGGGTGCAGCGCTACCTCGATCCCGACGCGCGCCCCGGCGCCGACATGGAGGGGATGAGCGTCACGCCGGCGCAGGTCCTCCGGATGGACTACCAGGGCGAATCGGGTCCGCTCGGCTTCCTCGAGCTGACGCGCGTCGAAGGCGAGGAAGAGGGCTACTACGCGCGCACCGAGACCACCCGGAGCTGGGTGCGGGTGCCGGCCTCGGTGGCCGCGCAGATCGAGGACGACCTCCGCTCGATGCTCGGCGTGGATCCGCTCGAGCATCCGTCGGCCCAGCCGCAGAGTGCGCGGGCAGGGGCGTCGGAAGACGCCGCGCAGCCGGGCGCGACCGAGGGGCAACCGGGCGGGCAGCCGGCGGGCGCGTCCGAGGGGCAACCGGGCGGGCAGCCGGCGGGCGCGTCGACCGGCGCCCCGAGCCCGGGATCGCCCGCGGCACCGGCGACCGGACCGAGCGCGACACCGGGCGCGGAACGCGGATCGTCCGCGACACCCGACCACGCTGGCAGCTCCGCTCCCAGCGGTACGCCTCCCGCGCCCGTCGGTGTGGAAGCGGCGCCCGCGCCGCACTGAGCCGGAGCGATTCGAGCGCCCTCCAGCCCCCGTGAAACGGCATTTTCGAAACGAACATGCCCTCTCACGGCCGTGAAGGAGCCTCTCGGATCTCGGAGCCGGCCTTCACGGCGGTGAAACGCCTTCCGCGGATGAGCGGGCCCGGGCACGCCCGTGAGGACACGTTCTCGTTCTCGACGCCTCTCCCGACCGGCGTGCAACGGCATTTTCAAAGCGAACATGCCCTCTCACGGCCGTGAAAGAGCCTCTCGAATCTCGGAGGCGGCCTTCACGGCGGTGAAGCGCCTTCCGCGGATGAGCGGGACGCAGGCTCGCCGTGAGCACGCGATTTTTTGCCTCGACACCTCATCGGATCCGCGTGAAACGGGATTCTCGAGACGAACATGCCGTCTCACTGGCGAAAAAGAGGCCTCTCGGATCTCAGAGATGGCCCTCACGCCCGTCAGACCGGGCTCCGAGCGAAAAGGAGTCGTGTTCACGGCGTCGGCGCGCGAAAAAGCGCCGCGGAAGACGGCGCGCCCGCGTTCGGACGCGAGGGAGGGCTGCGGGATCGCTTTTCACGGCCGTGAGCGGCGCCTTCGACGGCGAGCGGGCCGTCTCACCGGCGTGAACGAGGCTGCGCCAATCTCGAGGGCGGCGTTCGCGCCCGTGAGAAGGGGCTCCGAGCGAGAAGGAGTCGATCTCACGGCGTCGGCGCGCGAAAAAGCGCGCGGAAGACGGATCGACGTCGTTCGCGGACGGGTGTGCGCCGGCTGACGTGTCGGCCCCTCGCGGAGACGATCGTCGACGTCGTCCAGCAGCCCGCCGGCACGGGCGGATCGCCTCCGCGGTCGTGACCCCGCCTGGGCGGAGCGCGATGGGCCGGCTCACGCGGGCTCGGGCGGGCTTCGCGGGACGGTGAAGTGAAAGCCCGCGTAGCGATCGATCTCGCTCTCGACCCAGATGCGACCCCCGTGTGCTTCCACGAGGCGCTTCACGATGTAGAGACCGAGACCGAGGCCGGGCTGCCCGCTCACGCGCGCGTCCCGGGTCCGGGTGAACTTCTCGAAGAGGGTGGGGAATTGATCCCGCGCGATGCCGCGGCCCTCGTTCGTGACGATCACTTCGATCTCGTCCGCGTGGCTCAGCAGGCTCAGCTCGATGTCGGAGCCCGCCCGGGCGTACTTGCCCGCATTGACGAGGAGGTTGCCCAGAACCTGCCGCATCCGGTCGGGATCGACCCAGCCCACGGGGCCCTGGCCACAGTCGACGCGGACCGCGTGACCGCCGAGCAGAGGCGTCACGTCCTCGAGGACCGACGTGACGAGCGCTCCGAGGTCCACGCGGCGCGGCGAGAGGCGCAGCCGGCCCGACTCGATGAGCGCGGCGTGTGAGAGGTCGTCCACCATGCGGTCGAGGCGCTCTGCGTTCGTGAGGATCCGCGTCAGTATCAGTGTCTCCTTCTGCGACCGGTGGCCCTCGCCGAGCCGGAGGAGCAGCTCGGCGCCGAGGCGGATGGTGTGGATGGGCTGACGCAGGTCGTGGGTGACGACGAGCATGGAAGGGTCGACGAGCGATACGGCCGGCTCCACGGCCGCGCGCGAGCCCTTCCACGGCGCCACGCGCTGTACCGCCTCCGACGCGCTCCCCTCGTGCACGATCGTCGCCTCGTCGCTCCGGAGCTTCGCCGCGGCGTGACCCCCGATCACGATGTGCGGCTCGCCGTCGAGCTCCTCGCGCAGCGTCTTCACCAACGCTCGCGTCGTCGGTACCCGCGCCTGGGTGGTCATCGAGAGGGCGATGAGCGCCGGATCCCACTCCGCGGCCTTGCGCACCAGGTCGTCGTTCGGGACGTCCGCGCCCATGAAGACCTCGTTCCAGCCCTCCAGCGCCAGGAGGTCGGCGAAGATTCGAGCGCCCAGGTCGTGGCGCTCCCCTTCGACACACGCGACCAGCGCGTGCGGACCGCCCTTCGACCAGGGGAGTCGAGGGGAGATGGCGCCGATGATGGTGCCCACGATGGCGCTCGCGATGTGCTCTTCGGCGACACCGATGTCGTGCTGCTCCCAGCGCGCGCCCACCTCGGCCATCGCCGGCGTGATCACGTCTTCGTAGAAATGCCGCACGCCCCAATCCTGGAAGACGCCGAGCGCAGAGCGCACCGCTTCTTCCCGGTTGCCCGCGAGCAAGAGATCGAGGAACCATCGGCTCTCGGACGAGCTGCTCGCCATCCTCCACAGGGGGGATGCAATCGCAGGGCTCGCCCCGGAAGTCGTGCGTTTCTGAGATGCATGGACAAACGCCTCGGACGCGTCGGACTCATCGAGGTCTGACGGCCGACCGAGCCGCGTGACTGCCGGGCGCCGCGCCGGCGGCGAGGTGGCCCGTCGCGGTCTGCTCTCGCCGCGGGACGTGCGCCGGGGGGCGAGCGCCCAGGAGGAACACCTGTGAGCGTTCGCGTCCGTTCGGGAGGCGAGGTCAATCGCCCGGCGCGCTGAGTAGGAACGCCCCAGCGTGGTGGTTGTGGCGGCCGCCTTGCTCGCCAAATCCTTCGGTGCCGCCGAGCTGGCGGGGAGGGTGCGGGAGGTCCTCGACCGGCCCGCGTGATCCATCCTCCGCTCGCGCGCGACCGCGAAGCTCCGGGTCTCCTCCTCGGTCGAAGGTTGGCGGACGGAGGGCGAGCTGCGCCAAGATGCGGCCCATGAGCGACGACGAGAGCGCCCCCGACGAGAACGTCCGGCCCGAGCTCGCGGAGCTCCGGACTCGGCTCGAGGCGACGACCGACGCGCATCGTCCGGACGCGGTGGCCAAACGGCGGCGCAAAGGGCAGCGGACCATCCGCGAGAACCTCGCCGACCTCGTCGACGAGGGGAGCTTCGTCGAGTACGGCGCGCTGGCGGTGGCGGCCCAACGCTCCACCCGGTCGATGGAGGAGCTGTGGCGGGTCAGCCCGGCCGACGGGATCGTGTGCGGCGTCGGGACGGTGAACGCGGCGCGCGTCGGCGAGGAGCGCGCGCGGACGATGGTGCTCGGCTACGACTACACCGTCTTCGCCGGCACGCAGGGGCTGGTCGGTCATCGCAAGCTCGACCGCATGCTCGCGCTGGCCAAGGAGTGGCGCCTGCCGATCGTGCTCTTCGGGGAAGGGGGCGGCGGCCGGCCGAACGACACGGACACGTTCACGGTCTCCGGGCTCGACACCCCGAGCTTCCTGGCGTTCGCGTCGCTCTCGGGGATGGTGCCGCGGGTCGGCGTCGTCTCGGGGCGCTGCTTCGCCGGCAACGCGGCGCTCCTCGGCTGCTGCGACGTGATCATCGCCACCGACGACAGCAACATCGGCATGGGCGGCCCGGTGATGATCGAGGCCGGGGGCCTCGGCCGCTTCGCGCCGGAGGACATCGGTCCGGCCGACGTGCAGGCGCGCAACGGTGTCATCGACGTGCGGGTCGAGGACGAGGTCGCGGCCGTCGGCGTGGCCAAGCGCTACCTCGGCTACTTCCAGGGGCCGCTCTCGCGCTTCGAGTGCGCGGACCAGCGCGCGCTCCGCGACGCGCTCCCCGAGAGCCGGCGTCGGGCTTACAAGGTGCGGCCGATCCTCGAGACGCTCGTCGACACCGGCTCCGTGCTGGAGCTCCGCCGCGGCTTCGGCCGCAGCCTGGTCACCGCCCTGGCTCGCATCGAAGGGAGGCCGGTCGGGATCCTCGCCAGCGACACCCAGCAGCTCGCCGGCGCGCTCGACGCCGACGCCTCGGACAAGGCCGCGCGCTTCCTCCAGCTCTGCGACGCGTTCGGTCTTCCCATCGTCTCCCTCATCGACACGCCCGGGTTCATGGTCGGTCCGAAAGCGGAGGAGACGGCGCTGGTGCGCCACACCTCGCGCTTGTTCGTGACGGCAGCCAGCCTGCGCGTGCCCTTCTTCTCCGTCGTGCTCCGCCGCGGCTACGGCCTGGCCGCGCAAGCGCTGTCCGGCGGGCATTTCCATGCGCCCTTCTTTCAGGTCTCGTGGCCGACCGGCGAGTTCGGCGGGATGAACCTCGAAGGCGCGATCCGGATCGGCATGCGCAAGGAGCTGGCGGCCATCGAAGACCAGGAGGCGCGGGAAGCGAAAGCGCAGGCGATGATCGCGGAATCGCATCGCCGCGGGACCGCGATGAACATGGCGTCGCTCGTCGAGCTGGACGCCGTCATCGATCCCGCCGACACCCGCGCCTGGCTCGTTCGTGGGCTCCGCTCGGTGCCGCCGGCGGCGGAAAGCGACCGCCGCCGCTTCATCGACACCTGGTGAGCGGTGGTGTCCCCATTCAGAGGGGGAAGAGGACGCGAAGAGCTAGTCACCCGGAACAGCAGTGAGTGGTAAATCCCGGCGAGCCATCGGCGTGCGAATCAAGGAACGACGACGAGGAATACCAAAGGTATTTCGAGGAGGAGTGACGCTGAGTCGCGCGTCGAGGGCCGGTGGGGTTTGCCACGAATCGCTGAGACGGGTGACTAGGCGAGCTCAGCAGCCAGACCGGCGTGACGTCTCGCGACGGGAAATCGCGGGGCGCCCTCTCGGCGAGCCACTGGACACCACGCCCGAGCGGAGAGAGCATGCTCGCATGAAACGAGCTCTCGTCGCGGTGCTCGCTGCCCTTCTGATCGTGGTCGGCTCGGGCTGCAGCTCCAATCTTTCCACCGGGGATGCGGGGTTCGACGCGGCCCCAGCACCGCTCCGGGACGGAGAGGTTCCGGCCTTCCCCACCTGCTCGAACCCGAGCTGGATGCAGGATCGGATTCAGATGTGGGAGGCCGCGCCCGTCGGCACTCCGGGCTACTCGATCACGCGCTACGTCTACCAGGGCCAGACGGTCTTCTACGTTCCCGCGCAGTGCTGCGACGGGCTCAGCGCGCTGCTCGATTCGTGCGGGCAGCCGATCTGTGCGCCCGACGGCGGGCTCTCCGGGGCGGGCGACGGGCAGTGCCCCGACTTCTTCGACGCCAGGACCGACGAGATGCTCGTCTGGTCCGATCCGCGCAATCCCTGACGGGTGGCGCAGCCTCAGTCGTTCAGCTGCCTTCGTCGCTCGCCGGCGCGTCGCTCGGAGGCGGCCCGACCTCGAAGTCGATGGCGTTGATCTGGCCCCACTCGACGGGCACGGTGACGGTCCGTCCGGGGCCGCGGCCGTAGGGGACCAACCGCAGCTCTTGCTGGCCGACCGGGAGGTGCACGCGCAGGGGGGTGCGCCCGAGCCTTCGAGAGCCGTGGAAGACCTCCGCCCAGCCGCCCCGGGCGGTGATCGCGACCTGTCCCTGCGAGATGTCGAGCGTAGTGCTGGGTCCGTGGGCTTCGTGGTCGGTCTCGGTCTCGGCGCGCGCGGCGCTCTCGTGGGCGGCCCCGACGGGCTCTCGGTGAGCGCGGTCGCTCGCCTCGCGCGTGCCGCTCGCGGACGAGCCGCGCCGCCTCGCGTCGTGGTGCGCGGCGGTCCCGTCGTTGGACGCGCCGTCTCCGTCGTGCGTGTCGCTGTCGCCGGGCTCGTCGGCGCCGGCGCTGACGTCGATCGCGCCCGCCGCGGCCGCGATCTCGGCGCTCGCTCCGCTGCTCGTCTCGCCGGTCTCGCCGCTCGCTTCGGCTGGATCGGTGCTCGCTTCCGCGGCCGCTGTGCCCGTCGCCGGGTCGGCCGGGCTCGTGCCTGCGCGCTCGTCGGCCGGAGGGTCGGCCACGTCCGCGTGGATGGCGCTCGTCGCCGCGAGGGGCCCGCCCGGCGCGAAGGGCCCGAGACCGGCGTGGCGAAGCCCGGCGACGCCTCCGCCGGCCAGGAGCAGCAGGAGCAGCGCCCACAGCCATGCGCGACTGCGGGTCGGGAGCACGACCGGATCGTCCGGCTCGGGGTCGAGGCGCAGCGCGCGCTTGGGGCGCTCGGCCGACGCGTCCACTTCCTCGAACCAGGGCTGCCCTTCGGAGCCGGTGCTCAGCTTGGCCAGCTTGGTGGCGGCCTCGCCCACGCTCGCGTCGCGCCTCCCGGACGCGGGAGCGGTCGTCGTCGTCGTCGTCGCCTCCACCTCGGCCACCATCGCCCTCACCTCGCGCTGCCGCTCGGCGAAGAGGTAGTCCATCCACTCGGCGAGCTCGGCCGACTCGAAGCTGACGCCCGCCCGCGCGATGAACGCCCTGAGATCGCGCCCCAGCTCTCGCGCGCTCCGGTAGCGCTTCTCGGGGTCGCGCTGGAGCGCTTTTTCGGCGATGTCGGCCAGCTTGCGCGGCACCCACGCGCGCCCTTCGTCGGCCCGTGGGATGGGCTCCTCCAGCACGGCCATCGCGCTCAAGATGGCCGTGTCCCGCCGGAAGAGATCCTTCAGCGTCAGCGTCTCCCACAGACACACGCCGAGCGCCCACACGTCGACGCGCTGATCGATGTGGCCGGCTCGGAGCTGCTCGGGCGCGGCGTAGGAGACCTTCCCCTTCATCACGCCAGTGTCGGTCTGGGTGACCCGCTCGATCGCCTTGGCGCAGCCGAAGTCGACCACCTTCACCGCGCCGTCGTAGGTCACGAAGAGGTTCTGCGGCGAGACGTCGCGGTGGATGATGTCGAGGCGCGTGCCGTCGGAGCCGCGGGTCTCGTGCGCGGCGTGCAGCCCCTCGCAGGCGTCGGCCAGGATGCGCGCGGCGATGTAAGGCAGCGCCTGCATCAAGTCGTCGCTCTCGCGCTCGACGATGCGCTCGATCACCTCGTGCAGCGGCTCGCCCGTCAGGTACTCGAGCGCCAGGTAGTAGGTGCCGTTCAGGTTGCCGAAGTCGTAGACGCTGCAGACGTTCGGGTGGCTGATCTGCGAGGCGATCTTGGCCTCGTCGAGGAACATGTCGACGAAGGTCTGCGCCCGCGCGAGGTGGCCGTGGATGGTCTTGAGCGCGACCAGGCGGTCGAAGCCCTCGGTCATCCGCATCCGGCCGAGGTAGACGGTGGCCATCCCCCCGGCGCCGAGCTCCCGGCGGAGGGTGAAGCGTCCGAGCTGGTAGGGCAGCCTGACGCCGAGCCCGGGTTGCTCGTTCTCGATCGGATTGGCGGGGGCGTTCATGCGCTGCGACCAGGGTACGCCCGATCGGCTCGCGTTCGCACCTCCCACCATGCCCACACGGAGCGAGCGCGCCGTGAGTGCGAGCACCACGCGCCGGCTCGGCGCGCCGGCGCGTTGGAAACGAGGGGCATTCCCCCTCGCCGTCCGACTCGAAAACGCGAGCAGCGGGCTCCCGGGGCGGGCTGGTATCCTCCCATCGGTATCGGCATCCGGAAGCTCCGTTGGGGCGTCGGCGGTCGAGGGGCGCGCGGGATGGACGGTGCGCCCGATCTCCGAGTGAGGTGGAGGGAGCTCGCCCCCGGTGCGAGACCCGCTGCGGAGCTCGGATGCGAAGGCGAAAGGAGACGAGCGTGGCGTTCGACCTGAAGATCGTGGGCGGGACGGTGGTGGACGGAACGGGCGGCGAGCCCGTGCGTGCGAACGTGGCGGTGAAGGACGGCCGCATCGTCGAGGTGGGCGCCTGCGAGGGGGACGCGACGCAGACCATCGACGCCGAAGGGGCGATCGTCACCCCGGGCTTCGTCGACATCCACACCCACTACGACGGGCAGGTGTCCTGGGACGACGAGCTGGCGCCGTCCTGCTTCCACGGCGTGACCACCGCGGTCATGGGCAACTGCGGGGTGGGCTTCGCGCCGGTGCGGAAGAAGGACCGACAGCGGCTCGTGGACCTGATGGAGGGCGTGGAGGACATCCCCGGCGCCGCGCTGGCCGAGGGCATTCCGTGGGCGTGGGAGAGCTTCCCCGAGTACATGGACGCCATCGACGGCCGGCCGCACGCGATTGACTTCGGGGTGCAGATCGTCCACGACGCGCTCCGGGTGTACGTCATGGGTGAGCGGGCGCTGGCCGAGGAGCAGGCCGACGAGGACGACGTCCAGAAGATGTGCGCGCTGGTGCGCGAAGCGCTCGAAGCGGGCGCGGTGGGCTTCTCCACCGGCCGCAGCGACAACCACCGCGCGGCCGACGGAAGCCACACGCCGGCGGCGGAGGCGGCGGCGGAGGAGCTGGTCGGGATTGCCCGCGCGCTCGAGGGGCTCGACCACGGCGTGCTGCAGGCGGTGAGCGACTTCGACATGACGGAGTCGGCGGGTCGCTTCGACGCCGAGTTCGACGTGCTCGAGAAGATGGCCAAGGCCGTCCCCGGGCACCCGATCAGCATCTCGCTCCTGCAGCGGCAGCGGGACTCCAAGCAGTGGGAGCGCATCGTGCAGCGGGCCGAGAAGGCCAAGGCGGACGGACTCGACATCCGCTTGCAGGTCGCCGCGCGCGGCATCGGTGTGCTGCTCGGGCTCGAGGCCACCTTCCATCCCTTCATGGGCTTCCCGAGCTACCGGGAGATCGCGCACCTGCCGCTGCCCGAGCGCGTGGCCGCGATGCGAGACCCGGCGCGCAAGGCGAAGATGCTCGGCGAGAAGACCGGGAAGGTCGCCGGCGACGGCAGCCCCATCCCGCCCTTGGCCGATCACCTCCTGGCCAACATCGACTTCGTCTCGATGAGCCTGTGGAGGCTCGGGGACGACGTCTGCTACGAGCCCAAGCGCGAGGACTCGCTCTACGGCGAGGCGATGCGGCGTGGTGTGGGCCCGCTCGAGGTCATCTACGACGCGATGTTGGAGAACGAGGGCGAGGAGCTGCTCTACTTCCCCATCTACAACTACATGGAGGGCAACCTCGATGTGGTGCACAGGATGCTCACGCACCCGCTGGCGCTGGCCGGCCTGAGCGACGGCGGCGCGCACGTGGGCACGGTCTGCGACGCGAGCTTTCCGAGCTACATGCTCCTGCACTGGGCGCGCGATCGGGATCATGACCGCATCGCGCTGCCCGAGGTGGTCCGCATGCTCACCTCGGCGAACGCGCGGCACATGGGCTTCACCGATCGCGGGCTGGTGAAGGCCGGCATGAAGGCCGACTTGAACGTGATCGATCACGCGCAACTCTCGCTCTCGCGGCCGAAGCTCGTCCGCGATCTTCCGGCGGGCGGAAAGCGGCTCCTGCAGCACGCGAGCGGCTATCGGGCGACCATCGTGAGCGGTGAGGTCGTGGTCCGGGACGACGTGCTCCATGAAGCGCGGCCCGGCCGCTTGGTGCGCCTCGGTCGTTGAGGAGCGCTCGTCAGCGCTCGGTCGCCAGCAGCGCCGCGATGTACTGCGCGGCGTCGGGGTCGCCTTCGGGCGGCGCCCAGGGCGCCATCTCCTTGTCGGTCGCCGGATCCCAGGGGCCGGGCTTGACCTCGTAGAGGACGGCGTGGGGTCCGGTGACGACGAGCGAGTGCCACACGCCTGGCGGCAGATCGATGCCGCGCAGGGCTCCCTCGCCGAGATCGTGACGCGCCGTGACCTCGCCCTCGTCATCGAAGAGGAGGATGGCCACGGCGCCGTCGAGGAGAACGAAGGACTCGCTCTTGGGTGGATCGAGGTGACGGTGCGGGCGAACGTAGGTGCCGGGCAGCATCGCGTTCAGGAAGCGGTGCGGGTTGTCATCCGGGCCGGCGTGGAAGTCGAAGTTCATCCGGCGGCGCGGGCTCTGGCGGGCAGCTTCGAGCGTGCGTGCGAGGAGGGCCTCGTCGAGGAGCTGGATCTCGCTCATGGCCGTCGAGGATAGCCGCGCCAGAGGCGGCGGAATCAGGGCGCTTTTCTTGACGTCGCTACAGAGCGCCCGCTCGATGCGGTGGTGGACGTGACGCGCGACGGAGCGATGTGGCTGGCGGCCGTGCTCGGCGCGCTGGCGCTCGTCCAGAGCGCGCGTCTGTACTTTCGGGACGCGTCGACGCGCTGGCGCATGCGGGCTCGCGCTCGGCGGGCGGCGGCGGGAGAACGAGCTGCGGAGCCGCTCCTGAGGCGGGAGGGCTATCGCATCCTCGAGCGGCAGGCTCGAGCCTCGCTCGAGTACGCTCTGGATGGCGCGCCGGTGGCGGTGGAGGTGCGCGCCGACCTCTTGGTCGAGCGAGGCGGACGGCGCTGGGTGGCGGAGGTGAAGACCGGCGAGCGCGCGCCGCGCCTGTCGACGCGCGCCACGCGGCGGCAGCTCCTCGAGTACGGCCACGCCTTCGATGCCGCCGGCGTGCTCCTGGTCGATCCGGAGGCGGGGAAAGTGAGCCACGTCGCGTTGCCTCATCGCGGGTCCCCGGCGCCCCGGCACGGTCGCGAGCTCGGCATCTTCGCGCTCGGCCTGGCTCTCGGCGGTCTCGTCGCGGCGGCCGTGCTCGCGTCGCGTTGAGCTCAGCTCACTGCGCCTCGCCCTGAATCACGCTCATCGCGTGGTCGTGGGCCTGTCGAACCACCGCCGGTGCGGCCTCGACGTCGTAGCTCACGCTCGGCGACGGGGGGGCCACGGAGGGAAGCGCCTCGCGGAGCGCCTGCATCTGAGCGACCTGCGCGGCATCCCTTCGGTCGGCCTGCGCCGCGGCCCTGTCGAGCAGCGCGCGTGCTCGGGTGACGTCGCCGGCGCGCGCCTGCTGGATCGCCTGCACGGTCGTCACCGCCGCCAGCATCCTCCCTGCCGCGCGCTCGAGCTCCGCGTTTCGACCCGCGTCCAGCTCCTCCATCCGGTCGGTCGCGCGCGCGCCGAGGAAGACCCTCCGCTCGAGGCCGCCCGCGCCCTCGACCGCGTCGTCGAAGTGGAGCACCGCGTCCATCAGCTCCACCGTCGCGCCGGTCCGTCGAGGGTCCGCGTGCAGCTGCACGATGAGCTCCCGGTGCTCGCCCTCGGAGAGGTCGCCGAGCGACACCTGCACCGCACCGTTGGCGAGCGCGATCGGTTGGCCGACCACGCCCTCGATGCGCACCCCGGGGCCCGGACGAAGCTCCAGGCGCAGGTTGCGGGCGAGCACCCGCTCGAAGCGCAGGACCTCGTCGTGGAAGACCTCCGCCACCCGCGAGCTCTCCTCGACGTAGTGGAAGCGCCCGCCGCTGAGCTGCGCGACCTGCCCCAGGAGCGTCTCGTCGTAGTCGAGCCCGAGACCGAGGGCGGTGATGTGGACTCCGCGCTCGCCCGCCGCCTGCGCCAGCGGGAGGATGGGCGCGGCGTCGTTCGGGACGCCGTCGCTCAGCAGCACCAGCCGGTTGATGCCTTCCGGCTCCAGGTTGCGCATGAGCTCCTCGAGCCCGGCCTGCAGCCCGCCGGCCAGATCGGTCGTGCCGCGCGCCTCCATGCGAGCGATCTTTCGGCGCAACGCGTCCAGGTCCGCACCCGCCAGATGCGTGGACGGCAGGAGCACATCCGTCTCGGAGTTGAACGCGACCACCGCCAGCCGATCGCCGGGGCGAAGCGCGCTCAAGAGCGCCAGGCTCGCGTCGCGGGCGTCGGCGATGGGGTCGCCTTGCATCGAGCCGGAGGTATCGACGACCAGCGCCAGGTTGATGGGCGGCCGGGTGCTCCCCTCCAGCGGTCGGGTGTCGATGCGGATGCGCGAGAGCATGCTCGCGGGCTGTCCCGCCACCACGAAGCGGTTCGCGAGATCGCCTTGCATCACCACGAGATCGGGGTCCTCGCCGTCCGGTCCGGTCTGCGCGCCGCCGCAACCAACGAGCGCCGCCAACGCGGCGAGTCCCAGCCCAAGCATCGTCTTTCGCACGTCTCTCTGCTCCTCTCCCGGTGTCTCGTGTCCGGATGGCGGGTTCAGACGGGCGAGTCGCGAATCGGGTCTGATCGCGGGTCGCGAACCTCTGGAGCGACGCGTGCGAGCTCGACGACCCCTTCGGTGCCATGTCGAGCGCGCCACCGCGTGAGGGTCGGCATTCGTCGTCGTGGCGGCGCGGTCTTCGTCGGTGAGCACGACGCGCGAGCGCCGCTCCGAACGAGGGATGGCTACGCGTCGCGCTGGAACGGGTAGATGGCGCCGAGATCGAGGATGCGGGTGAGCTCGTCGAGGGCAGCGCGGCTCTCGTCGAGGAGGGCTGGATCGGCCAGGTCGTCGGTCGAGAGCGCGTCGCGGTAGTGTCGCTCCACCCAGTCGACCAGCTCCCCGTAGAGCGCGTCGTTCATCAGGCAGGACGGGTTCACGGCCGCCCGCTCTTGGTCGGTGAGCACGACGCGCAGGCGCAGGCAGGCGGGGCCGCCGCCGTTTCGCATGCTCTGCCGCAGATCGAAGACGCGTTGTTCGGAGATGGGCTGCCCCTCGCCGACGTGCTCTTCGAGCCAGCGCCGCACGGAGTCGACCTCGTGGCACTCCTCGGGGGCGATGAGGGTCAGCCCTTCGCGGCCCGGCACGCGCACGAGCTGCGAGTTGAAGAGATACGAGCGCACGGCGTCTTCGACGCTCACCGCCGCGGCGTCGACCCGCACCGGGACGAAGCCTTCGACCCTGGCGGCCAAGGTGTCGATCACCGCCTGGCGCTCGAGGAAGGCCTCCTCGTGGAAGAAGAGGACGCGCTCGGTGCCGACGGCGATGACGTCGTTGTGGAAGACGCCGCGGTCGATGACCTCCGGGGACTGCTGGACGAAGACGCAGCGCTCGGGCGGCAAGCGGTGAAGGCGGGCGACGGCCTGGCTGGCTTCGAGGGTTTGTCGGGCGGGGAAGCGCCGAGGTGCAGGGTCGCCGCTCTTCAGGCCGTGGCGGCCGAAGACGAAGACGTGCAAGCCGGGCGCGCCGACGTCGGTGGCGAGGCGGGTGTGGTTCGCCGCCCCTTCGTCGCCGAAGGCCTGCGTGGCGGGCAGCGGCGCGTGCACCTCGAAGCGCGAGGGATCGCGGAAGATGGCCGCGAGCGCGCGGCCGGTGGTCTCGGGCTCGATGGCGCGATGGGCCTTCTCAATCAGGTTGGCGGGCGTGAAATGGACGCGGCCGTCCTCGGTGTCGGCGCTCGGCGCGACCGTGGCCGCGTTCGCGGTCCACATCGCCGACGCGCTCGACGCGGTGGCCAGGAGCGCTCTGTCGTGCGCCGCCTGCGCGATGACCTCCGCGTCGCTCCCGCGGAAGCCGAGCCGTCGCAAGAGCGCCACGTCCGGGCGCTCCTGAGGAGGCAGCACGCCCTGCACGAGCCCGAGATTGGCGAGCGCCTTCATCTTGCGGAGCCCTTGCAGCGCGGCCTGCTTGGGCGAGGCGGCGGCGCCCCCGTGCGTGGTCGAGGCGACGTTGCCGTAGCTGAGGCCAGCGTAGTTGTGGGTCGGCCCGACCAGGCCGTCGAAGTTCGCTTCCGAGGTGCTCACGTCCTTGCCATAGCACCGACGGGCAGCCGGGTCGCCGCGCTGGCGAGGTCGCCGCGTGAGGCGTGAGCTCGGGCGAAATCTCGTGCCGGCTCCGGGCTACGACGAACGTCGGGACGACGGATCGAGCTTTGCGCGTTCGCGGGGAGCCCGTGATCGCCTCCGGGAGCGCACGGGGTGGATGGAATGGGCTCTCGTGTGCGGCGCCGGGGATCGTCAGGAGCGCCGCGCGACGCTGCGGAGCGCGGCTCGGAGGAAGAGCGCCCCGACGCCGACGCCGGTGACGATCCAAGAAGCATCCGGGCTCAGAGGGGACAGCCTGATGAGGCTCGGCAGCGTGAGGGCGCCGCCGGCAGCGCTGATGAACGTCAGGCCCCACTCTCCGAACCGCAGGCCGCGCCAGAGCCGAGGCCGGAAAGCGAAGGGCAAGAGGCCGAGGAACAGGATGGGCAAGGCGACCGCCGTCAACGCCCACTCGAGGGCGCGCCACGGTCCGCGCGAGTCGGCGCGCGGCACCAGCAGCTCCCACGGGCCGATTCTCGGGCTTCGTGCTCCCCCGCGTCGTCCCCATCACCTCGAGGAGCGCGCGCGCCTCATCGCCCGTGAGCCGGAGCGGCTCGGGCTCGGGCTCGGGCTCGGGCTCGGGCTCGGGCGCGTCGGAAGGCGCCGGCTGGTCACGGTAGGGATCCGTGGACGGCTGGCTTCGCTGTGCGCGCGTTCGGATCGGATCGCGGTCCGCCTGTCGCGCCCCGCAGTGCGGGCACACGACCGAGGCCGTGCTCATGATTCGCCGGCAGCGCGCGCAGGGGACGGACATCCGGAGAGAATACGCTCGAGGGCACGCGTTGCTTCCGAGAACGGCCGGGGGCCTCGCCCTCGCCATGCTGCATCGGGTCGTACTCGAACGGCGGGCGTTGCCCGGCGCGCTCACCGACGAACCGGGGTCGAGCGCGTCGCCGCTCCCCCACTCGACGAATCGTGCCCGACCCCGCGGATCCGCGTGCCAGGAAGTCCTCCTCGCGCACCTCTGCGAGGCCGAGCATCGGTCGAGCCGTTGGCGCCACGTGCGCGATCGTGCTCCGATTCGCCGTGGCCGCGACGATCCGAGACGCCGCATCTCCCGCGCCGCGGGCGCGTCGATGATCGGGTTCGCCTTCCGGATGTGGTCGCGCATCTGGCGCGCGTCGCTGGTGCTGGCGACGCTGCCCTGGCTGCCGGGTCTCTTCGAGGCGTCGTTCTCCTCGCCTGAGCTCGAGGCGGGGATGACGCCGCGGGCCGAGCTGCACTACGGCTGGGCGCGCGCACATCTGCGCGAGCCGTGGGACGGGTACGGTGTGCTCGACGACATGGGCGTGAGCGCGTTCGACGCCGTGATCCTCTCGCACCTCGCGGTCGGTCTCGCGAACGTGGCGAAGCTCAATCCGTCGCGGGGAGAGGAGCTGCGGCCTCTCGCGGAAGAGGTGGTGCGCCGCGCGTGCTCCGCCGAGGTCTCGCCCGCGCACCGGCCGGCCGAGCGCACGCCGATCGGCGATCACAACCTCTACGCGTCGCACCTCTTGTTGGTGCTCGGCGTGGCGCATCGCCTGGGCGTGGAAGGACACGACGCGCTGGCGACACGCTTGGCGAGGCACCTGCGCGCGCGCTCGTTGGCCAGCCGCGACGCGCACGCGCGGAGCTATCCGGGCTCGCCGCGCTGGCCGGCCAATCAAGCCGTCACGCTGGCCGCGCTCGATCTCCACGACCGAGAGCACGGCACGCACTTGGCGGAGCGTCCCATCCGCCGCTGGCTCGCCTGGTTGCGGAGCCATCGCACGGACGGACTCCCCTGGAGCGCGACCGGAGGTCCCGCCTATTCGCGCACGCCGCGCGGCTGCGCGACCTCCTGGATGAGCGCGTACATGGCGCAGTTCGCGCCCGACGAAGGCGCGGCGCTCTACCGGCGCTACCGCGCGCGCTACGGCATCGACCAGCACGGCTGGCGGGGCTTTCGCGAGTGGCCGCCCGGGCACGACGGCGGCAGCGACCTCGACGCGGGGCCGGTGCTCTTCGGCTGGGGCACCGCCGCGACCGGCCTCGGCCTCGGGCCCGCGCGGCTCTACGGCGACGGCGCGCAGTACGCGGGCATCGAGCGCATCGCGGACACGGTCGGCTTTCGGATGCCCGGCAGCCCGCGCTACCACCTCGCGCCGACGCTGGGCCAAGCGATCCTCTTCGCCGGTGAGACGGCGACGTTCTGGCACGAGCGCCCAGCCGACCTCTCGCGGACCGAGCCCGAGTGGCCGACCGGTCCGCTCTTGCTCCTGCTCTCGCTGCTGCTCCTCGACGCCTGGCTCGTGCGGGGGATCCTGCGGGTCGGTCGGGAGAGCTGAGCCCGCATCCGCGCGAGCTCGGCCGAGCCGGTCAGGCCGCGTGCCAGATGCCGCCGTCTTGGCGTGCCCGACCGGCGACCGAGAGCTGGATCAGCGCGACCTGGACGCGCGCCGCCGGGAGCTGAGTGCGGCGCACGAGCTCGTCGACGTGGCAGGCGCCGTCGGCCAGGGCGGCCAGCACCTTCGAGGGCTCGGCCGCCAACTTCGGCTTCCGCGCGGGCGGCAGAATCGAGCGAGCGTTGCCTCAGCTCGACTCGCGCTTCGACGTCGGCGAGCCCGGTGCAGAGGGCGGCTCCGTCGCGGATCGAATCCGACCACGCCTTCGGCGCGAGGATCCCAGGGGGCGCCGGGGACGGCGAGGACGGGCCGCTCGAGCTCACGCGCCCAGCGGGCGGTGGACAGCGCACCGGAGCGCGCCGGCGCCTGCACGACAATCACCACGTCGGCCAACGCGGCGATGAGCCGGTTGCGCGCGAGGAAACGAAAGGGTCGCGCGTGTTTTCCGGGCGGCGTCTCGCTCAACCAACCGCCGCCCTGCTCGATCACCCGATCGAAGAGGTTCGCGTTCCGGCGCGGGTAGGGCGCTTCGAGCGGAGCGGCCTGCACGACGATGGTCACGCCGCGTGCGCGGAGAGCGCCCTCGTGAGCCGCCGTGTCGATCCCCGCCGCGCCGCCGGAGACCACGCTCGCGCCGGCCTGCGCGAGCTCGGCCGCCAGCCGCTCGGTGAACGCGATCGCGTCCCGGGATGCGCGCCGCGTGCCCACGATGGCCACACTCGGATCTTCGGGCAGCGCGCCGCGCGCCCAGATCTTCGCCGGCGCGTCGGGCAGGGTTCGGAGTCGAGGCGGGTAGTCCTCGGCGTCGAGCTGGATCTCGCGGATGGTCACGGCCGCGTTCATCGACCGCGAGCTCGGGTGGTTGCGTCGTGGCGTGAGCGCCGGCGCAGATCCTCTGCCTCGCATGGGCCATCGGTTGCCGCGCCTCGAGAGGGCGCCGTCGTGGCCACCGATGCGGCCGGGTCGGATCAGTCGCGCCGGGCGAGGGCGCGGCGGCGGACCAGCACGAAGCTGATCGCCGAGAGCGTGAGCAGGGCTGCGAGGGCCGAGGCGTGCACCGGCTCGAGCAGGTAGTGCGCGACGCTGGCGCTCTGCGTGGCGCCGTGGCCGGGGTGGGCGAAGGCGGCGGCGGGGAGCGAGGCGGCGGCGGCGGTGAACAAAGCGGCGGTGAACAAAGCGGCGAGGCGTCTCATGGCGAACGTGTCTCCGAGAAGGTGAGCGGAACGGGGCTGAGAAAGAAACGAGCGGCTCCTCCCGAGCGGAGGAGCCGAGGTGCGAGCATACGCGGCTGCGGTGCGGCGTGCCGGCGGTGATCACCACGCCGCCGGGCCCGCGCGACCCGGCACCGGTGCGTCGAGCGCGCGCACGACGTGTACGTGCGTCGGTCCGTGGTCCGTCTACGGAGGCGTGAGCGTCGGCATGCTGGGCAGGATCGGTCGCCGCGCGCGCGGATCGATCCCGGTGGAGCGCCGCGGCGTGGCGCGCGCGCCGTCCGCGACCTCGACGATGCCGCCCCTCTGGCGTGCTCCCCGGCGCGCATTCCCCTCGTGGACCCCGGGGACGTGGGAGGGCGCCGCCGGCGACACCTCCGGTCTTCCCACGCGAATCGTGCTCATCGTGACTCTCCTTCGCCGCCGACGCCGAGCATCGGCGAGTGGTGCTGCTCGAGCACCTTGCCGTTCCCGAGGTACATGTGCACGCCGCACGGCAGGCAGGGGTCGAAGCTGCGCACCGTGCGCATGATGTCGATGCCCTTGAAGTCGTCCTGGCCGTTCTCTTCGAAGATCGGTAGCCCCTGAACGGCGTCCTCGTACGGTCCCGGTGTGCCGTAGGAGTCGCGCGGGCTGGCGTTCCACGGCGTCGGCGGGTACGGGTGGTAGTTCGCGATCTTGCCGTCGCGGATGACGAGGTGGTGCGACAGCACGCCGCGCACGGCCTCGTGGAACCCGCAGCCGATGCCCTCGTCGGGCACGTCGAAGTCCTGGAACACCTTCACATCGCCCTGGTGGATGTGCTCCATCGCCTTGTCGATGAAGTACAGCGCCATCGCCGCCGCGTAGGCGATGAAGTAGGCCCGCGCGCGAGTCGCGCTCGATCGTGTTGGACCAGCGCGGCACCTTCCACTCGAGATCGATTTCCCCGAACGACGCCGTCTTCGGCAGGTGGATCTTCACGCTCTTGCCCGTGGCCGCACGAAGGGCGTGTCGACCAGCTTGGCCAGCGCCGTGGCCCAGAGGCGCGCGAGCGGACCGCCGCCGGTGTCGAGCGGCAGGTGCTCGCCGGTCTTCTTCCGTACCAGCGCGGGCTCATCACCCAGCTGTAGGGGCCCTGCTCGAGGTCGCGCTTCTGCGGCCTGGGGAGCGTCGTCTGGTTCCAGGGGTGCTGGCGGTCGACCGGGTTGCCGAGCGGATCCTCGGTGACGAACAACTCTTCGCCTTCCCAGTCGTCGTAGTAGGAGTTGCCCGAGCAGGATGCGGATGCCGAGGTTGATGTCGACCAGGTCGGTGGTGAGCAGCTTGCCGTCGACGACGATGCCGGGGGTCACGTACATGGCGCGGCCCCAGCTCGCTCATGTTCTCGTAGCGGTAGTCGCACGCGTCGGGGTTCTGGAACGAGCCCCAGCAGCCCAGCAGGATGCGCCGGCGCCCGACCTCCTCGTAGCCCGGCAGCGCGTCGTAGAAGAAGTCGAAGATGTCGTCGTTGAGCGGGACGAGCTGCTTGGCGAAGTCGATGAAGTGCATCAGCCGCGACAGGTAGTCGGTGAAGACCTGCGGCGTCGCGACCGTGCCCGTGCCGCCCGGATACAGCGTCGACGGATGCACGTGGCGCCCCTCCATCAGGCAGAACATCTCGCGCGTGAGCCGGCTCATCTGCAGCGCCTCGCGGTAGATCTGCCGGTGAACGGGTTGAACGAGCGCATGATGTCCGCGATCGTCTTGTGAGCCGTGGATGTCGCGCGTTCGGGGCCGGCGTGCGCTCGGCCTTGGCCAGCAGGCTCGGGTTGGTCTCCTTCACCATCTGCTCGCAGAAGTCCACGAACACCAGGTTGTCCTGGAAGATCGCGTGGTCGAACATGTACTCGGCGGCCTCGCCGAGGTTGTAGATCCACTCGGCCAGCGGCGGCATCTTGATGCCGTAGGCCATGTTCTGGGCGTAGACCGAGCAGGTGGCGTGGTTGTCGCCGCAGATGCCGCAGATGCGGCTGGTGATGAAGTGCGCGTCGCGCGGGTCCTTGCCGCGCATGAACACGCTGTAGCCGCGGAACAGCGACGAGGTGCTCTTGCACTCGACCACCTCGCGGTTGTCGAAGTCGATCTTGGTGTGGATGCCGAGGTTGCCGATGATCCGGGTGATCGGATCCCACGACATGTTGACGAGCTTGCGCTCGCGCTCGAGCCCTTCGGACATCTCGCGTCATCGCTGGTCCCCTCGTGCTTGCATTCGCGTCAGCGGCTCGGTTCATCGATGGGGCCAGGCGCGGGTCGTAGCCGGTGGTGAGCGCGGGCCGGTTGTGGTGCCACTTCGGTTCTTTGTTATCGTGTGGTTGGTGATGCCCGCGCAGGCGGCGGATCAGCGTGCCGTAGGGCGCGAGCAGCCGCGACGACGAGCTCCCCGCCGGGCGGCTCGTCCATGAACGGCATGAACTTGTCGGGGAAGCCGGGCATCGTGCAGCCGATGCAGATGCCGCCGACGTTCGGGCAGCCGCCGATGCCGCTCATCCAGCCGCGCTTGGGCACGTTGCAGTTGACGACCGGGCCCCAGCAGCCGACCTTGACCTGGCACTTGGGCGAGTTGTAGTCGAGCGCGAAGTCGGCCTGCTCGTAGTAGCCGGCGCGGTCGCAGCCCTCGTGCACGGTCTTGCCGAACAGCCAGGTCGGCCGGAGCTGCTCGTCGAGCGGGATCGATCGGCGCCTTGCCGGCCGCCTGCGTAGAGCAGCCAGGTCAGGGTCTCCATGAAGTTGTCGGGCTGAACCGGGCAGCCGGGCACGTTGACGATGGGCAGCCCGCCCGCCGAGCGGAAGTCCCAGCCGAGGTAGTCGGCGAGGCCCATGCAGCCGGTCGGGTTGCCGGCCATGGCGTGGATGCCGCCGTAGGTGGCGCAGGTGCCGGCCGCCACCACCGCCCAGGCCTTCGGCGCCAGTCAGTCGATCCACTTGTTGAGCGTGATCGGCTGCCCGGTCTCGGGGTCGTTGCCGAAGCGCGCGTCCAGTAGCCGTCGCCGTTGATGCTGCTCGTTCGGGATCGATCCCTCGATCACCAGCACGAAGGGCTCCGAGCTCGCCGCGTGCCGCCTTGCGGAACGCGCTCACGAAGTCCTCGCCGGTCTCGTAGGCGAGCACCTTGTTGTGCAGGTGGACCTTGGGCAGATCCGGGCATCAGCCCGAGCACCACGTCCTCGATGCTCGGCTGCGGTGGCGGCGGTGATCGAGACGGTGTCGCCGTCGCAGCTCATCCCCTCCGAGATCCAGAGGATGTGGATCTCCTCGAGGCGCCCTCTTCCCGGTCTGGTGCCATGCGTCGGGTCCTTTCGCTTCGAGTTCAGCAGATGCGCGGCAGGGGCTCCGCGAAGCGGCAGATCGAGGATCGCGCCGGCCTCCGACCGGCGTGTCGCACGGACCACGATCGCCGGGGTGGTCCTCGCGTGACGTACCGATGCGAGCGGCGTCGCGCCCGAGCGGGTGGGCGCGCAAGCGCGGCCAGGGCGCGGTCGGCGTCCGCCTCGGGCACGAACGCGACGAGCTTGCCCTCGTTGGCGACCAGCAGCGGGTCGAGCCCGAGCAGCTCGCAGGCGCCGCGCACCGCGTCGCGGACCGGGATCGCGCTCTCGTCGACCTCGACGCCGAGCCCGCGCCGCGTGGCGATCTCGACCAGCGTCGCTGCCAGCCCGCCCCGGGTGGGATCGCGCATGGCGTGGACGCTCCGGGCACGGCGGCCAGCAGCGCCGCGGCCAGCTCGTGCGAGCGGCGCGGTGTCGCTCGCCACGTCGCCTTCGAGCTCGAGGCCCTCGCCGCTGCGCCATGATGGCGACGCCGTGATCGCCGATGGGGCCCGAGACGAGGATCGCGTCGCCGGGGCGGACCTGCGGCCGAGCCGAGCGCGCGCCCTCGGGCACGACGCCGACGCCGGTGGTGTTGATGAAGACCTGATCGCCGCTGCCGCGGCCGACGACCTTGGTGTCGCCGGTGACGATCGGGACGCCGGCGCGCTCCGCGGCGCGCGGGCTGACTCGATCGACGCGGCGCAGATCGGCGAGCGGCAGGCCCTCCTCGAGGATGAACGCGAGCGACAGCGCCAGCGGCCGGGCGCCGCCCATCGCGAGGTCGTTGACCGTGCCGTTGACCGCCAGCTCGCCGATGTCGCCGCCCGGAAAGAAGATGGGGCTGACCACGTAGGAGTCGGTAGTGAGCGCGATGCGACCGCCGGCCGACCGGCAGCACCGCCTGATCGTCGAGCGCGTCGAGGGCGGGGTTCGAGAACGCCGGGACGATCAGCTGCTCGATCAGCTCCGCGGTGAGGCGGCCGCCGCTGCCGTGGCCGAGGAGCACCCGCTCGGTCGTCGCGAGCTGGGAGCGGGCAGGTGCCGAAGAGCTCGGAGGACTGCGTCTCGAGGACTGCATCTCAGAGGACTGATCTCAGAGGACTGCATCCAGAGGACTGCATCTCAGAGGACATCGTCTGCTCCCAGCGCGACGTGGACGTGGTCCCAGAGCAGGTGGAGCAGCAGGGTGTGGACCTCCTGGACCCGGTGGATCGACCAGCGTCGGCACGACGAAGCAGTGCCGCAGACATCCACCATCGGGCCGCCGTCGCGGCCGGCGAACCCGATGGTCAAGAGCCCGCGCTCGCTGCGCGCGGCGAAGCGCGCGGTTGACGTTGGCGGACGCGCCGGAGGTGGAGAGCGCCAGCACGGCGTCGATCGGGCGCGCCAACGAGATCGAGCTGGTCGACGAAGACGCGCGAGAAGTCGGTGTCGTTGCCGACCGCGGTCAGGAGCGCCGCGCTCGAGCACGAGCACGGTCGCGGGCAGCGCGCGGCGCTTCTCGACGATGGGGTGCTGGAACTCGACCGCCACGTGCGCGGCGTCGCAGGCGGAGCCGCCGTTGCCCATCACGAAGAGGCGTCCGCCCGCCGCGAAGCGCGCCGCGAGCGCCTCGGCGCAGCGCCTCGAGGGCGTCGGCGTGCGCCTCGACGAACGGGTGGACAGGTCGGCGCTCTCGCGCGCCTTGCGGATGCGATCGAGCCTCCTTCACGGCTGCACCGTCGAGACGTGCTGCGCGCGTCGGCGGCGCGGCCGTACTGGTAGTAGGCGGCGCAGGCGCCCTCGGCCGAGACCATGGTCGCGCCGAGCGGGTTGCGCGGCGTGCACGCGGTCCCGAACGCCGGGCAGTCGCAAGGCTTCTTGACGCCCGCGGAGCACGAGGCCGCTGATGCACGTCGTCGGGCTCGCGGGTCTGCGATGTCCTCCGACCTCGAAGCATGCGCGCGGCGTCGTGCGCGCGGTACTCGTAAGCGAGAGCGGTAGCCGGACTTGGCGATGGCGCCGACCCCGCGCCAGTTGCGGTCGACGACCTCGAAGACCTCGTCGATCAGCCGCCGCGCCGCCGGGTTGCCGTCGTCGCGTCGACCGTGCGCGCGTACTGGTTCTCGACCTCGCGCGCGCCGGCCTCGAGCTGGCGGACCGCCGCGCAGCACGCCTTCGAGCAGATCGACCGGCTCGAACCCGGTGATGACGATGGGTGCGCGGTAGCGTTGCGCCAGTCCTCGTACGGGCGCGAGCCGACGACCGCGCAGACGTGGCCCGGCCCGAGGAAGGCCTGCACCCGGTTGTCGGGCGCCTGCAGGACGTAGGCGATCGAGGGTGGCACCAGCACGTGCGACGACCAGCATCGAGAAGTTCCGCACGCCGAGCCGCGCCGCCGTGTGGACCAGCCATCGCGTTGGCGGGCGCGGTGGTCTCGAATCCGATGCCGAAGAAGACGACTCGCCGATGCGGGTTGGCGCGGGCCAGCTCCAAGCGCGTCGAGCGGCGAGTAGACGACGCGGACGTCGGCGCCGCGCGCCTTGAGCCCGAGGAGATCGCCGTGCGAGCCCGGCACGCGCAGCATGTCGCCGAAGGACGTGAAGATGACCTCGGGCTGCTGGGCGATGGCGTGTGCGCGGTCGATGGTCTCGAGCGCCGTCACGCAGACGGGGCAGCCGGGACCGTGCACCAGCTCGATGGCGTCGGGCAGCAGCCGATCGATGCCGTAGCGAACGATCGAATGCGTCTGGCCGCCGCAGACCTCCATGATCACCCACGGGCGCGTGACGACGCTGGCGGATCCGTCCGAAGAGGCCGCGCGGCCACGTCCGGGTCGCGATATTCGTCCAGGTACTTCATCCGCTCCCTCCTCGAGCTCCGTCGGTCTGCCCGAGCTCCTCGAGCAACTGCCAGGTGCGCGCCGCCTCCTCGGCGTCGATGCGCGCGATGGCGAAGCCGACGTGGACGAGGAGGAAGTCGCCGATCTCGGCCGTCGGCTCGTACTCGAGGCAGACCTCGCGCACGACGCCGCCGAAGCGGACCTTCCCGAAGCGCAAGCCGTGCTTGTCGGACTTCTCCACCAGCTCACCCGGAATGGCTAGACACACGTCGAGCTCCCGCCTGGGTCCGTTCTCGTGGATGGCCGTTTGGTGGACCTCGTAACGGAGGCATCCATCGCGGGCCACGCCACCGCGTGAGGCAGGGGATTAGGGGCTGGGTGCGGCGGTACAAGCTCCGAGAAGAGGGACCTTGCTCGCAGGGAGGGGGCGCATAGAGCCGGCGGTCATGCACGAGCTCGCCTTGATGGAGAGCCTCGTGGCGACGGTCGAGGACGGGGTGGAGCAGGGCCGCGTGACGCGCGTGTGCCTCGAAGTCGGACAGCTCCACGCGGTGGTCCCCGACGCGCTGCGGTTCTCGTTCGATGTCTGCGCTCGGGGCACACGCCTCGAAGGAGCGAGTCTCGACATCGTCGAGATCGCGGCGCGCGCCCGCTGCGACGCGTGCGGCGGGGAGCAGCCGATTCGAGCTCGGCATCCCGCTGCCCTGCGCGTGCGGGAGCGTGGATGTCACCGTGCTCGCGGGTCGCGAGCTCCGGATTCGAGAGGTGGAGGTGATTCGAGATGTGCGGCACTTGCGGCTGCGGCAGCCAAACACGCGTTCACGTGCACTCGGTCGCGGGCGGAGAAGCTCGAGGCCAGCCGGAGAGCGGCCACGATCACTCGCACGAGCACGATCACTCGCACGAGCACGATCACTCGCACGAGCACGATCACTCGCACGAGCACGGTCATTCGCTCGCGGGTCTCGAACAGACCCAGCCCCACGGCGAGCACGGGCACGATGCCGTGCACCCCGAACGCCACGGTCATCACGACGAGGCGGGGGGACCTTCGCGCACGCACGCCGCGGCACATGCGGCGACCGACGCGCGGACGGTGCGGCTCGAGGCGGAGCTGCTGGCAAAGAACGACGCGCTGGCGGCAGAGAACCGGGCGGACCTCGATCGCCAGGGGATCCTCGCCCTCAACCTGATGGGCGCGCCCGGCGCGGGGAAGACCACGCTGCTGGAGCGGACGTTGAGCCGCATCGCGGCACAGATCCCGAGCTGCGTGCTCGAGGGTGACCAGGAGACCGAGCGGGACGCCGAGCGGATCCGCAAGACCGGTTGCCGCGCCATCCAGATCACGACCGGCGCGGGCTGCCATCTGGACGCGTCGATGGTGGCGCGCGGCCTGGTCGCGCTCGCGCCGGTGCCGGGATCGCTCGTCTTCGTCGAGAACGTCGGCAATCTGGTCTGCCCCGCGCTCTTCGATCTGGGCGAGCACGCCAAGGTCGTGGTGATGTCGGTGACGGAAGGCGACGACAAGCCGGCCAAGTACCCCCACATGTTCCGCGCGGCCGACGTCCTGGTGCTGAACAAGATCGATCTCCTCCCGTACGTGGACTTCGACGTCGACGCGTGCCTGGAGCGGGTCAGGCTGCTGGCGCCCAGGGTCTCGGTCTTCCAGGTCTCCGCGCGGCAGGGAATCGGCATGGACGTGTGGTGCGATTGGCTGCGGGCCTTGCGCGCCGAGCACGAACGGGAGGCGTCGTGAGCGCACCGGCACGGCGAGACGACGACGCGCGCTTGCGGCAGGAAGGCGAGCGCATCGAGGCATTGCTGGAAGAGGTCGCTTCCATGGCCGGCCCGCAGACCTGGCCGCGAGTGGAGGAGCTCGTGCAGCGCATGGTCGCGCTCTACGGGGCCGGCCTCGAGCGGGTGTTGGAGCACGCGCGCGCCGCGGACGGCACCGAAGAGCTGGACTCCCTTCTCTGCACGGACGAGCTGGTGTCCAGCCTGCTCGTCTTGCACGGCCTCCACCCTCGCTCGACCGAAGAGCGGGTCCGTCGCGCGCTGGAGAGGGTGCGGCCTTACC
The DNA here is from genome assembly GCA_963832725.1 of uncultured Pseudomonadota bacterium. Classification (GTDB taxonomy): domain Bacteria; phylum Myxococcota_A; class Polyangia; order Polyangiales; family Sandaracinaceae; genus JAEZBP01. The sequence goes on from CAWHVG010000002.1 coordinate 1,631,724, forward strand.
TCGGCTCGCACGGTGGCGGCGTGGAGCTCGTCGCGGTCGAGGGCGACGTGGCGCGGCTGCGGCTCGCCGGGAGCTGCAACGGCTGCCCGAGCTCGACCGCCACCGCGGAGCACACGCTGCGGCGCGCGATCGAGGAGGACGCGCCCGAGCTCGTCCGGATCGAGGTGGAGGGCGCGAGCGAGCTCGTGCAGCTCGGCGCCTCGCGCCGGCGGCAGTGGACCCACATGCCCGGCCTGAGCGGCGTCGGGGAGGGCGCGATCCTCGAGATCGAGGGCACCTCGGTGATGGTGCTCCGCGTCGGCGACGCCTGGCTCGCCTACGAAAGCGGCTGCCCGGCGTGCGGCGTGACCTTCGCGCCCGAAGCGCACGACGGGATGCTCACCTGCGACTGCGGTCGCGCCTACGATGTGGCCCACGGCGGGCGGGCCGAGGACGGTCGGGCGCCGCACCTCACGCCGCTCCCGGTCTTGGCCGGCGCGGAGGGTCACCGGGTCGCGTTGCCGGAGCCGAGGCGATGAGCCTGCGCGCACTGGCCCGCTACGCCCGTGCGGCCCGCGCCAGCGCCGAGCCCGCCCGCTGCGAGCTCTGCGCGAACCCGATCGGCGACCGCCATCGGCACGTGGTCGACCTGAGCGCGCGGCGCCTCGGCTGCGCGTGCCGCGCCTGCGCCTTGCTCTTCACCGAGCCGGGCGCGGCGGGGGGGCGCTACAAGACGGTGCCCGAGCGCGTTCGCGTCGACCCCCGGCTGAGCGTCGAGGACGAGGCGTGGGACCGCCTCGGCGTTCCGGTCGGCTTGGCGTTCTTCGTCTTCGCGAGCTCCCTCGATCGTTGGACGGCCTGGTACCCGAGCCCGGCGGGCGCCACGGAGGCCGAGCTGCCGGAGGGCGAGCGCCCCGAGCTGCCGCGGAGTGCGCTCGTCGACGCGGTCGAGCCCGACGTGGAGGCGCTGCTCTTGCGACGCCGCCGCGGCGAGAAGGGCGCCGAGGCGTTCTTGGTGCCGGTCGACGCCTGCTACGAGCTGGTCGGTCGCATCCGCTCGCTCTGGCAGGGCTTCGACGGCGGCGACGAGGCCAACAGCGCCATCGATGCGTTCTTCGAGCGCGTTCGGGAACGCGCGCGGCCGTTGAAGGGGGCGCGGTGAGCCCGCGGGGAGGAGCGAGCATGCAGACATCGACCAGGGACGAAGCGCACGAAGAGAGGTCCTCGCGCTTCGACGCCATCCGCGCCATCGCCGACGCGGTCTTGCTGGAGGGCTACGTGCTCTACCCCTACCGCGCCTCGTCGCGGAAGAACCAGTTCCGCTTCGCGTTCGGCGTGCTCGCGCCCGAGCGCTGGAGCGCCGCCGGTGGCTGCGAGCCGTGGTGGATGGAGACGCAGTGCCTGCTGGAAGGCGACGCGCCGCGCGTGGAAGGCAGCGTTCGCTTCATGCAGGTCGTGCGGCGCACGGTCGAGGAAGCGCAGGATGGTGGCTTCGTCCGGGTCGACGCGCTCGACGCCGGCGGCCAACTCCGCATCCCGTGGGACGAGGGAGCGCTGCGCGAGGTGCCCTTCGACGTGGCGCTCGCCGAGGTCGAGAGCGGCCTGACCATTCCCTTCGAGATCCCGGGTGGACGGGAGCACGAAGACGTCCGCGGCGATGACGGCGAGGTGGTCGGCCGGGTGGTCTGGAGTCGGCGCGCGCTCCGCGGCCGCATCGCCGTCGACGTCGAGCAGGTCGAGCCCTCGCTCCACCGGCTCACCGTCCGCATCTCGAACGTGACCGAGGGAGATTCGCCCGACGTGCCGCGGGACGCCGTGCTGGCCTCGTGCTGCACCTCGACGCACGTGCTGCTCGCGGCCCTCGAGGGCGCGTTCGTCTCGCTCCTCGATCCGCCCGAGCACGCTCGTGAAGCCGCCGCACACTGCGAGAACGTGCGCTGCTTTCCCGTGCTGGCCGGTCCGGAAGGCACGCACGATCGCGTGCTGGCCTCGCCGATCATCCTCTACGACTACCCGCAGATCGCACCGGAGAGCCCGGGCGATTTCTTCGACTCGGGCGAGATCGACGAGCTGCTCCAGCTCCGCACCTCGACGCTCACGCCCGAGGAGAAGGGGCTCGCCCGCGCCACCGATCCGCGCGCGGCCGCCGTCATCGATCGGGTCGACAACATGCCGCCCGAGCTGATCGAGCGACTGCATGGCGCCATTCGCGAGCTCGGTCCAGCTTCGCCGGCCGTCACGCGCGGCAGCCGCGTGCGCCTCTGTCCCGGCCACCGGAGGACCGACGCCCAGGACATGCTCTTCGTCGGTCGCACGGCGACGGTGGAGGCGGTGATGCAAGACGTCGACGGTCGCGAGTACTTCGCCGTGACCATCGACGACGACCCGGCGGCCGATCTGCACCGCTGGTACGGTCGCTTCCACTACTACTACCCCGACGAGGTGGAGCTTTTGCCGTGAGCGCTCGCGTCCTCATCGCCGGTGTCGGCAACGTCTTCCTCGGCGACGACGGGTTCGGCGTCGAGGTCGCCGCGCGGCTGGCTCGAGAGCGCTGGCCCGAGGGCGTGGAGGTGCGCGACGTCGGCGTGCGGGGGCTCCACCTCGCCTACGAGCTGCTGGACCCGCCGGCGCTCTTGCTCATCGTCGATTCTCGCCTCGCGAGGCGGCGCGCCGGGGACGCTCTACGTCATCGAGCCCACCCTCGACGAGCTCGGTCCGGGGCTCGCCGCCGGCGCGCACGGGATGGATCTTCGGCACGGTGTTCGGGGCGCTGACGAACCTGGGTGGCGTACCGCCTCGCACACGCATCGTGGGCTGCGAGCCCGCCGTTCTCGACGAGGGCATGGCGCTGAGCGCGCCCGTTGCCGCGGCCGTGGACGAGGCAGCCCGGCTCGTGCGGCGGCTCGTTCAGCACGAGCTGAGCGGCGCAGATGGTGCATCGCCTTCCACGAAGGAGGAACGATGAACGACAGCGAGATTGTACGAGATTCGTCCCCGCAGGCGCCGGCGCGCGTGGAAGGCGGTGTTGGCGGTGACCGTGGTGGCCGGCGTCCTCGTGGCGCCGATGCTTCCCGGTCTGCGCCGCTACCTGCGCATTCGCCGCATGTAGCTCGAGAGCACGCTCGGACCGTGGCCGCGCGCCTACTGCGGGGATTGGGGGACGGCCGCGCCAGCGTCGGGCGAGGGCTCGCGGAAGATGCGCGAATCGAGGCCCGGGGTTTGGACCTCGATCCGGACCCGCTCGTCCTCCTCGGTCGCCGTCCAGGTGTAGCCCTCGAAGCCGCTCTCCGAGAGGCGCCGCCGCCCGAGCTCGAGCGGCTCCTCGCCCTCGCGGAGCAGTACCCAGCGACGCTCCTCCACGCCGGGCTGGCAGTTGCGTGCGTCCTCGCGGACCGACACGCCCTCGCTCACGGACCGGGTCTGCCCTTCCTGGTAGGGGCAGCGGTCCTCGTCGAACGCGACCGTGCTCCGGGCCATGAGCACCATCGAGAGCGCGATGACGGCGAGCGGCGCCGTCGCGAGCACGATGAGGAGCGGCCGCTTCCAGCTCGCCCAGCCGCGCGCCTCGCTCACGCCAGCGCTCCCTCGGTCTTCCGTCTCGACCTCCGTCTCCACACGGGCGGCCGTCCCCTCGACCTGCGCGCGGACGATGCGGGCGCCGACCGCGTCGAGCCACGGCTCCAGGTCCGCGAGCGCTCGCTGGGCCATCATCTCGCGCCGCTCGCGCTTGCCGACCCGCTTCTTGGGCGCGTCGATCGGCGGGAACATGCTCCAGACCACGTTGGAGGGCTGGAAGTCCTTCTTCTCGGTGTCGCGCAAGTGGCCGAGGAGCGCGCCGAGGGCGGTGGACGGCGGCGGCACCGCGTCCGTGCCGACGTGGTCGCCGACCGCGAGCAACACGCCCAGCATCAGGCCACAGGCCGCGCTCTCCACGTAGCCCTCCACGCCGCTGACCTGTCCGGCCAGGTACACGCCCGGCCGCGCCTTCAGCGCGTAGTCGTCGCCGAGCACCCGCGGGCTGTCGACGAAGGTGTTCCGGTGCACGCTGCCCAAGCGCTCGAACTCGGCGTTCTCGAGCCCCGGGATCATGCGGAACACCCGCTTTTGATCCGGCCACTTCATCCGCGTCTGGAAGCCGACCAGGTTGTAGGCGGTGGCGGCGCGGTTCTCCTGCCGGAGCTGCACCACCGCGTGGGGCCAGCGGCCGGTCTTCGGATTGGTCAGGCCGACCGGCTTCATCGGACCGAAGGAGAGGGTCTTCTCGCCGCGCTCGGCCATCACCTCGAGCGGCAGACACCCCTCGAAGTAGCGGACCTTCTCGAACTCCTTGGGCGTGACCTTCTCGGCCTCCACCACGGCGCGCACGAACGCGCGGTACTGCTCCGCGTCGAGGGGGCAGTTCACGTAGGCGTCGTCGCCGCCCTTGTCGTAGCGGCTGGCGCGGAAGACCTTGTCCCAGTCGATCGAGTCGGCCGTCACCACCGGCGCGATGGCGTCGTAGTAGGCCAGATGGTCCGCGCCGACCGTCGTCGCGATGTCGGTCGCCAGCGCGTCGCCCGTCAGCGGGCCCGTGGCCAAGACGACCGGCCGCGCGTCGGGGATGGCCGTGACCTCGCGGTGCTCGATGCGGATGCGCGGGTGGGCTTCGACCCGGCGGGTCACCTCGGCGCTGAAGATGTCGCGGTCGACGGCGAACGCGCCGCCGGCCGGCACCCGGGCCACCTCGCCGGCCGCCATCACCAGCGAGCCGGCGCGCCGCATCTCTTCCTTGAGCAAGCCGACCGCGTTCCCGAGCGCGGCGCCGCGGAAGGAGTTGCTGCACACGAGCTCGGCCAGCCCATCGCCGTGCTGGGCGGGCGTGCGCTTCTCGGGCTTCTGCTCGATCAGCGTCACCTCGACGCCCCGCTCGGCGAGCTGCCACGCGCACTCGCACCCGGCCAACCCGCCACCGACGATGGTCACTTTCTCGCTCATGTCGGCCGGACCGTAGCAGGTCGGTCGGTACCAGGCAGGCAGCCCGAGAGCCGGCCGGCAGGGGCCCTCGTGGCGGTCACGAACCCATGCGTCGTCGGCCGGTGCGGCGCGGGTCGGGTTCTGGCGCGCGCCGAGAGGAAGGGCTCGGCCGCGAAGCTGGAGCGCCGTCAGTCCTCGTCGTCGCCGTGGGCCATCGGGTGGGCCCGATCGTAGACCTCCATCAGCCGGTCCACGGTGACGTGCGTGTAGCGCTGGGTGGTCGAGAGGCTGGCGTGGCCGAGCAGCTCCTGGATGGAGCGCAGATCGGCGCCCGCGTCGAGCAGATGCGTCGCGCAGCTGTGGCGGAGGGCGTGCGGGTGCAGGTCGCCGCGGCCCGCCCCGAGCGCGCCGTAGCGTTGCACCACGTTCTGGACCTGACGGGCGCTGAGCGGTGTGCCGAAGCGACCCAGAAAGAGCGCCTCGGCGTCCTGCTCGTCGGTGCGCGGCGAGCGGAGGGTGGGGCGGATGGCCAGGTAGGCCTCCAGCGCCTGTTCCGCCGCGCCGCCGAAAGGCGCGATGCGCTCCTTGCCGCCCTTGCCCAGCACCCGCACCTTCCTGTTCTCCACGTCGCCGAGCTTCAGCCCGGCCAGCTCGCTCACGCGGACCCCGGCGGCGTAGAGAAGCTCCAGCATCGCCGTGTCGCGCTTCTGGAGCCGCTCGTCGCGTGGCGCGTCGTCCTTGGGCGCCTCGACCACGCGGAACGCCTCGTCGACGGTCAGAAAGCGCGGCAGCGTCCGCTTCACCTTCGGCGTCTTCAGCGCGGCGGCCGGGTTCTCTCTCGCGAGCTTCTTTCGCATCAAGAAGCGGTAGAAGCTGCGCAGCGTCGCGATCTTCCGGGCCAGCGTGGCGCTCGAGCTCCTCTCGAACATCGACGCCAGCCACGCGCGAAGCGCGGTCACGTGCAGGCGCGTCGCGTCGAGCGGCAGATCCTCTCGCTCCAAGAAGTCGCGCAGCTCGTTGAGCGCGCGCACGTACGTCGTGATGGTCCGCTCCGAGCTCCGCCGCTCGCACCGCAGGTAGTTCTCGAAGCGCCCGATCTGCGCGCTCAGTGCGTCGTCGGCCTCGCCCTTCACGCGCTCAGGATACGGACGGCTAGCCGATGCAGGCCACTTCCCGGCGCGGGCGTCCGCGAAAAACCGCACCGGCGTGAGTGCGGCGGCCAGCTCACGCGGGGCGAGATGCGTCGCGCCACCCCCCGGCGCCGAGTCGCGGGCCCCGCCGAACGTCGCGGAGCGCGCCGGCGAGCTCGGTCGCCGAGTCGGAAGATCAATCGGCGCCGAAGTAGCTCCGGTACCAGTCGCCCTCGTGATGATCGCGGGCGCTCGGATCCGGCACGTGGCTCGGGTCGAGCCGCGCGAAGAGGAGATCGAGCGTGCGCATGTCGCGCTGGCTGACGACCGGGATGCCGCTCTCGACGAGCGCCGCCGCCGCGACGCCGCGCCCTCGCTGGTACACGCCGTCGCGCCGCGCGCCGAGGTAGACCACCGTCGAGCCGCAGGCGCCGCTCATGTCCATCAGGAGCGCGAAGCGCGCCTTCTGTTCGACCGCGATCCGCGCCATCTCCCGGGCGGCGCGCACCATCCCTTCCGTCCAGTCGTCGCCGGCGTCGCTGAGCACGCGCGCCTCGCCGCGCAGGACCGCGTGCCCGTCGCCGTCGTGGCAGTCGGGCGTCGCGCGCGGCGTGCCGAACGCGAAGTCCTCCGGGCAGAACGAGACCACCTCGACCGCCGGCAGCGAGCGCATGCGGACGGACGTCGGATAGGTGCCGTTCGTCGTCCCGTCGACGCCGCAGGGGGAGCCGGCCAGGCATCCGCTCATCAGCACCCGCCACGGCCGCTCGGCGGTCGGCGCGGGCCAAGAAGCGATCTGCGTCGCGGACGGCAGGTGATCGGTGAAGCTCAAGCCAAAGCCTCCAGCGCCTGCGCGATGATCAGCTCGATCGACGCGTGCAGATCGTGGGTGTCGTCCACCTCGACGAGATCCACGTGCGGGTGCTCCGCGGCGTAGCGGCGGGAGCTGTCGACCGGCACGCGCTCGTCGCGGGTCCCGTGGATGATCCGCGTCGGGCAGGGAACGACCGGAAACGCCGGCTCCTCGCAGAGCTCCTCGTAGAAGCGATAGTGGAGTGGCTGCAGCTCGCCCGCGCCGTCTTCGATCGAGAGCGACCCGGTCGCCTTCCAGCGCGCCATCTCGTCGCCGGTGGCCAGCGCCTCCCAGCGCGTGCAGAGATCGAACGCCGGACAGAGCAGGATGAGCCGCGCCACGCGCGAGGGGTTCTTCTCGGCCCAGCGCGCCGCCACCCAGCCGCCGAGGCTCGAGGCGACGAACGCCCAACCCTCCTCGTCACCCTCCCGGGCGTCGAGCGCGTCGAGCCTCTCCAGCATCGCCCGCACACTCAGCTTCGCGAAGGAGGGCGCGTTGAGATCCGGCAGCGCGAAGGGCATCCCGCGCGCCTCGAACGCGCCCTTCAGCCGCTGCCCCTTGAACGCCAGCGGCCCGCTCGCGAACCCGTGCAGGTAGCCGCGCCGCATCATTCCTCGCGGTGCGCCAGCTCGGGCGCGAACGCCGGCAGACAGAACGCGTAGTACTCGGCCTCGTCGTCGGACGCGTTGGCGTAGCGGACCCGGACGCCCGGCTCGATCCAGAACGACTGCCCGGCCAGGAGCTCGACCACCTCCGGCTCGTCCCCGACCTCGATCCGCATCCGCCCGCGGACCATCACCGTCAGCTCGCCGAACTCGGGCGTCTGCGCGGGCTCCTCCCAGCGCGGCGGCGCGACCATGTGCGCGACGCTGAAGCGATCGCTCTCGGTGCGGACGCGCCCGGCGATCTCCTCGATCACCTTGCCACCTTCGGCGGGGATGCGAGTGGGCGTGTCGATGAGGACGTAGCGGGACATGGCGTGCTCGTACCGGAGGCCGACGGGACCGGCAACCTCACTCGTTTTGGGGTCACCTGCCGCGCTCGTCGAACGCTCGCGCGCGACCGGCCCACTCGCCGGCGCGTCCCGCTCGGCGCAATCGGCAGAATCCCGTCGAGCTTCGGCGAGCGGGCCCTACCTCACCGGGGACGGACATCTCGTTGACTTGTGTGGCACCCATCCCTAGCTTGCCGGGACTTTTCGGAGCAGGAATGAGCGAAGTGTTTCGATCGACCACGATCGTGGCCGTCCGGCGCGACGGGAAAGCGGCCATGGCGGGCGACGGCCAGGTCTCCCTCGGCCAGACCGTCATGAAGTCGCGCGCCAAGAAGGTCAGGCGGATCGCCGACGGCAAGGTGCTGGCCGGGTTCGCGGGCGCCAGCGCCGACGCGTTCACCCTGCTCGAGCGCTTCGAGGCGAAGCTGCGCGAGCACTCCGGCAGCCTCCCGAGGGCGGCGGTGGAGCTGGCCAAGGACTGGCGGACCGACCGCTTCCTGCGTCGCCTCGAGGCCATGCTGGTGGTCATGGACGCGCAGGCCACGTTCCTGATCAGCGGCACCGGCGACGTCATCGAGCCGGACGAAGGCGTCATCGCCATCGGCTCGGGCGGCTCCTACGCCTTGGCCGCGGCGCGCGCGCTGCTGCGACACACCGACAAGAGCGCGAAGGAGATCGCCGAAGAGGCGCTCCGCATCGCCGGCGAGATCTGTGTCTATACCAATTCCGAGGTGGCCGTGGAGGAGGTGGGCTCGTGACCGAAGGCGTACGCACCTTCACGCCCCGTGAGATCGTGACCGAGCTGGACCGCTACATCGTGGGCCAGCACAAGGCGAAGCGCGCCGTGGCGGTCGCGCTGCGCAACCGGTGGCGCCGGCAGCAGGTCGACCCCGAGCTTCGGGACGAGATCGCGCCGAAGAACATCATCATGATCGGCCCGACCGGCGTCGGGAAGACCGAGATCGCGCGCCGGCTCGCGAAGCTGGCCAACGCGCCCTTCATCAAGGTCGAGGCGTCGAAGTTCACCGAGGTCGGTTACGTCGGCCGCGACGTCGAGGCGATGATCCGCGACCTGGTGGAGATCGCGGTCCAGCTCGTCCGTCAGGAAGAGGTCGAGCGCGTGAAAGAGCACGCCGAGGAGATGGCGGAGCGCCGGCTGGCGGAGCTCATCGCGCGCTCGCGTGCCCCGTCTCCGCCCCCGCCTCCGCCGCAGCGTCCCTCGTCGGGCGGGCAGATGTTCGGCCCCTTCTTCATGCCCGGCGGCCAGCAGCAGCAGCCGGGCCCGCAGCTCTCCGACGGCGAGGTCGAGTCGATCCTGAAGCAGCTCCGGGCGGGCGAGCTCGACGACGAAGAGGTCGAGATCGACGTCGCCGACACCGGCAGCCCCTTCATGCAGATCTTCGGCGCCCACGGCATGGAGGAGATGGAGGTCAACCTCCGCGACATGCTCGGGCAGCTCCCCGGCTTCAAGGGCAAGACCCGGCGCCGCAAGCTGAAGGTCCCCGACGCCCTCGAGATCCTGAAGGCGCAAGAGGCCGAGAAGCTGGTCGACATGGACCGCGTGCAGCGCGAGGCGCTCACCCGGACCGCGCACTCGGGCATCGTCTTCCTGGACGAGATCGACAAAGTCGCCGGCCGCCAGAAGGCGGGCTCGGGCCCCGACGTATCGCGCGAGGGCGTGCAGCGCGATCTGTTGCCGATCGTCGAGGGCAGCACCGTCAGCACCAAGTACGGCCCGGTGAAGACGGACCACATCCTCTTCGTCGCCGCCGGCGCCTTCCACGTCGCCGAGGTCAGCAATCTCATCCCCGAGCTGCAGGGCCGCTTCCCGATCCGCGTCGAGCTCGAGCCGCTGGAGAAGGCGGACCTCGTGCGCATCCTGACCGAGCCGAAGAACTCGCTGACCAAGCAGTACCAGGCGCTCCTGGCGACCGAGGGCTTGAAGATCGAGTTCACCGAAGACGCCATCGACTCGCTGGCGGAGTACGCCGCCGAAGCGAACCGCCAGGCCGAGAACATCGGCGCACGCCGCCTGCACACCATCCTCGAGGCCCTGCTCGAAGAGGTCAGCTTCAGCGCGCCCGAGATGAGCGAAGACCACTTCCTCATCGACGCCAACGTCGTCCGCTCCACCCTCTCGCCGATCCTGAACGACACCGACCTGGCGAAGTACATCCTCTGATCTGAGCGCCAATCCCCCTCGGAGCTCCCTTCCCCCGTTCCTACGGGGGCTGGGGTGGGGGCAGACCGAGGCATGCGCGCTCTGGGCCGGCCTCTCGGCTCCCTCCCCAGTTCGACCGGGGAGGGTTCGGGTGGGGGCTGACCGAGGTCTGCTCCCTCTGGGCCGGCCCTCCGGGGAGGCGCATCCGCCCGAGCGCCGGCGCGTGCTATGAGGGCGCCGATGATCGAGGTGGACGTGATGCTGCCCCGCTCGGCGTTCTCCCCGCGGGAGACCGCGCGGGCGGGCGACGTGTGGCGGCTCTTCCAGGACGTCGCGGTCGGAGGCTCGACCGGCGCCGGTTGGCCGCCCGAGCGCTATCGCGAAGAGGGCGTCTCCTTCATCGTCCGCTCCATGGCCGTCCTGCACCACCGCGAGACCATCTACGGCGAGCCGCTCGAGGGACGCACCTGGCCGAGCCGCTTCCGCCGCGGCCTCTTCTTCCGCCGCGAGTGTCGCGTGAGCTCGCCGCGCGGCCCGATCGCCTCGGCGACGCAGGAGTGGGTCCACGTCAGCGCGAACCTCGAGCTCGTCCGCGCGCCGGACTCCCTCGTCTCCGCGTTCGGCGTCGAGGATCACGAACCGCCGGTCGAGCTACCCGCATACGAGCGCATCGACGACGCGCGCACCCACCGCTTCGAGCTGACCTGCTGGCACACCTGGATGGACCCGCTCGGCCACGTGAACCACCCCGCCTACATCGACTTCTGCGACGAAGCGACGAGCCGCGCCATGGCCGAAGCCGGGCTGGACCCGCAGCGCCTCTCGCCGGTGGCCGAGGAGGCCAAGTTCAAGAGCGGCGTGGTGGCCATGGACGCGGTCACGATCCTCACCCGCGTCATCGGCCGAACCGACGAAGGCGCCGCCGTGCTCGAGCACGCAGTCGAGGTCGCCGGCCGCGCGTGCGCCCGCGCCGTCACCATTCGTCGCTTGGTCGCCGAGGAAGGCGAGACCGCGCTCTTCGCGCTGCGGTAGCGCGCCGTTCCCGACGGGCTTCGACGCCTACGCGAAGACCTCGTCGAGCGACTCGGCGGTGAGCACCCGCTCGAGCCAGGTGTCGAACACGTCGCGGTGCTCATCGACGAACGCGGCCCGGATGCGCGCGACGATGTGTTCCGGCAAGGGACCGAACTTGAGGGTCAGCTGCCTGGAGAGGACGTAAGCGCGTCCCTTGGCTCTCCCCCCGGCGAATCCCTTGGCGAATCCCTCGGCTTCTCCTTGCTGGATGAACTCGTCGTAGAGCGACATCGCCTCAGGCCAGGACGTCGTCGAGGGACTCGGCGGCGAGCACGCGCTCGACCCAGAGGTCGAGCTCTTCGATGGAAGCGCCCCGGATGCGATCGGCGACGTCGTCGGGCAGGGCGCCGAACTTGAGCTGGAGCAGCTTGGAGAGGACGTCGACGCGTGCCTTTGCCTCTCCCTTTGCCTCTCCCTCGGCGCGTCCCTTGGCCTCTCCCTCGGCGCGTCCCTTGGCTTCGCCTTGCGCGATGAGCTTGTCGTAGAGTGACATGGCGTTCTCCCGAACGGGCTCGCTGAGCTCGGCGAGCACTTCGTCGACGACGCCGCGGTCGTCGTCGCCGGTGACGATGGAAAGATAGCGGAAGATGGCGCCCAACGCCTCTGCCCCATTCTGGCTCGCGTGGACGTCGTCGAAGAGATCGCGGACGAGGCCGACGGTGCGCGCGAACTGTCCGGTGGCGGCGTTCTGCAACGCCCAGAGAGCCAGCGCGCCGAACGCGGGAAGCGCGCGCTCGCGGAGCTTCTCGGGGGCGAGCTGAGTGAGGTCGTCGAGGATGTACGTGAAGCGCGGGACGACCGCATCGGCAGCGTCCCCGAGGGTCTCCGCATCCACGTCGAAGAGCTCGGCGATGCTCCGCGGCGCGTTCCAGGGCCGAGCGCCGTGATAGACGACGAGCGGGATCACCAGCGGCATCCGCTGCGCGTCGGGGTGCTCCCGCGTCCAGCGCTCGAGCGTGCGGGTCACGTACCTCCAGAGTCGCCAGACCATCCACGGGTCGGCCGTGCTCTGGTGCTCGACGAGCAGGTAGAAGAACGCCTCCCGCTCCTGCAGCCGCGCCGAGAACACGAGGTCGTTCTCGAGGGTGCGCAGCTCGGGGTCGACGTAGCTGCCGTCCGTGAGCTCCAGACTGCTCCAATCGACAGCCGCCACCAGCGCGGGCGGCAGCAGCGCTCGCAGGAGCCCCGCCGCGTTCTGCACCTGCTCGAACGCGAGGCGGAAGAGCGTGTCGTGCGGCGCGTTCAGGATCGACTCGGTCACGACGTGCGGCCTCTCATCGGTCCCCGATCGGACCAATGTTCCTGCAGACGCTGCGAGCTCGCGCGGACTGACGGAGCGTCCGGTGGGATGTCCGGGCGGGGCCGTGAACGACGACGTCGCGAACCCTCACCGGAGCTGCCGGAGCCAGCTCGCCTCGCCGCGCATCCCCGTCTCGATGGCCAGCTCCAAGAGGCGCTGGATCACCCCACAAGACTCGACCTCCCCGCACCGGTCGCGGATGTTCCTCAGGTGCTGATCGACCGCCCGGGTCGAGATCCCGAGGCGCTCCGGCAGATCGTTCTGCGGCACCCCGAACGCCAACAGGCGCACGCACTCGTGCTGCCGCTTGGACAGCTTCCACCGCGCCGCAAAGACCGCAGCGAGAGCCCGTTGCGCATCTCGAACGCGGGCCCCCTCGCGCATTTGCCGGCGGATCGACCGCACCGCGAGATTGAGACCCTCGTGCAGCACGATGATCTTCGCCTCGAGCTCTCCGCCGACTCGCTCGAGCCGCGATGACCGTCTCATCCCGACGACGACTACGCTCGTTCGCGGCCACCGCTGTCGCCCCATTCTCGCGACGGCAGCCCCTCGCTCACCGCCGTCGTCTGCGCCGACCACGATGAGCGCCGGCGGCGCCTCCCGTCGAAGAAGCGACCGCACCTCTGCGTACTCGAGCACCAAGTCCACCGGCGTCTCATCCGCAGCCAGCTCCAGTGGTCCAACCAACGTGGGCTCGAGCCCGAACGCGAGCAGATAGGGACGACTCAGCTCCGGGAGCCCGTGCTCGCCGCTCTTTTCAGGCGTGGCCATGCAACCCCTCCGATGCCCCACTCATCGGACGAGGTGCCTGCGGGTTGCCTCCTCACGTCGCACGAGCCGCGCGCGAGCCAGCGGGCGTCGTCAGACCCGACGAGCCGCCATCCATCCAAGCGCTCCCCTCGCGGCCGGCCCCAACTCCCGGCGGCTACTTCCTTCGCGAGCTGGAGACGCTCAGCAGCTCTTCCATCTCCGCGATCGCGACGTCCTCGAGCCTGCGGACGAGCTCCGCCGGCGGATCGCCGATGGCGGTCAAGAGATGCTGCCCGAGGTCGACGAGCCGCGTCGTCCCCCACGCGTTGCACATGGTGCGGAATCCGCGCCTGCAGGCCCGATTCGCCCACGTGGAACCGCGACTGCATCTCTCCTCGCGGCACCTGTCGGATGGCCCACGCAACGAAGGTCTCGAGCACGGCGGGGTCGAGCTCTCGCTCCTGTGCATACGCCAGGAGCCGGGCTGCGAACTGAAGCCGCGCGTCGAGCGCGGTCCGCATGAAGCCCCGGAGCTTCTCCACCGCGTGCTGCGGCGCCTCCTGCTTGAACATCGCCTCCCGCCCGAACGTCCGAGCATGACCCAGCGACATCGCCGACGCGGACCGCAGCGCACAGAGCACTGGCGGATGCGAGACGCGGGATCGAATCAGTCCGAGCATCTCGTGGAGATCCGCTCGCTCCAGATCCATGTCGACGATCGCGCCGCACACGACGTCGTAGTGGTACAGAGCGCGCTTGACGGCGTCGACGTCTGCGCCGACCTCGAGCTGCAGCGCCGCCGGTCGGGCCTCCTCCGCGAGCGCGAGAACGACGGGATCGGCCGACAGCACGAAGAGGTCGAACGAGATTCTCGGGAATCCCGCTGCCCGGAGTCTTGTTGCCGATCGCCGCCGTGCCACCGCAGGCGAGGATACCAGACGGGGACAGGTTGCACATTGCCCTTCCGGGAGAGCAAGCAACCTTGTCACCTGCGAGGAAACCCCAGGCGGCCCGCGCCGTCGCCGCGTCGCCCCTGATACATGCGCTCCGGTTTTCCTACACCGACCCGTAGGAATTTGGTCCGATGCGCCTGATCTCACAATGATTTCAACAAGCGGAGAAGATCGCGCGGAGTGCAGGATTCTGTAGTTCTTCGCACCCGTCGCACACGGCAGAGTGGCCCCAACCGGAGACCTGCCGTGGCGAGTTCCAGACCCCACACACGTATCGGAGCCGGATGCCGTCACGACCGACCAGGCGGCGGCCGAACGGCTTGCGATCTCCGCTGGTGCATGAGCACTCCGCTCTGCTGGGCTGGAATCGTCTCCACGCTTGTCTGGCTCGTCGCGCCCAAGGCGAGCGCGTACCGCACGCTGCAGGATCAGGAGGGAACCACCGACCCGATCGTATGGACGACCGCCCCAAGTGTGTATCTCGAGGCGTCTTCCGAGGTCCCCACTGCCATGCAGACGCTGTTTGCCACCGAGCTTCGGGCGGCAATCGACACGTGGAACGCAGTCTCCTGCGTCGGTCGAGTACTGAGTTCATCCACAGACGCAGCGGCGCCCGTTCACGTTCGACTCACATCGGACTGGGCCGCCCACGGCCTCGACCAGGACGCAGCAGCGACCACGGATGTCGCCCTCGCGGATCAACCGGACGGGTCCGTCTCGATCACCGGCGCCACGACCTACGTGAACCTTTCGTTCACCTGGGGCCCGCACCCGCAAGACGGCGACCAGATTCGCGACATCCGGGCGGCCCTGACCCACGAGCTCGGTCACGTGCTGGGCCTGCTCCATCCATGCGAGCCGAGTGTTCCAACGCTTCAGTGCCAGGGCTCCGACCGAGCCAGCACGATGTACCCCGTCTACCAGGGCTCCTCCCAATGCACTCTCGGGTCGGACGACGAGGCTGCACTCTGCTCGCTCTACGGCGGACCAGCGAGCCGCACCGCGTCGGACGGCGGGATCAGCACCTGCAGCGCCGACGCGGATTGTGGCGTTGGTGAGCGTTGCAGCGCTGGCAGCTGCGTGGCCGATTTCCGCTATGGCTCCCCGTGCGGCGCAGGGTCGGACTGTCCTACTGGTGTTTGCGTCGCCCTCACCGCATCGGCTGGCGTGTGCTCATTGGTCTGCAGTAGCGACGCCGAGTGTCCCGCGCAGACGTTCTGCGACCACGTGAGCGGCGGACGCGCCACCGACAAGGTGTGTGCGCCCCAATCCTTTGAGCAGGGCAGCTGCGCCATCGCGCACGGTCGCGCGAGCGACCCGCCCGGTCTGCCGTTGCTCTTGGCGGTCGTGGCAGCGCGGTGGTTGGGTGCGGGCAGACGAGCACAGCGCGCTCGACAGTGGAGCGCTGCGCGCGCGTTGAAGAGAGGACCGACATGACCGATCCGATGCCAACGGCGCGCCTCTGCTTCGCCCTCGTGCTAGCCGCCGCCGTCGTGGCCGTGGCCTGCGACGGAAGTCACACCCCATCCGACTCGGGGACCGGGTCTGATTCAGGACCGATGCCCGCCATGGACTCGGGCCCGGCTACCTCAACCGACGCCGCCGGAACACCGGACGCGTCACCGCGCGACGCTGGAGCCAGAACGTCCGACTCCGGTTCCGCCCTGCAGGTGGCGTTTACGGGTCCTCCCGTGGCCGTTACCCATGTCCGAGGATCCGTCACGCTTCAACTCGTGGTGCTCGGGGGCGTCCCAGACCAGCTCGAGCTCTGGAAGGACGGAAGTATCCTCGCCGTCCTGACGCCGCCTTACAGCTATACCTGGGATACAGATCTGGAAACCGAGGGAGAACACAATCTCGAAGCGCGCGCGGTCGTCGGGGGAAGCACGGCCGCCAGCAGCGACAGGTCGTTCACGGTCGACCGCACACCTCCCACGATCACCAGCCGCAGCCCCGCACCAGATTCGGCCGCTGCGCTCGCCACACCGCTCCGCGTCGAGTTCTCGGAGCCAATGTCGGCAGCGAGTCTCGCCGGAGCGCTTACGGTCGACGTCGCGTCTGGCCCCCTCGCCGTCACGTTGTCAGAACCGGACCCCAACGTGCTCAGCGCACAAGTTACCGACGCGCTGTCAACCCTGCCAGCGACAGCCATGGCGACGGTGCGCGGCACGGTGACCGACCTCGCCGGAAACCCGCTGGGCGCAGACTCGACCTGGTCTTTCACCTACCCTGCGTGGGCGCCTCGGACTGGCTCTGGTGTCGGAACCACGCCCACACTACTCGACGCCACTCTTGCGGCGGACGGAACCGTTTGGCTCCTCTACGGCGAAAGCGGTCCGGACGTACGGGTGGCGAAGTACGACGCTACGGGCTGGCATGACATCCCGTCGCCGCGAACTGGTGCGCGGATCATCCGCGAGGGGCGCGTCCGAATCCGCTCGTCTGGCGGCGTCGTGGTCATGTGGTCCGGCGACGCCGACACGACCACAGTCGAACTGCGGGTCAGCGAATGGGACGGCACCGCGTGGACCGAGTATCCCGCGCCTCTTCGGAGCAGTGAATCCTCGGCCAGCGGAGTCGACATGGAAGTCGATGCTGGCGACAACGTCGTGATCTCCGAGTCGAATCGGCCTCGACTATCCGGTCCAGCGCTACGACGGCACATGGACCCTGGTCGCAACCACGCTGTCGGCCACCAACACAATCGATGCGAGGACCACCGACCTCTTTCTCGGGCCCGACGGGCTCTATCTCTCCTACGTCAGCAACTACACTTGCTACGTAGTGCGCGAGGCAGCTGGTTCTTGGGCATCGCTGGGCGCGCTCTACACGGGCACCTCGTCGACGCGAGCGTGCGCTGGTGCTCGGCTCGCTCGCGTTCCCGGCGCATCGTCTTCTGACTTCACACTCTTCGCTCTCTATGCGCAGCACGGCTCCGGTGCCTCACAAGCTAACATCTCCTACTCGACCGCCGGAGCTCCCTGGCACGCCGTCTGGTCCGTCTTCTCTCTACCACCCCTCCCGCAAAGTTGGCCCGATGTCACCGAGACCGACGCTGGATGGCTGGCGGTCGGCAACGGGTATCCGGGCTCAACCGGATCACGCCTGATCGACCAATCATACGCCGCGATAGGCCCCGATACCGCCAACGTCGTTCGCATTTTAAACGGCACCTACGGCCCCATCGCTGTTACAAATACCGCGGCAATTCGACCGCAACTGATAGCTCGACCATTCCTACAATGCGTACCGAAAGCGGACGGCGTCAAGCAGAGGCTCATGCAATGAACGACCGCAGTAGAATCACCATGTTGCGCACCACGCGCTACCTGTTCCTCTCGGTCCTCACCCTCGTGGCCTGCGGCCCGAGTGACGTGAGTCTCCTCAAGGATGAGCCGGCGCCGACCAGCGAGCGCCTTCGCCGCATGGACATCATCGTCCAGACGAATGGTGGAACCGGTGCGACCCCCGACTGGTCCCTCGATCAGACCATCACCACCGTCGAAGCGCTATCGCCGTCCGTCGAGGAGCACTGCAGGTACACCGTCTCGCAGACACCAGCTTTTAGCGATTGTAACTACTATGACTCAACATCCTGCGTCAACGCCACATGTCAAGCGTATCTCTGGATGTGTGCTGCGCTCACCTTCCGCGAGCTCGCAGAGGGAGCCGGCGATGTCGAGCTCCTACTCAACTCCGCCAGCGGCAATCTCATCGCTGGCGATCCGGGTCTCCGCCTGCACCCCCAGGACGTCGAATCTCGCGTGGGTTTCTGGCAGGCGTCGATGTTCAACTCTTTTCAAACAGTCACCAGCATCAAGACGGCGCTATTTTCCTCGTGCAACGCTGCGGACCTCTCCGCACCGTTCGACAGCGCGGCAAAGGCAACGCTCTCGATCAAAGTACGGGTGAGCTCCTCGCATCCACGCTCGCCGAGGCCCTAGACGCGAACCAGCGCGCTTCCACGCAGGGCGCCCGGGCCGCACTGGGCGTCGCGGACCGGGATCGGATCGCCATCACCGATTTGGGAGAGGCGGCGCGAGTCAGCTGGTTCGACGACAACCTCTCCCGCCTTGTCGCAACCCAGATGCAGGTCGGCGGCCTGCGAATCCGACGACCATGAGCAACATCACCGATCGCTCACGCGGGCACCTATCTGCCCGACCAAGACTCCAGCGACTTCCGTCAATCCATCGCGGAGACCGGAATCGGTGCCTTGACGCCCTGCACGGGAGAGTGCGCGGATGCGTTGGCCACGCTTCGGTACAGTGGCGCCGCCTTCGACAAGATCATCGACTTGACCGCCACGTCGCTCGATACGCTAGTGTGGAGCCACATCAAACCCGGTCTCGAAGCACGCGTCGGACAGGGATCTACGACTTCGGCACTGGCGAGACCGGCGCCGGAGACCAACTGGCCTCGAGTATTCACGTCTCCACCGCCGCCCTCCTGCACGCGCGTGAATGGATGGCGCACGAAGCGGAGGTCTTCGCCCGGCCGACCGGGATATCCGCCTCCCCCCCCCCCCCTGCCGCCCAACAGTGATGGCTCACCCGGGACCACTACTGTTACGTTCGACGCGACCACGATGGCGCAGCCACGCCAGCCCCCGCCCATGCACTTTCAGACGGCTGCGCGAGGATCGAGCCTGTGGAGCATCACCACCACGCTGCCCAAGAACACCAATGTAGACGATTCGCCGCTCACTACTGTCGAGCGCCCGGAGGCGTCATATGTTCTTGCCTATTCAAACGCCGTCGCACGAGAGGCGCTCGCTCGCGGGCCCAATAGCGGCCTCAGCGACCAAGCCCAGGGCGTGCTCGCCTCCATTGTTCAGAGGGTTAGTGCGCTTGGCGCCATGGAAGCCGAACTGTGCATCCATCCAGACGACATCAATTTCCGGAAATAAGCTTCGAATCCGGGTCTTTGGGCCGACCGCAGCGCCCGCAGCAAATGAGTTTTTGCTCGTGAGCGGGACAACGCAACTTACGTGCGCAGTCGATGGGGCCGTGGAAGGGACTCCATGCACGCTCTCAGGCACCGCCCCCACGACTCCATGGGCTACAGTAACCGGGCTTGGCTCTGGACGCCAGAGTCGACTGCACGCCGTCGAGTGGGTGATCGATACCCCAACCACTGGACCGTATCTTTACCTAGTACATTTGCGGCCGGGGATGACTGGTGGCGCCGGAGCATACGAAGATATAGCCGGCATTGCGACCCCGGTGCCCAGCAGTCTTGCTGCTGGCGAATGTACATCTATTCCCTATGACCCGATCTCTCACGATGGCGCGTCGAAGACAACTGAAACCGACGAGCAAACTGCCGCGCCGCGTTCGACGTGCGGCGGCATCGAGTTCAATGCACCGATCCCCCTCGAAGATGAGATCATCGACAACGGTGACCCCTACGAGAACTCGTGGAAGCATCACCTCGATGTTGCTGCGGCGGCCGCAGCCTACGCGGACACGCTCGGACAGAATCTCATCGAATCCGGTCTAAACATGGATCGCCGCGCCGAGACGGCAATCGACACGATCCAGAACACGTGTGGTGTAGCTATCAACGTAGACGAGCTATTCAACGACGATGGCTCTCTCGGTAGCCTCGTCCAGTCGGGGGCGACATGCGACGAGTCGTCCGATGGCTCCGGCTGCGACGCTTCCTCGGGATACGAGTGCGTCGGAACGATCTGCGTCAAGTCAACTCTCTTCGGCGGGGCGGATAGTGCGCAGCGTCGTCAAATCATGGAGTGTCTCGGCCTCAATCCGACCACAGGGGCACCCTCGATAGTGGCCCGCGTCGGCCTCGGCAACACTCATCTTTGTGCTTGGTATGAGAATAATGATCCAGGTCTCCTCTGCCGAGACTCGTCGCTACACCAGCCGTGCCCGTATCCAGCGCCCGATACAGATGTCTGCGCGTCTCCTCCTCACACAGGTACACAGACTCAAATACTTATCGATGGCCAACCTGCGACAAATAGTGCTCTGCTCGGTCTGCTTTCCTCCGATCTCCAGATGGAAATCCAACTGGTCTCTCGCCCGGTGCAGAGCACCATCTTCGCCCGACGCAGCCGGACCCAACTACGGGCCTGCATGGGCAATGCAACGCGTTCTTCAACCTGCGCCGGGGATACGGTGACCGGGACACTCTACTCCACGACCTAAGGACCGGCTTTTTTGGGTATGAAAATGTGCGCTATTGGGCGCAACGGATCGGATGGAATGCGAATGTCCACGATTGCAGTGAAATCACGCTGGATGGGGCGCCGTGGACGGATCCGGGAACGGGAGAGTTGAAGGGCATTACTTGCTTTCCATTCAAGGGTATAGGCCGCGACTATGGTATTCCAGGGGCCACCGCTGGAGGCGCGGCAGCGTGGAGTAGTGGTGTGAACTGGCCCTGCGGAAACACAGGTGATAGCTCAAGCGCACCGAGCCTCTTTTTGGCGTCCATTGATTGTACTGCAGCACCGTTTCGCGCCGAAATGAACGAGCGCATGGGTCGAGCGGTAGCTACGCTCGCAACTCTCGCTGGCGTGGGATTGGCAAATCTGCGCATGCCAGCATACTACGATGGAGTCTCGGTCTACCGAAATTCCATCGCCCGCTGGGATAGACTTGAGGACTGGAACTCGGAACACTGGCTCGTCGCTGGTTCCGCTCAGTATGGTGCTGATTCGAGTGATACGGTGTCGGGGTGGATCGTTGCGCCTGATGGAGACGTTTCGGCAGGCACGACATTGTGGGAAGCTGTGTCTGCGAATCGCTATTTTCAAAAGGCCGGGTCGATCCCTGAAACTGTTCCCGTCAGTGCCTCGCAACCGATGGGGTTCGTGAATTGTGGCGCTCGCTACGCGGATGATGAGGCCAATAGAGCGCGTCAAATTGCTCGGACGCTGTGGGCGGGTATGGAAGCTTATAGGTTCGATGATAGTGGGCCGCCGGCGGGCACTGAACCATTCTTTTCATCGGTCGTTGTTGTGGGGGACATAGGAGGCCTTGAGAGGGGCGTTGGGGATGTTCCGGATCGAGCCAACGTGGTATTGCGCTCGATCCTTCGTCGATCTGATTGGACACCCCTCGCATATTTGGCTCCTACGTCGTATTTTTCCTGGCTCGGAGGGCTGTATGAGGCGCCCTCTCACAACATCGTAAGCAGGGCGCATCCAAATGACGCGGCAATCTTCTTTGACGACAGCTTGGGGTATACTAGATACGCTATCACGCGTGAAGAGATTCTCGACGCGGTAGAGCTTCTCTGTGCTGTGGCTGACTCTGTACCGTCTGCCGATGCGACACCATCGGTTCCGTCGCGCCCATACATTGCGAGTATGGGGGACGTTGGGTCGGTCGAACAGTACGCGCAGCGTGTCGCTGACAATGTCGATGCTGTCGCGCAGCGTCAGGTTGTGCAGGACGTGCCGACCCGAGTAGTGGATCAAATCCTGGGAACCAGCACGGCCCAGGAAACCTCGGCTGGCAGTTCTGCCGACAATATTTATCGGTTGCGTGAGGCGTTGCGGGCGCAAGCGCAGGCGCCGCAAGACATTGCAGCGGCTCTCCGCGATATCGGCACCCAAATCGATGTCATGCGACGCCAGCACGAGATATTTGATGCGCAACGCGCGACGGAGTTCCTTCGCCTGGCTATCTCTGTTCTCGGCGACGTGAACACGTGTCTTATGGCCCAGGGAGATGCAGGGATTGCGGGTGTCGGCACAGTAGGCGCAACCTGCACCGTCGCGGCAACCATGTCGGCGCTGCGTGCCAAAGTGACAGACCTGGCGGTGGGTGTTCTGGAGCAGCAGCAGCGCATCGAATTTGATCGGTTTCGGAAGGCTGTGTTGGCCGACTTTGACGGGGTCCAAACAGGATTGAGGACCCTGGTCAACAATGCTGATGAGGTGAGGAGGCTTTTGAGTGAGCTGCGGACGAATCGTCTGCAGGCACAATCGGCGCTGGCGCAAGCGCTCTTTGCGGACTCGGATCAGGCCGGGCGACACTATCCCGTCAACACCGCGATGCGGCGTGTCTACGATATCAATCTCCAGCGGTATTCGGACGCCCATCGCGCGGCGGTCCGCACTGCGGCGGTTGCGCGCATGGCCGTTCAACAACGTTTCGGCGTGGACCTCGATCAACAGACGTGCACGCAGTTGGTCGACGCGCCTTCCACTTGGGCCTCGGATATTTGCAATGCGTCGGGCGTGAACTACGGGGCGATTCGCGATCCGAGTGTTGAGATTGGGCCGGACGCGATTCGGCAGATGTTCGTGGGTGACTATGTCGAGCGTCTGTCGCACTACGTGGAGAGCTACCGCTTCGATTATCCCTACACAAGCTCCGAGGATCTCATGATCTTGAGCCTCAAAGATGACGTTGTCGCCGGTCGGTCGAGTTGCAGTCAGGCGTCACCAAACCTCTTGGGGGCCGCCAACGATCTTACGCAGACACTGATGCCTCTCGAGGGCGGTAGGCTGGATCCGACGACCCCCGCCTGGCAGGTCGTGAAATGCCCTGTGCCACCGGTCAACGGTCACTGTCTGACCGTGAGTACGGTTGATGGACCGCGCTACAGCACTGCGACGGCGGGGGACACGCCCCCGGTTCCCGGCCGCATCGACGGCGCGCCGCCGCGTGGGTTCGAGGTCGTATTCGACAGTGGTTCGCCTAGCAGTACGGACTACCCGCCGACTGATGACCCGGCTTTGGTTCCAGCGCTGGTTCAGTCGATAACTCTGGAGCCGGGGGTGTACCGCTTCTCATGGTACGAGAGAGTCCTCGCGAACCCGCTGCCCGTCGTAGATGCGCGGCTGAATAGTGTTCCGAGCGACGCGACGGTATATGCCGCAACAGAGCGCACGATGGACGACAGTTGGACGCGTAAGTTCATGTTTTTTGAGGTTACCGCCAACCCGGACGGGAGTTATCCGACCTACGATGTTGGTGTCTTCCCCGGGACCACAGGCGGTACGCCGACGGAGATGTCGATACGGGTGGCCGGATTACAGCTCGAGACCGTAACCGGAACCAGCGCGGCTGACCACTGGTCCTCGGGGAGCAGCAACGTGACGGCGGCCGATGGTCCAGGGTTGTTCATCGCGAGCACCGCACCCGGCTGGGCGACGTTCGATGACTGCCCGATCACCGACCCGCCGCACTTCAGGAACGCGTGGACCTATGACTGCGCGTCGCTCTGCTCTGGCGGCTTCGGCGCAAGTTGCGCCGCGGGGGAAGACCCGCAGACATTCTGTTACTGGCAGCTGACGTTCAATATCGAAGAGTCACGACTTGTTGGTCAAGGTGCGCGGTTCGGGGGTGGCTTTGCATTTGGGAACTTCAACTACCGGGTGGGCGATGTCGCAGCCAACGTGGTGGGTACCGGCGTCATCAACTGTGATTCCGCGAGCGGGGATGCGTGCTATTCGACGGCGGGAGTACCGTTCAGCCTCTCACACGAGCCGCTTGGGGTTGAAGGTGATCCATCGGCATACACGGTTCGTACCCATTCGGGCTCGCTGTATCCGGTGCACCTGTTCAAAGGGATGATCGAGAACGGTCGCGCGCTTGCGGCAGAGCGTTATCTTACGAATCCGCTCTCGCCCTCAGACAGCTCGCTAATTGGGCAGTATATTCACACCGAGCTGCGTGGACGTCCGATCACGGGACAGTATCGGGTCATACTCTGGGATCAGCCGGGGTTCGACTTCAATCGAATGGAGGACGTGCAGCTCCTGATTCGGTATCGGTACTTCACCCGCACGGGCGCAGCGCACATGTGTGGAGGGGACACCACGGGCGGCTGAGGGGGCTCGTGGGAAGGTGTCTTGAGTCATCGGCCAGGCGAGCACGCGTAGGCGACCGGAGGGAGCATGAGGCGGAGGAAGGTACACAGCAGGCGTGTTGACCGTCTCGTGACGGCAGCGGCGGCTGCGTGTTTCCTCGTCGGGTGCGGGGTGCGGGTGCCCGTGACGGAGTCGGACGCAGGGAGTGTGGCCTCGGGGGATGCAGGGGCCGAGCGTGAGTCCACGGTCACCCTCCGCACGCTGCCGAGCCGACAGGGCCCGAGGGTCGGGGGGCTATTCCCAATCGAGCCTCGAGCGGGCTGGAACTCGCCGGCCGCCTGTGTGGATGAGTATCAGACGGACGGATTGTCGTCGCCCACGTTTTGCACGGAGTGTTGGGCCCAGACGAGCTTGCCCACCTCTCTGGATTCGCAACGACGACGGGGACCGGTTCGGCGCCGCGATGGCGCTCGGTGACTTCAACGGTGACGGCTACCCGGACCTCGCGGTCGGCGCTCCCGGTGAGGATGTGGACGGCAACGCCGACGCTGGTGCCGTGTACCTGTACCTCGGAACGGAGCGAGGTTTCGAGCCCTGGCACGTTCTCCATGGAAAGAACCTCACGATTGCACCGGGGCTCGGCTTCGGGACGGCGCTCGCCGCCGGCGATATCGACGAAAACGGCGACGCGGACCTCGTCGTCGCGTACGGGGCTCACAGCTCCACGCAGCTGTTCGAGGTCTGGTCCGATGCGTGGGTGTACCAGAAGGCCGGACTGGACGTGAGCGGCCCGGGCGTGCTCCTGGCGGACGTGGACGCTGACGGGCAGAGCCCGAGCAACAGTGAGTTTGGTGCTGCCCTCCGGCTGGCGGACTTCGACGGCGACGGGCACATCGACCTGGCGGTCGGCGCGCCGGGGCAATACTCGGTGGCGGACAGCGCGGATACCGGGGCCGCCTACATCCTCTACGGGAATGGTGTGTACCTCGATGGCTATTCCGCTCAGCGGCTGTTGCCCTCGGACTTGGTCACCGCGTCTTCGGGGATGCGTTTCGGGGAAGTGCTCGATGTGGGGGACGTGACGAGCGACGGGACGCTCGATGTGCTCGTCGGCCTCGCCGCGCAAGCCGAGGTGCTGGCCTATCAGTCGGGAACGGGCGGGTTCGGCGTGTTCACGTACGCGGGGAAGACGGGGCTCGGTGACTCGGTGCTCGTCGGGAACCCTGGCGGGGGCCCCGCGGTGCTCGCTGGTGGCACGGGTACGACGACGGTCAGCGCGTTTACCGGCATCGACTTGGGAGGCGGATACACACCCCTCGACAGCTCCTTGCAGGGGAGCCCGATGGGGTTCGCGGATCTCAAGGTTCCGTCGACGGAGCAGTTGCTCTTCGCCACCACGGATTCGCCTGCTGGGTCTCTTCCGGTCGTGGGAGTAGCGGACCTGGGCGCGACGCTCACGCCGAGCTTCTACCTGGGCCCGTCGGTTCCCCGCGAGGCGTCGGATGGGTTTGGGCAACGTGTCATCGTGGCCGACTACGACGGCGACGCGCGTACTGACGTGATCGTCGGAGCGCCGTCGGTGTCGGGAGCGGGGGCCGGCCGTGTCTACGTGTTTTCGGTCACGGATGCATCCCAGTGGGCGGACCCGGAGTATTGGAGCAGTGTATGGGCCGCGGCGGGATACACGAGCTCTGGCAATCCGACGTATGAAGATCCGATGCCGGTGCAAGTCGTGACGCAGGAGACCACGCCAGGAAACTGCGACCGATGCGCGGTCCTCCAATTGGCTGACGGGGAGCTCTGCGGCGACCTGATGGGCGCAGACATCTGTCTGTCTAGTGCATGTTTCACTCGGACGGGCTGCGGGGATGGCTATCGCGGAGCCGGCGCCGGGGACCACGGAGTGGCCGCGAGAAGGCTGCGACGACGGGAACACGAGCGACGGAGACGCGTGCTCGAGCTCCTGCACACCGACGCCGTTCGTCGTGTCGTCGATCGACGGCGAAGACGCGTCTCCAGCGGGGCGAGCGCCGGCCGTGGCCGAGGACCCCACCACCGGCGACGTCCTGGTCGTCTACATGGCCGATCACGGTGATGCGCGAGAGCTGCGCGCCCGGCGTTTCACGTCGGGGGGCGTGCCCATCGACACGGAGACCGATCCCGTCGTCATCGCCACCGACCTCGGCCTGGGCTGGAACGTCGACGCAAGCGTCGCGGGACGATCCAGCGGCGGTTGGACGGTGGCGTGGAGCGATCCGAATGTCGACGGCGAGGAGGCGGGCATTGCGGCTCGAGACGTCGCCCCCGATGGCACGCTCGGAACCATACGCGCGATGAACGTGCAGACCCTCGGTAGGCAGTACGAGCCGGAGGTGTTCGCCGTCCCCGGTGGATACGGGGTGGTGTGGGTCGACGCCGGGGGCGTCGACGGGCCGTTGGGAAGCGCGATCGTGAAGCTGACTGCCTTCGGCGACGACGGAACCCTGTTCATCACCGAGACGGCCATCTCCGACGTCACCAGCGTGGCCAGTGAACCGGCGATCACGATGGGTGACATGGGTGCGCTCTTCGTGTGGACCGAGGAGGCCGCCGTCGAGGCGGACCTGTCCTACGTGATGGGAAGCATGTTCGGCAGCGCGCCCGGGGCGCCGTTCGTCGTTTCGGCCGCGGCCGGGTCCGAGCCGGCGCTCACGTTCTTTGGCAGCGGGTTCGGCGTCGCATGGGTCCGTCGCGACGCCACGTACGACTACCTCGGCGACATCTTGGTGAGCTTCGTCGATGAGTCCACCGACCCGCCCACCGTGCCCGCCAACTACACAATCGTCGATCAACAGGACCATGCCGAGGTCGCGCCGAGCATAGAGGTCTTCGGCATGGGCGCGCTGATCGCATACGAAGATGGCGGTCACCGGCAGGGCGTGGCGCTCGCTGGCGCGGGTGGAGCCCCGCTCACCTCCGAGCAGACCGATCTCGCCGGCTATCTGACCGACGGGCTCCAGGGCGACGTCGCGCTTCGCCAGACGTCGAAGGGGATCTGGGTCCTCTGGAGCGACGCGAGCGACTCCAGCGCGCTGGGTGACCCAGCGGCGTACCGCTCGGTCTTCGGCTACCTCTTACCCCCGGACTGACGGAGCCTCCGTGCGTTGGGATTATCGACCGCTGACCAGGCCGGAGCCCCGCTTCGTCACCCGGCTTCTCTGTTCCGTTCTCGCGTGCTTGGTCTTCTGGGCGCCCGTCGTCCCGATCGCGTACGCGCAGGATCCGGAAGGCACGCAGCCTGCGGCGACGGAGACGGGGACCGTCGCGGAGCTCAGCCCCGAGGTCGTGGAGGCCGTGCGGGGCGGGGCCGCGGACCCCGATCTCCGTGAGGAGCTCCAGCGCGCGCGGGAGGAGATCGCGAACGAGAGCATCGCCAACGCGGACGCGCCCTCCGCCCCCGCCGGCTCTACGGTGCCGATTCTCGCTTCCCGGTGGCGCCAGCGCGAGCGCGGTGACGCCGCAGGCGATCAGCCTGCCCAGCGCGGAGGGCTCGGTGCAGGGGATGGGCGAGAGCTTCTCGCCTGTCTTGAGCTCGGGGACGGCGACGTTCTCGGTCCCGATCGCGGTGGCTCCCGGCCGAGCGGGCGTGAAGCCGTCGATCGCGCTGACCTACGCGACGACGGGCGGCAACGGCCCGGTCGGCTTCGGGTGGGGCCTCGGCGTCCCGTTCATCAGCCGCCAGACCGACCGCGGCATGCCCCGCTACATCGACGAGTCGGCCTGGCACGGACAAGAAGACCGCTTCATCTACAACGGCGGTCAGGAGCTGGTACCGGTCGACTCGACCGCGATCGGCACGGTCGACGGGCAGGCCAATGGCGGAACCGCGCCTGCCGTCCCCACGGAGGTGTCGGGGTGGCAGCAGTACCGGGCGCGCGTGGAAGGCGGCTTCATGCGCTTCTTCCGCTCGCCCGACTCCACGCGCTGGATCGTGCAGAGCAAGGACGGGACGCGCTTCGACTTCGGTTTGCTCCCGACGGGAACGGGACCGTCGGAAGCCGTGACGGCATCGAGCTACGCCCTCGAGCGGGACCCGGAGATGCCGAGCGGCGGCATCTACCGCTGGTGCCTCACGCGGATGAGCGACGCGCACGGCTCGACCGTCTACTACCTCTACGATCAGCCGGACGGTCAGAGCTACCTGACGGACATCTACTATGTCTCGCCGAACGGCTCGCCGGGGAGCTGCGCGAGCAGCAATCCGGACACCGCGCGCACCTGCACGCAGTCCCTCTCGACCTACGGCGCGCACGTCCGCCTGCTGTACGAGCCGCGCGACGACGTGTACGCGAACTACCTGGCCGGCTGGCGAATCGAGACGTCGCAGCGGCTGCAGCAAATCGAGGTCACAGCGTGGGACGACGCAAGCGGCGGACGGACGCTGGTTCGGCGCTATCACCTGACCTACGGGAGCGACACGTTCCACTCGCTGCTGAGCCAGATCCAGGTCGAGGGCCGCCCGGAGACCAGCGGCTCGAGCACCGGGCCGCGCCTGCCCCCGATGACCTTCCAGTACACGGACATGCCGGATCGGGGGGATCCCCGGGTTCGCACGATCGACAGCACGGTCCACACGGTGGCGTCGAGCCCGCCGCACTCGGTGGACGAGGGCCGGAGCGATCTCTTCGACGTCAACAGCGACGGCTTGCCCGACCTGATGGTCACCGACCCTGCGCGCTACCGGACCAGCGACGGGCAGCCGGCGGTAGGCGTCTTCTTCAACGGCTTCTCGGGCTCGAGCGCGACGCCGGCTGGCGAGACGGCGCACTTCTCGGACGCAGTTCCGATGCCGATGGCGCCGAGTCTCTCGAGCGTGTTGAGCCTGTCCAACCTGAACGTCGTGCCGATGGACATCGACGGCGACGGCCGGAGCGACCTGCTCCACATGCCGCGCCTTCGCACGTACGGCTGGTGGGCGCCGACGCGAGCGGCCGGGAACCTCACGATGCCCGACGTCTCGCCCGCGAATCAAGGCTGGGAGTGGACGTACGCGCAGACGACGCTCCCGATGGACGACACCGACCCGCGGATCGATCTGGGCCGCGACGGCTCGCACATCCGCGTGCTGGACGTGAACCACGACAACCTCATCGACGTGGTCCGGACGACGGGCACGGTGATGCAGACGTGGGTGAACCTCGGGTGGCTGCCCGGCGGCGACGGACGCTCGGCAGCTACACGTGGGACGGTACGCAGTAGGTGTTATCGACGCAGCCCTTTGAGAGCTGCCTTCTCTACGCGGGGACCCCGATCGATTTCGAGGACACGGAGGTCCGCCTCGCCGACATGAACGGCGACGGCCTGCAGGACATCGCGAAGCTCCAGCCCGGCCGCATCATCTACTGGCCCGGCCGTGGCGAAGGCGTGTGGGGCGAAGGCTCGCGCGACTGCGCGCCGGGCGCAGGGGCTGGCCGCTACATCGAGATGGCGACGCCGCCCACCGGCTTGGCCATCGATCTGGACGGCGTGTTCCTGAGCGACGTCGACATGGACGGCGCCTCGGACATCGTCCAGGTGCGCTTCCGCAACGTGGACGTGTGGTTCAACCGCGCGGGCCAGGGTTGGACGGAAGCGGGTGACCATCGGCAGTACGCCGGCGACGCCGAGCTTCGCGCCTCGCGTGCGCTTCGCCGACATCGACGGCAGTGGCACGACGGACATCATCTGGGGCAACGCGTCGAACTGGCAGTTCGTCGACCCGGCGGGCGGCCGGCGCCCGCGCCTCTTGGTCGGCGTGGACAACGGCCTCGGCGCGTTCACGACCATCTCCTACGGCTCGAGCGCCGAGGACTACGTGGCCGACCTGCAAGCCGCGTCCGAGTGCACCGACGGCTCGTGCGACCGCTTCACCTGGACGTCCACCCCGACCGGTCCGGACGACCGGCT
Source organism: uncultured Pseudomonadota bacterium (assembly GCA_963832725.1). Classification (GTDB taxonomy): domain Bacteria; phylum Myxococcota_A; class Polyangia; order Polyangiales; family Sandaracinaceae; genus JAEZBP01. The sequence continues at coordinate 1,661,589 of CAWHVG010000002.1, forward strand.
CTGCACCCTGAGCGGTCAGACCGGCCTACCGCCAAGGTGCGACTCGACCGCGACCGGCTCGCAGGACCAGTGGATGATCCGCGCAAACGGGAGCC
>CAWHVG010000003.1:0-2349021 GCA_963832725.1 uncultured Pseudomonadota bacterium
CTATGTTATGTAGTCTGCCTTGGTTCAGTTCTGCGGTCTTGCTGACCTCGCAGTTCTCCGTCGACGAGCTGCACGTAGCGCGGACGTCGGTACGACCTCGCGCAGCCTCGTGAGGCCCGCGTTGCGTGCGCGGGCCGCGGTGAAGGGGACCCGCGGGTCGAGCTCGATCACCTCGCAGCCGAACGACATCGCGGAGCGCGACGCTTCCGTCGTCGGAGCCGCTGTCGACGTAGACCACGCGCGCCACCCGGTCGACGACCGAGCTCAGGCAGCGGCGCAATCGCGCTCCCTCGTTGCGGCCGATGGCCACCACGCCCACGTCGGCGAGCCGTGCGTCTCGTGCGGAGATGGTCAGGGTGGGTTCGATACGAAGTTGTAGTGGATGAAGTCGCGCAAGAATCGGACCGGGTCGGGGTCGATCTTGCGCTGGACTCAGAGCGCGTACCTTGAACGTGGTCAGTCCAGTGGTGTGGGCCGTGTTGGCTGCCCATAGATAGGCACGGCCGTGATTCTTCAGGAAGTAGTAACGGCGGCTGTCGAACCAGTAGCGCGGCATCGGTCTCGTCTTGTTCTTGAGGCCGGTCGAGCCGTGGCCGACGTGGCGACGCGGCTCTCGACGACGTACCATGTTCGGCCAGCCGGCGAGTCGCGCGCGGCGGCAGAGGTCGGTCTCCTCGAAGTAGAGGAAGAAGCCCTCGTCGAAGAGGCCGACCTCGTCGAGCACCTCGCGCCGCACCATCATCGACGCGCCGGCCAGCCAGTCCACCTGCCGGGTTCGCTCCGGCCGGGGCAGGATGGGGATCTCCGACTCGGGCAAGAGGCGGCTGACCAGCCCCAGTCGGAAGCTGTTGGCAATCTCGCTACGCAGCGTCGGGAAGCGGAAGGCGCTGATGTGGGGCTCGCCGTCGGTGCCGTGGAGCGCGCTGCCGGCGATGCCGGCCTCCGGATGCGCGCGCATGAACGTCAGGAGCGCCTCCACAGCGGCCGGCTCGGGGAATGCGTCCGAGTTCAGGATGTAGATGAAGTCCGGCGGGTCATCCGATTTCAATGCGCGACGGGATCACGTAGTTGTTGCCGAAGCCGAATCCGCCGTTGTGGCCCGTTTGCAGGACCTGACGGCATCCCAGCACTCGGTGGCCGCCGCCAGACAGAGGGCGTCGTCGGAGCCGTCGCCAGAGTCGTTGTCCACGACGTCAATCCGGTGCTCGCCCACTCGCGCCAACGCCGTCCGCGCGGCCCGCGTCGCGTCGATGGTCATCGCGGGCGTCCGGTAGTTGAGGAATAGACGGAGGCTCGCATCACTTCACCCCGCCTCTCGGAGTCCGTCGGCCGCGCGCTGCGGCAGCCGAGCTCGGCCGCGTGGATGACCTCGCGCAACTTGCGCGCGAGCACCCGCACGTTCGGCTCCAGCGCCGTCGAGTCGTGATCGCCGGGCACCTCGAAGACGTCGAGCGCGCCGACGTAGGGTGTCCAGCCGTTGTCCGGGAAGACATAGTTTCGGTCGTGGTCGAGGAGGCGGCCGTTTCCGAGGTCGTGGGCGACCTCGAGGGGCGGGCGGAAGAGGGTCAGGTGCCCCGGCCACGGCTCGAGACGGTAGCGACCGAGCGCGCGCCGGAAGGCCTGCTCGATGGCCTCGTCCTGAAACGCGTCCGGCGCCACTTCCGGCTCCGCGTGCTCGAAGCGGCGCTCGAGCTTGCCCATCTCCCAGCGCCACCGATTGACGGCCCATTCGGCGAGATAGGCCGGACCGCTCTCTGCCAAGCGCTGAACTTGGATGCGCGCCCGGTCGCGGATGCCGAGCCTCGGCGGCGGGAAGGGCAGAGGCGTGTCGAGCATCACCGAGAGCGAGACCTCCTCGCCCTCGCGTGAGAGTTGCTGGGCCATCTCGTAGGCGGTGATGCCTCCGCCGGAGAACCCGCCGAGGAGATAGGGGCCGCGCGCTTGCACCGCGCGCAGCTCGGCGAGGTAGGCCTCGGCCATCTCCTCGAAGCGCTCGTGCGGCGTCTGCTCGCCGTAGAGCCCGCGCGCTTGCAGCCCGTAGAAGCGCCGGTCGGTGCCGATGAGGTGCGCCAGATGCCGAAGGTTCAGGACGTTGCCGAACATGCCGGCGACCAGGAAGAAGGGCGTCTTCGGGCCGCCGTCGCCCGGGTGCATGGCCACGAGATGGGTGAAGCGGCTGCGCGGCTCGGGCGCGCTGCTCTCGCCGGTCGAGGGCTCTCCGATGGCGTCGCGGATGAGCGTCGCGCAGCGCTCAATCGTCGGCGCCTCGAAGAGCACGGAGATCGGGAACTCGGTCTGGAAGGCCTTCTTCACCTTGGCGAAGAGCCGCACGGCGATCAGCGAGTGCCCGCCCAGATCGAAGAAGCTGTCTTTCACGCCGACCTGGTCGACACCGAGCAGCTCCTGCCAGAACGAGACGAGTGTGCGCTCGATCTCGTCGCGCGGCTCCACGTACTCGCTCTCGAGGTCCGGCCGGCCGAGCTTCAGACCGTCCTGGCCTGCCGCCCGTGTGCCGCTCGCCGCGGCCTGTCGGACGAGTCCGTGCAGATCGAGCGAGCTGACCACAATCTCGGGCACGGGTGAGAGCGCGAGCACCCGCAAGAGGGCGTCCCGTCCTTCTTCCGGCGCGATCCCGCGCTCCAGATTGCGGGCGAGCTGGAGCTCGGCCGGAGAGCGCTCGCGCTCGCCTGGCGGGAGCGGATCGATCTCCACGTCGCGCGACGCCGGGCGGCTGCGGAGCGTGAAGTCGACCTCGCCCGCGAGCTTGCGGAGCGAGAGCTTGTCCACCTCGACCAGGACGTTCCCGTCCTCGTCGGTCAGCACGACGTCGAAGAAGACGAACTCCGCGTCGTCCTCGCCGTGGCAGCGGACCCAGCTCACGATGCGTGCCGGCAGAGGCCGGTGCACGCGGACCCGCTCGTACGAGACCGGCACGTAGAGCGCCTCGCCGCGGTAGCCCTCGATCAAATCCATCGCCCAGCCGGTGGCGATGTCGAGGAGCGCGGGATGGAGGCCGAGCGCGTCGACCTCGGCCGCGAATGCGGGCGGCAGCGCGAGCCTCGCGATGGCCTCGCCGTCGCCGAACGAGGCGCGCCGCAGCACACGCCAGCGGGGACCGAACGCCAAGAACGCTTCCTGCGGTGTGCGGATGCCGGTCGGATCCTCGGGCAGGCTGCGCACCCGGCAGCGCGACTCCAACGCCGCCAGGTCGAGCGCCGGCGGTTTGCCGAGCGGGCGGATGGTGAGGTGGGCCTGTGCGTGCAGCTCCCAACCCGTGCGGCCGTCGAGCTGCGTCTCGCTCCGCACCTCGAACGCGTAGCCGCGCTGGGTCGGGCGGAGCAGGACGCGGGCCTCGCGCCGCTCGCCGTCCGGCACGCTGAGCGGACGGATGAAGAAGAGATCCTCGATCTCGAAGGCGCCGTGCTCGCCGTGGGCGGCCAATGCGGCGCGAGCCAGCTCCAGATACGCCGTGCCGACCAGGAGCGGGTGGCCGGCGCGCGTGCGATGGCCGTCGAGGACCCAGTGACGCTCCGGGGAGAGCGCGACGGAGAGGACCGCCTCGCCGCGCGCATCGCGGACGCGGGCGTCGAGGAGCGGATGCGCAGGCTGGGCGCCGATCTTCTCGCCGGCGTGCGCGGCCGGGTCCTCGTTCACGGCCTCGGCCGCCATCCCGACCTGACTCCAGAGGCCCCAGTCGATGGCGACCACACGGGTGGAGTGCCCGACCTTGCTCTGGGCGAACGCGTTCAAGAACGCGTTGGCCGCCACGTAGTCGACCTGACCGGCCGGCGCGGTGACCGTGCTGGTCGACGAGAAGAGGACCACGAAGTCGAGCGGCGCGTTCGCGAAGAGCGCGTCGAGCACCATCATGCCCTGGATCTTCGGGGTGAAGACCTCCTCGACCGACGCCTGCGACTTGAGCGCGATGAGCTCGTCTTCGATCACGCCCGCGGTGTGGAGGACGCCGTGGATGGCTCCGAAGCGGGCTCGCGCCCGGACGACCACGGCGCGCATCTGCTCGACGTTCGTGACGTCGGCGGTGGCGACCATGACCTCGCCGCCGGCGTTCTCGATGGCCATCAGGCGCGTCAAGCGGCGGCCGATCCGGTCTCCGGCGCCGTGCTGCCTCAGCCACTCGGCCCACTGCTCGCGCGGCGGCAGCGACGAGCGGGACAGGAGCACCAGCTTCGCGTGTGCGGTGCGCGCGAGGTGCTCGGCGACCGTCAAGCCGAGCCCGCCGAGGCCGCCCGTGATCAGGTAGACCCCGCCCTCGCGCAGCGCGGGTGGACGGCCCTCGAATCGGCGGGAGGGGGACGGGCTCGTGGACCTGCTCGTAGCGACGCTCGCCCCTCCGCGCGACCGCGACGCTCCGCGGCGGTGAGGTGAGGTCGTCGAGGAGCCGGTCGGCCAACGCGTCGAGGGCCTGCTCCATCCGCCTCTTTCCGCGGAAGGGATCGGCGAGCGCCATCCTCAGGCCGTCGCCGAAGAGCCGCTCACTCTTCGCCGGCAGCGTCACGTCGACGACCGACGCGCTCGCACCCTCGAGCTCGCGAGGGATGACCTTGGCCGGACCGAGCACCGTGGCCTTGTCCGGATAGGGCAGGGCTTCGTCGCCCACCCTCTGCATGCCGTTCGTCACCGTCGTGATGTGGATAGGCGTCGGTACGCCCTCGTCGGCGATGACCTGAGCCAGGAAGAAGAGCGCGAAGAACCCGCGCTCCTGGTGGTGGTGGTAGAGGCTCGAGCCCGGCCGGAAGCGCTCCTCTGCCTCGAGCAGCGACAGGTGGACGATGCGATCGGGTGCGTGTCCGGCGGCCACGAGATCCGCCATCAGCGCGGCGTAGCCCTCCTTGCCGCGTTCGGGGGCGAGCGCGTACTCGTCGGCGCTGCGCTTGCGGTAGCCGTCGCCCTCGTAGACCCGGATCACGCGGTCGCCGCGGGCCGCGAGCCGATCGCATAGGCGCCGGCCGACCCCAGCCCGGTCCATGAGCACCAGCCAACAGTGTCGTTGCTCCGGCGGGCGCGGATCGGCGAGCGCGGGCTTCCAGACGGGCCGCCAGCCCCAGCGCTCCACGTCCTCGATCTTCGCCAGCGCGTCGGCGTGCGGGTCCGCCTGCGCCGAGCCGGGCTCGATGAAGTAGGGCTTGTGGTTCCAGGCGTAGGTCGGCAGCTCCACGCGTGAGCGCGCTTCGCCCGGCCAGAGGCGCTCCCACTCGAAGTCCGCGCCCGACGCCCACACCCGGCCGAGGCAGGCCGTGAAGGCGGCCGCGTCGTCGACCGCATCGTCCCGATGGCGCATCGACGCGAGCGCGTTGTGCCCGCCGCTGCGAAAGCTCCCGTGCTGCCGCGCGAGCGATCCGAGCGCGTGGCCGGGGCCGCACTCGACCAGCACCCGACCGCGCGTGTCCGAGAGCAGCGTGGACACTCCGTCCGCGAAGCGCACCGTGTGGCGGAGGTGCCCGACCCAGTACTCGGGATCCTGCGCCTCGGCGTCGGTGATCCAGGTCCCGGTGCGGTTGGAGACGAAGGGGATCTGCGGTGCGTGGAGCGGGATGCGCCGGAGGTAGGCGCCGAACTCGTCCAGGACGGGCTCGAGCAGCCGCGAGTGGGCGGCGGTCGGGATGGGCAAGCGCCGCGCTTCGATCTCGGGGTGCTCGCTCAGCCGCGTGGCCAGGCGATCGATGGCCTCGGGCGTGCCGGAGACGACCGTGGCGTCCTTTGCGTTCACGACCGCCAGGTCGAGGTCGTCCTCGAGATGGGGAGCGAGCGCATCCGGCGAGAGCCCGACCGAGAGCATCGCGCCCTCCGCCGTCTTCTCGAAGAGCCGACCGCGCAGCACCACCAGTCCGAGGCAGTCCTCGAAGCTCATCACGCCGGCCAGGCACGCGGCCGTGTTCTCGCCCAGGCTGTGGCCGAGCAGCGCGCTCGGGGTGACGCCGTAGTGCGCGAGGAGCTGCGCCATCGCATAGCCGACGAGAAACGTCGCCGGGAGCTGATGGCTCATCCGCTCGAGGGCGCGCTCGGCCTCTTTCGCGTCGCCCTCGCTCGAGAGGAGCATGGGAGCCAGATCGATCCCGTGCTGCTCGCGGAGCAGCGCCAAGCCGCGCTCGAGGTGCTCGCGGAAGACAGGCTCCCGCTCGACGAGGCCCGCGCCCATCCGCGCGTACTGTGCGCCGCCACCGGGGAGCAGGAAGACGACCGAGCTCTTGTCGGCCGCTGTGTGCGTGAACACGCGCCGCGGGTCGCCTTCCTCGAGCAGGCGCGCCGCTTCCTCCGTGCTCGATGCGGCCAGCACGCGCCGTTTGTCGAACGCGCGGCGCCCGTGGTGCAGCGTCCAGGCGACGTCGGCGAGCTCGCTCTCAGGATGGGCACGCAGATGGGCCGCCAGCCGCGCCTGCGCGCCGTCGAGGCTGGCCGTGCTCTTCGCCGAGAGGGTGAGGAGCTGAACCGGCCGTGAGGCCGCGTCGGGCGTCGGCCGGGCCGGCGGCTCCTGCAGCACCACGTGCGCGTTCGTCCCGCCGACGCCGAGCGAGTTCACCGCTGCGCGGCGGGGATGGCCTTTCGGTGCCGGCCAGGGCGTGCGGCGGTCCGCGACCCGAAAGGGGCTGGCGTCGAAGTCGATGGTCGGGTTGGGCCGCTCGAAGTTGAGCGTGGGCGGGATCTCGGCGTGCTCGAGCGCCAGCGTCGCCTTGATCAAGCTGGCGACGCCGGCGGCGGTGTCGAGGTGCCCGATGTTGCTCTTCGCCGAGCCGATGCGGCAGAAGCCGCGCTCGTCGGTCGCGGTGCGGAAGGCCTGCGTGAGCGCCTCCACCTCGATCGGATCGCCCAAGTAGGTGCCCGTCCCGTGGCACTCCACGTACTCGACGGTTCGTGGATCGACGCGGGCGACACCGTAGGCCTCCACCATGCACGCCGCCTGCCCGTCGACGCTCGGCGCCAGGTAGTTCACCTTGGACGAGCCGTCGTTGTTGACGGCCGAGCCGCGGATCACGGCGTGGATGACGTCGCCGTCGTCGAGCGCGTCGGTCAGCCTTCTGAGCGCCACCACGCCGGAGCCGGAGCCGAACACCGTCCCCTGCGCGCGGTGATCGAACGCGTGGCAGTGCCCGGTCGGCGACAGAATCTCGCCCTCTTGATAGAGGTAGCCGCGCCGGTGGGGCAGTTCGATGGTCACCCCGCCCGCGAGGGCCATGTCGCACTCGCGTGAGAGCAGGCTTTGGCACGCCAGATGGACGGCGACCAGCGACGTCGAGCAGGCCGTCTGGATGCCGATGGCGGGCCCGCGCAGATCGAGCAGATAGGACGCGCGCGACGCGAGGAAGTCCTTGTCGTTGCCGGTGTGGCGCAGGAGGAACATCCCCACGTCCCGCACCAGCGCCGGATTCGAGCAGAGGTTGAAGTAGAAGTAGCTGCCCATCCCGCAGCCGGCGAAGACCCCGATGGGCCCGCCGAAGCGCTCGGGCGTGTGGGCCGCGTTCTCCAGCGCCTCCCAGCAGCACTCGAGGAAGTGCCGGTGCTGCGGGTCCATGATGGCGGACTCCTTCGGGCTGAAGCCGAAGAACTCGCCGTCGAAGAGCTCCATCCCCTCGAGCGGCGCGGCCGCCTTCACGTAGTTCTTTCGGTGCAGATTCTCGGCGCGCTCGCCCGCTGCGAGCAGCTCCTCGTCCCCCAGCGCGCGGACGGACTCCACCCCATCGCGCAGGTTCTCCCAGAAGCGCTCCTTGTCGGCCGCGCCCGGCGCGCGCAGCGACATCCCGACGATGGCGACGTCCGTTTCGAAGATCTCGTACTCGTCCGACATCGTTTCGTGCTCGTGCGTTCGCAGTCCGCGTTGCCCAGGGCTCCCCACGGCTCCCTCGGTGCCGAGTCCTTAGGCGCGGCGACGAGCGGGACATGGGCGCGAGGCCTGAGGGCACAACGCGAGGCCGTGCGCGCCCGTGGCAGCGCGGCCGAGACGTGTCGTTTCGTCGCGCGCCGAGCGGCGTCGGTCCTTCCCGCCGGGGGCGTTGCTCGCTGGCCAGCCCTCACGATGTTCGACGGCGCAGGGTGGCAGGCCTCTTCGGTGCCCCGCGAACTCGCTCGAGGCGAGCTCACGTTCGAGCTGTCGTACCCGCGGAAGAAGGTTGTCCACGGACGACCATCTTTGGATATCCTCTCGGCCTCGTGGTGGGGTAGGCGACGAAGGGGGCGTCGGCGACGAAACCGAGTCGGCGCAGGGGTCGACAACGGTGGCGTCGATCTCCGATTTCCCGGCGGTCGGCACCGGACGGTATTCCGGAGGCTGTGATCGACCCTGTGCCAAAAGCAGAGATATCCGGCCCGAGGAGGGTGTGTTCGTGAAATATCGCCTTGTGCGGCAGCTTGAGGTGTGGGGGACTCTCTTGCTGGAGGATGTTGAGACAGGAGCGTTGTCCATGCAGACGATATGCGGCTCTCACGGGATGTATGAGCACCATGTTGCGCTGGTTGAGGGTGATGTGCGCGAACTTCGTGAGGGGGTGATGGACGTGGTGGGGTTTGTTCGGGGGGTATGTTCTGGAGCGATTCAGAGGAGAGTCCTTTCGGTGGCATCGATGAACGCGGATATTGAAGGCATCGACGGTTTGGATCCTGGTGCGTGGAAGTAGGCCGTATCGGCTCGGCACTGGATAGTAGGTGGAGATGATGGGTTCTGGCTAGGTGGTAGTGCGCTGATCGCGGACGCCGTCCGGGTCGCCGCGCGCGGCGTGCGACGACGTGCGCGGCCGCAAACGGGCCGATGCAGTGGCAACGCGAGCAGGCGCTCGTACGCTCGCCGGGGGGATGCAAGGCGGCGAAGCCTTCGAGGTGCCGGCTGCGGCGCGCGGCGAAGAGGAGGAAGTCGCTGGGCGATGCTCGACGCGCAGCGGACGGAGGCGTAGTAGGCGAGCCTGCGGAGCTCCCGGTGGTGCGGCGGGAGCCAGAGTGTTGGCCCTGGTAGTGTGAGCGGAGCTGCGTGCCAGAGCGCTCACATGCCGCGGATGTCGCGTACGGAGAGCTTGGGGCCGAAGCGGGGGGCGCCGGGGCCGGCGCGGAGGATCGCGGCCAGGATGCGGCCGCGATACGGGCGGAAGGGCTCGAGCAGCGCGAGCATCTCGTCGTCGTCGCCGCGGGGGCGGCCGGTGAGGGTGAAGACGACGTGGTTCGGGAAGTGGTAGTCGCCGACGGGGACCGCGTCCGGGTCGCCGTGCGCGGCGGCGACGACGTGCGCGGCCGTCCAGGGGCCGATGCCGGGGAAGGCGAGCAGGCGCTCGTACGCGTCGCTCGGCGGGAGGGCGGCGAACGACTCGATGCGACGGCTGCGGCGCGCGGCGAAGAGTAGGGTGTCTGCGCGCCGGCGCTCGACGCCCACCGGATGCAGGTCGTAGTAGGCGAGCTTGCGCAGCTCCTCGCCGGTCGGTGGCAGCCAGAGCTTCTCCGGTCCCGGCGCGCGCTCGCCGTGGCGCCAGACCAGCTCGCGCCAGCTCCGTGAGGCGCCTTCGCTGGTGACCTTCTGCGCGAGGATGATGGCGCTGAGCCTTTCCATGACTCGGCCGGAGCGACCGAAGCGCAGGCTGCGCACGGCGGTCAGCAGCGGGCCGACGATGGGGTGGTCGACCTCGAACCCGAACGAGCGATCCTCGGCGCCGAGGTGGGCCGGCGCGCGCTCGATGGCGAGCGCGGCGCCGGGGCCCCAGGCGCTCACGCGAACGCCATCGCCGTGCTGGACGTAGCGGACGGTCGCCGGGCCCTGCTCCGTACGGAAGGCGACCCAGGACTCGTGCCGGCGGACGCGCCGCGTGGGAATCGGATCCCCAGATCGAGGTGCGCGACATGGTGGCTGCGAGGTCGTAGGGACCCTCGAGCTCGACCTCCCCGGTCGCGTCCGGTGTGTCCATCGGGAGCTCAGCGGGGGAAGAGGCCGTCCAGCTCGTCGATGACGTCGTCCGGCAGCTTCACGTCGACCGCGCCGAGGTTGTCTTCGACCTGCTCGGGGCGGCTGGCGCCGGTGATGACGCTGGCGACTTCGGGCCGGCGGAGGCACCACGCCAACGCGAGCTGGGCCGGGGTGCAGGAGAGCTCGCGCGCGATGGCGCTGAAGCGGCGGATCTTCGGGCGGTTCTCGTCCGAGAGATACTCCTCGACCCATTTGGTGGTGGCGCCGCGGCTGCCTTCGGGGACGCCCTCGTCGTACTTGCCGGTCAGCGCGCCGCTCGCCAGAGGGCTCCACACGACGAGGCCCATGCCGAGTCGCTTGGCGACCGGCATGACCCTGCGCTCGACGTCGCGGCGGAGGAGGTTGTAGCGGGGCTGCTCGACGACCGGCGCGTAGAGGCCTCGCAGCCCTGCGAGGGCGTGGATCTTGAGCAGCGCGCTCGCGCTCCAGCAGCTCGTGCCCCAGTAGAGGATCTTCCCCTGGCGCACGAGGTCGTCCATCGCCCGCGCGGTCTCTTCGAGCGGCGTCTCCGGGTCCTCGCGGTGGCAGAAGTAGAGGTCGATGTAGTCGGTCCCGAGGCGCTTCAGGCTGCGCTCGCAGCTCTCCATGATGTGCTTCCGGCTCAGGCCCCGATCGTTCGGCCCTTCGCCGGTCGGCCAGAAGACTTTGCTGCTGATCACCAGCGCGCTCCGGCGATAGTCCGGCAGTATGGCGCCGACCGTCCGCTCGGCCGCGCCGTCGGGTCCGTAGACGTCCGCCAGGTCGACGAAGCTCACGCCGCCATCGATGGCCGCCCGCAGGATCCGCCGCGTGGCCTCCTCGTCGACGCTCTTGCCGAAGGTCAGCCAGCCGCCGATCGAGACAGCGCTCACCTTCAGCCCTGTGTTCCCCAGTCGCCTGTGCTCCATGCTCCCTTGGTAGCATCACCGGGTGGCCGTGGGGAATCGGAGCTGCCGCGCGCGGAGCCTCGCGACGGGAAGAGCCCGTGCACACGATGGCGGCCTGCGGGTCGCCGATGGGGACCGTCCCGTCGCCGGCCCAGGACACGCGCTGTACGGACGAGGTCCGCCGCCGGGGGCACCATTACACGCCGCAGGACGTCGCTCCGGAACCCTCACCATGTGGTATCGTGCCGTGCGTGTTTCCGCTCTGCACGAAGTCCGGCGGGCAGCTGTTCGCCTTCCCCGACGTCTGCAAGGTCCCCGCGCCGCCCGCGCCGCCGGTGCCGACGCCCTTCCCGAACCTCGCCATGTGCAACCAGGCCGACGGCGGCACCTGCACCAGCAAGGTGAAGGTCCAGAACCAGCCGGTGATCACGGTGGCCAGCGAGATTCCGCGCACGCAGGGCGACGAAGCGGGTGTTGCCGGTGGAGTCTCGTCCGGAACACAGATGGACAAAGCCGTGTTCAAACAGGGCGTATCAAAGGTCAAGTTCGAGGGGGATGATGCGGTCATCCTGCTCAAACCGACCGCCCACAACGGTTCCAGCGCCAACGCGCCTTCCGGAGCCGTGATCGCACCTGGCCAGACCTTGGTGATGATCGACGGGTGAGGGCGTCGTGGAGCCCGACGTCGAGGGCCGCCTACGCCTAGCGGGACCCCTGCGCGCGGCTCGGCTTGCACCGCTCGTGTATCATCCGGCGATGTCCAACCCGTGGATCGTCCTCGAAGTGGAGTCGGGCGCACCTTCGTGGGACCCGAGCCACATCGAACCCCTGAGCCTGCGCGGCGTCGAGACCATCTCGCGGCCCTACCGGTTCGAGATCCGGTTCCGGTGCGATCAGCCGGGTGGGCTCGCGCCGGAGACGCTCGACGAGCTGCTCACGCACCCCTTCCAGGTCACCTGGGGCCCGAACGGGATGACCCACGTCCGCGGCGTGCTCGACTCGGTCCGGACCGAGTCCGTCGACTCGCAAGGCGACCACGTGACCTACGTGGGCGTGCTCGAGCCTTGGGTTGCGCGCGCCCGCTACACGGTCCGGTCACGGGTCTTCCAGGACATGGACGTCGTGGAGATCGTGAGGAGCGTGGTGGGGGAGCACGCGCCGCGTGGCTCCGACTACCTCGACGACCGGGTGAGCCAGACCTACCCGAAGTGCGAGTACGTCGTGCAGTACCAGGAGTCGGATCTCGACTTCATCCAGCGCCTGATGGAGCACTACGGGATCCATTTCCACTTCTGGCACGACGAGGACGGCGTCGAGCACGAGCAGATGCGGGTCGGGGACTCGAACGCGGGCCTCACCAACCTCGGCACGGTCGCGCCCTACGTACCCCGGCAGGACTCGATGACCGAGGACGAGGGCATCCACACCCTCACCCGCGAGGTCCGGACCTCGGCCGCGAACGTCCTGCTCACCGACTACAACTGGCGGACGCCGCGCGTGCCGCTGAGCAACGAGGCCGTCGCGAACGACGTCACGGGCGTGGGCCTGCACCACACGCACGGGATGCACTTCAAGACGCCCGGCGAGGGGGCCGCGCTCGCTCAGGTGTGCGCGGAGCGGATCCGCAGCGAGCGAGTGCGCTACCGCGGCCGGGCGTCGATGATGCAAGTGCACGCGGGCTTCCTGATGAGCCTCGAGAACCACCCCATCCCGGAGTACGACGCGCGCTACGTCATCGTCAGCCGGGAGCTCGATGTTTCGGAGAGCGCCGGCGGGCAGTACTCCGACGTCTACGAGCTCGCGGTCGAGGCCCTCCCGTACCGGCCGCCCGAGCGGACGCCCAAGCCGCGCATCCACGGCTTCATCCACGGTGTGATCGACGCGCCCGCCCACAGCACCGCCGCGCCGATCGACGCCGACGGCCGCTACAAGGTGCTCCTGCCCTTCGATCTGAACGGGCGGCCGGGCGGCAAGGCTTCGCGCTGGATCCGCGTCGCCCAGCCCTCCTCGGGGCCGGGCTTCGGCGTCCACGTCCCGATGCATCTCGGCGCCGAAGTGGCCATCGCGCACCTCGACGGCGATCCCGACCGGCCCGTGATCGTTGGCTCGGTCCACAACACCGACACGAAGAATCCCGTCGCCGACAAGAACGCCACCCAGTCGTGGATTCAGACGCAGGCGGGTGTCCGCGTGCTCTTCGATGACGACGTGCAGTAACTGGAGTGCCCGCCCGTGAGCCAAGACCCCGCCGAGTTCGAAAAGCAGATCCTCTCGTCCGACAAGCGATTCGAGGTCTACGTCCCCAAGCCGGCCGCGCAGCTCAACATGGGCAAGCCCGCGGGGAAGAATCAGGCCGGCGGGCCCTACGGGTTCGACGGGGTGACGCTCTCCGCCCAGGACAACGTGTTCGTCGAGTCCGGTGCGGACATGGTGATCCAGTCCGGAGGCGGCGCGAACGTACTGGTGAACAACGAGCTCGGCCTCTACGTCGGGGGTGATGCGCAGTTCACGTCAGGGGGCGACCTGCGCGTCTCGGCGGCGCAGCGGGTGCTCGTGATATCCGGGTCGAACAACGATCCGTCGACCCGCTCGAACCACGGAGACCTCCGCCTCCAAGCCTACAATAACCTCGCGCAACACTACAGGATCAACTCTCTGGAGGTCGGGCTCTTCGAGTTCTTCCACGGCCGGCGGGACCGTCCGAAGAAGACGACTCCCACGTTGCTCGAGCGGATGTCGAATAAGCACCTCCAGAAAGACACGGCCGGGAAGTGGGTGCGGACGAGTAGCTCGGGGACTACAAAGAACTATCACGGAAAACGCAAGACGTTCAATTCGTCGAAGCCCGTTGACCACGGCGAGATCGCCCAGGCAAAGAAGCTCAAGGGCGGCTTCGCCGGGCTCACGCTCGCGACCCTCGACGAGCTTTATCCGGCCGAACGTTCGGTAAGCGACAAGGGTGAGCTCTTCTTCCCAATCGACCTCCCGCACGCTCCGAAATCTCGGAAGAAGGCGGAGAAAGGCGTCAACAAGTGGAAGAGGTCGCGCTTCGGAGGGCTCAAGCACATCTACTTCGAGAAGATTCCGTCGCTCGGTGACAAGGCGGACCCGCGCCGCCTGATCGAGCCGTTGTTCGCCAACGATCCGTTCGAGCCGGGCCTCGGGGTCGCGAGCACCATCTTCGGGAACCCCGAGGTCGAGGAAGTCGAGTACGGGTTCTCACGCTATTTCTCGCGCTTCGATCCCTACAAGCTCGAGAAGCCGAAGGCGTTCGCCGGCTGGGCGGCGAGGGCGATCGTGACGATGGAGAACGGGATCATCCGCCTCCGCCGCTACCTCGACTGCATCGTGCATCTGACCGGATTCCCCGGCGCGATCGCGAATCTCCTCGCGCCGGCGCTGGCCTCGGTGACGGCCAACCCCGTCTTCGGTGTCCTCGCCGCCACCTATCAGGCGACGGTCACGGTGACGGGGCAGATCGACCAGTACAAGGGCAAGTACGGCTCCGCGGATGGTCCGGACAACCCCTTCGCGGAGCCGGGTGCCGCGTTCGCGAACGGGCCGTGGTCCGGTCCCGCGGACGACCGCAAGGCGAGCGTCAAGTCGCAGAGCGGCCCGTGGGACCTCAGCGGATCGAAGGATCCCGTGGAAGATCGAGGTCACGAACGAGGGTGGGGTCGTGGTCGACGCGACCCTCACGATGGGGCCGCTCGACGCGCTCCCCGCGACCCTCACCTTCACCGTCGGGCGTCTCGAGGAGGAGAAGGACGAGGACGACAACGTGGTAAAGCGTCAGCACGTCGACTTCCTGATCGAGGTCGACGGGCACACGACGCGGCTCACCTTCAATCCGTCCAACGGTGCCGACGCCAACGCCATCGTGCAGGCGATCGAGACGGCGGCCGGCAGCCTCGCGGACGTGTCGGCGACGCCCATTCCGGTTCCCCTCCCGACCGACGTCTTCTCCAAGGCCGGGATGGCGGTCGGCACGGGGGTCCAGAACGTCGGGCAGGACCTCGAGCAGGTCTCGCTGACCCAAAACCAAGCCCAGCCCCCAGTCGTCACGCAGGCCGAGCAGGCCCTCGAGCAGGCGATCCACGGCGTCGGGCAGAGCGCCGCGCAGTCGTCCATCGGTCCCCAGCAGACCTTCGTTCCGACGTCCGAGCTCCAGACCGTGACGATCACCACCCTCTCCAAGGGTGCCAGCTCGCGGATCCTGCTCAGCTACGAGGACAACGCGGACGAGGACGAGGACTCCTACTGGACCCTCGACGCGGGTGAGCTCGCGCAGGGCCGCGGCTCCGTCCCCGCGGTGGCCGACCCGACCAAGGTGACCGCGAGCGAGATCGCGGCGCGCCTCACGCCCGCCGTCGGTGCGGTCATCTCCGACGTCGGCGGCCCGCTGCGGGTCACCTCCAATCTTCAGGGGGCGGGCTCCAAGAATCCAGGTCTCGGGGAACCTCGCCGACAAGATGTGGAAGGGGAACCAGGACGCCAGCGCGGAGCCGATGTCCGACCAGGTCAAGCCGCAGGGATGGCCGGACTGGGAGGAGATCGACTCGGCGGGGGCGATCGTGGCGCCCATCCAGACCTTCATCGACTTCGTCGGCGAGCTGCCGGGGAAGTCGAGCGCGATGCTGCAGCCGATCGCCGACGCCGCGTCCGACCTGCTCGAATCGGTCTCCGCCCTCGAGGAGGCCGCCGCGGGCATCCTGAGCGTCGCCGCACCCAACCTCGCGACGCCCTCGCCGCCGGAGGCGGTGGGGATATTCGGCAGCCAGGGCATCACCCTCGGCACCCACGACCGGATCGTGGGTCAGGGCGGGCACGGGATCCTCTTCGTCGTCGACGGGCAGTCGGGCGAGGCGGACAAAGGACGCAGGGTCGCGCCGAGCAAGGCGGAGTCCATCGCCAACCTCGCTGGGGGCTTCGCGGACTACCCCACGCGCGCCACGAACAAACCCTCCCTCGGCTTCCGCGTGATGAGCGACACGTCCGTCGACCTCGCGGGCGCCGAGTTCGTGCAGATGATCGCGATGGGCCGCGGCGAGGCGAAGAAGGACCGTCCCCACGGCGACAAGATCGGAGGGATCGGCGTCGCGCGGGTGCTCAGCTCCTGGGTCACCGAGGTCGCCGCGTTCGAGAAGGTGATCATCAGCGCGCGGAGCGCCGGCGACTCCTCCGACACGGAGGCGCTCACGGGCGGGCGCATCGAGATGGCGGGCCAGACGATCGCGATCGGCGGCGTTCGCAACGAGGAGAAGGACACGGCGGGCGACCCCTACGGGCCCTGGGACTTCGACGAGGAGCGCAAGGACCTCGAGGCGCACAGCAAGAGCTTCGGCATCGCGGCGATCGGCATGAAGGAGGTGCCGATGGCCAACCACCTCACCCTGCAGGCGAAGAAGGCGAAGAAGGACAAGGTCACCGGCCGGGTGATCAGGAACGCCATCACCAACAAGGCGGAGAAGAAGCCGCACAAGCACCTCGCCGCGGGCAAGAAGTACGCGTGGCCAGAGAAGCTCCGCCGCGAGCACCCGGTGACGGAGCGGATCCACCTCCACTCCTCCAAAGAGGTGGTGATCGTGGTGGGCAAGTACATGGTGAGCATCGACGAAAAGAAGGGGATCTCGGTCGGCGCTCGCAAGGCGGAGAAGGATCCGTCGAAGAACCTGCTCAATCCGGAGATGACCACGCTCGGAGTCGAAGACGTGGGCTTCCTCGTGGAGGTCCCGAACGACGGTGGAAATAAGGACGGAACGCAAATCGGAGCCCTGGAGAACTCGGTGTTCTTGGTCGGCACCGACGGCTCGGGGAAGGCCGCCAAGCTCAACCTGGCCGAGGGCAGTGCCGAGGTGGAGGCCGGATCCTCCGACTCGATCAAGGTCACCTCGCAAGGCACCAAGATCGCCACCCAGAAGTACGACGTGAACGCGTCGGGCACCGTCAAGATCAAGGGCTCGAACGTCAGCATCGGCTGAGCGACGATGACCATCTCCTTCGAACACGTCCCCTACGACGGGCGGCCCATCGACGGATCGCGCCCCGAGTACCTCGCGGTCGCGGCGTGGCTCTCGGGCGTGCGCGCGACGCACCCCGGTCGGGCGAGGGTCTTGGAGCTGGGTTGCGCGGAGGGCGCCAACCTGATCCCCCACGCCTACCACTGCCCCGAGGCCTCGTTCGTGGGGATCGACAGCTCCCCGCGCCACATCGAGATCGCGTCCGAGCGGCGCGACCGCCTCGGGCTCGACAACCTCACCTTCGTCTGCTGCGACATCGCGGAGCTCGACGCGCACGAGGAGCTCGCCGGTCCGTGGGACTACATCCTGTCGCACGGCGTGCTCTCCTGGGTCTCGGACGATGTCGCCGAGCACATGTTCCAGATCCTCGGCGAGCGGCTCGCGGAGAATGGCGTCGCCTACCTGAGCTACAACACACAGCCGGGCTGGATGATGCGCGGGTTGATTCGGCAGGTCCTCATGGCCCGCACTCGCGGGATCGAGGAAGCCGGAGCCAAGCTCACCGAAGCGCGAAACCTTCTCTCCCTCATCGCTAAGACCCCGTTCACGTCGCATCACTACTCCGCGTACATGGCGGAGGAGGCGTCCGATCTGCTCGAGCACGAAGATGCGTACATCGCGCACGAGTACCTGACCGAGCACAACCGCGCGTACACCTACGGCGAGATCATCGCGCGCTGCGAGCGTCACGGCCTGAAGTTCCTCGCCGAGCTCACTCCGATCGCCCACGGCGGTCTCGAGGAGCGGCTGCGCGCGGTCGTGGGGAGGATCACGGAGGACCCGATCGAGCGCGAGGAGCTGGCCGACGTGCTCTACGGGCGCGCGTTCCGCGCGAGCGTCTTCGTGCGGGCCGACGTCCAGACCATCCCGGACGACGAGGCGAAGGCGCGGCTGGTCGACGCGGCCGGGTTCGTCACCCACATCACGCCGGTGTCCAAGCGGCCCTCGCTCGACCCCGAGGACAGCGAGGAGTTCGTGGACCGGGAGGGGGTGCACATCGGCGCCAAGCACCCGGTGCTCAAGGCCGCGCTCATCGAGCTGGCGCGCGCGTTCCCCCTCGCGCTGAGCTTCGAGCACATCGTCGACCGCACCTTCAGCCTCCTGTCCTTGCGGCGGGTGCGCACGATCGAGCAACCGCTCACGGCGGAGGAGCGGGAGAGCCTCCTCGAGGATCTCCTCCGGCTGGTCGGGCTGAGGCACGCCGAGCTACGCCTGATCCCCCGCGGGACGGTCGCGACGAGCGGGGATCGCCCGCGCGTGACCACGCTCGCGCGCTTCGAGTCGCGCACCGGGAAGTGGTTCACGAACGCCTTCCACCAGGCCGTCGAGCTCGACGAAGCGGCGGCCTTCCTGGTCAATCTCATGGACGGCTCGCACACCCGCGACGAGCTCGCCGGGCAGCTCGCGGCCACGCTCGAAGAGCATGGCGTCGCGGTGCAGGACGAGTCGGGCGAGCAGCTCGAGGGGAACGCCCGACTCGACGCGATGCGCCGCTTCGTGGACCGACAGAATCCTCCTCCTCGAAGCCCATGGCGTGATGGAGCGCTGACTGTCCGTCGAAGGACCACGCTCCTCGGCTTTCGGGCGCGCGCCGTTCGGGCACCCGTCGAACGAACGCTCCGGGGCCGGTCCAAGATGACGGTCCCGCGGCGACCTCGCCCATGGCGATGCACAGCGAGACCCGGCTCGAGACCGAGCTCCTCGCCCGTCGACGGGTCGAGCGCGCGAGGGCCCTCGAGCTCCCGGTGACGTTCGGCGTGTTCAGCGTCACTGCGCGAAGAGCGCGCGGCGCATGATGGCGGCCTGCTGGTCGCTGATGACGGTCCCGTCGCCGGCCCAGAACATGATGTTGTCGGCTCCCGCGCCCGCGCACTCGGTGGGCAGGAGCATGCCATCGCCGTTCACGTCACGGCTCGCGCGGCATTCGGGCGTGTCGGGCAGGGGATCGTTGACGCTCCCGTCCTGCTCCGAGGTGTGGAAGAGGCCCATGAAGTGCCCGACCTCGTGCACCAGGACCATCGCGAGCTGGTCGGCGGGCGTGAGGTCGACGGCCAACGCGACGCCGCTGGCGCCGGTGCCCGGCATGGCGTGCGGGCCCGGGATGCCGCTGGCGATGCCGAGCGCACCGTCAATCACGCGAACGAAGAAGATGTGGACCGAGGGGCGGCGCGCGCCGGCGCTGAGCTTGTAGAGCTCGGGTAGGTCGGGCGGGATGGCCGCGGGACCGGACATCCCGTTCAGGACGGCGAAGCGCCGCGCCAGTCCGCCGACGACCTGATGCACGCGGACCTCACCGATGGCGAGGCCCGTGCCGGCGTAGACGCGGCGGGCGTCGGCGATGAGGCTGGTGAGCTCGCGCGGGGGTCTGCCGGCTACGCTGGTCCAGCCTCCGCCGCCGACCAAGTAGGCGTCGATGTCGAAGCTCATCCCCTCGCCGTCGCGCTGCAGGGTGATCCGCTGCGTGGGCGCGGGTGCGCTCGAGCCGATCTGCACCGCGAAGCCGGCGGGCGAGCTCGGCGTGTTGGGACCGTTCCGGAAGAGCAGGGTGACGACGTCGGTGATGGTGGCCGGGCTCACGCCCCAGTCCGGAGTGGGCGCGTCCGGCCCGCCGGTGAGCGCGTCGTAGACGAGCGTGCCCGCCGCGTCCGCCGTGCGGAATCCCCTGAATGTAGGGTGTCGTCGCGTCGGGCGCGGTCCACACGACCAGCGTGGTCGGGCTGAGCGCCGGCAGCGTGTCGTCCATGGTATCCGCGGCCCCGGGAAGCGTCGGTCCGGGCGCGGGGCCCTCGACGGTGACGTTGTCGGGCGCGGTCACGATCGGCGAGCACCCGTGGACGGACTGCATGGTGCGGGGCGAGGTGGGCAGCCAGATCGTCAGGCACTGCTCGCCGTCGGCGCAGTCCGAGTCGCCGGCGCAGGGCTTCACGCAGGCGCCGGCGATGGCGCAGAGGTGCCGGTCGCAGTCGCCGCGCGCCACGCAGTCGCCGCCGACCGGCAGGCCGCGGCTCGGGAGGCCGCAGACGAGCGGCACGGGTCGCAGGTCCATCGGCATGTACGACCGGGCAGCGCGGCAGACGGTCGGGCCGGAGCAGTCGCGGTCGGAGCGGCAGGGCGTGTCGGGGCCGGCGTCGATGCCCGCGTCACGGCCACCGTCTCGGCCGGCATCAATCCCGCTGTCTCGGCCTGCGTCTCGCCCCGCGTCCTGGTGGGCGGCGGCGTCGGTGTCCGACGTGGTCCCCGCATCCGTCGCCGGCGGCGGGACCGAGAGCGTGGTCCTGGCGCCGCACCCGGCCACCAGGAGGACGACCAGCAGCGCGCGTGCTCCCCGCATCGGTCACAGATAGCACGACACGACAGCTTCGAGGGGTCCTCCAGCGTCCAGGGTCGGGTGGAACCCCAGGGGAAGGGCCTAGGTCGCTTGCGTCCCCCAACCGGTCCGCCGGGAGCGAGCACGTTCCTCGCTTCGGACGCTCGCCGGCGCGCGACCGCTTCGAGCACCCCCCATGCGCATCGCGTATCTGGTCAACCAGTACCCGAAGGTGAGCCACACCTTCATTCGGCGTGAGATCGCGGCGCTCGAGGCCCGCGGCGTGCAGGTCTCGCGCTACTCGCTCCGGCGGGTCGCGGAGCCGCTGGCCGACCCGGCCAATCGGCGCGAACGGGGCCGCACGCGGGTCATCCTCGAGGCCGGTGCCGGGGGGATCGCGGCGTCGATGGCGGCGTGGAGCGCGAGGCGACCCGTCGCGTTCGCCCGCGCGTCCGCGCTCGCTGCGAAGATCGGCCTCGGCTCCGAGCGCGGGCTCGCCATCCACGGCGCCTATCTCGGCGAGGCTTGTGTGCTCGCGGACCGCCTGCGCGAGGAAGGTATCGACCACGTCCACGCCCACTTCGGGACCAACCCGGCGGCGGTGGCGATGCTCGCCGGCGCGCTGAGCGATGTCGGCTACAGCTTCCAGGTCCACGGGCCGGAGGAGCTCGACAAGCCGCAGGCCATCGCGCTCGCCACCAAGATCGAGCGGGCGCGCTTCGTCGGAGCCATCAGCAGCTTCTGCCGGAGCCAGCTCTACCGTTGGGTCGGCTACACGCATTGGCCGAAGATTCACGTCGTTCGCTGTGGTGTGGATCCGACGTTCTTGGAGGGCGACGGGCGCCCTTTTCCGAGTGGTGCCCGTCTGGTGAGCGTGGGTCGGCTGAGCGAGCAGAAAGGGCAGATGCTCCTCATCGAGGCGCTGGCGCAGTTGGCGCGGGAAGGCGTCGACTTCCACCTCACGTTGGTCGGGGACGGGGAGCTGCGGCCCGCGCTCGAAGAGGCCATCGCGCGGCTCGGGCTCGCGCGGCGGGTGACAATCACCGGGTGGGCGAGCGGCGAGGCGGTCCGCGAGCACATCCTCGGTGCGCGAGCGCTGGTCTTGCCGAGCTTCGCCGAAGGGCTGCCGGTGGTGATCATGGAGGCCTTCGGCCTCGGTCGTCCCGTGCTGTCGACCTACGTGGCCGGCATCCCGGAACTGGTCGAGCCGGGACGATCCGGGTGGCTGATCCCGGCCGGGAGCGTGGACGCCCTCGTGTCGGGGCTGCGGGAGGTGCTGGCCACGCCGGTCGAGAGCCTCGAGGCCATGGGACGCGCGGGGCGTGACGCGGTACGCCAGCGCCACGACGTGCGGCAGACGGCGGCTACGTTGCACGACCTGCTCGTCCGCTACGCCGGCATCTCCGAGCACGACGCCATCCCGAGTCGTGCTCCGGTGGGGCGTCGGGTCCGCTCAATCGCACGCTGAGCGCTCCTCGTGTGTCGCGGCGTGGATCTCGCCGCTGCGAGAGTCCCACCCGCGAGCGGCCGCCCGGACGCGCCAATCTCGGGAGGCCGAGATTCATGGGAACGCGCCAGCCTCGAATGGCCCACCCCGGGCCAGCTCGCCGTCTCGTTATGCGCTACGACCGCATTTTCATTGCTTCGGTCTCTCGGTTGCTGGGTCCGTCGAGGGTGAGCTACTCTCTCTCGGGACTCTGACGGGTGGGAGGAGAGATGATCAAAACACGGAACGGCACACCGCTCGTAGGTGTGATCGTGTTCCTTCTGGCGGCGCCGAGTCTGGGTGGGTGCGGGCTGTTCTCGTCACACGCATCGGGCAGGCTGAACGCGCAGGGGACGGGCCTCGGGACCTTCTCGGCGCCGATGACCATCTGTGAGTCGGGGGCCCGCGGGTACTTCATGGGCGTGGACGTCGCGACGGCGGACGAGCAAGTGGCGATGCGCATCATCCAGAACCCGGACCCCGCTCAAGGTCCGTCCATCACGGTGCAGCGCGGTCGCACGCAGGACCACCAGCTCGTGCTCAACCGCCAGAACTGTTCGACGCTCGACATCCAGGTGCAGCCTGGCAGCACCATCATCAACGGCGTTCGTGTGATGGGCGGGCACGCCAGGTTCGCCTGCGCGCCTCCCGAGGGTGGCAGCGTCGTCGCCTCTGTGACCTTCTCGAACTGTCACTGACGGTCTCGCGACGGCCGGAGCGCGTCCGAACCTCCGCCACGGCCGAGTGCGTGGAATCGCGGAGCGTGGCGCGCCGAGGCACCCTGCCCGACGCTCGGCGTCGACAGCTACGCCGACGAGCGAGCTTCAGCCCTCCGCGCGGGCGAGGACGTCGCGGACGTGGTCGCGCCAGTCGGGCATGGCGCCGAGGCGCGCTTCGGTCTCACTCAGAATCCAGCACGCTGTAGGCCGGTCTCTTGGCCGGGCGCGGGAACTCGGCGGTCGTGCACGGCGCGACCCGGCAGCGCGGCGCGACGGAAGCTGCGATGGCGGTCGCGAGATCGAACCAGGTGCACTCGCCGCCGTCGGTGACGTGGAAGGTGCCGCGCGCCTCTTGGCGCAAGAGCCCGAGCGACGCCCGCGCGAGGTGCTCGGCGCTGGTCGGCCGCCCGCGCTGATCGTCGACCACCTTCAGCGCGTCGCGCTCCTTCGCGAGCTTGGCGATCGTGAGCACGAAGTTCTTGCCCCAGGGTGCGTAGAGCCAACTCGTTCGGATCAGGAGATGAGGCCCGCTCGAGCGGAGGAGGTGCTCTTCGCCCGGGCGCTTGCTGCGGCCGTAGGCGTTGAGCGGCGCGACCGGGTGATCGACCGGGTAGGGCGCCGACCCGTTCCCGTCGAAGACGTAGTCGGTGGAGTAGTGCACGAGCGGGACGCCCAGCGCGTCACAGCGGGCGACCAGCGCGCCGACGCCGTCCCCGTTGACGCGCGTCGCCAGCGCTTCGTGCTCTTCCGCGCCGTCGACGTCGGTGTACGCCGCGCAGCAGATCACCGCCCGGATGGGGCCGCGGACGTCGCGCTCGAGCGTCTCGGGCTTCGTCAGATCGAAGCTCGGCCACACGAGACCAACCGCCGGCAGACCCTCGCGGGCGCAGAGCTCCATCCACGCGCGGCCGAGCATTCCGTCGGCGCCGATCACCAGGTAGCGCGGCTCGCTCATCGGCCCTCCCACAGCGGCAAGCCCCGCTCGTCCACGTCACGCAAGCGCGGCGCGTCCCGGTCCTTGTCCGACAGGCGCGGCTCGCGGATGGGCCAGTCGATACCGAGATCCGGATCGTCCCAGCGGATCGAGAGCTCGTGCTCGGGCTGGTAGACCTCGGTGCACTTGTAGACGAAGAGGGCGGGGCCCTCGACGACGCAGAAGCCGTGGGCGAAGCCGGGCGGGATGAAGAGCTGGTTCTTGCGCTCGGCGTCCAGCACCCGCGCCACGTGCCGGCCGAAGCCGGGCGAGCCGACGCGCACGTCCACCGCCACGTCGAGCACCTTTCCCTCGAGCACCCAGACCAGCTTCCCCTGCCCGTGCGGGTGCTGCAGGTGCAGCCCGCGCAGGATGCCGGCCGCCGAGCGCGACACGTTGTCCTGGACGAACGTGGCCTCGATGCCCTGCTCGGCGTAGCGCGCGGCCTGGTAGGTCTCCAGGAAGAACCCGCGCGCGTCGCCGAAGACCTTCGGCTCGATGTCGAGGACGTCCGGGAGCTCGGTCGGCGTGACGCGCATGTGCTCAGCCCTCTTCGCGCGCGAGATCCATGAGGTACTGGCCGTACTCGGTCTTGCCGAGCGGCTCGGCCAGCGCGAGGAGCTGCGGCGTGTCGATCCAGCCCTTTCGGAACGCGACCTCCTCCGGGCAGGCGACCTGTAGACCTTGCCGCGCCTGGATGGTCTGGATGAAGTTGGCGGCCTGGAGCAGCGCTTCGTGTGTGCCGGTGTCGAGCCAGGCCACGCCGCGGCCGAGCTTCACCAGGTTCAGCGCCCCGTCCTCGAGGTAGAGGCGGTTGAGGTCCGTGATCTCGAGCTCGCCGCGCGCGGAGGGCTTCAGGCTCTTCGCCAGCTCGACGACGCGGTTGTCGTAGAAGTAGAGGCCCGCCACCGCCCAGTGGCTCTTGGGCCGGGCCGGCTTCTCCTCGATCCCGAGGACCTTCCCGTGATCGTCGACCTCGGCCACGCCGTACGCGCTCGGGTTCTTCACCCAGTAGCCGAAGACGGTGGCGCCCTGGTCCAGGCGCGAGGTCTCCTCGAGCAGACCCGAGAAGCCGTGGCCGTAGAAAACGTTGTCGCCGAGCACCAGCGCGCAGGGGTCGCCGGCGATGAACTGCTCGCCGATCACGAAGGCCTGCGCCAGCCCGTCGGGCGAGGGCTGCACCGCGAACTCGATGCGCATCCCCCACTGCGAGCCGTCGCCGAGGAGCGTCTCGAAGAGCGCCTTGTCGTGCGGCGTGGTGATGACCAGCACCTCGCGGATGTCGGCCAACATCAGCGTGGTCAGCGGGTAGTACACCATCGGCTTGTCGTAGATCGGCATCAGCTGCTTGCTGACCGAGCGGGTCAGCGGGTGCAGCCGGGTGCCGCTACCGCCGGCGAGGATGATCCCCTTGTCGACGCTCATGTTCCTCCGTGCTCCCGTGCGGCGTAGTTGGCTTCGATCCATTCCCGATAGGCGCCGGTTCTCACGCCGCGAACCCATTCGTCGTTCTCGAGGTACCAGCGCACGGTCTTCTGCATCCCGGTGTCGAACGTCTCGGCCGGTTTCCAGCCCAGCTCCCGCTGGATCTTGCTCGCATCGATGGCGTAGCGCAGGTCGTGGCCGGGGCGGTCCTTCACGAAGCGCTTGAGCGCCGAGAGCTCGCTCTCGGGCGTGCCGGTCTGCTCGGCCACGAGCGCGCAGATGCGGTCGACGACGTCGATGTTCCGGACCTCGTTGTGCCCGCCGATGTTGTAGGTCTCGCCGACTTCGCCGCGCTCGATCACCGCCCAGATCGCTTCGCAATGATCGGTGACGTAGAGCCAGTCGCGCACGTTGAGGCCCTCGCCGTAGATCGGGAGCGGCTTCTTCTCGAGCGCGTTGAGGATCATCAGCGGGATCAGCTTCTCGGGGAACTGATAGGGCCCGTAGTTGTTCGAGCAGTTCGTCAGCTTGTAAGGCAAGCCGTAGGTGCGGCCGTAGGCGCGCACGAGGTGGTCACTCGAGGCCTTCGACGCGGAGTAGGGGCTCGAGGGATCGTAACGGGTCTCTTCGGTGAAGAGGCCGGTCTCGCCGAGCGAGCCGTAGACCTCGTCGGTGCTGACGTGGTGGAAGAGCTTGCCCTCGCGGGCGCCCTCCCAGTGACGCCGGCACGCGTCGAGGAGCACGAAGGTGCCCTCGATGTTGGTGCGGACGAATTCGCCGGGCCCGAGGATGCTGCGGTCGACGTGGCTCTCGGCCGCGAAGTGGACCACGAGCTCGGGCACGTGGCGCGCGAAGAGGGCGTCCACGGCGTCGGCGTCGGCGATGTCGACCCGCTCGAGCTGGTAGTTGTCCCGCGCCTCGATGGCCGCGAGGCTGGCCGGGTTCGCTGCGTAGGTGAGCTTGTCGACGTTGACGAAGCGGTGCTCGGGATGGCGCGGCACCACGAGGTTCAGGAAGTTCGCGCCGATGAAGCCGGCGCCGCCCGTGACGAGGATGTTCATGGCGTTCCGTTGGGCTGAGTAGGGACGCGCAGTGCGGGCCGCAATCCGGCGCGGCGGCACGTCACGCCCCGGTGTCGGGCCGAGGCAGAGAAGGCGAGGCGTTTGGCGTTCGAACCCACCCGCTCGGGTCTATAGCAGGCCACGCGGCCGCACACACCGATGCCACGCGAGCGCAGGCCGGCAGCGCCGCGACCTCGCGATCCACCAGCCGACACACCTTCCATGGACGGCGAGCCCAACCTATTCGCCTACCTCTCGCTCTTTCTCTGGGTGCCCGTCACCCTGGCGGCGTTCACGTGGCTGCGTCCCCCGTTGGCGGCGATGGTCTCCATCCTGGGTGGCGTGATGTTCCTCCCGCAGGAGACGTCGGTGGACCTTCCGCTCCTGCCGCCGATGGACAAACTCTCGCTGACGGCCTTCTGGACCTTCCTCGGCTGCGTCTGGAAGGCCCCGGAGCGCATCCGCGCGGCTCGCCCGCTGCGCGGCATCGACCGGCTCTTCGTGCTCGTGCTGATCGGAAACGTCGGCACGGCGCTCACCAACGCCGATCCCATCCAGACGGGAGGCGTCGTCCGGCAGGGGCTGTTCCTCTACGACGCCTTCGCGCTCTGCGTGAAGGACGTGCTCGCGCTCTATCTGCCCTTCTTGATCGCGCGGGCGATGCTGCGCACGTCACGGGATCTGTCCGACTTGATGCGGGTGCTCAGCGGATGCGGGATCGTGTACGGGCTCTTGGCGCTCTTCGAGGTCCGCATGAGCCCGCAGCTCCACCACTGGATCTACGGCTTCCACCAGATGGATTTCAGCATGACGCTGCGCTTCGGCGGATACCGGCCGATGGTGTTCATGCTGACCGGGTTGGCGACGGCGCTCTTCATCCTGAGCACAACGCTCGCGGCGTGGGCGCGCTGGCGGGCCGGCCGCGCGGGGCCTTGGGCGGCCATCTTCCTGTCGATGGTGCTGGTGCTGTGCAAGAGCACCGGTGCCATCGTCTACGGCCTGGCCGTGATCCCCATCGTGGCCGCGGTGCGCCGCCCGCGGATGTGGTTGCCGGCCGGGCTGGCGGCGATGGTCCTGCTCTTTCCTCTCTTGCGCGGCGCGGACGTGTTCCCGACCGATACGCTCGTCGAGGCGGCGGAGCACATCGAGCACGAGCGCGCGCTCTCGCTCTGGTTCCGCTTCGACCAGGAGGACCAGCTCCTCGAGCGTGCTCGCGAGCGGCTGATGTTCGGCTGGGGCACCTACAACCGGAACCGCATCTACGATCCGGAGACGGGGCAGGATCTCTCGGTGACCGACGGCGACTGGATCATCCAGGTCGGCACCCGCGGCATCGTGGGCTTCCTCGGGCTCTACGGGATGCTCGCGCTCTCGATCGTGCTCGCGCAGCGCCGCCTGCGCGCCATCCGCCGGCAACGCGATCGCATCCAGCTCGCCGCGCTGGCGCTGATCAGCGCGCTCGAGACCGTCGACCTGCTCCCGAACGGGCTCTTCCACGATTTGCCGTTCTTCTTCGCGGGCGCGGTGGCCGGATTGAGCGCGGGCATCGCGGAGGCCGACCTGCGCGCGCGGCGGGAGCGCTCGAACCAGCACCGCTCGAACCAGCACCGCTCGAACCAGCACCGCTCGAACCAGCACCGGGAGCTCGCGGCGACGGTCGCTTGACGCGATCCGCGGCGCGGGTAGCTCCGCTTCCGGCGCGTTCCCGCACGGAGAGACGCGATGAGCACAGTCCCCCGGCCGCGCGCGTTCGATCGCTCCCCGATCACGGCGCGCTATCTCCTCCTGACGTTCATCCCCTACTACGTCGACGAGGACGGCGGCGTCTGGCTCGAGCGGCTCTGGCACCGCGACTTCGTCGAGCACCTGACCTATCTCCGACGGCTCACGTTGGCGGCGCCGCGCGAGAGGCTGGCGGACGCGCCGCCCGACGTGGTGAAGGTCGAGCCTCCGCGAGAGACGTCGCTCTCGTTCGTGCCGCTGCCGCCGATGCGCACGACGCTGGCGACATTGCTCTCGCTGCCGGCGTTGACCCGCGCGCTCTGGCGGGCGATTGGCGACGCGGACGTGGTGCACTCCGGCGTGGCCGGCTGGCCGATCCCGCCCGGCTGGGTCGCCAACCCCATCGCGCTCGCGCGCCGCCGGACCTTGCTCATCGTCGTCGAGTCCGCCCCCTGGCGATCGAGCGGCGCCACGGAGTCGACCGCCCGCGCCCGGCTCCGGGAGGCCGTCACCGAAGGGATGGCACGCTTCTTCGTGCGGCGCGCGCAGCTCAACCTCTTCACGCACGCGGACTACCAGCGGACCTTGGCCACGCCGGCCACTCGGGGCTGTCACGTGACGCCTGCGAGCTGGATCAACACCGAGGACATCCTCGCCGAGGCCGCGGCGCGGGCGAGCTGGTCGGTGAAGCGAGACCGACCGGTGCGCCTCCTCTTCGCCGCGCGCCTGGTCGCCGAGAAGGGCGTCGGGGTGCTGCTCGACGCCCTGCGCGAGCTGGACCGTGACGGCGTGGTCGCGCGGGTCGACATCATCGGAGTGGGCCCCGAGCGGGAGCGCTGCTTGCGAGCGGCCGCCTCGTCGCGGAACGTGGACATTCGGGTCCTCGATCCGGTGACCTACGGCGCGCCCTTCTTCTCGCTCGTTCGCGACCATCACGCTGTCCTCGTCCCGAACCTGGGCGACGAGCAGCCGCGCATCGTCTTCGACGCGTACGCGCAGGCTGTGCCGGTCATCGCGTCCGACACCGACGGGATGCGTCCCCACGTGCGCGAGGGCGAGACCGGTTGGCACGTGCGGACGGGCAACGCCGACGACCTCGCGCAGGCCATCGCGCGAGCGACCCGCGAGCCGGACACGTTGGAGGCGATGGGGCTCAGAGCGCTCGGCGAGGCCCCACGCTTCACCCACCGTGCCATGCACGAGGCGCGCTGGCGGATCCTGGCCGACGCGTTGGCGGCGCCGCTCGCCGCCGAGTGAAGGGCGCTCGGGTGGGCGCGACGAGCGCACCGCGGGGTCCCACGACGCGAATGAAGTTCGGACGACCGTGGGAATCACGGATCCGGGGGACTAGCTCGGGTTCCAGAGACGGGCATGGCCCCGATCTGCGAGCCCCAATGAGCACGACGACCGAGGTAGCCCTCTCCGCACCGGCGATACCTTCCCTCAAGCGCCGCGCGGTGCGCGGGACGGTGTTGAGCATCCTGAACGTGGGCGGCGTTCAGGTGCTGCGCTTGGCGGGGAACCTGATCACCACCCGCCTGCTCTTTCCGGAAGCCTACGGACTGATGCTGATGGTCCTGGTCCTCAACCAGGGCCTGCAGATGATCAGCGACGTCGGGATCGTCCCCAGCATCATCCAGCACGAGCGCGGCGAGGAGCGGGACTTTCTGAACACGGCTTGGACCATCCAGCTGATCCGCGGGCTTCTGATCTCGGTGCTCGCGGCGGGGCTGGCCTGGCCGTACGCACGTTTCTATGGCCAGGCGGAGCTCTTCCCGCTCGTTCTCTTCGCCTCGGCGCAGGGGATGATCGGGGGTTTCGATTCCACCAAATTGGCCACACTCAATCGGCGCATGCAGCTGGGTCGCCTGGTCTTCGTCAACCTGGGCGGGCAGGTGGTCACGCTGGCGGTGATGGTGACCTGGGCATACTTGTCGCCGACCGTCTGGTCCCTGCTCGGTGGCGCGCTCGCCGGTGAGATCGTCCGCGTGGTGCTGAGCCACGTGGCGCTGCCGGGCCCGAACAATCGTCTCCACTGGGAACGCGAAGCGGCGAAGGTCATCTTCGACTTCGGGAAGTGGATCTTCCTCAGCACGCTGGTGACCTACCTCGGCATGCGCTTCGACTCGATCGCGCTCGGAAAGTTGATCGACCTGGAGCGGCTGGGTATCTACAATATTGGGCAAAACCTCGCGAGCCTGCCGGTGCTGGTCACCGGTCAGGTGGTTATCTGGGTCCTTCTGCCGGCCCTGAGTGAGGCGTTTCGGGACGACGCAGCGCGTTTCTTCGACCACGTCGCGCGCGCTCGGCGGGTGATCAACGCGGTAGGTGTGCTCATGGTCGCGGGGACAGCGATCGGCGCACCTGCGTTCTTCTACCTGCTCTACGACGCGCGCTACCACGACGCGGGCTGGATGGTGCAGCTCCTGATGCTGCCGGCCTGGTTCTTCTTCCTCGCCGAGACCTCCGTCCGCGTTCAGCTCGCGATGGGCGAGTCACGGGCGCAGATGACGGCGAACCTGGTCAAGCTGGCAGGGACCATCCCGGGCGCGCTCGGCGGCTACTGGCTCGGCGAGGCGTTCTTCGGTCGGGGGCTGCCCGGCTTGATCCTGGGCCTGAGCATCGGCTCGTTCATCGGCTACGGCATGGTCGCGCTCAACCTGCGTGGCAAGGGTCTCGACATCTTCGCCAGCGACATGCGCTGGACGGTGGTGGCGGTGCTCTTGGCGCTGGCCGGAGGGCTCACGCCCTGGCTCGTGGGACCGACCCTCGGTGTGACACCGCCGCTCTTGTCGCTGGTGATCGGCGGCGCGGTCCTCGCTCCCTACGCGCTCTGGTCGGGTCGGCTGGTGCTGCGCGAAGTGCGTCGCGAGGCCTGACGGACGCGCGACCGCGGCGGGTTCGGGGCTCGAGTGTCACGGGGCTCGAGCGTGACGGCCGCGAGACCTCGTCGCGGGTGTCCATGGTGAGCGATCGGACACTGGGAGCGCGCCGCGGCGGGAAATGCGGCGCACTTTCGAGGAGGTCGCGCCCGAGAATCGTCGTCGAGGGCCGGCCAGACGGCGTTGCGACCCCGCCGAGGACATCTAGGTGACGTGATCGAGATTGCAGCGAGAGCCGCCCGCACCTTCGCCGGTGCGTGATGCGGAGGGAGTCGAGTCGCCATGATGAGCGATGACATCGAGAAGCGTCAGCGCGACGAGCGCGAGCGCCGGCGCGACGAACGCACACGCCGGAGTGGGAAGACTTGGGACGGGGACGCCGCCGAGAACGTGGAGCGACAGCGGGGCACGGGGCGAGGGCTCGATGAGCCGGAGCGCCGGGAGGCGCCCAGCGAGATGGAGGAGAAGCGGCGGGACCACCGGAAGTGAGTGCGAGCTCGTCATCCCGATGCGTGTCGCGGTGCGCCGCGCTCGAGGCTGCGGGCCGCGGCCCCCGTGTCGCCGTCATGGTCGTGGTGGGGCTGTTCGGTTGCTCGCCGGGCCCTTCGCACGGACGGTCCTTGCCGAGCGCATCGCAGCCGCCCGCGCGAGAGCACGCGGAGCAGGTGTCCCGGGACCGACCTCGGGAGCCATCGGCGAGCTCGACCCCGTCCGCCCGCGGGCCCTACGACCTCGGCGCGCTCCCCGCGGGCTTCGGCGCCGTCCACTGGCCCGTTGCACCCCGCATCGTTCGCGAGCAGACGCTGAGCGGCCCCGCGCACCGTCAGGTCGTCGAGCGGGCCGGCACGCGAGTCACGGTCCGCGGCGCGATCGACGAGCTCGCCATCGAGGCGGACGACGTCGAGGTGCGTGCGGCGCCCGGGGCTCGCGTCGCCCACCTGGTGATCGGCCGCGCGAGGAAGCGCATCCGCATCGACGGCGGTCGCTACGGCTTCATCGAGCTCCCGGTGCCCGCGCAGTACGTCCCGGCCCCGCCGGTCTACCGGCGCGAGTGGCTGGCGGAGGACGTCATGATCGACGGCGTCCAGGTCGAGGCGGGCGAGAGCGCCTTCGCCGTTCGCGGCCGGCGGGTGGCCATCCTGAACAGCCGTGCCCGCGCCGAGCGGTACGCGGTGTGGTGCGGTGACACGGACGACTTCCAGACCGAGGATCTCGTCTTGGCCGGCAACCGCTTCGAGTCGGCGGGGCCCGAGTCGACGGTGCGCTTGGTCAGCGTCCGTCGCGCGGTCGTCGTCGACAACCTCCTCGCGAACACCCTGAAGCACGACTTCCGCGTGCATGGGACGAGCGACGACGTCGTGTTCGCGCGCAACCGGCTGCTCACCACCGGGATCATGATCGGCTCGATGGACGGGGACGCGATCGGCTCGGTGTGGATCCTCGACAACGAGCTCCACCACCACGTGCCAAGCCTCTTCCAGACCTCGCCCGATCGCGTCCGGTTCCTCGCCGTCCGCGGAAATCACGTCTTCTCGGATCGCTGGCAGTGCCTCGTCTGCGACTACCAGATGGGCGACGGCTGGGACGTGGGCGACAACCGCATGGCCGCCTACCGCCCCGCGCCCGCCTCGTGGGCCCGCCGCTGAACCCACCGCTGAACCCACCGCTGAACCAGGCGCTGAACCAGCCGCTGGGCGGGCCGGTTCGAGCGATGTCTCGCATCCCGGTCGAGCGGGAGACGTCGAGCCGCTCACCACGTCCGACCCCTACGCCCCGTGGCGACACCCTCGCCGGACGATGTGCTCCGGTGCGGGGGCGGAACGCGCCATCGTCGATCGGATCAGAGCCGGAGCACCGGGTCACGCACGGGACCTGGAAGGACAAGAGCGAGCACGCTCCAGCTGACGAACCCGCCCTTGGCCGGCCACAGCCCGCGACCGCTGTCGTCGTAGCATTCGTGCAGGCCGCCCGTGCTCGCGAGGTCGTCGGCGAGGAGTGAGAGCGTCCGCTGGTCGAGCTCCCGGGCTTCTTCGGCGCGGCCGTAGCGCTCGAGCCCGCGGGCCATGTAGTAGTTGCTCAGCACCCACACCGGGCCCGTCCAGTTGGACACCGGACCGCGCTCGCTGCGGCGCGGATCGTAGACCATCACCCGCGCGGCCTGGTGGAAGAAGGGGCTGTCCTTCGGGACCGTACGGACGCCGACCGGCCCGAGGTAGCGGTTCGGATCGAGGAGACCGCGGATCATGGCCTCGGCCCGCGCGGGCGAGGGGATCCCGGCGTAGAGCGGCAAGAGGCTCGTCCAGGACGCGACCGGGCGCATCACCCCGTCCGGATCGCGGTGGCCGACGACCTCGTCCTCCCACCGCGCGCTGCCGTGCTTCCAGCGCAGGCCCACGTAGCCGGCCCCGCGCGCGTCTTCGTGGAAGAGCAGTGTCTCCATGCGCTCTCGGAGCGCTTCGGCCTTCTCGACCAGCGGCCCGGCGTCCGCCTCGCGGCCCATTCTGCGCGCGAGCTCCGCCGCCGCCCGGTACTCGAGGACCATGAACGCGTTGGTGTCAGGCCCCTCCACGCTCCGCTCGGGCATGCCGGCCGTGATCGAATCCGAGTCGAAGCCGCTGGCCCGTGCGCTCGGCGTCAGGAAGAGCCCGTGCAGGCCCACGTGGGTGCGCTCCAGGTAGCGGAGGAACGCGAGGACCCTCGGCAGCACGCGCTCGGTCTCGAAGCGTTTCAGGGCTCGCTCGCCGAGCCCATCCAGCACCCTGAGCGCGAGCTGGGCGATGACCGGCTTCGCCGGCTCGGGGTCGCGGGCCTTGTGGGGCAGCTCGATGCGGTGGATGCAGCCGTCCGGACGCGCGCAGTCCAAGAAGCAGAGCAGGCTGCCGAGGCAGGCCTCGCCGAGCTCGTCGTCGTCGGCCAGCGCGATGGCCGACTCGCTCACGTCGTGGTGAAAGAGGCCGAGGCCGTAGTCGCCGAGCGCGAAGCGATCACCGCCGGCGGCGAGCTTCGCGGGCCGGGCGGCGCTTCGCTCGGAGAGCCAACGCCTCGCCTCCGGGCTCGGCGGCATGGGCGCGAGCCACGCGTGGCGAAAGCGATCGACGGGCCGGTGAACCGAGCGCCGAGCCTGCTCGTGCAGGTGTCGTTGGAGTGCTTCCAGCGTCACGAGCAACCAGTATAGGGCGTGTCGTTCGCTCCCGTCGGCGGTGGGAGATGCTCGCGAAGAGGCGCTCGAGAGCCTGCCGATCCGTCGGTCTCGCCGCGGGCCGAGGACGGCGTGATCGGGCTGAGGCTCACGCGAAGAACACGCTGTTGCGACCGGCTTCCTTGGCCCGGTAGAGCGCGGCGTCGGCCACCGCGACCAGCTCCTCGGCCGTCTCGAACTCGCGCTCCGGGTTCTGCGTGGCTGCCCCGACGCTGACGGTGAGCGGGATGCGCTGTCCCTCGTAGACGATCTCCAGCGCTTCAATCTCGGCGCGGACGCGCTCCGCGACCGTACGGACGCCGGCCGTGGCGATGCCGCGCAGCACGAGCACGAACTCCTCGCCGCCGATGCGAGCCACCACGTCCTCGGAGCGGAGCGCGTCCACCAGCGTGGCGGCCAGCCGGCGCAGCACCTCGTCGCCGGCGGCGTGGCCCCAGGTGTCGTTCACGCGCTTGAAGTGGTCGGCGTCCACGAAGAGCACGGAAAGGCTGGTCCCGTGGCGCTTCGCGTAGCTCAGCTCGCCGCGCAGGCGCTCCTCGAGATAGTGCCTGTTGAACACGCCGGTGAGCGCGTCGCGGACGGTGGCTTCGTAGAGGTCGCGCGAGGCGGCGAGCTCGGTCTCGTCCTGCAGCGTGAAGCGGAGGAGCACGCTGCGTCCGAGCTGGACGCGCACGCCTTCTTCCAGCATCACCGGCTCGCGAATCCGCCGTCCGTCGACGAAGGTGCCGTTGGTGCTCTCGAGGTCTTCGACGAAGTAGCGGCCGCGGGCGCTGAAGAAGCGCGCGTGGCACCGAGAGAGCGACTCGTCTTCGATCGCGACCGTCGCTACTTCGCCGGTCCGGCCGACGGTGGTGCCCTCGTCCTTGATGGGGATGACCATCCCGGGGCGGGACCCGGAGAGCATGGTCAGCGCGCCGCGCCGAGGGCTCTCCCGGATCATCGGGCTCACCTCGACCTGGAGCGTGTTGTCGCGGCGCTTCGATTTCCGCAGGCGCCTCTTCCGCTCGACGTCGTCGCTCGTCATCGCTCGTCACCGCGTCAGTCGACCGCTGACGCCGGCGATGATAGCGCACACCGCGCTCCGGGCCCTACTCCGTCTCCGGCGACAGGAAGAGGGCGCCGAGCGGCGGGAGGGTGACCACCAGGCTGTGGTCTCGGCCGTGATGACGCACGACGGTCGTCTCCACGGTGCCCAGGTTCCCCTGGCCGCTCCCGCCGTACTCGCTCGCGTCGGTGTTGACGATCTCCTGCCAGCGCCCGGGTCGATCGACGCCGAGGCGGTAGTTCGGTCGCGGCATCGGCGTGAAGTTGAAGGCGCAGAGGACCGGACGCGATCGTTCCGCGTCCCAGCGGAAGAACGAGAGCACGCTGTTGTCGATATCGCTCGCGTCGAGCCACTCGAAGCCCTGCGGCTGGGTGTCGAGCGCGTGCAGCGCCGGGATCGTCCGGTAGGTGCGCGCGAGGTGCCCGAGCAAGCGAGCGATGCCGGCGTGCTCCGCATAGTCGCCGAGGTGCCAGGCCAGGCTCTCGTCGTGGTTCCACTCGTCCCAGACGCCGATCTCGGCGCCCATGAAGAGCATCTTCTTGCCCGGCGTCGCGAACATGTAGGCGAGGAGCAGTCGGAGATTGGCGCGCTTCTGCCACGGGTCGCCCGGCATCTTGGACAGCAGCGCCCCCTTGCCGTGGACCACCTCGTCGTGGCTGAGCGGCAGGACGAAGCTCTCGTTGAACGCGTAGATGCTGCGGAAGGTGAGCTCGTTCTGGTGGTAGCGGCGGTAGATGGGCTCGCGCTGGAAGTAAGCGAGCGTGTCGTGCATCCAGCCCATGTCCCACTTGAACCCGAACCCGAGGCCGCCGACGTAGGTCGGTCGCGAGACCATCGGCCAGTCCGTCGACTCCTCGGCGTAGGTCTGGATGTCCGGGAACTCGCGGTAGAGCGTCTCGTTCATGGTCTTGAGGAAGGAGATCGCCTCCAGGTTCTCGCGGCCGCCGAGCGCGTTCGGGATCCACTCTCCTTCCTCGCGCGAATAGTCGAGGTAGAGCATCGACGCGACGCCGTCCACGCGCAGTCCGTCGATGTGGTAGCGGTCGGGCCAGAACGTGGCGCTGGAGAGCAGGAAGCTCCGCACCTCGTTTCGGCCATAGTTGAAGATCGCGCTCTTCCAATCGGGGTGGAAGCCCTGCCGCGGGTCGGCGTGCTCGAAGAGGTGCGTCCCATCGAAGTAGGCGAGGCCGTGCTCGTCGTTCGGGAAGTGGGCGGGTACCCAATCGACGATCACCCCAATCCCGCGCTGGTGGAGGTGATCGATGAGGTACATCAGATCCTGGGGGCTCCCGTAGCGGCTGGTCGGCGCGAAGTAGCCGGTCACCTGATAGCCCCACGAGCCGTAGAAAGGGTGCTCCATCACCGGCATCAGCTCGACGTGGGTGAACCCGAGCGCTTCCACGTGATCGGCGAGCTGTGGCGCCAGCTCGCGATAGGTCAGCCAGCGGTTGCCTTCCTCCGGGACCCGCCGCCAGGAGCCGAGGTGCACCTCGTAGATGGAGATCGGCGCGCTGTGCGACTGTCGCGCGCCGCGGGTCTTCATCCAGGCCCCGTCGCCCCAGCGGTAGTCGAGGTCCCACACGACCGACGCCGTCTTGGGTGGCGTCTCGTGCCGGACGCCGAAGGGGTCGGCCTTGTCGACGCGGTAGCCGCCGGTGCGGGAGAAGATGCGGTACTTGTAGAGCGTGCCTTGGGCGAGGCCGGGCACGAACCCGCTCCAGATGCCCGAGCTCTTCAGGGGCGAGAGCTCCGAGGTCGTGTCCTCGGACCAGCCGTTGAAGTCGCCGATCACCGCGACCCGCTCGGCGTTCGGGGCCCACACCGAGAAGCGCACGCCTTCGCGGCCGCGCGCGTCGACGTCGAAGTGGGCGCCGAGCTTCTCGTAGAGCCGCGGGTGGGTGCCCTCGTTGAAGAGGTGCAGATCGATGTCGCCGGGGATGGCGAGTGGATGATCGCGGTCGCTCATGTCGTCTCCACGTCGAGGAGATCGATCAGCCCGCCGAGCGGGATCGGCAGCCAATCGGGGCGGTTGTCGAGCTCGTAGCGCACTTCGTAGATGCACTTCTCGAGGAGGTGGAAGTCGAGCAAGGTGGCGAGTCCCTCTTCGTCTGGCGGCACGAAGGTGGCCTCGCCAGCCGTGCTCCGCCAGCCGGACAGGCACGCCGCGCTCACCCAGCGGGCCCAAGCGCGTGCCCACGGGGCCAGGCGCGCGGCGTCCTCGGGGCGGAGCCGGTCGCTCCGAAGGGCGCACGCGGCCGCGTAATCGAACGAGCGCAGGAGCCCGGCCACGTCGCGCAGCGGCGAGCGCTTGCGGCGGCGCTCGGCCAGAGGGCGCGCCGGCTCGCCCTCGAAGTCGATGAACACGAAGTCGCCCGACGAGACGAGGATCTGACCGAGGTGGAAGTCGCCGTGGATGCGGGTCCGCACCGCGTCGATCTTGTGCCTGTGGATGGCCCTGAGGCGCGAGTCGAGCTCCGCGCGGCGCTCGAGCGCGGCCTCGGCCACCTCGCGGGTGTCCGGCGGCAGCTTGCTCAGGCTCCGGCGGAGCGTCTGGAAGCTTCGCCCGAGCGCGCTTCGGGCCGATTGATAGAGCGAGCGCTGGTGCAGGAGCGAGAAGGGCTCGGGGCGGAAGTCCGGATCCTCCTCGTCGCTCGCGAGCGCGAGGTGCAGCTCGGCGGTGCGTTGGCCGAGCATGCGAGCCATCCCGAGGTAGGCGCCGATCGAGTCGCGGAGCAGCTCGGGGGCCTCGGCCTCGCCGCGCGCGAGCAGGGAGAGTGAGTCGCTCGGCGCCGCGCCGCTCTCGATGCTCTCCCACGCGCGCTCGAAGAAGCGCAGCACGGCGTCCACGGTGGACGTCCAGGCGTCGCCCTGGCTCGGGACGAACTGCTGGAGCACGGCGAAGGCGCGGGACACCCCGCGCTTGGGCTCGTAGGTGAGGCTGCCCCGCCAGGCGGGGCACGTGCGGAAAGCACGCGCGCTCGGTCAGGAAGCGCCCGATCTCCTCTTCCGGATGCTCGCCCTCCTCGAGCACGCGGAAGAGCTTGAGGACCAGCTGCTCGCCGTAGACGAGGTTGGTGTTGCTCTGCTCCGCGGTGCCGAGCTGAGGAGGCAGCTCGGTCCTCCGGCGCTCCCGCCCGGCCCGCACCACCAGCGCCCGCTCGACCACGGCGGAGAGCGCCTTGGTCGAGCGCGCCCGGACGGCGCCGTGCAGCCCTTTCATGGTCCGGCGCTCGAGGGCCAGGGTCAGCGCGTGCTCGGCGAAGCTCTCGGTCGCGGTGGCGTCCACCAGGAGCCCCACGCCCTCGCCGGGCGTCTCGACCTCGGCGATCAGCGCGTGCGGCGCGCGCCAGCGGATGGCCTCGGCGCTCTCGCCCGAGATGACCTCGACGGGCACGTCGTAGAGCTCCGGCTCCCCCTCGACGTAGCGCGCCTCCACCAAGAGCACCCGGGCCGAGCCCAGGGCGATCACGTCCCGGATGGACACGCCGTCGAGCGCGCGCGCCTTGCCCCGGAACCACCGCCGATGCGGCATCCAGCGGGCCAGGGCGCGCTCGACCTTGGCTTTGCTGCGCCCTTCGACCAGCGCCGGCCAGCTCGCGCGGGCGCTCAGCCGCGGCAGGCCTTCCTCTTCTTCTTCCGATGGGCGCGTCAGCAGGAACCAGTAGAAGCCGTAGGGGCCGAGCGTGAGGAGATAGGGCAGCTCACCGACCCGGGGAAAGGAGGTGCCGCCGAAGAGCTCGACGGGGATCACGCCCGCATGCTCGGAGAGGTCGAGCTCCACGAACTGGCTGAAGCGGCTGAGGTTCGCCACCACCAGCACCCGCTCGTCGTCGTCGTGGCGGAAGAACGCGAGGACCTTTCCGTTCTCGGGATGGAGCAGCTCGATCTCGCCGCGGCCGAAGACCGCGTGCTGCTTTCGGAGCGCGATCAGCCGCTTGGTCCACCAGAGCAGCGACTCGGGGTTGGCCTGTTGGGCCTCCACGTTGACGGTGCTGTGGTGGTACTCGGGGTCGATGATCGTCGGGAGGAAGAGCTTCTGGGGGTTGGCGCCCGAGAAGCCGGCGTTCCGCTCGCCGCTCCACTGCATCGGCGTGCGGACCGCGTCTCGGTCACCGAGGTAGATGTTGTCGCCCATCCCGATCTCGTCGCCATAGTAGAGGACGGGCGTGCCGGGCATCGAGAGCAAGAGCGCGGTCATCAGCTCGGTGCGGGCGCGGGTTCGCATCAGCGGCGCGAGGCGGCGGCGGATGCCGAGGTTGACGCGCATTTGCGGATCGTCGGCGTAGACCTTGTACATGAAGTCGCGGTCTTCGTCGGTCACCATTTCCAACGTCAGCTCGTCGTGGTTGCGCAAGAAGACAGCCCACTGACAGTTGCTCGGGATTTGCGGGGTCTGCTGAAGGATGTCGAGCACCGGAAAGCTGCTCTCGAGCTGGAGCGCCATGAACATCCGCGGCATGAGCGGGAAGTGGAAGTTCATGTGGCACTCGTCGCCGGCGCCGAAGTAGGCGGCGGCGTCCTCGGGCCACTGGTTGGCCTCCGCGAGGAGCATGCGGCTCTGGAACTTGTGGTCCAGGTGAGCGCGCAGCTCCCGCAGGAACTCGTGAGTCTCGTGGAGATTCTCGCAGTTCGTGCCCTCCCGCTCGTAGAGATAGGGGATGGCGTCGAGGCGCATTCCGTCGACCCCCATCTCCAGCCAGAAGTCGCACAAGGACAGGAGGGCGCTCCGAACCTCGGGGTTGTCGAAGTTCAGATCCGGCTGGTGCGAGTAGAAGCGGTGCCAGAAATACGACTTCGCCACTGGATCCCAGGTCCAGTTGCTGGTCTCGTAATCCTGGAAGATGATCCGGGCGTCCCGGTAACGTCGAGGATCGTCGCTCCAGACGTAGAAGTTGCGGAAGCGGCTGTTCGGCGCCGCGCGGCGGGCGCGCTGGAACCACGGGTGCTGATCGGAGGTGTGGTTGATGACCAGCTCGGTGATGACCCTCAGGCCGCGCCGGTGGGCTTCGCGCAGGAAGCGCTTGAAGTCCCGTAGCTCGCCGTAGATGTTGGCGACGCGCCGGTAGTCGGCGATGTCGTAGCCTCCGTCGCGCAGGGGCGAGGGGTAGAAGGGCAGGATCCAGATGGCGGTGACGCCCAGGTCCTGCACGTAGTCGAGCTTCTCGATCAGGCCGGGGAAGTCGCCGACGCCGTCGGCGTTGCTGTCGAAGAAAGCGCGGACGGGGATCTCGTAGATGATCGCGTCCTTGAACCAGAGCGGATCGTCGGCGAGGACGAGACTTTCGTCGTCATCGGGTCGGGGCATTGCGATTCGATCGTTCACAGGAAGTAATCGTTCACAGGAAGTAGTCGAAGTCGTGCTCGGTCCGGACGCGGCGGCGGATGGCGAAGAGCTGCGCCGGCATCGCGTGCGGATCGATCTCCACGTAGTTGCGCCGGCCGGACCAGAGGTAGCGACCTCCGCCGAGCAGGTCGTGGACTTGATAGCTCTCGCCATCGGTGATCCGGAGCTCGTCGGGATCGAGCGTGATCCAGCCCGACTGGCGGTGGTGGTAGTCCATGCTCACCACGGCCAGCACGATGTCGTCGCCGTCGCGCTTGCTGTAGCAGAGCAGGCGATCGTTGTCGGTGTGGTGGAAGCGCAGGGTGTCGTTGCGCCAGAGCGCGCGGTGCCGGTGTCGTATCCCGTTGATCACGGTGATGACCGGTCGGAGCGAGTGCGGCGCGTCGAGATCCCAGGCGCGGATCTCGTACTTCTCGTTGTCGGCGTACTCGCCCGAGCCGGGGCGGCCCAGGTGCTCCATCAGCTCGAACGTCGGCCCGTAGATGCCGTAGTGGGCCGAGAGCGTCGCCGCCAGGACCAAGCGGGACACGAACGCCGGGCGGCCTCCGTATTGGAGGTCCTCGGGCAAGATGTCGGGGGTGTTGGGCCAGAGGCTGGGCCGGAAGCAGTCGCGGAGCTCGCTTCGAGTGAGCTCCTCCAGGTAGGTGCGCATCTCGTCCGGCGTGTGCCGCCAGGTGAAGTAGGTGTACCCCTCACTGAAACCGGCCTTGCCGAGCGCGTACTTGAGCTTGGGGCGTGTGAACGCCTCGGCCAGAAAGGTCACCTCGGGGTGGCGGGCGCGGACTGACGCCATGCACCACTCCCAGAACCGGACCGGCTTGGTGTGCGGGTTGTCGACCCGGAACACGGTGACGCGGCGCTCGATCCAAAAGAGGAAGACGTCGCGCAGCGCAGTCCACAGCGCCTCCCAGTCCTCGCTCTCGAAGTCGAAGGGGTAGACGTCTTGGTATTTCTTGGGCGGGTTCTCCGCGTACTGAATGCTGCCGTCCGGCCGGCGCGAGAACCAGCTCGGGTGCTCTTTCACCCAGGGATGATCGGGGGAGGCTTGGAAGGCGATGTCCAGCGCCACGCGCAGCCCGTGTCGGTCGGCGGCGTCGACGAAGTGGTCGAAGTCGTCGATGGAGCCGAGCTCCGGATGCACCGCGTCGTGCCCGCCCTCCGGGCCGCCGATCGCCCACGGACTGCCGGGATCGTCCGGCCCCGCGCCCAGCGTGTTGTTCGGGCCCTTGCGGAACGCGCGGCCGATGGGATGGATCGGCGGGAGGTAGACCACGTCGAAGCCCATCGAGGCCACGTAGGGGAGCCAGGACTCGGCAGTCCGGAGGGTGCCGTGGGTCGTCCCGTGCGCGGTGGAGCGCGGGAAGAGCTCGTACCAGGCGGCGAAGCGCGCATGGAGGGGCTCCACCAACACCGGGAACGCTTCGGAGCGTGTGGCGCGGCTCCTGTCGGGATAGCTGGCGGCCAGCTCGGCCAGGCCCGGCGCCAGCGCCGCGGGGATGCGCTCGGCGGGATGGGTGGCGGCGTCGGCCAGCACGTCCGCGGCGTCGGCGAGCGCCAGCGCGTCCTGCTCGTCGTGAGGGCGCGCTCGCGCGGCCGCCGCCCGCAGGAGCTCGGCGCCGATCGCGAGGTCCACGTCCTCTACGTCGCCGGCATCGGCCTTGCGCGCGAGCCCCTCGCGCCACGACGCCAGCGCGTCGATCCAGCCCTCGACCGCGATCTCCCAGGTGCCGATCGCGTCCAGCTCGAGGGCGGCCTCGAAGCGGTCGTTGCCCCGCGAGGCCAGCGCCCGCTCGGCCCAGCGCGGGTTGTCCGGCCTCCGGTAGCGGACCACGCCCGCGATCCGATCGTGGCCGTCGGCCACCAGGTCGGCGCAGAGGGTGAGCACATCGCCCACGCAGCGCTTCACCGCGTGGCGACCGCCGTCCACGGCGGGTGCGACCGACGTCACGACGACCCGCCGGCAGCCCTCCGCGGGCAGCGGGACGTCGTGGAGCGTCGGGTGTCGATGCCCGTCGGCGCGTGTCCGCGCGGGCGCTTGCAAGCGGTCCGGCTCCCCCATGTCCACGGCTACAAAGGCCCCCGGACGGGGGCGTCAAGAATCCCCATGCGTCCGCAGCGCACGGCGTGGCGCCGTGACACGCGCATCGCGCGCGAAACGCCGAACATCGCGCGCCGCGCATCGCGCGCCGAGCATCGCGCGGGTCTCGTTTTCCGCGCCGGACGGGGGAATAGGGGACCACGTATGGGCGACGCGCCCGACGACCGCCACGTCGAAGTCGACGAGAGGGGGCCGCGCGGCGGGGGCCTCGCGCGGAGGGCGCTCCGGATCGTGGCGCCGCTGGCGGTCCTCGTCGCTGGCGCCGTGGTGGTCTGGCTCTTCGCCCACACCCGGCCCGAGCCCGCTCGGGAGCCGCCCGCGCCGAGCATCCCGGCCGTCGAGGTGGTGAAGGCCGTGCCCTTGGAGGGTCGCCCGAGCGTGGACGCGCACGGCACGGTCACACCCGCGCAGCAGGTGCAGATCGCGCCCCAGGTGAGCGGTGACGTGGTCTGGGTCTCGCCGGAGCTGGTCCCGGGCGGCCGCTTCCTCGCCGGCCAGCCGAATCCTCCGGATCGATCCGCGCCCCTACGAGCTCGCGGTCGACGCGCAGCGCGGCCGGATCGGAGAGGCGCGCTTGGCGCTGACCCGCGAGCAAGCCGAGCGGGCCGTCGCCGAGCGGGCGCGCGCGCTCTTCCCGGACGATGCGCTCTCGGCTACGCCCGAAGGCGGGCGCCTGGCGCGACGGGAGCCTCAGCTGCGGGCGGCGCGCGAGCAGCTCGGCGCGGCCGAGTCGGGCCTGCGTCGGGCGGAGCTCGACCTGGCGCACACCACCCTGCAGGCGCCCTTCGACGCCTCGGTCGTGTCGGAGACCGTCGACACCGGGCAGCAGGTGGGGCCCGCTCAGCCGATCGCGGTCCTGGTCGGTACGCATGCGTATCACCTCGACGTGTCCGTTCCGGTCGACGCCTTGCCATCGATCGCGCGGGCCACCGCGGACGGACAGAGCGGCTCGCCGGCACAGGTGACCATCGAGGTGCGGGGGAGGGAGCATCGCTGGCGGGGCTACGTCGGGCCGCTGGTCCCGCGCGTGACGGAGCGGGGCAGCATGGCGCAGCTGGTGGTCGTGGTGCCGGACCCGCTCGACGGCGACACGACCGAGCCGCCCGTTCCCCTCTTGCTGGGCAGCTTCGTGGACGTGCGCATCCTGGCCGAGCCGATCCCGGGCGTGGTCGTGGTG
Source organism: uncultured Pseudomonadota bacterium (assembly GCA_963832725.1). Classification (GTDB taxonomy): domain Bacteria; phylum Myxococcota_A; class Polyangia; order Polyangiales; family Sandaracinaceae; genus JAEZBP01. The sequence goes on from CAWHVG010000003.1 coordinate 43,280, forward strand.
CCGCGCGAGGGCCTCCGCGACGGAGACGAGGTGTGGATCGCCACCGACACGGGCATCCTCGCGATCCGCCAGGTCGACGTGGTGTGGCGCCGGGAGGACGACGTGCTGGTGTCCTCGGGCGTGCGGCCGGGCGAGCGGGTCATCGTCTCGCGGCTCGCGGCGCCGGTGGACGGAATGCAGGTGGACGTCGTGCGCGAGGAGCAGCCGGAACGAAGGCAGCCCCTCCAGGCCTCGCTGGCGCCGGAGCGAGGCGGGCCGCGATGAGCGCGCGCCGGGGCGGCCTGCTGGGCTTCTTCGCCCACAACTCGGTCGCCGCGAACCTCGTGATGCTCCTCTTCGTGGTCGGCGGCCTGATGATGGTGCCGATGATCCGGCAGGAGGTCTTCCCGGAGGTCACCCAGCCGATCGTCACGGTCGAGGTCGCCTATCCGGGCGCCAGCCCCGAGGAGGTGGAGCACGGCGTCATCCTGCCGGTGGAGGATGCGGTGCGCGGCCTCGACGGCGTGAAGGAGGTGCGCTCGGTCGCCACCGAGGGGCAGGGCATCGTGTCGGCGGAGCTGCGGCTGAGCGCCGATCCCCGCGAGCTCCTCTCCCGTGTGGAGAGCGCGGTCGGTCGCATCGCGTCGTTCCCGGAGGACGCCGAGAAGCCGGTGATCAGCCTGGCCAGCAACCGCCGCCAGGTCATCTCGCTCATCCTCTACGGCGACGTCCGGCCGCTGGGCCTGCGCGAGGTCGCGGAGCGGATGCGCGACGAGCTCCTGTCCGACCCGCGCATCACCTACGTCGAGCTCTCGAGCGTGCGGTCGCTGGAGATCAGCGTCGACGTGCCGCGCGCGGACCTGCGGCGTTACGGGCTCACGCTGGAGCGGATCGCGGAGATCGTCCGGGCCGGGTCCGTGCAGATCCCGGGCGGCCGCGTGCGAGGTCGCGGCGGCGAGACGCTCTTGAGGACCGCGGCCCGCAAGCAGTGGGCGAGCGAGCTCGGCGACATCGTGCTCATCGCTCAACCGGACGGGACCCGCGTGCGGCTGCGCGACGTCGCCAACGTCGAGGACATCCTCGCCGAGACCGACGAGGAGGCGTTCTACGACGGCCGGCCCGCCGTTCGGCTCGACGTGTATCGGGTCGGCGACGAGAAGCCGATGGACGTGGCGGCGGCCGTGCGGGAGCTCGCCGCGCGCGCCGACCTGCCGGCCGGTGTGCGCGTGGCGACCTGGGGGGACAGCTCCGAGGTCTACCAGGACCGCATCCAGCTCTTGCTGCACAACGGCTACCTCGGCCTCGGTCTCGTGCTCTTGATCCTCGGCCTCTTCCTCAGCCCGCGCCTGGCGTTCTGGGTGACGCTCGGGATCCCGATCTCGTTCCTCGGCTCGCTCCTCTTCCTCCCGCCGCTCGACATCTCGATCAATCTCATCTCGCTCTTCGCGTTCATCGTCACCCTCGGCATGGTGGTCGACGACGCAATCGTCGTCGGTGAGGCCGTTCAGTACGAGCGCGAGCGCGGCCTCTCGGAAGCGGGCGCGGCGGTGAAGGGCGTCCGCTCGGTGGCGGCGCCGGTGATCTTGGCCGTGGCCACGACCTGCGTGGCGTTCGCGCCGATGCTCTTCGTGCCCGGCTCGGCGGGGAAGCTCTTCCGCAACATCCCGGTCGTCGTCATCGTCGTCCTGCTCTGCTCGCTGGTCGAGTCGCTGCTCGTGCTGCCGGCGCACCTGACCCATCCGATGCCGCGGCCGCTCGCGTTCTTGCTGCGACCTTTGTTCTGGCTGATGGGGCTCGTGGGGCGGGGGAAGGTGGCGCCGGGGCTCGCGCGCTTCGTCGCGCACTTCTACGTGCCCACCGCGCGGCTCGCGCTCCGGTGGCGCTACCTGACGCTGGCGCTGGCCGTCTTCGGGCTCCTCGCCACCTACGGGCTCTGGGTGGGCAAGCGCATCGAGTTCGTCTTCATGCCGAAGATCGAAGCCGATCAGGTCAGCGTGTCGCTCGACATGCCGGTCGGAACGCCGCTCGCGACCACGCGCGCCGCGACCCGGCAGATGGAAGAGGCCGCTCGCCGCGCCGCCGCCGAGACGGACGAGGGCGCCTCCATCATCCGCGGAATCTACACGGCCATCGGCGGCCCGCGTGGCAGCGCGAGCGAGGGCGGCGCGTTCGAGCGCGGCGGGCACCTGGCCACCGTGCAGCTGAACCTGCTCCCGAGCGGCGAGCGCGACACGTCGAGCCGCACGTTCGCCGAGCTGTGGCGGCGAGAGGCCGGACCGATCCCGGGCGTGACGCGGACGTCGTACGACTACACCACCGGCGCGTCGGGCGGTCCCGACATCGATCTCGAGGTGAGCGACCCGAACCTCGAGACCATGCACGACGCGGCGCGGCGGCTCGCGGCGGCGCTCGCGGAGTACGCGGGGGTGAGGGACGTCGACGACGGCGTGGCGCCGGGCAAGGAGCAGCTCGACTTCACGCTCACGCCGCGCGGCCGCGCGCTCGGCCTGACCCAAGCCGGCCTGGCGGCCCAGATCCGCGGCGCGTTCTACGGCGCGGAGGCCTATCGCTTCCAACGCGGGCGCAACGAGGTGCGGGTGCTCGTTCGACTTCCGGAGCGCGAGCGGAGCTCGCTCGCCAACGTGGAGGATCTCGTCGTCCGCACGCCCGAGGGGGGCGAGGTGCCCCTGCGCGAGGCGGCGAACGTCCGCTACACCCGCGCCGCGACGTCCATCCAGCGGGTCGACGCCCGGCGCGTCGTCCACGTGACCGCGAACGTGTCCGCCGGGACCAACGCCAACGAGGTGGTGCGCGGCCTGCGGGCGAGCGCGATCCCGCGGCTCGAGGGGCGCTACCGCGCACTCTCGGTGACCAGCGGCGGCGCGCAGAAGAACCAGAACGAGGCGATGAGCGATCTCGGCACCGGGTTCGCCGTGGCGATGGTGGTGATGTACGCGCTGCTCGCCCTCGCGTTCCGGAGCTACCTGCAGCCGATCGTGGTGATGATCGCCATCCCGCTCGGCGCGATCGGCGCCGTGCTCGGGCATCTCGCGCTCGGCTATCCGCTCAGCTTGAGCAGCATGATGGGGCTCGTCGCGCTGGCGGGCGTGGTGGTGAACGACTCGCTGCTCCTGGTCAGCACCGTCAACGCGAACCGGGAGGCCGGGATGCCGCCGGAGCGCGCCATCGTGGACGCGGGCGCTCGCCGCTTCCGGCCCATCCTCCTCACCTCGCTGACGACCTTCCTCGGGCTGGCGCCGATGATCTTCCAGCGCTCGGTGCAGGCGCGCTTCCTCGTGCCGATGGCCATCTCGCTCGGCTTCGGCGTGCTCTTCGCCACCTTCCTGACCGTGCTGGTCGTGCCTTGCCTCTACGGCATCCTGGTCGACCTGCTCGCGTTCGGGCATCGCGTGCTCGACCGCTTCTTCGGACCGCGCGCGCGACACGCGTGAGCCCGGGCGGAGGCTCGCCCCGCACGGCAGGCGCCCGCGGCGTCTCAGGGCGCGAAGGGATCGGCGAAGCGCGGGTCGGTCAGGAAGGACTCGTCGGTGAGGCTGCGGAGCAGCTCGAGCACGTCGGCGCGCTCCTCCTCGGTCGCGTCGAAGCCGTGGACGAAGATGCTCTTCAGGGGGCTCTCGCTGCCGACGCCGGCGTAGGGCCCGCCGGTGATGGTGCGGCCTCCCGCCTGATAGTGGTCCAGCACCTCCTCGAGGGTGGCGATGGAGCCGTCGTGCATGAAGGGCGCGGTGACGGCGACGTTGCGGAGGGTCGGCGCGCGGAACTTCCCCATGTCGGCGCGCACGCCGGTCAGCTCGTAGAGGCCGCGGTTCGGGGCCGGATAACCGCCGCGGCCGTCGATGTTGTAGAGGCCGGTGTCGTGGAAGCTGACCTCGGGAGCGACCAGTCCCCGATGGTCGACCGAGTCGCTGAAGTCGAAGCTGCCGTGACAGTGAAAGCAGTCGAAACGCTCGCCGTTGAAGAGCTCCAGGCCGAGGCGCGCCGAGGCGCTCAGCGCCGCATCATCGCCCTGATAGACGTACTGGTCATAAGCCGAATTGCCGCTGATCAGCGTCCGTTCGAACGCGGCGATGGCCTTCACGACGTGGTCCAGGGTGACGGTGTCGGGCTCGCCCGGGAAGGCGTCGGCGAACATGCTGGGATAGGCCGGATCCTCCCGCAGCCGGCCGAGCATCGCGTCCTCGACGCCCGAGAGCCCGAGCTCCGGCGGTGCCTCGTTGAGCATGGGCACCAGCGCCTGCTCCTCGAGCGTGTCCAGCGTGTCGTTCGCCCAGGTCAGCTTCGACACGTAGGCCACGTTGGTCAGGTTCATGGCGCTGCGCGGCGTGTGCGCGCCCGTCACCCCGACGCTCACCGGCATTCCGTCGGTGAACGCGAGCGCTTGCTGGTGACAGCTCGCGCAGGAGTAGGTCTGATCGAGGCTCAAGCGCGTGTCGTAGAAGAGGTGGCGACCGAGCTCGACCTTGGCCTCGCTCATCGGGTTGTCGTCGGGCACGACCGGCTCCGGAAAGCCGGGCGGGAGGTGCCACTCGTAGCGCGGCAGCGCCGGCTCCATGCTGCACGCGAGCAGCGTCAGCGCGGCGCACGCGGACAGGAGCCGTGCCATCGGATCAGTTCCCCGCCCGGACTCGGAAGAGCCGCTGGGCGCCGGCCGGCGGGGTGCCGCCGAAGGGCAGCCCGAGGGCGTGGAAGATCGGCTCGCAGTCGGGATCGTCGAAGCTGGCCATGCAGCCCGGCGCGCCGCCCTGGTCGGTGATCCATGTCGCTGCCCGACAGAAGCGAGGCGAGGTCGACGGCGATGTGATCGAGGGCGGGATCGAGGCCGCTCAGCTCGACGTCGGCGCGGTTCGATTGCACGCAGCCGCTGACGTTTCCGCGCCCGTCGCCGGTGCAGCCGGTGGAGCCGATGTGGACGCGGAAGCCGTCGGTGAGGCCGGTCGTGCGGCCCTCGGTGCGGAGGAACTTGTAGCCGCCGGTCCAGCTCCAGAACATCGAGCCGACGCCGAGCGGCCCTTCCGCCGTCGAGACGTCGAGGTGATTGGAGGCCTCGGGCACGCCGAGCTGAAAGCGCACGCCCGTGAAGGTCGCGCCGTCGTCGGGCACCGTGCCCACCACCACGCCGTTCGTGCCGGGCGTCCCCGACTCGCAGCCGGCGCTCCCGTCCTCGAAGTCGAGGAGGGCGATGTCCTCAATCTGCCAATCGTTCGCGCTCAGCGCGAGCGGCACCTCCCGCCCGTCGTCGGTCACCAGCCGCACGTCGGACACGTAGAGGCGGAAGTCGCCCAGGGTCATGTCGGTCATCGTCGTGCCGATGCCCGAGTAGGTCTGGCCACATCGCGCGGCCTGATCGCCGACCAGCCCGTCGAAACGCAGGGTGACGTCGCGCGTGCCCGGCGAGCAGCCGCCGAGGACCGAGGTGAAAAACAGGATCGCGAAGCTCGTACGCATGCCCGGCACGTTGGGGTGGTGCCCTCACCCGGACAAGGCTCGGACCCTGCGGCATGTTGTCGCGGGGGCGGGCCGGTGGTGGGTCCCGCACCGGTCGCGGCCCGACCTGCACCGGTGCCGATCACGCCTGCACGGAGGCCGATCCCGCTCGCACGGAGGCCGATCCCGCTCGCACGGAGGCCGATCCCGCTTGCACCGGTCCTCGCCACGCATGCACCGGTCCCCGCCACGCTTGCACCGGTCCCCGTCACGCTTGCACCGGTCCCCGTCACGCTTGCACAGGTGCCGATCATGCTCGCACGGAGGCCGAACGAGCTTGCACGGAGGCCGATGACGCTTGCAGGGAGGCCGTCCCGCTTGCAGGGAGGCCGATCGCGCTTGCAGGGAGGCCGATCGACGCTTGCAGGGAGGCCGATGACGCTCGCACGGAGGCCGGTCACGCTTGCAGGGAGGCCGATCGACGCTTGCAGGGAGGCCGATCACGCTTGCAGGGAGGCCGATCACGCTTGCAGGGAGGCCGATCGACGCTTGCACGGAGGCCGATGACGCTTGTACCGAGGCCGATGACGCTTGCAGGGAGGCCCGGTCCCGCTTGCAGGGAGGCCGATCGCGCTTGCAGGGAGGCCGATCACGCTTGCAGGGAGGCCGGTCCCGCTCGCACGGAGGCCGATCGCGCTCGCACGGAGGCCCGTCACGCTTGCACGGAGGCCGAACGAGCTTTCACCGGTCGCGATCACGCTCGCACGGAGGCCGATCGGGCTTGCAGCGGTCCCTGCCGCGCCTGCACGGGTCGCGACCACGCGTGCACGGCTCCCGCTCGCGCTCGCCCAGGTCGTGCTCGCGCTCGCCCAGGTCGCGATCGGGGTTGCCGAGGATCCGATGGCGCTTGCCCAGGTCGCGAACAGGCTTGCCCGGGCCCCGATCAGGCTTGCCCAGGTCGCGATCGGGCTCGCTCGGGTCGGGGCCGGGCTTGCGTTGGTCGGTTGCGGGCGGTCTTGCGCGGGGGCTCCCTCGGCGGGTGGCGGAGGGAGCCCTCTCTCGCGCTCCAACGACCCTCGGCTACTCGGCCGCTTCGGCGCGGGCGGTGGACCGGATGAGCTCGCCCTTGGGCGGACCCGCGCGGCGGATGCGCGCGTTCTCGACCGCCGTCGCGCGCTTCTTGCCCATGAAGAGCTGCGCGCGCTCGAAGCGCCGGACGTAGCGCCGGTAGGCGGGGTTGTCGTAGCGAGGGTGGTTGCTCAGCGCGGCCTTCAGGTAGCCCCAGGTGATGGCGGCGCCGCCCACGATCCACGGCGGCTCCATCGAGCGGTACGCCGCCACGGCCAGCACGTAGTAGGGCGCCGAGCCCATGAAGTACTTGCCGCGGCCCCAGCGGATCCGCCCCACGCGGATGTTCTCCTGGCTGCTGCCCATCGGCCTCAGGTGCACGATGCGCATCTCGGGATCGTTCGTCGACTGGGCGATCCAGCCGTTCATGCGGCAGAGGTGGCCGTCGATGCCGTCCCAGGAGACCTCGCGCACGAACCCGCCGATCTCCTGGAAGCAGCCGACCCGGTAGAACTTCGCCGGCCCCACCGCGTTCTCGTCGCCGGTCCGCTCCATCCACAGGCGACCGTCCGGCTTGCGCTCGAAGAGCTTGCCGGAGACGTTGCCGAGGTAGGGGTCGCGCTCCATCCGCTCCATGGCCCGCTCGAAGTAGCGGGGCGGCATCTCGAGGTCGCCGTCGAACTTGCAGACGTAGTCGAAGTCCGTGAGGTCGACGTGCGACAGGCCGTCGTAGAACGCTTCGATGACGCCCGGGCCGACCGCGCGCGCGCCGCGGTCCTCGCGCTTCACCACCACGATGTAGTCGTGCTTCGCCGCGTACTCGGCCAGGATCTCCGCCGTCCCATCCGTCGAGCCGTCGTCGACGATGACCCACAGCGCCGGCGGCATGCTCTGGCGGGTGGTCGTCTCCAGCGTGCTGCGGATGTAACGGGCCTCGTCACGGCAGGGTGTGATCAGGCAGTAGCGACGGCCCATCGGCCGCGCGACGGGACAGTAAATCCTCGGCTCACCCATTCGTCCTCCAACCGGCATGCGCGCGCGCGGCGACGCGTGGTCGAGCGGCTCGGCGCACGCGTCCGGCGGCGAGCCGCGAGATGTCCGCGGGGGCTCTCGAGAGAGGGCCCCCCGCGACGTGCGCTCATAGGTAGACGCGGTGCGCGCGACACCACCACGACACGACGAAGAGCGCCCACACCCGCGACCAGTAGACGCCGGGCCCGCCGGCCTCGAACGCGCGCCACAAGCGCGCCATCGCTTCGCCGTCGAGGCCGATCCGCCGCGCGTGCGCCACGTCCCGGAAGGTCTCGGCCATCCGCGGGCCCAGCCCCTGCCGGCACCAGCGGTCCAGCGGCAGCTCGAACCCGGCCTTGGGTCGATCGAAGAGCGCCGGGTCGAGCTCGCGTCGCACCATCTCTTTCAGGAGCGTCTTCTTTCGAAGGGGGTGATAGCGCCGCGCGATCGGGACCCGCGCCAGGGCCTCCACCACCTCGTGGTCGAGGAGCGGGACCCGCACCTCCAGCGAGACGGCCATCGACGCCGCGTCGGTGTCGCGCAAGAGCCGCTCCCCGAGGAAGCTCGAGAGCTCCAGATCGGTGATCGCCGCCAGGTCCGGCTCGCCTTCGATGCCCGCACGCAGGGCGTCGGCGTGCGCTCGATCCAGTCCCCACGCCACATCCGGCGGGGTCGTCAATGCCAGCTCGCTCGCCAGCTCCCGCGAGAAGAGGCCGTAGCTCACTTGGTAGAGCGCGAGGAGATCACCGCGGGTGGCCAGGACGTCGGCCAGCTTCCCCCAGCGGGTCTGCGGCGCGACCTCGCCCGCGGCGCCGGTCCGGAGGCGCGTGGCCACTTTCGCGGCCCGGTTCAGGATGGGCTCCGGGACACCCGCCAGTCTTCCTGCGATCCGGCGGGCGCGCGGGAGATCGACGAAGCTGGCGTAGCCGCCGAAGAGCTCGTCTCCGCCGGTGCCGGCGAGGGCCACCGTCAGGCCGGCCTCTTTGACCGCGCGGCTCACGAAGTAGGTGTTGATGGCGTCGAAGGTCGGCTGGTCGATGGAGGCCAGCGCGTCGTCCAGGCCGTCGAGGAACGTCGATTCACTCAGCGTCACCTCGCGGTGTTCGGTGCCGAGCGTATCGGCGACCTTTCGCGCGTATGCGGACTCGTCCCACGCCGCCTCGGGGAAGCGGATGGTGAAGGTGGAGACGGGCGCGTCCGAGGCGCGCTGGGCGAGGGCGGCCACCGCGCTCGAGTCGACGCCACCGCTCAGGAACACGCCGAGCGGGACGTCGGAGACGAGCCGCAGCCGGACGGCCTCGGCGAGGGTGTCGGCCAGGTGGCGGACGGCGCCCTCTTCGTCGGCGTCGGGCCGGGCGCGCGGCAGCGTCCAGTAGCGCTTCGGCTCGCGCAGGCGGCCGTCGAGGCCGACCCGCATCGTCGTTCCCGCGGGCAAGAGGGACACGCCCTCGATCAGGGTGCCGGGTCCGGGGACGAAGCCGTGCCAGACGAAGCGGGCCAACGCGCTCGGGTCGAGCTTGCGGTCGACCAGACCGGAGGCGAGCAGCCCGCGCAGCTCCGACGCGAAGAGCAGGCGGCCGCCGCGCTCGGCCAGGTAGAGCGGCTTGATGCCCAGCCGGTCGCGGGCGAGGAGCACCGTCTCGTCCCGCGGGTCCCAGATCGCCAGCGCGAACATGCCGCGCAAGCGGGCGATGACGGGCTCACCCCAGCGCGCGTAGGCGGCGAGGACGACCTCGGTGTCGCTCCGGGAGCGGAGCTCGGTGCCGAGGGCGGCCAGCTCCCGCTCCAGCTCGCGGTAGTTGTAGATCTCGCCGTTGAAGACGAGGACGACGCCGCTCCGTGGGTCCCGCATCGGCTGCCGCCCCGCCTCGCTGAGATCGAGGATGGAGAGGCGCCGATGGCCGAACGCGACGCCACGACCCTTCGAGGTCGAGGACCATCGGCCGGACTGGTCCGGGCCGCGGTGCGCCAGGGCGTGGGTCGTCCGCTCGACCGCGTCGAGCACGTCCCGATCGATGGCGCCGATCGCGCCGGCGATGCCACACATCGAATCCTCCGACGATGGTGTTCGAGGCGGCCGCCGGCTCTCGGGGCCGCCTACCTCTTGGCAGCGAAGAAGCGCGCCGTCTCTTCGATGCCCTCTTCGAGCGAGAGCGGCGGCGCCGAGGCGAGCAGCTCCGCGTTCGGCTCGAGGACCGAGCGCTCGATGTCGCCGACCCGACGCTCGCCGTGGCCGAGCTCCGCCTTCACGCCCAGCGCGCGCTCGATGGTCTCGGCGAGGGTCTTCGTGGTCGTGCCCCGGCCGGTGCCGACGTTGAGCACGTTCGCCTTCAGCTCGCCCTCGATGGCGAGGAGGTTCGCGCGCACCACGTCCCGCACCGACACGTAGTCCCGGACGCAGCCCGCGTCGCCCACCTCGCGCCGCGCGTTGATGCGGATGGGCTCGCCGGCGGAGAGGCGCTGGCAGAAGATGGCCACGACGCCGGCCTCGCCGTGCGGGTCCTGCCGCGGGCCGTAGACGTTCGCGTAGCGCAGGATGGTGTAGGGCAGGCCGTACTCGCGCTCGTAGGCGGCGAGGTAGCCCTCGAACGCGAGCTTGCTGCAGGCGTAGGGGCTGAGGGGCTGCGCGGGGGTGCTCTCGTCGGCGCGCTCCTCGCCGGGCACCTCGCCGTAGATGGCGCCGCCGGTGCTCGCGAAGACCATGCGCTTCACGCCGTTCTGGCGCGCGGCTTCGAGCAGGCGGATGGCGCCGACGACGTTGATCTCGGCGTCGCGCACCGGCTCGCGGGTGCTCACCGAGACGGAGGTCTGTGCGGCTTGGTGACAGACGACGTCGGGCCGGTGCTCCGCGAAGACACGCTCGACCAGCGCGCCGTCGCGGATGTCGCCCTCCACGAAGCGCGCCTTGTCCGGCACGTTCTCGCGGCGTCCCGTGCTGAGGTCGTCCAGCACGACGACCTCGTGTCCGGCTTCGAGAAGCGCGTCCGCGATGTGGCTCCCGATGAAGCCCGCTCCACCCGTGACGAGGATGTTCATGGCGTCGCCAAGCTAGCAGGAGGCCGCGTCAGGTCCACGCGCCGCGCGAGGGATCCGGCGAATCTCGCGAGGGCGCGCACCACGGCGTTCCTCGCGTCGGGTGTGTCGCCTCCGCCGGCGCGCGGGGAAGGATCGGTCGTGTGGAGCGCGAGGTTCGCGGCGCGGGGGAGGAAGCCCGTGAGCGCGCGGCGGACGATGCGCATCGCGGGCGAAGGTGGCGCGGGATCCGGCCCTCCGGCCGCGCCTCCCCGGGCGGTGTCGGAGGCGTCGGCGCCGGCGCGGTGGGCCGTGGGGTCGCTCGCGTGCCGCGTCGTGTCGGCGGACGCGCGCGCGCCCTCGTCGGTGTCGGGTCGCCTGTCCCGCGGCATGTCCCTCGGTGTGTCCCTCGGCATGGCAGCGCCGGTCGCGCCGCCGATGAAGTCCGCGATGGCGCGGACCAAGGGGCCGCCGGCCTGCGCGGGCAGGCGCGGCCCGGCACCCCGGAGGTCGACCTCGGCGATGCGGGCGGGCAGCTCGTCTTCCTCCCACGCCACCGAGACGCCCCCGCGGGCCGCGAAGCGCGCGGCGGTGGCCACCTGGTGATCGTTGCGGGTCTCCATGCGCGCGGCCCGCCGCGGCAACACCACAATCGGCGTCCCCCGCTCGAGCGCGGCGAAGAGCGTCCCGGTCCCGGCGTGGCCGACCACGAGGTCCGCGTCGTCGAAGGCGCGCCCGAGCTCCGCCGGCGAGAGCATGCGCGTCGCGTTCAGGTGGCGCGGCGCGGCCCCGTCCCCGATCTGCGCCAAGACCTCGTGTGCCGGGTGCGCCGCCGCCCACGCGTCCATGGCGGCGATGAGCCGGTCGAAGGGCATCTGCGCGCCCACCGTCACGAAGATCCGCATCGCGTCGACCCCCTCCGCACCTTCAACCGTCCAGGACATTGCCCGCGTAGCGCGGCCCACCAGGCCGAACCAGCTCGGGCCACTGGGTGAGCCAGAGATCGGCGTACCTGCCGACCGTCCGGCCGCTCATGCTCAGCTCCTCCACGTTGGCCAGGCTGTCCACCCAGATGGTGCGCGCGCCGAGGAGCTTCGCGAGCACCACGCCGAAGAAGCCGGGGAGGGCGCCCGTCGAGATGACCACGTCGGGGCGCTCCCGGAGCAAGAGGCGCAGCACCGACGCCGCCGTCCGCAGGAGGCCCAGCCGCTCCCAGCGCGTGACGTCCGGCACCACCGAGAGCGGTGCGCCCGCGACCTGCTCGCGGTAGCGCTCCGAGACGGTCGCATACACCACGTCGTGCCCCTCGAACGCCGGCCGCAGGCGCAAGAGCTCGACCCAGTGGCCGCCGCCGGAGCTGATCGCCAGGACCTTCCGCCGCGCCGCTGTCACGGGTCGCCGCGTCACGGGTCGACCGCCCCTTCCCAGAACTCTTCGATGGGCCCGGCGCGGTCGGGCAAGCGAGCGACGTCGTCGCTGAGGGCCACCACCACGAAGCCCACGCCGCCCTCTCGCCCGAGCCGGGTCTTCATCCGGGCCAGCGCGTCGGCCCGCAGCTCGTTGCTGGCCACGACCACCAGCACGCGGTCCGCGAGGCGGGCGGCGCGTCGCAGCGCCTGCCCTTCCGGCGGGCCCGTCCAGGCCGTGCAGAGGAGGCGTTGGTAGGGCTCATCGACGTCGTGGTCGTGCGACGAGGGCACGGGGCCATCGAGCTCGTCGTCGGTGAAGAGCGGCGCCAGCATCGCGGCGCTCTCGTGGTCGCTCACGCCGCCGCTCATCGGATCCAAATCGATGATGTCATCGTCCTCCGCCGTCGCGTCCTCGTCGGGCGGGGGCAGGGCGCCGATGACCGGCATGTCCATCACGGTGGCCGCGCTCCAGTCGTGGTTGAGCTGCCCCGCGATCTCGCCCGCCAGGTGCCGCTCGGTGTCGGTGGCGCCCACCACGAGCATCGTGCCGCGCGCCTCGGGCGCTCGGTCGTCCATGTCCGCGATCAGATCGATCAGCCCGCGCGGATCCCGAGGCCACACGGTGGCGCCGATCACCGGGCCGTTGCCCCACCACGCGACCTCGGCCGGGGTCTGCACGCGCAGCCCGCGCAGCTCGCGGAAGAGCAGCCAGCCCATCACCAAGGACACCAGGAGCGCCGGGATGGCCGCGGCGACCAGGTAGCGCTGCTTGGACGCCATCGCGTCCTCGGGCGGCTGCGCCGTGGCCAGGCGCCGGAAGCCGGTCTGGATCTCGCGCAGCCCGTCCTCGGCGCGGGCCTTCTGCTCGGTGAGGTCGTTGACGAGCGCCTGCTTCACGTTGACCTGCGCCAGGAGGCTGGCGGCGCGGCCCTCCATGGTGCTGAACCGGTTGGTGCGCGTCTGGGCCTGCTGCGCGAGCTGGGCCAGCGACCCGTGGCGGTGGCGCGCGCCCTCGAGCTCCGTCTCGGCCTCGGCGAGGTTGGTCTGGAGCTCCTCGTGCAGGTTGCTCACCCCCATGCGGGTCGAGCTGCCGCCCCCGCTTCGGACGCGACCGCGGAGCGAGGCGACCTGGCGGGTCAACGCCTGCACCTGGGGGTGCTGCTCGGAGAGGCTGCTCCGGGCCTCCTGCAGGCGCCCCTCGAGCTCGCGGAGCCGCTCGGCGTCGCGGGACGAACCGCTCGCCGTCGCCTCGAGGCGTGGCGTGCGCGAGACCGCGCTCCGGAGCTGCTGCACGCGCGCCGTGAGCGCCTCCACCTCCGCCTCGGCGAGGTCCGCCTCGGACTGCAGGTGGGCCGCCTCGGTGATCGCTTGCTCCTGCTCGGCGCTCAGATCGGTGATGTGGTTCTGCTCGCGGAAGCCGTCGTAGTGGCGGCGCGCCGACTGGAGCTCGGTCGTGGCCGCGGCGATACGCTCGCGCAGACCTGCGATCGCCGTCTCCAGCTGGCGGCGCCGGCGCTCGCGGTGATGCTCGAGGAAGAGCGCGGCCACTGTGTTGGCCATCCGGGCGGCGCCGCGCGCGCTGTGATCGAAGGTCTTGAACGAGACGAGCCCGCTCGTCGGGTCCGACTCGATCTCCACCAGCCGCTGCATCGCCTCCACGCTGGCGTCGGGCATGTGCATCCGCTCGCGGAGCGCGATCATCATCGGCTCCGAGTGCGCGATGGAGACCAGCGAGGGCAGGTCGCGCTGCGCGTCGAGCCCGGCCTGCCCCGGCATGCCCTCGTAGCGGAGCGACGCGGTCGCCTGGTAGGTGTGGGGGATCACGAACTTGCCGACCACGACGCCCAGCACCGCGCCGGCCGTCGCCGCCACCGCGAGCCAGCCCTTGCCGCGCGCGATGGCGCGCAAGACGCGGTGGAGGTCGACGGGCAGCCCGGGCCGTTTCGGCTTCGTGTCCTCGTCGTCGAAGTGCGCGTGCTGCCGGCTCACTGCCCGTTCCTCCCGAGGCTCCGCCCCTCCGAACGTGGATCGCCACCGGGGTACGTCACCGTCGATGAATTGCGATGGGTGTCCACGAAGATGACCAAGACACCGAGCGCGGGAGTGCACGTGGCAATCGCCAAAGGACGGCTGCGTGCCCCTGAGCGCGGTCTCTGCAAGAGGAGGGTCAACGGACGCTAACGCCGCCGCATCACCCGCCGGGGAGCCGCGGCCGCGCTTCGTCTCGCCGCTGCGCGATCGGCGCTCGCGCGCAGGCTGCTCGGGCTCTCGCCCGCGTCGCCGTCCAGATGGGCCGCGAGCGCGGCGATGGTCGGGAAGCGGAAGATGTCCGTCACGGTCAGCTCACGGCTCAGGGCTTCTCTGATCTCCCGATGGGCCTGCACGGCCAGGAGCGAGTGTCCGCCCAGATCGAAGAAGTTGTCGTGACTGCCCACCCGCTCGAGCCCGAGGATCCGCTTCCAGATGCCGGCGATGGTCTCCTCCACGTCGCCCGAGGGCACGGCGCTGGCGATCGGTGTCGGCGGACCGGCGGCGTCGGGCCGCGGGAGCGAGCTCATGTCGATCTTCTTGTTCGGCGTGAGCGGGAAGCGGTCCATCCGCACGATGTGCGAAGGCACCATGAACTCGGGTAGACGCTGGCGGAGAAATGCCTTCATGGCGCCGGCGTCGAGCTGATTCAGCGTTCGGGATGACATAGGCTACCAAGCGCGTATCCCCCGGTGCGTCCTCGCGGGCGAGCACCACCGCCTCGCGCACGCTCTGGTGCTCCGCCAGCCGCGCCTCGATCTCGCCGAGCTCGATCCGATAGCCGCGGACCTTCACCTGGTGGTCCATGCGGCCGAGGAACTCGACGTGACCGTCCGGCCGGTATCGCACCTGATCGCCGGTCCGGTACATGCGCGCGCCGGGCTCTTCGGCGAAGGGATCGGGGAGATAGCGCGGCCCGGTGAGCTCCGGGCGCTCGAAGTAGCCGCGGGTGACGGCGTCGCCGCCGATGTAGAGCTCCCCCGCGACGCCGACCGGCACCGGCTGGCGGTCCGAGTCGAGCACGTAGAGCCGCGTGTTCGCGATGGGACGGCCGATCGAGACCGTGCCCGGACCCAGGGGGACGAGCTCGTCGACCTCTTCGGTCGCCGACCAGATGGTGGTCTCCGTCGGGCCGTACATGTTGGTGATGCGGGCGCCGGTGGCGCGGCGCAGCTCGCGGGCCAGCGAGACCGGGAACGCCTCGCCGCCGATCAGGAGGTGCTTCAGCCCGCGCAGCGCTTCCCGCGCTGCGTCGTCGGCCAAGAGCATGCGCGCCATCGAGGGCGTGCACTGCATGTGCGTGACGCCGCGCGAGGCGAGGAGCGCCGCGACCGGCTCGCTCTCGCTCGCATCGGTGGGCGCGCAGGCGGCGGCCCGCAGCCGGTCGAGGTAGGGCAGGTGGGTGAGCACCGTCTCGCTGTCGATCCCGAAGTCGATCAGGCAGCCGATCTCGTCGACGCCGATGGAGCGGCAGCGCGCGACCATGTCGAGGCAGCTCTCGGGCGTCCCGAAGAGGCCGCTGGTGCCGTAGTAGCGTTCGAACGCGTGGTCGAGGAGCGCCTCGGTGTCCTCGTCGGAGAGGTTCTGGAAGTTGTCCGCGAAGGAGCGGTCCTCGCGCGCATGGCGCTTGAACGCGGGGAAGGACCACGCGTGCTGCTGGATGAGCATCATCGAGCTCCGCAGGTAGCCCTTCATCGGCTCGCGGACGGTCTCCTTCACCATCTCCTCGTCGGAGCCGACGAAGGCGTGCAGCATCAGGGTGACGTGGCCCTCGCCCGGGTGGCCGGCCTCGCGCCAGGCGGCGCGGTAGACCTCGATCTTCGCGCGCGCCTCGTCGATGCTCTGGCCGAGCAGGTGGGTGAGGATGCCGGCGCCGAGGCGACCCGCGAGCGCGAAGCGTCTCCGGGTTGCCGGCCGCCGTGATCCAGAAGGGGAGCTCCTCCTGCACCGGCCGCGGCAGCGTGCGCACGGAGACGGGGCCGGCGGGGCCCTCGAGCTCCAGCGTCTCGCCGCGCCAGAGCCGCCGGATGACGTCGATCTCGTCGATCATCCGCTGCTTGTGCGTGCCGAAGACGCCGGGCCGGAGCACGAAGTCGTTGGGCTGCCAGCCGGCGGCGAAGGAGATGCCGACCCGGCCGTTCGAGAGGTTGTCCACCAGCGCCCACTCCTCCGCGACGCGGATCGGATGGTGGAGCGGGTTCACGCAGCTCCCGGCGCGGATCTTCACCCGCTCGGTGATCACGGCGAGCGCCGCGCTGGCGACCGAGGGGTTCGGGTAGAGCCCGCCGAAGGCGTGGAAGTGGCGCTCCGGTGTCCACACCGCGCTGAAGCCGTGGGTGTCGGCGAAGCGCGCGCCTTCCAGCAGGAGGCGGTACTTGTCGGCCGCGCGCTCCCCCTCGTCCGACGCGAAGTAGAAGAGCGAGAAGTCGATGTCGCCGCCGGTCGGTCTGGTCGGCACCGGCTTCCGCTCGGCGTCGCTCGCGAGCACCACCTCGAACCCGCGCGAGAGCGTCCAGAAGAGCTCGAGCACGGAGATGTCGAAGCTCAGGCTGGTCACCGCGAGCCAGACGCCCGGTCGCTGGGGCGCGATGACGGCGTCCATGCCGGCGGCGAAGCTGGCCACGTTCCGGTGCTCGACCATGACCCCCTTGGGCGTGCCGGTGGAGCCGGAGGTGTAGATGAGATAGGCGAGGCTCGCGCTCGACACGGGCGAGGCCGGGCGCTCGCGCGGTCGGGAGTCGATGGCGCTCGCGTCGTCGTCGAGGAGCACCAGCCGGCGCCCCTCCGCGGGCAGCACGCCGCGCTGTCCGGCCTGCGTGACGACGACCGGCGCGCGGCTGTCCTCGAGCATGAAGGCGATGCGCTCGGCCGGATACGTCGGGTCGAGCGGCACGTACGCGCCGCCGGCTTTCAGGATGCCGAGCGCGCCGATCATCATCTCGGCCGAGCGGTCGGTCGCCAGCCCCACCGGTACGTCCGGCCCGACACCGAGGGCCATCAACTGATGTGCGAGCTGGTTCGCTCGCTCGTCGAGCTCGGCGTAGGTCAGCGAGCCCGCTCCGTCGGTCACTGCGATGGCGTCGGGCGTGCGGTCGACCTGCGCTTCGAAGAGGCGGTGCACGCAGGCGTCGCGGGCGTAGTCGGCGGCGGTGGCGTTCCACTCCACCAACACCCGACGGCACTCGTCCTCCGAGAGGAGTGGCAGCTCGCCGACGCGAAGATCCGGCGCGCTGGCGCCCGCTTCGAAGACCACTTCGAGCTGGTGCTGGATGCGGGCGGCCGCGTCCTCGGAGAGGCGGGTGGCGTCGAAGACGAGCGCAGCCCGCGTTCCGTCGGTCACCACGGCGGCGGCCGTGCCGGGCGGAGGCGCCGCGCGCTCGAGCTCGTCGGTGATCTCGAGCGCCACGTCCCAGTCGGGGACCCGCAGCGCCGGCTGCCTACGGATCAGGTCGGTCAGGTAGGTGCCCGCGTCGTCCAGCCGGGCCAGCTCCCGCCGGCAGGCATCGACCACGTCGCCGAAGGGCGCGCTTCGCGGCACCTCGAGCCGGAGCGGCACGTGCGTCGCGTAGAGCGGCTCGGCGCCGCGCACGCGGGGGGCGATGGCGGGGTGGCGGTAGGCGACGTCACAGCGCTCGACGCCGCCGACCCGACCGAGCCAGGCCCCGAGCGCCGCAGCCAGCGTGGCCGGATCGGCGCCGGTGCGCAGCGCTCGCCGCTCCAGCCGGACCGGCTCGGTCGCCGCGTGGCTCACCTCGGCCAACCGGGCGGGGTGCGCGGCCGCGAGCCGGCGGACGAAGAAGGGTTCGCGCCGAGCGAGGTCCGAGTCGATCTCGCTCAGGCGGGCGCGGTCCTCGGGCCGGAGCGCGAGCTGCGTCCCGGGCTCGATCCCGCGCTGCCGGCCCTCTTCGGGCGAGACGGCCGATCCGTCGGCGCTCGTCACGCCCCCGAAGATCAGCGAGCCGGTCGAGGTCGCGACCTCGAGCCCTTCGTCGTCCCAGCCGAGCACCGTCCCCGGCGGCTCGCCCACGCTGTCGGCGCCGCGCTTCACCTCGGAGACGAGCAGCGCGCCGCCCGCGGGTACGATCTTGGGCACGCCGACCGGGTTCGCGTAGCGACCGTAGTCGAGGGCTCGCACCATCGCGTCGATGCGGTGGGCCGGCTGCGTCCAATCGACGACGCAGGCGGCCGGCGGGCGGTCGTGGCGGCCGAAGTAGGTGCGCTGGCTCAGGTCCTGCGGCCGCCGGTTCTCCTCGCCGCGGCCGAGCTCGTCGACGAGCTGCGCGAAGGTCTCGATCCCGAGCTCGTAGCAGCGGGTGTTGAGGGTGAGCGCCGTCTCCTGCTCGGCGAGCTCGAAGAGGCGCTGCGCCACGACGTCGCCCTCGTCCACGCCGCCCTCGATCCGGTGCCACGTCACGCCGTGGGTGCGCTCGCCCTGCAGGATCGCCCAGCTCGTCGCGTTGAGCCCGGCGTAGCGCGGCAGCGGCCCGTCGTGGAAGTTGATGGCGCCACGCTCCGGCAAGCGCAGCACGTCGTCCGGGATGATGGAGAGATGTGCGATGCTGAAGAGCCACTCGAAGGGCTCGTCCCCGATGCGGGACGCCAGGTCGGGGCCCGGCTCGATCACGCGGAGCTCGCGGTCGTGCGCCCAGCGGGCGATGTCCTCCGACTCCGTGATGACGCCGAGGACTCGATGCCCCTGCTCGAGGAGTCGTTCCGTGCATTGAACGAGCAGGGACTCGCCGCCGATCACGTAGCAACGAAATGGAATCGCGAGGTTCATCGATTCTCCATCGGTGTAGGGAAGCTTCTCGGTTGGTTCGAGGTCGATTCGCGCCGGGAGCCGAGCCGGGAGATCAGGGCCGGGTGGCCACTGCCGCAATACTCCATGTGGCGGTGGTCGCGAGGGTGGTGAGCGGACCGATGGCGGCGAGCACCTCGCGTACGTCCGCGGCCGCGCTGCTGCCGACGTAGACGACGTCACCGGGCGCGAGCACCGGGTCTGGCAGGTCGCCGGCGACGACGTGATCGACGGCGGCGTGATAGACGCGCGGGTGGCTGGCCGAGCCGCGGACGATGTGGATGTCGCCCCCGTTCGCGTCGCGGGTCAGCCCGCCCGCGAGGGCGAGGGCCTGGGTGAGCCGGATGCCCGGCCGGTAGGCCATCACGCGCGCTTGCTCCACCTCGCCGAGGACGCTGACGAGCGTGCCGAGCTGCGGCGGCACGTAGAGGTGGTCGCCCGGCTGGACCCGCACGTTGTGCCGCGGGTCGCCGGTGATCGCCTGCGCGATGCTGACCGGCACGGTCTCCCCGTTTCGCACCAGCCGTGCGCCGTCCAGATCGGCGACGATGGCGCTGACGCCGTCCTCGCTGTTGACCTCGGGACCACCGGCGGCGGCCAAGAGATCGGCGACCCGCATCCCGGGGACCACGATCACGCGACCCTGTTCGCCGACGGCGCCGATCACCGTCGCCTGATGACCCGCCGCGTCGCTCACGATGATGGTCGCGCGCACCGTGCGGTCGAAGCGGTGCAGGGCCTCCTCGATGTGCGCCTCCGCCTCCTCGAGAGGCAACCCCGCGACTTCGACGTCACCCGCCAGCGGCACGTGGAGGACGCCGCGCTCGTCGACGATCAGGCCTTCGACCTCGTCGGTGTCGAGGCTGATCATCCGCAGCGTCACCACGTCTCCCGGGTACAGGGACATCGGGCGCGGCGGCTCGGGCTCCATGCCGGGCGGGGTCGTATCCCCGACGGCCTCGAAGCCTTCGTCGTCCCCCGGCGTGGCCGGCACCAAAGGCAGGCTACCGCCGCAGCCTGCGAGCAGCGCCACGCACGAGATGACCAGAACCAGGAGAGATGCGCTTCGTTTCGCTGGGGTCACGGTGCAACTCCGAGCCACACCGCGAAGCAAGGTCAGGGCCGAGACGCTCGCAGCGGCGTGGTCGCATGGACGCGCCCCCCGGTTGTGGCCCGGAGCCTCGGCTGGGGAAGCGCGCGCCAGCCATCACGCCCCGCGTCTCAATCGAGCAGGCCGTCGAAGTACCGAGCCCGGAGGAATTCGGAGCGCGACGGCCCGGCCGGGTGTTCGGCCGACGAGCACTTGCTCGGAGGAACGGACGCCCAGACGGGGTGTCCCGCCCGAAGACCGAGGAGCGAGGTGCTCCAACGGACTGCCAAGCCTCCCGAGGCGCTGACACCGCCGGGACGAGCGTGGTGAGCGCCCATCGAGCGGCGTGACGAGATGCGGCACCGACGTCGTCCTTCAGCCGGCGATTTCCCTTCGGCACGAGCGTTGAATCCCGCTCCAGCCGGAATCGGGAAACTCGAACACAGGGGAATCGAGACGATGCCGTCCGACCGCGGATTGATTCGCCCATATCATTCGAAATTGGTGCTCGCCTCACGCTTGGCCGACGCCACCTGGATCGCCGTGACACATTGCGTGATGGCGCTGGTCTACGACGCACGCGCCTGGGACCCGGCCGACACCTGGGCGACCGGCGCGGCCGTGTTCGGCTTTCTCTTCGTCGCCGAGGCGTGCGGTCTGTACACCGCGTGGCGCGGTGTCCCGCTCAAGCGCGAGCTGCTGCGGGTGTGGACCGCGTGGGGCATCGTCGCGACGGTGCTGCTCTTCGCCGCGTTCGCGCTGAAAGAGAGCGCGAGCTTCAGCCGGGTGATCACGGTCGGGTGGTTCCTCGGCGCGCCCCTGGCGGTCAGCGTGTGGCGGGCGGCGGTGCGGCTGAGCCTGCAAGAGGCGCGGCGGCGCGGCCGCAATACCCGCCGCGTGGCCATCGTGGGGCTGACCGAGATGGCCGAGCGGGTCGCGCTCCGGATCCACGAGGCGCCCTGGCTGGGGATGGAGATCGTCGGTTTCTTCGAGGACCGCTCGCGCGAGCGCTGCCACGACGTGCCGGAGGAGCTCGGCGTGCTCGCCGGCGGCTTCGACGACCTGGTGCGGGAGGCGCGGGTGGGTGACGTCGACCTCGTCTACGTGGCGCTCCCGCTGCGGGCGGAGCCGCGGGTGAACGCCCTCTTCCGCAAGCTCGCGGACACGACCGCCAGCGTCTACATGGTGCCGGACTTCTTCGCCTTCGACCTGCTCCACGGGCAGTGGTCCAGCCTCGACGACATCCCCGTCGTCAGCATCTTCGAGAGCCCCTTCTACGGTGTGGACGGCTGGATCAAGCGGATCGAGGACGTGGTGCTCGGCGCGGGGTCCCTGGCCGTCGCCGCCGTGCCGATGGCGCTGATCGCGCTCGTCATCAAGCTCACCAGCCCGGGGCCCGTCTTCTTTCGGCAGCGGCGCTACGGCTTGAACGGCGAGGTCATCCACGTGCTGAAGTTCCGGACCATGACGGTCGCGGAGGACGGCGACGCGGTGCGGCAAGCCACGCGCAACGACCTGCGCATCACGCCCTTCGGCGCGCTCCTACGCCGAACCTCGCTCGACGAGCTCCCCCAGCTCTTCCACGTGGTGACCGGGACCATGAGCCTCGTCGGCCCGCGTCCTCACGCCGTGGCCCACAACGAGCTCTACCGGCGGCGCATCCAGGGCTACATGCTGCGCCACAAGGTCAAGCCGGGCCTCACCGGCTGGGCGCAGGTCAACGGCTGGCGCGGCGAGACCGACACGCTCGAGAAGATGGAGAAGCGCGTCGAGCACGACCTCGAGTACATCCGCCGCTGGGGCCTCATGCTCGACCTCAAAATCATCGCGCTCACCGTGTTCAGCCCGAAGGTGCACCGCAACGCCTATTGACGCGTCCCCTCGAGAGGCCGCGGGTTGGCGCTCGGAGCGCGGACGTCGCATCATCCGGCCCGTGCTGGTATCCGGACAGTGGGCCCTGGTCACCGGAGCTTCTTCGGGGCTGGGAGAGCAGTTCGCCCGTCAGCTCGCCGCGCGCGGGCTCTCGGTGGTCCTGAGCGCGCGCTCGGTCGACAAGCTCTCGGCGCTGGCCGCCGAGCTCGGCTCGAGCCACGGCGTCGGCACCCGCGTGCTGGGGGCGGATCTCGCGGCGCCGAAGGGCATCGACCGGCTGATCGACGAGGTGGCGGGATTGGACGTCACCATCGATCACCTGATCGGAAACGCCGGCTTCGGGATGCACGGCGACTTCGTGCACGGCGACCCGCGCGAGCAGCGCGGGATGGTCACGCTCAACTGCGAGGCCGTCGTCGCGCTCACCCGCGCGCTCCTGCCGGGCATGCTGGAGCGGGGGCGCGGCGGTGTCCTCAACGTGGCCTCGACGGCGGGCTTCCAACCGGCAGCCACCTTCGCGGCGTACGCCGCCACCAAGGCGTTCGTGCTGCACTTCACGGAGGCGCTGCACGAGGAGGTGCGCGGGCGTGGCGTGGCGGTCATGGCGCTCTGCCCGGGGCCCGTACCGACCGGCTTTCAGGCGCGCGCGGCCTTCCGGATCGCTCCCGCGCAGCGCTTGATGACGATGAGCGCCAGCCGGACGGTGGGGCGGGCGCTCATCGACTACGAACGCGGCCGCGCGGTCTCCATCCCGGGCGTGCTCAACCACCTCGGGACCGCGCTGGCGGGGCTCGGACCGCGGCCGGTGGTTCGTCGGGTGACGGGCGCGTTGATGCGCAGCGCGGCGAGGCGACCGGCGTGATGGGCGTGCGACGTTCTCTCCTCGTGGCCGTCGCGGCGTTCGCGGCGCTCTCCTGTTCGCAATGGGACACCGGCAGCGCCGCCCGCCGGACCGGAGCGCAGGCGCTCGAGTGCGCCGAGCCGAGGGTCGATCTCACGCAGATCGCGGAGTACCGCTACCGCGCCACCGGCTGCCGGCGGACCGTGGTCGTCGCGTGTACGGCCGCCGCGCTCGAACCGCAGTGCTTCCGCGAGAGCGAGCCGACGACGGCGGGAGGCGAAGTGGCGTTCGAGGAGAACGCCGCCGCCGTGACCGCCGAGCCGGGGTCGGCCCCGCCGCCCGCGTCGAGCTCGGGCGCGCCGTCGGGCCCCTCGGGCGCCCAGGCTCCTGGCGCGAACGCGCAGGCGACAGCGCCGGGCCTGACGAGCTCGGCCGGCGCGCAGGCGGCGGGTGCCGATCCCGTTCCGGAGCCGCCGGAGCCCGGGAGCGCCTCCGCGGATGGCGTGGAAGAGCGCGTCCGCGCCGGGCTCGACGCGCACCGCGCCGACGTGCTCGCGTGCACGGGCGCCGATCGGGTGGCCGTCCGGGTCGGCTACGCGCCGGACGGGAGCGTCGACGTCGCGCTGCAGGGGCCGCTCCACGGCAGCCCGGAAGAGCGCTGCGTGCAGCACGTGCTGGACGGAGTGCGGGTCCCGGCCACGGGCGAATCGGGCGTGGTCATCCATCTGCTGCGGGCGCCGCCTCCCGGCGCTCCCTGATCGCTGCGCGGACCGGGTCGCGCGGGGGCGTGCTCGCCGCGCTTCGGGTCGCCTCGTCGACACCTCCTGGATCGCCGCCGCCCGCCGAGCCGTCTCGCCTCGCGGCGCGTTCGGGGCGCTCCCTGGTCGCTGCACGGGCCGGATTGCGTGACCGCTCGCCCCGCCGCGGGTCGACTCCCTGCGCTGGCCGCGCCAGCCCGCGATCTCGGGCGCCGCCTGACAGGTGCCGCGGTCTACGTCAGATCCCGGGCGACTCGGCGCAGCGTAGCGGCGGCGTCCTCGACGATCGGCTCGATGTGCCCCGGGACGACGCGCGCGAGCTCGGGCGTGTCGGCGAGCTGGGTCAGGTGGGCCGCGTAGGCTCGCTTGTCCTTCAGCATCGCGAGCCGCGTGATCAGCGTGACCTTCGGCTGGCCCGACTGACCGAGGAGACGGTAGATGGCGCCGAAGAGCCCGGGCAGGTGCGGCTGGTTGAAGAGCGCGTCGTTGAAGACGAGCGTGACGCCGTCCTCGCCGCGGATCTCCAGCACGCCCTCGACACCCTTCAGCCCTTCGAGATGGGTGAGCCTCAGCCGCTCGCTCGGCTCCATCTGGTCGTAGGTGAGGTCCACCGGCACGACCTCTTCGACCTTCTTCCTGGCGCCGCGCGGGGAGACCACGCGCAGGTCCGGGTAGCGATCCTTGTAGCGGCGGGCGTCGAGGCGGTGCCAGCCGTTCGGGACCACGAGCCAGGTGGGCGTTCCCAGCCCTTCGAGCTCCTTCATCCCCTCCTCGTCGAGCGCCATCCCGTTGTGGATCATCAGTCGCCCGTCGGCGTCCCGCGCCACGATCATGTGACGGCGGAGCGCCATCTTCGGTAGCGCGCCCTCCACGCGCCAGACGCCGTCGGCGAGCGCCTGCATCGGGCCGTGGGGGAGGACCTTCCAACTCGTCGGGCGTTCCGTCATCGGGGCGGAGCGTAGGGACGAGGGGACGCCACGGCCAGCGCCGCCGGGCCGGTCGCTCGCAGCCGTGCTCCGCGCCGACACGGACGACGTTCACGGCAGCCGCGGGCACGCTCGTGTCAGGACGCGGCCGCCGCGGACGGCTCTCCGCCGGCGGCCGCCGGATCCATTTCCGGTGCCGCGGCGATCCGCGCCCGCTGTCGCAACAAGAGGAAGGTGAGCGCCAGCCAGAGCGCGACCAGCCCGATGTTCACGAACGCGAACGAGCTGAGGCCCATCCCGAGCGCGCTGGTCCCCACCAAGAACAGGAGCGCGCTGAGCAGGTCGCCCACCCGCACCACGAAGGTGTCGACCGCCTGCTTGCCCTTGTACTTCGCGGCGCGCGTCGTCGGCAGCCACACCATCGCCTTGCCCGTGTTCATCACCGAGTAGTCGGTGGCGTTCTCGGCGGTCTTGGCCAAGCGCAGCACCATCAGGCCGAGCCCGGCGCTGAAGAGGGAGTAGGTGCCGAGGGCTACGATCGGCAGCGCGAGCAGCACGCCCGCCAAGCCCGTGTACTTCACGATGCGGGAGACGACGAACGCCTGCAGCAGGAACGCGAGGATGCTGACCCAGAACAGATAGTCGCCGTAGAACTCGCCGATCCAAACCCCTTCGTGGACGCTGGGGTTCGCAGCCACGGCCGCCTCGGCCGCGTCGTTCACCAGCCCGCTCAAGAGCAGCTCACCGGTCGTGTTGACCAGGTTCAAGACCAGGATCACCAGCGCGATCAGGCGCACGTAGGGACTCTTCAGCAGCAGTCGGAACCCGCCGTGCCGATCCATCACGGCGTTCGTCTCCGGCGTCTCGCGCTTCCGCCGCCCGCGCACCCCGACGCGGCGGCTCACCCAGACCATCAGCAGCATGAACACCAGCAGGGTCACCGCAGGCGCTTGCAGCAGGATGAAAGACGGGTCGAGGTGGCCGTCGTGGGTCCAGCGCTGGATGGCGTCGAGGTGGGTTTCGCTCTCGGGCGCGAGGTACTCGTAGAGCCACTTTGCGACCTTGGAGCCCAGCGGGCTGCCGGCCGTGGCGCCGATGCCGATCAGAGGAAAGAGCCTCTTTCCCTGCTCTTCGCTGTAGATGTCGTTCGCGAACGACCAGAACTGCGCGATCATCGCGACGCTGAAGACGCCGACCCAGATGTAGAAGACGAAGCCCAGCATCGGCACGCCGGCGAGCCGCAGGAAGAAGAAGAGCTCGATGCAGCCGATGAAGAAGAGGCTGACGCCGATGATCAGTCGGGCGCGGGAGACGTGCGAGGCGATCCACGAGTAGGCGGGGACGAAAAATGCCAAGAGAACGGCTTGGAATCCGGCCGCCAGCGCTTTGAGCTGCTGGCCCTGCTGCTCGATGAGGATCTGCTTCAGCCACGCCGGCCAGTCGGTGTTGCGGACCAGCTGCAGATCCTGCTCCGCCGAGGCCATGACCAGCGGCTCCCGGACGGTCTTGAGCACGTAGTAGCTGACCAGCAGGACGAAGATGCTGGCCAGGAGGACGAACGCCGTCCCGGCCTCGCCGGGGCGCACGTCGGTGATCAGGTTGAGGCCGCGATAGACGAGGCCGCGCTCGGCGCCGGTCTCGCCCTGCGGCTCGCTCATCCGTCCTCGAGCTCGATGAGCACGTCGCCGGCTTCCACGTCGTCTCCGTCCGCCGGCACGATCCGCTTCACGCGGGCCCGCTCCGGCACGTCGTCGCCGCCGTAGGTCACGCGGTTGAAGGTCTTCATGACCTCGATCAACGCCAAGGTGGTGCCAGCCACGAGCGGGTCGCCCGGCGAGACGAACGCGTCGGCGTCGGGCGCCGGCCGTGCGTAGTAGCGACCGCCGAGAGGCGTGCGGAAGACCGGTCCGGTGGAGGGCCCCGCGGCCGTGGCGACGGCGCCCGCCTGCGCGTGTCCCGCGGCGGCTTCCGGATCGAGCACGACGAGCGGCGTCGACGCATCGACGGGCCGGCGTCCCATCCGACGCCCCTCCGGCAGCGCCACCACCGCGCCGAACGCGTCGCGCGGCACGAGCAACCGGTGGATCACACCGAGGACCTCCAGCTCGCCGAGCATCGCGCCGGCGGTGACGAGGGCGCCCTTCGGCGGCGCGCCGCGCCAGAGGCCGGGGGAGGGCGCGTAGAGCGCGACCTTCCCGTCGTCGGTGGGCCGCGCCGTGAGGGTCAGCGCGGGGGCGAAGCGGCGTCCATCGAGCTGCATCAGCGCACCCCTTGCGCGATCTCGGCCAGATCGTGGAGGCTCCAGATCCGCGGGTTCTTCACGCGGCGGTAGCCCACCGATTGATAGGCGGACTCGACGAGGGTGGCGATCCATGCGCGCAGCTCGCCGAGCTCCACGATCTCGTCCGTGTCCTGCCGTCGCGCGGCCACGTAGGGATCCATGTCCTTCTCGATCCGTTCCTCGACCTGCCGCATGCCCTCTTCGATGGCCGCCCGCTCCTCGGGATCCTGCGTGACGATGTGGAAGTCGTCGTCGAGCTTGGTGTTGTAGGTCGCGATGGCCAGCGTGCGCCCCTCCATCACGCTCAGGCGCGAGAGGCTCGTCGAGAGCTGCACGATCGGGTCGTAGGGCAGGCCGCTCATGGCGTAGTAGCCGGCGCCGGAGGCCTTGCGGAGCAGCACCGTGAACATCGGCGTCTCGTTGGTGCTGTTCGTGTAGATGAGGCTCGAGCCGAAGGAGAGCAGCCCCTGCCGCTCGGCTTGCTCGCCGATGTCGAAGCCGCTGATGTCCTGCAGCCACACCAGCGGGATCCCGTCGGCGTTGCAGGCGCGGCTGAACGCCGCCACCTTCGCGATGCCGCCGCGGTAGAGGATCGCCGCCGGCCGCTGCTCGTCCGGATGCTCCGGATCGCCGACCAAGCCCTGCCGGTTGATGACGAAGCCGGTGTAGAGCCCGCCGACGCGGCCGATGCCGCAGACGATCTCTTCCCCGATGCTCGGCATCACCTCCCAGAAGAGGCTCTGATCCACGAGCCGGGCGAGGATCTCGAACGCGTCGTAGCCCTCGCGGTGATCGACCGGGATCAGCCCGGCCAGCTCGTGGCTCGGCTCGCGCGGATCGATGGGCCCCACGTCGCCGCGATAGAAGTCCGCGCCCGAGGTGGGCAGCCGGGCGACCTCCCGCCGCACGCAGGCCACCAAGGTCTCGTCGTCGGGGACGCGCACGTCGGCGCAGCCGCTCTGATGGACGTGCACCTCGGGCCCGCCGATGTCGAGCGACGTCAGCTTCTGGCTCTTCGCGCCTTTGATGAGGGCTGCGCCGGCGATGACCATGTAGGCCTGCTCGGTCATGTACACGCGGTCGCTGATGATCGGCATGTAGCCGCCGCCTGCGATGCAGTCGCCGAACACGCCCGCGATCTGAGGCACGCCGTGCGCGCTCAAAAGGCTGTTCATCTTGAAAATGTGCCCAGCGCCGCGCGCGCCCGGGAAGGAGCGAGCCTGCTCCGGCAAGAAGAGCCCCGAGCAGTCGACCAGATAGACGGTCGGCAGGCGCAGCTTGAGCGCCATCATCTGCGCGCGCTCGATCTTCTCCGGCGTGCGCGGCCACCACGATCCGCTGGCCACCGTGTTGTCGTTGGCGATGACCATGCACCAGCGACCTTCGATGCGCGTGAACGCCGTCACCACGCCCGCGGCGGGGGAGGTCAGGCCGTTGTCGCCGAAGGTCTCGCCGTAGTTGACGAAGGTGCCGACCTCGAACGTCCGCGTGCCCGGATCGGCGAGCTGCGCGACGCGCTCGCGGCTGGTGAGCTTGCCCTTCTTGTGGACGCGGGCGACGTACTTCTCACCCCAGCCGGCCTGCACCTCGGCCCGGCGCGAGCGCAGCTTCTCTTCGAGCGTGCTCAGCCGCTCGCGGTTCTGTGTGAACGAACGGTCGTCGAGGACCTGCGCGCGTGCGCTACCGATGGGGACGAGGGGCACGTGAGCCACGGGCGCACTCCTTCAAGACGCGTGGTGAATCAGACGCTCGGCAATCCGGGGGGCGGCCAGCCGGGGATCGTCCGCGTGTCGTAGCGGTTCTTCCGGAAGTCCTCGGAGCGGAGGATGGCGAGGTGCATCGGCGCGGTCGTCGAGATGCCCTCGCAGCGGAGCTGGCCGAGCGCGGTGATCATGCGGTCGGCCGCCTGATCGCGGGTGTCGCCGTGGGCGATCACCTTGCAGATCAGCGAGTCGTAGTGGGGTGGGACGCGGTAACCGCTCTCGACGTGGGTGTCGACGCGCACGGCGCCGCCGGCCGGATCCGGCGGGACCCACTCGGTGATCACGCCCGGCGTCGGCTTGAACCCTTCGCTCGGATCCTCGGCGTTGATGCGGCACTCGATGGCGTGCCCGCGCACCGTCACGTCGTCCTGCGTGAGCTCGAGCCGCCGCCCGGAGGCCACCTCGAGCTGGAGCTGGACCAGATCGAGGCCGCTCCGCATCTCGCTGACGCAATGCTCGACCTGCAGGCGCGTGTTCATCTCCATGAAGCGCAGCGTGCCGCTGTCGTCGAGCAGGAACTCCATGGTTCCTGCCCCGACGTAGCCGATCGACGTCGCGGCGCGGACGGCCGCTTCGAGCGTCCGCGCGCGCTCCGCCGCGTCGAGGACCGGGGAGGGCGACTCCTCGATCAGCTTCTGGTGGTTGCGCTGCACGGTGCAGTCGCGCTCACCGACGTGGATGGCGTTTCCGTAGCGGTCCGCGAGGATTTGGATCTCCACGTGGCGGCCGCCCTCGATCAACTTCTCGAGGTAGACCCGCGAGTCGCCGAACGCCGCCTGCGCCTCGGCGCGCGCGTCCTGGTAGGCGTCCACGATCTCGTCGGCCGAACGCGCGACGCGCATGCCGCGCCCGCCGCCGCCGCTCTCGGCCTTGAGCAGCACGGGATAGCCGACGTGGTCGGCGACCTCGCGGGCTTGCTCGGCCGACGCGAGCACTCCCGCCGAGCCGGGGATGAGCGTGAGGCCGGCGGCGCGCATGGCGTCTTTGGCGGGCGTCTTCTTGCCCATCAGGTGCATCACGTGCGCGGGCGGCCCGACGAAGGTCACGCCATGGCTCTCGCAGATGGACGCGAAGAGCGGGTTCTCCGAGAGAAAGCCCCAACCCGGATGGAGCGCCGTGCAGCGCGCCTGCTTGGCCGCCTGCACGACGCGACGCGGATCGAGGTAGCTCTGCGCGGCTCGCGCGGGCCCGATCACGACCGTCTCGCGGTCGCGCGTGTACGGCGCCTCGCGATCCGCTTCGCTCACTCCGAAGACCGGCGTCACACCCATCGCGTCGCAAGTGCGCGCGATGCGCGCGGCGACCTCGCCGCGATTGGCGATGAACAGCCGGTGAAACCCTGCGCGCCCGCCAAGCATGAGGCCGGGACGTTAGCCGCCGCGCGTGGGGCGGCGCAAGGCGCGAGCGCGGGCGTCGTGGGTACCCCCGGGGAGCGTGCCCCGCTTCGTGCGCGCGGTCCCGAGACGCGAGAGCGCCCGGAGGGGCAGAGCCACCTCCGAGCGCCTCGCTCCCCGCCCGACGGTCAGCCCGACCCCTCAGCCGGCGCGCTTCTTCAGCAGACCGAGGATTGGCGCGGTCCAGGCCAGCACGCCGGCGCCCAGCGTCAGCGCCGCCACCTCGCCCGCCACGTCGTGCGGCGCCATGATGCAGCCCCAGGAGAAGGGCGGGATGGCCAGCAAGAGGGGGATGGACGCGGTCATCGCGAAGAGCCCCCAGGTCCGGTTTCGGAAGGCGCCCGCGATGCCGAGCACCGCCAGGCCGGCCGCGCCGAGACCGAGCAAGCCGGAGGTGCCGCCGCCGGGCAAGAGCCCCGCCGCCAGGAGCCAGGGCATCGCCAACCCGCCGGTGAACGCCAGCGCGCCGTGCCGCCAGGAGTAGTCGCCGTCGGCCTGCGCTCCCTCGAGCTCCGCCATCGCCCGCACGCCGAGCGCGCCCAAGAGCGCGAGCTGCGTACCGACGAAGAGCGCCACGCCGACGTGGTTCGCCGCCGGCGAGAGGAGGGAGAGCGACAGCAGACTCAACCCCGTCGTGTATCCCTGGCCCCAGAAGCGCCGCCTTCCGATCCCGTAGAGGGCGGCCAGCCACGCCAGCACGAACCCACCGAAGAAGGGCGCGATCGCCGGCCAACCGCGGGCCAGCCGGAACCCATACCAACCGAAGAAGGCCGCGGAGGCGACGAGCGCCACCATCGCGACCCACCTGCTCGCACGCTCGATGTTCGTCGCCATTGTCGTTCAGCTCCTCACCCACGACCCCTAGGCCCTCCGATTCCGGGGGTCCAAAAGGGGCGCTCTGACCTACGCCCGGGCGAGTGGTGCGGCGGGCCTTGCCGTGGCTGCGGCGGACGGGTAATGCGGTGCGAACCGACCCACCCGATGAGAGAGGGAGGAACGACGATGGCGACGCGCACCGAGTCCGACACGATGGGATCGATCGAGGTCCCGGCCGACGCCTACTACGGCGCGCAGACCGCGCGCTCCAAGATGAACTTTCCGATCGGCGGCGAGCGCATGCCCCGCGAGATCATCCGCGCGTTCGGCATCCTCAAGAAGGCCGCGGCGCTCACCAACCGCGACCTCGGCAACCTCGAGCCCGAGATCGCCGAGCTGATCGCCAAGGCGGCGGACGAGGTCATCGAGGGCGAGCTCGACGCGCACTTCCCGCTCGTGGTCTGGCAGACCGGCTCCGGTACCCAGTCGAACATGAACGTGAACGAGGTGATCGCGAACCGCGCCATCGAGATGGCCGGCGGCGAGCTCGGCAGCAAGAAGCCGGTCCACCCGAACGACCACGTGAACCGCAGCCAGAGCAGCAACGACACCTTCCCGACCGCCATGCACATCGCGGCGGTGGAGCAGCTCGAGGGCTACCTGATCCCGCGCGTGGAGCAGCTCCGCGACACGCTGAAGAAGAAGTCCGAGGCCTTCGCCGACATCGTGAAGATCGGGCGCACGCACTTGATGGACGCGACGCCGTTGACGCTCGGTCAGGAGATGAGCGGCTGGGCCAGCCAGCTCGACCACGCCATCGAGGCCGTCCGCGCGACGCTGCCGCAGCTCCGCGAGCTGGCGCTGGGCGGGACGGCCGTCGGCACCGGCCTCAACACCCACCCGGAGTACGCCGAGCGGGTGGCGAAGAAGATCAGCGAGCTGGCCGGCCGCGAGCTCGTGACGGCGCCGAACAAGTTCGCCGTCCTGGCCGGCGCACGACGCGTTCGTCGGCGCCAGCGGCGCGCTCAAGCAGCTCGCCACCGCTTGCATGAAGATCGCCAACGACGTGCGCTGGCTGGCCTCGGGCCCGCGCTGCGGCATCGGCGAGATCACCATCCCGGCGAACGAGCCGGGCAGCTCGATCATGCCGGGCAAGGTCAACCCGACGCAGTGCGAGGCGATGACGATGGTCGCCGCGCAGGTGATGGGCAACGACGCGACCATCGGCTTCGCCGCCAGCCAGGGCAACTTCGAGCTCAACGTCTTCAAGCCGGTCATCGCCTACAACTTCATCCAGTCGGCGCGGCTCTTGGCCGACGCTTGCGCCAGCTTCGACGAGCACTGCGCGCAGGGCATCGAGCCGCACCGCGAGAACATCGACCTCAACCTGAAGCGCTCGCTGATGCTGGTGACCGCGCTCAATCCGGTCATCGGCTACGACAAGGCCGCCAAGATCGCGAAGAAGGCGCACGCCGAGGGCACCACGCTGAAGGAAGCGGCAGTCGCGCTCGGCTTGCTGACCGAGGCGCAGTTCGACGACGCCGTCCGTCCCGCCGACATGGTGGGCCCGATGAAGATCTCGAAGTAGGCGTCCAAACAGACGGCGGAAGCGGGCGCTCTCTCGAGGGGGCGCCCGTTTCGCGTGTTCGGGGCCGCGTCAGCGGTTCAGGAAGACCGGGTTGCTCATCGCGAAGGCCTGACGCCCCGGATGGACCGGCGCGAGATTGCTCGCCGGGTCCGCCGCCGCGTGGAAGACGACCCACGAGCCCGCGGCCGCTACCGGCACGGTGATCCCCGTCGCGTGGAACGCGGATGGCGCCCTCTCCCATGTCGCTCTCGGTGATCGGGATCGTCTCGGTCGTCGTGCCGTCGACGATCACCTCCAGCCGGTTCACGTCGCGGACCCACGAGGGCGCCTGCACGGTGACCTCGAACATGGCCGTGTCGCCCACGCCGTTCACCTCGTCGCCGGGGTGCGAGCCGTCGGGACCGACCACGTCGAGGAAGAGCCCGCCGCTGACGAAGCTGTGTCCGGCGGCGGTCACGTCCCGGACCATGTTGGGCGTGAGCGTCGTCGGGTCGTCGGTGCCGAGCGCCAGGCACGTGCGCGGGTAGCCGACCGGCGAGGTGTAGATGTGGTGGCTGTCGGAGCTGCCGACCGCGAACACCCGCCGGCCGCTGTTGATCAGCGAGAACCAGTCGGCCACGGTCGAGTCGCGATTCGACTCGAAGTCGCTGTCGTTGAAGACCTCCACCAGCGTGAACGCCTCGTCCCAGTAGTCCGTGCGGGACGGGCTGGCGGTCGTCGTGTCGTAGCCCGCGGCGTTGAAGTAGCCCATCAGCGCGCCGCCGCTGCGCGGGTGGTTGATGATGAGCGCGGGCTGCTCCGAGCGGGCCCGCACGTTGGTGAAGAGGGCCGGAGGCAAGAGGCCCACCCACGGGAATGCGCTCCCGTTGGGCTGCGTGCGGTCTTCCGTCACCGGGAAGACGCCGAAGTGACCGTACTGGAAGGTCGTGAGCTCGTCGCCGCTGATGCCGAACGCGAACTGCGACAGCCCCATCTCCTCGATGAGCGGCTGGAAGTCGTTGATCCACTGGTGGTCCGAGCGGATCGGGATCTCCAGCCCGTCGGCGATCATCCCCAGGACCTTGAGGTGCGCGTCGTCCTCCGAGTCGGGGCTGCGGAAGGTGTGGATGTGATAGTCGGCGCACATCACGCCGGTGGTGTCGACCACGTGATCGAGCGCGGCGCTCACGTGCGCCGTCTCGCCGGCCGCGACGGTGACGGGCTCGGTGTGCAGCTCGAACTCGTAGCCGCGGGAGACGATCACCTGGTGGTCGCCCGGGTCGACGCGCAGCTCGACCGCGCCGGTGCTCGTGAACGCGACGTGCGCGCGCCCGTTGCCGCCGCGCCCACGCTCGCCGAAGTCCTCCGGCACGTCCGGCGCGCCCGCGCTCGGGATCGACCTGCACCCGGGCGGGGATCGGGTCGCCGCCGGTCGCGTCCGTCACGTCCACCACGATGGTCGCGAAGTCGGGCATGGTGATCGCGGCCGTCGTCTGATCGGCGGTGACGGCGACGGGACCGGCCAGCGCGGTGCCGCGGCGGTAGGCGAAGAACGTCACGTCCTCGCTCGGCACGTCGACGGAGAAGGTCCCGTCGTCGGCCGGCCACAGCCGATCGATCTCGGTCCCGTCCGCGCCGCGCACGTGGACCCGTACGTCCGTTGCGGGCGAGCCGTCGGAATCGACCACGGTGCCGGTGACCGTCCGCAGCGTGTCTCCACGTTCCGCGGCCAGCGAGCGTTGCAGGCCGGGCAGCCCGGGGCCGCCCAGGACGAAGGAGCCGAGCGGGATCGACGCCGTACTGCATCCCTGCACGAGCGCGCCCCGGCCGACCTTGAACGCGAGCACGCCCGTCGTGTCGAGGAGCTGCTGCATCATCTGCCCTTCGGGTGGCAGCCACGCGTAGCTCGTCCCCCAGTCGTCCACGAAGCCCGCCGAGGCGATGGCGTCGTTGGTGTGGCTGAACCCGCTCACAGGAGTCCACAGCGGCATTCGGTACGACTGGAAGAAGCCGGCGAGCAGCGTGGTGGTCCGCACCGTGCTCGGATCGGGCTGCGCCACCTGGAGCGTCACGTGGACCGCGTTCGAGTCGGGCCGCAGCTCGTAGTCGATGGCGGCCGGTAGCCCGCCGAAGTCGCCGGGCAGCAGTCCGGTCAGGAGGTCGCCCGCGAAGTCGATCGCCGCCAGCGGACCGGTGGCGCGGACCACCGCCGGGTTCCCGTCGGAGCCGTCGTTCAGCACCGTCACCGAGTCGGTGGCGACGAGGTACGCGCCGAAGCCGAAGAGGACCTCGTTGAAGTCGCCGGCCTCGACCAGCGCGCCGTCCTGTACCCGCGCCACGCCGACCGGTCGGCCACCGTAGGGATTGTAGAGATCCGAGGGGCCCGTCGCCTCGATCAGGATCGCGACCCGATCGTTGGCGAGCACGAAGTCGCCCGCCGCCCAGGTCGCGAGCCCGGTGCGGCTCTCGGGGAGCTGCGACGCGTCGAGCCGTCCCGCCCGCACCTCGCCCGAGCCGGCGCCGAGCGGATCGGCGCTCCCGTCGTCGCCCGTGTCGAAGGGCGGGATGGTGTCGCAGGTCTGAGGTCCCGCGTCGGGCCCTGCGTTGGACGCGTCCTGTCCCGCGTCGTCGCCGGGCGAGCCGGGGCCGCACGAGATGAGGACCGACAAGGCTACGCAGGCGCAGAGGACGAGTGACGGTTTCGGCACCGCGACATCCTACGCCCGGCCCGACCCGAGAACCAAGGCGCTTGCCGGCCGCGCGCGCCGCTGCTAACCGACCGCCGCCAACCGGAGGACCGCGATGCCCATCGAGATCCGAGAGCACACCCCTGGCGAGGACCTCGACGACTTCCTCCGCGCAGGCCGCGTCGCCTTCCAAGGGCGATCCCAACTGGGTCGCGCCCCTCGAATTCGACCTTCGTGCCCGCCTCACGCCCGGAAAGAACCCCTTCTTCAAGCGCGGCGAGGTCACCCTCTTCACCGCTTGGCGCGACGGCCGGCTGGTGGGGCGTGCCTCGGCGCAGCTCGATCACGAGCACCTCCGCCTCTACCAGGACCGCACGGGCTTCTTCGGCTTCTTCGACACCGTCGACGACGACGAGGTCGGCGAGGCGCTGATCGACGCGGCCGCCGATTGGCTGCGCCGCCGCGGAATGGAGACGATGCGCGGCCCGCTCTCGCTCAACATGAACGAGGAGGTCGGCGTTCTGATCGAGGGCTTCGACACGCCGCCCGCCGTGCTGATGGGCCACTCGCGTGCATGGCAGGACCGCGTCGCCCAGGCGGCCGGGCTCGAGAAGGCCAAGGACCTGCTCGCCTGGCGCTTCGAGGTCGGCAAGCTTCCCGGTCGCGCCGAGCGGGCGTGGGAGCAGGTCCAGAAGATGCCCGAGGTGCGGATCCGCAGCGTCGACCCGAAGAAGATCGATCGCGAGCTCGCGACCATCATGGAGATCTTCAACGACGCCTGGAAGGCGAACTGGGGCTTCGTCCCGGCGACCGACGAGGAAGTGAAGAAGACCGGCGAAGAGCTCCGGCTCATCCTCGACCGGGATCTGGCCATGATCGCCGAGATCGACGAGCGGCCGGTCGCCATCTGCGTCGCCTTGCCCAACCTGAACGAGGTGGTGCGAGACTTCGACGGCAAGCTCGGTCCGGTCGAGGTCGCGAAGCTGCTCTGGCGGCTCAAGATCCGCCGCCCCAAGAGCGCCCGGCTCATGATGCTGGGCATCCGCAGTGAGCTGCGTGGCCAGAAGCGCTACGGCGGGCTCTCGCACGCGCTCTACGTCGAGATCGCCAAGCGCAGCGCGAAGGTCGGCTACGAGTGGGGCGAGCTGAGCTGGACGCTCGAGGACAACCACCCGGTGAACCTCGGCATCCGCTCGATGGGCGCGAAAGTCTACAAGAAGTACCGCGTGTACGAGCGCTCGCTGAGCGCGTGAGGAGCCGCCGATGATGTTCCGCAACATCGCCATCGCCACCCACCTGATCGGGATGGCGCTCTGGATTGGAGGCGCCGCCACGGCCGCCATGGTCGCCGCGGCCGCCGCCCGGGAAGGTGAGGCGGGACGTCCCACGCTGGCCGCCGCCCGCCGCGCCGTCCTCTTCGTGGCCACCCCCGGGATGCTGCTGGCCTGGATCGCGGGCCTCAGCTACCTCGTGCCGAACTTCACGACGCTCTACGCGCGCGCCGGCTGGATGCACGGCAAGCTCACGCTGCTGATCATCCTGACCGGCATCACCGGCGTGCTCACCGGTCGCCTCCGCCGCGGCGCCGCCGGCACCAAGCCGGTGTCGCCCGGG
Organism: uncultured Pseudomonadota bacterium; assembly: GCA_963832725.1. Classification (GTDB taxonomy): domain Bacteria; phylum Myxococcota_A; class Polyangia; order Polyangiales; family Sandaracinaceae; genus JAEZBP01. The sequence continues at coordinate 79,639 of CAWHVG010000003.1, forward strand.
ATGATGGGCGGGCTGAGCCTGGCCGTGGTGGTGATCGCGGCCCTCATCGTGTTCTTGGCCGTCCTCAAGCCGGGCTGACGAGCGGCCTTGACGAACGGCTTGCCGGCGGGACCCGGTGGTGGCGTGCATCGCCGCCCTCATCGTGGTCCTGACGTCCTCGACCCGGGCTGACCCGCAGGGCTGACCGCCGCCGATCGTGGCGCCGCGTTCACAGCGCCGCCCGGTCGATCGTGAACGCGCGCTGGCAGTCTCGGCGCGATCGATGGCCATTGACGGCCCGGGAGGGTCTGGCACGCTATTGGCTCCAAGGCGTGCTCGTCATGAACCGACGTATCCTCCTCTCCATCGCGACGCTCCTCTCTGGCCTGGCCCTCACCGCGTGCAACTCCGGTGGCCTGAACGTGCAGGGCAGCGTGGCCGTGACGACGGCTGCCGGGACGGCCAGCGAGACCACCCGGACGCTCCCGTTCACGAACGCGACGCGCCTCGACGGGAGCGGTCCCGGCCGCTTCACGGGTAGCTGCGTGCTGACGCGGACCCGGGACGCGAGCGGCGCCGAGCAGTGGGGCGCGGTCGCCGAGATCCACACCGGCGGCACGACCACCGACGCCAACCCGCTGACCAGCGTCACCATGATGCAGAACACGGGCGCGGACCCCGCGAGCGCGCGGGTCGAGATCGAGATGGGTGGCGTGACCTACGCGCCGGTGGCCGGTGGCTGCTCGGTCGAGGTGCCCTACGCGCTCCGCGATGGAGTGACCCAGTTCTCGGGCACGTGCGACGTGGCCAACGCCGCCGGTGACCAGGCCACGGTCACCCTCGACGTCGACTTCGGCGGCTGCACCGTCCAGCACTGAAGCCTGGGGCGAGTCTTCGCCCTCGGCGGAGCCGACTCCCTTCGGGTAGCGCCCCGTGCGTCGGCCGGTACGATTGCCGGCTCTCGAGTCGAGCGCGCCCGGCTTCGGCATGGACGGCGGCACGCCCGACGGTAGCGTCACACCGCGACGACCGGCGCCCCGGGAGCCGCGACGACAGCCCTCCCAGGCCCGAGCGGGCGCCGCGCCCCCGGGGGCGGAAGGGCGCCGACCCATCGAGCGACTCGAGGACGTGAGCCAGGACGACAGGCTGGCCGTCCTCGGTCTCGCGTCGCGATCGCCGGAGCCCGCGGCCGGTGAGGATCCGAGCCTCGGGGCCACGGTCGCGGCGTCGTATGCGGGGAGCGCGCCGCGCACGGACGGAATGGCCGCTCGCTCGCGCGCCGGAGCTGGGCACGAGGATCCGAGCCTCGGGGCCACGGTCGCGCGCGTCGGATGTGGCGTTCAGGCGACGCGGGAGGACGCAATGGCCGCTCGCTCGAGGCCGCGGCCGGGGACCAGGATCACGCGCCTCGCGGCCACGGTCGCGGCGTCCAGCGCTGGCGCGCAGGCGCCGCGATACGGACGACCCGAGCCTGGACGACACGTGGGTGGCCTCGAGCGGTCACGAGCCGCTCGCGCCACCATGGCCCAGCTCGAGCGGAGCGGGGCGCCCGCCGGCTCGCTCGCGCTGCAGTCCTTCGAGACGCGCTACCAGCCCGGCGAGCTGCTCGGGGAAGGCGGCATGGGAGAGGTGCGCCTCGCGCGGGACGCTCGCATCGGCCGGGAGGTCGCCGTCAAGACGATGCGCCGCGAGATTGGCGCGCGAGGCGAGTCGCGCTTCCTGCGCGAGGCGCGGGTGCAGGGGCAGCTCGAGCACCCGGCCATCGTCCCGGTCTACGACCTCGGCGTCACCCGCGACGGCGAGACCTACTTCACGATGAAGCGCGTCCGCGGGCGAAGCCTCGACTCGATCCTCGAGGCGCTCGCGGCGGGAGAGCTCGATACGGTCGCGGAATTCACGCGCCGCAGACTGCTCACCGCGTTCTCGCAGGTCTGCCTGGCGGTCGAGTTCGCCCACGCGCGCGGCGTGCTGCACCGCGATTTGAAGCCCGCCAACATCATGATCGGCGACTTCGGCGAGGTCTACGTGCTCGACTGGGGGCTGGCGAAGGTGCGCGACCTGGACGAGCTGCCGGCGAGCTCGGCCGATCTCGCTGGCACCGCGACGCCGACGCGACGATGGCCGGCGCGTCGCTGGGCACGCCCGGCTACATGGCGCCCGAGCAGGCGAGCGGCGATCTCGAGCGCATCGACGAGCGGAGCGACGTCTACGCGCTCGGCGCGATCCTCTTCGAGCTGCTCTTTCTCGAGCCGCTCCACGGTCAGCGCACGACGATGGGAAGGATGACCGCGACGGTGACCGGCCCCGAGCCGCCCCTCGCCGAGCGCGTCCGGGCCGGCGACGTCCCGCCGGAGCTGGTCGCCATCATCGACCCGCTGCACCGAGCTGCGGTCCGAGCGTCGCTTCCGCAGCGCGCGCCAAGTCGCGGCGGCCGTCGACCACTACCTCGACGGCGAGCGCGACGAGGCGCGGCGCCGGGAGCTCGCCGAGGAGCACGTCAGCCGTGCGCTCGCGATGGCCCGTGACGTGGCGCGGCGCGTGGACGCGCTGCGGGAGCTCGGACGCGCCCTGGCCCTCGAATCCCACCCACGCCGGCGCGCTGCGCGCGTTGACCGAGCTCCTCTCCAGCTTGCCCGACGAGGTGCCGGAGGACGCCCAGGGCGAGCTGGCGGCGCGGGAGCGCGAGCGGGCCCAGAGCGTGCTGCGGGCGAGCGCGGTGCGCTCGGTGGCGTGGCTGGCGGCCGTGCCGGTGGTGCTCGCGTTCGGCATCGTCGACTGGACGCGGGCGGGCGTGGCGGTCGCGCTTCTGGCGGCGAACGTCATCACCTCGGTGGCCGCCATGCGCCTGCACCGAGGCGGGGAGGGCGCGCTCTTCGCGGTGCTGGCTGTCTCCTCGCTCTGCATCGCCGCGTTCTCGTTCTTGCTGGGCCCGCTGGTGCTCGTGCCCGGCTTCGCGGCGACCAACGCGATGATGTTCGCGCTCAGCGGCGGCCCGCGCGTCCGGACGGTGGCAATCACGCTCTCCATCGCCTCCTTCGCGCTCCCGATGGCGGCGTCCGCGCTCGGATTGGACGCCACCTACTACGCGAGCGCCTCCGCGACGGCGATCACCATCACCTCGCCGGCCAGTCGGCTCCCGCTGGCGGGGACGCTCCTCTTCATGCTGGGCGCGTTCGGCGCGCTCACCATCACCCCGGCGCTCCTCGCCGGACGGCTCCACGACCGCCTCGCGGCCGCCGAGCGCCGCGTCTTCCTGCAGGCCTTCCATCTGCGCCAGCTCCTCCCGCAGGGCGAGTAGCGACGTCAATCGCGGCGAGCCCGGTCAAGGGTCGGGCGGGTCGGTCGCCGGAACGCGTTTCGCGGTCGCCGGTGGCGCGACGCAGCCTTCTTCGCTCCGCGTGGGCGTCGCGCGCAGCGCCCCGTTCGCGCTCACCTCGACCACGACGCCGCCGTCTCGATCGGTCCGGTAGGGACAGCCGACGTGCGCGACGAGCCGGCTCCAGACCTGGGGATGCGGGTGCCCGAAGCGGTTGTGTCGACCCATGCTGGCCACCGAGACGGTCGGGCGCAGCGCGTCGATCAGCGGGGCGGCGCTCGAGGTGCGCGAGCCGTGGTGGGCGACCTTGAGCACGTCGACCGGGCTCGCGCCGAGCGCCAGTAATCCGCCTTCGCCGTGGGCCTCCACGTCGCCCGTGAAGAGCAGGCGCCGCCCGCCGAAGCGCATGTCCACCACCAACGAGTTGTCGTTCGGGCCCCAGCCGGGATCGAACGACGGACAGGGCCAGAGGACGCGCGTCGTCGCCGCGCCGAAGCGACGCGTCCGACCGCAGAGGGCGTCCGGGCCGAGGACGCGGGCGCCATGTTCTCTCGCGTGCGCCAGGAGCGCCGCCACCTCGCCTTCGGGGCGCTCGGACGCGCCTTGCCCGGTGTCCCACACCTCGCCGACCTCGAACGCGTCGAGGAGCGCGCCGACGCCGCCGTAGTGATCCGGATGCGGGTGGCTGATCACCAGCACATCGATCCGCGTCCTCCGTCGCGCGCGGAGCAGCGGCACCAGCACGTGCGCTCCCGGGTCGGGCCCTCCGCGCGGCGCGCCACCGGCGTCGACCACCATCAGCTGCCCGTTCGGAAGATCCACCAGCGCTCCGTCGCCCTGGCCGACGTCGAGGAAGGTCACCCGCAGCGCGTCCGTCGGCTGCTCGGCGGAGCGCAGCCGCAGCTCCGCCCCGGCCAGCGCCAGCACGCCGAGGACGACCACCGCGATCCGCCCTCGCCACGTTCGCACCACCAAGAGCGCCAGCGCCGCGGCGGCGAAGAGGACGCCCTCCAGCACGTCGGGCGGTGGCAGGTTCTGGCCGGCAGGCACCAGCGCGAAGACCTCCGTGGCGGCCAAGAACGCCCGCGCGGCGAGCTCGACGACGGGCGCGCTCAGGTACGCCAGGGGCGGCAGGGCGATCGTGAGCGCGGCGTGCGCGGCCGCGGCGGGCAGGAGCAGACCGGCCGCGATGGGCACCACCACCAGGTTGGCCAAGAGCCCGATCAGCGGGACCTGACCGAACATCCAGAGCACGAAGGGCGCCGTCGCCAGCGTCGTGCGCGCGCTGATCACCAACCCGGCTCGCGCCCAGCTGCGGGGCGTGTCGCGCATCGAGACCAGCGCCGCGGTGGCCACGATGGAGAGCAGGAAGCCGGGCCGCGCCAGGTCGTCCGGTCGCGTCACCGCCAGGAGGAGCGCCGCGGCGGCCGTCACGCTGACGGGGTGCCCGCGCCGACCGCCGGCGGCCAGCGCCCACGCGATGCTCGCCGTCACCGCCGCCCTCCACGCGCTCGGCGCGTCGCCGACCACCAGCGCGTAGGCGAGCGCGAAGGGGATGCCGAGCGCCTTGGCGAGGCGGGAGACGTCGAAGCGGGCGGCGACGCGGGGCACGCGCACGAGGAGCCAGCCCGCGAGCCACACGAACGCGCCGGCCAGCAACGTCACGTGCAGCCCGCTGACCGCCAACACGTGGGAGAGACCGGCCGCGCGCACGTCGTCGCGCGCGTCGTCCTCGATCGCCCCCGACTCGCCGAGCACCAGCGCCCGCGCGAGGTCGGCCGCCTCCGGGGAGAGGCTCCGTCGAAGGCGGACTCGCAGCGCTCGCCGGAGCGCGTGGGCGGCGCGCTGCCAGGGCGCGGCGCGCCGGAGGACCCGAGGTCGGCCCACCAGCCGCGCGTGCGCATCCGCTCGTCGGGCGCTCGGCCACGCCGGGTGAGGCGTCGGATCGTAGAAGCGCTGGCTGGGCTGGCCGCGGGTGATCACCCCGACGCGCGTGCCGGTCGGCACGTCCAGGCCGCGCACGCTCACCCGCGTTCCGGCGGGGATCGGCGTGCCCGAGTCGAGCTCGCGACCGCGCGACACCTCCAGGATCGCCCGCGGCGCGTCGGCGTGCCGCGTGGCGAGGACCTCGCCCTCGAGCCGCAGCACGCCCGGCTCCACCTCGCCGAGCGCCGGTGGCGCGGGCGCCAGCGCTTGGCCGACCAGGGCCGCCAGCGCCGCGAAGAGGACCCCGGCCCGCCGGGCAGGCTGCGCGCGGCTCGCGCGGGTCGAGAATGTCAGCAGCAGCGCCACGCCCAGCACGGCCGCGCTCGCGATCCATGCCCCCTCGAGGCGGAACCCGAGCAATGCGGCCCAGGCTCCCGAGAGCAGACCGACGGCCATCGCGACCAGCGCACCCATCGCGCTCGCCTCTCGGCAGCTCGCGTGCCGAAGCGCGCGGACGTGATCTCGCGAGGTTACGCGCGCGGATCGGCGGAGCCGCCCGCCGATCGGCGAAACCTCCGCCGATCGGGTGAGCCGCGTGCTCGTGGCCTGGCGCTCCCATCCGTGCTCGTCGTTCCGGGCCGAGCCGGGCTCGGCACCGCGCTACCAGTCGATGGCGCTCGGGTCGACGCCTTCCTGGCGGAGCTGATAGAGCGGCGAGAGCTCGCGCAGCCGCTTCACCTCGGCGACGACGCGCTCCGCGACCGAGTCGACCTCGTCCTCGGTGTTGAAGCGGCCGAGCCCGAAGCGGATGGACGCGTGCGCGCGCTCTTCGTCGACGCCCATCGCCCGCAGCACGTAGCTCGGCTCGAGGCTGGCGCTCGTGCAGGCGCTGCCCGACGAGACCGCCACCACGTCGCGGAGCGCCAGCATCAGCGCTTCGGCCTCGACGTAGGCGAACGAGACGTTGAGGTTGCCCGGATGACGGTCGGGCGGCTCGGGGCCGTTGAGAACGGTGTCGTCGAGCGCGCCCGAGAGCTTCGCCCACAGGCGATCGCGAAGCGCCGCGGCGTGATCGCGGTCCTTCTCCCACTCCTCTCGGGCCAGCCTCGCGGCCTCGCCGAGCCCCACGATGCCCGGCACGTTCAGCGTCCCCGAGCGCATCCCGCGCTCGTGCCCGCCGCCGTCGATCTGCGCGACCAAGCGCACGCGAGGCGCCCTTCGCCGCACGTAGAGCGCGCCGACCCCCTTGGGCCCGTACATCTTGTGCGCCGAGACGCTGGCGAGGTCGACGTTCGTCGCCTCCACGTCGAAGGGCATGCGGCCCAGCCCCTGCACCGCGTCGCAGTGGAGGAGGACGCCGCGCTCCCGCGTGATGGCGCCGATCTCGGCGATGGGCTCGACGGTGCCGACCTCGTTGTTGGCCAGCATCACCGAGACCAGGATGCGTGTCGTCTCGCGCAGCGCCTCGCGGACCTGCTCGGGGTCGACTCGGCCTTCACCGTCGACGCCGAGGACGGTGACCTCGAAGCCCTGCCGCTCGAGGTGCTTCACGCTGTCGAGCACCGCCTTGTGCTCGATGGCCGTGGTCACGATGTGGCGGCCGCCGCCGGCCTGGGCCTCGGCGACCCCTTTGATGGCCAGGTTGTCGCTCTCGGTGGCGCCGCTGGTGAAGACGATCTCCTTGTCGCTGGCGCCGAGCAGCTTCGCCACCTCGCTCCGCGCCACACCGACCGCGTCCTCCGCCTCCCAGCCGTAGGCGTGGGAGCGGCTCGCGGCGTTGCCGAAGCGTTCGGTGAGCCAGGGCATCATGGCCTCGAGCACCCGCGGGTCGAGCGGGGTGGTCGAGTGGTTGTCCATGTAGATCGGACGCGACATCGTCCGCGGCTCTCTCAGAGCAGACCGAGCTCCAGCATCGCCTCTTCGGTCATGCGATCGCGGGTCCACGGCGGATCCCAGGTCAGCCGCACGTGCGAGGTGCGGACGCCTTCGATGGCGCCGGTCTTCTGCGCGACTTCTTGCACGATCATGCCGGCCACCGGACAGCCGGGCGCGGTCAGCGTCATCTCGATGTCGATCGCGCCGTCTTCTGCCACCTCGAACCCGTAGATGAGCCCTAGATCGTAGATGTTGACGGGGATCTCCGGGTCGTAGATCGACTTGAGCGTGTCGACGATCTGCGCGCGCAGCGCCTCTTCGTCGACCGGCTGGCTCGGCGCGTCGCCGCTCCCGCCGAAGGCCTCTTTCACGACCTCTTGGGGCTCGACCTGCCCGTACACGCCCAACCCGATGCGACCCTCTTCACGCCGCACCGGCTCGAGCTTGTTCACCTTCAGGTCCTCGATGTCGTCGTGTGCGTTGCTCATGCGCGGCCTCACTCGGTCGTGACCGTCTCGCCCTGACCCTCGATCGCGGCGTGGAGCGTGTGCCAGGCCAACGTCGCGCATTTGACGCGCATCGGGAACTCGGACACGCCGGCGAAGACCGCCAGCGTGTCCAGCGTCGCCTCGTCGGCCTCCGATTCGCCCTTCACCATCGACACGAACCCGGCGAACATGTCGCGCGCCTCGCGCAGGGTCTTCCCTTTGACCGCCTCCGTCATGGTCGACGCGCTGGCGGTCGAGATGGCGCAGCCGGCACCCTGGAACCCGATGTCGCGGATCACGTCGCCTTCGACGACGACCTTCAGCGCCATCTTGTCGCCGCAGAGCGGGTTGTAGCCTTCGGCCTCGTGCGTCGCGCCCTCCGGAAAGCGGAAGTTGCGCGGGTTGCGCCCGTGGTCGAGCACGTACTCCTGGTAGAGCTCGCGCAGCTCGTTCATCGGGTCCTCGCGAAGATGTGGTTGACGCGCTCGAGCGCTCGGACGAGGGCGTCGATGTCCTCGCGCGTGTTGTAGAGACCGAGCGACGCGCGGGCGGTGGCGGGGATGCCGAAGCGCTCCATCACCGGCTGCGCGCAGTGGTGGCCGGTGCGGATGGCCACGCCCTCCGCGTCGACGATGGTGCCGATGTCGTGCGGGTGCGCGCTCTCCATCGTGAACGAGAGGACGCCCACCTTGTGCTTCGCCGTGCCGACGAGCCGCACGCCCTCGATGGCCGAGAGCGCCTCCGTCCCGTAGGCGAGCAGCTCCTGCTCCTTTTGCGCGATCGCCTCGCGGCCGAGCGCCGTCACGTAGTCGATGGCGGCGCCGAGCCCGATCACGCCGGCGATGTCCGGCGTGCCCGCCTCGAGCTTGGCCGGCACGTCCGCGTAGGTCGTCTTCTCGAACGTGACCGAGCGGATCATGTCGCCGCCGCCCTGGTAGGGCTCCATCGCGTCGAGCAGCTCGCGGCGGCCCCAGAGCACGCCGGCGCCCGTCGGCCCGTAGAGCTTGTGGCCGCTGAACGCGTAGAAGTCGCAGCCGATGGCGCTCACGTCGACGGGCAGGTGCGGCGCGGCCTGCGCGCCGTCGAGGAGCACCTTCGCGCCCACGCCGTGGGCCAGGCGGACGATCTCTTCGACCGGCTGCACCGAGCCGAGCGCGTTGGACACGTGACCGACGGCGACGATCTTCACCCGCGCGTCGAGCAACGCCTCGAGCGCGTCCATCCGGACCTCGCCCGCGTCGGTGATCGGCGCCACCGAAAGCTCGGCGCCCGTCTTCTCGCAGACCATCTGCCAGGGGACGATGTTGCTGTGGTGCTCGAGCCCCGTGATGAGCACGCGGTCGCCGGCCGAGAGCCGCGGGCGCGCCCACGACTGGGCCACCATGTTGATCGCCTCGGTCGTGCCGCGGACGAAGACGATCTCCTTCTCGGAGGGCGCGTTCAGGAACGCCCGCACCTTGGCCCGGGTGCCCTCGTACGAGTGGGTCGCCCGCTGCGAGAGCAGGTGCACCGCGCGGTGGATGTTCGCGCAATCCTGCGCGTAGACCCGGGTGACGGCGTCGATGACCGCCTGCGGCTTCAGCGACGTCGCCGCGCTGTCGAGGTAGACGAGCGGCTGGTCGTGCACCCTCTGGTGCAGGGCCGGGAAGTCCCGCCGGATGGCCTCGAGATCGAGCCTCGACGCGTTCGGCGTCGTCTCGTGCGGCATGACGACCTCGCTCATCCGTTCAGCTCCGCGATGCCTTCGCCGCTCGGGAGCCGACCGAGCACCGCCTCGCTGGCGCGCTTGGCCGTGGCCTCGTGCGGCATGTGCTCGAGCAGCGCTCGCACGAACGCGAAGGTCAACACGTCCCGCGCCTGCGCTTCGGGGATGCCGCGCGCACGCAGGTAGAAGAGCTGCGCGTCGTCGACCGCGCCCACGGTCGCGCCGTGGCTCGCCTTCACGTCGTCGGTCTCGATCTCGAGGTGCGGCTTGGTGTCGAGCGTGGCGTCGTCGCTCAGGAGCAGGTTGCGGTTCTCCTGGTGCACGTTGGCGCCCGGCGCCTCGCTCCGGACGATGCCCATCGCGTTGAAGACCGCGTGGCCCCTGCCGTCGAGCAGCCCGCGGTAGCGCGTGGTGCTCGTGGTGTGGGGCGCCGCGTGGTCCGCGAAGACCTGGTGGTCGACGTGCTCGCTCCCGTCCACGTGATAGACGCCTTCGAGCAGCGCCTCCGCCCCTTCGCCCGCCAAGACGGCGTCGAGCTCGAGGCGCGAGAGCGCGCCGCCGAGCGTCACGACGCGCGACGCATAGAACGCGTCGCGGCCGAGGCGCGCCGCCAGATGGGCGAGGTGGAAGCTGCGAGGCATGCCGATCAGCACACGCGCGTGGTCGAGGCGCGCGCCGTCGCGGACGTCGACCTCCGCCACCGCGTTGGTGAGCTGCGCGCCTTCATGCTCGGTCGCCAGGAAGCTCTCGATGAGCACGGCCTGACTGGCGCGCTCGGCGACGACCACCACCCGCGGATAGCTCGCGGTCGGGGCCGCGCCGCCGGGCGCGACGTGCACGATGTGGATCGGCCGCTCCACCACCGCGTTCGGCTCGATGGTCAGGAGCAGCCCGTCCGTGAAGAGCGCGGCGTTCAGGGCGGCGAAATGCTCCTTGGGCGCGATGGCGCCGAGCACCGACTCGAGCGCCGCCGGCTCCTCGCGGAGCGCCTCGGCCAGGCTCCGGACGCGCACGCCCGCCGGCACGTCGCTGGCGTCCCAGCGCGGCGTTCGATTGGCCAGGACGACCCGGAACGCGCCGTCGTCGCTCAGCGCGGCGAGCGCGGCCTCGTCGACGGATTCCTTCCGCCGGCTCGAACGCCGTGTCCACCACCTCGCGGATCGACGTGAAGCGCCACTTCTCGTTCTTCTTGCCCGGAAACCCGCCTTCGTGAAGGCGCGCCGACGCCTCGCGGCGAAGCTCGGCCAGCCACGCCGGCCCCTCGCTCGCGGGGTGCTCGGGCACCCGGGACAGCAACCCTGTGCTTCGCTCGCTCATGCGCCGACCGCCGCCGGGCCCTTCTCGAAGCCCGCGTAGCCCTCCTTCTCCAGCTCGAGGGCGAGGGTGCGATCGCCCGACTGCGCGATGCGCCCGTCCACCAGCACGTGGATCTTGTCGGGGACGATGTAGTCGAGGAGCCGCTGGTAGTGCGTGATCAGCATCACCGAGCGCTCCGGGCTGCGCAGGGCGTTCACGCCCTCCGAGACGATGCGGAGCGCGTCGATGTCGAGGCCCGAGTCGGTCTCGTCGAGGATGGCCAGCTTCGGCTCGAGAGCGGCCATCTGGAAGATCTCGTTGCGCTTCTTCTCGCCGCCGCTGAAACCCTCGTTGACCGCGCGCTTGAAGAGCCCGTCGTCGAGCTTCACGAGCTTGGCCTTCTCGCGGGCGAAGCGCATGAACTGGATGGCGTCCATCTCGCTCTCGCCGCGCGCCTTGCGGACCGCGTTCACGGCCGCCTTGAGGAAGTAGACGTTGCTGACGCCCGGGATCTCGACCGGGTACTGGAAGGCGAGGAAGACGCCGGCCGCCGCCCGCTCCTCCGGCGCCATCTCCAGCAAGTCGTGGCCGTCGTAGATCACGCGGCCTTCCGTCACCTCGTAGCCGTCTCGGCCCGCCAGGACATGGCTGAGCGTGCTCTTGCCGGAGCCGTTCGGGCCCATGATGGCGGCGACCTCGCCGGCCTGGATCTCGAGGTCGATCCCCTTGAGGATGGGCTTGTCGCCCACGCGGACGTGCAGGTTCTCGATCTTCAACATGGTCGGAGTCTCTCTCGCGTTGATTTCAAGCTCTTCGTCGGTTTGCGGGGGTCAGCCGACGGCCCCTTCGAGGCTCACGCCGAGCAGCTTCTGAGCCTCCACCGCGAACTCCATCGGGAGCTCCTTGAAGACCTCCTTGCAGAAGCCGTTCACGATCAGGTTGACCGCGTCTTCTTCGCTCAGGCCGCGCTGACGGCAATAGAAGAGCTGGTCCTCGCCGATGCGGCTGGTGGTCGCCTCGTGCTCGACGTTCGCGGTCTTGTTCTTGACCTCGATGTAGGGGACGGTGTGCGCGCCGCAGCGGTCGCCGATCAGCAGCGAATCGCACTGCGTGTAGTTCCGAGCGCCCTTGGCGCCCTTTTGGATCGTCACGCCGCCGCGGTAGGTCTGCTGACCATGCCCGGCGCTGATCCCCTTGGAGATGATCGTCGAGCGGGTGTTCTTGCCGACATGGACCATCTTCGTCCCCGTGTCGGCTTGCTGGTAGTTGTTCGTGAGGGCCACCGAGTAGAACTCGCCCACCGAGTCGTCGCCCTCGAGCACGCAGCTCGGGTACTTCCAGGTGATGGCGGATCCCGTCTCGACCTGCGTCCAGCTGATCTTGCTGCGCGCACCCTCGCAGAGGCCGCGCTTGGTCACGAAGTTGTAGATGCCGCCGACGCCGTTCTCGTCGCCCGGGTACCAGTTCTGGACCGTCGAGTACTTGATCTGCGCGTCGGTGTGGGCGACCAGCTCGACCACCGCCGCGTGCAGCTGGTTCTCGTCGCGCTGGGGCGCCGTGCAGCCCTCGAGGTAGCTCACGTAGCTCCCCTCGTCGGCGATGATCAGCGTGCGCTCGAACTGCCCCGTGTTCTGCGCGTTGATGCGGAAGTACGTCGACAGCTCCATCGGGCAGCGGACGCCCTTGGGCACGTAGACGAACGAGCCGTCGGTGAACACCGCGGAATTGAGCGTGGCGAAGAAGTTGTCGGAGTAGGGCACCACGCTGCCCAGGTACTTCTGGACCAGCTCCGGGTGCTCGCGGACCGCCTCGCTGATGGAGCAGAAGATGACCCCGGCCTCGGCGAGCTTGCCCTTGAACGTGGTGGCCACCGACACGCTGTCGAAGACCGCGTCCACCGCGACGCCCGCCAGCATCTTCTGCTCGTGGAGCGGGATGCCGAGCTTCTCGTAGGTCTCGAGGAGCTTGGGGTCGACCTCGTCCAGGCTCTTGGGCGCCTCCTTCTGCTTGGGCGCCGCGTAGTAGCTGCTGGCCTGGTAGTCGATGGGCGGGTAGTGGACCTTGGCCCAGCGCGGCTCCTTCATCCGCTGCCAGTGCCGGAACGCCTTGAGCCGCCAGTCGAGCAGCCACTTCGGCTCCTCCTTCTTGGCGGAGATGAAGCCGATGGTCTCCTCGCTCAGCCCGGGCGGGGCGAAGTCCTGCTCGATGTCGGTGACGAACCCGGCCTCGTAGCGCTTCTGGAGGAGCTGATCGATCTGCTGCGTGCTCATGGGGTGCCCCGATCTCCTTCGGTGGGGTGGGCCTGGACGGCGGCCCGGCTGCGCCCAATCGACACGAGCGGGGGTGCGGCGGGCTGCGCCATCTCGGCGAGCGTGATCTGCTGGAGGGCCTCGGCGATGGCCTCGTTGATGAGCTGCCAGTTGCCGCGGACGACGCAGCGGCTCGAGAGCTCGCAGTCGTCGTGGTCGGCGTCGACGCCGCCGCACTCGGTCACCCCGATCGGCCCTTCGAGCGCCGCGATGACCTCTGCCACGGTCACCTCGTCCGGCCGGCGCGCCAGCCGGTAGCCGCCACGGGCTCCCCGCGTGCTATCGACCACGCCTTCGCGGCCCAGCTGCTTGAGGATCTTGCTGACCGTCGGCTGCGGGATCCCGGTCTCGGCCGCGAGGTCCCGCACCGACCGCACGTCGTCGTGCGGCAGGGTCGCCAAGCGGGTGCCGAGCACCACGCCGTAGTCCGCGATTCGGGAAATCCGCAGCATTTCTCGGGTCTTGCCGGTCAAATGGGACCGCGCCGGTCCTCTATGAGGCCGCACGGGTGCAGGGTCAAGGGGAAAGTATAGACGCCCGACGTGCCGCCGGGAGGCCTCCCGGAAGCCAAGCCTAGCGCGGCGGCGCGCTCAGGGTAGGGCGAGTGCCTCGGCCTGTGGCTTCAGACCGAGAAGGACGACCCGCAGCCACAGTCCTTCTTGGCGTTCGGGTTCTTCCAGCGGAACCCGTACTCCACCAACCCGTCGTTCCAGTCGAGCACCGAGCCCTCTAGGTACTTGATGGACCGCTTGTCGACGAGGAGCTGCAGCCCGTCGAGGTCCATGATGAAGTCTCGCCCGTCGCGAACCGCCTCGGCGAGCTCGAAGTGATAGCTCAGGCCCGAGCAGCCGCCGCCCTTGACCCCCACGCGGATGCCCACGTGCTGGCCCTCGGCCTCGGCGAGCTTCTGCTTGCCCATCTCGACGGCGCGCGCCGTCACCGTGATCGGCGCCTCGTTCTCCACGACTTCGCTCATGGCCGAACCATAGTGCTGAGCGGGCGCCGCGTCAGCCGGGGTGCGCTCGGGAACGCGTCGGTGTGCCACGACGGCCCCTTGGAGGCCGCGGTCGGAGAGGGCGCGCACCGGGTGCCAGTGTGTCAGAAAGCATCAGCGAAGCGACGGCGGACCGTCGGACGTCAACGGACGTTGCGTTGGCGAGGCCCGACCAATTTGCGACAATCGCGCGCAACGCGCCTCTCGCCGTGCCGATGAGGGGGAGCGACGGTCGCTCGGCCGTCCTGGAGGGAACACATGAGAGAGCTTGGAAGGGCCGCCCTTGTGGGTGGCTTCGTCTTGACGTTGGTCGCGTGCGGCGGCTCGAACGGTGACGATGGCGACGGCGGCTTCGACGGCCAGGTCAACCCACCGGGCTCCGACGGTGGGGGCGGACGCGGAGACTCAGGGCGCGACGCCGGCCACACGACCACCTGCTCGCGCGACTCCGACTGCGACGACGGCCTCTACTGCACCGGAGTCGAGCGCTGCATGCCGGGAGCCTCCGCCGCGGGCGCGGACGGCTGTGTGGCGGGCACCGCGCCCTGCACGTCGACGCAAACCTGCGACGAGGCCACCTCGAACTGCACCGACAACGCGTGCGCCGACGGCGGCGACGCCGACGGGGACGGCGACCTCCGCCCCGAGTGCGGCGGCCACGACTGCAACGACGACGATTCGACCGTCTACAGCACCGCGCAGGAGGTGTGTGACGACGCCGGCGTCGACGAGGATTGCGACCCGAGCACGATCCGCAACGACACGCCGGGATCGATGGACGGCGACATGGATGCGGACGGCTACGTCAGCACCGCGTGCTTCAACACTCTGCCGGACGGCACCGAGAACCGCGGCAGCGACTGCGACGACACCGCAGCGAACGTCCACCCGGGCGTGATGGACGGGTGCGGAGGGGTCGACGACGACTGTGACGGAACGATCGACGAAGACCCGGACCGCACCTTCTACGAGGACGTGGACGGAGACTCCTATGGAGTGGTTGCGACGACGGTCACGGCCTGTTCGGCCCCGAGCGGCTTCGCGGTGAACTCGGGCGACTGCAACGACGGTAACTTCAACGTCCACCCTGGGGCGGCCGAGGTCTGCAACGGACTCGACGACAACTGCGACGGTACGATCGACAACCCGCCGGCGCCGATGACCTGCAGCTGCGTCGATGGAGCCAGCCAGCAGTGCGGGCCGACAACAGATGTGGGCGCATGCACGTACGGAACGCAGACCTGCGTCTCCGGCGTTTGGTCCACCTGCGCCGGAGCGGTCATGCCGAGTGCCGAGATCTGCAACGGCGCGGACGACGATTGCGACGGAACGACCGACGACATGGACCCGGACATCGGAACCGGCGATCCGGGAACGACCGGTGCGGTAATCTACTACCACGACGGAGACAGTGACGGGAGCGGTGACTCGAGCATGCCTCTTCGCCGCTGTGCGCCCCTCGCTGGCTACGTGCTGGCCGGAAACGACTGCAACGACTCGCGGCGTCCGACATCCATCCGGGCGCGGCCGAGATCTGCGACGGGATGGACGACAACTGCAACCACATCCGCGACGATCGGCCGGGTGGGTGCCGTTGCACCAACGATAGCACGCAGTCGTGCGGTATCGACACGGGCGCATGCAGCATGGGCTCACAAACCTGCATTTCGGGCGACTGGGGAGCGTGTGGCGGGCAGGGGCCAGTTGCCGAGCTGTGTGACAGCGTCGACAACGATTGCGACGGCACGGTCGATGAGGGCGTCCAGATGCCCTTCTGGATCGACTCGGACCACGACGGCCGGGGCGATGCCAACGCGTCACCGACGTACCTCTGTGGTGCAACCATGGACTACGTCGCGAACCATGACGACTGCAACGATATGAATGCAAACGTGTATCCGGCGGCCACCGAAGTATGCAATGGTATTGATGACAACTGTGATCATCTGATAGATCCGGGTTGCCATTGCACGAATGGGGACACTCGATCCTGTAGCAGTGATGTCGGTATTTGTGTTCAAGGGACTCAAGCCTGCTCTGGCGGTGAGTGGGGGATGTGCGATGGAGGGATGTTCGGTACGGAGGAATCGTGCAATAATGCGGATGATGACTGCGACGGTACGATCGATGAGGGTGTCACGAGTACTTTTTACCAGGATGGTGACAGCGACGGCTACGGGAACCCAGCCGTGACGATGGACGCGTGCTCCGCCCCGCTGGGATATGTCTCGCCAAGAAGCGTCAACGATTGCGATGATACGTCCTCCGATCGCTCTCCCGCGCTGAACGAAGACGTCTATCCGTGCGACGGGCTCGACAACGACTGCGACACGGTCGTTGATGAAACCA
Organism: uncultured Pseudomonadota bacterium; assembly: GCA_963832725.1. Taxonomy (GTDB): domain Bacteria; phylum Myxococcota_A; class Polyangia; order Polyangiales; family Sandaracinaceae; genus JAEZBP01. Next base: position 95,876 of record CAWHVG010000003.1, read on the forward strand.
CTGATCCGTCTACGGCGACGGGGCGCCACCTCTACTATCGGGATCAGGACGGCGACGGGTACGGAGTCGCCGGGACCACGGCACGTGCGTGCTCCGCCGCCCGCGGGCTTCGTGGACAGGAGCGGGGATTGTTTCGACGTCGGAACGCGAGCAGCGTTGATTCATCCTGGGGCAGACATTCCAGCCCAGGGGCACTGCGGCGGAGCCGATATCTGTACGGGCCTGTTCGGTGCCGGTTGCTACGTTGCTGTGGCCTGCTCTGCGTGTCCAGGCGGCGTCCGATATGAGTGCTCTGGACCTGTCAACTGGGACTACAACTGTGATGGTACGACCGAGGTGCAGAACGCATCTTGTTCGACCACAGATAACTATCCCCCATTGCATTATTATACCTCGCACGGTACGCAGGGTGCTCAGACGCCGCAGACGGCGTCTGCATGCGGCACTAGCGTCACTTACGCCGATTGCTGCTGTACTAGCCACCTCGATGCTTCGACGTGCGGCGCGAGTTGCCTCCTTTCTTCGCCGCAACCCCTGGGCTGCCGCTAGTCACCCGGAATAGCAGTGAGTGGTAAACCCCCGGCGATCCATCGGCGTGCGAATCAAGGAACGACGACGAGGAATACCAAAGGTATTTCGAGGAGGAGTGACGCTGAGTCGCGCGTCGAGGGCCGGTGGGGATTTTGCCACGAATCTCTGAGACGGGTGACTAGTATCCCCAGCCCGAATCTCATTCGGGGTTTCGTGGGGGTAGCACGCACCTGCACTGTGGTTCGGTCTCGAGCCGTACCGTCACCCCGAAGCTCGACACGAGCGCGGTTCGAGCTTCGGCCCGCCGGCTCTAGCCCGTCCCGAGCAAGATCCAGCAAGGAGGCTCGTGGACGTTGCGCGGGCTTGGTGCCTGCGGTATTGCTGGCGCCGTCCGAAGGGACTCTTAGCTCAGCTGGATAGAGCGTCGGCCTCCGGAGCCGAAGGTCACAGGTTCGAATCCTGTAGGGTCCGCTGAACGCCCGCGCCGAACATCTCGGCGCGGGCGTTTCGCGTCCGGGGACCAGGCCGCAGGCGTTTCGCTCGCCCGCCGAGTTCCGTATCCTGCCCGCTCGATGGATCTCGAGGAGCTGCTGGTGCAGGAGGGGGTGGCCGCGCCGCCGGAGCAGATCCGGGGGGTGCTGGCGCTCGCCTCCAGCGACGGGCGGCACGCGGTCGCGGCGTTGGTCGAGGAGGGGGTGATCGGGGAAGACGTGCTCGCCGATCTCTTGGCTCGCGCGGCCGGGACGGTGGTCGTCGATCTGGATCGAGGCACGCTGGACGCCGACGCGGCGCACGTCTTGTCCGGGGCGGAGGCTCGCGAGCTCCTGGCGATCCCGGTGGCGATGGCCGGCGGGAAGCTCCGCGTGGCGTTCGCCAACCCGCTCGACCTACGCGCGCGGGAGACGGTGGAGCAAGCCAGCGGGATGCCGGTTCAGCCGCTCGTCGGCACGCTGACGGGGGTTCGAGAGGCGGTCGAGCGCGCGTACGCAGCCCGGACGACCCGGGTCGTTCGGCCGGCGCTGAGCGAGATGCCGCAGGAGAACACCCGCAAGGTCGCCAGCCCTCACGCGACGGAGCCGGGCAAGGACACGGCGCCGCTCCACAGGCTCGAGCAGGAAGCGACGATCGAGCAGCGGCACGAAGCGCTGCTGCTCGCCCTCATCGAGCGAGGGGTGCTCACGCGGGCGGACTACGTCGAGGCGCTCAAGCGTTTGCTCGCCGGGAAGCGCGACTAGATGTCACGATCTGCACACTGGAGCGAGAGCAGCGACGGGAATGTCACGCTCTCGTGCCCCTCCAGGCCACCGATCGTCTCCTGACGCCGGCATTCCTTCGTCCGGACAACTGGCCCGCTGGCTGCATGCGCTCCCCGCTCGCGGAGGAGATGGTGCGCGGAGCGCTCGCGGCGTTCGGCGGGGCACACGGCTGTGTAGTCTCGGTCCGGGGCCGCTTGACACGCCACCGGGCGACCGGTAGCGTCCGCGCGATTTGCGGGCTGGGGCAACTGCGCCACAGCTCGTCTGCCCGCGGCGAGCGGAGGAGCGAGATGAACAAGCGGCTGAGCTTTTTATTGGTGTTGAGCGCGACTGCGCTCGCATGGAGCGGGTGTGACAACAACGGCCCCACGGACGGTGGAACCGGGTGCACCGACGGGTCGATCTGCTTCGATGACGCGGGAGGCGGCGGCGACGACGCGGGTCCGATGGCCGATTCCGGGCCGATGGACGACGGTGGCGGGGGCGGCGGTGCGATCGTGCCAGGGCGCCGGCAGCGCCGGTGGCACGTGCGGCGTGGGAGCATGTGCGGGTCCGACTTGCAGTGCTTCTCTGAGACCATCATGGGCTCATCCGGGGCGCTCACTCTCCGCACCGCATTCGGGATTCCGAGCGTGATGCCCGACCCGTCGAACCCAGGTGGATACGTTTCCTCCACGACCGACGTTCCGATCTGGGTTCGCGCCCGGCGGGCAGTGCAGCCAGGCATGTGCTCCGCCCACCGGAAGCACTGCGGATTCCTGCCCGGCCTGCTCCACGTGCACCACGAGCCTGGGCGGGTCGCCGTCCTTCTCGTCGGTTGGCCTGACCGAGCAGTACTTCGACGTCAACATGTACACGAGTGACGCCGATCCCGGGATCTGCCGCGCGAACTGCACCTTCGACCCGTCGACGAACGACTGCCAGCCCGGCTACAGCTGTGATGTGGCGGAGAACGTCTGCCTCGAGGCCTGCACCGACGACTCGCAGTGCAACCTGGGCTGGGACGTGACGCGTCATGACGGTCTGGTCGCCGTGATCGACGGGGCGCAGACCTGCAACACCGTCACCGGCCGATGCGAGTGGATGCCTCCCAGCTGACGCCGCGTACGGCTCGGAGTGCCAGTCGACTTCCGACTGCCCCGCGGACGTCGGTCTCTGCATCATCGGTGGCCACTGCACGACCTACCAGTGCAACGCCGCCGATTCGGCGGGCAACCCGCTGCACCCCTGTCCTGGTAGCGCAGTCTGCGTGGGCGTGGGCGGAAACATGGGTTCCCTCTGCCTCGACACCTGCACCTCCGCCATGGACTGCTACGACGGCGTGGCTTGCTCGCCGCAGTCCGGCCTTCCCGGCGGCGCGACGGGCCTCTGCTCGGTCGTCTGCCAGAACGACAGCGAGTGCAAGAGCAACGAGGCGTTGCGTCTCGGTGGATTCTCGGATCCGTCGTACGGCACCTGCCAGCCGCGTTGTGACACCACTGCACAGGATTGTGCCAACGCGCGGGACTATTGTCAGGTGCCGACGAGCACGGCGCCGGACTACGGCGGTGGCTACGGCTTCTGCTGCCCGCTCGACCAGGTGTGTACGGCGGACGGAGACTGCTACGGAACGCAGGCGTGCGAAGTCCTCGCGGACGACGCCCGCGGCCTTTGTGTCGAACGGATGCCAGAGCGACTCCGATTGCACGGATGCGAGCTCTTCCGAGTTGCCGCATCCAGCCCGGTGGCGAGACCTGCACGGTGGACAGCGACTGCAACAGCGGTAGCTGCACCGTCGGGCACCTGCGCTCCGCGAGCACGTACGGTGTTTGCCGCGTGTTCGGTGGCGAGTGCGCGGTGTCGCCGGATGCCAACATGGACGGCATCCCGGACATCCCCCTCCGCGGCGATCCGCAGTGCCTGGAGAGCCAGCGCTGCAACTCCTCCAACACCTGCGAGGATCGGCCGGTCAGTACGCCCGACGCCGGTACCGCGGCCGACGGTGGCGCGGCCGACGGTGGCGCGGCCGACGGCGGCGTGCCCGACGGCAGCGCCGGCTGATACGGCCTAACGGCCACGTCGAGGAGCCCCGGCGCTGCGGTGCCGGGGCTCTTTGCGTGTGACGCGCTTGATCTGACGCGCCGATGGCGTACCCTCCGCCCTCCCTCAGAACGGGGGGCCCTTTTCGAGGTGGACGATGTACTTGACGATCTCTCGTAAGCCGCGCTCCAAGGACCGTGGAAAGACCAACCGGCTCAAGGCGAAGGGGCGCGCCAAGAACCGCCGCCGCGTGCAGGGGATGCGCGGGAAGAAGCTCGGCCGCAAGCTCGCTCGCAAGTGGTGAGCGCCCTTCGCCGCTCGGGCACTTGCCGAACGGCGATGGGGCGTTGTGTTAACGTGGTGGTCGTGACGCAGGTCCGCGTCACGACCCTGGACGAGGTCGGGAGGAGCGGATGGAACGTCCGATGATCTTCGTGGTCAGCGACTCCACCGGTGAGACGGCGGAGCGCGTCGTGCGTGCGGCCCTCCTGCAGTTCCCCGACCAACGCGTCCGGGTCCGGCTGTTCACGCGCGTCCGCGATCAGGACGCGGTGGCCGAGGTGCTCAAGAAGGCCTCGGAAGCCGGCGCGATGGTGGTCTTCACGCTCGTGTCGCCGGACCTGCGCGAGTTCTTCCACGAGATCGCGGCCCAGGAGCACATCGAGACGGTCGACGTCATCGGGCAGCTCATCCACAAGGTGGCCACGTACCTCGACACGACGCCGCTCAACCGGCCCACGGCCACGATGCCCCTCAGCGAGGAGTACTTCCGCCGCGTGGAGGCCATCGAGTTCGCGGTCAAGAGCGACGACGGGAAGGAGCCGCGGAACCTCCGTAAGGCCGATCTCGTGCTCGACGGGGGTGAGCCGGACGAGCAAGACGCCGCTCTCGACGTACCTGGCCGGTCGCGGGTTGAAGGTGGCCAACGTGCCGCTGGTGCTCGGCGTGCCGCCGCCTCCGGAGCTCGACGAGATGGGGGCCGAGAAGGTGGTGGGGCTCACCCTCGGGCTCGAGCAGCTGCTCGAGATCCGAAAGGCGCGCCTGGTCCAGCTGGGGATGCCTCCCGACGCGAACTACGGCCTGCGCGAGCACGTGAACGCGGAGCTCGACTACGCGGAGGAGATCTTCCGCGCACATCCGGGCTGGATGGTCATCGACGTGAGCGGGCGCGCCATCGAGGAGACGGCCACCATCATCCTCGAGGCGATCAAGGATCGCGAAGAGCTGCCCTCGGTCCCGTCCGCGGTGGTCTGAACGAGACGGGGTCGGGCACCTCGCGAGGCGCGCTCGTGGCGGGGTGCGAGCTGGTCCGCCCGCTCGCCGTGGGTCGAATCTGCTCGTCGAGCATCGCAGTAGGGCCGGGCGCTCGACACGTCCGCGAGCGAGCGGCCCGACGCTGTGGCCGCGGGCTCAGCCCTTCATGTACTGGTCGTTCACGCTGCCGACGAACTGGCTCAAGATCCCGTCGGCGACCCGGAGCCTCCGGCTCATCTCGCGCGCGATGTTCATGATGAGCAGCGAGTAGGCCTTGAGATCGCGCCGGTAGAGCAGGCGGTCGACGTGCTCGGCGCTCACCCGTAGGAGCGCGCTCGGCGCCAGCGAGCGCACGGTCGCCGAGCGCGGCTGGACGTCCACGATCGCCATCTCGCCGAACCAGCTGCCGGGGCCGAGCATCGCCACCCGCACCTCGTTGCCGCCCGGGCTCCGCTTGAGCACCTCGAGCTCGCCGCTCACCACGACGAACATCTCCCGCGCCGAGTCGCCCTCCGACACGACGCGCGTGCCCACCGGGACTTGCTCGGCCGGAAGCTCTCTCGCCAACACTTCGAGGGTCTCCTCGTCGAGTCCGCCGAAGAGCCCGATCTCACGGAGCACGGCCGCGGTGATGGGCCGCGGGCTCGAGGCGGGTGAAGGGTCTTCGTTCATGTCTCCATCTCCCCTTGGCTCCCTCTGGCTCCCCTTGGCGAGCCGAAGCTCGTGCTGTTCCTGCCACCCCGGACGGCTGGCCCGCAAGGCGGATCGGATCGAGGTGGTGCTTTACCGCCGCCGCGCGTGAAGGCTATCCTGCTCGACGCCGGATCGCGCGATCCGGCTCCACGTTCTCGACATCATACGAAAACCACCCCGATCGCCCTGCTCAGCGACGTCCTCGACCTGCCCACGCCGTTCGGGCCCTACACGCTGCTCAGGCGCCTCGCCGTCGGCGGCATGGCCGAGGTGTACGTCGCGAAGACGAAGGGAATCGGCGGGTTCGAGAAGCTGGTGGCCATCAAGGTCATCCACCCGCGCTTCTCGGAGGACGAGCACTTCGTCCAGATGCTGGTCGAGGAGGCCAAGATCTCCGTCCAGCTCAACCACGTCAACATCGCCCAGACGTTCGACCTCGGTTGTATCGAGGACACCTATTACATCTCGATGGAGTTCGTGGAGGGCGCCGACGCCTTCCGCGTGGCGAAGCGCGCCCGCAACAAGGAGGTCGCGATCCCCATCGACATCTGCTGTCACGTCGCCGCCGAGGTGTGCAACGGCCTCGGTTATGCGCACCGCAAGCGAGATGCGGAGGGCAAGCCGCTCGGGATCGTTCACCGTGACATTTCGCCACAGAACGTTCTCCTGAGCTTCTCGGGCGAGGTCAAGATCGTCGACTTCGGCATCGCGAAGGCCGCCCTGCGGAGTGGGCAGACCGAAGTCGGGGTGATCAAGGGCAAGTACTATTACATGTCGCCCGAACAGGCGTGGGGCGACCCGGTGGACCAGCGGACCGACGTGTTCGCGGTGGGGCTGCTGCTCCACGAGCTGCTCACCGGGCAGATGGTGTATCAGGAAGACAACATTCCGGCCCTGCTGGACCGGGTCCGCAAGGCCGAGATCCCGAGCCCGCGCGCGAAGCGGCCGGACGTGCCCGAGGAGCTGGCGGCAGCGATCCTGAAGGCGGTGGCGAAGGACGCGTCGGACCGCTTCCAGTCCGCGCATGCGTTCGGCCAGGAGCTCACGCGCCTCCTCTATCAGATCAACCCGACGTTCACGGCCTCGCGGATGGCCCAGCTGATGGGCACGCTCTTCCCCGACGATGTCCGGCGGCACAGTCAGGTGCTGAAGCTGCCGAGCGCGGATCCGGTTCCGCCGCCGGCGACGCAGAGCGGCGAGCAGGAGCTCGAGCGGATGTCGCGCGGCGAGCTGGCGCCCAGCGTGGCGGAGCCGAGCATGATCTTCGACCTCGGCGCGATCGGCGAGGACGAGGGCGACGAGCGGACCCGCAACGACATCCTCCCTTTCCGCAAGCGGGCGAAGGCGTCGCCGGAGGAGCGTCCGACCAAATCGCTGCGTGCTCCGGCGCAGGACGACGACGAGCCGACCGCGCAGCTCTCGGCCAAGGACGTCGCCGCCATCGCGGGTCGACCGAAGGACGAGTGGGACGAGGAGACGCTCCTCAAGGACGACGAGGACTGGGACGAGTCCACGCTGGTCGATCAGGGTGGGGCGGCGATGAAGGACGCGCTCTCGCGGATGCGCGCGCGCCCGGCGCTCGAGGTCTCCGACGACGAGCCGACCACGGACCTCGCGGGCGAGAAGACGGTGGCGATGAGCGGTCCGCCCCAGCCGAGAGTGCCAGCGGGGCGCATCCCTGCGCCGCCTCGTCCCCCGCCTCCCCCTGGCGGGCTGCCCCCTCGCGGCGCGCATTCCGTGCGTCCGGCACCACCGCAGGCGGCCGCCGGGTTGCAGGCCGAGCTTCCGGCGGAGAAGACCGTCGCCTTCAGCGAAGCTGCGCCGCAGCCGCCTCGCGGCGGTGCCATGGCGGGCCCTTCGAGCGCCGGGATCCGACTCGGGCCGGAGGCCGACCGATTCTTCTCGCCCACCGGCTCGCATCCGGCTCTCGCGTCGTCGGCGCCCGCTCATGACCCCTTCGTCGCCAAGCCCCCGCCGCCCCGGGTCGAGTCGCTCGGCAAACCCGAGCCGAAGCGTTGGATCCTCCCCGTGGTGCTCGGCGCGGTGGCGCTCGTCGGCCTCATCGGTCTGGGGGTCTGGCTCGCGACCCGCCCGGATCCGACGACGCTCGTCATCGACTCCTCGCCGGCCGGCGCGCGGGTCGAGATCGAGGGGCACCCGGCAGCCAGCTCCACTCCGATGACACTCGAGGACCTCACCCCGGGTCATCGCTATCACGTCGAGGTCGAGCTCGAAGGCTACGAGCGGAGCGCGCAGGACATCCGCCTCCACGAGGGCGAGAACCGCAACATTTTCGTGCTCAACCCGGTCCGGGTGACGTTGCGCGTCGACACGCAGCCCGAAGGCGCGCAGGTCTGGGTGGACGACGTCCTGCGCGGGAGCGCCCCGCTCGAAATCCCGAACCTCTCGCCCGGCACCAGTGTCTCGGTCCGGAGCTGGACGCCGGGGCGCGAGTCGGTCTCTCAGCAGGTTTCGCTGACCGACGACGAGCTGCACCCGCGCTTGGTCCTCACGCTGCCCGAGTCCGGGGACTGACCTCCCAGCGTCGCCTCACGACCGAACGGCCACCACGGGCGGTCCCGATCGCTGGTGTGCGCCCGTGCTCGGGCGGCTGGGTCCGACGTGGCGACGGCCCTCGAGGCCGGTCCGCCGCCCGCGCGGGGCGCTCACTGGAGCGTCGGTGCCGGATCGATGGCTCCGAAGCGCTGCTCGTGCCGGGCGATCGCCTCCGCCAAGACGGATTGGAAGCGTTTGGCGTGGTTCGGCGACAGCAGCATGCGGCTGAGGAGCCACCCTTCGCTGCCCTGCACGAAGGCGAAGTCGATCACGAAGCTGTCGTGGGTGCTTCCGACCTGCGCCAGGTTGGTGAAGCGGCCCTTGGCCACCTCGTCCTCGGCCTTGATGTGGAGGTGCGGTCGCGCCGGATGACGGTCGTCGTCGCTCATGGGGCAGGGATTAGATGTCCTCGGCGGAAATCGCAACGCGTTTCGCGGGCGGGAAGGGGCCCATCTGCGGCCCGTTCCTCCTCGGCGATACTCGGCATCGCCTCATCGGCCCGAGCCACAGCTGGGCCCCGTCGCGCTCCGCGATCCGGTCACGATTTCCGCCTCGGACATCTCGCAGGGCCGGCCACGCCGCGCGACGGGAACTCGGTCGGCGCGCCGCTGTCGAGCGTGGTATGGCCGAGACGAGCGTCTCCATCGACGCGATGCCCATGGACGACGAGAGCGCCGAGCCGCGATTGCTCTTCTGCCCCTTCTGCCGCGAGTGCTACGAGGGCGAGGAGGAGTGCCCCGAGCATGGGCTGGCGCTGGTGGAGTTCGCGCAGCTGCCGAGGCAGGCCCACGAGCGCGCGGTGCGCTGGGACGAGCCGGTGACCCCGTGGGATCTGCGCTTCGGTCGCCTCGAGCTGGTGCTCGGTGTCATCGCCTCGCTGGTCGGCTTCTTCGCGCTGCCGCTGGCCGTGGGGACCATCGACGAACAGCCCATCGCGCAGACCGCGATGCAGATGGCCAGCAGCCGGGCGCCGAACCTGTGGACGGTCCCCTTCGTCGCGGGGCTCTTCGTGGTCTTCCTCTACCGGCGCCGCACGCCGATCCAGATGCGCGGGGCGCGCCTGGCCGGAGTGGTGCTCGCGCTGATGCCGGCGGTCTCGCTCGGCTACTCGCTCTGGAACGTGGGGCGGGGCGTGGCGCGGGCCCACGGCGGGATCGCCCTCGAGTGGGGATCGGCCGTGTGGGTCATCGCCGCCGCCAGCGTGCTCCTGCTGATCGGCAGCGTTCGCTTCGGGAGTTTCCGGCTCGAGGAAGGCCTGCCGCACGGTGCGGAGCCGGAGGAACGGGAGGCGCCGATCGCGGCCGAGCACGAGAGCCCTGGCAAGAAGCGCAAGCGCCGGCGCTGATCGACGTGCTTGCCGGGCCGGGGGCATCGCCGTAACGTCCCGGCCGTGTCGCTCTTCGAGCTCAAAGGGGTGGAGAAACGCTACGGCGAGCTCCGCGCGCTCAAGGACGTCGATCTCTCGGTGGAGCCGGGACGGATCGGGCTGCTCGGGCCGAACGGGGCGGGCAAGAGCACGCTGCTGAAGACGATGCTCGGCCTCGTCTCCGCCGACCACGGGACCGTGCGCGTCTTCGACCGCGACGTGAGCCGCGAGCCCTTCGCGGTCCGAGCCCGAATCGGCTACATGCCCGAGGGCGACTCGGTGCTGCCCGAGCTGACCGCGCTCCAGCTCACCACGCTGGCCGCCGAGCTCTGCGGGCTGCCGCGCGCCGAGGCAATCGCGCGGGCGCATCAGGTCCTCCACTACGTCGGCCTCGGCGAGGCGCGCTACCGGAAGCTGGGCTCGTTCTCGACCGGGATGCGACAGCGGGCGCGCCTGGCCCAGGCCCTGGTCGGAGACCCCAAGCTCCTGCTCCTCGACGAGCCCACCAGCGGGCTCGACCCGCGCGGGCGCGAGGAGATGCTGGCGCTGATCCTCGACATTCCCGCGCGGACCGGCGCCAGCGTGATGCTCTCGACGCACATCCTTCCGGACGTCGAGAAGACCTGCGACCAGGTCATCGTCATCGCTGGCGGCGAGGTGCTCTACGCGGGGGAGCTCGAGCCTCTCGTTCGCCCCGACCGGAACGTCTACGAGGTCCGCTGCAAGGGCAATCTGGCGGCGCTGCAGAAGACACTGGAGCTCGGCCGCTGCGTGGTCACTCGCTCCGGCTCCACCCTCGAGGTCCGCGTGCCCGACGGCGAGGACGCGACCTATCTGCTGAGGCTGGCGCAGGAAGGCGAGCACCAGCTCCGCCACCTCGCGCCGCTGGTCCAGACGCTGGAGCGGGCGTTCCTGAAGACGCTCGCCGACGCCGGCCACTGAGGCGCTCGCCCGTCTCGCCCGACCGGCTGGTCAGTCCGGCTTGTAGATGTAGGCTGGGTCTTGGAAGACGCAGATCCGGTTTCGACCGTCTTCCTTGGCCCGGTAGAGGGCGCGGTCGGCCGCCTTGAGCAGCGCGTCCCGCGTGGACACGCCGCGGCTCGGGTAGAGGGCCACGCCAATCGAGACGGTGATGGGCTCGCTGCGATCCTCCCGGAGATCGAAGGCGTCCTGCCCGATGGTGCGCCACACGCGGTCCGCGACCGTCAATGCGCCCGCGAGGTGGGTGCTCGGGAGCAGGAGCAGGAACTCCTCGCCGCCGTAGCGCGCGACCACGTCCACTTCGCGCACCGCCTCGATGAGCCGCTGGGCCACCGTCTGGAGCACGCGGTCGCCGACGTCGTGGCCGAAGCAATCGTTGAAGGACTTGAAGTGATCGATGTCGAGCATCGCGCAGCTCAGCGGCTCGCGATAGCGCTCTGCGCGCTTGAACTCCTCGCTCAGCCGCGACTGCAGGTAGCGGTAGTTGTAGAGGGCGGTCAGCTCGTCCCGGATGGCCAGCCGTTCGAGCCGCTCGCGCGCGCCGGCGACGTCGTCGTGGAGCTGCTTGATGCGGACCATGTTCCCGACCCGCGCCAACAGCTCCCGCTCGTCGAAAGGCTTGCAGATGTAGTCGTCGGCCCCGATCCGCAGCCCTTCGACGCGGCTGTCGGTGTCGGTCCGGGCCGTGAGCAGGATGACCGGCAAGAAGCCGCCGGGGCCGGTGCTCGACTTGAGCATGCGGCAGACGTCGATCCCGCTCATGCCCTCCATCACGACGTCGAGGAGGACGAGCGTGACGCCGCCGGCTCGGCAGCGCTCGAGCACCTTCTGCCCGTTGTCCACCGCCGTGACCTGATAGCCGTGCCCTCTCAGGAGGCCCGCGACGTACTCCCGGGTGACGCGATCGTCGTCCGCGATCACCACGTGGGCGTCGGCAGGGCTCGGCTCGACCGGCATATCGGCCCAGCGTATCCGAGCCACCGCCGCTTTTCGAGCCGACGCGTGTGAGGACGCCAGAGCACGGACGTGGGCGGCGTCGTGCGTCCTCGAACGTGCGGCATCCGTCGCCGTCGTCCGAGCTCCCGTGTGCGACTCGGCGGATGACAGCTCCCTGCGCGCGCCCTACGCTCATCGGCGATGAGCCTCCTCGATCGCGCAGCACGGTTCATCGACGACGTGCTGCTCCTGCCGGAGGACGTGCGGGAGACCCTCGAGCAAGCGGAGCACGCGCTCGAGAACGACGTGCCCGAGCACGCCGAGCTCCTCTTCCGCGAGGTGCTGGCCGAGCGCCCGAGCCTCCTGCGCGCGAGGCAGGGGCTCGCGCTGGCGCTGGAGGCGCGAGGGGACCTGGATTCGGCCCGCTCGATCCTCACCGTGTCGAGGCAGCTCGATCCGGACGAGCCCGAGGTGGCGCTGCTCTCGGCGCGGCTGGCGCTCGCGGCGGGGGACTACGAGGCGGCGGTGGAGGAGGCTCGCGATGCGTCGCGGCGCCTGGCCCACGAGGGCGGGCCGCCCTTCGCCGAGGCTTGCGTCATCCGCGCCAGGGCGGAGCAGCGTCGGGGCCGCCCGGACCGCGCGGCCCGCGAGCTGCGCAAGGCGATCGCGTCACGGCCCGACGACGTGCTGCTGCGCGCCGAGCTGACCGAGGCGTTGGCCGCGTCCGGGCGCGGGGCGCAGGCGGCGTCCGTCGCCCGCTCCATCGACGAGGCCGCGCTCGACGAGGACACGGCGGCGCGGTTGGGGCTGGCGCTCTTCGGCGTGGGGGAGGGTGCCCGCGCTCGTCCGCTGCTCGAGCGGGCGGCCACCGCGGGACGGTCGACCGCCTCGCGGGCGCTGGCCGTCCTCGGCTTGGCCGAGGGCGATCTGACGGGGGCCGAGACCCACGCGCGCACGGCCGTGGCGCGGGGCGGCGGCGCGGACGCGCTGACCACGTTGGCCGAAGTGCTCCAGGCGGCAGGCCGCAGCGCGGAGGCGGCCCAGGCGCTGGTCACGGCCTCCCACGCACGCGGGGGCGACGCGGAGCTGCTCCGCCGTGCGGCCCGGGTGGTGCCTCTCGACCAACCGAACGAGCTCGCCCACATCGCGGATCGGCTCGAAGCGCTCGCCCCGGACGACGAGGCGGCGCGGGCCGCGCGCGCGTGGGCCGAGCTCGGGCGGGGGAACCTGGCGCAGGCCTTCGCGCTGGCGTCTCAGCTCGGCGGCGAGCCGAGGATGGCGCTGGCGGTGGCGCGGCTGGCTACCGACGACGGCCGGCCGCACGACGCGCTGGCTTTGCTGGAACGCGGGTGGGGCTTCACCGCCACCGATCTGCCGGCGCTCCGCGCGATCCGCCGCGACGCGCTGCGGGCGCTCTGGCGAGGCGCGACAGGCGAGGTGGATCTCGCGGCGGCCATCGACGAGGTGGCGCGCTTCGCCCAGCAGCGCGAGCTCGACGACGCGCACCGGCGGGCGCTGGCGCTCCGTGACGAGCTCGACCGCCCGCTGCTCCTGGCCATCCTCGGGGAGTTCAACGCGGGCAAGAGCACACTGGTGAACGCCTTCGTCGGCGCCGATGTGGCGCCCACCGGCATCCTGCCCACGACCGCCACCCTCAACGTGCTGCGCGGGGGCGCCGAGCGCCGGGTCCGCGTCGTGCGGCGCGACGGGACGACCCGCGAGGGCAGCTACGAGCAGCTCAAGGCGATGCTCGCCGACGCCGAGGAGGATGGCGTCGATCACGTGGAGATCGTGCTCCCCTCGGAGCTGCTGGAGCGGGTCTGGATCCTGGACACGCCGGGGAGCAACGCGCCCGTGCCCGAGCACGAGGCGCTGGCCGCGGAGGCCCTTCGGCGCGCCGACGCCGCGCTCTGGATCTTCGACGCCGGGCAGGCCGGCAAGGCCAGCGAGGGGAAGATCCTCGGCGCCATTCGCGCGTCGCGCCGCCACGTGGTCGCGGCGGTGAACAAGGTCGACCGGCTGCGCGAAGGGCAGATGGAGCAGGTGCGCGCCTCGCTCGCCCGGGAGATGCCCGAGCTGGGCGGGGAGGTGGTCGGTCTCAGCGCGAAGCGGGCGCTCAAGGCGCGCTTGGCCGAGGACGAGGAGGCCTGGGACGCGAGCGGCTTCCCGACGCTGCTCCAGAAGCTGGAGCACGACGTGTTCGATCGCTCCCGCCACCTCAAGCGGCGCGCCTGCGGGGGCCGCCTCTTGGCCGTCATCGACGACGCGCTGGCCACGGAGACGAGCGCGGCGGCGGCCTTCGACGCCCGCGTGGCGGAGCTGGAGGGCGCGGCGGGCCCCCTCGCGGGGGTTGCGAGCGAGCTGACCGACGCCGTCGACGATGCGCTGGAGGCCCTCAATCGGGCCCAGGCGCAGTCCTTCGATGCCGCGGCGGAGGAGGTCCTCGCGTTCGTGCGGCCCCGGACCAACCGCTTCGCCACGCACGGCACCGAATCTCGAGGACCGCCAGTTCCTGGCCGAGGTGATCGAGGGCCGGCTCTCTTCCGCTGCGCGCGCCTGCGAGGCGCGGCTGGTCGCCCGCGTGCGGGCGGTGCTCGCCGCTCCGGCGGCGCCGCTGGGCCTCGACGGGCAAGGGGTCGACGGCCGGGTTCGCGCGGCCATCGCGCCCGCCATGGCTCGCTTCGCGGGTTACCAGGGCGGGCTCCTGGCGGGAGGAGCCCTGCGGCGCTTCTTCGAAGAGGACTTACCGCGCGCAGAGCTGGCGAAAGAGCCGCTGGCGGAGGCCCTCGGTGCCGCACGCGCACACCCGGCCGAGGCGTTGCGCCCCGCGCTGCAGGACGCGCTCACCGATCTGGCCGCGGATCTGGAGCGCGACCGAACGAGAGCCATCACCGACGCCCGCGCGGAGGCGGAGCGCCTTCGGGATCGCGTCTACGAGCCGCTTCGCGCTTTGCGTGAGGTGCTCGAGGAGCTGGTCGACTGACAGGTCCGTCGAAAAATCGCTCCCCGCCCCGCGGCCGTTTCGGCCCCGTTCGCGGCGTCGCCGCCCCTCGTCATCGCGATCGTTGCGACTTCGCGTGCCTCGGACCCGAGCCCCTTCCGATCGCGGAGATCCGTCCGATTCGTCGACCGCCCGTCGACTCCGTGCCGCACGGATTCATCGAAGAATCCGGGACGGGGGCTACCTCCATGGGGAGTCGCGGGCGGGGGGAGAGACTTGCCCCGAGATCAGGTCATGCAATATCGATTCCCATGGGCGCCTCGGCGGCCTATATTGGTCCTGCGGCGTTCAACCGAGAACGCGGGCCCCACCGGGGCCTGACAGGACGAGACAGGAGACGGGATGGAGATCAAGCAGCAGCTTCGACTCTCGCAGCAGCTCGTGATGACCCCGCAGCTGCAGCAGGCCATCAAGCTGCTCCAGATGTCCCGGATCGAGCTCGAGGCCCTCGTCCGCGAGGAGATGCTGGAGAACCCGGTCCTGGAGGACTCGCTGGAGAGCGGCGGGTCGGATGGCGGCGGCGGCGACTCGGCCGACAACGCCGAGATGACGACCATCGACCGCGCCGTGGCGGCGGATGATGCGCCCAAGGGCGAGGCGAAGGAGACCGAGAAGAAGGCGGAGGAGATTCGACTGGGAGCGCTATCTGGAGAACCACTCGCTCCAGCAGCCGATCCCCTCCTTCCGGCGCGGAAACGAGGACGAGCTCCCGGGCTACGAGGCCACCCTCAGCGAGGGCGAGGACCTCGTCGACCACATGTGGTGGCAGGTCCGCATGAGCGATTCGGTCGAGGACGAGCAGCGCTTCGCGGCGCTGGTGCTCGGCAACCTCGACGACGCCGGCTACCTCAAGTTGGAGGGCGTGGCCCCCGAGGACGTGGTCCCCAAGCTCGCCGACGAGGCGGGACTGCACCCGGAGGACGCCGAGGAGGTGCTGAAGATCATCCAGCAGATGGATCCGATTCGGCGTCGCCTCCCGCTCGCTGGCCGAGTGCCTCCACGTGCAGGCCGACCACTTCGGGATGGACGAGCTGGTCCTGAGGGTGCTGGACGAGCAGCTCGAAAACCTGGAGAAGAAGAACTACCAGGCCATCGCCCGCGACCTCGACGCCCCGATCGACGAGATTCTACGACGTCGCGCAGGTCATCGCGGAGCTCGAGCCGAGGCCCGGGCGGAACTTCGTCACCGAGGAGCCTCGCTACATCGTCCCGGACGTGTACGTGCACAAGGTCGGCGACAAGTACTTCGTGGTCGCCAACGACGACGGGATGCCCAAGCTGAAGATCAGCGGGTTCTACCGGGCGGCGATGGCGGGCGACCCGAAGGCCAAGGAGTACATCCAGAACAAGCTGCGCTCGGCGCAGTGGCTCATCCGGAGCATCGACCAGCGGCGCAAGACGATCGTCAAGGTCACGGAGTGCATCGTCGAGAAGCAGAAGGAGTTCTTCGATCAGGGCATCGAGTTCCTGAAGCCGATGATTCTGCGCGACGTCGCGGAGACGGTCGGCATGCACGAGAGCACCATCAGCCGCGTCACGAGCAACAAGTACGTGGCCACGCCGCGCGGCGTGTACGAGCTCAAGTTCTTCTTCAACAGCGCCATCAAGCGCGAGGGGGCCAAGGAGGACATCGCCTCCGAGGCCGTGAAGCAGGCGATCAAGAAGATCATCGCGGAGGAGGACACGCGCGGTCCCCACAGCGATCAGAAGATCGTCGAGATCTTGGCCCAGCGCGACATCAAGATTGCGCGGCGCACGGTCGCCAAGTACCGTGAAATGCTCGGCATCCTTAGCTCATCGAAACGTAAGAAGTACTTCTGAGGCGGTCCAAAGGGGTCCGGACCCGGACCCTTCGGCCGGAAGGGGTGTGCATGCAGGTCCACTTCACGTTCCGCAACGTCGAGTCGTCGGAAGGCATCAAGAACTACGCCACGGAGAAGATCGCGAAGATGCAGAAGTACCTACGCTCGCCCCTGGAGGCGGACGTGGTGCTCTCCATGGAGCGTCATCTCCACTGCGTCGAGATGTCCATTCGGGCGGACGGTGAGCGGTTCGCGGGCAAGGTCGAGTCGGAGGACATGTACGCCTCCATCGATCTCGTCATCGACAAGGTCGATCGGCAGGTGCGCGACTCGAAAGACGCCGCGACCGACCGCAAGCGCCACAACGGTGGCGTGGCGCAGCTGAGCGGCAAGCGGGGCCCGATCCCCGGCGCGTGAGGTCAGGCACGATCCCTCCTGCCCGGGTACGTCGTCCGGCGCGCAGCGCGCTCGGGGGGCCTGCTCGGCGGGAGGGCTCGACCGCGGCGTGTCGATCCCGACGCTCCGCGTGTCGTGTGACGACGACGGTTGAACTCCAGCGTGTTCTGGGGTACCCGCCGTTCCACTTGCCGGCCGTGGAGGTCGGCGCCACAGATGCATTGACGTGCGCCTCGCCGACATTCTGAGCTCGCAACGCGTGACCGTGCGGCTGGCCGCGCCGGACAAGCACGGCGCGCTCGAGGCCCTCGCGCGCCTCTTCGTCGACGACGACACGCGCTTGAGCACCGCCTCGATCACGCGGGTGTTCGAGGAGCGGGAGGCGCTGGCCAGCACTGGCGTCGGCAGCGGCGTGGCGATCCCGCACGGCCGCCTGGCCGAGGTCGGCTCGCTCGTTGCGGCGGTGGGTATCTGTAGAGATGGCGTGGACTTCGACGCCATCGACGGTCAGCCGGCGCACATCCTCGTCGCCGTGCTCGGGCCCGAGCGCCAGACGGGCGACCACCTCAAGGCGCTGGCCCGCTTCTCGAGGCTGCTGAGAGACGAGCGGGTGCGCTCGCGTCTGCTCGCCGCCGAGGACGACACCGCGGCGCTCGACGTGCTGCTCGCCGAGGACGGCCGGAAATAGCGGTGTCCGGGCCCCAGCGCAGTACACAGCCGCCGCCGGCGCCGCCGACCCACGTGCAGGCGCTCATCGAGCACACCGGTTTGCGCTCCATCCTGAAGCTGGTCGCCGGCGAAGAGGGTGTGGAGCGTCCCGTCGATCACCCGCGCATCCAGAAGTCCGGGCTGGTGCTGGCCGGACACGGCCACGGGATCGTCCCGACCCGGTGCAGATCCTCGGGGAAACCGAGATCAGCTTTCTGGAGACGCTCGAACCAGCGGTGCGGGCGGAGCGGGTCGACGGGCTCTTCGGGCTGGGGCTGAGCTGCGTGGTGGTCACGCGAGGCGTCCAGCCTCTGCCCGAGCTCGTCGACGCAGCCCGCCGGACGGGGACGCCGCTGCTCGTCTCGACCATCCGCTCCAGCGCCACCATCGTCGAGGTCCACGCGGCGCTCGACCGCCTCCTCGCGCCGCGCGAGCAGCGGCATGGAGTCATGGTCGAGATCCACGGCATCGGCACGCTGCTGCTCGGGCCGAGCAGCATCGGCAAGAGCGAGTGCGCGCTCTTTCTGGTGGAGCGCGGCCACCGCCTGGTGGCCGACGATCAGGTGTGGCTGACCCGGCTTCCGAACGATCAGGTGACCGCGGCGCCGGCGCCGCTCTTACGCCATCACCTCGAGATCCGCGGCCTGGGCATCCTCAACGTGCGCGAGCTCTTCGGGGCCACCAGCGTGTGGGACGAGGCGGTCGTCGATCTGGTGGCGGAGCTCTGCCCGTGGCGGGAGGACGAGCAGTACGAGCGGCTCGGGCTCGATCAGCTCACCGAGACGATCCTCGGCGTGGAGATCCCGAAGCTCCGCATTCCGGTCCGACCGGGCCGGGACATGGCGGTCATCCTCGAGGTCGCTGCGCGCAACGAGCTGATGAAGGCGGCCGGCCACCACGCCGCGCGGGACTTCGCGCGCCGCCTCTCGCGTCAGCTCGGCCTCGAGGGCCCGACCCGGAAGAGCTGAGGCGTGCGACGGTTGGTCCGCGCTCGACCGAAGGTCTGTCGAAACCTCTCCCGTCGCCCCGCGGCCGAGACGACCCCATCCGCGGCGTGGCCGCTCGTCGTCCTCGTGTCGCACGATTTCTCACGGCGCCTCGCGCCCATCTCGGGGCTCGGTCCGGTGGGTCGACACCCTTCCGGCCCCGAGGTGCGCCGCACGGCGTCGCCGCCCACGAAGACCGCCCCGCTCGCTCGCACGTTCGGGGCCGCGGCGCTCGTCCTGGCTTCGCTGATGCTGGCGGCCTGCGGCGGCGATCCGCCCCACGACCGCGCTCCGTCCGAGACGTCCGGCCTCGCCGGCGCGGCGCTGGGCGTGATCTCGGCGCGCCGAGCGAGCTCGAGCCCGCCTACCGAGGCGGCCGCCTGGAATGCCGGCACCGGCGGGGCGGACGAGGTCGCACCGTCGCCGGTGCAGGGCGCGGACGAAGGCTCTCCGGTGTCTTCCACCGCCGAGTCGAATGGCGTCGAGCCGGTCGAGCCGGAGCCCGATGCGATCGGCTCCCAGGAGGAGCCCGCGGACGCCGCGGAGGGCCCCACCGCGGGTCCCTGGACGGTCGAGCTCGAGCTCGCCAGCGCGCCTTTCGACACGGAAAGCGCGCCCTCCGTGGTCGTGCACGCGCCACCGGCGTTCGATCCTGCTCGCCCGCTGCGGCTCGTGGTCTTCCTCCATGGCTGGAACGGCTGCGCTCGGCTGCTGATGCGGACGGGACCGACCTCCTGCCGCGACGGGGACCCGTCGAGGGAGGGCTGGGCGCTCGCGAGACGCTTCGACGAGGCCGGGACCGACGCGCTCTTCGTCATCCCGCAGCTCGCGCTGCTCCGCCGGGACGGGAGCCCCGGTCGCTTCCTCCAGGACGGCCGCTTCCGTGCCTTCCTGCGAGAGATGCTCACCGCGCTCCATCTCGACGCCGCGGCGGACCGCATCGAGTCGGTCACGCTCCTCGCGCACAGCGCGGGATTCGAGGGCGCGCTCGCGCTCCTGGCGCACGGCGGCATCGACATCGACCACGTGGTGCTCTTCGACGCGCTCTACCGCGGCATCCAACCTTTCACGTCGTGGGCTGCCGAGGCGCCGTCGCGACGCCTCGTCTCGCTCTACACCGGCGGTCGCACCGAGCGGCAGAGCCGGCTCTTGGCTCGCCACGCGCGCCGCTTCCTGGAGCGCGAGTCGATCGCCTCCGACCCGCCCGAATCTCGCCGCCGCCGTGCCCGGTCATCGCCTCGTCGTCGACCGCTCGCCGGCCCGTCACGCGGATGTCCCGGCGCGACACCTCGCAGACCTCCTTCCGGCGCTCGGCCTTTCGGCCCGGCCGCGGGTACAATCCTCGCCGTGAGCAGCGGGATGGACATCGTCGTCGTCACCGGAATGAGCGGCGCGGGCCGGACCAGCGCCCTGCACGTGCTCGAGGACCTCGGCTACTTCTGCGTCGACAACCTCCCTCCGCAGCTCGCGCCGCAGCTGGTGGAGATGGTGGAGGGCGAGCTCAAGCGGGTCGGCTTCGGCATGGACGTGCGGACGGGGGCGTTCCTGGTCGGCGCGGCCGACATCCTCGACGCGCTGGCCCAGAAGGGCCACCAGACCGAGGTGATCTTCCTGGACTGCGCCGACGAAGTGCTGGTGCGGCGCTTCAGCGAGACGCGGCGACCGCATCCGCTGGCGGAGGGCGCCGATGTGCTCGCGGGGATCCGCGCGGAGCGCGAGCGGCTGAGCGCGCTCCGCACTCGCGCCCGCCACGTGATCGACACCTCGCGGACCAGCGTCCACGATCTACGGCGCTCGCTGATCGACTACATGGCGCGCGGCGGGACCCGACCGCGGATGGCCGTGCGGGTGGTCTCGTTCGGCTTCAAGTACGGCCTCCCGGTCGACGCCGACCTCGTCTTCGATCTGCGCTTCCTGCCGAACCCGCACTTCGTGCCCGAGCTGCGGCCGCTGACCGGTCGCGAGCCGGAGGTGGCGGCCTACGTGTTGGAGGCGGACGCGACCAAGGAGCTGATCGCGGACCTGCAGGAGCTGCTCGGCCACGCGCTGCCGCGCTACGAGCGGGAAGGGAAGGCCTACCTGACCATCGCCGTGGGCTGCACCGGCGGGCGGCACCAATCGGTCGCCGTGGCCGAGCACTTGGCGACCTGGTTGAGACAGACGGGCCACGACGCGGTCGTGGCACACCGTGACGCGGAGCGATGATGGCGAGCGGGACCTTCGGAGATCGTCAACGAGCTGGGCCTTCACGCGCGCGCCGCCACCAAGCTCGTGCAGCTCGCGTCGCGCTTCGGCGCCGAGGTGGAGTTGGTGAAGGAGGGTCAGCGCGCGAACGCCAAGAGCGTGATGGGCGTGCTCTTGCTCTGCGGCGCGAAGGGGACGACGCTCACCGTGGAGGCGGACGGAAAGGACGCCGAGCAGGCCGTGGACGCCATCGGTCGTCTGATCGCGGATTGCTTCGGAGAGGACGCGTGAGAACCCTCGAGCGGGAGTCGTTCACCGGTATCGCCGCCTCGGCTGGCGTCGCCATCGGCCCGGTGACGGTCTTCGACCGCGGCTCGGTGCCCGTGCCGCGCCGCCGCATCGCCAGCGAGGACTGCGAGCGCGAGGTCGAGCGCCTCGAGAGGGCGATCGAGGAGGCGCGGCGCGAGGTCGAGCTCGTCCGCGACACCTTGCCGGACGACGCGGGCGCCGATCACCGCCTGCTGCTCGAGACGCAGCTCATGATGCACGGCGACGAGCTCTTGCTCAGCCGCGCCGCCGCCGCCATCCGGCAGAGCCGCATCAACGCCGAGTGGGCGGTGCGCCGGACCGTGGACGAGATGCGGGCGCGGCTCCGGTCGGCGTCGCAGCTCTACTTCCGGGAGCGGGCCGACGACGTGGCCCATGTCGGTGAGCACATCCTGCGGGTCCTCACCGGTCTCTCCCGTGCGCTGCCCGCGCTCACCGACCCGACCATCCTCGTCGCCAGCGACCTGAGCCCGGCCGAGGCGGCCCAGCTCCCGACCGGGTTGGTGATGGCGATCGTGACCGACGGCGGGAGCGCGAGCAGCCACACCGCGATCCTCGCGCGCGCGCTCCAGGTGCCGGCGATCGTCGGCGTCAACGAGGTCACCCGGCACGTGAGCCCCGGCGACGTGGCGATCGTGGACGCGCTCCGCGGCGAGGTCGTGCTGCGGCCCGACGAAGAGGAGCAGGTAAGCGCCCACGAGCGAGCGGCGCGCTTCGCGGCGTTCAAGGGACGCCTGCGCGAGTCGGAGCAGCGCGCGGCGCGGACGCGAGACGGGGTCCACGTCACGCTGCTGGCCAACGTGGAGCTCGAGCTCGACGTCGGTCACGCCAAGCGCGAAGGCGCCGACGGAGTCGGCCTCTACCGGACGGAGTTCCTCTACCTCGACCGCAACGAGCCCCCGAGCGAGAGCGAGCAGACCGAGCTCTATCGCCGCGTCGTGCGGCGGATCGCGCCGAGGCCGGTGGTCTTCCGCACCTACGATCTCGGCGCCGACAAGCTCCCGCTCGGGATGCGTCGCGGCCCGAACCCGGCCCTGGGCTTGCGGGGTCTCCGGGTCGCGTTCGAGCGGCCGGAGCTCCTGGTGACCCAGCTCCGCGCACTCCTGCGCGCGTCCACGGAGGGCACGCTGAAGGTCATGTTCCCGATGGTCTCGGGCGCCGACAATCTCAGGCGGGCCAGGGTGCTCTTCGAACGCGCGCGGCAGGATCTGGACGCGGCCGGCGTCGACTACGGCCCGGTCTCGATCGGCTCCATGCTCGAGATCCCCTCGGCCGTGCTGATGGCGGATCGGCTGGCGCTCGAGTGCGACTTCTTCAGCGTCGGCACCAACGATCTCACCCAGTACACGCTGGCCGTGGATCGCAGCGATCCTCGGGTGGCCCACCTCGGACGCTCGCTCGATCCGGCCGTGCTGCGTTCGCTCGACCACGCGCGCAAGGTGGCGCACGAGCACGACAAGCCGATCAGCATCTGCGGGGACCTGGCGGCCGATCCGGTGGCGGCGCCGGTGCTGGTCGGGCTGGGGTTCGAGAGCCTCTCGATGCCGATGGTGGCCATCCCGTTGGTGCGCGAGGTGGTGAGCCGCATCTCCCGCGAGGAGGCGGCCGAGGTCGCGCGCGAGGCGCTGGATCAGGGCTCCGCCAGCGACGTCGAGCGGCTGGTGGGCGCGCGCTTCGGCGCGGTGCTCGGCGAGCTCTGGGAGGAGAACGGGATCACGCTTCCGCGCTCTTGAGCTCGCCTCGGCCGAGTTGGCGCGCCCGCGCGGGATGGCCGGGCCAACGCCGGGGCTGCGCGATGGCTTTGGCGGGATGTGCGGGCCAACGCCGGGGCTCCGCGGATGATCGTCCGGCGGGTCGCGGTGGCTCGCCCCCCTCCTTCGAAGGGCCCCGCCCCCGCGCCGCGCCGCGCAACGAACGATTGAACGACGAATCGTTCGTCACGCGGCGCGTGATGAGGCACCCCTAGGCGTCGGGGGCGAGCCCCCAAGCCCCCAAGCCCCCAAGCCCCCACGACCCGCCTCACCGGGGTTCATGATCACGACGGGTGTCGTGCCGGTACGGGTCCCGGTGCACGCGCACACGGCGCGCGCGCCCCGCGACTGTTGCCACGGGCCGACGCTCGCTCGCTGTCGCTCGTGGTCTCGGAGGTGCCGCGGGCCGCCCCCACGGGTCGCTTGGCTCGAGGAGCTGCGGCTCGTGGTTTCGGAGCTACCGCGGGCCCTCCCTACGGGTTGCTGGGCTCGATCCGTCGCTGCCGCTCGCTCGCTGTCGCTCGTGGTCTCGGAGCTGCTGCTGCCGGCCGACTCCACTGATGAGAGACGGCGCCGCTCAGCGGGCGGCGCGGAGCAGGGCTTCGAGCTCGGCCAGCTCGGCGAAGCCGGTGTGGCGCGCGGCCTCCACGCCGCGGGCGTCGAGCGCGATGAAGAAGGGCACGCCCGGGATTTCGCCGAGCGCGCTCTGGCCTTCGCTCACGCTCTCCTCGGGGTCGTAGGTCACCTGGAAAGGCGGGTCGAGCGCGTGCTGGTACGGGCCAATCAAGAGGCGCGCGCTCGGTTCGGCGTCGATGCCCACAATCGCCAGACCGGGGTGCGCTTCGGCGAGCTCCTGGAGCGGGTGCAGCGCGAGCTGGCTGGCGCCGTCGAAGGTCGCGAACACGAAGAGCAGGACGGGGCGGCCGCGCAGCTCGCCGATGTCGAGGAAGGTCCCGTCGGCGCGCCGCAGGGTGAGCTCGACCGCGTGGGCGTCGCGTTGCTCTCCGCCGGAGGTGGGCAGCGGCGTGCTCATGCCAATCGGCGTGCCGTCGGCCGCGGGCGGCGGAGCACTGCCTCCGCAGCCGGCGAGGAGCGCGGCCGCCAGTAGAGAGGGCGCGGAGATGCCTGGATGTCGAGCCGCGGGGCCCATCGCGTGGGAGCGTAGCAGGCGCGACGCGGCCTGCGACTTCGAGGCCCCCCGTTCGCTGATCCCTCTCCACCGCTCCAGGTTGCCCGACGGATCCGGTCGAGCCCCGCAATCGAGACGGGCCGGCGATGAACGATCAGGCCGCCGGTGGGACCGGATCGGCGGATCAGTCACGCCAGTGTCGGCAGACCCGCTGCAGCAAGCAGGCCTCGCACTTGGACGGATCGCGGCGGCTCGGGCATTGGCGAGAGACGCCCAGGTGGCAGAGCGCGAAGTCGAACTTCACGGGATCGTCCGGATCGAGACGCCTGAGGCGTGCGGTGATCTCCTCCGCGGTGCGCCAGGAGGCGTCGCGCCGCTCCGTGAGGCCCAGGTTCTTGGCGATCCGGTGCACATGCGTGTCGACCGGGATGACCAGGTGGGCCGGAGAGATCGGCCAGAGCCCGAGATCGACGCCATCGGCGGGCCGGATCATCCAGCGGGCGTAGAGCAAGAGGCGCTTGCACGCGCTCCCGGCGCGCGGGTCGGGGACGAGATGCGCCAGCCCGCGCTCGGGCGCCGGTCCGCGCAGGTCGTCCGCCCAGTCCGCCAGCGCCTCCCGGAGGGGTATCCCGGCGTCCAGCCTGCGGGCGAGGGCGTTCCCGAGGCTGCCCTCCCGACGCCGCACCGCTGCCGCGCGGGCCAGCATCGTCGCCACGTGCGGTCCGCGATAGACCCGGTGAACGAACCCGGCGAGACGGCGATCCAGGGTCGAGCGTCGCGCCCGGTCGATCGTGCGCGCAGGGGAGGGGCCCAGCGTCTCGAGCACCCGCGCGACGCTGGCCCGGATCGCCACCACGTTGCCGAACGCGAGCGACGAGGCGATCAGCCCGACCACCTCGCGATCGTCCGGATCGGCATAGCGGTGGACGAACGAGACCGGATCCGCAGCGCGACGCGCCGCCGCGTCGTGGGTGGCGAGCAAGGCCTCGAGGCGGGCGCCGAGGCGGCGCTCCGCGGGCGAGAGGACCGGCACGGCCGGGATATAGCAGGCTCGGGATCGGCGAGCGCGAGGGTCAGGCCAGGTACTTGGCGATCCGCCGCTCGAACGCCGCCAGCGCCTCGTCATCCGAGAGCGCGGCGCCGGGCTCGATGGTCTCCGACGTCAGCCGCACCAGCCCGAAGTCCTTGAGGGCGTTGAGGGTGCTCTCGATCTTGGGCCGCGAGAATCGATTCGCGGAGCTCCAGCTCGCCGGCGGCGTACATCTTGTGCCCCCGCGCGAGGGTCTGCTTGACCCACTCCTTCTTCTTGACGCTCTCGCGCAGCCCTTCGAGCGAGCGCACCGTCAGCAGGCAGCTCTCGAAGTAGGTGCGGAGCATCGTCGCGTAGACGTCGACCAGGGTGCCTTCCACCGCGCCGAGCCCGTCCGGCGTTCGGGTCACCTCGCCGGCCTCGATCATGGTCTCGAGCGCGTCATCGAAGATCTCTTCGAAGCTCGCGTCGGCCCGGTACATGAACTCGTACTTGAACAGGCGCGAGAGCCGTGCGACCCGCTCGCGCAGCTCCTCCTCCGCGATCGGGGCGCCCTGCTGCACCAGCACGGTGGAGATCAGCGCGCTCGGCACGAAGAAGTGGAGAATCGTGTTCTTGTGGTACTCGAGCCCGAGCCGCCGCGACTCCGGCACCGCGTGGATGCGCTCACCGTCCACCTCTTTGCTCTCGACGAGCTTGGCGTCCGCAAAGAGCGCGAGGGTCTCCTCGACCGCCTCCTCGTTGAGCACGGCGCGGGCGACGTCGGCGTCCTTGGCGCTGCTCGGTCCGGACATCGAAGGGGCCTCGGCCCGGACCACCGGCCGGGCGACCCGCGCGCCGGCGCGCTCCAGCGCCGCCAGCAGCTCCGCCGAGCGGCCGATCAGATCCTCGTGGGTCATGCCGCGACGCCGGTGCGTCATGAGCGCCGAGCCGACCAGCGCCGCCGGCGTCACGATCGTCACCCGGTTGATCTCGTAGGTCACTCGGTGGGCGATCCGCTGGATCAGCGCGCGACGCTCCGGCGGTCGCAGCTCCGAGGCGCTCCGGTCGCCGTCGCTGCGCAGCCGGACCGATTCGTCGACCAGCTCGCGCAGATCGAAGACCTCGCCGAACTGGATGTACAAGCGCCCGTAGCGCGAGCGGAGCACGCGGGAGCTGCGCAAGAGCCCGCCCACGGTCTCGGGCTGCTTCTCGCCGCCGCCGAGCTCGCGGGTGTACGAGCCCTCCTCGATGATCCGCTCGTACCCGATGGAGATCGGCACGAAGCTCAGCTCCACCGAGGGCAGCTTCAGCCCGGCGTCGACCACCATGGAGAGCAGGCCGAGCTTGGGTGGCAGGAGCTTGCCGGTGCGCGATCGCCCGCCCTCCATGAAGAACTCGACGTTGAAGCCCTCCACCAGGATCCGGCGCAGGTAGGCGTCGACCAGCGCGGCGTAGAGCTTCCTTCCCTTGAAGCTGCGACGGATGAAGAACGCGCCGCAGCGCCGCAGATAGGGGCCGAGCGGGAAGAACGAGAGGTTGTCGCCCGCCGCGATGAGCGGCACCGACATCGCGTTCCGCGCCAGCACGTGGCTGAGGACCAGGTAGTCGACGTGGCTCTTGTGGGAGGGCAGGAGGATCACCGGCCCGCGACGGGCCGCCTCGCGCACCTTCTCGAGCCCCGCGTGGTCGAGGACGACGCCGTCGTAGATCCGCTCCCAGACCCAATCGAGGAAGCGGGAGAAGAGCCCGATCGCGTTGGGATCGACCATCGCGCAGAGCTTCCGCAGGTCCTTGTCGGCCTGCCGCTCGATGACCTCCACCGGTTTGTTCTGCTCGCGCGCGGCCGCCTCGATGTGCTTTCGGACGCGAGGGCTGCGGATCAGCTCCTCGCGGATGCGGGCCGCGTTCTTCTTGGCCGGGCCGAGCACCACCTGCCGCTCGCGCTCCATGCGCCGCAGGAGCGCGTAGCGAATGCGATCCGCCGCCTCGGCGTCGGTGAGATCCTGGTGGTCGGACAAGAACGCCGCGACGTCGAAGGGCTGGCCGGAGCGGAGCTGCGCGTTCCGGTAGTTCAGCAAGAAGCGCAGGAAGACCCGGACCCGGCCCGGCCACTCGCTCGGGCCGAAGAGGAGATCGAGGAGCGTCGGCTTCTTGTTCGGGGGCCGCTTGGTCCACACGAAGGTCTGCGGGACGAGCAGGATCGGCCGGTCGAGCTTGCGCTGCTGCTCCACCAGCGTGCGGATCAGAATCGCAATCGAGCCCGTGCCCCTTGGGGCGCTCGCCGAGCGAGGGCGGCCGGCGCAGGAAAAGCAGGGCGCTCTCGTGGGCGTGGAGCACCTTGGCCAGCGCCTCTTCCTGGGGGATCTGCGGCCTTCGGCGCAAGCGTCGCTCGCCGCGGCCGAAGGGCTCCAGGATCCAGAGGCCGAGGATCGTTGACGAAGCGGACGAGCGGCAGCCGGAAGCGCTTGAGCAGGTAGTCGAGACAGAGGAAGTCGAGCACCGAGATCGAGCGCATCACGTAGACCACCACGCCCGAGGCGGCGGACTCGCGCACCACGCCGCTCCAGCGCTCGTCGACGCGCATGTGACGGAAGAACCGGCTATAGAGCCAGCGGAGCCACCGGTTCGGCTCGAAACCCGGGGCTTCCGGCTGCTCCAGGGTGGAGAGCGCCGGCTCCTCCACCGGAGTGGAGCCCTTCTGCACATCCTCGTGCCGCACGCGCTCGGCTTCCATGGGGACGTCGGTCATCGGGGCAGCGGGCGACATAGGCCCCTGCGACGAACCCGCGACGTTAGCAATTCGATGCGCGCGAAGCGAGGGGCCGGGGCAGCTTGACAGCTCCTCGCCGGGCCGCTACATCACGCCGCCCGCGCCCCCCGAAGAGCGAGGGACGCGAGAACGAAGAAGGACCCCGAGAGATGCGTACCGAGAGCCTTCAGCCCGCCCAGATCGAGCGAAAGTGGCACGTGATCGACGCCGCCGACGTGCCGTTGGGCCGGCTCGCGTCCCGGATCGCCACCATTCTGCGTGGCAAACACCGTCCGACGTACACGCCCAACGCCGACAACGGCGACTTCGTCGTCGTGGTGAACGCGGAGAAGCTCCGCCTCACCGGCAACAAGATGAACGCCAAGCTCTACCAGACGCACTCGGGTATCCCGGGTGGGTTCCGGGCCGAGCCTTACCGGCTGCTGCTGCAGCGCCGGCCGACCATCGCGGTCGAGAAGGCCGTCCGCGGCATGCTGCCGAAGACGAAGCTCGGGCGGAAGATGCGCGGCAAGCTCAAGGTCTACGCGGGGCCGACGCACCCGCACGCGGCCCAAAAGCCGCAGCCGCTCACGGTGTGAGCGAGGGAGAGGGTTAAGAAGACGATGCCCCAGGCAACGATCCACGGCCGACCCTACGGGACTGGCAAGCGCAAGAACGCCATCGCCCGCGTGTTCCTGAAGCCCGGCGAAGGCACAGTGACGATCAACGGCCGCGAGTTCGCGGACTACTTCCCGCGCGAGACGCTGCGGATGATCGTCGAGCAGCCTTTCGACGTCCTCGAGACGCGCGGTCAGTTCGACGTCTCCGCCACCGTCTGCGGCGGCGGGAATCTCCGCGCAGGCGGAGGCCGTCCGGCACGGGATCTCCCGCGCTCTGCTCAACGTCGCCGCCGAGAACCGTACCCCGCTCAAGCGGGCCGGCTTCCTCACCCGCGACGCGCGCAAGAAGGAGCGGAAGAAGCCCGGTCAGCCCGGAGCCCGTAAGAAGTTCCAGTACTCCAAGCGCTGATCGGCGCGCGCCGATCGACGCGGGACCCGCGAAGGTCCGTGGAGGCCGCGACTTTCGAGTCGCGGCTTTCGTGTGTCTGGACCGATACGGGGCTGCCGCCGCCGAGGACATCCAGGAGGAGCTGCCATGATCCGAGCCGTCGTCGTCGGAGCCACCGGATACACGGGGGCCGAGCTGGTACGGTTGATCCTCGGTCACCCCGAGGTCGAGCTGGCGGGGCTCGTCGGCCACAGCAAGGCCGGGGAATCGGTGTCGAACGTGATGCCGAGTCTGGCCGGGCTGATCCCGGGTGAGGTCGCGGCCTTCAATCTGGCCGCGATCGACGCCGACGCCGCGTTCTGCGCGCTCCCCCACGGCGCGAGCGCGGAGAAGGTGTCCGCGCTGCGCGAGAAGGGCGTGCGGGTCTTCGACCTCTCGGCGGACTTCCGGCTCCGATCGCTCGATACGTATCGAGAGTGGTATGGGGATCACGGCGCGCCGGCGTTGCTCCCGCACGCGGTCTACGGGCTCCCGGAGCTCTACCGCGAGGCGATCCGCGAGACCGATCTGGTCGCGGTGCCCGGCTGCTACCCCACCGCGACGATCCTCCCGCTGGCCCCGCTCTTCCGCGAGGGGCTGATCGAGATGGACGGGCCGGTCGTCGTCGACGCCAAGAGCGGTGTGTCAGGAGCGGGCCGGGCGGCCAAGCCGCGCACCCACTTCTCCGAAACCGCCGAGAGCTTCCGGGCGTACGCGATCGCGGGCCGGCACCGCCACACGCCCGAGATCGAGCAGGAGCTCTCCGCTGCGGCCGGGCGGCCGCTCCAGGTGATCTTCTCGCCGCACCTGGTCCCCATGACTCGGGGGATCCTGTCGACGAGCTACCTGCGGCCGCGCCCCGGCGTCGACGCCGCCCGCTGTGCGGAGGCCGCGCGCGCGCTCTACGCCGGGTCGCCTTCGGTCCACGTGCTCGACCCGAACGAGAACCCCGACACGCTCTGGGTCCGCGGGTCCAACCGTGCGCACCTCTCCTACACGGACGACGCGCGCAGCGGCTGGATCGTGGCCCAGGGCGCGATCGACAATCTCGTGAAGGGAGCGTCCGGCCAGGCCCTGCAGTGTCTGAACGTACGCTTCGGGCTCGAGGAGGGCCTCGGTCTCTCGCAGCCCGCGACCTGGCCCTGATCCCGCGACCGGGTATCCTCTCTCGCGATGGTGCGTCGTGACGCAGACGAAGACCGAGACGTCGGGCCGTCGTCTGCTCGCTGCGCCTCTCCAGTGGGTGCGAGTCCCACGCCGGTAAGCGTCGGAGCGCCGGGTAGCAGGGTCGCGGCGGCGGGAGAGATCCCGTCCGTCGAAGCCGACCGTCGAGAGCCCCTTCGGGGGGAGCAACGGTACGGGCCGCAACATGAAGTGAAGCCTGCAGCCTCGTCAGAGGAACAATCCGGGAGCCGAGCCAATCATCGCGCGGCGAAGGCCATGTCCGGTGCGCTGGTTCCGAAGCGCGCATCGGATCCCGGCGGGGTAGGGGGCGTGGCACGTACGGAAGGAGAGGCGCGGAACACGAGAGGCCCGTCTCCGCGGCCGTGGTCGCGGCGAGCGGCTCGCATAAGCCAAAGGGTGAAAGCGAGTCGTGCGGAGCGGGAGTCCGAGGGGATCGTAGTAGTGGTAATCCGGGCGGAGCAGAACGCCCGGGGAGCGAAGGGTCCCTGCTTCGGACGTGTCGGATGAGGAGCCACGTGCGAGGGCATGGCCGGGCAGAGACTCGGTCCAACCACCCCCGGCCGCGCAGGCGACCGGACCAAGTGCGCCACCTCCAACGCCGACTGTGGGCCGCCGCCAAGCGGTCTCCCACGCGCCGCTTCCACGCGCTGTACGACCGCATCTACAGGAGTGACGTCCTGTGGGAAGCGTGGAAGCGGGTGAAGCGCAACAAGGGCGTCGCCGGCGTCGATCGCGAGTCCATCGACTCAATCGTGCGGTCGGGTGTCGGCGATTTCCTGGAGTCTCTCCAGGCCGAGTTGCGCTCTGGCGGGTATCGGCCGAAGGCGGTGCTTCGGCGGTACATCCCGAAGCCGGACGGGCGTTCGCGCCCGCTCGGCATCCCGACGGTCCGTGACCGTGTGGTCCAGATGGCGGCGAAGCTGGTGCTGGAGCCGATCTTCGAGGCGGACTTCCGTCCGTGCTCGTACGGCTTCCGCCCGAAGCGTTCGGCCACGCAGGCGCTGGAGCGCTTGCGGAAGGTGGGCGCGAAGGGCGGCAACCACGTGCTGGACGCCGACATCGAGGACTACTTCGGAAGCATCGACTTCGAGTTGCTGATGCGGCTCGTGGAGCGGCGCGTCTCGGATCGTCGTGTCTCGAAGCTGCTCCGGCAGTGGCTCGCGGCGGGTGTGATGGAAGACGGGCAGGAGACGACGAAGCTCAGCGGCACGCCGCAGGGCGGAGTCATCTCCCCGCTGCTGTCGAACATCTACCTGCACGTCCTCGACACGATGTGGGAGGCCCGGTACGCCCATCTGGGCGTGCTGCTGCGGTACGCCGACGACTTCGTCGTGATGTGCCGTACTCGCGCGACGTGCGAGGAGGCCGAGCGCAAGGTGCAGGGCATCATGCGGCGGCTCGGGCTGACTCTTCACGCGGACAAGACGAGGCGGGCGGATTCTGACCTGGGGACGGGAAGGGTTCGACTTCCTCGGCTGCGATCTTCATAAGCGCTTGAGCGGCAAGCTCTGGGAGAGGGACGGCCGACGGGTCTACTTCCTCCAGCGCTGGCCGTCCGAGCGCAGCATGAAGCGGGTGCGGGCTCGGATACGCGACCTGACCGGGTCGCACCGGAACGGGGTCAAGGATGTGCGCGTGCTCATCCGCGACCTCAACCCGGTGCTGCGCGGCTGGGGCAACTACTTCCGGACCGGCAACGCGTCGAAGAAGTTCGTCGCGATCGATGACCACGTCGTCTGGCGGCTCAGGCGCTTCGAGAAGAGGCGCAGGGGCCGCAACCTGAAGGCGGGGCAAGCGGCTCGATGGACGCGGGAGTACTTCGAGGCCCTCGGGCTGACTCGCTTGCGAGGCACGATCCGCTATCCGGAGCGCGCCTTCTGGGAGGCTGCGTAATGCAGCGACTCGAGAGTCCATCGGTAAGCCGTGTGCGGGAAAACCGCACGCACGGTTTGAAAGGGGGCCCTACCTTTCCGGCGCCCCCGGCAAAGGAAAGGTAGGGTCTACCAGTGCTGCCGCCCCTCGCGCCCGGCGCGCTCCGCCTCCTGCACATCAGCGACGTCCACGTCGACGTTCCGCTGGGCACGCTCCCCTGGCGCGACTGGGTGGCCAAGCGCGTGCTCGGCGGCGGCAACTTGGTGCTCCGACGACGCCGCCACTTCCTCCGCACCCGCGAGAAGCTCGCCGACCTAGATCGCTTCCGGCGCGAGCACGGCGTCGACGCGGTGATCTGCACGGGTGACTACACCGTCCTCGGCACCGAACCGGAGCTCTCGGCCGCTCGCGAGGCCATCGAGCCGCTCACCCACGCGCCGCTCGGCTTCGTGACCGTGCCGGGCAACCACGATGTCTATGTGAACGACGCCCTCGGTCGCTTCGAGGCCGCGTTCGGCGATCTGCTCTCGACCGATCTGCCGGAGTATCTCGTCGACGCGCACTGGCCGGCCGTGAGGCTCATCGGTGATTCGGTGGCGGTGGTCGCCGTCAACTCCGCGCGCCCGAACCCGCAACTCTGGCGCTCGAGCGGCCGTATCCCGCCGCCCCAGCTCTCCGCCCTGGCTCGTGTCCTGCGTGATCCTCGCGTGCGCTCGCGCTTCGTCTTCGTCATCACGCACTACGCGCCGCGGCTCGCCGACGGCAGCCCCGACACGTTCACCCACGGCCTCGAGAACGCCGAAGAGCTCCTCCAGACCTGCGCCGATCTGCCGCGGGGCGCGATCCTGCACGGCCACGTCCACCGCTGCTTCCACGTGGAGGTTCCCGGGGTGCGCCCACGGATCTTCGGCGCGGGGAGCACCACGCAGGATTCTGCGGGAAGGGCTCTGGCTCTTCGACATCGGCCCCGACGGGATGCGCGCCGCGAAGGGAAGCTGGGACGGCCATCGCTACGTCGTCACCGACGAGCACGTCGAAGCCGCATGGCCCAGCGGGTTTCTTGTCGCAGTGTAGGTGTGTGTCCGACACTCGCGGTGCACCTTCGGAGGTCACCGTGCCGCAAGCCCTCGAGATCATCCCCGCGCCCGCCGCTCGCTCCGGCGCGCCGTTCACCTGCAGGCCGACATCGTCGCCAGCCCGTGGGAGTCGCCGCGGCCCCACCGCGTGCTCGACCTCTCGCCGGAGGGGTTGCGGGTGGCCGCCGGCACGCTGCTCCAGGAAGGGGAGCACGTCATCGTCTGCTTCACGCCGCCCGGTTGGTGGCTCTTGGGCGAGCTCTCGCTCTGGGCGCGGGTGGCGCGGGCCGCGCCGCGGAGGGAGGGGCAGGGCGCGGTGATGGCGCTCGAGCTCCTGGATCTGCCCGCCGGCGCGCGCGACGAGCTCGCCCGCGTGCTCTCCGGGCGGCCGCCGCCACTGCCGCGCGCCCGCCCTTCCGACCGCGTCTGGGTCGATCCGGTCGACGAGGTCGACGCTGACGTGGCGCTGCGGCCGAAGCCGCTCGCCCCGCTGTTGACCGGCGGGCGCCGCGCCTACCGGTCGCGCCACGCGGTCTGAGCCGCCCTGGCCGCGCAAATCGGGATCCCTTCCGTGGCCGGTCGGGAGTCTCGATGCTCAGTCGCCGCCCTCGTCCTGCAGGTAGGCGACCGTCCGGACCAGATCGACCACGCGCTCGCGAAGCTCGGGGGAGAGCTCGCTGAACCGCACGCCCATGCCGGGGTTCGGGTTGTCGCCCTCCGGCCGGATCGGGTTGACCCACACCACCATCCCGTCGAGTGAGAGCGGCTCCTGGTCCTCCACCGCGAAGCGCATCCGGACGGAGGCGCCCACCTGCGGCGGATCGTCCGTGCGGATGAAGATGCCCATCTCGCTGATGTTGGTGATGTAGGCGAAGAGGAAGTTCTCCCCGCTGCTCCAGTCGACGCTGAGCTCGGCGTCGAAGCGCTCGTGCTCGCGGCGTTCGCGCCCCCCGGCGCGGCTCTCGGTCATACCGTCGTCCGCCATCGGCCCACCCTTACAACGAAGCCGAGCCGACCGGAAGGGCTGGCCCGTGCTTTCTTCGCGTCGTTCCGTGACCCAACGGACGCCCGAGAGCGCCCAATGGCCGCCGCAGCTCGGGGGAGCTGGGTCAGCGGACGGGCAGGGTGCCGGCGCGCGCGCGGTTCACGTCGTCGGCCGGGCCGTCGACGACCTCGAGCCGCTGCTCGCCCGCGTAGAAGCCCATGTAGATGGTCAGGTCGCCGCGGCGGTAGTTGGCCGGCACCCGCAGCTCCTGGCGGTCCACGATGATGTCGCCGGTCTCCCACAGCCGCACCGGGTAGCGACCGTCCACGGGCTGGTGGTCGCCGTTGATCCGCTCGCCGGGCCCGTCGATGTGGACGAAGGGCTGGAAGCTGCCGGCCACCGGCGCGTCGACCTTGAAGTACCAGGTGATCTCGAACGCCTCGCCGGGCCCGACGTAGGACCCGTGCGGGAGATTGAGATCGATGCCGAGCAGCTCGATCCGGTGGTCGAAGTCGACGTGGACCGGGTGCTGTGGGCGCGGCGGCTCGTCGAGGACCGCGTCCGCCAAGTAGTTCTGGTTGTGCATCCCCTCGACGGGGTGGTTCGTCGCCAGGATCATCCGCGCGCTGCGCGCATCCGCGACGAAGATGTGCCGGCCCTCGCGGCGCCGGTACTCGCGGTCGATGCCGGCGAGATCGTCCGCACGGAAGGCTGCCCACACGCGTCCGTCGCGGTGGAGGAAGTCGATCAGCGCGCTCTGGGTATCGAGCTCTTCGATCTCGCCCGTCGCGTAGTACGCGGCCGCGCGCCCACCGACCCGGAACTCGCCGAGCGGCTCGTCCGGCCGGGCCAGCTCGTTGTAGGTGTCGTAGACCTCGCGGGGCGAGAAGTGGGAGCTCAGCTCCGGCAGGAAGATCTGGCTCGTGTAGCCGGCGAAGATCAGCGCCGCGACGAGCACAGGGATGAAGCGATAGCCGCCGAGCTTCGCGAACCCGAGCAGCGCCAGTCGGCAGAGCGCGATCCCGAAGACGATACCGACCGGGACGGCGAGCAGGACACGACCGACCCGGAGCGCGAGCGAGGTCATCCCGAGCTGCGAGGTCAGCACGTCGGGCATCGCCACGCAGGCCAGGCCGAAGATCGTCATCCCCAGAGGCAAGAGCCCGATCGCGACCAGCCAGACGCGGAAGCCAGGGCCGCGCTTCCACTGTCCGGCGATGAGCTCTACCGGTACGCCGAGCCGCAGCCACACATACGCGAGCTTCCCGAATGCGCGGCGGCGCCAGGCGCTGGCGACCGCGTCGAAGTCCTTCCGCAAGAGCGGGTAGGCGCCGCGCGAGGGATCCGCCGCCAACCCCAGCGCCGCCACCAACGCGAAGAGCCCGAGGAGCACGGCCCAGGCGATGGTCGGCCGGAAGACCTCCGGCACCTCGATGCCCTGCGCCGCCAGCCCCTCGAATCGGGCCGCTCGGATATTCGCCGTAGTCCCGCAGGATCAGCATGGCGAAGAGGAAGACGACCACCGCCGTGCCCCACCAGGCGCGCCGCGAGCGCTCGACGTCGCGGATCATCACGCCGATCGCGGCCGCTGCGCCCACCAGAGGGACGAAGGTGGCCGGGCCGTAGCGGGCGGTGAAGAGCGTCTCCGCGAGGTAGCCGAAAGCCACCCACGCGACGAGGCCGAGGCGCAGCGCGGGCTCTTCGGGGGAGGTGAGGGTGATCGCGGCGCGGCCGATCGCAGCGATACGCGGTGGCGTGTTGGTCGCCTCGTTCGCGACGATCCGGGCACGGGGCGGTCCGAGCAGCATCCGCGCGAGGGCGAGCGGCAGCACCGCGCTCCACGGCGCGAAGGCGTGGAAGAGCTGCTCGATGGCGACCTCCCACGTCGGCGGGTTGCCGCCACGGGCCACGCCGCCCGTCCACCAGCCGAAGCCGGCGTAATCCGCCCAGATCGCGTGCGCCGTTCCGAGCGCCACGAGGATCGCGGCGGCGAGGACCAGCGCGGCGGCGCCGAAGCGCCGGCGATCGAGGAAGGGCTTGGTGAGCTCGTTGCGAGCCACGATCGCGACACCGGCTGCCAAGAGCGGTGGCGCGACGCCCAGCAGGACGCCGCTGGCCAGCGTCGCCAGCCCCGCGCTGAGCCCGAGCCCCGTCAGCCAGCCCACCGTCGCCAGTCGCCGCTTCCGGCTCGGCGCGGTCACCTGCGCGGGTTGGAACACGGCCGAGATCGCGCAGAGGAACACCGCCGCAGAGGTCGCGAACGCGGGCGCGACGCCCAACATCTGGCGGGCGTTGAGCACGAAGAGCGGCGAGGTGGCCGTGACCAGCGCCGTCCAGGCGCCGGCTCGCCGGCCCGCGAAGCGCGCGACCAGCAGATAGGCCAAGAGCAGCGTGGCCAGCCCGGAGAGGGCCATCGGCAGCCGCCCCGACCACTCGTGGATGCCGAAGAGGGAGAAGCCCTGCGCGACCAGCCACGTCGACAGCGGCGGGTGGTCCAGCGTGGCGCCGGTCCCCGTGGCGACCTGGCGCGCGAGATCTGCGGCCGAGAGCTCCCAGGGATCCCAGATCCCGAACGACGAAAGCCTCGCCAGCAAGAGCACGCTTGCTGCGAGGATTACGAGGAGGGCGGCAATCCACCCTTGGCGCCGGTTCCAGTCCATGAAAACGGGTGGCGGAGCCTAGCAGTCCGAAGCGTTCGTGCCCACGCACGAACGTTCGTTTCCCCGCCGGGCCTCAATCGGTCGCGGCTTCATCGTCCCGAGCGTCCTCGTCCGGCTCCTCGTCCGGCTCCTCGTCCGGCTCCTCGTCGGGGCCCGAGTCGGCCGCGGTCACCGGGATGCGCGCGAGCTCCGCTTGCATCGCCCGGACGTGCCGCCGGAAGCGGCCGAGGTAGGCGGCGGGCAGCATGCGGCCGGGACCGTTGAGCTCGGTCGCCGGATTGACGAAGCGCCCGTTGCGCTTCAGCCCGAAGTGCAGGTGCGGACCGGTGGACCGGCCGGTGGAGCCGACGTAGCCGATGAGCTGGCGCTGGTGGACCCGCATCCCTCGGGAGAGCCCCGGCGCGAAGCGGCTGAGGTGTGCGTAGTGCGACTCGTAGCCGTTGGCGTGACGGATCGAGACCAGGTTTCCGTTCGCTCCGCGCGGGCCGAAAAACGTGAGCTCGCCATCCGCCGCGGCCGACACCGGTGTCCCCGACGGCGCCGCGAAGTCGATGCCGTTGTGGGGCACGATCCGCCGCAGGATCGGGTGGCGGCGGTGCGGGTCGAAGGGCGAGCTGATGTGGTCGTAGCGGAGCGGCGTGCGCAGCCAGCCGCCGTTCACAGCGCGGCCGGTCGTGTCGTAGAAGTCGGCGAGATCCTCGCGCGGCGCGTACCAGAACGCCTGATGCGTGCCGAGGCGCTGACCCCGGACCTCGATCGCGTGGACGGTGCCGTAGCGCAGGAACTCGCCGCCGATCCGGTCCTCGTCGACGATGATGCGGAAGGTGTCGCCGGCGCGCGTGTCGGTAGCGAAGCTCACGTCGCGCTCGAACACCCCGACGAAGACTCCTACCAGGGTGCGACCGAGCCCCGCGCGCTCCAGCCCCGAGCCGAGCGAGCTGCGCACCGTCCCGCCCTTGGCCAGGCGCACGTGCTCGACCGGGACCTCCACCCGGCGGCCGACGATCGTCCCCTCGTCATCGCGCACGGCCTCGTAGATCTGCGTGAGGCTGGCGCGGTACTCGAAGCGCTGGAGGGTCCCGTCCGAGGTCCGCTCGATGACCAGCTCGTCCTCCGGGCGGCAGCGGCGGAAGTCCATCACGCCGTCGAGCGCGGCGACGAGCGCGTCCGCGTTCTGCTCGAGCCCGGCGGCGACCAACGCCGAACGGAACGCGCGCGCGTCGCCGAAGCGGCGGACGACGCGCGTGCCGTCTCCGTCGGGCAGAGGCTCCTCCGCCACCACGAGATCGGGGGGCTCGGGCGGCGCCTCGGGCTCCACCTCCTCCAGGCCGGCGTCGGGCAGCAGCGGGAGGCTCGCGGAGTCGTCCGGCGCGGCGGCCACGGCGGGCGTCGCACCGTCGATCTCGTCGTCGGGCAGAACGAACGCCGCCACGATGCCGCCCACGGCCAGGACGACCAGCGAGGCCAATCCGATCGTCCGCCGGACGCGGCTCGCCCGGAGCTCGTCGCGAAGCAAGGGGATGCCCACCGACGGCAGCGGTCGGTGCGAGCCCACCTCTTCCTCGGCGCGCCGCGACATGGCGCCGAGCGTGACAGGGGGGCCCTGCGCGCGCAATTGGGCGCGTGCGCGGGGCCGGCGACGTCGATCACCGTCGTCGATCGGGAGGTGGGGCAGGCTGGCAACGACGCCCGCGGAGGCGGAGTGGCCTGCGTCGAGGCGCAGGGCCACCCAGGTCTCGGGGCGAAGTCACGCTCAGGCGTCGAAGAGACCGATCGCCCAGCGCAGCGTGTTGCGGTCGATGTTGTGCCCCGAGTGCACGATCACGACCTTCTTCCGCGCGAGGTGGTTGCGCAGCTTGTACGCCGCGGCGTAGGCGGCCGCGGCCGCGCCCTCGGCCACGTTGTGGGTGGTCTCGAGCGTCCAACGGACCGCTTCGCGCATCTCGTCTTCGCTCACCAGCACCGTCCGGTCGAGCTGGTCGCGCACGATCTCGAAGGGCAGCTCGAATGCGCAGCGCGTGGCGAGACCGTCGGCGAAGGTGTCGGCGCTCTCGACGCTCACGATCTCTCCGGCCTCGAGGCTTTGGACCATCGCGGCCGCGCGTTCGGCCTGCACCCCGATGATCTCGATGTCGGGCCGCATCGTCCGCAGCGCCACGACCGTGCCGCTGATCAGGCTCCCGCCGCCGATGGGCACGATGATCGCGTCCGCGTCCGGCAGGTCCTCGGCGACCTCCATCGCGTACGTGCCGACGCCGGCGATCAGGAGCGGCTCGTTGGCGGGGTGCACGTAGCGCAAGAGCTCGTTGCGCCCGCGCGCTTCGGCCTCCTCGCGGGCCTCGTCGAAGTCGCGGCCGTGGACCACCACCTCCCCGCCGAGCGCGTCCATGATCGCGTTCTTCTCGGGGTTGTTGCCCTTCGGGACGTAGATGACGGCCCGCGAGCCGAACGTCCGCGCGGCCCATGCGAGGGAGAGCCCGTGGTTGCCGCGGGTCGCGGTCACGATGCCCCTCGCGCGCTGCGCGTCGGTCAGGTTCGCGAACAGGTTCACGCCGCCGCGCACCTTGAACGCGCCGATCGGGAGGTGGTTCTCGTGCTTGATGTACGCGTCGAACCCCAGCCGCGCGCTCAGCAGGCTGTAGCGATAGATCGGCGTGCGGTGGAGGTAGCGGTGGACGACGGGCCAGGCCCTGAGGACGTCGTTGTAGGTGACAGGCATCGCGTTCTCGGGTGCGCGCGACGGCTCACCCGCCGCGGACGGCCGAGGATAGCAGGCCGGGTCACGGTGCGTCATCGAGGTGCGTCGTCCGGTCGCACCGAGACTCGCTTGACAGCCGCCTGGGGTGGGGGTAGTTAGCGTGCCTCGCTCGGGCCGGGGAGGCCCATGCGAAAGCAGGCACGTAGCTCAGTGGGAGAGCACTACCTTGACACGGTAGGGGTCGGCGGTTCAATCCCGCCCGTGCCTACGACCCCCCGCCGCCGCCGGGATCGCCCGGCGGGCGGCGCGCTCATTCGGTTCGACGTCCGCCCCTCGCGCGCACCTCGCGCGCCGGCAGCGACGCGATCATGACCGTGTGGAGCGGCGACACGGGTGCCTCGAACGCTCACCGGCGAGGTGGAGCCTTCGAGAGCACCCTTGTGGCGCGAGGCAAGGCGTTTCATGATGCCCGAGAGGCACATTTCGTCCATCCGAAGGGCGTGCACCCTTCCTGCAGGAGGTAGTTAGCCATCGCGAGACCCCGCATTGATCCGCGCCGCCATCAGTTCTCCGGCCCGCGCACCAACGACCGCATCCGCGTACCCGAAGTGCGCGTGATCGGACCCGAAGGCGAGATGCTCGGCATCATGCCGACCATCGAGGCCAAGCGCATGGCGCGCGAGAAGAACCTCGACCTCGTGGAAGTGAACCCGAAGGCGTCACCGCCGGTGTGCAAGGTGATGGACTTCGGTCGCTACAAGTACGAGGAGAAGAAGAAGAAGCAGCAGGCGCGTCAAGGTCAGGTCCAGGTCGAGCTGAAGGAAGTGAAGCTGCGGCCCAAGACCGACGACCACGACATGGACGTGAAGATCCGTCACGCCCGCCGCTTCCTGGAAGAAGGGAACAAGGTCAAGATCACCTGCCGCTTCCGCGGCCGGGAGATCACCCACCCGGAGACCGCGCAGCGCCAGCTGGACATCTTCGCCGACGAGGTCAACGATCTCGGCGTCGTGGAGCAGTCTCCGCGCATGGAAGGGCGTACGATGACTTGCATCCTCGCGCCCAAGCAGGAGATCCGCGCCAAGATCGCGGCGCAGGCGGCGCACGCCGCGCGCGAAGCGGCTCGCAAGGCCAAGGAGCGCGAAGAGCAGAACGAGGCGCAGCCCGAAGCGCAGAACGAGGCGCAGCCCGAAGCGCAGCCCGAAGGAGAGTGAGGGCCCGCTCGAGCCGGGCTCTTTCCCTCGCTCCGCGGCTGCCCTCCGCGGACGTGCCTCACCCCGCGGTTTCACGCCTTGACTTCGCGGACGGCACCTCCTAGAACACGCCACCCCGCGCGGGGCCGCGTGCGCGCAGGCCAAGCGCTGGAGGCCGAGGGGACGTTCCTCTCGGTCCCCGCAGCCGGAAGCTCCGGCCGTCAAGGGAGTGTTGTAATGCCGAAGATGAAGACCCACAGCGGCGCGAAGAAGAGGTGCCGCCTCACGGGCACGGGCCGAGTACGGCGCGGCAAGGCGGCGAAGAGCCACATGATGATCGGCAAGAGCAAGCGCCGTCTTCGCCGTCTCCGCAAGAACGACATGGTGCACCCGTCCAACGAGAAGCTCATGAAGCGGCTTCTCGGGGTCGGCGGGAGCTGAGGAGGAGCCATGCCCAGAGCCAAACGTGGGTTCAAGGCGCGTCGCCGTCGCAACCGCGCCCTCAAGCACGCCAAGGGCTATTACAGCGCCCGCAGCCGCATCTACACCGACGCGGTGGAGCAGGTCCGCCGCGGGTGGCGGGACGCGTTCCGCCACCGCCGGGCCAAGAAGCGCGAGTTCCGCAAGCTGTGGATCATCCGGATCAACGCGGCCGCGCGTGACCTCGGTCTCAGCTACAGCAAGCTGATGTACAAGCTCAAGAGCGCGGACATCGCGCTCGACCGCAAGGTCCTCGCGGACCTGGCGCTGCGTGACCCGGGCGCCTTCAAGGCCGTGGTCGACGCGGCCGCGCGCTGAGCACCGACTCGAGATCGATCGATGTGCCCGCCGCGGCTGTGCCGTGGCGGGCATTCGTGTCTCCGGAGACCGACGATGAGCGAGAACGAGGCCGACGAGAAGCTCCAAGGGGCCATCGAAGAAGCGGACCAGGCGTCGCGAGGGGTGTTCGAAGCGGTCTTCGCGCGGCACCTCGACCAGGCGAGCTTCGACCTGGGGCCCGACGACGCCATCGGTGCGCTGGCCGCCCACCTGGCGAGGAAGCCGGCGGGCGCGGCCGTGATCGAGTCCGATCTGCGCCGCGAGAACGCGCGCGTGATCGGACCCAGCGGGTTGCTGACCGAGAGCCTCAAGCTGATGCGCGAGGTCTCGAAGGAGCGGCGGCGCGAGCTCGGCCAGCGCGGCAACGCGGTGAAGCGTGCCATCGAGGAGAGCTTCGATCGCGCGCTCGCGTTCTTGGCGCGGGCCCAGCGCGAGGCCGAGCTCACCGGCCCGGCGCTCGATCCGACGCTCCCCGGTCGCGGGGTGCGGCACGGCAGGCTGCACCCGCTCACGCGAACCATGCACGAGGTGCTCGACGTCTTCGTCGCGCTCGGCTTCGACGTGCAGGAAGCGCCCGAGATCGACCACGTCGCGAACAACTTCGACATGCTCGGGTTCCCGCCGGACCATCCGGCCACGGACATGCAGGACAGCTTCTTCGTCCGCCGTCCGGATGGAAAGCCCGACCTCGACGTGGTCCTGCGCACCCACACGACGACGATCCAGGTCCATCAGATGCGCAGCCGCAAGCCGCCGATGAGCGTGGTCTGCCCCGGCGCGGTCTACCGCCGCGACGACGACGCGACCCACTCGCCGATGTTCGCGCAGATCGACGGCTTCGCGGTCGACGAAGGGCTCACGCTCGCGCACTTGAAGGGCGTGCTGACGGCGTTCGTGCAGCGGCTCTTCGGCGACGAGGTCCCGACCCGCCTGCGTCCGAGCTATTTCCCCTTCGTCGAGCCGGGCGCAGAGCTCGACATGGGCTGCGTCTTCTGTCGCCCGTGGGAGGGTGACGACGCGCGCACCCACGCCTGCCGCATCTGCAAGGGCACCGGTTGGATGGAGATCCTGGGCTGCGGGATGATCCACCCGGTGGTCTTCGAGCACATGGGCGTCGACCCGACCCGCTACACCGGCTTCGCATTCGGCATGGGCATCGACCGCGTCGCCATGCTGCGGCACGGCGTGCCGAACATCCGCCTC
Source organism: uncultured Pseudomonadota bacterium (assembly GCA_963832725.1). Taxonomy (GTDB): domain Bacteria; phylum Myxococcota_A; class Polyangia; order Polyangiales; family Sandaracinaceae; genus JAEZBP01. The sequence goes on from CAWHVG010000003.1 coordinate 138,251, forward strand.
CTCTACGAGAACGACGCACGCTTTCTGGGGCAGCTCTGATGAAGGCTTCGTATCGCTGGTTGGCCGAGCTCTCGGGCGTGGACGCGCCGCCCTCCGATGTGGCGGAGCGCCTGACGCGGGCCGGGCTCGAGGTGGAAGAGGTCACCCACCTCGGGCGCGGGCTCGACCACGTGGTGGTGGCCGAGGTGCGCGCGGTAGAGCGCGTGCCGGACAAGGACAAGCTGCGGCTGGTCACCGTCTTCGACGGGGAGGGCGAGCGGCAGGTCATCTGCGGCGCGCCCAACGTGCCCCCGCCCGGTGGACGGGTGGTGTTGGCGCGGCCCGGCGCCGTTCTGCCTGGCGACTTCGAGATCCGGGAGCGAAGCGTCGGCGGCGTGCGCTCGGCCGGCATGCTCTGCAGCGAGCGGGAGCTCGGCATCGGCGGCGGCGAGGCGGGGATCCTCGTCCTCGCGCCGGAGGATCCCGGCAAGAGCGGACAAGCGATCGCACACGCGCTCTCCCTCGAGGACACCGTCTTCGAGATCGGCCTCACTCCGAACCGTCCCGACTGCCTCGGCCACGTCGGGCTGGCGCGCGAGGTGGCGCTCGCGTTCGATGCGCCCTTCGGGGTGCCCGATCCGGGTGTGCCGACCCGCGTGCTCTCGCGGAGCGAGGACGAGAGCTCGGACAGCCTGTCCTTGCTCGGCGGTCGGGCGAGCCCGGTCGACACGCTCACCCTCGTGGATCCGGCCCGGGGCGTGCCGACGATGATCCCGATCCGGATCGACGCGCCCGATCGCTGCCCGCGCTACGCCGGCGGCGTCCTGCACGGCGTGAAGGTGCGTCCTTCGCCGTTCTGGCTGCGCTATCGGCTTCACGTGCTGGGGCTGCGCGCCATCGACAACGTCGTCGACGTCACGAACATCGTGCTCTTCGAGCTCGGCCACCCGATCCACGCGTTCGATCTGGCTCGCCTGAAGGGGCCCGAGATCGTGGTCCGGTGTGCCGCGGAGGGCGAGCCCATGCGCACCCTGGACGGCGAAGAGCGCACGCTCACGACCGACGACCTGGTGATCTGCGACGGGGGCGGACCGGTCGCGATCGCGGGGGTGATGGGCGGTGCCGACAGCGAGATCCGCGCTGACACCACGTCGGTGCTGATCGAGGTCGCGTACTTCGAGCCGCGGAGCATCCGGCGCACGAGCCGTCGGCTCGGCCTCCACACCGACTCCAGCCACCGCTTCGAGCGCGGGGTCGATCCGAACGGGGTGCCGTGGGCGCTGCGCAGGGCCGCATCGCTCATGTCCTCGCTCGCCGGCGCGGCGGCGGCGCCCTACGCGCGCGACGTGTACCCGAAGCACGTGGACGCGCGGCAGATCGATCTCGCGCCCGATCACGTGACGCGGCTGCTCGGCGTGGACGTGCCGCCCGAGCTCGCGCGCGCCGCGCTCGAAGGCATCGGCTGCTCGGTCTCGCCCGGCGAGACCTCTGGCTGGCGGGTCTCGGCGCCGACCTGGCGACCCGATCTCACCCGCCCCGAGGACCTCGTCGAGGAGGTCGCGCGCGTACACGGCTACGACGCCATCCCGACCGCGCTCCCGCGCGTGCTGCCCTCCGGCCGCGGCGTCGCTGCGCGGCTCCGCGCGGCGCGCAGGCTCCGCGAGGCGGCCGCCGATCTGGGCTTGCTCGAGGCGGTGAACTACGCGTTCGTCTCGCAGGCCGACCTCGAGCGGGCGCGGGTGTCGACCGACGCCGTCGCGTTGGCCAACCCGCTCTCGGAGGAACGGGCGGTGATGCGTACCTCGCTCGTGCCGGGGCTCCTCGCAGACGTCGCGCGGGCGCGACGCCATCAGGCCGGCTCGGTCACGCTCTTCGAGGTGGCGCGCCTCTACCGGAAGAAGGAGGGCTCGCCCCTGCCCGAGGAGCCGCTCTCGCTCGCGATTGTCCTGGCCGGCCCGCGGATCGATCACGTGGGAGAGGCGGGCGAGCACGACGTCTACGACGCCAAGGGCGTGCTGGAGTCCATCCTCTCGGCCGGCGCGGGCGTGCGCATGGAGGCCGTCCTCGACGATGCGCTCGACACGGAAGCGCCCCACCTGCACCCCCGCCGCCGCGCGCGCGCTCGCATCGCCGGACACAACGTCGGCTGGCTCGGAGAGATCCACCCGGACGTGATCGACGCGTTCGAGCTCGACACGCGCGTCGTCGTGGCCGAGGTCGACGTGGACGCGCTGCTCGTGGCGGTGGCCGCGTCCGGTTTGCCGCAGGCTCGGGCGCTGCCTCGCTTTCCCGCCGTGGTCCGCGACCTGGCTCTCGTCGTACCCGAAGCGGTGCTCGTGGGCGAGGCCGCCTCGGTCTTGCGCGAGAGCGGTGGGCCGCTGGTCGAAGACGTCGAGCTCTTCGACGTCTACCGCGGCAAGGGCATCCGCGAGGGGCACAAGAGTCTCGCGTACCGGATCGTCTACCGCGATCCGGAGGCGACCCTGACGGACAAGCGCGTCGAGAAGGCCCACGCGTCGGTGGTCCGCGTCGCGGCGGAGCGCCTGGGCGCTTCGATCCGGGACTGACCGGCAGTCCCGCAGGGGCTTGAAATCCCTCGCCTTTCGTGGTTATCTACCCCCCGTTCGGAGGGAGCGCTCGATGACCAAGGCGGAGATCGTCGACGCCGTCTACGAGAAAGTAGGCGGCTTCTCGAAGAAGGAGGCGGCCGAGGTCGTCGAGGCGGTCTTCGAGACGATGAAAGGTGCCATCGTCGACGAGGCGAACCGTCTCGCGCTCGAGGAGCTTGGCGAGGGCGAGGAGTCCCGCAAAGTCACCGCCATCAAGATCTCCGGCTTTGGCAATTTCGTCGTCCGCGCCAAGCCGCAGCGCACGGGCCGTAACCCGCAGACCGGAGACCCGATCCCGATCTCCGCGCGCCGCGTGCTGACGTTCAAGCCCAGTCAGGTGTTGAAGGGCACGCTCAACCCGCACAAGACGGCGATGCCCCGGCCCGCGCGCATCGCGGCGGGGGGCGAGAGCGACATCGACGTGGCGGGCTGAAGGGCCTCGTGAGGGCGTCGCGGTTGACGTGAGCCCCGAGGTGGGGATCCTTTCGTCGTTTTGGGGCGGCCAGAGCCCGGAAGGGCCCATGACTGCTCGACGCATCCCATCCTGGCGTCCGACGGCGCAAGGGACCCGCGGCGACGGGTCGGCCGCCGTTTCGCCCAGCGCTCCAGCGATCCTCCGATGAGCCCGCGACCCCTCCCGGACAAGCTCTTCTTCCGCATCGGCGAGGTCGCCGAGATCGTCGGCGTGAAGCCGCACGTGCTCCGCTATTGGGAGTCGGAGCTCGGCTGCCTCAAGCCGATGAAGACGCGCGGCGCGCATCGCCAGTACCGCCGGCGGGACGTGGAGCTGGCCATGCTCATCCGTCAGCTCCTGCACGACGACGGCTACACCATCCAAGGCGTGCGACGCCGCCTGAGGGAGCTCGGCCACGACCGGAGCGGCGCGCCCCTGCCCGAAGAGCCCGCTCGCGAGGTCCAGCTTCGCGCGGCGCTGCTCGGGGTGCGCGAGGAGCTCTTCGGCTTGCTGCAGCGGCTCGACGCGATGGAGGCCGACGAGACGCGGGCCCAGGCCGAGCCACACCAGGTGACAATCCGTTCCTCCGTGCCGGCGCCGGCGCGCGTGCGTAAAGACCGCCGCTGACGACCGCTGCCGAGAATCCGCTTGCCCCGAACCCAAATGCAGCTAATCTCGCGCTCCCGGCCCGGCCGGATTCACGGGGCGTAGCGCAGCCTGGTTAGCGCACCAGACTGGGGGTCTGGGGGTCGCTGGTTCGAATCCAGTCGCCCCGATGATGGACTCGAAGGCCGCGGATCCCCCAGATCCGCGGCCGTCCTTTTTTTGGCGGTGCGGTCGATGACCGAGCGGCCCCTCATCCTTCTCTCGAACGACGACGGCGTGAACGCGCGAGGGCTGCGCACGCTGCGCGAGGCCCTGCGGGTGCTGGGGGACGTGGTGACGGTCGCGCCGGCCACGGAGCAGAGCGCCGGGAGCCACTCGCTCACCCTCTCGCGGCCGCTGCGGCATCGGGCGATCGAGGAGGATCTGCACTCGGTCGACGGCACGCCTGCGGACTGCATCTACGTCGCGCTCTACCGCGAGCGCTTCCTCCCGCGCTGGCCCGACCTCGTCGTCAGCGGCATCAACCACGGGTACAACCTCGGCACCGACACGTTCTACTCGGGCACCGTGGCGGCGGCGCGCGAGGCGGCGTTGCGCGGCATCCCCGCCATCGCGTTCTCGCTCGGCCCCAAGGGCTCGTTCGAGGAAGCGGCGAAGGGGGCGACCGTGATCGCTGGCCGGATGTTGGAGGCGCCGGGCGGCGGCGAGGGCGAGCGCGGCCCGCTCCTGAGCGTGAACTTCCCGCCGGAGACGCCCTACCGCGGGCTGCGCGCGACGCGGCTAGGACGGCGCGTCTACCTGGACGAGGTCACCGTCCGACGCGACCCGCGCGGCAAGGAGTACTACTGGATCGGGGGGCCCGGCGCCCACCACGAGCCCATGTCGGGCTCGGATACCGAGGCGGTGGACGAAGGCTACGTCTCGATCACCCCGCTGGTCCTCGACGCGACCGACCCGGACGATCTGGGCCTGGCGTCGTGGGTGGCGGCATGTGGGAGGGACGAGGAGAACCGATGAGCGACCGGATCGCCAGCTTGCGCGCCGCGGTGCGCGACGTGCCGGACTTCCCGAAGCCGGGCATCGTCTTCAAAGACATCACGCCGCTCCTGGCATCGCCCAAGGCGTTCACCACCTGCCTCGATCTCTTCGCGGAGCGCTGGGCGGGCGAGCGCGTGGACGCGATCATCGGCATCGAGTCGCGTGGCTTCATCTTCGGGGCGGCCCTCGCCGCGCGGATGACGGCGAGCTTCGTGCCCGCGCGCAAGCCCGGCAAGTTGCCGCGCCAGGTCACCCGCGTCGAGTACGCGCTCGAGTACGGCGAGGACGCGCTGGAGATGCACGCCGACGCGCTGTGCTCGGGGACTCGCGCGCTCATCGTCGACGACGTCATCGCCACCGGCGGGACGGCAGCCGCCGCGGTCGAGCTCGCCCGGAGGCAGGGCGCCGAGGTGCTCGGCTGCGCGTTCGTGATCGAGCTGAAGGCGCTCGAAGGCCGCGCGAAGCTGCCGGGCATCGCAATCGCGTCGCTGCTCGAGTACTGATGGTGAGCGCGCGGCCATCCCGCGGTGTGCGTGCTATAGGAGCGCGTTCGCTCCCGTAGCTCAGGTGGATAGAGCAACGGTTTCCTAAACCGTAGGTCGCAGGTTCGAGTCCTGCCGGGGGCGCTTCGCCGGCTATCGCGTGCGCCGCGGGCCATTCGACATGTCGTCGCTCTCGTCCAGGCGGCGTAGGGCGGCGTCGAAGTCGTCGTCGGCCGCGGCCAGCTCCCGCTTCGCGAGCTCGATGGCGCTCCGGTCCGGGGGCTCTTCGAAACGATATCCGGCGAGGTCGTGGGCGCGGGCCAGGTAGTAGAACGCCCACGCCGCGGGGCTCTCCCCGCCCAGAGGGAAGCTGTCGAACCACCCGTCGATCGCGTCGAGGTGCGGCCGCACGGCGGCCATCAGCGCTCGCAGCTCCTCGTCCGAGCTATGGCTCACGCGCTCCAGCTGATCGCCTTCCGACTCGAGGCTGCCCCAGTCCTCGGCGAGCGAAACGAGGCCGCGGAGCGCGGCTGGGACGAGGTCGGGGTCGATGCGCATCGAGCGGGAGCGTAGGCGACGCCTTCGAGGCTGGCGAGCTGCCGGTCCCGGCGCTCCGAAGCGCGCGCGCCGACTCCCACCGCGTTGACACTCGCGCATCCGATCGCTACATGGCCGGCGACGAAGAGGGAGCCAACATGCTCGAGATCACCGCCATCATCGCGCGCGAGATCCTGGACTCGCGAGGAAATCCCACCGTCGAGGTGGAGGTCGAGGTCGAGGAGGAGATCGTCGCTCGCGCCGCCGTGCCTTCGGGCGCGTCCACCGGCGAGCACGAGGCGCTGGAGCTGCGCGACGGGGACGAGAAGCGTTTCCTCGGCAAGGGCGTGCGCCGCGCGGTCGAGAACGTGAACACGCAGATCGCGCCCGAGGTGTTGGGCCGCGACGCGCTCGACCAGAGCGCCATCGATCGGGCGATGATCGAGCTCGACGGAACCCCGAGCAAGTCGAAGCTCGGCGCCAACGCCATCCTCGGCGTGTCGATGGCCACCGCGCGGGCCGCGGCGGCCGCGCTCGATCTGCCGCTCTGGCGCTACCTGGGCGGCGCGCAGGCGTGCGTCCTGCCGGTCCCGCTGATGAACATCCTCAACGGTGGCGCTCACGCGGACAACGGCCTGGAGATCCAGGAGTTCATGATCGTCCCCCACGGCTTCTCCACCTTCCGCGAGGCGCTGCGGGCCGGGGTCGAGGTCTTCCACAACCTCAAGGCCATCCTGAAGAGCAAGAAGCTGGCGACCAGCGTCGGCGACGAGGGCGGGTTCGCGCCGCGGCTCGAGAACAACGAAGCCGCGCTCACGCTGGTGCTCGAGGCCATCGAGCGCGCGGGCTACAAACCCGGCGAGCAGATCGGGCTGGCTCTCGATGCCGCCGCGAGCGAGTTCTACGACGCGTCGAAGAAGACCTACACGTTCGACGGAAAGACGGTCGACGCGGCCGAGCTCGTCGGCATTTACGAGCGCTACGTCTCCAAGTACCCGCTCGTGTCGATCGAGGACGGCTGCGCGGAGGACGACTGGGACGCCTGGAAGAAGCTCACCGACACGCTGGGCGGGCGCGTCCAGCTCGTCGGGGACGACATCTTCGTCACCAACGTGACCCGACTCGCGCGGGGCATCGAGTCCGGCGTCGCCAACTCGATCTTGGTCAAGGTCAACCAGATCGGTACCGTGAGCGAGACGCTGGACGCCATCCGGCTCGGCGCCGAGCACGGCTACGCATCGATCATCTCGCACCGCAGCGGCGAGACGTGCGACACGTTCATCGCCGACCTCGCGGTGGCGACGGGCGTCGGGCAGATCAAGACCGGCTCCGCGTCGCGCTCCGATCGCATCGCGAAGTACAATCAGCTCATGCGCATCGAGGAGCAGCTCGGTGCCGGCGCGCGCTTCGCCGGCAAGAGCCGCCTCGCCCTGCGCTGAGCTGCGCTTCGCCGGAGGGCAAATCGAGCGCGCCTTTCGAGGGCGCTCGATTTCGCTACGCGCGCCGCGAGCGGATCATGTCCATCAGCGGCTCCACGCCCTCGCGGCGATCGAAGGGCGTGAAGTGGATGCCGGTCGATTGCGCTGCGGCGAGCACGCTCATTCCGTAGGGCAGGTCGGCGCCCCAGATCGCCTTCACCAGCTCTTCGGGTAGCTCGGCGAGCTTCGCGCAGAGCTCGTTCGGCTCGATGGCCGGGAAGTCCGACCCGTCGACCAGCACGAACGCGGGCGGCACCTGGTCGAGCCGCTCGGCCAGCGTCGCCGCGTCGCTCGACAGGACCGGCGTCATCACGTGCGGGCCGAGCGCGGCGCCCAGCTTCTCGCAGAACGCGCGCGAGCCGGAGAGGACGTACACCGGCAGCGTCTCGGAGCTGAGCTCCAGGCTCCGGGTCGGCTCGTCGTGACGGCTCGGTCGCTTGCGCGGGCGCCGTCCGCCCGTCGGCCCGATGGCCGCCAACATCGCGCGCAGCTGGTCCAGAACGCTCTCGGCCATGTCCGCGCCGATGCGCTCCGTCAGCTGCGTCTGCAGCGGCCCGTCGACGAGCGCGAGGATTCTGCTCGGGCGTCTTCGGGATGGCGCCACCGTGCTCCTGCAACGCCTCGAAGAGCATCGTCGAGGCCGTGGAGGGATGGACCACTCCCTCCAGGGTCTCTCGGATCAAGCGGATCTCGGGCGCTTCGCGGGCCATGAGAGCTGGCAGGACGGTACCACGCTCGCGAGGACGGAGGCTCGTTCGCGAACGTTCAGATCCGCTCGATGAGCCCGTCGTCGTACTGACCCGCGCGCACCGACTCGTGGTTGAGCGCCTTGCGGAGCAGTCGGAGGTTCGTGACCACCGGACCGAGATGGATCTCGGCGAGGATGCGGTCGAGCATCAGCAGCGCGTCGTGACGTGTGGGCGCGTAGGTCGTCACCGAGGCCAGCATCGGCTCGTGGTCGGCCTGGACCAGGCTACCGACCTTGATTCCGGTCTCGATGCGCACCTTCCCTTGGGGCGCCGGTGGCCATCGGGTCGTCTCGACGCTGCTCTCGAAGGGGCGGCCCGTCCGCGGGTCCAGGGAGGCGTCGACGCGAGCCAGGAACGCGCAGCCGGTCGGCTCGGCGTGCCAAGCCTCGGCGGGGATCGGATCGCCGTGGGCGAGGGCGATCGAGAGCTCGACCAGGTCGAGGCCCGTGCACATCTCGGTGGTGGTGTGCTCCACGCCCAGGCCGGGCGAGATGCCCACGAAGTAGAAGGTACCGTCGGAGTCCACCAGGAAGTGGCAGCTCGCGACGCCGACGCAGCCGAGGGCGGTGGCGATGTCGCAGGAGGCGTCCCAAATCGCGCCCCGCAAGGCCTCCCCATCGTGCAGCTCGTCGAGCGCGCGGGCGGGCGCCTCCGCCAGGAGTCGCTGCGGCCCCTTGCGAAGGCTCACCTCGCGGTCGGCGAGCACCTGCGCTTCGTTGCCGTCGGCGACCAGCTGGACCTCGACGTGGCGGGCCCGGTCGAGCCACCGCTCGAGGTACGCGCCGCCCCTCTCGTCGAGGGGGGCGAGACTCTCGAGCGCCTCGCTCAGAGCGGCGACGTCGTGCGCGACCGGGAGGCCGTCCGGCTCCCCGTAGCCTCGCACCGGCTTGACGACGACCGGGTAGCCGATGCGATCGACGTCCGCCAGTGCTGCGTTCGGATCGAGGATCGCGGCTTCGCTGCCGGCGAGGACTCGCACGCCGAGGCTCGCTGCGATCTCCCGTACGGCCAGTCGGTCTCGCATCGCCTCCAGCCGGTCGGCGGCGGGCCCGACGTAGGCGATCTCCGCTTCGGCGAGCGCGCGAGCGAGCGCGATCTCGTCGCGGGCCAACCCGTAGCCGGGGTGGACGGCGACGACGCGCGCCTCGCGGGCGGCCGTCACGATCTGCGTGACGGACACGTACGCGCTCGCGTCTTCGAGCCGCACCGACTCGTCACATGCCTCGACGTGCGGCGCGCCGCTCTCGTGATCGGTGTGGAGGCCGACGGTCTCGATGCCCAGGCGTCGGCAGGTGCGTGCGACGCGAGCCGCGACTTCACCTCGGTTGGCGATGAGGATGCGTTCGAACACGGGCCGGAGCGTAGCAGCACCGGGGGCGGGCGCCCTCGCTCCGCGCACACGAAGCGTCGGGGCCCGGCGCGACCCCACTTGACGCGCCGCCGCGGGCGGCCAATCTCGGCCCGATGCCCGCCGTCGTCGCCACCCGCGCTCTTTCGCGCCCGCCCATCCGCACCGCCGAGGTCCGAACGCGCGCCGATCGCATGCTGATCGCGCTCAGGATGCCCGACGCCGAGCTATCGATCCTCCTCTGTGACGACGCCACGATCCACGAACTCAACCGAGACTATCGAAACAAGGATCGCCCGACTGACGTGCTGGCGTTTGCGATGCGGGAGGGCGAGGGCGGTGAGCTCCATCCCTCGCTTCTGGGCGACGTGGTGATCTCGATCGAGACCGCACGCCGGCAGGCGCGGGAGCACGGGCGATCGATCGCGGCGGAGGTCACCCAACTGTTGGCCCACGGCCTGCTCCACCTGCTCGGTTACGACCACCGGACCGACGAGGAGGACCGCGTGATGCGGGCCCGTACCGACGTCCTCTTCGCCGCGGCTACGGCCCGTGGAGTGGAGCGAAGCGATCGCAGGTGAACGCCCCAAAATTGGGGGCGATCGCCTCCCGGAGCGCCTCCGAGAGCTTTTTTGGGCCGAATTCGGCTCTTGGAGGCCGAATTAGGCTTGTCAGCCTTGGAACGGCATTGCATAGAGGCCGCCAACGCCCGCGGGACCCCAGAAAAACGGGGGTTTCGTGGTCGCCGACGAAGTCGAAGCAAGGAGGGAAGCCATGGCTAACACGGGCAAGCGGATGACCAAGGCGGCCATCATGACGGAGCTCGCTGATCGCACCGAGCTGACGAAGAAGCAGATCGCGGCGGTGTTCGAGGGACTGCAGGCGATGATCAAGCGCGAGCTGGGTCGTCGTGGTCCGGGAGAATTCGTGATCCCGGACATGCTCAAGCTCAAGGTCCGCAAGGTTCCGGCGCGTAAGAACGCGAAGGTCCGGATCCCGTCGACCGGCGAGACGATCATCAAGGACATCCCGGCGTCGAAGAAGCTTCGCGCCACCCCGCTCAAGAAGCTGAAGGACCTCGTCCTCCAGTGATGTTCCTGCCGAGCGCGCAGCCGTAGCGCGCTCGGACCCGGCTCTGCGCGCCCTGCGAGGCGACTGACCGGGACGCTCTCGCGGAGCCGCGAGCCGAGAAGCGCGCCGTCCAGTACGTGGGCGGCGCGTTTTTCGTTCGGTCGGCCGCGAGCTCGAAGCGGGGCGAGGGGTCTCGAGCTGCCGGAGCGCGACTCGTCTGCGAGGCGAGGAGATTAGTACGGCGAAGGCGGCGGTCGGAGCGGAGTGGTCGCCGGAGCACCTGCCGGAGCACCTGCCGGAGCACCTGCCGGGGCTGCACCGGGCGAGGGCGGTGAGGGCGAGGGCGGCGCGGCAGCGCCCTGCTGCATCCGAGCGCGATCCTGGAAGAAGCCGCGGACGAGGTTGATGAGCCGCCGCATCTCCGCGACCTGGATGTCCACGTCCGCGTGCAGCCCCTCGTCCTCGGCGTGGACCCGCATCCGGTTCAGGATTGGGGCGAGCCCGAGGACGTTGGTGATGACGTTGTGCGCGTACGCTTCGCGGGCCCGGTTCCAGTAATCGGCGGCTGCGCTCGCCTGCTCGGCGCTCTCGAAGTGGCCCACGATCCGCGTGGCCACCGCTCCCTCGGGCGTCTCGCTGAGGCCCATCCGCAGCCGGACCGGCAGCATGTCGAGGGGCGAGCGCCGGCGCGGGCGGGCGCGTGCGAAGTTGCGGAAGCCCTCCACCTCGAGCGAGAGCCCCTCGCCCTCTTCCATCGACAGCAACGCATCGGCGGGGTGCTCGGTCGGCCGCTCCTCGTCGTCGCGCTCGCGGTCGGCCCGCGCGTGGGCGACCGCCACCACCCGGGCCACGTCTTCGGGGCGCGCGATGACGAAGTGTCGCGGGCCCACGAGCGCCACGACGCGCTCGGTCTCGTCTCGGCCGTGCCAGTCCGCGACGGGCACGCCGGCCATCCGCCGCCAGTGCACCTCGGCACCGTCGGCTTCCGCCAGCCGTTCGGCCGCGGCTCGGATGGACGCTTCGTCGCCGGTGGCGCGGCCGGCTGCGATCAGCCGCGAGCGTTGCAGGTTGGGCGAGGCGACCAGCAGGCGGTCCAGATCGTCGAGCGGGTCGATGCCGGAGCCGTCCAGCAGCGCCTGCCAGTCGGGCATCGCGGAGAGCAGGTTTCGCACGTCGGGACCGAGCGGCGAAGCGCGCACGCGCGCCACGTCCAGCCGGAGCGCGATTTGCGAGCCCGCCGGCAGGAACGACACGCCGTTCCCTTCGCCTTCGGCGCCGCTTCCCTCTCCTTCGGTGCCGCGGCCCGGGCCCTCTTCTTCCGCGAGCCGTGGGGGCCCCGCGTCCCGCCGGCGCCGCCCCGCGTCGGGTGCCCCCGCGTCCTCGGGCCCGGCATCGGTGGGCACCCCGCCGTCGAGCGAGGCGCCCGGCCCTTCACCCGAAGCGTTCGCCTCCTGCGGGGAGGGCACTTCCGCCGGCGCGCTCGCGCCCTGGCTGACGCTCACGGCGTCGCTCATCCCGAACTCGACGTCCATCGGGATCTGGAAGTCGAACCCGAGATCCGGCGTGCTCGTGGTCCACAGCACGTAGCCGATCACTCCGGCATGCAGCGCGAGGGAGATTGCCAGCGCGATGGCAGCGACGCGCCCTTCGCTCACTCGGTGGCTCCGCCTGTCGTCGCGGGTTGACTGGGCGCGGCCGACGTGAAATCCGTCGGGACCCAGCTCACGAGCCCGGAATGGAGATGACCACCACCAGGCGAAAGCAGCTCTTCACCGTGATGCGGCTGGCGCTCGCCAGCGCCGCGTTCGCGGCGTGCGGAGGCGACGACGAGCAGGAGGCCGAGCCGGCGCCTCCGCCGGTCGAGGCCCAGCCGTCCACCGAGCACCAGGTGGCCGATGCCGGGGTGGACGGCGGTCACGACGCGGGCCCGCCTCGGCCACCGGCCCGGCTCTTCGCGAAGCGCTTCGTCTCCAAGGTCCGGGTGCGCCCCGACCGCGAGTCGTTTCGCATCGGGTATCTGCGCGCGGGGGCGGTGGTCATGGCGACGACGGGCAACCCCGTGCGCACGGACGATCCGCGCTGCCGCGGGGGCTGGTACGAGCTTACGACGGGCGGCTTCGTCTGCAACGGTCGTGACGTGATCGCGTTCTGGGGCCGGCGACTGCCCCAGGTGCAGCCGGCGCAGCCCGACCGGTCGGCGCTGCTGCCCTATCGATACGGGCGCAACCGGCGGGACAACACCCCGATGTACCGCAGGCTTCCGACCGACGAGGAGGCGGCGCAGTTCGAGGGCTTCCACATCCCGGGGCAGGATCCGGAGCCGGCGCCGGTCGCCGAGGGCGGGGAAGCGAGCGCGGAAGGGACGGTGGGTTCGAGGGAGGGCAGCGCGTCCCAGGCGGGCGAGACGGCCGTCTCCGCGCGACCTGCCGAGACGTCCGGCAATCCGCCGACCCAGCCCAGCCAGCCCACTTCGCCAGCGCCAGCGAGCCAGGCGACGGCGAGCCAGGCGACGGCGAGCCAGGCGGCGGAGCGGGTCGCGCCGACCGAAGGTTCGAGCGGGGAGGGCGACGAGGCGGCCGAAGAAGAAGACGTGGTCACTCTCGACTCGCTGCGCGGCGATCCGGACAGCGCGCTGCTGCGGCGCCTGGTGCGCGGCTTCATCGTGAGCCTCGACCGCGACTTCCGCGCCGGCCACTACAACCGCCACTACTGGCGCACCATCAACAACGGCTTCGTCCCCTACGCGAGCATGGGCAACGTCACCGCGCCCGAGTTCCAGGGCGTGCGTTTGGACGACGTCCGCCGTCTTCCGATCGGCTACATCCTCGCGCGCAACGACGCCTTCTACACCCGCGCGCCGAACGGTCGGGCCCGCCGAGGCCGGCCGCTCGATTTCCACCACCAGCTCCAGATCGTGGGCGAGGAGGAGATCGCTGGCACGACCTACTACGCCGGTGCGGACGACCGGCTCTACCGCGAGCGGGACGTGCGGCGCATCGCCTCGAGCCCTCGCCCGGACGAGGTGGGGCCGCACGAGAAGTGGATCGAGGTCGATCTGAGCAACCAGTACCTGATCGCCTACGAAGGTGACCAACCGGTGTACGTGACGCTCATCTCCAGCGGGCGCGCGTACCACCCGGACGACCCCGACTCGGACTTCCTCACGCCGACGGGCACGTTCCGTATCCGCGCCAAGCACCTGGCCGCGACGATGGACGGCGACACCGCCGCGGACGGCCCCTACTCGATCGACGACGTCCCCTTCGTGATGTACTTCCAGCTCGCCTACGCGCTGCACGGGGCTTTCTGGCACAACGCCTTCGGCTATCCCCGCAGCCACGGCTGCGTGAACCTCGCGCCTCGCGACGCCCAGTGGATCTTCAACTGGAGCGATCCGCAGCTCCCGCGCGGCTGGCACGGTGTCTACCCGACCGAGTCCGAGCCCGGCACCCTGATCTGGATCCACGGCGAGACGCCCGGCAGCCGTAGCTGAACGGTCCGAGCGCCGCGTACCGTTCGGCTCCGCGGCTCGCCGCTGGATCGGTCGCGACCGCGGGGCGCTGCCGATCGAGACCTCGCGCCTCGTTCCATGCAGCCGGCCGCGCCCGCTGGTAGGGTGGGGCCATGGTACGCACCTCGATGGGCTTGGCCGCGCTGCTCGCCTCGCTGACCGCGGCGGGCGCTGCGCAGGCCGATGCGCGGACGTACATCGGGCCCCATCCCCTCGATTTCCAGGGGAACTGGGACTTCGAGGCAGGCGCGCACGTGCACGAGAACCTCCCCATCGGCACGGGCCCCTTCGGCGAGGTCGAGGGCGCGCTGATCTTCCTCGCAGACCCGCTCGCGTGGGGCTACCAGCGGACGGTTTGGACCTACCGCGGCACGCACCCGCTGCCGGGCGGGGTGCAAGCATACTGCGACGTCACAGGCGACCATCGGCACGTCTTCGCCCCCGAGGGGGCCTACCAGGTCGAGGATTCCGGCGTCTACGTCTACGCGGGCGCGCTGCGCGGCGGGGTGGCCATGATCCGCCCACGCCGCCCCGCGCCAGCGCGTCCGGTGACGACGGCGCGCCGCGCGCGCTCGCGGGTCGTTCCCTACGGCGGCTACGGCTACTACGGCGTTCCTCGCGGGGCGGTGCGCCGTGCGCCGGCGCGCTCGCGCTCCGGGTCCCCCCAGGCACCGCTGCCGAGCCCGCTCGACTCGCGCTACTCCCGCATGCGGGCGCACCCCCGGCGGGCCGCTCCTCGGGTCGAGCAGGGCAGGGGCCAGGGTCGACAGCATCCGTGACCGAGCGGCCCCACCGCGTCTGGATTTTCGGCTAGAATGCACCGGTCGTGAGCTCGACCCGAATCCGCCTCGACGCCGAGACCATCCACGCCGTGCTGGAAGCCGGCGGCTGGCCCTGCGATCGTATCTCAGATGACACGTGGCGAAGCCACTTCCGTGGCCGGCACGCGTCGTTTCCGTTCTACGTGCGGGTCGACCCGAAAGGCTACGTTTGCTTCGCGATCGTGCCCTTCGTGAAGAGCCCCGAGGACCCGTCCCGTGCGGCGGCGCTCTACGACCGCCTGCTCGAGCTCAACCAGTCCCTGCTGATGGCGAAGTTCTCGATCGACGACGACCTCGACGTCGTGCTCTCGGTGGAATACCCCTCCGAGGAGTTGGATTGCAGCGAGTTCGACGACGCGCTCGACGTGCTCTCGTACTACGCGGATCGTCACTACGACGAGCTTCGGAGCTTGGCGGCGAGCTGACGGCCCGGGTTGCCGCGCCCTGGGGCCTGTGGTAGTAGCCCGCTGCGATCTATCTGGGCGTTGCCTGGGTGGGCCTTCTGGGTCCGCCTTTTTTAGTCCCTCCCGCTTCCGGCTCGCCGGCGGCACCGGGCCCGAGGTCCGGGGACGGGGAGAGACGACAGGCCGTCTGGGAGAACGTGGTCCGGCGACGGACCGTGTGCGGAAGAACGACATCACCCGATGGGAAAGCGAATCGACACCGACCAAATCGAAGCCATCGCGGAGCCCCTGTGCCGGGCCCACGCGGTGGATCTCGTGCAGGTCGCGCTCGTCACCGAGCACGGCCAGGCCGTGCTGCGCGTGATGATCGATCGCGAAGGAAGCGAGGAAGGCCCCGGAATGGGGGTCTCCGTCGCCGACTGTCAGGCGGTGAGCCGTGACCTCGGCCCGGCCCTGGACGTGCACGACATCGTGTCCGGGAAGTACCGCCTCGAGGTGAGCTCACCCGGGCTGGACCGGCCGCTGGTCAAGCTGCGCGACTTCGAGCGCTTCCGGGGTCGTGAAATCAAGGTGCAGACGCGCAAGCCGATCCCGGATGGGCGGGGCGGTGAGCGACGGAAATTTCGCGGTCAGCTACTGGGGACCGCCGGCGAGCAGGTGAGGATCGAGGTCGAGGGGAGCGAGCTCCAGCTCCCCCATGCCGAGATCGCGAAGGCCAACGTCGTCTACAAGTTCGTCTGAATGAGCGGTGCGCCGGTTTGGAGCTGGGCCGGTAGAGCCGCAGAGGTGTCGGATATGCAGCAGGGCATGTCGCTGCAGAACATCATCGATCAGGTCAGCAAGGAGAAGGGCATCGATGCCGCCGTGCTGGTCGAAACGATGGAGCAGGCCATCCTGACGGCCGCCAAGCGGACGTTCGGGATGGAACGTGAGCTCGAGGCCCGTTTCAGCGATGAAACGGGGAACGTCGACCTCTACCAGTTCATGACCGTCGTGGAGGACGTGGACGACGAGGAGCGTGAGATCTCCATCGAGGACGCGCGCCGCTACGGCTTCGAGGACGCGGAGATCGGCGAGGACCTCGGCTTCCAGATCTTCTACTTGCCGGAGGACGCCGACGAGGCGCGCAAACAGGACCGGCAGTACGGGGACCTGCTCGGCTTGCAGCAGCATCGCCGGGGCTTCGGCCGGATCGCCGCGCAGACCGCGAAGCAGGTGATCATCCAGCGCGTCCGCGACGCCGAGCGAGAGCTCATCTTCAACGAGTACAAGGACCGCCGCGGCGAGCTCATCACGGGCATCGTCCGCCGCTTCGAGCGCGGCTCCAACATCATCGTCGACCTCGGCCGCACCGAGGCGATCCTCCCCACGCGCGAGCAGACGCCGCGGGAGAGCTACCGCCCGGGTGACCGGATCGTGGCGCTGTTGAAAGACATCGATCGCGAGGCCCGCGGCCCCCAGATCATCCTCAGCCGCACTGACGTCGGCCTGCTGGTGAAGCTCTTCGAGATGGAGGTCCCGGAGATCTACGAGGGCATCGTCCGCATCGTCGCGGCGGCCCGGGAGCCGGGCGCTCGTTCCAAGATCGCCGTCACCAGCCGCGACAACGATGTCGATCCCGTCGGCGCCTGCGTGGGCATGAAGGGCTCGCGCGTGCAGGCGGTCGTGCAGGAGCTGCGCGGCGAGAAGATCGACATCGTCCCGTGGGACCGCGACCCGGCGCGCTTCGTGTGCAACGCGATCGCCCCGGCCGAGGTCAGCCGCGTCATCATCGACGAGGGCCACGGCGGCATGGAGCTGGTCGTGCCGGACGCGAAGCTCTCGCTCGCGATCGGTCGACGTGGCCAGAACGTGCGCCTCGCGTCACAGCTCACCGGCTGGAAGCTCGACATCGTCAGCGAGGCCCGTTTCCGCCAGATGGAGGAGCAGGCCCTCGAGGACATCGGCCGGATCGCGTCGGCCGACGACGAAATGGTCAAGAGCTTCTACCGAATGGGCTTCCGCAGCCTCGACGAGGTCGCGGAGGCGCCGGACGAGGAGCTGATGACGATCGACGGCATCGCCGAGCCCGAGCGGGCCGCGAAGATCCGGGTCGAGGCCGCCGAGGCGCTGGAGAAGCTCCGCCAGGAGCGGATCATCGAGGCGAAGGAGCGTGCGGAGCCGCTCAGCGAGCGCGAGCACATGCTGCTCGCCCGTGGAATGACCGACCGAATCGTGGACGCGCTGGAGCACGCAGGCTATCGAGGCGTGCACGACGTGATCCGCGAGGCGGACGTCGACCGTTTGGCCATCCGCACCGGCCTGGGCACGCAGAAGGCTCAGGAAGTGAAGGACGGGATCACGCAGTACGTGGAGACCCGGATGGAAGCGGTGAAGGAGGCCCAGCGCGAGGCACGTGCCCGCGCCGAGGCCGAGGCTGCCGAAGCGGCGGACGCCGCCGAAGGCGAGAGCGAGGTCGCGCCCGCGGAGAGCGAGGCCTGAGGAGCGTGTCGTTGGTGAGCACGATGGCGGAGACGAGCGGCGGAGAGCCCGAGCGCACCTGCGCGGGCTGTCGGAAGCAGGACGCGCAAGCGGCTCTGCTCCGCTTCGCCGTGCGTTCGGAGGAGCCGAGGCTCCTGCCCGACGTGCGCCGTCGTCTGCCCGGTCGAGGGGTGAGCGTTCACCCCACCCGGGAGTGTCTGCGCCGCGCGATCGAGCGAGGCGGTTTCGCCCGCGCGATCGGAGGCAAGGTCTCTTTGGACACGGACGCCATCTGTGCGCTCGCGGCCTCGCAGTACGAGCGCCGCGCCAACGGTTTGCTCTTGGCTGCGCTTCGCAACCGCAGCCTCGTGATCGGCACTGACGCGGTGCGCCGCGCGCTCGACGGGGGCGCGCCGCCCTTGCTCTTGTTGGCGACGGATGCCGCGGGACGCAGGGACGAGCTCGAGGAGCGGGTACGCCGGCTCTCCGGCCGGTGTGTCTCGTACGGAACGAAGATGGAGCTCGGTCGCCTCCTGGGCCGAGCCGAAGTGGGTGTGTTGGCGATCCTCGATCCGGGGATCGCCCTTGAAGTCGCGGCAACGGCGGCGCGCGCGACTGAGCTTGCCGGCCAGGGCGGTGCCCCGGTTGGCCTGTCGGAGGCTGAATGAACAAGGTGCGCGTGTACGAGGTCGCTCGCGAGCTCGGTATGAACAATCGCGAGCTCCTCAACCGGATCCAATCGCTTGGGATCCAGGTGCGCAACCACATGAGCGCGCTCGAGCCGGCCGAGGTCGATCGGGTGCGGCGTGCGCTTGAGAAGGACAAGGCCGAGAACACGGTCGAGGAGCGGATCCGCAAGACGGTCATCCGCCGGCGGACGGTCGGGAAGAAGAGCTCGCGCGAGGCGCAGGCCGAGGAGGCGCGCCCCGCGCCCGAGGCCGAAGCGAAGCCGCCGGAGCCCGTGGTGGCGCCCGAGCCGCTCCCCTCTCGTCCCGCGGCGCCGCCGCCCGCGCCGGAGCCCGCGCCCGTCGTGGAAGAGCGTCCGGCGGCCAAGGCCGAGCCGGCGCCGCCCGCAGAGCCGGCTCCGCAGGCGACGCCCGAGCCCGAGAAGGCGCCCGCGCCGCAGGCCGCGCCGGAGCCGACACCGGAGGCGCCGCGGGTGCAGGAGCCCGCCGCCGCCGCACCGACCGCCAACGTGGGTGCGGGTGCGTCGGACGGCTTCATGCCGCCGCGACGTCCCTCCCAGCCGCCGCCCGTGCACGAGCGCCTCGGCCACGCGAACCTTCCGCCGGGCGTCGTCGTCCGCGGCAACCAGACCGCGCCGGCGGCGGGGCAGATCTCCGAGGCGGCCAAGAACCGCATCATCACGCAGCACCAGCAGCAGCAGCGCCCGCGCCGCGTCGAGTACGGTCGTCGCGAGCTGGGGCAGCCTGGTCGCCCGACGGGCGGCCGCCACGGCCGCAAGCGCGTCACGCCGAACAAGCGTGGCCTCGCGACGCAAATCACGGTGCCGGGCGCCCAGAAGCGCATCATCCGCATCGAGGATCAGATCAGCCTGCAGATGCTCGCCCAGCGCATGAGCCTCAAGGCGACCGACGTCTTGATGAAGCTCATGCAGTTGGGGATGACCAGCGTCACCATCAACTCCACGCTCGACTCGGACACGGCGAAGCTCATCGCGAACGAGTTCAACTACGATGTCGAGAACGTCGCCAAGAGCGAAGACGAGCTCATCAAGGAGATGCGCGGCGAGTTCGTCGACGAGAGCAACGACCGTGGAACCCGTCCTCCGGTCGTGACGGTCATGGGCCACGTCGACCACGGCAAGACCTCGCTCCTCGACCGCATCCGCAAGGCGAACGTGGCCTCCGGCGAGGCAGGCGGCATCACTCAGCACATCGGCGCCTACCGCGTGCCGACGTCGAAGGGGCCGATCGTCTTCCTCGACACGCCCGGCCACGAGGCGTTCACCGCCATGCGCGCCCGCGGCGCGCAGGCCACGGACCTCGTGGTCCTGGTCGTGGCGGCGGACGACGGCGTGATGCCGCAGACCAAGGAGGCCATCAACCACTCCAAGGCGGCCGGCGTACCGATCGTGGTGGCGGTCAACAAGATCGACCGCCCGGACGCGCAGCCTCTGCAGATCCGCAACGAGCTCGTCGGCTACGGCCTGCAGCCGGAGGAGTGGGGTGGCGAGACGCTCTACTGCGACGTGTCGGCCATCACCGGTCAGGGCGTCGACGACCTGCTGGAGAAGATCGCCCTCCAGTCGGAGATGCTCGAGCTCACGGCGAACCCGACCATCCCGGCCGAGGGCCTCGTCCTCGAGGCCTACCTCGACCGCGGCCGCGGCCCGGTGGCCAACATCCTGGTCCGCAACGGCATGCTCAAGCAGGGCGACACCGTCGTGGCGGGTGCGGCAATCGGCAAGGTCCGCGCGATGACCGACGAGCACGGCCAACGGCTCAAGGAGGCCGGTCCGGCCACGCCCGTCGAGGTCCTCGGTCTCTCCGAGGTGCCGAGCGCGGGTGACGGCTTCTACGTGGTCGAGAACGAGGAGCGCGCGCGCGAGCTCGTCGACCAGCGCCAGAAGCACGCGGCGCTCAAGGCCAAGACGGTCGCGCGCACCGGGCTCGAGGCACTGCAGAAGGTGCTCGAGGCGGGTGAGCAGGAAGAGCTCAACCTCGTCATCAAGAGCGACGTCCACGGCTCGGTCGAGGCGCTGGTCAAGGCGCTCACCGATCTCTCGACCGAGAAGGTCAAGGTGAACGTCATCCACACCGGCGTGGGCGGCATCACCGAGAACGACGTCATGCTCGCCACCGCGTCGAAGGCGATCATCATCGGCTTCAACGTCCGCCCCGCGGGCAAGGCGGGCGCGACCGCGAAGTCCGAGGGCGTCGAGATCCGCATGTACAAGGTCATCTACGAGGCGCTCGACGACGTGAAGAAGGCCATGGCCGGTCTGCTCGCGCCGGAGTTCCGCGAGAAGGACCTCGGCAAGGCGGAGGTGCGGCAGGTCTTCAGCATCCCGAAGATCGGCACCGTCGCCGGCTGCTACGTCACCGAGGGCAAGATGAGCCGCAACGCGAAGGCTCGCCTGGTCCGCGACTCCATCCAGATCTGGGAAGGCGGCTTGACCTCGCTCCGTCGCTTCAAGGACGACGTGCGCGACGTGGCCAGCGGCTACGAGTGCGGCATCGGGCTCGAGGGCTACAACGACCTCAAGGAAGGCGACGTCATCGAGTGCTTCGAGCTCGAGCAGGTGGCCGCCACGCTGTGATCGCTTCGCCGACGGAGCCCGCTCGCTCGGGCTCCGCCGCGCCGGGTCCGTGAGATGATCGTCGGTACCTGCCGCATCGTGCTCTCGCTGCCCGGCAACGACTCGCTGAAGGGCAAGCGGAAGGTGGTCCGACGCATCGTCGACCGCCTGCGCCACCGGTACAACGTCGCGCTGGCCGAGGTCGACGAGCTGGACTCGCACCGGCGCGCCGTCCTCGGGCTGGCCGTCGTCTCGAACGACGTGCGGCACGTCAACTCGATGCTGGACACGCTGGTGGCGGCCATTGCCGGCGCCAGCGAGGCCCTGGTCGTGGACCGCAAGATGGAGATCCTCCGCCTCGGTGAGGGCGAGCACCTCGCTTCCCACGAAGGTCGCTTCGACGGGGACCTCGCGGACGAGGACGAGCCGTAGAATCGAGCTCGCTTCTACGCCGCTCCGGTCGCCCCGGCGGGGAGCGGGCCCGCTTTCGGCCAGGCCCTTCGTCGAACATGCTTCGGCGTCACCTCCTCCGGGCCGAGCCCAATTTCGGACCCGTTGCGCTCGCCAGTGCTCGGTGCGCGGCCTTGAATCAAGATGCTGGGAGTGACACGACGCCGCTGGTGTCGCGCGGGGGTGTCGCTAGATCGCCGGTGAGGCTCGCTCGCGGCCGGACGGAGCTTGGACCAGAATGGACCGATGAAGATGCGGGGTAGCGGTGAGGCGAATCGTCCGGCGCGCGTGGGTGAGCGGATCCGGCAGGAGCTGATGGAGCTCCTGCTCCGCGGCGCGGTGAAGGATCCCGGCGCAGCGGGCGCGGTGGTGCACTCGGTGAAGGTCTCCGGGGATCTGCGTCACGCGACGGTCTGGGTGCGCGATGACGATCCCCGCGGCAGCGAGGAGGCGCGACGCAAGCGGGTGTTGGCGGCGCTGAACCGCGCGAGCGGTTTCTTGCGCCGCGAGATCGGGGCGCGCCTCGCGATCCGCTACACGCCTGAGCTGCGCTTCGAGTGGGACGACACCGCTGAGCGGGCGGCGAGGGTGGAGGCGCTGCTGGACGAGGTACGCGACGACGACGGTGGAGAGGCTTCGTGAGCACGCGCGCCGACATCGTCGAGCTCGTTCGCCGGGGCAGCCGGTTCATGGTCACGTGCCATCTGCGTCCGGACGCCGACGCGCTCGGCTCTGCGCTCGGCTTCGCCGCCATCCTCCGCGCGCTCGGGAAAGAAGCCGTGGTCTACACGGCCGACATCCCGCCTCGCTCGTTGGAGTTCCTGCCTGGGATCGAGGGCATCGTCCACGCGCTCCCGGAGGGCGAGCCGCCGCGCGACGCGACGTTCGTGATGGACGCGGCGGCGGCGCCGCTGGTGCCGGAGCTGCCGCGCGCCATCTGCGGCCCGGTGGTGATGGTCGATCATCACGCGGCGCACGACGACTCGGGCGACTTCGTCCTCCGCGAGACCGACGCGTGCGCGACCGGCGTCCTGGTGTTGCGGCTCATGCGCAATCTCGGGCTCGACACGGTCCCGCCCGAGGCGGCCAAGCCGCTCTACGCGGCCGTCGTCGCGGATACCGGCGGATTCCGCTATCCCGGCACCCAAGCGGAGACGCTGCGGCTCGGCGCGGAGCTGCTCGACGCGGGCGCCGATCCCTGGGAGACGGCCTACAACCTCTTCGAGGGCTGGGAGCCCGAGCGCATGAAGCTGCTCGGCAGCGTGCTCGAGCGGACGGAGGTCGTCGACGAGGGGCGCATCGCGCTCTTGATTGTGACCCGCGCGATGCTCGCCGACGTCGGCGCCGACGACGAGATGGTCGAGGGGATGGTCAACTACGGGCGGATGCTCAAGAGCGTGGAGATCTCCGCGCTGGTGTGGGAGCTGCCTTCCGAGAACGGCCCCATGACCAAGGTCAGCCTCCGGTCCTCCGGTCGGGCCGACGTGGCCACCATCGCCAAGGCGATGGACGGCGGTGGGCACCGCGCCGCGGCGGGCGCCAACGTGGCGGTGCCGATCGAGGTCGCGCGCGAGCGGGTGCTCGAGCTGGCGCGCGCAGAGCTGGCCGCCCTCGAGCCGTGGCGCTGAACGTGCGCCGAACGATCTCGAGGCGTACCGCTGCCGATCAGGCCCGGTTCGGGGCGCGGCCGCTCGTCGCCGTGCTCTCGCGCGCATCGGGCCCCTTCGTGCCTGGGTCCGTCTCGATGACGGGGCTCGGTTCGGACGGTCGTCCCTCCCAGAGCCGGCGCCTTCGAGCGTGCGTCGGTCGTGTCCCGTGGCTCGTTCGTGCTCTCCGCGGCCCGCGGGGGAGCTGCGTGTGAGCCGGCGGCGAAGCTCGGACATCGACGGCGTGATGGTGGTGGACAAGCCCAAGGGGCCCACCTCGCACGACGTGGTGGCCATGGTGCGCCGCGCGCTCGGGACGCGGTCGGTCGGCCACGCGGGCACGCTCAATCCGATGGCGACCGGCGTCTTGGTGGTGGCGGTCGGCGAGGGCACCAAGCTGGTCCGCTGGCTCACCGCCGACGACAAGCGCTATCGGGCGACGGTCCAGCTCGGGGCGGAGACCGACACCCTCGACGCGGAGGGCGAGGTCGTCGTGCGCGCGCCGGTCCCGCCCCTGAGCGTCGAGAGCGTGCGCGAGGTGGCCGCCGGCTTCCTCGGGCGGCAGCGCCAGCGCGTGCCCGCGTTCAGCGCCGTGAAGGTCGATGGTCGCACGCTCCACGAGCGCGCGCGGCGCGGCGAGGCGGTGGAGGCGCCGGAGCGCGAGGTGGTGGTGCACCGGCTCGCCATCGGGTCGGTCGCGGACGACCGTGTGGAGCTCGAGGTCGAGGCGGCCAAGGGCTTCTATGTCCGCTCGCTCGGCCGCGACCTGGCGCGCGCGCTGGGCACGCGCGGGCATCTGGTCGCGCTCCGCCGGCTGGCGAGCGGCGCGTTCACGCTGGAGGGGGCGCTGGCCGGCGAGGTGCTCCAGCGTGCCGCCCGCGGCGACGAGGACGCACGTGCCGAGGTACGCGCCGACGTGCGTACGCTGGCGGAGGCGTGTCGCGGCATGCCGCGGGTGATCCTCGACGCGCAGGGCGTCGAGCACGCCCACCACGGACGGCCAATCGATTTGCGCTTTGGTGAAGCCCTCAATCCGCTCGAGGAGGGCGCCGAGCCCGTGGCGCTGCTCGACCGGGCGGGCGCCCTCGTCGCGATCGGGAGCTTCTCCGGGGAGCTTCGCGTCCGCCGCGGTGTGCGCCCGCGCGGCGGCACCGAAGCGCTGCCTGCGAGCGACACCGAGCGCATCTCCTGAGCTTCTCGCGCGGGCGCCGCGAACGGGCTCACGCCTCTCGTTCCCGGCGCGGCACGCCGCCCGCCCGCGACTGCACCGTCCGTCGGTCGGGTGACCCGCAATCACGTCACGCCCCCGGCGCACGCTGCCACCGCGAAGTGGCCGGCGTCGCGGGTGTGGGTTCCGCCGACTCGACGGGACGATGGCCGGCCCGCTCAGCCCGCGTCGACGCCGCCGTCGATCACGCCGCCATCCGTCGCGCCGCCGTCGATCGCGCCAGCGTCGGTCACGCCAGCGTCGGTCACGCCAGCGTCGGTCACGCCAGCGTCGGTCACGCCAGCGTCCGGCGTGGCGGTGCACGTGCTGCCGATGCAATGGTTCGCGGCGCAGCAGTCACCGTTGCAACAGATCTCGGTCGGATCGCAGGCAGACGGGCAGGAGCTCCCGAGCGTGCAGATGCCGTTTTCGCAGCGCTGGGTGGCCTCGCACGCGTGGTTGCACGCGCCGCAGTTGAGACGGTCGGTGGTGGTGTCCGCGCAGAGCGCGTCCACGCCGTTCGAGCAGCAGAGCGAGGTCGCGGTGCCGTCGCAAGCGGTCCGCGTGCCGCATACGCAATGGCCCCCGTCGCAGCGATCGGACTTGGCCGGGTCGCAGTGCGTATCGCACGCGCCGCAGTCGGAAGGGCTCAGGTCGAGGTCGGCGCAGTAGGGCGCGGTGCCCGGCTGTCGCGGCGGGCAGCAGTAGGAGTTGCGGTTGCCCGTGCACGTCGCGGCGGCGTTGCCGCAGATGCACTGAAAATTCTCGCAGGTGTCGCCGCGGTGGGTGGTCACGCAATCGATGGGGCAGATTCCGCAGTGGTGCGGATCGTTCCGGAGCGTCGCGCACTCCGTGGTCCCGTCCGGGTTGGCGCAGCACGACTGCTCGCCGCCGCAGTCCGGCGTACACATCGGCGGCGGCACGTGCGCGTCGACGTGATGGGGGATGCTGGCGTCGACGCCCCCATCCTGCCCCGCGTCCGCGTGCTCGGTTCCGCCGCTGCACGCACCGAGCAAAGAAGCGAAGAGCAGCGCGCTGAGCGCCGTCCGAATCGTCATGCGCGACGTGGTAGCACCCCTCGAGTGCGAGGGCGACCACGGGGTCGCGGGCGAGGGACGCAGGAGAAAGGCGCCGACCAGATTCGAACTGGTGAATGGAGGTTTTGCAAACCTCTGCCTTACCACTTGGCTACGGCGCCGGAGCCGATCGTCGACCGGCGAGCGACGCTGTCTATACCAGACGCGGGAGGGCTGTCCAGCCCTACGCGCGCGCGCCTGCGGCCGAGGCTCGGGGCGACTCCGAACGGGCCGTGCGGGGCCTCCCACGACGGTCTGGTTTCGGCTGGAAAGGCCCTGGAGATCGCGTCATGCTCCGCCGCCATGACGTCCACGCAGCAGGAAATCGACCGGTCGTACAGCGTCTCGAACGACTTCTTCGAGCTCTGGCTCGACGAGGGCATGCACTACACGTCGGCGAGCTACTTCACGGGCGAGGAGACGCTCGAGGAGGCCCAGCTCAACAAGTGCCGGATCCTCTACGACTATGCCGAGATGAACGAGGACAAGCTCGTCCTCGACATCGGCTGCGGCTGGGGCTCGAACCTGGAGTACCTGGCGTCCCGCGGCGTGAAGCGCGCTCACGGCATCACGCTCTCCACCGCCCAGTGCGAGTGGATTGAGCAGCGCAACCTGCCGGGCGTGAAGGCCATGCTCCAGGACTACAAGGACTTCGCCCCCGAGGAGAAGTACGACGCGCTCATCTCCATCGAGATGATCGACCACCTCTGCTCGCCCGAGCAGGCGAACAAGGGCATGGCCGTCGACATCTACCGTGAGTACTTCCGCAAGGTGCACGCGTGGGTGAAGCCGGGCTCCTGGTTCGGCTTCCAGGCGATCCTTCGCGACCGCGTGCCGCGCACCCGCAAGGACCTCGAGGATCTCGCGTTCACGGCGGACGTGATCTTCCCGGGCGGCCTCAACCCGCGCCTCGAGGAGCTCATCATGGCGATCCGCCCCTACTGGGAGGTCGTCGAGATGCGCACGCAGCGCGAGAGCTACGGCAAGACGACGGGCGAGTGGCTCCGCCGCATGCGCGAGCACGAGGGGCTCATCCGCGAGAAGTGGGGCGACCAGCTCTTCGACGACTACGAGCGCTACCTCGACACCTGCGTGCGCGCCTTCGACGCCCACTGGTCGAGCGACGTGCAGATGAAGCTCCGCTGGTGCGCCGTCTGAGCGCTCCGCCCGCCGCCTGACGGCTCCGCGACGACGCCTCCGCGACCTCCCGGTCCGGAGGCGTTCGTGCATCCGGCATCCGTTCGCGCGGCGAGAGACCGTCCACGCATGGAGGGAGGACGTCCCGCACGCGGGCGGTGGAGACACCTGGCGTCTCGTGGTAGGAGACGGCGCCATGACGACGGACAGCTTCGGATCCCGCGCGACCCTCCAGAATCGGAGATCGCTCCATCGACATCTTCCGCCTCGATGCCCTCACCAAAGCGGGCGTCGGCGACATCGAGACCCTGCCGTACTCGATCCGAGTCCTGCTGGAGAACCTGCTCCGCAACGAGGACGGCAAGACGGTCACCAAAGACGACATCGTCGCCGTCGCGAGCTGGGATCCGAACGCCACGCCGAGCACCGAGATCGCGTACCGGCCGGCTCGCGTGCTCCTCCAGGATTTCACCGGCGTCCCCGCCGTCGTGGACCTGGCGGCCATGCGCGAGGCTTTCGGCGACATGGGCGGCGACCCGACGCGGATCAACCCGCTGCAGCCGGTCGAATCTCGTCATCGACCACTCGGTGCAGGTCGACGCCTTCGGCAACCTCCGCGCGTTCGGCGAGAACGTGAAGCGGGAGTTCGAGCGCAACAGCGAGCGCTACCGCTTCCTCAAGTGGGGCCAGAGCGCGTTCGAGGGGATGCGCGTCGTGCCGCCGGGCACCGGCATCGTGCACCAGGTCAACCTGGAGTACCTGGCCAACTGCGTGTTCACGGCCGACGTGGACGGCAAGACCGTCGCGTATCCCGACACGCTGGTCGGCACCGACTCGCACACCACGATGATCAACGGCATCGGCGTGCTGGGCTGGGGCGTCGGCGGCATCGAGGCCGAGGCGGCCATGCTCGGTCAGCCCGTC
The DNA here is from genome assembly GCA_963832725.1 of uncultured Pseudomonadota bacterium. Classification (GTDB taxonomy): domain Bacteria; phylum Myxococcota_A; class Polyangia; order Polyangiales; family Sandaracinaceae; genus JAEZBP01. Next base: position 165,500 of record CAWHVG010000003.1, read on the forward strand.
GCGATGCTCCTGCCGCAGGTCGTGGGCTTCCGGCTCAAGGGCAAGCTGCCGGCCGGCGCGACGGCCACCGACCTGGTGCTTACCGTCACCCAGATGCTCCGCCAGCACGGCGTGGTCGGGAAGTTCGTCGAGTTCTTCGGCGACGGCCTCTCCTCGCTCTCGCTGCCGGACCGCGCGACCATCGCCAACATGGCGCCCGAGTACGGCGCGACGATGGGCTTCTTTCCGGTCGACGCCGAGACGCTCAACTATCTGCGTTTCTCGAACCGCGCGGAGGAGCAGGTCGAGCTGGTCGAGCGCTACCTGAAGGAGCAGGGCCTCTTCCACACCGCGGAGAGCCCCGAGCCGCGCTTCACCGCCACGCTGGAGCTCGACCTCAGCACGGTGGTCCCCTCCATCGCCGGCCCCAAGCGCCCGCAGGACCGCATCGCGCTCAGCGATGCGAAGCGTTCGTGGCGCCGCACGCTGATCGGAAACCTGGCGCGCACGCACGAGGGCATCGAGCAGAAGACCGCGTCCTATGCGGGCAACGGCCTCGAGAGCGCCGAGAGCGTGAAGGACGAGGCGGCCAAGAAGGCCATCGAGCGCACGGGCCATGTGAAGCTGGACCGCGGTGAGTTCGATCTTCCGCACGGCGCGGTGGTCATCGCGGCCATCACGAGCTGCACCAACACCTCGAACCCGAGCGTGATGCTCGGCGCGGGCCTTCTTGCGCGCAAGGCGGCCGCCAAGGGCCTCAACGTGAAGCCCTGGGTCAAGACCAGCTTCGCGCCCGGCTCGCAGGTCGTGACCGAGTACATGAACCGCGCCGGCCTGATGGAGGACCTCGAGAAGCTCAGCTTCTACCTGGTCGGCTACGGCTGCACGACCTGCATCGGCAACTCGGGCCCGCTCGAGGAGCCGATCGCCAAGGCCGTCACCGAGCAGGATCTCGTGGTCGCGGCGGTGCTCAGCGGCAACCGCAACTTCGAGGGCCGGGTCAGCCCCCACACGCGCGCGAACTACCTCGCGTCGCCGCCGCTCGTCGTCGCCTACGCGCTGGCGGGCACGATGGACATCGACTTCGAGAAGGAGCCGATCGGCACGGGCAAGGACGGCGAGGACGTCTACCTGCGCGACATCTGGCCGAGCACCCAGGAGGTCACGGAGACCATCGGCAAGGCGGTCGCCCGCGACCAGTTCGCGGACCGCTACGCCAAGGTCTTCGAGGGGCCCGAGCAGTGGCAGAAGACGGAAGCGCCGAGCGGTGACGTCTTCGCATGGGAGGACTCCTCGACCTACATCCGCAAGCCGACCTTCTTCGACGGCCTCGAGAAGGGTGAGCCGCCGGCCTCGACCGACATCGAGGGTGCGCGCGTGCTGGCGATGCTGGGCGACTCGGTGACGACGGACCACATCTCGCCGGCGGGCGCGATCAAGGTCGACAGCCCCGCGGGCGCGTACCTGAAGGAGCACGGCGTCAGCGTCCGTGACTTCAACTCGTACGGCAGCCGCCGAGGCAATCACGAGGTGATGGTGCGCGGCACGTTCGCGAACATCCGCCTGCGCAACCTGCTCGCGCCCGGCACCGAGGGCGGCGTCACCCGGTATCTGCCGGATGGCGAGCAGATGTCGATCTACGACGCGTCGGTGAAGTACCAGGCCGAAGGCGTGCCGCTCGTCGTCCTGGCGGGCAAGGAGTACGGCACGGGCTCGAGCCGCGACTGGGCGGCGAAGGGCACCTACCTGCTCGGCGTCAAGGCGGTCATCGCCCAGAGCTACGAGCGCATCCACCGTAGCAACCTCATCGGCATGGGCGTCCTCCCGCTCGAGTTCCTCGAAGGCGAGAGCAAGGAGGGCCACGGCCTGACGGGCGAAGAGCTCTACACCATCGAGGGCATCGCCGACGGCCTCGCGCCGGGCAAGAAGCTCACGGTGAAGGCCGGCGACGAGACCTTCCAGGTCAAGGCGCGCCTCGATACCCCGCAGGAGGTCGAGTACTACCTCCACGGCGGCATCCTCCAGTACGTGCTGCGCACCCTGGCCTGAGCGGGCATCGAGGCGCCGGCCGGCAGACCGGCGCCTCGGAGCGGCTCAGCGCGAGCGGGCCTGCGCGCGGTCCAGCGCTTCCTGCACGATCTTGTTGTGCTCCGCCGGGTCCTTCCAGCGCACCTGGCCAGCGTCGGGCAGGAGATGGATCGGGTCGAAGTAGAGGAAGTAGCGGCCCGCCTTGACGCTCGGCGCGGTGTACACGGACACCCCCGTCGCGCGGTCGTAGTACTCGAACGAGTGTACGTCCCGCTTTCCGCCGCCGCCGGGGGCGTCGACCACGAAGACCGGCGTGTTGAAGCCCGCCGTCACGCCTCGCACGTTCTTCTCGAGGTTGATCGCGGTGTCGACCGTGGTCCGGAGCTCCTCCACGCCCTTCACCATGTCGTGCACGTAGACGTAGTAGGGCTGCACGTTCACGTACGCGAGGCGCTTCACCAGGAGCTGCATGGTGTGCACGTCGTCGTTGACGCCGCGCTGCAGCACCGACTGGTTGCGGACCGTCACGCCCTCCGAGCAGAGCCTGTCCATCGCCTTCTTGGTGATGGCGCTGATCTCGTTCGGGTGGTTGAAGTGCGTGTGAAGCACGACGTCCTTGGCCATCGTGCGGCCCCGCTTCACCACCTCGATCAGCGCGGCGAACCAGTCGTCGTCCGAGAGGATCTTCTGAGGCATCACCGCCGGCCCCTTGGTCGCGAAGCGCATGCGCCGCACGTTCGGGATGTCGAGCAGGCGGTTGCCGATCTCGCGGATCTGGTCCGCGCGGAGGTTGAAGGAGTCGCCGCCGCTGATGACGATGTCCTCGAGCTCCGGTCGGCTCGCGATGTACGCGAAGGCGTCCTCCCAGCGCGTCTTGTTGGCCTTGAGGCTGAGCTTCTCGAGCTCGTCCTGCTCGACGTCCGGGCCGACGGCGTAGCTACGGGTGCAGAAGCGGCAGTAGACGGGGCAGGTGTCCAGGGCGAGGAAGAGCGCCTTGTCGGGGTAGCGATGCGTCAGCCCCGGCACCGGCGAGTCGCCCTGCTCGTTCAGCGAGTCGAAGCGGAGCTTCGGGTGGTCGTTCAGCCGGGTGGAGCCGAGCGGGATGAACTGGCGGCGGAGCGGATCCTCGTAGGGGTTGGTCCAGTCGATCAGGCTCAGCAGGTAGGGCGAGATCCGCACCGCCATCGGCGCGGCGCCGAAGCCCGCCGACGCGTCATCGATGAAGGTCGGGCTGACCAGCCCCTCCAGCGCCGCGAGCAGCTTCGGCACCTTCGTGATCGAGGCCTTCATCTGCCAGCGGTGGTCGAGGAACGTGGCCTCGTCGACATCTCGGTAGGCGGGGATGCGCCTCCAGAAGTCGTCCTCGAGCAGGTTCCGGTGCTCGAGCGCCTCCGGATCGACGGGCGGCTTGGCGCTCGGGGCCTGCTTCTCCTCTTCCCCTTCGACGACCTTGAGCTGCATGGGCGACCTCCAGTTTGCGTTCGAGTGGGCTCGCCGGCGGCGCGGTTTTCCCGAATTCGGGAACGATTCTCGCGGCCCCGGAGCCTCGACCGCCGTAGCATATCCGCGCGCCGGCGTCAGCCGTCGTCGTCGGCGGTCCCCGGAAAGTTGACACGATCCGTGCGTTGCTTCACGACCGTTCCAACCCATCCCGGGAGGAGACGCACGTGTTGAGCACTGAGCCCGTCGGCGCTATCCGAAGGCGTCCCGAAGCCCCCGCCGAAGAGGTCTCCGGCATGAAGGATCGCCTGCTCTTCGTGATCTCCCCTCCGCGGAGCGGCTCCACGCTGCTGCAGCGGATGATCGGCTCGCACTCGGAGGTGATGACCCACCCCGAGCCGCACCTGATGACGCCGCTGGCGCACCTCGGGTTCTACGACGGCGTCGACAAGGCGCCCTACGACCACATCAACAGCGCGGAGGCCGTGCGCCTCTTCGTCCAGGACCTGCCTCGCGGGGAAGAGGACTACCTCGACGCGCTCCGCGCCTACGCGGACACGCTCTACGGGCGGATGCTGGAGCCGACCGGCAAGCGCTTCTTCCTCGACAAGACGCCGGCCTACGCGCTGGTGACCGACTTCATCGCCAAGGTCTACCCGGAGGCCAAGTACGTGGTGCTCACGCGGCACCCGCTGGCCATCTTCAGCTCCTACGCCAACAGCTTCTTCGACGGCGACTGGGCCCGCGCCCACGAGTTCAACCCCATCGTGGAGCGCTACGTGCCCGCCATCGCGCGCTTCCTGCGCGAGCGGCCGAGCCCGCTGGTCCACGTGCGTTACGAGGAGCTGGTCGCCGCGCCCGAGCAGCACATGGAGCGCGTCTTCGCGTTCCTCGGCCTGCCGAACGAGCCGGAGGCGGTGAACTACGGCGAGCGCTTCAGCGCCAAGAAGGGCCCGGGCGATCCCATCACCGTCGAGAAGCACGGGCGGCCTGTCACCGACTCGCTTCACAAGTGGGCGGCCGAGCTCCGCGCGGATCCGGGCAAGCTGCGGCTGGCTCGGCAGATGCTGGACTCGCTCGATCCGGCGGACCTCGAGCTCTGGGGCTGGCCCCGCGAGCGGGCGTTCGACGCGCTGGAGCAGGCGGGCGGCGTCGCTCCGCCCAAGCCGGTGCTCAACGCCTACACCCTGCAGCGCAAGGTCATGCTGGCGCTGAAGAAGGACATCCACGAGCGCCCGCATGGCAAGGTCATCAAGAAGCTGCGCTACTACTGCGACGTGCTCCTGCGCGAGTAGCGCGCTTCCGCGCCGTTCAGGATCTGGTCGCGCCGGGCTCGGGCGCGACTCGGATCGCGCCAGGTCGGCACGAAGGTGCGCTCTTCAGGTCGCAGCGGATTCGTGGTCGGCTCTTCGCTCGAATGGTCGAGGACTTGCAGATGGCGCGCGCCGTGGCTCGCTGGACTCTCATTCTCTTCGCTTCGGCGGCGTTCGCGCCCCTGGCGCACGCGCAGACGGTCGACGACGTCGTCGCCAGCCATCCGGGCGGCTGCACGACCGCCGGCGCCGAGGGGCTGAGCAACCAGCTCGTGAGCTCGCAGCTCTGCGTCTTTCCCGGCCAAGTCGCGGAGTTCGCGCCCTATCCGAACATCACGCTCAACTCATCGCAGGTGCACCCGCTCGGGACCAGCCAGACGGTCACCGCCCTGCACGCCGCCGCGGACCATCACGCGCTCTCCATCAACAGCGCCTTCCGCACGCTCGCGGAGCAGTACCTCCTCTACCAAGAGGGCGGCTGCGGACTCGCCGCCGTGCCGGGCAACAGCAACCACGAGAGCGGGCGTGCGGTCGATCTGAACAACTACGCCGCCGCGCTCTCGGCGATGACGAACGCGGGTTGCACCCACCCCTATCCGAGCAGCGACCCGGTTCACTTCGATTGTCCCGGCGCGGACATGCGTTCGGCCTCGGTTCGCATCTTCCAGCGGCTGTGGAACCTGAACCATCCCGAGGACACCATCGCCGAGGACGGGGTCTACGGGCCGCAGACCGGCGCGAGGATGGGGCGCAGCCCTGCGGCCGGGTTCGCGATGGATCTCTGCGCGCCCACGCCGGTCGCGCAGTGGGGCGCGACGCTCTTGATGGAGACCTTTCCGGACGCGAGCGCGCCGCCGCTCACGATGCACCCGGGTGAGGAGATGGTCGGCACGATCGAGCTGACCAACAGCGGCACGGAGACGTGGGACACGTCCACGAAGCTCGGAACGACGCAGCCGCGCGACCGCGCCAGCATGTTTGCAGGTCCCGATTGGCTCTCGCCGACCCGCCCGGCCGCGGTCGACGGAACCGTGGCCCCCGGTGACAGCTTTCCCTTCACGTTCACCCTCCGCGCGCCCGATGCACCCGGCGACTACACGGAGTCCTTCGGCGTGCTGGAGGAGGGCGTGGCTTGGTTCTCCGATCCCGGTCAGGCCGGCCCTGCGGACGACGTCCTGCAGATCCACATCGTCGTCGAGGCTGCCGCCGACGGGGGCGTGCACCGGGTCGACGATGCGGCCGTGACGGCCCCCGACGCGGGGACGCCGTTGGTGGCCGTGGACGCTGGCGGGTACACGAACGACGGCGGCGTTCGCACGAGCGTCCGGGGCGGCTGCTCGTGCTCGGCCGCTCCCGCTCGTTCGCGAGGCGGGGTGGGCTGGCTCTTCGCACTGGGGCTCGCCCTCGTGCTCGTGTGGCGCCGGCGCCGGTGAGGGCGTTCTCTCGGCGAGGGAGCGTGGGCCATGCCGTCCGAGCCGCACGCGCGCTCGGCGTGAGCCGCATCTCTCGCGAAGCGGGCGAGCGGGACCCCGCGGGACGATCATCCGCGGCGGCGCCGCGGCGGGCAGTGCGAGGCTCCCATGGCGCGCGGCAGCGCCGAGCACCGCCAGCGAACGAGCGCAGCCGAGAGCTCAGCCTCGCAGCGCGCGCGCGAGGACGACCTGCGACTGGGCGCCGTCGTCGAGGGGTTCGCGCTGAAACCCCCCGTGGTGCGAGACGATGGCGAAGTCGTTGTAGCGGAGGAGCGCAGCGAGCTCGCGCGGGAAGAACTGGCGCTGCGCTAGCCGGCTGAAGAACACGCGCTCGGGATCCTCGAGATCGGTGAAGCGCACGGTGACGGTCTGGACCTGGCGCGCGGCGTCGTAGGCGAAGGCCTCCGCGTACGCGTAGCGGCGACCGTCGCGCGGGTGCACCGTCGTCCGGCACTTGTAGAAGCGAGCCGGGTCGCGGCCGAACGAGCGGTGGTCGGGCATCAGCACGTCGAACGCCAGCCGGCCCTCCGGCGTCAGGTGCCGGCGGCACGTGGCCAGCGCTCCCTCCACGTCGGCCTCGTCGTAGAGGTGCTGGAAGACGTTGAAGGGCGCGATCACCAGCGGGAAGCGGCGCCCGAGATCCAGCTCGCGCATGTCGCCTTCCCGCAGCTCGATGTGCTCGCGGACTCGTTTGCTCTGCTTCGCCACGCGCTCGTTGGCGCGGGCCAGCATCGCGGCCGAGAGATCGACCCCGACGACGTCGATCCCGGCCTCCGCGATGGCGATGGCGATCCGCCCGGTGCCCGCGCCGAGCTCGAGGACCGGCCCGCCGAGCTTCTTCGCCCATCGCAGGTAGAAGCCGCGATCCGAGCGGTACTGCCGGTAGGTGTGATCGTAGAAGCGCGCGTCGCGGTAGAACGTGCGCGCGCCCGCCGGCTCGGTCACGGCGTCTCCTCCGCGTCCGCCCCTTGGAACATCGGCGGCAGCTCGGTGAGCACCTGCCCGAGGTGCATCTCGGACACGCGGTAGTGGCCGTCGCCGCGCGGCGACACGTTGAACTCCACCCGCCGGCGGTAGGGCCGGTTCACGAACATGTACTCGGCGGTGCCGCGCAGCACGAAGCGGTCGCCCGACAACATCTCGGCCTCGTCGAGCACCAAGCTCAACGGCGCGCGAGCCAGCGCGTCCCACATCCGCTCGGCCACCACCCGCTCGTCGGCGGGGAGCGCATCGTCGCGGAGCTGCTTCTCCGCCACGGCGCGGCGGGCGGGCCCCGTGCTGACGTGCAGCGCCGCGTCCCAGCGCCGCCGGCGCCAGGCGTCGTAGTAGCTCTCGGCGGCGTGCTCGGGCGTGGAGTCGTCGGTGTGGAGCGCCCGTGGATCGTGGGCCTCGGGGAGCGGCTCCTCCTCCGCCGGCTGCGTGCCGATCCACACGACCACCGCCACGGCGAGCATCGCGCTGGCCGCGGCGAGAACCAGCGGCGTGGAGATCCGGCGCTCGCTCATGCGCGCCGCCCCTCGAGGAGGTGCGCCGACAGCTCGGCGAAGCCCTCGCCGCGCGCGGCCCGGGTGACCCAACGGGGTGCGGTCGACAGCCGCGCCAGGTGCTCGCGAACGTTGGCGACACCGACGGTGAGCTCGAAGAAATCGAACGCCGCCGCGTCGTTGCCCGAGTCGCCGACGAAGAGCCAGCGCCGGCGATCGAGCGGGACGCCCAGCGCTTCCTGGACGGCGCGGGCGACTCCCTTCGCCTTGTCCCAGGCGCCCGGGATCAGCGTGGGCGTGCACGCTGGAGACGAGCGCGCGCGCCCCGTGCTCCTCGATGAGCGCCACCAGCCGCGCGACGTCGTCGGCGGGGAGGGCGACCGCCTCGCTCACGTCGAACGCCAGATCGCAGCGGCGGCCCGGCTGGTCGCTCGCGGTCTTCACGTGGGGGAGCTCTCGCGCCACAGCCTCGCGGACGCGCTCCAGCAGCGCCGCTTGCCGCCCCCGCGCCGCGGCGTCGTCGAAGAAGCCGAACGCGAGGGCGCGACCATCGCGATGCACCCACCCGGCGCCGTTCTCGCCGACCGCCAGATCGATGGGCCAGGTGGACGCCATCGCGTCGGCCCAGCCGAGGGGCCGCCCGGTCACCGCCACCAGCTTCAACCCGGCGCGGTGCAGCGCCCAGAGCGCCTCGAACGCATCCGCGTGCAGGCAACCGTGGGTCGTCAGCGTGTCGTCCACGTCGAAGACGACGCCCTCGAGCGCGCCGGCCACCGACGCTGGCAGCTCCGACAGCGGCTGCATCAGGTCGCCCTCAGCACGGCACACTTCAGGTAGCGCCCCTCCGGGAACGCGGCCGGCGTCGGGTGATCCAGGCCCTGCTGACCCATGTGCAGCAGGGTGACGTCCCGCGCTGCGTCGCGGGCGGCGAGGCTGAGGGTCCGCAGCAGGTCATCGGCGCGGAGCGCGCCCGAGCACGAGCAGCTCACCAGGATGCCGCCGCGCTCGAGCACCTCGAGGGCCCGGGCGTTCAGGCGGCGGTAGGCCGTCTGCGCGCGGGCGAGGTGGCGCACGGTGGGTGCGAGCTTGGGCGGGTCGACGATGACCAGATCGAAACGCTCGCGTTCCTCGAGGAGCTTCCCGAGCACGTGCCGCACGTCGCCGCGGGCGAAGCGCACCCGGTCGCCGAGCCCGTTGGCGTGTGCGATCGACGCGCCCTGCGCGATCACGGCCGCCGAGCTGTCGAAGGCCAGCGCCTCGCGCGCACCGCCGCGGGCCGCCGCCATGCTGAACGCGCCCACGTAGCTGTAGAGGTCGAGCACCCGCTTTCCGCGGGCCAGCTTCTCGACGAGCGCGCGGTTGTCGCGCTGGTCGAAGTAGAAGCCCGTCTTCTGCGTCAGCGAGGTCGGGATCGCGTACTCGATGCCGCGCTCCGAGAAGCGCAGCTCGTCGACGTCCGGTCCGCGCACCACCCGCGGCTCGACCTCGATCCCCTCGCGCTTCTGCGCCCGACCGCCGGGCACCTCGACCAGCGTCCGTGCGCCGGTGGTGCGCGCCACGGCCCCGAAGATCGCGCCTTCGCGACGCTTCATCCCGATCGTGAGGAGCTGGATCACCGCCACGTCGCCGAAGACGTCGACGATCAGCCCCGGCAGCCCGTCGCCCTCCGCGTGGATGAGCCGGTATCCGTCGGTCGCCTCACCCGGCAGCCCGAGCTCCCGCCGGTGCGCGGCGGCGGCCTCGATGCGGTGAGCCAAGCAGGCCTCGTCGAGGGACTGGTCCTCACGTCGCGTGATGATCCGCACCGGGATCGAGGAGCCCGGCGACCAGAACCCGCGGCCGAGGTGCTTGCCCTTGGGGTCGAGCACCTCCACGACGTCGCCCGGCGCGGGAGCCCCGTCCACGCGCTGTACGGCCTGAGCGAAGACCCACGGATGGCCTGCCCAGACCGGCTGCACCCGGCCGGCGCGGAGGATGACCCTGGACATGGCGCGCGGACTGTAGCAGCGCCGGGCTGGCTTGCTACAGAGAGGGGTGGAGCGTACGCTCCGGCCACTGCACCACCCAGGTGCGTAGAGGATCTAATGCTATCCAACATCGGCTGGCCTGAGCTCGTCATCGTGCTGCTGATCGTGCTCGTCGTTTTCGGCGCCGGGCGTCTGCCGCAGATCGGCGAGGGCATCGGCAAGGGCATCCGCAACCTCAAGCGCGGGCTCAAGACCGACGACGACATCGAGGTCACCTCCTCCGAGAAGCGGGTGGAGGAGCGCTCGAGTGGCACCAAGGTCTCCGACGAGGTCTCGGACGCCGAGGTCGTCGAGCGCTGAGGTCTCGCGCTGAGGTCTCGCGCTGAGGTCTCGCGCTGAGGTCTCGCGCTGAGGTCTCGCGCTGAGGTCTCGCGCTGAGGTCTCGCGCTGAGGTCTCGCGCTGAGGTCTCGCGCTGAGGTCTCGCGCTGAGGTCTCGCGCTGAGGTCTCGCGCTGAGGTCTCGCGGTGAGGCCTCGCGCTGAGGTCTCGGACGCCGAGGTCGTCGAGCGCTGAGGTCTCGCGCTGAGGTCTCGCGCTGAGGTCTCGCGCTGAGGACCGCGCCGGCTGCTCGCGGCCGGATCAGTGCAGCGTCGTCAGCCCCGCCACCCGCTTGCACGCGTCCCGCACCCGCACGGACAGCTCCGGCGACGCGGCCACCTGGCGCGCGTCCGCGGCATCGAGGTGCACCGCGAGCTGGAGCGCGACGTCCGAGGGCGAGAAGGGATTGGTCACGATCGCGCGCCGGACGCGGTAGCGGACGATCCAGCGCGTGCTGCGGAAGACCGCGCGGAGCACGTCGGGCGCCACCGGCCGGCGGGCGCACAGGCGCACCACGTCGTCTTCGGTGAGCGCAGGGTTGCCGAGCAGGATCCGGATCACGTCCGGGTGCGGGTCGCGGAGCACCCGCGCCAGGAGATCGCGGTCGCGCTTACGGGCCAGCGCCTTTCGCTCGCCCAACGTCAGCGGGCGCCCGGCGCCGAAGTCGGGCACCACCAGCGCCGCCTCGTTCTCGCGGAGGGGCTCATCCGGCGAGACCAAGGCGGCGGTCTGATGCTGGCCCTGTGCGGCCGCCGCGAACGCCACTGCCTCGCGCAGCTCGTCGTAGCCCTCGCCCGCCAGCGCCAGGCAGAGCCCGAGGAGGAGCACCCCGTGGTTGCGATCGCGGGCCTCCGTCCCGTGCACCGCGACCGTGAGAAGATCCGCGACCTCTCCCGGATCCATCCGCTCGATCTGGTGGCGAAGGTATCGAACTCGAACCTCTGGGTCGACGATCGATCCCATCCGTCGAGCGAGCTTCACCGCCTTGGCGCGACCATCGGGCATCGGCGTGATCACTATGGCCGCTTCTCGTGCGATGAGCGACTGCTTCGCCCGGCGGCTCGTGTATACTGACCTTGACGCGTTGCGTCGCATCCCGGGCGCGTCGGAGGAGCGGTCGGTAGGCCAGACGGGCTACTCAGGGAGGATCGCTTGGAGACGATGGAGCAGCAGCAAGGTGACGGGCGGGGCGCGCGCATCATCAAGCGCTACGCGAACCGTAAGCTCTACGACACCCAGGAGAGCCGGTACGTCACGCTGCAGCAGATCGCGAAGTTCGTCCGTGACGGCGAGGATGTCGCGATCATCGACAACAACACCAAAGAAGACCTCACGAACGTCACGCTCGCGCAGATCATCTACGAGGAAGAGAAGAGCGCTGCGGAGGCGAAGCGCGAGGTCGCGTCGGTCAGCACGCTCCGCCATCTCATCCAGCAGAGCGGCGAGCGGCTGATGAGCAGCCTGCGCGAGGGCCCGATGGGCAAGCTCATCGCGCGCAAGGACGAGGAGGGGGACGAGGCGGAAGAGGCGCAGGCGAGCGCCACCGAGGCGCAGGCGAAGGACCCGAAGTGGTCGGTCTTCGCCAGCTCCAAGGAGGCGCTCGACGAGCTCCAGCGGCTCGCCGACGACCGGATGCGCGGCCTGCTCGGGCACGCCATCACGCACGTCCAGCAGCTCCAGGGCGAGGTCAAGCGCCTGCAGGCACGGATCGAGGAGCTCGAGGACAAGCTGGTGAAGCTCGGCCGTCGCAAGCAGGAGGACGAGGCCGAGGAGACGCCGTCCGAAGACGCCTGAGCCGCGTCTCGCATTCGTCCGTTCCGACTGAAACTTCGTGCGCCCCGCACGCCGCGTGTTTAACGTGAAGAGGTTTCAGGGCGACGGGCGCCCGACCCCATTTTCAGCGGAAAACGGGGCCAGAAGCGACCCGTCGACGGAGCTGCGATACTGCGCACCGGGCCCGAGGCAAATAGCACGACGAAGTGCGGAATAGCCTCGTTCCCGCCACGGTTCAGCGCTCAGAAAGGACACCGATGGCCCTCTCGAACCAACCCCTCGACCCGGCACGCGAGGAATTCGAGCGCGAAGCGCTCAAGCACCTCGACGCGCTCTACGGTGCGGCGTTGCGGTTGACGAGAAGCGCTTCCGACGCGGAGGACCTGGTCCAGGACGCGTTCGTGAAGGCGTATCGGTTCTACGACCGCTTCGAGCCGGGCACGAACATGAAGGCCTGGCTCTTCCGGATCCTGACCAACACGTTCATCAACAAGTACCGGCGCTCGACCCGCGAGCGGAAGGTGCTCGAGGGGCGTGAGGCGGAGCCGGTAGGCGACGGAGTGATGAGCCGCGCCGCGATGCGGACGCTCACCGACCCTGTCTCCGAGGCACACCGCCGCATCATCACCGCGGAGATTCAGGAAGCGTTGGACTCGCTTCCCGAGGACTACCGGATGATGATCGTCCTCGCCGACGTGGAGGAGCTCTCCTACAAGGAGATCGCCGCCATCGTCGGGTGCCCGATCGGCACCGTGATGTCGAGGCTGCATCGAGCCCGCAAGAAGATGCAGCGCCGGTTGCTCGATCAGGCGATTCAGCTGGGCATCGTGGAGGAGCCTTCCTCCTCGGAGCCCGTCTCCCTCGAGGATTGGCGCCGTCGCAAGGAGGCCGCGGGATGATCGCGTGTGAGGTCTTCCGTCGCCACATCGACGCGGTGGTCGATGGCGAGGTCGATCCAGCGACCCAGATCGAGTTCGAGCAGCACCTCTCCGACTGCGGCCCGTGCCGCGTCCATCTCTCCTTCGCGCGCTCGTTCAAGCGGCACGTGAAGGACGCGGTGGAGGAGGGGACGCCGCCCGCGTCGGTCGACATCGCGGACCGCCTTCGCCGCGCCCTCGACGCCGAGGATGCGCGACGTCAGGCCGCCTACGGCGCGACGCCGGTGGGCTCCGCGGCGGTCCGGCCCCCGCTCGGGCTGGCGGGGGTGCGGCTGGTGCCGGTCAAGGCGCGCTACGCCGTGCCGGCGGCCGCCGCCGCGGTGGCGTTGGCCGTGTTGGCCGTGCAAGAGGGAGGGAACCCGGTCGGCATCGACGAAGCCGGGATGGAATCCGGGGCCGGCTGCCATCAACGGCGTCTCCTACCTCGAGGACGTGGTCGACCGCCACTGGCGAGACCACCCGGCCGAGGTCAGCGGTCCGCCCACCCAAGTGGCGAGCTGGTTCCGCGGCAAGCTCGAGTTCCCCGTTCGACCCATGGACTTCGGCCGGCCGGACGTGCACCTGATCGGCGCGCGCATCTCGAGCATTCGCGATCGTGAAGCTGCGGCGTTCTACTACGACGTGCACGGACGGCGGGTGACCGTTCTGGTCTTCGAGCGCCCCGCGCCCATCGGCAGGGTGGTTCATCAAGCGCACGTCCAGGGACGCGGCATCATCTACGGGCAGGCACGCGGCTACACCATCCCGCTCGTCGAGCACCGCGGACTGACCTACGCCATCGCCGGCGACCTCGATTCGCGCTCGCTGCTGCAGCTCGCCGCCAGCGCGCACGTTCAAGATCGCTGAACGCTCCGGTGCGCGCCGGAGCGTCGTAAGAGCCCGAAACCCCGGCTGGTTTCGGGCTTTTCCACATTGACGCGCGGAGCGCCGGCCACGTATCCTCGCGCTCTCACGCCCTCGACCGGGCGAAGGAGCGTCGATGGCAGCGCGCATTCTGTTCTTCGAGAGCGACCCACAGTTCGCGCAGGTCGTCAAGGAGCGCCTCGTCGCCCGCGGGGCGGCGGTCGATGTGGTCGACGACGGCAACGCCGGGCTCGAGCGAGCGAGCGAAGATCGGCCCGACCTGATCCTGCTGACCATCGAGCTCCCGCAGATGAACGGCTTTCTCGTCTGCAAGAAGCTCAAGAAGAATCCCGATACTCAGAACATCCCGGTCATCATCCTCTCCAGCGAGGCCACCGAAGAGATCTTCGAGCAACACCGGAAGCTTCGCACCCGCGCGGAGGACTACCTTCGCAAGCCGATCGAGCCGGACGCGCTGCTCGAGCACGTGGGACAGCTCGTCGAGCTCTCGGCCGCCGCCGAGGAACCGCTCGATCTCTCCGAAGAGGCACTGGAGATCCCGCTCGACGAGGTGGTCGAGGTCGAGGAAGCGAGCGTGGAGGGCGACGCCGACGGCGATGGGGTCGACGACGAGATCGACGCGTTCGCGGAGAGCGCGTTCGACGCGCTGGTGATGGGCGAAGAAGAGGAGGTGGAGGCCACGACCATCGCCGCCATCCCGCCCGAAGTGAAAGCGGCGATCGAGGCGCAGCCTCGCCCTGCACCCGCCAGAGCGCCGTCGGTGGCTCCGAGGGCCGTGCCGGCGTCTCCCAAGGCTGCGTCCGTGCCGCCGCCGCCGCCCACGCCGGCGAAGAGCTCGGGAGCGGACACCGGTCCGGTGATCGATGCAGCCGAGCTCGAGCGCTTGCGGGTGGACCTGGCCAGCGCGAGGGCCGAGGCCGAGGACGCCGGGAGCCAGCTCGACCGGCACAAGGCGGAGGTCGAGCGCCTCGAGAGAGAGGCGTCGGAGCTGCGAGCGCGCGCCGCCAAGGGGGGTGGGATCTCCAGCCGGGAGTTCCTCGATCTTCGCGAGGCGCTGAACTCCAAGGACAAGGAGATCCTCGACCTGCGCGATCAGGTCAGCGCGCGCGACAAGCAGCTGCTCGAGCTGCGCGACAAGAACCTTCAGCTCGACCGAGGGCGTGCCGACTTCGAGGACAAGCTCCTGGAGCTGGAGCGCGGCAAGGCGGACGCCGACGAGCAGAACCAAGCGCTGCGCTCCGACAAGGAGGCCGCGAGCAAGCGGGCAGACGACCTCAAGGGGAGGCTCGAGCGGACCGAGGAGAAGGCCCGAAAGCTCGAAGACGAGCTCACGAAGGCCGGCGAGGAGCGAGACGAGAAGGTCGCTGCGGCGGAGGCGGAGCGCGACGAACGCATCGCTGCGCTGGAGGCGGAGCGCGACGAGCGCATCGCCGCGCTGGAGGCGGACCGCGACGAACGCATCGCCGCGCTGCAGAAGGAGCGCGACGAGAAGATCGAGGAGGCGCGTGCCGAGACCTCGGCGAGAGTCGCGGCGGCAGAGGCGGACCGCGACGAGCGCGTCGCCGCGCTGGAGACGGATCGGGACGAGAAGGTCGCCGCGGCGGAGGCCGATCGGGATGCGCGGATCGCCGAGCTGACGAGGGATCGGGACGAGCGCGTCGCCGCGCTGGAGACGGAACGGGACGAGAAGGTCGCCGCGGCGGAGGCCGATCGAGATGCGCGGATCGCCGAGCTGACGAAGGATCGGGAGGAGCGCGTCGCCGCGCTGGAGACGGAACGGGACGAGAAAGTCGCCGCGCTGGAGGCGGAACGGGACGAGCGCGTCGCCGCGCTGGAGACGGAACGGGACGAGAAAGTCGCCGCGGCGGAGGCGGATAGGGACGCGCGGATCGCCGAGCTGGCGAAGGAACGGGACGAGCAGGTCGCCGCGCTGGAGGCCGAGCGCGACGAGAGGGTCGCTGCGGCGGAGGCGGATCGGGACACGCGGATCGCCGAGCTGGAGGCGGATACGGGACACGCGATCGCCGAGCTGGCGAAGGAGCGGGACGAGCAGGTCGCCGCGGCCCAAGCGGAGCGCGATGCGCGGATCGCGGAGCTCGCGAAGGAGCGGGACGAGAGCGTCGCTGCGGCGGAAGCGGACCGGGACCAGAGCGTCGCTGCTGCCGAGGCGGAGCGAGACGAGAAGCTCGCCGCGGCGGAGGAGGCGAAGGCGAGCGCGCTGGCCGAGGCGGAACGCGGGCACATGGAGGCGCTCGAGGCGCTTCGCGCCGAGCATGCCACCGCTCTCGAGGAGCGAACGCGGGAGCACGAGGAGGCGTTCGCGGTGTCGCGGGCCGAGGCGGCCGCCGCGCAGGAGACGGCGCTCGAGCAGCTCCGCGGCGAGCTCGAGACGAAGCGCGAGGACGAGCTGGCCGCCGCCGCGGCGGAGCACGCCACCGAGCTCGAGACGACGCGCGAAGAGCTGTCTGCGACGCACGCCGCCGAGCACGAGGCGGCCAAGAAGGCCCACTCGCAGGAGCTGGCGGTGCTCGGCCGAAAGATGGCCGAGACCGAGACGAAGCTGACCGGGGCCGAGGAGCGGATCGAGGACCTCGAAGGCGAGCGAGACGGCCTCATGGCGCAGCAGGAGGCCAAGCAGCGCGAGCTCGACGACGAGAAGGCCGAGCTGGCTGGCGCCAAGGCTGAGATCGAGGCGCTCACCACGATCCGCAGCGAGCAGGCGGAGCGAATTGCGGCGCTCGAGGGGAGCGAAGCGGAGCTTCGCGAACGGCTCGCGACCGCCGAGACGAAGATCCGAGGCGACGAGGAGCTTCTCGAGCGCGCCCGAAAGGCGTTCTCGATCGGTCTCAGCTTGCTCGATGATCAGAAGAACAACGGCGCGCCGACGCCGAGCTGATCGCGCGCCCGCGATGGGTCGCGTCGTCCGACCCCGATTGGGGTCCTGCACGACTCGACCTCCCGGTACAATGGAGAAGCCGGTCGCACCGCCCAGGTCGACCGTTCGACCCGTGCGCGCGAGGAATCCGTGAGCTTCGAAGACCGCTATCAGCTGAGAGTGCCCCTCGGTCAGAGCGACCGCGGGACCGTATGGAACGCGCACGACGGCAAGCTCGGACGCGACGTCGTCGTGGCGGTGATGGAAGCGGACGCGCCAGAGGCGCTCCGCGCGCGCTTCGAGGCGCAGGTGAGCGCGCTCGCGAAGCTCCGCAACGCCAACCTCGTGCGGGTGTTCGAGGCGGGAACGACCGAGGAGGGCGCACCCTTCGCCAGCATGGAGGTGGTCGAAGGGGAGTCGGTCGCGGCGCGGATGGCGCAGGGGCCTGCGATGCGCGTGGATCAGGCCGTGCGAATGGTCTGCGACCTGTTGATGGGGCTCTCGGCGCTCCACGCGGCCGGCGTGGTGCACGGTGACGTGGAGCCCTCGAACGTGCTCGTGAAGGAGCGCGGGGGGCGTATCGCGCCGAAGCTGATCGGTTTCGGGCTGGATCGAGCGGGGCAGCGCGCGGGCCGAGAGCCCGTGGACGAGCACCACCTCGCCACGCTGGCGTACGCCCCGCCGGAGCAGGTTCGGGGCAAGCTGGCGGACTCCTCGATGGACGTGTACTCGGCCGCGGCAATCCTCTTCGGTCTCCTCACCGGCAGGCTGCCGCATCGCGGCGCGGGCGAGGAGGGGCTCCGGCATGCGGTGCGCGAGCGGCACGTTCCGGCGGTGTCCGATGTCCGGGCGGAGCTGGCGAGCCCGATCGCAGACGTGGTCGAATCAGGCCCTCTCTCAGGACCCGGGCGCACGATTCCCGAGCGCCGACGCGCTTTCCAAAGCGCTGCGGGCGGCGCTGATCCGCACTCGCAATCCGGGCGCGCACAAGACCGTGGTCGGACCGCGGACGCTCGAGGCCGACGACTCGGACGACGCGCTCTCCGAGGCGCGCGCGAACGTCACCCCCGGGAAGCCTGCTCCGGGGAAGCCCCGCCCCGGCGAAGCCCGCCCCGGCCAAGCCCGCGCCGACCAAGCCCGCGCCGACCAAGCCCGCGCCGACGAAGCGCAGGGTGCCCAAGCCCACGCTGACCCTGGGCTCTGCGCCCGTCGTCATCGACGACGCCATCGCCGGGGCGAGCGCGGAGAAGGCCGCGAAGCCTGCTCCCGCTGCGCCGAATCCTGCCCCGCCGAGCGCACCGGCACGGAGGCGCCGGATGCCCAAGCCCACGCTGACGCTCGGCTCGGCGCCCGCCGATGCCAAGTCGGTTGCCGTGCCGACGCCGGGAGGCGTGCAGAAGCCGGTGCCGCGACCGGGTGCCAAGCCCGCGGTGCCGGCTCCCTCCGGCACGGGGCCCTCGGTGGGGAAGCCGCCGGTGCCGAGGCCGGGGGCCAAAGCCGCCGTGCATCCGCCTCCCGGAGAGCCGGCGACTCCGCCGGTGCCGAGCGGCGACGAGCAGGACGAATCGTTGGAGTTCGAGCGGCTGTCGGGGCTCCTGGAGATCCCCGATGTCGGACCGCCGAACCGGGTGATGCCGCCTCCTCCGCGCTCTGCGCGGGCGCCCGAAGCCGAGAATGTCGAGGTCGAGCTGGAGGACGCGAGCGCTGCGGGCGAAGAGCCCGAGGCCGCCACGGGAGCGGACGACATCGCCGAGCGCTCCGGCGAGGACGCGGTCGAGGCGCCCGCGGAAGCCCAGGCGCCTGCGGAAGAGGACGGGGAGGACCTGGAGTCGCCCCAATCGTCCGAGGCTGCTGCGAGCGCTGGCGAGGCACCGGAGACCTCCGCGGATGCGGCAACGCCAGGCGATTCGCCCGCGGGTGCCGCTGGCGAGGAGCCGGCGCCCGGCGATGTGCCGAGCGGATCGGCGTCGAGCGAGGCGGAGGCTGCGTCCGGCGAGGCGTCGTCGAGCGAGGCGTCGTCCAGCGAGGCGTCGAGCGGGGCGTCGTCGTCCGGCGAGGCGTCGTCGTCTGGCGAGGCGTCGTCGTCTGGCGAGGCGTCGTCGTCCGGCGAGGCGTCGTGGTCTGGCGAGGCGTCGTCGTCCGGCGAGGCGTCGTCGTCTGGCGAGGCGTCGTCGTCCGGCGAGGCGTCGTGGTCTGGCGAGGCGTCGTCGTCTGGCGGGGCGTCGTCGTCCGGCGAGGCGTCGTCGTCCGGCGAGGCGTCGTCGAGCGAGGCGTAGTCGAGCGAGCCGGCCGCCGCGGAGCCGAGCGAAGCGAGCGCGGAGCCGGCCGCGGGACCCGAGGCTGCCGAGCCTGCGGCGGCCGCGCCCGAGAGCGCGGAGCCGGTGGTTGCCGACCCCGCAATCGTCGAGCCGAGCGGGTCGACCCCGGACGAGCCGGTGTCGAACGAGTCCGCGAAAAAAACGGCACCGGCCGCGGTGGGAGCGCCGGTGTCCCCCGTGCACGACATGGGCTCCGTGCCCGCGGAGGCGGACGACGAAGACGGAGCGATTCCGGGAGCTCGGACCGGCTTGCCCGCCTGGGTGTGGGGCGTCGGCGGTGTGGCCGCCGCCGCGCTCGTCGTCCTGGGGGTGGTGATCGCGACGGGCGAGGGCACGGCGACCGAGACCCTCCCGGTGGAGAGCGCCCCGACCGAGCAGGAGCCCGCGACCGTGGCCGAAGAGCCGGCGGAGCCCAATCCCGTCGAGCCTGCGGCGGACGAGCCTGCGGCGATCGAGCCCGCGGCGAACGAGACGGACGCGCTCGTGGTGGAGGAGACGGACGAGGTCGTCGAGGAGAGCGCTGACGGGGGCGTCGTCGAGGTCGAGCTGGTCACCTTGACCTTGATCGGTGTGCCGGAGGGCGCGGCGGTGACGGTGGACGGAGAGCCAGCGCAGGGGACGGAGGTGAGCTTCGAGCCGTCGGAGGAGGAGCGTGCGGTCGAAGTACGCCTCGACGGCCATCTCCCGTGGACCCGGACGGTGCCAGGAGACACCTCGCAGGAGCTGACCGTCGAGCTGGAGGCCGAGCCTGCGGCCGAGCCGGAGCCGCCGCAGCGCGCCCGCCGGCAACATCGCCGGCGCGGAAGCCGGCGCTCACACCGGCGCCGCCGTTCGCGCCGGCGCGCTCATCGGCCGCGTGCGGTGACCGATCCGGGATTCTGAGCGCTCGCCCGTCGCCGACTCCGGGACGACACCGAGCCGCTGCGAAATGCCAGGCTTCACCGCCCCGCGGCCCGGCCTCGCCGCTTCGTTCTCACAGAGGCGCCTCGTCGCGACGGGTCCATCGGGCAGGGTCGCGGCAGGTCCATCGGTCCGCGTCGTCGCGGCCTCAGCTCTTTTTTCGGCGCCGTCGCCCGAGCCACATCGCCCAGGTCGTGTGCAGGGCGCCCCAGCCGAGCGCCGCGGCGACGAAGAGCCCGCCCAGCCAGTAGGACTCACCGCCGAATAGGATGCCGCTGGCGATCAGAAGGCCCCCGACGACCAACCCGCTGTAGACGCGCCGGCCCAGCACGTCGACGCTGATGGGCAGCATCGGTTCGCGCGTGCGCACCTCGAGCCGACCCTTGCGCAGATCGTCGAGCACCTCCTGCGTCTGGATCGGGAGATCGGTGGCGGCGGCGCTGATCCGCGTCAGGGTGCGCATCAGATCCTGCGCCATGCGCTCGGGCTGGTAGCGCGTCCACATCAGCCGCATGAAGTACGGCTTCATCTCGGCGAAGGCGTCGAGCTCCGGGTAAATCTCCTTGCCCACGCCCTCGATGGTCATCAGCGCCTTGCCCACCAAGAGGAAGTCGGGCGGGATCTCGAGCCCGTACTTGGTGGCGCCCCCGACGAGATCCTGAATGAGCCTCGAGACCTCGATCTCGCCCAGCTGCTTTCCGAGATAGCGGTCGGCGAGCATCGCGACCTCGGCCTCGTAGGCGCTCCGGTCGATCTTCCGCGTCGGCGTGCCGATCGCGTAGAGCGCGTCGGCGATGCCGCGGTAGTCCTCTTGGACGGCCGCGATCATCAGGTCGATCGTCTTCTCGCGCATGTGCGGCGTGAGCCGTCCGACCAGGCCCAGATCGATGACGCCGAGCACCGGCGTCTCGGCGGCGCCCATGATGATGAAATTCCCGGGGTGGGGGTCGGCGTGGAAGAAGCCGTCCTCGAACACCGCCTGGATGATCAAGCCCAGGGTCGCCTTGCAGATCTGCTCGCCGCTGAACCCGTGATCGATGGCGGAGTAGATCTTCTGCCCATCGAAGAACTCGAGGGTCAGCACGCGCTTGGCCGACGCCTGGCGGTGAATGAAAGGAAAGCGGATCTGCTGGTTGCCCTCGAAGTTCTTCGCGAACTTCGCGGCGTGGTCGGCCTCGAGGTTGAAGTCCAGCTCCGCGCTGATCGCCCGATCGAACTCGCTGACGAGCTTCACCGGCTGATACGTGCGCGACTCCGGGATCGAGCGTTCGACGGCCTTGGCCAGCCAGTAGAGCAGATCGATGTCGCGTTCGATGACGTCCTTGATGTTCGGGCGCTGAACCTTGACCACGACGTCCTTCACGCCCTCGGGCGTCTCCAGCGTCGCCCGGTGGACCTGGCCGATCGACGCCGACGCGAGCGGCGTGGAATCGAAGGACGCGAAGACCTCCTCGATGGGCGCGCCGAGCTCGCCTTGCACCTGCGCGCGCACCTCGTCGAACGCGATCGGAGGGACGTCGTCCTGGAGCTTCTTGAGCTCGACGATGATGTCCGTCGGGATCAGGTCCGGGCGGGTCGAGAGGATCTGCCCCAGCTTGATGAACGAGGGGCCCAGATCCGTCACGACGAGACGGATCCGCGTGGCGGTGGAGACCTTGCTGGCCTCGTTCTCGGCCTTGGCCTTGCCCTGCACCAGCGAGCCGAGGCCGGTGCGCTGCACGACCTCTCCGAAGCCGTGGCGGATCAGGACCTGGACGATCTGGCGGAGGCGGCCGAGGTCGCGGACCGTGTCGAGTAGCGATGCCATGCGAGGGCCGGAGGATACTTCAGCGCTCCGGCCTAGGCGATCGGCCAGCGTCGTCGGCGCGCGTTCGCGCGCGCCGAGACGGGACGACTATTCGCAGCTCGCGGCCACCCGGAAGGTGCGGGTGGTGTCGTTGAAGCGGCCGGGCACGGCGTTGCCCTCGGCGTCGACCAGCGACAGCTCGATGGTGTGCTCGAGCTCCGGCAGGTTCTCGAACCAATGCGGCGCCCACTCGGTGATGTCGCCCTCGAGCCCGCCGTGATCGAGGACGTAGTGCACGCGGTTGCCGTTCTCGGCCAGCTCGGTGTTGGTCAGGTAGAAGTCGAGCAGCACGCGCTGGCCCGCCGTGTAGCAGCCCTTCGGGCGGCTGTAGGTCAAGAGCGGCGCCTCGGGATCGAAGTCGAAGCCCTCCGTCGCGTGGCCGACGCTGAAGACGGTCATGGCGAAGGCGTGCGGCGTCTTCACCGACTCGTGCTGCTGGCGGCTCGGGAAGACGCGCACCACGTGGGTGCCCTCCGCCAGCGCGTGGCCGAGGTTCTCCTGCACGAGCTGGGTGAGGTTCAACGGCGAGGAGACGTCGCGGATGGCCATGTAGGGCTCGTTGTCCACGATCACGTGGACGTGCTTGCCGGGCGCGTCGCCGAGCTCCCAGTCGCGGAGCTGCAGGCGCAGCATGACGTCCCCGCTGCGGATGACCTGGTTCATGCGGGGCGCGACGATCCGGAGCGTCG
The DNA here is from genome assembly GCA_963832725.1 of uncultured Pseudomonadota bacterium. Lineage (GTDB taxonomy): Bacteria > Myxococcota_A > Polyangia > Polyangiales > Sandaracinaceae > JAEZBP01. The sequence goes on from CAWHVG010000003.1 coordinate 187,764, forward strand.
GGTTGCTGCCCTCGATCGGCGTGCGCTCGGCGGCCACGACCCGGATGGGCGCTGCCGGCGGCTCCTCGGCCTCGTTGCCCGCCGTCTCGGTCGCGTCGCCCTCGACCTCCGGCAGTCCCATGTCGTCCGCCGAGCGGTCCACGATCGAGGGATCCGGCATCTCCGGCTGCTGGTCGGTGCCACCGCAGCCGGCGAGAAGGGAGCAACACGAAAGGAAGGTGATGAGAGTGGTCGAGCGAAGCGTGCGCATGGTTCCTCCGAAGGGATGCCCGCGCGAGGCTAGTGACCTCGCGCGAGCGGTTCAAGCGGCGTCGGCTACAGGAAGAAGTCTTCGACGAGCGGGGCGCCGGGGGAGACGGCGTACTTCTCGAGGTCGGTGACGCCATCGGCCTTCAATACTTCGTCGTCGATGTAGAAGTTGCCGGTCGCGCTCTTGCTGTCCCGGGTGAGGACGGCGTGGGCGGCGTCCGCCATGATCTCGGGCGTGCGGCTGCCCTTGATGGCTTCCTCGCCCCCGAGCAGGTTCTTGACGGCCGCGGTGGCGATCGCGGTGCGCGGCCAGAGCGCGTTGACGGCGATGCCCGCGCTGCGCAGCTCCTGGTGCATGCCCAGCACGCACATGCTCATGCCGTACTTCGCCATCGTGTAGGCGACGTGGGGCGCGAACCACTTCGCGTCCATGTTCAGCGGCGGCGAGATGTTCAGGATGTGAGGGTTGTCGGCCTTCTTCAGGTGCGGGATGCAGGCCTGCGAGCAGAGGTAGGTGCCGCGGGTGTTGATCTGGTGCATCAGGTCGTAGCGCTTCATCGGCGTCTCGACGGTGCCGGCGAGGAAGATCGCGCTGGCGTTGTTCACCAGCACGTCGATGCCGCCGAAGGTCTCCACCGCCTTCTCCACGGCGCCGAAGACCGTCTCGTCGGAGCGGATGTCGACCTTGAGCGCGAGCGCCTTGCCGCCCGCCTTCTCGATCTCCTCTGCCGCCGTGTAGATGGTGCCCGGCAGCTTCGGATGCGGCTCCGTCGTCTTGGCCGCGATCACCACGTTCGCGCCGTCTCGCGCAGCCCGTAGCGCGATGGCCAGCCCGATGCCGCGGCTGGCGCCGGTGATGAACAGGGTCTTGCCTCGCAGGTCCGCCATGTCTCGCTCCCCTCGTTCGGGTTCAGGTTCCGTGCTGCGTCGCCGCACCGCGGCGCGCGATCGCCCAGCTCATCGTGGCCGTGTTGCGGGCCACGCCGGCTTCTCCGCGCGGCGAGACCACGATGAGTCCGCCGCGGCCCTCGACCCGTGCCCCGAAGCCCGCGATGGCCGCGTCCGCGGCGTGCTGCGCGGGCACGCCCGCGCGGACGAGCTCCACCACGTGTCGGGTCAAGCCGTAGCGCATGATGTGCTCGCCGACGCCGGTGGCGCTCGAGGCGCCGGCTGCGTCGTCGGCCCACGTGCCCGCGCCGGGGAGGGGCGTGTCGCCGACCCGGCCCATGCGCTTGGCGACCATGCCGCCGGTGCTGGTGGCCGCCGCTACCCGCCCATCCGCTCCGCAGGCCACCGCGCCGACCGTTCCGCCCGCCCACGCGGAGTCCGCGCGCCCGGCCAAGACCTTGGCGAGCCGGCGTCGCGCCGCGTCGCTGATCATCGCGTCGGGCTCGGCGGGCTCGAACCCCCGCGCGAGGGCGAACGCGCCGGCTCCCTCGCCGGCGTAGAGGCAGTGCTGACCGTCCTCGAGCACCGCCCGCGCGATGCGGACCGGGTTCTCGTAGGCCGGCAGGGCGGCCACCGCGCCGAGGCGCAGCGAGCTTCCTTCCATCACGGCCGCGTCGAGCTCCAGCGTTCCATCCTCGGTCAGGCACGCGCCCGTGCCGGCGTTGAAGCGCGGGTCGTTCTCGAGCACCTCGACGGCGCGGACGACCGCGTCGAGCGCGCTCCCGGTGTCCTCGAGCGCAGCCAAGCCGACCTCGGCGGCCCGGGCACACACCTCGGCGTGCGCACGACGCTTGGCGCGGGGGACGTCTCCGGCCCCGCCGTGCACGACCACCACCGGCGCGATGTCCTGCCCCTCGTCCACGTGATGCGATCCGTCCAAACGATGCGATCCTCGTGAGCGGCGGGACCATACCGCAGGGCCCGCCGGCGGTCAGGCCGGAACGTGGCGTGCGCGCCTTCCTGGGGCGGCGCGGCAGGATTTTACGGGTCCGAAACGCCCCGGAAACAATGCCGGGCTACACGCACACGGCGAGGAACCATGAAGAAGGTCGAAGCCATCATCAAGCCCTTCAAGCTCGACGAGGTGAAGGACGCGCTCGGTGAGATCGGCGTGCAAGGCATGACCGTCACCGAGGTCAAGGGTTTCGGCCGGACCGGCGGCAAGCGCGAGGTCTATCGCGGCAGCGCGTACGTCGTCGACTTCGTACCCAAGGTGAAGATCGAGGTCGTCGTCCCCGACGAGCTGGTCGTGCGCATCCTGGAGGCCATCGAGAAGGCCGCGAAGACCGGTCGCATCGGCGACGGGAAGATCTTCGTCCAGCCCATCGAGGAGGCGGTTCGGATCCGTACCGGCGAGCGCGGAGAGGACGCCATCTAGATGTCCTCCGCGGACATCGCAACACGGTCTGGCCAGCTCTCGACGTCGACCTCGGGCGCGAGCCTCCTCGAAAATACTGTGCATTTCCCGCGGGGGCGCGCGTCCGATCTCGACGCCGATCGCTCGGCCATACCGGTCGCGACTTCCGCCTCGGACATCTAGCTCGACCGCGCCAGCGCGCGGCACGCCCGGCGAGGCCGGGCCAGGAGGTCATTCGAATATGAGCCACAAGACTCCCTCGGAGGTCATCGCGTTCGCCAAGGAGCGCGGTGCCAAGATGGTGGATCTCCGATTCATCGACATGCCCGGCGTCTGGCAGCACACGACCGTCCCGGCCCACCGCCTCGACGAGGGCGCGTTCGAGGACGGTTTCGGCTTCGACGGCTCGTCGATCCGCGGCTACCAGCCGATCAACGCGTCCGACATGCTGATCATCCCGGACGCGGCCAGCGCGCAGATGGACCCCTTCACGGAGGAGCCGACGCTGGTCCTGATCTGCAACATCGTGGACCCGATCACGCGTGAGCCCTACGTCCGCGATCCCCGCTACATCGCGCAGAAGGCCGAGGCGTACCTCAAGCAGACCGGCCTCGGCGACACGGCGTTCTTCGGCCCCGAGGCCGAGTTCTTCGTCTTCGACGACGTCCGCTACGAGGTGGCCAACCACGGCAGCTTCCACGAGGTGGACTCGTCCGAGGGCATCTGGAACAGCGGCCGCGACGAGGGCCCGAACCTCGGCCACAAGATCCAGCACAAGGGCGGCTACTTCCCGGTGGCGCCGAACGACACGCTCTTCGACTGGCGCACGCGCACCTGCGAGCTGCTCGCTTCGGTCGGCATCGAGGTCGAGGTGCACCACCACGAGGTCGCCACCGCCGGCCAGTGCGAGATCGACATGAAGTTCGACTCGCTGACGTTCATGGCGGACCAGCTCCTGTGGTTCAAGTACGTCGTGAAGAACTCGGCCCGCATGGACGGCAAGACCGCCACGTTCATGCCCAAGCCGCTCTTCGGCGACAACGGCAGCGGCATGCACTGCCACCAGTCGATCTGGAAGGAGGGCAAGCCGCTCTTCGCCGGTGACCAGTACGCCGGCATGAGCGAGATGGCGCTCCACTACATCGGCGGCATCCTCGAGCACGCGTCGGCGCTCTGCGCGCTGACCAACCCGACGGTCAACAGCTACCGCCGGCTGGTCCCGGGCTACGAGGCGCCGGTCAACCTGGCCTACAGCAGCCGCAACCGCTCGGCGTCGATCCGCATCCCGATGTACTCGACGTCGCCCAAGGCCAAGCGCCTCGAGGCGCGCTTCCCCGACCCGTCCTGCAACCCCTACCTCGCGTTCGCCGCGATGCTGATGGCGGGGATCGACGGGATCCAGCGCAAGCTCGACCCGGGCGATCCGCTCGATAAGGACCTCTACTCGCTCAGCCCCGAGGAGCTGAAGGGCGTGGCCACCGTGCCGGGCTCGCTCGAGGGTTCGCTCGATGCCCTCGAGCGCGATCACGAGTTCCTGCTCAAGGGCGACGTCTTCACCAAGGACGTCATCGAAGAGTGGATCAGCTACAAGCGGAAGAACGAGGTGGACCCGGTCCGCCTGCGCCCGACCTCGCTCGAGTTCCAGCTCTACTACGATATCTGAGGGATATCGGAGGCTCGGTCCGAGTGAGCGAGAGCCCGCGGCGCCCCCGGCGTCGCGGGCTTTTCGCGTGGTGCGCCCAGCATGGGCGCCGACTTGGAGGTGCAAGTCCTCCCCTGAGCAGGTCACAGCCAAGGAAGGGAAGCGCAAGGGCGGGAGGGCGACTGACCGTCTGAAGGAAGCGCGGAACGAAACCGTGGGCCGATGGACAAGAACCGGATACGAGGCGCGGGCGACCGGGGCGAGCGGGCTACGAACCGCGAAGCTCCCGTGACCAAAGGGACCCTGCGTAAATCCGGCGGTCGTGCGGTGAAGGTCGGTGTTCTTACCTGGGGAGATCTCGCCTCGGGCCTGAAAGGGCCACGCGGTCACGCGCGCGGAGCGAGAAGTCAGCCGAGGTCGTAGTAGGTCACGCCGGGAGGCGCCGCCGAAGGACCGAACGAGGGGAAGGGCATGACGCCCGGGAGTCTCGACGACGCCATGGTCCAGAAGTCCAGGCAACTGGAGCTGCCGCTGGAGGGTAGGGGTGAAGCCCCGAGAGCAGAGCGGAGCGGGCAAGCGCCATCGGCGACGACCGGAAACGAGGGCCTGGGAACGGGCTCGCTGATGGAGGAGGCGCTCTCGCGTCCGAACCTGATGCGAGCGTTGAAGAGAGTGAGGAAGAACAAGGGGAGCCCCGGCATCGACGGGATGACGGTGGACGAGCTGCCGGACTGGCTTCGGGACAACTGGCCACGAACCCGCGAGCAACTGCTCGCAGGGACGTACCAGCCGATGCCGGTTCGGCGGGCGACGATCCCGAAGCCCGGGGGAGGCGAGCGCGAGCTTGGCATCCCCTCGGTGCTCGACCGCCTGATCCAGCAGGCCCTCTTGCAGGTCTTGCAGCCCCGATTCGACCCGACCTTCTCGGAGCACAGCCACGGCTTTCGGCCGGGACGCTCGGCGCACGGAGCGATTCGTGAAGCACGCCGTCACGTCCAGGACGGCAAGCGGTGGGTGGTGGACGTGGATCTGGAGAAGTTCTTCGACCGCGTGAACCACGACGTGCTGATGGGGAGGTTGGCCAAGCGGATCGGGGACCGTCGCGTGCTGAGGCTCATCCGCCGCTATCTCGACGCCGGCGTGATGGTGAACGGGGTGGTGGTGGAGCGGTACGAGGGAACGCCGCAGGGCGGCTCCTTGTCCCCTTTGCTCGCGAACGTGCTCCTCGACGAGATTCGACACGGAGCTGGAGGCCCGGGGACACGCGTTCGTCCGCTATGCGGACGATCTGCGGGTCTTCGTGAGCGTCGAAGCGTGCGGGAGAGCGGGTCATGCGCTCGCTCGTCCGTCGCTTCGACGAGCTCCGGCTGCGCGTCAACGCGTCGAAGAGCGCGGTGGACCGCGTGTGGAACCGACCCTTTCTCGGCGTCTCGTTCTGGGTCGGCCGAGGGAAGGTCGTCCGCACGCGGGTCGCGCCCAAGGCGCTTCAGAAGATGAAGCGTCGGGTCCGGCAGCTCACGCGCCGAACCCGCGGGCGCAGCCTGGCCGAAGTCGTGCAAACCCTGCGGAGCTATCTGCTCGGCTGGCACGGATACTTCCGGGTCGCCGAGACGCCTCGGAGGTTTGCCGAGCTCGACGAGTGGATCCGACACCGGCTCCGGGCCTATCAGCTCAAGCAGTGGAAGCGCGGCACGACCGTCTTCCGAGAGCTGGCGGCTCGAGGCCTTCGCCCCGACGCGGCAGCCCAGGTGGCCGCCAACGCGAGGCGGTGGTGGAGAAACTCAGGCATGGCCATCCACATCGCGCTCCCCAACAAACTCTTCGACGGGCTCGGCCTTCCGAGGCTGGCCGCCTGACCTCAACCCATCGAACCGCCCGGTGCGGACCCGCATGCCGGGTGGTGTGGCAGGGGAGCCCGAGTCGACTACTCGGGCCCCCTATGCCGTGTCGATCGGATTTTCGCGCTCGCACCGGCGATGGGAGCCTTGGATTGAATTGACGGCGCGGAAGCGGCTCGGATAGCATTCGACCCACGTCGTTCGGCCCTCGCTCCCGTGGCGGAGCTCAAATTCCCGAGGATTCGGAGGCGTAACGACTCCGTGGCCCCCGCCGTGCCTTCTGCTGCCAGCCGCGTCGCTGCCGAGACCCTTCGCCTGCTCCCGCGCAAGCGGCTGAGCCGGGCGTTGGGCCGCGTGGCGGATCTGCCGACGTCCCGCGCGATGATCGCGCAGGCGATCGACCTCTACGTGCGCGCCTACGGCGTGGATCTCGCGGAGGCGCAGATCCCGCCGGGCGGTTTCCGGACCTTCGACGAGTTCTTCACGCGCCATCTGGTGCCCGGGGCCCGCCCGATCGAGGGCGACGACCGCACGCTGGTCTGTCCGGCCGACGGACGCGTCGAGGACATCGGGCCGATCGAGGCGGGCGCGCTCTTGCGGGTGAAGGGTCAGGAATACGAGGTCGGCGAGCTGCTCGGCGATCCGGCGGACGCCGCGCGCTTCGAAGGCGGCACGTTCGCGGTCATCTACCTCTCCCCGCGCGATTATCACCGGGTGCACGCGGGTGTCCGGGGACCGGTCCACACCGTGCGGCACGTCGGGGGCACCCTCTTCCCCGTCAACGCGTTCGGTGTGGCGAGCTACCCGCGGCTCTTCGCCCGCAACGAGCGCGTCGCGGTCTTCCAGAGGACCGAGGCGTTCGGGGAAGTCGCGACCATCCTGGTCGGAGCCATCGGAGTGGGGCGGATCGGCCTCGCGTTCGATCCCTTCGATCATGACCAACGTCGGGCGTGGCCCGACGACGCAGCGCTATCATGCCGAGCACGCGCCGGTCCTCGAGCGCGGCGACGAGCTGGGCACGTTCCACCTCGGCTCCACGGTGGTGGTGATGGTGGGGCCCGAAACGCCGCTCGCGCTCGAGGCCGCGGCCGGCGATCGGGTGAAGATGGGTCGAGCCATGGCGGTCGGCGACCGATGAGCGAGAACGACGAGCCCGACACGAAGGCCCTCCGACGCAAGAAGCGGCGGCGCTCGTTGCGCGTGCCGGTCGACGAGGTGCCTCGCCCGACGCAGTCTGCCGAGGCCGAGCAGGTGGACGGCTCGGCGACCGTCGAGATGCCCGCATACGATCCCGAGTCGCGCGCGACGTTGGACGACGCGCTGGCCCTGATGGAGTCGTCCGAGGTGGTCCTCGACGAAGGGCCGCTCGGAGAGAGCACCGAGATCGAGCTGGACGAGTCGCTCGTGGACGACGGGAGCGCGCCGCTCGCGGAGTCGATGGTGGGGGCGAGCCCGCCCGAGCCGGACGCGACGAACGAGACGAGCGAGACGTCGCCGGGCGCCGAGGCGGCCGCGTCCTCGGCGGACGAAGCCCCCGACGAGTCCGTCGAGGCGGTGGCCGACGCGGCCGAGTCCTTCGACGACGCCCCCTCGCTCGAGGTGGATCTCGACGATGGCGGCGACGAAGACGAGGTCGACGCCGAGGCGCCCGAGGCCCACGAACCGGAGACATCGGATTCCGCCGACCTGGCGCCGAGCGAGCCGGAGCCGAGCGAGCCTCCAGCGGCCGCGGCCCCGAGCCTCGGCGTGGTAGTCCAGCGCGTGGTGTCCGTCGTCAGCTCGCCCGGCTGGTCGCCGTCCCCACCGCCGCCCGAAGAGGAGCCGGAGGTCGCGGTCGACATCGACGACGAGCCGGAGCTGCGCATCGCGGAGCCGGACGCCGGCGAGATGGAGGAGCTCGACGTCGACCTCGAGGACTCCGAGCACGGCGAGGCGCTCGAGGAGTCCTCCGAAGGAAAGGCCGAAGCACGCGATTCGGCGCCCGAGCTTCCCACCGAGGAGGCCGAGGAGCTGCTCGAAGAAGCGGAGGTCGCCGAGCCGGACGAGGAGACGAGGGCGGAGGCGCATCTCTCGAAGCCACCGCCCCCGCCGGCCAAGACGAAGGACGCGGCGCCACCGCCTCCGCCCGAGGCGCCGCCGGAGGCGCCCAAGGCCAGCGCACAGAAGGCGGTACCGCCCCGCCGCCGCAAGGGTCGGCGGCAGTGGTGGGAGGATTTCTTCAACGACGACTACCTCCGCACCGTACCCATCCCCCACCCGCGCATCATCGAGCGCCAGTGCGATTTCATCGAGCAGCGCCTCGGATTGGCCAAGGGCGCGACGATTCTCGACGTGGGCTGCGGTCTGGGCTTGCACGCGGTGGAGCTCACGCGGCGCGGCTATCTGGTCGTTGGGCTCGACCTGTCGCTGCCGATGCTCTCGCGCGCGGCCGACGAGGCGCAGGATCACGGGTTCAAGATCAACTTCCTCCACGCGGACATGCGGGAGATGAACTTCGACGGCGCGTTCGACGCCGTGCTCTGCTACGGGACGACGTTCGGCTACTTCGACGACGAGACGAACAAGCAGGTCGTCGAGCGGCTCTTCCGCGCGCTCAAGCCCCGTGGCTTGTTGCTGCTCGATGTCGTCAACCGGGACTACGTCATCCGCAACCAGCCCAACCTGGTGTGGTTCGAGGGCGACGCCTGCGTGGTGATGGAAGAGTCGCAGATGAACTACATCACCTCGCGGCTCGAGGTGAAGCGGACCGTCATCCTCGACGACGGGCGCCAGCGGGACAGCGTCTACTCGCTGCGCAGCTACTCGTTGCACGAGCTCGGGCAGATCCTCCACCACCAGGGCTTCCGCGTCGTCGAGGTGACGGGGTGGGAGGCGCACCCTGGCGTGTTCTTCGGGGGCGACTCCCCGAAGCTGATCATCCTCACCGAGCGTCGTCCGGCCGCGCCGCCTTCGCCGCCCGGCCGCGCCGGGGAGTCGAGCGGCAGTGAACCGGCGCCCGCAGACTCCGAGGCCGCGCCGCCACCGGAGGAAGAAGACGAGGAAGAGCCGGTGCTGACGACCGAGGAGGATCCGGACGAGCGACCGGAGCCCTCGGAGGCGGTCAGTCAGGCCCTCGCCGAGACGCTCGAGAGCTCGGGGGAGCTCGATCTCGACGGCGCCGACGGCGCGCCCGAGGAGCTCGACGCCGAGGAGCTCGCCGAGCACGAGCTCGAAGAGGACGACGAGCCGAAGCCCGACTGAGGGTCCGCCACGGGACCGCGCAATTGCGAGCGCCTCGCGCGCTCCGGCCTGGCGGCTTCGAGGGACGCGCCGGTCAGAAGAGAGGCGTCGCCAGGCGCTCGCCGTCGAGGTTCAGCGTGATCTCACAGGGAAGGACCGGGAAGCCGCCGCCCGCGGGCTGAATGAGGGACGAGCAGTCTCCGCCCGTCACCGGCGTGATCCGCACGGTGGTGGTTCCTCGCAGACTCCCCTGCGGACCGGCGTCACCTACGCCTGCATCTTGGCCATTCGCAGCGTCCTGTACGGTTGCGCCGGCGTCGTCGGCCGCGGTGGGATCGAACGTGCCCGCCACGACCTCTTCCCGCTGAAGATCGCAGCCCACCGTGCCGGTGGTCGGGTCGGCCTGCACGCCGGTCACCTGTTGGCTGTCGGTGAAGCGGAACTCGCCGTCGGGTCTCAAGAGCCCCGACACCAGCGGCGCGTCCGGCAGCTTCCAGTAGCCGTACGTGGACTCGGGCTGGGAACGGAGCTCGACGTAGAACGTCGTGGAGCTCTGGACCGGGTAGCCGTCCCCGCAGGTGTTGTCCTGCAGGGTGGCGACGACGCGGAACTGACCGACCGACTCGCCCGCGAGCTGGGTGGGGCGGCAGCCCACCAACGCCAACAGCACGGGGAGCGACGCGTAGAGAAGGCGGTTCACGCCCCCATCGAACGGTCGGCACGCGTAGGGGTCAAGAAAGCGGCGGTGCGCGAGGGCCGACCGCCGGGACGCGCCGCAGCGTCTACTCGCTCGCGTCCTCGTCGGGACAGCCGTCTTGGTCCTCGACTCCGTCCATGTCCTCGGCTTGGTCGGGGCACTGGTCCTGGTCGTCGTCGATGCCGTCGCCGTCGAAGTCGGTCTCCGGGCAGCCGTCCTCGTCGCCGAAGCCGTCGAAGTCCTCGGGCTGGTCGACACACTGGTCGTTGGCGTCGTCGATACCGTCGCGGTCGGTGTCGTTGTCGGGGCAGCCGTCTTCGTCGCGGTCGCCGTCCATGTCCTCGGGCTGGTCCGGGCAGGAGTCGTAGCCGTCGGGGATGTTGTCGCCGTCGTTGTCGGCGTCCGGGCAGCCGTCGTCGTCCTGGAAGCCGTCGCGATCCTCGGCCTCGTTCGGGCAGGGATCCTCTGCGTCGGCCAGGCCGTCCTCGTCGTTGTCGGCCTCCGGGCAGCCGTCTTCGTCCTCGAAGCCGTCCATGTCCTCGGCTTCGCTCGGGCAGGCGTCGATCGAGTCGTCGACGCCGTCACCGTCGGTGTCCATGCGGACGGGCGCCCACGCGCCGCCGGCGATGACGCGGAAGAGGGGGGTGCCCGCGCCGGCGATGAGGCCGGTGCCACCCGCCAGGTTGAACTGGAAGTCGTCGACCCGAATGCGGCCGCCGACCCGCCACTCGAGCCAGTGCTGGTCGACGTTGTCGGCGAACGTCGAGGCTCCGACCACCTCGCCCAGGATCGTGACGAGCGGGGTGATGTCGTAGCCGAAGGCCACGGCATAGGTGAGCTGGGGGCCGACCTGGGTGGAGAAGAGGGTGACGTTGTCGCGCCACATCCCGCCGACGTTGACCGCGGCGTGGAAGCCGGAGTTGACGATCTCGGCGATGACGCTCCCGCCGAAGCTCGGCACGGGGTCGCCCACGTAGTGGTGCGGCGCGATGGCCTGGCCGGTCGGGAAGGTGACGAAGCCACTGGCGGCCAGGCTGAAGCCGCTGCCCGTGTCGGTCAGGATGCGGCCCTTGACCGAGAGCCGCGGGTCGGCGATCGCGAACGCGGTGCCGCCGGGCAAGTCGGTGCCGGTGGCCGCGTGCATGAACGGGTTGCCGCCGGTGATGGCCAGCGGGATCACCGCGCCAATCTGGATGCGGTCGAAGAGCTGGAAGCTGCCCGTGATGTACCCGGCGGCGACGTAGGAGACGATCTCGTCGCGCGTGTTGGTGATCGAGCAGTTCGTTCCGTCGGGCGCGCAGGTCGCGTTGTAGAGGACCAACGGCTGGTGCGCGTAGTCGAGCGTGAGGCCGACCGAGCCCGTGAGGTGACCTGGCGTCTGGGCGCCCTGGGTCTGGAAATAGTTGCGCGGGCCGGCGGCCGGCGAGAAGCGCATCACGTTGAACTCGCCGAGCGGCACCGATCCGCTGCCGCGCTGCGCGAGCGCCACCGCCGGCAGCAACGTCGCGGCGAACAAGATGGTCCCGAGGAGACGCGGCATGACCCTCCCTCGCATGCCGACGACTATCGCTCAGGCGCGCTTTTGTCGCAACGGATAGTTCCGTTTTCTGCGCACTCGAGGACGGCGGCCCGGGGACGTCGCGCCGTGCGTGCTCAGAAGGTGATGGTGAACGTGCAGCGGAAGACGGTGATCGTGTCGACGGCGTTGCCCTGCCGGTCGAGAGGCGGGGTCCAGTGTCCGCCTTGGCGGATCGTGCGCCGGCAGGCCTGGCCGAACCCGGCGTAGGTCTCGCGCAGGACACCGAGAGGCTGGACGCGACCGTCCGCGTGCACGTGGATGCGCACGTCGGCGTGTCCCTCGACCCCCGAGTCGCGGGCCTCGGAGGGGTAGTTCCGCTCCAGGAGGCGGATCAGGCGATCGGCCGGCGGGCCGGGCTGCCGGGAGAGATCGGAGGCGGCGGCGATGTGTGGTCCGGGATCGGTGCCGGTGCCGCCGGGGACGCCGCCCTGCTGTCCCGCGCGGTGACGGCCGGTGACCTGTGCGCCGGGTTGTCCGAGCGGTCCGTCCGAAGGCTCCCCGTTGCCAATCGCGGTGGCGAATTCGGCGGGCGCGTCCTCGTTGGTCAGGGTCATGCCCGAGAAGTCGGCCACAGCCTCTTCGGCGGCGGGCGCTTCGGAGGGCGGCTCCTCGGCCGGCGGAGGCTCGGGGGAGGGCGACGGAGTCGGCGTGGGGCGCGGCCGTCGCTGGACCACGGGCTCGGGCTCGGGTGGCGGCGGCTCGGGCGGCGGGGGCTCGGGCTCCTCCACGACCGGTTCGGGCTCGGGCGGCGGGGGCGCGTTGTCGATCACCTCGATCGCCAGCGCGTCGCGAGCCTGGTAGTGGTCGAGGCTCGGCAGCAGAAAAAGGACGAACGCCGCCGCCAGGTGCGCCCCCAGGCTCAGCCCGAGCATCAGGTAGAGCCTCAGCGCCGCGGCCGGGCTCATACCGAAGGTGAGCAGCGTAAAGAGAAGCTTCATCGTGCTCGCCGCCGGCGGGGGCTCGCGTCAATCGCCGCTGGGTTGCGGAAGATCCTGCGGGTTCACGTTGATCGCGTACCGGGTGATGCCCGCCGTGCGGAGGACGTCCACGACGTGGATGAACTCGCCGTGCTCGACGCGACGGTCGGCCTCGATGACGGCGCGGGGCTCCGGGTTCGACTCCTTGAACTGACGCGCCTGGGTCTCCAGCGCCGCCCAGGTGGTCGGCTCGCCGTTCACATAGAGGTTGTCCTCGGCATCGAGCGAGACCGTCAGCTCCCGTGGCGTCCCGTCCTCGCCGCTCTGGGCGTTCGGCAGGTCCATCGGGATGCTCTTGGTGACGAGGTAGCTCGCCGTGACCATGAGGATGATCAGCAACACGAGCGTGATGTCGACGAGCGGCGTGACGTTGATCGCCGTGATGATCTCGTCGTCGTCGTTGTTCGCGCCGCCGGCCACGTCAGCCCTCGTCCTCTTCGTCGGCCGGGTCGTCGTCCGCGGCGGCCGCGGGGCCTGCGGCGGCCGTCTTGCGGGACTTCAAGAACGCCAGCACCTCGTGGCCGAGCGCGTCGCCGCGGCCCAGCCGGGCCCGGATCGTGCGGGTGAAGAGGTTGAAGAACGCGACCGCCGGCAGCGCGACCAGGAGGCCGATGGCGGTGGCGACCAGCGCCTCGCCGATCTCGGCCATCAGGCCGCTCGAGACCTGCCCGCCGCTCGTGTCGAGCTCGTGGAAGGCCCGGATGATGCCGATGACCGTGCCGAGCAGCCCGACGAAGGGGGCGTTGTTGCCGACCGTACCGACGAACGCGAGGTTGCGCTCCATCGCCAGCTTCGCGAGGGCCGCCTCACCCGCCATCCGCTCCTCGGCCGACGCGGGCCCGTCTTCGGTGCCCTCCAGGCCCGCCAGCGCGATGCGCGCCTCCATCGACTTCGAGGCCTTGAGGCGCCGCCTCGCGCCCTCGACGTCGCCGCCCTTGAGCTTCTGGAGGAGGTCACGCTTGAGCACGTTCACGTCGTCGCGCGAGGCGAGAAGGTAATACGCGCGCTCGAGCACGATGGCGAGCACGATGATCGAGAAGACCACGAGCAGCCACATGACCCACTCGGCGCCCAGCATCGCGAACGCGGTCAGTCGTTCCTGGATGTCCATGTCCTGCCTGACGGCCGCTCGGGCCGTGTGAGATCTGACGGTTCCTGACGAGAGTGCGGCCGGCCGTCTCCGGCTCGCGTCCGAGCCCAAACGACGCGGATGGGCAAAAGATTTCACGCCACTGGGCAGCCTGCGGCGACCGACGACTTGCCCCAGATCGATGGCGATTGCAAGGTCAGCCGGGCGCCCGCACCAGCTCCCGCAGGACCACGGTGGCGTAGGCCCCGCTCGGCAACGTGAAACACAGCCGGATGCCGTCGGGGACGGGCTCGATGGCCGGGTCGCCCAGCTTGAAGCGGTAGGGACGTCGGGTCCCCTCGCCGCTGCTACGAAAGCGCTCCAGGTCGGCTCGGGTGAGGCCCGCTTCGCGCAGCGCGGCCTCTTCGCGCTCCGCCGCCTCACCCTCCGGCCACCGCATCCGGGCCCCGAACATCGGGCCGGTGGCGCTGACCTCGAAGCGAGCGGCCCGCGGACGGTCGTCCTCGGTGCGCTCGGAGGCGAAGAGGCCTCCGGTGTCCTCTTTTCGCAGCAGGTCGCCCGGGACGACGTCGTCCATGGTCCCTTCCGTCACCCGCGCCGCCAACAGGTCGTTGAAGATCGAGGCCTGGAGCGTGGAGACGTAGAGCTTGCGGCGGAAGCGGTCCCGCGGCGCTTTGCCTCCTTCGACCAACCATCGGCGGGCGGCGACCAGGTTGTGCCCGTCGCGCCCGAAACGCTGCTCCCCGTAGTAGGCCGGGACCCCGCGCCGCTCGAGATCGCCGAGCCGCCGCTGCGCCTCCTCGAGCCCGGCGACCTCGTCGCAGCGCACCACGAGCTCGAAACGGTTGGCCGAGAGGTGCCCGGTCCGCAGCTTGTTGCGGTGCCGGGCCGCTTCGAGCACGCGTACGCCCTCGATCTCGGCACCCTCCAGCTTCGCCGGGTCACCGAAGAGGAAGCTGGCCCACTGGCGCGTGACCGCGTGGCGATCCTTGAGCCCGGCCCAGCCGGCGTTCTTCGGGTCGACGCCGAGGACGGAGGCGATACGGCGGACGGCCTGGGGCGTGTCGAGGCCGGTCTTCTCGAAGCGGACGAAGAGGTGGTCGCCTTCACCTTCGGGCAGGTAGGCCGGCACCTCGTCGACCCGGAAGTCCTCGGGCGTGGCGCGGTAGACCCCGATCAGGGGGGGCTCCCCGGTCAGGCGGGGGAGGGCGTCGACATCGGTGGCGGGCGGCATCGGGAGCGCTCGATTCTGGGGAAGGCGGCGTCGTTCTTCGTAGACCTGGGAACGCCGCGCCGGTTAACTTGATGCGCAGTGGGTGGCGAGTCCCGAGAGCGGGTCCGGACCGAGGTCCGTCGGCTCTTGACGGCGGGGGTGAGCGGGCACGTCTTTCCGGGGGCCGCCGCCTGCGTGTCCTATCGTGACCGTTCGGGCCACGAGCAGGTCGCGCTCGCCTGCGCCGGAACCTTGGCCAGGGGCGAGCCGCGCGTCCAGGAGACGACGCGCTACGACTTGGGCGCCATCACGCACTGCTTCGTCGCGACGGCGGCCCTGCGGATGGCCGCGAGTGGTCGGCTCGACCTGGACGCCGCGACCCAGCGTGTGCTCCCGGACGTCCGGGGCGGCCTGGTCGCGGAGACCAGCCTCCGCCGCCTCTTCTCGGATCGTGGAGGGCTCGCGGCCTGGGGTGGCCTCTATTTCGATGTCCTGCACGAGATCGGGTCGGGCGCGGCGCGGCGCTGGATCATCAGTGAGGCCGCCCGGCGCGGCAGCGAGCTCCCCGCCGGGACCCCGGAGCGGAGCGACCTCGGCTACATCGTGGCCGGGGAGGCCTTGGCGCGGGCGTCGGGCGTCGGGCTCGATCGCGTGGTCTCGCGCGAGGTGCTCGAGCCGCTCGGGATCGACGACGACGTCGCCTACCCGAGCGCGCTGGTGGGCGAGCTGCGGGCCGTGTACACCCGCGGGGTCGCGCCGACCGAGCGCTGCCTGTGGCGCAATCGGCTCTTGCGCGGGGAAGTGCAGGACGAGAACGCGGCTGCGCTGGGTGGCGTGGCGGGGCACGCCGGCCTCTTCGGCAGCGCGCGCTCGGTGGCGCTCTTCGGCCGGGGCGTGCTCGACGCGCTGCTCGGTCGGGGCACGCTGCTGCCGGCGCACCTGATGGCCGAAGCGCTCGCGGATCCCGGTGACGGCTCGCCCCTTCGCTTCGGCTGGGAGATGAAGGCGACGTCGTCCGTCTGGGGCCGGCGTGCGGTGCCGGAGAGCTTCGGGCAGATCGGGTTCACCGGCACCTCGTTGCTCTGCGAGCCGAAGAAGGACGTGGTCGTCGCGCTCCTGACCAACCGGATCTGCCCGGGTCGAGCGAACGGGAAGATCGACGGATTCCGGCCCGCGTTTCACGACGGCGTGTTGGCGGTGGTCGGCTGACCCTCGGCTTCGGGCGAGCGGCGTCGCGAGGAGTGCTCGCAGGAACGGACGCAGAGTCGAGGCTGAACCTCCCGCTCAGCTCTCCTGGAGGCGCTCGGCGAGGCGGCAGTAGGAGCGGCTGGAGCCGATGGTGCGGGCGGCGCGGGCCACGGCGCGCTCGTCGCCGACGATGACCGCCAAGCGCTTGGCCCGCGTGACGGCCGTGTAGAGGAGCGCGCGCGAGAGGAGCACGTGGTGGGCGCCGTGCATGACCACCACCACGGCCGGGAACTCGGAGCCCTGCGACTTGTGGATGGTCGAGGCGTAGGAGAGCGTGAGCGCGTCGAGCGCGTCGCTCTCGTAGCTGCGCAGGCCGGAGTCGAAGTTGACGTAGGTCACGCCGTCCTCCACCCGCTGCACCCAGCCGATGTCGCCGTTGAAGACCTCGCGCTCATAGTCGTTGCGGAGCTGCATGACCTTGTCGCCGGGGCGGAAGACGGCGCGCGCCGACGCGGTGGTGGGGTTGAGCTCGGCCTGGAGCACCTCGTTGAGCCGCTCGGTGCCCAGTGAGCCGCGCCGCATCGGGACCAGCACCTGCACGTCGCGCCGCGCGTCGAGCCCGTACGCCTTGGGGATCCGCGCCAGCGTCGAGAGAAGGCGCTCCACCACCGCCGCGGGCTCGCGGGACCGGATCAGGAAGAGGTCGCCGGGTCCCTGCTCGCCGCGCGGCGTGGGCTGCGGCAGGCGCCCGTGCAGGATCGAGTGGGCGCCGCGGACGATCGCGCTCTTCTGGGCCTGACGGAAGACGCGATCGAGCCGGACCACCGGCGCGCGCTCCGAGCGGATGAGCTCGCGCAGGACCTGCCCCGCCCCGACCGGCGGGAGCTGATCGACGTCGCCCACGAGCACCAGGCTCGCGCTCGGAGGCACCGCGTCGAGGAGCGCGCGGGCGAGCATCAGGTCGAGCATCGACGCCTCGTCGACCAGCACCAGATCCGTGTCGAGGGGGCTCGTCGCGTCGCGGTTGAAGCTGCCGGTGGCCGGGCTCCACTCGAGCAGGCGGTGGATCGTGCTCGCCTCGCGGCCGCTCGCCTCGCTCATCCGCTTGGCCGCCCGGCCGGTGGGCGCGCAGAGCGTGACCCGCAGCTCCAGCTCCTCGTGGGCCTGGACGATGGCCTCCACCGTCGTCGTCTTGCCCGTGCCGGGGCCGCCGGTCAGCACCATCAGCCCGCTCTGCAAGGCCGTGGTCACCGCGTACTTCTGGAGCTCGCTCAGGTGGTCGGGGACGACCAGGTTCGCCGCCGCCTCGCTCCGTCCCGCGCGCGGGCGGGCGAGGGCGGTCAGGCGCTCGCCGGCGCGCACTTCGGCGCGGTGGAGTGGCGGCGCGTAGACGCGGTCCTCCTCGGTGACCAGCATCTCGCGGGCGGCGAGCGTCTCGACCGCCGCGTCGACGAGGTCGCTCGGCACCTCCAGCCGCGCCGCTCGCGCGCGCAGCTCTTCGCGGGGGAGGTACACGTGCCCGTCGTCGGCGCCACGACCGACGAGATGGAGCACCGCGCCCGCTGCCCGGCGCGGGTCTTCCACTCCGATGCCCTCCGCGCGCCCGATCTCGATCGGCGGTGCGGAAGCCGATCCCGCTCACCTCCTCGGCGGCCAGGTAGGGATCGTCCTTGAGCACCTGCACGGTGCGCGGGCCGTATTTCTTGATGAGCTTGCGCGCGAGCGCCGGGCCGAGCCCCACCGAGTGCAGAAAGCTCAGCGTCTCGGCCTCGGCGCGCCGCGAGCGCACCGCCTCGCTGATCGCCTCGGCCCGCTGCTTGCCGATCCCCGGCACCTCGCGCAGGCGGGCGCTCTGGGTGGTGATCACGTCGAGCGTGCGGTCGCCGAACTGACCGACCAGCCGCTGCGCGAGCTGCTTGCCGATGCCCGGGATGAGCCCGGAGCCGAGGTAGCGCACCAGGCCGTTCTTCGTGGTCGGCAGGACCGGCGTCCAACCCACCGCGCGGAAGCGGCGGCCGAACTTGGCGTGCTCTTCCCAGCGGCCGCGAAAGCGCGCGTCCTCGCCCGGACCGAGGCTCGCGACGTCGCCGACGACCACGATCTCCTCGGCGTTGGCCTCACGCTCGACCGAGAGCACGGCGAAGCGCCCGTCCGCGCTCGCCCAGCGCCGCTCGCGCACCGTCCCCTGCACGATGTCCTCGTCGCGGGCGCGGGGCGTGAACGGCAGGCTCTCGTTCATGGGGACGATTCGACCCCCGGAGTGCATGTGTCTGCAACCTCGAAGAGGCTCGGGTCGCCGGATTGCTCGTCGTCGCCGACCCGGACCAGACAGTGGCCGGGGCCGGTCTCGACCGCCGGCGTGGCCGAGAGCCGGTGCAGCGACTCGTCGCGCAGGTAGAGCGCCTCGCCCGCGTTGGTGATGCCGCCGGTGGCCAACGAGCGGCCCACGCGCACGAGCGGGACGGCGGCCGGGACGGGCGGATCGGAGGGATCCTCGGGATCGAAGCCGTCGGCCACCAAGAGCGCGCGCTGGCCGGGCGCGAGGATCTGCGAGCGCGGGACCGCGTCGCCCTCGGAGTCGACGCGATCGGAGATGGAGAGGCCGAGCAGGTCCACCGGCATGGCGCCGTAGTTTAGTACCTCGACGTACTCCTGCCGCGGCTCGGGACCGAGCGGGTCCGAGCGGACCTCCACGATGGACACGGTCGACAACGACTCGGTGGTGTGGAGCGTGAGTGGCGTCTCGACCACCTGCTCGCCGAGATCGGTGACGCGCAGCACGGCGTCGAGCTCGGTGTCGGGCGGGAGGGCGTCCACGGCCAACGTGGCGCTCCCGCGCGGTGCCACGTCGAGCAGCGTGCGGCCGGCGATCGAGAGCGCCACGCGGACGGGCTCGCTGGCCTGCATGCGGAGCACGAGGTGCGCGTCGTCGGCCAGCACGCAGCCGCCGGCCTCGAGCGGCTGCTCGTCCAGCCCACAGGTCAGAGGCAGCAGCATCGGCGCCGGGTCGGCATCGCTCTCCGAGGTGGTGAAGCGCGCTTCCCAGGGTCCGACCGGCGCGCCGGTGGCGTCGACGACCTGCTCGCTCACGCGCAGTCGATAGTCGCCGCCGGCCGCCAGCGATGCGCCCGGCTCGAAGCTCGCGCACCAGCCGTCCGTCCAGCCGGCGACCTCGCAGGGCATCGGTCGGGCGACCCCGTCGACGCTCCCGTCTTCGCCCTCGACCAGCGTGAGCCCGTCGCGGAGGCCGTCGACCGGCCCGTCGAAGCGCACCGCCAGACGCGCGATGTCCCGCGGCACCGCCGCCGCTTCGTCGGGCGGCCAGGAGGCGGTGACGGTCGCACCGGCCTCCGGCGCGTCGCTGACGACGAGCATCTCGGTGAAGGGCGCCTCCAAGGTGAGTCCGCTGGCCGCGCCGCGCATCCACGTGCCCACGCCGACCGACACGACGGCGCCGGGGTCGAGGCGGGCGTCGGGAGCGAGCACCCAGCCGGTCTCGGCGCCGTCGGGCGTCGCGAGGATTCGGTCCATGGTCGCCACCCGGAGCGGCTTGCGGCCCAGATCGTCGATCAGGTCCGCGTCCGGCGGACCGGCGAAGAGCCAGATCGGCGGCGGCTCCTCGTCCGGCGCCTCCGAGAGCGTCACGCGGATCAGTGGGCTCCGCGGGATGCCGCCAGGTGCGTAGGCGCCCGCGTGGCGATCCGACACGTCGACGGACGTCACGCTCGGGGGCGAGTCGGGTCCGGCGTCGGTGCCTCCGTCCGCGCTCGCGTCGACGGCGACCTGGGGCGGGATTTCCAGGCATGCGGAGAGGAACAGGGCGAGGGTGGAGGAGAGGAAGCGTCGCATGGCGCTAGCTCATCGGACCGCGGCGCCGATCGTTGCGCGTTCTGCCGGATCGGAGACTGTGGCGAGCTTCCCTCGGGGTGGACCGACGAGGTGCGGGCGCTCTGCATGCGCCGAGACGCCCCCGTTTCGGTTCCGGGTTCGGGCTCCGCGCTCGCTGCCCGTTCGGTGACGTCCTGCCCGGCGGATGGAGCGAACCCGTGACGCCCGGGTGGGCGTGTTGGGCGGGTCCTGCCTTGGCGCTATCCTTCCGTGCGTGCGGAAGGCGCCAAGACGGAGGCGTCCTCGATGACGCCGGGGGGCGCAGCGCGGGCGCCGCAGAACTCGCGGGTGCGTGGGCGTTTCGCGCATGCGGGGCGGCCATCGTCGACGACGCTCGACTGCTGCGCTTCGACGGTGGTGAGCCTGCCTGCGTGCCGTGCGGCGGGCTCTCGAGGGCCAGGGCCTCACAGCTCTTCTCTTCGCTGGCGTGCGAGCTGGGCGGGCTACTTCGCATCCGGCGTGGTGCGCAGCGATGCGGCGGATCCGAGGGCGCGCGACGCCGGGGGCCGCCCCGCGCGTTCGTTCGCGTCGTGGACGAGGGGCGGGGTCGTGGCGAGCGTTCGTGACGTCGGCGCGGCGACAGTGTGCGGGGAGACGATGGACGTGTTCGAAGCGACGTGCTCGTCGTGAGGAGGATGGCGTGAGGTCTCGACCATGGTGAGCGCCGCGTTGGCGATGGGGGCCCGGAGCATGGACGGCGCGGCGGAGATCGAGCGCACGGGGCTGCGCTCGCCGGTGCTGGTGCTCAATCGAAGCTACCAGCCGGTTCGGATCACCGACGCCCAACACGGCTTCTCCATGCTCTATCTCGGGCGGGCGCGCGCGCTCGACCACACCTACGAGCCGCACGACTTCCACGCCTGGGCGGCGCGCGAGCCGGGTGACGAGGAGGAGGCCATCGGCACGCCCACGGGCCGCGTCTGCATCCCGCGGATCCTGCTGCTGCTGGACTACAACCGCGTCCCGCGCGCGCCGCTGCGCCTCTCGCGCCGGCACGTCTACATGCGCGACGAATACACCTGTCAGTACTGCGGGATCCGGCCCGGTGTGAAGGAGCTCAACCTCGACCACGTCGTGCCGCGCTCGCGGGGCGGGCGCTCCACCTGGGAGAACCTCGTCACCTCCTGCCGCACCTGCAATCTTCGGAAGGGGTGGGCGACGCCGGAGGAGTGCGGGATGCGCCCGTGCAAGCGCCCCGTGCGTCCGAGCTGGAGCATGGCGTTGTCGTTGGCCGCCCAGCGGCGGCGCTTCCGCGAGTGGGAGCCGTTCTTGGCGGTGGTGCTGCCGCTCGGCCGGGCCGAGTAGGTCGCGCCGCGCGCCGTTTGCGCCTACCGGGGCGCGCTGATACAGAGCCCGCCCGGCGATGACCAACGGTGGCGAGCGAGAGTCCGACGAGGAGATCCTCCTCTTCCGCGAGCCCGGGGACGAGGACGAGGGCCCGCCCACGCAGCCGCGGGCGACCTTGCCCGCCAGGCTGCTCTCGGTCACCGGCGCCAAGGGTGGCGTCGGCAAGAGCGTGCTGGCGGCGAACCTCGCCGTGTACCTGGCGTCGATCGGCCGCCGGGTGGTCCTCGCCGACGCCGACGCGGGCGGCGCCAACCTGCACACGCTGCTCGGGGTGCGGCGACCGGTGCGGCGTCCGCCACAGAGCGACGAGGACGGCGAGGGGCCGAGCGTCCCGGTGATCGTCGACACGCTGGTGCCGGGCCTGCGCCTCTACCACGTGGGGCTGGACGAGGCGGCGGTGGGAGAGACCCGCCGCACGCGACGTCATCAGCTCGAGGGCAAGCTGCGCGCCCTGGACGCCGACTACGTGGTCGTCGATCTGGGCGCCGGCACCTCGAGCGGCCTGCTCGACTTCCACCTCGCCGCCGACATCTCGGTCTTCGTCACGCTCCCCGAGCCGACGGCGATTGAGAACACCTACCGCTTCGTCCGCTACGCGTTCGTGCGGCATCTTCGCCGACGCGTCGCGGATGCGGAGACCCGCCGCACGCTGATCGGCAAGATCCAGGAGCTCGGCGCGGCGCCGCCGCCGCTGGACCTGTGGCGGCGGCTGGAGGACGACGGCGATCCGCTCGCCGAGTCCGTGCGCGACTGGATGGAGGCGTTCTCGCCCTGCATGGTGCTCAACCAGAGCCGGCTGAGGGCGGACCTCGAGCTCGGCGAGGCCATCCGCACGGCATCCCGCCGCCGGCTCGGCGTGAGCGTCGATTACCTCGGGCACATCGACTACGACGACACGGTCTGGAGCTCGGTGCGGCTGCGCCGCCTGCTCCTCATCGAGACGCCCGGCACCAAGTCGGCCAAGAGCATCGAGAAGATCGCGCGGCGGCTCCTGGCGATCGAGTCCGGCAAGGCCCGGCGTCGCAACGCGCGGGTGGTGCCGCCGGAGAGCCACCACGACCTCCTCGGGGTCGAGCGCGGCGCGACCGACGAGGAGATCCGGCGGGCATTCAAGCGCGGCAAGGAGATCTACTCCCCCGACGCGCTCGCTTGCTATGGGCTCTTCGAGCCGGACGAGCTGGACAAGGTGCGGATGCGCCTCGAAGAGGCGTACGACGTGCTCCTGGATCCGGCGCGCCGCCGTCCCTACGAGCTGAGCGTCTTTCCGATCGACGAGGACGAGGAGGAGGAGACGCCCGTGGAGCGCGAGCGGCGCGAGCTGCCGCCGGCGCCCGAGATCACGCCCGACACCGAGTTCAACGGCGTCCTGATCCGTCAAGTGCGCGAGTCGCAGGGCGTGGAGCTGAGGGACGTCTGCAACCGCACCAAGGTCGGGATGCCCTACCTCAAGGCCATCGAGGACGAGGACTACGGCGCGCTGCCGGCGCCGGTGTACGTGCGCGGGTTCGTGGCCGAGCTGGCGAAGTTCCTCCGCCTCGACGCGACGCAGGTCAGCCGCACCTACGTCAAGCGCTACCGTCGCTATCTGGAAGAGCGCGGGGAGGCGCCGTGAGCCTAGAGCGCATCTCACAACCTCTCCCGTCGCCTCGCCGGCGGGATGGGGCCCATCCGCGGCCCGTCGTTCCTCGACGATACGTTGCATCGCCTCGTCGCGCCGGACCACGGCTGGACCCATCGCGCTCGGCGATGCTCGGTCCGCGGCTATGAGATGCGCTCTGGTGCTGGCGTCGGCGTCGCCCCGGCGGCGCGAGATCCTGGACACGCTCGGCATCGCGTTCGAGGTGATCCCGAGCGGCGCGGACGAAGATCCTCGGCCGGACGAGACGCCCGATGCGCTCGCGCGGCGGCTCGCCACGGACAAGGCCCTCGAGGTCTCGAAGCGGGCGGGAGCGCGCTTCGTGCTGGGCGCCGACACGGTGGTGGTCGCCGACGGCGTCATGCTCGCGAAGCCGGTGGACGACGAGGACGGGCGCCGGATGCTGCGCGCGCTCGCGGGACGCTGGCACGAGGTGATCACCGGCGTGGCGCTGGCGCGGGATGGAGCGTTGCTCGAGGCGCTCTCGGTCGTGACCCGTGTCCACGTGATCGAGTTGGACGCGGCGCGCATCGACCGCTACGTGGCGACCGGGGAGGGCCGCGACAAGGCCGGCGGCTATGCCGTGCAGGGGATCGCGTCGGGGCTCTGCGATCGCATCGAGGGCTCCTACAGCACGGTCGTCGGGCTGCCGGCGGCGGAGACGGTGGCGTTGCTCGAGCGCCACGGCGCGCTCTCGGGGTGGCCCGCTTCGGAGCAGGAATCGTGAGCCGCGTCGCCGATGGGTTGGCGGCGGTGCGCGAGCGCATCGAGGCGGCCTGCGCTGGCGCGGGCCGCTCGCCGGACGGGGTGACGCTGGTCGCCGTCTCGAAGGTGCACCCCGCCCAGGCCGTTCGCGACGCGTACGCCGCCGGGCAGCGGGTGTTCGGTGAGAACTACGTGCAGGAGCTCGCCGACAAGGCGGAGGCGCTCGCGGAGCTCGCCGACCTCCGCTGGCACTTCATCGGCCATCTGCAGCGCAACAAGGTCAAGCAAGTGGCCCGCGTCGGCGCGGTGGTGGAGACGGTCGACTCCGCCCGGCTGGCCGGCGAGCTCGACAAGCGCGCCGCCTCGGAGGGGCAGGTGCTGCCGGTCCTGCTCCAGGTGAACGTCGCCGGCGAGGCGCAGAAGTCCGGCTGCGCGCCCGAGGCGCTTTCGGCGCTGGTGGCGGAGGTCCGCGCGATGCCGAATCTCACGCTGCGGGGGCTGATGACCATCCCGCCGCTGGGCGAAGCGCCCGAGGCGAGCCGTCCCTTCTTCGCGCGCCTGCGCGAGCTCGCCGCCGTCCACCATGTCGAAGAGCTCTCCATGGGGATGAGCGCGGACCTCGAGGTGGCGATCGAGGAGGGGGCGACGATCGTCCGCGTGGGCACGGCCATCTTCGGCTCGCGCCCGTCGCGCTGATCGCGAAAGACACGCTGACGGTCGCGCCGGCCATCTTCGGTCCGGCAACACATGGTCCGGCTGCGTCGACGTGCTGACCCGCGAGCGACTCGACGGCCGTCGACAGGCTCGAAATCACGCCCGGGTGGCCGGAGAGGCTGCCGACAGGCTCGGGAGCCACCCTTAGGTGGT
Source organism: uncultured Pseudomonadota bacterium (assembly GCA_963832725.1). Lineage (GTDB taxonomy): Bacteria > Myxococcota_A > Polyangia > Polyangiales > Sandaracinaceae > JAEZBP01. The sequence continues at coordinate 212,204 of CAWHVG010000003.1, forward strand.
GAAACGGCTGTCGACAGGCTCGAAATCACGTACAGGTGGCCGGAAGGGCTGCCGACAGGCTCGGGAGCCACCCGTAGGTGGTGAAACGGCTGTCGACAGGCTCGAAATCACGCCCAGGTGGCCCGAGAGGCTGCCGACAGGCTCGGAAACCACCTGTAGGTGGTGAAACGGCTGTCGACAGGCGCTGTCGACAGGCTCGAAATTACGCCCAGGTGGCCCGAGAGGCTGCCGACAAGCTCGGAATCACGTACGAGCTGCCGTCAGCGCTCGGCGAGGATCTTCTCGGTCTCGTCCGGCGCCTTCGGGATGGCGGCCGTCAGGTTCTCGTAGCCATCCTCGGTCACGAGGATGTCGTCCTCGATCCGCACGCCGATGCCGCGCCACCGCACGTCGACCTCGGCGTCGACGCCGATGTAGATGCCGGGTTCGACGGTCAGCACCATGCCGGGCTCGAGCGGCCGCGGCTCGCCATGCCGCGAGTAGGTGCCGACGTCGTGGACGTCCATGCCGAGCCAGTGGCTGGTGCGGTGCATGTAGAAGGCCTTGTGGAGCTCCTTTTCGATCGCTCGATCGACGGGGCCCTCCACGAGGCCGAGCTCGACCAGGCCCGATGTGATCCGCGGACGGCGACGTCGTGGATCCCGTCGAGCGTGATGCCCGGACGGACGGCCTCGATGCACGCTTCCTGCGCCCGCAGGACCAGCTCGTAGATGGCTCGCTGCGCCTCGCTGAAGCGCCCGCCGACCGGGAAGGTTCGCGTGACGTCGCAGGCGTAGTACTCGAGCTCGGCGCCGGCATCGATCAAGAGCAGCTCGCCCTCGTCCATGCGCCGGTCGTTCTTCCGGTGGTGCAGGATGGTCGCGTTGGGCCCGCTGCCGACGATGGAGCCGTACGCGGGGCGCTCGCTCCCGCCGGCGCGGAACACGCGGAGGATCTCCGCCTCCACCTGGTACTCGTACGCGCCGGGAACGGCGGCCTTCATCGCCGCCAGGTGCGCCTGCCGCGTGACCTCCGCCGCCCGTCGCATGACCGCGATCTCGGCTGCTTCCTTGTGCAGTCGGTGCTCGTGGAGGTGACGGCCGGGATCGACCAGCTCGGTCGGGAAGTCCTTTCCGAGGCGATGGCGTCGCCGGGCCATCTCCAGGGCCGCGACGATGCGCGCGTCCATCCCGGCGTCGCGGCCGAGCCGGTAGAGCAAGCGCTCGGCCCCCGACAGGTACTCCACCAGCTTGGCGTCGAGCTCGCGGACTTCGAACGCGACGTCGGCGCCGAAGTCGGCCACCGCTCCGTCGACGCCGGTCCGCGGTCCGTCCCAGATCTCGCGCGAGGGATTGCGCGGGCGCACCAGAAGCACGGTCTCGTGCTCGTCGTGGGCGTTGGTCAGCACGAGCACGCTCTCGGGCTCGTCCAGCCCGGTCAGGTAGAAGAAGTCGCTCTCCTGCCGATAGTCGTGCTCGACGTCGTTGTTGCGGATGGCGACGGGCGCGCTCGGGATGACGGCCACCGCGCGCTCGCCCATCTCGGCGAGCAGCCGCCGGCGGCGGGCCTCGAAGATGCCGGAGTCCATGTCGGGCGCAGCCTAGCAGTGAGCATCGAGCCCTGCGAAGCGTTCGCGGGGCCGGCTTCAGCCGAGGAGCTCCACGAAGCGCGGCCCGAGCGCGCCCGGCTCTGCGTCGATCTCCTTCGCCCACGCCTCGACTCCGAGCCGTGCGCCCCGCTCGCAGGCCACGCGAATCGCCTCACCGGCGCGCGGGTTGCGCCACCAGTCCTCGTCGTAGAGCTCGCGCAGCGCCACGTGGAGGGCCGGCGCCCAGCGCGCCGCCGAAACGCGATCTCCCGGCTCGACGCAGGCGATGCACTCGGCGACGGAAGCGTCGACGTCGACGCGCCACGCCTCCCGCATCGCTTCGCGCGCCGCGTCGGAGAACAGGCTGTCTCGTCGGTGGGCCCGGGCCAGGAAGACGGCTGCTCCCGTCCGCAGCGCGAAGAGCTCGAGCAGCACCGCGAGCTCGCGCGCGCGACGGCGCTCGGCTTCCGACAGCTCCGGCCAGGCGAATCCGCGTTCGGTCAGGAGGTGAGCGAAGAGGGCGCCCACGGCGAAGCCGACCGTTCCGCCGGTCTTCTCCGGGCGGGGCAGGGCGGGATGCGTCCAGGCGAGCCCCAGCGCGCGCCCCAGCGCCTCCGATGCGTCGCGCTCGGAGGCCAGCCCGAGCTCGATCGTGGCGGGCAGGATGCGAAGGTCCCGCGGGACGTCGAGCGCCACCACGCTCGCGCTGGGTCGAGCGGGCTCTGCGACGCCCTCCACGCGGACGCGGCGGGTGAGCGCGTCGCGAACGCCGAGGCCCGCGAGTCGGTCTGCGACGCGCATCCAGCGTCGGCGTGGGCTGGCGAGGTCGTCGAAGTGCGGCGCGCGCAGGACGAACGCGAGGTCGGCCCAGGTGTTGAGACGCGCCGTTCCATGCGCGACCCGCTCGCGGCATTCGTCCCAGGCGTCTTCGGTCGCGTCGAGCGTGCTGCGCGCGGCTTCGCGCCCCGCTCCCTCGCGTTCGGTCGAAGAGCCGGCGCCGAGCCAGGACGCGCCATCGAGGCTCTCTTCCACGTCGCCCTCTCCGTCGCGCAGCGCTCGGGTCAGCGTGGGCGCGAAATCCGAGAGCGAGCGCGCGAACGCACGGCGCCGACCTTCGTGCGCTTCGATGGCCAAGCGGCGGGCGAGCTCGAGCGGCGTGTGGTGGTCGGAGTCGTGGGGGACGCGCGTGGCGAGCGCAGCGCGGATCCGCTGCTCGGTCAGGGCGCGTCCCACGGACGCGTGAGCGTCGCGCAAGAGCGCCGTCACGTGGGTCAGCGCGTCGCCGAGCAGCAGCCCGCGCTCGCGCGCCTCCTCGAATCGCTCTCGGGTCCGGGGACCGCGCAGGCCGGCGTGCCGTCGCGCGACCGCCAGCGCCGAGTCCGCATCGGGATCCGCGCGGGCACGCGCGATCCGCTCGCGGGCGTCGTGGGCGAGCCACGCGTCGAGATCGCGTTGGAGCTGCTCGGGGGGCGAGGCCATCGTTCTCTGCCGGAGCTACCCCGCGGCTCGCGCGCGGGCAACTCGTCGCGAGACGGGGCGACTCACACACCGCACCGCTGTCTGCCCGACCCTCACTCGTCGGCGACGTCGATCGACCCGGGAAGACGCACCTCGCTCGGGGGCGCCGCCGGCGCGGCCGGGACCGCCTCCGACGTCGGGCGGCTCGGCGGCGGATCCGGCGGGTCGAAGGGCGCCAGATGCGTGCGGAGGTTGCGCGCGATTCCCTCCGCGAAGGGAGGCTGCATCAACTCGAGGTGGGCCGCCGGGACGACGTGCACGCGGGTGTCGGTGGGCACCAAGCCGGTCCAGCCGAGGTCGGGCGCGATCCGGTTCCCGTCCTTGCCCAGCCCCTCCTCGGCGCGCCAGAGCACGACCCGGCCTCGATAGGGCGTCAAGGCACCCTCATGGGTCTCGGCGGCGCGCTTGAAGAGCTGGTCCCGCCTCTCGTCGAGCGCCGGGGGTGGCTCCGGTGATGCGAGGCCGAGCCGATTGCGCGTGCGCTCGACGAGGTGCGTGACGAACTCGGACGGGTCGCGCCGGAGCCGCCGGACGTGTGCGCCGGCTCGCTCGCGAAGCGACGGTGGCAGGAGAGCGCGGGGGAGGATCGTGTCGAAGAGGGCCAGCAGCACCACCTCGGCGCCCTCGCGACGAAGCTGCTGCGCCATCTCGTACGCCAGCAGCCCACCGAACGAGTAGCCGCCGAGCGCGTAGGGGCCCGAGGGCTGCCGGCTTCGCAGCAGCGCCACGTACTCGGCGGCCATGGCGCGGACGTCGAGGATCGCATCCCACTGTCCGAGCAGCGCGTCGGCCTCGACCGGCAGAAAGGCGCCGAGCACGCGCCGGTCGGGCTCCATGGCGCGCGCGAGCGCTGCGTAGATCTGCGCGCCGCAGACGCAGACCAACGGCACCCGGTGCGCGGGGCCTTCGTTCAACGGCACCAGCGCCGGCGCGCCGCCGCCGGCCGGGTCGCGCTCCAGAACCAGCGCCAGATCGCGCACGCTGGGATGCGCGAAGAGGGTCGATAGCTCGATGCTGCGCCGCGCTCGCGCGTCGATCCGCGCGAGCAGGCGGATCGCCAAGAGTGAGTGTCCGCCCAGGTCGAAGAAGCTCTCGTCGACCGGCACGCGATCCCGGCCGAGGACCTCGGCGAAGAGGGAGGCCAGCCACGCCTCCACATCGCCTCGGGGCGCGGCGCCGTCACGCTCGCGTTCCTCCGGCGCCGGGAGGCGTCGGCAATCGATCTTCCCGTTCGGCGAGACCGGCAGCGCGTCGAGGAGCACGAACGCGCTCGGGACCATGTAGGCGGGGAGGGCGCGCCGGAGCGCGTCGCGCAGCTCGGTCTCCGTGAGGGTCTCGCGCGCCTCCGGGGCCGGCACCACCCAGGCCACCAGCCGCATGGCGCCGCTCCGCGCGGGTCGGGCCGCCACCGCCGCCTGGCGAACGCGCTCCACGCGGAGCGCGCTCTCGATCTCGCCCGGCTCGATCCGGTAGCCGCGGATTTTGATCTGGGCGTCCACGCGTCCGAGGAAGAGGAGCTCTCCGGCGGCCGTTCGCCGGACGAGGTCGCCCGTCCGGTAGAGCGAGCCCTCCCGGCCGAAGCCGTCGCTCGAGAATCGCGTTCGGGTCGCCTGCGCGAGCCCGTGGTAGCCCAGAGCGACCTGCGGCCCGGCCAGCGCCAGCTCCCCCGGCGCGCCCGCGGGGGCGAGGCCTCCGTGCGGGTCGAGGACGTACGCGCGGGTGGCACCGAGCGGGCGGCCGATTGGGATTTCCGTCCGGCCGTCGGCCGGCACGTCGCAGGCCCGCGGGTCGCAGAACGTGCTGGTGATGGTCACCTCGGTGGGGCCGTACGCGTTGAGGAAGCGCGGCTCGGGGTGCTGGCGCCGCCAGGCGGCGTAGGCGGGGGCACCGGGCTTCTCGCCCCCGACCACCAACAGCCGGACGGCGCTCGGCAAGGGCCGGTCGTGCTCCCGCTGGAACCATGCGAGCTCGGCGAAGAACGCGGAGGGAAGGTTGAGAACGCTGACTCCGTCGCGCTCGATCTCGTCGAGAAAGCGCTCGAAGGACGTCGAGGCGCCCTCGCTGCGGAGGACGACCGCGCCTCCGGCCAGCCACGTGGGCAGCGTCTCCTCCAACGACACGTCGAAGCTTTGCGAGGTGAACTGCAGGCAGCGGTCGGCGTGCGTGAGCTCGAACGTGGGGACGATGGCTCGCGCGTGGGCGAGAAGCGCGCCGTGCGACACCAGTACGCCCTTGGGGCGGCCCGTCGAGCCGGAGGTGTAGAGGAGGTATGCCGGCGTGCGGGGCGTGATCTCCGGCCCGGGTTCCAGCGCCGAAGGGAGCGACCCCTCACCCTGGCGCGGCGTCACCGCGAACACGACGTGCGCGTCGCCGAGGTCGATGCCGGGATCGCTCACCACGGTGTGTGCGCCGGCGTCCGCCAGCACGAGCGCCCGCCGCTCCTCGGGCCACGACGGGTCGAGCGGGAGGTAGGTCGCGCCCGCGCGCAGTGTCCCGATCAACGCGGCCGCCCAGCGGGCCGAGCGGGGAAGGAGCACGCCGACGACATCGCCCGGACGGACACCGCTCTCTCCCAGTCGTGTCGCCATTGTCGCCGACGCCCGCTCCAGCGCCGCGTACGAGAAGCGCGCTTGGCCATCGACGAGCGCCAGCGCATCCGGTGCGGAGGTCACCGTGTCCAGAAACGCCTCCGGCCAGGTGCGCGCCTCGACGTCGGCGAGCCGGCCATCGCCGCCCGCTTCGGTCAGGAGGGCACCGCGCTCGCCGTCCTCGAGCATCTCCAGCTCTCCGATCGGTGCGTCGGGCCGCGCGGCGATGCCGCACAGGAGCGCGCGTACGTGCGTCGCCAACCGCGCCGCGTCCGAGGCCGCGTATCGGCCCCGCTCGTACTCGATCCCCAGTCTCAGCGCGCCTTCGTCTTCCTGCGCGGCGAGGGTCAGAGGGAAGTCCGTGTGCCGGTGGACGGAGAAGCGCCGGTTGCGCCAAGGGCCGCCCAACGCGCGAAGGTGACGGTCCAATACGTATCGCTCGAAGACGATCAGGGTTCGGAAGAGCGGCGTGCCGGGAGGGAGATCGGCGAGCTCGCGCAGCGACGAGAGGGAGGCCTGCTCGTGGGGACGGGCCTCGACCGAGGGCGCTCGCACCTCTCGCAGCCAGTCGCATGCACGAGCGCCGGCGGGGACGTGCACGCGCAGCGGAATGGTGTTGATCAGACAACCGACCATGTCCGCGGTGCCCTCCACGGTGCCGTGGCGCGCCGCGCGCGTGACGCCGACGCAGACCTCGTCACGATGGGCGTGGCGGCTGAGCGCGATTGCCCACGCGCCCTGCACCGCGTTCGCCAGCGTGAAGCCATGGGTCTCCCCGGCCGTGCGGAGCGCCGCGACCGTGTCGGCGTCGACCAGGTCTTCGTGCTCCTCGTGCCGCCCGCCCCGCCGAGAGTGCGCCGCCGGCACCGGCAGCGGTGTCGCCTCGTCGAAGCCGCTCAGGTGGCGGCGCCAGAACGCTCGCGCGGGCTCGACGTCACGCGCCGCCACGTGCTCGCAGTGCTCGCGGAAGGGGCGGGGCGGGGCCGGGGCGTAGTCGTCGCCTCGATCGTAGCGCTCGAACGCGTCCCGCAGGACGATCGTGTGCGACCTGCCGTCCAGGATGATGTGATGGAAGGTCCAGACGAGGACGTGGTCGGCCGGAGCGTGAACGAAGTGGGTCAGCCGGAAGAGCGGGGCCTCACCCAGGTCGAAGCCGCGCTCGCGGTCGAGCTCGAGGAAGCGCTCGAGAGCGGCCTCGCGCTCGAGCCGGGAGCGCTCGCGCACCTCCCGGACGTCGAAGGGGAGGGGGATCGAGGGCGTCACGCGCTGGCGCGGCCGGTCCAGGTTCCGCCAGAGGAACGAGGTGCGCAGCGCGGGGTGGCGCCGGGCGGTCCAGTCCCATGCGTCGCGGAGGCGCGCCACGTCGATGGGCTCGGCGAGGCGACAGACGATCTGCTGGACCGCTACCATTCGGCCCCCGGCGCGGAGGCCGCCTACGAGCATCCCCTCCTGCATCGGAGTGAGCGGGAAGGTCTCGGGCGACGGCGCGCTCACCGCGATTCCCCCGCGCGGCGCCGGCCAATCGAGCACGCGGGCGCGCGGCTCGTTCCAGCTCCTTCCGCGCGGCGCCGTGGGGCCCGCAGAGCCTTCTCTCGTGGCTCTTCCGGGGTCGCGCACCTCGGCATCGGCTCGCCCTGGCTCGTTCGGCTCCGTGCCCAAGAGCGCGGGCGTGTTGGCGTGATGGGGCCCCGGGTCATCGTCCCGCCCACGTAAGCGCGACCCGGGCGGACCAAAGCGCCGGATGGCGACCCTCGCAGCTGCCGGTGTGAGCTCGTGCGGCGGGCTGCTAGCATAGGGCCCATGCGCGTTGGCTTGGCTGGAACGGTTTTGCTCGCGGCGCTCTTCGCCGCTCCGGGGTGTGCCTCGAACCCCGCTTCTCGAGACGACGGAGGGATGTCGGGCGGGATGGACGGCTCGGCGACGGGCGGGCCGGACGGCAGCACGGCGTCCACTGGCCCCTGCGGTGGCTCCGGCGCCGGGTGCTGCATCGGCCGCATCTGCGAGCTGGGCCTTCACTGCGGCACCGGCGACGTCTGCTGCATCCAGGCCGGCGGCGGGGCGCGCTGCGACTCGGCGGCCGACTGCTGCCGGGGCCTCGCCTGTCAGGGCGGGGCGTGCTGTGCGCCCCGCAGCGCGGCGTGCACCGGCTCCGCCGACTGCTGCACGGGCCTCGTGTGCAACGCGGGCGCCTGCGCTGACCCGGACACCGACCTGCCGCCCGACTCCGCCGGCTGCGGCGGCGCGGGCGCGGCGTGCTGCCCGGGGTTCGTGTGCCGCTCGGGCCTGGTCTGCCAGGACGGCAGCTGCGGCTCCTGCGGTGACGAGGGCCAGCCCTGCTGCGACGGCGCGAGCGCGTGCGTCGGCTCGCTCGCCTGCGACGTGATGAGCGGCAACTGCGTCAACGCCGACCCGGCCACCGCCTGCGGCGAGATCGACAATGCCTGCTGTGCGGGGAGCGGCGGGACGCCCACCGACTGCTCGGGCGACCTGGTCTGCCACGGCGGCACCTGCCTGATGTCGACCGACACCGGGTTCATGGGCGCGGCGTGCACCGCCCGCGGCTCGTGCGATCCGATGCTGATCTGCGATCGGAGCAGCGACCCTTCGGGCACCTGCTCCACCACCCCGGACAACTGCGGTCGTGACGGGCAGATGTGCTGCGACCTCGGTGGCTCGTCGCACTCCTGCGAGGGCTCGCTCCACTGTCAGTTCGACATGTGCTCGCAGTGCCGCGGGCCGAGCCTGACCTGCCTGCTCGGCGGTCTCCTGCCCGGCCAGAACTGCTGCGCGGGATCGGTCTGCCGGCCTGCGCCGCTCGTGCCCCGCTGCTGCATGGGCCAGGGCGGAAACTGCGAGAACTCGCTCGATTGCTGCGGTCTGATGAGCTGCCACGACGGGATGTGCTCGTGCAGCAACATGGGCAGCTTCTGCCTCGACTCCAGCGAGTGCTGCGACGGACTGACCTGCCAGAGCTTCACCTGCCAGCCCCAGGGCATGATGTGCAAGGAGGTCCGCTCGGCTTGCGAGAGCTCGAGCGAGTGCTGCGCCGGCCTGACCTGCAGCGAGACGCGCACGGAGCCGACGGCGCCGGCCGTCCGGCAGTGCTGCGGCGCGGCCGAGACCTCCTGCTCCGCCAACGAGGACTGCTGCGGGCAGATGCTCTGCATGGACGGCACCTGCCAGTGCGTGATGCGCGACGGGCTCTGCGACCGCGACGTGGAGTGCTGCAACGGCGACATCTGCCTGGTCGGCTCGTGTCAGGACGGGAGCGGCTGCCTCCGCGAGCGTCAGGTCTGCGATCCGACCTCCGACAGCTGCTGCGGCCAGCTGCGCTGCCTGCACCACAACCAAGAGGACGCGAACTACTGCTGCGTCGGCCCGGACGAGCGCTGCCGACAGGACACGGACTGCTGCGGGAAGATGACCTGCAACATGGACACGGAGCGCTGCCAGGTCGTGGCCGAAGGCGGGCAGTGCGACACCCAGTTCGACTGCGACGTCGGGCTCAGCTGCGCCGAGTCCTCGGCCGGCGCCGGCGACTGGCAGTGCCGCCGCCCGACGCCGTGAGGCCGATTCGACGCGTCCGTTGAACGGAGCCCTGGCGTGGACCGGGGGCCTCGACTGTCGTAGGCCTCCGGCCATGCACATCGGCCGCACCATCGCGTTCCTCGGCGCCGGCAACATGGCGGGCGCGCTCATCCGCGGGCTTCTCCATGCGAAAGCGTGCGAGCCGAGCGAGATCTTCGCCGTCGACGTGCGCCCGCAGCGGCTCGACGAGCTCGCGAAGCGGCACGGGATCCGGGTGGGACGGGACCTCGCGGAGGCGGCGGCCTGGGCGGACGTGGTGGTGCTGGCGACCAAGCCTCAGGTCTTCGATCGTCTGCTGCCCGTGGTCGGCGCGGCCATCCGGCCCGATGCGTTGGTGGTGTCCATCGCTGCCGGCGTGCCAATCGATGCGCTCGAGGGGCAGCTGCCCGAAGGGACGCGGGTAGTGCGCACGATGCCCAACACGCCCGCCCTGGTCGACGCCGGGGCCACGGCCATCGCGCGCGGCACTCACGCCAGCGACGAGGACGTGGGGCTGGTGCGCCGCATCTTCGACTCGGTCGGTGTGAGCGTGGTGCTCGACGAAGGGCTGCTCGACGCCGTGACGGGGCTGAGCGGCTCGGGGCCGGCCTACATCTTCCTCATCATCGAGGCGTTGTCCGACGCGGGCGTGAAAGTGGGCCTCCACCGCGAATCGGCGCAGCTCCTGGCGGCGCAGACGGTCCTCGGCTCGGCGAAGCTCCTCCTGGAGACGGGCGAGCACCCCGGCCGGCTCAAGGACATGGTCACGAGCCCGGGCGGGACGGCCATCGCCGGCCTCCACACCCTCGAGGCTGGCGGGCTGCGCACCACCCTGATCAACGCCGTCGAGACCGCGGCCGCCCGCAGCCGGGAGCTCGGCGAGATCCTGCGCGAGAAGCTCCGGCGCTGACGCTCACTGCCAACGCAGGGCGATGAGGGTCGCTTCGTGGCCCCGCTCGCGGGAGATCGTGGCGCGGGCGCCCTGGGCCCCGGCGAGCTCCAGCAGGCACCGGAAGAACACGCTCAGCATGGCGCCGTGGGCGCGCGCCACGGACGAGAGCCCGTTCAGCGTGACGGTGTAATCGCCCGACGCGATGCGGCGCAGGGTGGCGCTGCCCGCATCGTGGTAAGCGCGGAAGAGCCGCGGGATGTGCTCCACGGCGGCCGAGGGCGAGGTGCCCTCCATGAAACGCCGCAGCGCCTTGGGCAGCTCGCGGTCCGCCGCCGCCCGACCCAGCCGTTCGAGCGTCCCTTCTCCGAGCTCGTCCTCGGCGGCCGCGAGCAACTCGGCGAAGGCCCCGAGCGGCAGCCACGCCACCGGGAGAATCACGCCGCGGAAGGGTTGGGAACGATGCGCCTCCAGCCGCTCGAGGACGCGCTCGAGCGTGCCTTCGGAGCGGAGCCGTTCGAGCACGGGCAGCACCAGCGAGGCTTTCACCCGACCGCCGCCCCCCGCGCCGCGCGCGCGCTGGTAGGGTCGCTCGACCTCGCGCATGGCGGCGGGGCGTTCGTTCTCGTCGGGCCAGTCGGCCGACCGTGCGGAGAAGGGCCGAGCGGGGCCGGTCAGGGCGCGGGGCGACGGCGCGAGGCCGCGTGGCGTCCTGCGGCCCGAGGTACGCCGCTCGGGGTGGGGTGAGAGTGCGGGCAGGCCCACGCGATCGCGCGGCGTCGGGGCGGGCCGCTCGGGAGTCGGCACCTCGCTCACGTCGAGCGGAGCGGTCTCCGGCCGCGTCACGCGGACGGGCTGGGTGTCCGCGGCGGCGAAGCCCGGGTCGGTGGACGGGGCGGGCTCGATCGCACCGAAGGGGACGAGCTCGCGGAGCAGCTCCTGCGCCGAGCCGTAGCGGGTGCTCGGATCCGCACCGAGGCTCCGCTCGACCACCGTGTCCAGCTCGGCCGGTACCGCGGGCCTCAGCATACGGGCCCTCGGGTGATCGCCGGCGAGGATGGCCTGGAGGAGCTGGTGATAGTTGTTGCCGTCGTAGGGCAGGCGCCCGGTGAGGCATTCGTAGAGGATCACTCCCGCCGCGTAGAGGTCCACGCGGTGGTCCAGCCGCGGCTCGCCGCGCGCCTGCTCGGGGCTCATGTAGAAGGGGGTGCCGAGCGTCACGCCGGTCCGGGTCAGCGCCAGCCCCTCGTCGTACTGCATCTTCGACACGCCGAAGTCGACGACCTTGACGAAGTCGGGCTCCCCGATGCGCGCCTCGACGATCAGGTTGTCCGGCTTGAGATCGCGGTGGACGATGCCCCGCTCGTGTACGACCGCGAGCGCGGTGAGGAGCTGCCCCGCAATCCGGCACGCGCGCGCCGGCTCCAGCGGGCCCTCGCGCCGAAGCAGCTCCGCCAGGCTCCGCCCGCGGAGGTACTCCATGACCAAGTAGGGCGCGCCGTCCTCGCCGAAGCCCGCGTCGAGGACCTCCACGATGTGCTCGTGTCCGATGGCCGCCGCGGCCCTCGCCTCGCGCTGAAAGCGCCGCACCGCGTGGTCGTCGCCCACCAACTCCGGATGCAAGCGCTTGAGCGCGACCTCGCGGCCGGTCACCAGATGCTCGGCGGCGTAGACGGCGCCCATCCCGCCTTCGCCGAGCAGCGCCCGCACGCGGTAGCGTTGTCCGAGCACCCGGCCAATCAGCGCGCGCCCGGCGTTGAGAGCCTGCCCGGTGCGGGGGCAGTGCGAGAACGAGACCGGGTGGAGCTCCCCGCAGTAGCGGCAAGGGGCGGGCGCGTGCGGGCTCTCCTCGAACGGGCTCATGCGATGGGCCTGCGCGATCATGCGGGCCGTGCGCGGCGAGGGTCAAGGGCGGGAGGCGATCACTCCGCGGCGTCTTCCGTCCGCTGCGCCGTGGGTAGCATCCGGCCGCTCGTGTAGCGCTCCCAGTAGTCCTCGAGCTTCCTCGATACCTGCCCGTTGAGGAGCAGGAGGCCGAGGATGTTGGGGAAGGCCATGCCGAGGACCATCAGGTCCGAGAACCCGACCACGTTGCCGAGGTTGAGCACGGCGCCGAGCACCACGAACCCGAGGAAGATCACGCGGTAGACCATCGACGAGCCCTTGCCGAACAGGAACACCCAGCAGCGCTCGCCGTAGTAGCTCCACGAAATCATCGTCGAGAACGCGAAGAGGAAGACGGCCACCGCGAGCAGGTAGGGGAACCACGGGAAGACGCTCGCGAACGCGTTCGAGGTCATCAGCACGCCGCGCACGCTGTCGTCTCCGCCGACGGGCTGGTTCAGGTACTCGCCGGTGACCACCACCACGAGGCCGGTCATGGTGCAGATGACGATGGTGTCGATGAAGGGCTCGAGGAGCGCCACCAGGCCTTCGCGGATCGGCTCGCTGGTCGACGCCGCCGAGTGCGCGATGGAGGCCGAGCCGATGCCCGCCTCGTTCGAGAACGCGGCGCGCTGGAAGCCGGTGACGAGCACGCCGAGCATTCCGCCCAGACCGGCGCGGGGCGTGAACGCTTCGCTGACGATGTGCGCGAACGCGTCCGGCACCGCGCTCGCGTGGGTGACGAGGACGGCGATGCCCGCCAGCACGTAGACCGCGCACATGACCGGCACGATGGCGCCGGCGACGTTCCCGATGCGCTTGATTCCACCGATGATCACCAGCCCGACGAGGATCGCGACGCCGATGCCGAAGAAGAGCGCCTTGCCCTCGAAGAAAGGCAGCACGCGGGCGGTCTGTGCGAACGCCTGGTTCGACTGGAACATGTTGCCGCCGCCGAAGCTGCCGCCGATGCAGAGCACGGCGAAGAGGATCGACAGCGCCTTGCCGAGCTTGTCGCGGCCGAGGCTGCGCAGCCCCGCCGAGAGGTAGCGCATCGGGCCGCCGAGCACCTGACCGCGCTCGTCGACGTCGCGGTACATCTGCCCGAGCGTGCACTCGGTGAACTTGGAGCTCATCCCGAGAAACCCGGCCACGATCATCCAGAACACCGCGCCGGGCCCGCCCGAGCTGACGGCGATGGCCACGCCGGCGATGTTGCCGAGCCCGACGGTCGCGCTCAGCGCCGATGCGAGCGCTTGAAAGTGAGTGACCTCTCCGTCCTCGTGCTCGTCGTCGTACTTGCCGGCGGTGATGGCGACCGCGTGCCTGAGGCCGCGGATGTTGATGAAGCGCATCCGCAGGGTGAAGAAGGTCGCGCCGAGGATCAGCCAGACGACGATGAAGGGCAGGCTCACCTGCTCGGGGCCCGAGTCCCAGAACACCAGGTCGAAGAAGAGCACCGAGGCCATCGGGCCCACGACATAGGTGCCGAACGCCGCGTCCACGCCGTCGAGGACGGAGGGAGAGGCTGCCGGCGGTGCCGGTTGCTCCTCGCTCGGGCCCATCTCGGCCTGCTCGGCGTCGGCCGGCGGGTCCTGCGTGTCTTGGGCATGGGCCTGCACGCTCAGGGCGAGCGCCAGGACGGCGCCGGCCATTGCGAGTGTGCCTCGTCGCTCCGCCATTCGTCCTCCGTCGACCCGCGCGCCCGTCCGATGCGCGATCCGGGGTCGGTTCGGCCGAGTCCAGTATCACAGACGAGGGCGATTGTCGTCTCCGTCGGGGCGCCCGACGGCGGGTCCGAGCGACGACGAGCAGGCCCCGCACGCGCCGCGCTTCAATCTCCGCGTGCAGAGGACGGCGGCGAGCGCGATCCCCTGGTTCGTGAGCTCCGGCTGGGGACGCTTCGCGCGGTCCGGCCCTTGCTCCATGTGGCGCCGGTGCGCTAAGTCGTTCGGTCCGTGGTGCGCGACGCCGCGTTCCGCGGACCCCATCCTGCCCATCGAGCCTTCCGGGCGAACGACCCGCCCGCGAGCGTCCTCCCGACCGCGGCCCGAGGGCATCCGCACCAGAGAGCCCAGGAGAGGTCCATTGTCGCACCGCCACCGCTGCGCTTGCTCGTACACGGCGTTCTCATACGGCGCCGACGACGCGGCACCGGGAATGAAGCCCTTCCGGCTTCCCGGCGACCGACCGCATTGGGGGCGGCCCCGCTCGTTCTCGCTCGACGCCATGCGCCTGGAGGTCGACCTCGATCTCGACGCCAAGGCGTTGACCGCCCGGGCGGAGCTCACGCTGCGCCGCGTCGATCCCGAAGCCCGCTGGGCGCTGCTCGACGCCATCGACTTCGAATCTCGCTTCGGTGGAGCGGGTTCGCGACGGAGAGAGCACGGCGGCCGTCTTCGACTACGACGGTGAGGCGCTGCGCATCGATCTCTCCGACCTGCCGGACGGCGGCCAGGCCGAGGTGGTGGTTCGCTACCGCGTCGTGCCCCGCCGCGGGCTCTACTTCACGGCGCCCGACGCCTCGCGGCCCGATTGGCCGCGCCAGGTCTGGAGCCAATGCCAGGATCAGGACGGCCGCTACTGGTTCCCCTGCCAGGACTTCCCGGGCCAGCGCATGCGCACCGAGATGATCGCGGCCGTGCCCAAGGGCTGGTTCGCGCTCTCGAACGGCGTGCTGCTCGAGCGGCGCGACGCGGGCGAGCGGACCCGCTTCCACTGGAAGCAGGAGGAGCCGCACCCGGCCTACCTGGTCACCCTGGCCGCCGGCGAGCTCGACGAGGAGCACACCAAGGCGGGGGACGTCGAGGTCTCCTATTACGTGCCCAAGGGCCGCAAGGCCGACATCGAGCGCTCGCTCGGACACACCCCCGAGATGCATCCGGCTCTTCTCGGAGAAGCTCTCCACTCCCTATCCGTGGGCCAAGTACGCCCAGATTGTGGTCACCGACTTCATCTTCGGCGGGATGGAGAACACGTCGGCCACGACGCTCTTCGAGCGGGCGCTGCTCGACGAGCGGGCGGCGCTCGACGTCGACATGGACGCGCTGGTCGCGCACGAGCTGGGGCACCAGTGGTTCGGCGACCTCGTCACGTGCCGCGAGTGGAGCCACGCGTGGCTCAACGAGGGCTTCGCGACCTACATGGAGCACGTCTGGAAGGAGCACCACGAGGGGCGCGACGCCTACTTCTACAACCTCGAGCAGGATCTGGACATCTACCTGGCCGAGGCCAGCGGTCGCTACGGGCGTCCGGTCGTCGAGAATGTCTGGGCGGCGCCGATCGACGTCTTCGATCGGCATCTCTACCAGAAGGGCGGGCTGGTCCTGCACGCCATCCGGCAGTACCTCGGGGACGCGTCCTTCTGGCGGGGACTGGCGTTCTACCTGGAGCGCCACCGCGGGACGAGCGTCGAGACGCGCGACCTGATGCGGGCGCTGGAGGACGCGACCGGCCGCAGCCTGGAGGAGCTCTTCCATCAGTGGATTGAGCGGCCCGGGCATCCGGCCCTGGAGGTCCGCGTCGAGCACGGTGACGGCGTCCTGAAGGTCGGTGTCACCCAGACCCAGGCCAAGGGCGAGAAGCACGGATTCCACCTGCGCTTGCCTGTCGTCGTGGTCGACGCGAACGGCGGGACGGAGCGGCACCTGCTGGAGCTGCAGCGCCGGGACGAGACCTTCGCCCTCACGGCGGCGGAGCGGCCGGCCATGGTGCTGGTCGACCCGGACATGAGCGCGCCGGGACCGTCTCGCTGAAGCTCCCGCTTCCGATGCTGGAGGCGCAGCTCGCCAAGGCGGAGTCGGCTCGCCCGCGGTGGCTCGCCGCCCGGGCGCTCGGGAAGAAGATCGATCCCCGCGCCACCCGCGCGCTGGCGACGGCGATGCGGGACGACGCGTTCTGGGCCGTCCGAGCCGAGGCGGCCAAGGCGCTCGGCGAGCAGAAGGTGCCGGAGGCCCTGGAAGCGCTGCTCTCGACCGCGCGCGATTCGGACCCGCGGGTTCGCCGTGCCGTGGCGGGTGCCCTCGGCCGCTACCGGGACGAGAAGGCGGCGGACCGTTTGCTGGCCTGGATGAAGGAGGGCGACGAGAGCTACCTGGTCGAGGCCGAGCTGCGACGCGCGCTGGGTGCGACCCGGGACGGCCGGGCCCTCGAGCTGCTCTCGCGCTCGCTGCGCGAGGATCGCGGCTCCTGGGGCGAGGTGGTGTGCGCCGGCGCCGCCGACGGGCTCGTGCGGCTGGCCGCTCCGGAGGTCATCCCGCCGCTCCTCGGCGCGCTGGAGGACGTCACCACGGCCCCCACCGTGCGCCGGTCGGTGGTCTCGGCGTTGGCGTCGGCCCGCGAGCTCGTGTCCGATCGACCCACGTTGAGGAGGGTGCGCGAGGCCGCCGAGAAGCAGCTCGACTCGTTCGACCCCAACGTGCGGATCGCGGTGGCGCGGCTCCTGGCCAGCGCCGCCGATCCGGCCGGGATCGGCGTGCTCGAGCGGCTGGCCTCCGTCGACACCGACGGCCGGGTACGGCGAGCGGCGCGCGAGTCGCGGCGCGCGCTGAGCAAGCGCCTGGAGAACCCCCCGGAGATCGCGGCCCTCCGCGACGAGGTCGAGACGCTTCGGACCGAGGTCCGCGACCTTCGCAGCGAGCTGGCCGCCGCGCGGCCCAGCCCGAACGGGGGCGAGGAGGCGTGATGGCACCGCGCGTTTTGTGCCGCTGCGAAAAGCTTCGCGATTCCGCGGGCACGGTGGCTCGCTCCCACGTTGACACCCCGGAAGGGGCACACTACAAGTCCGCACGACTCGCGGTCCCCTCGCACCGGTCCGGGGCGACGCGCGCACGCAGGTGAGGAAGGATGCTCGAGGTCTACCTTCCGGTTCTCTTGATGCTCGGGGTCGCGGTCGCGATCCCCATGCTCCTCTTCGTTTTGGCGACGGTCGTCGGCCCCCGTCATCCGACGGTGGAGAAGACCATGCCGTACGAGTCGGGCTCCGAGAGCAACGGGCGCGCGCCACATTCGGCTGAGCGTCAAGTTCTACCTGACCGCCATCCTCTTCGTCGTGTTCGACATCGAGGCGGTGTTCCTCTATCCGTGGGCGGGCCAGTTCCGGCAGCTCGGCTGGTCCGGGTTCGTGGAGATGGTGCTGTTCCTCGTGATGCTCGGCGTCACGCTGCTCTACGCGTGGCGGAAGGGAGCGCTCGAATGGGAGAGGTGAAGGACATCGGTGGCGAGGAGGACTCGGCGTCTTCACGACGAAGCTCGACGCCCTGCTCGGCTGGGCGAGGAAGTACTCCCTCTTCCAGTACCCTTCGCGACGGCGTGCTGCGGCATGGAGTTCATTCGCCGTCACGGGCCCGCGCTACGACAGTCGGCGCGCTTCGGCGCCGAGGCGCCGCGCTTCAGCCGCGGCAGAGCGACTGCTCTGGGTGGTCGGCACCATCAGCCAGCGGCAGGGTCCCGTCCTCAAGCGGATCTACGAGCAGATGACGGAGTCCGAAGTGGGTCATCGCCTTCGGCACGTGCGCTTCGTGCGGCGGTTTCTACGACAACTACACGACCGATTCCCGGCATGGACAAGGTCATGCCCGTCGACGTCTACATTCCGGGCTGCCCTCCGCGGCCGGAGGCGGTGATCGACGGCCTGATGATGCTGAGGAGAAGATCCAGAACGGCGATCGAAGGGCCGACGGTCGTGCCGCCGGCCGAGGTGCCGAAGCTCGCGCAGCTGAAGAAGAAGGCGTCGGCGGTCGATCTGGCCATCGAGGAGCGGAAGCGCCTCACGGCCGAGCGTGCCTCGACCGTGAGCGAACACCTCGACGCCGACGAGCGGGCCAAGGCGCTGAAGGAGCATTGAGCTCCTACGACCCGCGAAAAAGCCTGGCGGACAAGGGAATGAGCAAGAACGTCCTCAGCCGCCTCACGGCGGAGTTTTCCGATCGCATCCTCGAGACGAGCGCGTTCCGTGGAGACGACCAAGCGATCATCGCGCGCGAGGACTGGAAGTCGGTGGCCGAGCTCCTCCGGAACGACCCCGAGCTCGAGATGGACCACTTCGTCGATGTGACAGCGGTGGACTATCCGGAGCGCGGAGCCCGACCTGCCGCGCTTCGATGTGCTGCTGATGGTGCGCTCCATGTCGCAGGGGCACCGCGTGCGCCTCAAGACGCGCGTCGGCGAGGACGAAGAGCGTCGCGACCCTGACGCGGCGATGTGGCCGGGCGCCAACTGGGCCGAGCGCGAGGTCTTCGACATGTTCGGCATCCGATTCACGGCCACCCGGACCTGCGCCGCATCCTCATGTACGAGGAGTTCGAGGGGCTATCCGCTGCGCAAGGACTACCCCATCGAGAAGACGCCAGCCGCTCGTCCCCTACCGGGACGTGTCGGGCATCGACAAGCTGCCGCCCTTCGGCCTCGACGAGGGCCAGCCATGGACGCGCCTCGACTGGCGTCGGGCGCCTCGAGGGCCGCGACCTGCAGGTCTCGCCGGCGATCGCCTGCCAGACCGGCAGCAGCGCAGCTCAGCGGCCCGGATGCGTACAACGCTCCTCCACGGCTGCGCGGACTACGAGCCGGAGCGCGGACGGCGGCGCGGAGGACTCGAAGCCATGGCCGGGCCGGTAAAGTAGGCGATGGCCGAGGAAGCACGAGAGGACACGCTCGAGCTGCCCGCCGAGCCCATGAAGCCTGAACATGGGCCCGTCGCACCCGGCGATGCACGGCACCATCCGCATGGTGCTCGACCTCGACGGCGAGACGGTCGATCGAACGTCGACGTGCAGCCCGGCTACCTGCACCGCGGGTTCGAGAAGTCGTGCGAGCGCGGCACCTGGAGCGCAGGTCTTCCCCTACACCGACCGCCTCAACTACGTCTCGCCGATGCTCAACAACGTCGGCTTCTCGCTGGCGGTGGAGAAGCTGGTCGGCCTCGAGGTGCCCGAGCGCTGCAGTACTACCGTACCGTGCTCGGCGAGCTGGCGCGCATCTCGCGACCACCTCACCTGCAACTCCGCGTCGGCCATGGAGCTGGGCGCGTTCACGCCGTTCTTGTGGATCATCAAGGTCCGTGACTGGGTCTGGGACGTCCTCGAGCAGGAGACCGGCGCCCGGATGACCCACAGCTTCGGGCGCATCGGCGGGATGGCCGGCGCCGCCCACGGCGATTCCTTCAAGGAGGACGATGCTCTGCATCATTCCCGAGATCGAGCACGTGCTGCTCGAGGCCGAGAGGCTCCTCCTGAAGAACCGCATCTTCCTCGACCGCACCCAAGGGGATCGGCAATCTCAGCCAAGAGCTGGCGATCTCGACTGGGCGTGACCGGCCCGGTGCTCCGCTCGACCGGCGTGGACTACGACGTGCGCAAGGCGCACCCGTACATGTTCTACGACCGCTTCGAGTTCGACATCCCGGTCGGCCACGACGGCGACAACTACGACCGCTTCCTCGTGCGCTTCGAGGAGACCCGGCAGTCGATCCGCATCATCCGGCAGGCGCTGGACCAGATGCCCACGGACGGCCCGATCAGCTCGCCGGACGTGCGCTACGTGCTGCCGGAGAAGCACGACGTCTACAACACCATCGAAGGCGACGATCGGCCACTTCAAGCTCGATCATGGAGGGCCTGAAGACGCCGCCGGGGGAGGTCTACTCGTACACCGAGGGAGGCAACGGCGAGCTCGGCTTCTACATCGTCTCGGACGGTACCGGCACGCCCTACCGCGTCCGCTGCCGCCCGCCCTGCTGGTACAACTTGCAGGTCTGCCGCGAGATGCTGGTCGGCGACATGATCGCCGACATCGTCCCGACCTTCGGCTCGATCAACATGATCGGCGGCGAGTGCGACCGCTGAGCCCCCCTTAGAGAGCATCGATGCCCACTTTCAAGCTCGACGGACAGGACATCCCCTTCGAGGAGGGAGACACGATCATCCGCGCCGCGTGGCGGGCGGGGGTCGAGATCCCCCACTACTGCTGGCACCCCGGGCTGAGCATCGCGGCGAACTGCCGGATGTGCCTGGTGGAGATCACCAGCGGCCGCCAGATGGCGCTTCCCGTCCTGAAGCTGGGACGCGAAGAAGAAGAAATGGATGGAGGCGACCAAGCCGAAGCTCCAGCCCGCTTGCCAGATCCCCGCCGGCGAGGGGATGGAAGTCTTCGCCAAGAGCGAGAACGCCAAGAAGGCCCACGAGAGCACGCAGGAGTTCCTGCTCCTCAACCATCCGGTCGACTGCCCCATCTGCGACCAGGCTGGCGAGTGCAAGCTGCAGGACTACTGGCTGACCTCGCAGCACAAGCTCAAGCGGAAGCACACCGAGCCGGTGCACAAGCCCAAGGGCGTGCGCTTCGGCCCGACCATCGTCTACGACGCCGAGCGCTGCATCATGTGCACGCGCTGCATCCGCTTCTGCGACGAGGTGGCGGGCGATCACGTGCTCGACATGCGCGAGCGCGGCAACCGGAACGAGATCGTCCTCAGCCCCGGCCGGGAGCTCGATCACGACTACTCGCTGATGACCGAGCACGTCTGCCCGGTCGGCGCGCTGACGAGCCGCGACTTCCGCTTCAAGGCGCGCGTCTGGTTCTTGCGCTCGGCGCCGAGCGTCTGCACCGGCTGCGCGACGGGCTGCAACACGCACATCGACTACGACCCGCGTTACCAGCGCGTCTACCGGCTGCGACCCCGCGACAACGAGGCGGTCAATCAAGTTCTGGATGTGTGACGACGGGATGATGACCTACAAGCGCTTCCACGAGGATCGCATGCTCACGGGGCGCGATCCGCACGACGGGCAAGGTCGAAGAGCTCCCGCGCGCGGCGGCGGTCCGGGCCGCGGCCGACGTCCTCGGCAAGGTCGAGGGCGGAAAGCTCGGCGTCGTCCTGAGCGCGCAGAGCTCGAGCGAGGACAACTACGTGCTCGTCAAGCTCGCCCGCGAGCACTTCGGCACCGACAAGCTCTACCTCACGGCCCTCGGTGGCTGGCGCGGGGACGACATCCTCCGCCACGCCGACAACAACCCGAACCGCGCGGGCGCGGAGGCGGTCGGCGGAGCGCTCGGCACGATGGAGCAGCTCGTCGCCGACGTCGAGTCCGGCGAGGTCACGGCGGTCCTCTCCCTCGGCTGGGCGACGAGCCTCGGCGAGCCGGAGCTGGCGCCGCTCGCGAACCGCACGACCGCGCACGTCAACCTCACCAGCAACGCGGGCGCGCTCACCTCGAGCGCGTCGGTGGTCGTCCCGGTGGCCTCGGTCGCGGAGACCAGCGGGACCTTCGTCAACGCCAAGGGGATGGCGGGGCACTTCCGCCGGGCCGTCCGCGCGCCCGGTGGCATCGAGAGCGCCTGGCAGACCCTGGTCGAGATCGGCCGACTCCTCGGCTGGCAGATTCGATTTCAAGCGTCTGGGCGACGTGCAGAAGGCCATGCCCCAGAAGCTCCCCGCCGAGACCGCCGCCGCGCAGCCGGCGTCGGCCACCTGAAGCAGAGGATGCATTCATGGTGCTCCTGATCGTTTCGACGCTTCTCAAAATCGTGGTCGTGATCGCGATCCTGCTCGGGTTCGCCCCCGTCCTGGTGTGGGCGGAGCGCCGGCAGAGCGCGATGATGCAGGACCGCGTCGGTCCCGTCCGCGCGGGGATCCCGCTGCCGCCGACCATCGCCCAGATCATCCGCGGGCCGGCGGCGACCGGCGCCAAGGTGGGCGCATACGCAGCGGCGGGCCTGGCCGTGGTGGCGCTGATCGCGCTCGCCTACCTGATGATCGTGCACGGGCAGATCGACGCGGCCATCGCCGATGCGCAGGCGCGGCACGCGCTCGTCGAGCAGTGGCGCGAGGGGATGAACGGCCTCGGCATCCTGCTCGGTCCGGCTAGCGCCGATATCGTCATGCAGCTCGGCGCGCTCGAGAACGATCCGGTCCGCTTCACGCAGACCGTGGACGAGGTCTTCGGCGCGGTCATCCGCGGCTACGGCTGGGGCGTCTTCGCGCTCGTCCTGCTCGCCGTCCTCCAGTACGCGGCCTCGTGGGTGGTCCGGAACTCGGTCGACAAGCGCGGGCACCTGACGGTGTTCGGCCTGATCCACCCGGCGGCCGACGCGGCGAAGATGATCCTCAAGGAGGACTTCGTCCCGCCGAACGCGGACAAGTTCCTCCACGCGGCGGCGCCGATCCTGGCGACCATCCCGGCGTTCGCGACCTTCGCCGTCATCCCCTTCGGCCCGCCGATCCACTGGGGAGCGGGTGAGGTGCCCTGGTATCAGTGGATGATCGAGGTCATCCCGCGCGGCGCGGCGACGGTGGGTCACCTGATCCCGCTCCAGGTCGTGAACATCAACGTCGGCATCCTCTACATCTTCGCGATCGCGGGTACCGGCATCGTGGGCGCGGCCATCGCGGGCTACTCGTCCGACAACAAGTACGCGCTCCTCGGCGGCCTCCGCGCCGCCAGCCAGATGGTCAGCTACGAGGTCACCCTCGGTCTGACGCTGGTCGGCTGCTTCATGGTCTACGGCACGCTGCTCATGGACCGCATGGTCGAGTGGCAGCAGCAGAACGTGTGGGGCTTCGTCGTTCAGCCTCTCGGGCTGATCCTCTACTTCTTCTCCGCCTTGGCCGAGATGAAGCGGGTGCCCTTCGACGCGCCCGAGGGCGAGAGCGAGATCGTGGCCGGCTACTTCCTCGAGTACTCGGGGATGAAGTGGGGCCTCTTCATGACGGGCGAGTTCGTCGAGCACGTGGTGAGCGGCGGCATCATCGTGACGCTCTTCTTCGGCGGCTACGACGTGCCCTTCCTCTCCGAGGACGGCTTCCACTTCTTCGGGCTCTACGTGCCCGTCGTGCACATCGGCGTGGTGCTGATCTCGATCCTCGCGTTCCTCCTCAAGATCGGCCTGGTCAACTTCGTCCAGCTCACGGTCCGGTGGACGCTGCCGCGCTTCCGCTACGACCAGATCATGCAGCTCTGCTGGAAGCTCATCCTGCCGCTCTCCCTCGCCAACATCGTGGTCACGGGCATCGTGATCTTGTTGATCCAGTCTCAGTAGAGCGAAGGTTCTCGATGGCGTACAAGATTTCGAAGCCCAAGCGCACCATCGGTGAGCAGGCCTACTTCCCTGAGGCGGCGAAGGGGATGGTGTTCACCATCAGTCGCTTCTTCAAGAACACGTTCTCCAAGGAAGAGAACAAGGTCATCGCCACCATCCGCTACCCGGACGAGGTGCGCGATTACCCGGAGCGCTTCCGGGGTGTGCACCGCTTGACGCACCGCTCCGACGGCTCGCCGCGCTGCGTCGCGTGCCTCTGCTGCAGCACCGCCTGCCCGGCCCAGTGCATCCACATCGAGCCGGCCGAGTACGAGCCGGAGGATCCGCGCTACGGCTACGAGCGCTATCCGGATGTGTTCGTCATCGACGAGCTGCGCTGCATCTTCTGCGGCTACTGCGTCGAGGCCTGCCCCTGCGACGCCATCCGCATGGACACGGGCGTGCACATGCCGGCGTCGACCGAGCGGGACCACTTCATCTTCGGCAAAGAGACGCTGATGTCGATCCCCGGCAAGGACGGCACGTTCGTGACCGCGAACCCGCGCCACGAGCCTGGCGATCCCGGTCACCCCGGCATCGATCGCGAGCACGGCCACCACTGAGCGGCCGAAGCCGAATGTCTTAGTTGCTGAGATGTTCGGACGGAAACGTTGGGCAAAAGGCCCCTCTGGTGCTCGGCATGCGCCTTCTGTGGTGTCGATATCTCACCAACTGAGATATCTCGGGCACCGCACGGCGTGGGTCGAGGTCGCGAGCGCGCACGCTGTGCGTCGCCGTGGAAGCCGAGAGCCGCCGCCGATTGTCGTCGCGTAGAGGGCAGGGCGGCGGCGAGGCCACGGACCGGCGCGTGATCAGGAAAAGGTCTTCGCCAGCGCGCGCAGGACGTCGGCGATGAGGGCGTCGGTGTCCTCGAGGCCGACCGCGTAGCGCACCAGCTCGTCCGGCATGCCGATGGCGGCGCGCTCTTCGCTGGAGAGCTCGAAGTAGCTCATCAGCGCGGGCTGCTCGACCAAGGACTCCACGCCGCCGAGGCTCGGCGCGATGCGCGGGATCGCCAGCGCGTCGATGAAGCGTGACGTGGTCTCCAGATCCGCGTCCAGGGCGAAGGTGACCACGCCGCCGAAGCCGCTCATGAGCTCGGCTGCCACGGCGTGGCTCGGGTGCGAGGGGAGGCCGGCGTACCAAACCCGCTTCACCTTGGGGTGCCCCTCGAGCGCCTCGGCGAGCGCCAGCGCGCTCCGGTTCTGATGCTCGACGCGCACGGCCAGCGTCTTGATCCCGCGGTGGACCAGGTAGGCCGCGTGCGGGTCGAGCACGCCGCCGAGGACGTGCCTCAGATCGCGCACGAGCGAGACCGGGCCGGACTTGCCGGCGACCACGCCTGCCAGGACGTCGTTGTGCCCGGCGAGGTACTTGGTGCCCGAGTGGACCACGAGATCCACGCCGTGCTCGATGGGCCGGAGGTTGATCGGGGTGGCGAAGGTGGAGTCGATCAGCGTCTTGACCCGCCTCTCGCGGCAGATCGCGGTCAGCGCGGGCAGATCCAAGACGGTGTTGAAGGGGTTGGTCGGCGCCTCGCTGACCACCAGCCGCGTCTCGGGTCGGAGCGCGGCGCGCAAGGCGTCGAGGTCCGCCGGAGGGACGAGCGTGTGCTCCACCCCGAAGCGGCTCAGCACCTGGCGCACGAACTGGCGGGTCCGCCGGTAGCAGTCGCTGAAGAGGACGACGTGCGAGCCCTGCTTCACCAGGGCCAGGATCGCGGTGGTGACCGCGGCCATGCCGCTGCCGAACGCCACGGCGTCCTGCGCGCCTTCGAGTGCCGCCACCTTCTCCTCGACCAGCCGCACCGTCGGGTTGCCGTAGCGGCCGTACTCCTCGCGCTCGCGCCGGCCCTCCATGTAGGCGACGAGCTCGGCGGTGTTGGCGAAGGTGTAGGTCGCCGTCTGCGCGATCGGCGCCGCCAGCGCGTCGTAGGGGTGGGTGCGCGGCTCCCCGCCGTGGACCGCGAGGGTGCGCGGATCGAGTCGACGTTCCGTCATGGGAGCGGAGCTTGGCGCATTCGCGCCCCCCGGAAAAGACTGCGCCCGGCCCTCCGCAAAGGAGAGGCCGGGCGCTGGCTTCGAACGTCGGTGCCGGATCAGTCGCGGACCGAGTTGAGGCGGCGCAGCTCGTCGCGCGCCTCTTCGGATCCCGTGCCGCCCTGGTCGCGTGCCGCCATCAAGAGGCCGCGCTCGTCCATCTGGGCGAGCACGTGCGCCACCAGCACCCGCCGCTCGGCGTCGTCACCCCGGAGCGCGTTCCAGAGCTGCTGGCGGATGTCGCGGGGCGTCATGCCGTCGTGACCGTCCCAGCCGGCGCGGAGGCGCTCGATGGTGTTGGTCCAGACGTAGCCGTGGCGGTTGTCGCCCTCGCCCTCGTTGAGGATGTGGGCGACCGAGAGCCGGCGCCACACCTCGCCCGAGTCGAAGGCCGACTGCGTGAACAGGTTGAAGGCGTTCGATTCGTCGTCGCGGATCGAGTAGAGGAGCGCCTGCTGCAGATCGGTGTCGTCGGCGAGGAAGCCGAGCAGCGTGCGGGCGTTCGCGTCGTTTCCACCGAGGATGGTGACGAAGGCCCCTTCGCGGCGGAGCGCCGGATCCTCGAGCATCGCGCCGACCCAATCGTCCGCGGCAGGATCGGCTGCGTAGCCGACCGCCAGCGCCGCCGCGCGCTTGACGTCGGGGGGCGTCTCGGTGTTCGAGATGAGCTGCAGCAGCTCGTCGGTCAGCGCGCGCGTCGGCTTCTGCCAGAGCGCCACGACGTAGTAGCGCTTGGCCACCTCGTCGAGGTTCGGGTCGCGGACCTTCTCGAGCACCGTGTGGAGCGTCTCGTCGGTGGCGATCGCGCCGAGGGCGAAGCCGGCGTCCTGGCGGAGGCGCCGGTCGTCCATCGGGTCCTCGATGATGGTCATCAGGTCCTCGGTGGCGTCCGGGCGTCCGTAGCGGCCGATGGCACGCACCGCGGCGGTGCGGTTCATGAACGCGGTCTCGTTGCTCACGCTCGGGACCGAGAAGTCCTGATCGTGGGGGCGCGGAATCGAGCGGAGCAGCCGCGAGTAGGCCGGGTCGTAGTTGAGGTCCGCCAGCGCGGCGGCAGCGCTCGCCACGTCGTCGCCCTCGAGGTAGCGCTCGATGACGGGGCCGGCGTGCGTCGCGCCGCTACGGCCGAGAGCACGCAGAATGTTGGCCCGACGACCCAGGAAGCGCTCGTCGTCCAGCATGGCCAAGAGGCCGTCTGCGGCCTGCTCGGCGCCGAGGAACTGGATCTTCGAGAGCGCCTCGCGGCCGATCGTGAGGTCGTCGCCCTGCGCCAGCTCGAGGAGCACGGGCACCGCGCGGGCATCGCCGAGCGCGGCGAGGCCGAACGCGGCATCCTGCTTCATCTCCGCGTCCTGCGAGTCGAGCAGCCCGGCGAGCGTGTCCGCGGCCCGCGGGTCGTGGCTGACCGCCAGCATGTGGACGAGCTCGCGCTTGACCGATTCGTCCGTCGCGCCCGGGAGGAGCGCCGCGATGCCGGGCGCGCCGACCGTGCGCTTGAGCGAGTCGAGCACGGCCGTCTTCATCCGGGGCTCGGCCTGCAGGATGTGGAAGAGCGGGGTGCCCGCGCGCGAATCGCCCGAGCGGCCGAGGCCCGACGCGATGGAGCGGAGGACGTTCTCGTCCGGCTCCTCGCGCGCCAGCTCGAAGTCCGCCATGCGGCTGAGCGGGTCCACCACCTCGGGGGTGGCCAGCTCGGCCAGCGCGGCCGCGGTGAGCGTCCGGACCGAGACCTCGCGGTGATTCAGCAGCTCGTTGGAGCTGAGGCGCTCCGGCCCGAGCACGTTCGAGATGACCCGCGCATCGAAATCCGGCTGACCCTGGAGGTGCCCGCTCGAGAACTCCTCGATGATCGAGTCGGCGGCCGCCGACTCGCCGAGGACGGCGAGCGCCCACACCACCGCGGCGCGCGGACCGGTCTCCGTGTTCGGCAGGATGCCGAGCAGCACCGGCTTGGCCGAGTCCGCGGCGGGCGAGCCGATGGCGGCCAGCGCCCGGGCGGCGGCGGTGCGCACGGCCGGCACGTCCGACCGCACGGCGTCCGTGATCTGCGGGACCGAGTCGGCGTCGCGGTACTCGGCCATCTTCTGGAGGATGCGGACCTTGACGTCCTCGTAGCGCGTCTGGGGCAAGAGCTCCCGGATGCGCCGCAGGAAGTCCTCCTGGTTCTGCGCTCCCTCCTGCGCGGCGTTGTACGCGTCCCAGCGGGCCGCTTCTTCCTGGCTCTGCTGGAACCAGACGACGCCTACGCCGCCGACCCCGAGCACCATCACGGCGAAGGCCACCCACGCCAAGATCGGCGAGCGTTTGCCCATCTGCTTCAGGGCCTCGTCGTCGCCCAGGGTCGCGCCGAGGTCGTTGGCGAGAGGCGAGTCGGGAAAATCCGGGACTTCGGGGAGCTCGTCGTTGCTGTCCATCGGGTTCGGTTCCATCAAAGGCCCCCTCGCCGCGCGGCGGCTAACGCTGGTTGGCCGCAAGGGGCAAACCCCGCGGCTCCCCCTCGAATCGGCCCCGCACGATAGCCAAACCCGGCAGCCAGATTCAACGGCCTTCGCGGTCGGAGCGTCGGGAAGCGGTCCGCGAACGCCGCCGTCGGTGCGGGGCGGAGCGCAAGTGCCCGGAATCGCTGTTGACCCGACGGCGGCCGCGCTTGCATACTGCCGCCTTCCAGGGAGGCCCTCGCATGACGAAGTCGGAGCTGATCGACGCCGTCGCGCGCCGTAGCAAGATCACGAAGAGCCGGGCCGAGCAGGTGGTGAACTGCATCTTCGATGCGATGACGGCCTCGCTCGAGCGTGGCGACGGCATCGAGATCCGCGGGTTCGGCAGCTTCACCGTGCGTGAGTACAAGGCCTACAACGGGCGCAACCCGCGCACGGGGCAGACCGTCCCGGTCCCGCCGAAGCGCTTGCCCTTCTTCAAGGTGGGCAAGGAGCTCAAGGAGCTCGTGAACGGCGGCGAACCGCTCGACGACGACGAGGACGACGACGACCTCTGACGCCGGGCGCCGCGGCGGCGTTGCCCTCGACCGGTGGGCTGCTACCTCTGGGCGGCCATGCGAGACCCGGCCGAGCAGCTGAAGATCCTCACCAAGGGCGTGGTCGACCTGCAGCGCGAGGAGGAGCTCCTCGCCAAGCTGCGCGAAGGGCGCCCGCTCCGCGTGAAGGCGGGCTTCGACCCGACCCGCCCCGATCTCCACCTCGGGCACACGGTGCTCATGGAGAAGATGCGCCAGTTCCAGGAGCTGGGGCACGAGGTCATCTTCGTGGTCGGCGACTTCACGGCGCAGATCGGCGATCCCTCCGGCCGCAACGCCACGCGGCCGCCGCTGACCCGCGAAGAGATCGAGGAGGGCGCGCGCACCTACGCCGAGCAGGCGTTCAAGATCCTGGACCGGGACGCGACGCGCCTGGCCTACAACGCGAGCTGGCTCGGGGCGATGGGCTTCGCCGACGTCCTCAAGCTCGCGGCGCGCTACACGCTGGCGCGGATGATGGAGCGCGACGACTTCAAGAAGCGCTTCGCCGACCAGCGGCCGATCGGCATCCACGAGCTGCTCTACCCGCTGGCGCAGGGCTACGACTCGGTGCACCTGGTGGCCGACGTCGAGCTCGGCGGGACCGACCAGCTCTTCAACCTGCTGGTCGGCCGCGAGCTGATGCGCGACTACGGGCAGAGCCCGCAGGTGATCATGACGACGCCGATCCTGGAGGGGCTGAGCGCCCGCTTCGAGGGCGGCCGCATCGTCGGCGACAAGATGAGCAAGTCGCTCGACAACTACGTCGGCGTCGACGAGCCGCCCCTGACCCAGTTCGGCAAGCTGATGAGCATCGGCGACGAGCTGATGTTCCGCTACATGGAGCTCCTGACCGACGCGCCGGCCGACACGATCCAGGCCGATCGCGAGGCCGCGGCGAGCGGGAAGGCGAACCCGAAGAACCTGAAGCTCGCGTTCGCGGGGCGGATTGTCGAGCGCTTCCACGGAAAGGACGCGGCGGACGAGGCCAAGGCTCGCTGGGAGGCGCAGTTCAGCCGGCGCGAGGTGCCGGACGACATGCCGGAGGTCGAGATCGACGCTGGCGGCGAGCCGCTCTGGGTGCCGCGGGCGCTGGCCCAGGCCGGCCTGGCCAAGAGCAACGGCGACGGCCGGCGGCGCCTCGAGCAGGGGGCGGTCTACGTGGACGGCGAGCGCGTGACCGATCCGAACGCCGCGCTGGAGCCGGGCAAGCGCTACGTCATCAAGGCAGGCAAGCGGGCGTGGGCGGCGGTGACCGTCCGCTGACCCGCGTCGAAGGGGCCCCTGGCGCCGGTGCCTCGAGTCGGTCGGGAGTGAACGGGAACGCCGACGCCGGCGCTTCACATCAGTCGCGCGTCGGGCGGCCCCTGGCGCCGGCGCCTCGAGTCGGTCGGGAGTGAACGGGAATGCCGACGCCGGCGCTTCACATCAGTCCCGAGTCGACGGGAACGCCGACGTCGGCGCTTCGCTCCGGTCGCGCGTGACCTCCCTCGCCCTCCGAGGCCGTCCCGCGGGATGCACCAAATCGCCGATGCGTCAGAGCTGCGCTTTGTCGAGCAGTTGCGGGAAGAGCGGGGCGCTCGGGTCGATGTCCGCGAGCAGCGCGTCGGCCGGGCTCCGTCCCTCTTCGACCAGCGCGCTCAGGCGCTCGAGGTGGATGGTCTCGTCGCGACCGCGCCGGTCGAGGTTGCTCTGCCGCCTCAGCCCGTCCTCGGCGATGCGGATGACCTCCCGCGCCCACTCGCCCAGTGAGCGTCCCGCGAGGACCGCGCCGAGCCCGTCCCGGGCGACGCTCGGCCGCACGTCGGCCACCGTGTCGTGGTCGAGCCCGGACACCAGCGCCTCGGCCTCGCCGAGCGCCTGCTCGTCGTAGAGCAGGCCTTTGAACAGCGCCGGGAGCGCGCAGACCATCGAGGTCGGCTGGCTGTCGGCGCCGCGCACCTCGATCGTCCCCTTGAGGCGCACCTCGGGGAAGAGCGTGTTCAGATGGGTCGTCCAGTCGGTTTGGGTGGCGCGCGCGCCGGAGAAGCCCTCGGCCAGGAACGCGCGGAAGGTCTGCCCGGTGTTCTTCAAGACCTTGCCGTCGCGCTTGACCATGAACATCGGCACGTCGAGCGCCCACTCGACGTAGTCGCGGAAGCCGAAGTCCTCCGCCCAGGCGAAGGGCAGGAGCCCCGTGCGGTCGGGATCGACGTCGAGCCACACGCTCGCCCGCCGGCTGCGCTCGCCCGTGATCTCCCCCTCCACGAAGGGGCTGTTGGCGAACATCGCGGTGATCACCGGCGAGAGCGCCAGCGAGACTCGGACCTTGCGCGCCGCGTCCGCCTCCGAGTCGTAATCGAAGTTGGCCTGAACGGTGGCGGTTCGCCTCATCATGTCGATCGCCTGCCCGCCGCGCGTCGGCAGGTAGTGCTGCATCACGCCGTAGCGGAGCTTCGGCACCCAAGGCAGATCGGCCTGGCGGGCCAGCGGGTGGAAGCCGAGGCCGAGCCACACGATCCCGAGCTCGTCGGAGATGTCGCGCAGCTCTGCCATGTGCCCGCGGAACTCGGCGCAGGTCTGGTGGATCGTGCTCAGCGGGGCCCCGCTCAGCTCGAGCTGCGCGCCAGGCTCCAACGTGATGGAGGCGTCGCCGCGCCGCAGCGCGATCACCTCACCGCCCGCGTGCTCCCGCTCGGCGAACCAGCCGTGCCGCTCCGAGAGCTCGAGCAGGACGGTCCGCACCCCGGCGGGTCCCTCGAAGGGCAGGGGCGATCCGTCCACCCGGCGCACGCCGAACTTCTCGGCCTCGGTGCCGACCCGCCAGCGCGCGCGGGGCTTCTGGGCCGCGTGGAAAGGGGCGAGGAGATTGTCGAGGTCGCGAAGCTCCTCGTCGTGGTCGGTGGGGGAAGTCATGCGGAGGCAGGGCTTACGACGCCGGAGGGCCGAAGGCACGCCGGAACGATTGGAACGAAGGGGGACGTGATTGACCCGAGGGCGTGGCCACTCCTACTCTCGCCCGGACATGAGCGAGGGCGATTCTTGACCGGCCGGCGCGCGGGCGGATGCATTGGGGCCGATCTCGTGGTGCACGGCACCCTGAGCGGCAAGTGCGATCTGCGGATTGACGGCGTATTCGAAGGGGACTTGAGCGTCGAAGGGGCGCTCGAGGTCGGCGCCGAGGGCAGCGTGACGGCGCCCGTGGACGTCGACGCGCTGGAGGTCGCCGGCGAGCTGCGCGGCGACGTGTCTGCGCGCGAGTCGGTGGCGATCCGTCCCGGCGGCCTCGTGGTGGGCGACGTGCGGGCCCGGCGGGTGTGCATCGACGACGGCGGGCTGCTCCAGGGCGGTATCGACATGGACTTCGAGCTGCCCGGCGCGGGCGAGGAGCCGCGATGAAGAGCTCTCTCTTTCCGGCCGGCATGACGCTGGTGGGCGAGGTCGAAGGCCGTGGCGATCTGGTCGTGGCCGGCT
Organism: uncultured Pseudomonadota bacterium; assembly: GCA_963832725.1. Taxonomy (GTDB): domain Bacteria; phylum Myxococcota_A; class Polyangia; order Polyangiales; family Sandaracinaceae; genus JAEZBP01. The sequence goes on from CAWHVG010000003.1 coordinate 243,792, forward strand.
GCATCGAGGGTCCCGTCGAGCTCGAGGGCGAGCTGACGATCGAGGAGGGCGGCGAGGTGCGTGGCGACGTCAGCGTCACGGCGCTCGTCGTCCGCGGCGTGCTGGCCGGGACCGCGACGGCGAAGGAGAGCATCCGGGTCGAGCCGAGCGCGATCGTGGTCGGCGACGCCCGCGCCCCCCGGGTGAACATCATCGAGGGGGCGCGTTTCCGGGGCCGCGTGCAGATGACCGGGGAGCGGCCCGCGGCGGCGCCGCGCCGCCGGCCGCGGAGGGAACAGCCTGCCGACGAGGCAGCCGCACCCGAGCCGCGTCCGGTCGCCGCATCGAACGGGAGGAAGACCCGCCGCGAGGCCGAGCGTCGCGCCGACCGCGACGGCGGCCGCCCGAGCGAGGATCGTCCCGCCCGGGAGCGTGAGGATCGCCCTGCGCGCGAAGAGCCGCGTTCGGAGCGCGCGGGTGACGACCGGCGGCCGCGTTCCGCACGTTCGGGGCGCGAGCGCGACGATCGTCAGCCGGAGTCGCAGCGTTCCGCCCGTGGACGCGGAGAGTCGCGGACCGTGCGCGGAGAGCCGCAGTCGCGGGCCCCGCGTGAGGAGTCGCAGCGTTCCGCCCGTGGACGCGGAGAGTCGCGGACCGTGCGCGGAGAGCCGCAGTCGCGGGCCCCGCGTGAGGAGGAGTCGCAGCGTTCCGCCCGTGGACGGGGAGAGTCGCGGACCGTGCGCGAAGAGCCGCAGTCGCGGGCCCCGCGTGAGGAGTCGCAGCGTCCCGCCCGTGAAGTCGGAGAGTCGCGGGCCGGGCTCGACGAGCCGTCGTCGCGTCCCGAGGCTGGGGAAGGGCGCGGCGAGGCCATCCGCCCCGAAGAGTTCGGGCAGGAGGCGTCCGAGCCGCGCCGCAAGCGTCGCCGCGGCCGCCGGCGCCCGCCGCCCCCGCAGATCCCGACGGTGCAGCGTCAGAAGGCTCGGCGGAAAGACCGGGCCGCCGGGCCCGACGGTGCTTGAGCGCGACTTGCGCGCGCGCCGATCCCGAGCTTCCCTCCCGGGCGAGGGACGAACCTCCGCCCCAACCCCCGCCTCGGTGGCTTCGTGGACCGACTGCTCGCGCTCCTGACGACCCACAGCTTCGCGCGGACGAGGGTCGTGCTCGCCTCCGGACGCGAGAGTGACTTCTTCATCGACGTGAAGCAGACCGCGCTCCTCGCCGAGGGGCACGCGCTCTTGGCCGACGCGCTGCTCGCGGCCCTCGGTGAGCTCCCGGAGGCGGCGGCGGTGGCCGGCGTCGAGCTCGGCGGCTGCCCCCTGGCGTCGGCGGTGGCCATGCGCTCGTTCGAGCGCGGTGCCCCGCTCGACGCGATCTACGTTCGCAAAGAGGTCAAGGATCACGGATCGCGCCGGCAGCTCGAGGGCAACGCCCACCTGCCGGCCGGGGCGAAGGTCGCGGTGCTCGAAGACGTGGTCACGACCGGCGGCTCCACGGTGCGAGCGATTCGAGCGGCTGCGCGAGCACGGTCTCGACGTCGTCGGCGTGGTGGCGGTGGTGGACCGGCGTGAAGGCGGGGCCGACGCCATCCGCGCGGCCGGCGTTTCCTTCGCGTCGCTCTACGGCCGCGAGGACTTCCCGCGTGCGTGAGCGCCGCGCGCTGCTGGTGGGACTGATCGCGCTCGCGGCGGCGGGCTGCGGCAGCCGCCCGCTGCCGATCCGGCCGTCGGCCCGATCCTTCACGGCCGGTGACTACGAGCAGCTCTACTCCGACTGGACGCGGGGGACCGACGAGTTCTCGTTCGGGCGCTTGGAGGACGTCCTGCACGTCACGGCCACGTTCGAGTCGTGGGAGTTCCGGTGGGCCTACGTGGTCCGCTATGCCGCCGACTACTCGCTGCGCACCGAGGAGAGGACGAGGCTCTTGCGCTCGTCCCTCGCCGACGCACAGGAGCGGCATCGCTTCTTCGTCACGCTGCTCGGCAACGTGTATCGCGAGAGCGATCTGACCGACGAGCGGACCTCGTGGCGCGTGCTCTTGATGGACGAAGAGGGACGTCAGACGCGTCCGATTCGAGGTCGCCCGCATCCGCCGCCCGGGCGCGGCCGATCGCGTCTACTTCCCCTCGATCTCGCGCCAGCGGCAGACCTTCCGCGTCGCGTTTCCCACCCAGCATCCCGACGGAACGCCGGTCATCTCCCCGCGTGCGCGCTTCATCATCCTCCGCTTCACCGGCGCGGAAGGGAAGGTGGACCTCCGCTGGGAGCTGAACCCGTCCGCGCCCGCCGAGCCGGCCGTCGGCGGCTGACCTCCCGGTCGGCCGCGCGAGCTGCCCAGCCGGAACGGCGGGAACACCCGTTGACAGTATGCGGAAGGCCTCGGTATAGTCTGACCCGGTCCGTTTGTAAGGTGCTGTTTTGAATGGCCTTTTAGGCGGAACGGGCACCTCGCGCCGAGCCGGAGAGTCGGACTCTTGGCGCCACGCACCAGACATGTGTCTCGGGGGAAGGTCCGGAACCATGAAGAGGCAGACCATCCTGTGGATTCTCGTCGGGCTCGGAAGCGCGCTCGGCATTCTCGTCGGCTGTCACGCGAAACCCGATGATCCGGCCGGGCAGGCCGAGGAGTTGGCCGATCCGGTCCGCCGCGAGAACGCGGTGGCCAACCTGCAACGGCTCTACGGCAGCGCGCTCGCCACGGCGCGTCGCGAGGCCGGCGCCTCCTCGGATCAGGCATCCGAGGCAGGTCGAGCAGGTGCAGGGGGACGACGGTCGCCCCAAGCCCGGTCCGAAGGCGATCACCGACGCGTCGATCGAGGCGCTGGTCCGCACCTATCGCGACCACCCCGAGGACAGCCAGAACGGCGGCAACATCCTCGAGTTGCTGCGCGACATGCACGACGTCCGAGCGCTGCCGGCCTTCACCAAGGCTCTGGATTGGCGTGCCGAGGTCAGCGAGGAGCACGCCATCACGGCGGCCCGCGCCATCGAGAGCCTCGAGATCCCCGACGACAAGAAGGCCGAGGCGATCACGGCGCTCAGCGGCGCGCTCGACCGCGTGCAGGGCAGCCGCGGCGTCGACAACCGGATGCGCATCTACTTCATCCGCGCGCTCGGGTCGCTGCACGACCGTGGGGCGACGTCGGAGCTGACGAAGATCGCGACCCGGCTCACAGAGGACCAGAACTTCCTCATCAACCGCATGGCGGCGGAGGAGATCGGCGATCTCGGTGACCCGGCGGCCGTCCCGGCGATGATCAAGGCGCTCTTCCTCTTCAACCCGCAGAACCCGATGCAGAGGATGAACGACGTCGGTGGTCAGGCGTTGGTGCAGATCGGCCAGCCCGCGCTCGATCCGCTCCTCGCGCTGCTGCACGGCGACAACGAAGAAGCCAACCACATCGCGCAGAACTACATCCGCGCGGTCGGTCAGCGCGACGAGGACGCCGCGGGCAAGATGAACCCGCGCAGCCTGGTGGCCGAGGAGGCCTGCTTCGCGCTCGGCCAGCTCGGCCTCCGTCAGGCGATCGCGCCCATGATGGGCCAGGTCACCCCGCTCACGGAGATGTCCGTGTCCGATGCGACGCACGGCGAGGAAGAGCACCGGCAGGTCTACAGCCGTGCGCTCACCTGCACGACCTCGCTCATCCAGATCAACCGGCAGGAGTCGGACACGCCGCGGCTGCGCCAGACGCTCATCGACGTCTACCAGCGTATCCCGGAGGAGTGGCCGCCGGAGGCGCCGGGCGCGATGCGCTCGCAGCTGCTCGCGGCCAGCATGCACACCTACGATCCGGGGCTTTTGGACTTCTTGCACGGCATCGCCGCCGACCGCGACGGGCTCCCGGACTTCCGGGTGGTCGCGGCCCGCAGCTACGCCTTCCTGGCCTCACACGACGACGTCGCCCGGCTGCGTACCGTCATCAACGGCGAGCCGGAGGGCGGTCAGATCCGCCAGATGTTCGAGGAGACGAACCCGGCCCTCGACACCGCCGACGAGTGCAACGACAACCTCGAGTGCTACATCGGCAAGCTCGCCGACGAGAACCCGATGGTCGTGCGCAAGGCCGCCTACATGATCGCCCGCTACGGCCGGGGAAACGCGGCTGCGCTGACGGCGCTCATCGGCCAGATCGACAACCGCGACGTGTCGGCACGTGGCGACATCCTCTACGCGATCGACTGGGTCGCCACCCACGGCAGCCCGGAGGCGGTGGCCGAGATCGACCACCTCCGCGAGGCGGAGGAGGGACGCTCCAGCTGGACGCAGATCGAGAGCGTCGCGATGGCGGTGCGCGCCCGCCTCCAAGCGCGCAGCGGGAGTTGATTGAGCTTTTCCGCTGAAAGCAGGGCGTCGTGATTCGACTCGAGGTCGTCGAAGGGCAAGAGGGGAGTCGTGTCCTCGAGTCGAGCGACGAGGTCATCCGGCTCGGTCGCTCCGATTTGAACGACCTCGTGGTCGGTGAGTGGCACGTCTCCGGCGAGCATGCGTCCATCGTGCGCGCCGGCGAGGCCTACGTCGTCCGCGACCATCACAGCACGAACGGCACGCGCATCCTGCGCGGCGACGTTGTGCTTCGACGTCGGCCGACGGCCGCCCGCGAGGCCGAGCTGGGGGAGGGGGACATCCTCATGCTCGGCGACGCGGAGCGGCCGATCCGCATCGGCGTCTCCTTCGGCGAGGAGCCCGACGACGCCCGCATCGTCTCGCTGCGCAAGGTCGACGAGCTGGCGGCGGTCGAGGCGACGGTCGGCGCCGATCGCGACGTCTTGCAGAGACTCTACGAGGCGCAGAAGGCCATCGGCGCGTGCGCTCGATCTCGACGAGGTCATCGACGTCGGTCGTCGGCGCAGGTCTTCCGTTCCTGCCGCGCGCCACCCACGTGACGGTGGCGCTGCGCGAGGACGGATCCGACGCGGAAAGCGCGCCGCAAGTCTGCCCGCTACGTGCCGGTCGGCACGCGCGTGCGCGGCGGCGGCGGACTCCAGAGGCCATCCCGATCACGCGCTCGGTGTTCAAGCAAGGTGGTGGCCGAGCGCGCGGCCGTGCTGGCGGCGGACGCGAAGCGCGACGTCGGCGAGACGGCCTCCATCATGGGGGCCCAGATCGTGTCGACCATCGGCGTGCCGCTCTGGCACGGCGACGACGAGATCATCGGCATCTTGCAGGTCGACAACCGCGCCGCCAGCGGCGTGTTTCGCGAGCGCGACCTGGATATCCTCGCCGTGCTCGCACAGTCGGCGAGCCAGGCCTTCGCCCATGCGCGCTTGGTGCGGCGTCTGCGCGCGGCCGAGGAGAGTCAGCGCACCGAGAACGACTACCTCAAGCGCCGCGAGCAGGGGCGCCGCTTCGACGGAATCATCGGCGAGGCGGTGGTGATGAAGCGCCTCTTCGAGCAGCTCCGCAAGGTGGTCGAACACGCGCGTCACGGTCCTCATCGAGGGCGAGACGGGCACTGGCAAGGAGCTCATCGCGAGCGCGGTCCACTACTGGAGCGAGCGGGCGGACAAGCTCTTCGTGGCCCAGAACTGCGCCGCCATGCCGGAGAACCTGCTCGAGAGCGAGCTGTTCGGTCACAAGAAGGGCTCCTTCACCGGCGCGACCGACGACAAGAAGGGGCTGTTCGAGCTCGCCGACGGCGGCACGCTCTTCCTGGACGAGGTCGGCGAGATGCCGCTCAACCTCCAGGCCAAGCTCCTCCGCGTGCTGCAGGAAGGCGAGATTCGACCCGTCGGGCACAACACGACCAAGAAGGTCGACGTGCGCATCGTGGCTGCCACCAACCGAGACCTCGAGAAGGAGGTCGCGGAAGGGCGCTTCCGTGAGGACCTCTTCTATCGATTGAAGGTCTTCCCGATCCGCGTGCCGCCGATGCGCGAGCGCCGCGAGGACATCCCGCTCCTGGCCGGGCACTTCCTCAAGCGCTACGCCCATGAGTTCGGCCGAAGCGTGCGTGGGTTCAGCCAGCAGGCCATGGAGCTCTTGAGCGCCTACAAGTGGCCGGGCAACGTGCGTGAGCTCGAGAACGAGGTCCAGCGGCTCGTGATCCAGATCGAGGGAGACGACGTTCGTCGAGCCCGATCACCTCAGCCCCCGCATCCGTCAGGTGGAGAACCTCCTCGACAAGGTGCACCCGCGGAAGGGCACCTTGAAAGAGATGATCGAGCAGGTCGAGAAGTGGGTGCTGCTCGAGGCGCTCAAGGACCACGACAACAACAAGAGTCAGACGGCCAAGACGCTCGGGATCACTCGCGAGGGGCTCCACAAGAAGCTGAAGCACTACGGCTTGACCTGACAGTGCTTGCTGCGCTCGCAGGGCTCGCGCCGCGGATCCGTCGGATCCGCCCTCAGTGGCCGTGGGAGTGCTTCGGGTCGACCACGACCGTGCGGTCGTCCTCTTCGTCGTCCCAGTCGTCTTGGGCGGGCTGCGCGGGGCTGTGGACCGTCTGGTCGCCCCAATCGTCGAGCGCGAACGGCGGGAGATCCTCGTTCGGCGGAGCGGGGTTGGTGTCGGGGCCGGGCTCCACCCGCGGGATCCGGCGGGAGCTGCTCCGTCGGCCAGTCCTCGTAGAGCCCCGCCGGCTCGCTCGGCAGGCGCGGGGCGGACGCGGCGACGGTACCCGAGCCCTCCGGCGGCGGCGGCCGTCCGGTCGAGATCATCTGGTGGGTGACGACCGCCGGAGCCGGGCCGGGAGGGCGCTCGGTGGGTGAGGTGTCCTCCTGCTCGAGCTCGGAGGGATCGACGAGCTCGTCGAGCGGTTCGAGAAGCGCCGAGGCCTCCTCCACCAACGACACCTCCGGCAGCGGCGGCGGTGGAGGCGCCAGCTCTTGACGTCGGGCGGGCGGGACGAAGGTCTCGCGGCGCGCTACCGGCGGAGTCGTCGAGAGCGGCGGCGGCGGCATCGACGCGAAGGGCGGCAGGTCCGCCTCGGGCGGCGGCGCCGCGTCCGGGAAGACCTCGCGGAGGTAGGCCCGCAGCGCCGACGCGCCGGCGTAGCAACCGCTCGAGTACGCGAAGTACTGGAGATCGTCGTGCAGCTCGAGCGCGGTGCCGTAGCGCTCGTCGCGGTCCTTCGCGAGCGCCCGGCGGACGATGGCCTCGAGCTCCGGCGGGATCTCGGGGTTGACCTCGCGCATGGGCGGCACGTTCGCGTCGTAGACCAAGCGCAGCGTGTCCATGTCGCTCGGTCCGAGGAAGAGCCGCTTTCCGGTGAGCAGCTCGAAGAGGAGGATGCCGAGGCTGAACACGTCGACGCGGTGGTCGATCTCCTCTCCGCGCAGCTGCTCGGGCGACATGTACGCGAGCTTGCCCTTCACCACGCCGGCCTGGGTCTGGACCATGCGCCCGCGGGCCTTGGCGAGGCCGAAGTCGGCGACCTTCACCTCGCCGTCGAAGGAGACCATCACGTTCTGCGGCGAGACGTCGCGGTGGATGACCTGCAGTGGCTCGCCGCGAGGGCCGGTGGCGAAGTGCGCGTGGTGCAGCGCCTCGCAGGTCTTCATCACGATGTGACAGGCGATCCCGATCGGCGGCGCGCTCTTGCGCGCTTCCTCGAAATCGTAGATCGCCCTCAGATCGCGGCCAAACACGAACTCCATCGCGATGTAGAGCGTGCCGTCCGCGCGCCCGAGGTCGTGGATCGCGACGATGTTCGGGTGCTGGAGGCGAACAGCAATCTTCGCCTCGTCGATGAACATCTTCACGAAGTCATCGTCCTCGACGAGGTGAGGCAGGATGCGCTTGATCGCCACCAGGCGCTCGAATCCCTCCGCCCCGAGGATCTTCGCCTTGAAGACCTCGGCCATGCCTCCCACCCCGATGCGCTCGAGCAGAAGGTATTTCCCAAATCGGAGCGGTTCGCTCAACAGCCCTCCCGTCGAGCGTGCGCCCACGTGCGGCCGGTGGTCAAGAGGGCCGGTGCCGATGCTCACCAGCCCGCCACGCAGTGGCCATCGGCCGGGGGAGGGCGCTATGTTGTCGCCGATGGGGCGCTTGGTGCGCGACGGCTCGGGCCTTCTGCTGGTGCTGGCGGCGCTCGCCGCGCTCTTCTGGGGCGTGGTGCAGCTCCGCGAGCACGACTACCTGGCGGCCATGCTCCTCCTGCTCACCGGGCTGGCGGTGCTGCGGGCGGGGGTAGAGATCCTGACGGCCCACGGTCGGCGAGTGAAGCGCGCGGGCAGGGTGGTCTCGATGCTCCTCCTTCTGACGGCATGCGGAGGCGGGAGCGGGTCGGCCGAGGTCGAGGCGGAGCGAGTGCGCGGCGACGCGGTGGTCGGCGGCGACGTGGTGAGCACGGTCGACGGCTGGCCGATCCGGGTGGCCGGCGTGACCGCGGCGGCGCGAGCGGCGGAGGTGGCGCCGCGGACGGCGCTCGCGCGGCTGGAGGACGAGACGCTCCTCGCGAAGGAAGCGGAGCGAGCGGGGTTGGCCCGCGATCCGGCCGTGCGGCAGGCGGCGCGCCGGGCCGCGGTGCAGGCGCTCTTGGCCCGCACGGTGGAGGCCGAGGTCACGGCGGACGCGATCGACCCCGCCGCGCTCGAGGCCGCCTACGCTGCCGCGCCGACCCGCTTCTCGCGTCCGGAGCGGCGTCGCTCGGTCCACGTGCTGGCCCGCGTGCCCGAGGGCGCACCTCCCGCCGTGGCGGACGCCGCCGAGCGGTGGATCCGCGCGCTCCACGACCGGCTCGCCCGCTCGGAGGATCCCGCGGCCGAGATCCTGGCGCTCCGGCGCCGCCCGCCCGCCGACGAGCCCTTCGCCGTCACGGTGGAGGAGCTCCCGCCCTTCGCCCGCACCGACCCGGCCGACCCTTCGTTCCTGGCCGCGCTCTTCCAGTCCGACCAGCCGGGCCTGACGCCCGAGCCGGTGCGCAGCGCGTTCGGGTGGCACGACGTGGTGGTGACGGAGATCGTGCCCGCGGTGCGCGTGAGCCACGACGAAGCGATCGCGACGCTGCGGGAGCGAGCGGCTGGCTTCGCTGCGGGCGGCGCGCTTGAACGAGCTGCTCCGGAGCCTGGCGGCGGCGACGCGCCCGCGGGTGGACGAGGCGGCGGCCCGCCGGGCCTTCGAAGCCATCGGCGAGGGGGACCGTTGAGCCCGCCCATCGAGCGGAGCTGGGCGCGCGAGGCGCCGCGTGATCAGGACGAGAGCGCGTTCACGCCTACCCTGCGACGTCTTCTCTATCGGACGACGGGCGTGCTCGCGGCCTGCTTCGTCGACGATGAAGGCGAGTGCGTGGACTACTGCGCGGCGCTGTCTGCCTTCGATGTGAAGGTGGTGGGTGCCCACCTTTGCGTGGTGATGGACGACGTCGCGTCGCGCGTCGCGCGGCTCGGCGGTGGGGTGAGCTGGCTCGTGCACATCAGCGGCGAAGAGCGGGACTTCGTCGCGCGCCGGATCAGCTCCGAGTACCTCTTGGTGGTGGTTACGAAGCCCCGTGCGCTCACGCGGCGCTTGACGGGAAGGGATCGAGCAGGCCGTGGCCGAGCTCCGTCGCGAGGCGGGGATCGCCGTGCCGGATTGGGAGCCCGTCGTCGACGCGGTGCGCGTCGAAGTGAGAGAGGCGGTCGGGTGGCCCTACGCGCCGACGGCGTTCCACGACGAAGATCAGCGGGTCGGCATCGCCGCCGTGCTCGGACGGTGGAACGAGGGCACCGGCACACGCAGCCGCATCTGCTTCCGTGTGCGCACCGACGATGGCGAGGAGCTCACGCTGGTGCACGACCGCGTGGTGGACCGCTGGGAGCGCCACCGCGAGCGCGACTGAGCGAGCCGCTCAGCGCATCGAGAACGCGATCAGACAGGCGATGACCCAGGCGCCGCCGGCGAGCATGAAGAGCGCCGTGTAGCCGAGGATGTCGCGCGCACGGATCCCGGTGATCGCCAGGAGCGGCAGCGCCCAGAAGGGTTGGAGCATGTTCGTCCACTGGTCCCCGTAGGCGACGGCCATCACGGCCTGTGAGAGCGGCCCGCCGAGCTCCCGCGCCGCGGTGACGGCGATCGGGCCCTGCACCGCCCACTGGCCTCCGCCGCTCGGCACGAAGAGGTTGAGCGCGCCGGCCGAGAGGAAGGTGGCGCTCGTGTAGAGCTCGCGGGGGGCCGCGTCGGCGAGCCAGGTGGCCGCGTCGCGGGCCAGACCGGTCGCGCGCATCACGCCCATGATGCCCGCGTAGAAGGGGAACTGCAGGATGATGCCGGCGGCGCCGCTCGTCGCCTCGCCGAGCGCCTTCGCGTAGCGCGCCAGCGAGCCGTGCAGGAGCAGCCCCGCCGTCAAGAAGATCAGGTCGATCCCGTTCGGCTCCAGGCCCGCCACGCCGACGTCGACGAAGTAGCGGACCACGGCCATCGAGAGTGGGACGCCGGCCACCGCCATCATCCACGGGCTGCGCTCCAGCCGCTCGGGGACGGTGTCAGCCGGCTCCTCCGCCTGCCGGCCGTGCGCGAGCGCCACGGCGGCGCCGGTGATGGCGAGCGCGATGACCAAGAGGACCGGCGTCGTGCCCACGGCGCGCGTCAGCCAGCTCCAGCCGGCCGCGAGGAGCGCCGCCGCCGCCGCGAGCAGCCCCGCCAGTCCGTTGCGCCCGAACGCCGGCACGTCCCGCGTGTCCTCGTCGGTCCCCGCGTAGCCTTCGACGCCCACCACGCCTTCCGCCGGCGACAGCCGGTACGCGAGCGCCGGCACGAGCAGCAAGAGGCCGCCCGTGACGATCAGGTTCGAGGTGCCGAGCACCGTCTCGGTGAAGGGGATGGGCTGGATCTCGTGCGCCAGCTCGGGGCCCAGAAACCGTGTGAGGTCGGCCGCCGTCGTCACCTTGAGCGGGGCGGTCCCGCTGAATCCGCCGTGCCAGCACATCATGCCGGAGTAGCCGGCGGCGACGAGGAGCGGATAGTGCACCGCCACGCCGCGCCGGGCGCAGCTCCGCCCGACGTCCCGCGCCAAGAGCGCGCCGACGATCAGCCCGAGACCCCAGTTCAAGAGCGCGCAGGCGATGGCCACGAACGCGACCAGCGCCGCCGCCTGACCGCCCGTCCTCGGCCACGCCGCCAGCCGCCGGATCAGCGAGCGCACCGGCCCCGTCGACGCGAGCGCGTGGCCCGTGACCAGGATGAGCACCATCTGCATCGAGAACGCGAGCAGGCTCCAGAACCCGCTCTCGCCCTGCCACGCGCGGATGGCGACGAGCGGCCCGACACCCTCCACGGCGACCGCGAGGCCCAGGGTGAGGGCCGTCAGAGCGACCGCGAGGACGAAGGGATCGGGGGCCGTGGCGCGGAAGAACGACTCGAAGCGGCTGCCGATCCGACTCAGCATCGAGAGGCAGGAATAGCCCGGCGGACGGGGGATGCGAAAGGCCCATGTCGGGGCGATCGGGGGCGCGCCGGTGTGCTAGCATCCGGGTCGTGACCCGCCGCTGTGCGACCTGTGGTGCCCAGTACCCCGACGACGTCGCGTTTTGTGGGCAGGATGGCGGCTTGACCATCGAGGTGACGCCGCCGGGCGAGGAGCCGGATCCGCGTCTCGGCGCGGCGCTCGGTGACTACGTGGTCGTCGCGCACGTGGCCGACGGCGCGATGGGCGCGGTCTACGAGGCGCGCAACGCCGAGACTCGGCAGCGGGTGGCCATCAAGGTCCTGCACCCGGACGTGGCCGAGGACGAGATCGCGGTCGAGCGCTTCAACCGCGAGTACGAGACGGCCGAGATGTTCGATCACCCGCACATCGTGAAGGTGATCGACTTCGGCGAGACCGACGATGGCTCGCGCTACATGACGATGGAGTACCTCGTCGGGCGCGAGCTGGGCGACCTCTTGCGCGGCGAGGGCGCGCAGAGCCCCGCGCGGGCGCTGCGGATGCTCGCGCAGGTGGCGAGCGCGCTGGAGTACGCGCACAGCTTCGGGGTCATCCACCGCGACCTGAAGCCGGACAACGTCTTCCTCTGCGCCGGGCCGGAAGGCGACGTCGTGCGTCTCCTCGACTTCGGGTCGGTGAAGTTGCAGGTCGAGATGGGGCCCAAGCTCACCGCGTTCGGAACGACGCTGGGATCGCCCTACTACATGTCCCCCGAGCAGGCCAAAGGGCTGCCCGACGTGGACACGCGCACGGACGTGTTCGCGATCGGCGCCATCCTCTACGAGGCCTTGTCGGGGAAGATCGCGTTCGAGGCGCCGACGGTCGCCGAGATCTTGATGAAGATCGTGCGGCAGAACCCGACCGCCCTGTCGAGCGTGGCGCCGGGGCTGCCGGCGGCGCTCGACACCGTGATCGAGACCGCGCTCGCGAAGGACAAGGCGCAGCGCTTCGATTCGCCGACGGCGCTCGTGGACGCGGCGCTGGCGGCGTTCGGTGTGGCCGGCACCGCGGAAGAGTGGGCGGAGCGGCCTCAGGCGGAGCTGGAGGCGGCGCTGGCGGCGGCGGCCGGAAGCTCGCCGACCGATCCCGGCCCCGTGCCCGCCGGCGCACAGGTCACGGCGCAGCCCGCCGCCACCGCGTCGGCGGTGCAGGCGGCGCACGCGAGCGCGCCGGGGCGACCGCACGCGCTGCCGCAGCCCATGCCGAAGCCGTCTTCCGGGCCCCCGCTCGCGCTCTTGCTGGGCCTGGCCGTGGCGGCGTTCCTCTTCGCCGGCGGTCTGGTGGCGGTCGTCCTCACGCTGGGCGGCTGAAGGTCGAGAGCGCCATCGTGCGCCGGAGCTCGGCTGGTGGCTCGGCCGGCTCGGGCTCGAGGTGAATCGCCGACACGGGCCTGGGCGTCCAGAGCGCTGCCGACCGTGAGCTGCGCAGCGAAGCCGCGGGTGGCCGGATCGGCAGCGACCGGGGATGGTTCGGAGAGCTTCAGCTCGCGGGCGCCGTGCCCGGAGGCACGAAGGCGTCACCGCGCAGCTCCAGCACCTGACTCGAGCGCGCCGGTCCGCGGTTCGGGCCGAGCCCACCGCTCGCGCCGGCGGTGTCGCTCCGGCCCTCCTCGCGAAGCCAGCGGCCGAGGTCTCCGCGGGTGGTCCGCCCGGCCTGCACGCCCCGCTCCACCAGCTCGAACGCGTCGTAGGCGAAGGCGGCGAAGGCGTCGGGCGCTTCGTCGAAGCGCGCCCGGTAGGCGTCGGTGAACGCGCGAGCGCGCCCGTCGGCGCTGGCGGCGTGGAAAGGCGTCGCGAAGAGCGCCCCTTGGAGATAGCGGGACGCCCGCGCGACGCGGGCGTCCACCGCCACGCTCGGCGCCAAGAGAGTGACGGCCCGCCCGCCGCGCGGGGCCGGCACGCCCGCGGGCGTGCTCCAGAGGCCGGCGGCTGCCAGCGCGGGCGCGATCAGGCTGAGCGCGCGGCCGCTGTCCGGCACGAAGAGCGCGTCGAAGTGCGCCGCGGCCAGCTGCCGCACCGGCGTCCCGAACGCGGTCGCGTCGGCCGGATAGGTCTCCGTGCGCACCACCTCGCCGCCGGCTGCGCGGACCGCCTCTGCGAACGCCGCGGCCATTCGCTCTCCGTAGCCGTGGGAGGGACGGAGGATGGCGAAGCGCCGCGCACCGCGGCTCCGCGCTGCCGCGACCAGCGCGCTCGCCTCCTCGCGCGGGCCCTCGAAGAGCCGGAACACCAGCTCGCCGGCCTGGACGACCGCGGGGTCCGGGACGAGGGTGATCAGTGGCACGCCCAGCTCCTGCGCTCGCCGGGCGGCGGCCTGCGCAGCGGCTCCCTCGAGGGGGCCCACGATGGCGATGGCCCGATGCACGGAGACGAGGTCCTCGACCGCGCGCGCGGCCTGCGCCGGGTCACCGCCGTCGTCGCGCAGCACGAGCTGCGGGGCATCGGGGCCGGGCGGGCCGTCTGTGGGCGCGCCGGAAGCGAGCATCAGGCCGCGGACCGCCCGTTGCCCGACCTCCCGGCCGCGGCCGGTCAGGGGAAGGATGGCGCCGATCACGCGCGGGTCGGCGCGCTCGGTTCGCTCGGCGCGGACGGCGAGCTCCGCCAGCTCCTCGTTCATGGGGATCTGACGCTCGCGCAGCTCGGCGACGATGGCGGAGACGCGCGCCATGTCGCCGGCATCGAAGGCCAGACGGATCGCGCGTGCGGCCACGTCCGGCCAGGCCACGCCCTCCCGCGGGAGCTCGTCGTAGGCGCGGCCGATGGCGTCTGCATCGGCCTGACCGACCAGCTCGGTGAGGTCGGCGCGCGCCCGGTCGCGCTCGGGCTGCGGGAGGTTCTCGTCGCCCGCGAGCCGATCGAGCGCGTCCAGGGCCACGACCGTCCTGCCGGTGCGATCGGCGGCGGCGGCGATGGTGCGTAGGAGCAGCGAGGTCTCCTCGGGATCGACGGTGCGACCGACGAGCGGACGGAGAAGCTCCAGCGCCTCGTCGTGACGTCCGGCGAGCTGCAATGCGACGCCGCGGTAGAAGCGACCACGCTCGGCGACGCGCGCGTCGTCGGCCTCGGCGACGTGTCCGAAGCGCGACAGCGCGCCCTCCACGTCGCCGTTGGCGAGCAACACGCGGCCGAGGCCCAGCTCCGCCACCGGCGCGAGAGGGTCGTCGGGGTGCTCGTCGAGGAAGCGGCGGTAGCGCTCCTCGGCATCGCTCGCCTGGCCGGCCTCGGCCGCCTGACGGGCCTCGCGCAGATCCGCCTCGGCGTCGGGGTCCTCGGTCGTGATCGAGGGCAGGGTGCCGAGGTCCTGCTGCCCGCTGCTGCGCGGGCAGCCCGTGCCCAACACCCCCATGCAGACGGCGATGAAGATGGCGGGCCGGAGCCGGCGGCGGAGAGGAGCGCTCATGGCGAGTGAGGTGCCATCGGGGCACGAAAACCGCAACTTGCTGCGCAGCGCCCGAGACGCGGCACGGCGAGCCCGGACCACGCAGCCCGTGAACGCGCGCGCGGCCCGGATTTCATCCCGAGGTCAGCCTTCGTCGCCGCCGTCGCCCTGCGCGTCGCCGCTCTCCTCGCTACCTTCGTCGCCCTGCTCGGCCTGCAGTGCGGCCGTGAGCTGCGCGCGCACCTCGGGCGTCGTGAAGGGCGCATCGCTCACCCGCTGCACCTCCTCGCGGCCGCTGGGACCGCCGAGGGCGATCAGCGCCCGGCCCACGGCGCCCAGCCCCTGCGCGAGCGTCTCGTCGTTCGAGTCGGCGTGGTAGAGCCACAGGAAGTCCGAGAGCGGCTCCATCGCGCTGTCGTCGCCGAGCCGCGCCAGCGCATCGGCCAGCGGCACCAGCGCCGCGTCGGGGGTCTCGGGATCGCGGAGCTGCGCGAGCAGGAGCGGCACCGCCCGCCGCTCGTTCTGCTGCGCCGCCGCCATGGCGAGCGCGCCGACGGGCGGCGCGTGCGTGCCGGTGAGGAAGCTGGCGTGGCGTTCGAGCGCGGCGAGGACGGCGTCGCTGCCGACATCGCGGGTGGACAGCGCGTCGCACGCCGCGCCGTGAAGCTCTGCCGGCAGCGAGGCGTCGTCGCACAGCACGATCAGCCGCTCCGTCACGCCCTCGGCGGGCTGCGCCGCCAGCAGGCGAACCGCGTAGGCCCGCCCGGGGACCAAGCGCGTGTCGGTGTTCATCGCGGCACCGAGGAGCTGATCGGCCAGCGGCGGCAGCGCTGCGGCAGGCGCCTCGTCGGGGGGCGTGAAGCCGCCGATTCGCAGCGCGACCACGCTCGGGTGCTGGCCGGTCTCGGCGCTCCAGCGCGGGCGGCCCTGCGCGTCCAGGTAGGTCAGTCCACCGTCCGCGTCCGCCAAGAGCACGCCGCCCTCGCGCGCGGTCGCGCCAACGATGTCGGCCGGATGCTCGTACACGAAGCGGGGGGTCAGGTCGTCCTGGGCCAGCCCGAAGACCAGCCGATAGAAGCTCATGTAGAGCGTTCCGTCGGTCGCCTGCACGGCGCCTTCACCCGGCTGGGGGGTCCACACCAACCGGATCCGGTGCTCCGCGCTCCGCGGGCCTGCCGGCGGGGCGTAGGCGTCGCGCCAGAGCGGTGGCTGGCCGGGGAGGGCCTGGACGTCGGGCTGGAACCAGCCGACGCCCTGGGGGACCTCGGCGGCGACGCGGCCGACGCCCTGCTGCCCGAAGAACACGCCGGCGTCGGTGGCGCGCGCGTGTCCGACCACGCCTTCCATGAAGCGGAGGCGGGCTGCCTCGCGCCCGGTCGCGGGGTCGATCACCGAGACGTTCTGGTTGCCCCAGGGGAGGAACACGAGCCCACCGCGCACGGCCGGCACACCCGCGGCCGAGTCGAGCTCGATCGCCGAGTCGATGCCGCCGCCACGCACGATCAGCACCCGCGAGCGCGCGCCGACTCCACCGCCGGTGGAGAGCACGATCGCCGCGAGCGGACCTTCACCGGCCGCGCCGGCGAGTCGGAAGTCCTGGTCGGCGACGGTGAAGGCCGCGCCTCCGTCGGTGAGCCGCCGCGCGACCACCCGGTTGCCCTCGTGCAGCACCACGAGGTCGCCGGCGATGCTCGGCGCTGTCCGAGGATCCTCGACCGGCACGTTCCACAGCATGCGGCCCGCGCTCAGATCGTACGCGTAGAGGTGGTCGCCGCTCAGACCGACGGCCATCGGGCGAGGATGCGCGTCGTCGGCCTGGACCCGGCTCACCACGTCGCCCAGGGCGGCCGGCTGATTGTCGGGGAAGGTCGGCGAGAGCCCGATGGAGGCGCCGCCGCAGCCCGCAGCCAGCGTGAAGGCGAGCGCCAACGTGAAGCGATGTCGCGGTGTGGAGGGATGCCGCGATGTGGAGCGATGCGGGGTCATTGCGAGAATCCTCGGGATGGCGTCCTCGGCGGCGCTGCGGACGGGCGAGCTCGGCAGGGTGCTGACGACCTGCTCGAGGAAGGCGCGGACCTCCGGCGTGGCCAGCTCGGAGAGGTGGTGCACGATGCTCATCCGGGCGGACTCGGCCAGGTTCTGCCGGTGCAGCATCTCGTCGAGCGCCGGGGTGATCAGCGAGAAGGGGAGCTGTCCGAGGTAGCCGAGGAAGCGGTCCACGTCGGCCGGGCCGGCGATGCGTCCGATCGCGCTCGCCGCCTCCCCGTTCTGGCGGTCGAGCGAGTGGAAGAGGGCGTCCATCGCGCTCTGGGCGCCGATCTCGCCGAGCGCCGAGGCGGCGGCACTGCGAACCGCGGGGTTTTCGTCGGCGAGCGCGTCGATGAGCGCCCGATCGGCGCCGCGTGGCTGCAGGGCCGCGAGAGCCTGCACCGCCTTGAGGCGCACCTCGGGGCGGCGATGCTCCGCCAGCTCGAAGAGCAGCGGACCGGCGTCGTGGCGGCCCAGGACGATCAGCGTGTCGACCGCGATGTCGAGCAACGCGGGCGGCAGGCCGTGCCGGAATCCGGTCCGCGAGCGGCCTCACCGCGCGAGGGTCGCCCATCAGCCCGAGCGCCTCGATGGCGCTCCGGACCTCCTCGTGGCTCCGCGAGGACAGGCGCTCGATGTTCTCGTTCAGCTCGCCGCCTCCTCGCCGTCCGCGCTGGGCGTGGGCGAGGGGGAGCGCGAGGAACGTCGTGAGCAGTACGATTCCCAAGGACCGCATGCGCAACACCTCCGGGGGCATGCCTACCAGGTCGGGGCCCTCCCGTCAGCCCCACGCGCGTCGGTTCGAGTCCTCCGGGTCAGTGAGCGGCCGGCGAAGACGGCTGGGGCGGCAAGGGGATTCGCGCCTCCTCGCAACCGTAGGTGATCGGGGTGAGGCGGATCACCGTGTGCAACGGCATGGCGAGATAGGGGAGCTCCTCGGGCGGACGGTCCATCAGGTAGGCGTAGAGCGCGCGGAGGACGGCCTGATGGGCCACGACCAGCACGGGGCGCCGCTCCCGCTCGAGCTCGACGATCACCGGCTCGAGCCGGCGCACCACGTCGATGTAGGACTCGCCGCGCGGGTAGCGATAGGTGAGCTTGTGCTCGCGCCGCGCCGCGTGCTGCTCCGGCATCGTCCGCCGGATCGCGTCGTAGGTCATTCCGTCACAGTCGCCCGCGTCGATTTCGTCCAGCGCGCGCCACTCTTCGGTCGGCAAGCCGAGCGGCGCCGCGGTCTGCCGGGTGCGCTTCAGGGTCGAGGTCCAGACGCGCACGCCGGCCCGGTCGAGGCCGAGGTCGCGCACATAGGTGGCGAGCGATTGCGCGAACCCGCTCCCGGCTTCGCTCAGACCCGGGTCGCCGCCGACGCGGTCGGCGAGGTTGTAGAGGCTCTCCCCGTGCCGCGCGAGCCAGATGGACCGCGGCGTCACGTGCAGGTTCATCACGAAGTAGACCAGCCGCGACGGCAGGTAGCCGTGGATGCGGTGGGCGACGAGCATTCGCCCGAGATCGATCACCCGGACGAAGCTCCCCTCGTCCTCCTGCACCGGCTCGTAGACGCGCGTGTAGTGGGCGATGCGAGCGCGGAAGTCGCGGACGGCCGCGTCCGGGTCCATCCCGGCGTAGTCCGGCATGTGCAGCTTGGTCTGCCGGATGTTGGACTCGATCACGGCCTCGTCCTCACAGACGGACTCGACGAAGACGACGGTGAGCCCGTGCGCGCGCAGTCGGTCGGCCAGCAGCGAGCGGCGCGCGCGGGTGGTGTTGGTGGCGTCGTAGAGGCCGACCTCGCCGCCTTCGGCGAACCACGAGAGCATGTCTTCGAGCGCCGCCATGGCGACCTCGCGGCGGGCGGCGCGGCCCTCGGCGTTCTCGGGGTCGAAGAAGCGATGCGGCTGGTGGCTGCCCATGCGCTCGCGCCGGTAGTTGCCGACGTTGAACACGCGCGTTCGGTAGCCGAGCCAGCGCAGGTAGCGCTCCATGCGCCGTGCCATGTGCGTCTTGCCGCGGGCGGGGAGGCCCACCATCACCAGGGCGAGCCGCACCGCCTCCACCCGCTTGTCGAGGATGCTCACGGCGTGCAGCGTCGCTCGCGCCGGCGCCCCTGTCACGCGCCTCGGGCTCCCCGGCGTGCGCGCGCTGGCCGGGCGTGGCGAGCCGTCCTTGGCGCCAGCGCGATGGGTCCTGCATGCTGGGCCCGATGCGAGCACGGAAGGCGCTCATGATCCTCGCCGTCCTGGCGCTCGGCGCGTCCGGCACCCACGCCCAGTCGCCGGACCCCTTCCTGGCCGTGCGCAACGCCGACCCGGTCGAGCTCGCGCGCGTCGTCGATCGCCTCGGCGACGGCGCGGTCCTCGAACGCCTGGACGCAGGACGCTCGCGGGCCGTGCGACTCGCGGCGGTCCGCGCCAGCGACCAGATGCACGAGCCCGAGCTGGCGCTGGACGCGCTCTCGACCATGGCGAGCGGCCGCGATCCGCTCTTGGCGCCGGCCGCGGCGCAGGCGGCGTTGCAGGTGGCGCGCATGCTCACGCCCGACGGCCTCGCGCGGCGGGAGGCGGAGCCGGCGGCACTGGCTCCGGCGCGGCAGCGCTTGGCCGCGCTGGCCGACGACGAGAGCGCCCGTCCGGACCAGCGCGTCATCGCGGCGATGGCGCGGGCTCGGCTGGACACGTTGGGCGTGCCCGCCTCCGGCGAGTGAGCGCGCGCGCTCGAGCCGACAGGGAGCGCAGAGGGGCGATGACCCGTTCGGCCAGCTCCAGGGGAGTCTCGAGCCTCCCCCCACCCGCAGGTGCGCACGGGATTTGGTGCCCGACGTGGGGCGGCGTACCCGCGAAAGGCGAGCCGGCCGTGCGCTGTTACGCGCGGCCCGAGAGCTCTGCCCACGCGCCGGCGACGGCGGCGAGCTCCTCGATCGAGAGCGTCTCGCCCCGGCGCGCGCCGTCGATGCCCGCCTTCTCCAGAGCCGCTTCCGCGCTGATGCGCTTGAGGGCGTTGCGGAGGGTCTTGCGCCGCGTGCCGAAGGCCGCGTGGACCACCTCGCGGAAGGGCTCGGTCTCCTCCGCCCGCGGGACAGCGTGCGGGACCAGCCGCACGACCGCGCTCTCCACCTTCGGCGGTGGATGGAAGGCCCCGGCGGGCACCTTGAGCACCGGCGCGACCGCGAAGCTCGCCTGCACGAACACGCTCAGCGCGCCGTACGCCTTGGTCCCCGGCCGGCCGAGCAGGCGGTCGCGCACCTCTCGCTGCACCATCACCACGGCTCGGCTCAGCGCGTGCCGGTGGGTGGTGAGGTTGCGCAGGATGGCGCCCGTGACGGCGTAGGGGAGGTTGCCGACGACGGCCAGCGGCCCGTGCTCCGCCGCGAGCGCGCGCAGGTCCACCTCCGTCGCGTCGCCTTCGCGAACCGAGAAGCGCGCGCAATCGCCCAGCTCCTCCTCGAGCACCGCGAGCATGTCGCGGTCGCGCTCGATCGCGAGCACCTGCCGCGCCGGCCCGCACCAGCGCCGCGCTCAACGTCCCGAGCCCCGGTCCGAGCTCGAGCGTGAGCTCGTCCGATTGCGGCGCGAGCGCCTCCACGATCCGCTCGACGGCGGAGCGCGAGACCAGGAAGTTCTGGCTGAAGGCGCGCTTCGGCGCGATCTGGTGTCGCCGGAGGACCCGGCGCGGATCCTCCCACGCGGGCGCGTCGCTCATGCCGCCCGCCGCCTCGCCGATTGTGCGCGGAGCAACACCAGTCCCGGCCTGTCCTCCGCCGTGGCGCGCACGACCGGCACACCGGCCGGCGTGAAGAGCGCGCGCGCCTCCTCGAACCGGCGCTGCTCGGCTCGCGCGTACGCCGTGTAGACGTCGCGACCGACGCCCTCGTCGGGAGGCGTGACGAAGGTCGTCCCGTCGGGCACCACCATGGAGACGGAGTGGCCGTGCAAGCGCAGCATCTTCACCGTCGAGGTCAGCTCGTCCGGCTGACCGACTCCGTCGAAGTCGGTGATGAGCACGATCGACATCGGCGAGCGGCTGCGGCCGCCGGCCTCGCGCAGCGCGGCGGCCAGCCCCGGTCCTTTGGCGCCGTCGCGCGGGTCGGGTCGGTAGGGCAGAGGGATCCCCCGCACCCGGCAGAAGCGCCGGAGCAGCGCGCCCGCGGGGCTGCTGGCGCGCACCTTCTCGCGGTCCTCGACGCCGGATAGCGCTTCGACGCGTGGCGGACCAGGAGCGGCACGTTCCAGCCCTTCCCGTCGCCGCGGCTGAAATCGATGCCATCTTGCTGGCGCACATAGCGTCCGACCACGGCGGCGACCTCGTCGTCGTCGACCTCCGTGAGGTCCTCGTCGACCGCCTCGGTGGCGTCGAGGAGCGCCTCGAAGATGCGCAGCATCTGAGGCCGACCGTCGTTCGGCAGCACGTGCCCGAGGACCCGACCGTCGACCGTCACCAGCCCGATGCGGTCGCCGGCGTCGAGCGTGCGCCGTGCCTCCGCCGCGGCCGCCTCGACGGCGAAGTCGAGCTTGCGGCGCCCCGGCTCGCCCCACGCATCGTCCCGCTCACGTCCACACGACGTAGCGGGTCTGCTGCACCTCCTGCTCCACCTCGCGGACCATGAGCCGACCGGCGCGCGCGCTGGCCTTCCACGCGATGACTTGAATGGGTCGCCCGGCCGGAAGCTGCCGCAGCTCGCGCAGCTCCGTGCCGCTCCCGTTCCGGCGCCGAGAGCAGCTCGCTCCGACTGCGCTCCACGGGCAGCCCGGTGATGGTGCGCGGCACGGCCCGGCTGCGCAGGCCGCCTGCGGCAGCACCTTGATGACGAGCGGGTTCGGGAAGTAGAGGGGGACCTCGAAGAGCCCGAAGATGCCGGGCAGGGTCACGGCCAGCCCGTGCAGGACCACGCGGCCCGCGGCCGGCGCGACCAGCTGGAAGGTGAAGTCGGTGCGCGCGTTGGGCTCGAGCACGAGCGCGTCGGGCTCGTCGTCCACCCGCTGTGCGCCGCCCGGCACGACCGGCACCAGGTCGCGCAGGGGCAGCTTCACGCCGGCCCGGTGCCGCAAAAAACAGCGCACGCTGAAGGGCTTGCCGGGCACGACCGCGCCGCCGCCCGAGCCCGGCTCCGCGTGGGCCAGCCACCAGGCGAACTCCAGCCGGTGCCGCCGCACCCGGCGGCCGAGCGGCATCGTCATCGCCAGCGCCAGCGCCAGCCCGACCACCACCGCGCCGCCCAGGATCACCGCCGGCCAGGAGGCCGAGACGATGCCGATCCCGATCATCGCCATCGCTCCAGCGAGGGTCGCGAACGCAGTGGAGGTGGGGATCGGGAGCACGACGTCCTCCGCGGAATCGCAACACGTTCTGGCCGGCCCTCGACGCCGATTCGGGGCGAGCCTCCTCGAAAGTGCTTTGCACTTCCTGTGGGGGCGCGCCCCCAATCTCGACGCCGATTGCTCGGCCAACCCGGTCGCGACTTCCGCCTCGGACATCTAGCGACCTTCGCGACGGTGGGGGACCTGCTCCAGCGCCTGGCGCACGATGGCTTCTTGCTGCGCGCCCTCCATCTCGGCCTCCGGCGTCAGCACCAGCCGGTGGGCCAGGACCGGGACGGCCAGCCGCTTGATGTCGTCGGGCAGCACGAAGGGGCGTCCCGCGACCAACGCGCGGGCGCGCGCCGCCCGCACCAGCGCCAGCGAGGCGCGCGGCGAGACGCCGAGGAAGAGGCGGGCGTGTTCCCGCGTGAAGCCGGCGAGGCGCACCACGTAGTCGAGGATCGCGTCCTCCACGTGCACCCGATCGACCAGGTGCTGCATGGTGAGGATCTGCTCCGGCTCCAACACCGCGTGCGGCTTGGGCGAGCCGTCGGTGAAGCGTCGCAGGATGCCCTTCTCGTCGCTCGGGCTCGGGTAGCCGATGACCAGCCGGACCAGGAAGCGATCGATCTGGGCCTCGGGCAAGCGGATAGGTCCCCGCCTGCTCCACCGGGTTCTGGGTGGCCAGCACGATGAAGGGCGTGGGCAGCGGCCGCGTGTCGCCCTCGATGGTGACCTGGTGCTCCTGCATGGCCTCGAGGAGCGCGCTCTGGGTCTTGGCCGGAGCGCGGTTGATCTCGTCGCCGAGCACCACGTTCGCGAAGATCGGACCTTCGCGGAGCTGGAAGAGGCCCTCCTTGGGCGAGAGCACGTAGGTCCCGGTGATGTCGGCGGGCAGGAGATCCGGCGTGAACTGCACGCGCGAGAAGCGGCAGCCGAGGGTCGAGGCGAAGGCCTTGCAGAGGGTCGTCTTGGCGACGCCCGGCACGCCCTCGAGCAGCGCGTGGCCCCGTGCCAGGAGCGAGACCAGCAGGAGCTCGGGGACCTCGTCGGGCCCCACGAAGACCCGCGACACTTCCTCCATCACCACGCGGCAGGTCTCGGAGACGCTGGCCAGCGTATCGGGCTCGAATCTGCTGCGTGCTCATGCCGCTCTCATCTCTCCCAGCCGCCCGAGCAGCTTCTCTCCGGTCTCCACGATCTGGCGGAAGCGACGCGCGGAGACCCGCGGCGCCGAGCCCGCCTCGTGCAGCTCGTCGAGCTCGACCATCAGCGCGCGCATCGCGTCAACGTCCTCTTCTCCGAGCCCGCGGGCGCGCATGCCGGCCAACACCTCGCGCAGCCGCGTCTGCTCCGGCAGCGCCAAGCGCCGGAGGATCTCCGCTTCGAGCTCGAGCTTGTAGACCATCAGAGGCGGGAAGAGGTTCGAGGGATGTTCGGCGAAGAACCGGACCCGCCCCACGAACCCGCCTTGGGCCGAGGGTCCCGCGAACATGCGCTCGGCACGGTAGGGCGAGCGGCGGGGCAGGGCGCCCAGAGCGAGGATGACCGCGATCGCGGCCAGCGCCAGGCCCGCCACGCGCATCGCGAGCGGCGGCACCTCGAGCGAAGCGACCGCCTCCAGCGTCGCCCGCAGATTCGTGGAGCGGACGGTCCGCCCCCGGCTCGCCCCAGCGACCGACCAGCCGCGCTCCGGGGCCGAGCACGAAGAGCCGCCCACCCCGATCGTCGTCGAGGTAGTCGATCAGGTTCTCGGCGAAGACACGGTTGCCCCGGAGCTCCAGCATGTTGTCGATCAGCACGCTGGGGTCCGAGAGCACCACGAGCCGACCCGAACCGACCGCGCCGGCCAGCACCAGGGCCTCGCCCTGGCTGAGCTCGAAGATCGGGGAGAGCGCCCGGTGGTAGACCATCGCCGGGTGGTTGGTCACGAGCGCCCGCACCCCGTTGGCGAGGCGGTGCTGTCCACGGGCTCTCGCCACCAGCAGCGCGGGGTTGCCGCGGAGCCGGGGCGCGAGGTCGGGGCTCGGTGTGTCGCGCCCGATCTGGAAGGTCGAGAGGAGCGAGCGACCGCTGCCGAAGTCGTCGGCCAGCGCCACACGCCCGCCCGCCCGCAAGAAAGCCGTGATCTCCCGCCCCGGCAGAGGCTGGTCGGGTGCGAGTATCAGGAGTGAGTCGTCCGCTTGCAGCGTGCCGATGTCCAGGCGATCGACGGCCTGCGCGCTCGCACCGCGATCGCGCGCGATCTGCATCAGTTGGGATACCGAGTTCCAGGCGCCGCCTTCCGTCGCGAAGTCGGGTTGCTGCGCGCGCGCCGGTGCCGCCGTGGCCAGCACGATCGTCAACAGCCAGCCGAACGGACGTCGGGGCACGGCCGGCAGCATAGCAGCAGGAGACGGCAGAGGGTTCGAACCCGAGTGACGCCGCCGTCGCGTCGCTCGGATGCCTCGTGGATGTGCGTGTCGTATATGTCCCACTCGTGGCACCGCCGTTGCTTTCCACGAGTCGATGGCTACAGTTTGATTGTCTTCCCCGGCAGGGGACTGGCAGAATGGGCCTCCCACCCCGAGCTCGGTCCCAGTGACCCGTTTCTGGACAGTCGTTTCCGGAGAAGGGTCACGCGACGGAGGAAGGAGCTGAGCAGATGCTGCCTCCTTTCATCATCGACCAGATTCGAAGGCGAGAAGAAGAGGAGCGTCGGCGGCACGAGTCGCCGATGATTGAGCTTCCTCTACCCGGTCCTACCCCCGGCCCGCGCGAGCAGCGCCCGCGCGAGGACGAGCCGCGCCGGGGCGTGGTGATCATCGATCTGATGAGTTGAGGGCGGGCCCTCGCTCGACCCGCCACCACACCCCACGCCAGCTCACGCCCGGGTGATCTCGGCCCACGCCGCCGCGATCGCCTCGGGCGCCGGCGGTTCCCCGTCCCCGAAGTGGCCCGGCGTCTCCCGGCTGCGGAGGGCATAGAGCCTCGCGCCGGCGGCTCCCACGACCTCACCCGTCACGTCCGCGGACAGGTCGGAGGCGAGGAAGACGCCGAGCGGTGCCACCAACTCCGGTCCCATCGAGCCCGCCGAGATGCTCCGAAAGAGCGGCAGCGACTCGGTGGTCCGGGTGCGCGCCGTCGGCGCCACCGCGTTGACGCGGATCCCCTGCTTTCGCAGCTCGATGGCGGCCGAGCGGACGAGCCCGGTCACGGCCGCGCCCGTGGCGGCGAGCGCGGACTGGCGCAGCGCTCCGAAGAACGCGACCGGCGCCGTGTGCAGCACGATCGAGCCGCCGTGCTTCGCGTCCAGCATGGCCCGCGAAGCAGCGCGGGTGAGGGCGAAGGCGCCGCGAACGTGGACGTCGATGATCCGGTCGAGCAGCGCGTCGTCCATCTTGAGCACGGTCCGGTCGGCCACGACGCCGGCGCACGCGAGGACCGCGTCCACCCGGCCGAAGACTTCGAGCGCGCGCGCGATCACGCGGTTGGCGCCCTCCGACCCAGCGACGTCGGTGGCGTCGGCGATCGCCTCGCCGCCCGCCTCGACGATGCCATCCCGGACGTCCTCTGCGACCGAGGGATCCTCGCCGTGACCGTGGACGTCGGCGCCCAGATCGTTGACCAGCACCCGCGCGCCGTGGGCGGCGCAGGCGAGGGCGTACGCTCTCCCCACCCCGCGCCCCCCTCCCGTGACGACGACGCTCTTTCCGGCCAGCAGGCTCATCACGGCCCCACCAGCGCGGCGGCGCGAAGCACGGTGCCTTGTCCCGCGCTCAGCCGGTCGTTGGTGCCGGAGCCGACGACGCTCCAGTACATCAGATTGGACGTGTCGCCGTAGGTGGTGTCCGCGAGCGTGTCGCCGGCGCCGAAGGGCGCGCAGGTGCTCGTCGAAGGATCCTCGCCCGGCCCGCAGGGCCGCGCCTGCTCCGTGGTGTGGAAGAGGCCGAGATAGTGCCCGATCTCGTGGGCGAGCACGTGGCCGACCAAGTGCGCGCCGGTCGTGCCGCTGCCGACGACCGATGGGTCGAACGCGACGACCACGCCGCTGTGCTGGGTTCCGTGGATCCCCGCCGGACCGGGGATGCCGCCGGCGATGCCGAGCGCCTGGAAGCCGCTCGCCGCGCCGCCGCTGATCGAGCGGACCAAGAAGATGTTGAGCCGCATCCCCGTGCGCGACGCGCTGAGGCGGAAGAGGCCGGAGAGCTCGCTGGTGCTGCCGGTCGTCGAGTCGATGACCTGATAGGTCGTCGCGTCCGCGCCGCTCACGTCGTGGTAGGCCACGTCGCCGACGTGGACGCCCGCGGAGCCGAGGATCCCGGTGAGGCGGCTCAGGGCCGCCGAGATGCGGCCGTTGGTCGGCGCGGAGGCGGCGCTGACGCCGATGCCGACCAAGAAGACGTCGAGGCTCAGCGTGCCGGAGCTGACCGAGCCGCCCGGCGCGCGCTTGATCAACGCGCTGACGTGAAGCTGCGCGGAGCCGGTGTCGCCCATCGACCGGGGGAAGGTCCCGGCCGACCACTGGAAGAGCCCCGGGTGGTAGGGGAGGCGGTCGGGCGTGCTGTTCGGCACCAGCATCGTGATCACCTCGCCAGTGTCGACGGGGAGCCAGCGATCGGGCTGGTCCATCAGCATGCCGATCTGGTTCAGGTCGAAGATCACCGTGCCGGAGGGATCGGTGACGGTCCCGAACGTGAGATCCAGGGGATCACCACTGGTCCGCTGCGCCTGCAGCGTGATGCTCACCGAATCGGGTGGGGTGGCGAGCTGAAAGCTGCTGGCTGCGCCCGCGGGGACCATCACGTCGCCCAGATCGACTTGCTCGATCGTCACGCCGCCCGAGAGGGGCGTGAAGCCGCAGCCCATGTAGGTGCCGCCCGGCACGCCGGCGCGGCTGAGCGTGGTGCAGACCTCGCCCCGCACGCAGTCGCTGTCGTCCGTGCAGACCTCCGTGCATTGCCCATCCTGGCAGATGCTCGCCTCGCACTGCGAGTCGGCGGTGCAGTAGCTGCCCATCGGGTGGGACCCGGCCGGCAGCAGCGTGCACTCGGGTTGCACGGTGTCGGGCGTCCCGTCCCCAGTCGTGTCCACGCCGAACGCGTTGCAGCCGGCTTCGCCGACGTCGAAGCAGTCGCTGGCGCGCGCACAGGAGTGGGTGCAGACGCCCCCGAGGCCGGGCGGCGCACAGAGCCCGCTCTGGCACTCACCGTCGCTCGTGCACGCAGCGCCGATGGGCTGTGGCATGCCCGCGTCGGGCGTCACCATCACGCAGCTTCCGCCGGCGCAGCGCCGTCCCGTGCCGCAGTCCGCGTCGCTCGTGCACTCGGGGCCTACGCACTGCCCGCCCGTGCCGCAGGTCGCGCCTTCGACCCCGCAGTCGCCATCCGTCGCGCAGGTCGGCCGACAGGTCCCTTGCCAGCACTGATAGCTGCTGCGGCAGTCGCTCGGCGCCGCGCAGGTCGCCAGGCACAAGGGCGGGGTGATCGCGTTCTCGCACATCGAGCCGGCGGGACAGGCGCCGTCCGCACAGGTCTGGCTGCAGTAGCCGTCCGGGAAGCGCGCGTCTTCGATGCAGGAGAGCCCGCTGCCGCAAGGCGAGCCCGCCGAGCAGGGCGCGCCGACCGAGCTGGCCCCCGCGTCGTCGGTGGCGTGTGATTCGCCACAGTCGGCGAGGACCAGCAGGGCGAGGATGGGGACCAGAGCAAAGGGGCGTCGCATGGAGGGGTCCGGCCAGTGTACACCTCGTGCATGCGAACCGAAGACGTGCGCGACGCATGCGCCCGAATCCGGATTGGCTTAGTCTTCGTCCGACTCATTCCCGAGGCATCGTCTACGTCATGAGAGGGGCTCGACTCGCCAGCTACGACCTGGTGCGCAAGATCGCCGCCGGCGGCATGGCCGAGATCTTCCTCGCCCGGAAGTGGGGCCAGGGCGGTTTCTTCCGCGATGTGGTCATCAAGCGGCTCTTTCCGCATCTCGCCGAGCACGAGCGCCAGCTGCGGATGTTCCAGGACGAAGCGCGGCTGCTCTCGCAGCTCGCGCACCCGAACATCCCGCAGGTCTACGACGTGGGGTGTGAGGACGGCTACTGGTACATCGCCATGGAGTACGTGGAGGGGCTCACCGTGGCCGACCTCTGGCGGCTCGGCGCGAAGTCCGGGCAGGTGATGCCCCTCAACGTCGCGCTCGCGATCCTGGTGCAGGCCTCCGACGCGCTCCACCACGCCCACGAGCGCAAGGACCGGGCGGGGCGGGCGCTCCGCATCGTCCACCGCGACGTGACGCCCCACAACGTCATGGTCACGCGCGACGGCGTGGCGAAGCTGATGGACTTCGGGGTGGCGTCTACCTCGGCCCGCAAGGACACCGAGGCCGGCGCCGTCCGCGGGACCTTCTCGTACATGGCGCCCGAGCAGGTGCGGGGGAAGCCGCTCGACAAGCGCGCCGACGTCTTCGCGCTCGGCGTCATCCTTTACGAGCTGACGACGGGCACGCGCTTGTTCCGCGGCAGCGACATCCAGATCATGACGCAGGTCGTGGAGCAGGATGCGCCGGTGCCGTCGACGCGCGTCCCCGGCTATCCGCCGGACCTGGAGGAGATTCGTGCTCGCCGCCCTCTCCCGCGACCGCGGCGCGCGACTGCCGAGCGCCGCGCACCTCGGCGGGTACCTCGAAGAGCTCGGCATGCGCCACGGCCTGCTGGTCGGTCCCCGCGCAATCGCCCGCTATTTCTCGTCGGTGGCGCCGGCCGAGCCCATCCGCGAGGAGGCGCTCGGCATCGTGGAAGCCGATCCGCCGCGTCTCGAGGTCGTGCCGGACTCGGAGGCACGCCGGGTGTGGGGACCCCCGGACGACGACCTGCCGGACATCGACGAGAAGGAGGTGCTCGACGACCTCCAACTCCTCGCCATCCCCAACGACGCCTACCCGGGGGACGACGAAGGGATCGATCTCGCCGACGCCGTCGAAGAGCTCGACTCGCTGCTCGAGGCGCCCGAGGAGCAGCCGGGCGAAGCGTTCCTCTCGCTCGACTCGAGCTCGCTGGTCCTGGACGGATTCAACGAGGACGGCCCGCGCGAGCGGCCGGTGGTCCTCCTCGACGAGCGCTCCAGGAAAGACCCGACCGGGCGCACGTCCCGGAAAAAGGGCGACTACGTCGACGAGCTCGAGCGGCGCCTCGCCGGTGAGCCCAGCGACGACTGACGTCGCGCCGCCCATGCCCATCTCCCGTCGCGTGCCCGGTCCGCGGCGGCCGTTCGGGAAGAGCGATCAGAAGCGCTCATCGGTCCGCGCGAGCCACGCCGAGCTCCATGTTGGAGGCCCGATTCGGCCATGCTTCGCACCGGATCAGGGCCCGGGCGGCACGACCGGCCGGCCGGCGCTCCGGCACGGCCTGAGGAGCGAGGTCCCCGACTCGCAGTAGCCGTCGACGCAGAGCTTGAGCGCGCCGCAGGTCGTCCCGCCGTTGCAGTCGCTGAGCTGCGTGCAAGGAGTTCCGGAGAGCGGCGTCGGCACGTTCGGCTGGCGTGGACACCCGGAGAGCCCCAGGGCCAGCAGCGCGAGGCCGACGAGCCCGACGATGCGCGTTGCGACGGCGTGAAGTCCCTGCTTCATGGCTGCACCGAGGGTCACTGTAGTAACCGCGCGCGCCGCCCGAAAGGGCCCTGTCAGAGGATCTCGTATTCTTTGAGCCGCCGGTAGAAGGTGCGGCGCGCCATGCCGAGGGCGCGCGCGGCCCGGACCCGGTTCCATGCGCAGTTCTCCAGGGCTTCGAGGATCCGCCGCTTCTCCAGGTCCTTGTACTCTTCGACGCTCGCGGGCGGCGTCTCGCCGTCCTCGCGGACCGGCGGTGCTTCTCGCAAGGCGCGCTCCAGCCTCGGCGGAACCGCCAGCGCGCTTCCGTCGTCCGAGAGCGCGAGGTCCTCCGCGTCGATGGTCTCGCCTTCGGACATCACCCACGCGTTGAGCAGGAGGTGCTCGAGCTGCCTCACGTTGCCGGGCAGCGGGTGGGTGGCCAGCCGCTGGAGCGCGTCGCGGCTGATCCGCTTGGGCTGACTCGTCCCGCTTCGCGGGGGTCTGGCGAGGAAGTGCTCTGCGAGCAGGGGGATGTCCTCGGCCCGGTCGCGCAGCGGCGGCAGCGCAGATCTCGACGACGTTCAGCCGGTAGTAGAGGTCCTCGCGGAAGATGCCCGCGCTGCACCAGGTCGCGCAATGATTTGTTCGACGCGGCCACGACCCGCACGTCGACGGGATCCTCGACCTCGCCGCCGACCGGACGGACCTTCCGATCCTGGAGCACGCGCAGGAGGTCGACCTGCATCTTGGCGGCATGTCGCCCGACCTCGTCGAGGAACAGCGTGCCGCCGGAGGCCTTGCTCGAACACGCCGCGCCGGTCGCGGTCGGCGCCGGTGAACGCGCCGCGCACGTGGCCGAACAGCTCGCTCTCGAGCAGCGCTTCGGGGATCGCCGCGCAGTTGATGCGCGACGAAGGGCCGCCGCGCGCGGCTGCCGCCGAAGTGGATGGCGCGCGGCGACGAGCTCCTTGCCCGTGCCGCTCTCGCCCTGGATGACGACCGGCACGTCGGCGTCGCACACGCGATCGACACGCGCGAGGATCCGCCGCATGGCGTCGCTGCGGCCCACGATGCCGTGCCGGTCGATGGCTGCTCCGCAGCTCTTCGCGCGCGCGGACCAGCTCGCTGCGCGCTTACCTCCAACTCGTCGGTCTGCGCACCAGGAACCGCTCGAATCTGCTTTGGCGCGACCGAGCCCTCGTTGGCCACCTCCAACTCCTGGCGCCGCTCGCTCCGGTTGCCCAAGAGGCGAGCGTTCTCGAGCGCGATGGCCGCTTGGTCGGCAAAGGCGAAGAGGAGGTCCACGATCCGCTCGCCGAAGCGCCCGCGGCCGCATGCGGTGCTCGAGGTAGAGCACGCCGCACCGTGCCCGAGCGACCGCGGATGGGCACGCACGCGACCGACTTGAGCATCAGCTTGTGCACCGAGAGGAACTCGCTGAGCCGCTGATCGGTCGCTCGCATCGACGGTGAGGATGGGCTCACCGTCGATGAGCACGGCCTCGGCGATGGAACGGCTGAACGCGACGTGGGTGGTCGTCCGGATTCCCGGCGTCGCGCACGGTGCGCGGCAAGAGGGTGCCGCCGGCGGGGTCGGTCAACAGGACGAAGCCGCGCTCGGCGCCGGAGAGCTCGATCGCGCAGTCGGTGATCCGCTCGAGGAGCCGGTCGAGGTCGTGTTCCGACGCGAGCCGCTTGAGCACCTCCAGCAGCCGGGCCAGCCGGCCATCGGCGAAGGGATCGGCTGCGCTGACGGTGGGGCGGGGCTCACCACGCCCCGCCGCCCGGTGACGGGCCTGCTGGCGGCGGGCGTCGTTCCAGAACGACTCGCGATGCTCCCGCGAGAGACCGGTCGCGATCGACTCGAGCGACTCCACCGCCCGTTCCCAGGCCCGGCGGGTCAGGAACTCGGCACCGCGCTGCTGGTGCAGGTGCGCGAGCGCCGCCGCGATCTGCCACTCGAGGTCGCGCCGACCCTCCTCCTGGGAGGATGGAAGGAGCCGTTCGAGCTCATCGACCGCGCCGTCCGGGTCGCCCGTGGCGCCGCGGGCGCGCGCCAGGAGCAACGCCAGGCGCGGCCGGAGCCGCTCGGAGCGCGACGCGTCCACGTGATCGCGTGCCTCGGCCAGGCGGGCCGCGGCCGCCGAGCTGTCCACCGGACCGTCCCGGTCGAGCAACGCCTCGGCCGCGTCCAGGCAGGTGACCGCCAGCTCCGGGCCCGCGTCGTCCACGTGGCGCAGCGCCGAGGTGGCCTCGTCGTACCAGCGCAGCGCGCCGTCGGTGTCGCGACGACCCGCGGCGACCCGGCCGAGCGCTCGGGCCGCGCGGGCGCGGGCGGTCGCTGGCGCGGCGCGCTGCTCGAGCAGGTTGCGAGCTTCGTCCTCGGCCTCCGCGGCCTGACCGAGCCAGGACCGGACCTCGGCCCGAAGCGCGCGGGCCCGGGCCACTTCCTCTGGCAAATCTGCGGTCGCCGCCCACTTGAGCGTCTGCTCGACCAACGACAGCGCCCGCTCGGGATGCTCCCGTGCCAGCTCGAGCAGCGCCAAGCGGCGGCTGTGCCGCGCGGCGTCGGCGGGCGTGCCGTCGGTGACCGCGCGCTCCAGCGTGCTCGCCGCCGCCTCGAGATCCGTCAGTTTCCAGGGGCTCGCCCCCAGCTCCGCCTCGCTGTTCCCCACGCGCGTCACGGTGACACGCGGCGCATCGCTGCACAAGGCGGCATGGCTCGATACGGCACACGCGGCACAGATCGCGGTTGGTTCAGTCGTCTTCGGGGGCGTCGCTCTCGTCCTCGAGCCGCGCCTGGTCGGGATCGGCGTTGGGATCGTCGTCCTCGATGTCCGCGCCCTCACCGCTCTCGCCGGAGCTCGACCCGTCGCCCATCCCAGTGCGCTCGACCTCGTCCCGCGTGGCGTCGTCGGGGGCCGTCTCGCCCCGGCGCTGGTACTGCGGGCGCTGACCCGGCCGCGACCAGTCGACCCAGTAGGCGTCCCGATCGCGGACGTCCACGTGGACGAAATGGCTGCGCGGGTAGAAGCCGACGCCCACGTGGTGGAAGGTCGAGCGGACGTAGTCGCGCAGGGCGGTCATGGGGACGCCGTGGATGCGGATGTCGAGCGCGTGCCCATGGGTGTGCTGGCTCGACTCGCGGGTGTAGCCGCCGGCCGTTCGATAGCCGCTGACGATGGTGACCGTGCGGCCGCCGAAGTGATCGGAGATGCGGGCCAAAGTCTCCACCAGCCGCGAAGGAGGCGTCGGTCCGAGCCGGCCACCGCGCTGGCGGCGCTGACGCATCAGCTCGCGCAGTCGCCGCCGCGCCACCCGCCGCGCCCGTCCGCGCCGGTCCACGAGCCGCACGCGGAAGCGCCGATCGATCGATCGCCGGTAGAGTGTGACCACACCGGGATGCCGGGGCCGTCCCCAGCGCGCCGCCGCCCGCTCGCGATCCTGCGAGGCCTCGAACCCCGGCAGGATCAAGCGCTGGCCGATCCGCAGGGGTCGCCCGGCACGGAGGTGGTTGACCCGCGTCAGGTCGGCGACGGAGCACTCGTGATCGTGCGCGATGCTGTTGAGCGAGTCGCCCGACGCGACGTAGTGGACGCCTTGCTCCGGGATGCGGAGCGTCTGCCCCGGCCGTAGCTGCGTCTCCCTCGTCAGCCCGTTGGCGGCGGCCAGGTTCGAGACGCTCACGTGATAGCGGTGTGCGATCCGGGCGAGGCTCTGACCGGAGCGGACCCGGTGCTCCCGCTGGGCCAGGGCGGTGGGGCATGCGACGAGTGCGAAGAGCGCGGTCGCGACGATGAAGGTCGAGATGCGACGATGTGCCATGAACGATGCGCCTGCCGGACTACGCGGCGCCGGGGTCGGGTGCAACCGCGCCGCCGCACTTTTTTGCCACCTTCGCGTCCACGGTGCGAGCATCGTCCCGTCGCTATCCGCTCGTTGACAACCGAGAAACACGCTCGACGCTACCCTCGTGGACGGGGTGGGATCGCCCTCGCGGCTCGTCCCGACCCTCCAATGGCGCGTAAGTAGGCCTAATTTTAGCATAATTGATTGAGCAATTATTCAATATTTCTTGACGAATTGCCTGTCCCGGCCAATAACAAGCCGTACACCGGACGCTGCGCGATCATCGGGATTCCATGGAGCACGAGGACAAGTCGTTGGCCCCCCTCACGCCTCCCGACGGCGTCGGTCACCCGCGCGTTGCCAGCGCAGCGACCGGCGAACGCTCGGCCGGGCCGGGCGCCACGCCCTCGGCCCGTCCCGACGAGAAGCCGGAGGCGGCGGAGCCCCGAGAGGAGCCCCAGCCGGCCACCGCCGGCGCGGCCGGTGTGCCACCGAAGAACCGCAAGCGTCCGAAGAAGGGTCCAGGCAGTCACCCCAACAACGTCCGTCGCCTCCGCATCGAGAGAATGATGTCGAAGGCGGAGCTGGCGCGTCGAGCGAACGTCTCGGTGTTGACGATCGATCGCGTGGAAAAGGGGTACGGGTGCCGAATGGACACGAAGCGAAAGATCCTCGAGGCGTTGGGCCTCAGGCTCACGGACCGGGTGCGCGTCTTCGGCGAGGAAGACTGAGCGCACCCGCGGGCCGCGCGTTCTCGGCTGGACGGGCGTCGGGGAGCGCGCTTCCCCGTCCGCAATCGTGTCATCTTGGCTTGCGGCAATCGGTCTGCGGCCATGCCATGATCCAGGTCTGCCGGGGGGTCCCGGCTCACAACGGGTGAATCGTTCACGATGTCCGAAGGGAAGAACCTGGTCGGCGTCGACATCGGGTCGAGCTCCATCAAGGTCGCCGAGATCAAAGAGGGGCGACGCGGTGCGCGCTTCCTCTCGCGCTTCGGGTATCACCCGTTGCCCGAGCAGACGATCGTCGACGGCCACATCATCAACTCCGGCGCCGTCGTCGAAGGGCTGCAGAAGCTCTTCCACAAGGTGAAGAACCGCGACGTCGCGCTCCGCGTGAGCGGCCACTCGGTGATCATCAAGAAGATCACCATGCCCCAGATGACGCCGGCCGAGCTGGCCGAGCAGATCGCCTGGGAGGCCGAGCAGCACATCCCCTTCGACCTCGCCGAGGTGCAGATCGACTGGCAGATCCTGACCCAGCGTCCCGAGCAGGGGCAGATGGAGGTCCTGCTCGTCGCGGCGAAGAAGGAAGAGATCACCGACCTGACCAACCTCGCGCTCGAGGCGAAGCTGCGACCGAAGGTGGTCGACCTCGACGCCTTCACCGTCCAGAACACGTTCGAGGCGGGCTACGGCGCGCCCCCCGAACAGACGGTGGTGCTCCTGCACGTGGGCGCCTCGCTGACCACGCTGAACATCATCTCCGAGGGCACCACGTCGTTCACCCGCGACATGGCCAACGGCGGGCAGACCGATCAGCGAGGAGATCCAGCGTGCCCTCGGGATCAGCGCCGAAGAGGCCGAGGCCTACAAGTGCGGGGGCGACGGGCGCGGGCTCGTGCCGCGCGAGGTCCCGGAGATCATCGGTCAGGTCGTCGAGCAGGTCGCGGGCGAGATCCAGCGCTCGCTCGACTTCTATCTGGCCACGAGCGGTGGCGGCGAGGTGAGCCGCGTGCTCGTCTCCGGAGGGACCGCGAACATCCGAGCGCTCCTCGACGCGGTGGAGCGGCGATGCCGCGTCCCCGTGGAGCGCCTCGATCCGATGCGGGTGGCGCAGCCGGAAGGGAAGGGGATCGATCTCTCCCTCGTCCAGGCGCGCGCCCCGCAAGCGGCGGTCGCCATCGGGCTGGCGCTCCGCAAGGACCGGGAGCGACGGGCATGATCCGTATCAATCTCCTCCCCGGCGCTCGTCGACAGGCCAAGGCGGGCCCGTCCGGCAGTGGCACGCAGGGGTGGATCATCGCGTACCTGGTCGCCGCCGCGCTCACGGTCGTCGTCCTCGTGTTCGTCTACCTCGGCAAGAGCCGCGAGCTGGAGGATCAGCAGGCCATCAACAACGCGCTTCAGCAGGAGATCACCGACCTCGAGGCCCAGTCGGCCAACATCGAGGAGGTGCGGGCACAGCTCGCCCGCAGCCGCGAGCTCGAAGAGGTCGTCAACGAGCTGCAACGCGCGCGCTACGGACCCACGCAGATCCTGATGGAGATCTCGCGCATCCTCAGCGTCAACGGTGGGCCCACGGTCGACCCGCAGCGGCTGGAGGAGATCCGGCGCCAGAATCCGTTGGCCGCCTACAACACGGCTTGGGATCCGCACCGCCTCTGGATGACCGAGTTCGTCGAGCAGGACCGCCAGTGCACCATCCGGGGCGCCGGCAAGACGAACGAGGACGTCGCCGAGTTCCTGCGGCGGCTGACGCTGAGTGAGAGCTTCGAAGAGGTCGAGCTGGTGAAGACCGAGGGTGCCGAGGACCCGGAGACGCACCTGCCGGTCATCACCTTCGAGCTCACTTGCCGGGTGATCTACTGATGGCGGCGAACACCAAATCCAGTGGCGATCAGTCGTTCGCGAAGCTTCCCACGGCGGGCAAGGTCGGCCTCCTCGGGCTCTTGGTCGGGCTGATCTGCGCGGTCTACTACTTCGCGCTCCACATGAGCGTCGCCGACGACATCGAGCAGGCCCACGGGCGGCACGGCGCGCTTCAGGGCGACATGCGCGAAGCCCGGGCGCGCAACGCGGAGTACGTCCGCCTGCGCGAGGAGCTCGCGTCGCGCGAAGGGCTGGACCGGGGCAACCTGAGGGCGCTGCCGGAGGCCGCCGAGACGGCCGCCTTCCTCCAGGACCTCAACCGTCTGGCCGAGCTGAGCGGTCTGCGCATCCGGCTGGTCGAGCCGCGGCCGGAGGAGCCGGAGCAGCACTACGTGCGCCTGCCGGTCAACCTGCAGCTCACGGGCCGCTATCACCAGCTCGCGCGCTTCTTCTACAACGTCAGCCGGCTCGATCGTCTGATCAGCATGGAGAACATCCACCTCGACGACCCCCACGTGGACGGGGAGGAGGTCGTCCTGGCGGTCGACGTGCTCGCCACGACCTACCGGCGCCCGACGCCCGAGCAGCCGCCGGCAGCGGCCGCACCGCCCGGAGGTGGAACATGAAGTCCCGCGCGACGACCCTCGGTGTCCTCCTCGTGATGGGCGCGCTCGCCGGCGCCTGCGAGGAGGAGCCCATCCAGGTGGGCCGCGGCGTGGGCGCGCAGGCGGCGCCCAACCCGGGAGCGGCGCCTGTCGGGGAGCAGGACGAAGCGGACGGCGGCGTCGACGCGAGCAACGGTCCGCGCGAGTATCGCGACGACGACTTCGTCGAGGCGGACACCAACCGTGATCCCTTCCGCGACTACGCGTCGATGTTCCAGGCCGGCCCGGTCCAGGAGCAGACCACCCGCGACGTGAAGATGGCCGACACGGCGGTGGACGAGATGCGCCTCATCGCCGTCATCAGCGGTGTGGCCGACCCGCGGGCGATGATCGTCGACCGGATCGGCGTCGGGCACGTGGTACGGCGCGGCAATTTCCTCGGCCGCCCGGAGGTGGTGCAGGCCGGCGGGCTCGAGGAGCTCGCGGTGACGCTCCACTGGCGCGTCGACCGCATCCGGCCCAACGCCGTGGTGTTGACGCGCGAGGATCCGACCGCGCCCAACCGACCTCCGCTCACGCGCGTGCTGCCGCTTCGCGAAGACGACGAGGACCTGAGCGTCCAGGTCTCGCCTCGCTGATTTTTTGCGTCCTCGCCCCTCGCCGGCGGACCATTCGGTTCGTACCCGCTCGAGAGGAGCTCATGGGACGTACCAGCCGTGTCATCGCGGTCCTTGCCGCCACGCTCGCGTATTCCGCCCCGGCTTGGGCACAAGCCCAAGGCGCGATGGTCCGCGAGGTGAGGGTCGCCGGCGACGACCGCCGAGCCGAGATCGTCGTCTCCGGAGACTTCGACATCCCCCGCTACGACGTGCGAACGCGCGACGAAGGGCGGGTGGTGGTGTTGGACGTCGAGGGAGGCCAGCTGCCCGAGGCAGGTCTCGCGATCGAAGGCAGCAGCCCCTTGGTCGCGCGCACCACCGAGAGCGCCAACGCGCACGGCGTGCGGCTCGAGCTCGGGCTGCGCGAGGCGGTGGCGCATCACGTCCGCGCCGGTCGAGGCCGCATCGAGCTGACGCTCCTGCGCGCATCCGCCGACGCGCCGGAAGAGGCGCGGGCGGCTTCCGGCCCGCCGACGCTCCAAGGCGTGCACGTCGAGCGCCGGGGCGGCCGTGATCGGGTGGTCGTCGAGCTCACCGGGCCGGTGGAGTTCCGCACCACGGAGGCGGGGGAGGGCCCTGCCCGCCTCGTCCTCTCGGGGGTGCGCGTGAGCCCCGACGCGCCCCGCCGGCTCGCGGTGGACGGCAGCGACGAGATGGTCGTGCGCGGCGTTCACGTCGACGCGCGCCCCGACCGCGCCATCGTCGAGGTGAGCCATCGCGACGGCGCGCGCGGGACGGCGATCCGCGAGGGCAACCGCATCGTGTGGCTCTTCTCGGGGCCGGTCACCGAGGCCCGCCCGCGGCCCCGCTCGCACACCATCGCCCGCGAGGCGTGGGCGCAGGACGTGAGCACGACCGAAGGCGAGACCGAGATCTCGAGCGAGGAGGTCGCGGCGTTCCTCACCGACGTGCCGATGCAGATCGGCCGCGCGCGAGGTGGTGAGCGCTACCGCGGCCGCCGCATCGATCTCGACTTCCACAACGCCGACATCCACAACATCCTCCGCCTTCTGGCCGAGGTCGGCGGCGTCAACGTCGTCACCAGCGACGAGGTCAGCGGCACCGTCACCATCCGCATGTCGAACGTGCCCTGGGACCAGGCGCTCGACGTCATCCTCCAGGCCAAGGGCCTCGGGATGGTGCGCCGGGGCAACCTGATCCGCGTCGCGCCGCTGGCGACGCTGGAGAAGGAGCGTGAGCTGGCCATCGCCCGCCAGAAGCAGCAGGTGGAGCTGGCGCCGCTCGAGACGCGCCTCATTCCCGTCAGCTACGCGACGGCGCAGGAGCTCGCCCCGCGCGTGCAGGAGCTGTTGACGGCGCGGGGCAGCGTGTCGGTCGACGAGCGCACCAACGTGCTCATCGCCCGCGACACCATCGACAACCTGGACGACATCGAGGAGCTGGTCCGCACGCTCGACACGCAGACGCCGCAGGTCCTGGTCGAGGCGCGCATCGTCGAGGCCACCAGCCAGTACTCGCGCGACGTCGGCATCCAGTGGGGCGGCAGCGTGATCGCGTCCACCGCGACCGGCAATCCCACCGGGCTGATCTTCCCCTCCAACGTCGGCGTCACGGGCGGCAACGTCGACCGGAACACACCCTCCGGCGGCATCACACCCTTCGCGCAGCGGGTCTCGACGCCGAACTTCGCGGTCAACCTGCCCGCGCAGACCGGCACCGGGATCGGTGGCGCGCTCGGCATCACGCTCGGCTCGCTGGGGGGCGGGGTCAACCTGGCCGTGCGCCTGAGCGCGGCGGAGTCGACCGGTGTCGTGCGCATCATCAGCTCGCCGCGCATCCTGACCCTCGACAACCACGAGGCGCACATCGCGCAGGGCACGTTGATCCCGTACTCGCAGATCAGCGCCCAAGGTGTGCAGACCGCCTTCCAGGAGGCGAAGCTCGAGCTGAGGGTCACGCCGCACGTGACGGCCGACGGCTCCATCTCGATGCACGTGAAGGTCACCCGCGACGAGCCGGACTTCACCCGGACCTCGAGCCGCGGTGATCCCACCATCCTCAAGCGCGAGGCGGAGACGCACCTGCTCGTGGACGACGGTCACACGGCGGTCATCGGCGGCATCTACACTCGCAACACGGGCCGCAACGTCGACCAGATCCCCTTCTTCGGCGACATCCCGATCCTCGGCGTGCTCTTCCAGCGGCGCCGGGTCCGAGACGAGCGCAACGAGCTTCTGATCTTCCTGACGCCGCGCATCGTCAACCGCGCCGAAGCGCTCAGACGCTAGATCTCGGCTCCTCGACACGGCGCTCGCGGGCACGCTCCGCGGGCGCCGTGCCGCGTTTGGCCCCGGGCGACCCTTCCGCCGGTGCCTGTACTATGGTCCGGGCGATGCGAGGCTGGATCTTCCTCTCCGGGATGATGGGCAGCGGCAAGTCGAGCGTCGGCCGCGTGCTGGCGCGCTCGCTCGGGCAGCCCTTCGTGGATCTCGACGCTCGGATCGTGGACCGGGTGGGGCGCTCGATCGCGGACTTCTTCGCCGCCGAAGGTGAGGCGGCGTTCCGCGCCCTCGAGGCCGAGGAGGCCCGGCAGCTCATCGAGGCAGGGCAGCCGGCGGTGGTGGCGCTCGGTGGCGGAACGGTGACGCGCGCGGCCACGCGGCGGCTCCTGCTCCGCGCCGGCGCGCTGGTGACGCTGACCGCGCCGGCGAGCGAGCTGGCCCGGCGGCTCTCGGGGACGGACGACCGGCCGCTCTTGGCCCGCGGCGCGGGCCGCGTGCTGGAGGAGCTGCTCGAGGAGCGCGCGGACGCGTACGCCGAGTGCCACGGCACGGTGCAGACCGGCGGTCGCACCGTCGACGCGGTCGCCCAGGCGGTGCGCAGCATCGTGGACGCGGCGCCGATCCCGGTCCCGCTCGGTGGGCGAACCTATCGGGTACACGTCGGGTCGGGGCTGCGCGCGGAGCTGCCTGCGCGGCTCGATGGACCGCTGGTGCTGGTCACCGACGAGAACGTGGACGCAGCCTGGGCGGGGACGATCCGTGAGCAGCTCGGGGCGCGCGTCTCGGCCTCGGTGGTGCTGCCGCCCGGCGAGGAGCACAAGACCATCCGCAGCGTCGAGCGCATCTGGGACGCGGCGCTGGAAACGGGCGCCGATCGCGGCGCGACGGTGCTCTCCGTCGGCGGCGGCGTGGTCGGCGACATGGCCGGCTTCGCGGCCTCGACTCTCCTTCGCGGCGTCGCGTTCGCGCAGGTGCCGACGACGCTCCTCGCCATGGTGGACGCCTCGGTCGGCGGCAAGACCGGGTTCGACCGGCGGCAGGGCAAGAACCTCGTGGGCAGCTTCCACCAGCCGCGCTTCGTGCTCTGCGACGTCGACACCCTCATGACGCTCCCGGACGCCGATCTGCGTTCGGGTATCGCGGAGGTGGTGAAATCGGCCTGGCTCGATTCCGAAGCCGCGGTGGCGGCGGTCGAGCGGGATGTGGACGCGATCGTCGCCCGGGATCCGGCCGCGCTGATCGGCGCCGTGCGGCGGTCGGTCGCGCTGAAGGCCGACGTCGTGTCGGAGGACGAGCAGGAGTCCGGGCGGCGGATGATCCTGAACCTCGGCCACACCCTCGGGCACGCCATCGAGGCGGCGCACGGCTTCGTCGGCATTCGGCACGGCGAGGCCGTCGCGCTCGGGATGATGGCGGCGATGCGCGTGGCCCACGCCCTCGGAGACGAAGGGGCCCAAGCGCACGCCCACCGGCTCGAGGCGCTGCTGGTTCGCGCCGGGCTGCCGCACCAGCTCGACCCCTACCTCGACGCGCGGACGCTCTCGTTCGTGGGCGCGGACAAGAAGCGCGCGGGCGGGAAGGTGCGCTTCGTCGTCCCGCACGGACCGGGGCACCAGGAGATCGTGCCCCTCGGTCTGGAGGCGCTGCGGAGGATCCTGCTGCCCGCATAATTTTGGTGCGACAGGCGCTCCCCCGTAGACTGATCGCGCGACGAGAGCGTTCCGGGTGGGGCGCGTACGGAGGGCAGATGAGCCGGCGGACCTGGTGGTTGTGTGCAGCGTTGATGCTCGGCGGGTGTGCGCCCGGCAACACGGGCTTGATCATCGCGGGGGTCGTGGCGCCGGGGAGCTATCCGACCTGCACGTACGATTCGGCGAACTCGCAGTATCTGGATGGCGTGATCGATATCGCGTCGGAGACCGTCCAGTACACGATGGTTCCGCTCTTCTACAACCAGCTGATCAACCTCAGCAACTCTGGCTCGTCGGGCCCTGCCAGCGCCGACCCGAACGTCATGCAGGTGCAGTCGGCGCAGGTGGAGCTCCAGGACGTGACCGGCGCGACGCTGTCGCTGCCCGGTTTGCCCAACCCCTTCACGGTGCCCGCCACCGGGTTCGTCCCAAGCTCGGACGGCATGACCGCCGGACAGGGCGTGGGCCGGATCCAGAATCATCCCTCCGGTCTACGGCGAGGTCCTCAGGACGACCGCGGTCGACACGGACATCGTCGTGGTCGTCAGGGCGGTGGGCGAGACGGCGGGCAACGCGGAGGTGGTGAGCCCCCCGTTCGACTGGACGGTGCACGTCTGCAACGGCTGCCTCGCCGCGTGCGTCGTGGACACGAGCGGCCCGGTCTGCGAGCCCTCCTGCACGCCCGGCCAGGACCGACTCCAGAAGCTGCCGGCCGCCTGCCCGGGGGCGGCGGGTCCCCCGTACACGACCTGCGTTCCCTGAGCGCCAGATCGCGGCGCGGCGGCACACGGGAGCGAGCGGACGGTGCACAGCCGTCGCTCGCTCCTTCGCGTTTCAGAGCGCTTCCGCCAAGGGGCCGAAGGCGAAGCGGATGAGCTCGGAGAGCGCTTCGGCGCCGGCGATGGCGCGGCTGAGGCCCGCGTCGCTGCGCAGGTCGGCGCGCTCCTCGGCGTGGCGCTCGCAGTAGGCGCGGACGGCGACGCCGAGGTCTCCGCAGGCGACGAGCCCGGCCCTCAGCCCCGCGAGCTCGGTGGCCGCGCGCGTCCCAGCGTAGTCGGTCCAGCGCTCGCCCGAGGCGAGGAGCAGCTCCCGCACGCTCGCCTGCGCGCGGGCAGGCATGGTGCGCCAGAGCTCGGCGGCCAGCGCGGCTGCTTCGCGCGAGACGGGGCCTCCGTCGGCCGGGCCGAACGCGGCGGAGACCGCCTCGATCACGGCTCGCGCCCGCTCTTCCGAGAGGGTCGCCACCAGGACGTGCTCCGGCTCGCTCCGCATGAGCGCCCGTCCGAGCTCGAAGCGCATCGCCGCCTCGTCGGACGCGAAGCGCGGGCCGGCGAGGATGCACGGCGGCGAGGTGCGCACGATCCGGAGCGAGGGGTCGCCGGCGCGGTCGAAGTAGAAGGGGGGCAGGTCGTCGTGACCGAGCGCCTCGAGCGCGCCGGTGAACGCGCGCGCCTCCGGCGTGGTGGCGACGCGGGTGACGCGGTCGTTGGGCTGAGGTCGCTCCGAGGGCGGCGGCACGTCGCGGAAGAGCGGCAGCGCCTGCTCCCACAGGAGGCGCCAGAGCCCGTGGGGGCCTTCGAAGTCCGGGATGGTGAGGAGCCGCGAGAGCGAGCGCGCCGAGGGCGCCGGCAGGGGCGCGTCGAGGCCGTAGGAGGGGTCAATC
The DNA here is from genome assembly GCA_963832725.1 of uncultured Pseudomonadota bacterium. Classification (GTDB taxonomy): domain Bacteria; phylum Myxococcota_A; class Polyangia; order Polyangiales; family Sandaracinaceae; genus JAEZBP01. The sequence continues at coordinate 286,671 of CAWHVG010000003.1, forward strand.
AGCGCGAGGAGCGAGCGGGCGAGCGGGCCGTCGGAGGCGCGCGAATCGGTGCCCACGTGGGCCAGCTCCCGGATGGTGGAGAGGCGGCTCGGATCGAGCGCCACCGCCGCGCGCAGCGCCCGCAACGCCTGCTCGGGCGTGGCGTCGGCGGCGTGGCTTTCCAACGACGCCGCTTCGCTCTCTGCGACCGGGGGCGCGGCGGAGGACCAGCCGTGCACGGCCTCCACGCCGGCGTCGCGCTCGGGCGCGTGCTCGTCGCGGGTCGGCGGTCTCAGCACCCGCGTCGGGGCGCCGCCGTTCTGCCGCTCCACGGCCTCCGGCCGAGCGTGGCGCACGGGCCGTGGTGAGGCGGGTGCTTCGTTGACCGTCTCCGAGGCCGTCGCGGCGGCCGGCGAGAGGCTGGGCGGTCTCAGCCGCGACGCGGGCGCCTCGGTGGCGGTCTCCGAGGCTTTCGCCCGACTGGGCGCGAGGCTTTTCGGCGGGGTCAGGGCACGACGCTCTGCCGGAGCGCGCTCACGAACCAGCGCCGGAGGACGGCGGGGCTCGTCCGGCGCCGCTCCGGTCTGCGCCGCCTGCACCTCGGGCTCGCCGAGCTGGACCACCGCGGGCACCGGTCGAGCGGGCGAGCTCCTGCCGACGACGGGCGAGCGCGGTGGCCCGCTCGAGTGCGTGTTGCCGAGGTCCGCGACGCCGCCGGCGGCCAGGCCGCCACCGCTCGCGTGATCCTCATCGGCGTCGCCGACGTCGGCGTCCTCTTCGTCATCCTCGCCCGCGTCGTCGTCGTCCGCGTCGTCGTCGTCCGCGTCGTCGTCGTCCGCGTCGTCGTCGTCCGCGTCGTCGTCGTCCGCGTCGTCGTCGTCCGCGTCGTCGTCGTCCGCGTCGTCGTCCGCGTCGTCGTCCGCGTCGTCGTCCGCGTCGTCGTCCGCGTCGTCGTCCGCGTCGTCGTCCGAGTCGTCGTCCGAGTCGTCGTCCGAGTCGTCGTCCGCGTCGTCGTCCGAGTCGTCGTCGTCGTCGTCCGAGTCGTCGTCCGCGTCGTCGTCCGAGTCGTCGTCGTCCGGTCGTCGTCCGCGTCGTCGTCCGCGTCGTCGTCCGGTCGTCGTCCGAGTCGTCGTCCGGTCGTCGTCCGTCGTCGTCTGTCGTCCGAGTCGTTGTCGCTGTCGTCCGCGTCGTCGTCGTCCGAGTCGTCCGCGTCGTGTCGTCCGAGTCGTCGCGTCGTCGCGTCGTGTCGTCCGCGTCGTCCGCGTCGTCCGAGTCGTCCGGTCGTCCGGTCGTCCGGTCGTCGTCCGCGTCGTCGTCGTCCGCGTCGGTGTCGTCCGAGTCGTCCGCGTCAATCTCTTCGCCCACGACGAGCGAGGGCGCGTCGCCTTCGTCGGTGTTCGATCCAATCGACGCGAGCTCGTGGACCTCGTCGGCGTCGTCGTGCGGCGCGCTCGGTCCGACGGGCTCGTCCGCGTCGCGTTCGGAGGTCGTGTCGGCGGAGGGTGGCGAGGCGACGCCGAGCGCTCCTCGAGCTGCTGCGACCTGGTCGGATGTGGCGCCGGACCCCTCTCGCGCGACCCCGAGCTCGTCCGCACCGTCGGACGGGTCCCGAGAATCCGTCGGAGCCGTCCGTGAGTCGGTCGGAGAGGTCCTCGTGTGAGTCGGAGTCGCCTTCGGAGGGCTCGACGCGGTTCGTGACCGGGTCCGCGTGATCCGTGCGTCGGTCGTCCGCGTCTGTGAGTCGGTCGTCCGCGTCTGTGAGTCGGTCGTCCGCGTCTGTGAGTCGGTCGTCCGCGTCTGTGAGTCGGTCGTCCGCGTCTGTGAGTCGGTCGTCCGCGTCTGTGAGTCGGTCGTCCGCGTCTGTGAGTCGGTCGTCCGCGTTCGTGAGTCGGTCGTCCGCGTCTGTGAGTCGGTCGTCCGCGTCTGTGAGTCGGTCGTCCGCGTTCGTGAGTCGGTCGGAGGGGGCTTCGTGCCGGCCGGAGGCGCCTTCGAATTGGTCGGAGCGGTCCGTGGCTCGGTCCGGGTGATCCGTGAGTGGGCCGGGACGGTCTCCGGCCGCGGTGCTCCTTTCGGGGGAGTTCGCTCCCGTGGCGGTCGCTTCGTCCGCCTCGCCGGTCCCGACGCCCTGAGGGTCGGCGTCGCCTGCGAGCGCGCCGCCATCGGCGTCCGCGTCGTCGAGAATCGTCCGCGAGGCCCGCGAGCGGGTCTTCCTCCGGCGGCGCCTCGGGCAGGGCGATGCCGAGCTGGCTGGCCAGGGCCCGCGCGGCGCCGTGGGTGGGGCGGGCCTCGAGCGCGGCGCGCACCTCCCGCGTCGCCTCGACCGCGCGGCCCGCCTCGAAGAGCCAGGACGCGGCTTCGAGGTGAAGCTCGGCCACGAGATCCGCGTCGCCTTCGCCCTCCTCGCGCGCCGCGGCCAGCGCTTCCTGCACCGACGCCTCGGCGGCGCCGAGGTCGCCCCGACCGATGGCGTGCACGCGACCCTGCCGGACCAGGAGCCGCGCCCTCGCGTCCGACATCCACGCGTCCTCGGCCCGCGCTCGCAGCGTCTCCAGCATCCGGTTGGCCGCCGCCTCGCTCGCCTCCCGGTCGCGCCGGCGGAGCGTGGACACGAGGCGCAACAGATCCGGCTCGACGCTCGAGTCGCCGGACTCCCAGAGCCCCGCCAGCACGTCGAAGGTGCGGTCGAGCGCGCCGAGCTCCCGCTCGAGGATCCGCGCCGCGTCCTTGGCCATGCTGGCGCGCACGGCCGGGTGCAGCGCGCGCTTCGCCAGCGAGAGCGTGGCCGAGAGCCGCGCCTCGACGTCGCCCTGGGCGCGGGCCAGCCGCTCGATGGAGGAGAAGACCGCCCCCGCCTGGGGCTCGCGCTCGAACGCCTCGAGGTACGCGTCGAGCGCCGCGCGGTCCGCTCCCGCGCGCTCCAGCCAGCGCGCTCGCCGGTAGCCAAGCGCGCGCCGGCCGTGCGGCCCCATCGACCGGTCCATCAAGCGGCGGTAGGTGCGGTCCGCGATGTCGACGTCGCGCAGCTCCAGGGCGATCCCTTCGAACGCCACGAGGAGCGGCCCCGAGCTCGGCGCGCGATCGAGCCCCTCCACCGCCGCCGAGAGCGCCAGTCGTGGATCGCCCACGCGCTCGAGCGCGGTCTGCGCCGCCCGCAGGAACACCGGGCCGGCGCGCTGCGCGGAGAGCTCTCGCCCCGCTTCGCGCAAGAGCTCCACCGCGCGCCGGGCCCGGCCGAGCTCGACCAGCGCGCCCGCCGCCGTGAAGAGCGGCGCGTCGTCGTCCATCTCCGGGCGCCACGCGTCCCGCAGGAACGCTTCGGCCCGATCCAGAATCGCCGCGCAGCTGCGCGCTCGCCGTCGCCAGCGCCAGGAGCGGGCCGATCCGCTCGTTCTCGGGCGCGGCCTCGAGCTGCAGCGTGAGCACCGCCATCAGCCGGTCGGTCTCGCCCGTCTCGCCGTAGAGCGTCGCCAACCGGGCCAGCGAGCGAGGTTCGTGATGGCGCACCGCCAGCGCTCGGAGGTGCGTGCGCGCTTCGGCCGCCCGGTCACCGGTCTCGCGATGCATCGCGGCCAGCTCGTGGAGCAGCTCGACGCGCCCTTCCTCGAGCTGCGGCGCGACCCGTCGCTCGAGCGCGGCGCAGCGGAGGCTCGCGTCGCCGGTCGCGTCGGCCAGGCGCCCGGCGAGCTCGCGCAAGGTGTCGCCGTGAGGTCCGAACGCGTCGGCCGCCCGCACCGCGAGCCGGGCCGCGTCGGAGACCTCGCCGAGCTCCGCGAGCCGCCCCACCGCCGACGCGATCGGCCGCGCCAGCGCGGGCACCAGTCGCGCCGGATCCAAGGCCCGCTCGATGGCCTCGGCGAGCGCGTCGGGCGTCTCGGCGGAGGGGAACGCCGACAAGCGCATGATCCAGGGCTCGGGGTCGTAGGGCGCCCCCGCCGACCAGGCTTCCAGGGCGTCGAGCATCGCCTCGCGCTCGCCCGAGTCCCGCGCCACCCGCGCCCAGGCCTCGAGGATCGGAGGCGAGTCCCCGAAGAGCGCGCGCACGACGCCGAGCGCGGCCCTCGGCTGCTCCAACGCGCCCAGGTGCCGCGTGACCAGCAGGGCCGCCTCCGCGCTCGCCGGATCCGCCGTCAGGGCGCCTTCAGCACAGGAGATGGCCTCATCGACGCTGCCCGCGGCCTCCAGCTCGACGGCGAGCGCGGTCAGTACGCGCGCCCGCTCTTGGGGCGGCAGCGCCATGGCGGCCTCGGCGGCCAGCGCTTCGCGCAGGAGATCCCGGTTGCCCAGCCGGCTGGCTGCGCGGCGCATCCGCAGGGCGGCCTCGCGGTGCGAGGGCAGCTCCGAGAGCACGCGCCGGCAGGCTTCCGCCGCCTGCCAGAAGCTCCCCCGCAGCACGGCGAGCCCGGCCTGCCGGAGCCGGAGGCGCACCCGGTCGGCGCGCGAGGTCGCGTGCTCGGCGCGGAGCCCCAGCACGTCGATCTGGTTGGCGTCGTCGTCCGCCAGCCGGTAGAGGCGCTCGAGCGCGTCGCCGACCGCCGGATCCTCGGGGCTCAGATTCGAGCAGCTCGCGGTAGATCCCGACGGCGTGACGGCGGCGCTCGGGATCGTCCCGGAGCAGCTCGCCCAGGAGGCGTGCCGCCCGCTCGCGCGCCTCGCCGCGCGCCGTCTCGTGCTCGTCCTCGAGCTGCTTGCGCCGGGTCCGGTACTCCTCGAGGGCCGGCGCGAGCCGGGCGAGCTGGCGGGGCGGCGCCGGATTGTCGGGGCGCTGCGCCTGCAGGCGCGCCCACGCCCAGGCCGCGCGGACGGGGGACTCCAGCGCGTCCTCGGAGAGCGCGGCCAGCTCTTCGAGCGCGCGCGCCTGCGGCTCCGCCGCGCTCCAGCGTCCGCGCACGACGGCCCGCTCCAGCGCGTCGGCCAAGAGGCGCGGATTGCCTTGCGCCGAGGCTTGCTCGCGGATGGCGGAGAGCCCGTCCTCGTCCTCCGGCGCCAGCTCCAGCGCCCGGGTCCGGAGCTCCGTCTCCCAGGCGCCGTCGCCCGGCAGCTCCAGCCGAGCGCGCGCGGCGCGGCTCAGCCACGCGGCCTGCACCTCCGGCTGGGCGATGGCCGCGATCTCCTCCAGCATGATGGCCCGCTCGACCGGCGCGTGCGCCCCCCCGAGGTCCGCGTCCAAGGGCTCGTAGAGGAGGTCGACGTGGGGCTCGGCGTCGAAGGCGCGGGTCAACAACCCGGCCGCGATGTCGGGGCGATTGGCCAGCTCGGCCTGCTCGGCCGCGGCGAGGAGCAGCGAGCGGCGGGTGTCGGGGTCGGTGGTGTTGCGGACCGCGTCCGCGCGCACCGCGATGGCCGCCTCGGCCAGACCGTTGACGGCCAGCTCGGCGGCGTGCGCTTCGGCCCGCTCGGACGACTCGGGCTCGAGGCCGAGGGCGAGCGCGTGGAGCGAGAGCGCGCGGCCCGGGTCCGTCGCGCGCACGCGTTCGGCGGCTTCGGTCGCGGCGCGGGCCGCATCCTGGGCTCGCCCCAGCTCCCGCCAAAGGTGGACGGAGAGCGCCAGCGGCTCCGGATCGAGGGTGTCGGCGCTCGCGGCGGCGCGGAGCGCGCCCAACGCCTCGGAGAGCTTGCCCAGCCGGCGGCAGAGCAACGCGTAGCGCCAGAGGGCGGCCGCGCGCTCGGATCCCTCGCTCGCGATGGCCACCGACGCCCGCGCGTAGGCGACCGCGAGATCCGCTTGGCCGAGCGCGGCGCAGAGCTCGGACGCGCGCTCCAGCACCTCCGGATCGGCGCTGTCGGCGGCGGCGGCCTCGCGGTACGCCCGCGCGGCCTCCTCCAGCGAGCCGAAGCGGCTCTCCCACGCGTCGCCGAAGCGCTTCCACGCTCGCGCCCGCTCGCTCCCCTCGGCGCTGGTCTGCTCCAGCACCGCGATCTGTCGCTCGAGCGCCTCGAGCGGATCGTCCAGCGTCGCCGAGGCTTCCAGCGAGGGCAGCTCCGTGCTGAGCGCCGGCGTGTGCTCGAAGATCGAGCTCAGCCCCGGATTCGAGCTGCACCGAAGGCGCGCGGTGCTCGCGGCTCGGCGCCACCGAACCGAGCGGCGGCGTGATCCGCGTCGGCGGCACGCTCAGCGGGAGTGGTCCGACCCGCGGCGCGGGCGCCGGTGGGGCGGAGGGAGAGACGATGCGGGCGAGGCCGGCGCGGACCAACGCGGCGATGCGCGGCGCGGCGGCGGGCTCGGTCTTGAGCAGCGCGGCCACCGGCGGCGCCTCGCCGGCGTCGAAGCGGGCCCAACGCTCGGCGCGCTCGCGATGGGCGCTCGGCAGCCACTCGAGGCGGTGGTCGGCCCGGGAGCCGACCTGACCGGCGTCGTCGTCCGCCGCGCGGCGTTCGAGCGCGTCGAGCACCAGCGTGAGGAGGCTGACGCCCATCCCCTCGGGTGCGCGCGCTTCGGCTTGGAGAGGGGAGGGCTCGCGCCCCTCGGCGGCGACGCGGGCCATCCCTCGCACCAGGCGGTCGAGCCACAGGCCGCGGCGGACGTCCTTGAGCACCTCGGACGAGAGCACGCGCTGGCGGATCAGCACCTCCTCCAGGGTGGTGCCTTCGTCGTGGGCGAGCGTGAGGCAGCGCTCGATGGGCCCGGACGCGACGCGCCCCGAGTCGCGCAAGAACGCCGCCAGATCGCCGTCGCCTTCCGCCGGACGAACGTCCACCACGTGCCCTTTGCGGAGCAAGACGTGGCGGCCGCCCACCTCGACGCTTCCGTCGGCGCCGCGCTCGGCTAGACCGAGCAGGAAGAGGGCGATGGGGCTCGGGGACAGGGCCCGCCCATGCATGCGAGGCACCATACCAGCTTTGCTGCCCCGTCGTTGAAATACATCACGCCTCCGAGGAGCTCCGAGCGGCTCCAGCGTCGGCGCTCCGGTCTCGCCTTTTCGAGGGGCTCGCTCGCACCTCCGAGGCCGTCGCGGTCGGCTCGATTGGGAGCCCGAGCGGGTGCGGCAGCTCGAATCGCCCGCTATTGGAAGTCGGGATCCGACTCGACGGCGGGGACGTCCTGCGGGGGCGGCTGGTTCATGTCGTGCGGCGGCGGCAGGGCCGTGTCGGGCGTGCTGGGGGCGGGCTCGGCGGGGGCCGGCTCGGCGGGGGCCGGCTCGCTCGGCGCATCCCCGCCCGGCGCGGGCTCGCTGGGCTGATCGCCGCCTCCGGCGGGGGCGTTGCCGCTGGGCTCGCTGGGCTCGTTCGGCGTGTCACCGCCGCCCTGATTGGAACCGCCCATCTGTGCTCGGATCTCGTCGGCCTGACGGCGCGCGATCGATGCGCGAGGGCCGCCCGGCAGCCGCTCCAAGTAGCGCTCGTACGCGGCGAGCGCGTCCTGCAGCCGGCCGCTCCTCCGGTAGGCCGTGCCGAGGCCGATGTAGGCCTCCGCGTAGCCTTGTCCGGCGGCCTGACGAAACTTCGCGGCCGCGCCGGAGGGGTTGCCCGCCTCGAGGTCGACGTAGCCGAGCCCGGTCAACGCCTCGGAGCCCGTGGGACGCACGCCGCGCGCGGCCTCGTAGTAGCCCCGGGCGCCTTGGGTGTCGCCACGCTCGAGGCGGTCGTCGCCCTGCCGGATGTACCAGCTGTAGTCGCGGCCCTGCGGAATCGGTCCGTCGTGATTGTCGCCGGCCCGGTGCGGCGACGCGGCGGCTACGGGTCCGGAGGTGTCCTCGTGGGGCTCGGTGCCGGGCTCTTCCGGCGGGGGAGCCGGTTCCTCGGCGGCGGGGACGCCGGCGTCGGCCACCGCGGCGCCGCCGTCGGGCACGTCGACGGTGGGTGGCGCGGGCGGGAGGCCTTGCTCGATCGCGTCGCGGAGCGCGATCGCCCGCGCGTGCTGCGGCGCGCGCTCCAGCACGGCGTCGATCTGCTGGCGGGCCTGGCCCACGTCGCGGGCCGCCAAGAGGGCGCGCGCGTAGAGAAGCCGGGCTCGGATCATGGCGGGATCCTCGGCCACGGCCTGCTCGGCCTTGGGCCGCGCCGCCGCGATGTTCCCTTCCGCCTCCGCGGCCGCGATGAGCGCGGTGACGCGCAACGTCTCGGCGTTGGCGTCGCTCCGCAAGGTCAGCGCCCGGTCGAGGCGCGAGCGGGCGCGGGCCACGTCGCCGGTCAGGCGGAGCGCGTCCGCGAGCGCAGCCTCGGCGTCCGCGCTCCCCGAGCCGTGCCGCACGGCGTCCTCGGCGCGGGCGAGGGCGGTCTCCGCGTGCCGCTGCGCTTCGCGGCGGATGGCGTTGGCCTCGCCTCGCCGCGCCGGATCCTCGTCGGCGCGGGCCTCGAGGTCGGAAGCGTCGAAGCTCAGGGCTTGCGCCCACAGCGCGTGGGCGCGGGCGATGCTGGTCAGCGCCCTCGGGTCGTGGTCGTCGTAGGCGAGCGCCTGCGTGTAGTGCTGAACGGCGCTGTCGTAGCCGGCGACGTCGTCTTGGGCGAGCGCCGCGTCGCCCGCGTCGATGTGCGGTCGGGCGGGATCGTCCTCTCGCGCCAAGCCGAGGCGGGGCGCGATTCTGCGGCCACCCCAGGGCGACGCCCACGCCCGCGGCGAGCAGCACGACGAGCGTCACCCAGAGGCCGCTGCGGCTCTTGGCGCGGGTGGGGACGACCGGTTCTTCTTCGTCGAGATAGAGCGCGCGGCCGCTCGCGCGGGGCGCGGGGGTCTCGTCCTGTGCCGGCGTGCGCTGTGCGGGCGCGCTCTGGGCGGGCGCGCTCTGGGCCGGCGTGGGCGCCGGGGCCGCGCGCACGGGCCGGTGCGGCGCCGTGACGTCCGCGTCGGAGGCGGGCGCCGGTGGCCGGGGCGGGGTGAGGTTCGGCTCCGGGCGCGGTGGCCGAGGCGGCGGGGGTGGCCTGGACGAAGGCGGGCTCGCCACCGGGCGGCTCGGGCTGGGCGGCTCCGGGCGGGTCCGGCTGGCGCTGGGCTCGGCACGCGTCTGGCTCGCGCTCGGTGGAGGCGGCGGCTCGCTGACCGCGCCCACACCGATGATGGTGCTCTTGGGTCGTCGTTCGCCGGCCGTCGGCGGCGCGGCGGCGCCCTCGAGGGTGCGTCGCGTCGGTCGTTCCTCGCGGGTGGCGCTCGGCCCGGGGCGCGTCGTCGTTCGCTTGCGCGCTTGGCGCTGGACCATCTCGGGGTCGCCGACCACGGTGGCCGCGGCGTTGAAGAAGGTCGAGAGCTCGGCGATCTGTCCGAGCGGCTTCCAACCCTCACCCCCGCGGGAGATGCGGTCGCCGGGCGTGAGGACCCCGTTCGAGATCAGACGCTGCAACTCCTTGAGCGAGCCGATCGTGCGGACTTTGCCGTCGCCGCTCTCCACCTGCCAGGCTTTGCCCGCGCCCTCGGCGTCGGGGCGGAACACCTTGAAGAGGTGCCCGCAGTTCGTGCATTTGACCGTCGTGCCGCGATCGGAAACGAGCGTCTCGTCGAACTCGTACTCGGTCCCGCAGCGTTCGCAGGTGACGTCCATGATGCTCGAACGGTCGAGGGTAGCAGGCGAACGGCGCCCGAGAACCGGAGGCCGCGTCGGGTTTCGGAAGCTAGCAGGATCGTAGACGGAATGCCGCATCGAAGGCGTGCCGGGCGCGGAGGTCGAGCGCTTCGCCGGCATCCGGGGCGCGATGCCTCGAGCGGCCTTCGCGCGCTCTCCGGCGGCGCGCGTCGTTTCCGTTCAGGCGCGGCGAGGAGCCGGCTCTTGCGTCGCGCGGAAACCAGGGACGCGGCGAATGGGCTCGGCGGTCGGTACACGTTCTCGCCCCGTCAGGTGCGCGGCCCCGAGAGCAGCTCGGCCAGCGCCTCCGGGCGGGTCACCGGCGGGCTGCAGGTGCGGTCCCGGCAGACGTAGGCGGTGGCTCGGCCGTCCACCGTCCCGCGCGGCGCGCCGGCGCCGACGCCCCGTCCGGTCTCGGTCCCCGGGCGGACCCGCGCCAGCACGAGATCCGGCACGTGGCAGCGGCGCGCGGCCGCCAGCAATGCGTCCGCGTCCGGGTCGCCGTCCTCCGCCACCACCAAGATCTCGACGGGGCCGTTCGCGTAGAGGTCGAGCGCCGCGATCAGCCGGCCGAAGCCGAAGGGGTTCTCCATCGCCTGGGCCGTCAGGCCGCGCAGCGTCCGCTCGGCGTGCTCGAGCAGCTCCGGCGCGCCCGTGTAGGCGTGAAGACGCAAGAGCGCGTGCACCATCGACGAGGTCGCGCTGGGCACGGCGTTGTCGTAGATGTCCTTCGCTCGGACCAGCAGGTCGTCTGCGCCGAGCGCGAAGAAGTAGCCGCCTTCGTCCTCGTCCCAGAAGCGGCGGTCGGCCTCGCGGACCCACTCCTCGGCGAACGCGAGGGCGGCCGGGTCGAGGGTGGCCTCGTGCACGTCGATGGCGGCGTTGGCGAGGTCCGCGTAGTCCTGCAGGAAGCCGTCGCCGCGGGCCTGCCCGTCCTTGGCGATGCGGGCCAGCCCGGCGTCCGAGACGAGGATGCGCTTCGCCGCGTCGAGGGCTTCGCGCGCCACGTCCACGAAGCGCGCTTCGCCGAGCGCGCCGCCGGCCACCGCGAACGCGCTGATCACGAGCCCGTTCCAGGACGTGATGATCTTCTCGTCGCGGAAGGGCTTCTCGCGCTGCTCACGCGCACGAAAGAGCTTCTCGCGCGCTCGCTCGACGAGCGCCGAAGCCTGGTCCTCGCTCATCGAGAGCTGCGCCGCCACCGCCGCGAGCGGCCGGTTCACGTGGAGCACGCTGGCGCCGGTGTCCTCGAAGCTCCCGGCCTCGCTCACGCCGAAGTAGAGCGCCGCCGCGCGCGCCTCGTCGGGGTCGAGCGCCTCCTCGAGCTGGGCGGGCGTCCAGACGAAGAAGCGCCCCTCTTCGCCTTCGCTGTCCGCGTCCTGCGTGGCGTAGAAGAGCGCCTCGGGAGCGCGCATCTCGCGCATCGCGTAGGAGAGCGCGTCGCGTGCGGTGTCGGCGAAACGCGCCTCGCCGGTGGCGCGCCAGGTGTCGACGTAGAGCCGCGCGATGAGCGCGTTGTCGTAGAGCATCTTCTCGAAGTGAGGCACCAGCCAGCGGGCGTCCGTGGAGTAGCGGTGAAAACCCCCGCCGAGCTGGTCGTGGATGCCGCCCTCGCGCATGGCGTCGAGCGTCTGCGTCACCCGCTCCAGCGCGCCCGCGCCGCCGCGATGGTGGGCGCGCAGCAGCACCTCGAGGCTCATCGTGTTCGGGAACTTGGGACGGTCGCCGAAGCCGCCGTGCGCCTGGTCGAAACGGGCGGCGAGCCGCGCCGCCGCCTTCAGGGTGACGTCCGGCGGCGGGTCGGCCGGATCGGCACGGCTCGTGGTCACCTGCGTGATGGCCTGGGTGAGCTGCGCCGCGCTCTTCTCCACCTCGCTCCGCCGCTCGCCGTAGGCCTCGGCGACCGCGTTCAGCACGGTCCGGAACGAGGGCATCCCGTAGCGCTCGACGGGCGGAAAGTAGGTGCCGCCGAAGAAGGGTTGCAGGCTCGGGGTGAGGAACACCGTGAGCGGCCAGCCGCCGCTCCGCCGCATGAGCTGGACGACGAGCTGGTAGATCTGGTCCAGGTCCGGCCGCTCCTCCCGGTCGACCTTCACGTTCACGAAGAGCCGGTTCATCAGGGCCGCCGTCTCGGGGTCGTCGAAGGACTCGCGCTCCATCACGTGGCACCAGTGGCAGGCGCTGTAGCCGATGGAGACGAGCAGCGGCTTGTCCTCGCGCTTCGCCCGCGAGAGCGCCTCGTCCCCCCACGGGTACCAATCGACCGGGTTCTGGGCGTGCTGCTGCAGGTAGGGCGAGAGCTCGTGGATCAGGCGGTTCGGCTCGGACATGCGGCCGTCATAGGTCCCCGCGCAGCGAGGAGCCACCCGTCCTGCGCGGCCCGGTTCCCTCGGTCAGCCGGGACCGGCGATGCGCTCGGCGAGGGCGATCGCCAGGCCGGGACGCGCTTCTTCGAGCACCAGGCGAGCGCGCCGCGCCAGCTCGCGCTCGACCGGCCCGAGGTCCCGCTCGGTGTCCCGGCCGCGGATCCAGATGGACAGGCCCGCGTCCACCGCGGCCGCGAAGGCGGCACCGCAGCCGACGGGGATCGGCGCGTCACGCACGATCGGCAGAAGCGCTTCGACCAGCGCGTCCGGCGCGGCGTGGATCACGAGCTCGCTCGCCGGATCGCCCTCCACGGAGGCGCCCTCGGCTCGGCGGAGCTCGGCCCGGACCACGCGCGCCTCTTCATCGCGCGCCCGGAGCGCCGAGGCCAGCGCGATGGCGAAGGGCGCCGCGCCCGCGCCGAAGATCGCCACCGCGCGCGGCGCGGCGATCCGTTCGGCGAACGTGGGCAGGGCAGGGCGCGCGAGCGGAACGCGGCTCACGCGCTCAGCTCGGGCGCTCGACCTCGAGGCCGTCCGCTTCCCAGTGCAGGAAGCCTCCCTCCAAGAACGCGATGTCGAGGCCGCCCTCGCGGAGCTTCTCGGCCTCTTCCTTGGCCTCGTCGGTGCTGCGCCCGTAGAGCACGCGCAGCCGCCCATCGCGCGGCGCCAGCTCGCTCTTCTTGGTCTCCAGATCCTCGCGCGCCACGTGCACCGCGCCGGGGATGTGGGTCCGGCCGAAGGACGACGCGTCGCGGATGTCGACCGGCAGCGCGCGGCGCTGGGCCAGGAGCTGCGCCAGCTCTGCCGGCTTCACGGCGGCGGCGCTGGCCGGCAGGAGCGGCTCCAGCATGTCGAGGATGGTCTGCTTGGGCACCAGCCCCGCCTGCGCGCCTGCCACCTGGCCCTCGGCCATGATCACCAGGGTCGGGATGGACTGGATGCGGAACGCGCCGGCCACGGTCGGGTTGTGGTCGACGTCGATCTGCACGACCTTGACCTTCCCCTCGAGCTCGCGCGCCACCTCCTCGATGACGGGCGCCTGCTGTTTGCAGGGCGCGCACCAGTCGGCGTAGAAATCGATGAGAACGGGGAGCTCGGAGCGCAGCACCTCGTTCTCGAAGGTGGCGTCCGTGACGTTCTGAACGGTCATCGCCGCGGCATTTAACCACTGAGTCGCCTCGGGACAAGCGCGGGGCGTGTCGGACCTCAGCTTCGCGTGGCTCAGGGGCTGCCGTAGCCGCGCGGCCCGGGGAGGCGGCCGTCCTGGAGCTGGACCCGCAGGTGCAGGTGCTCGCGCGTGCCCGGCGTGGTCCAGACCCTCAGGTCGGGGTCGATGATCACGGCCTCCGGATGCCCCGGGACGCGGCCGAGCATCTCGATGGCGCGCTCGGGCCCCATGATGAACGACGCGGTGGAGAGCGCGTCCGCGTAGATGCCCTCCGGCGCCAGGAGGGTGACCTGGACCGAGCGCGTCGCCGGCAGGCCGGTCGAGAGATCGATGATGTGGTGCCAGTGGCGGCCCTCGTCGTCGACGAAGGCGTGCTCGTAGTCGCCGCTGGTCGAGATGGAGCGGTCGGTGACCTCGAGGAAGCCGATGTAGCTCCGCGGGTCGCGCGGGTGCTGGATGCCGACGCGCCAGGGGCGATCGCCCTTGAGCCCGTGGACCTGCACCTGCCCGCCGCCGAAGAGCATGTAGCTGTCGGCGCCGCCGGCGCGCAGCACCTCGCCGGCGCGGTCGAGCGCGTAGCCCTTGCCGATGCCTCCCGTGCCGATGGCCATTCCGGCGCGACCGAGGCGAACGGTGGAGGCGTCGCGGTCGACGAAGATCTGGTGCCAGTCCACGCGCTGCAGGCGCTCCTGCACCTCCGAGAGCGGCGGCACGCGTCGCTCGCCGGGCTGGAAGGTGTAGAGACCGCGCAGCGCGGCCCACGAGAGGTCGAACGCGCCCTCGCTCCAGCGCGAGACGTCGAGACCGGCCTCCACCACCCGCAGCGTGTCGGGGCTCACGTGGATCGGCTCGGGCTGCCCGGCGGCGTGGTTGATGGCCGAGATCTCGCTCCCGTCCTGCCACTCGCTCAGCACGGCCTCGAGCCGCGCGATCTCGTCGAGCGCGCGCTCGATCAGCGGCTCGGCCTGCGCGTCGCCCATGCCGGCGACGGTGATGCGGAAGACGGTCCCCATGATGGGCCGCTCGCGGGTGACGAGGTGGACCTCGTCCGCCGGCGTCGGGGCCGTCTCGTGGGCCGCGGGTGTGCGAACCGGCTCCTGGGCCTCGGCGGCGGCGTGTCTCGAGCTCGGCTCGGGGGCGTCGTGCGACTCGGAGCAGCCGGCCAGCGCCAACGCGGCGCAGAGCCAGAGCCCGCCGGCGCGGCCGGGATGGACGAAGAGGGGCTCGGGGGCGCGCTTCGCTCTCACGGGGGAGAGTCCTACACCGAGTTGCAGCACGACGCAGGGCGCGGGTGCGTGCCGGCCCCGATGGCGTTAGATGTGCGGGGCGGACGTCGTGACCCGCGATCGGCGACGCGGCACTTCCGAGACCGCGTCCAGCGCTGACGAGATGAGATTGCGACCACCCCCGAGCCCTTCTAGCTTCCGCTCGATGCGCGCTCGAGCACCGCGAGACGGAAGACGCCCCCGCCGCTCGGTCGGCGCGGTCGCGGTCACGCTGGCCGCCGGTGTGATCGTCGCGGCGATGGCGCCTCGCGCCGCGCGCGCGCTCGGCGAGTCCTCGCTCTTCGAGGTGCGCGCCGTCGACTACGACGGAGGCAACGCCAACCCTCGCCCCACCGCGCCGCGCCGGCTGGCGTGGGAGGTCCGCAAGCGCACCAGCATCGACGTCCAGCTCGAGCCGGGGCGCTCGCGCCTGGACGACCCCTCCATCTTCGAGCACCCCTTCCTCTACTGGTCGGGCGACGCCGCGTTCGATCCGCTCTCGGAGCGCGAGGTGATCGGCCTCCGGCGCTTCGTTCGCTTCGGCGGGTTCGTGCTGGTCGACGACGCGGCCCCGGATCAGTCGGGCTTCGACCGCTCGGTCCGCCGCGAGCTGGCCCGCGCGTTCCCCGACGCGCCGCTCCGGCCGCTCTCGAATCAGCACACCATCTTCCGCTCGTTCTACCTGCTCTCCCGGCCGGAGGGCCGCGTGCGGGGCCGCGACCACCTCGAGGCCATCGAGATGGGCGATCGCGTCGCCGTGCTCTACAGCCGGCACAATCTGGGCGGCGCGTGGGCGCGCGACAACCTCGGCTCCTGGCTGCATCCGGTGACGCCGGGCGGCGACGAGCAGCGCGAGCGGGCCATCCGGCTCGGCGTGAACGTCGTGATGTACGCGCTCTGCCTCGACTACAAGGACGACCAGGTCCACGCGCCCTTCATCATGCGGCGGCGTGGGAGCGGGCCGTGACGCGCCGATGAGCGACTGGTCCTTCTCACTGGCCATCCCCGGCGGTGTCCTCGCCGCCGTGCTGCTCGGGTTGGTGCTCGCCGCGGCCGCGGGCGCGACGTGGTTCGAGCTGCGCCGCGAGCCGCGAAAGAACCGCCGCCTGACCCTCGCCGCGCTCCGGGTGGCGACGGCGCTCCTCGTGTGGGCGGTGGCCGTCCAACCGCGCTGGATCGCCGAGCGCTTCGAGGAGACCGAGGGCAGCCTCGCCGTGCTGGTCGACGCCTCGCGGAGCATGTCGCTGCCGCGCGGCGACGACTCCCGCAACGAGCGCGCGCGGGCGCTGATCGAGCGCTGGGCCGAGGAGCGCGGCCGTCCGGTGGCGGCGTTCACCTTCGGCGACCAACTGCGCGGCGCGGATCTCGCGCGTCTGGCCGACGTGCTGCCCCAGGACGCCGACGAGAGCCGCCTGGGAGCGGCGCTCGAGGAGCTGGCCACTCAGGAGGCGGGCCGGGATCTCGGTGCGCCGTGGTGGTCGTCAGCGACGGCGCGGACCGGAGCGGCGTCGATCCGGCGCGTTTCGCGCGCGAGGGGGTCCGCGTCCACACCGTGGCGCTCTCGGAAGACGACCTGCGCGACGACGCCATCGCCGAGGTGCAGGCGGACGCGGTCGGCTTTCTGCGCCGGCCGGCCCGCGTGCGGGTGGTGGTGCGCTCGCTCGGCGGTCACGGCGGGCCCATCCCGGTCACGCTCCGGCGCGGCGAAGAGGTCGAGCGCGAGGTCATCGCCGACGTGCCGGCGAACGGCGAGGCCGAGGTGGAGATCCCCTTCACGCCGACCCGGATCGGGCGCGAGGTCTACCGCGTCTCCATCCCGCGGGTGCCCGAGGACGCCGTCCCCGAGAACAACGAGCGGGCGTTCTTGGTGCGGGTCACCCGCGACAAGCTGCGCGTGCTCTTGGTGGCCGGTCAGCCGAGCTGGGACGAGCGCTACCTGCGGGCCTTCCTCAAGCGCGATCCGGCCACGGACCTCATCTCCTTCTTCATCCTGCGGAACACCAGCGATCTCACGATGGCGGGGCCGGACGAGCTGGCGCTGATCCCGTTCCCGACCGACGAGCTCTTCAACGAGCACCTCGGCAGCTTCGATCTCGATCATCTTCCAGAACTTCGAGTACGGGCCCTACCAGATGGGCTCGTACCTGCCGCGGATCCGCGACTACGTGCTGCGCGGGGGATCGTTCGCCATGGTCGGCGGGCCGCTCTCGTTCCATTCGGGCGGGTACGCCGGGACGGCCATCGCGGAGATCCTCCCGGTCGAGCTGCCTCCGGAGGGCACGCCGGCGACGCGCACCGTGGTCACCGACCGCTTCCACCCGCGCATCGTGCCGGGCATGGAGCACCACCCGTTGCTGGAGCTCCTGCCGGATCCGGTGGAGAACGTGGAGGCGTGGTCGCGGCTCTCGCCGCTGACGGGCGCGAACGTGGTGTCGCGGGTGCGGCCGGACGCGAACGTGCTGCTCGACCAGCCCGCCCACCGCATCGAGAGCGGCGACGCGCTGCCCGTTCTGGTGCTGGGGACGGCCGGCCGCGGCCGCACGCTCGCTCTCACCACCGACACGACCTGGCGCTGGGGCATCACCACCGGCGGCGCGACCGGGGACGCCTCGGGCTACGAACGCTTCTGGGATCGCGCCGTCCGCTGGCTCTCACGGGATCCCTCCCTCGAGCCGGCGCGCATCACCACGGATCGCGAACGCTACGGCCCCGGCGCGCGGGCGACGGTCGTAGGCCAGCTCCGCGACGCGCGCTACGCGCCCTTCGCCGACCGCGCGGTGTCGCTGCGTCTGCTCGACGCGGCGGGCCAGGAGCGCGGTCGCTCCGACACGCGGACCGATGGTGACGGCGAGCTCTCGGCGGGGCTGACGCTTCCGGACGAAACCGGGGCGTACCGGGTGGAGGCGCGGCTCGCCGATCGGACCGACGCGCTGGCCGAAGAGTGGCTGGTGGTGGAGGCCGGCGGCGACGAGCTGGCCGACCCGCGCTCCGACCCGCAGCTCTTGCGGGCCCTCGCGACCGCGACCGGCGGCGACTTCTTCGCGCGGCCCGAGGACGCGCCGGCGCTCGAGGAGCTGGACACCACGCGCACCCGCTCCCTGGGCATCGCGGAGCGGGCGCCCTTCGCGTCGCTGTGGGCGTTCCTGGCGCTGGTCGGGCTCTTCGTCGCCGAGTGGCTCCTGCGCCGCCGCTGGGGCCGTCGCTGATCGACGGACGGGCGCTCCCTGCCTCTCGGACGGGACGACCCGTCCACCGCGAACGCGCTCTCGCTCGGAACCCGCTCGGGTTCGTCCGCGCTCCGTGCTCAGAACGGGACGGTGGCGCCGGTGAACGCGCCGCGCTGAGGACGCGGTGGGGCTTTCCCGCGCTGGGAGCTCCGAAGCGAGCGGTGGCGCCGGCGAACGCGCTGAGGACCGGGGGCGGACTCCCCGGGCGCGGAGCTCAGAACCGGACGGTGGCGCCGGCGAACGCGCCGCCGGGCGCAGGGGCGATGCTGAGCTGGAAGCTCGGACCGGGGTCGGGCCGCAGCAGCAGGGCCTCGGCTTCGGCGGCGAGCTCGCGGTCGACGTCTTCGTCCCCGTCGTCTTGACCGTTGCGCCGGATCTCCTCGCGGCGCTCGCTGCGGAGGCGATCGCGCAGGCGCCGGTAGGCGGCCCAGCGCTGCTCGGCGGGCGCGGTGCTGGCGAGGGTGACGACGGCGCTGACGATGGACGCGCCGGCGGCCAGCATCACGAAGTAGTCGAGCGGGTCGGCGAAGGCGAAGCCGGTCGGCGCGAGGTAGATCGGCAGCACGCCGACGCCGGCGGCGAGGCTGAGCGAGGCGTCGACCACGCGGGCGATGAGGCTCTGCTCGGCCAGGCCCGAGAGCGCCCGCTCGCCGAACTCGAGGCGGTCGCGCACCTCGGCGGCCGTCGTCATCGGCATGTGCTCGTAGGTGATGGCGGCGCTCTGTGCGTTGGGCGAGAGCAGGAAGTCGAAGATGCCGCGCGCGGCCGACAGCCCCCCGAAGACGTAGAGGTAGGCCGAGAGGGCGTCGTCGTTGGGGTTTCGGAGCGCGCCCACGGTGATGGAGACGCCGCCGGCGACCAACCAGACCACGCCGTTGACCATGCTGCCGTTCCCGCGGGCGGCGAGCGCCTGCAGGTTCGCGTCGATGGAGCGGAGGCGGGTGGTGATGCGGCTCGGGATGCGGACGCGCGGCTCCTCGGCGGCCGCGGCCTCCTCGGGGCTGGGGATCGGGTAGCGGACCTCGGGCTCGGGCGCGAGGACGGCGCCGGGCGGCGGCGGGATGGGGACCTCGAGCGAAGGCGGCCGGCCCGTGACGGGCGCGGGCGGCGGCGGCGGCGGCTGATGGGCGCCACCGGTGGGCGAGCCGAGCCGTCCCGCGACCCCGGGCTGAGCGAGCGCGTGGTGGTCGACGGCTCCGAGGACGAGCGCCCCCGCGAGCGACGCGAGGACGAGCTGCGTTCGGCGTTGCTGGAGCACGTGCACCAGTTTAGCCCCCGGCCTCGGGAGTCGCGAGAGTCTGACGAATCAGCGCGCGCACTCTCGGTCGCTTGTCGCGCGGGCGAGGACGTCTCTTCGCTGCGCTTTCCGTGCGCTCTGTGCGCGCTGATGGCGTCCCTGTGGTCCGCATCGCTGCTGGTGCTGGTGCTGGCGGTGCTCGCTCGCGGGTACTGGTGATGGTCTCGCTCGGTTCTAGGCTCGGGGCTGCCGCGGACGTGGGTCCGGCGGAGCGCGCGGGATTGACCGTTCCTCCGATGGGCCCCGCCCCGCGCGCCACGCGCTACACGAACGAACTTCGTTTCTTTCGGCACGCGGCGCGTGCTGGGGCACCCCGAGTCGTCTCAGTCGGTCCCCCGTGCTCCGCCTCCTCGGTGAATTGAGGCGTGCGGAGTTTCGTGTTGGTTCGGATCACGGCGCCCGCGCAGACGGCGCGCGGACGAGCTGCGACGCCGCCTCGGCGAGACACGTGCAGCGGCGGGCGCTCGCACCTCATCGCTGCTGCGCGAGCCGATGGACGACCGCGTCGTCCCGAGAGGGGTGGACCATCGCGTGGGCGCCGCGCGGGTCAGGCGGTGTCGAGTGCCGTGTCGAGGATGTCGAGCCCCCGGGTGAGCAGCGCGTCTTCGATGACGAGCGGGGGCAGGAGGCGCAGCACGTTGCCGTAGGTGCCACACGTCAGGGTGAGCAGGCCGGCGGCGTGGCAGGCCGTCGATACCGCCGCAGCCAGCGCCGCGTCTGGCGCGTTCCCGGACGGCGTGGGCCCAGCCTCACCGGGGCGCACCAGCTCCAGCGCGAGCATCGCCCCGCGCCCACGCACGTCCCCGACGCGGGGATCCCGCTCCGCCCGCGCCCGCAGCCTCTGCAGGATCACGGCCTCGATCCGCCGCGCGGAGGCAGCCAAGTCCAACTCCCGCATGGTGTCGATGCTGGCCAGCGCCGCTGCGCAGCACACGGGGTTGCCTGCGTAGGTGCCACCCAGCCCGCCCACGTGCACCGCGTCCAGCAGCTCCGCCCGGCCCGTGACCCCCGCCAGCGGCAGGCCGCCGGCGATGCCCTTGGCCGTGGTGACCAGGTCGGGCTCGACCGCCTCGTGCTCGCAAGCGAACCAAGCACCGGTGCGGCAGAACCCGGACTGAATCTCGTCCGCGATCAAGAGCGCGCCGGCGTCGTTTGCCCACTCCCGCAGCGCGGGCAAGAAACCCTCCGCGGGCACGATGAAGCCGCCCTCACCCTGGACTGGCTCCACCAACAGCGCGGCCACGTTCTGCGCACCGACCTGCTTCTCCACCCGATCGAGCGAGCGCGCCGCCGCCTCGCCCCCGGAGAGGCCCCCGTCGCGGTACGGGTACGACGCCGGCACGCGGTAGATCTCGGGAGCGAAGGGCCCGAACCGGTGCTTGTAGGGCATGTTCTTGGAGGTCAGGGCCATCGTCAGATTGGTCCGCCCGTGGTAGGCGTGATCAAACACGATCACGGCCTGCCGACCGGTGGCATACCGCGCCACCTTCACCGCGTTCTCCACCGCCTCGGCGCCGGAGTTGAAAAGAGCCGACCGCTTCTCGAACGTTCCCGGCGTCAGAGCGTTCAGTTGCTCGCAGACCGCCACGTACGATTCGTACGGCGCCACCATGAAGCACGTATGAGTGAGCCGTTCGACCTGGGAGCGGACCGCGTCCACCACGCGTGGGGCACAGTGGCCGACGCTGGTGACGGCGATGCCGGACGAGAAGTCGATCCACTGCCGACCGTCGACATCGGTGAGAGAGGCCCCGGCGGCGTGCTCGATGTACGAGTCGACCAGCGACCCGACGCCCCGCGCCACAGCCTTCGCTCGACGCTCGCGCAGCTCCCTCGACCTGGACATCTAGATGTCCTCCACGGAAGTCGCAACACGTTCTGGCCGGTTCTCGACGCCAATCTCGGGCACGAGCCTCCTCGAAAATGCGTTCAATTTCCTGCGGGGGCGCGCACCCCATCTCGACGCCGATCCCTCGGCCATACCGGTCACGACTTCCGCCTCGGACATCTAGTCCCCCGTATCCGTAGTGAGTGCCCAATATCGGCGAGCCATCGGGGTGCGAATCAAGGAACGACGACGAGGCGATGCCACAGCATCGTCGAGGAGGAGTGACTCTGAGTCGCGCGGCGAGAGCCGCCGAGATTGGGTAGGAATCACGGATACGGGGGACTAGTTCGCGACCCCGTGCATGATGTGCCTGACCACGACGTAGTCCCGAGCCGTGCACGGCGAGAGCCGAACCTCGCGTCGGCCCCCGGGCTCAGCGGGTGAAGGGACCGGACTTTCGATCTCGCCGCCGCGGGTCATGCGCGAGGGGTTGCTGCGGTCGGTGACGAGGCCGAGCTTGGCTCGCGCTTCAGGCGGGAAGGGATGGAAGAGGTGGCAGCGCCCTAGAAGCGCGGGGCGTTCGCCGGGACGGACCACCACGGCAGCGCGTGCGGAAGCGAGGTCGGCTGCCGGGCGCGCGACGGCAATGTCCGCGGCGCGGGAGATCGGCGGCGGAGCGCGCGACGGCAACGAGTGCGGAAGGGAGGTCGGCGGCGGAGCGTGCCGCGGCAACGAGTGCGGAGGGGAGGTCGGCGGCGGAGCGTGCCGCGGCAACGACTGCGGAAGGGAGGTCCGCGGCCTGGGCGCCCATTTCACGGGCTGCGGCGGCGACTTTGCGGCCTTGCCGGCGAAAATCAGGGCTCGAGACGGCTTCGAGGCGGCCTTGCCGGCGAAAATCAGGGCTCGAACCGGCTTCGAGGCGGCCTCGGCGGGGATTTCAGGTCTTGCGGGCGCCTTCCGGGCGGTGTTGGAGGTGCCTGCAGCGCGTGCCGCGCGCTTCCGGCCGCGTGGACGCTCGCTTCAACCGCTGCCGCGGGCTTCGAGGCCGCCTCGGGCTCGATTCACGGTCTGAAACGCCGTCGAGGCGGCCTCGGGAGCGAATTCACGGCTCGAAAACGTCGTCGAGGCGGCCTTGGGAGCGAATTCACGGCTCGAAAACGTCGTCGAGGCGGCCTTGGGAGCGAATTCATGGCTCGAAGACGGCGTCGAGGCCGCCTCGGAGCTGTTCTCGCTCGCGAACGCCGGGTGCTCACGAGCGCGGTCGGTGACGGCGGAGCCCGCGAGAGCGCGCGCCGCCGGTGCGTGTCGGTCTGCTGCGTCGGCCGAGACGGTGCTCTGGGGTGCGGGCGGGACGTTCGGGCGCGGAGCGAGGCGACGCTGGCGGTCCGGGCGTTCCATTGCCCCTCCTTCGTGCTGGGCGAGGATCAAACCGCGCTTCTAATTTCGATGTCCGAACGCGACCGTGCGCGTCGATGACCGGCGAGCCGGAGTTGCCGCCGTGGGAGGGGCAGTCCATCGCCAGTCACGGCCTCGCGAGCTGCCTCGCCGCGCCGCGGACGTGGGGGAGGGCGTCGGCCTCTCCGGCGGCTCGGAGCGCGCGGAGGCCCTGCTGGGCCGCGAGGTCGTCGGGATCGCGCCGCAGCGCTTCGCCGAACGCGGTCTCGGCGTCGTCGGCCCGGTGCTGGGCGGCGAAGGCGGCGCCGAGGGCGGCGGCCGGACGGGGGTCGGTGGCGGGGAGGCTGTCGAGCGCGCGTCGCGCGGCCTCTTCCGCGACTTCGGCGTGGCCGGCCTCGAGGGCGGTGCGGGCGAGCTCGAGGGTGAGCTCGGCGTCGTCCGGGTGGACCTCCACCGCGCCCTCCAGCAGCGCGAGCGCGTCGTCGGCCCGTCCGGTGGCCAGGAGCGCGCCGGCCAAGTCGCGCCGGAGCGAGAGGTCGGCGGGTCGCCGCCCGAGCGCGCGCCCGAAGTGCTCGACTGCGGCGTCCGCGTCGCCGACCGCCAAATCCACGGCGCCCGAGATCGGAGAGGATGTCCGCGTCCTGCGGGAGGGCGCGGCGCGCGGCCTCGAGCGCCCGCTGCGCGGCGAGCAGATCCGAGCGCAACGCCGCCACCACGGCCAGACGCCGGAGCAGGGCGGCGCCGTCGGCGTCCTGCAGGCCGGCCGCGCCGGACGCGAGCTCGATGGCGCGGCTGTGATCCCCTCGCGCCGCCACCGCCCACGCTCGCGCCCTGCGGGCTTCGGCGCTCGCGTCGTCGCCCGCCGCGTCGAGGTGCGCGTCGAGGAGCCGCTCGACCTCGCCCGCTCGGGCGCGCAGCGCTTCGTCCGGGGTCGCCACCGCCGCCGGCTCGGTAGGCAAGGTCGCGGCCATCCGAAGCGCTCCGCGGTCGTCCTCCGGTGCGCTCTCTGCGGCGCGCCGCCACGCCTGCCAGGCTTCGCGCGTTTGGCCGCGCGCGGCGGCCCGGTCCCCCGCGCTCAGCCAGCGCTCCACCGACCGGGGCGATTGCGCACCCGCGCCGCTCGACACCAGGACCAGGAATCCTAGAACTAGGGCACCGAAGAGGTCGAAGCGGCCGGAACCCCTGGGCGGGACAGGTCTCATCCGAGACCCGCCCCGTGCCGAACACGATTGGGTTGCCCCGAACCACGATTGGGTTGCCCCGAACCACGATTGGGTTGCCCCGAACCACGATTGGACCCCGTGGCGTTCCGGGCTTTCTCGGCTCCAAGACCCAATCGGTGCTCTGGAGCTCCGAACGAAGGGACGAGCCCCCGGAACGCCGCCCGCGTCCAGCCACTGCCGATAGGCGCGACCGCCTCGCGGCACCCTCGAACGAACCATCCGCTCACGCGCTCAGAAAGCTAGCAGTCATGCGTCCGACCCGCCTCCGCGGCGCCCGTACTCACAACCTGAAGGGCGTCGATCTCGAGATCGCGCCCGGCTCGCTGGTGGCGATCTGCGGCCCCTCGGGCGCCGGCAAGTCGTCGCTCGCGTTCGGCACCCTCTACGCCGAGGGCCAGCGCCGCTACGTGGAGAGCTTCAGCGCCTACGCGCGGCAGTTCCTGGAGCGCCTGGCCCGCCCGCCGGTCGACGATCTGGATCCCATCCCGGCCACGGTCGCGGTGGACCGGCAGGCGCCCGTCCGCACCAGCCGCTCGACGGTCGGCACGATGACGGAGATCGCCGACTACGCGAAGAGCCTGTGGGCCCGCGCGGCCACGCTCTATTGCCCGGGCTGCGGGCGGCCGGTCGTGCCCGACGAGCCGGAGGTGGTCGCCGACCGCGTCCTGGCCGAGCAGAAGGGCGCGCGGCTGCTGGTCACGCACCCGATGGCTCTCGGCGAGAGCGCGGAGGGGTTCCTCGGCGTGCGCGAGGCGTTGGTCGGCGCGGGCTACCGGCGGGTGGCCGTCGGCGGCGAGGTGACGGATCTCGACTCGCTCGCGCCGAGCGCGGTGGTCGGCAAGCAGCGCGAGCTGGACGTGGTGGTCGACCGGCTGGTGGCCCGCGACGGAGACCGGGCTCGGCTGGTGGAGGCGCTCGAGGCGGCGATGGCCCGCGGCGACGGCCGCGCGGACGTGCGGGTGGTCGGCGGCGAGGTCGAGGGCGAGGTCCTCCGCTTCTCCCGCGGGCTGCACTGCGCGCATTGCGACCGCCGCTTCCGGCCCGCCACGCCCGGCATGTTCTCGTTCAACAGCGCCGTCGGCGCCTGCGAGAGCTGCCGCGGCTTCGGTCGCACCATCGGCGTGGACTGGGACCGCGTCTTCCCGGATCGGAAGAAGTCGCTGGCCGGCGGCGCCATCAAGCCCTGGGGCGGCAAGTCGACGGCCTGGGAGCGCCGCTACCTGAAGAAGCAGGCGCAGGCGGCGGGCGTGTCGATGACCGAGCCCGTCGAGTCGTTCACCGAGGCGGAGTGGAGCTGGCTGCTCGAGGGCGACGGCGGCGAGTGGCCCGAAGGCTGGGTGGGCCTGCGCGGCTGGTTCAAGTGGCTGGAGACCCGCGCCTACAAGATGCACGTCCGCGTGCTGCTCTCGCGCTACCGCAGCTACGACCCTTGCCAGGCGTGTGGCGGCGCGCGGCTGAAGCCGGCGTCGCTGGACTGGAAGCTCGGCGGCCTGAGCATCGCGGAGCTCTTCGCGCTGCCCGCCGACGAGGCGCGGCGCTTCGTGGAGGCGCGCATGGAGGAGCACGCCGACGACGGCGCGACGATGCTCCTCCTGCGCGAGTGCCGGAGCCGCTTGGCCACGCTCTGCGACGTCGGGCTCGAGTACCTCACCCTCGATCGCGCCAGCCGGACGCTCAGCGGCGGCGAGTCGCAGCGGGTGGCGCTGACCGGCGCGCTCGGCGCGTCGCTGACGGGCGCGATGTTCGTGCTCGACGAGCCGACGGTGGGCCTGCACCCGGCCGACGTGGAGCGGCTCTCGGCCGTGGTCCGTCGCCTGGCCGAGGGCGACAACACGGTGGTGGTGGTCGAGCACGACCCCGAGATGATCCGCAGCGCCGAGCGGGTGATCGAGCTCGGTCCCGGCGCCGGGGAGCGGGGCGGCGAGGTGGTCTTCGACGGGTCACCGGAAGCGCTGGAGGACGCCGACACCGCCACGGGCCGCGCGCTCCGAGCGCTCTCCCTCGTGGCGCTGCCGGCCGGGAAGGTCGAGCCGCCGCCGCTCGCCGTCGCGGCTGGTGGTGAAGAACGCCCGCGGCAACAACCTCGTGGGGCTGGATCTGCGCATCCCGCTCGGCGTCTTCACCTGCGTCACGGGCGTGAGCGGCTCCGGCAAGAGCAGCCTGATCCTGTCCACCTTGGTGCCGGCCGCGCGCCGCGCTCGCGGAGAGCGGAGCGAGGACGCGCCGCTCGCACACGACGGCATCGAGGGGCTCGAGGCGCTCAGCGGCGTCGTCCACGTCAATCAGAGCCCGCTCGGCCGAACCTCGCGCGGCAACCCGGCGACCTACCTCAAGATCTGGGATCTGATCCGGAAGCGCTTCGCCGCCGAGCCGCTGGCCAAGGAGCGCGACTACACGGCGAGCACCTTCTCCTTCAACACGGCCGGCGGGCGCTGCGAGGCCTGCGGCGGGGAGGGCGCCGAGACGGTCGAGATGCAGTTCCTGGCCGACGTGACCTTCTCGTGCCCGGAGTGCGGCGGGCGCCGCTTCGTCGGTCCCGTGCTCGACGTGCGCCACCGCGACCTCGACGTCGCCGACGTGCTGGAGCTGACCGTCGACGAGGCGCTCGAGCGCTTCGAAGGCGACGGCGAGCTGACCCGCAAGATGGCGCCGCTCTCGGAGGTCGGCCTCGGCTATCTGAGGCTCGGTCAGCCCCTCAACACGCTGAGCGGCGGCGAGGCCCAGCGGCTCAAGCTGGCGGGGACGTTGGCCGGCGCGTCGAAGGGCTCGCTGGTGGTCCTCGACGAGCCGACGGCCGGCCTGCACTACGACGACGTCACGCCGCTCCTGGCGACCATCGGCGCGCTGGTCGAGCGCGGCGACACGGTGGTCGTGGTCGAGCACGACATGCGGGTGGTGGCCGCCGCCGATCACGTGATCGATCTCGGTCCCGGCGCCGGCGCCGAGGGCGGGCGCATCGTGGCCGAGGGCACGCCCGAAGAGGTGAGCCGGGCGAAGAAGTCGATCACCGCGCCCCATCTGGCGGCGGCGCTCGGCGCGAAGAAGCGCGCTCGCGTGAAGCGCGAGGCGTTGATCCGCGACGCGAACGAAGCCGAGGCGGCCATCACCGTGACCCGCGCCCGCGAGCACAACCTGCGCGAGGTCAGCGTGTCGATCCCGCGCGAGAAGCTGGTGGTGGTCACCGGGCCGAGCGGGAGCGGAAAGAGCACGCTCGCGTTCGACGTGATCTTCGCCGAGGGGCAGCGGCGCTATCTCGAGACGCTGAGCGCGTATGCTCGGCAGTACATGCCGCAGCTCCCGCGGCCCGACGTGGACCGCGTCTCCGGCGTGCCGCCGACGGTCAGCCTGGAGCAGCGCACCACCCGCGGCGGCGCGACCTCCACCGTCGCCACCGTAACCGAGGTGTCCCACTACCTGCGCCTTCTCTGGGCGCGGGCGGGGCTCCTTCACTGCCCCGATCACGGCGACCCGATCGCGCCGCGCACGCCGATGGCGTTGGCCGCGGACGTGAAGAAGGCGTTCGGTCGCGCGAAGGTGGCCGTGCTGGCGCCGGTCGTCCGCGGCCGCAAGGGTCTCCACCGCGAGCTCCTGCAGAAGGCCAAGCGCGACGGCTTCACGGAGGCCCGCATCGACGGGGCGTTCCGCGATCTCGAGGAGGGGATGGCGTTGGCGCGCTTCAAGGAGCACGACGTCGAGCTGGTGGTCGCGCGCACGTCGGCCTCCGATCCCTTGCTGGCCGACGCGATCGGTCGCGCGGCGCGTCTCGGCGGGGGCGCCGTGCGGGTGGTGGGGAGCAAGCGCGAGCTCCTGCTCTCCACCGAGCGCGCCTGCCCGACCTGCGGCCGCGGTTTTCCGGAGCTGGACCCGCGCTTCTTCTCCTTCAACACGCGACAGGGCGCCTGCGCGCGCTGCGAAGGGAAGGGCGTCCTCGCGCGCACCGTCGGGCGCGGCAAGAACAAGCGCGAGGTGCTCGATCCCTGCCCGCAGTGCGAGGGGACGCGGCTGTCGCCGCTGGCGCGGGCGGTCACGCTGGACGGCGCGCCCATCACCGACGTGCTCGGCCGCAGCGTGTCCAAGGCTCGCGAGGTTCTGAACGCGCTGAAGGTCTCGGGCCGCGAGGCGGAGGTCGCCAAGGCGCCGCTGGTCGAGCTGGATCGCCGGCTGGCGTTCCTGGACGAGGTCGGCGTCGGATACCTCGGCCTCGACCGGCCTGCCTCCACCCTCAGCGGCGGCGAGACGCAGCGCGTGCGGCTGGCGGCGCAGCTCGGCAGCGGGCTGACCGGCATCCTCTACGTGCTCGACGAGCCCACCATCGGTTTGCATCCGCGCGACACGGGCCGGCTCTTGCGCGCGCTCCGCGGGCTGACCGACCGTGGCAACACCGTGCTGGTGGTGGAGCACGACGACGAGACCATCCGCGCCGCCGATCACGTGATCGACGTCGGACCGGGCGGCGGGGTGCGCGGCGGGACCATCCTGGCCGAGGGGCCGCCGGAGAAGCTCCTGACCGATCCGCGCTCGGTGACCGGACCGGCGTTGGCGCGCGGTCCCATCGTGCCCGAGCATCGCCGCCCCACCGGCAAGAGCGCCGAGAAGCTCGTCCTCGAGGGCGCGTCCATGCACAACCTGCGCGGCGTGACCGCCCGCTTCCCGCTCGGCGCGCTGACGGCGGTGACGGGCGTGAGCGGCTCGGGCAAGAGCACGCTGGTGCGCTCGGTTCTGTTGCCTGCCGTGCGGCGGGCGCTCTCGCTGACGGCGGAGGAGCCGGGCACCTTCCGTACGCTGGCGGGCGTCGAGCGGCTCAGCCGCGCGGTCGAGGTCGATCAGAGCCCGATCGGCCGTACGCCGCGGTCGGTGCCCGCGACCTACGTCGACGTCTGGAACGAGCTGCGCAAGCTCCTCGCTGCCACGCCGGAGGCGCGGGCCCGGGGCTACGGCCCGTCACGCTTCTCGTTCAACACCGCCGACGGGCGCTGCCCCGAGTGCAAGGGCAACGGCTCGCTGACGGCGGAGATGGCGTTCCTGCCGGACGTGCACTTTCCCTGCGACGCCTGCCGGGGACAGCGCTTCACCGACGAGACGCTGGAGGTGAAGCTCCACGGGCTGAGCGCGGGCGAGATCCTCGCGCTCGACATCGAGGAGGCGGCGCAGGTCTTCTCCGCCATCCCCAAGGTGCACAAGCCGCTCGCGCTGCTCGACGAGCTGGGTCTCGGCTACCTCAAGCTGGGCCAGCCCTCCAACACGTTGAGCGGCGGCGAGGCCCAGCGTCTGAAGCTCGTGGCCGAGCTCGGCACCAGCGCCTCGGGGTCGACCCTCTACGTGCTCGACGAGCCCACGACGGGGCTTCATCGCGACGACGTGCAGCGCCTCTCGAAGGTCCTCTCCCGCTTCGTCGAGCGCGGCGACACCGTGGTGGTCATCGAGCATCACCCGGACGTCATCGCCGCCGCCGATTGGATCGTGGATCTCGGCCCGGAAGGCGGCGACGGAGGCGGTCGCGTGGTGGTGCAGGGCACGCCCGAGAAGGTGGCGGCCAGCAAGAAGAGCCACACCGGCGCGGTGCTGCGCGAGCTCTTGCCTGGCTGACCGTCTGCGGGCCCTGAAGCGCATCGGGCCGACTCACCCGAAGGGAGCCGGCCCGAGAGCGCCTCACCGCTTGGCGGTCGTCAGAGCTTCATCTCGATGAGATCGGGCGAGGCCATGAGCGTCGCGCCGGTCTTCTCCTGGATCTCCTTCGCGCTCATGCCCGGCGCCACTTCGCGCAGGATCATGCCCTCCGGCGTCACGTCGATGACCGCCAGGTCGGTGATGACCCGGTGCACCACCTTGGTGCCGGTCAGCGGGAGGCCGCACTTCTTCAGGATCTTGGGCTCACCGCGCTTGTTGGTGTGATCCATGATCACCACCACGCGCTTGGCGCCGACGACCAGGTCCATCGCGCCGCCCATCCCCTTGATCATCTTGCCGGGGATCATCCAGTTCGCGAGGTCGCCCTTCTCGGAGACCTCCATCGCGCCCAGGATGGCCAGATCGATGTGACCGCCGCGGATCATCGCGAACGAGGTCGCGCTGTCGAAGAAGCTGGCCCCCTTCACGAACGTGACGGTCTGCTTGCCGGCGTTGATCAGGTCGGCGTCCTCCTCGCCCTCGTAGGGGAAAGGCCCGACGCCCAGGAGGCCGTTCTCGCTCTGGAGCATGACCTCCATCCCCTCGGGGATGTAGTTGGCCACCAGCGTCGGCATCCCGATGCCGAGGTTGACGTAGAAGCCGTCCCGCAGCTCTTGGGCCGCGCGCTGCGCGATCTGCTCTCGGGTCAACGGCATCGTCTCACTCCTCCCTCGGGCGCACGGTGCGCCGCTCGATGCGCTTCTCGTGCGAGCCGACCACGACGCGCTGCACGAAGACGCCCGGCGTGTGGACCTGCTCGGGGTCGAGCTCGCCGACCTCGACCAGCTCCTCGACCTCGGCGATGGTGATCTTGCCGGCCATCGCACAGACCGGGTTGAAGTTCTTGGCGGTGTAGCGATAGACGAGGTTGCCGTGTCGGTCGCCTTTCCAGGCCTTCACGAGGGCGAATTCGCCTTGGACGCCGCGCTCGAGGACGTACGGCTTCCCGTCGAACTCGCGGGTCTCCTTGCCCTCGGCCACCTTCGTCCCGTAGCCAGCCTGCGTGTAGAACGCGGCCAGGCCCGAGCCCCCGGCGCGGAGCCGCTCGGCCAGCGTCCCCTGCGGGCAGAGCTCGACCTCGAGCTCGCCGGAGAGGAACTGCCGCTCGAACTCCTTGTTCTCGCCGACGTAGCTCGAGACCATCTTCTTGATCTGCTTGTTGGCGAGCAGGAGCCCGAGCCCGAAGTCGTCCACGCCGCAGTTGTTGGAGACGACGGTCAGGTCCTTCACGCCCTTGTCCCTGAGCGCCGCGATGCAGAGCTCGGGGATTCCGCAGAGGCCGAAGCCGCCCGCGACGATCGTCACCCCGTCCGGGATGTCGGCGACCGCTTCGGCCGCGCTCGCTACCACCTTGTCCATGGTCGTCGTCCATACCAGACGCGACCCGGGGCCAGCAAGACGCTGAACGGCGATTCAGGCGACGGACGGCGTCGTCCGTCGCGGTGCGAGCGACCCTCAGGCGCGCATGCGGTCGAGGAAGCGACGGAAGAGGTAGCGCGAGTCGTGGGGGCCGGCGCTCGCTTCCGGGTGGAACTGGACGCCGAACGCGCCGGTCGGCTCGTGCTCGAGCCCCTGGCAGGTGCCGTCGTTGAGGTGCACGTGTGTGACCCGGCAGCCGTCGGGGAGGGCGTCCAGATCGACCGCGAACCCATGGTTCTGCGTCGTGATCTCGACCTTGCCGGTCGTCAGGTCCTTCACCGGGTGGTTGAGACCGCGGTGGCCGAACTTGAGCTTGAAGGTGCGCGCGCCGAGCGCGAGCGAGAGGAGCTGGTGGCCGAGGCAGATGCCGAAAAGCGGCTTCTCGCCCAGCAGCCCACGCACCGTCTCGATGCCGTGGCCGACGGCCGAGGGATCGCCCGGCCCGTTGGAGAGGAAGACGCCGTCGGGCGCGAGCGCCAGCACGTCGCCGGCGGAGGCGCTGGCGGGCAGCACCGTCACCCGGCAGCCCAGATCGGCGAAGCAGCGGAGGATGTTCCGCTTGATGCCGTAGTCGATGGCCACCACGTGCAAGGCGCTCTCGTCGTGGTCCGCCCGCCACTCGCCCGAGCCCTCGGTCCAGGTGTACTCGGCCGAGGTGGTCACGCCGCCGGTCAGATCGAGGCCGCTCATCGGCGGGGCGGCGGCCGCGCGCTCTCTCAGCGTCTCGACCGGCTCGGTGCCGATGGCCGCCATCATCGCGCCCTGGTCGCGGATGTGTCGCGTGAGCGCGCGGGTGTCGACGCCGGCGATGCCGACCACGCCGTTTTCCGCGAGGTAGGCGTCCAGCGTGCGGTCGGAGCGCCAGTTGCTGGCGATGGCGGAGAGCTGGTGCACGACGAACCCGGCGAGGTGCGGACGCTCGGCCTCGTCGTCTTCGCGCGTGGTGCCCGTGTTGCCCATCTCGGGCGCCGTCATGCACACGATCTGGCCGGCGTAGGAAGGATCGGTGAGGACCTCCTGATAGCCGGTCATGCCGGTGGTGAAGACGGCCTCGCCCGTCGTGGTCCCGGCCGCGCCGATGGCGTGACCCTCGAAGACCGTGCCGTCGGCCAGCACGAGGTGAGCGGCGTTCTTCTTCATGGTGGGCATGCTCGCGCGAGAGAGAGCGACGTCAGCGTCGGGCAAGGGTGGGGCGATTTCGATGTGGTGCAACGAGAACGCCGGCGCTCACTCGGAGCCGCGCTCGTACACCACTTCACCGCCGACCAGCGTGCGGACGACGGCGCCCTTCAGCTCCTGTCCGAGCCAAGGGCTGTTGCGCGATTTGGACCGTAGCGCGGCGGCGTCGAGGGTCCACGTCAGCTCGGGGTCGAGCACGGCCACGTCCGCCCGCGCTCCGACGTCGAGCGTGCCGGCCTCGAGCTTGCCGACCCGGGCGGGCGCCACCGTCAGCGACTCGATCAGCCGGTTCGGGCTCAGCACCTCGTCGCGGACCAGCTTCATCAGGGTGGGGAAGGCCGGCTCGAGCCCCAGGATGCCGAAGGAGGCGGCCGCGAACTCGCAGTCCTTCTCCAACGAGCTGTGCGGCGCGTGATCGGTGGCGATGCAGTCGATGGTGCCGTCCCGGAGCGCTTCACGGACCGCCTCGACGTCCTCTTCGCTGCGGAGCGGGGGGTTGACCTTGCAGAAGGTCCGGTAGCCGACGACCGCCTCGTCCGTGAGCAGCAGGTGGTGGGGCGTGACTTCCGCGCTGACCGCGATCCCGCGTGACTTGGCCTCGCGCAGGAGGCGGACGGCGCCGCGGCTCGAGAGGTGGGCCACGTGGTAGCGAGCGCCGGTCATCTCGGCGAGGATCAGGTCCCGCGCCACGATGATGTCCTCCGCCTCGCGCGGCCAACCGCGCAGCCCCAGCCGGGTGCTGACCGGCCCTTCGTTCATCTGGGCGCCGGCCGTCATCGTGTGGTCCTCGCAGTGCTGCGAGACCAGGAGATCGAAGGTGCGCGCGTACTCGAGGGCGCGGCGCATCACGGCCGCGTTCATCACGCAGACGCCGTCGTCGCTGACGCCGATGGCGCCGGCCTCCCGAAGGTCGCCCATCTCGGTGAGCTCGGCCCCGGCGCTCTCGCGCGTCACCGCGCCGAAGACGTTCAGGCGCGCGCCGCGAGCGTCCTTCGCGCGGGCCAGCATCGCCTCGGTGATGACGCGGCGGTCGTTCACCGGGCGCGTGTTGGGCATCGCGCAGACGGTGGTGAACCCGCCCGCGGCGGCGGCGGCCAGGCCGGAGGCGATGTCCTCCTTGTACTCCTGACCCGGCTCGCGCAGGTGGACGTGGAGGTCGACGAAGCCAGGCGCGACCCACTTGCCGGCGCAGTCGACCACCTCGACCCGCTCGCCTTCGATCCCCTCGCCGGCTCCGGGCCCGACCCGCGCAATCCGGCCGTCCTCGAGGACGACGTCGGCCTCCTCGTCGCGTCCGTTCTTCGGGTCGATGACCCGGCCACCGCGGAGCACGCAAATCATGCGGACCGCCGATTACGCGACGCCGGTGCGCCCGTCAACCGCCTCCGCGCGCTTCGGCTCGCCGAGCCTTCCGCACGCCGCGAGCGGACGGAACGGGCATCGAGCCGGTCGCGACCGGTTCGCGGTATCAGAGGCGCGATCGTCTCGCGCAGGCGTCGATCGCCCCGGAATTCGGGGCCGAAGGACGCTCGAAGGCGCGCTCGGCCTCAGCCGACGTCCTCGAGCGAC
The DNA here is from genome assembly GCA_963832725.1 of uncultured Pseudomonadota bacterium. GTDB lineage: Bacteria > Myxococcota_A > Polyangia > Polyangiales > Sandaracinaceae > JAEZBP01. Next base: position 319,744 of record CAWHVG010000003.1, read on the forward strand.
TCCTCCGGCATGTCGACCGCCGCGATCTCCCCCACGGACGATTGCTCGGGCGTGGGGCGGCCGCGGAGGATGTCGTCGCGACGCTTCTCCTCGACACGCTGCTTCATGGACGCGACCTTGCGGCAAAGCGACGCGAAATCCTTGCTTCGCGTGGCCATTTGCGGCGATCCGCCCCTGAGCAGGGTGGTGAGGATGAAGTCGATGACGGCGATTTCGCCTTCCGAGAAGCTGTTGCTGATCCGCATGCCGGACGATCTACCATCGGCGCTGCGACGCGACAATCGGTGACGGGCGTTGTATCGTCACAGCAGGTCATGTCACGTCGGAGATCGCCGTGGAAATATTCGTAACCATTTGGAGATCGGCCATATATCGATTCGATCGATAGGTCCGCGATCCGGGTGAATTCGGGCGATTCGGGGGGAGGATCATCTCTGATCCGATCGGTCGATCCACGAGGCGATCTCCCGCACGGCTGTGAAAAGTCGTGCCAAGATGGGGACGGGGGCTGGCGTGAAGGCATCGCCGCACGACCGCGAGAGCTCACGGCGCTCCGGGACGACGGGCCCTCGACCGGCACCCGGCGTGGCGCGTCCCGGAGCCTCGCTCGGGCACTCCAGACGGTTCGGTTCGTCGACGGGCTGATACGCTCCCGGGCGGATGGCAGCGCGGGTCCTCGTGGCGGTGTTCGGGGTGGCGATGGCGTTCGGCATCGCGGCGGGCGTCGCGCGCGTGAGCTGGCTGGAGGGTCGCGAGAAGCGCTTCGTCGAGCACGGCACGCTGAGCGAGCTGGCGGACCGGGAAGGGTCCACGTCCGAGAGCGCCAGGCTGGCGAGCGTGCGCCTGCTCCGGGATCAAGCGGTGACCTTCGAGCTCTGCACCGACGACCGCATGGAGCCGGCGCGCTGGGCGGGCGTGATGGCGGTGGCCATCTGGAGGCCGCGAGGACAGGAGCTGATGACGCGCGTCGAGATGACGCCCGCCGTGCTCGATCGCGCTCGCCGTGACGAGAGCGTCGGATGCTTGCTGCTGGGCCGCGGCGTCATCGCCGTCGACGACGATTACGCCGTCGACGCGCTCTGGGATCGACCGCCCGACGCGCTCGAGGACGTCCCGCTCACGCTCACCGTGCAGGCGCGCCAGCCCCTCGGCGCCCTCGATGTCGCCATCGTCTCGGCCACCGGCTTCGCGGCCATCGGGCTGATCTTCGCGCTGGCGTTGCTCGGTCGGGGCCGCCCCGCCGGCGTCTCGAGCGAGAGCGGGGAATTCGCCGCGCAGCTCCGTGCCGAGGCCGGTCCCGGCTGGACGATGCCGCCGGAGCTGAGGGTGATCGCCGGTGTGGTGTTGGTGGTGGGCGCGTTCGTGGCGTCGGGTTGGCTGCCGAGCGGAAACGCGCTCGCGCTGGCGACCGGGGTTGCGCTCGCGCTCTACGAGGCGTCCGTGGCGTTCGCGCTGACCCCGGGACCGGGGCGCCTGGCGACCTTGGCCCTTCGCCCTCCGCCGCGCGCGTGGCTGCACGTCCCGATCGCGGTCGCGACCGGCGTGCTCCTGTGGGCGTCGGCGGTGGCGGTGACCCAGCTCGTCCCCTCCACCGGCCGGAGCGCGATCCAGACCTTCGTGAGCTGGCCGAGCGGGATGCTCTCGTTCGCGTGCCTGGCTGTCGTCGCGCCGCTGGCCGAGGAGGTCTTCTTCCGCGGCTTCGTCTACGGCGTCTTGGAGGAGCGCGGCCGCGCGCTCGCGTTCGCGGGAGGCGCGCTCCTCTTCGTTCTGATGCACGTGCCGCAGACGTGGGGTCAGTGGGGCGCGCTGGCGTCCATTCTGGTCACCGGCCTCGGTCTCACCGCGCTGCGCGCGACCAGCCGCTCGACGCTCACGCCCGCGCTGGCCCACCTCGTCTACAACGGCCTGCTCGCCGTGCTCGCGGTGGTGTAGGTCGCCCTCGCGGCGTCAGTGCTTGTCGGCGGCGGTGACGCGCAGGATCTCGTCGATGGTGGTCACGCCGGCGCGGATCTTCTCGATGCCCGCCATTCGCAGGGTCGACACGCCGTCGCGGACCATCTCGTCCTTCAGCTCTGCGGTGGAGCAGCCCTGCAGGACCATCTCCTTGAGCCGGTCCCGGAAGGGCATGACCTCGTAGAGCGCGATGCGCCCCTTGTAGCCGGTCCCGTTGCAGTTGCGGCAGCCCGCGCCGCGGAAGACCTTCATGCTCGGCAGCTCGATCTCTCGGGCGTGAACGCCCACGTCGACCAGCACCTAGCGGTCCACGTGCACCTCGGTGCGGCACTCCTCGCAGATCCTGCGGGCGAGACGCTGGGCCAGGACCATGTTCACCGAGGCGGTGACGAGGAAGGGCTCCACGCCCATGTTCAGCATGCGCGAGACGGTGCTCGGCGCGTCGTTCGTGTGCAGCGTCGAGAGCACCAAGTGGCCCGTCAACGCGGCCTTGACCGCGATCTCCGCCGTCTCGAAGTCACGGATCTCGCCGACCATGATGATGTCGGGGTCCTGGCGGAGGAAGCAGCGCAGCGCGGCCGCGAAGTTCAGCCCGATGTCCTCGTGCATCTGCACCTGATTGATGCCCATCAGGTTGTACTCGACCGGGTCCTCGGCCGTGCTGATGTTGGTCTCCGGCTGATTGAGCTCGGTGAGCGCCGAGTACAGCGTCGTGGTCTTTCCGGAGCCGGTCGGCCCGGTGACCAGCACCATTCCGTACGGCTGGTTGAATGGCCCAGTTGAAGTCCTCGAGGGCGCCTTCGCGTCGAAGCCGAGCTTCGTCATGTCGAGCTGGAGGTTCGACTTGTCGAGCAGGCGGAGGACGAGCTTCTCGCCCCAGATGGTCGGCAGGCAGGAGACGCGGAAGTCCATCTCGCGTCCCTTGCCGAGCTTGAGCTTGATGCGACCGTCCTGCGGCAACCTCCGCTCGGCGATGTCGAGCGAGCCATGATCTTGAGGCGGGAAGCGATGGCGTTCTTGAGCTTGAGGGGCGGGGCCATCTCCTCGTGGAGCACGCCGTCGACGCGGTAACGGACCCGCAGGGTGCGCTCGTAGGGCTCGACGTGGATGTCGGAGGCGCGCTTCTTGATGGCGTTCAGGAGGATGGCGTTGCACAGCCGGATGACCGGGGCGTCTTCGGAGGCGCGCTCGAGGTCGACCAGGTTGATGCTCGTCCTCGTCGAGGGCGACCTCGATCTCGCCCTCCTCGAAACCCTCCATGATGTCGTCGTAGGAGATCTCCGGCTGGCCGTAGTAGCGCTCGATGGCTGGAGGATGGCGGCCTCGGAGGCGACGACCGGCTCGACGTTGTAGCCCGTGAGGAACTTGATGTCGTCGATGGCGTGTAGGTTCGACGGGTCTGCCATCGCCACGATGAGCGAGGAGCCGGCGCGCGAGACCGGGATGATCCGGTGCCGCTCGCACACGTCCTGCCCGATCAGCTTGAGCACCTCGGGATCGATCTCGAACTCGCCGAGGTCGATCGGCCTGGACGCGGTACTGCTGGCTCAGGAAGTCGGTGATCTCCTGGTCGGAGATGTAGCCCATCCGCGCGAGCCGATAGCCGAGCGAGTGCTGGACTTCGGCGTGACTCGTCCTGGGCAGACCGAAGCTGCTGCAGGCTGATCAGGCTTTCGCGGACGAGCAGCTCTCCCAGGCGATTGCTCATGGGCTCACGACTCCACCGGGAAAGGGCGCCACGGTCGCCGCGATGGAGAGTCACGGCGCCATGCGTTCGAGACGATGCCGGCCTGCGGCATCGAGCACCGACAGGTTCCTGGAAAAGTCCGGTGCCTGTCAACAGGCTCCGCGCGCGCGCGGGTCGGCAAGCGGTGGAAAATACGCTAGAAACTCGGCGCAACGATGAGCTGGCTCAGGCGCATGTTGGACAGCCGCTACCGCCGCGCGCGCGCCGCCGAGGGGGCCGGGCAGTGGCGGCGCGCCGCGTCGTTGTGGGCGGAGGCCGGCGAGCCGATGCTGGCCGCCGAGGCGCTCTTGCACCTGGCGGAGCGGGCAGGCTCGCTGGAGGAGCGCCTCGAGGCCTGGCAGGACGCGCTGAAGTGGTTTCCGCCGGAGGACGCCGAACGGCGCGACGAGGTCGAGCGCAGCATGGCCACGGCGGTGCTGGAGGACGGGCGGCTGCGCGGCGCGGCGAGCGCCGAAGAGAAGCGCCGGCTCGCCGATGCAGCGGCCCGGCTCGAGCGGCTCGACCGTCCGGGGGACGCGGCCGAGGCGTTCGAGATCCTCGGTCGGACCGACGACCAGGCGCGCTGTTTGGAGGCGGCCGGCGACATCGAGCGGCTGGAGGCGTTGCTGGATCGCACGTCCAGTCAGGACGCCCGCCAGACCCGGCTGCGCAGCTTGATGGGCGAGTACGAGATGGCGCTCCGTTACGGCGCGCGGCTGGAGGCGCGCGACGCGCTGCGGGAGGCCGTCCGCGTCGCGCCCGAGGAGCGCTCGTTCGCCGAGCTTCTGCGGCGGCTGGAGGCGCGCATGCCGCCCCCGTCGCGGGTGCAGCTGGTGCTCGACGGCCATCGGGTGACCTTCGTCGGCCGCCTGCCGGTCGTGCTCGGCCGCGGCGACGTCGACGTGCCCATCCGCGGGACCTCGGTGTCGCGCCGGCACGCGGAGATCGCGCTCGAGGGCGAGACGCTGGTGATCCGCGACCTCGACAGCCGCAACGGGACGCTGGTGCGCGGCGTGCCCATCCGCGGGAGCATCGAGCTGGCGGGCGAGACGGAGATCGGCCTCGGCGACGACGTCACGCTGAAGGTCCAGCTGCACGAGGGCGCGGTGGTGATCGACGTCGAGGGCGGCTTCGACCGCGGCGAGCGCATCGTGGTCGGCGTGGCCGCGCTGCGCGTGCCGGAGCTGGCGGCGAGCCTGTCGTTCCAGGACGGCTGGCCGGTGCTGGCGGCGGACGCGGGGGTGGCGCTCTCGCTGGAAGGGCAGACCTGCGTGCTGCCGGTGCACCTCTTGTCCGAAGACAAGCTCCTGGTCGGCGGGCGGACGGTGGAGGTGACCGGATGAGCTTCTGGCGAAAGCTCTTGTTCGGCGAGGAGGAGCCGGTCGAGCCGGAGCCGCCCGAGCCGGCCCCGGCGCCGGAGCCGCCGTCGAGCGACGAGCCGGAGGCGTTCCTCGATTACCTGGGCGACGACGAGCGCGCGTTCTCCGGTGACGAGCCGGTGCTGGACGCCATCGAGCGGCTCCGCGACGCGGGTCGCGAGGCGCGGGCCGTCGATCTCGCGCGCCGGGTGCTGGTGCTGCACCCGGAAAGGCTGGTCATCCACCAGCGGGTGGCAGAGAATCCTCGCCTCCCGCGGCGACGACACCGGCGCGGCCAAGCTGCTCGAGCCCTTCCTCGAGCAGGCCGAGGCGCCGCTGGATCTCTGGATGCTCGGCGCGGAGATCGCGGAGCGGCGCGGCGACCTCACCCGGGCGCTCTCGCTCTACGAGCGGGTGGTGGCGCGCGATCTCGACTACCCGAGAGCGCGGGCGCGGGTCCGCAAGCTGCGCGAGGGCGAGCATCGGCAGGCGGATCTCGGAGCCACGCTGATGGCCGACGGCGCCCTCACCCGCGGGCGCTATCGCGTGGAGCGCGAGCTCGGCCGGGGCGGTGCCGGGACGGTGTTCCTGGCCGACGATCTCGCGCTGGGCCGCAAGGTGGCGCTGAAGGTCTATCACCGACGCGGGCGCGCCGAGCGGGAGCGCTTGTTGGCCGAGGCCCGGACGCCGGCCCGACTCGAGCATCCCGGCATCGTGCGCATCTTCGATCTCGACGAGGGGCTGGCGGCGATTGCGATGGAGAGGGTGCTCGGCGGGTCGGTACGGCAGGAGCTGAGGAAGGGCGCCGTGCCCCTCGCGCGCATCGAGCGCTGGCTGCGGACCAGCGCCGACGCCCTGGCGCACGTGCACGCGTTGAACGTCGTCCACCGGGACCTGAAGCCCTCCAACATGCTCCTGCGCGGTGACGACCAGGTCGTGCTCACCGACTTCGGCGTTGCCTGCGACGTCGGCCACGTTCCTCAGCCGGGCAGCGGCGCGGGGGAGGGCACGCTCGCGTACATGCCGGCGGAGCAGCGGGCGGGGGCGCCGGCGCAGCCCTCCATGGACCTGTACGCGCTCGGCGCCTCGATGAAGGAGATCCTCGAGCACTCGGCGACGGAGCCGCCTGCGCGCCTGACCGAAATCGCTTCGGCGTGCATGCGGAGCGCGCCCAAGGACCGACCGACCGCCGTCTGGCTGGCGTCCGCGCTGAGCGTCGACGGCTGACCTCCGAGCCCGCTCGGGACCGGGCAGGCTTGCCGTATCGGCGGCCGCGGGCTACAGGCCCGTCCCGAGGAACGCTCCGTGGCGAAGAAAGGCAAGCTCCCCCCGCGCAAGGATCCGAACGAGTCGCTCCAGGCGATGGAGCGCCCGGCCGTCAAGTGGCGGGCGATTGGCATCATCGCCGCGGCGCTGGTGGTCCTCTGGATCACTTCGTTCATGATCCAGTCCTACATGGACTCGCCCTGGGGCTGGGTCCCCGTCGGCGTCGTGGCTGCGGTCACGCTGGGCGCGATTGGCTTCGGCATCTACGTCTGGCGGCTGACCACCAAGTCCCGCGGGATCGTGGACATCCTCGCCGAGGCGACCGACGAAGAGGGTCGCAAGCGCGCGCTCGAGAAGCTCGAGCAGGCGGACAGCAAGGACGCCATGGCGGCGCTGGCGCGCGCCCAGCTCGTCGCGCGCGACGAGCCCAAGCAGGCGATGAAGATCCTCGAGGAGATTGACCTGGCCAAGGCGCCGGCGGCCGTGGCCGACGACGTGCGGGCGAACCTCGGCTTCCTCTACCTGGTGAACAACCGGGCCAAGGACGCCCGCACGCTGGCGGACGACATCCGCCTCGACCGGCAGCCCAACGCCAAGGCCAAGGCGATGTACGCGGCCGTGACGGCGGAGGCGTTCGCGCGCACGGGCCGTCCGGACGAAGCGAAGAAGCTGCTCGAGACCTACGACGCGCAGGACCCGGAGTTCGGCGAGGTCAAGGCGATGCTCCTTCGCGCGCAGGTGTACACCTACCTCGCGACCAAGAACCGCGGGCTGGCGCAGACCGCGATGCGGCGTCTGGCGAAGGAAGACCCGAACATGCTCGGGCCCTTCCTCGGCAAGGGCGTCCGCCCCGAGCTGTCGGCGCTGGCGCAGAAGGCGCTCAAAGGCGCCGGCGTCGCGCCCAAGCGCAAGATGAAGGTCCAGCGCCGCTGATCGCTCCGGCTCTCCCCGTTGGGGACCCGGGAGCGACCGCCCCGGAGCTGTCGGCGCTGGCGCAGAAGGCGCTCAAAGGCGCTGGCGTCGCGCCCAAGCGCAAGATGAAGGTCCAGCGCCGCTGATCGCTCCGGCTCTCCCCGTTGGGGACCCGGGAGCGACCGCGACCTTTGCAGTCATGCACGCCGGCGTCGCGCGAGCTCAGCGGCGGTGGCGGCGCGAGCGATGATGGCGGCGTCGGCGCGAGCGGTGATGGCGGCGTCGGCGCGCGGGGCGCTCCTCTTCTTCCGGCTGCGCTCGCGCTTCGTCCGGGGCGCTCTCTTCCGGAGCCGCGTTCCCACTCTCTTCCGGCGCGGGGCTCTCCGGCGCGGCGGCATCGCCTCGCTGGCCGCGCAGGTACCACGGGGTGCTGCCGTCGCTCGCGTCCGGCTCCGTGGTCGGCGCGCTCGGCGCGACGGGGGCGCTCGGCTCGGTCGGCTCGGTGCTCTCCTCTTCCCGCGCGGCCGCCGGCTCGGGCTCCTCTTCGCCCGGGCCGCGGATGTGGCCGCCGTCGAGACGCCAGCGCAGGCCGAGGCCGACGTAGGGCGCCGTCATCGAGTAGTCGCCGTTGCCGATGTAGTCTGTGTGATCTGGCGCATTCGGCGGTCGGATCGGGTTCGCCTGGGGCACCGCGCTGTTCCGCACGTGGCGGCTGGCCAACCAGATGTAGCCGACCGTGGCGTCGATGCTGACCTCGGGGCTGACGTTGATCGCCGCGCCTCCGCCCATCACCACTTTGTCGCTGTCGATGGTCAGCGCCGTCAGATACGGGTCGTTGAACGCGCCGTTTTCCCAGTACCCGCCGAGCCGGATGGTCACCATCGGGTCCGGCGTCCACTCGCCGCCCAGCCGGATGCTGACGGTGTCCCTCATGTTGCGCGGGATGTTGATCGGTCCGACCTGGTAGTTCAGCGCGCCCCCGAGCGCGTTCTGGATCCAGACGTCGTTCGGTCGGATCGATACGCTTCGCTGCATCGACCACGTCTCCCACACCACCGCCGCTTCGACGCGCAGGTTGGAGAACGGTCGCACCTCGACGCCGGCCCGCAGCACCCACGGGAACTGCAATCCGACGTTGCCGCGCGTGTCGTTGCGGCAGGAGGCGTTGGGATTCTGGTAGTCGCAGCCACCGCTCCGGTTGACGACCTCGGCTCCCTGGAACGCGGCGGCCGAAGGCGGGCGCACCTTGATCTGCGCGCTGCCCGAGAGCTGGTAGGGCGTGGTCGCCGACAGGCCGATGCGGATGAAGTCGAGATCCAGGATCGCGCCGAGCCCGAAGTACGGATAGGCCGTCGGCAAGGTGATCTGCGATACGGCGTCGTACTGGGGATCCTCCGGGAACGAGCAGATGACTCCGTCGCACGCGCTCAGCGCCACCTGCGCGTTGAAGTTCCCGACCAACACATTGCCCGTGAAGCCGATGGAGAGCTCGCGGATCGGTCGCCAGGCCACGCCGGCGGTGATGGTGCTCAGCAGGCTGCCCTGCAGCGACAGGAGCGAGTATCGCTGCGGGGCGGGCATGGCCATCCCGCCCGCCAGTGATCGAGCTCGGCCAGTTCATCAGCGCGGCGTTCGGCGCCGTCAGCGAGAGGCCGAAGGTGAAGTTCGGCAGCTCGTCGAACGAGAACGAGCCGGCCACGGTCGGGATGGGGAAGTAGGACTGGCCGGTGACCGTCGGCAGCGTGGTGCCGCCGCCGTCGATGCGCGTGTAGTCGACCTGCAGGTAGGTGTCGGTGGCGTCGAGCAGGAGCTGGTCGCCCGAGTACGCCAGGCCCGCCGGGTTGTAGGTGAGCGAGTTCGGGTCGTCGGCGCCGGCTACGAACGCGCCGCCCCGCCCGAGCGGGCGTGCGCCGCGGGCGGCCAGATAGAAGCCGCCGGCCCGCGCGCTCGGGGGCGCGATCGCCGAGCCGACCAGGACGAAGAGCGCGAGGACCGCGCCCGCTCTCCATTCGCCCCTCAAGGCGCGCAGTGCCACGTGAGAGACCCGCCCTGATTGGTGCACGTGCACGTCGCGCCCTCGTAACACATCCCACTCGAAGGCATGTCCGTCCCTTCGGCGTTGCAGACGCGCCCATCCTCGGGGAAGCAGTTCCGCTGCTGGACCACGGCGGTCAGCCGCTCCAGCCCGTTGAACTCGTTCGTCATGTAGTCGGTCACCTGGCCGAAGACGCTCCGATAGTCGTCGGCGCCGAGGCTGCCGCCTTCGTTCGGCGTGGCCCGGTTCACCTCGGAGATGACGTCGAGGATGGTCTCGAGCGGCGTGACCGGGTCACCCGAGTCCGGAACCGAGACGACGTTCGAGAGCACGGTGTGCAAGGTGTGCTGGTCGTCCACGCCCTGGATGTCGCGGATGAGCAGGAGCGACTGGTGGACGGTGCTGTTGTCGATGTCGAGGTCACCGTCCGACGCGATGACGTCCTGGACGTTCGGCGCCATCGAGTCGCTCAGCGCGTGCATGAGCGGGACGATGTTTCGATCGTCGTCGAGCACCATCAGCATGTCGGCGCCGCCGTAGAGCGTGGCCGCGAACGCGTCGTTGGCCGACGCCTGGTCCACCAGGTAGCCGATCAGCGCACCCAGGGCGTCGCGCGCCTGAGGGTCGTCGTTCACCGCGTCGAGGAAGCGGATGGCGCCGGCCGCGAGCGGTTTTTGCATGGTGTCGGCCATCCGCGAGTGGAGCGTGGTCGCCCAGTCCTCTAGGTCGCCTGCGTCCCGATGGTGGTCGATGCGGTCGCGCGTGAAGGGCAGGGCGGTCAGCAGGATGGCCCGCGCGCGCTGGTCGCCGAAGCGGAAGCCCTCACCGAGCGTGTCGGTGGCCAGGAACTGCTCGGCGATGGCGTGCCGGGCCGTGCGCCAGTCGTGGCGGCGGTCGGTATCGGCGGCCAGGTCGGCGTCCATCCCGTTCAGCGCGTCGAGCAGGAGGTAGAGCGGCGTCATCGGCACGCTGCGCGAGCCGTCGTTGACCATCGTGGTCGCGTGGCCGTGGCGGTCGACGAGGCCCGCGTTCTGGTTCGGGTCGATCATGACGACACCCGCCGCCGAGAGCGCCGCGATGCCGTCCACGCCGGTCCGGACCTCGATGCCCTCGAGCGCCAGGTTGAGGGCGTGCATCCGCTCGAGCAGATGGCCCTCGATGAAGCCGTCGGCGATGAGCTCCTCGTAGCTTCGCGCGTTGGACTGGTGGTTGTAGTTAGGGTCGCCGGGCGAGCAGTGGTTGGTCGAAGCGGGATCGTCGCTGCAGGTCTGCGCGCTCTGATGCGAGGGCCAGTGGGCGCTCAGCGTGCCCAGCATCGAACCGAAGAGGTAGTTCCCGTCGGCGTCGAACTCGTAGCCGCTCTGGTGCATCACCTCGAGCATCGGCGTCATGCCCTCGTAGAACCCGGGCATCTCCCACGCGAAGATGGTGCCGTGGAAGCGGTCGATGACGTCGTTGCCATTGCGGTCTTGAATGCGATCGAAGAGGCTCGCGATCCACTGGCTGTTGCAGCGTTCCGGTGCCGAGGTTGGCTCACAGCGGCCGGCGGCGTTGTCGTCGAGGCCCCAGAAGACCAGCCGGTTCAGCGCCTGCGGGGTCGGGTGTGTCGTGAGGCCGTTGATCCCGGACGACTGCTCGAGGACGTGGTCGACGTCGATTCCGATGAGCCGGGCGGCATCCAGAAGGAAGTTGAGAAAGCGAGGTTTCATCTGGAGCTGGTACCGTCCCAGGATCGCGAGGGCATAGGCTTCGGCGACGTTGTCGATCTGGATGAGATCGCATTCACCGAAGGTTCCCGGGTAAGGAATGCTGAAGCCTCCCAGTTCGACGGTCAGGGACGCACCGGCCCGGTTGCACACCTGCACGCCGTTCAGCCCGTCGATCAGCGCCACGGTGCGCTGAAAGAGGCTCTCGTTGTCGACCGTGTCCGGCATGGAGCGGTCGACCGGCTGGTCGAGCGGGAGGCCGATTGGGGCTGCGTTCTGCGCGCCTGGGCCCGGGTTGTAGGTCACCCGATCCTTGTTCCGCATCAGGTTGCCGTAGATGGTGCCGAGCTGCGCGCTGCGATCGTCCGAGAACGAGCGCATCATCGCCTCCAGCATCCCCGGCTTCTGGGCCATGCGGACGAAGAGATCGATCAGGTCGTCCCAGAGGATGTTCGGCTGGCTGAGCTGCGCCGTCGGGTAGAGGTCACCCTGGTTCGCCATGAAGTGCGCCGCGCGGATGACGCCCGCCGCCTCCGATTCGTGGTCGCGGAGCAGCCCTTCGGTGACCACCAGCGCGTCCTCGGTCTCGGGCCGGTACATCATCTCGCCGAGCGCGTAGACCACGTCGAAGAGGGAGCCCTGATCGGTCTGGAAGGTCGTGTACGAGAGCGTGTGCGCGCCGTAACGCATCGTCCCGGGCACCTGCCCGCCCATCAGGAGCGGCAGCCCGCGGCTCATCTGCATCAGGGTCGGCGAGTCGGTGCTGAACCACGGCGCCAGCTCGGCGGTCGTCCCCGCCAACATGGTCCGGCTCGCGTCGAGGTAGTCGAAGTAGCGCGTGCCGTCGGCCCGCAACGCGCGGCCCGCCGTGTCCCGCGCTACGGCGCCTTCGTTCTGCACGTGGAAGGGTGTCGGCAGGGCGAGCAGCGTCCCGCTCGCGTCCACGAACTGCCCGAGGTCGTCGACGTCGGCCAGTTCGTCGCCGTCGGTGTCCACGAAGGGCGCTGTCAGCGCGCGCCGTCGACGGGCAGCGCGATGCCGCGCGGGTCGCGCAGCGCGACCCAGCTCGTGTCGCCGACCGCGAAGAGATCGTCCTGGCGGAACATCAGGTCCCGCATCACCGAGAGCGTCGTCTCCTCGCCGGGCGCGGCCGTCGACGGCTCCATCGTCGCCATCTCGAGCGCCAGCGCGCGCTGCAGGTCGGTGAACTGATCCGCCGCCGCGCCGTCGATGATCGTGTCGAGCGCCTGCGACGCGAACTGATCGAAGTCGGGGTAGGCGAGCACCGGGCGCGTCACGCCGAGCGCCAGCCGGAGCGGCCGGTATCCCTCGCGCGTGCCCATGCGTGCCAGCGCGTCCAGCGCCTGATCGTCGTGGGAGAGCTCGGTGAGGAAATCGGCCAGGCGGCGGGTCTCCTCCGGCAGTCGCTCGTCCGGCGGATCGAAGAAAGGCAGCACCGCACCGAGGAAGCGGCCGAGCTCGTCGTGGATCCCGTCCGGCAGCGTGCGGTCGAGCGCGTCGACCAAGCGCGCGCGGTTGGCGTTCAGGGCCACCAAGCGGGCTGGCGCGTCGGCCGGTGGGTCGGCGCGTCCCTCGCAGACGGGCTTCCAGCGGATCCCGTTCACGTCCGTGGGGTTCGCCTCGCGGGCGATGCGCTCGCAGAAGACCTGGTAGATCTCCTCGCCGAGCGTCGCCTGGTTCGAAGCGGCCGGCGTCGTGTCGAACTCGGCGCAGCCCGGCGAGGTGATCCCCCCGCCGACGGCCGCGCACGCGAGCGCCACGAGCGCCGGCAGACGAGCGCGCCCCGTCTTCCGGTGTTCCATCCCTGTCATCCCCAATCGCGAGACCGACCGACAAGCTACCGGCATCGGGACGTCGCGAAAAGGGCTCGCGCGTTTCACGAGGATTTCGCGCGCGTCGCCGAACGGGGACATCCGGGCGTGATCCCGGCAAGCCCTCGCGTCGCAACGGGCGCGTGATTCCGGTTCGCTCTCGAGGCTCGAACGCGCGGCGATCGGAGCGTGTGCGGAGCACTGCTGGCGGGAGGCGCCGAGTGATCCGTCTCCCGGATGCTCCGGGCGTCGTGGCGGCGCGAGTGAGCCTTCGGCGGGGCCCTGTCGGCGCGCCAACGAGAGCGTGCGCAGGCGGCGCATCCGGGCTATCGGTGCGCCCGTGCAGACGGCCTGGACCATCCGCCGCGTCCTCGCGTGGACGGCCGAGAACTTCGAGGAGCGGGGCATCGAGAGCTCGCGCCTCGACGCGGAGCTCCTGGTCGCGCATGCGCTGGGGATCGGCCGGGTCGCCCTCTACATGGATCTGGATCGCCCGCTCACCGACGCCGAGCGCGGCGCCATCCGCGAGCTGGTCAAGCGCCGCCGCCGGTACGAGCCGGTCGCCTACATCCTGGGCAGCAAGGAGTTCTGGGGGCGCAAGTTCGCCGTCGGCCCAGCCGTCTTGGTGCCGCGACCGGACACCGAGACGCTGATCGAGCGCGCGCTCGAGCTGCTGCCGGAGGACGCCAGCGGCCGTGCGCTGGATCTGTGCACCGGCAGCGGTGCCATCGGCATCACCCTCGCCGCGGAGCGCGCGGGGCTGGAGGTCGACCTCACCGATCTCTCGCCCGAGGCGTTGGCGGTGGCGCGTTCGAACGCGGAGGCGCTCGGCGTGGCGGATCGTGTGCGCTTCGTCGAGGGCGATCTCTTCGCGCCGCTCGAGCCACACGGCGGCTACCTGCTCATCGCCTCCAACCCGCCTTACATCCCGAGCGGCGAGATGGGCTCGCTGCCTCCCGACGTTCGCGATCACGAGCCGCGGCTCGCCCTGGAAGCCGGCGAGGACGGATTGGACGTCCACCGTCGCATCGCGGAGGAGGCGGGCCGCTTCCTCGCCGCGGAGGGCGCGCTCCTGGTCGAGGTCGGCGCGGGGCAAGCCCCGGCCGTCGAAGCGTTGCTGCGCGCGCAGGACTGGGCGCAGACCACGGCGCGGCATCGGGACCTCGGCGGTATCGAGCGCATCGTCGAAGCGCGGCGCTGAGCACGGTACGAGCGCCGGTGCTCCCGCAGCGCGCCGCCGAGACCAGCGCGGGCGCAGACCCGTTCTCCGACGGCACGTGGGAGCAGAGGGCGAGGACGACCGGGCACGCTTCCGGGGGAACGCTCGCGAGTCGGAGGCGAGCGTGGGTCGTCGTGGCCACGGAGGCCCTGGGAGCCAAGGGTAGTGAGAGGTCTGGCAGGCCTACGCCGGGCGGCGGGCGAGGTGGCCGGCGCGCAGGCGGAGGAGGGCTTCGGCGACGGCGAGCAGGCCGACCAGCAAGAAGAGCCACGGCGCGAGGGGGCGCTCGACGACGCCGTTCACGCCGCTGCCGGATCCGTCGCTGCGTGCCGCCTCCGGGAGCGGGGCCGGCGTCAGGTCGCTCTCGTCGGCGGGAGGCGCGACGAGGAATGCGAGGCGGGGCGCTTCGTGGAGCGCGCTCTCTCGGGTGGCGACCTGGACTCGGTACACGCCCGGAACGCTGGTGTCCCCGAGCTCGACAGGCTGCTCGAGGTCCGCTTCGTCGTGCTCGATCACCTCCCCAGACGGCGTGACGATGCGGAGGCGCACGGCTCCTGCCGGGGCGCTCAGCGTGACCGGCGTGCCGGGCGCGACGGCCCCTTCGGCCGTGCTGCCGGTCGGCGCGAGCTCCCTGATGAGTGCGACGATCGGGGGAGATAGCCCGGGCGATAGGGAAGGTCGGTCCAGGCGTCGTCGAGGGTGGTGGCCAAGAGAGCCACCTTCCCGTCGCCGTGCGAAGCGACCAAGAGCGCCGGCGCGCCGTCGTCGAAGACGAGCTGGGTCTCGGCGTTCGGGGCGACGTCGTCGAAGCCGATCCGCCGCCGCGTGTGCGCCTCGTCGAGCCCCGTCGAGCCCTCCGGCAAGAGCGTCGTACCCCGCGCGACATGCGGGCCGCCGATCTCGGCCGCGGTCGCGGCCCGCGGATGCGCCGGCAGGAGCTCTCCCAGCCGCGCGAGATAGGCGCGCGAGTCGAAGTGCGCGCCCGGCGCGATCAGGAGCCCCCCTCCGCGCTCCACGTGCTCGCGAAGCCGCGCAGCCACGCGCGGCGACGGCGCCGGCACGTTCGCCAGCACGATGACGTCGGCGTCGCTGGCGTCCATCGCCGCGAGCGTCTCGGGGTCGACCTGCCGTCGGGTCAGCGCGCCGCCTTCCGGGGGGGCGAGGTCGATGGCGCGCGCCAGGAAACGCGCGCCGTCGTTGCCGCGCGTCGGCCCGGCGTCCCCCTCGACGACCAGGATCCGCGCGCCCGCGGGCTCTCGGATGGCCACGCCCCGCGCGTCGTCCGCCGGCAGAGCGTCTTCCTCGCCGCCGAGACGGACGGTCGCGGCCGGGTTCTCCGGGTCGAGCGAGGCGTGGAGCGTGACGCGCGCGCCGCCCTCGACGATGGTGAACGGCTGGCGCGCGAGCTCCTCGCCGGCGCGCTCCAAGACGACGGATCGTGCCTGCCCGTCCATCTCCCAGGCGCGCACCTCGACGGCGATCGAGAAACGGCCGGGCGTGGTCGGGTCGGGGAGGGCGCGCGCATCCACCACGGCTGCGTTCGGCACGGGCCCGTCGTCGCCGATGCGCTCGAAGCTCACGTCGACGCCGGACGGGAGGCGGACGTCGCTCAGGCCGGCGTTTGCGGCGCCGTCGGTCAGCACCAGCAGGCGCCGCTCGGAGAAACGCGCGCCGGCCAGCTCGCGCTCGGCGAGCTCGATGGCGCCGGCGAGATCGGTGCCGCGCGCGCTCGAACCGCGGGCGTCGTCGAGGGCACGGGCCGTGGCTCCTCGCTCGTCGGTGCGAGCGACCAGGATGCGTGCAGGCTTCCCGGCCAGCACCACGGCGACCTCGGAGCCGCGCGGGAGGCTCTCGACCACCTCGACCGCGCGATCGACGGCGCGATCGAGGAGCGAAGGCTCGCCGCGGCCGGCCATCGACATCGAGTCGTCGACGACGATGGCGACGGACGCGACGGAGCCGTCGCCGTAGGCCAACCCGACCCGCACGAAGGGCTTGGCCAACGCCATCGCGGCCAGTCCGATCAAGAGCACGCGCACGATGAGCAGGAGTAGGTCGACCAGGCGCACGCGCTTCTTGCTGGAGGCTTCGGCGCGGCGGAGGAGCGCGATCGTCGGCAGGCGGCGGGCGGGGAGATCCTGCCGCCGCAGCAGGTGCGCCACGATCGGGAGGCCCGCGGCGGCGAGCGCCAAGAGCGCCAGCGGCGTCTCGAACCCCATCAGCCGAAGCCCCTGCGGCTGGCGGTGGTCAGGA
Source organism: uncultured Pseudomonadota bacterium (assembly GCA_963832725.1). Taxonomy (GTDB): domain Bacteria; phylum Myxococcota_A; class Polyangia; order Polyangiales; family Sandaracinaceae; genus JAEZBP01. The sequence continues at coordinate 336,004 of CAWHVG010000003.1, forward strand.
TGCTGGCGAGGGTGTGCTCCACGGGCTCGTCGGTTCGGGCCAGCACGTAGCGCGCGCCCGCGGCCATGCAGCGCGCGCGGCAGCCGGCGATGAACGCGCCCATCTCCCGGATGTAGGCGTCCCGGAGCGCGTCGGGATCGGCGTCGAGGCTCGCCTCGCCCTCCATGCCGAGAAAGCGGGCCGGCTCGTCGAAGGGGAACTCGATCTCGTCCGGGTCGAGGACGTGGAAGACGACGACGTCGTGGCCGTGGCCGGCGAGGTAGCTCAGCGGCTCGAGCGCACGCTCGTCGAAGTCGAGGAGATCGCTCGCCAGCGCCACCAGGCCGCGGCGGCCGGCGCGCTCGGCCACTTCGGTGAGCGCGACGTGCAGATCGGTCGGGACGCCTTCGACCGGCGGTGTGGCCAGCTCGGTGAGGATGGCCTCCAGATGCGCCGGCCGAGTCCGCGCCGGCAAGCGCGCGTCGACTCGCGTGCCGATCACGGCCAGCCCCGGGGCGTCGCCCTGGCGACTGAGGATGAACGCGAGAGCGCCGAGCAACGTGGCCGCGTGCTCGGCCTTGGTGGGTCGCTCACCGCCGCCATAGGCCATCGAGCCGGAGTGGTCGTACACCAGCGTGGCCGAGAGATGCGTCTCCTGCTCGAAGCGCTTGATCTGGTGGCGGTCACTCCGCGCGAAGGCGCGCCAGTCGAGCAGGCGCAGGTCGTCGCCGGGCTTGTACTCGCGGTGCTCGACGAAGACGACGCTGGCGCCGCGGTGCGGGCTGCGGTGCACGCCGCTGAGCAGGCCGTCCACCGCCTTGCGTGCCGAGAAGCTCAGGTTCGCGAGGCGCTTCTTGACCTCGGGGTCGAGCGCCTGGCTGCTCGGGCGTTCGCGGTCAACGGGGGGCACGGGGCGTCGTCTCGAAGCGGCCGGCGCGCGGCCGCGTCACGGGCGGACGAACTCGAGGATGGAGTCGATGACGTCGGTGGCCTTCACGCCTTCGGACTCGGCGCGGAAGCTGGCGACGATGCGGTGGCGCAGGACGGGCTGGACCAGCGCACGGACGTCCTCGACCTCGGCCGCGAAGCGACCGTCGAGCACCGCGCGGGCCTTGGCACCCAAGATGAGCGCCTGGCTGGCGCGCGGTCCGGCGCCGAACGCGACGTAGCCCTTCACGGTGTCCGACGTGTGCGGCGCGTCCGGCCGGGAGGCGCGGACCAGCCCGACGGCGTGCTCCACCACGTGAGGTGCGACCGGAACCCGCGGCACCAGGCCTTGCAGGGCCAGGATCTCGGTCTGACCGAGCACCGCGCTCGGCTCCGCACCCATCGGGGCGGTGGTGCGGCGGACGATCTCGACCTCTTCGTCCTCGCTCGGATAGCCGACGTCGATCTGGAAGAGGAAGCGATCGAGCTGCGCTTCGGGCAGCGGATAGGTGCCTTCCTGCTCGATCGGATTCTGGGTCGCGAAGACGAGGTACGGCGCCTCGAGCGAGTAGGTCTTCCCGCCCGCCGTCACGCGACCCTCGGCCATCGCCTGCAGGAGCGCGGCCTGGGTCTTCGGCGGGGTGCGGTTGATCTCGTCGGCGAGCAGCACGTTGGTGAAGACGGGGCCTTGGATGAAGCGGAAGCGGCGCTCGCCGGTGCTGTCCTCCTCGAGCACGTCGGTGCCCGTGATGTCGCTCGGCATCAGGTCGGGCGTGAACTGGATCCGGTTGCTCCGCAGGGAGAGCACCTCGGCGAGCGTGGTGATGAGGAGGGTCTTCGCGAGGCCGGGCACGCCGACGAAGAGGCCGTGGCCGCGGGCGAAGAGGCAGACGAGCATCAGGTCGATGACCTCGTCCTGGCCGACGATGCGCTTCTTGATCTCGTCGACGATGCGCGCGCGGGCCGCGGCCAAGCGCTCGACCTGGGCGACGTCGTCCTCCACCTCGTGGACGTGTCCGCTCCCGTTCGCCGTCGCGACGGAAGGCGCCGGGCCCTCCTGCTCGAGGATCGCTTCGCTCCGCAATGCCGTCCGTGCCTCGCTCATGGTCTAGATGTCCTCCGCGGAACTCGCAACACGATCTGGCCGGCTCTCGACGCCAATCTCGGGCGCGAGCCTCCTCGAAAATGCTTTGCATTTCCTGCGGGGGCGCGCACCCAATCTCGACGCCGATCGCTCGGCCATACCGGTCACGACTTCCGCCTCGGACATCTAGTCGGGACGCTCCCACGAGGGAAACGATACCCTGAGGGCATATACCGCCGCGCCGACCCTCGCGCTAACGCGATCGGCGGAGGGAGGCAGACGGATCGCGGGCTCCGATGCACGGTGCCTCGGGTCGAGCGCGAGAGCCGCAGCGGAGGGAGGTGCGTGGCGCTTCTGCGCGCGGCCCGAGCTCGCACCAGCGAGGGAGCGAGCGTCTCGATCGAGCGCCGTGAGCGTCAGCGCGCGCCGGATCGACCGTGGAGCGCGCGACAGCTCCGCTCTTCGAGCCCGCGCTCGTCGTCGTCGTCGGTCGCCTCCGCGAGGTCGCAGTGGGGCGCCGGATTCGAAGGGGTTGAGGCGGATGGCTTCGCGGAGCGCGGTGCGCGCGTGCTCGCGGTCACCGAGCGCGAGCCACGCCGCGCCCGAGACGGCCCAGGTGGGCTCGTGGTCGGGGTAGCGCTCGCGGAACGGGGCCAGGGCCTCGACGGCGCGCTCGGGCTCGCCGCCGACCAGCGCGGCGCGCGCATAGCGGCTGGCGACGACGGGGTTGTCGGGCGCCGCGTCGTGGGCGTGGCCGTACTCGATCGCGGCGGCGTGCGGGTGGTCTCGGTCCCAGAGCAGATCCCCGAGGCGCAAGAAGCGGCGGGCCCGCTCGCCCTGGACGTCGCTGGTCTCGTCGACCTCGCCGTCCCCTTGCCTCAGCCGCAGCGCCAGCGCCTGGGGCGCCTCGCCTTCGGGCACGGGCCGGTCGCGGAGCGCGCTCTTCCACCCGCGCTCGATGGCGTCGAACGATTCCTCCCCCACGTCGGCCAACGCCTCGCGCGCGTCGGTGCCGCCGGCGATCTCCTGGATGGCCCGCCGCAGCCCGCCCGCGCCGTGCTGGTGATAGAAGCGCTCGATGAAGGTCGCGACCTGTGCGAACGCGAGCGCCGCGTCCTCCTGCGAGGGCAGCCGCGCGATCGAAGGGTGGAGCCGGTCGAAGGGGATCAGCCGGTCGTGCGCGAGCGCGTCGTGGAGCATCGCCTCCGCCGAAGGGTCGAGGTGCGCGGCGGGCGGCCCACCTCGCCATCGCCGCTCGAGGAACTTGGCGACGCCCTCCTGGAGCCACACCGGCGCGCGATCGCGGGAGGCCCGCGAGAGGAACATGTGGACCAGCTCGTGGCCGATGGTGTCCATCCACGGGTAGCCGCGCACCAGCGCGCGCGGCGAGGTGATCATCAGCCGGTCCCACTTCGACAGGGCGATGGTCCCCGTGGTGGCGATCTCCTGCACCGTCAGCGTGGAGACCTGCGCCAGGCTGGCCGCCGTCGGGTAGATCTCCAGCCGGATCGGCCCCGGCGGGTGGACGCCCAGCTCCTCGCCGACCGCGTGGTCCGCGGCGGCCATGGCTTCGAACGCGTAGGGCACCAGGATGGCGTCGGGGCCGGGCGCGTGTCGCACCTCGTAGCGGCCGTCGGGCGAGCGGGCGGTGACGAAGCCCGCGGTGGCGTCCCGCGTGGCGCGGATGAGCGCGGCGAGCTCCTGGCGATCCTCGGGGGCGCGCAGCCGACCCTCGTCGCCGGCCGCGTCGAGATCGCTGACCGCGCCGGAGTAGTCGCCCCGGTAGAACCGGAGCATCGCGCGCTCGAAGCGCACGTCGGGATCCTCGGGATACGCACGCGCCAGCCGTTCGAGGATGTGTCCCGCGTCGGCGACCCGGACCTCCATCAACGCGTCGGCGGCCTCGCGCAAGGCGGCACCGTCGGCGCCGGAGGGCATGGCCGCCGCCGGCGTCGCGAACGACCACAGGAGGATCCCCGTCGCGATGGTGCGTCGGAGCCTCATCGCAGGAGCCCCTCGTAGTAGCGGCGCACGGCGTCCTCGTAGCCTTCGGGCGGCGCTTCGCGCATCGCATCCAGCAACCGGCGGCGCAGCTCCATCGGGCCCTCGAACTGATCGGCGTCGGGGATGTCGACCGGGCGGTGATCGGCCATCTCCGCGCCGGACTCGCCGCCGCCTCCGCCGCCGCCCTGGGAGTCTTGCTCCAGCCGCTCGCGCAGCTCCGTCAACCGCCGCGAGGCGTCCTCTTGATGGCGGGAGGACTCCAGCGGATCGCCCCGCTCCATGGCCTCGCCCGCGCGCTGCATCTCGCTGGCGGCCTCGCGCAGCTCGCGGCCGGCGTCGTCGTCGAGCGGCGCCTGCTCGGGGCCCTCCTCGAAGCGGCCCGCCAGCCGCTGGGTGGCATCCGCGGCGGCCTGCTGTCGGGTCCGGTCCTCGCGCATCTGGCGGCGGTCGCGCGGGTCCACGTGCGAGGCCACGTCCGGAAGCGCTTCGTCGAGCGAGCGGCGCAGGTCGCGCAGCTGCCGGTCGGTCTGGCGGGCCACGCGCGCCTCGTCGCTGGTCTCGCCTTCGTGGCCCGGGAACATCAGCGCCGAGAGATCCAGATCGCGCGAGAGCCCCGAGAGATCCTCCGCCGCCGACTCGGCCATCCTCCGCGCCTCGCCGAGGTCGCCGGTCTGCAACGCGTCCTCCGTGTCGACGAGCCGCTGGCGGGCCCGGTCGTAGGCGTCCTGCTCGAAGCTGGCCAAGGAGTCGCGATCGATCCCCTCGAGCGCTTCGCGCACGCTGCGAGCGCGATCCGCCAGGCGCCGGGTGGCGCGCTCGTCGCGACCGGAGGCCTCCTCCAGCGCGCGCTGGGCGGCTCGGCTGCGCCGCTCCACGCCGTGCCGCGCGAGCTGTCCCTGCTCGGCCTCGAGCCCACCGAGCGCGTCCATCGCCTCCGCGAACGCGCGCTCTCTCGGGCCGAAGCGGGACTCGACGAAGCTCTGCTCCGTCTGCCCGAGCGCCCGGGCGAGCTGATCGATCTGGCGCGAGAGCTGCTCGACCAGCCGATCCGCCAGCTCGAGGTTCCCGCGCTGCACCGCCTCGCGCAGGCTGGCCAGCGTGTCGGAGCTCTCCTGGGCCGGCATCTCACCCGGGTTCATGAACTCCTGCGGCACGCTGGTGCCCATCTGGGCGATCCGCTGCATGAGCTCGCGCATCCGCGCCTGCGCCCGGCCGATCGCGGCCAAGAGCCGTTCGCGCGCCTCCTGCGAGTCGGTACGGGCCAGCTCCGCGAGGAGCGAGTGGATCTCGCGTCGCAGCGACTCCAGCTCGCGCGCGATGGCGGCCGCGTCCTCGACGCGCGCGCGGGAGAGGAGAATCGTCGAGGGAGAGCACGTCGTCCTCGAGCTCCGCGACGGCGCGCCCGTCGATGCGATCACGCTCGACCTTCGCCGCCAGCGCGCGGCCGTGGGCGAGCCGCTCCCGATAGAGGAGCCGCCGGATCCGCGCGGCCATCTCGTGGTAGAGCGCCGCGTCCGATGCACGCCCTTCGCCGTCTCGTAGCCGCTCGCCCTCGTCGTCGAGCGCATGGATCAATGACTCGCTCGCGGGCTTGAGCGCGCGGAAGCGGCGGTGGGCGGCCTCCTCCTCGTCGGGCACGGGCACTTCGAGCCGGAGCGCCAGCAGGGCCAGCGCACGGTCGAGGACCGCCTCGAGCTGGGCCAGGCGTCGCTCGCGGCGCGTGGCCTCGCTGGCCAGCGTGATGTGCAGCTCCCGGGAGCGCCCGATGTTGGGCCCGCTGACGATGTCGCCGTCGCGCGCCTCCAGCCACACCGTGAGCGCGTCTCCGGGCTGGAGATTGAGGAGCGCGAGATCGAGGGGCGTGCTCCCGTCGGCGAGCGCCGGCGCGGCGTTCGCGCCGTAGGAGGCGATGCGGCGGCGCGTCTCGGTGCCGGCCGGATCCCGCAGGACGAGATCGACGTGTGCCACGCCGACGTCGTCGGAGGCATCCCAGAGGAGGTCGACGCTCTCCGGCTCGTCGAGCAGGAGATCCTGCGCCGGCTCGAGCAAGGAGACGCGCGGCGCCTCGTCGGCGAGCGCCCGCACGCTGCGCGCGATCGCGTCGTGGACCCACTCGCCCGCGCGCCGTCGGAGGCGCAGCACCAGGGGCGCGTCCTCGCGGGCGACGAAGCGGCCGACGAAGCGGCCGGTCGCGTCGCGCTCCATGGGGACCGCCCTCTCGCCGACCCGGATGGCGGCCGACGCGGCGTCGAGCCGGGCGCGGGCCCGCAGCTCCACCGACGTGCCGCGCGGCACCTCGATCAGCGTCGGCTCGACCAGGGTGATGGCCTCACGATTGAGGTAGCTCGGGAAGATCAGGTGGGCTTCGACCCCGGAGAACGCGACCGCGATGCGCTCACCGCCTTCGTTTCGGGCGCCGGGGTGCACCAACGCGTATGCGCCCGCGCCGCCGCGCTCCGTCGCGAGCAAGAGCCCGGCCAAGCCCACACCGGCGAGCCCGAGCGCCACCGCGCGGTGCTTGAGCCAGCGCCAGCGCACCACTCTCTCGGGAGGGATTCGGGCCAGCACGGCACGGACACGCGTTTCGTGGGCCCGGACCATCGCGCTCGAGCAGTCGGGGTCCGCCGTCCGGCTCAGCTCGTAGGCGCTGCGCGCGGCCGAGGGTAGCTCCGGAGAGACGGCTGCCAGAAGCCGGGCCGCGCCCGCGCCCCGCCACGGCGCGAACGCGCGCCAGGCCCACGCGCCGACGCCGACCGCCGCCGCCGCCACCAGCGCCCACGCGATCCCGGCCAGCGCCAGCTCGCCGAGCGGACCGATCGCCAGCGCCCCGAGCGCGAAGACGAGGGCGGAGGCGCCGATCGCGGCGATCGCGGCGCGGAGCCCATGGATCAGCGCGGCCCGGCGGCGCAGGCGCCGGAGGTAGGCGTCGACGGGCGGGTCGCGCCTCGGGGGCGGCGAATCGGGCGGGTGGCGGCGCAGAGCGAACACGCAGGCTCTCGAGAGTGGGCCAGGGCGGCCGCGAGCATCGGGGGCAATGTAGCAGCGTCCACCGGGTTCGCCTCTCCCTGCTCGAGCGCTGTGAGGGGCACGTGCGTTGACCTCGGATCCGCCGCGTGGATATAGTCCGACCCGCCTCGCCAGCGGTATTCCCGCGCAGGCGTTCGAGATATGAACAACCACGCTTCGGAAGGCGAGTTCGCCGAGCTCGCGCTCGCAGTCTATGTCGAGGACCTCGTCGCGCAGAAGAAGGTCCTCTACGTCGGGGATCCGACCAGCGCGGCCGTCGAACGGATCGGGCGCGCGGCCCACCGTGTCGACGTCGTGTCGACCCGCAGCCGGGTCCGCGGCACGCGCAGGGGAGGGCGCGTCTCCTCCCGGCGTTGGCCCGGCGAGGAGGACGAGGGCCTCTGGGATGTGGTGATCGCCCCGGACCTGCCTGCGGCCGGGTTGGCGGACGAGGATCGTCTCGCCGACGTCGCCCGGTGGTTGGCGCCGGGAGGCGTGCTCGTCGCGGGGACGCCGGACCCGGACGGCCCCGAGGCCAACGCGAGCGCCATCGGGTACGAGGACCTCTTCGATCTTCTCGACTGCACGTTCGAGCACGTGCGGATGCTCGGACAGGCGCCGTTCACTGGTTTCTCGGTCGTCGACTTCGCCCCCGAGGGCGGCGAGATCGAGGTGACCTTCGACGGCTCGCTGCTCGAAGGCGGCGGAGAGCGCGCCGCCCGCTACTACGCGCTCTCGAGCGAGCGTGACGTCGCCCTCGACGGCTTCGCGGTGGTGCAGGTTCCGTCCGGGGCGGTGCCCAGCGCCGAGGCGAGGCGCCGTCCACCTTCCGGCGAAGGCCGTGTGTCCGAGCTCTCCGCCCGTCTCCGCGAGCAGCAGGACGCGCTCGATGCGTCCAACGTCCACGCGGAGGAGCTGGAGCGCGAGCTGACCTCGATGCGCGCCGAGCTCGACCGATCGCAGTCGGAGCTGGAGCACGCCCGCGCTCGCGCCGAGCAGGCCCGCGCCGACCGCGACGCCCTCGAGGAGACCGCCGAGGAGCTGCGCGCGGAGATCGACGCGCTCTCGAACGAGCCGCCGATCGACGAGCCGCCGGTCGACGAGCCGCCGGTCGACGAGCCGCCGGTCGAGGAGTACGCGCGGATGGAGACCGCGCTCCAGCGCTGCGGCCAGGAGCTGAGCGAGGCGCGCCTCGAAGTGGAGCGGCGCGGCACGCTGGTCCGCGATCTGGTCGAGGAGCTGCGCGAGATCCGCGGCGGGGCGCCCGGCATCGAGCCGAGCGCGAAACCGGCTGAGCCCGAGCCCGCCCCGCGTCCCTCGGCGCCGGCTCCTTCCAGCGCACCCGCGGCGCCCGGCAAGGTGGAGCTCGACGACGCCGCCGAGCGCGCGCTGCGAGCGGAGGCCGACAAGGCGGACCTCTCGTTCCGCCTCGACGAGGTGCGCGGCGAGCTCGCGATGGCGGAGCGGCGTTGCGCCCAAGAGCTGGAGGAGATGCAGCGCCTCGAGGCTGCGCTCCGCGGCACCGTGCGCGGCTTGAACGCGCGCCTCTCGGAGGTGATCGAGCTCCACCAGCAGACCCAGGCGCGTCTCGCGCTGGCCGAGGACGACCGCGCCGCGGCCGAGGCGCAGAACCGTCGCCTGGTGCGCGAGCTGGCCGAGTCGCGCGAGCACCTGGAGCTGGAGATCGCGCGGGCCGAGGTCCGCGGGGGGGCGGAGGCCGTCGAGCCCTCCCCGGTGCCGGTGACCGACGAGCCGGCCGCTGCGCCGGTGGCGGACGAGGAGCTGAGCCGGCTGCGCGCGATCGAGGCTTCCGCCGCGGCGCGCGAAGGCGCGCTGCTCGGGGCGCTCATGCAGGCCCGCGAGGAGGCCGCCGAGCTGGCGTCGAACCAGCGCGAGGGGCTCGGGCAAGCGGAGCAAGCCCGCGAGGCGCTCGTGGAGCTGGAGCACCGCGTCGAGGGCATGCGGGCCGGCTACGAGGCGCGCGTGTCGGAGTTGGTCCGCGAGCTGGACGACGTCGCGGGGCAGTCCGAGCGGGCGCTGATCCAGGCTGGCGAGCTGCGCTCGCGCGCGGACTCGAAGGAGCAGGTCGAGGCGGCGCTGCGAGGCGAAATCGCGGGCGTGCGTTTCCGGCTCGCCGATCGCGAAGCGGCGGCCGACGCGCTGCGCGGTCGGGTCGAGGAGCTCTCCGAGGCGCTCGATGCCGCGAAGCGCGCGCCGGCCACCGTCGAGTACGCGCGCGACACGGACGACGAGGCTCGGGTGGCCGAGCTCGCGGCGGCGCTGGGCACGCGGGATGCGCTGGTGGGCCGCTTGCAGCGCGAGCTCGCCGACGCGGCCGAGCGCAGGCGTGCGCTCGAGCGGCGCTTGGACGAGCACGCCTCCAAGCTGGGGGCGGTCCGCGAGGAGCTCGAGTCGTCGCGCTCCGTGTCGGACGTCCGCGACGAGGAGATCCAGCGAGAGCTGGCGGACGTGAGCGAACGCCTGGAGCGGAGCGAGCGAGAGCGCGAGCGCGCGCTCGAGGGGCTCGAGGAGGCTCGCGGGATCCTGGCGGAGCTGGCGCTGGACATCCCGGTCGGACGCGGAGGCGCGGCGCGACGCGAGGACGGTGCCTCGGCGCGAGAGCTTCGTGACCGACTCGCGCGCTTGGATGCGGAGGCCGCCGATCGCGAGGTGCTGCTCAGGTCGCTGACGGCGCAGCTGCAAGAGCGCGACGACCGGCTCCGGGCGCTCGAGCGGACCGACGCGCCGGAGCGCGACGGGGAGGACCCGCGCGGACTTCAGCAGAAGCTCCTCGAGATGGAGGAGCGCGTCGCCCGGCTCACCGAAGAGCTCGAGCACGAGCGGGCCGCCCGTCGTCGGGCTGAGAGCCCGCCGAGCTGAGCCCCGCTGGGTCCCTCACACTGGGTCCCTCACGCCGGGTCCCTCACGCCGACGCCGGGTCCCTCACGCCGGCTGGAGCATCGGCGATCGGCGCGGGCCGCGCGGCGTGCGGCTGCTCCTCGCTGCCCGACCTCGGCGCCCACCGGCGACGGCCGCTCTTCGACGCCGGCAGCGGCCGCGGAACATCGTGCGCGCATCGGCTCGACCGCGGTCGCGCGGGCGTGGGCCCACGATCTCTGCGCGCCGTCGCGGCGGCTTCGTCGCGGCGCTCATGACGGAAAAAAGAACGCCGGACCCGAAGGCCCGGCGTTCTTCGATCACGCGGAAGCGGGATGGATCAGAAGTCCATGCCCGGGGCGCCATGCGAGTGACCGCCGGCCGCCTTCTCGTCCTTCGGGATCTCCGCCACCATCGCCTCGGTGGTGAGCATCAGCGCGGCGACGGAGGCCGCGTTCTGCAGCGCGGTGCGCACGACCTTGGTCGGGTCGATGACGCCGGCCTTGACGAGGTCCTCGTACTTGTCGGTGGCCGCGTTGTAGCCCTCGTTGCCCTTCATGCTCGCGGACCTTGTCCACGACGATGGAGCCCTCGACCCCGGCGTTGGCCGAGATCTGGCGGAGGGGCTCCTCGAGCGCGCGGCGGACGATGTTCACGCCCACGCGCTGCTCGTCCGATGATCTCGAGCTTGTCGAGACCGGACTGGCCGCGGATCAGAGCCACGCCGCCGCCGGGGACGATGCCCTCCTCGACGGCCGCACGGGTCGCGTGGAGCGCGTCCTCGACGCGGGCCTTCTTCTCCTTCATCTCGACCTCGGTCGCCGCGCCGACCTTGATGACGGCCACGCCGCCCGCGAGCTTGGCCAGGCGCTCCTGGAGCTTCTCGCGGTCGTAGTCGCTGGTCGTCTCCTCGATCTGGCGGCGGATGGTCTCGATGCGGCCCTTGATGTCGGCCTTCTTGCCCGCGCCGTCGACGATGGTGGTGTTCTCCTTGTCGATCGGAGACGCTCTTGGCCTTGCCGAGGTCGCTGAGGGTGACGTTCTCGAGCTTGATGCCGAGATCCTCGCTGACGACCTGACCGCCGGTCAGGATGGCGATGTCCTTGAGCATCTCCTTGCGGCGGTCACCGAAGCCCGGCGCCTTGACGGCGGCGATCTGCAGGGTGCCGCGGAGCTTGTTGACGACGAGCGTCGCCAGGGCCTCGCCCTCCACGTCCTCGGCGATGATCAGGAGCGGCTTCTGCTGCCGCGCCGATCGCCTCGAGGACCGGGAGCAGGTCCTTCATGTTGGAGATCTTCTTCTCGGAGATGAGGATGTAGGCAGTCCTCGAGGCCGCCTTCATCCGCTCCGGATCGGTCACGAAGTAGGGCTGAGGTAGCCGCGGTCGAACTGCATGCCCTCGACCACGTCGAGGGTGGTCTCGAGGCCCTTGGCCTCCTCGACCGTGATCACGCCCTCCTTGCCGACCTTCTCCATGGCCTCGGCGATGCTTCTCGCCGATGGTGGCGTCGCCGTTGGCGCTGATGGTGCCGACCTGGGCGATCTCCTTCGGGTCCTTGGTGGCCTTGCTCAGCTTCTGGAGCTCTCGAGATGACGCTCTCGACGGCCTTGTCGATGCCGCGCTTGAGCTCCATCGGGTTGTGGCCCGCCGCGACCATGCTTGCGCCCTCGCGGTAGATCGGCCTGGGCGAGCACGGTCGCGGTGGTGGTGCCGTCACCGGCGACGTCGGACGTCTTGCTGGCGACCTCGCGCACCATCTGCGCGCCCATGTTCTCGAACTTGTTCTCGAGCTCGAATCTCCTTGGCGACGGTGACGCCGTCCTTGGTGACCGTCGGGAGCGCCGAAGCTCTTCTCGATCACCACGTTGCGGCCGCGCGGGCCGAGGGTGACCTTCACCGCGTTGGCGAGGGTGTTGACGCCGGTCGAGGATCTGCTCGCGGGCATTCGACGTCGTACAGGATTTCCTTGGCAGCCATGTCGTTCTCCTATTCTCTCTTCAGGGTTGTCCGCGGATCACTCGACGACGCCGAGGATGTCGTCCTCGCGGAGGATCAGGCTGTTCCTCCCCGTCGATCTTCACCTCGGTGCCGCTGTACTTGCCGAAGAGCACGCGGTCGCCCTTCTTGACCTCGAGCTTGCGGACGCTGCCGTCCTCGAGGACCTTGCCGTTGCCGACGGCGATGACCTTGCCCTCGATCGGCTTCTCCTTGGCCGTATCGGGGATGATGATCCCGCCCTTGGTCTTCTCTTCTTCTTTCACGCGCTGAACCAGCACGCGGTCGTGCAGCGGACGAATCGCCATCGTTCACCCTCCGTTGAGGTGTGTCGTTCCGGGTTTGGCCGGCCGAAGGGAGCCCCCCAATCCAGCCGGAGTCGTCATGGGTGGTCCTTCGGGAGGGGCCCTCGAACCACTTTGTTAGCACTCGCAGACATCGAGTGCTGATGACGGGCGGGAACATAAATCCGCGCCCCAGTGAGTCAAGGTTGCCCGTTCGCGCTTGTGAGCGCACTCACGCTGTCTAATGATTTCGAGGGGTTAGCGCTGCCGCCACTAGCCCGCGGGACCGCCCAGCACTCTCGGCCGCTGGCTGCCAGTCCGCGAAGAGGGTTGTGAACCGTCTCCGTTCGGAGGTGACCAGAAGCTCAGCCACCTGCCGTTTTAGGGCTATCTTGGATCGTGTGGATACAGCTTGGTCACGATCGACAGGGAGGATGGTCCGGCGATGACGATCGAGATGGCGGGTGATCTGCGAGGTTGGTTCCGCGTGCGGTTGGCGGAAGCGCTCGAGCGCAGGCGCCTCTCGGCCTCGGCGACGACGCAGGTGTATCTGGTGGAGCTCCTCCACGCCTACGCCGTCGAGCCGTCGAGGGAGGCGCTGGCGCGGCCGCTGGCGCTCCAACTCGCCGACGCGGCCGAGGCGAGCGGCCCGGAGCGGATCCGGCTCCTGCGCACGCTGGGGGACGCCGCGCTCTACCTCGCGGGGTTCTTCTCCGATCACATCGAGCGGCGCGGTGTGAGCGCGGGCTACTTCGTCGCCATGGGTGAGCGGGCCTACTCCAGCGCCCGCGCGCTGGCCCCCTATTGCCCGAGCGAGGCGCCGCGCACGGCCGTGTACGAGGAGCTCGCCGAGGAGTTCGAGTCCTTCGTCTACACCTTCGACGATCTGCGGGAGACGACCACCCTGCGGACGCCGCAGGACATCGTGAAGCTCTACGACAAGTGGCGGCGGACCCGCTCGCCCCTCTTGGCCGAGCGCTTGCGCGAAGAGGGCGTGTTCCCCGCGGACGCTCCCTCGAAGCGGCTCCTCCACTGATGTTGGCGCGCATCCAGCGGATCCTCAGCGAGCTCTACGATCTGCGTCCCGAGGTCGACGTAGAGCAGTTCGTCTGCGGCCGGGAGCTGCTCGAGGCGGCGGTGGGGGAGGACGAGGCCCGCCGCGGCGAGGTGCTCCTGATCTGCGAGGACGAAGAGGGTATCCACGTCGGCCTCTACCTCGATCCCGGCGTGATCTCGCGGCTCGAAGCCGCGAGGCCCGACTTCCACGCGGTCTGCCTGGCCACCGAGGGCGTGAGCCACTTCCTCTACCTGAGCTTCCGCGCCGACAACGACGAGCAGGTCAGCCAGCTCGAGCTGGAGCTGCAGGCCGAGGTGGACAAGTACGCGGCAGGCCTCTTGGCCTCGGACGCGGCGCAGCAGGACGAAGGCTCCGAGCTGCTGGCCGGGAATGGCGTCGGGGCGATCCGGGCGCGCAGCCGAGCGTTGCGCGAGCGGCTCTTCCGTGGCGTGCGCTTCCTCGACGCGCCCGGCACGATCGAAGGTGAGCGTTACCGTTTGGCCCACCGCGCGGCCGCTCGCTACGCGGCCACGCTCGAAGCGCGGTTCGTGGACCACGGCCGCGTGGACGAGCTCTGGGCCGAGCTGCGACGCTTCTACCGGATGGGGATGCGCCAGAAGCTCGAACGGGCCGGGCTCGTCGGATGACGCGGAGTGTCAGGCCGGACGATCCCTCAGCGGAGCTCGTCGACCGCCTGCCGCTCGGCGATGAACTCGTCGACCGCCTCCTTCACGGGGCGGTTCCAGTACACTTTCCGGTCGGCAATCTCGCGCAGGGCGGTGACGGCGGGCCGGTTCTTGCTGTGCACGAGGGCGGGTGCCCCCTTCATCAGCTGGCGGGTGCGCTTCGCGGCGAGCAGCACCAACGCGAAACGATTCTCTTCGTGCTCGAGGCAGTCTTCGACGGTAACGCGAGCCATGGACGCTCCTTGAAGGGTCGCGAAGGCTAACAGGCACGGTCGTGTGGGGCAAGGTCGAGCGTAGGATGCGCGGGGGACGTCGCTCACCGCTTTACGGGAGGCGGCTCGCCCGGTAGCATCTGGGCCTGCTCGAACCGCAGTCATGGCGCGCTTGACGATCATCGGCCCGGAAGGCCGCCAGGAGGTCGAGCTCCTGGGCCACAACACCCTGGGCCGTCATCCCAACAACACGGTGCAGGTGCTGGACCGCATCGTGTCGAAGGAGCACTGCCACCTCGACATGATCGACGGCGGTCGCTACGTCCTTCGCGATCTGGGGTCGCTGAACGGCACCTATGTCAACGGCGAGCGGGTGTCGGAGCGGATCCTTCACCCGGGCGACGAGATCACGCTGGGCTCGACCCGGATCATCTTCGACGCCGACGCGGCGGGCCGGCTGAGCGCGTCGCAGCGCCCGCAGCCCGTGCCCGCTCCGGAGCCTCCGCCGCCGATGCCGCCGCCGGAGCCGTCCACGCTGCCGCTGGGCAGCGCCGCGGCCGCACCGGTGCCGGACGCCAAGCTCTCGCGGGTGACGATCGCGCCGGGCATGGTCGAGAGCCACATCCGGACCAAGCTCGCTCCGCTGATCGAACAGAGCTTCCTGCCCGAGCGGCTGATCCAGGACGTGGACGCGCTCCGGCGCGACTACGAGAAGCTCCGCGTCAGCTACGAGCTGGCCCGCGCGATCGGGGTGGAGCTCGACATCGACAAGGCGCTCGTGAAGATCCTCGACGCCGCCTTCCAACTTCTGCAGGCCGATCGCGGCGTGGTGCTCCTCTACGACGAGAACCAGCGAGCTCGTGCCGCGCTGCGTACGCACCCGCGCCGGTAACCAGGATCCGAACGAAGAGGTGTTGATCTCGAGCACGATCGTCGAGCAGGTGCTGCGCGACAAAGCCGCCGTGCTCTCGAGCGACGCCACGGTCGACTCGCGCTTCCAGGGGGCGCACTCGATCATCATGCAGGGCATCCGCTCGAGCATGGCGGTGCCGCTTCTGCACTCGGCGGAGGTGTTCGGCATCATGATGCTGGACAGCCAGATCGCGACGAACGCCTTCACCGAGAAGGATCTGCAGCTCTTCCAGAACATCGCGAACCAGGCCGCGGTCAGCATCCAGAACTAGCTCTTCGCGGTGAAGCTGGAGCAGGAGGCCGTCACCCGCGAGCGCTTCCAGCGCCTCCTGTCGCCGGCGATCGCCCAGCAGGTGATCGAGGGCAAGGTCGAGGTGAAGAAGGGCGGCGAGGTCCGCGACACCACCGTCCTCTTCAGCGACATCCGCGGTTTCACCGCCATGAGCGAGTCGCGCCGGCGCCCCTGGTCGTCGACATGCTCAACGAGTACTTCGAGCGGATGGTCGAGATGATCTTCAAGTACGAGGGCACGCTCGACAAGTTCGTCGGCGACGAGATCATGGCGCTCTTCGGCGCGCCGGTCGGCCACCCCGACGACGCCGTGCGGGCCGTGCGCACGGCGCTGGAGATGACGGACGATGCTGGCCCAGTTCAACCGCGAGCGCGAGGCGGCCGCGGCAGAGCAGATCCACATCGGCATCGGCATCAACACCGGCGAGGTGGTCGCCGGCTACCTCGGCAGCAGCAAGGCCCTCGAGTACACGGTCATCGGTGACACGGTGAACACGGGCGCGCGCCTGTGCTCGATTGGCCAAGGCCGGCGAGATCATCATCAGCGAGAACACCTTCCCGCCGTCAGGGAGCACTTCGACGTGATCGAGCTGCCGGCGACCCAGGTGAAGGGCAAGTCACAGCCGCTCAAGGTCTTCAACGTGTCGGCCTGAAAGGCGGCGCCCACAATTCGCGCGTCGAGCGCACCGGCCCGGCCTGGATGCCGCAGATGCCTGTCGATCCGAGCCATGCCCGGCCCGCTCGTGGGCCCCGACCGCGGGCCTGGCGCCGCGCGGAGACTGCGCCGGAATTCGGGGCGCTGGCGCCATCGGGCAGCTTGACGCACGGCCCAACTTGCCGTAGGCCGAGCCGTGGCCCATCTGGAATTCGAAAAGCCCCTGGTCGAGCTCGAGGATCGGATCCGCGAGCTGAAGGTGTCCGGAGTCCGCGAGACCGGTTTCGAGGGCGAGATCCGCCGGCTGGAGGAGCGGGTCGAGCGCCTGCAGCGCGAGATCTACGACCAGCTCGCGGTCTGGCAGAAGGTCCAGCTCAGCCGCCACCCCGACCGCCCCTACTTCCTCGACTACGTGGAGCGGATCTTCGAGGACGTGCTCGAGCTGCACGGCGACCGCTGCTATCGGCGACGATCCGGCGATCGTCGCCGGCTTCGCGCGGCTCGAGGGCCGCACGGTGGCCATCGTCGGGCACCAGAAGGGGCGCACCACCAAGGAGAAAGCTTCGCCGCAACTTCGGGATGGCCCATCCGGAGGGGTACCGGAAAGCCATGCGCATCATGGAGCTGGCCGATCGCTTCCGGCGGCCCGTCTTGACCTTCATCGACACGGCCGGTGCCTATCCGGGCATCGGCGCCGAGGAGCGCGGGCAGAGCGAGGCCATCGGCGCGTCGCTCGCGTTGATGAGCGGGCTCTCGGTGCCGATCATCGCCTCGGTGATCGGGGAGGGCGGCTCGGGTGGCGCGCTGGCGCTGGGCGTGGCGAACCGCGTGCTGATGCTCGAGTTCGCGACCTACAGCGTCATCACGCCCGAAGGATGCGCGTCGATCCTCTGGCGCGACGGCGCGCGCGCTGCCGACGCGTCGGAGCAGCTCCGCTTGCTGGCGACCGACGTGCTCGGGCTGGGCGTGGTGGACGAGGTCGTGCCCGAGCCGCGTGGAGGCTCGCACCGCGACCCCGACGAGGCCGCCGAGAAGCTGGGGGCGGCCGTCCGCCGGCACCTCGGCGAGCTCGACCGCATGGAGCCGGCCGACCTGGTCCGCGCCCGCTACGGCAAGTTCCGCACGATGGGCGTGACCCGCACGCTCTCGTGAGCCGGCGCGGCGCGGTTCTGCCGCCTGCCGCCCCCTAGTACCGGCGCCCGGAAGTTCGATCCGGGTTTCGTTGCCGCGCCCGCCAACCCACCCGCGAGCTGCCGGTCGGGCGCCGGTCCTGCATGCTTGTCGAGGGGGCAGCGCCCCCTCCCCCGCAAGCGGGGCCCCCACCCCACGACGTACGACGGACCGAACTTCCGGTCCGTCGTACTAGTGCGAGATCCATCCCGGTAGAAGGGGACCTGGCTTGTCCCGACGCTCCAGGGCGGCGTTGCTCCTCGTCGCCGATGCAAAGCATCGACTCGTCCGAGCGCCTTGCCCTGAAACGCCGGTCCGGCGCCATCTCCCCCTCTACCGGTCGGATCTCCGCACTAGTCTGCGATATCCTGGCGGCCGTCGATGCCGGCCGCGTATCCCCGAGGCCCCGAGAACGCACGGTCAATCGCGCTGCCCGATCCGGAGCGCGGCCGTCGCGCCGTCGGCTGTGCCCTCTATGCGATCGGCATCCTGGGCGGCGCGGTGCTGCTCTTCGCCCTCTTCGTGGTGCTCCCCTTCTTCGAGCACATCGGCCCGCAGATGTCGGTGGCGATGTTCGTCGGCGCGCTGCTCGCGTTTCCCGCCGCTGCCGTCTACCTGACCGTCCCGCGCTTGCTCGACCGCTACGATCCGGAGCCCGCGTATGCGCTCGTGATGGCGCTCGCCTGGGGCGGGATCGCCGCCTGCGGGTTCGCCGCGTTCGTGAACACGCTGGTCGAGGCCATCATCGGTGGTGAGGCCGGCACGGTCGTCGGCACGGTGCTCTCGGCGCCCTTCGTCGAGGAGGCGAGCAAGGGCATCCTGGTCGTCGGCTACTTCTACTTCCTGCGTCGGGAGTTCGACGGCGTCGTCGACGGGATCATCTACGCGACCTTCGTCGCCATCGGCTTCGCCGCAGTGGAGAACGTCATCTACTACGCCAACGCGGGCATGGAGACCGACGGGCCGGGCCTGGCCGGGACCTTCTTCGTGCGCGGCGTGCTCGCGCCCTGGGGCCACCCGCTCTACACGTCGATGACGGGCATCGGGGTCGGCGTCGCGCGCGAGACCAGCCGCACCTGGATGCGCTTCGTGGCGCCGGTCGCAGGCTACTTCGCGGCCGTGTTCCTGCACGCGCTCTGGAACGGCTCCGCGGTGCTCCTCGGCAGCCTCGGCGCGGGCGGGATGATCATCTTCTTCGTCGAGATCTTCCTGTGGATCATCTTCGTGGTCGCCTTCCTGACCATCGTGTTCGTGCTGGTGATCCGACGGGGTCGCATCATCCGGCAGCACCTCTTGGACGAGGTCGCGCTCGGGTACCTCAGCCGGGCCGAGCTCGAGATCGTGGCCAGCGCGTTCGGCGGGATGCGGGCGTACCTCCGGCGCGGTCCCAAGGGCGTGGAGTTCGTGCGCGCGGTCGCGCGGCTGGCCCTCTCGAAGTGGCACAGCGCGCGGGCGATGAAGGGCCACACGCGCACAGTCAGCATGGACTTCATCGTGCCGCTTCGCCGCAAGATCCAAGCGCTGCGCGCCGAGGGCGCGTCCCCGGCCTGACGGGACAAGGAACGGTGCCTCCACGGGAGGGGCCTGCTGCTACGCTCCGCGTCCCATGAAGATCGCCACCTGGAACGTGAACTCGATCCGCGCTCGCGAGCGGCGCGTGATGGAGTGGCTCGAGGCCCATCGGCCGGACGTGCTCTGCCTGCAGGAGCTCAAGGCCGAGGAGCCGGAGCTGCCGACGCTGGCCTTGCGCGGCGCCGGCTATCACGTCGCCGCTCACGGACAGAAGACCTACAACGGCGTGGCCATCCTCAGCCTCGAGGAGCCGGGAGAGGTGCGGATGGGCATCGGCGACGACGTCGACGATCCGCAGGCGCGTCTGATCGCTGCGCGGGTCGGCGGCGTCTGGGTGCTCAGCGCCTACTTCCCCAACGGCGGCAAGGTCGGCTCCGACAAGTACGCCTACAAGCTCGAGTGGATGAAGCGCTTGCGACGCGATTTGGACGCGTCGTTCTCGCCTTCGGACGCGGTCGCGCTCTGCGGCGACTTCAACGTGGCGCCGGACGGGCTCGACGTGGGCGAGGTGCGGGATTGGACAGGCTCGGTGCTGACCAGCGACGAGGTCCGCGCCGGGCTGGAGGAGATCCGCGCCTTCGGCTTCGTCGACACCTTCCGCGCCCGCCACCCCCAGGAGCGAGCCTACTCGTGGTGGGACTACCGGATGCTGGCGTTCCCGAAAAACGACGGGCTGCGCATCGACCACGTCTTCGCCACCGAGTCGCTCGCCGCGCGCTGCACGGACGCGTGGATCGATCGCGACGAGCGCAAGAAGAAGCCCTGGGACGGGAAGGGCAAGTCGAGCGCCTCCGACCACGTGCCGGTGGTCGTGACCTTCGATTGAGCCTCGCTCAGAGCGGCTCGGCGAGCTCGATGCGCTCGTCGACGAGGAGCACCGGCAAGCCGTCGATGATCGGGTCAGATCCACGCGCCGCCGTGGCTCACGTACGCGCCCTCGAGGGTCAGGGAGACTTCACCGCCGTCGTGGCGGCGGGCGCGCCCTTGCCGGAGCGCGCGGAGCACCGTCTCGCGCTCCTCGTCGGTGGCGACGCGGAGGGGCTCCTTGGTCTCGGGATCGACGAGTACTTCGATGAGGTTCACGGCGGCGGAGGATAGCCGCGCGCTCGCCCCGCGGAAAGGCGTCCTCTGCTCAGCCTGGATTTCGCGCTGAGTCGCTGCTGCGAGCGGGCTGACCCCGCCAGCAAGGGCTTACGTCCTCGGGGCCTCGGTCGCCGCAGGTGGCGCGCTCCGTCCCGACGCGGCCATCCTCGCACTCGCGACGCGATTCACGCGAACTCCAGGCTCAGCCCTTCAGGCGACGCGCGATCTCGAGTGCAGCATAGGTGAGGACACCGTCGGCGCCCGCGCGCTTGAAGCAGAGGAGGCTCTCGGTGATGACCCGATCCCAGTCCAGCCATCCCTGCGCCGCCGCCGCCTTGAGCATCGCGTACTCGCCGCTGACCTGATACGCGTAGGTCGGGACCGCGAAGCGCTCTTTCACGCGCCGCACGACGTCGAGGTAGGGCATGCCGGGCTTCACCATCACCATGTCGGCGCCCTCGGCGAGGTCGATCGCCACCTCCCGCAGCGCCTCGTCGCCGTTGGCCGGATCCATCTGGTAGGTGCGCTTGTCACCGCCGCCGAGCGCGCCCTTGCTGCCGACCGCGTCGCGGAAGGGCCCGTAGAACGCGCTCGCGTACTTCGCTGCGTAGGACAGGATGCGGACGTCCTGGTGGCCCGCGGCGTCGAGCGCGTCGCGGATGCGTCCGATGCGCCCGTCCATCATGTCGGAGGGCGCGATGACGTCACAGCCGGCGTCGGCCTGGACCACCGCCTGCTCGCAGAGGACGTCGACGAACTCGTCGTTCACCACGTAGTCGTCGCGGACCAGGCCGTCCTGGCCGTGGGTGGTGAAGGGATCGAGCGCGACGTCGCAGACGATGCCGAGCGGGAGCTTCGCCTCGGCGAGCGCGCGCACGGCGCGGCAGACCAGGTTGTCCGGGTTGGTCGCCTCTTCGCCGTCCGTGCTCTTGTCCTTCGGATCCGTGACCGGGAACACCGCCACCGCCGGGACGCCGAGCTCGGCCGCTTCGTGCGCCGTCTCCACCAAGAGATCGATGCTCAGCCGCTCGACGCCGGGCATGGAGGAAACCGCCGTCCGCTGGCCCTGACCCTCCTGCACGAAGCAGGGCCAGATCGAGATCGTCGGCGCTCAGCGCGTTCTCGCGCGTCAGACGGCGCGACCAGTCGTCGCGGCGGTTGCGGCGCATGCGCGTGCGCGGGAAGGGGCCGGTGATCGGGTTCATGCGCGAGGCTCCTTGTGCGGGGAGAGCGAGTCGGGGGAGAACGAGAGGACGCCGAGCTCGTCCAACAGGACGCGCACGACCTCTTTCTGCATCTCGATGCGGCGGCGCTCCGAGAAGCCCATCCACGTCTCGACGCAGACGCCGACGCAGCCAATCGCGTCGACGATGACCTCGGTGGACGAAGTCGCGACCGGATAGTACTGCGCCGCCCACGCTTCCTCGTCGCTCTCGCGGTTCGCGTCGAGGCGATCGACCGCGCGCGCGATGAGCGGCGGGACGGGATCGACGCCGTAGACGAGGGTCTGCCCGAACGAGGGCTTCACGTCCGGGTGATAGCGCTTCTGGCTCTCGTGAAGGGTCGCCATCAGAATCCGGGCGCTCGTCGAGGACGAGGTCCATGAAGAGCCGGGCCAGCCGCCGCTCGCGCTCGGGCGCGTCGGCGTCGCCGGGAAAGCAGCGGTTGAGGTCCAGGCCGCCCGGCGCGGCGCGCTCACGGGCACGGAAAGCAGCCCGATTCATGGTGGGGACGACCAGCAAGCGGCCTCGCTCGGGCTGCAGCTCGTGGTCCTCCAGCATCTCCTCGAGCGCGTGCACGCCGGCGATCTCGTCGCCGTGGATGCCGGCCTGGATCAGCGCGGTCGGGCCTTCCGCGTCGGCCACGAAGACGTGGACCGGGACGGTGGGAGTCAGGAAATGGACGCCTTCGGCGAGCGGCATGGGCGCGGAGCCTAGCAGCCCGCCGGCGCGCCGGCCCCGACCATCCTCGAGTGGGCCGGGCAGCGCAGCGGGCCAGCCGGATGCGCGCTAGTCCCGTCGCCCGGAAGTTCGATCCGGATTTCGACGCCGGGCCCACTTCCGGACGACGGTACGGCTCGAGCTTCGAGCGAAAGGAGGGACTGATTTAGCGCGAGGCGAGGCTGCGGATCAGGGCCGCGTCCGGCGTGTAGGCCGCCGAGATCCCCGATGCCGAGACGCTCCTCGATGTCGGCCACGTGTGCGACGACCGTCGCGAAGCCGTCGTGACCGAAGCGCTGCTCCTCCATCTCCTCGAAGCGCTCGGCCAGCTCGTGCTGCTCGTCGCCGGAGAGCAGCCGCGCGAGCGCGGGGAACGCCACGGTGTCCTCCCGCGCTGCGTGCGGGATGTACATCGTGGCGTAGCTCTGCATGGCCGCGCGCAGCCCCGCGGTGTCGCCGCTCGGACTCCGGGTCAGGGTGAGGATGTTGTCCGTGATCTCCCGGCCTACGTCGTGCTGCCGCCGCAGCGTGGCGACGAGCTGGGTCAGCTCACCGGCGCGGGCCAGCCGGGGGAAGACGTGCTGCTCCTCGAGGCGTTCGTGATAATCCTCCGTGAACGCACGCTGGAGCCGCGCCGTCTCGTGAAGGACCTCGAGCTCGAGCGCCCGGCCCGCGTCGATCCGCTTCACGCCGTCTTCGTACACGAGCAGCAGGCGCTCGATCACACCGTGCTCGCGCATCAGAATCCGCGCTCGGCGTGGGCGGCGCGCTCTCTCCGCTGGCGCGATCGGTGTCGGGACCGACGACCGCGCGTCCGCCGCAGCCGACGAGCGCAGCGGCCGAGCCGGCGCCGACCGCAACGAGGAATCCGCGCCGCCCGGCCGGGCGGGTCGAGGAATCGGGCATGGGACGCTCCTCCGCTCGCGCATCTGAGCATCGCGCGCCGTGCGGCAAGGCGCGTTGCGACTTCCGCGGAGGACATCTAGTCCCCCGTATCCCAAGTGAGTGCCGAATATCGGCGAGCCATCGGCGTGCGGATCAAGGAACGACGACGAGGCGATACCAAGCATCGTCGAGGAGGAGTGACGCCGAGCCGCGCGTCGAGGGCCGGCGAGATTCGGTAGGAATCTGGGATACGGGGGACTAGCGTGCGGCATGCCGAAGCGGACGGGGATGGCGCGAGGCGCTTGGGTGGTGACGGGCGCGGCCAGCGGATTCGGACGCGCGCTGGCGCAGGCCCTCGACCGGCGCGGAGAGACGCTGGTGCTCTTCGATCGGGACGAGGCCGGGCTGGAGGCCACGCGCTCGAGCCTGCGCGGGGATGCCGCCGTCGAGGTGGTCGACGTGACCGACCCGGACGCGGTGCGGGCGGCGATGGATCGCGCCGCCGCCGCGAAGGAGCGGATCGCGCACGTCTTCCACTCGGCCGGCGTCCTCGCGGTCGGCCCGGCGGAAGACGTCCCCGCGGCGGAGTACCGGCGCATGATCGAGGTCAACTACCTCGGCTCGGTCCACGTCGCCTTGGCAGCGCTGCCCCACCTTCGCGCGGCCGGAGGGCAGGCCACGCTGACGCTGGTGGCCTCGGTGGCGGGACTCCGCGGCTTCCCGCAGCTGGCGGGCTACTCGGCCAGCAAGTTCGCCGTGCTCGGTTTCGCGCAGGCGCTCGCCGACGAGCTGGCCGGCACGAACGTGCGCGTGAAGGTGCTCTGCCCGCCTCCCGGCGACACGCCGATGGTCCGCAATCTCGATACGCTCCCGCCGGTCTACAAGCTCTCGCCGCTCTTCACGGCCGAGCAGGTGGTCGACGCCGCGCTGCGCGAGCTCTCGCGACCCGGGCTCGTCGCGTTGGTGGATCTGCGCAGCAAGGCGCTGTGGCGGGTGGCGCGGCTCGCGCCCGCGCTCCTCGACCTGGTGGTCCGGGCCGCGCGCTGAGATTCAGCGAACGGCCGACGGGCTCGTCTGCGCGAAGCGGGAGAGCACCAGGTCGAGCAGAGGCTCGATGCCTTCTCGCCGATCGAAGAAGAGGACGCGCTCGTGGCCCAGCCGGCCGTGCAGGTCCTGCCCGAGCTCGGCGTCGGCCGCCCACACCACCGGCAGGGTCTGGTCGGGCAGACCACGGAGCGCCGCGGCCAACGTGGACGGTGTCGCTTCCGGGGGGCGGACGGAGTCGAGGACCGCGATGAGCGGGCTCATCGAGAACATCGCGTGTCGGAACGCGGCCTCGTCCGAGACCGTGTGCGGATAAACCCGCTCGTCGCCGATCGCGGCCAACAGGCGGTCGGCGAAGCTCCGCTCCGCGCTCACCACCAGCACCACGACGGGGTGGGGCACGGACGCCATCTGTTTGGTGAAGGCCTCGTCCGCGTCGTCGAGGTCGATCTCGACCTCCAGCTCGCCCGTCAGCTCCACCAGGTGCGCCTCGATGTCCTCCAAGAGGGCGTCCCCGTCCGCGCCGAGCCGGTCGCCGACGAGCTCGCGCAGCGGCCCGCGCACCATCGCCAGCACTTGCTCGGAGTCTGCGGGCACAGCCCCGAATCGGTCGAGGGCGTCGAAGAGGACGCCCGTCGCGACCGCCGGGGCGAGGGCACCCTCTAGGCACTCGCGGACCCACTGCACCTCGGCGCGGAGCGGCACCGGATCAGTATGCCAGAGCCGGCGCCACGGCGCCGCCTCGACAAGGGCGTGTGCGTCGAGGTATCTCGCGCCTCGTGGCACACCATCGAACCTCGCTCGCCGCGCTCCTCGCCCTCGCGAGTCTGCTCGCCGCATGCGGAGAAGACCCCGAGCCGGCCTTCGTCCCCATCCCCGACCAGACGCCGTCGCGCGCCGCCCGGAGCGCCGACACCCACGCCGCGAACCCCGCCGGGGATACCGAGCGTCCCGCGCCGCCCGTTCGGCCGGGGGACCTCCCGGCGCCCCCGGACGTGTCGGCGCCGCCTGCCGACGCGGAGCGCACGGCCTCCGGGCTCGCATCGCGCGTGATCCGTCCGGGCACCGGGACGCGTCACCCCGCCGCCACCGATACGGTCGAGGTCCAGTACTCGGGCTGGCGGGCCGAGGACGGAGAGCTCTTCGACTCGTCCCTGACCCGCGGCCAGCCGGCGCGCTTCCCGCTGAACCGGGTCATCCCCGGCTGGACGGAGGGTGTGCAGCTCATGGTGGAGGGCGAGAAGCGCCGGTTCTGGATCCCGGGAAACCTGGCCTATGACGGCCGCCCGGGCGCGCCGCAGGGGATGCTGGTCTTCGACGTGGAGCTGCTCCGGATCCTGTAGCACCGCCGCATGGCGGAGCGGCGGTGCGTCCGGGCTGCCGGGGCGTCGTCCGCGCGCTCCGGGATCGGCCGCACGCGGGCTCACGGCGGGAGCCCGCCGAGCCCGGGTGTGCCACGGATGCGTGAAATGGATTCACATCCGTGAACGAGGGTTGGCACCATCTGCGTCGGGTTGTGCGCACAGGGCTGGCCAAAACGACCGAAATCGAATATCTCCGGTCTGCCTCCAGTCGGGGGGGTCGATAGGCCCGGGATGTGCTTGCGGGCCTGCGCGGGGCGCGAGGGGAGAGGGCCTCTCCGTCGCCGACCGAGCGAAGGAGTGCAGGGTGAGCGCGATCGCAGCGTCGTTGTTTTCGCTTCCGTGGGCGCAGTTCCGGCGCAACCCGACGTTCTACATCTGGTACGACGCGTTCTACGTCGTGTTCTGCGTCGCCGGCATCGCCGCCATGGCCGCGAGCGACTATCAGGCGCCGCTGGTCCACTTCCACTGGTGGCTGCCGCTCCTCTTCCTGCCGGTGCTCTACGCGCTCATCATGGCGCACGTCTTCATCCACAACGCGTCCCACGGGAACTTCCCGAAGGCGATCAACCGTATCGTCGGTGAGATCTGCGGGTTCATGGTCGTCACGCGCTTCGCGTCGTGGGAGATCGTGCACCGCCGGCATCATCGCTACTCCGACGACCCGGAGCGCGATCCCCATCCGGCCACGCGCGGCTACTGGCGCTACGCCGCCCACACGATCGTCAACGTCGAGCGGCAGCTCCAGCAGCAGTACTTCGACGTCTACGGCGACAGCCCCGAGACGCGCCGCTACGAGCGTGTCCGCTCGGTGTTCAGCTTCGTGTCCGGCGTTCTCCTCGCCGTGTTCTGGTACGTGCTGGTGGGCCCGGCAGGCTTCTTCGTCCTGCTCCTGCCCGCGTCCATCGGTGCGGCGCTCTTCGTGATCCACTTCAACTGGGTCGGACACAACGCCCACACGTCGGACGAGCCGATCGAGCCGGTGAACCTGGATCACGGTTGGTACTGGCTCGGAAACCGACTTTTCTTCGGCATCTATTTTCACGGCAACCATCACAAGATGGCGATCCTCTTCAACCCGATGAAGATGCCGGCCCGGCGTCGAGACCGGTCCTGCGACGCGGAAGCGGCATGAGCGAGGGGTCGTGGCGACGGCGGTGACGGGTGCGCGCGCGGAGTCGGGGAGGCGACGGCTCCCGGCTTCGCGGGGGACTGGCTCCTGCACAACGCGGCGGACTACCGGCAGATCGGCATCGTGTCGGTCTACTGGGGCCTGCTCTTCGGGATGTACTTCGTCCCGGCGTGCCGGAACGCCGCGTTCTTCGTCGGCGCGTGCTGCTTCAGCTTCCTCAACGCGGTGGTCGTTCACAACCACCTGCACAAGGGGATCTTCCGTTCGAAGGCGCTCAACCGTGTCTTCCGCTGCGTGCTCAGCTTCGGCGCGCTCTACCCGGCGTCGGCGAACATCGCGTCGCACAACCTGGTGCACCACCACTTCGACGACGACGGGCAGCCCGACTGGGCGGCGCCCGAGAACGTCCGCTTCCGCTGGCACCTGCTGAACCTGCTGCACTTCCCCAACGTGGTGGGGCCGAACACCTTCGCCGGCGTCTCGCGCTGGGCGCGGACGACCCGCCAGCGCGACTTCCGGCGCCAGTACCTGGTCGAGCAGGTCTTCGCGTTCGGGCTCACGGGCGTGCTCCTGGTCGCCGACTTTTGGACGGCGCTCTTCTTCATCGTGCTTCCCCAGCTCTGGGGCGCCCGCGGGATCCTCCGCATCAACCTGATCCAGCACGACGGCTGCGACATCCACAGCGAGTGGAACCACTCCCGCAACTTCGTGGGGCGCGTGTTCAACTGGATCATGTGCAACAACGGCTACCACACGATCCACCACAACCGGGCCGGGCTGCACTGGTCGGTGTTGCACCTCGCACACGACCGCGAGTGCGGGCCGCGCACCGATCCCCGACTGAACGAGCCCAGCATGGTGCTCTACCTCCTGCGCACCTTCGTGTTCCATCTCCGGCGTCCCGACCTCGGCGACGTGGCCGCTGCCGAGCGCCGCGCCACCGCCGCGAAGCTGGCACCCCGCGAGGAGAGGCGTCGGGAGGCCGAGACCGAAGCGCTCGCGAGCTAGATGTCCGTGTTGACGCGCGAGATCATGGGTCTGTTCGCGCTGGGCGTGCTCTGGCTGAACGCCGGGCTGGTCGTCGCGGTGGCGCTCCGGCAGCTCGGGAACCTGCGCGCGCTCGGGCGGCGCTTCCGGGACGCGGCGCGGCGCGGCGAGCTGGTGTCCGGGACCGTCGAATCGCCCGGTCGCTTCGCCGTGCGGCGGATCACCCAAATGGGTCGCGCCATCACGTCCAAGGGGCCGGACCGCATCCTCTTCACCGACGGCCCCCAGTCGTTCGAGGTGATCGGCGGGCGTGTCGCGACGGGGGAGGGCGTGGTCGAGGTCGCACCGGCGCCGCCCGTACAGAGCGAAGTCTGGGTCGGCAAGGCGCGCTCGGACGAGACGCTGAGCTGTTCCGGCGCGGCGGAGTTCGAGCGAGCCTGGAAGCCGGCCAACACCTTCAAGGGGTTCGCGCGCGACGCCGAGATCGAGGTCGTGCAGGGCGACCGTGTGTGGGTGCTCGGACGGCTGCGCGACGGGCGTGTCGAGGCGACCGAGAGCGAGCCGCTCCTGGTGTCGATGCTCGACCCGGTCGCGCTCTGCGACGCCCGCGCCAGGTTGATCATCGCGTTCGTCATCGGCGCCGGGCTCGCGCTCGCCGGCGTGACGGCGCTGGCGCTCTGGCCACCGGTCTTCGGTTGGGTCTCCACGCTCGGCGGGGCACTCGGGCTGGTGTACTTCCTCGCCGTCCAGCCGCTCGGGACGGCAGTCCGCGACGCGGTCAAGACGCCGGCGCGCCGCATGGTGGGTGCGCTCTGGGCGCGTCCCGCGCAGGCCGCCTCGCGCGCGGCGGCGTAGCGCTTTGAAGGACGCGAGGCCGCGTCACTCGAATCGCGCGACAGGTCCGCGACGCGGGTGCCGGGCGCGATGACGAGCTGCGCGCCTGGAGCGGCTCTCGCCTGTCCGGCCAGCGTCGGGCTCCGCGTCTTTCCTGCCTTGGGGGCTCGTCCCGGCGAGCGCGCTTCGCGTGGTTTTTGACCCGCTCGGTCGCGGCTCTCTACGATCCCACTCTGCGGCGAGGTGTGCCGCGGGAACGCGGAGCGTGATGAGAGGTCGGACCATGGTGGCGCTCGTGATCGCGCTCGGGGGCTGTGCGGGGCCCTCGGCGGCGACCGGGGCGACGACGACGCCCCGGGCGGTCGAGGTGCAGGACGGGGCGGCCGCCCGCGCCGAGGAGCGCCAAGCGCGTGACCGGCAGCGGGAGCACATTCGGGAGCTCGAAGCGGCGCTCGGGCTGGCACGGGCCGAGGTCCGGGACCTTCGCGCCGAGCTGCGCGAGCGGGAGGCCGCCGAGCAGACGCAAGCGACCCACATCGGCGAGACTCGTTGCGAGCCAGACGTGGTCGCGTCGACCGCCGCGGAGCCGCCGGAGCCGGCCCGCGACGACCGTCCGGTCCTCCGGCTCTACGGTCAGCCCGCGCTGGCGGCCATCCCGGGCCCACCGGCGCCGCCGATGGCCGCCGCGCCGCCGCCGCCCTCGATCCGCTTGCCGGTGATGACCACGCCCGGCGCCGACCCGCAGGCGGGCGTGCCGGCCATCCCCGCCGCGCCGGTCGCGGTCGCGGTCCCCGCGCCGGCGCCCTCGCGCCCGCCCGCACCTCGCCCGGCGGCCAGCGAACAGGCGAGCGATTCGTCCGGCGACGAGGCCACACGGGCCTATCGCGCCGCCCTCGCACACCTGGCGAGCCGTCACCTCGACGAAGCGCTGGCCGGCCTCGACGCGTTCCTCGAGGCCCACCCGCAGCACCCCTACGCCGACAACGCGCTCTACTGGCGGGCCGAGATCCACTACGCGCGCCGCGACTACCGCCGCGCGCTCGCGGAGCTGACCGCGCTCGTCGAGCGCTACCCGCGCGGGAACAAGGTCCCCGAGGCGCTCCTGCGCATCGGCCTCTGCCACGAGCGGATGGGTGACCGCGAGCGCGCTCGCCAGGTGTTCCAACGACTGCGCTCGCAGTTTCCCGACAGCGTCGCGGCGCGCATGGCGTCGCGGGAGGACGTCTGAATGAGACGCGTCGAGATCCTCTTCATCGCCCTCGCGCTGGCCGGCGCGTCGCCCGCCTCGGCCCAGATGGGCGTCTACGACGACGAGCCCGCGCCTTCGTCGAACCGTCCGGGCGTGCGCATCAGCGGTCAGGCCCGCTCGCAGCTCATCCCCGAGCGCTACGTGGTCCGGCGCGGTGACACGCTCTGGGACGTGACGGGGCGCTTCTACGGCAACCCGTGGGAGTGGCCGCGGGTTTGGTCGTACAACCCCGAGATCACCAACCCGCACTGGATCTACCCGCTCGATCAGATTCCGCCTCTTGCCGCCCGGAAACGAGCCGCAGGCGGTCGCGGCGGCGGTGCGCTCGGGCGTGACGGTGGCGGGCGGGCGTCGGCGCGCGGCGCCGGGGACGGTCTTCCTCCGCCAGGAGGGCTACCTCGACCAGGAAGCGCTCGAGCAGGCGGGGGTCATCGTCGGCTCGCCCGAGGACCACATGCTCCTCGCGCCCTACGACGGCGCGTACGTGGAGTTCGAGCAGCAGCCGGCCCAGGAGCCGCGGGGCGAGTTCACCGTCTTCCGCGAGATCCCCTTCGTCCGAGCGCGAGCAGGGCGAGGAGGGCACCCTCGTGCGCATCTTCGGCACGGTGCGCATCGACTCCTACGACGCCGAGCGGCGCACGGCGCGGGCGACCGTGATCGAGGCGCTCGATCCGATCGAGCGCGGCTTCCGGGTGGCGCCCATGCCCCGGCAGTTCGATTCTCGTGCCGCCGTCGGTGGCCGAGCAGGACGTGGAGACGCACGTGGCGGCCACGCTGAGACCCCGGCAGCTCTTGGGCGAGCAGCAGGTCGTGTTCCTCCCCGTCGGGAGCGAAGACGGCGTGCGTCTCGGTAACCGCTTCTTCGTCGTCCGCGCCGAGGACGTCTGGCGTCACGAGCTCTCCGCCGGTCCGCGGAGCGCGGGCGCGACCATCGAGGCGCCGCCTCAACCGGAGCAGTATCCGGCCGAGGTGGTCGCCGAAGGCCGCGTCGCTCACGTGCGGCCGCACTCGGCCACGCTCCTGATCACGCGCTCGGTCGACGTGGTCCGCATCGGGGATCGCGCCGAGATGCGACAGGGGTACTGAGGGGTCGCGCGCGCGCTCGGCGCGTGGGAGCGACGACGAGTGGCTGCTCTCCCGAAGGCTCGGGCGAGAGCGATGAGGACCGTGTCGCTCGTCTCGAGGGTTGCGCCGACCCGCGCGGGCAGGCGATAGGTTGATCCATGGTCAACGTTGATCAGATATGGATGATGTATCATGTTCGCGCGGGACACGCGCGTGGGGGCTCGACGAGGACACGCTCGTCCCGACGGCGAGCCGGTCGCCGGACGGCTCTGCGGTGACGAGGCCGCCGCTCTCTCGGACCGCTCAATCGAGCGAGGCTGCTCGGGCCGCGCTCACGCGGGTGGCGAACGAGGCGAGCAGCGGTGATGCCAGCGCGGCCGCCAGCGGGACGAGCGGCGCGTGGTAGCGGTCCCCGCCGATGAACACGGCGTGGACGGCCGAGAGAGCGAGGAAGGGCGCGAGCATCAGCGCGCGGTGGCGCACGCGTCCGAGCGAGAGCGCGGCGGCGAAGAGGAGCGCGAGCCAGTAGGCGGTGGCGGTCCCGGCCAGGACCCGCACGGCCGGTGCCTCGGTCGGTCGCGCCATCCCCAGCGAGGCGCCGAGCTGGACGGCGGACGAGGTCTCGTAGGCGAAGGTGTGCGCGAGCTTGAACGGCGCGAGCGCGAGCCAGGACAGCGGTGCGTGCGCGATGCGCGCCAGCGCGCGGCGGCGGCGGCATCGATCCCGGTCGAGCTCGTACATGCCGTAGGGGCAATCGATGGCCGAAGGCATCGCCGCGTAGCGGGCCGAGACGGTGCCGAGGAGCAGATTGGTGCCGCCGTTGGTCGAGATCACGGGAGCGCCGACCTCGCGTGCGTTCCGCAGAATCCACGGCGAGAGCACGGCGAACGAGAGCGCGAGGACCAAGAGCGCGCTGCCGAGGCCGACGAGCGCGCGACGCGGGCGGCGCCAGCTCGGGTCCGCGGACCATCCGGCGGCGAAGGCGGCGAGCGGCGCGATGGCGAGCGCGGTGGGCCGGACGAAGGCGGCCAGCCCGAACGCGAGGCCCGAGACGATCAGAGGGGCGAGGCGGGCGTGGTGATGTCGATTGCGGAGCGCGATGGGGGCCAGCGGTGACGCGGGGCGACGAGGCGACGCCGAGTATCGTGGAGGCGGCACGGGCCAACGCTGGGGCCCGTCCCGCCGATGAGGCGTGTCGCGACTCCCGCCGAGCACATCTGGCGCGCGGACGCGGAGCGTGCCGGTCAGGGGGATGAGGGCGAGGAGGATCAGGAGCGAGAAGAGCGTCTCGCCCATCCACGGGCTCGCGAGGATGCCGCCCGGCCAGAGCGCGACGGCCCACGCCGCCGCCCGCGCGCGCTCGGGTCCGGCGATCCGCGCCGCCAGCCACGCCGTCAGGGGAACCATCAGCGCGCCGAGGAGGGCCGCGAAGAGCAGGTCCAGCCGACGCGGCATCCCGACCGCGCGCCAGAGCGCCAAGGCGCCCGGCCACCCGACCGGATAGAACGCGCTCTCGTGGGCCGGCGCGGCCGGATTCAGAGCGCGGAGATCGTAGCTCTCCCCGCGCGCGAGGAGCGTGGCGGCGCGCTCGTACACCACACCGTCCCAGCTCGGCTCGAGCGGCAACGCCAGGCCGACGGTGAGCCGGAGCGCCAACGCGACCAGCGCTGCCAGCGCGACGGCGCGGCCGGTGTCCATGGTCATTGAACCGGGCGCGGGGTTCGTGGGATCGTTGTCGCGAATGGGCTCTCCTCCGGAAGAGGCGCTCACCGTCGAGGTGAAGATCGCAAGCCTGGAGCGCGCGCTGGCGCGCGAGCAGGCCAAGACGCGCGCGCTCTCGGACATCAGCGCGGCGCTCGGGTCCACCCTCGATCTCGACGAGCTCTTGATTCTGGTCGCCTCCCGCA
This sequence comes from uncultured Pseudomonadota bacterium, assembly GCA_963832725.1. GTDB lineage: Bacteria > Myxococcota_A > Polyangia > Polyangiales > Sandaracinaceae > JAEZBP01. The sequence goes on from CAWHVG010000003.1 coordinate 368,204, forward strand.
TCACCGAGGTGATCGACGCCGACCGCTCGACGATCTACCTGCTCGACGATGACGGAGAGTACCTGGTCTCGCGCGTGGCGGAAGGGCAGGCGCGCTCCGACATCCGCCTCAAGGTGGGCGAGGGGCTGGCAGGCTGGGTCGCGCGCACGGGCGAGAAGCTCAACATCAAGGACGCCTACCAGGATCTGCGCTTCGACGCGGAGTGGGACCGGCGCACCGGCTACCGCACGCGCTCCACGCTCTGCGTCCCGATGAAGAACCGGCACGGGCGCACGCTCGGCGTGGTGCAGGTGCTCAACAAGCGGGCCGGGCACTTCACGCCGGAGGACGAGAGCCTGCTGACCGCGCTCGCGACCCAAGCGGGCGTCTCGATCGAGAACGGCAAGCTCTTCATCTCGGTCATCAACAAGAACATGGAGCTGCTCGACATCAAGGAGCAGCTCGAGCGCCGCGTCCGCGAGCTGGACGTGCTCTTCGAGATCGCCCAGGTGTCCGCGAGCGCGGCCGAGCTGGACGAGCTGCTCGAGGGCGTGCTGGCGAGGGCCGTGCGCGCCATCGAAGCGGAGGCGGGCGCCATCCTCATCGCCGAGCCGAACGGCGACCTGCGCTTCCGCTCGGCGGTGGGCGGCGACCCGGACGCGGTGAAGCGGCAGACCATCAAGCGCGGGACCGGCATCTCCGGCTGGGTCGCGCGCCACGGCCGGCCGCAGGTGGTCAACGACGTCGACGAGGACGACCGGCACGCCAAGGACATCGCGAACCGCGTGGGCTACCACCCGCGCTCGGTGCTCGCGGTGCCGCTGGCGTGGGAGGACGGCAGCGGCGCGCTCGAGCTCTTGAACAAGCAGCGCGGCGAGCAGCCCTTCACCGAGGAGGACGTCCGCACCGCCAGCGTGATCGCGAACCACATCTCCACGGCCATCGGTCTGGCCAACGCGCGCAGCCGGCGCGGCAAAGAGGAGCGCCTCAGCACCATCGGACAGCTCCTGAGCAGCGTGCTGCACGACCTCAAGACGCCGATGACCATCATCAGCGGCTACGTGCAGCTCCTGGTCGACGAGGGAGACCGCGAGGAGCGGCAGCGGCTCTCCGATTCGGTGCTGCGGCAGGTGGAGCTCATCAACGCGATGACGCGCGAGACCATCGCCTTCGCGCGCGGCGACCGTTCGGTCTGGGTGCGGAAGGTCTACCTGAAGAAGTTCTTCGAGGAGCTCGCCGAGCAGCTCCAGCGTGAGCTCGAGGGGCGCCACGTGAAGATCACGCTCCACCTCGAGGACCGCGGCGTGGCGCGCTTCGACCAGCACAAGATCCAGCGCGCCGTGCACAACCTCGCGCGCAACGCCGCCGAGGCGCTCGGCGAGCGGGGAGGGCACTTCGACATCACCGTGCGCCGCCGCCTCGAGGACGACGCGCTGGTGCTGCGCTTCCGTGACGACGGCCCCGGCGTGCCGGAAGAGATTCGCCACGCGCTCTTCGAGTCGTTCACGACCCACGGCAAGTCGAGCGGGACCGGCCTCGGCCTCGCCATCGTGCGCAAGGTCGTGGACGACCACGACGGGACCATCTCGGTGGCGAGCGAGCCGGGCGAGACGGTGTTCACCATCGTTTTGCCGCAGCTCGCCGGCGAGTCCGGCGTGCATCCCGCCGTCGCCTGAGCGGCGTTTGCACGCGGCGCGTCAGTCGTTCTTCAGCACGCCGCGGACCTCGGCCATGACGGCGCGGTAGGCCTCGCGCAGCGAGTCGCCGCTCAGCTCCATCCGCTCGCGGATGCGCATCGCCAAGAGGACGTGCGTGAGCTTCTCGCCGTGGTCCTCGCCCTGCACCTCGATCTCGGGATCCTGCTCCTCGCCGAGGTGATGGGCGGCGCGGGCGAGCTCTTCGAGCGAGTGGCTCTCCGCGAGGCGTCGCGCCTCCGCCGGCTTCACCCGCCCGCCTCGTCGGGCTTACCGAAGTGCTTCTCGATGAACTCCCGGAAGCCCGCCTCGCGCGTGGTGGTGAACCCTTCGACGAACTCGCCGTTCTCGTAGATGCCGAAGTACGGCAGGTTCTCGATGTTCACCGTCTTGCGCGCGTTCGGCGCCATCTCCCCGTCGAGCACGAAGAAGGAGACGTGCCGGTACTCGTCGGAGAGCCGGCGAAACTTCGGCTTGAACAACATACAGGGACCACACCAGCCCGCGTAGAAGTCCACCACCGCTCGCTCCGCCGCCTTCAGCTTCGGCTCGAACGTGTCGTCATCGAGGTCTTCGACCGCCATCGTGATCATCCTCCGGAATGCTGCGTGTCCGCTCCCGGAATGCCTGGGGCCGCGGCAGGTCGACGTCGACCCCGCGGCCCCACACGAACCAAGAGCTCGGACGGCGACTACTTGAAGTCGCGCTCCGCGCGCTCCTGGTCTTCCTTGCAGCGGATGCAGAGCGTCGTCTCGGGACGGGCTTCGAGGCGCTTGAGCCCGATGGGCTCGCCGCAGTCCTCACACACCCCGAACTCGCCCTCGTCGATCTTCTTCAGCGCGGTCTCGATCTTGTCGAGGAAGTTGCGCTCTCGACCGCGCAGGCGCAGCGCGAACGACTGGATGTACTCGCTCGAGGCCAGGTCGACCTCGTCGGGCATCTCGTTCGTGTCGAGCTGCATGTCCTGCTCGAGGCTCGCCTGCGCGTTCCTCACGAGCGCGAGGCGCTTGTCCTCGAGGATCCGACGGAAGCGGTCGAGCTCCGGATCGGTCATGGACGCGTCGTCTTGCTCGTTCTCGGTCGCTGCTGCGGGAGTTGCTGCCATGGTCGCCCCGTCCGTCATCCTATGCGCGCGCTGGCCGCGCGCTGAACCATCGTAAGGGATCTCGATGTGCGTCGTGCACTGCAATTCGTGCCCACCCATCGAATCCCGTGCGAGGTGATCACCGAGTGCTCTCGGCTGTCGTTTGGAGCGCACAAATTTAGAGCGAGCGCCCCCTCAGTCAAGCGACGCGCGTGATACGCGCGCCGAGCCCTCCGAAGCGGTGTGACGATGGAATCGAACGGGGCGCGTTCCGCGTTCGATCCCTCAGCTCCGACGGGCTGCGGAGCCCGCGCGGAACTTCCGGTCGAAGAGCCGCACGCGCCTCAGAAGTAGGTCCGCGACGAAGAGGAACAACGCGAGGAAGAGAAGCCTCGGCCAGAGCTCTTCGTGGTGCTCGATGTGCTCGCCGGCGGCGTCGAAGAGGCGCTCCACGCTCGGGTCGACGGTGCCGCCGGTCAGCGACGCGGCGCGCTCCAGCAACGCCACGTCCGGTTCGAAGGTCATGTACTCGCGAGGGTAGGGATTGGAGAGCTGCGCGTGGCTCTCGGCCACCGTTCGCCCGTCGCGCTGGTGCTCGGCCGTGAGGACGAACGAGCCGTAGCGCTCGAGCGGGAAGCGCGCCTCGTAGCGACCCGGCGCCGTCTGTGAGAGCGGGACGTCCTCGTCGAGGCGCGCGTCGTGCGCGGCGCCCATCGGTCCCTCGACGTGCAGGGTCGAGGTGAGGTCGTTCATGAACTCGTCGTCCGCGCCGACGGCGTCCACCACGACGTGGACCTCTTCGTCCGCGACATCGGCGTGCATGTCGAGGGTCTGCCGGCGCCGCTGCCGCATGTGCTCGCGCACGAGCTGCGCCCAGAAGCGCGAGTATCCCGGCCACCTCAGCCACTCGACGCTCCAGCGGTTCTTCACGTCGCTCGTCCACGCCAGCGACCAGCCCAGCCCCACGCGCCAGCGGGCGAGGATCGGCTCGCCGAGCTCGCTGACCAGGACGACCTGTGCCGGGCTCGGCTTCGCGCGCGTCGCCACGTAGCCGTGGAGGAAGGGCGCGCTCTCGATGCCCACGCCGCGCAAGAAATCGGCGGGCTCGCTGACCGTCGGGCGGAAGTACTCCTCCACCACGTTCGAGCGCGCGACGGTGCTCGTCTCGCGCATGAAGATGCGCGGCACGTTGTGTGGGTCCTGCGTGAAGTACGCGCGACCACCGCCGAGGCTCGCCAGGTGCGCGAGCAGCGCGCGGTTCACGTCGCTGCCGAGGCCGACGGTGCTGACGGTGATCCCCTCCGCGCTCATGGCCTGCACCAGCTCGGGGATGCCGGCCTCCTGCGTCTGCCCGTCGGTGAGGAGGATGACGTGCTTGATGCGGGCGCGTGTCACCACGAGGTCCTGGTAGGCCATGTCGAGGGCGGGGAAGATGGCCGTGCCGCCGCGCGCCGCGAGCCGGCCGATGTCCCGCATGATCTGGATGCGGTTGCGCGCGCTCTGCATGCGGACGACGCGGCTCGGTTGCGAGTCGAAGCCGACCACCTCGATGTAGTCCTCGCCGCCGAGCATCTCGGCGGTGGCGCCGGCTGCGTCCTTCGCGAGCTCGATCTTCTGGCCGTTCATCGAGCCGCTCTTGTCGATGACCAGCGCCAGCGCGAGCGAGGGCTGATCGCGCCGCCGCTCGGCGTCCATTCGCACCGGCAAGAGCCGCTCGATGCGGGTGTTCTGCCAGCCGCCGAGGCCGAAGCTGTTCTCGCCGCCCGCCATCAAGAAGCCGCCGCCGAGATCCCGCACGTAGCGCTCGATGGCGTCCTGCTGGGTGAGCGTGACCTGATCGGCGGGGACGTCCGAGAGGATGACGAAGTCGTAGCGCTCGAGCTCGCGGAGCGAGGTCGGGATGGAGCGCGGGCTCCTCACGTCGACCTCGAAGTCACCCGCCGCCAGCGCGCGCGCCAGATAGCTCGCGCGGCCTTCGCTTCCTTCCACGTAGAGCACGCTGGGACGGCCGGGCACGACCACCGTGGTGGCGAAGCGGTCGTTGGCGCGGAAGCGGTCGGGGCCCTCGGGCTCGACGCTGAGCGCGTAGGTGACCGGACCGGCGACGCGCACCACCGAGCGGAGCTCGATCTCGTTGTCGCCCGGATGGAGCTCCACGTCGCGCACGCCGTCGAGGCCGTTGAGCGTCTCGCCCTGGTAGAGCCGGATCCGCGCGCGGGTGTCGGAGGTGGAGAAGACGTGGGCGCGGATGGGGAAGGGCTCGCCGACCTGCAGCCGCTCGGGGATGACCAGATCCCGCACCGCGACCTCGCGCGGGACGCCTTCGCGGTAGGGGCGCGCGTAGAGCTTCACCCCGAAGCGCGCGGCGCGCGCGGCCTCGGAGAGCAGGTCGCCTTCGGTCTGTCCGCCGTCCGAGAGGATGACGGCGCGCCGCAGGTGTCCGGGCGGGAAGAGCCCGTAGGCGAGCTGCAGGGCCGCCTGCAGGTTGGACCCAGCCCCGTCGCCGGCCCCGTCGCCGCCAGCCCCGTCGCCGCCCTCGTGGCGGGCGAGGTGGCGCGTGATGCGCGGGACCTCGTCGCCTGCGAGCGGGACGAGCGCCGGATCGCGGGCGAAGGTGACGAGCTGGACGTCGTCGTCGCCGCGCGCGTTCCAGGCTTCCTGCACGGCCGTTCGCGCCGCCTCCAGCGAGGCGTCGGTGACCGAGTCGGAGACGTCGACGAGGAAGACGGTGCTGATGCGCGTGACGTCCGTCGTCCGCGCGACGCGGGCGAGCGCCAGCGCCAGTACGGCGACGAGGAGCGCCCGGAGGGCCGCGCCGAGCCACCGCTGCGCGCGCGGCAGGTCGGCGAGCGAGAGCTGTAGCCCGAAAAAGACGAGCGGCGTCAGGCCGATCAGCGCCAGGTAGCGCGGCGCGAGGATCTCGTAGTCCTCGCCTTCGAGCGCGAAGGTGACGGCGTCTTGGCCGGCCCAGCGGAATACGGCGAAGGCGATGGCGGCGCCGCTCGCCAGCGCGAGGCCGAGCCCGATGCCGATTCGCACGCGGCGGCTCATACGGTGAGCCTCCGGTGGTAGGTGAACCACTCGATCAGGAGCACGACGAGCGCGCCGAGCACCAGCAACATCCAGAGCTCGGTGCGCACGTCGGCGCGTCCGATCTCCGGCGGCGCGGCGTCCTCCCCTCCGATCGTCGAGCGACTCGGCGGGGGCGATGACCGCCTCCTGGCTGGGGCCGAGGTTGGCGGCGAAGATGTCCTCCACCGGCCCGGACTCGCCTTGCGTGCGGAGCGTGTAGAAACCGGCCCGGCGCCCGCTGGCGACCGCGCGCCCTTCCACCACCGGCACCGCCCGCTCTTCGCCGCTCGGCGTGATCAGCGTCGCTGTCTCGGCGCCGCGCGGGACGGGCACGTGCCAGGTGCGGCCGGTCTCGTAGCTCGAGAGATAGCCGGCGTCCTCCTGCACGAAGAAGTCGATGCTGTTCAGGAGCAAGAGCGGCCACGCGACGCGGAGCGGCAGATCGCTGCGGCGCACGTCGAAGAGGAACGCGATGATGCGCTCGCCCGCGCGCGTGCCGGTCACGATCAAGGGGGCGTTGCGGCCGCCGGCCACCACGCGGTCGCCGTCCTGCAGCTCCACCTCGAGCGCCTGGGCGATGTTCACGTCGCGGAGCGCGGTGAAGCGCACGATGGGATGCTCGCGCTCGATGTGGTCGAAGAAGGGGTGCTCCGTCGTGGCGGTGACCTCGAAGGGCCCCTGGGTTCCCTCCGGCGGCACGGGGTTCAGGTAGATGGCCGGCGTGTCGGGCGGCGAGGGCGGCACCCAGTCGTCGAAGATGGTCACGTCGAAGTGGCCGTCGGCCGGATAGTCGGCCGGCGTGACCTCGACCACATCGAGGTACTCGTCGAGCAGGAGCGCGGCCGACAGGTAGAGGTTCCCGTTCGTCACCGCGAGCACGCGCGCCCGTCTCCGCTCCGGCAAGCGCGCGTAGGCCCCGTCGTCCGCCGGTTGCGCGTCGCGCGTTCCGTCGGCGAGGGTGAGGCGCGCCTCCAGCGTGCGATCGGCGCCGGAGACGTCGTCGAAGAAGCGCCGCAATCGCTCGCCCGCTTTCACCCGCAGCCGCGAGACGTCGATCGGCGCGCCGTCGCCGACCAGCGTCAGCTCCACGTCCTCGTCGCGCTCGGTGGGATTCCAGAGCTCGACCAGCGCTTGGCTGCGGCTCTTGTCGAGCGGGTAGCGGCGGACGCTGAAGGCGGTGATGGCGACGTTGCGGCCGCCCTCGCCGATGCGCATCCAGTCGATCTCGGCGCCTTCTTCGCGCAGGCGCGCCGCCGCGTCGCCGCCCGGGCCGAGCACGCCGTCGGAGACGAGGACCACGCGCGGTTTGGACTGACCGCGCAGCACGTCGCGGGCGAAGCGCAGCGCGCGCGGCAGGTCGGCGGCGACGTCGGTCGGCTCGAGGCGGTCGAGCGCGTCGTGCAAGAGGCGTGGGTCGCCCGTCAGCGGCGTGAGCGGCACCGTGGTGGCGTCCATCTGCGCGACGAGCATTCGGTCGGCGCCGCCGAGCGCGTCGATCAGGCGCTGGACCTCCTGCTTCGCTTTCGAGAGCCGGTTCGGCGCCACGTCGGTCGCCTGCATGGAGGCGCTGGTGTCGACCAGCACGACCGTGGTCCGCGCGTCCTCGCGGGCCCCGACGTAGCGCGGGTCGCCCATCGCGAACGCGAGCGCGGCCACGATGGCCAGCGCGATCAGAGCGAGAGGAAGCGCTTGAGCGCGGCGAAGAGACGGGTGGTCTGCTTCTCGGCCAGCACCTCCCGCCAGAGGTGGACGAAGGGCACCTCGACCTGCCGCCGCCGCAGCTTGAGCAGGTAGAGCACCACCACCGCGGCCGCGAAGCCGCCGAGGACGGTGAGCACCTCGCTCAGGGGGAGACCGGTCAGCTCCATCGCGGCCTCATGCGACGAGCCCGCCGCGCCGGAGGATGTCGAGGATGGCCTCGTCGAAGGGCACCGACGTCTCCACCGCGTGGAAAGGAACCTGCTTCTGGGTGCAGAAGTCGGCGATGCGCTTTCGGTATGCGGCGTGGGCGGCCGCGTAGCGCTCGAGCACGCGCGGCGTGACGGTCACCTCGCGCACCTCGCCCGTCTCGTTGTCGACCAGGCGCACGTCGCCGTGGAGCGGCGGTCGCACCTCGACGGGTCGAAGACCTGGATCACGTAGGGCTCGAACTTGTTGTAGCGGAGCGTGTTGATGCCGCCTTCGAAGCCCTCCGGGTCGTAGAGGTCGCTGATCAGGATGGCGACGCCGCGCCGCTTGTTCTGCGCGACGAACGTGCGCATCGCGTCGGCGGTGCCGGTCCGGCCGTCGGCCTGCACCGGCCGGAGGAACTCGAACACCTTGAAGATGCGGTTCTTGCCGCGCGTGGGCGCGAGGCGACCGACGACGGCCTCGTCGAAGGTGACGATGGAGACGCGGTCGAGGTTGGCGAGCGCGACGTAGGCTCAGCGCGGCGGCGAGCTTCTTCGCGTAGTCGAGCTTGCGGCGGGGAGCCGAAGGCCATCGAGCGCGAGACGTCGAGCAGGACGTAGACGGAGAGGTCCTCCTCTTCCTCGTAGAGGCGGAGCAAGAGGCGACCGGTCGCGCGTAGAGGTTCCAGTCGAGGTAGCGGAAGTCGTCGCCGGGCGCGTACTCGCGGTGGTCGGCGAACTCGATGCCGCTGCCGGTCTTGCGCGTGCGGCGCTCGGCGCGCGTGCGGCCGGCGAACAGCTTGCGCGAGACGATGGCGAGCACGTCGAGCCGGCGCTGGAACTCCTCGTCGAAGAGGTCCTCGCCCGAGGCGGACGAGGCTGCCGTGAGCGGGCTCTTGCCTCTCAGCCAGTCGAGCACGCGAAGCTCCCGAGCGAGCGCATCCCGCGCCAGCGGACGGCGAAGCGCACCCTTCAGGCCCCCGTCTCGCGGACGCTCTCGAGGATGCTGTCGATGATGGTGTCCGTCTTCACGCCCTCGGCCTCGCCCTCGAAGTTGAGGATCATGCGGTGGCGCAGCGCCGGCCGGACGACCTTGCGGACGTCGTCGACGCTGGCGCGAAGCGGCCGTCGAAGAGGGCGTGGATCTTGGCGGCGAGAAGCACGCCTGCGCGCCGCGCGGGCTGGCGCCGAAGCGCACGAAACGCCTGACACGGGTCGGGCGCGACGTCCCGGTCCGGGTGGCGTGGCTTCGAGCACGCGGACCGCGTAGTCCTGCGACGTGACGGGCGACGGCCACGTCGCGCGACCAGCTCGCGCATCTCGAGGATCCGCTCGCGCTCGAGGATCTGGATGGAGCTCCGGCTTCGTCCGCCGGTCGTGCGATCGAGGATCGCGTGCAGCTCGTCATGGCTCGGGAACTCGACCTGGAGCTTGAAGAGGAAGCGGTCGAGCTGCGCCTCGGGCAAGGGGTAGGTGCCTTCCATCTCGAGCGGGTTCTGGGTCGCGAGCACGAAGAAGGGCTGTCGAGTTGTGGGTCGTCTTGGCGACCGTGACCGAGTGCTCCTGCATCGCCTCGAGCAGCGCGCACTGGGTCTTGGGCGTGGCGCGGTTGACCTCGTCGGCGAGCACGATGTTGGCGAAGACGGGCCGCGGCCGGAACTCGAACACGCTGCCCGTCGCCGCCTCCTCGGCGATGACGTTGGTGCCGACGATGTCGGCCGGCATCAGGTCGGGCGTGAACTGGATGCGCGAGAAGTCGCAGGTGCGAGCGCCTCGGCGAGCGAGCGGACGAGCATGGTCTTGCCGAGGCCGGGCACGCCCTCGAGCAGCGCGTGGCCGCCGGCGAGCAGGCAGGTGAGCACGCCGTCGAGGATGTCCTCCTGGCCGACGATCATCTTGCCGACCTCCGTCGCGGACGCATCTGACGTCGTCGCGGAAGGTGAACGAGCTCGGCGGGCTCATCGCGTCGGGGCTCATCTTTTCGCTCATTCCGCCTCGCGCGGGCGGATGAGCTGGAAGTAGCGGCGCACATAGAAGCGATAGCCCGAGGGGATCTCGTCCTGCTCGAGCACACTCCTCCGCGTGGCCGTAGTAGTCCGTGTAGACGCCTGGTAGTCGCGAGACGCGAAGCCGCGCTGGGCGGAGCCGAGGATGGTCTCGCTGCGGCTGCGGCCCTGCCTGTTGCTGGCCTTCGACCCGATGTTTGGCTGGTCGCCGTCGAGGCGGGTCGGGTCGTCGAGCATGGTCGGGTCGTGGCCGGCGCCGGCGCCCGGACCCACGCGCGCCTGCCCCTGGCCCTGCGAGCCTTGGCCTTGTCCCTGGCCGCCCATCCCCGGGATCTCCAGCGTGGCGTTGCCCTGGCCATCACCACCGAGCGTCAACACCTGTTGCTGATCCTGGCCCTGCTGACCCTGCCCCTGCTGACCCTGCCCCTGCGACCTTGGCCGGCCTGTCCCGGACCGCCGGCGCCCTGTTGGCCCTGTCCCTGCTGCCCCTGCGCCTGCTGGCCTTGGCCCTGTCCCTGCTGTCCCTGTCCCTGCTGGCCTTGGCCCTGCGCCTGCTGGCCTTGGCCCTGCTGGCCTTGGCCCTGCTGGCCTTGGCCCTGCTGGCCTTGGCCCTGCGCCTGCTGTCCCTGTCCCTGCTGGCCTTGGCCCTGTCCCTGCTGTCCCTGTCCCTGCTGGCCGGGGAGGGCGAGCCGAGGACCGTCGCCTTCGCCGCGAGCGCGCAGGACGAAGCGGTCCATCTGGCCCTGCCCCTGACCCTGCCCACGACCACGCTCGCCGGCCTGGCCGGGACTGCGCTGACGATCGTTGCCACCACCGTTCTGCTGCTGGCGGCGGATGAGCTCGCGGAGCTGTTGCAGCTGCTGCTGCATGCGCCGCGCCTCCTGTTCGGACATCTGCTCGCGCGCCATCCGGTTGAGGTCCTCGGCGCTCTGGTCGAGGTTCTGCGACGCCTGCTCGTGCTGGTTCTGGTCGAGGGCTTCGGCGGCCTGCTGGAGCTCGCGTTGCAACCTGTCGAGCTGGCGCCGGCGCTCCATGGCTTCTTGGTTCTCGCGGCGCAGGCGGTCGAGCTCGCGCTGGCGCCGTTGCAAGAGCCGGCGTTCCTGCGGCGTCTGCTCGTGATCCTGCTCCTGCTGGCGATGGAGCAGCCCGCGCATCTCCTCTTCCTGCCGCTGGAGCTCTTCGCTCCGGTCCTCCGGACGATTCTCGGCGGCGCGGGCCAGGGCGCGGCGCAGCCGCTCGAGCTCGGCGCGGTTCGGGTGCTCGGTGCGCAGGCGCTCGGCGAGGCGTCGCATCTCGGCCTCGGCTCGCTCGGCGTCGGCGTCGTTCAGGGCCTGCGCGAGCTCCTCGGACAAGGGCGAGTGATGCATGTCCCGGCCGAGCTGTTGGAGCGACTCGCGCAAGAGCGCGGCGTCGGCCGGCCGCGTGCTCTCGAGGCGCTGCTCGAGGTCGGCGATGCGGCGCAGGCTTTCGGCTCGATCGAGTCGCTCGTCGGCGAGATCCTCGACCAGCCGATTGAACTCGCGTGCCGCGGCGCGAACCTCTTCGGGCGTCTCGGGATCCTCGATCAGCTCGCGGAGGTTGCTGTCGAAGGACTCGAGATCATCCTCGTGCAGCACCACGGGCACGATGCCCTGTGGCGGCGCGTGCTCCTCGACGAAGCGGGGGACCTCGAGCATCGCGAGCAGCGCGACGCCGACGCCGAGCCCGAACGCGGGGAGCACGTCGAAGGGGACCTTCAACGGCATCGCCCGCTTCGCCGACAGACCGCTCGAGTGGGCGCGCGCGTCCTCGATGGCGGCGTCCATGAAGGGCGTGCGCGCGTCCAGGCCGGAGAACGACACCGCGTTGGTGACCCGATCGTGGAGCCCGTGCGCGCGGTCGAGCAGCTTCGCCGCCATCAACCGCCCGAGCGGGCGCGCTGCACCGATGACGATCCCGGCGACCGGCAGCGCGCCGGCGGCCCAGAGCCACGGCGCCGCCTCCGGCTCGGGCAGCCAGTCCAGCTTGAGCAGCGCGAGGACGAGCGCCGCCAGACCGAGCCCGGCCAGCGCCAAGAGCGCCCCCGCGTTCATCGCCCGTTGGAGACGGATCCTGAGGGACGTGCGGCGGATCGGACGGCTCAGGTCGGCGGGCAAGCTCATGTTCGATGCAGCCTCGGGTTCGCGGACTCGCGACGGACGTAGACGCGCGAACGACGTTGTTGGTTCCCGCGCACCCGAAACCGCCTCAGTGTACCGCCGGGTGGGTGCCCGTCGAGCGTGGTGGAGGCGGACAAAAGCGCCGGTCTACGGGGTCCGAAGCGAGGCCGAACGCGACGCCCGTGACGCGCGCGCCGCGCCTCTCACGTGGCCTGCGGTGCGCGTTCGCGCCGGGCGCGCGCTGTCGTGGGCGCGGGTCAGCTCAGCCGAAGGGAGACGACGCCGCGCCTCGGCCGCCGCGGAGGTCGAGGCCGCGGGCTCGCTCACCCGCGCTCTTGGCGCCCGCGCCTTCGGGGAGGATCACCAGCGCGTCGATGGCCACCAGCGAGGTGAGCGCGCCGGACCCTTGGTGGGAGTGCGGACGGGCCAGCGGCGGCGCGCCGGCGCGTTCTTCCAGCCGGACCCGCGCCAGCTCGGTTCGCGTCTCCGGCGCCCTCAGCGGCGCGGCGAGCTCGACCTCGATGTCGCGTCGGAACGGAAAGGGGTCCCCGAGCATCGCGCGGAGACCGGGCCTTACGAAGACTTCGAACGTGATCAAAGCGCTGACCGGATTGCCGGGCAGACCGACCACCGGCTTCGTGCCGGCCACGCCGAAGCGGATGGGCTTGCCGGGCTTGACGCGCACCTTCCAGAACACCTCTTCCACACCAGCATCGGCGAAAGCCTCGTGGAGTAGGTCGTACTCGCCGACCGAGACGCCGCCGCAGGTGAGGAGCACATCGGCGGAGGCGATGCCGTCGCGCACGGCGCCGGTGAGCGCGTCTCGCTGGTCGGGCGCGCGAGGCAGCATCACGGGCACGCCGCCGGTCTCGCGCACGGCGGCGGCGAGGGCGTGGGCGTTCGAGTCGATGAGACTTCCCGGGCGCGCCGGCTCTCCGATCTCGCGTAGCTCGTCGCCGGTGGACAGGATGGCGACGCGTGGGCGACGGTGGGCGGGGACCTGCGCGTATCCCTGACTGGCCAGCGCACCAATCTCGCCGCTGCCGATCCGGGAACCGGCGTCGAGGAGCGGTCCGCCCGCCTCGAGCACCTCGGCGCGGCGGCGCACGTGCTTGCCCATCGCGGTCGGCGAGGTGAACGCGACCTCTTCCCCGTGGCGGCGGACGTCCTCTTGCATCACCACCGCATCCGCGCCGGCCGGCATCGGCGCGCCGGTGAAGATGCGCATCGCGCGGCCGGGCGCGAGCGGGGAGGGCGGCGGCCCACCCGCCCGCGACTCGCCTGCGAGCGGCAAGCTCACCGGAGCCGCCTCGCTCGCCTTCACGAGATCCTCGGCGCGCACCGCGTACCCATCCATCGCGCTGTTGTCGAAGCCGGGCACGTCCTCGCGCGCGTCGAGACGGGCGGCTAGGAAGCGACCCAACGCCTCGTCGAGATCGACCCGCTCGGCGGGCAGGGGGGCGAAGCGCGGCAACATCCGCGCGATGGCCTCGTCGATGGAGATCATGGGCCGGCAGCATATCCCGGAGCCGATCCGAGCGCCGCCGTGGGGTCACGGACCACCTCCGTGCGGCCACCGACCCCCGCGGTTCGGCCACCGGCGCCTCGGGGCCCGAGTCGCCGCGCGAAGCGCGGCGGGTGCGACCCGTAGGCGCGGGCGCGCGCGACGAAGTCGCGCAGCGCCCAAAGCGCCGGAGGGCCGCACCCCGATGGGGTACGGCGCGACGCAGTCGCGCCAGGGGGTGCGCAACCCCCTAAACAAACGATCCCCGCGCACTACCTCCACGAGGGTTGTCGCGACCAGCGCGTACGACCCAAAGCGGCCAAGCGCAGCGTCGTGCAGTCGCGCCAGGGGGTGCGCAACCCCCTAAACAAACGATCCCCGCGCACTACCTCCACGAGGGTTGTCGCGACCAGCGTGTACGACCCAAAGCGGCCAAGCGCAGCGTGGTGATCACCCTGATTGCTCGCGACGACACCGGGCGCCTCGAGTCTGCCGTGATAGCCACGGCTGTGCGCGCTGGTCGCGACAACCCTGGTCGCCTGTAGCCACGGGCGCTGTGTCTAGGGGGCTCGAAGCGCCCCCTGCGCGCTTCGCGCGCGACCCCACTTCGGGTGCTCCCCACGGGGAGCACGCCTGCGCTTCGCGAGGGCATGGGCGAGGGGCTCAGTCGGTCGCTGCCTCCGAGGCGCCGGCGCCTTCATTCGTGGCCTCGACTGCAGAGCCACCGTCGGGCTCGTCGCTGGCTTCGTCGGCTTCGTCGGCTTCGTCGGCTTCGTCGGCTTCGTCCGCGGCGGACGCGTCGTCGGCTTCCGTGTCGCTGCCGATGTCCGGGCCGGTCCGCTCGACGGTGGCTTCGCCTCCCGGGTCGAGTGCGTCGCCGCTGACGGCGTCGGGCAGCAGCTCCGCGGGGACGTGCTGACGCTCGGCGTAGACGATGAGCTCGTCGTCCGGGTGAAGCACGGTGCGGCGGCCCATCTGGTTGATGCGGACCAGCGACGAGAGCGGGATGTGGAAGCGCTGCGCGATCTCGGAGAGCGTGTCGCCCGAGCGGACGCGGTAGCGAACGCGCACCCGGCCGTTCTGCGCTTCGTGGTACGCGAAGAACTCCTCGCTGCCGACCACCAGCACGCGGCAGTCGTCGGGCGTGAGCACCAGCGCCCGGCTCAGGTCGAGCTCCGGGCGGACGAAGAGCTGCAAGAACATGCCCGGCTGAAGCTCGGCGTCCGGGTCGATGTGGTTCCAGCGTCGCAGCTCCTCCGCGTCCACCTCGAAGAAGCGCGCGATCTCCGGCAGGTCGTCGCCTCGCACCGCGCGATAGAAGATCCGCCGCCGCCCCGGCACGTCGCGGGGCCCGTCGGGCACGGCGATCACCGGCTCTTCGTCGTCCCGCGAGGGCGCGCGGCGCCGCGCGGTCACCGGCACCAGCAACGTCGTCCCCGCGCCCACGCGCTCGCCGTCCTCGATGCCGTTCAGCTCGCGGATGTCGTCTTCGCTCTCGCCGACCTCGCGGGCCAGGTCGCCCAGCGTCTCGCCGAAGCGGAGCACCCGCGGTCGATTCACGGGCGAGCGCGGGCGGATGCGCGCCCACCGTTCGGCGAAACGGCTCAGCGCATCGGGCGGGATCCGAACCTGCCAGCTCTCGTGCCCGGGCGGAATCCTACCGCGGCGCAGCGAAGGGTTGAGCGCGCGCACGGTGTCGGCATCGACGCCCGCGGCCCGCGCGATCAACCCCAGTGACACGCCGCCCGGCACATCCACCGTCGCCCACCGGATCGCCTCTTCGCGGTCCACGTCCACCAACCCGAAGCGCGCCGGATTGTGGGCCACGATCGCGCACGCGATGATCTTCGCGACGTAGAGGTTGGTCTCGAAGGGGAGGCCGGCTTCCAGGTGTGCCAGCGTCCAATAGTCGTTGGTGTTGTACTTCCGGATGGCGCGAAGGAGCGCGCCGTAGCCCATGTTGTAGGCGGCGAACGCGAGCTCCCAGGTGCCGAAGCGGTCGTGGAGCTGGGTCAGGTAGCGGCCGGCCGCGACGGTGGAGCGCTCCGGATCCAGCCGAAGGTCGATCCAGTGGTCCACCTCGAGGCCGAACGACTCGCCCGTCCGCCGCACGAACTGCCACATGCCCGCCGCGCCCGCGTGCGATCGCGCGGTGGGATCGAAACCGCTCTCGACCATGGCCACGAAGATCACGTCGCGTGGCAGACCCATCTCCTGCAGCGTCTCGCGGATCACCGGGCCGTAGCGGTTCACCCGTTCCAGCCACGCGCGGATGAAGCGATGACCGCGCGGGTCGTCGCGGAAGAACTCGAGGTAGCGGACGACGCGCTCGTCCCAACGGATCGGGATGTCCGGCAGGCTCAGCCCCCGCAGCCACTCGAGGTCGCGGCTCCTGTGCGCCTCTTCCGCCCGGGGCTCCGGCGCATCGGACGTGACGGCGGGCGGGCCGGACGAGATCTGCACCTGCGCCGCGGGATCCGGTGCCTCCGCCAGCGGCTGCGTGCCGCCGAAGAGCTCGCGCTCCATGAGCCGCAGCGCCCGCAGCTCCACCGACTCCGGTCCGCTCACCAACGCGTCGAGCGGGTCCGGCTCGATCGTCTGCGCGGCCGCCGGAGCGGCGCTCCAAGCGAGCGCGAGCGCGAGGCCCGCCCGCAGGCGGACGGTCCGTGAGCACGATCGCCCCTCCGCATGGCGCATGGGGCCCAAGCTATCCCGAGACCAAAAAAACCGCCAGAAACCCGCGCCTGGACCGAGAGGTGGATGCTCGCGATCCGGAGCGAGCGCGTCTCGACGGGCTGCACGCCCGCGCCTTGGAGCGAGTCCCGAGCGGTGATCGGAGCCGGCGCCCTCGGGCCGGTCGGTGGTACAGTCCCTCCCCATGCATCGCGGCGTCAGGGAGCTCATCCGTTGGGTCCAGGAGCACGACGGCTCCGAGACGGTGCGCGCCCACCGTCCAGCGGCGGCCAAGGAGGTCACGGCGCTCGAGCACCAGCTCGGCGCGCCGCTCCCCGCCGACCTGAAGGTGGTGCTCGGCGTCTTCGACGGAGCGGCCCTGCCGAACGGGGTGTTCCTGAGCGCCGCGCCGGGTCCGGGCGACACGATCGAGGCGGCGTTGAAGCTCCTCGCCGAGGAGGAAGGCGTCTCGTTTCTCGATCCCGAGGTGCCCTTGCCCTTCCAGCGCACGGAGCTCGGCAGCTACCTCGCGTTCGATTGCAGCGCCGCGCCCATCTCGGACACGTGGCCGGTCGTCGACTTCGACCCGGGGAGCGGCGAGACGCGGCTGATCCATCGCACCTTCGACGGCTGGTGCCGCCTCTGCGTTCGGGAGTGGACCTCGGCCGACTATGCGGAGGAGTTCACGGTCGAGAAGTACCTCCGTCAGGGCGAGCGGCACGCCCTGATCGAGCCCGACGTCTCCATCGCCCACGTCACCGTGGGGCACGCCTTGCGGCGGGCCGGCGAGCCCGAGCGCTCGCTCGAGAGCTACCTCCGCGCCGGGCGCTGTGTCCCCGCCGTGCCGTGGGCCGATTGGGAGGCGCTGAAGCTCGCCGTGCTCCTGCGCTACCCGGCCGACGCGATGGAGGCGGGCTCGAGGCTGGCCAAGCGGGCGCCTGCCGCCACGTGGGAGATCCGCGGCACGACGCCGTCGCGGGTGGCCTACGCGCTCGGCAAGGTCGCGCCGCCGGTGGGCGCCGATCAGGAGACGTGGCTCAGGATGCTCGACCAGCTCGTCGCCCAGGCCCTCGACGAGGAAGACCGCGAGGCGGCGGCCGCCATCCGAAGAGCGGTGGTTCAGGGCGATCCGCTGCCGCTCCCGAGCCCGCCGCAAGAGGCGCCGGTGGAGGTCGCGGACGACCTTCAGGCTGCCTTCACCCGTGTCTGCGACGCGTACCGCGAGGGCGCGGTGCGCGACGACGACCTGATCCTGGACCCGCGCCTCGATCCCATCTGGCAGTTCCACGATCCCGCCGACGTCGTGCGCATCCGCCGCGGGTTCTGACCGAGGACGCTCGCCGCTCAGCGGGCCGTGACGACGAGCGCCGTGATGTTGTCCCTGCTGCCCGTCTCGTAGGCCAGCCGGACGAGCGCGCGCGCCGGAGCGCGGCGAGTGAGCTCGCGGGTGATCGCAGCGGGGCCCAGGACGTCACTCAGCCCGTCGGAGCAGAGTAGGAAGCGGTCGCCCGGCTCGAGCTCGATCATCTCCACGTCGGGCCGTGCCGGCGGACCTTGCCCGAGCGCCTGGGTGATCACGTGCGCGATGCTGCGGGCGGTGCTCAGCCCGCGGGCCTCCATCTCCGCCACCAGCGAGTGGTCCCGGGTGAGCTGCTCGAGATCTTCCGTCGCGGAGCCGGTAGATGCGGCTGTCGCCCACGTGCGCGATCAGGGCCCGCCGGCCACGCGCCACCATGCTGACGAGCGTCGTGCCCATGTCGCGGAGCTTTCCCTCCGCGCGGCGGCTCACCTCCCGGTCCGCCATGCGGATCGCCATCCGTATCTGTTGGCGGGAACCCTTCGCGTCGTTCTCGAGGTCCAGGTTGTCGCGGCCGAGGCGCGCGAAGTAGGCGCGGAGGCTGTCGAGGGCGATCCGGCTGGCGACCTCGCCGCCCTCGTAGCCGCCCATTCCGTCGGCCACGGCGTAGAGGCCGAGGTGCCGCGCTGCGACGTGAGCGTCCTCGTTGTTCGTCCGGCGACCTGTGTCGGTGTGGACCGTGTGCTGAATGCGCATCGTTGGCTCGCGGCTCTGTGCGAGCCGCATGCCATGAGAAACGGCTGCCGCCGACCGTCCTGAATGGGGAACCAGGATCGTCCGTCCCCGGGTCCGTGAGCCCCGCGGGGCCTGCGAAGACCCGATGCGGCCCCACCCGGGGTGGTTCGTCACGCCCCGGCGCGCGGTGAGGCCGGCCGGCGACGGCGTGCCAAAAGGGTCGCGCTCGGGAGTCGCCGCGAGGCTCAGTAGCAGACGCGATTACGACCGCCGCGCTTGGCCTCGTAGAGCTTCTCGTCGGCGGCCTTGATGAGCATGAGCACGTCCATCTCGCCCGTCAGCTCCGAGCAGCCGAGCGAGACTGTGACGGGGATCTGCTCGCTCTCGAAGACGAAGCCACGCTCCTGCACGCGCCGGCGCAGGTCCTCGGCGATGGCCCCCGCGCCTTGGAGCGCGGTCTCCGGGAGGAGGGCGCAGAACTCCTCGCCGCCGTAGCGCGCGACGATGTCGTCCGGCCGCAGTCGGCTCTTGACCAGCGTGGCCAGCTCCTTGAGCACGTAGTCGCCCGCGAGGTGGCCGTAGTTGTCGTTGATCCCCTTGAAGTGGTCGATGTCGAACATGACCACCGAGAGCGGCCGCATGTGCCGGCGGGCGCGTGGGATCTCGCGCTCCAGCGTCTCCATCAGATAGCGCTTGTTGTTGATCTGGGTGAGACCATCGATGATGGTCATCCGGTAGATCGTCTCGTGGTACTGCGCTTCGAGATCGGAGCCCGACAGGAACTTCACGATCGTGTCGCCGATCTTGATCTGGTCGCCCCGGCGCATCTGGTACTCGGTCAACTGCTGGTCGTTGACGTAGGTGCCGTTGGTCGAGTCGAGGTCGACCACGTACCAGTTCGTGTTGCGGCGCTCGATGCGGCAGTGCCGGCGCGACACGCTGTCGTTGTCGAGGACGATGCCGTTCTCTTGTCCGCGTCCGACCGTCAACGGCTCGTCACCCAGGACGTAGCGCTTCCCGAACTGGCGCTGGTCCGAGGAGTAGATGACGACCAGGCAGTCCTGGCCACTCTTGGTCGGACGCAGCTCTTCGAGCGGCGTCACCCGGGTCTTGATATCGGAGTCCTGCACGGCGGATACCGGACCGGGGGCCCCCCGGCCAACAACTCCTAGAGGCTAAGGAGAGGCGCGCCCGACGTCAACAAGGACGGAACGTGCCGATCGCGCTGAAATGGCGTCCGAACGGTCACGCAGTCCTTCGAGAGGGGTCTGCGCGGGAGCGTGGGCGTTCTCGATGATGCAAGAATTGCCAGCGAAACCGGCGATCCTCGGTCGGCGCGTGGGCCGGGGGGCGGTCCGGCGTGCGGGTCGTGGCGGAAGCCGTCGAGCTTCGTTTTCGGTGATCCGAGCTGCGATCGGAGGGCGTCGGCGCGCGCAGGGGGGCCATGTCGGCGACTTGCGCCACCCGGTCGCGCGCCCGAAGGGGCCGCGCGGCGCCCCACCTCTCCACGATGTCCCGGTGGCTTCGAACGAGGCCGTGTTGCAGCCGTCGACGGACCGCGAGAGCGCCCATCGGTTTGCACGGCCGACGCGCGACGGGCGCGTCGCGGACCCATCCGCCCGCGGATTCCGGTGGTCTCGAATCGGTCGGTGCTCTAGCCTCGCCGACCGTGACGGGACAGGTCTTCCTGGCGGTCGCCGGCAACATCGGCTCGGGCAAGACGACCTTGACCCGCAGGTTGGTCGAGCGGCTCGGCTTGACGGCGCTCTACGAAGAGACGGCGGACAACCCCTACCTCGCCGACTTCTACGGCGACATGCGCCGCTGGGCGATGTCGTTGCAGCTCCGCTTTCTAGGCCTCCGGGTGGCGAAGACCCGCGAGCTGATCGAACGCGGCGTCAGCACGATCCAGGACCGCACGTGTTGGGAGGACGCCGAGATCTTCGCGGCGAACCTCCACCACCGCGGCGACATGGACGCCCGCGACTTCGAGACCTACGGCCTCATCGCGGAACAGCTCCTGGCGGGGCTGCCCGCGCCGCATCTTCTGGTCTATCTCCGCCGCTCTCCCGAGAGCTGCCGCGCGCAGATCGCACGCCGAGGGCGCGAGTACGAGGCCGCCATCCCCATGGACTACTTGGTCGACCTCGGTGAGCGCTACGACGGCTGGTTCGAGCGGTGGGCCCATGGGCCGAAGATCGTGGTCGAGGCCGAGGACCGCGACTTCCTGCACCGCGAGGATCACCTGGAGTCGCTGGTGGCGCGCATCATCGAGCAGCTCCCCCAGCGCCCCCTTCCGTTCGAGTAGCTTCGTGCGGGCGCGTGGCGCCGGCGATAGTCTTCGCGGCGATGCGGGCCACGCTCCTGATCTTGGTCGCCGTCTCATGGAGCTCCTGCGGCTCCGCGGGCGGTCCGCGCGTCTCCACCGCGTTGCACGCTCGCGCGAGGTGGACGGGGACCGTCACCTTCGACGCGCGCCACCCGACCCCGCAGGGCGCCTCGGCGGAGGTCGAGGTGCGCCCGGCGCGCTGGGTCGACGTGGCGCTGATCGACCCTGCCGGCGCCGTGGTCGCGGAGGGACAGACCGACGAGTCCGGTGGCTTCGCGCTCGAGGGCCCCTCGTCCGCCGTCGCGCTCCGCGCGCTCGCCCACGTGCGGATCCGCGGGCATGACGTGGCCATCAGCGAAGACGGGCTCGGCAGAGAGACCCACCACGTCGACGTGCCGCTCGGTGCGCCGTCCGAGCCGCTGCGCGTTCACGTCGCGGACGCGGACGGAGAAGCGGGCGCTTTCCACGTCGTCGATACCTTGCTGCGCGGGCTCGACGCCGTGCAGGAGTGGACCGGCCAGACGCTCCCGCCCGTCTTCGCCTACTGGGTGCGCGGCGGGACGCGGGAGTGGAGCTTCTACCGCGGTGAGCGGCCCGAGGGATCGGGGCGATTCGCGCTCGAGTTGCTCGGCGGCGATCCCGGCCAGCAGTCGGTCTCGGACACCGACGAGCACGACGAGGCGATTGTCCTCCACGAACTCGGTCACTTCGTGATGGATTGGCTGACCCGCGACTCGTCGACCGGCGGCTCGCACCCGCGCAACGCGCGCATCGATCCCGGCCTGGCGTGGGAGGAGGGCCGCGCCACCTGGTTCGCCCTCGCCGTGCTGCGCTCCCCGCTCTACCGCGACACCATCGGCGTCGCGCCGTGGGGGCGGCTGCGCGTCGACGAGGATCTCGAGCGGGCCGACGACCCGCTTCCCGGCCTCGGCTCCGAGACGAGCGTCTCCGCCGTGCTCTGGGATCTCTCGGACGGCGCCGGGGAGCTGCCCGACCAGGACCAGGACGGAATCGCCATCCCACCGTCGGCCATCCTCGAGACGATGGTGGACCTGGCCCAGCACGATGACGTCTACGGCAGCCTGCCCGCCTTCCTCCGGCGCTGCGTGGTGCGCGGCGCCGTCCCCCCCGACCGCCTCGCGTCGATGCTGCAGCGGACCGGCGAGCCCGAGGACCTGCTGCCGCCCGACGACACCCCTGTGTGGCCGCGCTTGCTCTCCCTCGGCGGGGGCGCGTCCGGCAAGATCGACGGGCTGACTCAGCCCGCGCCGGGCGGCGGCGTGAACCTGCCGGGCACCGGTTTCGACGCCGTGCACAGCTATCTGGTCCACGTCGCCGAGGCGGGCATGTTGAGCGTGCGCCTCGACATCCAGGGGAGTGGGCGCGCCGACGACCACGAGGACCTGGATCTGGAGCTGCTCGATCTCGGCGCCGACCAGCTCGAATCGTCGCACACCGAGGAGCCGGTCGAGTCGGTCGCCCACCTGGTCTCGCCCGGCTGGTACGTGGTGCGGGTGCGCGACGGCGGGGCGGGCAACCGCGCGGACTACACGGTGCGCGCCGACGTCGAGCGGCTCTGAACCGACGGGCCTTCAGCGGCGCTCGCCGCGCGTGACCAGGCGAGGGCCACCGAGATCGTCCTGATCGGGCTCGCGCGGGTCGTGGCTGACGATGAACTGCAGGTTCTCGTAGTTGATCAGGACGTGGGCGAGCACGCAGCCCCACAGCGAGCCCGTGGCCTGGTGGATGGCGCCGAGCGCGAAGCCCATGGCGACGGCCCACGGTGTCCAGACCCAGAAGCGCCGGTCGGGGCCGATGTGGAGGCAGCCGAAGATCAGCGACGTCGCCACCAACCCCAGGCTCGGCTGCACGGCGCCTCGAAAGAAGACCTCTTCGCCCACGCCGGAGGTCAACGCCAGCACGGCGACGGCGGATGCGTCCAGAGGGCCGATGAGCTCGCGGAACGCGACGTGCAGATCACGAACGAAGCGGGCGTGGCGGACCATCAGGCGCGTGCCGAAGACCGTGGCCGAGGCGAGCAGCAGCCCGGCCGCCAGGGAGGCGCCGATGGCCCAGGGGCGTGGGAGCTCGAGCCAGGGCGAAGGGTATCGGAAAGGCCACGGCCGCCCCCGCACCGCGCACCACCCGAAGCCGAGCGCCGTCAGGGTTCCGTAGACGCCCGAAGTCAAGACGAGAATGCGGCGTCGAGGCACGAAGCGTCTCGTGCGCCCAGGGGGCGCGTCCCGTCGTTGACACTCATAGGGGTTGGGAATTACTAAGAGCGCTGGCCGGCGCCTGGAAGACGCGTCCGGCATTCCGTGCCGGGCATCGACTCCCGTCACGGCACCCGGCCCGATGGAATACCACAGCCAGGAAGACGCGCCCCGTGTCCTCGTCGTCGACGACGAGAAGGTGATCCGGGAGATCCTCGCCGACTTCCTGTCGATGGAGGGCTTCACGGTCCGCACGGCCGAGGACGGCAGCGCCGCGTTGGTGGAGCTCTCCCGGCAGCACTACGACCTCGTGCTGAGCGACCTGAAGATGCCCAACATGGGCGGCCTGGAGCTGCTCGCGGCCATCAGCAAGCACGCGCCGAACGTGGTCACGGTCATCATGACCGGCTTCGGCACGGTCGAGACCGCCATCGACGCGATGAAACGCGGCGCGTACGACTACATCCTCAAGCCCTTCAAGGTGGAGGAGGTCGTCCACACCATCCGCCGCGGGCTCGAGAAGCGGAAGCTGCACCGCCGAGAACCTTCGGCTCAAAGAGGCGCTCTCCCTCTACAAGGTCAGCGAGGCCATCGCGGCGAGCCTCTCGCTCGACGAGGTGATGCGCACGGTCATGGACGCGGCCATCCACGAGGTGGACGCGGACCAAGCGTCGTGGTCGTGCTCGACGACGGGGAGGGCGGGTTCTTCGAGCGCGCGCTGCGAGCTCCACCCGGACTCTCCGCCCGCGCTCGGGCGTGGGCGAGCTCGACGCGGCGAGGCCTCGCCGACTACTTCCCGGAGGACCGACCGCTCCGGGTCCACGGGCAGCACGCGCGAGGCTACTTCGCGCACGCTGCCCGAGCGACATCATGCCGCACTCGTTGATCGTCACGCCGCTGAACATGCGTCAGCGGACCATCGGCTTCCTGGGCGCGGTCAGCTACACGCGCGGCAAGAAGTTCGACGAGGGGCAGCGCAAGATGCTGCGGATCGTCGCCAACCGCGCGGCGGCCGCCATCGAGAACGCCAAGCTCTACGAGGACCTCAAAGCGACCTTCCAGCAGACCATCAAGGGGCTCGCGAGCGCCATCGACAAGATGGACCGCTACACCTCGGGCCACAGCGAGCGGGTGGCGGCGTACGCGCAGATCCTGGCCATCAAGCTCGGCCTGCCGGAGGAAGAAGTGGAGATCGTCCGCCAAGCCGCGCTGATGCACGACATCGGCAAGATCGGCTGCGTGATGAATCTCAACAAGCCCGGCAAGCTCTGCGCAGGAAGAGTACGAGATCTTCAAGCAGCACCCCGGCTACGGGAAGGACATCCTCGAGCCGATCACGTTCCTTCACCCGCTCGATGCCGGGCGTGCACCTTCACCACGAGCGCTGGGACGGGCGCGGCTACCCGCTCGGCCTCGAGGCGCTCAAGGACATCCCGCTCATGGCGCGCATCATCTCCGTGGCCGACACCTACGACGCGATGACCAGCGACCGGGCGTACCGCAAGGCGCTGCCGCACGAGGTGGCGGTGAACGAGATCAAGCGGTGCTCCGGGAGCCAGTTCGATCCCGACTGCGCGCATGCCTTCGCCGAAGCGATCGAGGAGATCCGCGAAGAGAAGATCGGGCGCGGCGAGCCGATCCCCGAGTAGCGCCGCGAGGCCCGCCGCGCCTCACGTCATTCGACGTGCACGTGCAGGCGGTAGGGCTGGCAGGAGCCGCCGAAACCGGTCGGGTGGACGTGCACCAGCAGGGTGCCGTTCTCGTTCGTGGTGCCGCCGCACTCGGTGTTCAGCAAGACGGTCTCGATCGTCGTCCCCGAGGCCGAGGAGCTGCAGCCGGCGCCGATCATCGCGTCGGGCGCGCCCGAGCCGCAGGAGGTCTGATTGTCTCGAGTAGCGCTGCAGATGTAGTAGGCGGCGAGATCGTAGTTGGAGCCGTCCGGGATCCGGTCGAGCGTGACCGTGATGTCGGGGTTCGTGCTGGTGCAGCAGTCCAAGTTGTCGGCGACCTGAAACGAGAACCAATCCTCGTCGTCCGCGGTGTCGATCGTCAGCATGTCGAACGTGACGTCCGAGACCGGGGAATCCGAGAGGTCGCCCAGTGCCGCCGCCGCGTCCGACGACTCGTTGCGCTCCTGGGCGTCCTGCGGGCAGGCGCAGGCGCCGTCGGTGCAGACGCCGCCGTCGGCGCAGGCGCCGCAGTCGAGCGGGGTTCCGCAGCCGTTGTCGGGCGCGCCGCACATGTAGCCGATGTCGTCGCAGGTGCTCGGGGTGCAGACGCACATGGTGCCGTCCTGGTGGAAGGGCGCGGGACAGTCGAAGGTGCACTGGCCGTCCGCGTCGCAGGCGGCGCTGCCGTCCGGTGGGGTGGGGCAGGGCTCGCCGCAGCCGAGCTTGCAGCCGTTCTCCGGCATGTTCGGGAGATTGTCGATGCAGCCCGCGCCGCAGGCGTGCTGGCCGCTCGAGCAGGTGGTCGGGCCGCCGCCGGCGTCGCGCCGTGTGCCGGCGTCGTGGGCCGTGCCGCCATCGGACTGGTCGGTCGAGGCGTCGTCGTTTCCGCCCACGCCGCCATCGCCGTCGCCTGCGCCCGCGGCGCAGCCGGCGAACAGAGCGAGGCAAGAGAGGGTGAGCGCGGCGCGGAGCGAGGACGACATCGGGGCCAATTGTCACCCTGATGGCGGTCGCGGGGCAAGGTGCTTGGCGGCGCGCCGGTCGAATCGCCGAGACGCGGCGGACCGGGCCCGCTCGACGAGCCATCGCCGAATCCTGCGTCACCGTGCCTTTGGTGTCGCCTCAGCGAGGCTATCTCGCCTTCGAGGCTCCCATGAGCGCTTCGAACCACGACCACCGCCCGACCGGCACCTACTTGGTCCTCACGACGGCGTTCAACGCCGGCGCGCTGGCGCTCGGGACGCTGCTCGGCACGCGCCGGAGAGTGCGGTTGGCGGATTTGCTCGTCATGGGCGCGGCGACCCACGAGGTCAGCCGGATTCTCACGACCGAGCGGGTGACGCGTTCGCTCCGCCAGCCCTTCGTGCACACCGACGCGGACGGTCACGAGGCGCCGGTGGAGCGAGGGCCACGTCGCGCGCTCGGGGAGCTTCTGACCTGTCCCTACTGCGTGGGGCCGTGGGTCGCGCTCGGGCTGAGCACCTCGTACCTGCTCGCGCCGGCGATGACGCGCACGTATGCGACGGTGCTGACGATGGCGGCCATCAGCGACTTCCTCCACCGCGCCTCGTCGGTGGTGAACGCGAAGCGAAACGAGCTCGAGGCCGAGGCCGCGCACGCTCGCGCGTGACGGGCGAGGCTCATTCGGTCGCGGGAGCGTCCCGCTCGATGCCGAAGATCTCGCCGACGTCGAGCTCGATGGCGTCGAAGGGCTCGGCGCGGACGACGTCGCCCACGCCAGCGTCCAAGGCGTGGCGGTACTGGTCCGGCTCCCAGCGGAGCACGCTCAGGAGCAGGTTCGAAGGATCGACGAGCCAGTAGTGGGGGACGCCGTGGGCGTGCAGCGTGCGCTGCTTCTTCACCACGTCGTTGCGCGCGGTGCTGGGCGACAGGATCTCGCACGCCCAGTCGGGGCGCGTCCGCACCGGCATCTCGTCCGGCCGCGTCGGGTGGAGGTCGCGGCGGAAGCCGACGATGTCGTGGCGGAAGACCTCGGTGGTTTTGGGGTAGAGGATCTCCACCTCCGTCATGATCCACCATCCGCCTGGACTCTTGGGGCCGCCGCCACGCCGGTTGAATCCGTGCAGCATGCCCGTGACGATGGACTGCGCCGACCCGTGCGCCGGCGTGGGCATCGCCTTGTAGACAATCTCACCGTCGATCAGCTCGACGACGTGCCCCTGATCGCGCAGGTACGCGAGCTCGTCCAGGGTGGCAGGGCCGATCTTCGGTGCGCTGCTCATGACGAGAGCATAGCGCGGGCCGGATCGGCCCTCACACGAACGGCCTCACACGATGTCGAAGGGGTACTCGCCGTCCTTGTAGGTCTGGGCGGCGACGACCTTGAGCAGCTCGTCGGTGTCCCGCTCCATGTTCAGGAGGCGGTCGTTCAGCCGGTTCTCGGAGAGCACGCAGAAGGCCTGCGCGAGGTGGATCTCGCGCGACGCGCCCGCCTCACCCTTCTGCTCGACGGCGCGGGTGGTGCGGCTCAGCACCGCGGCCAGCGCGTAGAGGTCGATGGCGGCCTCCGCGATGCGCTTCTGTACGAACTGCCTCTCGGCGATGTCTCGGCCGTGCTTGCGCAAGGACTGCTCGACTCGCTGCGCGAGCTCCGCCGCCCCCTCTTCGAAGACGACCGTCTCCTTGCGCAGCACCGGGTGCACGCGCTCGAGGCGCTCGCGGCTGACGAGGCTGCGCGCCTTGTGGATGGCGAAGTCGCTGAGGAGCCCGAAGCCCTTGATGGGCTCGCGCATCGCCTTGGCGACCTCGGCGAGCTGCTTGCCGGGGCTCTGCATCCCGGCCAGCGCGATGAACGCGCGCAGGATCTCGTTCGTGCCCTCGAAGATCAGGTTGATGCGCGCGTCGCGACATCATGCGCTCGTAGGGGTACTCGACCATGTAGCCGATGCCCGCGGCGATCTGCAGCGTCTCGTTGACGACGTACCAGAGGGTCTCGGAGCCGAAGACCTTGCAGATGGCGCTCTCGAGCGAGTAGTCGCCGACGCCCACGTCGACGAGCCCGGTGGTCAGGTAGGTCATCGACTCGAGCGCGTAGGTCTCGGCGGTCATGCGGGCGATCTTCTCCTTGATCATCCCGAACTCGCCGATGGGGCGGCCGAACGCCTGGCGTTCCGCACCCGCTCCGTGCTCATGTGGATGAGCCGCTTGCACGAGCCGAGGCAGCCGGACGGCGAGGCCGATGCGCCCGCTGTTGAGCACCTCCATGGCGACCTTGAAGCCCCGGCCCGCCTCGCCGAGCACGTTCGGCGGAGGGGACGCTTACGTCCTCGAAGAAGAGCTCCGTCGTCGAGTGCCGCGGATGCCCATCTTCTCTTCGCTGGGGCCGTTCTTGACGCCCATGTCGCGCTCGACGATGAGCGCCGTGATGCGCGGCTTCACGCCGGGGTCAGGGGCGCTGGTCCGCGCGAAGACGGTGAAGACGTCGGCGAAACCGCCGTTGGTGATCCGAATCTTCGAGCCGTTCAGCACGTAGTGCTCGCCGTCTTCGCTGAGCTCGGCGCGGGTGGTGATGGACGCCGCGTCGCTGCCCGCCCCCGGCTCCGTGAGCGCGAACGCCGCGACGTGCTCGCCGGTGGCCAGCTTGGGCAGGTACTTCCTCTTCTGCGCCTCGGTGCCGAAGAGCAGGATGGCCTTGAGGCCGATCGACTGGTGGGCGCCGATCGTCACGGCCAGGGATCCGTCGATCGAGGCCGAGCTCCTGCACCACGCGCGCGTATGCCGTCGCGCACAGGCCGAAGCCGCCGTACTCCTCCGGCACCGTGAGGCCGAAGAGGCCGAGCTCCTTCATCTGGTCAGGAGCTCTTCGGGGATGGCGTGCTCGCGGTCGATCTTCGCCGCGTCGACCTCCGTCTCCCCGAAGCGGCGGATGTTCTCCAGGATGAGCGAGAGGTTCTCCTTCTCGTCCGGCTTCATCTCCGGATACGGAAAGATCAGGTTCTCCTCGATCAGTCCGTGGAAGAGCGACTTCATGAAGCTGCGTTCGTCCGCGCTCACGGTGCCTCCGGTGTGGGTGGGTCGTCCTGAGACGGCGGGGGCGGCACGCTGGCCCGACCGTTCTCGTCGTCGTCGGCCTTGGCTTCGGCCTCGGCGCGGGCGCGCGCCACGTCTTCTTCCGTGGCCGCCCCCGGCAGCGGCAGCTGCGACTCGCTGCTGTCCTTCTTCTCCTGCCACGGGTACTTGATCCGGCTGTGGTAGATGCTGCACAGCGAGTCGACGATGCGGGTCGTCAGCACCACGGATCTCGGCCATCGTCGAGCCCGGACTCGTCGAACTGGCCCTGGCGCAGCTTCACGAAGAGGATCCGCTGCACCATCTCCTCGAACTTCTCGCGGTCGGGCGGGTCGATGGTGCGCGACGCGGCTTCGATCGAGTCGACGAGCATGAGGATCGCCGTCTCCTTCGTCCGCGGCCGCATGCCGGGGTAGCGGAAGAAGCTCTCGTCCCGCTCCGTCGGGTTCCCCTGCTCGAGCGACTTGTGCCAGAAGTACTCGATGACGCTCGTGCCGTGGTGGGTGTAGGAGAACTCCACGACCGGCTCGGGGATGCGCGCCGCTGCGAAGGATGTTCGCGCCCTCCACGACGTGCGCCATGATCGCGTCGGCGCTCAGATCGGGCTCGGGATGTGCCGATGGGGCGTGGGCTCGCCGGGCGTGGAGGTTCTCGACGAAGTACTTGGCTTGGCAGCTCTTGCCGAGGTCGTGGTAGTAGGCGCCCGACCCGCGTCAGCAAGGCGTCGGCGCCGATGGCGTCGACGGCTGCCTCCGCCAGGTTCGCCATCGCCCGCGAGTGCTCCCACGAGCCCGGCGCCTCCTTGGCCATCTTCTTCAGCAGCGGCTGATCCAGATCGGTGAGCTCGACCAACCTCGAGCGCGAGACGGAACCGAGCACGATCACCGCCAGCCCGGCGAAGGCCCAGGCGACGAGACCGCTCGACAGCCCGCTCGCCGCCGACGCGACCATCGGCGAGCGCCAGGGATCCGCGAGCTCCGTGCCGAGGTCGAAGCCACCGTCGAAGATCACGCGCGAGGCGACGTAGACGCCGACCGCGGCCACCGCGGAGAGCGCGCCCGCCTGCACGATGCGCCCCGGCCGCTTTTTGTCGCCGAGGACCAGCACGCTGGTGATGCTCGTCGCGAGGTACACCGACACGCACGAGAGCCGGAAGCTCACCAGCGAGGCCGCCAAGAACGCCATGGCCAGCCCGACGATGAGCGCCGTGCGCCGGTCCAGGAAGAGCGCGGCCCAGATGCTCATCGCCGCCACGGGGAGCAGCTGCGCGGGGAAGGGCGTCAGGAGCAGGAAGGCCTTACCGACCGCGAGCAGCGCCAGCGCCAGACCCATCAGCCCGAGTTGCGTTCGCAGGAGCGCCCCGCGCCCGGGGCTGAGCCCGCGCAGGTAGGTCGTCAGCATCAGCGCGACGAGGAAGTAGACGAAGAAGAGCCCCAGCAGGTCCGCTCCGTTCGGCGGCCGCCGTTGTTCCTCGTACGCTCGGACGACGGTGGCCAGGCTCGGGTCCTCGACCGTGTGGCCCATCGCGATGACGGGCGCACGGCTCTCGACCTCCACGGTTCCATCCGGCGCCACGATGCGCGTCCACGGGATCCGCAGCGTCACCGGCGCCGGCTGCCCCGGCACGACGCGGGAAGGCTCCACGAACGTCTCCGCGCGGTTGACGAAGGTCATCGTCACGGCGAAGACGGTGCTGACCAGGACCGCCGTGGCAGTCGTTGCGATGATACGGGTGCGGAGCATCCGAGACGTCCGGATGTAGCTTGCAGCCCCCGCCCAAATCAAGGACCGCGCTCGGGAGGGCCTCTCGGGTGAAGGTCGATCGGCTCTTGCCGCTGGCCGCTAGCGCGCTGCTCGTCGCGCTGGGCGCGGCCGCCTGGCCCTTCACGATCGACGACGCGTACATCCTCGCGCGCTATGCGAGGCGCATCGCCACGGGCGCGGGCTACACGATGGTGGCGGGCCCGCCGACCGACGGAGTGACGGGGCCGCTTGCGTTGGTCCCGGGGCTGCTCGGTCAGCTCGGGTGGGGCGATCCGGTGGCGGCCTCGAAGATCGTCGGCCTGCTCGCCGCGGCGCTCGCGGCGTGGCTGGTGATCGCGACGGCGACGCGGATCTCGACCGCACGCGGAGTCGCGACCTCGGTGCTCGTCGTCGGTGGGGCGACGTTCTCGATCTGGAGCGTGGCCGGGCTCGCGACCGGCTTGGCGACGCTGGGCCTCACGATCGCCGGGCTGGCGGTGCTCGCCGCCGCGCCTCGGCAGGGGCGCGCGGGGCAGCTCGAACGGGTCGGCGCGCCGCCCGAGACCCCGGGGAGCACGACGGCACCGGGGGTGACCGAGGCCGAGCGCGTCGACCTCGGGTGGGCGCCTGGCACGGAGAGGGCGCAGGGCCTCGCCGCGGCGTTGAACGAGGCGCTCGGCCCAGCGCAGGCGGTGCCCGAGGGATTGAGCCAGGAGTTCGTCGACGCGCGGCCGGCAGTCCGGTGGCGGGCGCTGGGCGCGAGCGCGGGGCTCGCGATCGCGGCGCTGGCGTGGCTGCGGCCCGAGCTGGCTCTCGCTTCGGGCGTGCTGCTGGTGGCGCTGTGGCGTTGGGACCGCCGCGCCGGTGCGCTCGCGCTCTGCCTGGCGGCCGCGGGCGCCGTCTCGGTCATCGCGTTCCGACTGGCGCTCTTCGGCTCGCCGCTCCCGCTCAGCGCGCAGGCCAAACCTCCCGATCTCGTGAACGGCGCCGAGTACGTCGGCCGCGCAATGCTCGTCGAGCTCGGCGGCGGCGGCGCGCTGGTCGTGGTGCTCGCCGCGCGCGCAGGAGGTCCGAGGGAGCGGCTCCTCTTCGCCGTGCTCCTGGCCCACCTCGTGGCGCTTGTGCTCGCCGGCGGCGACTGGATGCCGGGCTTCCGCTTGATGGCGCCGGTCATCCCGCTCTACGCGCTGCTCGCGTCGGAGCCGGTGGCGGCGCGCTGGCCGGCCTCGAAGGGCAAGGCGCTGGCGCTGCTCGCCGCGTGCGCGCTCCTTCCCGCGCTCGATCTCGCCGTCGAGCTGCCGCGGGCGCGAGCCGCGGGCGCGGCGCGCGAGGCGGCCGGCACCGAGCTCGCCACGTCCCTCGCCGCCTCGCGTCGCGTGGCGCTGGTCGACGTCGGTTGGCTCGCCTATCGCTCCGGCGTCGAGGTGGTGGACCTCGGCGGCGTCACCGACCCGAGCATCGGTAGGCTGGCAGGCGGTCATCTCGACAAGCGCATCGACCCGGCGCTCTTGCAGCAGCGCGCGCCGGCCACGATCGTCCTGCACTCGGCCGTGCCGCCGCGGGTCGACGAGGAGGGGAGGCTGCGCTGGCTGGCCGGTTACCCCGTCGAGCAGCGCGTGGCCTCGATGGGCTGGGTGCGTGCCGAGATGCGGGTCGAGCGCGTGATTGCATACGCGCCGGGCTACTACTACGTCGTGCTCGGTCGCTGAGCACCGAGTGACGCCGCGGCCCCGGAGCGTCGGCACCGACGCCATCATTGGCGGGTGCGTCATCGGCGTCGGCCCAGACCGGCCTAGGGTACCGCGAATCGGCGAGACGCCTCCGGCCGAGGCATGCCGGACGGCAAATTTCGCGGCCCGAGGGTCCGCGTGGCACCCTCCACGGTGTGGCGGACGAGCTCGCTCCGGGATTCCTCGTCGCAGCGCCCGCGCTGCAGGAAGACGCCTTCGTTCGCAGCGTGATCGTGCTGGTCGAGCACGGCGACGACGGCTCGCTCGGGTTCATCGTCAACCGCGTCGCGCCGGTGACGTTCAGCCAAGTGGCAGAGCTGCTGGGACTGGAGACGACGCCGGAGTCCGAGCACATCCCGATGTTCACCGGTGGGCCGGTCGCGCCCCAGTCGGGGTGGATCCTCTTCGATCCCGAAGGGATGTCCGAAGACATCCTCGAGGACGCGGTGATGGTGAGCGATCGGCTCGCGGTGAGCGCCTCGCGGACGCTGCTCGAGGCCATCGCGCGGGGAGAAGGACCGGAGCGTCGTCTGCTCGCCCTCGGCTATGCGGGGTGGGCGGCCGGACAGCTCGACGGCGAGTTCGCGCGCGGCGTCTGGATCCCGGTGGACCTCGACGACGAGATTGTGTTCGACACGGCGCCGGGCGACCGCTGGACGGCGGCCCTGACCAGCGCCGGCATCGATCCGGCCCGCATGTCGGGCGGCGGCTTCTCGGCCTGAAGCGGGACTGGCGGCGGCGGGCGCGTCTCCGGGCCGTCGCGAGCCCGGTGTTCGATCGCGCCGCGCGCTGAGCTCAGCGCTGCTGGCCGCGGATGACCCGGGGGTCGACGGGGCGACCGTTCGGGCCGCGAACCTCGACGTGGTGGAGCTGCTCGCGGAAGGCGGCGGCCATCTCCGGCCGGAGCTGGATTTGCGGAACCTGCAACGTGGGTTGGGTCGGCGCCTCGTCGGCGGCCGCCACCGGCTCGGGCGCGCCATCGAAGATGACGCGGCCGAAGCGCTCGGGAACGTGGAAGTCGCCGACGCGCGGCGGCGACCAGCCGTTCGAACGCTGCGGCCGGCCTTGCGGGCGTCCATCACATAGAAGTTCATCCGCCAGGTGTGGCTGGCGTGGGGCGGCATCGCCGGCGCGGCGCCGGCGTGGAAGGCGCTCCAGGGCACCGACAGCTCCACGGTGTAGCCCTGGTCCGCCCCGTCGTCGTTGACCTTGCCGCGCACGCGGTGACCTTCGCGTGCATGTGGCTGTCCCAGTCGACGTGGCCCACGGGGGCGGGCACACGCCGGCTGTCGTAGCGCGTGTCGAAGATCGCGCCGCTCGGCGACACCTGCATCTCGAAGTAGTCGTGCCCCGTGCCGTGGGGGTCGACCATCACCTCGACCGCGTCCTGCTCCCAGAGGTGGTCGTCGTGCTTCTTGAAGGTGCTCTTGAGGAAGTCGTCGGCGACGTCGACGCCGATGTAGAGGTTCTGGGCGTCCCAGAGCACCTTGGCGGTCGCGTGGGGCGCGGTGGGCGCGCCCGTCATGGTGTTGACGAAGGCGGCCGTGCTCGGCGTGGTGCGCCAGGCGGGCTCGTCGAGCTTGCCGTCGATCTGCGATCGAACCCGGCTGAGCTTCGTGGCACGCAGGGTCGGGACCAACGGGCCGAGGGGTGGCGATCCGGCGCCGGGGCCCCTCGGGGCCCCCGTGGGGATCGACAGAGGAGGCGCGCCCGGTTGTCGCCGTCGTTGGGGCCCTTGGTGATCTCGAGCCGGTGCGGCCCGTTCCAGACCCCGACGTAGATAGTCGCGCTCGGCGAGTTCCAGTCCGGCGGCAGCACCATCTCCTGGACGTCCTTGATGTACTCGCCGTTCTTCCAGCGGCCCGGCGGGTAGAGCTGGCGCACGGTCCCGACACCGTCCTGGTTGAGGCGGTTGGCCCCGGAGGCGTCTGCCACGTGCGTGAACAGGTGCCAGCCCTCCTCGAGCGCCTTGTCGGTCTTCCAGTACCAGGTGAAGGTGACCTTCTCGCCCGGCTTCCAGGTCGTGGCGCTCGCGTCGTAGCCGAGGATCTGGAGCTTGTTCTCGAACGAGATGTCGAGGGGGTGGCTCGGGTGCGGCTTCGTCTTCGAGACGAAGGGCAGGAGCTCGGAACGCTCGGCCCGGGTGAGACTCTTCGTCTTCTCGACGCAGCCCGTGACGGGCAGGGCGAGGAGGCAAGCGAGAGCAACGATCGCAGTCGACTTCATGGGGGCCCCATCACTCCTTACTTGCGCGACTTCCTGCGGGACTTCTTGCGCATCTTCCGCAGATTCTTTTTCTTGTTCTTGTCCGCCTTGCGGCGGGCGTCGCTCGACCCGTCGGCGCCGACGGCGGCCGTCCCATCGCCGGCGACGGCGGCCTCGAGAAGCTGATCGGCGAGGTTGGCCATCATCGGGTTGGCCTCGAGGCCACCCGTCTTGACCGCGTCCTTGAGACGGCGGGACATGGCGAGCTGCTTCATGCCGGGCAGGCGCTGGAGCATCCCGGCCTGCTGCCCGATGCTGCCCATGAGCTTTTGCATGTACGCGAAACGCTGAAGCAGGTCCGCCACTTCCCGGTCGGTCCGCCCCGAGCCCCGGGCGACGCGCAGGAGGCGCTTGGGCTGCTTCTGGAACAGCTCCACCGACCGGCGTTCGTCGCGTGTCATGGAGCTGACGATGGCCTTCGTCTTGACGAGCTCCTTGTCGTCGACCTGGAAGCCGTCGGGCATGCTGTCCTGCGAAGAAGGGCAGCTTCTCGAAGAGGTCCTGGAGCGGGCCCATCTTCTGGATGCGTCTCGGATCTGCTCGAGGAAGTCGTGCAGGGTGAAGCGTCCCCTGGAGCATGCGCTTGGCGTCTTCCTCGGCCTTCTCCTCGTCGACGACCTGCTCGAAGTCCTTCATCAGGCCGACGATGTCGCCCATGCCGAGGATGCGGCTCGCCATGCCCTCGGGGCGGAACTCCTCGAGCTTGTCGAGCCCCTCGCCCATGCCGACGAACTTGACCGGCGCGCCGGTGACCTCCTTGACCGACAGCGCCGCGCCGCCGCGGGCGTCGCCGTCGAGCTTGGTGAGGACCACGCCCGTCAGGGCGAGCCGATCGTGGAACGCTCTTGGCGGTCTTGACCGCGTCCTGGCCGATCATCGCGTCGACCACGAGGAAGATGTTCTCCGGGTGTGACCGCGCTTCTTGATGTCCTCGAGCTCCTCCATCAGCGGCTCGTCAATCGCGAGCCGGCCGGCGGTGTCGTAGATGATCGACGTCGCGCTTGTGCTTGCGCGCCTGGGCTACGCCTTCTCGGCAGATGTCGAGGGGGCGCCCACCCGGGATGGCGAAGACCGGCACGTCGATGCTGCTCGCCGAGCACCTGGAGCTGCTCGATGGCGCCGGGCCGTTGCACGTCGGCCGCGACGAGCAGCGGCTTCTTGCCCGTCGCTGGGTCTCGAGCAGAGAAGGCGAGCTTGCCGACGCTGGTCGTCTTGCCGGAGCCCTGCAGGCCGACCATCATGATGCCGGTCGATCTGCGGTCTTGTCCGCGAAGACGATGGGCTCGCGGCTCCCGGCCTCATCATGTTCGTCAGCTCGTCCTGGCAGATCTTGACGAAGCGCTCGGCGGGGCCGATCCTGGACCTTCTTGCCCTGCGTGCCTGACGCTGCTCGTGGCGACCGTCTGCCCGAGGCCGCTCTCCTTGACTCGCGTCGAGGAAGCGCTTGACCACGCTGAACTCGACGTCGGCCTCGAGGAGCGAGAGCCGCACGTCGCGCAGCGCCTGGTCGATGTTGTCTTCGGTGAGCTCGGCGACGCCGGC
The DNA here is from genome assembly GCA_963832725.1 of uncultured Pseudomonadota bacterium. GTDB lineage: Bacteria > Myxococcota_A > Polyangia > Polyangiales > Sandaracinaceae > JAEZBP01. Next base: position 403,796 of record CAWHVG010000003.1, read on the forward strand.
GAGGCGATTCTTGGCGGCGCGGAAGCCCTTGGTAAGGGTTTCGAACATGATGCCTTTGGCTCGGAATGATCTCAGGGCCGAGAGCCCGAGCCGGCGCGGCCCACGTGTGTCCGGGTCCCCGCACCGTCACCCGGCTCTTCGGGTTCGGGCGCATTAGCACGCAGTCTGGAGCGCTGGCAAGGTGGCCCGCCACTGCCGGCGGCGGCCGGACGGCCTATGAGCGCCCCCCATGGCCACCACGCTGCCCACGCCGGGCGACCCGAACGTCCTCTACGTCGTCGACCTCACCGGCTACGTCTTCCGCGCCTACCACGCGCTGCCGCCGATGAGCACCTCCTCGGGCGAGCCGACCCACGCGGTCCTACGGCGTGACCCGATGCTCTTGTCGCTGGTCACGCAGCAAGAGCCGCACCTCCTGGCCGTGGCGCTCGATGCCTCGGGGCCCTCCTTCCGCAAGGAGATGTACGCCGCGTACAAGGCGAACCGACCGCCAGCGCCGCCGGACCTGCGCGAGCAGATCGATCGGTGGAGGAGGTCGTCGCCGCCTACGCCATCCCCTGCTTCACCGAGCCCGGGTCGAGGCGGACGACCTGATCGCCACACTCGTGGCGAAAGCGCGGGCGAGGGGCCTGCTCGTCGTCATCGTGAGCGCGGACAAGGACCTGCTTCAGCTCGTCGATGACGGCGTGTCATGTTCGATTCGATGCGGAACCGCGTCTACGGTCGCGAGGAGACCTTCGAGAAGCTCGGCGTGCCGCCGGAGCAGGTCTGCGAGTACTTGGCGCTGACCGGCGACAGCTCGGACAACGTGCCCGGCGTGCCCAAAGTGGGACCGAAGACCGCCGCGGCGCTCTTGGCCGACCACGCCGACCTCGAGGCCATCTACGCCCATCTCGAGGGCATCACGCGCAAGTCCGTCCGCGCCACGCTGGAGACCCACGAGCGACGACGCGTTCCTCTCCCGCAACCTGGTCGTGCTGAGGAAGGACGCGCCGGTGGAGCTGGATCTCGAGAAGCTCCGCTACGGCGGCGCGGACCAGGAGCGGCTGCGCGATCTCTTCGGCCGCCTGGAGTTCCACCGCCTCCTGGCCCAGCTCGCGCCGCGGCCGACCACGCCCGCCCACCATCGGGTGGTGACATCGCGCCGAGTTGGACGAGGTCGTGCACGCCGCGCGCGGGGCGGGCTCAGCTGGCGCTCTACACGCTGGCCGAGGGGCGGGACCCGCTGAGCGCGCCCGTCGCGGGCGTGGCGCTCGCCTGGAAGGCCGAGGAGAGGCGTCTACGTGCCGACTGGGCACTCTACACCGGCGTGCCGGAGCAGCTTCGGAGGCCGAGGTCTACGAGGCGCTGGCCCGCTACTGGAGGACCGGCGGTCCCGCTCCGGGTCGAGCGACACCAAGCGGCGAGCTGCTCCCTTCGGCCGGCGCGGCGTGCGTCTCGCCAACGTGGCCTTCGACGTGATGCTGGCGAGCTACCTCGTCGATCCCGAGCGCCACGGCCACTCGCTGGAGGAGGTCGCGGGGAGCGGGATGCAGCAACCCTTGGCCGGTTACGACGCCCTCACCGAGAAGCGCCGCGGGCACCAGAAGGCGCTCTGCGACGTCGCGGTGGACGACGCGCGTGACTACGCCGGCGCGCGGGTGAGGCTGTGTGGACCGTGGAGAAGCTGCTCGAGCCGCGCATCGAGGGGCAGGGCTTGCGCGAGCTGCTCGACACGCTGGAGATCCCGCTGGCCCGGGTGCTCGCCGCCATGGAGCGCGAGGGCATCCGGGTGGACGCGGAGTATCTGGCGGCGCGCTCCGCGGAGGTCGGCGCGCGCATCGAGGCGCTGGAGGCGAAGGCGCTCGAGCTGGCGGGCCCGGACCTCAAGATCAACTCCCCGCGCTCGCTGGAGACCATCCTCTTCGACCGGCTGGGCTTGCCGGTGATCAAGCGGACCAAGACCAGCCGCTCGACCGACCACGAGGTGCTCGAGGAGCTCGCGAGCGAGCACGAGCTGCCGAAGGTGATCCTCGAGCACCGGATGCTGACCAAGCTGAAGGGCACCTACCTCGACGCGCTCCCCAAGCAGATCCACCCGGAGACGGGCCGTATCCACACCCGCTTCAACCAGGCGGTCGCGGCGACCGGCCGCATGAGCTCGAGCGACCCGAACCTGCAGAACATCCCCATCCGCACCGAGGAGGGCAGGGCCATCCGAAACGCGTTCGTTGCCCGCGCCGGCTGGCGGCTGATGAGCGCGGACTACTCGCAGATCGAGCTGCGCGTCCTGGCCCACCTCAGCCACGACGAGGAGCTCGTCGACGCGTTCACGCGAGACGAGGACGTCCACGTGCGCACGGCCAAGGCCATCTTCGGGGTCGAGGCGGACGCCGTGACCCGCGAGATGCGCGGGCAGGCCAAGACGGTGAACTTCGCGGTCATCTACGGACAGACCCAGTTCGCGCTCGCGCGCAACCTCGGCACCAGCAAGACGGAGGCGAAGCGCTACATCGACGCCTTCTTCGAGCGGTACGCGGGCGTCGCCCGCTTCATGGAGGAGACGGTGGAGCACGCCGGGACGAGCGGCGGCGTTCGCACGCTGCTCAACCGCTGGCGCGCGCTGCCGGACATCCGCAGCAAGAACCGCGGCCTGCGGGCGGCCGCCGAGCGAGTGGCGCGCAACACGCCCATCCAGGGCTCCGCGGCGGACATCATGAAGCTGGCCATGGTTCGCATCGACGAGGCGCTCCGCGAGGCCGAGCTGGCGAGCAAGATGCTCCTCACCGTGCACGACGAGCTGGTGTTCGAGGTGGCGCCCGACGAAGAAGAGCGGCTTCGCGCGCTGGTGAAGGACCGGATGGAGAACGCGCTCCCGCTCGACGTCCCGCTGGTCGTCGACATCGGCGTGGGCCAGACCTGGAACGAAGCCCACTGAGCATCGCCTGCGGAGCGTGGGCGAACGCGCGTCCGCCGGGACCCGCGTGCTACAAGTTCGGTCGATGCTGGTGGACACGCGGGTGGGACGCCTTTTCGTGGACGTGCGGGGCGACGGCACGCCGCTCGTCCTCTGGCCCTCGTTGCTGACCGACGGAGGCATGTGGCGCTTCCAGGTTCCTGCCTTGGCTGAGCGCTACCGCGTGATCACCATCGATCCGCCCGGCCACGGCCGGAGCGAGCGCCGCGAGCGCCCTTTCTCGCTCGAGGACTGCGCCGACGCCGTCCTCGAGATCCTCGACGCGCTCGAGCTCGACCGCGTGCACTACGCCGGGCTGTCCTGGGGCGGCATGACCGGGATGCGCATGGCGCTGCGCGCTCCCTCGCGCCTGCGCTCGCTCGCGCTCCTCGACACCAACGCCGACCGCGAGACGCGCAGCAAGCTGCCCTCGTATCGGGCGATGGCGTTCATCTCGAGCATCTTCGGTGGGGGCGTGCCGCCGCTTTTGGCCCGGCTCGACACCATCTTCTTCGCCGAGCGCACCCGTCGCGAGCGGCCGGACATCCTGCGCGACTTCCGCGATCACGTGGTGCGGATGGAGCCCGCGTCGATCCGGCACGCGGTGGACGCCGTGATGTTCCACCGGGGCGACATCCGCGATCGCCTGCCGGCGATCCGCGTGCCGGCGCTGGTCGCGGTCGGCCTCGAGGACGTGGCCACGCCTCCCTCGCGCGCCCGCGACATCGCCGATCGCATCCCGGGCGCGGAGTACGTGGAGCTGCCCGGCGCGGGCCATCTGAGCGCGCTCGAGGTGCCGGGCCGAGTCACCGAGATGCTGCTCGACTTCTTCGCGCGCGTCGAGCGAGCCGAAGCGGCCTGACCAGGGTCCTTTCCGGCCTCGAACCAGGCCGAGCGGCGCCGTCGCGCGCGTGCCCACGCGCCGTGCCGAGGGACCTGCGAAGGGTGCGCGCGGGGCCACCGGGTCGAGGCGGCCCGAGCGTTCGGAATCAGCCCAGGAGCGGAGCCAGGACCCGGCGGACCAGTCGGACGGGCAGGGCGCCGTGGTCCGGCCGCAGGCGCGTGTTCCAGCCCATCCGCAGCCGGACGCCGCGCCACTCGATCGAGCGGCTGAACGCGGCGTAGGGCCAGATGGCCATCATCAGCACGTCGCGCAGCGGCGCGGCCAGGATGCGGTGCCAGGCCATCGGCTGACCGCGGGTGCGGCCGAGCAGGAACGCGTCGCCTGCTGCCTTGAGCGTGCCGTGCACCAAGAGGATGGCGCCGAAGCGAAGGTCCAGGCCGCTGGTCAGGAACGCGAGGAAAGAGAGCGCGGTCGAGTTGGCCAGCAGATCGCCCACGAAGCCGGGGATGTGGATGGCCGCGCGCATCTTCAGCCAGCGCGCGTGGCGGCTGATGAAGTGGTCGACCGAGGAGCGCTCGTTGATGTTCTCGACCGTGGTGGTGGAGAGCAGGACCTTCTTGCCGACCTTTTGGAACGCGCGGCCGAGCACGTAGTCCTCGGCGAGGATGTCGCGCACGAGCTCCAGCCCACCGACCTCGGCCAGGTCGCTCTTGCGGAAGAGCATCGACTTGCCGATGACGCAGGCGATCCCGAAATAGCGCAGGGCCACGCAGCAGCCGGGCGCGATGAACGCCGAGAGCTGGAGGTTGTGCAGCGTGGCGCCCAGGCTCTGCTCGCCCACGCCGACGATCATCGAGCTCAAGAGGTGTCCGTCCTCCGCCACCAGCTCGCTCACCACCCGCGTCAGGTAGTCCGGCCGGGCTCGGACGTTGGCGTCGGACTGCAGGACGAGATCGTTTCGGGCAGTCCGCAGCGCGCCCTGGAGGTTGGCCACCTTCGGGTTCAGGCCGAAATCGGGATCGCTCAGCACGAAGCGCGTCGGCACGTCCGGGAACTCGGCCGCGATCTCCCGCGCCACGCTCAGGGCGGCGTCGTCGGGCTCCGTGGTGGCGAAGACCACCTCGAAGGGCGCCGGATAGTCCTGGGCGTAGAAGGAGCGCAGGTTCTGGCGCAGCCCCTCCTCGGCGCCCTTGATCGGCTTGAGCAGCGTGAGGGGAGGCAGCGCCTCGGGCGGCACGCGGAAGGGCGGCCGGCCGGTGTGGCGGACCGTGGCGACGATGCCCAGCCCGAACACGACGAGCCCGACGGCGGCGCAACCGAGAAGGATCCAGGGCAGCAGCATGGTTCTTCCCTCCGTGTCGCCGCGAGGATGGGTGCTCCTCGGGGCAGCGCGGGGTCGAAGGCGCGCCGACTATGTCACCGACCGCGACGGTTGGGCAAACGCCCGCCGCGAGAACGCCTCGCCGCGCTCGGACGGGGTGAGGCGAAATGCCTCAGAAACAGCCGCGGGCGCAGGCGCTCAGCTCGAGCTGGCAGGCCGTCTGGCATGCGCGCGCGCCGTCGGGGCAGGACTCGATACAGTGGCGCCACGCGGGCTCGCAGGCCGCCGCGGCGCAGGCCGGGTTGGCCGTGCGCGGCATGGGCCGTGGCCGGCGTCGATGCTCATCTTCGGGCAGCTCGACCCGGTTCACGGGCGGCGGCTCGGACGGCTCTTCTTCCGGATCGTCGCCGGGGACGCTGGCCGCCGTCACGGGCATCACGGTCCGCGGGCCCAGCGCCGCCTCGGGCAGGCCCGGCAGTCGCGGCACCGATTCGCCGTGCTCGATCGCGTAGACGCGCTCGTGGGCGTAGTCGCGGCGCTCCTCGGGCTGGCCGATGGTGTAGTGTTGGAGCCATGCGGTCCAGCAAGCGTGCTTCTCCGCGAGCGCAATCCGCGTGTCGAAGTCGGCGGCGTAGCACCGCTCGAAGTACACGCGGCTTTGCTGGGACCGGCGAAGGCTCGGTCCACATCCGGCGACGGTGACGGCGACCGCCAGCGCCACGGCCCAACGGAGCATGCACGAAGAAGGTACCACCCCCGACGCCGCGCCCCAAGGGCCCCTCGGTGCGGCCGGTTTCGGCGTCCTCGACGGAGGAGCGCTCGGTCCGCTCTGGCTCGCGTGGGTCGGCGAGGGCCTCACGGCGCTGCGTTTCGGTGCCAATCCGCCGCCCGAGCCGGAGCTCTTGCGGCTGATGCCCGAGGTGTGGCCGGTCGAGGAGGCGCCCATTCCATCGTCGGTGAACGGCACGTTGCGCCGATACTTGGCAGGTGAGGTGGTCGATCCGGTGACGATTCCGGTGAGATTGACGGGCACCCGCTTCCAGAATCGGGTCTGGACGGCGCTTCGGGACGTGAGGCGGGGAGCAGTCCGCAGCTACGGTGGGTTGGCGGCGGACGCGGGATCGCCGCGCGCGATGCGCGCGGTCGGCATGGCCATGGCAGCGAACCCCATCGCCATCGTGGTGCCCTGCCACCGGATCGTCGGCTCCGGGTTCGCGCTCGGCGGCTACTCGGGCGGCCTCGAGCGCAAGCGGCTCCTGCTCGCGCTCGAGGGCGTGAAGGTCGACGGCGAGCGGGTTCTCCCGGGTCAGCTCGACCTTCTCTGAGAGGTCTACTTTTTCTTGGGGGGCTTCTCGGCGAAGCGCGCCTCGAGCACCTCGAACGCGCCCGCGTCCAGCTCGGCCTTCGTCTCCAGCCGCTGGGACTGGCAGCGCGCGGCGGCGGTGACGTCGAGCCACACGCGCTCCAGTCGTTCCCGCGTGGCCTCGTTGGCGGCGAACACCAGCTCTTCCGTGACGCGCCCGACCGAGACGCCCGCCTCGCTCTTCTTCTTGTTGATGACCGCCAGCGCCTCGACCGCGGGATCGAAGCTCCCGGCGTCCGCCGGCGGCTCGACGGTCTCGAAGTCGGCCGGGGAGGGCCAGGGCGCGCGGTGGATCGAGGCGTGACCGGTCTCCTCGGCGAAGACCCAGGACCAGACCTCTTCGGTGATGTAGGGGAGCATCGGCGCCAGCAGCCTGAGCAGCACGTTCAGCCCGAGCCGCAGCGTGGCCACGGCCGAGCCCTGCGAGCGGGCGTCGCCGAGCTCACCGCGCGAGCGCCCCTTGGCCAGCTCGAGGTAGGTGTCGGTGAAGCTCGCCCAGAAGAACTGCTCGGTGAGCATCAACGCGCGGGCGAACTCGAAGCTCTCGAACGCCTGCGTTGCCTCGGCCACGAGCTGGGAGAGCTTGGCCACGAACGAGCGGTCCAGCTCGTCGGTGATCGGGTGCTGCTCCGCTTCCTGCGCGAGGACGAACTTGCCGGCGTTGAAGAGCTTGGTGACCAGCCGCCGGCCGATCTTGAACATCTGCTCGTCGAACGCCGTGTCCGTTCCGAGCCTGGCGTTGGAAGCCCAGTAGCGGACGGCGTCCGCCGAGTAGCTCTCGATGAGCTCCGGCGGCGTCAGCTTGAAGCCGCCCTTGCTCTTGGTGATCTTCCCGCCGCGGGTCGGGTCCACGACCCAGCCGCTGATCACCACGTGCTTCCAGGGGATGAGATCCTCGTGCAGGTGGGCCTTGGCGATGGTGTAGAAGGCCCAGGTGCGGATGATCTCGTGCGCCTGCGGGCGCATGTCGGCGGGGAAGAGCTTGGCGTGGCGCTCCGGGTCCAGCCGCCAGCCGGAGCCGATCTCCGGCGTCAGCGAGCTGGTGAACCAGGTGTCGAAGACGTCGGGATCACCCGTGAAGCCGTTGGGCTGACCGCGCTGGCTCGGCTCGTAGCCGGGGGGCGCCTCGGTGGCCGGATCGATCGGGAGACGATCGGCGCCGGCGACGATCGGCCGCGCGTAGTCGGGCTGGCCTTCCGCGTCGAGCGGATACCAGACGGGGATCGGCACCCCGAAGTAGCGCTGGCGGCTCACGCACCAGTCGATGCCGAGGTTCTCGGTCCAGATGCGGTAACGATCGCCCATGAACGAGGGGTGCCACTGGACCTCGCGGCCCCGCTCGAGGAGCGCGTCCTTCTTGTCGAGCAGGCGCACGAACCACTGGCGGGTGGTGATGAACTCGAGCGGCCGGTCGCCCTTCTCGTAGTGCTTCACCGCCTGCTCGGTGGGCTTGGGGTCGCCGACCAGCGGTGCCTCGTCGCCCACAGCCGCGCCCGCGGGATCGCGCAGGAGCTCGACGATGGCCTGCCGCGCGCCGGCCACGCGCTTGCCCGTGAGCTGCGCGTAGTAGCCGTTGGCGACCTCGGGCTTTTCGCTGGCGAAGGGGGCCTCGCCGAAGGTGATCGCCTTGAGGCGACCGTCGCGACCCACGATCTGCTTCAACGCCAGCTTCTGCTCGCGCCACCACTGGACGTCGGTCTGGTCGCCGAAGGTACAGACCATCAGGATGCCGGTGCCCTTCTTCGGGTCGGCCAGCTCGCTCGGGAAGATCGGCACCGGCGCGTGGAAGAGCGGGGTGATGGCGTGCTTGCCGAAGAGATCCCGGTAGCGCTCGTCGTCCGGGTGGGCCGTGACGCCCACGCAGGCGGGCAAGAGCTCGGGCCGCGTGGTGGCGATGACGAAGGAGCGGTCGCTGCCTTGCACGCCGAAGCGGATCTCGTGGAACGCGCCTTGCTTCGGGCGGTCCTCGACGTCGGCCTGCGCGACGGCCGTCTGGAAGTCCACGTCCCACATCGTCGGGGCTTCGATGCTGTAGACGTGGCCCTTCTCCCAGAGGTCCAGGAAGCTGAGCTGCGCGAGCTGCCGCGAGCGGTCGTCGATGGTGGCGTACTCGAGGCTCCAGTCGACCGAAAGACCGAGCCGGCGCCAGAGCGCCTGGAAGGCCTTCTCGTCTTCCTTCGTGACCAGGCTACAGAGCTCGATGAAGTTCCGGCGCGACACCCAGAGGGGCGGCTCGTTCTTCACCTTCTTGGTCGAGGCCTGCTCGAGCCGAAGGTCCGGCTGGTAGGCGACCTGCGGGTCGCAGCGGACGTGGAAGTAGTTCTGGACGCGGCGCTCGGTGGGCAGGCCGTTGTCGTCCCAGCCCATCGGGTAGAAGACGTTCTGCCCGAGCATGCGCCGCTGGCGCGCGATGACGTCGGTGTGCGTGTAGCTGAAGATGTGCCCGACGTGCAGGGCGCCGGAGACGGTCGGCGGCGGCGTGTCGACGACGAAGGTCTCCTCGCGCGTCCGAGCGGGGTCGTAGTCGTAGACGCCGCGCTCGTCCCAGTCGTGTTCCCACTTCGCCTCTGCCTCGGGCGAGTCGAAGTGCTTCGGGAGGGTGGCGGGATCGATGACCTTGAAACGCATGGGAGCGAGTGCATACCGCGAAGCGGTGCGTGCTTCCAACGCGAGACGCATCCGTCCCGCTCGAAATCGCGCGCCGCGCCCCGGGGGATGCGCTCGGCCCCCGAGGGGCCGCGATCTACTCGGCGGTGAGGCGGCGGATCTCCTCGCGGATGATCACCTCCGCCAGGTCCGGCACGACCTCCCACACCACGCGCTCGATCACCTCGCGCGAGAGCCCGAGGACGGCCTCGACCTGATCGCTGGAGAGACCCAGATCACCGAGCTTGGCGGCCATGTCGCCGTTCGGTGCCGTGGCTGTGGCCGCCGCAGTGGACGGGGCGGGCGTCGGCGCCGAACGAGCCGGGGCGGCCGGCGCAGCGGGCTGGGCGGCACGGGCCGGCTTCGCGACCGAGGGTCGCGGCGGACGCACGGGGGCGGCCTTGGGCTCGTCCTCCGCCAACTCGAGCACGGGACGCGCTCCGCCCGGCTTGGGCGGGACCGCGGCGCCGAACGCGACCGTGGACCGCGGCGAAGGTGTACCGGCGCCGGGCCGACCCGCTCCGGGCGTGCGCGTCGGCGGACGCAGTGGCTGAGGTGCTGCCGGCGGGCGGGGCGGCGCGGCCGCGACGGGGGCGCCTCCTGCCGCCTTGGCGCGCGGCTTCGACAGGACCTCCTTGGCCTTGTCGATCATCGCCTGGCTGTCGTAGGGCTTGAGAATGTGGTCGTCGACGCCGGCCGCACGACCCTTCTCCGCGTCGTAGGGGTGGTGCTGCGACGCGAGGACGATCACCGCCACGTTCTGGGTCGCGGTGTTGGACTTGAGCGCCCGGGACACCTCGTACCCATCGGGGCTCATCGACGCATCGGCGATGACGAGGTCGGGAGGCGCTTGCGTGGCGCGTTCGACCGCGGCTTCGCCCCCGTCCACGCTCTCGATCTCCACCGCTTCGCCCGCGAAGGTCATCTCCAGGACCTTCCGCATGGTCGCGCTGTCGTCAGCGGCCAGGATCTTCACCGCCACCTCCTCCGCCGCAACGGCTCATTCGCCGTGCGCGCTCGATTGGGATACGCCAGATGTCCGCGGAGGGTCAAGAATCGTGCGCGCGGAGGACGCCAATTCACTGGGGCGGCTCCGGTTGACTGCGCTCGCGGGCCGTCCTATCGAGCACGCCCCGTGTCGAGCCCCCCGCCAATCCGCTACGAAGAGATGGCGCCAACCCCGCCGGAAGGGGACGTCGACCTGTCCGGGCTGGTGCCCGGCGAGGGTCCGCTGGAGCTCGACCTGGGGTTCGGTCGCGGACGGTCCTTCCTGGAGCGCGCCTCGCTCCATCCCGAGAGCCGCGTGCTCGGTGTCGAGCTGAAGGCGAAGTGGGCCTATCGGGTGGAGGAGCGCCGCATCGCGCGGGGGCTGGAGAACGCCCGGGCCTTCCGCGCCGACGCGCGCGGGCTCTTGGCCCGCTCGGGGCCGCCCGGCTGCCTGGCTCGCGCCTACGTTCACTTTCCGGATCCCTGGTGGAAAAAGCGGCACGGAAAGCGCCGCGTCCTCGCGCCGGCGCTCCTGGACGACTTCGCCCGCCTCCTCGCGCCAGGAGGCGAGCTCTTCATCCAGACGGATGTCGAGGACCGGGCCGAGGACTACGCGGCGCTTCTGGCGGAGCATCCCGCGTTCGAGCCCGCTCGCGGGACGTGCTTTCGGATCGACGAGAACCCCTTCGGCGCGCGCTCGAATCGGGAAGTGCGCGCCGAGGAGGACGGGCTGCCAATCCACCGATTGCTGGCGCGCCGCCGCGCTTGACGCGCTGCGTCACGGCTCGGCCGGGGCGCGCCAGACACCGATGGTGATGCCGACCAGCGCGTAGAGCAGGGTGGCGGCGCCGAGCGGGACCAGCGCGATGCCGATGCCCGGATCACCCTCCGGATGCGCGACGGCGCCGAGCGCGAAGCCGAGCGGGATGGTCACGGCTGCGGCCGCCAGCGCGCGCAGGAGGTGTCGAGCTCGAATCTTGCGGGAGGCGGGGCGCGGCGGAGACGCCGAAGACCAGCACCACCAGCGCGAGCCCGACGCCGTGCGCGTGCGCGAGCCGGAGGAGCAGCCGGGTCAGCTCGTCGTCGAGGTAGGCGGCGAGCTTGAAGCCGTGCGCGGCCTCGAGGACGGCGCCCAGCGCTGCAAAGAGCGCGAGGCTGGTCCATCCGAAGCGGGCGGCGCCGGTGGCCGGGTCGCTCATTCGCCGATCTCGATGGCCACGTCGGCCGCCTGCGCACGCAGCCGGGAGACCGCGCTCGGATCGGGAACGAGGACAAACGCGAGCGCCCGCAGACGCTCGACGAACCCGCGCCGCGCCTGGCGCCCGGCCGTGGGCACGTAGCCGTTCCAGTCGAGCGCCAGCGAGCCGCTCAGCGCCCGTGCGCTCCGCCAGGCGATACGGCGCACTGCCGGGTAAGGGTCCTCGAGCATGACGTCGAGCAGGATACCCAACCTGCGCGCCCTCTCGGGCTCGCTCGGGCTCGCGTCCGCGCGTCCCAGCGCCGCGCACGCGACGGCCCGCTCAATCGGATCCCCCCGAGCGCCATGGCCTGGGTGTGGGAGAGCTCCGAGCGCGGCGCATCAGCGAGGGTCTCGTCGTCGAGCGGCGGCGCTTCGGACGAGCGCGCGGTCCTCGGGCCGGCGGCGAGCGTCTCGTCGTCGAGCGGCGGCGCTCCGGGCCCGGTGGCGCGAGGCGACGCAGCCGCGGGCGTCTCGTCGTCGAGCAGGGACACCGCCGCGTCCGACCCGTTCGAGGGCGTCGTCGCCGGCGCAGCGGGGAGCGAGCCTCGCTCGGGAGGGCCAGCGCTCGCCGGGACGTTCTGCGCCTCACCGAAGAGGCGCGCGGCGCCGTCGACGGCCCAGGCGAGGCTGCGGTCTGCGTGGCAGAGCGTGCACGCGTCGGGGCGGGTCTCGTCGAGGGACGGGACGGGCGACTCGACGCGGTGGCTGCGGTGCACGCGGACCAGTCCGTACACGATGCGCGGCATGTGGCAGTCGGCGCAGGCCACGGATCGGTGGCCCGCGTGGCGCTCTGCCGCCGCCGGCGCCGCGAGCTCGCCGTGGCAACCGGTGCAGGCGCCGTCACCCGTCGTCTCGGGCCGAAGCTGCCCGCGCGGATCGCCCTCGTGCATGCCGTGGCAGCTCGTGCAGGTCATGCCTCCCCGCGCGCACGGCGAGCGCAGCAGGCCCTGGTACTCGTAGGCCGTCAGCCGGGCCGTTCCGTCGGGCCAGAAGCGGGCGGCGAAGGCCTCGGGGTCGCCTCTGAGCGGCGTGTCGCGCGCGAGCGGCCGGCTGTAGTCGGCCAGGCGGTCACCCGGCACGAAGGGATCGCCGACGCGCAGAAAGCGGCCGACGTCACCCGTGATCCGCTGGCCGTGGCAGCGCCCGCAGATCGCGGCGCTGCGCTCGGGCGAGAGGCGCGCCGGGTCCACGATGGTCGGGTCGGGCGCGTCGCTCAGGTGCAACGCGTAGCGCCGCAAGGGATTGCGATTGCGCCGAATGTGCTCCTCGCCGGGCCCGTGACAGGCCCCGCAGGCCACGCCGAGCTCGGCGACCTCCGTCTCCCAGCGCTGGGTCCGCTCGTCCCAGCCCGGATCGGGCGCGACGTTGTGGCAGAAGACGCAGTTGTCGTTCCAGCGCGTGACGTGCCGGTAGTAGTCCTCGCGCGACACGTGCCCGCCTTCGGCCGGCGGCGGTGGATCCGGCGTCAGGAACGCGCCGTTCATGTGCATCCAGCGGCCTTCGTCGATGTTCCAGGCCATCGGCAGGCGGAGGTACACGTCGCCCTCGCGCGCCAGGTACTGCTGGATGCGGCGGCTGCCGACCGTCCGCTCGACCCGCGCGCGGGAGAGGGCGCCCTCGCGGCCTCGGAAGGTCATCTCGAACGCGCCGTCGGCGCTGCGATCCATGTGGGCGGTGATGCCGCCGTAGCGAAAGGTCGCGTCGTCGAAGTCGCCGGCCACCGCGCTCGGGTCGGCGCGCTGGGTCATGGTGCGATGGAACGTGCGCGCCCAGCTCGCGTAGTGGGAGGGATGGCAGCGCTGGCACTCGCCGCTCGGCGCGTAGGTCTCGCCGTGCAGGTTCCGCGGGCGGGCGAGGTCACCGCGCACCGCCCGCGCCTCGACCGCTCCCAAGGCGAGCGCCGGCAGCAGGAGGAGCGTCCACGCGCGCCGGCTCACCTCACGCGCCGAGCTCTTCGAGCGTCGACTCCACCTTGGAGAGCTCCGCCAGCCCGATGCGCCGCATGATCGCGCGCGCCTCGCGCAGCCTCTCCTTGGCCGAGTCGACGTCGCCCCGTTCGATCAGGTGGTAGCCGAGCATCGCCAGGGAGCGCGCCGCTTCCTTGTCGTCGCCAATCTGATGGAAGGTGTCGATGCTGGCCAGGAAGCTCTCCTCGGCCCTCCGCGAGAGCTCGCCCTTGTCGTCGAAGAGCGTCTGCGCGCGGAGCTGACCGATGCCGCGGTGGGCGAGCCCGATGGCCTCGAGCGAGCCGTACTCCTCTGCCAACGCCAGCGCGCGCATCAGGATGCGTTCGGCATCGTCGTCGCCGCGCCGGAGCGCGGTCAGCCCTAGGTTTCGCTCGAATCTCGGCCATCGCGCGCCGGTTCTTCAGCGTCTGGGCCAGCTCCCGCGCTTCGCGCAGGTGTGCCTCGGCGTCGTCGAGCTTCCCCGCGCTCATCAGCGCCTCGCCCAGGTTGTTGAGCAGGAACGACTGCGTGTGCCGGTCGGCCATCTTGCGGGCCTCCTGCAGCGCCGCCCGCCAGCACGCGTCGGCGCGCTCGCTGTCGCCGCGCTCGAACGCCACCACGCCGAGCGCGTTGTAGACCTGCATCACGCCCGGCCGGTCGCCGAGCGACTCGCGGATCTCGCGGGCGCTCAAGAAGAGCTCCTCGCCCGCGTCGAGCTTTCCGCGCGCGACCTCGATCGCGCCGAGCGTGATCAGCGACACGGCCTCGCCGCGCACGTCCGCGTGGCTGCGGCGTATCTCGAGCGCCTCGGTGGCCGCCGCCGATGCGCGGTCGAGCTCGCCCTTGAGCCGCGCCACCTGCGCGATGTCGTCGAGGGTGCTCGCCACGCCGCGAAGGTCGCCGGCCACCCGGAAGAGCGCGAGCGCCCGCTCGAGGAGCTGCTCGGCCTTGCTGTCCTCCCCGCGCTGCCGGTAGACCCGCGCGAGCCGGTTGAGCGCGGCGCCGCCCTTGTTGCGCGCGCCGATGCGCCACGCGACCTGCAGCATCTTCACGAAGGACGCCCGCGCCTCGTCGTAGCGGCCGACGGTGGTCAAGAGCGAGCCGTCCAGGTGCAGCGCGTCGATCCGGCGCGCCATGTCGCCCTCGTCGATCAGGTCGAGCGCCTTCTCGACGTTCCGCAGCGCAGCTTGGGTGTGCATCTTCGAGGTCTCGTCGTGCGCCGCCTCGAGGTAGGCGCGCCCGGCCCGCGCGTTCATGCCGGCTTTCTCGAGGTGCGGCGCCGCGAGCGCCGCCATCCCCGGCCGGTGGAGCTCGGCCACCAGCGAGAGCCAATGGGCCACCGTGCGATGCCGCTCCATCCGGAGGCCTTCCTCCTGCTCGCGGTAGACGAACTCGCGGGTGTCCGGGTGCAGGAACCCGTACTCGCGCACGCCGGGCAGATCGAGGTGCTGCAGAGGCTCGACGAAGCCCTTCTCGATCAACCTGCGGAGCGCCGCCTCGAGCGCGCTCTCGTCGTCGTCGTCCGGCCAGAGCGTCGCCGGATCCGTGGCGTCGCCGGGCGCCGGCCGCTCGCTCCGCATCTGGGCGAGCAGGCAGCGGTCCATGAAGACCTCGCCCATCACGCTGGCGCGCTCCACGGTCGCGTGCTCCAGCGAGTCCAGTCGGGCCAGGCGCGCGCGGACGGCGTCCTCCATCGTGACCGGGAGCTGCCCCGACTCCAGCCGGGTCAGGTCGGTCACCAAGCCCTCGTCGGTGCGCCTGAAGAGCTCGGCCTCGACGAGCGCGAAGACCAGCTCGCGGAGCGCGCTCGGGTTGCCGCCGGAGCGATGGGCGAGGGCGGCGACCACCGGCTCGGGCGCCTCCACGAGCGTCGGCAGGAGCACGCGCAGGAAGGAGCCGACCTCGACCTCCGAGAAGGGCCCGATCGGTCCCACCACCAGCCCGCCGGCCGCGCTCATCTTCTCCGCCTTTTCGGCGACCGGCGCGGCACCGGCCATGACCACCGCCACCGGCGCCTCGGCGCCGAGCGCCGCCTCGACGAGCTCCCATCCGTCGTCCTCGGCGGCGTGCATGTTGTCGAGCAGGATCAGGAGCGGGCGCTGCTTGGCGTCGCTCTCCACGAAGCGGCGGAAGGCGGCCGCGGCGCGGGCTCGGAGCTCGCCCGGCTCTTCGCCTTCGCGCAGAAACGGGCTGTCGGGGAAGGGCACGCCGGCGAGGTGACCGAGCAGGTGGGTCGTCTCGGCGACGGTGATCGCGTCGGCGCTCATCAGGGCGTTGCCGACGTGGGTGGCCATCTGCCCGCGGACGGAGCTGGGTGACGAGCTCGGCGTGACGCCGAAGCGCTCGAGGAGCATCCGACCGAAGGGGGCGAAGTATCCGTCGCCGCCGTCGGCGCGGCAGGCGCCGTAGAGCACGCGGACGTCCTCGCGCAGGCGCGCCGCCACCTCGCTGGCGTGGAAGAGGAGACGGGTCTTGCCCGAGCCTCGGCCTCCCTCGAGCGCCACCAGGGTCGGCCGCCCCTGCTCGAACGCCGCCTGGATCGCTTGGTGGATGGCGTTGGAGGGCTCGCTCTGGCCGACGAGCGGCGGCTCCACGTCCTCGTGCGAAGGGGCAGCGGGCTGCGGCTCGTTCGCCGGCTCCTCCTCCGAGGCGCGGGGCGCGAAGTCGACGATGGTGCGGTCTTCGCCTTGGAGGTAGCTGCGCCCCGTCATGCGCGTCGCGCTGCCGAGCGGATGTCCGCAGCGGCTGCACGCGCGCCAGGCGCGGGGGTTCTCGAAGCTGCAGACCGGGCACGCTTGGACGGCGACGTTCATGATCCGAGAGGATCAACCCGGCCAGGGGGGGGAACGCAACCCCCTCGTCGTGGGACGGTCGACCCGCGCGTCGATTTCGCGCGACGAGTTGCGCCGGAGCTCAGCGGTGAGCGAGCCGCTCGCAGCGTTGCGCCGTGGCGACGCGCAGGTCCCGCTGACGGCGCCCGAGCTCGAATCGGATCCGGCTCGGCCAGCGGTGCCTCGGCGCTCGGGCCCGCGTCGCCTCGCGCGGCGAAGAAGTACGAGGGGTCGTCGACGATGTCGTAGAGTTCTTCGCCCTGCGCCAGCAGATTGCAGTTGCGCTCGCGCAGCCAGCTCACCATCCGGGGGAAGGCGTCCACGCTCCAATCGTGGGTGTCGTGGAGCAGGACGATGCCGCCGCGGTCGCCGGTGTCGCGCTCGCGGACCTCGAGCACGCGCTGCCAGACGCGCAGGACCTCGTCGGCGCTGCGCACCTGAAAATCGCCGCTGCCGAGGTTCCAGAGCACCTGGGTGTAGCCACGCTCGGCCAGGATCGTGTCCACGCGGGACGAGCGCGCGCCGCCCGGCGGGCGCACCAGCCAGGTCCGCTGCCCGAGCACGTCCTCGAAGATGTCGTCGGCGTCCGCGACGGCCGCCAGGGCGGCCTGATCGTCGAGGAGCGGGAGCTGAGTGTGCTCGACGGTGTGGTTTCCGATGATGTGGCCGCGGCGGACGATGTCGCGGGCAATCTCCTGGTTGCCCCGCTGCCAGGGGCCGCCGCCGCCGATGCGGCTCGCGGTGAGGAAGAAGACGGCCTTCACGCCGACCTCGTCGAGGGTGTCGAGCAGGCGCGGGGTGTTCCGCGGATCGGGACCATCGTCGAACGTGAAGAGGATCAGCCGGTGACGCGTGCCGCCGGTGATCACCATCCCGTTCGCGAGCGCCTCCGCCATCGGGCCGAGGGGAGGGCGCTCGACCGGTGCGGTCGGCGGTGCGTGCTCCTCCGTCTCCAGCACGCGCGGCTCGCCGAGCGTCATCGACCACGACGCCTCGGGCGGCATCGGAGGCGGGAAGACGCCATAGCTGGCGGACGCTTCGGCGTGCGAGCCGGTGTCCACGTTGCGCGCCAGCTCGGCGCCGCCGGCCAGCGCGGAGATGCAGAGGGCGGCCTGTCCCGCCCTGCGGATCGCTCGTCGGAAGGTACCCACGTGCGTGAGTGTAGGTAACCATCCCACCTTGTCCGAAATTTTCGGCACACCTTTTCCGCGGAGGTGGCCTCGACGGCGATCGTGGCCGGCCTCAGGGCTGGGCGGTGAACGCGAGCGGGACCTCGAAGGTCACCGGGCCGCCGGGCGGCGGGAAGGTCCAGCGCGACGCGTAGGTCGAGATGCACTGCCGGAGCTCGCCGGTGTCGCTCGCATCGGCGCCGAGCACCCCGACCCGGCGAACGTCGCCCATCAGGCCGACCGTCACGCGCAGCCGCAGGCGTCCGTGCACCTCCGGGTGGAGTCGCAGGGTGCGCTCGTAGCAGCGGGCGAGCTGCCCGCGGCCGCGCTGCAGCACCCGATTGAATCTCGTCGGCCGGCAGGTGGCCGGCGTGGAGGTGGGGCGGCTCGGGCGAGAGCTGTCCCGGTTCGAGGAACACCGGGGCGGAGCCGACCGGGACCAGCGCGGTGAAGAGGCGATCGTGGAGATCCCAGCCGCGCACCTCGTGCTCGCCCTGCGCCAGCCGGAGGCGGATCGGGCCGTCGCTGTCGATCCGTGTTCCGTCGATCTCCCAGCGGACGAGCGAGGGATGCGAGATGGTCACGGGCGTCGGCGTCGATCCGGCTGCGAGCAGCTCCCGCGGCGCCTCCACCTGCCGCTCGTCACCCTCCGCGTCGCCCTGCGAGCGCCAGCGGGCCGGTCCCTCCAGCACAATCTCGTCCCCGTCCGGGGTCTTCACGTGCACCGTGCCCTCCGCGACGTCCACGCCCACGACGAGATCGAGGTAGGAGACGGTGAAGCGGGCCGGGTGGCCTTCAATCTCGTACCCGCCGGCGAGCACGACGTAGCTGGAGCCGTTTCGGAACCCTCCGACGGTGCTGTCGACGCGGCCGCTCGCGAGCGAGAGGCGCAGGCCATCCTCGCGGGCCCGATCCAGCCCGAGCTCGCTGCCGGGCCCGGTCACGAACCCGCTTCCGTCCGCCAAGCGCACGTGCACGAGGCCGTCCTCCCCCGTGCGGAGCCGCTCGCCTTCCTGCAAAAGCGTGCCCGCCTCGAGCTCGCTCCCGTCGCCGACCCGAGAGGCCGAGCCGGCCGCCAGCGTCACCACCGGCTCGAGCAGCGCGGCTTCCTCCGCATGCTCGGGCGCGGGCTCGAATCGGCGCCACCGTGCGCTCGGAGCGACCCTCCTCACCGCGTGCGGCGACGGACGGCGCGCTCTCGGCGGGCCAGCCGACGTAGATCGCCAAGAGCGCCGCCGCCGCCGCCGCCAATGCTGCCCAGCCCCAGGGCTTGCGGCGCCGGAGGACAATCTCACGGCTGATGCGCTCCGCCTCGCGCGAGAGCGCGCCCTCCATGCGGCGAAAGTCGACGTCCGGCACCGGCGCGCGGCGGGCCTCGTCGGTGAGCTCGTCGTAGGCCTCGACGGAGGCCAGCTCGCGCCGGCAGGTCTCGCAGCCGGAGAGGTGTCGCTCGAGACGCGCGCGTCCGTCCGCCGAGAGAAGATCCTCGGCGTATGCGATCAACGCGGCGGTCTTCGGGCGGTGAAGGGTCACGGCGCCGCTCCCTCCTCCGAGCTCTTGCGCGTGCGCTTCGGGCGGCCGGGGAGCTTGTCCATTAGGACCTCCATCACACCCTGCAAGCTGGGCTCGTCGGCCAGGGCCGCGTAGAGCTCCTTGCGCGCGTAGAAGAGGCGCGTGCGGACGGTCAGCACCGGGATGCCGACCATGCCGGCAATCTCCTTGGCCGGGACGCCCTCCAAATCGTGGAGGATCAGCACCTCGCGCTTCTTCTCGCTGAGCGCGTCGAGGAGGCGGTAGAGCGCGCGGACCCGCTCGGCGCGCTCCACGTGTACGTCCGGCGTGTCGGGCGGCGCCCCGTCGCGCGGTGCCTCGGGCACCTCGACGTCCGCGAAGCGGGGCCGCGAGCGACCGCGCCGGAGGTGCATCCGCGTCACGTTCGTCGACAGGCGATAGAGCCAGGTCGAGAACTTCGCGTCCCCACGGAAGGAGGGGAGCGACCGGTAGACGTTCAGGAACACGTCCTGGACCACGTCCTCGACGTCGGCCGACGGTCCCAGCATCCGGTAGACGATGCGGGTGACATCGTTCCGATGCCGCACGAAGATCTGCCGGAACGCGTCCGTGTCGCCTTCCTGGGCTCGTGCGATCAGAGCGTCGAGGTCCATGGAACGGGTCGGTGCGACGCTCGCGCTCCGGGACAGAGGTAGGGCGGGAAGGGGCGAAGTTACCATGCGTCAGCCTCCCTCGACCCGTTGCCGGCGGGGAGTGGCGCATTCAGCCGCCCCAGGGCGCTCTTCCTCAGTGGTGCCGGAGGTCCGTAGCTCGTCTCCCGGAGAGAGAGGGTCGATTGAGCAGCTCGAAGACGTCCTGCGCCAGCAGGATCCCGAGCACCAACGCGGCGATCACCACCATACAAGCACGTTGCGGTGGCGCCAGCCGGGTGGTCAAAAAACCGGCTCGTGTCGAGCCTTGCTCGCCTCGGGTCGTTCGACTAGACCGCCCGCAGGCGTCGACGCCCTGGACGGAGGATGGACGTGATCGAGGTCCAGAACCTCACGAAACGCTACGGGAGCCACACCGCGGTCCAGGACCTCACCTTCGAGGTGCCGAGCGGTCAGATCTGCGGCTTCCTCGGTCCCAACGGGGCCGGCAAGAGCACCACGCTGCGGATGCTGACGGGCTATCTGGCCCCGACCGGCGGCTCCATCCGGATCGGCGGCGTGGACGCGCTGGCGAGGCCAATCGAGGCCCGCAAGCGCATCGGGTACATGCCCGAGGCGTGCCCGCTCTACCCGGAGATGCGGGTCAGCGAGTACCTGCGCTACCGCGCGGAGCTGAAGGGCGTGCCGCGCCGGCAGCTCGCCACGCGGGTGGAAGCGTCGCTGGCCCAGGCCAGCGTGGACGACGTCGCCGACCGCATCATCGGGCAGCTCTCCAAGGGCTACCGGCAGCGGGTCGGCCTCGCGGACGCGCTGGTGGCGGATCCGCCGCTCTTGGTGCTCGACGAGCCGACGGCGGGGCTGGAATCCGAACCAGATCCGGCAGGTCCGCAAGCTCATCGAGGAGCTGGCCAAGGACAAGACGGTCCTGGTCAGCACCCACATCCTCCCCGAGGTCGAGGCGCTCTGCGACCGGGTGCTGATCATCCATCGCGGGCGTTTGGTCTCGGAAGGCGAGCCCTCGGACCTGCGCGGCGGCGCGGCCGGCAAGCAGATCGTGCGGATCGAGGGTCGAGGTGCGCTCGAGGCGTTCGAGAAGGCCTTCGGCGCGCTCGGCTGCGAGGTGAGCGAGCTGCGCGTGGTGAGCGGCGAGGGGGAGCGGGCGCTGGTCCGGGCGCGGCTCGACGCCACCGACGACGCCGACCTGGTGGAGCGGGTCTTCTCCGCGGTCGCCGAGGCCGGCCTGGTCCTGCGCGAGCTGCGCCGGCAGGAAGCGTCGCTCGAGGACGTCTTCGCCGACCTCACCACCGAGGACGTAGGCGAGGACGAGGAAGCCGCCGGCGAGGCTGCGGAGGAGGACTCGGACGCCGCCGAAGAAGAGGCGGACCACGCCGAAGACGACGAGGACGACGAGGAGGCGCGATGAGGGCGACCTGGACGATCCTCAAGCGCGAGGTCTACGCGTTCTTCATCTCGCCGCTGGCCTACGTGGTCATGACGGCGTGGCTCTTGATCACGGGCTACAGCTTCTTCTCCATCGCCCGCTGGTTCGCGGCCAACCCCTTCGACGTCAGCGCCAGCGAGAACCTCACCAGCGCGTTCTTCGGCGAGACGACGCTCTTCTACCTGCCCATCCTGCTCTTCGTCCCCGTGTTCACGATGCGGCTTCTGGCCGAGGAGCAGAGCCGCGGGACCATCGAGCCCTTGATGACGGCCCCGGTGAGCGACGCCGCCATCGTGCTCGGCAAGTACCTGTCCGCCGTGGTGGTGTGGATCGCGCTCTGGGTGCCCACGCTGCTCTACGTGTGGCTCGCCAGCCGCTACGGCGACGTCGACCTCGGCATGGTCGGCTCGAGCTACCTCGGCGTCCTCGGCGTCGGCGTGTACTACATGGCCATCGGCACGCTGATGAGCGCCATCGCGAAGAACCAGATCGTGGCCGCGATCCTGACCTTCCTGGCGCTCTGCGGGCTCTTCCTGGCCGGCCTCGGCATCTATCTCTTCGGCGACGAGTACCGCGACGTCTTCGCGTACATCTCGATCTGGGGCCACATGGAGGCCTTCTCGAAGGGCATCGTGGACACCCGCTATCTCGTCTTCGACGCCACCGTGGCGACGCTCTCGGTCACGCTCGCCGTGGCCGTCCTCTCGCAGCGGAGGGTCGAGGGATGAGCGATCGGGACGACACCCAGCGGGCGCAAGGCCAGCAGGCGCAAGCCCAGCAAGCCCAAGCCCAGCAAGCCCAAGCCCAGCAAGCCCAGCACCGCCGGAGCTCGGCGCGGCTCTACCTGGCGCTCAACGCGCTCTTGCTGACGTCGATCGTCTTCATGGTGAACTACCTGGCGTTCCGTCACTACGCGCGCTGGGATTGGACCGAGCAGTCAATCTTCACCCTCTCGGATCGCAGCGAGCACGTGCTGGCGGGGCTCTCCGAGCCGATCGAGGTCTGGGTGCTCCTCTCGGAGTCCGAGCCGGAGCACGCGGAGCTGCAGAACCTGCTGGAGCGCTATCGCGCCGCGACCGATCGCATCGAGCTCCACTACGTCGACCCGCACCGCGATCCGGGTGGCTACCAGCAGGTGGTCCAGCGCTTCCACCTCGGCATGGCCGAGCGCGCGACGCGCGAAGGGGTGGTCACCACCTCGGACGTGGCGGTCGTGGTCGCGTCCGGCCCGCGGCAGTGGGAGATCGGCCGCGACGATTCCGTCAGCCACAGCTTCGAGCCGGAGGGCGGCGAGGACACCATCCGCCTCAACGTCGAGGCCGAGCAGGCCGTCACGGGCGCCATCCTGGAGGTGACCTCGGGCCGGACCACCACGGTCTGCTTCACCACCGGCCACGGCGAGCTGCCGCTCGAGGGCGGCGCCGAGGGGCTGGGCGAGCTGGCCCAGGAGCTCCGGCGCGACAACCTCGCCCACGAGACCATCCAGACCCGCGGGCTCGACGCGGTGCCGGAGAGCTGCAACGCGGTGGCGGTGATCGGGCCCGAGCTCGCGTTCGACGAGGCGGAGGCGCGGCTTCTGCGCGAGTACGCCCGCGGCGGCGGCAACCTCTTCCTCGCGCTGGATCCGATCCCGGATCCCGACCAGCGCCGCATCGAGCCGACCGGGCTCGAGGACATGCTCCGGGACTTCGGCATCCGGCTCGATCGCGACATCGTCGTCGAGCCCGATCCGGCGTTCATCCCGGCCGGGCCCGGCCATCCCATCGCCCTCTACCTGGTCGGCGACTTCGGCCAGCACCCCATCACCGAGCCCTTCCGCGGCGCCGGGATGGGCCTGCTCGTGTCGACCGCCCGCAGCGTGCGACCAATCGGCGACATGGCGAAGGTGCTGGTCCGCGCCAGCGCGCGGAGCTACGGCGAGACCGATCTCGCCTCGCTCGCCCAGGGCGACTTCGGTGAGCCGGACCCCCGCGACATCGCCGGGCCGGCGTCGCTCGGCGTGGCCACGCGGGTGGAGGTGAGCGAGGAGACGCCCGGCTCGCCGGAAGGCGCGTCCGAAGGCCCGAGCGAAGAGCAAGCGCCGACGGGCGGCCGCGTGGTGGTCCTCGGCGACGCGTCCATGCTGACCAGCGAGCTGCTCGGCCAGCCTGCCGCCGCCAACCGCGCGTTCGCCGGCGCCGTCCTCGGCTGGGTCACCGAGCGCGAGGCGCTGATCTCGATCCCGCCGCGCACCGTGGATCAGCCCGGCATGCCGTCGGAGGAGGACGTCTCGAACCTCTTCTTCCGCGTGGTGGTGCTCATCCCGCTGGCCTTCGTCTTCCTCGGCATCGCCGTGTGGTGGAACCGTCGCCTGTGAGCCCGTCATGACGAACCAGCGCACCACCATCGTCCTCTCGGTGATCGCGGGCTCGCTGCTCGCGTTCATCCTCCTCTTCGAGCGCGGCACCCTGTCGACCGGGGACGTCGCGCAGCGAAGCGACCACGTGCTGAGCCGTTTCCTGCGCGATCAGGTCACGCAGGTGTCGCTGGTCCGCGGCGACGACGAGCCCATCGTGCTCGGCCGCATGCCTCCGCCGGAGGAGGATCCGGAGGCGCTCGGGCTGTGGGAGCTCGAAGAGCCCGTGCACGCGGAGGCGGACCAGGACGCGGTCGACAGCCTGATGGGCGCGCTGGAGTTCCTGATGGCCGAGCGCACCTTGACGGGCGTGACGGCGGAGGATCGCGAGCGCTACGGGCTCACCCACCCGCGCTTCGTCGTGCGTTACCGGGTCGCGGGCGAGGAGGGCCGGCTCGCGGTCGGCGGCGAGGCGCCCGAAGGGCAGGGCATCTACGTCGCGGCCGACGACGAGGCGCGCGCCTACGTGGTCGGCGCCGACCTGATCGAGTCGATCGATCACGGGGTGGATCACTTCCGCGACAAGGACCTCTTCCCCGAGGACTTCTACGGCTCGGACGCCGTGCGCGTGCGGCTCGAAGGCGCGGGCGAGCCCATCGCCTTCGAGAAGGAGGGCGAGCGCTGGCACGTGCGCGAGCCGGTGCGCGGTTGGGCCAACGCCGGCGCGGTCGACCGCCTGCTGCGGCTGCCGCGCGAGGTGCACGCGGCGCGCTTCGCCGCCGAAGAGGCGGGGGATCTCGCGCGCTACGGGCTCGACCACCCCTGGCGCGAGCTGACCGTCACCCGCCCGGACGACGCGCACGGCACGCGGGTCGGACGGCTCCGCGTCGGCGATGCGTGCGGCGAGCACACCAGCGAGCGCTACGCATTGGCCGGCGACGAGGGCCCGGTGGTCTGCGTGCTCACGAGCGAGCTGAGCCCGCTCGAGCTCGAATCCGGCGGCCGTCCGAGAGGGCCGGCTGGTGTCGGTGAGCGCCGACGCGGTGGAGCGGGTCGCGCTCGAGGCGGGAGACCGAACCCTGACGCTGCAGCGCGAGGACGCGAGCTGGAAGCTGACGGTCGGCGACGCGCCCGAGACCGCGGCCGACGACGCCGCGATCGCGGATTGGTTGCGACAGCTTCGGGACAGCCGGGCGCAGGCGTTCGAGCCCATCGAGGGCGAGCCGGGGCACGGTCTGTCGACGCCGGCGGCGACGCTGACGATCTCCCGCTCCGACGAGGAGGACGCCGACACGGTGATCCGGCTCGGGAACGTCGAGCCGGACGGCGCGTGGGTGCGCCGCGGTGAGGAGCCGGTGGCCGTGCGCTTCGAGGCGAGCGTGGCCGCGCTCTTGACGGCGGGGCCGAACCGCTTCCGGGACCGCACGCTGGTGCACGAGGAGGCCGCGAACGCGCGCTCAATCACCATCCGGCGCGGTGGCGTGGTGGAGCGCGCGGTGCGCGGCGAGGGTGGCGACTGGAGGCTGGAAGCCCCGGTCACCGCCGAGGCGGATCGCGTGGTCGTGCGCGAGGAGGCGCGGCAGATGGCGGAGCTGACCGCGATCCGCTTCGTGGCCGAGCGCCCGGCGCCGGAGCACGGACTGAGCGCGCCGCGGCTCACGGTCGAGGTGGGGTTCGCCGCCGACGGGGAGGAGCCGGTGCGGACGGTGACCCTCCGGGTGGGCACTGCCACGGTCGACGGGGCCTACGCGCAGCTCGCAGGGGACGAGAGCGTGTTCGAGCTCTCGCGCGAGACGCTCGACGCCCTCGACGCGCACCTGGTCAGCCTGGATCTCTTGACGGTGCCGGTGAGCGAGGTGGCGGCGCTGAGGCTGGAGCGCGAGGGCGCGCCGGTGGCGGAGCTTCGTCGCGAGGGCAACGGCTGGCAGCTCCCGGATGGGGCGGCGCCCGACGCGGACCGGACCCGCGCGTTGATGGATTGGCTCTCCACGCTGCGCGCGAGCGGCGTGGAACGCTACGGCGCGCCGGACGGCACGCTCGGGCTCGAGCCGCCGCAGGTTCGGGCGCGCGTCACGCAGACGGACGGCAGCCAGTGGTCCATCGACCTCGGCCGCGAGCAGGGTGAGGGCGAGGCTGCGTTCGTGCCGGCCCGGCGGAGCGACCTGAGCGTGGTGTACCGCTTCCGGCCCGAGCTCGTGTCGGACCTGCTCACCTACGTCCCCTGAGCAGTTGCCGGCCCACCGGGGCGTGACGCCGCGTTCTGCTCGCGGGAGCCCGAGCTCGTGTTCCCAGCTCGTGTTCCCTGGCCCGGGGAGTCGAGTTGGAGCCGTAGCTCGTGTTCCCTGGCTGGGGGAGTCGAGTTAGAGCCGTAGCTCGTGTTCCTTGGCCCGGGGAGTCGAGTTAGAGCCGTAGCTCGTGTTCCCTGGCCCGGGGAGGCGAGTTGGAGCCGTAGCTCTTGTTCCCTGGCCCGGGGAGGCGAGTTAGAGCCGTAGCTCGTGTTCCCTGGCTGGGGGAGTCGAGCTAGAGCCGTAGCTCGTGTTCCCTGGCTGGGGGAGGCGAGGAAACGGGGCCCCAGAACGGCAAACGGGACGCTGGCGAGTGCCGGCGTCCCGTTCGTCCGCGCAGAGAGAGCCTATTCTTCGGTCTCGGTGCCCGGGGGCGGCTCGAGCGTCTCGTGGCCGCGGTAGTCGACCAGGCCGTTGCTCACGTTGAAGCCCATCGAGCTCATCCGCGTGAAGCGGCCCTGGATTCTCGATCTTCGAGCCGACGGCGAAGTCGGTCGGGATTGGCAGGAGGCCGGACTCGGGATCCGGTGGCTCGTAGCGGCCGCGTTCGGCCTGCTCGACCGCCTCGTCGATCTGCTGCTGGTTCTCGGCGTAGCCGGCCACCATGATGCGGTCGTCGTCCTCACCCGCGTCGCGTGCGTCCGCGACCCACAGGTGCGGCGCCGCGGGCGGGTCGCAGGTGCGGCCCTCCGGGCACTCCGGCGGCTGGTAGATGTCGACGATGTAGCCGGTCACGCAGACGTCGGTGTCCATCGTCGTACCGCTTCGCCGGCGCACGCCGTACACGCTGAAGCAGCCGTCCGAGTACTGCACCTCGTGGGGAGGCGGCGGCAGCTGCGGCACGTCCGGCAGGCTGGGGTTCACGTCCGGGAGGCGTTCGATGTCCAGATCGGAGGCCACCTTCTCGCCGCAGCCACCGAGGGCCGCGATCGCCACCAGGACGAAGGCGAATCGAGAGCGCACGTTCATCGTCGTCTAGTCCTCGTCATCGCACGAGATTCGCGGGGGAAACGGGGGCTCGGGGCGGCCCGAGCGAAACAAGCTCTCCCCGGAGACACGAGCGTCGCGGACCCTACCACGGCTCCTGCCCGGGATTGAAGTACGACTTCACTCCCCCTCGGGTTGGCCCTCGGGTTGGCCCTCGGGTCGGCCCTCGGGTTGGCACTCGGTCGGGTGGGCGGCCCGCCGCTCCAGGGCGGCCCGGAGCGAGGCCGGCACATCGGGCCGGTCGACCATGCGCCGGGCGGCCTCGGCCCCCGTTCCGCCCAGCATCATGGCGAGGTCGACCGCGACCACCGCCACGTCCACGTCCGGCTGCCAAGCGCCCGGGCGCAAGCCCCGCCGGATGACGTCGAGCACCAGGTCGCTCGCGTCGGTGAGGCAGAGCGCGCGCACGTAGCGCAGCGCCGCCACCGTGACCTGGGGCCACTCCTGATTGTCGGCGAGCCGCGCGCGGACCAAGGGCCAACCGGCCCGATCCCGAGCTCGGGTGAGGGCGACCAAGGCCGCCTGCCGAACCCGGGCCGAACGATCCCGCACCGCCGCACGGACGACGCCGCGCGCCGCCGGCCGATCCCAGAGCGCCTCGACCCCCGCCTGCCGCACCATCGGCCAAGAGTCGCCCCGCACGAGCTCCGCCAGCGCCTCGTCGTCCTCGTCGCCGTCGTCCAGAACGCGCACGGCCTCCACGCGGACGCGGGGGTAGTCGTCCGAGAGCGCGGCGCGCGCGACCTCCAGCCTTCGCTCGGCGTTCCGCCGTCCCAGCGCGTCCACGGCGGCCGCGCGGACCATCCACTCCTCCGCGTCGTGCGCCTGCGCGGCCAGCCAGGCGTCGCCCTCCGCGTCGCTCTCGAGCTGACGCGCGGCGCCCACGAGACGCCAGCGGTCGGAGAACGTCTCGGCGCTCCCGATGGCGCCGCCGACCAGCTGTGAGGCCTGCGCCCGGGTCGCGGTCTGCCGGGCCAGGCCCAGCGCGGCCGACGCGCGAGCGGCGAGGGGCGGATCGCTCAGCCGCCACGCTTCGAAGCGCTCCTGCGCGGGCTCGCCGCCGCGCGAGAGCGCGACCGAGAGCGCCTCCCGCAAGACGGGGCGTTCGCTCCCGCCTTCCGCCGACATCGCCGAGAGCAGCCCGTCGACCGCGAGGGCCGGGTTGTGGCGCAAGAGCGGTCGGACGGCCGCGTCCCCGGTCGGACCGGGCTCCGCGACCAGCGCCGCGAGCTGCCGGCCCGCCTCGGGACCGAGCGTGCCGAGCGCTTGGACCGCCGCCTCGCGCACGCTCTCCGTGTCGTCGCGCGCCGCGCGGGCCAGGGCGGGGATCCCGACCTCGGCCGCGCCGCGCCGCGCGCCGTCCGCGAAGACGCGCACGGCCCGCCGGCGTCCGAGCGCGTCGAGCCGATCCCAGGCCTCCGCCAGTGCCTGCACGGCGGGCTGCCCCAGCCCCGACAAGAGCCGCGCGGCCTCGTCGCCGCCCTCGCGTCCTTCGACCAGCACCGCGACCAGCTGGTCGAGCCCGCCCCCGAAGTCGAGCTCCGTGTAGGCCTCGATCTCGCCGAGCCCCGTGTGCACCGCCGCGTCGCGCACGCCGGCCGGTGGGTAGGCCTCGTCGAGCACCAGCGCGACGCAGCGCCAGGGCAGGGGCTCGGGCAGCGTGATCCAGTAGCGCTCGCCCGGGTGCAGCCCCGCGTCTTCCGGCATGGTCACGCGGATCGGCGGGCCGCTGTCCCCTCGCAGCCAGAAGGTCCGCGGGCGCCCGAGCGTCGCGCCGGCCTCGCCGCTGGCCGCCGTGACGGCCACCGCGCGGATGGGGAAGCGCGCGTCGAAGCGGGCGACCACGAACTCGCCGGCGCCAGGCCCGCCGCGGCCTTCGGCCCAGAACGTCTCCGGGTTTCCGTCGTCGAGCGCGCGCGGCGGGGTCAGCCCGCTGGCGTCCTCGGGGCGGCCTGCGGTGCTCGAGGCACCCGAGAAGGACAGCGCGGACAAGAGCGGCGCGCCGCTCGGGCCGGGGCTCTCGCGGCTCGCCGTCACCGCCCGCGGCTCGCCGTGGACGCGCCGGAGCGAGACCGGGCGGAGCGCACCCTGGCTGGGATCGAGGGCGCGGGGCAGGAGAATGGTGTCCTCGCCGCAGAGGCTCCCGCCTTCGCGCCGCATGCCCACCACCACGTCGGGCCGGCCGTCGCCGGTGCGGTCCTCCACCGAGAGGACATCCGCGCTCCGCTCGCCCGGATCGCCGTGCAGGTCGAGCCGGCCGGTCCACAGAACGCGCGGCCGGCCGCCTTCGACAGCGACCAGCGCGGCCGCCTCGGCGTCGTCACCGCGGGCTCGCACGATGGCGATTGGCGCGCCCGCGACCTCGACGCGCTCCACCTCGGCTTCCTGCGCACCGGTGATGGGCAGGGTCGCGGTGACCGTGCGGGCGCCGAGCCGCAGCGACAAGTCGGTGCCGTCGTCGCTCGGGGTCACGTGGACCTCGACGTCACGGGCGGGGCGACCGATCGAGATCCGCCCGGCGAAGGGCAGCGGCTCGGCCGCCGCGAAGGAGGGGAGGGCGCTCGCGAGCACGAGCGCGGCCACGAAGGACAGATGTCTCACTGGATGGTCGCGTCCCTGAAGAGCGCGAAAAAGCGCCCCCCAGTGTTCCACAGGGTTTCGGGCGGGCCAGTCTCCACCACGCGGCCGCCTTCCAGCACCGCCACGCGGTCGGCGCGCCGGACGGTGCTCGGGCGGTGGCTGACGATGATCACGGTGTGCTGGCCCATCAAGGACTCGATGGTCTCCGCCACGGCCCGCTCGCTCGGCCCGTCGAGGGAGGAGGTCGCCTCGTCGAAGAGCAGGATCGGGCTCTTTCTATAGAGAGCGCGGGCAATGCACAGGCGCTGCCGCTGCCCTCCGGAGAGCTCCTTGCCACCTTCGCTCAGCGACGTGTCGAGACCCTCGGCGAACGCCTCCACCAGGTCGAGCGCGCCGGCGCCGTGGAGGGCCTCGGCCGCGCGCTCCCGGTCCGGCGTCGGGTCGCCGAGCGCGACGTTGGCCAGCACGGTGTCCGCGAAGATCAGGGGCTCCTGGGTCACCCAGGCGAACTGCTCGCGCCAGCTGCGGCGCTGGGAGCCGGCCTGCGCGTGCCCATCGATGCGGATCGCGCCCTCGTCCGGCGGCAGCAGCCCGAGGAGGATCCGGAGCAGGGTCGTCTTGCCCCCGCCGCTCGCGCCCACCAGCGCGAGCGACTCGCCGGCCCGGACCCGCAGGTCCACACCGTCCAACACCGGCTCGCCGCTCCGATAGGCGAAGCGCACACCCGCGAGCGTGAGCTCCTCCCGCATCGCCGGCGCCGGCGCGCCGACGTCGTTCGCCTCGATCGGCAGGGTGAGCACCTCGTCGACGCGATCGAGCGCCGCCAGGCCGGAGGCGACCTGGTGCACCGTCGCGCCGAGCGCCTGCACCGGCCGGTAGACGAAGAACATGGCCGCGAAGAACGAGACGAAGGTGCCGACGGCCAGGTCGCCGCTCGCGAGGCGAGCCCCGCTGAGAATCAACGCCGCTACCAGCGCAGCCGCGCCCATCAACTGCACGAGCGGCCCGCCGACGGCGCTCCAACGCTGAGCGCGCACCGCCCGTCTCTCGAGCTCCCGCGCTCGTTCCACGAACGACTCCAACGCCTGCGCCTCCGCACCATAGGCCCGGATCACCGGGGCGGCGTCGACGAGCTCCGCGGCCTGGCTCGAGAGCGCCGCGTACTGCTCCCACACGCGGCGATGCGCCCGCCGCACCGCGCCGGCGATCCGCCATACGATGAAGGCGATCGGAGGCACCGCCGCCAGCGCGACGCAGGCGAGCACCAGGTCGAGCTCGAAGGCGAGCACGACCAACCCGCCGAGGGTGACCATGTCGCCGACGACGGAGATCAGGTTGCTCCCCACCAGCATCTGGACCTGGCTCACGTCGGTGGCGAGGCGTGACGCGAGCTCGCCGCGGCGCATGCTCGAGAGGGCCTCCGGCGCCGCGTGCAAGAGGTGCGCGTACATCCGCTCTCGCAGCCGCCGCACCACGTCCTGGCCCAGCCGTGCGGACGCGAGCCGCGAGCCGTAGCCGGCCACTGCTCTGGCCACCGTGACGGCCACCGAGATAGCCGCCACCGTCGTGACGGGACCGCCCGGGAGTGACACGAACGTCAGGGGCCCCGCGCTCGGAAGCGATCGTGACTCCACCGCCGCGAGCATCGGTCCGGCCAGGAGCGCGTACACGATCGTGGTCCCCGAGAGCAGCGTCACGCTCGCCAACGCGGCGAGCGCCAGGCCGGGCCGCGGCGCCAGAGATCCGTAGTATCTCGATAGGGTGGACATCTTCGTAGCCGCATCTGGGGAAGGGTCCGGACCCTCACGGCTTGGTGACCTGTGCAGCGCGCGCGATGCATCCATACTAGCGCCAGCGCGCAGCTGCGAGCGCGCTCGGATTTCTCATGAATGCACTACCGATGATTCGCAGCCGTGAACCACCGGAGACCTCGATGTCGGGCGTGTGACCGACCGTTCACGTCGTGGCACGTGGCGTGCAAAGCGGCGGGCGGCCGCTCGGCAACCTCGCACCTGGGGACTGGGCGGCGGCGCGTCAGCGCGGAATCGGAGCGGAGACTCGACCGTTCGAGGCATCGCTCCACACGTGAGCTCGGAGAGGAGATCGGATTCCCCATGGCCAACGAGGCAGCACAGGCGGTCCAGAAGGGCTCGGCGCCGGACAAGCGCCGTCTCGATGGGACCCAGGAGCCCGACACCAAGCAGCTCGTCGAGGCGGAGGCAGAGGCCGAGAAGGCGCTCAAAGAGATGGAGCGCCAGGGCGGAGGAGACTCCACCCTTTCCCGGTACTTCCGCGAGATGGCCACCACCGCGTCCTGACTCCGCAGGAGGAGGTCCAGGCGGCGCAAGGAGGTGGAGCGGCTCGAGATCGGCTACTGGCAGGCGCTCCTCTCCTACCCGCAGGTCTTCGAGACGGTGGCGGCGCTCATCGAGCGCTACGTCGAGGAGCCCCGGCCGCGGAAATCATCACGCTGCGCAAGATGGCCCGCACGGCGAAGCGCGGAAAGCTGGCGAAGCGGTCCCAGACCAAGTGGAACACCACCGCCCTGCGTCTGTCGACGCGGCTGCGCGAGCTCGACAGCGACCGCATCTTCGTCCAGCAGTCGGACCAGGCGGTCCACCGTCTCGCGGGCGATTTCGCCGAGGAGCGGGACATGCTGGGTGACGAGGTCCGCATCACGCCGGCCTTCAAGAAGTACCTGGCGGACGTGGAGCGTGCCCAGCGAGGGCCAGCAGCGGGCGAAGAATCGCTTCGTCGCGGCGAACCTGCGGCTCGTCGTCTCGATCGCGCGTCGCTACAACCGCGGTCGGCTGCCGCTCATCGACCTCATCCAGGAGGGCAACATCGGCCTGATGAAGGCGGTGGAGCGCTTCGACCACAACCGCGGCTACCGGTTCAGCACCTACGCCTCGTGGTGGATCCGGCACGCGATCAGCCGTGCTCTCGCCGACAAGGGTCGGGCGGTACGCATCCCGGTGCACATGCTCGACACCTACAACCGGGTGGCGCGGGCGACCCAGGCCATCGCGACCCGGACCGGCAAGGATCCGACGCCGGAGGAGCTCGAGCGCGAGACCGGCATCGCTGCCGAAAAGCTCGAGAAGATCAAGGGTTACTGGGCCGAGACTCCGTTCTCGCTCGACCGTCCCGTCAACGATGAGGATGGGCGGAAGTTCATCGACTTCCTCGAGCAGGAGAACGTCCCCACGCCCTACGAGCAGCTCATCAGCCAGAACTGGTGCGACGAGGTGCGGCGTCTGCTCGACACCCTGACGCCCATGGAGGCGCGCATCCTTCGGTGGCGGTTCGGCCTCGACGACGAGGACGAGCTGACGCTCAAGGAGATCGGCGACAAGTACAATCTGTCGCGGGAGCGCATCCGGCAGCTGCAGGAGCAGGCCCTCGGCGAAGATCCGGCGGCAGATCCGGGAGTGAGCCCGGCGCCTCGGGCGCGCTCCGAACGATGAAGCCCCGGCCGGTCCACCCGGTCGGGGCTTTCATTTCTGCACGAACGTCTTTCCGATGCGAAATGCACCGGAGGGGATCAGCGCTGACCGTGCAGGTGGTCGGCGATAGCACGGGCGATACCGTCGGCCAGCGCCCGGGCCGGTCCGTGCCGGCCGCGGACGTCGTTCGCGAGGAAGCTGAACGCGTACGCGTTCTCGGGGCGCGGTCCGAGCACGAAGCCGCTCAGCGCGATGACGGCGTTCAGCGTGCCGGTCTTGGCCCGCACGATCCGGGGGGCGGGCAGATCGCGCAGCCGGTTGGCCAGCGTCCCGTCCACCCCGCCCACGGCCAGGTGGGAGACGAACTCCGAGCGGATGGCGGGGTCGCGGTAGGCCACGCCCAGCATGTCCGCGATATTCTGCGCCGCCACGTGATTGCCGTCGAAGAGCCCGGAACCGTTGACGATATCGATGTGGTCGGTGTCCACGCCTGCCCCTTCGAGCGCGGCGCGGACGGCCGCCACGCCGTCCTCGGCGCGGCCGGGACGGTGGCGCTCGGCCCCGAGCACCTTGAACACCATCTCCGCCACGAAGTTGTCGCTGTACTTGCCCATCGCGTGGATGATCTCGGCCAACTGAGCCGACTCGTGGCTGGCCAGCAATGCCGCCCCGGACGGCGTGGTGCCGATCTCGATCCGATCCGGGCAGTGGATCCCCTGCGCCCGCAGCGCTTCCACGAACGCGTGGCCCACCCACGGGAGCGGGTTCTCGATTCGACGGCGATACGACACGCCGCGCACGTCGACCGGCACCGTGCCGCTGAGGCGCAGCGTCATGTGCTCACCGCCGTCGCGCTGGTCTGCGATCACGTTCGGGGCGCCGGGCTCGGAGGTGGTGATCCGGTTGCTCACCTCGAAGTACGACGCGCCGACGAGGTGGACCGACGCTTCCCCGCCGACCTCGTCCGCCGGTAGCACCCGCAACACGTAGGCGTTCCGGTCGAGTGACACCGCCGCGATCGGCGCTCGGAAGGCCGCCACCTCGTGCGGCTGCTGCTCGAACGCGGGCGGCAGCACCTGATCGTCGAAGTAGGAGGCGTCGACGATGACACGATCCACCCGCCGCACGCCCTGGTCCGCCACGTCGTGGGCGAGCGCCAGCAGATCGCCGTAGGTCAGCATCGGGTCGCCGTAGCCGCGGAGCGCGAGCCCACCGCTCACCGAATCGCCGTCGATACGTCCGTAGACGGCCGTACGCATCTGGAAGTCCGGCCCCAGCGTGCGGAGCGCCGAGAACGCCGTCAGCAGCTTTTGGTTGGACGCCGGGTTGAGCGGTCGCTCGGCGTGGTGCTGGAAGATGGGGCGCCCGTCAGCCGTGTCGATGACGGCGATTCCGACCCGATCGCTCAGCCCCGAGTCCTGCACCAGCTGGCGTAGCCGGGAGACGAGCGTGGGCTGAGGAGCTTGCTGCGCCTGGCCCGGCGTGAGCGCGAGCAGGACCGAGAGCGCAGCGACGAAGGCGATGGGGACGTGCCTGCGCATGGAGCGACGCTAAGCCACCGATTGCCCGGAAGCCACCGGAAATCGAGGGTTCGCGTCGCTCATCGCGCCTCGCTGTCTTGCAGGAGTCGCGTCGCGGGACGACCGGGCGCGCCTGGCGGCGATCCCGCCCGGTCCGCACGGCGGCTTCGAGCCCTTCGGTGCGGCCAGACCGCGTTGCGATCTCCGGCGAGGACATCTAGGGTGCCGGTCCATGATCCTCCGCGACCCGGTGCACGGGCTCGTCGCGTTCGAGGGGGACGCCGAGCGCCTCGTGATGTCGCTGCTCGACACGCGTGAGGTCCAGCGGCTCCGGCGCGTGCGACAGCTCGGGCTGACGGCGCTGGTCTTCCCGGGCGCGGAGCATTCCCGCTTCGCCCACGCGCTGGGCGCCGCCCACGTGATGACCCGGCTGGTCGAGCGGGTCCGGGCGCGGCAGGGCGATCTGCCCGATGACGCGCGGCTCGACGAGCAAGGCGCGCTAGAGGCGGTGGCGGCCGCGTTCCTCCACGATCTGGGGCACGGGCCTTTTTCCCACCTCTTCGAGGAGGTGTTGCCCGACGCGCGCTCGCACGAGTCGTGGACGATGGAGCTCTTGCGCGACCCGGGGACGGATGTGCACCGCGCGCTGGAGGCGCGGAGCGCGGGGATGGCCGACCGGGTGGCGGACCTGCTCTGTGGCGAGCACCGGCTGGCCTGGCTCTGCCGGAGCGTGAGCGGGACCCTCGACGTCGACCGCTGCGACTACCTCTTGCGCGACAGCCACATGACGGGTGTCGCGTACGGCCGCTACGATCTCGACTGGCTGCTCCGGGCGCTGGCGTTCGCCCGCGTCGGCGAGGGCGACTGGGTGCTGGCGATCGAGGGGCGCAAGGGGCTCCCGCCCATCGAGGCGTTCTTCCTGGCGCGCCACTACATGTATCAGCAGGTCTACCACCACAAGGCCACGCGGGCGGCCGAGTGCCTGATCCGCGCGATGTTCCAGCGGCTGGCCGAGCTGATCCGGGAGGGCTCACCACCGGCCGGCGTGCCGAACGCGGTGCGGGCGGCGGTGCTCGGTGAGCGCCTGCCCCTCGGCGACTACCTGGATCTCGACGACCCGCTGCTGATGCATTGCTTCGCGGAGTGGGAGCGCGCGGACGACCCGCTCCTGGCCGACCTCGCCGCCCGGCTTCGGCACCGGCGGCTGCCCAAGACCATCCCGCTGCCCGACGATCCCGCGGAGGCGCCGGGCTGGGAGGAAGCGCTTCGCCGCACCGAAGAGGTAGCCCGCAGGCGAGGGGCGAGGTCCGACCTGGTCGTGCGCCTCGACGTCCCCACCGACGTCCCCTACGAGGAGCCGGAGGGGAGCTCGCCCGCGGGGCTCTGGGTCACGCTCTCTCACCAGCCGGTGCGGCGCCTCGGGGACATCTCGTTCCTGTTGCGGCAGCTCCGCAACCAGACCATCGTCCGGCCCCGCTTGGTCTTCCCGGCCGACCTCCGGGACGAGGTGGAGCGCGCGGTGGAGGGTGTCTTCGCGTGAGGTATATGGCTCTGGTCCTCGCGTCGCTCGCGCTGCCGCCGACCGCGCTCGCGGAAGCCCCGCGCGTCTCGCTGGAGCTCGCGCCGTGGGCTCGATATGACGGCGAGGATCGACCCTACCGCTACCTCGTCGAGCTGCGGCCGGCCGCCGGCCCGGTCGACGTGGTCGCCGATCGCCGCTTGCTCGGATTCGAGCTGCGAGAGGGAAGGCGCCGGCTCCGCTGCCGGCATCCGGCGGCTCCGCGTCGCGTCTCCGATGCGCGCGTTCGTACCCTGAGCCCCGGCGCGGGCGAGGACTCGGTCTGGCGCGAGTGGATCGACCTGCGGATGTACTGCACGGGCCGCGCGCTCCGGGCGCTGGAGAGCGGAGCCGAGGTGCAGGTCCGGTACGGGTGGCGAGGGCGCGCGCGCCCCACACGCTGGGTGGCGCGGGCCGGCGCCGATGCGTCCCGCCGGGACTGGCTCGCGTCGCTCGAGACGTCGTTCACGTTCCCGAGCCAGCCCGAGGCGCAGACCCACGAGGTGGGTGAGGACCAAGCGCCGGCGCCCGTCGTGGTCGAGCTGGCGCCGAGCACTGCGCGCACAGGCTCGGGACTGGTCCTCAGGCCCTCCATTCGCTCGCGCGAGGGGGCGACGCGGGTCTACGAGCGGCCGGACGCCTGGAGCTTCCGCGTGCGAGGCCCGCTCGGGACCGTGATCTGCCGCGGCGAGATGGGAGGGGGCTCGCCCCCGCCCGAGCTCTTCCGGCGCATCAGCGCGCGGCGCCGAGTCCGGGAGGTCCTCGACGCGGACTACTTCTGCCCGCCGGGGACGTTTCAAGTGGCCGGCGTCTACGAGGTCACGCCCAAGGTGAGGCTCCCGCACTCTGGAGAGGAGTGGGACTATCACGCGGTGACGGGGCACTTCGTGGGTCCGGCCGCCCCCGTCCGCATCACCCGCGGCGACCGCGCCGCCTACGTGGAGCAGAATCCCCGAGCGCTCCGCGGACCCGCCGAGCGAGGCGACCGCCGCGCGCGCGGACGCCCACTGAAGTCTCGAACCCGGGCCGCCGATTGCATCGATGGGCCCAGTTCCGATAAACCCGCTGCGATGCCGAAGATCCTGGTAGTCGACGATCAGCGCAACATGCGCACGACCCTGTCGCTGATGCTCCGCGGCGCCGGCTACGAGGTCGGCGAGGCCGGCGACGGGAGCGAGGCGTGCGACCGCGTGCTCGCCGAGACCTACGACATGGTCCTGACCGACCTCAAGATGGGTGCCCGGGACGGGATCGACGTGCTGCGGCACGTGAAGCAGGAGTCGCCGCTGACCGAGGTCATCGTCATGACGGCCTACGGCACCATCGAGAGCGCCGTCGAGGCGATGCGGATCGGCGCCTACGACTACATCCAGAAGCCCTTCACCGAGGAAGAGCTGCTGGTGAAGGTCCAGAAGGCGCTGGAGAAGCGCCAGCTCGCCGGCGAGATGGTCGCCATGGCCGCCGACTTCCGCGAGCGCTACCGCTTCGACAACATCATCGGTCGCTCGGCGGCGATCCGGGACGTGCTCGGTCGCATCGTCCGCATCGCGCCCACCGACACCACCGTGCTGATCACCGGCGAGAGCGGGACCGGCAAAGAGCTGGTGGCGCGCGCCATCCACGCCAACTCGCTCCGCCAGGACAAGCCCTTCGTACCGGTGAACTGCGCGGCCATCAGCGAGACGCTCCTCGAGAGCGAGCTCTTCGGGCACGTGCGAGGCGCGTTCACGGGTGCCGTCAGCGCGCGCAAGGGGCTCTTCGAGGAGGCCAACGGGGGGACCTTCTTCTTCGACGAGATCGCGGAGACGCCTCCCTCGTTCCAGGCCAAGCTGCTGCGGGCCATCCAGGAGGGGGAGATCCGGCGGCTGGGCGAGAACAAGCCGGTCCACGTCGACGTGCGCATCGTCGCCGCGACCAACCAGGACCTGCAGGAGGCCATCGCCGAGAAGCGCTTCCGCCAGGATCTCTTCTACCGGCTCGCGGTCGCGCGCTTCGTGCTGCCGCCGCTCCGAGAGCGCAGGGAGGACGTCGGGCTCCTGGTCGAGCACTTTCTTGCAGAAGTTCGCCAAGAAGATGCGCCGCGCGGCGAAGCTCGGCGACGGCGCGATGGATTACCTCATGCGCTACGACTACCCCGGCAACATCCGCGAGCTGGAGAACATGGTCGAGCAAGGCATGGCGCTGGCGATGAACGGCCAGATCGAGCTCGACGACATCATCCCGCCGGAGGCCCGGCAGTCGGAGGCGTCCTCGTCCTCCCGGGCGGAGACGCTGCAGGACGTGGTCGACCGCGCCGAGAAGGACGCCATCGAGAGGGTCCTGCGCGACGTGGAGGGCAACAAAGAGCGCGCCGCCGAGGTCCTCGGCCTGAGCGCGACCACCCTCTGGCGCAAGATGAAGCGCCTGAACGTGCAGTAGCCACGGTGTGACGGTTCGGTCGCGGTTTCAGTTCTGAAAGGGCGTGCTTTCAGCTCCGCAGCCGTGGAGGGTGCGCCAGGGGTACAAACCGCGTGGCACCGGGCTCGGAGGGTCAGGCACGAGGGTTGCTAAGCTCCGGGGTAGGAGTCGCGCCCCGCGGCTGCCCCCCCACGAACGGGGTGCGGCTCCGAATTTTTCTCTCCTGCGGTTTGTCAGCATGAGCGCCCGAATCCTGATCGTCGACGACGAGGACAACCAGCGAAAGAGCCTCGCCATCGGACTGCGGCTCGAGGGCTACCGCGTGCTCGAGGCGGCCGACGGCGAGGCCGCGCTCGAGGTCCTCACCCACGAGGACGTCGACCTCGCGCTGGTCAATCTGATGATGCCGGGCATCAACGGGCTCGACCTCGCGCGCCGGATGCGCTTCCGCCACCCGGACGTGCGCATCGTGCTCACCAGCGCCTATCACCTGAGCGAGCGCCAGCTCCAGCGGGCGGAGATCCGGGTCCTCGGCTTCGTCCCCAAGCCCTACGAGATGGACGATCTCGTCGCGTTCCTCCGGGCGAAGCTGCCCATGGTGCCGCCGGCGGACGCTGCCGCCGTCTGACGAGCGGTCTCAGTCGTCGCTTCCAGCCCGGCGCAGGCCGAGCGCGCGCATCTTCTTGTGGAGGTTGGTCCGCTCGACGCCGAGCAGCGCCGCCGCCTTGCGAGATGTTCCAGTCGCACTCGTCGAGGGTGGCGGCGATGTAGCGCCGCTCGGCGCGGTCGCGGTACTCGCGCAGCGTGAGCCTCCGGCCGTCCTCGTAGGCGTCCGGGCCGGTCCCGCTTGCGCCTCGCGGCTCGGAGCCGCACCGTCGGGCGGAAGGTCGTCGACCCGGATGCGGTCGCCGCTGAGGATGGCCATCCGCTCGACCACGTTGCGCAGCTCGCGCACGTTGCCGGGCCACGGCTTGCTGGGTGAGGCGGTCCGAGCACATCCGGATCGACGGGCTTCTCC
Source organism: uncultured Pseudomonadota bacterium (assembly GCA_963832725.1). Taxonomy (GTDB): domain Bacteria; phylum Myxococcota_A; class Polyangia; order Polyangiales; family Sandaracinaceae; genus JAEZBP01. The sequence continues at coordinate 442,807 of CAWHVG010000003.1, forward strand.
TTGATGCCGTTCTCCGCGCAGAAGTCGTGGAGGAACGCCAGTCGGCCAGGTGCGGGATGTCCTCCCGCCGCTCGCGCAGCGCGGGGCTGCGCAAAGGCACCACGTTGAGCCGGAAGTAGAGGTCCTCGCGGAACTCCCCGTCGCCGACGGCCTTCTCGAGGTTGCTTGTTGGTCGCGGCCAGCACCCGCACGTCGACCGAGACCGCCCTCTCGCTGCCGACGCGGTTGATCTCGCCGCTCTGCAGCGCCCGGAGCACTTTCGCCTGCGCGCTCAGGCTCATGTCGCCGATCTCGTCGAGGAAGAGCGTCCCGCCGTCGGCCAGCTCGAACATGCCCTTGCGGCGGCCCTGGGCGCCGGTGAACGCGCCGCGCTCGTAGCCGAAGAGCTCGCTCTCGATCAGCTCGCCGGGGATCGCCGCGCAGTTGACCTTGACGAAGGCGGCCTCGGCGCGCGGGCTGAGCCGGTGGATGGCGCGGGCGATGAGCTCCTTGCCCGTGCCGCTCTCACCCGTGATGAGCACGCGGCCGCGGGTCGGTGCCACCTTCTCGAGGTCGGCGTAGAGCTCCCGCATCACGGTGCTCTCGCCGATCATCTCGTAGCGCTTCTCGACGTCCGCGCGCAGGCGGGTCACCTCGCGCTCGAGTGAGCCCGGTCTTGAGCGCGTTGCGAACGCTGACCAGCACCCGGTCGCGATCGAGGGGCTTCTCGAAGAAGTCGGTGGCGCCGAGCTGTACGGCCTGCACGGCCTCGGCGACGCTGGCGTGCCCGGAGATCATCAGGACGGGAAGGGCCGACGAGGCGGGGTTCGCGCGCGATGCGCTCGAGCGCCTCGATGCCGTTCATCGTGGGCAGGCGCACGTCGAGGATGACCAGGTCGATGCCCGCCGCGCTCCACCGCGTCGAGGCCGGCCTCGGCGGTCTCGGCCTCGTTCGACGTCGTAGCCCTCGCCCTCGAGCACCATCCGCAGCGTGCGGCGGATGTTCTTCTCGTCGTCGACGACGAGGACGGTCGCGCTCACGACGCCTCTCCCACCACGCGAGCGTGCACCGCCCGTACCGCGTCGTCGACCCGGTCGGCGTTCACGCGCATCTCCAAGCGGAGCGCCGTCGTGGCGACCGAGCGCGGCTCGATGCCGGCTGCGCGGATCGCGTCGAGCGCCTCGCGGGCCACGCTGGGGCGGGCCGCGAGATCCGGCGCGACCACCGCCACTGCGCCGAGGGCGTCTTCGATGTCCAGCGCGCCGAGCTCCGCCTCCAGGCTCGCTCGCGCCGCCACCCAATCGGGACCGGCGGTGGACAAGAGGAGCCTCGGCCCGTTCTCCGTCGACCCGGCTCTCCCGCACCGGGAGTCCGAGCTGCTCCGCCTGACCGAGCAGCCTCGTGAGCGCGTCGGCGCCGCCCCGCATCCGGATGGCCGCCAGGCTTCTCTGACCGACCACCGCGGCCGGCGAGCCGGCGGCCCGCTCGTGGATGCGGGTCTCGCGCCCCGGCGCGAAGGTGGAGCGCGCGTGGATGGCGATACGGGCGCGGCGCGCGAACTCGACGGCGGTGGAGTTGAGCACCTTGGCGCCGGCCTCGGCCATCTCCTGCATGGCTTCGTAGGTCAGCTCCGGCAGGTGGGCGGCGTCCGGGACCACTCTCGGGTCGGCGCTGTAGACGCCGTCCACGTCGCTGTAGATCTCCGCCCGCTCGGCTCCGAGCGCGGCGGCCAGCGCGATGGCGGTGGTGTCGCTGCCTCCGCGGCCGAGCGTCGTGATCTCCCGGCGGTAGCTCATGCCCTGGTAGCCCGCGACGATCACCACTTTGCCGCGGGCGAGCTCGTCCTCGATGCGGAAGGGGCGCACCTCGATGATGCGCGCGTCGAAGTGCCGGTCGTTGGTGATGATCCCGCTCTGCGAGCCCGTGAACGAGATGGCGTCCTGGCCGCGCTTCTGGATGGCCATCGAGAGCAGCGCCATCGAGACCCGCTCGCCGGTGGTCAGCAGCATGTCCAGCTCGCGGCGGGGCGGGCTGGGATCGATCTGGTGGGCGAGGGCGAGGAGCTGGTCGGTGGTCTTGCCCATGGCCGACACCACCACCACCACGTCGGCGCCTTCGCGGCGGGCGTGGGCGACTTTCTCCGCCACGCGCTCGAGCTTCTCGACGTCGGCGACCGAGCTGCCGCCGTATTTTTGGACGACGATCATGGCCGATCCGTGTAGCAGGTGCCGCGCGGCGAGGGAACGGCGCAGCCTCCGATCCGCAGCAATGTGGACGGATCCGGGCGCTCGACTATCGTCTGCGGGGTGAGCCGAGACGGCGCTGCGCACCGGAAAGCGGCGGAGGCGATCGCCGATCGCTTCCGGCAGCGCTTCGCCGAGCGTGCGGCCATGGTAGCCGATCGGGCGCTCGCGGCGCCGCTGGCCGAGGAGGCCACGCCGGTCGCGGAGGCGTTGGTCGAAGGGCTGAGCGCGGTGGAGATGCCGAGCCCCGGCGCGCCGGAGCTGCGGGAGACGTCGACCTTGGCCAGCCTGCTCGGGCGCCGGGCGGCCGTGCTCGGGGCAAGCCCGACCGCGGCGTCGATGATCGCGCCGTGCTTGATCGAGGCCACCGAGCGGGAGGGCCTCGAGGGGCTCGTCGAGCCGTTGAGGGCGGTGTGCCTGGAGGGTTTCGTGGCGGCGCGCGAAGAGCTGCTGGACGAAGCGGGCGCGGGCCGGGCCGGCGGCGCCGTCCCGGTGGTGGAGCTGGCTCCGCGCTGCTGGGCCGTCCTCTTCCGGGGGGACCAAGAGGCCGAGGAGCTGGAGCGGATCGTCGACGAGCTGGGGCGGCGCCTGCTCGACTCGGACGCGCGGGCCTGCCTGGTCCACGCGGGCGGACTGCGCGAGCCGGACCGGGAGCGGGCCAGGCAGCTCTTCGCGGTACACGCGACCTGCGCGATGCTCGGCGTGGAGTGTGTGTTCGCCGAGGTCGCGGAGCCGTGGCGGGACGCGGCGCGGGACGCGGGCCTCGACCTCGAGCCGGTGCGCATCGAGCCGGACTTCGCGAGCGGGATGCGGGCCGCGCTCTTCCTGGCCGGCTTCGAGCTGCGGGCGCGGGCGGGGATCGGCGACGTGCTGCGCCGCATGGTCACGCCCCGGCGGCGCTGACCGCCGATTCGAGCTCAGCCTCCGTCGGACGGGCCTGCGTCGGGCGGACCGGCGTCGGGCGGACCGGCGTCCGGCGACCCCGCGTCGGGGGCGGAGGCAGCATCGGGTGGTAGGCCCGCGTCCGGGATGGCCGTGCAGCCGCCTCCATCGGCGAAGATTTCGCCATTCGGGCAGCGGACGACCTCGGCGCAGCCGGAGAGGAGGGCCAGTGCGAGCAGGGCGGTGACGCGCGCCATCAGAAGCGACCCTCCACGCCGACCATCGCCTGGGTCGGGTCCACGTGGATCTCCACCCTCAGCGGCGCCACCGCCTCGACGATCACGGCCCCCGCCAACGCGGCGATGCCCAAGCCGAGCAGGATTCCGCTCTGCACGCCGAACTGCACCCGGGCCTGGCAGCCGACGTTCTCGATGACGTCCACGCACTGACCGTTCGTCGAGAGCGTCTGCAGCGGCGAGATGAGCGCGATGACGCCGCCGATCGCCAGGCCGCCGGAGATGAGCCAGTTGAAGGGGCTCGGCTCGGTGCGGGTCGGACCGCGCGGAACCTGCGCTGCGTCGGGATCCTCGGGCACGCCGAGGTCGATCTCCACCGCGCTCTCCTCCATCGGCTGCACCGTCACCGTTCGCTCGCGAGGCGCTCCCTCGCCGCCCCCAATCCGCACGCGGTGCTCGCCCGCCCGCACCATACGCCGGAGGGGGCTCTCGCCCGCCGGATCCCCGTCGATCTCCACCCGGGCGCCCGGCGGCTGGGTCCGCACCATCAGAAAGCCGGAGCGACGGGGGTTCCGCCTCTCCAGCGCGTCTTCGAGCGCGGCCCCCGACGCCGCGGCGAAGCCGGCGTCACCGACCATCGCCACGGCCTCCCGAGGGTCGCCATCGGCCGGGACGAGCCGCACCCGCACCTCGGAGTGCCCGCCATCACCTTCCTCGACGAAGACGAGCGCCACCATCTCGGCGCCCGCCTCGTGGGCCATCTCGGTCGCGCAGGCGTCCTCGTCGCATTCGGGGCCGTCGGGCGCGCGCACCAGCCGCATCCCGCGCTCGGCCAGCACCTCGATGGCCCCGCTCCGCGCCCGCTCCAGGGCATCGCCGGGGACCGCCGCCGGCGGTACGAGGACGACGGCGCTCTGCGCGGCGGCGAGCTGAGGCACGCAGCAGACGAGGGCGGCGATGAGTACGACGCGCATCGGTGGCCGGCATCATGTCATGGCCGCCGGCGCTCGCCACGTCGGGACCGCAGCGTGCGAGCCGGCCAAAATGGGGCGACGCTTCGAGCGTGATCCGTTTTCGCCGGGACCGACTCCTCGAGGGGGTGAGCGATACGACCCGCCGGCGGCGGTCCTTGGGGCTGGATCTGGCGGAGGCGGCGCTGGCGGCGGTGGACGCGGAGCCGGCGACCGAGCGCGCCATCGCCCGCCTGGAGGCCAGCGGCGAGCGTATCGACGGAGCGACGGCGTTCGCGTTCGGGAAAGCCTCGGTGGGCATGGCGCGAGCTGCTTCGCGCTGGGCGCTGCGGGGCGGGGTGGTGATCGCGCTCGAGCCCGTCGCGCTGCCAGGGTTGGAAGTGCTCGTGGGCGCTCACCCGGAGCCGGCTTCCGACGCGGCGCGGACCGGCTCCCACGTGCGGGAGAGGGCGGCGGCCCTCGGTCGGGCAGATGTCGCGCTCTGCCTCGTGTCGGGAGGTGGCTCGTCGATGCTGGAGCTGCCCCGCGAGGGCGTCGAGCTCGGAGACATTCGTGATACGGCGCGCCGGTTGATGCGGGCCGGGGCGGACATCGGCGAGCTCAACGCGGTGCGGCGCGCCCTCTCGCAGCTCAAAGGTGGGGGTCTGGCGGCGGCGATCGCGCCCGGGAAGGTGTGCAACGTGATCCTCTCCGATGTGCCCGGGATCGGCCCCGAGGTCGTGGCGTCGGGGCCCACCTGCGCGCCGCCGAAGGACGCGCCGGATCCGGCGGCGGTGCTCCGGCGATACGGGCTGTGGGCCGGCGCGCCGGCGCCGGTGCGCACGGCCGTGTCGGCTCCGGCGCCGGCTGTGTCGACCTCGATTCGAACCGAGGTGGCCGGCGACACGAACACCGCCCTCGGCGCGCTGATCCGGGAAGCGGCGTCGCGCGGGATCGAGCTCGAAGCACGCGAGGACGTGATGCGGGGCGAGGCGCGCGAGGTGGGCGCACGGATCGCCCGCGACACCCGACGCGTCGGTTTCGGCTGGGGCGGCGAGACGACGGTCACCGTGCGCGGAAGAGGTCGGGGCGGGCGCAATCAGGAGCTGGTCCTCGGCGCGCTCGCGGCCGGGTGGACGGAGGGGCTCCTGCTCTGTTTCGGGACCGACGGGGTGGACGGCGCGAGCGACGCCGCGGGCGCGCTGATCGACGCGGAGGCCGCGGGGGAGGCGGCGCGGCGCGGGCTGAGCCCCACGTCCGCGTTGGCAGACAACGACTCGGACCCCTTCTTCCGGGCGCTCGGCACGCAGCTCGTCACCGGACCGACGGGCACCAACGTGGCGGACCTCTGCCTCTATCTGCCCTGACGGCCGGTCCACGCGCAGGCTCCGACCAACGTGGCGGACCGCTGTTTCGAGCCGCTCCTAGAGGGGCGCGGCCGCGGCCAGGAGCGCCCGCAGCTCCGGGATCGAGACCGGCTCGTCGTCCAGCTTGGGCAGGCGCAAGCGCAGCCGGGCGGCCCCGACCGCCGGAGCGGCGAACGCGCCCATGGCGTCCTCGAGCTCCTGATTCGTCTCGACGAGCTCGCGGCGCAGCGCCCGGGCGGCGTCGATGGCGGCCAGCGCAGCGTCGCGCGCGTCGCCGGCGTCCGGCCACGCCGCGTCCAGCTCCTCGGCGGAATCGTAGTCGGTGCCCGCCGTAAGCGGCGATCCGTCGAGATTTGAGACGAACGCGCGGTTGAAGAGCAGGGCCCGGAGCGGCACCTCGCGGCCCAGCAGTCCGTCGCGCAGGTAGGCGGCGTCCGCCAGGTGGGTCGTCTCCGGCGCCGTGACCAGCACGAACGCGGTGCCCTCCGAGCGGAGCGCCTCCTGCGTGCTCGCCGCGCGCTGCGCGAAGCCTCGCCGGAGGTGGAAGAAGACCTCGAAGAAGCCCACCAGCTCGGCCACCATCCAATCGCCGACCAGCGCGCCGAAGAGGCGGATGGCCACCTCGCCGCCCTTGGCGCGGAGCCAGGCGGCGGCGCCCGCGTCGATGCCGCCGAGGAACGCGCCCAGGACCCGCTCGTCGAGAAAGCGGAGGAGCCGGCCGGGGGCGTCCAGGATGTCGAGCGCGCTGCGGGTCGGGGGCGTGTCGAGAACCACCAGGTCGTGCTCGTCGCGAGACAGGACGTCGTAGAGCCGCTCCATCGCCACGTAGGCGTGGGAGCGGGCCAGCGTGCGGGAGAACGACTGATAGACGCGGTTCTCGAGGATGCGGGCGCGGGCACGGGGATCGTCGGTGATGCGCTCGATCAGCGCGTCGTAGCTCGCCTTGGTGTCGAGCATCGCGGCGTCGAGGGAGCCGCCGTGCTCGCCCGCGCCGGCTACGGGCCGGAGCCGGTCGTCGAGTCCGTCGAGCCCCAGCGCGTCCGCCAGCCGTCTGGCCGGATCGATCGTGAGCACGGCGACCCTGCGCCCGCGGGCGGCCGCCTCGAGCCCCAGCGCGGCGGCGAGGGTGGTCTTGCCGACCCCGCCGGGCCCGACGCACACGATCAGGCGGCGGTCGTCGAAGATCGACGCGGCGTCGAAGCTCACGCGGCACCCCCGGCGCGTTTGCCGAGCGCCGCGAGCGCGCGGGCGTCGACGCGCCCTCGCAGCCTGGGCAGCTCGACCCGCGGCAGGCCGAGGGCGTCCAGCCGGCGCAGCTCCTCGCGACGAGCGCGGTGCGCGCGGGCGGCGCGGCGTGCCAGCACGAGATCGTCGGTGAGCGCCGGGCTCGGTCGGTGGGCGAGGATGGCGTCGATGCGGGCCTCGGTGCGCGGCGGCAGCGGAGGGGAGGGCACCTGATTCACGTAGAGCGTGCCGAGCGACACGGCGTGCTCCGCCCGCAAGCGCGCGCAGAGCTCCAGCGTCTCCTGGACCGGCAGCTTCCCCGGCAGTGTGACGAGGTGCAGCGACGTGCCCGCGTGGTCGGAGAGGAGCGCGGCGAACGAGTCGAGGAGCATGCGGACCGGACCGGCCGGGACCAGCCCCTGGAAGACGTGCGGGAGCTCCAGGAACATCAGCGCGTGGCCGGTGGCGTCGAAGTCCACCAGCACCGGATGCCAGCGCGGGACGCCCACGTCGTCGGCCTCGGCGAGGAGCTGCTCGATGCGCCACAGCGTCAGCACCTCGGGGACGGCAGGGGCGGCGTCGAAGAAGCGCCGGAAGGAGCGGCTGCGCGCGATGCGTCGCGACACGGCGCGCACGGGCACGTGCTCGCGGACGTACTCGGCGAGCGTCCGATCCAGGTCGACGTTCGTCGCGTGGACGCCCGGAGCGACCTCGATGGGGTCGTGGCCGATGTCGGGGACGTCGAAGATGGCCTGCATCGAGGCCCGATGGCCGAGCTCGACCACCAGGGGGCGCAGCCCGCGTCGCGCCGCCTCCATCGCGACCGCCGCCGCCACGGTCGACTTGCCCACGCCGCCCTTGCCGGTGAACAAGGACAGCCGCGGCGTGAAGGGGTCCGTGCTCGTCACCGTGCTCGTCGCCGCGCTCGTCACCAGAGAGCGATAGCAAAAGGGGCGCCGGTGCGCCCGGATGGCGCGTCCGAGTCGCTCAGGGATTGTCGGTGCGGGCGCGGACGCGGGCGATGAACTCCTCGCGGGTGTTCACGCGCGGGAAGGGCTCGTCCGGCACGGGAAGCCGCAGCGCATCGCAGATCGGTCCCCATCCGTCCTTGGCCGTCCACTCGAGGAGCCGATCGCGTGGCGCGGTGGCGCGGACCTCGGCGTTGTGTGCCTCGAACGCGGCGATGGCCTGGTCACGCTCCTCGGTCGCGCTGGTGAAGCGGTTCGCGAAGAGGTCCCGCATCATCGCCGCGTGCTCGCTTTCGGCCCGGCGCCGCACGGCGAAGATGGTCTCGCTCGCGCTCTTCCACCACGATTCCGGGGCCCGCGTCGAGAGCAGGATCAGCGCGTCGGGGTAGGCCTCGGCCAGCTCCCGCCAGAACGCCGACGCGGGCCAGTCCACCGCGGCGCCGTAGCCGTCGAAGAGGGCGTGCCAGTCGGGCATGTCGCCGCGCGCGGCGTCGTGCCAGACGGGGATGTGCTCCGGGCGGCGGAACACTTCGCTCATGTGGTAGCAGGGCGCGCCCAGGAGGCGTCCGAGCGCCTCCCTGAGCGACGCGGTTCCCGTTCGGCCGAGGCCGGCTCCGATCACGCGCAGTGACATCGAAGCGAGCGTAGCACCGAGCGGTTCCGCCGACCGGGCGCGTCGCCGTCGCTGCCCGGCGATGCGGCCGAGGCACGCCCTGCTACCGTACCGTCGATGTCCGCCCGGGCATGGCTCCGCGCAGCACGCCCGCTCGCGCACGTGAACATCGCGCCACCGCTGATGCTGGGCCAGGCCGCGGCCTGGGCGCTCGGGCTCGGGTTCGAGGCCTGGATGGCCGCGCTCGCGATGGGCTTCGGCGTGCTCGACCACCTCTTCATCGTGTTCACCAACGACGTCGCCGACCGGCGGGCGGACGCGCTCAACGAGAGCCCGACGCTCTTCTCCGGCGGCTCCCGCGTGCTGCAGCAGGGCGCGATTCGGCCCCGCACGCTGACCACGGCGGCGCTGCTGGCAGCGCTGTCGCTGCTGATCCTGTCGATCGTCGGTGCCCTGGCCGGCCGGCCCTGGCTGCCTCTCTTCGCGCTCGCGGCCATCGCCTTGCTCGCCGCCTACAGCGTGCCGCCGCTCCGGCTCTCCTACCGCGGCTACGGCGAGCTCCTGCAGGGGCTCGGTGTCGGCCTGGTGCTGCCGCTGGTCGGCTTCTATTGCCAAGCGGGCCGTCTCGACGTGGCACCGTGGCCACTCTTCGCACCGCTGGTCCTCCTCGGCTTCGTGTCGAACATCCTCACCGCGTTGCCGGACACCCCGGCCGATCGCGCGGCGGACAAGCACACCTGGCCCGTCCGTCGCGGCGAGATGCGGGCGCGGCGCGACGCGCTCGTGCTCCTCGGCGTGGGGCTGATGCTGGTCTCCCAGCTCGGGCCGCCGCTCTCCCCCGCCTGGACCGCCGCCGTCGTGGTGCCGCCCGCCATCCTCGCGCTGGGCGCGCTGCGCTACCTGCGGCGCGCGGACGCGAAGAGCCGGGCCGACTGCCTGCGCTTCGTGGGCCTGGCGGCCGGGGCGATCACCCTCCTCCAGCTCGGGTGGACGGCGGCGCTCACGCTCGGCGCTCCGTGAGCGCGTCGCTCTCTCGTCCGCGCTCGTCTTCGTCCGCTCGTAGTCGGCCGCGGCGCGATCAGCCGTGCTCGGTGGACGGCGCTCGCGCTTCGCTCTTCCCGAGTCCGAGCGCTCGCGCGCGGGCCTCGCGCTCTTCGGCGAAGGGGCGGTCCCAGGTGGGCTCGCCGTCCGGCAGCCACGCGCGGACCGGCACGAGATCGCGGCGGGCCAGGTCGCGGTGCAGCCGCAGCTCTGCGCTCGGCTCGCGCGAGAACGCGAAGGGATTGCGAGGGCGCGCGTCGCCGAGGCGCGGGTACTTCGCGTCGTCCCGCTCGATCAGCTCCAGCAGCTCGCCCCCGCGGGCGCGCATCGATCGCAGAAAAGCGAGATCGAAGGGGCCGATGCGCCGTCGGCCGGACGGATCGCGGCGCACCCACTTCGCCCAGTCGAATCCGTAGACGAAGTCGTGCACGTAGCGAAAGCGGATGGGCGTGGCGCGTCCGAAGAGCGCGTGCAGCGAGACCACCTCGCCGAGCGCCTCCCCCACGTGCGCGGCAGGATCGCCTCTGCCAGCGGCTTCGCGCAGGACGCTCGCCGCGAGCCGATCGAGATCCCAGAGCAGGTTGCCGGGGAAGTGCGTGCGCACCGACTCGACGACGGCCGACAGGCCCTCCGCCCAGGTCCGCGCGGTCCCCGGCCGCATGGTTGCCGCGCGCGGCAAGAGGGCCCGTCCGAGGTTCGCGAGCGAGCTGGCGCGCTCACGGGCCGGATCGAGGGTGAGCCACTCGACGCCTCGGGCGGCGAGGCGCGCGTCCGTCGCGACCAGCGTGGCCAAGGCCGTCTCGGCCTCTGCGCTCATCGACCTCCCAGCACCACGTGCCACCACACGAGCAACATGCCCGCCACGAGCGCTCCGCGCCAGATCGCGAAGTGCAAGGCCTCCTTGTAGACACGCTGCGCAGCGAACGCGTCGGTTCGCGCGGCCTCGCTCCGCCGCCGCATCGCCACACCGTAGAAGACGGCCACGAGCGCCGGGATGACGCCCACCCAGAACGAGAGCGGACCGACCAGACCCGCCAAGGCCCAGGCGCCCGCACCCGCGAGGACCAGCGCCTCGCTCGCGCGGCGCGCCGCGCGGTTGCCGAAGAGCGTGACGAAGGTCGTCTTGCCGCCGCGCCGATCGGAGCGCTCGTCCGCGAGCCCGCTGGCGATCGCGCTGGCCAACGCGAAGAGGCCGAAGCCGGGCAGGAGCACCAACCCGGGGCTCAGGATCGATCCCGACGCCAGGTACGACTGCATCCACGGCAGCGCCACGCCGACGCCGAGCGCCTCGAGGAGCTCCCCGCCGCCGCGGTAGTTGAGCTGCAAGGGAGGCAGCGTGTACGCGACGAAGACGGCGACCGCGGCCACGCCGAGCAGGCCGAGCCCGGGCCGATGCAGGGCGTGCTCCGCCAGGAACGCGACGGCGACCGCGAGCGAGGCTGCGGCGATGGCCGCCAGCAAGAGATGGGTGGCGGGGAGGATGCCGTCGGGGATGGTCTTCGGGCTCGTCTGCTTCGGGAACATGCGCCGCTTGATCGCGTCCACGTCCCGGTCGCCCCAGTCGTTGGCGAAGACGATGAAGAGCAGGTCGAGGACGGTGAAGACGAGCCCGAAGAGGAACGCCTTCGGCGAGGTCCCGCCGCCCGCCACGCCGATCGCCTGGCCGAGCAGAAAGGGCGTCAGCAGCTTGGGCCAGCTCGCGGGCTTGGCCGCGAACTTCCACCGCTGTGCCAGCGAGAGCGACCCGGCCCTCATCGGGTGGCCGTCCGGACCAACTCCACCAGCGCGTACGCACCGGCGCCGGCGGCCGCGAACGCGAGGAGACCGCCGACGACGACGGCCAGCCAGACGCCGCGCCGTTTGGGCTCGGGCGGCGCCATCGACACCGCCGGGAGCCGGGGCGAGGCCGGCTGGTGGCGCGCGCGGCTGCTCGGCGTGATGCGCGTCGCCGGCACCGAGGGCGAGGGCTGCGATGCGGCGGGCGCTGGCGACGAGACAGGCGCCGGTGATGCGAACGCGGGTGCCGGTGTGCCGACGACGTTCGGCGGGGTGGCGTAGGGCGATGGGCGGTCGTGCTGGCTGATCTGGGTGGGATCGGTGGACGCCCAGGACTCGCGGGCGGTGCCCGAGAGCGGCGCCACGCCGGCGTCGCTGGTGCGCGTGGCGGCGTCCGGGGGCGCCGACTGCACGGCGGGGTAGGCCGGAGGCTGCGACGCGTCGGGCAGCACCATGGTGCGGCTCGTCGCGCTCACCCCGAGGGCCGGCAGCGGCTCGGCGGTGCCTCGTACCAGCTCGCCGAGCTGCCTCGACACGGTGGGCGGCGGCGCGACGTGGGCGAGCGCTTCGAGGAGCGCGGCCGCCGACTGGAAGCGCTCGTCGGGGCTCGGGACCAGGAGCTGCTCCACGATCGCCACCAGCGAAGGCGGCGCGTCGGGCGCCATCGGCGCGAGCGGTGCGTGGCGGCCGTCCTTGATGCGGGTGAGCGTGTCCAGATCCGTCACGCCGTCGTAGGGCCGCTGGCCCGCCAAGGCTTCGAAGAGCACCACGCCGAGGCCGAAGAGGTCGCTGCGCGCATCGAAGCGGCCTGTCAGCGCATACTCGGGCGCCATGTAGGGCACCTTGCCGCGCACCACGCCGGACTCGGTGCGGCGTTTGACGCCGAGCGCGCGCGCGACGCCGAAGTCCGTGAGGTAGACCTCGCCCGCGCGGCTGAGGAGCACGTTGGAGGGAGAGACGTCGCGGTGGATGACCGGATTGCGGCCGCGCTCGGGGCTGTGCGCGAAGTCCAGCGCCGCCGCCAGCTCGCTGGCCACGAAGACCGCCAGCGGCCAGTCGAGCGTCTCGCCGCGCTCCTTCAAACGGCGCAGCAGCGCGCGCAGATCCATCCCGTCGACCAGCTCCAGCGTCAGGTAGTGCGAGTCCGCCACGACGCCGAAGTCGACAACCTGGGTGATGTTGGCGTGGCGGAGCTGCGCGGCGAGCCGGGCTTCCTCCATGAACATGCGGACCTGGTTCGGGTCGAGCTGGAACGCCGGCAGGATGCGCTTCACGCACACGTGCTGCTCGAACCCCCCCGGCCCGCGGCGCACGGCGAGGAACGTCTCGGCCATGCCGCCGGACCCGAGCCGCCGGACCAGCTCGTATTGGCCGAATGGGAGGGGAGCGTGCATCGAGCCCGCGTACCGTACCGCAAACCGGCGCCCCGGGTGGTCGGGCTCGGGCCGCGTGCGATGATGCGCGTCCAATGGACGACCAACGCTTCGACACGCTCGCGGTGCATGCGGGAGAGCCGCCCGATCCCGAGACCGGCGCCCTCGAGCCTCCGGTGGTGCTCTCGAGCGCGTTCGTGTTCGCCGACGCGGAGGACGCGCGCGGACGCTTCGCAGGCACCCGCGAGGGGCCGATCTACTCCCGCTGGCGCAACCCGAGCGTCGACGCGCTGGAGCGCAAGATGGCCGCGCTCGAGGGGGCGGAGGACGCCGTGGCGCTGGCGAGCGGGATGGCGGCCATGCACGGCGCGCTGAGCGCGTTCGTGTCGGCGGGTGCGCACGTGGTGGCGCCCCGCGGGCTCTACGCCGAGACCGCGCGGCTCCTGCGCGGGCACCTGGCTCGCTTCGGGGTGGAGGTCTCCTTCGTCGACGCGACCGACCCGCGCGCCATCGAAGCCGCATGTACGGCGCGGACGCGCGTGGTGCTGGTGGAGACCCCCGCCAACCCGACCCTCGCCATCACCAATCTTTCGGCGGTGTCGGAGGTGGCGCACGCGGCGGGGGCGCGCCTGGTCGTGGACTCGACCTTCGCCACGCCCTACCACCAGCGCCCGCTCGCGTTCGGCGCGGACCTGGTCGTCCACTCGGCCACCAAGGGGATCTCGGGCCACGGTGACGTGGTCGGCGGGATTGTCGCCGGGCGGGCGAAGGACGTGGCCTCGGTGCGCGAGGAGGGCGTGCGCACCTGTGGGGGCGCGCTCTCGCCGCTCTCGGCCATGCTGGTCGCCCGCGGCGCCCGCACGCTGGCGCTTCGGATGGCGCGCGCGTCGGCGAGCGCGGCGGAGCTGGCCCGGCGCCTCGAGGCCGACCCGCGGGTGGCTCGTGTGTCCTATCCGGGGCTGGCCTCGCATCCGGGTCACGCGGTGGCGGCGCGGCAGATGGAGCGCGGCTTCGGGGCGCTCATCGCGTTCGAAGTGGCCGGCGGGCTGGCGGCCGGGACGCGCGCCTACGACGCCGTGCAGGTGATCTCGCGCGCCGTCAGCCTCGGCGACGTGCGGACGCTGCTCACGCACGCGGCCAGCACCACCCACGCGTCGCTCACCGCTGTTCAACGCGAGGAGGCAGGGATCGGAGAGGGGCTGATGCGGCTCAGCGTCGGCGTGGAGGACGTCGAGGATTTGTGGGCCGACCTGGACCGCGCGCTCTCGGCGGCTTGAGCGGGTTCGAGGGGCGCTTAGCCCTGATCGTGAGGCTCTATCTGGAGGCGCACGATGACGATGACGGTGTCCGACGCGATGACCCGCGGTCCGGTGACGATGCGACACGACGCGAAGGTCCGCGAGGCGGCGCGCCGCATGAAGAAGTCGGGGATCGGCGACGTGATCGTGACCCGCGGCGACGAAGCCTGCGGCATCCTGACCGACCGGGACATCGTGCTCCGCTGCATCGCGGTGGGCGGCGACCCGAACGAGATGCGGATCGGCGACATCTGCTCGAGCAACCTGCTCACGGTGCACTCGACGGAGACCTTGCTGAACGCCGAGACGATCATGCGCCGGCGCGCCGTCCGCCGGCTGATTGTGGAAGAGCACGGCGCTCCGCTCGGGATCCTCACGCTGGCCGACGTCGAGCGCCGCCTCCACCCCGAGAGCGCCATCGCCGACATCGCCGAGGCGCCGCCGAGCGCGTAGAAGGCCGGGCGAGCGAGCCGGTGCTCGACCCCGGATTGCGCTCGCACCGGGTCGGGTGCCGCCGAGCTGCGCACGCACACCGCGCGAGTCGCTCTCCGTCCGCGCCGCTCTCCGTCCGCGTCGCTCTCCGTCCGCGTCGCTCTCCGTCCGCGTCGCTCTCCGTCCGCGCCGCTCTCCGTCCGCGTCGCTCTCCGTCCGCGTCGCTCTCCGTCCGCGCCGCTCTCCGTCCGCGCCGCAGAGGGGCGCCAGTGGAGCGGCGCCAGTCGAGGCCGGGCTGGCAGACGCGCGCGGAGGGCGGAGCGGACGGCGCCGATCCTCTCCGAGAGCCCCGAGCTCTTGCTTCGGGCGGCACGACGGGGGCGCTGATAGACTCGCGCCGTGATCGAAGTCGAATTCCCTCGGGGCCGCACGGACCGTCACCGGGTCCATGCACGTCGTCCACACACCGCACTCGCGCGTCCTGCTCGATTGCGGTCTCTTCCAAGGCCGGCGCAGCGAGGCGTTCGAGAAGAACAGCCACCTCCCGTTCCGCGCCGAGGACATCGACGTCTGCGTGCTCAGCCACGCGCACATCGACCACAGCGGCTCGCTGCCGATGCTCTACAAGAGCGGCTATCGCGGCCCCATCCACGCCACGCCGGCCACGCGCGATCTCTGCGCCGCGATGCTCGAGGACGCGGCCATGATCCAGGCCCACGACGCGCAGTACCTGAACAAGCGGATCGAGCGCGAGCACCTCGACGAGGAGCGGATCGAGCCGCTCTACGACATGGAGGACGTGCTCGGCACGCTCTCCAGCATGTTCGGCACGCCCTATCGGCGCCGCACCACCATCGCGCCGGGCGTCGACCTGACCTTCCTCGACGCCGGCCACGTGCTGGGCAGCGCCATCGTCGTGCTCGACATCGACGACATGGGCGAGCCGACGCGGATCGTGTTCACGGGTGACCTGGGCCGCAGCCACATGCCCATCCTGCGCGACCCCGAGATCCCCTCGGGCGCGCACATGCTCATCTCCGAGAGCACCTACGGCGACCGCCTCCACGACCCGATGAGCGGATGGACGACGGCCTGGCCGACGTGCTCCAGCGCACCATCAGCGCGGCGGCAAGGTGGTGATCCCCTCGTTCGCGCTCGAGCGCGCCCAGGAGATCGTCTACGCATTGAAGAGGCTGAAGAGGCCGGCCGCATGCCGCCGATGCCGGTCTTCGTCGACTCGCCGCTGACCGTGCGGGTGACCGACGTCTTCAAGACTCACCCCGACTGCTACGACGCCAACGCCCGCGCCATGCTGGCCGGCGGCGAGTCGCCCTTCGAGTTCCCCGGGCTGACCTACACACAGAGCGTCGAGGACAGCAAAGCCATCGACGCCTCGTCCGAGCCCTCCATCATCATCAGCGCCAGCGGCATGTGCGAGAGCGGCCGCATCCTCCACCATCTCAAGTCCACCATCGGCGGCCCGGAGAACACGGTGGTCATCGTCGGCTTCCAGGCGCAGCACACCCTCGGCCGCCGCCTGGTGGAGGGCAGGACGCGGGTGCGCATCTTCGGCGTCGAGCGCGAGCGGCGCGCGGAGGTGGTCGTGCTCAACGGCTTCTCGGCCCACGCCGATCAGGCCGACCTCATCCGCTTCGCCGAGGCCGTGCGCGAGCAGGGACCGCTGCGGCGCGTGGCGCTGGTCCACGGCGAGCCCAAGAGCCAGGAGGTGCTGGCGGCGCTCTTGACCGAGCGCGAGTTCACGGAGGTCCGCGTCCCCGAGCAGGGCGAGCGTATCCGCGTCTGACGTTCGTCGCCCCCGAGGCGAGCACCGCGAAGATGCAGTTCGGGTCGGCGCGTCCGAGTATCGGCCGGGGGCGGTGGCCTCGACGGAGCCACGAGCGCGATCGGCGGTCGTGATGCGGTGACCTCCCTTCGTGTCGGCGCGTCCGAGCGCCGAGGCGTGCGAACGGGCCTCGACGGCGCTTGAGCGAGAACGCACGTCGTTCGCGGGGTAGGGCGATGCGCCGGCGAGATGCGCGCTGCACGCCGCGCGACGAGGGCCTCGACTTCGCGTCCCGGGAGGCCGCTCAGCGGGGCCGGGGGTGGCCGAGCTCGTCGGCGAGCTGCTGGAGCACGCCCTCGAGGAACGCGGCCCGCTTCCGCGCTTCCGCGCGACCGGCGGCGGTGCGCAGCGTCTCGGGCAGCCGCAGGAGCTTGGTGAAGAAGTGGTCCACGCTGAAGCGCAAGTCGTCGAGCGGGCGCGCCTCGGCGAAGGGGTCGCTCGGCTCGAAGTAGCGGGCGCCCATCCGGGCCCCGGTCGAGATCACGCGGAAGAGCCCGAGGGCGCCGAGCGCTTCGAGGCGGTCGGCGTCCTGGAGCGCCTCGCCGAGCGCGCTCCGAGGCGTGGCCCCGCGGCTGTAGCTGTGATCTTCGATGGCGCCCGCGATGCGCTCGACGGCCTCGGCCGCGAAGCCGTGATCGGGGAGCAGGGCGCGCGCCTCGGCGGCGGAGAGCGCGCTCGCCTCCGCGCGGCGCGGGTCGTTCTTGGGCACGTTGACGATGTCGTGCAGCAGCGCCGCGACGACGGCTTCGCGCGGGTCGAGGATTCCCTCACCGCAGCGGAGCGTCCAACCGGCCACGCGGAGGCAGTGCTCGAGGTCGTGGCCGGGGTCGTCGTCGAGCCGCGCGCGTGCCAACTCGAGCAGCGGGGAGAGGGTGGCGTCCGCCGTGATGACCGCGAGGGCCTCGTCCCGCGCGCTCACGCCGCCGCCGTGCTGGCCAAGAGCATCTGCGAGCCGAAGTAGAGCGGCAGCCCCCAGGCACGATTGGCGAACCCCGGCGCGACGAAGCGATCCCGCGCCACCGCCAGATCGGAGAGGAAGAAGCCCACCGCGCCGACCACGATCCGCGCGTCGCCGTGTGCGCCGAACGTGCCGGCGGAGAGCGCGACCATCAGCGTGATCACCGCGACGTAGGCGGCGACGGGACCACGCATCTTCCCCTCCACGTGCGGCCAGAGCCAGCGGAACACCGGCACCACCACCAGGCCCGAGATGGCCAGCGCCGCCAGCGTCCACCCTGGCTCGATCCCGCGCACGACGAACGCGACCCCGTAGGCCACGTGGCCGAGCAGGAAGCTGCCCAGCCCGGCGACGAACGCGCGATCGCCTTTCGGGATCAAGAGCACGTCGCCGAGGGCGGCCAGCACCAACCCGACGAAGAGCGTGACGCCGAAGGGATGGCTCAGCGCGCCGGAGACGAGCCCGCCGGCGACGAAGCACGCCGCGGCGGCAGGCTTGAACACCCACTCCAACCGCGAGCGCCCCGTCCGGAGGGCCCAGAGCAGCGCCGCCACCAGAACGGCGAGCGTGATGGCCAAGACGATCACGCCGCTACCCTACATCGCGCGGCGCCCGAACGTGCCGCCTCTGGTCGTGCCGCCTCTGGTCGTGCCGCCTCTGGTCGTGCCGCCTCTGGTCGTGCCGCCTCTGGTCCGTGCCGCCTCTGGTCGTGCCGCGTCCGGTCGCTGCCGCATCGGACCGTTCGACACCGAGCCGCCGCATCGACCGCATGCGCCCTGGACGCGGCGGGGAGGCAAAAGGGGAGCGCGTAGGGCACGCGGGGCATGACGATCGCCCAAGAAGGGGCGAAAACGTGCCCGATCGGCCACTTGCACACGTGCGAGTCGCGTTTCGCGGTCGAATTTCGCCATTTGCACACGTGTCAGGTCGTCTCGGCCGCGCGCCGACTCGATTTTGCACGTGTGTAGAGTGCCGATCGCCGCGGTCGGATCGCCATTTACACACGTGTCAGCGCCGGTTCCCGCACGGCTTCCGTCATTCGCACGCGTGTCGATTCCCGATCCCCGCGCGGAAGCTCGCGTCGACCCGCGTGTCAGCGGCGAACTCCGCGCCCGATCGAGCCCCGACACGTGTGTAGGTCGCCCCTCGCCCACATCTTCGGCGATCGGAGACCCACAGAGCTGACGCGCGGGACCCGCAGAACCGACTCCCCGGAGACCCGACGCGACCTCGTCTACACTTGCCGCCGTCATGCGCCCTACGCAGCTCCTCGCCCTCTCGTCCCTCGCTCTCGTCCTCGCCTGCCAAGGACCGCCCGCCACCCAGCCCGCGCGCTGGACCGTGTGGGTCGCGCCCGACGCGCCCTGGGCCGTTCAGACCGCCGCCGACGACCTCGTCTCGTACCTCACGGCCATGGGCCGCGAGGCCGCGAAGGGCGAGGGCACCCCGCCGGCCGACTGCGTCCCGGGCGAAGGCCACGCGCTCTTGGCGGGCGACGGCATCGAGGGCCCGATGACCCAGGGCGCCAGCGATCAGAGCTGGCGCATCGACGAGACCCGCTGCGACGGAGGGGGCAGCCGCGTGGCCCTGTCCGGCGGCGGCTTGCTCGGCCGGCAATACGCCGTCTACGAGTGGCTGCACCGGCTCGGCGTGCGCTTCTTCCACCCGGAAGAAGAGTACGTGCCGAGCGCGCCGGTCTGGCCCGACGCGGCGCTCACCGTCGCGCACACGCCTGCCTTCCGGTGGCGCAGCGTCAGCCTCCACACCACCCATCCCCTCGAGCTCGGCGACGCCTTCGTCCGCAACGACCCGTCGACCCTGGACGAGGGCGCGCGCTACATCGACTGGAGCGTCAAGAACGGCGCCAGCCGCGGCCGCTCCGGCGTCGGCGACGGGCAGTATGCGACCCGCGGCGTCGACCGCGGTTTGCCGCTCGAGGTCGGCTTCTCGCTCCACGATCAGCAGCAGGGCGGTCACGGCATCGTGAACCCGGACGATCCCCGCACGCCTCACGAACAGATCGCGGCCGCCATCGATGAACAGATGGTGCGCGACGACGGTCTCGTTCCAGGTGTGTTCACGTTCACGTTCGATCCGAGTGAGTTCACCGAGGTTCCGGACCGACAGGCCCTGGACGAGATCGGGTTCATCGCCGACTACATGGCGAACAACTACCCGGACACGCTCGTCCAGACCATCAACCACGGCACCCATGGTGAGCCCACCGCGACCTACGGGATCCGCTACTTCGATCTGCCGGAGCTGGCCCCGGCGAACCTCGGCGTCATGGTCCACACGCTGATGTTCTACGATCTCTTCCGGCCCGCGCCGGTGTACGGGAACCAGAATTTCCGCTTCCTCTACGACTTCATGCTGCGGAACTACCAGACCCGCCCTCTGGTCCATTTTCCCGAGTCGGCCTGGTGGCTCACCTTCGACATCGCCGTTCCGCTCTATCTGCCGATCACCATCCAAGCACGGGACCAGGACATCCAGAGCATCGCCTGGATGCTCCGCGGGCAGCTCGACGGGCATCATGTCTTCGGGACCGGTCACGAGTGGGGCTACTGGCAGAACGAGTACTGCTCGTTCCGGATGGCGGCCGACCTCGACTACCGCTGGCAGGACTGCCTGCACGACATCGTCTCGCCGATGGGCGACGCCGGGCCCGAGGTGCAGCGCGTGGTCGAGGACGCGGTGGGGATGCAGGAGCGCGACATCCTCTACGGGGATGTGCTGCCCTACATCGTCGGCACCGACTCGGAGACGGAAGTCGCGGCCTCGGTGGGCGTCGTCTTCCACCCGCTGCCTCCCTCGCCGAGCGCGATCCTGCGCTGGGACGCGGCGCGGGTTCGCGCCTGGCTGAACCTGGAGATGCCCGAGCTGCAGCAGATGGACCGCGACTACGCGCGCCTGGTCGAGCGGCTGAACGCGGTCGAGCCGAACGTGCCCGACGACGCGAAGCCCTTCTTCGACGAGATCCGCGACGGCCTCGAGGCGACCGGGCTGCGCGCGCGGCACGGCTGGCAGGTGTACGGCGCGGTGGTGACGCTTCGGAACGCCCAGCTCACCGACGACGCGACCATGCACGGCGCGGCGCAGGACCTGCTCGACGCCGCGAAGGCCACGACCCAGGACGCCCTCGACGTCATCCACCGGCGCGAGGAGGGCTACCGCTACGCGCCGCTCTCACGCTCGATCGCCGGCGGCCCGGACGGGACCGAAGACGACAACTGGACCATCTACCACTACCGCTACCTGAACCGGACCCACCACGGCTTCTATTACACGCGCATCGACGACCTGGCGTCCGCGGCGTTCATGGGCGGCGCCCAGCCGGTGGAGGTCTCGGACGCGCTCCTCGCGCCGGGCGAGACCATGAGCGTGAACGTGCTCGACGCGACGCTGGGCGAGATCACGGTGGACTGGGGCGACGGCAGCCCGGCGCCGAGCGGCGATCCGCCGTACACCCACGACTACGGCGACGTCGGCGTCTATCCCTTCGCCCTCGACGGTCGCCTCGGCACCGAGCCCTACACGCTCTCGGGCGACGTCGGTGCGCTCTCGACGGAGTACCGAACGGGGTTCAGCGGACACGTGATCGAGCCCTCGGGGGTGAGCCTGATCGAGGGCGTCTTCCCCGGATTGACGTTCGGCGTGATCGACGCCGACCGGCTGGCCATCGGCTTCTCCGGCGTGGAGGAGGGCACCGTGAAGCTCGGCGACTGGAGTGTGGCCGCGCCGGCGGAAGGCTCGACCGCGCTCTTCGAGAGCGCACCGACGCGGCTCGAGGTGCCGATCGTCGATCACGCCACGGGCGCGGTCTCGGCCCACATGGTCGTCTACGACGCCGTGCTCCGCGTGACCGACGCCAGCTCGCCGGCGGTGTTGACCGGCGCGCTCGACACCATGGCGGTCATCGAGGCGGTCGTCTCCGTCGGCGGCTTCGACATGCAGGGTGCGCGGCGCATCGTGGCCAGCACGCTCGGCTACACCGCGGACACGCTCCCCGACCGGGTCGACTTCCAGGCCGAGTACACGCTCAGCCCCTGACCGGCCGGAGGATCAGTCGTCCTCGCGCCGTATCTGCGCCGGCACCTCGTGGCGACCGGTGATCTCTTCCCACGTCGGGAGGATGCTCTCCGTGGCCACCGTCAGGACGCGGAGGCGCATCACCACCCGCGTCACGGTGGAGGTCTGCGAGAAACGCACCTGGCGGCCCTTGCTCTGCTCGAACACGGCCTCCGAGCCCGGGCGCGGGAAGGGGTGGCTGAGCTCCATCGACTCGCCGTCCCGCTGCTGTCCGCCGACCAGCCGCGCACCGAGCAGGGCGTGGTCGGGGTGGTCGCGGCGGGTGTTCTGGTCGACCACCGCGATGCACACCAGCCGCGAGTCGAGCGCGTAGATGGTGTTGCGCGTCCAGATCTCGACGAAGGTCCACTCGTGATCGGGCAAGGGCGCGGTTCGCCGCTCGTGGATCAAATCGATGTCGACCGCGGGCTGTCCCCGTCTGGCGACAATCTGTCCATCTTGCTTGACGGGGACCGACACGGCGTCCTCCACGAAGCGCGCGCGCTCCGGCTCCAGCGCAGTCGCGGGCACGGCCGGTCGCGCTGGACCGAAGCCTCGGTAAGTGTTGCGGTCCTTGCGGCCGTCGTCCTCACCCATGAGCGCAGGCTACACGAGCCGGCGCCGCCAGGCGATAGCGACCCGATGTGCTCGGCGGGAGTCGTAGCCCACCTCGTGGGCGGGACGGGGCCCACCGCCACGTCGCCCCGACCCCATCGCGCTCCGCAATCTGCGTCACCACTCCTGCCTCCCACATCGAGCCGTGGATCCGGGTTCTCTTCGAGGGGCGCGTTCCGGTATTCTCCGCGTGCCGTGAACGCAAAAAACTGCCCCCGGTGCCAGACACCCAATCCGCCGACCGCGGGTGCCTGCTACAACTGTGGCCTTCAGCTCGGCGCACCGCCGCCCGCGCAGCCACCCCCGGCGCAGGGCTATCCGCCCCAGGGCCAGCCGACGCAGGGCCACTCGACGCAGGGCCAGCCGACGCAGGGCCACTCGACGCAGGGCCACTCGACGCAGGGCCACGCGCAGCAGGGCTATCCGGGATCCAGCCCGGGGTACGGGGCCTCGCAGCCAGCCCAGATGCCGCCAGCCCAGCCCGCCGCGCAGCCGGGAGGCGTGCCCAAGCGGACCATGGCGATGAGCTCCGACGACGCCATGAAGGCGTTCAGCGCGGCCGGGCTCTCGCAAGCGCAGCTGAGCCAACCGGGCGGCGGCCCGCAGCGGGCGGCGGCCGCCGGGGAGGTCACGGTCGGCCGCGACCCCTCGAACCTCATCGTCTTCGAGAACCCCGTGGTGTCGGCGCGCCACGCGAAGATCAGCCGAAACCCGCAGGGCGGGCTGCTGGTCACGGATCTCGGCTCCACCAACGGCACCTACGTGCGCGGCGAGCGGATCAGCCAGCGCGTCGTCACGCTGCAGGACGACATCTACCTCGGTTCTGCGCCGCTGCGGATGAGCGATCCGCGCATCGCCGTGCTGATCATCGCCGTGCAGCGCCCGCCGCAGAAGGGCCAGCCCTTCACCATCGGCAGCGATCCGAACGCGTGCGATGTCGTCATCCACGACCCGCAGGTCGCGCCGCGGCACTGCCAGGTGGCCGAGCTTCCGAACGGCTTCTACCAGGTGCAGGACCTCGGGACGCCGCAGGGCACCGCCATCGACAACGCGAGCTTCCGCGTTCAGCAGGCGACGGCCCAGCCCTCCAGCATCCTCCTGCTCGGTGGCTTCGCCCTCCCGCTCCAGCTCCTCTCGCGGATGGTCGAGTCGGCGTCGGGCGATGGCAGCGTGATGGCCATGGCCGAGGCGGCCGTGCAGGGCCTGAACCTCGACAAGCCGGTCGTCACGGTCGGCCGCGCGCCCGGCAACGACCTGGTGTTGCCTCACCCGTCGGTCTCGGGCCGCCATGCCCAGATCAGCAAGATGCAGGACGGCAAGTTCCAGATCCGCGATCTGGGCTCGACGAACGGCACCTACGTCAACGGCGTCCGCATCTCGAGCCAGGTGGCCGGTCCGGGCGACCGGGTGACCATCGGGGCCGTGACGCTGCTCCTCGGCGCACGCGGCATCGAAGGCGCGCAGCGCGCCAAGGTCCGGCTCGACCTGGTCCGCATCTCGCTGACGGTGAAGCAGCGCGGAACCGGCAAGCCGCTCAAGCTCCTCGACGACGTCAACTTCTCCATCTTCCCGGGCGAGCTGATCGGGATGCTCGGCCCCTCCGGCGCCGGGAAGACGACGCTCTTGATGAGCGTGCTCGGGCTCGTGAAGCCGACCGAAGGCGGCGTGCTCCTGAACGGCAAGCCGCTCTTCCAACAGTACGAATCGTTCCGGACCAACGTCGGCTACGTGCCGCAGGACGACATCGTCCACCCGCAGCTCACGGTCCGCGAGGCGCTCCGCTACGCGTGCAAGCTGCGGCTGCCCTCGGGCACGTCGAGCAAGCACATCGAGGAGACCATCGACGCGACGCTCAAGGAGGTCGGCCTCTGGGAGCAGCGCGACTCGCGCATCGGCAGCGCCGAGCAGAAGGTCCTCTCGGGCGGCCAGCGACGACGCGTGAACCTGGCTGCGGAGCTGGTCACCGATCCCTCGCTGCTCATCCTCGACGAGCCGACGTCGGGCCTCTCGTGGACGGACGCGGCGGACGTCATCAGCACGCTGCGGCGCCTGGCCGACAACGGCCGCACCATCTGCGTCACCATCCACCAGCCGGACTACCAGGAGTACGAGAAGTTCGACTCGGTGTGCATCCTCGGCCGCGGCGGCAAGCTCCTCTTCTTCGGACCGCCCTCGCCGGACTCCTACGACTTCTTCGGTGCGGCCCCCGGCAAGCCGCGCGAGATGTTCGACCACCTCGAGCAGCTCCCGCCGGATCAGTGGCGGGAGAAGTTCCACCAAACCGAGACCTACCGTCGGTTCGTCGTCGAGCGCGCCGGAAACGCGCAGGCGGAGAGTGGCGGGGCGCCACCCAAGCCACGTTCACGCTCCTCGCTGCGCCAATTCCCGATCCTGCTCGGACGCAGCATCAAGCTGACGCTGCGCAATCCGGTGGCGTTGGGTCTCTTGCTGATCCAGGCGCCGCTCTTGGCGGTGCTGATCGGCCTGACGACCACCGGCGCGACGCAGTTCCAGGTGGCGATGTTCGGCTGCTCCACCCGCGACGATGCGGTGGACTACTGCGCCGGCGAGGACGACCGCATCGCTTGCGATCCTCAAAGGCGGATGGCGGTCGCGCAGTACGACGGGCCCGAGCACGCCGAGGACACGGTCAAAGATCCACGGACGGCGCTCCTGGCGATGCTCATGGCGCTGCTCTTGCCGATGATCATCGCGAGCTCGAACGTGCTGGTGGCCGAGCGGACGGTCTACGAGCGCGAGCGCTTGGCGGGGCTGAACATCCTGCCCTACGTCACGGCGCGCCTCTGGGTGCTCTTCCTGTTGGGAGGAGTCGTGGTCCTGTTCCACGTCCCCATCGCCTACTTCTGGTGCGGGATGGCCGACGGCAGCTTCGGCGGGCTGATGAAGTACATGTTCATCGGCTTTTTGACCACGAGCACGGCCAGCGCGATGGGCATGGCGTTGAGCGCCGCCGTCAGCAACCCGGTGTCGGCGTTGTGGGGGATCAACTTCCTGGTCATCCCGCAGCTGCTCTTCGCGGGAAGCATCAGCCGCCTGCAGGAGGCGACCGCCGTCCTCAGCTGGCTCACGGCGACCCGCTACGGACTCGAAGCGCTCACCAACGTGGATCTCGCCTCCCGCGGCGTGCTCGACTCCGAGGGCAACTGTCTCGTCGCGCGCTACCTCGAGAACCTCCCGAACTTCGACTACGAGGGCTTCACCTTCGATCACCCGCTGCTCTTCGCCACCATCGGCATGGGCAGCATCACCTTCGTCGGGTTCTTGATCACGACGATCCTGCTGAAGATGAAGGACAAGTGAGGCCGAACGCGCGCTGAGCCGAAGTCGGCCGCACCCGGGCGCTCGGGTGCGGCCGCTTCGCGTTCCGGGGTCGCCTACTGCACGCTGAAGTCGGGCGCGGCCGAGAGGCGCGCGGCGCAGTGGCCTTCGTGGCAGAGGCAGCCGCCGCCGCAGTCGATGGTCCCGTAGCGGCAGTCGGTGGTGCAGACGGCGTCGCCGCAGCTCGGGGCGTGCTCGCGCGCGACGCAGGCGTCGGCGTGGCAGCACGCGGCCGGCACGCAGTCCGCGTCGCTCGTGCAGGTGTCCTCGCCGACCACCAGCTCGCCCGCCTCGGAGGTCTCGGACGCGCTCTCGGGGGAGGAGCCCTCGGCGGGCGCGCTCGAGGCGCTCTCGCTCGTGGCCTCCGAGCCGCGCTCACCACCGTTCGAAGCCTCGACGGTGACCGGCTCCTCCGTGTGAGCGTCCGAGCCGCCGCAGCCCGCCAGCGCGAGCGTCAGCGCGAGGATTGTCGTTCCCGTGCGCATCATCGCCATCCTCCGTTCCTCTCTCCGACGTCCGAGCCGGCTCGGGCTTCACCCGGCGCGTCGCTCAGCAGCCCGTCGTCATGTGGACGCGCTGGCGAGCGTGTCCAGGACCGACTTGGTGCGGGCCAGGTCCTCGGCGGCGCGGGCCACCGACGCCTTCGCCTCCGGCCAGTGCTGGTCCACCAGCGCCGACCACGCGCGGTTCACGTAGCGCTCTGCGCTCGAGAAGGGCCCGTAGAGCTCGGCGAAGCCCGCCATGCCGTAGCGCGCCTGGACGCGGGTGCGTGCGGCGACGATGGCCTCGAAGCGAGCCACGGCGAGCTCGTGCACCGCGTCCTTGGTTCGCTCCATGTCGGCTCGGCTCGGCTCGGCCGTCGCTTCCATCTCGTCGGCGAGGGCGGCCACCGCCGCGCGCAGCTCCTCGAGCGCGTGCCCGAGGATCCTTGGCGGCGGGCGCGTCGCTCTCCCCCTCGCCGCCTTCGGCCAGCGCCTCGCGCTTGATGGCCACCCGCCCCAGCACGGCACCTCCCACGACCAGCAGGAGCCCGATACCGAAGAGGATGCCGTTGCCGCTCGCCCACTCGCGTACGCGGACCGCCGGCTGAGTCGGCCGGAGCGCCGCGGCCTCGGCGGCGGCCTGCGCGGTCTCTTCCAGCGTCGTCAGCCAGGCGCGGCGCGTCTCGCCCACTTCGCCGGGGGCCTCCACGTTCGCGGCGCGGGCGGCCGCGAGCCGCTCTGCGCCGACCTCGTTCTCCTCCTCGCCGCAGCCGTCCGCGGCCGGCAGGCTCGCGTCCTCGCGCGCCTTGCAGTAGGCGCCGAACAAGCGGGCCTCGTCGGCGGCGAGCAGGCTGGCGCGGCCGCGGGTGGTGACCTCTGCCCGCATGGTGGGCGAGAGGCGGGCGCCGGCGGCCGCCGAGACCGCGACGCCGAGAGAGAGCAGGATGATCCCGAGCATCTTCATGGTGACGCTCCTTCAGCCGCCGGTGGCGAGGCGGACCAAGACGATGGTGAGGCTGGTCAGCGCCTCGCCGATGATGAAGCCGGCCGCGACGGGCACCAGCGTGTCGCCCATCCAGCGCGCGCCTTTCCACCGCTCGAGCCCCATGGAGACGAAGCAGCCGACGCCGTAGGTCATGGTGATGGCGAAGGGCAGGTACATCGCCAACCCGACCAGCACACCGATGCCGCCGATGGGGAAGACGCCGAGGCCGAGCCCGATCGCCGAGCCGGCCACGTACTTGTCGAGTGGCGCCGCGCCGGCGCGGAGCGCATCGATGATGCTGGCCAGCGCCGTGCCTTGGGGCGCCGCCAGCGCCGTGCCCGGACCGAAGCCGGGATGGTCGAAGCTGCCCCACAAGAGATAGAGCACGCCCACGGCCACCGGCGCGCCGATCCAGGCCAGCCAGAACTGAGCGAGCTGCTGTTTGCGCGGCGAGGCGCCGATCAGGTGGCCGCTCTTGAGGTCGCTCATCATGTCGGCGCACTGACCGATCCCCATGCTCACCGCGACGCCGAGCACGATGGAGGCGACCACGTTCCCGCCGGAGAGGAAGAACATCAGCGTCACGCCGATGAGCGACATCCCCGAGATGGGCGAGATGTCGGTCATCCCCGTCGCCTGGGCCACGATGAGGCCCGCCAGTCCGAGCCAGACCGTTCCCACGCCCGCCGTGAGCACCGCGCGCCCGATGCCGATGCTCGAATCGGAGAGGACCGACGCGGCCAGGAGCACCAAGAACGCGACCGCGATCCCGCCGTAGAGCACCCGCGGGCTCATCTCGTCGGCGCCGCCCGCGCCCGCCGTCTTCGACGCGACGGAGAGCCCCTTGAGCGCGGCGCGGAGGGCCGGCGCGCTGGCGATGACGCCCGAGAGCGCGCCTCCGATCAGGATGCCGATGCCGAGCGGCCGGAGCATCTGCGCGTAGAGGACGTCCCAGGCGACGAAGCTGTCGTAGCCTTCCGGCATCGCCGCGAGGTGCATGTCGGCGGGGGAGGGCACCCAGTCCAGCCCGACCGCGATCGGCGCCAGCACCCACCACGCGAGCATCCCGCCGAAGACGAAGGGCAGCCCGCCGCGTCCCGACAAGAGCCCCGCGCCGAGGCTGGCGAAGGACACCGAGAGCGCGATGGGGATGTACTCGGGGATGCCGAGCCAGACGCCGAACGTGAGCTCTTCCGGCAGGTGGAGCCAGGCGGGCAGCGCCTCCACGCCGGCCGAGACGTGGAAGAGCGCCGCCACCAGGAACCCGCCGCCGAGGAGCTTGGCCTGCCGGATCCCGGCGCCGGGCGACTTCAAGAGGCTCGCCACCGCGATGCCGCTCGGGAAGCGCAGGCGCTCGAGCTCCACCATCTGCTTGCGGAGCGGGATGATGAAGACGATCCCGAGGAACGAGCCGCCGATGGCCGCCAGCAGGATCGGCAGGACGCTGAAATGCCGCAGCGAGGGATCCCGCGCGCCCAGGATGAAGAGCGCGGGCAGCGTGAACGCGACGCCGGCCGAGGCCGTGTTGACGCCGGACGCCACCGTCTGGTTCACGTTGTTCTCGATGATGCTGCCGCGGCGGAGGATGCCTCGGAGCACGGCGAAGCCGAGGATGGCGGCGACGGTCGAGCCGGGGAGGGTGAACCCCAGGCGGAGCGCCACGTAGACGAACGCCGCGGTCATCACCGTCCCGATGAGGACGCCGAAGAACAGCGCCGCGGGGGTCAGCTCGCGGTAGGGCGCTTGGGGAGGAGAGGCCATCGAAGCGGAGCGGTACCCCGCAACGGGCGCCGGAATCAAGCCCGCTCGATGCGCGGGGCGCTTCGGAAGTGTCCCGCCGGATACTTGACCGCTGCGCATCCGTCGAGTAACCCTTTGTCCCACCGGGTCAGGTGTTCAGGTGAAGTCCGTTCAGGGGTCCCCGGGAATGAGACCTGGGCGGAGCCCGCAGAGGAGGCGCGGAGGGGCGATGCAGAAGCTGACCGAGCGACAGCGAGCCGTGCTCGACTTCATCGTCGAGTCCATCCACGACCGGGGCTACCCGCCGACTCTGCGTGAGATCGGCAATCACCTCGGGATCCGGAGCACCAACGGGGTCAACGATCACCTTCGCGCGCTGGAGCGCAAGGGATACCTCACCCGTGAGGACATGAAGTCGCGCACGCTGCGCCCGACGCCGGACGTGCTGCGTGCCCACGCCATCGACGTCCCCGTCGAGGACGAGGGCGACATGATCGAGGTGCCGATCCTCGGCCGCGTGGCTGCGGGCCACCCGATCGAGGCCATCGAGGAGCCGATGGACACGGTCCGCATCGACCGGATGCTCGTCGGGACGCGGGGCGACGTGTTCGGCCTCCGGGTGGCGGGCGACTCGATGATCGAGGCGGGCATCCACGACGGCGACTACGTCTTCGTCAAGAAGCAGATCACCGCGCCGCGGGGCGCCATCGTGGTCTGCCTGGTCGGTGACGAGGCGACCTGCAAGTACTTCTTCCCGGAGAAGCACCACATCCGGCTCGAGCCGGCCAACGCGCAGATGGCGGCGATCCTGATCCCGCGCACGGATTGGCGGGAGACGCAGATCCTGGGCATCGTGGTCGGGGTGTACCGTCGGCTCTGACTTCTCTGCCGGCTTTTCTTGGCAGGTGGGTGCTGCTCCGGATGCTCGCGCGTCACGGTCGCTCGCTTCACTTGGAGCCGGGGCTGCCGCGGATGATCGTCCGGCGGGTCGCGGTGGCTCGCCCCCTCCTTCGAAGGGCCCCGCCCGGTCGCTGGCTTCAGTTGGGGAGGCGGGGCTGCCGCGGATGATCGTCCGGCGGGTCGTGGTGGCTCGCCCCCTCCTTCGAAGGGCCCCGCCCGGTCGCTGGCTTCACAGGGGAGGCGGGGCTGCCGCGGATGATCGTCCGGCGGGTCGTGGTGGCTCGCCCCCTCCTTCGAAGGGCCCCGCCCCCAGCGCCACGCAACGAACGATTCAAACGACGAATCGTTCGTCACGCGGCGCGTGATGGAGCACCCCTAGGCGTCGGGGGCGAGCCCCCACGACCCGCCTCACCGGGTTCATGGAGCACAACGGGGTTCGTGCTGGTACGGGGCCCGGCGCACGCGCACACGGCGCGCGTACGCCACGCCTGCTGCCGCCGGTCGCTGCTCGCTCGCTGCGCTCGAGAGGCTCCGGAGCTGCCGCGGGTCGCTGCGCGCTCGGGGAGCCGGAGCTGCCGCGGGTCGCTGCTCGCTCGCTGCGCTCGGGAGCGGGAGCGGGAGCGGGAGCAGTCATCACTCCGATGCGTGTTCCGCGGGCAGGGAAGGCGAGCTGGGTTTGCAGCTCGCGTTCCGCGGGCAGGGAAGATGGGTTGAAGTTGTAAACTCGCGTTCCGCGGGCAGGGAAGATGGGTTGAAGTTGTAAACTCGCGTTCCGCGGGCAGGGAAGATGGGTTGAAGTTGTAAACTCGCGTCCCACGGGCAGGGAAGGCGAGTTAGAACTGTAACTCGGGTTCCGCGGCCCGGGAAGGCGAGTTAGAGCTGTAACTCGGGTTCCGCGGCCCGGGAAGGCGAGCTAGAGCTGTAACTCGGGTTCCGCGGCCCGGGAAGGCGAGTTAGAGCTGTAACTCGGGTTCCGCGGCCCGGGAAGGCGAGCTGGAGGCTCTAACTCGCGTCCCGCGATCAGGGAAGGCGAGTTAGAGCTGTAACTCGCGCTCGCGGGCAGGGAAGGCGAGCCGTTGGCTCAGGCTTCTTCGGGCTCTTCCGCTTCTTCCGCGCGCCGTAGCCAGATGGCCAGGACTTGAAGGGGATCGAAGCCGAGGGTCGCCGTGACCGACGCGACCTCCGATACGCGGCCGCGGACGTAGCTCGCCAGCGGGGCCAGCGGCGCGAGCGCGTCGATGCCGCCCAGCCAACGGGCGGAGCCGCGGGCGACCGCGCGCAGGGCGTCGGCGCCGAGCGCGACCGCCACGTAGGGCGGCGTGGGGTGGACGATGACGTCACGCACGGCGACCGACCGCGCCCAGGCGCCGGGATCCGCGGTCCGGAGCAAGGTTCGCACGGTGTCGAGATCCGTGAAGAGGCCGAGGTGCACCGGCGCTACCCGCGCCGCTACCACGTCGCTGATCACGCGGTAGTCGCGGCGCCAGTCGCCGCCGAGCGGGCCCGTCCACCGCGCCAGGAGATCGGGCCCGGCTACGAGATCGATCCCCTCCCGGCCACGGCGGAGCACGAGCCCGGTCCAGGGGGTCCCGCGCTTCCAGATCACGGCGACCATCGCCCGGTCCTCCGGCAACACCGTGTCCATGGCTCGCCGGACCATCGCCATGCTCGGGATCGGCACGCTCGCCAGCGGTCGCGGCCACGAGTGCAGCAGCCCCGCTTCGCTCAGCTCGCGTACCGTGCGCGACAAGAGCAGGAACTGCGCGAGGTAGTCGTCGTCGCGGTCGACCCGCTGCGCGACGCGCTCGGCGATCTCCTCCGGCACGCCCTCGCGGAACGCGACGCATCGCAGCGCCGCGTAGCGCTCCGCCAGCTCCGGCATGGCCTCGGGGCCCGTCCACTCGATCCCCTCGACCCGGCCATGCACGCTGTGGAGCGCCTTGATCACCCGGTCGCGATCATCGAGCACGATCACCAACGCGCCGCGCGCGCGCTCCGTCTTCTCGTGCTCCTCGAGCTCCGGCGCGTCGCTGTCGGCGCCCTCGGTCGCGAGCCGGGCCACCACGTTCGGCGCGAAGAGCGAGATGAGATTCGTCCACGAGCGGGAGTCGAAGCCCTCGAAGCGCAGCGCGGGATCGATCACGAGACGGCCCCCGCCAGCGAGCCTTCGTTCTCGTTCTCGTCGACCGCGAAGGCGACCGAGAGCATGCGGCACGTCCAGCCCCGCATCGGGATCTGCACCGACGTCTCGCCGGCGAAGCGCTCGCCGCTCATCACGTCCTCCAGAGCCACCGGCGAGGGCAGGGCGACCGTGGCGCTGAGCGCGCGCTGGCTCGGGTTGATCACGAAGAGGATTCGCGGCCCCGAGGCGTCCTCGTGTACGCAGGTCTCGAGCGGCCGCGGCTCCACGGGAAAGGGGCGGCGAAGATCGAGGTCGCGCACGAGCTCGTCGACGATCTGCGCGGCCGCCTCGTCGCTGTCCACGCTCACCCGCCGACCACCCCTCGGCACCTCGAAGGGCTGGCGGCGCATCTTCAGG
Source organism: uncultured Pseudomonadota bacterium (assembly GCA_963832725.1). Classification (GTDB taxonomy): domain Bacteria; phylum Myxococcota_A; class Polyangia; order Polyangiales; family Sandaracinaceae; genus JAEZBP01. The sequence goes on from CAWHVG010000003.1 coordinate 474,662, forward strand.
TCGAGCCCGGGCATCTGCGGACCGAAGACGACCTTCCCGCCCTCGTCGGCGAACCCGGTGATCTTTCGCCACCGAGCCGGATCACAGAGCTCGTAGGAGGGCGCGATGAGCACGCGGCGCGACGCGAGACGGTCCTCCGACGCGTCCGAGTCCACGTACACGTAGGGCACGCCGGCGGCGGTCAGCGCCTCGGCGAAGCGGGCGAGCAGGGTCCACCAGGCGAGCTGGATCGGCTCCGCGAAGCCGAACGTCTCCTCCCGGCAGCCGGCGACCGGGCTCCCGTGCACGGCCTCGAGCACCGTCGGGCTCAGCGGGCCGAGCACGCTGGTCGCCTTCGAGAGCCGCGCGTACTCGCGAGGGAGCATCAGCGCGACCTCGGCCCGGCGCGAGAGCGCGTGGAACCCGCTCTCGTGGAGACGGGCCACGAGCTGCTTCCACGAGCCGGCCTCGACCCGCGGGTTGCCCTGGGCATCGATCGGGGCGCCGTACCAGCGGTCGCGGTCGACGGCCATGTAGAGGTTGAAGCCGCGCAGCCCGTAGGCGAGCGCCGTCAGCGCGGTGAAGAGCGAGTCGTCGTTCGCCAGCGGGGTGAACCACGCGGGCGCCCCCACCCCGAGCTCCGGCGCGTAGGGAAGGGCGTGCGTGCCCGCCAGGATGAGCGTGCGCCGCTTGATCGTCCGGTGCTCGCGGCGCGCGTGGTAGTAGTCGTAGCCGACCAGGTCGACGCGCTCTTCGAGGGCCGCCGAGCTGATGGCGGCGCCCTGATCGCCGAGCGGCAGGTTGTGCGTCGTCACCGCGCGCTTGAGCCCCGCCTTGGCGAGCCGCTTCTGCATCCTGCCGATCGCCGTGGCGATCATCTCTTCCCGAAACGTCGCCCAGTCGAGGTGCACCACCAGGTCCTCGGCGGTCTCTGCGCGGAAGCGCGCGGGCGGCTCCACGTCGTCCCAGCGGCGGTAGTCGGCGCGGTGCGCTTCGCGCGTCTTCTCCAGCGAGCCGTAGCGCTCCTCGAGGAACCCGCGCCACTCGGCGATCGCGTCGGGGTGGTAGTCCTGGTCGTAGGTGGCGTCGCGGAAGTAGTACGAGGCCTCGTTGTCGACCTGGAGCATCACGATCGGACCCGCCGGCCACAGGCGCGGCGCCAGGACCTGCCCGACCGCGTCGTACCAGCGCCCGACCTCCTCCATGAACGTCTGGCTGGCGTAGGAGGGGACCGGGAACATGCGCGGGGGGAAGACCTGCAGCACCGGGCTCTGCCTCGGCGAGCGCGCCTGGCAGGCCCGGTCGTAGACCACCCGCTCGGGCAGACCGAAGTAGGTCATCTCCGCGTTGATGTGCGGGCCGGGGCGGACGCAGACGAGGAGCGAGAGCTCGTGCGCGAGATCGAGGAACGCGCCGACGTCTTTTCGCGGGTCGCGCTCCCCGAAGTCGTGCTCGCCCGGCGCGATCTCGTGGACCTGCCAGGGGACGTAGGTCTCGACCAGCGGGAGCCCGAGGTCGCGGAGCTGCTTCAGGCCCGGCGCCCAGGCGTCGCGCTCCAGACGCCAGTAGTGCATCGCGCCGCCGTAGAGCGGCACATCCCGGTCGCCGACGCGGATCGCGCGGTCGACCAGCTTCGGCTGCCCGGCGCGGCGCGGCCTCGCGCGGCGCGCGGACGCCCTCGGTTTGGGCGGACGACTCATCGCCACCCCCGCGATGCTCGGTCCGCGGCTCGAATCACCCTCCTCGCCATGGGGCGGCGAGCATAGCAGGAGGTGCCCCGCGGTGAAGCGCCGATCCGGTTCGCGCTCGGCTCCTCACGGGGCCCGCTCGACCGGCGTCCGGCGAGGGGACCGAGTCCGTGCGACCCGCCTCGGCTCGCGGCGCGGAGCCGCGCGAAGCCGTGAGAGGCGGCAGATCAGGCCTTGCCGGTCGCCTTGGCGAGCGCGACCTGCACGGCCTCCATCGCGTTGCCGAAGGGGTGAGCCTTCTCGAGATCGTTGATCTGCGCCCAGCTCGACGCGACCTGCTCGGGGGAGATCTCGGCGCTGGCGAAGAACGTCCCCTCGCCCTCCACGACCGCCACCCGCGAGACGTAGCCGCCGCCGACGGCGTAGACCTGCCCCGTATCTGCGCAGCCTTCGCTGGCGAGATAGGCGACGAGCGGGGACACGAGCTTCGGCTCGAGCTTCGAGAGCGTGGCCGTGTCGAGGATCGTCTCCGTCATCCGGCTCTTGGCGACCGGCGCGATGACGTTCGCGCGGATGTCGTACTTCTTGCCTTCCTGGGCCAGCGTCTTGGTGAGGCCGACGATGCCCATCTTGGCGGCGGCGTAGTTGGCCTGGCCGAAGTTGCCGTAGAGGCCCGCGGCGCTGGTCGTGTTGACGATGCGACCGTACTTGCGCTCGCGCAGGTGAGGCCAGGCGGCGCGGCTCACGTACATCGTCCCGCCGAGGTGCACGCGCAGGACCGCGTCCCAGTCCTCGACGCTCATCTTGTGGAACGACACGTCGCGCAGGATGCCCGCGTTGTTGATCACGATGTCGATCTGGCCGAACGCGTCGATCGCGGTCTCCACGATCTTCGCGGCGCCCTCGGGGGTGTCGACGCCGTCGTAGCTGGGCACGGCCTCGCCCCCGGCGGCGCGGATCTCGTCGACGACCTTTTGGGCCGCGGACTGGTCGGTGCCGGTGCCGTCCACGCTGCCGCCGATGTCGTTGACGACGACCTTCGCCCCGCGCGAGGCGAGCAAGAGCGCGTGAGAGCGACCCAGGCCGCCTCCGGCGCCCGTCACGATCGCCACCCGTCCTTCGAAGCGCACGTCCGTCATCCATCCCTCCTTGCGTTTGCGCGGCGACCGTAGGCCGCGGCACGCGCGGGGGCAAGGGGCGCGCTCGAGCCTCCGGCCGGCCTCAAGGCGCGGTCCGTCCCCGCGTCTGGGGCGGCGCGTCGGCGCTCTGAGCAGGTTGCTCCGCAGGCTCGGCCGAGCCCGTGCCGGCGCCGATGGCGTTGCGGTCGTCCGCTGCTTCCGCGTCGCCGCTCTCTTCGCTCTCCGGCTCGCCGTCCGGTGCCGCCCCCTCGGGCGGGTCCAGCCGCGGGATCGGGCCGCCCGGCTCGGCCGGGACCTGCACGAAGGGTACGCGGCACCCGCCGTGGCAGCCGTTGCAGCGCGCGGTGGCCTCCCGCCACGCGGCGGCGAACTGGGCTTCGTCGCGTGCCCCCGCCGCCGTGCGCAGGGCGGGGAGCTTCTCGCGCACGAGCTCGTCGAACATCTGCTCGGCGACCTGGTCGTTGCAGTCGCCGGGCAGCAGGGTGCGGGAGAGGTCCTCTTCGAAGAGCTCCTCGAGCTCGTGCGTCTCGTACTCGGCGAGCTCCCAGCGTCCGGACTGGCTGGCCTCGCCGGCGAGCTCGAGCCGATGTCCGGTCTCCATCATCACCGCGCCGATCCGCAGGTTGGCGACGGGTGGAGCGTTCTCCTGCGGCTTCTCCGGGTGCGAGCAGCCGAGCACAGTGAGCACGGTCGCCGCGAGAAGGGTCCTCATCGCATGCCTCCGGCCGCGCATCATAGCAGTCCGTCGGCGAACCTCGCGCTCGGCGTTCGGGCGGACGACCCGTCTGTCCGCCCGTCCATCCTCGTCGACGGCGTGCAACATTCCTTCGTCGGTCCGAACGCACGCGTCGCGCTCGCCAGTGTCCAACGGCTCGAATCCTTCGAGACGGTTCGCCAACCCGATTCGCGGCTGACGCTGGACTCGCCGACGCTCGGGCGCGATCCTCCGACGCCGCATGTGGAGGCTCCTGCTCATCGCGCTCGGAGGCGCCTTCGGGACGGCGCTCCGCTACGGCGTCGGGCTCGGGATGACGCGCTGGATCGGCGCCGCGTTCCCCTGGGGGACGCTGGTGGCGAACGTGCTCGGCTCGTTCTGCCTCGGCGTGGTCATGGAAGCGGCGGGGCAGCGCGAACTCCTCGGCGTGTCGCTCAAGCTGATCGTCGGCACGGGGATGATGGGCGGCTTCACCACCTACTCGTCGTTCAACCTGGAGACGATCCGGCTGGCCGAGCAGGGGGCGTGGGGGCGCGCGGGCGCCTACCTCGGGGTGACCGTGGTCACCTGCTTCGTCGCCGGGTTCTCCGGCGTGGCGCTGGCGCGCACCCTGCGGGGGGACTGACACGGGACGAGCTGCGCGCTGCGGCGGGCTCGTCCGCGGCGTGCTGCTCGTGACCGTGTCGCCTCATCCCGGGCTTCTGCGGCGTCGCGCTCGCGCCCGCCGCGCAGGGGCCGAAGGCTGAACCCGCCCGCACGGCCCGGCTCGGGCCCCGATCGGGGCTCAATCGCGTGCCGAGAGGCTGAGCTCAGAGCCGGTCGGCGACCCGCGCGAGCAGCAGGGCGACCTCGTCGGGCCCATCGAGGACGCCGCGGGCGCCTTCCGGCACCTCGGGACGCTCGGAGGAGCGGACGAAGAGTCCGATCCCCTTCGCGCTGGCCGTCCGGATGGCGGGCTCGTCGGTCTTGTCGTCGCCCGCGTACACGCACGCCGCCGCCCCGACGCGAGCCATCAGCGCAGCCAGCGCGCTGCCCTTGTCCACCTCGACCGTCTGGGCCTCGAGCACGGCGCGTCCTTCGCGCGGGAAGAGCCCTTCGCGCGTGGCCGCGTCCCGCGCCTCCCGCAGCAGAGCGTCGCTCGCGGCCGCGTCCCGCTCGATCAGCTCCCGCACGTGGACCACGACCGAAGACGCCTTCTCTTCCACCCGTGCGCCCCGCGGGGCGGCGTTCGCTTCGGCCCACGCGCGAAAGCGCGCCAGCTTGGCTCGCGCCGCCTCGTCGACGCGCGGCGCGTCCTCGCCGGGAGCCAGCACGCTGCGCCCGTGCTCGACGACTCGCCACGCGGCCGGCAGCGACACCATCCGAGCGAGCTGCGCCGCGTCGCGGCCACTCACGAGCGCGACCGAGACCCCGTCGGCGCCGGCGATCGCGTTCAGCGTCGACGCGGTCTCCGCCGGCACTCGCGCGGACGCCGGATCGTCGACGATCGGCGCCAGCGTCCCGTCGACGTCCATCGCGATGAGGAGGGGCCGGGCGAGCCCGACGATCGCCTCGGCCAACGCTTCGATCTCGCTCATCGTGCCCCTCCGATGCCCGCGATGCGCGGCCCGAGAGCCTGCAGCGCCTTCCTGCTCTCCGAACCCCTCAAGTCGCTCGCTCCAGCTCGGCCAGGAAGCGGTCGGCCCAGCCGTGCACGTCCAACTCCCGCACCGTCGCCCGGTTTCGAACCATGCGCTCGCGCTGCTCGTCCACAGGCATGTCCAGCGCGCGCCGGAGCGCGTCGGTGGTCCCGTCGATGTCGTAGGGGTTCACCAGGAGCGCGCCCGAGAGGTAGCTCGCTGCCCCCGCCAGCTTGCTGAGCACCAGCGCGCCGCGCTCGTCCAGCTTCGAGGCACAATACTCGTGCGCCACGAGGTTCATTCCGTCGCGCAGCGGGGTGATCAGGGCGGCATCCGCGGCCCGATAGTGCGCGTAGAGCTCTTTGCGCTCCAGGTTGCGGTAGTAGTAGTGGATCGGCAGCCGTCCCGTGACGCTGTGGCGACCATTGATGTCGCCCACGATGCGGTCGATCTCGTCTTTGAGCTCGCTGTACGCCTGGACCGCCTGCCGGCTGGGCACCATCACCTGGACCAGGACCACGTTCCGGCGCGCGGTGCGGTCCCGGGACAGGAGCTGCTCGAACGCCAGCAGCCGCTCGGGGATCCCCTTCGTGTAGTCGAGTCGGTCGACGCCGAGCACGATCTTGCGCCCGCCGACGGCCTGCCGGACGTGGTCGACCCGGGCCAGCACGTCGGGGTCGGAGACGGTGGCCTCGATCTCGTCGAAGTCGATCCCGATCGGCGCAGGCACCACCCGCACCGTGCGCCCCCGGACATCGATGGTTCGTGCCTCCATGTCGACGGAGTGCTCGGTCAGCTCCCTCACACAGTGCAAGAAGTTCTGGCAGTAGCCAGGGGTGTGGAATCCGAGGAGGTCGGCGCCGAGCAGCCCCTCCAACACCTGGATGGCCGGCGGGAGCGCTACGAAGAGGTCGGGGCAGGGCCAGGGGACGTGACAGAACCAGCCCACCCGCGCGTCGGGGCGCCGCTCCCGGATCAGACGGGGCACCAGCATCAGATGATAGTCGTGGATCCAGAAGCGCCCGCCCTGGGGCGCCGCCTGCACCGTCGCCTCCGCGAAGGCGGCGTTGGCGATCTGGTAGCTCCGCCAGGGTGCGGTCCCCAGGCGGACCGTGGGCGGCATGCTGTGCAAGAGCGGCCAGAGGACCGCGTTCGAGATCCCTTCGTAGAAGTCCGCCTGCACACGACGGCTGAGCTGCACGAGCCCGATGTCGTAGCCGGTTTCGTCGACCCCTTCGACCTGCGGGTGATCGGTCTCCTGCGCGCTCACCCAGACCCCTCCGCGTGCCCGGAGCACGGGGTCGAGCGCGGCGACCAGCCCGCCGGCGGCCTTGACCAGGCGCCGCTCGCGGTTCTTGGTCACGGTTCGATAGGGGCCGCGGTTCGAGACCACGACCAGCTTGGCGTCGGAGCGGGGCATGGCGACCCGTACTAAGGCGCGGGCCGGCCGCTTGGCAACCCGCCGGCCCGTGAGGGGGCTCCCGTAGCCATGGGCGTGGCCCGCGCTTTTCGCTACCTTCGTGTCCCATGCTTCGACCTCTGCCTTCTGTTCTCCTCATGGCGCCGCTCGCGCTTCTGTCTGCCTGCCACGAGGATCCCTGCGCCAACACCACCTGCGGAGACGGGGCCACCTGCAGTCCCGACGACGGCCTCTGCCACTGCGGGGACGGCGGTCCGGTCTGCAGCGCCACCGACAGCTGCGATCTCGCCGCGCAGGAATGTTTCACGCCGCTCCCGCAGCCGATGTGCGGCGATGGAACGACGTGGTCCCCCGGCGACACCGCGTTTCGCGAGGGAACCGACGAGTGGGGCCTGCGCGACATCCAGGTCCAGGGCGTCCGCCTGAGCGTGACCGACATCGACGGCGACGGCTGGGCCGATCTCGAGGTGCGCCGCGGGCCGCCGAAGGTCGAGGACTTCTCCGATCCGAGCGGCCGCAACACTTGGATCCTGCGCAACACGGGCGACGGGCACTTCGAGGACGTCACCGAAGAGTCGGGCTTCCTCGCCCGACGAAACGACGGCGGGGGAGGGCGGCCGGTGCAGGTCGTCGCCTGGGGCGACATCGACAACGACGGCGATCTCGACGCGTACAGCGGGCTGGACACCGAGAACTGGGACACCGTCGGCATGGAGGTCAGCGAGATCCTGATCAACGACGGGACCGGCCACTTCACGCTGACCGCCGAGGACAATCCGGTGAGGGTGGCGGACGCGGTCGACATGCCCTCGGGGGCGTCGTTCATCGACGTCGACCACGACGGCTTCCTCGATCTCTGGGTGTCGGAGTTCAACGAGTCGACGGCGACCGGCATCACCCTGCACCAGGACCGACTCTGGCGCGGGGACGGCACAGGCCGCTTCGTGGACGCGACCGACGCGCTCGGGCTGACCAGCCGCCCGTGGGCGAACCAGGACGACATGAACATGGGGCTGGCCTACACCCGCGCCTGGTCCGCCAACGCCTGCGACCTCAACGGCGACGGCTACCAGGAGCTGCTGGCGGCCTCCTACGGGCGGGCGCCCAACCACCTCTGGCAGGCCAGCGCCGGCACGGACGGAGTCCACTACACGAACCGCTCGGTCGACTCCGGCTACGCCTACGACGGCGACATGACCTGGCAAGACAACCAGTTCGCGCTCTGTTACTGCATGGCCAACCCCACCGCGGACGGCTGCGCCGGCCTCCCGGCGCCCTTGGTCACCTGCCCGGATCCGCCGAACTGGAACCACGACACCGACCGGCAACCCTGGCGCCTCGGCGGCAACAGCGGCACCACCGTGTGCGGCGACCTGGACCTCGACGGCGACATCGATCTCTTCACCACCGAGATCAAGCACTGGTGGGCGGGCTCGGGCGCGGACGGCAGCGAGGTGCTGGTCAACGACGGCAGCCAGGATCCGGTCTTCGACCGTCCCGGGGACCAGGCGCTGGGTCTGGCCATCGATCACTCGGCGGAGATCTCGTGGGACGAGGGCCACATGACGGCCGACATCTTCGACTTCGACAACGACGGCTGGCCGGACATCTACCTCGGGGCGAGCGATTACCCCGGCAACCACGGCCACCTCTACCACCAGGACAGCGCACTGGTGTTCACCGAGGTCCCGCCGAGCCAGGGCATCGACCATCACCGCAGCCACGGCGTGGTCTTCGCGGACTTCGACCGCGACGGCGATCTGGACGTGGTGGTCGGCCATTCGCGCTTCCGCTGCGACGCCAACGCGCCCGACGACTGCTATCCGACCGAGCAGGTCCGGCTCTTCGAAAACCTGGCCGGTGACGGCGGCAACTACGTGCAGATCGCGCTCGAGGGCGCCGAGGGCACGAACCGGAGCGCCATCGGAGCGCGCGTGCGAGTCACCACCGATGCGGGGACCCAGACCCAGGAGGTCGACGGTGGTCATGGTCACTACGGCAGCCAGGACGACACGGTCCTGCACTTCGGGCTCGGGTCGGCCTGTCAGGCGCAGGTCGAGGTCCGCTGGCCCGACGCGTCGCTGACGACCGAGACCTTCACGCTCCCGGCCGGGTATCGCTTCCACATCCGACAGGGCGGTCGAGCCGAGGTCGTGCCCTGATCGCCGGTCGCGTGGTCCCCGTCGCCTCGTGTCCGGACCGGACCACGGATCCCATGGAGTTACAGGTGTTTCGGGCGCCTGCACGCTTGACCCGCTTCGAGCCGGGGTGATATCCAGTTGCATGCGGGGGCTTGTCCAAAGGACGCTCGCGCGGGCGGTCTAGACGGTGCCAGAAGCGCGTGTGGGCGCCCCGCGTGACCGGAGGAGAGTCGAACGATGCGTTTGAAGATCATCGCCGGGAACCTCGCCGCGGTGTTGGTGGTGGGCGTGGTCTCGTACTTCGTCGTCTCCTCGCAGCTGCGCGCGACGTTGCTGAACGACGTCGATTCGCACATCTCGAGTGATTACAGGCTCTTCGAGCGGAGCTGGCGTCTCTCGGGGCTCGAGTTCGAGGACCAGGTCGCGGGCCAGGCGGACCAGGACGCGTCGAGGGACCTCTTCGCGGCGCTCGACGAGCAGGGCCGCCGCCGTCGCGCCAACGAGCGCGCGGGCGAGGTGGCGGAGTGGTTCGCGCGCCGCAACCGGGACGCGGGGCGCCCCGAGGTCGTGGTCGTGACCGACTCCGAGGGCATCGCCATCGCCCGCAACCACGATCTGAACCGGATGCACGGCGACGATCTGAAGACGGAGCTCACGACGCTGCGCGCCGTCCTGCAATCGGGAGAGCCCGCGATCGACGTCTGGGCCTTCTCGGACGGTCAGCAAAAGCTCCTCCAGGCCGCGATGGCGCCGATCCGCGACGTCGACGGCGAGATCATCGGCAGCCTCGTCGTCGGCTACGACATGTCGAACGGCATGGCGCAACGGGCTGGTGATCTGCTCGGCCGGCAGGTCGCCTTCCTCACGGACGGCGCCGTCTACAGCTCTTCGCTCGACGCGGCCGACGCGCTGCGGACGGCCCTCTTCACCGCTCAGCAGGCCTCGACCGAGGCCGCGCTGGCGGGCGGCCCGGCGGGTGAGCCGTGGTTGGCCGAGCTCGGTGGCGACCAGTACATCGGCGTCACGGGCGCGTTGCCGCTCTCGCCGTCCACCCACGTCGCCTACGTGGTGCTGGCGGACCGCTCGGCGCAGCTCGCCAAGGCCTCGGCCGTGAACACCATCCTGGTGATGACGGCGGTCGGTCTCCTGATCGTGCTCATCTACGGGTTCCTGGTCGGCACCACCCTCATCAAGCCGATCGAGCAGATGGAGGAGGGCATCCTGGCCGTGATCAACGGCCGCACGGATATGCGCCTCGACATCCACAGCGCCGAGCTCGGCGGGCTGGCCTATCGGATCAATCAGCTCCTCAACGTCTTCACGGGCACCCCCGAGGAGGACGAGGAAGGGCGCGTGTCCTCGCCGCCGGAAGCGTGGGGCGCGGAGGCGGTCAGCAGCCCCAGCACCGACGTCAGCCGAGCCGCGGCTGCGGCGTCGAGCGCCGAGGAAGAGGATCCGGAGCTGGCGGCCAAGCTCGAGGCTGAGCCGGAAGACGCTTACTACGACCGGATCTACCAGGAGTACGTGTCGGCCAAAGAGGCCCTCGGCGAGAACGTCTCCAACATCACCAAGGACCGCTTCGTCCAGCGCCTGCAGGCCAATGAGAAGTCGCTTCTGAAGAAGCACGGGTGCCGCCTGGTCCGCTTCCAGGTCCAGACGCGCGGCAGCCAGGTGAACCTGCGGCCGGTCATCATTCGCTGAGGCGCCGAGCGCGCCGAGGCCTCCGAAGCGTCGCCGCAGGCCGAAACCAGAGGTCAGGGCGAGGCAGCCCTTGCTCCCTCGCGTCCCAGCGTCCATGGTGCGGCCCGACGCGAGGAGACCTGCCAATGGGATTTTTCGGGCTTTTCGGGAAGAAGAAGAGCGCGCTGGAGAAGCACGGCGAGCGGGTCGCCAACAAGCGCGCGCAGCACCCGGACCGCTGGGAGTCCATCCAGACGCTCGGCAAGATGGCGACCAGCGGCGACGAGGGCGAGCGCAGCCCCGCGATCGCCGCGTTGTTGGAGCGCTTCACGTTCGTGGTCGACCCGACGATCACCGACGGAGAGGAGAAGGACGAGACCTTCCGCTGGATCTGTGACGCGGGACCGGACGTCACGCTCGAGCCCATCCGGGCGGCCCTCCGCAAGCACGAGTCGCTCAGCTGGCCGCTCAAGTGCATGGAGGCGATGCTGACCGAGCAGGAGGTCGTCGAAGAGATGATCTCGCTCTTGGCGGACATGGGGACCGAGTACGTCCGTGATCCGCAGCGAAAGCTCCAGATCCTCGGCACGCTCGAGCAGCGCCGGCATCCCCAGATCGCCGAGGCGGTCGCTCCCTTCTTCGAGGACGTGAACGAGACGGCACGTTTCCACGCGGCCGGTGCGGCCCTGGCCCAGGAAGAGGCGTCCCAGGTGGTCCCCCAGCTGGTGGCTGCCCTGGTCGACGAGGACAGCGTCCGGGTCCGGCTGCGCGCTCTCACGGCGATGGCCGAGCAAGGCTGGAGCCTCGGCGACGCGAAGGGCGAAGTGGAGCTCCCCGAGGGCTGGTCGACGGACAGCAAGGGTGTGCCCCGCCGTCCCAAGGGAAAGAGCTGAGCTGAGGGAGCCCAGCGCGCCGGCCTGCGGCGAGGGAGCTCAGCGCGCCGGCAGTGGCGCGTGGGCCGTCCCGAGGGAGCGAGCTGACCTGCGGCGAGGGAGCTCAGCGCGCCGGCAGGGACCGGAGGCGCAAAGGCTCCTGCGTCGCATGGGGGCGGGGGCCTCTCGGCGTCGCGCGCTCCGCCTTCTGGTTCCGGTGGTCGCCTCTACGAATGCGAAAGGCCGGCTCCTGCTCCCCGAAGGGAACCGGCCGCGTCGCGCCTCTCGATCGGGCGACTGCCCGGCCGCGAATATCGGTCCGCCCTCGGATCTGAGAAATGCGAAAGGCCGGCTCCCGAAGGAACCGGCCTGGTCGCAGCGTCGGGTCGGGCCGACTACTCGGTGACCGCGATGTCGGTCGGCAAGTTGATGATCAGACCGACGTTGACCATGTGGTTGAAGTACAGCTGCTGGTCGGCGCCCGTGACCCGGCCGTCCTGGATGCTCACGCTCGAGCTGCCCGAGCCGCCTCCGGTGTCGAAGCCGCCCGCGTTCATGTTGAACGGGAACGCGCGCCACTGGATCGCCAGGCCGAGCCAGGAGTTGAAGTAGAGGTTCAGACCGACACCGAACATCGGCGCGGGTGCCAAGCGGTTCTGGTGGGCGCTCTGGCTCTGGTTGCACGCGTCGCCGGCGCTGTCGCAGACACCCGCCGCCGTGTCCGCGCGCTCCTGCACGAACGCGAGGGCCACACCGGCCAGGATGTAGAAGTCGGTGTCGACGAACGCACCCTGGAACAAGGAGACTTTGCCCCGCAGCGGCGAGAAGATGAGGTGCGCCGAGACGAGCCCCTGCAGCCTCGCGACCTGCTGGTCGAAGTTCTGCGGGTTGGGCAGGCTCAGCCGGTTCCCAGGGGTCGTCTGACCGTTCTGCGAGGTCTGCGAGGTCAGGTCGGTGTTGATCTGGAAGGCGTTGCCGAAGTTGGCCGCCGCGCCGTACACGCCGATGCCGAGGTAGTCCAGGAAGTGATAGTTCACCTCGACCCCGGTCATGAGCGAGCGCGCGAACTGGTCCTGCAGCGTGAACCCGACCGCGGGCACGATGAGCTGCACGCGGTTGACCCGGTACTGCCGCATGTGCCGGACGGCCGGCTGACCGGCCAGCGGACCCGTGATCTGGATGTCCTGCGCCTGCGCCGTGGAGGTCATCGTGGGCGCCACGGTGGCGGCGACGAGCAAGAGGACCCCGCGGAGGACGCTGGAGCGCATTTTAAATCCGTTCTTTCGATTCATGGCTCGGCGCTCCTTCACCGGGGCAGGTGATACTCGAAGTCGAACGGGAGGAAGAACGTCAGACCGAGGTGCACGGTGACGTTGTTCGTGAAGGCCGGGCTCGACTGCGTCCAAGTCGACTCTTGGAACCGCTGAGCACCGAGCGCCACGTCCAGCGCCTCGAGCTGCTCCAGGTACATGTAGTCCCGAATCTCGCCGAAGATGGCCAGCCAGCGCGTCACGAAGACGCGGAGACCGATGCCGATGTTGAAGGCGACCCGGAAGTCGTAGTTGAACCGCCGAACCTCGGGGTCGACCACCGGGATGGGGCGGGTTCGCATCAGCCCGACGCCGCCGACGATGTAGGCGTCCCACTGGAAGATGAACTCGTTGAACATCGCGAACTTACCGTAGAGGGGCACGTACGTGAAGTTCAGGTGGGCGCCGAGCTGGTACTGGCTGACCGGCACCGCCAAGCGGGTCGAGCGCCGGACCTGGAAGTTGAGGTCGGAGTCGCTCTGCGCGCCGGGCCAGTCGTACCAGAGGAAGTTCACGCCGATCGCGAGGACGTTGGTGAACCAGTAGTTCAACGCGAGCGCCGCCGCCGGATGGCTGACGAATGGATCGTTCAGCGTGAAGGCCGCCGAGGGCATGATCTCGACGCGGTTGATGCGCAGCGCGTAGATCTGCTGCACTGCGAAGATCTCTTCGCGCGCCTCGGTCGCTCGCTCGGGGCGGTCTGCGCCGGGAGCGACGCCTGCGGCCGTCGTGTCATCGGTACCCCCTGCGAGGTCGCCGATGATATCGCCGCTGCCGCCGCCTTGGTCTTGGCCCCCGCCAGCGCCCGTGTCTCCACCACCGTCTTGGGTGAAGTCCATGTCGGCGCCACCACCGCCGTCGCCGTCGCCGGCGCCGGTGTCTCCACCACCTTCTTGGGTGAAGTCCATGTCGGCGTCCTGGGCTGCCGCCCTGCCGACGTACGGCCCGACGGTGACGAGGGCGACCACGAGGGCGACCACCGATGTAGCGGCCCAACTGGCTAGATAGTCTCTAAGGGAGCTCCCCATCTCGTTCCCGCCTTCTCCGGGATGACCGACAGGTCTCGCACGAAGCCTGCAAATCATCGTAATTGCTACAGATTATTGCCCCTGGAGAAACGTGCGCGCGACTATATCACGTCGCGCGAAAGCGGAGCAATGCTCTCATGCAGCCATCGACTCATCATCGGGTTTCGCGAAGAGCGCCTCGACGAAGGTCGGCGCGTCGAATTCGCGCAAATCCTCCACGCGCTCGCCAATTCCGACGAAATGTACGGGTAGCCCGTGCTCGTCGACGATGCCGAGAATCACACCGCCCTTGGCGGTGCCGTCGAGCTTGGTCAGGGCGATCCCGCTGACCGGAATGGCATCCTTGAAGAGCTGGGCTTGCTGGATGGCGTTCTGCCCGGTGGTCGAGTCCAGGACGAGCAGGATCTCGTCCACGGGACGCTCCAGCGCCTTCTCGGCCGTGCGAACGACCTTCTTCAGCTCTTCCATGAGGTTCGTCTTGGTGTGGAGGCGACCCGCCGTGTCCGCGATCACCAGATCGGCGCCGGTCTCCTTCGCCTTCTTCACCGCGTCGAAGATCACGCTGGCGGGATCTGCCCGCTCTTTGCCCTTGACCACGTCGCAGCCGACCCGGCGGCCCCAGACCTCGAGCTGGAGCACAGCGGCCGCGCGGAAAGTGTCGCCGGCCGCGAGGATGACCGTCTTACCCTCGTCCTTGTAGCGGCTCGCGAGTTTCCCGATCGTCGTGGTTTTCCCGACGCCGTTGACCCCGACCACGAGGATCAGGCTGGGCTTCGCCCCGATGCTCAGCTCACGGCCAGTCGTGGAGAGGATCGCCTGCGCCTCCTCGCGAAGCGCGGTCCACACGCGGTCCTCGTCGGACAGCTCGTTGTTGTCCATCCGCGTCTTCAGCTGCTCGAGGATCTTCTCCGAGGTCTTCACGCCGATGTCGGCCGTGAGCAGGACCTCCTGGATCTCGTCGAGGAGCTCAGGATCGATCTCCTTCTTCTTGCCGAAGAGCTTGGCCAGGCGCGCGATGAAGCCGCCGCGGGTCGAGGCGAGGCCCTTCTTGAGCGCCTTCACGTCCTCTTCGGAGGGCTTCTTCGCGGCGGCGGCCTCTTCCTCGGGATCCGCAGCCTTCTCTTCGGCCTCGGGCTCCGCAGCCTTCTCTTCGGGCTCCGGCTCCGCGGCCTTCTCCTCGGGCTCCGGCGCCGTCTCGGCGGAGGGTTCGGCCTTCTTCTCGGCGGCCGGCGCTTCCGTTTTCTCGGCCTTGGCTGCCGGCGCTTCCGTGTTCTCGGCCTTGGCGGGCTCCGCCTTCTTCTCCGCGGCCGGCTTTGCTTTTTTCTCGGCCTTGGCGGGTTCGGCCTTCTTCTCGGCGGCCGGCTTCGTCTCGGCCTTGCGGTCGGGCGCCTGCTCCGGCAGCTCGGCGGGCGCCGAGCCCTTGCGGGTGAAGAAGTAGACGAGGATGCCGATGACCGCGACCGCCGCCACCACGATGCCGATAATCGTGCTGTTTTCCATGTTCCCTCGTCGTGCGTGGAGCGCGGCGACCCCGCTCGGGAGCCGACGGCGGCCCACTATAGAGAGGTGCGCGGCGCGACGTCAACGCCGCTTCGCGCAGCTTCAGCTCACGTCGATGGCGCGTGAGGCTCGGTCGGCTCGCTCGGCGATTTCCTCGACCTCCGCCTCGGTGGGCGGCGCCTTCCCGTAGGCGGCTCGCTCGACGGCTCGGGTCAGGGGTCGAACCTCGGCCCGAGCGGGTCCCGAAGCGTGGTCCAGCAGCTCGCGCGGGGTCCAGAACGCCCACCATCGATGCTGCGGTGCGAGCGCCTCCGCGACTGGCCGATAGCGGATCAACGCGGCCTGGCGAAGGCTGCGCAGTCGCACCGTCATGTCGCTCCACTGGCCCCGGTGGGGCAGGCGGATGGCGGCCTCGCTCCCCTCGTAGCCCTCGGCGGCGATGGACAGGAGGGCGTCGTCGCCATCGATCCGCGTGAAGGAGAACCGGCCGCCTGCATCGGTCTCGACCTCGAGCGAGTCGTGCCCGAGGTTCACTCGGATCCGGACGCCGGCGATTGCGTGGCCTTCGTCGGCGTCGAGCACGGTCCCGCCGACGTCGCGCTGGGGCGCGGCGAGCGGATGGCTTCGTGCGGGCGCGACCCCGGGCGGGGCGGGCCGAGGCGCTGGCGCGCTCACCGGGAGCCGTCGCGCGCGGGGCCGCCGGGAGAGGAGCGCGAGGGCTATCGCGCAGGCGAGCATCGAGGCCAGAAGCCATGGCCAGGCCGCCGAGCCCACCTCGGGCGGCGCGATCCGAATGCGCTCGGAGCGGGTGGACGGCCTCCACGGCGCGTCCGAATCGTAACGCGCCTGAAGCGCGAACGAACGATCGTCGTCGGTCTCGAGCGCGAGATCGCGGGCGAAGCGCCCGTCGTCGTCGGTGAGCATGGTTGCGATGTGGGTGTCGCCCCGGAAGATCCCGATCGCGTGGCGGGGAAGGGGGCCTTGGCTGTCCTGCAATCGGCCCTCGACCGCCACGGGACGACCGGGCTCGAGCCGGCTGGTGCCGGCGCGCAGACTCAGGCGCGTCGGTCGGAAGCGGACCACCGGAACCTCGGTCTGGGCCGGTGCGCGCTCCGAATCCCCGGGCGTGCTCACCACGAAGCGTCCGGCGGCCGGCGACCCGAGCGTGCTGCTCGGGATCGTGAAGCGCACCCGGCCTTCGTCGTCCGTGGTCCCCACCGCCAATCGGCGATCGAGCTCGTCGCGGACTTCGACTCGCAGGCCGGCGCCGCCTTCTTCGGACGAGGCCCGGACGCTCACAAGGTGCTGCGGCACGTCGAGATCGAGCCGTCCCCCGTCACCCATCGCGATCGCCAGCCGCACGTGCGCGCGCGAGAGATCCACCGCCTGCGCCACCTCCACGCGTTGGTGGCCCTCGTCTCCCTCCCAGCGGGCGATGACGCGGTAGGCACCCGTGTCGAGGGCGAAATCGGCTCCCAGCGATCCGGTGGCGTCCGTGCGCGCCACGGCGCGAGCGCGGGTCTCACCCGAGGGCGTGACCACCCGCACCTCCACGCGGCGACCGGGCAGCGGCTCACCCAGATCGTCCCGCAGCGTTCCGCCCACGGTGACCCGGCCCGGGCTCCGATCGATTCGCAGCTCGATCCGGGCCTCGGCGCGCACGCGCACCGACGGCTGGGCGTGTGCCAGCGAAGCGAGCGCGAACCAGACGAGCGCGGCCAGCATTCCCCGGCGCACCCGAGCACGGTGACGCTGCGCGCGGTGCGCGGCAACCGGTTCGTGATCGTCGAGCGGCGCCGTAGTGATTGAAGTGACCCCCTCGGTCGCGCGATACTCGTACACCTTGAAGGTTCGCGGCTTCGCTTCGTCTCTGGATCGTCGGCGGATCAACGGGAGAGGCCAAGGTTGAGCAGCTTTGCTGACGAATCACGAGCGGCACGACGCCATCGAACCGCTCGCTGGTGGTCGTCGGTGCTCGCCGCGGTGGCGGCGCTGGCGGTGGCGGCGACGGCGGGCGCGGACGCGAGGACCGACTATCTGATCCGGATCTTGCGGACATCGTCCATGTTCCGCGTCCGGACCCAAGCGGCGATCTCGCTCGGCAGCGTCCACACCGGCCCCGAGGTCGTCGAGGCGCTCAGCGGCGCGCTCGGCGACGACCACCCCGCCGTGCGGGCGGCCGCCGCGGCAGCGCTCGAGCGCCACGGGGATCCCAGCGCGCTCCCCGCGCTGCGACGCGCGGCGCACGATCGCGAGGCGGCGGTCCGGACGGCGGCGGAGCGCGCGGTTCGACAGCTCGAGCGGATGGCGAGGAGCCGGCCCCGTTCCCGCGCGCTGCCGGACAGCAGCAGCGGGACCGAGCCGTCGGGAGGCGGCGAGGCACGCTACTACGTGGCGATCGGTCGGCCGGGAACGCGGCTGCGGAACGTCTCGCACGACACGCTGGACCAGCTCCGCTCCTTCATCGAGCGGCAAGTCCGCGGCGTGCCTGGAGTGGAGGTCGCGCCTGCGAGCGAGCGCCCGGCGGCGGCCAACCGCGTGCTCCGGCAGCGCGGGCTGGTGGGCTACTACCTCGACAGCTCGATCGTGGAGGTGGAGCCGCGCCCGGGCGGGGGCCTCCACGTGCGGGTGTCGGTCGTCGTCCAGACCTACCCGGGGCGCGACATCCGCAGCATGTTGAACGGCGCAGCCACCGTGACCTCGGGGGGAGGCGCCGCTCAGCGCCAAGTCATCGAGGGAGCGCTTCGCAGCGCTCTCCGGGGGCTGGCGCCGGTGATGCAGGTCGGTGCGGCCTCCGCGCGCGCCAGCGCTCCTCGCAGGCGGCGGCGATGAGCCGCCGTCCGAGCAAGCGGAGCGAAACTCCTCTGAAATGGACACCCCTCCGGGTCTGTCGATATCTTTAGCCTGGTGACGGAAAACGTGAGCGGACCCCAGGGAGCCAAGGATGGCCACTGAAGCGCAGAGCATGCCGAAGTCGGGACAGGGGCCGAAGAGGAGGCTTCGCAACTTCCTCCTCGATGCGCGCTTCCAGCTCAAGTACACGGGGATGGTCGTGGCCGTGACCATGATCGTCACGGGCGCCGTGGGCTATTGGCTGGGGAGCGAAGCCTACCGCTACTCGCGGGAGAGCAGCGAAGTGCTCACGGCGCAGGCCGCGGGCGTCAGCCCCGAGCTCTTCGCCTACCTCCAACAGGAGTCGGAGGCGAAGGACGCCGAGGTGCTGCGCTCGATCGTGATCGGGATCGGCTCGCTGGTCGTGATCCTCGCCGTCGCCCTCGGCTTCACCGGCATCGTCGTCACCCACAAGGTCGTGGGGCCGGCGTACAAGCTGAAGCTCCTCTTGGGCGACGTGGCGGGCGGGAGCCTCAAGCCCCGCGGGGGGCTGCGAAAAGGCGACGAGCTCCAGGAGGTCGGAGACGCCTTCAAACGGATGGTCACCTCGCTGCGCGAGCGCCGAGAGGACGAGCTGGCGCAGCTGGAGGCGGCGATCGAGAAGACGCGCGAGGGAGGAGCCGGCGACGAAGCGATCGGCGATCTCGAGGCCCTTCGCGACCGTCTTCGCACTGCGCTCGAAACCTGAGCCTCGCGGTCGGTCCGCTTCTCGAACGGTCGACGCGCTTCGCGCTCGGCCCGCGGGCACGCTCGTCCGAGCTTCCCCGCGTCACGCGAGGAGGACGCGCTCAGAACGCGCCTTCCACGTAATCGAGCCGTCCGTCGGGCACGTCGAAGACGACGGCGGCGGCGTCGAAGCGGATGGCCACACCCCGCCATCGTCGATCGAGCAGGAAGCCGCGCGCCGCCTCGCGGATGTTGTGGATCTTCGAGGGTCCGATCGACGCGAGGGGCGATCCGAAGTCGGCGTTCGAGCGCGCCCGGACCTCGCAGAAGATCACCAGCTCGCCGCGGCGGGCGATGATGTCGATCTCCTTGGGGCCTACGCGGACGTTGCGACCGACGATCTGGTACCCGCGCGCGCTCAGGTGATCGCAGACGAGCGTCTCGGCGCGGGCCCCCAGCTGCCTTCGTTCTCTTCGGGTCGACCTCATGCGCCGTTCATCGACCGAGCGGCGGCCTCGTTGCGTCGGCCCGACGGAACGACGACGCGGGCCTGCCCCGAGAGGCACGGCCCGCGTTCATGCTGCTACGACGAGCTCAGTTGGGGCACATGTCGAACGTCGTCGCGTCGAGACCGCGCGGGTCCCCATCGTAGCGGCAGGGCACGCAGTAGCCGCCCTGCACCCCGTCGCCGCCGTTCGTCACGAGATCGTCCACGCAGGCGAAGCCGTGGCCGCAGTTGCAGAGCGGCGTGTTCGCCGACGCGCCCGCGAGCACGCTGCAGCGGCAGGAGCAGAAGATCTGCGAGTCGCGATCTCCCGCGTTGGTGCAGGTCGGGTCGGACGGGTTCGTCACGCAGTCGACGTTCGGATCGCCCTTGAGGTGGTAGACCATGCAGGTTCGGGTACGGCACTGCACGGAGCTGGTCTCCAGGTAGACCTCCTCCGAGGCGAAGCCCCCGGAAGGGATCGACTCCGGGATACACGGATCGCCGATCGGTGACCCGGTGCATCCAGACGCTGCCGCCAAGAGCAGCGGGATGCCGACTCGAACCAGGCGGCTCACGGAACCATGCATGCTGCGCTTCTCCCTCAAATGCTGCCGGTCGATCCGGACAGCCCCCGTCTCACGGAGTCCCCGTTGGACCCAAGGCCGGCCGGGGTGTTGGGTTCGTAGTCGATCGTGGAGAGGCTGACCTCGGTTGGGTTCGTCGAGGCCGACCGCGAACGGCGGCAAAGCTACGTTGGTGCGCGCGACGGTGTCAAGCGTCAGTCGCGCTCGGACGTGTCGCTCGGTCCGATACGCCGCCCGCCCGCCTCGGAGGCCCTTCGAACCCCCTTGACAATGCGTCGCCCGACTCTCTATCATGGCCAGCCATCAGGTTCTAAGGCGTCGATATTACTACGAAATTGGTGTGCCGGAGCGAGTCTCCGGTCCCTGGCTTCCGGATCGGAGCCCGCATTTCGGCGCGATCGATCCAGCACGACGAACCTGAAGTGCGCTCCGTCGGAGCGCTCGACACCCTCGGCCACTCGACTTCGACAGGGGACGAACCCATGAGCCATCAGCGGCGGGTCGTATACGTGATCGCTGCGACGATCCTCGGCAGCACCGCTCTCGCGGCGGCGCCGGGCGCGGAGGCGCAGGACATGGTCTTCACGGTGGAGGAGACGGGGCAGCCGCCGCCCCCCGCCGCCGAGGGGCCGCCCTCCGAGGCGCTCGCGAACGCGCTGCGTCTGTACCAGCAGGAGCGGTACATGGAGGCCTCGGTGCAGTTCCAGCGCGTCGTCGAAGGCGAGACGCAGGACGCACCGGCGAACGTCCAGAAGGCGCAGTTCTTCCTGGGGAAGTCGCTCTATCACCTGCGCTTCTACCAGTCGGCGCTCGCGATCTTCGACGAGATCACCCAGCAGGGGCAGGGCCACAACTACTTCGGCCAGACCCTGCAGTGGCTCGCGCAGCTCGCCACGCAGCTGCCGGAGCCGGCCGGCATCATCGAGAAGGTCGGTCGCTACGGCGTCGATCAGCTCGAGCAATTCAACACGGCCGAGAGCGCCGATCTGTACAACCACCTCATCTATCTGATGGGGCGGCACAAGTACAATCAGGGTGAGTTCGACGAGGCGATCGCGCTCTTCCAGCGCGTGGACCGCCAGAGCGACTACTACGTCTACGCGCGCTTCTTCGAAGGGATCGCGCACGTCCGCACGCGTCACGCGCAGCCGGCGATCACCGCGTTCCGCGCCATCATCGAAGGGATCGATCAGGGCGTCAGCGGCATCGAGGACACCCAGCGCATGCGCGATCTCGCGTGGCTCTCGCTCGCGCGCGTCTACTACACCGCGTCCAACCGCACCGACGCCGAGACCGGCGAGCGGGAGGTCGACGGCCGCCTGCTCGGCAACGCGGTCGAGGCCTGGAACCGGATCGGGACGGGCAGCGAGTACTGGCTCGACGCGCTCTTCGAGGAGTCGTGGGCGTTCTTCCTCGCCGACGAGTACTCGCGCGCGATGGGTAACATCCACACGCTCTACTCGCCCTACTTCGACGACGCCTACTACCCCGAGGCGCTCGTCCTGAAGTCCGTGATCTTCTTCTCCGCGTGTCAGGTCGACAACGCGGAGGCGATGATCACGCAGTTCCACGAGCGCTACGATCCGGTTCAGTCGGAGCTGCAGACCACGTTGGAGCAGTTCCAGGACAACCAGGCGTTCTTCGACTTCCTTCAGCGGGTGCGCGCGGGCGAGGCGAACCTCTCCCCGCGGATTCGCGGTATCGTCGCTTCCTCCCTCAGCGACCGCACGCTGCTCCGCAACTTGGAGTACGTCCGGCTTCTGGAGGCGGAAGAAGCGCGGCTCAACCAGTCTCCCGACGAGTTCAAGAACAGCAGCCTGGGGGGCCGCATCCTTCAGGATATCTTCGTGGCGAAGTCCTTCGCCGTCGACCAGACGGGTGACTTGGCCCGCGGCCGTTACAACCGCCTGATCGAAGAGCTCAGCGAGCTCATGAACCAGGTGGACACGGTCGAGCTCGAGATCGCCACGTACACGCGCGGTCAGCTGTCGCAGGAAATGCAGCAGCAGCAGACCGAGGTGGCCCGCTCCGGCGGCCTCAACGTCGAGGTCGACGAGGAGCACCAGATGTGGCCGTTCGACGGCGAGTACTGGCGCGACGAGCTCGGCTTCTATCGGCAGCAGGTCACGTCGCAGTGTGGTCGGTGAGTTGAGGCGGGCCCTCGGGTGAGGGCCCACCTCGAAGCGCGGAAACGAGCAGCACGTTAGCGGCTCCGCCCCATGGCGGGCGGAGCTAGGCAAGAAGGGTGAGCAGCATGCGTCGCAACCGTCTCGCACTCCTCGTGGCGGCCTCCGCGTTGGCGGCCGGGCTACCGCTCGCGGTAGGAGCGCAGCGGGGTCAGTCCTCGGAGGATTCTTCGTCCGAAGAACAGACCCTCCCGGACTCCATCCCGCACGTCGAGTCGGGCGTCTGCATCTCGCAGGGCGCGCGGCAGAACGTCGAGCACTGCCCTGAGGGTGCGCCGCCGCCGAGTAAGCGGGCGGGCGCCCGTCCGGTGAGCCCCGACTCCAACGTCGCCTCGCACTTCCACGAGACCAAGCGTCTCCAGGAAGAGCACGAGAGCGGGATGACGGGCCCGAGCATCCAGATCGACGAAGCCACGCGACGCAACCGCGAGCGGATTCAGGGCCGCGCGCTCGGCCTGCTCCAGCGGGAGGTCCAGGTGCTCCAGCGTCTCGTCGGCCGCACCCGCGCCGGCGACCCGCGCGGCGCCGACTACCTGCTGCGGCTGGCCGAGACGTACTTCGAGCTCCAGACGTTCTACAACACGCAAGCCCGCGGGCTGGACGAGCCGATCTTCCAGGCTCGGCAGCAGAAGAACGCAGGGCGCGTCCAGCAGCTCCAGCAGCAGCAGCGCCAGGCGAACGAGGCGCTCCAGCGCTACCGCCAGGAGGCGATCCGCACCTACGCGCAGCTGGTGCGCGACTATCCGAACTACAACCGGATGGACGAGGTCCTCTTCTCGCTGGCCTTCGGACTCGAGGAGATGCGGCAGTTCCAGCGCGCCCGCCAGGTCTACCACCGCCTGATCAAGGGGTACCCGCAGAGCCGCTTCATCCCGCACGCTTACCTCTCGTTCGCCGAGTATTACTTCGGCGAGGGGGACATGCGCGCTGCGCAGCAGTTCTACAACAAGGTCACCGAGATCCCGCCGGACCGGAACCCGGTCTACGGGTATGCGCTCTACAAACAGGCATGGGCGCTCTACAACCTGGAGGATTTCCAGGGCGCGCTGACGCAGTTCGTGCGGGTCGTCGAATACGCGACACAGAACCCCGACGCGCGCGATGCGGCCAACCTGGCCCGGCAATCGAGACGGGAGTTGGTCTTGCCATACTCCCGCGTGGGCAGACCGAGCCAAGCGCTCCAGTTCTTCCGCAGATATGCGACGGACGATGCTCAAGCGATTGAGATGCTGGAGAGCTTGGGTGAGCTCTACTTCGACACGGGCGCCTGGCCACAGACGATCGAGGTCTACCACCAGCTGATCGCGCAGGCCCCAGAAGGGGATCGGGTCTGCTACTACCAAGCCCGAGTCGCGAACGCGATCATCTCGTCGAGACCCAAACGCGAGCAGGTCACCGAGGTGCGGCGATTGGTGGACCTCTACGGAGCGTTCACCGAAGCGCAGCACCCCGAGGAGGCGATAGGGGAGTGTAAGCAGGCGACCGCCTCGGTCCTGGTCTACCTGGCCACGGCGTGGCACCGGGAGGCGATCGGCACGGACGACCAGCCCGGTACAAATGACCGCGACACGATGCGTGCGGCCGCGGCGCTCTACCGCTTGGTGCTCGATCGCTTCCCCGGCATGGAGCAGATGGAGTTCCCCGACATCGATCGGCGGGACTGGCCGACCCAGTACCGGATCTCCTACTTCTACGCGGAGCTCCTCTGGCGGATGGAGGACTGGGCGCAGTGCGGTCCGGCGTTCGACCGGGTCGTCGAGCTCAACCCCCAGGGCGAGTTCACCCAGGACGCCGCTTACGCCGCCGTCCTCTGTTACAACAACCTGTACCAGCAGGAGTACCAGTCCCGGGAGCGGCAGACCCGCGAGGAACGGGCGGAGAACGAACAGCGGGGCAGGCGTCGGGGCAGGCGAGGCGTCGCCGGCGACGCGGCCAAGAAGAGGAAGAGCCGCAGAACGAGCTCGCGCAGTATGCTCCGCGCGACCTCAGCGACACCGAGCAGGGCATGCTCAACGCGTTCTCTCGCTTCGTGTGCTTCGTGTCCGACAGCGACGAGCTGCCGACCATCAAGTACCGTCGCGCGCGCATCTACTACGAGTCGAACCACTATGAAGAGGCGGCCGTGCTCTTCCACGACATCGCGTGGAACCACCGCGACAGTGAGCTCGCGGAGTACGCGGCCAACCTCTACCTCGACTCGCTGAACATCCTGGGCACGCGCTGGCAGCGCACGCAGTGCATCACCGACATCCGGGACTCGATCGAGCCGCTGGCCGGGTTCTACTGCGCGAATCAGTCGCAACGCGACGCGCATCCGGATCTCTGCCAGGTCGTCGATCAGCTCCGCTGTGACACGCTCCGGCTCCAGGCTGAGGCCGCGCAGCGCGAGCACCGCTACACCGACGCCGCGCAGACCTACGTCACGATCGCTCGCGAGCACCGCGAGTGCGGTCGCCTCGACGAGGTCCTCTACAACGCCTCGATCAACTACGAGGCGGCCCGCCTGCTCGGCCGCGCCATCCGCGTGCGGACGATCCTCATCCGGAACTTCCCGGAGAGCGAGCTGGCGCGACGCGCGGTCTACTTGGTCGGCGCCAACTACCACGCGCTCGCCATCTACAACCAGGCGGCGGAGTGGTACGAGCGTTTCGCTCGCGAGTACCCCGGCGAGGACGGGAGCTCTTGCACCGACGAGCAACGAAACACCGGGACCTGCGCCATCGCCCACGAAGCGTTGCAGAACGCAGTGTTCTTCCGGCTCGGTCTGGGCGAGGAGGATCAGGCGGTCGATGACGCGCACCTCTTCGAGCGCAACTACCGCCAGCGCATGCCGCGGGAGACCTCACAGGTCATCTTCTCGCTCGGCTCCATCTACGAGCGGGCGAGCGACTGGAATCGCGTCTTCACCCACTACCGGAGCTGGCTGCGCACCTACGGGCGCCGCGGCCTCCCGCACGAGGTCATCCGCGCGAACGTGCAGATGGGCCGCGCGAAGTGGGAGCTCGACGACAAGAACACGGCGCGCCGCTACTTCGAGGCCGCGACTCGCGAGTGGCAGCGCGACGCGGGCGAGCGGATCGCGGGTCTCGACGACGTCAGCGACGCCGACAAGCAGCTCTATCTCGCCCGGGCGAAGGACGCGACCAGCGAAGCGCTCTTCTACCTCGCCGAGTACGAGTACGCGGCCTTCCGGGCCATCCGCTTCCCCCGCTTCAGCGGCGGTCGCAACCTGCAGCGCGTTCAGCGTTGGGCGGAGCACGACTTCGCCGACTGGCTCACCGAGAAGCGCGAAGCGCTGGTTCGCGCCGAGGCGGCCTACAACCTCATCGCCGAGCTCGAGATTCCGGAGTGGCAGATCGCCGGCGCCGCGCGCGTCGGTGAGATGTACCGGAGCTTCATGGATCAGATTCGTGAGGCGCCCATCCCCGAGGAGATCGAGAACGACGACGAGCTCTACGGCATCTACGTCGACGCGCTCGAGGGCGCGGCCCGCCCGCTCCAGCAGCAGGCCATGGACAAGTTCGAGTTCTGCCTGACCACGGCGACGCGAGTCCGATGGTTCAATCAGTTCTCGCAGCAGTGTGAGCAGGAGCTGAACGCCCTCGACGCGGCTCGCTTCCCGATGGCGGCCGAGCTCCGCGGTGAGGCCAACTACGTCCAACATCAGCTGGCGCGCCCCGGAGCGGTCACCCTCGAGGCCGAGCAGGACGAAGGGCTCGGCACTGCGGAGTCCTCCGAGGACAGCAGCATCCCGGACGAGGCGGGGGATCAGTGATGGCCGGCCCGAACACGGATCCGAGGCACACCATGCAGACCAAGCACCGCATGCACACCCAGCACCGGCTCTCCTGGATCCTGTGCGCCTTCACGCTCGCCGCCGGTTGCGGCGGTGGGGCTGGCAGCGGGCCCGCGGCCACCACCGAGGGCGGCGACGTCATCCGCACGGCAGGTGGATCGGCGGTCTCCGAGGCCGCGCACAACCACTGGCGCGACGCGATCGCGATGTTCGAGGAGCACGACGGCGCCGACCACGGTTGGACGACCGAGACGTGCCAACAGACCGTCGCGAAGTTCAATGAGGCGAACGGCGCGCAGGGCGGCTCGTTCACGGAGGCCATCTACATGATGGGCGTCGTGAGCGGCCGCTGTGGGGACGACGAGCAGGCGCTGCAGTACTACCAGCAGGCTCTCCAGAGCAACGGCGAGTACTGCGGTGCGCTGGTGGGCGTCGGCCTCGGAGACGTACGCGCGGGTCGGACGCAGCAGGCGCGGCAGCGCTTCGAGACGGCCATCCGTGCCGACAACCAGTGCACGTCCGCGTACGTGAACCTGGCGATCATCCAGCGGACCAACCCGGCCGAGGTCCGTGAGGCGCTGAACAACCTGCGCCGCGCGCTGGCCATCGAGTCGGATTACCTTCCGGCGTTCAACCAGATGGCGCTCCTCTACTACGACCAGGCGGCTGACAATCAGCAGATGCTCGACCTCGCCGAGGTCGTCTGCCGCCAGGCGCAGCTGATCAACGCGAACTACGCGCCGATCTACAACAGCTGGGGCCTCATCAACGTCCGGCAGGGGAACATCATCGCGGCCCTCGCGAAGTTCCAGCGCGCCTTCCAGCTCGATGCGGACTTCTTGGAGGCGTACATGAACTTCGGGCAGCTCACGCTGAGCTACCGGGGCTATCAGGACGCGTCGGACGCATTCACCCGCGCGCACGAGCTCGAGCCGCAGAACTACGACGCGCTCCTCGGTCTCGGCGCCGCGCTCCGCGGGCTCAATCAGCTCGAGGACGCGGAGCGTCGCTACCGCGAGGCCATCCAGCTCGATGCGCAGCGGCCGGAGGCGTACTTCAACCTCGGCCTGCTCTACCAAGACTACATGGGCGGCGCAGAGGAGAAGCTCAACCAGGCGATCGCCTTCTACGAGCAGTTCGTCGAGCGTGCCAACGGCGACCGCTACTCCACGCCCCGGGAGAGCGTCACCCGGACCTGCCGGCGACGTCCGGAGTCGCAGCGCCGCCGCCGCCGTCGCAGTGGCCGCACGGTCAGCGAGTGGGTCGGCGACTGCACGCCCGGGCGCATCCAGCAGATCCGAGAGAACATCCGGCTCCAGCACGAGCTCGCCGAGATGCAGGCACAGATCCAGGCACAGCAGCAGCAGATGCAGCAACAGCAGGATCAGCAGCCGGCCGGCGACGGTGCGCCCGCCGGTGACGGTGCGCCCGCCGGTGACGGTGCGCCCGCCGGTGACGATGCCCCGGCAGGTGACGGCGCGGCCCCGGCCGAGGGTGGGGCGCCCGCCGAGGGGGCCGCGGCCCCGGCCGAGGGCGGCTGATCGACGGCGCGTTTTTTTTCGGAACTTCATCGAGCCCACGCTGTCGGACCGGGCATCAGGAGTTGGGGCCGTTGACCCGGCGGCGTGGGCACAGGTAGGATTCGCGTCGCTCCCTCGGGAGCGCCAGCCAATCGAGTCGGAGACGCCAAATGAAGAAGCTGCTCATCGTCGTCGGAATGCTCGGCCTCTCAGCGGTCGCCGTAACCCCCTCCGTGCATGCGCAGGACGACGCCGCGACCACCTACGATTTCGAAGACAATCTGGTCACGGGCGACCTCGTGCGCCCCGACGGCGAGCTCTTGAACGTGCGCCGTCGTGGACGTCGGGCATCGCTCATCCGAGTCCGGGAGCACTTCATCCCGGAGATGTTGAAGTCGGTCGAGAACCTCTGAGCGTACGCTCTCTGGGAGCTCGACCTTTTGGACGGCACGGGAACCGATTGCGCGTCGCGACACGGCGCGAACGGGTCCCTCGTGCGAGCAGCAGGCAGTTTGGCGGGGATGCTGACGAGGCATCCCGCTGGAGGCGAAGGTGACGCAGGGTAACGCGAAGGTCCCCCTTACCTTCCAAATCTATAAGGGTGACGAGCTGATCCGGACGGAGACGCTTGCCCAGGACATCATCAAGGTCGGCAAGCTTCCGTCGAGCCACCTTCGCATCGAGGACGACAACGTCTCCCGTATGCACGCCGTGATCGAGGTTACCTCGCCGGAGGAGATCTTCATCATCGATCTGGGGTCTGCTGCCGGGACGATCGTCAACGGCAAGAAGGTCAACAAGACCCAGCTCCAGAGCGGCGACGAGGTCATGCTCGGCGACACCCGCGTGGTGGTCGAGATCGGCGCCGTGGAGGCCGAGGCCGAGGCTCCCGTGGCCGCAGCGGCTCCCGAGCCGGAGGCGCCCGCCGCGGCGCCCGCGGCTGCGAACCCCTTCGCGGCTCCGGCGGCACCGGCGGGCGCGGCTCTGCCCAACCCCTTCGCGGCTCCGGCTGCGCCGGCGGCCTCGCACGGTGGGCACGGTGGTGGCGACGAAGATCCGGAGAAGGTGCGCTACGGCATCGCCGCCAGCGGCCCGCCGGTGAACCCGTCGGAGGTCGAGACGGCCCAGAGCGCCGTCGAGGTCGTCGTCATGTGGGGTGACAGCAGCGTGCTCTACGTGGAGCACCTCTCGCCGCCGCGGACGTTCACCGTCGGCGAGGGCTCGGGCGCGGACTACCTGGTCGAGAGCTCGGTGCTCGGCACCGCGTCGATGCCCGTCGTGGTCGAGGCGGGAGGCGGTGCGGCGGTGGTCGTGCCCGAGGGCGCCGAGGGCGATGTCCGGGTCGGCGACCAGTCGATGAGCTGGGCGGACCTCAAGTCGCAGGGGAAGCTCCAGCCCTGCGGGCAGATGGCGGGCGCGATGCAGTACCCGCTGCCCGACGGGGCCACGGCCACGGTGAAGCACCACGGCCTCTCGTTCGTGGTGAAGTCGACGCACGCCGGCAAGCGTGTCGTATCGGACCGCCCCTTCCTGGCGGCGTTCTTCGCTTCGGCGGCGACGCTCTGGGTCGGCGTTTCGCTGCTGGTGCACGGCGCCTTCCTCATCATGTTCTACTTCCTCCCGCCGGCGTCGTCGTCGCTCTCGCTCGACCTGCTCAGCGCGGACTCACGTCTGGTCGACTACCTCATGGAGCCGCCCGAGACGCAGGAAGAGGAGACGCCCGAGTGGCTCCAGGAGGACTCGCAGGACGACAACGAGGGCGGCACCGGCAAGCGCCATCGCGACGAAGAAGGCGCGATGGGCGAAGAGAGCAGCAAGAAGACGAACAACCGGTACGGGATCGAGGGTCCGCAGGACAACCCGAACCCGCAGATGGCCCGCGAGCAGGCCCGTGAGCAGGCCGCGAACGTGGGCGCGATCGGCGTGCTGCGCGCGATGACGGGCTCGTGGAACTCGCCCACCTCGCCCTACGGCGCGGACGTGGCGCTCGGGAACGATCCGATGAGCGCGATGGGCGCCCTGATGGGTGACCAGATCGGTGGGAACTTCGGCTTCGGCGGTCTCGGCCTGCGCGGCACCGGTCGCGGTGGCGGCGGAACCGGCGAGGGCACGATCGGTCTCGGCAACCTCGGGACGATCGGCCACGGTGGGGGAGGCGGCACCGGCAACGGCTACGGCCGCGGCGCGGGTGGTCTCCACGGCCGCAACGCGCGGGTCCCGCGTATCCGCACCGGCACCGCCGACGTGCGCGGGTCGCTCTCTCGCGAGGTCATCCGACGGGTGATTCGCCGTCACATCAACGAGGTCCGGTTCTGCTACGAGCAGCAGCTCAACGCCCGGCCCGACCTCGAGGGTCGCGTGATGGTCAGCTTCATCATCTCGCCCACGGGTGCGGTGCAGACCGCCTCGGTCGGAAACAGCACCATCCACAACGCGGCGGTCGAGGGTTGCGTCATCCAGGCGGTGCGCCGCTGGACCTTCCCGGCGCCCGACGGCGGCGGCGTGGTCGGCGTCAACTATCCCTTCATGCTGAACTCGTCCGGCTGAGCTCGTCCGGCTGAACTGTTCCGGCTGGGCTGGAGCGGGTTCGACGAGGGAGGCGGGGTCCGGCGACGGGCTCCGCCTTTTTCGTCCGTCGACGGTACGCGCCGTCCGTATTCCAGGCGGGAAAACAGCTGCGTTTGCGCTTGTATACAGCCCCCGGCCTCCCTTAGTATCGCCCGGCATGATCCCCGGGGGTCTCACCCCAGGCATGCACCATCCGAGCGGAGCCATTCCGAGGAGAACTCGATGAACCGCCTGTCGGCCCTCTGCGTCGGCCTCTTCACGTTCGTATTTTTGATCGGCGGCAACTGCTCGCGCACGCGGGTGGAGTCGCTCAATCTCATGAACGAGGGTGTCGTTCTCGCTGCCCAGAAGCAGTTTCTGCCAGCTTCCGAGAAGCTGGAGCGAGCGACCGCCGTCGACCCGACGAACGACCAGGCCTTCTGGAATCTCGCCATCGTGCACATGGAGATGCACAAGTTCGAGCGAGCCCGCGACGACCTGCAGCGCGCGATCGACGTCAGCCCCGACGTCGCCGGCTACCATGAGAAGCTGGGCACCGTGCTGATGGAGCTGTCGGACTGGGAGGGTGCGCAGCGGAGCTTCGCGCGTGCCATCGAGCTCGACGGTCAGCTCTTCAAGGCGCACTACAAGCTGGGCCAGGTGCTCGAGCGGCTGGACAACCCGCAGGAGGCGCTCCGCGAGTACACCGCCGCCATCCAGGCGGGCCCGCGCTTCATCGAGGCGTATCGCAACCTGGGCCGCCTCTACGCCGATCTCGGCTACCTGGATCGCTCGATCCAGGTGCTCCAGAGCGGTCTGCAGGTCGTGATCGAGGGCACCGAGGACGAGGCGCACCTGCACCACCTGCTCGGCACGGTCTATCAGCAGCAGGGCGACTACGATTCGGCGGTTCGGGAGTTCCGCGCGGCGCTCCAGCTCATGCCGAGCCTGCGCGAGGCGCTCTTCGCGCTCGGCTGGACGTACGCGCTGCAGGACAACCGCGAGGAGGCCCGTCGGTACCTCAAGCGGTACGTGGACACGGCCGGCGCGGATGCGCCGCGTCATTACCTCAAAGCGGCTCAGGATCGGCTCAGCTCGCTGGGAGGCCCCTGACCCACGTGCCGGACGGGACCATCATCCAACCGGGGGGGCGACGGGCAGGCCCGAGCGCGCTCCCGGGGCTCGTCGTGCGCCCGGACCCGCGGCGCGTTTGCAGGCTGAAGGCGCTCTGAGATGGACTGGGCCACGCGCGTCGGCGAGCTGAAGCACCACGGCAGCTATCAGGCTGCTGCCGACCTCCTGTCCGAGGTGGCGGAGGGCCTGGAGGCGGGCGAGCGCGCCCGGGCGCTGTCCGCGCGGGCGGAGCTCTTGGCGAGCGTGCTGGTCGAGCCGCGCGCCGCGGCCGAGTGCTGGCTCGAGGCGTACGAGCTCGATCCCACTCGCTTGGACGATCTGGCTCGTGCGCGCGACCAGTGGATCATGCTCGGCGCCTGGGAGAAGGCCGCCACCCTGATCGAGCGGGAGCTGGGCGCCGTGTCCGATACGGACCGGGCGGCAGAGCTGTTCACGCTCCTCGGCGACGTCCTCCAGGAGTCGGGCGACGAGGGGAGGGCGGTCCCTAGCTATCGGCAGGCCGTCTCTCTCGGTGGGCATGAGCGGGCGGCTGCGAGCCTGGACGACCTCGAGTCGGGGGACGATTCTCGTCGAGCGACTCTTCGATGTCCAGTCGGAGGCCTCGGACGCGTCCGACTTCGTGCGCGCCGCGCGCCTCGCCAGGCGGGCGCGCGACACCAGCCGAGCGGAGCTGCTCTCGCGCGCATTGGTGATGGCGCCCGCCGACTCGGTGGTTGGCGCGATGTTCGACGATGCGCACGCCGAGAACGCGGAGGCGCGGATGCGCGCCGCGCAGGAGGCGCTCGAGGGGACGAGCGGGTCCGAGCGCGCCCGGGCTGCCTGCGCGATGGCGGGGCGCTGGCTCGAGCGCTTCGGCGACGAAGAAGGCGCGCTGGCGCTCTTCGCCCAGGCCGAGGCGGCGGATCCCACGGATCCGGCCGCCAGCCTGGCCGCGATCCGAGTCTTGGCTGCGCGCGGCGCAGCAGGTGAAGCGCTCGATCATGTCGATCGGGCGCTGTCGAAGGTCGAAGAGGGCTCGACGGCCGAGCGGGCGCTGCTCGCGGCGGCGTTGGAGCTGGCCCTCTCACAAGTTGCAGACAGCGCGGCCGCAGATCGGTACGCTGCCCGTCTAAGCGCGCGAGATCCCGAGCATCCGAGCGTTCGAACGCCGGCTGAGGGCAAAGCAGCAGGCGGCGATCCCAGGGAGGCTTCCGTGTCGGAACAGGAGACGTCGGACAACGAAGTGGAGCTGGAGGGTCCCGAGGTGGACCTTTCGGTGGACGACGAGCCCGCGGTCGAGGCCGCAGAGGACGTCGCACGTGAGCTGAGCGCCGAGGAACAGGCGCAGCTGGCCGAGCTCGACGATGCCATCGAGAAGTTCACCCAGCAGAAACGCTGGACGGACGTGATCCGCTCGATGGTGTCGAAGGCGGAGATCCTCCTCGACCCGGTGTCGAAGGTGGAGCTCCTCGCCGAAGCGGGCCGGATGTACCTGGACAAGTCCTCCAACCAGGCCGAAGCCATCAAGTGCTTCGAGTCGGTGTTGGAGCACGACCCGGGGAACCTCGAGGCCATCGAGCAGCTCAAGGAGATGTACGAGAAGCGCCGGGACTGGGAGTCTTTGGTGCGGATCCGGCAGCGCGCAGCGAAGCTGCTCGACGAGGCGGATCGGCTCTTCGAGCAGGTGGAGATCGCGCAGCTGGCGACGCAACGCCTGCGCAAGCCCGAGCTCTGCATCGAGCTCTGGCAGGACGTGCTCGAGGCCGACCCCGAGAACCCCGAGGCGCTGTCGTCGCTCGCGCAGCTCTACGAGCGCGCCCGTGAGTGGGAGCCGCTGGCGAAAGTCCTCGACAAGCAGGTCGAGCAGATCGACGACGAGAAAGAGCTGAAGCAGGCCCTGCAGAAGCTCGGGATGATCTACGCCGACAAGCTCAACGACGACGCCGGCGCGGTGAGCGCGTTCAAGCGCTTGCTGATGCTCGATCCGGACGATCGGCGCGCACAGGAGCAGCTCAAGCGCCGTTACGTGGCTCTCAAGGCCTGGGACGAGCTCGAGGACTTCTACGCGGCCACCGAGAAGTGGGACGAGCTCATCCGCACCATCGAGCGCGAGGCGGAGAGCAAAGACGGGACCGAAGAGGAGCGGATTGATCTGCTCTTCCGGGCCGCGCGCTTGTGGGAAGAGAAGAAGGATCAGCCGCCGCGCGCCGCACGCGCGTACGAGAAGATCCTGTCCACGGACGAGACGAACCTCGACGCGGCGGTGGCGCTCTCGCCGATCTACGAGAGGCCGGCGACGCGAAGAAGCTGGCGCGGGTGTACGAGGTTCGGCTCGGTCACGCGCAGGAGCCGGGGGAGCGGATCGACCTGCTCCGAGAGACGGGGCTCCTCTACGAAGAGAAGCTGCGCTCGCCCAAGGACGCGTTCGAGCGCTTCCTCGAGGCGTTCAAGACGGATCCGACGCAGGAGATCGTCCGTGAGGACGTCGAGCGTCTGGCCGAGGCGACGAACGGCTGGGACGAGGCGATCGCGGCCTACGGCGACGCCATCGAGGCGGCGACCGACGAGGACGTGCAGATCGAGCTCCGGCTGATGCTGGGCCGCCTGCTGACCAAGGTCGAGAAGATCGACGACGCCATCGCCCAGTATCGCGCGGTCTACGAGGCGCGCGGCGACAGCATGGAGGCGATCGGCGCGCTCGAGGAGCTCTACCGTCAGACGGAGAAGTTCCGCGAGCTGCTGGAGATCTACGAGCGCCGCATGGACCTCGAGGAGGAGCCCGAGGCGCGCCGCCAGCTCGCCTACGGCCGGGCCTCCCTCTGGCAGAACGAGCTCGGCGACGCGGCGAACGCCATCGATGCGTATCAGGCGATCCTCGCCGAGTGGGGCGATGACGAGACGGACGCCTACGCCGCGCTCGACCGCCTCTTCGAGGGAACCGAGCGGTGGGACGATCTGGCGGCCACGCTGGAGCGTCGGATCGATCTCGGGCCCGAGAGCACCGAGGAGCTGGCCGCGCTCAAGTTCCGGCTGGCCAACACGCTCGCGGAGCACCTGAGCGAGCGCGAGCGCGCGCTCGACCTCTATCGCGAAGTGCTGATGCTCGCGCCCGAGCACGACGGCGGCCGCGAGAAGCTCGAGGCGTTCCTCGACGACGCCGAGATGGGCTCGCTCGCGGCGACGATCCTGGAGCCGATCTACGAGATGCAGGGGCAATGGGAGCCCCTGGTCCGCGCGCTCGAGGTGTTGGTCGCGGGTACGGACGAGCGCGAGCGCAAGCTCGAGCTGCTCACCAAGGTCGGTGAGGTCTGCGGCCAGTTCATCGGCGATGCGGGGCGCGCGTTCGACGCGTTCGGTCGGGCATTCTCCGTCATGCCGGAGAGCGCCGAGACGCTGCAGCGCCTCGAGCTCTTGGCCGGTGAGCAGGAGCGCCAGGACGATCTCGTCGCGCTGATCGAGAAGCTCGCCGGAGAGAGCACCGATCCGACGCTCGCACGCGAGCTGTGGATCAAGGCGGCGCAGATCCACGACGGCCAGCGGGGCGACGTGGATCGCACGGTTGCGGCGTACAACAAGGTCCTCGAGCAGGATCCGGGCGACCCGGAGGTGCTCGACGCCCTCGACGCGCTCTACCGGCGCACCGAGCGATGGCGGGATCTCCTCGGCGTCAGTCGCCGCAAGGCGGAGCTCGCCGACGAGCCGGAGCAGCAGGAAGAGCTGCTCGCGCAGAACGCGACGATCTTCGAGGAGCTGCTCGAGGAGCCCGAGAGCGCGATCCGCGTCTACAACGAGATCCTCGAGCTCGACCCGACCAGCCAGCGCGCGCTCGTCGCGCTCGACCGTCTCTACGAGCGGCTCGAGCGGTGGAGCGATCTGGCCGACAACATCGGCCGTCAGCTCACCATCGCCGAGGAGCCCGAGGCCCAGACGGCGCTGATGCTCCGTCTCGCCGCGTTGCGCGAGACGCGGATGGGCGCGGTGGACGCCGCGATCGAGATTTACCGCGAGGTGCTCGAGCGCGACCCGACCACGCCGGAGGCGCTGGAGGCGCTCGAGCGGCTGATCCAGAGCCCCGAGCAGCAGGTGCTGATCGCCGAGATCCTCGAGCCGATCTACCGCGACGCGGCGCAGTTCGAGAAGCTCATCGGCGTCCACGAGATCCAGGCGCAGCACGCCGAGAGCGCGGACATGCGCGTGGAGCTCCTGCACCAGATCGCGGAGCTCTACGAGGTCGCGCTCGACGACTACGGCAACGCTTTCCAGAGCTTCGCCCGTGCGCTGGCCGAGGATCCGGCGAACACGACGACGCAGGAGCAGCTCGAGCGCCTGGCGCGTGCGACCGGCGGGTTCGAGCAGCTGGCGGAGGTCTACGAGAAGCGCGTGGAGGGCATGGAGGACGTGCCTCTGGCGGCGCTCCTCCTGGTCAAGGCGGCCACCCTGCGCGAGGAGGAGCTGGGCGACGTCGCGACCGCCATCGCTCATTACCAGCGCGTGCTCCAGCTCGAGCCCAACCACATCGAGGCGGCCAGCGCGCTCGAGCGGCTCTTCCACATGGCGGAGCGCTACGAGGACCTGGCGCAGATCCTCCTGACCAAGGCCGAGATCCTCGACATCCCGGACGAGCAGAAGGAGCACCTCTTCCGCGCCGCCGCGCTCTACGAGGAGATCCTCGAGCGGCCGGAAGACGCCATCGCCGTCTACAAGAAGGTCCTCGAGGTCGATCACGAGGACCTGGGTGCGCTCGACAAGCTCATCGAGCTCCACCTCCGGCTCGAGCAGTGGGAGAACCTGCTCGCCGTCTACGAGCGCAAGGCCGACATCGTCTTCGATCCCGACGAGAAGAAGCGCCTCTACCTCGAGGTCGGCGCGGTCTACGAGCGGGAGATCGGCGACGTCGACAAGGCGATCGACACCTACCAGCGCATCCTCGAGATCGAGCCGGACGACCTGACCGCGATCGGTCGCCTCGACGCGCTCTACCAGGCGTCGGGCAACTGGCAGGAGCTCCTCTCCATCCTCGAGCGCGAGGCGGACCTGGCGGCCGACCCGAACGAGGTCATCTCGTACCGCTACCGCATCGCCGATCTCTGGGATCACAAGCTCGGCGACGCGACCCGTGCGGTGGAGGGCTACCGCGAGATCCTCGCCGTGATCCCGGACCACCAGCCGACGCTCGATGCCCTCGAGCGCATGATCCAGGACGAGAAGGAGCCTCGCGAAGCGGCGCTGGTCCTCGAGCCGGTGTACTCGCAGTACGGTGAGTTCGAGCGGCTGGTGAACGTCCTCGAGGTGCAGATCGCCCACGAGGAGGACCCGATCCAGAAGGTCGAGCTGCTCCACCGCGTGGCGGAGCTCCAGGAGGTGCAGCTCGAGCGTGGTCGCCAGGCATTCGACGCCTTCGCGCGGGCGCTGCCCCTCGACAACGCGAATGAGCACACCATGGCCAACCTCGAGCGGTTGGCCGAGGAGCTCGGTGCGTGGGCCGAGGTCACGGCGCTCTACGACGCGGAGATCGGGAAGCTGAAGGACGAGGCGCCCGACCTCTTGATCGACACGGCGCTCCGCGTCGCGCAGATCTACTTCATCCAGCTCGGCGACGTCGACTCGGCCATCCAGCGCTATCGCACGGTGCTCGGAGACCGACGAGCACCACCTCCAGGCCATCGAGGCGCTCGACCAGCTCTACGAGCAGACGGATCGCTGGCCGGATCTGGCCGAGATCCTCCAGAAGGAGGCGCAGCTCGCGGCGAGCCCGGACGACGTGCTCACGTTCCAGTTCCGGCTGGGCCAGGTCTATCAGCACCACCTCGGCCACGTGCCCGATGCGATCCAGCAGTACCGGGAGATCCTCGGCGCCGCGCCCGAGCACCAGCAGTCGCTGACGGCGTTGGAGCTGCTCTTCGCGGAGGGGGTCGAGCCCGCTCGAGATCGGCGAGATCCTCGAGCCGCTCTATCGGATGAGCGAGTCCTGGGACAAGCTCGTCGGAGTCCACCAGGTCCAGCTCCAGTACCAGGAGGATCCGCTCGAGCG
This sequence comes from uncultured Pseudomonadota bacterium, assembly GCA_963832725.1. Classification (GTDB taxonomy): domain Bacteria; phylum Myxococcota_A; class Polyangia; order Polyangiales; family Sandaracinaceae; genus JAEZBP01. The sequence continues at coordinate 511,575 of CAWHVG010000003.1, forward strand.
CATCTCGATGATGCACCGCATCGCCGAGATCGCGGAGGACCGCGCAGCCGATCACCAGCTGGCGCTCGACTGGATGCAGCGGGTGCTGCTCGAGGCGCCGACCGACGAGCACACGGCGACCGAGGTCGAGCGGCTGGCGGCGATGCTCGACCGCTGGGACCAGCTCACCAACACCTACGCGGACGTGCTCGACAACGCCTCCGACCCGGAGATGGTGCGCGAGGTCGGCAAGCGTCAGGCGCGCGATCTACGAGCTCGAGATCGGGAACGTCGAGCTGGCCGTGGATGCCTATCTCTTCGTGCTCGAGTCGGCGCCGGGCGACTACGAGACGCTGGAGAACCTCGACCGCATCTACACCGAGCACGGCGCCCACGAAGCGCTGGCGGCGGTGCTCCGGCAGCGCGTGCAGGCGGCCGAGAGCGACGGCGAGAAGGTCGAGCTGAGCTACCGGCTCGGGCAGGTGCTCGAGAACGAGCTCGGCCGCGTCGATGAGGCGGTGACGGTCTACCAGGGCATCCTGGGCGGTCTCGATCCGGAGCATCAGGACTCGATCCGCGCGCTCTCGAACATCTACGTCGAGAAGCAGGACTGGCAGAGCCTCTTCGCCATCTTCCAGAAGGAGATGGAGGTCGTCCTCGGCGACACCGCGCGCTCGGACGTGACCGCCAAGATGGCCCGGGTGTCCGCCGAGCACCTCGGCGACCCGCAGCGCTCCATCGACCTCTGGAAAGAGGTGCTCGATCTGCGCGGCGAGGATCCCGAGGCGCTCAACTCCCTCGGCGACCTCTACGCGAGCCTCGAGCGCTGGGCCGAGCTGGTCGACATCCTCGATCGCGAGGTGACGGTCGCGGAGGACGACGACGATGCGGGTCCGCATCTTCGCCGACCTCGGCGCGCATCTTCTACACGCGCCTGAGCAAGGAGCGGAACGCGATCGACAGCTGGGAGCGGGTCCTCGACATCGACCCCACCAACGCCGAGGCGCTCCTCGGGCTGGCGGACATCTACCGCAGCGCGGGCCAGCACCACGAGCTGGCCGACACCCTCAACCGCATCATCGACGTGGGCGCCGCGACGCTCGAGGACAGCATCCTCGAGAACGGTCTACATGCAGCTCGGCGATCTCTACGAGAGCCAGCTGCAGCAGCCGCCGGACGCGGTGGACGCCTACCGGCGTGCGCTCGACGTCAACCCGCGCAACTTCGCCGCCATGGACGCGCTCGAGCGCATCCACCGCGCCGAGGAGGAGTGGGTCGACTGCATCGAGGTGATGGAGCGGCGGGTCTCCGGGCTCGACGATCCCGCGCAGAAAGTGCAGGTCCTGCTCGCCATCGCGGCGATGTGGGCGGAGCACGCCGGTGACGCCGACCGCGGCACCAGCGCCTACGAGCGCATCCTCGAGCTCGAGCCGATGCACCAGGTGGCGTTCCAGCAGCTCGAGCAGCTCCACAGGGACGCCGGACGCTGGGAGCCGCTCATCGAGGTCTACCTGAACCGCGTCGACAGCTCCGAGGATCTGGCGGAGGTCATCGACCTCTACCGGCGCGTCGCCAGCACCAACGAGCAGCACCTCAAGGATCTGCCGCAGGCGCTCGCCGCCCTCATGCTGGCGTGGCGATCGGACTTCACCAACGACGAGACGGCGAACGAGCTCGAGCGGGTGGCGGCGCTGGCCGGCGACTGGAACGAGCCGCTGAACCTGGCCAACGAGACGCTGCAGGAGCTCTCGAGCGCCGACAGCGCGGAGGAGCGGCAAATCGAAGATCGCCCTCTGCCTGCGCTGTGCGAAGTGGTACGGCCAGGAGCTCGGGCACCCCGAGTACGCGGTCCCCTACTTCAACCAGATCCTCTCGCTGGACCCGACCAACTACGCGGCCATGCAGTCAGCAGGCCGACCTCTACCGGCACACTCGGGCAGTGGCAGATGCTGGCCCAGACCCTCGGCCGGATGGCGGAGGTCGTCCGCGGCGGCAAGGAGCGGGCGGCGGTCTTCGCGCAGATGGGTGAGCTCTGCGAAGAGCACCTGGGGATGCCGGAGCAGGCGCCGTCCTACTTCCGACAGGCCATCGAAGCGGATCCGACCAACCTGGCGGCGATCGGCAACCTCGAGCGGCTCGCCAAGAACGCGTCCGACTGGGACGATCTGCTCGAGATGCTCAAGCTGAAGGTGGCGGCGCTCACCGAGGACGAGGAGGTGCGCGAAGCGCGCTTGGCGGTGGCCGAGGTCTACGAGCTCCGGCTGGAGCGCGTCGATGACGCCATCCAGGAGTACACGCAGATCCTCTCCATCGCGCCGGCGGAGCTCAGGGCGCTCAAGGGGCTCGAGCGGCTGCACGCGCAGCGCGAGAACTGGCAGGACCTGTTCAACGTCCTGGAGCGCGAGTACGACCTCGTCTCCACCGACAAGGAGCGGGTCAGCATCCTCTCGCGCCTCGCGTCGATGCTGGAGGAGGAGTTCGTCAAGCCCGAGCTCGCCGCCGAGCGGCTCGAGCAGGTGCTCCAGATCGACCCGAACAACGAGAGCGCCCTGCGCGGCCTGGAGCGGCTCTACCGCAACCTGCAGCGCTGGGACGCGTTGATCCGAGACCTACGAGCGCCACGTCACCGCGACGCCCGACCGGATGCAGAAGGTCGAATGCTTCGCGGCGATCGGCGACATCCACGGCGGCGAGCTGGGTGACGCGGACCGCGCCGTGGACGCGTTCCTCAACGTCCTCTCCATCGACGCCGACAACGTCGCGCGCTCGACGCGCTGACGCGAGCTCTACGAGCGGCGCGGCGATCACGCCCAGGCGCTCGAGATGATGAGCCAGCTCGTCGCGGCTGGCCCAGGATCCGCAGCAGATGGTCGACCTGCGCTTCCGCATGGGTCGCATCCTCGACGAGCAGCTCGCCGACCGCGTGGCTGCGGTGGACAACTACCAGCGTGGCGCTCGACGCCGAGCCGGGGCACCTGCCCTCGCTCGAGGCGATGCGCAAGATCCACGTCGACATCGGCGACTGGCTCGCGGCGGCGAAGACGGTCTCGAGCAGGAGGCGGAGTACCAGCAGAGCCCGCGGCGGGTCGCCGAGCTGCTCGTCGAGCTCGGAGCCTCTACGACGAGCGCCTCGACGAGCACGAACGCGCCGTCGAGGTCTTCGAGGCGGCGCAGCGCAGGACGCCGACAACGAGGAGGCGGCGCTCCCGCTGGCGGAGGAGTACATGCGGCAGGGGCGCAAGCAGGAGGCGTTCCCGCTGCTCGACATGCTGGTGAAGCGCTCCGGCAAGCGCGAGGCGGAGGAGCAGCACCGGCTGGCGTTCATGCTCGGTGACGTGGCCTCCGAGCTGGGCGAGCACGACGACGCGATCAAGGCCTGAGCAAAGCCTACCAGCTCGATCCACCCATCTTCCGACGCTGATCGAAGCCTGGCCGCCGCCTACTACCGGCCAAGGAGTGGGAAAAGGCGTTCAAGTACTACCAGATGCTCCTCGTCCACCACCGCGACTCGCTGGGGCGCGACGAGACGACCGACATCTTCTACCGCTCGGTGTCATCAAGCGCGAGCAGGGTGAGCGCCGCAAGGCGCTCAACATGTTCGACAAGGCACTCGAAGAGGACCCGCATCACCGGCCGACGCTCGAGGCGTGGTCGGGCTCTACGAGGGGCAGCGAGCGAGTGGGAGCAGGTCATCCACTACAAGAAGCAGATTCTCGATGTCGCCGACGACCTCGAGGAGCGTTCGCCTGCTCGAGCGATCGGTGACCTCTGGCAGGAGAAGGTCAAGAACCAGCAGAAGGCCATCGAGGCCTACGCGGAGGCGACGGCCTCGAGCCGAACAACCACCGGTCGCTCCACAAGCTGCTCGGGCTCCTACCAGCAGACGCAGCAGTGGGAGAAGGCGATCGAGCATCATCCAGCGCGTCAGCGATCTCGACGAGCGCGTCGAAGGCGAAGGCAAAGTACGCCTACACCGTCGCGGTCATCCTCCGCGACGAGCTCAAGGACGCCGAGGCAGCGTCGACAAGTTCAACGAGCGCTCGATCTCGATCGTCGACAGCTCAAGGCGTTCGAGGCGATCAACAAGATCCTCACCCAGAAGAAGGACTGGAAGCGGCTCGAGCGGGCCTTCCGCAAGATGGTGCGGCGCGATCAGTACGCATGCAAGGCGGCGACGCCGACCTGGAGTTCAACCTCTGGCACAACCTCGGCGTCATCTACCGTGACCGCCAGAAGAGCTACGAGAGCGCGGTGAGGCGTTCCGGAGGCGGCAAGCTCAGGCCCGAGATGGCCACAGGAGCACGTCATCCTGGCCGAGCTCTACACGCTGCATCGGCCCGGACGGGTGCAGGAGGCCATCGCGAGCACCAGTGGCTGCTCCGCAAGGACCCCTACCGCGTCGACAGCTATCAGGCGCTCTACAGCCTCTACTTCGACGCGCGCGCCTACGACAAGGCGTGGTGTCTGGCGGCGACGCTCAACTTCCTGAAGAAGGCGGACGCAGAGCAGCAGAAGTTCTATGCGGACAATCGAACCAGTGGTCCGATACGCCCGCAGAACCGGCTGAACAACGAGCGCTGGGTCAAGGACCTCGTCCACCCCGATCGAGGACCTGCTCGTCTGCAAGATCTTCGAGCAGACCTGGCCGGCCATCCTCTCGCTGCGGATCCAGACCGACAAGGAAGCGGGGCTCAACAAGAAGCACGAGGTCGATCTCGCGAACACGACGGTGAACTTCGCGCGCACCTTCAAGTTCGTGGCGGACGTCCTCGGGTTGCCGGCGCCGCGGCTCTTCCTGCGGACCGACGTGCAGGGCGGCCTGACGCACATGCCGGTCTATCCGTTGGCCTCGCTGAGCGGCGCGACGCTGCTGAGCGGGTTCCAGCCGGGTGACCTGATGTTCGTCGCCGGCAGGCACCTGTCGGACTACCGGCCCGAGCACTACGTCCGCACGATGCTCAAGTCGAACACCGAGCTGAAGTCGGTGCTCCTCGCGAGCCTGCGGATCGCCCAGCTCGTGGCGGCTTCGGATCCCAACATCGAGCAGGTCGTCCAGCAGATGGCCCCCAAGATGCAGCCGGGCAACGTCGACGCGCTGCGCAGCCTGGGCAAGCGCTTCGTGGATGCGGGAGCCCGCGCCGACATGAAGCGCTGGCTCCAGGCGGTCGAGCTGACCTCCTGCCGCTCGGGCTTCCTGGTCTGCAACGACCTCGAGACGGCGGCCAAGATGGTCACCCAGCTCGGGGCACAGGGTCCGGTCGAATCTCCCGCCGAAGGAGAAGGTCAAGGAGCTGGTCCTCTTCAGCGTCAGCGAAGAGTACTTCCGGCTCCGCGAGCACCTCGGCATCCGCATCCCGCTCGCTTGAGCGTTCGCCCTCGCCCCCAGATGGGCGAGGGCGGGCTCACAGGCCGAAGGGGTAGGTCTCGCCCGGCTCCGCCTCGGCGACGGGCCACCGCTCCAGCGGCTCCACCGCGCGCGTCTCGTCGTAGTGCAGGAGCACGTCGAACTGCGCGGCGAGCTCCGCGTGGACGTAGTGGCTCTCGCGCTCGCTCCGCGGCAGGTAGACGACGCCGATGGCGCGGTTGAGGAGCCAGGCCGAGAGCGCCTCGGGGGCGTCGCGGGTGATGATCATGAAGCGCGGCGTGCCGACCTCGTGCAGACGCTCCTCCCAGCTTCCGGCGAGGGCAGGGCGCACCCGCTTTCGCTCCGCCGGACCGTCCCAGCGCGACGCGGCGGTGACCGTCCCGTGGTGGGTCGTGAAGCCGACGAGCACCACCTCGTCCCCGTGCCGCTCCCGCAGGAGCTGACCCACGTTCAGCTGTCCGTGGCGCCCGCTCTCGGTCGCGCGCGCGTCGCCGACGTGCGAGTTGTGCGCCCAGATGATCACCTTGTCCGTCCGCTCCGAGGCGCGCAGGTGGTCGCGGAGGCGCTCGATGGTCTCCACCATGTGGTGGTCGCGCATGTTCCACGTGTTGATGTGGCCGCCGAACATCGCGCGGTAGTAGTGCTCCGCGTTCTTCACCACCAAGGCGTTGTGCTCCGCCACGAAGCGCGCGTCCGCCTCGGTCAGCCCGCCGCCGCGGACGTGGACCTCCGCCTTCTGCAGCATGTCGAGGAGCTGGTCGACGGCCTCCTGCTCGCAGCTCGGGCTCAGGTCCAGGCCCGTGATGCGCCCGTAGAGCTGTGCGTCGTAGCCGAAGCAATCGAAGCACGCGTAGCGCTGGCGCGCGCGCTCGGCGGCTTTCGGATCGACGCAATCGAGGAACGCGATCACCTCCGAGATCGACCGGTGCAGGCTGTAGAGGTCCATGCCGTAGAAGCCGACCTGCTCTCGCGGCGGCCGCGACCCGTTCAGGTCGCGCAGCGCCTCGACCAACTCGACGACCTCGGTGTTGCGCCACATCCAGGTGGGGAAGCGCTCGAAGTCGGAGAGGGCTTGCTCGGCGCTCTCATCGTGACCGAGGCCGCGGACGTATCGGTTCACCCGGTAGGCGTCCGGCCAGTCGGCCTCCACAATCACGGCGCCGAAGCCCTTCTCCTCGAGAAGCCGCCGCGTGAGGAAGGCGCGGGCGCGGTAGAACTCGTGGCTGCCGTGCGTCGCCTCTCCCAGGGCGACGATCGAGGCGTCGCCGATCCGTTCGAGCAGCGGATCGAAGTCCTCGCCGCGGCCGACGAGCGGTCGCAGCACGCGCTCGAGATCTCCCATAGAGCCTCCTCCGGCGTCCCCCCTGAACAGAGCTAGTCGCTCGGTGGGGGCATCAACGAAAGGGGCTCAGGGCGCTCAGGGCCAGCGCGGGCGTCGCTTGGCGAAGAACGCCTCGAGCGCTTCTCGGTGGTCGTCACCGCCCCACAGCTCGCGGAAGACCTCCCACTCGACCTCTCGCGCGCGGGCGGCGCTCTCACCGTAGGTCGCACGGAGCACCCGTTTGAACCCGGCCACGGCGCGCGGTGAGGTCTTCGCGATGGCATCCGCGAGCTCCAGCGCGCGCGTCACGCTGCCGCCGTCCGCCACGACCTCGTCGATCAGCCCGAGCGAGGCGGCGCGGGCCGCGTCGAGGATCTCCGCCGTGGCGAGGAGACGGAGCGCGGTGCCCCGCGGGACCAGACGGGCGAGGCGTGTCGAGGCGCCCCAGCCGGTGGTGAGCCCCATCGCCGCTTGGCGGAACGACACGCGCGCCCGCTCCTCGGCGATGCGGTAGTCGCAGGCGAGCGCGATCTCGCAGCCGCCTCCGAACGCCCAGCCGTTGACGGCGGCGATCACCGGCGCCGGCAGGGCCTCCAGGCGGTCGAGCAGGGCCGTCATCCGCTGGCTCAGCGCCAGCGTCTCGTCAGCCGGCCGGTCGCGGATGAATTTCAGGTCGCCCCCGCTGAGGAAGCTCTCGCCGGCGCCGGTCAGCACGACGGCCCGCACGTCGGGATCCTGCTCGATGCGGGTCACGGCCTCGTCCAGCGCGTCGTGGACGGCCGGATCGACGGCGTTCTTCGTCTCGGGACGGTCGACCGTCAGCACCCACGCGTGCCCACGGACCTCGACGCGGAGGACCTCGCTCACGCTCTCGCCCTACCACGCGTCGAGCGCGGCGACGACCGGCCGCGCTCGACGGCAGCGCCGTCGCGAGCGCGCGCCCCGTTGTGCGACCGAGCCACCTGCGCTATCAGGCCGAATTCTGACCACCCGAGCCGCGGCAGGGTACCGACGTCGTACGGGCTCGCTGGCGTGTCCAGAGAGACACGAAGCAAACCCCGCCGGAGCAGAGAACGCCTGGAAACGGGGCGGTTCGCACGCCTGGCGCAGGCCTGGCAGAGAACCGCCGCACGAGGAGAGCCGAACATGAGCCACAAGCGTATCGGGGTGTTGCTCGGAGGCCTGGGGTCGGAGCGGGAGATCTCGCTCCAGACGGGTGAGGCGGTCGCCAAGGCGCTCGCGGATCGCGGACACGACGTCACTCGCATCTACGTCGACCGCGATCTGGACCGAGTGCTGCGCCAGAACCCCATCGACGTGGCCTTCATCGCGCTGCACGGGCCCTACGGTGAGGACGGCTGCGTGCAGGGCATGCTCGAGCTCATGGGCATCCCGTACACCGGGAGCGGAGTGCTCGCGAGCGCTCTCGCCATGGACAAGCTCAAGTCCAAGGAGCTCTTCCGCCTCTACAACGTCCCGACGCCGCCTTACTACCTGGTCGATCGGGACCGCACGGGCGAGCTGGAAGAGATCCACGGTTCGTTCGGCTTCCCGGTGTTCGTGAAGCCCCGCCGCGCCGGCTCGAGCGTCGGCGCCGGCAAGGCCAGCGACATGGGGGAGCTGCGCGCGCGGGTGGATGACGCCGCGCAGTTCGACCGCTCGGTGCTGGTGGAGCGCTTCGTCGGAGGCCGCGAGGTGACCGTCGGCCTCCTCGACGGACGCGCGCTGGGCGCGCTCGAGATCGTGGCCAAGGGCTCGTTCTACGACTACCGCTCGAAGTACCAGTCGGGTCAGAGCGACTACCACTTCCCGGCCCGGCTCAGCCCGACGCGTTACAAGGGCGTGCTCAACATCGCCGAGCGCGCGGCCGCCTGCCTGGGCGTCACCGGCGCCGCCCGCGTCGACATGCTGGTGACCGAAGGCGAGAACGAGTACGTGCTCGAGGTGAACACCCTCCCGGGGATGACGCCGACCTCGCTCCTGCCCAGATTCGCGGCCGGCGCCGGCCACGACTTCGGCGGTCTCTGCGAGGCCATCCTCGAGCGGGCCACCCTGGGTGGGAGCGAAGCGGTGGCCGAGCGCGCCGAGGACACGCCCCTGGCTCGCCCGATCGCGCTCGCGCGCTGAACCCGCGCGCCCGAGGTGCTATGGGAGCGTCCCACAGGGACCCATGACCGACGCCCCTCACCACGAGACCGAGAAGCCCACCGGGCGCTACCTGGCCGTTCTCAGCCTGACCGCGCTCGGCGTCGTCTACGGCGACATCGGCACCAGCCCGCTCTACGCCGTGCGCGAGTGCTTCGCCGGCGAGCACGGCCTGGCGCTGACGCCGGACGTCCTCGAGGTGAACGTACTCGGCGTGCTCTCGCTCGTCGTGTGGTCGCTGATCGTGGTCATCTCGCTGAAGTACCTGGCGTACGTCATGCGAGCGGACAACGAGGGGGAGGGCGGCATCCTGGCGCTGATGGCGCTGGCCCTCGATCCGAAGCAGCCCGTACGGCGCCAGTGGCTGGTGTTCATCCTCGGGCTCTTCGGCGCCGCGCTGCTCTATGGTGACGGCGCCATCACGCCGGCCATCTCGGTGCTGAGCGCGGTCGAAGGCGTGCGGGTCGCCGCGCCCGCGATGGGGCCCTTCGTCGTGCCGACCACCATCGGCATCCTGATCGTGCTGTTCTGGTTCCAGCGCAAGGGCACGGCCGGCGTGGGCCTGGTCTTCGGGCCGGTCACGCTCCTCTGGTTCGCCGTCCTGATCGTGCTGGGCGTCTACCAGATCGCGCAGAACCCCGCCGTCCTGCGGGCGCTCTCGCCGACCTACGCGGCCGAGTATTTCGCCGTCCACGGCATCCCCGGCATGGTGGTGCTCGGCTCGGTGTTCCTGGTGGTGACCGGCGGCGAGGCCCTCTACGCCGACATGGGCCACTTCGGCCCGCGGCCCATCCGGCTGGCCTGGTTCGCGCTGGTGCTGCCGGCGCTGATCATCAACTACTTCGGCCAGGGCGCGCTCATCCTCCGCCAGCCCGAGGCCGCGCAGCAGCCGCTCTTCCACATGGCGCCGAGCTGGTCGGTGCTCCCGCTGGTCGCGCTCGCCACCGCCGCGACCGTGATCGCGTCGCAGGCGGTGATCTCGGGCACCTACAGCATCACGCGGCAGGCGATCATGCTCGGCTACGCGCCGCGCCTGCAGGTCGAGCACACCTCGACGCGCGAGGAGGGGCAGATCTACCTGCCGACCATCAACTGGGGCCTCTTGGTGGTCACGGTGGTGTTGGTGGTCGGCTTCGGATCGTCGACGCGGCTGGCGGCGGCGTACGGCATCGCGGTCACCACGACCATGGTCATCACCACGGTCCTGGCCCACGTGGTGGCCCGCCGGGTGTGGGGCTGGAAGCTGGCGGTCGCGCTCCCGCTGACGCTGTCGCTCTTGGTCGTCGACCTCGCTTTCCTCGGCGCCAACGCGCTGAAGATCGCCGACGGCGGCTGGGTCCCGCTGGCCATGGCGATGGTGGTGTTCGTCGGGATGAGCACGTGGAAGCGAGGCCGGGAGTATCCTCTCGGACCGCCTCGACGAGCGGACGATCCCTTGGGACGAGCTGCCCGGGTTCCTGGAGAAGGTGGACGCCACACGGGTGCCGGGGACGGCCGTGTACATGACGGGCCGGCCCGACCGTGTGCCGCCGGCGTTGTTCGAGAACGTCCGTCACAACCACGCGCTGCACGAGAAGGTCATCTTCCTCTCGATCACGTTCACGCAGCAGGCGCGCGTCTCGGTCGGCAAGCGGCTGAAGGTCGATCACATCGCCGAGGGGTTCGAGCGGGTGCAGGGCTTCTACGGGTTCGTGGAGCAGCCGGACGTGCCGCGGCTGCTCGAGTTGGCGCTGGCGGAGGGGATTGAGGTCGACATGGAGACGACCACGTTCGTGCTGGGGCGGGAGACGCTGCTGGCGACGGAGCGGCCCGGGATGGCGATCTGGCGGGAGACGCTCTTCGCGTTCATGAGCCGCAATGCGCGGCGGGCGGCGTCGTTCTTTCGGATTCCGAGCGAGCGGGTGCTGGAGATTGGGTCGCAGATCGAGCTCTGACTCGTTCGTCTCTTCAGGGCTCGGCGGGTCTCCGGGCTCTGCCGCGGGTGGAGCCGGCTGCGGTGGATGGAGCCGGCTGCGGTGGATGGGGCCGGGGCTGCCGCGGATGGGAGCGGGGGCTGCCGCGGATGGGAGCGGGGGCTGCCGCGGGTCGGAGCGGGGGCTGCCGCGGATGGGGCCGGGGCTGCCGCGGATGGGCGTCCGGCAGGTCGCGGGGGCTCGCCCCCTCCTTCGCGGGGACCCCGCCCCCAGCGCCGCGCAACGAACGATTTGAACGACGAATCGTTCGTCACGCGGCGCTCGATGAGGCACCCCCAGGCGTCGGGGGCGAGCCCCCACGACCCGCCTGCTCGGGTTCATGGGTCACCAGGGGGTGCGTGCTGGTACGGGTCCCGGAGCATGCGCACACGGCGCGCATGCTCCACGACTGCTGCCGCCGGTCGCTGCTCGGCTCGGGGTGGCGGAGCTGCCGCGGGTCGCTGGTCGGGCCGGAGCTGCCGCCGGTCGCCGCTCGGCTCGGGCTGCCGGAGCTGCCGCCGGTCGCTGCTCGGCTCGGGGTGGCGGGGCTGTCGCGGGTCGCTGCTCGGCTCGGAGGAGCGGGGCCGGTCGCTCGGCTCGGGGCGGAGCTGCCGCGGGTCGCTGCTCGGGCCGGAGCTGCCGCTGGTCGCCGCTCGGCTCGGGCTGCCGGGGGTCGCTGCTCGACTCGGGGTGGCGGAGCTGCCGCGGGTCGCTGCTCGGTTCGGGCTGCCGGGGCTGCCGCGAGTCGCTGCTCGGCTCCCGCTGTCGGAGCTGGGGCCGGTCGCTGCTCGGCTCGGGGTGGCGGGGCTGCCGCCGGTCGCTGCTCGGTTCGGGCTGCCGGGGCTGCCGCGAGTCGCTGCTCGGCTCCCGCTGTCGGAGCTGGGGCCGGTCGCTGCTCGGTTCCGGCTCGACGGGAGGCTCACGGAGACGCCGTCGCGCCTTCGCTGCAATTCGGGGTGGCAGACCCAAAGGGGGCACCAAATCGAAGCGGCCGAGGTGGTCGGACCCCTCGGGGGTCGGCGGAGGCCAAAATTTAGCGGATGTCGGACCCCTCAGGGGTCGAGGGGGGTCGAGAATTTAGTGGGTATCGGACCCCTCAGGGGTCGAGGGGGGGTCAAAATTTGGGTGGGTGTCGGACCCCTCAGGGGTCGAGGGGGGTCAAAATTTAGTGGGTGTCGGACCCCTCAGGGGTCGAGGGGGGTCAAAATTTAGTGGGTGTCGGACCCCTCAGGGGTCGAGGGGGGGTCAAAATTTGGGTGGGTGTCGGACCCCTCGGGGGTCGGCGGGGGTCGAAATTTGGTGGGTGTCGGACCCCTCAGGGGTCGGCGGGGGTCGAAATTCGCCGATCTCCGAGCCTCCTGGGGGTCGGGGAACGCAGAATTTGACGATTGGGCGACCCCTCGAGGGGCTGGCGAGCGATCGAGCTGTATCGTTTCGGGCACCCCAGAGAGTGGGTGGAAGGCAACCCGTATCATTGCGGCAGCCCCGAAGGGGTCGCGAATCGGACACGGTAGCCTTGCGGTGACCCGGTGAGGTCCGCGACAGGAAGCGGTAGCCATGAGGCCGCCGCGGCCGGCGTGCGCTCCGGCTATGGGCAGCCGCGCGGCGGGGAGGTGTCGCGGGGGCTACTGGCCGGCGAACTGGAGGATGGGGTAGTCGACGAAGCCGCCGTTGCGGCTGATGATGCGGATCGGGACGACTTCGCCGCGGCGCACTCCCAGCGCAGCGAGGGCTTGGGCCGGCATGAAGACCAGGTCCGCCGGCTCTTCCCCGCCGCTGTGCTTGCAGCGGACGGTCATGCGGTTCTGGACGCCCGCCGGATAGGTGCGGCGGCGACGGTCGTTCGGTTGGACGAGGTCGATCTCGTCGGCGAACGCGACCGCACACTGCTGGACGGTGCCGATCATCGCCGGATCATCGGGCAAGGCCGAGAGGTCGAAGCCGTTCGGGACGCTCACCGGCTGCGAGCGCGGCGCCAGGCGCGCCAGCTCCGGGTTCTCCCCCTCCGCGCCGACGAACTGCACGATCGGGTAGTCGAAGTAGCCGCCGTCCGCGGCCAGGATGCGAACTCGAACTCGTCGGCCTCGGCTCACGTCCGATACGTGGGCGGCCTGGTCGCGCGAGAATACGAGATCGGCCCACCCCTCGCCGGTCGGCGCGTGGCATTTGATGGCCATCCGCTGGACGACGTCGGCTTCGTAGCGCTCGGCGTCGTCGCCCTCGACGGCTTCCGGGCGGCCGCTGAAGATCACGTCGCACGGTTGAATCGTGTGGAGGTGCACGCCCGGCTGCACTCGCACCAGCCGGATGTCGAACCCGGCGCCGGGGTCGTTCGGGGTACCCGCCGCCGGCTGCAGGGCGGGCTGCTCGGGCTGGATGGAGCGGTGGGCCTCTTGATCCGGGTTCCCGGGCCGGCCGTGCTCCCCGTCGGAGCTCCCGTGGGTGTGGTGAAATGGGTTCGACCAGCAGCCGCCGGCCAACATCGCCCATCCCATGAGCAGCGCCGTCACCCTCCGCATGACGACCCGCGAGCTACGCTGAGGGGCGATCGCTGTCAAGCGAGGCAGGCGTCCCCAGGGGCTGGCGCCTGCTCCGGGCCGGTGATAGCGTCCCCGCCGCCCAGCCGTCTGGCGCGCGGCTCATGAGAGCACGCCCCCGGGCTGGGAGAAGATTGACTCTCTGGGGATCCCCCAGACCGAGCGGGCCGCGTGCCGGAGGACGCCCAGCGCCCCGCACGTAGCGTCGGAGAGACGATGACGTTCACGGAAGCTGCCGTCGAGGTGCTTCGGCTGGTTGGCCGACCCCTCCACTACAAGAAGATCACCGAGATCGCGATCGCGAAGAATCTGCTCAGCCACGTCGGCAAGGCGCCCGACATGACCATGAGCTCTCGCCTCGCCACCATGATCAAGAAGGACCGGGGCGACGAGCCGATCATCAAGGTCAAGCCAGGGGTGTTCGGTCTCCGCGAGTTCACCGACGAGGTGCTCGCGCTGGCCGACGCGGATTTCGACGTGGACGTGGACTCGCTTCCCGACGTCGAGGTGACCGAGGCCCCGGACGAGGCCGAGGAGGAGAGCACGCCGCGCCCGCGTCCGTCCCTGCCCGGGGCGGACGTCTTCCCGGAGGAGGAAGACGACGACGAGCCGATCCTGGCCAAGATCGACGAGAAGGCCCCCCGCGACGAAGGCGACGGGGAGGAGGGCGGACGCGGCAAGCGGCGGCGCCGCCGGCGCCGGAAGGGCGAAGGGGATCGCGATCGCGATGACCAGCCCCGCCGGGATCGTGACCGCGCCCGCGACCGTGGGGACCGCGACCGTGGGGATCGCGACCGTGGGGACCGCGACCGTGGGGCCCGCGACCGTGGGGCCCGTGACCGTGGGGACCGCGACCGTGGGGACCGCGACCGTGGGGACCGGGGGCGTGGCCGCAACCGGGGGCGCGGGAGGCACGAGCGTGAGCAGCTCGACATGTCGCGGATGCCCGAGGAGGGCGATCTGCTGGGGCAGGACCTGGCGGACGCCGTGTTCGCGGTGCTCGAGACGCATCGCGTCGAGCCTCTCTCGCACGGCCGCGTGGCCGAGCTGCTGATCGCCAAGGGGCGGCTCTCCGGCTCGCCCGCAGCGCTCGCGCCGACCATCGCCGCCGCCGTGCGTGCCGACGGGATCCGCCGCGGCGCCGAGGGCGCCCGCTTCCGTTTCGTGGACGGGAGGCTCGCGCTCGAGGAGTGGTACCTGCCGCAGGAGGCGAGCCGGCTGGAGCGGGACGCCCGCCGAGCCGCCAGCGCGCAGCGCGAGGTCGTGCAGCGGACCTTCCTCCGCAAGCTCGGCGATCTGCCGGCGGCGGCCTTCGCGGAGCTCCTCGCCACCTGGCTCAACGCCGAGGGGATCGGCTCGCTGCGCGCGGTGCGCCGGCCCGGCAGCTCCGGGGTCGAGCTCCACCTCGCCGGCACCTTGCGCCGGGGTCGCGAGGAGGTGCCGCTCGCCATCCTGGTTCTGCGCGACGGGCGCGACCTGCGCGGAGAGCGGATCGTCGAGGTTCGTGGCGCGCTCCATCACTACGGCAACGCTTCGATGGCCTGGGTGATCACCACGGGGCGTGCCGACGGCTCCGCGCGTCAGGAGGTCGAGGTCGCCGGCGCGCCACCGGTCGTGCTCTTCGACGGCCGCGGGCTGGCCGGCGCGATGGAGGCGCGCGGTGTCGGCCTGAAGGTTCGCTCGTTGCTTCTGTCGACCATCGATCTCGATCTCTTGGATGCACTTCGCGGCGAGCCCGAGGAGATCCGCTCCGACCGGGAGCGGGAGGACGCGACCAGGACGCGACCGCGACCAGGACCGCGACCGCGACCAGGACCGCGACCGCGACCGGGACCAGGAGGACGATGACGAGGGCGGTCGCTCCAAGCGCAAGCGCCGCCGCAAGAAGCGGGGCGGGCGCGACGAGAGCGACGAGAGCGCGGAGACCGACCAGCACGGCGAGGCCGACGAGAGCGAGCCGGAGGAAGGCCGCGAGTCGTCCGAGGGTGCCCAGTCGTCCGAGGGTGCCCAGTCGTCCGAGGGTGCCCAGTCGTCGGATGACGAGGATTCGGAAGATGGCGAGCCCCGCCGCCGCCGCCGCCGCCGCCGTGGGCGTCGCCGCGGGCGGCGTCGCGACGAGGAGAACGGTTCGGACGAGGCGGAGGCGAGCGGCGACCGGTCCGACGATACGGAGGACGACGAGGGCTCCGACGACGACCGGTCCGATCGCGAGTCCCACGACGAGGCCGAGGGCCGCGAGTCGGTCGAGGACTCGGACGACGAAGACTCCGATGACGACGGGTCGGACGACGAGGACTCCGATGACGATGGGTCGGATGACGAAGACTCCGATGACGACGAGTCGGACGACGACGACTCCGACGACGACGAGTCGGACGACGACGACTCCGATGACGACGAGTCGGACGACGAGGACTCCGATGACGATGGGTCGGATGACGATGGGTCGGATGACGAAGACTCCGATGACGACGAGTCGGACGACGAAGACTCCGATGACGATGGGTCGGACGACGACGACTCCGATGACGACGAGTCGGACGACGACGACTCCGATGACGACGAGCGCTACGTGCGCGCTTCGGACTTGGACGACGCCGCCGATTACGACGACGACGACGGCGACGACGGCGACGGGCGGGAGGAGCCCGCTGCACAGTAGGCGCGAAGGGAGGGAGCCGTGGGCGAGCCGATTGATTCGACGCGCGGTTTCGAGCCGGCAGAGCGGGAGGCGTGGCGGGCGCAGGTGCGCCGCGACTCGAACGGACGCGACCCCGAGGCGCTCCGGTGGAGCTCGCCCGACGGCGTGGTCGTCGAGCCGCTCTACTTCGAGGCGGAGACCGCCCGAGGGGCTCCGGGCGCGGCGCCCTTCGTGCGCGGCACCGAGGCACGCCGCGAGTGGACGGTGTTGCACGACGCGAGCGGCGCGGACCGCGACCTCCTGGTCGCCGGAACGCGCCGCGCCCTCGAGGAAGGCGCCGATGGGATTCGGCTCGATCCCGCCGCGTGTGCGCTCTTCGAGCGGGCCGCCGATCTCGCGCCGCTCTTCGAGCTCGGTGCACCCGTGTGGTTGTCGCCCGGCGCGCGAGCCACGGCGGTTGCAGCCGCGTGCGCCGAGCGCGACGTCACGGTGCTCTCGGATCCGCTGGCGACGCTGGCCACCGACGGGGCGCTCCCGACCTCGCTGGAGCGGGCGTACATCCACCTCGCGGACGTGCTCTCCCGGACGGCGTCGTCGCGGGCCGTGCTCGTTTCGGCTCGTCCCTATCACGAGGCCGGCGCGTCGGCGGTGAACGAGCTGGCGATCGTCATCGCCAGCGGTTTGGCCTACCTGCGCGGTCTCAGCGACGCAGGTTGTCACCTCGCCGAGCTGCCGCGCCGGATGCTCTTCGAGCTCGCCCTCGACTCCGACTTCTTCATGGGGATCGCCAAGCTGCGGGCCGCGCGCCTGCTCTGGTCGAAGCTGCTCCGGACCCTCGGCATCGACGGTGCGGGCCAGGGCATGGTGATCCGGGCCCGATCCTCCCGTCGAGTCCGCAGCGTGCAAGAGCCCGAGCTGAACGTGCTGCGGGGAACGGCCAGCACGCTCGCCGCGGTCGTCGGCGGGGCCGAGCTGATCAGCGTCGCGCCCTTCGACCGACTGCAGGGCGTCTCGAGCGACCACGCGGACCGGCTCGCGCGCAACACCCAGCTCTTGATGCGCGAGGAGTCGCACCTCGGTCGCGTCCTCGATCCGGCGGGCGGGAGCTACTTCCTCGAGTCGCTCACCGACTCGCTGGCCCGCGCCGCCTGGGGCGAGCTCGGGACGATCGATTTCCTGGGCGGGGTGGAGCGCGGCCTGGCCGACGGATTGCTCGCCGAGCGGGCCGCGGAGGGAGCCGAGCTGCGCCGTCGCGCGGTCGCGACGCGGGCCCGCGGCATCGTCGGAGTCAGCCGCTATCCGGCGCCGGACGTCGCCGCGCGAGGGGATGTGAAAGCGGATGTGGATGCGGAGCCGCCGCCGGACCAGACCGGCAGCGGGCCGAAACCGGTGCGTGACGCGGCGGCGGGGGAGGGCGTCGTGGCCGCGCTCGCGGTGGCGGCCAACGAGAGCTCCTTCGCCGAGCTGACGGCCGCCCTCGGCGCCGGGGACGAGCCCGCCCGAGCGCCGGCGCTGTCTCCGATGCGGGAAGCCGAGGCGTTCGAAGGGCTGCGGGCCCGTGCGGACGCGCTCCCCGCCGAGCGGCGCCGCGGACTGGTGCTGGGCGTCGGCGCCGCCCGCGCGCTCAAGCCGCGGATGGACTTCGCCCGCGACGTGCTGCAGGTGGCGGGGCTGGAGGTCGTGTTCGTCGAGGCCTGCGAGAGCGCCGAGGCGGCGCTGGCGGCGCTCCCGGATCCGCTGCCGCCGACCGTGATCCCCTGCGCGAGCGACGAGGACACGCCGGAGGTCTTCGGCGCGCTGGAGTCGGCGTTGCGCGAGCGCGGCGCGCTGGCGGTGCTCACCGCGGCCAAGCCCACGGATGCGCTGCGCGAAGCGGGCGCGACACGGTTCGCCTACTCGGGCGCGGATTTGGTCGACGTCCTGGGCGAGCTCTTGACCACGCTGGAGGACCGATGAGCCGCTTCCCCGAGCTCCGCTCCATCCCCTTCGACGACCCGCGCACCCGCGCCGTGCCCTCGACCCGGGCCGAGGTGGAGCGTTCGGAGGGGCTGCCCGAGCCGGTCACCACGCCGGAAGGGATCACCCTCGAGCCTTTCTACGACGCCGCGTCGCTCGAGGACGTCGATCACCTCGGCACGCTCCCCGGCTTCCCGCCCTTCGTGCGCGGGCCCTACGCCACGATGTACGTGCGCCGCCCCTGGACCGTGCGGCAGTACGCGGGCTTCTCCACCGCCGAAGAGAGCAACGCGTTCTACCGAAAGAACCTCGCCGCAGGTCAACGCGGGCTCTCGGTGGCGTTCGATCTGGCGACGCACCGCGGATACGACAGCGATCATCCGCGCGTCGGCGGTGATGTCGGCATGGCCGGCGTGGCGATCGATTCCATCGAGGACATGCGGATCCTCTTCGATGGGATCCCGCTCGACCGGATGAGCGTCTCGATGACCATGAACGGCGCCGTGCTGCCGATCATGGCCCTCTACATCGTGGCCGCGGAGGAGCAGGGCGTCCCCCGGGAGAAGCTCGCAGGGACGATCCAGAACGACATCCTCAAGGAGTTCATGGTCCGGAACACCTACATTTATCCGCCCGGACCTTCCATGCGCATCGTGGCCGACATCTTCGGTTACACGTCCGCGCACATGCCCAAATACAACAGCATCAGCGTCAGCGGCTACCACATGCAGGAAGCCGGGGCGACGGCGGATCTCGAGCTCGGGTACACGCTGGCCGACGCGCTCGAGTACGTGCGGGCCGGTCGTGCAGCCGGCCTCGACGTCGACGCCTTCGCGCCGCGCATCTCGTTCTTCTTCGGCATCGGGATGAGCTTCTTCGTGGAGATCGCGAAGCTCCGCGCCGCGCGCCTCTTGTGGGCGCAGATCATGAAGAGCTTCGACCCGAAGGATCCCCGCTCGCTCTCGCTGCGCACGCACTGCCAGACCTCGGGCTGGAGCCTCGCGGCGCAGGACGTCCAAAACAACGTCGTGCGGACCTGCGTGGAGGCCATGGCGGCCACGCAGGGGCACACCCAGTCTCTCCACACCAACTCGCTCGACGAGGCGCTGGCGCTCCCGAGCGAGCACGCCGCGCGCATCGCCCGCAACACGCAGCTCTTCCTCCAGGAGGAGACCAGCACCTGCCGCGTCGCGGACCCGTGGGGCGGCAGCTACTACGTCGAACGGCTCACGCACGAGCTGGCCGAGAGGGCGCGCGCCCACGTCCGCGAGGTCGAGGAGCTCGGCGGGATGGCCAAGGCCATCGAGGCCGGGATCCCGAAGATGCGCATCGAGGAGGCGGCGGCGCGCACGCAGGCCCGCCTCGACCGCGGCGTGCAGAAGCTCGTCGGCGTGAACTGGCTACGGCCGACCGAGCCGGAGCACGTGGACATCCTCCGGGTGGACAACCGCGCGGTGCGCGAGGCGCAGATCGCCCGCCTCGAAAAACTCCGCGCCGAGCGTGACGAGGCCGAGGTCCAGAAGGCGCTCGACGCGCTGACGAAGTGCGCCGAGTCCGAGGAGGGCAACCTGCTCGCGCTCAGCGTGGACGCGGCGCGCTCCAAGGCGACGGTCGGCGAGATCAGCGAGGCGCTGGCCCGGGTGTTCGGTCGCTACGAGGCCCGCATCCAGACGGTCTCGGGCGTCTATGGAGGCGAGATGGCCGAGGGCTCCGACGCGGTCGAGGCGATCCGCACGCGCTCCGCGCGCTTCGCGGAGCGAGAAGGTCGGAGACCGCGCATCTTGGTCGCGAAGGTGGGCCAGGACGGCCACGACCGCGGCCAGAAGGTGATCGCCACCGCGTTCGCGGATTCTGGGCTTCGACGTCGACGTCGGCCCGCTCTTCGCGACCCCCGACGAGTGCGCGCGGCAGGCGGTCGAGAACGACGTCCACATCCTCGGCCTCAGCTCGCTGGCGGCCGGGCACCTGACGCTGGTGCCGGAGGTGAAGGCGGCGCTGGCGAAGCTCGGTCGCGAGGACGTCCTCGTCGTGGTCGGCGGCGTCATCCCGCCGGACGACTACGACGCCCTGCGCGAGATGGGCGCGGCCGCCATCTTCGGGCCGGGCACGGTGATCACCGAGGCGGCCGGGGAGCTCCTCGATCGGCTCGAAACGGATCTGGGGCACGGCTCGTGAGCCGCGAGCTCTCCGTCGAGCAGTACGTCGATGGAGTGCGCCGCGGGGACCGGGCGGTGATCGGCCGCGCGCTGACCTTGGTGGAGAGCGATCTGCCCCGTCATCGGGCGCTGGCCGAGGAGGCGCTGACCCGGCTGATGCCCCACGCGGGTCGCGCACGTCGGGTGGGGATCACCGGTGTCCCCGGCGTCGGCAAGAGCACCTTCATCGAGGCGCTGGGCATGCGTCTGGTCGAGGCGGGCTCGCGGGTGGCCGTGCTGGCGGTGGATCCGACCAGCGGCCAGAGCGGCGGGAGCATCCTCGGCGACAAGACGCGGATGGCGCGGCTGAGCCGGGACGAGCGGGCCTTCATCCGACCTTCGCCGAGCGGCGGCGCGCTGGGCGGCGTGGCTCGAAAGACCCGCGAGGCCATCGTGGTCTGCGAAGCGGCGGGCTTCGACGTGGTGCTGGTGGAGACGGTCGGCGTCGGCCAGAGCGAGACGACCGTGGCGCAGATGGTGGACTCCTTCCTCGTGCTGCTCTTGCCCAACGCGGGCGATGAGCTGCAGGGGATCAAGCGCGGCATCCTCGAGCTCGCCGATCTGCTGGCGGTCAACAAGGCCGACTCGGACCCGCCGGCGGCGGAGCGCGCCCGGCGGCAGTACCAGAACGCCATCGCGTATTTGCGACCGCTTCACGTCGAATGGAAGCCGGAGGTGTGCTGCGTCAGCGCGCTGACCGGCGCCGGGATCGCCGAGCTCTGGGAGCGCGTCGAGGCACATCGGCAGGCGCTGGCCGAGACGGGCGCGCTCGAGCGCTTGCGCGCCGATCAAGCGGTCCGTTGGATGTGGCAGGCGGTGGAGAGCGAGGTCGCGGCGCGGCTACGCGAGGCGCCCGGGGTGCGCGCGCTGGCGCCGGAACTGGAGCGTGAGGTCCGCGCGGGCGCCGTGCCGGCCACGGTCGCGGCGGCCCGACTGCTCGCGGCGTTCTCGACGGCCCGCTCCGCCCTTTGACGCGTCGCGCCGAAGCGAAGGATTGGACGCTCAGCGCCGCTTCGACTGCACGATGATCCGCTCGAACGCTTCACCGACGGCGCGGGCCAGGATCTCGAGGCGCTCGCGGCCTTCGCGGCCGAAGCGGACGTCGTCCGCGGCCAACACGGCCACCACCTTGCCGCCGACCCCGATCGGCATGAGCACACACTCGCCGCCGCGGCTCCCCACCGCGGCACGGAAGAGGCCGTCGGCTGCGCTGGTGCCGTGCGGGCCCGCGTAGGGCTCGCTCCGCGCCACGACCTCCCGGAACATCGAGGGGCTGTTGGTCGGGATCCAGACGTTGCGGACCGCGTCCCGGGTCAAGCCGGCGCCCGCTCCGTCCCACCCCTTCAGCACGCCGCGTTTGAGGGCGAGGAGCACGACCGAGCGGCATACGGTGAGCGCTCCCCGACAGGCCAGCTCGACCACTTCGTCTCGCTCGCGGCTCACGCGGATGCCGGCGAGCGTGCCGCCGATGGGCGACGGGCGCTCGCTGCGGCGGGGGCTCGGCGCGACCTGGCGCAGCGTGCTGGGATCGATCTTGTTCTCGGGACGCGCTTCTCCGTCGACGTCCCAGCGCTCGTGCTCGGGCGGGATGATGCTTCGCGGAGGAGCGGAGCTGCGGGACCCCGTGGGCGGCGCGGAGCGGAGCGTCCGGTGCGTGCCCGTGGAGGGCCGCGCCACGCTCGATGCGTGATCGCGCGTCGCGGGTCGCGAAGGACCCGCCCCCGGTGCACCGGCGATGGAGCTGCCCGATGCAGAGCGGTCGCTCGCTGTCGCACCGCCGGTGGGAGGTCGGGCGGGCTCGGCGGGCGGGCGGTCGTCGACGCCTCGGGCTCCCGCTGCGGGCCGCCCGTCGCTCGTCGCGGCTCTCGCTACTTCGGGCGCGTCGTCGCGGACCGTGTCCGCGGCACCGGCGGGAGCGGACCCTTCGCGTCCGGGCGGGCGGAGGGCGCGGGAGCCAGCACCCTCGGGTGCGTCCGGTTGCGACGAGGCGGTTGCGTCGTCGCCGGCGGCAGAGGCGCTCACCGATGCGTCCGAGCTTCCCGGGCCGGCGGGGATCGCGGGCTCGGAGTGGCTCGCGCGCGCGGCCGCCAGCTCCTCGTCGCTCGGCCTCTCGAAGCTCTTGGTGACCACCTTCGCCCGCCGCCCGCGGGTCAGCGGCTTGTGGCGCACCAAGGGGACGACGGCGTCCTCGTCCTCCCCGCTCAGGCGTGATCCCAACGTCGCGAGCGCTTCGACGCGCGCCGCTCCCCGCGTCGAGCCCCGGTATCCGTCCACCCCCGTCACGCTCGGCTTGCGGCGCGAAGGCAGGAGCTCGAGCACGGGCGGGTCCGACTCCGGCGGATGGGCGCTGGGGGGCGGGCGCCCGGGTAGGCTCGCGCCAGGGCGGCCTCGAGCTGGGTCATGCGGGCGACGGTGGGTAGCACCGGACCACCGACCGCGCGACGGAGCTCGGCCAGCGCGTGGGGGTCGCTCGGCGCCGCCATCGCCACCACCAGGCCGGCGGCGCTGTCGCGGATGGGCATGGCCAAGAGCTGGCGCGCCATCGATCCGGGGATGCGATGACGCGCCGTCGCATCCCCTTGCAGATCCTCGGCGTCCATCAGCGGACCGAGCCCTTCGGCGACGAAGAATCCGGCGGCGGCATCCTCGCTCAGGCCGCGCCGAATCAGGGCTGACAGCAGCGCCCCGTCGTGCGGCGGGGCCGTGCCGCGCACCTCCGCCAGTTGCTCCGGGGTGACGAGCCCTGCTTGGACCAGGCGCGCACCCAGGTCGTCCGCCATGGCACGTCCTATCCATCAGCGGTGACCGCCGTCAAGCCTGCGGGGGCGCGGTCGCCCTCGGCGCGGGCAGATTTCGGCCCGCGCGGGCCGCGCGTCGGTAGCGGCGGCCCGAAGCTCGGGTTCTCGCAGACGAGGGGCGGACCTTCGGGCGACGGTACGGCTCCGAACGAAGGCAGGGGTGGCTCTTCGCGCCGAAACCCGGAACGGAGCTCGGAGCAGTCGGGGCACTTCGCATCTCGTGGCCGCGTCGGTGGCGCGGGACTACCATCCGGCTCGCCGATGGCCTGCATCCTCCACATCGAGGACGACCCGAAGAACCGGCTCCTCGTCCGCAAGCTCCTGCACGCCGCCGGGCACGAAGTGCTCGAGGCCGAGGGAGGCCTCGAGGGCATCCGCATCGCCGCGGAGAAGCGCCCGGACCTGGTTCTGGTCGACCTCTACATCCCGGACCTCGACGGCTACGAGGTGACCCTGCGCCTGCGCAGCATGAAAGCGCTCGAGGGTGTCCCGATCGTGGCCGTCACGGCGGAAGGCGATCGCGAGATCAGCCTCGCCGTGGGCGCCGACGGCTTCATCGCCAAGCCGATCGACGCCACACGCTTTGCCCGCCTGATCGAGCGCTATCTGCGCGGGCACAAGGAGCGCGGTGTCTCCCGCGCGTCCCAGCAGCTCCGCATCGCCAGCCAGCGCATCGTCGAGCGGCTCGAGCGCAAGGTCGTCGAGCTCTCCGAGGCCAACGCGCGCCTCGAGGAGATGATGCGCCTGCGGCGCGAGTTCCTGCGCAACCTCAGCCACGAGCTGGCCACGCCGATGACGCCCATCGTCGGCTACCTCAAGCTCCTGAGCGACGAAGAGCTCGGCCCGCTCACCCCCGTGCAGAAGAAGAGCGTGAACGCGGTCGCGGCCTCCACCGAGCGGCTGCGCGACCTGATCGACACGCTGCTGGACGTCAGCAGCTTCGAGACGGGGCGCATGCACTTCTACTCGCGCGACTACGACTTCGGGCGGGTCGCGGCGCGCGCGCTGGAGCTGGTCCAGCCGCGCTTCGTTCAGCGCAAGCTCGAGGTCCACGTCGAGCCGGCGCCGGCCGGGCTCAAGGCCAAGGGCGACCCCGAGAAGCTCCGCCGCGCGATGGTCCACGTCTTCGACAACGCCGCGAAGTTCACGCCCGAGCGCGGTCAGGTCGCCGTGGCCATCGAGCGCGCGGAGTCGACCGGCGGCTGCTTCTACGAGCTCCGGGTCGCCGACAACGGCCCCGGCGTCCCGCCCGAGAAGGTGCCGAAGGTCCTCGACGCCTTCTACCAGGTCGACGGATTGGTCACCCGCCACCACGGCGGCGTGGGTCTGGGTTTGGCGTTCGCGCGCCAGGTGGCCGCCGCCATGGGCGGTGAGCTCTCGCTCCACAGCCCCCCGACCCACGAGATCGCCGGCTGCGCCCTCGACGGCACCGAGGTGGTCCTGCGGGTCAAGGTCGATCCGGGGCCGCTCTAGTACCGGCGCCCGGAAGTTCGATCCGGGTTTCGTTGCCGCGCCCGCCAACCCACCCGCGAGCTGCCGGTCGGGCGCCGGTCCTAGCATGCTTGTCGAGGGGGCAGCGCCCCCTCCCCCGCAAGCGGGGCCCCCACCCCACGACGTACGACGGACCGAACTTCCGGTCCGTCGTACTCAGTCCCCCGTATCCGTGATTCCTACCCAATCTCGGCGGCTCTCGCCGCGCGACTCAGCGTCACTCCTCCTCGACGATGCTGTGGCATCGCCTCGTCGTCGTTCCTTGATTCGCACGCCGATGGCTCGCCGGTATTGGGCACTCACTACGGATAGGGGGACTAGTATGCCTCGTGGCTCAACCAGGTCGAGCGCTGGTTCGGCCTACTCACGCAGCGGCAGCTCCGCCGTGGCTCTCACAGCGAGCGTCGCCGCTCTCAAGAGGGCGATCGAGGAGTTCACCGCCGTCCACAACGACGACCCCAAGCCGTTTCGCTGGACCGCCACCGCCGACGACATCCTCGCGAAGATCGCCCGCTTCGCGCAGCGCACCCTCACCGCCCACAACCCCCCGTGACTTCTGATCGAAATCAGGGATCCGGGGGACTAGGTGGCTGGTGTCAAACGAGCGCTCCTCGTCTTTCCGGCGGGACAGGCCCGTCTCGCCGCCCGTCCCGCCTCCAAAATGCGTTAGCATTTCGTCGTCGGGCCGAACGACGATCCAGACCTATCGCGCTCGGAAATCCTTCGGGCGTCGTTCGACACCAGTCACCTGGGATTCCGCCTCGCGGCTCGCGCATCACGGCTCATCTCGTGAATCGATGATCTATCTCGACCACCACGCCGCAAGCCCGATGTCCGCCGATGTGCGGGCGGCGGTGGAGCGAGCGCGTGAAGAGGCGTGGGCCAACCCCGCGAGCGTCCACGCGGCGGGGAGGGCGGCCCGCGCGGTGCTGGAGCGCGCGCGGACCGAGGTCGCGTCGGCGATCGGCGCGCGGGTGGCCGACGTGGTGTTCACCGCCGGCGGCACCGAGGCCTGCAACCTCGGGGTGCTGGGGCTCGGCGAGGGCGCGCGGCGCGTCGTGACCACCACCATCGAGCATCCGGCCGTGGAAGCGGCGGTGGGCGTGCTGGAGCGCGCGGGCGCGGAGGTCGTGCGGCTGAAGGTGCCCGAGGGGCGCGCCCCCGAGCTCGATGCGGCCCTCGAAGGCGCGGACCTGGCGGTGATCGGCTGGGTGAACCACGAGACGGGCACCCTCATGCCGGCCGCCGAGTACGCCGCGCGCTGCCGCGAGGCCGGTGTGCCGCTCTTCGTCGACGCCACGCAGGCACTCGGCAAGGTCCCGCTCGACGTCTCGACGCTTCCGGCGACGGCGGTGGCGTTGGCCTCCTCCAAGATCGGCGGGCCGCCCGCCGCCGGGGCGCTGTGGATCGCCCGTGACGCGTCGATCGCGCCGCGCCAGATCGGCGGCGCGCAGGAGCGGGGGCGGCGGGCCGGTACGCCGGATCCGGCGGCGATGGCCGGGTTCGGCGCCGCGTGCCGAGGCATCGACGCGCGCTTGGCGGTGATGGAGGCGGTCGGCGCGCGACGCGACAGGATCGAGCGCGCGCTCGTCGCCGAAGGCGCAGTGGTCAACGGGGCGCAGGCGAGGCGCGTGGCCACCGTGACCAACGTGAGCGTCCGCGGTTGGCGGGGATCGCGGCTGGTGGCGGCGCTCGACCTCGAGGGCCTCTGCGTGTCGAGCGGCGCGGCCTGCTCGTCCGGCCTGGACGCCCCCTCACCGGTGATCCGCGCCATGGCGCCCGACGAGCCCTGGCGAGCCGAGGCCGCCCTCCGGCTCAGCCTCGGGCCCGGCACACGCGAGGACGAGGTCGACGCCGCCATCGACATCCTCCGGCGCGTGCTCGCGCGCCGTCGCTGACACGTCCGGCGCGCCGCGGCGGAAGCCTCGTCATCGGGCGACGCGGTTTTCGTTCGAAACGAATCGTAGTTTCGCTTCGAGAGATCGCTTGAAACGAAAATCAGACTTCAGGGAGAATCGAGGTTTCGTCGCGCCACGTTCGTCTCGTTCGATCTTCGATCTCGAAGTACGCGAAATTGGATCGCTTTTGCGGACCGCCGGGTTCCCGTGCGTGCAATTCCATTCAATGGATTGAGTGCCGGCGAGCGCGCCCTTTGATGGGTACATCCGTTCAGGGTCGCCGCCGCGCTTCCTTGACGCCGCCCGCTGGGACCTGCAGATCCGCGTGGTCATGGGCTCTCCCACGCGCGTGCTCGTCGCCATGAGCGGAGGCGTCGACTCCTCGGTCGCGGCTGCCTTGCTCGCCGAGCAGGGACACGATCTCGTGGGGGTCACGCTGCACCTCTGGGACGCCGAGGGCGAGCACAAGGTGGGGCGCTGCTGCGCGCCCGAGGATCGCGACGACGCCCGGCGGGCCTGCGAGCACATCGGGATCCCGCACTACGTCTTCGACGAGCGCCGCGCGTTCCGGGAGGGCGTGATCGCGCCCTTCGTGGACGCCTATCGCGCCGGCACCACGCCGAGCCCCTGCGTTCACTGCAACCAGCAGGTGAAGATCGGCAGCCTCCTCCAGCTCGCCGACGAGCTCGGAGCGAGCCACATCGCTACGGGTCACTACGCCCGCATCGTCCGCGATCCCGAGGGGCGACCGGCGCTCCTGCGCGGGCGCGATCGCGGCAAGGATCAAAGTTACTTCCTCTACGGTGTCCCACACGCGATCCTGGAGCGCATGGTCTTCCCGCTCGGCGCCATGGAGAAGGGGCAGACCCGGGCGGAGGGTCGCCGCCTGGGCGTGCCCGGTTGGGACAAGAAGGACTCCCAAGAGCTCTGCTTCGTGCCCGACGGCGACGTCGGCGGGTTCATCGAGCGGGAGACGGGCGAGTCGGCGCCAGGCCGGATCGTCGACGACACCGGCCGAGAGCTGGCCCGTCACGACGGCGTGTATCGCTTCACCGTGGGCCAGCGCCGCGGGCTGGGGCTCGGCGGAGGCACCGAGGAGCCGCGCTACGTGCTGCGGATCGTGCCCGAGTCCGACGAGGTCGTGGTCGGGAGCCAAGAGCAGCTCTTCGGGAGCGAGGCCCGCGCCGTCGACGCGGTGTGGACCGACGCCCGCCCCGAAGAGCCTTTCGAGGCGGAGGTGCAGGTGCGCTATCGCCATCGCGCGGCGAAGGCCCGCGTCGTCCCGACCGAGGGAGGCTTCGACGTCCGGTTTTTCGAGCCGCAGCGCGCGATTGCACCCGGACAGGCCGCAGTGGTGTACCGTGGAGAGCGGGTGATCGGTGGTGGCCTCCTCTCGGCATGAACGGATCGCGGTCGCGCTCGCCCTCGCGCTGCTCGCGGGCTGCTCGGTCGGCGAAGGGCAGGGCGAGATCGGCGGCGAGGTCGTGGCCGCGGGGTACTGCAACCTCGATCGGCCCGACTACGAGCTCCGTCCGACCTTCTTCGGCGGCGAGGTCACCGAGAACCAGCTCAACATCCGCATCCAGCGGGGCAGCCGGGTCGAGTCGTTCGCGGACGGGCTGATGCTCCAGGTGCTCGACCTGAACGAGGTCAAGAGCCAGCGCATCGGCCTGCCCATCCCGCTCACCGGCGAGGACACCGCGCTGGTTCAGATCATCTTCTACCTGAACGCGAGCTGCGACTCCGGGTTCCCGAACGAGCTCCGGCGGCGTCCGGTGGCGATGGAAGCGGTGGCGGGCAGCATCACGTTCGACGCCATCTACGCGCCGGACATCGACGCCGGCGCCACGCAGACCGCCGCCGTGCTGACGGACGTGCGCTTCGTGGACGCGGGCGCGCCCGACCAGCAAAACGCCACGCTGAACGGCTCGTTCTCCTTCTTCTACCAGCGCGGCTCGCCCGCGCAGCGTTTCCCGTGAGGAAAGCGTGAGCGACGAGATCGAGGGGACGGTCCGCGACCTGTCGCGCTTCGGCGAAGGCGTCG
The DNA here is from genome assembly GCA_963832725.1 of uncultured Pseudomonadota bacterium. Classification (GTDB taxonomy): domain Bacteria; phylum Myxococcota_A; class Polyangia; order Polyangiales; family Sandaracinaceae; genus JAEZBP01. The sequence goes on from CAWHVG010000003.1 coordinate 539,897, forward strand.
CGAAGACGGAGCTCGGCCAGGTCTTCGTGCCCGGCGCGCTGCCGGGTGAGCGGGTGGCGCTGGGCGCGGTGAAGAAGCACGGCAAGGTGATGCGGGCCGAGAAGGTCCGGCTCCTCGACCGCTCGACGCAGCGGGTCGAGCCCGCCTGCCCGATCGTGGGGCGATGCGGCGGCTGCCCGCTGATGATCGCCACGCCGCCCCTGCAGGCGAAGTTCAAGCGCGGGCTGCTCGAGCAGGCGCTCTCCGGGCTTCCGGGCGCCGACGAGCTGGCGCTGGGCTGGGTCGGCACGCGGATGAGCCTTTGCTACCGGCGGCGGGCGCGCCTCGGCTGGGACGCCGGCGGATCCCGGCCCCGCATCGGCTATCGCCCGCCGCGGGGCGAGCAGATCGCGGACGTGCGCTCGTGCGCGGTGCTCCACCCGACCCTGGACGGCGCGCTGATGTCGCTCCGGCGGAAGGCCGGCTCCCATCTGGCGGGCAAGGGCGAGCTCCACCTTGCGATCGGTCACGGCCAGCAGCCGGTGGTGGCCCTGCGGAGCGACGAGGCGCAGCCGCCCGAGCTCTACGGCGTGCTCGAAGGCCTGGTCCGCGATGGAGAGCTGGCCGGCGCGGCGCTCAGGGCGGCCGGCGCGAGCGCGGATGCGGTGTGGGGCGATCCGCGCGAGGTCACCAAGGGTGTCGACGGCGACCCGCTGATCGGCACCGTGGCCGGGTTCTCCCAGGCGCACGACGAGGTGAACGCGGCGCTGGTCCGACGGGTCCTCGAGCTGGCGAGGCCGGCGGAGCGCCACGTGCTCGAGCTCTTCTCGGGCGCGGGCAACCTGACGGTGGTCCTGGCGCGCGAGGCGAAGAGCGTGCTCGCCATCGAGCAGGACGCGGCGGCCGCCGAGGCCTGTCGCGAGAACCTGCGGGCGCGGAGCCTCGAGGCGACCGTTCGCACCGACGACGCGGAGCACTACCGACCGCCGGCCACGCCCGACGTGGCCGTGCTCGATCCGCCTCGCGCCGGGGCGCCGGGCGCCATCCAGCGCTTGCTGCACATGGGCGTCACGGAAATCGTCTACGTCTCCTGCGATCCGCCGACTCTGGGCCGCGACCTGAAGAAGCTGGCCGACGCCGGCTACGTGCTCACCGACGCGGTCGCGCTCGACATGTTCCCGCAGACCGCGCACCTCGAGTCCGTGGTGCGGGTCGAGCGCCGCGGCTGAGGCGCTCGACCTCTTCGCCACGACTCTCGCCTCGCACATCTAGTCGGTGATGCGGTCGAACGCCCTGGCGAAGGAGCTCTCGCGAGAGCGCTCGTCCACACCGTCGAACATGGCCCTCGCCTTGGCTCCGGGGCCCTCGTCGCGAGCCCGCTCGGCTGGGCCCGTTCGGTCCGAGGACCTCGTGCATCCGCCGCGTGACTCGGGCGTGGTTCGAGGCTAGGTTCCGGCCGCCATGAAGTGCCCATTTTGCGGCACCCTGGACAACCGCGTGATCGACTCACGCCTGTCGCAGGGAGGCGAGGTGACGCGGCGGCGCCGCGAGTGCGAAGCGTGCTCGCGCCGCTACACGACCTACGAACGCGTCGAGCAGGTGCTGCCGCTCGTCGTGAAGAAGGACGGCCGCCGCGAGCCCTTCGACCGCATGAAGATCCTGGCTGGGCTACGGCGCGCCTCGGAGAAACGCCCCGTGTCGAGCGAGGCGCTCGAGCAGCTCGTCGACGGCCTGGAGCGCGAGCTGGTCGAGACGGGCGAAAAAGAGATCCCCTCCTCGCAGGTCGGCGAGCGGATCATGGATCACCTGCGCGACCTCGATCAGGTGGCCTACGTGCGCTTCGCCAGCGTGTACCGCTCGTTCAAGGACATCCACGAGTTCATGGCGGAGCTCTCCGATCTCTTGGGCGAGCGGAGCAACCGTCCGTGACGGACGAGCGGGCCGCGGTCGACAGGCGCATGATGGCCCGCGCGCTCGAAGAGGGGCGCCGGGGACGACCGAGCCCGAACCCGCACGTCGGGGCCGTGGTCGCGCGGGACGAGGACGTCGTCGCGGTCGGTCACCACGCGCGCGCCGGTGAGGATCACGCGGAGGTGGCCGCGTTGCGCGAGGCGGGTGAGCAGGCGGCCGGCGCCACCCTCTACTGCACGCTCGAGCCCTGCAACCACATCGGCCGCACGCCTCCTTGCACCGACGCCATCTTGGCCGCGGGCGTTCGGCGGGTGGTGGTCGGGGCCCGCGACCCGAAGCCCCACGTCCCCGGCGCGCTCGACAAGCTCACGGCCGCCGGCGTGGAGGTGGAGGTCGGTGTCCTCCGAGACGAATGCGAGGCGCTGGTCGCCGACTTCGCCCGCCACATCGTCACAGGGCTGCCCTACGCCGTCCTCAAGGCCGCCGTCACCCTCGACGGGCACATCGCCACAGCCAGCGGCGACTCGAAGTGGATCACCGGCGAGGCCGCGCGCGCCGAGGCCCACCGCATGCGCGATCGCGCCGACGCGGTCCTGGTCGGCGTCGGCACCGTGCTCGCCGACGACCCTTCGCTCACGGTGCGGCACGTCGAAGGCCGCGACCCGCTCCGGATCGTGCTCGACACGCACCTTCGCACGCCGCCGCAGGCCAAGCTGGTGCGGCACGGCTCGAAGGCCTCGACCTCGATCCTCCACGGGCCGGACGCGCCGGCCGAGGCCCGTGCGCGCTTGGAGGCGGCCGGCGTCGAGCTCTGCGAGGTCGCGCTCGACGACGAAGGCCGACTCGACATCGAGGCCGCGCTCCGCGAGCTGGGACGGCGCGACGTGGTGCGGCTCTTGGTGGAGGGTGGGGCGAAGGTCCACGGCGCGTTGCTCCGGCGAGGGCTCGTCCAGCGGGCCGCGATCTTCGTGGCGCCGCGGCTGCTCGGGGACCCTGCCGCGCTGCCGCTGGCCGACGCCGGCCCGCTCGCCCGCATCCGGGACGGCTGGAGGTTGACGCGCCCGGAGCTACGCCGCTTCGGAGACGACTTCCTCGTCGAGGGCGAGATCGCGCCGGGGGACGCGTGACGCTTCGCCACGGAGCAGGGCTGGACCCGGTCTCGGTCGGACGCTATGCCTCCCTCGCCAGGCGATAATCCCGGCTTGCGAGGGGGTCCGATGGAGACGCGAATGACCGCCATCGAACGGGTTCACAGAGCGCTCGAGGACATCCGATCCGGGCGCATGGTGATCCTCGTGGACGACGAGGACCGCGAGAACGAGGGTGATCTCGTGATGGCGGCCGAGCTCGTCACGCCCGAGGCCATCAACTTCATGGCCCGGCACGGCCGGGGCCTCATCTGCCTGGCGATGACCGAGGAGAAGGTCGCCGCGCTGGAGCTGCCGATGATGGTCGACGGCAACCGCTCGAGCCGCTCGACCGCGTTCACCGTCTCCATCGAGGCGGCCACCGGCGTCACCACCGGCATCAGCGCCCACGACCGCGCCCACACCGTGCGCACCGCCGTGGCGCCGGGAGCGCGGCCGAGCGACGTGGTGAGCCCGGGTCATGTCTTCCCGCTCAGGGCGCGCCCGGGCGGCGTGCTCCAGCGCACCGGTCACACCGAGGGCTCGGTCGACCTCGCGCAGCTCGCGGGGCTGCGACCGGCCGGCGTGATCTGCGAGATCATGAACGAGGACGGCACCATGGCGCGCATGCCCGACCTGGTGCGCTTCGCCGACGAGCACGCGCTGCGCATCCTGAGCATCGCCGACCTGGTCCAGTTCCGCCTCCAGCACGAGCAGCTCGTTCAGAGGCTGACGAGCGCCGAGGTGACGCTTCCGTCCGGGCGCACGTGGACGGCCCACACCTACGGCACGCTGAACGAGGAGCGGCAGTTCTTGGCGCTGACGCTCGGCGAGCTCGGCGAAGAGCCGACGACCGTCCGCATGCACACCGGCAGCGTGATGGGAGACGTCTTCGGCGTGCGGGCCCGCGGCCGGGTGGTCATGGCCGACGTCATCGAGCGCATCGAGGAGGAAGGGCGCGGCGTGATCGTGTTCATCCCGCCTTTCACCATCGATCTCGAGACCGACCTGGCGCTCCGCACCGGCAAGAAGGTCGAGCGCCGCCCGCTGGAGCAGGGCGAGGTGCTGCGCGAGTACGGGCTGGGCGCGCAGGTGCTGCGCGACCTGGGCCTGAGGCGGATTCGGCTGCTGACCAACCGGCCGCGTCGCATCGCCGGGCTCGAGGGCTACGGTCTCGAGATCGTCGAGCAGTGCCTGGTCAGCGACGCGGACGCGGTCCGCATGCGCACGGGCGAGATGGAGGCGATGTCGCTCGACGCGTCGCCGGATCCGGTCAAGCATTGAGCGCCGGCGCACCGGCGATGGACACGGATCGAGGAGCGAGATGCAGGACGTGACGATCCTGGAGGGGAGCTACCAACCGCCGGCAGGCGCCCGCTTCGGTGTGGTGGTCGGCCGCTTCAACCACTTCATCACCGATCGCCTCCTGGAGGGCGCGCTGGACGGTTTGGTCCGCCACGGCGTGGCCCGGGAGAACATCGTCGTGGTGCGCGCGCCCGGCTCGTACGAGATCCCCTTCGCGGTCCGCCGGCTGGCCAAGAGCGGTAAGGTCGACGCCGTGATCGCGCTCGGCGCGGTGATCCGCGGCTCCACCCCGCACTTCGACTACGTGGCGGGCGAGGTGGCCAGGGGTTGCGGCGGCGCGATGGACGAGAGCGGCGTGCCGGTGCTCTTCGGCGTGCTGACCACCGACACCATCGAGCAGGCGATCGAGCGCGCGGGCACGAAGGCCGGCAACAAGGGCTGGGAGGCCGCCCTCGGTGCGATCGAGATGGTCAGCCTGTCCCAGGCGATGAAAACGGCGGGCTACTGAAGGGCCACCCGCGGCGTCGTCGCTCGTCGCCTTGCGCCTGGGACCGTCTCGATTGCGAGGCTCGGTCCGATTTCTCGACACCCCTCGAGCGCGCCGCTCGCGCCCCGACCTCTCCCGTACTAAATGGCGACCACCATGGGCAGTAGACGCCGAGGGCGCGAGGCCGCGCTGCAGATGCTCTATCAGATCGACCTCTCCGGCGTGAGCGCGGAGCAGGCCGTAACCCAATACTGGGCGCATCTGGGGGCGAACCGCGAGGGCGAGGCGTTCGCCAACAAGATCGTGCGCGGCTGGATGGCCGACCGCGAGCGCATCGATCGGATCATTCGCGAGGTCAGCCAGCACTGGCGGCTCGAGCGGATGGCGCGCGTCGATCGGAACATCTTGCGGCTCGGCACTTTCGAGCTGATCGCGCTCGAGGACGTGCCGCGCCGAGTGACGTTGAACGAGGCGGTGGAGCTGGCCAAGCGCTTCGGCAGTGAAGGCAGCGCCGGCTTCGTCAACGGCGTCCTCGACCGCATCGCGAACGATCTGGGCAAGGACTGAGCGGCGGGTGGACGTCCGCTTCGTCGCTCCGGATCTCCGGCGCCTCGACGAGCTCAAGAGCGAGGCGCTGGCGCTGGCGTTCTTCGAAGACGAGCGTCCCTTGCGGGGTGCGCTCGGTCTCATCGACTGGCGGCTCTGCGGGCAGGTGTCGCGGCTTCTCCTGCGCGGGCGGGCCCGCGGCGGGCTGCGCGAGACGGTGCTGGTGCCGACGCGTCCTCGGCTTTCGTTCGAGAAGCTCTTTCTGATCGGCGCCGGGCGGACGGCGGATCTGGACGAGGGGCGCTTCGTCGAGGTCGTGGACTGGACGCTGACGACGCTCGACCGGGCGCGAGTGCGGGCGTCGGTGTTCGGGCTCCCCGGCCGGAGCCTCGATCGGCTGCCCCCTCACCGGGCGATGGAGCTCTTCCTGGAGCGGGCGACCGCGCATCCGGAGCAGGATCAGGTCACGCTGATCGTCGACCCGGAGGTGCAGCGGGCGATGGCACCGGTCGTGGAGCGCGAGCGGCGCCGCGTCCGGGCCGAGGTCGAGTAGCGTCACGCGCTGCGGCGGTTCTTCCGCGCGGGCGTTCCGGGCAGGCGATCGCGATTTGCTCTCGGTGTGTCATCGCTCTCGGTGCTGCCGCGGATGGTCTCCTCGCCGCCTCGATGGGGCCGGTCAGCGGAAGCCGCCCATGCCGGCGCCCCACGCCATGGTGTAGCGGGCGTTGAGCTCGGAGAGCGGGCAGAAACGCTCTTCGGCATCCGCGCGGTAGCGGAAGGCGTCCACGCCGAAGGGGCCGAAGTAGCCGTCCCGATGGAGCTCGTCCGCGGCCCGTTTCGCCTGCTCCGCCAGCGTCGCGCGCTCTTCCTCGCGCAGCTCGCCGGGCAGGGCAGGGCGGCTCCGGCGCCACGCGCCTCCTTCGACGATCTGGATCGTGGGCCGCCCCAGCTCGAGCGCGCCCGAACGTGCCAGCAGGCCGTGGAGGGCGGCCTCCAGCACGATGTCCACCCGCGGCTGGATGTAGAGCGCTCCGGCGCGGAGGGCTTTGCGCGCGAACGCGAGATCCGCCTCGCTCGCTTCCCCGCCGTCCACCATGCGATGGCCCCGCCCGGCGAACGCGAGGCCTCGGGAGAGCCGCCAGCGCCCCGGGCGCGCGAGGGCTGCCCGCACCTCGTCCTCACGCTCGCAGCGCCGCGCGCCGGGCAGATGGAAGAGCTCGAACGCGAAGCCTCGCTCGTTGACCCGCCGCAGGACGTCGAGCGGAGGCGCATCCGGAACGCGAGCCCCCGCGCGGGCCAGTCGCGCCAGCGCCGACGGGGTGGGACACCAGGCTCGCCCCATGAGGCCCCGCGCGGCGCTCTCGGGATCGCGGTCGAGCACGACGTCGCCCGGCGGCAAGAGCTCCGCGAGCGTCGCCCGCGCGTCCTCGACCGCCGCCCGCACCCGCGCCGGCGCGGCCCGCCCTTCGAGCTCCAGCTCCGCGTCGAGGTTCAGGACCCACGCCCGCGCGGCGCTCACGGCGCGTACGCTTCGAGCGCGTCCACGAACGCGCCGGAGAGCCCCGCCCGCTCCCGCGCCTCACGGCAGATCGGCTTTCCGCGCATCACGATCGGCGTGAGCGGTGGCGGGAGCGCCGCGAGCCAGCGCTCGAACGTGAGCGGCCCTGCGAGGACCTCGAACCAGCGCACCGCGAAGCGCACGTGCGCGACCTCTTCGCGCCCGACCTGCTCCTGGATCCGCGCGCCCTCTTCGTCCCCCACGGCCCTGAAGAGCGCCGCGAAGCGCGCGGTGTGGTCGAGGTTGCCGCCCTCGAAGCCGATCCCCAGCAGCGCGAGGAACGACTCGAGACGGTCCACCGGCGAGACCCGCTCCCAAAACCAGTCGCGGACGCCGAACGCGCCCGGCCGGCTGCCGAGGCGCCTCAGGTGATCGGCGTAGAGGCGTGCGTGTCGGATCTCGTCGTCGGCGATCCGCATCAGGCCCCGCCGCAGCTCCTCCGGCGCGTCCGGGAAGGCGAGGAGGGCGCCGCACATCAGCTCGGCGGCCTGCAGCTCGTGGTGGAAGAAGGTGTGGACGAGCTGCGCGCGGCGATGCGGGTCGCGCAGGGCGCCGGGCTTGGGCGTCTTCGGCGGTCGTTCCAGCCCGACCAGCTCCGGCGGTCGGCCGGGCGCCTCGATCCGCCGCGGCGGCGCCTCGCGCTCCCAGCGCTCCGGTCGCGAGGGCGGCGCCAGCTTGTGCGCGAGCGAGGTCGTGCCGACGTAGTCCCACGCCCAGCGCTCTACCGTGCCGCTCTCGGGGACCGCGCGCATCATCGATGGCCGCAGGGTGCCACGCCGCCGCGTCGCACGCCCGGAGCGCCGCGGCCGGCCGTCGGCGTGTCCGAGCCAGGTATGCGCTCCCGTCGATATGTTGATGACCGATCCATATGGATCAACATGGATCGGTCATCAACATATCGGCCCTGAGCACGTCGGTAGCCCCTGGATCCCAGGCCCGCACTCGCGCGAGCGTCGGGCTGCGAGAGGGTGACCGAGACGGGCTCAGCTGCGTGGCGCACGCTCGGGACGCGGCCCGGACGGGAGTCGGCGCGAGCCTCAGTCGACTTCGACGACGATCGCCGTGATGTTGTCGCGGCCGCCGCGGGAGTTGGCGATGTCGATCAGCCGGGGCGCGGCGGCCTGTGCGCCGAGCTCGAGCACCGGGCCGAGCTCCTCGTCGCGGAGGTAGCCGTGCAGTCCGTCGGAGCAGAGCAGGAAGCGATCGCCGGGCCCGATCTCGAACGCTTGCGTGTCCACCTGCACGTAGTCGCGGCTGCCCACGGCGCGGGTGATGACGTTCTTGTGGGGCGAGAGCTCGGCCTCGGCCTCGGAGATGATCCCCTGCTTGACCTGCCAGGCGACCAGCGTGTGGTCCTCGGTGAGCTGGTACACGGCGCCGTCGCGCACGAGGTAGATCCGACTGTCGCCGACCTGCGCCAGGATGCCATGGGTCTCGGTCAGCAAGAGGGCGCTGACCGTGGTGCCCATCCCCTTCTGGTCCGGATCGTTCTCGGCGATCGCGAAGACCATGTAGGTCGCCGCCTGGACGGCGCTCTCGAGCAGGCGCTCGACCGCCCTGGTGTTCAGCTCGGTCGGGCCTTCGCGCTCGAAGCGCTCGATGGCGTCGTGGCCTCGCCGCACCATGCCCATGACGGTGTCGACGGCCTCCTGGCTCGCGACCTCGCCGGCCGCGTGACCGCCCATTCCGTCCGCCACGACGTACAGACCCAGCGCGTCGTCGAGGAGAAACGCGTCCTCGTTGGACGTACGCCGCCGACCGATGTCGGTCGCACCGACGCCGTGCCTACGCAACGTGCTCTCCGGGGGTCCGCATGGGACCGACTGTTTCTCCTCCACGACGCTCCAGAGGCTAGCCTACAGCTTCTCGGACCCGCCAGACACGAGAAATGTTTCCTCTGAGTGTCATCGTCGCGTTCGACGGCCGGGGTCCGAGCGCCGCGCGCTGCTGCCGGAAGCCCCGGGGCGACGTGGAACATTCTCGCGGGGCGACGGTTGAATCCAGCGCTCTGTATGGCCATCTACGGGGAACGGACATGATGGACGCCGCAAACACCACCATCCGAACCTCTCCGGCGCGGGCCCTCGCGGCTTGCGCGCTCGCCTTCGCGCTGGCCGCGCCGGTCGCGCAGGCCCAAGACCTGACCGACCAGCGCCGCATCCAGGTCGCGCACCGGCTGCAGGAGTCGACCGTCTCCGTGATCAGCGGTCCTTCGACCGGCTCCGGGTTCGTGGTCGGCGACGAGCGCTGGATCATCACGAACTCGCACGTGATCCGGCCCGCGCGCCGCCACGGCGTCCGCATCCACTTCGGCACCGGCACCATGATGCCGGCGGACATCCTGCTCGATTCGCCCGATCACGATCTGGCGATCCTGCGCGTTCGCGGCGAAGTGCCGGTGCGCGCGCTGCCGCTCGGCGACTCCGACCACGTGGAGGTCGGGCAGACCGTCCTCGCCTTCGGCAGCCCCTTCGGCCTCGAAGGCACGCTCACACAAGGCATCGTCAGCGCCGTTCGTGACGTCCCGCCCGGCTCGGAGCTGGGCGGTGGGGCAGTCCGCCACATGATCCAGACGGATGCGCCGATCAATCCGGGCAACTCCGGTGGCCCGCTGGTCGACGCGCGCGGCGAGGTCATCGGCGTCAACAGCGCGATCCTCAGCCGGAGCGGCGGCAGCCACGGGATCGGGTTCTCGATCCCCTCCAGCTATGTGCGTGAGCTCGTCGATCGCGTGCGCGATCGCATCGCCCACCCCGAGCAGGATCGCGTCGCGGGACGCGGCGGAGCCGAAGGGCAGCAGCCGCCACCTCGGACCGGGCCGGGCGGCGCCTTCCTGGGCATCCTCGGCGACGACGTGCGCTACCGCGGGTTGGCGGGCGTGCGGATCCGCGAGGTCGTGCCGGGCAGCCCGGCCGAGGACGCGGGGCTCGCAGGCGTAACCAATCCGGCGCCGCCGGCGGTCACGCAGCTCGGCGTGCCGTGGACCGGGCACATCATCGTCGCCGTCGACGGCCGGCCGGTGCGCTCCATGCGCGAGCTCTCGACGATGCTCTCGCGTTTCCATCCCGGCCAGCGAGCGGTGCTCACCCTCACGGTCGGCCCCGGCGCGATGCGCGGCCAGGCCGTGGTCACCTTGGGCCACCGCCCCGCCGATCCCGAGGAGTAGGGCGCCAGGGGAAGCGCCGGGCGCGCGCTCGTCACCGTCGCGTCACCGTCTTGCTGCGAATCGCGGGGTGTCGCGCCGGCGCCCGCTTGAAATGGGGCCGCGTCCGTCAATAGTTCGGCCGCCATGCCGCTCCACGAAGACGCCGAGGTCGCGGCTGCGCTGGCGCGCGCAGCCAATGCGGATGACCGCGAGACGCTCTTTGCCGCGCTCGAGCCGCTTCGCGCGCGTCTCGATCACGATCCGATCGTGGCCGGCGCCTGGGCCGAGGCGCTGCGCACCAGCCCGGGGCGGTCGGGCTTGGTGGACGAGGCGTCCGCGATCCTCGAGCGCTGGCCGGGCGAGCCTTCGCTGGTCCGCGCCGCGGCCGACGCGCTGATCCGGTTGGCCGAGCGGCGTCCCATCGACGAGCCGCCACTGACGGAAGGGCCCGCTTCGCTCGCGGCGTCGGCCGCCGACCGCTGCTTCGGCAAGCTCGCGCCGGCGGCGAAGGCCGATCCGGCGATCGGCGGCGCGCTGCTGGCGGTCCGCGCCAACGCGCTGAGGCTGCTCGGTCCGGGGCGCCACGAGGACGCGGTGAAGACGCTCGAGCGTGCGCTGGCGCTGGATCCGGCCGCAGGCGATCGGCACTACGATCTCGGGCTGATCCACAAGCAGTCCCACGATTTCCACCGCGCGCTCGAGGCGACCCAGAAGGCCCGGGCGCTCCTCGGCGATCGCCGCCCGGTGCTCTGGAACCTGGCCATCGCGGCGACGGCCTGCGGCCGCGGCGAGGAGGCCGCCGAGGCGTGGCGCGCGCTCGGCATCGACGCGCGGGCCGAAGAGGGCTCGCTCCCCTTCGTGGAGGGCCTGGAGCCGGTGCAGGTCCGGCTCCCGACCGTCGGCGCCGGGCTCGGGATCGGGCAGGTGGTGCCCGACGAGGCGGCCGGCTTCGAGCTGGTCTGGGCGCAACCGCTCAGCCCCTGCCACGGCGTCCTCCGCTCGCCGACCTTCCGCGACGCCATCGCCGACTTCGGCGACGTGGTCCTCTGGGACGGGGCGCCGGTGTCGGTCAGCGAGCGCGAGGGAAGGCCGGTGCCCTGTTTTCCGTTGCTCGGACTGCTCAAGAAGGGCGACGAGCGCCGCTTTCGCTTCATCGCGCTCCAGCAGAAGGCCACCGATCTGGACGCGCTGGGGGAGGCGCTGCCCGAGGACGTGATCCTCTACCGTCACGGCGAGCGGGTGGAGCGGGTCTGCCCGCGCTGCGCGGCCGGCGAGACGATGGTCCGCCACGAGCACCTGCCGGCCGAGGAGCACCGGGTCGCGTTCGGAAAGATCGTGTTGTCGGGCGAGCGGGACCTCGCCTCGTTCGCGCGCGTGCTGGAAGACGCGCGGCGCGCCCATCCGGCCGTTCGGCTCGCGATCCCCGGGCTTTACGAAGCGCTCGGCGACACCAAGCAAGCAGGGACGCACCACAAGCGGTGGGGTGAGATTGAGCGTACGGCGATGCGTCCCTCATGAGCGAGCCCGAGCGCGACTTCTGGTTGCCCGACGAGCAGGTGCGTCATCCGGGCTTGCCGGCGCTGCCGCCCGCTCTCCTGCACCAGCGGCGGGAGCGGGTGTTCATCGTCCTGGCCGGCTTCTTCCTCGGCACGCTGGCGATGCTCAACATCCTCGGCATCACCCGCTTCCTCGACTTTTCCTTCCGGCTGCCCTTCGTCGGCTGGGACGTGCCGATGCCGCTGGCCATCGGGGTGCTGCCCTATCCGCTCACCTTCCTCTGCACCGACTTCATCAGCGAGCTCTACGGCAAGCGGCGCGCGAACTTCGTGGTCTGGGTCGGGCTGGCGCTCAACATATGGGTGATGGGGATCCTCTGGCTGGGCGGCTCGCTGCCAGGGGTGCCGGACGAGGACCCCAACGGGGTCTTCTTCCGCGTGCAGCGCCTCGCGTTCGGCGCCGTCACGGCGTCGATGATCGCCTACCTGGTCGCGCAGTTCGTCGACGTGCAGCTCTTCCACTTCTGGAAGGAGCTCACGCGCGGGCGGCACCTCTGGCTCCGCAACAACGGCTCCACACTGGTCAGCCAGCTCGTCGACAGCGTGGCGGTCATCCTCGTCACCCACTTTTTCGCGCGCGCACTGCCGCTGGACGCCGAGCTGCCGGTCTGGCCGCAGCTCTTCACGTTCATGGGCGCCAGCTACACCTTCAAGCTGGTGACGGCGCTCGCCGACACGCTCCCTTTCTACCTCGGCGTGCACTGGCTGAGCCGCTACCTGCGTCTTCCATCGATGCCTGAAATTGCCACAAACTGCCAGCGCCGAGGCGATGTCCAAGGAAGCCGCGTAGACGCCGCCACGCGCGGCGGAGACGGAGGTGCGGCTCATGAAGCGGACGTTGTTCTTCGCGCTGACGGCCCTCTCGCTCGCGCTGGCCGTGGCACCGCGGGCGCGGGCGACGGTGATGGTCGAGGTGCCCCTCGACGAGATGATTCGTCGCGCCGACGTCATCGTGCTCGGCACCGTGACCGCCAACCGGGTGCGGCTCGCCATGCGCGAAGGCGGCATGCGGCCCGAGACCTCGACCACGCTCCGGGTGTCGGAGTGGTTGGCCGGTCCGGGCGGCGACACGGTGGAGCTTCGCGAGCTCGGTGGGACATGGCAGGGCGGCGGTCTGCGCTACGACGGAACGCCCGAGTACGCCGTGGGCGAGGAGGTGGTGGTCTTTCTCGAGCGTCGTCCGGAGGCGCCGCACGACCTGCGCACCTTCGCCATGGTGCAGGGCGAGTTCACCGTCCGCCGCGGCGCGCCCGGCGTGCCCGACAGCGTCTCGCGGGATCTGTCGGGGATTGCGTTCGCGCGCTGGGCCGACGGAGAGCAGAGGGTGCAGAGGGCGACGCCGGAGCCGGCGATGGAGCTGTCGATCTTCCTCGATCACGTCCGGCGCGTGCGGGGGGAGCGTTGAGGCGCGTCGCCATCGCAGCGGTCCTGTGGGCGCTCGGGAGCGGGAGCGCGGCGGCGTGGGCGCCCATCTACTCGACCCGTCCGGTGTGGCGGCTCCCGGTGCCCTACGCGCTCAACTCGGCGGGCTCGGTCAATCTGGGCGGGTTCGCGGCCACCGAGCCCGAGGTCAACCGGGCCATGGACGACTGGACGCGCGTCTCCTGCACCGACCTGACGAACCACTACGAGGGCGCGAGCTCCGCCGTTCCCGGCACCTACGATGGCATCTCGGTCATCGGCTGGCTGGAGTCGAGCTGGCCCCACACCGCCTCGGCCATCGGCATGACCGGTCCGCGCTGGGGGACGAACATCACCGAAGCCGACATGGAGCTCAACGGCGTCAACTTCACGTGGACGACCGGGCCCGGCAGCGCCAGCAACGTCAACACCTACTCGATCGTGCTCCACGAGGGCGGCCATTACTACGGGCTCGGCCACAGCACGGTGCCGGGCTCGGCGATGTGGCCCTCCTACTCGGGCGGCGTGGTCGGTCTCGGGCCGGATGACGAGATGGGCATCTGCGCGCTCTATGGCGCGGGCAACTGCACGACCACGGGCTGTCCCTCGGGCCAGAATTGCGTGGGCGGCGCCTGCCAGGCGGCGAGCGGCGGCTGCGTCCACGACAGCGACTGCGCGAGCGAGCAGATCTGCAGCGGCGGCGCCTGCGTGGCCCGGCCCTCGACCGGGAGCGAGCTCGGCGCGCCGTGCACCGGTGACGCGATGTGCCGCTCGGGGCTCTGTCTGGCGGGCGTGTGCTCCGAGACCTGTGACTGGCCGAGCGCAGACTCGTGTCCTTCGGGCTTCTACTGCCAGGGCAATCCGGCGAGCTGCAACGGCGGCTACTGCATGGCGGGCGGCGCCGGCTCCGCCGCGTTCGGCGAGACCTGCGGCGACGACACGGATTGTGCCTCGCTCTACTGTGACGGCGGCGTGTGCAGCCAGCCCTGCACCCCGGACGGCGCCGTGGCCTGTCCGGACGGCTCCACCTGTCAGGTGGGGACGCTGCCCTGTCGCGGGGTGTGCCGGCGGACCCGAGCGCTCGGCGACCGCTGCGACGGAAACCAGGACTGCGCCTCGTCGATGTGCGCGCAGCAGGGCGAACGCACCTTCTGCACCCAGCTCTGTGACGGCGCGTCGGGCTGCCCGGATGGGTTCTCGTGCACGCCGACCGGGGATCAGTCGGTCTGCGTGCCGGATCTGGGCGGGCTGGATACGGGCTGCACCACGGACCCGGACTGCCTGAGCGGGATCTGCACGAGCGAGCACGGCGGGACCTACTGCACCCGGCGCTGTGCGAGCGCGGCGGACTGCCCGGACGGCTTCTCCTGCGGGGCCACCGACACCGATCCGAGCGTATGCGTCCGCGACGCGCGCGCCCTCGGGCAGCAGTGCGACACCAACGCCGACTGCGCGTCCGGCGCCTGCGCCCAGGTCGGTGCAACACGGATCTGCACCCACCTCTGTGACGAGAGCATGCCCTGCCCGAGCGACTTCGAGTGCATGTCCGCGGGCTCGGCGCAGGTCTGCCAGCCGATGCCGCCGACGCCGGGCGGTTGTGGCTGTCGTGCCGCCGGCGGTGGCGCTGCGCCTGGACCCGTGGCCGGTTGCCTCGCCCTCGCCCTGCTGCTGTGGAAGAGGCGCCGGCGCGGATAGTCCATTGCCGCTCGGGGGCGCGGGCACCAGACTCCCCGGCCCTCAGCCCGGATGACGAGCGGTGGACGCGAAGGCGACAGCGAACGAAGAGGAGCCTCGGGCGAAAGCGCGCTCGCTGTGGTCGTACGTCCGGCCCTATCGCCGTCAGATCGCGGTGGGCGTGCTCTTCCTCCTGGCGACGAACGCCTTCGAGAAATCGATCCCCTGGCTCCTCCCTCACGCGCTGGACGCCTTGAAGGCGGGCCATCTACGTGGTCAGCGATCTCGCCTTCGGTGTGGTCGCGCTGGCGGCCGTCACGTGGCTCGTCCGCACGCTCTCGCGCGTGTGGATCTTCACCGTCGGGCGCGACATCGAGTACGACCTGCGCAACGAGCTGCTCGAGCGCGTCCACGTCCTCGGCCCGTCCTTCTTCCGCCGGATGCCGACCGGCGAGATCATGAGCCGGGCCACCAACGACCTCGGTCAGGTGCGGCTCCTGCTCGGCTTCGGTCTGGCCTCAACGTCGTCAACTCGGTGGTCGCTACGTCGACCGCCATCGGCCTCATGCTGGCGATCTCGCCTCGCCTCACTCTCTACGCTCTCGCTGCCCTATCCCCGTTCATCGTCGTGCCGCGCCTGTTCGGCCGGGCGATCTACGGCCGGAGCCGCGCGGCGCAGGAGGCCCTCGCCACACCTGGCGGACCGCGCCCAGGAGAACCTGGCCGGCCTGCGCGTCGTGCGCGCATACGGCCTCGAAGGGCCACGAGCGCGCCGCTTCGATCGAGCCAATCAGGAGGCGGTCGAGCACAACATGCGGCTGGTGACCCTGCGCGGGCTCGATGTGGCCCGTGCTCATGGTCGGTCGGAGCTCCATCGGCACGCTCATCGTGATCTGGGTGGGCGGCAGCATGGTGCTGCACGGCGAGCTGAGCGTGCGGGCAGTTCGCCGCCTTCAACGCGTACCTCGGGCAGCTCGTCTGGCCGACCCTGGCCCTCGGCTACCTGCTCTCGGTCGTGCAGCGGGGACGCGCTTCCTACGCGCGGGTCCGTGAGATCATCGACGCCGAGCCCGACGTGGCCGAAGCGCCCGATGCGAAGCCGCCCGCAGGCGAGGGCCGAGCTCGAGGTGCGATGACCTCGACTTCGCGTA
Organism: uncultured Pseudomonadota bacterium; assembly: GCA_963832725.1. GTDB lineage: Bacteria > Myxococcota_A > Polyangia > Polyangiales > Sandaracinaceae > JAEZBP01. The sequence continues at coordinate 555,737 of CAWHVG010000003.1, forward strand.
TGGCGGTCGTCCTGTGCTCGAGCACGTCTCCTTCAGGTGCCTGCCGGCGGGTCGCTGGCGGTCTCGGGCCCACCGGCGCGGGCAAGAGCACGCTCGCTGCGCTCTTGCCACGGCTCCTGCCGAGCCCAGCCCGGCTCGGTGCTGCTGGACGGCGAGGACGTGACGGATCTCGAGCTGCGTGGTCTGCGCGCGCCGTCGGCTACGCGCAGCAGGAGCCCTTCCTCTTCTCGACCACGGTCGAGCGCAACATCGAAGCTTGCCCTCGACGAGCCGGCCGCGCCGGACGCGGTCGAGCGCCTGCGGCAGGCGGCGCCGAGGCCAGCGATGCTCGAGGAGTCGAGGCGATGGGCGAGGGCCTTCGGACGGTCGTCGGCGAACGCGGCGTGCAGCTGTCCGGCGGGCAGAAGCAGCGGCATCGCGCTGGCGCGGGCGCTCCTGAATCGAGCCGAAGCGTGCTGGTGCTCGACGACCCCCTGAGCGCCGTGGACGCACGCACGGAGGCGACCATTCTCGGCCGCGCTCGACCGGGCCGGGGAGGGCCGCACCTGGTGCTCGTCGACCAACCGCATGGCCGCGGCAGCCCGCGCCGACCGGGTGGTCGTGCTCGACGGCGGCCGGGTGGTCGAAGAGCGGCAGCCACGAGGAGCTATCGCGGGGCGGCGGTCTGTACGCGCGACTGAACGCCAGCAGCGGCTCGAGCGGAGCTGCAGGATCACTGGAGGTGGCGGAATACCGCGCCCCGCCAAAACCAGCGCTGCGCGCGGCAGGGCGCCGCGCTCGGCCTCGCGCCGCCCGAAGAGCAGGTGCGCTACGAGGGTGAGCGCAGGACCTGGGCCTCATCCGCCGCCTCCTACCCTACATGCGCTCGCATCGCATGCTCTTCTGCTCGCATCGCCGTGCTCACGCCGATGGCGTCCGGCGCGAGCCTCTTCCAGCCGTTCCTGATCAAGCAGGCCGTCGATGCGGCGCTGGTCACGAGCAGCAAGGCCGTGGTCCACGTCGTCGTGGGCTCTTCGTGGTGGCGATCACGTCGAGTTCTTCGCGCCGCTTCGCGCAGGTCTACCTCTGCAGCTCGCCGGCCAGCGAACCTGGCGGACCTGCGCGCCGCCACCTTCGCCAAGATCCAGCACCTGCACATCGGCTGGTTCGATCGCACGCCCGTCGGGCAGTTGTAACCCGCGTCACCAACGACGTGGACAGCTCGGTGAGTTCTTCGCCTCGGGCGCGATCATGGCCGTCGCCGACATGCTCATGCTGGTCGGCATCGTCTGCCTTCATGCTCTACCTCGATTGGCGGCTGGCCTGGTAGCGTTATCGCGCTGCCGCCTCTGGCGGCGGTGGTGAATTTCTTCCGCCGCTGGCGCGCGAGGCGTTCGCCCATCCGCACCCGCATCGCCCAGCTCAACGCCTACTGGCCGAGCAGGTGCAGGGGGCGGCGGTGGTCCAGGCCTTCGGCCGCGAGGACGGTGTGCCGCGGAGTACGGGGCGATCAACGCGGCCTACCGCGACGCCAACTCCGCTCGATCCGCTACGACGCCTTCTCTACTCGATGGTGGAGTCCGTGGCGCCGTGACCGTGGCGCTCGTTCTCTGGTATGCGGCGATCCGGCTGGCGGCCTGCCCGCGGCGCGGGCCCGCGGCCTGGGTCGGCACGGTCGTCGCGTTCTACGAGTACATCCAGCGCTTCTTCATCCCGATCCGCGACCTCTCCCAGAAGTACACGATCGTGCAGTCGTCCCTGGCGTCGGCCGAGCGCATCTTCGAGGTGCTCGACATCCGTGAGCAAGACGCGCCGGATGGGCTGGTCGAGTCCTCGGAGCCCGACGAGGACGCGCCCGTCCTGGCGTTCGAGAATGTCCGCTTCGGCTATCGCGAGGGTCAGGAGGTCCTGCAAGGGGTGACCTTCGAGGCGCGCGGGGGCGAGAAGATCGCCATCGTGGGCGCGACCGGCGCCGGCAAGACCACCGTGACCGCGCTCTTGCTCCGCCTGCACGACGTGCGGCTCGGGGCAGGTCCGGGTGCGCGGCGAGGACGTGCGCGCCCAGTCGCGGGACGCGCTCCGAGCGCGCTTCGCGGTGGTGGCCCAGGACGTCTTCCTCTTCGCCGGCACGGTGCTCGACAACATCGCCATCGGCGACGCCAGCCCCGATCGCGCGCGGGTCGAGGAGGCCCTGCGGCAGGTCGGCGCGTGGGAGCTGGTCGCGCGGCGGGACGGCGGGCTCGACGCCCGGGTCGACGAGCGCGGCCAGAACTTCAGCGCCGGCGAGCGGCAGCTCCTGGCCTTCGCGCGGGCGCTCTACCTCGACCGCGACGTGCTGATCCTGGACGAGGCGACGGCCAGCATCGACTCGGACACGGAGGCGCGCCTGCAGAAAGCCATCGAGAAGGTGCTGGTGGGGCGAACGGCGATCGTCATCGCCCACCGCCTCTCGACCATCCGAGCCGCCGATCGCATCCTCGTCTTCCACAAAGGCCGCATCGTCGAGCAGGGCACGCACGGGGAGCTGCTCGCTCAGGACGGCGTCTACGCGCGGCTGGTCCGCCTGCAGTTCGCCAGGCCGGCGGAGCGAGCTGACGCTCGCCGAGCTCCTCCCTCCGCAAGGCCTCCAGTGCGACGCCGCCTGGCCTCGGATCTTCCGACGGTCTCGAGGCCCGCGTGAAATTGCGCTCCCGCTCGGCGGCGAACACGAGACGCGGGCCTCACCGATCCTCTATACTGACGCGAATGACTGGGGGCAGGCGCCGCCGCTGCGCCGACCATCGTCCGCACGCTCCCGACGACCCCGCACACGGGGGGGCCGCCACGGTCGAGGTATGGCGTCGATGAGCGAGACGGACCCGGTCCTCTACGGCAAGTACCAGCTCCTCGATCTGCTGGCGCGCGGCGGGATGGCCGAGGTGTATCAGGCCAAGTCGCACGGCGTCGAGGGGTTCGAGAAGATCCTCGTCATCAAGCGCATCCTCCCCGAGCTGAGCTCGAACCCGCAGTTCGTGGAGATGTTCATCAACGAGGCGAAGATCGCGGTCACGCTCTCGCACGCGAACATCGTCCAGGTCTTCGACCTCGGTCGCGCCGAGGACAGCTACTTCATCGCGATGGAGTACGTGGCCGGCTACGACCTCGCCACGGTGCTCTCCCGCGGTCGCCGGTCGGGCCGGCCGCTGCCGCAAGAGCTCGCCGTCTACGTGGTCAGTGAGCTGGCCAAGGGGCTCGACTACGCGCACCGCCGTCGCGACTCGCAGCTCCGCCCGCTCCACATCGTCCACCGTGACGTCTCGCCTCAGAACGTGCTCGTCAGCTTCGAAGGCGAGGTGAAGCTGACCGACTTCGGCATCGCCAAGGCGGCGCTGGCGATGTCGGCCGAAGAGGACACCGACGCCGGGGTGCTCAAGGGTAAGTACGCCTACATGTCGCCCGAGCAGGCGCGGGGCACCGACGTGGACGCCCGCACCGACATGTTCGCGCTCGGCATGGTGCTCCACGAGCCTTGGCCGGCAAGAACCCCTTCTTCGTCCCCGAGTCGGCCTACGAGACGCTGCGGCGGGTGCGCGACTGCGACTACGACGCCGCTGACTCGGTCGCGTGCCGGGATTGCCCGACGAGCTCTCGGCGATCGTCGAGCGCGCCATGAGCCCCGACCGGGAGGCCCGGCATCCGAACGCCGGGCGCCCTCTACGAAGAGCTGGTCCAGTTCCTCTACTCGAGCGGCCGGCGCGGCGAGCGGGCACGACCTGTCCGATTTCCTGGCGGAGCTCGGCAGGCCAGCGGCGCGTCCGACGAGGCCGGCGACGACGCGAGTCTGCGCGCCGTCTTCGATCAGGAGGTCGCCACGCCCGGCAGCTATGCGCCGGAGGCCACGCCGGTCGAGGTGCCCGTGTCGCGCGTCGGCTCGCGGCGCGGCTCGCGGCCCCGGCGCACGGGAAGCTGGGTCGCGCGGCCATGCGCGAGCGCCGCGACGTCACGGCGTTGGTGGCGACCTCGCCAGAAGCGCGGTTTCTGACCGATCCCCTCGTGGAGCGCTTGCTGCGGCGCTTCGGCGGAGTGCAGACCGAGGACGCGCCCCTCCCGGACGGGTCCCCGGCGGTCATCGCCCTCTTCGGGGTGCGCGATCCGGATGGCCGCGACACCGAAGCCGCCGCGCGCTGCGCGCTCCGGCTGGCCCGCTCGGCGCGCACCGGCACTCAGACCGGGATGGTCGACGTGCCGCTGCGCATCGGGATCGCCTGCGGTCGCATGCTGGTCGACATGGCCGGCGACGCGGTGCGCGACGAGAGCTACGACAAGCTCACCACCGCTGCGCGGGAGCTGGCGGAGCGGGCGGCGCCGGGGCAGGTCGTGGCCAGCCGTGAAGGGCACCGGGCCATCGCCGGCCTCTTCAAGACGACGCGGCTGGGGGAGAGCGGACCCTGCGTCGTCCAGGAGGAGCGCAGCCTCGCGGACGCGTCGGGCAAGTTCGTCGGCCGGCGCGAGGAGCTGCGGCGAGTGGGCGAGCTCTTGGCCGCGGCGAACCGCGGGAAGATGAAGATGATCGGCCTGAGTGGCGAGGCCGGCTCCGGCAAGACGCGGCTCCTGCTCGAGACGCTGCGCCGGCTGACGCTCGGTGGCCACGACGTCGGGATGTACGTCGCGACCTGCCCGCGTCAGAGCCGCCGCATCCCGCTGGCGGCCATCACGGAGATGCTGCGGGCCATGCTCGGCATCGACGAGTTCGAAGCCGAAGCCGACATGCGGGAGAAGGTCTCGAGGCTGCGCGAGCTCGGCCTCGGCCCGGCCGAGATCGCCGCGGTGTCCGTCACACTGGGCCTCGGGCCGGGGCCGGACGAGTCGGTCGGCAACGCGGAGCAGACGCTCCGGCAGGCGCTGGCGCGCACCGCGCTGAAGCTCGCCCAGGACCGGCTGACGGTCTTCGCGTGGGACGCCGCCGAGAGCATGGACGACGAGTCGCAGGCGCTGGTGGACGGGCTGATCCGCGATGCGCGCGAGGCGCGGGTGCGGTCGTTCTCGCCTACCGGCCCGGCTTCGTACACGCGTGGACGGATCTGCCCTTCTACTTCGAGCTCGCGGTCGGTGCGATGAGCGACGAGGACGTCGCGCGGCTGACCGGGACGCGCTTCGGCCGCCGAAGAGGTCCCGCTGGAGCTCTTGCGCGAGGTCACCGCCAAGAGCGGCGGCAACCCGCTCTACGTCGAGGAGTACCTCAAGGCGCTGGCGGACGCGGGGGCCATCCGCGTGCACGAAGGGCGTGTGAGCTACGACCCCGAGGTGGCGGAGGTCGAGGTCCCGAAGACGCTGCGAGGCATCGTGTCGTCGCGCTTGTCACGGCTGGGCGCGACCGACCGCCATTTCCTGCAGGTGGCGTCCATCGTCGGCGAGCGCTTCACGCCGGAGCTGTTGGCGCACGTCGCGGGCGAGGAGCCCGCCACCGTGGAGCGCGCGCTGGAAGCGCTGGAGGTGCGCGGGCTCGTCTCGCGCGGGGCCGAACGAATACGAGTTCTCGCACGAGCTGGTCGGCGAGGTGCTGCGCGACGGGCTCACGCTGGAGTCGCGGCGCGAGCTGCACGCGGCGGTGGCGGCGGCGCTCGAGGACCTCTACCCGAACCGCCTCGACGAGCTGGCCGAGAAGCTCGCCAGCCATCACCGCGAGGCGGGCGACCGCGTCCGGGCCATGGACTATCTGGTGCGGGCGGCGGACCGATTGGAGACCGAGCACTCGCTGGGCGGTGCCATCGCCGCGCTGAGCCGCGCCATCGACCTCATCTCCCAGACCGCGGAGCCGGACCGGGCGCGCGCCATCGCGCTCTACCGCCGGATCGGCGAGCTCTCGTTCCGCAACCGCGACCTCGAGAAGGGCGCCGAGCGGATGACGGCCGCAGTGGAGCTGGCCGAGGGGCTCATGCGAGACGCCGACGTCGCGCGGCTGTCGATGCTCCGCGGGCGTCTCTTGGTGAACATGCCGGGCTCGTCCGAAGAAGGGCGACGATGGCTCGACCGGGCGGGCGATCTGGCGCGGCAGCTCGGAGACCGGCGCCTCTTGCGGGACGTGATCCTGGCCACCGCCGAGGCGGACATGCGGTTGGGTGAGCACCGCGGTGCGAGCGACCACTTCGAGCAGGCGCTGACGCTCTCGCGGGAGATGGGCGACACCGAGGCGCAGATTCGCTGCCTGGTTCCGCTTGCGCTCGCGAGCGCGTCCGACGCGCGGATCGAGCGCTCGCTCGCGGCGCTGCGCGAAGCGCGGGACCTGAGCGAGGATCGCCAGGATCGCTTCACCGAGTGCGAGCTGTTGAAGATCGAGGGGCTCGTGCACTTCTTCGCGGGGGACCACGCCGCCGCGCTCGAGGCGGCGAGCCACTCGCTCGAGCTCGCGAAGGAGTACGGCTTCGATTACGAGGCGGCGGTCAACGCGCACAACATCGGCGAGACGTTGATGCGGCTGGGCGACTACAAGAAGGCGTTCGCGTCGCTCCGCTACAGCTACGAGATGTCGCGCGACCATGGCTGGGAGACGCTCCAGTGGGCGAACATGCGCGTGCTGGGGTTCATCGACGCGACTCGCTTCGGGAGCAAGGAGGGGCGCGAGCACGTGGTGCAGTCGAACGAGTTCGCGGAGAGCCACGGGTTCGTGTGGGATCTGATCCAGGGGCGCTACTACCTCGCGATCGTCGATCAGCAGCGCGGCGACGAGGACGGCGCGCGGGCAGCGCTGCGCGAGATCCTGCGGCTGGCGGCCGACCACGGTCACAGCGACTACGTGCGGGCGGCGGAGAAGGCGCTGCGGGCGCTGGACTCGGGGTCGACGATTCAGCTGCCGGGCTGACCGGTCGCGCGCTCCACTCGTCGTGCTCGGGGCTGCCGCAGGTGTGTGCGGTTTCGTGGGTCGTGCTCGGGGCTGCCGCGGGTGGGGGTGTTCGGTTTCGTCGGTGGTGCGCGGGGCTGTCGCGGATGGGCGTCCGGCGGGTCGCGGGGGATCGCCAGCTCCTTCACGGGACCCCGCCCCGAGCGCCGCGCGCCGAACGATGAAACGGCACATCGTCCGGCACGCGGCGCATGATGAGGCACCCCCAGGCGTCGCCGGCGATCCCCCGCGACCCGCCTGCTCGGGGTGAGGGCAGTCACGGGGTTCATGCTGGTACGGGTCCCGGCGCACGCGCACACGGCGCGCGTGCACCACGACTGCTGCCGCCGGACACGGCTCGCTCGCGTGGCGAGAAACGTGGAGCTGCCGCCGGTCGCTGCGCCACGGGGACGCGCGGGGCTGCCGCCGGACGCTGCGCGGCGGGGAGCGCGACGCTGCCGCTGCTCGCTACGCGGTGGGGAGCCCGCCGGGGGGCCGCCGGACACGGCTCGCTCGCGTGGCGAGAAGCGCGGCGCTGACGCGGGTCGCTGCGCCACGGGGACGCGCGGGGCTGCCGCCGACGCTGCGCGGGGGGGAGCGCGACGCTGCCGCCGCTGCTCGCTACGCGGTGGGGAGCCCGCCGGGGCCGCCGGACACGGCTCGCTCGCGTGGCGAGAAGCGCGGCGCTGACGCGGGTCGCTGCGCCACGGGGACGCGCGGGGCTGCCGCCGACGCTGCGCGGGGGGGAGCGCGACGCTGCCGCCGCTCGCTACGCGGTGGGGAGCCCGCCGGGGCCGCCGGACACGGCTCGCTCGCGTGGCGAGAAGCGCGGCGCTGACGCGGGTCGCTGCGCCACGGGAACGCGCGGGGCTGCCGCCGGACGCTACGCGGCGGGGAGCGCGACGCTGCCGCGGGTCGCTACGCGGTGGCGGTCCTCACGTTCGGCCGCGGCTCGGGAGTGGCGTCGGCGCGTGACGGTCGTAGAACTCCTGCGTGACCGAGGCCCCGTCGAAGAAGCGTTCGTGGAGGCGTCTGGCGTTGGAGCTGGTCGTCCTCGCGGGGATCGTCCTGGCGGTTCGGGCCTGGCAGACGCGCGATGCGCCGCATGGGCCGGCGCCGGAGCTCGCCGCGGCCGCGCTGGACGGGTCGCCGGTGTCGTTGGCCGAGCACCGCGGCCATCCCGTCCTCGTCCACTTCTGGGCGACTTGGTGCGGCGTCTGCCGCGCCGAGCAGGGGACGATCGACGGCTTGGCCGAGGACCACGACGTCATCACCGTCGCCGCGCAATCCGGTTCGCCCGAGCAGGTCGCGGCGTTCCTCGAGCACGAGGGCCTGCATTTTCCGGCGGTCGCCGACCCGACGGGCCAGCTCACGCAGCGCTGGGGCGTGCACGCGTTCCCCACCAGCTTCGTGATCGATCCCGACGGCTCGATCCGCAGCGTGGAGGTCGGCTATACGACCTCGCTCGGCCTCCGCGCCCGCCTCTGGCTGGCCAGCATTCTCTGACCGTCGCGCGGCCGAGCGCGAGCGGACCGTCGAGGCTTCCGCGCCGTCTCCCACGGGTGGGGATTCGCAGGCGACGCCTCCGGGGGCCTCGTCGAGCTCGTCGTTGCGCGGCGCGGGGCGGGGTCCCTGCGAAGGGGCTGGCGAGCCACCGCGACCCGCGGGACGCGCGCGGCCGCGCCGCCCGCAATCGTGGTCCGAGCAACGCCGAATCAAGCGGCCGAATCGTCCTCCGGCTCGAATCGATCCGCAATCTCGCCGAGAACCTCGGCCGTCGTCCGGAGCGTCGCCGCGCTCGCCTGAAGCGCCGACCTCCCCACGTTCAGCCCGTGCGCCGCCCAGAGGCGACCCACCTCCACGAGCCCCTTCACGGCCCGCTCCGCCGTCTCCGCCACCCGCGGGTCGGCGTGGTCGGCTTCTCGCTCGTTCGTCTCGTGCTGCATCTCGATGGCCGTCATGTCTCGTCCCTCTCGTTCTCCGGCAAGAGCCGGCACTCCGGTCCGAGGAAGACCCTCTTCCCCGGCTCGTCGAAGAGCGCGCGATGCGCGCGTCCGCCCGCGGGCAGGGCGCGACCGCAGACGGAGCAGGTGGCCGGCGTCGCCAGCACCACCGGCTGGTACGCGAACACGCCCGTCAGCAGGTCGGGCGCCGCGTCCGGGCACGCCGGCTCGCTGTCCGCGACCTCACGCGGGCCGTCACTCGCGTCGGCGCCCGCGTCGGTCTTTGCTGCGTGAGCGCTCGTCTCACCGCCCGCGTCGGTCTTCGCCTCGTGAGCGCTCGCCTCACCGCCCGCGTCGGCCTTTGCGCCGGCAGAGCTCGTGTCGGCCTTCGTGCCCGGATCGGCGGGTACGTCGCCCGCCGAGCTCGCCCCGCGATCGGTGGCCTCGTCCGCGTCGCGCGACCGAACCGGATCGGCCTGCTCCGAAGCTGCGCTCGGGCGGTCCGCCTCACCGTTCTCCCAGCGCTCCGCGTGGACACGGCTGCGCAGCTCGTCGCGCTGCCGCGCCAGCCGGTCCAGAAAGCCCATCAGCTCGCCCTCGGCCCGCTCGCCGACCGTGTCGACGGCGTCCACCGCGTCCTCGAGGATCGCTCGCACCACGTTCGAGACCGGCACGCGGAGCGAGCGCGCAAGGCGCTTGAGCTCCTGATCGAGCACGGCGGGTACCCGCGTGTGCAGAACCCGCTCCTTCGGCGCGTCCTCGCGGCGGCGGCGCCGCGATTCGCTGTCGTCATCGCGTGTCACGACGTAATACATGTGTCACGCCGTGAGACGCGTCAAGGGTGGCGTGTCACTTTGTGATTCGACCTCGCTCGCGTGCGCGGGCCACCGTTTGCCGGTAGAGTCCGCGGCCGACCGCGCCTGCTGGTCGAGAGGGGTCGAAATGCGAAGAATCCTGGTCGCCATCGCGCTGTTGACGCTCGCGTGTGTCACGAGCGGCTGCACTTTCTTCACCCGTGGCGACGACCGCGCCTCCGATCCGCCGGCGGCGGAAGAGGAGGGCGAGGCCGCGCGATGAGCGAGGGCTCCGAGAAGACGGCGGCTGCGGAGACGACGCAGCGGCCCCGCTGGGCGCTCTTGGCCGTCGTGGTCTCGGTCGGGGTGATCCTCGACCAGATCACCAAGTACCTGGCCGACGCGGATCTGCGCGGGCGTGGTCTGGTGAGGGTCGTCGACGGCTTCTTCGAGCTCCGGTACGCGCGCAATCCGGGCGCGTTCTTCAGCCTCGGCGCGGAGCTCTCGCCCGACGTGCGCCGCCTGGTCTTCGTGCTGGCGAGCGCGGCGGCCTCGGCGCTGATCGTCCGCCTCTACATGCGGGCCCGCGAGGACCAGCGGGCGCTCCGTTGGGCGCTGATGCTCCTGCTGGCGGGCGCGCTGGGCAACCTGATCGATCGCGCCCGCCAGGGCGAGGTGATCGACTTCGTCCACCTCTACTGGCGCGACGTGCTCGACTGGGCGACCTTCAACGTCGCCGACGTCTTCATCACCTTCGGGCTGGTGCTCCTGGTGGTGGACATGTTCTGGCCGAGCCGGGCCCCCGAAAAGGGGCTACCGCCCGCGCCCGCCGACGCCGAGACCAGCCCGTGACCGAGCGCCGTTCGAACAGAGCCATCGCCTTCTGCCTCCTGGGCACGCTGGCGCTCTTGGGCGCGGACCTGGCGACGAAGCAGTGGGCGTCCGATACGCTCTCCGAGGTCCGTCCGGGCACGCCGCCGCCGATCTGTGCCGGCGAGGGGATGCAGCACTTCCGCAAGCCCGGCGTCGTCCTCGTCGACGGCTACCTCGAGCTCCAGTACGCCGAGAACTGTGGCGCGGCGTTCGGCTTGCTGCAGGACGCGGGTGACTGGGTACGTCGGGTCATCTTCGGCTTCGCGGCCGCCGCCGCCGCCATCGCTCTCTTCTGGATGTTCATCGTGGGCAAGGGAGGGCGCTTCTTCGCGTGGAGCGTGCCCTTCGTGGTCAGCGGGGCGCTCGGCAACCTCTTCGATCGCGTGCGGCTGGGCTACGTCGTGGACTTCATCCGCTTCCACGTCCACGACAGCTTCGAGTACCCGACCTTCAACGTCGCCGACATCACCATCGTCGTCGGCGTGGCGCTCTTGATCCTCGATGGGATGCGCAAGGATCAGGGGCAGCAGCCGGTCGAGGCCGACCTCGAAGCCGAGGAGCGCAAGACCAAGAAGCGCAAGAAGCGCAGCTCGGCGGCCGAGGCCTGATCCGTGATCCCCGAGTTCGGCCACGTCTTCGGCGAGCCCATCCCCGCGTACTTCGCGATGCTGATGACGGGCTTCATCGTGGCCGTCGGCGTCGCGGTGCTGTGGGCCAAGCGGAGCAAGCTCGATCACGACGTGATCATCGATCTCGGCCTGGTGTCGCTGATCGCCGGCGTGGCCGGCGCGCGCATCCTGCACGTCTTCGTGGACGGCTACTTCTGGGACTACGTCCACCTCTGCACCGACCCCTCGCAGGTCGGCTGGCAGATCACCCAGGGCCAGTGCACGGCCGTCGAGGGCGTCTGGGACGCAGCGGCGAGCGTCTGCCGTCCGGCCGAGGGCGACTGCTTCGCGTGGGCGAAGTTCTGGCAGGGCGGTCTGGTCTGGTACGGCGGCCTGCTCGGCGCCGGCGCGTACGGCATCTACTTCCTCTACAAAGAGGGCTTCCCGGTTCTCAAAGGGATCGACGTCGCCGGGATGGTGCTGCCGCTCGGCGTCTTCTTCGGCCGGCTCGGCTGCTGGTTCGGCGGCTGCTGCTTCGGCCTCGCCGGCGACAACTGGAGCGCCGTCCGCTTCCCGGCGTTCTCGCCTGCCAGCGAGGCGCAGTACCGCGCCGGGCAGATCGCGACGCCGGCGCTGGAGTCGTTGCCCGTCCTGCCGACCCAGCTCTACGAGGCGGTCGGCTGTCTGCTCGTGGCGGCCTTCTGCATGTTCGTTCTTCACCCGCGCAAGCGCTTCGACGGGCAGGTCTTCTGCGCGTCGATGATCGGCTACGCGGTGGTGCGCTTCTTCCTCGAGTACCTGCGGGCCGACGACCGCGGCGCGTTCTTGTGGTTCTCGACCTCGCAGTGGATCGGGATCGGCATCGTGGCGGGGATGATCGCGCTTTGGGTCGTGCTGGCCCGTCGTGCGCGCGAAAAGATGGCCGCGCCCTTCGAAGAGCCGGTCGCCGCCGCCGCTTGAGGTCGAGCCGTTCCGGGTCAGCCGCGCGATGCCGCGGCGGCGCCGGCGTGGTAGAACGCCGCCGCCATGTTCGACCCCGTATCGCAGCGCGTTTCGTTCCCGGAGATGGAGGAGAAGCTCCTCGAATTCTGGCGGGACTCGCGCATTTTCGAGAAGTCGGTGGAGGACGCCGCCGACCGGCCGCGCTTCGTGTTCTACGAGGGGCCGCCCACCGCCAACGGGATGCCGCACCCCGGCCACGTGCTGACGCGCGTGATGAAGGACGTCGTGCTCCGCTACAAGAGCATGACGGGCCACTACGTCCCGCGGCGCGGCGGCTGGGACACGCACGGCCTGCCGGTCGAGGTCGAGGTCGAGAAGTCGCTGGGCATCAGCGGCCGCCCCGCCATCGAGGAGTTCGGCGTCGAGGAGTTCGCGCGCAAGTGCGTCGAGTCGGTGTTCAAGTACATCGGCGAGTGGCAGCGCATGACCTCGCGCATCGCGTTCTGGGTGGATCTCGACGCGGCCTACGTGACCTTCCACGAGAGCTACGTCCAGAGCGTCTGGTGGGCGCTGAAGACGCTCTTCGAGCAGGGCCTCCTCTACCAGGACTACAAGGTCGTCTGGTGGTGGCCGCAGGGCGGGACCGCGCTCAGCTCGGGCGAGGTCGGCCAGGGCTACAAGGAGGTCGACGACCCCTCGGTGATCGTCCGTTTCGCGCGTGAAGGGCGAGGAAAACACCTCGATCCTGGCCTGGACCACGACGCCCTGGACCCTGCCGAGCAACGTCGCGCTCGCGGTGGCGCCGACCGAGACCTACGTCACGGTGAAGACGGAGGACGGCGAGAAGCTGATCCTCGCCCGCTCGCTGGTCTCGAAGATCCTCGGCGAGGGCGAGCACGAGATCGTCGAGCGAGACGCTCGGCGCGTGATCTCGTCGGCACGGCGTACGAGCCGATCTTCACGTATGCCAAGCCGGAACCGATGAACCCGGCCGCCTCCAAATTCAAGGCGCACGAGGTCGTGGTCGGCGACTTCGTCACCCTCGACACCGGCAGCGGCATCGTCCACATCGCGCCGGCGTTCGGCGAGGACGACTTCCGGCTCGCCAAGGAGGAGGGCCTCGGCTTCCTCCAGCTCGTGCAGCCGGACGGCACCTTCCCGCCCGAGGTCACCGACTTCGCCGGCCGCTTCTGCAAGGAAGCCGACCGCGACATCATCCGTCTTCTCCGCCAGCGCGGCGTCCTCTTCAAAGAAGAGGTCTACAAGCACGACTATCCTTATTGCTGGCGCGCGATGGAGGATCCGCTCATCCAGTACGCGCGGCGCTCGTGGTTCATCGGGACGAGGGAGGAGATCCACCGCGTCATCGAGAACAACCAGGCCGTCCACTGGGAGCCCGAGCACATCAAAGATGGCCGCTTCGGCGAGTTCCTCCGCTCGAACGTGGACTGGGCGCTCAGCCGCGAGCGCTTCTGGGGCACTCCGCTGCCGATCTGGGTCAACGACGAGACCGGGACGAAGCAGGTCGTCGGCTCGGTGGCGGAGATCCTCGAGCGGAACCCGAACGCGTTCGACGCCTTCCACGCGGCGCGCGAGGCCGATCCCTCGATGAGCGAGCACCTGATGGTCCACAAGCCGTGGATCGATCAGGTCACCTGGCAGATGCCCGACACGCCGGGCACCTTCCGGCGCGTCCCGGACGTCATCGACTGCTGGTTCGACTCCGGCTGCATGCCCTTCGCGCAGCACGGCTATCCGCATCAGAACGCGGACCTCTTCGAGAAAGAATTCCCGGCCGACTTCATCACCGAAGCGGTCGACCAGACGCGCGGCTGGTTCTACTCGCTGATCACCATCAGCACGCTCCTCTTCCCCGACAAGCCGCTGCCCCATCCGTACAGGAATTGCACGGTGCTCGGGCTGTTGAACGCGGCCGACGGGAAGAAGCTCAGCAAGCGGGACAAGAACTACTCGGACCCGATGGACATGTTCCATCGCTTCGGGGCCGACGCGGTCCGCTGGTCGCTCTACACGCAGTCCATCCCCGGCCAGAGCGCGAAGTGGTTCGACGGCGGCGCCAACGACGCCATCAAGGAATTCCTGCTCAAGGTCTGGAACGTCTACAGCTTCTTCGTCACCTACGCGAACATCGACGGCTGGGAGCCGAGGGCCGCCCGCCCGCCGCTGAGCGAGCGGACCGACATGGACCGCTGGATCCTCGCCGAGCTCGACGCGACGGTGCGCGACGTCCGCGCGCACATGGAGGTGTACCGGACCCATCCGGCCTCGCGCCGCCTCGGTGACTTCGTCGAGTCGCTCTCCAACTGGTACGTGCGGCGCAGCCGCGCGCGCTTCTGGGCCAAGGGCACCTCGAGCGACAAGGACGCGGCGTTCGCCACCCTCTTCGAGGTGCTGGTGGACATGGCGAAGCTGAGCGCGCCGTTCACGCCGTTCTTGGCGGAGACGCTCTACCAGAACCTCGCCGCGCGCGACGAAGGCGCGAGCGCGTCGGTGCACCTCGCCAGCTTCCCCGAGCCCGACGACGCGCGTCGGGACACGCAGCTCCTGGCCGACATGGAGGCCGCGCGCCGCGTGGTCGCGCTCGGTCAAAGGGTGCGGGCCACCCACAAGCTCAAGGTCCGCCAGCCGCTGAGCGAGGCCATCGTCGTCGTCGCCTCGGACGAGGAGCGCGCGACCGTCGAGCGCTTCTCGGACGCCATCACCGAAGAGCTGAACATCCAGCGTCTCGCGTTCACGAAGGAGCCCGAGAAGTACGTCGAGTTCCGGTTGCTGCCGAACTTCCGCGTGCTGGGCCCGAAGGTCGGCAAGCGGGTGCCGATGGTGAAGAAGGCGCTGGCGGGAGCCGACGGCGGCGCGCTGGCTCGCGAGCTGAGCGAGAAGGGCACCATCACGCTCACGCTGCCGGACGGCCCGCTCGAGCTGAGCGGCGAGGACATCGAGATCCGCCTGGAGGCGAAGGAGGACTTCGCCGCCGCCGCTGAGCGCGGACACGTCGTCGTCCTCGACACGCGGCTGAACGACGAGCTGATCCGCGAAGGGTTGGCCCGCGAGGCCATCAACCGCATCCAGCGGGCGCGCAAGGAGATGGACCTGCCCTTCGAGGCGCGCATCGCCGTGCGCTACACGGCGGGTCCGGAGCTCGGCCGCGCGCTCGAAGAGCATGGAGAGCGGATCGCAGCCGAGTGCCTGGCCACGTCGCTTGCGGCCGCCGATGGCAAAGCGAGTGGCGAGCATCACGAGACCACCGTGGAGGGCGAGCCCTTCGCGCTGTGGATCGCACAGGCGAACGACTGATCGCGAGGCGCTGCTGGGTCGAGCCCTCTCGGCTTTCAAAAGCGCTTCGGGGCGTGGGGATCGCGAGCCCCTCCGGTATCGATCGGACTGGGCGCAGCAAGCAGGGGAGACCGAGATGAGCGCACGCCTTTTGGACGGCAAGAAGATCGCGGCCGAGGTGCGGGAGCAGGTCGGCCGCGAGGCTGCTCGCTTCGCGGAGAAGCACGGCCGGCAGCCCGGGCTCGACGTCGTGCTCGTCGGCGACGACCCGGCCTCCCAGGTCTACGTGCGCAACAAGGAAAAGGCGGCGGCGAAGGCGAACATCCGCGGCGCCGTCCATCGCCTGCCGGCCACGACGAGCCAGGACGAGCTCCTCTCGCTGGTCCGACGGCTGAACGAAGACGACGCCGTCGACGGCATCCTCGTCCAGCTCCCGCTCCCCGAGGGCCTCGACGAGCTCGAGACCACCGACGCCATCGATCCGAAGAAGGACGTGGACGGCCTGCACCCGGTGAGCGCCGGCTACCTCCTCAGCGGGCGCAGGGGCCTCGTGTCCTGCACGCCGCGCGGCTGCATGCGTCTCTTGGCCGAGACGGGCATCGATCTCGAGCGGCAAGGAAGCGCTGGTCCTCGGCCGCAGCAACCTCGTCGGCAAGCCAATCTCGCTTCTGCTGCAGGCCGGGAACTGCACCGTGACCATGGCTCACTCGCGCACGAAGGATCCTCGCAGATCACGTGCGCCGCGCGGACATCGTCGTCGCAGCCGTCGGCCGCCAGAGCCTCGTCCGCGGCGAGTGGATCAAGGAAGGCGCCGTCGTGCTCGACGTCGGCATCAACCGCGGCGAAGACGGCAAGCTCCACGGCGACGTGGAGTTCGAGGCCGCGTCGGAGCGCGCGAGCTGGATCACGCCCGTCCCCGGCGGCGTCGGCCCGATGACCATCGCCATGCTCCTCGACAACACCGTCGACGCCGCATGGGCCCGCGCTGGCGGCCGCTGAGCGCCCTCGCAGCCCGTCCCGGCCGACGCGAACCGACGGGCAATCCAGTGGGGCTGAGTGTCGTCGGGCCCGACTCGACCTCGGCGCCCGCGATGGTGTTGCGTCGGCTCCCACGTGGTGAGCAGGCTATCGAGCCACCCAGGGAGCCCCCGGCCCCGTGCCCATGGGATCCGGCCGAGGAGCCGGAGGCTGCCCGGCACGGCGCTCCTCCGACCGACCTCGTCCCACCCGACCTCGGTTGACGCAGCGCGAGTCGGCGGCGAGCAGCACGCCGAATCGAGCACGGCATCGAGCCGTCTTCTGAGCGCCTTGGTGGGGTGCAGCTCAGCCGAGCGAACACCGCCGCCCCTCCGGAAGCACGTAGCCGCGGCCGCTCCTGGTGACGTTGTTCTGGGCTCGTTTGGACCCGCCCCTGCCGTCCAATTCGGGATGGTCGGCGGTGTCCTGACCGCGGCGCTCGCGAATGTTCGTGCGTCCATGGCCGGAGACAGCCTCCGGCTGACGGGTATTCGTGCCGGTGAGCTCGACGTTCGCACAATCGCCCTTGGGCGGGGAGCCGGTGCTGAGTCGGAGGCAGGGAACGCGTCGTCACTGCGTGGATCCGCAGTGATCGAGCGCAGCCCCGGGGTTCGCGAGGCGTTTATTCCGTCGAGCAACGGAGTAGAGCAGCGCTGGATCCTCTCCAGCCGTCCCGAAGGGGAAGGAGACTGGATCGTACGCGTCGCCGTACGGGGCGCAGGTGAGCCCGTCGTCGATGAGCAGGGGATGCTCTTCACGTCGCCCAGCGGTGGGAAGTGGCGATACGGGAGCGCGACCTGGATCGACTCCGCAGGCCGGCGAGAGGGCGTGGCCTCCCGTTGGGTGGGAGATGCCATCGAGCTCCGCGTCCCCGCGTACGTGCTCGACCACGCGCAGTACCCCGCTGCGCTCGATCCACTCATCGGGCCGGCAACCGACCTCACCGATCCCGGTGCTGAGCAACTCCCGAGCACGGCAGCTCGACGCCGTAGCGGGCTGGAACGGCAGTCATTGGCTCGTCGCGTGGTACGATGCCGACCGTCCCGACTACAGCATCCGCGCAGCGCGCGTGGCAGCCGACGGCTCGCTGCTGGACCCCTATGGCATCGACCTCGTCCACGGGCGCGCCGGGACTCCAGCGGTCGTCTGGTGCGTCGACCACTGGTGGGTGGTTTGGGAGGAGTCGACTCCCGGCTCCCCTGTGAACGGGGTCCGGATCTCGCCCGAGGGCACCGTGCTCGACTCCTCGCCGGTGTCGATCCAACCAGCAGCCAGCTCCGGCGTGGCTCGTCGCGTCCGGCTGGCAACCCTCGGAAGCGACGTGCTCGCCGTGTTCGCCGACGGCACGGATCTCGTAACCCGGCGGATCGCCGCCGACGGCTCGTCGGTGAGCTCGCCGACGACCATCGCGTCGGGGGTGTCGAGCACGGACCTGTGGGACGTGGAAGCGGGCACCGACCGATATGTCGTGGTCTCCTCGCTTGCTTGGAACATCGCTCGTATCAACGTGGCTGCCGACGGAACGGCCATGGATGCGTCTCCCGTCACGCTCGTATCGGGAGGCGGATCCGACATACGGACGCCATCAATTGCCGAGTGACGGCACCGGCTTCCTCGTCGCGTTCACCAACAGCTCCGGAACGGACTGGGACATCTCGGCCATCAGACTCGACGCCTCGGGTGATCTGGTGGGCAGCGTCCTCCGCATGCCCGTGCCGCCCGGCGACCAGGTCGACTCGAACGTCGGGTGGAACGGGTCGAGCTATTGGGTCGCGTGGGTCAACGCATCGTACCAGGGCGTCCTGAAAGGGGTCCGCGTCGACACATCCGGCACATTGCTCGACAGCTCGCCCGTCTCGGTGCTGGACGAGACGCCGCGCACTGCCGTGACGCTGGGGGACGGCGCAGGCGACGTGCTCGTCCTGGGAACGATCAACGGCAGCATGGCGGCGCGGCGCATGGGTGCCGACGGAAACGCGGTGGATGCATCTCCCTTCTTCGTCGCGGGGGCCGCGAATCGAGAGGAACAGCCGCGAATTGCGTTCGGGAACGGTCTTTACCTCGTCGTCTGGGACGACTATCGACACGCAGAAACGACCGACCGCGACATCTGGGGAGCGCTCGTACGCGCCGATGGGACGCCCATCTCTCCCGCGGGGATCGAGATCTGCAGCGCCAACGCTGCGCAGCGAGTGACCGACGTCGCATTCGATGGGACGAATTTTCGTCGTGTGGGATGATCGGCGTGATTCGGCAACTCAGATGACCGACATCTATGGGGCTCGCGTGAGCACCGCCGGCACGGTGCTCGATCCTGGCGGAGTTCCTCTGGTCGCTCAGTCGTACGACGAGAGTGGGGGCGGTGTCAGCTGGGACGGGACGAGTTTCCTTCTCGGGTGGCAAGACCATCGCGCCACGGACGCGGGGGTGTATGCGTCCCGCATGTCGAGTGAAGGTGTCTTGCTGGACGCAGGGGGCTTTCCGCTCTTCATCACCACTGGAGGCTACGATGACGTGGGTATCGCCACCTTGGGGGACACCCATCTCGTCGTCTTCGACTACAGCTCCGGAGGGACCGGCGGCGTCCGGGTGATGGGCAGACGGCACGGTACTTGACTCCACGCCGATTCGGGCCGGTTCTGGGTCGTCCAGAGTCGTCGCGTCCGACACAGAGTTCTTGGTCCTTTCGGAATGGCGAACGTCCAGCGGTTACACGCGTGTTCAAGGTGTAAACAGTGGCTCCGCCAGCGGATCCACATCGACTCGCTACTATACGGATTGGGAGTCAGGTCACCATTGCCCTGTCGCGAGCTGGGACGGACTGGGGTATTTCTCGCCTACCGGGAAGTCGGAACCAGCTCCTCCCTCTCAGAGCGTTACCAGCTTACCGGACTCGCTGTCGGGGCGGATGGCGTGCCAGTCGAGTCTCCGTTCGACATCGCGACGGTCGATTGGCAGGACTTCAACGCCGACGTGGCGTCAAGCGGCGACGGGAACTCGGCGGTAGTGTATTCGGCTCTCGACCCACTGGTTCCCTACGAAGCGCTTCGCGTGCGCTTTCGTACCGTTCATGCGAATAGTCACGTCCTCGGCGATTCATGCACTCAGGACCTCGACTGCCGCTCTCGGCTGTGTGTGGACGGGGTCTGTTGTGACGCCCTCTGTGGGGCCGGTGATCCCACCGACTGCAGGGCCTGTAGTGTCGCGGCCGGCGCACCGTCGGATGGAACCTGCGCGCCCATCCCGGCGGGGGTCGTGTGTCGCAGCACCAGTGGAATCTGCGATGCACCTGAGATGTGCAACGGAACGACGGTCGATTGTCCGCCCGATGTTGGCGCGCCGGATGGGACCGATTGTAGTGATGGCAACGCGTGCAACGGACTGGAGACGTGCTCCGCCGGATCATG
Source organism: uncultured Pseudomonadota bacterium (assembly GCA_963832725.1). GTDB lineage: Bacteria > Myxococcota_A > Polyangia > Polyangiales > Sandaracinaceae > JAEZBP01. The sequence continues at coordinate 575,450 of CAWHVG010000003.1, forward strand.
TATCAACGCTCCTCCGCCGAGTTGCGATGACGGAAATCCCTGCACGACGGATTCGTGCTCGCCGCCGACCGGCTGCGAGCATGCCGCGGTCGGCGGGTGCATATACGACGCCGGACCGGGAGGGTCGGATGCCGGCGTACCCTCTGACGGGGGCGGGGCGCCCGACGGTGGCGTAGGGCTCTGTGAACCGGGACGTCGCGGCGACTGCGATGGAGATCCAAGCAATGGATGCGAGCAGTCCCTCGATGACGACGCGCACTGCGGAGCGTGCGGCACGAGTTGTTCGGGGGCGCTTCATTGTCGAGGCGGCAGCTGTGTCGATCCGGTCGTGCAGGTGTCGGCGGGCAGCGACCTCGCATGTGCGCTGCGGATGAGCGGTCGGGCGCAGTGTTGGGGCGACGACCGCTTCATCGGCGATGGCGCCGGTACCACCGATGGAGTGCCGGCCAATGTCTCTGGGGGATCTCGTTCACGCGAGCCGTCGTGGGCGGACAAACGGCATGCGGCATTCGAACCGATGGTCAGCTGATGTGCTGGGGCGTCGGAAACCAAGGGCAGCTCGGAGACGGCACGACGCCACTCTACCGTGACGCACCGGGGCTGGTGCCGGGCCTGACCGACGTCACCGATGTCGCGGTGGGCCGTGGCCACGTCTGCGCGATCACGACGGACGGGCGCATGGCCTGCTGGGGGGCGGGTAGCGACGGCCAGCTCGGCGACGGACTTCAGACCGATAGCAGCGTTCCGGTGTGGGTCACTGGCATCAGCACGGCACAGAGCGCGGCCCTGGGCGCAAACCACACCTGCGTCCTGCACCAGGATTCGACCGTCAGTTGCTGGGGCTCGAAGCAGTACGGCCAGATCGGCAACGGCGAGGTCGGAGGAGTTCCGGTGCCCACGCCCTACGAGCTCCCCTACCTCATCGGTGTCGTGGACCTCACGGCCGGGGAGTCGTTCACCTGCGCGCGAATGCGCGACGAGACCCTGCAATGCTGGGGACAAAACGATATGGGACAGCTGGGCGATGGGACGACCACACTGCGTTCCGTCCCGACAGCGGTCGCGCTGGTTGCCGACGTTACACAGGTCTGCGCGCGCCGGAAAGCCACCTGCGTGATGCAGCATGACGCCCGCGTTCGGTGTTGGGGCGAGCAGGTATACGGGATTGACTCGGGAGCGTTCGGAGGCTTGCGCGACGACAACATCCTCGATGCGCCCGAGGCCGTCTTCGGATTGCTCGATGCGACGGCCATGACGTGCGGCGACGAGTTCGGATGCGCGCTCCGCGCGACGGGCTCCGTAGAGTGCTGGGGCGCCGACCCGGCTACGGGTGCCGGCTACGCGGCACATCGGACCGGCGGCGCGGTGGTGGGACTGCCGTGAGACGACGTTTTTTCGGTGTGGTGGCGGCAGTGCTGCTCTTGGCATGTGGGTCGCCAGACGTTCCCGATTCCGGCATGGACGCAGACGGCGCGACGTCGATGGATGCCGCGACCATCGTCGACGGGTCCGGTCATGAGGGCGGTAGCGACGTGGGAGGCGATGCGTCGGCTCCTCCAGGGCCGTGTGTGCCTTCATCAGAGCAGTGCAACGGCACCGACGATGATTGCGATGGCAATGTAGACGAGGCGCCGGTCGACTGCGACCGTCCGGGCGCGACGACCACCGAGTGCCGAGCGGGCGCTTGCGTTGTCGTGGAGTGCGCACCGATGCTGGGCGATTGCGACGGAGACGCTTCGAACGGCTGCGAGGCGCCGCTCGACTCCACGGAACACTGTGGCGGGTGCGATGTGGCCTGCGGCGCCGTGAATGGCACGGCGAGCTGTCTCGCAGGGGAGTGCGCCATCACCAACTGCGATGCGGGATGGGCCGACTGCGACGGCGATCCAGCGACGAGCTGCGAAACGTCTCTCGCGAGCGTGACGAGCTGCGGTGCGTGTGACGTCGTGTGCGCCCCAGCGGGAGGCACTGGGGCGTGCATCGGCGGGGCTTGCGCGATTGGAGGGTGCGAGGCGGGCTACGCCGACTGCGACGGGGCGTACGCGACCGGCTGCGAGACCCCGCTGAACGGAAATTACCGACTGCGGCGCCTGCGGGAACACGTGTGCGCCGGCACACGGAAGCGGCGCGTGCGCGACTGGGACGTGCGCCGTCGCTTCGTGCGATGAAGGTTGGGCCGATTGCGACGGCGATCCCGGGACGGGCTGCGAGGCGTCGCTCGACAGCACCGACAGCTGTGGCGCGTGCGACGTGCGCTGCAGCCTCGCGCATGCGACGGCAGCCTGTGTCAGCGGGAGCTGCTCGATCGCGAGCTGCGAGATCGGTTTCGCAGATTGCGATGGTGACGCCAGCAACGGCTGCGAGGCGGATCTCAGTTCCGACACCACCTGTGGGTCATGCGCCGTCCACTGCGGTGCAGTAGACGGCGGCAGCACGTCATGCAGCGGCGGCAGTTGCGCGCTGACGTGCGCCGCGGACTGGGCTGACTGCGACGGCGATCCGGCGAACGGTTGCGAGCAGAGCCTCGAGGCCCCGAATCACTGCGGCGCGTGCGGCACGTCGTGTGATCCGGGTCAGGAGTGTCGTAGCGCGACCTGTATCGGGGCAGACCAGCCTCTCCTCTCTGCCGGGTACCAGCACACCTGCGTCATTCGCGACGGGGGCGCCGTGTGGTGTTGGGGATACGACTGGTACGGCGCTCTCGGGGATGGCGCTTCGCACGATTACCGATACCAGTGGACGTCGCACCGACTCCGCGGCCCGCTCTGGTTCGGATGCCGTCGCGCTGGCGGCGGCGGGACGAGCGGCGGAATGTGTGCGATTGTCCGAGGCCAGCGGGTGGCCTGTTGGGGGCAATTGTTGCCTGGGGACGGCACGCGGTCCGAACCCTACATGACCCCTCGTTTCGCGCTTGGCGTCGATGACGCGACGTCGGTCTACACCGCGTACGAGCAGGTGTGCGTGACCCACGCCACGGGGCGAGTCTCGTGCTGGGGGAGGCGAGCCAACGGCGACGCGGCCCCAGCTCGAACCTGGCTTGTACGACGTCGTCCGGATCTACCCGGTGGTGGGGTTCGCCAATCCGGACACCTCTTGACGACTCGCTGGACGGGTGCGGACCCCCCACCTCCCGGTGGAAGTCGCACCTGGAGGACGGTGCTCGACCTCGACGATGCCGTGTCGGGCGCGGGCGGGCCGCTGGCCAACTGCGCTGTGCGCTCGGACCACAGCGTCAGCTGTTGGGGGACGCAGCGCGATGACAGCGCGCCGAGCCCAGCTTCACTTTCTCAGCACCGCGCTCACCGACTACGTGTGGAGACCTTTGGCCCGAACGGACGTGAGCGATGCGAGCAGCGTCACGGTCGGGCAGCGCCACATCTGCGTCTTGCACGGGGATCAGACCGTGTCGTGCTGGGGTGACAATCGATACGGCCAGCTCGGCAACGGTACGTTGGATACCTCGGACACGGCGGTGCCAGTGCCCGGGTTGACGGATGTGGTCGAGATCTCGGCCGGGCCCTTCCACACTTGCGCACGACGCTCGGACGACACCGTGTGGTGCTGGGGCCACAACGGCAGCGGGCAGCTCGGCCAACCGGTCAGTCTGCTCTGCCGACCGGACGTCGATACCGGATGCCCCATCTCGAGCACCCCCGTGCAGGTCCCGGGCCTGCCCTGAGCCGGGTGAGCGGACGGGCTCGTCAGTCCATGATCTGGGCGAGGATGCGGTCGAGCTCGTCGTAGCTGGAGTAGCTGACGACCAGCTTGCCCTTGCCCTTCTTGTCCTCGACCGCGACGCGGGCGCCGAGCGCTTTGGTCAGCCGGTTCTCGAGGTCGCGCACGTTGGCGCTCTTGGTCTTCTCGGCCTTGGGCGCGTCGGCGCCGCGAGCGGCCCCGCGTACTTGCCGCTCGGTCTCGCGCACGCTCCACTGCTTCTTGACCGCTTCGCGCGCCAGCCGCTTGATGGTGGCGACGTCGGGGGCGCCGAGCAGGGCGCGGCCGTGGCCCTCGCTGAGCTGGCCTTCTTCCAGCATCGCCAGGACGGTCTCCGGGAGCTTCAGGAGCCGGAGCGCGTTGGCGACCGTCGAGCGATCCTTGCCGACCCGCTTGGCCACGGATTCCTGCGAGTTGCCATGCTCCTCCACCAGTCGCTGGAACGCGCGGGCGGTCTCGATCGGGTTCAGGTCCTCGCGCTGGAGGTTCTCGACCAGGGCTGCCTCGAACGCCTCTTCGGTGTTCAGCTCCCGGACGAAGACGGGCACCTCTTTGAGGCCCGCTCGCTGCGCCGCGCGCCAGCGCCGCTCGCCGGCGACGATCTCGTAGCCGCCGCCCGCGCGGTTGCGGACCAGGATCGGCTCCAGCACGCCGAGCTCCGCGATCGACGCGGCCAGCTCGTCCAGCGCCGAATCCTCGAAGCGGCGGCGCGGCTGCGCCCGGTTCGGGTGCACCTCTTCGATGGGCGCCTCGAACCCGGGAGAGCGCTTCGAGCCACCGCCTCGAGCGGGCTTGTACGGAGCGGCGGGGAGGAGTCCGTCGAGCCCGCGGCCCAACCGTCGTTTGGCGTTCACGTCAGGCGGCCTCGGACTCGTCGAGCAGCTCGCGGGCGAGGTTCAGGTAGCCGTGGCTGCCGCGCGAGCCCGCGTCGTAGAGGATGACCGGCTTGCCGTGGGACGGAGCCTCCGCCAGCCGGATGTTGCGCGGGATGGTCGTGTCGTAGACGTGGAAGTGCTTGCGCACCTCCTGGGCGACCTCGCGCGAGAGGTTGCTGCGCGGATCCCACATCGTCAGCAGAACACCCATCAGCTCGAGCCGCGCGTTCAGCCCGCCGCGGATGCGCTCGATGGTGTCGGTCAGGTCGCTGAGCCCCTCGAGCGCGTAGTACTCGCACTGCATCGGCACGAGCACGGCGTCCGCGGCCACCAGCGAGTTGATCGTGAGCAGCCCGAGCGAGGGCGGGCAGTCGATCAGGATGTAGTCGTGCGCGTCCCGATGCGCGGCCAGCGCGTCGCGCAGTCGCACGAAGCGATCCTCGTCGTCGACCAGCTCCAGGCCGGCGGCCGCCAGATCGGGCGAGGAGGGCGCTAGCGTCAGCGCCGCCAGATCCGTCTCCACCACGATGTCCGGCAAGCGGGCGTCCCCGATCAGCAGATCGTAGGTGCCCCGCTCGACCTGGCGCGGCGCGGTGCCGAGCCCGCTGGTCGCGTTTCCCTGCGGATCCATGTCGACCAGGAGCACCCGCTGCTCCGCCACGGCCAGCGAGGCGGCGAGGTTCACGGCGGTCGTGGTCTTGCCCACGCCGCCTTTCTGGTTCGCGATCGCAACGATTTTGCCCATCGATCCGCGCGTCTCCCGAGGCCGTGGATACCAGGGCCGGGGCCGCCGGGCAACGGGAGCCGCACCGGAATCGTCGCGCCCCGCCACGGGCGCCCGGGCGGGCTCGGCCGCCGCCGTGCGTTTTTCGACCACGCTTTTTTGGAGGCTCGGAATGCCGGTGGTAGAAGGTATTCAGATGTAGGACGAGGTGGTTGATGGTGCTACTTCAAACGACCCGGCGGGACGATCCGTCACCGTTGCTGGCGGCGTTGACCGACACGGCGGAGCTCCCTCGCGGCGCCCGCCGCGTGCAAGAGCGGGTCTTTTGGGGTGTGGGCCATGGCTCGGGCGAGGCGCGGATCGTGCCGCTCTCGCCTGTCCTGCCGACTTCACCGACCGGAGGCAGAGACTGATGCGTCGCGCAAAATACCGAACGATCGAAGAGTTCGAGCGAGAAGAGATTCGTTCGCACGTGAAGCTGGGGTGGTCTCTGGACGATCTCTACAACGAGGTGAAGGGGATCGATCGTCGCGACTACGACCCCGACGCCGACCCGGCCGAGCTCGACTTCGGCTGAACCCACTTCTCGCGAGCCGCGCCGTCTCCCTCCCTGGCGCAGGCTCGCGCCCGCCCCGCGTCGCCCCGCGTGGCGGGCCCCCTCCCGGCCCCGGCGGTCGCCCCCGTCGGGGCCGGGACTCCCTCTTCCTTGGCTCGAGTGAGCCGCGCCGTCTCCCTCCCTGGCGTGGCTTGCGCCCGCTGCGCATCGCCCTGCGCGGCGGGCTCCCCTGGCCCCGGCGGTCGCCCCCGCCGGGGCCAACCTTTTCCGTCGGCGGCGTCTTTCGCGACCCGCGGCGTCGTCACTGCCAGCCGTAGGCCTGCAGGATCTGCTCGCAGGAGCGGGTCTGCGGGTGCGAGGGGTAGTGAGCGCGCATCTCCGCGCAGGTCGAGCGCATCTCGGCACGATCGCCGGCGCGGAGCGCACAGTTCATCCGGGCACCGAGGAGCTCCGCGGAGCGAGGCGCCGAATGCGTCGCGCGGATGCAGCCGCGCCAGTCGCTCTCTTGCATCCTGGCGACGGCGGCCTGGACGCCGGCCGGCGGTCCCCCGGCCGGCGGCGTCGATGTGGAAGAAGGTGCGCTCGGCGGCGCGGGCGCTCCGGGCGACGCCGGCTCGGGCGCATCCGGTGGAGGCGTGTCCGGAGGCGAGGGCGCGTTTTCGCGGCGCTGGTCGGCCCGCCTGGGCCGAGGTTGGTTCGCGTGAGGTCGGGTCGGGGGAGACGGCTCGCGCGGACGCCGGTCTGCGTGAGGCCGATTCGCGCGAGACGGGGCCCGTTGCTGCGGCCGCCGCAACGCCATCACCGGAGCCGCCACGGGCTCGGGCGCCATGGACGCGGTGCCGGCGTCGGGAACGATGGCCGGAGTCGGATTGGGAAGGGGATCCGCCTCGGCCGGTTCGAGCGGGACCAGCGCCGGCGGTGACGGTTCGGTCTGCGTGACCGCCGGCGGATCGGTGAGCGAACGGGCTCCGGTGAACGCCACGACGGCGGCGATCGTGCTCGCCGCCCCGATCGCGGTCAGCGCGCCGGCGAGCAGCCACCACCTGACCCGCCGAGGCGGCGGCGGGCGATATGTGGTGAGAGGCGTCGCGCCGGGCGCCATCGCGGTGGCGGGCACCGGGTTGCTTACCGGCGTCCCGGCGGTGAGCGCGTAGGGGCTCGGGTTGCTGGCCGGCGTGCCCGCGGTGGGTGCGTAGGGATCCGGATTGCTGACGGGCGTGCCGGCGGTGGGTGCGTAGGGGCTCGGGTTGCTGACGGGCGTGCCGGCGATGGGCGCGTAGGGATCCGGATTGCTGATCGGCGTCGCCGCGGTGGCCGCGTGCGGGTCGACCGTCGGGCGATGGACGCCGGTGCGCGGAACCGGCGCCAGCCCCGCCGCGACCCGAATCGAGTCCACGAGGCGCCGCGCGTCCGGCGGGCAATCGCCCGGCGCCTTGGCCAGGGCCCGCGCCAGCGCGTCCGAGAGCGCCGGGGGCAGATCGGGGCGGCGTATCGAGAGCGGCGGCGCCGGCTCCGTGGCGAGCTTGGCGAAGAGCGCGGGGAGGGTGGGCGCCGTGATGGGCGGCTCACCGGCCAAGAGCTCGTAGAGGATCGTGGCCAGCGCGTAGAGGTCGGTGCGCTGGTCGAGGGGCGCCCCGCACGCCTGCTCGGGCGACATGTACTGGGGCGTACCCATCACCACGCCGCTAGCGGTGAGCCGCGCGTCGCCTTCCGGAGCCAGGCCCTTGGCGAGCCCGAAATCGAGCAGCACCGCCCGCTCGGGGGCGCCGGGCTGCTGCGCGAGGAAGATGTTGGCCGGCTTGAGATCGCGGTGGATCAGCCCCTGGTCGTGGGCGGCGGCGAGCCCCGACGCGACCTGCTCGAAGATCGCCAGCGCCTCGTTCAGCGGGAGCGTGCCCCGCCGCGCCAGACGCTGGGCGAGGTCCTCGCCCTCCAGCAGATCCATCACCAGGTACGCGAGGCCGTCCGCGTGCGCGAAGTCGTGGATGGCCACGATGTGCGCGTGCCCGAGGGCGCCGATCGCCTCCGCTTCGCGCTGGAAACGGGCCAGCGCTTCGCGGCGCGCGGCCACCTCCGGCAGCAGGACCTTCACGGCGTAGCGGCGCCCCGTGCGCACATGGACGGCGACGAAGACCGCGCCCATCCCGCCCGAGCCGAGCTCGCGCTCGACGCGATAGGTGTCGCCGAGCGTCCGCCCGACCAGCGTCTCCGGATCCGTCAACGCCATCGCCGCCGTTCCGACGTGTCACGCCCGAGGCGCCTCGGCCAACACGCGCGTCGTTGCGAGGGGCGCGTCGCCGCGGTACCTAACGATGGCGCGCAGCTGCGCTCGTGGTCGCGCGCGATGATCGAGAGCAGTCCCGTCCAGAGCTCCGTTCCGGGTCTCGCGCCGAAGGCCCCGTACGCACGTCGCGCACCCAGGAACGGACTCCCGGCCTTCGGTAGTAGGAGCGCGCCGTGCCCGTCGAGATCATGAGCCCCCGGATGCTGGAGCGGATGCGCGCGTCCTGCCGTATGGCCGCCGAGTGCCTCGTCATGGTCGGCGAGGAGCTTCGCCCGGGCATGACCACCGAGGACATCAACACGCTCGTCCACGAGTGGACCGTCTCCCGCGACGCCTACCCCTCGCCGCTGCACTACGGCAACCCGCCCTTCCCGAAGAGCGTCTGCACCAGCGTCAACGACTGCGTCTGCCATGGCATCCCGACCCCGAAGCAGAAGCTGAAGGACGGCGACATCATCAACGTGGACGTCACGACCTACTTCCCGAAAGAGTACGGCTTCCACGGCGACACGAGCGCGACGTTCTACGTCGGCGAGCCCAGCGAAGCGGCGAAGCTGGTGGTGGAGACGGCCCGCTGGTGCCTCGAGCTGGGCATCCGCGCCGTGAAGGAAGGCGCTCGCATCCGCGACATCGGCAAGGCCATCGAGGACTACGCGCACGCGCAGGGCTGCTCGGTCGTGCGCGACTTCGTCGGGCACGGCGTCGGCCGCGAGTTCCACATGCCGCCGCAGGTCCCGCACTACTACGATCCGCGCGCCGGCAAGAAGCTCCGCCGCGGCATGGTCTTCACCATCGAGCCCATGATCAACGAGGGCGACTACCGCACCGAGATCATGGGCGACCGGTGGACCGTGCTCACCCGTGACCGCAAGCTCAGCGCGCAGTTCGAGCACAGCATCCTCGTCACCCGCGACGGCGTGGAGGTGCTGACCGCCCGCCCGGCGATGCTGAAGAACAGCGAAGACAAGCCCTGGTCCAAGCTCGGCGAGCTCACCTGCGCGGCCGCGGTGGAAGCGAAGCGCGGCGAAGCGGCGCCTGCGACCGTGAGCTGAACCTCGGCTCTTCGGGGGCCGTCCGAGATCACCGAGAGGGCGATTTTCTGCGCGCCTGAGGCGCTTCCGTCCTCAGGAAGCGGCGCGCGAGGCGGTGGAATCGCGATGACGGAGCCACCGGCGGGGTGGCTCAGCGTAGATTTCCCGTGAATCGCGTCGCGAGAGCGAGGATGGCCGCGTCAGGACGGGCGCGCCAAGAGGGACCGACCGAGCCGTCGTTCACCTACGGCGATCGAGGCCCCGAGACGTGAGCCCGTCCTGGCGGTCCGGGCTCGCAGCAGCGATTCGGCGCGAAATCCACACTCAGGGCTCCTCGTCGTCTTCGAGCACGACGAACTCGAGCTCGTCGTCGTCGTCTTCTTCCTCGGGCGCATCGAGGACAATCCAGCCGTCCGCGTCGACGGAGACGGGGAGGGCGCGAAGGGATCGCCCTCGACACGGCCCTCGCACGCAGAGCCCGTCGTCCCGCCGATAGAGCGCACCGTGCGTGCCGCAACGCAGGTGTCCCGTGGTGTCGTCGAGGAACTCGCGCGAGCCCGCGTCGAGAGGGATTGGCAGGTGCTGGCACTCGTTCAGGTAAGCGCGCACCTCGCCCGTCTCGTCCACGACGACGAGGGCCTCGGGCCGCCGGGCGAGCGTGTCGTCGCCGAGCCCGACCACGCGCACTTCGCCCGGATCGAGCTCCTCGCGCCGCGCCACCCGGATCACGTCGCTCACGGGCTCAGCCTCCGAGGTTCGTCCGCTTCGCGTAGGACGCGCGGGCGGGGACCGAGACCAGCTCGCGCTCGGGCAGCACCAGCGCCGTGAGCCGGCCGCCGTACACACAGCCCGTATCGAGTCCGATCGCGTAGGGCCACCGCTGCAGGCCGCGCACCGCGTCGTGCCCGAAGACCACCGTACGCGGCCCCGGCCAGCGCTCGGCCCAGGGCTGCCCCGCGTCGACGCGCTTGGACGGCGTCCCGTCGGGCCGGAACGAGCGCATGTTCAACATCACGTGGGGATCCTGATCCTCGAGGCCCACCCCCGGCACCAGCCCCGCGTGCACCACGATCACGTCGTGCTCGTTCAGCTCGAGGAAGAGCGGTAGCGCCTCGAGCCAGCGCCAGTCGGCCTCTCCGAGCCGCGACGCATCGGCCGCGTGCGCCGGCGCGAGCGGCTTGTTCGAGCTGCCGCGTCGCCACGCGATCAGCTTCTCGTCGTGATTGCCCCGCACCGCCAGATGCTCGCGCTTGCGCATGAAGCGCACCAGCTCCGCGCCACGCGGCCCCTTGGCCACGATGTCGCCGACGGACACCAACCGATCCCGAGCCGTATCGAACTCCGCCTCTTCGAGCAGATTCCGACAGCTCGTCCATGCACCCGTGCAGGTCTCCGACGATGATCGTGCGTCCCATCGCTCCGCTCGGCAGTCGTAGCACGTCGCGACGGCAGCTCGCCTACTCGAGTCCACGCCGTGGCATCACACCACCGTTTCGCCATTCGGTTCACCGTCAACGGACCTCGTGTTGGCGATGGATGGCCGATTTGCAAGACTCGCCGCGAGCGTCTCGGCCGGTTTCGACGAGGGCAGACGGTCGCTCGGGCCGTCGTGGAGGGAACATGAGAGAGCTTGGAAGAGCTGCTGTGCTCAGCGGCATCGCCCTCACGTTGATTGCTTGCGGAGGGACGAACGGCAGCGACCGCGATGGCGGCTTCGATGGTCAGGTCAGCCGGCGAGGGGCCGACAGCGGAAGGAGCGGCGGAGACGCGGGGCATGATGCTGGGCACACAGCCGCCTGCACGCGCGACTCGGACTGCGACGACGGCCTCTACTGCACGGGCGTCGAGCGCTGCATGCCGGGCGCATCGGGGGCAGGCGCGGACGGTTGTGTCGCCGGTACTCCCCCCTGCGATTCGTCGACGCAGACTTGCGACGAGACGAGTTCGACGTGTACGGACAACGCCTGCCAGCTGCTACGGGGGAGACGCCGACGGCGACGGCGACCCCCGCCCCGAGTGTGGTGGCCACGACTGCAACGACGGCGATCGAACTGTCTACAGCACTGCCCGAAGAGGTCTGTGACCCAGCCGGCGTCGATGAAGACTGCGATTCGACCACCATCTACAACGACAGCCCAGGCATGAACGATGGAGACCGCGATGGGGACGGCTTCATTAGTACCGCTTGCTACAACACTAGATCGGACGGCACCGAGAATCGCGGCACGGACTGTGACGATACTCGTGCGGGCGAATCCGACCGCCACAGAGGTGTGCGACCGCATCGACAACGACTGCGACAGCATGATCGACGAAACCCTCAACAGGACCTACTACTACGACGGGAAGATCACGACGGGTTCGGCTGTGATCCCTTGATGGTGTCCACCTGTGGCATGGCTCCGGTAGTCGATCGTCTGGCTCCAAACGCAATGATGTCGACAGCAATAACGACTGCAATGACAGCGACCCGTCGGTCAACATCACGGCTACAGAAGTTTGCGATGTAATCGACAACAACTGCGACGGGATCATCGATCCCGGGTGCGCGTGCACGAACGGTGCTCACCAGCCATGCAGCGTAGACGTGGGCCTCTGTCACGTGGGGATGCAGATGTGCGCAGGCGGCGTCTGGGGGCACCTGTAGCGAGCGCTTGCCGGGAGACTTTCCCGAGGTTTGCAACGGCAGTGACGACGACTGCGACGGAAGTGTCGACGAAGATACGACGCTGACGACCTACTGGACGGATGCGGATGGAGACGGGTACGGCGATCCGAGCTCCGGCTCACACGGCATGCACTCCTGGTGCCGGCGATGTGACCAAAACTAGCACCGACTGCAATGACGTTCCTCCTGCTGGCGCGTCCATTCATCCTCATGCCCAGGAGCTCTGCACCCCTTCGGGAGATACATCGGTGGACGAGGACTGTGACGATAGGATCGACGAAACGACGTCCTCAACGGATCCCGGGTCGTTTGACCTGCTATCAAGATCAGGATGGAAGATGGGTATGGTGTGACGACTACCACAATCCAGGCCTGCGCCTGTCCCGCTGGCTATGCCGATACATCAGGGGACTGCGTCGACGTTGGACCAGTCGCCGCGTTGGTTCATCCTGGCGCCGACTATCAAACGCGAGGCCCTACTGCGGCGGGAATCCTCCGTGTACCAGGTCTGATGGCACAGACGGCTGTAACCTTTGCCTGACGGGGCCTTGCTTCTGTTCGTTGCCCGTGGGTTGGGATTACAACTGCGATGGGGCGGTCGACACGGATCCTGGTGATCCTGCTCTGGTCGCTCGTGGGCGGCGGAGGCTGCTCCGGAACGGGAGCTCCGACTGGCGGCACTCACACTAACTCGGACTGTGGAACCAGCGTCTCCTACGGCAGTTGCTGCTATGACCGATTCCTGATTTGCGGGCCGAACTGTTCTGTGAGCAGTCGCCCGCTGGGATGTCGCTGACGCCGGCGCGCTCGCCCATCGGCGTTGGGCGCTGCCGGGATTCGCGTTGCGGACCGGTCGCGGGCCTGCGCAGAGCGGGCTTGACCGAAGCGAACCGGCCGGCAGCGTTGGCCGGGTGCAGCGCCCGACCGCTGCGTGGATCCAGCATCGGGTCGCGCTCGGTCTCGAAGGCGAATCGGCATAGTGGGCCCGAGTAGTCGACTCGGGCTCGCGTGCCACACCACCCGGCATGCGGGTCCGCACCGGGCGGTTCGATGGGTTGAGGTCAGACGGCCAGCCTCGGAAGGCCGAGTCTCGTCCGTTGCCGGGCGTTCGACCGCGTGACCCTTTCAGGCCCGAGACGAGATTTCCCCAGGTAAGAACACCGACCTTCACCGCACGACCGCCGGATTTACGCAGGGTCCCTTTGGTCACGGGAGCTTCGCGGTCACTTGCCCGCTCGCCCCGCTCGCCCGCGCCTCGTATCCGGTTCTTGTCCATCGGCCCACGGTTTCGTTCCGCGCTTCCTCCGGACGGTCGGTCGCCCTCCCGCCCTTGCGCTTCCCTTCCTTCGCTGTGACCTGCTCAGGGGAGGACTTGCACCTCCAAGTCGGCGCCCACGCTGGGCGCACAAGCAAAAAGGCCCGAGCCGGGAAGGCTCGGACCCCTTTGCGCGAAGAGTGCCTTGGAGAGTCAAGCCTGCCGGGAAGCAGACTGCGTAGGTGCCCGTCGTGGGTGCCGAGCTCAGGCAGGCCGAACCGGCCGGATTAAGCGCTCGAGAACACGGCCATCTGCTCAGCGGAGCAGTTGGTCATCACGCAGGTCTGATCGATGCAGCTGTGGTAACGGCTGATGCAGCAGTTGTAGGCGTGCAACACAGTACTGCCGCCGTTCTGCTCGATGCAGTACTCCTGGGTGTACGAGAGACAGAAACGCGACAGTCCACCCATCGCACCGCTGCTGGTCATGGTCGGCGCGGTCATGTCGTTCATGATGCAGTTGTTGATGCACGTGCTGTCGGTGCACGCGTCCAAGGAGGCTCTTGGCGGCCGCGCTGCAACGAGGAGCGAGGGTGCTCGGGAACGGCATGAGCGGCATCGCACACTGACGCGCGCCAGCGTCGGACATGGTGGACGGGCCAGAGTCCGGCGTCGTGGTGGGTCCCGAGTCGGGCGTGCCTGTCGTGTGGCCCGCGTCGCCCGAGAGGTGGATGCCACCCGCGTCGGTGGTGCCGCTGCGGTTGTCGCAGCCGAACGCGAACGTCAGCGCTCCAAAAGCCATCAAGAATGCGATCCGCTTCATTCCGATCCTCCTGCGGGCTGCATAGAGCCCCTCTGAAAATTCCTGGGCCGCCGAGCGACCCACCCCGTCCTTGGTCGGCTCGCCGCGCGAGTCGCGCGCGGGGTGCCCTCGCTCCGACGGCCACCACGAGAGACGGACGCGGGCTCGACCTGGCGCGCGACGGCGCGCAACCGGGAGCCGCAGAAGGTCTCGAATGTGCCGGTGGTTTGCATGCCGCCGCTCAGAGCGGGGGCACGTTAGTGGCACCCTCGTGACACGTCAACGTCCTCGCCTCGGCGCGCCGCGGGATCTGGGCTCGCAGCGCCAACCACGCTCGTCGCCGCTCCCGGACTGGAACGGGCGCCCCGAACGGCCCGGTCCGCTCGCCCCGCACAAGGCTCGACGCCGGAACGCGCCGCCCGCGTAGACGACCCAGAGGACTCTCACGACCCGGGGTCGCGGGCTCGGAGGCATGAGAACGATGCCCTCGCGACCGCGGGCGGGCTCGGAGGCATGAAAACGATGCCCTCGCGACCGAAGCGGGCCCGGAGGCACGAAAACGAGGCCCGTGGGAGCGCGAGCGGAGCCCGGAGGCACAAAAATGAGGTCAAAGTGCTCTCCGGCGGTGATGGACGCTTCGGCTGGAGGCTCCGGAACCGCTCCCGAGCGCGATTTTCATCGATTCGATGCCGAATGCGGCGGCGAAGCGGTGAATTCGCCATCGAATCGAGGCCGAAGCGGCTGCTGGCGGTGAATTCGCCCTCGAATCGAGGCCGAGCGCATGTTCACCTCCGCGTTCGACGAAGGGACGGCGCCGTCGCGCGCGGAGGGGGTATGCTCCGCGCCTCACCCGGGAGGAGACGATGGCGACCGCAGACAAGCACCCGCTCGAAGGCAAGAAGGCCCCCGCGTTCACGCTCGAGTCGTCCGAGGGCGGCAAGACGAAGCTGAAGGACTTCGAGGGCCGCGGGTGGTCCTCTACTTCTATCCGCGCGACGCGACGCCCGGCTGCACGACGGAGGCGCAGGAGTTCCGGGACGCCAAGGGAGACCTCGGCCGCAAGAACGCCGTCGCGCTGGGCGTCAGCAAGGACACCGTCGCCTCGCACCAGAAGTTCGCGGCCAAGCAGGAGCTGAACTTCCCGCTCCTCAGCGATCCCGAGGGCAAGGTCATCGAGAAGTACGGCGCCTGGGGCGAGAAGAACATGTACGGCAAGAAGTCGATGGGGATCATCCGGACGACCGTGCTCATCGATCCGGAGGGGAAGGTCCGCCGCGTGTGGCCGAAGGTGCGGGTGAAGGGGCACGTCGACGCCGTCCTCGCGGAGCTCGACGAGCTCGCGGGCTGATTCCCGCCTCCAGTGAGTTCGCTCAAGTATCGCTCGAGCGTGGCGTTCCGGCGCCCTTCGGATGACGATAGGCTCTCGCCCGCTTCACCGTCGGGGGCGGGAAGTCACCGGGGAGTCACCGTGTCCAAGCAGTTCGCCATCGTGTCGTGCCTCGTCTTCGCCAGCGCGCTCGCCGGATGTACCGGGAGCGGTGGAGGGGGCTGCAACCCGGCCTGTCCCTCTTCGCAGGTGTGCTGCGAAGGGATGTGCGTCTTCACCGAGATCGATCGGCAGAACTGCGGCGCGTGCGGGAGCGTCTGCAGCGGAACTTGCTCGGCCGGCCGTTGCATCGCCGGCTACGACGCGGGGCCCTTGCTCGACACGGGCCCGCAGCCCACCGGGGACTGCCACCCGGCGTGCGCGGCCGGCAGCCGCTGCTGCGGCACCACCTGCGTGCAGCAAGACCAGCCCGTCGGCGCCGATGGCCGACCGACCAACCCGAACGACCCGACCTCGGCGTTCAATAACTGCAACGGCTGCGGCCTGCAGTGCGACCCGCAGCTCGCCAGCTCGTGCAGCGTGCTGCCCGGTGGCGCGGCCGTGACCTGCGCCTGTGGTCAGTTCCGCGCCTGCACCGCGCCCAGCGTGTGTGCGATGAGCGGCGGCCAGTTCCAGTGTGTCGACATCCTCACGGACCCGATGAACTGCGGCACGATCGGGCACGCGTGCGCGAGCGGCGAGACGTGCTCGGGCGGATCGTGTGGATGTGGGGGCCCCGGCATGCTCTGCGCAGCCGGACAGTCCTGCTGCGCCGGCGCTTGTTGCGATGGCGAATGCTGTGGAGGGCTGTGTACGAACACCACCAGCGACCCGGCCAACTGCGGGGGCTGCGGGACGGCGTGCGGCGACAGCGCTCCGAATTGCCAGGACAGCACCTGTGTCTGCGGGACCGGCACCGACGCGATGAGCTGCACCGCGCCCGCGGCGGGCAATCCGGGCGAGAGCTGCTGCGATGACGCCTGCGTCGCCAACACCGACACCAACTGCGGTTGCGGCGTGGTGTGCGACACGGCGGGCGGAGACAGCTGCGTCGTGTCCAGTGGACTGCCGCCGGGGACGGGCGCGCCCAGCGTGTGCTGCGGCACCGCGGTGCCGATCATCGGTGGGTTCTGCAGCGGCGGCTTGCCGGGCTTCCCCGACGGCGGCTTGCCGGGCTTCCCCGACGGCGGCTTGCCGGGCTTCCCCGACGGCGGCTTGCCGGGCTTCCCCGACGGCGGCTTGCCGGGCTTCCCCGACGGCGGCTTCCCCGACGGCGGCTTCCCCGACGCGGGAATCGATGGCGGGGTCGACGGGGGACCGTAGCCGCCATCGCAGACCGAGCTCGCTTCGCGAACGCCGCGCCCTCCAGCGCGGCGTTCGCGCGTTCGGGTCTCGGACAGTCAGCGCAGGATCACGAAGAGCAGCGTGATGATGACGAGGAAGGCCGCGCCGCCCAATAGCGCCGCTCCTCGCTGGAACGCCGTCTTGTCGTAGGCGAGGAGCGCGGCCTCGTGCAGCTCGACCTCGTGCGCCCGGGTCTCGTGCGCGCTCTCTTTGCGCATGGCCGACTGCGCGGCCTCCGGGGCGACGGCCAGGCCGATGCCCCGGGTGAGCGCTTGGCGCGCCAGCTCACGGACGGCGGCGTGGTAGGCCCGCTCCGCTTCTCCCGCCGTCGACAGGTGTACCCGCTCCGAGCGCTTCTGCGCTGCGTCCACGGCTCGGATTTGATCCGTGAGGTCGTTCACCGCCGAGAGCATCACGGCCAGCTCGCGTCGGGCCTCGCTGAGCTGCGGGGTGAGCTCGTCCACTTTCGCTTGCGCCGCCGTGACGTCGGCTCGACGGGCCTGGCGCTCCGCCTCCAGCACGTCGCGCCGCGCGGCGTCCGGCTCCGCCGAGGACGACCACAGGTTCCTGAGCTCGATCTCCACGCGCGAGAGCCTCGCCGTCGCCCGGCGCAGGTCCGTCTCTCGCACGTTCATCTGGGTGGCCAGCTTGGTCTCCCGGTCGCGGTGAGGCGCCGCCGCCCGCTCGGCCTGCTCGATCTTCCGGCTCAGCGACGCGCGCTGGGCGTCCGCGGTCTCTTTCGCGCGGGCCCACTCGCTGGTGCGCTCGCCGGCGACCCGCCCAGCCTCGTCCGCCGCCGCGAGCTGCGGTGAGAGGACGGCCAACGACTCGTGCCCACGCTGGGCATGGAGCGTCCGGCCGAGCTCGATCATGGCCTCGTCGCGATTGGCCGCGGCGCTCTTCTCCAGCCGCTTCAGGTCGAAGAGAGCCTTGCCGAGCGCTCGCTTCCGGGTGAGCACGAGCAGCGCGTAGGGGATCGACGCGACGAAGTTCGACGGGGCGGGGCCGTAGTCGGCGATGACCTCCACTTCGGCCGCGTTCGGGGCTGGCTGTTGTGGCGCTTCGCCACTCACGGGGGCCATGGAAGAAGCCGAGGGCACGGACGGGGAGGGCAGGGAGGCCCGCTTCGGTGCCGGCGTTGGAGGGACCCAGTCGTCGAGCCCCGGCAGCCCGGCGTTGCCGCCGAGCTCGTCGAACCCGTCGCCGAGGATCCTGCCGCCTCCTTGGATGGCGGGGTCTGCGGTCGGCCTCTGGGCCGCACCGCCTGCGCCGAGGCCATCGCTCCCTACCGGGTCGGACGGGAGGCCCTCCCAAGGAGGCGCGAGATCATCGTCGGCCGCCAGCTCTCGCCCCCAACGTCCGCCGTCACCGTCCGCCGCCACGCTGGCGAGAATACCGGCGTCGGGCCTGCTCGCTCAACAGAGGGATGCATCCGCGGTGGACTCTCGCACCGGCCCGGCGACGGGCTCAGCGATGGACGAGCACGAAGGCGACGTCGTCGGCGCCCACGCGTACCACGCCGAGACCGAACTCGGCGCCCGCGACCTGAATCGTCGCCGAGTCGGGCGCGCCCACCGCCGTCACGCCCGCGCCGTGCCCCAGCGCGAGCCGGTGCGCTCCGCCCGCGTCCAGCCGCAAGCGCAAGGCGAGCCCGTGCGAGAGGCGGTCGCCCGGCATCCGGCCGTCGTGGGCCCAGAGCACGAGCCCGCCTGCCGAGTCGCGAACCTCCGCGTCGATGGTCGCTCTGCCGGGCCCCGAATAGCGCTGGGTCACGCGGAGGCCGATGGTGTGACCCACGAGCGCCTCGAGCTCCACTGCGCTCGGGAGGAGGTATCGAACGAGCACCTCCCCGCCGCCGACGTCGAGCGCGAGCTCGCCTCCCGTCACCGACGTCACGCGGCCGCTCAGCGCCGTCTCGAACGTGAGATGTTCCTCGGTTCGCGTGTGACACGCGCTGCGGGGCGCCCCCTCCACACAGAAGAAGAGCAAGGGCTCGTCGGCCGCCGTGGCCCGGAAACGCACCTCGTCGAGCCGGACGTGTACGCTCGGTTGGGTATCACGGGCGCTGGGCGGTGAGGAGGTCATCGTCGTCGCCTCTTCCGATGCAGAGCCTGTGCCATCTTGGGCGCGGGCCAGCCATCGAGGAGTTGGACGTACGGAACGCGCATGGGATTCTGTGACGCTGCGCCCCGGTCTGGACTGACGCACGACATTCGTGTCCGGGCGACCGCGCGAGTGTGAACTCGCTTACACGTACCGATCGCGTGAATCAGGGAGAGTCGACCAGCGTGACGGTCCGGGTGTCGCAGGCGTGGCCGGCGGTGGTCCAGACCTCCGCCTGGAGGTCGAGCACGCGACCGGCGAAGGGGCTGACGTCAGCGCTCTCGTTGTTCAGCACGATGAGGTCCGGGTGGCGCTCATAGCGCGCTCCGTCGGGCCGGAGGAGGCTCGGCGTCAGGTGGAGCATCGTGCCCGTGCCGACCTCCGAGGCGTCTGTCGGGTCCTCGAGTCGGTAGGCCGCATCCATCTCGAGCGGCAGGTCGCGGACCCAGAATCCGACCACCACGTGGATTCCGCCCTGCGGGCCGTGCACGATGGGCAGCTCGCCGCCTTCGCGCGGGAGCGGCACCAAGCGCGCGCCTCCGGCGCCGACTTCCAACCGGCCGTCCGTCAGACAGGCGTCGACACTTCCGTCCGTCCGACCCGGGCCCGTGCCACACCCCGCGAAGACCAGGGCGGCGAGCGCGAGGTGTCGCATTTGGCCCATGGTAGCGCGGCGATCTCCCTTTGACGTGCTAGGCGCAGGGGTGTACCACGCGGCTCCCCTTCGGAAGCGATCTCTCGGCCGCCCCAGACCTGCGATGTCGTCGACCTCAGCCTGCGAAACGTGGCTCATCCTGCACGCCGTCCCGGCGTGTGGGCCCGCGTGCCGGTGAGGGGGGCCCCGTGTCGAACTCCCCGGAGCCGCTCGATCCGAGCTTCCAGATCAGCTTGGGCGCCTTCGAAGGGCCGCTCGACCTGCTCCTGCACCTGATCCGCAAGCACGAGCTGGACGTTCTCGACCTGCCGATCGCGTTCGTGACCGAGCGCTATCTGCAATATGTGTCGATGATGGAGCAGCTGAACCTCGACATCGCGAGCGAGTATCTCGTGATGGCGGCGACGCTGGCCCACATCAAGAGCAAGATGCTCCTCCCGCAGGAGCCGGAGGACCAGCAGGACGACGACATTCCGGAAGAAGAGGTGGATCCTCGCGCGGAGCTGATCCGGCGGCTCCTGGAGTACCAGAAGTACAAGGCCGTGGCGGGGGAGCTGGGCGACCGCGGCATCGCGGGCCGCGACGTGTTCCTGCGCGGGACCGACGCGCCTCAGGCGAGTGGTCCGACACCGCTGGCGCCGGTCGGCCTGTTCAAGCTGCTCGACGCGTTCCAGGCGGTGCTGAAGAGGGCGCAGACGGACCTCGCGTTCGAGATCACCGCCGAGGGGATGAGCATCCAGGACCGGATGCGACAGCTCACCGAGCTCTTGGGCGAGCGCCGCGAGGTGACCTTCGACACGCTCTTCGAGGAGCGGGTGAACATCTACGACCTGGTCATCACCTTCCTCGCGCTCCTCGAGATGGCCAAGCGGCGGCTCGTCCGCATCTACCAAGCGGACCCTCACTCCCCCATCCACCTCCGCTCCACCGTCGTCTCGGAAGACAGCGCCGAGTTTGGCGACGCCGAGTTTGGCGACGCCGAGTCAGCGGAAGCCGAGTTTGGCGACGCCGAGTCAGCGGAAGCCGAGTCAGCGGAAGCCGAGTCAGCGGAAGCCGAGTCAGCGGAAGCCGAGTCTGCGGAAGCCGAGTCTGCGGAAGCCGAGTCTGCGGAAGCCGAGTCTGCGGAAGCCGAGTCTGCGGAAGCCGAGCCTGCGGAACCCGCGGAAGCCGAGTCCGCGGAAGCCGCCGGGGTGGCAGAGAACACTGCCGGGCTGACGAACGGCGCCGATGGATTGGGCGCCGCGTCGAGGTTGGAGGCGCACAGGCTCGGGGAAGCGCATGGCTCGACCGATGACGCGGCGCGGACCGCGACCATCGACGAGACGGGGACCGAGCTCACGGACCGCGCCGACAGCGTAGATGCCCAGGCATCGGGAGATGCGCCCTTCGATGCCGAGTCGACGGACCCGGCTCCCACGAGCGCAGCGCTGCGCGGAGAAGCGCCCGTCGTACTCGAGGGTCTCGCCGAGGATGGACTGGTTGCGGAGCCTGTTCGGCTGGAGCAGCCGGGGGAACCTCCGGCGCTGGAGCAGCAAGGGGCAGCGGAACCCGAAGAGGGAGAAGTGCCCGTCGTCGCCGAGGACGAGGTACCCGCCCTCGCGAAGAGTGAGCTGAACGAATCGACGGGACCGGCGACGGGGGACGTGGCCGGCTCGGTCGACAGTCTGGGCTCGGATGCGGAGGTCGGGCCCGACGCCATCGGGAGCCCTCCGGAGGCAGTCGCGGTCGAGGAACGCTACGTCGACGCGCCGACTATTTCTGGGCCCCCGGAAGGACTTGCTGGAGAGCTCGCCAGCGTCGGAGAAGGTTCCGTCGACGAGGCGCCGGAGGCCCTCAGCGCAGCGGAGTCGAGTGCGTACGAAGCCTCGATGACGGCAGTTGCTCATCCCGCGACCGACGGAACCGACGACGTTCGCTCGAGCGAGAGCGTCTGGGATGGAGCTGCTGTCAGCGAGAGCCTCGCCGAGCAAGCCGAGGGTGGCGAGACCTTCGATCTGGCGCCCGGTTCTGCTGTCGCCGAGAGCCTCGCGGAGGGCGGGGTGCCGGCCGCCGCCGAGAACGCTCGGTACGACGAATCGACGCTCGTGGTCGAGGCCGTCGACGCTCTCGTCGAGGATGCGCCGCTCGAGAGCGTGAGGCCCGAGAGCGAGACGGAAGCCTCGGAGGACCTTGCCGATGCGACACACGAGAGCGGCTCGTTCGAAGAGGCGGTCAGCGAGCCGGCTGCCGATGGAAAGGTCGTCGCTGACGTCCGCGAGCGAGAAGGCTCGCGGCCCGCGGACCCGCCGAACCCAGCAGAGTCCGCGGCATCTCCGAGCCCGTCATCCGCGTTCGATCTCGAGGCGCTGGCATCGAAATGGGCGGCTCGGGCCGACTCCGAGGCGCTTGACGTCGACGCTTCGATGCCGACATCTCCCGTCGACGGTGTCACCGTTGATTCCGAGGGCGCATCACGAGAGGATCTTGACGCCACCAGCGGGTCCGGTATGCACAGCGACCCCGTGAGGTCGGAGACGGACGACGAGGACCCGCCGACGTGAGCAGTCAGCCGCGAAGAGCCCGGAAGAAGAGCCGAGCGAAAGGGAAGAAGCCGCCGCCGGAGCAGCTCGAGTCCCAGCATCGGCGGAGAGGCGGATGCAGCTTCTCTCGACGCAGCCGGCGCGCAGCGGGTGAGCCGTCGTGGGACGCGGCGAGCTGCGGCTGAGGAGGAGCAGGACCTCAACACCGATGACGTCGCCGACGCGGACGATGCCCAGGAGCCGAACACCTCCGACGAAGAGCCGGAGGCAAGCGAAGAGGCGGCTGACCGCGAAGCCGAAGCCGACGAAGCCGCCGACGAAGCCGCCGACGAAGCCGACGACGAAGCCGACGACGAAGCCGACGACGAAGCCGACGACGAAGCCGACGACGAAGCCGACGACGAAGCCGACGACGAAGCCGACGACGAAGCCGCCGACGAAGCCGCCGACGAAGCCGACGACGAAGCCGACGACGAAGCCGACGACGAAGCCGACGACGAAGCCGACGACGAAGCCGACGACGAAGCCGACGACGAAGCCGACGACGAAGCCGACGACGAAGCCGACGACGAAGCCGACGACGACGACGACGAAGCCGACGACGACGACGACGACGACGACGACGAAGCTGACGCGCCTGAGACTTCCAGTGCGGCGGGTGGCGACGGGACGGATGAGCTCGCCCAAGTCGAGGCGGAGCAGGAAACGGTGCCCGGCGAGGACAGCCCCGAGCGTCCGGGCCTGGAGAAGGCGCGGCCGGGATCGGTCAGCGATGCGCACCTCAAGTCGGTGCTCGAGAGCCTGGTCTTCGTCTCCGACAAGCCTGTCCCCGCGAACCGGCTGGCCCGCATCGCGCGTGCGAAGACCAAGTTGGTGCAGCGGCTGCTCGGCGAGCTCATCGACGAGTATCGAGGCCGCGGAATCCAGCTCATCGAGGTGGCGGGCGGGTTCCAATTCCGCTCTGCCGCGGCCAACGCGCCTTTCGTCCGCGAGATCGTGGCCGCGAAGCCCCTTCGCCTCAGCCGCGCGCAGCTCGAGACGCTGGCCATCTCGGCGTACCGTCAGCCGCTCACTCGACCCGAGCTCGAGGAGATCCGGGGGGTCGACTCCGGCTCGGCACTGAAGGTGCTCCTCGACAGAGGCCTGGTGAAGATCCTGGGCCGCAAAGACGAGCCCGGGCGTCCGCTGCTCTACGGGACGACCCCGCAGTTCCTCGAGTTCTTCGGCATGAGCAGCCTCGACAATCTGCCGACGCTCAAGGAGTTCTCGGAGCTCACGGACGAGAGCAAGGCGCTCTTCGCGCGCAAAACCGGCGAAGAAATCGAGTCCATCGGCGACATCGACGTGCCGGAAGGGACGTGGGAGCGCGGCGGCGACGACGAGGACGACGAGGACGACGACGAGTCGGAACGTCCTGCCGACGCCGAAGACGCGACCGAGGCCCGCGACGCGGACGACGACGCGGACGACGACGCCGACGACGACGCCGACGACGCGGACGACGACGCGGACGACGACGCGGACGACGACGCGGACGACGACGCGGACGACGACGCGGACGACGACGCGGACGACGACGCGGACGACGACGCGGACGGCGACGCGGACGACGCGGACGACGACGCGGACGGCGACGCGGACGACGCGGACGACGCGGACGACGCCGACGACGCGGACGACGCCGACGACGCGGACGCCGACGACGCGGACGCCGACGACGCGGACGCCGACGACGCGGACGCCGACGACGCGGACGCCGACGACGCGGACGCCGACGACGCGGACGCCGACGACGCGGACGCCGACGACGCGGACGCCGACGACGCGGACGCCGACGACGCGGACGCCGACGACGCGGACGCCGACGACGCGGACGCCGACGACGCGGACGCGACGCCGACGACGCGGACGACGCCGACGACGCCGACGACGACGACGACGCCGACGACGACGCCGACGACGCCGACGACGACGCCGACGCCGCGGACGACGCCGCGACGACGCCGACTCGGACGCCGACTCGGACGACGACTCGGACGCCGACTCGGACGACGACTCGGACGACGACTCGGACGACGACTCGGACGCCGACTCGGACGACGACGCGGACGCCGACTCGGACGCCGACTCGGACGCCGACTCGGACGCCGACTCGGACGCCGACTCGGACGACGACGAGGAGTAGCCCGTCGGCCCGACGGCGGCGCTCACGGTCTCACGTGGAAGCCGTCTCACCTGCTGGACTGCACCCCCGGCCGGTGTTAGTCCCCGCGCGATGTCGTCGACCCCCGACTCCGTCGCCGATTCGGGCCAGCCGCACGGGACCGCTCCCGCGAGGGCGCGGCCCGGCGCGCCGACCTTTCAGGAGCTCATCCTCACCCTGAACCGTTTCTGGGCCGAGCGCGGTTGCTTGCTCACGCAGCCGTACAACTCGGAGGTGGGCGCGGGCACGTTCAACCCGTCGACGTTCCTGCGCGCCATCGGCCCCGAGCCGTGGAACGTCGCCTACGTCGAGCCGTCCCGCCGCCCGACCGACGGTCGCTACGGCGACAATCCGAACCGACTCCAGCAGTTCCACCAGTTCCAGGTCATCCTCAAGCCGGCGCCGCTCGACATCCAGCAGCTCTACCTCGACTCGCTCCTGGCCATCGGTACCGACCCGAGCCAGCACGACATCCGCTTCATCGAGGACGACTGGGAGTCGCCGACCCTCGGCGCCTGGGGGCTCGGCTGGCAGGTCTGGATCGACGGCCTGGAGATCAGCCAGTTCACCTACTTCCAGCAGGTCGGCGGGATCGACTGCAAGCCGATCAGCGGTGAGCTCACCTACGGGCTCGAGCGCATCGCGATGTACCTGCAGGACGTCGACGACGTCTACGACCTCCAGTACGCGTCCGGCGTCACCTACGGCGAGCTCTTCAAGCGCGCCGAGTGGGAGTGGAGCACCTACAACTTCGAGAGGGCGGACGTGGCGCTGCACCTCTCGCTCTTCGACGAGCACGAGACGCAGTGCGCGAAGCTGCTCGGCCTCGCACCGAAGAAAGGCAAGGGCGGCAAACTGGTCTTCGAGACGGAGGATCCGCTCGCCCGGCTGGTGCTGCCCGCCTACGACTGCGTCGTGAAGTGCAGCCACTACTTCAACGTGCTCGACGCACGCGGCGCCATCAGCGTGACCGAGCGGCAGCGCTACATCGGCCGTGTGCGGTACCTCGCCCGCGCCGTCAGCGAGTCGTTTCTGGCCCAGCGCGAGGCGATGGGCTTCCCGCTGCTCAGGGAGGGCGACCGATGAGCCAGCTCGTCTTCGAGATTGGCGTCGAGGAGCTGCCGGCTTCCTTCGTGGCGGGCGCGCTCGACGCGATGCCGGTGCTCGCGAAGGAGCTGCTCGCGCTCGCGCGCCTCGGCCACGGCGACATCCGCGCGCTCGGGACACCGCGCCGGCTCACCCTGATCGTCGACGCGCTCGAGGCGCGGCAGGCGGATCTCTCCGAGAAGGTCTTCGGTCCGCCCCAGGCCGCGGCGTTCGAGGCGGACGGCACGCCGAAGAAGGCGGCGATCGGCTTCGCCAAGAAGCTCGGCCTCGCGGTCGAGGCGCTGGTGGTCGAGCAGACCGACAAGGGCGCCTACGTGGCCGGTCTGCGCGAAGAGTCTGGCAAGCCGGCGGCCGAGGTGCTGCCCGATCTCTTGGGCGAGCTCTGCCGGCGCATCCCCTTCCGCAAGTCGATGCGATGGGGGAAGGGCGACATCGCGTTCGGGCGCCCGGTGCACTGGCTCCTCTGCCTGCACGGCGAGCAGGTCGTCTCGGTGCGCTTCGCGGGCGCCGAAGCCGAGCGCACGACCTACGGTCACCGCTTCCTCGCGCCCGAGGCCATCTCTCTCGAGCGGGCCGAAGGCTACGTGGAGGCTCTCCGCCGGGCGCACGTCCTGGTCGACCCGGCCGAGCGCGAGCGGACCATGATCGAGCGGCTCGAGGCGGCGGCGATGGAAACGGGCGGCGTGCTGGTGCCCGACGCGTTCCTGGTCGGCGAGAACGCGTCGCTCGTCGAGGAGCCGCACATCCTCGCGGGCGCGTTCGAGCCTGCGTTCCTCACGCTGCCGGACGAGGTCACCATCGAGGTGATGCGCGGTCACCAGCGCTACTTCGCGCTGCGCGGCGAAGACGGCGAGCTCTTGCCCCGGTACCTGGCGGTGGTGAACACGGCCCGCGCGCCCGAGGTGATCGTGCGCGGTAACGACCGCGTGCTGCGCGCCAGGCTCAAGGACGCGAGCTTCTTCGTGAACGAGGATCTCGAGCGCGGCCTCGCCAACCGGGTGCCGGAGCTCGATCAGGTCGTCTTCCAAGCCAAGCTCGGCACCGTGGGCGAGCGCGTGGCGCGCCTGGCCCGGCTGGTGGTCGCGATCGGCGACGAGGGCCCGGCGGCGGAGGCGGCGGCGCTCTGCAAGGCGGATCTGGTCACGCTCATCGTGGGCGAGTTCCCCGAGCTGCAGGGGATCATGGGCCGCTGGTACGCGCTCAAGGCCGGTGTGTCGGACGAGGTGGCGGACGCCATCCGCGATCACTACTTGCCCCGGGGCGCGGGTGACGACGTGGCGCCCTCCGTCGCCTCCGCGCGCCTGGCCATCGCCGACCGCGCCGACACCCTGGTCGGCTGCTTCGGGATCGGGCTGGTGCCGACGGGCTCGGCCGATCCCTTCGCCCTGCGCCGCGCTGCGCTCGGCATCGTCCGCAGCGCGCTCGAGGGCCCGGTCGACGTCGACGTACACCGCACGCTGCGCGCCGCGCACGAAGGCTACCGCGCGCAGGACAAGCCCGTGGGCGAGCAAAAGCAGGTGCTCTCCGCCCTCGACGAGTTCTTCCGCGGCCGGCTGCGCGCGTTCCACGGCGAGCGCTACCCGACCGATCTGGTGGACGCCTGCTTGGGAGCGTGGGACAGCGGATCGCTGCGCGATCTGTCGTCTCGTCTCGAGGCGCTGGAGCAGTTCCGCCAGCTTCCGGCCTACGAGTCCCTCGCGGTCGCCTTCAAGCGTACCTACAACATCGCTGCCGACGCCCCCGAGGGCGAGCCGGACCCGACCCGGATGACCGAAGAGGCAGAGCGCGCGCTCGCGGAGCGCTTCTCGACCCTGGCGCCGACGCTGCAAGCGGCGGTGAAGGAGCGCGACTACCAGCGCGCCCTGACGCTGGTCGCCGAGCAACTCCGCGAGCCGATCGACCGCTTCTTCGACGAGGTCCTCGTGATGGACGAGGATCCGGAGGTCCGCGACAACCGGCTGCGCCTGCTCGGCGGCATCGCGCGGACCTTGACCGCGATCGCCCACTTCCACCTCCTCGCCGCCCAGTCGAGCTGAGATGCGACCGGAGCCCTTCACGCGCGGCGAAGTCCCGCTCCTCGGAGGAGCCTGCCCGTGAGCGAGCCGGTCCATCGCTTCACCGACCCGCTCCCGCTCGACGAGGCGGCCGCGCGCCGCTGGCTGGGCGGGAAGGGCGCCTCCGTCGCCGAGATGACCCGGATGGGGCTCCCGGTCCCGTCGGGCTTCACGCTCTCGACCGAGGTCTGGCGGCGCTTCGAGGCCGAGGGTGGCCTGAGCGAGGAGATTCTCCGGCTGCTGCGCACCGAGATCGCGCACCTCGAGTCGACGACGGGCCTTCGCTTCGGCGATCCCCGGGCGCCGCTTCTGGTCGCGGTCCGCTCGGGTGCGCCCACCTCGATGCCCGGCATGCTGGAGACCGTGCTCGACGTCGGCGTCGACTCGGACATCGCCCGCGGCCTCGCCGAGCGCGAGCAGAATCCGCGCTTCGGGCTCGACGTGCGGCGTCGCTTTCTCGAGAGCTACGCGACGGTCGTCCTCGGGGTGCCGCGGGCGGCCTTCGACGCCGTCCTGAGCCGGCGCGACGTCCGCGCCCTCGATCCCCACGACCTCGAGCAGCTCGTCTCGGAGTACGACCGGTTGGTGCGGCGCGAAGCCGGCGAGCCGGTCCCGGGTGATCCGTGGGACCAGCTCGTCGCCTCGGTCGAAGGCGTGCTGCGCTCCTGGCACGCCTCGCGGGCGGTGCAGTACCGCCAGGCGCACGGCATCGCGGACGACGAGGGCACGGGCGTCACGATTCAGGCCATGGTCTACGGGAACGTGGGCCCGCGCTCCGGCGCCGGGGTCCTCTTCAGCCGCAACCCGAGCACCGGCGAGGCGAGCGCGTGGGGCGAGTGGATGGCCGACGTGCAGGGCGAAGAGGTCGTCTCGGGCAGACGAACCCCGAGCCCGCTCACCCGCGCGCAGGTCCGCCGCGGGCGTGAGGACGACAGCCTCGAGAGCGCCATCCCCGAGGTGATGCAGGAGCTGCGCGATCTCGCGGTGCGTCTCGAGGCGCGCTACGGGGACGCCCAGGACCTCGAGTTCACGGTCGAGCGAGGGCGCCTCTTCGTGTTGCAGTGCCGGCCCGCGAAGCGCACGGCCCAGGCCGCGGCGCGGATCGCCGTGGAGATGGTCGAGGAGGGGATGCTGACCAAGCCCGAGGCGCTCGCGCGCGTCGAGCCGGCAAGCCTCCGCCAGCTCCTGACGCCGCGTCTGCCGGACCCGCAGCAGCTCGGCCAGGCCGGGCTGAAGCCGATCGCCCGCGGACTGGCCGCGAGCCCCGGGGCCGCGGTGGGCAAGATCGTGCTGGACGCCGACGCCGCCGAACGTTTCGGGCCCGGCGACGAGCAAATCCTGGTCCGCTCGGAGACGAGCGCCGAGGACGTGGAGGTCATGCGCTCGGTGGCCGGCATCCTCACCGCCGCCGGCGGGCTGACCTCTCACGCCGCCGTGGTGGCGCGGGCGATGGGCAAGCCCTGCGTGGCCGGCGCGACCAGCCTCCACGTCGACTACGCGCGGCGTGTGGTCGCGGCCCGCACCGAGCTGGGCGCGATCGAGCTGGCGGAGGGCGACGTCGTGACCATCGACGGCGCTCGAGGGCTCGTCTACGCGGCGGCCGTCCCGGTCGAGCCCGCGGCGGCCTCGCCCCACGTCGACACGATGCTCTCGTGGGCGGACGAGCTCCGTCACGCGCGGGTGCTGGCGGCGGCCGACGGTGAGCGCTTGGCCCGCGTCGGCATGCGCTTCGGGGCGGACGGCGTGCTCGGGACGGGCGTGGCGGCGGACGAGCTCCTCGCGGCAGCGGGCGCCGGGCCGCTCTGGCTCGTCGTCGAGGGCGAGGACGAGGCGCGCGCCGCGCTCGCGCGGCTCCGTCCCGGTCAGGACATCCTGATCGCCGAGCCCACCCCCGCGCTCCGCGACGAGTCGGCCCGGCGGGGCGTGACGCTCGGCGTCCGGGTGCCGCTCGAGGGCGCGCTCCCGGAGGCCGACGCGTACCTGGTGGAGGTGCCCGACCGCTCGGCGCTGTCCTGGGTGGACGCCCTCGCGCTTCCGGACGGCGCTCCGGTCGCGATCGCGGGCGACGCGGCGGCCGAAGCCCTCTCGGCTCAATCGCTCCGAGGCCGTCCGCTCTCGCTCGTGGTGCCACCCCTGGACGTGCCCGTTGGCAGATTGTGTGCCGCGCGTGCGTCTTCGGCATACCAAAGGCCCGCGGACCCACTCGGGTCGGACACCGGAGCTTGACGCGGCAGGCCAGCTCACGAACCATGTGTCTGGTCCAATTTCGCGGCCGCGCTGGAATCGTGTCGGGAGTTGGAGTCGGGGTGTGGGGCGAGTCCGGTCGGAATTCGCGAAACGTCCCCCCGCCGTCCGCCGTACATCGGAAGCGGAGCCACGAGGAAACGATTCATGAGCAACGGCGCTGAGCATCTGAAGCTGGTGGACCCCCCTCGGGAGGACGTGTCCGCAGAGGGCCCTGCGGTGCCGGAACCCATGGCGCAGGCCCCGGAAGCACCCGTGGATCCGCTGGTCGGCAAGACGATCGACGGTCGCTATCACGTCGAAGGGGTGCTCGGCCAAGGCGGGATGGGCGTGGTCTACGGCGCCAAGCACGTCGTCCTCGGCAAGGCGCTGGCCATCAAAGTCCTGAAAGCGGACGTCTCTCGCGATCAGGAGATCATCGCGCGCTTCCGCCAGGAGGCGCAGAGCGCGTCCGGCATCGGCAGCCAGCACATCATCGACATCAGCGACTTCGGTCAGCTCCCCGACGGCTCGACCTACTTCGTGATGGAGATGCTCGACGGTCGCGAGCTCACCAAGGTGATCGAGGACGACCGCCCGATCCCGCCCGAGCGCGTGGTGAGCGTGGCCAAGCAGCTCTGCGATGCGCTCGGCGCAGCCCACGAGCGCGGCATCGTCCACCGCGACATGAAGCCGGACAACGTGTTCCTCATCAAGCGGGGGAAGACCGACGACTTCGTGAAGGTGCTCGACTTCGGGATCGCCAAGGTCGGTGGCGCGAGCAGCAAGCTCACCAAGGCGGGGCAGGTCTTCGGGACGCCGCACTACATGAGCCCCGAGCAGTGCTCCGGGCAGGCGGTCGACCACCGCACCGACATCTACGCGCTGGGCGTGATCCTCTACGAGATGGCCTGCGGCAGGGTGCCTTTCGATGCCGACAACCTGATGGGCATCCTCACCAAGCACATCTACGAGCAGCCCATCCCGCCCCACGATTTGCCGCCGCCCATCGACGTGCCCGCCGGCCTCGAGGCGGTGATCCTGAAGTGCCTCGCCAAGCAGGCGGACGCCCGCTACCAGACGATGGCGGAGGTGCGCGCCGATCTGGAGGCCTTCGAGAGCGGCCTGACCCCGAACGCCGTGGTCGAGGCGGTCGACCGGCGCAGCGGGGCCATGGCGGACCCGACCGGCGCCCACGCCGTGATGCAGGTCGAGGTCGGCGGCGCGAATCCCGAGGGCGGCAGCAAGCTGCCGATCATCCTCGGCTCGCTGGCCGGGCTGGTGCTCGTCGTGGGCGCCGCGGTGACGATCTACTTCACGCTCCTCGCTCCGAGCGAGCCCGTCGCCGAGCCGGCGCCGCCCCCGCCCGACCCCGTCGTGGCCGAGCCCCCGCCGGTGGAGGAGCCGCCGCCGGAGGAGCCCGTGGTTGCAGCCGGGGGCGAAGAGGAGGCGCAGGCGCAGCCCGAGGAGCCGCCGCCGATCCTCATCGTGAGCGAGCCCTCGGGCGTCGAGGTGTGGGACAACAACGGTGCCCTGCTCGGGAACACCCCCTTCGAGATCCCCCGGCCGGGGCAGGGCGAGAACCTGGTCCTGCTTCTCAAGCAGTCCGGGTTCGGCGACCACGAGGTGCGGCTGAGCCCCCTCACGCAGGACGAGGTCCGGGTCACGCTGGAGCGGCGGCGCAGCTCGTCCCACCGGGGCGGTTCGCACCGTTCGCAACACAGCGAGCCTCAGCAGCAGCAGCAACAACCGCCTCAGCAGCAGCAACAGGCGCAGCCGCGCCGAACCGTGGGCGGGAGCGAAGTCCTCGATCCCTGGGCACACTGAGCGGTACGCGCCCTGGGGCGACCTCGGCGATGGGCGGTTGCTGCTCTGGCCTGTAACGACTAGCTTCTCCGCCCATGTCGCGAGCGCTACGATCTTCGAGCCTCTTCGCAGGCGCGCTCGCGCTGCTCATGGCGGGCTGCACCCTCGACCAGCCGGGTCTCTATCCCACGCCGCAGACGCTGAACTACCCGACCGAGCTGGCGCTCTCGCGCGAGCCCGTGCCGAGCCACCTCTTCCTGATCAACGCCAACTTCGACCTCCGGTTCAACCAGGGCACGCTCCAGGCGTTCAACCTGAACGTGCTCGGCGGCAGCGAGCCGCGCACGGGAATGACGCCCGGCGGGCTGTTGGGCGACATGGACTGCACGGGGGACCAGCCGTGCTCGATCACGGACCTCTCTCAGTTCTTCGAGGACGAGGTCGGGATCGGGTCGCAGACCGACGGGATCGCCGTCAACGCCGCGGGCGATCGGATCTACCTCGCCAACCGTTCCAGCAAGGACCTCGCGTTCGTGGACTGGAAGGACGACAAGTTCGCGTGCGGCGTCGACACGTCCGTGCCCTTTCCGCGCTGCGACGACGCCCACTTCCACGGCGCGACCGGCACCACCGCGACCCAGCGCGATCTCACCCTCGCCGGCGATCCGGTCGCGGTCGTGACCGGGTCGCTCGCGGACGTGGGCGGAACGGCCGATCAGGGCGACTATGTGCTGCTCGCGCTTCGCGACACCTCGTTCACCACCCAGGCGGGTCAGCAGGTGGCGGTCGGCGCGTCGAGCGTCGCGCTCTACGTCGATCAGCCCGCCGGGGGCACGATCTACGGCTCGCCGGCGCCCGAGCTGGTGGACATCGTGCCCGATCTGCCGACCAGCCTGTGGTCGCTGAACACCCAGCCCGGCACCGGGATCACGTGGGCGACGAGCACCGTCTCGAACCAGCTGGTCCGAATCGGCGTCATCGCCGACCCGAACGATCCGACCCTCTCGTCGATCTACGACGCCGGTCCGCGCCGAGTCGGCGGCCTCGACGACGGTCAGGACATCCGGGCCATGGTGTTCGACCCGAGCGCGCCCGAATCGAGGGCGTGGATCCTCGACCGGCGGCCCGATCTCGTGGCCACGCTGGACCTGGCTCGGACCGGGTTCGAGGCCGGCAACGTCGCGCTCGGCAGCGTCTACGACCTGGGGGCGGGGGCGTCGCGGCTGGCCCGCTTCGAGGCGGGCGGCCGCACCTACCTGCTCGCGACCTGCTTCGACGCCAAGAAGGTGTTCGTCGTGGACGTGGGCGAGGGCGGGCTCGTGTCGGTGGTCGGAGGCTTCTCCGGGCCCTTCGGCATGGCCGTCGACACGGCGCGCCAGCTCCTCTACGTGACCGACTTCTCGCTCTCGGTCCTCCGCGTCATCGATCTCGAGCCGCTGACGCGCTTCCAGGCTCCCTCCCTCATCGCGACCCTGGGCGTCCCGACGCCCGTCCCGACGTTCGCGCAGTGAGGTCCGCTTCCGGGGCACGCCTCTTTCACCCCCGAGGTCCTTTGTCTCGTCTCTCTCTCGCGTTTCGCTCGACGTTCCTCGCCGCGCTGCTTCTCATCGGCGCGTGCGGCGGCAACACGAACACGGCGACGCAAGCCTCCTTCGACCGCCCGGACGCCATCGCGTTCTACTGCGCGAAGTCGGATGGCACGGAAGTCTATCCGCTCGCCCAATGCGCGCCGGCGAACCCGGAGGACACGACGGCCAACGTGACCGACAACATCCCTCCGGACGGCTACGCGCTCTTCGCCGTCGTCACCCAGACGGGGTCCGGTGAGGTGGCGGCGATCAAGGTCACGGGGACGACCACGGATCCGGCCCGCGTGTTCGACACCGACGTCCGGATCCCCGGCTTCACGTTCGCGGCGGTGGGCGACGTGCCTTCGGCCGTGGTCACGCCGCTCGGCGATCCGGCCCACAAAGCAGAGCCCCTGAGCTCGTTCACGTACGTGCTCAACCGCGGCTCGAGCTCGCTGAGCGTGATCAACACGACGAAGTTCCGGGGACCGACGGGCGCCGACGCGACGCTCGGTGGAGGCGCGGACTACTTCCCGGCCGATTCGCGGCCGACGGCGATGGAGCTCTCGCCCGACCAGAGCGAGCTCATCATCACGCTGCCGAGCCTCGGGGAGGTGTGGTTCGCGCCCATCGACGGGGCGACCGTCAGCCCGCCGGTGCGCGTGGCGTTGACCAGCGACGTACCGGCCGCGGTCGACTTCACGGCCGGCGTCGATTTGCCTCCCCCCTACGAATACGTGTGCGACCTCGATGCGGCGGAGGTCCCGAGGATTCCGCCGCGCGATCCGGTGAGCCTCGGCAGCACGCCGGAGCCGTGGGGCCTGGCTATCGACGCGGAGAACGGGCGGGTCCTCGTCGCGGACCGCAACCTGCCGATCATCCACGTGATCGATCTGGCTACCCACGCCGAGCTCGATCCGATCAACGTGCAGGTGCCGACGCGCCAGCTCGCGATCTCGCCCAACGTCCCCTCCGGCCAGCCGGAAACGCTGAGCGGGAATCCGCCGCGCGACTCGCGTTTCCTCTACGCCATCGACGAGACCGACCAATCGGTGCTCGCGGTCGACTACGCGACCCCGGGGAGCCCGTCGTTCGGAGGCGTCCTGCCGGTGAGCCCGACCGGCACCGTCGATCGCATCCAGCTCCCGGCGACCGCGCGCGCCCTCGAGGTCGTGGCCCCTCGCTATCTCACCGCGAGCAACGACTACACCGGGACCGGCCCCCTGAACCTCTGCAACCCGAACGACCTGACCACCGTGTCGACCGGACAGCTCCACGGCGTGTTCTTGGCCGTGGCCACGAGCGACGGGCAGATCCGAATCGTCGACATCCTCGACCTCGACGCGAGCTGTCGCGGAAGCGACAGCACCTGCCGGGACGGCGCCGCCAACGCCCAGGACGTGGGAGCGGCGATCGGACGAAATCGACCCCGGATCGGGAGCGTCATCAACCAGCCCACGACCGCGCTGCAGATCAATCCGGCGCCGAAGTGGACGTCGGGCACCACGACGCTGAACGTCAGCGCGGACGGGACCGCCGGGAGCGGCTACCCGGCGCTCACCGCCGTGACCTGCCCGAGCGGACTGGGCCCGGTCTACTCCTCGAGCGCGAACCTGGTCTGCATGGTCGCCGATCCGTGGGCGGCGCAGGCCCAGACCTTCGAGGCCGCGTGGAACGGGACGGTGCCCCAGACCGGCGCCAGCGGGGGACAGCTCTCGAGCGACGGGACGACGGCGACGATCGACGTCCGCTTCGACCCCTGCGAGCTCGGGATCATCGGCAGCGAGCAGGTTCCCTCGTCCGGCTATCTCAGCGACTACGGCGGGGATGTGGTCGCGATCACGGGCGCCGTGGCCCCGTCGGTGGGCGACGGCGGCATGTTGGCCGCCGATTGCGCCGCATTGCTGCAGACGACGGCGTCGGGGGACACGACCCCGGTGCTCTTGCCGATCCTTCGCGCCTACTCGATCACGCCGGACACGGACGCGTCGACGGGCGGCTACCGCGGCCGCTTGGAGATCGGTCCCCCCACCAACGTCGACGGGACCTCGATGAAGGTGGCCCAATGCTTCTCGGACTCGCTGCAGTTCGAGGTGCGCGCGAACCGGGTCTACCTCGTGCAGTCCGGGAGCCGCGGGTTCCGGTCCCCCATCGCGGCGGGCGACGGCGGCGCGTGCACCGTCGATCCGGCGCGGCCGGAGCGGGGACGCGCGTTCCCCGGCACGCTCTTCCAGACCGACGAGATCGCGTTTCGGATCGCGGGCTCGGTGACGACGCCGGGCCCGACCGATCAGGCCGCGCTCACGATGACGCTGAACAACGTGCCGGCGCCGCTGACCTACGACGTCACCATCACGAACAGCGGCAGCAGCGGATCCACCAACCTCCCGTCGCTCCTCACGGCCCTTCGCTACAACCCGTACGACGAGCGCCTGTACGTCGTCGATCAGGCCACGCGCGGTCTCATCCGCCTCAACCTGACCAGCACGACGCACGTCGAAGCGACGTTCCAGTGAGGCGCCCGGCGCCCCGGCTCTGACAGACCGGGTCGGCCCCGTTCGCGGGGAAAGGCGAGCTGGGGATTGCACCTCGGGTTCCCCGACCGGGAAAGACGAGCTGGGGATTGCACCTCGGGTTCCCCGACCGGGAAAGGCGAGCTGGGGCTGCACCTCGGGTTCCCCGGCCAAGAAAGGCGAGCTGGGGATTGCAGCTCGGGTTCCCCGACCGGGAAAGGCGAGCTGGGGCCGCATCTCGGGTTCCCCGGCCAAGGAAGGCGAGCTGGGGATTGCAGCTCGGGTTCCCCGACCGGGAAAGGCGAGCTGGGGATTGCATCTCGGCTTCCTTGGCTGGCTCGGCATGAACGCGGTCGAGGCTGGGGTTTCCGGTGGTTTCGAGCGAATCGGTGCTCTAGTCTGCCGCGCTCGAGCGATGGCCAAGGCGAGCAAGAGCGGGCTCACGCCCTTCATGCAGCAGTACTTCGACGCGAAGTCGAAGTACCCCGATGCGTTGCTCTTCTTCCGGATGGGCGACTTCTACGAGCTCTTCCACGAGGACGCGGTGATCGCGGCGGAGGCGCTCGACATCGTGCTGACCGCCCGCGGGAAGGGCCGCGAGGGAGAAGAGATCCCGATGGCGGGCGTGCCGCACCACGCCGCCGCCGGCTACCTCGCCCGCCTGCTCGAGAAGGGCTTCAAGGTCGCCATCTGCGAGCAGCTCGCGGACCCGAAGACCGTGAAGGGCATCGTGCCGCGTGGCGTGGTGCGGGTGGTGACGCCCGGCCTCGCGCTCGAACCGGACTCGCTCGACGCCAAGGCGGACAACTACCTGGTGGCGGTTCACGCCGGCTCGCCGCGGGGGCTGGCCGCGCTGGAGATGAGCCGCTCCGATCTCGAGGGCCTGCGTCGTGGAGGACGACGCCGCGCTGCTCGCGGAGCTGGTCCGGCTCGACCCGCGCGAGGTCCTGCTCGACGGTGAGCCGGGCGATCTGACCCGCGCGCTGGAGCTGGCGTTGCCGCGCGCGGCCATCCGCCGCGTGCCTCCGGCAGGCGACGCGGAGCTGGCGCGCTTCATGGGCGCCGAGGAGGCCGAGCGCGCCGTCCACGAGGTGGAAGAGAGCGGGCGCGAGGCGGCGCTGCTCGCGCTTCGCTACGCGCAGGAGGCGCAGCCCGAGTCCGAGCTCCGAGTCACCACCCTGATCCGCTACGACCCGGGCGACCGCCTCGCGCTCGACGACGTCGCCGTCCGAAACCTGGAGCTGGTGCGGACGCTGAGCGGCGACCGTTCGGGCTCGCTCCTGTCGTTCTTGGACCAGACCAAGACGGCGATGGGCGCGCGGCTTCTGCGCCGCCGCCTGCTCGCGCCGCTCAAGGACGTCGCCGCCATCCGTCGCCGCCACGACGGTGTGGAGGCGCTTCTGGTCGAGCCCGATCTGCGCCGCGCGCTCTCGGGCGCGATGGCCGGGGTGTCGGATGTCGAGCGGCTGGCCACCCGCGTCGAGCTCGGCATCGCGCACCCCCGCGATCTGGGCGCGGTGCGCGACTCGCTGATCGCGGCCCACGCCATCGCGGACCTGCTCCTGGAGCACGCCGAGCGCTCGACCGACGACACGCTGACCCGGCTGGTCCCCGACGAGCGCGCCGACGACGTGCTCGGCATGCTGGAGACGGCGCTCGTCGCCGATCCGCCGACCAGCCACACGGCCGGCGGCGTCATCGCGGAGGGCGTCGACCCGGATCTCGACGAGCTGCGCACGCTCTCGAGCTCGAGCAAGGACATCTTGTTGCAGCTCGAGGCTCGGGAGCGCGAGCGCACCGGCATCGGCTCGCTGAAGATCCGCTACACGAAGGTCTTCGGCTACTACCTCGAGGTCACCAAGGCGAACCTGCACCTCGTGCCGGACGACTACCGGCGCAAGCAGACCATCGCCAACGGTGAGCGCTACATCACCGAGGAGCTCGACGCGCTGCAGGCGAAGATCGTCAACGCGGACGAGCGAAGCCAGGCCCGCGAGGCCGAGCTCTTCCTCGATCTCAGGGCCCGGGTGGCCGCCGAGGCCGTCCGGCTGCGCGACCTCGCCGCGTCGCTGGCCGAGCTGGACGTCCACGCCGCCCTGGCGGAGCTGGCGCATCGGCACGACTACGTGCGCCCCTCGCTCCACGAGGGGCTCGGGCTCGAGCTGGAAGAGTGCCGCCATCCCATCGTGGAGCGGCTGGCCGCGGCCGGCACCTTCGTGCCGAACGACGTCCGTCTGGACGCCGAGGGCGCGCGGCTGATGATCATCACCGGCCCCAACATGGCGGGGAAGTCGACCACCATGCGGCAGGTCGCGCTGGCGGTGATCATGGCCCAGATGGGCTCCTACGTGCCGGCGCGGCGCGCCTCGATCGGCATGGTGGATCGCGTGTTCACGCGGGTCGGCGCGAGCGACAACCTCGGCGCCGGGCAGAGCACGTTCATGGTCGAGATGCGCGAGACGGCGACCATCCTCCGCGACGCCACGCGCCGCTCGCTGGTCATCCTCGACGAGATCGGCCGCGGGACCAGCACCTACGACGGGCTGGCCATCGCCTGGGCCGTCGCGGAGCATCTCCACGACGGGATCGGCTGCCGCGCGATGTTCGCCACCCACTATCACGAGCTCTGCGAGCTGGCGGAGCTGAAGGACGGCGTGGTCAGCTACAACGTCGCCGCGCGCGAGTACGGCGACGCCGTGGTCTTCCTGCACAAGCTCGTCGAGGGATCGGCGGAGAAGAGCTACGGCGTGGCGGTGGCGCGGCTGGCCGGCGTGACCGAGGTGGTGCTGGCCCGCGCCAAGGCCATCCTCGGCGACCTGGAGACGGGCTCGCCCCTGCCGGGCGGGCGCCGCGCGAGCTTGCGAGGGAAGGGGCAGCTCGAGCTCTTCGGCGCGCCGCCCGTCGCCAGCGAGCCTTCGGACGTCGAGCGGACGCTCGCCGAGCTCGACGTCGACAGGCTCCGCCCGGTCGACGCGCTCCTGATGCTCGCGCAGCTCAAGGACATGCTCGATCACTGAGGGCGTCTCGCCGCGGTCGAGCCCTCGGTCCGCAGGGGATGACGTCGAGGCGGTGCGAGCTATGCTCGGCCTCCCATGCGCCGTGCTCTCCCCGCTCTCCTCTTCCTCGTCCTCGTCGCCGGCTGCGGGCCGAGCTCCATCGGCGACCTCGCGCGCCCGGCGCTGGTGGCGGTCGTGACCGAACCGGGCGGCTTCTGCAGCACCACCTACGCGCTCGACGGCTCCGGCACCCTCTGGCTCGCGGACGGCTGCTCGACGGACGGCAGCCTCCACGCGCACGGAAGCGTGAGCGCGAGCGACCGGAGCGAGCTGAGCACGGCGATGGATCAGCTCCTGGCGATGCCCGACGATCCCGCGTGCGACCCACCGAGCCCGAGCGCCCGGCAGTACCGCTTCTCGCGCACCGCCGCCGGGACGTCCGACTGGCCCGAGACGCGGCTCTGCGGTCCGTCGCTGCCCGACGCGGCGCGCACGTTCGTGCGCCGACTGGCCATCGACGATGGTCTCGACGGTGGGACGGACGCCGGTTCGCCTCCGGACGCGGGCATCGACGCCGGGCTCTAAATCGCGGAGCAGCGGTCCGGCGCGGCACGCCATCGACGGCGCGGTCCGCCATGGCTCCACCTCGAGGGCTCGGAGAGCGCGCTGGGTGGAGCGCCGTCGCGAGCGCGGTCGCGCGCAGCGCGCTAGAGTCGAAGAGATGGCCGATCCGAAGAGCGAGTTCGCGAAGATCCGCGCCGCCCTCGAGGAGGCGGACCGAACGCTGGTGGAAGCGCTCGACGCCCGCGCGAAGGCGGTCCAGTCGTTCGTAGAGCTGCGCGAGCGCGCGCCGGAGAGCTACGAGCGCTTGCCTTCCACCGGCGAGGTGGTGCAGCGCGCGCTGGAGACCGCCAAGCACTTTCCTCACGACGCGCTGGAGCTGGCGCTGCGCGAGATCCTGGGCGCGTGCACGCGCTTGGTGGCTCCCGTGCGGGTGGCGGTGCTGGCGCCGGAATGGGGTCTCGCCCACGTCGCCGCGCGTACGCACTTCGGCTCGACGGCCGAGGTCGAAGCGCTCGATTCGGTCGAGGCGGTGTTCGACGACGTCCAGCGCAAGCGCTGCGCGTTCGGCGTCGTGCCCTTCGAGACCTCCAGCGACGGC
Source organism: uncultured Pseudomonadota bacterium (assembly GCA_963832725.1). Classification (GTDB taxonomy): domain Bacteria; phylum Myxococcota_A; class Polyangia; order Polyangiales; family Sandaracinaceae; genus JAEZBP01. The sequence goes on from CAWHVG010000003.1 coordinate 614,977, forward strand.
GCGCTCTCGGCGACGCTCGACGCGCTGATCCAGAGCGACGCGCGCGTCTGCGCCGAGCTCACCGTGCCCAACACCTACGACCTCGTCTCGAAGACGGGCAACGCCGCGGACGTGGACAAGATCTACGCGACGGCGCCCGCGCTCGCGGCTTGCGAGGGGACGCTGCGGCGGGAGTTCCCGAAGTTGACCATCCTCGACGTGCGCTCGGCGCGGGTCGCGGCCCAGCTCACGCTCGATGACCACGGCGCCGCGGCCGTCGTGGCGAGGTTCTCACCGGACGAGAACCCGCTCGACCTGCGCGTGGTCCGGGAGCGGATCGAGGATCGCGCGGGCGTGGAGACGCGCTTCGTGGTCATCGGCCAGGAGCGGCCGATCCGCACCGGGCACGACCGCACGGTGTTGGCGCTGGCCGTCGGCGACGCACCGGGCTCGCTCCACCGCGCGCTCCAGCCCTTCGCCGACCGGGGCATCAACCTGACCCGCATCGAGTCCAGGCCCGCGCGCGGCACGAGCTGGCGCTACGTGTTCATCGTCGAGCTCGACGGGCACATGACCGACCGCAGCGTGCTGACGGCCCTCGAGGACGTGCGCGCCGCCAGCCGACACGTGAAGCTCCTCGGCAGCTACCCGCGTCCCGCCCGCTGACGACGCCTCGCGCCGAGCCTCCAGACGCGCCGGATGCGATTCGGCCGCGGCGGCTCGACTTTCCATCGGCGGGCGTTCGTGCGAAACATCCTGCTCCACCCGAGCGAGGAGCGCGATGAGCCTGGTCCCCCCGTACGTCGAGCGTCTGGTCCCCTACAGCCCGGGCAAGCCCCTCGAGGAGCTCGAGCGCGAGCTCGGGATCGAAGAACGCGATCAAGCTCGCGTCGAACGAGAGCCCGCTGGGCCCCTCGCCAGAGGCCATCGCGGCCGTGCGCGAGCACGCGGGCAGCATGCACCGTTACCCGGACGCCGCGACGTACGCGCTGCGCAGCGATCTGGCGGCCCATCACGGGATCGATCGGGACGAGATCGTGATGGGCAACGGCTCGAACGAGATCCTCGATCTGATCTGCCGCACCTACGCGTCGCCGGCGGATCACGCCGTCTTCGGCGTGCCCAGCTTCGTCGTCTATCAGCTGGCGCTGACGGCGGCGAACGTGCCCTTCGACGCCGTGCCGCTGCGCGAGCACCTCTACTGGGATCTCGACGCGATGCTCGACCGCGTCCGCCCGGAGACCCGCCTCTTCTTCGTGGCCAACCCGAACAACCCGACCGGCACCCACGTCGGCCGGAGCGCGCTCGAGAAGCTCCTGCGCGAGCTGCCCGAGTGGGTGCTCGCGGTGGTCGACGAGGCGTACGTGCAGTTCGCCGACGCCGACGACTACGTGAGCGCCATGGAGCTCCGGCACCTGCGCGAGCGGCTGCTCGTCCTGCGCACGTTCTCGAAGGCGTACGGGTTGGCGGCGATGCGCGTGGGCTATGCCGTCGGTCCGAAGGACCTCGTCGGCTACCTCAACCGCACCCGCGCGCCTTTCAACGTCGGCACGCTGGGGCAGGTCGCCGCGCGGGCGGCGCTCGCCGATCAGGCGCACGTGGAGCGCTACGTCGCGCTCAACCGCGAGGAGCGCGCTCGGCTGACGAAGGAGCTGGGCGAGCTCGGCCTGAAGGTCGCGCCGAGCCAGGCGAACTTTCTGCTCGTCGACTTCGCCCAGCCGGGCAAGGAGGTCTTCGAGCGCATGCTCCGGAAGGGCGTCATCATCCGCCCCATGCCGGCGCCCATCGACACCTGGCTCCGCATCACCGTCGGTCTCCCGGAAGAGAACGACCGGCTGGTAGCGGCCGTCCGCGAGCTCATCTCCGAGGCATGAAGCGTCGATTTCACATTCGCGGCGGCGCCCCGCTCCGGGGGCGAGCGCCCATTCCAGGCGACAAGTCCGTCGGGCATCGCGCGCTGATCTTCGCCTCGCTGGCCGAGGGCCGCTCCCGCATCGCGAACCTCAGCGGCGGCCTCGACAACCTCTCGACCGCGCAAGCGTTCCGCGACCTCGGTGTGACGATCGAGGTCGAGGGCACGCGGGCCACGGTGGACGGCGTCGGGCTCGACGGACTGGCGATGGCGCGCGGTCCCATCGACTGCGGCAACAGCGGGACCACGATGCGCCTTCTGTCCGGGCTTCTGGCCGGGCAGCGCTTCGGTTCGCGGCTGGTGGGAGACGAGTCGCTCACCGGCCGGCCGATGCGGCGCGTCATCGATCCGCTGCGCGCGCGCGGCGCGCACATCGGGGGCAGCGCCGGCGCCAAGGAGGGCGAGCTCTACCCACCGATCAACATCGCGCCGCTGGTCGAGGGCGAGGCGCTCATCGCCCTCGAGTACCAGTCGCCGGTCGCGAGCGCGCAGGTGAAGAGCTGCCTGCTCTTGAGCGGCCTCTACGCGCAGGGCCTGACCGCCGTCGCCGAGCCGGTGGTGAGCCGGGATCACACCGAGCGCATGATGAACGCGCTCGGCGTCCCGATCCGGGTCACCGGCCCGCTGGTCGTGCTCGATCCGAGCGGCTGGGATCGCCGGTGGGACCCGTTCGAGTGGGAGGTGCCGGGTGACATCTCGAGCGCGGCCTTCCTGATCGCGGCGGCGCTGATCGTGCCCGGCAGCGAGGTCACGCTCGAGGGCGTGGGGTTGAACCCGACCCGCACCGGCATCCTCGACGCGCTGCGCGGCATGCGGGCGCCCCTGGCCATCACGCCGCGGGGGGAGGGCGCAGGCGGCGAACCGATCGGCGAGATCACGGCCCGCCACGGCGGCATCGGTCCGGGCCTGGCCGGCGGCGAGCTGCTCACCCGGATGATCGACGAGGTCCCGGTCTTCTGCGCCATCGCGGCGGTGGCGAACGGCCGCACGGACGTGCGCGACGCGGAGGAGCTCCGGGTCAAGGAGAGCGACCGTCTCGCCGCCGCGGCGGGCGTGCTGAAGGCGTTCGGGGTGGACTGCACCGAGCTCGCCGACGGGATGCACGTCCACGGCGGCGGCGCGCTGCGAGGGGCCGAGGTCGACAGCCTGGGCGACCACCGCATCGCCATGATGGCGGCCGTGCTCGGCCTGGCGGCGGGCGGCGAGACCGTGGTGAACGACGTCGGCTGCGTCGACACGAGCTTCCCCGGCTTCGCGGAGCTGCTCGCATCGCTCGGCGCCGACATCCGGGTCGAGGACGCGCCGTGACCCGGCCGCCGGTCATCGCGATCGACGGACCGGCGGGCGCGGGCAAGAGCACCGCGGCGCGCCTTCTGGCCGAACGCCTCGGCTACGTCCTGATCGACACCGGTGCGCTGTATCGAGGTGTCGCGCTCGTGGCGAAGGAGCGCGGGGTGGACTGGAACGAGGGCGCGGCGGTGGGCGAGGTGGCCCGCTCGCTCGCACTACGCTTCGGTCGCGCCGCCGGCGAGGGGCGTCCGCCGCTCTTCGTGGACGGTGTGGATCGCTCGGCGGACATCCGCCGGGAGGACATCGCGCAGGGGGCGAGCCGCGTCTCGGCGCATTCCGAGGTCCGCGAGGCGCTCTTGGGCGTGCAGCGTAGGATGGGCGCCGACGGTGGCGTCGTGATGGAGGGGCGCGACATCGGGACGGTGGTCTTCCCGGATGCAGACGTGAAGGTGTTCCTCAGCGCGTCCTTGGCCGCGCGTGCGCGGCGGCGCACCGAGGAGCTGGTGGCTCGGGGTTTGCGTCCCACCATCGATGACGTGCGAGGGGAGATCGAGGAGCGCGACGAACGGGACAGCCAGCGGGACGTCGCCCCGCTCCGTCCCGCGGACGATGCCGTCCATCTGGACACGAGCGCGCTCACGCTGGGGGAGGTCGTCGATCGCCTCGTGGAGATCGTGCGAGGGCGCTCCGGGAGCGATTGACACGCCCGAGCGCCACTGCTACCCATTCCACCCCCTCCACCCGGAGGGGGAGTCCATCCTTGACCCTGCGTCCGTGACCACCCGACATGTCCGCTGCGGCGGACGGGTGGCGGTTCCCGAGGCACGTGATTCAACCGCGGGACCCGCAGCGGCGAAAACGCAACCAGTCAACCCCAGACGCAACCTCTTTCCCCGAATCAGAAAGGCTCACAGAGCTCATGGCAGCAGAGACTCAGACCAGCGCTTCCGGAGGCGAATCGTTCGCCAGCCTCTTCGAAGCCTCGGTCGCCCGCGCGGACGGCCTTCGAGAAGGCGACATCGTGTCCGGCACGGTCATCTCGATCGCGAAGGACTCGGTCGTCGTCGACATCGGCTACAAGTCCGAGGGGCTCATCCCGCTGAGCGAGTTCGCCGACCCGAACGGGGATTCCCGCGTCCAGCCTGGTGACCAGGTCGACGTCCTCATCGAGTCCAAAGAGACCGACGACGGCCTCGTGCTCCTGTCGAAGGAGAAGGCCGACAAGCTCAAGGTGTGGGACGAGATCAGCGACGCGTGCGAGCGCGACGAGCTGATCGAGGGCACCATCACCGCTCGCGTCAAGGGCGGCCTTCAGCGTCACCATCAAGGGTGGCGTGAAGGCGTTCCTGCCCGGCTCGCAGGTCGATCTACGGCCGGTCCGCAACTTCGACAAGCTGATCGGGCAGACCTACGAGTTCAAGGTCATCAAGTTCAACAAGAAGCGCGGCAACATCGTCCTGTCGCGCCGCGTCCTGCTCGAGAAGGAGCGCGACGAGCTCAAGGCTCGCACGCTGCAGAACCTCGAGGAGGGCATGGTCGTCACCGGCGTCATCAAGAACATCACCGAGTACGGTGCGTTCGTGGACCTCGGCGGCATCGACGGCCTGCTCCACATCACCGACATGAGCTGGGGCCGGGTCAACCACCCGTCCGAGGTCTTCAGCGTCGGCGACGAGGTCACCGTCAAGGTCCTCAAGTACAACCCCGAGACCGAGCGCGTCTCGCTGGGGCTCAAGCAGACGGTCGAGGATCCGTGGAACACGGCCTCGGACCGCTACCCGGTCGGCGCCAAGCATCAGCGGCAAGGTCGTCTCGATCACCGACTACGGCGCGTTCGTCGAGCTCGAGCAGGGCATCGAGGGCCTCATCCACGTCAGCGAGATGTCGTGGAAGAAGCCGAAGCATCCTTCGAAGATCCTGGAGATCGGCCAGGAGGTCGAGATCGTCATCCTCGACGTCGACGTGGTGAACAAGCGGATCAGCCTGGGCCTGAAGCAGCTCGAGCCCGATCCGTGGACGGTCTTCACCCGCAAGTACAACCCGGGCGACATCATCCGCGGCAAGGTCCGCAGCGTGACCGACTACGGCGTGTTCGTCGGCATCGAGGACGGCGTGGACGGCATGGTCCACAAGTCCGACCTCAGCTGGACGCAGCGCATCAACAACCCGGCGGACGTCTACCGCAAGGGTGACGAGGTCGAGGCCATCATCCTCTCGATCAACCACGACGAGAAGAAGGTCAGCCTCGGCATCAAGCAGCTCTACGAGGATCCGTGGACGCGGATCCCGGACCGACTACCCCGAGGGCACCGTCCTCGAGGTGCGTGTGGTCAGCCTCGGCGGAGTTCGGCGTGTTCGTGGAGCTCGAGCGCGGCGTCGAGGGCCTCGTGCCGCTCAGCGAGCTGAGCTACGACCGCATCGACGACCCGCGTCAGGTGGTGAAGGAAAGCCAGATCGTCAAGGCCGAGATCGTCGACCTGAACCCGTCTGACCGTCGCATCACCTTGTCGCTCAAGAAGGCGGAGCTCGAGAACCTCGAGGCGCTCAAGTTCGACGAGAACCGCGGCAATCGCACGGAGGGCGCGCCGGAGCGGCGCGTCGGGCCGAGCGGCGGGGGAGGAGCCACCCTCGGCGACGTGTTCAAGGACAAGCTCGGCGGCCTGGGCGTGAGCGAGGACGCGAGCGAAGACGCCAGCGAAGACGCCAGCGAAGACGCCGGCGAGGCCCAGCCCGAGAGCTGAGCCCACGCGCTGGCCTCACGGCCTGAGCGCAACCGAGACAGAAGGCCGGTTCCCGCAAGGGGGCCGGCCTTCTGCTCTGTTGGCCCTCGTCGGCGGGGCGCGTGCGTGATAGTCCCCGCCAGGGGAGAAACCGTCCGCCGTGGAGCCGACCGAACGACCGTCCCGTATTCCATCGCTCGGTCCGCCGGGCTCACGCCGGCGGAGGGCCATCTTCTTCGCCGTCTGCGGCGGGCTGCTGCTCGGGATCCTCTACGCGTTCCGGGAGGTGCTCACTCCCTTCGCGCTCGGGCTCGTCCTCGCCTACGTGCTCGCGCCGCTCGCCCACGCGCTGACGCGCATCCGGATCGGAAGCTGGCATCCGCCCAAGTGGATCGCCGTCATCGTCATCTACGTCGCGCTCCTCGGCGGACTGGGGACGGCGATCACGTTCGGGGCGCCTCGCGTCGTCGCCGAGCTTCAGCGGATGGCCCGGGAGGCGCCGCGGCGGATCGAGACGGTGCAGGACGAGTGGCTCCCGCGGCTCGAGCAGACGCTGCGGGGCGCCGCTCGCTTCTACGCGGATCCGGCCGACACCGAGCCGCCGCAGCCGCCCGCCGCCCCGGCGGAGGCGGACACCGACAGCATCCGTGTCGTCCCGCAGCCGGACGGTGGCTACGACGTGCACCTCCCGTCGAACGGGATCACCGTGGTCCCGGCCGGCGAGAACGAGTGGCGGATTCAGGTCGCCGAGCGCCGGCACGCGGGGCAGCGGGACCTGAACCAGGTCATCGCGGACGCGATCAAGCGCGCGTTCAGCGACACCGAGCGCCTGGTCGGCACCGCCATTCGGCACGTGCAGACCTTCACCGCCAGCCTGGTGGGCGGGATCTTCAGCTTCTTCATCACGCTGATGATCTCGGCCTACATCCTGGTGACCAGCGACCGCATCCTGGCGTTCTTCCGGTCCCTGACCCGTCCCGATCGGCGCGAGCGTTTCGACGATCTGGTGGACCGCATCGACCGCGGACTGGGTGGCGTCGTGCGAGGGCAGCTCCTGATCGCCTCCGTGAACGGCATGCTGAGCGGGGTCGGGTTCTGGATGGCGGACTTGCCCTACTGGCCGCTCTTGACCGTGATCGCGACGCTGCTCTCCATCATCCCGATCTTCGGCGCGATCATCAGCTCGGTGCCCGCCGTCTTCGTCGGCCTCCAGAACGGGCTCGGGACCGCGCTCTTCGTGCTCGCGTGGATCGTGGGCGTCCACCAGCTCGAAGCGAACGTGCTGAACCCGAAGATCATGGGCGACTCCGCGAAGGTGCACCCGGTGCTGGTCGTCTTCGCGCTGCTCGCCGGCGAGCACCTCTTCGGCCTCGTGGGCGCACTCCTGGCCGTGCCCCTGTTGAGCATCACCCAGAGCTTCTTCCTGCACTTCCGCGAGATCGCGCTCGGCGTGCCCCGCGACGCCGGGCTGACCGAACAGTGGGAGGAGTCGAACCTGGACGAGCCCGCCGAGGAGAGCTGAGCCTCGTCGACCCGGACCGCGGCTGAACCCCGTCGCGCTCCCGGCTTCTCTCGACTCTTCGACCGGATCGGTGCGGTGCCCGGCCGACGGGCGCACTCCTCGAACTGCCGTTGCGGTGCGGGTTGCTGACCTCGCTCGGCACGCCGACGCGGGTGAGCTACCTCACAAACGACTCGGCTCAGGCCGGTCGGATGCGCGCCAGGGCTGCTTGCGGGTCGAGCGGAAGCGACCACGGGCCGCGACGGGTCGGCGCTTGGAGCGCGCCGTGCAGCGCCGCGAGGAAGCTGCTCCGATCCCACTGCTCGGCGCCGAAGCGGGCGAGGTGGTCGGTGTACACCTGGCAGTCGACCATCGAGAAGCCCCACTCGACGAGGTTGCCGAGCAGCGTGCAGAAGGCGACCTTCGACGCGTCGGGCGCGTGGGCGAACATGGACTCGCCGAAGAAGACGCCGCCCATCGAGAGGCCGTACACGCCGCCGACCAGCGCGTCGTCGCGCCAAGCCTCGATGCTGTGGGCGAGCCCCCGCGCGTGCAGCACCTCGAACGCGTCGGTGAGATCGTCGGTGATCCAGGTGCCCGACTGACCGGGACGCGGCTCGGCCGAGCAGGCCCGGATCACGCGCGAGAACGCCTGGTCCGACGTGACGCGATAGGTGCCGCGCCGGATGGTCTTTCGGAGCGAGCGTCCCGCATGGCCCTCGCGCGGTTCGAGCACGAAGCGCGGGTCGGGCGAGAACCAGAGCAGCGGGAAGCCCTCCGTCGGCCACGGGAAGATCCCCTGGCTGTAGGCGAGGATCAGCCGTTCCGGACTGAAGTCCCCGCCGATGGCGACCACGCCTTCCGGCGAGGCGCCCTCGGGCGGCGGGAAGATGAGCTCGTCGGTGAGTCGGTAGACCGGCATCTCGAAGCGGGCGAGCCGCGCTCGAGGGCGAGCGAGGCGGCAGGTGTCAGCCCACCTTGGTCCAGAGGAGCTCCTCGCCGTCCTCGCTCACGTCGAAGCGCACGCGACCGCCGCTCTTGAGCTCGCCGAAGAGGATCGCCTCGGCCAACGGCTTCTTCATGTGGGTCTCGACGGTGCGCGCCATCGGCCGGGCGCCGAAGGCGGGATCGTAGCCCTTGTCGGCGAGCCACTCGCGCGCCTCGTCGGTGAGCTCGATGGTGACCTTCCGCTCCTCGAGCTGCGCGTCGAGGAGGCGGACCTCCTTGTCGACCACCTTGAGGATGACCTCGTGGGTGAGCCCACCGAAGAGCACCCACGCGTCGAGGCGGTTGCGGAACTCCGGCGAGAAGGTGCGCTCGATGGCCTGCTTGGCCTTCGACGCGTCCGCGCCCGTGCCGCTCGAGCCGAAGCCGATGCTGCGCGTCGCCATGTCCCGCGCGCCCGCGTTGGTCGTCATGATCAGCACGACGTTGCGGAAGTCGCTCTTGCGGCCGTTGTTGTCGGTCAGCGAGGCGCTGTCCATGACCTGCAGGAGCACGTTGAAGAGATCGGGGTGCGCCTTCTCGATCTCGTCGAGCAAGAGCACGCAGTAGGGGTGCTTGCGGACCGCGTCGGTCAGAAGCCCGCCCTGATCGAACCCGACGTAACCGGGCGGCGCGCCGATCAAGCGCGACACCGTGTGTCGCTCCTGGTACTCGCTCATGTCGAAGCGAATCAGCTCGGTGCCGAGCACCTTGGCGAGCTGCCGTGCGAGCTCGGTCTTGCCGACGCCCGTCGGTCCGCTGAAGAGGAAGTTGCCGATCGGCTTGTCCCCGGCGCGCAGGCCGGCGCGGGCGAGCTTGATGGAGCTGGCGATCTTCTCGATGGCGTCGTCCTGCCCGAAGATGTGTGCGCGCAGCTCGGCATCGAGATCCTTGAGCCGGTCCTGCTCGCTGGCGCTGACCGTCTTCTCCGGCACGCGGGCCATCTTGCTGACCACGCGCTCCACGTCGCGCATCGTCACCTTGCCGGTCGGCTCGTCGCGCATCCGGTCCTGCGCGCCCGCCTCGTCGATGACGTCGATGGCCTTGTCCGGCAGGAAGCGCTCGGTGATGTGCTTGGAGGCCAGCTTGGCGGCCGCCTCGATCGCCTCCGGCTCGTAGGTGACGCCGTGGTGCTCTTCGTAACGCTCCTGAAGGCCCTTCAGGATGGCGATGGTGTCCTCCACCGAGGGCTCGCCGACGTCGATCTTCTGGAAGCGCCGGGCGAGGGCGCGGTCCCGATCGAACGCGCCCTTGAACTCCTCGAAGGTCGTGGAGCCGATGCAGCGGATCTTCCCGCTCGCCAGCGCCGGCTTGAGGATGTTCGACGCGTCCATCGAGCTGCCGGTGGTGGCACCGGCGCCGACGATGGTGTGGATCTCGTCGATGAAGAGGATCGCGCCCGGGATCTCGCCGAGGCGCCGCATCACGCCCTTGAGGCGCTCCTCGAACTGCCCGCGGTACTTCGTGCCCGCGAGCAGCGCGCCCATGTCGAGCGCGAAGATCTTCGCGTCCGAGAGCACCTTGGGCACGTTCCCGTCGTGCACGTGCAGGGCCAGGCCCTCGGCGATCGCCGTCTTCCCGACGCCCGGCTCGCCGACGTAGACCGGGTTGTTCTTCCGGCGGCGGCACAAGATCTGGATGGTTCGATCGAGCTCCTTCTCGCGCCCGATCAGCGGATCGATGTGGCCGTCCGCCGCCTCCTGCATGAGGTCGACGCAGTAGGCCTCGAGCGGATCGACACGGCTCCCGCCACCTTCGTCGTCGTCATCGTCGATGGCGGGGCCGAAGTCGGCCTCCGCCTCCGCGCTCCCGTCGGGCCGGATGCCGTGGCTGACGTAGCGCTTGAGGTCGAACTGCTGCACCCCCTCCTGATCGAGGAGATACACGGCGTGCGACTCGCGCTCGTAGAAGAGCTGCACGAGCACGTTGGCGCCGTCGATCACCTTCATCTCCGACGAGATGGCGTGGATGGCGGCGCGCTGGAGCACGCGCTCGACCGCCAGCGTCTGATGGGGCTCGGCGTCCACGTCCTCCGGCAGCTTCGGCACCTTTTCGTCGAAGAAAGCGTAGAGCTTCTTGCGCAAGTGCGTCCGGCTCACGCTGCAGGCTTCCAGCGCCTTGGACGCCTTGGGATCGTCCAAGAGCGCCAAGAGCAGATGCTCCAGCGTCACGTACTCGTGGCGCATGCGCGCGGCCTCGTCATAGGCCTTGCGCAGCGTCGCTTGCAGCTCGCGTGCGATCATCGGAGACGACATCGGTCACACCCCGCGCGAATGATGGTGCTCATCCGTCCTCGTCCTCCTCTTCCGGCTCCATCGACATCCGGAGCGGGAATTCCCGCTCCTTGGCGAGCTGCTCGACGATCCCCACCTTCGTCTCGGCGACCTCGCGGGTGAAGACTCCCGCCACGCCGAGCCCGTTGTAGTGAACGTGGAGCATGATCCGCACCGCGTCCGACTCCGAATGGTGAAAGACCCCTCGCAGCACCTCGACGACGAACTCACGGGTCGTGTAGTCGTCGTTGTGCATCAACACGCGGTACATCCGCGGTCGCTTGACCCGCGCTTCCTTGCGGGTCTCGGTGATGACACCGTCGTCTTCGTCCCACTTCTCGCCCATGGCTCCGTCCGACCGAGCGCCGCAATTGTAAGGACACCGCGGCACGTGTGCACCTGTCCATCGCGCCTCAGGCGCCGTCCTTCGTCGCGGCGTCGAGCGCGCGCCGGATCGCCGCCTCCAGATCGTACGCTCCGAGCCCTCCGTAGCGGGGCTCGACGTCGAGCGGCTCGCCCTCGCGCACCTCGATCCGCACGATCAGCTTCTCCTCGTCGGTGACGACCGACTCGATCGTCCCCCACGCGATCTCGACGCTCTCGATCGCCTTCGACCAGGGTGAGGGCGTCCCGCTCGAGGACCAGCCGATAGCGCTCGGAGTCGGCCAGCCTCTTCCGAGCCCGAAGGCCCATCGCCACCCAAGCCCCGCTGGCCGCGAGCGCGAGCGCGACGAAGGCCCATACCCAAGCGGCCGTCACGACCGAGGCCAGCCAGATCGCCGCACCGGTCACGACGAGCGCCGAGACGAGCCGCAGCACCGCCGCCGCGCGCTCGGCCGATCGGTCGAGGGGGAGGGTGGAGAAGACGTCGGGCGTCTCGCTCAGAACGCCACCACCCGGAAGAAGAACGAGTTGTTGGTGTCGTTGTGCACGGTGATGGTGGTGTCGGAGACGTCGTAGATCTCCGCGAGGTCGCCCGCCGCCAGCGCCGGCGTGGTCGCGGCGTCGTCGAACGAGATGTAGACGAGCACCGAGCGCGGCGCATAGCCCAGCGTGTGGTGCAGGGTCGCCGTGACCCGCGGTGTATAGGGCAGCCACGGCGCGTCGGGCGACGACCACGGCGTGCTCTCCCAGACGCCGTGATCGTCCACGCCCGCATTCGCAAGGTCAGCCTCGGTGTACTCGACCGAGCGGCCCATGGCGATGCCGTTGCACCCGGCGAGCACGAGAGCGGTGAGCGCCAGCGCGCAGAGTCTCTTCATGACCCCTCCTCGAAGTGGACACGGAGCGCGTCGACCAATCCGCGCGCCGTGTACTCCGCCGGCGTCACGTGCACCGGCCAGCCCCGCTCCCGCGCCGCTTCAGCGGTCACCGGTCCGATGCAGGCGACGGTGAAGCCCGACGCGACGGCGTCCGCATGCTCGCCGAGCGCAGCCGCCACCTCCCGCACGGTCGAGGGAGACGTGAACGTCAGCACGTCGACGAGACGGCGATGGATGGCGTCGCGCAGCGCCATGGCGTCGTCCTCGCTGGGGCCGACCGTCTCGTACGCCGGCACGACGTCGACCTTCGCGCCCCGCTCCGAGAGCATGCGCGGCAGCGCGTCCCGGGCCACGGCTGCGCGCGGCAGCAGCACGGCGGCGCCGTCGAGGTGCGGGTCCGTCTCGGCGATGGCCAGGGCGGCACCTTCGCCGCGGAACTCCTCGGGGATCACGTCCGCCACGATGCCGTGCGCGCGCAGGGCGTCGGCGGTCGCCGGTCCGATGGCGCAGACCCGGGCGTTGCCGAGCACTCGCGCGTCGCGGCGCTGCCGCGCCACCTCGTCGAAGAACGCGCGCACGCCGTTGGCGCTGGTGAACACCGCCCAGCGATAGCCGTCGGCGTTCTCGACGGCGCGGCGCAGCGGTGCGGGGTCGGCGGGCGGCTCGATGCGGATGGCCGGGATGGCCACCGGCTCCGCGCCTTCGTCCCGCAGGAGCATTTCGAGCTCGTCCCGCTGGTGGGCCGGTCGCGTCACCAGCACGCGGTGCCCGAAGAGGGGCTGCGCGTCGTACCAGCGGAGTCGCTCGCGGAGCGAGACGACCTCGCCGACGATGGTGAGCGCCGGCAGACCGAGACCCGCCGCGCGTGCCTCGTCCGCGATGTCCGCCACCGTGCCGACGACGCAGCGTTGCTTGGGGAGCGAGGCCCACTGCACCACCGCCGCCGGGGTCTCGGGTGCGCGTCCGTGCTCCATCAGGAGCGCCATCAACGAGCCGAGCTTGCGCATCCCCATGAAGATGACGAGCGTCTGCGTCGCCGTGGCGAGCTTCGACCAATCGTGGCTGCTGCGGTCCTTCTCCACCGACTCGGTGGCGGTGATGTAGGCGACGCTGCTCGAGCAGCTCCGGTGGCTGAGCGAGATGCCGGCATACGCGGTGGCGGCGATCGGCGAGGGGACGCCGGGCACCACCTCGAAGGGGATGCCGTGCTCGGCCAGCGCCTCGGCCTCCTCGGAGCCGCGCCCGAAGAGGTAGGGGTCGCCGCCCTTGAGGCGAGCGACGGTCTTGCCTGCCCGGGCGGCGTCGAGGAGCCGCTGATCGATGCGCGCCTGGCGCGCCGAAGGTCGGCCGGCCCGCTTCCCCACGAACACCTTCTCGGCGTCGGGGCGCGCCCGCGAGAGCAGATCGGGGTGGACCAGCGCGTCGTAGAGGACGACGTCCGCCTCGGCCAGGCGCCGGAGCGCCCGCGCGGTGATGAGCTCCGGGTCACCGGGACCGGCGCCCAGGAGGTACACCTTGCCCGGCGGTCGAGACATGCGCGGCGACTATAGGAGCGCCCCCGCCCACTCGCCAGCGCAGGCGTTCGCCGAAAACTTGGTACCGGCGAATCGGGCCCGGTATGGGATGGAACGTGGACTCCTTGCCCGGCGGCGCTGCTCTCGCTCGTGGGCTCCTCGTGCTCGCGCGATCGGGGCAGCGCGGTGTGCTGCGCGTCGAGGGGCCGGACGTCACCGCGCGGGTGGACGTGCGGGACGGGCGCGTGGTGGCGATGCAGGTCTCGCCGGACGATGGCGACTCGATCGGCGAGGCGCTGCGCGAGGCCGGCGCCTGGGACGAGGCCAAGGCGCGTGCCGCGGATGCTCCGCCCGGGATGCCTCTGGGCACGTGGGGCGTCCGCGTGGGCGCGACGACGCAAGCGGCGCTCAGCCACGCGCTGCGACGCCAGCTGCGCCGGCGGGTCATGCGGCTCTTCGCGCTCGATCCGATCGAGCTCCGGCTCTCGGCGGGGCGCGCCGACCTCGGCTTCTACGAGCTGAGCGAGCCACCCACCAGCGCCGAGCTCATCGTGTCCGCGTTGCGCGAGCAGGTCTCGCGCGAGCCGCTCTGGAGCGTTCGGCGGAGGCTCGGCGACGGGATCCTCGTGCTGACGCCGCTCGGGCGGGAGCTGCTGGAGCACGCGGTGTTGTGGCCGGACGAGCAGGCGATGCTGCCGCTCTTGACCAGCGGCACGACCGTGGACGCGTTGGTCGGCGCGGCGCGCAACTCGGGGAGGGCCCAGCGACTTCTCTACGCGCTCCGGGTGGTCGGCGCGTGCGGTCCGCCGGAGCCGCGCGAGGGGTACGCGGTGCTGCTCCGCAAGACGCGCCAGCTGCGGCAGGGCGCGCGGGCCGCGGAGTTGCTCGATCTTCCGGCCACTGCGCGCGGGCGCGATGCGCGACGGGCGCTGCGTCGGCTGGCGAGCGCGGTTCATCCGGATCGTTTCGGTGACGGTACGCCGGACGCGATTCAGCGCGCGTCGCACGAGGTCATGAGCGCGCTCTTGCGCGCGCAGCGCGGTCTGGACTGAGGTCTCCGCGTTTCGTGCTCGGGCTGCTCGGGCTGGTGCGGGGGCTGCCGCGGGGGTTCCGGGCTGGTGAGGTGCCGGGCTGGTGCCGGGGCCGGGCTGGTGCCGGGGCCGGGCTGGTGCCGGTGCCGGGCTGGTGCCGGGCATGATCGTCCGGCGGGTCGCGGTGGCTCGCCCCCTCCTTCGAAGGGCCCCGCCCCCAACGCCACGCAACGAACGATTCAAACGACGAATCGTTCGTCGCGCGGCGCGTGATGAGGCACCCCTAGGCGTCGGGGGCGAGCCCCCACTCATGACTGATCACATCTCCCCGCCGAGTAGCCGCTGGACGAGCAGGACGCGTTCGAGTTCTTGGAATCCCCGCGCGAGGGTCAGCCAGCCCGGTGGGCCGTTGTGCTTGAAGTGTCCGCCCATGCGGGCGATCGCGAAGCTGATGTCCCTGGCGTTTGGGTGCGACGGCAAGGACATGGACCAGGGGTTCTTGGTGGCGGCAAGGGCAATCAGGATGCCCAGCTGTTCGTCGGTGACCACAGCGGCGGCAGGGGTGTGCGGCGCGTCGCGGGCGATCGTGCGGAGCAGGAGCATCTGCCAGGCAAGCGCCATGCAGACGGCCAGCGCGTTCTGCAGGGCGTGCAGGTGTTGAAACTGCAGCTGCTCGTAGTGGCAGCCGGTCTTGATCGCCTTGAAGAACTCCTCGATCAGCCACCGCGCCCGGTACGCATCGACCACGCGCAGAACGTCTTGCTCGGTGGCGATGGGCTCGGTGGTCAACAGCTGCCACTCGATCGGCTCTACCCCTGCGGGCGGATCCGCTTCGCGGACCTGGACGAGGTTGAGCGTCAGCTCCTGCCGATCCGACCGACAGACTTTAGGGCGTCGGATGGTGGCGGTGGTCGCGCGGACCTCGAGTCGGGTCTCCCGTCCCTGACGTGCGTTCTTGCGACGCCGACGGCCGCCGCGGGTGACGACGGTTTCGAATGACACACGACGTGTCGCCAGGATCGGCGAGCTTTCCGAGAGCAGATCGTTCAGGTACGTGGCCTGCTGCTGTTCGTCGGCCGCCAGCCTGCGGTTGTGGGTCTGCCGAATGACGAAGCGCTGACCTCGGTCCACGAGCTGAGCCAACCACGGATATTTGTCGCCCTCGCGGTCGGCGACGTGCACGACGGACACCTCCGCCGCGGCTCCGGAGCGCTCGATCTCCTCGGCGACGCGTTCCCAACGCAGCGCCTCGTTGTCCTCGGCGAAGTGGCGTTCGCGTTCCAGCTGCTTTTTCGTGAGCTTCTTACGCTTCGGCTCGGGCTCAACCGGTCGAACGACGAACTCGCTGCCTCCCACGCCCAAGGGCACCGGCGTACCGCCGGGCTCGTCGCTCTGGACCAAGCAAGCGAGGAGACCCACGTGCGCGTAGAAGCCCTGCCCGTCGTTCATGAGCGCCCCAAGACCCTGCCGCGGCGTCGTGCCACCAAACCGCAGCTCTGTGGTGTCCTCCACCGAGAGCACCCACCCCGCGCTGCTCGATGCAGCCGCCCGCCGCCAGCTTTCGCTGACGTGGGGAGCTACGAGCGACGGGAACTCGACCTGCGGGTTGTTGAAGAACCGATACGCGGCCTCGATCTCCGCGCTGCCGGTCATGACCCGTGGCAGAGTCATCTCGGGCGAACGTGCCCAGGACTCGGCAATCCGTCCTGCACGTTCGTTGCGCCGAGCGTCTCCCAGGTCCACCGCGGCGAACTCGGAGCTGACCGGCCTGAAGGCAAACGGAAGCTCGAACCGCACCTCTTGTGAGCTCATGAGGAGCTTAGATCAGAGCCAATCCCCGACTTCAAGCCCGCTCTCCGAGATGTGATAACTCTTGAGAGCCCCCACGACCCGCCTACGGTTGGTGTTCAGACGCAACGGGTTTCGTGCTGGCACGGGGCCCGGCGCACGCGCAAACGGCGCGCGTACGCCACGCCTGCTGCCGCGGGTCGCTGCTCGCTCGCTGCGCTCGAACGGCCGGAGCTGCCGCGGGTCGCTCGGACGGGCCGGCGGTGCCGGCAGTCGCTGCTCGCTCGCTGTGCTCGAACGGCCGGAGCTGCCGCGGGTCGCTCGGACGGGCCGGCGGTGCCGCGGGTCGCTGCTCACTCGCTGTGCTCGAACGGCCGGAGCTGCCGCGGGTCGCTCGGACGGGCCGGCGGTGCCGCGGGTCGCTGCTCGCTCGCTGCTCGCTCGCTGCTCGCTCGCTGTGCTCGAACGGCCGGAGCTGCCGCGGGTCGCTGCTCGCTCGCTGTGCTCGAACGGCCGGAGCTGCGCTGGCCGCCATGCGAAAGGCGGGCAGCCATCTCCCGGACGGCCCAGCGCGGGCGCTCGTCAGCGGGCGTAGCGGGGATCGCCCGGCCTGAGCGACAGGGAGCGCTGGATGTCGCCGAAGCGGCTCGAGACGCTCTTGGGGGCCACGCCGTAACGACGCGCCACCGACGCTTGGGAGATGCCGCCGATGCCGTGGACGACGACGATGGCGTAGTGCACCGCCGCGGCACAGAATCTCCGGGCGCTTCACGCGGGGCTCTCGCTCGTCTCGGTAGTCGGCCCAGAGCGCGCGCGCGTGCTCGACTTGAACCGCGGTGAAGCCGGCGTCGCGCATGTGATCCTCGAGCATGCCGACGACGACCTCGTCGGTCGCGGGCGAGGTCCGCGCTCGTCGCGTCTCCGCTTTCACGCCGTGTACCGAGACGTCGGCCGGTGCACCGGCTTCGATCCACCGGAGGAGCGCGCGGTGCTCACGGTTCTCAGGCGCCGCTTCCGCCGCCTGCCGCGCCAGCTCCTGTGCCTGGCCCATGCGACCGACGCGCGCCAGGCAGTGCGCGACCGACGCCGTGATCTCGTGCTCGGGCGGGTCCGCGTGCGCGAGCGCGACCTCGAGATGCGCCAGCGCGGCCGAGGGATCGTCGAGCGCGACGTCGAGCAGGTGGCCGAGGTTGTGATGGTACCAAGGGTTACGCGGCTCGAGGGTGAGCGCGCGCCGGTACGAGGACACGGCCGCCCGGTAGTTGCCCAGGAGCGCCTGGGCCAAGGCCATCAGCGAGTGCGCCACATCGTCGTGTGGCTTGGCGCCGATGACCTTGCGGAGGTGTAGCGCCGCAGCCCACGGGTCCTCTTCCAACCGCAGCTCCGCCAGGTGGCGGTGCGCGAAGACACGGCAGGGATCCCCCTCGGGCGCGAGCTTGAGGATGCGCTCCAGCAGTGGCTCGACGACGCGTCGACCGCGCCCTTCGTCCATCGCGCGCTCGGCGCGGCGGCGGAGGGTCTCGGCGCTTCGTTCGTCGCTTCGGCCACTCATCGATGGTCCGTATAGTCTGGGGGTTTTGGGCTGGCAAGACCGGCCCCTCGCCAAGTCCGGCCGGCGGAAGCGCGGCGACGCCGCGGATGCGCACGGATCGGCGGTGGGGCCGCCGGAGATTCTGCGACCCTCAGGCCCGGTGCAGCACGACGACCAGGAAACCGCCGAGCCAGCGCAGCGTCGACCGCGACGCCAGCCGTTCGGCGGTGCCCATCGCGCGGCCGAGGACGGCCACCCGATGCACCGCGGCGGTCGGCGTCACGACCCGCACGCCGCGCACTTCGACCGGCGTCAGCTCGGAGGGCAAACGGCCGAGGATCTCCCGCGGCGTGTCCCAGCGGGTCGGGATGTCGCTCTCCTTGTGCGCCTGGCCGATGCGACGTGCGCCGGCGGCCAGGCGCGCGAGGTAGCGCAGGCTCCAGCGGTTGTAGAACTCGAGCACCAGGTGGCCACCGGGCCGCGTGACGCGCGACAGCTCGCGCAGCGCGGCGTCGATGTCCGGCACGTGCGCGAGCACCTTGAAGCTGCACACGGTGTCGAAGCTCGCGTCGTCGAAGGGCAGGGCGGTGACCGATCCCTGTACGACCGAGAGGCCGCGCGACCTGGCGTGCTGCAGCATCCCGCGCGAGAGATCGACGCCGACCGCCTCCTCGGCCACGCGATCGATGCGCGAGAGGAGCAGCCCGGTGCCGCAGCCCGCTTCCAGCACGCGCCTCCCGCGCGCGTAGGGCTCGACCGCCGCGAGCTCGAGCTCGTCGACGAGGGCGTGGTAGCCGCGGTCGCGACCGTGGTCGTAGTGGGAGCTGAAGTCGTCGTAGTAGCGCTTGGCGTTGTGCTGGACGTTCATGGACGTTCCTCGAGCAGCCGGTCGTACAGCGTCTCGTACGCGGCCGCCATGCGATCGGGAGTGAAGCGGTCGTTGGCGACCTTCCTGGCGGCCCGGCCCAACGCGTCTCGCGCTGCGTCGTCACCGAGCAGTCGATCGAGGGTCTCCGCCAGCGCGCCGGGCTCGACCGCGAGCGCGCCGCCTCCGTCGGCCAGCTCGGCGGCCGGCGCGCCCGAGGCCACGACCACGGGCCGCGCCAGCCACATCGCCTCCAGGAGGACGAGTGGCAGATCCATCTTCGCGTAGAGATCGGTGCTGGGCAGCGCCACGACATCGGCAGCAGCGATCAGGTCGTGGATGCGCGGCGTCTCGCCAATCCACGTCACGCGATCCGTGATGCCGTGGGCGCGAGCGCGCTCGCGGAGCTCGACTTCCGCCCGCTCGGCATCCGCCGTCTTCGGGCGGCAGGCCATCACCAGGCGTGCGTCACGGTCGCCCATCGCGGCGAAGGCGTCGACGATCCGCGCGGCGCCGTCGCCGAGCTCCAGATCGCCCGGATAGAGCACCAGCGGGGCGTCCAGCGGGAGCCCGAGATCCTCGCGGGCGCGGCGGCGCGCCTCGTCGGTCGGCGCCGAGAGCGGCGGGACGGCCGGCGGGATGTGGGCCAGCTTCGATGCGGGTACCCCCGCGCTCTGCAGCGCTTCCATGCTGGCGCGGGACAACACGACGGTGCAGTCCGCGAAGAGCAGCGAGCGGACGCGGCTGAGCTCGCGCGGTCGGCTGCACACGGTCTGGACCGTCGCGGCTCGGCGGAGCGTGGCGCAGGCGCGGCCGGCGGCGGAGCTCTTCGGGTTCGGCGCGAAGAAGAAGTGCCACAGCGCGCTCTTGGGTCCGATGGCGAGGCGCTTCAGCACGCGCAGCTGGGCGGCCATGCCCGGCGCGTAGCGGCCGGCGTCGCGGTAGACGGCCTCGACCTCGCCGCGCGGCGGCGCCCACGCCGACGAGCCGTCCCCCATGACGATGGGCACGTGCCGCGACAGCCCCGCCGCCACGTCGCGCGCGAGGTTCTTGCTGCTGTCGTTCCAGGGCGGGACGACGGGCTTGGAGACGAAGAGGACACGCGCCATCGCGACGCCAGATACCGGCCGGAGCCGGGCTGGGCAAGCTTGACCGCGCTTGGGCCCGGGACTACGGGTGCGAGATGATCGACCCGGACGACGAGGACGTGCTGGACGACGAGCCCGACCCCTTGGACGACGAAGACCGAACGGAGCCGGAGCCGGAGCGCCGCCGCCGCCGCCTCGAGCGCATCCTGCCCGAGGTGCTCAAGCGTGCCATCGAGCGCGGCCTCGAGACCGGCATCGGGACGATCAGCAACAGCGGCGAGGCGATCCGGGACATGCTCGGCGACAACGTCAAGCACGTCCCCAAGGAGCTCGTCGGCTACATCTTCTCGCAGGTCGACGAGACGAAGAACGCGATGGTGCGGGTGGTCGCAGGCGAGGTGCGGGACTTCCTCTCCGCCACCAATCTCGCGCAGGAGCTCCAGAAGGCGCTCACGAGCCTCTCGTTCGAGATTCGGACGGAGATCCGCTTCATCCCCAACGACGCCGGCGGCATCAAGCCCGAGGTGAAGGCCGAGGTCGACCCGAAGCGAGCGCGCCGCAAGAAGCGGCGGGACGAGGTCGACGAGGAAGGAAAAGGCCTCGAGGAAGACGACTGACGCTCCCTCCGAACCAGGTCGCCGAAAGGCGGGACTGCCACGTGCAGGCCCGCCTTTTTCGTGAGGTCCACTGCCGAGCCCGTAGATCGGCCAGAGCGCCGTGATGAGGCCTGGCGACGCCCGCGACGGACTGCGCCAGGCGCTCTGCCCACTATTGTCAGCCTCGCTCGCGAGGTCGCACCGCGAACGCGCCCCTGGCCGGGGCCGCGCTCACTCGCCGGCGGAGCTGGAGGGGAGGCGGCCCGTGGCGTACGCGTCGACGAGGATCTGCGCTACCTCGACCGGGAGACCGAGGTAAGGCTCATCGTAGGTGATGGGGCCCGCGCCGCGGCGGGAGATCACCAGCTTGCGCTCCTCGTGGACGCCCTCGAGCACCGACCACGCGCGCTTCTCGGTGACGCCGGCGCTGGCGAGGTCGCGCCAGCGGGTGCGCAGGATGCCGCCGCGCGTGCGGATGAGCAGCTCGGCCGGCGTGAGCACCATCGACAGGCCTTTCTGGGGTGCGATGTCCCGGCGCTCCATCCACAGCCAGCGCGCAAAGACGGCGAAGAGCGCCACGAGGAGACCCGCGCCGACCAGCGGGTCGACCGCGTCCCAGACCATCGCGCCCCCGCGGGCGAGGCCGTCGAGGGCGGCCACGGCGATGAGCACGACGAGGTAGGGGCCCTTCTTCACCCACGCGAAGCCGTGGGGGACGGCCAACACGCCCGCCTCGCGGCGACCCGCGGCCGCCGCGTCGTAGACCGCGCTCGCCAGCGCGTGGGGAGGCGGGTGCTCGACCGGCTCGAGATCCTCCCCGCCCCGCCAGCGCATGAGCCGCTCCGCCAACCGGCCCGGTGTCTCCTCGAACACCGGCGGCAGCGGCAGATGCGTGCGCCCCGACTCGGGATCGGTGACGACGTAGACCTCGCTGGCGCGCTGCCCCCGCGCTCGCTCCTGCCAGCGACCTCGCTCCGCGACGCCGACCACGTCCTCGCGCGGGACGGCCACGTCCAAGTCCGGCGTGCGAAGAAAGAGCCCCTCCGTAGTCAGCACGAGCGCGTAGCGGCGGGCCAGGGCGAAGACCCGAAAGCGCTGCATCATCCGCACGCCGAGCAGCACCACCCGCATCGTGAGCCCGAGCGCGATCACCCGGAAGGCGACCGCCAGCGGATCGACGCTGGTCCCCGCGACCATCTCCCGGAAGACCGCCGCCGACCACACCACGGCGGCCAAGAGAGGCGCGGCCGCCGCGCGGATGCCTTCGGCGTCGAGCAGGACGGGGCGGTGCCCCCGCAGCACGATGTCGTCGGAGCCCGGGCTGCCGCCCCGCAGCGCCGCCTCGGCGCGCTCTACCCAGCTCGTCATCCGGCCTCCCGCGGGCAGGCGCGCCTGGCGGTGGCACAGCGCGTCCAGGCGTCGCCGTCGTCCAACCGTCGCGCGATGTCACAGAGCGCGTGCGAGGCGGCGCAGACGGCCTCGGCGGCGGGGCAGGGCCGGGTGCCGGCGCACGCGCGCGCCTCGGCGGCACGGTGAGCGATGGTCGCCTCGTGCACCTGGATCCGCGCGAATGCATGATCCGCGTCCGGCCGAGGGGGCGCGCCTCCGCATCCCGCGAGCATCAGGCCGGCCCAGGTGAAAAGCGCACACGCGCCCACGCTCCGGCCGTCCTTCGCGGTTTCCGCGCGGCGGCATGAGCCACCGACCCGGTCCGGCGCTCGGTTCATGGCGTCCTCCCGCAGCGCGCGCCGCCGGCGGGAGGTCGGACCGAGCTTCCGGACGCGGCGAGCCATCGCCGTGAAGCACATCGCCATGGTTCTTACGAGAGTCGACTTTTCCTCGGAGGTCGGGTACGGCTAGTCTCTCAGGCCGCCCGCGGCAACCCGCCGATGCCTCTCGTCAACCACGCCCATCAAGAGATCCACCTCAAGGTGGTCTACTACGGCCCGGGCCTGGGCGGGAAGACGACCAACCTCGAGCACATCCACTCGCGCACGAAGCCCGAGCGCCGCGGCAAGCTCATCTCGCTGGCGACCGAGTCGGAGCGGACGCTCTTCTTCGACCTGCTCCCGGTCGAGCTCGGCACGTTCAAGGGCTACCAGGTCCGTCTGCATCTGTGCACGGTGCCGGGGCAGATCGCGCACGACCGGACCCGCCGGCTCGTGCTGCGGCACGTGGACGGCATCGTCTTCGTCGCCGACTCGCAGGCCAACCGGGTCGAGGACAACAAGCAGAGCATCATCAACCTGGCCAAGAACCTCCGGCTTCAGGGCGACGATCCCGACGTGCTCCCGCTGGTCGTGCAGTACAACAAACGCGACCTGCCCAACGTGCTGTCGCTGGATGCGCTGCGCGAGGTGCTCGGGATACCGGAGGGGTTGCCCGAGATCGAGGCGGTCGCGGTGCAAGGGGTCGGGGTCTTCGAGACCGTGAAGACCATCCTGAAGACGTGTCTGAAGATCGTCGGCGAGCCCCGAACGGCCAAAGAGGGTCGCTCGCCCTCGATCTTGCCCGGCAAGCGTGCGTCGATGTTCCCGAATGCGGGCCGCGAGGTCGAGGACGACGTGCCCCTCCCGCCCCCCGCCGCCATCCCGCGCCTCGACGACGAGTAGCCGCCCGAAGCGGGGCGTGCGGTCGAGCGCGTGCTCGGAGGGGCGGTGGCTTCGCTCTTCGGCCACGGCGAAACACGGCGGCATGTCGCGAAGCGGCGCGATATACCGCGGACGTGTCGTCCCTCCGCGCCGCCGCCTCGGTCGTCCCTCTCTTTACGCCGGGCGATGGGCCGCCCCAGCTCTTGTGGGCGCGCCGGCCCGACACCGCGCCGGCCCTGGCCGGCTTTCACGTGGCACCGGGCGGGCTGCTCGAGGACCCCGATCGCGATGCGCCACGCGAAAGCGGTGACGCCCTGGCCGTGACGGCGCTGCGCGAGCTCTTCGAGGAGGTCGGGCTGCTGTGGGCCCGGGGCCGAGCTCCGCTCGAGCCGGACGTGTGCGAGCGCTTGCGCGCCTCGTTCCGTGAGAGCGCAGCGGCGGGGCACGCCCACATGCGCGAGCTCGGGCTCCGCTGGCGCACCGGCGACCTCGTGCCCATCGGGCGATGGGTCACGCCTTCGTACGCGCGGGTCCGATTCGACACGACGTTTTTCGCGCTCGTCCTGCCGGAACGGATCGAGCCCGCCGAGGTGCTCGACGAGCTCGAGCACGCCGAGTGGGTCTCGGCGCCTGTGGCGTTGGCGCGTTGGTCCGCCGGTCGAGTGCTCCTGGCGCCGCCGCTGGCGGTGCTGCTGCGTACGCTGACGCGGCACGGTCGGCTGGAGCCCGAGCGGCTCCGCGGCGTGTTCGGCGCCTCCGGCGAGGAGTGTCAGCGCTGGGAGGTGGTCCCGTGGCTCCAGATGCTGCCGCTCCGCAGCCCGACGCTCCCGCCGGCCACCCACACCAACTCGTTCTTGGTGGGCTCGGGGCGCGCGCTGCTGGTGGAGCCGGCGACCCCCTATCCCGACGAGCTCGAGCGCGCCGTGCGATGGGTGGAGGAGGCCCGGCGGGACGGTATCGAGCCCATCGCGCTGGTCGCGACCCACCACCATCCGGATCACGTGGGGGGCGCGAAGGCGCTGGCCGAGCGCTTGAATCTGCCGCTCTGGGGACATCGGCTCACGGCCGAGCGCCTCGCAGGTGAGATGCGCTTCGAGCGGCTCCTGGAGGAAGGGGAGCGCATCGTCCTGCGCGGACCGGAGCCCGTCGCTCTGCGTGTTCTCCACACACCGGGGCACGCGCCGGGGCACATCTGCCTCTTCGAAGAGCACAGCCGGGCGATGATCGTCGGCGACATGGTGGCCAGCGTGGGAACGATCCTCGTCGAGCCCCGCGACGGCGACATGCGCGCCTATCTCGCCTCTCTGGAACGGATGCGCGGCGAGGAGCCTTCTCTCTTGCTGCCGGCGCACGGCCACGTCATCCGGGATCCCGAACGCGTTCTGACGCACTACATCCACCACCGCTTGGCGCGCGAAGACAAGGTCTTGGGCGCGCTCTCGGGGCGTGGGGCGCCGGCGACGGCCGGAGAGCTCGTCCCCATGGCCTACGACGATGCGCCCTCCGCCGTTTGGCCGCTCGCCGCGCTGTCGACGGAGGCCCATCTCCTCAAGCTGGAGGCGGACGGCCGGGTGCGCCGGGTCGGCGAGCGCTGGATCGTCCTCGATTGACCACCGGCACTCTCGTCGAGATGGGTGCGCGATCGTGCGTCACGCGAGCGTACCTCGATCGAGTGGGAGCCCTCGTCGGCAGCGAGGTCCACCGAGGGCTGACGGTAGACACCTCGCTGCCCGACGAAGCCGTATGGGTCGAGGGGGACGCGCCGGAGATCGAGCAGGTGCTCTTCCACCTCGTCCTCGACGCCTCGCGCCGAACCGCGTCGCGAGACCCGGGCTGAGCGCGTTCAGCGTGGGAGCCAGCGCTCTCGGGGCACCACGACGACGGCGCGCTCCTCGCCGCGTCGAACGCCGAGGATGGCCGGTACGCCGAGGGGTCCGCGGAGTGCCCGAGCGGCGGCTCGGAGGCTCGCGGGCGGCGCTCCGTCGACGGTCTCGATCGTATCCCCCGGCCTCAAGCCCGCTTCCAGCGCGCGGCGCCCGACGACCTCGCGTACCCGAGCGCGGTCGCCGCTCCACTCGAGCGAGAGGGCGACGCCCGTGCGACGGCCGGGGAGGGCGTCCGCCCGCTCGGGATCGAAGCGGGAGGCGAGGTGGACGAGCACCCCGCGGGTCTCGCGACCCAGGAGCACACGTACGGTGGCGCTCCTTCCCTCGCCCGCAGCCGGGTGCTCGGCGATGGCGCACGCCTCCCCGGGGGGCACGCCGGGGAGCACGAACTCGCCGTTGCGGTCGGTGTGCGTGTGCACCGAGGCGTCGCCGTCCAGCCGGACGCGCGCGCGTGCGACCGGGGCGCCGAGCGCGTCGACGACGGTCCCCTCGAGCCGCCCGGCCGGAGCCAACCGCAGCGCGTCCAGCTCCACGTCCCGCGGCCCGCGCCCGCGGTCCACCACCTCGAGCGTCTCGCGCAGCGCCAGGTACCCCTCGCGCTCCACCTCGAGCGTCCAGCGGCCGGCGTGCACGCGGGCGAACGAGAACGTGCCCTGACCGTCGGCGCGGGTCTGGCGGCGCTCCGGCGGCAACCCATCACGGCTCAGCGTGACCGTCGCCGCGACGGCCTCACCGCTCAGGTCGTCCACCACGGAACCGGACACGCGCGCCGCCGACGCGAGCACGACCCGCAGCGCGTCTTCGGACAGCACGTCGAGCTCCGCCGGCGCGTGCTCCCCGTCGTCCGCCGAGAGTCGCCACGGCGGCGCGGGCAGTCCGTTCAGCTCGAACGTGCCGTCGGGGTGCGCGAAGAAGGTGCGCCGGAAGGGTGCGTCCGCCCGGAGCGAGCTGAGGACGAGCTGCGCGCGCGCGATGGGGAATCCGCCCGCGTCCACGACCCGACCGTGGACGGCGTGGAGCTCACCTTCGAGCGCGAGCGCGATCTCGGCCTCCTCGCCCGAGCCCACGCTGACCTCCGCGCGGGCCGCCGGCCTGCCGCGAGGCGTCGCGGTGACGACGAGCTCTCCGAAGACATCGTCCAGCTCGAACGCTCCCCGCTCGTCGGTGAACGTCACCCGCGGGTAGGGCTCGCGGTCTGCGCGGACCTCCACCAGCACGCCCTCGACGCCCTCGCTCCGGCCGTCCTGAACGACGCCGCGCAGTCGCCCTGCCGGCGGCAGCACCAGCTCGATGTCGTCGCGCTCGCGCCCGCTGGTCACGAAGATGCGCGGTGTGGAGGCGGAGGCGCGCCCCGCCGCGCGGGCGATGATCTGGACGCGGCCAGGCGGCACGCCGCCGATCCGGAAGCGGCCCTCGGCGTCGGTGACGTACGAGGCGCTGGCGTGCAGCTCGGCCGGCGCGGGCGGCGGGGCGTCGAAGTGCGGGGCGTCGAAGTCCACCGCGGGCGCGAGCGGGATGGGCGGCACCGGCCCCTCGACGACCGGCAGCGGACCGCCCGGGGTGACCTCGAGCGGCGCGAGCTGGGCGGCGAATACGGCCGACCGGAACGACGTCGCCGCATCCAGCGCGACCGGCTGCCCTTCGTCGGTCTCCCCCAGCACCTCGATGGTCGCGCCCTCGAGCGGCTGCCGGTCTTCGTCGAGCACCATGCCAACCAAGCTGGCGGCGGGCTCCAACGTCAGCTCGAGGGGCCGCGCGGGGCTCCATTCGAGGGCGGAGACCGGCACGTAGCCCTCGGCGAAGACGCTCACGCGAACCGCCGCGCTACCGAGGCCCCCGACCCGGAATCGTCCCTCGGCGTCGGTGGTGGTCGCGCGGGGGGCCGCGTCGAGCGCCTCGGTGCTCACGGTGACCTGGACGTCGGCGATGGGCGTCGAGCCGACCGCGTCCCGGATCACGCCCCGCAGGATCGCGCCCTCGGCCAGCGCGAACGTGAGGAAGGCCGGCTGGCCCGCCTCCACGCTCAGGCCCCGCCGCGGCGGCGCCGCGAGCTCGTCGCGAAACGCGCGCACTTCGTATACGCCGGGTGGAATCGCCTCGAGCTCGAAGCGCCCGTCGTCGTCGGTCTCGGTCTGACGGGCCGGCCACAGCCCGCTGCCCGCGATCACCACCGTCGAGCCCGCCGCGCCGCGGCCGTCGGGGTCCACCACCCGCCCGTTGACCCGGGTGACCCGCGCGAGGGTCAGCCGCAGGTCCGCGCCGGGCTCCACGCCGTCACGCAGCGCGCGCGCGAACCCGGGCGCGACCGCCTCGACGTGGAAGCGACCCGGCACCAGCGTATCGACGTGGAAGCGACCCTCCGCATCCGTGCGCGCCGCCCACGGGTAGCTCGGGTCGCCCTCGCGCTCGATACGGAGCGTCGCCTCGGCCACGGGCGCGCCGTCCTCGGCCGAGACGATCCCGCCGATGGCGCCGCCCTCGGGAAAGGGCACCCGGAGCGTGCGGTCGGCCGTGAGCCGGATGCGCGCCACGTGTCGAGTCCGGCCCGGCGCCTCGGCGATCAGCACGAGCGGGACGTCGCGCGGCGCGGCGAGCAGGGCCGGCAAGGGCCCCGCGTGCCGGGCCAGCGTCTCGCGCGAGCCCTCCTCCACCAAGGTCACCCGCACCTCTCCCGGCGGATCGGAGGCCCCGTTCTCGACCGTGAGCGCCACCGTGGGACCCTCGGGTCGAGGCGCGTCGCCCCACCCGGTCGGCTCGGAAGTGGGCCCGGTGGTCGTGGTGCGGCCCGGCAGGAAGAGGGCGAGCAGACACAGCGCGGCCAGCGCGACGTGGCGCCGGCGCGGTCGTGAGCGCGAAGCCCGGTTCGTTTCGGGCGCGCGCCCTCGGTCCTCGGCGGGGCGCTCGGTCGACACCTTGGAGCTGGTGGAACGTCGTGCGGGCATCCGGATGTTCCCGAGCCCGACCGCGCTTGCAGGCCGACGTCGGGGGTGCTACTCACCGCTCCCCTCTCGGGAGACTGATCATGGCATATCGGTGCAACATATGCGGCAAGGGCGCCCAGGCCGCGCACAACGTCAGCCACTCGAACCGCAAGTCGCGGAAGTGGCAACACCCCAACCTCCAGTCCGTTCGGGCCGTCGTCGACGGTCGGGTGATGCGCGTTCGCGCCTGCACGCGCTGCATCCGGTCCGGTAAGATCACCAAAGCGGCCTGACGTCGCGGGTGCCGCGCGGTCGGCTCGTCGAGCTCCGTGCGGGCTCGACGTGCCACCATGCAGCGTGCTCCTCGGCGGCCGCCCCCCGGCTACCCGTCCGACTCGATCGTCCTGAGCTTCCCGGTTCCGCGGGAGCTCGCGGGGCTGCGCCTCGATCGGTTCATCCAGAACCGTATCCCAAGGCTCAGCCGCACCAGGGCCAACGGGATCGTGCGGGCTTGCGCCGTCCACGAGGACGGCAAGCGGCGGCGGCCGAGCGAGCGGGTTCGCGAAGGGGAGACGGTCCTCTTGGTCCGTCCTCACTTCGAGGAGCCGGAGACCCCGACCGAGTTCGGCGTGGTCTACGAGGACGCGGCCATGTTGGTGGTGGACAAGCCGCCTGGCCTGCCCGTGCATCCGACCGCGACGTATCACCGCAACACGCTCACCTACCTGCTCCGCGAACGCTATCCAGAGCAGACGCCGCACCTCGCCCACCGTCTCGACCGTGAGACCAGCGGAGTGCTGGTGTGCGCCCGGACGTTGGCCGACGAGCGGCACCTCAAGAGGTCGTTCGAGGAACGCCGCGTCGAGAAGGTGTACCTGGCGATCGTCCACGGATCGGTGGACGAGGAGGGCCGTATCGATCTGCCGATCGGTCGCCCCGACGAAGGCCTCCACCTCTTGATGGAGATCCGCGACGACGGATTTCCGTCCCGTACGCGATACAGAGCGGTGGCGCGCGCACCCGAGCACACCCTGGTGGCGCTTCGTCCAGAGACGGGGCGCCAGCACCAGCTCCGCGTTCACCTGGCCGCCCTCGGTCATCCGATCGTCGGCGACAAGCTCTATGGCCCGGAAGGCCCGCAGCCCTTCCTCGAGTACATCGACGGAGGGATGACGCCCGCCTTGGCGGCGCGACTGGGCCACGAACGGCAGGCGCTGCACGCACACCGGCTGCGCCTGGCCCATCCGCGTCGCGAAGAACCGATCGCCCTCGAGGCGCCCTTGGCAGGCGATCTGGCAGCGCTGTGGGAGCGGCTCGGAGGCCGCCTCGAAGACGGGGACCTGACTCGAGCGCGCTTCGATTGACCCGGTCCGTCACGTTCCCTACCTTTCGGCTCCCCGAAAATGCGCCACCCCTTCTCGCTCTCAGTCGCCCTCCTCGCGTTCATCGCCGGGTGTGGCAGCACCGCGCATCCACAGACCATCGCGACGGTCAGCTCGCCGATGACCGCGCAGGACGAAGCCGTGTTCGAAGACGGCCTCGACATGGTGCGCGACCCACGAGTGCTCGAAGGCCCATGGCTGACCAGCTGGGAGGACGAGCTGGATCAGCGCGTGACGCGAGCGGACATCGTCGCGCTCGTCACGGTGCGAACGCTGCGGACCGATCTCCGATCTGGACCGGCGCCGGACCTACCGGCTCGTGTCGCACGTGGACCGCGTGATGCTCGGCGAGAACGTGGGCGACGAGATCGTGTTGACGGTCGGCGAGGGCGAGGGCGCTTTCGGTACGGTCGAGACCAACGAGGACAGCATCCTCGACGGCCAGTTCATCCTCTTCGTGAAGTGGGCGGACTCCGACGGCAGCACGCGGGCGCGCTGGCACCTCTCGCAGGCGACGGACCAGGTGGCCCAGCGCACCCGCACGCTGCTCCAGGAGCGGCGCGACGTGGTGGACGAGTCGGGCACCCACCACCGCGTCATCATCCGTCGCAACTGAGCACTCGACGAGCAGCGGTCGTCAGTCGGCGAAGCGGGTGACGCGCTCGAAGAAGCGGCCGTCGCCCAGCTCCTCGCAGAGCGCAGCCAGCGCGTCGCGGTTGGCGCCCCGCCACTCGAGCGCCTCGAGCCGGGCGTCGATGTCGGCGTCGGTGCGCAAGGTCGCCAAGCGCCGGTAGAGGGCGGCGTCCTCTCGGCGCTCGCGCAGGCTCGCGGCCAGCCCCGCCGCGCCGCGCACCTTCACTTCCCATTCCTCGTGGGCATCGGGGATGTCGTCGAGGTGCCGGTATCGCGCGAGCACGGTCGCCGCAGAGCGCGCGCCCCAGCGGGGAATGCCCGGGATCCCGTCCGCGCTGTCGCCGACGAGCGCGAGGTAGTCGGGGATCGAGGCGGGCCCGACGCCGAACTTCTCCCACACGCCGGCCTCGTCGAGGATCACGTCCTTGCGGCGATCCCAGAGGACCACGCGCTCGCCGCGGACACACTGGGCGAGGTCCTTGTCGGGGGAGCAGAGCACGACCTGCTCGACCGCCGGCTCCTCGCTGGCCCGCGCGGCACCGGTGGCGATCC
This sequence comes from uncultured Pseudomonadota bacterium, assembly GCA_963832725.1. Lineage (GTDB taxonomy): Bacteria > Myxococcota_A > Polyangia > Polyangiales > Sandaracinaceae > JAEZBP01. The sequence continues at coordinate 645,276 of CAWHVG010000003.1, forward strand.
CGTCGTCGGCCTCGAGGTCCACCATCGGCCACACCGCGATCCCCAGCGCGGCGGTGGCCCGCTCGGCCAGCGGAAACTGAGCGAAGAGATCGGGATCGATGCCCTCGCCGGTCTTGTAGCCATCGAAGAGATCGTTCCGGAAGCTCTCGATCACGTGGTCGAACGCCACCGCCACGTGGGTCACGTCCGCTCGGCCGAGAAGCGCGAAGAACGACCGCAAGAGCGCGCGGGTGGCGCCCACCTCGCGCCCGGCGGGGTTCGTCGCGGACGGAGCGCCGAAGAACATGCGGAAGAGCTCGTAGGTCCCGTCGACGAGGTGAATCAGCATGACGCGCTGCGTCAACGACGGTTCTGGCCGCCGTCCTTCACCACTGCCGTCTTCTCGTTGTGCAGCGGATTGAAGGGGGAGGGCGCCTTCACGGTGCGCTCGGTCGGGTACTCGGGTTCCTCCTCCTCGGCCGGCGCGTCGAAGATTTCCGTCTTGACCTGATGCACCTCGTCCGGCTTGTCGCCGGTCTTGGTCGGCTGCGGACTGAATCGGCTGTAGCTGGCGCCCGGCCCGAGTGCGTCCGCGATGAGGTTCTTCCCGAGATTCTGCCTCTCGTCCGAGCTCGAGCTGTCGAGGACGAACTCCTCCATCGCTCGCAGATCCCGCTCGATCTCCTCGACCCATGCTCGCTTCATGAAGCGCGCGAGCTTGGTGCGACGATAACGCGGGTTGTAGTTGCGCAAGAAACGCAAGAGTGCGTCCCGGAACTCGAGCGCCGTTTGGTAGCGCGCGGAGCGCGAGCGGCTCATGGCCTTCTCGATGATCCGGCCGAGTTGCTCGGGGATGTCGGGGTTGATCTCCATGCAGGGCGTGGGGTTCGCGTCGCGCACGGCGAAGATCAGATCGATCTCGTTCGGCGCGTTGAAGGGCGACGCGTTGGTGGCGAGCTCGTAGAGGACGCTCCCGGCGCTGAAGAGATCCGAGCGCCAGTCGAGCTTGCGGCCGAAGGCCTGCTCCGGGCTCATGTACTTGACCTTGCCCTTGATGATCCCCGTCTTCGTCTCGATCCGGTTGTGCGTCGCCTTCGCGATCCCGAAGTCGCAGAGCTTCACCGTCCCGTCGTAGCCGATCAGGAGGTTCGAGGGGCTGAAGTCGCGGTGGACGATCTTGAGCGGCTGCGCGTGCTCGTCACGGGCGACGTGGGCGTGGTGAAGCCCGTCGAGCGCGCGGGCGAGGACGTAGGCGATGTCGTCGAGGCCGAGCTTCATGCCTCGCGAGCGGGCCTTCTCGACGGTGGAGCGAAGATCCTTGCCGTCGACGTACTCCATCGCGATGAGGAGGTTCGAGTCGACCTCCACCAGCTCGAAGACCTCGGCGATGTTCGGATGCTTCAGGTGGCTGACGAGCTTGAACTCGTCGGTGAGCATCGTGATGAACTGCTGGTCTTCCAGGAAGTGCGGGAGCAGCCGCTTGATGGCCACGTCCCGTTTGAAGCCGTCAGCTTCGAACGTGAATGCCCGGAACAGCTCGGCCATCCCGCCGAACGCGATTCGTTCCGTCAGATGGTATCGACCGAGCCTCTTGGTGCGGCGCATTCGAGCGGACAGAGTGCCTCAGCCGGGCGCGGCACCGCAAGCACGGACGCGAGGATTCCCCCGTCAACGCTCGCGCAGCGCGGCGATCAGCTCGGGGCGGCCCAGCCCCGCGAATCCTCGGATCCCGTCGACGCGGGCGCGCGCCCTGAGCTCGACCTCCGACATCCGATCGTAGTCGGGTCCGGTCGGCTCCGGGGGTGGGCGCGAGTCCCGCTCGCGCGTGTAGAGAAACCAGCGTGCGAAGGTGCCGTTCCTCGTGCTCGTGCTCGTGCTCATGAGCTCGCTCCTCGGATCGAGACGACCCGCCGACGACGGGTCCCGATCGGCGCGAAGCAAAGCGCAGGCCCAGGTGGTGCGTCCGCGAGCCGAGCCCGGTCGCCGTGGCCATTCGACACGTGCGCAGAGCTTCGCGACACCCGCGGTCCCCGGCATCCTCCACGAGCGAGCGTCGCCATCGAGCGACTCGGAGCGGACGCCGGGCGCGCCGGCGGGCGGGACGTCGGGGCCGCCGGCCGCGTTGCGCCCCACGCCGCGCACATCTAGATGTCCGAGGCGGAAGTCGCGACCGGTATGGCCGAGCAATCGGCGTCGAGATTGGGGGCGCGCCCCCGCAGGAAGTGCAAAGCACTTTGGAGGAGGCTCGCCCCCGAGATTGGCGTCGAGGGCCGGCCAGAACGTGTTGCGACTTCCGCGGAGGACATCTAGAGCTGCGGGGTGAGCGCTCCCCACGAGGCTGCCCTCGCCGAGCTGCGCGCCGCCCTCCCGGACGGCATCTCGACGGCGGAAGACGATTCTGGCCACCTACGGCCGCGACTGGACACGCGTGTACGAGGCGGCCCCGTGCGCCGTGGCGTTTCCCCGCAGCACGGCCGAGGTCGCGACGATCCTTCGCGTCGCGGACCGTCACCGACTGCCGGTCGTGCCTTCCGGTGGTCGCACGGGCCTCGCCGGCGGCGCGGTGGCCAAGGACGGTGAGCTGGTCCTCTCGCTCTCGCGGATGAGCCACATCGGGGAGGTCGACACCGTCGGCATGACGCTGCGCGTCGAGGCGGGCGCGGTCACCGAGGCCGTGCACGCGGCCGCCGCCGAGCACGGGCTGACCTGGCCGGTCGACTTCGCGTCGAAAGGCTCGAGCCAGGTCGGCGGCAACATCGCCACCAACGCGGGCGGGGTGAAGGTCATCTGCTACGGGCTGACCCGGCAGTGGGTGCTCGGGCTGACGGTCGTGACCGCGGCCGGCGAGGTGCTCGAGCTCGGCGGCGCGCTGGAGAAGAACAACACCGGCGCCGACCTGAGGCAGCTCTTCATCGGCAGCGAGGGAACCCTCGGCGTCATCACGGAGGCGACGCTGAAGCTCACCCGCCTGTCGGGCCACCTCGACGTCTTCCTCTTCGGGGTGCCGGATATCGCGGGCGTGCTGCGCGTGTTCGACGCCGCGCGCCGGGGCCCCTTCACGATCAGCGCGTTCGAGATGTTCACCGACCGCTGCCTCGCGCGGCTGACCCGCCATCGCGGGCTGAGCTCGCCGCTCTCCGAGGACGCGCCTTACTTCGTGCTGCTGGAGGTGGAGGCGGCCGACCGCGACCGTCTCGACGGCTGGTTGGGGGAGGTGATCGAGGCGGAGCTCGTGCTCGACGGCACCCTGGCGAGCAACCGCGAGCAGGCAGCGCACCTCTGGAGCCTGCGCGAAGGGATCAGCGAGAGCCTCAGCGCCACCGGGTTGCCGCACAAGAACGACGTGGCGCTTCCGATCGCCGCGCTACCTGCGTTCTGTGAGGAGCTCGAGCGCGCGTTCGAGGAGCGCTCCCCGGCCTTCGAGATTTGCCTCTTCGGCCACATCGGCGACGGCAACCTGCACGTGAACGTGATGAAGCCGGACGACATGGCCAAGGAGATCTTCCTCGACCACGTCCACGAGGCCGATCGCGCGCTCTTCGAGCTGGTGCGCGCGTACCGGGGCAGCATCTCGGCCGAACACGGCGTCGGGCTGCTGAAGAAGGAGTGGCTCGGCTACACGCGGAGCCCGGCGGAGCTCGAGCTCCTCCGCGCGCTGAAGCGCACCCTCGACCCGAACGGGATCCTCAACCCGGGCAAGATCCTGTAGCCGAAGCGCGAGTCAGTAGAGGAGGTCGACGCGAAGCGTCGTCTCGAGCTCGCGGATGCCCTGGCAGATGGCTTCGCCCGCGTCCTGCTCGACGTCCATCAGCAGGTAGCCGACCTGCGGATCGGTGACGAGCACCTGGCCCAGCACGTTGGCGCCGAGACCGGCGACGATGCGGTTCACGTCGCCGAGCACGCCGGGCACGTTGCGGTGCACGTGCCGGATGCGATGGACGTTGTCGCGCACGGCCAGATCGGCGCTCGGGAAGTTCACCGAGCCCACCGTCGTGCCCCACTTCAGGTACTTGGTGAGCGCCGTCGACACCTCCTGCCCGATGGACACCTGCGCCTCCACCGTGGAGCCGCCGATGTGCGGGCTGAGGATCACGTTCGGCACTTCTTGCAGGGGCGTGGTGAAGCGCTCGGCGTTGGAGCGCGGGCTCCTGCGGGTAGACGTCGATCGCCGCGCCGGCCAGGTGCGCCCGCTGGAGCGCCTCCACGAGGTCCTCGATCACCACCACGTTGCCGCGGCTGAGGTTGATGAGGTAGGCGCCCTCCTTCATCCGCGCGAGCTCGCCTTTGCCGATCATGTCGCGGGTCTGCGCCGTGGCCGGGACGTGAAGCGTCACGAAGTCGCTGACCTCGAGCAGCTCCTCGAGCGACGCGGCGGGCTTGTTGTTGCCCATCGGGAGCTGGCTGACGATGTCGTAGAAGACGACGTTCAGCCCGAAGGCCTCGCCGAGCACGCCGACCTGACGGCCGATGTGGCCATAGCCCACGATGCCCAGGGTCTTGCCGCGGACCTCGTGGCAGCCGACGGCGGACTTCTTCCACAGGCCCTGGTGCACCTCGCGGTTGCGGTCGCCGAGCTGGCGGGCGAGGAAGACGATCTCCGCCATCACCATCTCGGCCACGCTCCGGGTGTTGCTGAAGGGCGCGTTGAAGACGGGGACGCCGCGGCGGTGCGCGTCGTCGAGCGCGATCTGGTTCGTGCCGATGCAGAACGCGCCGATCGCGATCAGGTTTTCCGCCGCCTCCAGCACCTTGGGCGTGATCTGGGTCTTCGAGCGGAGCCCGATGGCGACCACGTCTTTCACGGCCTCGATCAGCTCGGCTTCCGGCAAGGAGCCGGGCAGGAGCTCGACGTCGAAGCCCGCTGCGGTGAGATTCTCGCGCGCGCCCGGGTGGATGTTCTCCAGCAACAGAATGCGACCTTCGCTCACGGCATCCTCCTCGGCACTGACTGGTAGGCCGGCTCCGAACTCCCCTGCACCGTTCTCTTCCGAGCCCCAATCGAACCTCGGGACGCCGGTAGCAGGGAGCGCTGGGCCTAGATGTCCGGGGCGGAAGTCGTGACCGGTATGGCCGAGGGATCGGCGTCGAGATTGGGTGCGCGCCCCCGCAGGAAATGCAACGCATTTTCGAGGAGGCTCGCGCCCGAGATTGGCGTCGAGAACCGGCCAGAACGTGTTGCGACTTCCGCGGAGGACATCTAGGCCATGGAGGGCTTCGACGCAACGCGTCAGTGGAGCAGGAGCTCGAGCCGGGGCTGCACTCGGTCCCCGGACGCCCACGGCGACGCGAAGCGGGCTCCGGCGGCATCGCCTCCGGAGAGGCGGATGAGCAGGTAGAGCGCGTGGCCCCCGCGCTGGGCCGCCGCGCGGGCCGCATCCGTCACGTCGATGCGGGCGGGGCGAGCCGACCCGAATCGGCAGCGCCACCCGGCCTGCAGCGAATGTGAGCGGCGTCGAGCCGAGCCGCGGTGGGAGATGTCCGCCCCGAAATCGGCCCACGGGCTCGACGATCAGCTCGCCCGGCGCGGCGATGCGCTCCCCGGGCTCGCGCGGCGTGAGCACCAGGAGCGCCCGTAGGATGCCGCCGGCGTTCGGCAGCGGACCGAACGCCAAGAGCCCCTGACCGCCGCCCGGTCCTCCCAGATGCATGACGTCGTCCTGGGTGGCGTTCGAGGGAGCCACTCCCCAGTCGGTGGCGTGAAGCCAGCGCGAGCCGGCGAAGCGTGCGCCCTCGGGCCCGCGAAGGGCCCCGCAGCGGCCGTCCAGCCCACAGACGCGGCCCTGCCCGCAGGCGGCCGAGCTCGCGCACGGGGGAGGGCCGCCGCAGCCGAGCAGGGCGAGAGCGAGCGTCAGGAACGAGTAGCGAGGGCAGCTCACGGGGCGTTCAGAGAGGCTATCGGCTCCGCGCGAGGGAGCCAGTTCGCCACCGCGCGAGCGCGCACGACTGCTCCGCCGGACAATCGCTCCGCCCACGGCGCCTCGACAATCACCTCGCCCCGACGGTCGTCGTGTCGAACGATCTCGGGGCGGCCCTCGAAGCCTGTGTCCGCGCGGCCAGTGGACGCGCCGACGAAGGGCTGGACGGCGAAGCGCTCGATCTCGCGAAGCGGTGTGCTCTCGCCCACCCGTGGACCATACTCCACCCGACGCGCGGGCTCACGGTCGAGAGGCGGCCGCAAAACCGCGCCGTGCGGAGGTGAGGCGAATGAAGCGTTCGACGTGGCTGGCGGTGGTGGCGGGGCTCGCGCTCGGCATCGGTTGCGGTGGCGAGGAGGCCTCTCCGCAGGCGACCCGCGCTGCAGAGACGGAGCACGCCGAGCCCCAGCAGGAGCCGCCCGCGGCCGAAGAGCCGCCCGGGCCGGTCGCGCACGGCCCCGGCTACGAGCTGCGGGCGACCGCCTCGGGGCCGTACACCGCGGGGCAGGCGGGCACTTTCGAGATCGTGCTCAGCCCCGAGGGCGAGTACCACGTGAACGACGCCTACCCGATGGCGGTGGCGCTCTCGGGCCCCTCGTCGGTCACCTTCCCCGAGGCCTCGCTCGACCAGCAGGACGCGGCGGAGCTCACCCAGCAGCGGGCGCGCTACGAGGTGTCCTTCACCCCCGGCGCCGCCGGCGACCAGGACGTGACGGCAGAGGTCGATTTCGCCGTCTGCACGGCGACCTCCTGCATGCCCGAGCACCGCACTCTGGCCCTCGCGCTCCCGGTACACTAGACCGACTGAGGCATGATCGACTCTCGTCAACGCCTCACGCAGATCGGCGCGGTCGTTCGGGACCGCTTCGAGTCGGAGAAGCGCGTCCTCTCGTTCGAAGAGTACCTCGACCTCTTCGCCCAGCACCCTTGGCGCCACAGCCGGGACGCCGCCCGCTACCTGCGCGACTGCCTCGATTGGTTCGGGACGTACGACGTCGAGCAGCCGGGCGGCCCCACGACCCGCTGGCGCCTCTTCGACCTCGAGTTCGAGCGCGCCGAGACCAGCGACGTGGCCGATCTCGGCACCGGGCACGACTTCCTGGTCGGCCAGGAGCGCCTCCAGCGCAGCTTCTACCGCATCCTCAGCAACTTCGTGCGCGAGGGCCGGACCAACCGGCTGGTCCTCCTGCACGGGCCGAACGGCAGCGCCAAGAGCACCTTCGTCGGCTGCCTGATGCGGGCGCTCGAGCACTACTCCGGCCAGGACGAGGGGGCGCTCTACCGCTTCAGCTGGATCTTCCCGCGCGGGAGCGACGGAAAGACCATCGGCTTCGGCTCGCGCGACGTCCCGCTCGGTCCGGGGGAGAGCTACGCGCACCTCCCGGACGACCGCATCGACGTCAAGCTGACCAGCGAGGTCCGCGAGAACCCATTGATCCTGCTGCCGCCCGCCGAACGCCGCCGTTTGGTCCGCGAGTGCTATGCGCGGGCCGAGATCGACGACCCGCCGCCGCACGGGCTCTTGAGCGGCCAGCTCGGGCACAAGAACCGGCAGATCTTCGAGGCGCTCCTGACCGCGTACCGCGGGGATCTCAGCCCGTGTGCTCTCGCACGTGCGGGTCGAGCGCTACCCGTTCTCGCGACGCTACCGGGTCGGCGTGGTCACCATCGGCCCCGAGATGGCGGTCGACGCGCAGGAGCGGCAGATCAGCGTGGACCGCTCGCTCGGTGCGCTGCCGGCCTCGCTCAGCTCGCTCACCCTCTTCGAGACGGTCGGCGAGCTCGTCGACGCCTCGGGCGGGGTGCTCGAGTACAGCGATCTCCTGAAGCGGCCGATCGACGCCTGGCGCTACCTGCTCTTGGCCATCGAGACGGGGGAGGTCTCGCTGACACACTCGATGCTGCCGCTGAACACGGTGCTGGTCGCCAGCAGCAACGAGCTGCACCTGACCGCGTTCAAGGAGCACCACGAGTACCGCTCGTTCCGCGGTCGCCTGCAGCTCGTGCGGGTGCCCTACCTGCTGGACTACCGGCAGGAGCAGGGCATCTACGACGCGCAGATCGTGCCGCAGGTTCGCCGGCACGTGGCGCCGCACGCCACCTACGTGGCCGCGCTCTGGGCCGTGCTCACCCGCCTGCGCAAGCCGCAGGGAGAGGAGCTCGAGAACGAGAAGCTCGGTGCCCTGGCGGACCAGCTCACGCCGCTCGAGAAGGCAGAGCTCTATGCCGACGGCGCCATCCCCGAGCGCTTCGGCTCGGACGAGGCGCACCAGCTCAAGGCGGGCATCGAGATCTTGCGACGCGAGTCCGATACCTGGCCGAACTACGAGGGCCTGACCGGCGTCTCACCGCGCGAGATCCGGAACTTGCTCTTGGACGCCGCTCAGGACGCCCGCTACGCGTGCCTCTCGCCGATCGCGGTGCTCGAGCACGTGAAGGAGTTCTGCGAGTCGAACGACTACGACTTCCTCCGCGAGAAGCCGGAGGGTGGCTTCCACGACCACCGGGCGTTCGTCGAGCAGGTGCGGGGACGCTGGCTCGATCGCGTCGACGGGGAGTTCCGCGAGTGCACCGGGCTCGTGGAGGAGACGCAGTACCTCGATCTCTTCGACCGCTACGTCACCCACGTCTCGTATTGGGTGAAGGGCGAGCGGGTCTACAACCGCGTCACCGGAGCCTACGAGGAAGCGGACGAGAAGCTGATGGCGAACATCGAGGGGATGCTCGATGTCGAGGCCAGCGAGCGAGAGGAATTCCGGCGGGATCTCATCAGCACGGTGGCCGGGCACGCGATCGACAACCCGGGCGCCGAGGTCAGCTACCCGAAGGTCTTCCCGCGCTACCTGGCCAAGCTGAAGGAATCGACCTACTCGAAGCGCACGAAGCAGCTCGCCGACATCGCCGATGACCTGCTCGTGCTGATCTCGGGCGACGAAGGAGCCGTCTCGACGCTCTCCCGCGACCGCAAGGCGCAAGCCGAGGGGACGGTGGAGCGCATGAGGGAGCGTTTCGGGTACGCCGACGTGTCGATCCGGGACGCGATCGGAGCGCTCCTCCAGCAGCGCTTCGCGGATTGATCGCGCGGGGGAGGAGGAGGGCGCGTGAACGAGGCGGCCGTGAAGATCTACCGGGTCGTCCCGCCGAGGGTGGACGCCGTGGCCGCGCGCGCTCAGCAGCACTGGGACTTCCAGGACGAGAAGGGGCGCGTCTTCGCGCGGGCCGAGATCTTCGAGGGCGAAGAGCAGTGGGGGGTCCGCGTGCACGACCGCGCGCCGGAGATCCCCGACGACGAGCTGCTCCGCCTGATCGCGCGCCTCTTGGTCTGGTACGCCCGCTGTCCGACCGACACCGTCGACGTCGTGCTCGGGCGCACCCACGAGCACCACACGATGGTCAAGGTCGGCGCGGACTTCGTCTGAGCCGCGCGCTGGAGCGCTCTCGCGGCGCGTGCTAAGGCCGCCTGGTGCCGGTTCGACTCCACGTGAACGTCGATCACGTCGCCACGCTGCGACAGGCCCGCGACACGCGCTATCCCGACCCCGTCGAGGCGGCTGCGTTCTGCGAGCGCGCCGGCGCCCACGGGATCACGGTGCACCTGCGCGAAGATCGCCGGCACGTGCAGGACCGCGACGTCCGCATCCTGCGCGAGACCGTCAAGACGGTGCTGAACCTCGAGATGGCCGCCACCGACGAGATGGTGGCCATCGCCGAGTCCATCCGCCCGGACCTGGTCACGCTGGTGCCCGAGCGGCGCGAGGAGCGCACCACGGAAGGCGGGCTCGACGCGCACGGGCAGCGCGAGCGGCTCGCGGCGGTGAAGACGCAGCTCGACGAGGCGGGCATCCGGCTCAGCCTCTTCATCGACCCCGAGCGCGCCCAGGTCGAGGCGGCGGCCGAGATCGGTGCCGGCAGCGTGGAGCTGCACACCGGCGACTACTGCGAGGCGAAGTCCGAGGCGGAGCGGGAAGGGGAGCTGATCCGGCTCGCCGAGGCGGCCAAGATCGCCCGCCAGATCGCGCCGGACATGGCGGTGGCGGCGGGGCACGGGCTGACCGCGCGCAACACCGGCGTGCTGGTGGCGCGCGTCCCGGAGGTGGTCGAGCTCAACATCGGCCACGCCCTGATCGCGGACGCCGTCTTCGTCGGTCTCGACGCGGCCGTCGCGCGCTATCTGGCGGCCATCGCCGAGGGAGAGCGCGAGCGTTGAAGGCGGTCGTTCGAGGGGGGTGAGGATGAAGGCGCTCTTGGATCGGGCGGCCGCCAGGGCCTTCGACCGGCGGGTGATGGACGCGGGCGTACCGGGCGTGATCCTCATGGAGAACGCCGGCCGCGGCGCGGCGGATCTCCTCCTGCGCCGGATGGCCGATCGCTTGGAGACGCCTCTCATCGTCGGTGGCGCCGGTCAGAACGGCGGGGACGCGTGGGTGATCGCCCGGCGATTGGCCACCTTCGGGTACCGACCACGGGTGCTCTTGGCGGGCGACCCGGACAAGGTCGGCGGCGACGCGGCCATCAACCTGAAGGCGCTGCAGGCAGTGGGTGTCACGGTCGGCACTGTCGGCGGCGTCGACGCCGCACTCGAGACGGCGCTCGGCGGCGCGTCGCTGGTGGTGGACGAACTCTTCGGGACGGGGCTCGACCGTCCGATCGAAGGCTGGCGCGCCGACCTGGTGCGCGCGCTGAACGCGGCCGCGGCGCCGGTGTTCGCCATCGATCTGCCCAGCGGAATCGATTCCGATACGGGCGGTGTGCTCGGCGTGGCGGTGGAGGCAGCCCTCACGGCCACCTTCGCAGGTCAGAAGCGGGGGCTCTGGCAGGAGCCTGGTCGCGGGCACGCGGGCGAGGTCGTCTGCCTCGACATCGGAGTGCCGGGCCCGAATGCGCGCGACGGGCTCCTCGAGCTGTCCGACGCGGGCCGCTGGCTCCCCCGCAGGTCGATGGCGGCCCACAAGGGCACCGCCGGCCACGTCTTGGTGGTGGCCGGCTCGCCCGGTCGGACCGGCGCGGCGCTCCTGAGCGGGCACGGCGCCCTCCGCGGCGGCGCGGGGCTGGTGACGATCGCGGCACGCGGCGCGGCGCGGGACGCGCTGGACCAGAAGGTGGTCGAGCTGATGACCGCCTCGTTGCCCGAGGACGGCGAGGGCGCGCGGCGGGCGGTGCTGGCGCTGGCGGAGAAGATGGATGCGGCCGCGGTCGGACCGGGGCTCGGGCTCGACGACGAGGGCAGGGCGCTCTCGGTGGCGCTGGCCCGTGAGCTGCCGATCCCGGCGGTGCTCGACGCGGACGCGCTGACGGCGGTGGCCGAAGCGGGCCCCTCGCTCCTGCGGGAGGCGGCGGGGCCCCGGGTGCTGACTCCCCATCCCGGGGAGGCCTCGCGTCTCCTGGGCACCGACACCAAGACCATCCAGCGCGACCGCTACGGCGCGGCTCAACGGCTGGCGGACCGCACGGGGCAGGTCGTGGTGCTCAAGGGCGCCGGGACCGTCGTCGCCGCGCCCTCCGGCAAGCTGGCCGTCTGTCCGCTCGGTACGCCGGCGCTCGGCGTGGCCGGGACGGGCGATGTCCTCTCGGGCGCGCTGGCCGCGGCGCTCGCGACCGCATCCGATCCCTTCGAGGCCGCCTGCGCGATGGTGCTGCTGCACGCGCGGGCCGGTGAGCTCGCCGCCCGGAGCGACCGGGGGCTCTTGGCTCGCGAGGTCGGCGACCGTCTCCCGGATGCGCTCGAGGAAGCGCGCAGATGACAGCCTGACACGCGAGCGTGGCCAGACGTCGACAACCTGGCAGAACGCGGAAGGCCTCGCTGCGGAGAAACGCCACGAATTGCGCCGTTCACCGGGTTTTGTAGAGCTGGCCCATCCGTTGCTCAGAGCGTCCACCGACTGGAGGTGTCATGGACGCGAAGCGACGGAAAAGCACGAGGCGCGCGGAGTTCGACCGCGAGGTCCTCAGCCACCGTGGAGAGCTCCTCGGCACGGCGATGCGCATGACCGGCAGCCGGGCCGAGGCCGAGGACCTCGTGCAGGAGGCCGTGCTCCGCGCCTGGACCTTCTGGGAACGCTTTCAGCCCGGGACCAACGGTCGGGCGTGGATGCACCGCATTCTGGTCAACACGTTCATCAACGGCTACCGCCGCCGGCGCCGTGAGCGGGAGATCCTGGGGGAGATCCGTCGTGAGCGGACCGGGGATCACGCCACGAGCGACCGCGTCCTGCCCGGCGAGGGGCTCGGTGACGAGGTCAGCGCCGCGCTCTCGCTCCTGCCCGACGAGTTCCGTCAGGTCCTGATGCTGGTCGACCTGGGGGAGCGCTCCTACAAAGACGCCGCGCGGGCGCTCGGCTGCCCGATCGGGACGGTGATGAGCCGTCTGCACCGCGCACGACGCGCGATGAAGGAGCAGCTCTCGGGCTACGCGATGGCCGAGGGGTATGTGACCGCCCAGGCCGCGTGAGCGCATCAATCGCCGCGTCGAGCGCTCGGTCCGAGCTCAGGGGCAGGCGCGGTTCGCGGCACCAGGCGTTCCGCGATAGGGCCCGCCAGGCGCCATGGAGTAGACGTCGGTCGCGTCGCACCATGCGCTGGTCGACAAATCGCCGTTGGCGCTGGGCGAGGCTGTGCTCGAGAGCTGCCTGGACGCGCCGACGCGGAAGTCGGTGGAGCCCCACATCACACCGTCGAGCGTGATCCCGCTCAGGCTGAGCTGGAGCGAGTCGGTGCTGTTGTTGAACACGACGCCGGTCGTGCCCGCGCCGTAGACGTAGTCGTAGGTGAGCGAGTGGTTCTCGGCCGGGTCGCCGCTCTGGGCGAAGACGAAGTACCCGCCGGGCGGGATCGTACCTCCGCTGACGGTGTGGGTGACCGGGGTGCCGCCGCCGGTCGGGCTCTCGATCACCACCCCCGTCAGGTCGATGGGGCAGCTGCCGAGGTTCTCGACCTCGAACCACTCCCCGTAGTCGCCGCTGCCGCTCCGCGACTCGATCATGATCTCGGTGATGGCCAGCGTCGTCGGCGTGGGCGGCTCCGGCGGGCAGGCCGGCCCGGCGTCGTGGCCGGCATCCATGGGTCCGGCATCGTGGCCGGCGTCCATCGGCGGTGGCCCGGCGTCGTGACCCCCGTCCGTCGGCGCCTGGCCGGCATCGTGGCCTGCGTCGTGACCGGCATCCCCGGGTCCCACGTGTCCGGCGTCATGCCCCGCGTCGCGAGGCCGGGACGCGTCCACGAGCGGCGGCTGACCCGCGTCGTCGAGCCCGCCGCCGCCCTTCGCGCAGCCCATGAGCCCGAACCCGCAACAAAGCACTGTGACGAGCGCCACCCTGGACATCGCGCGCCATGATACGGGCTCGCTCCGCCCTGCGCTATGGTCGTGCGCGTGACCTCTCGCTGGACCATCTCGGACGCACACCTCGAGGCCGCCCGCGCCGCCGTCGGTGCCTACGCGCGCCGTACTCCGCTGATCGACGTCTCGGCGCTCCTCGGCCCCGGCGCGTTCGCCAAGCTGGAGACCGAACAAGAGACCGGCTCGTTCAAGCTCCGCGGCGCGCTGGCCGCCCTCGCGTCGCTCGATCCCGAAGCGCGCGCGCGGGGTGTAGTGACCGCCTCGGCCGGCAACCACGGCTACGGTCTCGCCCGGGCCGGCGCGCTCCTCGGAGCGCGGGTCACCGTGTTCGTGTCCCGCACGGCGCCCGCGGTGAAGCGCGAGGGCATCGCCGCAGCCGGCGCGGAGGTCGAGCTGGTGGACGCGCCGAGCTACGACGACGTCGAAGCAGCCGCGCGCGAGGCCGCCGAGGCGCGCGGGCTGCCCTTCGTCAGCCCCTTCGACGACCCGGTCGTGGCGGCGGGCAACGGCGGGACGGTGGGCCTCGAGATCCTCGACGCGCTCTCCGACGTGCAGACGGTGGTGGCCCCGGTCGGCGGCGGCGGGCTGATCGCGGGGCTGGCGGCGGCGCGTGCCCACCGCGGCGCCGACTTCGCCCTCGTCGGCGTTCAGAGCGAGGCTTGCCCAGCGATGGTGCGGAGCCTCGAGGACGGGGCGGCACATTTGCGCTTCTCCGGTGGGCCGACCCTGGCCGAAGGCCTCGAGGGCGGCGTGTCCGACTCCACCTACGCCATCGCGCGCGCCTCGCTGGCGCGGATGGACGCCGTCTCCGAGGAGGCCATCGCCGACGCGATGCGCCTCGCCGACGAGGCGCTCGGGATCCCGCTGGAAGGAAGCGCCGCCGTGGCGCTGGCCTGGGCGCTGGCGCATCGGGACGACCCCGCGCTCGAGCGCCCCTTCGTGCTCGTCCTCACGGGCCGCAACGTCGATCCCGGGGTGCTCCGCTCCATCCGCGGCTGAGTGTTTCCACGGTCATCCGCTGGGGTTAACGTAGAAAGTGGCCTAAGGGTGCGGGAAGCTTGGGCGTCTTGACGTTCCCATGGCCGATTCCCATACTCCCTCGACCTTCGAGGAGCACCATGTCCAAGACGTATTCCGACCTCCTCTCCGACGTGAAGACCAACGTCCGCACCGTGTCTCTCGACGAGGCGAAGCGGCGGCTCGACGCGCGCGAGCCCTACCTCTTCGTCGACGTTCGGGAGAAGGACGAGGTGCGCCAGGGCTTCATCCCCGGGGCGGTCCACATCCCGCGCGGCTTTCTGGAGATGCAGGCGGAGCAGAAGCTCCCCGACAAGAACGCGAAGCTCGTCGTCTACTGCGCGGGTGGCATTCGCTCGGCCTTCGCCGCCAAGACCCTACAGGATCTCGGCTATGGCGACGTCGAGTCGGCGATGCCCGGATTCGTTCGCTGGAAGGACATGGGCTACCCGGTCGAGAAGCCGCCGGAGCTCACCTCGGATCAGCTCGAGCGCTACTCGCGGCACTTGCTCCTGCCGGAGGTCGGCGCCAAGGGGCAGGAGAAGCTGCTGAAGGCGCGGGTGTTGTTGCTCGGCGCGGGCGGCCTCGGGTCGCCGGCGGCGCTGTATCTGGCCGCGGCGGGCGTCGGCACGCTCGGCATCATCGACAACGACGTCGTCGACGCGTCCAACCTCCAGCGGCAGATCCTCCACGGGACCTCACGCGTCGGCGTGCCCAAGGTGGAGAGCGGAGCCGAGCGCATTCGGGACCTGAACCCGGACGTGAAGGTGATCCCGTTCCAGGAGCGGCTCACCAGCGAGAACGTCGATCGCATCTTCGATCAGGGCTGGGACGTGGTGGTCGACGGGCTCGACAACTTCCCGACCCGCTATCTCGTGAACGATGCGTCGGTGTGGAAGGACGTGCCCGTCGTGCACGGCAGCATCTTCCGCTTCGACGGGCAGGTGACGACCTTCTGGCCGAAGAAGGGCCCCTGCTATCGCTGCCTGTACCCGGAGCCTCCGCCGCCGCATCTGGCGCCGAGCTGCGCCGAGGCGGGCGTGCTCGGCGTGCTGCCCGGCATCATCGGCACCATCCAGGCGACCGAGGCCATCAAGATCATCCTCGGCCAGGGCGAGCCGCTGGTCGGGCGCCTTCTGACCTACGAGTCGCTGAAGATGCAGTTCCGCACGCTCAAGCTGCGGCGCGATCCCGAGTGCCCGGTGTGCGGCGACCACCCGACGATCACCGAGTACATCGACTACGAAGGCTTCTGCGCCGCGCCGGGGCTGGCCGCGGAATAGCGCGACGCTCTCGACGCTCCGACGACGCGCCGCTTCTCCTCGGGAGGCGGCGCGTCGTCGTTCTCGAGCACACCCCTGGCCAGCATGGCCACCGCAACGCACCAGGAACGAGCGCTGGAAGACACGAGAACATCGTGCTCGCTTCTCGGGAACCCTCTCGCCCGCCCGTTGTCGGGCTGACAGTCCTTTCGAGCTCCGAATCCCTCGGGCTCGCGACTTCCACGGACTGGTAGGCTCGACGCGATGATGAGGACCCTTTCCCGCTCGACGTTGCTCCTCTTCGTGCTCCTCTTCGTGCTCCTCGCCGGATGCGACAGCGACCAGGGGCATCACGAGCAGACGCAGATCCTCCACGACGATCAGCCGGCGGTGCTGCGCATCGTGCGGCAGGACCTGGACCGCGGCGTCGTCGGCGTGCGGAAGGCCGCCGACATGATGGCGCGCGGCTTCTTGGTGGAGGATCCCGCCCGCCAGGAGCGGGAGATTCGCAGCGTGCTCCGCCGCGTGCAGGAGCCGCCCCACGCCATCGACGAGCTGATGGTCTCGCCGATCAGCTTCGTGGCCGCCGTGGGCACCGATGGGAAGGTCATCGCGCGCGACGCGGAGCCCGATGCGATGCGCGGGTTCGATCTCGCGCGGGCGGCGCCGGTCGTGCGCCGGGCGCTCGAGGGCCACGGCGGCTACGCGCTCAGCGAGCTCCCGAGCGCGAACGAGACCGATCCGCCCTCGGTGACGGTGATCTTCGCCGCCCCCGCCCGGCACGACGGGCACGTGGTCGGCGCGATCGCGGCCGGGCTGCCGCTCTGGCGCCTCGGCCAGCAGATCACGAACCAATTCCAGCTCGAGCACGCGCGAGAGATCCGCAACGGCGAGCTGATCTGGGCGCTGATGTATCGGGGCGACACCTTCCACGAGCACGCCGGCTTCCCGCCGGATCTCCGGACGCTGGCGCCGCACGAGGCGGCCCGCGCGAGCCGCTTGGCCGCCAGCCCCGGCGGCTACACGGGCGAGCTCGAGCAGTTCGGTCGCTGGTACGGGTACGGCGTCTTGCCGCTGCCTTCGATCGGGCCCGACGTGGGTGTGATCCTCTTCCGTTCCGATCCGCCTCGCTGATCGCCGAGGCGCCGACCGGCAGACCGCCGCCCCCTTTCCGGGCGCTCGCGCTGGACGAACGGGCGCCACGCCGTACAACCCGCCCGTGGGCGCGCGCTGGCGGTTCTGGATCGACCGCGGAGGGACCTTCACCGACTGCATCGGCCGGGACCCCTCGAGCGGTCGCCTGCGAGTCGTGAAGGTCCTCTCCTCGGACGAGGCGCCCATCGTCGGCATCCGCCACATCCTCGGCCTGGAAGACGACGCGCCAATCCCGCCCTGCGAGGTGCGGATGGGCACCACGTTGGCCACCAACGCCCTGCTGGAGCGTCGCGGGGCGCGCTCGCTCCTCGTCATCACCGAGGGCTTCGAGGATCTGCCGGAGATCGGCGACCAGGCCCGACCCGAGCTCTTCGCGCTGAACGTCCGCAAGCCGGCGCCGCTGGCCGAGGCGGTGCTCGGCGTGCCCTCGCGCGCCACGCCGGACGGCACGGTGCTGGCACGCGCCAATCGGGACACCGTGACCGCCGCCCTGCGCGCGCACGTGGCCGGCGGGATACGGAGCGTGGCCGTGGCGCTCCTCCACGCCACCCGCGCGCCGGCGCTGGAGAAGGAGCTCGGCGCGTGGGCCTCGGAGGCGGGCGTCCCCCACGTCTCGCTCTCGCACGAGGTCGACGCCGAGCAAGGCCTCCTCGCCCGCGCCGACACCACCGTCGCCGATGCCTATCTGACGCCGCTCTTGACCGACTACGTGGCCTCGCTCCGGCGTTCGCTGCCCGGCAGCGCCATCGCCATCATGCAGTCGAGCGGCGCGCTGGCTGACGCCGACCATTTCCGGGGCCGAAACGCCGTGCTGAGCGGGCCGGCGGGCGGCGCGGTGGCGCTGGCGCACATCGCCCGGCAAGCCGGGGTCGAGCGGGCCATCGGGTTCGACATGGGCGGCACCTCCACCGACGTCTGCCGCTATGACGGCGCGCTCGAGCGGACCTACGAGACCAAGGTCGCGGGCGTGCGCCTCCGTGCGCCGACCATGGCCATCCACACCGTGGCGGCGGGCGGCGGCTCCATCTGTCGCTTCGACGGCCGGCGCGTCCGGGTGGGGCCCGAGAGCGCCGGCGCGGAATCCCGGCCCCATCTGCTACGGGCGCGGCGGGCGCGAGCCGACCCTGACCGACGTGGCGGTGGCGCTCGGCCGCCTGCCGCCGGACCGCTTCCCCTTCGCGCTCGAGGTGGAGGCCGCGAAGGACGCGTTCTCGGCGCTGGCCGGCCCGCTCTCGCGCAGCCCCGAGGACGTGGCGGCCGGCTTCTTTCACGTCGCGGTCGAGAACATGGCCGAGGCCATCCGGCGGGTCACCGTCTCGCGCGGGCACGACGCCAGGGACTACGCGCTGGTGGTCTTCGGCGGCGCGGGTGGACAGCACGCCTGCGCGGTGGCCCGGCGCCTCGGCATCGACCGCATCCTCGCCCATCCGCTGGCCGGCGTGCTGAGCGCGTTCGGGATGGGCGTGGCCGACGTGGGCTGGCACGGCGAGGCAGACGTCGGCGGCAGAGAGCTCGCGCCCGGCCTCGTGGCCTCGCTGGGTCCGACCTACGCCGCGCTGGAGAAGGAGGGCAGGGCGCTCCTCGGCGAGAGCGCGAAGGCGATCCGCCGCCTCGATCTCCGCTACCAGGGCACGGAGACGGGGTTCACGCTCGAGCTGGGCACGCTGGACGACCAGGCGCTGGACGACCAGCCCCTGAACGACCAGGCGCTGGCGGACGCGTTCTCCGCGCGCCACCGGGAGGAGCTCGGCTACGACCGGCCCGGCCATCCCATCGTCGCGACGACCGCCCGCGCCGAGGTGATCCGCGAGGCGGAGCCACCGCCCATCGACGTGGGCTTGCAAGACGGCCAGCCGCGGGTCGAGCGGCGCGTACGGGCGTGGATGGACGGGCACGACGTCGACGAGGTGCCGGTCTACACCCGCGAGCGGCTGGGCCAGGGCGCGCGCGTCGAAGGCCCGGCGCTGGTGCTCGAGGAGACGGGCGCGCTGGTCATCGAGCCCGGCTGGACGCTCGAGGTCGGCGAAGGCGGCCTGATCGAGCTCGAGGACACCGGCGGGCCGGCGCGCCTCGCCATCGGCGAAGAGCGCGACCCGGTGCAGCTCGAGGTCTTCGCCAACGCGTTCATGTCCATCGCCGAGCAGATGGGCGCCGTGCTGCAGCGGACGGCGGTGTCGACGAACATCCGCGAACGCCTCGATTTTTCGTGCGCGATCTTCGACCACGACGGCTCCCTCATCGCCAACGCGCCGCACATCCCGGTGCACCTCGGCGCCATGGGCGAGACGGTCCGGGCCGTCGTCCGGGCGCATCCCGAGCCCGCCCCGGGCGACGTCTTCGTCAGCAACGATCCGGCGGCGGGCGGCTCGCACCTGCCGGACATCACCGTGGTCAGCCCGGTGCACGACGGGGAGGGCACGCTCCGCTTCTTCGTGGCCAGCCGCGGCCATCACGCGGACATCGGCGGCATCACGCCCGGCTCGATGCCGCCCTTCTCACGCACGCTCGCCGAAGAGGGCGTCGTCTTCTCCGCCGACCGCATCGTCCACCAGGGCCGCTTCGATCGGGAGGGCGTGCGGGCGCGCCTCTGTGGCGGTCCGTACCCGGCCCGCCGACCCGACGAGAACGTGGCCGATCTCGAGGCGCAGATCGCGGCCAACCGAAAGGGCGCGCGCCTCTTGACCGACCTCGCGGACCGCTACGGTTTCGACGTCGTCGCCGCCTACATGGCCCACGTGCAGGATGACGCGGCGTCGAAGGTGGCCGAGGCCATCGGCACGCTGCCGGACGGCGAGCACCGCTTCGAGGACGCGCTCGACGACGGCGCACCGGTGGTGGTGACGCTGCGGGTCGAGGGCGAGCGGATGGAGGTCGACTTCGCGGGCACCGCCTCCGAGCTGAAGGAGGCGAACCTCAACGCGCCGCGCGCGGTGACGGTGGCGGCGCTCCTCTACGTCTTGCGCTGCCTGGTCGACGCTCCCATCCCGCTCAACGGCGGCTGCATGCGACCGGTCAGCCTGCGCATTCCCGCCGGCAGCCTGCTCGACCCTTCCGTCGGCCGCGCCGTCGCGGGCGGGAACGTGGAGACCTCCCAGCGCGTCGTGGACGTGCTGCTCGGCGCGATGGGACGTTGCGCGGCCAGTCAGGGGACGATGAACAACATCACCTTCGGCGACGGGACCTTCGGCTACTACGAGACGCTCGCCGGCGGCGCCGGAGCGGGGGAGGGCTTCGACGGCGCCAGCGCCGTGCACACGCACATGACCAACTCGCGCATCACCAATCCCGAAGTGCTCGAAGCGCGCTTTCCGGTCCGCCTCGTCCGCTTCGCGCGGCGGAGGGGCTCGGGCGGCGCGGGCCGCTTCCGCGGCGGCGACGGGCTCGTCCGCGAGTACGAGATGCTGGCGCCGCTGCGCTTCTCCATCCTCTCCGAGCGAAGGACGCGGGCGCCCTTCGGCCTGGCGGGCGGCGGCGAGGGCGCGCGGGGCAAGAACCTGCACCAGGGTCGCGAGGTTCCCGGCAAGGCGGTGCTGAACGTCGCGGTGGGCGAGCGGGTTCGCATCGAGACCCCCGGCGGCGGAGGCTTCGGTCCGGAGGAGCGCCGATGAGGTGGCTCCGCCGGCTCCGGAGCCTGATCGTCGACCGCATCCTCGGGCTCCACGACACGCCTCACCGCATCGCGTGGGGCGTATTCCTCGGGTTCGTGGTCGCGTTCACGCCGACGGTCGGGATGCAGATGGTGATCTACCTGCTCATCGCGGCGGTCCTCAGGGCCAACAAGGTGAGCGGTATTCCGCCCATCTGGCTGACCAACCCGGTGACGGTGGTGCCCATCTACTACGGCTGCTGGCGGGTCGGCGCGTGGGTGCTGGGCACCGACGAGGATCCCGAGCGCGGCCGGCGGATCATCGAGCACCTCGCGGGCGGGGCGGGCTGGTCGTGGGGGCGGCTGCTCGAGGGGGCGTTCTGGAGCGAGCTGGGGCACACGCTGTGGTCGCTCGGAGCGGAGCTCTGGCTGGGGGGCGTGATCGTGGGCTCGCTCCTCGGGGCCGCGGCGTATCCGCTGACGCTCTGGGGGGTGCGGGCGTATAGGCGCGCGCTCGGGCACTGACCGGCTGCGTCTGGTTCGCTGGTCGCTGGTCGCTGGTTCGCTCTGGGGGCGGGGCTGCTGCTTGGCTGGATTGGGGGTCGCGGGGCTGTGCTTGGTCGCGGGCGGTCCTGATTGGGTGCCGGGGCTGCCGCGGACAATCGTCCGGCGGGTCGTGGTGGCTCGCCCCCTCCTTCGAAGGGCCCCGCCCCCAGCGCCACGCAACGAACGATTCAAACGACGAATCGTTCGTCGCGCGGCGCGCTATGAGGCACCCCTAGGCGTCGGGGGCGAGCCCCCACGACCCGCCTACCGGGGTTTTCGGATGCAACGGGTTTCGTGCTGGTACGGGGCCCGGCGCACGCGCAAACGGCGCGCGTACGCCACGCCTGCTGCCGCCGGTCGCTGCTCGCTCGCTGCGCTCGGGGAGGCCGGGGCTGCCGCCGGTCGCCGCGCGCTCGCTGCGCTCGGGGAGCCGGGGCTGCCGCCGGTTGCTGCTCGCTCGCTGCGCTCGAGGAGCCGGGGCTGCCACCGGTCGCTGCGCGCTCGCTGCGCTCGACGGGCCGGAGCTGCCGCCGGAGCTGCCGCCGGGCGCTGCTCGCTCGCTGCGTTCGGGGAGGCGTGCTGCCGCCGCTCGCGACTCGCTCGTTGCGCTCGGGCCGGACCCAGAGATCGCGCGACGCGGGCTCGCGCCCGCAGTCACCGGCGCGGGGAGGCGGGCGAGCCGCGGCGGAGCGGCGCTCGTGCCTCTCGAGGGGTCAGTCCTCGAAGCGACCGTGGCGGCCCGCGCCCTTTGCGAAGCGGGTCGCGCCGGCCACCATCTGCGGGTCGCCGAGCACCTTCAGCCCGTGCGAGAGCTCGTTGGCGATGGCCTCGTCGAGCGGCAGCCCGGCTTGCTCGTAGGCGCTGAGGCAATCGTTCCGGAGGCAAGTCTGGGGGAACGACGCGATGGTCCGCGCCAACTCCTCCGCCGCCTCGCGGCCCCTGCCAGTGGGCACGACCCGGTTGGCCAGCCCGATCGCCAGCGCCTCCTCGGCGTGTACAGGCCGGCCGGTGAGGATGGAGATCCATCGCCCGGCTGAGCCCTATCAGCCGCGGCAGGCGGACCGTGCCCCCGTCGATCAGCGGCACGCCCCAGCGCCGGCAGAACACGCCGAGCACCGCGTCCTCCTCCACCACCCGCAAGTCGCACCACAACGCGAGCTCGAGCCCCCCGGCGACCGCGTGCCCAGCGATGGAGGCGACGACGGGTTTGGTCAAGAGCATCCGGCTCGGCCCCATCGGTCCGTCCCCGTCGGGCTCGACGCGATTGGGCCTGCCCTCCGAGACTGCCTTGAGGTCCGCGCCTGCGCAGAAGGTGCCGTGGTCGCCGTGCAGCACCGCCACGCGGGCCTCGTCATCGGCGTCGAACGCCCGAAACGCGGCAGCCAGCGCCTCCGCCGTGTCCCGGTCGACAGCGTTCTTCACCTCGGGGCGATCGAGCACGACGGTGGTGACAGAACCCAGCTTCTCGACGCGAACGCTCATGGCGCGCCAGCCTAGCCCGGATCATTCGCGATCGCGCGCTCACCCTCCCGAATCCTGGTGCTTCCACGAGCCTTCCCGTCACCCTACGAAATACGGCCGGTATTCGTCCGGGCGTACCCGGAGGCACCAGGAACCGGGAAAATCCGCGCTCTCGGGTACCCCGAGGCACGGAGAACCGGAAAATCCGCGCTTCGGGGTACCCGGAGGCACCAGGAACCGGGAAAATCCGCGTTCTCGGCTACCTCGAGGCACGGAGAACCGGAAGAATCGGCGCTTCGGGGTGCCTCGAAGCACCCAGATCGGAAAATCCAGCGATTTTGGTGCTCCGAGGCACGCCAAAATGGCACGGTGTGCCAAAGTGGCATACCTCCGGGCACCCAGAATCGGAAAATCCAGCGATTTTGGTGCTCCGAGGCACGCCAAAATGGCACAGTGTGCCAAGGTGGCATACCTCGGAGCACCCGAGGTCGGGAAAATCGGCGATTTCGCTGCCCCAGGGCACCCGAGGCCGGTGAATCGGCGGTCGCGCCGGAGCCGATGGCGGGCCGGTGTGCCTTCGAGCGCCCGAGGGGGTGCGCGCCGGCGCTTCGCGTGCCCTCGGGATCCGGCAGCCGGAGGGTCGAGGCTGTTCCCGCTCCGCGTCTGGACGTCGGGCAGCGAGCCCACTCCCATCCCCGCGCTCGCTGCAATCTCGTCCCAGCCGCTGCGCCAGGTGCGCGCGTCAGCGTCGCGCCGGCGGCGAGACCGCCGGGCGTGGCGTCGCGCACACCGCCGCACATCCGAGACCGGCGATCGTTTATGCTCCGCGGCGTCGCGACCTCGCCGCGCCGCGCGCGCACCGACGGAGTCGTGGCAGGAGGAACAGCCGATGCGACATCCCCTCGCCGCGGCGCTGGCCGTGGCTCTCGCGCTCGCCGCCGCGCCCACCGCCCGCGCGCAGTACCCCGTCTCCGCCGGAGACACCGACTGCTCGACCCCGCGCCGCGCGCTTCTGACGTGGCTGGCCAACCTGCAGCAGGGGGCGGAGCAGCCGACCGCGGCCGCGCGCTGTTTCGACTGGAGCGCCGTCGGCATCTCGGACGCGTCTCGCCGGGCGGACGAGGTCCGGCGCTTCAAGCAGGTCGTGGACGCCCGCGGGCTCTACATCCAGATGGACGACATCCCCGACGAGTCGGCGCCGGCCGACACGCAGCGGGTCGTCCCTTTCCCGAACCTGCTCGCGGATTTCTATCTGGTCCGCCGCGGCAATCAGTGGCTGATCAGCGCCGATACCATCCGCCACATCCAGGGCTGGTACGACGAGACCTTCGCGTTCGAGATCGACGATCTCCTCGAAGAGCTTCCCTCGTGGATGCGCGATCAGGTGTTCGGCGCCTCCTGGTGGCAGTGGATGGCGCTCCTCTGTCTGATCGGGGTCGCGTTGGCGATCCGGCAGGGCATCGGCTGGAGCGTGCAGACGCAGGGCACGAAGCTCCTGACCACCCTGGTCCGGAACCTGAACGGCAAGCTGCTCAAGCGGGCCGCGATGCCCATCGGCACCGTGGTCACCATCCTCCTGCTCATGTACGCATTCCCGGTCCTGCGCTTCGGCGTGGACGTGAACCACGTGGTGATCTTCGGCCTCCGGGTGGCCGCCGCCGTCAGCAGCGTGGTCATCGTGTACCGGCTGGTCGACGTCTTCTCCGACGTCATGGCCAAGCGCGCGGAAGGGACCGACACGAAGCTCGACAATCAGCTCGTCCCGCTCATCCGCAAATCGCTGAAGGTGGTGACCGTCGTCCTCGGCATCATCTTCGTCCTCCAGAACATGGAGGTCGACGTCGCCTCGCTGATCGCGGGCGTCTCCCTCGGCGGCTTGGCGTTCACGTTGGCCGCGCGCGACACCGTCGCCAACCTCTTCGGCAGCCTCAGCATCTTCGCCGACCAGCCCTTCCAGGTCGGCGACTGGGTCGTGGTGCAGGGCGTGGAGGGCGTGGTCGAGGAGGTCGGCATGCGCTCCACGCGTGTCCGGACCTTCTACCGCTCCCTCGTCAGCATCCCGAACTCCAAAGTCGCCGACGGTGTGATCGACAACTACGGCTCGCGTGACTCGCGCCGAACCTTCCTGAAGCTCGGCGTTCAGTACGACACCACGCCCGAGCAGGTCGAAGCGTTCTGCGATGGTATCCGCGCCATTCTGGCCGCGAACTCCGCGGTGAAGAAAGACTCGTACCACGTCTACTTCACCGGCTTCGGCGACAGCGCGCTCGAGGTGATGCTCTACTTCTTCTTCGTGGTGGACAGCTGGGCCGACGAGCTGAGGCATCGGCACCTGATCTTCCTCGAGGTCCTGCGGCTGGCCAAAGAGCTGGGGATCCAGTTCGCGTTCCCGACCCGCACGCTGCACCTGACGACGCGGGCGAAGGAGACGGCCGTCGAGCCGCCCGCGGTGCCGGCGCTGGACGCGATGACCGCCGCGGTGCTCGCCTTCGGCCCCGGCGGCGCGCTGGCGAGGCCTTCGGGGCCCCACATCAGCGACGGCTTCTATCCCGGGACCGGCGACGCGAGCGGCGGCGCGCTCGCGCGAGAGGGTGACGATCCCGACGCGGACATCGCCGACAGCCGCGAGTGAGCGGGACGAAACGGCGTATTCGCACACTGTCCACTCACGCGGACCCGAAGATCGGGTACACAGGACAGCGGAAAGGGGGCTCGCCTGGCATCGGCGGTGGGTCCCGTTCGTGCGATTTCGAACGACCCCGCGTCGTCCCGCTGCCGCGTGATCCGCGGGAACCGCTGCGGCGGGCCGCGGGAGTTGGGCTGCCGCTCGAGGAGGTCTGGGATGAAGAGGTGGATGTTCTTGGTCGCTCTGGCGCTCGCCGGCGGCTGTGATGGTCGGACGATGGTCGACGCCGGCCCGGACGCCGCGGGTGGTCAGGGGGACGCCAGCACGTCGGCGGACGGCGGACGTGACGGGGGCACCGATGCGGGCACCCACGTCGACGCCTCGATGCCCATGACTGACGGGGGGACCGACGGAGGCTCCCCCATGGACGACGGCGGCGCGGACGGCGGCCTCCCGGACGGCGGCGCGGACGGCGGCCTCGCGGACGGCGGCTTCATGGACGACGGGGGCGTCGATGGCGGCGCGTCCTGCGGCGACGGCGTGATGAACGGCAGCGATGAGTGCGACGGCACCGACCTGGGCGCCGCGACCTGCGGAAGCCTCGGCTTCGACGGCGGCTCGCTCGCGTGTGCGTCCGACTGCACCCTCGACACGAGCGCCTGTTTCGCGTGCGGCGACGGGCTGGTCGACGGCAGCGAGCAGTGCGACGGCACCGACCTGGGCGCCGCGACCTGCACGAGCCAGGGCTTCAGCGGCGGGACGCTCACCTGCGCGTCGGACTGCACGTTCGACACCGGCGCATGCACGAGCGCGAGCTGCGGCGACGGCGTGCTGAACGGCAGCGAGCAGTGCGACGGCACCGACCTGGGCGCCGCGACCTGCGGAAGCGAGGGCTTCGACGGCGGCTCGCTCGCCTGCGCTTCGGACTGCACTTTGGACACCAGCGCGTGTACGAGCTGCGGCGACGGGGTGATCAACGGCAGCGAGCAGTGCGACGGCAGCGACCTGGGCTCCGCGACCTGCGGGAGCCAGGGCTTCGACGGCGGAACGCTGGGCTGCACATCGAGCTGCGCGCTCGACACCCGCATGTGCTTCGGCTGTGGGGACGGCGTGCTGAACGGCAGCGAGCAGTGCGACGGCACCGACTTCGGCGGCGCCACGTGTGCGAGCGGTGGCTTCGACGGCGGCGTGCTGGTCTGCAGCGCCACCTGCACCATCGACATGAGCATGTGCACCACCTGCGGCAACGGGACGGCCGAGGGCATGGAGCAGTGCGACGGCACGGACCTGCGCGGTGCGACGTGCGGGGACCGTGGCTACGCGAGCGGCCCGCTGACGTGCAGCGGGACGTGCACCTACGACGAGTCTGCGTGCAGCGCGGCCGCCAGCCCGGCTGCGGCGGGGGACCTCGTGATCAGCGAGATCATGCAGAACCCGAACGCCCAGGTCGACTCCACGGGCGAGTGGTTCGAGATCTACAACCCCGGCGCGAGCGACCTGAACCTCTACGGTTGCGCGTTCGTCGGCTCGAGCAGCACCGAGACCTTCACGGTCGACAGCAGTGTGGTCGTGACGGCCGGCGGCTACGCCACGTTCGCGGCCTCGGGCACCCCCGGCTTCACGCCGAGCTACGTGTGGTCGAGCTTCTCGCTGAGCAACTCGAGCGACACCATCACCCTGGACTGCGGCGGCGTGACGGTCGACACCGTCACCTGGGATAACGGCGCGACCTTCCCGGATCCCACCGGCGCCAGCATGACGCTCTCGCCCACGCTCCTGAACGCGACCGACAACGACGTCGGGGCGAACTGGTGTGAGGCGACGAGCGACTACGACGGCGACCTGGGTACGCCGGGCGGGGCGAACGACTCCTGCGCCAGCTACACGGTCGGGTTCTGCCGCCTCCAATACCCCCCGATGATCACGCAGACGGAAGGCTCCACCACGCCGACCGTGTACGGACGCGTCTACGCCGCAGGCCTGACCGACTTGACCACGGGCGACAATCTGAGCCCGCGCTTGCACGCAGAGGTCGGCTTCGGTCCGGACGGGAGCGACCCGAGCACGGACGGCAGCTGGTCGTGGGCCGCGGCCGGCCCGAACCCGGGCTACACCGGCAGCGGCAGCGAGATGAACAACGACGAGTACCAGGCCACGTTCACGGTGCCGCCGGCCGGGACCTACGACTACGCCTATCGCTTCTCGGGCGACGGCGGCGCGACGTGGGTCTACTGCGACACCGGTAACGGCTCGAGCGACGGCTACGCGGCCGCGGACGCCGGCAACCTCGTCAGCACGCCGGCGGTGGTGCCGAGCTGCCACGTGGTGGTGAACGAGGTGGAGTCCGCCGGCTCGGGTGGAGCCACCGACGAGTTCGTCGAGCTCTACAACCCCTGCACGGCGGACGCGGTGCTGGGCGGGGGCGGGCTCTACTACCGCTCGAGCAGCGGGACGAGCGACGTGACGCTGGCAACGTTCCCGGCCGGCACGATCCTGGCGGCTGGCGGCTACATGCTCTTCGTTGGCAGCAGCTACTCGGGTGGCGGGACGCCGGACGGGACGATGTCGAGCGGGCTCGCCGGGGGCGGCGGCGGCGTCGGCGTGCGCGACGGCGCCGGTCTACTGCTGGACTCGATGGGCTACGGATCGGCGACGAACGTGTTCGTGGAGACGGCGGCGGCGCCGGGGCCTGGCAGCGCCGAGTCGGTGGCGCGGATCCCCAACGGGACCGACACGGACGACAACAGCGCGGACTTCGCGGTGCAGTCGACGCCGACGCCGGGCGCGGCGAACTAGATGTCCTCCGCGGAACTCGCAACACGATCTGGCCGGCTCTCGACGCCAATCTCGGGCGCGAGCCTCCTCGAAAATGCTTTGCATCTCCTGCGGGGGCGCGCACCCAATCTCGACGCCGATCGCTCGGCCATACCGGTCACGACTTCCGCCTCGGACATCTAATTTAGCAGGTCGGCATCGCAGCGAGCGGTCCGCCGGGAGGCTGTCCCGGTGGGCCGGCTGGCGTTCTGGGCTCCGCTAAGGTGGTGCGGGGGCTGCCGCGGACGGACGGCGGGTCGCGCATCGCAGCGAGCGGTCCGCCGGGAGGCTGTCCCGGCGGGCCGGCTGGCGTTCTGGGCTCCGCTAAGGTGGTGCGGGGGCTGCCGCGGACGGAACGTCCGGCGGGTAGGGTGGCAACGGGCTTCATGCTGGTACGGGTCCCGGCGTACGCGCACACGGCGGCTGACTTCTCGCTCCGCGGGCGTGACCGCGTGGCCCTCTCAGGCCCCAGGCGAGATCTTCCCAGGTAAGAACGCCGACCTTCACCGCGCGACGGGTCTACGCAGGGGCCCTTTGGTCGCGGGAGCTTCGCGGTTCGTGGCCCGCCCGCCCGCCTCCTATCCGGTTCTTGTTCATTGGCCCGCGGTTTCGTTCCACGGTTCCTCCGAACGGACGGTCGCCCTCGCCCTTGCGCTTCCCTGACCTGCTCATGGGAGGACTTGCACCTCCAAGTCGGGGCCCATGCTGGGCGCACCACGAAAAAGGCCGACCTCGTGGAGGTCGGCCTCGGTTTGGACGGGAGCCGTGGTCGGCTCACTCGGCGGGCTGATCCTGCGCGGGAGCGTCCGCATGAGGCTGGGCGGGCGCCGAGGGGGCGGCCGGCTCAGCCGCCGCGGCGGGCTGCGCGGCCGGGCGTGCCGGCTGCGCGGCCGGAGCGGCTGCGGCCGGGCGTGCTGGCTGCGCGGCCGGAGCGGCTGCGGCCGGACGTGCTGGCTGCGCGGCCGGAGCGGCTGCGGCCGGAGCGGCTGCTGCGGGTGCAGGTGTCGGCCGGGCGGGCCGGGCCGGAGCGGTCTCTTCGGCCGGAGCGGTCTCTTCGGCCGGAGCGGTCTCTTCGGCCGGAGCGGTCTCTTCGGCCGGGGCGGGCTCTTCCGCCGGGGCGGTCTCTTCCGCCGGGGCGGTCTCTTCCGCCGGGGCGGCTTCGCCCTCGACGGCTTGCTGCATGCCGTCGAGCGCGGGGATCGTTCGCGGCTTCGTCCGGCGTGTCTTCGGACGCGGGCTGCGAGGGCTCGGCGTCGCTGTTGCCGGACTCGTCCGCGGCGCCCGCTTCGGCAGCGTCGACCGCCGACTCGGACTCGGCCTGCTGCTGGGCCTCGACCTGCTCGGCCGCTTCGAGCGCGCGGTCGCCGCTGCTCGACATGTACGCGAGCAGCGCGGAGAGGACCATGAAGAGCGTGGCCGCGATGGCGGTCAGCCGGGTGAGGAAGTTCCCCGCACCCGCGCCGCCGAACACCGTCTGGCCGCCACCGCCTCCGAAGGCGGAGCCCATTCCTCCGCCTTTACCCTGCTGAAGCAGGACGACGAGGATCAGGAACGCGCAGATCAGCACGTAGAAAATGGAGACGATGGTGAACCACATGCTCGCAACACCCGAGGAAGTCGACTCTCGATAGCCCGCGGAGGCATAACACCGCGGCGCGGGGGGCGTCGAGGTGCCCGACTCTCACGAGACACCACCGCCGCCCGAAGCCAGCCCGCCCGAAGTCCAGCCCGCCGA
The DNA here is from genome assembly GCA_963832725.1 of uncultured Pseudomonadota bacterium. Lineage (GTDB taxonomy): Bacteria > Myxococcota_A > Polyangia > Polyangiales > Sandaracinaceae > JAEZBP01. The sequence goes on from CAWHVG010000003.1 coordinate 674,705, forward strand.
AGCCAGCGTTGACCCGGAGCGGGTCATTAGCAGGGTTTGGGCCGTTGGCTACCCCGCCGCCTCGACGATGGCCAGGAAGGAGTCCGCCGAGAGCGATGCGCCTCCTACCAGCGCGCCGTCGATGTCCGCCTGTCCGAGCAGCTCGGCGGCGTTGTTCGGCTTGACGCTGCCGCCGTAGAGGATGCGCAGCGCGTCGGCCGCGCCACCGTCGAAGCGCTCGGCGACGCGAGCTCGGATGGCCGCGTGAACGGCCTGCGCGTCCGCGGGCTTCGCGGTTCGGCCGGTGCCGATCGCCCACACGGGCTCGTACGCGATGACCACCCGGCTCAGCCCGCCGGGGCTCAGCCCGGAGAGGGCGGCGTCGAGCTGCCCCAGCACGACCTTCTCGGTCTCGCCGGCCTCCCGCTGCTCGAGCGTCTCGCCGATGCACACGATGGCGCTCAGGCCGTGCGAGAGGAGCGCACCGACCTTGCGGCGGACGGCGTCGTCCTGCTCGCCGAAGAGGTGCCGGCGCTCCGAGTGGCCCACGATGACGTACTCGCAGCCGACGTCCTTGAGCAGCGGCGCGCTCACTTCGCCGGTGAAGGCGCCCTGGTCCTCCCAGTAGACGTCCTGGGCCGCCAGCCCGACGCCGACCGGACTCGCCGAGCGCTTCGTGCACGGCGTGGAGGGCGGTGTACACCGGGGCGATCACCACCTCGGTCGAGGAGCGACGGTCGACCCGATGCAGGATCCCGCGGGCCAGCTCGACTGCCTCGCCGACCGTCTCGTGGAGCTTCCAGTTGCCCGCGATGAGAGGCGTACGGCTCATCCTCGCAGCGCCTCCACGCCCGGCAGCTTGCGGCCCTCGAGCAGCTCGAGCGACGCGCCTCCCCCCGTGGAGACGTGGTCGAAGCGGTCGGCCAGGCCTGCCTGCTGCACGGCCGCCACGCTGTCGCCTCCGCCGACGACGGTGAATCCGAGCGCCTTGCTCATCGCCTCGGCCACACCGAGGGTGCCCTTGGCGAAGGCGGGGTTCTCGAAGAGCCCCATCGGGCCGTTCCAGAAGATGGCCCCGGCGTCCTTCATGGCCTTGGCGAACGCGTCCACGCTCGCGGGCCCGATGTCGAGCGCCATGTCGACGTGCGAGAGCTCGCCGACGCCGACCGTGTGCCCGCTGGCGGCCTTGATCGTGTCACCGACGACCACGTCCGAGGGCAGCAGCAGCTGGACCTTCTTCTCTTCGGCGCGCTGCAGGATGGTCCGAGCGAGGGGCAGCTTGTCCTCTTCGACCAAGCTCTTGCCCATCTCGTGGCCCTGCGCGGCGAGGAAGGTGTTGGCCATCGCGCCGCCGATGATCAGCGTGTCGACCCGCGTCAGCAGCGCCTCGAGCACGGCGAGCTTGTCCGACACCTTCGCGCCGCCGAGCACGGCCACGTAGGGGCGGGGCGGCTCGTCTTTGATCTTGCCGAGCGCGGCCAGCTCCGCCTCCATCAAGAGGCCGGCGCCGCGATCGCGCATCAGCTTGGGCAGGGCGCTCACCGACGCGTGTGCACGGTGGGCCGCGCCGAAGGCGTCGTTCACGTAGACCTCGCCCAGCCGCGCCAGCTCCTTCGCGAAGCCTTCGTCGTTCTCTTCCTCGCCCGGGTGGAAGCGGAGGTTCTCCAGCAGGGCGATCTGGCCTTCGCGCAGATCGCTGACGACCTTGCGCGGCCCGTCGCCGATGCAGTCGTCGGCGAGAAGGACCTCGGCGTCGAGGAGCTCGGCCAGGCGCGCGCCCGCGGGCTCCAGCGAGAGCTCGGGCACGGGCTTGCCCTTGGGCCGCCCGAGGTGGCTGGCGAGGACCGGCCGCCCCCCCTGCTCGATGATGTGGCGCAGGGTCGGCAGCGCCGCCCGGATGCGCGTGTCGTCCGTGACCTTGCCCTCGTCGTCGAGCGGGACGTTGAAGTCGACGCGCACGAACACGCGCCGTCCTTCGACGTCCAGATCACGGACCGAGCGGATCCCCTCCAGCACGTTCCTCAGCCCTTCTTCGCCATGAGGCGGACGAGGTCGACCATGCGCGAGGAGAAGCCCCACTCGTTGTCGTACCAGCTCTGGACCTGGACGAGGTCTCCGCCCATCACGGACGTCAGCGGCGCGTCGAAGACGCTGCTGTGCGTGTCGCCGATGTAGTCGCTCGAGACGAGCTGGTTCTCGTCGTAGCCGAGCACGCCCTTCATCGGGCCCTCGGCGGCCGCCTTCATCGCCGCGTTGACCTCCTCCGCGCTCGTCGACTTCGTCACGTTGGCCGTGAGGCAGACGATGGACACGTCGGGCGTCGGGACGCGGATGGCGCTGCCGTCGAGCTTGCCCTTCAGCCCCGGGATGACCAGGCCGATCGCCTTGGCGGCGCCGGTGGTGGTCGGGATCATCGACATCGCGGCGGCGCGGGCGCGGCGGATGTCCTTGTGCGGCAGGTCGAGGATGTTCTGGTCGTTCGTGTAGCTGTGGACCGTGAGCATCAGGCCCTTCTCGATGCCGAAGCAATCGTTGAGGACCTTCGCCACCGGGGCCAGGCAGTTCGTCGTGCAGGAGGCGTTCGAGACGATCTTGTGCTTGGCCGGGTCGTAGTCGTCGGTGTTGATGCCGACGCAGAACGTGCCGTCGATGTCGCTCCCGCCCGGCGCGCTGATGATCACGCGCTCGGCGCCCGCGTCGAGGTGCTTTCCGGCGCCGGCCCGGTCGCGGAAGCGGCCCGTGCACTCGAGCACGATCTCGGCGCCCAGGTCTTTCCAGGGCAGCTCGGCCGGGTCCTTGATGGCGAAGCAGGGGACCCGCTTGCCGCCGATGGTGATCGCGTCCTGGTCGGCCGTGACCTCGTGCGGGAACGTGCGGTGCACGGAGTCGTACTGGAGCAGATGCGCGAGCATCTCGTTGGTGGTGAGGTCGTTGATCCCCACCAGCTCGACGTCGCTGTCGGGCGACGAGAAGAGGATGCGGGCGACGCAGCGGCCGATCCGGCCGAACCCGTTGATCGCGATCTTCGTGGCCATGAAAAGCCCCTCTCTTCCGCTGCCTAGCCTGCAGCGGCTCCGTGTCGAGTGCGCGCGGTCGTCCCCGCGCGAAACACCGTGAGCGGGCGAGCGCCCGCCCGTCCGGGGGGCGGAATCTATCCGCGGCAATTGGCACCGTCAAGGCGCCCCGGCGCGTGCTCACGTGGGCTTTCGGAGATCGCTCTTCGGAGATCGCTCTTCGGAGATCGCTCTTCGGAGATCGCTCTTCGGAGATCGAACGTGGAGACGGAACGCGACGACGCCCCGGCCGTTGGGCGCGGGGCGTCGGGTTGGGACACGGAAGCGTTGAGAATGGCGGTGTCGAGCTCAGCCCTCGCGCTCGGCGACGGAGTCGCCGCGGATGTCACTGCTGACCAGCGAGAGCATCTCGGTCGCGAACGCGACGATGTCGGAGCGCGAGTGGCCCGTCGTCTTCAGCTCGCGGAAGACCGACTTGGCCAGGATTCGCAGCGCACGGGGCTCCGCCGGCGGGAGGGTCGAGGGGGTCGGGTTGCTCATGTGTTCCTGCATTTCGCTCGTGTCTCCGGGCTCGCTCCATCAGCACTTGCCGTGCCACCGATGGGGTCCCTTTGCCCTGAACACATTTTCCTCTCAACTTTCGGTGATTTCGGCCGATAGCGGCTGATCGGCCAAAATCGACCGCTCGGCCAGTCTCCAGCGAAGTGCGAACCGACCTGCGCATTCTCGGGGGCGATCGCTGCGTAACGAGGTTCGCACTTGCGCCGATCGCGCACGCCACTGCGCAGGGGTGAATCTCGAATGATCCCCGTCGCCTCGCGAGGTGGCCGGAGCTCGACGCCAGGCCCGTCACCGTCCTCGACCGGGGATGGCAGCTCGTGTGGCCTTCCTGCTGGCCAGTCGCCCGGCCAGTCTCGAGCGTGACCGCCGCCGAACCTGCGTGAGACGCGACGGGCGGTTCGAACGCGTTCAGCCGCGGTCCTGGTGCTCGAGCTTGTCCGACTCGCCTTCGGCGTCGGTGGTCGGAGCCTGGCCGGGCGGCGGCTCGGGAACCTCCTCCGCGTCGTTGTCGACCGGTACCAGGCGGGCTTCCACATAGGCGCGCATCGCCCGCAGCGCGGCCGAGTAGTCGCCGTTCGCGTCGTGGGAACGCGCCAGGTAGTAGTAGACCTCGGGGTGGCGCAGGACGTAGTCCTCCTCGGTCCGCACCAGATCCTCGAGGTGCTCGATCGACGTCCGGTAGTGCGCGAACGAGCCGTCGGCGGCCTTGTAGAGGAGGTAGCCGTAGAGCAGGCGCATGCCGGGCCCGCTGTGCAGCCGCAGCGGCGCCGGGATGTTCTCCATGGCGACGAGCGCGGCGCCGTAGGCCTGCTCGTCCACCGCCTCGCGGACCTGATCGAAGCCGTCGATGAGCTGATCGGCGGTGTGCCGGTCCATCTCGGGCCCCGGGATGGGCGGCTCGACGTGGACCGTCGGCTCGTTCTCGCTGGTGAGCAGATGCGTGAGCACCTCGAGCGCCACGGTGGTCTCGCGGGAACGTCCGACGCGCTGGCTCTCCTCGATCATCTCGCCGGCCCAGCCGTAGCGGCCGTGGGCGATCATGCTCAGCGCCAGCTCGGCGAGGTTCCTGGACTCTTCGTCCCCCTCGCCGAAGCCGATCAGGCGTCCGTCCACATCGTCGTCGTGGGCGAGGCGCGGCATGCCGTAGGGCCACTGCTCCGAGTAGATCGTGCTCAGGTAGCCCTCGTAGCGGGAGAAGCCGATCAGATCGTTGGGCGCCTCGAACTCGATCCGCGCGTTGTCGTCCGTGTTGAGCACCGCCGGCTCGCGGCGACACTGCGGCGCGGCACAGTCGCCGGCGTTGGTCGAGCCGGGGTCGGGCTCCCAGCGCTCGCGCTCGCCGAAGCCGAGGAAGACCGGCTCGGTCCCGCGCCGGTGGTACTCGATCTCCGTGTACCGCATGACCTCGTCACGGTTGGCCAGGAGCGTGCGCGCGAAGATGTCGTAGGGCGAGAAGATGTTGCCGCGCTCGAGCTCGGCCGCGATGCCCGGCAGCGCGTAGGTCGCCTTCACCCGCTCGAGGTCGAGCTCGATGGGCTCGTCGGAGCCGAGCATGACCGTGTCGCTCGAACGGTCGTCGGCGCTGAGCACGATCACGTGCTCGAATTGCGAGGCGAAGGTCCGGTAGATGGTCTTGATGTTGGCCGGGCTCAGCTCGTAGAGCTGCACCCACTGGCAGAAGATGCCGCCGGGCCTCAGCCGCTGCTTCGTGATGCGCCAGTGGTCGGCCGTGAAGAGGTCCGAGACGCCGGTGATCCACGGGTTCGACGGCTCGCTGATGATGACGTCGTACTGCTGCTGGGTCGACGAGAGGTAGTTCCGGCCGTCGTCGTTGATGATCTGCAGGCGGTCCATCTGGACGTAGGGCCAGTGGTCGAGCGTGTAGCTCAGATGGTTCACGTCCTCGAAGAAGCGCGCCGCCTCGGGGATGGAGCGCTCGAGCTCGATCACGTCGACCCGCCGCACCGGGAACTTCAGGCTGGTGCCGACGGTGACGCCGGAGCCGAAGCCGACCACCGCCACGTCGAGATCCTGCGGCCCGCGCGGGTGCAGGAGCATCGGGTAGGCGGCGACGTTGATCTGCGTCGGCATGTCGTCGCCGTTCGAGGCGTCGACCTTGCCGTTGTTCTTGAGCGCGTAGTGGCGCCCCCAGCGCTCCACCGTGACCGTCGTGGTCAGCCCGTCGTTGTAGTAGACGAGGTCCGGCGCGCCCCAGGTGCTCTCGTCCAGCATGTCGCGCGCGTAGGAGAGGCGGAAGACGCCGAGCGTCATGTGCGTGCGGTTCCAGCGCAGCCACGAGTCGTGGTCGCGGGTGCCCACCCAGAGCAGCGCCAGGAGCGCCGGAATGAGCGGCGCCAGGATGTAGACCGTCACGGCGTGCCAGAGGGGCAGGTCGCCGTTGGTCTCGCGCTTTTCGTCGACGGCGTCGTCCATCACGCCCCCCGCTCCGCGGCGGCCGGCTTCAGCGGCACGGCCGGGCTCTGCTCTCGGAAGTTCGCCCACGCCGCCGTGGCGGCGACGCCGACGACCAAGATCCGCAGCGCGACGTAGACGGCCTTGAGCGCCCACTCGTCGTTCGGCGAGGGGCTCACCATCACGAACGCGAGCGCGACGCCGGCCAAGAGCGGCACCAGCACCATGGCCCAGCCGGTGGCGTCCGGTGGGCGGGCGTTCTCGACCCGGCCCCTCAGCCAGCCGTACTCGATGATCGCCAGCGCACCGAAGCCGATCGCGCCGCCGAGCCGCGTCCACCAGCGCCACTCGTGCCACTCGATGGGCACGGCGCTCACGGCCACGCTCAGCGCGGCCACCACCGGCAGCCCGATCGCCGCCAAGCGCCGCCAGGTCCAGAAGTCGCGATCCTCCTCCGGGTCGGCGACGCCCGCGATGAGCATCATCAACGCCAGCAGCATGTTGAGCGCGATGCCGAGGTGGAGCGTGCGCTCCGAGCCGATCAGCGCGAAGAGGATGAAGCCGGGCAGCCAGGAGCCGAGGATCGAGCCGATGGTGTTGCCCGTGTAGACCGAGGCCACGTCCTTCGCGATCTTCTCGCCACCGCTCGTCCAGACGCGGACGGTGAGCGGGAACATCGCGCCCATGCCCAGAGTGGCGGGCAGGGTGCAGAGGACGACGGTGATGAACATGAAGACCTTCACCGTGCCGACGTGGTCGGCGAGCTGCTCCTGCGGGATGCTGACGACGAGCTGCGCGAACGCGCGCGGGATCTCGTCCTGCCAGATGTAGGAGACGAAGGTCGCGCCGGCGATGAAGAGCTGCACGAGCGCGAGCAGCAAGGTCGGCGCCTTCGTCATCAGCGAGCCGAGCACCAGGAACACGGCCACGGCGCCGACCACCGAGAGGATGATCTTCGGCAGGTAGCCGGGGAAGCGCATGGTGTTCACGCCGGCCGCGATGACCGGCATCGAAGCCATCAGCACGACGATGAGCGGGCGCCAGTCCAGGGTCTGGCGGATGCGTTCCTCGTCGCTCGTGGCGCTGCCCGCCCTCAGATGCGCCCAGATCGCCGCCAGCACGACGGGGCCGGCGAAGAGCAGCGACGCCAAGAGGTAGCTCACCCAGCTACCGACCAGGCGAGTGTCCTGGTTGGCCGGGTCGACGATGTCGATCGCGTGCGGAACGTTGGCGAAGAAGACGAGGATGATCGAGGTGATGGCGAGGCCGCGGAAGGGCCTGTCGCGTTCGCCCATGAAGGAGCTCATCGCGGCGCTGCCGAGCGCGATGCCGATCAGGAAGGTCTCCAGGATCAGCGCGAAAGAGTAGATCGACGAGCCGATGGTCATCGCCAGCGCGCGTGACCACACGACCTCGTAGCAGAGCGCCGCCGCGCCCGAGAACGCGAAGCAGAGGAAGCCCATCTTGCGCGCCAGCTCGGGGATGGGCGCCTCGGCCACGATCGGCATCTGCGGCTTCGGGACCTTCTTCTTTTTCTTCTTCTTCGTGCCGCTCTTCTTGGAGGCCTTTGTCGGGCTCGCGTCCTCCGCACGCTCGGGGGCGTCGCGGTAGGCCCCTTCCACGGCGTCGGCGGGCCGCACGTCGTCGAAGGGCTCGCGGGTGGGCACCTCTTCTTCCTTCTCGGCCGTCGCGGTGCTGGGCGCCGGGTCGGGCACGGCGTCCTCCGGCAGGAAGCGGAGCTTCTCGCCGCGCTTCCAGCGCCCCTCGAGGAGCACGCCGCGGAAGAGGAAGATGATGGCCGCCAGGGTGAAGTTCAGCGAGCAGGCCACGACGTTGGTGTAGGCGAGGCCGATGTTGGGCAGGAGCACGAACGCGCTCAGGAGCGGGCCGGTCGCCGCGCCGAAGGTGTTGATGGCGTAGAGCAGGCCGACCCGGGCGCCGGCTTGCTGCGCGTCCTGCTGCACGCTCACGAAGTGCCGCGTGAGCAGCGGCAGCGTCGAGCCCATCAGGGTGGTCGGAACGATCAGGATCGGCGCCACGCAGACGAAGCGCGCGATCATGAAGAGGCCCGAGTCGGCGCCCAGCTCCGCCCGCAGGAACGAGTTCACGGTCGCCAGCCAGCCGTCCGAGCGCACCAGGAGCGGCACCAGGAGACCCCAGACGCCCACGCCGATCTCCGCGATGGCGTAGGTGATGACCGGGTGCGGGATGCGGTTGGCGTACTTGCCGGCCAGCCACGCGCCCAGCCCGAGGCCCGCCATGAACACGGTGAGCACCGTGCTGATGGCGACGCTGGTCGCGCCGAACACGTGGTGCAGCATGCGCGTCCAGATGGTCTGGAAGATCAGGCTGGACGCGCCCGAGAGGAAGAACGCGACGTAGGCGGCGAGTGTGCGACGGGAGGCCGCGGAGACGAAAGAGCGCACGTAATTCCTCGTCGTGAAGGGACGCGCCGGTGCGTGAAACCGGCGGAGTATAGGAGGCGCGCTCGCGCGGGACCACCCAGGGAAAAAGGCGGCTCTCAGCCCCGATCGCGAGCGGGCTTGCTACGCTTCGGCGATGGTCCCCCGCCTCGTGGTCGCGCTCGCGCTGGTGGCGCTCGCACCGACTGTGGCCGGCGCACAAAATCGCTCCGCGTCCCCGCGCGCGGCGCGATCGATCCGGATGGGCGAGCGCTATCTGGCGGCGGGCGATCGCGGGAGCGCCGTGGCGTACTTTCGCGAGGCCATCGCGGCCGACCCCTACGCGGCCCGAGCCTACGCCGACCTGGCCGCGCTCTATCGGGCCCGGAACGCGTTCTTCGAGGCTCGCCGAGTCTACGAGGCCGGCCTTTCGCGGGTTCCGGGCGACGCCACCCTCTGGCTCGGGCTGGCGCGGACGCTCGACGCGTTGGGGCAGCTCGGCGATGCGGCGCGCGCCGTCCGCTCGCTGCTGGCGCGGGATCCCGACAACCTCCAGGGGCTCGGGCTGCAGGCGGAGCTGGCGCGCCGGCGGGGGGCCTGGTCGGAGGCGCTCGCGGCCTACCGGCGGCTCATCGCGAGCGGCGCGGTGGACGAGAGCTCGGCGGCGGATGCTCGGCGTTACGAAGCCGCCCTGCGCATCTTGGCGCGTCCGCTCGACCCGGTCTCCGCGCCGCGCGCATGCGTTGGGTCCCCGCTGCGTCGCGCGCTCGCCCATTGCCGCTGAGGGAGCTCGCGCCGGCGAGGCAATCAGGACGCTGCGCTGGAAAGCCGCAACCTGTCGGTCACGCACCGGGCGTGCTTCGCGCGGGGGCGCGACATCGCTTCAGGTGGCGAGCGCGTCGCGCAGCATGCCGAGCGCGCGCGTGTGCAGGCGGCTGGCCCAGCTCTTCGAGATGCCCATCGACTCGCCCAGCTCTTCGAGCGTGCGGTCGTGGAAGTAGTAGCCCTCGATCAGCGCCCGCTCGCGCTCCGGCAAGACCTCGAGCGCCCTCTGGATGCGCTTGCGATCCTCGCCCTGGATGGCCTCCTCGTCGGGGCCGGGCGGGCCGTCGTCCTCGGACTGACCGAGCACGGAGATGACGTAGGCCGCGGAGGTGCGCCCGAGGATGTCGTCGATGGCCCCGAGGGTGGCGCCGGTGTCGCCGCGGGCGTTCGGATCGGCGCCGCGCTGCTCCGCGACGCCCTCGGCCGACCAATCGAGGGCCTCGGCCGCCTTGCGGGCCGCGTGCACTCGGCGCGGGAGGTAGGCCATCTGGCGAACGCCGTCGAGGATGGCGCCGCGCACGCGGTAGTGAGCGAACGTGGAGAACTGGACGCCGCGGCTCGGGTCGAAGCGGTCGCGGGCCTCAATCAGCCCCCGAAACCCATAGGCAATCAGGTCGTCGAGCTCCGTGGTCAGCTCGAGCTGGGCGCGGATGCGCGTGGCGAGCTTGCGAACCAGGGGCTCTTGCTCGCGGATGAAATCTCGCTCGGTGGCGTCGTCCATGGGGGGCACGGGGCTCCCCGAGTCCACACCACCACCCCCTTTCCGGTCAAGGGATGCGAAAGTCGTCCGCGGGGATGCTACATCTGGTCCCGTGGACGCGGGCCCTCCCAAGCTGACGGCGATCCCGGGCGGACGCTCGGTGCGGAGCCCTTTCGAGGCGCTGGTGGTCGCCGCCGAGCACGACGCCGAGGCCGCCGCCGGGCTGGCCCAGGCCTACGTGGCCCTGGAGCCGGAAGCGCGACGAGCTCTGGTCGAGAGCATCGTCGAAGACGCCCGTGAGACGGGGAGGGCGCCCGCGGCGGCGCTCGCGATCCTGCTGGCCGTCGAGGACAATCGCGATTCGGCTCACTCGATCGCCGTCGCGCTGCTCGAGTCCCACGACGCGCCGCGCGCGGACGCCGCGTGGGGCTGGGGCGGTGCCGAAGAGGGCGGGCTGGCGATCCTCTGGCCGGTCTTCCCCGGCTCCGGAGAGCTGGTGGTGCTCGGTTGGCGAGGCGGCGCGCTCTCGGGCGTCGGGCGCGCGCCGGTCGGCGATCGCGCGGACCTGCCGGCGATGCGCGCCGAGCTCGGCGTTCCGGACGCGGCGGAAGCGATCGGGGTGGACGAGGCCGTCGACCGGCTCGCCGAGCAGATCTGGCGAGCCCGGCGCGAGCACGGGCCGCTGCCGGACGATCTGCGCGCGCTGGCGCCGCTCTTCGCGCCCTACTGAGCCTGGGTTTCGAGCCGAATCGCCGGTGCGAGCGGTCCGACCGGCCAGGACGGCTTGCGGCATCGGGGCCGCAGGTGAACTTCGCTCGAGCGATCAGCGCGCCGGATCGGGGGTCGTGCGGCCGCGATCGTCCTCGACATCCTCTTCGCCGAGGGGCCGGAAGTGCACCCGGTGCACGCGCCGCTCCCGCACGTCCTCCACCACCGCCTCGTAGCGACCGAAGCGTACGCGGTCGCCCGGATGCGCGAGGCGGCCCAGCGTGGCCAGGATGTAACCGCCCACCGTCTCGGCTCCCTCGATCTCCGGTGCCTCGAGCCCGTCGAGCGAGAGCTCGCCCATCGGCAGCAATCCGTCGGCGGTCACCGCGCCGTCCTCACCCATGTGCAGGCGCGGCTCGGCCAGGTGCAGCTCGTCCTGGATGTCGCCGACGATCTCTTCGAGCACGTCTTCGAACGTGACCATCCCGCTGGTGCCGCCGTACTCGTCGACCACCAGCGCGATGGGGATCTTGTTCGCCTGGAACTCGCTGAGGAGCTGCCCGACCGTGCGCGACTCGGGCACGTAGAGGATGTCCCGCTTGAGCTCGCCGATCCGGCCGCGCGGCCGCCGCGAGGCCATCAGGAGATCCTTCACGTAGACGTAGCCGACGATATTGTCCGGATCGCCTTCTTCGGCGACCGGGTAGCGCGAGAACCCGGTGCGTCGCACCTGCTGCATGCAGGTGTCGAAGTCGTCCTCGAGCGAGAGGATCTCCATGTCCACGCGCGGGATCATCACGGCCCGGATGGGACGATCGGTCGCCCGCAGCACACGCTCGAGGAGGTCACGTTTGGTGCCCTCCAGCCCGCGCTCCGAGAAGGATGCCTGAATCATCAGGCGCAGCTCCTCGTGCGAGAGCTTGCCCTCGGCGTGCGGCGGCGCGGGAAGCCGCAAGAGCCCCAGCACGAGCTGCGAGGCGCCGTTGAGCAGCCAGAGCGCCGGGTAGGAGATGTAGAAGAAGGCCTTCAGCCAGCGCGAGGAGAGGCGGCTGATCTGCTCGGGGCGCTGCAGGGCGAGCGACTTCGGGACCAGCTCGCCGATCACGATGTGCGCGCCGCTGATGATGAGAAAACCGACGCTCGCCGCGATCCCGTGCACCCACGGCGGCGGGTGTGCGCTCGCGTGCTCTGCGACGCCGAACCACACCAGCCCGCGCTCGACCATCGCCGCCAGCGCCGGCTCGCCGAGCCATCCGAGGCCCAGGGAGGCGAGCGTGATCCCCAGCTGGGTCGCCGACAGGTAGGCGTCCATTCGCTGGGTGATCTCGAACGCCCGCGCGGCGCTGGCGTCTCCGGACTTCGCCAGCGCCTCCAGCGCCGTGGGGCGCACCTTGGCCAGCGCGAACTCGGCCGCCACGAAGAACGCGTTCGCGGCCACGCAGAACACCGACAGCAAGAGCGCGATCACGCGGGGGCGCTCCCATGCGTGATGCGGCAGCGGTCTGGCGGGGGTTGGTCGACCTCCATGAGAGGAATCCTAGCAGTCCGTGGAAGCGCCGAGCCCGAAGGAAGTCGGCATTTGAGGGTCCGGCCGTGTGCTCGGACCGACGAGCGGATGCGCCGGCATGGGCGAGGAGGGATGGGATACCGAGGGCCGAGGAGCGAGGGTCGTCAACGGACTGTCTGCAGCGTGCGAGCGCCAGCGGAGGCCGCCCGGGATGGCGGGCGCATAGCACCGGAGGGTCGGGTGTGCCCGCGGACGGACGAGAAACGGCGGAGAGGATCGACCTCTCCGCCGTTCTCGGCTCAGCGATATCCGCGCGAGCTCAGTGCGAGGGGCTCACTCCTGGTCGTCGACGCCGAAGTGGAACCACTCGTCGCTCTGCTCGGGGGTCTCGAGCAGCGCGCCGTCCGGCCCGTCGCGCCGGACCACGAACGAGTGCCGGGAGAGCGAGTGATCGTTCTCGCGCGCCACGATGGTGACGTAGTTGATCCCCGGTCGGAGCGGCACATTGGTGTCGAACGTGAGCTCGCGCGGCGTCTGCCCGTCCCGGTTGGACTGGAAGAACACCTTGCGGGCGCCCACGTAGATGTAGACGTCGCGCACCCGCGAGTCGTCGTGGGCCTGCCCCTGGATCTGCAGGTGGTCCTGGCGGGTGACCAGGTTGGGCGTCTCCACGTTCAGCTCGGGCGGCATGTGGGTGAGCTGGTCGACCACGTGCGCCCCGCGCGCCGCCCGTCCTTCGGTGACGTCCGACGCCGCCACCCAGCCCGGGTGCCCGTCGGCGGTCGTCACGCGGAGGAACCCGTCGAGCTCGGCCTCGACCGGCAGCGAGAGCGCGCCGCCTTCGACGTTCGCCACCACCGCCGCGTTGGCCCGGGGCTGCTCGCGGATGGACGCGTCGTTCGAGAGGGTGACCCGGCCGTGACGCGGGGTGGGGTTGGTCCCCGGCTGGGCGATCGGGATCTCCAGCCGCTCGGTCATCGCCTCGCGCAGCTCGGTGTCGACCACCGAGACCTCCAGCTTGGCCGTCTCGCGATCGAAGTCCGGGAGGACCTCGAACGTGAACGCGACCTGGCGCTCCTCGCCCGGCTGGATGTCGTCGATGCTGAACCGGCCCGCGCGGAGCAGGACGCCCGCGCCGCTGAGGTTGCGCAGGTTGGCCTGCGTCTCGTAGGTGCGGCCGGCGCCAGTGTTGCGCAGGTGCATGAAGATGGTGGCCTGCTCGCCGGGCTGCAGGCGCCCGTCGCCGTTGCCCTGGATGTTGTCCGCCACCTGCAGCTGGTAGCTGAAGCGCGGGCGGGGCAGGGCGTGGACCAGCGTGCGGAGCTCCGCCTGCGGCGGGGCGTGCCCGTGCGCCTCGGAGAACTCGATGCGGATGCCGTCCGCTCGATCCGAGAGCATGCGCGGGAGCTTGCACACGCGGTGCTCGTTCTCGGTCTCGCAGAGGCCGAGGGTGGTCGACCACTCGCGGGTCTGGCCGGGATCGAGCTTGCCGAAGACCAGCTCGCGACCCTCGAAGAGGTTGTAGTCGCTCCGGGTGACGGCGCGGAGCTGGTAGAGCGGCGCGCTGCCGGTGTTGGTGACGCGGACGCGCACCTCGAAGGGCTCACCCGCCGTGCCGGCGTTGTCGGCCTCGTTGGTCGAGACCTCCACCTGCACGTCGCTCGGACCCTGGTCGGGGCCCTCGCTCCAGTCGACGCCGACGCGATGCAGCTCCTGGACGGCGCGCGCCATCTCCTCGCTGCGGACCCGCGTGAACACGGGCTGCGCCTCTTGGAGCATCTGGCGGCGCCCCGCATCGTGGGCATGCGAGAGCAAGAGGCGCGAGAAGCGGAGGAGGAACTCCTGCTCCTGCTCGTTCTCCTCGCGGTCCTCCGGCGCCGCCTCGCGCAGGCGCTCGCGCACCTCGCGGGGCAGGTAGTAGCGCAGGACCGCCTCGGGGTGCTCGGCCTGATGGGCGTTCGAGTTGGTCAGGTGCGACGCCAGGTCGGCCTCGCGGATGTACTGCTGGTCGACCGCCAGATCCATGTCCTCCGGATCGACCGTCATGGGGTCGATGCCGACGTCCGGCGTGATGCCCACGCCCTGGATCGAGACGTCGCCCGGCGTGAGGTACTGCGCGACCGTCAGCTTGAGCGCCGAGCCGTCCTCGTAGTCGTAGAGGACCTGCACGGAGCCCTTGCCGAAGGTGCGCTGGCCCACGATGAGCGCGCGGTCGTGGTTCTTGAGCGCGCCGGCGACGATCTCGGAGGCCGAGGCGCTGCCGCCGTTGACCAGCACGACCATCGGGTAGTCCGGCTCGGTGCCGTCGGCGTGCGCGAACTTCTCGTCGCGCTGCGCCGGGTCGTTGCTCGAGGTGGTGACGACGGTGCCGCTCGAGAGGAAGGTGTCGGCCACGCGGACGGCCTGCTCGAGCAGCCCGCCCGGGTCGTCGCGCAGGTCGAGCACCAGGCCGCGCAGGCCCTCGCGGTGCAGCTGCGCCAGCGCCCGCCGCATGTCCTCGTGGGTGTTGCCCTGGAAGCTCTTGATGCGGATGTAGCCGACGCCGTCGCCGAGCATGCGGTGCTCGACCGACTCGATGTGGATGACGGCGCGCGTCAGGTCGAAGCGCCGCGGGCGCGACCAGCCGCCGTTGCCCTCGCGGGTCACCCAGATGCTGACCTGCGAGCCGGGCGGACCGCGGAGGCGGTTGACGGCCTCGCTCAGCGGCATGTTGAGCGTGGACTCCTCGTTGATCTTGACGATCCGGTCGATCCGGTGGAGCCCGGCGCGGCCGGCCGGCGTCTCGGGCATGGGCCGGATGACGGTGAGCTGGCCGTCGCGCACCGAGATGACGATGCCGAGCCCGCCGAACTCGCCGCGCGTGCTCATGCGCATCTCCTCGTACACGTCCGGCGTGAGCAGGATCGTGTGCGGGTCGAGGGTGCGCAGCATGCCGTTGACGGCGGAGTACTCGATGTCGCGGAGATCGACGTCCTCGCCGCGCAGGTTCTGCTGCAGGAAGCCGAAGATCTCGCGGAAGCGGAAGGACAGCGCCCAGGGGCTGTCCACGTCGTCGACCCGGAAGCGCCGCTCGCGCTCGTTCACGTGCAGCGTGAGCTCGGGCTGGCCGTCCTCGTAGTCGACCAGGACGGGCGCCACCTCGCGCTGGACCGCGTTCAGGCCCGCCAGGAGCATGCGGCGGGGCTGGATGCGTTCCGGCTCCACGTAGTGGTTCTTCACGTGGAGGATCACGCGGTTCATCACCCGGAGCTCGGTGAGGTCGTAGGCCTCTTCCTCGCGAACCTCCTGCGCGCGGGCGGATGCGTCGATGTTGAAGTCGAGTGCGTTCTCCCAGAACTGCGTCAGTCCGAAGGCGGTGAGGACGGCGCCGAGGGCCAGGAGCGGCTTCCAATAGGGTCGTATCTTGTGCATTGAACCGTGTCGTTCGGGACAGCGGGGGAGTATAGGGGGGCGTCACACCCTCCGCTACAGGGGTGCCCGCCGCGAGGGCGACGAGCGGGAGAGCCGGCGGACCGACTCCCAGCGGCTTTCGATACACTCGGACGCGCGAGAGGGCGGGTCCGTTCCAGCTCATGAAGAACGAGCACCTCGACTTCGACGAAACTCGCCATTTTCGGCCGAATATGCGCCCGATTTTGTTGGCGGTGGTCGCCAACCTGATCTTCGGCGGCGTGCTCCTCGGGCTGCCCTACCTGCGCGGACAGCGGCGGGCCGAAGAGTCGGTGGACGCGTTCGGGCGCTTCGCGGCGTGCCTCTTCCAAGCCGATCGAGCTGAGGCGCCCACCGGTGTGTCGCTCCCGCGCGGCGATCGCGCGCGCTTCGCCACGATGTTCGTGCGAGGTGGGGAAGGGTGGCCGGAGGCGTGCCGCCCGGCGCTCGGGGAGATTGGGCAGGAGGATGCGACGTTCCTCTTCCCCTCGGTGAAGAGCGCCGAGACCGTGATGCGCACGGAGCGCGACCGGGTGGACCGGGCGCTCGTGGCCACGGCGCGGGCGCGCGGCGGTCGCTTGCCGCAGGCCGGCCTCGACGCCATCGCGCGGCTGCAGGCGACGCTGGTGGAAGACGTGCGGGCGGCGGGCATCGAGCTCGATCCGACGCGGCCGGCCATCCGCATCGATCCCGAAGACGATCTGCCGGCGCCCTCGGTGGTTCCGATCCAGGTGGCCGAGGGCGGCGGATGGGACGTCGCGATGGACGGAGCGACGCTCTCGATCACCGCCACCGACACGCGGGTCGTCTCGCACGTCCGGGTCGCGGAGGGGCGGGTCGATCTGCGGCTGGCCCACCGGCCTCATCTGGCCACGACCGTGCTCGGCCGGCCGGAGCCGCCGTGGGTGATTCTGGTCGACGTCGCCCTCGCAGTGCGCGGAGGATCCCGAGGGCTGCGCGCAGCGGGCGACGGGCGTCGCCGCCTTCGCCGAGGACCGGCAGCGGCTGAGGCCCTTCGCGTGGCTCCGGGCGCATCCCTTCGGCCGGCCCGAGGACGCCGTCTTCCGCACCGACGACGCGCTCTTCGTGGCGGCGCTCGGCGACGCGGGCGGGCTCGACGCGCGGCGCTTCTCACTGCCGCCGGCCCCGGAAGGGGATCCCGTGCAGGAGGCGCCGGCGGCGGCCTGGGACACGGGCGCGAGCCAGGTCGAGCGGGTGGCTTGGTTGGACGGCGCGCCGCCGGCGCTGGTGTGGGCGGGCCCGGGCGGCGCCGGCCTGGTTCGCGAAGGCGCGGCCCCGATCGCGCTCGAGAGCCCGGGGGGGCACGTCGAGAATCGCCACCTGCGGCGACGCGGACGATGGCTGGGTGGCGCTGGCCAGCGAGCGGGGGATGCGCCTTCGCCGAGCGAGCGGTGGAGCGCCGACGCTCGTGCTCGAGTCAGGGACCGGTCCCGCCGGACCGCGGCTCGTTCCGGTTGGCCTGCGACGGCGATGCGGTCGACGTGGTCTTCGCCGACGAGCGGTCGCTGATGCACGCGCGCTGCGAGGCGGATCGATGCGGCGCGCCCGCCTCCATCGCCGAGGGCGCAGACCACTTCGACGCCGTCCGCTTCGACGGTGCGCTGCGGGTCGCGTACGCGTCCAGTCACGGCCCGGTCCGGGTCGCCACCTCGTCCGCCAGCTCGGCCGCCAGCTCGGCCGCCAGCTCGGCCGCCAGCTCGGCCGCCAGCTCGGCCGGGGCCGGCTTCGACGCGTCGCTGCCCGCCGCCTGCTGGGAGCCCGAGGACGGCCTCTGCGGCGCGCCGCGACTGGTGACGGACGGAGCGCGCCTGGTGCTGGTCACGCGGACGGGCCCGAACCTGCGCGTGCTGGTCAGCGACGACGGCAGCCGCTGGCGCGCGCTCCACCGTCTCGAGCAGCCCTGAGCATCGACTTCGCGCTGCACGCAGTCCGACGCTGCCGGGAGGCGACCGGCATCGCGAGATGCGGCGTTCCGGGATGCCTCCGAGCACCCTGGATCGCAAAATTCTGCGATTTGCCTGCCTCCGAGCACCCGAGATCGCGAAATTCTGCGATTTGGGTGCCTCGGAGCACCCTGGATCGCGAAAATTTTGCGATTTGGGTGCCTCGGAGCACCCTGGATCGCAAAAATCTGCGATTTGGGTGCCTCCGAGTATGTCAAAATTGCACGGTGTGGCAAAGTGCCATGCCTTCGAGCACGTGGGATCGCGAGAATCTGCGATTCTAATGCCTCGAGGCATATCGAGGGGCGAGACGCCGCCGCTCGACACATCAGCGCGGGGCGCCGGCGGGCTTCTTCTTGAGCTCGACCAGGCCTCGAGGCGGCGCTTCCGGCTGCACGGTGGCGTGGTGGATGTCGTGGAAGCGCGCCAGGCGGACGCCGACCAGGTTGGCGACGTCGGTGCCGTGCGCGCCCGGGCGGAGCACCACGTGGGCGCTCAGGAGCACCTCGCCGGGCACCAACGCCCACACGTGGAGGTCGTGGACCTCGGCCACGCCCTCGGTGTCGAGGATGGTCGCCTCCACCGCGCTGACGTCCACGTCGGCCGGCGCGCCCTCCATCAGCACGTGCCAGGTGTCGCGCAAGAGCCGCACCGCGCCCCAGAGGATGAAGACGGAGATGACCAGCGACGCCAGCGGGTCGGCGATCTCCCAGCCCATCCCCAGCACCAGCCCGCCGGCCACGATGGCCGCCACCGATCCGAGCGCGTCGCTCAGCACGTGGAAGAGCGCGGCCCGCACGTTGATCGATTCGCCGCCACGGCTGGCCAGGACCCACGCCGAGAGCAGGTTCACGGCCAGGCCGACGCCGGCGGTGGCCAAGAGCCCCACGCCGCGCACGGCCGGCGGCGACTGCAGGCGCTCGAGCGCCTCGACGATGACCATGATCCCCGCCGCGCCCAGCGCCGTCGCGTTGATCAGCGCGCCCATCACCTCCGCTCGGCGGTAGCCGAAGGTGTGCTTGGCCGTGCGGGGCCGCATGGCGATCCAGGTCACGGCCAGCGAGAGCCCGAGCGCCGCCCCGTCGTTGAGCATGTGCCCCGCGTCGGCGAGCAGCGCGAGGCTGCCCGACCACAAGCCGACGACGATCTCGACCACCATGAACGCGATGGTCAGCCCGAGCGCGATGCCCAGCGCGGTGCGCGGCGCCGAGGCGTGATCGTGAGCGTGGTCGTGGCCGGCGGGTCCGTGCGCGTGAGGATGGGCGTGAGCGTGGGCCATGGGTCTCCCATTGCGGAATATGGGCGCCGAGACCCCCCGATCACAACCGGGCGAGCGCGCTCGGAGCCCCGGAGGGCGCGATCCGATGGTTCCCGGGCCCGCCACGCCGGGCGCTTGGCCCGGACCGGACACGAGAACGTCCGCGGATTCCGGAGCGTTCCGTTTTCATGGGTCTTTCCCGCGCGCGGACGAGCGCGGGCCGAATTTCGTAGGGCGAGGGGAAGGCTCGCGGACGCGGAGGATTCGGGAGGGTGGGCGAGTTCGTGAACAATCCGGGTTAGTATCGGCCCTGGTTTTCGGAGGCCTCCCGATGAGCACGGACATTCCCGCCACGCCCACGCGGATCACGATCCCGATCCCCCGGGCTCCTCTGGTCGGTCGCGAGAGCGAGCTCGCGGAGCTCGATCAGGCGCTGGCGCGGGCGATCGCCACCCGCACGCCGCAGACGGTCAGCCTCATCGGCGGCGCGGGCGTCGGCAAGACGCGGCTGGTCACCGAGCTCTTGGCGCGGGTGTCGGCGCGGGAGCGGAGCGCGCGTGCCTTCCGGGGCGTCGCCCACGAGAGCGGGCCGCCGCACGGGGTGGTGCAGCGCATCCTGCGGGCGCGCTTCGGCATCGCCGACGCCGCCGATCTCGAGGGAGCCCGCGACACGCTCCGGGTGGCGGTCAGCGAGCTTCTGGCCGACAAGCGCGTGACGGAGTTCCTGCACTTTCTCGGCGCGTACCTCGACATCAGCTTCCCGGAGTCGCCCTTCACCAAGGCGTTCGAGGGCGATCAGGAGCAGTTCGGGCGGGTGAGCCGGGCCGTGTTGCGGCGCTTCGTGGAGGCCGACGCCCAGGCCGGGCCGCTCATCCTCACGTTCGAGGATCTGCACTACGCGCACGACGAGACGCTCGATCTGGTGCGCTATCTGGCCGAGACCACCTCGGACGCGCCGGTGCTCTTCGTGATCACCGCGCGACCGGAGCTTCTGACCCGGCGCGAGTTCTGGACCCAGCCCGAGCGCCACCGCCGGCTCGATTCGGCGCCGCTCGGCCGTGACGAGGCCGCCTCGCTGGTCCGGCACCTCCTGACGCCGGTGAAGGACCCGCCCGACGACCTCGTGGACGAGGCGGTCGAGGTGGCCGGCGGCTCGCCCTATCTCCTGGAGCAGATGGTCCGCACCTTCCTCGCGTCGGGGACGCTGATCCCGCGCGAGGACGGTCACTGGGACGTCGATCTCGACAAGCTCGACGACGCCCAGCTCCCGCTCTCGGTCGACGACGCCATCGCCGCCCGCATCGCCTCGATGGCGCCCTCGGAGCGGCAGCTCCTCGAGCGCGCGGCGACCATGGGCAGCGTGTTCTGGCTCGGCGCGCTGGTCTCGCTGGGCCGGCTGGATCGGCAAGCGCCCGAGGTGTGGGGCGGGGCCGAGGATCTGGCCGGGCACTACCGCGATCTCCTCGCGGGGCTGGAGGAGCGCGACTACGTGATGCGCTTCGGCGACTCCTCGATCCCCGGCGAGCAGGAGTACGCGTTCAAGCACAACCTCGAGCGCGACGCGCTGGCGCGGCTGACCAGCGTCGAGTCCTCCCGTCGCTACCACCGCCGCGTGGCCGAGTGGCTGGAGGTGCGCCTCGTCGACCACGGCGAAGAAGCGTTCGAGATGCTGGCCCAGCACTACGAGCTCGGCGATCGGCTGGAGCGCGCCGGCTACTACTACCTCTCGGCCGGCAGCCGGGCCCGCGGGCGCTTCGCGAACGCCAAGTCCGCCGAGTACTTCGAGCGCGGGCTGGCGCTGCTGGGCGACTCCGACGTGGTGCGGCGGATGGACGCCGAGCACGACTACGGCGACGTGCTGCAGCTCCTCGGCAAGAACGACGAGGCGCTGACCGCGTTCCGGCGCATGCTCGCGCTCGCCTACCAGCTCGACCTGAAGTCCAAGGGCGGCGCGGCGCACAACCGCATCGGCCGCGTCTATCGGGCCGTCGGCCAGCTCGAGGAGGCCATGCGCAACCTCGGCACGGGCCACGCGCTCTTCGACGCCGCCGGCGACAGCCGCGGCGTGGCCAGCTCCCTCGACGACGTCGGCAAGGTCCACTGGATGCGCGGCGCCTACGAGGCGGCCGAGCGCTTCATGCGCCGGAGCCTCGAGCTGCGCCGCGAGCTCGGCGACCGGCGCTCCATCGCGCTCAGCCTCAACAACCTCGGGCTGGTCTGCCAGGACAGCGGGCGCTTCGACGAGGCGCTGGCGGCGTTCTCCGAGGCGCTCTCGATACGGCGCGAGATCGGCGACATCTCCGGCATGGCGCAGACGCTGAACAACCTCGGCACCATCCACCAGGACAACGGCGACCACCAGAAGGCCAGCGAGCTGTGGACCGAGTCGCTCGAGTACGCGCGCCGGGTCGGCAATCGGATGCGCGAGGCGGTGATCCTCACCAACCTCGGCGAGTCCTACTACCGGCGCGGGGAGCCGAACGAGGCCATCCGCGTGCTCTCGGAGGCGGAGCGGATCAGCGCGCACCTCGGCGACCGCATCCTGGAGGCGGAGATCCTGCGCGGGCTGGCCAAGGCGCATCAGCTCCTGCAGGACCTCGACGCCGCGCGTGGCTACATCACGCGCTCGGTCGCGCTCTTCGAGCAGGCGCGGAGCAAGCCCTTCCTCGGCGTGGCGCTGCGCACGCTGGCGGAGGTGGAGAGCGCGAGCGGGCCGGGCCAAGACGGCGGCCGCACGGCCGAGGACGCCTACCGGCAGTCGCTGGCGCTCTTCGAGGAGCTCGGCAACGAGGTGGAGCTGGCGCGCACGTGCGACTCCTACGCCGCGTTCCTGGAGCGCATCGTCTCGCCCGACGATCGCGCGCGGCAGCAGGAGATCGCGCGGCTCCGGGAGCGGGCGCTGGAGGTCCACGGCCGCCAGCTCGCCTCGGAGACCTACGCGCTGCCGCCGCTGGAAGGCGAGGCCACCCAGCCCGGCCTGCGCGGACCGAGCTCCGGCTGACGCGTGGGCCACGCGCTGGCCAACTCGCGCTTCGCGTCGTAGGGAGTGCGCGTGGAGCGCTTGCTCGACATCCCGGAGCCGGTGCTGGACGTGTGCCGCCGGCTGGAGAACGCCGGCCATCGCGCGTGGGTGGTCGGCGGCTGCGTGCGCGATCTCTTGATGGGCCGCGCCATCAACGACTGGGACCTGACCACGAGCGCGTTGCCCGGCGAGGTGCAGGCCGTCTTTCGGCGCACCATCCCGACCGGCATCCAGCACGGCACCGTCACGGTGCTCCACCGCGGCGAGCACTACGAGGTCACCACGCTGCGCGGGGAGGGCGCCTACACGGACGGACGCCGCCCCGACACGGTCGAGTTCGTGCGCGACATCGAGGCGGATCTGGCGCGCCGCGACTTCACGGTGAACGCCATCGCCTACGATCCGCTCCGCCGCGAGCGCGTCGATCCCTTTCGCGGCATCGAGGACCTCGGCCGCCGCGTGATCCGCGCCGTGGGCGACCCGGCCACCCGCTTCGGCGAGGACGGCCTGCGCGTGCTCCGCGCCGCGCGCTTCTGCGCCACGCTCGAGTTCGTGCTCGACGCGGACACGGAGGCGGCGATCCGACCGAGCCTCGACACCTTCCGCAAGGTGAGCGCGGAGCGGGTGCACGAGGAGTGGCGCAAGGCGCTGGCCAGCGCGCGCCCTTCGCCGGCGTTCGATGTGATGCGGCGCACCGGCGTCCTCGAGGTGACCTGCCCGCCGCTGGCCTCGCTCGAGGAGGCGCGCTTCCAGCACACGCTGTCGCGAATGGACGCGTGCCGGCCGGCGCACGAGCTGCGCTTGGCCGCGCTGCTGCTCGACGTGGCGCCGCCGCCTCGGATGGACTGGATCGACGGGTGGCTGCGCTCGATGCGGGCCGCGAACACCGAGCGGCGTGAGGTGCTGGTGCGGGTCGAGCACGGGCGGGTGCCGGCTTCCGAAGCGCTGGACGATCCGGCGCTTCGGCGTTGGCTGCGCGCCGTCGGGCGCGACGCGGTAGACGACGTGCTGGAGCTGAGCCGCGCCGACGGCCGGGACGTGACGGCGCTCTCCGAGCGCGCTCGAGAGGCGCTCTCGAGCGGCGTTCCGCTGGCACCGCGAGAGCTGCCGGTCGGCGGCGAGGACGTGATGAGCTCGTTGGGCGTCCGTCCGGGACGGCACGTCGGCGACATCCTGGAGTGGCTCCTCGAGCGCGTCATGGACGATCCCCGCGCCGCCACGCGGGAGACGCTCCTCGCGCTCTTGCCGGATGCGCGGGAAGCGGTCATGGGGGCCTCGTCGTGAGCGGCTACGTCGATCTCCACTGTCACTACATCCCGAACATCGACGACGGCGTGCGCACGATGGAGGAGGGGCTGGCGCTCCTCGGCGGGCTCGCGAAGGTCGGCTACGAGCGGGTCGTGGCCACGCCGCACATCCGCACCGCCATGTTCGACAACCGGCGGCCGGGGCTCGAGCGCGCCTACGCGGAGCTGGTCGACATCGCGGGCGGCGTGCCGGGCTTGCCCGAGACCGGGCTGGCGGCCGAGCACTACTGCGACGACGTCTTCTGGCAGCTCTTCACCTCGGACCAGGCGATGCCGTATCCCGGCGGCAAGGCAGCGCTGGTCGAGCTGCACTACGAGGTGTGGCCGATGCGCCTCGAGGAGCGCTTCTTCGAGATGCAGGTGCGCGGTGTCCGCCCCGTGCTCGCGCACCCCGAGCGCTACAGCGCGCTGTTCCGCAAGACCGACCCGCTCGATCCCATGCTGGAGGTCGGCACCGTGGCGCTGCTCGACGTGATGGCGCTGGTCGGCCGCTACGGCCGCGCGTCCAAGCGGGCGGCCGAGCGCATGCTCGACGAGGGCGTCTACTACGCGGCCTGCACCGACGCGCACCGGCCGAGCGACGTCGAGCTCGTCGCCGAAGCGATCACGCGCCTGCGCGATCTGGTGGGCGACGAGGAAGCGGACGAGCTGCTCGCCGAGAACCCGCGTCGCATCCTCTCGGGCGACGTCGAGCTCTGACGCCTCGTCGACGGTCGCTCACTCGGCGGCGGGCTGGGTCTCGATGAAGCGATCGAGCGCGCCGGCCAACAGGCGAGGGCGCTCGTCGTGGACGGAGTGCCCTGTCTCCCCGAGCAGGAGGCAGATGCCCGGCACACCGCGCGAAGCCAGCAGGTCGGCCAGGTCCCGCGTGCGGTCGTGGATGTGCGTCCACGAGAAGTTGTCCTGCGCGCCCGCCACGAGCAGGAGCGGCCCGCGGATGTGCTCCCAGGGAGCGGCACCGTCCGTCACCTCGACGTGGCTGAAGACCAGCTGTTCGTGGGCGAGCCGCCAGTGCCAGCGGCGGTAGGAACGGTCGTAGATCTCGCGGCGCTCCCAGATCGCGCCCGTGATGTGGCGCGGCCGGCAGCCGAAGCCGTCGCGGTACCACATCTCGGGCTGCGTGCGCCCCGTCAGGCAGATGGGGGTGGCGAAGACCTCGCGGAAGTAGTTGCGGCGCGAGCCCGACGACTCGCTCGCCCACATGTTGTCGCGGGTGTGCGAGACGCCGATCCCTTTGATCAGGTCGCCGTGGAGCGAGCGCCACACCGAGGCGGGGCTCCAGGCCGCGAAGCGCGCGGCCCAGGGAACGCGGCGCTCGGCCAGTCGCAGCACGAGGTTGCCGCCCAGGCTCCCGCCCGCGACGCACGCCACCCGATTCGGCGCGCCCATCTCGCGGGTCAGCGTGTCCACGAACGCCTCGAGGAAGTCCTCCAGGAACGCCAGCGCCGGCGCGCCGGGCGCGTCCGGGGGCGCGAGGGTCTCGTGATCGATCCGCTCGCTGTAGCCACAGCCCGGTAGGTCCGGCGACACGATGCAGTACTTGGGCTGCCCGTCCGGTCCGCGCGCGGTCGACAGCGCGGCTGCCAGACCGTCGTGCTCTTCGAGGCGCGAGCTGTGCCCGTGGACCAAGAGGACGATCGGCGCGAGGCCGTCCGTTCGGCCCGAGATCGTGTACCGAACGCCGAGCGTGTCCTCGCCGACCGTGACCCGGCAGCGACGTTCCTGCATCGGCGTGCGCTGGACGTTCACGGGATAGGGCGGCAGGTCGTCCTCACCCGAGACGGCGATCCATCCCGTCAGGTCCGGGCGCACCCTCAGGAAGGCCCGCCGGCGCACCGGCTCGAGCGCCAGGTAACGCGCGACGGCCGACGCGCGGTCCAGCATCTTCGCGCTCGCCTCCACGAGCCCGGGATCGTCGGCGCGCAGCCCCGGCATCCGCGCGGCGGCCAGCGTCGCGAGATCGCTCGCCCTCGGAGCCGTCCGGCTCAGGCTCGCCGCCGCCGCCTCTCCGGTCGCGGCCAGATCGGCCATCGCCTGGGCCAATCGTCGGGATCGCGGGTCCGTGGCCGAGAGGGCCCGCAGGCTGGCACGCGCGAGGATCTCCCGCGCGTCGCGGGTGCGGGCAGCCTCGCGCAGCTCGCCGACGAGCCGCTTCTCGCTCCGCGGGTCGACCAGCTCCGAGGGAGGCTCGAGGTGCGCCACGCGCTCGTGCTCGCAGCGCTCGGCAGGGGGACGTTCGATGGTGAGGGTGCGCATTCGTGGGGGACGCGCGGCCGACCGTCACGCGAGCCGCGCTCCCCGGCTCGGGCCGACCCGACGCGGACGAGAGGTAGGACCGCACGCGCTCCGGCAAAGGCACCAGAGCGGTGCTACCCTCCCGCGCCTTCGGATGACCGCTCGACCCGCATCGCAGTCCATCGCGCGCCGCGTGCTTCCCAAGCTGGCGATCTCGCTCGTGCTCGGGGCGCTCTTCGCGTGGCTGGTCAACCGTGGCGGTGTGCCCCTGATCCCGCCGGCGGAGGCCTTCGCGCGGGTGCGCTGGTGGACGCTGCCGGCCTACGTCGTCGTCCTGGCGGCGATGCACTTCTTCCGGGCGAGCCGCTGGCGCTTTCTGATCTACCCGGTGAAGCAGGACATCCCGTTCCGCGACACCATCCTGCTCAACTGGATCGGCTTCTTCGCGATCTTCGCGCTGCCCCTCCGGCTCGGCGAGGTGGCGCGGCCGGCGCTGACCAAGATCCGCCACGGCGTGAGCCTCTCGGCCGGCCTCGGCACCGTGGCGGTGGAGCGCGTGGTGGACGGCCTGGTCACCAGCCTCTGCGTCGTGTGGGCGTTCGTGGCGCTGCCGCAGCTCCCGACCGACGACGAGCTGGCGCGGAGCCTGCCCTACTACGGCGGGCTGGCCGTGAGCGTGTTCGCGGCGGCGTTCGTCGCGCTCGGGCTCTTCCTCTGGCAACGGGAGCTGGCCACGCGGCTGGTCCGAGGGACCATCGGCCGGGTCTCGCCGAAGCTCGGCGAGCTCTTGGCATCCAAGGTGGCGGGCATCGCCGACGGCATCCGCTCGATCTCGAGCCCGCGGCTGGCGTTCTCCTTCCTCTTCGAGTCGCTCCTCTACTGGGGCCTGAACGCCGCCGGGATGTGGCTGCTCGGCTGGGGCTGCGGGCTGGACATGAGCTTCGGTCACGCCGTCGCCGTGATGGGCATCCTCGCCATCGGCATCCTGTTGCCGGCCGGTCCCGGGCTCTTCGGCAACTTCCAGCTCGCCATCTCCACCGCGCTCAAGCTCTACTTCGCGACCGAGGTCGTCGGCTCCGCGGGCGCCGTCTACATCTTCCTGCTCTACGCCACGCAGGCGGTGTGCATCACGCTCGCCGGTGTCATCCCGCTCTACGCGCTCCACCTCTCGTTCCGTGACCTCTTGCGGACGGGCGGCGAGGCGGACGAGGGCTCCGCCGACGAAGACATCGCCGCCGCCGGCTGACGCACGCGGCTCCGGCGCCCCAGGGATTCGCCGCTTTTTGGCGCGCGGCGGCGCCCTGCGCGTAGCGTCACGAACGTGCGACGCTCCCTCATTGCGCTGGTGCTCGTCCTCGCGCTCGCGCCGACCGCGCCGGTCCGCGCGAGCCTGAGCGAGGAGTACACCTACACCTACGATCAGATGTGGCGGGCCGCCGTCCGGATGGTGGCGGTGGACTTCCGCTTCCCGATCACCGACCGCGATCCCGACATCGGCTACGTCCTCTTCGACTACCGCGACCAGGGGCGCTCCTATGCGGGCAGCCTGGAGCTCGTACGCACCCACGCGCCCGACGGAACGGACCGCGTCCGCGCGGTCGTCCAGGTCAACGCGATGCCGAGCTATGTCTCGCGGATGATGCTCGACCACTTCACCCGCAAGCTCCGCGACGACTACGGCGCGCAGCCTGTCCGTCGTGCGCCGCCGCCCCCGCCGCCGGACGCCGGTGTGGCGGAGGAGCCGAGCGACGGCGAGCACGACGGGGAACAGGGCACGAACGCTTCTTGACGCAGCGCGTCGAAGCCTCTGCTACGCTCCCCGCGCCGTGGCATTGATTGTCCAGAAGTTCGGGGGAACGAGCGTCGGCACCGTGGAGCGCATCCGCGCCGTGGCCGAGCGGGTGGCGCGTGCCCGCGCCGAGGGGCACGACGTGGTGGTCGTGGTCAGCGCCATGGCCGGCGAGACGAACCGGCTCTTGGCGCTCGGTCGCGGGCTGGCAGAGCGGCCGACGCCGCGTGAGATGGACGCGTTGGTGGCGACGGGCGAGCAGGTCAGCTCGGCCCTCACCGCCATCGCGCTCGGCGAGCGGGGCGTGCCCGCACGCTCGCTGCTCGGCCATCAAGTGCGGCTGATGACCGACGACGCGTTCACCAAGGCTCGCATCTTGGCCATCGACGACTCGCGCCTGCTCGGAGTCCTGCGCGAGGGCGAGGTCGCGGTCGTGGCCGGCTTCCAGGGCATGGACGAGGCCGGCAACATCACGACCCTCGGCCGCGGCGGCTCCGACACCACGGCGGTGGCCATCGCGGCGGCCATCGGCGCGGACGTCTGCGAGATCTACACCGACGTCGAGGGCGTGTTCACGGCCGATCCGCGCATCTGTCCGGACGCGCGGAAAGTGGATCGAATCAGCTACGAGGAGATGCTCGAGCTGGCCTCGCTCGGCGCGAAGGTGCTGCAGATCCGGTCGGTCGAGGTAGCGATGAAGTACGGCGTGCCGGTGCACGTCCGCTCCAGCTTTTCGGAGGCGCCGGGGACCATGGTCACGAACGAAGACGAGTCGCTCGAGTCCGTCACGGTGACGGGCGTCACCTCGGACAAGAACACCGCCAAGGTCACCATCCGCGACGTGATCGACCAGCCCGGCATCGCCGCGGCGCTCTTCGAAGCGCTGGCGGAGCGGCAGATCTCGGTCGACATGATCATCCAGAACGTGTCCGAGGACGGACGGACGGATCTCACCTTCACCGTGCCGCAGGACGACGCGGACACGGCGAGGGAAGTGGCGTCGGCGGCGCTGGCGGAGCGGCGCGAGGTGCTGGTCGACCGCGAGGTGGTGAAGGTGTCGATCGTGGGCCTCGGCATGCGCTCGCACGCGGGCGTGGCCTCACGGATGTTCCGGCTTCTGGCGGCCGCGAAGATCAACATCCAGGCGATCAGCACCAGCGAGATCAAGATCTCCTGCCTGATCGAAGCGCGCCACGCCGACTACGCGGTGCGCACGCTGCACGACGGCTTCGCGCTCGGGCGCTGACGCGCGGGGCGGTCTCACGCGCTCGGCGAACGGATCTCTGCCGCACGCGCGCCTGTTCCGATGCGCGTCGGGCCTTCGCGAGGGCCGATCGAGCCGCCGGTTCCCCACCGATTCGCGGCGAGCTCGCCACGTCGCCCGCACCGATCCACTCCGGTGGGCGCGGCCGTCGTCCCAAGGCTCTTCGCGCGACGGATCCGCTCGCAACCTCGTCGCGGCTCGGTCGATAGGGCGGGCCATGGCTGAACCGAAGCCGCGAAGCATGCCCGCGCCGATCGCGGCGTGCGGCGCTCTCCTCGTCGCGCTCGCCGTCGCCGGGCTCGCGCGAGGGTACGACTCGACACACCGAGCCGTCCCGGTCGTCGTCGCATCGCGTGTGCTCCCGCCGGATGGCGGTCCACGCGACGCCGGCCCGAGCCAGGTCGCCCGCTTGCTCGACGAGCGCCCGCTCGACGTGAACCTGGCGAGCGCCGAGGAGCTGCAGCTCCTGCCGCGGATCGGACCGACGCTGGCGGGTCGGATCATCGAGGAGCGCGAGCGGGGTGGGCCTTTCCGCTCGGTCCACGATCTGGCGCGGGTGCGCGGCATCGGTCCCCGCACGGTGGAGCGCCTGATGCCGCTCGCGACCGTCGGCGAGACGCCGGACGCCGGCCCCTCACGATGAATCGCCATCGCCTCGCTACCGGTGCCGCAGGATCGTCGGTGAGGCACCGGACACCCTCGCGCGATGGGTCGTCTTCGGTCCGTTCCTGGCGCGCGATCGCCCTGGCCGCGAGACGGCTACGGATGGATCGTCGCGGTGGCCACCGGCCACCATCGGTCCGTTCGCGCCGGGAGACGCCCGCGGCGGGTGGGCGTCGCCGGGCTGCGGCCGAGGTCGCGAGACCGCCGGTGGAGCGCGGATGCGCGACGAATCGCGGCCTTTTTCACGGTCTGACAGCGGGAAGGGGCTTGCCGCGCGCGCCGAATCGTCGTCACGTGCGCGCGTCACCACGGTGACGACGTCGGCGCTCCATGACGGCTCGCCTTGCACGATCGAAGCCCCTCGCGGTATTCGGGAGCGTCGCCGCGAGCGCGGCGGAACATGGGAGAAGGTGCTTTACATGCGAGCTCGATCGATCTTGATCCTCGCCGCTGCCATCGTGATGGTCAGCGGCTGCCACGACCGCGGCGCAACTGCGGACGCCGGCAACACGAACCACGGTGATGCCGGCAACGGCGGCGGACACGACGCCGGCGCCTGCACGCCGACCGTTTCCGCAGGGAACGAGAACACCGCTGCCCTCTGCAGCGACGGTCTCGACAACGACTGCAGCGGGTTCACCGACTGCAACGACTTCTCGTGCTGCAGCGTCGCCACCTGCGGCCCCGACACCGCCTGCGGTCGCGGCGACGGTGGCACCTGCACCCCGAGCGGGACCGAGGACAGCGCTGCCGCCTGCAGCGACGGCATGGACAACGACTGCAACGGCTTCGCGGACTGCCGCGACTTCGCCTGCAGCGCGTTCTGCGGCGTCGAGAACTCGGACCCGGCCTGCACGGACGGGATCGACAACGACACCAACGGGTTCACCGACTGCATGGACATCAGCTGTCAGATGCGCATCGTGTGCGCGGGCGAGGCGAGCAACGCCACCTGCTCGGACGGCATGGACAACGACAGCGACGGCATGACCGACTGCGACGACACCGACTGCCAGGACGAGGCGATCGTCGTCTGCAACGGCACCACGCCGGTCACCGTCGACGCGAGCATGTACGTGAGCATGGTCGAGACCCGCTGCACCAACACCACCGACGATGACGGTGACGGCCGCGTCGACTGCGGCGAGTTCAGCTGCCTCTGGAACTACGCCGGCTGCACCACCCCGCCGCCGGAGCACAGCAACGAGGCGTGCTCGGACGGGATGGACAACGACCTCGACGGCATGACCGACTGCGACGACATGGGCTGCATGGGTGAAGGCGTCGTCGCCTGTGACACCCCGACCGTCGCGATGGCCGACTGGGGCACGGCCACCGTGACCAAGTGCACCAACGGCACGGACGACGACAGCAACGGTCACATCGACTGTGCCGACTTCGGCTGCGCGGCCAACACGACCGCCTGCCCCGACGCCGAGGCTTCGGACGCGGCCTGCTCGGACGGGGTGGACAACGACGGCAACGGCTTCACCGACTGCGCGGACTTCGGCTGCAGCCGCAGCAGCGCAGTGACCGTCTGCGCCAATACGGCCGAGAACACCTACGAGGAGTGCAGCAACGGCATGGACGACGACGGCAACGGCTTCGCCGACTGCAAAGACCTGAACTGCAGCCCGACGAGCGGGACGCCTTCGGTCGCCTGCCGCTGAGCTTTTCGCGAGCTCGACACCGACGCCGCGCTCACTTCGGTGGGCGCGGCGTTTTGCCTTCTCGGCGGTCAGTAGTCGAAGACGTAGCTCACGCGCGCCATGAACGAGATGTAGACGGGCTGCGTGCTGAGCGCCGTCAGGAGCACGTAGGGGCGGACGTCGAGGCCGATGACCACCTCGCGGCTCAGGAGGTAGTCCACCGAGGCGCGGAGGTGGGCGGCGAAGTCCGCGTTCCAGCGGTCGGTGTTTCCGTCGTAGGTGGGCAGCACGTCCACGCCGACCCCGAAGAAGGGCACGACCTGCAGGATGTCGATGTAGTAGAGGCCCTCGACGCCCGCGAAGCCGACCTGCACCGCGCGGCCGCCGTTGAAGGGCGGGTGGACGGCCCACGCGGCGTAGACGCCCATGCCCCAGGTGTCGTCGAAGCCGATGGTGCTGCTCAGGGCCAGGTTCGGGCCGTTGTCCGGGGCCGAGAAGGTCGGTGCGACGCCCCAGCCGGCGGCGGCGCCGAGAGTCATCTGGTGATCGTAGGCCAGCGCGCTCGAGGGAAAGGCGATGCAGGGAAGGGCGATCGAGGTGATCGTGGCGAAGAGGAGGGCGACGCGAGACACCGTGCCCATATGCCACGGCGGTGAATGCGGGCAATCCTGCCCGTCGTGGGTGCTCACGCCGGGCCACGTAGTCCCCCGCATCCCAGATTCCTGTCGAATCTCGCCGACCCTCGACGCGCGGCTCGGCGTCGCTCCTCTTCGACGATGCTGTGCCATCGCCTCGTCGTCGTTCCTTGATCGGCACGCCGATGGCTCACCGAGATTCGGCACTCACTTGGGATACGGAGGACTCGGACCGGCGCTCGGAGGTTCGAACGGAGCTCGGCCGATTGGCGGCGAGCCGCTCGATCGCCTCGCATGGGCTGAGGTCGAGGCCCGAGCGGGGCCTCGCGCCGCGGCGCTCACGTCTCTCCGAGTACACGGGAATGAAGGCGGCCCGACCTCGATTGACTGCCCGAGGCGCGACGGTATAGTGCGACGCCCTCGCGCCTGGGCACCCGTGTAGGGTGTGGCGCGCAGCCTGGAGAGAGCGCTCGTGGCAACGACGGATTCCGAGAAGGACGAGGAGATGAAGGCCCGCGACGCGGAGGACGAAGCCGCGGAGGCGTCCGAAGCCGAAGAGAGCGCGGAGCACGAGGCCGAGGGCTCCGACGACGAGGGCTCCGACGACGAGGGCTCCGACGACGAGGGCTCCGACGACGAGGGCTCCGACGACGAGGGCTCCGACGACGAGGGCTCCGACGACGACGGCTCCGACGACGAGGGCTCCGACGACGAGGGCTCCGACGACGAGGGCTCCGACGACGAGGGCTCCGACGACGAGGGCTCCGACGACGAGGGCTCCGACGACGAGGGCTCCGACGACGAGGGCTCCGACGACGAGGGCTCTCGCGCGTCCGACTCGAGCGCAAAGCGCTCGGGCAAGGGCCGCCGCCGCAAGAAGGACGGGATGACCGCCGGCGCTCGCTTGGCCGCAGCGAAGGCGGCGAAGGCAGCTCGGAAGGCGGCGAAGCGCGGCAAGGAGAAGAAGGAGCAGGATCCGGTCGCGCAGGTCCGAGAGAGCGCGCTGGCCCACCAGGTCGAGCAGGCGGGCAGTTGGGCGAAGCAGAACCGCACCATGGTCCTCGCCGCCGTGGCCGTGATCGCGCTGGCCTTCGCTGGGTGGTTGGGCTTCCGCTACCACACCGAGGAGCAGGCCCAGGCGGCCGCGACGCTCCTCGAGGACGCCGTCGAGATCGCCGACGCGCCGATCGTGGCAGAAGAAGAGGGCGAGGACGCGTCCAGCGAGAGCACGGACGACGAGGACGCGCCGCCGACCTTCGCCACCGAGCAGGCGCGCGCCGAGGCCGCGCTCGCGGCCTACCAGCAGGTCCTGTCGCAGTACCCCGACTCGGCGGCGGCGCCGTGGGCGCGGCTCGGCGAGGCAAAGGCGCTCTTCCAGCTCGGCCGGTACGACGAGGCCCGAGCGAGCTACGACCGAGCCATCCAGGAGGGTGGCGACGACGACGCCATCGTCTCGCAGGCGCTGGAGAGCAAGGGCTTCACCTACGAGGCCGAGGAGAAGTGGGACGAGGCGCTGGGGGTCTACCAGGAGCTCGCCCGAGTCGACGACGGTCGCTTCGATTCGGTCGCCAAGTACGACATGGCGCGGATGTACATGATCAAGGGCGAGCGGGACCGGGCCACGGAGACGCTGCGCGAGGTCGTCGACCATCTGCAGCAGGCCGAGGACAACGAAGACGAACAGGACTTCCAATACGTCCTGGCCCAGGCGCAGCTCCGGCTTCGTGAGCTCGATCCCTCGGCCGTGACCGCGCCGCCGCCCTCGCTCGGCGGCGGCATGGGCGGCGCCCCCGGTGGTGGCATCGGCGGCGCACCCGGCGGCGCTGGCCCCGGTGGCAACCTGACGCCGGAGCAGATCCAGGAGCTCATCCGTCGCTTCCAGCAGCAGGGCGCTGGCGGTGCTGGCGGCGGTGCGGGTGGTGCCGGCGGCGGAGCCGAGTAGCCCTTCATGGCGCGCCCGCTGATCGTCATCGTGCTCGCGGCCGTGCTGAGCGGATGCGGCCTGCTCGGCGGCGGCGGGCTCGGGTGGCTCTCCGGTGGCGGCGGCTCAGCGGGTGATCGCGTCAGCGGTCGCACCGTGCAGGTTCGCTGGCGCCAGCAGATCGCCTCCGACTACGAGGCCGCCTTCATCCCCGTCGAGCACAGCACCCCCGCGCTCGATCCGGCGCACGATCGGGTCTACGTGGGCTCGAGCGCGGGCAAGCTCTGGGCGATGACCGGCGGTGGCGGCCGCTTGTACAGCTACGACGCGGGCGCCGGGATCATGGCGCCTCTCACGCTCGATACTCAGGCCGACGAGCTCTACCTGGCGACCGAAGACGGCGTGCTGCACATGCTCACCGCCTCCAGTGGCGAGCTGCGATGGCGGGTCGAGGTCGGCGGATTGGTCAGCCAGCCGCCGGTTCTCACCGATGATGCCGTCTACGTGGTGACCGACTCCGACGTGGTCACCGCCGTGGCCCGGGAGAACGGGGAGGCGCTCTGGCGCTATCGCCGCGACGCGCCCGAGGGGTTCTTCGTCAGCGGCCACGCCGGGCTGATGCTGCACGAGGGGAACCTCTACACCGGCTTCACCGCGGGGATCGTGGTCGCGCTCGACGCGTCGGACGGGAGCTTGCTCTGGGAGCGCGACACTTCAGTGGAGCTCGAGCCGGGGCCGGACGGCCCGCCGCGCTTCGCGGACGTGGACACCACGCCCACCATCGTCGACGACACGGTCTACGCCGCTTCCTTCGCTGGCGGGCTGTACGCGCTCGAGATCGACAGCGGCACGGTCCGCTGGCGCGACGAAGCGGTCACCGGCGTCATCGCCATCGAGCCTGCGAGCGAGCGCCTCTTGGTCCTCTCGTCGGGCGACCTGGGCGTCGTGTGCTTCGACCGGATCGATCGCGAGACCGTCTGGCAGAAGCGCATCCCGCGCGGCGCGCCGGCGGAGCCGCTGGTAGCCGACGACCTCGTGCTCGTCGGTGAGAGCCAGGGAGGCTTCGTCACCTTGGCGCTGCAGACCGGCCACGAGCTCGGCCGGATCGAGACCGGTCACGGCTTCACGGCGCGGCCCAGCGTGGCGGCGGGCCGTGGGTTCGTGATGTCGAACGGTGGCGCGCTCTACGCGTTCGCACTGCCGGGCGCTCGCTGACGCGAGCCCGCGCTTCGACCCGTCGAGGATGCCGCTTCGCCAGCAGCTCGGAGCGAGCTCCGGAACCGAGCCGCGGGCGCCAAGCGAGTCGAGCCCGCGAGTCGAGCCCGCGAGAGCGCTCGCTGACGCGAGCCCGCGCAAGTCGTCCCCGCGAGCGAGCTGCGGTGGGCCAGGCGACGGCGAGCCGGTCTTGTTCGTCGACACGGGCCCGGCCGCTGGTACGAGCCGGCGTCGATGTGCCCATGTATGTGCCGCGGACGTCGGCCGAAACGCTGCGTACGCGGACCGCGTACTTCGCAGAAGATGGATTATGTAAACTGGCTGGGGGTGTGGTTCTAAATATGCGCAATCATTAGATAAGCTGGCGATTTGGCGCGTCGAACACACGCCTCCTGCGGGCTCTGACTCGCCAGAGTTCGAGCTGCGAAGGAGCTGCCGGCCGCTGCCCGGTTTCGGCGCTATGCGCTGCGGCGGCGGGCGACGGACTCGTCGATGACCTGGACGGACTTGCGCAGTGGCTTGAGCGTGCGGCGCATCGCGGGCTCCCAGCGATCGCTCATCTGAAGCGCGCGCAGTTGCAGGACCTCGTTGCCGGTCTTGGGCTTCCAGCGCGAGCCCGCCCGGCGCATGCGCAACGACACCAGGGTCTTGCACGTGGCCTCGACCGTGCCGCTGCCGATCGGCAGCCCGCGGGCTCTCGCTGCGGCGTAGTCCATGCGCGCGAGTCGCGCTTCGATGTACCGGACCGCGTCGCCCACGGGTCGGCGGCCGCTCTCGTCCTCGGCGTGCAACAGCCCGGCCTCGCGAAGTCGGTCTACGACGCCCTGAGCGCCGCCCGGCTCCTCGAGAAGCTGCTGGCGGCACGCTCGATACGACCCGGGGTCCCAGCGCTCGCGCTGCTCGAGCAAGCGTGCGGCGGCGGCCACGTACTCGAGTGCATGCCACGCGTCGACCAGCTGCACGACCGCCACCCCGAGGCTCGTCTTGTTCAGGAAGCGCTCGAACATCCGCCACAGCTCCGGCGCGCCGTCGGCCAGGAGCACGACCTGCATGTCCGGTCGCTTGGTCCTCAGCGCGCGCACATCGTCGCGCAGGCGCTCCATGAGCCGGTGGACGTCGCGATGCGTGACGGCGTCGATGCTGTCGGGCGCGGGCGGCATGCGCCCGTAGCGGATTCGTGTGGAGCGCATTGCCGGCCGCGTCGTGCATCGAGACCGTGGCGCAGTAGGCCATGCGGTAGTTGCGCTCGATGACCGGCGGCGGCGTCTCCGCGGCGACGAGCTCGATCTCGCGCAGCGCGGCCTCGGTCCGGCGGCTGAGCTTCGTAGGCCGACGCACGGCGTCGACTCGGGCTTGCTCTTCGGCGCCGAGCTTGACCGGGGCCGCTGCGCGTTTCGGCGAGGGCTCCTCCATCGGCACCGCCACGCGATCGATCGCGACGCTGATCGACATCGCCTCCGCCGGTACGTCGGTCGCTTCGATCAGGCTCGCCTCGATGTCGCTCCGCCGGCTGACGTAGGCCGCCCCGACCGCGTGCCCCACCCGCTCGAAGCTGCTCCGCGAGTACGGCAGGCGGAGCAGCTCGGCGCTGGTCTCCTGCGCCTCTCGCGAGGTGCCTTGAGCGAGCAGATGCGCCATCGCCCGCGCCGCCCGCGGGAGCCAGCGCCGATCGACGACACCGGCGCGCTGGCCGACCACGTCGAGCGTCGGCCCCGTCCGCGCCCCGACTTCGCGATAGAGCGTGCGGTCCACGGTCACCGGGCCCGCGAGCGTCCCGTACGTGCGCTCGGCCCGATGCACCCGCCGGTAGTCCTTGCCCCAGACCCGGATGAACGGCGTGTCGATGTCGAGGCTCGTCAGCGCCGCCTGATGCACCGCCGACTCCACTTCCGCGATGCGCGTCGCGACCTCTTCCTCGAAGGCCTCGTAGTCCACCGACTCGCCGCCCGCCCTCCCTCGCTGAACCATGGCGTCGGCGAGCTCGAGCACAGCCGTCATCTTCGCCACCAGCGGTGCGAGGTAGGGTCGTTCCGCGATCCAGGTCGTGTCCATCGAAAGCTCCTTCCGATGGACCCAACACCGGGCAACTCGCCCAAATTCCCGCGGAAATATTCCGGGGCCTCCTGCCGGGCCGAATCGCCAACCATCTCAACTGGTTACGCCTCGTGAGGCTGCGCAGAACGAGATCCACACCCCTGGCTGGTTCAGTTCAGGGGAACCATGCAACGCCCCTCCGCGATCCGATTCGCCAGGTGCGCCAGGTGCGCCAGGTGCGCTGCGCTGGACGGCGCGCTACTCGGTGTTCCCAGACGCGACGGTGCCGGTGCCTCGGTCGAGCAGGCCCCCGGTCGCGCCGCTGCCGACGAGGTCGTGCGAGGAGGCGTCCGTGGGCGTCGTAGCATCGCTGGTGGAGGCGTCCGTGGGCGGCAGACAGCAACTTCTGTGGATCATCCCCCGGGTTCGAGTCCTCGACAGCGAGGAGCGGACCATCGCTACGTGGGATCCGACGTCGCGATCGCTGCGGCGTGCGCGGCCAGCCGCGGGAAGTCACCTCGCCGCGCGAGCGCTTCGGCCTCCTGGGCGCGTGTACGGGCTGCTTCCAGCTCTCCGGCATCATCGAGGCACTCGGCGAGGACGATCAACGCCTCGGCCCGTGGTCGCCAGGCGCGCAGCGCTTCGGTCGCTCGCAGCCCCGCCCGCGCATGGGTGAGCGCCTCCCGCGAACGCTCGACGCGACGCTCGAGACGAGCCAGCGCGACCGACACGGGACCGAGGTAGACGCCCGGATAGGCGAACACCGCGTGGCGCTCCACATGGGGCCGAAGGATTCCGCAAGAGCCGCTCGGCCTGGGTGACCGACAGATGGGTCGCCGCGTCCTGCGCGAGCAGACAGAGGCTCGGGAGGCGGAGAATCCGCGGGCGCTCCAAGTCGGGTTCGGCGAAGAGGGCGTTCAGCTGGTTCGCCCGGCCGGCGGCCCCCTCCGGATCGTCATCGGCGATCAGAATCGACGCGACCTGCCAGAAGATGGTGCGGGGATGGCGACGGCGCCCTTCGTGGACCGTGCTCCTCAGCGCTCGGAGCCCCCCGCTCGAGCGTGCGACGAAGAAGCGGTGGAGGAACGTCAGCCCGGCGGCATTCGGGTTGGCCGTCTCCGCCAGCTGCGCGACATAGGCCTCGACGCGTCGCTCGAGCTCGGCGAGCGGCGCCCTCAACTGGGCCATCGCCACGGGAAGCATGCCGCCTCGCAGGGGGTGGCGGACCGCCTCCATGAGCGCCTCGCACTCGTCCACCGCGCGGTCGAGGGTGCCTGCGGCGCCGCAGGTCAGTGTCGCGGTGACCTGGAGCAGACGCGCCGCCAGCTCCACGTCGCGCCGCCTGGCCTGCTGGGCGGACGACAGGAGCCGCGTGGCTTCGCGCAGCGCGCGCTCGCCATCCGGATCGAGTTGCGAGACCGTGAACTCGGCGAGCGTGCGAAGCAGACGCGCCGGCCGGCCAATCGGCTCCTCCGCGCGGGCGCGGTCGAGGAGAGCGCCCGCGCCCTCGTGCTCGTCCGTCCAGAAGGCGATCATGGCCAGGTGGGAGAGCAGCTGCGCGCGCAGATCGTGTGCGTCGTTCGGCAAGCGCTCGAGCGCCCGCTCCATCCACTCGCGGTCTTCGCGCTCGCCGGTGTTCGTTCGCCCGCTGTACATCACCAGCCCGCGCCCGAGCGCGACCTCGGCGAGCAAGCGCGGCTCCGAGGAGCGCTCCGCGAGCTGCCACGCCTCGGCGAGCGTCCTCTCCGCGTCGAGTCGATCACCCGCCCAGATCCGAGCGCGCGCGAGGCGGAGGAACATCGCCACGCCGGGCTCTCCTCGCAGTCTCTCCGGCGGCGCCGTGTCGACGGCAATCTGGAGGAAACGGGCCACTTCGGCGTGAGCGTGGCGACGCTCTGCGTGCTCGGTCGCCGCGCAGGCCCGCTCGAAGACGCCCGCGTCACGCGCCCCCTTCGCCGAGCCGACCGCGTGGCGAAGGGCCAGCGCGGCCGTCACCGCCGGGTCGCCGGTGGGCGCCTGCTCCACGAAGCGCAACAGCCGCGCGTGCAGCTCTCGGCGCTCTTCGGGGCTGCGTCCCTGGGCCGCCCGCTCGGCCAGAAGCGGGTGAGACACCGTGAGCGAGTCGTCAATCCGTCGTATGAGGCCCTCACGTTCGAGGACGCGAACGGCGGGGGCATCGGCCTCGACCAGCTCCGCCAACGCTGCGTCACGGATGGGCCGGCCATGCAGCGCCATCAGCGAGAGCAGCCGGCGCTCGGCCTCGCCACAGTGCGCGAGCCGGTGGTCGAGCAACGCCTCGAGGCCGGCGGGAAGCGGCTCGTCGGGGCCCCCGCGTCGCTGGGACAGCTCGAGCACGAAGTAGGGGTTCCCGCCCGTCCGACACGTGAGCCGGCGCGCATGGTCCGTGCTCACGTGCGGCTGCACCCGGCGAACCAAGCGTTCGACGTCCTCCGCACTCAGCCCGTGCAGCCGAAGTGAGCGCACTCGGGCCATGCTCGGCCACGGCCACTTCGGCATCTCATCGGGCCGCACCGTGCCGATCAGGAGGGCATCCACGCTGCCGGACGCGAGCAAGAAGCCCAAGAGCTCCAGCGAGCTGCGATCCCACCAGTGCAGGTCCTCGAGGCCGAGGCAGAGTCGCCCGCGAGCGGCGCGTCCGGCGAGCCCGCGCTCGAGCCGCGCGAACAAACGGAACCGGGCCGTGGGATCGTCGGGGGCGTCGGGGACCTGGTCGGGCGCGAGCATCTCACCCGCCGCGATCTCCAGCCGCTCGAAGATCTGAACCCAGGGCCACAGCGGCGGCATCCCCGCCTCTTTGGAGGTCCGCGCGACGGCGACGCGTGCGGCGGGCCGCTCGGACGAAAACGCCTCTAGGAGGGTCGTCTTCCCCATCCCCGCCTCCCCCTCGAGGAGGACGAGGCGGAGACCGGATCCTCCCAGGCGTCACGCAGCCAGCGCAGCTCGTCGGCGCGACCGAGCATCTCCTCGCGCGTCCCGCTCTCGACCGACACCTCGCCGACGAAGCGGTAGCCGCGGCCGCGCACCGTGGCGATCCATCGGGGCGGGTCGCCGTCGTCGCACAGGGCACGACGGGCCCCACGCACCGCCTGGTTGATGGAGGACTGCGTGACCGTCTCCTCGGGCCACACGGTCTCGAGCAGCTCGTCGCGGGGCACGACCCGGTCTCGATGCTCGATCAGGTAGGCCAGGAGCGTCCGAACCCGAGGCTGAGCCGGCCGTAGCTCTCCACCACGCGTCAACTCCTGCGCCGCGAGGTCGAGCTCGAAGGCGCCGAATCGATAACGAGGTGAGGACGACGGCGAGCCGCACGGCGCGGATCCGCGATAGCGCATCGCGGGAGACTGCCATTGCCGTGAGGTGGACGGAACTGCCCTCGTCGACGGTCGCGAGCGAAACCACCGACGTCAGTGCGGCGCCGGGTCGGGCTCGTCGGCCACGGCGTAGATCGCGCTCACGTCCGTGTAAGGCTCGTCGGGCTCGGGATTTAGACAGACGCTTCCATCGATCTGCTCGAACGCGAGCGGGATCATGGCGCGTTCCGCCAGGCGCAAGCGCGTCTCCCGCATGCGCAGCGTGCTCGGCGTGTCGAGAGGCAGGCGGACGAGATCCTGGCCACGGGTGCCCAGGAGCCCGGCGTAGACATCGTCGATGCCCGGCACGAACGCGCTGTGGACCATGAAATAGTGT
Organism: uncultured Pseudomonadota bacterium; assembly: GCA_963832725.1. Lineage (GTDB taxonomy): Bacteria > Myxococcota_A > Polyangia > Polyangiales > Sandaracinaceae > JAEZBP01. The sequence goes on from CAWHVG010000003.1 coordinate 714,906, forward strand.
CGAATCTGCTCCGTGCTCACCAACGTGAGCTGCGGCGCTTCCCGCTCACGCCGCGCGAACGCGCGCCCGATTTGGCTCCGAACCCGCTCGCCTTTCGCTAGCGTGATCATCTCCGCCAGCACTCGCGGTTGCCGGTCGGGCTGGCGCTCGAGCAGATGCTCGGCCAAGCGCATCATCCTGAGCGCCGTCCGGGCGTCGGGATCCGGGGCCTCCGCTTCCGCGAGGAACACCACCGCCTCCACGTGACCGTCGTCCAGCACACCGAGCGCGGTCGACATCGGGTCCTCGTCCGCCCGGATCCGAAGGCGCCCTGCCCTCGGCAACGCCGCCCCTTCCGGTCCGAGCTCGATGTCCGCGCGTTCGAGCGCGTGGCCCAGGCGCTCGAGCGCGCCGCTCTCCTCGCTGCATGCGAGCACGACACGGACCCCCGCCCGAAGCTCCGCCAGGCGTGAGACCAGGCTTGCCACCGAGTCGCCGTAGCCGATCACCAAGACGCTCTCGGGCGGGGGCAGCGGGCTCCCGATCGAGGGCCCCTCCGCGTCGGGCGTGAGCTCCGGCAAGACGGGCAGCGGCCCACCGACCAGCTCGCGCGCGAGCGCACGGACCGGTTGATACGTCTCCGCCACGCCGATGAGACCGCGCAGCGCGGCGACCGGCACGCGGCCAGCTCGCGCTCCCAGCGCCTCCAGCCGGGGGTCGGCCGGCGCGGCATGCGGGTTCATCCATGGGACCAAGCCGTCCATCGGCACGAGATGGTGTGGGCTCGCGTCGGGCCGGCTCGCTCCGAGGAAAACGCCCGCCAGGGTGACGCGGTGACGTTCCGCCAGCTCCGCCAGTATCGCGAACGGTACGCACCCCCCCTCGTCGCCGCGCGCCGCCAGCTCTTCGAGCTCGGAGCCGTCGACGTAGACGTGGGTGTAGAGCTCCGATCCCTCGGCGGTGAGCAGGAACCCGTAGAGCCGCTCGACGCCCGGCACGAGCAGATGGTGGAGCAAGAAAAGGCCCAGAAACCACGGCACGTCGACCGGAAAGGTGTTCGCTTCGTCGAGACTGAGCGCGCAGAACGTCGGATAGTGACGGCTCGAGAGGAGCTCCACGAAGACATGCGCGTGCGGGTTCTGCTCGCGGAACGCGGCCAGCGCGGCCAGCGTGATGGCGTCCGCGTCGTCACCGGCGCCCCGATCGCCGAGGAGGATGGCCCGCTTCGCGTTCCCGGCACCGATCCGGGCCAGCGACGCGGCGTCGCTCCCGTCGCCAGCCCGATACACCACCCAGCGCATCTTCGGCTCGTAGAGGACCGCCGGCGGGTCGCGATCGGGCCCGAGGAGCGCCATCCGAGGCAGCCGCCAGGGCCTCGGAACGGAGGATCCGTAGACGAGCCAGCGCCAGGCCTTGCGGAGGTTGTCTCGCGTATCGCTTCGGTTTTTCGAGTAGATACGGACGAATTCTCGAACGAGGATCTCGCTCTGCGCGATGGGGCCGATGACCACCGTGTGCCCACGGTAGCCGACTTGGCGCCGCCGTTCGGCCCGGACCACCTGCTCGACCACGTTGGTCCCGATGCCGATGACGAAGGAGATGATGAAGACGCCGGTGATGGTCAGGACCAGCGAGAACACGCCGATGACCGGGTGCACACGGAGGTTCGCCACGAGGTTTCCGGGATCCTCGAGCTGACGAAAGGACCACCACATCCGCTCCCAGAAACCATCCGACGAGGCCGAGGTTCGAGCGGTAACGTCTTGGCCCGAAAGGCAATTCTCGGTACCCGGATCGCACGCGTCCGGGATCCCGTCGTAGTCGTGCGGGATGTGGAGCTGGCTCAGGGTGACGGCGGTGACGAACGCCAGCGAGGCCACGGCGACGGTGACCAGGCCGAATTGCTGGAGCTGCTCGCGGCGGGTGAGGATGGAGTAGAGGTCGGAGGCCAGCTCACGGGCGAAGCGCAGCAACACCAGGAGCCGGCTCAGCCGCATGAGCGTCAGCCAGAGCAGGTGGTGGTGCAGGACGTGCTCGAGCGGCAGGAAGCTGAGGAACGCCGCCGCGTCGACGAAGAGGAAGACGACCTCGACGACGCCGACCTCGCGCGCTCGGAGACGACGAATCGTCAGTGGCACACGGACGGCCAGCTCGGCTCCGAAGGCCAGCAGGAAGAAGCGGTCGCAGAACCGGCTCGACCTGATAGGGCAGCACCGAGACGATGATCAGCGTGACGAGCAGGACGCGGATCACCCGCGACTCGAGCAACTCGCCGAGCCGGACGAGCAGGCGGGAGCCGCGGGTGCTCATCCCCGCTCGTCGCGGCCGAGGAGGAAGCGCGCCAAGGCGGTCGCGTCGACCCGCGCCTCCGTCAGCAGCGCGTCGAGCAGCCGTCTCCCGAGGCGCGCGAGGTCCAAGAGGCGCTTGATGCGCTCGCGCTGAACGTCGGCCCGCTGCTGCTCGGCGGGCGAACCGTCCACGCCGCGCTCGTCGAGCGCGGACAGCGCCCCCTCGAGCGAGGCGATCGCCTCCTGGACCTCCACCAGCTCTCGCTCACGGAACACGCGTGATACCATCTTCCAGAGGTTTCCCTCCGCCGCGAAGTGGTCACGCCGCTCGCCCTGGATCCAGACCTTCCGCACCACGCCCCAGCGGGAGAGCTCTTTCAAGGTCATGGAGACCGCGCCGCTCGAAAGATGCAGGCGCTCGCGCAGGTCGGTGGCGCTGAGCGGCTCGTCCGAGAGGTAGAGCACCGTCCAGACGCGACCCATGTTGCGCTTGAACCCCCAGAACTCGATGAGGCGGCCGACCGCGTCGCTCGCGATGAGCTCCGATCGCCACATCTTGGGAGCTTCGTCCATGGTCGAGGTTGTCCCGTCGTGGGCCGACGCGGTCAAGGCCGATCGCCCCCCTGCCAGGCTGGACGGTCCGCGCCTCGCGCGCCACCCTGCGCTCGAACGCCGATGAAGCTCGCGTCTCTCAGTCCATCCCGGCTGACGGCCGCCGCCGCGCTGCTGGCGGTGTCGGCCGCCACGACCGCGGCGCCGGCACAGCAGCGGCGGGCTCGCATCCCCACGCTGCCCATCGAGGTGACAGTGGCGACGGAGGACGGCGCGGCGGTCGTCGCCGACGACTGGATCGAGACGCAGCTCACCAACGCGAACGCCATTTTCGAGCCGGCCGGGGTCTCATTTCGCAGGGTGGACCGCCACTCGATGGGACCGGAGCACGCCGCGCTGGAGACCCGGCGTGATCGGCACGCGCTGGGCGCGCTCTTGCACCCGCAGGTGATCGACTGGTTCGTGGTGCGCTCGTTGCGCGACGTGGACGATCCGAGCCGCTACCGGCAAGGAGTCCACTGGCGGACGCTGGGCGAGGGGTATCCGGATCACGCGCACGTGGTCATCGTGTCGTCCATCGCGGGGCCGAACGTGCTGGCGCACGAGCTGGGGCACTACTTCGGCAATCCGCACTCGGATGTTCCGGGGAACATCATGAGCTACTCGCGCGGCGAGGGGCCGCCGTTCTTCGATGCGGATCAGGTTCGACGCATCCGGCAGGTCGCGCGGCATTTTCTTCGCCGTGGGGCGCTGGTGCCGGCTCGTTCGCTGACGAGCGAGTGACTCTCGGGTATCGAATGCCCGACCCGAGCTCACATGGGTGTCCCGGGTCGCCTCGAAGCGGGCGGTTCGGCGCTCAGGGGACGTAGGCGATGTCGACTAGCGCGCCGATCGGGAGGGTCTGGGTGCCGCGGCGCTGGAGCTCGATGGACGTGCCCACCCAGCTGCGCTCTTCGCCCGTGCCCTGGTCCATGATCACACGCAGGCGGTTCAATCCGGGCGTGAGGTCGACGTCGAGCCGGAAGGTGCCGTCCGCGCCGGCTGTGGTCTGGGTGCGGATGCCGTCCGTGGTCTCGATGATGACGGTCGCGTTCGGGACCGCCGTGCCGCTCAGCGTGATCGGGCTCTGCTCGGTGATGGAGGGGACCGTCGAGAGATCCACCGCCGCGCCCTGCCGGCCCACCGAGGGGGTGACGGTCGGGACGCCCACGTAGACGAGGCCGTCTCCGCCGGCACCACCCGGGGTGTCTCCGGCACCGCCCGTGACGTCGAAGCCGGCCGGGGACTGCCACGCGCTCGCCGAGACCGCGATGGCTCCGCCAGCTCCACCTCCGCCGCCTCCCGACCCGGCGCCGCCACCGCTGCGCAGGGTCGCGCCGCTCAGGTCGAGCGTGCCGAGGGTCACGATCGCCAGCGCGCCGCCGCCGCCGCCGCCGGTGTCGTCACCGCCGCCACCGCCGCTGCCACCACACGGGCCCTGGGCGAAGAAGTCGAAGGCACACGCCGCGTCGCCGTTCGCCGCGCCGCCTGCACCTCCACCGGCAGGCTCTCCGCCGGCGCCCTGCCCCGCCGTTCCGTCCGTGCCGAAGCCACCTCCGCCTCCGCCCGCACCCGAACCGCCCGCGCCACCGGCGCCCGGGCCGCTGCCGTCGGTCGTGGCGGCGCCACCCGCGTAGCCTCCCGGGCCGGCGCTCGTTCCGTCCGCCGACACGTCGAGGGTCCCGCCGAGCTGCGCGTCGCCAAAGATCACCCAGCGTATCGGGTCACCGTTGGGTTGCCCGGCGAACGTGCCGGCCGCCATCTGGGCGCTCGAGGCGAAGCGCACCCCACCCGTGGTCAGGGTGCCGCTGCTGCCGTCGATGGTGTCGAGCGGCATGACCTGAAGGAGCGCCCGGAGCTCCGGGTCGCCCGGCCGCTGGACCGCGAGGTAGGCCATGGCTGCGTCGATCGGTGCAGGCACGGCGTGGCCGGTGTTCCGGATCTGGTCGTGGATGGCCAAAACCACGCCGCAGCGCGTGCCGGTGCAGCGCTGATCGACGACCTCGAGCGGACCGGAGGGGTCTGCGGCCGAGACGGTGGCGCCTTCCAGCGACTCGCCGGTCTCGCGGCTGAGGACGGTGACGAAGCGGCCCTGACCCTCCCAGGCCACGATCTGAGCGGTGCTGGCGATGCCGAGGAGAGGCCCGGAATCGGGCATCGGCATCACCGTCGTGCCCGAGTCGCAGCCGGCCAGGAGCAGCGCGAGGTAGACGAGCCGTCGCACGTCAGTCGCGGATGCGCTCGATGAAGATGCCGTCGTAGGCCTGGTCGTAGTCGTCGGGCGCGGCAGCGAACACGACCACGCGGAGGTTGCGGACTTGCCAGGCCATCATGCCGACGGGCAGCACCATCGTCTCGGTCGCCTCCGGCGGCGCGGCCTCTTCGGGCTGGGCCTCCTGCTGGGGCTGCGCTTCGTCGCCGCCGACCGCCTCGTCGAGCAGGTCGTCGATCGACTCGCCGTCCTGCTTCTTCTGAGAGGACTCGGCCGCAGGCGCCGTCGCGTCGGACTCGGCCGCAGGCGCCGCCGCGTCGGGCGAGGTCGGAGCCTGATCGGTGTTGGACGACTCCCCACGGACCTGGAGCACGTCGAGCGGCTCGGGGATATAGTCGATGCGCTGCGCGTTCGGCGCGAGCTCTTCGATCACCGGCTGGATGCGGTCGAGCGCCCAGTTGAGCGCCGTGTTCCGCTGCTCCGGGTCCTCGTCGGTGACGACCGTCCGGTTCTCCATCTCGTACCAGCGGGAGAAGCCCTTGTTCGGGAGCACGAGCTCGGCCCGCTCGACCCGACCGCGCGACAGACGCAGGCGCAAGTACACGTCCATGTGACGGTCGATGCGCGTCGCTCCGGGAACCGGGATGTGATAGAGCTGCCCGTAGTGCTTGATGCAGAATTCCGCCGTGCACGTGGGGGCCGGCGGCTGCCCGAAAGCCCGACTGAAGTCGGGGTTGGCGCCGACGACACGCTGGATGGTCGAGCCATAGTTCCGGATGCCGAGCAGCGCGTGCGTCCAGAACTGAACCGCGCGAGTGACCCAGGTCCGTCGGGCCTCGGCGGCCTCCGCGCGGCGCTGAGCGTCGAGCTCTTCCTGGTGCTCGACTTCGACTTCGCGGCGGGTGTCCACAGTCTGCAGCGCCGCCAGCCGGGGCCGCGCCTGCTGGACGTACTGACCGTCCGGATAGACCCGCAGGTACCACTCGAGCCCCTCACGGCTCGAGCTCCCGTTCTGCCAGACCTCGTCCTCGTGCTCGTTTCGGACGGCCTGGACCCGCTCGACCCAGTTGCCGTTCGGGTAGTGCTCCACGTACTGCTGGGCGGCGATCAGGCGATCGTGGTCGTCCGACGCCAGGCGCACGGCTCGGTACGACGAGTACTGGTTATGACTGGCGATGATCGAGCAGCCTCCGAGCGCGAGCGCGACGACGGCGGCGATGAAGATGCGCGTGCGAGGTCCCATGATGCTCACATGTCGGGGCACAGGTTGCAGTCGCTGTGGGTAGCCAACAGCTCGTCCGTGGTCTGGTCGGCCAAGCTCAGTTGCAGCAAGAGGTTGACGCAGGCCTTCGACTGCGCCGGGGTCGGGGAGCAGTTCGGCGGCCATGTGCTGCCGGAGCAGGTCGTCGCAATCGCAGCGACACACTGGCTGTACTGCTGGTCGTCGATGCGCATCGCGTAGTGGTCGCGGTCACATTTGGCCTTCTCGAAGTCCGTGCAGTGATCGACCGAGCTCATCACCGGAACGGTGCTCCCGCAGCCGCCGATGGTGCCCGGCGCAGGACCGCCGAGCGCCATGAACATCACCGCTCCGGCGAGGATCCGCAGGGTCCACTTGCTCGCCCGCTTCACGGCAGCACCTCGTAGTCGATGACCAGCCCCGCGTCGGCCGAGATGACGGGGTGGAAGGTGTTCTTGCTGCCGGCGTAGACCGACGCCTGCACGCCGAAGTACACGCCGAGTCCCGCCAGGAACTTGAAGTTGGCGCCAGCACCGAGCTCGCCGCCGACGGAGAAGTCCACGCCGCCGTTGCTGCCGAACGCGCTGGAGAGCACGAGCGGGATGCCGACGTGGCCGTAGATCTGGACCAGGTCCTGCTCCATGTCGGGCAGGATCCGCCGGAGCGGGACCATGAGGTAGTAGGCGGGCGTGAACGCCCACTGCTGGAGCGCCCGCACGCCTCCGGTACCGTTGTCGTTCGAGAGCGTGGTGCTGATGCCCAGCCCGACGCCGTGACGGAGCTCGCGCCCCGGCAGGTACACGACGCCGGCCAGGTTCAGGTACGCAGGCGTCGTGAACGCCTGGTCGAAGTCCAGGTTGCGGAGCGGGCGGAAACCGAGCCCGGCGCCCAGGTAGCCCTGGATGCGCAGCGGGTCCTCGCCCGAGTCGGCGACGCTGTTCCCGCCGGGGCTCCCCCACGCGTAGCCCTCGTCGCCGGCGCCGGAGGCGCTCTCCTCGTCGACTTGGGCGCGGGCGCTGGGAGCCGCGGTGAGCGCGACCGCCGCAACTACCGCAAACGGCACGGAAAATGAGTTTCGAAGCACGGCGAGGCGGACGGTAGTCGGTGGCACGTCCGGCGGTCAAGCGGTCGCGTGTTGTGGTATGAGTGGCTCCGTGTCGCGCTTCTGGGCCGGGTTCTTTTTCGCCTCGCTGCTCTGGGGAGCAGCGGGCGCATACCTCGTGCTCGTGGCGGGCTTCGCGCCGCCGGAGCCCGACGTGGTGGAGCCGGTCGCGGCCGAGCCCGCGCCCGCCGAGGAGGAGCCCGCCGCCGAGCCCTCGCGCCACCGACGCCGGCGTGGTCGCCGTCATCGGCGGCGCCGCGGCACGCAGGCGGCGGCCACGCCGACGGGGAACGCCACCACCGGCGACGACCTCAACGAGGACGAAGCCCGCACCATCGACATGGAGAACGGCGGCGAGCAGCAGCTCTCGTCCTCGCAGATCGAGGCCGGCTTCGACTCCGGAATGGGCCGCATCCGGCGCTGTCTGGTGCTGATGGCCGGCAGCGACCCCGTTCGCGGCACCGTGCGCTTCGGGCTGCGCGTCGCGCCGAGCGGTCAGGTGCGCGCCGTCCAGCTCAGCGGACCTGCCGCGGCGACGACCGGCGAGGCCGGCGATTGCCTGCGCGCGGCCGCCCGGGGGATCCACTTCGATTCCTTCGACGAACCCGAGATGGTGGTCCATTACCCGCTTCATCTGGAGTGAGATGGCGCGTTCGAAGCAGTGGCTGGCGTGGTGCTCCTTGGCGTTCGCGCTCGGCTGTGGCTCGCCACATCCCCAGGGGCCGAGCGAGCCGCCCGAGCTCTCGAACCTCAGCGAGGCGCGCGCGCTCGAGCTGATCGGTGAGGTGCTGGCCGAGGAAGGCGTGCCCAGGGCGGCCGGATGGTCGATCGAGGTCGCGCCGGAGGTCGCGCTGAACGTCGACGTCCGCCTCGCCTCGTCGAGCTTCGGGATCGAGTGGGTCAGCCCGCAGGACCGGATCGACATGGGCGAGGCGATCCCTCAGCCGGCGGCCGGTGGGCAGCTCAGGATCGTGCCGGGCCTGGGCGACGACGCCAGCGCGCAGGTCTTGGTCCTCGAGAGCGCGAGCTACCGCTACAGCAACGACCGCACGGCCGTGCAGAGCGGCGCGCCGGGCGCGAGCGAGACGGAGGGACGGCTGCGCCGCGACGTGCGGGACTTCCTCCAGTACGTGCGCGGGCAAGGCGGCCCCTGAGCCCGCTCGGTCGAGCACTGATCGGGAACGCCCTCCCGTCGCCCATCGACAGGCCCGACCCGAGAGCCCCGCGCACGACAGCTCCGGGTCGCGAATCCGCCTCCAGCGGGTCCCGGGCCGACTCTGGTGTCGTGAGCAATCCGGCGTAGGGTGGCTCAGCGACCCGTGAAACGCGGCTTTCGCTTCTCGGCGAACGCGGCGATGGCCTCCAGCCGATCCTGGGACGCCAGCGTCCGCTCGTAGCAGCGCTGCTCCTGGGCGAGCCCGGCTTCGAGCGGCAGCTCGCTCGCCGCGTCAATCGCCTCGAGCGCGGCCGCGATGGCAATCGGCGCCGCGTCTTCGAGGGGAGCGGCCATTTGCAACGCGCAGTCGAGCGCGCTCTGCCCCTCGTCCGCCACCGACGTCACGATGCCGAGCTCGAGCGCTTCGTGCGCGGTGAGCCGTCGCGCGAACACGATCAGCTCCTTCGCGCGCGCCGGCCCGACGATGCGCGTCAGCCGTTGAGTGCCGCCGGCCCCCGGGATGATGCCGAGCGAGGTCTCGGTCAGCCCGATCTTCGCGCTCGCCGCCGCGACCCGGAAATCGCAGGCGAGCGCGAGCTCGAGCCCGCCCCCGAAGGCCACGCCGTTCAGGGCGGCGAAGACCGGCACGGGCAGCGCGTCGATGGCGCCGAAGCTGGCGCGGTAGAGCGGCAGGAAGTCCCGGACGTCGTCCTCGTCCATTCCTTTTCGCTCTTTGAGGTCCGCGCCCGCGCAGAACGCCTTGTCCCCGGCGCCGGTGAGGATGACCGCCCGCAGCTCGCTGTCGGATGCGGCCTCGCGCGCCAGCCGGCCGAGCTCCCGGACGACCGCCCTGGACAGCGCGTTCATCCGCTCGGCGCGGTCGATGGTCCAGATCGCGATGCGGCCGCGCCGCTCGACCTTCACACCGACGCCGCCCCCGATCTCGATCTCCCGCTCGGCCTGCTCGCCCATGCGGCGCGGCTCTACAGCAGGCGAGAGGCCTCCGTCAAACGGTCAGAACGTCCACTCGGGCATCACGCGGATGCAGGACTGCTCTGCGGCGCCGCCGCAGTAATCGCTGATCTGCGAGCCGCCCTGCGTGGCCACCGCCACGATGATGATCACCGCCGCGATCGCCGCCAAGCTCGCGCCCGCCACGATCCAGACCAAGGGCTCCTCGTACCACTCCGGCACGTGGGTCGCCGCAAGCTCCTCGGGCGGGATCACCTCGAGGGTGACGTCGACGACGTCGGTCTGACCGGCCACGGCGGTGATCTGCCGGATCGCCTCGCGATGCCCGGGATGGGTGACCCGCAGCGAGTGATCGCCCTCGATCAGCTCGAGCTCGATCGGCGTGTTGCCGCGGAACGTACCGTCGACGAAGACACGCGCCTCGTCCGGCTCGCTGCGCACGGTGAGCACCATCGAGAGCGCGATCAGGTCCACCGGCAGATCGATCTGCTCGCCGTCGTGGGCCTCGACGACGTCGGTGAACTCCGTGTAGCCGGCACGGCGGACGCGGATGGTGTGCGAGCCGGGCTGCAGGGTCACCGGGCTCTCGAGCGGCGTCATGCCGACGTACTCCTCGTCGATGAGCACCTCGGCGCCCTGGACGGTCGTCTGGAGCGTCAGCGTGGCGGGCTCGGGCGGACCACGACGGCGGCGTCGACGGCGCTGCGCGTCCGCCGGGCTCGCAATCGACGCGAGGAGGACACCCACCAGGAGAGCGGCGATCGCCGCCGGCCACCGCACCTTCTGCACGGCGGCAGCATACGGAGGCCGGTGCGCCCGGGTCAATCGCCGCGGCTGGCGCGAAGGCGCTCGATAGGCCTCGAGCCGCCGCTGGAAGCGGGCCGGATTGCGGGCGACCTCGACCGCACGCTCGAACGCGGCCTCCGCCTCGTCCATCCGGCCGAGCTCGTCGAGCAAGAGCGCCCGGCCGACGTGGGCCGGCGCGAAGGTCGGCGCCCGCGCGACCACCTCGTCGTAGGCTTCGAGCGCCTCGGCGAAGCGGTGCGCGTTGACCAGCATGGCCGCGAGCCCGAGCCGCAGGCCGAGGTGGCCGGGGTGTTGGGCGATGCCTTCACGGAACGCCTGCTCCGCGCCCTCCTCGTCGCCGGCGCCGTGACGCGCGAGACCGAGCGCGTTCCAGGTCTCCGCGTGCGAGGGGTCCAGCGCGGCGGCGCGGGCGAGCGGCGGTACCGCGGCTTCGGGACGCCCCCAACGCAGGAGCCGGGTCCCGAGCATCCGATGCGCGTACGCGGAGCGCGGCGCTACCAGGACGGCTTGCCGGTAGGCCAGCAGCGCCTCGTCGTAGCGCCGCGAGAGCTCCCAGCAGTTGCCGATCAGGACGCGCGGCAGCGCGGCGTGCGGCCGGAGCAGCGTCACGTGCGTGAAGGCATCGCGGGCGCGCTCGAAGCGCTCGGCGGCCATCTCGGCGCGACCGAGAGAGAGCCAGGGCCGAGGGTCGTCCGGGTGCGCGTCGGCGGCGCGCTGGAACGCGCGGGCGGCACCCTCGAAGTCGCCGCGTGTCATCGCGTTCCTGCCGTCGCGCATGGGTCCGCCGCAGGCTGCCAGGAGCAGCGCCAGGCCGACGAGCACGCGACCGGCTTGACCCGGGCGGCGGCGTTCACCACCATCGGCGCGATGGACCGCTCTCTCCTCGCGAAGATCCTCGACTCGGCCCCCGGCGTGCAGAAGGCGGATGGCGGCTACGGGTTGGCCGACGAGCATCGTGCCTCGATCTATCTCGGCCGGGGCGGTCAGGCGACCATCCTCGGCGACATCGTGCGCGTCGCGCTGCACGACGACCACCTCGAGGCGGAGGCGAAGGACCGCACGATCCACTACGTCGGCTACGACACGCTCTTGGGCGTCTCCATCCGCCGCCCCCGCGAAGACGGCCCGCGCACCGGATTCTGAGCGCCGCTCCACCGTGTTATCGTGCGGAGGTCGATGTCCGCCCGAAATTCTGGTGTGCGACGACGAGGCGGCGCTCCGCGAGATGCTGAGCGTGCTGCTGAGGCGTGCCGGCTACGAGGTCGTCACCGCGGAGACCCGCGGCGTGGGGCTGGCCACGCTCGAGGCCGAAGAGTTCGACGCGGTGGTGACCGATCTGGCGCTGCCCGACGGCTCCGGCATGGACGTCCTGAGCGCTGCCCGCGAGCGGGACGATTCGGTGCAGGTCGTGATGATCACGGCCTACGGCGGCAGCGAGCAGGCCGTCGAAGCCATGCGGCGCGGCGCCTACGATTTCATCCAGAAGCCCTTCCGCAACCACGAGCTGCTCGCCCTGCTCGAGAAGGCGCTCGAGAAGCGGCAGATCGTCGGCGAAAACCGCGCGCTGCGCGCGACGGTGGAGGGCAGCTACCGGACCGGGGACCTCGTCGGCAAGAGCCAGGCGATGCGCCGCGTGATGGAGCTGGTGTCGCGGGTCGCCGCTGCGCGGACGAGCGTGCTGGTGACCGGCGAGAGCGGCACCGGCAAGGAGATGATCGCCCGCGCGCTGCACGATCGGAGCGACCGCGCGAGCGGCCCGTTCGCGGTGGTCAACTGCGGCGCCCTCCCCGAGGCGTTGATGGAGAGCGAGCTCTTCGGGCACGAGCGGGGCGCGTTCACCGGCGCGACCGCGCGAAGCGAGGGCTTGGTCCGCGCCGCGGACTCCGGGACGCTCTTTCTGGACGAGGTCGGTGAGCTGCCGCTCGAGCTGCAGGTGAAGCTCCTCAGGGTGCTGCAAGAGCGGAAGGTGCGTCCCGTCGGCGGCAGCAAGGAGGTCGAGGTCGACATCCGGGTGGTGGCGGCGACCAACCGCGATCTGGAGGACGAAGTCGCCAGGGGAACGTTTCGGCAGGACCTCTTCTACCGGCTGAACGTCATCCGCCTTCACCTACCGCCGCTTCGCGAGCGGCCCGGAGACATCCCGCTCTTGGCCGCGCACTTCGTGCAGAAGCATGCCGCATTGGCGGGCAAGCGCGTCGACCTCTCGCCGGAGGCGCTGCGCTGGCTCGTCCGCCAGCCCTTTCCCGGCAACGTTCGAGAGCTCGAGAACGCGATCGAGCGGGCGGTGACGCTGGCGATCGACGGTCCGATCGCGGTCGAGGACCTGGCGTACGGTGCGCCGGACGCGACGCCTTCGCTCCCCGAGGTGGCGCTGGGGGAAGGCTTCGACATCGACGCCTACCTCGGCGAGATCGAGCGCTCCCTGTTGATGGAAGCGCTCGAGAAGGCGAAGGGCGTCCGCACCGAGGCTGCGAAGCTCCTGGGCACCACCTTCCGCTCCTTCCGCTACCGGCTGGCCAAGTACGACTTGGGCGACTCGGCTGACGAAAATCGTCACCAAGCCGGGCAGGACTGACGGATCACGTCAGCGGCGCCCGCCGGTTGCGCGAGAGTGTGATCGTGCATGCCCATTGCATGGTACGGTGACCCCGGCCCTGTCGGAGGAGGACCCATGCGCGCGCGACGCCGAGCCAACGCGGGCTTCACGCTTTTGGAGCTGATGATCGTGGTTGCGATCATCGGAATTCTCTCGGCGATCGCGATCCCGAGCTTCCGCAGCTACCTCTATCGCTCGCGGACAGCGGAGGCCGTCACCTTCTTGGGCGAGATCCGGCAGCGCCAGGAAGCCTATCGGGCGGAGTTCGGGCAGTTCTGCTCGGTCTCGGGCAGCCCGGGGAGCGGGCCCGCGGCAGGTGCGTGGGCTCCAGCGTCGATCCCTTCGGGCAGCAAAGCGGCCTGGACGGGCACGCCAGGGAGCTGGGGCCAGCTCGGCGCGGCGCCGGACGGCATGGTCATGTTCCAGTACCGCACGACAGCGGGCCCGCCCGGATCGACCCCGGGAATCGCGGGGTTCGACGGGCGTGACTTCTGGTTCGTCGCGCAGGCCCGAGCCGATCTCGACGGCGACGGCCAGCCGATGATCATGGAGGCCTACTCGTCGAGCAACCACATCTTCATCGGTGACGGGTCCATGTCGCCGCTCGGCGCCGGCTGGGAGTGAGCCCCGCTCCAGCGCCTCTCCCGTTCACGGACCGCCGCGACGCGCCGAAAGCGCACGGACCCACTGACGCGCACTGACCAGTGACGACCGGCGTCAACCCCGGCTCCTCGAGCGAAGCGAGCGAGAGGCGACCCCGGCTCCTCGAGCGGAGGAGCGACCGGCGTCAGCCCCGGCTCCTCGAGCGAAGCGAGCGAGAGGAGACCCGTGGCAACAGTCGTGGTGCACGGAGCACCCGCGAGAACGAAGCCCAAGAGAACGGTGGGGCTGCCGATGTACAGGCTGACAAAAATCGTCAGCCCGGACGGGCCAAGGTGACGGGCAGCGTCACTCGCTGCGACAACCCGCTCAATTTCGCGTGGAGGACAGGTTGGCATCGATACTGCTTGGAGATGCTGCCACACAGGAACTACCCGCTGGGGACCACCGGCGGCGACCCGTCACCCACCCGATCCCCCGACTCGGAGCACAGAACATGATCCAGAAGCTTCTCCGCAAGAAGTCCGGCTTCACGCTCATCGAGCTGATGATCGTCGTCGCGATCATCGGCATCCTCGCCGCCATCGCCATCCCCGCCTTCGTCGGCTACATGCGCCGCTCGAAGACCTCGGAGGCCGCGGCCAACCTGAAGAACCTCTTCACCGCCGCCTCCGCCTACTACTCGCAGGAGAACTGGGCCTCTCGCGGCGTGATGCTGACCGGCACCGCAGCCGCCTCCGCCTGCACTGTCCCCGCGGCGAGCACGAACAACAGTCCGAGCCAGAACAAGACGGCGCTCAACTGGGACACACAGGCGGCCAGCTTCACCTCGCTCGGCTTCTCGATCGCCGACCCGATCTACTACCAGTACCAGATCGTCGGGCTCGAGCAGCTCCTGCGGCGGTTCGGCGAACAACACGGCCGTGTACAGCTTCGACGCGGTCGGTGACCTCGACGGCGACAGCAGCACCAGCCTCTTCGAGATCGCCGTCGGCAGCAACTCGCAGAACACCCTGATGCGCACGCCCGGCATCTACCGCCAGAACGAGCTCGAGTAGGCTCTTCGGCCCGTACCCCTTCGAAGCGCCCTCCCCGGCTCGGCCTGGGAGGGCGTTTCCGCTTTTCGGGCTCGAGTCTCGGACGCGTCCGAGCTCGTCCTGCCCATCGGACGACGGGCGCCGCTCGCCCGAAGGTGACAGAGCACCGCAGCGGCATGTTCAGGGAGATGCGCACGACACGGCCGGCTGCGCGCATTCGGGCGTCGCCCCGCTATACTCGGCCCCGGATGCGCTCGCTCTCGGTCTGGCTCGCCGCCCCGCTGCTCGCCGTGCTCGTCTTCGCCGGCGACCGATTGCGGAGCACGTCGCACGAGCGCTTCGTCGAGGGCCAGCGTTACGAGGACACGTACTACCTCCCGCCGCCCGAGTGGCTGCGCGTCTTCAGCCTGGGCTGGGACGAGGCGCTGGCCGACTTCGTGTGGATGAAGGCGCTGGTCAACTTCGGTGACGAGCTGCAGCACGGCGGGGATGCCAGCCACGTCTTCGACTACACGGAGGCGATGCTGGCGCTGGATCCGCACTTCCGCGCTGCGTACCGGTGGATTGGGACGGCCGGTCTCTACCGGCTCGGCACACTCACGCCCGAGGACGTCGAGCGTTCCATCGGGATCATGGAGCGAGGGGCCCACGTACTCCCGGCCGATGGCGAGCTGGCGTGGGACATCGGGGCCGCGCTGACGTTCGAGCTCGTGCCGCTCTTGCACGACACGGCGGCGCAGGACCGCGCACGCGCACGCGGCGTGCCCTACCTGATGGAGGCGGTGCGGCTCGGCGCGGCGCCGGAGTGGGCCGCGCTCACCAACGCCACCATGCTCGCCAGGTTGGGCCGGACCGAGCAGGCCGTTCGGCACCTGGAGGAGGTCTACGCGTCGGTCGACGACCCCGAAGAGCGCGCGCGCTTGGCCGAACAGAATCCGCGAGATGCGGAGCCGCGCCGACACCGACGCGTTCATGGCGGCGATGGACGACTTCGAGCGACGGCGTCAGCGCGAGCTGCCCTACGCGAGCCCGGGGCTCTACCTGCTGGTGGGCCCTCGACCGCCGGTGGACATCGTCTCGCCCATCCGCGAAGGCCTGCCGCGGGCGCTCTCCCAGCCCGATCGATGAGGGAATCGGTCGGCGGTGCTTCGTCAGCCCGTTTCGCGCTGGCGCTCGTCCTCTTGGTGCTGGTCTCGAGCGGGCTCCGCTTCGCCAACGGCTTCGTCTTCGACGACGAGGAGGTCATCCGCGACGGCAGCCTGATCCACGATCCGTCGCGAATCGGCGAAGTGTGGACACATCACACGATGGTCGCGTCCGCGGCCGATCCGGGGAGCGTGCAGTCGGTCGACACCTACCGGCCGCTGACGCTCAGCCTCTTCGTGCTCGACGCTTGGCTCTCGGGCGCTTCGCCTCTCGGCTACCACCTCACGAACCTGGCGCTGCACCTCGGCTGCGTGCTCCTCGTGTTCCTGCTCGCCCTGCGCTGGCTCGGCCGCGACGAGCGCGTGGCGGCGTTCTTCGGGGCGGCCGTCTTCGCGGTGCACCCGTGGTCCGTCGAGGCGCACGTGTGGATCAACGGTCGCTCCGATCCGCTCGCGCTCCTCTTCGGGTTGGCGGCGATGCTCGTGCTTCTGGACGGAGAGCAGCGCGAGCCCGCACGCGCGCGCGCCCTCGTCGCCGGCCTGCTCGTTCTGCTCGGGCTCTTGGCCAAGGAGACGCTCCTGCTCGTGTTGCCCGCCGTCGTGCTCATGCCCGCCCCGTGCGGTGTGCGCTCGAGCCTGCGCGAGCGCCTGCCCACTCACCTGCTCGCGGTCGCGCCGGCGGCGATGATCTACCTCGCGGTCCGCGCGCTGGTGCTCTCCGGGCTGCGCGCGTTTCGCGACGCCTCGATGCTCGCCGAGGCCGCCCGTCGCTTGCCGTGGTTGCTGTTCGACGCGCTGCGTCAATCGCTGGCGCCGAGCGTGCCCTACCTCCGCAGCCTGCGCGACGAGTACGCCGAGCTGGCGCTCGTGGCAGGTCGTTCTCGGCGCCGCGACGATCGCCCTGGTCGGGTTCTTCGCGTGGCGCGTGCGCCGGCGCCGCCCCTTGCTCGCCTGGAGCGCGCTCTGGTTCTTCCCGCCGCTCCTGCCCGTCGCGATCCTCAGCACCGTGCTCTGGCCGGGCTTCGGTCGGTACCTCTACGTGCCGCTGGCAGGCATGGCGTGGGCGCTCGCCGACGTGAGCCATCGCGCTTCGCCCGAAGGTGGCTCCTCGCCTGCTCGCGGCGCTCGGCGTGGTCTACCTGGCCATGCTGTCCGCGGTGGCGGTGCATTTCACGCGCGACTTCGCCAGCAGCGAGACGCTCTATCGAGCGGCCATCGAAGCGAGGCCCGACGTCGCCATGGGCTACGGGTGGCTCGGGCTGTCCCGCTTCGACGCGGGCGATGGGGCCGGCGCGCTGGCGCCGCTGCTGCGCGCGAGCGAGCTCGATCCCGGAACGCATCGCTACCTCGTCCACGCGGGGCGCGCGGCGTTGGCCATCCATGACCGCGCGCTCGCCCGGAGGCTGGCGCAGGAAGGCGTCGAGCGTTTCCACGGGCGACCGGAAGAGGCTGCCTATCACCTGCTCGCGGTCAACGCGATGAGCGAGCGCGATCCGCCGCGGGCGGTGGGCCACCTGGTCCGCTGTCTCGAGCTCTGGCCCGATCGCCCCGACTGCCGGCGCGCGTTGGCGTTCCTGGTTCGGACCGCGCCCGATTGGCAGGCCAACCGTGCGGCGCTCGACCGCGCGCTATCCTCGCACCCCGAACAGGCCGCAGTCGTCCGGCGTGCGCTCGCCGAGCCGTGAGACTCCCGCGCTGTCCTCGCATTCCGAAGAGGCTCGAGTCGTCGGGCGCGCGCTCGCCGAGCACTGACACAGCGCCGCCCTGCCCCGCCGTGAGGTCGTCAGGTCGTTCGCCCGAGGCGGCCGCTTCGAGCCCCGGGAGGAGGACCTCGATTGGGCTCACTCCGCGCGGTCGCGCACGTACAGGATGTCGGTCGGCTCCAGCTCACCCAGATCGTTGGCGCGGGCGCGCCGCTCGAAGACCGAGCGCTCTCCGTCGCCGTCGAGGTCGCCCTCGGCGCGCAGCGTGAGCAGGTAGGTTCCCTCCGGGCTGCGCAGGCCGCAGCCGGCCGCCGTCGGCTCGAAGGTGTAGCTGTAGCGGATCGGGATGCGCGGCTCGAAGTCGAGCGCGCGCCAGGTCTCGTGCCCTGGTGTCTCGTCGCTCTGGAAGTCCACTTCCTCCGGATCCTCCGTCGGCGCGTGCGGAGTCGGCCCGGCCGTCGCCGGCAGACAGCGCGTCCGCGTCGGACCGTCCTCCTGGGGCCTCCGCGCGGCGAAGTACGCCGCCGAGCGCTGGTAGAGCAGCTCGAGGTGCTCGGCGGCCTCGCTGGTCTTGCTGGTCCGCAGCTCCCGGAGGAAGGTCGGGATGAACACCGCGAGCGTGGCGCCGACCACGCAGATGATCAGCGCCATCTCCACGATGGACAGGCCGGCGAGCCTGCGTCGGGGGCTCCGATTCACGCCCGCGAGTCTGACAAAGACCGGCTCAGCCGCCAGGCGTCAGGTGACGGATCATGGTCTCCGTCTGTCCGGGGCGGATCGTGACCGGCACGCGCTCGCGGATGTTGAACTGGCTGTTGACCAGCGTGATGGTGTGGCGTCCCGCCGGCAGCGGGATGTTCATCTGGGGGGTGTTGCCGATGAGGCGGCCGTCCACGAAGACCTGCGACCACGGCGTGGTGTTCACGCGCAGCGTCCCGGGAGCGCCCGTGGCTGCACCGCCGCCACCACCGCCACCGCCCCCGCCGCCACCGGTGTTCTCGACGCGGCGAGGCGTCGTGTCGGTCGAGCCACCCGAATGGCGACTCCCGCCTCCGCGATGGCTCCCGCCTCGATGGACGGCCACGCGCTCGCGCTCGTTCAGCGTCGCGCGGACGGTGTGCTCGGCCTGGCCGGACGGCGGCGAGAGCGGCTCGGACCAGTCGTCGTAGCCCGAGCGGCTCATCTCCACGGTCCACTCTCCGCCCGACGTGTCGACGGCGGTGGTCGTGGGCGTCTCACCCACGCCACGGCGATCGTCTCCCCGGACCAGCGTCACGCGCGCCCCGCTCGGCTCGGACTCGAAGCGCACCGAGACCTGCCGCAGCGTCAGCACCGCCCGCGGCAGCTGGAGCACCTGACCGGCGTTGACGTCGATCTGGCCGGTCCAGGTCGCGTAGTTGGCCAGCTCCGCGCGGATCGTGTGCGTGCCGGCAGCGATGTCGGTGGCCGTGATCGGGGTGGTCTGGTCCAACCGCTGATCATCGACGAAGACCGCCGCGCCGGACGGAACCGTATCCAGGCGGAAGCCGGTCCCGTCTGCGCCCGCCACCGCCGGGCCCGTCCCCGTCCCCGTCTCGCCGCTGCCGCTCGCGGCGACGAGGGCGACGGGCGGCAGCTGCAGCGTCTGCCCGGACTCGAGCTCGACCGGCGTCGCCCAGGTCGAGAAGCCGCGCTTCCGAACCTCGATGAGGTGCTCGCCCGGCTCGACGTTCGCGAGCACGAAGGGGCTCGCCGTGGAGGTGGTGACCGGCTCGTTGTCGAGATAGACGACGGCGTCCGGAGGGTTCGTCGTGAGCTGGATGGTGCCCGGCTTCGACCGGAAGAAGAGGAACCACGCCCCTCCACCGACGACCGCGAGCGCCAGCACCGCCACGAGACCGATGACGATGGCGAGCATCCCGCCGCCGCCGCCGCGGTCCGCGCGGGTGACCTCCGTCGGCTCCGGCACGGGGGCACGCGGCGGCGCGACCTCGGGCGAGGGCAGATTGTCGAAGGGCGAGGGAGCGCCCGGGATCGCGCCCGGGGAGCTCGCGTGGCTCACGGGCGGCGTGAAGGCCGGTGCCGGCGAAGGCTGATAGGGATTGGGCCTACGACCGACGTCGAGCTGCCCGACATCGGGCAGGACCGGCATGATGCCGTCTTCCGGCTTGTCGTAGATCTGGGTCGACAGCTCTTCGTCGTCCCAGTCCATGTCGAGCGCGGCGCCCGCCTGTGCGGGGGGTTGAGGCGCCGGCGGTTGAGGCGCTGCCGCCTGAGGTGCCGGAGGCTGGGGTGCCGGAGGCTGGGGAGGCGCGGACTGCGGCGACGGAGGAGCCGGCGGTCGCGGCGCAGCGCTCTGACGCGGCGGGGGCGGCGGCGTTCCGCTCGTCCGAGGAGGAGGAGGCGGCACGGCGCCCATGCCCATCACCGTCCGCTTCGCCTGGCGGGGCGGTGGGGGCGTGGGCGGGCGCGTCTGCGGGGGCGAGATGTTCGCGGCCTTCGCGGGCGCCGGCTCGATGTCGGCGAACGCGTCCAGGCCCGAGCCACCGACCTTCGCGGCCTCAGCTTCCATCCGGCGATACTCTTCCTCGCGCTGGCTCTCCTTCGCGATCTCCTCCGCGAACGCCTTGCGCATGTAGGCGTTGAGGTCCTTCCGCGAGAAGAAGTTGCCGCTCGTGTACATGAAGGACTGCAGATCGTCGTGCAGGTCCATCGCGGTCTGGTAGCGATCGTCGACGTCCTTCGCGAGCGCCTTGAGGACGATCTGCTCGAGCTCCTCGGGGATGCGACGGTTGTACGTCGAGGGCGGCAGGATCTCGACGTTGCGAACCTTCTCCAGCGTGGAGAAGTCGCTCTCGCCGACGAAGAGCCGCTCTCCGGTGAGCAGCTCGTAGAGCACGATGCCCAGCGAGAAGATGTCGCTGCGCCGGTCGAGGGGCAGCCCGCGGACCTGCTCGGGCGACATGTAGCCGAACTTGCCCTTGAGGATGCCCGCCTGGGTCTTGCCGGCCTTGCCCGCCGCCTTCGCGATGCCGAAGTCGATGATCTTCGCCTCGCCGTCGTAGCTGATCAGGATGTTCTGCGGCGAGACGTCGCGGTGGACGAGGTTGAGCTCCCGCCCGGCCGCGTCCTTCTTGTTGTGCGCGTAGTCGAGGCCCTCGCAGACCTTCATGACCGTGTAGCAGGCCATCGGCACGCGGCACGGCCTCGCCCCGCTTGCGGGCGCGGTCGAAGATCGCGCGCAGGTCCTTCCCGTGCACGAACTCCATCGCGATGAAGTAGCTGTCGCCGACTTTCCCGAGGTCGAAGATCTGGGCGATGTTCGCGTGCGTGAGCTGCACGGCGATCTTCGCCTCGTCGATGAACATCGTGATGAATTCTTGGTCCTCCGCGATGTTCGGGAGGATCCGCTTCACCGCGACGAGGCGCTCGAAGCCCTCGACCCCGAAGGCCTTGGCTTTGAACACCTCGGCCATGCCGCCGACGTTGATGCGTTCGAGGAGGACGTATTTTCCGAAGGGGATGGGCTTCTTCACCGCGATCCTCGCGTCGGCGTCATGAGGGACGCGCAAAGCTCCCCCGCTCGGCGGGGGCGCACAGCGCGTGGTGGGCCCTGAGGCGCGCGCGACTGTACAGGAGCTGCGCACCGTGGGTCAACGTACGGCCCGCCGCCGATGCACGGCGGCCGCGGCTCGGGCCGCGATTCACTGCTTCATCCATCTTCCGACCGCACGATGGACACGGGCCCCCACCGAGGCCTTTGCGCCTCGACCCGAAATCATGCCGGATCCGGGCGCGTTCGCCAACCGCGATCACCGAGACGCGGTGTCTGCGGTCATTTGCTCGGACGCGCGGGGGTGTCTCGCTCCGGGTGCAGCGCGCGGGCGAGCGCCTGGTCCGGAGTCTCGCCGGGGCGGACCAACACGTCCGCCGGAAGCACGACATCGTGCAGCGGCGCGCTCGAGGGAGGCGCGTGCTCGCGCGTCCGGTGCGGCACCGCGAACGCGGGCGGCTCCGCCGAGACCGTAGTGACACATGGCGAAACGCCCATGATTGCGAGCAGGATCGCCGTCGACGAGAGGGTGCGCATGTCGTCCTCCGACGTCGACAACGCAGCACGCTTCGGACCACGGACGCTGGAGCGCGGGAAGGCACGCGGGGCCTGTGGCGGCCGTTCGCGCTCGGGGCGCGCTGACCTGCCCGCTTTCGCGATCCCCTACGGCGCCGGCTCTTCGTCCCCGGGCAGGGGGCGCTGGAAGCGGTGCTCGGCGTTCTCGGGGAAGTAGCGGACGCGCTGGTCCTGCAGATACCCCCAGCGGCGGTAGGCCATCGGCGCGTTGTCCCGGAAGAGGACCTCCGCCGCCGGCCTCTCCTCGGCGAAGAAGCCGAGGGCCGTGCCGGGGTCGACGGTCCGCGCGGTGTACCCGTCGGGGCCCGGGTGGCTGTCGCCGACGGAGAAAGCCAGACGCGTGTCGGAGGGCAGCGCCACCGCGTCGGTCACCCCCGCGGCCGTGAGCCGCGACGTCAGCGGAACGGGATCGCCATCGCGCTCGGCGTAGACCAGGAAGCCATCGCGATCGACGCCGAGCGCGGCGCGGGCGTCCGCCGTCAGCGGTGGACCGGCCACGATCACCCGATCCTCGGGCCCCGGGGTGCCGACCGCAAAGGACCACCCGACCGTGTGGTGGTGGGCGTAGAGGGCGTGCGGCGCATCCTGGCGAGCCAGGGGCGAAGCGTTGGTCAGGTGCGCGAGCGGGCGCGTCTCGGCCTCGTCGCGGAGGGTCGCGGGCACCGCCCGGCGGGGATCGATGCGCACCAGCCAGGTCCGCTGCCCCTCCTCGGCCCCCAGGAACGTCCGTGCGAAGGCGTGGGGCCAGCCGGCGTGGGGCAAGCCTTCCGTGGAAAAGGCGCCCTCCCCTTCGGCCCCGTCGGGCACGACGATGGCCGGGCCGGGCAGCACCGGACGGAGCGTGAGATAGAAGAAGTCGCGGCCGTCGCGCTCCGAGTAGCGCGGGAAAGGCATGCCCATCGAGCGCACGGCGCGTCGCGCCCGCAGGTGCCAACGACCGTGGGTGCGGGGAAAGGCGCCGTCGTACTCCGCGTCCGCGCGAGGGCGGTGGGGCAGCGGCGGCGGGGTCTCGTCGGGGGCGATGGGCCGGAAGAACTCGAAGCCGCAGTGCGCGCTGTTCATGTCGAGGTGCAGCCCGCGGGCGCAGCGCGTGCGCACCATGGCCTCGCCGAGCGCCTCGGGACCGAGCCCCTGGCTCCAGAAGTAGGCCATGAAGCCCTCTTCCGTGATGCAGAGGCCGCTCCGGGTCGTGTGGGTCTGCTCGTCCGCATCCTGCGGCGCCGCGCCCCAGTACCAGCGGCCCCACGGGTTGTACTCGCCGTCCTCGACCACGCTGGTCAGGTTCTGGCGAAAGTCCACCATGTCCTCGGGGATCTGCCGGTTGGCCAGCCGCTCGTCGTAATAGTGCCCTCGCCAGTCCGGCGCCGGCCACGAGCCCATCCCCACCCGGCCGTCGTCGAAGACGGCGACCGTGGCCGCCCACGGCTTCGGTGGCAGGTACACGCGCCCGTCCGCCATCATCCCGAACTCGCCGTGCAGCGCCTGGAAGCCGCCGTTGAACGCGCCGACGAGTCGTTCGAGCGTCTCGTCGTCGCGCGGGACCATGCCGGTGCCGCGCTGCCCGGTGGCGCTCTCGGGCTCGACCGTGCCGGCCACCATCCGCAGCTGAACCTGGCGGGGATCCCAGAGGGTCACGTACACGCGGGTGTACGGGCGTTCCGGATCGGTGCGGATGAAGGTCTGGTAGAATGCGGGGGGCGCGTTCGGGTAGCTGTTGACGAAGGGATCGTCGACCACCGGGAGCCAGCGGCCCTCTCCGTCCACGGGCGGATCCTCGATCAACGGCGTGAGCGGCGCGGGCGGCCAGCCCAGCTCGGGATCGGTCGCCGTGAGCATCGCGATGCGCTCTTCGGTGACCGTCTCCGGCATCGCCAGATCCTCGGCCACCTCCTGCGCCGTGTCCGTCTCCGGCGCGACGCCGTACCAAACTTGCTCCAGCTCGTCCTTCACCGCGAACACGCGGTTCTCGAGCCACTCGATGGGCTCGGGGCCCACCCAGGAGATGTCGCGCACGGTGTCGACCAACCACGCGATCGTGGTCGGGGCGGGTTTGGTCTGGGCCTGCAGCTCCACCCGATCGGCGCCCGCCGAGGGCGTCGCCCGAGACGGATCGATCGTGATCCGCCCGTCGGGCGTGCGGGCACGAACGCGCCCCTCTCGCACCGACAGGCTCAGCTGGGCCGGCCGCTCGACGAGCTGGTAGCGCCGGACGCCGAAGCCCTCGCTCCGCCCCGTCCGCTGGAGATTGGTGATCTCGTTCTGCAGCCGCTGGGTCCACGACCAGCCGCGGGTGAGCGTCTCGGGCTCGCCGCGCGCATCCATGACCATGACGGCGTCGAAGCGGTCTCCGACACGGGTCGCGTAGGCGACGGTGTCTCCCTCGCGCACCAGCTCCGTCTCGTCCGCGCTGGCGGTGCGGGTGAGGTCCGTCAGCCACGCTACGTCGAGCGCCGTCCCGCGACCGCCCTGCCGGACCTCGGCGTAGTAGACGTCGGCGAGCTCGCGCTCACGGTGCCCCAAGAAGAGCGCCCCGCGCATGGTCAACGGTCCCGTGTCCTCGTCGAGCCACAACACCGTGGAGGGATCGACACGCACGCCGCTCCGGGCGGCCACCTCCGCGAGCGCCTGCTCGATGGTGGCCGCGCTCGCTCCGGACCAGCCGGCGCGCACCGCGACGAGCGCGATGAGCACCGCGCACAGGGCGATCCAGAGCTTTTTCCGCCTCGACAGCGCCACGCGGACACGCGCGCGCAGATCCTCGTCCTGCGGCGACGAGGCCACCGGCTGGGCTTTGGAAAGCGTCGGCGTTCGCTCCACGGCGGCTCCTGGCCGCGGGTCTAGCACGGACCGTTCCGAGCGTACGACCGTTCCGTGGCCGCCCGGAGCACCGACCGGGATGTCCGCGCGTCGACCGGCGCGAGACGCGTCGGGAGCCTGCGCCGCGGCCGCGAGGGGCCCCCTTAGCTCACGAACACGTCTTGATCACCACGGAATTACTTAGCAAGCTACCGAGCTTTCGGGGGGATGCGTCGCCGCGACGGCGAAACCACTGGCTTTTTCGCCGCCCACCCTGCGAAACCACCGAGCGACCATGAAACGTCACTGGAACATCGCACTCCTGGCGTTGGCGTACAGCGCCTTCGCCCTCCTCGCGGCCGCTCCGGCGATCGCGCAAACGCAGACGAGCGGCGAAGATGCCGCCGAGGGCCCGCAGCCGACCGTCCGCGACGTGGACGACATCGCCGCGCGCCTGGCCTCGCCCAACCCGGACGAGGTTCGGGAGGCCATCGACCTGCTGAGCGTGATCGACGACCCGAGCGTGGTCCCACATCTCGCCGAGCTGCTCCGCAGCGGCCGGATGGACGAGGTGACCGATCACGCGCTGACGGCGCTCCGGGGCCTGGCCCACGCCTCGGCCATCGACGTCTTGGTGGAGTTCACGCACCACCGGCGGGCGCGCGCGCGCCGCTTGGCGTACCAGGCGCTGGCCGCCATCGACGACCGGCGTATCCCCTCCCTGCTGGAGCAGGGACTGCGGGACAGCGACCGCAACGTCCGCGCCACGGCGGCCCGCGCGCTCGGCGAGATTGGTGCTCGGCAGTCGGTCGACACGCTCTTCCTCGCCTTCGATCGCGGAGTCGTCGAAGCGGCGGGCGCCATCGGGAAGCTCGGCAACGGCGGCAGCCTGGAGCGCTTCAACGGCCACCTCGGCAACGCGCCCCTCAGCGTCATGCTCTCCGGCTACCGCGAGTACCTGCGCCGGGACGACATCGCCGACGGCGTGAAGGTCGACATCATCCACCGGCTGGGTGAGGTCTCGGGCCCGATGGTCCGCGCCTTCCTCCAGCGCTATCTCGACACCTTGCCCACCCGCGGTCGCGCCTCCCGAGGCCCCATCCGCACCGTCGTCATCGACACCCTGCGTCTCATCCCGGGCGCCGCCAACGCTGCCCGAGGTCGGGTCGTGCCGACCGGCAGCGCCGAAGCCCACGACCAGAGCGAGGGAGGTGCACAGTGAGCACGCGCAAGCAGCACATGCGCGCCGGCGCGCCCCTGGCCCTCGTCGCCGCCATCGTCGCGACGGGCTGTGGAGCGCAGTACCGCAGCGCGTTCAGCTACCACTTCGCCGACAATCAGGAGGCCGACCTCGAGACCGTGCTCGCGGAGATGCCCGCGCCGGCGGCCGCCGACGCACCGGGGAACTCGCTGCACGAGCCGGTCATCGTCGCCACGACCCACACCGAGGACGACCAGGGGCGGCAGATCGTCGCCTTCCGGGCCGATTCCGGCGAGCAGCTCTGGAGCGCGGCGCTCGACGCCGCCACCAAGCCGGAGATCCTCGGCGACGTGGTCCTCAGCACCACGCGCGAGGAGCTGATCGCGTACGATCTCGGCACCGGCCGGGTGCTCTGGCGCTCGCGTCTGCCGGACCTCGCGTACGTCGGCGCGACCCGCGACGGGAGCCACATCTACTGGGCGGCCACCGTCGGCGCGCTGGGCGGGGCTCGCCGCGTCGGTCACGTCGTCGCCGTCGACGCCCGCAGCGGACGGCAGCTCTGGCAGCACCACATCGACGGCGTCTTCGGGCGCCCGGCGGCTCGCGGCGGTTTCGTCTTCGTGCCGTGGGAGCGCCAGAACGTCGCGATCCTGGCAGGCGACACGGGGGTCGAGGTCGCGCGACTGCGCTCGACCGACGACGTCATCGCCTGGGCGTTCGATGACCCGAGCGGCATCTACTACGGCGGGCGCGGCGTCTACCGGCTGACCGCCCGCTCGGCGAGCGGCACCCGGGACGGCTCGACCCAGATCCGCCCACCGCTCGGAGAGCTCCCGCGCCAGCCGGAGTCGATCTGGCCGGACGGCTTCCTCCCTCGGCCCGGCACGCGCTCGGCTCGCGGACGCATCCGCGTCTATTTTTCGCCGACCCCCGCGCCGGACGACGAGACCATCGCCGTCCAGGGCGACACCTACTACTTCACCTACTACCGCTACGTCTTCGCCTACGATATCGAGGGGAACCTGCGCTGGACGCGCATCCTCGAGCAGGACGTTCTCAACGCAGAGGTGACCCCCGAGGGCCTGCTCACCGTGGGCGAGCAGGGGGCGGTGCGGCTGCTGGACCAGCAGACCGGAAACGACCGCTTCACCCAGGACCTGTCGACGCAGCTCGCGTCGGTGGCGATCGACGCGGCCGGGTTCTCGCCCGGTGGTGAAGCGGGTGAAGCGCGGCCGCTCCGGCAATCGCTGAACGAGCTGGTGCTCGATCCGGACAACCGGCTCGTCCCCGCCCGCGCCTACGCGGTGGCTCAGCTCGCGCACCTGGAGGAGCCGGAGATCACGCGCGACCTGCTCGACCTCTATCAGCAGCGCTCGATGCCGGGCGCGCTGAAGGAGGCCATCAGCGAGTCGCTGCGCACGCGCACCAGCGGTCAGGAGTTCCTGATGCAGGCCCTCGCGCGTAGCTACGACTACCTCGAGGACACCCAGGCGCCGCCGCTCGAGGCGATCGTGCCGGCCCTGCTCGAGATGCACCACGCCGAAGCGGTGCCCGCGCTGATCAACCACATGATGGACCACGAGACGCCCGCGGCCGTGCTGCCGCAGGTCGTGCAGGCCGTGGTGGAGCTCGGCGGTGAGGAGGCCGTGCCCGCGCTCCGACGCTTCCTGGTGCTGTATCACGCGGACTCGATGTTCGCGGGACCGACCGAGGACGCGCCGGCGCCCTCCGACGGCGAGGATCCCGTGCGCGCCAACCCCAACGCCCAAGCGTTGGCCAACGCGGCGATCGGCATCTTCGAGCACGGTGGCCCCGAAGGTCGCGAGCTTCTCAGCCGGCTCTCCTCGGAGGGGACGAACGCGCACGAGCAGATCGCGGCGTTCATCCACGGCCTCTACGACACCGAGCAGCATGAGCAGGAGCGGCGCGAGGCCGAGGAGGAGCTGGCGGCTGCGCGGGCGCTCGAGGAGCAGCAGCGCCAGGAGCAGGCCGCCTTGCCGCTCCGCCTCAGCCAGGACGCGATCAACCGGACCTTCGCCGAGAATGCGGACCCGCTGCGCGAGTGCATCGCGGGCGAGCTCGAGCGCAACCCGCGCCTGATGCAGGTGCGCATGGTCTTCATCCTCGAGAGCGAGGGTCAGGCCGGCGATCTCACGGTGTCTCCGAATACGCCCGAGCTGGTCGAGTGCCTGCAAGGGCGGGTCGCGGCCATCGAGTTTCCCCACTTCCGGCAGCGCCGGATGCGCGGCGCGTTCACCGTCTCCATCCGTGGCGGCGAGGAGACCGCGGACCCGGTCCAGGGCACCCAGCCGGCCGTCGCCGCACTACCGGACGACGCGCCGTGGTGGGCCTGGGAGCAGCGTCGCGCGGAGACCGTCGGCCAGAACGAGGCGCATCCGACCGTGGCTGCGTGGTGGACCGAGCGCGACGCCCCGGTCGAGCAGACCCCGACGACCCAGGTCGTGACCCCGGAGGAGCCGGAGCTGCCGCCGGGTATGGCGGCCTCGGTCGGGCAGCAGCATCAGCAGCAGTCCGAGACCGGCGAGCATGCGAACGCCGGTTCGGGTGACCAGACGACCGGCGGCTCCGGGGGCGGCTCGCGGCAGGCCTCGACCGAGACCACACATGGATCCAACTCGCAGGTGGGACAGGCCGGTCAGACGGGACAGGCCGGTCAGACGGATCAGGCGGGTCAGACGGATCAGGCCGGTCAGGGTGGCGGGACTCCCTGGTGGGCCGCGGCGGCCTCGGAAGCGAACGAAGCCGCCGAGGACGAGGAGGAGCAGCAGCCCGAAGAGCCCGCTCCGCCCGCCCGACCCCGTCGTCGCCAGCGCTGACACATGCGGCCCGGCGGAGCGCGTGGTAGGCCGCTCCGCCGGAGCCCGAGCGCTCCACCGACCGAGACGAGCGGAGAACAGACGTGAGCACCGTGAGACTGACCTTCCACGCCTCCCTTGTCGCCCTCCTCAGCGTGACGGCATCGGCCTGTGACGACGGGTCGGGCAACGCCTCGACCTCGACGGAGAGCGCGAGTTCGGAGAGCGCGAGTTCGGAGAACGCCGAGCCCCAGGTGGCGGTGACCGAGGACGGCGCGCGCATTCCCATCGTCTTCGCGGGGCCTCACAGCGATACCCGCAGCCAGGGCGCGCAGTCGCACGATTACGACGAGGACGACCTGATCCGCGAGCCGAACCTCCCGGACCCGGAGCACGGCGACTTCACGCTGGAGGAGGCGGTGGCCGGTCTGCCCGTCGATGGCACGCTCGTGGCCGAGATCGGGACCGAGCTCGGAACGCTGATGTGCGACCTCTACGCCGACCGGGCGCCGCGGACGGTGGCGAACTTCGTCGGTCTGGCACGCGGAGCCCGCCCATGGTGGGACGCGAGGGCCGGCGAGTGGGTGCACCGGCCCTACTACCGCGGGCTGACCTTCCACCGGGTCATTCCCGAGTACCTCGTCCAGGGCGGGGACTACCTCGGCGACGGGACCGGCACGATTGGCTATTCGATCCCCGACGAGCGCGACGACTCCCTCGTCCACGATCGGGCCGGCCAGCTCTGCATGGCCAACCACGACGGTGCGAACAGCGCCGGTGCGCAGTTCTTCCTCACGGACGGACCGGCCCCTCAGCTGGACGCCGAATCCGGCTACACGATCTTCGGGCAGTGCCAGCCGCAGCACATCATCAGTGAGATCGCCCGGGTTCCCCAGAACCCCGATCAGGGCAACCGGCCCCTCACGCCGATCCACATCGCGCGTCTGTTGATCCGCCGCGTGGAGGGTGGCGCTGCCGCGGCCCAGCCGATGCAGGCGCGCCTCCCGGCGGGCGAGCCGGAGCAGCCGGTCGGTGCATCACCCGGTCCCTTCGAGAGTCGCACCGGGCGTCCCCGGAGCCGCGATGGCCGGCTCTATCCGGAGCCGAGCCCGATGCCGCGGCGCGGCCCCTTCGGCCCGCCCATCCGGCCCGAGCCGCGGCCGCAGAACTAACGGGAGGTCCCGCGCACAGCGAGCGGGTCGCGCGGAGCACGTGCCGACGCGGCCTGCCCTGCCTGACCGGCCTGGCAAGAGAGGCCCTCGATGGGACTTGCCGTGCTCCGGCAACGCTCGGCGCGAGCCGCGGAGCTTCGCTCAGGCCGCGGCCAGGCGGAAGGGGCCTCGATTGGGCTTGCCACGCTCCGGGAATGCGGCGGCGCTCGGCGCGAGCCGCGGAGCTTCGCTCAGGCCGCGGCCAGGCGGAAGGGGCCTCGATCGGGCTTGCCACGCTCCGGGAATGCGGCGGCGCTCGGCGCGAGCCGCGGAGCTCCGCTCAGGCCGCGACCAAGCGGAAGAGGCCTCGATCGCGGGCTTGCCACCGCTCCGGGAACGCGACGCTCGGCGCGAACCGCCGGAGCTCCGCTCAGGCCGCCGGGCGGCTGTCCTGTACGGCGGGCTCCGCCGTCAAGCGACTGCGCAGGCGCGACAGCCCCGCCCGCAGCCCCGGCCGCAGGGCGCCCACGATGGCCGTCGCAACACCCGGAAACGGGGAGTCCACCAGGATGTCCCAGGTGAGCTGCGAGCCCGTCCGGCCCCACGGCTCGATCAGGATCTCCCCGCGGTGGAAGCGCACCACCGGCAGGCCCCGCACGATGCGGTACACCATGCGGCGCGGCGGATCGGCGTAGGTAACCTCCTCGTCGATGGCGAGCCCGCGGATGTGAAGACGGCGCACGGTGCCCACGCCGCCGTCCGGCGGTCCGGCGACCACCGTCACGCGGCCCCCGATCCACTCGCTCATGCCCTCGTGATCCGAGAGCACCTCGAAGAGGCGCTCGGGCGGCACGGCGAAGCTCTCCACCAGCGTGGCGCGGGCCTGCCCCATGCTCAGCCCTCTTCCTTCCAGCGCACGTCGACAACCTCGTAGGTGCGCACGCCACCGGGCGCCTTGACCTTCACCTCATCACCGACCTCGCGGTTGATCAGCGCCCGCGCGATCGGCGAGGTGACGCTGATCGTCCCCTGCTCGAGGTTCGACTCGTCGGCCCCGACGATGCGATATGTCGCCTCGGTCTCGTTCTCCACGTCCTCGACCGTGACCCATGCGCCGAACGCGATCCGCTGGCCGGACATGTTGGAGGTGTCGATGATCTCGGCGCGCGAGAGCTTGTCCTCGAGCTCCGCGATGCGGGCCTCGATGAGGCCCTGCTTGTCCTTGGCCGCGTGATACTCCGCGTTCTCGCGCAGGTCGCCGTGCTCGCGCGCGACCCCAATCTCGCGTGAGATCTTGATGCGCTCCACGGACTTCAGCTGGCTGAGCTCCGCTTTGAGCGCCGCGTTCCCTTGCGCGGTCATCGGTAGCTTCTCCATCGAACACCTTTCCGTGAGCTCGGGTGAGCCTCTGCGGAGCCCTCGGCGGGCGGGCGCGCGCGCCAGCCCCGACGGCGAGAGGATCCCCGTCTTAGCACATCGGACGGGGCTCGCGACTCATTCCGGAAGCGTCTCGTGCGCCAAGGCCCGGTCGTGGAAGAGGAGCATCTCGAGCCCGGCCGGGCCGCGGTTGAACGCGTAGTCGTGAGGGCCCGGCACCACCGTCAGCGTGTGGGTGAGGCGCCGCTCCACCAGCGCGCCCGAGAGGCGCCGCGTGGACCAGAGGAAAGGGTCGTCGTCGCTGGTCAGGAGGCGCAGTCGCTGCGGATGTGCCGGCTCGGCCTCGCCGGCGAGCGCCGCGAGCGCGTCTTCGTTCCCGCGGATGGCCGGCTGGATCCCCTCCACCGCGCCGAAGACCTCCGGATGCGTCAGTCCGACCTCCAGCGCCACGCGGCCGCCCATCGAGACACCGTCGATCCCGGTGCCCTCCCGCGTGCGCGCGGCCCCTTCGAAGCGCTCGCGGACGGCGTCGATCAGCGGCCCGGCCAACCAGTCGCCGATCTCGCGCATGCGCTCGCTGGAGACCTCCTCGCCGCCGATGTCCGGCACGTAGGGCGTCACCACCATCACGCCGCGGAAGCGCTCGCCGCGCAGCGACTCGTTCACGTAGAGCAGGTGCGGATCGCGCACGAAGCGTTGGTAGTCCGCGGCGAATACGTGCCCGCGCATCAGGCCCTGAAACGCGTTGGGGAGGTCGTAGAGCGTCGCCCAGCCGAGGTATCCGCGATCGGGATCGGCCTCTCCCGCACCGTGCAATGCGATGAGGATCGGGTAGCGCTCGCCCGGCGGGTGCTCGAGGTGATCGCCCCGCCGCGGGAAGGTGATCAGCACGCGCTGCTCGCCCCAGGGCGCTTCGACGTCCAGCCGCCGGTAGTGCACCCACTCGCTGTAGGTCTGGGCACCGCCGGGCGCCGGGACGAGCCCCACCGCCAGCGCGGCGAGCGCGGCCGCGGTGAGGATCGTCGTTCCGAGGCGAAGTCCGAGGTGTGAGCGCATGCGTGGCCGGGCACGAGCGAGAGGCTCAGCGGCCCAAGGAGTGATGGTACTCCTGCAGCGAGCGCACCGTCATCGGCGATTCGCGCCGCGACTCGATCGCCGCCACGGCCGCGCTGGCCGCCGCGATCGTCGTGAAATACGGGACGCCGGCCATCAGCGTGGCGCGCCGGAGCGAGTAGCTGTCCCGGATGGCCTGCGCGCCCTCGGTGGTGTTGATCACCATGGCGATCTGGCCGTCCCGCAAGCGATCCACCACGTGCGGGCGGCCTTCGTACACCTTGTTGACCCGCTCCGCGGCCACGCCGACGCGCTCCAGCACGTTGGCGGTGCCGCCGGTGGCCACGATGGCGAACCCCAGCCGCGTGAGGCGGTCCGCCAGCTCCGAGGCGGCCTGCTTGTCCTCGTCGCGCACGCTGACGAAGACGCTCCCTTCATCGGGTAGACGCGCGCCGGTCGCGAGCTGCGCCTTCAGGAACGCGCTCGCGAAGCTGTCGGCCACGCCCATCACCTCGCCGGTCGAGCGCATCTCCGGGCCGAGCAGGGTGTCGACGCCCTGGAACTTGGCGAAGGGGAAGACCGACTCCTTCACGGCGACGTGCTTCGGCACGACCTCGCGGTCCACGCCGAGCTCGCGCAGCGTCTTGCCGGCCATCACCTTGGCCGCGATCTGCGCCAGCGGCGTGCCGATCACCTTGCTGACGAAGGGGATCGTCCGCGATGCGCGCGGGTTCACCTCGAGCACGTGGACGGCGCTGCCGCGGATGGCGAACTGCACGTTCATCAGCCCGACCACGCCGAGCTCCAGCGCCAAGGCCCGCGTGCTGCTGCGGATGGTCGCCAGCACCTCGGGCGGCAGCGCGTGCGCGGGCAGGACCATCGAGGAGTCGCCCGAGTGCACGCCGGCCTCTTCGATGTGCTGCATGAGCCCACCGATGACGACGCTCTGCCCGTCCGAGACGCAGTCCACGTCCACCTCGATGGCGTCGCGGAGGAACTCGTCGAGGAGGATGGTCTGACTCTCCGCCTCCTCGACCGCCTGGAGCGCCACGGCCATGTAGCGTGCGAGATCCGTGCGCGAGTAGACGATCTCCATCGCGCGGCCGCCGAGCACGTAGCTCGGGCGAACCACCAGCGGGTAGCCGATCGACTCCGCCACGCTCATGGCTTCGGCGGCACCACGCGCGATCCCGCCCCGCGGGCGACGGAGGTTGAGCTTGGTGAGCAGCGCGTCGAATCGCTCGCGATCCTCGGCGCGATCGATGGCATCGGCGGTCGTCCCCAGGATGCGCACGCCCGCCCGCGAGAGCGGCACCGACAGCTTCAGCGGGGTCTGCCCGCCCAGCTGCACGATGATGCCCATCGGCTTCTCGACCTCGACGATCTCCATCACGTCCTCGAACGTCAGCGGCTCGAAGTAGAGGCGATCGGAGGTGTCGAAGTCGGTGCTGACGGTCTCCGGGTTGCAGTTGACCATGATGGTCTCGTACCCGAGCTCCCGCAGCGCGAAGGAGGCGTGGACGCAGCAGTAGTCGAACTCGATCCCCTGGCCGATCCGGTTCGGGCCGCCGCCGAGGATCATGATCTTCTCGCGCTCGGTCGGCGCCGCCTCGGAGCCGCGGCCCCACGTCGAGTAGAGGTAGGGGGTGTGGGCGACGAACTCCGCCGCGCAGCTGTCGACTCGCGCGTAGATCGGCCGCACGCCGAGCGACGTCCGCTTCGTTCGCACGTTCTCCGGCGTCTCGCCCCGAACGGACGCGATGGCTGCCGGTCCGAGAACCCGAGCGCTTTGGCCTCCGCGAGCACCTTCGCGTCGAGCTGCGGCGCCTCGGCGAGGTCCCGCTCGGCCTTCACCAGCTCCTCGAGCTGCACCAGGAACCAGCGATCGATCTTGGTGGCGTCGAAGAGCGCTTCCACGCTCAGCCCGAGCCGCAGGGCGTCGACGATGTACCAGAGCCGATCCGCGAGCGGCGTGCGCACCAGCTCGAGCAAGGCCTCGCGAAGCTCGTCGTCGGTGGCCTCCGGCAGCTCCAGCTCGCGCTGGTCGGAAGGCGGCGTGAGGTCGCCGGAGGCCTCCGCGATCTTCAGATCGCGCACCCTCGCGACGAGCTCGCGGTAGTCGACCTTCTCGCGCAGCGTGACCAGCCCCTCGCGGCCGATCTCCAGCGAGCGCGCGGCCTTCTGCACGGCCTGCTTGAAGGTGCGGCCGATGCTCATCACCTCGCCGACCGACTTCATCTGCGTGCTCAGGCGCGGGTCGGCGCCGCGGAACTTCTCGAACGCGAAGCGCGGCCACTTCACGACCACGTAGTCGATGGTCGGCTCGAACGCGGCGCTCGTCTGGGTGATGTCGTTCGAGAGCTCGTCGAGGCGGTAGCCGACCGCGAGCTTGGCGGCGATCTTGGCGATGGGATAGCCGGTGGCCTTGGACGCGAGCGCGCTCGATCGGGAGACGCGCGGGTTCATCTCGATGACGATCACGCGGCCGTCGTCCGGGTTGACCGCGAACTGGATGTTCGAGCCGCCGGTCTCGACGCCGATCTCGGTGATCACCGCCCGCGCCGCGTCGCGCAGGCGCTGGTACTCCTTGTCGGTGAGCGTCATCGCCGGCGCGACCGTCATCGAGTCGCCGGTGTGGACGCCCATCGGGATCGAAGTTCTCGATGGTGCAGATGACCGAGAAGTTGTCCGCCTTGTCGCGGATGACTTCGAGCTCGTACTCCTTCCAGCCGAGGATGCTCTCCTCGACCAGGCACTCGTGAGTCGGGCTCTGCTGGAAGGCCCAGCGGAGCTTCTGCTCGAACTCGCTCCTGTTGTAGGCGATGCCGCCGCCCGAGCCGCCGAGGGTGAACGAGGGCCGCAGGATGACCGGGAAGCCGAGCGCCTCGACCTCCTCGAAGGCCTGCTCGATCGAGCGGGCGACGAACGCACGCGCCACGTCGAGCCCGAGCTTCTCCATCGCCGCCTTGAAGAGCTCCCGGTCCTCCGCCTTCTGGATGGCCTCGAGGCTGGCGCCGATCAGCTCGACGCCCTTCTCTTTCAGCACGCCGCGTTGGCCAAGTCGAGAGCGAGGTTGAGCGCCGTCTGGCCGCCGAGGGTGGGCAGGAGCGCGTCGGGCTTCTCGCGGTCGATGATCTGCCTCGATCACCTCCGGCACCAGCGGCTCGACGTAGGTGCGATCCGCGAACTGCGGGTCGGTCATGATCGTGGCCGGGTTGCTGTTGACCAGGACGACCTCGTAGCCCTCCTGTTTCAGCGCCTTGGCGCCCTGCGTGCCCGAGTAGTCGAACTCGCAGGCTTGTCCGATCACGATCGGCCCCGAGCCGAGCAGGAGAATCTTGTGGAGATCGTCTCGGCGCGGCATGGCGCGCGGGGAGTACCAGAGCGCGCAAGACAGGGCAAGGGGCGCCCGGGCCCGCGGGTCACCCTCTCTCGCCGGCGCAGAAGCGCGCCACGCGGGGGACCTCCATCAGCGCCTCGACGATGGCCTCGCCTCGCGCGTCCAACCCGCGCACGCGGGCGCCGCGGCCGGTGTGCGCGTCCCGCGGCGCCAGCGCGACCTCGACCCCGCGCTCGCCCAACGCGGCGCGGAAACGCGCTCCCCACTCGACGACGGTGACCGCGCCGTCGAAGCCCTCCTCGATGCCCAGCTCGCCGAGCTCGTCCACGTCGCCGAGCCGGTAGAGATCGAGATGCCGGATGGGCACCCTCCCCTCGTGCTCGTGCATCAGCGCGAAGGTCGGGCTGGTGACGGGAATGTCGGAGGGCACCCCGAGCGCTCGGAGCAGCCCGCGCGTGAAGAAGGTCTTCCCGGCGCCGAGGTCGCCCTCCAGCCAGATGACGTCGCCGGGCGCGAGGAGCGCCGCCAGGGCCGCGCCGAGCTGCCGCGTCGCCCGGCGGCTCGGAAGCTCGAGCTCGACCATCATCACTCGGATCTCGGGCGGCGGGGACGCATGGGCGCCAAAGCTACCCGGCCGACACGCGCCGGCAACACGCGGGCGAGCCCGT
Source organism: uncultured Pseudomonadota bacterium (assembly GCA_963832725.1). Taxonomy (GTDB): domain Bacteria; phylum Myxococcota_A; class Polyangia; order Polyangiales; family Sandaracinaceae; genus JAEZBP01. The sequence goes on from CAWHVG010000003.1 coordinate 750,844, forward strand.
CGCCGATTTCGCTCGAGCCCGTTCGAGGCGCGACGCGATTGTCTGCGCCCCCGGATGAATCAGGCATGCGGAGCCGTACGCCCGAGCTCTCCCCAGGTGCTGCCCCGACTGACTCCAGCGAGATTGGAGGCCCGACGAGGCCCCGGCTGCCTCCTCAGCGGGGCGCGGCCGCGTCTTCGCGCTGCTCGAGCACGCGCACGGCGACTTCCCCCTGACCGCCGTACATGGCGACCTCCAGCGTCAGCACCTCGTTCCGCTCCGCGCAGCGCGAGATCGCCGCGTAGGAGGCCGGCCCCGAATCGCTGGTGAGGAGGTTCTCCTCGGCGTCGCGGAGGAAGAGGTCGATGTCCTCCACGCCCTCGTCGCCCGCCGCCGCCACCGCCAGGCATTGTCCGGCGGAGAGCGGCGGCAACGAACGCTGCAGATGTTCCCCTTGCGCCAGCGGGGCCTCGAACGTCGTCACCTCGCGGTAGCGGCGCAGGCGATAGGGCGCGCTGGCCTCCTCGAGGCGCAGCTCCCGCAGCGAGTCGACGCCCTCCGGCGCCCGGAGTAGCGCCAGCGCATAGGCGCCGTCCGCGCCGTAGGCCTTCACCGCGACCCGCAACACCGCCGGCTCCGGGCGGCAGGCGCGGACCCGCGCCGTCGAGTGAACCGCGGTGTCACTGTCGAGCTCGCGGCCGTTCTCGTCCGCCAGGTAGAGGTCGAGGTCCATCCCCTCGTGCGATGCCGCCCCCGCGACCAGCCCGCAGCCGGGGCCGATCACCACTTCGTGCGTTCGGACTTCGCCCGGTACGATGGCCGCGTCGCGCGCGATGAAGAGCGGAGCACCGAAGCCGCGCTCTCGCAGCGGCGCCGAGAGCACTTCGATGGCCAAGCCGGGGTCCGCCCGCGGCTCGGGTGCCGGCTCCAGCGTGTCGGGGACCTCCGCCGCCGGCTGACCGGGCCCGACCATCACCATCACGCCCACCGCGCCCGCGCCTTCGAACGCGCGCAGCTCCACGGTGTGGCGGCCGGTCTCGCTCGGGCAGTGCTCGATCGAGGGCTCCGCGTCGCCCGCCAGGTCGCGATCGACCTCCACCCCAGCCGCGTCGAAGAGGTAGAGGTCGATGTCGCGCAGTCCGTCGGCGCGTCCGATGGCCGCGTAGCACCGTCCCGCCTCGAGCTCGACCGGCAGCCGCACCACCGCGCCCTCGCTCACTCTCTCGAGCAGCGGCGAGCCGACCGGCACGAACCCGCGCGCCCGCAGCGCGCCACGCGTGCGGGCCAGGTGATCCTCGAGCGCCCGGAACTCGACCCGCGGCGCGAGCACGCCCTCGAAGAGCCCGTCGAAGCCTTCGCCCTCCCCCGGCGCGCTCCGGAACTGTGCGACCAGGGCGGCGCCCGCCCCTTCGCGGGCCGAGACGACCAGGTAGAAAGCCCGATGGGTCACACCCTCCTCGTCCTGCGGGCAGACGTGGACGAGCGCGCCCTCCCCGCTGACCGAGTCGCTGGCGGTCTCCGCGCCCTCGCCGTCGTAGAGGGTCATGCCGAGCTGCCGGATGGAGCCGCCGCCGAGCGCCATGAAGGTGCTGCAGGTGCCCGCGGCCAAGTCCAGCGGCGTCACGGCGTCGCGATCCTCGAGCACCAACACCCGGGCCAGCCCGACCTGGTCGCCGTAGCCACGACGGCGCATGCGCTCGCGCAGGCGCGCGTGCCGGCGGTTGAGCGCGTCGAGCGGGCCTGGCTCGCTCGGAAGCGTGCTCAACGGCGCGTCGTCCGGCGGAGGCGGCTCGGCGCAGCTCCCGGTCGCCGCCACGAGCAGCACCAGCACGACCTGAGCGGCAGCGAACCGGCTGCCATCCCGCGTGCCGCTCAACGGTTCTCCATCGGCTCCGCGACCTGCACCTCGCGGAAGACGTCGTCCATCCGGATGTCCAGCCCGGTCGGTCCGCGGAACGCCCGCACCTCGAAGAGCCCGCTCCCCGCCGAGACCTGCACCGCCAGGTAATAGGTGCCCGATTGGTGCGGGCAGAAGCGCAGCGCGGCCAGCGGCCCACTGGTGGCGTCGTGGACCACCTCGCTGCCCTCGCTGTCGAAGACCCGCAAATTCAGCTCGCGCACCTCGGCCGAGGCGCCGGCCAAGACCACGTGGCAGGTGCCCGAGCGCATGGCCAGTTCCCGTACGTCGGAGGCGTGATCGACCAGGAACCCGCGCCACTGGTCGCCGTACGCCGCGAACCCACGGGTTCGGACGATCTCGGACGCCGCGTCCATCGCTCGCGACACGCGGGAGGACCGGAAGTCGGCGGCGTGCGGCGGAGCTTCCGTGGCCTCAGCGCCCGACGGATCGGGATCGCCGCACCCCCAGAACACCAGCGCAAGGGCGGACGCCATCCATCGCTGTCGCCGGATTGGCACGAGAAGAGGTGTAGCAGGCCGCGAGCGAGCGTGTCCGTCTCAGCTCCGCTCAGGCGGGCTCGGGGCGGAGGGTGACGAGCTGGAGGGTGGTTCCGCCGACTTCCTCGGCAGCCTCGACCCACGTGTCGAGCTCCCCGCTCCGCATGGCTTCGCGGAGCTCGGGGCCCGCCTCCGCGACCCGATCCATCGCCTCCGTGGACATCGCCACCATCTCGCCACGGTCGAGCAGGATGCGCGGTCCGCCGAGCCGGTCGAGCACCAACGCCATCGCCGAGCGCAGCGCGGTCTCGGTGGCGGTGGACTTGGGCGCGTGCGCGCGGTCGATCTCGTCGAGGAGCTCGTTGTAGGCGAGCAGCACCCGCGCCAGCTCCGTGTCGTTGTGCAGGTGACAGCGCCGGTGCAGCTCCCCCGATCGCCGGGCCGTCACGACCCCCGCCAGGTCCGCGAGCGGCGTCAGCACCTTCTGCCGCGCTCGCCGCATCGCCACGACGCTCGCCAGCAGCCCGAAGAGCGCCAGCAGCGCCAGCGCCCAGCGCCCCGCCAGCACCAGCCGCTGCGCGTCCGCGTCCGCCCGCCGCATCGCCGTGCGGTTGATCCGGGCCAACGCCAGGAGCTGCTGGGTCACCTGCCGCGTCGCCTGCGGCTCGCCGCCGATCGCCGCCCGCGCCTGCCGCCGGATCTGCGCCAGCACCGGTCGCTCGGATTGCTCGGTGATGTTCGACTGCGCGGTGTGGAGCCCGTCCATGAACTGCTCGGTGCTGCGGCCGGCGACGTTCGGGTTGGCCAGCACCGCGAGCATCTGCTCGGCGGCGTACATGCTTCGCTCGTTATCGGCAACGATACCCCCGATGGCCGGCCCCATCCGGCCGAGGAGCGCCATGCCGGAGAGCGCCGTGACGACCTGGACGCCCACCAAGAGGAAGAAGAGCGTGCGGAGCTGGGTGCCCAGCCTCACGAGATCTTCTCCAGCAACCCCGCGATGGCGCCACGGCGGGCCACCACCACCAGGAGATCCTCGGGCTCGAGCGGACGGCGCGGGTCGGGCAGCTCCACGGTCTCCTTGTGGGTCCGGCGCACGGCGATCACCGTCACGCCGAAGCGCCGGGGCAGCTCGACCGAGGCCAGGCTCCGCCCGACGAAGCTCGGTGGCGGGTTGAGCTCCGTGATCACCAGATCCTCGCCGAGCTCGATCTCGTCGAGCACGGTCGAGTACATCAGGCGGGTCGCGTAGCGCTCGCCGAACGCCTGCTCGGGGTTGACCACCTCGTGGGCACCGACGAGGCGCAGAATCCGCTCGTGGAGGGGGTCGGCGGCGCGGGCCACCACCCGCTCGGCGCCCATCTGCCTGAGGAGCGCGGTGGTGATGATCGATGCCTCGCGAGCCTCGGTTCCGATGGCGCAGACGCAGAGGTCGCGGCGAGCCGGGTTGGTCCGGGCGAGCGCGGTCTCGTCGGTCGAGTCGAAGCAGACCGCCTCGGCGACCACGCTGGTGGCCGCGCGCACGCGCTCTTCGCTCCAATCCACCGCCAGCACCTCGACGCCCTTGCGGGTCAACGAGCGCGCCAGCGCGAGACCGAACTGACCGAGACCGATGACGATGGCCTGCCTGCTCATGGGCGTTCCTCCGCGCCGAGCCGGCGCTGGGCGGCGCGCCGGATGGGCGCGCAGCGAGGGTAGGAGATGGATCGCGGGATGGATCGCGGTCGCGCGCGGTGTCCAGCGCACCTCATCCGACGTCCACCTCTTCCTCGGGATAGATGACCGGGCTCTCGTGCTGCTGTTCGGCCAGGAAGAGGAAGAGCGTCAGGGGCCCCACGCGGCCCGCGAACATGCAGGCCATGATGATGATCTTGCCGACCGAGTCGAGCGTGCCGGTCCCATTCAGCGAGAGGCCGACGGTGCCGAGCGCAGAGACCACCTCGAACACGCCGATCTCGAGCTCCATGCGCTGGGTGAGCTGGATCGCCAGCACGCCGACCAGGCAAGTGAGCACGCCGACGGTGATCACCGCCGCCGCCTTGAAGACGGTCGTGCTCCCGATCCGGCGGCCGAAGGCCTCGGCGTGACCGCGCCCGCGCAAGGTCGCCGCGACCATGAACCCGACGATGGCGCTCGTAGTCGTCTTGATACCGCCCGCCGTGCCGCCCGGGCTCCCCCCCAGGAACATGAAGAGGATCATCAGCGTCTGGGTGGCCGGCCGGGTGACCGTCAGATCGACCGAGTTGAAGCCGGCCGTCCGCAGGGTGGCCGACTGGAAGAAGGCGTTGTGGATACGGTCCAGCCAGCTCAGGTTCTGGAGCGACACGGACCACTCGAGGGCGGCGTAGAGGAACGTGCCCGACACCAGGAGCGCCACCGTGGTGGTGAGGATCAGCCTCTCCTGCAAGCGCACCCGCTTGCCGCGCGCCCAGCGCGGGAACGCCGCCACCGCCGCCGGTGAGAGCCCCCCGATGATGATCAGCAGCGCCACGGTCCACAGCACCACGGCGTCGCCTTGATAGGGCACCAGGCTGTCCGACTGCAGAGCGAAGCCCGCGTTGCAGAAGGCGCTGATCGACGTGAACGCGCCACGCCAGATCGCGCGAGGCAGCGGGTCGCCCTCGAAATAGAACGCCGTGGCGAGGATGGCGGCGCCCAAGAGCTCGCTCGCCGCCGTGACCAGAATCACCTGTGACAGAGAGCTGACGAGCTGCCGGCGATCCTCCACGTTCACGGCGCCCGCGACCGCGCGCTCGTGCCGTAGCGACAGGCGGCGGCCCAAAGCAGCCAGCGCGACCGTGTAGAAGGTCATGATCCCGAGGCCGCCCACCTGGATCAGCATCAAGAGCGTGACCAGCCCGAAGGTCGAGAAGGCGTGTGGCGTATCGAGGACGATGAGCCCGGTCACGCAGACCGCGCTCGTGGACGTGAACACGCCGTTCAGGAAGCCGACGCCGTCGCCGCTGGCGGAGGCGAGGGGCAACGAGAGCAGGATCCCGCCGATGGCGCAGAGGCCGAGGAAGGTGGCGACCAGCAGCCGGGCCGGGTTCTCGAGGATGCGCGAGAGCGGGCTCTCTTCATCGGAAGTGCGCGGGGCGACGATCACGGTGACGGCGGGCACGACCCCGAGACAGCTCAGTGCGAAAGCCGGCGTGTCGCGCGTGAACCACACGCCCGCCCAGGATCCGGCCGTCAAGACCGCGAGGATCCACTTCGCCCACGGCGCGCTCCGCTCGTAGAACGCCCATCGCAGAGCGATGAGCGTGGCCACGAGGAGCGCCGACGCGGTCAGCGCCATGTCGATGACGCTGCGGCGGCCCAGGACGAGCACCTCCAGGAACCATGCACCCAGGCCCATGAGGCTGGCGATGCGGGCGGTCCGCGCCCGCGAGGGCATGGCGGAGGCGGCCGTCAGGCCGAGGGTCGGCTCGAAGAGGATGAGGTGGCCGACCAGCCACAGCCCGACGCTGCCCATGACCAGGAGCTCCGGCTCCCGGAGCACCCGGGGCGCGTTGGGGGCGGCGCCGGCGATCACGGCGAGGACCGCCATCGTCCGCGCCGTACGCGGGCGACCACGGAGTAGGAAGCCCGCGAAGAGCAGGAGCGCCGCCGCGGCGGCCTGCGCGGGCAAGGTCCAGATGGGCGGGTGCGCCGGCAGGAGCAGCCCGCCGATGGCCAAGAGCACCGGCGCGAGCTGCACCAAGAGCAGACCGCGCTCGAGCCGAAAGGCGTGGAGGAAGCGCAGGTGCTCCCCCCAGGTCGGACCACGCCGGGCACGGAGCCGCATTGCGAGGGAACCTACTACAACGGGGCGGCTCGAGGAGCCAATGCCGGGCCATGGGCCGTGAATGGGCAACGGCCCGGAGCGTCTATGATAGGGTTCGGACGCGACCCGTGGTGGGGGTCCGACGGGCGGAACGATGGCACTCGGGACGTGGCGCGGCGCCCTCTTCGGAGCGCTCCTCTGGTTGAGCTCGCCGGGCGGTGCGCTGGCGCAGTCGCTCACGGCCGAGCAGCTCCAGCACACGATCGACCAGCTCCAGCACGGAGAGCCGCCGGCCCGGGCGGGCGCCGCGGAGACTCTGGGGCGTCGAGCCGCGCGGCAACGGGACACGGTGGTACCGCTGTTGAGAGACCGGCTGCGCCACGACGACGACTGGCGCGTCCGGGCCTCCTCCGGTCGGGCGCTCGGGAGGTTGGCCGCCCGCGACGCCGTGCCCGATCTGGTGCACGCCCTGCGCGATTCCGTGGTCGACGTCCGCGTGGTGGCGGCGGCGGCAATTCTGGCGCCTGCCGGATCCGGCCGCGGTGCCGGCGCTGCTCGAGCTCCTCCGCGATCAGGACCCTTCGGCCCGCCAGTGGGGCGCGCTGGCGCTCGGGGTCATCCGCGACCGGCGGGCGACGACGCCGCTCTTCACGCTCCTGGGCGATCCCGAAGCGGACGTACGCCTCGACGCGCTCCGCTCGCTCGGCCGCATCCGCGACGCGACGGCAACCGCCGCGCTCGAGCGCTACGCGGCGGAGGACGCGCACCCGATGAACGAGCGCTTGGAAGCCATCAACTCCCTGGCGTCGCTCGACGGCCCGGAGAAAGTCGACGCCCTCGTCCGCCTCGCGCGCCACGACGCCGCCGAGGTCCGCGGCCGCGCGGTGCAGTCGCTGGGCCACGTGGGCGACGCTCTGGTCATCCCGGCGCTGCGCGAACGGCGCGCCGTGGAGCACAGCGCCGCCGTCCGCACGGCGATCGACGAGGCCATCCAATCCATCGAGAACCGCGCGGCGGGCCGGAGCGGACACGGCGCACCCCTGAACCTCCCACCCCTCGACTGACCTCTTCGCGCCGATCGCGCTGGCGGGCGTTCGTCGAGCGCCTCGAGCGACGCGTCGGCCAGCCCCTCAGCTCGGCCGCGCGCTCGCCATGCGGGCCAGCAATCGCGCGAGCGTCGCCAGCGCATCGAGATGTGCGTCCGCGCCGCCTTTCGGAGCACTGTTCGGAAGCGTGATCGTCAGCCGGGCCGTACCTCCCTCGTCGACGTCGACACACTGGGCGAGGCTCTCGCCGATGGCCCGCTCCAACGCGCGCGACTCGTCGCTCGAGGGCGCCTGCGGCAAGAGCTCGGCGAGGAGCTCGAACGCGCCGGTCAGCATCCGTCCCGTCGCTGCCGCAACCCGCTCCTGCCGGGCCAGGCGCGCCGTCTCGGCACCGATGCGCTCGGCCTCGCTGGCGTCGAGCGGCGCCTCGGGCTTGGCCCCGAGCAACACCTCCAACCGGTTGCGCAGCGCCTCCACTCCGCTCGTGAGCGCGACCTCGTCCACGTCGGTGTCGGGATCGAGCGCTGCGAGCGCGAGCTCCCGCTTTCCCGCCAGCGTTCCGAGCAGGTTCTCCTCGATCGTCTCCTCCGTGACGAGCACGAACACCTGCACCGGACGGGTCTGCCCCATGCGGTGCACGCGGGCGATGCGCTGCTCGAGCACGGCGGGGTTCCACGGCAGGTCCACGTTCACGACCGTGTCGGCGACCTGCAGGTTCAGCCCCGTGGACCCGGCGTTGGTGGTCACGAAGAACACGCAGTCGGGGTCCTGCTCGAAGCGCTGGACGAGGCCGGCGCGCTTCTTCTGCGGCACCGACCCGTCGAGCCGCACGAACCCGAGACCGCGCGCCTCCAGCAAGGGCTCGATCAGCCCCAGCATCGTGGTCCACTCCGAGAAGAGCACGACTTTGCGGCCGTCCTCGGCGGCCAGCCGATCGAAGAGCGCCGCCAGCTCCTCGAGCTTGCTCGAGTATCCAGGCGCCTTCTTGTCGACCAAATAGGTGCCGTTCGCAGCCAAGCGGCACATCAGGAGGGCCTTCTGGAGACGCAAGAGATCCATCTCGGTGATGAACGACTTGCGCACGATGCTGCTGACGACCTGCATGTGCCCCGAGTGGATGTCGACCTGTTCCTCGGTCGGCGCAACGCGGATCAGCTCCACACTGCGTGGCGGCAGCTCCTTCAGGACGTCGGCGCGCGTGCGGCGCAGGAGCACGCTTCCGAGCCGCTCTCGCAGCTCCGTCAGGTTCTTGTAGCCGAGGACGCGCCCCGCCTCGTCGACGACGCGATGGCGGTTCATGAAGCGGAACGCCGGCCCGAGCTGCCGCTCGTCGACGGCCTCGATCACGGAGTAGAGCTCCTCCAGCCGGTTCTCGAGCGGCGTCCCCGACAAGACCAGCAAGAAGCGTGACCGCAGGCTCTTGATGGCGCGGCTCGTCTTCGCTTCCCAGTTCTTGATGCGCTGGCCCTCGTCCAAGATGATCAGGTCCCAGGGCACGCTCTCGACCGACGGCATGTCGCGCAGCACCTGCTCGTAGTTGCAGACGCTGAAGAACGCTCCGTCTCCGTACTGATCCGCGCGCTCGCTGGCGCGACCCGCGATCACACGGCTGCTCCGCTCGGAGAAGCGCTCGATCTCCCGCCTCCACTGGGACTTGAGCGAGGTCGGACAGACGACGAGCACGTGGCGGATCCCGGTCTCGCGTGCGAGCAACTCGGCGACACCGATGCCCTGGATGGTCTTTCCGAGGCCCATGTCGTCCGCGAGGATGGCGCGCCCCGCGCCGACTGCGAACGCGATCCCGTCGAGCTGGTAGGGCAAGAGCTCGGTCTTCAGCAGCGTCCGCCGCAGCGGGTGCTCCGCGGGAGATGCGCGGATCTCCCGGGCGCGCGACTCGAGGCGCTGCCGGAGCATGCGCTGGTCGATATAGGCCTCGGCATCCGGATAGACCCTCACGTCCTCGCCGGCACGGTCGAGCCGTCCGAGCCTCCGCGTCAGAATCGCGCAGATCGGTGATGGGCCGGTCCAAGAGCGGCTCGACGATACGACGCGCAGCGTCGCTCACACGGTCCGGCACCGCGAGGCGCAGCTCGAGCACTTCGCCGTAGCGGAGAAAGACGCTGAAGCTCGTGCGTCGGTAGGGCTTGGCGAGCGCGGCGGCGGGAAAGCGCCGGCGAACACGAGCGAGCGCGTAGAGGACGTGCTTGCACGTGCCGAGCGTGTTCTTGCGGAAGTCGGGGCACGAGCAGTACGAATGCCTCGCTGGGTCCCCCGGAGGGCGACCCGGTAGGTCTTGCCGGAGCTCGCGCTGGTCAGCGTGTAGTCGGTCCAGGGCACCTTCGGGTTCGCGGACCGGAGGCGCATCTTCTCCTCACGCGGCGCGCTCGGCTCGGTCGTCCAGCGCCCGCTGCACCAGCTCCTCTTCCGAGAGGCTCTCGACGGGCGTCCGCTCGCGAGGGGGCGCCGCCAACCCGAGCGTCATCTTCTCTTCGAGCACCAGAGAGAGCGCCGCGCCGCCGTGCACGCAGCTCGTCGCGCACGCGCTGCACTCGACGAGCAAGCGGCCGCGCGCCGCCTCCGCGCGAGTGACGCGCACGGTGGCGTCCGCGACACACACCGCGAGCTCCCGGGACGAAAACCTGACGTGATCGGTCGGGTCGACGTCGAGCTTGCCGCCTTCGCGCAAGAGCTGGGCGCCGTCCGCCCCGAGAAGCTTGCACGCCTGCCGGTACTCGATGCGGGAGAGGAGGTCGCGCAGCGTCAAATCGCGGGCCCGTTTGGTCTTGGCCATCCCTACGGCCGTACCACATCGGCGTGACCCGGCGAAGCCTCGAGCCCCATGCCATCAGCGCCGTAGGGCGTTCAGCGCGTCCGCCATATCCGGGAGCTCCCGGAGGTGGTCTTCGATCATCTTCGAGAGCGAATCGAGCCGCAGCGCGGCCGGCCCCAGCTCCGCTTCGATCGACTGGGCGCGGCTCTCGAGCTCGTTCAGCTCGTACGTGGCCTCCGCCCCCAGGGTCCCGAGGCGCCCGCGAAGCTGCGAGCGCTGAAAGCGCAGATCCTCCTGCTCGCGCTCGTGCGCGGCCAGCTCGCGGTCGAGCTCCTCCACGTCCCGCTGGTGCTCGAGCCACTCGCTCGCCAGCCGCCCCGCGCTCGAGAGTGGTTGCACCGACGCGCGCGTGAGCTCGGACGCAGGCGGCGCGAGCCCCGCCCACGCGGCGAGAAGAGGCTCCTCCACCGCAGCCAACCGCTCCCGCAGGGCTGCCAAGCGAGGGCGCCGCTCGTCGAGGTAGGCCGTGACCCGCGCTTCGTCCCGACCCAGCGCGTCGATGGCCCGGTCCAGCGACAGGCGCCCGTCCGCGGCCCGGCCCTCGCGGTCCGAGACCATCCTGCGGACGAGCGCGAGCTCCGCGCTCTGTGCCGCCACCAGCGACGCGAGGGCCTCGAGCTCCACCAGCGCATCGGAGAGCCATGTCGGGAGCGCTCGGGGATGGGCGCGCGCCGAGAGCGCTCGCAGCACCTCGACGCGGTCCATGCTTTCGCCGGACTCGCGAGGCGCCGTCTTCAGCAGCGCCCGCTCGCGCGCGATGACACTCGCGAACTCCGCCTGCTGGATCGTGGCATCCGGCCGGCCCCCCACGAAAGGGCGGAGCGCGTCGACGACCCGGTGCGCGTCCTCGTGACGGCGCGCGGGATCCTTCTCCAAGAGCTGCATCACCACCGCTTCGAGCTCGGCGGACACGTGCGGCGCCCGCTCGGAGAGCCGTGGCGCCGGCTCGCGGATGTGCTTGAGGATCAGATCCGGCGCGCTCCCCGAGAACGGCGGTTCGCCCGCGATCATCTCGTAGAGCACGCAGCCGAGCGCGTAGAGGTCGGCTTTGCCCGTCACCGGCGCCCCTCGAGCCTGTTCGGGCGCCATGTACTCCGGCGTCCCGAAGACCAATCCGGTCGCCGTGAGCCGCAGCTCGCCCTTCATCGCCGCCAAACCGAAGTCGAGCAGCTTGACGAAGTCGTCTCCCGCCGCGCCCGGGAGCAGGTAGACGTTCTCGGGCTTGATGTCCCGGTGGATCACGTCGAGCTCGTGGGCGCGCGCCAGCGCCGAGGCCATCTGCATGGCGATGCTCACCGCGCGCCGCACCCCGAGCCCGCCCCTGTCGACGGTGTCCGAGAGCGGCTCGCCGACCAGGAACTCCATCACGAGGTAGACCAATCCGTCGTCGGTCTCGCCGTAGTCGCTGATGTCGATGATGTTGGGGTGATCGATGCGGTTGGCCGCCTTGGCCTCGCGCAGAAAGCGACGACGGTGGGTGGGCTCCAGCGCCAGCTCCGGCGAGAGGAACTTGAGGGCCACGTCGCGACCGACCAGCTCCTGCCGCGCGCGGTAGACCGTCCCCATCCCTCCGGCGCCAACTCGCTCGAGGACCGTGTAGCGGTCTGCGATGGTGCGTCCGACGACCTCGTCGGGCAGCTCCTCGAGCGCTCCGCCGTCGAGCGGGCAGACCTCGGGGTCGCCTCGCCACTTCGCGCCGCAGATGCTGCAGACCCTCACCGCTCAACCTCGTCCGGGTCTCGTCCCCCGCGCTCAGGGTACTCCACCCAACGACCCTTCGAACGCAGAATTGACCGGCTCGGAGGCCTCTGCTAACCCGCCGCTCGAATGAGCGCGAGCACCCCGGAAGGCGATGGCGCGAACACCGCCGTCATCGAGCCCCCGACCGAGTCCACGCCCATTCCGTGGTACCGCTGGCCGACCACCCGGCTGAGGCGTCTCTACGACTGGACGCTGAGCTGGGCCGACACGCGCTTCGCCGTGCCCGCCCTCTTCACGCTGGCGTTCGTCGAGGCGAGCTTCTTCCCAATCCCGCCGGACGTGCTCTTGATGGCCATGTGCCTCGGCAAGCCCAAGCGGGCGCTGCGCTACGCCACGGTCTGCACCGCCGGCTCGGTGATCGGCGGCCTCCTCGGCTGGACCATCGGCGTGCAGCTCTGGCGAACCATGGGCGTCTTCGACGGCTGCCCCGAGTTCGCCGGCGGCGGCGCGCTCTTCGAGTACGTGCCGAGCTTCACCTGCCACAACTTCGACGTCGTCCGGCAGGCCTACCAGAGCAACGCCTGGATGGCGCTCTTCACGGCCGCGTTCACGCCCATCCCCTACAAGGTGTTCACCATCGCCGCGGGCGTATTCCAGGTGGCGATCCCGACCCTGATCGGCGCCAGCGCGGTCGGCCGAGGCGCGCGCTTCTTCCTGGTCGCCGGGATGATCTACTTCTTCGGCCCCAAGGTCCGAACCTTCATCGAGCGCCGCTTCGAGCTGCTCACGCTGGTGTTCACGGTCCTCCTCATCGGCGGGTTCGTCCTCATCAAGTACGTCACGTAGGTTTGGGCGCGGACCGGGGCCGTGCATTCTTGACAAGCCCGATGTGGGTTCCCACAGTCCCCTCGTCGTGAAGCTCTCGAACAAGGGCCGCTATGGAGTGCGGGCGATCTTCGACATCGCCTTCCACAACCAGGGCAAGGCCACGCAGATCAAGGACATCGCCGAGCGGCAGGCGATCCCGCCGCGCTTCCTGGAGCAGATCTTCCAGGACCTCAAGCGCGCCGGCCTGGTCTCGTCCAAGCGCGGCCCCCGCGGCGGCTACCAGCTCGCCCGCGCGGCGGCCGAGATTCGCATCGGCGACATCGTGCGGGCGCTGGAAGGCCCGATCACGCTCAGCGCCTCGCCCAACAAGGGAAAGAGCGCCAAAGCGGGCGCGGAGGGGGGCGACGCCACCAGCCGGGCGGTCACCGAGGAGGCGTTCGAGGAGCTGGCCGAGGAGATCTCGGCGTGCTTCGACGCCAAGACCATCGAGGATCTCTGCGAGCGCGGCGAGGCGCTCGGGTATCGCCGCCGGCCTCCGGGCCGCTACGTGTACGTCATCTAGCTGCGAGGCGAAGCGTGCCGGCTCCGGTCGTCGACAATGTCCTCTCCCTCATCGGCAAGACGCCGCTGGTGCGAATGCGCCGCGTGGTGCCGGAGGGAGCCGCCACCGTGTGGGCCAAGGCGGAGCACCTCGAGCCCGGCGGCTCGGTCAAGGACCGCATCTGCCTCGCCATGATCGAGCAGGCCGAGCGGGACGGAACGCTCTCGCCGGGCCAGACCGTGGTGGAGCCGACCAGCGGCAACACCGGCATCGGCCTGGCGCTGGTCTGTGCGGTCAAGGGCTACCCGCTGGTGCTGACCATGCCCGCGAGCATGTCGCTGGAGCGGCGCCAGCTCCTCGAGGCCTACGGCGCGCGCATCGTCCTGACCGAGCCCGAGCGGGTGATGGAAGGCGCGATCGAGGCCGCCGAGCGGATCGTCCGAGAAGAAGGCGCGTTCATGCCGATGCAGTTCGTGAACCCGGCCAACCCGGCGGCGCACGAGCACACCACCGCGGCGCGAGATCCTCGAGGCGATGGACGATCGGCCCGTCGAGCGCGTTCGTGGCGGCGGTCGGCACCGGCGGCACCGTCAGCGGCGTCGGCAAGGTTCTCAAGGCGCGGCGGCCCGAGACGCGCGTCGTCGCGGTGGAGCCGGACAGCAGCGCGGTGCTCAGCGGGGACCCGCCCGGCCCTTCGAAGATCCAGGGCATCGGCGCCGGCTTCGTGCCGGACAACTACGACGCCGCTGTCGTCGACTCCGTCGCGCGGGTGACCGACCGGGAGGCGTGGGAGATGAAGCGGCGCATCGCCCGCGAAGAGGGCCTCTTGGTCGGCATCAGCGCGGGCGCGAACCTGGTGGCGGCGGTGCGGGTCGCCGAGGAGCTCGGCGAGGGCCACGACGTGGTCACCCTCCTCTGCGACACCGGCGAGCGCTACTTCAGCCTGGACGAGTACTTCAAGTGAACCTCGCCGGCGCGCGCGTCTTGGTGATCGGCGCGGGTGGGCTCGGCTCGCCTGCCGCGCTGGTGCTCGCGCGAAGCGGTGTCGGGCACCTCACGATCGTCGACGACGACGCGGTCGACCTCTCGAACCTCCACCGGCAGGTGCTCTACGACGACGGCGACGTCGGCCGGGACAAGGTCGAGCGGGCGGCGGCGCGCCTGCGCCGCGAGGGGGTGGAGGTACGCGAGGAGCGCGGGCGCTTCGTTCCGGAGAACGCGCTCTCGCTGATCCGCGGCCACGACCTGGTGGTGGAAGGCGCCGACAACTTCGCCACCAAGTTCCTCGCCTGCGACGCCGCCGCGCTGGCCGGCGTGCCCATCGTGCAAGCGGGCGCGGTGCGCTGGAGCGGCTGGGCCCTCGGCAGCGTGCCGGGCCAAAGCGCCTGCATGCGCTGCGTGTTCGAGGACATCCCGCGGGATCGGGTGGAGACCTGCGCCGAGGCGGGCGTGATCGGCCCTGTCGTCGGCGTCCTCGGCGGGCTGCAGGCGGCGATCGCCGTCCGCCTGCTCTCGGGCGAGCACGCCGCGGGCGAGCTCTTCAGCTACCGCGCGCTCGATGGGCGCCTACGGGCGAGCCGCGTGGCCCCGCGCGCGGGCTGCGCCACCTGCGAGGGTCGCACCCGCGAGCTGAGCCGCGCGCGCTATGCTCCGCCGCCCTGTGTCGTCTGATCGCGAGAGGCGCGATCCACGGAATCGCAGACTTTCCCAGAGGAGGAGATTGTCATGGCCGTCACCGTTCGCATCCCGACCCCGCTCCGCTCGCTGACCGGCGGGCACGACGAGGTCCAAGCCGAGGGCAGCACCGTTCGCGCGGTGATCGACGACCTCGAGAAGAACTACCCCGGGCTCAAGGACCGCCTCTGCGACGACAAGGGCGTGCGTCGCTTCGTGAACATCTACGCCAACGAGGAGGACATCCGCTTCCTCGAGAACCTCGACACCGAGGTGAAGGACGGGGACGCCGTGCAGATTGTCCCCGCGATCGCCGGCGGCTGATGGCGCTCGACGGCGACGCTCGGCGGCGCTTCGCGCGCCACCTCTTGCTGGCGGAGGTCGGCGAGGCCGGCCAGACCCGGCTCGCCGGCGCTCGGGTGGCCGTAGGAGGGGATCCGCGCGCCCGCGAGGTGGCGATGGACTACCTCGCCCGCGCCGGGCTCGACGTCACCGGCGGGGGCGCCACCATCGACGCGGGCGCGACGATCGACGCGGGCGCCACCATCGACGAGGGCACGACGATTGACGCGGGCTCCGCCGACGCCGTCCGTGCGCTCGCCGGCCGCGACGCGCTCGAGCCCGCGGCCGCGTTCGTGATGGGCGCCTTCCGGGCGGTCGAAGCCATCAAGAAGACCTTGGACGTCGGCGCCCCGGGCCGGCTCGACGTCTCGCTCGGCGGCCCGAAGGAGCGCGAATGAGGCATCGACGCGTCGAGTCCATCGCGGACGCGGTCGGCAACACGCCGCTCGTCCGCTTGCGCCGGATCGAGAGGGACTGCTCCGGGCGTCGAGCTCTATCTGAAGCTCGAGTACGCCAACCCGGGCGGCTCGGTGAAGGACCGACCGGCGCTGCAGATGATGCTGGACGCGATCGCCGACGGGCGGCTCACGAAGGACAAGACTCTGATCGACGCCACCAGCGGCAACACCGGCGTCGCCTACTCGCTCTTCGGCGCCGCGCTCGGCTACCGCGTGCGCTGGTGATGCCGCTGAACGTGTCCAAGGCCCGCAAAGAGATCACCCGGGCCTACGGCACGCGAGCTGATCTACTGCGGATCCGATGGAAGGCACCGACGGCGCCATCCGCGTCGTGCGCGAGCGAGTCGCGCAGGATCCGGATCGCTACTTCTATCCCGACCAGTACAGCAACCCGTCCAACCCGAAGGCCCACTACCTCGGCACCGGCCGCGAGATCCTGGAGCAGGTGGGCGACCGGATGACCCACTTCGTGACCGGCATCGGCACCAGCGGCACCATGATGGGCACCGCGCGGCGGCTGAAGGAGCACGACGCGGCATTCAGTGCGTCGCGCTCGCAGCCGGCCGAGGCGCTGCACGGGCTCGAGGGGCTCAAGCACATGCCGAGCTCGCTGGTCCCGGCGATCTACGACGAGTCGCTGCCCGACGAGATCATCCCCGTCGGCACCGACGAGGGCTGGGACATGGCCGACCGCGTCGCGCGCGAGGAGGGCCTCCACGTCGGACACTCGACCGGCGCCAACGTGTACGGCGCGCTGCAGGTGGCCAAGCGGCTCGAGCGCGGCTGCGTGCGTCACCGTCGCGCCCGACCGCGGCGACCGCTACTTCGCGCCGATGAGGTGGGAGAAGCAGTATGAGTGGTGAGCCCTGGATCCGCGGCGCGCTGCGCATCGACAAAGGCGTGATGGACGCCCTCGAGGCGCACGCGCTCGAGTGCTACCCGAGCGAGAGCTGCGGGTTCGTGGCCGGCCCCGCCGACGATCCGGCGCTCCTCGACGAGGCGATCCGCGAGACCAACGAGGCGGACAAGTATCACGCGCCTCGACTCCAACGCGCTTTCCGCGCACCTCGAAGATGTACTTCAAGATCAACGAGCTGCGCGCCGCCCGCGCGTTCGAAGCGGGCGCGAAGGCCGGCAGGCCGATCAAGGTCATCTACCACTCGCACTGCGACGCGGGCGCGTACTTCAGCGCCGAGGACGCGGCGACCTTCTCGTCCGAGGGCCAGCTCATGTGGCCCTGCGCGTTCATCGTCGTCAGCGTCGTCGACGGTGAGGTGCGCGATCGCCGGCTGTGGGTACACCGGGAGGGCAGCGACGCGTTCGACGAATCGACGCTCGAGCTCGTCGGCTGAAAGGTCGGCTCCGTGACGACGCCGGATCACCCCGAAACCCCTACCCCACCGTCGACGTGATCATCGAGATCGACGGAGGGGTCGTGCTCGTCGAGCGCAAAAACGAGCCGAAGGGCTGGGCGCTCCCCGGCGGCTTCATCGACTACGGCGAGGCGCCCGCCGACGCCGCGCGGCGCGAAGCGAAGGAAGAGACCGGGCTCGACGTCGAGCTGACGGAGCTCCTCTCCGTCTACGGCGCGCCCGACCGCGACCCGCGACAGCACAACCTCTCGGTGGTCTACGTGGGACGCGCGAAGGGGACACCTTTGGGCGGCGACGACGCCGCGCGGGCGATCGTGCGCGCGATGGACGCCCTGCCCTCCCCGCTCTGCTTCGACCACGCGCAAATCCTCGCCGACTACCGCCGCTTCCGCGCCACCGGCGAGCGCCCCAAGCCGCCCGGAGCGGAGGGTTGAGCCAGGCGCTGGCCGTCGACGGGCGGGCGCTCTTGCGCGCGGCCCGCGACGCCATCGAAGCGGCCGTGCTGCGCCGCGAGGAACGCCCCGGCGACGAGGAGGACGCGCCGGCCATGCGGGCGCTCGGCGCCGCCTTCGTCACGCTCCGGCGCGAGGACGGCGAGCTCCGCGGTTGCATCGGCGAGCTCGAGGCGCGCCGGCCCTTGGTCGACTCGGTGCGGGGCTGTGCCGCCTCTGCCGCGCTGCGCGACCCGCGCTTCTCGCCGATGACGCCGCCCGAGCTGAGCGGGCTGCGGATCGGCATCTCCGTGCTCACGCCGGCGGAGCCCGTGCAGGGCCCCGAAGACGTCGAGGTCGGCGTTCACGGCGTCATCGTCGAGCGCGGGATACGTCGCGGCGTGCTCCTGCCGGAAGTCGCCGTCGAGCAGGGTTGGGACGCCGAGACCTTCGTCTCCTACTGCTGCCGCAAGGCCGGCCTCCCGCCCGACGCCTGGCGCGATCCCGAGACCACGATCGAGGTCTTCGAGACCGTCAAGCTGACCGACGCAGCCTGATCTCCCCCTCCGGGGAGCGGGCCGGCCGGGTCCCGCGGAGCGGACGGAACGACGACGCCCCGGGAGCCACGAAGGCCACCGGGGCGAAGGCAGCGAGCCGCGAGCTCAGCGGTTGGAGCCGCTCGCGTTGATCGCGTTGATGTCCGCCGAGGACTTCTGCGAACGGCGCAGGCGGGCCTTCTTGCCGCGCAGATCGCGCAGGTAGTAGAGCTTCGCGCGGCGCACGTGGCCGCGGCTCACCACCTCGAGCTTTTCGATCTTCGGCGAGTGCACCGGGAAGATGCGCTCGACGCCGACGCCGTAGCTCACCTTGCGGACGGTGAAGGTCTCGCGGGAGCTGCCGCCCTTGCGGCGGATGACCACGCCCTTGAAGACCTGGATCCGCTCCTTCTCACCCTCGCGGATGCGGTAGTGCACTTCGACCTGATCGCCGGGTCGGAAGGCGGGAAGCTGACGAAGCTGGGCCGATTCGATGGCCTGAATTGCGGGAACGACGCCTGACATGGCTGACCTCTCGATGTCCCCCTGAGCAGGGGTCGCAGCGTTTAACACGACCTCGGTCGTGGGTCAATCGACAGCCTCTCCGAAGAGACGGTCCAGCGTGATCGCCGCGGCCGCCCGCACGGAGAGATGGTTGTAGCTAGCGCCCCCTCGGATGGGAGCCAACACGAAATCGGCCTCGTCGACGACATCCCGCGCGAGACCGTGGCCGGTGCCGAAGAGAATCAACGAAGACGCGTCGGCCATCTTCGCGCGCGCCTCCGGATAGGCGATCGCCTCGCGCCCTGCCGGCGGCTTCGCGCCCGTGGCGTAGACCTCCGGACGCCCCGACTCGGCCTCGAGCTCGTCGAGGACGTCGCGCAGCCTCGGGACCACCCGGCAGACCGAGAGCGCGACCGCCCGCTCGGGCACCCGCCGGGCCCCCGCGCCGGTCCGCCAGTGCTCCAGGATGCGCTCCACCAGCTCCCGCTGGGCCGCGATCGGCGTCACCAGATAGTAGCGATGCACGTCGTAGGTCCGGGCGCTCCGCGCGATGTCGTGCACGTCGAGGTTGGTGACGGCGGTCGTGATGATCTCGCCGGCCCGATCGCGGACCGGGTGGTGTACGAGCGCGATCGATCTGGGCGCGCTCATCCCTCCTCCGGGAGGCCACCGAGCTCCTCCAGCCAGCGAGCCTCGTCCTTGCTCAGCGCGCGATCGCGGAGCAGCTCCGGCCGCCGCTCCAGCGTCCTGCGCAGCGCCTCCCGCCTCCGCCAGGCCGCCACGGCGGCGTGATGGCCCGAGAGCAGCACGTCCGGCACCGAATCGCCGCGGAACTCGGGCGGGCGTGTGTAGTGGGGGTACTCGAGCAGCCCTTCGGCGTGCGACTCGTCTTCGATCGACGCGCGGTTGCCCAGCACGCCCTCGACCCGCCGAGCCGTCGCCTCGATGAGCGCCAGCGCAGCCACCTCACCGCCCATCAGCACGAAGTCGCCGAGGCTGATCTCCTGATCGACCCGCGTCCGCACCCGCTCGTCGACCCCCTCGTAGCGCCCGCAGACCATCGTCAACGCGCCATGCTCCGCCAGCGAACGCGCCAGGGGCTGGGAGAAGCGCTCTCCCTGCGGCGTCAGCAAGACCCGCCAAGGCGCCGGGCCGCCGCGCTCGCGCTCACGCCGCTCGGCCTCCTCCATCGCCGCCACCAGCGGACCGGGCTGCATCACCATCCCGCTCCCGCCCCCGTAGGGCGTATCATCTACGCTGCGGTGCCGATCGGTGGTGAAATCGCGCGGCGTAATGGTGTCGACCGAGATACGGTTCGCCTGCCGCGCCTTCCCGAGCAGCGCCTGGTCGCAGAAGTGATCCACCAGCTCTGGGAAGACCGTGACGACGTAGTACCTCACCGCTTCTTCCTTCGGATGGGCGAGAGATCGTCGAGGTGATCGACGACCACCACGCCACGATCCAGGTCGACCGACTCCAGGTAGGGCGGGAGGAAGGGCACTTCGAGATCGACGTCCTCGGCGCGGACCAGCAGGCAGGCGGCGCTCGGGTACACGAGCACGTCCACGACATCACCGACGGCTTTTCCGTCGGCCAGCTCGGCCCTCAGACCAATCAGGTCGGTGTGGTAGACCTCGTCCTCGTCGGGCTCGGGCAGCGCGTCGCGGGGCAGGCAGACCTCGAACCCGCGCAGCGCCTCGGCCGCTTCGCGCCCGCGCACGCCCTCCAGCACGTAGAGGACGGCTGGACCGTGGGGGCGGGCCTGCTCGATGCGGACCGAGCGCTCCTCACCGTCCTTGCACAACCACACCGACTCCACGTCCAGGAGGAGCGTGGAATCGGGGTTGTAGCGGTGCACCCGGACCTCACCCCGGAGGCCGTGCGGCCGACCGATGGCGCCGAGCGCGATCAGCCGCGTCGGAGGCTGCATGCAGCGCCCTACTCGAGGATCTCGAGGATGGCGCGACGCTGGAGCCGGGCGCTGGTCGAGGCGAGCAAGGTGCGCATGGCGCGGGCGGTGCGGCCGTCGCGGCCGATCACCTTCCCCAGGTCGTCGGGCGCGACCGTGAGCTCGAGGACCACCGAGCGGTCGTCCTCGTCCACGGCCTCCACGCTGACCTGCTCGGGATCGTCGACGAGCGATCGGGCGATGTAGCCAATCAGCTCGGTGAGCTGGTCCACGAGGGCGTCCTCTTCTTCCGGGCTCAGGCGCCTGCCCCAGCCGGCGCCTCGGCCGTCGCTGCCTCTGCCGGCGCCGCCTCGGCGGCACGCTTGACCGTGTTGATCACCTTGCGCGCCCGATCGGTCGGCTGGGCGCCGACGCTGACCCAGTACGAAAGGCGCTCGAGGTTCAGGCGGAATCTCCTCGTCGGGACGCGAGGGATCATAGGTGCCGAGCTGCTCGAGGAAGCGGCCATCACGCGCGGCCTCGGAGTCGCTCACGACGACGTGGTAGTAGGGGCGCTTCTTGGAACCGTGCCGCGCCAGACGAATCTTGACCATCGCACACTCTCTCGGGGTTCGTTGGAGGCCGTGGGCCCGGAAAATAGGCTCCCGGACGCCGGTCTCGCGTGTCCCGGTTTTTCGGGACGCGGAAGCTAGCGGGCGCTCCCGTGGCAGTCAAGGCGCACCGAACGTGGTCCCGCCCGCGACGTGTTGCTACAACCCTCGCCGTTTCGCATGCACCGCCCGACCCGACGCCTGGCCCACTTCGGTATCGCCGCTCTCGTCCTGTTGACCGGCACGGCTGGGAGCTGCTCGCAGGGGCGTCGCCAGACGACACCCGAGCACGCGCCAGCGGCCGAGGTCGCCCCGCCCGACCTGCCCCGGCCCGACCTGAGGCTGCTCGTGGTCACGGATCTCGAGGGCTACCTCGAGCCCTGCGGTTGCACGAGCCGGCCGCTCGGCGGGATGGATCGCATGGCGGCGCGCGTGGAAGCGGTGCGGCGCGACGGGGTGCCGACCCTGATGGTGGCCGCCGGCGATCTCTTCTTCCACGGCGCGCCGGAGGGCGGGGACATCGAGCGCGGCGCGGCTCAGGAGCGCTGGCGGGCCGAGACCCTCACCGACATCCTGGGCCGGATGGAGCTGAGCGCGGCCGCGCCCGGCCCGCTCGACTTCGGCTACGGCACCGACACCTTCGAGGCGCTGGCGCGGCGGGCGCCCTTCGCGCTCCTGGCGGCGGGCGTCGAGATCGAGCCGCCGAGCACCGGCACCAACGCAGCGAGCACCGGCACCAACGCAGCGAGCACCGGCACCAACGCAGCGAGCACCGGCACCAACGCAGCGAGCACCGGCACCAACGCAGCGAGCACCGGCACCAACGCAGCGAGCACCGGCACCAACGCAGCGAGCACCGGCACCAACGCAGCGAGCACCGGCACCAACGCAGCGAGCACCGGCACCAACGCAGCGAGCACCGGCACCAACGCAGCGAGCACCGGCACCAACGCAGCGAGCACCGGCACCAACGCAGCGAGCACCGGCACGGACACGACCCGCGCGCCGCTGGTGGCGAGCGTGCTGCGGACCGTCGGCGAGCAGAAGATCGGCATCGTCGGGCTGAGCGACCTGCACGGCCCCGACGGAAGCTCGCCCGATCGCGTGCAGGAGACCGAGGATCTCCGGGCGGCGGGGCGCGAAGCGGTCCGATCGCTGAAGGAGCGCGGCGCCGAGATCGTGATCGCGCTGGTGACCGCGGATCGCCGCACCGGCCGCCGGCTCGCCGCCTCGCTCCGCGACGTGGACTTCGTGGTGGAGGGCGGGCTCGACCAAGCGGAGCCGAACCCGCCGGCGACCGTCGGGCACGCGATCCTCCTCCACGCCGCGCACCAGGGCCAAGGCCTCACCGTGGTGGATCTGTGGCGACGGAACGACGGCGCCTGGACCGACGCGAGCGTGTGGACGCGCCAGGACGAGCGCGACCACGTCGAGGAGCGCGCGGACGCGCTGCGGCGGCGGATCGCCGAGTGGGAAGCGGACTCCAGCACCGATCCGGCCGACCTCGAGCGGCAGCGGGGCCGGCTCGCGGCGCTGGAGCGCGAGGCCGCTGCGGTGAGCCGCCTCCCCTCGACCGAGGGCAACGTGCTGACCGCCCGCTTCGAGGAGCTGGACCCGGACGCGGCACGCGACGCCGAGGTCACGGCGATGGTCGACGCCTACGACGCCCGGGTGAACGAGCACAACGAGCGGGTGTTCGCCGACTGGGCGCCGGAGCCCGCGCCCGAAGGCCAGCCTCACTACCTCGGCAGCGAAGCCTGCGGGTCGTGCCACGCCGAGGCCGTGGACTGGTGGCGGACCACCCAGCATGGCCACGCCTACGCGACGCTCGCGGACCAGAACAAGAACTTCAACCTGAGCTGCGTGGGCTGCCACGTCACCGGCTACCTGAGGCCGGGCGGCTCCACGGTCACCCACGTCGACCACCTCCGAAACGTCGGCTGCGAGAGCTGCCACGGCCCCGGCTCGATGCACGCGAGCGACCCGACCGGCGCGGCGGTGAACGTGCAGCGATCGCCGGAAGCCTCGACCTGCCGCGGGTGCCACACCCCCGAGCACAGCGACCGCTTCCAGTTCGACGCCTACCGCCGCCTGCTCATCGCCCCCGGCCACGGCGCCCCACCGACCTGACGGTCGCGGGCGAGAGGCCTCTCGTCCTCGGGTCTACCGAGCCCGCCGAAGTCGGGAGGCCGGGTACGGGTTGCGCGGGAGGCGCGATCCGGCCGACCCTCGGGATCGTGCGACGCTCCCTGCCGCTCTTCGCGTCGATCGCCCTCGCCTGCGGCTCCCCCGCCGCGCGGCCGAATCCCGCGCTCGCAGGTCAGGCCCCTCGCTCGCACGCGAGCGCGGCCGAAGCGCCCGCGCAGTCGTCCAGGCGATCCGGCGACTCGGAGACCGAGCGCTCACAGCGCGCCGAGCCCGCGCAGACGCCGCTGCAAGTCCTCCGCGGCCGTGCCAGCTACTACAGCGATCGCCTCGCCGGCCATCACACCGCCAACGGCGACGTCTACGACCCGCACGCGTTCACGGCGGCGAGCCGCGAGCTCCCCTTCGGCACGATGCTACGCGTGGTCCGCGAAGACACGGGCGCGTCGGTCGTGGTTCGCGTCAACGACCGCGGCCCCTTCGGCGACCGCGGCCGCATCCTGGACCTCTCCCGCGCCGCCGCCGAGACGCTCGGGATGATCCGCGCCGGCGTCATCGACGTCCGCGCCGAGGTCATCGAGCAGCCGTAGCCGTCCGCAGCGCCGAGACGACGCACGGCGCGGCGCCATTTCGCCCCCGAGCCGGTCGAGGGCGTGGGAGCGCATTCGGCGAGAGCGCGTGACCGAGCGGGGCCGATGACGCTTGCGCATACAGGAACGGTCTCGGTGCCCCCGGCTGCTTCTGATCCGAGCCTCGCCGCGCGCGTCCGGCCGGCTCGATCCCGGACGCGCGCGTGCAGCTTTTCTGACCGATCGGATCGCGTTCGTTAGGGTCCAGGGCGATGGCGTCCGTTCTGCGTGTGGCTCCGTCGATCCCCTCTCGGATCGACGAACGGATCGAGGAAGTCGGCGGCGTCGACGACACCGTCGCCACCGGTGAGCTCTACCTGCGGCGCTGCCGGACCTGCGGCGAGGAGTACCCGAGCGACTACCTCGTCTGCCCCCGCGACGCCACGCCGCTCGGGCTCGACCGGGACGCCGAAGACCCGCTCCTCGGCGTGGTCCTCGGCGGCACGTACCGCATCGTGCGCAGCCTCGGCCGCGGCGGCATGGGGCGACTCTACGAGGCGCAACACGCGCGGCTCGACCGTCGCTTCGCCATCAAGGTCCTGCACGAGGCCCAGTCGCGCAGCCGCGATGCCAGCCTGCGCTTCGAGCGCGAGGCGCGGGTGCTCAGCCGCATCCGCGCGGACCATGTGCTCGACGTGGTCGACGTTCTGCGCACCCCCGACGATCGCGCCGCCATCGTCACCTCGCGGCTCGACGGCGAGGACCTCAAGGCACGCCTCGATCGCGTCGGCAAGCTCTCGATCGCAGAGGCCATCCCCATCGCGCGGCAGGTCTGCCGGGGGCTGGCAGCGGCGCACGCGCAGGGGGTCGTCCATCGCGATCTGAAGCCCTCGAACCTCTTCCTCGAGAGCGGCGCGGACGGTCGCACGACGGTGAAGATCCTCGACTTCGGCGTGGCGAAGCTGGCCGGGGATCCCGAGCTGACCCGGACGGGCGCGGTGGTTGGAACACCCGCCTACATGGCGCCGGAGCAGGCGCGCGGGAGCGCGGACGTCGACGAGCGGGCGGACCTCTACGCCGTCGGCGCCGTGGTCTACCGGATGCTCACCGGGCGAGCGCCCTACTCCGGCGGCGAGCCGGCGGCGCTCCTGTCGAGCCTGCTCCACGAGGCGCCGCGCCGGCCACGCGCCCTCGATCGCTCCATCCCGGTCGGACTGGAGGCGGTGATCCAGCGCGCGATGGCGCGCGACGTCGACGTGCGCCCCGCGGACGCGCTCGAGCTCGAGCGCGAGCTGGCGGCGTTCGATCCGGGCGGAGAGCCGGCGCAGACCTCGTGGGAGCCCGCGCCCGGCAAGGGTGAGGTGAGCACCCTGATCTTGCCGCGCGGCAGCGTCGAGAGAGCGGAGGCCATCGCGAAGAGCGCGCGAAGAGCGCGGCCTCTGGCGGTGATCCTGGCCGGGTCGTCGTCGTTGGTGGCCACCGCCGGCGCGGTGCTGGCGGTGGTGGGACTCTCCACGCTGGACGGCGTCGCTCGCACGCCGGTGCAAGAGAGCGCCGGCTGGCTGCTCGGCGCCGCGACGCTGGTGGCCGCCGTGACCTCGCTGTGGCGCTGGCTGGGAAAGAAGTGGGTCGCCGTCCCCGAGGTCACGAGCGCCAACCGCGCGCTCGGCGCGGCGCTGGTCGCGGCCTGCGCGAGCACCGGGCTCATCGAGCTCGTGGCCCGCTCACTGGCCGCGCTCGAGGGCGATCACGTGTCCATCCACGGCTGGGCGCTGGTCGCCCGCGGCGTCACCGCGCTCGGCTGCGGCGCCCTCGCCGCTTTCGTCGCCGCGCGTCCCCGCTCGCGCGGCTGAGCACCGCCACCGCGCAGGGGATCACCGCAGACGGACGAAGCGCGCGCCGTCCCCGTCGGGCACCGCCACGGCGCAGGGGATCATCATCAGCGCGCCGTCCGCGTCGGAGAGGCGCCCCGCCACCCAGCGCGGCCCGCCCGGCGGGACGGAGCGGCGGAGGACCTCGACGGCCGCCGGATCGTCGGCCCGCGCGAAGGGGAGCGGCTGCCCCTCGTCGTCCCGGCAGACCGGCGCCGCGTCCGCGTCGAAGCTGCGGGGCGCGATGACGGCGAAGGGCTCGGCTTGCCCGGGGTGCGCCTCCACCTGATTGCGATAGCGGTCGACCAGCGCGGCGAAGCGGCGGTAGGCGCTGGCCTCGATGCGCGTCAGCTCCTCGGGCCCGAGCTCGAGCGAGACCACGTACTGCATGAGGCGGATGCGCCTCGGCGCCGCGCCATCCTCGACCTCCGCGAGCCCCACGTGCACCAGCCGGGGACAGGGGCCGACGGAGGCCACGGGGCTGGTCCGAGAGCGCTCCTCCCGGAAGACCTCGCCGTTGTGCAGGTCGATCAGGTGACGGCGCTCGATGCCGCTGCGCTCGAGGCTCGGGAGCTGCTCGCGCGCGATCTCGACCAGCACTCGATCCGAGAGCCGCTCCACCGCCCCGCTCGGCTCGGTCGCCAATCCGCCGAGCCAGCCGTTCACGTGCCGGCGCGTCTCGGGCGAGGGGCGCTCCGAGCGCAGAATCCTCGGCGAGCCGCCCCGCACCGTGCAAGAGACGCGCGACCAGCGCCGGGTCCTGCGCGTCGAGCGCGCTCTTGAGCCGCCCGATCCAGCGCGCCAGCCCGGCGGGCGTCGGCAAGGGTGCCTCGCGACGCAAGCGCTCCAGGCTCTCCGCCACCGAGGGCGAGTCCGCCCCCGACACGCCGGCCCGCACCACGACCGTGACGATGTCGTCCAGCGCTTCGGCCAAACGTGCCCGCGCGGCGACCGCATCTTCCGCTTCGGGCTCCGGAGGCCAGCTCGGACGCGCGGCCGCCGGCTCCATCGGATCGCTGACCCGCACGGCCCGCGCGCTCTCGGGCGCCGAGCGAGCCAGCCAGCGCAGCGCGGCGCGAACGTGAGGCCCGTCGCGCGTCGAGCTGCTCCAGACCAACTCTCCGTCGCGCAGCGCCAAGGTCACGAGCTCCGAGCGGCCGTCGACGGCCACGTCGACCGTCAAGCGGGTCACCGCTCCGTCCGCGTCGCCCTCGCCAATCGTCTCCAGCGCTCGCCGCGCCGCCTCCCGCAGCGCGTCGGTCATCGCGCGCTCCGCAGCCGCAGCTGCTCCTGCCGGCGACTGAGCTCGAAACGCAGCTCGCTCGACACCCGCCTCAGATCGAGCGCCAGCACCTCCTCGACCAGCCCGCGCGCGATGTCCACGCGGCCGCCCCGCTCCACCTCCTCGGCCCGGCGCAGGAAGGTCCGGGTGAGCACGCGGACGATGTACACCTGCCGCTCGACCCAGCGGTGATCGGCCTCCAGCGCCCGCCGAAACGCCGCCAGCGCCTGCGCCGTTCGCTCCTTGCGCGCGTGGTGCAGCGCGATGGCCACCAACGGCGCCGCCCAGCCCGCCCGCCGGGCGGCGGCGCGCTCGAAGCGCCCCACCCCGCGCTTGGCCGCGCCCAACGCGAGCCAGAAGTTGCCCATCACGAAGTCGATCCAGCTCCAGAGCCGCACGAGCGCCGGGTCGCGCTTGCGCTCCTCCATCGCGGTGCGCGACGCCGTGGCCAGCTCGAACGCGGCCGTGTGCTCGGGCGGCTCCTCGCCGCGCAGCTCGATGTTCGCGCGGATGGCCGCCTCGGCGTCCTCGACGTCACCCCACAGCCCGCTGAGCGCGACCGTGGCCCGCAGCTCCGCCAGCGCGGCGAGCGCGCGCGGGTCGCCCGCCCGCCCCATCGCCCGGATCACCGCCGCGACCAAGACCGGATCGGAGCGCTCCAAGAGCGGCAGCAAGAGCTGCACGTCCTCGCTGGTCGCCAGCGCCTCCATCGCCGATACCGCCGCCAAGAGCACGCGCTCGTCGTCGCTCGAGAGCAAGTTGCGGACGTACTCGCGGCCGCGAACGTCGCCCGTCGCCGCCAGAGCGCCCGCGAGCGTGGCGCGCTCGTGATCGACGACGCTCCGCTCGTAGGCGGCCGCCAGCGCCGGGTGGACGCGCGGGTCGTCGATGAACGCCAGCGCGCGTGCCGCCTCGGCGACCATCTC
Source organism: uncultured Pseudomonadota bacterium (assembly GCA_963832725.1). Classification (GTDB taxonomy): domain Bacteria; phylum Myxococcota_A; class Polyangia; order Polyangiales; family Sandaracinaceae; genus JAEZBP01. The sequence continues at coordinate 778,542 of CAWHVG010000003.1, forward strand.
GCTGTTGCGGGTGGCGATCAGCCCGACCAGGCTCGGCACCAAGCGCGCGTCGCCCGAGTAGCGGACCGAGGTCAGCAGCACCTGCCGCGCCTGCCGCGCCGTGACGCCGTCGCTGCCGTCGAGGACCGACGCCACGTGATGGAGGACGACGTCGGGCGCGTCGCGCAGCCGCATCATGAGCTGCGCGCGCTGATCGGGCGGCAGCATGGCCATCGGCTCCTGCGTGGACTGCCCGGCCCAGAAGTCGTCGATCGCATCGAGGAGCGGTTCCAGGACACGCCCGAACTCCTCGGTCTCCTGCCGCGCTTGCCTGCCCGCCGCCCCGGGCAGCGCCTCGCGGGCGTGGGAGACCTCGAACGCGATCTCCACGTCGCGCACGTTCAACAGCGTCGTGGTGACGGCCCGCACCTCGTCGTTCGCCAGCCCTTCGGCCAAACGCGCGCCGAGCCGCCGCGCCGCCGCGCGCCGCTGGGCCAGCATCCCGGCCCGCAGGACGCCCAGGAGCGTGTGGACGTCGTCCAACTGTTCGACCCGCGGTCGCTCGTCCCCTTCCTCCTGCGTGCCGAGGCGGCCGAGGAAAGACGCGTCCGCGGCCGCCATCACGGCCGGCACCGACGTCGTGCGCGCGTCCTGCTCTCGATCGGGGCTGACGCGTACCCCCGCGAGCTCCGCCGCGCAGACCGCGCCCACCAGCGCCCGCGCCAGCTCCGCGTCGGAGGACTCTCCCGCCAACCCGAGCGCCGCGCGAACCTCCGCGTCGTCGCCCGCGGCGCCCTCCCGCAGGCGGCGCACCAGACGCTGCGTGGGCGCGGCGGGCATCGGCGCGTTCATGGCGCGCGTTCCGGATCGAGGCGCACACGGAAGAGCCCGCAGGAGGTGGCCACGTGGAGCACCGTCCCATCGTCGCCAGCGCGCGCATCGATGGCCAGCACGCGGTGCGCGCCGTCCGGATCGCCGTCGACGGTCAGACCGCGCGCCGCCGCCTCCTCGGCCACGTCCAGCACCAGCGCCGCCTCGCCGCCGGTCGTCGGGTAGCGCACCACCACGCCGCGATCCTCGGCGGCCGCGAAGTGCGCTGCGTAGAGCGTCAACCCGCCCGGCTCCCGAGCCAGCGCGACAGGGCCCGCCGGAGGCAGCCCCGGAACCCTCATCCAGCGCTTGCCGCGGTCGTTCGAGAGGAAGGGCCCGGCCGAATCGCCGTCCGCGGAGAGCACGACGCTCTCGCGCAACGCGTCGAGGTAGCGCACGCCCGGGCCGAGCGCCGGCACGTCGACCGCCGTCCATCGCTGGCCTCCGTCCTCGGAGCGCGCGAGCTGCGGCGCGTCGCGGCCGCCCGAAAGCGCCAGCACGCCACCCTCGGGCACGGCGGCCAACGCGACCACCGTCTTCAAGAGCAGCGGGCCGACCCAGCTCGCACCGAAGTCGTCGCTGCGAAAGAGCGCGCCGCCGGGGGTGAGGGCCCAGACCCTTCCTCCGGGCTCGCGGACGAGGGCGAGCTCCTGCGCGATCTCGCGGCCCTCCCCCGCCCAGCCGTTGGCGGGCGTGAAGCTCGCGCCGCCGTCCTCGGATCGGAGCCCGCCATGAAGGCGCGTCCCGACCAGCACGCGCCGGCCCTCCGCGACGAGCGAGACCACCTCCGCGTCGTCGAGCCCGGCGGCCGCGAGCGGCTCGAGCGGCGTGTCCACGCGGAACAGCCCGCCCGGCCCTGCCGCGAGCGGCGGCGGGCCCGGTTCGAACGCGTTCACGGCCCCCTTCGGACCGAGATGCGCCACCTCGCACGCCGGGTGGCGCGGCGGAAGCACGGCGTCCACCGACTCGGGCTCGGAGAGCTCCATTATCCAGGCGTCGTCACCGAGCGCCAGATTGTCGACCTCTTCCTCCGAGTCGTCCAGACCGCGAAGCGGCGGCAAGTGCGGCACTTCGTCGCCGACCAGACCGAGATCCGCCGTCTCGTCGACGCCTTCCTCACCGCCGTCGTCGCGGGCGAGCGGAGTGAGCCCGGGCAGATCCAGCTCCGCATCCCAGGGCTCGTCGTCGCTGCGCGAGTCGTCGGTCCAGCCGTACTCGGCGTCTTCGTCCAGCCCTTCGACCGGGATCGGATCGACGCCCTCCTCGTCGGGGGACGCATCTTCCGGCGGCAGCTCGAGCGCGAAGAGCGACGCCCCGTCCTCCGGCCCTTCCGAGTCGTCCAGATTCGATGCGCTCCTCGAGCGCGTCCACCCCATCGTCGAGACCGAGCGCGTCGTCGCCGAAAGGCTCGTCGTCCTCGAGCGCGCTCGGGCCGGTGGGCTCGGGCAGGTTCGGCAGCAGATTGTCCTCCTCGTCGGCCATGCTCATCGGCGGCTCGGGAGCTCGCGTCCCAGCTCCGCGACGACCGCTTGCAGATCCTGCCACACGGGCCGCTTGTTCTCCGGATTTCGGAGCAAGTACGCCGGGTGGTAGGTCGGCATCACGCGAATCCCTTCCCAGGTGCCCCAGATGCCGCGCCAGCTCCGCCCCGCCTCGGCCACACCCAGGTTCTCGGCCGCGCAGCGACCGAGCGCCACGATGGCCTTCGGCGCGACGACGTCGAGCTGCCCACGCAGATAGGGCATGCAGGCGGCGGCTTCGTCCGGATTCGGCGTCCGGTTCTCGGGGGGCCGGCACTTCACGACGTTGCAGATGTAGACATCGTCCTCCGACAGGCCCATGGCCGCGATCATGCGGTCCAAGAGCTGGCCGGCCTTGCCCACGAAGGGCAGCCCCTGCTTGTCCTCGTTGTAGCCGGGGCCCTCGCCGACGAAGACGAGCGTCGCGTTCGGGTTGCCGCGCGCGAAGACCGTCTGGGTCCGGCCCTCGTGGAGGCGGCAGCGCGTGCAGGTGCGGACCTCGTCCTCGATCACGGCGAGGCGCGTGGCGCGATCGGCCGAGCCGGGCTGGGCCGCAGCGGGCTGGGCCGCAGCGGGCTGGGCCGCAGCAGGCTGGGCCGCAGCAGGCTGGGCCGCAGCAGGCTGGGCCGCAGTCCCAGGCGGCTCCGCGACGGATCGCTCGGCCGCGACGGGCTCGGCGGTCGCGACGGGCTCGGCGATCGGCGCGCGTTGAGCGGGCTCCGGTCCCCTCTCGGCGGCAGGCCTGGCCTTCTCGACGGGCGCCGACGGCGGCTCGCGGAGTGCGGACGGAACGGCCTCCCCGCCCGCGTGCGTCTCCATGCGATCGCGCACCTCGTCCGCCAGATCGGGCAACCCGCGGCTGCCGAGATCCGTCTCCCACCGCAGGTGCTCCTGCGCGAGCAGGGCGAGCTCCCTCAGCTCCTCGTCCCAGTCGCTCATGGTGGCTGCGGCTTACACGGCGGCCGCCTCCGTGGCAACGGGCCGCGCGCTTGCGCACGCCCGCGCGAGCTGGCACAAGCCCGAGCCGAGCATGAGCGATCGCCCCACCCTCAGCGTCGTCATGCCCGCCTACAACGAGCGGGCGACCATCCACGAGGTATTGCGCCGCGTCCTGGGCGCGCCAGTCGACTCGATCGAGATCGTCGTGGTCGACGACGGCTCCACCGACGGCACGCGCGAGCTCTTGACCCGAGGCGTCGCCCTCGACCCGCGCGTCCGCGTGGTCCTCCACGACGTCAACCAGGGCAAGGGCGCCGCGCTGCGCACCGGTTTTCGCGAAGCGCGCGGCCTCTTCGTCGTCGTGCAGGACGCCGACCTCGAGTACGACCCGGACGAGCTGCCGGCGCTCCTCGAGCCGCTCCAGCGCGGCCTGGCCGACGTCGTCTACGGCAGCCGCTTCGCCGGCGGCCACGCCCACCGCGTCCTCTACTACTGGCACTCGGTCGGCAACCGCGCGCTGACCACCCTCTCCAACATGGTCACCGACCTGAACCTCACGGACATGGAGACTTGCTACAAAGTCTTCCGCCGCGAGGTGCTCGACGAGATTGACCTGAAGGAGAATCGCTTCGGCATCGAGCCCGAGCTCACCGCGAAGATCGCCCAACTCGGCGCCCGCGTGTACGAAGTCCCGATCAGCTACCACGGCCGCACCTACGCCGAGGGCAAGAAGATCGGCCTCAAGGACGCCGTGCGCGCCCTCTACTGCATCATGCGCTACGGCGTTCCCGCGCGGCTCGCGCGCCGGCAGCGTCCGTGGCACCCTGCCTCGGACGCGGCCGATGCCGGTCCGCGTCGAACGAACGGCGAGGGCGACGCCCTCTCCTGAGATCTCCGCAAAAGCGTTGACGCGCCGAGCCGCACCTTGCTAGCGTTCTCGGCGCCCGGGAGTCCGACCCGAGACCCCCGAAATCCTGGAGGAATACGGCCTGTGGCTTCCAGCGCGCGCGTCCTCGTTGCCGGCGAGACAAACGTTGGCATGAAGAGGACTCACAACGAGGACGCCTTCGCCGTTTCGGACGAAGAGCGCCTCTACGTAGTCGCGGATGGAATGGGAGGCCACGCCTCCGGTGAGGTGGCCTCCAAGATGGCCATCGACACCCTCCGTGAGTTCTTCAAGGCGACCAGCGCCGATCCCGAGGCGACTTGGCCATACAAGATGGACAAGGCGCGGGGGTACGAGGAGAACCGGCTCATCACCGGGATCAAGCTCGCGAACCTCCGGATCTACGAGTCGGCCGCCCGCGAGACCAAGCTCCGCGGCATGGGCACGACCATCGTGGGCGTGCTGGTGATCGACGAGGGCGTCCTGATCGCGCACGTCGGCGACTCGCGGGTCTACCGCGTGCGCGACGCGAAGATGGAGCAGCTCACCGAGGACCACTCGCTGCTCAACGACTACATCAAGATGAAGCGCCTCACCGAGGAGGAGATCGCCAACTTCCCGCACAAGAACGTCATCGTGCGGGCGCTGGGGATGAAGGAGACCGTCAAGGTCGACACCCGGCTCGATCATCCTCAGCCCGGCGACGTCTACGTACTCTGCTCGGACGGCCTCTGCGGTCCCGTGACCGACGACGAGATCCTCGAGCTCACCACCAGCACGAACGATCTGAAGCAAGCGGCGGCGCGGCTCATCGAGCGGGCGAACCAGAACGGCGGACCGGACAACATCACCGTCGTCCTCGCCAAGTGGATTGGCCGCGGCTGAGCGGTCGGAGTCGATCGCCTCGCCTCCCGGTCCGAGCGCCTCCGCAGCGTTGCCGTCACGTCGCCGTGCGTGCTCGCCACACGGTGCAGAGCGCCCACGATTGCGCGCCTCGGTCCGGTTGGGGAGCTCGGCCGCGCGTTCTCTAGCCCGCGCCGGTGCAGGTGCCGGCGCCGACGTCGAGCCACGACCGCGAGCACGGCGAGGTCATCATCGCGCATGGCGCCTTTTCCGGACTTGCCGCCCGCCCCGGATGGCGTTCTCCTAAGCACGAGCGATGGAAGCAGGCCTACGGTTCGGGCGCACCGAGCGCCTCGCGGCGGCGCTGGTGGCGCGGCACGATTTCGCGGCCGCGGTGCGCCTGCTGAACGAAGCCGGCGTCATCCCGATGCCGCTCAAGGGCGTCCTGCTTCAGCACGTCGTCTATCAGGACCCGGCCGAGCGCGTCCTCTCCGACGCCGATCTCCCTGGTCCCGCCGGGCCGCTACCACGACGCGATCGCCGCGTTGCGGGCGGCGGGTCACCACGTCGCCCCCGAAGGCCGGGCCGGCGCGACCACCAAGGGCCCGCGCGCGCAGCTCGAAGTGGACGTCCACCGCCGCCTCTTCTCACCCGGCCTCTACGCCCTCGACGCCGAGGATCTCTTCTCGCGGGGCACCCTGGAGCCCCGCCTCTTCGACGCCGTCGTCGTATTGCCGGACCCGCTGGACCTCTACGCACACCTCGTGGGCAACTTCGCCAAGGGCCGGCACGGCGCGGGCGATGCCCCGCAGCTCCGGGACTTCTCGGCCGTCGCCAGCCGCTTCGGCCTCTCGGCGGGGGCGGTCGCGCGGCACCTCGAAGCACACGGGCTTGCGCGCGCAGCCCGCTACTCGCTGACCCACGCGGCCGAAGCGGGCGACCCCTTCGCCCCCAAGGTCCTCTCGCGCCTGCGCACCGACCACGTCGGGAGCGCCAGCGCCGTCGCCGCCCGACAGCTCACCAAGCGCTTCGGCAGCGGCGCCTCCGTCTCCCTGGTGGCACCGCACCTCGTGAACCGCTCCCTCCCCCGCGGCGCGGTGAGCGCCCTCGTCCACGTCGCCCTCGGCGTCCGGACGCGCCTCGCCAAGCGCCGAGGACAGGAGTAGCTGTCGCAATCGGCATAGGGGGCCCGAGTAGTCGACTCGGGCTCCCCTGCCACACCACCCGGCATGCGGGTCCGCACCGGGCGGTTCGATGGGTTGAGGTCAGGCGGCCAGCCTCGGAAGGCCGAGCCCGTCGAAGAGTTTGTTGGGGAGCGCGATGTGGATGGCCATGCCTGAGTTTCTCCACCACCGCCTCGCGTTGGCGGCCACCTGGGCTGCCGCGTCGGGGCGAAGGCCTCGAGCCGCCAGCTCTCGGAAGACGGTCGTGCCGCGCTTCCACTGCTTGAGCTGATAGGCCCCCCCGGAGCCGGTGTCGGATCCACTCGTCGAGCTCGGCAAACCTCCGAGGCGTCTCGGCGACCCGGAAGTATCCGTGCCAGCCGAGCAGATAGCTCCGCAGGGTTTGCACGACTTCGGCCAGGCTGCGCCCGCGGGTTCTTCCCCTCGTTCGGTCCTTCGGCGGCGCCTCCCGGCGTGACCTACTACGACCTCGGCTGACTTCTCGCTCCGCGCGCGTGACCGCGTGGCCCTTTCAGGCCCGAGGCGAGATCTCCCCAGGTAAGAACACCGACCTTCACCGCACGACCGCCGGATTTACGCAGGGTCCCTTTGGTCACGGGAGCTTCGCGGTTCTTGCCCGCTCGCCCCGGTCGCCCGCGCCTCGTATCCGATTCTTCTCCATCGGCCCGCGGCTTCGTTTCGCGCTTCCTCCAGACGGTCAGTCGCCCTCCCGCCCTTGCGCTTCCCTTCCTTCGCTGTGACCTGCTCAGGGGAGGACTTGCACCTCCAAGTCGGCGCCCATGCTGGGCGCACTACGAAACGAGCGCCCCGTGCACGTGCACGAGGCGCTCGTCGGAGAGGGCCCGCAGGGCTGGATCAGCCGAGCGGGTTGATCATCTGCAGGTCCAGGCCGCCCGGGTACATGTAGCTCGTGTACGAGCCGAAGCCGTAGACGACGATCCCGAAGGGCTGCGAGCAGTTCATCGTGTGGGTCCCGCCCGGGATCGACACGCGAGCCGTCTGCATCCCGGTGGAGCCGACTGGCCGCCAGCCCGTGACCTGCGTCGGAGATCCGCCGTTGCTGGCGATGGTCACCGCCGCGCCCACCGGCGCCGTCACGTTGACGAAGTTGCTCTCGAAGGTATCCGGCGCGAGGAAGGTGTAGTCGCTGCGGAACTGCATCGTGGGAATGGCGAACGACATGGCCGGGTCGCCCTGCCCCATGGCTCCGCTGGTGTTGATGCCCGCGTAGTCCTGTCCGACCAGGAACTGCGCCACGAGGATGGCGCCCGCGCTCCCGGTCACCCGGAAGTCCTGCGAGGCCTCGAACTCGACCATCTCACCGCGGTTCAGCGTCACCGGCGCGTGCGCCGCCGGCGGGTCGAAGCTGATCTGGTTGGCGTTCACGCCCGAGATGATGCGGATGACGTTGGGCTCGCCGCGGAGCGGCTGCGTCGCCGAGACGATGAAGTCCTCACCCCAGGTCTCGAGGGGGAAGAGGGTCTCCTCGACGTGGTCGCAGGCCCACCGATTGGCGGGGATGAAGTCGCACTCGTGCCCGCCCAGCACCATCACCGGGCCCGTCGCCTGGATCTCCGTGCCCGTCAGGTCGTACTCCGGCCCCACGGTGCAGTACTCGGTCGTGACGGTGCACGGGATGCTGACCGGCGATCCGAAGATGTCAGTGCCCTGACAGGTCGTGGTCTGCATGTCGGTGTCCTGCGGCGTGCAGCTGTCGGGCATCTTGGCGCTCGCGAGCTGCAGCACATCGCCGGGGTTGAGCATGTACGTCTGCGTAGCGCCGGGCGTACCCGCCGCGACCGAGCCGTCCTGCGAGGCGGCCGTGTTGGCCTTGAGGGTGACGCTGACGTTCACCGGGCCGGTGCCGGTTCCCACGATCGTGAGGAAGCCCGGCGTCGACGAGTACGACTCCTGCATCCCACCGGAACCGTTCGTCGCCATCACCAACGTGTGTTGGTGCAGCGTCGGCCGCGACACACCGATGTAGTTGCCGGTGAGGACGTGTGCAGGCAGCAAAAGCGACGCGTCGTTCGAGTACGAGAAGCAGGTCGGATCGCCAGCGCCGCCCGCACAGGTGCCCGTGCTGTGCTGGTACTCGAGCGGGTTGAACTGGTACACGGTGACCGGAACCGTCGACACCAGGTGGTACGCGCCGCCGGTTACGAGCACCGAATGGGCAATCCCATTGGTGTCCTCCGGCGTCTTGAGGGCGTCGACCCACGGCAGATTGACGGTCTGGATGCCGCCCGCAGGGACCATGGCAGTGGCTACGTTCGCTCCGCTCCGCGTGACGGTGACGTTGGCCGGCACGGACTGCGGATTCGCGATCACGACCGCGAAGTCGAAGCCCGAGTCGACCGGATTCATGGTGGACGTGGGCCAGTACTCGCAGCCGATGTAGGAGTTCGAGCTGGCCGCGTCGTCACAGAGGTTGGTGCATGCGCCCGCGGTGGAGTTGCACGAGAGCCCCGTCGACGGGTCGCAGGTGGTGGTCGTCGTCCAGCCGCTGCCGTCCGCGTTGCACGCCTGCACGTCGTTGCCGCTGCACTGGAAGCTGCCGGGGCGGCAGGCCTGGCAGCCTTGGCCCTCGACACACACCTGACTGCTCACGCTGCAGTCGGTCGTAGCACCCTGCGTGCCGTCCGCGTGGCACTGGATGGCCTGGATGCCGTAGCAGTGGATGTAGTCGGCGGACGCCGGGGTGCAGCCCTGCGGGATCACCGATCCATCTCCGCCGCCGATTCCACCGTCGTGTCCACGCGGCGCACGGCGCGGATCGCAGCCGGTCACGGTGATCAGGGCGCCGGCCAGGACCGGAAGCCAGAGGTAAGGCAAAGCGTTTCGCGTCATCGTTCGGTCTCCCTCGAACCAGGAGCGCCCTACCGCCCGCGCGCGCCAGCCGACCGCCGCCGCGCCCCCCGGGAACGCGCCTGTGAAGCGGCAACTATTGACGCACCTTGGCCCCCCTGTCGAGGGGCACACCGAAGATACCCGCCCGAACCAGACCCGATCCCGTGCGTTTTCGGGCTCGATCGAGGCCCGGCGGCAGAAGCGATCAGGTCACCGTCGGGCCCCTGGCCACGCAGCGCCGGGTCACGCCGCCGGCGCACCGGACCTTTTCCTGGCAGATCGGCGCCGGGCGAAGAATCGGAGCACACCGAACCGCCGGTGGCGCGAACGGACCTTGGGAGATCCACGGCCTCTGCGGCGTCAGCCCAGCGCGTCGAACGCGTCCGCGAGCGCGCGGGCCTCGACGATGTTGTCCTCGATGGAGCAGTAGGTCCACGAGCCGTAGCGGCCGATGGAGTAGACGCCGCGGGTCGCCAGCGCGGCCTTCAGCCGCTTCACCTCGGCGAGGCTGTCCTTGGTGATGTGGACGTACGCCGGATCGAGCACCACCGAGTGGTGTGAGACCAGCTCGTGCCCGTCGACGATGCCGCAGGTGGCCAGATCGGCCAGCACGCGAGCCCGCATCTCGTCCACCAACGCCCGGTCGATCACCGCGTCGCGCGGGAACCCGAGCTCCACGTACATGCTCATCCGGTCGGTGCCGAAGATGTTGTCGTAGAAGCCCACCCGGTAGAACGAGAGCTCGCGCTGCGGGAAGTACACCCAGTGCACCCCCTCCGGGCCCTTGCGGTCGAACCCGAGGTTGAACACGAGCACCTTGTTCCACGTGAACACGGCCGCGTCGTGCCGCACGCCGGTCATCTCGAGCAGGCGCGGGAACGGCGCCGAGCTCACCAGGCTCTCGAACACGATCCGCCGGCCGCGGCTCGTCGTGGCCACCTTGGCCTCGAGATCGATCCCCGTCACCCGCTCGCCGAGCGCTACCCGGGACGCGTCCAGCCCGCGCATCAACGCGTGCACGTACTGAATCGCCCCACCCTCGGGGTAGGTGAACGTCGCGTTGTAGGAGCGGTTGTCGGGCCGGCGGAAGTTCCGGACAATCTCGTCCACGTCGGCGTAGGGGAAGAAGCGGCCCATCGCGTCGACGTCGAGCGCCGCGAGATCGGTCGCGTAGAGCTTCTCGTTGTATGGAACGAGGAACTTCTCGGCGATCGAGCGCCCGAACTTTGCGTAGAGCATCGCCTGGAAGCTCTCGGCGGGCCGGTCCTCCTTGAAGTAGAGGTCGACCAGGCAGTCGATGAAGTCGTCCTTCGGGAGCTGGTGGATGTTCTTCTGGAAGGGGAAGTCGATGAGCTCGCCCTTCCAGAAAACGCGCGACTGGCGCTCCACCTCGAGCACCCGGTGCCCCTCCATGCGCCCGACCAGATCGCGCTCGATCTCCGGGTGTCGGAAGTGGAAGAAGTGCCCCGAGTAGTCCCAGACGAACCCGTCCTGCGTGATCGTCTTGCAGTAGCCGCCGACCTCCTCGTCCGCCTCGCAGACGAGGTAGTCGTCGCTCTTCACCCGGTCGGCGAAGGCCAGCCCGCTCATCCCCGCGCCGATGACCAGATAGCGCGTCCGCACGTCGTCGCTATGCATCGGCGATCTGGCTACCACGCCGCCGCCGCCGCGGAAACCGTGCAGTGCCGAGCAGACTCAGCCAAGAGGCCTTGGCCGCGCGGACCTGGCCGAGATCGTCGACGCGAGACGGCAGCGACCATGCGAAGGCCGCGCGAGCAGGGTCAGCACACGCAAGCGGGAGCCCATGGGCAGGCGCTCGGGGCGGCGCGCCCGCGAGAAACCGACTGAGCCGGCCTCAGCCCTTGCGCAGGCGCTCGATCTCGGCCCGAAGCGCTTCGAGCTCGCGCTCCGCTCGGTCAGCGCGGGCGCGCTCCGCGTCGGCGCGCTCTTCGAACGAGGGCACGAGCTGCGACCCCTCCGGGCCCACGGCCAGGCGGATTCGCATCGCGGGACCGGAGCCGACGCAACGCAGCCAGCAGCCCAGCGCGTCGGACCAGACCTGGTCGCCGTCGCTCACCTCCGCCTGGCTGAACATGCCCTTGGCCGTGCGCCACACCTGCCAGCGGATCCGGTCGTCGGACTCGTCGCTCTTCGGGTCGAAGACCACGAGCTCGCGAGGCTGGAGGATGTCGTAGCGGCGGATGACCTCGACGTAATCCTTGTAGACGTCACCCGAAACGATCTCGACCGCCAGCGAGGGCCGGATGTGGGTCTCCCAGACCTTCCACACGGGCACATCGATGGCAGGGTCCACCCCATCGAGGACGTAGACATCGGGCGCGACGCACGCCTTCGAGTTGTGCTGCTCGTAGTAGATGAACTGGTTCGCACCGACGAACGCGCGGCGGCCCTCGCCCGAGAAGTGCGCGACGATGAGCGCGCGCAAGAGCTCGCTGATGAAGCGCTGGAGCGATCCCCTCCCCCATCTCGTCCGTCACCGGGTAGATGGTGGGGTCGTCGTCGCGATCTCGTGCCGTCGAGGCCACGCCACGAACCATAGCACCCGCCGGTAGCCGCTTCGAACGGTCCTCAAACCGCGACGCGCACGTCCGGTGCCAGCACGAGGTCGGCGCCGCCCTCGCTCACCCGCGTGTCCGCCCAGACCACCGCGCGCTCGAGCGTCACGCCGGGCTCGATCACCGCGCCCGGGCCGACCACCACCTCGGTGAGCCGGGCGCCCTCGACCTTCGCGCTCGGATCGACGAGCAGCCCATCCGCCGGCGGTTCGAATCCCGGCCAGCGCAGCGTGCCCCGGAGCAGATCCAGGCTCGCCCGGAGGTACTCCGCCGGCGTCCCCAGATCCCGCCACGGGCTTTCGTCCACGAACCCGGCCACCACCGCGCCCTCGTCCACCCAGCGGCGATACGTATGACGGATGATGCAGCCTTCCTCCGGCAGATCGGCCAGCGCGCGGCGCGAGAGCACGTGCACGCCCGTGAACATCAGCTCCCGGAGCGGCTCGGAGACCCCCTCCGGCTTGCCCAGCAGCCGTCGCACCCTCCCCCGCGCATCGATCTCCAGCGCCCCGAGCTTCGCCGCCCGCGGATCCGGCCGCAGCACTACCGTCGCGATGGCTCCGAGCTCGCGGTGCAGCGCCAGCGCGCCCTCCAGATTCCGGCCAGAAGAAGATGTCGCCGTTCATCACCACGATCGGCTCGTCCGGCCCGACCTCCTCGCTCAGCGTGCGGATCGCGTTCTTCAGCCCGCCCCCCGTCCCGAGCAACGCCGGCTCATGGACGAAACGCGCCTCGACGCCCTCGGACACGTGCGCGCCGAGCTCGCGCCGGGCCGCGTCGGCCAGATGGTGCGTGTTCAACGCCACGTGGCGCACCCCGAGCGCGGCCAACCGCTCGAGCGAATAGCTGGCCAGCGGCCGGTTCAGAAGAGGCACCGCCGGCTTCGGAAGCCGCTCCGTGAGCGGCCTCAGGCGCGTCCCCAGCCCCGCAGCGAAGACCATCCCGAGCATCGAAGCGGGAGGCTATCACGCACAGGGCGCAGAGCGCGTGGAGTCAAGCGCGATACGGCGAATCTCTTCGCTCGCCGCCCTCCCTGCCCGCAAGAGAGCTCCCTCCCCCGCGCGAGGGAGGGCCCACGGTCACGTCCCCGGGCCGGAACCCGCCGAATCTCCCTCCCCCGCGCGCGGGGTCGGCTGGGGTGGGGGCGACAGCCCTTCCCCGAGGGAGGGAGCTCATACCGAGGCCGTTTTGCGACAGCGGGGGTCGCTCTCAGCCAGCCGACTCGGAACCGGAGCCGCAGCAGGGCGCGGGCGTCGGCGCACAGCAGGCCGCGCTCTCGGTCGAGGGCATGCCCTTCCCCATCACATCGGCCTCGCCCGTGACCACGAAGACCTCCCACGCGTTGCCATCCGGATCCGTGATCCAGACCTTGTCCTGCACCGCGTAGCAGCAGGCCACCGCATCCTCCGTGAACGTCGCCAGCCCGGCCGCCTCGAAGCGCTGCTTGGCCTCGACCACGTCTTCCGCGCTGGCCACCTGCACCCCGAAATGGGCCGCGTTCACCCCGCTGCGCGGCGCCGTTTGCATCGTCAGATTCAGGAGCGGCTCGGCCAGATCGAACTTCGCGTAGCCCGGCCGGCGCTTGGCCGGAGCCACCCCGAACGCCTTCTCGTAGAAGGCGACCGAGGCGTCGACGTCCGACACGTTGAGCGACACGTGAGGCTTGAGCACGTTCATCGGATCTTCCTTCGTTTTCGAGGACATCGGGGCTCAGCAGCAACCCTCGCCGCCGCCCTGACAGCAGTCTTCCCAGAGGTAGTCGGTCAGCGTGCGCAGGGCCCCGTAGTCGGCGCGGTAGAGCACGAACTTCCCCTCCGGCCGGGACTTCAAGAGCCCCGCCGAGGCGAGGCGCTCGAGATGATGGCTCAGCGTGCTCCAGGGCATGTCGAGCGCGGCCTTCAGCGTCCCGACCGGCGTTCCCGCCGGATCGCCCTGCACCACATGGCGCAGGACAGCCAGCCGCACCGGACTGCCCAAGGCCGCGAGTTGCGCTGCGTGGTGCTCCAGATCGCCCGCCATCGGAGTCGTTTCTAGATTTATCGAAACGAACCGTCAAGTCCGTGTCCGTTCTGCGCCCTCACGCGCAACCACCGCAGCGTCGCCGCATCCCACCGGCCGACGCGGGGGCCGGCGACCATGGAGCGTCCGCTTCGGATCGCGCGCCCCGGGGCGAGTCGTCGTTCTCGTCGTCCGAGGTCTCCGGCCTCCTCATCCGTCGACGACATTCGCCGCCTCGCGCTCACGAAAGCGGCAGCGCATCGCCTCAGCCCGCTCAGCGGGCGCATGTCGGGACGCACCGCACGACAACCGGATCCGCCTTTGCTGGCGCGGCAGCGTGCGTGGGAGAGCGATTCGCGATAGAAGCAGGCGCCCCATGAAGCGCTGCCTCGTCACGGGCGCCGCCGGATTCGTCGGCTCGCATCTGGTGGATCGCCTGATCGCCGCGGGCCACCACGTCGTCGGCGTCGACAACTTCTACACCGGCTTTCCGCGGAACATCGCCCACCTCGAGGGCCAGCCGCGCTTTCGCCTCGTCGAGCACGACGTCACCCGGCCCTTCCCCGCCGAGCTGAGCGGCTTCGACTGGATCTTCAACCTCGCGTGCCCCGCGAGCCCGCCGCACTACCAGCGGGATCCCGTCTTCACCACCCTGACCTGCTTCAACGGCGCCCTCTACTGCCTCCAGCTCGCCGAGCGGGACGGCTCGCGCGTCCTGCAGGCCAGCACCAGCGAAGTCTACGGCGACCCCCGCGTCCACCCGCAGCCCGAGACCTACCGTGGGTTCGTCAACTGCGTCGGCCCGCGGGCTTGCTACGACGAGGGCAAGCGCGTCGCCGAGACCCTCTGCGCCGAGTTCCGCCAGCGCCGGGGCGTCGACACCCGGATCGCGCGCATCTTCAACACCTACGGCCCGCGCATGGACCCGGGCGACGGCCGCGTCGTCAGCAACTTCGTCGTCCAGGCCCTACGCGGCGAGTCCCTGACCGTCTACGGCGACGGCACGCAGACCCGCAGCTTCTGCTACGTCGACGACCTCGTCGAAGGCCTCATTCGCCTCATGTCGCACGAAGACGAGAGCGGCCCCGTCAACCTCGGCAACGACGGCGAGTACACCATGCTCGAGCTGGCCGAGCTCATCCTGAAGGGCACCGGCAGTCAGAGCTCGCTCGTCCACGAGCCGCTCCCCGCCGACGACCCCGTCCGCCGCAAGCCCGACCTCACCCTCGCCCGCGAGCGCCTCGGCTACGCCCCCGAGGTCGACCTCGCCGAGGGCATCGCCCGGACCGTCGCCCACTTCCGCCGCGCGGTCGCCGCGGCCTGAGCCGACCGGCGGCCGCCACCCCCGACTCCGCCACCTCCGCCGATCTCGGCGCGTAAGTGCGCGAGATCACGTCCGGGCGCATCGGCATCCTGCGTGCTCGTGGCGACAGGCATGAGCGATCCCGGCCATGCCTCGCCGCACGACGCGCTCTTCAAACGAGCGTTCACCCAACTGCAGAACGCGAGCGGACTGCTGCAGGCGCTCTTGCCGCCCCCGCTCGTGACCGCGGTGGACTGGACCACCCTGCAGCTCTGCGAAGGGAGCCAGATCGACGCCGACCTTCGGGAGCGCGAGAGCGACCTCCTCTTCGCCGCGCAGGCGGGCGAGCGCGACGTCCTCTTCTACGTGCTGGTCGAGCACCAGAGCTCGTCCGACCCGCTGATGGTCTGGCGCTTGTGGCGGTACGTCACCGGCGTCTGGGAGCGTTGGATGCGTTCGGACCCGCAGCCGAGCCGGCTGCCGCGCATCGTCCCGATCGTGATCCACCACGGCGCCAGACCGTGGATCGGCCCGCGGTCCATCGCCGACATGATCGAAGACGAGCCGCCCTTCGGCCCCGACCTCGAACACCTCGTGCCGCGGTTCACCTACCTCTTGGACGACCTGACGGTGCTCGCGCCGGAGGCCCTTCGTGCGCGCGGGCTGCCCGCGTTCGCGGCGCTCACCCTGTGGGCGTTGCGCAGCGCCCCGCGGAGGACGTTCGCCGCGACCGTCGCCGTGTTCCGGGACCTCTTCGACGACGTCCGCGCCAGCCCCGACGGGGCCGAAGCGCTCGGCACGCTCTTTCGCTATCTTTCGGTCGTCACCCGCGACGACGAAGACACCATCGTCCACGACGTGCTCGCCCAGCTCAGCGAGCCGACCCGGGAGGAAGCCATGTCGTACTACGACCGCCTCATTCAGCAGGGCAAGACAGAGGGCAAGGCAGAGGGCAAGGCAGAGGGCAAGGCAGAGGGCAAGGCAGAGGGCAAGGCAGAGGGCAAGGCAGAGGGCAAGGCAGAGGGCAAGGCAGAGGGCGCGCTCGAAGTGCTGCTGAAGCAACTCGCGCTCAAGTTCGGTCCCCTCGACCCGAGCGTGCACGAGCGCGTGGCCCGCGCCTCGATCGAGCAGCTCGACCGCATGGCCGAGCGCATCCTCACCGCCACCTCCCTCGAGGACGTGCTCGGCTGACCGCCCAGCTCAGCGAGCCGACCCGGGAGGAAGCCATGTCGTACTACGACCGCCTCATTCAGCAGGGCAAGACAGAGGGCAAAGCAGAGGGCGCGCTCGAAGTGCTGCTGAAGCAACTCGCGCTCAAGTTCGGTCCCCTCGACCCGAGCGTGCACGAGCGCGTGGCCCGCGCCTCAATCGAGCAGCTCGACCGCATGGCCGAGCGCATCCTCACCGCCGCCACCCTCGAGGACGTGCTCGGCTGAGCATCGAGGGCCTCACGCCGCGAGCAGCCGGCGCTCTCGCCCTCGCACCTCGAGGATCGGGTTGCGGCCGATGAGCCACGTCAGCAGGTCCGGTGCCTCGCCGCGTACGCGCAGCCGGCCGCCGTGCTCACCCTCGATGTGGCAGAACGAGCAGGGGCTCGTCTGGTTCCACGCCTCGTCTCCGCCTCCGTGACTGCGATAGCGAAGATGGTGCGAGCCGGGAGCGGCGGGCCGCCCGCAGACCGGGCACGTGCACTCGTAGCCGTCGCGCCGGAGGATCTCTTCGCATCGGTTCGTACGGCCCAGCACCTCGGCCCAGCTCGACCAGAACGAGACCACCAGGAAGCGCGCGAAGGAGCCGCCCATCCCGGCGCGCTCGTACGCCGCCTTCAGCATGCGGTAGTGGAGGATCGTCTCCTCCGGCGCGCGGACCCGCAGCGTCACCACACCCCATCGACGGAGCATCTCTCGCCGCGCGTCCTCCGAGGCTGCCACGTCGACGCCAGCGCCCTCCGCGGCAGCCGATTCCGCGCCGGAAGTCCGTTCACACCGCGCGACCGGATCGGCCGGCCCGAACATTTGGACGACGCTTTCGCCGGCCTCGGAGCTCGCCCCCGCCGCGGGCTCGGCCGGCCCGAACATTTGGACGACGCTTTCGCTGGCCTCGAAGCCGGCCCTGTCCCCCGCGGGATGGGCGGCCCCGAACATTGGGAAGTCAGGCTCGCTGGAGCCCTCGGTCGTCTCGTCCGAGGGGACTCCCGCGAACCAGACCACGTCCTCCTCGAGATCGATCGTCGGCAGCGGCCCCTCGGGCTCGGTGCACCCGGTGCACGCAGCCTCCGCCTGCTCGGGCGTCAGCGAGTCCGTCCCTTCGCGCGCGAGCAGGACCAGCGTGCGCAGGCTCTCCTGCACGGCGAGCGCTCGGCGGGCCATCTCGGCCGACATGCTCTCGGGGGCGGCCGCGACCCTGCCGTCGAGGTCGTCCCGCGCATCGTCCTCACGGGCGAGCCCGAACGCGCGCCGGGCATATGCACCGCACCGCATGTCGCGCTCGAGCGCGAGCACGACCTCGATCTCGTCGACGCTCGGCGGCCCCGGCGGCTCCTCGAGGCGCATCATCCGGGCGATGCGCTCGGCCGCGACGACCTCCTGCTCGAAATGCTTGTGCGTGCGCTGCGCGGCGCGCTCGATCCAGGCCTCCTCCGTGTCGGGCGTGGCCACCCGCGCGATCAGCGACGCCGCCACCGAGCCGATCTTCCCCTCGTGGAGCGCGTCACCGACCTTCTCCAGGTGCACCGCGCGCTTGGCGAGCGTCATCAGCCCGTGCACCGACGAGCGCGACATCCCGAGGCGCTCCACCGCGTACTGCTTCTCGCTGGCGAAACCGAGCACCCGCCACCCGCGCGCCGCGAAGAACGTCGACAGCATGCGGCCGAACGTCAGCTCGTAGCTCGCCAGCCGCGGCGCGAGCTCGCGCATCAGCCGTCGATCGATCGCCACCGGTCCGTCCGGGAGCTCCTCAATCCACCCGTCCACCTCGACATCCGGCATCGGTGGCAGCGACGACTCCGCGCGCTCCTCGCGCGCGTCCATCCGCTCCTTCCCCACGCGGATGCTCTCGAGCCAGGCCGCTTGCTTCTGCGCGATGTCCTCGGGCGTCAGATCGACCCCGCGCGCGAGGTTCGACAGCGCGCACTGCCCCTCGGCGAGCAGCGACGCGAGCCAGGCGCCGGGCTCACCGCAGCCGTCGAGGAGCTCGATGGCGGGGCGCGTGCACTCGAGCAGCCAGGCCTCCTCGAAGTCGAGCGTCAGAATCGAGCGTGCCGAAGCGCCGCTCCTCCGGCTCGTGCTGCGCGCCGCGCTCGGCGAGCACGCGCTTGACCTGCCGCACCGTCATCCCGCGCGTGGCCTCGAGCAGCTCGTCCTCGTCGTCGGCCGTCGCGTGGCGCGACAGCACCTCGGCCATGCACCAGCCGACCGCGTTGCGGAGGAGCGCGCGCCGAATCCCAGGCAGCCCCGCCAGGCGCCTGGCGAGCGCCCGCGTGTCCTCGCCCCAGCGCCCGCTGCGATTACAGCGCTCGCGCACGTAGTCGACGAAGCGCGAGAACCCGAGCTCCTGCCAGCCCTGCCCCAGCGCCACGAACGCCTCGCCGACGGCGAGCCGCACGACCGTCCGCCGGCGCGCCATGCGCACCAACTCCGCGTCCAACCGGAGCGCCTCGTCGCGCTCGATCAGCTCGATGCTGCTGCCCCCTCCCACGGTCACCAACCCATGTCACACACTGAACAAATGTCAAGCCACTGCCCCCCTCGAGATCCATGCGCCTCGCAGCCTCGGGAGCTCCGGCCGCATCGAGACCATCATCTTCCCTACGACACCGGCCGGCGCATCCAAGAGGCCGCGCGCGAGCCGGGCTCCTGGGTCCTGATCGACGGCGAAGACGTCACCGTGTGCGCCCACCTCGAGACCCTCTCGGGCCTGAGCGCCCACGCCGACCGACGCGAGCTCGCCCGGTGGCTGCGCGCCGTTCCCGACCGGCGCCGAGTTGCGCTCCATCACGGCGAGCCCGAGGCCCAGCGCGCGCTCGCCCGCTATCTCGAGCGCGGCGACGCAGGCTGAGCGCTCGCCGAAGTGCCGATCACCGGCGTGCCGCGAGGAATCTGGCCCTCGCCCCGGCCCCTGCCTGAAGACGTGATCGCACCAACCCTTGGCGCATGCACGGGCCGCCCCCTGTCCACCTACAGGGTTGAGTGAAGACGGTTCCAGGCGGTAGGCTCGTCGTCATGGGGCTGGGCGATCGAACGACACTGGCAGTTACCGCCATAGTCTTGGTGGCGGCCTGGATTTGCCCAGGCTGCTACCGTTCGCATCCCGTCGACCATGGCACGCCAACGCACCACGTTGGCACCCCACTAGACGCGTCCCCCAGAGGAGATGCCGACCTCAATCGTGTGGATGGCGCGCAACCTCACGACGGCGCAACAAGCATGGGGGACGGCGGGGTTGGTCATCGGGAGGATGCGGGTGCCTCCGACGCCGCTGGTCCACTCGACGCGAGTCAGGTCCGCGTCGACGCAAGCATCGACAGCGGCTCCGATCTCGACAGCGGCTCCGATCTCGACGGCGGCTCCGAATCTCGACAGCAGCTGTGGTGCTACCGCCCCGCCCGACGCGAGCACGTGGGTCGACTGCGACGAGACGACTGCCTGTCGAGCCATGCCGACGGTCAACGCTTGCACTGCGGCGGTGCCGGTCACGCTCAGCTGTACCATCGGCCCAACAGGGTCAGCCGAATACGAGGCCCTTGGCACACGCGCACCTCTGGCGGATGCAACCAACTCGTATGAGTCCGCGAGTGACCCGGGATCGTGCGCCCCAGAACTGTGGTTCGCGCTGGAGCTGCCCCTCCGCCCTCCTTCAGACGGTTCATACAGAGTGCTACTCGGCGCCGGTCCTCCCGACCTTCTTTCTAGTTCTTCTGCGCCGATCACAGTGTTCGACCGATGTGCCCGCGACGAAGTGTTTCGCGGACCTCCGATGGCATCCGGTCTCGTCGACCTCACCCTCCCACCCGGCAGCTACGCCGTCATGGTGGAGGTAGACCCCGCCGGTTCCGGGGACCTTTTTCTGGATGTGATGGCGTTTGGCCCCACCGCCGACGCGTGGCCCACCTGTCTCTGAGCTATTCGGCCGTGGTGACGCCTGTTACCCCGCGCGATAGTCGGTACTCCGTCGGGCACGCTGATCAGTCATCCGGAGCCGTTGGTCACACCTGCTCACATTCCACCACAACCGCGCACACATGCAGGTCGGCCCCCCCAGACTCGCGTCGGTGCCGGCGAACTCAGGAGGCCTCCGATGCTACCAAGGGAAGCGTGCCTGGTTTCTGCCTCACTGCTATGCCAATCCCTCACGGGCTCCCGGTAGACTCCGGCGCCGCTGAGCCGCAGGAGGACGATCGATGAAGATCTGCATGGTTGGCACCGGATACGTTGGCCTCGTCAGCGGCGCCGGCTTCGCCGAGACCGGAAACGAGGTCGTCTGCGCCGACATCGACGAGGACAAGATCCAGCAGCTCAAGCAGGGCGTGACCCCCATCTTCGAGCCTGGTCTCGACGAGCTCGTCGAGCGCAACGTCGCCCAGGGACGCCTTCGGTTCACCTCCGACGTGACCAGCGCGGTGAAGGACGCGCAGGCCATCTTCGTCGCGGTCGGCACTCCGCAGCGCGCCGATGGAGCGGCCGACCTCAGCGCCGTCGACGCCGTCGCACAGACCGTCGCGGAGCACGCAGGCCGGGAGTGCGTCCTCGTCTGCAAGAGTACCGTCCCCGTTGGCACCAACGCACGTGTCCGTCGCCTGGTCGCCGAAGCGAAAGTGAAGGTCCACGTCGCCTCGAACCCCGAATTCCTCAAGGAAGGGGCGGCAGTCGGCGACTTCCTGCGACCCGACCGGATCGTCGTCGGCGTCGACGAGGACGACAAGTTCGCGCACGACGTGATGACTCGCCTCTACCATCCGCTCTGCCTGGACAAGGACCGCATGGTCTGGATGGACCCGGCGAGCGCCGAGATGACCAAGTACGTCGCCAATACCATGCTGGCGATGCGGATCAGCTTCATGAACGAAGTGGCCGCGCTCTGCGAGAAAGTCGGCGCCGACATCCACAAGGTCCGGCACGGCGTCGGCAGCGACGAGCGCATCGGGTCGAAGTTCCTCTACGCCGGCCCGGGATACGGCGGGAGCTGCTTCCCCAAGGACGTGAAGGCGCTGGTCCACACCGCGCGCGACCACGGCCTGGAGCTCGACCTCGCGGTCGCGACGGACAAGGTCAACCAACGACAAAAGGGCCTGCTCTTCCGCAAGCTGAAGGCCCACTTCGACGGCGACCTTCGAGGCAAGCGCGTCTGCATCTGGGGCCTGGCATTCAAGCCCCGGACGGACGACCTGCGCGAGAGCGCCGCAATCACGCTCATCGACTCGCTCCTCGCCGACGGCGCCATCGTCCAGGCGCACGATCCCGAGGCCGCCGAAAACGCCCGTTCCCTCTACGGCGAACGCATCCAGCTGTTCGAGGATGCCTATGAAGGTGCGGCCAACGCCGAATCCCTCGTGCTCCTGACGGAGTGGCGCCAGTATCAGAACCCCGACTTCGAACGACTGAAGCAAGTCATGGCCCGCCCCGTCCTGCTCGACGGCCGCAACATCTGGAGCGAGTACAGCGTGCGGGAGATGGGGTTCACCTACGACGGTATCGGCGTCAGAGGCAGCTGAAGACAAGGCGATTGGGCATCTCATGAAGGTATTGGTGACGGGCGGCGCTGGCTTCATCGGCTCCCATCTCTGCGACCATCTCGTCGCAGCCGGACACGATGTCGTCGTGCTCGACGATTTTTCGAGCGGCTCCCGTGCGAACCTCGCGCAGGTCGCCGATCGCGTGGAGATCATCGAGGGATCCATCCTCAACATCGAACAATTTGCGAAAGCCCTCGAGGGGGTGGAGCGGATCTATCATCTCGCTGCGCTCATCAGCGGCTACGACAGCCTGCACGAGCCCGAGCGCTACCACGAGATCAACATCGTGGGCCTCCTCAGGCTGATCCGGGTCGCCGGACGCCTGAACCGCCCCCGAATCATTTTCGCGTCGAGCTCGACCGTGTACGGAAACCACGGCGACCCCGTGAAGCGGGAGGACGATAAGGCCGCCCCGCTGTCCGTGTACGCCCTCACCAAGTACATGGGCGAGCACACGCTGGCCCTGTACAGCGAGCTCGGGCGTTTCGACTGGGTCGCGCTTCGCCTCTTCAACGTGTACGGGCCGCGCCAGAGCCCGACCCATCCCTACGCCAACGTGACCTGCAAGTTCTCCCATGCCGCAGCAACGGGCGGTGGAGTGCGGCTCTACGGCGATGGCCTTCAGACGCGCGACTTCGTCTACGTGGACGACGTCGTCCGCGCGCTCCTCGCTGTCGGCGAAGGCAGCCCGCGCCGCATCTATAACGTGGGGACCGGCGAGGACAGCTCGATTCTCGAGCTGCTCGAGACCGTGCAGGGCCTGGCCGGCGGGAGCATTCCGGTCGAGCGGCACAATCCGTGGCCGAACGACATCCGGCGAATCCGCGCCGACGTCTCGCGCCTCCAGCATGACCTCGGGCTGCGACCGACGGTGCCGCTCAGTGACGGGCTGCGACGGACCGTGGAGTGGTTCCGGTCAGGTGGGTGAGCGCCCGGACGTGGGATGCTCAGCGGCGACGAGTTCTCGCACGCTCACGTGCGGAATCGTAGAGGTGCTCGAGCCGACGCATATAGCGCTCGGGCGAGAACTCGGCGTACGCCCGGGCCTGGGCTCGCTCCCCGAGCGCTGCGCGCTGCTCGACCGAAAGCTCGGCGAAGCGCCTCATGACTCCGGCCATCGCCCTGACGTCATGGGCGGGGAACGTCCACTCCCCCGCGAGCTCCTCACCGAGAACTTCGCGAATGCCCGGCACATCCGAGCCAATAGCCGGCACACCCGTCGCCATGGCCTCGATGAGCGAAATGCTGCAGCCCTCGGAGAGCGAGGGCAGCACGAAGGCGTCAGTCTGCTCGAGCGGCGGCAACACATCCTCTCGGTAGCCGAGGAAGTGCATATGGCTCGTGATCCGGAAATCTTCTGCGGATCGCCGAAGCTCATCGCCCAGCGGCCCATCACCGGCGAGCGTCAGCTCTGCCTCGACCCCCTGCGCGCGCAAGAGGGCGAATGCCTCGAGCAGCCGCGCCTGATTCTTGATTGGGTGCAGGCGTCCGACCGCAAGGAACCGAATCGCACGACGCTCCGCGGAGCGGTCCAAGCTGCGCCTACCTTCAGGAAAGAACCGCGGGTCAGCGCAGTTGTAGATGAGCTCCACCCGGTCGCGAGGCGCACCGTCGGCTTCGGTCAGGTAGTCGCAAGTCACCTTGGAGACTCCGACGATGCGGTCCGGCGCGCGGTACAGCGCTCGGAAGGCGAGCCGCGCGCGGCGGCTGTGACTCGGCTGCCCAACTTCCTCGACGATCAGGCCCGCGCTGCTAACCCAGGGAGCCGCGAGGCAGAGGTGAACGTTCGCCTCCACGACGCTGGCGTGAACCACGTCGGGTTGTTGGCGGCGGAGATATCCTACGAGCGCAGCCGTTGCCCGGAGCGAGCCCAGCCTGGCGGGGATACCCAGGATGTCGACGGGGATGCCCGTCGCGCGGATCGCCTTCGCGGCGGCGCCATCCTTGTCGAACGCGCACACGCGAAGTCGCATGCCGTGTTCGCGCGCCAGGCGAGCCTGCAGCATTACGCGGCTCTCCACGCCACCGAAGTCCAGCACGGGCAAGAGCCGAATGACGAGGGGCTGCGTCACCCGCATCGGATAGCCAGACACCGGGTCGAATGCAACCCGCTCGCCGCCGCGAGCGCGAAGGTCTGTCGGTGACTTCACTACTGTACGTTACGTGGGACGGTCCGGGCGCGATGTACCTGCGTTCTTTGTACTTCCCAATCCTCGCGCGCCTGGGCATGCCCGTTAGCGTTCTACAGCTCACTTACGGCGACGCTTCCGAGGCGGATGCGACACGCCGGTTGGCCCGCGAGCTCGGGATCGATTTCCGAGCCCGCGTTTTCGCGCGCCGCTCCTCCACGTGGCGGACGCTGACGGTCGGCGGCGCGCTGTTCCTGACGGAAGCGCTCCGGGGCGTGTGGCAGGATCCTTACCGCGTCGTCATGGCACGGAGCATCGTGCCCGCCGCCGCCGTGATGATGGCGGGAGTTCCCCGGCAGCGGTTCGTGTTCGACGCCGACGGACTCCCCGCCGACGAGCGCGTGGAGTTCGGTGGATGGACCGAGGCCGCGCTGCCGTATCGGGCGGCACGAGCAATCGAGCGAGCGGCAATCGAGCGTGCCGCCGTGACGCTGGCGCGGACGGAAGTGGCGCGAGATGTCCTGTGCCAGCGCGCTCCGGGAGCGGAGGTGCTCGTGGCGAGGAACGGCTCTGACGAGGAGCGCTTTCGACCGCTCGATGCTGCGCGGCGCGCTGCGGCCCGTGCCGAGCTCGGCCTATCCGACGGCGACCTCGTCGTCGCGTACGTGGGCAGTCTCGGGCCCCAGTATCACCCCGAGACGATGGCGGCCCTCGTTCGGGCGCTGCGTCAGCAGCACCCCGGCCGGGTGTACTTCATGATCTTGACCGCCTCCGAGGAGGCCGGTCGCGAGCTGCTCGCCGCTGCCGACAGCACCGGATCGAATGGCCACGTCGAACGCGCGGAGCCGCGGGAGGTACCCAACCGCCTTGGGCTGGCGGACTTCGGACTCGCTTTTCGTCAGCCTTCGCTCTCGCAGGGGGCGGTGGCTCCGATCAAGGTCGGCGAGTACCTGCTATGCGGCGTGCCCGTGGTCACGAACCGGGGCGTCGGCGACCTCGACCGCGTCCTCTCGGAGGATTGCGCATTCCTCTTGCCACGACCCGGCGTGGAGGAAGCCGCAACCGCGGCGCCCGCGATTCTGGCCCGGAAATTCTCGCGCGAGAGGGTCCGAGCTCTCGCGGTGCCAATGTTCGGGCTCGGCGGGGCCGTGAATGGATATCGCGCGGGAGTGGGCGCAGCCGAGGGCCGCCACCGATAGATGAACGACCGAACGGTTTTTGGCACCCAACCCAGGAGCGCCGCGCCAGCCACTGGCGCACGGACCATGCTTGGCCCTATCCTCGCGCCGGCCGCCACCATGACCGACACCCGACAGCCCCGAGTGTGCCTGGCGATCTCGTCGTTCCGAAATGACGAGAGCGTGCTGCGCCTGCTCGAAGCGAGCGTCGACTCGACCGTATTCGCTCACATTCTCGTCGTCGACTCCGTCGGCACGGGTGTCCTCGCGACAGAGGTCGAGCGTCGAGGCTGGACGAAGCGCGTTCAGTACATCAACTCGCCCGAGAACCTCGGGTCAGCCGGTAACTTGGCGCGTCGCTTGGAGCTCGCGGCCGCCGCCGGGCAGGACTGGGTCTACGCCGTCAACCACGACGGGGTCGTCGATCCCGCCGTGGTGTCGCAACTTGTCGCATGCGGCGAATCGCGTCCGAACATCGCCGCTGTGTATCCCCTGCACTATAAGACGGGCCGAAAGGAGTACAATCTCACCGGCCGATGGTCGCTGCCGGTACCCTTCCGGGGCGAGCGGGCGCGTCCCTCGCCCGACACCATCGAGGTCTTCTGGGGTAGCTCCAACATGGCGCTGTACAGCCTGCAGCCCGTCCGCGCCGGCCTCCTTCCGTGGGCAGACCTCTGGATGGGCTGGGAAGATCTCGGGTACGGCTGGTTGCTGCATCGTCGTGGGTATCGGCAGGTCCTGCTGACCACCGTGGAAGCGCACGACTCGTACGAGTACGCGCAGCACCGCGCGTTCGGACGGCCCTTCACCGTCACCTCGAAGCCTTCCTGGTACGCCTACTATCAGGCGCGTAACCTCATTCTCGTCACGCGTCGCGCCCGTCAACCATGGACCCATTGGGCGACGGTCGCGGGACGCCTAATGCTCGAAGCGGCGTTGACGACTGCGGTTCGACCTGAAAAGCGCGTACGGTTCAGACTTCTAGCGCGGGGAACCCTCGACGGCCTCCGCAATCACGCGGGAAAATGGCGCGTACCCTGAGGGAAATGTCATGACGGCCGCTCTCGATCTTCTCCGGCAGTTGCGCTTACGCGAACGGGCGCTGTGGGTTTTCGGCGTCCTGGATGCGGCCACGGCGCTTCCGACCGCGGCGGCCTCTGCGCAGATGCGGCTCATCCGCCGCATCGGCATGGAGTACCTCCCGATCAACCGCTCCATCCTCCATCGCGTGGGGGTGATCCCGGCCGTCGATCGCTACTACGACCCGTTCGTGACCGAGCGCCAACTCCGCCACTCGCTGGACGACGTCCGTCACCTACCAGGCCTCGATCTCCGTGAGGCCACCTACGACGACCTAATTTCGTCGATGACGGCGTGGCGGGACGAACCCATCGAGGGTCCGTTCGAGGGCATGAGCGACATCCGATACGACTACCGAAACGGCACCTATGGTGGCTACGACGCCGCCCTACTCTACGGATTCGTCCGACTGCTCAAGCCGCGCCGAATCCTCGAGGTAGGGAGCGGCAACTCGACGCTCGTGGTCCTACGTGCTCTCGCGCGTAATCGCGCCGAGGGAGCAGCTTGCGACCATGTCTGCATCGAGCCGTTCGAAATGCCGTGGCTCGAGCGCGCGGGAGTGACCGTGCTGCGCGAGCGCGCCGAAGTGCTCGGGCTCGCCCCGTTCGAGCGACTGGCGGACGGAGACCTCTTGTTCATCGACAACTCCCACATCATTCGCCCCCAGGGCGACGTGCTGTTCGTCGTCCAAGAGGTCTTACCCCGCCTCGCCCAGGGTGTGACCGTGCACATCCACGACATGTTCACGCCGCGTGACTATCCGGCGCGCTGGTTGCTCGACCGCATGCTCTTCTGGAACGAGCAGTACCTCGTCGAGACATTCTTGGCCTGCAACAGCGACTTCCGCATCCTGTTCCCAGCCAACCACGCGTGGCGAACGCATCCAGAAATCTTCGACAGCCTGCGGCCGGAGCTCGCGCACTCCGAGTCGATGCCTCCGACGAGCCTGTGGTTGCGCCGGGACCGCTGCCACCACGTGTCGGAGTAGCGCGTCACTCCAACCAGACCCAAACCTCGATGTCGCAGGACGTGCCGATGCACCCCCGCCCACCGCAACCCGCATAGACCCCTGGAACGGCCGGGTCGTTGTAGCTCCCGTACGACACGAGATGATTCGCATAGGAACTCGGTCCGCCCGTGCCACTGCAATAGGCAATGCCGCCTGCTGGCGCGGTCACATAGTTGTACAAGCCACACATCGCCTGGCTGGCCCGGGCTTGCAGCGAGTCGTGACTTGCGATGGCGCCCCACCCCGGAGTGCCCACGGCCCCCACAGTGCCCCGCGTTCCGGAGTGAAAACCGGAGAACATGGAGTCGCTGAAAACGCTTTCCTCGATGTTCTCGAGGCTCGTACCACACTCCATCCGCACCACACGGGCAGAGGGATCGAAGCGGGTCATGTCGACGTGCCCCGACTCTGCGCACGGGTCGGGCGCCCACCCAGTCGGCCTGTCCACGCCTCCCGTCGTTGTCGTCTGTTGGTACAGGGCTGGGTCGTATGCGCTGTGCCAGGTCCCTGGCGCGTAGTGAGCCAAAAGGATGGCACCATCCTCGCGAACGAACGCTGGTGTGGACATTCCATCCACTCCCGGCACGTCCTGCGTAACGGGCTCGCAACGACCGGAGGAGCATGGGCCAGTGGTGCAATCGGCGTCGCGCACACAGCGCGCGCACATCCAGCACCCATGGCACGACCCGCCGCAGTCGATGTCGGTCTCGTCCTGGTTCAACATCCCGTCCGAGCAGTGCGCCGGCGGTCCGGCGTCGATGTCCACGTGCGCGTCGACGTTCCCGGCGTCGTTGCCCGCATCCGGAACACCGCTGTCACTACGCCCGCCCGCATCGAGCCCCCCATCGACGCCGCCCGCTCGGCATCGCCCGCCGACGCAGTCCTCACCAGCCACGCAAGGCCGACAATCATCGCACAGCGTCGGCGCAACGACGGACGCCGACCGCTCCAGGAAACAGCCCCCAACCAGAACGCTAAGGACCGCCGCGGCCAACTTCGTACTGGGCGTGAACACGCTCCCGATGGCTCTCCGCATATACCACTCCAGGGCGCCCGACCGGCCCTTGTCATGTGCAAGCTTCCCAGGTACCAGTCCCCTGAACGGTAGCAGACCCGCCGGCAACCGACGAGAGCCCACCGTACCCCGCTAATGCGACCCTTGCGACACCATCCCACATGCCCAACGCAGACGATACGTCCCCCCCGCCCTTCGTTCACCCCCTGGCCGACGTACAGTCGAGCGATGTGGGGCCCGGCTCGCAACTTTGGCAGTATGTTGTCGTGCTCGATGGGGCACAGATCGGCCGAGACTGCAACATCTGCTCGCACTGCTTCCTTGAATCTGATGTGCAAATTGGCGATCGCGTCACCGTAAAAAATGGCGTTCAACTTTGGAACGGCCTCCGCGTCGAGAACGACGTATTCATTGGCCCAAACGTAACTTTCACGAACGACCGTTTTCCCCGCAGCAAGCACCATGGCGCCCCGCTTGAGACTTGCCTGCGCCGGGGGGCGTCCATTGGCGCAGGCGCCACCATTCTTCCTGGAATTGAGGTTGGAGCTAACGCAATGGTCGGCGCCGGTGCCGTCGTCACTCGAAATGTCCCCCCCAACGCTATCGCGGTCGGCAACCCTGCGCGCATTGTCGGGTACGCGAACACCGCCAAGGCGCTCGCGCCGGAGACGTCAGCCCCTCCTCCACTGACCTCCGAGACCGCCGTCGATGGCGTCCGCATCCACGCGCTGCCTCGCTTTGAAGACATACGCGGAGCGCTGATGGTCGGTGAATTCGAGAAGACGATACCGTTCGCAACCAGACGGTTCTTTACCGTCTTTGGCGTGCCTAGCCTCGAGACACGCGGCGAGCACGCTCACCGCGGGTGCCACCAGTTCCTCATCTGTGTCCACGGCAGCTGTTCACTCGTCGTAGACGACGGAAGCCACCGAGGCCAATCGCGCTCGATAGCCCCACAACTGGCGTCCACATCGCACCCATGGTCTGGGGCATTCAATACCGCTACACCAACGATGCAGTTTTGCTCGTTTTCGCTTCCGAACCCTATGATCCCGAAGACTATATCCGGGACTACGACAAAATTCTTCAATTGAGGCGGACATGATCCCGTTCCTGGACCTGCGATCGCAGACGACCGAGCTCCGCACGGAGATCGACAACGCTATCCGTCGCGTCCTCGACTCGGGATGGTACGTGCTCGGCGAGGAGGTCGACGCCTTCGAAGAAGAGTGGGCCAGGTATTGCGGTGCCCGACACTGTGTCGGCGTAGGCAACGGGCTCGACGCGATCACGCTTTCACTGCACGCCCTTCGGATTGGGCCCGGCGACGAAGTCCTGGTGCCGTCCAACACCTACATCGCGACGTGGCTGGCAATCAGCCACAGCGGCGCACGACCCGTTCCCGTGGAGCCGGACCCCGACACATTCAACGTCGATCCGAGGCAGATCGAAGCAGCCATCACGAAACGTACCCGAGCAATCATCGCGGTCCATCTCTACGGGCAGCCCGCCGACATGGATCCGATCCTGGCGCTCGCACATCGCCACGACCTACGGGTCGTGGAGGACGCTGCTCAGGCGCACGGAGCACGATACAAAGGCACCCGTATTGGATCGCACGGTGACATCGTAGCTTGGAGCTTCTATCCAGGCAAAAACCTCGGTGCGCTGGGCGATGGAGGTGCGGTGACGACGAACGACGCCGAACTGGCCGACGTGGTCCGCACCCTCCGAAACTACGGCTCTCGTACGAAGTATGTAAACGAACGCATCGGATTCAACAGCCGCCTTGATCCGATTCAGGCAGCTGTCCTGCGTGCGAAGCTGCGGCATCTCGACAACTGGAACGCTCGGCGTCAGGCGTTGGCAGCGGCGTACACGTCCAGTCTTGCCGGCCTCCCGCTTAGACTTCCAAACACGGCAACTCACGGCGAATCCGCATGGCATCTATACGTGGTGCGCACCCCGGAGCGCCTCGAAATTCAACAACGACTTGCGGCGGCCGGGATCGCAACCCTGATACACTACCCAATCCCTCCACACAGGCAAGAAGCCTATACCGCACTCGGACTCCAGGACGGCAGTCTCCCTGTGGCCGAACAGCTCGCACGTGAGGTACTGAGTCTGCCCATCAGTCCCCATCATGATGAGGGAGTGGCAACTGCTGTCGCTAGCGCGTTGCGAGGTGTTGCGTGACTACGAACCTCGTGCGCAAAGCGCGCAACGCCGTGCTCTACGCAGTTCAGGGGGCGCGTGTGCTTGCCTGGCGTACGCAGTGGCGGGCCCATGTCCAAGGCGCTCCCCGCCTTGCGCAACCAGCCCTGATAATCGGAAGCGGCCACATAACATTCGACGACGACGTGACGATCGGCTACTTCCCCTCTCCTCACTTCGTAACAACCATCGCACATATTGAGGCACGCGGACCTCGCAGCAGTATCCATTTCGGGCGAGGAACCATCATCAACAACGGTTTTGTCGCGATCGCTGAGCACACATACATTCAAATTGGCAAACGGGCTCTCATCGGAACCCAGGTCGAAGTATACGACAGCGACTTCCACGGACTCAGCGTGCGCGAGCGTCGCTCCTCACGACCCGAAGATGCTGCCCCAGTGATCGTGGAGGACGACGCCTTCATCGGTTCAGGCGTCCGGATTTTAAAGGGTGTCACGGTGGGGCAGGGAGCCGTCGTCGCCACGGCTAGTGTCGTCACCCGAGACATTCCAGCATTCACCGTCGCCGCTGGATCGCCCGCCAGGGTAATGCGCCACCTCGACGCCTGACGCGATGCCGATGGAACCCCCGCTCTCTCGAGGAGATCGGTCTCGTGCCGCTTCTTACCGCCAGATTCTCCAGTCATCATCCATTGTTGCTGGGGCATCGATCATTGCCGTACTGATTGGAATTGCTCGCACGAAGTTTGCCGCGCTCCTCGTCGGCCCAACGGGACTCGGACTCGTCGGACTGTATGCGAATCTCGCGGGAACGCTCTCTTCCGTCGCTGGGCTGGGCATCGCTGCAACGGGCACCAGACAGGTGGCCGAGGCCGCCTCCATCGGACGAGTCGAAGGGCTGGGAACCGCACGGCGAACCCTCTTCTGGGGAACGCTCATACTCGCATTCGCTGGGGCGCTCACCACCTGGGCGATCCGCTCTCCCGCAGCCCGCTGGATGCTCCAGGCCCCAAACCGAGCGAACGACGTTGGATGGCTCGCTATTGCGGTACTCTTCGTGGTCGCGGGGGGCGGACAGCGCGCGCTGTTGAACGGTTTGAGACGGACGGCTGATCTCGCGTTGGTGCGGATCGTTGGCGCTGCTCTTTCGGCAGTCGTCGGCGGCGTATTGCTAGCGATCTGGCTGGACCGCGGACTGGTCGCGTTCGTAATCGTTGAACCCGTCGCCGGCTTTGCAGTCGGTGCACTCCTGGTCGCAAAACTTCGTCTCCCGCGCCCTCCCGCGACGCCGGCGGCCTCACTCATATCGAACTGGGGCACGATGGCCCGACTCGGTTTTGCATTCATGGTCGCGGGGCTCGGAGTACCACTCTCACAACTACTGGTCCGAAGCCAGATCGAGCGGATCCTGACAACCGATGCGCTGGGCCACTTTCAAGCAGCTTGGGCCCTCTCGATGACCTACATCGGGTTCGTGTTAACCGCTATGGGCACAGACTTTTACCCACGCCTAACCGCGGTCATAGCTGATCACCGGGCGGTCAACACGCTCGTCAACCAACAAATCGAAGTGGGGCTGACCGTGTCGTCACCTCTCTTCGTCGCCCTACTTGCGTTCGCCCCCTGGATCGTTGAGCTCCTCTATAGCCACGAGTTCGTGCCCGCTATCACGGTTCTTCGCTGGCAGATCATCGGGGACGTGCTCAAGGTCGCGAGCTGGCCTCTCGGGTACATTCTACTGGCCGCTGGGGAGGGGCGTCAGTTTTTTCTCACCGAGTTCGGAGCCGCCGCCACGTTCGTTGCCGTCACCACGCTGCTGCTTCCGCACAGAGGCCTGGAGGCCACGGGCCTTGGGTTCATCGCGATGTACGTGTCACTTGGAGCTACGGTCTACTGGTTGGCGCGACGCCGAACAGGATTTCGTCTCGCGCGGCGCAATGCGGTCGTCCTGCTCACACTTCTCGGGTCGCTTGCCGTGGTGCAGATCGCCGCCCGACTCGACGCCCGGCTCGGTGCCGGCGTGGGCGCAGTCATTTGCGTGTCTCTCGCCGGCTACGCCGCCAGGCACCTCACCCGGATCGCCGACCTCTCCGGGCCTCTCGCGAGAGTCATGGCGATTCTGCGGTTGAAAGGGCGCTAAGGTGGTTCGGAACTCCCCGGTGGATGACGTACGTAGCGCAGTCCGGTCGTTCGAGACGGGTGGCCCCCCCCTGCCCGCCGGGGAAAGAGCAAACCTCGTTAGCGTGCTCGTGCCCGCCTACAACCACGAACCGTTCGTCGATGAGTGCATCACCAGCATCGACGCACAGACCTGTGAGGCCGTCGAGATCGTGGTAGTCAACGACGGCTCGACGGACGGAACTCTCCAGCGTGCTCGCGATAGCCTCGCACGAGTTCATCGGCCCTGGGTTCTGATGGACACCGAAAACCGGGGTATCTGCGCGACGCTGAACACGGCACGACGCCAGGCTTCAGGCACGTTTCTCGCGATACTTGCGTCCGACGATCGGATGCTTCCGGAGAAGCTCACCTCCCAGACCCGCGCTTTAGCCCAATCACCAAATCTTGCGACCGTGTTTGGTGATATCCGACACATCGATGAACGCGGCGCCTTCTTGCGCACCGTAAACCTGGCGCCCCGCACACCGCCCGCTCTGTATGTCGACTACGCTCTTTTTCGCGCGACCCTTCCCTTGCAAGCCTGCACGATTCGCTCCGATGTCTTCGACCGCTTGGGTGGATTTGATGAAACGCTCCCATTCGAAGATGCAGACTTCCTCCTTCGTCTACTGCGGTCTCATACTGCCAAGTACATCCCTGGCGCCGTCGTGGACTACCGTATTAGTCTGACGGGACTCGGCGGACGGACTCACTCCTTCGAACACGAGCTGTTTAGGATATATGATGAGCATGCGCGCGACCACCGCGTCGCGAAGGCGCTGGGGTGGCCCGCGCGACGGAGAATGCGCGCCCTCCTGCTCCGGCGCATCGCGGCCGCGCACCTCTCGCACGGCCGAGTGCGCGGGGCCGCGGGAGCTTCTGTTCGCTCCTTCGGGCAGTGGCCGTTCGGAGCCGAAGGCTGGCGGTCTGTCCTCGGGGCGGGCTACGCAACGATTCGGTCGCGCTTCACGTTCGCGGGCCGATAGAAGCCGCAGTCTGGGGTGCTCTACACCCCATCGCGCCAGCGGCGAGGGGTGCGATTGGGACTGTTGCCCCACGCAACCGACCTTCAGCGCAGGGACTCGCCTCGACACGGTCTGGCGCAGCCGACATAGTCTAACCATGCAGGTCGCTCACACCTCCATGTACCGCCACCCCACCAACGGCGCGTCCCTCTCGCTCGAGTCGTCATCGGAGAAGGTCGACGAGATCGAGGAGGGTCAGCTCAGCGGTGGCGGCGACACCTTCCCCATCCGGCGCGGAACACCTCGATTCTGTCCGCCGGAAAACTATGCCGACACGTTCGGCTATCAGTGGAACACCTTCTCCGACACCCAGTTGGATTCCAGACGGGGTTGGGATCAGCGCAGTAGGCGGCGGCTCTTCCAAGAGACCCGCTGGCCGGATGACCTCAGAGGCCAGCGAATCCTTGAGGCTGGATCAGGGGCAGGTCGATTCACCGAGGTACTAGCCGCCACGGGCGCCGAGATTTTTTCGTTCGACTACTCTGCCGCTGTTGACGCCAACCGGCGAACGAACGGACACAATCCGAACGTCGCATTTGCGCAGGCTGATATCTACCACCCACCGTTCGCGCCTGGCAGCTTCGACAAGGTCCTTTGCCTGGGAGTTCTGCAGCATTGTCCACACCCGCGGCGCGCCTTTGAGTCCCTCGTCGGGATGCTAAAGCCTGGTGGGGAGATTGTCGTCGATGTGTATCGCCTCTCGTTCAAGACTTTTCTTTGGGGTAAGCACTATCTCCGACCAGTCACCCGCCTCTTGCCGCCCCGTGCCCAGCACGCGTTCGTAAAAGCTCATCTAGGCTGGGCCTATCCGGTCACTGGCGCAGTGCATCGGGCCCTTGGACTCCGCGCAGGTCGCTACGCGTCGTGGGTGCTCGCGGTGGCAGACTTCCGAGGGCTACCCGACGTCGACGACGCTCTCGCAAGAGAGCTCGCGGAGCTGGACACGCTTGACATGCTCGCGCCCCGGTACGACAGGCCCAAGACGATCGCAACCGTTCGTGGCTGGTTCCGGGCGGCGGGGCTCACCGACGTCGAGGTCGGTCCGGGCTACAACGGTGTCGAGGGACGCGGCCGTCGGCCGTCCTAAACATGTGTGGCATCGCTGGAATCTGGGGGGGTGCGAACGCAAGCGTGGACGTCGAGGCCATGCTCCCACGACTCACGCATCGGGGTCCCGATGGATCTGGGGTTTGGGCCGATGCTGGGGCGGAGATCGCACTAGGGCATCGCCGTCTCGCGATCTTGGACCTGTCGACAGCCGGCGCTCAACCCATGCGCTCCGGCTGCGGGCGCTTTGCCGTCACGTACAACGGCGAAATCTACAATTTTCGCGAGCTACGTTCGTGCCTCCGCACGCGCAATTTTCGTGGAAACTCGGATACGGAGGTACTCCTCGAATCGGCGGCCGAACTCGGCGTCGAGCAGGCAACAATCGCTGCCAACGGAATGTTCGCGTTTGCGGTGTGGGATAATCGGGCTCGGGAACTCTGGCTCGCGAGGGACCGTATTGGTATCAAGCCACTCTATTGGACGATAGACAGCGACCGATTCATCTTTGCGTCCGACCTCGGCGCCATGCGACCTATGCTTCGCCACGGCGGCGACGTCGATCCAGCGGGACTCGCGTTGTTCCTCCGGTACGGCTACATCCCAGGAACCGCGACAATTTATCGCGGCGTTCACAAGGTCGCGCCGGGCCACCTTCTGCGCATCCAGCGGCGTGATGGTCGGTTGGTGGTCGAAGACCGGACGTACTGGTCGGTCTTCGACCACGTGAGCGACCCGGAGCAGGGAAGCCGTGGCGGCTCCAGCAGAGCGGACGATCACGAGCAGATCGAGAGACTAGAGGCCCTGCTAAGCGATGCCGTCCGTTCATGCATGGTGTCGGATGTGCCACTCGGAGCGTTCCTGTCTGGGGGTGTCGACTCGTCGACGGTGGTCTCACTCATGGGGGAGTGGGCGCCGCAAGGGGTTCAGACTTTCTCGATCGGTTTTTCCGACGCGCGCTTCGACGAAGCGCCGTTCGCGAGCCGCGTGGCGAAAGCGCTTCGCACTGAACACTACGAGCACTACGTTTCACCATCTGAAGCCCTCGCCGTCATTCCCACATTGGGCTCTGTTTACAACGAGCCTTTCGCCGACGCGTCGCAAATTCCCACCATCTTAGTTTCACAGCTGGCACGGCGAAACGTAACCGTCGCTCTCTCCGGAGATGGGGGAGACGAACTCTTTGGCGGATATTCGCACTATAGCAAGTTGGACCGCATGTGGGCGGCGTCAGAGGTCTTCCCGCGCCACCTGCGACGATCCGTCGGGGCCGGGGTTCAGAGACTCTCGCAGTCCGCGCGGTACTCGACACTGCTCCGCCGGGCGGCAGCGCGGCCCGCGCTTCGTCGCCGCCTCGTCCATGCCGAGCTGCTTGGCAGTTTCTTCGCCGAGTCTGCGGGGGGCGTCGAAGCGCTCTACGAGGCATTCC
Organism: uncultured Pseudomonadota bacterium; assembly: GCA_963832725.1. Lineage (GTDB taxonomy): Bacteria > Myxococcota_A > Polyangia > Polyangiales > Sandaracinaceae > JAEZBP01. The sequence continues at coordinate 814,469 of CAWHVG010000003.1, forward strand.
TCGACCATTGGCGAGGCGAGAGCGTGGTCAAGGATGCGCAGAACCTACCCATGCCTCAGGTATTGGATTCGAGTACGAGGACGAAGGACCCTCGAACTCAAATGATGCTGCGAGATCTCTTAGTCTATCTGCCCGAAGACATACTGACGAAGGTGGATCGCGCCACCATGTCTTGTGGCCTCGAGGCGCGCGTACCACTTCTCGACCATCGGGTGGTTGAGTTCGCCCTCTCCTTGCCATCGCGAATGCGATTCCGTGACGCTCAGTCGAAGTGGGCGCTCCGTCAAGTTCTCTACCGCCGAGTGCCTCGGCAACTCATTGACCGGCCCAAGATGGGGTTCAGCATGCCACTTGCCACATGGTTGCGCGGTCCGCTGAGAGATTGGGCAGACTCGCTGCTGTCTCCCGCCCGGCTGCGTGATGATGGCTACTTTGCCCCCGAGCTGGTGGAGCGGACCTGGACTGAGCACACTAGTGGGGTGCAAGACTGGAGCACCCAGCTATGGGACGTGCTCATGTTCCAGTCGTGGTTGGAGGCGGCGAGGCAGCGACCAACCGCTGAGCGGGAGAGCGCCGGTCGAGCCCTTCTCGAGAGCGGCGCGCGCGACGTGGCCGAAAGGACGCGAGGGTGGAATCGGTAGATATCATCGCAACCCCCATCGTGTGGATGGTGGGGGCCGCGACGATGAGCTACTTTGTTCGCGGCTTCCCGGGGAAGCTCGCAACTGTTTGCTATCTGGCGTACGTGGCACATCTTCTTTCCGCCGTCGCGCAGGTTTTGCTGACAGAGCACTATTTCGGCGGCGGAGACATGCTCGTTTACGCCTTAGAAGGGCGGTGGATCGCGCGGTTGATAGAGACTGACCCCGTGCGGTTCGTTCCCGACGTCATCCGGCTCACACTACAGCAAGATTACCACCTGCCTGTGCGCGTCATAGGAGCCGGATCCACGGCTAGCATGGCAGGGATATCCGGGCTATTATTTGCACTGGTGGGCGGTTCGACGCAAGCGGGCATTGCGGTGGTCGCAACGTCGTCGTTCATCGGCAAGCTGGTTTTGGTTCGCAGCTTTCGAGCTGGAGGACTCGAGTACCGTGGCAATCCCATCGCCGGCGTCATCCTGTTGTTGCCGTCGTCGACCTTTTGGGCTTCGGGTCTACTAAAGGAATCCGTTGCCATGGGCCCGCTCTGCGTGATGGCGGCGGCCCTCAATCGATTGTCGCGGCGGGCATCGCCAATGCCAGTAGTCACGATGGGCATCGCGGCGTTGCCAGTCGCACTCGTCAAGCCATATATTCTTTTCGCATTTGCCGCCGGATCGGGCGCCCTAATCTATTCCCGATTCGCGGCCAGACGTGGAACTGTGCTGGGCAAGCCGCTCTACCTGGCACTGGCGGCCCTCGTCGCGTTTGGCGGAGTGCTCGCCCTGGGACGAATCTTTCCGCAGTTCCAAGTTGAGCGGCTGGGAGAAAGCGTTGCAAATCTCCAGCTGGTGGGACAGCGTGTAGAGGGAGGGTCTAACTACAGTATCGGTGATCCAGGCGAGCGAAGCCTCGTCGGACAACTGGCATTTGCTCCACTGGCCCTCTTCACTTCATTGTTTCGGCCGCTCTTCTTTGAGATCCACAACGCGGTCAGTTTGCTCGCTGCGGCCGAGGCGACAGTCATACTACTCCTCGCGCTGCGCGCAGTCAGGTCCAACCCGTGGGCCGAGCTGTTTCGACAGACGGCGGGCTCTCCGATGGTGGCCTTTTGCGCGGCGTTCACCGGAGTGTTCGGGCTGGCGGTCGGACTAGCGACTACGAACCTCGGCTCACTGTCACGGTACCGCATGCCGCTCCTGCCTTTCTGGATGGTGCTGCTGGTGGTATGGAACCGTGATCTGTTCTCACCGGCTCGTAAGGCGTCTGTCCCAGCGCCTCGTGTCGGGGTTCCGCGCCATCGATCCGGGGCGCCCCCGCCGCGTCCTGCGGGACGCGTGACGTAGGTAGGTTTCGAGTAGCTCCTGCCAGATGAGCTCGCGGGAAAACTGCTCGAGGGCTCGGCGGCGTCCGGCGAGTCCGTGCTCGATTCGGCGCTCGACCGCTCTGTAGCTCAGCATGGCCTCGGCCAGAGCGGCGGAGTCGCGAGCCGGGACGAGGGTGCCAGTCACACCGTCGAGCACCGCGTCGACACATCCAGGGACCCTCGTGGCGATCACGGGGAGCTCCATCGAAGCAGCCTCGAGAGGCACGTTCGGGAAACCCTCCCGGTAGGTCGGCAACACGAGCACGTCCATCACCGCATAGAGCGCTGGGACTTCGGCGGTGGGCCCGACGATGTGCACGCGGTCGTCACGCTCAAGGCTGGTCCTAACGGATGAAGATATCGGATCCAGTGGTTCCCAGGGCCCAACAATCACGAGACGGGCTTCAGCAATTGTGGCCCGGACACTCTGCCAGGCAGTGTGTAGTTCGTGGACCCCTTTGTCACGCACCACGCGGCCAACGAAACCGTAGACGAGGGCATGGGGGGGGATGTCCAACTTGCGCCGGGAAAGCAGGCGCGCCGTCTCATCGAACCGCGCCGGATTGAAGCGCTGGGCCGCGTCGACGCCCTGCCCACTCCCGCCCGCGAGGACGCGGATGTGGTCGGGGTCGTCCAGTCCAAGCTCCAGGGCGGCAGCTCGTAGAGACTGACTGACGCACAGAACCTCTGCCGCGAGTCCACACGAAATCCTCTCGGTTGCAGTGAGAAGCGACCTCCTGGCGCCGCGTGCACCCATCAGTGGTAGTCCGCGCATGTGGTAGATACGAACCGGAACCCTGGCCAAAGTGGCGGCCAGCATTCCCAACAAGCCCCCCTTCGGCGTGTGGGCGTGGACGATGTCCGGGCGTACCCTTCGAAAGTGCGCCCACAAGCGTGCGAGCGCTACCAGGTCGAGGAGGGGAGTGATCCGGCGTGCCATCGGGACTGCGACCGTCGGGACGCTTTCGCCGTCGCCAAATGCCACCAGCTCCGGCCCCGGAGACGATATGGCGCTCAGCTCCACGCCGTGTTCGCGCATGAAGTGTGCTTGGCCGCGGAGGAACGTGAGCGACATGGGCACGGTGGTAACGTGAGTGACTCGAAGCATTGGAACAACCAGCTCAGCTCGTACCTACGTCCGGGAGCGAACCTCCGGCAGCGGGCACGGCGCATCGCCTTTGAGCTTCAGCACCCGCAAAGCTCCGCGCGTTGCTCTCTTTGCGGGAAATCGCCGCGGGCAGGCTCCAATACCGGTTATTCCACACATGGTTCTGGCTTCAGGCGTCGTGCGGGGACGCCGACCCAGGTCTCGCCGGCTGGGACGCTTTTGGTCACGACGGCACCGGCCCCAACAGTCGCGCCCTCCCCCACTCGCAGGTACTGCAAGACCGACGCGCTTGAACCCACCAGGACACCCCGCTCGAGCTCGACGCCACCGGCGATGCTGGCGTTGTGGTTGACGACGACTCCAGGACCGAACCGTGCCTCATGGCCCAGAGTCACGGCCAGGTTGATGAGGGCGAAGTCGTCGAAGACGAGGTTGACCGAGCCGACGACGCCGGCGCCGATCATCACGCCGCGACCGAAGCGGGCGGAGTTGCGCTCGAATTCCGCGCGCGGATGGACGAGGTTCGGCCACCCCTTGTCGGGGAAACGCTCGCTCAGCCGTGCGCCGACCCGGAGGCGGGCAGCCGGCGTGCCGATTCCGAGGGCCAAGGCGTCGAACGCGTCTCGGTTGGCCTCGAGCCACCTTTCGTCCCCGAGCACCTCGCTGTCGTGCGGACCGAGCTTGCTGGCGTCGCTCACGACGAAGCCGGCGAGCTCGTAGCTGGGCTCGACGGCGTTGATCTCGCGGATGAGCCACGCGGTGTCCCGAGCCTGGCCGCCGGCGCCGATGATGACGATCCGAGTGGGGCTCACGCGTGCGCCTCGCTGCCCATGAACTCGGGCATGGTGGCCTCGCCCGCGGCCGAGATGCCTTCGCGGACCAGCACCTTCTTGGCCGTGGCGAAGAGGATCTTCAGGTCCAGCGCGAGTGACCAGTGGTCGATGTACCAGAGGTCGAGGGCGAACTTGTCGTCCCAGCTCAGCGCATTGCGACCGTTGATCTGAGCCCATCCGGTGATGCCGGGCGGCAGCTCGTGGCGGCGCATCTGCTCGTGGGTGTAGCGCGGCAGATACCGAACCAAGAGCGGCCGCGGGCCGACCAGGGACATGTCGCCGGCGAGCACGTTCCAGAGCTCGGGGAGCTCGTCCATGCTGGTGGAGCGCAGGAAGCGGCCGAAGGCGGTCATTCGGTCCCCGTCGGGCAGCAGCTCCCCGTCCGGACCGCGCTCGTTCGTCATGGTCCGGAACTTCACGATGCGGAACACGCAGCCGTTCTGGCCCGGACGGTCCTGGGTGAAGACAGGCGGCCAGCCGTGGAAGGCGAGCTCCATCGCGGTGATGGCGCCGAGGACCGGCGCGCCCGCCGCGAGGCCTGCCCCCGCGACGACAACGTCCAGCACGCGCTTGGCGCGGAGGGCGAGGCTGGGGTTCGGGATGTCTCGGAGCCAGGACACGCGGGCGGTATGTTTCTTCGCGGGGCGGGGTGATTCAAGGGTCCTTTTTGCTGGGGGCCCCACCCCCCGGCCCCCTCCCGGTGGGAGGGGGTGATCCGACCCGGAGGGACTGGTGGTGGGAGGGGGTGATCAGTACGGCGAACTCGTGGGGGGCGCGGCGCAACGGATGCTCGGCGCGATTGACGGAGGCGGACCCGAGGTGCAAGGTCGGCCGGCCAATCCCGTAGCAAGGGCTGAAACACGTGTCTTCTGAACGAATTGCGACGATCGGGCTCGGTTATGTGGGCCTCCCCGTGGCCCTGGCGTTCGCCCGGAAGTTCCCGGACGCCGTCGGCTTCGACATCTCGGAGCGGCGCATCCGCGAGCTGAAAGCGGGGCACGACCGGACCAACGAGATCGAGAGCGAGGCGCTAGGCGCCACGACGCTCCGTTTCACCAGTGATGTCGCGGAGGTAGGTCAGCCGACGTTCATCGTGGTGACGGTGCCGACGCCCATCGACGCGAACCGGCAGCCCGACCTGACGCCCGTCCGCAAGGCGTCCGAGACGGTCGGCAAGATGCTGACCAAAGGTGCAGTGGTCGTCTACGAGTCGACCGTGTACCCCGGCGTCACGGAGGAGCTCTGCGGGCCGATCCTCGAGCAGGTCTCGGGGCTGAAGCAGGGCGTCGACTTCAAGCTCGGCTACTCCCCCGAGCGCATCAACCCGGGCGACAAGGAGCACACGCTCGAGCGCACGGTGAAGGTGGTGTCCGGCGAGGATGCGGAGACGCTGGAGCGGGTCGCCCGCGCCTACGAGGCCATCGTCGACGCGGGCGTGCACCGCGCGCCGTCCATCAAGGTCGCCGAGGCGGCCAAGGTGATCGAGAACACGCAGCGCGACCTGAACATCGCGCTGATGAACGAGCTCTCGCTCATCTTCGACCGGCTCGGGATCCGAACCAACGACGTGCTCGAGGCGGCAGGGACGAAGTGGAATTTCCTGCCCTTCCGGCCTGGCCTCGTCGGCGGGCACTGCATCGGCGTCGATCCCTACTATCTGACCGCGCGAGCCGAGTCGGTCGGCTACCACCCGCAGGTCATCCTCGCCGGCCGGCGGATCAACGACGGAATGGGCGCGTTCGTGGCGCAGAGCCTCATCAAGCAGCTCATCACCCAGGACACGGCCATCAAGGCGGCGCGGATCGGCATCCTGGGGCTGACGTTCAAGGAGGACGTGCCGGATCTGCGCAACAGCCGGGTGCCCGACATCATCGGGGAGCTCCGGCAGTTCGGCGTCGAGCCGCTCGTGCACGATCCGATGGCCGATCCGGAAGAGGCGCTCGAGGAGTACGGGCTCCGCCTGTCCAGCTTCGACGAGCTCTCGGAGCTCGATGGGCTCGTCCTCGCGGTCGCGCACCGTGAGTATCGCGAGATGCCGCGCGAGCAGCTCTTCGGCCGACTGACCCCACGCGGCGCCATCGCCGACGTGAAGTCGATGCTGCACCCCTCCGAGGTGCCCTCCCCCATCGCCTACTGGAGCCTCTGAGCCATGGCGAAGTTCTTGGTGACCGGCGCGGCCGGGTTCATCGGCTACCACCTGAGCGAGAAGCTGCTCGCCCGCGGCGACGAGGTGGTCGGGCTCGACATCGTCAACGACTACTACTCGGTCGCGCTCAAGGAGGCGCGGCTCGAGCGGCTGAAGCGGCACGAGGGCTTCCGCTTCGCCAAGGTCGACCTCGCCGACCGCGAGCGCATGGCGAGCCTCTTCGCCGAGGGGCGCTTCGACGTGGTGGTCAACCTCGCCGCCCAGGCAGGCGTCCGCTACTCGCTGACGAACCCGCACGCCTACGTGGACAGCAACCTCGTCGGGTTCACCAACGTGCTCGAGGGTTGCCGCCACGGGGGCGTGAAGCACCTGGTCTACGCGTCGTCGAGCTCGGTCTACGGGGCCAACACGACGATGCCCTTCTCGGTGCACGACAACGTGGATCACCCGCTCAGCCTCTACGCGGCCAGCAAGAAGGCCAACGAGCTGATGGCCCACACCTACAGCCACCTCTACCGGCTGCCGACGACGGGCCTGCGCTTCTTCACGGTCTACGGGCCCTGGGGCCGGCCGGACATGGCGCTCTTCCTGTTCACGAAGGCCATCCTCGAGGGCCGGCCCATCGACGTGTTCAACCACGGGCAGATGCGCCGCGACTTCACCTACGTGGACGACATCGTCGAGGGCGTGGTGCGGGTGGCGGACCGGATCCCGGAGCCGAACGGCGATTGGTCGGGCGCGAAGCCGGATCCGGGAACCAGCAACGCGCCCTATCGCATCTACAACATCGGCAACAACCAGCCGGTCGAGCTGATGCACATGATCGAGGTCCTCGAGGACTGCCTCGGGCAGCGCGCCGAGAAGAACATGCTGCCGATGCAGCCCGGCGACGTGCCCGCGACGTACGCCGACGTCGACGATTTGGTGCGCGACGTGGGGTTCAAGCCTCAGACGTCCATCGAGGACGGCGTTCGGCGCTTCGTGGAGTGGTATCGAGCGTACTACGGAGCAGCTTGATGCGTTGCCTTCGCCACCCACCCCCCGGCCCCCTCCCTGAGGGAGGGGGTGTTCAGGAGTGTTCGGCCGGCCCCCTTCCTGAGGGAGGGGGTGTTCAGGAGTGTTCGGCATGAGTGGCCGCATCTATCTTTCGGCGCCGCACATGGGCGGGGAGGAGCTTTCGTTCGTTCACGAGGCGTTCGAGACGAACTGGCTGTCTTCGGTCGGGCCGAACATCACGGCGTTCGAGGAGGAGCTCGGCGAGGTGGTGGGCGGGCACGTGTGCGCGCTGGCCTCCGGGACGGCGGCGATCCATCTGGGCCTCCGGCTGCTCGGCGTGGGGCCCGGCGACGAGGTGCTCTGTCCGACGCTGACGTTCGTGGCGACGGCGAACCCCATCGTCTATCAGGGCGCGAAGCCGGTTTTCCTCGACTGCGAGCGAGTGTCCTGGAACCTCGATCCGAACGTGCTGGAGCACGCGCTGGCGGCCAAGGCCGCCGTCGGGAGGCGGCCCAAGGCGTTGATCTTGGTGCACCTCTTCGGGCAGAGCGCCGACCTCGACAGCATCCTCGAGGTGACGCGCCGCTACGAGGTGCCGGTGGTGGAGGACGCAGCCGAAGCGCTCGGCACGCTCTACCGCGGGCAACAGGTGGGCGCCTTCGGCGACGTCGGCGTGGCCAGCTTCAACGGGAACAAGATCATCACCACCACCTCGGGCGGCGCGCTGATCGGCCGGGACGAGGAGATGGTGAAGAAGGCCCGCTTCTGGTCCACCCAGGCCCGCGACCCGTCGATCGCGTATGAACATTCGGAGCTCGGCTACAACTACCGGATGAGCAACGTGCTGGCGGGGATCGGCCGCGGCCAGCTCCGCGTGCTCGCCGACCGAGTCCGCCAGCGCAGGGCGAACGCGTTCGCGTACGCGGAGGCTTTCTCCGACCTCGAGGGTATCGAGCTCATGCCGCAAGCGGACTGGGGACTGCACACCAACTGGCTCAGCGTCTTCCTCGTCGACGAGGCGAAGCTGGGCGTCTCGCGCGACGCGCTCGTCCACGCGATGGCCGCCGAAGACATCGAGGCGCGCCCGGTCTGGAAGCCGATGCACACCCAGCCGCTCTACGCGTCGGCCGAGCGCTTCGGTGGGGAGGTCGCCGAGGACCTCTTCGCCCGCGGCATCTGCTTGCCCAGCTCCACGAACATGAGCGCCGACGACCGCGCTCGCGTCATCGATTGCATCCGCCGCACGGTGGGGCGAGGCTGACGCGCATGCGACGGCACGTCCTGCGACTGTCTCAGCTCGCCATCGACTTGGTGGCGCTGGCGCTCGCGTTCTCCGTCGCGTTCCTCCTGCGCTTCGATTGGCGGCCGCCGACCGACATGATCGGGCGGCTCGCGCTGACCGTCCCCTACGTGGTCATCGGCGAGTACATCGTGCTCTGGGGCTTCGGCGTGCCGAAGTTCTCGTGGCGCTACATCGGGCTGCGGGAGGCCTGGCGCATCCTCGCGGCGACGCTGGTGGCGGGCGTCGTGCTGCTCTGGGCACGCATCGGCCTCGGCGAGCTGCAGAGCGACTACGTCTACCTCCGCCACGCCGTGATTCCGCTCGGGGTCATCGCCATGAACTTCGTGCTGATGTTCGTGGCCATCACCGGCGTACGCGGCCTGAGGCGCATCCTCGGTGAAGAGGTCGAGACGCGACGCCGCCTCGGCGGAACGACGCGCGAGGCCGTGCCGACGATGCTCATCGGCGCCGGTCAGGGCGGCGTGCTGATGACCAAGGAGCTCGCCAACCGGCCCGATCTGGGCCTGCGCGCGGTGGGTTTCCTCGACGACGACGCGAGCAAGGTCGGCTCGGTGGTCAACGGCGTGCCCGTCCTCGGGACGACCGAGCGGTTGGAAGAGCTCTGCGTCGAACACGGCGCGGCGCAAGTCCTCATCACCATGGCCAGCGCGCCTGGGTCGACGATCCGCCGCATCTCGAAGCTGGCCGAGGACGCAGGGCTGCCCGTCAAGATCATCCCCGGTCTCTACGAGATCGCGGGGGGTCGCGTGGAGCTGGCGCGCATCCGCCCGGTGGCCATCGAGGACCTGCTCCGACGCGAACCCGTTGCGCTGGATCAGGACGCCATCGCCCAGGATCTGCGCGACCGCGTCGTCTTGGTGACCGGCGCGGGCGGCAGCATCGGCTCGGAGCTCTGCCGCCAGGTGGCCACGTTCCGCCCGTCACGGCTTCTCTTGGCCGAGCGCGCGGAGAACAACCTCTTCGAGATCCACCGCGAGCTGCACAAGCGGCACCCCGAGCTCGACATCGTGCCGCTGATGGCCGACGTCGGCGACGTCGACCGGATGCGCGAGGTCTTCCGGAGCTACTCGCCCTACGCCGTCTTCCACGCCGCGGCGCACAAGCACGTGCCGATGATGGAGTGGAACCCGGGCGAGGCCATCAAGAACAACGTCTTCGGGACCAAGACGGTGGCCGACCTGGCGGACGAGCACGGAGTACAGAGCTTCGTGATGATCTCCACCGACAAGGCCGTGAACCCGACCAGCGTGATGGGCACGAGCAAGCGCGTGGCCGAGATGTACGTGCAGGCGCTGGCCGGCCGGAGCGAGACGCGCTTCGTGACCGTGCGCTTCGGCAACGTGCTGGGCTCGGCCGGCAGCGTCATCCCGATCTTCCGGCAGCAGATCGAGGACGGCGGCCCCGTCACGGTCACCCACCCGGACATGCGCCGCTACTTCATGACCATCCCCGAGGCCTGCCAGCTCGTGCTCCAGGCCGGCAGCATGGGGCGCGGCGGCGAGATCTTCGTGCTCGACATGGGCGAGCCGGTGAAGATCGTGGACCTCGCCCGCGATCTCATTCGGCTGAGCGGCTTCCGGCCGGACGAGGACATCGAGATCGCGTTCACCGGCGTTCGCCCCGGCGAGAAGCTCTTCGAGGAGATCGCCACCGACGGCGAGAACGCGGACAAGACCCGGCACCCCAAGATCTTCGTCGGCCGCCGGCCTGCCGCGGCGTGGGGCGACGTCATCCAGCACCTCGACGCGCTCTCGACCTGCCTCGAGCGACCGAGTCGCGAGCGGGTGGTCGCCGCGCTGCACGACTGCGTCCCCGAGTACAAAGAGCCCGAGCCCGAACAGCCTCGCGCGTCGCGTCCGCCGCGAGAAGAAGCGCCGCCACCGCCGCTCGGTGCTCTGGCCATGACCTCCGGTGCCGCCGACTGAACGGAGGCGGAGGCGCTCGAGCGGGCGCCGGAGGCGTATCCGCCGTGCGGTGCTCTACGTCTCGCCGGCGGCGCTCGGCGTGTGCGTCGTCGTCTCGCCGCAGCTCCTCGGCGGCACCTACGGCTGGGGGATGGCGATCATCGCGGCGCTGGCCGGCGTCGCCGCGCTGACCGCGGCCTGGTCCGCGCGGGCCGACGGGCTGAAGGTGCCGGTCGACCTCCCCAGCGCGGCCCTGATCGTGACGCTGGTGTGGACGATCCTGCAGGCCGTGCCGCTGCCGCGCGCGGTGACCGAGCTGCTCCAGCCGGAGGCCGTCCGGATGGCGGACACCGCCGCCAAGCTGGTGGACACGCCGGAGCCGAGCTGGGTGCCGCTCTCCATCTCGCCGGGGGCCACCCGCGCCGAGGTGGTCAAGGGGAGCGCGGTCGTCGCCGCGTTCTTCGCGGCGTGGTTGCTGATCGGGCTGGGACACCGAAAGCGTGTCTTCCAGCTCGTCGCGCTCTCCACGCTGGTGATGGCCCTGGTCGCGCTCGGCCACCTGGCGGCGGGCGCGACGGATGTCTTCGGCCTCTACACACCGATCGACGGCGCTCCGCCTCTCGTCGCGCCCCTGGTGAACCCGAATCACCTGAGCGGCTTTCTGGCGATGGGGGTCCCTCTGTGGGTGGGCCTCGGACTGGAGGAGGAGGACCCCGGCATCCGCATCGGGCACTTCGTCGCCGCGGCGGTCGTGGGCGCGTGCGCCCTACTCTCCGTCTCGCGCGGCGGCGTTGCCGCGCTCGTCTGCGGCCTCCTCGCCCTCGGCGCGCTCGGCCTCGTCCGGCGCAAGGAGCGCTCGAAGCGCGACGCCGGCACGACGTGGGCGTCGATCGCCGCCACCGTCGCCGCCGTCGCGGGCCTCGGCCTCTACGTCGGCGCCGAGGCGCTCTTCCGCGACTTCGAGCACGGCGACGCCAGCAAGCTGGAGATCGGCGCCAACGGCATCGCGCTCGCCATCGAGCACCCCTGGGTCGGCGTCGGCCGAGGCGCGTTCTCGGAAGCCTTCGTCCACGCGCACGGGCCAGCACGTCCGCTACACGAACCCCGAGAACCTGGTCGCGCAGTGGACCAGCGAGTGGGGGCTGCTCTTCGGGCTCGTGCTGCTCGGCCTGCTCGGCTGGGCGCTGGTCCGGGCGCTCGGCGCAGGCAGCAGTTGGGACAGGCTCGGCGCGGCTTCCGGCGTGGTCGCGATCGTGGTGCATGATCTCGTCGATTTCGCGCTCGAGATGGTCGGCGTAGCCGTCGTCGCAGCCGCGCTTCTGGCAGCCGTCATCGCGCCGCGCCGGCGGACGCGGTCATCGCACCGATTCGGCCGAGCGTGGCAAGCGGGCGCGCTGACCGGTGCGATGGCCATCGCCACCGTGGCCGTGCTCGGCTGGCGCATCGACGCGGAGAGCGTCTTCTCGCTGCAAGGGCGGCTGGAGGCGCTGACCGAGGAAGGCGACCGGGAGGCCTTCCATCGGGCGCTGGTCGACGCTGTTCGTCTGCACCCGGCCGAGCCCGTCTTTCCCCTACTCGGCGGGGCCGAAGCTGCGGGTCAGGCCGACATCCGCGCCCTCGCCTGGCTGAGCCGGGCCATGCTGCTCGCGCCAGGTTGGCCCTCCGCGCACGTGGAGACCGCCCGCTACCTCGCGCTCCGAGGCCGCCCCACACAGGCGTTCCTCGAGCTCCGGCAGGCCGAAGAGCGTCTACCCGGCCGCGGCGCGCGGCTCGCATGCACCATCGTCCGGCAGCGCCCGGCCACCGCGAGCGAGCTGGTGCGGGTGTTTCGGGACGAGGGCTTCGGCGACGGGGTCCTGGATCGGGTGGCCCGCTGCCTGCCGGTCGACAGCGACGCAGTCGTCGCCATCGACCGGCACCTTGCGGACCACGGCGTGCTCGGCGCGGCGGTGCGCAAGGCCCGGCGGGAGCTTTCCGCCGGCGAGCCAGCCGATGCGCTGGCGACTCTGGAGCCGCTCCGGCAAGAGTCGGATCTCGAGCTCCAGCTCACGAGGGCCCGCGCACTGACGGATCTCGGTCGCCACGAGCGGGCCATGGAGGTCCTCGCCCGCGCCGAGGCGCTGGCGGATCGTCCCGACCGAGTGCTCCGCTTGCGAGCACGCGCCGAAGCGGAAGCCGGAGACGCCGAGGCCATGCGCGCCACTATGGCCCGCGTCCGCCGGTCGGCGGGCGGCCGCGCCCGGGTCACCGCCGACGCATGGATCACGGAAGGGCAGCTCGAGCAGAGCCTCGGCAACCAGGGTCACGCCCTCCAGGCCTTCGAGCGCGCCAACCGCATCGACCCGGGCTCGGGCGGCCTTGCCGCCGTGGCCCAGCTCGCAGAGCGCATGGGCAACCTGGGCCGAGCTCTCCTCGCCTACTCCGAGCTCTGCCGCCGCGGCGGCCCAGACAGCCCGCCCTGCGCGGCGCGCCTGCGCGTTCGCCGGCGGATGGCTGAATCCCCCGCGTTCGCTGCGCAACCACTGGGAACGCCTTGACTATCCAGCCCTCCTGGACAAGGTTGCCGCGAATTCCGCGGACTTTCGCTCGATGTCGACCGCCCCGCCCGTGAGAGAAGAGCTGCCGCCGGCGGCCGAAACCGACGAGGGCTCCGGCCTCGACGTCCAGGAGTACCTGCGGGCGTTCTGGACCTACAAGTGGCTGATCCTCGGGGTCACGCTGGTGGTCGGGACGGGTGTGATCTTCTGGACGCTCCGCCAGCCGAAGATCTACGAGGCGACCTGCACCATCGAGTACGACTCGAACCCGAGCACGCCGCTCGGCCGCGAGGTCGAGGACGTGGCCAACCCAATCGGCAACTTCTGGATGAGCCAGGAGTTCTTCGCCACCCAGAATCGCATCATCTCCAGCCGGACGGTGGCAGAGAGAGTGGTCCGCGCCCACCCCGACCTCTTCGACGTCCCCGACGGGCCTCCCGAGCAGTGGCCCGGCAGCGCCGTCGACGCGGCCGCGTCTTCGCTCCAAGCGAGGCTGACGGTCGAACCTGTGCAGGACACGCGGCTCGTCGCCATCAAGGTCACCGACCAAGACCCGGCGCACGCGGCGACCCTCGCCAACGCCGTCGCCGACGCCTACATCGACAAGACGATGGAGGACCGGCTGGGCTCGACGGTCAACGCCCTCCAGTGGCTCGGCACCCAGCTCGACAACCTTCGCACCCAGCTCGACACCTCCGAGCTGGCCCTCCACCGCTTCAAAGAGGATCACAACATCCTCTCGGTCTCGATGGAGGACCGGCAGAATTTGGTCGCGAGCGACATCCAGCACCACAACACGAAGCTCCAGGAGACGCGCAGCCGTCGGCGCGAGCTCGAAGCCCGATTGGCCCGCATCCGCTCGTTGGTGAACAGCGAGGACGTCGAAGCTGCCGCGGCCGCGTTTCCAGAAAACGACGCCCTCACCGGCCTGCGAACGGAGCTCCGGACCAAGGTGGCCGAGCAGGAGAGCCTCTCGCGTCGATACGGCCCGAACCATCAGCAGATGGAGACGCTCGCCGGAGAGATCGCGGCGCTTCGCGAGCAGATGCGCGCCGAGCTGCAGGGCCTCCTGCGCGCCGCCGAGGCCGACGTGGACGAAATCCGCCGGATCGAGAGCGGCCACCGACAAGATCTCGACCAGGCACATCAGGCGGGCATCGAGCTGAACCTCCGCGAGATCGAGTACAGCCGGCTCAACCGTGAGCGGGAGAACAACAGCAAGCTCTACAACCTGGTGCTCGAGCGGACGACTGAGACCGACTTGACCAGGATGTTCCACGCCACGCCGGCGCGCCTGCTCGACCGGGCGCTGGAGCCCACTGCCCCGATCAGCCCGCACTTCACCACCAACGCGGCCGGCGGCGTCGGCGCCGGTCTGGCCCTCGGCCTGGCACTGGCGTTCCTGCTCGGCCGGCTCGACCGGCGGCTCAAGTCGGTGGCCGAGGTCGAGCGCACCGGCCTGACCATCCTCGGCATCCTGCCGCGAATCGAAGAGGGGGTGGAGTCACAGCCCGTCTACGCGAAAGGCAACGGGAAGCGCAGGCGCCGCGCCGCCGCACCCAAACCCGGGGCGAGCCGCGATCTCTTCGTCCACACCCACCCGATGAGCGCCGCCGCCGAGTGCTGCCGGACCATCCGGACGAACCTGACCTTCATGAGCGCGGACGATCCGATCCGGGCGCTGGTGGTCACCAGCGCCAGCCCCCGCGAGGGCAAGACGACCGTCACGGCGAACATCGCCATCTCGCTGGCCCAGAGCGGCAAGCGCGTCCTGCTGGTCGACACGGACTTGAGGCGCCCTCGAGTCCACCGCGCCTTCGGCGTCTCCGGCGCCCGCGGCGCGACGAACGTCATCGTCGGCGAGGCCCGGCTGACGGACGTCGTCTCCTCGACCGACGTCCCGAACCTCGACGTGCTGGCCTGCGGCCCCATCCCACCAAACCCTTCGGAGCTGCTGCACAGCCAGCGGTTCGGCGAGCTCGTGAGCGAAGCGCTCGAGCACTACGACCGCGTCATCTTCGACAGCCCACCGCTCGGCGCCGTCACTGACGCAGCCGTCCTCGCGCCCCAGGTCGACGCCACGCTGTTAGTGGTCAAGGCGCACGAGACCACCCGCGACGCCCTCGCCTCCGCGCTGAGGCAGCTCCGCGACGTCGGCGCTCATGTCGCCGGCGGCGTGCTCAACGACCTCGACCCCCGCCGAAAGGGCTATGCCGGCGGCGACTACTACTACTACTACCGCCGCGAGGGCTACTACTACGCCGACGAGGAGCGCGACGCCGACGGCCCCGACGACGACGACCGCCCGGCCGCCCCGCCGCCGAGCTGACCCGCTCTCCGCGGCCCCCGGACAGGGCTCGCACCTCCGCCAGGGCCCCGCCCTGTGGCCAGAGTTCCCTCCCCTCCCGCCGGGAGAGCTGCCGCGGCCCCAACCGTCAGCCCAAGATTCGCCTCTCCCGCAGGGAGGAGAACGAGGGCCCCAGGCCACCGGCAAGATACCCCCTCCCGCGGAGAGGAGAACGAGGCCGGTAGGCCACCGGCACGTTTCCCAAGGAGAACGAGGCCGGCCGGTAGGCCACCGGCAAGCTCCCCCTCCCGCTGGGAGCAGAACGAGGGCCGTAGGTGACACCGGCAAGACTCCCGCCTCCCGCCGGGAGGCGGGCGCAGCGGGGCCTTCTGAGCGGCAGCTCACGCCCTCCGCCAGGAGCCACCCTCGCCGAGAGTTACCCCTCCCGCCGGGAGGCGGGCGCAGCGGGGCCTTCTGAGCGGCAGCTCACGCCCTCCGCCAGGAGCCACCCTCGGCGAGAGTTCCCCCCTCCCGCCGGGAGCGGGGCCCACGGGAACGCCCCTCGCCAAGAGTTCCCCCTCCCGCCGGGAGGGGGCCAGGGGGTGCTCATGACTGATCACATCTCCCCGCCGAGTAGCCGCTGGACGAGCAGCACGCGTTCGAGTTCTTGGAATCCCCGCGCGAGGGTCAGCCAGCCCGGTGGGCCGTTGTGCTTGAAGTGTCCGCCCATGCGGGCGATCGCGAAGCTGATGTCCCTGGCGTTTGGGTGCGACGGCAAGGACATGGACCAGGGGTTCTTGGTGGCGGCAAGGGCAATGAGGATGGCCAGCTGTTCGTCGGTGACGACAGCGGCGGCAGGGGTGTGCGGCGCATCGCGGGCGATCGTGCGGAGCAGGAGCATCTGCCAGGCAAGCGCCATGCAGACGGCCAGCGCGTTCTGCAGGGCGTGCAGGTGTTGAAACTGCAGCTGCTCGTAGTGGCAGCCGGTCTTGATCGCCTTGAAGAACTCCTCGATCAGCCACCGCGCCCGGTACGCATCGACCACGCGCAGAACGTCTTGCTCGGTGGCGATGGGCTCGGTGGTCAACAGCTGCCACTCGATCGGCTCTACGCCTGCGGGCGGATCCGCTTCGCGGACCTGCACGAGGTTGAGCGTCAGCTCCGGCCGATCCGACCGACAGACCTTAGGGCGTCGGATGGTGGCGGTGGTCGCGCGGACCTCGAGTCGGGTCTCCCGTCCCTGACGTGCGTTCGTGCGACGCCGACGGCCGCCGCGGGTGACGACGGTTTCGAATGACACACGACGTGTCGCCAGGATCGGCGAGCTTTCCGAGAGCAGATCGTTCAGGTACTTGCCCTGCTGCTGTTCGTCGGCCGCCAGCCTGCGGTTGTGGGTCTGCCGAATGACGAAGCGCTGACCTCGCTCCACGAGCTGAGCCAACCACGGATATTTGTCGCCCTCGCGGTCGGCGACGTGCACGACGGACACCTCCGCCGCGGCTCCGGAGCGCTCAATCTCCTCGGCGACGCGTTCCCAACGCAGCGCCTCGTTGTCCTCGGCGAAGTGGCGTTCGCGTTCCAACTGCTTTTTCGTGAGCTTCTTACGCTTCGGCGCGGGCTCAACCGGTCGAACGACGAACTCGCTTCCTCCCACGCCCAGGGGCACTGGCGTACCGCCGGGCTCGTCGCTCTGGACCAAGCAAGCGAGGAGACCCACGTGCGCGTAGAAGCCCTGCCCGTCGTTCATGAGCGCCCCAAGACCCTGCCGCGGCGTCGTGCCACCAAACCGCAGCTCTGTGGTGTCCTCCACCGAGAGCACCCACCCCGCGCTGCTCGATGCAGCCGCCCGCCGCCAGCTTTCGCTGACGTGGGGAGCTACGAGCGACGGGAACTCGACCCGCGGGTTGTTGAAGAACCGATACGCGGCCTCGATCTCCGCGCTGCCGGTCATGACCCGTGGCAGAGTCATCTCGGGCGAACGTGCCCAGGACTCGGCAATCCGTCCTGCACGTTCGTTGCGCCGAGCGTCTCCAAGGTCCACCGCGGCGAACTCGGAGCTGACCGGCCTGAAGGCAAACGGAAGCTCGAACCGCACCTCTTGTGAGCTCATGAGGAGCTTAGATCAGAGCCGATCCCGGACTTCAAGCCCCCTGAGCGAGATGTGATAACTCTTGAGAGGGGGTGGGGCCGCCACGCGATGCTAGAAGGGTCGCTCCGGCACGTAGATGATATCCCCCGCCTGCACCCGGAAGTCGTTCTCGGTCCCGACCGTGATGTTGTCGAGCGGAACTTGGTAGCGGCGCATCCGCCCCTCCACCCGCCGGGTGAGGATCGTCGCGTTGCGGTTCCCGAGAATCGGTCGTCCCACCCGCCAGATTCACGGCCTGCAGCGCAGTCAGCCCCGGACTGACCGGGTAGTTCCCCGGGTTCCGGACAGCGCCGCTCACGCTGATGCGCTTTGAAGCGTACTCCGCAACGAGGACGGAGACCTGCGGCTGGACCAACACGCCGCCGTCGCGGAGCCGCTCCTCGATGAGGTCCGCCACCTCCGTCGGCTCGAGGTCAGCGACCTGGATCTGGCCGATGTAGGGGAAGTCGATGGTGCCGTCCTGAGCGACGCGGTAGTTCGTGCTCAGAATCCTCTTCGCCGTACACGCGAACGTCGAAGAGGTCCCCCGGCCCGAGGCTCGTGTCGTTCTGCCCCGTCGACGGCGGCGCCGTGTGAAGCGCCGTCGGCCCGCATCCCGTGACGAACGGAAGTACGCACCCGAGGACCGCTCCGACTAGAACGCGCGCCAGACTCATCGAGAGGCAGAGTGGCATCGTCGGCGGTCTACGTTCAGCCGCCCGCGAGCGCCAGCCGCATCAGTAGAAGACGCGGACGCCGCCCATGATCTGAAACTGGTTGAACTGCGCCGGATCCAGGAAGGTGGACCCCCCCCCCGTCATAACGTTGTAGGCGTAGTTCGTGAAGTTCCCGCG
The DNA here is from genome assembly GCA_963832725.1 of uncultured Pseudomonadota bacterium. Taxonomy (GTDB): domain Bacteria; phylum Myxococcota_A; class Polyangia; order Polyangiales; family Sandaracinaceae; genus JAEZBP01. The sequence goes on from CAWHVG010000003.1 coordinate 832,572, forward strand.
ATACTGGAAGGTCGCATTCACGCCGAGCCAGTCCGTGAATCGGTATTCGGTGAAGAGGCGGCCGATGAAACGCCAGTCCGCTCGCGTCAACGAGTTGCCGACCGCCGTTAGATCGGGCCGTACGATCGTGCCGAAATCGTAGTAGCCCAGCGACACTTCGGCACCAATCAGCAGCGCTCCGAGTACAACCGTCTGAAAATTGATGTACCCACGGTCCTGTCGGTAGAAGTTTCCGATGAACGACGGTCGAAAGTCGCGATCGTAGCCAAATACCAGCCTCGTGGAAGCCTCGATCTGCCAGCGAGCCTCGACCTGTGCCACGACGGAGTCGTAGTCCATCACGTAGGTGGGAATGCCGCTGTTGAAGAAGCCGGCGGCGTAGCCGATCATCCCCAGGACGGAGAAGTTGCTAGAAAGCGCGCCGTTCAACCCGACGCGGCTTCGGACGAGATACCCGTCGCTGACCACCACCGGGTCGCTTGTGGTGCGGCTGAAGTAGTTCAGGATCGAGAATGTGTTGTCCTGAACGATCGCCGTCTGAGGCAAAAAACGAAACGTTTCGTTCAGCGAGAGGGTGTGCACGAACCGGTTTCCGTATTGGAAGAGGTTCGACTCGAAGTAGTTGAGACCGAAGCGGTAGCCGAGCTGAACCTTGAACACATCGCCGGTAGTGGCGAAGTTCAGGTTGATGCCCGCGTTGTTCTGAATACGGCCAAAGCTTGCATTGAAGTGGGTATTGTCGGTGAACGGACGAATGGTCCGGCCAATCTCCTCGTACAAGTCGATGGAGAAAGCGCGACCGGGCAGAATGCTGAGCGCCAGCGAGCCGTCGACGGCCATGTTCGACCGGTTGGGTGCGGCGAAAAAGTGGTAAAATGAGCCGCTGATGCCGCCCCGAAAGGTGACCGTTGGGAGGGCAGCCGAGCCACTGTTGCCTTCGCCGCCGCCCGCCTCGCCTTCCTGCTGACGCTGCGCGCCTCGCGTGGCGAAGAGCAGGTGCGCGGTCGCACGCAGGAGGGCAGTTCCGAGGCGTGTAACGGTCGGCCGCGCCGGTACCGCTACTCGGCGTGTAGTACAGGTTCGAGTTGTACCCCGCCTCGACGCCGACACCCGGGTGGAGCTCGAAGTCGCCGAGGCGGAAGCCGGGGCCTTCCGCCCGCGAGCGGTCGCTCAGCCAGGCGGCCTGGGCCTCCGCGAGGGAGGGGACCAGGATCGCCACCGCGAGCGCTACCGCACCGAAGCCAAGCCGTCGTTGTGTGCGCAAGAATGTCTCCCCGGTGCGCCCTCCGCGAGGAGGACGCGAGCCCCGTTGTCGGGACCTCGTCTAACTCGATCGCTGCCGCCTAGCCAAGAACCTTCACCGCGCCACGCTCGCCGGCGGCGGGATGAAGAGCGGGAAGGCGTCCGGCGAGCTCTGGATGGCCAGGTTCTCGTTCGGCGTGGAGGGGTCGACGTCGACCACGACTCGCGTGGTGCCCGTCTCGAAGATGTCCTGGCCGAGGCAGGCGTTCGCTTCCTGCTCGAGCGTGTGGAAGTGCTGGCCGAGCACCGTGATGACCGTGAACTCGTGGTTCCTCCGGCCTTCGTCGCCCGTGTTCACGGCCTCCTGAAGGTTCTCTCGGCGACTCTGCAGGGTGCGCAGGTGCGCGTTGATCTGCGTGAGCTTGTCGTTCAGGCAGGTGACGCGGATGATGTCGCGCTCGCGCCGGGCCTCGTCGAGCATGGTGAGGACGCGGCGGCTGGTCCGCGTGCCGCGCTCCTCAGTCGTCTGGGCCTCGGCGACCTGCTCCTCAGCGGTCAGCTGCGCGCGGCGACGGACGGGGAGCTCACCTTCGGCGCCGGTCGCCGTTTGGTCCTGTTCGACCTGCTGGTCCTGCGCGATCGCGAGCCCGAAGCCTGTTGCTCCGAGCACAATCGCTGCTGCAAGCGCTAAAAGCGCACGTCGACCGTCTAACATTCGGGACCCCTCCCTGAGAGTGGCCCGAGTATATCGGGGCACCTCGGTGTGTCAACGCGCTGCGGGGTGCTGCGCTGGGGCGGTTCGGCAATCATTTCCGGGTCAGTGGTTGCCCTGGTGGGCGGGGTCGTTCATCGCTGCGCTGGGGCCCCACCCCCCTGGCCCCCCTCCCGGTGGGAGGGGGGAATCGGCGCTGCCTCTCAGGCGAGGAGGGGGGAATCGTGCCGGGCAGCTCGGGCGCTGCCTCTCGGGGGAGGCGGGGGAATCGTGCCGGCAGCTCTCTCGGGCGAGGCCCCTGGCCCCGCTCCCGGTGGAGGGGGGAAATCCGCGCCGGAGGCGAGCCCTGGAGAGGGCCCGCCGCGAAACGGAAAGAGGGCGCGGAGTGAGCCGCGCCCTCGATCCGGAGATCGTTCGGCTTCAGTTCTGGGGGGCGAAGACGAAGGGATAGGCGTAGCTGACGCTACCTCCGTCGGGCCCCGGGTTGAAGCGGAAGCGGCGGATGGTGCTCACGACACAGCTGGCGACCGCAGGGCTGCCGGTCGTGTTTTCGGCTGCCGTGGCCCCGCTGACGTTGCCGCGCGGCTCGATGGTGAAGCGGACGAGGATGCGGCCCGCCAGGGTCGGGTTGTTCCGCAGCTCACGCTCATAGCACATCTGAATCGCTCGGATGCGGGTGCGGATCATCCGCGTGACCACCGACGAGTCGAACATGCCGGCGCCGCTCTCGTCCTCGAGGGGCGAGGCGTTGACCCGGCCGTGGATGACGCGCTCGACGACCCGCGTGCCTTCTTGCTGGGCTTGGGCGGCGTTGCCATGCGCCTGCAGGGAGCCCAGGCTGCCGCCTCCGGAGCCGAGGGTTCCTCCGCCGCCGCGCTCGCGGAGCGTGCCGCCCTCGGAGCTGGTCGCCACGCCGACGCCTTCGGCCTGCGCCATGAGATCCTGCGAGTTGCCCGTCGCGGCACCATCGCGGAGCACGTCTTGTAGGGCGCCCTCGCCACCGAGCGCGCCCATCAGCATCTGCTCGACTTGGGCCTGCGCCTGCTCGACGGCGAGACGCGCGTCCGAGTCCGCCTGGCTCTGGCTGTGGGAGCTCGTCTGCTCGTTCGCGTTGTTCTGCTGCTGCTGATGCTGGGTCGGCTGGGGCTCGGTCTGCGCGACCTCCTCCGGCGTCTCCTCCGTCGTGTCCTCCTGCTGGACCTCTTGCGGCGGCTCCGGCGGCGGCTCCGGCTCATTGAAGATGAGCTCCGCGACGCGATCGGGGACGGTCGCGATCGTCGGCTGCACCGGCCAGTCCGCGTTCTCCAGGTAAATCACGAACCCGAAGTGGGTCATGAAGGAGAACATGATGAAGGCGGTGAAGAGCCAGTCGATGCCGGCCACGAACCCGCCGACGACGGCCGCCGGGAGCTGCGGGCGCGGCTGCACGGGCGGCGGGGCGACGAACTGGAAGAGCAGCGTGGTGTCGCCGATCTCGACCCGGCCGCGCGAGTTGTCGCTGAGCTTGACCTGGTAGTAGCCCTGGGCCTTGCGGGCGCCGCCGCTCTTGCGCAGCTCGTCGAACTTCTGGACGCCGGCCGCCAAGCCGACGCGGCCCTGCATCTCTTGCGTGAAGTTCAGGATGTAGTCGTTGCCGACGAGCTGGAAGAGCTCGAAGCGCGAGCCGACCCCCGGCGCCTGCACGACGAACTGGTTCTTCTCCGACGACCCGATCGTGACCGTCTCGCGCGTCCGAATGATGCGCTCTTCGACAATCTTCCCCCCCTGGATCAGACCGATGCGCAGGACCTTCGGCCCGCTCGGGCGATTCTGCACGGCCTGCATGGCCATGGTCATCGCGCCGGGACGGGATCCGCGGGATCCGCGCTGGGGTTGCTGGCTCGTGGTCATCCTCGTTGTTCCCGTTGTTCCCCGGCGAGGTGCGATCCTACGCGTGCACGCTCGCCGTCGAGAGTGGTCTCTGCGGGGGGTGAGCTCATCCCCAGGAAAGAACTGCCGGGGGTTCGACGCCAACCGGACCGAGAGGTTCCCGAACCGGTGCGCCTTTTTTCGCCGGCCAGAGCGTACCACCGCGGCGACGGGGTGGTCCAGGCGCCTCGCACCACTCCGGGTGGCGAAATCACTGGCACATTCGGCGCCCGCTTGCGGCCGGTCGACCGCCCTCCCCCGCCGCTCACGGATCCTCCGCCGGCAGCGCGCTCGCCAGGCTCTCGAGCGCTTCTTCGACGCTCGCCAACAGGCGCCTTCCGTCCATGACGGCGTTGCGGGCATGCTTGCGGAGGACGCCCCACGCGCCGAACGCGAAGCTCGAGGTCGCGATCCCGAGCGCGATGGAGAGCACGGCGTGGGACATGCCGATCGTCTCGACCAGCCCCGCCTGCAGCCGCATCAGGCCGTGGTCGGCGGTGAAGATCCAATGGATCTCGATGGCCGCGCCCAGGAATCCGAGCGCAGAGCCGACGCTGCCGGCGATCCGAAGGGCCCTGAGCCGCGCGCTCGCTCGGACGTCGAGATCCAGCAGCGACTCGTCCATCAGCCCCATACGTTCGTCATCGGACACGTCGGGATCCAGGAGCGCCCACGCCGGCTGGACGGCGATCGCGCTCTTCAGGTCGTGGGTCAGACGCTGTGCAGCATCGAGCTGCCCTTCACGGAGCAGGCGCACCAGCGCAGCCCTCAGCGCGGCCGCATCGACGGCGCCGCGATAGCAGAGGGTGCGGAGGCGTTCGATCACCAGCGCCACGACCGCGACCAGGAGCGCGATCTGGAAGACGTGAAAGACGGTCACGCGTGAGACGGATCGGGCGGCTTCGGGTCCGGACGAGAACGCCGGGCGCTCAGAAGGGCTCGCCCTGGACGCTCCGGATCACCTCGCGGACGAAGCTGGTGCGCAGGTCCAGCACTTCGTAGCCGAGGTTGGAGCGGTTGAGGATGTAGAACGCGTTCGGCTTCTGGACGCGACCCTCGATGCGGATCTCGTCGAGCTGGATGACGTGCGGCTGGCGACCACCGCGAGCGCCCTGTGCAGCCGCACCGGATGCCGTCGCCACGATGAGCATCAGGCCGAGCATGCTGAGAATCCGTCGCGTCATCGTTCGCTCCCGAAAGAGTATCGAGGCTCCGCCGTCCGCTCGCAACATGCGCTCACTGGGACGCCCCGCTGGCATCGCCGCCGCTGGCGTCCGCACCGCTCGCATCGCCGCCGCTGGCGTCACCCTGCTGGGCTTGCCGGGCCGCCCGGGCGGCGTCCCGTGCAGCACGCGCCTGTTCGCGCTCGATGTTGCGCTGCTCGCGCTCGATCAGCCGGCCGAGCTCCTCGAGGTAGCCGGACGAGGGATCGTCCCGGGGGATGCGCGGGCCCATCAGCTCGCGGTAGCGGTTCAGCTCGGTCACGGCCTGCTGGTAGGCCGCGAGCGCGGTATCGACGCCGGGCGCGTCCGCGCCGGCCTCGCGGTACATCAGCCCCAGATCGAAGTGGACCTGCGGGCTCTGCGGGTCCATCTCCTGCACGCGGCCGTACTCGGTGTTGGCCTGGGCCCAGTCGTGGGTGGCGCGGTAGGCGTCCGCCAACGCGAGGTGAACGGAGGCGAGCGTGGGCGCGAGCCGGGCCGCCGCCTGGAACTGCGAGAGCGCGTCGCTGTAGTTGCCCGCCGCGAGCTGCTGGAAACCGAGCGCCATCCGCGCGTCCGTGTACCCGGGCTCGAGCTGGATCGCCTGCCGGTAGCTCTCGAGCGCCGGCGCGAGACGGCCCTGCTCCTGGTACATCTTGCCGCGGAGGTAGTGGAGCTCGGCGAAGTTGCCGTTGGTCTGGATCGCTTGGTCCAGGATCGACTCGGCGAGCTCGTCGCGTCCCAGCTTCAGGTTGGCCTTCACCAGGACGATCATCGCCGGCACGAAGCGCTCGTCACGCCGGAGCGCCCGCCGCGCGGCCTCGACGGCATCGTCCGGCCGGTTGGCCTGGATCAGCACGTCGCCGAGGATTGCCTGGATGTAGAGGTTGCGCTCCCACTGCTGGGCCAGCGGCTGCACGAAGCTCACCGCGTCCGAGGCGTTGCCGCGCCGCACGTAGATGCGGGCGATGCCCTCGATGGCGTCCTCGTAGTCCGGCTGAATGCGGAGCGCCTGCTGGTAGTACTGGATCGCGCGGCCTTCCTGACCGGCCCGATCCGCCATCACGCCCAGATCGTAGGCGGCCATGTAGGCGTGCGAGTCGGCGCTCAGCGCGGCCTGGAAAGCCTGGGTCGCGCCGTCGGTGTTGCCCTGCTGGGCGAGCTGGAGGCCTCGTTGGTATTGGGAGCGGGCGCTGCCGCTCATCGGGCGGCGAGGCGGAAGCGGACGACCGGTCTCGGCCTCGGGGCGCCCCCACGGCGAGCTCTCATCGTCGTTCGACGCCGAGCCGTTCCCCGAAGACGAGTCGCCGCTCGACGAGCCGTCGGAGGAAGAGCTGCCGGACGAGCCACCGTTCGACGAGCCGGCCTGATTCTCCAGATTGTCGGCCGGGAGCTCGCCGTTGTCGTCGGGCTGCTGACTGCCGGGCGGGGCCTGCAGGTCGCCGTTGCCGCTCGAGCCGCCGGGGCTCTCGCCGCCGGACGTCCCGTCCGATTGGGAGCTGCCGGTGCTCTGCTGCTGCCCGTCGTTGCAGCCGGGAGCGACCGCGGCGAGGGCCAACGAGAGCGCGCCGAAGAGCAGGCGCGAGCCGGGACGGGTGAGCACCACGAAGGTCTCGGGACGACGCATGTCAGTCGTTCTCCCGCGCCAACGGCGGCGTGCTGACGTCCGGGGTCATGTCGATGTACTCGCCGCGGCGTGCCCGCGTGAACTCGCCCGGACGGTAGGCTTCCAGGCTCGAGTCCTGCTGCTGCTGCTGGGTGATGCACTCCGCGATGCGCTCGTCACCGTACTGCTGGAGACGGTCGAGCGCCTGCCGCGAGTAGTCGTCGTCGATGTTGCCGCGCTGCGCCGCGCGGGCCGCCAGGGAGTAGCGGACGACGGCGTAGCACTCGATGGGACGCACCTGCTGATCGAGGACCTGGTGGACCTGATCCTCGAACTGGAACCGGACCTCGTCCCGCACGTCCGCCGAGGCGTTGCGGATCTGCCGCGCGAGGTCGGCCGGCATGGTGACGGTCGCGTTCAGAACCGCCCGCGCCAGGATCTCGTAGGCGCGGCCCTGCCGGGTGAGCGCGGCGATGGTCCAGGTCGGACGCCGGTAGGCCAGGATGGGCTCGTAGCCGCTGGCCGCCGTCTGGGCCCGGCTCGCACCCTCCTGAATCTGGCGGTTCAGCTCGTTGACGAACTCCGGGACGGTGCCCCTGCGACCGGGGTTGATCTGCAGGCTCTCCATCTGCTGGAGGCTCGGATCGACGATCAGGAAGCGGGACTGCGCCGCGTACTCGGCGGCCATGCTGCCCGGCTGGGCGTGGAGCCGGTCGAACGCGGCCACCACGGCCTGCAAGGCCTCGGTGTGCTGTCGCTCCTGCCGCATGTTCTCGCGCGCCTCGGCGATCCGCCAGTAGGCCTGCATCACGAGATCGGCCGAGCCCTGATCGTTGCCGTAGCGGTCGATGAAGCCCTGCATCTCGCGGATGGACCCGTTCCAGTCGCGCCGCTTGAACGCCATCTCGGCGTAGCTGTAGCGGGCGGCCCGCTGCTCGCCCGGATCGGTCAGGCGGTCCGCGGCCCGCGAGTAGTAGTCCGCCGCGTGGCGGTAGTCCTGCTGGTACTCGAGGATGCGCGCGGCGTTGACCAGGGCGTCGGTGATGCGGCCCGGAATGTCCGGGTTGTCCGAGTGCTGGAACGCCGAGTTGTCCGCGATGGCCCGGTAGTTCTGGACCGCGCGGTCGTAGTCGAAGAAGCGGTTCGCCGTGTACGCGAGGCGGAAGTAGGCGTTGGAGAGGATCCCCTCCAGCTGGGTCTTCCGGTCGCCGTCGGCGTTCGCGAGGAGGGGCGTGACGTCGTCGATGACGCGCTGGTAGAGGCGGCCCGCCGAGTCGAAGCGCTGGGTGCGCTCGAGGGCGAGGCCGGCCTGCAGGAGCGCGAGCGGCGCCTGCGGGTGGTTTGGCTCCTCGTTGACCGCGTTGACCAGCATGGTGGCCGACTGCTCGTAGAGCTGCCGCTGCTGGTCGCCCTGCGCACCCTCGGCCTGCTGGAAGATCTGGATGGCCCGCTGGTAGCGGATATTGGTCATGTCGCCACAGGCGAGGCAGACCGGCTTGTCCGCGTTCTCTGGCTGACGGCAGTAGGTGGTGCACAGCTGGCGCTGGTCGTTCGGGACGTCCGACGCATCTGGCGTGAACGTGCAGCCCCGGTTGATGATGTCGCGGCTGAGCCGCTCCGCCTCGCCGTTGTCGTGCATGGCGATCGCCATGTTGCGGAGGCTCTCCCACGCGACCTGGCCGGTCTGGTCCGCGAGCGGCCCGGAGCAGCGCTCGTTGTAGATGCGCAGGAAGCGCTGCCGCGCCTGCGGCCAGTAGCCGTAGAAGTAGAGGAGGAGCGCGTTGTTGTAGTCGTAGGGCGCGCGGACGTGCTCGCTGTCCTGCGCCTCGGGCACACGAGCGAGGTAGACCTCACGGGCCTGCGCCATCCGCTGGACCAGGAGCGGCATCTCGATCGGCTGCACACGGGGCGGGTCGCCCTCGGGCGCCGGGACATCCGTCTGCGGATCGCTGCGGAGGTGAAGCTCGCCGCGCTCCTGCGCCTGCTCGAGCAGCCGGTGCAGCGACTCGACCACACGGCGCGCGGAGGCCGAGAGGAAGCGATCGTCCAGGTTCGAGTCGCGGACCGCGGCGTAGACCCGCGCCGCCTCCTCGTACTGCTCCGACCAGAAGAGCGCGTCGGCCAGGTTGTACTGGAGCTCGTACGCGTTCGGGCTGTTCGGGTAGGCGTGCAGGTAGCCGCGGTAGGCCTCGGCGGCGAGGTTGTACTCCTGCAGCGCCTGCTGGAGCTCCGCTGCGTTCTGGTGTTGCACCGCGTCACGCCGGAGGTTCTGGGCCTGGGTGTGATGGCGCACCGCCTCGTTGATCAGCGCGCCCTCGGCGAGCTGCTCGGCGTTCCGCTGCTCCTCCGGGTGGTCCATGTTGGCCTGCCACCAGGCGCTGCCCTCGCGATAGTCCGCGAGCCTCCCAGTGGCGTCGACCGCGGCTTCCATGTCGCGTTGGCGCTGCCAGGCACGCGCGACGTTGGCCGTGATCTCCGGCGCCCGCGGGTGGTTCGGCCAGCGCTGGAGCGCGAGCTCCCACACCTGGACCGCCTCCGGATACTTGGCCTCCTCGAAGTAGACCTGCCCGAGCTCGAAGTAGATCTCGCTCGTCCACGGCCGATCCTGCGGGAGCAGGCTCGGATCCTGGATGCGCTGGATGCCGGTCTGCTGACCCTCCTGGTCGTCCGGGATCTGGTCTTCGTTCCAGTCGTCGTACGCGAAGGTGATGCCGAGGTACTGCACCGCCTCGCGGCGCAGATCCGAGCCGGCGCGGCCGGTGCGCTGGAGCTGGTCGTCCGACCAGTCGATGAGCTGCGCGAAGCGGTCGATGGCCTCGGGGTAACGGCTGGCGCGGTAGTAGGACCAGGCCACCTTGTAGAGCGCGAGGCTGTAGTTGCGGTCGGTCGGGTCGGCGAGGACCTTGTTGTAGGCGCTGATCGCGCGGTCCAGCGAGTGCGGCTGGAAGTCGAAGTCGAAGTGGTACTCGCCGATGCGGAGCCAGACCTCGGGCACGAAGCGCGCGTTCGGGACGACCGGCGTGCAGCCTTCGTAGGGGTCGACGTAAGGCGCCGTCGGCTCCTCCGGCGGGGGCTGGTCCATCGCCAGCGCCGGGTGCTCGCTCGACGCGTCGCTGCCGTCGCCCGAGCCGTCTCCTTCCGTGTCGCTCGCCGGCGGCGCGGGAGGCTCGCCCGTGTACTGGAAATGGTTGGCGCAGACGAGGTTCAGCCACGCCAGGCGCGCCTCGTCGAGGCGGCCCATCTCGTTGAGGCAGTAGCCGATGAGGTAGTACGCGCCGTCCATCCGCCGGTAGTCCGGGAAGCGGCGGATCAGCTCGCGGTAGAGCTCGATGGTGGGCCCGAAGTCGGGATGCCCGCTCTCGGGCATATTCCCCGCGTCCGCGGCGTCCTGGAACTGCAGCGAGCTGCGCTCGTAGTAGAGCTCGCCGAGCCGGAACATGGCGTCGGCCGTGTAGGTCGGGTCGTTCGGATAGCGGCGGATGAACGCCTCGAAGAGGCGGATGGCGCGGTCGCGCGCTTCGTTCTGCAGCCGCTCTTCCTCGCGGATCTGCCGCGCGTAGCCGGCCTGACGCTCGCGGCGCTGGCGCTGGTACTCGCGGAGCAGGATGGAGTTGACCGAGTCGCGGTACGCGAGGCCCGTGCGGTCGAAGCGCGCGAGCTCGGCCTCCATCTCCTGCAGCGCCGCGACCTGCTCCGGCGAAGGCGGCGGGCGATCGTCGGTGATGCGACGATCGGTGGTGTCGAGGAAGGCCGGGTTCGGGACGTCGCGGACGTTCGCCCACGGCGGAGGCGGCAGGTCGGCGAGCGTCTGCCCCGGTCCGGGCATCGGGAGCGGCTCATTCGGACCCGCGGGCTGGGCGGTCTGCGGGGCGGTCTGGGGCGACGAACCGGTTCCCTGCTGCGCAGCCTGCGCGGCGGGCTGGCCAGAGGCGGGCTGAGCGGAGCCTTGCTGCGTACCGGACTGCTGCGCCGTGCCGGCGTCTTGCGCCCAGGCCGGCGCGGCCCAGCAGAGGAGCGAGGCCAGTCCAGTGGTCGCGAGCCACTGTGGACGGAGGAAAGGTCGGGTCACGGTGACGTCTCCTCGATGGTCTCGGCCCCGTTCTCCCCGTCGCTCGACTCACCGCTATCGGTCTCGTCCATGATCTCGCGGAACTCGTCGTCGAGGGCGCGGATCTCGGACGCGCGGTCGCGGGTGAGCATCTCGATGCGCATGCGGTGCTCTTCGCGATCCGCCCACGCGACGTCGATGCGACCGACGTCCGCACGCAGCACGAGGTCGTAGAAGCGGTGCTGCACGTGCTGGAAGTTCTCGTAGGTCACCGCGCCGACGACCACCTCGGTCTCCTGCTCGAGGTCGGTCAGCGCCTGCCGGAATCCGACGATGCGCGTGGTCTCCTGCTCGAGCTGCTGGTGGATGTCGCTGCTGCGCTCGTCCGCGATGCGGTGGACGTCCGTCTCGCGGCCGTCGAGCTGCTGCTCCACGGCGTCGAGGCGCCCGAAGAGCCGCGCCATCTCGGGATCGCGCGAGCCCACCCGATTGTCGACCTCATCGGCCAGCCGGGCGTACTCCCGCCGGAGCCGATCGTGGCGGCTGTAGCGGGCGTCGTCCGGACCGACCTGCAGCCGCGCCGCCTCCAGCGCGATGCGGAGCTGGCGGATCTGCTCCCGGTACTGCTCGACCGACTGCCGGTGCGTGGCCAGCTCCGCCCGGATCGCCGCCACGCCGCTCGCGTCGCGCTGCTCGGAGGTGTCGTCGAGATAGCGTTCCATCGCCACGATGCGCGCCTCGAGTCCCTGGAGCTCCACCTCCAGGCGACCGATCTCGCGCCCGAGATGGGAGTAACGACCGAGAACCTCGTCGTCGAACTGAGCGAAGCCCGAATCGTCGGTGGGCATGCCGTCGAAGAAGCGCGCGATCGACTGCATCTGCCGCAGCGTGTCGCCGACCTCGCCGGCGATGTCCGGGTGGCGCCGCTCGAGCACCGCGACCAGGTCCCGCCGCGTGCGGGCGACGCGGTTCCGGATCGCCGTCGATCGCTCCATCTGCAGCCGCAGATCGCCGAAGATGGCCACCCGGTTGGGCTGCGCCAGCGCGGCAGAAAGCCGATCGACGAGCTCCGACGTCTCGCGGACGAGGCGACGCGCTTGCGAGAGGTCCGAGAGCACGCCGAGGGCGCGATCCATGTCGCCCTCCAACGACGCCCAGCGTTGCGCCAGCGGCGGCAAGAACGCGTTGGCGTCGAAGCTCTCCATGTTCTCGCGGACGAGCCCGCGGAAGTACGCCGCCGGATCGGCGTGGGCCTCCATCATCTGGTCCAGCTCGCGGCGGACCGGTCCGAACTCGCGCGCCACCTCGCGGAAGATGCGGTTCGCGTCGTCGAAGCGGCCGTTGCGGAGCAGGAGGTTGCCGCGGAGGATCTTGCCGTCCGGGATGAAGCGGCTCTCGGGCGCCGCCACGCTGAGCACCTCGAGCGCGCGCTCGGCGCGGGTCGAGTCGCCCATCCGGATGTAGACCCAGGCAATCTCGTAGAGCGCGATGTGGAAGTTCGCCGAGGTGCGCGGGACGGCCTGGTAGGCCTCGACCGCCTGGTCGAGCTGATCCGTCTCGTAGTAGAGGCGGCCGAGCGCGAGCTGGGTCAGCTCGATGACCTCGCGCTGCTCCTCGGTCTCGCCCGGCGAGCGCAGAACGCGACGGAACGCCTCGATCGCCTGCGGGTACTGCTCGCGCAGCGTGTAGATGACGCCGATGAAGTAGCGTGCCTGCGGGTAGTAGGGGCTGCCCTGCTGGACGGCCTCGAAGGCCTGCCGCGCCTGCTCGAGCCCGGCCTGGTCGACCTCCGGCATCGGATCGCCCTCGCTGCGCATGCGGAGGACGTCCTCGGTCGGGACGGCGCGGTTGTAGAGGTACTTCGCGCGGAAGTAATTGGTGGTCGCCTCGATCTCGCTCGGCGGGATGCGGCTCAGCGCGGCGAAGTAGTCCTCGACGCCGTCGAAATCGCGCGTGTGGATGGCGATCTCGATGAGGCGGCCGAGCGCCCGCTGCAGGTAGGGCCGGAACTCGGTCTCCCCGCTGTGCTGGATGAGCTCGCGGAAACGCGTGCGCGCGCCGAGGTAATCGCCAGCGCGGAAGAGCGAGTCGCCGAGGAGGAAGAGCGCGTCCGGGAAGGCGCGGTGCTCCGGGTAGTTCTCGACGATGTCCGTGAAGATGATCGACGCGCGGACGTAGTCCTGCAGCCGGTAGAAGAGCTCACCGTCGGTCAGCCGCTCCTCGACGAACGTCGGGCTGTGACGCTGGGTACGGCGCAGCGGCTCGTGCGTGAGCCGAGCAGCGTCGCCTTCGATGTCGACGACGACCTGGGTGATCTGCTCGATGTTCTGGGCGGAGGCGCGCGGCGCCAGCGAAACCAGCACGAGCACGCTCACCGCCGGACCGAGGACCCGGTCGGCCAGCCTCGAGCGCATCACTCGCCCCCTGACTCCCCGCTCCCGCTGTCCCCGCTGCCCGCTTCGTCCCCGTGGCGGGTCGCCTGGATGCGCTCGATGTAGCGGATCGCCGGGCGTTCCTCGAGCGGCGCCGTGGGCCCGCCCTTCTCGTAGCCGACCACCCGGATGGTGATCGCCTTCCCCTCGGGGGCGGTGAACGAGTAGTTGGAGCGCACGCGGAACCGGTAGCCCTTCAGGTACGAGAAGATACCGTATCCGTTGCCTCGATACTCCAGGTTGACCGTCAGCGTGTGCTCGCCGGGCACGATGCTTCCGTCGTAGATGTCGAGGTCGCGGCGCTCACCGAGCGAGCCCTCCTCGTCGGCCTTGCTGAAGATCCGCGCGCCGTCGAGCGCGTAGACCGCCTTCACCAGCCGGTAGGACGAGCTCATGCGGTTCTCGTGGACGATCACGGCCTGCGCGCCGGCCACGACGCCCTGCAGGACCGTCTCGGCCAAGAGCGAGAGGCGCGCCTTGGAGCGGAAGATCTGCTCCTTCAGCTCGTTGATGCGCTGCTCGAGGTCCCGGAGCCGCACGGCGTAGGTGCCCGCGTCCATGCCCTCGTCGGGCTGGGCGCTGTTGGCGGTATCGCCCGCCGTGCCCGTCGCCGTGTCGCCCACGGTCGAGCTGCCCGCCTCCGGGCTGGTGCCAGTGCCGGCCCCGTCGGGGCTGGCCGCCGGCGCGACGTCACCGCTCCCGCCGGAGCCCGTCGTTCCGGCGCTCCCGTCGGAGGTTCCCGTGGCTTGATCGGTCCCCGTCGCCTCGCCGTCCTGGGCGATGGCGAGGCCAGCGACCAAGGTCACGAGGAGAACGGAGGTGGAGAGCGCGATCACTCGGCGCATCGCTTAACCCCCTGCTCAGGTGGAAGGACTCTCGCGAATGGGCGCGTGGGCAAGCAGACCATCCGATCCGGTGCGGGGGACGATTCCCCCTGGAATCTCGGGGTCATATAGCAAGCCGTGTTTTTGGGGTCAACGCGCATCGCTGGCTGCGGACGCCACTGTATGGCATCGCCCGTGCCTTTCTGCACGGAACTCGGGACGCATCGGCAACGCCGGCTAGAATCCGCTCCCCAGCTCATGGCGTCCCTCGCCCGCATCGTGCCCTCACCCGGCCCCAGATCGTTCCGCAAGCTCGTGCGTCCCATCTCAGGTGCGCACCGGGTGGCCCTTCGTTCAGGAGGGGCCCGGTGAGCCGCCCCGAGGACACGCTCTCCGACGAGGAGCTGCTGCGACGATTCAACGAAGGCGACGCGGACGCCTTCGAGGAGCTGGTGCGCCGCTACGAGCGGCCCCTCTACAACTTCATCCTGCGCTCGGTCCGCCGCCGCGAGCGCGCCGACGAGATCCTCCAGGACGTCTTCCTCAAGGTCGTCCAGCGCGCGGGCGACTTCAAGGGCAGCTCCAAGCTCTCCACCTGGCTCTACACGATCGCGAGGAACCTGTGCATCGACCACAGCCGGAAGATGGTCTTTCGACGCCACAAGTCACTCGACGCCCCGGGACGCGCGGGCGCGGACGAGGAGGGACCGACCCTGCTCGATCAGACCGCAGCCGCCGATCTGGGCGCGGATCGTCAGGCGATCGCCAACGACCTCTCGCAGCGGATCACGCTGGCCGTCGAGGAGCTGCCCGAGGAGCAGAAAGAGGTCTTCCTGATGCGCCAGATCCAGGGGTTGCCGTTCAAGGAGATCGCCGAGGTGATCGGCGTGCCGGAGAACACCGTGAAGAGCCGGATGCGCTACGCGCTGGAGCGCCTGCAGCGGGCGCTGGAAGAGTATCGGGACTACGTTTCTGAGCTGAAGTAGCCATGGATTGTGAGGCTTGCACCGACCGCTTCGTCGACCTCTTGTACGACGAGCTCGACGACGCCGACGCCGAGGCGACGCGCGCGCATCTCGCCCAGTGCGAGGGGTGCGAGGCGGCGTTCGGGCGCATGTCGGCGGGCCGTGAGCTGGCGTCCTTCATGGTGATGGAGGAGCCGCCTGCCCGGGTGCTCTCGGCCGTGCTCGCCGCGGCGCGAGAGCGAGCCGGCGAGCGCGCTTCGATCAAGCCGGAGCTCGAGACCGTGGTGCCCGCCGCCGTACGAGAAGCGCGAGACGATCACGACCGCCACGACGACGAGGGGAGCCTGTGGTCCCGCTTCATGCGGTGGCTGGGCGGCCTGGCGATGGGGCCGCAGGTCGCGATGGCGATGATGCTGCTGCTGATGGTCGGAATCGGCCTCTGGTACCTCCCCGAGCTGCGCCGCCACGATCCGTCCGATGTGACCGCGATTGTGGACCCCGCCGCCGGGGACGAGGTCGGGCCGTCGGTGGGGCTCGAGCCGGCGGAGCCGCTCGATCTGCAAGCGGATCCGCGTACCGGTCGCATCCGCCCGCGGGAGGAGATTGCCCACACGACGGCGCGGCGGACCCGGCCGGCGCCTTCGCCTTCGCCTGCGCCCGCGGAGGAGGTGGCATCGAACGCGGAGCCGGCCACGGTCGCGGCTCGGATGCCGACCGAGACCGCCACCGTCGGCCAAGCCGAGGCGGACGACGTGACGAACGAAGGGGCGGAAGCCCAGCCGAATGTCGCCGTCGCGGTCGCAGAGGAGCCCACCTCCGAAGCCCTCGCGGCGGATGAATCGGCCCCGGCGGATCGCCTCGCCCTGAGGCAAGGAACCCCCTCCTCGATGGGGGCGGGGTCGCAGCCTTCGCGGAGCGCGGCGCCGGCGATGGCCCGCGCACCCAGCGCGCCCTCACCCAGCGCGCCGCCCACGCGCGCGCAGGCGTTCGATCTCGCCGCGGCGAGCGGCGCGGAGATGGCGGCCGCCCCGGCGCAGGCGCCCGCGGAGCAGCAGGCCCAGGCGCCCGCATCTGCTGGCGCGACCTACCAGCGGGGTATGCAGCACATGCAGCAGCGCGAGTACGGGGCCGCGGCGGACGACTTCGAGGCGGTGATCGAGCGCCCCGACACCGACGGCCGGCAGCTCTTGCCCTCGGCGCTGCACCACCTCGCGCAGAGCGAGCGCGCGGCCGGCAACTGCACGGCGGCGATCCGATCCTATCAGCGACTGCTCTCTCGTTTCCCGTCCTACTCGGACGCGAGCGCGGCCCGGATCGAGCTCGCCGATTGCTACCGGCGCACCGGACAGATCTCCCAAGCGCGCGCCGCACTGGTGGCGGCGAGCCGCGACGCGCGCGTGGCCAGCCGCGCCCAGCGGGAGCTCGTGCGCCTCGAAGCCGCCGAGCGGGCCATGAATCGCGGCGCCGCGGGGACGGCTCGCACGCCCGACCAGGCCGCTCCGCCCAGCGCCGAGCCGACTCCTGCGAGTCAGTGAAGCGCAGAGAGCGCGCGAGCACTTGCCCCCCACCGGGCCGGTCCCCTATTTTCGCCAGCGAGGCATTTCGTGAGCGATCCGAATCAGCCCGGTGGATGGGGAGACGGGGACGCCCAGCAGGGGGACGACTTCGCGGCGACGTCGATGGAGCGTCCGGCGTTCGACTTCGGGGTCGAAGGGGACGCGGCGCCGCCTCCCGCGCAGCCGGGAGCGCCGGCGGCCGCGCCTTGGGCAGGGGAGCCGTCCGCCCCCGCCGAGGCCGCCCCTCCCTGGGCCAACGCGCCCGCCGCGCCACCGCCGCCCGCCGAGGCCGCCCCCGCCTGGGCCAACGCGCCCGCCGCCCCGCCTCCACCCGCCAACGATGCGCCACCCTGGGCCAACGCCCCGGCGGCGCCGCCTCCACCCGCCGAGGCCGCCCCCGCCTGGGCCAACGCGCCCGCCGCCCCGCCTCCACCCGCCAACGACGCGCCACCCTGGGCTGCAGGCGCCGCGAGCGCTCCGGAGCCGGCGCCTCCGCCCGTCGTGGGAGGCCCGGCGACCGACGGGCCGGCATGGGCGAGCCCGGCCTCGAACGATGCACCGCCCTGGGCGGGAGGCGCCGCGAGCGCTCCGGAGCCGGCGCCGTGGAGCGGCGGGCCGGCCGAGCCGGCGCAGGCGAGCTTCGGATCGACGAGTGCCCTCCCCGCCGCCGGCTTCGATGCGCCGAACCCGGGCGGCGGAAACTTCGCGGCGACCGCGCTCGACCGACCGGCCTTCGACTTCGACCCGAAGCAAGCGCCGACGGCACAGAACTGGTCCGCGCCGGCCGGCGCCGCGACCCCGTCCGCACCCTCGAGCCCACGGGCCGCGCCTCCGTCTCAGGCTCGAGCGACCGGCAAGCCCCTTCCGAAGTCCGACCTGGGGCTCAAGCTGGCGCTCGGAGGGCTGGTGGCGCTGATCCTGGTACTCGTCCTCGCGATCGTCGCCGGGCTCATCATGCAAGTCGGTGGATCCGACACCGCCGACGGAGACGAGACGGCCGAGCCTGCGGACTGAAGGTGTGTCGATAGATCTCGTTGCCGTTCGTCGCCGTGCGTTCGCACGACTCCTCTCGGCGCCTCGAGGCTGGACGCGGCTCGATTGCGGTGCTCGGTCCGATTTATCGACACACCTCGAGCGCGATTCTTCACCGGTTCGGCGGCGGGTGCTACAAGGTGCCCGCCCGCTGGGAGATGGCATGGTTTCGAAACCGATCACGCTACGATTGGTCGTCCTGTTCGCGCTGCTCTGGGTCCCGCTGGATGCGCTGGCGCAGAGCTGCGCGATGTTGCCGCCGGGCCGTCCGAGCGAGGGGCAACCTCCTCCTGAGGAGGCGCAGGCCACGGCGATCGAGGCCGTCACCGGCGCGCTGGCGTCCGACGGCGTCACCGTCATCGCTTCCCCGGACGCCCAGCGGCGGATGGTCGGCGAGCCCTTCGCGGAGTGCAACTCGCTCGATTGCGGAGCGGAGGTCGTGCGCAGCCTCGGCGTGGACTACGTGGTGCTCGTCACCGTGTGGGCGCCGCGCGGCACACCGACCAGCGTCGTCGTCACGCTGGTCGGCACGGGCGATCCCGCGGCCGGTGACGCCCCCGTGGAGGGAGACCTCGCGGCAGCGGCGCTGAGCGCGCTGACGACCGCGCGGCAGCGGTGGCAAGCGTCGCGGATGGGCTTCATCGACGTCACCAGCGAGCCCCCGGGCGCCGACGTCGAGGTGGACGGTCGGTTGATTGGCCAGACGCCGATCCGGCACCTGGTGCCGGCCGGCGAGCGCCGTGTCCGCATCCACATGGAGGGCTACTCACCGAGTGAGCAGACCGTGCGGGTCGAGCCCACGCAGGAGCATCCGCTCGCGTTCACGCTGGCGCCCGAGATCGAGGCGCCCGCCGAGGACCACGTCACCGGCGTGTCCACCGAGCCGCACTTCGCCAACTGGCTCATCGGGAGCGCCCTCGTCGCCGCCGGCGGGGCCGCGCTCATCTCGCCGATCATGACCGCCGTGCAAGACGGTGACTGCACCGACGACGGCGGGTATTCGGGCTTCTGCCGAACGCGCGCCCACTTCGGCACGACCAGCGGCATCCTGACCGGGATCGGCGCCGCCGCGCTCATCGGCGGCGTCGTGTTCATGATCGTCCAGCCGATCCGCGTCACCACCGTCGTCACCCCCAATTCCGCCATGCTGCAGATGCGCGGTACATTCTGAAGGCCGGCTTCTCGGAGACTGCCAGATGACCTACCGCTTCGCTCTGGGCCTCAGCGCGCTCGTATCCCTCGCCGGATGCGTCGAAACCGCCCCCGCGTGTCCGAACCCGAACCAGCTCCGCAACCTGACCAGCGACGCCTGCGTGCCCCTCTCGGAGCTCGACGGCAGCGTGGCGAGGGACGCGAGCGATGGAGCTCCGCCGACGCCCGATGCGGGCCCGTGCGGTCTCTGCCCGGACGGCTTGCCGGTGTGCTTCGTCGGCGACGGCGGCGCCGGGCAATGCGTGCAGTGTGCCGGCGACGGAGACTGCACCGGCACCGGCGCCGAGAAGTGCAACCCCGCCAACGAGTGCGTCCAGTGTCTCGTCGACGCCGACTGCACTGACACCGCTGCCGCTCACTGCTCGGGAGGGAGCTGCGTGCCCTGCGAGAACTCGAGCCAGTGCGCCGGAACCGGCGCCGCCACGCTTTGCGACACCGCTCGCAACCCGGCGATCTGCGTCGAGTGCACGGGCACGAGCGACTGCTCACTCACCCAAACGTGCAACCTCGTTACGAGCGCTTGCGATCCACAAGCCCAGCATGCCGCTCACTGATTGCCAGGCCTGCACGAACGACGATCAATGCACGGTCGGGTACGAAGTGCATCCCGCTCCAGTACATGGGCTCGGCACATGGCACGGGGGGCTACTGCCTCCGTCCCGTTCCGGGCTGCCAGCCGCCGCTGGCGACCCCCGTGACCGCGACCAGCATCAACGGGGGTGGTTCGGGGACCTACTGCGGGATCGACACCGAGCCCTGACGACGTGCGAGGCCGTGCTCGCGCTGGAAGCGAACATGGAGTGCCCTGGGGGCTCCGACTCCGAATGCCCCGAAGGGGCCATCTGTCGGACGATCGGCAGCGGAGCCCTGAGCAATCGCTGCACCTACCTGTGCGGGAGCGGCGACGACTGCTTGGACGCGACCACGCGCCCCGTGCAGTCCACGTGCGGCAACGGTGGCACCAGTTCCGAATCCTACTGCGGCGGCTGAGCACGGGGCGGGGCGTCCGGAGCTCCCCCGACGGCACCGACGGCACACCTGATATCCTCTGGTCGATGGGCGGGGGAATCGCAGCTCGCCGGGTCCTGATCGTCGAGGATGCGGCTCCCATGCGGACCATCCTCGGGCGCGCGCTCGAGCGCCTGCCCGGCGTGCGCTGGGACGAGGCGGTCGACGGAGTCGACGCGCTCAGGAAGCTCCGGCGCGTCGACTACGACTGCGTGCTCTTGGACCTGAACATGCCGCGGATGGACGGGCTGAAGCTGATCGAGCGGATCCGGGCTCCGCATAGGGCTCGCCGACCCCGCGTCGTCGTCGTCACCACGGGCCGAGCGACGCGCGACCGGGAGCGGGCCGTCGCGCTCGGCGCAGAGGCCTGTCTCATCAAGCCGGTGAAGCTCGACGAGGTCGCCGCGCTCGTCGGGAAGCTGCTCGACGTCTGATCCGAGCTCCGCGCGCGGCGCCGAATGCGACCGTGCAGCGCGGCTCGATGTCGTTGCTCCGCTCGCGCCACGTTGGACGCGCCGCCGGGCGACGCGCGGCTCGCAGCACGGCGCGTTCGACCCGAAGACACGCCTCCGTGCGGAAGCTGGACCGGGCAGCAGTCGACGGGATGGCAGCGAGGCGGCGCGCCGGTGCAGCTCAGCTCGACTCGGACGCCGCGGCAGCGGGCGGCGCGGCTGGCTCCGCCGGGGCGTCGTCGTCCATCGAGCGCACCACCCCGTACGCGACGGCGCCGACCAGGGCCGCGATCACCAGCGCCAACCCCAGGAGCCCGAAGATGAGCGCGAAGTCCGAGCCCTCCTTCTCTTCCTTCTTGCGCGAGAGCGCCGGGAGCATCTGGTACGTCGGCGCCTGCGCCGCGAAATTGCGCTTGCGGCGCGGCGGATCTCGCGGGGCGACCTCCGCGGACTTCGCGGCCTCGAGCCGGATCTGCACCGCCTGGAGCTCGAGGCTCCTGGACACTTCGAAGGTGGGTGAGCCGGGCGCCGGAACCTGCGGCTTCGGTCGCGGGAGCTCCGTTCGTATCGTGTCGGGCGCGTCGACCCAGGGAGAGCTCGCGAGCTCTTGCGCCGCGCTCGGATCCGGCGCCTGCTGCGGCATCCCGACGATGACCGGCGCCGCGCTCGAGGGCGCGGTGAAGCTCGGCGGAAGCTCCACCGGTGGCGGCATACCGGGCAAGGTCTGCGGCGCCGAGGCAAAGCGGTGGAAGGGCGAAGGTTGCGCCTCGAGGGTCGGAGGAGCGTCCTCGTACGTCGGCGCGCGCAGGTCGGGGAGCTCGCGGGCTGTAGGCTCGTCGTCCACCAAGTTTCGAGCCGTGTACCGCGGTCCTTCCGTCATGCCCCGATCCGCTCCTTCAGAACGGCGCAATCTTACCACGCCGGCGCCCCGGCGTCCGTTGCGCGACGCTCTGGTCGATGCCAGAGCGCTGGGATGAAGCCTTCGAGGTTGGCGCTCGTGACGGGGGCGGGCGGCTTCGTCGGCGCGCGCTTGGTGATGGCGCTGCGCGACGCGGGCTGGCGCACGCGCGCGCTGGAGCACCGCGCCCCGTGCATGCCGGCTGACGAGCGCACGCGGGGCGACATTGCGGACGAAGAGACCTGCGCTCGCGCCGTCGCCGGTGTCCGCGCCGTGTTCCACTGCGCCGCGCGGGTCGAGCCGAAGGGCGAGACGGAGGCGCTGGCGATCAACCGGACGGCGACGCTCACCCTCGCGCGCGCGGCGCGCGACGCCGGCGCGGGCACGTTCGTGTTCCTGAGCAGCCAGACGGTCCTCGGCGCGGGCGCGGGTGAGCGAGGGCCCCTCGACGAGACGGCTCCCTGCACGCCGCAGACGATCTACGCGCGGAGCAAGCTCGCGGCCGAGCGGGCGCTGACGGAGCTCGACGCCGGGCCGATGCGGATCGTGATCCTGCGCCCTCCCCTGGTCTACGGGCCCGGCGAGCGGCGGAGCTTTCTCGCGCTGACGCGCGCCGCGGCCGGCGGGCTCCCGTCGCTGGGTCGAGGCGACAACCGCCTGAGCTTCTGCCACGTCGAGAACCTCACCGCCGCGATGCTCTTCGTCGCCACCGACGAGCGCGCCCGCGGCGTGCTCCATGTGGCCGATCCGAGGCCCGTCACGCTGCGCGAGGCGCTCGACACGATCGCCCGCGCCGCGGGATCGCGACGACTGCCGGGACACGTCCCGCTCCGGCTCGCGCGGAGGATCGCGCGCGGCGCCGAGCTCGCCTTCGCCGGCGTGGGACGGCGCGCGCCGCTCGACCGACCGCGGCTCGACACCCTCACCCTCGACCGCCCCCTCGACACGTCCGCGCTCAGGGCGCTCGGGTTCGTGCCGCCCGTCGAGTTCGACGAAGGCGTGGGTGAGACCGTCGCTCGCTTTCGCGAAGACGGCGTCCTCTGACCGACAGCCCACCTTGCGACGAAGCGCCCGGCGTGAGCATCGTCCGCGCTCGTGGCGCGACCTCGATCGCGTCCCCCTCGAATGTCGCGAGAGCGAGCGCGCCGACTTGCGTGTCGACGATCGTCGTGGGCATGCCTCCTTCGTGACGAGCACGAACGAGACGCTGGCGGTGGTCGACAATCCTCGCTTCGACGAGCACCGGCCCGAGGGGCCGCACCCAGAGCGCCCCGAGCGGCTGGCGGCAGCGCGAGCCGGGCTGCGGGCGGCACTCGATGGCGCCCCGGCGCTGGAGGTCCCGACGCGGGCGGCACGCGACGAGGAGATCGAGGCGGTGCACGGCCGCGAATACGTGCTGGCGTTGGAGAGAGCGTTGCGCGGCGGGTCCGGGCACGTCGATCCGGACACCTATTACTCGGCCTCGACGCGGGAGGCGGCCTGGCACGCCGCCGGAGGTGCGATCGAGCTCACGCGCGGTCTGATGGAGGGGCGCGCACGCCGCGGGATCGCCCTCCTGAGACCGCCGGGACATCATGCCGAGGCGGACCGCGCGATGGGGTTCTGCCTGCTCAACAATGTCGCCGTGGCGGCCCGAGCTGCGCAGCGTGCCGGCGCGGCGCGCGTCGCGATCGTGGACTGGGACGTCCATCACGGGAACGGGACGCAGCACATGTTCGAGGCCGATCCGGACGTGCTCTTCGTGTCGTTGCACCAGTGGCCGCTCTATCCCGGAACCGGCGCCGCGACGGAGGTCGGCCGCGGCGCGGGCGTCGGCCGCACCTGCAACCTCGCCCTGCCGCCGATGAGCGGGGACGAGGTCTACGGCGCCGCCTTCCGCGAGGTGGTGCTCCCGCTCCTGCGCGCGCATCGCCCGGACATCGTGCTGGTCTCCGCCGGCTTCGACGGCCACGCCCGCGATCCGCTCGCCGGCATGGAGCTCTCGGCAGCCGCCTACGGCGCGATGGCGGCCGCGCTCGTCACCGAAGCGGAGGCGATGGGGCACGGCCGCGTCGCCTTCCTGCTGGAGGGTGGCTACGACCTCGCCGCACTCGAGGCGAGCGTCGCCGCCACCGTTCGCGCCGCCCGAGGCGTACCAGTCGCGCTTCCGGAAGGGAAGATCCCATCGCCGATGGGCGACGCGATCGCCACCACGCGACGCGCGCTCGAGGCAGCGCGGGGCGCCCACCTCACCGGCTGAGCAGAGCGCGAATCACTCCGGGCCGCGAACGGTGGTGTTCGGCGTGTCCTGATCCGGCACGGTGATGCGCTCGCTTCCCACCGACCGTCCCTCCGCGAACCAGAGGATGAGGCCGACGACGGCGCACCCGATGGCCGCGCCCAGCAGTCCGTCCGAGTAGGCCGCCCACGTGCGGGCGTCGCCGAGGTTCGATTGCCGGGACGCCGCCTCCACCCCGAGCCCGATGCTGGTTCCGAGGGCGGCCACGCCGAGCCCCCACGCGACCCAAGTGAAGATGCGGTCGGCCTGGATCGAGCGGTAGCGGGTCTCCGGGGTCAGATCCGCGTAGGCCGTCGTCGGGACGCCCGCTTCGACGCTCACCTCGGAGCGGAACGGGATGTAGCCTTCCCGGCGGACGACCAGCGAGTGCCGCCCCGGCTCGACCTGGCGCGGCTCCGCCCATGGAGAACGGCCCGCGTCCTGCCCGTCGAGCTCAATCGCGGCGCCCTCGTGGTTGGTGGTCAGGCGCAAGGTGCCGGTGGTGGGACGCGTGCGGCGCGCCTCCCGCTCCGCCTCGGCGCGCTCGCGCAAGCTGGCGATGTGCTGCTCGACCTCGTCGCGATCGGGCGGGTCGACACGATCGCGCAGGTAGCGCTGGTAGAAATCGACCGCCGGCTCGTACTCGGAGAGCTCCTCGTGCGCGCGGGCGATGTTGAACCAGAGGTCGGCGCTCGGGACCTGTTCGGCCGCTAGGGAGAACGCGCGGATGGCCTC
Organism: uncultured Pseudomonadota bacterium; assembly: GCA_963832725.1. Taxonomy (GTDB): domain Bacteria; phylum Myxococcota_A; class Polyangia; order Polyangiales; family Sandaracinaceae; genus JAEZBP01. The sequence continues at coordinate 856,661 of CAWHVG010000003.1, forward strand.
GCGGTAGCGGTGGGCCGAGAAGTGCTCGACGCCCTCCATGAAGTGCTGGCGGGCTTCTCGGGTCGCCTCGAGGTTCTCGGGCGCGGGCGCCTCGACTTGCTCCGCCGCCGCCTCCGCCCCGTCCTGCGCGCGCGCACCGGCGCCGACCAACGACGCTCCGGCGAAGAGGAGCGCTCCGGCGAGCGCGCGGAGCGCGGAGAGGCGAGAGACGATCACCGCCCGCGAGCATACCGCCGTCGCTCGGACCTTGTCACTCGCCCACGGGGCACGCGCCGCTTTGGGGGCTCCCGCGCGACGCCCTGCTACACTCGGCCCGCCCCCATGCGCGAGTCGACGATCGCACCGCCTCGACCCCTCCGAGCGCAGCCACCCGAGGTGAGGCCCCGGCGGTGAGCGACGCCTGGCGCATCTTCTGTGACGACGCCGAGCTGGCGGTCGAGTGTGCGCGCGCGGCGGCGCCGCTCGGTGTGCCCGTCGAGCCGGAGATCGCCGACGACGCGCTCGAGCGCGCGCGCGCCGCGGTCCAGGCCGGTGCCCGAGTCGCGGTGGCCCTCTCCGCGGCGCCGAGCCCGGCCGCGCTCACCCGGCTCGCGGCCCGGAGCCGGGCGGAGGCGCTACCGATCGCCATCGTCGCCGCGCCGGCTCCGCGGACCAAGGCGCTCCTGGTCGCCCGCGATCTCGGGCTCGTCGCCGTCTCCGAAGTGAGCCCGCTCTTGGCCTGCGTCGCCCTGCTCCGCGCGGGGGCGAGCCATCCGTGGACGGCGTCCGCGCGCGGGCTCACGCCTCTCGATCGCATCCGCCTCGGCGAGGACGCCCTGGTCTCGGGCCGCGGCGGCGGCAAGCTCGTGCGGGTGGACGACGGACGGCTGGGCTGGTCGAGCCGCGGCGAGCCGGTCGTGCTCGGCGAGCCGACGGCGGTCGGCGAGGCGCTCTCGGCGCTCAGGGCCCGAACCGAGGCGAGCCCGCCCGCGCGCGCCGTGATCCAGGTGGACCAGGCGGCCGTGCAGCAGGTGATCTTCGGACCGCCCCGCGCGCTCTCCGATCCGGCGAGCAAGGCGGCGCTGGAGCCCTACGGCCTGCCGCTGCCCATCGAGGAGCTCTGCACGAGCCCCTCCCGCGCGGCCGCGGAGGCGGCGCGGATCGGCTTCCCGGTCCGCATCTCGCTGGCCAGCCCCGATCTGCGGGTCTGGGATCACCTCGACCTGGCGGTCGACGGCGTCGACAACGCAGCGCGGGTCCGCGACGTGTACCGGCAGATGATGGCCATGGCGAGCGAGCGACAGCCCGACGCGCGCTTGCTCGGCGTCGCGGTGACGGCCACCACGACGGCGCAGGCCCTCCTCGGCGTCGTGGCCGAGCCCCTGCCGGACGGGCGCGTACTGGCGGAGATCGGGTTCGCCGATCCCCACGGACGAGCGGCCGGAGACCGGACCTTCACGGTGCTGCCGGCGGCGCACGAGGCCGTGGACCGCGTGCTGGCCCGACTCGCGGGCGCCGAGCTGGTGCTGGGCGGCGGGCCCGCGCAGCGCAGGGCGTGCGTCTCCGCGCTCACCGACGTGCTCCTGCGACTGGCAGCGTTCGTCGACGAGCGCCGCGACGAGGTCGAGCGCGTGGAGCTGAACCCGCTCGCGCTGCTGGTCGGCGGCAGCGTCGAAGTGCGCGAAGCCTGCGTCAGCGTCGGCGACGCGTTTCTGCGCTCCCTCGAATCGCCTCGCGCCGCTGGCGAGCGAAGCTGATCGCGGCGGAGGGCGCGGCACGCGCCAGACGGCTCATCGACCGTCCAGCGCGCTCTGGCCCCGGGTGCTTTGCCCGGAGTATCACCAGAACGTCCGATGATCCCGAAGTTCCGTTTTTACGAGCCATTCCGGCGCCCCGAGGAATACGAGACGTATCGCGTAGGGCGCCGAGAATGGCTCGCGGAGCAGAGGATTCTGGAGGACGAAGTGGTGAATGGCTCGGGGTCAGAGCCCCCGACTCTGCTGGACGCACTCACCGTCCACGCAGTTGGCGCCCTCTTCACAGCCAGAAACCGACGAACCGTCCACGTCGTGCGAGCAGGACGGGGGAAACGGAGGCCAGCCGATGGCGAAGGCCGCACCGAAATAGAGAATCCCCAAGATGCCCACGATGAGCGAAATCTTGACGAGGGGGCTGGAGTCTTCCCAAAAGCTCATGCAGTCGCCTCCTTGCTGCGAACCGGGTGCCAGAGTACGGACAGCCGCGCTCAGCGGTCAATAAGAACGGCGCTCTCGCGGATTTTTTAAGCGACAGCGAATACCACCACGCATGCCTCACACCTCGCTCTCGGAATGGGCCGCCCGCGCCAAGGCGGTGGGTCGAGTCGCCTTTCGCACCGGAATTGCCTTCGAAACCCGGCCGCACGGGGTGGCGGCCGCGCTCCGGGCGCGCCTGAACGGGCCTCTGGGCCTCTCTGCGCTGTTGCGAATCCACGCGGCCAGCCGCCCCGACGCGCCGGCAATCGTCTTCGAGCAGCGGACGTGGACCTGGCGCGAAGCGGACGAGCGGGTCAATCGCCTCGCGTCGGCGCTCCGGCGCGAAGTGGGCCTCGGCGCCGGTGACGCCGCCGTCCTGGTGATGCACAACAGGCCCGAGATCCTCGAGGCCCAGGCCGCGCTGGCGCGGATCGGCGGCTCGGCGGTGAGCGTGAGCTGGCGCTCGACGCCCGACGAGCTCGCGTACTTGGTCGAGCACTCCGGCGCCCGCGCCGTGCTGGTGGAGGCCGACCTGGCCCAGGGCATCGAGACGGCGCGCCCGCGGCTGAACGGCGTGGCGAAGAAGGGCTTCGTCTCGGTCGGCGGCGAACGGGACGGCTTCGTCGGCTACGACGCGCTGATCCGCCGCGGCCTGCCCGAGCGGGCGAACCACCCCGAAGGCGCCGTCGTCATCTACACCAGCGGCACCACCGGCAAGCCGAAAGGCGCCGTCCGCCGCTTCCCGAAGGAGATGGCGTGGGCGGTCGTGCACGTGCTCGACGAGCTGCCCTTCCGCTCCGATGATCGCCACCTGGCCGTGGCGCCGATGTACCACTCGACGGCGTTCGGGTTCATCGGGTTCACCATGATCCTGGGCGGCGCGGTGGTGATCGAGCGCAAGTTCGATCCCGAACGCTTCTTGGCCGTGGTCGAGCGGGAGCGGATCACCACCACGGCGGTGGTGCCGACCATGCTGCACCGCATCCTGGCGCTGCCCGAATCGGTGCGGCGGCGCTACGACACGCGCAGCCTGCGAGCGATCCTCTGCGGCGGCGCTCCGCTCAGCGGCGAGCTGGCTCGGCGCGTGATCGAGGAGATGGGGCACGTCCTCTACAACTTCTACGGCGCGACCGAGACGGGGCTCAACACCCTCGCGACGCCGGAGGAGCTGCTCCGCGCGCCCGGCACGATCGGCCACCGGATCGGGGGCAACGAGATCCGTCTGCTCGACGACGCGGGCCGCGAGGTCCCCGAAGGCGAGACGGGCGAGCTCTGGGTCCGGAACGCGATGCTGGTCGCGGGCTACCATCGCGACCGCGAGGCGACCGAGGCGTCGATGCGCGAGGGCTTCTTCAGCGTCGGCGATCTCGCCCATCGGGACGCGAACGGGCTCTTTCACATCGACGGGCGCAAGCGGGACATGGTCATCAGCGGCGGGGTGAACGTGTACCCGGCCGAGGTGGAGGAGATCCTGAGCCGCCATCCGCAGGTGGACGAGGTGGCGGTCATCGGCGTGCCCGACGAGGAGTGGGGCGAGCGGGTGCGCGCGTTCGTCGTGCCGCGTGAAGGCGAGCTGGACGAGGCCGAGCTGATCGGCTGGGCGCGCCAACACCTGGCCGGGCCCAAGGTGCCGCGCGAAGTGCGGGTGATCGACGCGCTGCCCAAGAACCCGACCGGCAAGGTGCTCAAGCGCGAGCTGCGCACGCTCGACTGACCTCGCGCCTTCGCCCACCCGCGAGCGCTCGTTCGTCAGCGCGCGAGGTAGCGGCCGGTGTGGGACGTGGGGCAGCCGGCCACCTCTTCCGGTGTGCCTTCGACCACGATCTCGCCGCCGCCGTCGCCCCCTTCGGGGCCCATGTCGATCACGAAGTCGGAGACCCGCACGACGTCGAGATCGTGCTCGATCACCAACACGGTGTTGCCGCGCTCGACCAGCTCGTCGAGCGCCGCCATCAGCACCTCGACGTCCGTCGCGTGCAGGCCCGTGGTCGGCTCGTCCAGCACGTAGAGGGTGTTGCCGGTGTCCTTGCGGGCGAGCTCCTTGGCCAGCTTCATCCGCTGCGCCTCGCCGCCGCTGAGCGTCGTCGCCGCCTGGCCGAGGTGGACGTAGCCGAGCCCGACCGAGGTCAGCGCTCGCAGCCAATCGCGGATCTTCGGCACCACCTCGAGCAAGTCGAGCGCCTCGTCGACCGTCAGATCGAGCACGTCCGCGATGCTCTGGCCACGATAGCGCACCTCCAGTGTCTCGCGATCGTAGCGCCGCCCGCCGCACTGCTCGCAGGTCACGTAGACGTCGGGCAAGAAGTGCATGGAGACGCGGATGAGGCCTTCGCCCTGGCAGGCTTCGCAGCGCCCTCCCTTGACGTTGAAGCTGAAGCGGCCCGCCGTGTAGCCGCGGGCGCGCGCCTCGGGGAGCGCGGCGAAGAGCTCGCGGATCGGCGCCAGCACGCCGGTGTAGGTGGCCGGGTTGCTGCGCGGCGTGCGGCCGATCGGCCCTTGGTCGATGGCGATGACCTTGTCGAGGGCGTCGAGCCCCTCGAGTCGCCCCGCCACGGGATCGATGGTGGCCCCGTTCAGCGCCTCGCGCGCCAACGGCAAGAGGGTGTCGACAATCAGCGACGACTTCCCGCTCCCGCTCACGCCCGTCACGCTGGTCAGCACGCCGAGAGGGATGCGCGTGGTGACGCCCTTCAGGTTGTGGGTGCGGGCGTCCTTCACCGTCAGCCAGCCGCTCGGCCGGCGGCGCTGCTTCGGCGCGGTCAGCGCGAGCTCGCCCCGCAGATAGCGCCCGGTCGGCGACGCCTCGGTCGCCTCGATCGCGCTCGGCGAGCCCTCCGCGACCACCTGCCCTCCCCTGCGGCCTGCCCCGGGCCCCATGTCGATGACGTGATCGGCGGCGCGGATGGTGGCCTCGTCGTGCTCGACCACCAAGACCGTATTGCCCGTATCGCGCAGGCGCAGCAGCGTCTGGATCAGGCGCTCGTTGTCGCGGGCGTGCAGACCGATCGAGGGCTCGTCGAGCACGTAGAGCACACCGACCAGCGCGGAGCCAATCTGGGTCGCGAGCCGGATGCGCTGCGCTTCCCCGCCGCTCAGGGTGGCTGTCTTGCGCTCGAGGCTGAGGTAGCCGAGGCCGACGTCGGTGAGGAACGCGAGCCGCGCGCGGACCTCCCGCACCAATCGGTGCGCGATCTGCGCGCGAGCGCCTTCGAGCTCGAGGCCGTCGAAGAACGCGCGCGCGTCGGCGACCGACATCGAGGTGACCTCGCGGATGCCTGCGTCGCCCAGGGTGACGGCCAGCGCTTCTTTGCGCAGGCGCGCCCCGCCGCAGTCGGGACAGACGGTGCGCGAGACGAAGCGGCCGAGCTCCTCCTCGAGGTACTCGATGGCGCCTTCGGAGTCGCCTTGATCGCGCTTGCGCTGCTCGTAGTCGTGGGCGCGCTTCTCGAGCGCGGCGACGACGCCCTCCCAGCGGCCCTTCTTCTTGCCCTTGTCGCCGAAGAGGATCCGTTCGCGGAGCTTCTTCGGCAGCGACTTCCAGGCGCGGTCGAGGGGCACCTCGAGGTGCGCTTCCATCGCCTTCACCATCGAGCGGTAGTACGGGCCGCCAGGCTTGCCCCAGGGCTCAATCGCGCCCTCTTCGATGCTCCGAATCGGGATCGGGGACGATGCGCGACGGGTCGAAGACGCGGGTCTCGCCGAGGCCGGCGCAGGTCGGGCAGGCGCCATCGGGGCTGTTGAAGGAGAAGGTCCGCGGCGAGAGCTCGGCGAGCACCGCGCCGTGCTCGGGGCAGGCCAACCGCTCACTCATCGCCAGCGGCTCGCCCTCGGTCGGGACGACGTGCACGAACCCGCCCGCGAGCGAGGCGGCGAGCTCCAGCGAGTCGCTCAGCCGCGCCCGGGCACCGCTTCCGACCTTGAGCCGATCGACCTGCACCTCGAGCGCGTGCTCACGGGTCTCGTCGACCTCGATGTCCTCGCCGAGATCCCGCACCTCGCCGTCGAGCACTACGCGGACGAAGCCATCGCGGCGGAGGTTCGCGAGCTGCTTGGCCACACCGAGCTTCGGGTCGGGCGCGATGGGCGCCTCGATGGTGATCCGGCTGTCGGCGGGGAGCGCGAGCACGCGATCGGCCATCTGCGGGATGGTGAACGCCTCGATGGCGCGGCCGCACTCGGGGCAGTGCGGCTCGCCGGCGCGGGCGTAGAGCAGGCGCAGGTAGTCGTAGATCTCCGTGACCGTGCCGACGGTGGAGCGCGGGTTCTTGCTGGTCGCTTGCTGCCGGATGGCGATCGAGGGCGAGAGGCCCTCGATCAGATCCACGTCCGGCTTGGGCATCTGCTCGAGGAATTGCCGCGCGTAGGCGCTGAGCGACTCCACGTAGCGGCGCTGCCCCTCGGCGTAGATGGTGTCGAACGCGAGCGAGGACTTGCCCGATCCGCTCGGGCCCGTGACCACCGTGAGGCGGTCGCGCGGGATGCGGACCTCGACGTCGCGCAGGTTGTGCTCGCGCGCGCCTCGTACGTGTAGATCGGTCATCGTTCACCTGCCGCCTGAGTGAGGTGAGATAGCGCGTCGGGGCGCAGGTGCAGCCGGCACGCCGTGAGCCGCCCGTCGGCGCGTGCTCATGCCCGCTCGAATCCGCGATCGAGACCGGCCGGCCCGGCCCGGCCCCGCTCGCTCACCCCGACTCGGTCAGCCGCAGCGCCAGGTCCAGGGCGGCGCCCATCCCCGAGGCGTCCGCCGTGCCCGCTTCGGCGGCGTCGTAGGCGACCCCGTGGTCGACGCTGGTCCGCACGAAGGGCAACCCCCAGGTGACGTTCACCGCCGCGCCCCAGTCGAGGAGCTTGGACGCGATCGTCGCCTGGTCGTGGAACATCGCCACCACGCCCTCCACGTCGCCGGCCGCGGCGCGGCGGAGGGCCGTCTCGGCGCCGAGCGGGCCCTCGAGGACGACCGAAGACAGCCCCGCCCGCGCTCGCTCGACCGCCGGCTCGATCCGCACCCGCTCCTCGTCGCCGAAGAGCCCCTCCTCGCCGGCGTGCGGGTTCAGACCGCTGACCGCGATGCGGAGCGAGCCTGGGTGCAAGCGCGAGAGCGCGTCGGCGAGGTGCCCGATGGCACGTTCCACCCTTTCGGGTGTGATCGCATCGGGCACGTCGCGCAGCGCCAGGTGCGTCGTCGCCAGCGCCACCGAGAGCCGCGGGCCCAGGAACATCATGGTGACCGCGTCGGCCGCTAGGCCCGCGCGCCGCGCGAGGTGCTCGGTCTGGCCGGTGAAGGGCACGCCGCTCCGCTCCACCGCGGCCTTGCTGGTCGGGGCCGTGACCACCGCGCGGCCGCGCCCCGCCAGCGCGCGATCGATGGCCGCGTCGAGCGCCGCGAGCTGGGCCCGACCTCCTTCGGCGGACGGAGCGCGGGCGGCGATCACCGCCTCGTCGACCTCGCCCACGTCGACGATGGAGAGGCCGGATGGGGCCTCGACGTCCGGCGCGAGGAGCGCGAGCGAGGGCGCTTCGCGGGACAGCATCGACGCCAGCCGGCGCCCGTCGCCGAAGAGGACGATCCGGGCTCGTTCGGCGCGCGCGGCGGCCGCGCGGACGGCGACCTCGGGGCCGATCCCCGCCGGATCCCCGGTCGATACGAGCAGCGGGCTCATGGCGCTTTCAGCTTGTACCCGACGCCGCGCATCGTCTCGATGGGCACGTTGTCTTTGCCCAACTTCATCCGCAGGCGGCGGACGTGGATGTCGACCGTCCGACTGCCGCCGTAGTAGGTCACGCCCCACACGCGCTCGAGGAGCTGCTGGCGGCTGAAGACCCGGCCGCGGTTCTGGGCCAGGAACTTCAGGAGCGCGAACTCCTGATGGGTGAGCGTGACCGAGCGGCCGTCCACGGTCACCTCGTGGGCGGCCAGGTCGAGCATCAGGGCGCCGAGCTTGATCCGTTCGCCGCTCTCGAAGTCGCTCCGCTTCCACTCCGCGCGGCGGACCCGCACGTAGAGCTCCACCGGCACGTAGGGGACGAGGATGATGTCGTCGAAGGCATCCGCCGGCTGAATGCGCTGGAGAGCCGAGACCGTGACGGCGACCAGGATGGGCACCTCCGCCAGCGGGGCCGCCGCCCGGAGGCGGATCAGGGCGGCGCGGGCGGCGTCGACCTGGTCGAGCGCTTCCACGACCACGGCGGTCGGCGGGTCCTCGGCCAGGTGCGGCGTGTCGAGCCGATCCCACAGGTCGGCCGTCTCGACGCGGCAGCCGAGCTCACGAAGGGTCGCCGCTCCACCTTCGGCCCGGTCCACGACCTGCGGCGCCCCGACGACGAGGATCCACACGGGTCAGCTCCCAGCTCGGGATGTGCCCGGCGGAGATCGAAGCGCCGTCCTCGGCCCGCGGGTCAGCCCCCTCCCGACGCGCTTCGGGGAGGGCACCCATCCGCGGTCGAGCCCGTCGCGCTCTCCGCTCGCCCAACGGATCGCTGCGCTAGAGCCCCGATCCGTTCGGAGAGCCGAGAAAGCCAGGAGCGCGACGGGGCTCAGCCGTGGTTCGGGCCGACGGGACGATGCCATTGCATCGTCGAGGAGGCAGGGGCTGCGGATGGGCCCCGTCCCGCCCCGGATTTCCCGTGGTTTCGAATGAACCGCTGCTCTAGGAGCTTGATTCACGACCCCTCCCGTCGCCCCCGCGGCGGAACGTACCCGCCTTCCGCCCGTTCGCTCGTCGGAAATGCTTCAGCATTTCCTCCTGGCGTCCGAACGAGATTCGGACGCTTTGCGCTCGCCGGAGCTCGGTCCGGGGTAGCGAATCCAGCTCCTGGGCGTTCGGTGATCCATCGCGTCTGACGCAGCGCGCCACACTAGCTTCGGGCCCCACCCTGCGCAAACGGTGAGGCGAGACGCCGCGGCGCCGCCGCGCTTGACCCGGCTGGCGCGTCATGGCTTCATCGGGGGCCGCCGACGAACCTTCGGGCGGACAGGAACGCCGTTGCCTTCGAAGAGCTGGAGACTCGTAGTGACCGAGCTCGGCGGCACCGCGCCGCTCTCGGAGGCTCGCGTGGACGCCGGCAACTGGATGACCGCGCTCACGCTCGCCCGGAAGTCCATCGGCGAGTCGGGCGGAGTGCCGCCGGGTGCGAGCTGCTCGGTCTCCCCCGAAGGCACGGTGACCATCCACGACGCGCTGGCGCGCAAGACCTACTCGCTCTCGCCCAACGAAGGCGGCGCCGCTCCCGCGGAGCCCACTGCCGTCCCTCGGCCAAATGGGAGCGCCACGCCCAAGCGCAAGACGAGCCCCAAGCACACCGTCGCATACGACGCCAAGGACCTCGGCCTCCCACCCGCCGGCGGAAGCGCGGACGCCGCTCCCGCAGCCAGCCCCGCGAGGAGCCCCAAGCACACCGTCGCATACGACGCCAAGGACCTCGGCCTCCCACCCGCCGGCGGAAGCGCAGACGCCGCTCCCGCAGCCAGCCCCGCGAGGAGCCCCAAGCACACCGTCGCATACGACGCCAAGGACCTCGGCCTCCCACCCGCCGGCGGAAGCGCAGACGCCGTTCCCGCAGCCAGCCCCGCGAGGAGCCCCAAGCACACCGTCGCATACGACGCCAAGGACCTCGGCCTCGCACCCGCCGGCGGGAGCGCAGACGCCGCTCCGGCGGCGCAGACGCCGGTGAAAAGCCCCAAGCACACCATCGCATACGATGCCAAGGACCTCGGCATCGCGGCGGGCGGGGCGAACGGCAGCCGGCCGGTTGGAGCGGAGTCCCACGTGGAACGGGAGACCAGACAGAACGAGCGCCCCGATGGACCGAGCTGGGAGCTGCTCCACTCGCGCGACGAGGAGCCCACCAAAGACTCTCCGCTCGTCTACCGCGAGCGCACCTACGTCGTCCGGGGCGACACCAACCCGGCCATCGTCGAGGCGATTCTGAGCGCTCGTTTCGAGGAGCTCCGCGAGGAGCTGTCGGATCGGCCGAAGGGCAAGCTCGTCAACATGGCGGTCTTCGACCATCGCTGGGACGAGCGTCCCCGACGACCGCCGCTTCTGACGCTGCAATGGAAGGACTGGCGCGGGGAGCCTCTCCTCGCGGCCCCGGGCCGCCCTGCGGCGGCGGTGTCCCAGCCGCCGCCTCAATCCGCGGTCTCGCAGCCTCCCCCGGCATCGCAGCCCGCACCTGCGCCCACCGTCTCGCAGCCATCCGCGGCATCGAAGCCACCGCCCGCGGCGCCCGTCTCCCAGCCCCCCGCGAACGCGCGGCCGGTATCCCAGCATCCTGCGGCATCGCAGCCGCCGCCGGCGCAACCGCTCGCGCAGCAGGCCGCGCCCCCCGTCTCCCAGGTGGCATCGCAGCCGCCCGCGCCTCCAGTCTCGCAGCCGCCCGCGCCTCCGGTCTCGCAGCCTCCGGCATCGCAACCGCAGGCCGCGGTATCTCAGCCGCCGCCTGCGCCGCTCTCCCAGCGCCCCGCGCCGCCCGTCTCGCAGCCCCCCGCGAACGCGCGGCCGGTATCCCAGCCTCCTGCGGCATCGCAGCCGCCCGCTCCGCCGTCGCAACCGGTCGTCGCGCCGCCGCCCTCGCAGCCACCCGCCGCGTCGCCGCCCTCGCAGCCGCCCGCAGCGTCGCAGCCACCCGCTCCGCCGTCGCAACCGGTCGTCGCGCCGCCGCCCTCGCAGCCGCCCGCCGCGTCGCAGCCGCCGCCCGCGCCCGCCGCGTCGCAGCCGCCGCCCGCAGGCCCCGCGTCCCAGCCGCCCGCTCAGGTCGCGCCCTCGCAGCCTCCCGCGCAACCCGCGATCGCATCGCCCACTCCGTCATCGCCACCTCCGCCGGACGACAATCTCAATCTCGCGTTCACGGACGACGTGGTGCACTCCGGCCCGGACGATCGGCTCGCGGCGGCGTTCGAGGGGTTGCAGGATCTCTTCTTCCTGACGACCCCGGTGGACGGGTTGGACTTCGTCGTCCGCTTGCTCGAGGACTTGGTGCCCAGCGAGGCGATCAGCGCCTGCCTGTACGACATCAACACCGACGAGCTCCGCTTCGTCGCGCTGAGCGGTCCCGGCGCCGAGGAACGCCAGGGCGACGCGGTGCCGCGGCGGGCCGGTCTCATCGGCATCGGTGCCCTCACGCCCGGCGACGCCGTCCTCTTCGAGAACGTCCCCGGCGACCCGCGCTTCAATCCGGGGGTCGACGGTCGGCTCGGCGTCGATCCCGAGACGATGGCCGTGTGCTCCGTGGCTCATGGAGGTCGCCTCCTCGGGCTGCTGCAGCTCGTGAACCGGACCGGTCAGGCCCAGTTCAGCGGCGCCGACGCAAACCTGCTGACCTACGTGTCGGGCAAGCTGGGCGAGTTCCTCCAGGAAGCTCGCATGCGCCCGCAGGATCGCCAGGAGCTCTGACCCCGCCTCGCCGGCGGCGGAGCGAGTCGTCGCCGCTCGCGCAGCGGCCCGGGCGCGCAACGATTCAGGAGCGGCCGGAGCCGCTGGGCGATGCGCGAGCAGCCCGCGGGCTCCGTGCTGCGCGAGCAGCCCGCGGGCTCCGTGCTGCGCGAGCAGCCCGCGGGCTCCGTGCTGCGCGAGCAGCCCGCAGACTCCGTGCTGCGCGAGCAGCCCGCGGGCTCCGTGCTGCGCGAGCAGCCCGCGGACTCAGTGCTGCGCGAGCAGCCCGCGGACCTCGCTCTCGAGCGCGCGGGCGTCACCCGATCGGTAGCCCGCGTGCACGAAGCGCACGACGCCGTTGCGGTCGACCAGGTAGCTGGACGGCATCCGGGGCGGGCTGAAGCGACCGGCCACCGCGTGCGACGCGTCGTGGACGACAGGGAAGCTGACGTGATGACGTCCCAGAAACTGCCGCACGTTCGAGACGTTGCGGTCCTGCGAGACGCCCAGCACCGTGAACCCCTGGCTCGCGTACTGCGTGTGGAGCCCCTCGAGCACCGGCATCTCGGCCGCACAGGGCTCACACCACGACGCCCAGAAGTCGACCAGCACGACCTTGCCTCGCAGGCTCCCCATCGTGACGCGATGACCGCTGAGGTCCTCGAGCCCGATCTCCGGCGCGCGCGCACCGGGGCGGAGCGCCAGCGCCGTCGTGGTGATCAAACAGAGCGCGATCACGACCGGTACCGCGCGGCCCATCCTTCGTCCCCAGGTCATCGTCCCGTCCGACGTGGAGGCTGCGGGTTCATTCACTGGTCGAGCTCCTCACGAATGTAGGCCGGAAGCGCGCTCGGCGGCTCACTGAAGCGCCGCCCGTCGATGAAGAAGGTGGGCGTGCCGTGGACGTCGACGCGATGTCCTTCCTCACGGTCCGCGTCGATCTTCTGCTGCGTTTCCGGCGACTCCATGTCCGCGTGGAAGCGCTCCATGTCCAGCCCGAGCTGCTCCGCGTAGCGATCGATGTCCTCGTCCTCGAGCTGCCGCTGATGCTCGAAGAGGAGGTCGTGCATCTCCCAGAACTTGCCCTGGTTTCCGGCCGCCACGGCCGCGCGGGCGGCGGTCATCGCGTGCGGGTGCCCGCTGAGAGGGAAGTTCTTGAACACCAGCCGGACTCGCCCCTCGAACTCGTTCAAGAGCTGCTGGACGATGGGGTGCGCGCGCCCGCAGTAGGGGCACTCGAAGTCGCTGAACTCGACGACGGTGACCTGGGCCATGGGCGATCCGCGCGTGGGCGCCCCTTCGAGCTCGAGCTGCACCGACTCGTCACGCCCGTAGCGCGTGGCGTAGTGCTCTTCGATCTCCTGGCGCTCGTAGCCCTCGGCGATCAGGCGGGCCAGGTAGCGCGCGGCCGGGACGCAGCGGTGACACCCTCGCTCCTCGGCGACGCAGCGACCCACGTTCACGGGCTCGCCGCAGGGAGAGAGCAGGTCGTTGATCAGCTCCACCCACACGCGCTGCTCGGCGGTGGTCAGCTGCGAGGTGTCGACCGCCTCCAGGCTCTCGACGCGCGGCTGGGCGTGTTGCCCCTCGCCGGCAGCGTTCGTGTCCCCGTGACTGCCACCGCTGCAGCTCGCGCCGAGCGACATCAGCGCGAGCACCGTCAGCGGGACCATGAGAAGCCTGGTGCGGGTCATGGGCTGGCGCACCATAGGAGTCACCCCCGGGGAAGTCAAGGCGGGTCGGCCGCCGATTTCCCTTTGAACATCAATCGGTTGGGGCACCGTTGCGCATCGTCGCCGAGCACCTCTCGAGAGGCCCCGGAGCGACGATCTCCCCAGGGCTCCGAGCCCGGCGAACGACGCGCTCGATGTCGCGGACTCAGCTCTCGACGTAGAACCCGAGCTGCTGTCGGATGACCTCCTCGCTGACTCCGGTCGGGATGTGCTCTTTCAGGCAGTCCGCGACGGCGACGAGCATGTCGTCGATGCCCTTGTCCTCGATCAGTCTCGCGAGAATCGCCCGCGCTTCGCGGCTATCGTCATCGCGGAGAAACTGCCGGACCTGATCGATCGTGACATCGCCCGAGAAATCGAGCTGTGCGTTTTCGAGAAGAAAGCGAGCCAGTTCCTTCACGCGGATCCTCCATGTCCGGCCTTCCGGCGTGGCAGACGTTGTAGATCCGGGGGTATCGATGGCGCAAGGAAGAATGGCAATCGGCCACGGACGGGCCCTCACGCCAGCGGGCGCTCGAGGGCTGGCTCAGTGCTGGCCCGGGTCGGTATCCGGGACGATCAGGCCCGGTTGGGTATCGGTTCCGAGCTCCGCGCGAGACGCCCGCGGCCGCGTGCGCTCGTCGGGGACGGGAGCCGGCCCGAAGGTCTCGGCGGTATCGATTCCAGCGCCCGAGGGCGGCTGCGGCGCGCTGCTCGAAGGTGGCAGCGTCGAGGCGCCCTCGGCCGAGAGGCGCTCCAGCGCGCTCGTGGACAGCTCGATGAGGCCCGTGACCTCCTCGAAGTTGTCGCGCCACGGGTCGACGAGCTGCGAGCCCGGCACGAGCGCTTCGTAGAGGCTCCGGATGCGGCGGCGGCGCGCGCCCACGCCGAGCTGGTCGCGCACGCGCCGATAGCCCGCGTCCATGATCCGCTCGCGCAGCACCGCGTCGCGCAACACCTCGAGCACCGCGTCGGCCAGCGCCCCCGGATCGCCGGGGGGGTAGAGCAGCGCCTCCACGTCGTCCCGGAGCAGCTCCGACACGCCCGGAACGTCGGCGGCCACCACCGGCCGATAGCACGCCGCGTACTCCAGCAGCGGGTGTGGGAGCTCGGTCAGATTGGCCGGACGGAGCACGCCACCGGGCGCCACGCAGACGTCCGCTGCGGCGATGAGGCCGGCCAGGCGGGTCTCGCCCGGCGCACCACGGACCTCGGTAAGCTCCTCCACGCCCGCGGCTCGCACGCGCTCGCGCAGCGCCCGCCGCCGCTCGTGATCGAGCTCGCCCGCGATGAGGACACGTACCGGTCGCAGCGCGGCCACCCGCGCGACGGCGGCCAGGACCGTGTCCAGGTCGCGGGAGGGCGCGAAGGGCGCGAGACAGAGCACCCGCGGGGTCGCGGAAGGGAGCACTTCGGCCCAATCGAAGGTGCCGATGTCGACCCCGGGACGCACCACCTCGACCGTCGAGACGCCCCGGGCCTCGAGCGCGCGGGCCGCAGCCACCGTCGGGACCAGCACGCGATCGGCGGAGGCGAGGGTGTGCTCGTGGGCGTCGACCCAGAGATTGTGATCCTCGCCCGCGTCCTCCGGGAACGTGGTCACCTCGTAGACCAGGGAGAACGCGCGCCGGCGATCGGCCGCGGCGAGCCCGGCCCACGGATCGATCACGTGCACGACGTGATAGGGCTCGGCCTCGATCTCGGCGACCCACCGCGCGCGCGTAGAGCTCGCGCTGGTGCGCCGGGCTAGCGCCGCCCATCGGCACTCGGAACATGCGGGCGTCGCCGATCCGCTTGATGTGCGACAGCTCCTCGGTCTTGACCGTGACCAGGTCGAGGTCCGCGCGGAGCGCGTCGACCATCGAGAGCATGTCCCCGCTGTGACGGCTCGCGCCCGGAACGGGGGCGAATGCTGCGGCGAGCACCCGGATTCGGCCGCTCATCGGGCACACCTTATCACCTCGGGGCCGCCCTCGTCGCGTCGATCCCTCAGCCGTCGGACGAGCGCCGCGCGCCGAACTCGGTGGCCAACGCGTCGTCCCAACGATTGGCCACGCGGCCCACGTTCCGGATCATCGCGTCGACCTCCGATGCGTCGAGGTCGCGCACGGCGCGCTCGGTCACGACCACGACCTCGGCGCCGCTGATGGCGAACGCAGCGCCGACGAGCTCGGTCGCGTTCGCCTCCAAGAGACGACGGCAGAGGGCGGGCTCACGTTCGGGCGGAGGCAGGTGGACGACGGGCGCGACCACCCGCAGGCGCCCCTCCGGCAGCTCCGGGTTGGGTGCGTGGACGGCCACCAGAATGCGGGCGCTGCCGCGGCGCAGCGCGAACGCCACATGGCCCTCCCGCTCGGTCCGGCTGGCCGACGGGATCGATGCCGAGACCGCGGATGGTGTGCTCGACGAGCTGGACGGCGCGCTCGATCTCGCTCGCCGAGGATTCTCCGGAGAGTGTCATTCGTGCTCCTACGACCGCGCGAACGCGCTAGATGTGAGAGGCGGAAAGCGTGACCGAATCGCGAAACAGCGACGGGGCCCAGCTGTGGCTCGGGCCGACGAGGCGATGCCGCATATCGTCGAGGAGGGATGGGCCGCAGAGGGGCCCCTTCCCGCCCGCGAGGTGCGTTGCGATCTGCGCCGAGCACATCTAGGAAGGATTTACCGCGGGAGGGAGGCCCACTGTCAAGCGAGCCGCGCACGGGTGGACGCGCCAGGGCGTGGGGCGCATGCTGGCGCGCATCGATGCTGGACGAGGCGCTGGAGAGGCTGGTACGGCGCGCCACCGAGGCGGACGGAGGCGTCGATCTCGGGCGAGCCCGCGAAGTCTTTCACGCGCGTACGGGACCCTTCGCGCCCGGCGATGCGTGGTACGAGCCCCGGATTCGCTTCTTTCTGGACTGGTACCTCTTCGGATGGGTGTCGGCGGACGGAACGCGGCCGGCCGAGCGGGCCGCGGTCACCGACGCCGAGCGCGCCTTGGCCGGCGCGTGCGTGCGCGCAGCGCGCAGCCTCTATCAAGTGCTGGACGAGGAGACACCGCTGCGGCTGGCGGACACCCTCGGCGGCGGGCGCTTCCGCCTCGCCGAAGCCCCCTCGCTTGGACCCGACCGGCTGCGCACGGGCGACATCTTCGACGGCCACCTGGTGGTCGTCGACGAGCGGATCGGTTTGGCGCCCGGCCGCATCTTCCATCCCGCCGAGACGCACGGGCCCATCGACGAGATCCTCCGGCGCGCGCACGCGGCCGGCCTCGAGCGACCGGCCGTCCTCGACGGGCTGCTCCGGATGCGCATGCGCCTCGACCGCTTCACCAACATCCGCGCGCGCCACATCTATCGCTTCGAGGCGCTCGGAGACACCGACATCCTCAGCGCCGCCTGGGCTCGACGCGAGCCGGCCCGTGACGGCGATTGAGCCTGTGTTCCCGAACAGTTGGGCACCAAACCCCGACCGAGCATCACCACCGCTGCGGTGCCGATCGAGCTGCGCACCCGCCGGTCGTGTCCATCCCGGGGTCGGTCCGATTTCGCGACGGCCCTCAGCGACGCCGACCGGGTACGAGGTGCAGAACGAGGCGGCGAGCTCGGCGGCTGCGAGCACGCCGGGCCGCATGCGAGGGTTCTCGCCCAGCCTCGAATTCGAGTGCGTTCTCGACGACTTGCGGCTGGTTCCGAGAACACGGCGCAGAAATGAAGACGCGGCGCCCCGAAGGACGCCGCGGTCGGAGGACCCGTAAGCCGAGTTCTGTTCCCGCCGCCGTCTCCGGCCGGCGGGTGGTGATCATTCATCTAGGACCCGCGTCACCACGGGTCTCGAGCGACGCAACCCGGAAGCTCGGGCGGGCCACCCTATGACGCTTCCCTATTCGGTCTTGCTCCGGATGGGGTTTACCGTGCGGCCGACGTCACCGCCGACCCGGTGAGCTCTTACCTCACCCTTTCACCCTTACCGCGCGGCCAGGCGAGCCCGGCGACGCGGCGGTCTGCTCTCTGTGGCACTTTCCTGGGGGTCGCCCCCACCAGCCGTTAACTGGCATCCTGCCCTATGGAGCTCGGACTTTCCTCCCGCGACGAGCCGAGGCCCGCCGCCGGCGACCACCTGGGCCGCTCCGACGACCGAGGCGTAGTGCGCCGCCGACCCGCGCGCACGCCGAAAAGTTGACCCGATCGGGCGTCCGAATACGGTCGGCTCGTGCGCGCTCGCCCGATCCTCTTCGCCATTCTGACGGCGCTCGCCGGCTGCGGGTCACCGGCCGCGCCCGCGCAGGACTCCGGGCCCACGCCCGCGCCGATCGCAGAGGCCGAGACCCCCATTCGCGAGGTCGCGCCCGATCCCGATCCCGATCCGCCGTCGCCGCGCGCTCGAGCGGGCGACGTGGTGCACATCCCGGCCGGCGTGCTCCTCGCGGGCAGCGCACCCGGCACGGCGGATCGCCGCCCGAGCGTCGAGGCAGACCTGGTCGAGGTCCCGATGGGCGAGGTCGACATCGACCGACTGCCCTACCCCGACGACCCGAGCCAGGCGCCGCGACGGGTCACGACGCGAGGCGAAGCCGAGGCGCTCTGCGCCGAGCGGGGGCGCCGGCTCTGCACCGAGATCGAGTGGGAGCGCGCGTGCAAAGGGGACGGTGCGACGGTCTTCCCGACCGGCGAGAGCGTGGAGCTGGCGCGTTGCGCGGAGGATCCGAGCACCTGCGCGTCACCGACCGGCGCGATGGATCTCGGCCTGCGCGCCGCGGAATGGACGGCCTCCGATGCCGAGCCGCGCCTGGCGCGACTCGAGCGGACGGCGGTGGCGCGCGGCGGCGCGCCCGAGGAACCGCTGCACCTGCATCGCTGCGGCGCGCGACGGGCGGTCGCGCCGGGTGGAGACGAGCCGCTGGCGTTTCGGTGCTGCGGAGGCGAGGCGCCCTCGACGGCGTATCCGGACGTCGGCGTGCGGCGCATGTTTCGCGACCTCGAGCTCGACGAAGCTCGGGCGAGAGAGATCCTGGCCGGGGTCCCCGAGCTCGCGCGATTCGCCCAGACCTTCCACCTCTACGATCACGAGGACGCGCTCCGCGCGCTCGCTCGGGGCGGCGCGACCGAAGCCGACATGCAGTGGGAGCTCGCTCCGGGCCCCTTCGCGTGGTCCCCTTCCCCCGGCGAAGAGGTCTGGGTGATCACCGGCAGCGCCGGCGACGAGACCCTGATCGCGGCGCTCTATCCGCTGCAGGGCGGGCGCTTCGGGCACGCGGCGAGCTTCGTGTTCGAGGACGAGGCCGCCCCGATCGCGGTGTTGCGGACCCGCACCTCCCGAGACGAGCTCCTCTGGAGCGCCTGCTGGGGCTGCGCCGGCGAGAGCGGCGCCATCCGCTTCGACGAGCACGCCCAGATCGTCGTCGTTCAGCAGTAGGGTCTCCAGGGGCCGGCGTCGCCGCGCGTCCGCATGCGATCGCCGCGATGCCTCGGCGGGTCGATGCCCGCGCCCGTCTCGATCGCGGCGCTCGGTCCGCTCGTCACCCCTCCGAGGCGCGCGGGCTTGGAGCCGGATCCCGCGATCGCCAGTGAGGAGGGTCGCGGTACCATGCGCCGACACCTGCTAGAGCGGCGCACATGCGGGTGATGCGGCTCCGGCTCGAGGATCGCGCCGTCTGGGGATACGCCGACGGCGGGTCGGTGCGTCTGCTCTCCGCCGCGCCCTGGGACGGCGGGCGCGAGACGGGAGAGACGGTCGAGCTCGACGGGGTGGAGCTCGCGGTGCCGGTCGCGCCCAGCAAAATCGTCTGCGTTGGGCGCAACTACCGCGCGCACGCGGCCGAGCTCGGTCACGAGGTCCCGCCCGAGCCGCTGCTCTTCCTGAAGCCGCCCAGCGCGCTCCTCACACCCGGTGGCGAGGTGGAGTGGCCGGCGGACAGCGAGCGCGTGGACTACGAGGGTGAGATCGCCGTGGTGGTCGGCCGTCCGCTTCGCCACGCGAGCGAAACCGAGGCAGCCGAAGGTGTCTTCGGCATCACCTGCGCCGACGACGTCACGGCGCGCGACCTGCAGCGCAAGGACGTCCAGTTCACGCGTGGCAAGGGCTTCGACACCTTCTGCCCGTGCGGTCCGTGGATCGAGACCGAGCCGCCGCCGCTCGACGCCCTCACCATCCGCACTCGGGTCGACGGGGAGCTGCGCCAAGAGGCGTCGAGCGCGTCGATGATCTGGAGCATCCCGGCGCTGCTCGCGTTCGTGTCGCGTGTGATGCGGCTCGAGCCGGGCGACGTCCTTCTCACCGGGACACCGGAAGGGGTCGCGCCGCTCTCGGCGGGCGCGCGGGTCGAGGTGGAGGTCGAGGGCGTCGGCACCCTGGTGCACTCCATGGGCGCACACCCGCGGGCGTGAGTTTCTTTACGCCTCCCCGTTTCGCCCGGGGACGAACCTTCACGATCCCCGGTTTCTCGGCTAGCTTGGTGCGCCCTCGGATGGCACGAGCCTTGATTAGGGCCGGCGACGCGTTCCCGAGACAGGAGCCTCCGTGACACGCATGTACGAACGCATCTTCGCTGCCGGACTGGTCGCGCTGGTCGTGACCGGCGCCTCGGGCTGTTACCTCGTGCACGGCGACAGCGACGCCGCCATCCAGCCCGATGCGGGAGTGGACGGCGCGATCGTCGTCGCACCGGACGGTCGGGTGCTCTCCGACGCGGGGACCGACGCGGGCGTGGACGGGGGCATCGACGCGGGTGTGGACGCGGGGACCGACGCTGCCGTGGTGGGCGTGGACGCGGAGCCGCCGGTGGGGCCGACGCCCGATCCGTCGACCTGCCGTGTCGAGCCGACGATCGCGCCCTTCACCGACCCGATCCAAGAGCGCTCGTGGCCGGACGGGCCCATGGACCACATGGACGCGGTACACGTCTGCTCGACGCCGATGGTGGCCGACCTGGATGCGTCCGATGGTCAGCACGACCCGGTCGTGGCGTTCGTCAGCTACACGACGCTGCGCCACGTGGAGCGCGGATACCTGCGCATCTGGAACCCGAGGACGCATGAGACCATCTCGTACCCGTCCGACGCCGCCGAGCCCGGCGTGATGGAGGCGACGGGCAACCTCGCCATCGGCGACCTCGACGGAGACGGGCGAGCCGAGATCATCGGCCAAGGCGTGGCTTCGGGTACGTTCGCCGTCCACGCCGATGGCTCACTGATGTGGGAATCGGCCTTCCCGACCGCACGCGACCGCGGGACGATGTGGGCGCGCACCGTCGGCACTGCCATCACCCTGGCGGACCTCGAAGGCGACGGCACGGTCGAGGTGATCGCCGGGCGCAACGTGCTGGAGGGGTTGACCGGAGACCGACGCTTCACGGGTGACAACAGCATCACCACGCGCGGCACCAATCAGTTCCTCGGCCCCATCTCCTGCGCGGCCGACCTGGACGGCGACGGCACTCAAGAGGTCATCGCGGGACGCACGGCCTTCCATCACGACGGCACGATCATGTGGAACCAGACTCGGCTCAGCGACGGGTTCTGCGGGGTGGCCGACCTCATGGACAGCAACGAGGGCCCGGAGGTCGTCCTCGTCTCGACCGGCTACTTCTACGTCCTCAGCGGCGCGAACGGCGACATCCTCTTCAGCCGCGTGCTCGAGGGTCGCACGGCCGAGCCGGTCGGCGGTCCTCCCACCATCGCCGACTTCGACGGCGACGGTCGGCCGGAGCTGGGTATCGCACACGGCGGTGCCTACGGCGTGTACGACCTCGACTGCACCGGCCGTGGGAGCCCGACCGGCTGCTCCGACGCGGGGCTGCTCTGGACCGCACCCACCGCCGACGATTCCTCGGCCGGAACGGGGTCCAGCGTTTTCGACTTCAATGGCGACGGGCGCGCCGAGGTCGTCTACAACAATCAATATCACTTCCGCGTGTACGACGGGGAGACCGGCCACGTGCTCTTCGAGCGCGCCAACAGCTCCCAGACGCGCACCGAGAACCCGGTGGTCGCGGACGTGGACGATGACGGCAACGCGGAGATCGTATTCGGCGCCAACGCCGAGGCGTTCTTCATCCGCGACTACTGGACGACGCCGGGCGTGTTCATCTGGGGTGACGCGCGCGGCCGCTGGGTCGGCTCGCGTCGGATCTGGAACGAGCACGCGTACCACATCACCAACGTCAACGAGGACGGCACGATCCCCGCGCACGAGACGAACTCGTGGACCACGCTCAACGCCTACCGTCAGAACCGGCTCGACCGCCCCGACGTCCTGGTGGTTCCCGACCTCTGGGGCGGACACGGCACCTACGAGTGCCTCGGCGGCACGCGCGTCCGGCTGACCGTGAACGTGCAGAACTGGGGCCTCGGGCAAGTCGGCGCGGGAGTGCTCGTCGGCTTCTATCGAGGCCGGCCGGGCGCAGCCGGTTCGATGCGACTCGGCGCCGTGAGCACGACGCATGTGCTCGAGCCGATGGGCGGCAGCGAGATGGTCAGCTTCGAGACCGACCTGACCGGCGACGTGCTCGACTACTACGCCGTGCTCGACGATCGCTCCGATCTCGAGGGCGGCGCCGTCCACGAGTGCCGCGAGGGCAACAACCAGGTGCTCATCTGGCGCCCCGTCTGCGGCGGCTGATTTCGCGCTCCGAGCGCGCTCGACCCCGGACGGCGGGCGGTCACGTTCGCGGCCGGCCCGCGCGCTCGGCGGCTGCTACGCTTCGGGGAGCGCGAGCACGTGGCTCCGCGCGTCCGCTTCGGCGAGCCGAGCGATCGGCTCGCGTGGGGAGATCGAGATGGGCGACGAGACCAAAGGGCACGACGAGTCCGAGACCGACGAGCCCGAGACCGACGAGTCGGGAGATCGACGCGACCGGCGCCGACCACGCAGAGCGGAAAGCGAAGGACGAGCTCTTCGAGGCCATCAATCACTTCAAGAGCGCCGCGTCCATCCTCTTCGACCGCGCGGCCAAGGATCCGGCCGTGAAGACAGCCACGCAGGAGGCGGGCCGGCTGGCCAAGAAGTTGGGCGACGCGGCCGAGCCCTTGGCGAAGCAGCTAACGGACGACCTGAGCCGCCTCACGAAGGACGTGATGGAGGTGGTCGAAGGCAAAGGCAAGCGCCGCGCGCCGAAGCCGCCGCCCCGCGCGGACGACGAGGAGGAGTAGCCGAAGGCGCGGGAACGCGTCGAGCCGTGTCTCCACCACGCGCTCGACCGCTCCCTCGTTCGACTCTCGGACCGACCCGTCGCCATCGCGCGCTCGACCTCCGAGCCGAGGACGCGTCGAGCCGTGTCTCCACCACGCGCTCGACCGCTCCCTCGTTCGACGCTCGGACCGACCCGTCGCCATCGCGCGCTCGACCTCCGAGCCGAGGACGCAGGAACGCGTCGAGCCGTGTGTCCCCCACGTCTGCTCGCGCGCTCCTTCTCCCCAGCCTCGCTCGGTGCGCCTCGGGTCACGATGCCGAGTCGCGCTCGGGACCGGAAGCCGCCGGCGAAGCGAGGCGTTGCGATGAGCCACCGAGAGACTGCATCGCTCGCGTTCGCCGAGACGGCGCCCTCACTCGCCGAGGTAGTCCTTCATCCGCGCGATGTCCTGGATGGCGGCGAGCTTGGCGAGCCCCGCCGTCTCGACCTGGCGCACGCGCTCGCGGGTCAGGTTCATGATCTCGCCGACCTCCTCGAGCGTGATGCCGCCGCGGTCGGCCACGTCGAGGGCACAGGTCTCGGTCATCTCCCAGACCTCGACGTCCGGGAAGTTCACCTTGATCGACCCGCGCACCGGGTGGACGTCGATGTAGAGGTGGTACTTGCACGACACGTACGGGCAGGGCCGCTCCATGTCGACGCAGTCCGCACGGGTACGGGGCTTCCAGTACTCCTGCTCCGGGTAGAGCATCCGCCCGCGGTTGAGCTCGGTCTTGCTCAGGCGGCGGATCGAGATCGTGCGCGCACGCGAGCGGGAGCGGCGCTTGCGGCGTCCACCCGCCGGCGCTTGGGCTCCTCGATCTCTTCCTGGCTCGCGTCGCTCGCGAGCGCCAGGGCGAGCGATCCGTTGGTCGTCGGCTCCGCGGGAGTCGCCTCCACCCGCTCCTGCGCCTGCTCCATCACCGTCGTGTTCTCGTCCGACATCGTCCGTCTCCTCCCTCGGGTGGCGCTCGCCGCACCACCCGCGCCCTTCGTCGTGCGCCGATGCACTTCAGACGGCCGCTCTGGCCATCCGCGCCCGCATCGACATTCGCTTCTCGATTCCGTCCAAGCGCGCGAGTAGCTCTCGCCCGAGCTCCTTCGCTTCGCCCAGCTGCTTGGCGGCGAAGACGTCCACAGCGTCGCGCTTGCGCTCGCTGAGGACGCCGTCCACCGCCGCGTAGATCCGGTCGAGCTGCCGCGTCAGCTCCTCGAGGTCTCCGCGGATGAAGAGGAACTCACGCTGGATCTCGTCCATCGTGTAGCCCTGGCCCATCAGCCGGCGGATCTCGTCGATCTGGCGAACGACGCTGGCCGGGTAGAGCCCCTGGGAGCCGCGGCGCTTGCCCTTGCGCGCGACCCGAACGCTCCGCGGGAGCAGCCCGAGCTGCACGTACTTGCGGAACGTCGCCTCGGTGAGCTTCTCGCCGTGCGCGGCGAAGGCCTCGACGATCTCTTGCACGGTCATCCCGCGCGGATGCGCGCGCTCGACCGCCACGAGGTCTTCCTCGCTCCAGCTCTCTCGCGCCGCCTTCGACTCCGCCACCGACTGCTCCCTGAGCCCCCGAACCGATCGCCTGTGGTGATCCGTGCTGCGGGTTGGCGGCGAATGTATTCGTCTGAATAGAATCGTGTCAAAGAAAATGTGCATGCGTGGGTTGTTTTGCGAACCACTCGGAATCATGACGATTTTTCCCATTCCAACGTCCTTGAATTGGGGCTGTGTCACCGAAATTCGCGATCGTGCGATCTCCTGGCCGATCGCGTTCGGAGACCATTTCTGAGCGATCTTTCGAGGGTTCAGGCGATCCGGCCCCAGCCTCGGCTCTCGGGCCTCGGACCCGCCGTGGCCGAGCGCCTCCCGCCACCGGAGCGCGCCGGCGCTCGAGCGTCCGAGGGCCCTGGCGGCCGGTTGCGGATCGCACGCGGCGCAGGCACGCTCCGCCGATGCGCGCTCTCCGCATTGGCTTGCCTCTCGCGTGGCTGACGCTCGCGCTCGCCTGCGGCGGCGGCCACGGGGACAAGCGGACCGGGGAGCCCTGCTCGTCGAACGACGAATGCCGCCACGGGCTCTGCATCGGTGGCGTCGACGGCGAGGAGGCCACGTGCACCCGGAGCTGTGCGAACACGGCCGAGTGCCCGCGAGGCTGGTCGTGCTCGGGCGTCACCCAGGACAACGTCTTGGTCTGCACGCACGGCGCCCCCACCCCCTTCGGCGTGGGTGCCCGCGAGTGAGCGCCCGTCGAAGCATTCCCCGCCCCGCTGCCGACCCGGCCCCATCCGCCGCGTTGCCGCTCGTCACGCACGGCCGACGACGATTGAGCGCGCGCTGCGTCATCCGGAGGCCGCGCCGTCGATGAGGTGGCTCGCGCTGGCAGCGGTCGTGGCAGGGCTGACGGCCATGTTCTTGCCCGTCTCGGACGTCGAGCTCGGCGCGCTGACCAACTTCACGCCCATCGCCGGGATGGCGCTGGTCGCCGGCGGCGTCTGGGCGTTCTCCCGCTCGCTGCGCGGCAGCGGCATGGGGCTCTCCAATCCGCGGGCCTGGCGGCGCTTCCGCAGCAACAAGGGCGCCCTGGCCGGCGGCGTCCTGGTCGTCTTCGTCCTCTTGGCGAGCTTCGTCGGCCCCGCCCTCGCGCCCTCCGATCCCGACCTGATCCAGGAAGCCGGCCTGCTCGACGACGGGACCCCCGCGGCGCCGGACGAGCACTTCCTCCTCGGCGCCGACAACCTCGGCCGGGACGAGCTCTCGCGCCTGCTCTACGGCGGCCGGGTCTCGCTGGCCGTGGCCCTCGGCGCCGTGCTCATCGCCAGCGTCCTCGGGTTCGCGGCCGGGCTGGTGGCCGGCTACTTCCGCGGCGCCGTGGACACGGCCACCATCCAGACGATCAACTTCGTCCTCTCCCTACCTTTTCTGCTGGTGGCCATCGCGCTCAACCGGGTCATCGACGACCCCTCCCTCTTCTCGCTCTGCGTGCTCCTGGGCGGGCTGAGCTGGACCACGCTGGCGCGGGTGACGCGGGCCAAGACGCTGCAGGTCCGTGAGCTCTCCTACATCGAGGCGGCGCGCGCGCTCGGCATGTCCCACGGGCGCATCCTCGCCCGCCACGTGGTGCCGAACGTGCTCGGACCGGCCATCGTCATCGTCACCACGCTGATCGCCCAGATGATCATCGCCGAGTCCGCGATGAGCTTCCTCGGCCTCGGCGTGAAGCCGCCCACCGCGAGCTGGGGCACGATGCTCAGCGACGGGCAGGACTACCTGGGCGCGGCGCCGCGCCTCTTGCTCCTGCCGGGCGCGCTGATCGTCATCACCGTCTTCGGCTTCAACCTGCTCGGCGAGGGGCTGCGCGATGCGCTCGACCCGAAGGAGTGAGGCCTACGCCGGCGTGGCGGCGCTCCTCTTCATGGCCGGGGCCGTCCTCGTCGTCGCGATCTTCCTGCCGCCGGAGCCGACCACCCCGCGCTGGCAGGGCGCCGGGCACGAGACGCCCCAGCGCGGCGGCACCTTCGTCTTCTTCCACGAGAGCGATCTCCGCGGGCTCGATCCGCACACGCAGTTCGACGAGATCTCCAACATGGGGATCAAGCTCCTCTACGAGGGGCTGATCGACTACGACCGGGACAGCGGCCAGCTCGAGCCGCGCTTGGCCGAGGCGATGCCGGAGCTGTCTCCGGACGGGCGGACCTACACCTTCCGGCTCCGCCGCGGGATCCGCTTCGCCGACTCCGAGGTCTTCGAAGGAGGCCACGGCCGCGAGGTGACGGCCGAGGACGTGCGCTGGTCGCTCGAGCACATGCTCGACCCGGCGACCGCCTGTCCGGGCGCCAGCTTCTACGGCCTCATCGAGGGGCTCGAGGCCTACCAGTCCGGCGACGCGTCCCACATCGCCGGCATCCGCGTACGCGACCGCTACACCTTCGATATCCGGCTCCGGGAGGCGGACCAGACCTTCATCTACGCGATGGCGATGATCTTCGCCTACCCGGTCGCGCACGAGGCGTACGCGCGCTGGGGCGATCAGGTCGCCCGCCATCCGGTCGGCACCGGCGCCTACGTGCTCGAGAGCTGGGAGCCGGGCGTGCAGGCCGTGTTCGCGCGCAACCCGAGCTACTTCATCGAGGGCCAGCCCTACGTCGACCGGATGGTCTACACGCTGAACCTCGATAGGCGCCCGGCGGCGATGCGCTTCCGCAACGGTGACCTCGATCACCTCCACCGGATGACGCCGGCCGACTACCGGAAGCTCAAGCACATGGACGCGTGGGCACCGTATCGGGAGGAGTACCCGCTCACCGACATCTGGGGCGTGATCATGAACTGCCAGCTCGCCCCCTTCGACGACCGGCACGTCCGGCGGGCGGTGGCCTACGCGATCAACCCGGACGAATGGCGCCGCGCCCGCTCCGAATCGCCTGCTGATCACTGGCCAGCCCATCCCCCGCACTCTGCCCGGCTACGAAGACGAGCTGCCCGAGCACCATCATCTCGACCTCGCCAAGGCGCGCGAAGAGATGCGCCTGGCGGGCCACCCGGACGGACTGCCCGATCCGGTCGAGGTGTGGCTCGGCGAGGGCGACACCGGCCGCGCCTACGGCGAGCTGATCCAGCACGACCTCGCTGCCATCGGCATCCGGGTGGAGATCAAGCAGGTCGCCTTCCCCATTTACCTCCAGGAGACAGGCAAGCCGCGCACCGCGCAGCTGCTCCTCAGCGGCTGGAGCATGGACTACCCCGACCCGTCGAACTTCCTCGACGTCGCTCTTCCACAGCCGCTCCATCCACGAGCGCGACTCGACCAACCGAGCGTTCTACAGCAACCCGGAGCTCGACCACCTCCTCGACCAGGCGCGGGTCGAGCCGGATCCCGCGCGCCGCCACGCGATGTACCAGCAGGCGCAGGAGTATCCTCGTCGAGGACGCGCCGTGGGCCTTCGTCTTCAGCAACCTGATGATGGAGATGTGGCAGCCCTACGTGCGGAACTACCGGCGGCACCCGGTCTGGTCGAACTTCTATCGCGACGTGTGGCTCGATCTCCCCGCCGGCGCTGGGCGTGGGGACCCCGCGGACCCGGGCCGGCCGGCCGACTGGCCGCGTTCGCCCCGCTGGCGGGAGGGCTGCTCCCGTGACCGAGCTCCTCGAGCGCGCCTTCGCCGGAACCGGTCCGACTCGACGCGGGCCGGCGTTCGCCACGCCGGGAGGGCGCCTCCCGTGACCGAGCTGATCCTCAAGCGCACCATCGCCGGCGTCGTCATCGTCTTCGTGGCGATGAGCAGCATCTTCTTCGTGGCCAACGCGGTCGGCGATCCTGCCGTCGCGAACCTCGGCCCGAACGCCAGCGCGCAGGCGCTCGACGCCTGGCGGCACGCGCGCGGCTACGACCTGCCCATCATCGAGCGCTACGGGAGGTACCTCGGCAGCCTGATCGAGGGCGACCTCGGGACCTCGGACCGCGATCGGCAGCCGGTCACGGACGTGATCCTCACCCGGCTGCCGCGGACACTGCTCTTGAGCGGCATGGCCATGACCTTCGAGCTCTGCATCGGGCTCGTGCTGGGCACGCTGGCGGCGCTCCGGCGCGGCACCTTCCTCGACACCGGCATGATGGGGCTCGCGTTCCTCGGCATCAGCGTGCCCTCGTTCGTGACCGGGCCGATCTTCCTCTTGGTGTTCGCGTTCCGGATGGGTTGGTTTCCCGTCGGCGGCTACGGCATCGGGCTCTGGGACCACGTCCACCACGCGCTCTTGCCGGCGTTCACGCTCGCGATCATCGGCGCAGCCACCTACGCCCGCGTCATGCGCTCGGAGATGATCGAGACGATGCAGGCGGACTACATCCGCACCGCGCGCGCCAAGGGCCTGCACCCCTTCGCCGTGGTGATGCAGCACGGCGTGCGGAACGCGCTCCTGCCCATCGTGACCATCCTCGGGCTCAGCTTCCCGCTCCTCGTCTCGGGCGCGATCATCACCGAGCAGATCTTCAACTGGCCGGGCATGGGCCGGCTGGCCATCGAGTCGATCTACGCGCTCGACGTGCCGATGATCATGGGCGTCGTGCTCTTCGCCGCGGTCTTCGTTCAAATCGGCAACCTGCTGGCCGACATCGCCGTGGCGTCGCTCGACCCGCGCGTCCGCACCGGGCGCTGAGAGCGCCCGGCCGGCTCACGCCTCTGGCCCGACGTCGATCACCGAGCTCCGCAGCGCAACACGAGCGAGAGCTCCGATCTCGCCCATTCTGGGCGCGGAACACGAGCGAGAGCCCCGATCTCGCCCCTTCCGGTCGCGGGACGCGAGAAAGAGCTCCGATCTCGCCCATTCTGGCCGCGGAACACGAGCGAGAGCCCCGATCTCGCCCCTTCCGGTCGCGGGACACGAGCGAGAGCCCCGATCTCGCCCATTCTGGCCACGCGAAGCCAGTTGGGAGTTCTAGCTCGCGCAATTTGGCCATTTTGGGCGAGTTGGAATCCTAGCTCGCGCAATTTGGCCATTTTGGGCGAGTTGGAATCCTAGCTCGCGACAATTCCCGCGGTCACCGCGGCTCGGGTCCCGATCCCCGCGCGAAGCGCGGCGGGTGCGGCCCGGAGGCGCGGGCGAGCGCGACGCAGTCGCGCGACGCCCAAGGCGCCGCAGGGACGCACCCCGATGGGGTACGGCGCGACGAAGTCGGGCCAGGGGCGCGCAGCCCCCTAAACCAACGATCACCGCGCACTACCTCCACCACGGTCGTCGCGACAAGCGCGTACAACCCAAAGCGGCCAAGCGCAGCGTCGTGATCACCCTGATTGCTCGCGAGCGAAGCGAAGCATCCGCTCCGCCGCGCCGCAGGGAGGCACCCCGATGGGGTACAGCGCGACCCAGTCGCGCGAGGGGGCGCGCAGCCCCCTAAGCAAGCGATCACCGCGCACTACCTCCACCACGGTCGTCGCGACAAGCGCGTACACCCCGAAGCGGCCAAAACGCAGCAACCGAGCACCGAACTTCACACCGATCCCGAACCAGACCAGGCGCGACCAGGAGTCCGTCGTGGTAGCTGCGGCTGTACGCGCTGGTCGCGACGACCCTGATCGCCGGTAGCAACGGGCCCTGTGTTCAGGGGGCTCGAAGCGCCCCCTGCGCGCTCCGCGCGCGACCCCACTTCGGGTGCTCCCCTGCGGTCGCACCCCCGCGCTTCGCGCGAGGTGCATGACCGAATGGCTCGA
This sequence comes from uncultured Pseudomonadota bacterium, assembly GCA_963832725.1. Taxonomy (GTDB): domain Bacteria; phylum Myxococcota_A; class Polyangia; order Polyangiales; family Sandaracinaceae; genus JAEZBP01. The sequence goes on from CAWHVG010000003.1 coordinate 886,309, forward strand.
GTCGCTCTCGACCCGGCGGGCGCCCTCAGGGGAAACAGCTGCCGAAGCGGCAGAACTGCCGCCGGCCGCAGGCGTGCCCGCACGCGCCGCAGTTGTTGCGGTCGCGGTTGAGGTTGGTGCAGCGGCCGCCGCAGTCGGCGCTCGGCGCGCTGCAGGCGCAGGAGCCGCCGATGCACGAGAACGTGGTCGGGCACCCGTGGTTGCAGCTCCCGCAGTTGAGGGGGCTGGTGGTGATGTCCACGCAGAAGCCCTCGCACAGGAGCAGCGAGCCCGGGCAGTTGCAGCGCCCGTCCGTGCAGGGGACGCCGTCCGGACAGGCCATCCCGCAGCCGCCGCAGTTGGCCGAATCGGTGGTGGTGTCGACGCAGTTGGTGCCGCAGAGCGTCCGTTCCGGCGGGCACATCGTCATGGTGCACGTGCCGCCGCTGCAGACCGTGCCCGAGGGGCAGACGTTCCCGCAGCCGCCGCAGTTCGCCGGATTGCTCGTCGAGTCGACGCAGGCCGTGCCGCAGGTGATGCGCGGAGCGACGCACGGCGTACCGCAGGTCCCGCTCAGACAGACCGCGCCGAGGGGGCAGACGTTCCCGCAGCCGCCGCAGTTGGCCGGGTCGGTGCTGGTGTCGACGCAACCGGCGCTGCCGCACTCCATCGCGGGCAAGGTGCAGGTCACGCGGCAGGTCCCGGCGTCACACGAGCTACCCGGCCCGCAGGCGTTCCCGCACGCGCCGCAGTTGTTGTTGTCCGTCGAGATGTCGACGCAGCCGCCACCGCAATCGACCTGGGGCGGCGTGCAGAGCGCGTCGACGCAGACGCCCATGGCGCAGGTCTGGCCGGCGCCGCACGCATTTCCGCAGGCGCCACAGTTGCTGGGATCGCTGGTCAGATCCTGACAGCCGGAGCTGCACAGCGAGGTCGGCGGCGTGCACGGGCTGAAGCAGGTCCCCGCGCCGCAGATCTCACCCGGGCCGCAGGCGTTGCCGCACGAGCCGCAGTTGGCAGGGTCGATTCGGGTGTCGGTGCACGAGGCGCCGCACGCCATCAGCGGCGCGGTGCAAGAGGTCGCGCAGGAGCCGAACTGGCAGAGCTCGCCGGCCGCGCACGCGTTCCCGCACGAGCCGCAGTTCGCCGGATCGGTGATCACGTTCACGCAGGTGCCGCCGCAGCGCCGCGTCGGAGGGGGGCACGTGGTGGTGCACACTCCGAGCAAGCAGCTCGCGCCCGCGGGGCAGCTGCTCCCGCAGGCCCCGCAGTTGCTCGGATCGCTCTGGATGTCGACGCACGCCCCACCGCAACTGGCCAGGGACCCGCAGGTGCTGGTGCACGTCCCGCTCGAACAGACCTCGTCCGCGGCGCAGTGCGTGTTACACGCACCGCAATGGAGCGGATCGCTCGTAACGTCGATGCAATAGCCGAAAGCGCAGTCGACGGTGGGGGGCATGCACGTCGGGGCGCACTCGCCGCCGCTGCACGCCTCGCCGGGCGGGCACTCGTTCCCGCACGCCCCGCAGTTCGTCGGATCGTTTCGCAGGTTCATGCAGGTACCGCCGCAGTTCGAGAGGCCGGGATCGCACATCGTCGTGCAGGTGCCGCCGCTGCAAGCCTCCCCGGAGCCGCAGATTGTCCCGCACCCGCCGCAGTTGCGGGTGTCGCTCGAGAAGTCGACGCAGCTCCCGCCGCAATCGGTGAGCGGCGGCGGGCAGCCCGGCGCGCAGGCACTGCCCGAGCAGACCCCGCCCGGACAAGTAGACCCACACGCGCCGCAGTTGGCCGGATCGTTGGTCAGGTCGACGCAGCGATCACCACAGAGCGAGAGCCCCGGCGGGCAGCTCGGCCGAATACAGGCCCCGGCGCGGCACACGGAGCCGCCGACACACGCGTGCCCGCACGCGCCGCAGTTGTTGCGGTCACGGGAGGTGTCGACGCAGCTGCCGCTGCAGAGGCTCTCTCCCGAGGCGCAGCCGCCGTCGACCGGCGGCACGAACGCGTCTCGCCCCCCGTCCTGCAGATGGCCGGCGTCCACACCGGCGTCGAAGCCGCCGCTCGGCGGCTCGGCGCTCAGGAGCGTTCGGCCGCAGCCGGCGAGCGCCAGCGGGAGGACGAAGAGCGTCGCGACCAGCGCACGAGAAAGGAGCCAAGAAAAGCGATGAGGCATGTCGTCTCCGGGGTCGCTCCCAATTCGCCACGCCGCGAGCAGGTTCGCAAGGGTCGATCGTGCGGCGACGCCGCATTCGGGAAGTGCTCAGCGCCGACGGGGGCGGACCGGGTAGACGCGGCGGGTCCCCTCCATCCGCGGCCGGCCGACCTCCATGAAGTCGAGCTTGATGACCTTCCGCACCCCGCTCGGCAGTCGGATCATCAGCCCACCGTCGTCGTTCTCGCGATCGATCTTGCAGAGGCCGAACTGGCGGTGCTCGATGAAGTCGCCCTTCTGGGGGTGCGGCTCGTCGAGGAAGTCGGCGTCGTGGCGCTTGTCGGGGATGGGCGCGGGGCGGAAGGCCGGCTCGCGCGAGCCGCGGGCCGCCTTGCGCTTGGACCGCGCTGGCGGCGCCTCGACCGGCGGCGCGGCGGAGACGGCCGCGACGTCCGCCCAGCTCACCCCGCCGCTCGGCTCTTCGTCCTCGTCCTCCCGATCGTCGTCCTCGTCCTCGTCCTCGCCCCGGTCGTCCTCCTCGTCGCCACTGACCGCCGTCCACTTGGTCGGCGCGGGCGCGCTCGGCTCGCTGCGACCGGTCCAGAGCGCGAGGCCGGTCTTCTCGTCGCGGGCCCGGGACAGACGCAGGTCCTCGAAGACCTCCAGCACCAGCTCGCAAGCGAAGACCTCGCCCGCCCGCAGCCGTCCGCCTAGGACGTCCACGCCGTTGTCGGTCCGGCGCGCCAGCGTGACCTGGAGCTGGGCCCGAGGCGCGCCGCCGAGGATGGAGAGGTTGCCCTCCAGCGTGAGGATGTCGCACGGCATCTCGAAGCGCTGCGGCGGCTCCGCGACGCGACGCGCCTGGTCGTGCCGGTCGAGCTCCGCCCACGCGAGCGACCCGATCCCGCGCACCCACGCGGCCTCGATCCCTTCGCGCTCCGCGAGCGACTCGAGCTCCGCGACCAGGTCTTCCCCGCGCTCGAGCCTGAGCACGATGCGCCGGGTCTTCTTGCTCTCGAACACGATCATGGGCGCCTCGAGGCCCGTTTCTCTCAAGAGCTCACCGCGCCGCGGAGGGCCGATCCGGCAGCGCGGGGGTCGGTCCTTAGCACGTCCGAACGCGGGCGGGCATCGCGAAGAACCCGCAGCGATCGAGCAGGACGAGCGCGTCCGGAGCCGGCCCGGCGAGGGAGGTTCGAGCCGAGTGCGGGCGTAGAACGGACGTGAGTGCTGCGCTGGATCGCCCGACCCTCCTCACGTGGCTCGTTCTTCCGGGAGCGTTCTTGTCAGCGCTTGCATGGCTGCTCGTGGAGGCGCTCGCGCCCTTCGAGCTCGCCGCCGACGCAACGGTCTACGCCCTGGCCGCGGGCCCGCTCGTCCTGCTGTGCTGCGTGCTCGCGTGGACGGGACTGTGGCTCGCCTCCACCCGCGACCCCGAGCGACGCCGGCGGCTGCGACGCGAGGCCTTTCTCACACCGTGCGCGTTCGCGCCGCTGGCGGTGCTCGCCCCGTGGGTGGTCGCCCCGAGCGCCTTCGGCCCGAGCTACGGGAGCTTCCCTTTCTTCGTCGCCTGGCTGACCCGCTACCCCACCTTCGGGCCGGTCAACCACGAGGTGCTGCTCGGGATTGGCGCCGTCTTGGGGGCCTGCGCGATGCCTTCGGTTCTCGCGGTCTACGCGACGACGCGCCGCAGCCTGCGGCCGCACGTCGTCGCCACGCTCGCCCTGCTGCAGCTCGTTGCGTACGTTCCCGTCTTCGTCCGCCTCGACCAGGACCTCTTGGCATATGCCGTGATCGTGGCGCGCGGAGGCACGACAACGCTCCTCGGCCCCGTCTCCGGCGCGTGGTGGCAGAACACGCTGTCGGCTCTGAGCGGGGCGTCGGGCGCCCTGCTGCGCCTCGGCGCCACGCTCACCATGATCGCGTTCGTACCGCTGACCATGCGCGCCGAGGAGCCGGTCGCCGTGTGGGAGACGGACTGATTGGGGGGGCGCCTCCCGACGACGAGGCCGAAGCGCTCGTCCGCGAGACCCCTCGGCGGCGGTCCCGACACACCTTCAGCCCTCGGGGCCCGCGCGCTCCTCTTCCTGTTTCAGGCGCTGCTCCTTGGCCTCGACGGCCTCCACGAAGAGCTTGATGTACTCGCCCGCGCTGGTGATCGCGAAGAACACGCTGAGGTAGAGCAGGATGAGCCCGGCGCCGTTGAAGTTCAGACGGACCGTGGTGAAGCCGAAGTAGAGGTCGTAGGAGTGGTGCAGGATCAGCATCAGGAGCGCGACCATCTGGAGCGCCGTCTTGTCCTTGCCGCCCTGCCCTGCCGCGATGACCACGCCCTCGCTCATGGCGATCACCCTGAGCGAGGTGATCGACAGCTCCCGCGCGATGATGACGATCACCGCCCAGGACGGAACGCGGCCGAGGTGCACCATGAAGATGAGCACCGCCATCACGAGGAGCTTGTCGGCCAGGGGGTCGAGGAACTTGCCGAGCACGCTGATCAGCCCGCGCTTGCGGGCCAGCCAGCCGTCCAGGAAGTCCGTGACCGCCGTGACGGCGTAGACCATCGCCGCCATGAAGTTCGCGCGCGGGGTCCCGCGGGCGAGCAGCACGAGCACCACCGGGATGAGGAGGATCCGGAGGAAGGTCAGCAGGTTCGGGAGGTTGATCGCGTCCTCCCGGATGCTGCTCCGGCGCTTCTTGATGGGTCGCTCGGCGCTCATGTGATCAGCACGATGCCCTGGCCCCGAAACGAGAGCGGCGCCGAGGGCGGCTGCGGCTCCGGGACGGCGGAAGGGAAGAGGCGACCGGTCCAACCGACCAGCGCCCGAGGATCGACGTGGACCTCCTCGTCCGGGCGCACGGGCAGCCCGGTGGGACGGCGCGGCAGGCGAAGGACCACCGTGCCCTCACCGTGGAAGGAGAGGAGGATCACCGGAGTGCCCGCCAGCGGCAGGCGCCCGCTCTCGTAGCCGACGCGATCATCGAAGGCATGCACGAGCTCCTCCCGTACGTAGAGGAGCGATCCGCCGATGCGCACCGCGTGGTAGCGCAGGCCGTCCGGCGGAGCCAGGACGGCGGTGACGGGCCCCTGCCAGCGCAGGATGGGATCGACCTCGCCGCCGAGACGCTCCTCCGCCCGGCCGCCCCGATAGCGACGCTCGGCCGGCTCGGCGCGCAGGGGCCCGCGCACGGCGCGCACACCGCTCAGGCGCGAGTGCACGGCGGCCTCGCTGCTCACCAAGAGCTCCCCCTCGGCCCCGACCGCGAGGGGAGTGTCCTCCGGCAGCTCGACGGCCCACGCGTCGGCGAACGCGCTCAGGCGCGGCGGCGGGTGCGCGACGGCGCCGTGGAAGGCCACGTCGTGCGGGATCGGGTCGGCGCCCGTCTCGAGGACCCTCCACTCGCCGCTCGGGCGGCGCGGGCGCTCGTTCTCCACCGAGAGCGAGACCCCCGCGTCGCTCAGCCGCTCGGCGGCTTCGTTGGCGGCGTCGCGGAGTGCGCTGACCTCCCGATCCTCCGGCGGCGGCGTCGGTGGCGCCTCCAGCGCCGGCGGCGCGATGGAGTGGAGCTGCTCCTCCATGCGACGCGCCATCGAGAGCTGGCCGCCGCGCAAGAACGCCTCCCGCGCCTCGTCCGGCTTTCCGAGCCGCCAGCGGGTGAGGCCGAGATAGCCCCACGCGCGCTCGTGCGTCGGCTCGAGATCGAGGGCGTGCTCGAGGTGGTCCCGGGCGTCTTCGGGCTGCCCGGTCTTGAAGAGGGCCAGCCCGAGGTTCACCCGCAGCGTCGCGTCGTCGGGGAACTCCTCCACCAGGCGGCGCCAGGTCTGGATCGCTGTCGGGTAGACGCCCAGCCGGAAGTACACGCCGGCCAGCAGATCCTGGCTCTGGGCGTCGCTCGGCCGGAGGCCCAGCGCGTGCTCGAGCTCCTCTTTCGCCTCGACCACGCGATTCTGGACGAGGAGCTCGCTGCCCCGCGAGAGATGGAACAGGAAGTCGTCATCGGCGGGGGGATCGTCGTCCCGCCGCCTCAAACGCCCCCGACCTCCCGGTCTCGACCCGTCCGCCATGGGTCGCGCGAGCGTAGGTTCGGTGGATCCGGGAGTCAAAGCGATGGCGATCCACGGCCTCCGAAAGCGCGACGGCGGCGCTTGCGGCGGCAGGTCCTCGCTGCCAACCTCAGGCCGCTTTGGCACGGGCCCTCGTCACGTGCGCGCTCGTCGCGCTGCTCGCCGTGGCCGCGCTGGCGCGGGCACAGGACTCCGACGCGGGCGTCATGGCGACCCGGGCACGGGTCGTCCGGCCTCCCGAGGGCTCGCTGCGCCGCGGCCGCCTCCCGCTCCCGGGCTGGGCGGTCGGCCTGACGGGCGGGGCGCTGAGCCTCGGGGCGGCGGGGTGGCTGATCTGGCGAGCGAGCCGGCGCCGGTGAGCGAGCTCGAGCGAGAGCCCGATCTCGCCGGCGAGCCGGTTCCCGAGATCGAGCACGAGACCGACGTCTCGGACGCGCGCCGCGCCACCTCCGGGCTGGTGCGCAAAGTGCTGATCGGCACGCTGCTGGGCGCGCTGGTGTTCGCCGGCCTCTCGCTCTACTCGGACGTGGACCGGCTGCGGGCCAACCTGGGCGCGTTCGACTACCGCGTGTTCGCGTTCGCGCTGGCCCTCGCGACCGGCAACTACGGCCTGCGCTACCTGCGCTGGCAGTACTACCTGCGGCGCATCGGCGTGGTCGTCCCGCACGGCGAGAGCGCGCTGATCTTCCTCTCCGGGTTCGTGATGAGCGTGACGCCGGGCAAACTCGGCGAGGTCTTCAAGTCGCTCTTACTCTACGAGACGCGCGGGACCTCGATCCTGCGCACGGCGCCGGTGGTCTTCGCCGAGCGGCTGACGGATCTGATCGCGCTGGTGCTCCTGACCGCGCTCGGGAGCCTCTCGTTTCGGGAGGGTGTGCCGATCGCCGCGGCCGGCGCGGCGCTGGTGGCGTTCGTGCTCCTGGCGACGGCCTGGCGCCCGATGGGGGAGCTCCTGCTCCGCGTCGCGGGGCGGATCCCGCTGGTCGAGCGGATCGTCCCGCGGCTGCGCGAGGCGTACGAGAGCCTCTACACGATGACCCGTCCCGCGCCTCTGCTCCTGTCGACGGGGCTGGCCACGGTGAGCTGGGGGCTCGAGTGCGTCGCGCTCTTCGTCTTGCTGCGCGCGATGCCCGGCGGCGGCCTGTCGTGGGACGCCAGCCTCTTCGCCTACTCGGCGTCCACCATCGTCGGCGCGCTGGCCATGATGCCGGGCGGCCTCGGCGTGACGGAGGCCGGCATGACGGGGCTCATCCAGACGCTCTCCGGTGGCGCGATCGACAGCGCCGCCGCCACGGCCGCGACCATGCTCACGCGGCTGGCCACGCTCTGGTGGGCCGTGGTAGTCGGCGCCGTGGCGCTCGCCGTCTTGCGGCGGCGGATGGCGCGTTGACGCTGCTCCGCCGCTGTCGGGGCAGCCGCGGACGGGGGTGAACCGGCTGCGTGGAGATCGACACGGGAGCCAGCGCGGCTGGCGTGAGCCGGCTGCGTGAGGCGAGCACCGATCGACCAAAGCTGCCGTGCGCCGTCGCCGAACGCGCTCCGCTCGACGCGGAGGTACGGGAGCCACGGCGGCTCGCGTCAGCCGGCTGCCTGGATGGATGGCGGAGGTACCGCGAACGTTACGTCCGGCGAGTTGCGGTGGATCGCCGGCTCCTTCGCGGGGAGCCCGCCCCCGGCGCCGGGCAACGAACGATGGAACAGCAGGGCCGGGACGATGCCGGGACCAGAGCACGGGGACCAGCGGCCGGCGCGGATACCGGCTCCGCCCGGCCGGCCGATTCCGCTCGGCTCAAGGCATCTGCGTCGGATCGATCGGGCCTCGGTCGGGCATCGGATCGGGCACGGGCCCATCGACCGCGCTCGCTGCGCGCAGGCCGAACATGTCCCCCACCACCACGTCGTGCTCGTCGGCGAAGACCGGCTCGCTCCCGTAGATGGTGTACACGCGAACTCGGCCGAGCCCGTCGACATCCTGATCCTCCATTCGCTGGAGCGTGACGTCGCGGATGACGGCGATGGGCTCGCGCACGTCCAGCACCGGCTGCCGCACCCGGCCACCGACGTCGAGGTGGGCGCGCTGGAACCACGCGGACAAGAGCCCGCGCCCCGGGCCAATCACCGCCTCCGGTCGCGCGCCCTTCAGCTCGAAGCGCTCGAGAGCGCCGGTGGGGGTGCGGCGGGTCAGCCCGACCGGTGAGGTTCGGAGCTCGTACACGCGGACGTCGCGATGGCCGATCGGGCCGCTCGCGTCCGGCATGGTCGTCTGCTTCCAGATCCTCGACGGGCGCAGGTCTTCGTCGAAGACCACGTCGACGTCGGCTGTGCCGAGGGGCCACTCCTGCGCCGCGCGGATCTCGGTCGCGCAGCCCCTCCGGAGCACCTCGAAGTGCTCGACGACCTCCTGCTCGCGCATGGTGGGGCCGGAGCGCAACACGCCGCCGCCAATCCGCTCGCCCTCGGGCAAGGGCTGCCCGTCACAGGTCGGGTAACCGAGGTCCGGGAGCGAGGCGACCGGATTGCGGGTCCCCTCGCACCCGCTGCAGCTGGCCGCGAACGACGCCAGCGCGACGAGGAGCGCCCTCCCCTTCGCGCCAGCGTGCCATCGCAAAGCGATTACTCCGCAGGGGCCGGCTGGGCCGGCTGGGTCGGAGCGGCCGGCCGAGCCGCCGCCTCGGGCTGGGCCGGAGCAGCCGGCCGAGCCGGTGCCGCGGGCTGGGCCGCTTCGGGCGCGGCTTCCGCAGGCGCCGCGCCTTCCGCGGCCTGGACCTCGGTCGGAGCAGGAGTCGGAGCGGGAGCGGCCTCGGGCGCGCCCTCGCCGGGTTGCGCCAGGTCACCCTCCGCCGCCTGCGGCGCCGCGGCGGGGACCTCGTGCTCGACCACCCCGCCGCCCGGCGTGGTCTGAGGCGTCTCCTCCGCCGTGCCCGTCTCGGACGCCGCCTCGGCCGCCATCTCGTCCGCCACCGCCTCGGGCCCGCTCGCCGGTCCCTCGTCCATGGCCTCACCGTGGATCGGGCCGGGGATGCCGCCCGGTGCGCGCTCGCCGGTCACCGGATCGATCCGGACACCGTTGTACGGGTCCATGGTCCCGCGGACCGCCGTGTCGTTGAGCGTGTAGGCGAAGAAGATGCCCACGAAGAGCAACGACCCGACGAACACGAGCGCGTTGAAGCGCGAGTCGTCCTTGAGGTGCATGAAGAAGAGCACCACCAGGGACGCCTTCATCGTCGCGATGACGATGGCGATCGTGAGGTTCCACGCCCCGACCCCGCGCACCGGCTCGCCGAGCGCGAGGAACGCGTCGACGTCGAGGTACGAGACGGCGACCGTCAGGACGGTGAAGCAGAGGAGCGCGAAGAGCACTCCCGCGTAGAACTTGGTGGAGTGGACGTGGACGTGGACCGCGCCATCGTCGTGGGTGTGGCCGTGATCTGCCATGGGTCGAGCTCTCACGTGATGAGGTAGAGAAGCGGGAAGAGGTAGATCCAGACCAGATCGACCAGGTGCCAGTAGAGCGCCGCGATGTCGACGGGCGTCCAGTACTCCTTGTTGAACTCGCCGCGCTGATTGCGCAGCCAGATCCAGAAGAGGACACCGATGCCGATCGCGACGTGCACCCCGTGCAGACCGGTCAACACGAAGTAGATGCCGAAGAAGACGTGGGTCTTCGCGGGCAGCTGAAGCACCTCCGTCTGGCCCGGCAGCCACGCGTGCACGGCCTCGAGGTGCGGGTGGAAGTGGCTCCCCGGCAGCAGCCCGTGCTCGAACTTCGCCCGGTACTCGAAGTACTTGACGATGAGGAAGCCGAACGCGCACGCGATGGTGACGAGCAGGAACATGCCCGTCTTCTTCCGCTCGTTGAGCTGCGCCGAACGGACCGCCATGGCCGCGGCGAAGCTGCTGACGAGCAGCACGCACGTGTTGAAGCCGCCGATGATGCGGTCGAGCTGAGCCGAGCCGGCGACGAACGCCTCCGGGTAGTTCACCCGGAACACGCCGTAGGCCACGAACAGCCCCGAGAAGAAGAGCACCTCCTGTCCGAGGAAGAGCCACATGCCCAGCTTCGCGGTGTCGAACTGCTGGATGGGCGTGTCGAAGTGGTGCTGGAGCCAGGACTTGCCGTGGTGGGCGTCGTGCTCGGCCGCTTCGGCCTTCGTTGCGCCTGCTGCCATCGTTCGCGTTCTCCGTCGCTTGTCGCGAGCGTAAGTTGCTACTCGGGATCACGCGGGGCCCGGGAACCGCCCGAGCCCCACCGATCGAAGGAAGCTCCCCCGATCACTCCTCCTCGTCGGAGGCCCTCTTCTTCGACCCGTCGTCCTCATCGGCGCCTTCATCGTCGGCGCTTTCGTCGTCAGCGCCTTCGCCGTCGGCGCCTTCGTCGTCAGCGCCTTCGTCGTCGGCGTAGGTGTTCTCGCCCTCTTCGTCCTCGGTGTACCGCTCGGAGCTGGAGGCGTGGGAGACCTCCTCGTCACCGTCGGCCGAACCGGGCTCGACGCCCTCCTCGACCTGCCGCTCGGTGCTCACCTCGTCCGAGACGTCGTCGCCGAGCTCCGAGACGTGCGCGCGGTGGCCGCGGGCCGACTCCGGGAGCTCCTCGGGGAAGCCGTCGAAGAGCTCCTCCTCCGTCGCGAGGTGGTAGTCGTAGGGTCCACGGTCGATGACCGGCGTGTGGTGGAAGTTGTGCTCGATGGGCGGCGACGCGGTCGAGGCCCACTCGTAGCCGGCGCTGCCCCACGGGTTCGGCGGCGCCTTCGGCCCGCTCATCAGCGACTTGATGAACATGTACGCCATGATGACGAAGCCGACGCCGAGCACGTACGCGCCCACCGACGAGAAGCCGTGCAGCGGCTGGTACTGCTCGAGGTAATCGTAGTAGCGGCGGGGCATGCCCTGCGAGCCCAGCACGAACTGGGTCAGGAAGGTCATGTTGAAGCCGACGAAGACGAACACGAACGCGATCTTCGCGAGTCGCTCGTCGTACATCTTGCCGAACATCTTCGGCCACCAGTAGTGCAGGCCACCGATGAAGCCGATGACCGTGCCGCCGACCATGACGTAGTGGAAGTGCGCCACCACGAAGTAGGTGTCGTGGAGGTGCACGTCGACGGAGAGCGTGCCCAGGAAGAGGCCCGTCAGACCGCCGATGGTGAAGAGCACGATGAACGCGAGCGCGTAGAGCATCGGCGACTGGAACGAGACCGACCCGTTGTAGAGGGTCGCCGTCCAGTTGAAGACCTTCACGCCCGAGGGGATGGCGACGAGGAAGGTCAGCGCGCTGAACACCATCGTCGCGTACTCGCTCATGCCGGCCACGAACATGTGGTGGCCCCACACGAGGAAGCCGAGGAGCGCGAGCGCCACGGAGCTCATCGCGATGAACATGTACCCGAAGAGCTTGCGGCGGGAGAACGTGCCGATGATCTCGTTCACGACCGCCATGCCCGGCAGGATCATGATGTAGACGGCCGGGTGCGAGTAGAACCAGAAGAAGTGCTGGAAGAGCACCGGGTCGCCGCCGAGACGCGGGTCGAAGATCCCGATGGTCAGCACCTTCTCCATGATGAGGAGGAAGAGCGTGATGGCGAGGACCGGCGTCGCGAGCACCTGGATGACGCTCGTCGCGTAGATGCCCCAGACGAAGAGCGGCAGGCGCTTCCAGTGCATCCCGGGCGCGCGGAGCTTGTGAACCGTCGCGATGAAGTTCACGCCCGTGAGGATCGAGCTGAACCCGAGGATGAACACCGCGGTGGTCATCGAGATGACCGCCGAGTTCGTCTGCATGCTGTAGGGCGTGTAGAAGGTCCAGCCCGTGTCCACCGCGTGGATGAGGATGCTGGAGATCGCGACGATCGCGCCCACCACGTAGATGTAGAAGCTGAGGAGGTTCAGCCGCGGGAACGCCACGTCCTTCGCGCCCAGCATCAGCGGGAGGAAGAAGTTCCCCAACGCCGCCGGCACCGACGGGATGATGAAGAGGAACACCATGATCGCGCCGTGGAGCGTGAACGCCTGGTTGTAGGTGGCCGCGTCCATGATGGTGCGGCCCGGCGTCAGCAGCTCGGTCCGCACCAGCAGCGCGAAGATCCCGCCGACCAGGAACATGGTCAGCACGGACGCGAGGTACATGATGCCGATCCGCTTGTGATCGACGGTGACGACCCAGGACATGATCCCGCGCTTGGCGTGGATGTAGTCCACGTCGTGCCCGTGATCGTCGTGGGACTTCGGGAGGCTGGTTCCTGCTTCGACAGTCATCTCGTTGCTCGCTGCGAGAGGCGCTGGGACCTGGGATTCGTGAGTCTAGCTCGGCTCAGGGGCAGGGGGCGGCTCCGCCCTCGCCGCCCGCGGCTTCGCCGCCGCCGCCGAGCTCTGCCTGGACCGTCTCGCCGGAGTCGCTGATGGAGGCGAGATACGCGACCAGCGCGTCGATCTGGCTCTGCGGGAGGCCGCCGAAGGACGGCATCGCCGCGTTCGTGAAGCCCTCCACGATCTGGCTCTGGGGCTCCCGGAGCGACTGCCGGAAGTAGTCCGCGTTGGCCATGACGTTCTCGCCCCCCTCGAGCGGCTGATCGTGACCGGCCACGTTCCCGAGGTTCGGACCGACCAGGACGCCCTGCGAAGGATCGACGTTGTGGCAGGCCGGACAGCCGTTGTTGGTGAAGAGGGACTGGCCCCACTCGGCGTCCGTCGCGAAGTTGTCCGGCCGCGACGGCCCGACCGCGAGGTAGCACTCGTATTCGTCCTGCGGAAGGACGTGCACCTTGCTCAGCATGCGGGAGTGGCCGGTTCCGCAGTACTCGGTGCAGAAGATCTGGAAGTCGCCCGTCCGCGTCGCCTCGAACCAGAGCGACGTGTACATGCCCGGCACCACGTCGCGCTTGACTCGGAAGGCCGGCACGAAGAACGAGTGCAAGACGGCTGTGTCGTCCGGCGGCGGGTTCGGGACCGAGCCCATGATCGGACGGACCGGGCGGTGCACCGGAACGGTGAGCTCACCTTCGGTCATGCCGTTCGGCTGCTCGAACTCCCAGCGCCACTTGTACGCGCGAACGTGGACGTTGATGGAGTTGGGCGGCGGGACCGACATGAACATGAAGCCCTCGAAGCCCTGGTGGAACATGTACGCCAGGAGGATCAACGGCGAGAACGTCCAGAAGAGCTCGAGCGCGTTGTGATGTCCCGGCGGCTTGCTCGTCACGCCCTTGCGGCGACGGTAGCGCCACGCGAACACGACCATCGCGCCCACGATCGCGACGAAGAAAACGACACTGATCCAGAAGATGTCGTAGTAGAGGCTGTCGACCATCGGGGCGAGGGTCGAAGCCTGCTCGGGCATCTGAATCGTCGCACCTTGCTCGTTCATTCTTCAGCTCCGAAGCGAACTGGAGCCCTCGTGCTCGAGGTGCTCGGATGAGGACTCGGTCGTCGTCTCACGCTTCTTCTTGGTCTCGCGACGCCAGAGGACGGCGAGGAACGCGAAGAGCAGGAAGGCACAGAACCCCCCGCCGATCTGCATGACTCGCCAGGCGACGAGCACGTAGCCTTGCTGAGAAGCGTCGTACCGATAGCAGTAGAGGAACACCCGCTCGACGGTGGAGACGCTGCGCCCTTCGGAAGCCTCGAGCAGTCCGAGCCGAACGTCGTTCGGACTGTACTCGAGCCCGTAGAGGTAGCGGGCCACGCGCCCGTCGGGCGTGAGGAGCATGATGACGCCCGGGTGCGCGTACTGACGCTGCCGGGGCATCCATTGGTAGCGGAAGCCCACCGCGGCCGCGAGACGCTCGACCTCCGGGTACACGCCGTAGGCGCCCGTGAGCTCGTGGTCCGTCATCGTGTGGGGGGCCACCAGGAAGTGCCAGCCGTTCTCGGCGGACTCGCGACCGTAGCGGTAGAGGGCCCGCCGCCGGCGCTCGGCGGCGACCTCGGGGGTGTCACGGGGGTCGATGCTCACGGTGAGCACCGTGAAGTCCTCCCCGACCGTCCACGGCTGCTGCGCGAGCACCGCCACGGTGCCGTCGAGCACCAAGCTGCAGAACGACGGGCACGTGTGGTAGACGAGGTTGAGGAGCACCGGCTTTTCGCCGTCGAGGAGATCGCGCAGCCGGACCGGCTGCCCGGTGTGGTCGCGGAAGGTCAGGTCGAGCGGGATCTGCCGCAGGAGGTGCTCGTCGACGCGAACGTTCTCGAGCCCAGGCGGTGCCTGCTGTTCCTGCGCGGCCACCGGACAGGCCACGAGCAGAGCCAGCCCGACGAGGGCGACTCCACACGGTCCTGAGCTGCGGCCGGTTCGTTGCATGATTTGCTGCCGTTACTCCGTGGCGCCCTGCGCTTCGGGAGCGGCCTGCCCGCCCGACGGGGCGGTCGGAGCCGCACCCTGGGCCGGAGCCGCACCCTGGGCCGGAGCCGCACCCTGGGCCGGAGCCGCGCCCTGGGCCGGAGCCGCACCCTGGGCCGGGCCGGCCGGGCCAGCCGCGCCCTGGGCCGGAGCCGCGCCCTGGGCCGGAGCCGCACCCTGGGCCGGAGCCGCGGGCGCCCCGTGGGCCTCCGCCGCAGCGGGGACCTGGAGCGGACGTTGGGCCCAACCACGGAGCGGGTCCAGGTTCATCTCGCCGCCGGTCTCCGGGCGGATCTGCGGGAACGCCATGCGACCCCGCTGAGACAGTCGCGCCATGGCCTCGCCGATCGGCATCGAGCCGCTGTCGAGCGTCTCGTGCCAGGTCAGCTTGCGGAGATCCGACTCGGTCGGCGCGAAGGCCACCGACACCTGCACGGACGCGTCCGGCAGCGTGCTCGCATCCATGCTCTCGAGCACCTGCTGCGTGCACCCGGCGAGAGGCTGATCTCCGAGATCGTCCTGGCCCATGTCGACCTGGACGACCCCGTTGGCGGCGTGCACCGTCGCGTGCACGGTCCCCGTGATCGCGGGCCGCTCGCGCAGCCGGCCGTCGTAGCAGCGCAAGAACGCGTCCGAGCGGCCGTTCAGCGCACGACGGGCGGCCCGAGCGACCTCCGCGGGAGGCTCACCGAGCACGTTCGTCTCGAGGAAGCCACGCATGATGCCGGCCGTCTCGGCGCTCGCGTGCATCTTGTCGTAGTAGCTGTCCAACGCCGGCTTGAGCGCCATCAGTGTGATGACGGCGAGGGCCGCGTAGAACGCGATCAGTCGGTTGCGCGGGGGCGTGTTGTCCATGGCGAGCTCCTCACGCGTTCTCGAACTTCAGCGCGCGTGCCAGGCGCGGGTCGCCGATCGGCACGAGCGGGAAGCGGGTCATCTGCCAGAAGACGAAGGTGAGATAGGTGCCACCCACCGCGAAGAGGCAGGCGATGTCCAGCCAGTGCACGCGGAGGGAGGTGTGGACCAGCCCGGTCTGCTCCGCGTAGGGCATGACGAGCCAGAACACCTGGATGATGTGCATCACCACGACCCACACGCAGCCGAAGGCCAGCACGCCGAGGCGCCGCTTCTCGTTGCGGGAGATGAGCAGGAAGAAGGGCACTACGAAACCGCCCAGGACGAGCAGGGTGCTGACGGCGCTCCAGCCACCGCCACCCCACCAGCGGAGGTGGTAGTAGGTCGCCTCCTCGGGGATACCGGCGTACCAGATCAGCATGAACTGCGAGAAGCTGATGTACGCCCAGAACACGATGAAACCGAAGACCAGCTTCCCGAGGTCGTGGAAGTGCTCGACGTTCACCGCTTCCCCGAACAGGCCGGACCGCCGAAGCGCCAGCGTGATGAGGGTGACGGTCACGTACCCGATGACGGCGCTCACCGCGAAGTACTGGACCCCGTAAATAGTCGAGTACCAGGTCGGCTCGATGGACATCATCCAGTCGAACGCGGCGAACGTCAGCGTCAGCCCGAAGAGGATGGTCGAGACCGGCGCAATGCGCTGCATCTTCTTGGTCAGCTCCAGGCCCTTCTCCTTGTCCTGCCGGGTCGACCAGCCGAAGAAGAGATAGGCGAGGAAGAACCAGACCACGAAGTAGAAGGCCGCGCGGATGAAGAAGAAGCCGGCCCGGCCGAACGAGTGGAAGTAGCCGATCTTCCGCTGCAGCGTCTCTTCGTGCTCGTGGTGCAGAGGCGTGTTCGCATGCCCCTCGACCGTGGCTTCGTCCGCGTCGCGAGGCCAGTCGGAGGGGCGGACGTCGTTCATTCCGCGCGCTTCCTGCGCGTGGGCCCGACCGCTGCCGATCCCGAGGGCGCTGTGCTCTTCGTGCTCGGCCTCACCCTGACCGGCGGCCTCGCCGGCTTCCTCGTGATGCTCGACCTCGACCTCCATCCAGGGGTAGATCTCGTCGAGGTTCAGCGCGATCGGCAGGAAGAGCAGCGCGAACACCGGCAGACCGCTGAGCAAGAACTCGCTGGTGCGGCGCATCGTGACGCCCCAGCCGGCACCGGTCAGGTGCTGCCCGAGGACCACGAAGAGCGAGCCGAGCGCCACGGCCAGGAAGGTCATGAACGCGAACAGCCAGGAGAATGCGAACCGATGCCGGTCGCTCGACATCCCGAAGAGCGCCGCCCCCAGACCGACCACCGCCAGCACGGCCGTCAGCTTCCAGGCGTTCGCCCAAGGCGAGCCCGGCGGAATGCGATAGGTCGGCTTCTTCGCCGACTCACCCTTCTTCTCGTCGGCCTTGCTCATCGATCCGTCTCCGTGCGCATCGCCGTGCGCTGATTCAGCTGGGCGAGCTGCAGCGCCCGCACATAGCTGACGATGGCCCACCGATCGGCCACCGGGACCTGCGGTCCGTAGGCGGGCATATTGCGGATGCCGTTCGTCATCGTGGCGAAGAGCTGCCCGTCCGGCATGTGGCGGATGCGGTCCTGGTGGAAGCTCGGCGGCTGGATGGCCGCCACTCCCGAAACCTGCCCGACCATGCCCTGGCCGTCGCCGAGGCCGCTGTGACACGGCACGCAGTAGATGTTGAAGCGACCCTCACCGCGGTGGACGAGGGCGTCCATCCCGCCGGCCTGATCGACCATCGACTCCGGCACCGCGGTCAGATAGTTGCCGGCCGCGTCGAGACCCGTGACGAGCGACTCGTCGGCCGGCTCCTCGCGAGACATCGTGTGCGGCACCGCGGGGCGCATCGTGCGCTCGTCGGCGAAGTAGTGGCTGCGCTCCTGCGGATCGTAGCGAGGCTGCTCGTGCATGTTGCGGATCGGCACGATGGGCGGCTCGGGCGAGGTCTGCCCTTGGCAACCCGCGAGCGCGAGCACGAGCGCCGCGCTCACGACGGCCGACGCGATTTTGTTCGCGGGGGACATCAGGCCGACTCCTCCTGGATGAGCTCGATGTGGTTCGGGTGCGTGCCCTCGAGCAGCGCCCGCGTCTCCTCGAGGTCGAACTTCGGGTCCGCGGCCTCGATGGAGATGAAGAAACGGTCGTCCGAGCAGCGCTCGAAGCGCTCCGAGTAGAACACCGGGTGGTGATGCCTCGGCAGCTGGTTGAGCCCGAACATGCCGAACACCGCCCCGAAGGCGCTGAGCAGGATGGTCGAGCTCGAACATGATCGGGATCATCGAGGGCAGCGAGAACCCGGGCTTGCCGCCGATGACATAGGGGTAGTCGATGCCGTTCGTCCACCACATCAAGAGGAACGCGCTCAGGCAGCCCGTGAGCCCCATCGCCAGCACGATCCAGCCGACGGAGGAGTCACGCAGGCCCATCGCCCTGTCCATCCCGTGCACGGGGAAAGGCGTGTGGACGTCCCACTTGCCGTACCCCGCGTCGCGCACGGCTTCCGCGGCGTGGATGGCGTCGGCGGGAGTCTCGTACTCCGCCAGGTAGATGAGCGGCCTCGACTCGACCGTCTCGTTCGTTTCGTTCGTTTCGGTCGCCATGATGCTCAGTCCTCACCCGTGAGGAGCCCAGGCTCGGCCACGTGAGGCTCCGACTCTCCGCGAGAGCCGCCCGCGCTGAGGGCGTGGCCACCCGCGTGATGCGGATCCGCTTGGGGAATCACCATCTTCACCTCCGCGATGGCGATCATCGGGAGCCACCGCAGGAAGAGGAGGAAGAGAGTGAAGAACAACCCAAACGACCCCAAGAACGTCAGCACATCGAACAGGGTCGGGTGGAAGTACCCCCACGCGCTCGGCAGGAAGTCGTGATAGAGCGCCTGAACGATGATGATGAACCGCTCGAACCACATTCCGATGTTGACGAAGATCGAGATGACGAACATGGCCGGAATGCTGGTCCGAATCTTCTTGAACCAGAAGAGCTGTGGCACCCCGACATTGCAGGACACCATCCAGACCCATGCCCACCAATAGTCCCCGAGCGCTCGGTCCAGGAAAACGGCCCGCTCGTACATGTTGCCGGAGTAGTAGGCGATGAAGAACTCCATCGCGTACGCGTAGCCGACCAAGCTCCCCGTCGTGAGCAAGATCTTGTTCATCAACTCGAGGTGACGCATCCGCACGAGATCCTGCAGCCCGCAGACCGACCGCGCGATCAACAGGAGCGTCATCACCATCGCGAATCCGCTGTAGACGGCGCCAGCGACGAAGTAGGGCGGGAAGATCGTCGTGTGCCAGCCGGGCTCGACGCTGGTCGCGAAGTCGAACGAAACGACCGAGTGCACCGAGAGAACCAGCGGCGTGCTGAGCGCGGCGAGGATGAGATAGGCGCGCTCGTAGTTGCTCCAGTGCCGATTGCTTCCGCGCCAGCCGAGCGCGAGGAAACCATAGACCCATCGCCGAACGCGCTGCTTGGAACGATCCCGGAGCGTGGCGAAGTCCGGAACCAGCCCCGTGTACCAGAAGAGCAGCGAGACGGTGAAGTACGTGCTCACCGCGAACACGTCCCAGAGCAGCGGGCTCTTGAAGTTCGGCCAGACGTTCATCTGGTTCGGGATCGGCAGCGGATAGTAGATGAACCACGGTCGACCCGTGTGGATCGTCGGGAACATCAACGCGCAGATGACCGCGAAGATCGTCATCGCTTCCGAGAAGCGGTTGATCGCCGTTCGCCAGTACTGGCGGAAGAGGAAGAGGACCGCCGAGATCAGCGTGCCGGCGTGGCCGATACCGATCCACCAAACGAAGTTGGTGATGTCCCACGCCCAACCGACGGGGCTATTGTTTCCCCAGATACCGATGCCGGTCCAGACGAGGTAGCCGACCGTCATGCCGAGGATGGCCGTGAACGTCGAGCTGAGCGCGAACAGGATCCACCAGCCGCGGGAAGCCTTGTTCTCGGAGACCCGACTGATGATGTCGGTGATCTCGTGGAAGCCGGTCCCTTTCGAGACCAGTGCGGCCTCGCCGATCTCCTCGATGGGCTCGTTGTACGCCATTAGGCCATCTCCGGGTTCGGGTTCCGGATCTTCCCGAGGAAGGTGGTACGAGGCTGCGTACCGAGGAACGCGAGCAGCTTGTAGTTCCGGTCCATGTGAGCCATCCGGTGCGTGGGCGAGTCGGTGTCGTTGAGGTCACCGAACACGATGGCTTCGCTCGGACACGCTTGCGCGCATGCCGGGACGACGTCGCCTGGGCCGATCCGACGCTCGTGGATCTCGCCCTGCGCGTCGACCGTCGTCTGCCGGCGCGCGGCGATGCGAGCCGCCTGGATGCGCTGCACGCAGTAGGAGCACTTCTCCATGACGCCGCGCATCCGAACCGTGACGTTCGGGTTGAACTGCATCTGCTTCATCTCCCGGACGTCCCCATGGAAGTCGAGGAAGTTGAAGCGCCGCACCTTGTATGGGCAGTTGTTCATGCAGTACCGCGTGCCGATGCAGCGGTTGTAGGCCATGTCGTTGAGGCCTTCGGGGCTGTGCGTGGTCGCCGCGACCGGGCACACGTTCTCGCAGGGCGCCTCCTCGCAGTGCTGGCAGGCGATGGGCTGCAACGCCACCTGCGGATCGGCCTCGTTCTCCCCGACGAAGTAGCGGTCGATGCGCATCCAGTGCATCTCGCGACCGCGCCCGACCTCCATCTTTCCGACGGTGGCCACGTTGTTCTCGGCCTGACACGCGACCACGCAGGCCGAGCAGCCGGTGCAGGTCGTCAGGTCGACGACGAAGCCCCACTTGTACCGGGGCGGCGCGCCCGGACGCGCCGTGCGGCCGGTCGGCACCAGCGAGTACGACGTCCCGCCGTGCGCGGGCGGCTGCGGCGCCGAGTAGTCGACCTGCGTCCACATCGGGCCGACCTCGGGGGTCGGGCTCCGCCACTGACCGAAGTTCGGCGTCTCGCGGTACTCCGCGAGGGTCGCGTCGATGGAGAGCGGGCGCCCTTCCATGCTGTGGTGGTCCTGGGTCTGGACCAGCTCGTAGGTGCCGCCCGCCTTGCCCACGCTGACGTTGGTGGCGAAGCCGAGGGCGTCCCCGGTGCGGAAGGGATAGACGTCGAAGCCCGCTCCCTCGCCCCACTTGCCGGTGCGTCGCCGTCCCCAACCGAGCGGCAGCGTCACCACGCGGTCCGGATGACCCGGGAGCACGAACGCCGGGATGGAGAGCGCGTCGACCCCGTCGCGCGAGACGCTGAGCAGATCGCCGTTCTGAACGCCGAGCTCGCTCGCGCTCGCGGGGCTGAGGTACGCCGCGTTGTCCCAGACCAGCTTCGTGATCGGGTCGGGCATCTCCAACAGCCAGGGGATGTTGCCGTAGCGGCCGTCGAAGGTCTGGTACGAGGGCAGGAACACTGCCTCCCAGCCCTGGGTGGCGGCCACGTCGCCGAGCTGGCCGGCGAGCGCCGTGTCCTGCACGGCGGCCTGCACCACCTCGGGGCGCGGCGCGCCCACCACGACGCCGCGGTGCAGGCTCTGCCGCCAGAGCGCCTCGAAGCGGGCGCCACCGCCGAGCATCGAGCGCAGCGTGTTGCGGACTAGCTGGTAGCCGCGCCAGCCGCGGATGCCGCCGATCATGGCCAACATCTCGAGCTCGTTGCGGGCACCGACCAGCGGCGCGATGAGCGGCTGCTGGATGGAGACCACGCCGTCGGTGGTGCGGTGGTCACCCCAGCTCTCGAGCGCGTGGGCTCGAGGCAGGTGCCAGCTGCAGGCGGCCGAGGTCTCGTCGTCGAGCATCGCGAGGTGGATGCTCGTCTCCACGTGGGCGAGGGCGTCGGCGAAGTGCAGATCCGCCGGCGCGTCGTAGACGGGGTTGCCGCCGAGGATGAAGAGCGTGTCGACGTTGCCGCCCTGCATCGCCTCCGCGAGCGCGCCCAGGCTTTCGCTCTCTTCCGGGAGCGTCGCCGGGTAGTGCTGGACCACCGGGCCGATGCTGCCGAGCGCGGCGTTGATAGCCTCCGCGAGCGCATGGACGTGCGGCGGCTGCCGCCAGCCGACGCACACGACCGCCCGGCCACGGTGCGCCGCGAGGTCCGCCGCCACCTGGTCGAGCCACTCCGAGGAGACGCCCTCGACCTCGGCGCCGCGGACCCGCCCCGTGACCGCCGGCGGCATCTGCACGCCTTCGGTCGCGGCGAGCTTGCCCGCCAGCGCCCGCAGGCACGCGTCCATCTGCGAGGGCGCGAGGCGCACGCGGTGGTCCGCGTTCATGCCGGTGACCGAGAGGGTGCTCTCGACGGCATAGAGGCGACCGGTGTCGGCCTGCGGTGCATCGAGTCGCCGCGAAGCCGCCCAGCGGCGCTGGTTGCGGACCGAGCCCGGATCCGCGCCGAGGAAGTCGCAGTCGATTCGAGAGCACCCGCTGCGCGCGGGAGTAGTCGATGACGCTGGCCAGCGGCTGGCCGGTGGCGATGCGCGCGCCCTCGACGGCGTTCGTGTAGGGGACAGCCGACCAGCTGTGGAACGTGGCCTGCGGGAAGCGCTCCCGGAGCGCGTCCCGTCCCCGCTCGAAGCTCGGCGATTGGGTCGGCTCCATGAGCACGGCCAAGCCGCGGCCGCCGTTTGCCGAGAGCGCGTCGGCCTTCTCCCGCCACCAGGCGTCGAAGTCGGACCAGCTCGCGCTCTCCGGCTCGCTGCCGGCTCCCTGGCGACGCAGCGGCTTCTGCGCGCGGTCGTCGTCGTAGAGCTCGAGGATGCTCCCCTGCAGCTGGGCGTCGGTGCTGCCCAGGCTCGCCGGGTGCTCCGGGTTGCCCTCGATCTTGGTGGGCCGACCGTCGTGCTGCTCGACGAGCAGGCCGATCGCCTCACCCTGGTGGCGGACCGAGGTCGCGAAGTGGAGCGGGATGCCCGGGAGGATGTACTCGGGCGCGTGGCTGTAGGGGAGGATGTTCTCCGCCGGTCGCCGCAAGCAGCCCGCCAGGCCGACCGCAGCGGCGGTGGCCCCGCCGACCTTGAAGAAGTTCCGGCGGCCCAGGATGCTCTTCTCGGGCACCTGAATGGCCGGCTCTTCGACGGCCTCGCGGGCGCGGCGGGAGGGGTCGACCTTCTCGGTCAGCGTGCGCCAGATTCGGCGCCTGACCCGGCGCGTCCCCCGGCACGTGGATGGGAAGTCGCTTGCTCATCGGTGGCACCCCGAGCAGTTCTCCGGCGGAACGGCGGCGTCCGCGAGGCCCGCGATGACGCGTTGCTCCTCCGGCGTCGCCATGTCGGGCGTCCAGTCCATGTCGGTGATCCGATCCGTCGGCCGCAGGTTCGCGTCCGGGTTGCGGTGACAGTCGAGGCACCAGCCCATGCTGAGCGGCTCGGCCTGCGTCACGACCTCCATCTGGTCGATGCGACCGTGACAGGTCACGCAACCGACGCCCGCCGACAGGTGGACGCTGTGGTCGAAGTAAACGTGGTCCGGCAGGTTGTGCACGCGGACCCACGGCACCGGGAGGCCCGTCTCCCAGCTCTCACGCACGGGCGAGAGTCGGGCAGAGTCGGGCTTCACGACCGCGTGGCAGCCCATGCAGGTCTGCGTGGCCGGGACCATCGCCTCATAGCTCCGCTCCACGTTCGCGTGGCAGTAACGGCAATCGATGCCGAGCTGCCCCGCGTGCAGGCGATGGCTGTACGGGACCGGCTGAACCGGCGCGTAGCCCACCTGCAAGTTGTTGGGCGAGAAGTAGTAGACGAAGACGAAGGTCACCACACCACCGGCGATCGCGGTGCCGAGCGCCGCGACCAAAGGCAGGTAGTTGAGCGACTTGGGGAAGATTCTGCATTTCGCGCTCGTGGGTGCGTCAGTCCGTGACTCCGGGGCCTGGGGACCGTCCCCATAGGGCCATCCGAGCTACCGATGCTCAGCGAGACGCCGCCGCACTTCGTCGGCGTGCGTGGGACAGCTCCGGGCGAGCCACGCGATCTCGACACCCTCGGGCGTCGAGTCGCGCGTCAGCACGGAAGCCGTGGACACTTGGAGCTCCGGGCCCTCGGCCTCCGGGGAATCGGAGGTGACGAGGAGCCGGACCGCGACGAGCTGCCCGAGATGGAACTCGAGGCGCGCTCGTCGAAGATCGTCGTTGGGCGAGTCGGCGGTCCACGTCAGCGCGTAGTCCTCGCCCATCGCCGTCGTCGCGTACGAGCCCGGGCCACCCGTGAGCAGGTGCTGCCGGGCCATCGCCGGGGCGTAGCCGAGACGCAAGCCCCGCACGGGCCCCACCGTCTCGCTCGAGCTCATGCTCGAGGTGATCATCACGATGAGCCCGATCACCGCCGGCACGACCAACACCAGGACGGCGATCCACCGCCACCGCGTCGTGCGCTGCTTCTCCATGAGACGTCGGGTCCTCGGGTCGCTCGGGGGAAAGCGCGCCGAACGTCACGAGGGAAGATCCGAGCGCGGACGCCGAAGAACGATCGAATCGTTCTCCACCGATACCCCCCGGTATCGACTCCAGGCGTCTCACGTCGTGTTTCCGTCGTCAGTCGTGGCACCGCCTCGACGCGCACTTCGGCGCGGGCGGTAGGGTCGGCCCGCGGCTACGTCAAGGCCTGCAGCGAGCCCTGTTCCAGGAGGGCCGGGCGGCGCGGGTTATCCTGGAAAAAACGGGGTCGGTCAAGGGCAAATCGGGTCGGAGCAGGGCTCAGGGCGCGACCTCCCGGCCCTGCGCGGCCGGCGGAGCGTCCAAGAGACCCATGAGGAGCCCGTCGGGAGTGGGGATGCAGGTGGTCCGGAAGGACCGAGCGGCCTCGCGATGAAATCGACGCATCGCCTCGGCGTCGCGATTGTTCTCGGCCAGGAGGCGCCCAAAAAAATACGCATTGTCGGCCAAGAGAATGCCTCCGGGTCGCAGATTCCTCGCCGCCCAGCGGCCGTACAGGTCGTAGCGGCCCTTGTCCGCGTCGAGGAAGACGATGTCGAAGGGCGCTTCGGCCTCGAGCTCGGGCAGGCGATCGAGCGCGTCTCCTTCCACCACCGTGGCGCGATCGGCGAGGCCGGCGGCAGCGATGTGGGCGCGCGCGACGGCCGCGTGGCGCGGCTCGTTCTCCAGCGTCCAGAGCCGCCCACCCGGCGCCAGACCCCGCGCGAGGTGAATGGCGGAGTAGCCGGCCAGGGTGCCCACCTCGACCACGCGCCGCGCGCCGACGAGGCGGACCAAGAGCTCGAGCAGCGCGCCCTCCGCGGAGCCGACCTGAATCGAAGGCATGCCCTCGCGCGAAGGAGCGGTGAACGCGGCCTCGAGCGCCGGGTCGTGGGCCCCGTGCAGCCCGTCCACGAAGCGCCGCACCGCGGGCGTTCCGTATCGAAAACCGTCGCGCGATTCGGGGTCTGCCATCGCGCGGCATGGTCTCCGAGCGCCGTGGCCGGCGCAACGATCCGCGACGAAGAGCGCCTGAAACGGAATTGTCCAAACCGACTATCCCCGCGCTAGACTCCGGGCCGTGCGCGCCACCCTCCCCCCCGCACCGCCGCCCGAGCCCACCGGCGAGACTCGCTTCGGCGAGCTCACCCTGGTCGAGCGCATTGGCGTGGGTGGGATGGCCGAGGTCTTCCGCGCGCGCGAGCCGCGCGCGGTCGGCGAGCCGCGTACGATTGTGGTCAAGCGGATGCTGCCGCACATCGCCAGAGAGCCCGGCGCAGCCCGCATGTTCGAAGCGGAGGCGGAGCTGGGGCAGCGGGTCGTGCATCCGAACGTCGTTCGAGTGCTCGGACAAGGCATCGCGGACGACACACCCTACCTCAGCCTGGAGCTGGTGCCCGGGGTGGACCTCTGGCTCCTGCTTCGCTGGCTCGACGACGCGAGCGAGGCGCTCCCGCCAGAGCTCTCGGTCTTCGTCGCGCGCGAGCTGCTGGCCGGGCTGCACGCCGTCCACGAGGCCACGGACGAGGCGTCGAGGCTGCTCGGCATCGTGCACGGCGACGTCTCGCCCTCGAACGTGCTCCTCTCGGTGCACGGCGACGTGAAGCTCGGCGACTTCGGGATCGCCCAGGCGCGGCTGCGCTCGAGCTTCCCGCAGGCCGCGTCGGGTCGGATGCGAGGTAAGCTCGCGTACCTCGCGCCCGAGCAGGTCCGGGGCGAGGCCGCCGACCGGCGCGCGGACGTCTTCGCCGCCGCCGCCGTCATCGCGGAGCTGCTCCTCGGCACGCCGCTCTTCGCGCGCGACTCGGAGCTGTCGACGTTGCTGGCGGTGCGCGACGCGCGCCTCGACCGGCTCGTGGGGCTCCCGGACGGGCTCGACGAGGTGCTCCGGCACGCGCTCGCCCGCGATCCCTCGGATCGCGTGGCCACGGCCGCCGCGCTCCGCGACGGGCTCGCGGGGTTCGTGACCACGCCGGATTCGACGTTGCGCCAAGAGCTGGGCGAGCTGGTCGCGCGCGCGTCCGGCACGTTCACCGACGCACCCCAGCCGCTGACGCGTGACGAGATCACCATGCAGCCGGAGGTGAGCGAGCACTGGGTGCGCTTCCAAGCGGGCGGGGAGGCCGGACCTTGGAGCTTCGCCCAGCTGGTGGAGGCGGTGACCGTCGGGCGGCTCGGCCCCGACGACGAGACCCGGCTCGGCAGCGGCCCGTGGCACCGGCTCGCGGAGGTCGAAGGGCTCGCCGAGCACCTGCCGAAGGCTCGCATCGAGGTCGGGCGACGCGAGTCGGAGCCCCCCCGCTTCCGTCGTTCGATCTCGCCGGCGGTGGCATCGTCGAGGCGCTGGCGCGCTCGGCCCGCGAGCGCGAGAGCGGCGTCTGGGTCTTCCGGCGGGGCGACGCGCAGAAGGAGATGTATCTCACCGACGGCACGCCGGAATTCGTCACATCCAACCTGCCCGGCGAGCTGCTCGGCGAGTTCCTCGTCGCGCGCGGCGTGCTCGAGCGGGGAGAGCTCGACATGGCGCTGGCCGTGCTGCCCCGCTTCGACGGTCGCCTCGGCGATACGCTGGCCGCGCTGGGGCTGATGGAGCCGGTGCATCTCTTCCGACACATCGTGGATCAGGTGCGGCACAAGCTCCTCGAGCTCTTCACGTGGACCGAGGGTCGGGCCACGTTCTCGGACGGGGTCGGCCCGCCACAACGCGGCTTCCCTCTCGGCCTCGACCCGTGGCGGGTGCTCGCGGAGGGAGTCGAGCTCCGCTTCGCCGCAGGTCTCGAACAGGATACGTTCGCCGTCCACATGATGGACGACTTGGTCCCGACCGGAGTGGCCGCGCCGCCGGATCTCCCGCCGGAGGTGGAGGAGCTCATCTCGATGCTCCGCGGGCCCTTGCCGCTGCAGGAAGCCGTCGACGCGCTCGAGGATCCCCGTGATCGCGACGTCCACCGCCCCTACCGCGCGGTCCGCCTGGCCTTGGCGGTCGGACTGGTGCGGTGGGCGGCCGCTTGACGGGCCTGCCGCCGGCTGATAATCGCGCCCCTTCCCGTTGCCCAAGCGCATGTCCTTTCCGCTCGCGCCGCCCGCCGGGATGCGCGATCTCCTGCCTCCCGACGCCGCGGCGTACGCCTGGTTGGCCTCTCGCCTCACCCGGCTCTTCGGCACGTGGGGCTACGAGCTGGTCACCACGCCGCCTTTCGAGCACGCGGAGGTGATCGAACGGGGACTGGAGACGGTCGATCGTCGCGATCTGCTGCGCTTCGTCGAGCCCGAGACGGGCGAGGTCGCGCTGCTGCGACCCGACATCACCCCGCAGATCGCCCGCATCGTGGCCACTCGCTTGGCGGACCGGCCGCGGCCCCACCGCCTCTGCTACTCCGCCTCGCTCATCCGGCAGCGACGGGGGCGTGCACGACGGCAGCGCCAGATCGCCCAGGCCGGCGTGGAGCACGTGGGCGGCGAGGGGGTCGAGGCGGACGCCGAGGTCATCGCGCTCGCGGCGCGCGCGCTCGAGGTGGTGGGCCTCGACACCTTCTCCATCGAGCTCCACCTGGTGGGGCTGGCCCGCGCGGCGCTGGCCGACGTGCCGGAGCCGGCCCGCGGACCCGCCGAGATCGCGCTCAGCCGCAAGGACTCGGCGGAGCTGGCGCGGATCCTCGCCAAGGCGGGGGTCGACCGGGCCACGCGCCGGAGGCTCATGGGCGCGGTGGAGCTCTACGGCGGGCGCGAGGTGCTGAAAGAGGCCCCGAGGGTCTTCGGTGACAAGGCGAAGCCGGCCCTCCGGGGGTTGGCGGCGCTCTTGAGGCGGCTCGACGAGCGAGACCTCGCGCCTCGCATCGCCCTCGACCTCGGCGAGGTGCGGGACGCGAGCTACTACACCGGCGCGAGCTTCACCCTGCTGGCGGACGGCCCGGGGGAGGTGCTCGGGAGCGGCGGGCGCTACGACGGGCTCCTCGGCCTTTTCGGCGCCGAGGCCCCGGCCACCGGCTTCGGGCTCGATCTCGGCAACGTCGAGTGGGCGCTCTCCGCCATGGGCCGGCCACTCTCGCCGCCGCGGGGCCGGCGCGTCGTGGTCTGCGGCGGCTCCGCACGGGAGCGGGAGCGGGCGGCGTCGCTGCTACGCCAGGCGGGGGTGGCCGCGGCGGTGCTGTCCACGCGATCGGTCACCGGCGCGCTCGACTACGCGCGGTCGTGGGGTTACGACGCGGCGGTGCGCTGCCGGAGCGGACGCGCCGAAGCGCACCGCGTCGGCGATCGAGAGGTACGGGAGCTGGACGAGCGGGCCCTGGGTGAGCTCGCCCGCTGGCTCGACGACGGGAGCGAGGCATGACCGCGCTGGTGATCGTGGGCGCCCAATGGGGCGACGAAGGCAAGGGCAAGGTGGTCGACCTGCTCGCGGCACACGCCGACGCGGTCGTGCGCTATGGCGGCGGGGCGAACGCGGGCCACACGCTCGTCGTCGGCGACGAGAAAGTCGTCTTCCACCTGGTGCCCTCGGGCGCGCTCCACGCCCGCCCGCGCTGCTGGCTCGGGACCGGGATGGTCATCGACCCGCGGGTGCTCGTCGATGAGCTCGCGGTGATGCGGGCCCGTGGGGTGCTGGACGACGCCCGCGTGCTCGTCTCGGATCGGGCGCAGCTGGTGCTCCCGCAGCATTTCCTGGTGGACGCGCTGCGCGAGCAGGGGCCGAGCGCCATCGGCACGACCAAGCGCGGCATCGGACCCAGCGTATCAGGATCGCGCCGCTCGCCGCGGGCTGCGGATGATCGATCTGGCCGATCCCAACGGTTTCCGCGCCAGCATGGCGGAGAACCTCGAGGGCTGGAGGCCGGTCATCGAGGCGCTGGGCGGCGAGCTCCCGGACGCAGCCGAGGCCGCGGAGCGCTACCTGGCCCTCGCGCCGGCGATCCTGCCCTTCGTGGGCGACGTCAGCGGCGCGATCCACGACGCCCGCGAGGCGGGGCAACGCATCCTGCTCGAAGGCGCGCAGGGGACGATGCTCGACCTCGACCACGGCACCTACCCCTTCGTGACCAGCTCCTCGGTGACGGCAGGTGGCGCGTGCACGGGCACCGGGCTGGGGCCGACGCACATCGATCGGGTGCTCGGCATCAGCAAGGCCTACACGACGCGGGTCGGTGGCGGGCCCTTCCCCACCGAGCTCGACGACGAGGCCGGCGAGCGGCTGCGGCAGGCCGGCGGCGAGTTCGGCGCGACCACCGGACGCCCCCGCCGCTGCGGCTGGCTGGACATCCCCGTGCTGCGCCACGCGGCCCGCGTGAACGGCCTCTACGGAGCTGGCGCTGACCAAGCTCGACGTGCTGACCGGCATCGACCCGCTCCCGATCTGCGTCGCCTACGAGCTGGACGGGAAGCGCCTGGACGTACCCCCGTCAATCGGGCTCGGCCGCGTTCGCCCCATCTACGAGGAGATGCCCGGCTGGAGCGAGGATCTGAGCGCGTGCCGGAGCCTCGAAGCGCTCCCGGCGAACGCCCGCGCCTACGTGAAGCGCATCGAAGCGCTGACGACGGTGGCGGTGTCGCTGATCAGCCTCGGCGCCGAGCGCTCCGAGACCATCTCGCTCGCCGATCCCTGGCGCTGAGCGCCGCGGCCGATATCTCACCCGCTGAGACATCTCGACCCACCGGCGGGTGCGAGGAGGCCGTTTCGGGACGAAAACGGCAAATTCAGGCTGAATTCGCGCTCAGATGTCTTAGTTGGTGAGATATCTTGCCGCTTCGCGCCACCACCGCGCGGGTGCGGTCGAAGTCGTGCCGGTCTCCGCTGCCGGTCCGCCATCCCCCGCGCGTGTGGGTGCGCGCTCGGCGCACGACGTCGGCGACGGTGCCCGCTCCCGAAACGCCGGCGATATGCCGAGAGGTCAGTCCGCGGCCGCGATCATCTCGATCTCGACCTTCGCGCCGCGCGGCAACGCCGCCACCTGCACGCAGGCCCTCGCCGGCGGATCGTCGGCGAAGCGCTTCGCGTAGACCTCGTTGACCGCCGCGAAGTCGCCGAGATCGGTGAGGAAGATCGTCACCTTCACCACCTGCGCGAACGAGCTGTCCGCCGCGGCGAGCACGGCGGCGAGGTTGTCCATCACCCGCTCCGTCTGGGCCTGGACGTCCTGCCCTCCGACCATCTCGCCGGTGGCCGGATCGAGGGGGATCTGCCCCGACAGGAAGATCAGGTCGCCGATGCGGACGGCCTGCGAGTAGGGACCGATCGCCGCCGGGGCGGCGTCCGTGGAGATGACGCGGCGTTCCATGCTTCCTCCTGAGGCCCGAACGAAGTGCAGGGTTCGTGCTACGTGCACGAAACTCGGAACGGAGTTCGGACCGAGACTATCAGTGCGCGTGCTATCAGACCTGCAGCACGGATTCATTCGAAACCGCCGCGGAGCGCGGCGAGCGGTCCACGAGCCGAGCGCTTCGGCCACGGCCGCGCTTTGTCGGCCATCGCAGACGTTTGCACCTCGTGGAGCCCTGGGCCATCGAAGAAGTCGTCTTTCGACCCGCGTTCACGCTCCTGGCGTGTGCGCTGGTGCCCTTCGCGACCGCGGCCCTGCTCCGGCTGATCCTCCTGGGCACGCCAGCCGCAGATCCGGATGCGCGCGCACGGCAGCTGATGCCGCTCCGCCAGGCGTCGATGTGGGTCGGGCTCGCGCAACTGGAGGTGGCGTGGATCGCCGGCTCCACCGCGCTGGGCCCCGCCCTCTTCGGCCGCGCGGACGGTTGGGCGAGCCAGGCGTTCGGGGCGCTCTGCTTCGCCTCGACGTTCGTCGCAGGAGGCCTGGCGCGCCGGCCCGAGGAGCCCGCCGAAGGTCGCTCCACCGCGCTCGGCGTGGCCGCCCTGCGCCTCCGGATGCTCGCGTTCCTCGCCGGACCGGTCGTGGCCGTGCTCGGGGTCACGCGAATGCCCGTCGTCGGCGCGGACGGCACCTTGAACGCGGGCTGGCTCACCCTCGCGTTCGTCGTCTGCGCCCTCGGCGTCGCGTACGGCGGCTTGGCGCTGGCGCTCCTCACCGGGGCGCTCAGGCCGGCCACGGCCGAGGTGCGAAGGCTCGCCCACGCCGTCGCCGAGACCGAGGGCACACCGCTCCGGCTCGTGCTGCGCCTGCCGACCCGTGGGAGCTCCTTCGCCAACGCGGCCGCCCTGCCCTGGGCGCGGACCATGGTGGTCAGCGACGCGCTGGTGGCGCTCTTGGACGAGGAGGAGCTGCGGGCGGTGCTCGCCCACGAGGCCGGGCATCTCTCGGAGCCCAAGCGTGCGGCGCTCCTCCGGCTCGGCGCGGCGAGCATCTTCGTGTTCGCGCTCACGGCCGGCGTGCAGGTCGGGACGGCGCTGGGGATCAATCCATCGATGGCCACGGCGGTGGCGGTGGCCCTGGTGGTGCCGGGCTTCGTCCTGATGCGGCGCTTCGCCCGGAAGATGGAGGTGCGTGCCGATGCGCGGGCCTGCGCGACGGTGGGCGCCCGAGCGCTGGCCAGCGCGCTCCGGAAGCTGCACCGCGCGCTGCTCCTCCCGATGACCACCGGCGCCCGCCGGGTCCACCCCGACCTCTACGACCGGCTCTCGGCGTGCGGACAGGACGTCGGGGAGCGCCCGGCGCCACCGCCGCGATCGATCGGCACGCTCACCGGCCTCGTCGTCGCGCTCTCCGTCGTCGCAGCGCCGCTGGCGGCGACCGCCTCCACCACGATCGCCCCGGCCCAGGTCGCGGAAGTGGGGGACGCGGCCGCGCGCTGGCGTCTTCGCGTCGATCCCTGGGATCCCACGGCGATGGTGGCCGCCGGCTGGGCGGCTCGCGATCGGCGGGAGTACGAGCGGGCGCTGCGATGGGCCGCGAGCGCCCGCGAGCTCGGCGCGTCCGACGCCCTGGCGCTCGAGCTCGTGGCGGAAGTGCGCGCCGCCCGCGGCGAATGCGAGGAGGCGCGGGCCGCGTTCGACCGAGCGCTCCGCGCCCGCATGGCCGAGGCCTTCGCGGACCCGCTCACGGCCCCCATCGCCCTCGGCGGCTACCGCCTGCCGCCTTCGATGATCAGCGAGTGCGGCGGCGTCAGCGCGCCGTGAGACAGCGTCGCAGCGGGCTCCCTCGGCTCCGCGCGACGCTGGGCTCGGCTGGGCTCAACGCCCCTTGAAGTCGGCGGCGCGCTTTCCGAGGAAGGCGGCCATGCCTTCCTTCTGGTCTTCGGTGGAGAAGCAGCGAGCGAAGCCCTCGACCTCGACGGCGTTGGCCTCGGGGAGCGGCATCTCCTCGCCCTCGCGCAGCACGCGCTTCGCCTCGGCGACGGCGAAGGGGCCCATGGTGGCGATCGTCTTGGCCAGCGCGCGCACGTTCTCCATCAGCGCGTCCGGCGGGTGCACCGCGTTGACCAGGCCGATCCGCAGCGCTTCCGCGGCAGGGATCATCTGCCCCGAGTAGACCAACTCACGCGCCCGCGCGATGCCGACCCGCCGCGCCAGCCGCTGGGTGCCGCCGAAGCCGGGGATCACGCCGAGCTTCACCTCGGGCTGACCGAAGCGCGCCTTCTCGGAGGCGTGGATGAAGTCGCAGGCGAGCGCGAGCTCGCAGCCTCCGCCGAGCGCGAAGCCCTGCACCGCCGCGATGACCGGGATCGGCAACGACTCGAGCGCAGCGCCCACCTCGTGGCCTCGCTGCGCGAACGCGCGCGCCCCGTCCATGCTCATCGATTGCATGCTGGCGATATCGGCGCCGGCGACGAAGGCCTTCTGGCCCGCGCCGGTGAGGATCGCGCAGCGCACGTCTTCCCAGGCGCGGAGCTGCCCGATGGCGTCGTGCAGCCCGCTGAGCACGCTGGCGTCGAGCGCGTTGAGCTTGTCGGGACGGTTGATCGTGATGGTCGCGATCGGG
This sequence comes from uncultured Pseudomonadota bacterium, assembly GCA_963832725.1. Taxonomy (GTDB): domain Bacteria; phylum Myxococcota_A; class Polyangia; order Polyangiales; family Sandaracinaceae; genus JAEZBP01. The sequence continues at coordinate 919,029 of CAWHVG010000003.1, forward strand.
CCGTCCGCTTCGAGGAGGACCACCTCGGCCCAAATCAGCCGCGTTCGAGTCGGTCATGTTCACTTCCCCCCGTAGACGTAGAAGCCGCGGCCGCTCTTGCGACCGAGCCAGCCCGCCGCGACGTAGTTCCGGAGCAGCGCCGCCGGCCGGTACTTGTCGTCGCCGAGCTCGCGATGGAGCACCTCGGCGATGGAGAGGCAGGTGTCGAGGCCGATGAGGTCGGCCAGCGCCAGCGGACCGAGCGGGTGGTTGAGGCCGAGCTGCGCGCCGGTGTCGATGTCCTCCGGCGTCCCGAGGCCCTCCTGCAGCGCGAAGCACGCCTCGTTGAGGAAGGGGATGAGCATGCGGTTGACGATGAACCCCGGCATGTCCTTGCTGGTGATCGTCGTCTTGCCCATTCGCTCGGCGAGCGCCCGGATGGCCTGGTAGGTCTCGTCGCTGGTCTGGAGCGCGCGCACCAGCTCGACGAGCTTCATGACCGGCACCGGGTTCATGAAGTGCATCCCGATCACCCTCTCCGGGCGGCCGGTCACCGCCGCCAGCTTGGTGACGGAAATCGACGAGGTGTTCGAGGCGAGGATCGCGCCCTCGCGCATCGCGGCGTCGGCGCTGGCGAAGATCTTGGCCTTCAGGTCGAAGTTCTCGGTCGCTGCCTCCACCACGAGGTCGAGATCGCCGAGCGCGTCGTAGCCGCCGGCCGGCGTGATGCCCGCGAGGATGGCGTCACGACGCGCCGCGTCAATCTTCCCCTTGTCGACGAGCTTGGCGAGCTGACGGCCGACGATGTCCTTGCCCTTCTGGGCCGTCGCCTCGTCCACGTCGAGCAGCGTCACCGCCAGCTCCGCCTGCGCCGCGACCTGCGCGATCCCGCGTCCCATCTGACCGGCGCCGATGACACCGACGCTCTTGATTTCCGCCACCACGCACCTCCTCGGCCGGCGCGGCTCTCGGCCCGTCCGGCTTGCAGCCTTGAAGGGGAGACCGTGCCGAGCGCCGCGTCACGACCGCCTCGGGGCAGCCGCGCAGCGGGCCACGCCGCGCCGCGGGCGCGCGGGAGGGCTCCCGGGCAGCGCTCTATCAGCGCGCACCGCGCCAATCAAGGAGAGCCGGCAGCGGGAGAAAGCTCATCCGCCGGCCTTCACGGAGCCCCGCGCGTGCGCGACCATGCCCACCATGATTCGGGGACGGCTGGGATGGTTGCTCGCGACGGCATTGCTCGCGGGCTGTGGAACGAGCTCGATCGCCCCGGACGGCGGCGCGGGAGGCACGCCCGATGCGGGGACGGACGCCGGGCCCCCCGACGCCGGCCCCCCCGACGCCGGCGAGCCGCCGCTCGAGCCCGACCTCTACTGCCCCGGCAGCGACGGCTGTCCTGACACGGGTGACGGGACGCTCCAGGCAGGCGCGTCGGCGAAGGCGATCACACCGACCGTCGAAGCGCTGACCATGGACGTGAACGGCAACGGCCTCTACGACCCGGGGGACGGCGACACCTTCGACAACCTCAACGGGAACGGGAACTGGGACGCGGTGTGGATCGCCGGCTTCGGCGCCGGGCGCGCCGCGACGGGCGTCGCCAACGACGTGTGGGCGCGTGCGCTGGCCCTCCACCAGAACGAGACCACCATCGCGTTCGTCGCCATCGACGCGGTCGGTTGGTTCTACGACGACGCACAGCCCATCCGCGACATGGTCTCGGACCTCGACGTCGACTACGTGGTCGTCTCCGCGACGCACAGCCACGAGACCCGCGACACCATCGGGATCTGGGGCCCGACGCTGACCGAGACCGGGCGCGATCCCGACTACATCGCCTTCGTCCAGCAGCAGGCGGCGGCCGCGGTTCGTGAAGCCGTGGGCGCGCTGCGACCCGCCCACGTGCAGTACGCCTCGTTCCGCGTGCGCGATCAGCGCGGCGGGCTGCTGAACTACATCGGCGACAACCGCGATCCGCAGGTGATCGACGACGAAGTGCGGCTCATGCGTTTCATCGACGCGAGCGACGACAGCACCATCTCGACCTTCGTGAACTTCGCGTCGCACCCCGAGTACACGGGCTCGGACAACACGCTCATCTCGAGCGACTACCCACATTGGGTCCGCGACGGGGTCGAGAACGGCGTGATGGCGCCCGACGGCACGAGCGTGGACGGGCTCGGCGGCGTCTGCGTCTTCGTCAACGGCGCGGTGGGGAGCCAAATCGGCCCGAACCACATCCACATGCAGACCTGGGCGGGAGACCCAATCGACCGGGGCACGCCGGAAGCGCCGGCGACGATGGGCTCCCAGATCGCCTACTTCATCCTCACCGCGCTCGGGCCCGACGGCGGCTCGGTGACCGACGAGACCGCCGATCTCGCGTTCCGTCGCGGACACTTCTACATGCCGGTCGAGAACCGCCGTTATCAGAATCGCGTTCCAGGGCGGCCTGTTCGTTCGCCAGGTCTACCACTACGACCCGAGCAGGAGGATCTCGGCCACGAACATGCCCGAGGTCCTCAGCGAGATCGCGGTGGTCGACGTCGGGCGCGCGACGATGATGTCGGTGCCGGGGGAGCTCGATCCGGCCCTCTTCGTCGGCGGCTACGACGGCAGCTACGCGCCGGACGGCGTGCCGGTCGTGGACGAGACGCAGGAGAACCCGCCGGACCTCTCGATGGCGCCGGGACCGCCCTACCTGCGCGACCTCGCGCGCGCGGACGCCGAGCAGGTCTGGGTGCTCGGCCTGACGGACGACTTCCTCGGCTACTACATCCCCTCGTTCGACTACGAGCTGGGCACGGGGCTCCCGTACATCGCGGAAGCCCCGGGGCACCACTACGAGGAGACCAACTCGATCGGCGTCGACGGTTGGCCGCGCCTGCACGCCAAGATGGTCGACCTGCTGGGCTGGCGACACCCCTGAGCCAGGAGCGGGGCCACGACAGCCCGGCTCGCGCTCACTGCTGCGGCTGTTGGCCCTGCTGCGGCTGACCCTGCTGCGGCTGGCCTTGCTGCTGACCCTGCTGCGGCGGCGGCGCGTTGGCGACGGCCGAGTCGAACTCCCACTCGAAGATCATGCTGCCCGGCCCCTGGCCGTTCATCTCGAGCGCGACACGGGTGGTGGACGGCGTCACGAAGCCACCGTTGCCGAAGCACATCGTCGCCGGGTGGTTCGCGACCTGCCAGACGTGCGGGACATAGATGGTCCGGTACACGGGCTGGCGCCGCCACTGGACGCACCTTCGGTTGCGGTACTGCGCGCAGACCTGCTGGTATCCGCTGAGGACGCGCTGGGCGATCTGGCCGTTGTAGGCCTGCACGGTGGGCTGCTCGAGCTGGACCTGGGCGTTGGTCATCTCGACGCCGTCCTGATCGTTGAGGAGCGCGATGCGATACGACTGGTAGACGCCACGCTGGGGGTCGACCTCGTCGAGCGACCAGAGGTTCGTCTGCAAGCAGATCCGCTCCGGGGTCACCTCGGTCAGCGACGCCTGATCGACGAGGACCCCCGCTGGCAGTCCGCGGGGCGACTCGTCGTGCCGGGCTTCAAAGGGCACGGAGTTCGGGTCGACCTGTCCGACCTGCAGTGGGTGCCGGATGTGAACGTAGTGGGTGCTGGAGCAGGCGCCCGCGAGGAGCGCCGCAATCGTGACGATGAATGCGTTTCGGCGGTTCATGGCTCTGGTTCGTTTTTTCCGATGTTGTCGCGACCGTACCTGGTCGGCGGCGGAGCCCGCAAGCAACACGTGCGCCATCGCGCACCTGCGCGTTCAGACCCCTCCTCGTCCTCTCTCGGACCCGCGCGTGACTCGCAGGCTCCGCTCACTCACGTCAACGACGATTCACGCGCCGGGCGCATTCATCCGGGGCCGTAGGTCGGACCGCGAGGCGCGACGCGGGCGAGCAGACGGGTCGGCGGGTCGAAGGCGCGCCAGCGCGCGTCCTCCTCGCGCCGGAGGCGCACGCGCGCCGCGTAGGCGCCGGGCTCTCCCGAGAGCGCCTCCTGGATCTCCGCGACGTAGAGGTGGAGGACGTCCTCGGGCTCGTCGAGCACGCCGCGCTCGATCAGCCGCCGCCCGATCTCGAGCGCCGCGTCCCGCAGCCGAGAGCTCGCGGCGGAGAGCCCCTCGGCCACCGTGCCTTTGGCGTCGGCGAGCCGCTCAATCATGAGCGTGAGGCTCCGCGCGAGCGCGGCGCGGCCCGTTCCGAGCGGGCGCGCGCGGGCGGTGGTCATCAGCCGGCGGATCGCCTGCCGCTGTGCCTGCTCGGCGCGCTCGGCCCGCCCATCGACGGCCGCGCGCATCCCCTCGACCAGCGCCGCGTCGCTGGCGCCGTAGGGCGCGGGCCGCACGTCGAGACCGAGCGGGCGCGTGTCCCCCGCCTCGCGCCGCAGCTCCGCGAAGCGGAGGCGAAGCGGCGCCGGAACCGGATCGAGCGTATCGGGTAGCGTCCCGAGCTCGCGCGCGGCCTTGGCCAGGCGCTCGTCGAGGCGACGGCGACGGCGGGTGCGACGGATCGCCGCCAGCCCGTCGATGCAGTCCCGCGGGATCGTCCCCAACGACGCCTCCAGCGCTCCGATCACGGCGGCGGTCGCCTTCCGGCCGCGGTCGAGCAGCTCCTCCGCTTCGATGACCACCCGCTGGCGCTCCCGCAGCGCGCGAAGGAGCCCCGGGTCGTCGAGCGAGCTCAGGTCGTCCGACGCGAACGCGGCGAGCCAATCGTCGAGGGTGCGCTCGAAGCGGCGCACGGCGGCGATGGGACGCGCCACGTCGCCCACCACCCGCGCCGCACGGAGCGCGGCCTCGCTGAGCGGGTGGGTGCTCTCCCCGCGGCGCCCGCGCCCCGGGCCGACGTGCCGGTACGCGCGGGCGAAGAGGCGCCTCACGTGCGCCTCGTTCGAGGGCTCCTCCGGAGGACGGAGCGCGATGTCGAGCGAGTCGACCGCCAGCGGCGCAATCGGCCCTTCGTCGTGCCAGAGCAGCGCCACGACCCGCCAGGTTTCGTCGGTGAAGCGCCACGCGGGCGACACGGGACGCACGCCCGCCACCACCACCCGACCGCGCGAGAGCGCCCAGTCGATCTCCACCGGCCGGCCCAACGCGAGCTGCGCGCGGTCGGCCAGATCGGCGGCGCGCTCGAGCACGCTCCGCGGCAACGCTCCGCGCCCCGGCTCGATGACCCGCATCGTCTTGCGGTCCAGCGTGAAGGGATGCTCGCGCTCGAGCCAGACGGCGACGGTCGAGGGATCGCCGTCGCGCGTGTTCACGCTGGAGGCTCTGCCCGCGGGGCCCTCGTCACAGCGCAGGATGCGCAAGCGGAGCGCGCCCGGGCTGGCCCCGAGCGCCAAGGCGGTCCGCTCCGCGTCCCGGAAGAGCGTGCGCAGCCGCTCCGCGAGCTCGGCGGGCTCGACCACGTCCTCCTGGGCCGGCCACCGCGGCTCCCCCCGCTGTGCGAGCGCGTGCGTCCGAAACCACGGTGCCGGGCGCAAGCAGGAGCGGGCGGGAGGAGGACGGCTCCCCCGCGGAGACGGCTCAGGCGGCGGCTGGCGCAGCGCGGCCTCCAGCATCGGCGCGACCTCGTCCGGGCGCGCGTCGAAGGAGACGACCCAGCCGGGACAGATCGGGACGCCGGCCTCGGAGAGGAGCGCCAGAATCCAGCGCCTCTTCCCCGAGACCCTCCGCGTCCGCCCGCGAGAGGGCGTCGTGAGGCCGGACCGCCGAGAGCGTCGCCCGCGCCGCCCCCTCGCTGCCCATCGTCAGGCCGCTTCGACCACGACGGCCACGGCCTCGCCGCCGCCGATGCAGAGGGTGGCCAGGCCGCGCTTCTTGCCCTGGTCGCGCATCGCGTAGAGGAGCGTGGTCAGGATGCGCGCGCCGGAGGCGCCGATGGGATGGCCGAGCGCGACCGCCCCACCCCGCACGTTCACCTTCGCGTGCTCGAGGCCGATCTTCTGCATGGTGGCCATCGCGACCACGGCGAACGCTTCGTTGATCTCGTAGAGATCGATGTCGTCCTTGGACAACCCGGTGCGCTTCAGGGCCGACTCAATCGCGCCCACCGGCGCCGTCGTGAACCACTCCGGCGCCTGTGCGTGCCCGCCGTAGCCGACGATGCGCGCGAGGGGCTTCAGGTTGCGCGCCTTCACCACCTCGGCGGAGGCGAGGATCAGCGCGGACGCGCCGTCGTCGATCTTCGACGCGTTCGCGGCCGTGATGGTGCCGGCCTTGTCGAACGCCGGCCGGAGCGAGGACATCTTCTCGAGGTTGGCGCGCTTGGGCTCCTCGTCCTCGCTCACGACCACCTCGCCCTTGCGGGTCTTGACGGTCACGGCGGCAATCTCGCCCTCGAACTCGCCGCGCTCCTGCGCCGCGAGCGCGCGCTGGTAGGACGCGCGCGAGAACTCGTCCTGCGCCTCGCGGCTGAACTTCAGCTCGCGTGCACAGAGCTCGCCGGCGTTGCCCATGTGGTAGTCGTTGTACGGGTCCCACAGCCCGTCGTGGACCATCGAGTCGACGGCCTTGGCGTCACCCATGCGGAAGCCGACGCGCGCGCCCGGCAGCAGGTAGGGCGCGCTGCTCATCGACTCCATGCCGCCCGCGACGACGACGTCGGCGTCGCCGAGCAGGATGGACTTGGTGCCGAGGATGACCGACTGCAGGCCCGAGCCGCAGACCTTGCCGACGGTGGTGGCCGGGACGCGGTCCGGGATGCCGGCGCGCTTGGCCGCCTGGCGGGCCGGGGCCTGACCGACCCCCGCCGTGAGCACGTTGCCCATGTACGTCTCGCCGATGTCGTCGGGGCCGAGACCGGAGCGCGAAAGCGCCGCGCGGATCGCGGTGGCGCCGAGCTCGGTGACGTGGACGGTGGACAGCGATCCCTGGAACGAGCCGATCGGCGTGCGCGAAGCGCCGACGATGAAGACCTCTCGCGATGCCATGCTCTCTCTCCTGTGCGTGGGTCCGCCCGCCGGACGCTCGCTCGGGATATGGTGGGATCGCGGTGCGACCGCAACGGCCGGCGACGAGCCCACGCCCGAGACGAAGGGGAAAGAGGTTTTGGCACCGGCCCCCGCGGGCTGTCAACCGCCGTCGGGAAGCGCGGCGCCGTCGGGCAGCCCGCCGTCGGGCAACGACCCGTCGGGCCTCGGTCCGCCGTCGTGCGGGGCCGGCAGGGGCCCCGCGTCCTCCGGCCCGGCGTCCAGCCCGCCGTCCGGCAGCGAGGGCTGATCGACGCACATGCCGTCCTGGATCGTGTCGTAGGGGGGCGCGGCGAGCAGGAGGATCTCGGCGCTGGCGAGCGCGGTCAGCCGCGTGGGCAGCATGGAATTCCGAGCCAAGCCGCCCGTGATCAGGATGCGGTTGCCGGGGAGCAACGTCGCCGCGTGCCCCCAGCGCGCCACGTCGAGATCGGGCAGCGCGTCGTCGAATCCGAGCGTGGACGGAGTCCCCGCCACCGCGCCGACCGTCGCCACCGGCGCCAGCCGATTGCCCGCATCGACGATCGCACCACCGGTGATCACCACGCCGACACCGGGGACGCGCGTCGCCGTGTGGAAGATGCTCGCTGTGTAGCCATTGTCCGCGATCTCCACCTTGCTCACGGCGCCCGTTCCGACCCGGATCCCGAAGATCGGATCGGAGGCCGGCGTCGCGCGGAGGTGGCCGCTCGCCTCGACCTCCAGGCCACCTGCGATGACGAACGTGTCGTTGTCGATGGGTGTGCTGGAGTGGAACGCGACCGGGCCCGGGAGGCCGAAATCGGTCGAGGAGATGGGCGTGGACGCCGCGCCGGGCATGAGGATCTCCCCCGCGCGCTCGGGCACCATCGGCGTGTCCATCGAGAGGTCTCCGCCCCACACGAAGAGCTCGCCGAGCGCGGGAACGGCGTCGATGGTCGCGCCCAAGCGCTGGTGGGCGAGCATCATCCCGGCGGCATCGTCGAGGGTGTACCAGAGGCTCGACGGAGCGTCGCCGGCCCCCGTCTGCGTGAGCCCGACGAGGATGCCCCGCGTTCCGTCGTCGAGCGGCGCCGACACCGTGATGGCCGCGCCGCGAGCCCTCTCCGAGGGCATGGACTGGACCGTCAGCGTGAGCTGAGCCGAGTCGTAGATGAGGTCGACGGTGGGCGCGACCTCGGCGACGGAGCTCGGAGCGAAGGGCGCGCCCAGGGGCGCGACGCTGCCGCCGCTGTCGAAGTTGAGCACGGCGCTGCTGGACTGATCCGCGGGGAGCTCGTAGCCGCCGACCACGCGGATGCGATGCTTGTCCGGCGCGTCCGCGCCCATGTAGACGGCGCCGAAGAGGACCCTGCCGAAGCCCTCCATGCCTGGCGTGGAGACCCGCCGGAAGCGCTGCTGGGAGGCGTCGTAGACCTCCACCGCCGGCTGCAGGAGCCCCCCGGGACGACCGCCGCCCGCTGCCGAGCCGGGGTCGATCGTGTCGCCCGTGATCCCGCCGAGCAGGACGACGTCGCCGTTCCCGACCTGCACCGCGGCGTGGAGCGCCCGCGTGGCGAGATGCCCGTCGACGGCCCGACCCGCGCAGGCCCACTCGCGGAAAGGCTCGAGGCGCACGCGAACCGGATCGGAGCCCACCTCCACGTTCTCGAGGTGCGCGCCGTATTTCGGCATCCAGGGCCGGCCCGTGTAGACGGCGATGACCAGAATCGTGGGTCTGCCCCGTCTCCAGGCGCGCATCGAAGCTGATGTGCGAGTCGTCGAATCGCAGCTCGCTCGAATCCGGTCGCGGACGCGCTGTGATCGTCGCCGGGGCGAAAGACCGGTACCAGCTCGAGCGCGCCGGCGTCCGTCCGCCGGTAGAGGCGGAGGACCACACAGGGAGAGTGCTGCCCGAGAGGGTTCTCGGTGTCCGCGCCGCAGTGATCCGACGACTGCGAGACGCTCTGGGCGACCTCGAAGGTCAACACCCCGAAGCGCCCCGAGCCGCTACAGCCGACCGTTCCGACGAGCTGAGCCGCGATGAACGCGCAGGCGAGCGCCTTGCGGAGGGCCGTCACGGCGCGAACCGTATCACACCCCGGGGGCGCGTTCGCGGCCCTCGGTACGGCAGCGGTCGGAACGTCGAGAGGCATGGCGCGGCCTACCGAACGAAGTAGGTGACGGAAACGAAACGGCCGGCGAGAAACCTCGACCGGCCGGGGGCGCTGAGTTCGTCAGGAGTGGGCGATACTGGAGTCGAACCAGTGACTTCCACCGTGTGAAGGTGGCACTCTAGCCTCTGAGTTAATCGCCCGAAGCGAGGCGGGGTTCGTAGCAAAGCTCCCGCCCCCGCGCAAGCAACTACTGCGTGCCCTCTTGGTCGATTCCCAGCTTCTGGCGCAGGATGTCGCCGAAGGTGCCCAGGCCCTGCTTGGAGACCTCTTTGCGGTACTCGCGCACCGCGCGGCGCTCTTCGTCCGCGAGGTAGCGCTTGCGCGAGCAGCGCAGCCCTCCGTCGCGGTCGGTGCCGATGATCGTGACGTCGATCTCGGTGCCGGGCGGCCACTTACGGCGATGGTCGGTGCCGCGCGGCGTGCCCATCTCGGCGTTCGGGATGAAGCCGCGGCCGCGCTTGCCGACCACGTTCTCCACCTGGACCTGCAGGCCGGCGGAGCCCACCTGCGTGACCTTCACCTTGAGGTGCGACCCCGGCTTGAGGCGAGGCGTGACCGTCTCCGCCGTCAGCTCGCCCTTCTCGAATGCCGCGGCGTCCTCGTCGGAGAGCTTCGAGAGACTGACCCGCCGCTGCTTGCGGTCGATGCGCTCGATGACGACGTGGACCTCGTCCCCGACGCTGACTGCTTGGTCGGCGTGGGCGAGATCCCGGCCGAGCTCCGAGATGTGGAGCAGTCCGTCGACGCCCGACGCGAGCTGGACGAACGCGCCGAACTCGGTTGTGCGGACCACCGTGCCCTTGCGCGGCTGGCCCTCGGCGAGATCCCCGACCTGCTCCTTCCACGGATCCGGCTGCAGCGCCTTGAGCGAGAGCGAGACGCAATCGTGGCGCTCGCGCTTGTTCTCGCGCTCGTGGACCTTGAGCACCTGCACGTCGAGCTCGTCGCCGACCTTGGCCACGTCCGCCGGGCGGACGCCGCGCTCCCAGCTCACCTCGCTCTGGTGCAGCAGGCCTTCGACGCCGCCGATGTCGACGAACAGACCGTAGTCTCGCACCTGGGTGACGCGGCCCTTGACGGTCTGGCCGGGCTCGAGGCTCTTGAGGAGCGTCTTGGCCCGCTTGCGCGCTTCCTTCTCGAGGATGGAGCGCCGGCTGACGACCAGACCCTGGGCGCCACCCTTCGCCGCTTGGACGTGGAACTGCGCCCACTGCCCCAGCAGCGGCGTGGGATCCTCGATCATCTCGAGGGTCATGCCGCCCACTGGACAGAACGCGCGCAGGCCGTAGACGAGCACGTCGAAGCCGCCCCGGTTGAACCCGAAGACGAGGCCGGGGACGCGGGCGCGGTCTTCTTTGGCCCGCTTCAGGAAGCGGCGCGTCGCTTTGACGTCCACGAGCTCGTTGACGAGGGCGATGTGACCGCTCTCGGCCACGGCCCCCACCCGCCCGCGGAAGATGGTGTTCGGCTCGACCGGCGGCACGCCCTCAGGCTCGATGACGTAGCTCGGCTCGGGGACGGGCTCGCCGGTGTCCGCCGCCTCGGCAGCGTGCTCGGCCTCACCCTCGTCGGTGCGGAGCTCGCGCTCCTCGGGCATGCCCTCGAGCAGGCCGGCCTCACCGTCCCGTTCGGGTGTCTCGGCGGCGTCCGCCTCGGAGACCGTCTGTTCGGGCGACGCGGCGGGAGCGCCCGCCTCGGTCTCAGGCGCAGCTGCGGCGGCTGCTTCACTCGAGGCCTCGGCCGCCTCGACCGTCGCTTCCGCAGTCGGCTGGGTAGCGGCGGGAGCCTCGCCGCTCGACGCGGCCTCGGTCGGAGCGGCCTCGGTCGGAGCGGCCTCGGTCGGAGCGGCCTCGGTCGGCGCGGCCTCGGTCGGCGCGGCCTCGGTCGGCGCGGCCTCGGTCGGCGCGGCCTCGGTCGACGCGGCCTCGGTCGACGCGGCCTGCGGTGCCTCCTCCGCCGGGGCGACGGGGATGTCGCGCGGCTCATGCAGGCGCGTGAAGGCGCTCGCCTTGCCGAAGAGGTCGACGACGGCGAGCTGTTCGCGCACCTCGGCCACGCGGCCGGCGACGATCTCACCGACAGAGAACGCGTGACGGCGCGCGGCACCGTCGAAGAAGCGCTGGAAGGGGAGGTTCACATCCTTCCGCGCCTTGGCCGCCTCGGCCTCGCTTTCGGCCCCGGCCGTGGCTTCACCTTCGGCGCCAGCGCCCTTCTTCTTGCGGCGACGGCGGCGGCGGCGCTTCTTCTTGCCCTCGCCTTCGCCCTCGCCGGCGTGTGCGCCTTCGGCCGGGGACGCTTCCGCGCCCTCCGTGGCCTCGGAGCCGAGCTCGGCAGCGTCGCCGGAAGCCGCGGCGTCATCGGAAGCCGCGGCGTCATCGGAAGCCGCGGCGTCATCGGAAGCCGAGGCGTCATCGGAAGCCGCGGCGTCACCGGAAGCCGAGGCGTCACCGGAAGCCGAGGCGTCACCGGAAGCCGAGGCGTCACCGGAAGCCGAGGCGTCACCGAAAGCCGAGGCGTCACCGGAAGCCGCGGCGTCACCGGAAGCCGAGGCGTCACCGGAAGCCGATGCGTCGGCGTGCTCGGTCTGCGCCGCGGGCGCGGCGGGCTCGTCCGACCCGGTGGCGGAGGCGCTCGGCTGCGCTTCCGCGACGGGCGGTGCTGCGGACGGGGCCGTCGCCTCAGCGGGCTGCGTCGGCTGGCTCTCGCCGTCCTTGGATTCGACGTTGTCCGTCATCGGGAGAATAGCGCTTTCGTCTATGAAAACGGGCCCCGGTCACTCGGGGCCGAGCAGCCTAGGTTGGAGTGATGTACGCGTCAAGGAGCCCCGCGAGCGGCCAGACGTCCCCGCACTCGCGCGGCGTGCGCGAGAGCTCCGCCGCGCTCGGCCAGGCCCGCCGCCCGCTCGAGGGTGCGCTCTGCCGCGGCGTCGTCTCCCAGGGCGAGATGCGCCAGCGCCAGCATGTCCACCGCCAGCGCGGCGTGCCGCGGGCGGCCGAGCGCTTCGAGCCCATCGATGGCCTGCACGATGCCCGGGACGTGGGTCGCCGCCGGATGGGCGCGAATGGCGATCGCGCCCCGAATCGCGGACACGACCAGCTGCCAGGGCTCCTGCTCGAGCTCCCGGGCCCAACGCGCCGCCGCCTCGGCGTGGCGCGCCGCCGCGTCGTCGTCGGCGCTGAGCAACGAGAGCGATGCGGCGTGCGCATGCAGCCTGGCCAGCTCGGACTCCTCCCGCACGGCGAGCGCGACCTCGGCCGCTTCCCGATAGCGGGCAGCGGCCGCCTCCAAATCCCCCTGTGCCTCCAGCACGATGGCCATGGCGTTGAGCGCACCGTAGCGGAGCACGCCCTCTCCCGAGCGCGCGGCGATGGCCAACGCCTCGGACATCGCCGCATGCGCCTCCGCCCCGCGGCGGGCGCGCGCCAACGCCACCGCGCGCAGCGCCAGCAGCCTCCCGCGCCCGCTCCCCTCCACGTCCGCGAGCGCCCGATCGAGGAGATCCAAGGTCTCTTCGTTGGCTCCTTGCTCCAACCGCGCCCACGCCAGCGCACAGCAGACCTCCAGCCGCGCCTCGACCGACACCGCGGGCAACGCGTCGGCCACCGCGGACAACGCGCGGATGGCGTGCTCGGGCTCGATCCGGCGGCGAGCCCAGCGCGCGTCCAGGATCGCCCGGCGGACCGCCTGCCCGGGGCTCGTGCGGGAGGCCACCTCCGCCAGCGGCGCCAGGGCCTGCTGCACGATCGAGAGCGCACCGGCATCCAGCCCGGCCTCGGCCGCCCGGAGCCCGAGCTCGAAGGCCTCGCCATCGGCGGGATCACCGCTCAGCTCGCGCGCGACCGCCGCCGCCCGCTCGAAGTGCGCGGCGGCCCGCGCGTCGTGCCCTACGGTGCGCGCCACCTCACCGGCACGCGCCAGATATTCGGGAGCGCGGCGCCGGTCGCTGGCGCGAACCGCGTGCTCGGCCAGCCGCTCGAGCGACTCGAGGTCGTCGGGCGATCCCAGGCGCTCCAACGTGGCCATGACCCGGGCGTGCAGCCTGCCCAGCTCACCCGGATCGAGCTCCGCCAGCACGGCCCGCCGCAAGAGCTCGCTGGGGACCCGCACCCGGGTCGGCAGGCGTCCGTCCTCTTCGTCGCCGCCCCAGGCACCGAGCCGTTCGGGCAGGGGCGCCCGGACGTCCTCGGGCACCAACAAGCCGCGGACGAGCAACCTCCGCAAGGCCGGTCGCTCGGTATGCCCGATCAGCCCCTCCACCGCGCTCAGGGTGCGCACATCGACGGTCCCGCGCATCGCCGCCGCCGCCCGCAGGATGGCCCGGGCACGCGGGCGCAAGAGCTCGATCCGCGCCGCCACTGCGCTTCGCACCGCATCAGGAAGGAGCGGCTCGCTCGGCGGCTCGCCCCCGCGGACGACACGATCCTCGATGGTCACGTGCGGCCGCAGGGGCTCCGCCACCAGCTCCACCCAGAGCGGGACGCCGCCCGTCTCCCCGTGCACGAACGTGGCGACCTCGGGCTCGACGGCGCGCGCGCCGAGCCGGTGCGCGAAGAGTCGGCCGGTCGCGTCTCGCGCCAGCGGGGCCACCTCGACGGTCCGCCCGCCGGACGGCAGCGGTCCCGCCGTACCGGGACGCCGGGTCAGGAGCACGAGCACCCGCGCGTGTGTCAGCCCCTGCACCAGGAGGGGCAAGACCTGCCGCGTGGCGTCGTCCATCCAGTGCAGGTCCTCCAGCGCCAGCACCACCACCCGCTCCTGCGCCAGCGCGCGGATGGCCTTGCGCATCGCCAGCGCGAGCTCGATGCCGCGCGGCCGGCCGGCTCGCTCTTCGCTCGGCAGCGGGTAGGCGAGCCCGAGCAGCTCTCCCACCATCCGCACGTCGCGGGGCCCGAGGCCCAGCACGCGGAGACGCTCCACCTTCTCGAAGCGCTGCGCCGGCGTGTCCTCCGGCTCCACCCCGCAGAGGTCGGCGACCAGGTCTCCCAGCGCGCCGAACCTGCCCTCCGCGTCGGCCTCGTCGGCGCGCCCGTGCACGAACACGAAGTCCTTCGGCGCCGCCGCCGCCCGCAGCTCCGCGAGCAGTCGCGACTTGCCGACCCCCGGCTCCCCGACGAGGTGCACCAGCTCGCCCTTGCCGCGCGCCGCGTCCGTGAGGAGCCCGGAGAGGGTCCGCAGCACGTCGCGACGGCCGATGAGCGGCGAGCGCTGCCGCATCGCGCCCGCGTCGCGATCGCGCCTCGCGCGGAAGCCCTCCAGCACCAGAATCGGGGGTTCGCTCGCGGAGGCGGAATTCCCTCGCCAGCTCCGAACGCAGCTCCGCGCCCACCCGGATGTCTCCCGCGTCGGCGCGCTCCAAGAGGCGCGCGGCCCGCTCGAGCGCGTCCTCGTCGGGCTCCACGACGACGGTCTCGGTCACCCGGCCTTCCGCCGCGAAGACGGCCATCGCCGGCGCGACGTCGATCCGCGCCGGGCCCTCGAGCCGGCTGCTCCGCCTCACCTCGAGGGCGCCGCGGGCCGCATGCCCTGCCGCGCGCTCCATCCCGGCGAGACCGTAGGCGGCCAGCAAGAGGCCCATCTGCGACCGGAGCACGCTCCCGCCGGTCCCCTCGATCGCCGCCTCGAAGAGGCGCTCGTCGCCGGGCCGCGCCCGCGCCGCCACGAACGCGAGCCGGCGCCGCTCCGTGCGCAAGCGCCGCGACGGGAGCGCGTTGGTGCGCTCGGTGCCGCGCTGGGTCGACTCGTCCAACCGCGGCCGCGTGCGCCCGGGGTCGCTGGCGGCGGTGGCGTCGTCGTATGCGCGGATCATCAGAATCGACCCGGAGCTTGTTGGGACTCTCGCGCTCGGCCGGCGGGAACATCCGCTGCATCGCGGACGCGAGGTCGGTCTGTCCGACCGGCTCGCCGAGCCCGTAGAGCAAGCGCATCAGCTCCGTGTGAATCTCGCCGGCCGACGGGTAGCGATCCTCGCGGCGGGGCGCGAGCGCCCGCTCCAGCATCGGCGCGAGCGCAGGCAGGGGCAGGTGCGCATGAACGTCCGGGAGATCGGCCGCGCGCACCAGCTCGAGCGTCTCGGACGAGGTCTTGCCGCGGAACATGCGCCGCCGCGTGGCCAGCTCGTAGAGGAGGATGCCGAACGAGAAGATGTCGCTCCGCCGGTCGAGCCCTTCGCCGCGCGCCTGTTCGGGCGACATGTAGGCGTACTTCCCCCGCAGGATGCGCGGATCCTCGCCGCGCCCGAGCCCCGGCTCGTCCGCACGCGCGATGCCGAAGTCGGCGACCTTCACCTCGCCCTCGAACCCGAGCAGCACGTTCTGGGGCGAGACGTCGCGGTGGACGATGTTGAGCGGCTTGCCGTCGTCGCCGCGCGCCCGGTGCGCGTAGTCCAGGGCCTTGGCGACCTCGGCCGCGATCCAGATGCGCAGCGGGAGGGTGAGCGGCATCTCGACCGCCCGATAGCTGAGCGCCGCCGCCAGATCCCGCCCCCGCAACAGCTCCATGGCGATGAAGTAGCCGCCCTCCTCTTCGCCGAGATCGTAGATCTGGACGATGTTCGGGTGGCTCAGGCGCGCCGCGATCTTGGCCTCGCGCACCAAGAGCTCCGCGAAACCGGAGCGCTCGAGGAGCGAAGGCAAGACGCGCTTGATGACGACCGTCTTCTCGAACCCGGCGACGCCTCGCGAGCGCGCGCGCCACACCTCGGCCATCCCGCCCTCGGCGATGCGCTCCAGGAGCTCGTAGTTGCCGAAGGGGATCGGAGCCGACACGGCTCGGCGGAGGATAGCAGCTCGCGCCCCAATCGGATCGCACGGAGGCGCGTGGGGGCGGAGCGAGCGTCCGCGATCGCCTGCACTTCAGGGCGTGTCGGTGTCGGCCGCGCGCTCGGCGGCGGGGTGACGGGCCGAGCGATGGGCTCGCAGGCGCGCGGCAGCGGGCGGCCGGATGCTGCCGCCGGCCACCGGCGCGGGGTGGAAGACGTAGCTGAGCTGGTAGTCCTCGGCGCTCTCGGGCATGCGGGCGGTCCGAACGGCGTCGACGATGCACCGTGCCTCGACCCCGGCGTAGGGCGGTGCCACGCGCACGCTGGCGACGCTGCCGTCGGCGCCGACCGTGACGACCGCGTGGGCCGTCTCGCCCCGATCCGACAGGCAGCGCTGGACGCGAGGCTCCACCGAGTGCAGGGAGCGGACCATCTCGGCGCGCGTGGGACGCGGTGGTGGTGGCGCGGGACCGGCGACCGAGGCGCCGCCCGCGGGGTGCTCGCTCGGCGAGAGCGAATCAAAACCTCCGCCGCGCCCGCTCGCCGCGGGAGCGGCGTGGCGCGCCCGCCGGGCAGGCGCACGCGTCTCGGAGGCTTCGAGCGCACCTCCTGCGCGGGCCAACGGCTGCGCCGCCGCCGCGGCCGGCAATGCAGTCGGCTCCGGCTCCGCGCTCGCCTGTTCGAAAGCTCCGGTCGGCTCTGCGGTGGCCGGGACCTCTGCCGCCATCTCCGCAGCCGGCTGCGGCGCCGAGGCCACGGTCGGCTCCGCGCTCTCCAAGGTGGCGGTCCCGACCGCGACCCCGAGCCCCACGGCGGCCGCCGCCGCCAGCCCACCCAGCCAGACGAAGGCGCTGCTTCGCTTCCGCCGGAGCGGGACGACCTTCGCCGCTTCCTCCTCGCGCGCGCCCTGCCCGGCTGTGGCCGCCGGCCGGGCCAGGCCGACCTCCGAGCCCTCGACGGGCGGCTCGGCGAAGCGCGCCGCGTCGTCGTCGAAGCGCGGCGGGTCGTCGATCCCCTCGAGCGGCTCGAGCTCCTCGTCGAGGCGGCCCTCGATCCGCGAGGCGAGCGCTTCCCAGTCGGGCTCCCGGGTCGCCTCGCCGAAGCTCTTCAGCACCTCGTCGATACGCACCAGGTCCTGCGCGTAGGCGAGCGCCTCCACGTCGCCCTCGACCAGCTCGCGCAGGCCGTCGTTGGACGAAAGGGCGCTCCCGCCTTCGAGCGCATCGGAGATGCGGCGCATGCGATCCTCGTTCACGACGCGCGCCTCCCACCGGCCGCGCGCGCAGCCTCTTCGGTGTCGGCCTCCTCCTCGGCCAGCGCCAAGCGCAGCCGGCGCCGCGCCTCGTGGATGCGCCAGGCGATGGTGCCTTCCGAACAGCCCAGCGTCTGGGCGGCCTCCTTCTGCGGCATACCGTGCACCAACACGAGGATCACCGTCGTCCGCAGCGATTCGCTCAAGCCTTCGAGCGCCGTGGCGATGCGCCCCGAGAGCTGCCGCGCTTCGAGGGCGTGGCGTGGATCCGTCGCCCCCTGCGTGGGATCGGCCGTGGGCTCCGGAACCCGCGGGTCGGACAAGTCGGACGCGTCATGACGCTTTCGGCGGCGGATGTGGTTGAGGCAGACGTTCACACACACGCGATACAGCCACGTGGAGAGCTGGGAGCGCCCGTCGAAGCGGGCGATGGCCTTCCACGCGCGCATGAAGGTCTCCTGCACCGCGTCGTCGGCGTCGCCGCCGTCCCCGAGCATCGAAACGGCGCACCCATAGACCCGCCGTTGGTGCATGCGAACGAGGCGGCTGAACGCCCGGCGATCGCCTTCTTGGGCGGCGCTCAGCAGCTCGGCTTCGTTCGGTTCGCTCATCGCTCGGGCCCGGCGGATGGCCGGCCGGACCGCGATGCTAGCAGCCCCGCCCCCTGGCACGCGAGCGTCCCGCGGCAGCAGCGCGGGCAGAGCGATGCAGGCGGAGGCGTTCATCGGGGCTGTGACCAGGCGCCCTCTCCGAGGCTTGGGCCGTGCCTTTCCACCAACACCATTTTGCCAGGTGATGGGCAGGCAGACTATCGTGCGGCCGTGTCGGACGACGCGCAGGATCGGCGCAACAACCCTCGCGTGCCCATCGCGCTCAAGGTCGAGTACAAGCGGTTGAACTCGTTCTTCGCGGATTACACGAAGAATATCAGCCGCGGCGGTACCTTCATCCGGACGAAGAACCCGCTCTCGATCGGGACCGAGTTCATGTTCCACCTGACGGTCCCGGGCCTCGAGGCGCCACTGGCCTTGCGGGGCAAGGTGCAGTGGATCGTCCGCGAGGACGAGGAGACGGAGGACCAGGAGCCCGGCATGGGCATCGGCTTCGTCTACGAGTCGGAGGCGGATCGCGATCGCATCGCCAACACCGTCGAGAAGCTGATGAGCGACTCCCTCGGGCCGGTGCTCTACGACAAGCTGATCGGCAAGCGGCGCCGCTCTCCCGAGTGACGCCGCCTCGCCGTCAGGGCGTGACGGTCACCGCGTTCCCGTAGGGGTCGGTCAAGGTCACGCTCGACGCGCTCGCCGCGCCGGGGACGACCACGGCGCCGCTGTCGTCCGTCGTGAGAATCCGTCACTGTCCCGTCCACGTCGGCTTGGATGGCGACGCTCCGCAGCGGCACGGGCCCGTTCGAGAGACCGGTCATGTCCAGCAACCGGTAGCCCTCCGCCGGCGCGGGATAGGTGAGCGTCACGGAGAGATCGGCGCCGGACGCTGCCATGCTCGCGTTGAGCTCGGCCGCCTGCACGGTGAAGGGTTCGCTGGTCAGCTCGTAGCTGGTGCCCTCGACGCGGAAGCGGTAATCGCCGAGCGGCAGACCGGCGCGGTCGGCCAGCGTGTCCAGACCGGGCATGCCCATCGGCGTCACGGCCTGCATCTCCACCGTGTAGTAGTGGATGCGGGGCCCGCCCATCGGGTTCTCGATGGGATCCGGCGTCCACGTCAGCACGATCGCGCCGTCCTGCACCAAGCGACCGCTGCGCCGCGCGACGTCGGCCCACGTGCCCGTGTCCGGGTCCCTCTGCTGCAGCACGACGCGCGGCGTCCCGCTCAGGGGATCTTCGCCCACCCAGGTGAAGAAGGCGCTCTCGAAGCGCGGCACGGTAGACGCCGGCTGCACCTCGGTGATCGGTCGCAACAGCCGGGTGAAGATGTAGGACGGCAGCGAGTCCGGGATCGTGCCCACGGGGATGGATCCGGGCGCATCCGAGGTGGGAAAGTCGTCCTGGTAGCTCGGGCTGCGGACGTGCGCGATGCCGTCCGCGTTCCCGTCCTCGCGCTCGGAGGTCGTCGCCAGCGGCATGAGCGCCGCCGACTGCTCGACGATCAGCTCGGCCTCGAGGGGCCCCCAGAACGTGACCGTCGGCTCGTAACCACCGAGCAGCCAGTCCTCCGGCCGCAGGAGGTAGCCCGTGTGATCCTGCGAGTAGCCGACGACGATGGTGTGGTCCTCGGGCATGGGCGAGAGCGTCCGCAAGTAGGACGCGAGCTGCGTGACCGGCTCGCCCGGCAACGTCGCCAGCATCCACTCGCCCATGCGGAGCGCGCTGATGGTGGTCTGCGTCGTCTCGCAGACCGGCGGACCGTCGATCTCGACGTCGAGCAGGGTCGCGATGACCGGCGCGATCACCTGCAGCATGTTGCACCCGCGGTAGGAGTACTCGGAGTCGCGCGTGCCCGGCATCTGGGCGGGGCCGAGGAGCGCGGTCCGAGTGGGATCGCAGAGCGCCGCCCCGGAGGGCGCGTTGAACTCGTCGATCGGCGAGACCAGCTTGCCGTCGTCGCCGTAGACCACTCCGTCCGCCTGGCGGAGGAGGTTCCACTCGGCGTACTCGAGCTCTCCGTTGCGGATGCGGAAGTTGTGGTAGTCGGGGCCGAGCGGGATGGTGCGGGTCAGCATCTCCATCTCCATCTCGCTCTGCATCGCGCTGCCCGCCTCGGTCCAGGCGGCCATGATCGCGTCGTGGGCGTAGATGCCGATGGTCTCGACGCGCGCGAAATCGCTGCAGACCTGCATGTCGCCGCAGTCGATCGAGCCGTGCCCGCTCGGCGAGACGTCACCGGCCGCGCCCTGCAGGTGCATGACCAGGACCTGCGAGTCGAAGCTCTCCTCGAGCACGCGCTCGATGCCGCCGATCGCGTCGGTGGACACCAGCGGGTTGTCGGAGCCGCCGACCGTCCCGTGGATGCCGAAGACCGGCAGCACGGCCATAGGCTCGCCCGCCGCGTCGTCGACGCGGATCACGAAGAGGTGATGGTCCTTCTCCGGCCCGCCGACGAACATGTCGTTCTCGGAGCGACGGTCGTGGCTGACGAGATCCTCCGGATCGAAGTCCCCGTTGTAGGCGAATCCGATCTGCGCCGGCTGCATGGCGTCGATGGCCTGCTGCGCCACCGCGGCCAGCTGCTGGATCAGCGGGTCGTAGACGTGGGAGCGCCAGACGCCGAAGCCGACCGAGAGCCCCGTGTGACCGGAGTAGTTGCCGAACGACGAGTGGCTGTGGCTGCTGGCGACGATGACCTTGCCCGAGAACGCTGGACCGAGCGCGGCCTCGACGTCGTGGACGAAGCCCTGATACGAGCTGGCGAGGTCCGCCTTCAGGAAGACGACGGTCTCGTCGCCGGCCCCGAGGGCGAGCGCCCGCACGCGGGGGATGGTGACGATGCCCGTCGAAGGCGCGAACGATCCCGCGACGCGCGTGTGACGCATGTCACGCGGGTCGGGGATGTAGCCGTCGCCGCCATCTCCCTCCGCGCGGGCGGTGTACGCGGCCAGCGCCGTGCCGATGGGGACGTCGAGAAGGGCCTCGGCGGTCCCGGCCGTCACCGCGCCCGAGGTCACCGTGCCCCCGGCGCCGCCGGTGGGAGGCGCCTGCTGGAACTCGCAGTGATCCAGCGAAGGAATCGGCGTGGGGCCCGCGTCCTGCGGACCGGCGTCCGGCGGACCGGCATCGGTCGAGGCGTCGCCCGGCACGCTGGGGCCGCCGCAGCCCAAGAGCGCGAGCACCACCGTGCCCAGAATCATCCTGTTCCGCACCATCCGTCCCTCGCGTCGTCGGGCGCGCGCCCCTGTTTCGCGCGCCGGAGTGGAGGAGAGAATGCGGAGTTCGGGCGTAGACGGCAATGGTGAGCGTGGATCGCACGGAGAATGGACACCCGGCCCTCGCCTCTCCGCCCGGCGCGAAGCGGTCCGGCCTGATAGACTCGGCCTGGCTCGATGCTGACGCGTGCGAGGGAGGTTGGTTCGTGAGCGCCGCCGCGGTGCGCGCGCAGCCGTTGGAGCCGGGCCGCACCGTCGCGGAGCGCTACCTGGTGCGCCGGGTGCTCGGCGAAGGCGGCATGGGCCAGGTGCTCGAGGTCGAGCACGTCGCGCTGGGGCGCTCGTTCGCGCTGAAGGTGCTGCGGCTCGAGCGGCTCAACGACGAGCTCGTCCGTCGCTTCAACCGCGAGGCGCGCGCCTTGGCTCGGCTCACGACCCCGCGCGTGGCGCAGGTGACCGACTTCGGCATCGACGAGGGCGCGGGCCCCTACTACGTGATGGAGCTGCTCGAGGGCGAGACGCTCGAGGACCGCATCGAGCGCGACGAGCGGATCCCGCCCCACGAAGCGCTGGCGATCTGCGGCGAGCTCTGCGAGGCCCTGGCCGAGGTGCACGCGGCCGGCATCGTGCACCGCGATCTCAAGCCGTCCAACGTGGGCCTGCCGCGTACGGGCCCGGTCGGCGTGAAGCTGCTCGACTTCGGGCTCGCCGCCGCGATGGACGACGCATTCTTCTCGAAGATCACCCAGAGCCACCAGATCCTCGGCTCGCTGCCCTACATGGCGCCCGAGCAGTTCAACGCGGCGCCGGCAGCGCCCGCCATGGACGTGTACGCGGTCGGCGTGGTGCTCTACGAGGCGCTGACGGGCCGGCTGCCCTACTTCGCGCCTTCCACCGCCGCCATGATCCACCAGATCCTGGCGGCGCCGATCCCCTCGCTACCGGCGGAGCTGCCGGGCCGCGAGGTCCTCGCGCCTCTGCTCGAGCGGCTGATGGCCAAGGAGGCGACGGCCCGCTTCGCTTCCGCGGCGGCGGCGGCGCAAGCGCTTCGCGCGGCCTCGACCGCCCTCGAGAGCACCTCGGGGCGCCCATCCGCGGACCCGGGTGGCCTCCGACGGATCGCTCCCGCCGACCCAGGAAGCCTCCGCCGTGGACTCGGTCGGGTTCATGCCCACGATGCCGATGCCCGAGTCGGGACCGGTCGCCGAGAGCGGCATGCGCCTCACGAGCAGCAGCGTGGCGGCGGCCTCTGCGCTCACCCACCCCTACGCGCCCACCGCGCCGACCCCGATCGCCCAGAGCGTCCCCGCCACCGCGCCGATGGCACAGAGCCTGGCCGCGCCGTCCCTGGGCGTCCCGGCCTCGGCCGTCTACGGCGAGCCGATCCGCCCGAACCGGTGGCCCTTGCTCCTCGCGTTGCTCGGCGTGGGCGGCGTGCTGGCGGCGATCGTGGCCGGCGTGGCCGTCGTCTTCGCCCTGAAGTTGCTCGCCGGCGACGTGAGCTCGACGAGACCCCCCTCGAGCGCCACCTCGCCCGATCCCGCCCGCGCCGCTCCGACTACGGCAGGCGACACCGCCCCGCAGAGCGCGGGCGCCGCGGAGCCGACGACCACCGGAGCGACCACGGCCCCGACGACCGCCGCAGGAACCAGCAACGAGCGCGGCGAGCCGGGCGGCACCGGGGGCGCGTCCGGCACCGCCCCGCGGCGCGCCGAGCCCATCGAGCCGAGCGACGCCGTGATCCCCCAGCCCACCGACGGCCAGCCCACCGACGGCCAGCCCACCGACGGCCAGCCCACCGACGGCCCCTCCGACACGGTCCGCGAGCCGAGCAGAATCCGCCCGGCCGCACACGCCGCGCGCACCGCGACGACCCGATCCCCAGCTCGTCGCCCCCTCGGTGGAGCGCCGCGTCCAGCCGGTCGAGTCCCATCCACCTCCCCGCCACGGCGGCAGCGACATCGTGAGGACCTGGTGATGCGCTCTCTCTCCGCCTCGTTGGCGCTCGCGACGGCCCTCTGGGCCGCCGGCGCACACGCCCAGGACACGGCCATGCAGGCCCGACAGCTCTTCGAAGCGGGCGTGGCGGCGATGGATCGCGGTCGGGTCCAGGAGGCGGCGTCCTATTTCGATCAGAGCTACCAGCTCTACCCGCGCGCTTCGACCGCGTGCAACATGGGCGCGGCGCAGGAGCGGCTCGGCCAAGGCTGCGCGGCGGCCCAGTGGTATCGGAGCTGCGAATCCCTCGATCGCGGCGGATCGCTGACGGGCCACGCGCACACGGAGGCGGAGAGGCTCGGGAGCCAGTGCCCCCCTGCGCCGACGCCCAGCCCCTTCGTGGGAGGGCCGCAGCCGTCCGCATCCACCCCCACGTCGAGCACCGGCAGCGCGCCAAACGGGAGCGTACGGGTGGTCGAGGGGTCAGAGCCGGTTCGCCCCCCCACGCCGAGCCCCGACCACACGCTCCTCGGGGTGGGCATCGGCGGCGTGGTGCTCGGCGGCGGCGCGCTGGCGGGCGCGATCGTCTCCGCCCTCGCCGCTCAGGACGAGGCCGCCCAGCTACCGGACGCACCCACCATCTACACGGGCACGCCGGCCGCGGACCACTACCAGCGCGCCGCGCTCTTCCACGATCTGGCCATCGGCTTCTACGTCGGCGCCGGCCTGGTCGGGGCCCTCGGCCTCGCCCTGATCGTCGTGGATCTGGCGCAACCGGGCGTATTCGGAGGCAGCGCCAGCCACCGCGGATCGGCCGTCCGCCTGGCCGTCTCCCCGACCCCGGGAGGGGCGTTCGGGCGGCTCCAGGTCGAATTCTGATACGTGTCGCCTTGAGTTCAGCGCGCGGCTTGCGTACAAAGGCTGCCTCATGCATCGGACCCCCCGCGTAATCCTCCTCCTCGCCCTCGCCGCCGGTGTGGGCGTCTTCGGCTCCGCCACCGCGTTCGCGCAGGACGAGCAAGAGCCCGAGCCCGAGGTCTCCAGTCAGCCCGACCAGTGGGAGCGCCTGCTCTCGGTGTCGGTCACCGGCGGCTGGGACACGCCCTTCGGCGTCGCAGGGGCCTCGGTGGAGCTCAAACCGATCCGCTACCTCGGCATCTACGCCGGCGGCGGCATCGGTCGCTCCGGGGCGCGCTTCGCAGCCGGTATTCACCCGCAGGTGCCGATCGAGAACGCCTCGCTCGGTCTGATGCTCGGTGTGCACGGTGGTCAGTTCGACTACGACAACATCGACCAGAACTTCGGTATCCACCGCTACTGGTCGATGGGCTTCTTCGCCCACGCGGCCGTGACCTTCGAGTACCGCTGGGAGAACGGCTTCTTCGGCCGCGTGATGGCGGGCGCCGAGGCCTTGCTCACGCCGAGCCAACCGACCTCGTGCTCGAACCTGAGCGGCACTGGCACTTGCGACGCGGCCTCGGCGGGAAGCCTCTCGCTCCCGATCCGCGGCTGGGTCGGCCTGACGCTCGGGTACGCGTTCGACTTCGCGTACGGCGCCCACCTCTGAGCGCGACATCGCGCCTCCACCTCGCGCCGGCCTGCGTCGCTTGACGCGGCCGGCGCGGCGCATTAGCTGCAAGGCCCGACGACCCTGTCGGGACATTCCAGGAGTCCAGTCATGACCATGCCCGTAGGCGAGGCGCGCGACATCTTGTCCGACCTCGCACAGCGCCTCGATGCGCTGGGGAGGTATCTTTGACGTCGACGGCCTCAAACGAAGCCTCGACCATCTGAACCACCAGATCAGCGCCGAAGGGTTCTGGGAAGACCCGGACCGGGCGCAGACGGTGGTCCAAGAGCGAGCGACGATCGAAGCGACCGTCACCCGCCAGGATACGCTCCAACGCGAGATCGTCGACCTCCAGGAGCTGCTCGACATGGCCGCCGGCGAAGGCGACGAGTCGATGATCGACGACGTCATCGCGCAGGTCCCGGAGCTCGAGAAGCGCGTCCGCCAGGCCGAGCTGGCGCGGATGCTCAGCAAGCCCGAGGACCGCACCGACGCGATCCTCTACGTGAACCCCGGCGCCGGCGGCGTCGACGCGCAGGACTGGGCGGAGATGCTCTTCCGCATGTACCTGCGCTGGTGCGAGCGGAAGGGCTTCAAGACCGAGATCCTCGACCAGCAGCCGGGCGACGAAGCCGGGATCAAGGACGCCACGATCGCCGTCCGCGGCCCCTTCGCGTACGGCTACCTCAAGGCCGAGAACGGCGTCCACCGGCTGATCCGCATCAGCCCCTTCGACGCCAACGCCCGCCGCCACACCGCGTTCGCCGCCGTGCACGTGGTGCCGGACATCGACGACTCCATCGAGGTCGACATCAAGAAGGAAGACCTCGAGGTCGACACGATGCGCGCCGGCGGCAAGGGCGGCCAGCACGTCAACAAGACCGAGTCGGCGATCCGCATCAAGCACGTGCCGACCGGCATCGTCGTGAAGTGCTCCGCCGAGCGCAGCCAGCACAAGAACCGCTCGACGGCCATGAAGATGCTCAAGGGCCTGCTCTACCAGCGCATGCAGCAGGAGCGGGAGGCCGAGTTCGCCCAGAGCTACGAGAGCGGCAAGCAGAACATCGACTTCGGCTCGCAGATCCGCACCTACACGCTGCAGCCCTATCAGCTCGTGAAAGACGAGCGGACCGAGCAAAAGTCGGGCAACCCGAACGCGGTCCTCGACGGCGACCTCGACGGCTTCATCGAAGCATTTCTGCTCATGAGCGCCGACCAGAAGTCGCCGGCGGAGATGAAGAACGAGGCGGAGAAGAGCGACGGGGCCTGAGCGCCTCGGGCCGCGGAGTCTCCGGGCTCGGCTGTGCCCGGCCCCCATGGAACCAGCCGAATGACCCAGCCGAAGCACGTGTTTCGGCTCGGGCCCGCACGACGGGTCCCGCACGAGGAGTGAGAGCGTGGCGACGGAGGAGGAGCTCGAGAACGCACGGAGGGCGCACGCCGAGGCCCTGCGCGAGGCGGGGACGCAGCCCTACCCGAACGACTTCCGCCCCAGCGAGGCCGAGCGCGAGAGGCGCGCGCAGGCGCTCGCCCTCTTGAACGATCCCGCCGTCAAGGGCACGCCCGAGGAAGGCGAGCACGTGGTGGACCGCCACGGTCCGCTCCTCGTGGTCGAGAAGGATGGTGAGCGCAAGGAGCGCCTGCCCCAGGACGACGAGCTGAAGGGCGACGAGCCCCAGTTTCCGATCTACGGCCGCGTGATGGGCAAGCGCGGCCCCTTCGTCGTGATCCAGACGCCGCACGGCCGCGCGCAGGCGTACCTGCCGAACAAGGGCGAGCAGCTCACGGAGGCCGAGCGCGCGCAGCTCGCCGCGCTCGACCTCGCGGACCACGTCGCAGTCGAGGGCCCGCTGATGGGCACCAAGCGGGGCGACGCGGCCGTCTGCGTGAAGCGCTGGCGGCACGTGTCGAAGGCGATCCTGCCGCCCCCCGGCAAGTTCCACGGGCTCAAGGACGTGGAGAAGCGCTACCGCGAGCGCTACGTCGATCTCTTCGGCAACCCCGAGGTGGCGCAGGTCTTCGAAGCGCGCGCGCTCGTCGTGCGGGCGATCCGCCGCGTGCTGGACGAGGCCGGCTTCCTCGAGGTGGAGACGCCCATCCTCCAGTCGCTGCGCGGCGGCGCCACCGCCAAGCCCTTCTCGACCCACCACAACGCGCTCGACATGCCGCTCTACCTGCGCATCGCGCCCGAGCTCTATCTGAAGCGCCTCGTGGTGGGCGGGTTCGATCGCGTCTACGAGATTGGGCGCAACTTCCGGAACGAGGGGGTGAGCACCCGCCACAACCCCGAGTTCACGATGCTCGAGTACTACATGGCGTACGCCACCAGCGACGAGCAGATGGACCTCACCGAGCGGCTGGTGAAGGCCGCCGACGAGGCGGTCGAGGCGCGCTTCGGCGACACCTGGCGGGGCGAGCGCACCTACGCGCTGGACGAGCCGTTCCGGCGGGTGACCATGGTCGACGCGATCGCCGAGCGGGTGGCGCAGAGCGGCGAAGTGGGGCTGGCGCCGACGCCCTTCGACGGGAAGCTCGACCGGGGCGTGCTCGCCGACGACGAAAAGCTCGCGGCGCTCTGCCGGGAGGCCGCGCCGGCGCTCGACCCGAATGACCGAAAGCTCCTCGATCTGACCAGCGGGCACGGCGAGCGGATCTACGCGCTCTTCGAGATCCTCGCCGAGCCGACGCTCGAGGCCCTCTACCGCTCGGCCGACGGATTGCGCTCGGTGCCGGTGTTCATCACCCAGTTCCCGGCCGAGGTTTCGCCGCTCGCGCGCCGCAACGACGACGACCCGAGCGTCTGTGACCGCTTCGAGATCTTCATCGCCGGACGCGAGCTCGCGAACGGCTTCAGCGAGCTGAACGATCCGGACGACCAGGCCTCGCGCTTCGAGGCGCAGCTCGAGCTCCGCGAGCGGGGCGCCGAGGAGACCATGGACTTCGACGCGGACTACATCCGCGCGCTCAAGCACGGCATGCCGCCGGCGGCGGGCTGCGGGATCGGCATCGACCGGCTGATGATGCTCATCTGCGATCAGCCTTCGATCCGCGACGTGCTCCTCTTCCCGCTCATGCGGCCCGAGAGCTCGTGAGCGCCGACGACAAGCCCCGAGGAGACGGCCGCCCCGTCGCGCTGCGAGCACTGCGGTCGGCGCGCGCCGACCGCGCCGGTCTCTTTTCACCAACACATCGGGCTGCTCATCCTCGGCGACCACAGGCTGGCGGCCGGGCACTTCTGCCGCATCTGCGTCGACCGCACCTTCCGGCGCACCACGCTGGTCACGGCGCTTCTCGGCTGGTGGGGCGTGCTCTCGGCGCTGGTCACGCTCGTCGTGCTGCCCCTGAACGTGGCGCGCTACCTGCGCGCGCGCTCCCTCCCGCCGCCCGACCCGAGCGCCCAGCCCGATCCCGCAGCCGTCCGGTCCCGCTCGCTCCGCTTCGGCACCGCGCCCTTGGTCGTGGCCGTGTGGAGCGTCCTGCATCTCGCGCTCGTGGGCGCCGCGGCCGGCGCGTACCTGACCCTCGGCCCGACGCCCTTCGGCATGCCGTACTGGGCGGCGCCGGTGGGACTGCTCGCGCCGGACGCGCTGCTCACCGCGATCTACGCCGTCCTCGGTATGCGCGCGGGGACACGCGTCGCCGGCGGCACCAAGGGCCGGACCCGGATCCTGGTGCTCAGCTGGTCGGCGCTCCTGCGCGCGGTGGGCACGGCCGTGCTCGCCGCGGTCCTCGCGATCGCGTTCACGGATCCGGGCACCGTTACGTTCGGCCTCGGCGCCGACGAGCTGCTCCCGCTCGGACCCTCCGGGCTCTGGCAGGCGATCGACATGGTGACCGCGACGCAGGGCACGCGCCTGGTCTTGTGGGTCGCCATCGTGCTCACGGCGGCCGGCATGCTGGTCGAGCTGGGCGCGGCCGTGACCGCATGGTTCCTGACCCCGCGCGAGCTCCGCCGCGTGCTCTGGCTGGTGGTCGACGGCGCGTTGTTGGTCGGCTTCGTCGCCGTCACGCTCCTACTGCCGATTCAGCCGCCGGCCACCGCGCCGGACGCCTGGCAGCTGCCGACCGTGCGCCTCGCGGTGACCACGCTCGCGGCCACGCGCTTCCTCGCCCGCTTCCTGCCCATCCTGCTCGACGGCATCGAGCGCGTGGGCTTTCAGCTCTTGGTGGCGGCGCGGCTCTTGCGCGCGCCCAAGAGCGGCTTCCTGACCGCGATCGGCGCCCTCTCCATCCTCGCCGTCGCGTTCAGCACCTGCACGCTGACGACCACCCTCTCGGTGATGGGCGGCTTCCGCAACGATCTGAAGCGGAAGATCCTCGGTAACAACGCGCACGTGGTCATCGATCGCGAGCACGGCACGTTCGAGGGCTGGCAGCCGATGCTCGGCACCATCCGCGAGCAGCCACACGTGATCGGCGCCAGCCCCTACGTGCAGGGCGAGGTCATGATCACGAGCGCCACGAACCTCTCGGGCGCCATCCTGCGCGGGATCGATCCGGCGTCCATCGGTCGCGTGACCGAGCTGCCGCGCAACATGCGCCACGGCCGGCTGGAGTACCTCTCGCACCCCGAACGCTTGCTCGAGCTGCGTCGCGAGGAGCTCGACCGCGACCTGCTCGCGCCGCCGATTGAATCTCGAGCTGGAGCGCGACGAGCCCGGGCTGCGGCGGCCGGACGATCCCGGCCATCACGGCTTCCTCGACGACGCGCAGGACGTGCTCCGGGACGCGGCCCCCGAGGATCCCGACACGGCGCGCATCCGCGAAGACCTGGAGGAGTTCCTCCTCGACACCCCATCACCGAGCGAAGCGCCGGAGCCGGAGCTCCTGCCGGGGCTGGTGGTCGGTCAGGAGCTCGCGCGCACGCTGCGCCTGCACGTGGGGGATCGCGTCGACGTCGTCTCGCCCTCGGGCGATCTCGGCCCGGCCGGCCGCATGCCCAAGAGCCGACCCTTCCGGATCGCCGGCATCTTCTACAGCGGGATGTACGAGTTCGACATGAAGATGGCCTACACGACGCTCGAGGCGGCGCAGCGCTACCTCAACGTCGGCAGCGCCATCGACGGGATCGAGGTGAAGGTCGACGACGCCGAGCACGCCGACACGGTCGCCGGATCGCTCCGGCGGGCGATCGAGCGGCCCGAGCTGCGCGTCCGCCCCTGGCAGGAGGTCAACCGGAGCCTCTTCGGCGCCCTGGAGCTCGAGAAGCTGGCGATGTTCATCACGCTGGGCATCGCCATCCTCGTCGCGAGCTTCTGCATCGTCGGCACGCTGACGCTGATGGTGCAGGAGAAGCGCAAGGAGGTCGGCATTCTCAAAGCCATGGGGGCCAGCGGCGAGCAGATCGTCTCGATGTTCATGGCCCAAGGCTTGATGATTGGCGTCCTGGGGGCGCTGATGGGGCTCGGCCTCGGCTACCTCACCTGCTTCGCGGCCGAGCACTTCCGGCTCATCCCGCTCAACCCCGACGTCTATTACATCGACAAGCTGCCGGTCCACATCGACCCGATCGAGTTCGCCCTGACGGGCGTGGCCGCGGTCGTGGTGTGCCTGCTCGCGACCATCTACCCTGCGCTGCTCGGGAGCCGCCTGCGCCCCGTCGACGCCCTGCGCTACACCTGAGCCACACGTGAACACGAACGGAAAACCGCTGGTCGCGGTCAAGGACGTCTGGAAGAAGTTCCTCCACGAGGGCCGCGAGGTCGTGATCCTGAAGGGGATTGATCTGGTCATCGAGCAAGGCGAGATGCTCGCCGTGGTCGGTCCGAGCGGCGCCGGCAAGAGCACGCTGCTCCACATCCTGGGCACGCTCGACCTGCCGACGTCGGGAACGATCCGCTACGAGGGCGAGGACGTCACGCGCTACTCCGCGGCGCGGCTGGCCGACTTCCGCAACCACCGCCTCGGCTTCGTCTTCCAGTTCCACCACCTGCTGCCCGAGTTCACGGCGCTCGAGAACGTGATGATGCCGGGGCTCATCCGCGGCGAGCCTGCCCAGAAGCTCCGCGCCCGAGCCCTGGACCTCTTGAAAGAGGTCGGGCTCGGCCACCGCGTCACCCACCGGCCGGGCGAGCTCTCGGGCGGCGAGCAGCAGCGCGTAGCCCTGGCCCGTGCGCTGGTGATGGAGCCCAAGCTGATCCT
The DNA here is from genome assembly GCA_963832725.1 of uncultured Pseudomonadota bacterium. Classification (GTDB taxonomy): domain Bacteria; phylum Myxococcota_A; class Polyangia; order Polyangiales; family Sandaracinaceae; genus JAEZBP01. The sequence continues at coordinate 949,600 of CAWHVG010000003.1, forward strand.
CGCCGACGAGCCGACCGGCAACCTCGACAGCAAGACGAGCGAGCAGATCCACAAGCTCTTCATCGACCTGAACGAGAGCCGGGGGACGACCTTCCTGATCGTCACCCACAGCATGGACCTCGCCAGCCGGATGGGGCGCACCGTCTCGATGCGCGACGGGACGATTGAGCAGGACGTCCGCCACGAGCGCGCCGCCCTCCCCTCCGAGTTGGCCGAGACCTCGCTGGCGGAGACCGAGCTGGCCGAGACGTCCCCGGGCGCGGACGTCGAGAGCGCCGACGCGCCCTCCGACGGAGCCGCTGCCGAGCCTCCTCCGGAAGCGAGCCAAATCACCACGGAGAAAGCGCCCGAAGGCGCTTGACCGGCCTCCGGCCCACGGTTACCCCTGCGCTCGTATCGTGAGGCGCCGCTCCCCGTTGCCGACCGTTCTGGCCACGCTGCTGCTCGCGGCCTCACCGGCGTTTGCCCAGGACGAGACGGAACCCGCAGGCTCGGACGAGGAGTCCGAGCCGCCGCCGTCGGGTGAGGCGGAACGCACCTACGGCGACGAGGACGAGACCGCCCCCGCCGAAGAAGCGCCGCCGCCGGAAGAGGAAGAGCTCTACGCGCCCGAGGAGGACGAGGCAGCGGCCACCAACCTCCCCACCACCGTCTGCCAGGGCCGGCGCATCCGCCGCATCCGCGTGCGCGGCAACCGGCGCGTCTCGGACGAGGACGTCCTCGCCGTCTTGCACCTCCGGCCCAGCACCAGCTGCACCGACACGTTGGTCGCGCGCGACGCCCACGCGCTGTGGGACCAGGGCTTCTACGACGACATCGTGTTCGAGGCCGACCCGGTCGGCGACGACCGCGTCGACGTCGTCGTCCGTGTCAGCGAGCGCCCGGCGATCGCCTCGATCGTCTACGAGGGCAACTCGAGCGTCAACGCGACCGACCTGAACGAGGTCGTGCACCTCAGCGAGGGCGGCATCCTCTCGGTCCCCGAGGTCCGCCAGCAGATCACCCACATCCGGGACAAGTACGCGGAGCAGGGTTTCTTCCTCGCCCGCGTCAGCTACCGGCTGCGTCGGCAGGAGAACAACCAGGTCGACGTCGTCTACCACGTCGACGAGGGGCAGCGGGTCACCGTCCGGAGTGTGCGCTTCTCGGGCAACCGCCACATCCCGGACTCGCAGCTCGGCGGCATCATCCGCACCCGCCAGACGGGCTTCTTCTCGTTCATCTCCAACGACGACCGCTTCAACCACGAGCACTTCGACGAGGACGTCACCCGGCTGCAGGCCTACTACTACGATCAGGGCTACCTCTCGATGCGGGTCGGCACGCCGCGGGTCGCCCTGACCCCCGACCGCCGCTTCATCGACATCGCCATCCCGATCGACGAAGGCCCGCGCTTCCGGATCGGCCGCCTGGTGGTTCGGGAGACCGATCAGGAGGGCCAGGAGGTGGAGCCGCTCGGCGGCCGGCGCGAGATCCGGGCCCTGGTCCAGGCCAACCCGGGCGAGTGGTTCAACCGCACGCGCATCGCCCAGAGCCTGCAGTCCATCACCCGCCGCTACCGCGACGACGGCTTCGCGTTCGTCCAGATCAACCCCGAGACCGATCTCGACATGGAGCGGCGGATCGTGAACATCGCGGTGGTCATCCACCGCGGCCCGCCCGTCCGCATCGAGCGCATCAACATCCGCGGCAACACCAAGACCCGCGACTCGGTCATCCGCCGCGAGGTGCAGCTCATCGAGGGCGAGCTCTACAGCCAGTCGCTGGCCGAGGTGAGCAAGAACCGCATCCAGGCGCTCGGCTACTTCGAGCGCGTGGAGCTCAGCGAGGAGGAGGGCTCCGCGCCCGACCGGATCATCGTGAACATCGAGGTCGCGGAGAAGGCGACCGGGACGTTCCAGATCGGCGCCGGCTTCAGCTCGATCGAGAGCTTCATCCTCACCGGCCAGGTCCAGCAGCAGAACCTCTTCGGCAACGGCCAGTCCCTCAGCCTGCAGCTCCAGCTCAGCGGCATCCGCCAGCTGGTGCAGATCCAGCTCGTCGAGCCCTACTTCTTCAACACGCAGTTCACGGTCGGCGTCAACCTCTTCAAGACCGTCCGCCAGCTCTCGTTCTTCACGCGCGATTCGACGGGCGCCAGCGTCAACTTCGGCCACCCGCTCGGCGACTACCGGCTGCGCTTCTACGCCCAGTACCGCGCCGACTACGTGACCATCGGCAACGCCACGGCGGGCCTCTTCGGCACCACGCCGGGCGGCCTCGGCTTCAGCCAGGCCTACCGCTACCTCTACCCGCAGGTCCCGCTGCGAAACCTCTTCCGGGCCGGCCTGACGAGCTCGGTCCAGCTCACGCTGACCTGGGACGGCCGAAACAACCGGCTCTACCCCACCGAAGGCTTCTACGCCTCGTGGTCCACCGAGATCGCCGATCGGGTGCTCGGCTCGGCGAACACCTTCATCCGGAACAACCTCGACGTCCGCGTCTACCAGCCGATCTTCGAAAACGTCATCTTCCGGGCGCGCGGCGTGTGGGGCCTGGTCACGTCGCGGCTGTCGACAGCGCGACAGAGCGGCGTCCCGATCTACGAGCGCTATTTCCTGGGCGGCATCTACAGCGTCCGCGGGTTCAACCTGAACCAGCTCGGCCCGCGCATCGGGACCGGCACCGCCCGTGATCCCAACAGCGTCCCCTCCGCGCGCGGCGTACCCGTCGGCGGGAACATGCAGTTCTTCTACAACATCGAGATCGAGTTCCCGATCGTTCAGGAGGTCGGCATCCGGGGCGTGGTGTTCACCGACGGCGGCAACGCCTGGAACCTCAGCCAGCAGATCTGCAGCATCCCGGCCGCCGCGGGCGGCGGCAGCGCCGCCGATCCCTGCCAGTTCAACCCGTTCAACATCCGGACCAGCTGGGGCTTCGGCCTGCGCTGGGTCTCTCCCCTGGGCCCGCTCCGCTTCGAGTGGGGTTTGCCGTTCATGCCGAACCGCGCCCTCGGCGAGCAGCCCATCAACTTCCAGTTCACGATCGGGAACTTCTTCTGACCCCGCGCCGCGCCCACTTCGCGTGCGCCAGTCCTTCGTGAATCGACGGCCCCTCCCGCGCGTCGGAACCCCACGACGCTTGACGCCTCCGGCCCCGCGGAGTAGCACGGGCCCCGTTTGCTCTCCCTACTTTGGAACACGTGACGAGCTCTCGATGAAGCTTTCCCGCCACGCCGTGACCCTCGTCGCCGCGCTGCTCCTCGCAGCGATGGCCCCGAAGCTCTATGCCCAGACGACCCGCATCGCGGTCGTGGACCTGCAGCGAGCGCTGAACGAGACCGAGGACGGCCGCCGGGCCAAGGCTCGGCTCAAGCGCCTCTTCAAGCGCCGTCAGCAGGAGCTCGACAAGAGCCAGAACGAGCTGAAGGCCCAAAAGGAGCAGATCGAGCAGCTCGTGAAGGCGCACGCCAACGAGAAGGTCATCCAGGACCGCGCCGCGGAGTACCAGAAGGCCCTCGTCGAGCTGCAGTCCAAGTACATGGAGTACCAGCGCGAGCTGGCCGCGCAGGAGGGCGCGCTGACCCAAGAGATCATCGCGCGGATGGAGCTCATCCTGCGCCGCTTGGGCCAGACGGAGGGCTACACGCTGATCCTCGAGCGAAACGAGGGCGGCGTGGTGTGGGCGCCCTCCAACCTCGACCTCACCGATGTGGTCATCCAGCACTACAACGCGGGCGAAGGTCGCGACGCCGAGAGCGGTGGCGGCAGCAGCGGTGGCGGCGGCGGCAGCGGGCGGCGCCGCTCCAGCAAGCGCCGCTGAGGCACGAGGACCGTAGCGCGTCCGGCGCGGGACGTGCGAAGATGGGTCGAGGATGGACTTCGACATCAACCGCATCCTGCGGATCCTTCCGCACCGCGCCCCCTTCGTGCTCATCGACCGTGTCGTCGATCTGGCGCCTCGCCAGAAGGCGCGGGGGTTCAAGTGCGTCACCTACAACGAGCCGTTCTTCCCGGGGCACTTCCCGGGCGCGCCGATGTTCCCCGGCGGGTTGATCCTGGAGTCGCTCGCACAGCTCACCGCGGTGCTGGCCTACGCCTCGGATCCCTACGAGAACGGCCAGAAGATCATGTACTTCCTCGGGGTCGAGGACGCGAAGTTCCGCCGCCCCGTGGTCCCCGGTGACCGCATGGACCTCGAGGTCGAGGTCGTGCAGCGGCGCTCCAACATCTGGAAGATCGCCGGCGAGGTCTCCGTCGACGGCACACAGGTCGCCACCGCCAAGCTCCTGATGGCGCTCACCGACAAGGGCGACCTCCCCCAGAGCTCGGCGCTCCACCGGCCCGATCCCACCTGAACGCAGGGTCCGATCGGACGCCGGGCGTCCTCGGCTTGGGATTTCGCGCCGAGTCGCCCCGCCGCAGCCGGTCGGGCACTGTCAGTCGGTCAAGAGCGCGCGACGGATCGCCATCAGCCGCGTCAGCTCCTCGGCCGTCAGCGCATCTCGCGCCTCCTTCTCGGCCAACACGGTGTGCTCCGCATCGAACGCCTCCCAGTCGGCGCGCGAGAGGCGGACCGCGGTGCGGCCGAGGTACTGGTGCTTCTCCAGGTACTCCAGGAAGCGACGGTGCGCGCGGCGATCCACGCCCGCAGCGTATCGCGAACGCGCGGCGAGGAAACCCGGTTCGTACTTCGGGCCGCCGGTACTGGTCCCCCGTATCCGTAGTGAGTGCCCAATATCGGGGAGCCATCGGCGTGCGAATCGAGGAACGACGACGAGGCGATGCCACCGCATCCTCGAGGAGGAGTGACGCTGAGTCGCGCGGCGAGGGCCGCCGAGATTGGGTAGGAATCACGGATACGGGGGACTAGCTGCGCGCACCATGGCGCCACTGCCCGATCGTCCGGCTGTGACCACGTGCTACAACCGCGGCGTGCGGCGCGTCTCCTTCACCGCTTCGCTGAGCCTGCTGTCGACCGCGCTCGTCCTGCCCCTCGTCGCGGCCGCCGACCCGCCCGACGAGGAGCCCGAGGTCGAAGTCACGGACCTCGCGACGCTGACCCGGATCGCGGAGCGCACCTACCCCAGCATTCGAGCCGCCCAGGCCCGCATCCTCGCCGCGCAGGCCCAGCTCGACGAGGCCTGGGTGTCCCCCTTCTTCCAGTCGACGGTGATCGCCGGCGCCAGCGTCGCGCCGCAGATCCACGGGAGCCCGATCTACAGCAACGATCAGCAGGTCCCGCTCACCAACCCTTGGGCGCCGATCCTGGGGATCCAGGTGCAGGGCGCCATCCCGCTCTGGACCTTCGGCAAGCTCCCCGCCGCCCGCGACGCAGCCCGCGCGGGCATCCGCGCTGCCCACGCCGATCAGGCCCGCACCCGCGCCCAGCTCCGCTACGACATCCGGCGCGCGTACTTCGCACTGCAACTCGCGCTCGATCTGCGGCAGATGGTGAACGAGTCGCTCCCCCAGATGCGCGAGGCGGCTGCCCATATCGACGAGCAGCTCGAGGAAGGCGACACCGAGGTCAGTCAGCTCGACCGCTGGCGGATGCAGGCGGCCCTGGCAGAGGTCGAAGCCCGCGCGTCCGACGTGCAGCGCCTGGAGGCCACCGCCCGCGCCGCGCTCGGCACACTCACCGGGCGGCCTCGTGTCCACATCCCGGAGTGCCCGATCGAACCGGTGGAGCTCGATCTCGATCCGCTCGACCACTACGTCCGCCAGGCCCGCGAAGGCCGTCCCGAAGTGCGCATGCTCGAAGCGGCGGTGAACGCGCGCGAGGCCGCCGTGCGGGTGGCCGAGGCCGGGTTCTTCCCCGACTTCGGGTTCGCCTACCGCATCGGTCAGACCTGGGCACCGGGCATGACCAACCAGACCAACCCCTTCGTCATCGATCCCGCGAACTACACGACGGTCCAAGCGGGGCTGGTCATGCGCTGGTCGCTCGACGTGTGGGGCAACGCCTACCGGCTCAACCGAGCCAACGCGCAGCTCGACGACACACGCGCGCAGACGGAGATGGCGCTCGGCGGCATCGGCCTCGAGGTCGCGCAGGCCTACAGCGCCGTGCAAGCGGCGCAGGCGCACGTGGAGACGTGGGCCCGAGGGCGGCGGGAGACCCGCGCCTGGTTCATCGCGGCGGCGCAGGGCCGCGAGGTCGGCACGGTGGAGCCCCGCGATCTGGTGGACGCCGTCCGCGCATACCTCACGGCCCGCTACAGCCACCTCAGCGCCATCCACGACTTGAACTCGGCCGCCGCCAACCTCGAGCGCACCTCGGGCACACAGGTCGTCCGCCGATGGGAGCCCCCCTGCGAATGAGCGGGCACGCGGCGCGCGCCGGGCGCCCGCGAGCCTCGCGCACCGCGTGAGCGAGCGATGTGCGCCGGGGGGTCGACTCCGCTAAATACCCGCGAGCGCGGCCCGTCGAAGATGGCGCACAAGGACCGCGACGAGGGAATGGGATGATCGCTCGCACGAAAACGCTCGCTCTCGCGTGGCTGCTCGCCACGCTCGCTCCGCTCGCCACCGCCGCCGCGCAGGACGGCCCGCGCACCATGTTGGAGCACCGCCACGAAGAGGTGAACCGCGTCCTGCGGCAGCCGGCCGCCAACGACGCGGCTCGCGAGCGGCGCTCGGAGCGGCTGCGCGTCATCCTGAACGACCTGCTCGACTACCAGGAGCTCTCACGCCGCGCGCTCGGCGACCACTGGGACGAGCACACCCCGGCCGAGCGGGAGCAGTTCGTGAACCTCCTCCGCCAGCTCGTGCAGCGCAACTACGAGGGCAACCTCGAGCGCATCCTCGACTTCCAGGTCAGCTACGACCGCGAGAGCCGTGAGGGCGACCTCACCGTCGTCCACACGGAGGCGCGCTCCCGCACACAGCGCCGGCAGCCGCCCGTCGCGATCGACTACGCGATGGTGCAGCGCGACGGCCAGTGGCGGGTGGTGGACGTCACCACCGACGGTGTCAGCATGGTCACCAACTACCGCCGCCAGTTTCACCGCATCATCACCCGCGACGGATGGCAGGAGCTGATCACGCGCATGCAGCGGCGGCTCGAGCAGGGCTCCCAGGACACTTGATCACGCGGTGTCCGGGCGCGTTGACGGTCGGAGGCTCCAGCACTAGCCTTCCGGCCTCGCCGCGGCGCGGCATTCCGCCGCGTCCACCGCGAAACAGGAGCTCATGCGACTCTACAGTGGGAAGATCCCCGTCATCGCCGAACAGATCGTCGGCACGCTCGTGAAGGACGGGGACATCGAGACGGAGAACGAGCCAGAGGTCCGTCTCGACGTGGAGGCCGTGCTCAAAGAGTACCTGCGGCAGGAGCGTCAGGTCGTGGACGAGGCCAAGAACCGGATGGAGATCCGCGGCCTCCCCTACAGCCAGCTGGGCAAGATGAAGTCGATGGTCGCGCGCGAGCGCCAGCTCCCCATCGGCGAGGACATGCTGCCCTACCTCATCGAGCAAACCCTGACGATGCTCTTTCACAGCGCGAACGTGGAAGAGATCTTCTCGGAGGACACGACCCTCCGGAAGAAGATGACCGGCATCATGCGCCGGCACATGGAAGTCGAAGGCGAGCTCGACAAAGAGGTCCGCTCGAAGATCAAGAACCTCGAAGAGGGCACCGCGAGCTTCGAGATCGAGTACCAGCGCGTCATGGACGAGCTGAAGCGCAAGAAGCGCTTGACCTGATCGCATGCCCCGTCCGGAAGTCGGCATCGTCAGCATGACCGGCCACGGTGTCGGCGAGGCCTCTCTCGGAGAGGGCCGCGTTCTGCTCGAAGTGCGGGCGGTCAACCACCGCTACCTCGACGTCCGGGTGCGCCTGCCGCTCGAACTGAGCGAGCACGTCGGACTGGTCGAAGACCGGGTCCGGCGCTCACTCCGCCGCGGGCGTGTCGAGGTGATTGGCCGCATCGACGGCGACGTGGCCGGGCTCCCCAAGCTCGACAAGGCGCGGGCGCGAGCGGCGTTCGAGCAGCTCTGCGAGCTACGCGACGAGATCCGTCCCGAGGAGCCGGTGCCGCTCTCGCTCCTGACCAGCGTGCCCGATCTCTTCGGCGGTCGCTCGGTCACCGACCACGACGCCGCGCGCGCGGCGCTGACGACCGCCTGCGACGACGCCTGCGAGGCGGTGTGGAGCATGCGCGCGCACGAAGGTCGGGCCCTGGCCGAGGACGTGCTGGCACATCTCCGCGTGCTGGAAGGCGCGCTGGAGTCGGTCGCCGAGCGAACGCCCGCCGTCGTCGAGGGTTACCGCGAGCGCCTGAGGCAACGCATCGAGCGCCTCCTCGGCGACACGGACGTCGAGCTCGACGCGGGCCGGATCGAGCACGAGGTCGCCCTCTTCGCCGACCGCGCCGACATCGCGGAGGAGATCGCGCGGCTTCGCAGCCACGCGGCCCAGACGCGCGAGCTGCTCGCCAGCCGCGAAGAGAGCGCCGGCAAGCGCCTCGACTTCCTGCTCCAGGAGGTGAGCCGCGAAGCCAACACGATCGGCGCCAAGAGCGCCGACGCCGGGCTCGCACAGTCGGTCATCGAGATGAAGGCCTGCGTCAGCCGCATGCGCGAGCAGGCGCAGAACGTGCTCTGACGCCAGCTGTCCCCGCCGAGCCGACCCCCCGGATCGCGCCTCGCCCACGGCCCTACGAAGCCCTCGCAGACGAGGCTCGAACCTGCATGCCGCCCGGCGCACCCGCAGCTCACTCGCGCGCCTGCAACACGCGCAGCGCCCTGCGATGGAGCTCGGAGCGACGACACGAGCGCCACCCGCTCCGTGAGCGCGGTGCGAGCGCCGCGACCGGCGGCAGGCCTGCCTCAGCTCGCTCCCGCGTCGCGCCCTCGAAGAACGTCCACCTGCCTGCGCATGCCCGGCGACTCGTGGCAGGCATGGCTCAGGCTCGTTCGCGCCGGAGGGCCGACGCGCCTTCGAAGATCATCCACAGCACCAGCGCCAACATCGAGACGGCGAGCGCCGTGAGCGGCATGTTGCCCTGCGCGAGAAAGCGCCGGAGCGACGACACGAGCGCCAGGAGCGCCACCGCCGCCGTAAACACCATCGGCACCACCAGCGGCCAGACCGGCCGTCGCTTCGCCGCCGCGTAGAGCGCCAGCACCATCAGCGTCAGGGCCGCCAGGAGCTGGTTGCTCGCCCCGAAGATCGGCCACAGCACCCAGCCCGCTTGCGTGCTGCGGCCGGTCGCCGGGTCGGTCACGTCCCAGAACGCCAAGAGCGCCGCCGGGACCACCGCCAGCGTCGTCGCCAGGTAGGGATTTTGGAGCGGCCTCAGTCGGAGCGCGCGCCCCATCTCCTCCAGGATCAGGCGCTGGATGCGCGTCGCCGTGTCGAGCGTGGTGGCCGCGAACGAGATGACCAGCACGGCCATCAGCGTGCGCGCGAGGCCCGTCGGCAGACCTAGCGACTCCAGGAACGCGCCGCCCCCGAGGACGAACGCAGCCGCCTTGTTGGTCCCGGCGTGCGCCCAGCTGTCGTAGTAGGTGGCCCACGAGAGGTCGGCGACCGCCCCCTGCCCGGGCAGCGTGCACGCGCTCACGAGCCCGACCCCGGCGACCGCCGCCATGGTCGAGGCCAGCGCCAGCGTCCCCTCGCCGAGCATGGCGCCGAAGCCGATCATGCGCGCATCCCGGAGCGCGCCCAGCTGCTTGCTGCTGGTGCCGCTGGCGACCAACCCGTGGAAGCCGCTGATCGCGCCGCAGGCGATGGTGACGAAGAGCAGCGGGAAGATCGGCGGCGCGTCCTCGTCGCCCAGCCGGACCGCCGGCGCGTCGAAGTGCGGGTGCGCGACGAAGAGCCCAGCGAAGAGGAGCGCTAGCCCCACGAAGAGCTGATGGCTGTTGATGTAGTCGCGCGGCTGCAGCAGGAGCCAGACCGGCAGGAGGCTCGCGATCGCCGAGTAGACGAAGAGCCCGACAATCCACGCGCGCTCCGCGCCCTGCTGCGAGAGCCCGAGCTCGCGCACGTCGAGTGGCACCCGCGTGCCGAGGTAGACGAACGCGTAGAGCAGCACGACGGCGATGATCGACGGCCAGAGCGCGCGCACCTTCCGCCGGTAGAGCAACCACCCCATCACCACCGCGATCACGATCTCGATGTTGATGGGCAACACGGCGCTCGGCTGCGCCACGAAGAGCCCCGCGATCGCCATCGCGAACACGGCCAGCACCAGCCACACCAGAACCAGCACGAAGCACATGAACATCAGGCGCGCGCGACCGCTGAGCACCGTGCCCGCCACGTCGGCGATCGAGCGGCCCTTCTCGCGCACGCTCACTACGAGCGCGCCGAAGTCGTGCACCGCGCCCATGAAGATCGCCCCCAGCACGACCCAGATCAGGGCGGGCAGCCAGCCCCAATACGCTGCGACGCAGGGGCCGATGATCGGCGCTGCGCCGGCGATCGACGTGAAGTGGTGCCCGAAGAGCACGTGCTTGTCGGTCGGCACGTAGTCGCGCCCGTCCTCGAGCTCGTGGGCGGGCGTGACCAACTCCTCGTCATCGCCGAAAACGCGGCGGCCGATCCAGCGCGCATAGAACCGATAGCCGAGCCCGAAACAGACGAGGACCGCGGCGGTGACGAGGGCTGCCATACGGCCGGGGAGCGTACACCGCTCTCATCGCGTGCCGAACGCCGCCCGCGAGACGCGCAGCGGACGTGCCCGGGCGCGGAGAAAGCGCGCCACCAGCGACGCTCGTCGGCCCGAACGCGCAGCGGCGCCATTGCGCTCCGATTTCCTTCGTGCTCGGAACTTCAACGGACCTGCTACGCTAGCTAGATGTCCGAGGCGGAAGTCGCGACCGGGTTGGCCGAGCAATCGGCGTCGAGATTGGGGGCGCGCCCCCGCAGGAAGTACAAAGCACTTTCGAGGAGGCTCGCCCCCGAGATCGGCGTCGAGGGCCGGCCAGAACGTGTTGCGACTGCCGCGGAGGACATCTAGTTCGATGGACGAGCTTCTCCTCCTCATCCTGTGCTCCCCCTCGGGCGCAGGAAAGACGACGCTGACCCGACACCTGCTCCGCGAGATGCCGGAGCTCACCTTCTCGGTTTCGCACACCACGCGAGCGCCGCGGGCGGGCGAGGTGGACGGCGAGGCCTACCACTTCATCGATCGGGGGCGTTTCCAGGAGATGATCGACGAGGGCCGCTTCGCGGAGTGGGCGACGGTCCACGGCAACCTCTACGGCACCAGCGTGGACGAGCTCGAGCGCGCACGCCGCGCCGGCAAGCGCGGAATGGTCTTCGACATCGACTACCAGGGCGCGCGCCAGATCAAAGCGAAGCTCCCGGCGGTGGTCGGGCTCTATGTCCTGCCGCCCTCGATGGCGGAGCTGCGGCGGCGATTGGAGGGGCGCGGGTCGGATTCGGCCGACGTGATCGAGCGCCGCTTCGCCAAGGCGCGAACCGAGATCGAGCACTACCCCTTCTTCGACTATCTCGTGGTCAACGACGACCTCGAGCACGCCAAGCAGACCGTGGTCGCCATCGCCCGCGCCGAGCAGGCGCGCCGTTGGCGGCTCGCCTCGCTGGCCGAGTCGTTGCTCGCGAACGACCACCTCGGGCGCTGAGCGCCGAGCTCGGGACGGATTCTTCGGAACCGGCGCCGCCGGAGTCTGGCGAGATGCGCCTCGGCATCGCGCGAGGAGCGCGGAGGAAGCTCGCCTCCAACGGTCCGTTGAAGTACCGAGCCCGAAGGATTTCGGTTGCGCGACGTCCCGGCTGTGTTCGGGCCGACGAGCGAATGCTTCAGCATTTGCGAGGAGGAACGGACGACCAGACGCGTCGTCCCGTCCGAAAGCCGAGGGGCGAGGTTCTGTAACGGACTGCTAACCCAGCGCCTCGTGCAGCGCGCCAGCCAGGGTGCGCACGCCGATCAGCTCCATTCCGGCTCGCTCCTCGGGGCCGAGGCGCTCGAGATTGCTGGCCGGCATGACGGCGCGCGAGAAGCCGAGCTTGCGTGCTTCGGCCAGCCGCGCCGCCGCACGCGGCACCGCGCGCACCTCACCGGCGAGCCCGACTTCGCCGAAGGCCACCAGCTCCTGCGGGACCGCTCGCTCGCGCAAGCTCGACACGATCGCCACCGCCAACGCGAGATCCACCGCGCGCTCCTCCACCCGCGCCCCGCCCGCGACGCTGGCGAAGACGTCCTGATCGAGCACGTGGACGTCCGCCTTTCGATCGAGCACCGCCAACAAGATCGAAAGACGGCTCCCGTCCAGGCCCGAAGCGACACGACGCGCGGAGCCGTAGACGGCGGGCGCCACCAGCGCCTGCACCTCCACCAAGAGCGGTCGCGAGCCCTCCGCCGTCGGCAGCACCAGCGAGCCGGCCGCACGCGCCGGCCGCTCCGCCAAGAAGAGCGCGCTCGGATCGGGGACCTCGCGCAGCCCGTCCTGCACCATCTCGAACACCCCCACCTCGTGCGCGGCACCGAAGCGGTTCTTGGTCGCGCGGACCATGCGGAAGGCGCCCGTCGCGTCGCCCTCGAAGCTCAACACCGTGTCGACGAGGTGCTCGAGCACCTTGGGCCCGGCCAGCATGCCCTCCTTGGTCACGTGGCCGATGAAGAAAAGCGTGGTCCCCTCGCGCTTCGCGACCTCGATCAGCCGGGCCGCGACCTCCCGGATCTGCGAGACGCTGCCGGCCACCGAGTCCAGCCCGGAGCTCCGCAGCGTCTGGACACTGTCGATCACGATCGCCGCCGGGCGCTCGCGGTGGACCGTGTCCTCGACCTCTTCGAGCTCGGTCGTGGCCTGCACCAGCACGTGCTCGAGCGACGCCACGCCGAGCCGGCCCGCCCGGAGCGCCACCTGCGCGGCGGACTCCTCACCGCTGACGTAGAGACCCCGTCCGTCTTCCGAGGCGAGACCCGACAGGGCCTGCATCAGGAGCGTGGACTTGCCGATGCCGGGGTCGCCGCCGAGCAGGACCACACCGCCCGCGACCGCACCGCCGCCGAGCACCCGATCGAGCTCACCGATCCCGGTCGTGCGGCGCGACGCGCCTTCGGGCGGGACCTCGGCGAGGGGGGTGGCCGCGAGTGCGGGCGCGAGCGCGCGAGCCCGCCCAACGCTCCCCTTGGGCGCCGGTCGCACCCGCTCTTCGGAGAGGCTGTTCCACGCGCCGCAGCTCGGGCACTTGCCGAGCCAGCGCGGCGCGCTGCCTCCGCACTCGCCACACACGAAGACCGTCTTCTGCTTCTGCTTTCGTCCCGCCGTCACGTCGCCCCGCATCGTCCGAGGTCCAAGGAACGTTGCGTCGAGCAGAGCGCCCCGCAGCCCCGGACGCAAGCACCGACGGATTGCGGGAGTGGCGACTGACGGGAACGCGCCGTTTTCTTGCCCCCTCGATCCGCGTTGGGGCATCACGAAGACCGGAGCGGCTCCTCGAGATTGGCCGCCCGAGGAGGCGATTGCGATGAAGGAGCCCCATCGACTCGACGTGCGCGTGCTGCGCTTCCGAGCGGAGCCGCAGCGGGACGAGCCCGCGCTCTTGGCGCACGCGCTGATTGATTCGGGCCGCTTCGGCGAGGCGCTCGATTCTGACGGCCGATGCGCTCGCCCAGGACCCGAGCGACCCCGAGCTCTGGTTCGAGCACGGCGTCGCGCTGGCCCGGGCGGGACGGATCGCCGAAGCGCAGCGCGCGCTGGTCCGCGCGGCGGAGATGGCCCCCGACTGGGTGGAGCCTTGGCGGCACCTGGCGGAGGTGCTGCTGCGCCGAGAGCGGCCCGAACGCGCGCTGAGCGTGGTGGAGCGTGCGCTGGCCATCGAGCCGGACGACGAAGGCCTGGCCGCGCTGCGCCGCTCGGCGTCGTTGAGCGCGCGGGTGCGTCGCTTCGCCCGGCGCCCGGAGAACGAAGAGCCGGCGATGTTGGCGCAGGAGCTCATCGCGGAGGGGCGCGCCGACGACGCGTTCGAAGTGACCCGCACGGCGCTCGTCGCCGAGTTGGACGACGTCGACCTGCTCGTCACCCACGCGCGCGCCGCCCGCGCCGCAAGGCGACCTCGAAGAGGCCGAGAACGCGCTCTCGACGGCCAGCTTCGAGGCGCCCGAGTGGCCGGCGCTCTGGAAGCTCCTGGCCGAGGTTCGGAGCGAGCTGGGCCGGCTCGACGACGCGCTGAGCGCGGCCACCCGCGCGCTGACCTTCGATCCGTGCGACGTGGCGCTGCGCCTGCTCGTCGAGCGCCTCGAGCGCGAGACAGGCGGAGGCGACCCCGCGCGACGGTCGAGCTGAGGCGGCGGGACCGGCCCCAGAGCGCCCGGCGCGGCGAGGAGCAGCCCGGGTGCCGCGCCGCGAGCGCATCGCGCGCGGGACTGCCGACCAAGCGATGTCACCGCCCCTGCGAGGGCATCGCGCGCGGGACCCGCCGCCGAAGCGACGTCGCTGGCGCACACGGCGACGCTCGGACCGACACGATGTGCGCGCAGCACGGCGCTGCGACCAGCGGCGGGCGACCGGCGGGGAGCCTGGCCGCCGGCGGCCACGACGCTCGGCCCGACACGGTGCGAGGGCGGTACGCGAGCCGGGTTGCGAGCTCGCGGCGAGTGGGACGGCATGCCGTGGATGTCCTCGAGCCGGACGCCCTGCGAGGCCGCCCGGCGGCGCGTGACTCGTCGCCGAGACCGCGAGACGTCGCCGTCAGTACATGACGCCGAGCACGAGCCGGAAGGTCATCGCGTTTCCGAGGCTCGGCACCGGCGTCATGATCGGGATGTAGCCCAGGCCGCCGAGCGGGAAGAAGATGCCCCACTGAGCCTGCGCGAAGAACCCGTCCGTCAGGTCCGGGCCGTCCTCGCTCCGGTAGTACGCCGTCACGTCGATCTCGACGCCGAGGTCGTCCTGGTTGCCGTACGACTGCAGCACCTGCGACGCGCGGCTCCACACCACGTCCGCCCGGGCGCCGAGGAGCTGGCCGAAGCTGTTGCGGATGAAGTCGTAGCTGATGCCGGGCTTCAAGTAGTACGCGCCCGCGATCTGCCGCATCACGTTCCGCCAGAAGATGAGATCGATGCGGTAGTTCGGGTGCATGTAGAACGTGCTGTACGTGTTGTTTCGCACGCCCGCCGGACCCGCCGCGACCTGCGGGTTGAACCCGGCAAGACGCGAGAAGCCCTCCTGATCTTGATCGCCGCTGGCGTAGCCGGCGTAGAGGTAGATCCCGAGCTGGTCGTTGAGCAGGTGGTACTCGCCCTCGAACGCGAACGCACCCTGCAGCAGCGTGGCACCGCCACCGCTGGCCATGCCGAGGTAGCTGGTGTTGAAGATATTGTCGATCGTGCCGTAGACGCCGACCGCCTCGATCTCGAGCCGAAGCTTCTCGAAGAGGAACTGGGCCCAGAGGTCGACGGTGAAGATGTTGGCGCCGCGACGCACGAAGATGGGGTCACCGAACTGCCGTTGGGCCTGACTCGGGGGGTTCGGGCTGGTGCTGTCCACCGTTCCCGAGAGCGTTCCGTTGGCGTTGCAGATGACACAGAGCCCGAAGGGGTTCGTGGTGCCCGACGACGTCAGGTTCTGGTTGCGGTACACGCCGTACACGCCCGCGTTGAACACGGCGTCGCCGCGGGCGAGGGAAGCGGTCTGCTCCTCCTGGGTCGCGCGGTAGGCGGCGCCGACGGCGAACTGCTCGATGTCGTCGATGCGGCTCCGATCGAAGGGGATCCCGCCCAGGTCCGCCGGCTCCTGATAGAGCAGCCCCTCGCCGGCGAAGTCCCAAGCCCCGAAGAAGTTGATGCCCGCCAGCCGCGTCGAGAGCATCACCGTGTCGACGTCGGTCTGGTAGTCCGAGTCGATCCCGCTGCCCCCGTTGGCGAGGATGCCGAGACCCCAGTGGCGACCCATCCGGCCGAAGCGCAGCTCGCCGAGCCCGCGGTTTCGCACCTCCGCCCACGCGCGCCGCACGCGCACGCTGTCCTGCAGCGAGTTCACCCCGTACTGCGGCGAGGCGAGGGTCGTCGTCAACGTGTCGATGGGCGCGAACGTGGTCCGCTCGTAGCGGTAGTAGGGGTCGATGTACTGGTAGTTTCCGGCGGAGCTTCCGGCCGGGAGGCCCGCCGCTCCGACCGCGTAGCTGTTCGGCGTGGACCCGAGCACCATGTTGTCGAAGACGTCGAGCTGCATCCGCACCCGGACGTCGTCGCTGAGGTTGACCGTCGGCTCCAGGCGAAGGCGCATGTTGGCGGAAGCCAGCGCGTTCTGGTCGCAGCTGGTGCTCGAGCCCGGACCGCTGCAGCCGCCCATGACGGTCGGCCCACCGAGATTCGGGACGTTGTCCTCGGCCGGAATCCACAGCGCGAAAGGAAGGATCGCGCCGCGGCTCACCTCGTTCTCGTACCCCCACGTGCCGCCTGTCCCGCCGAGGGCGGTCGTGTCCTGTCGATTGAAGAAGAAGTTGTCCTGGAAGTTACCGCGGAAGCGCATGTAGCCGTGGAGCTCCACGACCGTCTGCGGCGTCGTCCACTGCGCGCGGGTCGGGTTGGAGGCCTCGTTCGGCATCGCGCCGTCGAGCCGCGCCTGGGCCTGCTCCGGCGAGGGCAGCTCCTCTTCCGCCTCGTCCCCGGTACTGGCCGCCGCCTCGCCCTCGCCCTCACCCTCCTCGTCCGGAGCCGGCTCCTCGGCCGTCTGCTCCTCGGTGGTGGTGCTGCCGAGCTGCAACGACTCCGCGGCCGGCGGGCGCAGCCGGGGCTGCTCCTCCTCATCGGTCCACTCTTCCTCGCCGGCCGGTTCCTGCTCCTGCGTCTCTTCGGGCGCCTGCGCAAAGGCCACCGAAGCGACGAGGAGCAAGGACGAAGCAGAGACCAGCCAAGTCAATCGTCGCATCGTCTCTCCCCACCGGGCGCGTGGCCCGGGCGGGGCGGTGCTATCACGTGGCCAGGAGCCGAGCAATCAGAGGAATCCGTGTCTTGACGCGCTCGCGCGGAGCCGGGTAATTGCGACCCCTTCGACGATGACGAACACGAGCCCGGTTCGGTTCGTGCCTCTCGGCGGACTCGGCGAGATTGGCATGAACTGTATGGTGGTCGAGCAGGACGGAACCCGCGTCCTCATCGACTGCGGGCTCGCGTTCGACGGCCGCGGGCTCGGCATCGACGTGCTGCACGCCGATTTTCGCTGGCTCTTGGAGGAGCCCGAGCGCCTCGCCGCGGTGCTGGTCACCCACGGCCATGAAGATCACATCGGCGCCCTGCCCTATCTGCTCGGCGATTCCGAGGTCCCCATCTACGGGCCTCGCTACGCGATGACGCTAGTCCGGGAGCGTCTCGGCGATCGGGCCTCGCGTTTCGCGCATCTGTTGAACGTGGTCGCACCGGGCGATCGTTTCCGCGCCGGGCCCTTCGAGGTCGAGCCCTATCGCGTGACCCACTCGATGCCGGACTGCACGGGGTTGATCCTCCGCACCGCGCAGGGCGTGGTCGTCCACTCCGGCGACTTCAAGATCGACGAGGCGCCCACCGACGGCGAGCACTTCGACCGCGCGCGCCTGGCCCGGCTGCGCGACGAGGAGGGCGTCCGCCTGCTCCTCAGCGACTCCACCAACGCCGTCGCCGGCGGCGCCTCCGGTGGAGAGCAGCTGGTGGCCGATCGCCTGGAGGAGCTGATACGCGAAGCGCCGCACCGCGTCATCGTCAGCCTCTTCGCCTCCAACGTGCACCGCATCCGCGCGCTGGCGAAGGCCGCAGCCCGCACCGGCCGCAAGCTCTGCCTGCTCGGCCGCTCACTCGACATGCACGCCCGCCTGGCCGAGGAGACCGGCTACCTGCCCAATCTCTCGGACCTGCGCATCCCCCGCGAGATGGCCCGGCAGGTCGCACGGGACCGACTGCTAATCCTCGCCACCGGCACCCAGGGCGAAGAGCCCGCCGCCCTCTCGCGCCTGGCGAACGACACGCACCCCGAGCTCACACTCGAGCCCGGGGACCGAGTCATCCACTCGGCGCGGATCATTCCGGGCAACGAGCGGCCGGTCTACCGCCTCATCAACACCCTCGAGCGGCGCGGCGTCGAGGTGCTGTGGGCGCGCATCGAGCCGGGCATCCACGTCAGCGGGCACGCCCACCGCGACGAGCAGCGGGAGCTCATCGAGCTTTGCCGACCGAGCTCGTTCCTGCCCGTCCACGGGACGTACCTGCACATGAAGCGTCACGCCGAGATCGCGCGGTCGGTCGGCGTGTCGGACGTTCTCACCACCGAAAACGGCACCGTCGTCGAGCTCGGTCCCGACGGCCTCTCCCACGCGGAGACGGTCCCGACCGGCCGCATCCACCGCGAGCGGGGCAACCCCGTGGCGGAGCGGGTCATCCGCGACCGCGCACTCCTGGCCGAGCTCGGCGTAGCCGTGATCACGGTCATGGTGAATCGCCTGGGTCGCCCGGTCGGCTCCTGCGATCTCTTGACCCGCGGCATCCTGCACGAGGACGAGTGCCAGCCCCTGCTCGACGATGCGTGCGACTGGGTCTTCCGCGCGCTCGAAAACAGACGCTGGGTCGTGGACCGGCCGACCGAAGACGATCTGGAGCTCGAAGCAAAACGGGCCCTCAAGCGTTTCTTCGCCCGGCGCCTCCGGAAGAAGCCGCTGTGCTACGCCGTGGTGCTGACCGTCCCGAGCGCGCACTGAGGGTCCGCAGCCAGATCTCCCGTCGCGCTACCGATGATCCGGGCCCGCGGCGTCGCTGCGCCCGCCCCATCGAGGCTGGACCGTCTCGATCAAGGTCCGATTTCACGACAGACCTCGAGCGCACCGAGCCCCGTGGACCACCGCATCCCGCACCACCGCATCCCGATCGTCCTCGCCTTGTTGGCGGCCTCCTGCGGGAGCTCCGTCCACGCACCTCCAGCGCCCCCGCACACGCCCGAGCCCGCCGTCGCGCCCGAGCCCGCTCCCGCCGACGAGGTGCCCGGACGCCGGCCCACGGCCGCGGAAGAGCGAGCGATTGGCCGGCTCTTGGACATCGCCGAGCGGATCCGGGGCCTGCGCTTCGTCCGTCCCGTTCCCTTCCGCATCCAGAGCCGCGACGTCATCACCGACTTCGTCCGTAGCAAGATCGATGCGGAGGAGCTGGAGCGATCCCGCGTGTTCTACGTCGGGCTCGGTCTGCTCGATCCGGATCTCGACATCCACGAGCTCTTGGTCCGGGTCCTCGGCGAGCAGATCGTGGGCTACGACGATCCCGAACAGGGGCTGATGGTGCTCCGGGAAGACGTGACCGAGCACCTCGAGAGCGGCGGCGGCCACGAGCAGGAGCTCGGTGAGGCCGAGATGGTCATCGTCCACGAGCTGGTCCACGCGCTCCAGGACCAGCGCCTCGGTCTCGGCGAGCAATACGACGCGGAGCGCAGTATCGACGCTGACAACGCGTTCGCATCCCTGGTCGAGGGCGACGCCACCCTGGCGATGATCGGCCACATGGCCGGCGGCGAGCGCGGCCTGCGCCGGATCACCCGGAACACGGACCTCCTACGGATGCTGATCCGCAGCAACCCGCAGTCGGTTCAGGGCCAGGAGATCGAGAGCGCGCCGCCCATCGTCCGCATCCCCCTCGCCTCACGCTACCTGGACGGGCTGGTCTTCTGCGCGACGCTTCACGGCGCCGGGGGCTGGGCCGGCGTCGACCGGGCCCACGCCCATCCGCCGACCTCGACCGAGCAGGTACTGCATCCGGAGCGATACATCGCCAACGAGCAGCCGATCGAGATCGAGCTGCCCGCGCTGCCCGCGCTGACGGACGCCGGCTGGGCGCCGCACGAGGAGGACACCCTCGGCGAGCTCGAGATGAGCATCTACTTCGGGCTCGGCCGATCCGGCGACCGCGACGAGCGCGCGGCCGAGGGCTGGGGCGGCGATCGGTTGCGGGTGTACCGCAACGATGGCGGCGACACGGCCGTGGTGTGGTTCACCGTCTGGGACGACGAGAACGAAGCCCGTGAAGCGGAGGCGGCCGCCCGCGCCGTGGCGGCGCAGATGCCGGGCGATCGGGTCGAATCACAGCGGGTCGAGCGGACGGGCCCCGCCCTGCTGATCATCCGCGATCTCCCGCCGGCGCAGCACGCCGCGGTCCTTGCGGAGTTCGGGCGCTTCGCCACGGGGCGAGCACGTTGAGCGAGCGCACGCGCGCAGCCGCGCTTCCCGCATGCACCGAGCTTGACGTGCCTAGGAGGCAAGGCTAGGAACCGCATTCTCGCCGCACGGGAGGGGCAAGAGCGCACAGGCGCTCCTGGTCGCCTCGCTGCCCCGTTGCGTCGTTCGACCGTCATGCCCGAGCCGAGGAGGCTCTGCTCCCCTATGCAGTCGCAGGTGCACGAGATCGATCCGGTCACCGTCGAGGTCGAGGTGGAGGTCCCGTGGGACCGCATCCAGAAGGGGCTCGACGCCGGATACGGAAGACTTCAGAAGACCGCGAAAGTACGCGGCTTTCGGCCCGGCAAAGTGCCGCGCAACGTGGTCAAGCAGCTCTTCGGCCCACAGGTCCGCAGCGAGGTCGCCGCGAACCTGGTCGAGCAGGGCATCCTCGAAGCGGTGACCCAGCACGAGCTGCCGGTCGTGGCCTCTCCGCGGATCGACGACCTCCCGATCATCGAGGAGGGCTCCCCTCTCTCGTTCAAGGCAACCCTCGAGATCCGGCCCAAGGTCGAGCGCGTCGAGGCGGAAGGCCTCGAGATCCAGCGCCCGCGCGCCGAGGTCAAGGACGAGGACGTCGACGCCGAGATCGAGCAGCTGCGCGAAAAGCACGCCGAGATCGAGACGCCCGATCCGATGCGGCCCGCTCAGGCAGGCGACCTGCTCACGATCGACTACGCGGTCGAGATCGACGCCGAGGAGAAGCCCGACATGGCCGCCACGGAGCGGGTCGTCGAGCTCGGCGGCGGGCGGCTCCTGCCCGAGTTCGAGGAAGGCCTGACCGGCAAGCAGCCGGGCGAAGAGGCCGAGATCCGCATCGCGTACGGCGACGAGGTGCAGTCGGAGGAGCTCAAGAACAAGCGCGCCCTCTTCAAGGTGACGGTGCGCGAGCTGCGCGCGAAGGTCCTTCCGGAGCTCGACGACGAGCTGGCCCAGACGGCCTCGGAGCACGAGACGCTGGCCGACCTGCGGACAGAGATCCGCGGCCAGCTCGAGAAGCAGGCCAAGGAGCGCGCCGAGAGCGTGGTCCGCGAGCAGTTGGTGGAGAAGCTGGTCGACAAGAACCCGATCCCGGTCCCGCCCTCGCTGGTCGCCCAGCAGGAGCAGGCCATGCACCAGGAGCTCTCGTTCCTGATGCAGATGGCCGGCCCGGCCGGCGGCGAGCTCACCGAGCTCACCAAGACGTTCAAGGCGCAGGCCGAGAAGAAGGTCCGCGCGGCCCTTTTGATGGGTGCCCTCGCTCAGCAGGAGTCCATCGCGGTCGAGCCGGAGGAGGTCGACGCGCGCCTGGCCGAGATCGCGGAGCAGACCGGCAAGCACATCGCCAAGGTGCGGGTCGAATACGCCGGCGAGCGGCGCGAGTCGCTCGAGAACAAGCTCCTCGAGGACAAGCTGCTCGACTACATCTTGGCCCGGGCTACAGTCACCGAGGCACCCGAAGGGGCGGAGACACCGGCCGAGGAAGCCGAGGCCGGCGAGGCCGGCTGAGCGCGACGAATGCGAAACCCGAAGGGGACGGCCGTTGAAGGCGGAGGAGAATCGATGACCGACGTGATGGACCCGCGCGCCTACATTCCGATGCCGAGCATCATCGAGACGACCCACCGCGGTGAGCGCGTGTGGGACATCTGGACGCGGCTCCTCCGCGACCGGATCGTCTTCCTCGGCACCGAGGTGAACGACGACGTCGCGAACATCATCATCGGCCAGCTCCTCATCCTCGAGGGCGAGGATCCCGACAAGGAGATCACCCTCTACATCAACAGCCCCGGCGGCGTGATCACGGCCGGCCTCGCCATCTACGACACCATGCAGTACATCCGCTGCCCCGTGTCCACGGTGTGCCTCGGCCAGGCCGCCTCCATGGCCGCGTGGCTGCTCGCGGCCGGCACCCACGGCCGGCGGCGCTGCCTGCCGAACAGCAGGGTGATGATCCACCAGCCGCTGGCAGGCGTCCGCGGACAGGCGTCGGACATCGAGATCCACGCGCGGGAGATCATCCAGCTCCGCCAGCGCATGAACGAGATCCTCTCGCGCCACACCGGCCAGTCGGTGGACCAGATCAAGAGCGACACGGAGCGCGACCGCTTCCTGTCGGCGCACGAGGCGCTCGAGTACGGCATCATCGACGAGGTCATCCACCCCCGCTCGGGCGAGCTGACCGAGGTCAAGAAGTAGCGGTCTGGCAAGCTTTTTCGAAGAATTTCGGGGAGTGGGGAAGGTTGCCCGGCCACAGTCCCGGGTTTAGAGTCATCGGAGCCGAGGCAGGCACGTCCGGCGTGCCTACCTTGCATAGTCGTGGGAGGCCGTGAGCCTCCGCAACGGGGTAAGGGCGTGGATCGAAGGCGCGACGACGGACACGGCAACTTGCAGTGTTCCTTCTGCGGCAAGTCGCAGAAGGAAGTGAAGAAGCTCATCGCGGGCCCCACGGTCTACATCTGCGACGAGTGCATCGGCCTCTGCAACGACATCATCGCCGAGGAGGTGGACCGCGAGGACTCGTTCTCGACCGGCACGCCGCTTCCCAAACCGGCGGAGATCAAGACAATCCTCGACGAGTACGTGATCGGCCAGGACCGCGCGAAGAAGGTCCTCTCGGTCGCGGTACACAACCACTACAAGCGGATCGACTCGCGGGTGGCGGCGGACGACGTCGAGCTGCAAAAGTCGAACATCCTGCTCCTCGGGCCCACCGGCTCGGGCAAGACGCTGCTGGCGCAGACGCTGGCGCGCATCCTCAACGTCCCCTTCGCCATCGCGGACGCCACGACGCTGACCGAAGCGGGCTACGTCGGCGAAGACGTCGAGAACATCATCGTCCAGCTCCTGCAGAACGCCGACCACGACGTCGAGCGGGCCCAGCGCGGCATCGTCTATATCGACGAGATCGACAAGATCGCGCGCAAGGGTGACAACCCGTCCATCACTCGGGACGTCAGCGGCGAGGGCGTGCAGCAGGCCCTGCTCAAGATCATCGAGGGCACGGTCGCCAACGTGCCGCCCAAGGGCGGCCGCAAGCACCCGCAGCAGGACTTCCTGCAGATCGACACGACGAACATCCTCTTCATCTGCGGTGGCGCGTTCGTCGGGCTCGAGCAGATCATCGAGCAGCGCGTCGGGCAGCGGAGCCTCGGGTTCGGAGCCGAGATCACCAGCCGCAAGGAGAAGAAGATCGGCGAGATCCTCACCTCCGTGCAGCCGGAGGACCTGATCCGCGCCGGGCTCATCCCGGAGTTCGTCGGCCGCCTCCCCGTCGTGGCCACGCTCCACGAGCTGAACGAGGACGCGCTCATCGACATCCTCACGAAGCCGAAGAACGCGCTGATCAAGCAGTTCCGCAAGCTCTTCGAGATGGACGGCGTGAAGCTCAAGTTCACGCACGGCGCCCTCAAGGCGGTGGCGACCGAGGCGCTCAAGCGCAACGCCGGCGCCCGCGGCCTGCGCGCCATCCTCGAGAACTCGATGCTCGACATCATGTACGACGTCCCCGGCCACGAAGGCATCAAGGAGGTCGTCGTGAACGAGGACGTGGTCGTCCGCGGCGAGAAGCCCCTCATCGTCTACGAGAAGGAAGCCGGCCTCGCGTGACCACGTAGGCTTCGGCCGCGCCCAGTCTGCCCGATCGTCGCGCGTTGCGACGGAGACCTTCGACGATGTTCTTCCACAAGAACGACAACGATCCGAGCGGGCGCGGGGCCAAGGGCCGGAGCCTCCCGCTCCTCCCGCTCCGCGACATCATCGTCTTCCCGCACATGGTCGTGCCCCTCTTCGTGGGCCGCGAGAAGTCGATCAACGCGCTCGAGCAGGCGATGAGCCAGGACAAGGAGATCCTGCTCGCCGCCCAGAAGAAGGCCAAGACCAACGACCCCACGCCCGAGGACATCTTCCAGATGGGCACCGTGGGCGTGATCATCCAGCTCCTGCGCCTGCCCGACGGCACGGTGAAGGTCCTGGTCGAGGGCAAGAAGCGAGCGCGGATCACCAACTTCATCGCCAACGAGGACTATTTCCTCTGCGAGGTGGACCCGGTCGACGAGCTCGGCACCGGCTCGGTCGAGGTCGAGGCGCTGATGCGCTCGGTGCAGTCCACCTTCGAGACCTACGTCAAGCTCAACAAGCGCATCGCGCCCGAGATGTTGATGCAGGTCCAGACCATCGACGACCCGGCGCGTCTCGCGGACACCATCGTCGTGCACCTCACCGCGGTGAAGCTGCAGGACAAGCAGGAGATCCTCGAGACGACGGATCCGGGCAAGCGGCTCGAGCGTCTCTTCGAGCTCATGAACGCGGAGATCGAGATTCTTCAAGTCGAGAAGAAGATCCGTTCCCGCGTCAAGAAGCAGATGGAGAAGACGCAGAAGGAGTACTACCTCAACGAGCAGATGCAGGCCATCCAGAAGGAGCTGGGTGAACGCGACGAGTTCAAGAGTGAAATCCAGGAGCTCGAGGAGAAGGTCAAGACGAAGGAGCTCAGCGACGAAGCCGAGAGCCGCGTCAAGAAGGAGCTGCGCAAGCTCAAGATGATGCAGCCGATGAGCGCGGAGGCCACGGTCGTCCGCAACTACATCGACTGGATCCTCAGCCTTCCCTGGTACGACAAGAGCGAAGAGAACTACGACATCGACCTCGCCGAGCACATCCTCGATGAGGATCACTACGGTCTGAAGAAGGTCAAAGAGCGCATCCTCGAGTACCTCGCGGTTCAGGCGCTCGTGAAGAAGCTGAAGGGTCCGGTGCTCTGCCTGGTGGGACCGCCCGGCGTCGGCAAGACGTCGCTGGCCAAGTCCATCGCGCGCGCCACGGGCCGCGATTTCGTCCGGCTGAGCCTCGGCGGCGTCCGCGACGAGGCGGAGATCCGCGGCCACCGGCGCACGTACATCGGCGCCCTCCCCGGCCGGATCATCCAGTCGCTGCGCAAGGTCGGCTCGAACAACCCCGTCTTCCTCCTCGACGAGGTCGACAAGATGTCGAGCGACTTCCGGGGCGACCCGGCGGCGGCGCTCCTCGAGGTGCTCGATCCCGAGCAGAACACCACGTTCAACGACCACTACCTCGACCTCGACTACGACCTCTCGGACGTGATGTTCATCACGACCGCGAACACGCTCGGCGGCATCCCGCTCCCGCTCCAGGACCGGATGGAGATCATCGAGCTCTCCGGCTACACGGAGTTCGAGAAGCTCAACATCGCCGTGCGCTACCTGGTCGACCGCCAGAAGAAGGAAGCCGGCCTCGGCGACGTGGATCTGGAGATCACCGAGAACGCGATCCGCACGATGATCCATCACTACACGATGGAGAGCGGCGTTCGTAATCTCGAGCGGGAGATCGGCAGCGTGTGCCGCAAGGTCGCGCGCCAGGTGCTCAAAGACGGCAAGGACAGGCCCTATCAGGTCGCCGCCAAGGACGTGCCCCGCTTCCTGGGCGTCCCGAAGTTCAACCCGAACAAGGCGGGCGAGCACGACGAGATCGGCAAGGTTCACGGGCTCGCTGCGATGTTCTACGGCGGCACGGTCCTCGAGTGCGAGGCGGCCATCGTGCCCGGCAAGGGCAAGCAGGTCATCACCGGCAGGCTGAGCGAGGGGATGAAGGAGTCCGCGCAAGCGGCCATCACGTACATCCGCTCTCGCCACGAAGAGCTCGGGCTCGACGAGGACTTCCACGAGAAGGTGGACGTCCACATCCACTTCCCGGACTTCGTGAAGAAGGACGGGCCCAGCGCCGGCATCACCATGGCCACCGCCATCGCCAGCGCGCTGATGCGCATCCCGGTGCGCAAGAACGTGGCGATGACGGGCGAGATCACCCTCCGCGGTCGGGTCATGCCGATCGGCGGGCTGAAGGAGAAGATGCTCGCGGCGCACCGCGCCGGCATCGACACCCTCCTCATCCCGCGTGAGAACCGCAAGGATCTGCGCGAGATCCCGAAGCGCGTTCTCAAGAGCATGCGGGTCGTGTTGATCGAGCACATGGATCAGGTGCTGCGCGAGGCGCTGGCGCTCAACGATCCGGACGCCCTCTTCGGCCGCCGCGCGCGCCCGATGGAGTACCGCGAGGGCAAGCTGATCGTGCACGAGGTCGACGGAGAAGGCGTCCCGCAGCCGACCGTCGAACCGCCCGGCGCGCAGCAGTAGCTCACAGCGCACCGTTGTACGCGCGGCGCGCCTGCGCTATCTGAGCGCGCCACCATCGGGGCGGGTAGCTCAGTCGGTAGAGCAACGGTTTTACACACCGTCGGTCGCAGGTTCGAACCCTGTCCCGCCCATTCGCCTCCAGGCGAGGCCCGCGAACAAGTGAACGAGGTTCACTTGCGGCCCCGGCCCACGGAGCATCCGGTCTCTGCGGCGCATGCCTGCCGACCCCAGAAGCTAGGGGTGCCCCATCACGCGCCGGGTGACGAACGTTCTGTCGTTCGTTCGTCGCGCGGTGCTGAGCCCACCCCGTCCGCGGCAGCGCGGGCACCCACAGCGAGCCCTCGAAACCCGCGAAGCGGGCCGACGAAGCGGAGATGACGCACGGAACGATGCGAGAGAAGACATTCTTTCGCTACTCTTGCCGCCATGCGCGCCCTTCGCCCCACGCTCTCGTTCATCCTCCTCTTCGGCTGCGGCCCTGCCGCGCCCTCCGCCGACGGTGGCGCCGACGCCGCCACGGCGGACGCCGGCCCGCCCGACGCCGGCCCGGCCTACCCTTCGCAGTGCGAGAACATCAACCCGGCGGACTGCTTGCTGCCCTGGCCGTCGAGCTTTTTCATGACGGACGACAGCTCCACCGCCACCGGCCGGCGCATCGACATCGCGATGGACGCGACGCCGGTGAACGCGCGCCACCGGCACGTGGACCCGGCGCAGCTCAACCGCTTCGACGGCTTCAGCCCGGACCCGGTCATCATGACCGCCTACCCCGGCGAGGTGGATCCGGCGACGCTCAACGACGAGAACGCGATCGACGCGACCCTCGACGCCGGCTCGACGACGCTGCTGATCGACGCCGAGAGCGGCGATTTGGTGCCGCACTTCGCCGAGCTCGACACCTGGCCCGAGACCGATCCGGCGCACGCGCCGCTCTACATCCGCCCCGCCGTGCGACTCGCGGAAGGCCATCGCTACGTGGTGGCGGTCAAGGGCGTCCAGTACACGGACGGGAGCGCCGTCGAGGCCTCCACCTATTTCGCCGCGCTCCGCGACGGAACGCCGCTCGAGGGCAGCGACGTCGAGGACCGGCGCGCACACTTCGAGGACATCTTCTCGATCCTCGACGGCGCCGGGGTGACGCGGAGCGACGTGATCGAGGCCTGGGACTTCGAGACGGCGAGCGGTGAGATGCTCTGGGGCGATCTGATCGCGATGCGCGACGACGCCCTCGGCAGCGGCACCGCCGGCGACTTCGGCCGCGCAACCGAGCGCGGCCTCGGGTGCACGGTCACCAACGTCCACGAGGGCGCTGACGCGGACGCGAACATCTATCGCTGGGTGGAGGGCACCGTCACCGTCCCGCTCTACCTCAACGGCACCGACCCGACCTCGATCGACGAGTCGAGCCTGCACCGCGGCTCGGACGGCACGCCGACGGCCAACGGCACGGCCGAGGTGCCTTTCTTGGCGCAGATCCCCGTCAGCCTGGCCACCGACGTGGCGGCCGGCGGCGCGCCTGGGAGGCTCGAGGTCTACGGCCACGGGCTCTTCGGCAGCGCGGGCGAGATCCAGTCGGGGTGGCACCGCGACCACCAGAACCGCCTGAAGGTCGTGTCCGTCGCCGTCGACTGGTGGGGGATGAGCGGCGACGACGTGGGGCGCGTGACCACCAGCCTGCTCGACTTCAGCTCGTTCTACACCACCGGTGAGCGCCTCCAGCAGGGCGTCATCAACTTCATGGTGCTCGCCCGCTCCTTCAAGGGCGTGTGCTCGGAGCTGCCCGAGATGCAGGTGGACCTCGACGACGGCAGCGGCACGGCCCCGGCGATCGACACCAGCGCCGCCTACTACTACGGCAACAGCCAGGGCGGGATCATGGGCGGCGTCGTGGCCGGCGTGGCGGTCGACATCGAGCGCTTCGCGCTGGGCGTCGGCGGCATGAGCTACCCGCTGCTGATCAAGCGCTCCGGCGACTGGCGGACCTTCGACGCGCTGATGAGCTCGGGCTACCGCGACCCCTTCATCCGCAACCTGCTGCTCTCGACCAGCTCGAACCTCTGGGACGTCGCAGAGCCCGCGACCTACGCGCCGCACCTGATCCACGATCCGCTCCCCAACACGCCTGCCAAGCACATCCTGCTGCAGATCGGCATCGGCGACTCGCAGGTGCCGAACGTCGGCTCCGCGCTGGAGGCCCGCACCATCGGGATGCCCTACGTCACGCCCTCCCCGTGGGATCCCTGGGGCCTCGACAGCACGACCGCCCCGCCCGCCGACGGCTCCACGCTGGACTCGGCGCTGGTCATCTATCACATCCCCGGCGCCGACATGCTGCCGGCCGGAACCCGCGATCCAAGCGCGGACAGCCCGGCCCACGAGGGCGTCCGGCGCTCCACGGCGGCGATGGATCAGATCGACGCGTTCTGGCATCCCGACGGGCAAATCACGCAGACCTGCGACGGGATCTGCGACCCGACCTGAGTCTCTCGCGCGAGGTGCTCGGCCCCCCGCCAGCGCCTTCACGAATCTTCACACGAGCGCGCTTGCCACCCCTTCGAACCGGCACCAAACCGGGGCGAAGGGGTGTTTCGTTTCCGACTTGCGCGCGGACGAACAGGGCGATACGAAACGCCGGCTCCGGCTGACTGACCGTCAGTCAGTGTCTCGTTCCCGGCTCCGAGCTCCGTTCCGGGTGTCGTGGAATCAGCACGCTCCCCTGCACATCGTTCGGAGCCCGAGCCGCGTCCCGAAGTCCGAGCCTCCTCTGCCGAAACCCGGATCGAGCTTCGGGCCGGTACTACCGACCGCGATGACGAAGACCACCGCAGCCGGCCGCCGCACCCGGGACAAGCGCAAGCGACGAGACGCGATCCTCGACGCCGCCGAGCAGGTCTTCGGCGCCGGCGGTGCCGCGCACGCGACCATGGAGGAGGTGGCCGAGGCCGCCTCGGTCAGCAAGGGCACGCTCTACCTCTATTTCGAGAGCAAAGACGACCTCGTCCTCGCGCTGACACACCGCCCGCTCGAGGCGGTGCTGGCCCGCTTCGAGGCCCTCCGCGCCGACGACTCGCATGACGGCCTGTCGCTCCTGAGCGCGCTGATGGAAGCCCACGCCACCGTCGTGAACGCGCACGCGCCACAGCTCCGGCTGGCGATGGCCGGCACGTGCGGCGGCTTCGCGACGGATCCGGCCGGCTCCAGCCTCTCGGTGTATGCCGAGCGCGTGCGGACGCTGCGCGCCACCTATCTCGCCGCGATCGAGCGGGGCATCGCCGACGGGTCGCTGCGCACCGATCTCGACGCGCGCCGGGTCTCCGCCGGCCTGTGGGCCGCGATGTTCGGCGCCACGTTCCTGGGCAGCACCTTCCTCGGCAACAGCGCCGCGAGCGTGAAGGCGTCCCTGCCGAACGACCTGCCGGACGACCTGCCGGACGACGAGCCCGTGGACCTCGATGGG
Organism: uncultured Pseudomonadota bacterium; assembly: GCA_963832725.1. Taxonomy (GTDB): domain Bacteria; phylum Myxococcota_A; class Polyangia; order Polyangiales; family Sandaracinaceae; genus JAEZBP01. The sequence continues at coordinate 979,315 of CAWHVG010000003.1, forward strand.
CTGTTCCCGATCACCATGGAGCTCTTGCTGGCGGCGCTCCGGCGCCCGGAGCGGCCTCGATGAGGCGTCCGCTCGCAGCGATGACGGCCCTGCTCCTCGCCGGCTGCATGCCGCACCACCCGGTGCACAGCCCTCTGCCGCCGGTGCCGCTCCCCGAGCGCTACGGGCAGACGGCCGGCGACGAGGAGATCCCGGAGTCGGAGGCCTCGCCGGACCGCTGGTGGATCGCGTTCGGGGACCCCGAGCTGGCATCGCTGGTCAATCGGGCGCTGGCCCGCAACTTCGAGCTCGGCGCCGCCTGGGCTCGGCTGGAGCAGGCCGAGGCGCTGGCTCAGGGCTCGAGCGCGCCTTGGTGGCCGCAGAATCAGCGCGCAGCTCGACGTGGCGCGCCGCCGTCAGGTCGTCGTCCTCGGTGCCCTGGGCCGTCAGGTCTTCGAGAACAACAGCCTCGGCATCTCGGTGCCGGTCAGCTACGAGCTGGACCTCTGGAACCGCATCGGCTCCCAGGTCGCCGCCGCCGGGCTCGACGTGCTCGCCACCCGCGACGACGTCGAGACGCTGGCGATGACGCTCGCCGCCAACGTGGTCGAGGCGTGGATGAACCTCGTGCAGCAGCGCTCTTTGCGCCGCTTGCTCGAGGAGCAGCACGAGACCAACCGGCTCTACATGGAGCTGGTCACGCTGCGCTTCAGGCACGGGCTCGGCACCGCCCTCGACGTCTATCAGCAGCGGCAGCGGGTGGAGGCCATCGAGGCGCAGCTCGCGCAGGTCGCGGGCGCCGAGTCCGTCGCGCGCCAGCGGCTGGCGGTGCTGGTCGGTCTGCCTCCGCCCGCGTTCGCGGAGCAGATCGGGCAGCTCCCCGAGCCCACCGTGCTGCCGCCGCTCCCGCCGATGCCGCGGACCGGCGTGCCTGCCAATCTCTTGCTCCGGCGCCCCGACGTGCGCGCCGCGCGACGGCGCGTGGAGGCCGCCGACTGGCGCCTCGGCTCGGCCATCGCCGACCAGTTCCCCGCCTTCCGGATCAGCGCCTCGATCGGTATCTCGTCGCCGAACATCACGAACCTGCTCAGTTCGTTCGTGTGGTCGCTGATGGGCAGCCTGGTCGCGCCGGCGCTCGACGGTGGCGCCCGGGCGGCCGAGGTGCGACGCAACCGGGCCGTCGTCCGCGAGCGGATCCAGACCTTCGCGCAGACGCTCCTCAACGCGATGCTGGATGTGGAGAACGCGCTCACGCAGGAGCGCCAAGCCGTCATCCAGATCGAGAACCTGCACGAGCAGCTCGACGCGGCGCAGGCGGCGCTCGACGAGGCGCGGCGGCGCTACGCGGAGGGGCTGAGCGACTACCTGCCGGTGCTGAGCGCCCTCACCTCGGCGCAGACCATCCAACAGGCGATCCTCACCACCCGCCGCGCGCTCTTGTCGCAGCGAGTGCAGCTCGCCCGCGCGCTCGGCGGGGCCTGGAGCAGCGACCTCGAGCCGCCACCGCTTCCGGATCCCGAGCCGGACGACGAAGCCGACGCACAGGCGGACGAGCAGGCGAACGCCGAGGTGCAGCCATGAGCGTCGAGCCCGTACTGCGAGAGGCCGATCCCGTGGAGCCGTCCGTCGCCCGAGACGCGCCGCAGAAGGCGTCCTTCGCGCTGCGGGTGGCCACGATCCTGGTGCCGGCGCTCATCTGCCTGGCCGGCGTCGGGGTGGCTGCCGTCTTCGTCGCCACACGCCCCCACGCGGGTCGCACCGCCCACGAAGAGCGAGGCGTGCCGGTCCGCGCAACGCCGGTCGAGCCGAGCACGCAGCCTGTTCGCGTCCGCGCCCACGGCACCGTCGTCGCCGCGCAGAAGGTGACGCTTCAGCCGGAGCTCAACGGACGCATCGTGTGGATGAGCGACGACCTGGTCCCGGGCGGCCGCGTCCACGCCGGCGACACGCTGATCCGCATCGATCCGCGCGACTACCGCGCGCAGGTCGAGCAGAGCCGCGCCCAGGTCGAGCAGAGCCGGCTGGGCATCGCCGAGGAGCAGAGCCGGGCGGTGATCGCCGAGCGCGAGTGGGAGCTGCTCCGCCGGCAGCACGGCGGCAGCGAGAGCGGGCGCGAGCTGGCACTGCGCGAGCCTCACCTGCGCACCGCCGAGGCCCAGCTCCGCGCCGCCCGGAGCTCGATGCGGCAGGCCCGCACGAACCTCTCGCGGACCACCCTCGACGCGCCCTTCGACGCGTTCGTGGAGAGCGAGAACGCCGATCTCGGCCAGCTCGTCGGGCCGACCAGCCAGCTCGCCACGCTGGTCGGCACCGACCGCTTCTGGGTGCAGGTCTCCATCCCGATGGAGCGGCTCGCGTGGATCCAGGTGCCGGGCGTGAACGGCGAGAACGGCTCACCCGCCCGCGTCCTGCAAGAGGTCGGCGAGGACGGCGCGATCGTGCGTGAAGGCCGCGTCGTGCGTCTGCTCGGTGACCTCGATCCCGTCGGTCGCATGGCGCGGGTGCTGGTGGCGATCGACGACCCGCTCGGATTGCATCGCGACACGGCCGCAGCGCCGGGCGACCCCTCGTCGCTCCCCATCCTGCTCGGCGCGTTCGTGCGGGTGGAGATCGAGGCCGGCGAGCTCAGCGACGTCTACGAGATCCCGCGGACCGCCCTGCATGCCGGCGACGTGGTGCATCTGCTCGGCGAGGAGGACCGCCTGGCGCTCCGCGAGGTGGACGTGGTCTGGCGCCGTGCGCGGACGGTGCTGGTGCGGGGCCTTCATCCAGGGGATCTGCTGATTCAGACCCGCGTCCCCACGCCGGTGGAGGGGACACAGCTCCGCCGCATCGAGGACGATCCGCCGGACGGCGGGAGCGGCGGATGAGCCCCGAGGAGGACGAGGTCGTTCGCCGCGCGAGCGGACCTTTGGTCTGGATGGCCAAGAACTCGGTCGCCGCCAACGTCCTGATGCTCATCTTCGTGCTCGGCGGGCTCATGATGATCCCGCGGGTGAAGCAGGAGGTTTTCCCCGAGTTCGACCTCGATCTGGTCCTGGTCAACATCGCCTACCCCGGCGCCTCACCCTCGGAGGTCGAGCAGGGCGTGATCCTGCCCGTCGAGGAGGCGGTCCGGGCCGTGGACGGCATCAAGGAGGTCCGCTCCACCGCCCAGGAAGGCGTCGGCGTCGTCTCGCTGGAGCTGATCCTCGGCGCCAACACCGATCGCGTGCTGGCCGACGTGAAGAGCGCCGTCGACCGGGTGACGTCGTTCCCCTCCGACGTGGAGCGGCCAATCGTCAGCGTACCGGCCATCCGCGGCGAGGTGATCTCGCTCATCGTCTACGGCGAGACCGGCGAAGCGCAGCTCCGCTCCATCGCCGACCGGGTGCGCGACGATTTCTTGAACGAGCCGAACATCACCAACGTCGAGCTGAGCGGCATCCGCCCGCTCGAGATCTCGGTGGAGGTGCCGCAGGAGAACCTGCGCCGCTACGGGCTCACCCACGAGCTGGTGGCGAACGCCATCCGACAAGCCTCCGTCGACGTGCCCGCCGGCGCCGTGCGCACCCCGAGCGGCGAAGTGCTGCTGCGCACCACCGAGCGGCGCGACCGCGGCGGTGAGTTCGAGGACATCGTCGTCCTCAGCCGGCCGGACGGAAGCCGCGTCACGGTCGGCGACCTCGGCCACGTCGTCGACGGCTTCCGCGAGGTCGACATGGCGGCGACCTACGAGGGCCAGCGGGCCGTGATGGTGCAGGTCTTCCGGGTCGGCGATCAGACGCCGCTCGACCTGGCCGAGACCGTCAAGCGCTACATCCGCGAGCACCGGGACGACCTGCCGCCGCGGGTGCACTTCGCGACCTGGAACGACCGCTCGGAGTTCTACCGCGACCGCATCGACCTCCTCATGAAGAACGCCTACATGGGGTTGGTCCTGGTGCTCCTCTGCCTCGGGCTCTTCCTCGAGGTGCGCCTGGCGTTCTGGGTCACGCTCGGCATCCCCATCTCGTTCATCGGATCGATGCTCTTCCTCTCGGCGGGAGACGTGTCGATCAACATGATCTCCCTCTTCGCGTTCATCCTGACGCTCGGGATGGTCGTCGACGACGCCATCGTGATCGGCGAGGCGGTCTACACGCATCGCAGCCGCGGGCTCTCTCCGATGCGGGCGTCGATCGAGGGCGTCCGCGAGGTGGCGGGGCCGGTCGTCTTCGCGATCCTGACCACCTGCATCGCGTTCGCGCCGCTCCTCTTCGTGCCGGGCACGTTCGGGAAGTTCTTCATCCAGATCCCGATCGTCGTCATCCTGGTGTTGATCCTGTCCTTGGCCGAGGCGCTCTTGATCCTGCCGGCGCACCTCGCGCACCTGGAGAAGACGCACCTGTGGCTGTGGGGGATGGTCATCTGCTGCGGCGTGGCGGCTCCGCTCCTGCAGGTGATCAATCACGAGGTGCCGGTGCCGCTCCTCTTCGTGCTGGGGATGAGCGCAGTCCTGCTCATGCTCGAGTACTGGAAAGGCTTCGGCCGCGCCCAGCGACGCGTCAGCCAGGGCATCGAGTGGCTGATCGAGAAGACCTACGCGCCCGTCCTCGCCGCGGCGATCCGGCACCGCTGGACCACGCTGGCCATCGCGTTCGCCATCCTGATCTCGTGCATCGGCCTGGTGGCCGGCGGACGCATCGACACCACGTTCTTCCCGCGCATCGACAGCGACGTCGTGCGCGCCGACCTGACGATGCCCTTCGGGACGCCGGTCGAACAGACCGAGGCCATCCAGCAGAGGCTGGTGGAGGCGTCGCACGAGGCCGTCCAGGATCTCGCGCCCGGCCGCGACGACGGCGACGTGGTGCGCGGCCGCTTCGCGCTGCTGGGATTGTTCGGCGCCACGGGTCGCGCGGGCTCCAACACCGGCAGCCATCTGACCGAGGTCGCCGTCTTCACGGTGCCGAGCGACCAGCGCCCTTTCACCGCGCGCGAGCTCAGCGAGGCGTGGCGCGAGCGGGTGGGCACCATCCCGGGGATCGAGTCGCTGACCTTCAGCTACAGCACCGGCGGGCCGAGCGGCGCGCCGATCGACTTTGCGCTCACCCACCCGGACCTCGACACGCTCGAGCGAGCCGCCGCGCGCATGGCGGAAGGCCTGGAGCGCTACGCCGGCGTGCAGGAGATCGACGACGGCTTCTCGCCGGGCAAGGAGCAGCTCGACTTCACGCTCCGGCCCGAGGCGCGGGCGCGCGGCATCACCGAGGCGATGCTGGCGAGGCAGCTCCGCGACGCGTTCTACGGCGCCGAGGCCGTGAGGCAGCAGCGCGGGCGCGACGAGCTGCGCGTCTACGTGCGGCGGCCGCTCTCGGAGCGCGAGTCGATGGCCGACCTCGAGAACCTGCTCATCCGCACGCCCGACGGCGGCGAGATCCCCCTCTCCGAAGCCGCCGACATCCAGCGCGGGCGTAGCTACACGGCCATCCAGCGCGTCGACGGCCAGCGCCGCGTCGATGTGACGGCCGAGGTGGCGGCGGGGACGAACGCCAACCGCGTCGCCGAGCAGGCCAACGCCGAGCTGGTCCCCGAGGTGCTGGCGGCGTTCCCGGGCCTGCGCATCGAGCCGGGCGGACAACAGAAGCGGCAGGCCGAGACGATGAGCGCGCTCACCACCGGCTTCGTGCTCGCGCTCTTGGCGATGGGCGCGCTCCTGGCCATCGCGTTCAAGAGCTACGTGCAGCCTCTGATCATCGGCGTCGCCATCCCCTTCGGGCTGGTCGGCGCCATCCTCGGCCACGTCTTGCTCGGCTACGACCTGAGCCTGATGAGCATGATGGGCCTGGTCGCGCTGGCCGGCGTGGCGGTGAACGACTCGCTGGTGCTGGTCAGCGCCGTCAACGAGTTCCGCCGCGACGAAGGGCTGAGCGCGAAGGACGGCGTGATGGCCGCCGGCGTGCGCCGCTTCCGGCCCATCCTGCTGACCTCGCTCACCACCTTCTTCGGCCTCACGCCGATGATCCTCGAGACCTCGGTCGGCGCGCGCTTCTTGATTCCGATGGCCATCAGCCTCGGCTTCGGCGTCCTCTTCGCGACCTTCATCACCCTCTTGGTCGTGCCGGCCCTCTACCTGATCATCGAGGACCTCACGAAGCTCGGGCGCTGGGCGTTCACCGGCTCGGCGGACGCGCCCACGGCGCCGAGCGAGCCGGCCGACACGCCCGCCGCCAGCGAGTAGGCCGAGCCGGATCATCCCGACGAGAACGGCGGCCCGGGACCCCGGCGTTCGCAGCGCGTTCCAGGACGGCGGCCTTCGCCACCGCACGACCACGGCGACGCCACGCGCCGGCCCAGCAGCTCGCCACGCCGAACATCGTCTGCTCACGCCGCTTCGGATGCGGCCTTCTCGCCTGCGGCGTCACGGCGGCGCGCGAGCCAACCGTCGACCGAGAAGCGGCCGGCGCCGGTGAAGATGAGCGTGATGGCCGGCACGGCGTAGAGCAGCGCCAGCTCCTTGCGGGACCAGGGGTCGTCGCCGTGCACGATCGCCCCGGCCACGATCATCGTGATCACGAAAGGCACGGCCGCGGCGCGCGTCGCGAGGCCGAGCGCGATGAGCGAGGAGCCCACCACCTCGCCGAGGATGGCCAGCGTCAGGCTGAGCGAGCTGCCGACGCCGAGCGGATCCGGGAACGTCGCGGCGTGCTCGGCGAAGGTCAGCAGCTTCGGCAGCCCGTGACCGAAGAGCATCATCGGACCGACCGTCAGGCGCAGGACGAGGAGGCCGACGTCGGCAGACCAGGCGGGGGGGCGGGGCAGGTTCATGGCTGCCCCGTAGCCCACAAACGCCCGGGCGGCACTCGCGCCGCAGGATGGGGTGTTGCCGGGGGAGGTCCCGATCCGGCAATAATCGTGTCCTGATGCTCGGGCGCGCGAAGGCCGATCGGTGAGCGGAGGTCGGGTCCTCGGGATCGACCTCGGCACCACCAACTCGGTGGTGGCCGTCGCGGACGGCGGTCAAGCACGCGTGCTCGGCGACGCCGAAGGGCGGCGGATGGTGCCCTCGGTGGTCTCGTTTTTGCCCGAAGGCGGCACCGTGGTGGGCTACGAGGCGCGCGAGCGGCGGCTGGTCGACGCCGAGAACACCGTCTACGCCGTCAAGCGCCTGATCGGCCGGCCCTTCGACAGCCCCGAGGTCGCCCGGGCCCGCGAGCGCTTCGCCTTCCAGATCGTGAAGAACAAGCACGGCGGCTCGGTCGTGAAGGTGGCGCGCGGCACCTACGCGCTGGCCGAGATCAGCGCGATGGTCCTGCGCGAGATCCGCCGCATGGCCGAAGCCGGGCTCGGCGAGACGGCGGAGCGGGCCGTCATCACCGTTCCGGCGAACTTCAACGAGCTGCAGCGCAGCGCCACCAAGGCGGCGGGCAAAGTGGCCGGGCTGGAGGTCCTGCGCATCCTCAACGAGCCGACCGCGGCGGCGCTCGCCTACGGCTACGGCGGCGCCCAGAACGAGCGGGTCGCCGTCTACGATCTGGGCGGCGGCACCTTCGACATCACCATCCTCGAGCTCGAGGACGACGTCTTCGAGGTCCTCTCGACGGCCGGCGACACCTTCCTCGGCGGCGAGGACATGGACCGCACCATCGCCGACGTGATGTGCGAGCGCTTCCGCGAAGCGCATCGTGCCGACATCTCCCGCGACAAGCAGGCCTACGAGCGCCTCAAGGCCGCGGCGGAGTGGGCCAAGTGCCAGCTCTCGAACGAGCACGCGGTCGAGCTGACCGTCGAAGAGCTGAGCGTGGGGCGGAAGAAGAGCGCCGACCTGACCTTCGCCATGACCCGGGCCGAGCTCGAAACGCTGGCCACCCCGTGGCTGGACCGCTCGTTCGAGGTCTGCGCCGAAGCGCTGAAGCAGGCCGGCCTGAAGGCCACGGACCTCGACAGCGTGGTGCTGGTCGGCGGGTCCACCCGCATGCCGCTCTGCCGCACGCGGGTGGCCGAGTTCTTCGGGCGCACCCCGCGGACCGACATCGACCCGGACATGGTGGTGGCGCAGGGCGCGGCGATTCACGGCTTCGCGCTGGCCGGCGAGCGGGAGGCACGCCCGCTGAAGCTGACTCCGCCCAAGCCGCCGCCGGTGCCGAAGTCCACCCAGCTCGGCGTTCCGAGGCAGCCCGCGTTCGCGCCCGACGCGCAGGGCCCGACCGCGCCGCGGCCGCCGCGCCGCCCCGCGCGCTCCACCGCGCCGCCGCCGCCGATGCCCGACCTGCCGCTCCCCTTCGTGCCGCCCGCAAAGGCGGTGAAGGTGTCGCCGGCCGTCCCCGTCCGCACGCCCCGCACCACCATCGACATGGATCTGGACGAGCTGGCGCCGCCGGAGGGCGACGTCCTCGGCCTCGACGAGCTGGCGCCGAGCTCGTTCGACGTCTCGGACCCCTTCGCCAATCTCGTCCCCGACAATCCCTTTTCCGACGAGCCGGGCGCCCTCCCCTTGCCGGGCCTCGACCCGCTCCTCGGCGCGCCCGTCTCGCCGAGCCAGCGCTATCCATCGCGCGAGCCCACCGAGCCCTTCTCGCTCGACCTGCACTCCCCGCGCGGTCGCCCTCCGCCTCCCGCGCCTCCCTCGCGCGAGCCCACCGCCCCCTTCGGCACCGGCGCCGCCGACCCCTTCTCGCCACCCTCGCGCGAGCCCACCATGCCCTTCGGCACCGGCGCCGCCGACCCGGGCCTGCCGGGGCTCGACGCGCCGCGGCCCGAGCGCGACCCGGTGCAGTCCTTCCAGATCAGCGCCGCCCAGCCCGTCCTCGCCATGCCCGAGCGGCCGCCACCGCTCCTGATGGACGTCACGCCGCACTCCCTCGGCCTGGAGACCGCCGGCGGTTATTGCCGGCGCATCATCCACAAGAACGCGCCGGTCCCGACCGAGCAGACCCGCAGCTTCACCACCGCCCAGGACGGTCAAGAAGAGGTCGTCGTCCGCGTCTGCCAGGGCGAGCACGACGCCTTCGCCGACAACGAAGAGCTGGGCGAGGTCGTGCTCGACCAGCTCCCGCCCAAGCGCCGGGGCGAGCTGACCATCGAGGTCGCGTTCATCCTCGACGCCGACGGAACGCTCGCCGTGGAAGCGCGCGACGCCCAGACCGGCCGCGTCCAGCGGACCCGCATCAGCCTGCGGGGCGGGCTCAGCGCCGACGAGATCGACGCCATGCGGGCGCGGCAACAGGAGGAGCTCGGGTGAACGACGACCGCCTCGACCTCCTCGACTACTACACGCTCCTCGGCGTCGCGCCGGACGCGTCCACGCCCGACATCAAGCGCGCGTTTCGCCGCTTCGCGCGGCGCTACCACCCCGATCGCTTCGCCGGCGCGCCGGACGACAAGAAGGAGCGGGCCACCCAGATCTACCGCCGCGGGAGCGAGGCCTACCAAGTCCTCACCGACGGCGTCGCGCGCCGCGCCTACGACCGCATGCTCCGGGTCGGCACCCTGCGGCTGAGCGCCGAAGCGCGCGAGCACGCCGAGGCCGAGCAGCGCGCGCCGAAGAAGCGCGAGCAGCCCATCCGCTCCCCTCAAGCGCTGGCCTTCTACAACCGCGCCGCCGCCGCCGCGCGCAACGCCCAGTGGCGTGAAGCCTGGCGGCTGATGAAGACCGCCCTCGACCACGAGCCGGACAACCCCCTCTTGAAGTCCAGGCTCGCCCAGCTCGAGAGCCGCGTCCGCAAGATGCGCTGAGCGGCGCGGCGTCCGGCTCGCCGCAGCTTCGCGTCCCCGCTCGACGCGAGGACACGCGCGGACTGGGCTCGGCGCCCTGGCGAGAGCGCGTCGGCCCGCGGCGGCGCGAGCGGATCGACGACCTGTGGGTGAGCTTCGTCGGCCACGCGACGACGCTGGTTCAGGTGGCGCGACTCGGCGTGCTGCTCCGTCGGACTGCTCGGTCGGGCTGCGGCCGCGACGAGTCAGGTGCGCGCGGAGACGCTGCCGATCAAAGGGGCTCCCCCGCGTCGAACTTCGGCGTGTCGAGCAATGCGTCGGTCGGGGTCCTCGCCGGCCATCGCGAGCAGACCGACCACCGCGCGGCCGAGTTATTGTCAAGAGTTGTGGATACGGAGCTGATCAGGCGGCGTCCCTTTGCTCACTCTCGCTCGTGTCCCTCTTCGACTTCCTCGCTGACTTGATGGGCTTTGCTCTGGGGCGCTCCTTGCGCGCCCCGTCCTCGAACGTGACGCCTGCACGGACGAGCGGGATGAGTTCGTGGCCGTCCAGCTTCCGCCATCGGCGCTCGGCCATGAGGAGGAGCTTGAAGGCCATCGCGAGCCCGGCGTTGCGGGAGCCGGCCCCCTTCGTGACCCGCTGCCGGAGCTTGACGGTGGCGAAGGTGGACTCGATCGGGTTGGTACTGCGCAGGTGCTTCCAGTGCTCCGCCGGGAAGTCGAAGAGCGTCGTCATCCGGTCGAAGTCGGTCTGGAGGCACTTGGTGGCCTTCGGATATTTCGCGCGGAACTCCTTCACAAACGACGCGGCCAGCTCCTCACACTCCGCCTTTGTCGGCGCCTTCATCATCTCGTGGAGATGGGATTTTGCGCGCGGCTGCACGCTCTTGGGAAGCTTGTCGAGAACGTTCGCGATCTTGTGAACCCAGCACCGCTGTTCGCGCGTCTCCGGGAAGACCTCGCGCAGCGCCGCCCAGAAGCCGAGCGCGCCGTCACCGACCGCCAACGCCGGCGCGCGCATCCCCCGCGCCTTCACGTCGCGCAGGAGCGACAGCCAGCTCTCGGTGGACTCCCGGTAGCCGTCTTCGATCGCGATCACCTCCTTCGTGCCGTCCGGTCGGGCCCCGATCATGACGAGCGCGGCGAGGCGTTCGTCCTCGAGGCGCACGTTGAAGTGCACCCCGTCGACCCAGACGTACACGTAGTCGCGGTCCTCCAGCGACCTCTTCCGCCACGCCCGGTATTCCTCCTGCCACGCGCTCGTGAGCCTCGTGATCGAGCTCGGCGACAAGCCCGCGGCGTCCGGACCGAGCAGCGTGGGAAGCGCCTCCTGGAAGTCGCCCGTCGACAGTCCGCGCAGATAGAGGAGCGGAAGCACCTCTGAAACATTCTTCGAGCGCCGCATGTAGGGGGGCAGGATCTTGCTCGTGAAGCGCTGCCGCTCCCCGTCCACTACCCGCTTGTCGTTCACACGAGGCGCCCGGAGCCCCACCGTCCCGGAGCCGATCGTCACCTTCCGCTCCCGAGCACGCCCGTTGCGGACCACCAGCGCCCGCCCCTCCTCGTCGCGGCTCGCACCATGCCGCGCCAGATACTCCTCGACCTCCACCTCGAGAGCCGCCGCGATCATCCTGCGCGCTCCCTCGCGCGCCAGCTGATCAGCGCGCACTCCATCGACTCGCCCTGAACGTCCTTCTCCTCTACCTTGGCATGGGTACCTTTCCGCGGCTTTTAAGCTGGTCTCGTGTTTTCAAACTCGGAAGGGTACGCCACACTCTTCAACTCAAGTCAATCAACAACTCCTTTTCCAGCTTCACGGAGATCGGCCGGACGCCTCTTGTCGAGCCCGCTCAAGAGCTGTTTGAGCACCGTGAGCTGATCGAAGTAGACCCGCTCGATCACCAGCTTCTCGCTCTCGTCGAAGATGAAGTACGCGGTCATCCGCGTGCGGTGCTTGCCGCCGGTGGGCGGGATCGTCCGAGCGCCCGAGGTGCGTCCCGTAGAGCCAGAACTCCACGCATCACCGCGTCCGCGCTGTGCCGCAGCGCGATAATCTCGTGGTGCTGGTCCGGGAAGGCGACGCGCGTGTCGTGGTAGTAGCGCCGCACCTCCTCGTCGCCGTCGTGCATCGTCATCGACGCGATGAGCTCGGTAGTGCGGATGCGGAAACGTCGAGAGCACCTCGTCCCACTGCTGCCGCACCTCGTCCCGGAAGTGGTTCGAGCACCGCCTCCTCGCGGGCGCGGAGAATCTCCTCGGGCGGCAAGTGATAGCGGGTTCATCGGCTCTCCCATGTCGGCTGGCCGCCGCTCGAGCGCGGCGGGCGCGACACGCTAAGCGGAGGCCGTCGCCCCGTCGAGGTGGAGCACCTAGACCTGTGAAACGGGCTCGTTCGCGTGCACCGACAGTTCCGGAATCCGGACATCCCGACTTACCCGCTGGGCGAAGTGTCGGGTTGGGCGGACGGGGCTTCGGCCCGAAGGGCGACGCGCGGGACTGCCGGTGTTTCTCGTGCGGTCGGCCAGGATGTCGGAGCCGCTCGAGCAGGTGCTCGAAGAGCTTCCGGACTCCATCCGCCTCCGCGCCGTTCACCAACGAAGGGAGGGCGGCGTGATCGTCGACACGCGGGCCCGTGCGGGGCCCCGGGCTCCCAGACATAGTGGCGCCATGCCGCGTTTCGCTTGCTTCGCGCTGTTGCTCGCCGTCACGAGCTGCGGCGGCCCGACGAACGATCACGACGCCGGACCGGAAGACGCGAGCCGGATCGACGCCGCGACCGTCGACGCCGGCACTCATGACGCCGGCGTGATCGACTCGGGCGCCCACGACGCCAGCGTGATCGACTCGGGCACCCATGACGCCGGCGGAATCGACTCGGGCGCTCCTGACGCTGGGCCCGATGCCGCCGGCCCGAGCGACGGGGGCGAGGGCGACTCCGGCCCCACCGACGCCGGGGCCCGCGACTCCGGCCCGATGGACCTCGACGGGGAGTACACCGCCCCCGATGCGTGCGCCTTCGACGGTTGGTGCTGGGTCTACCCGGCGCCCTTCGGCGCGCCGCTGAACGATGTCTGGGGCGCCGCGCCAAACGACGTGCGGGCCGTGGGCCCACGCGGACTCGTAGCGCACTTCGATGGCGCGTCGTGGTCGGTGTTCGAGAGCCCGGCCACCGACTTCGACCTGCGCGCCGTGCACGGAACCGCCGCAGACGAGGTCTTTGCGGTCGGCGACGGCGGCGTGATCCTTCGTTGGGACGGCGCAGCGTGGACCCTCGTGAGCTCCCCGACGAGCCTCGGCCTCCACGACGTCTTCGTCGGCGCTGCGGGCGACGGCTGGGCGGTGGGCGAGGATCGCGTCCGCCTCCGTTGGGACGGCAGTGCGTGGACCGTGTACGACGTTCACCCGACCTGGGGCACGTGGACCGCGATCTCCGGCGCGGCCGCGGACGACATCTGGCTCGGGACCGGGACCGGTGGCTTCGATCACCGGGACGGCTCGGCCTGGACACACACCGACGCGGGGTTGATTTCTCCGTGGTCGATCGCGTCGATTGCAGCCAGCGCCAGCGACGACGTGTGGGCGGCGTCGACCGAGGTGAGCCACCGCGTGGCTCACTGGGACGGCACCGCGTGGAGCTCGGTGGTCGTACCGGAGACGCCTAGCCCTGTCTGGGCGGAGGTCATCGGCGGGCGCGCTAGCGACGACGCGTGGCTGCTCGGCGACTACGGCCGCGCGCACTGGGACGGCACCGCGTTCACAATCGTCGACAGCCACACGAGCTCGAACGAAGCACCGACCGGGCTTCATCTCTTCGCGACGGACGGGTGGGCGGTCGGAGGCTCAGGCCGGATTCTTCCGCAACGACGGCAGCCTCGCCTGGACGCTCGCCGCGGGCGCGACCGACCGCTCGGTCGCATTCTACGACGTCGTGCCGGCGAGCGGAGGCGGCGCCTTCCTCGTCGGCGCCGACGGCATTTGGTCGAGCGACGGAACGACGGTGACCCCCCTCTCTCGTGGCGCGCGCTGGGGGGTGGGGTACGAGGCCGCGCCGGGGGACCTCTGGGTGGCGGGCGGCACGGGCTCCACGGCGGAGGTGGCCCGCTGGGACGGCTCGACGCTCACGCCCGTGTCATCCGGCGCCTTCGGATCCAGGTCGATTCTCGGACATCTGGGCCAGCGGCTCGGAGGACGTGTACTTCGCCGTCGGCGACGAGACCATCCTCCGCTGGGACGGGAGCGCTGTCAGCGTCGCGCGCGTCGGCGGTGCGGGTGCCGTCGACTCTGTCACCGCGATCGACGGCGTCAGCGCAGCGGACGTGTGGGCCGTCACGCAGGGCGGAGACATCTTGCACGGCAGCGGATCGACCTGGTCCGTCGTCGCGAGCGACGGGGCGGTGTGGTGGAGGAGCGTGCGCGCGCTCGCGCCGGACGACGTCTGGGCGGGCGGAGGCGGGGCAACCCTCTGGCACTTCGACGGCGCGACCTGGACGCCGTTCAGCGTCCCGGACATCCAGCGCCCCGGCAACCGGGGCAACTCGCCGTACATCGTCGACATCGTTGGTGATGCGACGACGGGACTGACCGCGATCACCGACGAGGGCCACGTGCTCCGGCTGGTCGGTGGCGAATGGGTGCGCGACCGCACCCTGCCCGTGCGTCTCGGGCGCGCCGCGGTCGACACGGCGGGGTCGGTCTGGATCGCCGCAGGCGGCAACGTGGTGCGCCGCTGATCGGGGAACCCTGGCGGCCACACGGCCACGCCCGCGCAACGGAACGACGACGACCCGGTGAGAGCGGTGGCGGCAGGCCCGGCGTGCTGGTGTGCAGGCGCGACTCGGCGTGCTGCTCGGTCGGGCAACGGCCGCGACGAGTCAGGTGCGCGCGGAGACGCTGCCGATCAGTCGGGCTCGCCGGCGTCGAACTTCGGCGTGTCGAGCAATCGTCGGTCGGGCTCCTCGCCGGCCATCGCGAGCAGACCGACCACCGCGCGGCCCAGCTTCACGAGATCGGCCGGACGCCTCTTGTCGAGCCCGCCCAAGAGCTGGCTGAGCACCGTGAGCTGATCGAAGTAGACCCGCTCGATCACCAGCTTCTCGCTCCCGTCGAAGATGAAGTACGCGGTCATCCGCGTGCGGTGCTTGCCGCCGGTGGGCGGGATCGTCCCGAGCGCCCCGAGGTGCGTCCCGTAGAGCCAGAACTCCACGATCACCGCGTCCGCGCTGTGCCGCAGCGCGATGATCTCGTGGTGCTGATCCGGAAAGGCCACGCGCGTATCGTGGTAGTAGCGCCGCACCTCCTCGTCCCCGTCGTGCACCGTCATCGACGCGATGAGCTCGTAGTGCGGATGCGGAAACGTCGAGAGCACCTCGTCCCACCGCTGCCGCACCTCGTCCCGGAAGTGGTTCAGCACCACCTTCTCGCGGGCGCGGAGAATCTCCTCGGGCGGCAAGTGATAGCGATTCATCGGCTCTCCCATGTCGGCGCGCCGCGGCTCGAGCGCGGCGGGCGCGACACGCTAAGCGGAGGCTGTCGCCCCGTCGAGGTGGCGCGTCGTCCAGGGCGCGGCGCCTCGCCGAATCGAGCCTCGCTCGCCCTGCCCCGCGGAGACGTCCACGGCGCTATCGCTGGCGGTCGAGGCCGCGCTCCCGGAGTCCACCGGCCAAACTTCCGTGTCGGCCGGAGAGACGTTCGTGTCGGCCGGAGAGACGTTCGCGTCGGCCGGAGAGACGTTCATGTCGGCCGGAGAGACGTTCGTGTCGGCCGGAGAGACGTTCATGTCGGCCGGAGAGACGTTCGTGTCGGCCGGAGAGACGTTCATGTCGGCCGGCTCGATCTCCCGGTCGGCCGGAGATGTCTCGGTGTCGGCCGGCGAGACTTCGCGATCGGCCGGCGAGACTTCGCGATCGGCCGGCGAGACTTCGCGGTCGGTCGGAGACATTGCCGTGTCCGCCAGATGGATCCCCGTGTCGGTCGGAGAAGCGTCGGGGTTGGTCGGACAAGAGTCGGGGTCGGCCGGGCCGACCTCGCTGTCCGCCAGGTCGATCTCGAGGTCCGCCAGGTTGCTCTCGGAGTCCGCCATATTTCTTCCGTGGAACGCCATGTTCAATGAATTCCGGGAAGTTACACGATCCAACCAAGAAAGGACGCAGCGAGCGCACACCGTGCGAGATCGGCGATCACGATCCGGGCGGGCTAGCGAGGCGGACACTTCTCCCCACCGGTTCCAGCCGGTCCGAGAAACGCACCGCGGATCGCAGCAGATGCTCGATCAGCGCGTGCGCTCTGCGCCGTGCACACTCGAGGAATGGAGCTTCTCGCCGGTCGAGTCTGCGGCGGCATCGTGCTCGTCCTCCTCCTCGACCGCCTGGTCGCCTGAGTCCGGAACGTGGCACAGTCGACCCATGGAATCTCTCGCCGGCCAAGTCTGCGGTGCCATCGTGGCCATCTTCCTCCTCGGCAGACTGCTCGCGTTCATCGTGAGGAAGCTCGTCGCTTCACGCGCCGCAAAGGGAACATTATCGGCTCGCGTGCTCGGCGGCCTCATCGCCGTCAGCTGCTCTCCACGGCCATCACCGGCGCGCCGCGAGTCTGGTGCCCTCCTATTGGGTCGCCGCCGTGATCGTCATCGTGAATCGACGCTTTCCGCGGAAACGCCGACGACGAAGGCTCGGGGAGCGAATAGGACGCGCCGGGGCCAACATCGGCTGCTCCACGGCGACACGCGCGGGGTAGCGGGCGCAGACGAACCGGAGCCGTGCTGCGAACGAGGATCCTCGCGGCGCTGGGGGCGCTCGCGGCGACTCGAGGGGCTACGGCACGGCCAGCCCGGGGCAGTTCGCGATGCGGACGTGCCCGGGGATCGTCGCTGCCGCGCTGCTCGTGCCCGCTGCTGTGATGTCGACGACGACGCTGGGTGAGCCGATGCTCGGCAGTCCGACGCAGTAGATGTCAGCCGTCAGCGTGGGGTTGCCGGCGTCATTGGTGAGCTGGACGTTGTCGATACGGCACGGCTGGTCTGCTGTAGGCCCGTCACCGCCGCATGGGCCGACATAGGGCCCCGAGCCGACAAGGAATTGCGTGAGGCAGCCCCGGCCGCTTTCGACCGGACCGCCGCCCGCGACGAAGTGCATCCCATCCACCTCGAAACCGACTCCTCTATCATCCGACATGATGAACCCGACGGTGTAGCCGCCGGCCCCGTCGGGGGTGGCTGTGCAGCCGATGGCGGGGGCTATCGGTGCGGGGACGCAGAATCGCGCCACTCCACCCTCGTAGAACCCACAGATGTCCGCCATCTCCGGCGTGCAATACCTGCTCGTTTCGTCGCACCGCACCGCGAACTGCGCTTCGACGAAGATCGGAGGAGCGGTGGAGTGGGCGTCCGGCAACGTTCCGTCGGCACCGCCGCCGTCGCTGACGGCACCGCCGCCCTCGCACGCCGTCAGGAGCACCATCGCCGCGACGAACAGTCGTCCCATCGTCTCCTGAGGATTGCAGACCTCGACTGATTGCGCGACAGGCGTGGCGTACCCGCTTTGAGCTGAACGGCGGAGCGACGATGCTGCGAACGATGTTGGTCCCGGCCTCGGGGGCGCGCGCAGCGACTCGAAGGGCTACGGCGCAGACAGCCCGGGCGGTTCGCGATGCGGAAGTGCCCGGGGCTGCTCGGCTCGGTCTCGCACGACGGGCTCGGCCCGGCTGACAGCGTTCGGCTACGGCAGCGCGCCCCCGGCGCGCGCGATAGGCGCAGACGGAAAACAAAAACCCCGCGACGAATCGCGGGGTTTCTAGCGGGACGGACGGGACTCGAACCCGCGGCCTCCGGCGTGACAGGCCGGCGTTATAACCAACTTAACTACCGTCCCAGGGGCCTACCCGAGGGCCTCGCGGCCCGAAGGGATGCGATGTCTAGCGCGTCGCTGGGGGGCTGTCAAAGGTTTCCGGCAGGGCCCTCGGCGAGTTTCGTTCGCGCAGGACTGGCGACGAGTCGGACCGAGCCCCGCAATCGAGACGGTCCCAGCCGCAAGGCGGCGCGAGGAGTCGTGCGAACGCACGGCGACGAGCGACAACGCCGCGGATGGGGCCGGATCGGCCGCGGGGCGACGGGAGACTCATCGACAGTCCGCTACTGGCAGGTGCGCGCAGGGAGGGCGCCGATCCACTCCCGCATGAGCGCGACGCCCTCGGTGTGCGAGAGGAGCGCGGGCAGCTCGGGCATCTTGGTGCCCGGGACCTCGGAGGACATGCGGTAGATCATCAGGGAGTCGTCCGGCGCGCTCGGGACGACGTCCCAGTGCCGGCCGCCGGTGTCGCCGGCCGCCGCTGGCACCTTGCAGAAGCCGAGGCGATCTTCGTCGTCGATGTGGGCGCCCAGCCACAGGCCGCTCTGGCTCGCGGGGCCGCGCTCGTTGTGGCAGTGGGAGCAGTTGGCGTCGAGGTAGGCCCGCCCGCGGTCGTAGAGGGGGCCGTCGCCCATCGGGTCCGCCAGCCGCTGTCGCGCGTCGAACGCGGGGACGTCGTTGGCGAAGAGGCCGAGGTTCACCATGTGGTCGATCTGGTTCTCGGGGCCGTCGCCGAAGTCGTTGTCGCGGTCGAGCTGCTCGCCGCGGGGGCCGATGGGGGAGGTCTCGTCCCGGCCGCCGTGGCAGTTCCGGCACTGGACGGCGTTCGGGACGCGGTAGCGAAGCGTGCGCATCTCGCCGTCCGAGTGGATCCACTCGACGTCGACACGCGCACCGACCTGCATGAGGTCGGCGCCGCTCATGTCGTCGTTCCAGAGGTAGACGTAGGGATGCCAGCGGCCGTCGTCCTCGCGCACCATCAGCCGGGTCTCGACGAGCCGCTCACCCGCGCTCGGATCCCTCAGGTCGTGCAGGTACCCGAAGGTCTTCACGAGCACGGTGCCGATGGGATACTCGAAGTCGTCGCCGCCCGCGGTGTAGGTGATCTGACCGCCCTCCGGGAGCCGGATGAAGCGGTGCTTGTTCGCGTAGTCCGAGAAGAGCGGGCTGATGACCTCGTAGGGGATCACGCCCTCGGCAGGGACCTGCGCCGCCGCGTCGGCGAAGAGGCCCCAGTCGCTCAGGTGCGGCGGCCCGTGGCCGGCGTCCTGGCAGCCCGCGAGCACGGCGACGACGATGGCGATGGAGACGGCGGAGCGGCGCACGGCAGTCCTCTCTCAGCCCTCGAAGGGCAAGGTGACCGGATCCCGCGGCGTCTGCGTGCAGTCGTGCGGGCTCGCGTCGGTGGTGGACATGGGCGAGCTCATGTTCACGAGGTTGAGGACGTCGAGGTTCCGGAAGGTGGCCGAGCCGTTGTTCTGCGCGCAGAGGACGTCGCTCGGCGAGGAGCCGTCGTTCGTCAAGCCGTCCCACACGATGGTCTCGAGCCCCGCGGAGACGTCGAAGTGCTGCGAGATGAGCAGCGCCCGCACGATCCAGAGCGGGTCGTTCGGGTTCGAGCCGTCGCCGCCCGGCATGGTGCCGTTGTTGTCGAAGGTGTTGTCGTGGACGTACACGCGCTCGGTCCACGGGTCGTAGGTCATGTCGGTCACGGCGCCCAAGCCGAGCGCTTCGGCGGTGCCCCACGAGATGATGGCCAGGCCGACGCCTTCGTTGCCCGTGATGGTGTTGCCCCGGATCTCGACGTCGTTGGCGGCCAGGATGAACATGCCGGTGCCGCGCGGGACGTTCTGGACGATGCCGCCCTCGGCGAAGTTGTCACGGTTGTTGTCGGTGATCCGGTTGTCGTGAACCAGGGTGCCGGCGCCGTGACGCTCGAGATCCGGCAGCTCGAAGACGAGGATGCCGCCCACGTTGTCGTCAGCGTCGTTGTCCATGACCTCGCAGTTGGTCGAGTTCTCGATCTCGATGCCGGCGACGTTGCCGTGGGCGTGGTTGCCGCGGACGATGCAGTTCTCGGTCTGCCCGATGTAGATGCCCGAATCGGCCGAGCCGAAGGCCTCGCTGTCCTCGACCAGCACGTCGTTCGAGCTGACCGGGTAGATGGCGTACTTGCCGGGGTGCATGACGTCGTCGGTCCAGCCCGCGATGACGCGCCGGACCACGACCTGGTCGCCGCCGTTGATGCGCAGGCCGTTGCCCGCCGCGTTGTGGATGGTCAGGTCCGAGACCACCACCCGCGTCATGTTCATCATGTCGATGCCGGTGCCGCCCGCCGCCTGACCGGTGAAGTCCAGCAACGTGGTGTCGGTGGCGTCGCCGCGGAGGGTGAAGTCGGTCAGGCCGCTCACCTCCAGCGGATCGGTGAGATGGAACGTCCCGGGCGCGAGACAGACGGTGTGTCCGTCCTCCGCGTACACGAGCGCCGTCTGGATCGCCGTCTGGTCGTCGTTCCCGGGCTGGACGTAGTCGTCACAGCCTGCCGGTTTCGAGTTGCACGCCACCACCAGGAGCCCGACCAGCGCCGAGCTCCAACCCATCCCTGTCTTCCCCATGAGGCGAAACGTATCAGTCTCGCCGGGAGCCCTCCAAGCCCCATTCGACGAACGTCAGCGAGTTCGCGGCGCGTCGGGGAAGCCCCGATTTCAGCGGCGGCGCGCGGCTTCGATGGCGCCGAGGGCGGCGCGCGCTTTGTTCACCGTCTCCTCGTACTCGGAGGCGGGATCGCTCGCTTCGACGATGCCCGCTCCCGCCTGCACGCGGATCTCGCCGTCCTGCTCGACGACGGTGCGGATGGCGATGGCGACGTCGAGGTTGCCGTCGAAGCTGACGTAGCCGACGGCGCCGCCGTAGACGCCGCGACGGACGGGCTCGAGCTCCTCGATGATCTGCATGGCCCGCACCTTCGGCGCGCCGCTCAACGTGCCGGCAGGAAACGTCGCCCGCAGGACGTCGAGGGCGTCGCGCCCGTCCTCGAGCTCGCCGCGCACGTTGCTGACGACGTGCATCACGTGGCTGTAGCGCTCGATCACCATCTTCTCGGTGATCTGCACGGTGCCCGGCTTGCTGATGCGGCCCAGATCGTTGCGGCCGAGGTCGACGAGCATGACGTGCTCGGCTCGCTCCTTGGGATTGGCCAAGAGCTCGTCGGCGATGCGCGCGTCGTCCTCGGGCGTGGCGCCGCGACGGCGGGTGCCCGCGATGGGGCGGACCTCGGCGTGCTGTCCTTCCACTCGGACCAGCGTCTCCGGGCTGGCGCCGGCGATGCCCACTCCCGGCATGCGCAAGAAGTACATGTACGGCGACGGATTGATGGCGCGCAGCATCCGGTAGACGTCGAAGAGATCGACGCCCTTCGCCGGCTGGGCGAAGCGCTGGCTGAGCACGACCTGGAAGATGTCACCGGCCCGGATGTGCTCTTGCGCGCGGCTCACCGCGTCCTCGAACGCAGCGCGCTCGAAGCTCGACGGCGGGAGCGTTCCGTCGTGGCGAACCTCCGGCGGCTCGAGCAGGCGCGGGATGCGCGGGCGGCTCAGCTCGTCGGCCAACACGGCGAGCTCTTCGCAGGCGGCGTCGTACTCGGCGCGCAGGTCTCGGTCGCCGTCCACCCGCCGCAGGTTGACCGCCAGCGCCCGCTGCTTGAGGTCGTCGAAGACCAGGAGCGTGCCGCCGACGGCGAACGCGAAGTCCCATGCCTCGGGATCACTCAGGCGCTCGCCGACCGTCGGCTCGAAGGTGCGCACGGCGTCGTAGCCGACGTAGCCGACCGCGCCGCCCCAGAAGCGCGGCAGCCAGTCCAGGCGCGCCGCGGGCGGACGCCACTCGGCCAAGAGCTCCCGCAGCACGGGCCAAGGATCGTCGGTGTCGATGGACCGCACGCGGCCCTCGGCCTCGACCTCCACCCTGCCCCGCCGGCCGCGGACGAGGAGCGCCGGACGGCAGCCGACGAAGCTGAAGCGGCCCCACTTCTCGCCGTGCTCGACGCTCTCGAGGAGGAAGCTGCCGGGCTCGCCGCCGATGGTGGACCAGGCGAGGACAGGCGTGAGGGCGTCCGCGAGCAGCTCGCGGGCCACCGGGACGACCGTGGCGCCGCGGGCCAGGTCGCAGAACTCATCGAAGGAGGGTCTCATGGTGGTCACGCGTGGAGGCGGCGTACCAGACGCGCGAGACGGAGGAAAGCGGGCGGGAAGCGGGCCGGCCCCCGTGCTACAAGCCGGGAGCCAAGATGTCCTCCGCGGAAGTCGCAACACGTTCTGACCGGCTCTCGACGCCGATCTCGGCCGCGAGCCTCCTCGAAAATGCTTTGCATTTCCTGCGGGGGCGCGCACCCAATCTCGACGCCGATCGCTCGACCAGACCGGTCACGACTTCCGCCTCGGACATCTAGCGACGGAGGGAGCCGCCATGGGACAGGAACCGAACCTCGCCGAGACCGATCCGGAGATCCACGAGCTCATCGAGCACGAGGAGCGCCGGCAGCACGACAATCTGCGACTGATCCCGAGCGAGAACTACGCCTCGCGCGCCGTGCTCGAGGCGAGCGGCTCGGTGCTGAACAACAAGTACAGCGAGGGCTATCCGGGCAAGCGCTACTACCAGGGCCAGCACAACATCGACGCCATCGAGAGCATGGCGGCGACGCGGCTCAAGCGACTCTTCGGCGTCGACCACGTGAACGTGCAGCCCTACTCCGGCTCGCCCGCCAACCTGGCCGTGTACTTCGCGTTCCTGGCGCCCGGCGAGACGACGATGGGCCTCGGGCTGCCGGCCGGCGGGCACCTCACCCACGGCTGGAAGGTCTCGATCACCGGCAAGTACTACAACGCCGTCCAGTACGGCGTGCGCGAGAGCGACCACCGCATCGACTTCGATCAGGTCGCGAGCCTGGCCCGCGAGCACAAGCCCAAGCTGCTCTGGTGCGGCACGACGGCCTATCCGCGCACGCTCGACTTCGACCGCTTCGCCGAGATCGCGCGGGAGGTCGGCGCCGTCTTGGTGGCGGACATCGCGCACATCAGCGGCCTGGTGGCCGGCGGCGCGCACCCGAGCCCGGTCGGCAAGGCCGAGGTCATCACCTCGACCACCCACAAGACGCTCCGCGGCCCGCGCGGCGGCATGATCCTCTGCGACGAGAAGCACGCCAAGCAGATCGACCGCGCGGTCTTCCCGGGCTTGCAGGGCGGCCCGCACAACAGCGCCATCGCGGGGCTGGCCGTCGCCGCGCACGAGGCGAGCACGGACGCGTTCAAGGGCTACGCGCAGCAGGTCGTCGACAACGCGCGCGCCCTGGCCGAAGGCATGATGGCGCGCGGCATCGATCTGGTGACGGGCGGCACCGACACCCACCTGATCCTCGCGGACCTCACGCCGAAGGGCGTGCCCGGCAAGCCGGCGGCCGTCGCGCTCGAGCACGCGGGCATCGTCTGCAACTACAACTCGGTGCCCTTCGACAAGCGCAAGCCCTTCGACCCGAGCGGCATCCGGCTGGGCACGCCGGCCATCACCAGCCGCGGCATGAAGACCGGCGAGATGAAGGCGATCGCCGGCTGGATCGCCGACGTGATCGAGAACGTCGAGGACGAGGCGACGCTGAAGCGCGTGAAGGGCGAGGTGAAGGCCCTCTGCGATCAGTTCCCGGCCCCGGGCCTGACGCTGGCCTGAGCCGTGGCCAACGTCGTCGTCGGCGTGGGCGGAGGCATCGCGGCGTACAAGGCCGTGATGCTGGTGCGTGCGCTGCTGCGCCGTGGGCACGTGGTGAAGACGGTGATGACCGGCGCTGCGACCCGCTTCGTCGGCCCGGTCACGCTCACCGGGCTGACAGGCGAGGCGCCGGTGATCGACCTCTGGGACGCGCGCTACGCCGGCGAGGTGCACGTCGATCTCGCGGCCTGGGCCGACGTGCTCGCCGTGGCGCCTGCCACCGCGAACTTGCTCGCGCGGGCGGCGCAGGGGTTGGCGGACGACGCACTGACGGCGACCCTGCTCTGCTTCGACGGTCCGCTGGTGCTGGCGCCGGCCATGCACCACCGGATGTGGCGGCACCCCGCGACGCAGGCCAACGCGGCCTCGTTGCGCGAGCGCGGCGCCACGCTCGTCGGCCCTGTCGAAGGGCCGCTGGCCAGCGGCGAGGTGGGCATCGGAAGGATGGCCGAGCCGGAGGTCATCGCAGCCGCGGTGGAGGGCGCGCTCGGGCCGTCGGATCTCGCGGGCCGCATGGTCTTGGTCAGCGCCGGCGGCACGCGCGAGGCGCTCGATCCGGTGCGTTTTTTGGGCAACCGATCGAGCGGGAAGATGGGCTACGCCATCGCGCGGCAGGCGGCGCGGCGGGGCGCGAAGGTGGTGCTGGTGGCGGGCGCGACGGAGCTCTCCGAATCCGCCGGGCGTCGAAGTCATCCGCGCTCTGAGCGCGCGAGAGATGGAAGCGGCCGTCGAGGCGCATCGCGACCAAGCCGACGCCATCGTGATGGCCGCCGCCGTCGCCGACTACCGGCCCGCTTCGGTCGCCGGGCAGAAGATCAAGAAGAAGGACGGCCCGATGACCCTCGAGCTGGTCCGCAACCCGGACATCCTGGCCGGCCTCGGCGCCTGGCGAACGGGCGCGCGACCGATGCTGGTCGGCTTCGCCGTCGAGACCGAGCGCTTGGTCGAGGCCGCGCGCGCCAAGCTGGAGCGCAAGAAGGTCGATCTGATCGTCGCCAACGACGCCTCCGTCTCGTTCGGGCGCGACACCAACCGGGTGGTGCTCGTCGACGCGGGCGGCGAAGAGGCGCTGCCCGAGCTCGGCAAGGACGCGGTGGCCGACCGCATCCTCAATCGCGTCGTCGCGAAGCTCTCGGGCTGAGCCACGCCCGCACTCCGCCGTCTCACGCAGCGAGCCCGATGCCGCGAGGGCCGGTTCGTCGTGCAGAGGCGATCCAGGAGTCCTTCCGCGTCGGGGTGCTCGCGCGGGCCGAGGCAACACGGCGGCGAGTGAGTTCGACGACGTCGACGAAGCTCACCACACGAGGCGGCTGCGCCGGTCAGGTCACTCCGCGAAGCGCGCGGGATCCGGCTGCGGGAAGCCCATCTGGGCGGTCCAGCCGAAGGTGCCGCTCCGACCGGCGCGGCGGACGATCTGCGTTCCCTCGACGCCGACGCCTTGGGTGACCGAGAGGTAGCCGTCGGCCGTGTACTCGCCGTGGGTGTCGCCCGCGGGCGCGCTGTAGTCGGCGGGCGCCTGGCCGCCGGTGCCGACCCGCCAGATCTGCGTGGTCGGCGGGTAGGTGTCCTCCCAGTGCTGGCGCGTGGCCTGGTTGGTGTCGACGTCGCGCACGATGCGCCAGCGGGTGATCTGGAAGCCGGGCACGCCGCGTTGCTTGAGCGCGTGCACGCCGCGCGGGAGGCTGGAGTCTTCAATCTCCCGCTCCTCGTAGGGCGTGATCTCGTCGACGCGCCGCACGAACGTGACCATCCGGCTGGTCTCCGCACCGCGGATCTCGGCGCGCGCCACGCCGCCCTCGACGGTGAAGCCGATGACCACCGGCGTGGCGAGGTCGTTTCGGAACCGGAAGTTGAGCTGCGGATAGCTGACCACGGCGTCGAGGCCCATGAAGATGTACGTGCTCGGCCGGCTGTGCGGGTTGCGCAGCTCGATGGGCAGCCCGGCGAAGAAGACGGCCGCGTGGAGCGAGCCGGCGACCTGACAGGTGCCGCCGCCGACTCCGTCCACCAGCTCGCCGCCCGCGATGACCGGCGCCGGACGGAAGCCGTTCGCCTCGCTGCGCTCGCCGACCGCCTCGTTGAAGTCGAAGGTCTCGCCCGGCATCACGACCAGGCCGTCCACCTTCGACGCGGCGACCCGCAGGTTGAAGGTGCGGTCGCGGGCGCGCTCCAGCGTGTTGTAGCGGGTCTCGAACGAGCCGAGCACGGCGTCCATGCGCAGGCCCTCGAGGTCCTCGGTCGTCCGGTGCGCACGCCGCTGCTCCACGGCCGCAGCGACCGTCCGTTCGCCTCCCTCGAAGGCGTCGCGCAGCGCGTCCAGCGTGCCGTGCACGTCGAGCACGCGGCCGTGCTGGTGCGGGACGAGCTCGTGCGTGCGCGGGTTGGCGCGGGCGTCGACGGGTCGGCGATCGTAGCCGTCCTTGAGGTCGGCCAAGTGTCCGAAGACGGCCTCTTCGTCGACCTCGATCGACAGCGGCACGTCGACCGGGCGCCCGCTCGCGATCTGCGCGTGGACCTGCCTCATGGCCGACGTCGTGTCGTTCGCCTCGCGGAGCAGCGCGATAAGCCGCGGCACGTTCACGCGAGCGCCGAACGCGCGACGGGTGCGGACGATCGGCTCGGCGCCGGGGACGGTCAGCGTGACCCGCTCGGCTTCCCAGCGCGCGGCCAGCCGCCGCGCGAGCACTGCGGCATCGTCGCCCTTGTCGACCTCGGTCTCGAGGACCCGCACCGGGACCGGCGGCGCCGCGCTCCGCGCCAGCGCGGGCTGCCGAGAAGCGACGACCCAGGCCGCGAGCCCACCCGCCGCCGCGAAGCAGAGGATCGCGCTCGCGACCCTGCCGTGCTCGAGCCACCGCGCGCGCGAGAGAGAGCCATCCTGCATGGCCCGGAGAATCGGAACCCGAGCGCGGAACGGTCAACTTTCCGACCGTTCGCAACCGGCCCGGCGTCGAAGTGGAGCGGCGTCGAAGTGGAGCGGCGTCGAAGTGGAGTGGCGTCGAAGTGGAGCGGCGACGCAGACGGCACCCCAACGGACCTCGCGACGTCCTCGACCGAGCGATGGGCAACACTGGAATCCGGGAATGACCTCGGCCGCGGCCCGGCATCGCCGTCCGGCGCGAGTCAGGGCTGGACGCGGCGACGCCAGATGGGCGGTTCGTCGTCCTCGGCAGGCTGGTAGGCGACGCTGAAGTCCGAGAACGCCGAGAGAGCAGCCTCCGCGTCCTTGCCCGGGGCGAGCTCGAAGCTCTCGAACCCGCAGCGGGACAGATAGGCGAGCTGGTCCCGGAGCACGTCGCCCGCCGCCCGCAGCTCGCCACGGAAGCCGGCGCGGCGGAGCAGGCGCGCCAGCGAATAGGCGCGCCCGTCGGTGAACTTGGGCAGCTCGATGGCGACCAGCGACACGCCCTCGAGCTCGGCCGCCAACGCGTCCGGATCGGCATCCCCGCTCACGCGAAGACCGACCCGCCCTGCCCGCGCGCGGAGCCCATCGCGTTCGCGCTGCCAGCGTTCGAGCGAGACGATCGCGTCGCCATCCACCGGGAACGCCTCGTCGTCCGCCAAGG
This sequence comes from uncultured Pseudomonadota bacterium, assembly GCA_963832725.1. Lineage (GTDB taxonomy): Bacteria > Myxococcota_A > Polyangia > Polyangiales > Sandaracinaceae > JAEZBP01. The sequence continues at coordinate 1,006,135 of CAWHVG010000003.1, forward strand.
TCCGCCAGGGATCCTCCACGATCCTCGCGCCGTCCGCGTCACGCCGAACGAGGGTCATAGACCGCCTCCTTGAAGGGCTGCATGCCGAGCCGGCGCACGGTGTCGAGAAAGCGCTCGTCATCGGAGCTGCGGAGCGCGAGGTAGGCCATCGCCAGCCGCTCCACCGCCGGCCCGACCTCGTCTTCGGTCAGCGCCCGCCCGAGCACGCGACCCAACGAGGCGTCGTCCGAGGAGCTGCCGCCGAGCATGAGCTGGTAGTGCTCCGTGCCCTGCTTGTCGATCCCGAGGATGCCGATGTGGCCGACGTGATGATGGCCGCAGGCGTTGATGCAGCCGCTGATGTTCAGGTGAAGGTCACCGAGGTCGTGGAGCTTCGAGAGATCGGCGAAGCGGCGCGAGAGATCCTGCGCGATGGGGATCGATCGCGCGTTGGCGAGGTTGCAGTAGTCGAGCCCGGGGCAGCAGACGATGTCGGTCAGCTTGCCCACGTTCGGCGTGGCGAGCCCGAGCGACGTGAGCTCGCGGAGGAGTGCGGGCAGGTCCCGCTTCCGCACGTCCGAGAAGACCAGGTTCTGCCGGTGCGTGACCACGACCCGGCCGAAGCTGTAGCGCTCGGCCAGATCGGCCACGGCGTCCATCTGCTCGGCCGTGACGTCGCCCGGCGCGAGCTCCTGCCCCTTGAGCGAGAGGTTCACGATGGCGTAGCCGGGCATCCGGTGCGCCACCACGTCGTGGTCGGCCCAGCCCGCGAACGCGCGGTCCTTGGCCAGCCGCGCGGCTTCGTAGGTCGGGTCGCCCTCCGGCAGCACTTCGTAGGGCGGCGGCAGGAAGAAGCGGGTGAAGCGCGCGATGTCCTCGTCGGTCAGCTTCAGCGGACCGTCTTTGATCTTCTCGTGCTCCTCCTCGACCAAGCGCGCGAACGCATCGGCACCGATCGCTTTGACGAGGATCTTGATGCGAGCTTTGTACTTGTTGTCGCGCCGGCCGAGCCGGTTGTAGGTGCGGAGCACCGCCTCCGAATAGGTGAGGAGGTGCGCCTTCGGCAGGAACGCGCGGATGCGGGTCGCCAGCACCGGCGTCCGGCCCTGACCGCCACCCACGTAGTAGGCGAAGCCGACCTCGCCCTCGTCGTTCTCGACCAGGCGGATGGCCACGTCGTGCACCGCCAAGGCGGCCCGGTCCTCGCGGGCGCCGGTGACCGCGAACTTGAACTTGCGCGGCAGGAACGCGAACTCGGGGTGGAAGGTCGACCACTGCCGGAGCAGCTCGCAGTAGGGCCGCGGATCTTCGATCTCGTCCTTCGCCACGCCGGCGAAAGGATCGCTGGTGACGTTTCGGATGCAGTTGCCGCTGGTCTGGATGGCGTGCATCGAGACTTCGGCCAGCTCGTCGAGGATGGTCGGGACGTCGGTGAGCGCCGGCCAGTTGAGCTGAACGTTCTGGCGCGTGGTGAAGTGCGCGTAGCCGCGGTCGTAGGTGCGGGCGACGCGGGCCAGCGCGCGGAGCTGCTCGGACGAGAGCAGCCCGTAGGGGACGGCGATCCGCAGCATGTAGGCGTGCAGCTGCATGTAGAGGCCGTTCTGGAGCCTCAGCGGCCGGAACTCGTCCTCGCTCAGCGTGCCGGCCAGCCTTCGGTTCACCTGGTCTCGAAACTGCGCCGCCCGCTCGTGCACCAGGCGGCGGTCCTCCGCGTCGTACTGGTACATGGCTCAGCCCACCGCCGCGTGAGTCGCCGGCTCGTGGCGCGGCCCGAAGCGCTGGAGCACGGCCGCCGGTCCCTCGGCCCGGATGCGCTCGCGGGCGCTCCGGTGCCGGATGGCACCGTCGATCACATCGACCTCGATCCGGTACGCGCCGACCACCGACTCGGTCTGCACGCTCGCCCAGGCCAGCTCCGCTTCGACCTGGTCCGCGTCGTCCGAGGCCCATCCGTCGCGGTCGCGCTCGGCCCACCCGCGATCCGCTCTCAAGTACACCACACGGCCGTCCACGAGCCGCTGCGCCGTCACCATCATCTGCGTCATGGCGTTCTCCTACCGGAAAACCGTAGAATCGTTCTGCAGCATGTTCCCGACGAACGCAAGGGGGAACTGTGGCGCGGCCCAGGACATGCCAGATCGCCATCATTTCCGAGCGATACTGCGTGACGCGAGGCCCCACGCGGTGTCCACGGCGCTTGCCCGCAACAAAAGCGACCTTTTTAGTCAACTACACCAAAACCACGCTCGATGTGGTCTCGGGGCACGCCGGGCCTACATCGGAGTCGAGGTTGCGGGGTTTTCGGTCCGAGTTCTGAGGTTCTGCTTGACGGCGCCCCGGGCCAGCGCTAAACAGCCGCCTCGTTTGCGGCGGAGCCCGCGACACCCCTTCGGGGATCGTCTAATGGCAGGACTCCAGATTCTGGTTCTGGCTATCTAGGTTCGAATCCTAGTCCCCGAGCTTCCCAGGCTCCCGGTTCCGAAAACCGATCTGTTTCTCGGCCCCATCGTCTAGTGGTTAGGACATCGGCCTCTCACGCCGGTAACAGGGGTTCAAGTCCCCTTGGGGTCACTGAACGGCTCGCGTCGAATCTCGACGCGGGCCGTTTCTCTTTGGGTTGCTCCTCCGCCGCACGCTCGCGTAGAACCGTCTCCGCTCGCGCGGGTTCCGGCATCGGGACACGCTGACGGGCGAGGAGAGATCCGACCATGCTTCCCACCAACCCGTCCGTCGCCCTGACCGAGGGTGTTCGGGTCACGGTGACCAGCCGCTACCTGCCGGAGCAGTCTGCGCCGCGCGCCCGCCGCTACGTCTGGGCCTACACGGTGCGCATCGAGAACGAGGGCACCGCGCCGGCGAAGCTCGTGACGCGCCACTGGATCATCACCGACGCGCGCGGCGAGGTGGACGAGGTGAAGGGGCCCGGCGTCGTCGGCGAGCAGCCGCATCTCGGGCCTGGCGAGAGCTTCCAGTACACCAGCGGCTGCGTCCTGCAGACGCCCCGCGGGACGATGCACGGCAGCTATCAGATGGTGCGCGACGACGGGCGCGGCTTCGACGCCGACATCGCGGCCTTCACGCTGCGCATGCCCTCGGACCTGAACTGAAGGGTCGGTTCGCGAGGACTACCCGTCGCTCGGTCGCCGCGCGCTCGACCACACTCGGCGCAGCATCTCGAGCGAGCATTCGAGCCGAGTCGCGCATTCGCGACGCGGTCGCACCGCCGCGCGCACATCACTCGCGGCAGGCCGCCTGTCCGCTCGCTCCAGCGCGGTGGGGCGTCAGAGCCCGTCCCAGCGCGCCTTGATGTTCTTGAACGTCTCGATGGCACCCGCGGAGAGGTCGAGCGCGCCGGCGCCGACGAGCTTCTCGTGGATGCTCTTGGGCGCGCGATCCCAGCCCTCCGGGACGTCGAGCTTGAGGTTGAGCGGCACGCCCTTGAGCGCGCCCTGCTCTTCGAGCGCCCACAGCGCCTCGGCGGCGAGGAACTGACCGGCGACCACGCGCACGTCGGGCGGGAGCGAGGCGGTGAGCGGGAAGAGGTCGTACACGGCGACGGCCTCCGCGTCGCGCCCCGCGTGCTGGCGGAGCGCGGCAAACGCCGGCGGCGGGATCGGCAACTCCACGATGTCCATCCCGGCGATGTCCTGACCGCTCGTCGCATCGATGGCGCGCTCCATCGCGTCACCGTGGCTCACCGTCACCGCGGCGGGTCGCGCGCTGCCGTCGAGGATCGCCGTCAACACCATGAAGGGACGCTGGTCTCGCTCGCTTTCCATGAGTGCGACGAGCTTTGCACGAGCGACGCCGATCCGTCAGCCGCTTTTTGCCGCGCACGCGTGTCGAACGGCTTCATCTCCCACCTCCCACGTGCTACCCCCCCCGTCCCATGGACGTGCACCTGATCTCGACGTCAGCACTTTCCCTGCCGTCCTCGCAGCGTGTGGACGCCATCGTCCACGACGGAACGACGGACTTACGACCGTGGCCCGGCCCCGGACCGGACCGCGAGCTCACCGAGCACTACGGGCCCGAGCTCAACGCCGTGCTCGAGCGCGAGCGCGAGCGGCTGGAAGACGGCGAGCTGCCCATCGGCGGCATGATCCGCCTGCACCGCGGCAAGCTCCACTGCGACTTCCTCCTCTGGGTGGCGACGCGGCCTCCGGAGAACGCCGGCATCGCCGCGCCCGCGCCCGACCGCGAGGTGCTCGTGACGGCGGTGAAGGACGCGCTCGCATTCGTCTCGGAGCGCCACGTCGCGCGCGTCGCGTTCCGCGTCCTCGGCTCCGGCCCGAAGGAGATGGACGAGATTGAGCGCATCGTGCTCGTCGCGCGCGCGGCCAACGAGTACCACGAGGCCTGCTACGCGGCGGGACGCCCGAGCGGCGTCGAAGAAGTGCTCGTCTGCCATCCGCACTCGAGCAAGATCAGCGCGGCGCGCCGGCAGCTCGGACGCGCGGTGAAGATGGCCGCGCTGCCCGCCGCGCCGAAGGAAGAGAAGCCCGCCACCAAGCGCCGAACCGCCTCGGGCGGCACGCGCAAGGCGCCGGCCAAGCGCAAGCTGAAGCCGACGCTCGACGAGGACGAGATTGCACGCGCGCGGGCCACCGCGTCGCCCTACGACCGCTCCCGCACCTACACGCCCGGCGACTACTTCCTGCACTCGAAGTTCGGCGTCGGCCGGGTCGATGAGCTCACGCCCGAGGGTTTCATCATCGTCCTCTTCGAGGGCGGCGACACCCGCCGGCTCCTGCACGCGCGCGGCTGATCCCGTCCCGCCGCGCTCCTCTCGCAGACCGCTGCGTTGCGTCTCGGCAACGCTCGTTCCGCAGTCTCGAACCGAGCTCTCATGCAACGCATCCAGATCGACGCGGATCATCCCGATCCGCGGCTCATCAAGAAGGCGGTGGACACCCTGCGCAAGGGCGGCGTCCTCGCCTACCCGACCGACACCGTGTACGGCATCGGGTGCGACATCTCGCAGAAGAAGGCGGTGGACCGCGTCTACGCGCTCAAGCGGATGAAGCCGGACCAGCCGCTCGCGTTCATCTGCCCGGACCTCGGCGACCTGGCGCGTTACGCCGTGGTCGACGACCGCACTTACCGCCTGATGCGGCGACTCACGCCCGGGCCCTACTGCTTCATCCTGCAGGCCACGCGCGAGGCGCCCCGCATCCTGCACCTCCACAAGAAGCGCAAGACGGTCGGCATCCGCGTGCCGCACCACGAGGTGGCGCTCGCGCTCGTGCGCGAGCTGGGCAACCCCATCGTGTCGACGACGGCGAGCTGGGAAGGCGAGCCGCTCAACGACCCGAACGACATCGCGGGCTACTACGGGCAGCTCGACGTCTTCCTCGACGCCGGCTGGGGTGGGCTCGAGCCGTCCACCGTGCTCGATCTCTCGCAGGACGAGCCCGAAGTCGTTCGTGAGGGCGCGGGCCCCATCGACGTCATCTGACGGCTCGAAGGCACGCACCCGGCACGGCGCGAACGCGACCGAGGCGGAGCACCAACGTCGGTGTCGACCGAAGCGCGCCGAACAACGACGTCGGCGCAGATGCTCGAGCCCATCGTCGCATCCGATCAGCGCGTGCGCTGACGCGGCAGCGTGGGTCAGCGGCCGGCGCGGAGCTTGTCGATCAGGCGCACGTCCGGCGGCGGCAGCGGGTAGTCGTCGAGCCGCGCCGGCTCGACCCAGGCGTGATCGGCGACGCCGAGGTGCCGCACCTCGCCGCCCTTCAGGCGGCAGTCGTAGAAGAGCAGGAGCACGTCCTTTTCGCGGTAGCGATGCCAGGCGACGTCCAACACGTCGACGACCTCGACCCGCACGTCGATCTCCTCTTCGCACTCGCGCACCACGGCGTGCTCGGGGTCCTCGCCCGCTTCCACCTTGCCGCCCGGGAACTCCCACATGCCGGCCAGGTGGGCGCCTTCCATGCGCCGCGTCAACAACACCGCCTCGCCGGGTCCCGAGCGCACCACCGCCGCCGCCACGATCACCGTCATCGCATTCCTCCGGGCGCATCGTCGCTGGTCCCGACGCCGTGCGCCACACCGGCGTGAGTCACCTCGACGCGTCCTCCATGCCCTCTCCGTGCGGGGCCGAGACGACGGACAAACCGCCGCATTGCTGGGCGAATTGGACGGACGGGCCGCACGTGATATGTCGAAACGCATCGCGCGAGCCGCCGAGGGCGCGCCTCGAGCGCCGAATGCGCTCTCGCTCCGCAGCGCCCCGTGGCCGCGATCGACAGAGGAGGAACATGACGAAGAAGCTCGACGTAGCCGTGCTCGGCGTGACCGGAGCGGTGGGACAAGAGATGCTCCGCGTTCTCGAGCAGCGCGATTTCCCGGTGAACCGCCTCGTGGCGCTCGCGTCGCCGCGCAGCGCGGGCCGCAAGGTGACCTTCCGCGGCGAAGAGATCACGGTCGAGGCGGTCAGCGAGGAAGCGTTCTCGGGGATCGACGTCGCGCTCTTCAGCGCCGGCGGTGGCACCAGCCGCGAGTGGGCCGAGAAAGCTGCGGCCCGCGGCGCCACGGTGATCGACAACTCCAGCGCCTGGCGCATGGACCCGGACGTGCCGCTCTGCGTGCCCGAGGTGAACCTCGACGCCGCCCGCGACGCCAAGAAGAAGATCATCGCCAACCCGAACTGCTCGACCATCCAGATGGTCGTCGCGCTCAAGCCCATCCACGACGTGTCGCGCATCCGCCGCGTGATCGTGTCGACGTACCAGGCCATCAGCGGCAGCGGCGCCAAGGCGGTCGAGGCGTTCGAGAAGCAGCTCGCGGCCCAGGTCGCGGGCGAGCCGATGGACACCGAGCTGCTCAAGGGCCAGCTCGCCGGCAACCTCCTCATGCACTGGAGCCGCGACGTCGACAGCGGCTACCAGGAAGAGGAGCTCAAGATGGTCAACGAGACCCGCAAGATCCTCGGCGATCCCGAGATCCGCGTGTCGCCGACCGCGGTGCGCGTGCCGGTGGTGATGTCGCACGCCGAGTCGATCACGCTCGAGCTGGAGAAGCCGATGACGCCTGAGAAGGCGCGGGAGCTTCTCGCCAAGGCGCCGGGCGTGACGGTGATGGACGACTTCGGCGAGGGCATCTACCCGCAGCCGATCCACGCGACCGGCAACGACGACGTGCTGGTCGGCCGCATCCGCGACGACGTCGGCAACCCGGGCGGCCTTCAGATGTGGGTCGTCGGCGACAACCTCCGCAAGGGCGCGGCGCTGAACGCGGTGCAGATCGCGGAAGGCCTCTTCGTCTCCTGACATCGATGAGCATGCTTCGCCCGCCGACCTGCCCTTCCCGGCAGCTCGGCGGTCGAGGCGGTCATCAGCGGACCCCCGCGAACGCCTGACGATTTGTCAGCCCGCGGAGCGCCTACCGCCCGGTCCGTGTCACAATGGCTGGTGCGGCCGAGCTCGATGAGGCTCGGGCGGGAGAACCATTGGTGATGAGCCGGGTACACAGATTGCTTCGCGGACGGCCCATGCAACGTGCAGGCTTGGCAGCGTGCGCTCTCGTGCTCGCGACCGCGTTCGGCGGCGTCGCGCGGGCGCAGACCTCGAGCGGGGGTGGCGGGATCAGCGTCGGCATCACCAGCTTCCCGGGTCGCACCAACCTGAGCTTGGACAACCTCGGGAACCAGATGGGCCAACCGCTCGTCAGCTCCGAGTGCAACAAGACCATCACGTTCCGCTTCACGGGCATCGATACGAGCCGCGGGAATCTCTACTTCTACCAAGGCACGGGGTGCGACCAGACGTCGGTGCGCACCAACTCGACGATGCACAGCTGCATCGAGCTCGCGTTCGGGCCCATCCCGACGAGCAACCGCTCCCAGATTGACGTGCCGATCCCGGCGAGCGCGCTCGCTCCTTGTACTATGGGCGGCACCGGTGTCTGGAACGTGTTCGTGCTGGCGATGAACAACCCCATGAGCGACATGGTGAGTGGCAACCAGTTGGCCACGTTCTCCATCGCCTACGACTTCACCGGTCCTGCGGCGCCGACCGGCTTCACCGCGACCGGTGGGGCAGCGGCACACTTGCACTGGGACACGGCCATGGACCAGGTCACGACGTACCTGGTCTACATGGATCCGAACGGCTGCTCCGCCGACGGCAACCCGCTCACGGACGGCGCCGTGGCGACGCTCGACGGCAGCATCACGATGGACGGGGGGGTGGTCGACGCCGGCATGGATGCGTCCACCGTTCTCGACGCCTCCACGACCGCCGGCTCGGACGGCGGCTCGAGCGACGCAGGGATCGTCGACAGCCTCCAGACGGCGGGCCCCGGCGGTGCGCCCATCAAGATGACGGGCGGCGGGAGCACCAGCGACACCGTCCCCTTCCCGTCGGACTTCCCCGACAACAGCTTCATCGCGGTCGCGATCCGCGGCGTCGACCGTTCGGGGAACCCGGGGGCCTTGTCGAACATCGTGTGCGTGCAGAAATATCCGGTGGTGACTTGGTGGGACACGTACTGTGGCGGCTCATCGCCGCCCACCGCATGCGGCTCGTCTTCGGGCTGCTCGGTGGAGCCCACACGAACGGGACATCCCGGGATCCCCATCAGCTTGGTATTCGCCGCCCTGGCGCTCGTCTTCGTGCGCCGTCGCGGAGGTCATCGATGAAGAGAGCCGCGCTCTTGAGCGTGCTCAGCGCAGCCGCCGTGCTCATCCCGAGCGCGGCATTCGCCGACGTGGACGAGTGGACCGCCGTCGAGGAGTTCCACCCCTCCGCCGAGCACTTCGGGCTCGAGCTCCGCGTCGGGAGCTACACCCCGCTGAACCTGGGCACCACGTGGACGGACGCGTTCGGCGGTGATCTGGGCCCGATGCTCGGCGCCGAGCTCGACTACTACCCCGTCCGGATCCGCTATCTGGGGATGATCGGCGGCGGTGCCGGCATCGGCTGGTCGGAGTGGAGCGGCACGGCACCGGCGATTCCGCCGTCGCTGCAGGGTGAGCCCGAGAGCTTCATGACGATGCCCATCTACATCGTCGCGGTGCTCCGCTTCGACACACTCGCGCGCGAGCTCGGCTTCCCGCTGGTGATCACGCCCAAGGTCGGACTGGACATCGTCTACTGGACGACGGGGACGGCGGCCATGAGCCAGAACGGCTGGAGCGTCGGTCCTCGCTTCGCCGGCAAGGTGTCGCTGGAGCTCGACTTCCTCGAGCCGCGCGCGGCCCGCCAGCTCGACGAGGAGTGGGGCGTGAACCACTCGGAGGTCTTCTTCGAGCCCTGGTACTCGATGGCGGGCTCGCTGATCGGCTCGCAGCTCAACGTCAGCGGCTGGGGCTGGGTCGCCGGCCTCGGCTTCACCTTCTGAGCGGCGTGCACGGCGTCCGTCTCCGCGTCGCCTACGACGGCTCGGGCTTCGTGGGCTGGCAGAGCCAACCCCGCTTCCGCACGGTGCAAGGCGAGCTCGCGCGTGTGGTGAGCGGGGTCGCGGGCGCCGACGTGAAGATCCGGGGGACGAGCCGCACCGACTCGGGCGTCCACGCCGAGGATCAGGTGGTCGCGTTCGACAGCCCGCGCGCGCTGCCGATGATCGGCTGGATGCGAGCGCTCAACGGCAGGCTGCCTCCGGACATCGTGGTGCGCGCCGCCGAGGACTGCCCGGTCGGCTACCAACCGCGTTACGACGCGGCGTGGAAAAGGTACCGCTACCTCTTGCACCTCGGGCCAGTGCGCGACCCGCAGTGGCGGCGGCGGGTCTGGCATCTCGGCCCGCGGCGAGCTCGACCTTGGCATGGCAAGGTGCCGACCGCGCCCGAGGAGTGGATCGACGTGGACGCCATGGCCGAAGCGGCCTCGCAGTTCGAGGGCGAGCACGACTTCCGGGCCTTCCGATCGGCGGCCGACATCCGCGAGAACACCGTCCGCACCCTGACCCGCGTCGAGCTGAAGCGCGCGCACGCGGAGCGGGAGGATCTCGTCGCGATTGAAGTGACCGGCACCGCGTTCCTGCAGCACATGGTCCGCATCCTGGTCGGCACCCTGGTGGATGTCGGCCGCGAGCGCATGCGCCCGAGCGACGTCGCCGCCCTCCTCGGCCCCGACGCGAGCCGCGACCACGCAGGCGAGACGGCGCCTGCCAGCGGCCTCACCCTCGTCCACATCGAGCTAGGCCGCGAGCGCACAGCGCCGTGGAACGAATAGGCGCGCCGACGAGCCCACTCCGCTCATCGACTCTCCAACGAACCACTCCCACGCCCCGACGGAGCCCCTCCCAGACCGGAGAAACCACCGCGGAGCCCGACGGCAGCCACTCCTCGGCGGTTCAGACTGATTCCGCCGCCGACCGACCCACTCCCAGCCCCGCGAAACCACCACGGAGCCCGACGGCAGCCACTCCTCGGCGGTTCAGACTGATTCCACCGCCGACCGACCCGCTCCCAGACGGTCGAAACCACCGCGGAGCCCGACGGCAGCCACTCCTCGGCGGTTCAGACTGATTCCGCCGCCGACCGACCCACTCCCAGCCCCGCGAAACCACCGCGGAGCCCGACGGCAGCCACTCCTCGGCGGTTCAGACTGATTCCACCGCCGACCGACCCACTCCCAGCCCTGCGAAACCACCGCGGAGCCCGACGGCAGCCACTCCTCGGCGGTTCAGACTGATTCCACCGCCGACCGACCCACTCCCAGCCCCGCGAAACCACCGCGGAGCCCGACGGCAGCCACTCCTCGGCGGTTCAGACTGATTCCACCGCCGACCGACCCACTCCCAGCCCCGCGAAACCACCGCGGAGCCCGACGGCAGCCACTCCTCGGCGGTTCAGACTGATTCCACCGCCGACCGGCCCACTCCCAGCCCCGCGAAACCACCGCGGAGCCCGACGGCAGCCCTCTCCATCACGAAGCGAGCACAGCCGGCCGGCGGCACCTCCCACACCGAGCTCGCTACCGGGGGCAGCTCCGGCACATCGAGCGTAGCCAGCGAGCGGCGACCCGCGGCAGCTCCGGCACATCCAGCGAAACGAGCGAGCAGCGACCCGCGGCAGCTCCGGCACCTCGAGCGAAGCGAGCGAGCGGCGGCCCGCGTCAGCAGTCGTGGCGTACGCGCGCCGTGTGCGCGTACGTCGGGACCCGTACAAGCACGAAACCCGTTGCGGTCCATGAACCCGAGGAGGCGGGTCGTGAGGGCTCGCCCCCGACGCCTAGGGGTGCCTCATCACGCGCCGCGTGACGAACGTTCTGCCGTTCGAACGTTCGTTGCGCGGCGCTGGGGGCGGGGCCCTTCGAAGGAGGCGGCGAGCCCCCGCGACCCGCCGGACGATCATCCGCGGCAGCCCCGGCTCCGCCCCGCCCGAGCCACCCCGGCAGCCCAACCCGAGCCACCCCGGCAGCCCAACCCGAGCCACCCCGGCAGCCCAACCCGAGCCAGAAGCCAATGCCCCGGCCCCAACCAGAGCCCAAGGACCCGAGCCAGCGAAAGCTCAGGCGTGCCGACAATCCGCCGCCGGCGGCAACCCGCTCAGCTCCACGATCGCCTGCCGCACCTCCGCCATCAGCTCCTCGAGCGGCGCCTCCCGCACATGCTCCACCGAGAGCGGCTCACCCACGTGCACCTCGCAACGCCCCGGCATGAGCTGCGACGTGTGCTTGGGCAGAATCTCGGCCGTCCCGCGGATCCCCACCGGCACCAACGGGACCCCCGACTGCTTCGCCAGATGAAAACCGCCCTTCTTGAAGGGCAGCACCTCGCGCCGGCTGCTGCGGGTCCCCTCGGGAAAGATGACGATCGAGCTGCCGTGCCGGACATCCTCGGCCGCCTCCGCGATGGCCGCGACCGCCTCCCGATGGCGCGCCCGGTCCACGAAGACGTGCCCGCCGACCTCCATCGCCCGCCCGAAGATCGGCACCCGCCGGAGCTCCGCCTTCGCGAGAAAGCCCGGCACCATCGGCAGCGCGTTGAAGAGCGCGACGATGTCGACGTGGCTCTGGTGGTTGGCCATCAAGATGTACGTCTGCGCGGGGTCGAGTCGCTCGGTTCCGAAGGCGTCGATGCGCAGGCCGACGCCGCGGGCGACGTAGCGCGCCCAGATGCGGGTGTGACGCCGGAAGAGCGCCGGATCCTCGCGCACGACCTGACGCGCGATGACCCACCCGCTCATGGCGCCCGTCCAGCTGTAGGCCCAGAGCATGTTGGCGGCGGCACGCAGCTTCAGCATCGACTCAGGGTGGAGTACACGGCTCGGGGACGGGAGTCGAGCCCCTGCGCGACCTCCCCGCTTGCGCTACACCGGGGCGCATGCCGCGCTCGCTCGCACTCTCCTGCGTGCTCCTCTTGCTCCCCGCCGCCGCCGCTGCGCAGCCCGCCTCGCCCGCGCCCGGCGACTCGTCGGCGGCCGAGACCGAACCGGCCGGAAGCGGCGAGGGCGCGACCGAGCACGGAGACGCGACGAGCGACGAGAGCGCGCGCGCCGATGGAACCCGCGGCGATGCGGACACCGGGGACGATGCGGACACCGGCGACGATGCGGGAGACGGGGACGCCGCGGAGGCAGGCGCCGGAGAGCGTGAGGCCGCGACCGCGACCGGTGAAGGCCCGCCCGACCACGATGGGGCCGAGGGCGACGCGGCCGAGGGCGACGCGGCCGAGGGCGACGCGGCCGAGGCGAACCAACCGGCGCCGAAGGTCGCGGTCGTGGTGGTCGGCGACCCGGATCCGACCATGCAGCGCGCCGCCGAGCGCGTGGAGGACGCCGTCCGTGGCACGCTTCGGCTGCCCTTCGACCCGGGCCTGCGCGGCGCGCTCCGCGGCGAGGCGGGGGAAGACGACGACGGGCTGGACGAGGTGCGCCGTGCGCGGCGGCGGCTGAGCGCGGACGAGGCCCACGACGCCCCCATCCTGGCCTCTCTCGGCCGGCGCGCCGGCGCGGTCGCGGTGGCGGTGGTGCGCGCAGGCGACGGCACGCCGGAGGTGCTGGTCCTCGACGTCCGGAACGCCGCATTCTACGAGGGGGCGCTCCGGCTGGAGCCCGCCACTCGAGAGGCGCGCGTCGGCGAGTTCGTCGCGCAGCGCGCCCGCGCGTCGAGCCGCGGCGCCCAGACGGTCGCGGAGGTCGAGCCCGCCACGGTCCCCACGGCGGAAGAGACGGCTCAGAGCGCGCCGGCCGCCGCGGTGCAGGCGGCCCCGGAGGAGCAACCGCACGAGCCCGACTTCTTCGAGCGCTACTGGCCCTACGGCGCAGCCGCGCTGCTCCTGGCGGCGTTGATCATCGGCATCGCCCTCGGAACGGGCGGCAACGGCGGTGGGGCGACACAGCCGGTGCTACGCTTTGAGCCTGGGGGCATGTAGCGCCCTCGAGCAGGAGCCGATGAAGCGCGCGCACGGCTGGAACCTCCTTCGTCACCTGCTCGGGCCGCTCTTCGCGCTTGTTTTCTGCTTCTCGTCGGCGCCGCAGGCCCGGGCACAGGCCGCTGCCGACGTGCCCGAGTCGGGGGAGACCCGCGGTGCGCTCCCCCCCGCGCCCGAGGGTTTCGTGCGGGAGCACGACGGTGAGGTCGTGTGGGAGGTCCATCGGCAGGCCCGCGAGGTGGCGCACGAGCTGCGCGCGACCTACCGGGAAGCCTGGCCGCGCCTCGTTCGGGAGCTCGGCGCCTCCGTCGACGACGCGCTGCTCATCCGCATCGGCCGCGACCCGGAGGAGATGGCGGCGTTGGCCCCGACCGGGGAGCCACCCCCCGGCTACGCGAGCGGCGTGGCCTATCCCTCTCGGGGCCTCGTGCTCCTGACGCTGGCGGCGCCCGAGACGTGGGAGCGCCCCGCCATGGACGAGGTGCTCACACACGAGCTCTCCCACATCGCCCTCGCCCGCGCCGTCGACGGACACCCCATCCCGCGCTGGTTCAGCGAAGGCGTGGCCATCCATCAAGCGGGTGAGCACAATCTCGAGCGGATCCGAACGCTCTGGTCCGGCTCCGTGTCCGGACGCCTCCTGCCGATGGACGAGCTCTCGGGTGCGTTCCCGAGCCGGCCGGGCCGCGTGAACCTCGCCTACGCCGAGAGCGCAGACTTCGTCCGCTGGCTCCTCGCGCGCGACGACGGAGAGGCACGCTTCCGCGAGGTGGTGCGACGGCTCGGCGACGGACAGTCGTTCGAGACCGCGCTCCGGCGAACCTACTCGATCCGCATGCAGAGCCTGGAGATCGAGTGGCACGACGATCTCTCGGAGCGCTTCCAGGCGTGGCCGCTCCTCTTCGGGAGCGGCGGGCTCTGGGTGATCGCCGCGATCCTGATCGTGATCGCCTACGTCCGACGCAAGCGTCGGGATCGCGCCACGCTCCGCCAGTGGGAGGAGGAGGAACGCGCCATCCTCGCCGCCGCGGAGGTCATGCAGGCCCGAGCCGTGCCGGCGGTGCCGGACGACGAGGTCGTGCCCGACGAGGATCTCGACGCCGAGCGCGCCATCCTCTACGTCATTCCGCCCGAGCCCCATCAGCGGGACTCGGGGGTGCCGACGATCGAGCACGACGGACGCTCGCACACGCTCCATTGAGCGGTCCGGCTCCGTCGGACGGACGGCCGAGCACGACGAGGCGCACGCTTCATCGAACGCCGCCGCCCGCAGTGGAAGGAGGCTCAGCCGCGCTTTTCGGCGCTGTCCGGACCGGCCTTCTTCGGGTCGATCGGGAACTTGGGCGTGCCGTTCTTGGCGCGAAGCCCCTTCTGCTTCTTGCCCGCCGACTTGCCGCGAATCTCACGGCGCTTCTCGGTCTTCCCGGTGATCGAAGACATGCTCTTCCCTTTCTGGTACCGCCAGCCCGAAGGTGGTTCCGGGCTCGCTCCCACGTGCGAAAGCTCGAGCTTCGTGACCAAGGCACGGCGCGAGCTCCGAACGAACCCGGAGCGGGTACATCGAGGCGCCGGGTACTAGCGGAGCACGCCGCCGGAGTCAACCGCCCGCTCCTCGTCGAGGATGGCGCGGGCGACCTCGCGGAAGGCCTCGCGGAGCCGCGTCGTCACGGGTCCGGGGACCCCCTGCCCCACCGCCACGCCGTCCGCGCGGACCACCGGGACGATCTCGCGCAGCGAGCTGGTGATGAAGGCCTCGTCGGCTCCGTAGAGATCCGGCGGGAAGAGGAGCCGCTCGTCGACCGGCACGCCCGCCCGCGCCGCCGCACGAAACACGACCCGGCGGGTGATCCCGCCCAGGATGCCGACCGAGAGCGGCGGCGTGGCGACGCGCCCGCCCTTCACGACGAAGAGGTTGCTGGTCGCGCCCTCGAGCAGCTCACCGCCCGAGGCAATCGTGACGGCCTCGTAGGCGCCGCGCGCGCGCACCTGCTCGAGGGAGAGGATGTTCGGCAGGTAGTTCGAGGCCTTCGCGCCGGCCGCGCCGGTGCCGTCGAGCGCCCGCGCAATCGACACCGTCCCGACCTCGACGCCCTCCTCGTAGATCGCATCCGGCTGGGGCGAGAGCGGCATGACCACCACCACCCGGCGCGGCCGCAGCACGCCGCTCACCACGAGGCCCATCGCGGTCTCGCCGCGGGTGATCACCACCCGCACGTAGGACTCTTCGTTGGCCGCCTCGGCGAGCGCCGCCTCGACCTCCGCGCGGACCCGCCCTTC
This sequence comes from uncultured Pseudomonadota bacterium, assembly GCA_963832725.1. Classification (GTDB taxonomy): domain Bacteria; phylum Myxococcota_A; class Polyangia; order Polyangiales; family Sandaracinaceae; genus JAEZBP01. Next base: position 1,021,714 of record CAWHVG010000003.1, read on the forward strand.
GTCGGCGGGAGGAATGCCGAGACGCTCGCAGGAGCGCGTGAGCCGCTCGAGGTGCGCGCTCAGCGCGAAGGGCTGACCGTCGTAGGTCCGCAGCACCTCGAACGCGCTGTCGCCGTAGAGGAAGCCGCGGTCCAGGACGGAGATGGCGGCGTGGTCGGGGCCCGACAGAGCCCCGTCGATGGCGATCACGGTCGGCACGATGCCCGGAGGATGACACGCAGGTCCCGACCTGCCTCGAATCGCATGGACGTGACCCAGACAGCGGACCTCGCGCGCGGAAGCGTGTCATCGCAGCGGACGCGCCGCCGACGCAATCTGTGCTCGCAGCGCTCGTCGCGAGACGGCTCCCGCGCTGGGCGGCAGTCCGCGAGCGGGGGCGAGGAGCGCGACCGCCTTCCTTGCCCGGCTTGCGCATCCGAGCGTGTCGGGTGCCCCGTCAGAGCCGACGCGCCAAGCCGCGCGGGATCCGTCCTCGCAAAGCGTGGCCTTCGCGCCTCGCCTCGAGCTCGGTCCTCTCAGCCCTTGAGCTGGGCCAGGAGGGCGCTCGCCTCTTCGTGCCCGCTGTCCTCGGCCACCGCGCGCTCGAGCATCGAGATGGCCTTCCGGTTGTCGCCCTGCTTGGCCGAGATGTCGCCGAGGTGGAAGTAGACGTCCGCCTTGGTGATCCCGTCGTCGGGCGAGAGCTTCTGGAGCAGGAGCGCGCGGAAGGTCTTCTGCGCCCGGTCGAAGTCCCCGCGCGTGAGGCAGAGGCGACCGAGGTCGGACAGCACCTGGATGTTCGTGAGGTCGACCTTGAACGCCGCGTCGTAGGACTCCATGGCGCCGTCGAGATCGCCCATCGAAGCCTTCGCCTTGCCGAGGCGGTGGTGATAGACGGCCACCTCCTTGTTCCGGCGCGAGCCGTAGCTGGCGACAATCTGCTCGAGCACCGGGATGGCGTCGGTCTGCCGGCCGGCGGCGATGTAGAGGTCGCAGAGCGGCAGGAGGACTTCGCGATCCTCGGGGTCCAGCTGCGAAGCGCGCTCGAGGTACGGCGCCGCCGCGCCCGGGTCGTTCATCGGCCCGGCGTAGAGCTCGGCAATCCGCTTGAGGAGCTTCACCTTCTCCTTCGGGTCCTGGGTCTCCTGCTCGTCGAGCGAGAGCATCTCGGCCAGCTCGGCGGCTCGGCCGTGCTTCTCGTAGTGGGCCTTGAGCGCCTCGCGCGCCTCGGTGGAGCTCGGGTCGAGGTCGTAGGCGCGGCGCAGCGCACGCTCCGCGCGGTCGGCGTCGCCGAGCTTCTCCTCGGCCAACTCGGCCAACGCGTTGGCGGTCGCGATGGCCTGCTCGCCTTCCTGCACGTTGCCGAGACGCTCGAGGGTGTCCGCCACCTGCGCCCAGTCCTCGCGCTGGCGGTGTAGCTCCACCAGCGCGCTCAACACGCCGACGTGCGAGGGCTCGCGCTCGAGCACCCGCTGGTAGATGCCGATGGCCTTCTCGGTGTCGCCGAGCTGCTCGACGTGGACCGAGCCGAGCCGGACCAACACATCGAGCTCGAGCGCTGCATCGCCTGCGCTCTCGGCGTCGCGGGCGCGCCCTTCGAGCAGCTCGACCAAGTCCTCCCAGCGCTCGGCGGCGGTGTAGAGCCGCTCCAGCTCGTCGAGCGCTTCGGGGTTGCCGGGATCCTCCTCGAGAATCTCGCGGAGCTGGTCAATCGCTTCGTCCCGCCGGCCGAGCCTTTGATCGGCCAAACGCGCCAGGCGAACCCGAGCTGCGATGCGGTCGGCGGGCGTCTCGGCGATGTCCAGCCGCCGCTGGATGAGCTCCTCGAGGTCGCTCCAGCGATCGGTCGCCTCGTAGAGCCCCTCGAGCGCCGTGATCGACTCGAGATCGGTGGGCTCCTCGTCGAGCGCTCCGCCCCAGGCCTCGATGGCGCTCTCGGTGTCCGAGAGGTGCTCGCCGTAGGTCCGCGCGAGCTGCTTGCGGAGCTGAATGCGGCGCTCCGGATCCGCCTCCACGTCGATGCGCCGGACCAGGAGCTCGGCCACCTTCGCGTGCCGGCCTGCGTCGGCCTCCAGGCGGACGAGCTGATCGAGCGCCTCGGCGTCGATCGGATCGGCCTCCAGGATCTTCGAGTGGCAGGAGGCCGCCAGCTCGGGCTCGCCGAGCGCCGACTCGGCCAGCGCCGCCGCCTCGCGCAGCCGCGCCTTCTTCGCGTCCTCGTCGAAGTCGACCTCGGCCCAGTAGACCAGCGCGTCGACGAGGTCCTTCTCGCGCCCCGGCTGGCGGAGGAGCTCGACGAGCTGCTCGTGCGCCTCGGCCGTGTCCGGATCCGCCTTCACCGCCGCCCGCAGGCGCGCCTCGGCCGCCTCGGCGTCGCCGAGATGGTCGCGGTACCAGCGCGCCGCGCGCATGTTCAGGTCGCGGGCGAGCATGCGGTCCACGTCGTCCCCGTCGACCACCTTCTCGATCAGGCCGCGCAGCGACTCCCAAGCACCGGCCACGGGCGCCAAGCGCTCGATGTCGACGACCAGCGTCTCGTCCCGCGGGTCGAGCTCGAACGCCCGCCGGAGAGCATCGAGCGCGCGCGCCGGATCGCCGAGATCCGTCTCGTAGAGCTGCGCCTGCTCCTGCAGGAAGCGCACGCGCTCGCCGTCCGTGTCCGCGAGCTGGATGCGCACGTCGAAGAGCGCGGCGATCTTCTCGGTGGCGCCGGTCTGCCGGTAGACCGGCTCGAGCACCTCGACGACCTCGCCGGCGAGCTCGTCGTCTTCGAGCAACGACTCCATCGCCGCCACCGCCCGCGGCTCGGCGGGGTCGCGGTCGAGCACCTCCGAGAAGGCGCGGAAGGCGCCGCGGCGATCCTCGAACTGCTCCTGCTTGAGCGTGCCGAGCCGCACCAAGAGCTCGCCGCGCTCGGCCGGATCCATCGACGCCTGGATGCGCCGGTCGAGGACCTCGCCGAGCTCCGACCAGGCCTGCGTCTTGACGTAGAGGCGGTCGAGTGCTGCCAGCGCGTCGGGATCGTCGCCCACCTGCTCGAGCGCGCGCGAGTACGCCTCGATCGCCCGCATGTCGTCGCCGAGCTGCTGCTCCGCGATGCGGGCGAGACGACCGTAGAGGTCGCGCGCGACGTCGGGCTCCAGCACCGAGGAGGCCCGCACGGCGAACGCATCCCCGGCCTTGTCCCAGGCGCCGAGCGCCGCCGCGAGCCGCTCCACGTCGTCGGCCGTCCTGCCGTCGGCCGGATCCTCTGCCAGCGCGCGCCGGTAGGCCTCGAATGCCGCCTCCGCGTCGTTGCGACCGAGCTCGTGCACCTCGGCGAGGCGCCGCAGCTCGTCGCGCTTGTCCTCGGGGTCGAACGCGGCTTGCGCCTTGCCGTCGAGGAGCTGGGCGAGCTCGTCCCAGCGCTCCTGCGTGCGCAAGAGCGGCTCGAGGATGTCGCACGCCTGGGCGCGGTAGTCCTCCAGCTTGCTGATGCGCAGGAGCGCCTGGATGGCCGGCTCGCAGTGCGAGTCGAGACCGAGCACCTCCTCGTAGGTCGCGAGCGCGCCGGGCACGTCGTCCATCTCGCGCCCGAGCACCTCGCCGGCGCGGAACAAGAGCTGCACGCGCTTCTCGCCGTCGTCGGTGGTCGACGCGCGCAGCCGCAGGTTGTCGAGCAGCTCCGGCCACATCGCCTGCCGCTCGTAGAGCCTGGAGAGCGCTTCGACCGCGGCCGACTCCTCGGGCTCGTCGTCGAGCACGCGCTGGAACGCCTCGATGGCGTCGTCCGGCTGCCGGAGCTGCTCCTCCTGGACCTGACCGAGGCGGAGGCCGATCTCCACTCGAGCGCCGGGATCCTGCTCGAGCTCGATGCGCCGCCGCAGCACGTCGGCCAGCTCGGCCCAATCCTCCGACGCCGCGTAGAGCCGGTCGAGGGACTCGAGGGCGATGTCGTCCATCTCGTCCTCGACCAGCGCCGACCGGTAGGCCTCGATGGCCCCGACGCGGTCGCCGAGCAGCTCCTCGAGCACGGAGCCGGCCCGCCGCAGCAGCTCGCCGCGCTCGGCCGGATCGAACGAGCGCTGGACCTTGCGCTGGAGCACGTCTACCAGCCCGCGCCAATCGCCGACCATCGTGTGCAGCGCCTCGAGCGAGTCGAGCGGGCTCGGGTCGTCGGGGTCGACCTCCATCAAGCGCTCGTAGGTCTCGATCGCGGCCCGCGGATTGCCGCGCTTCTCGTCGTGTACGCGCGCCATGGTGGCGAGCAGCATCGACCTCACCGTCGGGTCGTCGCTCGAGCCGAGCGCCTCTTCGTAGGCGGCGACGTGCGCCTCCCAGGTACCCAGGTCGCCTGCTATGCGGTCGACCTCGCCGCGCACGTCCTCGTTGTCCGGCTCGACCGCCATGGCCCGCGCGTAGGCGTGGAACGCGAGCTGGAGGTCTCCCGAACGCGTCTCGTGCAGGCCGGCGATCTGCGAGAGCAGCCGCACCCGATCGTAGGGGTCCTCGGTGAGCGCGACCTGCGCCTCGTAGATGGCGATGCGCTTCCGCCACTGATCGGTGGCGAGATAGATGGGCTCGAGGATCTGGATGATGCGGAGCTGGTGCTCCGGCATCTGCACGAGCGCCTCCAGCGAGGTCACCGTGTCGACGTGGTGCGGATCGGAGGCGGTGATGTCCTCGTAGACGTCGATGGCCGCGTCGACGTCCTGGAGCTTGTCCTGAAGGACGTTGGCCAGACGCAGCTTCAGATCGTTCTCGTCCGGCTCGCCCGCCGCGAGCTCGACCTGATGCCGCAGGTGATCGGCCAGCTCGGACCAGCGCTCCTGCGCCGTGAAGAGGTCGTCCAGCGAGCCGATCGCGTTCGGGTCGTCGGGCGCGATGAGGAGGATGTCCCGGTAGGCCTCGATGGCGCGGTCCGGCGCGGCGAGCTGCTCTTCGAGGAGCTGCGCGCTCTTGCGGAGGAGCGCCACGCGATCGCCGTCCTCGTCCGCCGCCTGCGCCTGCTCGCGGTAGAGCTCGAGCAGCGCGTCCCAGGCTTCCCGCTTGCGCAGCACGCGCTCGAGTGACTCGAACGCGCCGTGGTCGGTGGGGTCGAAGCGCAGGGCGCGCTGGTAGAGGCGCGACGCCGCCTCCAGATCCTCCGTGCGGGTCTCGTGGAGCTGGCCGGTCGTGAACGCGAGCTTGGCGGTGCTCTCGTCGTCGACGGTCTCTTCCTCGAGCGCCTCCTGGTAGATTTCCGCCAGCCGGCCGTAGCGCTCCAGCACGCGCGCGAGGCGCGAGAGCGTCTCCCAGGTGCCTTCGTCGCGGATGTCCTCGCGGAAGAGGCGCGCGTAGCTCTCCAGCGCGCCGTCGAGGTCCTCGAGGTAGTCCTCGTAGATTCGACCGAGCCGGGTGAGGTGCGCCTTGCGCTCGTCGACGTCCGCCTCGGCCGCGATGCGCGCCTCGAGGCAGGCCGTGACCTTCGGCCACTGCATCTGCTGGAGGAACACGGGCTCGAGGATCTCGGCCGCCGTGGCGCGGTGCTCCTCGTCCTCCATCAGCCGCTCGAGGGCCGCGATGGTCGGCTCGTGGCGGCTGTCCAGCTCGAGCGCTTCGCGGAACTGCTCGGTGGCGCCCCACGCGTCGTGCAGGTGGTCGAGGTTGGTCGCGCCCAGCCGGTAGCGGATCTCCACCGCGTCGCCGATGCCGTCGGCCAGCATCCGCTCGTAGTGCGAGGCCAGATCCGGGTAGCGCTCCGCGCGCTGGTAGAGCCGCTCCAGCCCGTCGTAGGCCTCGCGCGGCTGCGCCTCGCCGAGCGCCTGCTCGTAGCAGTCGATGGCCGCCGTGACGTCGCTCAGCTCGTTCTCGTTGAGGGCGGCGCGGCGCAAGAGGAGCTGCACGCGGGCCTCGTCGCTCTCGGCGAGGTCGGTCTTGCGACGGAGGACGTCGAGGAGCGCCGGGTGATCGCCGGCCGCGGTGGTCAGCTCCTCGAGCGCATCGAGCGCGCCCGCGTGATCGGGCTGCTGCTCCAGCACACGCTCGTAGTAGCGCCGCGCCAGCGCCGCATCGTCGAGCCGCTCGCGGGCGACCTCGGCCACCTGGACGAGGGCGTAGACGACCAGCTCTCCGTCGAGGATCTCCGGGACGACCTCTTCCAAGAGATTGGCGTACGCGCGGAAGCTCGTCGACGCCTCCGCCAGCCGGCGCAGGTCGCGGAGCATGATGCCGAGATCGTCCTCCGCCAGGCCTGCGCGGACCGCGCGCCCGAGGAGCGTGAACGCGCCCGGCGCGTCCTCGAGCCCGACGTCGGCGACCTCGGCGGCGCGGCGCAGGGAACGGAAGCGCTCGAGCGGATCGTCCGACTCGGCCAGCACCAGGAGCGCGCCGAGGAGAGCGTCGTAGTCGGCCACCGACTCGTAGCGCGGCACCAGCACCCGCGCGGCCTCGATGCGCACCTCGAGTGGATAGGTGGGCTCCTCGGGGGTCGGCTCCGCCATCTGCTCGGTCGGCGCCTCGTCGCCGAAGCCTCCCGGCTCCGCGGGCTCGCCGTCGCCTTCGGACGCCTCGGCGACCTGGCTCTCCGATTCGGCGCCGTCCGACTCAGCCGACTCACCAGCCACGGCCTCTGCCGACTCGCCGTCGCCCGACTGGCCGTCCGCCGCCTCCGCGCTCTCCGCCTCGCTCGCGTCGTCGCGCGGGACCGCCTGCTCTTCGCGCGTGTCCGCGTCGGCGAAGGCCTCTCGTCGGGCCTGTTCGGCCCCCATCACCTCGGCCAACGAGGCCAGCGCCCCCTCGTGGTCGGGGACGAGATCGAGCACCTCGGCGTACGCCTCGACCGCTCGCTCGAGGTCGCCGGTCCGCGAGCGCATGATCTCGCCCATCTGGTAGCGGATGGCCGCGCGCACCGGCGCCTGCTCCGCCATCTCGTAGACCATCTCGGCGACCTCGAGCAGGTCCTCCCACTTCTCCGCCTTCTCGTAGAGGCGTGAGAGGGCGCCGAGGGTGTCGTGATCCTGGCCGAAGCGCGAGAGCGCGTCGTTGTAAGCGATGATCGCGTTGTCGGAGTCTTCGAGCTCCTCCTCGTAGATCGCCCCGATGCGGCGAGCGATGGACTTCTGCTCGGACTCGTCGACGACGACGCCGTCGCGCGTCTGCAGGATGCCGATCAGCTTCTGCCATTCGCCCTGCTGCTCGTAGAGCCGCTCGAGCGCGCGCATGGCGTCGACGTCCGCCGGATCGAGCTCGAGGCGCTCGCGATGCGCGGCGATGGCGCCGTCCTGATCCTCGATCACCTCCTCGAGCAGATCCGCCAAGCGCACCAAGAGCCGGCGGCGCTCCTCCACGTCGTGCTCGAGCTGCACCTGGCGGCGCAGGTCCTCCGCCAACGCGGCGTGGTCGCCCTTGCCGAGGTGGATGCGCTCCAGCGCCCGCGACGCCGTGAGGACGGTGTCCGGGTCGTCCGAATCGGCCGCGATCAATCGACCGTACGCGCTCTCCGCCTCGTCGACGTCACCGACCCGCTCGTCCCAGAGCTGCGCGAGCTCGAGCAAGAGCTCGCTCTTCACGCTCGGGGCGTCTTCGCTGGCGACGATGGCCTTCTCCAGGACATCGGCCCGCTCGCGCTCGCAGTCGCGCATGCGCGCCAAGCGCGCCAGCTCCTCGCGCATGGGCGCGTCGGCCGGATCGGCGAGCACCGCCCGCGAGACGCTGGCGAACGCGGCCGAGGGGTCGTGGAGGCGGTTCTCGGCCAGCTCCGCGATGCGCGACAAGAGCGCCACCACCGAGCCGGTGTCGTGCACCTCCTCGAGCTGCACCTCGAGCACACCGACGAGCTCCGGCCAGTCGCCGCGCTCCTCGTAGATGGGCTCGACGATCCGCGCGACGCGCTGTCGCTGGCCCGGGTTGACCATCAAGCGCTCGAGCGCCTCGCGCGCGTGCTTGTGGTTCGGCTCGGCGACCAGCACCTGCTCGTAGTGATCGACCGCCTGGGCCGGCTCGCCGAGCTTCTTCTCGTGCAGCATGCCGAGCCGCTGGGTGAGCCCGACCTGCTCGTCGGGGTTCGCCCGATTCGAGCTCGGTGCGCAGAGCCCCACCAGATCCCGCCAGCGCTCGGTGCGCTCGTAGAGTCGCTCGAGCGCCCGCCGCGACGCCTGGTGCTCGGGGTCGAGCTCCAGCACGTCCTGGTAGGCGCGGATGGCCTGCTCCAGGTTGTCGATCAGCTCCTCGAAGAGGAAGCATATCTGCATCAGCAGAATCGAGCTTCGCCTCGGTGTCGACGGTCTCCGCGATGCGCTCGCGGTAGAGCTTCTGCAGGTCCTCCCACCGCTCGTGGTTGGTGTAGAGCTCCTTGAGCGAGGCGAAGGAGCGCTCGTCGAGCGGGTCGTGCTCGAGCACGATGTTGTGGAAAGGCTCCGCGTCGGCCGGGCGCGCGAGCACCACGTCGTAGAGCTGGGCGAGCTTGCCGGCCAGCGCGGCGCTCTCCTCGCCGCTCATCCCGCCGCTCTCCATCGCGGTCGAGAACGCCGCCGCGAGGTCCTCGTGCCGCTCGGCCGCTTCGGCGGCGTCGAGGAGGCGATCCTGCATCTCCTCGTCCGCCGGATCGTCGAGGAACGCGTCTTCGAGCGCCTGATAGGCCGAGCCGGTGTCCTGGATTTTGCGCGCGCTCAGCTCGGCGTAGCGGAGGCGCAGCGCGCGCTTTTCGCCGGCGTCCTCCGTCGCGGCCAGCCGCCGCTCGATGATCCCGGCCAGCTTCTCCCAGGCGCCGGTGGCTTCGTAGGCCGCCTCCAGCAGCTGCCCGACCTGCGGGCCGAGCGAAGGATCGGCGCCGGCGAGCAGCTCCAGGCCGGCGATGGCGCGGCCGCTCTCGGGCTTGACCCGGACGACCTCCCCGAACGCTTCGAGCGCGCCCGGGTGGTCCTCGAGCGCGGTGGCCAGCACCTCGCCGAGCCGCAAGGTCAGCTCGTTGCGCTCCGCATCGGTCTCGGCGAGCTCGCGCCGCTGGCGGATCACCTCCGTGAGCTCGTCCCAGCGGCCGCCCGCCGCCGCGAGGCGGTCCAGCGCGGTCAGCGCCGCGCGGTCGGTCGCGTCGATCTCCAGGATCTGCCGGAAGCGGGCGGCGGCGCTCTCCGCGTCCTCCAGCACGTCCTCTTCGAGGCGCGCCAGCTCGCCCAGGTGGCGCAGCCGCTCACCGTCGTCCGCCGCGTGGCTGACCCGGTGAAGGAGCAGCCCGCGCAGCTCGCGGTGCTTCGCCTCGCTGCGGTAGATTCCCTCCAGCGCGTCGGCCGCCTCGGCGTCCTCGGGCTGCACGTCCAAGATGGCCCGCAGCTGCTCGACCGCGAGCTCGTTCTGCGAGAGCTGCTCCCCGGCCACCGAGGCGACGCGCCGGCGGAGCCAGAGCTGCTCGTCGGGCGACTCTTCGTTCTCCTCCAGCGTCGAGAGCCGGGTGAGGTAGAGCTTCAGCGCCGCGCCGTGCTTGCCCGAACGCTCGGCCTCCTCGGCCAGCGCATCGCGGACCGACACGTCCGTCGGGGCGAGCTCGAACGCCCGCGCCGCGTACCCGAACGCCGCCGCGCCGTCGCTCAGGCGCTCCACCGCCAGCTCGCGGAGGCGCACGAGGATCGAGAGCCGCGCCGCGTCGTCCTCGGCGTGCTGATAGAGCACCTCGTGAAGCGCCGGCAGCCGGTTCCACTTCTCGTCGCGCTCGTAGAGGGGCACCAGGGCTCGCGCGGCGCGCTCGTTCTCGGGATCGGCCGAGAGCACCCGCTCGTAGCTGCGGAACGCGCGGTGCGGCTGCTCGAGCTTCTGCTCGTAGACGTCGGCCGCGCGGAAGCTCAGCTCGACTTTGATCGCCGCGTCCGGCGCGCGGTCGGCGGCGTTGCCGAGCACGTCGACCAGCCCCTCCCAGTCGCCGGCCTCGGCGTAGAGCGTCTCCAGCCCTTCCCAGTCCTGCGACGCGAGGAAGGTCTCCCGCAGCGTGCGCAGCGCGCGGCCGTTCTTCGGATCGACGTCGAGGATGCGCTTCCACGCGCTGGCGGCCCGCACCGCCTCCTGCATGTGCTCGCCGTAGATCATGCCGAGCTTCTGCAGGAGCTTGATCTTCGCCTTGGGCTCGTCGGCCTCGATCACGCGACGCTCGACCACCTCGGCCAGCGTCGGCCAGTCCTTCTCGCGCTCCGAGAGCTTCTCGAGCGCGTCGACCGCGTCGCCGTTGTCCGGATCCTGCTCGAGGACCTCTTTCCAGAGCGCGATGGCTTCCGCGTGCCGGTGCAGGCGCTCGCCGGCGAGCTTCGCGAGCTCGAGCTTGTGGGCCAGCCGCGCGTTCGGATCGCTCGCGAGCTGCGACTCCTTGCCGAGGACCTCGTAGAGGCTGCTCCAGGCGCGCTTCTTCCGGGTCAGATCTCCTTGAGCTCGGCGAGCGCGGCGCGGTTCTCCGGCTCGAGCTCGATGACCTTCTCGAGGGGCCCCGTCGCCTGGTTGTAGTTGGCGAAGCGCTCAATCCACAGCCCCGCGACCCGCGAGTAGAGCGCGACCTTCTCGCTCGGATCCTCGGTCGCCTCGGCCTTCTTGCCGAGCACGCCGATGAGATCGTTCCAGCGCCCGGTCGACTCGTAGGTCTCCGCGAGCGCGTCGAGCGCCTCGGCGTCGCCCGGCTCGAGCTGGAGGATGGCGTTGAAGGTGTTGATCACCATCACGTCCAGGCCGAGCTTCTCCCGATAGATCGGGACGAGGTGACGCAGGAGCGCCACCTTGCGCGCGGGCTGGTCGCTCGGGACGCGATCCGCTTCGCCCTTGAGCATCTCGACCAGGGCGTTCCACTTCTCGGTCTTCTCGTAGAGACGCTTGAGCGCTTCGGGCGCCTCCGGGTGCGTCGGATCGAGACGGAGCACGGCCTTCCAGGCGTCGATGGCGCGCTCGGTGCTGACGCCGCTCTGCTCGGCGGCCTTGGCGAGCTCGATCGCGAGCTGGAGCTTCTGCTCCTCGCTCGAGGCCACGCGCTGCGCGTCGGTCAGGATGGTGACCCAGCGCGTGTCGTCCTCGCCGATCAGTCGATCCCGATAGAAGTCGAGCATGCCCGGATGCGCCGGATCCATCTTCCGAAGGCGCGCGAAGAAGGGCTCGGCCTCGTCGGGGCTCTCCCGGAAGCGCCAGTGGACCATGCCGAGCTGCAAGAGCGCGCCGGCCTCGTCCTCGATGCGCGTGCGCGAGCGGAGCGCATCCTCGTAGAGCGCGACGAGGTGATCCCAGCGCTCGTGCTCGGTGAAGTGCTCGACCAGAAAGGCCATCGCCTCCGAGTGACCCGGCGCGAAGTCGAGGACCCGCTCGTAGCAGGCCGCGGCGCGCTCCCCCTCGCCCAGCTCGTTCCGCATCAAGCGCGCGGCGCGGAGGTAGAAGATGACCTTTTCGTCGTTGCTCGAGGCGTTCTCGGCCGCGTCCAAGAGGACCTGGGCCAGCTCGTTCCACTTCTGACGCCGGCGGAGCACCTGCTCGTAGAGCCGCGCCGCTCGCGTGTCGCCCTCGGCCGCGCCCAGCGCCTCTCGGAAGAGCTTGTCGACCTGCTTGTCGCGGCCGCGCTTCTTGTACTTCCAAATCAGCGACGCCGCGCTCACCAGGAGCGAGGCCTTGAGCGTGGGGTCGCTCGCGCTCTCGGCCTCGTCGACGAAGCGGGTCGCGATGTCGTTCCACTTCTTCGCGGTCTGCTCGATCTGCTCGATGGCGTCCTGGATCTCGTCGTCACCGGGACGGAGCGAGAGCGCCCGCTCGTACGCCGCCTGCGCGCGTGCGTCGTCGAGGAGCTCCTCGCGGTAGACGCGCCCGAGCTCCGTCAGCAGCCCTGCGGCGCGGTCGGGATCGTCGATGCTCAGACGGACCAGAAGCTCGAGCACCTGCGCCAGGGCTCGGTACTCGGCGCGCGCATCGTGACCTTGGCGCGCGCGCTCGAGGAGGCCCACCGCCTCCGCGTCCAGCGCGTCGGGCACGCCGTCGTCGATCAGCGCCCCGAGGGCCGAAAGCGCTTCCTCGTTCTCGGGGTCCTTCTGGAGCGTACCGAGAAGGTGCGAAACGTTCTGCGACGCCATCGATCTCCCTCGGGGGTCTTGGGTGTCCCCCAGGCAACCGCTGTCCGGGACTGGGTCGGTCCCCGCGAGCGAGCACGGGGACGCGAGCACGCGAGCGGGGGCGGCGACGACGAGCCCGGCTGATCGAAGCCCCAGAAAAAGCTACTGAGTCCGAGCAGTTGCGAGCTCTACAGCCCTTTGAGCACGCCGATGGTATCCGCCGCCGCCGGGCGCTGGCAAGGGTCGTTTTCCAACGTACCGCACGCGCGGTGGACCGGCCCGCGCGCGGAGGCCGGCAGTCGGTCGTTGCGCAGGCGCGGAGAGTGGCCGAGGCCGGGAGGGACCGGCCGGGAGAGCGACACACGCGCTCGAGCCCGAGGGCGGGACGGCAGCTCAGAGGACGGCGGGCTCAGAAGAGCATGATGGCGCCGGCCGCGGTCAGCGCCCCGAACGTCCCGAGCCCGATGACCTCGTGCACGGTCGCCAGCGCCTGCAGCGTGCCGAAGTTGTTGGCCCGATCGAGCCCGAACCAGTTCTCGCCGATCACCACGCCGAGCAGGACCTGGGCGATCATCCCGGCCAGGTGGACCCAGCGGAGCGTCTCGTGGATGCGCAGATCGTTCGCGTGCTCGCTGTTCCCCTGCGAGGCGTTCAACGGGTCGGGCATCACGAACGAGAGCACGAACGTCGTCGCATAGAGCGCGGTCGTCGCGTAGGCGGCGATGCGATGTGGCCATGGGTCACCCCAACACTGCGCTTGTCCGAAGACGGCGTTGCCGTTCACGCATGGGTTGTTGTCGATCGACCCGAAGAAGCCGTAGAGATTGTAATACTGAATGAATCCCAGTACCTCGGCGACGAGCATCGAGGCCCAGGTGGCGATCCCGAACACCTTGTGAACGGTGCCGATCAGCTCGCGCTCGCGAAGCTGCGCGCCCATGTTGGCGAAGCTCGATGTGCCGCCGCTCGGTGACGCCTGCGCCGTCGCGCCGCTCCCGGCGGGCACGGTGCCGTCGGTCTGCGCGATGATGGGGGCCGAATGCGCGACGCCGCCGGGCATCGCCAGCGGGCCGGTGCTGGGCGGGGTCAGCGAGAAGCCGAAGATCGGCGTCGCGAACGCGAGGGCGACCAGGGGGGACATGGGACCTCCGAAAGGAAGGTCCGGAGGATACACGAGGATCGCAACGGAAGCGCTACCCTGGCCCTTGTCGAGGGCGGTTCTCAGGTACTGAGCGAGCGAACGCCCGCGCGGTGCACCTTGCCGGGGAGCTCGTGCCCGACGATGGCCGAAGCCACCTGCCCCGCCGTCACCAGGCGATCGAGGGAGACCCCCGTGCTCACCCCCATGCCCTCGAGCATGTAGACGAGATCCTCCGTGGCCACGTTCCCCGCGGCGCCGGGCGCATAGGGGCAGCCGCCGAGACCGCCGACCGAGGCATCGAAGGTGCGGATGCCCATCTCCAGCCCGACCAGGATGTTCGGCAGCGCGGTGCCGCGCGTGTCGTGCATGTGGAGCGCGAGCTTCTCGCTCGCGATCTCGCTCAGGAAGAGCTCCACGATGCGCTTGGTCTGCACGGGCGTGCCGACGCCGATCGTGTCGCCCAGCGAGATCTGGTAGCAGCCCTGCTCGAGCAGCTCGTGGGCGATGCGCAGGCCCGCGCGGGGATCGATGTCGCCCTCGTAGGGGCAGCCCCAGAGCGTGGAGACGTACCCGCGCACCCGCAGCCCGGCGTCGACCGCAGGCCGGATCACCTCGCGGAAGCCGGCGAGGGTGTCCTCGACCGTCTTGTTCACGTTCTTGCGGTTGTGGGTCTCGCTCGCGCTGATGAAGACGGCGATCTCCTCGACGCCGGCCGCGCGAGCGCGCTCGAGACCGCGCGCGTTCGGGCAGAGCGCGCTGAAGCTCACGCCCTCGGTGCGCGGCACCATGCCCGCCACCTCTTCGCCGTCCGCGAGCTGCGGCACCCACTTCGGGGAGACGAAGCTGGTGATCTCGATGCGCTGAAGCCCCGACGCCACCAGCGCCTCGATCAGGCGCACCTTCCGGGTGGTGGGGACGGTGACGGCCTCGTTCTGCAGGCCGTCCCGGGGGGAGACCTCGTAGATCGAAACCTCGCGTGGCAGGCGGTCGAGCAAAGCCATGACTCCTCGGTCATCGAGCGCCGGCGACGGTGGGTCAAGCGTCGCCGGAGCGTTGGCTCACACACGCGGCGAACCGGTATGCTCGCCGGATGCGCCGACTCGCCCTCGCCTCCGCCCTGCTGATCACCGCGTGTGATCCCGGCACCTCGACGCCCGCCGACGCCTCGGTCGACGGTGCGTCCGCGGTCGACGGAGGCCCCGACGCGGGCCCGAGCTGCACCAACCTGAGGTGGGATTCCGGGGTCGGGGGAGCTCACGCGGTGGCCCGAGCCCGCGCTGGTGACCCAGGACGCGACGACCGAGACCGGCGTGCGCCTGCACTTCGACGAGGCGGCGTTCGCGGTGACGGCGCGGCGGATGGCCGGCTACGAGCCCGTGTTCACCGAGGACCTCGCGGAGCTCGACGGCTTCGGCGTCAACGCGGCCGCCTACTTCGTCTTCGGACGCGCGTTCGACAACACCATGCTGCCGAGCGGCGACGCCACCGGCAGCGCGGGCGCGGGCCTCGGGCTGGCGGTGCTCTCGCCCGGCGCGCCGACGCTCTGGCCGGTGCTGACCGACACGACGGACGAGGGCCGGACCCTTCTCATGGCGCCGATGCGCCCGCTGCCCGCCAAGTCGATGGCGGTCGCGTTCGTGACCCGCGCGCTCACCGGCGCGGCCGGCGGCTGCCTCGAGCCTTCGCCCGCCATGGCCTCGATCCTCGCCGCGCCCGACGACGCGACGCAGGGCGCCATCGACGCGCTCCAGACCCTCGGCGCCATCGGCTCGGCGAACGATCTGGTGGCGATCAGCGTGTTCCCGACCCAGTCGATCGAGGAGGACACGATCGCGGTCGCCGACGACATCGACGCGCGGGACGCGCCCGCGTTCGTCTCGCCGCCCACCTGCACCACCGAGTCGCTCTTCATCCGCTGCGAGGCCAGCTTCATCTCGCAGGACTACCGCGACGCCGACGGCGTGTTCCGCCGCGCCGCCGGCGCGCCCGCGACGCCGGTGACGAGCTACGAGGTGCCGATCACCGTCTGGCTGCCGCTCACGGGCACGGCGCCCTTCCCCACGCTCTTCTACGGTCACGGGCTCGGCAGCGGGCGCTCGCAGGGGGAGCGGCTGGCCGAGTTCGCCGCGCCCGCCGGCTACGCCACCGTGGCGGCGCCCGCGTTGATGCACGGCGAGCACCCCACCAACCCCGACCCGAGCGCGTCGACGCTCACCATCGTTCTGCAGTTCTTCGCCGTCGGCGACCTGCGCACGCGGGCGCTGAACGCGGCCGTGCTCCGCGAGCACTTCCGGCAGACCACCTGGGATCGCCTGCAGCTCACGCGGCTGCTCGAGCAGAGCCCCGACGTGACCGGCGACGGCATGCCGGATCTCGACGGCGGCCGGCTCGCCTACCTCGGCGTCTCGCTCGGTGGGCTGATGGGCCCCGAGCTGATCACCGCCAGCGACGCCTACAGCGCCGGCGTGCTCGTCGTCCCGGGCGGCCGCGTGTCGACCATCATCAGCGACTCGCCGCTCTTCGGCTCGCTGCTCGATTCTGGTTCGCCCCCCGCGCGCCACCGAGGGCGACGTGCGGCGCTTCTTCCCGGTCGTGCAGACCGTCCTCGACGCGGGGAATCCGGCCAGCTACGGCGCGCACACCATCCGCGACCGCTTCGCCCGCGCCCCCGACGTCCCGAGCGTCCTGATGGGCGTGGTGCTGGACGATCAGGTGGTCCCCAACATCTCCGGCTTCGCGCTCGGCCGCGCCATCGGCGTGCCCATCGTGCAGCCGCTCCTGCGACCGGAGGTGGGGTTCGAGGTCGTGCCCTCGCCGCTGAGCGGCAACGTCGCGGGCGGCGCCGCGACCGCCGGCCTGCTCCAGTTCGATCTGGTCGGCGACGGGATGGGCGGCACCCGCCAGGCCACCCACGACGACATCGGCGACAGCGACGTCGGCTCGGCCGCCTGGCTCGACTTCTTGAGCACCCACTTCGACGGCGGCCTGGCCCGCATCCGCAATCCCTACGCCGCCATCGACTTCCCGCGCCCCTGAGCGCGTCCCGTCCCTCGAGCGCCACCTCCAGGTGCCTCCACGGCCGCGCGACAGCCGAAAAACCACCTCCAGGTGCCTCCTCGGCCGCTCGACAGCCGAAAAACCACCTACGGGTGCCTCCTCGGCCGCTCGACAGCCGAAAAACCACCTCCAGGTGCCTCCTCGGCCGCTCGACAGCCGAAAAACCACCTACGGGTGCCTCCTCGGCCGCTCGACAGCCGAAAAGCCCACCTATAGGTGGCTTCCCAGCGCCCGGAGGGATTGACCGGGACACGCGCGCGGGGCACCGCGGCCGTCGGAGGGATGATCGAGCGCCGCGGTCAGTCCGCGCTCTCGAAGAACGCGCGCATCAGCGCGATCATCGGTCCGACGTCGGCCGACGCCGCCATCTCCCGGCACGAGTGCATCGAGAGCATCGGGTTGCCGACGTCGATGGTCCGCACCCCGAGCCGCGCCGCGCTCAAAGGCCCGATGGTGGTGCCGCAGGCGAGATCGCTCCGCGTGACGAAGTGCTGCGGCACGACGTCGGCTCGCTTGCACCAGCGGGCGAAGCGCGCCGCGCCCTCCCCGTCGGTCGCGTAGCGCTGATTGGCGTTGGTCTTCAGCACCGGCCCGCCGCCGAGCAGCGGCTGGTGCCCGGGCTCGTGGCGGTCCGCGTGGTTCGGGTGCACCGCGTGGGCCATGTCCGCCGACACCACGAACGAGCGCGCCAGCGCCCGCGCGTACGCATCGCGTCCGGCGCCCTCCGCCTCGGCGAGGCGGCGCAGGAGATCCCCGAGGAAGGGCGAGCTCGCGCCCTGCGCGCTCGTGCTGCCGCACTCCTCGTGATCGTAGAGCGCGATGACCCGCGTGGCGTCGGTCGGCTCGCTCGCCTCGAGCAGCGCGGA
The DNA here is from genome assembly GCA_963832725.1 of uncultured Pseudomonadota bacterium. Lineage (GTDB taxonomy): Bacteria > Myxococcota_A > Polyangia > Polyangiales > Sandaracinaceae > JAEZBP01. Next base: position 1,038,774 of record CAWHVG010000003.1, read on the forward strand.
GAGCGCCGCGTGGCAGCTCGCCTGGTTGTCGAGGCGCGGCGCGAAGATCAGCTCGTCGCGCAGCCCGCCGCGGGTCGGCGGCACCACGTCGTAGAGGCAGAGGTCGTAGCCGAGGATCACGTCCGGCGCGGCGCCCGCCGCCTCGCCCAGCACCTCCAGAAGGCGTGGCGCGCCGCCCGAGGAGAGCGCCCACATCGGCGCCATGTGCGTCTGGGCGTTCAGCTTGAGCCCCTCCTCGTTCACCGTGCGATCGAGATGGATCGCCAGCGCCGGGATACGCGCCATGGGCTTGTCGAAGCGCACCAGCACGGGACGCACCCCGCGCTCGCCGTCGTCGACCATGACCCGACCCGCCAGCGCCAGATCGCGGTCCAGCCAGGTGTACAGCAGGAGCCCGCCGTAGGGCTCCACCGCGAGCTGCTCGGAGCCGTGCGCGCTGCTCTGACCGCGCGGCTTCACCCGCAGGTTGGGCGAGTCGGTGTGCGCGCCCACGATGCGGTAGCCGCCCTCCGGCGGCGGGACGCGGCCCACCTCGAACGCCAGGATCGAGGAGCCGCCCCGCACCACGTAGGCCTTGTCGCCCGGCGCGAGCGACCAGCTCTCCCGCTCGTCGAGCGCGCGGTAGCCGGCGTCCGAGAGGCGGCGCTCCGTCTCCGCCACCGCGTGCCAGGGCGTGGGCGAGGCCTCGATGTAGGCGACGAGATCATCGGCGGGGTGCTGGGTCGACATGGCGGCGAGCGTAGCAGGCCGGGCGCGCCGAGCCCGAACCACGGCCGCGGCGCCGCGCGCCCGACTTCGGTGCGCGAACGGCTATCCTTCGGGCGGTGTCCTTCCCCCGTCATTCGCTCCCGTCCGCGCTCGTGATGAGCGCTCTACTCTTCGCGGCCTGCGGCGAGGACGAGGCGCCGCCGACACCCCGGCCCGCGCCCTCTCCTCCGCCCCCGCCGGCCCCGATCGCCGCCGGCCGCCCCGTCGCCGATCCCGCCGCGTTCGCGCTGGTGCCGAGCGGCGAAGGCGCGCTGCTGCTGTGGGGCGCGCCCTTCTCGGGCGGGGGCGGCGTCCGCGCGCTGCCCCTCGGACCTCTCGGCGAGGTGCGGGGCACCGAGGAGGCGATCGCCTCGCACGGCGCCGCGGCCGGGGGCGCGACCGAGGAGCGCTTGGGCCAGGTCGTCGAGCTCGACGCCGCCGCTGCGGGAAGGCGGGTCGGCGTCGCCTGGGTGCTCGACCACGGCGACGCGCTCGAGATCCAGTCGGCGCTCTCGCTGGACGGCGGGCAACGCTTCACCCGCCCCGCCGATTCTCGGGGCGGCCACCCGCAGCCCGCGCGGCCAGCGAGGACGGCTGGCCCTGGCGGCGTCCGAGGACGGGACCCTCTCGCTCTACCGCCGCATCCCCGACGCGGGCTGCGCCGACGGAGGACGTTGCGCCCGCCTCACCCACGTCGCGCTGGACCGCGACGGCGGCCACACCGACCGCGCCGGCGGCCTCGAGGTGCCCTCGCCCTGCGAGCCCTTCGTGGGCGGCGCGCTGGCCCGAGGCGGCACCTGGTACTACGCGCTCTGCCACGCGGAGGAGGCGCCCACCGCGACCGTCTACGCGCTGCGCCCCGCGATCGACTACGCCGCCGCGATGGACGCGCCCGCCGGCTGTGTCCCGGCCGGCATCGCGCCCCTCGACGACGGCGTGGCGGTGGTCACGCGCTGCGGCGAAGGAGAGCGCGCGATGCACCTCGACGAGATGGGCCAGGAGACCGGCCGCTTCGCCATCGAGGACCGCGGCGCGAGCTGCGAGGCGGGACGGCCGGTGCTCCGCATCGGCGGCGGCGGCCAGCGTCACATCCTCCGGCTCGGCGCCGCCACCGACCACGTGGAGGCGCTCTTGCCCGCGTCCGTCGCCCCGCCGGGCTCGCGCGCGATCTGGACCGGCGAGGCGCTCTTGGTGGCGGCGCCGATCGGCGGCGAGGTGTCCCTGCGGCGCTACCAGTGCGTACGCGGCGATCGCTTCGACCGCACGGACGTTCGCTGAGCGCCTCGCGCTCGCCGGTCGACACGCCCAGCCCGCGCGCGACCCCCGCGACGCGCTCCACGAACGTTCCCGGACCGCGGGCGACCGCTTCGGCGTCTCGACCCGATCGGAGGAGCCACCGGTTCGATCGCGAGCGGCTCGGCTCAGACCAGCTCCCACTCCTTGCAGAAGACCAGCAGTGCGCGCGCGTCGTCGTAGCGCGCGCGCCGGTGCTCGTCCGTGGGATAGCCGTTGCCGCACGCCCCACGCGCGGGGTCGAAGTGCGCGCACGCCTCGCAGGTGAAGCGGAGCGCGAGCGCCGCCCGTTCCCGGAGAAAGCGCGCGTCCGGCACGATCCTCAAGGGGCGCTCAGCCTTCGGCGGGCTCGATCTTGGCGACCCGCCGCGCGTGCCGCCCGCCCTCGAACTCCGCCTGCAGGAAGGCGTCGAGGATGGCCTCGGCCAGCCCCACGCCGACGACGCGCGCGCCCAGGCAGAGGACGTTGGCGTCGTTGTGCCGGCGGGCCATGGCCGCGCTGTAAGGCTCGCTGCACACGACGGCGCGCACGCCCGGGTGGCGGTTGGCCGAGATGCTCATGCCGACCCCACTCCCGCACACCAAGAGGCCGAGCGGCACCTGCCCCTCCGCCACCGCGCGCGCCACACGGTGCGCGAAGTCGGGGTAGTCGCACGAGCCCTCGTCGTGGGTGCCCACGTCCTCGAACGAGCAGCTGCGCGCCTCGAGCGCGTCGAGGAGCGCCCGCTTGAGGGGGAGACCGGCGTGGTCGGCGCCGACGATGATCCGCGTCATGCCCCGAGGCGTGACCCGAGCCGCCTGCTCGGGCAAGGCCCGAAGCGCCGAACGACGCGCCGCTCAGCGGTGCTTGGTGAACGCCAGCGTGACGTTGGTGCCGCCGAACCCGAACGAGTTCGTGATGGCGACGTCGAGGTCCCGCCGGCGCGCTTCGTTCGGCACCAGGTCGAGGCCCTCGGCCTCGTCGTCCGGATCCTCGAGGTTGGTCGTCGGGGGGATCTCGCCCCGGTGCAACGCCAGCACCGTCAGCGCCGCTTCCAGACCGCCGGCCGCGCCGAGGAGATGCCCCGTCACGCCCTTGGTGGCGCTGATCCACGTCCGCGCGGCGTGGGGGCCCAGCACTCGCTTGAGCGCTTGCAGCTCCTGCTTGTCGCCGGTCGGCGTCGAGGTGGCGTGCGCGTTGACGTAGCCGACCCGCTCGAGATCGATCTTCCCGTCCGCCAGGGCCCGCCTCATGGCGCGCTGCGCGCCTTCCCCTTCGGGAGCCGGCTGGGTCAGGTGAAACGCGTCGGAGGTCGCGCCGTAGCCGATGAGCTCACCGAGGATGGTCGCGCCCCGCGCCATGGCGCGCTCGCGCTCCTCGAGAATGATCGCGGCCGCACCCTCGGCCATGACGAAGCCGTCCCGGCCCTTGTCGAAGGGACGGCTGGCTCGCTGCGGCTCGTCGTTGCGGGTCGAGAGCGCGCGCATGGCCGTGAATCCCGCCACGCCGAGCGCGGTGACGCACGCCTCCGAGCCGCCCGCGACCGCCGCGTCGATGTCGCCGTAGCGGATGGAACGGAACGCCTCGCCGATGGCGTGAGCCCCCGACGAGCAGGCGCTCGTCGTCGTGTAGTTCACGCCCTTGTACCCGAAGCGCATCGAGATCTGGCCAGGCGCCAGGTTCGAGATGGTCGCGGGGATGAAGTAGGGCGAGATCCGACGCGGTCCCTTCTGGACCAGGGTCGAGTGCTGCTGCTCGATCAGCTCGAGCCCGCACAGCCCCACGCCGAAGAAGGTGCCGACACGCTCCTTCTCTTCGTCGCTGGGCGCGAAGCCGGCGGAGTCCACCGCGAGCTGGGTCGCGCCCAGGGCGAGGTGGATGAAGCGGGCACCCTCGCGCAGCCGCTTCTTCTCGATGTACACGAGCGGGTCGAAGTCCCGGCACTCCCCCGCGATCTTCGAGGGGTGATCCTTGGCGTCGAAGAGCGTGATGCGGTCGATGCCGCTCCGACCCTCGACGACGCCTTTCCAGGTGGACTCGGTGTCCGCCCCACACGGGGTGATGGCACCGACGCCCGTCACGACGACCCTACGCATGGCTGAGCTCAGTTGGAGTTGGTACGCGACCCGATGTAGCTGACCGCATCACCGACGGTGCGGATCTTCTCGGTGTCCTCGTCGGGGATCTCGATCTCGAACTCTTCCTCGAACGCGAGGACGAGCTCGACGATGGCCAGCGAGTCGGCGCCCAGGTCCTCGATGAACTGGGACTCCTCCTTGATCTGCCCCATGTCGACATCGAGCTGCTGAGAGATGATCTCCTTGACCTTGTCCGCAGTTTCCATTCGGTCCTCCACGTGCTGACCACCCCGAAGCCCCTCCGAAGTCGCGCAGCCGTCGTCGTGAGCGGAGCGTCGCGCGCTCCCTCCGGTCAACTGATGGGTGGCAGGTTGCACGCGTCAGACGTGCATGCCCCCGTTTACTCGAATCACTTGCCCCGTGACGTACCCGGCCTCGTCGCTCGCCAGGTACAGGACCGCCGCAGCGATGTCCTCGGGCTTTCCGATGCGCCCGAGCGGCGTCTGCGCGATGGCCTCCTCCTTCACCTTCTCCGGGAGGCCGGCCGTCATGTCCGTCTCGATGAACCCAGGCGCGACGACGTTCACCGTGACGCCGCGCGAGGCGTACTCCCGCGCGAGCGACTTCGTCAACCCGATGATGCCGGCCTTCGAGGCCGAGTACACCGCCTGGCCCGGGTTGCCCGCCTCGCCCACGACGCTCGAGAGGTTGACGATGCGGCCGGCGCGCTTGCGCATCATCAGCCGCATCGCCGACTTGCAGCACCAGAGCGTGCCGCCGACGTTCACCGCCATGGTGCGCTCGACCTCCTCCGGCTTGATGCGGAGGAGGATCTGGTCCAGCGCGATGCCGGCGTTGTTGACCAGGATGTCCAGCCGGCCGTGGCGCTTGGCCACGTCGCTGATCGCCTGATCGACGGCCTGCGGGTCGGCCACGTCGAAGCGAGCGAGCTCGCCGTCCGAGCCGGCCTCGCGCACCAGGCGCAAGGTCTCGGCGGCCGCCTCTTCGTTCCCGGAGTAGTTGACCACCACCTTGGCGCCCGCGCGCGCGAGCGCGACGCAGATGGCCCGCCCGATGCCGCGCGAGCCGCCGGTGACGATCGCGACCTTGTCGCTGAGGTCGAACACGAGTCCTCCCCTCGGGGACGAAGAGCCTTTCGGGCTACTCCGTCTCCTCGACGATCTCGATGACCTCGCGGCCGTTGTAGTGGCCGCACGAGGGGCACACCCGGTGCGGCATCATCAGCTCGCCGCAGTTGGGGCACTCGATGATGTTCGGCGGCGAGACGCGGTCGTGCTGCGCACGGCGCGCGTTGCGCCTCGCTCGCGGATTACGGCGCTTGGGGACGGCCACGGGATCACTCCTCGGTCGGTGGGTTCTTCCCGACCAGCTTCAACAAAGGGGCGAGGCGCGGATCGAGGCCCTCGTCTCCGACCGCACGCAGATCGCTCGGTCCCGCCACGTCGGCGGGCACCGGGATCCCCGTGCAGCTCTCGGAGCAGAGCGGCTTGATCGGGACCTCGAGAAGGAGGTGCTCGCGGACGATGTCGTCGAGCACGATACGGTCGCCGGTGAAGAACTCGCGGTCGAGGTCCTCGGGCGTGAGCTCGACCTCGTCGGGCTCCGGGCGCAGCACGCGGCCGCGGGCGGTGAGCAGGCTGACGACCTCGGTCTGCACCGCGAGGTGCGCGGGCTCCAGGCAACGCGAGCAGTCGACCAGCAACGCGGCGTCGAGCCGGCCACGAACGACCACGTCGGCGCCCTGCTTGTGAGCGGTGAGCTGAAGGCTGCCGTCGGGCGCGCTCGGGTCGCCCGAGACCTCCGTATCGGTCAGGACCGAGGCGAGCCACGCCCCGCGCACCGGGAAGTCGTAGGTCTTCCCGGCCTCGTCGATGTCCTGAGCGTTGAGGACGAACTCCGGCATGGCCTCGGTCTCGGCGCGAGGGCGTACGCCGCCCCGCGCAGAAGGGCCGGGGATTTAGGCTGTCGGCGCAGGCGTGTCAAGGAGAGTCGTCCCCGGGCCGGAGGCCCCCCTCGCCAAGGATGAGGACGGTCGCGCCGGGAGGACGCCGAGTGCCGTCCGCCAGCCGGACCCAGGCTCCCGAGAGGGGCGCCACGGCGACGCGCAGCGGGTCCTCCTCGGCCGGCGTCGGGGACTCCACGGGCCAGGCGAAGAGCGCTCCCACGACGCCGATGTCGGCCGCGAAGGTCGCGAGCGCCGCCAATCCGGCCTCCACCCCGCCGAGCCCCCGGCTGGCCGACGAGGCGCCCTCCCCGCGCGGCGCCGCCCAGGAGACGAGGTAGCGCTTCACTCCGTCCTCCGGATCGCCGAGCGCGTCCGAGACGTCGCCGAGGTCGTCGTCTGAGAGGCCGCAGGCCTCGTTGGAGAGCGCGTAGCGACCGCCGGGCGCGCCGGCGAGGGGGACGAGCTCCACGGCGCCGATCCGCACCGTGCGCAGCGGCGACGCGTCGATCAGCCGCTTCCGCGCCGGCTCGTCGAGCGCCTCGAAGGCCTGGCCCAGCGCGTCGTGCCGATCGTCACCGCCCGGGACAATCAACACCGGCGCGTCGAGGGCCGCCAGCGCGGCCAGGCTCGCGTCGGCCTCCCGGCGGCTGGCGGCGACACCGCCGAGGACGATCGCCAGCGCCGGATGGCCGAGCTCCCCCACCGCCTGCTCGGTGACCGGCCCACGGAAGACGGCGATGCGCGCGTCGGCGGGCAGCCCTTCGATCCGCAGCCGCCGTTCCTCGGCGAGCGCCAGGCGGAGCGCGCCGACCTGCCAGGAGCGAGGCTCTGGCGCAGCGGCGGCCAGACAGCGTACGTAGCCTCGGTCCCCGGACACGCGCAGGTCGGAGGAATCGCCGCCGCACGAGCAGCCCGCGGCGACAATCGAGGCCAGCGTCGCAGCGAGCGCCAATCGCACGGCCGGCGTGATAGCACACGAGCGGATCGCGCCACCCGAACTGGGTGGGATGCGCGCCCCGCTGCGGCGGCGCCAACCTCGCCGCGTCGTCGCTCGCCGCGGAGCCGACCTCGGCGGATTACTGGGATGCGGCTAGATTGCGCTCGTGATCATCGATCGGCTGCGCATCGGGATCGTGGGAGCCGGCTCGGTGGGCTGTTACGTGGCGGGTCAGCTCCTCGCGGCCGACGCGGCCGACGTGATCCTGGTAGGCCGCGACAGGCGCCGGAGCGAGCTCGACGCGCACGGGATCCACGTCCGGGGCGTCGCGGGGAACGCAGACGTGGCACCGGAGAGGGTGCGTTGCGAGACCGAGCCGGACGTGCTCGCCGAGGTCGACGTCGCGCTGCTCTGCGTCAAGAGCGCGCAGACCGCGGAGCTCGCGCCCACCCTCGCGTCCATCCTTCCGGCCGGCGCGTTGGTGGTCAGCCTGCAGAACGGTCTCCGCAACGCGCGGACGCTGGTCGAGCGGCTGGGCGAGGCGCGGGTGGTGCCCGCGATCGTCGGCTTCAACGTCGTCTCCAAGGGCGCCGGCGTCTTCCACTCCGGCATGAACGGCCCGATCGTGCTCGAGCAGCGCCCCGATCGCCGCTTCGCGCCGCTGGTGGCCGCGCTCCAGCACACGGGTCTGCCCGTCGAGACCGTACCGGACATCGCCTCCGACCAGTGGACGAAGCTCCTGGTCAACCTGAACAACGCGGTGAGCGCGCTCTCGGGCGCGCCGACCCGCGACTTGCTCCTCGTCCCCGGCTACCGGCGCGTCGTGGCGGACGTGATCGACGAAGCGCGGCGTGTGCTCCGTGCGGCGGGCATCCGCCCGGCGAAGCTCCGGGGCGTTCCCATCGGCCTGATGCCGGCGATGCTGCGCTTGCCCACGCCGCTCGTCCGGCTGGTGACCCGGGCGCAGATGAAGGTCGACCCCGAGGCGCGCTCGTCGATGTGGGAGGACCTCACGAAGGGCCGCCCGACCGAGGTCGACTACCTCAACGGGGAGATTGTCCGCCTGGCCGAGAGGGTCTCGATCGAGGCGCCGCTGAATCGGCGCATCGTAGAGCTGGTTCACCAGGCCGAGACGAGCCGGGCCGGATCGCCGCGCCTCTCCCCCGAGGCGCTCTCCGAAGCGCTGCGCTGACCGGAGCCCGCGAGCGAGACGAGCCCGCCCGCAAGCGAAGAGTCGTCGTCGGGCGAGCAGCCCTGACCCTGACTTCGCCGTCGGAGCTCGGAGCCCTGCCGGACGGCCCCGAACGCCGAGATCGCCCGACGGAGGGAGACTTCGAGCGCCGCTCGGCCGACCCTCCGACGCGCGCCGTGCGCAATCGCCACGGACTCGGGCTCAGAGAAGCGGCGAGAGCAGGCGACCGAAGCCTTCTTTTACCCGCGTGACCACGGGGCGCCCCCGCCACCGCTCGAGCTCGACCTCCTCGGTCTTCGCGAGGTCCTCGCGGAAGATGGCCTCCACCCGATCCACCGCCGACTCGTCGTAGAGCACCGCCACCAGCTCGAAGTTCAGCCGGAAGCTCCGGAGATCGAGGTTGGCGCTGCCGACGGTCCCGATGCGGCCGTCCACGACCATCGTCTTGGTGTGGAGCATCCCCGGCAGGTACTCGTGGATGTGGACGCCCGCCGCCAGCAGCTCGTCGTAGAAGCTGCGGCCCGCGTGGAAGGTGACCAGGTGGTTGCTGTGTCGCGGCACGATCAGCCGCACCTCCACGCCGCGCAGCGCCGTCGCCTGCAGCGCGACGCTCATGGCGCGGTCGGGCACGAAGTAGGGCGTGGTCATGTAGACGCGCTCGCGGGCCGAGGCGACGGCGGCGAAGTAGAGGCGGTGAATCGCCTCCGCGCTCTCGTCGGGGCCGGACTGCAGGATCTGGAGCACCGAGCTGCCGCGCGGGTCGACCGTCGGAAAGAACGCCGGGCTCACCAGATCGCGGCGCGTGGCCAGATACCAGTCCGCGAGGAACACCGCCTGCAGCTCGGAGACGACGGGGCCCTCGACCCGCAGGTGCACGTCGCGCCAGTCGGCGAACATGTCGCCGATGTTGATCCCGCCCGCGAGACCGATGGTGCCGTCGATGACGGCGAGCTTGCGGTGGTTGCGGAGATTCACCGTGTAGGCGCGGCGCACCAACGAGAGCGGGAAGAAGGGCGCCGCGTGGCCGCCCGCGGCCTGGAGCCGAGCGAGGTGACGCCTGAGGCCCACCGAGCCGAAGGCGTCGTAGAGCAAGCGTACGCGCACGCCCCGTTCGGCCGCCCCGACGAGCGCGTCGAGGACCCGACCGCCCGTCTCGTCGGCGCGGAAGATGTAGTACTCGAGGTGCACGTGGTCCTGCGCCGCCTCGATGGCCGCCAGCAGCGCCTCGATCTTCTCCCCGGCGCCGACGAGCACCCGGACGTCGTTGCCGGCCACGATCTGCATCCGCGAGAGGGTCGACGCGACCCGCATCACGCCGCGCTGCGCCTCCGGACGATCGGCCAGGGTCGGCACGTGCAGCTCCGGCACGAAGCTCGCCGAGAGGTGCTGCGCGATCCGAGCTTGCACCAGCTCGCCGCGCAAGCGCCGATCCCGCAAGGGCCGGCGCATGCGGTCGCGACCGAAGAACCAGAAGAGCACCACGCCGAGGACGGGGATGAAGACGAGGACGAGGATCCACGCGACCGTCGCCGCCGGGTCCTTCTTCCGCAGCAGGACCAGCGGGATGAACCCGAGCGACACGAAGCCGATCACGGTCAGCACCGCGGACGCGGCGGTGGAGAAGTCGATGCTCGGCAGGTTCACGCGCCCCGGATGGTAGTACCGGTGGGCCGAAGTCCATCTCTGGAATCGCGCGGGCTCGCGAGGACGCCGACCGAGACGTCGGACCGAACAGAGCGGGCCCGATGCGGTGCAGGCGAGCCACGCGAGCGGCCCAGTGCCGAGCGGCGGGAGGGTTCCGACGAGCGCTCCACCGAGAGAGGCCGCACCACGAGGCCTTGCCCGAGGGTGGAGCCTCGGGTGATGCTTGCCGTCCGCCGCGAGCGGACGAGGCGACATGGACGTACAGCGACACGAAGACGAAGACGACCTGCTCGAGCGCAACCCCGGCATGCCCTTGAGCCTCGACTTGGTGGAGGCCGTGCAGGTCAACACCAGCGCGGTCGAGCGACGCGCGGCCACCCTCTTCAAGCGCCGTTCGGTGAAGAAGCAGTGGCAGGCGGCATGGCTGCTCAAGGCGATCACCATGATCGACCTGACCACGCTCAGCGGCGACGACACGCCCTCGAACGTGCGGCGGCTCTGCGCCAAGGCGCGCACGCCGCTCCGGCACGATCTGATCGAGGCGCTCGGCGTCCAGGAGCTGCCGATCGCACTGCGGCGCGGTCTGCGTCTACCACGAGATGGTGGAGACGGCGGTCCGCGCGCTCGAGGGCAGCGGCATCCCGGTGGCCGCGGTCTCGACGGGCTTCCCGGCCGGTCTCTCGCCCTTGCCGCAGCGGCTCGCGGAGATCCGCGCCTCGGTCGCCGCCGGCGCCCGCGAGATCGACATCGTGGTCAGCCGCCGCCACGTGCTCCGGCACGACTGGCAGGCGCTCTACGACGAGGTCGCCGCCTGCCGCGAGGCCTGCGGCGACGCGCACATGAAGACGATCCTCGCCACCGGCGAGCTCGGCACGCTGCGCAACGTCGCGCGCGCCTCGTGGGTGGCGATGATGGCCGGCTCCGACTTCATCAAGACCTCGACCGGCAAGGAGTGCGATCAACGCGACCCTCGAGTTCGGCCTGGTGATGACGCGGGCCATCCGCGCCTACGAGGAGCTGACCGGGCACATGGTCGGCTTCAAGCCGGCCGGCGGCATCCGCCGCGCGAAGGACGCGCTGGCCTGGCTGGTCCTGATCAAAGAGGAGCTCGGCGACCGCTGGCTCGAGCCCGACCTCTTCCGCTTCGGGGCCAGCACCCTGCTCGCCGACATCGAGCGGCAGATCGAGTACTTCGTCACCGGGCGCTACTCCGCCTTCCACCACCACGCGATGGCCTGACGCACATGAGCACCGAGCACTCCGAGCACGCGTTCGTCGACGACGACAAGAAGAAGAAAAAGAAGCACAAGAAGCACAAGAAGCACGAGCGCAAGCACGAGAAGAAGCGCAACGGCGAGGCCGTGGCGCAACCCGGAGCCGAGCGCGTGGCGGACATCTTCGAGACGATGGAGTACGGCCCGGCGCCCGAGAGCGACGGGACGGCGGACGAGTGGCTGGACGCGCACGAGCGGCGCTTCGACCACTTCATCGGCGGGCGCTTCGTGCCGCCGAGCGAGGGCACCTACTTCGAGACCCGCAACCCGGGCCGGAAGGTGAAGCTCGCCGACGTCGCCCAGGGCTCGAAGGAGGACGTCGACGCGGCCGTGCGCGCCGCCGAGGCCGCCCTCCCCGGCTGGCAGGCGCTCGGTTGCCACGGCCGCGCCCGCTACCTCTACGCCATCGCGCGGCACGTGCAGAAGCACCACCGGATGCTCGCGGTGCTCGAGTCGCTCGACAACGGCAAGCCCATCCGCGAGAGCCGCGACATCGACGTCCCGCTCGTAGCCCGCCACTTCTATCACCACGCGGGCTGGGCGCAGCTCATGGAGGATGAGCTCGCCGAGCTACACCTCGATCGGCGTGGTCGGGCAGATCATCCCCTGGAACTTCCCGCTCTTGATGATGGCGTGGAAGATCGCGCCGGCGCTGGCGATGGGGAACACGGTCGTGCTCAAGCCGGCCGAGTACACGCCGCTCTCCGCGCTCCGCTTCGCGGAGATCTGCGCCGAGGTCGGGCTGCCGCCGGGCGTCGTCAACATCGTCAACGGCGACGGCCGGACCGGCGCCGCCATCGTCGACCACCCGGCGATCGAGAAGATCGCGTTCACCGGCTCGACCGAGGTCGGTCGCATCATCCGCAAGGCCACGGCGGGCACCGGCAAGAAGCTCAGCCTCGAGCTCGGCGGCAAGTCGCCCTTCGTGGTCTTCGAGGACGCCGATCTCGACAGCGTGGTCGAGGGCGTCGTCGACGCGATCTGGTTCAATCAGGGCCAGGTCTGCTGCGCCGGCTCGCGCATCCTCGCCCAGGAGAGCATCGCCGAGAAGCTCCTCGAGAAGCTCCGCGCCCGGATGGAGACGCTGCGGATCGGCGACCCGCTCGACAAGGCCATCGACATCGGCGCCATCGTCGCGCCGGTGCAGCTCGAGCAGATCACCGAGCTGGTGAAGCAGGGCACGGACGAGGGCGCGACCCTCTGGCAGCCCTCCTGGAGCTGCCCGACCGAGGGGCTCTTCTACCCACCGACGCTCCTGAGCGACGTCTCGCCCGCGTCGACCGTGGCCCAGGTCGAGATCTTCGGCCCGGTGGTCGTGTTCATGACCTTCCGCACGCCGAAGGAGGCCATCGAGCTCTCCAACAACACGCGCTACGGCCTCGCGGCGAGCATCTGGTCGGAGAACATCAACCTCGCGCTCGACGTGGCGCCGAAAATCAAGGCCGGCACCGTGTGGGTGAACTGCACGAACGTCTTCGACGCGGCCAGCGGATTCGGCGGCTACCGCGAGAGCGGCTACGGACGCGAGGGGGGCAAAGAAGGCCTCTTCGAGTACGTGAAGCCGCGCTGGAAGGTCGAGGCCAAGGGCCGCGCTTCCCTGGAGACCGCGCCGCACGAGGACTGGCAGAGCGACGCGCGAGCCGCGAGCCCTTCCACCGACACGAACGGCGAGGCGCCTCCCGCCGGCGGACCGGCCCTGCCCCCGATCGACCGGACGGCCAAGCTCTACATCGGCGGCGCGCAGAAGCGGCCCGATGGCGGCTACAGCCTGGAGGTGCTCGACGCGCACGGCCACGTGCTGGGCGAGGTCGGACGCGGCAACCGCAAGGACATCCGCGACGCGGTGGAAGCCGCCCACGCCGCCCGCCGCTGGTCGGCAGGGACGGCGCACCTGAGGGCGCAGATCCTCTTCTACATCGCCGAGAACCTGGCGGAGCGGGAGTCGGACTTCATCCCGCGGCTCACGCGGATGCTGGGCGACGAGGCGCTGGCGGCCAGCGAGCTGACGCTCTCGATCAAGCGCCTCTTCACCTACGCGGCCTGGGCCGACAAGTACGACGGCCTGGTGCACGCGACGCCGCTCCGGAACGTGACAGTCGCCATGAACGAGCCGATCGGCGTGATGGGCATCGTCTGCCCGGACGCGCATCCGTTGCTCGCGTTCGTGTCGACGATCGGGCCGGCGCTCGCGGTCGGCAACTCGGTGGTGGTCCTCCCGTCCGAGCGGCATCCGCTGGCGGCGACCGACTTCTACCAGGTCTGCGAGACCAGCGATCTGCCGCCCGGCGCGCTCAACATCGTGACCGGCAAGCGCAGCGAGCTGGTCGGAACGCTGGCCGCGCACGACGACGTCGATCAGCTCTGGTACTTCGGGCCGAAGGAGGGGTCGCGCGACGTGGAGCTGGCCAGCGCCGGCAACATGAAGCGGACCTACTGCGAGCACGGACCGGCCCGCGACTGGACCAGCGACCGCGAGGCCTCCGGGCGCGAGCTGCTGCGCGAGGCCAGCCAGGTCAAGAACATCTGGATCCCTTACGGCGAGTGAGCGAGCGGGCGTCCCTCGCGACGCCCGCTCCGTTGCCCACCGAACCGCGAGCGAGCAGCCGCCCGGCGCGGCGTCCGCTCCTCGCCGCGAGCGGGCGCGCGCCTCGCGGCTTCCCCTCCTCGCCCGCCCGTTTCTGAATGGCGATTCAGCTGGCGCCCGACCGGTCGGGTGGTAGCTTTCGGCCACGCGGGCGTTCGTGCGCCCGCGGCGGGGGGCTCGCCACGATGACCACAGCAATCGGAATCACGCTCCTCATCGGTGTCGGGCTCGGCGTGGTCGTGGGCGTCCCGCTCGGGCGCACCCTCGAGCGCATCCGGGCGCGGGCATCGAAAGGAAAGAGCGGGAAGAAGACGTCCCGATGAGCCAGCACACCTTCGCGCGCTTCCGCGGCACCGACAGCTACCTGACCAACGACGCGCTCGAAGCGGCCGTCAACTGCGCCCTGGTCCTCGAGCGGCCGCTCCTCGTCAAGGGCGAGCCGGGGACGGGCAAGACGCTCCTCGCCGAGGCCGTCGCCGCCGCGCTCGAGCTCCCGCTCCTGACCTGGCACGTCAAGAGCACCACCCGCGCCCAGGACGGCCTCTACGTCTACGACACGGTGCAGCGCCTCTACGACTCGCGCTTCGGCGACGGGGACGTCGGCGACATCCGCCGCTACATCAAGAAGGGGCCGCTCGGCGAAGCGTTCGGGGCCGACCAGCGCGTCGTCCTGTTGATCGACGAGGTCGACAAGGCGGATCTCGGAGTTCCCGAACGATCTGCTCCACGAGCTCGACCGCATGCGCTTCACCGTGGCCGAGACGGGCGACGTCGTCGCGGCGAAGCACCGGCCGGTGGTGATCATCACCTCGAACAACGAGAAAGAGCTGCCCGACGCGTTCCTGCGCCGCTGCGTCTTCCACTTCATCGACTTCCCCGAGCCGGAGCTGATGAAGCGCATCGTGGCCGTGCACCACCCCGAGCTGAACGCGCAGCTCGCGGAGCAGGCGCTCTCGGTCTTCTACGAGATCCGCGCCATGCGCCGGTTGCGCAAGCGGCCGAGCACCAGCGAGCTGATCGATTGGATCGCGGTACTGAAGAGCGCTGGCATCGGCGGCGTGAAGCTCGACGGCCAGCTCCCCTTCCTCGGCGCGCTCCTGAAGAAAGAGCAGGACCTGGTCGCGCTGGCCGATCAGCTCGCGGGCGGCGCGCGCTGGCGGAGTTAGCCCCGTGTTCGTCCCCTTCCTCTACGAGCTGCGCGCGCGGGGCGTCCCCGTCGGCAGCCAGGAGGCGATCAACCTCGCCCGGGTGCTGGCGGCGGGTCTGCACGACAGCTCGCTGATCGGCTTCTACGAGGTCGCCAAAGCGACGCTGGTCCACTCCGAGTCCCACCTCGACGACTTCGACCAGGCGTTCGCGAAGCACTTCCACGGGGTGGAGGTGGAGGGGAAGAAGCTGCGCGACGAGCTGCTCGATTGGCTGCAGGACGCCAAGGAGCGCGTGCACGAGCTGACGGACGAGGAGCGCGCGCTGCTCGAGAGGTACGACCTGGACGAGCTACGGCGCTTGTTCGAGGAGCGGCTGCGCGAGCAGGACGAGCGCCACGACGGTGGCAACAAGTGGATCGGGACGGGGGGAACTTCCCCCTTTGGGCACTCGGGCGCCGCGCGCGAGGGCATCCGGGTGGGCGGCGCCGGCGGCAACCGGAGCGCCATCCAGGTCGCGGGCGAGCGCCGCTACCGCGGCTACCGCGACGACGTCACGCTGGACGTGCGGCAGATGGCGGTCGCCCTGCGCAAGCTGCGGGCCTTCCAGCGCGAGGGCCACGACGACGAGCTGGATCTCGAGGGCAGCATCGACGCCACGGCCCAGAACGCGGGCGAGCTGGAGATCGTGCTGCGTCCGCCGCGGCGTCCGAACACGCGCGTCATCCTCTTGATGGACGTCGGCGGCTCGATGGATCCGTACGCGCACCTGGTCAGCCGGCTCTTCACGGCCGCCTCGAAGGCGACGCACTTCCGGGACCTACGCACCTACTACTTCCACAACTGCGTCTACGGCACGCATCTACGAGGACGCCCGCTTCAGCAAGCCCGTCCGCGTGCGGGATCTCGTGGCCGACTGCGGCCCTCACTACAAGCTCATCGTCGTCGGCGACGCGCTGATGGCGCCCTACGAGCTCCTCTCGGCCGGCGGCGCGCTGGACATGGGCGAGGACAACCGGGTCGAGGGCATCGCCTGGCTGATGATGCTCGAGGATCACTTCGAGCGGAGCTGTTGGCTCAACCCCGAGCCCCGCAAGTACTGGGGCGGCAACACCATCGAGTACATCGCGAACGTCTTCGAGATGTTCCCGCTCACGCTCGAAGGGCTCGGCGAGGCGGTGGGCCACCTCACCAAGGCGCGCAGCCGCCGCTGAGCGGACACGAGCGCCGCTCAACGACGACGGCGCCTGCGGCGGCGTGTCCGGCGGGTGGGGGGCTCTTCCGCCGCGCCCGCATCGACGACCGCGCCAGCGTCCACGTCGGCGACCCCGGCGTCGGCCAGCCCTTGCTCGGGCACGCGGTCGGGCGGATTGGGCGGGCTCGGGATGTCCACCGTCTCCGTCGGCGGCGCCGCCACACCATCGGTCGGCGGCGGCTCGATGGTGGGCTCCTCGGGCTCCGGCGCCGGCTGCGCCGCCAGCGGCACCTCCTCGCCCGGTCGAACGGCCCCCGCGCGCGCCTCGGGAGAGCCGTCCCGCGAGGGCAGCGGGATCAACCCGGCCGAATACGCCGCGTAGGCGCCTCCGCCGACCAGCGCGAGCGCCACCACCAGGGCCATCCACCAGCTGCGGCCGCTCGACTTGGGCGCCACCCGCTGGGGCGGCAACCGCTCGGGCTCGAGAGACTGGCGCGGCACCGGCGGCAGCACACCCGCCGGAGGCGTCGGCGTGAGATCGGCGCTCACCGGATCGAGCGAAGCGGCATCCGGCGCCGCAGGAGGCACGCTCAGCGCCCGCAGCTTCCCCGTGCCCTGCGTGCTCGTGTACGAAGAGCGGATCACCGTGGACGGAGGGCGTCCACCCATGTGCTCGGCGCCCTGCAGCACGTCCATCAACGCTTCGCGCATCTCGCGGGCGTTCTGGAAGCGGCCTGCCGGATCCTTCTGCAGCGCGCGCCGCACCAGATCGAGGACCGATTCCGGCAGGTCGGGACGGAGCTCCTCGAGCGGCTGCGGGTCCTCGGTCGCCACGCTGATCAGCACGTCGCCCGGGTTCTCGGAGTCGAAGGGCACCTCACCGGTGAAGCCCTCGTAGAGCACCACGCCGACGCTCCAAAGATCGCTGCGGGCGTCGAGATCCTTCTTTCCGCGGGCCTGCTCGGGCGACATGTACTGCGGCGTGCCGACCACCATCCCGGTACGGGTGATGCGACCGCCCGCGCCGAATCCGCGGGAGATCCCGAAGTCGAGCAGCTTGGGGAAGATCCCGTCGGCGTCCTGGACCAGGAAGACGTTCTCGGGCTTCACGTCGCGGTGGAGGATGCCTGCGTCATGCACCGCCGCGAGCCCGCTCAGGGTCATCGCCACGACCTCGAGCAGCTCCCAGTCCGTGACGGTCGGTCCGTCCGTGTAGCGGTCGGCGAGGCTCTGCCCCTCGAGCAGCTCCATCACCATGAAGGGCGCGCCGTCAGGCGTGACGCCGAAATCGAGGATGTCGACGACGTGCCGGTGACGCAGGCCCGCCGCCGTCTTCGCCTCCTGCAGGAAGCGCTCGGCGAGCTGCTCCGCCCCGGTGCCGACGGCCTCCAGGAACTTCACGGCCACGGGGCGATCGAGGGTGGTGTGGACGGCCCTCCAGACCGTCGCCATGCCTCCCTGACCGATCGGCTCCTCGAGCCGGTACTTGTCTCCGACGATGGTTCCGGGGCTGAGCACTGCGGTCACCCGAGTATACGCCAAAGGTGGACTATTACTCCGAACGAAGCCCCGCTGCATAGCCCCTGAATCGCGTTGGCAGGAAGCGGCACGCGGGGCCTGTGTCAACATGCGCCGGCGAGGCAAAACCGCGCTTGCGCGGGCTGGAACGAGCGGCTAGAAGTGCGCGGCCGCAAGGTGCTGGGGTTATACGACGCCCGAAGGATTTCCGAGCGCGACTGGTCCGGATCGGCGTTCGGCCCGACGACGAAATGCCGAAGCATTTTGGAGGAGGGACGGGGCGCGAGATGGGGTCGGTCCCGCCGGAAAGACGAGGAGCGCTCGTCTGACACCAGCCACCTCCGGGAGGTCCTCCGCGCGGTCGTGGGGACGAGAGGGCACCGATGGAACGCCTCCGAGCCGTCAAGGGAATGAACGACGTCCTGCCCGAGGCGATCCCGCGATGGCGTCGCATCGAGCAGGCGTTCTGGCGGACGGTCGAGCGCTACGGGTACGGCGAGCTGCGCACGCCGGTGGTGGAGCCGACGGGGCTCTTCGTCCGCTCGATCGGCGAGGCCACCGACATCGTCGAGAAGGAGATGTACACCTTCGTCGACAAGGGCGAGCACTCGCTGACCCTCCGGCCGGAGGGGACCGCATCGGCGGTGCGTGCCTACATCGAGCACACGGTTCACTCGCGCGAGCCGGTCACGAAGTGGGCCTACCTCGGCCCCATGTTCCGCCGCGAGCGGCCGGCGCGCGGCCGCTATCGCCAGTTCTGGCAGGCGGGCGTGGAGGTGCTCGGCGATCCGGGGCCCTACGTCGACGCCGAGATGATCGACATGCTCGTGACGATGCTCGGCGAACTGGGCGTGAAGAACCTCGAGGTGCTGATCAACTCGCTCGGCAGCGGTGACACCCGCGCCCGCTATCTCGACGCGCTGGTCGCCTATCTCACGCCCCACCGCGACGCGCTCAGCGGTGACTCGCAGCGCCGCCTCGAGACGAACCCGCTCCGCGTGCTCGACTCCAAGGCCCCCGAGGACAAGGAGATCGCCAAAGGCGCGCCGCAGATCCTGGACTTCCTCAGCGAGGAGGACGCGGCGCACTTCGAGGCGCTGAAGGCCACCTTGGATGCACTCGGCACCCCCTATCGGGTGGAGCCCACATTGGTCCGCGGTCTCGACTACTACAGCCGCACGCTCTTCGAGGTCCAGGGACAGGGCGGCGAGCTCGGCGCGCAGAACACGCTCTGCGGTGGCGGACGCTACGACGGACTGGTCGCCTCGCTCGGTGGACCGGACACGCCTGCCATCGGGTTCGCGATCGGAATCGAGCGCATCATGCTGGTGATGGGCGAGGACGACGAGCAGATGCGGCCCGACGTGTTCGTGGTCGTCGCAGACGCCTCGCTCCGCGGCGAGGCGTCGCTTCTCCTCAAGGAGCTGCGCTCGGCGGGCCTCTCGGCGGACGCCAATCTGCGCGGGCTGTCGATCAAGAGCCAGCTCCGCCGCGCCGACAAGTCCGGCGCGCCGGCGGCGATGATCCTCGGCCCGGCCGAGGTGGAGCGCTCGGTGGTCCAGCTCAAGGACCTCGCCGCAGGCTCGCAATCCGAGGTCCCGCGCGCCGAGGCGGCCGCGCGCGCGGCGCGCATCGCGGGTCGGGAGACCGTGTGAGGCGACGATGGGGAGCACCCAGTCTCTGGGTGCTGGCGGCCCTGGCCATCGGGGTCGTCGCGGCGCCGGTGCGCGCGCAGGACGCAGGCGTCGACGGAGGTGTGCCGGACGCGGGCAGCGCCGGGGAGGCGTGGTCCGAGGAGGACGAAGCCTGGGCCGAGGACTGGGAAGAAGAGGCGCCGGCCCAAGAGGAGATGCCGGCGGAAGAAGAGACGCCGGCCGAGCCCACCGAAGAGGAGGCCCCGGCCGAAGAGGAGGTTCCGCCGGAAGAAGAAGCAGCCGAGGCGCAGGCGGAGCCCGCCGCCGAGGAGGAAGAGGCCGCGGGCGAAGAGACCGAGGGGCAAGAAGCCGGCTTGCTCCCACCGGGCGAGACGGTGCCCTACGCGCCCGCCGCGCCGGCACCGGGCCAAAACGACTTCTCGCTGGTCATCCCGCCCTTCCTCTACGAGCGCCAGAGCGCAGCGGAGACGCTGGCGTTCTTCCCGCTCTTCTACTACCGGCAGGCGTCACCGACGACCGAGCTGATGATCCCGCCCTACTACGCGATGCGAGGGCCGGAGAATTGGGACGTCCTCTTCCCGCTCTTCCTCTGGTATCGCGGCGCGCATCATCACACGTGGATGCTCCCGCTGGTCTGGTCGCACTCGGCCCCAGACGGGTTCGACTTCGGCGTCGCACCGTTCCTGATGACCGGGCGCCACGACGACCACTTCTACACACTGATACCGCCCTTGTTGACCGTGGACTGGGGCAGCGAGCACGAGCGTTTCACGTTCGCGACGCTCTTCTGGCGCGTCCAGGAGCACTACATCGAGCACTGGGGATTGTTCCCCTTCCTGTGGGTCGAGAACGCCGAGAACACGTCGTACACCATCGCGCCACCGTTCTTCTTCCGTTTCGAGGACCGAAACGAGCACACGGCGCTGACGGTGATACCGCCCTTCTATCATCGGGATGAACCGAACGGCAGCTACTTCGGGATCCCGCCTCTATTCCATCACAACTCGGGACCCGGCCACACCTCGACCACGATCTTCCCGCTGCTCTCGCACTATTCCGAGGACGCGGACTCGATGAAGCTCGTGCTGGGCGGGCTCTTTTGGTTCTGGCGCGACCACGGCGACGAGACCATCGTCACGCCCTTCTACCAGCGCTTCCGCGGCGCGACCGAGATGGACGCGGTGGCGCCCTTCTTCTTCAGCATCCGGGATCCGCGCACGAACTACTCGGCGCTCGCGATCCCGCCGCTGATCTGGCACTTCGAGGATCCGGCGTCTCTCGCCACTGTGGTGTTCCCCTTCTTCGCACGCTTCGAAGAGCACGGGCGCCACGAGACGTGGCTCACGCCGCTCGTCGGGCAACACCACGACTACGAGCACCACGACGACACGACCTGGATCTTCCCGACCATCCAGATCTCGAACTGGCACGACGGCGACGCCGTCAACATTCACCCGATCTGGTACTACGAGAGTGTGCCGAGCCATCGATTCGCCGTCCTGGCGCCTTTCTGGCTCGACTACGAGTCGTTCGAGGAGAGCCACAACCGCTATACGGTGGCGTTCCCGTTCTTCTGGCGAGTCCGGGAGGGGAACACGATCAGCACGCTCGTCCTGAACGTCTATCACCGCGAGCGCGTTCGCGCCGAGAGCTGGGAGTGGGAGGTCGACATCTTTCCCTTCTTGTCCTACGGAGAGAACAGCGAAGGCGGTCACTGGTGGAAGATCTTCTTCGGGCTCCTGGGCTACGAGCGCCGCGGCGCCTACGGCATGACCACGCTCTTCTACGTGCCCTTCCAGACGGACGGCCCGCCACTGCCCACCGGCGCCGGGAACACCCAGTAGCGCCGCCTCACACGGCCGCGTAGAGACAGCTCCGGCTCGTCGCACCGCGAACCGGCACGACCTCCCGCCGAGACGCTCATCGAGATCGGAGCTGCTCCTCGCTCGGCCTCGCGCCCCCGCGGAGACGCTCCCGGTCGCGCGAGCGCTCGCCCCACCATCGCCGCGAGCCGGCGACGTGGTCGTTCGGCCTCCCGCGCGCAGCGTAGGCGCCGCGTCGTACCGGCATGGACGAAGCGGTTCAGTCGCCCTGCTGCAACACCGGCGGGCGTTCCTGGTCGAGCGCGCGCAGGGAGGGGTCGAGCTCGCGGCGGGGGGCGGGGGGCGGCCCCGACTGCCCGCCGGCCGGCGGCGACGCCGGAGGCGGAGCGGGGCGGGCCATGGCGCCCTCGTTCGGCGGCGGGCTCACTACCGGCGCGTACTGGCCCGGCGGGAAGTCGATGTAGACGTAGTGGAAGTGCGTCCCGTCCACGTCGGCCGGGACCGTGCTCACCCGCGGGGTCGCCGGCGCGCGCAGGTAGAGCACGAACGCCATGTCCCGCCCACGGCGCTCGAGCCGCGCGCGGAGGACCGGCGTGTTGAAGTACTGCGTCTCGAGCCAACGCGCGCTGTTACGAACGTGCACCCGCGCCCTCGGGAAGAGGACGACCACCCGGTTCCGCTCCACCCGAACCTCGGGATGGACCGACTCGGTGGTCTGCACGAAGAAACGCGAGCCGCCGTCGCCGAGCGGGGAGAAGCCGGGCCACGTGAGGATGTTCGTCTGGGCGTGGCGCCGCTGCTGACGCACCACGCGGTCATATGCCGGAGGCGGCTTCGGCTCTCCGGGCTCCACGCCCTCGTAGTCGCCCATCGGGCGCGGCGCTGTAACGGGCGCGGCGGGTTGCCCCAGCGTGACGGGCTGCGCCGCAGCGGGAGCGGAGACGGCGAGGACGAGCCCGGCGGTAACGAGAGGTCTCACACCGCGATCGTACGAATGCGGGTCGTGCACGGCAAAGAAAGCGGGCGAGCGGCGAAAAATACGCGGTGGCGCTGCTACACTCCGCGGCCATGCCGTCGCCTTTGGCGACCACCCTCTACACGTGGGCGGCCATCTACGCGTACGCCGGCGGGTTCTACTGCATTCTCCACGTGCGGCGCCCGACGCACCGGGAGTACCTCGCCTTCGGGCTGACGTGCTTCGGCCTCGCGGCGTGGACGGTCGGCTCGGCGATCGGGGCCGACGCGCAGACCCTCGCCCGAGGCGTGTTGGGGACGCGGCTGGCGTACGTCGGAGGGTTCGCCGCAGCGGCCTTCTTCGGCGATTTCGCGGCCCACGTGGCGGGACGGCGCGCGCGACGCATGGTGATGGGAGGTTTCGCGCTGGCCGCGTTGGGCATCGCCGCGGACGTGACCGGGCTCTTGGTCGACGCCCACCGGCGCTCGCCGGCGCCGGTGTTCGGCCTGCCCTTCGCCCCCACGCGCATCGAGCCGCAGCTGACGCTCCTCGGCACGCTCCTCGTCGCCGCCGTCCTCGTCTTCGCGAGCTACGGCGTGTGGTTGACCGCGCGGGCCGTCCGCCAGCAGCCCGAGCTGAGACCGCTGGTCTGGGCGGGGGGCTTCGTCGTCGTCGCCGCCGTCCACGACTCGCTCGTCCGCCTCTTCGACGTGCGCAGCGTGTACCTCCTCGAGCACGCCGGCCTCTTCCCGGTGCTCGCGATCAGCTGGATGCTCCTCCGCCGCTTCGTGCGCGCCGCCGACGAGCTGGGCCGGAGAACCGACGAGCTACGCCGGAGCTACGGCGAGCTGCGCATCATGCAAGACGAGCTCGTGCGCAAGGAGCAGCTCGCGGCCGTGGGCGAGCTCAGCGCCGTCATCGCCCACGAGGTGCGCAACCCGTTGGCCATCATCAAGAATGCGGTCTCCAGCCTGCGCCGACCCACCCTGAGACCCACCGACCGCGGCGTCCTGCTCGGCATCCTCGACGAGGAGGTCGACCGACTCAATCGCCTGGTGCGAGACCTCCTCGCCTACGCGCGACCCGTCGAGCCCCGCGGCCGCCCGGTGCACCTGGCGACGCTGATCGACGAGGCGGTCACCGCGGCGCTGAAGAATCACGCCGACCCCGAGGCGTTGGAGCTCGACATCGAGATCGAGCACAGCCCGACCATCCACGGGGACCCGGACCTGCTCCGCCAAGCGCTCGCCAACGTCGTCGACAACGCGCTCTCCGCGATGCCGTCCGGCGGTACGCTGCGGGTACGGGTGGCGCCGAGCCGCTTCCGAAACCGCGCGTCCGTCGTCATCGAGTGCACCGACAGCGGCGAGGGCATGGACGCGCAGGTCCTCGGCAAGGCGCGCGACCCCTTCTTCACCACGCGGGCGGCCGGCACCGGGCTCGGCCTCGCCATCGTCGAGCGCGTGGTCAAGAACCACGGTGGCGCGCTCTCAATCGACAGCACGCCAGGCGTGGGCACCACCGTGCGCATCATGCTGCCGCGGCAACGACCGAGCAGCATCCCGCCGCCCGAGGACGAGCTGTGAGCCCCTTCGCCACGGCGCTCGTGGCCTGGTCGGGCGTGTACACGTACGTCGCGCTCTACTTCGGCGCCCTCTACGTGCTGCGACGCCAGCGGGAGTACCTGACGTTCGCGGGATTCTGCGCCTCGCTCGTGGCGGCCTCGCTCGGCACGGCGATGGACACGACGGCGCTCGACCCCGCCCACGCCGTCATCGGCCAGCAGATCCAATCGATCGGCTACATCCTGTGCACCGCCTTCTTCGTCGACTTCGGGGTCCACCTGGTCGGCGAGCCGAGGCGCAAGCTCGTGACGGCCGCCTACACGGTCTCCATCGTCGGCGTCGCGGCCGTCCTCGCCGGGCTCTTCTTCAATCCCGCATTCGCGGATCCCTCGTACGACTGGGGGGTACCAGGCCCGAGCAATCGTGCCCTGGCCGAGCTGACGCCGCTCGGCGCCGTGCTGTCCGGGTCCACCACCATCCCCATCGGCGCGGTGGTCGTCGTCCTCTTCCGCAAGGCCCCGCGGCTGGACGAGCTGCGCGTGGTCTCGCTGGTGACCGCGGTGGGCCTGGCCGGAGGCCTCTTCGATTTCGTCGCGCACGTGCTGCACAAGAGCACTGTCGGCGTATCGGCCCACACCTCCCTCTTGCCGGTGGTGGGGTTCAGCTACCTCCTCCTCGGTCGCTTCACCCGCGTGGACGCCCAGCTCGCCGACCGGACCGAAGAGCTGGCGCGCAGCTACGACCACATGCGCCTGGCACAGGAAGCCTTGGTGAAGAAGGAGCAGCTCGCGGCGATCGGCGAGCTCAGCGCCGTCATCGCGCACGAGGTCCGCAACCCGCTGGCCATCATCAAGAACGCCGTGGCCGGCCTGCGACGCTCGGAGCTGCCGCCGGACGACGCCGAGACCCTGCTCGGCATCCTCGACGAGGAGACCGATCGGCTCAACCGGCTCGTCAACGACCTGCTCGCCTACGCCAAGCCCATCGCGCCCGAGCCCGGGCACGTCGACATGCGCAAGCTGGTCATGCATGCGGTGGAGCTGGCCGCTGGCGGGAACGAAGACATCTCCCACATCGAGCTGGAGCTCGATCTGGAGAAGGAGGTGGATCCGGTCGAGGGCGACGAGGCGCTGCTCCGGCACGCGCTGATCAACATCGTCGACAACGCCCTGCAGGCGATGCCGCTCGGCGGCACGCTCACCATCACCTGCCGTAACACCGAGATCGGCGGTCGCGCCGCCGTGGCGGTCGACTTCCACGATACCGGCGAAGGGATGGACACGTTGGTCCGCAGCAAGGCGCGGGACCCCTTCTTCACCACCCGGCAGACGGGGACGGGCCTCGGGCTGGCCATCGTCGACCGCGTGGCCCGCGTACACGGCGGCACCGTCGACATCGAGAGCCGCCACGGGCTCGGCAGCACCGTCAGCTTCGTCGTACCGCGCGAGCGCGGCTCCCTCGTGCCACCGCCGTCCTGAATCGTCGCCGCACGTCCGCGGCCCGGCGGTCCGAGCGTGGAAGCCGGTCGGACGTCACACCAGGTCGAGGAAGATCGGGCTCGACCACGCCATCTCGCCGTCTTCCTGCTCGACCTTCGCGTAGATCCAGCCGGGCGGGACGGTCGCTTCGAGCTCGACCTCGAGCTCGCCCTGTCCGCTCACCGTGGCGACCGGCCCCTCGGGTCCCTGGAGCGTCAGACGTGCGATGGGCGATGCCGCGCGCGCGTGCGCCCGCACCGCGGTCGGGCCGTGGACCTCGAGCTCGCTCCCCATCGGATGCTCACCCGCTCTGAGATCGAGCAAGATCGGCACGCCGCTGGTCGCGTAGCAGCGGCGCTCGCGGATCGCCTCGAGGATGGCCTCGCGGGTCGTCTCGCGCGCCTGCACCGCCGTCAATCCGCAGCGGAAGGGATCGCGCTTGCGGGCCACGCCGTGGTGGTAGAGCAGCCCGTGCCCGTCCGAGCAAGCGATGAAACCGAAGCGCTTCCCTCGACGGAGCACCTCTTCGACCATCTGATCCCGCAGGTCGCCCCGCGCGCCGAGCGGATGGTCGGCGTAGAGGTAGCAACCGTGGCAGGAGCAGATCTCGAAGACCGGCTGCCCGACCGGGTCGTGCGCCTCCTCGTCGGCGCCCGTCCAGCCGACGTGGTGCGGCACGGCGAAGCCGCCCAGCGCCTTGACCGCCGCGACGAGATCCACCCCCTCCGGCACGTCGTCACGGCTCACGATGGGACCGCCCGAGGACGGCAGGTAGACGACCTTGTGCCCGGGGCCCGGATACATGCGGCCGGTCCACTCGTAGGCGATCAGGGTCGCGAACGAACCCGGCGCGTCGTGCCGATTGGCCACCTCGGTCAACATCGCCCACTCGCCGGGGCCGATGCGCTTGCCGATGAACGACTCGTGGTCGGTGAGCGCGCAGAAGTCGTCGCCGTAGGCGTAGCGGGCGCGCAGATAGGGCTCGTCGGGGGTGCCGCAGCCGTCCGAGTGCGCCGAGTGCTGGTGGATGTCGCCGAAGAGCGTACGCCGGCCGTCCCGCGCCGCCGGATCCGGCCCCGTCGGCCGTGCGGGCACGTCGCGATGCGGACGGTGGGGGAGCTCGATCGTCGCCGGCGCCAGCGCGGGCTTCCCGCCGCTCGGCGGGTCGAGGAGCTCGATCTCGATGCCGGCCTTCTCGCGCCGCGCGGTGACGAGCGTTCCGTCGGCGCGGGTGCACACCGAGACCCAGCGTCCGCGACAGCCCCACCGGCTCGGCGCCAGCGCCGCCCGTGACGAGAAACCTCCCGACCCGACGTCCTGTCGCCAGAAGGTGTGCGAGCCCCGCCCGAAGACCGCCACCGCGCCGTCCGCCCCGACCGCCAGCGCAGGCAGCTCGAAGCCCTGTTCCTCGCCTTCCCGGTCGCGGTCGCGCTCCAGCATCGGCGCGCGCGGCACGAAGACCTCGCCCTCGTCCGAGACGAAGCGGACCGCGATCCACTTGATCAGGTCCGGCTCGTTCGTGTCTTCCCGGACGTTGTGGTGGAAGGCGATCCATGCGCCGCCCGGGCTCGGGGCCACCGCGGGCGCCGCGGCCGTGCCCGAGGCCGACCACGCCAGCCATTCCGGACCACGCGCGGACCGGACGAGCACGCGGCTCATGCCGTCCTCGCGCACCACGCGGACCGACCAACCGCCCGCGCTCGCGCGATCGGCCTCGCCGGGGTCGTCGCTCGGTGTGGGCGCGCCGTCGGTCCGCGTCAGGGCGACGATCGCGTCCCGGCGCGCGACCACCCGCGGCTCGCCGGGGACGCCTTCCTCGTCGAGCGCGAAGGCCTCGAGCGTCTCCCCCGCCCCTTCCCACACGATCGCGTAGAGCGTGATCCCCCCGTCCTCGGCGACGAGGCGCGGATCCCGGAGGTAGCGATCCTTGGTCTGCGCGAGGAGGGGCATCGGCTCAGTTCGCGTAGCCGAGGGCCCGAAGCTGCGCGCGGATCGTGTCGTCCATCTCGGCGTTCTCGGACTCGAGCGAGCTCGCCGCCTGCTGATGGGCGGAGAGCCACTGCCCGCGGTTCTCGGCGCCGAGGTACTGGCCGAGGAGAATCCGCGTGTAGCGACCGGCGATGGGCAGCTCGTGCACCTCCAGCTCGTGGTGCTCGCCCGGATCCTCCTGGAGGTCGAACATCACGCTGCTGAGGTTCGCGCGCACGATCAGCTTGTAGCGCCCTGCCCGCACCACGCGGCGGATGTCCTGGAAGTCGCTGAACGCGACCTGCGGCCCCGGTGTGAGGGCCCCGCGCATGTCGGGCACCAGGCTGCGCCCCTCGGCTCGATTCAGCCCGTCGACCCCCGTCAGGTCGAGGATGGTCTGGGCGACGTCGATGGTGCTGACCGTGTGGGCGACGCGGAGCCCCTCCGGCACGCGGCCCGGCATGTAGAACATCAGCGGCACGCCGAGCAGCTCCTGGAAGATGCTGTGGCCGTGGCCCCACAATCCGTGCTCGTGGAACTCCTCGCCGTGATCGGCGACGACCACCAGGAGCGTGTCGTCGGCCACGTCGAGCTGGGAGAGCCGCTCGAGGAACTGCCCGAGGTAGTGGTCGTGGTAGCTGATCTCGCCGTCGTGCAGCGCCGCGAGGCGGCGGCAATCGGCGGCGTCGAAGGTGATCGCGTTGCGCTTGGCCTGCTCGAGCAGGTCCGCCGTCTGCCGCGGCTGCACCGTCCCGGTGTACTCGCTCGTGTCGTACATCCGCAGGTACTCGTCGGGCGGATCGTAGGGCACGTGCGGGTCGATGGTCTGCACGTAGACGAAGAAGCGCTCGTCCTTGTGCGCCTCGATGAAGTTGCCCGCCTGCGTGAAGACGTCCTCCGCCTCGGTGCTGCCGCCGTCGCGGATGAAGTTGTGGTACTCGTCCCACCCCTGATCGAAGCCGAAGCGGTCCGAGACGTAGCCGTTGGCGATGAAGCTGCCGGTCGCGAAGCCGGCGCCGTCGAAGACCTCGCTGACCAGCTCGGCGCTCGCCGGCAGACGCGCCTCGTCGGTCTTCGCGCCGTGCGTCATCGGCGTCAGGCCCGTCAGCACCGACGCGCAGCTCGGCTTCGTCCAGTTCTCGGGCGCCTGCGCCTGCTCGAAGAGCACGCCGTGCTCCGCGACCCGGTCGATGACGGGCGTGCGCACGCGCGTCTCGGGGTTGTAGGGGCGGAGCTTGCTCGCGCGCAGGGTGTCGATCAGGAGCACCACCACGTTGCGCACCTGCGCCGGGCGGGGGGTGGCGTCCGGCGGCGGCACCATGATGGCGGGCGTCGAGAACGCGACACGGCCCTGCCCTGCGCCGCTCACGTCCAGATCGAGGCGCACCACCTGCCCCGCGTAGGGAGCGAGGTCGATGGCCTGGTCGTTCCAGCTCGCGCCGGGCGTGGCATGGAAGAGCTCGCTGGTCTCGCCACCCTCCGGGGTCGCGCTCACGCGCGCCGCCAGCCCCTGCGCCTCGCCCTCGGCGCCGACGCCGAAGACGAAGCGGCCGCCCTCGGGCACTTCGAGGTAGTAGCTCATGGTGGTGGGCGCGCGCAGGGCCAGCGCTTGCCGCTCCACGCCGCCGACCTGCACCGCCGCCACCAGCGTGTCGTGCTGGGGCGCCACGAAGTGCTCGTTCTGCTCCGGCGTCCCCTCGATCACTCGGATCGAGCCCATGGACACGGCCACGTTCTCGCCGTTCACGACGCTGGTGCCGCCGAAGCGCAAGAGCAGATAGTTGTCGCCCGCCCGCACCCGCTCCGCGGGCACCGAGACGTCGTACGAGCGGAACTGATCGCCCTCCTCGAGCACCACGCCCTCGAGCGAGCTGCCGTTGAGGAAGACCTGCATCCGGCGCGAGCCGACCGGCTTCATCTGGAAGCGCAGCGTCAGCGCATGCCCTTCGCGCGCCGGAAAGAACACGCGGCCCGTGTCACCGACCTGCGTGTAGGTGATGTCCCCGTCGGCGCCGTCGTGGCCCCAACCGGAGCCCCAGTTGCCGACGGTGTACTTGTGCCGGGCGGCACCGCCGAAGTCGATGAAGAGCCCGTGGTGGTCGATGTCCGCCAGGTGGCTCATCTCCAGCAGGTCCTGCTGGGTCTCGAGGTTGGCGGCCTGCGCGGGTCGGGCGCCCGTCGGCGCCGCGTTGGCGCGGGCCGTCTCGCCACCACCCCCGTCCTCGTCTCCTCCACACCCGTCGAGCAGGCCGATGGCCAGCGCGATCGCCAGCCCGATGGCCAGCACGGTCGACAACAGCTCCCGTCGCATCCGTCCTCCCTACGCAGGCCCCGGACGTCGCCCCGCCCGGGCCGCGGTCGACACTGAAAGCGTGCTCAGGTCGAGCCCCGCCGATAGCACGTGGCTCGCGAGGGGGTCAAACAAACGGCGAAAGATCGGGAGGTCCGCAATTGCGAAGGGCGACCGAAGCGCTCGCTCGTTCGGCGAGGCGTCGATCGCCCTTTTCGGATCATCGCGGGGAGGTCCCCCGCGAAGCGCCGATCACGGCGCGCCGCAGTTCAGCCAGGTGAGGATTCGGCTTCGATCGCTGCTCGAGAGCGTCTCGCCGCGCGGCATGGAGCCGGACGAGATGTACGAGGCGATGGTGCTGGTGCGTGACCTGCAGTCCGACGCCGTGAACTCGCTGCTGCCGTGACAGCCGCCCCGGTTGCAGTGGTTCGAGAAGAAGGTGCCGGCCCAGCCGGAGTACGTGTCCGACGTGCAGGAGCCGCCGCCGCCGCCCGTTCCAGCATCCGGCGTGCCGCCGCCGCCACCGCCGGTGCTACCGCCGCTGCAGGTGGTGCCGCTGTTGGGCACGCAGTTCTGGCCGATCGTGGCACCGCTGCTGTCGCCGATGCCGGCGCAGTAGGCGCCGCTCGGGCAAGTCTGACCGGCGCTGCAGTCTGTGCCGCAGTAGTTGCCGAAACTGAACGCGAGGCAGAAGTTGTTGCCGCCGCCGCAGTCCGCGTCCGACGAGCACGCGCCACAGTAGGCGCCGGTGCTCCCGCCGCCGCCGCCGGTGCCCGCGTCCGTGCCGCCACCGCCACCGGTGCCCGCGTCGGTGCCGCCAACGCCGCCGCCGCCGGTGCTGGTGCAGCTGTCTCCTGACTGCGGAACGCAGTTGTTTCCGACCGTGTTGCCGCTGCCGTCGGAGATCGCGACGCAGCGCGCCGTGCCCGGGCAGGTCTGGCCGGAGCTGCAGTCGGACCCGCAGTAGTTCCCGAAGCTGAACGCGAGGCAGAAGTTGCCGCCGCCGCCGCAGTCCGCGTCCGACGTGCAGGCGCCGCAGTAGTTCGTGCCACCCGTTCCGCCACCGCCGCCGCCGGTGCCCGCGTCGACGCCGGTGCCGCCACCGCCACCGCCGCCGGTGCCCGCGTCGACGCCGGTGCCGCCACCGCCACCGCCACCGCCGACTACGGTTCCGCCGCCGCCGCCCGAACCCGCGTCCGTCCCGGCGACGGGGACGCACCGCCCGAACGCGTTGCAGACCGTGCCCGAGGGGCACGCGACGCCACAGCTGTTCGAAGAGCCGCCACCGCGGGAGTCGGCGCACCCGTTGGCGAGCAGCACCGTTGCGGCGATGGCGATGGACGAGAGGAGACGAGACATGGTCATAAGGTTACTCCGACGCTCACGAGACGACGCGTGACGGGGTTCTCGGCGGGGAATGGTTGGCGAGGAATTCGTCGTCGTCAACGGCGTGTGGCGACAAATTGCCGCATCCACGCGAGATCACAGACGAAAATTCCGCAAGCATTTGCCGTTCGCGAGCGACGGGGGTCGTGAAGATCAGCGGTCGGCGCTCGCGAAAGAAAGCGCCCCCCTGAAGCTCCGAATCGCCCGTTCGTAAGGCCGCCGGACGGCCGGAGATCAGACGTACTCGACCTCGAGCTCGTCGTCCTCGTCGCCGTCGAGCTCTTCTTCCGTCGGCCGCACGAGCGGCTCCTCCCGCGGGGCGGGACGCTCGGGATGCTCTGCCAAGAGCCGCTCGAGGGCGTCGAGCACGGTCTCCACACCGTCCCCGGTGGCCGCGCTGAACGCGAGCACGTCCTCGACCCCGAGCGCGGCCAGCCCTTCGCGCACGCCGTCCAAGGCTTCACGCACATCGGGCAAATCCGTCTTGCTGAGCGCGACGAGCATGGGCCGCTCGGCCAGCTCCGGATCGAAGCGGCGGAGCTCCCTCATCAGCACCTCGAAGTCTCGGACGGGATCGCGCTCGGGCTCCGGGTCAAGCGTGATCAGATGGAGCAGCACGCGGGTGCGCTCGACGTGCTTGAGAAAGCGATGCCCGAGGCCGTGTCCTTCGGCCGCCCCCTCGATCAGCCCTGGGATGTCGGCCACCACGAAGCTCCGGTCGAGATCGCGATGCACCACGCCGAGATTCGGCACGAGCGTGGTGAATGGATAGTCGGCGATCTTCGGCCGGGCCCGCGAGACGCGCGCGATGAACGTGCTCTTGCCCACGTTCGGGTAGCCGAGCAGGCCGACGTCCGCGAGGAGCTTGAGCTCTAGCCGCAGCGGCTTGCGCTCGCCCGGCTCGCCCGGCTCGGCGCGGCGCGGCGCACGGTCGGTCGGGGTCGCGAAGTGGATGTTACCCCTGCCGCCGCGGCCGCCCTGCGCGATCACGGCGCGCTCCTCGGGCTCGCTCAGGTCCGCCAGCACCTCGCCGCTCTCGGCGTCGTAGACCTGCGTGCCGACCGGCACGCGCACGACGAGATCATCGCCTCCCTTGCCGTACTGGTCGCGCCCGCGGCCATGCTCCCCCGACGGCGCCACGACCTTTCGCTTGTAGCGAAGGTCCATCAGGGTGCCGAGGCGCGGGTCGGCCTCCAGCACCACGTCCCCGCCCTTCCCGCCGTCACCGCCGGAGGGACCACCGAAGGGGCGGTACTTCTCCCGGCGAAAGGCCACGGAGCCATTTCCACCGTTGCCGGCGACGACCTCGACCTCGACCTCGTCCACGAAGCGCATGATGCTGGCCGCTTCCTATGTCCTCGGATCGAACGGGGCAAGCCGGCGCGCCATCGGCCCCGGCTCCGCACGGTCGGAGTGCTATTATCCGCGCCCACATGGCCGAACGTCGCCAAACCGCGCTCGGAGTCGCCCGCGCGCGCTTCGTCGAGGGTCTCCCGCGCAAAGCGCGGGAGGTGAGGGCCTCGCTCGCGCTCCTGGCGGGCACGCCGGATGAGGAGCGGCCTCGCGAGGAGCTGCGGCGGCGGCTCCATGCCCTCTACGCCTCGGCACAGGTCTTTCGGATCGAGCCGCTGGCCGAGGCTCTCAAGGAGGCGATCGCGCGCATCGACGCCGTCCGCGACGCCAAGCGGGGCTTCGACCAGGACGAGCTCGACGCGCTGGCGACGCTCGCGGCGACCCTCCCCGCGCTGGGCGACGAGGCCCGCGGGGAGGGGCCCTCGGTGACGCCGGCGCCGGCGCCCCGGGCGCCCCGGCCCGCGGCGCGGCCGAAGCCACCACCGCCTCCCAGTCGGCCCGCCACGAGACCGAAGCGCTCGGGCGTGAACACGGTGTTGAGCGTCCTGGTCGTCGACGCATCCGACCAGCAGGCCCGGATTCGCGCCGCGCTGCCGCCGGAGCGCTTCGAGATCCTGTCCGCGGAAGACGTCGACGAGGCCGTCCGCCTCGCCCGCTCCGGTGCGCCCGACATCGTGCTCGCGGACCGCGCGCTGGCGCTCGAGCCTGGCGCCGATCTGATCGGGCGGCTGCGCGAAGATCCGCTGACCGACTTCGTCCCGGTCGTGCTGCTGGTGCCGTCGGGGACCCCCTTCGACCCGGTCGCCGTCCGCGACGCGGGCGCCGACGAGGCCATCCAGAAGCCGCTCTCGGCCGAGGTGGTGCTGCGGACGGTGGAGCGCGTGGCCCGCACCCTGAGCGGCCCGGCCGGCGCCTCGACCTTGACCGGCGAGCTGACGGTGGAGGAGCTGGCGGACCGGCTTGCCGACGAGGTCAAGCGCGGCCTGGTGGAGGCCGCCGAGAAAGGCCGCGATCTGGCGGTGCCGCTCGGCGACGGCGCGCCGCTCATGGCCGCGGCCTGGTCGGCAATCGGTCGCGTGCGCGCGCACATCGCCGAGCGGAGCGGCGGGCGCGTCCGCTTCCGCGAGGCCGCGTCCCGCGGCGGTCCCGCATTCGTCACGGTGGTGGGCGAGGACGCGGTGGCGGACGAGCTCCCGGACGGCTTCACGCTCGCCGGCCGGCGGATCGTGGTCGCGGACGACGACCCGGCGGTCGTCTGGTTCTTCGCCGGACTGTTCCGGGAGCACGGCGCGGACGTGGTCGAGACCTCCGACGGCGTGGAGGCGCTGGAGAGCGCACGGCGGCGGCGGCCGGACCTGGTCGTCAGCGACATTCTGATGCCGCGCCTCGACGGCTTCGGGCTGACCCGCGAGCTCAAGCGTGATCCGATCCTGGCCGAGGTGCCGGTCATCCTGCTCTCGTGGAAAGAGGACTTCCTGCAGCGGATGCGGGAGCTGAAGTCCGGCGCCAGTGGGTACCTGCGCAAGGAGGCGGCCGGCTCGCAGATCCTCGCCGCGGTCCGCGACGTGCTGCGCCCGCGGGCGGGGCTCGAGGCTCGGCTCAATGCCGGCGGCGACGTCCGGGGGCGGCTCGAGGACGTGGGGATCCAGAACCTCGTCCGCACTGTCGCGTCCCTCCGGCCGAACGCGCGCCTGACCGTGCGCGACGCCTCGTGCCTCTACGAGGTCGACGTGCGCGAGGGCGAGCTCGTCGACGTCACCCGCACGGCCAGCGACGGGGCGTTCGCGCGCGGTGAGCGGGTGTTCGAGGCGCTCCTGGGCACGACCGCGGGCCGCTACACGGTCGCCGACGCGGGGGGCGCGCTGCGCCGCAGCATGCACGGCAGCGTCTCGGCGCTGATCGACGCGGGCATGCGCGAGGTGGCGGCGCGGGTGGACGCGGTGAGCGGGCGGAACCTCAGTCGAGCCGCAGAGCTCGAGCTCGACGAGGAGCTGACCGAGTCGGTGATCCGCAGCTCGCCCGAAGAGGTCGAGCGGATCGTGGCGTACCTCCGCCGCGGGCGCGGAGCCCGGCAGCTCCTGCTCGACGGGGCGATCGAGCCGCAGATCCTCGAAAGCGTGTTGGTCGACCTGGCGCGGCGGGGCGCCATCCGGCGCGTAGTCGGTCCCTCCGGCGAGGATTGGATCGAAATCGCGAGGGAGGCACGAGAGAAGGGATCGTACCCCGAGCATCAGCTCCGCACGTCGAGCTGGCCGCCCGCGGCGCATCCGAGCGAGGCGCCGATGGCGCTCCAGGACGCGGATCTCGAGACGTTGCGGCCCCCGCCGGTCCCCCGGGCCCTCCGCCCCTTCGAAGAGCTGGAGCCGCCGTCCGACCGCGAGTCGCGAGTCTCCGACATCCCCACGCTCGACGAGCCCTTCGGCGACGAGCCGGGGGAGTCGCGAGCGACCGCCCGGACGGTCGCCGACGACGAAGAGGACGCCGAGGCGGTCGACCAGGAGGCGGACGAGGATCACGACGATTTGCCTGCGCACGACGTAGACGACGACCAGGAAGAAGCGGACGACGACGAGTCGGACGACGACGACCGCGAGTCGGACGACGACGACGAGTCGGACGACGACGACGAGTCGGACGACGACCGCGAGTCGGACGACGACCGCGAGTCGGACGACGACGACCGCGAGTCGGACGACGACGACGAGTCGGACGACGACGACGAGTCGGACGACGACGACGAGTCGGACGACGACGACGAGTCGGACGACGACGACGAGTCGGACGACGACCGCGAGTCGGACGACGACGACCGCGAGTCGGACGACGACGACCGCGAGTCGGACGACGACGATGACGAACAGGAAGAAGCGGACGGCGAGTCGGACGACGACGACGACGAGTCGGACGACGACGACGGCGAAGCGTCGAACGCAGAGCCGGCGAGGGCCGAGGACCGAGCGCGAACCACCTCGGACGCGCCGCCGCCCGGCGACGACGCGCCGCCGCTGCGCATCCCGCCCTCGCCCAAGCTCATCGACGAGGTGCCCCGACCGGTGGTGGCGGCTCCCGCGCCGGAGTCCCGCGGCATGGGCCTGGTCGCGTGGGCGCTGGTGATTCTGGTGCTCGGCGCCGCGGGCTTCGTCGGCCTGCGGATGTGGCAAGCGCCGCCGGTCGAAGAGACACCGGCGCCCCTCCCGCCGGAGCCGGCTGCGCACGCTCCGGAGACGCCCGCGGCACCGACGCCGGCTCCCGAGGCACCGAGCACACCGCCGGACGAGACGACCGAGACGCCACCCGCCGAGCCGGACCTCCCCATGCCCTACGGGCGCGAAGAGGACGGCATCGCAGAGCTCGGTGTGAACGTGCCGCCCGGCGAGGGGCTCTTGGTGATCGAGCCCGCGCCCGGCGGCGCCGCGATGCAGGTTCGGATCGGCGAGCGTGAGGTCGACGTCGGCGCCGATGCCGTGGGGCTGGCGCTCGCTTCCGGCGTTCATCACCTCACCTTCTTGCGCGGCGACAACCAGGACTTCGTGTGGGTCGCCGTGCAGGCGGGCCAGACGCGCTACGCGCCGCCTCTTCCCTGATCGGCGTTCACCCGCTGCAGCTCGCCGCGGCGCCGTATGCCGCGACGCCCTCGCCGCCGAGCGGCACTGCGCTGGAGGGTGTCGGCGCCTTCGACCTTCGGACGGTACCGCGGGACGAAATCGACCGCCGCCGGATGGCCCGCTACGACGACCCACGCCGATCGTGGCCGGTCGGCCATGCATGATTGCGTCGCGAGCGCCCTCGTATCGAACGACGCGATCGGTGCGGCATGGTTCGCGCGCTTGCGATCGCCGGCGCGACGCGCACCCTTCGGCCGTGTCGAGCCCCCTTCGAGAGCGCCTCCTGGAGCGCGCGCGCGACCTCGGCTTCGCCCGGGCCGGCGTCGCGCGAGTGGCGCCGCTCGCGCGCGAAGGCGAGGCCCTCCGGCGTTGGATCGAGCGAGGCCACCACGCTTCCATGCGCTGGATGGCCGACACGCTCGACGTGCGGCTCGACCCGACGCAGGCGGGCATGCTCCCCGGCGCCAGGAGTGTGCTGGCGCTGGCAGCGCCCTACGCGCGGACCGACGGCCCCGAGGGCCCCTCCCCCGGCGTCGTGGCCCGCTACGCGCGCGGCCGCGACTACCACAACGTGCTCGGGAAACGGGCCCGGAAGCTGGCGCAGCTCCTGCGCGACGAGGGCCACGCCGCGCGGGTCAGCGTCGACTCGGTCCCGGTCCTCGAGCGCGCGTGGGCGCAGCGTGCGGGGCTCGGGTTCGTGGGCAAGAACTGCTGCCTCATCATCCCGGGCCTCGGCTCGCACGTGCTCTTGGCCGCCGTCGTGACCGACGCCGAGCTCCCGGCGGACGAGCCCATGACCGAGCGCTGCGGATCGTGTCGGCTCTGCCTCGACGCGTGTCCGACGGAGGCTTTCGTGGCGCCGCGCGAGCTCGACGCCCGCCGCTGCATCTCGTACCTGACCATCGAGCACCGCGGCGCGATCGACGAGCTGCTGCGCGCGCCGATGGGAAGGCATCTCTTCGGTTGCGACGACTGCCAGGACGTCTGCCCCTTCAACCGCACCGCGCCGCCTCCCGACGCGACGACGGCCCCTTTCGCGCCGGCGCCGCGCCTCTCCCTCGAGGCGGTCGAGCTGCTCCGCATGGACGACGAGGCTTACATCGCGTGGTCGACCGGCAGCCCGCTCCGGCGTCCCGGAGCCGAGCGCATGGCCCGAAACGCCGCCATCGTGCTCGGCAACACGCGCGAGCGGCGCCACCTCCCGGTCCTGCGCGAAGCGGCGAGCCGCCACCCGAGCGAGGTCGTCCGGGACGCGGCCGGCTGGGCCGCCGCGCGGATCGAGCGGGACGCCCAGAAAGAGCCGAGCGAGCGCTGAGGGGGGCGTCGGTCTCCGTGCCGCACGTGCGCGTTCTATGACCGATCGTTCTCCTGTAGAATGCACGCGGAGGTGCGGGGATGAAGCGTTCGCTCTTGCTGCTCGGGTTGTGCATGTGGGCTGCTCCGGCGGCCGCGCAGGGGCGTGACGTCGTCTTCGACTCCTCCACCACCGGCACACCCGCGACGATCGAGTGCGGCTTCTGCACGGGGGAGAAGTTCGGCACCGTCTTCCGGCAGCTCTCCTCGCCCTCGCGACCGGGCCTCCGGACCTCGGAGTTCCCGCTCACGCTGAACTCGGTGATGCTGGCGATCGCTCGCACCAACGAGTCGGGGGGCAGCTGCACCGGCACCAGCGCCGGCGGCACGGTCTCGATGATGATCGAGGCCTACGCCGGCGTGACGCCTCCGAGCGGGAGCATCGTCTCCAACCCGGCCACCGGCTCTTGGCCTGGCGAGACCATGCTCTTCGCGCAGAGCGCGGATTTGCAGCTCAGCGTGGAGATGCCGGCCGGATCGATGATGTACAACATCATGGTCAACACCGTGATGATCGACATGGGCGTCAACGTGCCCGCACCCAACACGTACATCCGGGTCGTGGTGACGATCCCCGATGGCTCGGGCACGACCACCAGCGACAGCTGCACGCTGCTCTCACTCACCCCGCCGAGCGCCGTCGGTCTGATCGATGGCGACGGGCCGATCGAGCCGAACGTCGATTTCATCTACGCCATCAACCCCGCCGGGGACTTCGGCCTCGGCTACCAGCAGGGTTGGCATTGGAACGAGGAATCGAACCCGGCCGCTGGCGTCATGCCGATCAACGGCGACTGGGTGATGCGGCTGCACGTGACGCCGGCAGGGACCAGCACCCCGGATGCCGGCACTGGAACGCCGGACGCGGGCAGCGGAACGCCGGACGCGGGCAGCGGAACGCCGGACGCGGGAACGACGCAGACGATGGACGCCGGCTCGACGGCACGGGACGACGCGGGCTCGACCAGCGCAATGTGCAGCGCCGACCGAGATTGCGCGGGTGGTGAGCGCTGCACGAACGGGGCCTGCCAGCGCGTGTCCTGCGCCGCCGCGAGCGACTGCGCGGGCGGGATGACCTGCGTCGATGGCATGTGCCGCAACCTCTGCTCGAGCAACGCCGACTGCAACGGTGGCGAGGTCTGCGACATGACGGCAGGCAACTGCGTGCCGGTGTCCACCACCTCGTCGGGCGGTTGCGGCTGTCGCGCTACCGGCCGCTCGGACGGCTCGCCCCTCGTGCTCCTCGGTTTGGCCGCGCTGGCGGCGCTGATGATGCGCCGCCGCCGCTGAGCACGTCGACTCGCCGCATCGTCGGCGGCCTTCGAGCGCTCGGCTCTCACGAGCGCTCGAACGGGCGCCCTACTCGCCCGTGTCGGAGCCGCGCTCCATCGGCGAGGGGCGGAAGAGCGTGTCGGGCCTGGTGACGCCGTGTCCGCTCTCGTGGCCCGGCGAGGGCGCGTGCGCGAGGATGTAGGGGTTCGCGTTGAACGTGCCGCACTGGCGCTGGTTCCGGAAGAACGCCCAGTGCATGTACGCGAGTCCGTCGGGAGAACGGATCGCTTCCGACGGCGACTCGAAGGGCTGCGACGCCATGACGGCGTTGTACGCGCCGAAGTCGAAGAGGATGTCGCCGCTCGTCGACACGATGCCGATGCGCGCGATGTGCCCTTCCGCGTCGACGGCGATCTCCAGCAATGTGTACATGTCCGGGTTCGCCTGGAACGTCGCCTCCACGGTCGAGGGGATGTGGGTCAGGAACCCCTCCGCGAAGCGCTGGTGGATCCGACGGTGCATCGAGGCGATGAACGCCGCGAAGGGATCGGCCCGGGTGTTGAGCGCGGTCTGGTTGCCCGGCCTCACCTGTACGTCGTAGTTCTCGAGGGCCGCGCGGAAGCGATCCCACCGCTCCTGGTGGCTCGCGCCGCGCGAGCGGCTGCGACGCTGCTCGAGCCAAGCCTCGCGCTCGCGGTCGAGCTCTTCCTGACCGTAGATGCTCGAGAACTGGTTCCAGCTCAGGCGCAGGTTCGGCGCGCCGCGACCGCTGCGGCCGCCGCCGCGACCGCGACTCCTCCCGCGACCCGCTCGCCCCGACGCGCGACCGCTGCCCTCGTTGCCGCGCCCTCGGCCCGCGACGGCGACGCCGCCTCCCTCACCTTCGCCTTCGCCGAGCGGACGGTCGGCGGGAACACGAATCCGGTAGGTGCCCAGTGCGTCGTGGATGACGACCTCGCGCATCGCGACCTCGCCCCCGCCCCGCGCGCGGCGACCGCCGCCGGCCGCGGTGGCGGGCTGCGACTGGCCGTCGTTCCCGCCCTCGCGACCACCGCCTTCGGCCGCCTGGGACTGGTCGGGACGGGGTGAGCGCGACGCTTGGGTCTCCGGCGGGTGGCGCTCGGGCGGCAGCTGCGCCTCTTCGGGGGTCGGGTCGCGCTCGTCGCTCCCCTCTTGCTCGTGAAGATCCGCGACCTCTTCTTCCGCCGAGTCCCCTTCGTCCGGGCTCTCCGGGGGCGGCTCCTCCGCCGCGGCCGGCTGCGGCTCGGGATCGTCCGTGTTCGGGTTGGCGATGCGCGCGAGCGTCTCTTCTTCGACGCGGTTGTTCTCCTCGGCCAGGTACTGCGCATCGTCCGGTGGCGGGACGCTCGGGTCCTGCGAGTGCTGCGCGACCGACCTCTGCCGCTCGGGCTGTGGCGACGGGGGCGGAGGCGGAGGAGGCGGCGTGGCCGGAGACGGGACCGGGATCGGAGGCGTCTCTTCCTCCTGCTGACGCTCCTCTTCGTGCTGCTGACGCTCGGCGTGCCGCTCGCGCTCCCGCTCGGGCGGCGGCGCCGTCTCCTCCTCGGGCGGAGGTGGCTCGTCCTCGGGGGGCGCGGGCGCGACCTCCGTCTCCGGGTCGCTGGCCTCCGTGGGGCGGGAATCCACGATCTCCATCTCGATCGGCGCTGGCGCCTGCTTGTCCTCCTCCTCGAGCAACGACTCCAGCAGCCCGAGCCCGAAGTACGCCGGGATGTGCAGCGACAACGAGCCCACGAGCGCCAAGATCGCGACTGCGACGGGCGGGAGCAGCCAGCGCCGGCGGGGATCGCTCAACCGGAAGTCCTCGGGGGGGTCAACGTTCAGGCCTGCCTACCGCATCCATCCTGATGGATACCTAGAGCACCGAACAGGTTCTAGGTGGCTGGTGTCGAACGAGCGCTCCTCGTCTTTCCGGCGGGACAGGCCCGTCTCGCCGCCCGTCCCTCCTCCAAAATGCTTCAGCATTTCGTCGTCGGGCCGAACGACGATCCGGACCTATCGCGCTCGGAAATCCTTCGGGCGTCGTTCGACACCAGTCACCTAGCCGCCCCCCCGCCGCCGCCGGCCAAGGATCGACGGCGAGCGAACTCTAGTTCACGCCCGCGACGTGAAGCCACATACACGACGGCCCGCGCAACCAGTGCGCAGGCCGTTCGATTTCGTGCGGATGTGAGGTCCGATCGGGGTCGACCGGCCCACGGGGCCTCAACGCCCCACGTGGACCACCCGGCTACCCCCTCGACCGGGGCGGACCACCACGCGACCGCGCCCCTGAGGAGTCCGGACCACCACGCCACCGCGGCGAGGCGCCGGGCGCACCACGACGCGACCGCGCCCCTGGGGAGTCCGGACCACCACGCCGCCACGGCGAGGCGCCGGG
Organism: uncultured Pseudomonadota bacterium; assembly: GCA_963832725.1. Classification (GTDB taxonomy): domain Bacteria; phylum Myxococcota_A; class Polyangia; order Polyangiales; family Sandaracinaceae; genus JAEZBP01. The sequence continues at coordinate 1,079,431 of CAWHVG010000003.1, forward strand.
CGCACCACCACGCCACCCCGCCTCTGAGGAGTCCGGACCACCACACCGCCACGGCGAGGCGCGGGGCGCACCACCACGCCACCGGGTCGTGCGACCACGCGGGGGCCGCGCGGGGAGACCACGTGGACGACGCGCCCACCGCGCGCCCAACCCCCCGGAACATATACGTATTGTCCACCACGGTTCACCCAGTTCGGCTGGACGAAGTCGTAGCCGGCGCGCTGCTGAACCCAGTAGCCGCCGACCCAGACGTACTGCGCGCCGTTCCACTGGTAGTGGCCCTGCACCCAGACGGCGTTGGCGTAGGGCGCCGCTGGCCGGGCCACCGCCACCGCCGGCCGAGCGGGTGGCGGCGCGTACACAACCACGCCGCTCGAGGCGGGCGCGGCGGCGTACACGGCCGGTCGCGCATAGACGCGGGGCGCACAGCCGGACGCGCCGAACGCGGTCGCGCCCAGCCCCATCAGCGTCGCCCATCGAACCATGGAGCGCATGGAAGCGGTCATCTCGTGTCTACCTCCCTCGGGCCATTCTGACAGAACCCGGCTCTCCGGGACGCCGGAAGGCACCGCGCCGTCCGGCAAGCAACAACGGTTCCAACGGGCCTGGATTGCCTCGGAAGCGCTCGATGCGATAGAGGGGTGTGAACATGGGAGAGCCCATCAGCGACCTGGACGTGGCTGTAGACGATGCGACGCGCCGCCTTCTTCAACGCTACGGATTCGACGGCCGGACCTTCGCGGCGCTCCGTGAGCGCCTGAAGCGCGGTGAGGCGGGGCCCGACGCGAACCGGATCCGGGGTCGGGTGGAGCCGCCGGGGGAAGGTGACGTCCGCCCCCTGCCGGCGCTCGGCACCGAGGAGCGCGTCCGCCTCTACGAACGGGGCCTGGCCCACATCGCACGCGGCGCCGTCGGCGTGGTGGTCCTGGCCGGCGGGATGGCGACCCGCTTCGGCGGCGTGGTGAAGGCCGGCGTCGAAGCGGTGGACGGCAAGAGCTTCCTGGAGCTGAAGCTCCGCGACGCGCAGGCGCTTGCCGAAAAGACCGGCGCCCGCATCCCCATCTACCTGATGACCAGCTTCGCGACCGACGAGGTGGTCTCGCAGATGGCCGCCGAGCACCACACGCCCAACGCGCCGGTGCGGACCTTCCCCCAGTTCATCTCGCTCCGGCTCACGCCCGAGGGCGAGCTCTTCCGCGGCGACGACGGCGCGCCCTCCCCCTACGCGCCGGGGCACGGCGACTTGCCCTTCGCGCTCCGGCGGGCGGGGCTGCTCGCCTCCTTCCACGAAGGCGGTGGCGAGCTGCTCGCGATGTCCAACGTCGACAACCTCGGCGCCACGCTCGATCCGGCGCTGATCGCGCTCCACATCGAATCGGGCGCCGAGGTGACGGCGGAGGTGGTCGACAAGCTCCCCGGCGACAAGGGCGGCGCGCCGGCGAGAGTCGACGGCGCCCTGCAGATCGTCGAGGCCTTCCGCTTCCCGACCGACTTCGATCAAGACCGCGTCGGCGTGTTCAACACGAACACCTTCGTGCTCTCGGCCGAAGCGCTCCGACGCGAGCTCGAACTGAGCTGGTTCGCGGTCGACAAGACGGTCGACGAGCGGCCGGCCGTGCAGTTCGAACGCCTGGTGGGGCAGCTCACGGCGTTCGTGCCGAGCGCGTTCGTGAGGGTGCCGCGCGATGGCGAGGACGGGCGCTTCCAACCGGTGAAGAACCCCGATGAGCTAGCCTCGCGGCGCGACGCGATCCGCGCGATCCTCCGCGGTCGCGGCGTACTCTGATCCACGCGATGCGACGAGATGTCCGAGCCGGAGGTCCCGACCTGTATGGCCGAGCGATCGGCGTCGAGATCGAGTGCGCGCCCCCGGAGAAAATGCAGGGCGTTCTCGAGGAGGCTCGCGCCCCAGATCGGCGTCGAGAGCCGGCCAGACCGGGTTGCGATCTGGGTCGAGGACGTCGAGGTCGGCGGCACTTCCGCCTTCACGCCTTGTTCGCGCTGGCCGGTCTCGGGCTCTTGGCCGCCTGCGAGGAGCCACGGTCGCAGGCCGTCGGTTGCGGGTTCGGGGAAATCCACCTGCAGGCCCGGGCCGAAGGAGCGCGTTTCGACGGACTCGATCTCGTCCCCGTCGGCGGCGGCGCCGCGCTGGTGTGGTCGGACCGCAGTGGCACGCGCTTGGTACGCCTGGACCCGAACGGACGCCCGCTCGGACCGACCCGGCGGCTCACGGCGCAGTGTCCGGGCGGAGTGGCGGCGGTGGCCCGTGGCGACGGCGTGCGGGTGGCGTGCGCGCGTCCCGCCGATCGCGACCGCGGCCGGGAGGGCACCATCACGCTGCTCGACGAGGGCGGGCGCACGCTGAGCCAGGTCGGTCCGGTGGGCGCCGAGAGCGTGGGCGTCGACGTGGCGACCGAAGGCGAGAGGCTGGTGGTCGGCTGGCGCGACGCAGACGTCTTCACGGCCCGCGCGCGCGTCGCGGAGCTCGGTCCGAACGGGCTCGCCGAGCGGGCGCTCTCCTCCGAAGGCATGCTGGGGAGCGCGCCCAGCCTGCTCTTCCTCGGCGGGGTGCTGACGACGGCGTGGACCGAGTCGTGGGTCGACCCGGCGGGCAAGCCGGCGGGGCATCTGGCCGTGCAGCGCGAGCAGGATCCGCCGACGCACTCCCTCGACGTCGGCGACATCGACGTACGGGTCAGGCTGAGCGCGGACGAGGAAGGACCGATGGTCATGCTGCGCGATCGGCGCCCGCGCGGCGCGGACCATCGGGCGTTCGCGGGCCGGCTGGACCGGCTGTCGCGCCTCGCGCTCGCGGACGTACACAGTCCCGGCCGCGCCGACGGCGAAGGCGACGTACCGATGCTCGTCCCCTGCGACGGACACCTCTTCAGCGTGGCGACCCGGCGCTCGAGCCGCGGGGTCACGATGGTGAGCATCCACCGGCTGGACTCCGAGCTCCGCAGCGTCGAGAACGAGCAGGAGATCTACGAGTACCACGCCCGCTTCCCCCAGGCCGTGGCCGCCTGCGTCGACGACCGGCTCCTCATCGCGGTGGGTGAGCGGCAGACGCAGGTTGCGCCCGTTCCGAGGCTCCGCACCTACGCGCTGCGCTGCGGCCCCGGCGTGCCGCACGAGCGAACGCCCGGCCACGGCGAAGCCGAGGCGCGCTGAACGCCTGTCGATACGTCTCCCGTCGCCTCACTGCCGAGACGGCCCCACCCGCGGCGTCGGCGCTCGTCGCCGTGTGCTCGGCGAGTACGACCGCGGCTGAGCTCCTGCACCGAGCCAACGCGCTCAGCGCGGAACGAGGCGGCCGCCGCGGAGTTGGTAGCGCACCGCGTGATCGCGCCACGGAAGGAGAAGCGGCGCGACGGAATCGTTCCGGATCGCGGGTGAAGCGCCAGCTCGCCTCGGACCAGCCGCGCGCGCGGCCGGGGCGGATCTCGAGGTGGCCTCCCGGCGTGCGCACGTCGTTGTGGATCGAGTTGTCGCCCTGGCTGCGCGCGACCTCCACCTCGAGCAGCCGCGGCAGCCCGTCGTCGGTCAGCTGGTGGACGAGCAGCACCTCGCGCGTCACGTCGCCGAACGCCTGGCGGACGCGGAAGAGCAGCTCGTTCCGGTGGTCGCCGGTCACGTCCGCGCTCTCGACCGAGAGCACGTCACCGTCGTTCGCCGCGGGAATCTCGTAGTAGAGCCAGCTCGTTCCATCGTGGATGCCGGGCCCGACGGCCACCAGCTGGCGGCCGAAGACCCACGCCGTCTCCGGCTCGCGGCCACCCGCCAGATTGGCGTGGACTCGAAAACGCGGTCGGGCGCGGGCCGAGATACCGCGCTGGCGCCGGAACTCCGCGAGCAGCGCGTCCGTCGACGGCGGGCTCGGCGCGGCGGGCGCGGGCTCGGGCGCCGGCGTCCCGGCGCGGCTCGGAGCACGTTCTTCCGGGGGCTGGTAGCGCGGGTTGGCCCGCTCGGAAGTACGGGCGAAGGCGTGACCGTCCCAGCGGTACGTGCGCGCGAGGACCGGCCCCCACGGCACGAGGATCGGCTCCGCGTCCGAGGCCGCGCTCTCCTGGTAGCTCTCCGCGTCGAGCCCCCGCGCACGGCCGGCCCGCACCTCGATGCTCGGCGGACCGCGACGCGCGCGGTGCACGCGCACTCGATCCTCGACCGAGCCCCCGCCGACTCCCTTGCGCACCTCGATGGAGAACATCGGCCGCAGCACGTCGGCGTCGAGCTGCACCGCCTGCCAGAGGAATCCCGCTCGCCCTGCGCGTTGCGCTGCCGGAGCACGACGACCAGCTCCGACTTCCCGTCGCCGGTCAGGTCCACGAGCTGTGCCGAGCGGACCGCGCGGGCATCGTCGACCGGGAGCTGGTGGTAGGCGTAGCCGCTCCCGTCCCGATAGCCCGGGCCGCTGACCACCAGGAAGCCCGCCACCAGGGTGACCCGCTCCGGGCGCGCGTCGCCCGCGACGTCGCCGTGCAGATCGTGCGTGGGGCGCGCCGCCGAGAGAATCGCGCGAAGCGAGGAACTCCTGCACCGCGCCGCTCGCGCCGCCGGAGGGGACGAGGGGGACCAACGCGTCGAGGTGGCGCGGGTCGACCGGCACCAGCGCGGGCTCGGCGTCGACCTCGGGATGGGCCTCGCTGTCGACGTCGCGCAAACGGATGGAGCCGCGGTCGTGCTGCCAGCCTGCCGCGCCGCCCGGGACGGCGGCGAAGGGGATGAAGGCCTCGAGCGTGTAGCCGTGCCCACGCGAGACGGGCCCCTCGACCACGCGCGCGCCGGAGAGCGGCCGGAGGCGTGTGCTGCCGACGGGTGCCGTCGCCGCGAGCGCCGCGCTCCGCCCGCTCACCCCCGCGAAGAGGTAGATGTCCACCGGCCGGCCGCGCCGCCCGCGCCCGGCCAGGGTCAGGATCACCGCGTCCTCGCGCGCACCCGGATGCGGCGTGCGGACCAGCCGATCGTCCCACACCTCTGCGGCGACGTAGAGCCCGCCTTCGTCGTGTCCGAGCGCGAAGCGCATCGACGCGTCGGGGCCGTCACCCACGGACGCGAAGTGGGCGCCGCGCCAGTCGCGGACCGATCCGTCCACCCGGATCCCGTCGATCTGGACGACCGACATTCCGGCCTGGGCTCGGGCCCGGCCCGCCACGGCGGCGAGCGCGAGCACTGCAATCATCGAGAGACGCTTCATGGGGAGGCCGAAAATACCATGGGGCGAGGAGGCGGCGCGTGCGGTCAGCGCCGGCGCGAAGGGCGGAAGCTTCGGCAGGTCGTACGACGCGCGCTGCGCGATCGAGACGGCAACCGAGCCGACGCGGACCCTTGGACGTCCGCCGGCCCCGGATGTTCGCGAGAACCGCGCCGGAGGCTGCGACTACGCGGTCACGTGGGCTTCGTCGCGAGCGCGCCGAGCCCGACGGAGGCGCGAGCGCGAGCGACCGAGCGCGACTGTCGGAGGCGTGGGCCTACGACGCGCCTGGGCAGGCGGCCCTCAGTCCTACCCGCGCGTGACCGGCAAGGGCACGCGCACCTTCTTGGCCTCGCCCGCCAGCGCCAGCTGCCCGCACGCCGCGGCGATGTCGTCGCCCTTTCGGCGCCGGACGAAGGTGGGGACACCCGCGTCCCACAGGCGATCGTGGAAGGCCTCCACCACGTCCCAGCTCGGCGGGCCCAGCGGATTGTCCGGGACCGGGTTCATCGGGATGAGGTTCACCTTCACCCGCAGCCCCGCCAGCAGCGTCGCGAGCCGGGCGGCGTCGGACAGCTCGTCGTTGTAGCCGCGCACCAGCGTGTACTCGATGGTGATCCGCCGCCGCGGCGGGAGCGGATAGCGGCGCATCGCCTCGACCAGCTCGCCGAGCGGGTGCTTCTTGTTGATGGGCATCAGCGCGCCGCGACGCGCATCGTCCGGGACGTGGAGCGACACCGCGAGCTGCACCTTGCCGCCGAAGTCGGCGCCGAGCCGAATCCATCTCCGGCACGAGCCCCGAGGTCGAGAGCGTGACGCGCCGCGTCCCGAGGCCGATCCCGTCCGGGTGAAAGAGGAGCGTCAGCGCACGGGCCACCTGGTCGTAGTTGTGGAGCGGCTCGCCCATCCCCATCAGCACCACGTTGCGCAGCCGCTGCCCTTCCGGCACGCGGGCGCGGCCGACCAGCACCTGCGAGACGATCTCGGCGGCGGACATGTGTCGCTTGAGCCCGGCCATCCCGGACGCGCAGAACACGCAGCCCATCGCGCAGCCGACCTGGCTGGAGATGCACTGCGTCACCGGGCGCGCGTCGTCGGGCGGCTCCTCCCCGCCGATCGGGTCCTCGGCGCCGCTCGAGCCCTGCGGGATGAGCACCGACTCGACCGTGCGCCCATCCGAAAGACGCAAGAGCAGCTTGCGTGTTCCGTCGTCCGAGACGTGCTCGAAGTCGACATCGGCCACCGGCCGGAGCCCGTCCTCAGCCAGCCGCGCCCGCAGGCGCTTTGGCAGATCGGTCATCGCCTCCGGGTCGAGCACCCCCCGCTGGTGGATCCACTTGAAGACCTGACCGGCGCGGTAACGCGGCTCGCCCCACTCGGCGAGGCGCTCTTCCCACTCCTCGGGCAGGCGCTCGAGGGGCGAGGCGGGAGGCTTCAGCGAGGGTCGAGGCGAGGACACGGGGGGAACATGCGGCGCCGGTCCGAGTCGAGCAAGCGCGCGCCCCAGCGTCAGGCTCCGAGGCCCGCGCCCAACCACGCGGCCAGCCAGGCCGTTCCGCGCGTCGTGAGATCAGACCGCGACGTCGAAGTCGCGGAGCGCGGACTCGAGGGAGACCTTGCGGTCCGTGCTCTCCGAGCGCTGGCCGATGATCAGCGCGCAGGGCACGCCGAACTCGCCGGCCGGAAAGCGCTTGGGCCGAGTTCCCGGGATCACCACGCTGCGCGCCGGCACGCGACCGACCATCGTCACCGGCTCCTCGCCCGTGACGTCGATGATCTTGGTGGACGCGGTGAGCACGACGTTGGCGCCGATCACCGCCTCGCGCTCGACGTGAACGCCCTCCACGACGATCGCGCGCGACCCGACGAACGCGCCGTCCTCGATGATCACCGGCCGCGCGCCGGGAGGCTCGAGCACGCCGCCGATCCCGACGCCGCCCGAGAGGTGGACGTGCCGGCCGATCTGCGCGCAGGAGCCGACCGTGGCCCAGGTGTCGATCATCGAGCCGGAGCCGACCCAGGCGCCGATGTTCACGTAGCCCGGCATCAGCACCACGCCGCGCTCCAGGAACGCACCGAAGCGCGCCGTGCCGGGCGGCACCACCCGCACGCCCGCTTCTTCGAAGCCGCGCTTGAGCGGGATCTTGTCGTGGTACTCGAAGGGGCCGACCTCGATGCGCTCCATCTTCTGCATCGAGAAGAAGAGCAGGACGGCTTCCTTGACCCAGGAGTGCACGGTCCAGCCGCCCTCCTCGTGCGTGGCCACGCGGACCTCGCCGCGATCCAGCGCCGCCACGGTGTCGTTCACCGCCTGGCGATGCGCTTCGTCCTCGAGCAGCGCGCGATCCTCGAACGCAGCGTGCACGCGCGCGGCGAGCGCGCTCTCATCGACCCGTTCCGCCATGCGGCTGCTCGTACCACGCACGCCGAGCCGACGAAAGAAGCGTCAGGGCGTCGCGTGGAGGTCTCCCAGTGCCCGCTCGCGGGCGATCTGGAGCAGGAGCTCGCCCAGCTGGTCCGGCCGCCCCGGGACGCGGCAGCGCAAGATGGGCCCCGCCGCATGGCAGGCGCCGGGAAAGGACGACTCGACGTGCCGGCGGAGCTCCGCGGCCAGCTCCGCGCTCTCGGCTCGCACGGTGAGCACCGGCGGCGGGAAGAGCGCGGTCGACAGCTCGGCCAGAGGGTTCGCCAGGTAGCGCGTCAGCACCGGCCAAGACACGTCCCGGAGCGAGGCGCTCACGCGATCGACCCTCAGCGCGCCTCCAGCCACGGTCCCGGCGAGGCGGTAGCGCGCGCGCTCGGCCCCGTTCGCGTCGCGGAGCGAGAGCGTGACGTCCACCGGACCCGCGCCGACCGCCGCGGCCAACGCGGCGCCGAGGCGGTGCAACGCGACCAGAATCCGGCGACGGCAACGCGCCTACGAACGCCGTGCCGCCCGACGCACCCACCGCCACGATCTCGGGTCGCGTCTCGCCAATCGCGCGCGCCGGGCTCTCGGCGCGAGAGCGAACGACCACCTGGACGGTCGGGCGGAGCGAGGGATCGGCGACGCGCGCCCAACCGACCAGGGCGCCGAGCACGCCCTCGAAAGGCAGCCGCGCGTCCACCGGCAGCCGCGGTGCGCGCCCGGTCGCGAGCTCGCGGCTCGTCCGCCAGGCCCCCTCGGACCACTCGTAGGGCACCCCCGACGCGCTCAGCGCTCTCAGGTCGGCGGCGGCCCGAGCCGCCTCCGACGCCTCCGCGACCCCGTCCTCGACGAGCGCCGCGGCGAGCGCCGGTTCCGAGACGTGGGCGAGGGCCTCGCGGCGCAACGCGCGCCACTCCGTGGGGCTCTCGGCGAGCCCTCGCGACAACACCTCGTCCAGCACGGCCAGCGCGCGGTCCGGCTCGTCCAGGACGTCGAGCGCCACCCGCACCAGCGTACGCACCAGGCTCAGCTCCGCCGGGTGGGCTCGCCAGGCCCGCTCGAGGAGCGTGATCAGCTCCCGCGCCGCCACCGGACGCTCTGCGGGCGAGAGGCGCTCGAGCGCCGCCCTCCGCAGGCGAACCTGCAATCGCACCACGTCCATCCGCTCGACCCGCACGCGCGCCAGCGGCGTGGGCTCGCTCCGCGCGCTGCGGAGCTCCAGCGCGCGCCGGTCGAGGAGCTGATCTTCTGCCGCCAGCTCGAGCTCTTCCCACGGCTCGGACTCCTCGATCGAGACGCGACGCCCCGTCCGTGTGACCCGAGGTCGACCTGTCGTCGCGCCGAGCAGCGTGGGCAAGATCCAGCTCTCCGGGTCGGTCAGCCGGGCATGAACGATCCGCGCTTGGTCCTCGTCGTCGAAGAAGAGCTCGCGCTCCGTCACCAACGCGCCGCGGACCACCCGCAGGGTCGTCCGAGAGGGCACGCGCCTCCCGATCGGGAGCCTCCCCACGTGCGTGGTGACGTCCGCCGCGACCTCGACTGCATCCGGGCGCTGCCGCGCGAGCTGCACGCACGAGGCGCTCGAAATGGCGAGGCGCCGGCGCGGCCACTCGTAGCGCGAGACCTCGAGGGTGAGCTCGTCGACCCAGCGCGCCACGGGGAGCCGGCAGGCCTGACCCTCGCACGGCTCGTCAATCCATCGAACCGGAAGCACCTCGTGGGCCCGCGCGTCGGCGGGATGCGCGAAGCGATAATAGCTGCGGCGGGCCTGCCTCCCGTCAGCCCGCTCCGCGACGGCGGTCGCATACGCCACCGGATGTAGATCCGGCGCCCAAACCGGCGGCTCGGCGAGGCTGTGCGGCAGCGCCAACGAGCGCCGACGGTCCGGAACCGCGCCCGGGCGGACCATGACGCAGCGCTCCATCTCGTCCGGCAGCATCGCCGCCAGCTCCACCGCGTCGTCCGCCACCCGTGGCCCACGGCGTTCCGCGGGTCGGGCTCCACCGCAGGCCGCCAGCGCCAACGCGAGCGCGATCAGGACGCGTCGACCCATCACCGCCAGGATAACAGCGGCGCGGGAGCGCTCCAGGTCGGCCTCGCGAGCGCGCCGCCCGAGGACGGGGCGGCGTTCCCGCGCGGAGACCGGAAGCTCGGCGTCAGGGACGGGGCGCGAGGCCGTGCATCGCGCGGTCACCGCCGGCGCGCACCTCGCGGTACGCGCCCCTCGGCGGTGACATGGTGCGCGACGCCTCGAGCGGTCCGGTGCTCGGCGTCACGCGTCGGATCAGAGCTCGTAGCCCGGGAAGAAGTAGCGGATCTCGTTCGCCGCCGTCTCCGGCGCGTCCGAACCGTGCACCGCGTTCTCGCCGACGTTGCTGCCGTGGGCCTTGCGGATGGTGCCCTCGTCCGCCTTGGCGGGGTCGGTGGCGCCCATCAGCTCGCGGTACTTGGTGATCGCGCTCTCGCCCTCGAGCACGCTGACGACCACCGGGCCGCGGGTCATGAACTCGACGAGCTCGCCGAAGAAGGGACGCTCGCGGTGCACCGCGTAGAAGCCCTCGGCCACGGGACGGCTGAGGTGCATCATCCGCACCGCCTTGAGGGTGAGGCCGGCGCCCTCGATCATGCCGAGGATGGCGCCGATCTGGTTACGCTCGACGGCGTCGGGCTTGATGATGGAAAGGGTCCTCTCGACTGCCATGGGCGCTCTCTCCTGAAAAGGATTCGGGGGTCCGTTGCGGCGGGCTCGGCCCGCCACGTGATCTCCTCCGGAGCGCGACGGCGACGCACATCGCCCTACGCCCCGCGAGGCGCCGGGCTGATAGCAGAAGAAGGCGTTCAGCGCACGAGCGAACGCGGGGACCGGAAGGAAATGTGTCGGCCCCCGCGCCGGCGGTCAGAGCAGGTCGGAGACTGCCTCGGCCTCTTCCTTCAGCTCCTTCAGCGTGGCGTCCATGCGTCCCCGGCTGAAGGCGTCGATCTCGAGGCCCTGCACGATCGACCACTTCCCACCTTCGCAGGTCACCGGGAAGCCGTACATGATGCCCTCCTGGATGCCGTAGCTACCGTCCGAGGGCACGCCCATCGACACCCAGTCGCCCTCCGCCGTGCCGAGGACCCAGCTGCGCACGTGGTCGATGGCGGCGCTGGCGGCCGAGGCCGCGCTGCTGGCGCCGCGGGCCTGGATGATGGCCTTGCCGCGCTGCTGCACCGTCGGGATGAACTCGTTCTCGATCCAGGCCTGGTCGTTCACCTGCGAGGCGACGCTCTTTCCGTTCACCTCGGCGTGAAAGAGGTCCGGGTACTGGGTGGCCGAGTGGTTGCCCCAGATGGTCAGCTTCTTCACGTCGCTGGTGGTCACGCCGAGCTTCTTGGCGACCTGGCTCTTGGCGCGGTTCTGGTCGAGCCGGACCATCGCGCTGAAGCACTCCCGCGGCAGGTCCGGCGCGCTCTTCATGGCGATGTAGGAGTTGGTGTTCGCCGGGTTGCCGACGACCAGGACCTTCACGTCACGGGCGGCGACCGCGTTGAGCGCCTTGCCCTGGGGCACGAAGATCTTCCCGTTGGCGCCGAGCAAATCCTTGCGCTCCATGTCCTTGGTGCGCGGGCGGGCGCCGACGAGCAGCGCGACCTCGGTGCCCTCGAAACCCTTCTTCGGATCGTCCGCGCTCTCCATCCCCGCCAGGAGCGGGAACGCGCAGTCGTCGAGCTCCATCATCACGCCCTCGAGCGCCTTCATGGCCGGCGGAATCTCGACGAGCTGCAGGATGACCGGCTGGTCCTTCCCGAGCATGTCTCCGGCGGCGATGCGGAAGAGGAGGCTGTATCCAATCTGACCGGCCGCGCCGGTGACGGCGACCTTGACGGGCTTCTTCATGGGGGATGCTCCTGTCGGAAGTAGGAAAACGCGCGGGCTCGGGTGCGCGCCCGACCCTCGCGGCGGGGGTCGCGAACCTACCCCATCGATCGGGCGCGCGGTAGGGCACGCCGTGACCGGCCCGACGCGGTCACGCGCGCAGCCGCTCGAGGTGCCGCCGGAGCCGCGACTCGACCTCGTCCGCGTGGTCTTCCCGCAATCGGTGCAAGAGGACGACCTGCTCACCGGCGGCCTCGAGCCGGAGCTGCGCTCCCTCCCGCCCCGCACGCCGGTCGACGCCATCGACCGAGGCGGTCCGAGCCAGGGTCCGCCATCCGTCCTCGACGCGTACCTCGACCAGGCGCGGCCCGACCCGCACCTCCCTGTGCAGGGGAAGCCATTTCGGCTCCTCGTCGCGGGGAGTCGGCGCTACGACCGGGCGCCTCCATTCGTGGACCAACACGGCGATCGTCGCCCCGACGACCACGATCCCGGCGAGCAGCCCCAGCCATCCGCCGACGCTCACCAGCCAGACCGCGCCGAGCAGCAGGAACGCGAGGACGGTCGCCAAGCCGAACGCGCCGACCAAGCGGACCCGCGAAGCGCGCTCCGACGGCAAGGGCGGGAGGGGGTGGGAATGAAGGTGGCGGATCTCCAGCGTGACGGGCGCCTCCGACCGATAGCCGGCCGACTCGACAATCTCGCGGATCGCCAGCTCTTCGCGCGGCGAGGAGAGGAGTCCGTCGCTCGACTCGGGCGCCGGCTTCTCCAGGCACTCGGGACGACGCGCGACGAGCGCTTCGGCAGCCGGTTCGGGAGCGGGAGGCGAGACACCGACGAGGTCGAGATGCGTCCCGGCGACACGCCATCGGCGACCGCACGCGCAGACCGCCTCGTCGTCGCCATTCAAACGCCCGCGACACGACGGACAGCGCAGGGGCGTCCGATCCGCGCAATGCCCACAGAGCGCGACGAAGCGATCGATTCGCGCGGCCGGGGCATCACACGTTCGGCAGCGTACTTCGGCTTCCATCGGGCGCAGGCTAACAGGCCCTCGACGCCCTTTCGTGAAAGAGACCTCACGCTCGGGCCTGAGCTCGAAGCGGTCGTCACGAGCCGTGAGCGCCTCGTGCGCCGCGCGGGCACGACCACGTCGCGCCTTCTGCCGAGGAGGAGAGGAGCTCTCGCACATGCACGAAGGCCCTCGCAGCCGTGAGCGGCGAGGGCCTTCGCTTCGATCGCAGCCGGAGCGCTCAGAGCATCGACTTGATCGTCGCGCCCATCTCGGACGGGGTCGGCGCGACCTTCACGCCCGCCTTGGTGAGCGCCTCGATCTTGGCCGCCGCCGTACCGCTGCCGCCGCTGATGACGGCGCCGGCGTGGCCCATTCGCTTGCCGGGCGGGGCGGTGGTGCCGGCGATGAACCCGGCCACCGGCTTCGTGAAGTGCTTCTCGATGTACGCCGCGGCGTGCTCCTCGGCGCTGCCGCCGATCTCACCGATGAGGATGACACCCTCGGTGTCCGGGTCCTCGTTGAAGAGCTCCAGGACGTCGATGAAGTCGGTCCCGTTCACCGGGTCGCCGCCGATGCCGATCGCCGTGCTCTGGCCGAGGCCGAGCGCGGTGAGCTGGCCGACCGCCTCGTAGGTGAGCGTGCCGCTCTTGCTGACGACGCCGATCTTGCCGGCCTTGTGGATGTGGCCGGGCATGATGCCGATCTTCGCCTGGTCGGGCGTGATGACGCCCGGGCAGTTCGGCCCGATGAGGCGGCTGTGCGACTGGTTGTCGAGCACACTGCGCACCCGGAGCATGTCCGTGACCGGGATGCCCTCGGTGATGCAGATGACGAGCGGCACCTTGGCCGCCACCGACTCGAGGATCGCGTCGGCCGCGAAGGGCGGCGGCACGAAGATCAGCGAGCAGTTCGCGCTGGTCTCCTTCACCCCCTCCTCGACGGTGTCGAAGACCGGGCAGCTCTTGCCCGAGGTCTTGCCGGTGAAGGTCTGGCCGCCGCGGCCGGGCGTTGCTCCCGCCACGATCTGCGTGCCGTAGGCCAGGCACATGTCGGCGTGGAAGCTGCCGGCGCTGCCGGTGATGCCCTGGACCAGGACGCGGGTGTTGCTGTCGACGAGAATGGCCATCGCTCAGCCCTCCTTCTTTCCGGCCGCCGCCACGATCTTCTTCGCGCCGTCCGCCATGGTGGTCGCCGGCGTGATCGCGAGGCCCGACGCCTCGAGGATCTCGCGGCCCTTCTCGACGTTCGTGCCCTCGAGCCGCACCACCAGCGGCACCTGCAGGCCGACCTCCTTGGTCGCGGCCACGACGCCCTCGGCGATGACGTCGCAGCGCATGATGCCGCCGAAGATGTTGACGAAGATCCCGCGGACCTCGGGGTCGTGGAGGATGATCTTGAACGCCTGCGTCACCTGCTCCTTGGTGGCGCCGCCGCCCACGTCCAGGAAGTTGGCCGGCTCGCCGCCGAAGTGCTTGATGATGTCCATCGTGCTCATGGCGAGGCCGGCGCCGTTGACCAGGCAGCCGATGTTCCCCTCGAGCGCGACGTAGCTGAGACCGGCCTGCTTGGCCTCGACCTCGACCGGATTCTCCTCCGACCAATCGCGCAGGTCGTCCCACTCCTTGTGGCGGAAGCCGGCGTTGTCGTCGAAGTTGACCTTGGAATCGAGCGCCACGACCTTGCCGTCTTCGGTCACGATCAACGGGTTGACCTCGACCAGCGAGCAGTCCTCCTTCATGAACATCTCGTAGAGGTTCAATCCGATGGCCACGAGCTGGTTGACCTGTTTGGCCGGCATCCCCAGCGCGAAGCCGATGGCCCGCATCTGGTAGGGCTGGAGCCCGACGCCCGGGTCGACCCACTGCTTGAGGATCTTCTCCGGCGTCTCGGCCGCCACCTTCTCGATCTCGACGCCGCCCTCGGACGACGCCATCACGACCACGCGCCGCGTCTCGCGATCGACGAGCATCGCGAAGTAGATCTCGCGTGCGATGGCCAGGCCCTGCTCGACGTAGAGCCGCTCGACCTTCTTGCCCTTCGGCCCCGTCTGGTGGGTCACGAGCGTGGAGCCGATGAGCGCTTTGGCGGTCTCCTCGGCGGCGGCCTCGCCCTTGACGACCTTGACGCCACCCGCCATCCCGCGGCCGCCGGCGTGGATCTGCGCCTTCACCACCACCACCTCGCTGCCGGTGTCGGCGATGAGCTGCTTGGCGGCCGAGCGCGCCTCCGGCACGGAAAAGGCCGGGATGCCCTTCGGAATCGGGATCCCGTACTTCGCGAAGTACTGCTTGCCCTGGTATTCGTGGATGTTCACGTGGCGCCTCTCAGCCCATGTTCTCGATGATCTTGGTGCCGAACTCGGAGCACTTCACCGTGGTGGCGCCCTCCATGAGCCGAGCGAAGTCGTAGGTCACCGTCTTGTTGGCGATCGACTTCTCGATGCCGTCGGTGATCAGCTTGGCGGCCTCGGTCCAGCCGAGGTGCTCGAGCATCAGCACGCCGCTGAGGATGACCGAGCTCGGGTTGACCTTGTCCAGGTTGGCGTACTTCGGCGCCGTGCCGTGGGTCGCCTCGAAGATGGCGTGGCCGGAGACGTAGTTGATGTTGCCGCCCGGGGCGATGCCGATGCCGCCGACCTGGGCCGCCAGCGCGTCGGAGAGGTAGTCACCGTTGAGGTTGAGCGTCGCGATGACGTCGAACTCCTTCGGCCGGGTCAGCACCTGCTGCAGGGCGATGTCGGCGATGGCGTCCTTGACGATGATCTTGCCGGCCTTCTCGGCCTCGGCCTGCTCGGCGTTGGCGGCCTCCTGGCCCTTCGCCTGCACCGTGCGCTCCCACTGGCCCCAGGTGTACGTCTTGTCGGCGTACTCCCGCTCGGCGAGACCGAAGCCCCAGCTCCGGAACGCGCCCTCGGTGAACTTCATGATGTTCCCCTTGTGCACCAGGGTGACGCTCTTCTTGCCGTGCTCGATCGCGTACTCGATCGCGCCGCGCACGAGGCGCTCGGTGCCCTCGATGCTGACCGGCTTGAGGCCGAGGCCGGTCGTGTCGGGGAAGCGGATCTTCTTGAAGCGCTCGGGGAAGTTCTCCTTGAGGAAGCCGAGCATCTTCTTGGCGTCGTCGCTGCCCTGCTCGAACTCGATGCCGGCGTAGATGTCCTCCGTGTTCTCGCGGAAGATCACCATGTCGACGTCGCCGGGGCGCTTGACCGGCGAGGGGACGCCGGTGAACCAGCGCACGGGACGCAGGCAGACGTAGAGGTCGAGGCGCTGGCGGAGCGCGACGTTGAGCGAGCGGATGCCACCGCCGATCGGCGTGGTCAGCGGGCCCTTGATGCCGACGAGGTACTTGCGGAAGGCCTCGACGGTCTCGTCCGGGAGCCAGCTCTCGAACTCGTTGAAGGCCTTCTCGCCGGCGTAGACCTCGTACCAGGCGATCTTCTTCTTGCCGCCGTAGGCCTTCTCGACCGCGGCGTCGAAGACCCGCTGGCTGGCGCGCCATATGTCGGGCCCGGTGCCGTCGCCTTCGATGAAGGGGATGATGGGGTTGTCGGGGACGTTGAGCTTGCCGTCGTCTCCCATGGAGAGCGGCGTTCCCGACGTGGGCGGATCGAAGTGCTGCGACATGCTGCGGTACCTCCATCCCCGTGAGGGGCGCGGTCCTGGCGCGGCCGAGAGACGGCCTCGCGCGAAAAGGGGCCAGTCCTATACCACAAGCCCGAGCGGTCGGAATCGGAGCGGCCCGACGAGCCGCGAAAGTGCGCGCTCCGCTTCGTGAGGCAAGTCACAAAAGCCCTCTACGGAGGCGCCGGCGCACGCCGCCGGCACCGTTTCGACGAGCGGCGAGGCACCGACCGCGCGGACCGCACGATTCGGAACGGACCGCACGATCGGAACGGACCGCACGATCGGAACGGACCGCACGATCGGAACGGACCGACCCAACGGAGGGAGACGAGCGGGCGTACGGCAGAACGAAGCGAGGGGAGACTCGCCGCGGACCTTCAGCCGCGCGGGTGATAGCGCTCGTGCATGCGGCCGAGGTGGTCGCCGGTGACGTGCGTGTAGACCTGCGTCGTGCCGATGTCGGCGTGACCGAGCATCGTCTGCACGGCGCGCAGGTCGGCGCCGCCGAGCAAGAGATGCGTCGCGAAAGAGTGACGGAGCTTGTGCGGGCTGATGGTCTTCTGAATCCCCGCCGCCGCCGCGTAGCGCTTGATCAGCTTCCAGAACCCCTGGCGCGTCATGGGGCCGCCGCGCGAGGTCACGAAGAGCGCCGCCGCGGTGGGTCGCGCCCAGGCGCCGCGCTCGGGCAGCCACGCCTCGATGCGCTTCTTCGCGGGCACGCCGAGCGGCACCACCCGCCGCTTGTCACCCTTGCCCAGTACCTGCACGAACCCGCTCTCGAGGTTCACGTCGCCGAGCTGCATGGTCGTCAGCTCGCTCACGCGGAGCCCTGCCGCGTACATCGTGTAGAGCATCGCCGAGTCGCGCAGGCCGCGCCGCTCGCTCCGTTCCGGCATCGCCAGGAGCGCGGCCACCTCTTCGCGGGTCAGCACGGTGGGCAGCTTGCGGAGCAGCTTGGGCCCATCGATGAGCTCGGTCGGATCGCGGCGGATCTCCTTCTCGGACAAGAGCCACTTGAAGAGCCCGCGCACCGCCGCCAGGTGCCGCGCCTGCGAGCGCGCGCCGAGCCCGCGACGGGAGAGCTCGAGCAGCCACGCGCTCACGGCCGCCGGGTCCACCTCGGAGAGCGCGATGCCCTCCTCTTCCAGAAAGCCCGAAAGCCCCACCAAGTCCGCGGCGTACGCCTCCACCGTCGCGCGGGAGAGTCCCCGCTCGACCTTGAGGTGCGTGAGAAACGCGTCCACCAGCAGATCGCGCGCCGCCATGCCCCTCATGGTCGGCCGCGGGCGCGCGGGCCGCAACAAAGCGGAGCTTCAGAAGTACTGATCGAAGCTGATGTAGAAGCCGACCGGCGAGCGGGTGCGTAGCAGCATCCCGTTCTGGAAGACACGCGGATCCTGTCGCGTCAGCGGCACACCGATGTCGATGGCCAAGAGCCCCGGTTGCACGCCACCATACTCGTAGTGGACTCGTAGGCCGGCGCCCGCCTCGACGGCGCCGAGCGCGCTCAGTCCTTGCGGCGTGCCGAAGACGGCGCCGGCGCCGGTCCAGGCCACGAGCTGGAGCTCCCGCACCCAGAGCAGGTGCGCGATGTTCCAGGACAGATCCCGCACCGCCGTCCACCGGTGCTCGGCCACGGCGAAGAGCGCGCCGCGACCGATCAGCTCGCCGCTCTCGAACCCGCGCAGCCCCGCCCGGCCGCCAATCTGCTGCAGCTCGGAGGGGAGCGCGTCACCGGCCGTGAACCCACCGCCGGCCACGATGGCGAATGCGTTGACCAACCCCAGCGGAAACACGGCGCCGGCCCGCACGGTCGCGCGCACGTTGCCGCCGACCGAGCCGTCGTCCCGCACGGCCACGCCCCCGACCAGCGCGGCGCTGGCCCAGACGCCCTCGCGCGGGTCGAGCGCGTAGCGCACGGTGTTGAAGCCGCCCTGCAGGAAGACCTGCCCGCGCCAGCCGCCGAGGTTGTCGCCGCCGAAGCCCTGGTGCAGGCGCTGGAAGGAGAGGCCGCCGCTGAGGAAGCCCATGCGGCGGTTGGTGTGCACCTTGGGCCCGAGCCCCTGCACGTAGCGGACGCTGCCGCCCGTGAACGAGGGCGTGCGCTCGAGCTGGATGCCGATGGTGTGCTCGAGGTCGTAGCGGCGTCGGAGCGCGAAGTCGATGAGGCCGGTGAAGAGGGTCTCCGTCGCGTAGAAGTTCAAGAGGAACGCGTTGAGGATCGGCGGCCGCCAGGACGACTGCGTCGTGTCGTCGATGCGCGGGTGCCCGTCCGCCAGCGCGGGACTCTCCGGAAGACGGTGCCGCGGATCGACCACGGCCCCCGCGAACGCCGCCGGCGTGACGACGGTGACCACGCCGTGGTGCCCGGGCTCGTCCCACACGCCGCGCTCGATGTGCCCCGCCGCGTCGTGCACCTCCACCTCGACCGGCTCCACCCGTTCGGCGCCGTCGCGCCAGACCTCCACCCGGTGCTCCCAGCGCCCGTCGTCGAGCTGCCGCGAGTCGATGTGGCCCAGTCGATAGTTCACCGGCTCACCGGTCGCGCGCAGCCACGAGGCCAGCCGCCGCGCGCGCTCCGGCGAGGCCCGTCGCAGCGCCGAGCGCGCGTCCCGATTCCCCCGAACCAGCATCGCGATGAAGCGGTGGAACTCCTCCTCGCGCAGCGCGTCGCGGGCGCTCTCCAGGATGCGCCGCCCGCTCGAGAGCGGCTTGCGCGAGCGCACCGGGTCGTCCCGGAAAGGATCGCGCTCCTCGATGGTCGCGAAGTACGCATCCACGAACGCGATCTGTGGCGCGTAGAGGAGCTGATCGACCGCCGGATGGAACGCGAAGAGCCCCAGCAGCTGCCGCGGCGTCTGGGCGAGATTGTGCCGCCGGGCCTCGTCGAGATCGACCAGAACCACGGCCCTCAGATCCGCGCCCCACCCTCGATCCGCCGGCGGATCCGCGCGGGCGGCGATGGGCTCGGCGACGTGCCGAAAGAGCGCGCGGCGCAGCGCCCGGCGGTGGAAGTCGAGGGTCTGGTCGATGGGGAAGATCTGGAAAATGTGATCCGAGACCAGCACCACGCCGGGCGCGGTCGCCGCCAGCTCGGTCCGCGAGCGCACCTGCCAGATCACGATCCGCGGCGGGACCGGCACGCCGAAGGCCCGCGCGGTCGTGATCACATCGTCCGCCGCCGCCGCCACCAGCGCGCCGACGTCCACCTGCGCGAGATCGATCAGCCCGTCGATCCCGTGGACCTCCGCGGGCGGGGGCACGTAGAGCGGCGCCTCGGTGCGCAACACGAGCTGCACCCCGCTCACGTCGCGCGTCTGCTCGTAGAAGCGTGGCGCGGCCATGGCCGGCACGTAGGGCGCGCGCACGTCGACGCTGCCCGCGTGCCCCACCGCGTCGTTCCCGAGCAGCAGCTCTCCGTCGTCGCAGCGCAGCTCCACGTGCTGCTCGGCGTCGAATTCCCAGGCGTCGCCGTCGATCACCAGCGGATACCAGGGCGCGGCCATGGCGAGGACGCCGTCGTCGTCGCCGAGCCTGCCGAAGCGACCGGGCACCCGGAGCGAGAAGCGCAGGCTCAGCTCCACCGTGCGGGCGGGTCCCGATGGAATCGGAATCGACACGTCGGCGCCGGCCACGTCGCGCCCGCGCGGCTCGCCCGGCGGGCGCCACCTCGGCGCCGGGATGGACACCCCTCGTCCGTCGACGCTCGCGTCCTCGAGCGTGATCCCGCCTCGATCGACCTCGCCCGGATAGATCCACCGCCAGCTCCGCTCCCACATCGCGGCGGGCGGGACCGCGAGGCGATCCGGATAGAGCCAGAGCCGCACGCGATCCTCGCCCTCCTCCACGCGCACCCGAACCCACATCTGCCCTTCGACGCGCCGCGCCCCGCGCTCCACCCGCGCGCTCACTCGATAGCGCTCGGGCACGGCGGCGCGGGCCGCGAGCGGGACGAGGAGGACCATCAGGGCCAGCGCAGCCACACCACACTTGCGGACCCACCGTTCAGGTCTCACACGTTCGAGAGAGGCTCGCGACGTGCGTGAGCTCGGGTGGTGGGGCGACGCTCTTTGGCCTACGTACACATCGACTTCGCGATCCCGGTGGCGCTGCTCGCAGCGGCCATCGTGGGCGTGATGCTCGTCCGCCTCGCGGCTGCGCGGGGCGAGCGGGGGGCCAAGGAGCGCACGCGCCGGTTGATCGAACGGCATGGTGCCGCCGCGCGCGGTCGCGATCGCGCGTCCGGCGACTGAGATGAAAGAAAGCGCGTCCGTTGCGCCGTCCGCCGCTCGTGGCGGGCGCGACGACATCGGCAGACCTTGACTCGGCTCGTTTCGCGACACCAAGGTGGTTTCGTGGGCGCCGCCGGGCCCGAGGCCCCGATCGTTCCGACGGCCGCGCGTTCCGAGTGACGAGGCAGGAGGAGGAACACGATGGGACGTCTTCTGGGCTACATGGCGAACCGCACCGATCGCCTCGGTGACGTCCTCGACGAAGAGCGCGAGGCCATCGCGCCGCCAGCCGATTTCCGCCCCGACGCCTGGGGAATTGGCTTCTATCAGGGCGGCGAGGTGCTCCACAAGAAGCGTCCGAAGCTCGACGAGGGACCGATCGATTGGGAGAGCGTAGCGCGCGGCGTGCGCTCGGACTGCGTCCTGATTCACTTCCGTCACGCCACGGTCGGCGACTTCCGCGCCGACAACACGCACCCCTTTCGGATGCGCCAGTGGCTCTTCGCCCACAACGGCACCGTCGAAGGCTTCAGCGCCATCCGCGACCGGCTGGTGGAGTCGCTGCCGGACTTCCTGCAGCGGAACATTCGCGGCGCGACCGACAGCGAGCACCTCTTCCACGTGGTGCTCTCGTTCCTGCACGACGCGGGGCAGCTCGATCATCCCGACGCCGACGACAAGGTCGTGCTGGGCGCCCTCCGCTCCAGCCTGGCCCTTCTCGATCGGCATTGCGCGGAGGTCGGCGCGCCCGAGCCGACGCTGAACCTCATCCTCACCAACGGCCGGCACATGTACGCCGTCCGCCGCAACGCGCCGATGCACTACGTCGTGCGCGCCGGGCTGCCCTCCGAGGGGCCCACCACGGCCAACAATGGAGCGGGGGCGTTCCGCTACGTGCTCGCGTTCGGCGACGGGGAGACGCCGCCGCGCGGCTACTCCACGCTCGATCCGGCCTCGGTGCTCGTCGTCGACCGCAACCTCGAAGTGACGACGCACGCGCTCTGAGGCAGTCATCCGATCTCCGCCCCGGGCGCGCATCACGAAGGGCGAACGCCCGAGCGCTCCGAGCGCCGCGTGGCAGGCGAGATATCCTGCCCGCGATGCGCTCTGCCCTCGTCCTCTGCGCGCTCGCCTGCGCGGCGTGTGGCTCCTCGCGCCACGCCCCCGAAACGGCCAGCACTGGCGTGCCCCCCACCGACCGGGATCCCCTTCCCTTCACCCCCGCGCCGGAGCTCGGCGGGCGCACGGGCCGGACGGTGGCGCTCGCGGCCGCCGGCGGCGAAGATCAGGCCCGACAGATGCTGCCCGCGCTGCTCGACGCCCTCCGCACGAGCGATGCGCGACGGCTGGAGCAGCTCCTGGCGGAGGAGGTGACCCAGCTCCAGGGGACCCAAGCCGCGCCGCGGGCGCGTGGGACGTTGGTGGAGCGCATCCTGCGGCACGCGCGCACGGCGGTGATCCAGCCCGACGCGCCGATCGCCGAGTTGGTCGATCTGGAGAGCGTGGAGGTGGAGCGGGCCGCGCGCTTCTACCGCAGCCGCGCGATACCGACCGGCGTGCGGGCCACCGACCTCGTCGTGCGGTTCAGGGTGCTCGAGCGGGGCCGAGGCCCTCTCCACGCCATGTTCCGCTGGGAGCACCTGGGGCAGATGGTGGTCCGCCCCGGACGCGACCCGCGCATCATCGCATTGTGACGGCTGATTTCCGGCACTACACGGAGATCCTCACGGAGGGGAGACGAATGCAGGACGGACCCATCTTGGTGCTGTGCACCGCGCCCGACTCGGAAGCGGGCGCTCGCCTCGCGCGCGGTCTGGTCGACGCGAAGCTGGCGGCCTGCGTCAACGTCGTGCCGGGGCTGCGCTCGTTCTACGTGTGGCGCGGCGAGGTCCACGACGATCCGGAGGTGCAGCTCCTGATCAAGACCCGCCGAGCGCGCTTCGAAGCAGTGCATCATTGGGTGAAGGAGAACCATCCCTACGAGGTGCCCGAGCTGATCGCCCTGCCGATCGAGGCGGGCTCGAAGGACTACCTCGGCTGGCTGGAGGAGCAGACCCGATGAAGCGTACCCACCGTCCCGACGTGCGCTGCTGGTCCCGTTTCGACGAGGCGCGCGACATGGATTTCAACGGTTGGGCCTGGCTGCGGAGCGGCGGGACGGTCCTGGTGGACCCGATGCCGATGTCGGAGCACGACCGGGCGGAGCTCGAGGCGGCCGGACCCGTCAGCCACGTGGTCGTCACCAACAGCGACCACACCCGCGCCGCGCAGGAGCTCGCCGAACGTCACGGTGCCGCCGTGGTGGGCCCGGCCGGCGAGCGCGATCGGCTCGGCATCCCCTGCGAGCGCTGGGTGACGACGGGCGACGAGATCGTGCCCGGGCTGATCGCGCTGGCGATGGAGGGGTCCAAGACCCCCGGCGAGCTCGCGCTCCTCTTGGAGGGCACGACGCTGATCACCGGGGACCTCGTCCGCGCTCCGGTCGGCGGGAGCCTGGCCATGCTGCCGGCGGCCAAGCTCGCGGACGAGGCGGCGGCGCGCGCGTCGGTGCGGGGACTGCTCCAGCATCGGCTGGTCGACGCCGTACTGGTCGGCGACGGCTGGCCGGTCTTCCGGGACGGTCACGCCCGCCTCGAAGAGCTGACGCGCGCGTTTGGCTGACCAGCCCGTTCGAGGATCCGCCGTCCGTCGACGCAGGCCCGAACGAGAGCGGAGCGCGACGCTCGGGCGTTCGGACCGACGAGCGAGCGCGTTCGAGGAGCGAGCGGTCAGGCCTTGCCGACCATGCGCACGTTCGAGCGCACGTCGAAGAGGCCGCGCTGCTTGGCCCCGGCCAGCACGCGCAGCGCCTCGCGATAGCCGCGCGTGAGGAGCTGGCGCGCGTTCGCGCGGTTCAAGAACGAGAGCTTGCCGAGATCCGCCGACACGTTGAGGAGCGTGACGTGCGGGTAGAGGCGGTGGATGAGGTCGATGCCCCGCCGCTCCTTCTCGGAGAGGATGACGTTGAGCGTCTGGTTCATCATCGCCGGCGCGCCCCCGTGCACGAGCGAGCGCTCCCCCGGCCGCGTCACGTGGGGCCGGTAGACGTTGGAGATGATCACGAGGTCCGCGCCGGCCTCGACCGCCAGAATCGATGCTCAGCGTGCGGACGACCTCCCCGTCGACGTAGTAGCGATCGCCGATCTTGTAGGGCCGGAAGAGAAGCGGCACGCAGCACGACGCCGCCACCGCCTGACTGATCGGCACCCGCTCGCGATAGCCCTTCCCGAAGACGACCCGCCCCCGACCGTCCACGTCGGCGGCCGTGACCAGCACGGGCCGGTCCAGCTTACGGAAGTCGTTGACCGGCAGGCGCTCGGCCAAGAAGCGCTCGAAGCAATCGATGGAGAAGAGCCCGCTGGTCAGCCAGCCGCCCGAGGTCATCTGCTCGCGGGTGGGCAGCCCCAAGAAGTGCCGCCCCTTCAGCGCGCGGGCGGGATCGCGGCGGCGCCAGGAGGGCCGCATCCAGTCGATCATCTCGTCGGCGGTGGTCCCCTGCGCCAGAAACGCCGCCGCGATGGCACCCGCGGACGCGCCGACGAAGATGTCGGGACGGAGGCCGAGCTCCTCCATCGCCTTGACCACCCCGATGTGCGCGACGCCTTTGGCGGCACCGCCCAATCCGACGAACGCCACACGAGGAGCACTGGGGGGAGCCACCATCTTCACATCCCTTCGCCCCCCACGGCCGCGGCATCGTCCCACGGACGAGACCCGAGGCCAAGATCCAGCGTTGCCCGGAGGACACGAACGTGTTCCCGAACCGCCCCACCACCATACCGCGCGATGGTGACGGATGCCGACTCGCCCGGATCCTCCGCCGGCGAGTCCGATGCTCCCGAAGGGATTCCGGGACCGTCAGGGCTCGCGGTTGCCGACCTGGCCGCGGATCACGCGACGGGTCAGCTCGGCGAGGTGGCGGCGCACGGAGACGGCCTCGGCCGAGCGCGGCCAGCGGCGCAGGAAGGTGCGGAGCGCGCTGCGCGCCTCGTCGATGTCGTCGAGGTCCTCGGACGCGCGCGAGTAGAGGAGGAGCGCGTCGTCCTGCAGCTCGCAATCGATGGTCTGCTCGACGACCTGCTGGGCCAGGACCCGAGCCTCGGCGTGGCGGCCGAGCTGCCTCAGCGCCCGCGCCAGCTCGTACTTCACGGCCGGGATGTGGGCGGCCTCTTCCTTGAGACGGATCGCCTCTTGGAAGGCCTCCGCGGCCTCGGCGTAGCGACCGGTCCGCATCAGATCGAGCCCGTTCTGGTAGGCCTCGATCGAGAGGTCGAGGTGGAAGCAATCCACCGTGTCGCGGAAGAACGCCGCCTCCGCCCGCGAGAGCTGCTCGCGCCGCAGCTCGGGCCAGCGCTCGACCACCTCCGTGCGCCTGCGCTCTCGGATGAGCCGATAGAACTGGGCCGCGGCCGTCTCGGCGCGGGCACGGCGCTCGCTGCGCCGCGTCTCCTCGGCCAGCTCACGCCTGAGCTCCGTGACCTGATGGGTGAGCTCCTCGGTCTCGCCCTCAATCTCGCGGATGCGGGCGTCCGAGGCCAGCTTCAGCCCGACGAACGAGAGCGTGGCGAAGAGGACGTAGGCAATCCAGCTGTTCCAGTTGAAGCGCCGCTCGTAGCCCGCCTGCCGCTTCGCGATCGACTTGATGTCGGCCGCGAGGGCGTTCGTGAGGTTGTTCGTCTTGATGATGAGCCCGCGAGACTCGATGATCTCCTTCTTGATCTCGCGGATCTCCTCGTCGACCTCACGCATGCGCGCCCGGGAGTAGCGTGCCCGCGGGTCCGGAGCAAGCGGCGAGGTCCCCCATTCGGCTCGAGATCGGGCACAATGGCGGGGCACCAAGCAGGCCGAGGGCTGGCTTGACGCTGCTCTACGCGCAGCTTACAAGCGGCCCGGGGCCCTCAGGGAGGATCGATGCACCCCAAGCTCGCCGTCTGGTTCGTCGCCGTCATGCTCTCGTTCGCCGCCCTCGGTTGCGGCGGTGGGGCGTGGTCGTACGACGTCATGGGAACCCAACGCGACCCCGGCGCGGAAGGCACCGTGCAGGTGGAGCAGATCGAAGGCGGCAATCGGCTGGTGACCGTGTCGTTCCGTCACATGACGCCACCCGAACGGCTGGGGCAGAACCTGCGGCGCTTCGTGCTCTGGTTCCGCACGGCGCACGGACAGACCTCGATGGCGAGCAACCTCGAGTACGACCCGGGCTCGCGCACCGCACGCGCGACCGCGACCACGCCCCACACGCGCTTCTTGGTCATCGTCACCGCCGAGACGGCCGGAAACAGCGTCTCCCAGCCCAGCGAGAACGTCATCTTCAACCAACGCGTCTCCGCGGAGTGATCTCCGCGCGCGTGGTTGGCCCGGATGGTTTGCTCCGGGCTAGCTCCCCTACTGCCAGCGTCGGCTCGCGCCCGCGGGTCGCCAGGATCATCCGATGTACGACACCTCCGACATCCGAAAGAACCTCAAGATCGTCCTCGACGGCGCGCCCTTCACGGTGGTCGACCACCAGTTCGTGAAGCCCGGCAAGGGGCAGGCGTTCACGCGCACCAAGCTCAAGAACATGATCACCGGGGCGGTGCTCGAGCGGACCTTCAAGAGCGGCGAGAAGCTCGAGAAGGCCGACATGGAGGAGCGCCAGATGCAGTACCTCTACCCCGAGGCCGAGCAGTTCGTGTTCATGGACACCGCGAGCTACAACCAGATCCACCTGAACAAGGATGTCCTGGGTGATACCCCGGACTACCTCCAGGACGGGATGATGGTCGACGTCCTCTTCTGGAGCGAGCGCCCCATCGGGGTGACGCCTCCGACCTTCGTCGAGCTCGACGTCGTCGAGACGAAGCCCGGTTTCAAGGGTGACACCACCTCGAACGTGATGAAGGCCGCGACGCTCTCGAGCGGCAAGGTCGTCCAGGTCCCGCTCTTCGTGAACCAGGGCGACAAGCTCAAGATCGACACCCGCACGGGCGACTACGTGGAGCGCGTCAAGCGCTGACGGCGTGGCCGCCGTCGTCCGCTATCCGATCGAAGCGCTCGTGCGCCTGGCGCCGCCGGCGGAGGTCCGCGTGGGCGCGCGGGTCACGGCGGCGGAGCGCGGGCGGGCCCTCTTGGTCAATCCGACCGGCACCCTCGAGGCCCGCTTCCGCGGCGCGCCGCCCACCCTCGGCGCGTGGGTGATCGCCCAGGGCAAGTGGGGCGGTGGGCTGCTCGAGGACGCCCGCTTCGAGGTGGCCTCGGAGCCCGCCCTGCCCTTCCCCTACCCGGGCGGCGAGTGGCTCCGGCTGCACGGCGACGGATCACGTGTGCTCGCGACGCTGCGGACGCGGGCGCGGATCCTGAGCGCCGTCCGCAGCTGGTTCGACGAGCGCTCGTTCGTGGAGGTCGAGACGCCGCTCGCGGTGCCGAGCCCGGGCCTCGATCTGCACCTGGCGGCGCTCGAAGCGCGCGGGATGCGGGCGCCCCGTTTTTTGATCACCAGCCCCGAGTATCAGATGAAGCGGCTGCTCGCGGGCGGCCTGACGCGCATCTACCAGATGTGCCGCTGCTTCCGGCGGGGCGAGGAGGGCGCGCTCCATCAACCCGAGTTCACCATGCTCGAGTGGTACCGTGGGTTCGCCGGCGCCGAGGAGATCATGCGCGACACCGAGGAGCTGGTGGCCTCGGTCGCGCGGGCGCTCGGGCAAGGCTCGACGGTGATCCCCGGGCGGGGGCGGCCGGTGGACGTGGGCCCGCCGTGGAAGCGGCTGACCGTCCGAGAGGCCTTCCGCAGGCTGGCCGGCGTGGAGGTGGACGAGGTCTTGCCGGACGAGACCCGCTTCTTTCAGAATCCTCATCGAGAAGATCGAGCCCGGTCTGGGGTACCCGAAGCCGGTGTTCCTGACCGACTGGCCCGCCTCGATGGCGTCGCTGGCGCGCCTGAAGCCCGACGACCCGCGCGTGGCGGATCGGGTGGAGGCCTACGTCGACGGCATGGAGCTCTCGAATGGATTCGGTGAGCTGACCAATCCGGTGGAGCAGCGCGCGCGCCTCGAGCGCGACCGCGCCGCGCGCGCGTCGATCGGGCTCGACGACTACCCCGTCGACGAGCGCTTCGTCGCGGCGTTGGCGGAGGGCATCCCACCCTCCGGCGGCAATGCCCTCGGCGTGGACCGGCTGGTGATGCTGATGACCGGCGCGCGCACCATCGAGGACGTCGTCGCCTTCCCCCAGTCCCGCCTCTGACGCGTCCCTCGCGGGCTGCGCGGCACGCCCCGGCGTTTTGGGAGGTCACGCGCGGACCTACGATGAAGCGCGTGGCGGGATTCGATCATGCAGTGCGGCTCGCCCTCTCCGCGACGCTGGTCGCGGGTTGCGGTGGAGCCATGGCGGTCCAGGGAGAGGTCGTCCAACCCGCGCAGGTGCCGGTCCGCGCGTTCCCGCGGATCCTGGTCACCGCCGAGGACGATCCGGAGTCGAGGGGGCTCGCGACCGCGGTCGCCCAGCACCTGGCGAGGGGGCGCTCGGCCGTCCAGCAGCTCGCTCCCGACGCCGTGCGAGACATGCGGGCGAACGGGCGCATCGAGCGGACGACGGTGATCGTCCACCTGCAGACGATCATGAGCTCGCACACGCGCGCCGATTGGTCTCCGCGGAACCGGGGGATGAGCTGCGGGGCGCTCGGCTGCTTCGATCCGCGCGGCTCGTCGATCCGACACGTCCCCGTGATCCACGCCGAACTTCTGGTGCGGGTCCTCGACGGACCGAGCGGCAACACGCTGCAGGAGGTCGAGCTGGCCGAGGAAGAGGTCGGTGACGACGAGCTCGCGATGCGGATGCGGGTCCTCGAGCGGCTCGCCGAGCGCACGCGTGGGCTCTTGGATCAGCACGTCCAGCGCGTGGTGGTCCCCCTCTACCCGCTCGATCACCCTGCGGTGCGCCGGGCGCTGGCGGCGTTGCGCGAGGGGAGCTGGTCCGCAGCGCGCCGGCACCTCGAGGAGCTGGCTCACTCGCGCGCCTTCCACGGGCTGCCGCGCGAGCACCGGGCGCTGGTGCTCTACGATCTGGGCGAGGCGCGCCGCTTCGACACGACCATGCCCTCCGACGAGCGCTTCGACGGCGCCTCGCGCGCGCTCCGTGCGGCGGTGCGGCTGGTGCCGATCCCCCTCTACGCGCGGGCGCTGGCCGACCTCGAGAACCACCGCCGCAGCCGCCACATGGTGCGCGAGCAGCAGGAGGCCATGGCGCACAACTTCGCCATCTCCTCGGGCGCAGGCGACCGCACGCCCGAGCCCCCGGCGCAATACCGAAACTGAGATTTCTTGCTGCCAAATTCACTCACCGGCAGACGATCCACCAACACGGCAGCGGATACGGGCGGTTCGGGGGCCGGTTGGAAGCAGCTACCAGCTCTCGGTCACGCACCTCGCGCGAAGCGCGGAGTGCTCCCCCCCGGGAGCCCCCGAGATGGAGTAGCGCGCGAAGCGCGCAGGGGTCGCTTCCAGCCCCCTGAGCACTGCGCCCGTCGCGGTCGGCACTCCGCGTTGTCGCGACGAGCGCGTACAACCGTAGCCATCACGGCGAAGGTGACGCTCCTTCGATCCGAGCCGTGCGCGGAGCGGAACCCCCAGCCCTCGGGCGTCGCACCGGACATGGCTCAAGAGCGAGCGAGCGAGCGCTTGGCCGCCTCCCATCGGACGTCGAGCTCCTCGGCGTCGAGGTCTTCGAGGGCGACGCCCTCTCGCTTCGCCCGCCGCTCCACCTCGCCGAAGCGCGCCTGGAAACGGTCCAGGGTTCCGCGCAGCGCCGCCTCCGGATCGATGCCCCGCTTGCGCGCCCAGCTCGCCAGCGCGAAGAGCACGTCACCGAGCTCACGCGCTTCCGCGTCCGGATCCGCAGCGGCGTCGAGCTCGGCCAGCTCCTCGTCGACCTTGCGGCGCACGCCGGCGGCGTCCGGCCAGTCGTAACCGACGCGCGAGGCCTTCTCGCCGATCCGGGTCGCCCGCTGCAACGCCGGCATGGCGACCGGAACGCCCTCCAGCGCGCCGCGGCCCTGCTTCTCCTCGGCTTTGATGCGCTCCCAGCTCCCGCGCACCTCCTCGGCGCTCATGGGCGCCGCGTCGCCGAAGACGTGCGGATGCCGCCGCTCCAACTTGTCGGCGATGCCTGCGATGACGTCGTCCGGTCCGAACCAGCCGTGCCCGCGCGCCAGCTCGGCCAGGAAGACCACCTGCATCAGGAGATCGCCGAGCTCCTCGCGCAAGAGCGCCGGTGCGCCACGGTCGATCGCGTCGACCACCTCGAACGCCTCCTCGATCACGTAGGGGCGGAGGGTCTCGATGGTCTGCGCGCGATCCCACGGGCAGCCGCCCTCGCCCAAGAGCCGCCGCATGATGCCGACGAGCCGCGGCAGGCTCTCCCCGCTCGATTCACTCTCGCTCATGGTTCGCCTCCGTGTCGCTGGCCACCCCGCTCGAGCACCCTTGCGACATGATGCCGCATCGCAATCGGGCCTCGGGCCGAACGCTCGTTCCTCGCCTCGATCCGACTGGCCCTCCCACGCGAGCTACGACGGCGCCTCGCCACCGGCCTGGGGCGCTCAGCGCGGCGGCGCCTCCGAGCCGAGCCCGGCGACGTGCATGCCGAGATTGGCGGCGACGCCCTTCAGCAGCCGGCGCCGCTCGGGCGCTTTCGGGTCGCCCGCGGCCTGCGCCCAGCGCGGCAAGAGCGCGCGGCTCAGCGTCCACACGGCGTTCTGCGCCTCGCCGAGCTCCATCTTCCAGGGGCTGCCGGCCGCGAACGACGCCACCCGCGCGGTCTGCGTGAGCAGCGCGAAGTCGTCGGGCGTCGCGCGCAGCTCGGCGAGGAGCGCCTCGAGCGCGCTCTGCAGCGCCAAACCGAGGACGACCGGATCGAGCGCGACGCTCGCCTCTTTGGCCTCCTCCACCAGTGTCGTCACCCGCTCGAGATCGACCTCGCGGCCTCGCGCCAGCTCGCGCCGCAGGCGCGCCATCAGGGTGTACTCGGCGGCGGCCAGGAACGCGGGCGGCGCGGGCTGCTCCAGGCTCTGCATGAAGCGCATCAAGGGCGCCGCCTGCTGGTAGATCGACTCGTACATCTCCTCCACCGCCGCCGTCCGATCGGCCAAGAGCCGCTCGAGGATCGAAGCCTGCTCGTCGTGGAAGAGCGTGCGCAACGAGAAGGTGTGGCCGTCGTAGAGCCGCTCGACCTGCCGCACGACCTCCGTCAGGTCCGCGCGGCCGAACGCCTCGCCGAGCGCGCCGTGCGCGGCGACCGCCCGCGGCGCGCTGGTGAAGGGGCGGAATCCCACCGAGAAGGTTGTGGTCGCCGAGGTGCAGGACGGCGAAGTCGAAGTCTTGCTGCTCGGTCGTGATGCGCGAGCGGATGCGGAGCCGCCCGAGCGAGAGGGTGGCCGTGCCGGTTCGCGACACGTCCCGCTCCAGCGTCTCCCCCTCGAACCCACCGATCGCGCCCTTGGCGGGCGTGTCGTCGAAGACTGTCATGAGCGCGAAGCACGCGCCCACACCGCGCAGATCGATCTTCGAGGGCCCGACCAGCCGCTCGTAGACGCCCTCCCCGTCACCGTACTCGGGGCGGTTGCTCGGCGCGGCCGCGAGCCGCTCGCGGAACGCCGGCTCGAGCTCGACGCCGAAGAGCTGCTCCGCGAGCTGGATCGCGCGCGCCGCGTAGCGCAGGACCTGCACCGTCTCGATGCCGCCGAAGCTCGTCGAAGAACCAGCCGCAGCTCGTGTACATCAGCATCGCGTGGCGGGTGAGCTCGAGGAGCGAGAGCGCGCGCTGGCGCTGCTCGCGGGTGAGCGCCGGCTGAGCGTGCGCCTCGAAGAACGCGTCGGCGTGATCGGCGCTGCGCTCGAGCACGACGTCGATGTAGGCGTCGCGCGCCTCCCACGGGTCGACCAGCAGCTTCGCCGCCTCCCGCTCGTAGTAGGGCACAGCGCGTCGCGCAGCCAGTCGAGGCGGTCCTGAGCGGTGCGCGCCACTTCTGATGCCAGCCCGTACCGGAGTTGCAGCCGCAGTCCGCCCGCCAGCGCTCCACGCCGTGTACGCAGCTCCAGCTCGTCCGCTCGACGATCTCGACCTCCCAGGTGGGCGGATGCAGCTCGAGGAACTGGCCGTAGGTGGCCAGTCGCACGTCGGGCTCGTGCTCGAAGCGGGCCAGCGCCAACGCCAGCGCCATCTCGCCGTAGGCGTGGTGGTGGCCGTAGGTCTCGCCGTCGGTGGCGATGTGGACGACCTGCGGCTCGTCGCTGCCGCGCTCGAACGCGCCGAGGAGCCGCTCGGCGAAGCGGTGGCCGTCGTCGAGCAGGCGCTCGAACGCGACCGCCCGCGAGATCGGGCCGTCGTAGAAGAAGAGCGCGATCGAGCGACCCGAGGGCAGCTCGGTGACGTAGGGGCGCCGCGGGTCGACACGCTGGCCGCTCACGTCCTCCCACGCGCCGCCCGGGCGTTTCACGCGGGCGCCTGGTGCGGCGCCAGCACCGTGAACAGGATGCCGTGCTCGGCCAGCACCTCGAGGCTCTCGGTGTCGACCGCGGTCTCCGCCAGCCACATGCCCTCGGGCGGCGGCCGAAGCGGCGCGTGAAGTCGCGCACACCCCAGCGCACCTGGGTGACCTTGTCGCGCCGGTTGGCCAGCGGCAGGATCATGTGGTTGTAGACCTGAGCCATCGCCGAGCCGTGGCCGTCGAAGCGGCTGGCGCTGTCCCGGTCGGCCTCGAGCACGGCGCGGTAGACGTCGGGACGCGCTTCGCTCCAGCCAGCTCAGCAGCGTCGGCCCGAGGTTGAAGCTCATCCGCGCGTAGTTGTTGACGATCGCCTCGATGCGGCCCCGCGGACCGAGGATGCGCGCGTGCGCGTTCGGCGCGTAGCACTCGTCGGTGACGCGCTCGTTCCAGTCGTGGTAGGGCTACGCGCTCTCCTGGGGCTCGATGCGCTCGAGCCAGGGATTCTCGCGCGGCGGCTGGTAGAAGTGGCCGTGGACGAAGACGTAGCGGGGCCCGCTCACCGCGCGGCTCCCGGCGCGCGGAAGAACACGGCCGCCAGCGGCGGGAGGGTGATCGCCATCGAAGCCGGCCGGCCGTGCATCGATCGGGCCTCCGCCACCACCCGCCCGAGGTTGCCGACGCCACTGCCACCATAGGCCTCGGCGTCGGTGTTGAGCACCTCTTCCCAGTGCCCCTCGAGCGGCACCCCGACGCGATGGTCGTAGCGGACCACCGGCGTGAAGTTGAGCACGACCAGGATGGGCGCTTCGCCCTCGCCGCCCAGACGCAAGAAGCTCAGGATGCTGTGATCGGCGTCGCTGCCGTCGATCCACGCGAACCCGCTCGGATCGGTGTCACGGGCGTGGAGCGCCGGCTCGTCGCGATAGAGCCGGTTGAGATCGGCGAGCAGTCGCCCGATCCCGGCGTGCGGAGGCTCCTCTTCGAGGTGCCAGTCGAGGCTGGAGTCGTGATTCCACTCGCGCCACTGAGCGAGCTCGCTGCCCATGAAGAGGAGCTTCTTGCCAGGCTGCGCGAACATCGAGCCGAAGAGGAGGCGAAGGTTGGCGAACTTCTGCCAGCGATCGCCAGGCATCTTGTTGATCAGCGAGCCCTTGCCGTGGACGACCTCGTCGTGGCTCAGCGGGAGCACGAAGTTCTCGTGGAATGCGTAGAGCGAGCGGAAGGTGATCTCGTTGTGATGGTAGCGGCGGTAGAGCGGATCGCGCTCCAGGTAGCGGAGCGTGTCGTGCATCCAGCCCATGTCCCACTTCAGGCCGAAGCCCAGGCCGCCGACGTAGGTGGGCCGTGACACCATCGGCCACGAGGTCGACTCCTCGGCGATGGTGGCGACGTCGGGATGGGCCGCGTAGACCGCCTCGTTCACCTGCCGCAGGAGGCTCGTGGCCTCCGTGTTCTCCCGCCCGCCGTGCTCGTTCGGGATCCATTCGCCTTCGTCGCGCGAATAATCGAGGTAAAGCATCGACGCGACGCCGTCCACGCGCAGTCCGTCGGCGTGGTAACGGTCGAGCCAGAACATCGCGCTCGAGAGCAAGAAGCTCCGCACCTCGTGGCGCCCGTAGTTGAAGATGTAGCTGCGCCAATCGGGGTGGAAGCCCTTGCGCGGATCCGCGTGCTCGTAGAGGTGGGTTCCGTCGAAGTCGCCGAGGCCGTGGGCGTCGGTCGGGAAGTGAGCCGGCACCCAGTCGAGGATCACGCCGATCCCCTCTCGGTGCAGGTAGTCGATCAGGAACATCAGGTCCTGCGGCGTGCCGAAGCGGTGGGTCGGCGCGAAGTAGCCCGTGACCTGATAGCCCCAGGAGCCGGCGAATGGATGCTCCATCACCGGCAGGAGCTCCACGTGGGTGAAGCCGAGCTTGCGGACGTGCGCGGCCAAGAGCGGGGCCATCTCGCGATAGCCGAGCGAGCGCTCGCCCTCCTCGGGGACCCGCCGCCACGAGCCGAGGTGCACCTCGTAGATGCTCATCGGCGCGCCGAGGCCGTTTCGTTCGCCGCGCGTGCGCATCCACTCTGCGTCGCCCCACGCGTAGTCCAGGTCCCACACGATGGAAGCGGTGTGCGGGGGCGTCTCGTGCAGGAAACCGTAGGGATCGGCTTTCTGCTGCACCTGCCCGGCTCGACCCTCGATCCGGTACTTGTAGAGCTCGCCCCTGCCGATGCCGGGGACGAAGCCCTCCCAGATGCCGCTCACGCCCCGCGACGAGAGCGGCGTCCTCCCGGCCTGCCAGCCGTTGAAGTCGCCCACGACGTCGACGGCGCGGGCATCCGGCGCCCACACGGCGAACGCGGTGCCCTCCCTGCCGTCCTCGTCGCGTCCGATGTGGGCGCCGAGGCGCTCGTAGAGGCGCTGGTGGGTGCCCTCGTTGAAGAGGTGGAGGTCTTGGTCCGAAATACGGCTCTGGGCCATGGCGGGGCGAGATGTAGCAGGTCGGCTCGCCCGGGTCGCCCGTCCTCGCGCGGCAACCGCTCGAGCCTTGCCATGCTGCGTCGGGTCCACTAGGGTCGCGGCCTTCCGGAGGTCAGGATGCGACGGCTTTGGATTATGTTCGCGGCGCTCGCCGCGCTCGCTGGCTGCAACTCGGGCTCGATTGGCTCGCAGTGCAACGGCGGACCCTACGACACCAGCCTCTGCGAGCAGGGCGCCATCTGCACGCCCGCGCGCTCCGCGACGACCTCGCCCGGCACCGCCGCCAACCCTGACCGCGCGTTCTGCCGCAAGACCTGCACGGACGAGTCCGAGTGTACCGACACCCCCGGCTTCGACTGCCTGGAGGTCCCCGGCTCGATGCAGCGCGCCTGCCAGCCGGGCAGCAGCAGCACGGCGTCGGACGGCGGGATCTGAGCGGGTCCCTCGGGCCCGCGATGCGCTACAAGAAGTCGGCCATCAGCGCAGCGCAGATCGTG
Source organism: uncultured Pseudomonadota bacterium (assembly GCA_963832725.1). Classification (GTDB taxonomy): domain Bacteria; phylum Myxococcota_A; class Polyangia; order Polyangiales; family Sandaracinaceae; genus JAEZBP01. The sequence goes on from CAWHVG010000003.1 coordinate 1,114,219, forward strand.
GCGGCGGCGACACGCGCCATCGCCCGCAAGGGATACGCGCGCACGAGCCTGAACGACATCGCGCGCGAAGCCGGCATGAGCAAAGGGGCCGTCCACTATCACTTCCCCACCAAGGAAGTGCTGGTGGCGAAGGTGCTCGAGACGGCCTGCGACGCCGTCGCCGAGCGCACCAAGGACGCGTGGCAGCGCGGCGGGAACGACCCGCTCGAGGCGCTCCGCGCGTCGGTGCGCGAGCTCTGGGCCGTCCGCACCACCCGCTCCGACGAGGTCGCGGTGGTCGCGGATCTCTTGGCGCAGGCCCTCCACGACGAGTCGCTCCGCCCTCAGCTCGCGGGCTACTACCGCTTCGCGTCGGCGCAGACCACCGAGCACCTGGTGACGGCGATGGCCGGGTTCGGGATGCGGCCGAGGGTCAGCCCCGAGCTGGTCCCGCGGCTCTTGCTCGGGCTGCTCGACGGGCTGGTGATGCAGGTCTTCGTGGATCCCGAGATCATCGACGCCGATGAGCTGGTGCGCTCGGTGGAGCTCATCGCGGGCGCCCTCTTCGAGCTGGTGCCGCCGGAGGCGTGACGTGAGCGGGTTCGAGGGCATCGAGGCGCAGGCGACGGCGATCGGCATCCTGGAGCGGGCGGCGGCGCACGATCGAGTCGCGTCGGCCTATCTCTTCGAGGGGCCGAGCGGCGTCGGCAAGGAGCGCACCGCGATCGCGCTGGCGCAGCACGTGCTCGACGGCGCCGAGGGCATCCGGCGGCGCGTCGCCGAGGGCAGCCACCCGGACGTGCGCACCTTTCGGCCTCGCGACGAGGGCAAGCGGAACATCCAGGTCGAGCAGCTCCGCGAGGAGATCCTCCCCTTCGCGCAGTACGCGCCCTTCGAGGCGAAGGCGGCGTTCGTGATCTTTCCGGAGGCGGACGTCTCCTTTCCCGAGCACCCCCCCGAGTCGGCCAACGCGCTCTTGAAGACGCTGGAGGAGCCGCGGGCCGGCGTGCACTTCGTGCTCCTCAGCGAGCGGCCCGACCGCCTGCTCCCGACCATTCGCTCGCGCTGCCAGCGGGTGCGCTTCGGCCGGCTGCCGGCGGCGGTGCTGGACGGGATCCTGAGCGCCCACGGCGTGGACGAAGAGGCGCGGGGGCCGGCGATCGCGCTGGCCGACGGGCGCGCGGACCGGGCGATCGCGCTGGCCGACGGCGGCGCCCAGCATCTGCTCGAGCGCGCGCTGGAGCTGGACGAGATCAGCACCCGCGGCGGGCCGGGCGCGCTGGTGAAGGCGGCCGAGCAACTCGCACGCGGCGACGAGCTGGCGGCCGTCCTCGACGCATTGGTCACGTTCTACCGCGACGTGGCGGCCGCTTCGCTTGGCCTGCCCGACGATGCGCTGGCGTTCCGCCACAGCGGGGCGATGATCCGGGAGCGCGCGGAGCGCCTCGGCGCGCGGCGCGCCGCGGAGCGGGTGGAGGCGATCGCGGAGGCCCGGCTGGCGCTGGAGCGCAACGCGAACGCCGAGATCACGCTCGACGCGCTGCTCTTCGAAGCGCGCGTCTGACCCGCGGCGAGCTCTCATCCTCGGGCGGTCTCGCAACGGTTCCGCGACCGGATGCCGCGCTGACCGGCCGCTGCTACCTCTGAGCGGAGGAGCCCGCCATGTTCTTCCCGCCTCTCCGCCCGCACTTCGACGCCGCCCTGCGGGACGTCGCCGCCAAGAGCGCACGCGCACGCGCGTTGGCCGCCGAGGCGCTGGCCGATGCGCCGGACGGTCGCGAGACGGAGGCGCGCGAGGCGCTGTGCAGGCTGGCCGACGATCCCGCCTCCGAGGTCCGCGCCGCAGCCCTGGCCAGCTTGGGCAAGCTCGGCGATCCGGAGGGGCTCGATCTGGTGCTCGCCCGCTTCGAGGACGGCGACCCCATGGTGCGGCAGATCGCCCTGATCGCCGCCGCCGAGATCGGCGACGGGCGCGCCCTCGGCCCGCTGAAGCGCGCCCTCGAGGACGAGCGCGCCGACGTGCGCTTTCAAGCCGTGGCGTCGCTGGCGATGCTGGCGCCGGATCACGCCGTGAAGCCCCTGTCGAAGCGGGTCGACGACGACGATCCCGAGGTCCGCGCGCACCTGGCCGACGCGCTCGGCTCGCTGGAGCGGCCCGAGGCCGCCCTTCCGCTGGCCCGCCTGCTCGAGGATGGATCGCCGCCGGTTCGCCGAGCCGCCGCGGTCGGCCTGGCGCGGATCGGTGACGCACGCGGAGTGCCCGCCCTGATCGACGCGCTGGACGACGACGAGCGCTTCTTCGAGGCCGCGTGGGGCTTGGGCGAGCTGGGCGCGCGAGAAGCGGTCGAGCCGCTGGCCAAGATCGCGAACGCGTTCCTCAAGCCGCTGGCGTTCAAAGCGGCGGCGGCGGCCGCGCTGGTGCGGCTCGGGGATCGGCGCGGGGTCGAAGTGCTCCGCGGCGTGCTCGGCGCGCTGCGATCGGACGCGCGGAGCTATGCGGTGGAGCTGATCGGTGAGCTCGGGCTCGACGAGTTGGCCGACGACGTCGTCGCCCTGGCCGTCCGGGCGCGAGGCGCCGATCCCGTCGTGGTGGCCCGCACGCTGGCGAAGCTGGCCGACGCGAGCCCGGCCGCCCGGGGCGCGCTCGAAGCGATGGCCCGGCGAGGGGACGAGGCCGGCCGTACGGCGAAGGTCCTCCTAGGAGCCTGACGGAGGCGCAAAAAAGCAAAGTGCTTGCACGGCCGCGTGGCCCGCGTCATGTTCGGCGCCCTTCGCGCGTGGGGTGCGAGGACCGCCTCACGCTTGACGGCGACCGTGCCCCAACTATCCTTCGCGCCTCTTCGTCTCCAGGTAGCACCCATGAACACGCACCCCGGCCTCATCGGCAAGAAGCTCGGAAACACGCAGGTCTTCCAGGAAGACGGGAACATCGTCCGCGTGACGGTGGTCCGGGTCGGGCCCTGCGCGATCGTCGGAAAGCGCACGGTGGACACGGACGGCTACTCGGCGCTGATCCTCGGGTTCGAGGACGCGGCCGAGAAGCACGTGCGGAAGCCCCAGCAGGGCTTCTTCCAGAAGTCGGGCGTCGCCGCAAAGAAGACGCTGCGCGAGTTCCGCCTCCCGGCGGACGAGGTCGCGAAGTACGAGGTCGGTCAGGAGCTGAAGCCCTCCGAGGTCTTCTCGGTCGGCCAGTTCGTCGACGTCGCCGGCACCAGCAAGGGCCGCGGCTTCACCGGCGTCATGAAGCGCTGGAACTTCAAGGGCAGCAAGAGCCAGACGCACGGCACCCACGAGTACCAGCGTCACGGCGGCTCCATCGGCACCAACATGACGCCCGGCCGCACGCTGCCGAACGTCAAGATGCCCGGCCAGCACGGCGCCGAGCGCGTGACCATCCTCAACCTGAAGGTCGCCCGCGTGATGGACGAGGAGCAGCTCGTGCTGATCGAGGGCTCCGTCCCGGGCCCCAAGAACGGCTACGTGACGGTCCGCGGCGCCATCAAAAAAGACGGCGGCGTGAAGGCCGCGAGCTGAGCGCGCCATGGCCCGCTCCAAGCGGCGCCACCAGGATCGATTCGGGCGGCGGGCCAAACGTGAAGGCTACGCCGCCCGCTCCGTTTACAAGCTGCAGGAGATCGACGCGAAGGTCGGCCTCTTGCGCCGCGGCGCGCGCGTGCTCGACCTGGGCGCCTACCCCGGCTCCTGGACGGCGTACGCGGCCGAGCGCGTCCAACAGGAGGGAAAGGTCCTCGGGTTGGACCTGACCAAGTTCCGAGGCGTCTTGCCGCCGCACGCCGAGATCGGCAGGCCGACGCGTTCGAGATCGATCCGGAAGAGCTCGGCGGCGCCGCCTCGTTCGACGTGGTGATGAGCGACATGGCCCCCTCGACGACGGGTCACCGCTTCACCGATCAGGCGCGCAGCTTCGACCTCTTCATGCGGGCGCTCGACGTCGCCAGCGCGGTGCTCGCGCCGGGCGGTGCGTTCGTCGCCAAGATCTTCCAGGGCGGCGACTTTCCCGAGGCCAAGAAGGCCGTGCAGACGCGCTTCGAGAAGGTGCGCATCGTCCGCCCCCAGGCCACCCGCGACGAGAGCTACGAGGTGTTCGTCTGCGGTCAAGGCTTCCGGGGCGCGCCCGAGCCCGCGCCGGAGACCTGAAGGTCCGTTCGAGCCCTGTCGCGCTCCGCTGCCATCCTCGGTGCGCCGCGCGCCTCGATATGGAGCGCCGGGCCGGTCTCGAACCGTGCGCAATTTTACGGTCCCGCGAAGTGGTGCCCCGATGAGATACTCGCGCCCATGCGAATTCGTGGGTGGAGCATTCTCTTCGCGATCGTGCTGGCCTTCTTCGCCAGCACCGCGCTCGCACAGCGGACGGGCGGCAGCTTCGGCGGGCGCCGGAGCTTTGGCAGTCGGAGCACGAGCACCCGCTCGAGATCGACGTACGGGAGCGGGTCGACCGGCACCTACCGCAGCGGATCGACCGGCACCTACCGCAGCGGATCGACCGGCACCTACCGCAGCGGATCGACCGGCACCTCTGCGAGCGGGTCGACCGGCACCTACGGGAGCGGGTCGACCGGTACCTACGGCGGCGGCACGACGACCACTTCGAGCGGCCCTTCCCGCGCGCGCAGCGGCGGCGCTGGGATAGGCCTCGGGGGCGGTCTCTGTTGCCTGCTCGCGTTCGTCGGCGTGATCGGCTTCGTCCTACTGAGCTCGCGCAAGAAGGCCGGCGGCAGCTCGGCAGGCGCCGCGCCCGGCGGACCGAGCAGCTACGGCGGACCCGACGCGATGTACGTCGGTCAGCTCAGCCTCGGCGTCGACTGGCGCGCGCGGCGCGAGCTGCAGGCAGCGCTGTCCCGGCTCGCAGAGAGCGGCGACACCCAGAGCGCGCAGGGCCTGGCCCACCTGCTCCGCGAGACCGTGCTGGCGCTCCGGCGCGCGGAGCTCTCGTGGCTCTATGTCTCGCAGAAGAACGTGGGGCCCATCCGGCCTCAGGACGCGGAAGGGCAGTTCGACCAGCTCACCCTGTCGGCCCGGTCGGCGTTCCAGCAGGAGCTCGTACGCGGCGCCGGAGGCCAGGTCACCACGCAGGCCGCGCCCGAGATGCGCGCGAACCCGAACGAGGGCGAGGGCACGGTGGTGGTCCATCTGATCGTGGCCTCCTACCGGCCGCTGGCCACCCTGCAGGGCGCCGACGCCGCCCAGCTCCGGATGGCGCTCGAGAACCTCGCCGCGCTGACCGCCGACCAGCTCGCCGCGCTGGAGGTGGTGTGGTCTCCGGCCGCCGAGGACGATCGGATGAGCACCGCCGAGCTCGAGCAGTTCTACCCGGACATGCGGCTCATCGATCCGAACAGCATCGCGGGACGCGTCTTCTGCGCCTATTGCCGCGGCCCCTTCGCGATGGAGCTGTTGAGGTGCCCGCACTGCGGCGCGCCGGCGGAGGACAGCCGGGAGAACCGCGCCCCACACTGAAACGCAGGGCCGAGCATCAGTGCCAGCGGCGGTGCGGGTGCGGCGCCTCCGATCGGAAGAGGCAGCGGATGCCCGAGGGACGGTGCGCCGTGTCCCAGACCAGCTCCATGGTGTCCACCTCGCTGGCATCAGCGCGCTGAAGGGCGGGGCGAAAGAGGGGCAAAGGGTCGCAGTGGCGGCCCTCGTGGACGAGCATGAAATGCAGGTGCGGGCCGCGGGCGTAGCCGGTCATGCCCACCCGCGAGATGACCTCGCCGCGCTCGACGCGCTGCCCCGGCACCACGAGGTTCTGCCGGGCGTGGGCGTACGCCGTGACCCAGCCGTTGGGATGCACCAGGACGACCACGTTCCCGTAGCCGCGGATGCCGTGACCGGCGTAGACGACCAGCCCTCGCTCGGCGGCGTGGATCTCGGTGCCGGAGGGCGCGCCGATGTCGATGGCCAGGTGATAGCCCTCGGCGCCCGAGCCCCAGCCGCGAAGGTAGCGACCGTCGTCGACCGGCATCCTCAGGGTGCCCGCGAGCTCGTCGGTCGCCCCCGACGCTGCGACCCAGCGCGGATCCGGCGCCTCTTCGAGCAAGCGGCGGCCGACCCAAACCCCTCCGAGACCGAGCTCGCGCACGCGCTGCCGAATGGCCTCGAGCCGCTCTGCATCGAGCTCGGGCGTTTCGTCCGCCACCTCCACCGGGTTGCCGGTGCGGGTGCGCTCGCGGACCTCCTCCCCGCTGTGCCCCGGCCGCGGGATCCAGAGCCATTCGCCGGGCCGGATGCTCGGGTTGCGACGGCCGTTCGCCCGCAAGATGTCCTGCACGCCCACGCGGTGCCGCCGGGCGATGCGCGCCAACGTGTCGCCCTCGCGGACACGATAACGACGCGCGGGGACGCCCCGCCCACTCTCGACGCGGCCGGGGATGCGCAGGCGCGCGCCCGGACGGATGCTCGCACCCGAGAGATGGTTGGCCTCCTGGAGCGCCTCGACCGTGACGCGATGACGGCGCGCGATCTCGGCGAGCGTATCGCCCGAGCGGACCTGATAGCTGCCGCGCTGGGCTCGAGCGGAGGTCGCGAGCGCGAGCGCGGCGAGGAAGAGCGGGAGCGCGAGCCGGCGCATCAGCCAGGACGCTGACGGCTCCCTCGACGTCGCGCAAGCGCGAGGGGGACGTTTCAGCACTGTCTCGGAACGTCTCACGGGCGATTGGGGGGAGCGGGCCCGGCACGCCGGCACGCCACTTGCGGCCGTTCGTTGGAGCCTCTGACACACCAAGGAGCCATCATGGGCACGCGAGAGCTCGGACAGAGCGATTTCTTCGACACGGTCGCGAACGAGGGGCTGGTCCTCGTCGACTGGTGGGCGCCCTGGTGCGGGCCCTGCAAAGCGTTCGCGCCCATCTACGAGCGGGTCTCCGAAGACCACCCGGACGTGGTGTTCGGAAAGGTCGACACCCAGGGCGAACCGGCGCTCGCGAGCGAGTTCGGCATTCGCGCGATCCCGACGCTGATGATGTTCCGGGACGGCATCCTGCTCTTCGCGCAGCCCGGGATGATCCCCGAAGCAGGCCTGCGCGACCTGGTGCGGCAGGCGCTGGAGGTCGACATGGACGACGTCCGCCGCACCCTCGAGGAGCAACGCGCGAGCTAGATGTCCTCCGCGGAACTCGTCGACAATCGACGGTCTGGCCGGCTCTCGACGGCCACCGCGCGGCCACACGGGCCACGACTTCCGCCTCCGATACGGGGACTGGCTCGAGCGCACACCGTGTTGACCGCGCCCGGTCGGGCCGGAGAGACTGCGCGCGTGCGGAGGCTGCTCCCCCTTCTGGTCATGGTCGCGCTGACGGCAGCACCGGCGGCGGCGCAGGACGACGACGACGCGCCGCCGCTGGGCATCGCCACCCGGCCGGTCGAGCACCGGACGCCGGAGCGCGCGGAAGACGCGCGACCGAGCGACGACACGAGCTCCTCGGAACCCTCGCGAACAGGCAGAGGAAGCCCGCCGACCGCGAGTGACGACACGGGACCCGACCACGGAGCGCAGGAGCCGACCTCGGCGCCGGGCCCCGGCCGTCCGGCGCCGGTCGCGAACGATTCCCCGCCGGAAGAGGGCACCCCACCGGCAGCCGCCGGTCACGACGCCGCGCCGGACCCGAGCGCGACCGGGTCGAACACAGCTGCCGAAACCGCCGCCGGTCACGACGCCGCGCCGAACGCGAGCGCAACCGGCCCGAGCTCGGCTGCCGACACGACCGCTGCTGGCGCGCGCGCGGAACGGGAAGCCGACGAAAACGCGACGGAGGCGGCCGGCGAAGACGAGCCGCTGCGCGCGATGGATGCCGAGGCCCCGGCGTTCGAAGAGGAGCTCGACGAAGACGGCGACGAGACCCCGCCCGCTCCTCCTCACTGGACCGAGGACCGGACCATCGCCTGGATCACCTTCGTCAGCTCGCTGGCTGTCTCCATCGGTGGCGGCGTGACCCTCGCGATCGGCATCGATCAGGTCAACACCATCGAGAACGCCGCCGACGGGACGATGTGGTCGGACGTGGCCGGAGCGCGCGATCTGGCACCGATCCTGACCGGCCTGGGCGGCGCGATCCTGGGGCTCGGCGTCGCGGGGTTGATCACCGGCACCGTGCTGCTGGCCCTCCACGGACGGGAGGGCACCTGGCTCGAAGTCAGCGCCCTGCCCTCCGGCGTGACGGTGCGCGGCGCGTTCTGAGCGAGCCGGCTCGGTCGGCTCCGCGTCAGGACGCGGGACCGCCGGGATCGATCGTGCCGGGATAGGCCAGCGTGTTGCCCCGCTCGACCTCGTAGCGGTTCGTCCCCGGGTCGAAGCGGATCTCGAGGCCCAGGCTCTCGACCTGCTGCGGCAAGGTGGCGATGTAGTAGCGCTGTGAGGCCGGCACCTGCACGTCCGGATAGGGATAGCGCGTGAGCCGCTCCCGCTCGGCGCATTGCCCACCCTCGCGCTCGCAGGCCTCCGCGGTCGTTCGCACGACGAGGTCGGCTCGAATCCTCGGCCGTCTGGGGTCCCGCCTCGGGCTCGGAACCGGCTCGCGTGCCGAGCGCGGCCACCCCGGGGATCGGCGCCCCGTAGGACGTGATCGCACACCCGCCGAGGGAGAGCACGATCACCACGATTCCCATTCGAGTGTCCACGAAATCGAGATAAGCGCGCCCTCGCGGAAGACCACGGAGGACGAACCGTATCCTGCCCCCGTGCATGCCCTTTCCACGCGTACGCGGGTCGGGCACTCTCTGAGGGTGCAGATTCGAGCCCATGGAACGACCGATGTCGGTCGCATTCGCCAACTGAACGAGGATCACCTCCTCGTCGACCCCGAGCTGGGGCTCTACGTCGTATGCGACGGGATGGGAGGGCACGCCGCCGGCGACGTCGCGTCGCGGACGGCCACGGAGACGGTGCGGGCCTGCCTCCTCGAGCGGCGGGACGTGCTCTCCGCGGTGGCGCGCGGCGAAGGCTCTCCCGACGAGGTGGCACAGCTCCTGAGCTATGCGATCCAAAGTGCCTCGGCGAGAGTGCATCAGCTCGGCCAGCAGGACGAAGCGCGGCACGGCATGGGCACCACGTGTACGGCGCTGGTGGTCCTCGGTGGCAAGGGCATCATGGGACACGTCGGCGACAGCCGGCTCTATCTCTCGCGCGGGGGCCGCGTCTACCAGCTCAGCGAGGATCACACCTTCGTGCAGGAGGCGATCCGCCGCGGGATGCTCACGCCGCAGCAGGCGGCCGAGAGCGCGCACAAGAACATCGTCACCCGCGCCGTCGGGCCGAACCCTTCGGTCCTGGTCGACACGCTGGTGTTCGACGTGCTGCCCGGCGACACGATGCTCCTCTGCTCCGACGGACTGCACGGCTACTTCCCGGACGCCGGCGAGCTTCAAATGGCGATGTCCCCCGACCGCCTCGAAGAGATCGGGCCCCGGCTCGTCGCAGGCGCCAACGAGCGCGGGGGCAGCGACAACATCACGACGGTGCTGGTGCGTGCGTACGTGGAGGTCGACGCCCCGGCCCAATCGGACCGCGTGGAGCGCGTCACCGCGGCGCTCGACACGCTCGGGCACGTGGTGCTCTTCAGCGAGCTGGACATGAAGGAGCTGGTGAAGGTCAGCCATGCCTTCCGGCCGGTCGAGTACCAGGCCGATCAGGTCGTCCTGCGAGAGGGAGACGTCAGCGAGACCCTCTTCGTGATCGTCCGCGGCGCCGCGTCCGTGACGCGCGCCGGACACCCGGTCGCGCAGCTGCGCTCCGGCGATCACTTCGGCGAGATGGCGCTGCTCAGCCGGCGCCCGCGCTCGGCCACTGTGCAAACGACCCAGCCGAGCCGCCTCCTCGCGCTCGAGCGAGACCGCTTCTACGAGCTGATGAAAGGCGACGCGGTCTTCGGCGCCAAGTTCCTCTGGCGGCTGGCCCAGACCCTCAGCCTGCGCCTCGACGACCTGCACGGCTCGAACGAGCCGGCGCCCGTCGCGGCCGAGCCGGCGCTCGACAAGCGCATGACCGCCCGCTACGGCCTCTTCCCGAGTCCCTTCGACAACCGCCGCTGAGCGCCTTCCGCGGGACACCGCACGGCGGCTGCCGCGCCCGCGGAACACCCAGATCCGTTCTCCCGTGGCGGATCCGGCCAGGCGCGTCGTTCGGATCGCGCAAGACGACCGCGTCCGACACTCGGCCGCCCTCCCAAACCGCGGAGGCCACGCTACCCTGGATTCGAGCACGCGCCCGATCACGTCCGGTCGCGAACCGAGGCTCGAGATGGACGACCCGTCGGAACAATGGCATCCGCCTGATCTGATCTCGGCGCTGAACGCGTCGGTGACCGGCACGTCGGACGCCCTCGCGCTGGTCGCGGACGGCCGCGTTCGCCTCGCGAGCCCGCCCTTGGCCGCACTGCTCGGCTACGAGTCCCCGGACGCCCTCGCCGGGATGCGCGCCGACCACCTGGTGAGCGAGGAGGCACGGGCCGCGCTCGGAGACGCGCTCCTGAGCGAAGCGCCCGCGCCCCTACGCGCAGGGGCCCTCCGATTCGACGCCACCACGTTGGACGTCGAGGTCGAGATCCGCGGTCCGGCGTCCCTTCGACTCGTTCGGTTCCAGGATCTGCGCCCGGGTCCGATCGACGCCCTCTACCGCGCGATGTTCGAGGTGAACACCGCGGTGAAGCTCCTCATCGACCCGCAGGACGGGCGTATCGTCGACGCCAACGCCGCCGCCGTGTCCTTCTACGGCTGGTCCCCGAGCGAGCTCCGCGCGATGCGGGTCACCGACATCAACACCCTCCCCGAGGCGGCCGTACACGAGGAGATGCGGCGGGCGCTCTTCGAGAAGCGCTCGTACTTCCGGTTCGAGCACCGAACCGCCTCCGGCGAGGTGCGACACGTCGAGGTGCACACCGGGCCGGTGAACCTCGAAGGTCGAGACCTGCTCTTCTCGATCGTCCACGACGTGACGGATCGGGACGCCTTCGAGGAGCAGCTCCGCCGCGCGCAGCGGCTCGAGACCGTCGGGAGGCTCGCCGGCGGCGTGGCCCACGACTTCAACAACCTCCTGACCATCATGACCGGGTCCTGCGGGCTGATCGTGCGAAGCCTGCCGGAGGGGTCCCCCGCCCTTCCCTTCGTCGACGACCTGAACACGAGCATCGAGCGCGCCGCGTCGGTCACCCGACAGCTCCTGGCACTCGGCAGTCGGCAGGTGATGCGGCGGCAGACGCTGCGGCTGCCCGACCTGGTGCGCCGCATGGAGCGGCTGATCCGGCAGACGCTCGGTGATCGGGTGCGGGTCGCGTTCGACCTCGCGGCGGCGCCGCCCGTCTGCGCCGACCGCGGCCAGGTGGAGCAGGTCCTGCTCAACCTGATCCTGAACGCGCGCGACGCCATCCCCGAGAGCGGGACCGTCACGGTCCGTACGGGCGCTCACGACGTCGGCCCCGAAGGCGAGCCGGGGCTGCCGCCGGGCCGCTACGCGCGCTTGAGCGTGGAGGACACCGGCGAGGGTATGGACGAGGCCGTGCGCGCGCAGATTTTCGATCCTTTCTTCACCACCCGAAGGGAGAGCGGCGGCACCGGGCTCGGGCTCTCGATGGTGTACGGGATTGTCACCCAGAGCGACGGGCACGTCGGCGTGCACAGCGAGCCGGGGCAAGGGAGCACCTTCGTCGTGCACCTTCCCGCGTGCGAAGAGCAGATTGCGGAGACCCGGGCCGCGCGCGCCCCACTCCCCGAAGTCCAGCACGCAGAGAACGAGCTGGTGGCGCTGGTCGAAGATCGCGCCGACGTGCGCCAGATGCTGCAGAAGGCGCTCGCGAGCGCAGGGTTTCGAGTTCGAGTGTTTGCCTCGGGCGACGAGGCGGGGGCGATGAGCGACGAGGAGCTCGGGGCGCTGGCCGCCGTCGTCTCGGACGTGGTCATGCCCGGCACCTCGGGCATCGCGCTCGCGCGCGCGCTTCGGTGGCGGCGCCCGGGGCTGCCCACCGTGCTCGTATCCGGCGATCTCAGCGAGCACGTGCGTGCGACCCTGCCCGACGACGCGCTCTTCCTGCAGAAGCCGTTCACGCTCAGCGAGCTGGTGGCCAGCCTGCGCGCCGTCATGCGCCGCTGAGGCGCGCGCGTCGAACGCATCACGCGCCCGGGCTATGCTCGCCCGATGCGAACGGGACTCTTCGCGCTCTTCGTCTTCGCGCTCGGCTGCGGAGGCGCGGCCTCGATGCGAGACGGTGGTGCTTCGGACGCCGGCTCCTCGGACGCCGGTCGAGCGCGCTCCGACGCGGGCCGACAGCCGGCGCCGACGGCCTCGACGACCGGTGGCCCGGTGGTGGGCCGGCGCGGCGACGGATTCCAGGCGTTCTTGGGGATCCCCTACGCGGCGCCGCCGGTGGGCGATCTTCGCTGGCAACCGCCGCAGCCGCCCGCGCCCTGGACGTCGCCGCTCGATGCCACCGCCCGACCCCCGCGCTGCGTACAGAAGGCGCTCGGCTTCTCGCTACCGAGCCAGGAGGACTGCCTCTATCTGAACGTGCACACCCCCGACCCGCGACCGGACGGCGCGCCGGTGATGGTCTGGATCCACGGCGGTGGGTTCGTGTTCGGCGAGGGCCTCCAGACCGACGGCGGCACGGCGGGCGAATCTGCTCGCCGCCCAGCACGGGCTGGTGGTCGTCAGCATGAACTACCGCCTCGGCCCCTTCGGGTTCTTGGCCCACCCGGCGCTCGACGGAGACGGACAGAGCGGCAACTATGGGTTCGCCGACCAAGTCGCAGCCCTCGAGTGGGTCCGAGACAACATCGCCAGCTTCGGCGGCGACCCCTCAACGTGACCATCGTGGGCGAGTCGGCGGGTGGGATGAGCGTCTGCGCTCACCTGATTCTCGCCGGCCAGCGAGGGTCTCTTCCACCGCGCGATCACCGAGAGCGGTCTCTGCGACTCGCCCTATCTGACGCCGGCCGCAGCCGAGACGGCCGGGATGGACTTCGCGGCGCGCGCCGGTTGCGACGGCGCGAGCGACGTCGCCCAGTGCCTCCGCGACGCGAGCATCGACACGATCACGAGCGCGGACGAAGCGAGCGGGCAGGCGTTCACGACCCTCGGCGCCGGGATGGTGTGGACGCTGGTGGCCGACGGCACAGTGCTGCCGGGAGACTTCCGCACGCAGGTCGAGGCCGGGCAGTTTCGCAACGTGCCGACCATCGTCGGGTGGAACGGCGACGAGGGGACCCTCTTCGTCATGTTGGCCGAGCAGGCCGGCAACGCGGTGGACGCCGCGAGCTACGCGGACACCCTCGGACAGCTCGCCGACCTCTACGGCGTCTCCCCGGACGCGGTGCTCGCGCAGTATCCACTCGCCGCGTACCCGGACGCGGGCGCAGCGTTCGCCGACGCGCTCGGGGACGCGGTCCTGGGCTGCCCGTCACGGCGCGCGGCGCGGCTGCTCGCGGGAGCAGGAGCAGACGTCCACGTCTACCACTTCACCTACCCGGACGCGCGCTTCCAGCTGCCGCCGACGCGGACGCTCGGAGCCTTCCACTCGGCCGAGATCCAGTACGTCTTCGGCCATCCCGCCGGCGTCGGCATGACGTCGTTCCGCGGCGACGACGAGACCTTGCACGGAGCGATGGCCGCCTACTGGGCTCGCTTCGTCCAGCGCGGCGACCCGAACGGCGACGGCGCCACCTCGTGGCCTGCGTACGACCCGAGCGGCGACGCGAACCTCGTGCTCGACCGCAGCGTGGAAGCGGGCACCGCACCGGACGCCGACGCGTGCGCGTTGTGGGCGCCGTGAGGACAGCGAGAGCGTGAACGAGCGCGCCTGCGCCGTACACGCCCCGAGGGCCACGTGTGCTCCCGAGCCGAGCTGAGCGCGGCGGTCGCGCGCGCGGACCTCGACGCACTGGACCGCGCGACCGAAGCGCTCGGCGGAGCGCGCCTTGCTCGAGGCACTGCTGGCCGTCGGGGGGGTGGCGGCGTCGCGACGGCCGCGGCGAACACGTCGTAGCGCTCGGGGAAGGCAGCGCGCTGCCAAACGTCGTCGGCTCGCGATGCGCTCACGTCGCAGCGCTCGGGCGACGCCGCACCCCGGCGAACGTCACCGCTCGCGATGTGCTCCACCGTGGACGGACACCCGCCCCGATGTCACCCTCCGGCGGTGCGCATCGTGCTCCTCTCGTTGCTTCCTTTGGCGCTCGCCGGCTGCAACCCGCCGGGCATCATCGACTGCGGCGGTGGCCGCTTCGCGCGGGCCGGCGGCGACGCGTGGTGCGTGTACACCAGCCCCAGCACCAACTGCCCCGCCCTCGTGCCCCACAGCATGCCGCTCCCGTGGGGCGGCCGCGGGTGCTCGCACGACCGTCATTCGAGGGTCCCTCCCGACCTCTGCGCCGCCTCGGGCGCCTGCACGCGCGACGGAGGCACACCGTGAGCCGGGCGCTGGCAGGGCTGGCGCTCCTCGCCACGGTCTTCGCCGCTCCCTCGTGGGCGTACGCGCAGCGCTCCGGCGAAGCGGATGGCGCGACGTCCGCCCCCGGCGCCGGCCCCGAGGCCGGAGGCGGCGCTTCCTCGGCCGACGCCTCGGGACCGAACGCACAGGACGACGCTGCCGGCGAGGCCCGAGACGCGAGCGATCCACCCGCCGACCAGGCGCAGGACGCGAGCGGGAGCGATGCCGAGACCGCCGATCAGCAGGGCGAGCAGCAGCCGGGCGACGACCGCGCCGCGGACGAGCAGCCGGGCGACGAGGCGCAGGACGCGAGCGCGGGCGACGCCGAGACCGCCGATCAGCAGGACGAGCAGCACACGGGCGACGAGAGCCAGGGCATCGAGCCCGAGAGCGCCGTCAGCGAGGGCATCGAGCCCGAGAGCGAAGGCGGAGAGGCGCACACTCGGCGTGAGCGCGACCTCCACCCGGCGAGCAGCGATGCGTCGTCCGTCCTGGGCACCACCACCGTCCTCAGCGGGATCGGGACGCTCATCTCGCTCGCGTTCGCGGTGGAGCGCGCGGACATCGTGGGGCAGTGCGACGGCTTCGCGCGGGAGACGGCTCCGACCCGCGGCTGCCTCAACGAAGGCGTCGTCCGCACCGAGCGCAACATCGCCATCGGCCTCACCATCGGGCTCGGCGTCGTCGCCGTCGGCGCCGGCGTGGCCTGGCTCCTCGTGGTGCTGGGCTCGTCGCACGACGAAGACGAAGACGAAGACGACGACCCGACCGAGGCCCGGGTGACCTGCGCGCCCGGTTTGCTTTCCATCGGCTGCGCCGGTCGATTCTGAAGCGGGTCCCGCGTAGCGCCGAGACGCGAGGTTCAGTGCTGCCGGCGTACGTACTGCAGGCGCGCCCGCGCCTGATCCGCCTGCGGGCCGTGAGGCGCCTCGCGCAGGTAGGCCTGGTACTGCTGCGCGGCCTCCAGGAACGCGCTCCGCGCGGCCAGCATGTTGGCCATCAGGTAGTGCGCCGTCGCGTAGTCGGGGTGCGCCCGCATGAGATCCGTCAGCGTCTGCTCCGCCTCCTGGCGGTGGTCTGCCGCGAAGAGGGCCAGCGCCAGCTCGGCCGTGACGGCCGGCGGCGCCTCGGTGTCGCCGGCCTCGATCGCGTCCTGGAGCACGCGGGCGGCCATCTGCGGATCACCCGCCCGGCGCAACCCGCTGCCGAGGGCCGAGAGCATCGCGCGGTTGCCCTGCGCCGACGAGACAGCCCTCCGGAGCGTGATCAGCGCGTCCTCCCGGTTGCCCATCTGGAGTTGTAAGAGCCCGAGCTGGATACGGCTGGTCGGCTCGTTCGGCGCCAGCTCGATCACGCGCTGGTAGCTGCTGACCGCCTCCTCGAGCTGCCCCGCCTCCTCGAGCGCCAGCGCCAGGTTGAGCTGCGCCGACGCGAAGCCGGGTCGCACCCGCACCGCCTCGCGCAACGTCCGGATGGCCTCGTCGCTGCGGTGCTGGTCGCGCAAGATCACGCCGAGGTTGTTCAGCGCCTCGGCGAAGGTCGGGTCGATGGAGATCGCCGCCCGGTAGGCGCGCTCGGCGTCGTCCCAGCGCTCCTGCATTTCGAGCGCGAGCCCGAGATCGAGCTGCGCCCTGGCGTCGTGGTCGTCCGCCGCGATCGCCTCGCGAAACGCGCTCTCGGCCGCCGCCGCGTCGCCCGCCGCCAAGAGCGACTCACCGCGCTGCACACCGGCCGAAGCCTGGGGAGCCGCCGCCGCCGTGCGCTCGTCCTCGAACATCACCTCGTCGCTCGAGCTCGAGCCGGTCATGGGCGGCGTCGTGTGCGCCCCGCCGCAACCGGCGAGCGACAGGAGCGCCCCCACGTACAAGACCCGCTTCATCGACCCTCCGCGCTCGCTCGCTCGGCCTCGTCCATCGCGTCGATCGTGTCCCGGAGCAGCGCCGGGAGCTTGGCCAGGCGGGCCGGATCGCGCACCTTCTCGCCGGAGGCGTCGCGCACGTAGAAGACGTCCGCCGCGCGCTCGCCCTCGGTGTTGATCTTCGAGAGCGCGATGGTCAGCCCCTGCTCGTGCAGGGTGCGGGCGATGGTGTGCAGGAGCGCCAGCCGGTCCCGCGTGAACACGTCGATGACCGTGAAGCGCAGCGAGACGTCGTTGTCGACCTGGATCTCCGTGGGCACGACCGGGCTGTGGCGCCGCGCCCAGGAAGGAGCGCGCACACGCCGCGCCAGGAGGTCCGCCGCGCTCACCTCGCCGGCCAAGAGCGACTCGAGGTCGGTCCGCACGCGGGCCAGCTTCACGTCGTCGACCGGCTCACCATCGGCGCCGACCGCCGCGCGCCGCACGTGGAAGACGTCGAAGGCCTCGCCCACGCTCTCGCGGGTGTAGATCTGCGCCGCCGCGACGTTCAGCCGCTGAGCCGCCAGCACGGCCGCCACGTCGGCGAGCAGACCGGGCCGGTCGTCGGTGACCACGATCAGCTCCGACACCTCGGGCGTCGGCCCCGGGCGCACCGCCACGTGGACGGGGGCCTCGTCGCGGTCGCGCGCGATGCGCGCGTGCATGCGGATGGCGTCGACCGGGTTGGCGAGGAGGTAGCGATCCGGCATCTCGGTCAGGAAGCGCTCGAGCTGCGGCTGTCCCGCGTCGCCCACGAACCCGACCCGCGCCTCCTCGCGGATGGCCTGCGCGCGCCGGCCCACGCCGCCGTGCCCGTCGCCCTCCAGCTCGGCCGCCACGGCGAGGTAGAGGTCCTCGAGCATCCGCGCTTTCCACGACGTCATCGCGTTCGGATTGGTCGTGGAGAGATCGGCCACCGTCAGCAGATAGAGATCCCGCAGCCGGTCGAGCGTCCCGACCTGCCGCGCGACCTCGGCCACCACCTCCGGATCACTCGTGTCGCGGCGGGTGGCCCAGTGATAGAGGCTGAGGTGCTCCTCGACGAGCCACACCACGTGCGCCACGTCGACGGCCGAGAGCCCGAGGCGAACTGCGATCGGGCCCGCCATCAGCGCGCCCTTCTTGCTGTGGTCCTTGCCGTGCGCCTTGCCGATGTCGTGCAGGAAGAGGCCGAGGAAGAGCGGCACCGGGCGCGGCAGCTCCGCGGCCAGACGCGAGGCCATCGGCAGCTCGGCGGCCAGGTCGCCGCGCTTGATCGCGCGCAGCCGATCGACCGCCGCCACCGAGTGCACGTCCACCGTGTACACGTGGTAGACGTCGTGCTGAACGCGGCCGGTGACGGGCTCGAACTCCGGCACCATCGCCAGCATCAGCCCGACCTCGTGCAGCTCCTGGAGGATGGAGCGGCCCTTGAGCGGCGAGCCCTGCGTGCACGTGAGCGCCGCCAGGAAGAGCCGCGACGACTCCGGTTCGCTTCGCAGGCGCTCGCACCAGTCGGCATCGACCGTGGCGCGCGCGACGGCGTCCCGCGCGAAGGTGTAGGGAGGCAGGCCGCGCTTGGCGACCTCGGCGTAGAGCCGGAGCGCCAGCACGGGATCGCGCGCGAGCTCTTCGGAGTCGTGGAAGGTGACCTCGTCGCCGAAGCGCAAGACGCCTCGGCCCAGATCCTCGCGCCGGGCGGGCACGCTGCGACCGACGTGCCGCGCGCGGGCGATCATCCGCTCCGCGGTCTGCTCCACCACGCGCGCGTGGCGGTAGTAGGCCTGCATGAACTGCTCGACGCCGAGGGTCACGCCGTCGACGAACCCGAGCTGGACCGCGATCTCCTCTTGGTCCTCGAAGGTGAGCCGGTCCTGACGCCGCCCGCCGCGCAGGTGAAGCAGGTTGCGCACGCGCCAGAGCATCTCGCGAGCGGTGTGGAGCTCGTCGACCTCGCGGCTGAGCAGCGCGCCGCGCTGGACCAGCTCGTCGGTGTTGCGCGCCGTCCAGCGCGCGTTGGCCGCCCACATCGCGACGTCCAGATCCCGCAAGCCGCCGCAGCCGAGCTTGACCTCCGGCTCGAGCAGATAGAGGGAGCCGCCGAACTTCGCGTGCCGCTCCTGCCAATCCTCCTCGAGCTGGCCGAAGAAGCGCTCGAGGCCGCTGTCGAAGACCGTCCGCCGCGCACCCCGGACGAGCTCGCCGAGGATCTTCTTGTCGCCAGCCACCCGCCGCATGTCGAGCAGCGTGGTGGCCGTGCGCAGATCCTCCCGAGCCAGCTCCAGCGTCTCGCGCACGCCGCGCACGGCGTGGCCGATGTCCAGACCGAGGTCCCAGAGCGGGTAGAGCAGCCCTTCGGCCAGCGCGGCCACGTGCGGATCGCTCGGGTCGTCGCAGAGGAAGAGGACGTCGACGTCGGAGCCAAGGCCGACCAGCCCGCGTCCGTAGCCGCCGACCGCGACCAGCGCGACTCTCCCTTCGCCGCAGTGCCCCGCCGCCCGCGCGGCGGCGTCGGCCGCGCAGAAAAGCGCGCCGAGGAGGCCGTCCAGGATGCGGGCGTGCATCTGCGAGACGTTGACCCCGCCTTCGCCGCTACGCACCGCCGCCGCGAGCTCGTCGCGGTACGAGCCGCAGTACTCACCGCAGGTCTCCTGCAGCGCCGGGGCGAGCCGGCCGAGATCGATCGCGGGGCGGGAGGTCACGGCAGTCATGGCGCGGACGTCGAGCCGGGCTCGAGCGTGCGCAGTATTGGTTCACGCCCATCCGGGCGCAAACTTCGCGGCAGGACGCCTCCACCGCACGGTTTCCCTCGTGTGGCGCGTCAGTGCGCCGCCCAGCGCACGATGCCGTCGGCGATGCCCCCCGCGAGCGCCTGCCGGTAGCGATCGGTGTGCAGCGC
This sequence comes from uncultured Pseudomonadota bacterium, assembly GCA_963832725.1. GTDB lineage: Bacteria > Myxococcota_A > Polyangia > Polyangiales > Sandaracinaceae > JAEZBP01. The sequence goes on from CAWHVG010000003.1 coordinate 1,133,402, forward strand.
CTCGGCCTCGTCGGGCCGGGTGAGGAACGACGCCTCGAGGAGCACCGCCGGCATCCGCGCGCCGACGAGGACGTAGAAGAGCGCGCTCCGAACGCCGCGGTCGTGCAGCCGCGGGAGGACGGTGCGGCCGGCCCGCAAGGTGGAGCGGTGGAGGATCTCGGCGAACGCCTGCGAGGCGCGGACCTGATCCTCGCGATGGAGCGACGCCAGGATGCGCGAGAGGTCGCCCACCTCCGACACGGGCGTCCCGTTCTCGCGGGCCGCGAGCCTCAGCGCCTGCCGGTCGCCCGAGGTGTCGAGCACGAAGGTGGTCACCCCGCCGCGGGCCACCGGCTCGTCGGCCGCGTTGAGGTGGATCGACAGGAAGAGGTCGGCGTTCACGGCGTTGGCCATGGCCGCGCGCTGCTCCAGCGAGACGAACACGTCGCGGTCGCGGGTCATCACGACGCGGGTGCCCGGGAGGCGTTCGAGCAGCGCGGCTCGGACACGTTGCGCGAGGTCGAGGGTGAGGTCGGCCTCCTGCATGCCCGCCGCGCGCGCGCCGTAGTCGTCCCCGCCGTGCCCCGGGTCGAGCACGATGGTGCGGACGGGCCCCTCGGCGTGCCGGCCGTCGTCGCGCATCACGTCCATGACGATGCGGAAGGGCTCGGGGAGGACGAACACCCGGAAGCGCGCGCGATCCTCGATGTCGAAGGTGACTCGCATCCCGCCCGGATGGGTGCCCGCGCGGACGCGCAAGAGCCCGCCGGCGTCGACCGGCAGGACGCTCGCCACGCCGTCGCCGGGCCGCGCGGCGGGAAGCTCGAGCCACGTGCGCCGTGGCAACCCGCCCCGCGCCGGCGCCTCCCCGTGCTCGTAGGCGACCACGCGGTCGAAGCGCAGCACGACGCGAACCGAGGCTGGCTCTCCGGCATCGCCGCCCTGCCCCATCACCGTCAACGCCTCCAGCGCGGCCGTCCCCTCGCTGCGCGCGCGCGCCGCGGCCCAGCGCTCGGCGTCGGTCTCGCGAGGCTCCTCTCCGGCGGCCAGCGCCGCGCTGGGATCCCCGGCGTTCGGATCCGCCTCGATGGCGGCGAGCTCGGCGGCCGGAGGGCGCCAGGGCGTCAGCACACGCATCATGCGCGCGGCCTCCTCGACACACGGCCCCTCGTCGAAGCGGAGGGACGTACGGAAGGCCACCCGATAGGCGGCCCCGGCGTCGCCGGCGTCACGGGCTTCGAGGCGCGCCAGGTCGAGCGCAGCCTCGCACGCCCCCTCCAGGGCACGCCGTCGGCTGGCCTCGCTCAACCACGCGCGGGCACGCCCAACCCAGTCCGCACCCTCCGGATCGCGGAGCGACAGAACACGAGCCAGCTCGGCGGCGCGGCGGGCCGTGGCGACGCCCTCGCCGGAGCCGACCTGCTCGGCCGCCCGCGAGCCCAAGCCGTCGACCCGCCGCCCGAGCGCCGCGACGTCCATCGCCCACGCGTCCTCGATGGTCGGCGCCGGTTCCGACGCGGGCTCGTCGACGTTGGGCTCCTCGACGCTGGGCTCGTCAACGCTGGGCTCGTCAACGCTGGGCTCGTCAACGCTGGGCTCGTCGACGTTGGGGTGGGAGCCGGGCGGCGGCGCCCCGGGCTCGTCGCCGCAGCCGGCCAGCACGAGCGCCAGAAGGAGCACACGGCGCGCTGGGCGCAGGCGCTCGCCCTGCGATACGATGCGGCGCGGCGTGGGTCCGACGGCCATCCCGGAGCGGGATATCACGAGGACCGCCGAAGGGAGAGGGAGATGAGCGAGACGCCGACCTACGAGGACCGTGGCAGCGGGCGCGCCTACCGGGACGCCGTGGAGATGGTCAACGACTACCTCCGTCGCTTCGGCGAATCGGTCGGCGTGGAGCTCGATCCCCTCGACGACGACGGCTACACGGACGTGCGCCGCGGCTCCGCGACGGTCGGCATCAACGTCCTGGAGGAGCACGGCATCCTCCTCTTCCTCTCGCGCATCATGGACGTGCCGAAGGAGGGTCGCGAGGCCTTCTACCGGCGCCTGCTCGAGCTGAACTTCCTCGTGACGAGCGACGCCGCGTTCGCCATCGACAAGGACAAGGACTCCGTCTACCTGCGCGCGCTACGCCGGCTCAGCGGGCTCGACTTCGAGGAGTTCGAGGATCTGCTGCACACGATGGCGACGGTCGCCGACGAGTGGGACGACCGCCTCGCGGAGCTCTTCCCCGACGAGTGAGGCGTCTTGGAAGCGCGCGCGCCGCGGTGATATCCTGCCCCCGGACATGAGCAGCCCGCAAAAGCAGGAACCGGGGGCGGATCCGCACGATTCCGAGAGCGACGCCAGCCCCGAGGAGAGCTTCTGGGCGGCCGGCGGCGGCTTCTCGGACAAGGCCGCGGAAGAGCACGCGTCGAAGATCTTCGCGCTCTGGGAGCTCGGCGGGGATTTCGCCGCCCTCGAGCCCGCGGCCGGCGAAAGCGGCGACGACGACGGCGACTGGTCCGGCGACGCGCAGGGCGAGAGCGGAGCCGGCGACGGAACGGCCGCGAAGGCGACATCCGCCGCCGAGGCCACCCTCGACGCGCCCCCGAAGCCTACGGCCGGCGGCGAGCCCGCCACGGCCGAACCGGCGGCAGCCCCGAAGCCGGGCACGAGCGCGGCGGCCACGGCCTCCAAGGAGGCGGCGGAGGCGAACACCGCCGCGAAGAGCGCTCCGGAAACCGCGGCGAAGCCGAAGACGAGCGCCCCTCCGCCGCCAAAGAAAGAGGCGCCCGTAGCGCGCCCCGCGCCCGAGCCGCGGCCCGCGCCCGTCGAGGACGAGGTCATCCTCCCCAGCTCGGGCGCCAACAAGACGCTCATCTGGGGCGGCGTCGCCGCCGCGCTGCTCCTGGCCGTGGTCGGCGGGGCGATCGCCCTGAGCGGCTCGGACGGCACCGACGGCAGCGCGACGGACTCGTCGGTCCCGGCGAGCGCTGCCGCGGCCGGCGAGCCATCCGGCGGGAACGCGACTGAGACTGCCGACACGCGGGAGCGCCCGGCGCAGGCAGCCCTGCCCCGGGCAGCCCAGCCTCAGGCAGCCCAGCCCCAGGCCGACACACCGCAGGCCGAAACACCGCAGGAGCCCGCGGAAGCCGAGCCTGCGGAAGCCGAGCCTGCGGTGGCCGCGGCGGTCGCAGCTGCGCCCGAGCCGCCTCCGCCGGCGACGGCCCACCTGCGCGTGCGGACCACACCCGCCAGCGCGATTCTTGAAGGTGGACGGAGAGACAGTCTCGAACCCCTACGACGCCGAGCTGCCGCTCCACAGCCAACACCGCATCGAGGCGAGCGCCGAGGGCTACCGGCCCGGCTCCCGCTCCGTGCGGCTCGACCGCACCGAGGACGTCTCGCTGACGCTCACGCGAGCCCCCGCGCCGCATCGGGCTCGTCCCCACCGCGCGCATCGCGGCCGTCCTCACCACCGCACTCGCCGGCGCGCGCGCCATCCCAGCGGCGGCTCACGCTCGAGCGGTACCTTCGTCACCGACAACCCGTACTGACCGCCGCGCGCAGACGGCACGAGGCCGGCCGGGCCGCATCGAGTCTGCGACGACCCACGGCTTCCTTTGTTCGCGAGCGGGCGACGGAGCTATGTACCGGTGCGACCCGCGCGGGGCGGTGTCGAGAACACGGATCCGAGGACGATGAGCACAGAGAGCGCGAGCACGGGCCGCCCCGGCCTGCCCGAGGTCGACGTCCGCGAGCACGGCGGGAAGAAAGACGGCGAGCGTCAGGTGATGGACCGGCGCCTCTTCATGCAGCTGCTCGTCTTCGACTGCCCGAGCGACCGGGATCCGGACGAAGCAATCGGCACGCTGTCGGAGCGTCTGGATCGCGCGAAGCTCCCGAGCGTGGTCTACGAAGACCTCAACGCGCCGCACGGGCTGGCGCTCCTCACCTGGAGCGACGATCCGGCGCACTTCGTCCGCAACGTGCGCCCGCTCTTCCGCGACGAGCCCCTTCGCGGACTTGTGCAGCGGCCCGAGTTCACGATGATCGGCCGCACCTATTCGAACGGCCACGAGCCGAACCTCGAGCACTCGCTCCTGCGGCGCTCGGTGGAGAACGTGCTCGACGAGAGCTCACCCTGGGCCGTCTGGTACCCGCTCCGCCGGAGCGGCGCCTTCGCGCAGCTGGAGCGCGCGGAGCAGGTGAGCATCCTGCGCGAGCACGCCTCGATCGGCATGGCCTACGGCCAGAAGGATCTCGCGCACGACGTCCGACTGGCCTGCTACGGGCTCGACGCGAAGGACAACGAGTTCGTCATCGGCCTCATCGGCCGCGATCTGCACCCGCTCTCCCACGTCGTGCAGACGATGCGGAGCACCCGGCAGACCTCCGAGTACATCGTCCACATGGGCCCCTTCTTCACCGGCTACGTCCGCCACCGGGTCGGAGACGCACGATGAGCACCATCTTCGACAAGATCCTCGACGGCGAGATCCCCTGCCACCGCGTCTACGAGGACGAGCACGTGCTGGCGTTCCTGGACGTCGGACCGCTCAGCAAGGGCCACACGCTCATCATCCCGAAGGAGCGCAAGGCCTTCCTCCACGAGCTGAGCGACGAGTCCTCGGCCGCCATCGGACGCGTGCTCCCGCGGCTCGCCCGGGCCGTGATGAAGGCGACCGGCGCCAGCGCCTACAACGTGCTGCAGAACAACGGCGCCGAGGCCCACCAGGCCGTCATGCACGTGCACTTCCACATCATCCCGCGCGTCGGCGCGGACGGCCTCGGCGTCGGCTGGAAGCCCAAGACGCTCGAGGAGCCCGAAGCGCTGGCGAAGGCCATCACCGACGCGCTCTGACCGGCCCGAGGCACGCGTGCAGGTGAAGTGCTGCGCGTCGAGCTCGGCCGGACGGCGGCGTCACCGCTCCGCGCGACCTCGTTCGGCACCGTTCACTCCGCCGCGCGCTGATCACGAGACAGCCTCGCCAACCACATGTCGCTCAGCTTCTCCTGCACCGAGCTCTGCCGCAGGCGCTGCCGCAGGTTGCCGAAGTCGACGCGGTCGAGCGGTTGGTCCTGATCGAAGCAGGTGTAGACGATCCGCTCTTCGCCGGTGACCGGGTCGACCTGCCGCTGCAGACACTGCCCGCAGATCTCCTTCATCATGCACTGCATCGGCGAGTTGATGCTGCCGAGCGCGCGGTGCGCGGGCCGCAGGTGCGGCGCGAGGACGCCGTGTCGCGCGCGCGCCACCGCGTTCATCATCCCGTCGCTGCCGATGGCCAGGATCCGGTCCACGTCCGAGAGCTCGAGCGTGCGCGGCCCGAGCTCGCCCTCCGCGTAGGCGCGCATCGCGTCCACGATGTTGCCGGTGAACGCCCGGTCCTGCGGCCTCCGGGGCGCGATGGTCGGCCCCTCGTCGGTCGCCCACACCACGCAGTCGGTCGCGGCCTCGATCTCTTCCCGCTTGAAGAGCAGCTCCCGCCGGCGATAGCCCGCGAAGTAGAGGACCCTCGAGCCCGCGTCGCGCAACGCCCTCGCGATGGAGAAGAGCACGGCGTTGCCGAGCCCGCCGCCGGCGAGGAGCACGGTCTCGCCGGACGGGATCTCGGTCGGCCGTCCGGTCGGGCCCATCACCACCACCGGCTCGCCCGGCGTCAGCCGCGCGCAGAGCCGCGAGCTGGCGCCGACCTCCAGCACGATGAGCGAGAGGAGCCCCTCCCCGGGATCGGTCCAGGCGCCCGTCAACGCCAAGCCCTCCATGCCGAGGACCGCTCCCTCGGCCCGCGGCGCGTACGCGTCGTAGGTCTGCAGGCGGTAGAACTGCCCCGGCCGGAATTCGCGCGCGGCGCGCGGCGCGCGCACCACCACCTCGACGATGCTCGGCGCCAGGCGTCGGACTTCCCGCACCACCGGCAGGAGCTCGTCGTCGAGCCGCGCCGTCAGCGCATCCCACGCGGCGTCCCGCGCCGGCTGTTCGCTCGCGTCGAGCGAGGCGAGCTCGCGCGCGAAGAGCTCCACCACCCGGCCGTGGCCGTCTTTGGCGCTGGCCATGGCTTTGACCACGCTGCCCGCGTAGTGCGGGTGGTTGTCGCCGTAGTAGCTGACCGTGTGGCCCGCCTCGTCGAGGTAGCTCGTGAAGAAGCCCTCCCCCTTCGCCGCCGCCAGCGACACGCGCCCGTCCTCGCCGACCTCTGCCGCGTGGTTCTGGAAGAAGCCGCGCCCGTCGAGCGCGAACGTACCCTCGTGCTCGCGCTCGTAGGTCACGTTGGGCTTCGTCCCCGCCGCCACGAAGACCGCCCGCGCGTCGATGCGGACGAGCTCGCCGGTGCCGCGGAGGCTTCCGTCCTCGTGCGCCTGCCGCTCGAAGGTCACGCCGCAGACCGCCCCGTGCTCGTCGGGGTGCGCGTCGACCGGCGAGAGCAGCTCGACGTAGCGGACGCCCTCCTCGAGGCTCTTCTCGACCTCCTCGTGGTTGAGACGGTAGGCCGGCGAGTCGACGAGGCGGCGCCGGTACACGATCCGCACGCCGCCCCACGCGTCGAGGAGCTCGCCGAAGCGCGGCTCACGCCCCTCTCGCGCCGCCGCCTCCCGCTCCGCCAAGAGCGCGCGGCCGTGGGCGACGCTCTCGTCGAGGATGGCCCGCTCCTCGTCGTCGAAGCGCGCGCGGACCGCCGCCTCGCCGTGCTCGGCCACCAGCGCTTCGTAGCGCGCGAGCGTCTTCTCCGATTGCAGCACGTAGTAGGCGAGGAGCTCGGTCGCCGTGTCGATCGCCGTCAGCCCGCTTCCGATCACCAACGCCGGCAGCCGCACCTGCAGGTTCGCGAGCGCGTCGCGATGGAACGCACCGCTGAGCTGGAGCGCCATCAAGAAGTCGCTCGCCGTGCGGATCCCGCGCAAGAGCCCGTTCTTCATCCCCACCTGCGTCGGCTTGCCGGCCCCGGCGGCGATGGCGACGTGATCGAACGAGAGCGCCCACGCGTCGTCGAGCGTCAGCGTGCCGCCGAAGCGCACGCCCCCGTAGGCGCGGAAGATCTGTCGGCGGAGCAGGTTCAGATAGAGGAGCGACAGGAAGCGCTTGTCCCAGCGGACGGTGATGCCGTACTCGCTCACGCCGCCGAAGCCGAGCACGCTGCGGGTCTCGAGCGGGCCGCGCAGCTCGTTCACGTCCCGCACCGGACGCGGCAACGCGCCGCCTCGACCGGTGAGCTCGTCCGGCAGCGGCTCGAGCTTCAGCCCATCGACGGCGACCACGCCGAAGCCCTCGTTGAGCAGATGATGCGAGAGCGTGTAGCCGGCCGGCCCCAGCCCGACGACGAGCACGTTCTTGCCGTTGTAGGCCAGCGCGTGCGGGCGTCGGACCGCGAGCGGGTTGAAGCGGGTCAGGAGCGACCAGATCTCGAAGCCCCACGGAAGGGAGAGCACGTCGTCGAGCACCCGCGTCTCGACCTGCGGGATGTCGACCGGCTCCTGCTTCTGGAAGATGCACGCCTTCATGCAGTCGTTGCAGATGCGATGGCCGGTGCCGGGGCAGAGCGGGTTGTCGATGGTGACCGACGCCAGCGCGCCGAGGACCTCGCCCTGCAGGCGGAACACGTGCGTCTCGCTGATCTTCTCCCCGAGCGGACAGCCGCGAGGGTGGATCGCCGAGCGGGTTCTTCGCCCGCGCGCCGGTCTTGTCCGACAGGCCCTTGCTGCAGCTGTCCTTGCCCCGCTCGTGGCAGTACAGACAGTAGTCGACCTCGGCCGCGACCTCGCGTGGCGTACCGCGCGGGTCGGTGAGCGCGAAGGGCTCGACCCGCGTCCGCCGACCGCCCTCGCCGACGTGCTCGCCCGACACGCGCGCGTCGCCCGGCACCCGCAGCGCCACCAGCCTTTGGAAGTCCTGCCGGTTCACCTCGTGGAGCGAGGGCCAATGCCGCGCCGGATCCTCGGCCGCGACGCGGCGCGCCGCGAGCACCGCGGCGATGGCGGCACAGACGCGCTCGAGGAACGCCTCGTCGTCAATCGACTGCTCGTCGAATTCGTGCCCCTCCCTCGCCGAGCCGGCGACCGCCTCCCGGAGGCGCCCCACGCGATCGGCGAGCGCTTCGGTCCAGCTCGCGCCGCCCGCCCGCGCGACCTTGCGCGCCACGTCGAGGGCCTCGGCGATCCGCATCGTGGCCACCGCCACCCAGCGCTCCTCGTCGTCCGCGTCAGCCGGCCCGCCCACCGCCTGCCAAGCGGCCTCCGCCAGCGTCCTCGCTTCTTCCAGACCGCCCTCGAAGCGCGGGCCCTTGCCGAGCACCCAGCGCTTCACGAAGTGCTTCTTGAAGTGGAACACGGGCTCGTGCGCCAGCAGCCTCTCCCGGGCGGCGTCCACCTCGGCGTCCACCCCGAAGAGCGTGGCCAAGAACGCGCCCACCGCCGGCGCCAACCGGACGACCAGCGCGCTCACCTCCGCCTCGACGAGCGCGCCAGGCTCCTCTCGCCAGCGGCGCAGGAGCTCGAGCCCGGTCGCGTCGCGCTCCCCCAGCCACGACTCGAAGCGGGTGTCCAGCCGCGCCAACCCCTCGGGCCGGTGCAGATCGGCCCAGGTGAAGCCTTCGATCCCCAACACGAGCTCGCTGCGGTGGCTCGCCAGCTCGATCAAATTCGCGTCGATCGCTCTCATCGGCCCACGCTCATCGCCGGTTGGCACAATTCACACATCGGATGAGTCAACAATATCGCACCATGATATGCCGGCGGCCGGCCGGGCCGTCAAGCACGCGGACGAGGTCCGCACCGAGCGACGCCGCGCAAGCGCGGGGGCGTCGCGGCGCACTGCAACCGTGAAATTCGCCAGTCTTTTCCGCGGGCGAGCGGCGTCACGGCTGACTTCCTCCCGCAACCTGCTAGCGTCGCGGCCGTGACGGACAAAGGCCTCTCGTACCGCGACGCCGGCGTCGACATCGAGGCCGGCGAGCGCCTCGTCGACCGCATCAAGCCGCTCGCGGCGCGGACCCGCATCCCCGAGATCCTCGGCGGGGTCGGCGGCTTCGCCGGCCTCTGCCGCGTCCCGGAGGGCTTGAAGGAGCCCGTGCTCGTCTCCGGCACCGACGGCGTGGGCACCAAGCTCCGCGTCGCGTTCCTCGCCGGCAAGCACGACACGGTCGGCATCGACCTGGTGGCCATGTGCGTCAACGACGTGCTGACGGTGGGGGCACGACCGCTCTTCTTCCTGGACTACTTCGCGACCGGCAAGCTCGACGTCGGCGTGGCGGAGCAGGTCATCGCCGGCATCGCGAGGGGCTGCGAGCTGGCCGAGTGCGCGCTCCTCGGCGGGGAGACGGCCGAGATGCCGGGGTTCTACCCCGAAGGCGAGTACGACCTGGCCGGCTTCGCGGTCGGCGTCGTGGAGCGGGCCTCGATCCTGGACGGGAGCGCCGTTAAGGAAGACGACGTCTTGATCGGGCTCCCCTCGAGCGGGCTGCACTCGAACGGCTACTCCCTCGCCCGCAAGGTCCTCCTCGAGCGGGCGTCGCTTCCCCTCGACGGCGAGATCGAGGCGCTCGGGAGCACCCTGGCCGAGGCGCTCCTCACCCCCACCCGCATCTACACCGCCGCGGTCCGGGCCGCGCTGGCGGCGGGCGGCGTCCACGCGCTCTGCCACGTCACCGGCGGCGGGCTGCCCGGCAACCTCCCGCGCGTGTTGCCCGAGGGGACGGGCGCCGAGGTGAACCCGGGCGCCATCTCGCCCTCCCCCATCTTCGATCTCATCGCGCGCGAAGGCGGCGTCTCGGACGAGGAGATGCGGCGCACCTTCAACCTCGGCGTCGGGCTGGTCCTCGCCGTCGATCCCGCCTCCGCCGACGCCGTCACCGAGGCCCTCGGAGCCGCCGGGGAGACGCCGTCGTCGCTCGGCCGCGTGATCGCCACGGACGCGGAAGGCGAAGCGCGCGTTCGCTACGTCGGATGACCCCGGCCAGCTCCTACGACGTCGTCCTGGTCGGCACCCAGCTCGCGAACCTGCTGGCGGGCGCGCTCCTGGCCAAGCGCGGTTTCCGGGTGCTGCTGGTGGCCCAGGACGAGCTGCCGCCCACCTACGAGCCGCTGCCGGGCCTGACGCTGCCCCGCGAGCCCTTCAACTTCCTGCCCGCGAGCTCGCCAATCGCGCGGCGGGCGCTGAGCGAGCTGGCGATGCACCAGGTCTTCCGCCGGCGCGCGGTGCAGATCGAATCCGGCCTACCAGGTCTGCATGCCGCGCCACCGCCTCGAGCTCGCGCCGGAGCGGGAGGTGCTCGAGCGGGAGATCGAGCGGGAGTTCCCCGAGGTCAAGCGAACCATCGAGGAGCTGCTCCGGACCACCGAGCGCAACGACGCCCTCCTCGACCGGATCATCGACCGCGAGCTGACCTGGCCGCCGCAGACCTTCCTCGAGCGGCGGGAGCACGCGCGGGCCACGGTGGACCAGCCCTTCGGCCGGAACGGCGACGCGCTCGACCCGCTGGCGGAGCTGCCCGAGCATCACCCCTTCCGGCTGGCCGTGGAGCTGCCCGCACGCTTCGCCGACGCCATGGACCCGGACTACCCGTCGGGGCTCCGGGCCACGCGCTTCTTCTCGGCCTGGCGCCGCGGCGGCGCGGTGCTGGACGAGGGCTACGTCACGCTGCGCCAGCTCCTGCTGGAGAGCATCCGCACCCACAGCGGCGAGGTCCGCGAGCCCGAGAAGATCGACGCGGTCCTCGTCAAGCGCGGGGCCGCCTGCGGCGTGCGCATCGCCGCCTCCGGCGAAGAGATCGGCGCCCGCTGGGTGCTCGCCGGCTCACCGCTCTCGACGCTGCTGCGGCTGGTGCCCGACCGCGCGCCCTTCGAAGAGCTCTTCGAGCGAATCGGCGAGCCGGTGATCCGCCATTACCGCTACACGCTGAACCTGGTGGTCACCGCCCACGGCGTGCCGGCCGGGATGAGCCGCGACGTCTTCTTCATCCGGGACCCCGAGCGGCCGGCGTCGGAGGCGAACGCGCTCCGCATCCAGGCCGATCCGGACGACGGAACGGGCCGGCGCTTGCTCACGATCGAGGCGCTCCTGCCTCGCCGGGCCATCGAGGACATCCCCGAGTACCTCCAGGGCATGCGCGAGCGGGTGATCGCGTCGATCGGCGAGCTCGTCCCCTTCCTCGGCGACCACCTGGAGCTGGTCGACTCACCCCACGACGGCCGCGAGGTCTTCGACGTCAAGAACAAGACGCGTATCGCGCCGCCCGAGCCGTGGTCGCGAGGGCCCGAGACCATGCGCCGCATCCACGGCTTCCCCGTCGTCAGCGCGCTCGGGGTCTGCGCCCTGCCCATCCGCACGCCCATCCGGCGCCTTCTGGCCTGCAACGAGCAAGTCGTGCCCGGCCTCGGCATGGAAGGCCTCTTCCTCGCCGCCTGGTCGGCCGCCCGCGTCGTCTCCCGCTCCGACCGCCGTAAGGAATGGATGCGCCGGGGCCGGTGGGGCAAAATCGAGCTCTGACTCCGGTCCGCGTAGCGCCGCGTTTCGGCACGACGTCGCGCTCGCTTTGCCCGCCCCGTTCCCGCCTCGGGTACGGTAGGATGGGCCCATGGAGAGCGGCCAGCCTCCCTTCACCGTCAAGCAGCTCCTCAAGGTCATGATCGACCGGGGGGCCTCCGATCTGCACATCACCACCGGCTCGCCGCCGCAGATCCGCATCGACGGATCGCTGGTCCCGCTGCCGGTCGCGCCGCTTGATCCCACGGAGACCAAGCAGCTCTGCTACTCGGTGCTCACCGAGGAGCAGACCATCCGCTTCGAGAAGAGCAACGAGCTCGATCTCTCCTTCGGCGTGCGCGGGCTGAGCCGCTTCCGCGCCAACATCTTCATGCAGCGGGGCGCGGTCGCCGGGGCCTTCCGCGCCATCCCCTTCAAGATCCTCAGCTTCGAGGAGCTCGGGCTGCCGGCCATCGTCGCGCAGCTCGCCGCCATCCCGCGCGGCCTCGTGCTCGTCACCGGACCGACCGGCTCCGGCAAGTCGACGACCCTCGCGGCCATGATCGACAAGATCAACCGCGAGCGGCGCGAGCACATCATGACGATCGAGGATCCGATCGAGTACCTGCACCCGAACAAGCTCTGCGTGGTGAACCAGCGCGAGGTCGGGGCGGACACCAAGTCCTTCAAGGACGCGCTCAAGTACGTGCTGCGCCAGGACCCGGACGTCGTGCTGGTCGGCGAGATGCGCGATCTGGAGACCATCGAGTCGGCGCTGACCATCAGCGAGACCGGCCACCTGGTCTTCGCCACCCTGCACACCAACGGCGCCATCCAAGCCATCAACCGTGTCATCGACGTCTTCCCCGCCCACCAGCAGGCGCAGGTCCGCGCCCAGCTCTCCTTCGTGCTCCAGGGCGTGCTGAGCCAGACGCTGTTGCCCCGTGCCGACGGCCCCGGCCGGGCGCTGGCGCTGGAGGTGATGGTCCCGAACGCGGCCATCCGGAACCTCATCCGTGAGGACAAAGTCCACCAGATCTACTCCTCGATGCAGACCGGCCAGGCCCAGAGCGGCATGCAGACCCTCAACCAATCGCTCCTGGCGCTCTACTCGCGCCGCATCATCGGCCTCGACGACGCGCTCAACCGCTCCCCCGACCCGAACGAGCTGCAGAAGATGATCCAGGAGCTCGCGTCGCGGCAGGCGGCGGCCCGCGGCCGGTGACGGCGTACGTTTTGACCCCACATGGAATCAGGCGATAAGATCCCGGCGCCCGCGCCTCCCGGCGGCGCATCTCGGCCGGCGGCGGAGCGGGTGAGGAAGAGCGTGGATGGCTGAATTCGTCTACGAGGCGCGCGCGCGGACCGGCGAGACCCGCAAGGGCATCATGGAGGCCGAGAGCGTCGAGGCCGTCCAGAACCGCCTGAAGCAGCAGAACCTCAACCCGGTCAAGGTCAAGAAGAAGCCGAAGGAGATCCACCTCTCGTTCGGCTCGCCGGTCTCCGACAAGGAGCTGGTCATCTTCACGCGCCAGTTCGCGACCATGATCGACGCGGGCCTGCCGCTGGTGCAGTGCCTCGACATCCTCTCGTCACAGGGCGACAACAAGCAGTTCAACAAGATCCTCAAGGAGGTGAAGGGCTACGTCGAGCAGGGCGGCACCTTCTCCGAGGCCCTTCGCAAGCACCCGAAGGTCTTCGACACGCTCTACGTGAACCTGGTGGCCGCGGGCGAGCTCGGCGGCATCCTCGACACCATCCTGGCCCGTCTGGCCGTCTACATCGAGAAGCGCGTCAAGCTGAAGCGGCAGGTGCGCGGGGCGATGGTCTACCCCTCGATCATCGCGTTCGTCGCCATCGCCGTGCTCGTCGTGCTGTTGACCTGGGTCATCCCGAGCTTCCAAGCGATGTTCGCGGACTTCGGCGGCGAGGACGCGCTGCCGGCCATGACCCGCTTCGTCATCACGATCAGCGAGGGCTTCGTCGGAAACCTCGTCTGGATCGTGCTCTTCGCCGTGGTGACCACGACCACCGTGGTGGTCACTTACCGGGCGCCCCGCGGCAAAGAATTCTGGCACAGACTGCTACTCACAGTGCCCATATTGGGTCCGGTGATGCGGAAGATCGCCGTGGCGCGCTTCACCCGTACCCTCGGTACCCTGCTGGGATCCGGTGTACCGATCCTGGACGCGATGGCCATCGTGGCGCGCTCAGCCGGCAACGTCGTCGTCGAGAAGGCCGTCGCGAACACCGCCGACCGCATCCGCGAGGGCCGCACCATGGCCGAGCCGCTCATGGAGACCAAGGTCTTCCCGTCGATGGTGGTCCAGATGATCGGCGTCGGCGAGCAAACGGGCGCGCTCGACCAGATGCTCAACAAGATCGCGGACTTCTACGAGGAAGAGGTCGACGTCGCGGTCGCGGCGCTGACCGCCATGCTCGAGCCCATCATGCTCGTGGTCATGGGCGGTATGGTCGGCTTCATGCTCATCGCCATGTACCTCCCGATCTTCTCCATCGCGGGGAACGTCGGCCAGGAGTGAGCCCATGGACGGCGTCGGCCCCGAGCGCCGCCAGCACTACCTGCTGGCCGGGCGGCTGCTCGTCGCCACCCTGCTTCTCGGCGCGAGCCTGATCCTCCGCGGCGAGGACCAGTACGGCGAGCACACCCAGAACGGCCTGCTCGCCCTGGTCGCGGCCACCTTCGCCATGTCGCTGGCGGTGGCCATCCTGCTGCCGCGGATGTCGCATCCGGGGCGCCTCGCGGCCGTGCAGCTGGTGTGGGACCTCGCGCTCGTCACCGGCATCACCTACTACCTCGGCGGCGCGGCGAGCGGCTTCACATTCCTCTACGGCGTGGTCATCTTGGCCGCGGCGCTGGTGGTCGGCCCCCGCGCGACCCAGCTGACGACCGCCGGCGCGCTGCTCGCCTTCACCGTGATGGCGCTCTCGTTGAGCAACGGCTGGATCCCGCCGCCGACCGACCAACCCGAGATCCGCTACGCGCTCGATCCCGACGGCCTGGCGCTGGCGCTCCTGCGCAACCTGGTCGGCTTCATCCTGGTCGGCTTGCTGGCCGGAAGCCTGAGCGACCGCCTCCAGCGCACGGGCGGCCAGCTCGTCCAGGCCACCGAGAGCGCGGCCGAGTACGCGCGTCTCAACGACGACATCCTGCGCTCCATGGCCTCGGGCCTCTTGACCAGCGACCTCGGCGGGCGAGTGCAGGTCATCAACCCGGCCGGCGCCGAGATGTTGGGCGGCGGGGTCTCCGACCTCATCGGCCGCGAGCTCTCCTCGCTCCTGCCGATGCAGTCGAGCGAAGGCGCCATCGACCGGGGCGAGGGCGAAGCCGCCCGCATCGACGGCGCGCGCTTCCCGGTCGGCTTCAACTGCTCTCCGCTCTTGGACGCCAAGGGCCACCACCTGGGACAGCTCGTCGTCTTCCAGGACCTGACCGAGCTGAACACCCTGCGGGACAAGGCCGAGCGGGCCGAGCGGCTGGCGGCGCTCGGGCGCTTGGCGGCCGGGCTCGCGCACGAAATCCGCAACCCGCTCGGCTCCATCTCCGGCTCGGTGGAGATGGTGCGCGAAGCGCCGGAGCTCGGCGACGAAGACAAGCGCCTGTTGACGCTGGTGCTCGGCGAAGTCGACCGCCTGAACGACCTGGTCACCACCATGCTCGACATCGGCCGCCCGCGGGAGCTCGAGCCCGCGCCACTGGATCTGGGCTCGCTCGCCCGCGAGGTGGCCAAGGTCGCGCAAGCCGACGGCGGTGTGCCGGTACAAGTGTCGACTCCCGACGACCCCGTCCGCCTCACCGCCGACCACGCCCAGATCCGACAGGTCCTGTGGAACCTGGTGAAGAACGCGCGCCAGCTCTCCCCGGCCAACAGAGAAGTGCGGATCCACATCGGCTGGGACGACGCCTCCCGCCCCTCGTTCTCCGTCTCCGACGACGGCCCCGGCATCAAACCGGAGGATCGCGCGCGCCTCTTCGAGATGTTCTTCACCCGCCGCCGCCACGGCATCGGCCTCGGCCTCGCGCTCGTCCGCCAGATCGTCGACGCCCACCGCGGCGAGATCACCGTCGAGAGCGAGCCGGGCCACGGCGCCACCTTCACCGTGCACCTGCCGCGCGATCAGCAAGTCCCCCGCGCGAGCGACCCGACCCTCCGCTCGTGAGCGGTCCCCGTTCGGCCCTTCGGCCGACGTCCCCGCACGCTGCACCTCGCAGCGGGTGAGATTTCTCGCCGAGCGCCGCAACCTCGCACCGCCGATCGCCGATGAGCGGTGCGGCCGAGGGGCATACACGCGCGTCGACCGATGATGGGTTCACGAAAAACGTCGGACCCCCTACCCTCGCGCCGACTCGCGCAGCGCACACCACGAGCTCCACCACCACGAAACGGGTCCCCAGCGGAGGCGACGATGCCCGACGAAAGCGACAACTCGAACGACTTCTCCGGCTCTGAAGCCACGGCAAACATGGCCAAGACCGGCGCGGAGGCGTTGGACGCGGCGAAAGAGGCAATCGTCGGAATCATGGACCGCGCGCACGGCGACTCCTCCGACTCCGGGAGCTCGGACTCTGGAGGCGGCGAGGATCCGACCAAGAAGGACGTCGAGAAGGGCTTCGAGGCTGCCAGCGCAGCCATGGAGGCCGTCGAGCACGGCTCCGAGGTCGGGCACGACGTCGACCACGCCGTGGACGAGTACAGTCAGGGACACGGGTGGGGTGGCACCGCCGACTCCATCGATGCTGGGTCCGCCGCCGAGGGGCACATGGCGGACGTGCTCGGCTCGCTGGGCGCCATGACGGACGACCGAGGCCTCAAGGACGCCGCGGCCGTCGTGCGGACGGCCCAGCAGGTCTCGCACATGGTCGGCTCCGTGGTCCGTGAGGTGGGCGAAATCGTGGACCATGTGCGCGAGCACGCCGCAGAAGAGAGCCGGCGCGTCGAGTACGAGGTCTACATCGACGGCTACGACCAGGAGTGGGAAGTCGAGTCCGTTCAGATGACGGAGACGCTCAGCGATACCTACGAAGCGGTGATCCATCTCCACTGCGACGATGCGGACCTCGACGTCGTACAAGATCTCCTCGGCCGCGACGCCGACGTCCTCGTCAAGCGCCGAGACGACTTCAACCGGCGCCTCGCCGGCATCATCGTTCGTGCCGGCGACGTCGGATCACGGCGTCACCACACGCACGTGGTGATTCACATCGTGCCCGCGCTGGCGCTGCTGGCGCAGGGGCGCGACACGCGCATCTACCAAGACAAGACCGCCGTCGAGATCGTCCAGGAGGTGCTCGAGCGTGAGCTCGGTCAATACAATCGCGAGGTCGACGCGAGCCAGTTGATCGGCACCTACGTCCCGCGTGAGATGTGCGTTCAATACCGAGAGTCGCACAAGGACTTCGTCTCGCGACTGCTCGAGGAAGAAGGGATCGGCTACTACTTCGATTTCGACACCGACGGGCCGGAGAAGCTGATCCTCTTCGACGTCAGCCAGCAGCTCCAGCCCGTCGACACGATGGACAACGAGCTGATGGTGCCCTTCCGCGACGGCGCGCAGGTCGTCCGCGGGACGGAGCCGGTCGTCAGCTTCGAGGCGGTCCATCGGCTGACGGAGACGAGCATCACCGTCCGGGACGTCGACTGGACGCAACCCGAGTACAAGGCCGAAGCGAAGCGACGGCCACGACCATCGCGGTCACGACCGATCCGTCTACGACCACGGCCACGGCCGGACGGTGACGCTCTACGACTTCTCTCCCGGCGGCCGCTACGGCGGGAGCGACGTGGACTTCCAGGCGCAGATCCGAGAGGAGCTGCTGCTTCGCGATCGCCATCGCTTCACCGGCGTGTCGATGGTCGTTGGCATGCGGCCCGGCGTGGTCTTCCAGCTCACGGACCACCCCGTCCCGGGCATCGACGGCCGCTACATCATCATGAAGGTCCGCCACATCAGCTCGCCCCCACCCCACGCGGGGCACGAGGGGCACGAGGACGGCGAGCAGTACCACAACGAGTTCGAGTGCATCTCGGCGGACCAGACGCCCTACGACCCCGAGCGCAGCACGCCCAAGCCGGCCATCTACAGCGTGCAGACGGCGGTCGTCACCGGCCCGAACCCCGGCGAGCCGTACACCGACGAGTACGGCCGCATCAAGGTCCGCTTCCACTGGGATCACCACGCGTCGCCCGACCCGACGCGCACCAGCGCCTGGGTTCGGCTGGCCCAGACCTGGGCCGGCCACGACGGCAGCGGGCTGCACACCTTCCTCTTCATCCCGCGCGTCGGTAGCGAGGTCGTCGTCACCTTCCTCGACGGCAACCCCGACCGCCCCTTGGTGACCGGCGCCGTCTACAACGCGCAGAACCTCCCGCCGCTCTCGCTACCCGGCGAGGCCTCACGCAGCGTGATCCGCACCGAGAGCATCGGCGGCGGCGGTGGCTTCAACGAGCTCTCGTTCGAGGACGCCTCCGGCAAGGAAGAGGTCTACCTCCACGCGCAGCGCAACCTCCGCGAGCGCGTGCTGAACGACCACACGACCCACGTCGGTCACGACCACACGAACACCGTGGACAACGACGACACCGAGCTGGTGAAGGGTAACCAAGAGCTCACGGTGAAGAAGGACCGCACCAAGACCGTCGATGGCAACGAGACCATCACCGTCGACAAGAATCGAAAGACTACCATCGGCGTCGACGACACGCTCCACGTCAAGAACGACTCGCACACCACCATCGACAACAACAAGACGCTCGACGTCCTGGGCAACTACAACGCCAAAGTCATCGGCGCGCAGACGTGGACCATCGACGGTGGGTCGACGCTGACCGTCACCGGAGGGATCACCCAGACCATCAACAGCGGCGGCTGGACCATGACGACAACGGGCAACGTGAGCCACTCGATCACCGGCAGCATGTCGATGGACACATCAGCTGGATTTAGCGTAGATGCCACGCGCGGACGTAAGCCTCACAGGACAGAACATCGTCCTCAACGCGGACCAACCAGATCCAGAGGACCGCACCAGGCGGGATCGTCAAGCTGACCCCAACCCGCGAACATTACGATCGCATCAGAACGGAGCACTGAGTCGGCTGAAGCCAAAGAGAACCATCCCACAAATTCGCTAATACCTAGGAATGATAGTCGCCATCATCGGCGCAAAGATCGAGTACACGGACATCGAAAGCAGACTTCCACAAAATGGAATTTCGAGCAACCACGACTTGCAGGTCGCCATTTCCAAAATTGGACTGTCTTCGGGTACATTTCGACTTCTCAGAGCCGATGCCACCATCATCTAGCCCAACGGCAAGCAACGAGCACAAGCACAAGCACACCGCAGCTACCCACCGCCGAGCAAACTGCAGCTTCCCGGAGATCACCATGCGGTGGACTACGCCCATGTTCATGTCCCCCTGCACGACACAGTTCCTCGTCGGCGATCGGCGAGACCACGGGGTCGGGGTTCTCACTGCGTGGCATTTGCCGTGGGAGCACCGCGCAGCACTCAGGATCCTGGCGTTCACTGGGCTCGGCAGCCGGCGCGAAACCGCTGCGCTGGGCGGCATTCCCAAGACCATGTCGGAATACGTGCTCTTTGGGCATGCACACCCCACAGAAGCCCACGGGCAACAGTCCGGTCGCCGTTGAGATTGCTGGCAGCCGGAAGGTGCTGAACGTGATCGGGGATCGTCACTGGCAGAATGGCGTGCCGACCGAGCCGGAGCCCTTCACGAAGATGCCCCTCGGCTGGAGCCACGCGTTCGGCGGGCCGGGGTTCGCCGAGAATCCGCTGGGCAAGGGCTTCTTCGAAGGCGATCCGGAGGGGATGCCGTTGCCGAACATCGAGCTGCCGGGTCAGATGATCCGCTCTCCGCGGGACCGGCCCCAGCCGGCCGGCTTCGGGCCCTTCGGCCCGGACTGGCCACAGCGGACGCGCGGGCTCGGCACCTATGACAAAGAGTGGTTCGAGAACGACTTCCCGGGCTTCGCGCGCGACATCGATTGGCGGGTGCACAACGTGGCGCCGGAGGATCAGCGCTTCGAGGAGCCCTTCGCGCCGGGCGAGCGCATCGTCCTTCACAACCTCGTGGAAGGACGACCTCGCGTGGAGCTCTCCATCCCGCGCGTCGATGGCGCGCTGCTTCACCTATCGAGACGAGGACGCGCTCGACCTGACCGAGGTCCCACTCTCGCTGCGCACGCTCTGGATCCTGCCCGACGAGGACATGATCGTCCTCGTCTTCCAGGGCTCGCAGCCGATCTCGAGCATGCTCGGGAGCGAGCTCAAGGGGATGCTCCTCGGGCTCGACCACAGCGACCGCTTGCGCGACATCGAGCACTACGGTCGCGTGCTCCGCCGGCGCCTCGACCGCGAGCTCGGCGCCGCGGAGATGCTCGACGACCGGCCGCTCATGCCCGAGGGGATGGAGTTTCCGGACTATCAGGCCCGCGCCGAAGACCTCACGCTGCCGGACCGGAGCGGCGCCTTGCAGGCGAACCTCTACGCTGGGGCGGAGCTCCGAAGGCAAGAGGCGCTGAAGCTCTTCGCCGACGCCGGATTCGAGGGTGGCGAAGAGCTCTTCCCGCCCCAGGCGCCGCCGCCACCGTCAGACGCGCCGCTCACGGACCAGATCAAACAAGCGCTCGCGGAGTCCGAAGAGAAACGCAAAGACGCCGAGGCCAAGATGGCCGCGCTTCGCGAAGAAGCGAAGCGGGAGCTCGAAGCGGCCGGCTTCGACCCGAGCCTTCTGGAGAAGGAGCACGCCGGGCCGCCTCCCGTCCTGGCCGCGACCCAGATCGAGATGCTGCAAGAGGTGGTGCGCGAGGCGCGCGAGGCGGGCACGCCTCTCGAGGCGTTCGAGAAGCAGCTCGACGACCCGGACTTCCATCGCGAGCTCTTCGAGAAGGAACGGATGGGGCGCGAGGCCTACCGAATGAGCGCCCACTTCACCAAGGCGCTCGCGGAGGTCCCCGATGACATCGTGCTCTCGGCTCGGGCGCTGGTGGAGGCGGCCATCCGCGAGCGCGCCTCCCTCAGCCAGATCGATCTCACCGGCGCGAACCTCGCCGAGCTCGAATCTCTCGGGCATGGACCTGACGGGCGCGTGGCTGGAAGGGGCGAACCTGCAGGACGCGAACCTCACGAACGCGCGGCTCGACTACGCCGTGCTCGCCAAGGCCGATCTCGGCGGACGCCGTCCTCCGCGGTGCCTCCCTCCACAAGGCCAACCTCGGACGGGCCCGCCTGATCTGGACGCACCTGGACTCGTGCAACCTGGAGGAAGCCATCCTGAACGGCGCGGACCTGCGCGGCGTCACCATCGCCCGCAGCAACCTCCGCGGCGCCGACCTGGGTGACGTCCGGACGGAGAAGACGACCTTCTCCGAGTCGGACATGTCGTCCATCAACTTCGTGAAGACCTCCCTGAACGACGTTCGGTTCTTCGCCTGCAACCTCGACGACTGCAACTTCATCGAGGTCTCGATGGACGGCACGTCGTTCCAGAGCTGCCGGCTCGAGAAGGGCGTCTTCGTGACGTGCACCGGGAAGAACACCGTCTTCTACGAGGCGCGCATGGCGAACGCGCGCTTCGTGTCCGAGTGCCGCTTCGACGACTGCGACTTCCGCAAGGCCGAGATGTCCCGGAGCACGCTCCGGAGCGGCTCCTTCGAGCGTTCGTTCTTCGACGAAGCGAACCTCTCCGAGTCCGACATCTCACAGGGGCACTTCACCGGAGCGCGCTTCTACCGCACCGTCATGAAGCGCGTCCTGGCCACCGAATGCCACCTGTCCTCCGCTATGATGGCGGGCGCCAACCTGATGTTCGCCATCCTGCAGGGCTCCGACATCCGGGGCACCGACCTGCGGGGCACGAACCTCTTCTCCGCCGATCTCGCGCTCGTGCACGCCGACACGGCGACCTCGCTCGAGGGCGCGCTCGTGAACCGCGCGCGGCATCGACCGCTGCGAAAGGAGCCTGCGTGACCCTCAGCCGTGAATCGCTCGAAGCGCAGATTCGCCGGGGCGAGCCGGTCCGGAAGGCGAGCCTCGCGGGTCTCGACCTAACCGGCGCAACCCTCGCCGGCGCGATCTTCGAGGACGTCGATCTGCGTGGCGCCGGGCTCGGAGGAGCCAACCTCGCCGAGTCGATCCTTCAGGGCTGCGATCTCGAGGGCGCTCGCCTCTCTGCAGCTCGCCTCGACCACACCGTCTGGGCGAAGTGCAAGCTGCAGAACGTCGTCGCGGACAGTATCACCGCGGCGTACGCCAACTTCGCCGAGTGTTCCTTCGGCGCGACGGTTCTGGCCCGCGCCGACTTGCGCTTCGCCAGCTTCGCGCAGTCGCCGCTGAACGGCGTCGGCCTGCAGAACAGCGATCTGACGAAGACGAACTTCGTGGACTGCACGGAGGTGACCGCCGACTTCGCCGGCGCGACCATGGCCGAGACGGTGTTCGTACAAGAAGACTTGAGCCGGTCCACGTTCCGCGGCATCGACGGCAGCAAGGTCGTATTCGTGAAGTGCACGCTGGGCCCGCAGGACTTCTCCTCGCTCACCCTGCCGTTTTTCCAGTTCATGGAGTGCGATCTCGGCGGCGCGCGCTTCGACGAGAGCACGCTCGAGGCTTGCGGATTTCGCGGCTCCAATCTCTCCGATGCGTTCCTTCTGCGAGCGTCAGCGCGGAACAGCCTCTTCGTCGAGGCGACCCTCGACCGAGCACGGCTGCAGAGCTCCGACTTCCACCAGTCGGTCTTCGCGAACGCCCGCCTGCTCGAGGCCGATCTCTCCGGCTCGCGCCTCGAGCAATGCATCTTCCACGAGGCCGAGGTCAGCGCTGCCCGCTTCATCGGCGCGGATCTCACCTACGCGGACTTCTCGGGTGCGCGCCTGCTGAGCGCGGACTTCTCGCACGCCACCCTGTTCCGCACGAAATTCCACCGGGTCGAGGAGCACGGAGCCGTCTTCAGCTCCCGCGCCGCGGCCCTGGGCGACGACCCCGAGCTCCTGGAGGCCGAGCAATGGCAACCCAACATCTAGTCGATCCCACTTCCCTCGAGACCGAGGTCCTCGGGAACGAGGGCGACGCCTCGGGCGTGGTCCGCTCCGCGGTGGGGCCGGACGTCGTCGTGTCCCACGCGGGGAGGTCCAGCCTGGCGCGCCGAGCCGCGAGCTGCCTGCTGGCGCCGCGACCGGGAGACCGCGTGCTCCTCGCCCGCGCCGGAGACCGCCTCTTCGTCCTCGCCGTGCTCGAACGCGAGGGGGAAGACCGGGCCATCGAGGTCGACGGGAACCTCACGCTCCGCTCCAGCGGAGGCGAGGTGCACATCGAGGGCGCCGATGCGGTGCGCATTCGTTCTGCCGGCGCGCTCAGCACCGCGAGCAAGAGCCTCACGATGGCGGCTCGGCACGCGAGCTGGGCCTCGGAGCAGTTCCAGGTCATCTCCGAGCACCTCACGCTCGAGGCCACGCGCCTCCGTGAGGTCGGGAGCTTCAAGGAGAAGGTCTTCGAGAGCGTGAAGGAGACGGTGGCGCGCTCCTACCGGCACATCTCGGACGCCGAGCACGTGAACGCCGGCGCCATGACCCTCTCGCTGCGTGAGACGCTGCGCTGCCACGCGGACACCGCGATTCACACGGCGAAGAAGCTCGTCAAGCTCAACGCCGACCAGATCCACCTCGGGTAGCCCGCATGTTTGCCAACACACAGATGGGTGGGATGGACACGGGGCTGCCGGACGTCTGCCTCACCCCGGCCGCGGCCGGGGTTCCAGTCCCCATCCCCTATCCGAACATCGCCGCCGGACCGATGGCCGTCGGCGCGGTGTACAATGTACTCTTCTCGTGCGCGCCAGCCCACAACCTGGGCACGAGCATCCCGATGACGAACGGCGACAACGCCGGCGTGAGCATGGGCGTCGCATCCGGCACGGTGATGGGACCGTCGCGGCATCTCACGGGCGCGTTCACCTGTCTCGTGGGCGGGATGCCCGCCTCGCGACTGACCAGCGTGTCGCTTCAGAACAGCACGAACTGCCCGGGAGCCCGGGTGATGCCGAGCCAGGTCACGGTGCTGATCCTGGCACCGTGAGAGCGGAGGTTCACCATGATCTATAGGCTCTGTGGCATCGCGCCGGCGCTCGACGGGAAGTTCGTATGCAACCCGTGCCGCGAGCGAGCGCTGGCCGCGCCGGAAATAAGCATCAAGGACTACTACTGTAGCGTCTGTGGGTTCGGGCCCCGCGAAAACCGCAAGTTCGATGCACAGGGTCGTTGCTCCGAGTGCCAGAGCGAGCACGCATCACCACGACCCATGCGTCCACGCGTGCCCTGTCGAGGCTGTGGCTCCCAATCCCTCGTGCGGGTACCGTCCGTGCTCGAACGAGACGGCGAGAACCCCAAACCTCTGGCGTTGAGGTATCGCCGCTTCACCGTTCGATGGCTCGGGAGCGCCATCGACCCGCAAGCCCCTCACGGTTTCCTCGAGGCCTACGTCTGCCGCGGCTGCGGCCTCACCGAGCTCTACACGAAGGACTTCGCGGAGCTCCCGATCGGCCCCGAGTTCGGCACGGAGCTCTTCGACGTCCCCGTCGAGCCACCCTACCGATGAGGCGAGCATGACGGCGGTCTACGGCTACGACGTTCGCGTGCTCGCCTGCCAGGCGTGCGGGGCGCCGCTGCAGGCCGCGATCGCGGGCGGGCTGGCGACCTGCGCCTACTGCGGCGCGGTCAACGAGCTCCGGGCGCGCGACGACCGCGAGGACCGCGAGCGCGCCACCGCGAGCCACGACGCGTCCATCAGCGAGTCGGAGCGGATGGCTCGCCTGCGCGAGCAGCGGAGCGAGGACGCGTTGCCAGAGGCGATCGTCGATGCCCTCGCGCCCGACGACGGGAGGCTCGCGCCCGAGCGTATCCCGGCGGGGCTCGCGCTCTGGAAGAGCACGCGCGCCGCGCTCTCGGCGCGAGGCGACTTCCTCAGCGCCGAGCGCCTCTTCCACGTCACGCGACTGCTCTTGCCCCTCACCGACCATCAGGCGCGGCGCGTGCTCCTCGAGACGACGATCGAGCTCTTGCCCGATCACCGGCACCGGCACGTACTGCGCTGCGAGCTGGCCATCGGCGCCGCGCGGCTCGGCGAGCTCGACGCGGCGTGGGCCTGGCTCCAGGCCGTCGAGCCGCGTCCGCTCGACCTCTTGATGGACAGCGCGGTGCGCGCCGCGCGCGCGACGGCGGCCGCAGCGGCCGGGCGCGCGAACGACATCCTGGCGGAGCTCGGTGACCAGGCCGGCGACCTCCCGGTCGCGACCTGGTACGAGGAGCGCATCAATCTCTTGCGCATTCACGGGCTGGAGCTGTTCGGTCAGCACGCGATGGCGCGCGAGCAGTTGCAGGCGATCGGGAACGACACGTCGCGTCGGCGCGCGCTCGCGCAGCTCTCGCCGCTCCGACTCGCCCCCGCGGCCACCGCGCACTTCTTCCATCTCCGCGCCGTCGAAGCGACGGCACGCCGGGTACGAGACGCCAGGTTAGGGCGACAGGTCTTGGGCACGGCGCTCGGATGCCTCGGGGTCGGGATGCTCGTCACGCTTCTCTTCGCGGTCGCGATGGAAACACAGGCGGTGGCGCTCGGAGTGGCCTGGACCGTCGCCGTACCCTTGGGCGCCCTCGTCGCGACCGCGATCGCGGCCGTCCTCGGCGTCGGCGTCCTGCGGCAGCGCAACCGGGTCTGCAGGAAGCTCCGGCGAGCAGAGGAGGAGCTGGCCGCTCTGCGACGAACGCCGCCTTGATCGGACCTACCCGACGTCTTGGAGCGCCGGTTCGGCCCGCAGCGCGGCGACGACCGCCTCGGTGACCTCGTCGTCGTAGAGCATGCCGTTGTGGCCGAGCTCGTCGAACCAAAGGACGCGCGCGTCGGCGATGGCGGCGGCGCTCGAGGGCGGGGTGACCATCAGATTGGCGCCGGCCACGAGCGCGGTGTGCGCGACGGCGGCCGCCCGGGCGCGGCCCGCGGCGAGGCGGCGGACGACGGTGCCGCCCGGCAAGAGCGCGCTCCTCAGCGGCCCCGGCGCGATGCGCGCGCTGGCGGTCCCGGCGTGCGGCGTGGCGAGGGTGACCAGACGCTCCACGTGGCGCGCGCCGCCGAGCTCCTGCACGTACCAGCGGGCCACCAGACCGCCGAGCGAGTGGCCGACGAGGTCGAGCCGGCGTCCGTCGGCGACGCGGTCCAGGAGCTCGGCCAGCCCGCCGGTCACCGAGGCGAAGCTGGACATGGAGCCGTAGGTGAAGTCCAGCGTGGGCACGCCGAGCGCGCGCTCCACCTCGGCTCGCATGGGCTCGAAGACGGCTCCCGCCGCGCCCCAGCCGTGCACGAACACCACCACTCGGTCGGCGTCGTCATGGACGTGCCCAGGCCGCTTGGGCCCCAGAAGCATGAGCTGGCCCTGCCGCGCCCAGGCCGCGGCCTCCCGACCGAGAATCTTCAACTGCTTGCGCATCGGTCCGCCTCGAAGGCCGAGAGTAGCAAAGAGCGGCCCGCGCGCAGGAAACGCGCGTCCTCGCTGGTCGCCCTTCGTCACGTGACCGAGCGCGGACGGCCCGAGCTCGGCGCGGCGCGAGGGACCATCCGAGCGACGATCCGACCGGCGCGGTGGCACGACCGGATGGCGCGACGCCGAGCGAGGCGCGCTTCGTTCGTGAGCGCGGTCATCGCGACGAAGCGCGACGCGCCGTGGGAACCCGCGGTCTACGCGTAGCGGGGGACCCAGCGCTCGGCTTGGTACCAACGCAGCACGCCGCGCCAGCCCTCGGCGAAGCGCGGGTAGCGCGGCAGCCATCCGAGGGCGCGGAGCTTCGAGGCGTCGACGACGAGATCGTCGTAGAGGAGCGTCAGCGCTTCTTTGTCGAGGCGCACCCGGAGCGCCTGCTTGAGCCCGTGCCGCATGACCACGAGCCGCCACATGCCGAGCGCGACCGCGTCGGCGGCGTGGTAGGCGCCCGGCTGGACGAAGATCTTGCTGATGCGATCGAGCACGCCGCGCGGGAGGCTGCCCGCGCGCACGGTCGGCAGCCCGTAGGCGCGGTAGGTCTCCGCGACCCGATCCCCGAGCGTCAGCGCGTCCTCGTCGGCGACGTTGTAGACCTGGTTCTTCGTGTCCTCGCGCTCGAGCACGAAGACAGCCGCGCGGGCGACGTCCTCGGCGTGCACCAGCGTCGCGACCGGGCCGCCTTTGGGACGCGGCAAGACCGGCGTGAGAAGGCGGACGACCGGGCCGACCGCCAGCAGCGCCGCGGCGAAGTGACGGCCTCGGCGGCCGTAGAGCGGCGCAGCGCGGAGGATCGTCCAGGCTGGCGCCGCGTCGCCATGGGCGCGCAGGATCTCCTCCGCGCTCAGCTTGCTGCGGCCGTGCTCGCCACGCGGCTCGATGGGCGACTCTTCGGTCAACGGCCCGCCCGAGCTCGGCGCGTAGAGCATCGCGCTCGAGATTCTGCACGAAGCGCTTGGCCCCGGCGTTCGCGGCCGCCTCGTAGAGCCTCGCCACCACGTCGGTGTTGGTCTCGCGCAGCGCGTCGCTCGGCGCGCCGACGTCGAGCAGCGCCGCCGTGTGGATCACGTGGTCGCAGCCCAACACGAGCGCGTCGACGAAGGCCGGGTCGCGCAGGTCGCCGGCGCGGACCTCACCGCGGACGGGCTGCTGCACGCCCTTGGCGGTGAGGTCGCTCGCGATGACCCGGTAGCCCGCCGCCTCGGCGAGCGGGACCACGTAGTTGCCCACGGTGCCGGCGGCACCGGTGACCAAAACCGTCTCTCCCCTACTCCGTTGCGTCACGGCGTCCTCGCGCTCGAGAGCAGCTCCGCCAATCGATGCCCCGGATCCTCGGCGCGCATGAGCGCGGAGCCGATCAGGACCGCGTCCGCTCGGCTCGCCGCCACGCGCGAGAGCTCTTCGGGGCTCGACACACCGCTCATGTACACCGCAACGCGGCTTTCGGGAATCTTCTGGATCGCTCGGGCCGCCGCCTCGGGATCGACGCGGAAGGTGGAGAGGTCGCGCGCGTTCACGCCGACGACCCGCGCACCGGTCGTCAGGGCCCGCTCGACCTCGGCTTCGTCGGCCGCTTCGACCACCGGCTCGAGGCCGCGCTCGAGGCAGGCGTTCACCAGCGCGGAGAGCTCGCTCGCGCTCAGCGCCCGCACCAAGAGCAGCACCATCGACGCGCCCACGGCGCGGGCCAAGTCCACCTGAACCGGGTGCAGCACGAACTCCTTGAAGAGGACGGGGACGTCGACCTCGCCGGCGATGCGCCGCAGCGAAAGCACCGATCCGCCGAAGCCCTCGCGATCGCAGAGCACGCTCACCGCGGCGGCGCCGCCCTGGACGTAGCCGCGAGCGATGCGCCGTCCCTGGCCGGCCGCCCAATCGCGGATCCGGCCCGCGCTCGGGCTGGCCAGCTTCACCTCGGCGATGACGCGAGGCAGCGCCGCGCCACGGCGCGAGAGGGCATCGATCGCCGCCTGCCGGCGGTCGGCACGGTCACCTGCCGCCGACGCATCGAAGAGCCCACGGTGCGCGAGCCTGCGCATGTTCTCGCGCCGCTTGCGCTCCAGGATCGGCCGCAGGAGATCGTCGCCCATTCTTCCCCTCGAAGAGAGCCGTAGCCTCTCACGCGCTCCGTTCGATCCAACGCTCGAGCAGCGCGCGCGCTCGCCCTGCGTCGATCGCCTCTTCCACGCGAGAGGCCGCCTCGCGCAGGTCGTCGGTCTCGCCCGCAGCGCTCAGCGCGGCCGCGGCGTTGATGACCACGGCCGTACGAGCCGCGCCGCGCTCGCCGGCGAGGATCGCCTTCGCGATGCGCGCGTTGGTGGTCGCGTCACCGCCGCCGATGGAATCGCTCGCGACGGGCTCCAGCCCGAAATCGCACGGCTCCACCACCCGCTCGGTCACGGTCCCGTCCCGCAGCACCGCCACCCGCGTCGGGCCGCTCGGCGAGACCTCGTCCAGGCCGCCCTCGCCGTGCACGACCCACGCGCCCTCGACGCCGAGCGCGCCGAGCACCTCGGCGATTTGCCTCACCCGCGCCGGATCGTAGACCCCGAGGAGCTGATGGGTGGCGCCGGCCGGATTCGCGAGCGGGCCGAGCAGGTTGAAGAAGGTGCGCAGACCGAGCTCGCGCCTGACGGGCGCAGCGTGCCTGAGCGCGCCGTGGAACGCGGGCGCGAAGAGGAACGCGATGCCGATCGCGTCGAGCGTGGACGCGACCACCTCGGGATCGGCCTCGAGCCGCACGCCGAGCGCTTCGAGCACGTCGGCGCTGCCCGAGCGGGAGGAGACCGCCCGATTTCCGTGCTTGGCCACCGGCACGCCGCAGGCCGCGACGACGATCGCCGACACGGTGCTGATGTTGAAGGTGCCCGCGCCGTCACCGCCCGTTCCGCAGGTGTCCAAAGCGCGCTCGACGCCCAGCGTGACGGGCAACGCTCGCCGGCGCATCACGCGCGCCGCCGCGCCGAGCTCCTCGGCGGTCTCGCCCCGCATCCTCAGCGCCACGGCCAAGGCCGCGATTCTGCGCTGGCGACGCCTCCCCGG
The DNA here is from genome assembly GCA_963832725.1 of uncultured Pseudomonadota bacterium. Lineage (GTDB taxonomy): Bacteria > Myxococcota_A > Polyangia > Polyangiales > Sandaracinaceae > JAEZBP01. The sequence continues at coordinate 1,162,439 of CAWHVG010000003.1, forward strand.
CCAGAATGGCCTCCATCGCCCCCTCCATCGTGGGCGCGTCGAGCGCTTCGCCCGAGACGGCCCGCGCGATGGCGTCCCGCAGCATCGCCTCGCTCACGCCGCGCTCCGGTCGCCCCGCCCCGGCAGCCGCGAGAGGAAATTGCCGATGAGCGCGTGCCCGTGCTCGGTCAAGAACGACTCCGGATGGAACTGAACGCCTTCCACGTCGAGCTCGACGTGCCTGATCCCCATGATCTCCCCCTCCTCGGTCCACGCGGTGATCGCGAGCGCCTCCGGCAGGCTCTCCTTCTCGACGATCAACGAATGATAGCGCGTAGCGGTGAGGGGGCTGGGCAGCGCACGGAAGACGCCCTCGCCCCGATGGAGCACCGGCGAGGTGCGCCCGTGCATCAGCCGTCCGGCCCGTACCACGCGACCGCCGTAGGCCTGCGCGATGGTCTGATGGCCGAGGCAGACGCCGAAGATCGGGATGGATCCAGCGAGGCGCCGGACCACCTCGAGGCTGATGCCCGCGTCGTCCGGCGTGCCCGGCCCCGGCGACAGCAAGATCCCCTCGGGGGCGAGCGCCGAGATCCCTTCGACGTCGATGGCGTCGTTGCGGAACACCCGCACGTCCGCTCCTGCCTCGGCGAGATACTGGACGAGGTTGTAGGTGAACGAATCGTAGTTGTCGACGACGAGAATCAAGGTAGTCAGGCTCGGTAACGGGAATGTTCTCGCAGCTCCGATACCGGAGCGGCGCTCAGGGCGAGTCCTCGGCCGATGCGGCAACCGTCTCGCCGCCTCGCCGCCGGCGCGTGGGCGAGACCGTCTCCATCTCCAGGTCGATCTGGACCACGGAGACCTCGGCGCGGCGGAGCGTGCTGGTGGCCTCGAGGAGCTGCTCCTCGTCGCGTCCCTCCGCGGCGAGGAAGGTCCGCCACTGCTCGAGGCCGTCCACGCGCAGACGATAGGCGGTCTCCAGCCGCTCCTTCCAGCCTCGGCCCTCCGCGGATCCCACCTCGGCCGCCTGCACGGCCTCGATCTGCCGGCGCGCCGCGGGGATGGCGCCGCTCTGGAGCAGCCGGGACGCCAAGACCGCTCGGTCGTCCGCCGCTCGCTCCGCGGAAGCGATCGGGTTGGCCGCCGGATTGGCGATCACCACCTGGCGAAGCGTGGTGATGTCGTCCAGGAGCGTCGGCGAAGGCCCCTCGGGCTCGCCCCCACAGCCTGCGAGCGATGCCATCGCCACGAGCAGGAGCACGAGGCCGGTTCTTCGCATCCGAAGCCCCCCGCGCGGCTCAAGCGCCCACATAGCCGCGCTCGCGGAAGAACTTCTCCACCCGCAGGTTGACCAGCTCCGGGTACTCGACGGCGACGTAGTGCGTCCCGCCCGGCACCACGAGCAGCTCGGCGCCACGCACCCGGCGCACCATGTCCTCGGCCGCACGGCGCGGGGTGAAGAGATTGCGGTCGCCGGAGATGACCAGCAGCGGCACGTCGACCTCGTCCAGGACGTCACGCGCGTCGTGCTCGCCGAGCAGCTCGAGGGTGTGGAAGTAGAGGTCCATGTCGAGCTCGGCGAACGAGCCCGCGAGCTGGGCGAAGATCTCCTCGTCGAGGGTCTGTCCCGCGAGCCCGACACGCTTGGCCCAGGTGACCGTCTCCGGCCACTGCACGACCCGCTCGGTGACCGACTGGGCGATGGCGGGGATGGTCCGGACCGCGCCCAGCACGTGTGGGATCAGCCCGCCGATCTTCGGCACGCCGAACGCGGTCTCCCACGGCCGTGCCTGCGACACCGTTGATCAGGACCAGCGCCGACACTCGGTCTGGCGCCCGCCGGAAGAGCTCGAGCGCGACCTGCACGCCCATGGACCACCCGAAGATGGCGGTCCGCTCGACCCCCTCCGCGTCGAGGACACGCAGCGCGTCGTCGGCCTGGTCCTCGACCCGGACCGCGTCGCGATCGGGCGGCATCCCCGACCGGTAGAGCCCGCGATAGTCCCACGAGACGAAGCGGTAGCGATCCTGGAAGTACGCGATCTGGTGGGTCCAGGCCTTCCAGCTCCCGCCGAGCCCGTTGGCGAGCAGGATGCTCGGTCCCTCGCCCACCACGTGGTACGCGAGCTCGGTGCCGTCGAGCGACTCGACCCGCTTCTCCTCGACTCTGACCGGTTTCATCGGGGGGCCGCACTGTAGAGCGCCCCGACGTCCGAAACCAGAGGCGCGACGCCCCGCTCGAACGTCCCGGCCCGAGCTCCGTTCCAGGGATTCGTGCGAGCAGCACGAACCCCGCACTTCGCTCGGGCCTACGGGTCGCGAAACGCGGCTGTCGGCACGTCTTGACACTTCCGCGCTCCAATAGATACCTTCCGGCCCTCCGAACAGCCCCAGCCGACCTGCCGAGGTGTGCGCTTCGGGGGGCGGGACGATGTCCCGACATCGGTGAATCGGACCCACGTTTCGAGGACGAGAGACTGAGTTTCGAGGCGGATCGCGCTGGGAGATTGTAGTAGTTCCGCTGCCCGCCCGGTCGTCGGGCGGTCGGACGCCGAGGCCCCATCACATGGCAGACAAGCCCACGAAGCCCAAAAGGGATTCTGCGCGCTCGACTCGGGCGCACCATCACCCCCAAGACGCAGGGTGCCGGCGGACCGACGCCCCCTCCGGCCGTCGGGGGCGCAAGCGAGACGCCCGCACCGGCCGTGAAACCGCCGGGGGGGGTCACTCCGCCGCCCGGCGGTGTGGCGGCACCGCCGGCAGGAATCGGCGGCGCGCCCTTCGGCTCGTCGCCCGACGTCGCGCCGCCGCCTTTCGGGCAGCCGGCCGCACCCGAGGCCTCGGCACCTGCTCAGGCGGCTCCGCAGCAGCAGGTCGTCCGACTCGAGTTCGACGACAAGCTCGTGACCGACCAGGAGGTCGGCAAGGGCACCAAGATGCGGACGATCATCGTCTCCGCGGTGGTGCTCGTCGCCGGCATGGGCATCGGTTGGGGCGTCGGCCAGATGCTCGCCAATCGGGCCATCTTCAACAGGACGGTCGCGGACGCGCAGGACATCTACCGCTCGGTGGACGAGGCCTCGCGCGCCGTCACCAGCGCGCAGACGCACATCAACGCCATCATCGAGGCGGCCGTCGGCGATCAGAACGCGGGCACGGCGCCCTCGATCGCGTTCGACCAGATCGAGGCCCTCCGCAGCCTCGAGAAGCCCTTCGAGGCGGCCGCGTTCACGACCAAGAACTACAACGCGTTCCCGCCCCAGGTCGTCGCCGACCTCTTCACCTACCTGCGGAACATCGACCAGATCTGGCTCGACATCCGCCAGCTCGCCGCCGAGTCGCTCGCCCAGAACCGGCGCGCCGAGCTCGAGCAGGCCGTCGAAGCGGCCGGCGAGGGACAGACCAACTTCGGCGCGGTGTTGCACCGCAACGACGAGGGCCACCTCATCGGCAGCCTCGGCTTCGTCTCCATCGAGCAGGACGACGACGGAACCCCCCACGTGCGGGTGCGGGCCACTCGCGGCGGCGCCCCGCGCGAGCTCCAGGTCTACGAGGCCAACGAACAGGAGCTCGACTCGACGGCGGCGTTCGTGCTCGACATCGACGGCGCGAGCAGCCGCGGTGTGCTGGCCGAGCAGACGAGCTCGTTCGGGCTCTTCCTCCAGCACGTGCGCAACCTGAAGATCCTCCTCGACCAGACGGTGGAGGTCCAGGGTCGCCTGATCACGGCCATCAGCCGGGCGCTCACCGACGCGGGTGCGAGCACCAGCGGCGGCTGACCGGGATCACCCGCTCCTTTCCCGACGCCCGGGCCCCTTTCTGGTCCGGGCGTCTTCGTTCCGTCGCACATGCAGATTGGAGCGGCGGGGCGTTTGGTGTTAGCGTCTCGATCGAGAGAGCTGCGTGGCGCGATTCAGGCTCCGCTATCAATCCACCGATCTCGAGATGCCCAACGGGGACTTCGTGGTGGGCCGCAGCTCGAGCTGCCATCTGGCGCTCGACGATGCGCTCGTCTCCCGTCGGCACGCGGTCTTCCACGTGAGCGGTCAGGGCGTCGAGGTCGAGGACCTCGGCAGTCGCAACGGCGTCGTGGTGAACGGCCGGAGCATCGAAGGGCCGCACACGCTCAAGCACCTCGATCGCGTCGTCATCGGCAGCCAGGAGCTCCTCCTGGTGCGGATCCGCGATGAGGAGAGCAAGGCCGAACGTGGTGCGCACCCCACCCTCGCCGGGATGACCCTGGACCTGCCGGTCCTGGGCGCCAAGGACATCGCCGAGGAGCAGACGGTCCACCGCGCGGAGTCCGTCCTCGACCGCATCGCCGACAAGGCCCTCGCGCTCGGACGCTACGAAGAGGCGGAGCGGATGCTCGGACGCCGGCTCAAGGACATGCTCTCCGAGGTCCGCACCGGCAAGAAGATCACGGAGGCACAGCTCTTCGCCGCGACGAGCTACGCGCTCAAGCTCGCGGACGGCACCCGCAAGGCGGAGTGGCTCGATTGGGTCTTCCAGGTACACGACGGCTGCGCCCGATTGCTCGACGCCGATGCCATCGGCCGGCTGCACGATCTCGTGCGGCGCATCCGCTATCCGGGCAGCAAGGCGCTACGCAGCTACCTCGCGCACATGCGGTCGATCGCGGACGGGTTCACCCCGAGCCAGCGCTTCTTGCTGCAGCGTCTCGAGGGCATCGAGCGCGTCGTCGGCGCCTGAGCGCATCGCCGCCAACGAGGGGCCCGGCGCCCTCAGCTGATCAGGAGCTGCTCGAGGCGCGCCAGCCGCGACAGGTCGTGGCTCGGTCCCGGCGGGGGCTGCGTCTTGTACCAAGTGACGTAGCTTCCGAGGGCACGAGGCACCTCGGGAAGGGAGGCGAAGTCGAGCTCTGCCAAGCGGTCGATCACCTCGTCGGCGAGCATTCGCCCGTGACGGCGGTGCAGCGTGATCGCCCAGGACACCCACTCGCTCCCGCCGAGCAGCCGCGCGAGACGTACGGCGAACGACGCGATCATCGCCACGTGCTCCGCCTCGAGCCGATCGCCGCTCGCGAGGCGGTCGTCCACCTCCTTGGCGGCGCGGCGCATCAGGCGATCCGCCTCCGCGGCGCGACTCGTGGAAAGCGCGCGCTCGATGACCTCGCCGAGGAGCTGGAATGTCCAGTTGCGGCGCGGCTCCATCATCATGCCGCTGACCGTGTCCTCCTCCTCGAGGGCGGGAGCGCCGCAGTGGGGGCAGGCCGCGCTACCCTCCGGGTAGGGCGTCGCGCAGGCGTGGCAGACCCGCATGTAGCCCGTCGTGCGGGCGGTGCGCTCACGCCGGCTCACCACCGAGAAGAGGAGCTCCTGGGTGCCGAGGCGGACGCGATCTCCGTCCTTGAGCTCGATCTCCGTGTCCGTGCCGATGGCGCGTCCGTTCACGCGCACACCGTTGCGGCTGCCAAGATCCGAGACGAAGGCCGACCCGTCGCGTATCGCGATGCGGGCGTGCCGCCTCGAGATCAGCGGATCTTCGATGGTGATGTGGCAATCGGGACTACGCCCGATGACCGCTTCCGGGCCCACCAGATCGAATTCTTGGAGCAGGAACCGAAGTCGAAACCGCGGCAATGGTCCGTCTCCTCGCCTCCGAGTCTAGAGGAGGAAGGCGACGAACGCGACCACCTTCGACCTCAGACCCCCGAAGAGGCAAATGGCCGCGGCGAAATATCACCGCGGCGGATTCGTACAGCTGGTGAGGCGTCAGAGGTCGGAGAGATCCAGGGGATCGCTCGACCCGGACGACGAATGGCCGCTGTCGTGCGACGGCTCGCTCGACGGACCGGAGGAGGACGCGCCCCCACCGTTCGAGCTCGTGGCGGTGTTGCCCTCGCCGCGCGCGGGCCGGCGCCGGATGTGGCCGGTGATGCGGTCGACGATGTCGGCGTTGCCGTCGGCCACGTTCTCCTCGCTGCCCTCGGGCAAGGTGACCGAGTCGACCAGCGCGTGCCCCTGCTCGGTCTGAGAGGGGATCGTGTGGTTTCGGAGCTGATCGAGGCGCGACAGCGTGGCACGATCCTCGAACACAAGGCAGTAGAATCCGTAGAAGCGCGTCTGGTCCACGGCCCGCAGGCGTGTCGTCGGATCCTGCCACTCGAGCCAGTGCTGCGTGGGTCCGCCGTCGACCAACGTGCCAGTGCGATCGGCCGCGGGGCCGAAGCGGCCTTGGACCGCCTGCGCGAACTGGTCGAAGCTCTGCCCGCGAAAGACCGACGCGTCGAAGGCCTTGAACCACTTCCACAGCCGGCCCTGGATGAAGAAGTAGAAGTTCTGGGAGTTCTCGTCGCGGTAGACGAGCATCGACTCGCGGTTGCCGTGGGTGAACTCGGAGCGCAGGAACGAGAGGTCCCAGCCGGTGCGATCGCCGTCGAAGCGGACGTAGCTCTCGCGGAGGCGGCGGACCTCTCCGTCCATCTCGTGGCGAATGCGATCCTCTTCGATCGTCCCGGGCGCCTTCGTGAGCCGCTCGCGAAAGCGCTCGTGGATCTTGTTCACGAAGAACTGGTGAACCTCTCTGGGCTCCATCCCCCAGTGCAGCTCACCGAGCGCCTCGGCGATCGCCGCGCTGTCGGGCGGCGTCTGTTCCTGCTGGGCGGCGTGCCCACGACGATGCCGCCGACCGTGACGGCGGCCGCGCTGGGCCTCGACCGACACTGCCAGCATGCAGAGCAAGCTGACACCGAGCGTCAGCGAAACGACTAGCTTTCTCGTCATCCGGTCCTCCGACCTCTTGCCCCGACTCGGGCGGATCGCCGCCGCTCCGAGATCGGGCCCCCAGCGGCGTGCCGCAGCATATCGCCGTGAAAGGAGCCCGTTCAAGCTGCGATGTGCGACGCCGCAGGAGAGTGGAGATTCACTGGCGGCCCGGGATCGCCGGCGAGAGCTCGTTCTTCGTGCGCCGGCGCCTTCAGCCCGCTGGCGGCGAGTCGTCCAGCTCGTCCGCGGGCGCGTGCTGCGGATCGGAGGTCCCCTCGCCTTCCATGTCGAGGAAGAGGAGCGTCCCGCCCGCCACCGCCGCCGGCATGAAGAAGAGGTTCACCAGCGGGATGAAGAGGAAGAGCCACACGCCGGTGCCGAATCCGAACATCGACCAGAAGCGCCGGCGAAGCATCCCGAACCGAAACCGGACGTCGCGGTTGCGTCGCGACGCGGGCCAGTCGACGTAGTCGATCGCGAAATAGAGCGCCGTGAAGAGGAAGCCGACCACCGCGTAGACGACCGGACCGACGACCGGCACGTAGGAGAAGAGGAACATGGGCAGCATCACGGCGACGTAGAGGAGCAGCTTGACCAGCTCGACCCCGACCGTGCGCACCGAGTCGCGGGCCAGCGCCTTCCACGAGAAGGGCGGTCCGTTCCGTCCGGCAGCGAGGCGCTCCACCTCCTCGCTCAGAAGATCGTTGAAGGGCGCCGCGACGAGGTTGGTCGAGAAGACGACGGCCACCAGCCCGAGCGCCCACATCAGGAGGAGCACCACACCGCTCAAGAGCCAGTGCAGCGCCCCCAGCACGCTCGCCCAGAATCCGTCGCCGGACGGCCCACTCCAAAGCCACGCGGTCACGTCCCCGTGCCAGCTCCAGCCGCCGATGAGCACGGCGACCAAGAGGACGAGCGTGACCAGGATCGGCGGCAGCCAGAAGCGGGCGAGCCCGGGGTGTTCGAAGAAGACGAAACGAAGGCCGCGGAAGGGGTAGCGCAGGCCGCGCCAGTACCCGACCACGGTGGCCTTCGGGAGCGCCACCGCGCCCGCCGCGACCCGCTTCGCCTGATCCTTCAACGCCATTCGCCGAGTATCGTACGCCTCGGACCACGCCGGTATTTCGGATTGCGAGCTGCGGCGTCGGCGCGAGGATGGCGAAGCGCCACGGTGGGCGCGCGGAGGTCGCATCGAGCACCAGGGGCGTGCAGGGATGGGGACACCGTGACCGGCGGGCACCGTCGTTGCAGAGACGCCGGGCCATGTCCCGCAGGACCAGCGCTCGAGCGGTCTTCCACGACCGCGACGCCGTCGAGGAGGCCGTCCGCGCCCTCGATCTGGAGGGCGTGCAACGCGCGCGAATCCACGTCTGCCCTGCGGCCGTGTCGGAGGGGATCGTCCACACGCCGCGCGAGAGCGGATCGGCGGCGAGCATCGGGGTGGGGGTGGGGGGCGCCATCGGCGGCGTGATCGCGATCGTCTCGCTCGTGCTCTGGCGCGGCCCCCTGCCGATCCTCGACATGGTCGGACGGTTGGTCGGAGGCGCGGGCGCCGGCGCGATCGTCGGCGGCCTGCTCGCGCTCCTCGGCAAGCGCTCGCTGAGGGCGCTCGGCCACCCGGCGCACACCTACCCCGACTTCCTCGTCCGGGTGGACGCCGACGACGCGGCGTCGCTCCCACGCATCCGCGACCTCCTCACGCTGGCGGGCGGAGAGCCGCCCCCGCACGCGCCCGGGAGCGCCTGAGGCGGGAACAGCCGGCAGGGGCCTCAATTGGAGGCAGCGCTGCCGAGCCCGCCGATGAAGGGCAAGAGCCCCACCAGGTCCTGGTCGTTGAAGTGGAGCATCGCGCCGAGGAAGAAGTCGGCGCCGTTCTGCGACGGGACGCTCGGGTCGGCGTTGAGGATGTTGTCCGCGCCACCGACGATCGAGAGCGTGTGGACGACCTCGTAGCCGATACGGATGCGCAAGTCGGGGAAGTTCTGGTTGCCGAACCGGAACAGGTCGGTGTTCACCACGAGCCGCTCGTCGAAGAAGTGCAGGTCCATGCCGATGGCGCCGGTGCTCTCGAGGATCCCGAAGCGGAACGTCACGAAGTAGATCCGCTTCGCGAGCTGGAGCGAGAAGAGCAGGCTCTGCGTGGTCGTCGCGCGCACCTCTTCGTAGAAGGGCGGGTCGCCTTCGCGCGGCGGGCTCGTCCGCACCTGCGTGGTCGTGAACCGGGTCCGCCCCCGCGGGTCGTCGACGAGCTGGAACATGATGTAGCGGTCCTCGCTCGGCTGGATGCGCACCTCGAGGTAGTTCTTGAAGGCGTTGGTCAGGAAGAGGTACTCGCTCCGCAGGGTCACCAGCGTCTGCAGGCGCGCGAAGCCGCCGACCAGATCGTTGACGCCCTCGGCGACCTCCTCGACCTCGTTGATCAGGTGCTCGTCGGAGGTGAGGCGCCCCACGGTGCCCTCCCCCGCCGCGGTCCGCTCCGTGATCTCGCCGACGTCGTCGAGCACGTGCTCGAGCTGCTGCGCGGCGCGGTTGATCGACGAGATGGTCGGCCCGACCTCACCCACGCCCTCGTCGAGCCCGTCGCGGTTGTGTTCCATGATCTGCCTGAGATCGCGGGTGACCCCCTCGATGTTGGCGAGGATCTGGCCTAGCTGCGGCTCGGCGCTCGTGGTCATGCGCTCGATGTTGCCGAGGGTGGTCGTAACGGCCGCTTCGTTCGCCTGGACGGTGCGGTTCACCGCCTCCAGCGCCTGGGTGAGGTTCTCCAGCGCGGACTGCATCTGCTGGCCGCCTTGCTCGGTCCCGAACACCCGCGCGATCTGCTGCGCCACGGCGCGCAGAGAGCGCGCGATCGCGCCCACGTCCTGCATGATGTCCGCCGTGTCGGCGGTCTCCTCCACCGTGTGGATGCACTGGCCGTCCTCGAGGACCGACTCGTCGACGCTGCCGGGGTTGACCGCCAGGATGTACTCGCCGAGCAGTGACGCACTCCGCCGAGCGATGGTTGCGTCCTGGTGGAGCTCGACCCCCTCGTCGATCCGCATGTCGACCCGGGCGCGGGCGCCCTCGAGCCGGATGCGGTCGATGTAGCCGACGGGGATGCCGGCCACGGTGACGCGGCTCTTGGTGATGAGCCCCTGCGCGTTGTCGAAGCGAGCGCAGACGGCGTAGCTCCCCTCCGCGCTCGTCTGCTCGTCGACGAGGCGCCAGACGGTGAACCCTCCCACCAGAGCGGCGAGAACCAGCGCCCCCACCTTCGCCGCCTTGACTCTGTCGTTCATCTCCGCCGTCAGAACGGACCCGGCACGAAGCCGGGTACCTCACTCGTAGCGATGGTACGACGAGGCCCCGCGCGAGGTCCCGCGCGAAACACACGCGGCCCCCCACGGTAACCTCCGAACGCGGACACTCTACACGCCCGACGCCCTCGCGTCTCGCGGTGGAGCAGCCGCGGCCTGTTCCTTGGCGCGGCGCACCCCGAGCAGATAAAGCGCCGCCGGCAGCGCCAAGACCGCCGCAGCGAGGCAGGTCACCTCACTGATGGCCGTGGCCGCGCCGAACGAGTTGAGCGCCTGATTGCTGCTCGTGTGGAGCGAGATGTAGCCGATGACGGTGGTGAGCGAGCAGAGGATCACCGCGCCGCCAGTGCCCTCGACGGCCTCGCGGACGGCGGCCAGCGGGTCGCGCCCGCCGTCGACCTCGTCCGCGTAGCGCCGCATCACGTTCACCGCGTAGTCCACGCCGTTTCCGAACGTGATCGGGAAGGCCACGAAGTTCAGGAAGTTCAGCCGCATCCCGAGCACGGCCATCGTGCCCGCCATCCACAGGATGCCGACCAGGAGCGAGAGGAGCGTCAGCCAGCGCTGCTTCGGCTCGCGGAACGTCACGATGAGGAGCAGGACGGTGGCCAAGAACGCGATGCCGACCGCGCGCGGTCCGTCGTGCCACACCGTCTCCATGAGAATCGGCGAAGACCGTCGCGGTGCCGGCCACCGGTGGAGGCTCGCTCGCACCGCGCGCGCGGAGGCTGCGGGCCGCCGCCGCCCACCGGGTCAGGTACATGCCGTCCCAGGCGTTCTCCGACGTGTCGTGCTCGATGAAGAACAAGCGCCCACGGGTTCCGTCCCGCTCCGTGTAGGGGCGCGCGACGGCGTCCGGCAAATCCGCGGGCCTCAGCGGATCGATCCGCTCGGGTGGGATCTGCTCGTCGATCTTCCCCTGGATCTCGGCGCTCACGTGCGGCCGGATGTCGAGCATCAGCTGGCGGATCTGATCGAGCAGGCGGACCTTCTGCGCTTGGTCGGCCGGGAGTAAGTCGTCGACCGATTTCACGTCGCCGTAGGCGTGCGGATACGCGTCACGATGGGTGGCGAGGTAGCGCTGGAAGCGCTCCGCCTCCTCTCGGCTCGGTGCAAGAACCGCGAGCGCGCTGCCCGCGCCGGTATCGGAGAGGATCGGTCGCGACAGGCGGAGCACGATCTCCGGGTCCGAGCTCGGATCCCGATCGGTCCGCAGCCGCCGGAAATCGTACTCCATCGGATCGTTGACGATGGCCCAGCCGACCAGGCCGGCGGTCACCACCGTCAGCAGAAGCGAGACGGTCAGCACCGTCCGCGGACGGCCGAGCGCGATGCGTGCGAAGAGCACGCCGTAGAAGCCCTTGTGCTGCGTCGTGCTCTTGAACGTGAGGGGCTTGAGGCGCTCGAACGCGACCACGAGCGAGGGCAGGAGCAGGTACGCACCAATCCAGCAGAGGACCATCCCGGCCCCGCCGACCACCCCGAAGTCCCGGAAGCCACGGTAGTCCGTGCTCATCAGCGAGCCGTACGCGACGCCGGCGGCAAGCGACGCCGTCAGGGTGCCCTTCCAGGTGCCGCGGTGACTGGTCACCAGGGCGGTGTGCACGTCCTCGCCGGCCCGACGCGCCTCGAAATAGCGAGCCAGCCAGATGATGTTGGGATTGATCCCGTTGCCGACGACGATGCTGCTCAAGAACGCGCTCGACGCGTTCAGGTAGTTCACGGTCAGCTCCGCGAACCCGAAGGTGAGCAAGACCGGCGGGATCAGGCTCAGGCTCAAGAGCGGAATGGGTCGGACGCGGAGGAAGAAGACGTAGATCGCCAGCATCACGAGGGCGATCGTCAGCAGCGTGGCGTTCCGGACCGCGTCGACGAGCGCTTCCGTCTCCTGCTGGACCTCGATCAGCGTCCCGCCCCAGTAGATGTGCAGGTCGGGCGCGTAGCGATCGGGGTGCAGCTCGTCGATCTCGTGCTGCATCGCCCGGACGAGCCGGTCGGTCTGCTCCGCGTCGCCGCCGTTGATCCGGGTATGGACGACCATCAGCACCACGCTCTCGTTCGGGTGCTGGAAGAAGCCGTCGGGGAAGCGGCGCTCGGCGTCCTGTCGGGCCTCCTCGGCGTCGTGCTCGATGCGCGAGACCACCGCCGCCGGGTCAGGCGGCTCTTCATCGCCGAGAATCGATGTAGAAGGGGTTCGCGTGCGCTCGCTCGTAGTCGAGCCGCTCCTGCAGCGAGTCCCGCACCGACTCGAGCTCGTCGAGGTCGGCATAGAGGTGGCGGTGCGCTTCGACGAAGCTCGTGAAGTCCGAGATGTTCCAGTCGACGCCGGTCACCTGGTAGCGCTCGAGCCCCTCGACACGCTCCGCGAAGTCGCGCGTGAAACGATGCAGCGCCTCGGTGTCCTCGGCCTTGATGGCGAGCGTCATCGCCTGCTGGCCGCGGAAGCGCTCCTGGATCTCCTCCAAATCTCGCACGCTCTGCGCGCTCTCCGGCAGCATCGCCGTGAAGTCGCTGTTGAGCGTGAGCCCGTCGGTGACCCCCGGGACCCCGACGATGAGCGGAAGCGCCGCTAGGCCGAGCGCGAACGCCACGCCGATGATCAACCAGGGTCGGCGATACTGGAAGCCGGCCAGCCGTTCCGGGAGCCCAGGCCCGCGCGCCTCGCGCTCGTGCTTCGCCATCAGGCAGGCCCCCGGGAGCTGGCCGGCGCGAGCGCGGCGGCCTCGGGCTGGACTTGGGGCTTCCACACCGCGCCGATCGCGAGCGCGGAGCCCGCGAGCGTGAACTGGCAAATCCGGGCCACCAGCGCGATGGCGATCGCCTCGGCTACCGCGTCCTGGAGGCCGAGATCCGCGGCGAAGAGCGTGTAGGCGCCCTCGGTGATGCCGACCTGGTTCGGCACCATGTCCCCGAAGCCGGCGCCGACCAGGTGGATGGCCTGCGCCACGAGCCCGCTCTCGAGTGTGAGGGCACCGCCGACCGCGAGCAGGATCGCGCCGTACTGCACGGTCTGGAAGAGGCGCCCGACCAAGGCGGAGACGATGGGGAGCAAAGGCAGCGCAGGCATCTCCCGCAGCGACGCGTCGAAGTGGCTGCCGTGCGAAGCCAGCGTCTTGATCCGACGCCCGAGCCAACCGCCCACGTTCGAGGCGCGCGCTCCGAAGAGGAGCACCGACCCCAGCACGGCGGTGACCAGCCCGTTGCCGCCGACGAGGAGTGCGAGCGTGTCGGTCGGACCGACGGAGAGCGCGACCGCGATGTAGCAGGGGATGGAGATCAGGGTGTTGCCCCAGAGCGTCACACCCTGCAGCACCGTCGCCCCCGCCGCCGCGCGGGGACCGCCGATGTAGGGCGCCAGGCTCGCCGCCCGCATCACCTCACCACCGGCGCGACCGGCCGGGAGCAGGATCATCGATCCCATACGCCATCATTCCGGACCGCAGCCATACCCGAGCCGGCACGCGCCTGGCCCGCTCGCCGTACATGAGGCGAAGCGACACGACGTCCATCCCGACGAAGCCGATCTCGCAGAGCATCACGAGAGGCAGCCAAACCCCTGCCCGAACGAGGGTGTTCCAGACCGCGTCCGCGCCTGCGTCGACCACGAGCCCGACCACGGCGGCGACGCCGAGTCCGAGGAGCACCCACCGCCCGATGGCCTTCACCCGATCCCAGCGGGAGCGTTTGGCCGGGTTGGTCTCCTCTTCGTGGTGGGCTTCGCCCTCGCTCATCCGCCCTCGTCGATCCGCTGCGCGACCTCGATCAGCGCGTCGCGACGGCTCCACACCTTGGCGAACGCCTCGGCGTAGCGATCCACCACCTCACTCGATTGCGCGATCAGGGGGCGGGTCTGGGAGAAGAGCACGACAGAGCCGTCGAGGAGCGCCCTCGCGCGGGGGAAGTTGGCGAGGTCGTAGCTCGCTCGCAAGGCGTTTACGTCCTCGGCGTTCGTGAACGGCCAGCCGCCCCCGAACCCCTTCAGCTCGCTGAAGAGCGGGTGCTCCGGCAGCGTGTGGTCCTGCCACAAGACGGCGTTGGCCCCCTCGGCGTTCAAGGCCGCCAGCAGCACGTCGCGGAGCACCCGCGGAGGCAGATCGATCCCCGCCGCGTTCGGATCCACGGCCACCCGCACCTTGTGGAAAACGCTCTCCACGCCCTCGGGCTCCCCGAAGGGGCGCACACCCGGCAGCTCGGAGAGCGCCGCGAAGAGTCGCCGCACATTGACCTGCGCCGCCTCCGTCCGCGCGGGCAGCTTGGCGAGCTGCGCCCGCGCGAACGCCGCCATCAGCTCGTTGCCACGGAACATGTGGCCCATCCCGCCGCTCACGAGCGGGCTGCCACCGTCGAGGGCCCGACGCACGTCGTAGCGCTCGCGCCCGGCCAGCGTGAGGTTCATGCCGAAGCTGCGAGCCCGATTGGCCCGCTCGAGCAGCGCCTCGTCGTTCGTGACGAGCACGCCGCCCTCCCCCGCCGAGAGGTTCTTGCTCGACTGCAGGGAGAAACCCGCCGCCGCGCCCAGCGAACCCGCGGGCGCACCGCGGTAGCGCGCGCCGTGGGCCTGCGCGGCGTCCTCGACCACCGCCAGTCCGTGCTTCTCGGCCACGTTCAGGATGGGCGCCATGTCGGCCGGGCAGCCGTGGACGTGCACCGGCATGATCGCCTTGGTGCGCGGCGTGATGGCGGCCTCGATCAGCGCCGGGTCCATGTTCCCGGTGCCTGCATCGACGTCGACGAAGCGCGGGATCGCGCCCTGCTGCAGGACGCAGATCGCCGTCGCCACGAAGCTGTAGGCCGGAACGATCACCTCGTCGCCTTCGTCGACCTCGAGCCCCGCCAGCGCCAGCTGCAGCGCGCTCGTCCCCGAGTGGGTCAAGAGCGCGTGCTTCGTGCCGGCGAAGGCGGCCATCTCGGCTTCGAAGGCTCGCGCCTCCGGCGCGTCCCCACCGCTGAGCACCCCGCGCTCGAGCACGCGGGCCACCGCCTCTCGCTCCTCGCCCTCCACGATGGGCCACGTGACGTGGTCCTCTTCGCCGAGGAGGGGCGATCCGCCCAGAATCGCGAGCTCGTTCGCAGCCATGGTCTTCGCGCTCCCTGGACCAGCACCGAATCGTCATCGGCCCTCGCGCGGCTTCGTGCGCTGGGGCCGAGCCTTGGGCTGGTTCCGCTTTCGATCCATCACACAGAACGCGGGCGCGGGGTCCCGCTACAGGCGAGACCCCGCTCTCGATCGCTTCGACACGATCACCGCCCGCCCCGTGGGCGGGCAGCAGGGGACGATCGGCTCGGCGAACGCCGAGCCCGGCTCACTTGTCGGCGTGCTTCTTCGCCCACTCGAGCAGCATCGCCTCCTGCTCGAAGAGGTTGTGCTGGGGCTGCTCGCCAGGCGCCGCGTAGGGGCTCTTGAAGTAGAGCGAGAGCTGGCGCTGGATGCCCTTCTCGCCCTTGCGCTTGGCCACGTCGAGCAGCCGCACGAGGTCGAGGCAGAGCGGTGCGGCGAGGATCGAGTCCTGACAGAGGAAGTTGATCTTCATCTGCATGGGAACGCCGCAGAAGCCGATGAGATCGATGTTGTCCCAGGCTTCCTTCGCGTCACCGCGGGGCTTGTAGTAGTGGATGTGGACCTGGTGGTTCTCGATGCGGTAGCCGACGATCGAGTCGAGCACGGCCGCCTTGCTGAGAACCTTGGTCTTGTTGCTCGCCGGCGAGTCGAGGATGAGCCCGTCGTTGTTGCCGAGGAAGTTGACCGAGTACCAGCCCTCGACCTTGATGTTGCGGACCTTGAACATGGCCGCGAGCGCGGTCTTGAGCAGGGTCTGACCGGTCTTGCCATCCATGCCGGCGTAGGGATTGCCGGTCTTGTCAGCCTGCTCCTGCAGCGCCGGGATGTTCGTCAGGCTGGGCGCGAAGTTGCAGTACGGGATGCCCAGCTTGTTCGCGACGTAGAAGTAGCGCATGGCCGGCGAGATGGCCGGGTCGTTCGCGTCGAGGCCCTTCTCGAACGCCGCGAGCGTCTCGTGGCACTCGGTGAGCTCCATCCAGCGCTCGGTCGAGGCCAGGTTGACCATCACCAGGCGGTCCAGCCCGTTGTTCTTCTTGAAGTCCTCGAGGCACTTCTCGATGTGCTCGAGCTCGCCGCGGAAGTCCTTGGCGACGACCACGTTCTCGCCCTTGCAGTTCTCGGCGTACTCACCCGAGAAGACCGCGGGCCAGGGGGTCATGGCCTCGAGCTCTTCCTTGATCTGCTCGAGCTGCGCGACGGGCAGCACGCGATGGTGCGTGGCCGCCTCGTAGACGTTCTTGAACGCCAGGTCCCACCCGCCGAACACGATGTTGTCGAGCTTCGGGAACTCGAGCATGTCCGTAACTTGTTCACCGGGCGCCGGGTTGCCGACCTCGGTCAGCATTCCGTAGCGCGGCGTCAGGTCCCGGGCCATCAGGCGGGTACCGGCGATGAGGGTGGACGAGACGGCGCCGTTGACGCCGATGACGACTACACCGAGCTTGTCTTGCATCGGACTTCTACTCTCTCGAAAAGGCTGGACTGTGGGTCACGGATCAACGGACGTACGAGCGCAGAATCTCTTTGCGATCGTCGTCCAGGATCCGGGGGAATTTGGTCTGAACGCTGTGATTTCCGATGTCCGCCATGAAACGGCGGACCGAGCCCTGAGGCAAAACGACCAGCTCGGGGCGTAGAATGGCCACGTCGTCCTCGCGATGCTCGCAGTAGACGCGGTTCTGCTGGCCGAGCGCGCGGTCGAACTCCGCCACGAACGCGTCGCGGTCGGCGGGCGCCTCGCCGAGGAACTCGACGAAGACCACGTAGCGGGAGCGGGCTGTGCCCTCGACGCCCACGTCGGCGGCGGCGCCGTAGTCGACGGAGCGCGTCCCCGTCGCCTCGAGCGCGGCCTCCACGGCGCGCTGGATCTCGACGTGGGTGGTCAGCTCCTGGGTCGTGCTGAGGCAGCCGCTCAGGCGCCCGGCGAACTCGATGCGGAGCGGATCGACCGACGGGAAGCGCACCAGATCACCCAGCCGATAGCTGTAGAGCCCGCTCGGCGTGGTCACGTGGATCGCGTAGAGGCGGTCCTTCTCGACCTCCCACAAGGGCACGCGCCGCGGCCACGGGTCGTCCGCGTCCTCCACCGGCACGAACTCGAAGAACACGCCGCGGTCCGGGATCATCAGCATGCCCGGCTCGCCGCTGTGGTCCGTGGCGGCGAAGATGCCGCCCTCGGTCGCGTTGTAGGTGTCGACGAGGACGAAATCGTCCGTGCCCATCCGCTCACGGAGCACCGGCATGTAGGGGTCGGCCGAGACGCCGCCGCCCACCAGCACCTTCAGGTTGGGCCAGATATCCGTCACGCCCCTCACGTCGTGGCCCTTGGCCCGCGCCAGCTCGAGGAGCTTGTCGAAGAGGAGCGAGAACCAGCACGTGGTCCCGGCGATCCCGCGCAGATCGTAGTCGTAGTAGCGCTCGACGATCCGCTCGAGCTTGAGATCGTAGTCGTCGATGTCTCGGATGTCCTTCTCGGGAAGCTGCGCCGGCTTGGTGTAGGCCGGCATCCGCATCGACTGGAGCGACGGGTTCGTGGTGATCCACGTGGGCCCGTCCTTCTTCATCGTGGTCGGAGGGAAGAGCCCCAGCGTGAAGCCGCCGGTGAAGTCGTTCTCGCCGCGGTGCACGAGGTAGCGGTAGACGGCGTCGGCGGCGCTGCCCCGCTGGTGCTTGATCTGCCGCTCACTGATGGGGAGGAACTTCTGCTTGCCCTTGTTGGAGCTGCCCGAGCTGTTGCCGAAGTAACGGATGGGCTCGGCGACGAGCAGGTTCGACTCGCCGGCGCGCATACGCTCGATGTAGGGCGAGAAGCTGTCGTAGTCCCCCACCGGCACCCGCGCCGCGTAGTCCTCGTAGCGCCGGATGGTGGAGAAGCCGTAGCGCTTGCCGAGCTCGGTGCCTTCGGCCTGACGGACGAACGCCAGGAGCTGCGCCTCCTGGGCCTCGCGCACGCGCCGTAGCGCGCGATCCCAGAGCGCCACCCGGACCTCGGCCGTCATCCGGAGCGCGCGCCCGACCACCGGCGGATAGATCGTCTTTCGAAGCTCGCGGCGGGGGCCTACCTGGCGGGAGCTACCGCCGGCGACGCCGCTGCGCGCGGCGGGGCGTCGCGTGGTCGCTGCGCTCTGGGTGCTGGACTCCATCGGAACACCTCTCGGGGAATCGGCCGTCCCGGCCACGAACCGAGCCCGCGGCGGCGAGGGTTATGCCCGATCCGCCAGGACGGCGCCAGCGGCGCCCGGGCTCCACATCGCACCGCCGGTCTTGCCTACGACCGCGCGGCCCGAAGAAAACGATTCCGCCCGCAAAATTGCGGCGACTATGGCATCTCGTCGATCGGCGGCAAGGCGCGGGCGTGCGCCAGCGCAAGCAAAAGTGACTCGTGTAGGAACCCGTTCGACGCCAGCACCTCGCCGGCATCGAGCGCGAGGGCACGGCCCGTCAGGTCGGTGACCTCACCGCCGGCCTCTTGCACGAAGAGGGCCGCGGCGGCCAGGTCCCACGCCGCGAGGCCGACCTCCCAGAAGCCGTCGTACGCGCCGTCGGCCACGAACGACTGCTCGAGCGCCGCGGCGCCACACCGGCGCAGCCCATGACTGGACCGGTCGAGGCCCACGAACGCCCGGTAGGGGTCGGGACGGCGAGTCGCCCAATCCGCCGGGAACCCGCTCGAGAGCAGCGCCGACCCGAGATCTCGCACCCCGGAGACGCGAACCGGCTCTCCGTTGCGCGTCACGCCGTGCCCGCGCGCCGCGGCGTACGTCAGACCCATCGCCGGCGCGTGCACTACGCCACAGACGGGGCTGGAGCCCTCCCACAGGCCGAGCGAGAGGCAGAAAAACGGATGCCCGTGGGCGAAGTTCGAGGTCCCGTCGATTGGGTCGACGTACCAGGTGGCGCCCTCGCCTCGCTCGCCACCGGTCTCCTCGCCGATCACGCGGACGCCGGGAAACGCCGCCCCGAGGCGGTCCCGCAGGAGCTGCTCGCTGCGCTCGTCATACTCGGTCACGAGATCGCTCTCGGTCCGCTTGGCTCGGTACGCGGGCGACGAGCGGAACCCCTCCATCAGCAGCGCGCCGGCTTCGTGCGCGATCTCGACGGCGGTGCCCCGGAGCGAGGTGAGCGGGTCGGTCACGAGCCGGCCCGTGTGCAACGCTCGGACCAAGACGAGGCCCGGCTCGAATTTCGGCCGGACGGCCGATTCCAAACGTGGCCTCCGTTTCACGCTGTGAAATGGGCTCACGACAGCGCGTAAGCCCCTACGCGGGCCGCGTAGGGGCTTACGCAGCGCGCGCGGCGCGGTCGGGTCGAAGCGCGCGGAACGAGCGCAGGTAGTTGAGACCGAGGATCCTCCGGATCCGACCTTCGCTCCAGCCGGCCTCCAACATTCGGTGCACCAGCCGGAAATAGCCCGTGTAGCCGTCGCGCAGGTCTGGCGGAGGCGTGATCGCGCCGTCGTAGTCGCTCCCGAGGGCCGCCGCTTCTTCTCCGCCGACGCGGATCACGTGCTCGAGGTGCGCCAGCACCATCGACGCGTCGTTGGGCATTCCACGCGCCCGCAGGAATCGGGGCTCGAACATGATCCCGACCACACCGCCGGTGTCGACGACCGCGCGGATCTGGTCGTCGTCGATGTTGCGCCAGTGCTCCTTCACCCCGGTGACGCCGGTGTGGGTGACGATCAGCGGCGAGCGCCGGTCGTGCGCGTCCACGGCGTCCCAGAAGCCCGGCCGCGAGACGTGGGCGAGGTCCACGAAGATCCGCGCCGCGTCGAGCCGCTCGACGAGCTCCTTGCCCGCCCGGCTCAGCCCGGGGTGACGCCCGAGGAACGCGGCCGGGCTGGAGGTCGCGCCGTAGACCGAGCTGCTCAGGTGGATCAGCGTGACCCGCACGAGGTCCTCGAGCTCCGACAGATCAGGCCCCGCTTCGAGGGCATTGCCGCCCTGGACCGAGAGCATCGCACCGTGCATCCCGGCGGCCCGCGCCTCCTCCCACTCGGCGTGGTCGCGGACGATTTGGATGCGTCCCGTCGCCTCGAGGGCGTCGCGCAGCCCTGTCAGGTTCGCGCGCAGCGCCCGCCAGCGCCCCTCCGCGCCGCGCGCGATGTTCGTCGAAATCGACCACATTCCGCCGGTCAGCCCACCGTCGAGCGCCCGCGGGAAGTCGAGGTGGCCGAAGAATCGACCTCCGAGCCAGTGGCCGTCGTGGCGGCGAGCCAGATCGTAGCCCCACAGGCGGGGCGGGATGTACGACTCGATATGAAGATCGATGACCTCGGCGTCGCGCACCAGCTCGACCGCCTCCAGTGACACGCCGACCTCGGCAGCGACGGTGGCGTCCGGCGTATGCGTGAAGCTCTTCATCAGCGCGCGACTCCGAATTGAAGGCGGTTGCCGGGCAGGTAGGCGGTCCGGATGACGAAACGGCCACCCTCCACCTGCACGGGATAGATGCTCCAGCGGGTCTGCGTCGCGAGCGTGTCGATCGCGCGCGCGTCCCGGTCGACCTCTTCCATCTCGAACGCGATGTCGTCCGGCGCGAACCCGCTCGGCACCGGCTGCTCCGGGATGGAGAGCACGATCTCGTGCCCCTCCGTGACGTTCAGCTCGGGCACGACCGTGAGCATCGGTCCGAGCGGCCGCTGCCGCTCGCGATCCCCGAAAGCGTGCCCGTCGGCGCCCACCTGAAACGTGATCTCAATCGCCCCATCGAGCGCGCCGGCGGGGATCTCCAACCGAGCCCCGTTGGCCAGCGAGAGCGTGCCGCCAGCGCTGCCCACCGTGGCGCTCGCCTCGCGCGCACCGTTGACCGAGACCGGTCGCGGTGGCGGAGGCGGTGCTTCGCGGAGCGGCCCCCCGGTCGTCGCCCGCGCGCTGCTGGAACCACCACAGCCGGCGAGCAAGAGCAGGCCGGCGAGAGCCGTCGCCGAGAGCTTCATCGCGTCACCCCCATCCCGGGCGGCATGCCGCCCGCCGGCCGATCGTAGAGCCGGCGGGGCCCTTCGACAAACGCGAGGAGCCCGAAGCGCCGATCCCCGGCCCCCGCGACGATCGACCACACGACTCAACCCGCGCATTGACCTCGGCACATCCACTTTGGCAGTCTCGGCACCGTGATGCGCTGGTCTCCGGTGGCGGCTCTGGCGGCGGTCTGCACGGTCGTGGCCGGCTGCGGCACGCTCGATCTCGGCGACGACATCGTCCCGCCCGACGTCCAGTTGGACGAAGATTTCTTTCATTGCGAGATCCAGCCCAACGTCCTCACGGCGCACGGCTGCGCGACCGGAATGGGAGGCGAGATGGGCTCCTGCCACGCCGATCGCTCGGCGCTCCGGCTCGTGGCCACGATGGACCCGCCCCCCGAGTGCGCCGACGGTGTCATCACCGGCGGCACCGTGTCGACCGACTCGATCGCGAACCTGGAGGCGGTTCGCTTCGAGGTCCAGAGCGACGCGCTGTCGAGCCCCTTCTACCGCCGGCCGACCGGGCTCGACAGCCACCCGCGCGTGATCTTCCCGGAGAACGATCCCGCGGCGCAGCTCATCGTGGAGTGGATCTCGCGAGGGTCGATGTGAGCGCACGACATGTGGCTCTCGTGGCGGTGCTGACCCTCGCCGCGCCGCTGTCTGCCGCGGCGCAGGAGGCGCCGGCGAACGAGGACGAGGATGCGCTCGCGGAGGGCGTGTACGCGCGGGTCATCGTGGATCGAACGGATCTGCGCTCCGGCCCGGGCGTGAGCTACCAGCGAGTTCGGGTGGCCGAGCGCGGCGACACCTTCCGCGTCGTGCAGCGGGCGAGCACCGGCTACTGGTTCCGCGTGGAGCTGCCCGAGGGCACGTTCGCGTGGATCCACGGTGACACCGTCTTCAACCACCGCGTCTCCCGCGAGCAGGCCCAGGGCGGTCGCTTCGCGCCGGAGGTCTTCGCTCCGCCGCCGCTCTTGACCGCCAAGGGCGAGCTGGCGGTGCAGTTCGGCATCCTCGGGTTCTTCAACGGGTTCATGGCCGTGCGCCCCTCGGTCAACGTCTCCCCGGAGCTGCAGCTCGAGGCCAACCTCGGCGGCTCGGTGGGCGACGGCGGGCGCCTGCTCATCGCGTCGGGCGGGCCGCTGATCAACCTCTTCCCCGGCTCGCCGGTCGTGCCCTTCTTCACGGTGGGCGGCGGCGTGGCCCTCAGCGATCCGAACGCGGACACCTTCCTCCTGAAGGCCGGCTCGACCGGCCTGCTCTACGGAGGCGGCGGCCTGCGTTTCTGCTTCCGCTACCACATCACCCTGCGCATCGAGGGGCGCGCGTACGCGTTCTTCGACGAGAACCGCGTCGTCACGATGGAGGAGATCACCGGTGGATTCTCGGTCTTCTTCTGAGGCATGGCGCGCGTGCCTCGCGCTCCTGGTCCTGACGCTCCTCGCGATCGGCGCGGCCGGGTGCGTGACGGTCCGCCCCGAGCAGCGCGAGTTCCTCGCCGATCCGGCCATGACCTTCGGCAGCGACGCGGCGGCGACCGCGCAAGAGGAGCACGTGCTCGACAACCGCGAGGGATCCTCGGGAGCGGGCACGGTGACGGGAGGCGGCTGCGGATGCAACTGAACCTGCACCGGCGACCGGAGAGCGCACGGTGAGGCCCTCCCGGGAGACGCCCGCCCGGCCGCGCCACGCGTGGGCGGTCAAAGCGCTCGCGGTGGCGATCGCGCTCGCGTTCGTCTCGACGGTGCAGGCCGACGTGGGCCAGGTCGACGCGTCCTCGACGCTCTTCTACGAGGCCGGCGGCCCGCTCAACATGATGATCATCAACCCGCACGCGAACGTGCGGCTCGATCCGGTCGACGAGCTCACGCTGCGAGCGGGTTGGGAGGCGGACGTGGTCAGCGGCGCCAGCGTCGCCGTCGTGGACGCGCCGGCGAGCGGCGTCGACGCCATCACCAGCGCCACCCGCGTCAACGACTTCCGTAACGTGTTCAGCGGCGGCGCGGAGCTCCACAGCGACTACGGCACGCTGCGCGGCAGCTACAGCCACGGCTTCGAGAACGACTACCGCTCGGACTCCTTCACGCTGGGCGCCCGCACCAATCTGCTCGACCGCACCGCGACCATCGACCTGAGCTACGCCCGAGGGTTCGATCAGGTCTGCGACATCGCGCAGACGCACGCGCAGGATCCGGTCCACCGGCGGCGCCTCGACTCGTCCGTCGGCTGCTTCACGGACGCGACGAACCGCACGACCCACAACGTCGACCTGCAGAGCTTCCAGGGGAGCTGGACGCAGGCCTGGGCGCCGATCTTCGTCACCCAGCTGACGGTGAGCGGGCAGCTCGTCGACGGCTTTCAGAGCAACCCCTACCGCGCCGTCTGGCTCGGTCGCAGCGCCGCGCAGGAGCACCACCCCAACCATCGCTTCCGCTACTCGGCGTCCCTGGGCGCGCGACTATGGATTCGAGCCGCTCAACGGGGCGCTGCAGGCGATGGTGCGCGCGTACCGGGACAACTGGGACGTCCGCTCCATCACCGCCGAGCTGGCCTACGAGCAGACCATCGACGGAGGGCTGCGCTTCCGGATCCGGGGTCGCTACTACACGCAGGGCGCTGCCGCGTTCTACTCCGACAACTACTCGATCGCGCCGCGGGGCCAGTACTTCACCGGCGACCGCGAGCTCTCGGACATGCAGAGCTACCTCGCCGGCGTGCAGCTCGTGTGGACGCTGACGCCCGGAACGGAGGGCGCGTCCCTCGGGTTCCTGGAGAGCTTCCGTCTGCTCGTCCGGGCGGACTACCTGCACCAGGAGTTCCCGGACTTCCACTACGGCCGAGCCAACGTGCCGAACAACAACTCCGTCGTGGCCACGCTCGGCCTGGAAATGATTTTCTGAGATGAAAAGCCTCGCATGCCTCGCCCCGCTGCTGCTCTTCGCCGCGCTCGCCGCCGCCGGATGCCAGCGCCGGACCTCGACGAGCCCCGAGGCGAGACCGAGCCGAGCCGCGGACGACTCGACGCCCGCGGGATCGAGCGCCGTGACCCGGGCGGAGGCTTCCCGACGGCCGCCGGCGGGCGCGACCTGCTCGGGCCGCGAGGACTGCGTCAGCGACCAGGTCTGCGTCGAGTTGCGTTGCCGCTACCGCAAGACCTCGGTCGCCGGCGAAGTGCTGGCGTCGGCCGCGGAAGCCCAGGCCGAATCGGGCGACTGGAACGGCGCGCTCGAGAGCTACGACCAAGCGTTCCACGCATTCGAGAGCGCCGACGCCCCAGTGTCACCCGACGTCGCGTGCGGCGCGGCCGAGCTGATCCTGCGCACGGCCACGGACGCCGACGCCCGTGAGCGCGGTGCGCGGCGCGCCGACCTCTGCTTCCGAATCACGGTGCCCGGCGATCCGCGCCGGCTGGCCGTCCGGCGGGCGCTCGCGCGGCTGCGCTTCGAGGGCCTCGAGATCGCGCTCTTCGATCGGGAGGAGCCGGCCGCGCGCTTCTTCACGCAGGAGCCGAGCCGCCCGACGGTGGACGCGGTGCAGGTCGACGTGCAGATGCCGGACCTCGAGCCGCGTGAGAGCTCCAGCCACACGGCCGTCCGCGAGCGACTGCGCAGCGAGGACGAAGTCCGGGCCGTGGCGGAGTGCTTCATCCAGGACTGGGACACCAACCACGACCGGAGCGCCACCGCCAATCTCAGGATGTCGTACAGCACGCGCCTCCGCGACATGGGCAGCTACGACGTCTACGAGCCGGTGATGGAGATCGAGCAGACCAGCACGGCGGAGGACGGATTCGAGCCCTGCTTGGCGCGCGCGCTGCCGTCACTCTTCGACCCCGAGAACCGCTCGCTCCGGGGCGAGCCGTGGAACCAGGCCGTTCGCATCACCGTAAACCTCCAGTAGCGCGGGCGGATCGAGCCGCGCGAACCGGGCGGAGTGTGGTTTGCTTCCGGTGGGGCCGCGTGGTAGCTGGTACCATCGAACGTACTCCCTGGTACTCGTTCTCCTGTGCCCGTGCGCGCCGGATCGACTGTCAGCGATGCGTCGTAGCAGCGGACCTCGCTGCGACCTTCGCTCAGGGTGACGGCTCCTTGATCGGCGGGATGGATCGAGCGCTCCGAGCGCGAGTCGTGACTGAGACAGCAGAGTAGATGAATACCCGTTTGTTCGTTGGGAACCTCTCGTTCCAGACCACCGAGGACTCGCTCCACGACGCGTTCTCCCAGTTCGGCGAAGTCCTCGACCTGAAGATCATGACCGACCGCGACACGGGCCGCTCCCGCGGCTTCGGGTTCGTGACCATGGGCGACGTCGACCAGGCCAAGGCGGCGATGGATGCCCTCGACGGCCAGGACCTCGACAGCCGCAGCCTGCGCGTCAACGAGGCCGAGCAGCGCCGCGACCGCGACGGTGGCGGAAACGGCGGCGGCCGAGGCCGCTGGTAGTCGGTACGACGCGACCGGAGGCGCGGCTCGCTTCCGGTGGCCGTCCTGATACGATCTCCAACGATGAACAACAACACGCGACCGACACGCCTGGGGCTCGAGTGAGCGCCCCAGCCCTCGATCTGGACGCCATGGCGCTCCGCGCCGCAGAGGCTTGGATCGGCTGGTGGAGCGACGAGCTGGCTCGGCAAGGTCGCGGAATGTCGGGCGGATGGCCGGGCACGCTGTCCGAGGCGCGCGCGCGAGCGAGCGAGCTCGTGCACCGCGAGCTCGGGGTGGACATCGCGCACGAGCAGCTCGAAGCGCTGGCGCGGGCCACCTACAGTGCCGCCCGCGAGCGCTGGCTGTCCCGGGCGGCGCGCGATTGAGCGCCGGAGCCGCCGCGGAAGCGCGGGCCCGCTTTTCTTTCGGCCCGTGGGTGATAGAGCAACTCCGACACCGGGGCGCCCGCTCCGGTCGTGTCGTTTTCGAGGACGGACCGCTGTCGGTCCGTGCGGACGCTTCCGGCCCGAGGCGTGACGCGAGGTTGTCCGAGGGCCCAGCGAAACGAGGTAATGAATGAGTCGAGGCACCTATTCTCCGGCCAAGCGGCAACGCGAAACCGAAAAGGCCAGGAAGAAAGCGGAGAAGGCCGCGCGCCGCCGGGACAAGCGCGAGCGCGGACCGGAAGCAATCCCCGTCGTCTCCGCCGAGGAGCTCACCGGTGGGCTCCCGAGTCCGGACGAGGCGCTGCGCGCCATGGAGCGCCGCGCGTCGTCGTCGCGCAGTGCGTCCCCGATCCCGTTCCGTATCTTCGTGGGTGGCCTCAGCGACGAGACGCGTGCCGATGATCTGCGCGAAGTCTTCTCCGAATACGGCCCGGTGACCGACGCGGTCGTCGTGACGGACCGCGACAGCGGCCGCTCACGCGGCTTCGGCTTCGTCACCATGGAGAGCCGCAAGGACGCGCCGCGCGCAATCGAGGAGCTCCACGGATATCGGCTCCACGAGCGCAACATCGTGGTGAACGCCGCGACCGAGCGGCGCTGATCCTTCCCGTTCCGGACCGACCGCTCGGCCCCGTCCCTCCCGCGATCGCACCGACGCGTCCCGCGCCCCCACCGGCGCGCGGGAGGGACGCTCCAGCGACCGGATAGCCTGGCTCGCCGCGCCCCTTCGGGTGCGGGGCTGCCCTCTGCGCCGAGGGGCTCGGTCCAGATCGAGCTCTTCGTTCGAGGACTGCGCCGCGGCAATCGCGTCCGGACGCTGTGCTGAGCGGCACCGTCCATGGCCACGCCCGCGCCTGTCGAGAAGGCGGCGAGCCGAATTCCTGCTACGGTTCCGCCGCCGATGGCCGGCCCGATCGACATGGGAATGGCAGCGGTGCTCGGTGCCGTGCAGGGCGCGACCGAGTTCCTGCCGGTCTCCAGCAGCGGGCACGTCGCCCTGAGCGCGATGCTCTTCGGCGTGGTCGACATGCCGCTGGCGATGGTCGTGCTTCTCCACGTGGGCACGCTCGTCGCCACCGTCGCCCTCTTCCGACAGGACCTGGTCGACCTGACGGCGGCGACGGCGAAAGGGCTCGCCCATCCCAAGGACTTCTTGGGCACTGATCAGGGCCGGATGGTCCTCGGCATCGTCCTCGCCACCGTCCCGACCGGCGCCATGGGACTCTTTCTCGAGCCGCGGGTCGAGTCCTTCTCACAGGTGCCCTGGATCGTCGGGCTCTGCCTGCTCGGCTCGGCAGCGATGGTGGTCAGCACCCGCAGGGGCGGCGGCGAGCTGGCCGTGCTGCCGATCGGCAAGGCCGTGCTGGTCGGCATCGCGCAGGGCTTGGCCGTCCTGCCGGGGCTGAGCCGCAGCGGCACGACGATCGCGGTGGCCATGGCGCTCGGGATGAGCGGTCCGGCCGCCTTCCGCTTCTCGTTCCTCCTCTCGCTGCCCGCCGTGGCCGGCGCGATGGTGCTCGAGCTCCGGCACTGGGACGAGATCGTCGCGCTCGGGCCCGGCGCCATGGTGGGCGGGATCATGGCCCTCCTGGTCGGGTACCTGGCGCTGCGCTGGCTGCGCGCGCTGGTGGACCAGGGCCGCTTCTGGGTGTTCGCGCTCTACCTCGTGCCGGTCGGCGTGGGTGCGATCGCGTGGGGAGTGCTTCGATGACGCGCGCGTTCACAATCGTCATGGCCGGCGGCTCGGGGACCCGTTTCTGGCCTCTGTCGCGGGCGGACCGTCCCAAACAGCTCTTGCCGCTCGCGGGCGGGGACGAAGCGCTGCTCGCGGCCACCGTTCGCCGCGCGCTCGCGGTCAGCGCCGCCGAGGACGTCCTGGTCGTCACCTCCGAGCGCCTCGCGGCCGCCACGCGCGAGGTCGTGCAGGATTTGCCAGCCCGCAACGTGTTGGCCGAGCCGGTCGGGCGGAACACCGCGCCGTGCATCGGCTGGGCGGCTTCGCGCATCGCGCGGCTCGACCCGGACGCCGTCTGCGCCGTGCTGCCGGCCGACCACCACATCGCCGACGAGGTCGCTTACACGGCGGTGCTCCGGCGCGCGCTCGATGCCGCTTCGCGGGGCGACATCGTGACCGTCGGCGTGCGGCCGAACCGCGCCGAGACGGGCTACGGTTACATCGAGATGGGCGAGCCGCTGGCCGAGGGCGTACACCGCGCGCGGCGCTTCGTGGAGAAGCCGAATCGGCAGCGGGCGGAGCAGTTCCTGGCGGCGGGCACCTTCCTCTGGAACAGCGGGATGTTCTTCTTCCGCGCCCACGCGATGCTCGACGCCATCCGCGAGCACCTGCCCGGCCTCGGCGCCACGCTCGACCGGCTGATGGCGGCCCCCGAAAGCGAGGAGGAAGCCATCGTGCGCGAGGCGTACGCGGGCCTGCCGGACGTCTCAATCGACCACGGCGTGATGGAGAAGATGCGCGAGGTGACCGTCGTGCCCGCGGACTTCGGTTGGTCGGATCTCGGCAGCTTCGCGACGGCGTGGGAGCTCGCCGAGCGTGACACGGACGACAACAGCCTGCCGGAGAAGGCGGTGGCGATCGACGCATCGGGCTGCTTCGCTCGCGCCCCGGCGGGCAAGCTCGTGGCGCTGGTCGGCGTGCACGATCTCGTCGTGGTCGACACCGAGGACGCGCTCTTGGTGGTCCCGCGCGAGCAGGCGCAGGACGTGAAGAAGATCGTCGCCGCGCTCAAAGCGCGAGGCGACGGGGAGCACACGTGACAATCCCGAACCCTCGAGTCTTTCGCGAATACGACATCCGCGGCGTCGCCGACCGGGACCTGCCCGACGAGCTCGCCTACGCGCTCGGTCGCGCGCTGGGCACGAGCTGGTCGCGGCGCGGCGGGCGGCGGGTGGCGCTCGGTCGCGACTGCCGGCTGAGCAGCCCGCGACTCTCGACGGCGCTGAAGAAGGGACTCCTCGAGACCGGGCTGACGCTGATCGACATCGGGGTGGTGCCGACGCCGATGATGTACTTCACCGTCTTCCACCAGGGCCTCGACGGAGGCGTGCAGATCACCGGCAGCCACAACCCGCCGGCCGACAACGGCTTCAAGATGATGGCCGGTGAGCAGACGCTGAGCGGCGACGAGATCCGCGCGCTCCAGGATCTGATCGAGCGCAACGACTTCGCCCGCCATCCA
This sequence comes from uncultured Pseudomonadota bacterium, assembly GCA_963832725.1. GTDB lineage: Bacteria > Myxococcota_A > Polyangia > Polyangiales > Sandaracinaceae > JAEZBP01. Next base: position 1,191,539 of record CAWHVG010000003.1, read on the forward strand.
GGCGGCCACGTAGAAGAGCTCGACCCGCTCGAGAGCTACCTCGGGTTCGTGCGCGGCAACGTGCGGCTGGCTCGGACGGATCTGAAGATCGCCATCGACGCCGGCAACGGCGCGGCTGGACCCGTCGCCGTGGCGGCGCTGCGCGCGCTCGGCCTCGATCCCATCACGCTGCTCTGTGAGCCCGACGGCCACTTCCCGGTACACCACCCGGATCCCTCGGAGCCCCACAACCTGGAGCTCTTGCGGAAGACGGTGCTCGAGAACGGGCTCGACGTCGGGATCGCCTACGACGGCGACGGCGACCGCATCGGCGTGATCGACGCGCGCGGCGAGATCCTCTACGGGGACAAGCTCCTCATCCTCCTCGCCCGCCGCTTGCTGGCCGATCGGCCCGGCGCGCCCATCCTCGGCGAGGTGAAGTGCTCGCAGACCCTCTACGACGACATCGCCGCTCACGGCGGCCGGCCGATCCTGTGGAAGACGGGCCACTCGCTCATCAAGAAGAAGATGCGGGAGGAAGACGCGCTGCTCGCCGGCGAGATGAGCGGTCACGTCTTCTTCGCCGACCGCTTCTACGGCTTCGACGACGCCGTCTACGCGACGCTGCGGCTCCTGGAGATCCTCGCCGAGACCGACCGCCCGCTGCACGCGCTGCTCGAAGACGTGCCGCGCACCTTCGCGACCCCCGAGATCCGCGTCGACTGCTCTGACGAGGAGAAGTTCGACGTCGTGGAGCGGGTCGAGGCGCATTTCCGGGCGGACCACGACGTGGTCACCGTGGACGGCGCGCGCGTGCTCTTCGACGGCGGCTGGGGTCTGGTGCGGGCCAGCAACACCCAGCCGGTCTTGGTGCTGCGCTTCGAGGCCGAGAGCGAAGAGAAGCTCTCGCGCATCCGCGCCGAGGTCGAGAATGCGGTCGGGGAAGCGAGGCGCTAGATGTCCTCCGCGGAGCTCGCAACACGTTCTGACCGGCTCTCGACGTCGATCTCGGGTGCGAGCCTCCTCGAAAACGCCTTCCATTTCCTGCGAGGGCGCGCATCTGATCTCGACGCCGATCACTCGGCCATACCGGTCACGACCCCCACCTCGGACATCTAGATGGCGAACCGCACGATCGTGATGAACGACGCGCTCTACGCGTACCTGCTCGACGTGGCGGTCGAGGAGCCGGAGGTGCTCGCGCGGCTGCGCGAAGAGACCTCGAAGCTCGCCAGCTCGGGCATGCAGATCGGTCCCGACCAGGGCGCGTTCATGGGCTGGCTGGTCGCGCTGATCGGCGCCCGCCGCGCCATCGAGATCGGCACGTTCACGGGCTACAGCTCGATCTGCGTGGCGCGCGCGTTGCCGGAAGACGGCCGGCTGATCTGCTGCGACGTGAGCGAGGAGTACACCTCGATCGCCCGCCGCTACTGGGCCGAAGCCGGATTGGCCGATCGGATCGAGCTGAAGCTCGGACCGGCGGTGGACACCCTCGACGCGCTCCTCGAGGCAGGCGGTGAAGGTGAGCACGACTTCGCGTTCATCGACGCGGACAAGACGAGCTACGACACCTACTACGAGCGCTGCCTGCGGCTCGTGCGCAAGGGTGGCGTGATCGTGATCGACAACGTGCTCTGGGACGGCAAGGTCGCAGACCCGAGCGTCGACGACGAGTCGACCTCGGCGCTACGCGCGCTCAACGCAAAGGTCCACGCCGACGAGCGCGTCGCCTCCTGCATGATCCCGGTCGGCGACGGATTGCTCCTCGCGCGCAAGCGCTGAGGGCCGTCCGCCTTCGCCCTCGGCAACCGGTCGGCTCTCGCGGGCGACGCCCCGCCTGTCCGTCCCTCCTCGCAACGGCCGGGGCTCTCGACGCTCGGCACCCGCTCGGCACCCGGCCGTCGCGCGCCGAGGTCGTTCGGGCTCGGCATTTCGACGAGCGCGCTCCCGAGAGCGCGAGCAATCCACGAACGCCTGGCAGGATGGGAGCGCGAACGGGCGCTCACTCGGCCGCGCCGAGGGTCACCTGCGCGCGCTTGCTGCCGTCCGGCTCACCTTGCCAATCGCTCGGACCGACCACGAGGCGCTCGACCGGCTCGCCCTCGGCGTAGAGCAGGAGCTCGATCGCCTCGTCGGTGCGCACGTTCTCGACCGTGACGTTGGGCGCGAATCCGATGAGCACGTAGACCTTCGCGCCCGGCGGGTTCGTGATCACCCGTACGTCGCCGAGCGTCCCGGAGGGACGGCCCACGTCCTGCGGCAGCTCGGTCGGACCGAGCGCGAGCTCCTCCATCGGCTCCGAGCCGGTCTGCATCGCCAGCTCGTAGCGGGCCTTGCCGTCGACCTCGTCCCACTCGGCGTCGGCGGGCACCACGGCTCGCGTCGGCCGGCGACCGTCGGCGATGGCCACGAACTCGTGCGCCACGCCGACGGGCAGCTCGGTGGCCATGGCGGGCCCGCGACCGACGAACATCAGCACCTGTGCCCGCGCCGGGCTCGCCGCGATGGTCAGCGTCCCGAAGCGCCCGCGCCGCACGCGCTCGGCCTGTGCGCGCTCCTCGGCGGTCGGGCCCGGATCCGGAGGCGGCGGAGGCGGGCGGCCGAGCGCCGCGTCGACCAGGTCGGGGCGCATCGCGGCCAGCGCCGCCGCCGTCGCCGTGACGATGGCGAGGAAGACCAGCACCCAGCCGAGCGGATTGCCGCGCTTCTTGCTCTCGAGCTGCCCCGCGAGCGCTTCGAGCTCGTCGCTCGGGTCCCGCCGTGGGCGCCTCACCGGCTCGGTCCGCCGCGGCGGCGGCTCGGTCGGGAGACCCGAATCGAGGCGCCGCGGCGGAGCCTCCACCGGCGACTCGTCGTGGAGCGTGGCGTCCTCGTCCGCTTCGGGCTCGGGCTCGCGGGCGGGCTCCGCCGCGCGGCCGAGCTCGGTCGTTCTCGCCGGCTCCGGAGCGGCACGCTCGCTCGGCGCATCGAGCTCCGACAGGGTCGCGTCCAGCTCCGCATCCAGGTCGCCGAGGTCGGGCTCCGGCTCGGGCTCCCGCGGAGGCGCGCCGCCGCCGAGCAGCGCGTCGAGCTCGGCATCGAGTGTATCGTCGTGGGCGGGGGCCACCGGCTGCGGCCGCGCGGGAGGCGCGACGGAGCGGGGACGGCGCATCTCCCGCAGCATTCGCGACAGCACCCGCCTCGCCGCGCCGCGGTTCAGCGGGACCAGCGAGGCCTCCAAATCGTCGCGGAGCGACGAGAGGTCCCAGCGCCCCGAGGAGGGACCGCGATCGATCAGCCCGACCAGCGATCGCGGCACTCCGGTGCCCGCCGCGACCAGGAGCGCGCCCAGCAGCGCGACCACCGCGCGGGCGGCCTCCTCGCTCGTCGCGCTGTTCGGTGGCGCGAACACGCTGACCATCCCGTCGTCCGCCACCCGCACGTCCGCCGTGCGGACGGCCGCCGGCCCATCGAGGAGCGCCTCGCACACCTCCAACGCCACGAAGGCCCCGAATCTCGGACGGGATGCGCGTCTTGCGCTCCTTCGCCGTCCGCACGAGAATCCTCGATGGTCACGCCGAGGAGCTCGCTCACACCGCCCCCTTCCAATCGCTGGCTGTCACGGGCCGTACCCTCACGCCTCGGGCCGCAAGGTACCCCTTCACCTGTCCGATCGTGAATAGTCCATCGTGGAAGATGGAGGCCGCGAGCGCGGCGTCGGCCCCGCCCTCGACGAGCCCGGCCCGCACGTGCTCCGGGCCACCGACCCCGCCCGACGCGATCACGGGGATGCGAACGGCGTCGGCCACCGCGCGGGTCAGCGCCAGATCGTAGCCGTCGCGGGTGCCGTCCCGGTCCATGCTGGTGAGGAGGATCTCGCCCGCGCCGAGCGCCTGGACCCTCTGCGCCCAGGCGACGGCGTCCAAACCGGTCGGGGTCCGACCGCCGTGGGTGTAGACCTCCCAGCCGTCGTCCCGTCGCCGCGCGTCGACGGCGATGACGATGGCCTGCGAGCCGTACTTCGCCGCCATCGCCTCCACGAACGCCGGATCGCGCACGGCCGTCGTGTTGATCGAGACCTTGTCCGCGCCCGCCGCCAAGAGCTCGCGCACGTCGTTCGGCTCGCGGATGCCGCCACCGACGGTCAGCGGGACGGCAATCTCCGCGGCCGTCCGCTCCACCACGTCGAGGAGGATGGGCCGCGCGTCGCTCGAGGCCGTGATGTCGAGGAAGGTGATCTCGTCGGCGCCCTCGCGGTCGTAGCGCGCCGCGCACTCGACCGGATCGCCCGCGTCGCGCAAGCCCACGAACTGCACGCCCTTCACGACCCGGCCCGCTTTCACGTCCAGGCAAGGGATGACGCGGCGCGTCAACACTCTTCGCGCTCCCGGTGAAGCTCGCGCGCGCACCTGCTGCGCCGCGTCATTCGCCGTCCTCCCCTCGGGCGAGCCGCAACGCCTCGCGGAGCGAGAACAATCCCTCGTAGAGCGCACGACCACAGACCGCGGCGCGGACCCCCGCCTCCCGCAGCGCTCGCACGTGCTCGAGCGCGCCGATGCCACCGGAGGCGATCACGGTCGCCGAGAGCCCCTCTTGCAGCGCCGCCGTGCGCTCCACGTTGGGCCCCTCCCCCGTCCCGTCCCGCGCGATGTCCGTGTAGAGGATGGCCGCCGCGCCCCATCGGTCCGCCCGCTCGGCGAGCGACCGCACGCCTTCGCCGCTGGCCTCGCGCCAGCCTTCGACCGCCACATCGTCTCCGCGGGCGTCGATGGCGATCACGACCTTGCCCGGGTGCGCCTCGCAGAGTGAGCGCGCCAGCTCCGGGTCGCGCACCGCGACCGTACCGAGGACGACACGTGCGACGCCGGCCGCGAATCCAACGCTCGGCGGTGTCCCGCGTGCGGATGCCGCCGCCGACCTGCACCGCCAGACTCACCTGTGACACAATTTTCTCGATGGTGCTCGCGTGGGCCGGCGCGCCGCTCCGGGCGCCCTCGAGGTCGACGACGTGCAGGCGGGTGGCGCCCGCTTCGGCGAACGCGCGCGCCTGGGCCACGGGATCCTCGGCGTAGGCCGTGGCCGCCTCGTAGTCGCCCTTGTGCAGGCGCACGACGCGGCCGTCCAAGAAATCGATGGCCGGGATCAGCTCCACGGGCCCTCCACGAAGCGCGTCAGCAGTTGGGCGCCGGCGCGCTGGCTCTTCTCGGGGTGGAACTGACAGGCGAAGAGCGCCCCGCGCGCGAGCGCCGCGCAGAACGGGTGACCGTACCCCGCCACGCCGACGGTCCACGCCGGATCGCTCGGATCGCAGTAGTAGGAGTGGACGAAGTAGAAGAAATCCCTCTCGGGCAGGAGCCGGTGCGCCCCCTCGACCTCGTTCCAACCCATGTGGGGCACTTTCAGATGGCGGCTCGGATCGTCCGGGTCCGGCATGCTGGCCGCGAAGCGGCGAACCGTACCACTGACGATACCGAGCCCGCGCGCGTCGGGCGCCTCTTCACTCGTCTCGAAGAGCACCTGCATGCCGAGGCAGATGCCGAGATAGGGGCGATCCCGCTCGACGTGCTCGAGGAGCGCCTCGCGCAGCCCGCCGTCGAGCGCGTGCGCGAACAATCCGAACGCGCCCTGCCCCGGGACCACCACGCGGTCGGCGTGTCGCACACGATCCGGGTCTGCGCTCACCTCCACTTCGGCGCCCGCCCGCGCCAGCGCCCGCGCGACGCTGCGGAGGTTGCCCATCGAGGTGTCGACCACGAGCACCGAGGGGCCGCTCATTCGGTCAGCGTCCCCTTGGTGGAGGGCACGCCGGGGGCCCTCGGATCGAGCTCGGTCGCCTCGCGGAGCGCGCGGGCAAGGGCCTTGAAGCTCACCTCGATGATGTGGTGCAGGTTCTTGCCCTCGAGGAGGTGAACGTGGAGGTTGGCTTGTGCGCCGCGGGCGAAGCCTTCGAAGAAGACCTCCGCCAGCTCGGTGTCGAAGTCGCCGACCTTCGCCTTGGGCATCTCCACCCGCCACACGAAGTAGGGGCGGCCCGAGAGATCGAGCGCCACCGTGACCAGCGCCTCGTCCATCGGCAGGGTGGCCGCGCCGTAGCGCCGGATGCCGCGCTTGTCGCCGAGGGCCTCACGGACCGCGTTGCCCAGCGTGATGGCCAGGTCCTCGGTGAGGTGGTGCCCGTCGATGTGCACGTCTCCCTCGGCCTCGACCGTCAGGTCCAGCGCGCCGTGGCGGGCGAGCTGCTCGACCATGTGGGTCAGAAACCCGAGGGGGGTCTTCACCGCGTGACGCCCTGCCCGTCCAGGTCCACCGTGACCCGGATCGACGTCTCGCTCGTCGTCCGCTCGAGGCTCGCGCGCCGGCTCATGGGTCGCGAACCATAGCCCGGATCCCGGACCCGGGCGAAAACACCGGCCTCACGCGCCGAGCTTCTGCTCGACGTCCGCCAATCGCGCCTTGAGCAGCGCGTTGTTCGGCTCGTGCGCCAGGGCCATCTTCAGGTTGAGCTTGGCGGTCTTGTAGTCGCCGGCCTTGAAGGCCTGGAGCGCCTTGGTGGCGAAGGGTCGGGCGCGCGGGGAGTTGACGGTCAGCCGTGTGCTGCTGGTCGGCCGTCGGCTCTCGCGCTCCTCGTGCGGCGCGAGGCGGAGCTGCCCCGACGCGAGGGCCTGGTCGTAGCGGCGCCGGCTCTGCGGATCCATCAGCACGCGGTAGGCCTCGGCGCCGCGACGGTAGATCTGGGCGGCGCGCTCGCGCTTCTCCGGCGGCGCCGCCGCGAAGCGATCCGGGTGATAGCGCAGCGCGAACGCGTGGAAGGCGTCGCGGATCCGGTCGGCGCTCGCGCCGTCCTCGAGGCGGAGCAGCGTGTAGTAGTCGAGCTGATCCAGCCGGTCGCTCATCGCGAGCCCACCATGCGATCCTGGCGGGCCGCCATCCGGGCGATCTCGTCCTCGTCCACGCCGCCGACCAGGTTGATGCGGACCGTCTGCTCGCGCCCCGTCTCCAGGTCGCGCGCGCTCACTCCGAGCGTGCCGTCGGCGTCCATGAGGAACGTGACGCCGATCTTCACGTCGCCGCGCGCCGCAGGACGCAGACCGGTCAGCTCGATCTGTCCGAGCGCCTGGTTGTCGTCGAGCCGGCGCGACTCGCCCTGGACGATGCGGACCGAAACCGTCTCCTGGCCGTCCTGGCCCGTCGTGAAGACGCGCGACTGCTCGACCGGGATGGCCGCGTTTCGGGCGATGACCGATTCGCAGTAGCCGCCCACCGTCTCGACGCCGAGCGTGTGCGGGGTGACGTCGAGCAAGAGCGGCGGCTTGACCGCGGGCGCGGCCGGCGGCGAGGGCGCGGCCGGCGGCGAGGGCGCGGCCGGCGGCGAGGGCGGAGCGGGCGGGGGCCCGGCCGACGCCGCGGGGAGCGCAGGGGGTACCGGCGGCGGGCCCGCAGGCGGCCGGGGAGGCGGTGCGGCAGGCGGCGGCTGCGCTTCGAAGTCGGGCACGGGCAGGCCGCCGGAGCCGAAACCGAGGGTGCTCCCGCCCACGGGCTTGGCCTTGCGCCGCGGAGGCGTGGGAGGCGTGGGCGGCGGCTCGACCGCGCCGACGGACACTTGGCCCTTACGCACCACCGGGGATTCGAGGCCCGGAGGCACAGCGTCTTCCCACAGGTCCGCGGGGACGGCGCCCGCGCGGGTCGGCTCGTCCAGGAGCGGCTTCACGTCGGGCGCGGCGCGCGTCGGCTCGTCGAGGAGCGGCGCCACCGCGCGGGTCGCCTGTTCCGGCCGCACGTCCGGAGCCGCGCGCGTCGGCTCGTCCGCCAGCGCATCCGCGTAACCCGGCGCGGCGCGGGTGGCGGGCTCCCCCTCAGCGAGCTCCCCCTCGGCGGCCTCGCCCTGCGCGACGCTCGCGATCCGCGTGGGCAGCTCGTCCATCTGGTCCCAGCCAGGCACCGGCGCCTTGGGCGGCGCGAACGCGGGCTGCGAGGGTCGGCGCTCGCGAACCTCCTGGACCAGCGCCTCGCGACGCTCCTCGATCGCCTCGAGCTCTGCCTTGGAGACGCGACGCAGCGCGACGCGCGCCAGCTGCTGCGGCCCCCGGGGCGGCGCCACGCTGTGGGCCGGCGCCAGCGCGGCCCCTTGGAGCGCCGCCCCGCGCGCGACCACCAGGTCCGGATCGATGTGCCCGAGCGGCTCGCGGCCGAAGTACTCGGCGACCATCGAGCGCACGAGCGGGATGCGCGTGGAGCCTCCGACCAGCACCACGTTGTCGAGCTGGGTCGGCCGCACGCCCGCCACCCGCATGGCGTCCTCGCAGACGTCGAACGCGCGCCCGATCAAAGGCTGCGCGAGCGACTCGAGCGCCGGCCGGGTGAGGCCGAAGGTGAGGTCGAGCGACATCCCTCCCTCGCCGTAGGCCAGCTCTTCCACGCGGAGCTGGACCTCACTCTCCGAGGAGAGCTGACACTTGGCCCACTCGGCGGCGGCGCGGAGCCGCTCGTACGCCTGCGCGTCCTGGCGCGGATCGAAGCGGTGATGCTCGAGGAACGCGTCGGCCATCTTCTCGGCGACCAACACGTCGATGTCGTCGCCGCCGAGGAAGGTGTCGCCGGCGGTCGCGAGCACCTCGAACACGTCACCCGCCAGCTCGAGGATGGTGATGTCGAAGGTGCCGCCGCCGAGATCGAAGACGGCGATCCGCTCGCGCGAGCCCTTGCCGTAGCCGTACGCGAGCGCGGCGGCCGTCGGCTCGTTGAGGATGCGCAGGACCTCGAGCCCGGCCACGCGTCCCGCCGCCTTGGTCGCGCTGCGCTGGAGCTCGTTGAAGTTCGCCGGGACGGTGATGACCGCACGCGTACACGGCTCGCCGAGCCGCTCCTCCGCGATCGCGCTTGACCTCGCGCAGGACGAACGCGCTGATCTCCGGGAGCGTGTAGGTCTCGCCGCGCGCGCGGACGAGCACGCCTTCGGTCGGACCCTCGCAGAGCTCGAAAGGGAAGCGCTCTTGCGCGCGCCGCACCTCGGGGCTGCGGAACGGACGGCCGATCAGCCGCTTCACCGAATACACGGTGTTGCGTGCGTCGAGCAGACGGCGCTCGCGTGCGCCGTGACCCACCAGCACGTCGCCAGAGGGATGGAAGCTGACGACCGAGGGGATGAGCGTGTTCCCCTCGGCGTCGGACAGGACCCGCACCTCCGCGCCGCGCGTCACGCAAACGGCCGAGTTGGTGGTCCCGAGATCGATGCCGAGAACCGCAGTCATGACCGGACACGGCCGATGTTAGTGGCCCGCGGCAGAATCCTCCAGAGCCAATTCCGCCAGCGCCCGATCAATCCAGAGCTGCACCGTCACCGGAAAGGGCCACATCCACCCGTAGGCCGGGCCGGTGAACTGACGGACGATGTACGCGTGCAGCTTCGGGTCGCGGGCGGCTTCCATGCCGTGGACCTCGCGCGTGGCCCGAAGCGTCTCGGCATAGGCCTCCCACTCCAGCCGAGCGCGGCCCCACGCCAGCCCGAGCGGCACGATCGGCAGGAGATAGACGAGCGCGATGATCACGAGGCCGTAGCGCGCGAACTGCCGCAGGTGCACCGCCTCGTGCCGGAGAGTCACGTAGCGGCTCGCGGGCGAACGTTCGGTCCAGCCGGAGGGCAGGTAGATGGTCCGACCGATCGTGGTCACGTAGCGGGTCATGAACGCGTCCTGACCGCCCAGCGTGATCAGCCTGAGCGCCCGATCGATCAGCCGCGAGAAGGGATCTCGCGCTTTGTCGACGACGCGGAGCCGCGGGAACTCCTCTCGCAACGCGTCCAGGTAGCGCTCGTCGATCATCCGACAAACGTGTCGCCGGCCGCGTGGAGATCAACCGGGTGCCGAAACGCGCGGGCGAGGAACGACCCGCGCGCCCGACCGGGTCCTCGTCGCACCCGGCTCGGCGTGACGAAAAGCGCCGCTCCGCGCCTTCCGGGCGTCGAGGCGGCCAGTCCGAACCCCCGGCCGCCCCGTCCCGGTCACTCGTCGTCGCTGGGCGCCTCGTCCTCGCCTTCCGGCTCCGGCGGGCCTTCCTCGACGCTCGGCCTCCGCTTCCTCCTGGAGACGAGCCCCTCGTCGCTCTCGTCGAGCTCCTCCTCGTCGAGGGCTTCGACCGGCTCGAGGTCCACCACCCGCTCGTGTTCCGCGACGCGGATGATCCGCACACCCTGCGTGTTTCGGCCGGCCTCGCGGATCTGGTGCACGTAGGTGCGGATGATCTGGCCGCCGCTGGTCACGACCATCACCTGGTCCGTGTCGCGCACCAGCCGCAGCTTCACCAGCGGGCCGTTCCGCTCGCTGGTGACCATCGCGATGATGCCCTTGCCGCCGCGGTTCTGCAGGCGCCACTCCTAGATCGGCGTGCGCTTCCCGTAGCCGTTCGCGCTGATGGTGAGGACCTGCTGCTCCTCGTTCTCGATGATGTCCATGCCGATCACGCGGTCGTCTCCACGCAGATCGATGCCGCGCACGCCGCGGGTGTCACGGCCCATGGGCCGGACGTCCTCGATCTTGAAGCGGATGCTCATCCCGCTGGCCGTGCCGAGCAGGACCTCGTCCTCGGCGCGGACCAGCCGCGCGCTGAGGAGCTGGTCGCCTTCCTCGATCGCCACGGCGATGAGCCCGTTCTGGCGGATGTTCGCGTACGCGCTCAGCGCCGTGCGCTTCACCTTGCCGTTCTTGGTGACGGTGAGCAGGAAGGCGTCCTCGGTCTCGAGGCTCTCGATGGCCAGGATCGAGGCGAGTTGCTCCTCGGCGTCCAGGCCCACGAAGTTGGCCACGTGACGCCCCCGCGCCGTACGCGAGGCGCTGGGGATCTGGTAGACCTTCTTGAGGTAGACCTTGCCCTTGTCAGTCAGGAAGAGGACCTGATCATGCGCGTTGGCGATGAAGAGCCAGCGCACGTGGTCTTCTTCTTTGCGCTGAGCGGCGCGTTTGCCTTTGCCACCGCGACCTTGCGCCTCGTACTCGGTGAGAGGCACGCGCTTGAGGTAGCCGCCGTGCGAGACCACGACGACCATCGGCTCGTTGGCGATCAGGTCCTCGATGTCGATGTCGCCCTCGGCCTGGACGATCTCGGTGCGCCGGTCGTCGGCGTAGCGCTCGCGGATCTCCTGCAGCTCGTCCACGATGACCTCGAGCAGGCGCGCGTCGCTGCCCAAGATGGCCTGGAGGGAGGCGATCAGCTCGCAGACCTCGCCGTACTCGACCGCGAGCTTCTCGCGCTCGAGGCCGGTAAGGCGGGCGAGGCGCATGTCGAGGATGGCCTTGGCCTGGCGCTCGCTCAGGAAGTACTGGCCGTGCTCGTTCGCCTTCGCGATCTCCTCTTCGGGGCGACCCGCGCGCCGCACGAACTCCTCGAGCCCCTAGAGGGGCAGCTCCATGAGGGCCGCCTTGGCCTCGTCCGGGTCCTTCGCCGCGCGGATGGTGCTGACGACGAGATCGACGTCGGTCACGGCCATGCCGAGGCCTTCGACGATCTCCCGCTGCTCCATCGCGTTGCGCAGGTCGTGGCGGGTGCGCCGCGTGACGACCTCGCGGCGGTGCTAGATGAAGTGCTGCAGCGTGTCCTTGAGACTCAGGACCTTCGGCTGGCCGTCGACGATGGCGAGGCAGTTGACGCCGAACGTGGTCTGCAGCGCGGTCTGCTGATAGAGCTGGTTGAGCACGATCTGGCCCGGCACGTCACGCTTGAGCTCGACGACGATGCGCATCCCGTCGCGGTCGGACTCGTCACGAAGATCGCTGATGCCCTCGACGTTCTTCTCGCGAACGAGCTCCGCGATCTTCTTCAGTAGGTCGGACTTGTTGACCTGGTAGGGGATCTCCGTGACCACGATGTGCTCGCGGTCGTTCTTGCCGGGCATCGGCTCGACCTCGGCCCGGGCGCGCATCACCACGCGGCCGCGGCCCGTGTGGAGGGCGGCGCGGATGCCGCTCGTGCCGTAGATGAAGCCCGCCGTCGGGAAGTCGGGGCCCTTCACGCCGAGCCGGCCCGTCTCCGGGTCGTCGACCATGAGCTCGTCGATGGTCAGCTCGGGGTCGTGGATGAGGCGGATGACGGCGTCGATGATCTCGGCCGCGTTGTGCGGCGGGATGTTGGTCGCCATGCCGACCGCGATGCCGCCCGAGCCGTTGATCAGCAGGTTCGGCACCCGGCTCGGCAGGACCAGCGGCTCGCTCTCGCTGTCGTCGAAGTTCGGCCCGAAGTCGACGGTGTCCTTGTCGATGTCCGCGAGCAGCTCGCTCGCGATCCGGGCCATGCGCACCTCGGTGTAACGCATGGCCGCGGGCGGGTCGCCGTCGACCGAGCCGAAGTTGCCCTGCCCGTCGACGAGCGGGTAGCGCATGGAGAATTCCTGCGCCATCCGGACCAGCGCGTCGTAGACCGACTGGTCGCCGTGCGGGTGGTACTTACCCAGCACGTCACCGACGATGCGTGCCGACTTCTTGTACGAGGAGTTCCAGGCGACGCGCTGCTCGTGCATGGAGTAGAGCACGCGGCGGTGCACGGGCTTGAGCCCATCGCGCACGTCCGGGATGGCCCGGCCCACGATGACGCTCATCGCGTACGCCAGGTACGACGAGCGCATCTCGTCTTCGAGGGTGACCGGGATCGTCTGCTCCGCCATGGGTCCGCCTTCTCCTCGCCGGCCCCCAGCGGGCTCGGCACCTCGCGGCCGGCATCGGAGCCGGCGCACGCGTCACCCCGCTCGCGAAGTGGCGGGGCGTGCGCCGCCCGGTTGTCGGTGGCGCTCGCGCTCGAGGCGCCCGGGTCCAAGCCCGAGCGTGGCGCACCCTACCACGGTCTCGACTCTCTCGCACGCACGCGCGCGCACGTACGCGCGCGCGAGAAACCCGCGCCAACTCGGTTGTCACCATCGCCAACGAGGTGTGCCACTGAAGCCGAGAATGCCGAAAAAACCGCGCGGCTCGCATGCCGGCACCACCGTTGCTAATCTCGTTCTCCGACGTGCTTCGGTCTCGCGTAAATCGTTGGCTCGGTGCCGCGCTGCTCGCCTTCGCGGCGATCGCCCCGAGCTGTGCAGCGCCCGTGCTGCCCCTCCCGCCGCCGACGGCGCTGGTGGAGGCACCGCCCGACGCCTCGGGGATGGTCACCGTGTCCGGCAACGCGCGGCACGGCTCCTTCGTCGGCTGCCTGAACCAGCGGACCGAGGAGGGCGTCATCGTGCGCGCGGACGTGATGACGGGCGACTACACGCTGCAGATCGCCGCCGAGGTCGACGACACCCTCTCGCTCTGGCAGTTCGAGGCGAGCTCGCCGGGGGGCGAGCAGGTCAACGTCACCGTCCCCGCGATGTAGCGTTCCGTCGCGGAATCGGACCGAGCCGCGACGGCTCCTGCGCGCATGAACACGCGCGGCCGCCGATGGCGGAAGCCGACGGGCCCGCGCGCGACGGAATCTCAGCGGGTCCGCTGCGCGATCGACTCGACCCGATCGAGGAGCGCGGCCGGGAACACGCGGCCGGCCAACCTCGCTCGCGCTTGCTCGCCGACACGCCGCCACTCGGCTTCGTGATCGCCCACGTCGACCTCGGTCATCCCGTGGTGCAGCAGCGCCCGGTAGGCCCGCTCGTCGCCCTCGCGCACGTTCCGCTGAAAGCGCTCCTGGTTGTCGCGTGCGCTCGCGAAGAGTGCCTCGCGCTGCGCTTCGGTGAGATCCTCGAGGAAGCTCCGCCGCAGCACCATCCCGCCGACCAGGAAACCGTCCGACTGCGCCGTGACGTGCTCGAGCGAGGTGAACCACTGCAAGCCCGCCACGGCGATGGCGGTCGCCGGCACGACGTCGATCATCCGCGTCCGCAGCGCGCCGAAGACCTCGCCGATCGAGAGTGGGACGCCGGTGGCGCCACAGGCCGCGAGCACGGCGCGGAAGACGGAATCGCTGCGCGGCACCCAGGGGCGCATCGAAGCGAGGTCCCGAGGGCGGCGCACAGGCTCCTGCGAGAAGAGGCGCACGCGGCCGCTGTCACCCCAGCCGAGGAGCGAAAAGCCCTGCGCCTCGAAGCCTCGCGCGAGCTCGGGCCCGAGGGCGGCGCGCACCGCGTCCACTTGCGCGTAGCTCCGGAACACGCCGGGGACCTGCATCACCAGCACCGGGCGGTGGATGATGGAGAGCCCGGTCGAGGTGAGGCTCGCCGCGTCGAGCTGCCCGATGCGCATGCGACGCACCATCGTGCGCTCGTCGCCCATCGACCCGCCCCAGTAGACGCGCACCGAGAGCGCGCCGCCCGTCCTTCGCGCGAGATCGCGGTTCCACAACGTCAGCGCGCGGGTCATCGGCCGGTTGCGCGGGACCAGCGTCGCGAGCCGCAGCACGCGATGCCCGTCCTCCTGTGCCGGCGCGACGTCGGCCGCAGCCGAGAACGCCAGGGTGAGGAGGACGAGCGGGGCGAAGCGTCTCACCCGCCCATCGTACACGGCCCTCTCGACACCGCCCCGCGCATTTCTTGACCGGGTGTACCGATGAGACCTACACCGGAGCACAGGTAGGTTTCGGTACGTTTATGGCGTACCAACGGTGGAGGAGAGGGTCCCATGGACAGTGCGATGCGCGACCTCGAGCAGATCCGGGAACAGGACGAGGGCGAGGGCCGCCCGCTCGCGTTGGTGGCCATCTTGATCGGTGTCACCGTCGCGCTGGTGCTCGCGATGGGCATGGCCGTCGGCGGCGCGAGCGACGACGAGGCCATCGCGGCGGACGATCCGCTGGCACGGCTGGACCAGGCGGCCGGGCTCGGGCCGATGGCCGAGGACGAGAGCGAGCCGGAGATGCCCGAGGTCGATCCCTCGGACCTGACCTTCCCCGAGGTGCTGGCCCCGGCCGACGAGCGGCCCGAGGTGGCGGCGGCGCTGGCGGCGGCGGCGGCGGAGCTCGCGCACCCCGAATCCGCTCGAGGACTCGCGTCCGGCCGCGATCCCGACGAGCCCGCCCCGGCTGCCGAGCACCCTCCCCGCCGCGATGGCGGCCGGGCCGGGCTCCGAAGCCCTGCTCCGCGAGGCGGCCCACGATCCGATGTTCGCCGAGGCGCTGCCCGAGCGCGATTCCGAGCCGCCGGCTCGAGCAGGCCACGACGGCGAGTACACCGTGCAGGTGATCTCCTACGACAGCCCCGAGGGCGCCGACGCGTTCGCGGCCGGGCTGCGGGCGCGCGGGCACCACGCGTTCGTGATGCAGGCCGAGGTCGAGGGGCGCGGGACGGTGTATCGGGTGCGGGTCGGTCCCTTCGAGACGCAGCGCGAGGCCCAGGCCTACCGCCACGAGTTCGAGCGCACCGAGCGGATGAACACCCTGCTCGTCCACCGCCGCGACGAGGCGTGATCGCAGAGGCGGCGCGCTGATACCATGCGGGCCGATGGAAGAGTCGGCCCTGCATGCGCTGCTCCGCAAGGGTCAGCAGTACGCCGCCAGCGACATCCTGCTCAAGGTCGGCCAGCCGCCCGCGTTCCGCGTGGGCGGCTCGTTGCACTACCTGCAGGGCGACAAGCTGCGGCCCGAGCAGACCAAGGAGCTGGCGCGCCTGGTCCTCGCCCAGTCGCGCTTCCAAGGCCCGCTCGAGGATCTGCACCAGTACGACACCGCCTACTCGGTGCCCGGGGTCGGACGCTTCCGCGTCAACGTCTACCGGCAGCGCGGCACCCTGGCGATGGCGCTGCGGAACATCCCCCTGCGCATCCCCACCTTCGACGAGCTGCGCGTCCCGCAGGTGGTTCGGAAGCTGGCCGAGCTCGAGCGGGGGATGGTGCTGGTCTGCGGCGCGGCGGGGAACGGGAAGTCGAGCACGCTGGCGGCGGTGATCGGCCACCTCAACCAGGTGCGTCGCTCGCACGTGGTGACCATCGAGGACCCGATCGAGTTCATCCATCAGGACGGGACGAGCATGATCTCGCAGCGCGAGGTGGGGCTCGACACCGCCGACTTCGCCACCGCGCTGCGCGCCGCCCTGCGGCAGTCGCCCGACGCCATCCTGGTCGGCGAGATCCGCGACGAGGAGACGATGGACATCGCACTGAAGGCGGCCGAGACGGGCCACTTGCTGCTCTCGACGCTCCACACGCCCGACGTCGCGCGCACGGTGGGGCGCGTGCTCGCGCTCTCGGGCGACCGCGACCCACAGGAGGTGCGCGAGCGCCTCGCCGACAACCTCAAGGGCATCGTCGCCCAGCGCTTGTTGCCGCGAGCCGACGGGCAGGGGCTGGTGCTGGCGGCGGAGGTCCTGGTGACGACGGGCACCGCGCGCGAGAGCATCCGCAAGCCGGAGGGCAACCCGCCGCTCAAGGACATCATGGAGCGCGGCCGGCACCCCTACGGCATGCAGACCTTCGAGATGCACCTGCGCGAGCTGGTCAAGGAAGGCCTGCTCGACGTAGAGGTGGCCCGCCAAGCGCTGGGCTGATCCGAGCTGCGCTGAACTTCTGGGCCGATCCGAGCTGGGCTGCTCTTCCGGGCCGAGCGTGCTCGGATCGGAGGATCACGCGGACGCCGCCGAGCGCCTCGATGCGGTGCGGGAAGTGGTCGCCCGGGGTGCCGATGAACATGTAGTTCTTCGGCACGTTCAGCCGGCGGCTCAGCACCTCGATCAGCTCGGGCCCGAACTTGCCTCGCACCGCGACGAAGTCGATGCGCAGGTCCGGGTAGAGGCGGTCGATCATGGCCAGGCGATCCGAAAGATCGCGCGGGATCATCGCCTCGTCCTGATAGACGTGGACCACCTTCAAGCGGTTGGTCTGCTCGTTCTGAAGGACGTAGAGGGCCGCCTTGTTGAGCTGCGCCGGATCGTCGCCGCGCGTGAAGTAGACCACCACCCGATCGTTGATGGCGTCGATCTTGGAGCGGACGATTCCGTTCAGTCCGTCGTGGAGCGACTTGACCCGCGAGATCAGCGCCTGGGTGATGAAGAGCAGGATCTTCAGCAGCTGCACCCGCAGGAACATCACCGCCACGGCGAGCCCGAAGATGGCGAAGTAGATGCCGAAGACGCGCACGTAGGCCGGGTCCATGAAGACGTTCCCGGCCAGGCCGAGGAGCACCATCACCAGCGCGAACGCGACCGCCGGCCAGCTCGCCCGGACGTCGCGGGGGAGCCGGCCGCGCTTGGCCTTGAGCAACATGTTGCCAATGGCGAAGAGGGCCATCACCGACAGGAAAGAGATGGTGTAGACGCCGGCCAGGACGTCGACGTCGAACTCGAGCGGTCCCTCTCCGCCGCCCTCGAGCTCGCTCGCCGTGAGCGTGGCGACCAGGATGGAGCAGCAGACCGCGAAGAACCCGAGGATGATCCAGTGGTTCGTCTTGCGGGTCTTGTTCTCTCGCAGGAGGAACTGGGGCAGGCAGCGGTCGAGCGCCATCCGGCGCACCAACCCGGTGACGCCGACGAACGAGGTCAGCACGGCGCCCGAGAGGACCAAGACCGCGTCGACGCTCACCCACACGCCGAGCCAGCGCCCAGCGGCCATCTCGCCCATCTGCGCCAAGAGATCCGTCTTGTGCGCTCCGATGAACGCCAACGGCAGAACGCCGAGCGAGAGCAGGCTCATCAGCGGGTTGAAGACGGTGACCGCCACCCACATGTTGCGGAGCGTCTTCGGGAAGACCCCCGGTTTCTGCTCCTCGATGAAGTTGGCCGAGCTCTCGAACCCGCTGATGCCGAGCATGGCAGCGGCGAAACCGAAGAAGAGCGCGTGGGCGAACCCGCCGGGCGTCGGCGTCTGCCAGTTCTCGAGGAACTGCCCAGGATGCTGGGCGAACGTGACCATGCTGAAGCCCGAGAGGACCACGAGCGTCAGCATGTGGGCGACGAAGATGACCAGCGCGACGACCGCCGACTCGGTGATGCCCACCAGGTTCAAGATCGCGAAGAACCCCAACAGCGCGACCGTGGCCCAGTTGACGTCCAGGCCCTGCCAGAGGTTGTGCGCGTAGTGCATCGCCTCACCGGCGCTGATGCAGGCGGTGGCGACGTAGGAGAGGAGCGTGAGCACGGCGGCGCCCGCCGCCAGCTTCTTGTTCGTCGTGTTGAGCAGCAGCGTGTAGGTGCCGCCGTTCAGCGGCAGGGCGCTCCCGACCTCGGCGTAGATGGTGCGGAAGAGGTAGAGGACGAGCGCCACCACGCCGAGCGCGATGGGCGCGAGCGCACCGGCCTGGGCGGCCGCCAGCGCCGAGACGTAGAGGCAGCTCGAGGTGATGTCGTTGCCGCAGATGGCCGTGGAGGCCCACGTCCCGAGCGCGTGGCGCGGCGTGTTGTCGAGGTCGTCGACGTCCACCCCTTCGGGGCTCAGGTCCTCGATCTTCTCGACCGTGCCCCAGCCCGCGAAATCGAGAATCGGGAGGCGGCACCGAGCTGCGGTCGCCGTCGCCGCCCGCGGCGTCGGCGGTCTCGCCGGAAGGCGGCGAGCCGGGCTCGAGGGTCGGCCCGCCGGTGGCGGGCTCGGCGGAGCTGGCCTCGGCGGCGCCGGAATCACCGGCGGGCGTCGAATCGGAGCTCGAGGGCGGGTCGGAGGGATTGCTCACGGGTGGCCCGAATTCGCCGGTCCCCACGCCACTCCGCAAGTGGGGGCGCGAGAGCAGGCCCCGGCAGTCCGCCTCCCACGCTCGCCCGACCGCCCCGAACGGTCACTCCGCCGGCGTGGGCTCCGCCGCGCGCTCCATCTGCGCGCGAGCCTCGCGCGCGGCGCGGGCTTCCTCGCGCGGGCGCACGACCAACCAGTAGCGAAGCGCCTCACGGGCGGCGTAGACGGCCTTGATCCGCCAGCGGGGCTCGTTGACCACCAGGGCGGCCACCGCGATGGTCGGCGCGTCCGCCGGCGCGAACCCGACGAACCAGGTGTAGCCGCGGTAAGGCTCGTCGCTGGCGAGGGTGCCGGTCTTGCCCGCCGCGTCGATGCCGGGCAGGAACGCGTTGCCGTGGCCGTCGAAGAAGGTGCGGCGGGCCGTCCCGTGCGAGACCGTCCGCTGCATCATCGCGCCCACGGCCCGGGCCGTGCGGGCCGGGATCACCTCGCGGAAGACGTCGGGCTCGGCCCGGTACGAGATGCCGCCGCGCGGGTCGAGCACCTGATCGACCAGCGTCGCCCGGGGCATCCGGCCCCGGTTGGCGATCGTCGAGGCGATCAGCGCTCCGTGCAGCGGTGACATGTGCATGTGCCAGAAGCCGGCCGACGTCCGCGCGAACTCGAGCCGGTCCTCCGGCACCTCCGAGGGGCTGACCCGCGTGGGCACGTCGAAAGGCAGCGCCTGACCGAAGCCGAACGCCGAGGCGTACCGTTCCAGTGTCGACGGATCGAGGTGGCGCGTCGCCAGCTTGGCGAACACGCAGTTGATGGAGCTGCCCATCGCGTCGGCCAGGCTGGCGCAGCGCCAATCGCGATCGGGATCGTCCTCGAGGTTGCCGAGCAGGATGCGGCTGGCGCCGCCGTGGTAACAGACCTCACCGTCGGGCTCGACGCCGGCGTCGACCAAAGCCGAGCCGGTGACGATCTTGAAGACCGACGCCGTCGGCGCGCTCGGATCGAGGACCTGATCGCCCGCTTCGGGGTCGGCGCTGGAGTGCGAGACGTAGGCGAGGACCCGCCCGGTGGACGGCTCCATCGCCACCAGCCCGCCGAAGGGCACCTCGTAGCGCGCGTAGACCGAGGCCACGTGCGCTTGCAGCCCGGGATGGATGGACAAGAGCGCGGTGCTCCCGTCGCTGAGATCGGCGATGGTGACGCCGTCTTCCACCCGGTGGCGCAGGGGGTCGAGCCCCGGAAAGGTGCGCCCGTGCGAAGGACGCGGACGCCGCGGCGGGGGCGGCGTCGCTGCTCCTTCGTGCCGGGGCGCGGGTCGCTCCTCGCCGCGTTCGGCGTGGGCCGGAGGTTGTGTGGCTCCCGGGCCCGAGAGGAACCCGATCGCCGCCCCGGCCAGAGCGACCCCGAGCACCACCTGCACGGTGCGGCGCGAGGCTCCCATCGCCGGCGAACCTATCGACGCCCGATCGACGGGTCAAAGAATCCGCTTCTTTCGCTCCGTCAGCGTCTCGGTCATTATTCCGTCCGATGGAGGACGAGCGGACGACGAACCCGAACAAGACGGTCGTCACCGTGATCACGAAGTCGCCCAAGCACCGTGAAGAAGACGGTCGCGAGGGGTGCCTCGTCATCATCTACGGCGACGACCTGGGGCGACGCGTGCCACTCGGCCCGGAGCCCACCATCATCGGGCGCTCATCCAAGTGCGACGTGCAGCTCGATCAGGAGAGCGTGTCGCGCAACCACGCGCGCATCGTCCGCCAGCGTAGCCACTACGCCATCTCCGACCTCGGCTCGACCAACGGCACCTACGTCAACGACGAGCTGGTCGAGGAGGTCGTGCTCCGCGACGGCGACCAGATCAAGGTCGGCCGGACCATCTTCAAGTTCATCGTCAGCGGGAACATGGAAGCGCAGTACCACGAGGAGATCTACCGGCTGATGACGGTGGACGGCCTCACGGAGCTCCACAACAAGCGCTACTTCAACGAGGCCATCGAGCGGGAGGCCTCGCGCTCGCGCCGCTACGAGCGAACCTTCGCGCTCGTCCTCTTCGACATCGACCACTTCAAGCAGATCAACGACACCTACGGGCACCTCGCAGGCGACTCGGTGCTTCGGCAGCTCGGGGCCCTGGTGCGCCACCGGGTGCGGCGGGACGACGTGCCCTCGCGCACCGGTGGCGAGGAGTTCGCGGTCATCGTGCCCGAGGTGGGCCGCGAGGGCGCGCTGCAGCTCGGCGAGAAGCTGCGCGCGTCGGTGGAGGCGGGGACGTTCCGCTTCGAAGGGACGCAGATCCCGGTGACCATCAGCGTAGGCGTCGCGGAGTGGGGCCCCGGAGTCGCCGACCCGCAGGAGCTGGTGAAGCTGGCCGACGAGAAGCTCTACGAGGCCAAGCGCACCGGCCGCAACCGCGTCTGCGGGTAGCTACAGATAGGCGGCGTCGCGCGCGCCGAGGGCGTCCTCGACCAGCTCCTGCACCCTCGCGCGCACCTCGTCGTTGAGGCGGTTGACCAAGAGCGCGTCCTGCGCGGCCTCCGGGCCGTGCTCATCGAAGGTAATCGGCTCACCGAAGACCATCACCCAGCGGCTCGGCAGCGGGACCAGGCCCAAGGGCCCGAGCCAGGGGAAGGTCGGCGTGACCGGCAAGAACGGCACCCCCACCAGCTTGGCCAGGAGGGTGCTCTGGACGAGCAGCGGGTAGGCCTCCTCCGAGCCCACGATGCCGGCCGGCACGATGGGCGTTCCGGTTCGGAGCGCTAGCTTCGCGTAGCCGCCGCGCCCGAAGCGCTGGAGCCGGTAGCGGTCGCGGTAGAGCTTGCCGATCCCCTTGATGCCCTCCGGGAAGACGGTCAGCAGCGCGTCCTGATCGAGCAGCCGCTCGGCGTTCTCCGGACAGGCGCGCACGGCGCCGACGCGGGTGAGGAAGGGCCCGAGAAAGGGCATGTGGTAGACGAAGTCCTCCGTCAGCCACCGCGCCTCGCGCCGCGCCGGATGCTCCAGCCGGAGCGCGGTGCGGACCATCAACCCGTCCCAGGGCAGCGCGCCTCCGTGATTGGCCACGATCATGGCGCGGCCCTCCGCCGGGACGTGCTCGGCGCCGCGCACGGTGACACGGAACCACCGGCGGTAGAGCGCCTCGAAGAGCGGCGCGACCCGGCCCTCGTACGTCCGGTCGAGGCCGAAGTCGTCGACCTCTTCGCTTCGGTGGCGCATCGCCAGGCGACCCCACCGGCGGACGTAGTAGTCGGTGGAGAGGAGCTCGCGGGCGCTGTCGATCAGGCCTGTCTCCTCGGCCCCCGGGGCGCGTTCTTCATAGCCGCCCAGCCGGGTCGCCAGCTCGGAGAGCGCCTCCGCCGCACGACGCCGCGCGTGCGGGTCACCGGCGATGGAGTCCGCCTCCTGGATCAGCCGGTCGACGGTCTCTTCCAGCTCGTGCAAAGGATCGGGCGCCTCGGCGTCAGGCGGGGTCTCCCGGGGCGCTTCGGATGCCGCCGGCTCCTGCGGACGGCGCACCTTCGGCGTCCGCTTCGCCGCGTCGCGCGGCGCGTCGACCGACTCCCGGTCGGCGCCGCTCTCGCGCGCCCTCGGCGTCTCTGTACGCCTCGCGCTGGCCCGCTTCTTCGGGGTCGTCACGCCGTCGCTCGCGCTCTGGCCCTCGGACTTCGCTCGGGCCGCCTTTCCCGCGCTCCCGCGGGCGGCTTTGCGGCGTGGCCGCGCGGCTTCTTCGGTCCCCGCGGGGCGACGCGCGCTCACCTTCCGCTTGGCCGCCTTCTTCTCCGAGCCCGCGTCGGCGGCTTGCTCGGGCTTCGCCGTTCGCGCGCGCCTCGCCGAGGGCCGCTTCTTGGCGTCGCCGCTCACGCGAAGGCCTCCTGGATCAGCTTCGCCTCCCGCAGTCGGAGCGCCCCGGCGAAGTCCAGTACCGCCTCGCGGGTGGTGAAAGCGGGCTCGAACCCCAGCGCGCGCTTCGCCGCCCTGTCGTCCGCCACGCACAGGTAGCGCAGGAAGGCGACGAAGTGAGGCGGCGCCTCGTTGAGGTTGGCCATCCACAGGAGCGACGTCGCAGCGCGCAGCACGCGGCTCGGAAGCGGGAACGCGAGGCGCCCCGCCAGCTTGATCACCGTCGACACCGGCAACACCCCCTCCCCGACGATGTTGAGCACGCCCGGCGCCCGCCGGTCGAGCGCGAGCTTGAACGCGGCCACGGCGTCCATCTCGTGAAGGAACTGCACCAGCGGATCGAAGCCGAGCAGAGTCGGCACGACGCGACGCGAGAGCCACCGCGTCACCCAGCCCTGCACCGTCGGCCCGAGGAGTGGCGCCAGGCGCAGGACCGTCACGCAGCACGCGGGGTTCTCGCCCGCATAGCGATGCACCTCGCGCTCGGCCTCAATCTTGTCGGCCAAGAAGCGCGAGCCCGAGAGGCCGCGGAGCGGCCGCGTCTCGACGATGCGGTTCGGGTTGTCCGGGTGGGGGCCGTAGAGGAGCGTCTGCGAGGCGACGACCAGCTTGGACAGGGGCACCTGCCGGCACGCGTTCAGCACGTGCATCGTGCCGACGCTCTCGAGCTCGTGGGCCCACGCCTCCGCCACCGTCGGGCTGGCCAAGAACGCCAGGTGGACGCAGGTGTCGACCTCCTCGGCAACCAGGATCTCGGCCAGCCGTGCCTCGACCGCCGGGTTCGTCAGAATCGACCTCGTAGAAGCGGGTCTTCCGACCTGCGGTCCGAGGACGTCTCGCGTCGAGCGCCACGATGCGGGGATAGCCGTCGTCCTCTTCCAGGAGACCAATCAGGTTCCTGCCGAGGAACGAGTCCGCGCCCGTGATCGCGACCGTTCGGGGCGCAGGCCGCACGCGGACGGCGCCCCCTTTCGCCTTCTGTTGCCCACCCATGCCGATTCGAGGCGCGCAGACTAGAGCACCGGTTCATTCGAATCCACCGGAAATCGCGGGGGCCCGAATGCAGGAGCTCTCCGATCGTGGGCCCCACGGAACGCTGGCGTGCTCCGCTCACGTGTCAGAGGTCGCGCCAGGGATCACGCCGCGCTGCCGGCGCTGGCCACAGATCGAAGCGCGCGCCGACCCGGATCCCCACGTCCGCGAGCCACACCCGGGCGATGGCGCTGCCGATGGGGAAATACTGGCGAACGCCGGCACCGACACCGACCAGGAAGGCGTCCACGTGCCAGCTCAGGTCGAACGCGAGCCGCCAGCCGAGCCCGGAGTGGTCCAGGCTCGCCGCCGCCGCCGCGCGCGCATCCGCAGCCGGCCCGTTGCGCTGGCCGCCGACGCCCGTGCCGGCGTCCGCATAGGCTCCGACCAGCGCCAAGACCCCGCCGAGCCGCCACTTCACGTCCCCTTGGCTGAGGCAAGGCAGGAGCACCCGCGCCGTCAGCCCCGCCTCCATCAGCGTGGTCCGAAAGGCGTAGCCGTCCACCGCGCCGAGGAGCGGCCCGGCCTGATGTTGCGCACCCGCCATCACCCCCATGAAGAAGATGCCGTGTCGGCCGCCGAAGAAGAGGCGGCCCTCCAGCCCCGTGGCCAGACCGGACGCGTTGGCGTAGCCGAACCCCGACGGCGCCGCGCTGAGCCCGCTGGTGCAATCCATCAGCGCGATCGGCACCGTCGAGCTCGAGATCGTGCACGTCCGCCCTCGCCTGCCGCGCCTGCGCCCAAAGCGCCACAGCGACTCCGACCACCATCCACACGCGCGCTCGCTCCACGTCGACCTCCCTCCACGACGGCGCCGGTCGCCCCTCCGAGGGCGCTTCCGGGGCGTCCGTCGCCAACGCGATCGAGGCTGGGCGGCGCGACGGGTCTCGGCCAATTCCAGAATCCTCACAACGCTCTCCCCAGCCGAGGCCGCGCGCCACGCTTGCCCCCACGGGCCCGCATGAACCAAGCTCCGCGCGCGATTCGGTCCCCGAGCGCGACGACATGATCCCGATGCACACCGAGCGCGCTCGCCGAGCCGACGACTCCGACCCTTCCTCGCCGCCCCGCCGCGGCGAGGAGCCAGCGCATCGGGCGCCCGGGGGAGCACGCGCATGAGCCGCACCCGACGCGCGGCTTCGGTGGCGGCCCTCGTCGCCCTCGCCTGCTTCGCGCTGGCCGCGGCGGGAGACGTCTACTTCCGCCAGGGCTGGAGCGCCTCCTGGTACGCCACCGTCGACGGGGAGCGCGAGCTCATCGATCGGACCACGGAGCATCGCGTCGCGTTCCCGAACGTCCATCGACCCCTGGCCCGCTACGTCCAAGGCTGGCCCTTCGAGCGCCTCGAGCGTCCGACGGCGCTGCCGACCATCGACGCCGAGCTTCGGGCCACGATCACCGTGCCGGCCGGCTCGCCGCGCTACCTCGGCGCCGACGTCTCTCGCGAGGCCGAGATCGAGGTCGACGGCGAGCCCGCCGACGAGACGCCCGTCCAGGCCGGCGTCCACGCGCTGCGCGTGCACTGGACGGCGCGCCCCCGGGCCTACACGCGAACGCAACGCTTTCCGGAATCGGCGCACTTCGAGCTTCGCTGGGGACCGAGCCCGGACGCGCTCTCGCCGGTCCCGCGGAGCGCGCTGACGCCCGCCGCCGGCGCGTGGGACACGGCGCGAACGGCGACGTGGACCGTCGCCCTCGCCGCTGCCCTCCTCTTCGGCCTCGTCGCGTTCTTCGCCGTCCGCACCGAGGACGAGCGAGCCCGCCGCCGCCGCTGGGCCGCCTTCTTCACCCTCGCCCTCGTCCTGCTCGGGACCGGCTACCGGCTCTTCGACTACGACGTCATGCCCGAGTTCCGCGAGAACGCGGACGAGCTCTTCGCGACCTGGAACGGCTGGTCGCTGCTCGAGGACGGAACCACCCGGGGCTGGTCGCTCTGGCCCCACGTCTACGGCAGCCGGGTGCAGCACACCGAGGTGCGCTTCTTCGGCGAAGTGCGGCCGGTCATCAGCCCCTACTTCGAGCACCCGCCGCTGCTCCACGTGCTGGTGGGGGCCGCCGCGCACCTCGGCGGCGCGCACCACTGGCTCGACGCCAAGCTCTCGCACACCCGGCTGGTCCCCATCGCGCTGAGCGCGCTCTCGCTGGCGCTGATGATCGCCATCGGCCGCCGGCTCTTCCCGCGCTCGCCCGCGCCCTGGCTCGGCGCGCTGATCTACGCCGTCCTGCCCATCATCGCGTTGCAGACCCGCGTGATCAAAGAGGAAGCGCTCCTCGTCCCGCTGGTGCTCTCGATGGTGCTCTTCTTCCTGAAGTGGCGGGACGACGGGCGAAAGACCGGCCATCTGGTGCTGGCGGCCATCTGCGCGGGCCTGGCGCCGATCGCCAAGGTGCCGGGCATCGTGTGGGTGCCGACGCTGGTGATGCTGGTGGCGGCCGAGCGCGGAGAGACCAAGCGCGCCGTCTGGGCCGCGCTCCTCGGGCTGGGCGTGGCCTCGCTCCTCTTGGTCTTCGGCGCCGCGATCGACTGGAGCGCGTTCATCTTCACCCAGGCGCAGCAGGGGACGCGGCCGACCCACTGGAACCTCTTCCCGCGCTTCTTCGACGCGACCCTGATCAACCACAACCTGATGGGTCGCGGCTGGGCGCTCTTCTTGTGGATCGCGTTCGCAGCCGGCGTGTTCCGCCGCGGGCGCCGGGACATGGCCACGCTGACCCTTCCCTTGGCGACCTACCTGGTGGCGATCTCGGTCGGAAGCGGGAACTGGACCTTCGGCTGGTACATCGTCCCGCTCTACCCTTTCCTCTGCCTCGGCGCGGGCGCGTTCCTGACCCAGCTCTGGCGGCGACCGACCCTCCTCGGCGGCACGCTCTTCTTGGTCCTGCTGGTGATGTACGGGCTGAACTTCACGCTCGACCCGCTCTGGGCCAAGCAGCCGGTCGCGTGGCCCATCATCCGGCGCGCCGTGACGCTGACCACCGCCTTCGCGCTCACCCCCTACGCGCTGGTGTCGGTGTGGCGGCAGAACCGGACGCTCCAGACGCTGGCGCGGGCCACCACCGCGCTCGGCCTCGCCGCCGTGGTCGTGCTGAGCGGGTACTTCGTCACCCACTACGACACGATCTACGAGACCTACCACGACTTCGATCGGGACACGTACTTCCATCGCTGAACGCGGCGGGCACGAAGTGGCGCCGGCCCTCCTTCCGTGCTTTCATCCGGCGCGATCGCGCCGCGCTCCCACCCCGAGCCGGCGGCGCCGAGCAGGTCGACCGTGAAGTCTCCCACCGAGCGCAACGAGGGGCGGGGACCGGCGACACGGCCGGCTACCGGGCGGCGCCCTCCGCTCGTGTCCGAGCAGCTCTCGGTCGGCGTCGTCTCCAGCCTGCTCCTGGCGCTCGGTGAGGGCCTACGGGTCGCCGTGAGCGCCCCCCACGCGAGCGGGGGCGACCTCACGCTGGCCACCTTCCACACCATCGCGTTCTACCTGCCGGCCGGCGCCCTCTTCGGGCTGCTGATGGCGCTCTTGATCGCCGTCGTCCGCTCCACGCCGAGCCTGGCGCCCCTCCTGGGGCGACTGAGCACCCCCCACCTCTGGCTGGCGCCGGCACCTCAGCTCAGCGGCACGATGCTCGGCTGGGCAGCCGCGACCGGGCTCGTCACGCTCGGCTCCCGCGTCGCCTACGAGTACCTGGCGACGGTCGCCCACCGCATCGATCTCGCGGCGTGGACCATGGCCGGGTACGTGCTGCTGCTGCTCGTCGCCGCGTTCCTGCTAGCGAGCCTGGTGCGGGTCGCGGTGGTGAAGGTGGCGCGGAGGCTGGGTCGTGCCGCGTCGCCCGGCGCGCTCGTCGTCCTCGGGCTCGGCATGGCCGCGGCCGGGACCGCCCGCTGGCTGGTCCGCCATCCGGCCGTGGTCGAGGTCTACGGCGAGGCGTTGATCCTGATCCCGCTGGCCATGGCCACCTACCTGATCTGTGCGGTGATCGGGCGGGCGCTCCTGCGGCGGAGCAGGCGCGGGGCACGGATCGTGGGGGGCGTGCTGATCGGCGTCGCCCTCGCCGCGTGGCTGATCAGCGCCCGCACCTACGGCGCACGCAACGCGGTCCGGACGCTGGTGGAGGAGGACACCATCGCCGGCCGCTGGCTGCTCCATCGCTACACGCGCGCGACCGACCTCGACGGCGACCGCTACGCCTGGGGCTTCGGCGGGCGGGACTGCAACGACTTCGACGCGCGGATCCACCCCGGCACGCTCGACCAGCCGGGCGACGGCGTCGACCTCGACTGCTTCGGCGGGGACGGATCGCCAGTGGTGAGGATGGACGGTGACGGCGCCTACGGCGCGCGGCCCGCGCGGATGCCGAGCCGGCCCAACTTCGTCATCGTCACCATCGACGCCCTGCGCCCCGACCACCTCGGCATCGAGGGCTATCGCCGGGACACCTCGCCCAACATCGACGCCTTCGGTCGCACCGCCGTGCGTTTCCGCGAGGCGGCGGCGCCCTCGTCGCGCTCGATCCGCTCGATCCCGGCCATGTTCACGGGGCTCTACCCATCCCGAGATCGCCTACGGCGACGAGTACCTCTACCCAGCGCTCCTGCCGGAGAACGTCACCCTCGCCGAGACCATGCACGAGCACGGCTGGCAGACGGCGGTGACGATGGGCACCGAGTACTTCCACCGCTCGCACGGCTTCTTCCAGGGGTTCGAGGAGATCGACGAGGTGCTGGAGTACAAGCCGCCGAGCACCGAGGCGGTGGACCACGCGCTCCGGCAGCTCGACGAGCTCGCCGCGTCCGGCCAGCCCTTCCTCCAGTGGATCCACCTCTTCCACGTCCACAAGCCCTATCTGCAGCCGGGCGATCCGTCCCGCTACGGCATGACGCAGTTGGACCAATACGACTCGGAGAATCGGCGTGGCGGACGAGCAGTTCCAGCGGATCCTCGATGCGCTGGAGGCGCACGGATTGCAGCGAGCGGACCGTCGTCATCCTCGCCTCCGATCACGGCGAAGCGTTCGGCGAGCACGGTCAAAGCGGGCACGCGTCGACGCTCTATCAAGAGGAGATCGACGCCACGCTGATGATCCACGCGCCCGGCATCGCGCCGCGCCGGGTGGACGGTACCGTCTCGCTGATGGATCTGACCCCGACGGTGCTCAACATGGCCGGGATCGAGGTGCCTCATCCCATGCCGGCCGAGAGCATGCTCCCGCTGATGACCGGGCAGAGGCAGCCCGATCCGAACCGCTGGCTCTTCGGCGAGCTCTTGCCCGACGGCCTCTTCCCCTTCGACATCAAGAGCATCCGCCACGGCGACGCGAAGCTCCACTGGTGGCTCCGCGAGGGCACGGTGCAGCTCTTCGATCTCGCCGCCGATCCAGGCGAGCATCACGACCTGTCCGACGCGCGGCCCGAGGAGGCCGAGGAGCTGCTCGGCACGCTGCAGGCGTGGGTGGCGCGCTCGAGCCGAGAGCAGCACCGGAACACGACCTTCATCCACGAGCACCTCATGGACGCGCCTCCGGCGCACATGACGCACCCGCTCGGCCTGCGCTTTCCCGGGCTCTTCACGCTGCTCGGCTGCGACATCCCCCAGACGGAGGTGTCGCCTGGGGGGACCCTCGACGTCACCTGCTACTACCGCGTCGAAGGAGAGACCGATCGCGACCTTTTCTTCCGGCTGATGATCGAAGCCCCTCGCGGCTACGCCCTGCCGCGCGACATGCACGCGCTGCACTACCCGCTGCACGGCCGCTACCACACCGACCAGTGGCGGGAAGGCGGAGATCATCCGCGACCCGACGCCGATTCCCATCCCGCTGACGGCGCGCGCGCCCGCCGATCTCTGGCTGACCTTCTGCGTGCAGGACCCGCAGGGCGACGGCAGCCTGCTCTCCTACGAGCAGCACGGCCGCTCCGGGACCGTCGCCCGCATCACCAACATCCACCTGCGCTCGGCCGAGCAACAGGACGCCGGCACGACACGCGACGCCGGTACGACACGCGACGCCGGCGTAGCACCGGACACCCTTGTGGTGGGGGCCACCGGCGCCGTGCGCGCCACCGGCGCCGTCCGAGCCACCGGCGTGGCACGGGACGCCGGCGTGCGGCCCGAGTAGGATTCCGCCCTCCGTGCTCCCCCTTCGTTCACGCGGGCGCCTCGCCCCTTGGCTCTACGGTACGCTGATCGCGCTGATCGCGTATGCGCCGGCGCTGTGGGAGTGGGACGCGAGCGGCTGGGGCGACTGGCAGCAGTTCCACCACTGGTGGGAGGTCGGGCGCATCTCGATCACGCGCTTCGGGGAGCAGCCCCTCTGGGATGCCGAACCACTGCGGCGGCGTCTCGATGTGGGGCCAGCCGCAGTCGCAGCTCTACGCGCCGACGTGGTGGCTGACCGGCCTCCTCTTCGGCACCGTGCACGGCCACAAGCTCTTCATCCTCTTGCACCACGTGGTGGGCTTCGCGGGGATGATGCTGGTCGCGCGGCGCATCCACAGAATGCGGGTCCCGGCGGCGGCGCTGACGGCGCTGGCGTGGGCGTTCAGCGGGTTCTTCGCGTGGCGCGGCGCGGGCGGGCACAGCACCTTCCTCGGCTTCCACTACCTGCCCTGGATCTACTACTGCTGGCGCCGCGCCCACGACGACCTGCGCTACGCCGGCGGCGTGGGCGCGCTGATGGGGCTGATCCTCTTCGAGGGCGGCACCTATCCTTTCCCACTCGCGTTCCTGCTCCTCTTCGTCGACTCGTTCGTGGTGCTGATCGAGCGCCCCGGCGCGTGGTGGCGAGTGATCCGCACCGGCGCCGTGTCGGGGGCGCTGACCCTGAGCATCGGCGCGGCCCGGCTCTGGCCGATTTACCTGACCATGAGCCGCTTCCCGCGAGACACGCGGATGGAGGACTCGCAGAGCATCGCGAACCTCGTCGAGTCGCTGACCGCCCGCGAGCCGCACTCCTGGGTGTGGGGCCACCGATGGGTGTGGGCCGAGTACGGCTCGTTCGTCGGTTGGGGCATCCTCGCGCTGGCGGCCTACGGCGCGCTGATCGCGCTTGGCAACCGGCGAACGATCCACCTGGTGATCGGAACCGCCGTCTTCGGCGCCTGCGCGATGGGCGCCGTGGACGCGTTCTGGCCGTGGCCGCTGCTCCACCACTTCCCGGTCTTCGACAACCTCCACGTGCCGAGCCGCTTCCACGTCCTGCTCACATTCTACCTCGTGCCGCTGGCGGGCCTGGCGCTCGACCGCGCGCTGCGGTGGACGCGCGCGAGCACCACCTGGCCCGGCACGCAACGCGCGCTGGTGGCGCTGGCGTGGGTGTTGGTGCTGGCGGTGGGCCTGGAAATCGTCAGCGACGACGTGCGCATCACCTCCCGCTGGGACGGCGCGCCGGTGGAAGCCGATCCCGACCCGCGCTTCCACCTGGTCGGCGCGGCCGGCTACCTCCAGCGCTACGCGCACTACCCCTCGATGAACGTGGGCACGGCGTCCTGCTACGACCCGGTGCCTTGGCCGATTTCGCGACACCTCTGGACCGGCGACGTGCCCCAAGTCCGCATCGAGCCTCGGACCGCCGGAACGCTGGAGTCGTTCGAGCGCGCGAACCACACCGCGCGAGCCGTGGTGCGCCTGGAGGAGCCGGCGCGGGTCGTGTTCAACCAGAACTACGACGCCGACTGGACGGCCTCCACCGGCACGCCGGTCGACGACCAAGGGCGCTTGGCGCTCGACCTGCCCGCCGGCGAGCACGACATCGAGATCGCCTACCACCCGGCCGATCTGCCGTGGTCCATCGTAGCCACCGTGCTCGGCTTGCTGGCGGCGCTGGCGCTCGCCCGCTTCGGCAACCCGGGACGCTCCCGCACGCACCGCGCTCTTGCCGCAGCCGGCAGGGCACGGTAACCCTTGCGCCACCACGGAGGCTGCGGGTGACCACGGTAATCGGCTCGAATCCGCGAGTATTTCCTACTGAGCGAAGCCCGCGCCACGTCCAAGACCATCCCGGAGGACGCGCGCGCGACGCTACAAAAGCACCTCGCATTGGGGCGCCAGCGGTCCGAGGCCGCCGACGCGCTCTGGTCGAACGGGCACGTCGCGGAGGGCCTGCGGCTCGCTTCGGAGGCCTTCGAGGCCACGCTGGCCGCGATCGAGCCCTTCGAGGACGCGGTGGCGCCCTCCGGCGCCCGCGAAATGCTGAGCCCGCGCGCCACGATGGACGCGACGGCTCCCAAGCCGGACGCGCCGAGTGACGGAGACGTTGCCGGGAGCGACACCGAGACCGAGCAGGCAGCGGGTGCCTCGAGCGCGGAGGACGCGGACGCCGACGCAGACGCCTCCAGCGCGGAGGATGCCGACGCCTCCGGCGCGGAGGATGCCGACGCCTCCAGCGCGGACGCATCGAGCACCGAGCACGCCGACGCGCCGGCCGAGGCCTCGAGCGCGGAGAGCGAAGCCACGGCCGACGACGCCGCCGGGATCGGGCGAGCCGGGCGATCCGGCGCGCGCAGTGGAAGCGGCAGCCAGCGACGAGCCGGACGACCCGGCGCGGTCGGTCGGCGCGGCCGCGAATCGACGCAGCGGCGAGTGGCGCCTCCACGCTGGCAGCGGGGATCGGCGAGCCCGACTGGGCGTTCTCGCTCCGGCGCCGCGGCATCGCCGAGGGGAAGCTCCGAGAGGTCCTCGACGCCCAGCGATCCCTGCGCGCCAAGACCCTCCCCCAGCTCGACGAGGAGATCGGCTCGGCCGAGGGCGAGCTCTTCCAGCAGCTCGTGGTCTCGCGGCGCCACGTGGATCGGGCCCTCGCGCCGGCCTCGATGACGCCGGGCCAGCTCTCGTGGACCCGCTTTTCTCGGCTCGGCTTCACTGGGGTGATCGTCCTCGCGGCCATCGTCGGCCTCTACTTCGCGCTGCGCCCGCCGCACGGCGTGGAAGCGACCGCGTCGGGGCACTTCAACAACGACTTCACGCCCGACAAGGCGATCGACGGCGACACGGCGACCGAGTGGCTCTTGCCCGATCGGCGGCCCGGCTGGGTCGAAGCGCGCATCACACCGCCCGAGCACGTCGACACCGTGCGCCTGCGCAACTCGCACAACCGCCAGTACAACGATCGCGCGACCCGCGAGTACACGGTGGAGTTCTTCCGCCACGGTGATCCGCCGGACCACCCCTCGAAGACCATCGAGGGCGAATGGACCACGCTCGCGCCGAACCCGCAGTGGACCGACCACGAGGTCGACGTGGACGATGTGGAGCGAATTCGCTTCAACGTGCGCACCTACCACCGGGCCGGCGGCGGGCTCTCCGAGATGGAGTGGAACTGAGCGCGGGTCCGGGGACCCACGGCGGATGCGGGCGTGCATCACCCAATTCGAGCGTAAAACGCCGAGCGTGGCCGTTCGCCACACACCAGAATTCTGCGCAGGCGGCACGAAGCAGCTCGACAAGCGCCTCCCCAGCCTCTAGGAATCCCGAACTAGCCGCCCGTCGGCGCCCGGAACCAAGCGGAATCGTGAGGCTTGTCGGACGTCGGCGCAGTCCTTGCCTTCGGAGGGGCAGGTGACTATGTTGCGCGAACCGTCGAAGGGCTCTGAGACGCGTACGTCACAAATCTCAGGATCCCATGCGGGGCGTGTCAGTGAAGTCGTCGCGCCCTAAGCTTTAGGTGAACGCGGCCCGTTCGACGGAACAGGTGAACATGTCCGACGACCAGACCACCACGCCCGAGGTCGGAGAGCAGGACCTCAACTTCGGTGACGAGCTTCCGGTCCTGCCCATCCGCAACGCCGTCCTCTTCCCTGGCGCGGTCGCGCCTTTCGACGTGGGCCGCGAGAAGTCGGTCGCCCTCGTAGAGGAAATCGACGGCCTCAGCCAGCCCGTGATCGCGATCTTCGCGCAACGTGATCCGGCCAGGCCGATGACCCAACCCAGGCCGACCTCTATCCGGTCGGTGTGGCGGCGCGCGTCCTCAAGGCGCTCAAGCACAGCTCCGGCAACTACAGCCTCATCCTCCAGGGCCTCGTGCGCATCCGCATGGAAGGGATGCAGCAGGAGGCGCCCTTCCTGAAGGCGCGCATCTCGCGGCTCGACGAGCCCAAGGGCGAGGACGTGGAGACCGAGGCGTTGGCGATGAGCCTGCGGGACATCGCCAAGCAGGTCATCCAGCTCATGCCGGAGCTGTCCGCGCGAGGCCAGCTCGCTGATCGACTCCATCCAGGAGGCGGGTCAGCTCGCGGATCTCGTGGCCGCCAACCTCGACGCGCCGGTCGACGAGAAGGCCCAGCTTCTCGAGACGATCGAGGTCAAGGAGCGCATCCGCAAGGTCCTCCGGCTGCTCACACGGCAGCTCGAGATCCTCAAAATGCGCGAGCGCATCAACTCCCAGATCAAGGAGGAGATGGGCAAGAACCAGCGCGAGTACGTCCTTCGCCAGCAGCTCAAGGCCATCAAGGAAGAGCTCGGCGAGGAGGAAGGCGACGCTGGGCGATCTCGACGTCCTCGACGAGCGGATCACCAAGGCGAACCTTCCGCGCGAAGCGGAAGAGGTCGCCCGCAAGCAGCTCAAGCGCCTGCGCTCCATGCAGGTGGGCAGCGCCGAGTACACGGTGGTGCGCACCTACATCGACTGGATCCTGGACATCCCGTGGACGAAACAGACGCACGGACAACCTCGACATCCCGTCGGTGCGCAAGCGTCCTCGATGAGGACCACTCGGGCCTGGAGAAGGTCAAGAAGCGCATCGTCGAGTACCTGGCGGTCCGCAAGCTGAAGCGGGACAAGAAGGGGCCGATCCTCTGCCTCATCGGGCCGCCCGGCGTCGGTAAGACGTCGCTCGGTCGCTCGGTGGCGCGCGCGCTCGGGCGAAAGTTCGTGCGCATCAGCCTCGGCGGCGTGCACGACGAGGCGGCCATCCGTGGACACCGCCGCACCTACGTCGGCGCCCTCCCCGGCCAGATCATCCAAGGCATGAAGAAGGGCGGGATGATCAACCCGGTGTTCATGCTCGACGAGATCGACAAGATCGGCCACGACTTCCGCGGCGATCCGGCGGCGGCGTTGCTCGAGGTCCTCGATCCCGAGCAGAACGACACCTTCGCGGACCACTACCTGGAGATCCCCTACGACCTCTCCAAGGTGATGTTCATCGCGACCGCGAACGTGGGCGACACCATCCCGCCGCCCCTTCGCGACCGCATGGAGATCATCGAGATCCCCGGCTACACGCGCCGGGAGAAGCTCGACATCGCGACCGACCACCTCATCCCGAAGCAGCTGGAAGAGCACGGCATCAAGACCGGACAGCTCGACATCCAGCGCAGCGCGATCGAGACGGTGATCGACAGCCACACCCGCGAGGCCGGCGTCCGCAACCTCGAGCGCAAGCTCGCGAGCGTCATCCGCGGCGTGGCCGTGAAGGTGGCCGAGGGCAACGACGGTCCCTTCACGGTCGGCGAGATCCGGAGGCCGTCCGCGAGTACCTCGGCGCGCCCCGCTTCACCTCCGAGGTGGCGGAGCGCACGGAGGAGACGGGCGTGGCGACCGGCCTGGCCTGGACGGCGGTGGGCGGTGAGATCCTCTTCATCGAGGCGACCCGCATGCACGGCACGGGCAAGCTGCAGCTCACCGGTCAGCTCGGCGACGTCATGAAGGAGTCGGCGCAGGCGGCCCTGAGCTGGGTGCGCACGCGGGCCAAGCGCTTGAAGATCGAGGAGAGCTTCCTCGAGAAGCACGACATCCACATCCACATCCCGGCGGGCGCGATGCCCAAGGACGGCCCGAGCGCGGGTGTGACCATGATGACCGCGCTCGTCTCGCTGCTCACGGGCATCCGCATCCGGCACGACGTGGCGATGACCGGCGAGATCACGCTGCGCGGACGGGTGCTCCCGGTCGGCGGCGTGAAGGAGAAGGTCCTCGCGGCCCACCGCGCCGGCATCAAGCGGGTCATCCTGCCCGAGCGCAACGTGGCCGACCTCGAAGAGGTGCCGGCCGAGATCAAGAGCGAGCTCGAGTTCATCGGCGTGACCCACATGACCGAGGTGCTCAAGCTGGCGCTCGAGGAGCCCGACAAGCTCGACCTGCCGGCCATCGAGCTGGAAGAGGACGAGAGGAGCGGCGCGAAGCACGCGCGGCAGCCGGCGCCCCCGGCGCCCTGACGCGGGCAGACAGCTCCATCACGGCGAGGCCGGTTCCCACACGGGAGCCGGCCTCGTTGCATTGGCAGCCTCATGTTAAGCTGCGGGCATGGCGGACCCCGCGCGCGCTCGATTCTCGTTCGCCGAGTATCTCGACCTCGAAGAGATGAGCTCGGTCAAGCACGAGTTCCTCGACGGCGTCGTGTACGCGATGGCCGGGGGCAGCCCCAACCATTCAGCAATCGCCGCGAACGTGATCCGGCTCTTGGGGAACGCCCTCTTGCCCCGCCCCTGCCGCGTGTACACCTCCGATCTGCGCGTCCGCGTGGCGGAGACGGGGCTCGGCACCTATCCGGACGCCGCGGTCATCTGCCAGCAGATCGACATCGATCCGGAGGACCGCAAGCATCAAACGGCGCTCAACCCGACCGTGCTCGTCGAGGTGCTGAGCCCCTCCACCGAGAGCTACGACCGCGGCGAGAAGCTCGCGCACTACAAGCGCATCCCGTCGCTCCGTGAGGTCTTGCTGGTGGCCCACGACGACCGGCGCGTCGATCTGTGGCGCCGCACCGAGACCGGCTGGACGCAGATCGCGTTCCGTGACGGAGAGAGCGTGCGGCTCGAGAGCCTCGAGTGCGAGCTGCCGGTCACCGAGATCTACTTCGATCCGCTGGCGCAGTAGCGCGACGGCCGTCGCGCCCGCGAGAGCTCCTCGGCGAGGCCCACTGGGCGTCCGCGGTTCCCGTTCGGCGCTGCCCCTGGGACCGACGGGACAGCCTCAGCGGGTCAGAGCCGGTACCAGGTCAGCTCGTGGCGGTTGTGGCTCAAATGCACGAGCCGCGAGCCCTCGATCGCGGCGAAGCGGCGGGCCGTCTCGTGGTCGGTCTCGCCCTGAAACTTGATGGTGCAGACGAAGCGCGTCGAAGCTCCTGCCGCCATCCAGCGCTCCACCAGCGCGAGCAAGCGCGGCGGATAGCAGATGACGTCGCTGAAGAGCCAGTCGACCTGGCCGAGCGCCCGCGGATCGAGCCCGAACGCGCTCTCGCGCAGGTGCTCCACGTTCGGTCGCGCCTCCACGCGTGGATCGAGCGGTGCCTTGTCGACGCTGACCACGTCGGCGCCGAGCTCGGCCAGGACCCAGGTCCAGCCGCCCGGCGCGCTCCCGAGATCCAGGCAGCGCTCGCCCGGCTGCGGCCAGCGGCCGGTCCGCGTGAAGGTCTCCCAGAGCTTCAAGTACGCGCGGCTCGGCGGACCCTCCTTGTCCTCCAGGAAGCGGACCTCACCGTGCGGAAAGGGGCTCGAGCAGCGCGCCGAGTAGAGGAGCGTGTCGCGATCGAGGAGCGTCCACGAGCCGAGCGGCGCGCTCGGGAGCTCCGAAAAGGGCGCGATCGGCTTGGGGCGGACGACCGGAAGCGCGCTCTCGATCAGCGCGGCGCGTCGATGCTCGGTGTGCGAGTAGAGCATCCAGTTACGCTGCACCGCGCGCAGCGTGTTCGCCGCGTCCTTGATCGACGCGATCGGCACCCGCACCGGCTCGAGCCACACGTTCTGCGCCCACGCCGCCTCCCTCGGCGGCCCTGGCGCGAGCAGCAAGCGGCCGTGACGCGCCACCACGTCGCCGAGCTCCAGCTCCAGGTCGCGCTCGAAACCCTCGGCCGCGAGGTACGCGGTCGCAACGAGCCGGTCGTTCACCGACCGAACCGGCGGTAGTGCTCCGCCAGCAGGATGCCGGCCGCCGTGGCAACGTTCAGGCTCTCCACGGCGCCGGTCCCGGGGATGGCCACCGTGCGATTCGCCAGCGCCCTCGCCTCGCGGCTGAGTCCCTGCCCCTCGGCGCCGAGCAGGAACACACAACGCGGCGGGAGATCAGCCTCGTAGAGGCTCTGGGACGCATCGTGGGCCGTCGCCACCAGCGTGAAGCGAGGCGTGAGCGCGGTCAGCGCATCGAGCGGCTCGGCCCACCGGAGCATCGGGACGTGCTCCGCGCCTCCTTCGGCCACCCGCGCCGTCGCGCCGGAAGGAGTCGGCAAGCGGTCGCGCGAGCCGGCCAGCGCCAGCGCTCCGAAGTGGGCCGCCGTGCGGAGCATCGCGCCCACGTTGTGGGGGTTCTCGACGGCGTCGAGGTAGACCATCCGCGCCACGTTCGGCAGCCGACCGAAGAGCTCGGCCTCGTCCGGCGGTCGCCGCGGGGCGACCACCACGCAGATCCCCTCGTGGTGTTGGCTGCCGGCGACCTTGACCAGCTCCGCGTCAGCGACGACCCGATAGGGAAGGCGACGCTTGGCCATCTCGCTGAGGAGATCGCCGATCTCGCGGGCCACCTTCTCGCCGACGAAGAGCCGCCGCACGTCGGCGGGCCGCTGCGCGAACACGGCGAGACAGGCGTTCTTCCCGTAGACTTTGGCGTCGCGTCGGCTCATTCGAGACTGCGCGGTTCAGCCCCTCAACGACGCGATCGTGTAGTCGCAGGTCGTGAGGAAGTTGCGAAGGTACGGCAGCGCGGCGATCCACGAAGACTGCCGCCGGGGTTTGAGCCCGAACTTCACCTCATATCCTGGATTGATAAAATAGAGCGTTTCTTGCTCGATTCTGATAGCCAGCACGAGCCAGAGCACTGCGGAGCGCTTCGATCGAGATCCCGGTCTGCTTTACCGCCATCAGGCCGCGCACTGTGGCCTCGTCCTCCCCCCATCCGAAGCAGCCCCTCATACATCCGGCCGGGAAGCAGGTGATAGTAAGGCAACGAGGAGAGAATGCCGACTCCGACAGCCCTGCTGGTGACCACCAAAAGGCATCTGCCATGGCGGGAAACCAAGAAACACACGCGCGTCTGGCCGCATAAACTGCCTCAAGTGAACAAAGAACCGCTCCTGACCGTGGATATGTTCAATTACATCTCGCATGACAACGAGATCGAAGGTACCAAGCTCCTCGACAGACAGCAGATAAATGTCCGAGCAACAAAGTTCAGGACGGCTAGTCAGCGTCATTTCCGCAAAAGAGCGACGTCCGTTCTCGACCTTTTCCGCGTCGAGATCAACTCCGACGCAGTGGCATCCCATCTCCGCGAACGGCAACATGTTTCCACCCTCGCCGCAACCGACCTCGAGGATCCGCAGGTCAGACCGCAGCGCAAGGTGCTCCGCGACGAAGGGCATGACGTGCTCTCGCGTGATGAGCGCCTGCTCCTGAAAATACAGCGATCGATCACGATGCCGCTTCTGCATGCGACCGTTCATAGCACCACGCTGACGCGAGGACGAGTGCACAACGCTGAGCCCAGTGGGGGTTCAGGAGGCTGGAACGGCGTCCGCGCCTGCGCGCTCGCCCGCGGGTCGACCCGCCTCGCTCTCGCCCGTACCGTAGACTTCACGGACGTTCGGAGCGTGCTCCGCACGTATGGTGTAGGCCGGCTCGACCACGCGCGTGCTGTTGATCATCTCGCCGAGCAGCCCCGTCGAAATGAGCTGTACCCCGACCGTAACAAGAAGCACGCCTAGGAAGAGCATCGGCCTCGTGCCGATACCGTAACCCAGAAACCACAGCGCCGTTAGGTAGGCGAGGCAGCCAAAGCCAAGCAGGAACATGACCAGGCCGGCCCAACCAAAGAGGTGGAGCGGCCGGCGCCGGTAGCGGGTCAGCAGGATAACCGTGAGCAGATCGAAGAAGCCCTTGGCCATCCGCTCGACACCATACTTGCTGTGGCCCCATTTGCGCGGATGATGCTGGACGGGAATCTCCCCAACCTCGAAGCCTCGCCAGTCCACGAGCACCGGTATATACCGATGGAGTTCACCGTAGAGATCGATACCGGCAATTGCATCACGCCTGTACGCCTTGAGACCGCAGTTGAAGTCATTGAGCTTCAAACCAGTCAGGCGCCGCACGACAGCGTTGAACAACTTCGACGGAAGTGTCTTGCCGAGAGGATCATGCCGCTTGCGCTTCCACCCGCTTACGACGTCGAGATGACCTTCTTCCAGCGCGGCTAGGAGGCGGGGAACCTCCTGGGGATCGTCCTGCAGGTCGGCATCCATCGTGACCACGACCTCGCCTCGCGCACGACGAAAGCCCGCGTCGAGCGCAGCCGACTTGCCGAAGTTCCGCCGGAAACGCACATAGCCCACAGCAGGGTCGCGCGCGGCCAACGCTTCGATGATGTCCGGGCTTCCGTCACGGCTACCGTCGTCAACGAACAGGATCTCGTAGGGCTCACCGAGCTCCACGAGGACCTTGGTGAGCCGGGCATGCAACTCCTCGAGGGTCCCTTCCTCATCGAGCAGCGGAACGACGATGCTTACGCGCGGATGCATTGCTACGCAATGGTGACCGTGAATCGTGGCGTCCGCCAGGGACATCTCAACGTGTTTCGCTTCCATCCTCGCTGCAACCGGCGTGCCTTCCGCTCAGCGCCCGGGCTTGGTCGCGGATCATCAGGGAGTATGTCACCCCCTGTGCGCGGACGTCGTGACGGCGGTAGCCGCGTCGGACGAGCTCCCGAGCGCGTGGTCGGTCGGGGAACGTCACGAAGAAAGTGGGCGGCGTCTCGTCGAGCATGCGAGCATATTCTTCGTGCCACGCACGCACGTCCCCCACGCCGTCGCCTATGAGGAATCGCGACGGGCAGCGGAGACCCGTCATCTGGTAGAGATGTGCGATGAACCCATCTACGCAAAGGGTATCTCCCGCCTCTTTGCGACATTCTATCGCGACCGCGACGCGATGCAACCTGACATTCGACTCGATACGTCCATTCTGATGAACCCGATGATACTCATCATACGAACGCCGACCGTTCACATAGTCCCAGAAGCTCGCCCACTCCTGCCTGTAGTCCCACGCCCGGTTGAATGTCCACGCAGGCGCTTGGAGGAACGAGGCACCGACGAGGAAAACGACGACGGCCAACTGGGCCATTCCATTCCGCGGGAGCGCTTGCCGCAGCCCCCACGACAAGCACAGCGCCAAGAAGGGTACCACAACAACAAAGTGATACGTAAAACCCGCCCGCCCGAAAACCCGCTTCTGAACAGCGACAGACGCTAGGGCCCCGATGAGAGACGTGAGGATCCAGAGCCCTACCCAACGTTCACGGTGGTTGCCCGCGGCAGACACGACACCAATACCCGCCCCGAACGCTGAAGAACAGGCAACGACCATGTAGAGGCCATAGGAGGCAGTCAGCCACCGCGGAACGCCGAAACGGCCGCCCGCTCCGGCGGCATATCTCAAGATATAATCGACCATGAGCTCCCAGAACTGTTCGAAGCTACCGGCAACCCAGAACAGTCCTAGCACTAGGCCCAAGACCAGCGCCACACCACCGGCAAAGGCTGCCGCGCCTCGAATCGAGCCGAACACGTCTCGACGTGCGAGCGCAAGCCCGACCACAGCGGCACCGCAGATGACACCAGTGATTGCCGCCACGTGCTTGAATGTGACCGCAATGCACGCGAGTATCCCGGCCCCCAGCGCGCGTCGAAGCGTTACGCGGGCACAAGGTGCACGCACGATTGCCCAGGCCGAGGCGAGCATGAAGAAGCCCTGCCAGAGCTCCGGGTGTGCCGTGTCCGAGAAGTCGAAGTAGGTGTAGTAGATACCGGCAAGCGCTAGGCAAGCCGCGCCCACTTCGCCAGGCTGCTGCGGCGGCATACTTGCGACTCTGCCATCACGACCGCGCCGGCGTGCACGGAACGTGGCTACGAGCACACCGGTCGCGAGCAGAAAGAGCAGGTCCACTACGCGGATGGCCCACAGCTCGTCACCCAGCACGGCCTGAGCCAGAGCGTATACGACGAATACTCCCGGTGGCTTGGTGCTGACGCCCGCCGCGTAGGGCATCTCGCCGTCGAGCAAGCGCCGACCGATGTACCAGTGGATCGGCTGGTCGAACCCAAAAGGATACCCGATCGACGGTGCCGCATACGCAACCGCCGCCAGCATTCCAAGCGCGTCCAGAGCGTGCGCCCCGACCAGTCTTCGCCAGGCATCGGCCTTGCCCCTGAGAGTTCGACCGGCGCGGATCCTTCCCCAGCAGCCAGCGTGCAATGGGGCTGTGGACCGCCCCGGGTTCTCCGGAGACTCGCTTTCTTGAGTCACGCGGCCCTCGCTGAGGGCCCCTGACGCCGATAGGACTCAGCCGGGCGCACGAAGCCGAGAGAGCTGAGGAGGTGGCGATTGTTGAACCAGTCGACCCACGCGAGGGTCGCGAGCGCGACGTCCTCGACGGTGCGCCAGGGGCCTCGGCGCCAGATGACCTCCGTCTTGAAGAGGCCGTTGATGGTCTCGGCGACGGCGTTGTCGTAGCTGTCGCCGACGCTACCGACGGAGCCCTCGATGCCGGTCTCGGCGAGCTGCTCGGTGTAGCGGATCGAGAGGTACTGCGATCCACGATCGCTGTGATGGATGAGGGCCTGCTCGGGCGCCCTCGCCTGCAAAGCCTGCTCGAGCGCGTGGAGAGCGAGGTCGGTGCGCAGAGAGTCCGAGACGCGCCACCCGACGATGCACCGGGAGAAGACGTCGACCACGAACGCGACGTAGGCGAAGCACTGCCACGTCGCCACGTAAGTCAGAAACGCGACGTAGGCGAAGCACTGCCACGTCGCCACGTAAGTCGAATCCGCCACCCAGAGCTGGTTCGGACGGCCCGCCACGAACTCGCGGTGGACGAGGCCCCGGGGGCGGTCCGCCGCCTCGTCCGCGATGGTCGTGATCGTAAACGCCTTGCCGTGAACCGCGCCTCGGAGGCCGAGCCCGCGCATCAGTCGCTCCACCGTACAGCGCGCCACGACCACGCCCTCCCGGGCGAGCTGCCGCCAGACCTTCTCGGCGCCGTACACCACCCCGAAGTTCTCGTCCCGACTCGCCGAACCTGCGGGCAGAGCTCGTCGTCGCGTTCCGCACGAGCCGGGCGCAGCTCGGGCTCCAGCCGCCGGCGCCGATGCTCGTGGTAAGTCGACAGGGCGACCGGCAGCCGCGCGCAGATCGACTCGACCCCGTGCTCCCCGCGGTGCTCCCCGATGAAATCGATCATCGCTTCGCTCGGCGGTCGAGCTCCGCCTGGGCGAAATACGCCGATGCCTTGCGGAAGATCTCGTTCGCACGCGTCAGCTCGCGATTGTCCCGCTCCAGCTCCTTGAGCCGCTCCCGCTCCGTGCTCGTCGGCCCAGTCCGCTTGCCGGAGTCTCGCTCGGTCTGCCGCACCCATTTACGCGGCGTCTCCAGTGTGCAGCCGACCTTCCCCGCCACCGACTCAATCGCCGCCCACTGCGAGCTGTGCTGCTCCGCGCTCTCCAGCACCAGCCATCCCGCCCGCTTCCGCACCTCCGGCGAGAACCTGCTCCGTCGTCCCATCGCTCCATCCTCTCAACTAATGGAGCCTCCGGAAATCCCGGGGCGCTTCACCGCTGCAGTCAGCGGGCGTCGAAGGTCCGTCACGGACACCACCATAGACGGCGCGCCCCCATCAAGCACGCGGAACCCAGTCGGAGCCCCTACTCGCCCCCAGCTCCATCACCACACGCCGGTCGTGCTAGATATGCGCATGCTCAAACGTCCGCGGATCGGGTTGCGCACGGACTCGTTCAGCTCGGCCCCCGC
This sequence comes from uncultured Pseudomonadota bacterium, assembly GCA_963832725.1. Lineage (GTDB taxonomy): Bacteria > Myxococcota_A > Polyangia > Polyangiales > Sandaracinaceae > JAEZBP01. Next base: position 1,234,710 of record CAWHVG010000003.1, read on the forward strand.
CCATTCCACCGTAAGTGTTCCCATCCGCCACGACGGTATGCCATCGCAGGAGTCCAGGTTGTGCGCGCTTGCCCGTGGCTCGGTGGTTGCGGCCGACATCGCTGCCACGGCATCGCGGCGCCCCGCACGAACCGCCGCGGGACGGGGAGGTCTTGGGTGATCCCCTGGGGGTCCGATCGAGGAGTCCCGTCCAACCGCTCCGCATCCCATGGAGGCTCGGGTATGAAGGGCGTCCGACCAGTAATGGTGGATTTCGTGAAGCGAGCAGGCCTGGACCTCATCGGCGCCCTCCTCGCCATCGCCTACGCGCTGCCTTCCTTGGGCTATCCGTTCGCCCGCGACCACCCGATCCACTGGTACATCGGCCATCGTCTTTTGGCGGGCGAAATGCCATATGTGTCGGCTGTCAGTACGAAGCCGCCGCTCGCATTCGTCATCCATGCCGCGAGCCAGCTGGTCTTCGGCAACCATCAGTGGTCGATCCGCGCGTTCGACATCCTCTTCGTCCTCGCGACGGGAGTGCTCGTGGGCACCCTGCGAACGCGCCGACGCTCGTCCGACGGGACTGCCCGCGACGTGCCCGGCAGGCTCCCGGGCGAAATCGGCGCCGGGTGCGTGTGGGTCGCGAGTTTCCACTACACCTTCTTCGACTTCTCGGACACCGGGCACCCGGAGCTGTGGCAGGGCTTTTTCATGCTCGCGACCGCCTGGGTTATCGCACGCGCGCCCGGTGGCCGCGTGTCCCGCAAGCGCGCGTTCACAGCCGGCACACTCGCTTGCTGCGCTGTCATGCTCAAGCACCCAGCGGTCTTTAGCGGCATCGCCGCCGGCCTCGCCGTGGTCGCCCTCGGTTTGGCGCACCGCTCTCCTCGCTCGGCCCTCCAGTCGGCCGCTTGGTACACCGCCGGGGTCGCAGTCGTCGTCGCGCTCACCGTGCTACCGTTCTGGGCGACCGGCACGTTGCACGCTTTCTGGGAAGTGCTCGTCGACTTCATCCTGAATCACTACGCCGCGGGCGAGTCTGGTCTCCACGGCACGCCCCCTTGGCTGACCTCCGACCACGGCCTGTTCGCTGTGCTCACTGCACTTGCCCTGCTCACAACAGGCCTGAGCGTTTCCAACGCGACTCGCAACCGATCTGAGTATCGCCTCGGGCAATGGCTCGCTGTCGTCACGATCGTCGCCGCGGGAACCGTTGTCATCCAACGGCGAGCCCTCGTCAGCTTCACGTTCACCTACTATTTCGTCGTGATGACGCCCTTCCTCGCGAGCTCCGCCGGATGGGGCGTACGGCGCGCGCTTCCACGAAGCGGACGCGCCCAACTCCTATTCGCTCTATTGACGAGCGCCGCACTATTCGCATACGCACCTAAAGGGACCCACAACAGCGCTTGGAGCTACCGGTCAGAGTGGCTCGACTGGGTCGACATTGCCCAGGGCCACAGCTCATACTCCGACCACATCGAAGCATATTACAACAGCCGCCTCGACGCATACGCCCGACAACTCCAAGTCGCCGCGCTAATCAACGAAAGAAAGCACCCGGGAGACACCATCTGCATGGATGGATTCACTCCCATCTTTTATCATCTGACCGACATGCGATGCCCATCACGCATGATCATCGGAGACGGCGCCAGCACGCCGGCCTGGCGTGCCGAATACGAAGCAGTGCTAACAAATACCCCACCCACATTCTACGTAACATTTTCCGACCGCCCTTCCCGGATCCAACAGTTGGAACGCCGGGGCTACGAGCGACACGACATCGACGACGGCAGACGCCCCCACTACGTTGTCCTCGAACACCGTGCCGACCGCGATTCAGACAGGTAGACTCATGCCCAGCGAGACACTGTTCATCACGCGAGCTTTCCCGCCTATGGTAGGCGGAATGCAGAACTATGCGGTCAATCTATACGAACATTTCCGCAAACATCACCGTGTCAAGCTGATCGCGCTCAGACGCCCACCGAGGCACCTCGTATGGTTCGCACCCTTCGCTCTGGCGCAAGGCTTGGTGGCTCTCGCTATCCGCCCAATCTCGCACATCTACGTCGGCGACGCAGTAATGGCACCCGTGGGCCTGCTGCTTGGAGCGCTGAAGCCAACCGCGCGAACTGTCGCGACTGTTCATGGATTGGATCTAACGTTCAGCGCGCCCCCGTACCAACTAATGGTCAAGCACTGCCTTCCGCGCTTTGATCGGATCGTATGCAATAGCCGCGCGACGGCGCGCGTCGCACTGGAGAAGGGCGTTCAACCCGAGAAACTCCGAGTTATCCCGTGCGGCATATCGCCGAGAGAAGCAAGGACCGAACGGTCGGTCGCCCGTCGATCCGTCGCCCAAGCGGTTGGAATTTCACTGGATGATAGGCTCGTTGTGGTGACTGTTGGTAGGCTGGTGCGGCGAAAAGGTGCTTCCTGGTTCGCGAGCAACGTGGTCCCGAAGCTCGACGAGCGAGCCCTATACATCGTGATCGGGGATGGCCCAGACTTCGCAAGTCTGCATGCTGCAGCCCTCAATCATCCCAACAAGGTACTCCTCCTGGGTCGTGCCTCCGACGAATTGCGCGACTTGGTGCTAGACGCAGCAGATGCCCTCGTAATGCCGAACCTTCCGGTACCCGGAGACATGGAGGGATTCGGTATCGTCGCCCTCGAAGCGGGCGTCCGAGGGCTCCCTGTCGTAGCGAGCCGCATAGAGGGCATCATCGACGCGGTCGAGAATGGAGTCACCGGCTTCCTCGTCGATCCGGGGGATCCCGATGCGTTCGTTGAAGGCATTCACGCAGCACTGAAACTAGACCGCTCCCGCATACCCGAAACTGTGCTCGCGCGCTGTGAATGGGGGCGCGTGTTCGAAGAGTACGTTCAATTTATCGAACTCCACCCGTCGACCGAACAAGAGCACTTCTAAAGGCTCCCCTTGAGGACCAAGTATGTTACTAAAACTGGCGTTTCGAATCCAGCAACAGTACTTCCCAGGATTCAGACCCGATCGGATACCCATGCTAGGAAAAGCGCTTCGCGCGCTGCTAGCTCCATTCCAATCTCGGGTCGCGCGCGTGCAAGGTCATACAATGGTCCTCGATCCCAATGACAGCCTGCTATTATCTGTACGGGAGGTTTACGAGCCGATCGAAACCGCGTTCTTCAAGCGCAATGTACGAGCCGGTCACCGCGTCATCGACATCGGCGCAAACATTGGATACTACACGCTAATCTTTGCGCGGCAGGTTGGTTCAGAAGGACACGTCTACGGTTTCGAACCAGAGCCGGAGAACTTCGCGCTCTTGACGCGAAATGTGGCGCTTAATAAGTACTCGAACGTCACACTGGAGAACGCGGCGATTTCGTCATCCGAGGGTATCCTCGACCTGTACCTCAACGAGAACAACCGGGGGGACCATCAACTCTACGATGCTGGCGACGCCCGGACGTGCGTTAGAGTAAAGACGACGAGCATCGACGCGTACTTTCAACGTCAAGACATCCCAATCGACTTCATAAAGATGGACATCCAGGGTTGGGAGCCGGCCGCAATCGAGGGCATGAAGGAGCTGCTGGTCGCGAACCATCATCTGGTTCTCGTAACGGAGTTCTGGCCGCAAGGGATGGTCGCAGCTGGACACGATCCGGGCACATTCATAAGCAGCTTGGTCGAACTCGGGTTCAAGATATTTCAGTGCGACGAAAACCGCAGCTCGATTTGCCCGGTCGACATCGATGAAATCGTGCGCGTCCACGACGCCGAATCCGGCAGTGGAACCAATCTAATCTGCTGCCGCGTGCCAGAGCGACTGTTGCTCGACTAAGCCCGCCCCACGGGACATCGGACATCTCATGACCGGTTACTTCGGCATTGCCGTCCGGCGCGCCCTGCATCGACTCGTGCGTGGAAGGTCATGGCCTGGACCATCGCGAGACTGCGGATCGGGCCGCCGTTCGCTTTGAGCCACGGCGCACTCATGAAGTCGCTCTAGCAAGCCACGTACGCCACACCCAATCCCAGACGGCACTCACGGAGTAGAACACAGCGTCGATCACCAGTTCAACAACGCGACTCAGCGCGACGATCGCCAGGGCCTGCTCCCGCGAGAACACCAAAGTGAACAGAGTAAGCAAGACGGCCTCACGCGCGCCCAACCCACTGGGAGAGAACACGAACGCCATCCCCAGCGCGCCCGCCAGGCTGTAGCTTCCCCAGACAAAGAGCATGTGTTCGAAGGCGACGCGAGCAACCGAACCAGCAACGAAGATAGCCATTCCGGCGGTACCGAGAGACGCGACGGTAAGGCCTGCTACTGCCACGGCGAGGGTCTGTGTGCGGACGTAGGGATGCCCGTCCACCGAACGGCGAAACAAGCGAAAGACTGACTTCATCACTCGATTGAAGACAGGCGGAAAGAGCCCAACTGCAAGCAGTGCAACAAAACCGAATGCGAGTGCCCGATAGGAAGCGAGAGCTTCGACCGAGCCTGCTAAAGACGCAATGCCGAGAAGGCCTATGGCTCCGCCGACCCATAACTGAGCGCCAATCTCTGCGATGCTCGTAACCGCAATAACCGAACGCCCGGCCCCCAAGGTTTCAGCGAAATAAATGCGCGCTGCTACCATAGCGACTTTACCGGGCACATACCGGCCGAGCCACGCCTTCGCGTACACGAAGTTGTAGGCCGGGTAGTTTCGCACCGCTACTCCCAAGCTCCGGAGCAGCAGCACCCACACTCCTGGAACGAGGAGACGGTGGAACAGGCCCGCCGCGACTGCGGCCACGAGATAGACCCACGTAAGATGAATCCGCGCGAGCGCCGAGAAGTCCAGGCGGCGGAGGTAGAACACCAACAGTACGCCGATCAGCAGGTAGAATAACGGACCGCCCCAACGGCGAAACGTGCCCGCCGCGCTGGGAGAGCGGACCGTCTCCGAATCCAACCTGCTCACGAAGGCACCGCGGCCGGTGCGCTCACCGGTCCACCCCGCGGCGCCCCCCGCCCCGTGGGCTCCACGGCTGGGCGAGTCGCGCCCCTGGGCAGGCTCGGAGAAATCTCGGCTTGACCATCACGAGTCGGAGCGGGACCGCTGTGAAATACGTCGGGCATCTTCAGGATGGCTATCCTAGCACGCGCGACGCGTGCTTCGCAGGGCGTGCCCAGCATCGCGAGGCAAGTGCTATCGTCTACCGCTGCGTATTTCGACGATCGTGATCGCGCAGATCGCTCGATCGCGATCATCGAGACCGGCTCGTCGTGATCGTCGGAGCGTAGCGACGCTGGTCGGTCGAGTTGATGGGTTCAGCGCTCGGTCTTGTTCTTTCTTCCGGAGAGCCCTTCAGGGTGCTGCGGTGCGCGTGGTGCACGACGCGATCGAGGACCGCGTCTGCGATGGTCGGGTCTCCATGCTGGTCCTGCCACTTTCGACGGGAGCTGGCTGGCGATGACAGTGTACCGGGACCCGTGCGCATCCTCGACGATCGCACCGTTGCTGGTCCGTGAGCGGCGCGAGGCCCCAGTTGTCGAGCACAAGTGTCGCCACCGACGCCGGGGGGTACCGGTTTCACCGAAATCACCGACGCTCAGGGACCCACCAGCGGCGGCCAGGACGGCTCTCGGCGCGCCGCCTCGGAGCGAGATGCGCGCGACGACGCCTCGGCGTGGTGGTTGCCGACTCCGGGCTGAAGTCCGCCGGTTCGGGCTGGTGCGGTTGCGGGGGTCGGGACAGCTCTCTTCGTCGACGAGGAACACTTCGCTGCGCTCGGTGAGTCGCTCGGCAATGACCTGGGCGTTGAGCGGGTCGGGGAAGACCTTCGTCCAGTCCTTGAAGGGACAATTGGTGGCGATGGCCGTCGAGCGGCGATGGTCGTAGCGCTCGCTGATGACCTGAAAGGTGAGCTTCGCTTGCGCGCTGTCCATCTCGAGGACGGCGAAGTCGTCGATGACGAGCAACGCGGGCCCGCTGTCGGCCGCGTGTACTTGCGCAGCGCGCGCGCGATCTGGCCGTGCATCTCGGCGCCGGCGAGCTCGTTGGGCATGCGCGCCGCGCTGGTGAAGAGGACGCTCTCTTGGTCGCCCGGCAGGTGTTGCCGCGCAGACTCGTTGATGGGACTCCGCGCAGAGTCCGCAATGGCCATCGGCGACGGTGCACGGCGCCCGCCGCGTAGGGAATGGCCATCGGATAGCTCGAGCGGCGGGTGCCGCATGCGATGGCCACCGCGCGGCAGGAGCGTGCCGAGCCGGGCGATGGCCATCGAGGCGGCGGCGCGTCAGTCGACGAGGTCGACGTGACGGCGCTCTCGAGGAGCCTGCGGTCGACGCCTTGAGCTTCTTGCGGGCGGCGCGCTGGAGGGCGTCGGTGGCGATGCGATCGATGTCGCGCAGGCGCCCACCGGAGGCCTCGTGCAAGAGCGCGAGGGCGTCGGTGTCGAGAGGATCCCGTCGGTGCCGGCGAGACGGAGCCGGTGCTCGACGTACTCGTAGGTGTCCTCGGGTGCGGCATCGCCGAGGTGCAGGCGGGTGTGGATGCGTGAGTAGAGCGAGCGGCTCTTGCGGAGCTTCATGCGCTCGCGCAGCTCGGGCAGTCCGACGAGCACGAGCGACAGAAGCGGCGCCGAGTCCCACTCGTGGTTGCTCAACATATGCAGGTGCTCGGGCACCTGCTGGTGGAGCAGGTGGGCCTCGTCGAGGAGGAAGACGGGGTGGACCCGTTCCTCACCGAGCTCGCGGACGTGCTGGTTGATGGCGTAGAAGACGGCCGCTGCGGTGGCGCTCGGGCTCAGCCCCAGCGCGAGGCAGAGCTGGCGGTAGAAGTCGCGGCGACCGAGGGTGGCGTCGTGACAGTAGGTCAGGCGGATGCCCGCGTCGGGGAGGCGATGACGGAGCGCCCGCAAGACGCAGGTCTTGCCGAGGCCGGGCTCGCCGGTGTGCAGGACGTGCTCGTGCTCGCGACACGCGTCGACGAGGCGATCGACGATGGCCGCGCGCGAAGACGGTACCCAGAGGTCGGCGTCGGCGACGGCCTTGGTGAAGGGCGGGCTCGTGAGCCCGAAGTGGATCAGCCAACGCGGGGCGCTCATCGCTCACCTCCGTGCAGCAGCGCGTCGAGGCGGACGCCGTTCGGGTCGAAGTCGACCGCGTCGATGCCGCGCCGTGCGCGCTTGGTCCGCTTGCGCTTGGCGTTCGCCAGCGGTCGACGAGATGCCGATGCGCCCGTCGGTGACCAGGGTGCGGAGGATGAGCGCGGCGCTCACGCGCGGGTGAGCTTCTCGGATGGCTACGAGCAGCTTGCGCTGCGCATCGGTCAGCGCCTGCGCGTGACCTCGGTCGCTGGGCGGCCGCGGTCGCAGCGCGATGAGGCCGCCATCGCGGTTGGCGTAGTACCAGCGCTCGAGTGTCGAGACCGCGTACGTCCGTGTGCGCGCGGCGCCGGGCGGGCGGACCGGCTGCGCACTGAGCTCGCGCAGCGCCTCGGGCATCTCGCCGTGGTCGAGCGCACCGCGGCAGAGCACGGGGCCGAGGACCTGCGCGCGAAACAACGCCACCTCCTCGGCGGCGTCTTTGGGTCTGAGCTCGTCGTCCATCTGTCGCTCCTTTCGTGAGGTGCAGACAGGGATTGGCGATGGCCGGGCCAGGTCGCGACAACTCTCGGTGGTGGGACGCGCAAGTGCACGGAAACGTGAGGAATGGCCATCAAGCGAGGAGCGCGCAGAGGCAGCACAGCTCGGTCAGCGAGCCCGCCTGCGCGCTGTGACCGGCGAGCCACTGCACGATGCGTCGAGCGCGCTGCCTGGCGGAGCCTTCGGGCGGCGGCGCCAGCGAACGGGCCGACGCACGCCCAGCGTCGAAGCGAGCGCCATCCGCGGCGGGCCTCGTGGCCGACGACGAGGAAGGGGCTGACGCGCGTGCGGACCTCGGCCGCTGCGATGTCCTCGACCGACCACAGCGCGAGCGCGAGGGCGACGGCCACCGCGCCATAGCGGAGCCGAGGCAGGACCCCGCGAGGGCACACGACGAGCACCGCCGCGCAGCGCAGGCGGCGGTAGCGGCGGACCTTGATGGCGCCGACGACGGATCGTCCTCCCAGCTCCTCCGGTCCGAGGCGCATCCGCTCTGGTACGCCGTGTCCGTGAAGCTGAAGCCTTGTCCTGACGGGGCCGAGGCGGCTCCGCACGCCGCCCACCTCGAGCTCTGCCCGCGCGACTGGGCGCACACGCGGGCGCTCCCCTTGACCCGGCGGAGCTCGCGCGCGAAGTCGGGACAATCACCGTCCGCCCCTCGCCTGAGCGCCGCCGAGAATCGCCGCCACGGCCGCTCGGCCGCCCGCGTCGGAGCCGGTCACAGCGAACCGGTCGCCCCGCGCAGCACACGTTCGGCCCGGCGCGCCACACCGCTCCGCGCAGCGGATCCGACTCGGTGGCAATCGCGCTGGCGCTCGCGCGCGGGTCGGTCGAGTGTCCGTCGTGGGCTTGCAAGTGAGCCCCTCTCGGCCACGACGCACGGCGAGGATGATGTTCGCTCACCTGGTGGGTGTGGCCGGAATCATCCTCACCGAGAGGTTCGGCAGTAATTTCCGCGAAGAGCAGTGTCCCCTACGCCCCCTCTCCACTCGACCCGTGAATGTGCGGAAGCTGCTGCCCTTCGGGCGCAATAAACAACTCCAAGCGAACACCCTCGCCATCGTTTCTCTCAATCGACCCAAAGAATGGCGCCTGAATCGGCCGCCGGGCCCGTCCCACCATTGAGTTTTGAAACTCGAGAGCTGTCGCCTCGTCGTCGTGAACGATCTCGGCACGACAGACGAGACGTGCCGCAACGCACTTCTTCTATCCGCGAGTTGGCCGGCGAGATAATCGCGCCTAGCTGGTGCCTATAAGAGTCCTCTTGCTGAACGTTACTCGGCTCGCTATTCAGAACATTGTTGAACGCCGCAGCGCGCATGGCATCCCCGGGTCCGCGGATCATTCTCTGAGAAGAGTCCGTCGCTCTCCGGGCCCGGACTTGACGCAATTCCGGTAGCCATTGACGGGTCTTGCGACCGCGCCTTCGGGCGGCCGACGGTTCAGCCCGCGCGGCGCACGAGCTCGCCTGGTGCGCATCACTGACGACGGCGCGCTCGCTGGCGCGGTGATGACGGTCCTAGAGTTCCAGGCGCTCGGAACGTCGTCAAGAGGTGGGAGGCGTTTTATGAATTATTTCGGGGCACGTAGGACATATCCTACCTAGCGGTGTAGGACGTGAGGTGATTTCAGCGTGCGAGGCCCAGAGCAGCGCGTTCAGCGCGTCAACGTGTGTTGCTAGGGGTACATGATCCCGATGGCATGGTTCCGGCGGGATGCATTTGGCTTCCGTGGCGGCGACCTCCTTGAGTCGCTCAAAGGGGTGCTGGCCTGCGAGAGTGTCGGGTTTGCGTTTGCTTTCGGCGAGCTCGTCCTGCTCGCACGGGTTGACCCGCGCGAATGATCGGTCCTCGCGAGGGGGGCCCGATGACGTCACGAGCAGTGCAGCAGGAGCGTGTGGCTCGGGAGTGAGCTGACGGCGGCAGAGTTCGCGGAGGAGCTCGGGATCAATCCGCGTCCCGCGGCGTCGGGCTCGACCTTGGGCGCCGCCGGCACGAAGGCCTCCTCGCACCGACGTCGCGTGAGATGGCCGAGCCAGTCCGCGGTGGGGGCCGGCGCGCCCTTCGACGGCGTGCTCGGCTCCTCGACGTTGGGTCGTGGCCGGCGATGCGCGTGCACCCGGAAGGCGTGCATCGTTCGACGCACCGGCCGGCGGCGGTATCCCTTCGACGGAATCCCCAGCTGAGGCACGGCAGGCCAGCTACGCGCGGGCGTCTCGACCGCCGACGCCGAGGGTGATCAGCGGTAGGGGTCGAGATTGAGGATTCGCTGACCTCGTCCTGCCGGGCGATCTCGGACCAGTTCACGGGCGCTCGAGCACTCAGTGCTGGGCCAGCAGAGAGCAGGCAGAAGCGGTCACGCAGGTAGCTCCAGGGCTCGACGCCGAGCATCCGGCAGCTCGCGAGGAATGAGGTAAAGATCGCCTTCACATGGCCGACCTCGTCACTGCCGAGAACCCCCCAGTTCTTCGGGCCAACCGCCTGGCGGCGCAGCTGCCGCTCGGAGGTGCCCCCTCTCCGCCAACGCCAGCCCCTCGAACGAGCGGCTCATGTCCTGGGGCTCGGTGCAGACGAAGATGCGAGTCCCCGACGAAATCACGACTCGTCCTCGCTCCCTCAGGGTCTGCACCACGAGACGGAGCGGCTCCAGCGTACGCACGCACCACCAGCTCGATCATCGACAACCACCTCGTTCCGATCCGGCGGCTGCCACCACGCGGAAGCGGGCGTCACCTCGACGAACGTCCCCTCTGTGCGAGCCGCCTCCACCTGCGGCGGGCGAGCCCCGGTCTCCCGCCTCTCTTTGCCGAGCTTCCACTTCCAGTACGTCAGCGTCCGCCGGTTGATCCCGAGCTCCTGCGCCGTCAGCTCGCTCTCGACCCATCGCCTCACACGCTCCATCCACGCCGCTCGTGACGTCATGGTCCCCTCGCGAGGGCCAATCGTTCACGCGGGCAGCCCGCACGAGGTGGAGGGGCCTCGTCGAACGCATACGCCCTCCGAGCGCAAAGGAGACCCGCTCCTTAGTAGGCCAGGAAATCGCGACGAGTCAGGGGCATCCGCATTCGCCGGCTGTTCGTCCCACCGCCGTGTATGGGGTCAAGAAAAACCCGCTTCGAGGACCCTGCGCTGCCTTTCTTCATCGGCGACGGCGCGTACAGCGGGCCGCCGGAGTGGCGGACGGAGTACGAGACGATGCTCCGCGAGAACCCGCCCGACTTCTACGTCACGTTCTCGGATCGAGGCTCGAAGATCCGCCAGCTCGAGCGCCTCGGCTACGAGCGCCACGACGTGAACGACGGAGGGCGGCCCTACTACGTCGTGCTCCAGCGCCGGCGCGAGTGAGCCGCGGGAACCTCGCCCGCTCGGCGTTGTCGAACGCCGGCCAAGGGGCCGGCTCGTTCGGGGTCCCTGTCAGAGGCGATGGAGAGGATCGACGAGTCGCGCGAGCTGATCCGGCGGGTGACCGCTGCGCGGCGCCGTGCGCTCCGGCGGGCCGTGGTCTTCGTGCTCGTTGCGCTCGGGTGGGCCTTCGTCTGGCACCACCATGGCGCGAAGGTCCGGGCCTACGTGAACGGCGAGATCGATCTGCAAGGCCGGCCCCGCTTCCGGCCGCATTTCGCGGTGGACCGAGAGGCGCTGGCCGCCATCGACTTCGAGCGGGTGCACGCGCGGCTCATCCCGGCGTGGACCATTGCTCTGGGTCGGGCGACCTCCCCGCTCCGACGCCGCTGGGCCGACCGGCAGTACGAGGCACTCGAGGAAGAGATCGCCGCCGACGGCAACTTGCGCTGGCTGCTCGGCTCGATCCACCGCGCGATGCGCGAGGACCCGCTCGCGAACGCGCGGCGGCTCGACTATCTGCTCTGGGCCTACGACCGCTACCTCGATCAGCAGCGGGAGCCCTGGCACATCGAGGCGGCGCTGGTCTTCGGCACCGACCGCCCGGCGCTCCGCGTGATGAGCTACGAGGTGATGGCCGACGCGCGCACCGCGACCGGTCAGCGGCTTCGACTGCTCCGCCGCGCCGACCGCACCAACGCGCTCGAAGGCTGGCTCGGGCACACGTCGCGCGGCGACGCGGGCGCGATGGTCGTGATGCAGCGTGTGCTCCACTTCGCGGCGCGGCACGTCTGGCCCGGGCTCCACCCGGCGCTCGACACCCGCCGGCCCGCCGCCGAGCGTTCCTGGCTCCCGAACGTGCGGCGGGAGGTGCGAGACGCCCTCGATCCCGACGCGTTCGCCATGCTCGCGGAGACGGCCGCCGACCAGCAAGCGCTGATCGAGGTCGCCAAGGCGGTGGAAGAACGCCACGCGTGCGGGAGCCGCTTCTCCATCCGCGGGTTGCCCTACAACGGGCTGTCCGCGCACGACCGCCGCGCGCTCGAGAGCGCGCTGGCCTGGGGTCACGAGCACGAGGACTGCCCCGAGATCACCCTCGACGAGGCGGCGCGCGTGGTCGGCGCTTCCGAGCGGCTGGCGACCACGCCGGGGCTGGAGGACGCGGTCGAGAGGCTGGCCATGGTGGTGGCGCGCTCGGTGGCCGTCCACGAGCTGCAGCACGCCGTCGACGGCGACGAGCCGGCCTGTGAGCGGTGTCCTCCTCGCCTGCGCGGCCTGGCGCGAGCCGAGGTGAGCGCGTACCTGAGCGCGATGTCGACCGAGGGTGTCGGCTACTTGGCGCTGCTGCAGGCCTGCGGGATGCCACGCGGCGCCGGCGTGCACGGCGCGGCCCGAGCCGCGGTGCTGGAGACGCTCCTTCCGCTGGGCTGCGAGGGGCCACCGCGCGAGGACCTCTATGGAGCGGCGGAGCAGGTCGAACGTCACCTCTTCGGCCCGCGCGCGCCCGTCGAGCTTCCTGCGCTCCCGGACCGGGTGACGCTCCTGCCCCGCGCGCCGCACGCGGCCCCTCGCCCGCCGACGTGGCGCCCGCTCGCGAGCGGCTGGGGCGTGGACCTGCGACAACGCTGAAGGTCTGTCGCGAACACTCCCGTCGCGTCTCTCGGATGCCCGGCGTTGCCGGTGTGCTCTAGTCACCCGTCTAGCGATTCGTGGCAAAATCCCACCGTCCCTCGACGCGCGACTCAGCGTCACTCCTCCTCGAAATACCTTTGGTATTCCTCGTCGTCGTTCCTTGATTCGCACGCCGATGGCTCGCCGGGATTCACCACTCACTGCTGTTCCGGGTGACTCGGCAGCGTCGCCACGGCGCATCGAGGCTCGAACCGCCTCGTTCGGATCCGAATCCGGCGACCGCTCGGTCGACCCGAACGGCGGGCCCGCTCGGGGATCGAGGCTCCTCTCGAACGCCACGCCAGACGACGGCGAGCGCGTCGGGACGAGGCGCTCGACCCCGCCGCGACCGCACGCCACGCCCCTCCCGCTCGGCGCGGGACGCGCGGCAGGAAGCTGGTAGAGTTCGGGCATGACGACGGTGGAGGCGGCGGTGCTGGGAGCCGGCTCGTGGGGCACGGCCCTCGCGAAGCTCCTGGCGGAGAACGGTCATCAGGTGCGCTTGTGGGCGCACCGCGACGAGGAAGCGGACGCAATCAACGCAGACCGCGAGAACCGGGAGTACCTGCCCGGGTTCGACTTGCCGGAGAACCTGCAGGCGACGGCCGACATGCGCTCCGCGCTCGACGGCGCGGAGCTGGTGATGAGCGTGGTCCCGACCCAATGGCTGCGTGGCGTGCTCGAGCAAGCGGCGCCGCTGCTCCCGAAGGAGACGCCCATCGTCAGCTGCACGAAGGGCATCGAGAACTCGACGCTCATGCTCGTCTCGGAGATGTTCGCCGAGCTGATCCCGCAGGAGCACCACCCCTTCCTCACGTACCTGGCGGCCCGAGCTTCGCGCGCGAGGTCGCGGCCGGAAGTGCCCACGGCGGTGTCGCTCGCCGGGCGCCGACGAGGCGGTCTGCCCCGCGGTGCAGGAGGCCTTCTGATGAACGACTCGTTCCGCGTCTACACGACCGAGGACGTGATGGGGTCGAGCTCGGCGGCGCGCTGAAGAACGTCATCGCCATCGCCGCCGGCATCGCCGACGGTCTCGGCTTTGGCCACAACACACGGGCGGCGCTCATCACCCGCGGCCTCGCCGAGATCGCGCGCCTGCGCCTGGCCCGTGGCGCCAACCCGCTGACCCTCGCCGGCCTGAGCGGCATGGGCGATCTGGTGCTGACCTGCACGGGCGACTCTCGCCGCAACCGCACCGTCGGCCTCGAGCTCGGCCGCGGCCGCAAGCTCGCCGACGTGCTCGCCGGCATGACAATGGTCGCCGAGGGGGTGCGCACCAGCAAGAGCGCCCACGACCTGGCGTGCAAGAGGACGTCGACATGCCGATCACCGGGCGAGGTCTATCACGTGCTCTACGAGGACAAGCCGCCCATGGAGGCGGTCGTGTCGCTCATGACGCGGCGGCGCCCCGGGCCGAGCGGCACTGATGCGCAGGCTGAGGTTTCGCGGCGTCTACTTCATCTTGCTGCCGGCCATCGCCGTCGCCGCGTGCATCCTCGGCTACTACACCTGGCAGACCGCGTCCCAGTACGCGCGACTGGGCGAGCAGACCATCCTCGAGTCGACGCTCCTGCTCGTGCGCGAGAAGGTGGACCTGGTCGAGCGCAAGATCATCGCCGCCGACAACGCCGTCTTCAACATGGTGGATCTGGACGACCCCACGTCCATCGAGGCGCACTGGCTGCCGGTCGCCCGTGACATCTCGCCGAGCGTACGCGCGGTGCTCGTCCTCGACGACAGCGGCAACACGTTGGCCTACGCGATCCGTGGCACCGACACCGACCGCCACGAGTTCCTCAAGGTCTTCGTCGAGCGCATCCTCCCGGACCTGGAGCTCGAGCGTCTCCGGCCTGGGCACCTCAAGCACCTGCACCGGAGCTACGGCGACGCCAACTACCTGATCTCCTACGAGGCAATCACCCACCGCGGCCGGCGCTACTACGTCGATCGCGCAGCCACGACACGGGCTACATCGTGCGCGAGGAGTTCCCCGAGCTGTTCGCCACCGAGGAGGGCAAGCGCCTGTACAACATGGTCGACGAGGACAACCACCGCGTCTTCGGGCCGAGCCTCGCCAACGCCGGCGACTACCTCGTCGGCCACCGCTTCCCGACGACGCTCTACGGCTGGCGCCTCCAGGTCGCCCCCAAGCAGGCCCCCCTGCTCGACGCCAAGGGGCGCGACCGGGCGCGTCAACGAGGTCAGCCTGATCGGGACCTCTCCTTCGCGATCATCCTGCTCGGGATCGTCTTCTTGCTGTACGCCGCCGACAAGGAGCGCCGGCTCAACGCGCTGCAAGAGCGAGTTCATCGCCAACGTCTCCCATGAGCTGAAGACGCCGCTCTCGGTGATCCGCATGTTCGGCGAGATGCTCCGACTCGAACCGCGTGCAGAGCGACGACAAGCGAGCGCGAGTACCTCGAGATCATCTGCCGCGAGTCGTGCGCCTGACCGCCTCATCGAGAACGTGCTCGACTTCTCCGCCCTCGAGCGCGGCAAGCAGCGCTACGAGATGCGCGAGGCGGATCTGGTCGAGCTGGTGCAGCGGGCCATCGAGACCTTCCGCTACCGCCTCGAGCAGCGAGGGCGCTGGAGGTGCACTTCGAGGTCGTGGGCGAGGTGCCGGAGGTCCGCGTGGACGAGCAGGCGATCCTCCTCGCCATCATCAACCTGCTCGACAACGCCGTGAAGTACGGCGGCAACGACGGGCCGGTGGAGCTGTCGTCATCGTGGGCGACGGCCGCCACGTGGACGTGCGCGTACGGGACCGCGGGCCCGGGCATCCCGCAGCGAGGAGCAGCGCGGGTGTTCGAGCGCTTCTATCGCGTGCGCGAACATGCCCAGCGCCGCGAGGCTCGGGGATCGGGCTGTCGCTCGTGAAGCACATCGTCGAGGCCCACGGTGGCAGGGCCTGGGTCGAGGGCGCCGAGCGGGCGGAGGGGCGGTCGTGGCGTTCTCGATCCCGCTCCGCGGCGTGAGCTGGATCCCGCGGGCCGATGGATCCGACCCCGGCGGATCCGACGCCCGGCGACGACGGACCACTGCCCAGCCCGAAGCCGCGGAGTGAGGGCGCGCCCGCCGCGAACGCGTTTGACAGCGGGCCGGAGGTTGGTATCGTCGCGGCGGATGGCCTCGCCGAGCAGCCTCTCGCAGCATCCTGCTGGTGGAGGACGACCCCTCCCTGGCGCTGGGGCTCTGCGACACGCTCGAGTTCGAGGGCTTCGCAGGTCACTGCACGCGAAGAACGGGCCAGGAGGCCATGGGCCAGGCGTCCCGGCAGGAGCCCGGACTGCATCATCCTCGACCTGATGCTGCCGGACACAACGGCTACCGGGTCTGCGAGCTGCATCCGCAAGGACGACCCGTCGTGCCGATCATCATGCTGACGGCGCGCAGCCAGGAGGCCGACAAGATCCGCGGGCTCGAGGTGGGCGCCGACGACTACGTCACCAAGCCCTTCTCCGTGGGCGAGCTGGTCGCCCGCATCCGCGCGATCTTCCGCCGCATGACCCGGACTCGGCCTGCAGAGCGACGGCCGCTTCGGATCGGGAAAGCCGACGATCGACCCGGGCGCGCAGGTGCTCACCCGCGGGCGCGACGGAGACAAGCTCTCGTTCTACGAGGTCAGCTGCTCAAGCTCCTGCACGAGCGCGCGGGCCAGCCCGTCTCGCGCGACGAGATCCTCGACAAGATGTGGGGCATCGAAGCGGCTCGCCCACCAACCGGACGGTCGACAACTTCATCGTCAAGCTGCGCAAGAAGCTCGAGCCTCGGCCCGAAGAGCCGCGCCACATCCTCACGGTCTACGGCGTCGGCTACAAGCTGGTGGTCTGAGGAGCGAGCTCCGTCGACGGACTGCTACGCGCCGGCCCGACGCGCGCCCGGCGCCGCCACCCAGAGCGCCACCGCCGCCACCAACGCCAGCGCGGCCGCGGTCAGGAACGCGACCGGCGCCCCGAAGAGCTCCCACAGCCCGCCGAAGAGCAGGCTCGCCGCCAGCGAGAGCACGCCGACGACCAGGTGATACGCGCCGAAGCCCGTCCCCCAGCTCGCCTTGGGCACCAGCTCGGAGACCAGCGCCTTCTCGGGCGCCTCGGTGAGGCCGTAGTAGGTGCCGTAGACGACGAAGAGGATCCACACGGCCAAGGTGCTCGTGGCGAACGCGAACGCGACGTACACCCCGGCGTAGAACACCCAGCCGAAGACAATCATCGACCGGCGGCCGATTCGGTCCGAGAGCCCGCCGCCGACCACGCTCGTGATCGACTTCACGATGTGGAAGGCCATCCACAAGAGCGGCAGCGTCTCCAGCGAGGCGCGCTCCTGGCCGGCCTTCAGCAGGAGGAAGGTGTCGCTCGCGTTGCCGAGCGTGAAGAGGCCGAGCGGCACCAGGAGCCGCACCATCTCCGTTCGGGAGCGGCCCGGGCTGGGCTCCTCCGCCGCGGCCAGCGCCGTCTCCTCCGGCGCCGTCTCCTCCGGCGTGGGTGGGGGCGGCGCAATCTCCCGCACACCCGCGAACGCGACCACGACCGCAAGCACACCGGGGATGGCCGCGAGCGCGAAGAGGATCCGCAGATCGTGCGTCCACAGCGCCAGCACCAACGTGGCCAGCACCGGGCCGACCACCGCGCCGGCGTGATCCATCGCCCGGTGGAGCCCGAAGGCCTTGCCGCGCTGCTCGCGAGGCACCGCGTTGGCGATCAGAGCGTCGCGCGGGCTGGTCCGCAGGCCCTTCCCGGTCCGGTCCAGCCCCCGGATGGCCATCACCTGCCAGACGCTCTCTGCGAACGCGAGGAAGGGGCGCACCAGCGCCGCGAGCGCGTAGCCGACCAAGACGAAAGGACGATAGCGGCGGGTCCAATCCGACCAGCGCCCCGCGGCAAGCTTGAGCACGCTCGAGATGAACTCGGCGCTCCCCTCCACCGCGCCGAGCGCGAGCGCGCCCGCGCCGATGCTCGCCAGGAACGCGGGCAGGAGCGGAATCACCATCTCGCTCGCGGAGTCGTTCAGGAGGCTCACGACCCCGAGCACGATCACGTTGCGGGTTCGCCAGACCGAGCGCGGCTTCGACTGCACGCGCACCACCATAGCCCTGGCCGCGGGCGTGCGCCGCGCCGCGCTGGAATTCCGCGCGCGGGTGCTCAGAGACGTTTGCGTGGAGCTCTCGTTCGAGCGAGACGTGGGCTCGGCGAAGTCGCGACCCCTCACGGAAGCGCTGGAGCGGGGCGCGTGGCACGGGGCCTGGACCATCACCGTCGGCAGCGTACCGGCCGGCATCGCCTACGCGCTGCGCTACGGCTGGATGGACCTTCCCTGGATGGCGCTGGCGGCGCAGCTCGGAAGCTTCGTGGCGGTGGCGGGCGCGTTCTACGGCGCGGGCATCGCGTTCGGCGAAGCGTTGGCGCCGCGCAGCCCCTTCCCGCGCCTCTCCGCCCTGACCTTGCCCGCCCTGTGCGGCGGGCTCACCGGCTCGTTGCCGGGTGCGTTCGCCGCCGCCCGCTTCGGACGCCTCCCGGCGCCCTACTTCGGCACCATCGAGATCCTGATCATCGGCGTGCTCGCGTTCTTCCTGCTCGGCGCGACCTCGCTCCACGCGCGCGGTGTCCCCGCGCTGCGCGCGCTGGTGGCGCTCGGCGTCGCGCTGCTCTTGCCGCTCGGCGGCGGTCTCGCCTTCGCCGTGGTGGTCCCGAGCACCGGCTGGGCCGTGGACACGCTGGTGCTCGACGCCGCCGACCGCGCGCCCAGCCTCGCGCTCTTCGGCGCCGCCTTCGGTGCCGGCGTGGGCGTGCTCTTCGGCGGCCTACTCGGTCTCTCCGGCCTGCTGGCCCGAGGTGCGAGGCGTGGCACCTCGCGTGGCGCCGTCTCACGCGGTGCGTAGCTCTCGGGCATGACCGGACCGCTCGCGCGCTACCTGCTCGCCGACCACGAGCGGCTCGAGGCGCTGCTCGACCGAGCGGTCGCCGATCCGGCGCGCTTCGATCACGACGCCTATCGCGCGTTCCGCGCCGGCTTGCTCCGCCACATCGGCATCGAAGAGAAGATCCTGTTGGCCGACGCGCGTCGGCGCCGAAACGGCGAGCCGCTTCCGGTCGCGCGCGCGCTGCGGGTCGAGCACGGCGCGCTGGTGTCTCTCCTGGTCCCGACCCCCGACGCCGCGCTGGTGAACGAGGTCCGCTCAATCCTGGCCGTCCACAATCCGCGCGAGGAAGGTCCCGACGGGCTCTATGCCGTCTGCGAGCGACTCGCCGGCGAGGAGGTGGACGACCTCCTCGAGCGCGCCCGCCGCGCCCCGGAGGTCCCGATGACCGCCTACTTCGACGGACCACGCGCCGTTCGAACGGCGCAGGCGGCGCTGGCTCGTTCGAGCGCTTCCGCCCCGCCGCGCGACCTCAGAAGCCGGCCGAGCTGAAGGTCTGTCGACGACTCTCCCGTCGCCCCGCGCCCGACCTGCCGGAATGGCGCTGATCGGCCCCCTTTCCGAACGCACCAGGGTTCGGTCCCACGAGACCCGAGCCGCTCACGACGATGCCGACCGTGTGTGGGCAGCTGGCGAGCACGGGGAGTCGCACCGCGTCTCGCCGAGCGAGCCTTTCGTCCGAGCGCGCGCTCGACCATCCGCGCTTCAGCCCCTCTCGAGGCCATCTCGTCCCCCTTCGTTCAGCCCCGAACGGGGGCGCTCCGCGACGCCCCCCAAACCACGTAACCCATTGATTTCATTGAACATGGCGTTCTCCGGAAGAAATCTGGCCGACACGGAGATCGTTCTGACCGACAGGCAGGTCTCTCCGGCCGACACGGAGATCGTTCTGACCGACAGGCGGGTCTCTCCGGCCGACACGCAGACCGTTCCGGCCGACACGCAGACCTCTCCGGCCGACACGCAGACCTCTCCGGCCGACACGCAGACCTCTCCGGCCGACACGCAGACCGTTCCGGCCGACCCGCAGACCGTTCCGGCCGACACGCAGACCTCTCCGGCCGACACGCAGACCTTTCCGGCCGACACGCAGACCTCTCCGGCCGACACGCAGACCTCTCCGGCCGACACGCAGACCTCTCCGGCCGACACGCGCCGCAGAGAGGGGGCAACCTCGCCGCCCGCGTTCGCGGGGGAACGCGCGCTCAGCGCAAGAGGCCGCTGCCGAGGAAGCGCATGATCTCCTCGGTGATGGCGTCGACGTCCGGCTCGACGTCGCCCCGCACTGCATCGACGAGCACCTCCTTGAGGCCGCCGAGGCCGATGGCGACCATCGCCCGCCGATCTCCGTCGCGCACCATCCCGAGCTGCTGGCCCATCTCGAGGCTCTCGGCGATCAGCGTGCGCAGCGCCTCGTAGTAGCCGTGCAGCTTCTCGTCGAGCTCGGGATCGACGCCGGTCGCGTCGAAGAGCGCGAGCTTCACGATGGTCGGCTCCGAGAGCGAGAGCGCCACCACCCGATGGATGTTCGCGTTCAGCTGCTCGATCGGCGGCGGCGTGCCGGGGCCGAGCTGGATGCTCTTCACGCACGCGCTGATGCGCGAGAGGAACTCGTCGACCAGCGCCTCGAAGACGGTGCGCTTGTCCTGGAAGTAGAGGTAGAAGGTCCCGCGGGCCACGCCGGCGCGCGCGACGATGTCGTCGACGGAACGCGGCCGCGAAGCCCTTCTCGACGAAGACGTCGCGGGCCGCGGCCAAGAGCTCGACCCGACGCTCGGCCTTCGTTTTTCGAGGCGACACGAGGCGGATGCTACCAGCCGCGCGGGCCGCGTCGAAGCCTCTCGCTCGCGCAGCCAGGCCCATGTTGATGTGCCGCAACCTTTGCAGGCGCTGGACATCGCGTGAACAATGGTCCCATGCGCCGAATCGACAGCCTCGCCTTCCTCGCAATCGTCAGCTCGCTCGCCACGGGCTGCGCTCTGTCGCACCAAGTCGGCGGCGGTGGAACGGGAACGGGCGGAGGCGGAACCGGTGGCTTCCTCGACGCAGGCCCCGGTGGCGGCGGGACCGGCGGCGGCGGCGGAACCGGCGGCGGCGGCGGGACAGGCGGCGGTGGCGGACCCGGTGGCGGCGGCGGGACAGGCGGCGGCGGCGGGACAGGCGGCGGCGGCGGGACAGGCGGCGGCATCGACGCCGGGCCGGGCAACGGTGGCTTCGTCGACGCCGGGCCGGGCAGCGGCGGGTTCGTCGACGCCGGACCGCGCGTCGACTCGGGCTGGCACCCGCCGACCCTCGACGCCGGTCCGCCCGGCGACCGGGCCGGCGACGTCTGGGACGGCTACGTCGAGTCGTACATGTTCCCCTCCGGCTCGGACCACGTGCACATCGTCTTCGACTCGGCGAGCGGCGACGGTCCGAGGACCGGCATCGTGGTCTTCGGCATGGGCACGCCGCCGCCTCCGCCGACGGATCCCAACGTCGGGTATCCGCCGGGCGCACGGAGCGATCCTTTCGGCGGCGAGCTCGTCGACATCGCGGAGGGCTTCGAATATCCGATCACCTCGGCGAGCGTGAGCGGTCCCCGCGTTCGGGTGACGGTGGATCTCAGCGCACTCTACGAGCGGTGGTGCGAGCTCCAGATGCCCGTCCCGTGGGGCGGCGGCACGTACGGCTGCCTCCCCAACACCGGCGGCGGCGGCGGGCCCGGCGGCTGCTTCTACAACGACCCGAGCAGCGGCGCTCCGGTCCCGGTCGACTGCGGCAAGGTCATGCTCTGCCAGATGGCCATGGCGTGCACCTGCACCGCGGCCTACTGCACGGCCAACCCGAGCGCCTTCGGCCAGGTCGATTTCGACTTCCACGTCACCGGCAACGACGGCACCGGCAGCGTCAATCTGCGCGGCCTCCACAACGTCTACCTCACCCGCATGTGAGTGGAGCGCGGGCCGAATCAAGTCTGAGCCTCCCACAGGCGCGCACCTGATTTGGCCCGCGAACGCGTTCGGCGTTGACGGCTCCGGCACCTCGAACTAGACGGAACTGACACTGACGTCAGTGACAGGCGCCGAGCTGAGCGCCGGGGAGCGAGGGGGACCGCGTGGGAAAATCAATCGTCATCGGCCTGGATGTCGGCTCGACGACCGTGAAGGCGGTCGTCGTGGACCCGGAGAGCCGGGAGATCCTCTGGAACGACTACCAGCGCCACCACACCAAGCAGCCCGAGACCGTCCTCGACTTCCTGCTCCGCATCGGGCAGGCGTTCGACGACGTGCCGCAGGAAGACGTGCGGCTCTTCATCACCGGCTCGGGCGCCGGGCCGCTCGAGGCCCCGACCGGCGCCAAGTTCGTCCAGGAGGTGAACGCGGTCACGCTCGCCGTGGAGACCATCCACCCCGACGCCGGCAGCGTGGTCGAGCTCGGCGGGCAGGACGCCAAAATCATCGTCTTCAAGGAGAACCAGGAGACCGGCCAGAAGACCGCGACCTGCTCCATGAACGACAAGTGCGCGTCCGGGACCGGCGCCACCATCGACAAGTGCATGATCAAGGTCGGCATGGCCTCCGCGGAGGTCGTGCAGCTCCACTTCGACGATTCGAAGCTCCACCACGTCGCGGCCAAGTGCGGCGTCTTCGCCGAGACGGACATCGTCAACCTGGTGAAGACCGGCATCCCCTCGCCCGAGATCCTCTGCTCGCTGGCCGACGCGATCGTGATGCAGAACCTCTCGGTGCTGACCCGCGGCAACACGCTGCGACCGAAGGTGATCCTCCTCGGCGGCCCCAACACCTACCTGCCCTTCCTCCAGGAGTGCTGGCGCAAGCGGATCCCGGAGATCTGGGAGGAGCGCGGGTTCCAGTACGACCGCGAGGCGCCGCTCGAAGAGCTCATCGCGGTGCCCGAGAGCTCCGAGCTCTACGCGGCCTACGGCGCCGTCATGTACGGCCTGCACGAAGCGGACGACGTCGGTCGCTACCGCGGGATCGAGGGCCTGAAGAGCTACATCACCGAAGGCCGCAAGGCGCGCCTCGGCGAGAACGCCGGCCCGCCGCTGGCCAAGGACTCGGGCGAGCTGACGACGTTCGTCGATGCCTACCGCGTGCCGAAGTTCGAGGAGGCCCGCTTCTCACCGGGCGAGACGGTGAGGGCCGTGATCGGCCTCGACGGCGGCAGCACGTCCAGCAAGGCGGTCCTGCTCAGCGAAGAAGGCGAGGTCCTCCTCAAGGCCTACACGCTGAGCAAGGGAAACCCCATCCAGGACACCAAGGATCTCCTGCGCGACCTGCGTCAGCGGGTCGACGCGCAGGGCGCGACGCTCGAGATCCTCGGCTTCGGCGCCACCGGCTACGCGGCCGACGTGCTCGAGGAGACGCTCCGCGCGGACGTGAACATCGTCGAGACGGTCGCCCACATGATGAGCGCGACCCGCTTCTTCGGCGACGTCGACGTCATCTGCGACATCGGCGGGCAGGACATCAAGGTCCTCTTCATGGAGAACGGCGACATCAAATCGTTCAAGCTGAGCAATCAGTGCTCGGCCGGAAACGGGATGCTGCTGCAGGCGATGGCCGACCAGTTCGGCCTGCCGGTCACCGAGTACGCGGACACGGCGTTCGCCGCCGAGCTGGCGCCGAAGTTCAGCTACGGCTGCGCCGTCTTCCTCGACACCGACCGGGTGAACTTCCAGAAAGAGGGATTCAGCAAGGAAGAGCTGCTGGCCGGTCTCGCGCAAGTATTGCCCAAGAACGTGTGGCAATACGTGGTAGGCGTACCCCGCCTTGCCGCCCTGGGACGCAAATTCGTGCTCCAAGGTGGTACCCAGTACAACCTCGCGGCCGTCAAGGCGCAGGTCGACTACATCAAAGAGCGCGTCCCGGGCGCCGAGGTCTACGTCCACCCGCACAGCGGCGAGGCGGGCGCGATCGGCGCCGCCATGGAGACCCTCCGCGTCGTGACGCGCCGCGGCCACTCGACCTTCGTCGGGCTCGAAGGCGCCATCGATCTCGAGTACTCGACGAAGAACGACGCCGAGACGACCTGCCATTTCTGCGCGAACGAGTGCTCGCGCACCTTCATCGACGCCGTCCGTCCCGACGGCTCGACCGCCCGCTACATCTCCGGCTTCTCCTGCGAGAAGGGCATGGTCGAGTCGAAGGAGGCGATGATCGAGCTCGTCCGCGAGCGCAAAGCGATCATGAAAGAGTACCCGAACCTCGTGACCTACGAGGCGCGGGTCGCGTTCCAGAAGCAGAAGAACCTCCCGGCGGTCCCCGAGGCCGGCAGCCCCATCGAGGAGCTGGCGCCCAAGCGCACCTTCTGGGGACGCATCGAGCACCAGCGGGTCACGCGCCCCTTCGCGCGCTCAGGCGACGAAGCGCAGAAGCACCGCCGCCGCTACCGCCTCGGCATGCCGCGCGTGCTCAACATGTACTCCACCGGACCCTTCTGGATGGCGTACTTCCAGACGCTCGGCCTCGACCCGCGCAACATCGTCTGGAGCGACGAGAGCGGCGAGGAGATGTTCGCCGAGGGCGGCAAGTACGGCTCGGTGGACCCCTGCTACCCGAGCAAGGTGGTGCAGGCGCACTTCCACCAGCTCTTCTTCCACAAGCACGTGGAGCGGAAGCTCGACGCCATCTTCTTCCCCATCCTCACCCACGTGCCCTGCTTCATCGAGCACGCGGTCGACCACGCGAGCTGCCCGATCGTCGCCGGCACGCCGGACGTGATGAAGGCGGCCTTCACGAAGGAGCAGGACTTCTTCGGGCAGCGCGGCATCCGCTACTTCGACCCGGCGCTGAGCTTCGTCGAGCGTGTACGGATGAAGGAGGTCCTCTTCCGCACCTTCCGGGACGAGCTGCGCGTCACCGAGGACGAGAGCAACTTCGCCGCCGAGCAGGCCTTCGCCGCGCTCGACCGCTACGACCAGGACGTGCAAGCCAAGGGCCGCGCCATCCTCGATCAGGTCGAGTACGAGAACCGCGTGGCCATCCTGGTGATGGGCCGCCCCTACCACATGGACCCGGGCCTCCACCACGGCATCCCCGACGAGTTCCAGGTCCTCGGCTACCCGATCCTCTCCATCCGCTCCATCCCGAAGGATCACGAGTGGCTGAACCGGTTCTTCAAAGAAGACCTGGAGAAGGGCCTCATCGACTCGCCCCTCGACATCAACGATGTCTGGCCGGAGAACTACTCGGCGAACAGCGCGATGAAGGTGTGGGCCGCCAAGTTCGCGGCACGGCACCCGAACGTGGTCATGCTCGATCTCTCGAGCTTCAAGTGCGGCCACGACGCGCCGACCTTCGGCATCATCGACCGCATCGTGGAGCGGAGCGCGGTGCCCTACTCGGCGCTGCACGATCTGGACGCCAACAAGCCGGGCGGCTCCATCAAGATCCGCGTCAAGACCTACGCGCACTCGCTGAAGCTCCACCAGGAGCGGCTCGAGGACATCGCCAAGAGGAAGGACGAGCTGGCCCGCCGTATCGACGAGAAGCGGCTCTCGCTCTTGGCCATGAAGCGCGATGCCCTGGCGGCGCAGCGCAGGCGCGATCCGGCCGTGGAGGCCCAGATCGCCGAGGTGGAGGCGCGGCTCGCGAGCTACCGGCGTGAAGCCGATCCGGACCGAGACGCGAAAGAGGCCACGCAGAAGGGCCTCATCAAGCTGGGCAAGAAAACGTCACGCGGCGACGTCGTCCGCGTGTGAGCCGTTCGACGACAACGAGAACCTTTCACGGGGGAATCATCCGATGGGCAACGTGAACGACATCCACTTCTCGCAGGACGACATCGAGCAGGAGCTGGCGCGCTTCGAGGCCGAAGAGAGGGCCCGCCTCGGGCTCGAAGGCACAAAAGAGCACTGGCAGGACGCCATGGTGAACCCCTTCTTCTCAGCGAAGGAGAGGCCCCACACCACGCTCTTGGTCGGCGGGCTGACCATGGCGCACGACTACCTCGTGGAGGGCGCGCTCAAGGGACTTGGCTACCAGGTCCGCTCACTCGAATGCCCAGACACCAATTCGCTCCGCTTCGGCAAGGAGTTCGGCAACCGAGGCCAGTGCAACCCGACCTACTTCACGGTCGGAAACCTGGTCAAAGAGCTCTGCCACCTCCGCGACGAAGAGGGGCTCAGCACGGAAGAGATCCTGAAGCGTTACGTCTTCTTGACGGCGGGCGCCTGCGGCCCCTGCCGCTTCGGGATGTACGTCACCGAGTACCGCAAGGCGCTCCGCGACGCCGGCTTCGACGGCTTCCGCGTCCTGCTCTTCCAGCAGACGGGCGGGTTCAAGCAGGCCTCGGGCGAAGAGCTCGGGCTGGTGCTCGACCCGACCTTCTTCGTCCAGATCGGCAAGGCGCTCTTCACGGGCGACATCATGAACCTCATGGGCTATCGCATCCGGCCCTACGAGGTGCGTGAAGGCGCGGCCGACGAGGCGCTCGTCCGCGCCAAGAAGGAGGTCTACGACGCGCTGGCCAACAACACGTCGCTGCACGCGGCGCTGTGGCGGGCGCGGAAGATCTTCGCCGGCGTGGAGCTCGACCGGCTGCGCGCCAAGCCGAAGGTCGCGGTGCTCGGCGAGTTCTGGGCCATGACCACCGAGGGCGACGGCAACTACCACCTCCAGCGCTTCCTCGAGAGCGAGGGCGCCGAGGTGGAGATCCAGGTCATCGCCAACCTCCTGCTCTACAACCTCTGGGAGTTCCGGCACGACACGTTGGCGCGCATGGAGCTCAAGGGTGCCGACGGCGGCCCCTTCGGCCTGAAGGACGCCGACGTGGGCTTGACCATGGCCGGGCTCTTCATCGGCGAGCTGCTCCTGCGTGGCATCTGGCAGGGGTGGGCACATCTGGTCGGTCTCAACGGACACAAGCTGCCCGACATGGACGAGGTCGCCCGAGCCGGCCACAGTCACTACAACCAGGAGCTGCGCGGCGGCGAAGGCCACATGGAGGTCGCCAAGCTCATCCTGAACGTCATGCATCAGAAGGCGCACATGACGCTCAGCGTCAAACCCTTCGGCTGCATGCCTTCGAGCGGCGTCAGCGACGGCGTCCAGTCCGTGATCACCGAGCGCTATCCGGAGGCGATCTTCTGCGCGGTGGAGACCAGCGGCGACGGCGCCGTGAACTTCTACTCCCGCGTGCAGATGTTCCTCTTCAAGGCGCGCCAGCGCGCCGCCGAAGAGTACGCCGCGGCGCTGGCGAAGCACGACGTGACCGAGGAGCAGGTGCGCGAGCTCATGCGCGGTACGCGCTACGCCAGCCCCTTCTACAAGGCGCCGCACAGGGTGGCCGGCACCGCCGCCGACCTCGTCCATCAGGTCGGGCCGCTCATCGGCAAGGGTCCGCTGGGCCGAGCCAAGATCCATGCGCAGCGGGCGGTCGAGACGGCGAAGACGCTCGCGACCGAGACTCTCCCTCACACGGCCCAGAAGCTGAGGGAGGCGGTTCCCTATCTGCCGGCGCTGGTGCGCTTTGTCGGGAACGAGGCCAAGGACGCCGTGCCCGCCCCGCGCGAGGTCTACGAGCGCGTGCTGAGCGGTCTCGTGCGACCGACCGACGAGGAGCAGCAGGCCATCGATCGCGCCGAGACGGTGCAGCGCGAGCTCCCGGCGACGCCGCCCGCGAGGACGAGCAGCGCGTCGCTCCCCGTCATGGCCTGATAGGCCCCGTCCCATCGCGGCCAATCCGGCACCGCCACGCCGCGGTGTGGATCGGCCGCGTCGCGTCCGTCGGTAGGCGAGAGGCATGCCGGCGATGGCCCCTGCGTGTCGCTGCGGGAGCGCTCTCAGGGGCGACGACGCGCGATGGCACGGGCCAGTGCGAGCTGCCGCCGCAGCACGGCCACGATCGCGATCTGCTCCGGCTCTTCGAGCACCAAGCGGGCGCGGCGACCGAAGACCGCGACCCGGCAGCTCGCGTCGTCGCGTCGCGCCCACACCTCGACGTCGCGCAGCGCGCTCAGCGGCAGGCGCGCCCGCGCCATCCGGCGGCGCACGTAGACGTGCTCGTCGGTGATGAGGATCGCATCCGGCGGGCCCGGATAATGCTCGCTCACCCGCTGACCGAACCCGTCGAGGAGACGCCCTACCGCCCTGCCGAAGTCGAGGGAGCGCCGCTCCCAACGCGCGTGGATTCGCGCCCGCTGCGCCGCCGGACCCCGAAAGGGCCCCGCGGACAAGAGGCGCGAGACCTCGCCCGGCATCCCGAGCACCGGCTCCCAGCCCAGATCCGGATGCGTGGCCCAGCCGCCGATGTGGGCGCGGCGCGGGTGGCGGAGGCGAACGAACTCCAGGAGCGCATGAGCGTGCGTGCCCGCCTGCTCGGCCGCATGCGTCGGCGCCGCATCTTCGTCCAGGGCGAGGGCCGCCAGATCGACGCGATAGCGGGTGCGCCCCGACGCGCGCTCGTCCCCCTCGATGACCAGGTTCGGCCAGCGCGGCGCATCCTCCACCCGCGCCACGTGCGCCCACGGCAACGCGATCGTACGCAGCCCCTGCATCGACCAGGGGCGGGCCGAGGCCACGGCCCGCCGCGGCGCTTCGAGGAGGATGCCGCGCTCGTCCCAGCAGACCGTCGAGCGGAGCTGGAGCTCGATGCGTCGGGCTGCGGTCGTGAACGGCTCCGCGCTCATCGACGTGTCGGCTCCACCATCCCAGGGTATCGCCGCGAGCGGCGTCTGCACGGTCGCCCCATACTGCGGGCCATGACCCACTTCGAGCTGCGAGCGCGGATCCTCTTCCCCGGTGCCTCGCGCGATTCCTCGACGGCACCTTCGAGGCCATGCGCGCATGGACCGATGCGGCGGCCCGCATCCTCGCCCCCGAGCTGGACTGGCGCGCGGATCCCGGGCGGCACGAGGACCTCGGTCGGGGCGATTGCTTCGGGGAGCGACACGTCGCCGCGCTGCACGGCGCGGCCGAGGGCGCGGTGCGCGGAGGCGCCGAAGCGCGGCTGGTGGCGGGCGGCGGCGCCAAGAAAATCGGAGGAAACGGCTTGGTGGAGATCGAGGCCGTCGCGCCGCTGCGCTACCTGACGGCCGACAACCACTGCAACGTCGAGCAGTGGGACCTGGTGGCGGCGCCCATCGACGAGAGGCAGCGCGACGCGCTCGTCCGCGCGCTCGAGGACGCGGTCGGTGCCGAAGCCACGCTGACCGAGCTCGGGCGCGAGACGATTGAGGCCGGCGCCCGGCCGCTCGTCGCCGCCGCAAGGGCCGACGACGCCGCGCTGTGGATGGAGGACCTCGCCTCCGTCGGCGTGACGTGCCGCGGGCACGCCACCGACGAGGGCCTCTCCGTCTTCGCCGAGCGGGCGACGATCGACGATCTCGACGCGCTCGAGGAGGCGCGCATCACCCTGGGCGAGGTCCTCGGCGAAGCCGGTCACGACGACTGGCACGAGCGGTGGCGCGAGCTCTTGGTCCGGCTCCCCGGCGGCTGACGTCTGCCGAATGGAGCGCCGCCGCGCGCAGTCGTTCCGGCGCCGTCTAGATGACCGCGCTCTCGGCGAGGCCGCTCGTCGGTCGGAAGCGACCTTCCGCGTCCCGTCGCTCAACCCGAGCGAGCGCCGGGCGGAGGGCCGGCGTCTCGCGTCAGCCCCCGCCGTACACCAGGACCGGCTCGCCCTGGTCCGGCGACACGAAGACGTGCTCGAGGACCTCGCCGGTCCGGGCGTCCACGAAGCGCCAGCAGTGGCCCACGTAGGTCTGGACCCGCATGCGACCGCCCGGGACCAGCGTCCCCGCGCTCCGCGGCTGCCCTTCGTAGCCAAGCCAGAACACGGCCAGCTTGCGGCCACTCTCGTTGATCACCGTCGCGGCCGTGGGCTCACCACCCCGGATGGAGCGCTCGCGCCGGCTCGCGACGAGCTCCGGCGTGGGCGCGTGCTGGGTCGCCGATCGACCGGCGACGAGAGCCCGCTCCAGCCGCTCGGCCTCTTCGCGCGCCGCGTCACGCTCGGCCTCCGCGGCGTGCAGG
Organism: uncultured Pseudomonadota bacterium; assembly: GCA_963832725.1. Taxonomy (GTDB): domain Bacteria; phylum Myxococcota_A; class Polyangia; order Polyangiales; family Sandaracinaceae; genus JAEZBP01. The sequence continues at coordinate 1,264,233 of CAWHVG010000003.1, forward strand.
CGGGCTCGCAGCGCCTCCAGCTCGTCGCGATAACCCACGGCAGCTGACTATGTGGCTCCGGGCGCCGTCCCGACAAGGCAGCGGCGCCCTGCGTCGAGAGCGTGGCCGGCGCGCCCCCAGGTCGGGTAGGATGTGCGGCATGCGTCCGGCGCATCTCCTCTCGGCCCTGGCCTTCGCGGCAGCGCTCTCGTCGTGCGCGAGCGACGTCGGCTCGACCGGTCTGGCCATCCACGACCCCCTCGGGCTCATCGACCAGGTGGAGGGGCCGCTGAGGCTCTTCGTGCTGCCGATGGACACCTACACGTGCGACGACACGACGGGCTCAGTCAGCCCGGACGTGCCCGACGTGGCGCAAGGGATGTTGGACGCCGCCGTGGCCGACGTCTCGTTGCCGATCTCGGGCTCCGCGGCCCAGGGCATGGTCAACGTGCCGGACGGTCAGTACTCGGTGCTCGTCCGCGGCAAGGGAACGGACCCGGTCACCGGCATCCCCAACACCTTCATCGCCACCGGCTGCACGAGCGTGATGATTGGCGCGGGCGAGACGGTGGAGATCCACATCACGCTCATCCCGATCGTCGGGATGGGCGTCTGCGGCGACGGCGTCCAGAGCCCCGACGAGCAGTGCGAGGACGGGAACACCACCGACGGCGACGGCTGCTCCTCGACCTGCCGCACGGAGCCCTTCCCGGTCAGCACCGCGAGCGGGACGCTCGACACGCCTTCGCTCGGCGGCGCGCCGGGCCAGCGCTGGGTGTCCACCTACAACAGCGGTGGCGGCACGGTGGTGTCGATCCGCTTGCTGGAGCCGGACGGCTCGACCATCGCCACCCCCAGCGTGCTCATGCAGGACGCCCCGCTCTCGAGCGCGCTGCCGAGCGGCGCCAGCGGCGTCTACGCGCTCTCCGACGTGGCCGTCGCGAGCTCCGGGCGCATCGCCGCCAGCTTCACCATCGTCAGCAGCAAGTCGATGCGGGTGGCGTTCTGGGATCACAACCGGACGGCCGAGGGCCCGGCGGTGACGGTCCAGTCGAACACCATGACCACCGTCGGCGCCCACTCCAGCGTGGCGTTCGCCGGCGACGGCTCGTTCATGGTGGTCTTCGACGACCACAACAGCGCGACGGGCCTCTCGGGGCAGATTTTCGGTCCCGGCTCGTCCACGCCGATCGCGGCCGACCCGTTCCCCGTCGGCGCCAGCGGCGGCAGCAGCCCGGAGGTCAGCGGCGCCTCGGACCACTTCGTCGTCGCGTACACCGCCGGCGGCGACGTCTTCATGCAGCGCTTCGGCACCGACGGAACCCCGCAGGACGCTTCGCCGGTGGCCGTCCTCGACGACGCGGCCGGCATGCAGGATCAGCCGGCGGTGGCGGCCCTCTCGGACGGGCGGGCGCTGGTGGCGTGGCGCGACGACGGCCCGAACGGCGACGGCGCAGGAAAGGCCGTGCGAGCACGCGCGTTCGGCGCCGACGGAACGCCGGCCGGCGATCCCTTCGTGGTGGACACGACCACGGCCGGCGATCAGGGCGCGCCCGACGTGACCGGGATGGGCGACGCCTTCGCCGTCGCCTTCCAGAGCGGCAGCACCGTCCGCGCGCGGATGATCTCCGGAGCTGGCGATCCCCTGCCGAACCACGACCAGCCCCCGACCACCGCCGACTTCGAGATCGCGCCCAGCGGCTCGATGCCGGCGCTCGCCACCGGCGGTCCCAGCGACACGCCGACCCTGATGGCGGTCTGGGCCGACGGCTCGATCCACGGCCGCTTCTTCCCGATCCCCTGAGCCTGCGGCCGGAACTGCGCCCGGCGACGGCGCGCGTCGCGTCACCTTCCCGCGCCCGGCCGTACCGCACCGTGCAGCGGGCGGGTGGCAGCTGAGACACGTGTGATTTCAGCCACTCCCCCACCCCAGCCTCCCCCGGGTCGGGGGAGGGAGCTCATGGAGGAGCAACGTGATCGGCGTCTAGCGAACGCGGGCCCGCCGCACCGGCGGCGCGGGCCCGAGCACGCGCCGCGGCTGCGGCATCCCCGACGCGCCGGTCGAGCGCGTCGGCACGTGCCCGCGCCATCCGCGCCTCGCGATCGCGCCCTTCGGCGTCGTAGAGGTCGGCCAGCCGCCTGTAGCCCTGCGGATCATCTCGGCCACGGAGGCTGCGCGCCAACTCGGCGGCGGCGTCGTGCCCGGCCGGGGTCCACGTGCGCGTGATCAGCCCGAGCGCCGCCCGGACCGAAGCGTCGTCCGGCCTCGGATCGATCGACAGCGGCCACGCCAGCGCCACCGCCACCAGCCCCCCACCCACGAGCGCCAGCGCACGGTCCGATCGACGCCGGAGATCCCAGGCGATCCACCCGAGCGCGAAGAGGAAGACCAGCGCCAGCGGGATCATCGAGGCCGACCCGTAGACGCCCACCAGATTCGAGGCCGCGTAGGGCGCGTAGTCGTGCTCGATCAGAACCCGCACGACCTGCGTGAGCGGCCGATCGACCTCCGCAGGAAAGTGCGGGTAGTAGGCCGAGGGCAAGCCGCTCAGCAGAAGCCCCACCGCCGTCAGCCCGATCGCCAACGCCGCGCCGATCCGGGGGAACCGGCGGACCAGGGGATCGAGCGCCACCACCGCGCCCCAGGCCAGGAAGGGATAGACCACGACCAGATAGCGCGGCCCGATCGTCCAGCCTCCCCGCCAGTTGTTCATGCAGCCCATCGCCAGCGTGGTCGTGAGCACGATCCCGCTCGCCACCCACGCGTCGGCCCGCTCGCGCCGGCGCAGCACCAGCATCGCCAGCCCCAGCACGCCGAAGACGAGGATCGGCGTGAGCGGGAAGAGCCCCGCGCCGGGATGCAGCAAGAGGCCGTAGAGGGCGTCCCATTGCAGCCCGACGGCGCCGTAAAAGCCTTGCTCGTGCCCGGCTCGGAAGGCGTCGTTCTCCACGTAGAGGTGGCCCGGCGAAAAGGGGCTCCCGAAGCACGCCCACTGGAAGTGCATCATCGCGAACGTGGGAATCAGCCCGCCGATCGCGAACGGGATCCACTTGCGCGGTCGCAGGGCGATCAGCGCGTAGACGCTCAGCGCCAGCGACGCGAGCACGCCGGGATACTCGAAGAGCGTGACCCCGGCCGTCAGCAGGCCCGCCCAGAACGCCCTCCCCCATCGCGCGCGAGCGGCGTGGTGGGCATCGAAGAGCAGCATGAACGCGCCGAACGCGCTCGCGGCGCTCAGCGTGTGGCTCATGAAGAGCACGCCGTAGCCATAGAGGCAGGAGCCGAGCGCCACCGACACGAACACCGCGTCCCGGACCAGCGCGCTCGCGGTGTGGCGCCCCAGCCAACGGTGGAAGAAGAAGAGGAAGAGCAGCCAGGGGAGGATCGAGGCCGTCACCCGGCAGATCCAGAGCGCGGCGTCCCGATCGAGATCGACGCCGAGCGCGCGGCCGCCCCAGTAGTAAGCGGCATAGGCCGGCACGCCGAGGAGGCTCGTCCCCGGCGCCTTCACGCTGTAGGCGTGCCCCTCGTGGATCGCGCAGTCGTTGACCCATCCCCAGCGCGCCCGCAGCGAGTCGATGATGTAGGTCCCCTGCTCCGCGATCGCCGCCGTCATGTAGAAGCGCGCGTTCTCGTTGGGGTTGTTGATTCGCGCTTGATACGGAAAAACGTACAGATACGCCGCCGCGCACAGGGCGAGCGCGGTGAACGTTCGGCGGCGGGTCGGAAGAGCGCTGAGCAGCCGGGCCTCCGCCGGGCGATGTACCCAAAAACGCGGGCTGGAGCACGCGCACGACGACGTGCTGCGTAAAATCGTGCAATTCACGCGCGATTCCCGAGGGTTGAGGAGCCCGAGGGAGCAGCGCTTGACCGGCTCGACGCCCACTTGTAGAACCGTGACGAAATGACGTGCGGGGCCCGCATGGGTCGCGGCTCGCCGTCACCCAGCAAGCGAAGTGGACGAGCCAGCGGGCGCCCGGCGTGTGCGGCGCGTAGCTCGGAAGGAACTGCCGCCGGTGGCGGAGCGCAAGAGTGACACCGCACGATCCGATGACCAGGGCGGCGGCACCGATTCTCGGAGCCGCTCGCGAAGCCTCGGTCGTCTCATCGCCACGGTGATCGTCGTGTGCGGCCTCGTCTACCTGGTCGGCGTCGGCCTCGCCTCCGTCATCCCGCAGGTGTTCTGGCCCGCAACGGCCGAGCTGCCGCCGTCGATGACCTGCGGCGAAGGCCTGCGCGAGCTCCACGACGATCTGCTCACCTACGCCGGCGAGCAGATCGCCCGCGGGGGCGATGACGATCCCCAGCGCATGCGCCCCTTCTTCCACCGCTGGGACCTGACACACCGCGCGCTCGAAGCGCGCTGCCATGGCGAGGAAGCCGATGCCTGGGTCGAGCTCGGGCAGACGCGCGAGCGGCTGGAGGCCACCCTCCAGCGCTTCGACGAAGAAGAAGGCGCCCTCGCCCGCGACGTAAATCACATCTTGAACCGCCACGAGCGGTGACTTCGGACTCTCGATGACCGCTTCTGCTGAAAACGACTCTCCTCCTTCCTTCGACTCCCTCGACCTCACCGACGAGGTCCGCCGCGCCATCGACGAGATGGGCTTCGTCGAGCCGACGCCGGTCCAGCTCGCCGCCTACGGCCCGGCCGTCAGCGGCGCCGACCTGATCGTGCAGGCGCGGACCGGCACCGGGAAGACCGCCGCCTTCGGCATCCCGTTGGTCGACCGGCTGGTGAAGCCCGAGGGCGGCGCCCAGGTGCTCATCCTGGCGCCCACCCGCGAGCTGGCGCTGCAGTCGGCCCGCGAGCTGGCCCGCCTCGGCGTGCACCGCGGCATCCGCACGGCGGCCGTCTACGGCGGCGCGCCCATGGAGCGGCAGGTCCGCGAGCTCCGCGAGGGCGCGCAGATCGTCAGCGGCACCCCGGGCCGAGTCCTCGATCACCTGAAGCGAGGCACCCTCGACGGCGAGTCGATCCGCATGCTGGTCCTCGACGAAGCCGACGAGATGCTCTCGATGGGCTTCGCCAAGGAGCTCAACGCGATCGTCGCCCTCTTGCCGACCAAGCGGCAGACGATGCTCTACTCGGCCACCATCGACGACGCCGTCGAGCGGATGTCCGCGCGGATGCTGAAGGATCCCGAGCGGGTCAGCCTCTCCAGCGATGCGGTCGGCGCGCAGACCGTCACCCACTACTACTACCTGGTCCCGGGGATCGGCCGGACCCGCGATCTCGTCCGCATCCTCGAGATCGAGGACCCGGAGAGCGCGATCATCTTCTGCAACACGCGCGCGGCCACCGAGCAGGTGGCGGGCGAGCTCAAGCAGGCCGGCTTCAACGCCGACTGGCTCAACGCGGATCTGCCGCAGAGCGAGCGGGAGAACGTGCTGGCGCGGACCCGCAAGGGGGAGCTGCGCTACCTGGTGGCCACCGACGTGGCGGCGCGCGGGATCGACATCTCGCACCTCACCCACGTCGTGAACTACGACTTTCCGGCCAACATCGAGGGCTACATCCACCGGACCGGCCGGACGGGCCGGGCAGGCCGCACCGGGACGGCGATCAGCCTGGTGTCGCCGCCGGAGCTGGGCTCGCTCTACTACCTTCGGCTGCAGTACAAGATCTTCCCCATCGAGCGCTCGCTGCCGACGCAGGGCGAGCTGCGGACGCGCCTCGAGTCCGACCGCATCGAGCTCTTGGCGCAGGCGTTCCCGGAGGAGCCGGACGAGCTCGATCGGGCCGTCGGCCGCCGGCTCTTGACCCATCCTGATGCCGAGCGGCTGCTCGCCGGGCTGCTGCGGGCGTTCTTCGGCACCAAGCCGGAGGTCGACGAAGAGGCGGCCGCCGCACGCCGCGAGCGCCCGGGACCGACCGCGCCCGAGCCGGAGAGGGAGAAGGCCGCTCCGAAGGCCAGCGAGCCGAAGGCCAGGGCCAGCGAGCCGAGGGCCAGCGAGCCGAAGGCCAGGGCCAGCGAGCCGAAGGCCAGCGAGCCGAAGGCCAGCGAGCCGCCCGCGCGGGACACCATCCCCGGCCGCACCCCCGCCGTGGAGGACGATGAGGACTACGGGCACGACGACGACGAAGAGGCGGTCTTCGTCTATCTGAACGTCGGTCGCCGCGACGGGGTCCGGCCCGGGGAGATCATCCGCCTCTTGGCCGAGGAGTGCGCGCTCGACAAGGCAGAGGTCGGCCGCATCCGCATCCGTGACCGTCACACCTTCGTCGGCGTCCCCTCGGAGAAGGTCGACGACATCGTGGAACAGCTCTCGGGCAAGTCCGCCCACGACAAAGAGCTGGTGGTGGAGCGCGCGCGCGCGCAGTCCTGATGCGCTGGCTGTGGGCGGTGTCGGCGCTCGTGGTGGTCGCGGCCTGCGGCGACCCGCCGCCCCCGTCCGCGACTCGCGGGCCCGGAAACGATCCTCTCTCCTCCACGCCGGAGAGCGCGCTTCCGCCGCCGCCCGGCTCCGCGCCGGCCACCCCCGCGGGAGGCTCGCGACACAGGCTGTCCCCGCGACCGATGCCGCCGCCGCTCCCCTCGACGAGGGCAGGAGGTGGAGGCGGGGCGCGCGCCGCCGAGGCGACGGGCCCGACCGACGCCGAGCTGCGCGGCGCGCTCACCCGAGCCTTTGGCGCGCCGACCTCCTGCATCTCGGAGGAGGCCCGCGACGCGATCGAGGGGACCCTGACCGTCCAGGTCTCGGTCGTCCTGACGGCGGAGGGCCGCGTGACGCGGGGCGACGTGTCGGCCCCGCATCTCTCGCGCGACGACCTCGAGTGCATGCGACGCCACGCCGAGGGCCTGCACTTCATCAACGAGGTACCGGACGCGCCGCGGACGGTGACCGCGTCGATCGAGTATCAAATCCACGAGACGCCCGGCGAAGCCCACACCGAGCTCCCTCCCGTCGTTCGCGGTCCCGGCCGTCTCGCCCCCGACACGACCCTCCCGGCCGGCGGCACCGAGACCGAGCGTCCGAACGGCTTCGTCTCGCCGACCTCGACCCTGCCCTCACAGAACCCCTCCAACCGCGGCCCGCTCCCGGGCCGACCGTCCGGGTTCGTGGCGCCCTCGTCGACGCTGCCCGCGCGGGTTCCCTGAGAGCGCGCCGACGGCGCCGGCGGGCCGAACAAATCCGGTTGTCGCCGACCCCCGGCCTCCGGTAGCTTCGGAGCCGCCATGCCTCCGAGCTCGACTCCCGCCCGGGCGGACAGCCCTCGGACCGGACTGGGCCCCGGTGCGGTCGTGGGCGGGCGCTTCGAGATCGAACGAGCGGTCGATGAGGACGCGCTCGGCACGGTGCTCGCGGCGCACGACCAGAAGACCCACCGACCCATCGCGGTGCGGGTGCTCGCGCCCGGCCTGATCGCCACGCCGGACGCGCTCGAGACGCTCCGCGCGGAGGTGAAGACGGCCGCCTCGATCCAGCACAAGAACCTCGTCGCCACCTACGGGATGGGCACCGACAAGAGCGGCGCCCGCTTCGTCGCGACCGAGTGGGTCGACGGTCAGACGCTCGCCAGCGTGGTGCGCGAGAAGAGGGAGAGCGGATCGCCCCTCTCGCTGCGCGGCGCTTACAACGTCGTCGCCCACGTGTGCAAAGCCCTCGGCGCCGCGGCCGAGCGTGGCGCCGCCCACGGCGCGCTGCGCCCCTCGGTGGTGTGGGTCAGCAAGTCCGGGCGGGTGAAGGTCGGCGGCCTCGGGCTCGACCGCGCCATCGTGAAGACGGCCGGCCCGGCCGCGCTCGGCGCCTCCGAGCAGGCCTACCTGGCGCCGGAAGTGAAAGCGGGCGCCGATCCGGACGTGAAGAGCGACGTCTTCGGGCTCGGCGGGCTCCTCTACGGGATGCTCACCGGGCGCAGCGCCGCCGACGATTTCGTGCCGCCTTCGCGGGCGCACCCGGAGGCTGGGCCCGAGCTCGACCAGGTCCTGCTCAAGTGCCTCGCGGTGGATCCCGCCCAGCGCTACGCGGCGCCCGCGGAGGTCAAGGACGCGCTCGTCGACCTCGCGGTCGGCACGAGGCCGACCGACGATCAGGGCGACTTCGGGGTGGACGTCGACCTCGACATCGACATCGGCTCCATCCCGCCTCCCGCGATGGACGAAGCCGCCGCCGCCGCCAAGCCCGCTGCGCCCAAGCCTCCGGCAGCCAAGCCTCCTGCGCCCAAGTCCGCGGCCCAGCCGGGCGCTAGCCCGCAGGTCGGTGCGCGCGTGGCGCTCGACGAGAGCTTCCGCGCCCCCATCCAGGAGGCGGCCCCCGTGATGTCGGCCGAGGTCGACCTGGGCGGCCTGCTCGCGCAGATCACCGAGAACGACGCGCCGCGTTGGATGGTGGTCAAGGACAAGCTCGACCACGGCCCCTTCTCCGGCCGCGAGCTCGTTCAGCTGATCCTCAAAGGCGAGGTGCTCGGCGAGCACGGCCTGCTCAACATGGACTCGGGCGAGCGCCGCTTGGTGAAGGAAGCGCCGGAGTTCGCCGAGTTCGTCGAGCAGTACACGATCAAGAAGGCCGACGCGGACCACAGGGTGGCCCTCGAGCGCTCGGCCAAGCGCGAGAAGCTCTCGTTCGTCGCCAAGGCGGCGATCCTCGGTGGCGTGATCGCCGTGGTCGGCCTGGGCGTCGGCATCTTCCTGCTCACCCGCCCCAATCAGCAGGAGGAGCAACACGCCGACGCGGACCTCGCCAATCTCTACGAGCGCGGCGAGATCGAGAATCAGCGGCAGCGCCGGCATCCTCGAATCCGCCCCGGCCGACCGGCCGCCGGCGCCGTGGCCGGCGTCGCGGCGGCGCGCTGAGCTACGAGGACGCGATGAACGAGGTGGTCGACATCGGCAACGCCGCGCAGGCGGGCGGGAGCATGGCGCAGCTCAGCCCCGGCCAGGTCGCGGGCACCATGAACCAGAACATCAACCGCCTCCTACCCTGCATCTCGCAGCAGCCGAACGTCGGCCGCGTCCGGATCGATCTGGCCATCGCCGGCTCGGGCCGGGTGCTCGGCGCCACCGTCCGCAACGGCAGCGCCGGCTTCAAGAGCTGCGTGGCCGGGCGGGTGAGGCAGATCCATTTCCCGAGCTTCTCCGCCCCGCGGATGGGCGCGAGCTTCTCGTTCTCGACGAACTGAAGGCCTTCGAATCCGCGTGCGTTCCGCCCGACACGAGCTCCTGACGGCCTCGGTCGCGGCGTGGCTCGCGCTCGCAGCCGCGGGCTGCACGACCGAGCTCGCGTCCGATCTGGACGAACGCCAAGCGGACGAGATCGTCCTCGCGCTCGACGAAGCCGGGATCGGGGCCCGCAAGGAGCGCGCGAACGGTGTCGACGGCTCGTTCTCCGTATCGGTGATCCGCGAAGACCTCGCCCCGGCGCTCGGGGTGTTGCACGACCGCGAGCTGCCCCGCGAGGCGCCGGTCGGGATGGAATCGCTCCTCGCCGATCGCGGTCTGGTCCCGAGCGCGTCGGATGAGCAGGCCCGGCGGGCGGCGGCCACCGCCGGAGAGCTCTCGCGCTCGCTCGAGAGCATCGGCGGCGTGGAGCGGGCGCGCGTCCACCTCGCGCTCCCCGAGCCGGGGTCGCGCCTCTTGGACGACGCGCCTGCACCGGCCCGCGCGTCGGTGCTGCTGGAGGTGGCCTCGATCGACGACACGGCGATCGACGACACGGCGATCGACGACACGGCGGTGCGCGCGCTGGTCTCGGGCGCGGTGAACGAGCTCGCGCCGGGGGACGTGGCGGTGGTGCGGATCCCCGCCCGAGGGGCGGCGCGATCCGAGCCTCGCCTGGTCACGATCGGGCCGATCGCGGTGACCCGTGGAAGCGCCGACCTCCTCAAGGCGTTGCTCGCCGGCTCGTTCGCGTTGAACCTGGTGCTCGCGGCGCTCGTGGTGCTGGCGAAGGCGCGGCGACGCGAGCCCGCCCGCGCGCCAGACACGGGCGCGCCCGAGAACACCACCTGAAACCGACGAGAGGGCAACCGTCATGGCACATCACGCGCTCGAGAACGCGAACCGATACTTCACGCAGGCGGCCCGGATCCTGGGGCTGGGCGATGACGTGACCATCCAGCTCCGCACACCGCACCGGCAGGTAAAAGTCGAGTGCACCGTCCGCATGGACGACGACAGCGTCGGCACCTTCGTCGGCTACCGCGTCCAGCACGACAACGCCCGCGGCCCCTTCAAGGGCGGTCTCCGCTACCACTTCGCGATCGACGAGGACGAGGTCAACGCGCTCGCGCAGCTGATGACCTGGAAGACCGCCGTCGCCGGCGTTCCCTTCGGCGGCGCCAAGGGTGGCATCGCCTGCGACACGACGAAGCTCTCCCAGGCGGAGCTCCAGCGCCTGACGCGACGCTTCGTCGACGGCATCTACGAGGTCATCGGCGACAAGACCGACATCCCGGCGCCGGACATGTACACGAACCCCCAGGTCATGGCGTGGATCTTCGATCAGTACGCCAACTACCGCGGCTACGCGCCGGGCGTGGTCACCGGAAAGCCGATCGAGCTCGGCGGCTCCCTGGGCCGGACGGCAGCCACCGGTCGCGGCGCCCTCTTCGCCTGTCAGAACCTCCTCGACGCGCTCGGTGACCAGCTCGCCGGCAAGAAGGTCGTCGTGCAGGGCTTCGGCAACGTCGGCTCGTGGGCGGCGCGCCTCTTCGCCGAGCAAGGCGCGACCATCGTCGGCATCGCGGACATCTCCGGCGGATACGTGAACAAGGAGGGCATCGACGTCGCCGACGCCATCGCCTACACGCAGAAGAACGGCACCCTCGAGGGTTGGACCGGCGGCGACAAGGTCAGCGGCGAGGCCGTGCTCACGGCGTCCTGCGACATCCTCATCCCGGCCGCGCTCGGCGGCGTGATCGACAAGAACATCGCCAAGGAGGTCCAGGCCTCCATCGTGGTCGAGGGTGCGAACGGCCCGACCCTGTCCGAGGCGGACGACGTCTTCCACGAGAAGGGCATCCACGTCATCCCGGACATCTACGCCAACTGCGGCGGCGTCACCGTGAGCTACTTCGAGTGGGCTCAGAACATGCAGCACTTCTACTGGGACGAGTCGAGGGTCAACGAAGAGCTCCACCGCGTCATGAAGAAGGCCTTCGACGAGCTCTGGGGCGTGGCCAAGTCCCACCGCATCCCCATGCGCAAGGCCGCCTACGTGGTGGGCATCGGCCGCGTGTATCAGGCCACCGCGCTGCGCGGCGTGTGATCGAGGTCGACGACGTCCACGTCGCGTTCGGGGACAAGCACGTGCTCCTCGGCGTGTCGCTACAGGTCCCGGAAGGCGGCGTGTACGCGTTGATCGGTCCCGGCGCGAGCGGCAAGAGCGTCTTGCTCAAGACCCTCGCCGGCCTGATCCGCCCGAGGCGCGGGCGGGTGCTCGTGCGCGGCGAGGACGTGACGAAGATGGACGAGGCGGCGCTGGCGGCGATGCGCAAGGGCGTCGGCATGCTCTTCCAAAACTACGCGCTCTTCGACTACATGAGCGTGGGCGAGAACATCGCCTTCCCGCTCCGCCGCCTCTTCGACCTCACGGAGGACGAGATCGCCGCGCGCGTCGCCGAGCGCCTCGAGCGCATGGCGCTGCCCGGGTTCGAGGGGCGCGCGGTCGGTGGGCTCTCCGGCGGCCAGAAGAAGCGGGTCGGCGTGGCCCGCGCGACCGTATCGAGGCCGCCGCTCTTGCTCTACGACGAGCCCACGGCCGGCCTCGATCCGGTCACGAGCCGCAAGATCTACGACCTCATCCGCGACGAGCAGCGCTCGATCGGCACGACCAACGTGGTCATCTCCAGCGACGTGGCGGGGCTCCTGCCCATCGCCGACCGCGTGGGGATGCTCCACCGCGGCCGGCTCATCTTCGAGGGCACCGTCGACGAGGCGCGCGCGTCCACCATCCCCGAGGTCCACCAGTTCGTACACGGCCTGCCCGACGGCCCCCTCTGATCCGAGCCCGAGGGCCACGCCACCTCCACGCCGAGCCCCTCCACGCCGAGCCCCTCCACGCCGAGCCCCTCCACGCCGAGCCCTCCACGCCGAGCCCCTCCACGCCGAGCCCCTCCACGCCGAGCCCCGACCCACGCCCCGCGAGGTTTGATAGGCTCCCTCGCTGCCGTGAGCGACTCCTCCGCGCGCCCCGATCCTCTCCTCTTCGCCATCCCGCGGCAGATCGGCAGCGCGGGCATCGCCATCGGCGAGCAGGTCGGTGGCGTGGCCGTGCTCCTCGGCCGGATCCTCGCCCGGCTGATCCCGCCGCGGCTCGATCGCTACGAGCTGGTGAAGAACCTCCACAAGATGGGCGTGCGCTCGCTCTCCATCGTGGTGGTCACCGCGCTCTTCGTCGGCGCCATCATGGTCATCCAGGCCGCGCCGCTGGTCACCCGCTTCAACGCCCGCTCCATCATCGGCTGGGGCGCGGGCTTCGCCACCCTGCGCGAGGTCGGCCCGCTCCTCATCGCGCTGATGTTCAGCGGCCGCGTCGGCGCCAACAACACGGCCGAGCTCGGCACGATGGTGGTCACCAGCCAGATCGACGCGTTGAGGGCGCTGGCCATCGATCCGATCAGCTACCTGGTCCTGCCGCGCGTCCTGTCGATGGTCGTGATGCTCTTCGCGCTGACGGTCATCGGCGACGTGGTCGCCGTCGGCGGCGCCTGCGTGGCGGCCAAGGGCTTGCTCGACGTCGATCCGCGCAGCTTCATGAACTCGCTCCTCATCCTGCTCGGCCAGTGGGACCTGATGACCGGGCTGATCAAGAGCCTGGTCTTCGGGCTCATGATCGCGCTGACGTCGCTGCCACTTCGGCCTGAGCGTGAAGGGAGGCGCGCCCGGCGTGGGCCGCGCCGTCAACGCCGCCGTGGTCGCCGCCGCGAGCGGCATCTTCATCCTCGACTACTTCTCCACCTATGTCCTCGGCTGAGCCTTGGATGGGCGTCCTCGGATCCTCGATGACGTCCTCGGATGAGCGCCGTGCCCGACACCGTCCCGCGCCCGAGCGGCGCGTTCGTCCGCTTCCTGGAAGCGCTCGGCGGCAGCGTGGTCGAGGTCACCTCCGACGTCCGCGCGCTCTTGGGCATGTTCGTGCGGACGCTGCGCTGCACCTTCCGCGGCCGCATCGAGCGGCGCCTCGTGCTCGAGCAGATGCACGTGATCGGCAACCGCTCGGTCTTCTTCATCTCGGTGACCATGGGCTTCATCGGGATGATCCTGGTCTTCCAGTCGGCGCTGCAGGCGCTCCGCATCGTCCCCGACCTCAGCCTCCTCGGCGCCACCTACGGCGAGATCCTCATCCGCGACCTGGCCGCCTCCATCGGCGCCATGATGCTCGCGACGCGGGTCGGCGCCGGGATCGCCGCCGAGATCGGGTCGATGGTGGTCACCGAGCAGGTCGACGCGCTCAGGATGTGCGCCGCCGACCCGGTCGAGTACCTGGTCGTGCCGCGCTTCATCGCCTCGGTGGTGATGACGTTCTGCCTGCTGATCTGGGGGGCGTTCGTCGCCTACATCGCGGGGATGATCACGGCCCACGTCCTCTTCGACGTCGGCTACGAGACCTTCGCCAACTTCATGCTCGTCGACGCGGGCGACGTGATCGTCGGGCTGACCAAGTGCCTGGCCTACGGTGCAGCCATCCCCGTCGTGAGCGCCCAGCGCGGCCTGACGACCTTCGGCGGCTCCGAGGGCGTGGGCTGGGCCACCACCAGCGCCGTGGTCAGCTCCTCGCTCGCCGTCATCGTCCTGCAGTTCATCATCAGCGCGCTCGGCTACCTCATCTTCCCCGGCTGATGATCCGCTTCCAGAACATTCGGAAGGCGTTCGGCCCCAAGGTCGTGCTCGACGGGGTCGACCTCGAGGTCGGCGACGGGGAGTGCTTCTTCATCATCGGCGCCTCGGGCGTCGGCAAGAGCGTGCTGATCAAGCACCTCATCGGCTTGCTGCGCCCGGACGGCGGCGAGATCTGGCTCGACGGGCAGGAGGTCTCGCGCCTGAGCGAGAAGGAGCTCTATCCCGTCCGCACCAAGTGCGCGATGGTCTTCCAGAGCTCGACCCTCTTCGACTCGATGAGCTGCGTCGACAACGTCGCCCTGCCCTTGCGCAAGCACAAGCGCATGTCGATGAAGCAGGCGCGCGAGGAAGCCATGCGGCGCCTCGAGCAGGTGCACATGCGCGAGTTCGCGGCCGCCTTCCCCGCCGAGCTCGGCGACGGGATGCGCAAGCGCGTAGCCATCGCCCGCGCGCTGACGCTCGACCCGACCTACGTCCTCTTCGACGAACCGACCACCTCGCTCGACCCCGTCTCGGCGCGGCGGGTCGATCAGATGATCCGCGAGCTCTGCGACGAAGTCGGCGTCACGTCGATCGTGGTGAGCCACGATCTCCAGTCGATCTTCAGCATCGCGGACCGCATCGCGATGCTGTACAAGGGCAAAGTGCGCATCCTGGGGACGCCCGAAGAGCTGCGCTCCACGGACGATCCGGTCGTGCAGCAGTTCATCCGCGGCGAAGCCGAAGGCCCGATGGAGGTCTGATGTCCGAGGCGGCAATCGCGACCGGCATGGCCGAGCGATCGGCGTCGAGATTGGGTGCGCGCCCCCACAGGAAATGCAGAGCATTTTCGAGGACGCTCGCGCCCGAGATTGGCGTCGAGAGCCGCCCAGACCGCGTTGTGATTGGCGCGGAGGACATCTAGATGCGGCTGTCGCTGGAAGCGAGGGTCGGCCTGCTCATCCTGAGCGCCGCCGTCCTGCTGGGAGCCTTCCTCTTCGTGCTCGGCGGCGTGAGCTTCGAGGACAGCTACCCGGTCTTCGTCGACTTCGACAACCCGGGCAGCGTGCAGCCGGGCGCGGCCGTGCGGGTGGCGGGCGTGAAGGTCGGCACCATCGAGGAGGTCGAGTACCTCGGCCGCCGCCTCGATCCCGAGACCGGCCGCCGCCCGCTGGTGCGCTTCCGCCTGTCGATCCACGACGACGTGCGCGACACCATCCACACCTGCGCCGACGACGCGCGCGGCCGCTGTGTGGGCGGCGCGACGTTCTACGTGACCTCGCAGGGCGTGCTCGGCGAGCAGTTCATCGCCGTGGAGCCGGGCGACCCGGACAACCCTCCCCTCGCGGAGGGCTCGATCTCGCGCGGCGTGGATCCGCCTCGTCTCGATCTGGCGCTCGCGCTCGGCTACGAGCTGCTCGAGACGGTCGTCCACGGCATCGAAGACAACCGCGAAGAGCTCGGCGGGCTGATCGACGACATCGTCGCCCTCATCCACAACCTCCGGACGCTGGTCGTCGACAACCGCGGCGACGTCGACCAGATCGTCGACAACGTCCGCACGCTGAGCGACGAGAGCGTCTCCACCCTGCGGGCCGCCCGCGAGACCTACGTCGACGGGCCGCGACCGCAGCGCATCCTGCGCAACCTCGACCGGACGGTGGCGCTGGTGGATCGCGAGGCGCCCGACCTCATCCGCGACGCGAGCAGCGCCGCCCACGGCGCCAACGAGCTGCTCGACACGATCGGACCCGAGCAGCGCGAGCAGATCCAACGGACGATCGCGAGCGCCGACCGGATCGCCACCCGGGCCGACGGCACCGTCGCGGAGGCCGGCGAGATCGTCCACCACCTGCGCCAGGGCCAGGGCACGGTCGGCGCGCTGGTGATGGACGAGGAGATCTACGACGACCTCCAGGAGCTCATCCGCGATCTCAAGCACAACCCCTGGAAGTTCTTTTGGCGGGAGTGACCCGCGCCCGGAGGATCGGGGTGGTGGCGCGACCAGGAGCGACGGTGGGACGTGCCTCTGGTCAGGCGCGCGGTGCTCCCCTACTCTCTCATGCCATGTGGGTGATGCGGTGGTCCTGGCCGCTCGCGGTGTCGGCGCTCGCGGGGTTGGCGCTCGCGGGGTGTGCGCGCGAGACGGGCTTCGCCGCCAACGGTGCGGCCTGTGTGCGCTCGGTGGAGTGCCAACCGGGCCTGGCGTGCGTGGCCGGCATGTGCACGACCAATCTGTCCGGTGTCGGCATGGGGACGCTCCCACCGACCGCGATGGACGCGGGGCCAGGGATGGACGCCAGCCCCGACGCCGCGCTCGTGGACGCCGGTCCCACGCCGGACGCCGGTCCCACGCCGGACGCCGGACCCATGCCGGACTCGGGCCCGACGATGATGGACGCGGGGCCGCCCCCCGTGGACTCGGGGCCGCCCCCCGTGGACTCGGGGCCGCCTCCGATGCCCGACAGCGGGCCGCCTCCCATGCCCGACAGCGGGCCGCCTCCCATGCCCGACAGCGGGCCGCCCCCCATGCCCGACAGCGGACCCGCGCCCGACGGCGGCTGAGCGTTCTACGCGAACGAGGACCCAAGGCGGAGCAGCCGCCGCGGGTCGATGGCAGTGCGGCAGCTCCGGACGCGCCCGAACGGGCTCGAGCGGAAAAACCGTGCGAAAACGAGCCATGACGAACCGTGCGTGCGTTGACAGTCCTCGGAGGCTGTTGTTAGCCTGGCGGAAGCATCCCGTTCCAGGCCGTCGGTGTGTGCCGTCGCGCGCTGGGCGTTCGAACCCGAGCGGTACGTCCGACCTCTAACCGCGCCGACCCTCAATCCCCCGACAAGGCGGCAGCAGCAAATCGGAGCAGCGTCGAAATGTCTGACCAGAAGGAATCCTCCGTTCTCTTCAATCTCAAGGAGTTGATGAACCTCGAAGAGGAGCGCATCCACGCCGAGGAAGAAGAGAAGCTCCGCAAGGAAGAGGAGGAGCGGGCGCGGCTCGAGGCCGAGGAGCGCCGCAAGCGCGAGGAAGAAGAGCGCCAGCGCCGCGAAGAGGAAGAAGCGCGTCTCGCCGACGAGCGTGCCAAGCGCGACGAAGAAGAGCGCAAGGTCCGCGAGAAGGAGGAAGCCGAGCTGCGCATCCGCCTCGAATCGGAGCAGAAGGCCCGCATCGCGGAGCAGGAGCGCCTGCTCGCACACGAGCAAGAGCTCAAGAAGCTCGAGTCGCAGCGCCGCAAGGGCGTGCACCCGGCGGTGTTCGGGGTGATCGGCGTGCTGGTGATCGGCGGCCTGGCAGGTGGCTGGTTCGGCTGGCTGCAGCCCACGCTCGCCCGACAGGAACAGGAGCGCGCGGCGGCAGAAGCACACGCGCAGCGAGAGGCGACGGAGCGCGCGGCCCGCGAGGCCGAGGCGCGCCGTCTGGCCCAGGAGGCGCAGCAGGCTCGCGCGCAGGCGGCGGCCGCGCAGGCGGCGGCCGCGGCGGCCGCGCAGCAGGCCCAGGAAGAGGACGACGCACAGACGGCCGAGGCGACGACCACCCGCCGGCGCGTCCGGCGTGCGCGGCGCCGGAGCGGTGGCGGCGGTGGCGGCGGCGGTGGCTCCCACCGGAGCAGCGGCGGCGGCGGCCACAGCAGCAGCAACAATCCCTTGGCCGGCCTCGAAGGTCTCTGAGCCCGGTCCGGTCCGGATCGCCCGAAAGCGGAGCCCCTTCGGCTCCGCTTTCCTCGTTTCGGGGGCGTTCTTCGTCTCGGGCCCTCGTCGTTCGGCTCTCTCCGTCTCGGGCCCTCGTCGTTCGGCTCTCTCCGTCTCGGGCCCTCGTCGTTCGGCTCTCTTCGTCTCGACCTTCTCGGCTTCGGGCTGCCGCGCCCCTTGAGCCCGGGACCTCCGGTTGCTAGCACTGCGCGCCATGGCCGCCCGCGCACGAGATCGCATCGCGCTCGCCCTCGACGTTCCGAGCCTGGAGTCGGCGGGGCCGCTCCTGGAGCGGCTCGCCGGCGAGGTCGGCTGCGTGAAGGTGGGTCTCGAGCTCTTCACGGCGGAGGGACCGGCCGCCGTCCAGGCCGTTCACGACGCCGGATCGAGCTGCTTCCTCGACCTGAAGCTCCACGACATTCCGGCCACCGTGGCGCGGGCCGTGGAAGCCGCGACGAGGCTCGGCGTCCGCTACCTGACCCTCCACGCGTCGGCCGGCCCCGCTGCGCTGCAGGCTGCCGCCAAGGCCGCGGAAGGCGCACCGACGCAGCTCTTGGCGGTCACCGCCCTCACCTCCCTCGACGCTGCGGCGCTGAGCGCGATCGGTCTCGGTGCCGACCCGGAGGAGGTCGTCCGCCGACTCGCATCGCTCGCCGCCGCGAGCGGCATCGACGGGTTCGTGTGCGCGCCGGGCGAGTGTCGGGCGGTCCGCGCCATCGGCGGACCGGACGCCACGCTGGCGGTGCCCGGCGTCCGGCCGGCGGGCAGCGCGCAGGGAGACCAGGCGCGGGTCGCCACGCCGGCCGCCGCGGTCCGGGACGGCGCCAATCTCCTCGTGGTCGGTCGGCCCATCCGAGACGCGGCGGACCCGGTCGAAGCGGCGCGGGCGATCTCACGCGAGGTGGCCGCGGTCACGGGCGAGGCACCGTGAAGCGGATCGTCTTGGGGCCCCGCGCCGTCACCGAGGCGCTCCGCGCGCGCGCCGGCGAGGTCCACGCGGTGTACGTCCAGGCGGATGCGCGCAAGGCGCTGGCCGAGGTCGCCGACGAGGCCGGGCGCCGCGGCGTGAAGGTCGAGCCGCGCAGCCGGGAGGAGCTCGACGCCCTCGCCCGCGGTCACAAGCACCAGGGCATCGTCGCCGTCACCGGGGCCTACCCCTATGCCGAGCTCGCGCAGGTGCTCGCGAGCGAACCGCGCCCGCCGCTCTTGGTCGCCCTCGACGAGATCACAGACCCCCACAACCTCGGCGCGATCGTACGCAGCGCGGTCGCGTTCGAGGCGAACGGCGTCATCACGCTCAAGAACCGCGCCGCACCGGTGACGCCGGTGGTCGTCCGGGCCTCGGCCGGCGCGACGGAGCACGCGCGCATCGTGCGGGTGACCAACCTCGCCCGCACGCTGCAGATGCTGGCGGGCGAGCACGGGATGAGCGTGGTCGGACTGGACGCGGCGGGCGAGGTCGACATCGACCGCCTGCCGCCCGCGCCGGAGGGACGCGTGCTGGTGGTCGGCGCGGAAGGCCGAGGACTGCGCCGCCTCGTGCGGGAGCGCTGCACCCTCTTGGCGCGCATCCCCCAGCAGGGCCCGGTCGCGTCCCTGAACGCGTCGGTGGCGGCCTCGCTCGCGCTCTTCGCCGCCTGGCGCCAGCGCGACGCCGGCTGAGCTGCGCCGAGCTCCCGCGAGACCTGCCGGGCCATGCGCCAGCGGACGAGGCACGCGTCGGTCACGGCGGATCGTGTCCGTCCCCGGTCGAGCACAAGACTGCGGTCACGCTTCCGCGGCCCACCGCTCCGTGAAGCGGGGGGCAGCGGTCAGCGCACGCGCCGGGGAGCGGCCGCGCCGAGTCGACCTCCGACCGCCGCGTAGGAGACGGCGGTCAGAGACGCGAACACGAGCGTCACGGCCAGGACGCGCGCTTGCGCGGCAGGGTCGTGGACGAGCCCCACGAAGTCCGCGATGACGGCGCCCGGGCGGACCACGAGGTCCCAAGTGTTCCAGCGCTGAAAGCGGCCGAGGTAGATGCCCACGCCGGTCGCGACGACGCCGGCGGCCAACAGCACGATCCCCGCCCAGGCGCCGTAGCGCGCGCTGACCCAGCGCTGCATCGACCGGAGCGAGAGCCCGCCGGCCATGAGCCCCGCGAGCGCCGCGGCCCCGAGCAGCGCGATGTCGTACCAGATCGGCGCGCCGGCTCGAGGGCGGAGATGCACGAAGTCGGTCACCAGGTAGGGCGCGTTGGGCAAGAAGACGAACCAGCCGAGCCCGAGCGTCCAGGCCACCGCCGTCCAGCCGCGGGCCGCGGCGAGGCTCGAGGCGCGCGACAGGAGCCACGGCACCCACGCCAGCGTGAGGTTCCAGAGCAAGAAGAGGTAGGTGCCGCCGCCCGTGTGAACGACCCGCGCGACGAGGAGCGCGGCGACCAACGCGCTGGCCAAGCCGAGCTCGAATCCGCCGTGCGATCGCGACACGCCGGCATCCTGGGCCGGGTCGATGGCGACGCGGCTCCCGAGGCGAGGAGCGCGAACGGAGAATGGAAGGCGAAACCGTGACCGACCTGCGTTCAGTTTCGTATCCATGGTGGTGGACCCACCGAGAAGATAGGACCCGAATGCGCGTCGCCAGCTCTGGCGTCTCCGCGCGGGGAGCCGCGCCTTTCGGCCACGCTTCGGACCGCTGAAGCGGCAAGGGCCCACGCCAGGCCTCGCCGTTCGCTTCCGCTCTCGATCGGGCGCGGGGGCACCCCGTCCAGATGCCCCCTTCCGGCCCCGCTCGGGCGAGCTCACCGCGCGGAACGGGCCTCGCCGCGCGGACCCGCGAAACGCTACTCGGCCGCCTCGCGGTGGCGCGCGGTGTGCAGCTCGAGCGCCTTGGCGAGCGCCTGCTCGAGCTCGTCGCCTTCGAGCTGCTCGGCCTCCAGCAGGCGGTGGGTGATGGTGTCGAGCGAGTCGCGGTTCTCCGCCAACAGCTTCTTGGCCTCGTCGAGCGCGCTGGCCACGATCCGATGCACCTCCGCGTCGATGGCGTTGGCCACCGCGTCGCCGTACGAGCCGCCCATCCCCGAGCTCTGGCGCTCGCCGAGGAAGACCGGGCGCCGCTCACGCGACAGGTGTACGGGGCCCAGCCGCTCGCTCATGCCGTACTCCGTCACCATCGCCCGCGCGATCTCGGTCGCCTTGAGCAGATCGTTCTGCGCGCCGGTCGACGACTCCCCGAAGACCACCTCTTCGGAGGCGCGGCCGCCCAAGAGCCCGCGCAGGCGCACCCGGATCTGCGCCTCGGTCATCAGGTACTTCTCCTGATCCGGGAGCTGCATGGTGTAGCCGAGCGCGGCGATGCCGCGGGGGACGATGGAGATCTTGTGCACCCGCTCGTCGCTGCCCGAGAGGTGCGAGCAGAGCGCGTGGCCGACTTCGTGGTACGCGATGCGCCTGCGCTCCTCGTCGTCCATGAGCCGGTTCTTCTTCTCGAGGCCGGCGACCACGCGGTCGATGGCGTTCGAGAAGTCCTTCATCGTCACGGCCTGCGCGTCGTGGCGCGCCGCCAAGAGAGCCGCCTCGTTGACCAGGTTCGACAGGTCGGCGCCCGCGAAGCCCGGCGTGCGCTGGGCCAGCGTCTCCAGATTTACGTCGTCGGCGAGCTTCACGCCGCGCACGTGGACGCGGAGGATGTCCTCCCGACCCTTCCGGTCCGGCCTGTCGACCAGCACCTGCCGGTCGAAGCGGCCCGGCCGCAGCAGCGCCGGATCGAGCACCTCCGGCCGGTTGGTGGCCGCCATGAGGATCACCGCCTCGAGGGGCTCGAAGCCGTCCATCTCGACCAAGAGCTGGTTGAGGGTGGTCTCCCGCTCCTCGTTCGCGCCCATCACGGGGCCGGCGCCTCGCGAACGGCCGAGCGCGTCGAGCTCGTCGATGAAGACGATGCAGGGCGCCGTCTTGGCGGCCTGCTCGAAGAGGTCCCGGACACGCGCCGCGCCGACCCCGACGAACATCTCGACGAATTCGGAGCCGCTGATCGAGATGAAGGGCACGCCGGCTTCACCTGCCACCGCGCGGGCCATGAGCGTCTTGCCGGTGCCGGGCGGGCCGACCAGCAGCACGCCCTTCGGGATGCGCGCGCCGATGCGCCGGAACTTCTCGGGTCGCTTGAGGAACTCGATGATCTCCTGCAGCTCCTGCTTGGCCTCGTCGGCGCCGGCGACGTCGGCGAAGGTCACGCTCACGTCTGCCTCTTGCATGATCTTGCCGCGGCTCTTGCCGAACGAGAGCACTCCGCCGGCCTGCCCGGCCATGCGCCGGAACATCCCGCGCCAGAGGAAGATCATCAGCAGGATGGTCATCCCGATGTAGAGAAGGGTCGGCCAGCTCTCGGCCCAGGGCGAGGTGGGCTGACCGCGGAACGCGACGTGCGCCGCTTCCAGCTTCGAGACCAGGCTCGAATCATCGACGCGCGGCGTCTGGAAGAGCCGGCCGTGGGCGTCCTCGTGCTGGTGGTCTCCCGACCCGTGGGCCTGTGGGACCTTCCCCTCCTTGAACGAGCCCTGGATGGCATCCGGCCCCAGGACGACCCAGTCGATCCGCCCCTCGTCGAGGTAGCTGATGAACTGGTCGTAGCGGATCGACCTCGAAGGCGGCTCCGCGAAGAAGATCTGCGCCACGCCGAAAGCGAGCAGCACCAGGAAGATCGCGAGCAGCACGCCGCCGCGCGGTCCGCCGGGAGCCGGAGTCTCGCCCTCTCCTTTGGCACCTCCCGCGCCGCGGGGCGGGCGCGGAGGCTTGGTCGGGTCGCGTGTGTCCATCTGGCCTCCCCGAACAGGTAGCCACTGTGCGGCCCACCGCCACCTCCCACCGTCCGCGAATCGAAACGGGGCAGCGCGTCACGCAGGAGGCGACCGGACGGCCTGCGAAGAACTGCGGCGCCATATCCGGCGACGGACCTAGATCGGCGAGCCATCGATCGGGGGGATCGACGCACGAGGAGCCGACGCCCGCATCGTCGACGCACGAGAGCCGCGCGGTGGGAACCGGCGAGGGTGGGCATGGCGCACGGGGGACGAACCTGGCACGACGAGCGTCATGACCATCTCCACCGCCGATCTCTTCGACGCCCACCCGGATCAGGTCGACGTGACCGAGGGCCGGTGGCTCGCCTTCGGCCGCCGGCGCGCGTTCGCCGGGCCGATCAGCACCGTGAAGTGCCACGAGGACAACGTCCTGGTCCGCCGCGCGCTCGAGGAGCCCGGCGGCGGGCGGGTGCTGGTGGTGGACGGCGGCGGCTCGCTGCGCAGCGCGCTCGTCGGCGACAAGCTGGCGGGCTTCGGTGCCGACAACGGCTGGGCCGGGATCCTCGTCCACGGCTGCATCCGCGACAGCGCCGCCATCGACCAGCTCGACATCGGCGTGCGCTGCTCGGCCACCACGCCGCGACGCAGCGCCAAGGACGGCTTCGGCCAGCGCGACGTGCCCGTCACCTTCGCCGGCGCGCGCTTCACGCCGGGCGGCTACGTGTACGTCGACGAGGACGGCATCCTGGTCGCGGAGAGCCCGCTCGACTGAACGTCGGCGGCGCTCGGTCACGAGCCTCCTCGCGCTCGTGTCCCCGCTCGGAGCTCCGTTCCGGGCTTTCATGCGAGTCGCACCAACCCTGCACTTCGTTCGGAGCTCGTGGCGTCCGCGCCGGCTCGCCCGACCCGCGCCCGCGCGCCGGGCATTGCGGGGCGCGTCACTCGGGGAACGCTGGCAGCCCGAGCTCGTGGGCCAGCGCGGTCATCGCGTCGGTCAGCTCGGCGTGGATCACCACGTCGGCCAGGTCGTCGTAGGGGCTCGGCTCGCGGTTGAGGATGGCCACGAACGCGCCCGCCGCGCTCGCCTCGGGGACCAGCCCGGCGACCGGGTGAACCTCCAGCGAGGAGCCGAGCACCACCAGCAGATCCGCCTCCCGAACGAGCGCCTCCGCTTCGGCGAACACGGGCGGGAGCGACTCGCCGAAGAGCGTCACGTCGGGCTTCACCAAGCCGCCGCAGACGTCGCAGATCGGCAGCCGCCCGGCGACGACACGGGCCGCCATCTCGTCGGTTCGATAGCTCCGGCCGCACTCGATGCAGATGGCCTGGCGGTAGCTGCCGTGCACCTCCAGCACGCGCTGCGAACCGGCCCGTCCGTGCAACCCGTCGATGTTCTGGGTGATGACGGCGCGCAGCCAGCCCCGGCCCTCCAGCGCGGCCAGCACGCGATGAGTCGGGTTGGGACGGGCGCGGTCGAGCCCCGCGAAACGCTCTGACCAGAACTCGTAGAACGCCCGGGGCTCGCGCCGAAAACCCTCCACCGAGGCGACTCGCATCGGATCGTGGTGGCGCCAGAGACCGCTCGAGGCGCTGCGGAAGTCGGGGATGCCGCTCTCGGTGGACACCCCGGCTCCCGTCAGCGCGATCGCGCTCTCGGCCTCGCGCAGACGGTCGGCGAGGCGCTCCACTTCGTTCATCCCGCTCAACGTGCCTCGCCGAGCTGCTCGCGCAAGAAGCTGCGCACGCGGACCAGGCTCTCGGGCGCGCTCTCGAACATCGAGACGCCGTGTCGTTCGCCGTCGACCAGCAGGACCTCGCCGTTCGTGGCGATCCGCGCCATGTCGTTCGCCGACTCGGCGCTCGGAAGCTCCCCGCGTGACGCGATGGCCAGGAGCGGGCGCTCGCCGAGCCGGGCGAGCGGCGTGATCGTGTCGAGGCCGTGGTAGGCGCGCCCCGGAGAGAGCGCGACGACCGCGTCCACGCTCGGCTCCTCCGCGGCGGCGAGGATGGCGGCGCTCGACCCGATGCTCGCGCCGACGAGCGCGATCTTCCGCGGCGCGAGCCCTTCGTCCTCTCTCAAGTGCGCGAGCACGGCGCGGACGTCGCCGGCCGTTCGCTCCCAGTCGGCCGTCGTGAAGTCGGCGTAGCGAACCTCTCCTCCGCCATGCGCTCGGGTCGTGCTCTCGCCGTGGCCGCGCAAGTCGAACGCGAAGGTGGTCATCGCGGGCGCGTCGCCGAGCCAGCGGAGCAGGGGCGTCCACTCGGCGCGGGTGCGATCCGAGCTGATGGGTCAGGATCACCAGCGGCGCCTCGGGGCTCTCGCCCATGCGGAGATCGCCGACCAGCACCACGCCGTCCCGAGTCGTCACGCGCACCTCGCGGGCCTCGGCCAGCGGGGGCGGCTCGGGAGGGGGCGGAGGCGGCTCGGGCTCGGCGGCGGGAGGCGGGGGCGCGATCCAATCGCTCGGCGCGCGCGGAGAGGGCGCCGGCTCGGAGGAGCACGCGGCGAGCGGGACCAGCAGCAAGAGAGCGAGGGGTCGCATGACGCGCAAACGTAGCAGCGCCGGGCGCCCCTTGCTCCGTGCGCGAGCCTCGATCACTCGACCCGCACGACCGCCTCTCGCGGGAGCCGCGCCCGACACGCCTCGAGCGCGGCGTCCACGGCCTCTCGGCTGCGCCCGTCGAAGGTGAGCTTCACGCGGTAGTCCGGGTCTCGCCAGCGAGGGTAGGAGCCGATGTCGACGGTGGGATGAGCCTTGGCGACGTCCTCGAGCAGCGACGCGATCTCCCCCTCGTCGCACATCGTGTAGAGCGCGCGGGTGACGAAGGGCGTGTCGCTCCCGATGCGGTCTCGGAGGTTCAAGAGCTCCAGCTTGAAGATCTCGGGCACGCCCGGCAGCACGCAGACGTTGTCGACGCAGATCGCCGGCCAGGGCACCTCGTCGGTGTGGAAGAGCTCCGCCCCCTCCGGCACGTCGGCCATCCGCAGGTGGCCTTCCGTCGCCCGCTCACCCCAGTGACGCCGGATGAGCTCCTCGATCAGCGGCGAGCGCTCGAGCGGCCGGTCGAACGCCCTCGCCACGGCCGGCAGCGTGACGTCGTCGTGGGTCGGGCCGACCCCGCCGCTGGTGAACACCAGATCGTGCGTCTTGCGCAACACGTCGAGGTCGTGGGCGATGGTCTCGACGTCATCCGGGCACACGATCACCCGGCGGAGCGCGATCCCCATGCGGAAGAGCTCGCGGGCGAGGAAGTGCACGTTCGCCTCGCGGATCTTACCGGTGAGGATCTCGTTTCCGATGATGAGGGCCGCTGCGCTCCGTCCCATCGCCGCCATGGTAGTTCAGGGAGGTACGGGCCGCAGGCGCAGCCGGATGGTGGTCACACCGCTCGGCAGATCGACCTCCACGTCGTGGGGGAAGTAGCCCTCCGCCGTGATGGTGAAATGCCTCGGGCCCGGCGGAAACGACTCGGGGCGGCGGGCCAGGACCCGCGCCGCGCCGACGAAGCGGTCCTCCACGTAGACCCGCGCCGTGGCCGGCTCGATCAGGAAGCGCACCTGCGCCGGCTGCCGCCGCGGGGTCGCCGCACCGCAGCCGACAAACGTCAGCGGAGAGCACCGCCAGCGCGCCGATCAACTTCAACCGGCCCATGGTGTCCCCTCCCGCGCGCAGGCCTCGCGCAAGCGTGGAGAGCGGGACCGCGATCACCACCACGCCGCCTCCATCCATCAGCGGTCGCACACCCTCGGTCACCGCCTGCGCGTCGATGGCGGCGTGCACCGCCTGCGCGACCTGCGGCGCGGCACGGACCCGGGCCAGGGCGCCGTCGGCCCAGCGATGGAGCATGGAGAGCGCCCGCGTCCGACCGGCGCGGCGGGCCGAAGCCCGGCGCGGATCGAAGCGACCGATGCGCTCGTCGGGGGCGCCCACGGCGGCCACCCGCACCACGCCGGCCTCACGGTCCACCCGCGGCGCCCGATCCGTCCACGGCAGCGTCATGGAAGGCGGCAGCGTCATGGAAGGCGGCGGCGTCATGGGAGGAGGCGGCGCGTCCTGCCCGGCGGCCGGGAGCGCGAGCGCGAGGCAGAGGGCGCCCAGCGAGAGGGCACCCAGCGAGAGGGCACCCAGCGAGAGGGCACCCAGCGCGACGGCGATGCGGCGGATCACTCCCACTCGATCGTCGCCGGCGGCTTGCTTGAGATGTCGTAGACCACGCGGTTCACGCCTCGCACCTCGTTGATGATGCGGCTCGACGCCCGCGCCAGCAACGAATCGGGCAAGCGCGACCAGTCGGCGGTCATCCCGTCGCGCGAGCTCACCGCCCGGAGCGCCACCACGTACTCGTAGGTGCGGTAGTCGCCCATCACGCCGACCGAGCGGACGGGGAGGATGACGCAGAAGGCCTGCCAGATCTGGTCGTAGGCGCCGGCTTCGCGGATGGAGTCGATCCACACCGCGTCCGCGTCGCGCAGGATGCGGAGCTTCTCCTCGCTGATCTCGCCGAGGCAGCGGATGGCCAGCCCCGGGCCCGGAAAAGGGTGCCGCCACAAGACGTGGTGCGGCATGCCCATCGCGGCGCCGACCTCGCGGACCTCGTCCTTGAAGAGCTCGCGCAGGGGCTCGATCAGCGAGAGGTTCATCCGCTCCGGCAACCCGCCCACGTTGTGGTGCGTCTTGATGAGCGCGCTCGGCCCCTTGAACGACACGCTCTCGATCACGTCCGGGTAGAGCGTGCCCTGCACGAGGTGCTTCGCGCCCTCGACCTTCTTGGCCTCGGCCTCGAAGACCTCGATGAACACCCGGCCGATGATCTTCCGCTTCTGCTCCGGATCACTCACGCCCTCGAGCTCGGAGAGGAAGCGCTCGGACGCGTCGACGTGGACGAGCTTCAGCTTCACGTGGTCGCGGAAGGTGCGGACCACCTCGGCCGCCTCGCCTTTTCGCAGGAGGCCGTTGTCCACGAAGATGCAGGTGAGCCGGTCGCCGATCGCCTTCGAGACCAGGACGGCGGCCACCGCCGAGTCGACGCCGCCCGAGAGCCCGCAGATGGCCTGCCCCTCGCCGACCTGCTCGCGGATGCGTTCCACGGACTGCTCGACGAAGCTGCCCGGCGTCCAGTCCGCCGTGAGGTCGGCGATGCCGAAGAGCAGCTCCTCGAGCAGCTCCGGCCCCTGCGGCGTGTGGGCGACCTCCGGGTGGAACTGCAGCCCGTAGATCTTCCGCTCCGCGTTGCCGATGGCGGCGAAGGGCGCGTGCTCGGTGCTGGCCAGCGTCTCGAACCCCTCGGGCAGCGAGACCACCCGATCGCCGTGGCTCATCCACACGTCGAGGCTCTTGCCCTCCTCGAAGCGCGCGAAGAGCCCCTCCGGCTTCGTCACGGCGATGGTCGCCGCGCCGTACTCGCGGCTCTCGGCCGGCTCCACCTTGCCGCCGAGCAGGTGACAGAGGAGCTGCATCCCGTAGCAGATCCCCAGCACCGGCACGCCGAGCTCGAAGACCGCCGGCTCGACCCGCGGCGCCCCTTCCTCGAACACGCTGGCCGGCCCGCCGGAGAGGACGACCGCCTGCGGCGCCAGCTCGCGGATCCGGTCCGCGGAGATCGTGCAGGGGTGGATCTCGCAGTAGACGTGCTGCTCGCGGATGCGCCGCGCGATGAGCTGGGTGTACTGCGAGCCGAAGTCGAGGATGAGGACGAACGAGCGTTCCATCGCGCCCGCGATGTACCACGTACCGAGTCCGCGCAACACGCGGCGGACGCGGCCGGGCGGCGCTCAGACGCTCGCGCTGCGGGAGAGGCCGCGGTGGGCGACGAGGAAGAGCTCGTCGCCGATGCGGTGGGGCGCGCGAGCGGCGTCTTCCCGCACGCGGTGCGCGAGGGCGGCGCGCAGGCTCTCCGGCTCGCAGGCGCACGCCCAGAGGGCGTCGCGGTGGGGTGCGGCGGCGACGAAGGGCGAGCCGAGCTCCGGCGCGAGCACGGAGTGCAGCGTGGGCAGCAGCAGGCGGGCCCCGTCGAGGCCGTCGCCGCTGCGCGCGACCACCAGCGGTCCGTACGAGGTGTCCACCCGCGCGAAGCGAGCGTCCGGCGGATCGCGCGGCCAGGTTCTCCAACGCGACGGCGAGCGCGTCCGAGCGGATCGATCGCCCAGCGGGTGAGCTCGTCGGCGCGCACGTAGCGCGAGCGCCCCTCGTAGCCGAGGATGAGCGCGACGTGGAGCGCGCCGCCGAGGAGGGAGCGGATCGCGAGCCGACCCGCGCTCCCGTCCGGCAGCCGGTCCCGAAAGTCCGCCGGCACCAGCCGGGGCAGGAGCACCTCGCGCACCTCGTCCCAGGGCACCTCCGGCGACTCGCCCGGGATCATGGTGACGAGCTTCGAAAGGGCGCGCTCCGCGGCGCGGTCGCCCTCCCCCTCCGTGGCCGTGAGCACGCGCGCGAGATCGAGCTCGACTCCGTCGCTCAGGACCACGTGCTGCTCGAAGTGCTCGCGCACCCGCACGTCCGAGCGCACCCGCGCCAGGAGCGCCACCAACACGCGCAGCGCGCGGCCGACACCGGCGCGTCCCGCCGCCTCGTCCTCGGCCCGGCCACCTCCTCGACGAGGACCGAGCGCGCGTCCGGTCCTTCCAGCGCGCTCTCGATGGCGCGGAAGGGATCGAAGAAGCCGTGCTCGCCGACGCGCACTCGATGCGCGCCCTCGCGCGAGGCGTGCGCGCCCGCCGAGAAGTGGTCGAGCAGCAAGCAGCCCAGGAGCGCGCCGGCACCCTCGACGAAGCCCTCGTCCTCGTGCAGAGGCGGCTCCTCCTCGTGCTCGGCCCAGGCGTCGACGGCGGCGGCGAGGCGGCGGATTCCGTCGGCGCCGCGCGGGAACGGATGCGCGGGCGCGCCCGCGGTGCTGCCGAAGGAACGCGCGTGCAGCCGCCACCAGCGGCCCTCCCCTGCCCGGCCAGCGCGCCGATCCATCCCGCGGCGTCGAGCTCCCTCATCCCGAGCCGCAGGCTGCCAGAGTTGGAGAACGAAAGCGATGGCGCTCGGTCCCCGCTCGGTGGCGCATCGTTGGCATCGGACCTGCAAAGCGACACGGCCATGGACACGCAGACTGTCGCTCGGGAGCACGAGGGCACCCTCACCACGGCCTTCTTCCTGGTGGTTCCGGCCATGCTGACGCTCACCTACTGGATCGCGACCTTCGCCGGCTGATCGCCCGTTTCCGTCTCCCGGAGGACCTCCCGGAGGACGGAGTCACGACGCCTCGAGCGAGCGCCGACCGCGAACGTGCGCGCTCGGCTCGCGGCGCGATCGACCGGGCGCCGGCTCCGGAGCATCGAGAGCCCGCGCATCGGATGCGCCGCGCGCAAGAACTGCACGGATGGCAGCTCGTGCGGGTGGGAGCGGGACGCTACGCTCTCATTCCGATGGGTGAACGTGCTCGGACGGGCGCTCGGGTGGCCGCGCTGGCGTGCGTGGTGGCGCTGGCGGGCGCCGTGTCCACGAGCGCGCAACCGGCGCCGGGGGCTGCGCTCGAGCCGACCGTCCGCACCGCGCATCGCGCCGACGGCGAGGCCTACGACCTCTACCGCTGGTCGCTCCCGCTCGGCCGGACCGAGATCCGGGTCGTCGACGCGAACATGGGTCGCGACTTCACGCGATGGGTGCGCGAAGGCGCGTCGCTGGTCGTCAACGGCGGCTTCTATGGCACCGACCGCGCGCCGGAGGGGTTGGTGGTGGCGCGCCACCGTGCGCTGAGCGCGTTCATGGCCCGTATCGGCGGCGGCGTGATCGCCGTCTCGGACGACGACCACGCGGCCCTCTACGACGCCGAGGCCGACCCCTTGGTCTTGCCCTCGCATCCCGCGTTCGCGATCCAGTGCCGGCCCCGCCTGGTGGTCGACGGCGCGAACAACATCCGCCGTCGCACGCCGCCGACCGCGGCCCGCACGGCGCTCTGCATTCGCGACCAGGGCCGGAAGCTCGACGTCTACATGGCGCGCCGCGACGGCGCACGAGGGCGCGCCGGGCCGAGCCTCCACGCCTTCGCGGGCGAGCTCGTCGACGAAGGCTGCGACCAGGCGCTCAACCTCGACGGCGGTCCCTCCACCGGCGCCGCGTGGCGCGCCGAGCACGGCGTCGAGTCCCGCCCGGCCCGCCGCGGCGTGCGGCACGCCATCGTCTTCCGGCTGCGCCGAGCGCACTGAAGCCGGCCCGTCGAGCGCGGCAGAGCGGGTCGCCTCGTCTCCAGCTCGCGCGGAGCCGCGGCGGGCGGGCCGAGATCGTCGAGGCGGCCGACGGCGCGTCGGGCCGTCGGGTCCGAGCGAGCAAGGGTGGAAGCGCGGCAGGTCGGCTCGCGGAGGGCAGTCCGCCCGTGAACCACGCCTGCGCTGGAGCGCGCCCCGGGTCCAGGACCGATCGATGCTCAGCCGAGCAGGAACGAGTCCGGATTCGAGCGGCGTGGCGCCGATGGGGCCGCCGGCAGACGCGGCGGCCCCGGCGAACGCGGCGAGCTCCTGGGCCAGCAAATCGGCCAGCGCCTGCGGCGCCGCGGGCTCGCGGACCGCCTCGGTCGCCAGAAAGAGCCCGACCAGCAAGGCGACGTCGCGCGGGCCGACGTCCGGGTCGACCTCGGCGAGGAGGGCGTCGAGGTGCGCCACCGCGCTGGCGGCGGTCAGGATCCTGTCGTCGGGGTCGGAGGCGAGGATCTCGCGCAGGAAGGCCTCCACGGGCTCGGTGACGCCCCGGTTGTGGGCGCGGGCCGGCGAGACCTCGCAGCGCGCGACGGCGCGGACGGTGTCGGCGTCGGTCTCGCCGACGAAGAGGCGGCGCCCGGAGAGCATCTCCCAGAGGACGATGCCCACGGCGAAGAGATCGATCTGATGGGTGGTGGGCTCCTGGCGGATGATCTCCGGCGCGAGGTAGCCGAGCTTGCCGCCCAGCATGCCGTCGCCGAGCTGCGTCTCGTGGACGTTCGCGTCGGCGAGGCCGAAGTCGGCCAGCTTCACGTCGCCGGCGCGGCTCAGGAGCAGATTGTGGGGCGAGACGTCGCGGTGGATGATCCCGAGCGCCTTCCCCTCGCGGTCGGTCGCCGTGTGGGCGTAGTCGAGCGCCTTGGCGAGCTCGCGCGCGATGTAGAGCGCGGTCGCCACGGGCATCGGCGCGCGGCGGGCCTGGGCGCGATCGAGGAGCTGCTTCAGCGAGGCGCCGTCGACGAGCTCCATGATCATGATGAAGGTGCCGCCGACGTCGCGGGCGTCGTACACGCGGACGATGTTCGGGTGACGCAGGGCCATCCCGAGCCGCGCCTCGTCCTCGAACATCGAGTGGTAGATCTCCTGCGCCGCCAGCTTGGGCAGGACCCGCTTGATGGCGACCGGGTGACGCTCGCCGTCCTCGAAGACCGCGTCGGCACGCCAGACCTCCGCCATGCCGCCCGCCGCCAAGCGAGCGCGAGGCTCGTACCGGGTGGGCGCGCGACGCAGGCGCGTCGAGAGCTTGGAGCGACTCGCCTTCATCGCGAGGCAGCGTGTCCAAAGCCGGCGTGCGCGTCAACGGGGACGCATCGCGGGTCGAAAAACCGGCGCGACGAGGGACCGGCACGACGATCGCGGGCGCATCCGAGCTCGCCCGCCGTCCGCGCAGTGCTCCTCCACCTCCCATGCAGTGCTCGGCCACCTCCCATGCAGTGCTCGCCCACCTCCCATGCAGTGCTCCTCCACCTTCCATGCAGTGCTCGGCCACCCTCCGTGCAGTGCTCGGCCACCTCCCATGCAGTGCTCGGCCACCTTCCATGCAGTGCTCGGCCACCTCCCATGCAGTGCTCGGCCACCTTCCATGCAGTGCTCGGCCACCTTCCATGCAGTGCTCGGCCACCTTCCATGCAGTGCTCGGCCACCTTCCATGCAGTGCTCGGCCACGTTCCATGCAGTGCTCGGCCACCTTCCATGCAGTGCTCGGCCACCTTCCATGCAGTGCTCGGCCACCGTCCGCGCGGTGCTCAGCCGAGCAGCGGCCCGACGGCGCGCTCGCATTCCTCGATGGCGCGCGCGAGGTGGACCGCGCCGGCGAGCCGGTGATGGCCGATGTCGACGGTCGCGGCGTCCTCCTCGGGCGCATCCTCCTCGGGCGCGTCGGCGGCGGGCTCGAAGGCCGAGGCCAGCGCCTCACCGGCCGCGACCACCCGCGCGAACGCGCCGGCGTCGGGAGGAGGCGGCACGCGCGGGTAGTCCGCGCGCAGGGCAGGATCGAAGCGCCGCCGGTAGCTCGGCGCCGCGAGCACGGCGAGCACGTACTGCGCGAGCTCGAGCGCGCTCGGCGAGCGCGGGCAGGCGCGAGGCCCACGCGGCGACGCGCGGCCTCGTCGAGGTTCGGGCTTCCGTCCGGCCCACGGGTCGGGAAGGCGCGCGTCCGGCACGACGAGCGGGCGCTCAGAAAGCAGTTGTCCACCATCGCGCGGACGGCCCCGAAGTGGGTCCAGGGGCGCTCGCCGCGGTCCTTGCGCACGGTGGCGATCGCCAGCTCCGAGCGCTGCATCGCCGCCGCGAGATCCGGCCGCGCGCGATGACAGAGCCTCGGGATGGCGGCGACCCAACGGACGTCCAGCGGCCGGTAGGCGATGGGGACGACGTGCCCGCGCGCCTCGGGATCGGCCTCGAGCACGGCGCGAACCGAAGCGCGGGCCCGCGCGGGGTCGTAGTGCGCGCTGGCCACGTCGGCGCGGCCGGGAAAGGGGCCCGGCTCTCCGGCGGCGAACGCCCGCAGCCTCTCCATCAGCCGCGCGCGGTCGGCGTCGACGCAGAACGCGTCGCGGTTGCTCTGGAGGCCCTCGCGGTGGAAGGGCATCAGCGACGGCAACGCCGGCCAGCGCGCGTAGGCGGCGTCCACCGGAGGCGCGGGAATCCAGCGCGGGCCGACCGCTTCCTGCGCGAGGGAGTCGAGGTGCTCGGCCCGGTCGAGGGCGGCCAGCTTCTCGGCGCGACGGCCCCTCAGCGCACCGTAGGTCACCCGACCTTCACTTCGCTCGTCGTGGCCAGGCGGGCGAACGGCCAGGGTCACGGCCACCGAGGGCCGCACGCCGAAGACGTTCTCGTCGACCTCCCCGCCCCGCGCGATCAGCGCCGAGCCGCCGAGGTGCAGCACGGCGACGCGGCCGAACCAGCGGCGGAGCGCCGCGCGCATCCCTCGGTGCACCGGTCCGTCGAGGAAGGACGCGTTGGTCACGAGCGCCACCACCGCGCCCTCCGGCGCGCGCCGCGCCAGCTCGCTCGACCAGCGCCAGAAGCGCACGTAGGCGTCGGAGAGCACGCCGATCTTCTTCTCCCGGAGCGGCTCCCCGCCGGCGTCACGGCGAAAGTCGGCGAGGAGGCCTTCGAGCAAGGGGCTGCCCCGGTTCTCGCTCCGACCTGCCCAGGGCGGGTTGCCGAGGATGGCCAGCGTGGGGTGCTCGGTGTCGAGCGCGTCGAGCGACGCGAGGGTGTCGGCGACCCGGAGCGAGAGCGGCCAGCCGCGCGCATCGGCCAGCGGCTCGACCAGCGCGTGCGCGCGAGCGATGGCCCGCCGGTCGAGGTCGAGCCCGAGCGTCATCCCGGGCGCGCCCTCGCCGCGCGCCTCGGCGAGCGACGCCGCCAGAAAGGCGCCGGGACCGCACGCGGGATCGACGATGGCCACCTTCGGATCGGCGAGCCCGTCACGGCCGATCTCCCGCAGCGCCGCGTCGACCGAGCGGGCCACGAAGCGCGCGAGCACCGCGGGCGTGTGCACGACGCCGTGACGTTTGCGCCGAGCGCCGTCGACCTCCGCATCCCGCTCGAGCGAGGCCGCGTCGATGCGCGCGTCGAGGTCGGCGAAGCGCTTCCCGGCCTCCGGGCGTGCGAGGTCGAGCCCGAGCTGACGCTCGTCGGAGCTCAACGGAGCCGGCCCCGTTGCAGCGCGAGCGCCGCCATACCGGGGCCGAGACCGAACGACACGCCCGTCACGTACGACAGCGCGCGCCACGACGAGGCCGCGACTCCGAGCTCGCTCATCGCCCGCGCTCCGTCGCGCAGAGGCCGACCCTCGGGCCGCGCCGCGACGTGCGCGAACGAGCGCGGACCGACGAACGGCGCGAGCTCGCTCATCGGCCGGGCTCCGCCATGCGGCGACCGGGTCGGACCAAGACGCGCCGCGGCCGGCCTGCCTGGGCGAGGACGTGCGCCGCCGGATCGGTGACGCCCTCGCCTTCGAAGAGGAGCACGCCCGGGGCGAGGCCTGCCTCGAGACGACCGACCAGGTGATCGACGCCGAGCGCGCGCGCGCCGAAGCTCGTGGCCATCGACAAGAGCACGACCGGCGGCACGCTCGGGAAGCGCGCGCGCAGCGCCGCGGCCTCTTCCAGCACGTCGAGGCTGGGCGCCGAGGCCAGCGAGTCGGTCCCCAGCCCGGGCTCGAGGCCGGCCGCCAACACGTCGAGCAGCGGGGGCAGCTTCACCTCCACGTGCAGCGCGCTCCGCGGGCAGAGG
Organism: uncultured Pseudomonadota bacterium; assembly: GCA_963832725.1. Classification (GTDB taxonomy): domain Bacteria; phylum Myxococcota_A; class Polyangia; order Polyangiales; family Sandaracinaceae; genus JAEZBP01. The sequence goes on from CAWHVG010000003.1 coordinate 1,298,926, forward strand.
ACGGCCCGCACCCCCGCCTCCGCCAGCGCGCGCAGCTCGGCGGGGCGCGCGTCGGTCAGGTGCGTGGCCATCAGCGATGGGCCCAGCACGCCGAGCGCGCGGGCCTGCTCCACCGGAGCGCGGCCCGGCGGCGACCAGTCGGCCGGATCGGCGCCGCGCTCCTCCAGCCAGCGCGCGAAGGGCCCGCTCCCGTCCGCCAAGTACGCCCGCTCGGCCGCCGTCCAGGCCAGCGGCAGAGGCAGCGGCGCGGCGCCTTGGAAGAGATCCGCCAGCGCGTTCGGGTGCAGGCCGATCAGGCTGTGCGGCGCCAGCGAGAGATCGAGGTTGGCCGGGAGCGCGAGCCGCTCCTGCGCCTCCTCGGCCATGGCGCGCATGACGGTGGCCGTCTCCCGCCGCAATCCCGCCACCTCGTGGAAGACCCGGGCGACGAGCGGCGCGCTGCCCAGACACTCGATCGCCGCCAAGCTCGCCGTCACCTCCGAGACGGCCGCGGTGCCCGTCCGGATCAGCTCCGAGACGGCCCCGTCGATGGCCTCCGCGTCGAGCTCCGGCGCGGCCCGCTCGCGCGCCTGAGTCAGCGCGCTCAGGAAGGGGATGGCGCCGCGCCCTCCGCTCACCCGGCCGCGCAGCGCGCTCAGCTCGAGGCTCACCCGCGCGTTGACCAGGCCGGGGGTGAGGACGCCCTCGTGATGCTCCCACGCCGTCTCGGGGAAGCGGGCTCGGAGCGCGGCGCCCTCTCCGACGGCGAGGAGGGTGTCGTCCTCGCCGACCACGAGCGCGCCCTCGGCCACCGCCTCACCGGCGCCGGGCCAGAGCCACCGAGCCTGGATACCGCGCGTCATCCCGGCGAGGCTTTTGGCATCGCCGCGCGGGCCGCGCCACTCCCTCGCGGGGTGTCGTCTCGGGCCCGTCGGCCCCATACTCCGAGCGAGAGCCATGACCGCGACGCGAGTCCACTTCGAGCCCGGCGCCGCTCCCGCGCGGCCGGTCGTCCTCTACGACGGCCGCTGCCGCTTCTGCATCGGGCAGATGAAGAACCTGCTGCGCTTCGCGCGTCGCGACGCGCTCGAGCCCACCAGCTTTCAGGACGAGGGCGTCCTCGAGCGCTTCCCCGGCGTCACCTACGACGAGTGCATGGAGGCGATGCACGTCGTGATGCCGGACGGCCGGATCTTCCGCGGCATGGAGGCGGCCGTGCGGGCCGTGCTGACCCGACCGCTGCTCGGCTTGCCGGCGTGGCTCTACTACGTGCCGGGCATCCGCCAGCTCATGGACGCGATCTATCGCTGGATCGCCGAGCGGCGCTACGCGATCGCGGGACGGCAGCTCGCCGAAGAGGGCTGCGACGGGGGCACCTGCGCCGTCCACTTCGGCCCGCGCGACGGCTCCGCCCACCCGTAGCGTTCTGCCCTCGATCCCGAAGCGACACTCCCACGCCGCCGGAGGCGCGGGCAGCCAGCTCGGCGCGCTGATCGCATCGGGTCCCATTCGGGCGCTCGTCGTCGCCGAGACGGGTCCGACCGCGGGAGACGGCGCGCCGCACCCTTCGCGGAGGCGCGGGCTGCACACCGAACCGGTCGGTCGGGGCGCTCCCGGCGTGACATGCTCCCGCCCGTGCTCGTCCCCTCCGCGCGGCTCACAGCGCTCGCCGCCTTCTTGGAAGGCGTGCGGGACATCGTCGATGCGCGGGTGCTCGAGCCCTCACCGCCGTCGTGGTGCGAGGAGCGAGGCTGGAGCGCGTTCTTGCTGGGCTTGGACGACGACGCGTTGAGCGCGATCGAGCACGGCCGGATCGCGCAGGGCCTCTCGGCGCACCCGGACGCGCCGGCGTCGCTGCGAGCCGTGGCCGCCGAAGCGCTCGCGCTCACCGGCGTACCGCGAGCCGACGCCTCGAGCGCGCCCTCGAACCTCCGCCGCGCCAACGAGCGCAAGCGCGTGCAGGTGGCGGCGCTGGCCGAGATCGTCCGGCGCTGGGCACCGGCCGCGAGGCGCATCGTGGACCTCGGCGCCGGCCACGGGCACCTCACGCGCGAGCTGGCCGTCGCGCTCGGCCGCGAGGCGCTGGGCGTGGAGCGGCGGCCGCACGTGGTCGAGAACGCACGGCGGCTGACCGAGGCGCCCACCGTCCGCTTCGTGGTGGCCGACGCGCTGGACCTCGAGCCGCTCGCGCTCGGCGCGGACGATCTCCTCGTCGGGCTCCACGCCTGCGGCGCGCTGGGCGACGGGCTGGTGCAGGCGGCGGCCGAGCGCGGCTCCGGCGTCCTCTTGGTCTCGTGCTGTCCGCAGAAGATCGCCGCGCCCGCCCGGGGCGCCGTCTCTCGGACGGGGCGGGCGCTCGGGCTGACGTTGCGGCGCGAGCACCTCGGGCTGGCCAACCTCGCCACGCGGGCCGACGGCGCCGCCGAGAGCGAGGGGGTGAGCGAGAGGCGGCGCACCCGCCGGGCGCTCCTCGGCCTGCTCCGCGAAGCGGGCGTCGAGCTGGCGCCCGGCGACGAGGCCCGGGGGCTGAACCGGCGGCTCTTCCGCATGCCACTCTCGGTGGTGGCCGAGCGCGGGTTCCGAGCCCGCGGGCTGCCATCGCCCTCCGCCGCGGCCATCGCACGCGCCGAAGCGCACGCCGCCGAGGAGCACGCCTCGGTCCGCCGCTTGGCGCTGCCGCGCACGATGCTGGCTCGCGCGCTGGAGCTCGCGCTCGTGCTCGACCGAGCCACGCTGCTGGAGGAAGCCGGGGGGCCGCCTCCCGCCGTCGTCGAGGCCTTCGACCCGCGCGCCAGCCCGCGCAACCTGGCCATCGTCCGCGCGCCCTCGTGACCTTCGCGCGAGGCGCGGCGTCGGGGCGCGTCAGGGCATGGGCGACACGTCCCCGATCACGAGGGTGCGCGCGCCCAAGAGCCCGACGAGGTAAGCGAGCGCCGAGAGCGGACCGATCGAGGCCGCCAACCCGAGCGCCATCGCCAGCACGAGGAAACCGGCCGGATAGGTGACGCGGGCGAGCCCCGGTCGTCCTCCCATCAGCCAGCGCATGCGTAGCCTGGCGATGGGAAGCTGTACGAAGGCCGACGCGCCGCCGAGGGCGATGCCGATCGCGACCAACTCCGAGAGCGACACGTGCGCACCCATCGTCGACTTCCTCCAGCACCCCCCACGGGGTCGAGGTAGACCCGCGCTCGCGCGCACGAAGAACGGCGCCACGCCCCACCCGAGACCCCTCTGCAGGTCGACCGGCGAGGCGCGCGGTCACGACGCGCTCAGCCGCCCGCACCGGCTCCCCGGGTTGAGAACCATGGTGCATGGCGCCAGGATGCGGGCCGGGCTGGGACATCCGCATGGTCGAAACACGTCGTCGCGTCATCGCCGGCATCGCGCTCGTCGCGCTGCCGCTCCTTCTCCTCCTCGTGCTGCCGTGGGCGGCCGGCTTCGCAGTGGACCTCGCGTGGTTTCGCGCGCTCGGACACGGCGACGTCCTGACCACGCCGCTGTGGACGCGGCTCGGGCTCGGCGTGAGCGCCGGCGCGCTGGCGTTCGCGCTCGTGGCGGCCAACCTCACCCTCGCCGCGCGGCTGGCCAAGGGTCGCGGCAAGCCGCTCCGACTCGGCGAGCCCGAACGCCCCTTCGAGCTCGATCTCGGACACGTGCTCTCGCGCCTCGCCCTGCCCTTCGCCGCGCTGATCGGCCTCGGCTTCGCCCTGAGCGCGGCGGGCCACTGGGCGCAATGGCTGATGCTCGCGCACGCCCATCCCTTCGGGCAGAGCGACCCCATCCACGGGCGCGACATCGCCTTCTACGTCTTCACCCTGCCCTTCCTCGACGCGGTCTACGGCTGGCTCCTCGGCATCACCGTCGTGGCGCTCTTGGCGACCGCGGCGACGTACTTCCTGCGCGGCGCGCTCGGCCTGGGCCGAAAGCACGGCACGGCGCGCGCGGTGCGGGTGCACCTCAGCGTGCTGGGGAGCCTCCTCATGCTGGTGCTCGCGTACGGCGCGTGGCTCTCGAGCATGTCCGTGGTGCTCTCGGACGCCGGGCTGGTCGCCGGCGCGGGCTATGCCGACGTGCACGCCCGGCTGCCGATGATCCGCGCTCAGCTCGCGGTGGCGCTGCTGGCGGCCGCGCTGATCGGGTTCGCCGCGACCCGCCGGCGCCTCGTCCTCTACGGCGTGGCGCTCGGGCTCTACCTCGCGGTAGGCCTCCTCGGCCGTGGGCTCTACCCGGCGATGCTCCAGAAGTACGTCGTCGAGCCCAACGAGCTCGAGCGCGAGCGGCCCTACCTCGAGCACGAGATCGCATCCACGCGCGCCGCCTACGCGCTCGACGGAGTGGAGCTGCGCGAGCTGGCCGGCGACCCGGCCCTGAGCTGGGCGCAGATCGAGGATCACAGCGCCACGCTCTCGAACGTGCGCCTCTGGGACCATCGCCCGCTCCTCGACACCTTCGGGCAGATCCAGGAGATCCGCACGTACTACGACTTCGTCTCGGTGGACAACGACCGCTACCGCATCGACGGCGCGCTCCGGCAGACCATGCTCTCGCCCCGCGAGCTCTCGAGCCGCAGCCTGCCGAACCGGACCTGGATCAACGAGCACTTCACCTTCACCCACGGCTACGGCGTGACGCTCGGCCCGGTGAACGAGGCAGACGGAGAGGGGCTCCCGGTCCTCTTCGTGAAGGACATCCCGCCGGCCTCGGTGCCCGGTGCGCCCGAGGTGGCGCGACCGCAGATCTACTTCGGCGAGCTCACCGACGAGTACGTCTTCGTGAACGCGACGGCCCGCGAGTTCGACCACCCCTCCGGCGAAGGCAACGTCTACGCGAGCTACGAGGGCAGCGGCGGTATCGCGCTCGACGGGGCGATGGTGCGGGCGGCGCTGGCGCTCGATCTCGGCAACCCCAAGATCCTCCTCTCGGACGACCTGAGCGCCTCGACCCGGGTGCTGATGCACCGGCGCATCCTCGAGCGCGTGGCGCGGCTCGCGCCCTTCCTGCGCTTCGACCACGACCCCTACATGGTGATCCGCGACGACGGCTCGCTGGCCTGGATCGTCGACGCCTACACCACGACCGATCGCTATCCCTACGCGCGCCGCGACGGGGCCTTCGCCTACATCCGCAACTCGGTCAAGGCGGTGATCGACGCCTACGACGGGAGCGTGGACCTCTACGTGAACGACGAAGAGGATCCCATCCTGGCCACCTGGCGCGACGTCTTCCCCGGCCTGATGCAGCCACTGGCGAGCATGCCCGCGGATCTCCGCGCGCACCTCCGCTATCCGCTCGACATCTTCGGCGTGCAGGCACGGATGCTCGCGACCTACCACATGGACGGGCCGGAGCTGCTCTACAACCGCGAGGATCAGTGGCAGGTGCCGGGCGCCCAGCGCGGGCGCGAGGGCGTAGAGCCGATGGAGCCCTACTACACGGTGATGCGCTTGCCCGGCGAGGCTCGGCCCGAGTTCATCCTGATGCTGCCCTTCACGCCGGCCCGCAAGGACAACCTCGCGGCGTGGATGGTCGCGCGCAGCGACGGGCCCGAGCTCGGACACCTCCGGGTCTACGAGCTGCCCAACGACCGGCTGGTGTACGGACCGCAGCAGGTGCTCAACCGCATCAACCAGGATCCGACCATCTCGCAGGCGCTCTCGCTCTGGGATCAGCGCGGCTCCGAAGCGCACTTCGGCACGCTGATGGTGGTGCCGATCGAGCAGTCGCTCCTCTACGTGCTGCCGCTCTACCTGCGGAGCGAGGGCGGGCGCATCCCGCAGCTCAAGCGCGTGATCGTCGTGCACGAGAACCACATCGCGATGGCCGAGACGCTGGCGGGCGCGCTCGAAGCGGTGTTCGGGCGCGAGCCCGCGCCAACGGAAGCGGGCGAGCACGAGCTGGCCGCGAGCGCGAGCGAGCCGGTGGAGGCGCCGGCCGCCTCCGCGAGCGCCGCCGAGCCGCCGCTGCCGGCCCCGGACACAGATCCGCGGGTCGCCGCGCTCCAGCACTACGATCGCGCCGTGGCGGCGCAGCGGCGAGGCGACTGGGCGGGCTACGGCGAAGAGCTGGAGGCGCTCGAGCGGGCATTGCGCGCGCTGCAGCCGGAGCGGGCTCGAAGCGAGCCCAGCGAGCCGACAGGGCCCGAGGAGCAAGCCCAGCCGGAGCGAGCCCACCCGGAGCAAGCCCAGCCGGAGCAAGCCCACCCGGAGCAAGCCCAACCGGAGCAAGCCCACCCGGAGCGAGCCCAGCCGTGAACGCGGCGTGGCGGGAGGCCGACGAGGCGCTGCTCGAGCGCCTGGCGGACGAGGCGGTCTTCGAGCGCTACTGGGCCGCCATCGCCGACGGCGCGCCCCCGCCCCACCCGCGCGCGGCCGGGTCGATCGCCGCGCTCCGCCGGACCGACTCCGGACGCGAGGCGGTGGCGCAGGCGGAGGCCGGTGACGTCGGACCGCTGGTGCGCTTCGCGGCCGAGCCGCCGCCGGACATGCTCACGCCGCGCTCGGCGCACCACCTCGCGCTCGTCCACGCGGCCGCCGCCGACGGGCTCGAGCGCCGTGACGATCCGGCGCGCCGCGGCAGCGGCAAGTGGCCGCGCCTCCGAGCGCTGGCGATGTGGCTCTGGCTGGCCGAAGAGGGCGCGTACCTCAAGGAGATGGCCGGGGCGGTCATCGGCGGCGGGTTGCCGCCGAACGAGGTGGAGCGCGCGGCGACCGAGGCGCCCTACCGCGTCCTCGATGCGCTCGGCGAGCGGGCGCGCAGCGGCGCGCGGGAGCTGAGCGAGCCGGCCCGCGTCGCGCTCCGCGTGCTGGCGCAGGTCGACGTGGCGGCAGAGATGGCCGGCGTGGGCGAGCGGGTCCGACGGATCGCACGGACGCGAGCCGCGAGGGCGCGGGAGGCCGCCATCGACGACGCCATCCAGCGCATCGACCACGCGCTGGAAGAGGCCCGCGGGCGCGACGCGCCGACCGACGAGCTGGTGGCGCTCTTGGCGGACGCCGTGGCCGTGTGGCGCTGGGCCGACCGGGACGAGCACGTCGAGCGCTTCCTGATCGAGCGGGTGACGCCGACCTGCTGGGACCGCTATCGCGAGAAGCGCCTCGACGAGCTGCGCGGCCTGCTACGGCCGCTCGAAGCGCCGGTCGATCACCTGGCCGAGCGCGTCGAGAACGATCCGACCCGGCTCGCCTACGCGGCCCCGTGCGCGCAGATGTTCGTGTTCCGGGCCGAGGTCGCGCCGAAGTTCGACGCCCAGCTCGCCGCCGCCGAGCGGGCGGTGCAGCTCTGCGCCACGCATCGGAACGGTCGGCTGGTGCTGGCCAATTTCCTGGTCGAGCGCGGGATGCGGGCGCTGGACGGCGCGATGCCCTGGGGCCGGGCCGAGGCGCTGAGGCGGGCGGCCGAGGACGTGCGGCGCGCCGCCTCGCTCTACCCGGATTCTGAAGCGCCTGCCGAACGCCAAGCAGCGCCTCAAGGCGATGGGGAGGGACCTCGATGCCGCCTGACGACGAGAACCCGTTCGAACGCTTCGAGATCGATCCCCTCGGCGGGCCGGGCGCGATCACCGAGCGCATGCGGGAGCTCATCGAGGACGCCCCGGACGAGGCGGCCGAGAAGGCCATCCGCGCCGCCTGGGAAGAGCTGACGTTGCACCCGGCGCGCCGCTTCCACGCGGCGCTCGGCGCGCACCCGGACAGCCACGGCCCGCGCGGCGCGCCGCCTCCGAAGCGCCGCCACCCGGACTTCCGGCACGAACCGCTGACGCTCTCCGATCTCGCGCTCCGCCCCCGCTTGCTGGACGCGCTCGGTACGGAGGAGCCGCCGGCCCTCCCCGACGTACCCTTGGACCACGATCCGATTCTCGGACCCTCTGGAGGAACGCTCTAATGTTCGTCGACCGCCCCGTGGGCATCGATCTCGGCACCACCAACAGCGAGGTGGCGCTCCTCGATCCGTCCGAGAAGGACCTGATCGTCTACGCCGATCGCTTCGGCCGCCGCACCATTCCGTCGGCCGTCTGCTGGGATCCGAAGAAGGAGCGGATCGTCGTCGGACGCGCGGCGCGCAACCGGCGCGGCATGGATCCGGGCCCCGTCGAGTCCATCAAGCGCAAGATGGGTCGCGACGCGCGGGTCACGGTGGGGCCGAACGAGCTCACCCCCGAAGAGGTCAGCGCGAAGATCCTCGCCGAGCTGCGCGAGCGCATGCAGGAGGACCTGGCCGGCAAGTCGGACGGGGTGGAGGTCCGGGTCGACCGCGCCGTCATCACCGTGCCGGCCTACTTCGACGCGCCGCAGGTGGAGGCGACGCGCCGCGCCGGCGAGCTGGCCGGGCTGGAGGTGCTGGGCATCCTGCAGGAGCCGACCGCGGCGGCCATCTACCACACCTGGAAGCGTCAGCTCGGCGACGGCTGCTTCCTCATCTACGACCTCGGCGGTGGCACCTTCGACGTGTCCGTCCTCCGCTGCCTGGCCGGCGAGTACCAGGTGCTGGCCATCGACGGCGACAACTACCTCGGCGGCGACGACTTCGACCGCCGCTTCGCCGAGCAGCTCCGCCGGATGCTGGTCGAGCGCGGCTACGCCCTCGATCTGGACGTCTCGCGCGACGAGGAGGACCAGGCCCGCTTCGGCCGGCTGGTGCACCTCGCGCAGGAGATCAAAGAGTCGCTCTCCACCTCCGACGTCGTGCACGTGAGCAAGCAGAACGTGCTCTCCGACCAGGAGGGCGAGCAGGTCGACTTCGAGGGCGACGTGGGCCGCGCCGACTGGGAAGCAGCGGTGAAGGATTTGGTCGACACCACGCTGGCCTGCTGCCAGCGCGCGCTCGCGCAGAGCCGCGAGACGGCGGGCGTGGGCCTCGGCGACATCGATCACGTCGTGTTGGTCGGCGGCTCGACCCGCGTGCCCTACGTGGTGCGGCGGGTCACGGAAGAGCTCTGCGCGAAGAGCAAGAGCGCGGAGCCGCTCCAGGACGAGGTGGACACCTGCGTGGCGCTCGGCGCGGCCGTGCACGCGGCGCAGCTCGGTGGCCTGCGGATCGGCGACGAAGAAGGCGCCGTCTGCGTGCGCAGCCCGCTGGTCGGCCGCGGCGCCTCCATCAAGCTCACCCTCGACGTCGAGCGCGCGCCGGAGCAGAGCGCGTCCGTGGCCGTCACCCGCGGCGAGCACGCGCTCGCCGAGGCGGTGCTGGAGGGCGTGCCCGCGCATCACCTGCGGCTCGAGGTACCGCTCGGCGAAGCGCCGGAGACGCCGGTCGCGCTGACCCTGGCCGACGGCGCGGGGACGACGCTGGCGGCCTACCCGCTCGTCCTCTACCGCGGCGACGTCCGGCCGCGCGCCAGCGCGCTCAGCCAGCCCTCGGTCGTGGCCAAGGACATCGCGCTCGAGGTGCTGCGCGCCGGCAAGCGGGAGCGCAAGGTCCTGCTCTCGCGCGGCACCGGGCTGCCGGCCGAGGCCACCCACACCTTCTACACCGGCGATCGGAGCGGCGCGGTGGTGTTGCGCCTCTTGCAGAACCGGCTGCCCATCAAGACGCTGATGGTCACGGTCGACAAGGAGCTGGCCATCGGCACGCCGGTCGAGCTGACCCTGCGCTGCGACGCGGCGATGCGGCTGGAGGCGAAGGCCGAGGTGGCCGGACAGGAGCTCTGGGCCAACATCGAGCCGGCCCCGCAGCGCACGCCGAACGCGGACGAGATCGACGCGCTCTTGGCCCGCTCGGAGAGCGCGGCGTCGGAGCTCTGGGGTCACGACGCGCAGTTCTTCCGGCGCGAGCTGGAGCCGCTGGTCACCGGCATCCGCGAGGTGCTGGGCACGGACCCGGACAAGCTCTCGGCGCTGGCGGCCAAGCTCCAGCAGCTCCTCGAGAGCTTCGTGGGCGGGAGCGAAGAGCTCAGCCCGCCGATGCACCGCTTCGAGGACGTGGTGGACGCGCTACGGCGCACGGTCTACCGCGCCGAGGGCAACCTGCTGGGGATGGACACGCCGGCCTGGGAGGCGCGGATCGGCGAGCTGATGCAGCGCGGCCTGTCGACGTGGGAAGAGTCCGACGCAGGCGGCTGGCGGCGCGTCTACAACGAGGCGCAGGCGCTGCTGGAGACGGCCGGCGAGCAGGAGTTCAGCAAGCTCAAGATTGACGATCCGAGCTACATCCTCTCGCGCTTGGCGGGCGCGCTGCTCTACGCCAAGCGGATCGAGCACGGGCTGGCCGACTTCGTCCCCTCGTCGGCCGACGAGGTGCGCCAGATGCAGATCGAAGAGCGCGACCGATTGCAGACGGCCCTGGTGGAGAAGGTCACCGGTCCGCTCGGCGAGCTCGATGCCGAGGCGAGCGACACGCAGGCGATCCGCCGGCAGCTCGACCGCATCCTGGCCGAGCTCGAGCGCATCGACACCGCCCTCGAGAAGCTGCCCGCGCTGGGCCTGGTGACGGAGCGCGGGCGAGGCTGATCGGTGGGCGTCCTCGACGAGCTGGCGCTCTCCGGCGTCGATCGGATCGAGCGCAGGCTCGGCACCCGCGCGGCGCTGAGCGCGCTCGCGCCGCTGCTCGACACGCTGCCGGCGGGGCGTGGGCGCGGCCGGGCGGTGCTGCGGGCGATCGGCTACGCGGCCGAGCTCGGCGAGGCGGCCCAGGTCGTGCAGCTCGCTGATCGCTGGGTCCTCGAGCAGGCCGCCAAGGCCACCGACGCCCGGCGCGCGCTGGTCGCGCTGGCGGGCGCGCATCCCGAAGCCGCGGTGGCGCTGGCGCGGGCCGAGACGCGGCGAACGCGCGGCGGCTACGACGAGGCCGCCGCGTGATTACGCGCTCGGGCGCGCCCTCGAAGCGGCCGCAGAGCTCGACGGAGCTCTCCTCGCGCACGAGCGCGCCGCTCGGCTGGCGGCGGAGCAGCCGAGGCTGCGGTCACAGGCCGGCGCGCGGGCCACGCGGGCGCTCTCGGCGCTCGGACGCTCGGGGGAGGCGGCGGCGCGCGCGAGCGAGCTCCTGCCGCTCGATGGAGCGCCTCGCGAGGACCGACTCGCGGTGGCCGTGGCCGCGCTCGGCGCTCCCGGACGCTATGCGCGCGCGGCCGCGCTCGACGTGCTGGAGCGGCTCGCACGTGAAGGCGGACCCCTCGGCGCGACGGCAGCGCGTTTCGCCGCGGCGCACGCCGAGCGAGGGGGCGCGAGCCTGAGCGCGATCGAGGTCGACCGGATCCTGGCCATCCTCGCCCACGATCCTCGCGGTGAGGAAGCGGCAGCGAGGCTGCGCGCGCTCGTGAAAGCCGGCGACGACCCGGCGCACGCGGCGCAGGTCGACCCGGCCGCCTCGGCCCTCTTGCCGCGCGCCAAGGCCGTGGCCGAAGGCAACGCGGCCGGTCCGAGGCCGGAGAACGAGGGGCGCGTTCTGCTCGGCTGGCTCAGCGTAGCGGCGGTGGCGGCCCTCCGCGCCGAGAACCGACACGAAGCGCGCGACCTCCTGCGCGAGCTCGACGAGCGCATCCGCGCCGGCGCGCGGGTCGAGGCGCCGAGCTGGACGGCGGCGGTCTTCGCGTTGCGCGACGCGCGGCTGAAGCCGGAAGGCGCCGCGCTCGCTCAGGCGCTCCTGGCGGCCGACGGCGACCCGCCGCCGCGCGGGTTCACGTGGGTGGCCGACGCGCTGGACGCCGCCGACGCCGAGAGCCTGTCCGTCCGCGCGCTCGAGCGCGCCGTGTCCCGCCGCGAGCCGGAAGCCCGCGCCCGCCTGAGCGCGCTGACGAGAGAGCGGGGATGGCGCGCCGCCGACGCGGGCGACCGCGACGAAGCGCTGGCCCTCTTGAAGCGCGCCCGCGCCCTCGCCGAGCCCACCGGGAGCTGAGCCATGCGACGCTGGTCGATCGCGCTCCTCGATCTGCACGCCAACCGCGATCGCTTTCAGGGCGACACCTCGTTCGCTGAGCTCGCGGCCCGGCTCCGCGACGCAGGCCACGACGTGTCGCTGATAGAGAGCGTGCTCGCCGCGGAGCCTGGCGGTCCGGACGCCTGGCACGCGCGCATCGACGCCTACCTGCGCGAGAGGCGCTTCGACCTGGCCGTGCTCGCGCGCGCCTGGGACGGGGCGACGATCGACGTCGTGCGAGACGCGCTCGGCGAAGGCGCCCAGGTCGTCCGCGTGACCTCGGGCGTGCGCGCCGCCCTCGACGAGCGCTTCGACCACGTGCTCGGTCACGAAGGCCTGGAGCAGCTCCTCGCGGGCGAGACGGATCCGGAGCGAGCGCGATTCCGCAGGATCCGTCCGGCAGCGCTGCGGGAGCACGCCGGGCGAGCTCCGCGGCACCTGCCCGTCGTCTCGCCCGTCCTGCTCGACGCCGGCGCCTCGGAAGCCGGGCGCCCCACCATCGCCGGCCCGATTCCCGGCTGCCCGTTCTTGCTCGACACGAGGACGAACCCGCACTTCGCCTCCCTCGACGCACGCCTCGAGGGCGTGCAGACGAAGGGATGCTCCTTCTGCCTCGACAACACCGGCGCCTTCGCCGTCCCGAGCGAAGCGAGCGTCCTCGAGACCTGGCTGAGCCGGCTCCGCAGCCTGCACGCGGCCGATCCCGCGCTGCACGAGGTGCTCCTGATCGACGAGCGCCCGCACCCCTATTTGCCCGCGTTCTTCCGCGCGCTCCTCGACGACCCTTCCCTGCCGCGCGTCGAGCTCCTCTTCAAGAGCCGCGTGGACTGGCTCCTCGAGCACGCCGACACGGCCCTCGCCGAGGCGGCGGCGCTCGCCGAGGAGCACGGGAGCGTCCTGCACCTCTACCTGGTCGGCTTCGAGAGCTTCGACCAGTTCCACCTCGACCTCTTCAACAAAGGGGTCACGGTGGCCGACAACGTCGCCGCCATCGCCAAGATGCGCGAGCTCGCGGCGCGCTTCCCACGCTCGTTCGAGTTCCGGCGCTACCGGACCCACGGCGTCGTGCTCTTCACGCCCTGGACGACCCCCGAGTCCCTCCTCGAGAACGCCCGCGTGATGCGCGAGGTGGGCTTCTCCGAGCTGCGCTCGCAGGCCGTGCGCACCCGGCTGCGGCTCTACCCGCGGGTGCCCCTCCACGCGCTCGCGGAGCGCGATGGGCTCTTGGTCGACGCGTTCTCCGAGGGGCGTCCGGACCGCGCCGCCGAGCAGGGCTACGACGCGAGCGTCCCGTGGCGCTTCCAGCACCCGGAGATGGAGGCCATCTACCAGGTCGCGAACGGCCTCACGCGCGCGCACTCCCAACGTGACGAGGATCTCCTCGAGCTCGCCGTCCATCACGTACGCCGGCACCCCGGGCTGGCGGCGCAGCCGGACGTGGCGCGGCTCCCGCTGATCCAGGCGCTCGAGTGGTGGGGCAGCCCAGGCTCGACCAGACCAGGCTCGACCAGACCAGGCTCGACCAGACCAGGCTCGCCGGGCGGGGCCTCGATGGAGCCCGCGCTGCGCAGTGTCGATCTCGAGGTCGAGCTCGTGCTCCGCGGCGACAAGCGAGCCTGCCTCAAAGAACGGGTGCCCGCGGACGAGGTGCCGGATCTCTGCCGCGCCTACCGCGCGATGGGCCTCGAGGCGGGCATCGTGGAGTGGCACGGGCTCGAGCGGGGGCGCGATCTCCACGAGCCTGGCGAGGAGTTCGCCATCGTGGCCGTCGCGGCCGACCGCAGCACGCTGGAGGAGGTCATCGCCATGAGGCACGGCGCGACCGCCAGCGAGTCGGTCGAGGCCGTGGGCGTGCTCCTCGGCTATCCGAAGTGCTGCATCGACGCTTTTTCGGCGCAGCGCTTCCGGGGCGACAACCTCGCGCTCGAGCGGCTCCCCTTCCGCCGCGCGCCCGACGAGGAGCTGCACCCGCTGGTCCACCGGACCGGCGCGGTGAAGCTCCTCTCCCACGTTCCCTGCTCGCCCTCCTGCGCCGCGTCGATCCAGCTCGGTGAGCGGACCCTGGCGGTGCTCGCTTCCATCGACGAGGCCGCGGCCGAGCGCGTGAGCACGCGCATGTCGCTTCCGGTGCTCTTCCTCGACTACCACCGGCGCCTCGAGCTGACGGGCGCCTGGGACGGCGCTCGCTTCCGGGTCGACGCGGCCGTCCCGCTCGGCGACCCGCGCCATCTGGAGGTGGAGGCCTCCGCCATCACGGCGCTGCAGCTCTCGCGCGAAGGGGTGCGCTTCACGCTGCAGGGCGGGCGAGCGGCCAGCGTCCGCGCCTCGCTCCCGCTCCTCACCGAGCCGGGCCAGGCGCTGGCGGAGCGAGCGCTCTTCGCGATCGGCGGACCGCTCTCGGGCGACGAGCAGGCGGACGCCGAAGGCCCGAGCGCGGACGACACCCCACGCGGCGCGCCGACCCTACCGGCCGCGTTCCGCAGGGGCGCGCGGGTCGACCAGTACCGGATCGACTCCGTCTCGGTCGCCGGACAGGCCCGCGAGATCGTGCTGGCCGGCCCGGGCCACAGCTTCCGGGTGCGCATTCGCGCCCACGACCCCGACGCGCCCTTCGTCCTCCGGCGCGGCCCCTTGGCGATCGACGTGGACGACCCGCACGCGCTCCCGGATGCAGCCCGCGTCGCGCTCGGCGTGCTGGTCCGTGCGCTGCCGGCGAGCTGAAGCGGAGGGAGCGCCGCGGGATGCGGAGAGGCGCTCCCCAGAGCCTCAGAAGTAGTAGAGCGCGGTCAGGCTGCCCAGGAAGATGTCCCAGGGCTGCCCCATGACCGTGGTGGCGAACGAGTAGCTGTTGTTGCCCTCGGGCTGCGCCGTGCCAGCCCGGTTCGAGCCGACGCCGGCGCTCGCGTAGTTGAAGTAGATGCCGACGCTGGCCTGCAGCGAGAGCTGCGGGACGTCCATGAACCCGAAGTGGATCTCCGTGCCGAGCCGGCCGCCGACCTGGAAGAGGAGGCCGTTCCGGCCCTGATCCTGATCCGGCTGCGCGCCGTACGCCGTGCCGCTCGAGAAGCCCAGGTTGACCTCGGGGATGATCAGGAACTTGTAGTGGGACTGGTGGTAGATCGCGATCGGCGCGCCGCCGTGGATCAGGCCCGCGAAGGCGCTGTTGGTCGGGGCGGAGTCGGTGCCCCGCGTGGTGCTGCCGCCGATGACGCCCAGCCCGAGGCCGAGGTCGAGACCCACCAGCTCCGAGAACCAGTAGCGGATGCCGATCGCCGGCGCGGTCACGGTGTCCGGTGTGGCGCCGGGGCTGCCGACGCCGAGGCTGCCAATCGGCACGTTGGTCGTGCCCATGTAGCCGACGGCGAGGTGGCCGACGACGCGCATGTGGTCGTCGGGCGCGCCCGACTGCGAGCTGCCCTGCGACGAGGGCGCCGCGGCGTTGCTCGACGCGCTCACGTTCGGCGGGCGCTCGGCGGGCTCCGAGGTGCCGGTCGGTCCGCCTTGGTACCAAGCCTGGCCCTGCGGTTGTTGCTGCTGCTGCTGCTGGGCCCCACCGTTGTTGCCGGCGGGCGCGCTGCCGGTGTCGTCCGGCGGCGGCACCCAGACGTCCCCACCTTCGGGGTTCATCTGGGCAGAGGCGGTGGCCGCGCTGAGGCTGGCCCCCACGAGAAGCGCGATGACGGAAATACGAAGCGAGCGAGTCTGCATGTCTCCTCCGAGCGAAGCCGCATGGTCGGCCCGATGACGGCCGGCGGTCGGTCAGCGCCACTTACGGCGCATGTCCGGTCGGGATCCCCTCCCCCGTTATCGGACGGCGCCGAATAGCACAACTGGGGTGGTTCGCCACGGCCCCCGCGACGGAAGGTGCCGGCCCCACCGGCGGATGCTAGACCTCCCGGCCCGACTCCGCGGCGAGGCTGCCTGCCGCGCTGGGCCCAGGGACCGGCCGCGCTCGGGTCGGCCCTCGGCGCGGAGGATCGGATTCCCCCGAACTGCCGCCCGAGCGCAGAGGTCCACCATGGCGCGAGAGCTCCGAGAGCACCCCTACGCCGCTTTCCTCGAGAAGGTGCAGAAGCCGTCTCGCTACGTCGGCGGCGAGCACGGCGAGGCGGTGGGGGACTGGGACGGGGTGCTGGCGCGGATGTGCCTGGCCTTCCCGGACGTCTACGACATCGGGATGAGCCACCTGGGTTTCCGGATCCTCTACAGCATCCTGAACCGGCACCCGAAGCTCCTGGCCGAGCGCGCCTACGCGCCGTGGGTCGACATGGAGGCGGAGCTGCGGGCCCACGGCGAGCCGCTGCGCTCGCTGGAGAGCTGGCGGCCGCTCTCCGAGTTCGACGCCGTCGGCTTCTCCCTCCAGTACGAGCTGACCTTCACCAACATCCTCACCATGCTCGATCTGGGCGGCATCCCGCTCCGCACCGAAGAGCGCGGCGAGGACGCCCCCCTGATCCTGGCCGGCGGGCCGACGGCGACCCACGCGGAGCCGCTGGCGCACTTCCTCGACGCGGTGGTGATCGGCGACGGCGAGGAGAAGACGCCGGAGATCCTGCTCTCCTGGTCGGCTTTGAAGGCCGCGGGCGTCCCACGGCGGGAGCGCCTGATCGCGCTGGCCAAGCTCGGCGGCGTGTACGTGCCCTCGCTCTACACGACCCGGGTCGAGCCGGAGACCGGGATGTGGGTCGTGGACGCCCCGCTCGAAGACGACCTGCCGCTGCCCGTCGAGCGGGCCATGGTCGACGACCTGAACGACCACCCCTTCCCGTCCACCGGGCCGGTGGCCTCGACCGAGACCATCTTCGACCGCGTCTCGGTGGAGATCGCCCGCGGCTGCACCGAAGGCTGCCGCTTCTGCCAGGCGGGGATGATCTACCGCCCCGTCCGCGAGCGCAGCCCCGAGTCCATCGTGGAGACCCTCCGCTCGGCGGTGCGGGAAGGCGGCTACGACGAGGCCTCGCTGACCTGCCTCTCCACCGCCGACTACAGCGCCATCAACCCGCTGGTCAAAGCCGTCACCGCCGAGCTGGAGAAAGACAACGTCTCCCTCTCGGTGAGCTCGCTGCGCGCCTACGGGCTGGACGAGGATCTGCTCGACGAGCTGCGCAAGGTCCGCGCGAGCGGGCTGACGTTCGCGCCCGAAGCCGGCACGCAGCGGATGCGCGACGTGGTGAACAAGAACGTCACCGAAGCGCAGCTCATGACCACGGCCGAGCGGGTGTTCTCCCGCGGTTGGTCGAAGATGAAGCTCTATTTCATGATCGGCCTCCCGACCGAGGAAGAGGAGGACGTCCGCGGCATCGTGCAGACCGGCGACCGCGCCCGTGTCGTCGGGCGGCGCGCGCAGAAGGGTCGCGGCCCGGACGTCACGGTCTCGGTGTCGATCCACGTCCCGAAGCCGCACACGCCCTTCCAGTGGTGCGCGATGGACGCGCGCGACGTCGTCCGCGAGAAGCAGGGGTGGCTGCGCGAGGAGACGCGCGCCGCCCGCGTGAAGCTCCGCATGCACGACTCGGACGGCTCCTGGCTGGAGGGCGTGATCGCCCGCGGCGATCGAAGGCTCGGCGACGTCATCGAGCACGCTTGGCAACACGGCGCGCGCTTCGACTCGTGGGAGGAGCGGCTGAAGCCCGAGGTGTGGGCCGACGCGTTCGAGGCGGCGGGCGTGGAGCCGTCGATGTTCCTCGGCACCATCCCGCTCAGCGCGCGGCTGCCCTGGGATCACATCGACGTCGGGCTCGAAGAGGGCTTCTTGGCTCGCGAGTACCGAAAGGCGCTCCACAACCGGCTCAGCCCGCCCTGCGGGAAGGCGGCCGGGATGTTCGTCCACCACACGAACACGACCGACGCCGAGGCCGATCCGCGGCGGCTGGTCTGCTACGACTGCGGCGTCGCCTGCGATCTCTCGTCGATGCGCGAGGAGCGGCTGGTGTTCCTGCACCAGCTCGGCGCGACCTCGCCGCCCCCGCCGCGAGAGGAGGTGGAGCCGAAGGAGCCGGTGAGGCCCAAGCGCCGCGAGCCGCCGCCCACCATCGCGCAGGGCAAGCCCCTCCGGGTGCGGCTCCGCTTCGCCAAGCTCGGCCGCGCCGCCTACCGAGGTCACCTGGATCTGGTGCGGGTGCTGCCGCGCATCTTCCGGCGCATCGGGATGCCGCTCTATTACAGCCAGGGCTACCACCCGAAGCCGGAGATGACCTTCGCGCCCGCGCTCTCGCTGGGCATCGCCTCGCTCGACGAGTACGTGGACGTGAAGCTCGACGGCGACGTCCCCTTCGATCTCACGGATCTGCCGGCGCGGCTCGACGCCGTCAGCGAGCTGGGCATCCGCTTTCTCGACGCGGTGGTCCTCGGCGACGTGGACCGGCGCATCACCAGGGTGATCGACGAGGCCGTGTACGTGGCCGGGGTTCCCCACGCGGCGCTGGAGGAGCACGGGCTCGGCGACCTCGACGCGCTGGCGGCGCGGGTGGCCGAGCGGGCGGGCGGCTCGCTGACGGTCCTCCGCAACATCGAGGGCGTCGGCAAGAAGGTCGACGTCGGCCGCTACCTGCTCGGCGTCGAGGTCGGCGAGGGCGCCGAGACGCTGGAGCGCGCGGGCATCGGCGGGCGCTTGGTCCCGGTGCGGATCCGGTTGCGCATCACCGGCGGCGGCACGGCCAAGGTGAGCGAGGCGCTCCAGGCGCTGACCGGCATCTCGGAGCTCTCGGCGCGCTTCGTCCGGGAGTCGCTGCTCGCGCACATGGGCGAGCGCCGCGTGCCTCCCTTCGAGATCGCGGCGCTGCGGCGGACGCCCTCGGCCGCGGTGGCGGCGGAGTAGTCGGTGGGCGAGCGCCTCGACACGCTGCGGAGCCTGCTCCACCGCGCCGCGAAGGCCGGCGCCGATCGACTGCAGCGCCTGCCGCCGGTGGCGAACGCGCGTCACGTCCTCGACGAGCTCAAGGAGCGGCGGGCCCGCATCACCGAAGCGACGCTCTCGAGCGCGGTCGCCCACGCGCCGGGGGTGCGCGCATGCAGCGCCAGCATCCAGGGCGGCCTGGCCCGCCTCGACATCACCTACGACGACGGCGCCACCCTGAGCTTCGGCGTCACGCCCGAGTCGGTGCGCTTCGCGCCGCGCGGCGCCAAGGAGGTCCTCTTCTCGGTCGAGCCACCCGAGCGGGTCAACGAAGCGCGGGTGCGGGACGCGGTCGGCTGCGTGGCGGCGGCCATCGCGCGGACGCTCTGGGGTCCGATGCTCCCGCCGCGCGAAGGAGACGAGCAGGCGCTGGTCGAGCGTGACGGCGCCCGCCTGCGGGCCGACATGCGCACGGTCCCGGCCGTCCGCGCGGCGCTGGAGGGGAGCCCGCTGGCGATGGCGCTCGAGGTGCTGACCATCGAGTCCTTCACCGTCGAGGATCGGGCGATCCGGCTCAAGAATCGGCGTGCCTTTCCCGACCATGTGATCCGGCCGCGGCGGCGAGCCGTCCGCTTCGTCGACGTCGGGCGTGTCTTCTCACCACCGAGAGGCGCAGCCGACCGACTCTGCTCTCGGCGCGAACAGCGAGGCGCTCGCGCCGTCCCAGAGCGCGCCGAGCCGCGCGACGGCCCCGGATCCACCCGCGAGAGCTCCCCAGAAGAGGCGCCCGCGGTCGTCTCGCGGTACCGTCCGCACGCGTGCGCTCCGATCGAACGACCGCTCTTGGCCCCACCGTCGCGCTCCTCGCGCTGGCGCTGACCGCGTGTGGCGGCGATCCGACGCCTCGGCCCACGGAGACGCACACCTCCGGGAGCCACGCGCGGGCGGAGAAGCAGGCGGCGCCCGAGGAAGCGCCGAACGCAGACGCACCGAACGCAGACGCACCGAACGCAGACGCACCGAACGCAGAGGCGGAGCCGGTGGCGTCCCCCGAGCCAGCGCCGAGGCCGGCCGAAGGCGTCGAGCCCGACTTCGACGCGCCGCTGCCCGAGGAGCCCTGTCCGCCCGTCCGGGTCCGTCTGGCGCACCGCAGCGACGGCGATCTCCCGCCGCTCCTCACCGAAGCGGTCGCGTTCCGCTCGGAAGACGGGCGGCACCTCCGCGTCGTGCTCTCCAATCGCCCGCTCGAACAGGACGCGCTCGGCCGTTTCCCCGAGCCCACGCCGGGCCACGCGCGCTTCGAGATGGACGCCATCCGCTGGCGCCGCGGGCCCATCGAGCCACGCGTGCTCGGCACCACCGATAGCCGCCGGGGCGCCCTCACCCACGCCCGCATCGTCGGCGCCGGCCCACGCTCGACCTTCGGCAACCGCGACATCGGCCGGGTCGAGCTGACCGAGGTGAGCCCGACCCGCGTCTGCGGGCGCATCGATCTGGACGACGGCTTCGGGCGCGTGCGTGGAGGCTTCACCGCGCCGCTCGAAGGCGCCCTGCCCCGCTGAAGATCGCGAGCGCGACGGCGCGACCTCGGCGGCGACACTCCTTCACCGCCCAGCGCCGTCATCCCTCCTCGCTCGAGGTCGCACGAGACGTGCGACCGCGATCGCGGATGAGCGCCCTCGGGAGCGTGGTCATCGGAATGACCCGCCGCCTCCTTCTGCCGTCGTTCCTCCTCGGTCGAGGCCGGGCGGGCGGGGTCCCGCGTTCCCGGATGCGTCGTGCTTCGCCCCGCCGCATCGCGAGCCCGGCGCCCTGAGGCCCCCGTGCGCGGCTGTGTCAGCGGACGGCGCCTCGCCTCACGCCGTGCGCGCGATCGGAGCCGTACGCCGCACAACGGCACGGCACTTGTCTCGTGGCCTCGCACGTCGGGAGGCGAACCGTGCGAGCGCACCACGCAGCGTCGAAGTTCCCACGCCCTGCACCGCCACGCGGGCTCTCATGCTCGTCCCGCCGGGGCGCTATCGCCGCCACGGCCATGCTCCTCGGCGGGTGCTACCTCTCTCACGGGCCGCCCCGCGACGGGGGCCCTCCGCCCGCGGACGCCGCGCCCTCGAGCCCGGACGGCGGCGTGAGCCCCCGCCCCGTCGACGACGACGCCGGGGTGCCCCTCGACGCGGGCTTCGTCGCACCGGACGGTGGCGTCACGGTGGCCCTCTCCTGCGCGCACCCCCTCGGCGTGGACCTCCTCTTGGTGCTGGACGACTCCGGCTCGATCGCGCCTCGCGACCCGCAGCTCGAGGACCGGCTCGGCCGCATGATGCAGAGCCTGGTGACGCCGCCCGACCTGGACCGAGACGGCCGGGAAGACTGGCCACGCGTGACCGACATGCACTTCGGGACCGTATCCACATCCGTGCGGGCGCCCGGCTTCTGCCAGGAGACGGCCGACGGCCGGCTCGCGAGCCGCCCCGCGATCGGCATGCGAGGCTGTCGCACCGACTACCCCAGCTACCTCGACTACACCGAGGGAGACGACCCGGGGACCTTCGCCCACGACTCCGTGTGCGTCTCCTTCGGACCGCGCGACGGTTGCCCGATCGAGCAGCCCCTGGAGGCGATGGCCAAGGCGCTGCTGCCGCACGACGCGCCCTTCACCTACATCGCGGGCGAACCGCACGGCGACACGGAGAACGCCGGCTTCCTCCGTCAGGACAGCGTCCTCGTGGTCGTGATCGTGACCGACGAGGACGACTGCTCGGTGGACAGCGCGCAGATCATCCCGGGCGGTGAGGGGACGTTCGAGGTGACCCCGAGCGTCCTCGGCTGCATCGCCACCGACAAGCTGCACCCGCTCGACCGCTACGCCGAGGTGCTCCACTGGCTCCGTCCCGACGCGCCGGAGAGGCTGCTGCTCGGCATGATCGTGAGCATCGACGCCAACACGGTCGTGACCCACCCGAACGGCACGCCGCCCGCCGCCTGCTTCGGCCCGATGGTCTTCCCTCAGCGCCTCTACGGGTTGGCGGAGAGCTTCCCGGCGCGCGCGGTGGTCGGCTCGCTCTGCGGGCTCGCAGAGATGGACGGGGTCCACGCCATCGCCAGCCGGATCGGCCACGCGGCCTGCGGCGCCTGAGCACTCCCTCGCGACGAGGCAGCCGCACCGAGAACGCTCCCCACCCGCCGACGAGCTCGCGACGACCTTCAGGCGGGCGAGGCGACCAGCACTTCCGAGCACACGCCGAAGGCGCAGACCACGTCGCGCGTGCCCACGTTCCAGCGCGGCGGCCCCACGAAGTCCGCGAGCTCGATCGGCCGGCACCCCGCGACCAGCGAGGGGCGGAGCCGGTGCAGCCCTTCCCAGACCCTGCACACCGCCCTCGAGGCGGGGCCGCGGCCGTGGGTGAGGCTGACGAGGCAGAGGCGCCCGCCGGGCGCCAGCACGCGCGCGCTCTCTTCGACGGCGCGCGCGATGTCCTCCTCCGAGAGCAGGTCGAGCACGTAGGTCGAGACCACGCGATCGAATCTCGCCGGCAGGGGCGTCGAAGTGGATCGGCCCCTGCGTCTCCCGCACCTCCGCCCGCTCCTTCCAGGACCCGAGGCGCCGGCGCGAGAGCGCGATCATCTTCGGGCTGACGTCCAGCCCGAGGTAGCGCGCGTCACCCGGAAGCGCATCGCGCAGCAGGCGCTCGGCCAGCGCGCCGGTGCCGCAGCCGAGCTCGAGCACCCGCTCGGCGTGGGCGAAGTCGCTCGCCTCGATCAGACGGTCCAGGGCCGCGTTCTCGTAGAACCCCTGCGTGTCCTGCAGCCGGCCGATCCGGTCGTAGATGCGGGCGGCCTGCCGATGGCTGAGCGTGCGTTCCATGCCGGCGATGGTGATCGACTCGGGCCCGCCCGTCACCCCCGGGCGCGGGAGGCGACGCCAGCGCCCACGCGCCCGGCCCCGCACCCACCCTCGATGCGCTCTCGAAGTGGCCGATCAGCCCTCGAACGCGCGCGCCACGGTGTTGCGGCTCACGCCGAGCCTTCGGGCCGCCTCGCTCCGGTTGCCGCCGCAGGCGCGGACGGTGGCGCGGATGTAGGCGTCGCGGGCTTCGCCGGCGGTGAGCCCGAGGGGGATGCGCGCCGCGTCGTCCTCGGGCGGCAGCGTGGTCGGGCCGGGCGGTCGCTCCGGGAACGCGGAGGCCCGGATCACTCCGTCCGGCGCCAGGACGATGGCGCTCTCGATCCAGTGCTCGAGCTCGCGCACGTTGCCCGGCCATCGGTGCGCGGAGAGCGCTGCCAAGGCGTCGGCCTCGATCCGCGGCTCCGGCCGTCCGTAGCGGCGCGTGTAGAGATCGGCGAAGTGCCGCGCCAGCCGCTCGATCTCGGCCCGCCCGCGCGCGGCCAAGGTCGGCACGTCGATGGGCACGACCCGCACGCGGTAGTAGAGGTCGCGGCGAAAGCGCCCGTCCTCGACCGCCCGCTCGAGAATCGTGGTGCGTCGCGCAGAGGATGCGTGCCTCCGCGCGGAGCGTCTCGCGGCCGCCCACCCGCTCGAAGCACCGGTCCTGCAGGAAGCGCAGGAGCTTGCCCTGGATGTCCAGGGGCAGGTCGCCAATCTCGTCCAAGAAGAGCGTCCCGCCCGCCGCCAGCTCCACTTTGCCGGGCACCCGCCGGTCGGCGCCGGTGAACGCGCCGCGCTCGTGCCCGAAGAGCTCGCTCTCCACCAGCGGCCCCGGCAGCGTCGTACAGTCGACGGTCACGAAGGGCCCGTCCGCGCGCGCCGAGTTCACGTGGATGGCCCGCGCCAAGAGCGTCTTGCCCGTCCCCGTCTCGCCGCGCAGCAACACCGTCGCGTCCGTCTGCGCCGAGAGCGCGATGCGCTCGTAGACCGGCTCCATCGCGGGCCCGCGCCCGACGATACGGTTGAAGGGGCCGCGGAGCACCAGCCCCGGCCCGCTCGCGTCGTCCGCGCGCAGCGTCGTCATCGCCAGCGCCCGGCCGAGCTGGATGCCGAGGGCGACCAGGTAGCGCTCGTCGTCGGCGTCGAACGCGCCTCCGGCCCGATTGAGCACCTGCACCACGCCGCGGACGGGCGAGTCGGCCGCCTCGCGGATCGGCACCGCCAGCACCGAGCGGGTGGTGAAGCCCGTCTTGGCGTCCGAGCTCGGATCGAAGCGCGGGTCGGAGGGCGCGTCATCGATGCGCTGGCTCTCGCCGGTGCGCGCCACGTGCCCGGCGATGCCCCGTTCGAGCGGCTGCCGGAGCTGCGGCAGCTCCGGGAGCACCGCCACACGGCTGACCAGCTCGCGCCGCTCGGCGTCCACCAGCCAGAGCGTCGCCCGCTCGGCCCGCAGCGCGTCGGCCAGGGTGCGCGTCACGTCGCCGAGGAGCGCGTCGAGATCCACTTCACGCGCCAGGACGGAACGCGGAATCGACCAGCAACGAGAGGCGCGTCATCGGCTGGGGGTGAGGATACACCGCCGCCGTCACGCGGCGCGCCGCCCCTGGCCGGGCGCCCGGAGAGCGATGACGTCGCCCTCCCGCGCGGCGACCGTGCCCGGACGGGCGAGCGCGGCCCGCCTCTCGAGCGCGTCGACCTCGTCGTCGGTGCGCTGCGGGTCGTGATGGAAGAGGACCAAGCGCCCGACGCCCGCCGCGTCGGCCACCGCCACGCCCGCGTCCCAGGTCGAGTGCCCCCAGCCGACCTTCGTCGGGCCGACCCGCCCGGCGTACTCGTCCTGTGTGTACATCGCGTCGTAGATCAGCACGTCGGCGCCGCGCGCGAGCTCGACCAGATGCGGGTCGGGGCAGGCGTAGTGCTCGGTGTCGGTCGCGTAGACCACGCTCGCGCCGCCGTGCTCGATCCGGTAGCCGTAGACCCCGCCCGGATGGTTGAGCGTGGCCGCCCGCACGGTCGCCGGGCCCACCTGGATGGCCTCGCCGCTCGCCATCTCTCGGAACGCCAGCTCCGCCTTCATGTCGGCGATGCGAACCGGGAAGCAAGGCGGCGTCATCTGCGTCTCCATCGCCTCGCGGATGCCCGGCCGGCCGACGATCGTCACCCGATGCCCCAGGACCCAGGCCGGCAGGAAAAAGGGCAGCCCCTGGATGTGATCCCAGTGCAGGTGCGAGCTGAGCAGCGTGCACTCGCGCGCGCCCTCCGATAGCATCTGCTCGCCGAGCGCGCGGATGCCGGTGCCGGCGTCGAGGATCAGCCGCGTGTCGCCGCAGCGCACCTCCACGCAGGGCGTGTTGCCACCCGTCCGCACCGTGTGCGCGCCGGGCGACGCGATGCTGCCGCGCACTCCCCAGAAGCGAATCGTGAGCTCCATCTCCGTCCTTTCCACGGGCAGCGCGCCCGCTCGGAGCTCCGCATTGCCAGCACCGTGCCGGCGGCTCGCGCCGGCCGACCGCGGGTCGCTCGTGGCGACGCGCTCCGTCGCGATGCACCCGGACGGAGCGCCGCGCCGCGACGGAGCAGGTCGTCGCACATGGATGTCGGCGCGCGACGGCGACCTCCCTGATCGCTGCTACGTGCGAGGCGTGGGGTCGGCCGGGATCAGTCCCCGCCCCTCGAGCCACGCGATCACCTGTGCGGCGCACTCGTCGAGATCGGCCTCGCTGGTGTCGACGCTCAGCTCGGGCGCGTCGGGCGCCTCGTAGGGTGCGTCGAGCCCGGTGAAGTCGCGGATCTCGCCGGCGCGCGCCTTTCGATAGAGCCCCTTCGGGTCGCGCGCCTCGCAGACGGCGAGCGGCGTGGACACGTGGGCCTCGACGAACGCGCCCTCCGGCAAGAGCGCCCGCGCCTGGGCCCGGTCCTCGCGGTAGGGCGAGATGAACGCCGTCAGCACGATCGCGCCCGCGTCGACGAAGAGCCGCGCCACCTCGCCGATGCGGCGGATGTTCTCTTGGCGGTCCTCGGCCCCGAACCCGAGGTCGCCGTTGAGCCCGTGGCGGACGTTGTCTCCGTCCAGCACGTAGGCGAGCACGCCGCGCTCGACCAGGCGCTTCTCCACCCGCCTCGCCAGGGTGCTCTTCCCGGAACCGCTCAGGCCCGTCAGCCACACGCACGCGGCGCCGTGACCCAGCATGCGCGTCCGCTCCGCGGGAGAGACCTCGCCGTGGTGCCAGGTGACGTTCGTGGAGCGCCGTCCGGTCATGAGGCGGGACTGTAGCAGCCTCCTCGCCGGTGACCTTCGGAATGCCCTTCAACACCATGGAGCGCTGCCCCATCCGCCGATTTTCGATTCCCGGAGCGGTCCTACAGGTCTGGATAGGATGGTGGACGCGGACCAGTTGGTTCAGAAGGTGCGCTCCGAGGCGTCGATCGGGCTCGCGCTCGGCTCCGCGCTCGTCGGCGCGACGGCAGCCCGGGTGGTGTTTCCGGACGCCCCCGCCAGCGCGATCGTGCTCGGCGTGATGCTGGCCGTGCTCGGTCTGGCGGCGGGGACACGACCGAGCCAGCCGGAGGAGGACTCGGGCATCGAGTGGCTGGCCGTGTTCGGGATGCTGGTCAGCATCCCGGCGACGGTCGCGCTGGCCCGCCCGCGCAGCGTGTGCCTGGCGCTCTTCCTGGCGCCGCCGGCCGGGCTGGCGCTCTCGGCGTTGTGGTGGTCGCTCTTGGCCGCCCTGCGCGAGCTCGACGAAGGGGGATCGCTCGAAGACGGCAATCTCTCGCAGCAGATCACCGGGCGCTGGCTGGCGTTGATCGGCGGCGTGACCGCCCCGACCGCCATCCTCGCCGCCGACGTGCCCCTGGCCGCGATCGGCGCCGGGGTGGCTCTGCTCGGAGGCATCCGCGCAGCGCTCGGCGGGCGGCGCCGCCGCGCGCGCCATCGCTGGCTCCTCAGCGTGATGGCAGGCGCGGAGGTCGATTGGTGCGTGAGCGCGGCGGAGAGCTTCACCGCCGAGCAGCTGGCGGGCCTCCCCTCCTTCGTCCGCTCCGAGGCGCCCCTCGACGGAGTGCTGCTCGAGGCGTCGAGCGAGGGCCCCTATCGGGATCACGGCCGCGGCATCCCGGTGGCACGGATCCCCTCCTCCGTGGCCGCGCTCCGCAAGAGCTGGGCGTTCCCGTGGGACGCCATCCGCGGGGCGGTCGCCGTCGTCGGGGCGCTCTTCGCACCGCTGATGAGCCTCCTGCTCGGCGCGGCCGCGGCCGAGATCCTCACCCGCAGCGCGGGCCCCTGCGTGGCGGGGGCGGAGCTGCTCTGCGGCTGGCTCCTCCTGCTCTCCGGCCCCTCGACGGGCGTCGCGCTCCTGGTGCTCTCCCAGATGCACCGGCCGACGCGCGCCACCGTGTGGTGGCTCGGCATCTCCATCTATCTCCTGGCGTGCCCCTTCGTGTGCCTGCTCGTCTCCTTCGCCGCGCGCCTCGCCTGCCTCTGAGCCTGCCTCGGATCGATCTGAGCCTGCCTCGGATCACGTTCTGATCACTCCCGCTCCCGCAGGCGCGAGACCGCGTGGTTGTGAGCATCGAGGGTGGCGCTGAAAGCGTGCCGGCCGTGACCGCGGGCCACGAAGTACAGGTAGTCGTTCGGCTCGGCGGTGAGCACGGCGCGGATGGAGGAGAGCCCCGGGTTGCAGATCGGCCCCGGCGGGAGCCCCTCGTGGCGGTAGGTGTTGTAGGGGTTGTCGCGGTCCGAGAGCATCGCGCGGGTGATGGTGCGTCCGTCGAAGTCGCGGCAGCTCGGCGACGCCGGCGCCACCAGGCAGCCGTAGGAGACCGTCGGATCCGCCTGGAGCCGCCGCGGCGAGAAGTCCGGCACCACCATCCGGTTGATGAAGACGCGCGCGATGACGGGCCGCTCCTCTTCGACCACCGCCTCCTTCTCGACGATCGACGCGAGGATCAGCGCCTCGCGCCGGCCCCACGAGAGATCGTGCTCGAGCCGGCCGATGGCGATCGCGTTGGCGTCGTAGACGGGCACCACCCGTCGCCGCCAGTTGGCCACCAGGCGGCGCACGGTGTCGGGCCCGCCGAGATCCTGCGGCAGCCGGTAGGTGTCCGGGAAGAGGTAGCCCTCGGCCGTGGTGCCCTCCACGCCCAGCTCGCCGAGGAGCGCGTCATCCTCGGTCGCGGCGAGGAAGTCGCCGCGCGAGCAGACGCCCCAGCGCTCGAGGCGGGCCGCGATGTCGAAGCGATCGAAGCCCTCCGGGATGGTGACCCGCACGTTGGCTCCGCCGTAGCCGACCGCGATCCGCTGGAGCACGTCGCGCGGGGTCATGTCGTCGGTCACGAGCGCCGGCCCCGACCTCAGGTGCGCGCCGGCGCCGAGGAGCCGGGCATAGGTCGCGAAGAGGCGCGGGCTCTCGATGACCCCCGCCTCGGAAAGGCGTTGGGCGAGCTCGGAGAGCGGGGCGTGCGGATCGATGTCCACGCTCAGCTCGCGCCCGCGCCCGGGGCCGCCGCGCTTCGGGTACACGATCACCAGCCACCCCAACGCGGCCAGCGTCAGGGCGACCAGCGCGGCGAGCGCGAAGATCAGCGTCCGCGCGAGCGCCGGCGCCGATCGCGGCGCGCGGCGACGTCGGGCTCGCCCAGCGCGGCCTCGCTTGCGCCCCACGGCTCGTCCCTTTCCCCGTTCGCGGAGCCGCCTCGCGCGTCGAGGTAGCTCTGCAGCAGCAGCGCCGCCGCGACCCGGTCCACCATCGCCCGCTGCCCGGCTCGCTTCACCCCCGCCTCGCCGAGCGCGCGCTGAGCCGCGACCGTCGTGAGGCGCTCGTCCCAGAGCTCGACCGTGACCCCGGTGGTCTCCTCCAGCCGCTCGGCGAAGCGCCTGGCGCGCCGGGCCGACGCACCCTCGCGGCCGTCGAGCATCAAGGGCAGACCGACGACGATCCGGCTCACCTCGCGCTCGCGGACAATCTCCGCCAGATCGGTGAGGAGCACCTTCGGGTCACGCCGCGGCACGGTCGAGAGCGGCTGCGCGATGCGCCCGTCCTCGTCCGACAACGCCAGCCCGACGCGTCGCTCGCCGTGATCGATGCCCAGGATGCGCATCCGTCGCGGGATGTAACAGGGGCGCCCCGCCCGCGCACCCCGAGCGCGTTTTCGTTGGCTTCGCCCCGAACCGTGCTTTAGTCGTCGTCATGCGCGTGGTGGCGGCCGACGTCGGCGGGACCAAGACCCTGGTGGCCCTCTACGAAGGGGAGCCCGGCGCGTTCGTCGAGGTGGCGAACGGGCGCTACGAGAGCGCTCGCTTCTCTGGTGTGGCGCCGATCCTCTCGGCGTTCCTGGGCGATGCGGTGCGCACCGTGGACGCGGCCGCGCTCGGCGTCGCGGGCCCGGTGGTCGACGACGCCTGCCAGGCGACCAACCTCCCCTGGCACATCGACGCGCGGGCCATCGAGCGGGATCTCTCAATCGCGCGGGTGAAGCTCCTGAACGACTTCGAGGCGCTCGCGCTCGGCGTCGCGGAGCTGCCCGAGAGCGCGTTCGTGACGCTGCAGGACCGGCCCGCCAATCCGGGCGCGCCGGCGGCGATCATCGGCGCGGGCACCGGCCTCGGCGAGGCCATCCTTCTCCCCGCGGAGTCCGGCGCGCTGCCGCGGGTGATCGCCACCGAGGGCGGCCACACGGACTTCGCCCCCCGCGACGACGACGAGATCGCGCTCTTGCGCTTCCTGCTGGCGCGCCACGCGCGGGTCTCCTACGAGCGGGTGCTCTCGGGCCCGGGGCTGGCCGCGCTCTACGACTTCGTCGTGGACGCAGAGCTGGCGGAGACCTCGCCCGCGTTCGCCGAGCGCTATGCGTCCACAACGCTCGACGGCGCCGCGCTGATCGGCGAGGCGGCGCTCTCGGGCTCCGATGCCGCCTGCGTGCGCGCCGCGCACATGTTCATGTCCATCTACGGCGCCGAGGCCGGCAACCTGGCGCTCAAGACGCTCCCCCGCGGCGGGCTCTTCGTAGCCGGTGGCATCGCGCCCAAGCTGATCGAGCTCTTGAAGGAGAGCGCGTTCTTGCGCTCTTTCCGCACCAAGGGCCGGATGGAGACCGTGCTCGACACCGTCCCGGTGCGGGTCGTGATGGACACCTCCGTCGGCGTGTTGGGGCCGCGCCGCGTGGCCGCATCGCTGGTCGCTTCGTAACGTCTACCTCGACGACGACGACGTCCACCTCGACGACGACGACGTCCACCTCGACGACGACGACGTCTACCTCGACACCAATCACGTCTACCTCGACGACGGCAACGTCTACCTCGACGACGACGACGTCTACCTCGACGACGACGACGTCTACCTAGACGACGACAACTTCCTCCTAGACGACGGCAACTTCCTCCTAGACGACGGCAACTTCCTCCTAGACGACGGCAACTTCCTCCTAGATGACGGTCACATCCTCCTAGATGACGGTCACATCCTCCTAGATGACGGCCACATCCTCCTAGATGACGGCCACATCCTCCTAGACGACGGCCACATCCTCCTAGATGACGGCCACATCCTCCTAGACGGCGGCAACATCCTCCTAGACGGCGGCAACATCCTCCTAGACGACGGCAACATCCTCCTAGACGACGGCCACATCCTCCTAGATGACGGCAACATCCTCCTAGACGACGGCAACATCCTCCTAGACGACGGCCACATCCTCCTAGACGGCGGCAACATCATCCTAGATGACGGCCACATCCTCCTAGACGGCGGCAACATCCTGCTAGATGACGGCCACATCCTCCTAGACGACAATCACATTCACCTAGACGACGACAAGGTCTACCTAGACGACGACAAGGTCTACCTAGATGCCGTTCGAATCCGCCTAAATCGCGAGCAGGTCCGCACAGGTTCCGAGCGCGTTATCGGAGACGGCGGTGGCGCCGTCGTGGGTTCCGACGCCGTCGCCGAACAGTACCAATCACTTCACCAGCGACTTGGCGTCGGTGACGATGACCGCGCCGTCCTTCATCGGCTGCGCGACGCGCACGTGGTCGCTCTCGCCCGCGTCCGCTTCGAGCGTGCCCAGGCCGGTAGCGCGACAGCCGACGCAGACCAACGCGCCCGGCTCGAGGGCGGCCTCGAACCAGCAATCGTTGCTCGAGCCCTCAATCCCGTTCTCACGCAGGAGCTCCACGACGTCCGGATGCCGATTCATGCTGACGCCGAAGACCTGCGTCCGATCGAGGTCGAGCGCGATCGGGCACTCTTCGGGGATCTCCAGCGCATCGCCCTCGCGGTCGATGACCCTGAAACTTCGATGCTCGATGCGTTCGAAGATCTTCTCCACCGCTCTCGGCTGACCGGCGGCGGAGCCCCACGACGGTCCGGTCCTGGACACGATGAGCCACCAGGCCACGCAGGGCCGCCCCGTGCCGGGCGCGCGCAGGAGCGCACCGGACGGGTCCACGCGCCCGACGACGCGCGCGGCCTCCGTCTCCGACAGCTCGTCGACGAGCGCCTTCGGGAGCCCGCCGAGCTTCCTCCGCGAGCCGAACCCCTTGCCGAAGATCAACCAGAAGATCAGCAGGGAGAGTCCCCCGATGCCCATCCAGAAGATCACCATGTCCCCGGTATTCATGCCGGTCATCGAGTAGCACGATCGAGCGAAACCCGACCCAGGCCCGCTCCCCCTTTCTTCGACGGCGCGGCGCCGCGCTTCAGCGCGTCGGGACGTGCAGGGTGACCAGCAGCCCGCCGCCTTCGGCGTTGGCGGCCTCGATACGACCGCGGTGGAGCTTCACCGCCCGCGAGGCGATGGCCAGGCCGAGGCCGGCGCCGCCGGTCTTGCGCGCCCGGTCCCCTTCCACGCGGAAGAGGGGCTCGAAATCTCGCTCAGCGCCTCCTCGGGGACGCCGGGGCCACGGTCGCGGACCGATACGCTCACGTCGTCCCCCGCACGCGTCACCGCCACGTCGACGTCGCTCCCCTCCGGCGCGAAGCGGACGGCGTTGCGCACCACGTTCTCGATGGCCCGCCGCAAGAGCTCCTCGTCGGCGTGGACGAGCTCCTCGCCCTCGGCGCGGACGACGACGTGCCGGCCCTCGGCGGCCTCGAAGTCGGCATCCCGCGCGATCTCCGACGCCAGCGCGCTCACGTCGACCGCCTCCATCGATGGCGCGCCGCCCTGCTCCAGGCGGGCGATGGTGAGGATCTCGCCGATGAGCACGCTCAGGCGCTCCGCCTCCCGTTCGATGCGGTCGAGCGGTGGGCCCGCCGCTTCTCCGGCGCGCTGGCGGGCCAGCTCCAGCGCCACCCGCAAGCGCGCCAGCGGCGAGTTCAGCTCGTGGGAGACGTCCGAGAGCAGCCGCTGCTGGGCGACGACGAGCGCCTCGACCCGCTCGGCCATCCGGTCGAAGTCGCGGCCGAGCTCGGCAATCTCCCGGTCGCTCCTTCCGAGCTCGGGCATCACCCGCGCGCCCAGATCCCCGCCGGCGATGCGTCGCGTGGCGTCCCGCAGGCTGCGGAGCGGCCGAGTCAGGTAGCGCGCCAACAGAAGCGACACGATCCCCGAGATCAGGAAGACCACCACGAGGCGGAGCGGCAGCGTGTCGGCCCCGATCGCGCGGGCGATGGGCGAGGGGCGCTCCAGCACCGCGACCGCGACGTAGCGGTGCTCGGCCAGCGGAGACGCGAACACGACGCGCTCGTCCTGCTCCTCGACCTTTCGCTCGCCGCGCTCGCGGGCCGCGTCCACGAAGCGACCCAGGCGCGCGACGTCGAGCGGGCCGATGGCGCGGCCGTCCTGCTCGACCAGCGCCAGCTCGATGTCGGTCCGATCTCGAAAGCGAGCGAGCTCGGCGGCCGCGCTCTCCGGATGCCGCGCGGCCTCTTCGGCCTCGAGGCGGAGCGCGTCGAAGACGAAGTTGCGCCGCCGCTCCATGTGCGCGCTCGGGTACATGGTCGCGTAGATGACGGCGAAGGCCGCGCCGATCAGCGTCATCGCCGCCCAGAACGACACGAAGATGCGCGGGAAGAGGCTCCTCATCGCGCGTCCGCGCGCTCCACGGCGTAGAGGTAGCCGTGGCCGCGCACGGTCTTGATGCGCTCGCGGCCGCTGGCCGAGGGGCCGAGCTTCTTGCGCAGGTTGCTCACGTGGACATCGATGCTGCGGTCGTAGGGCGAGAAGCGCCGGTCCAGCACGCTCCGCGAGAGCTCCTCCCGCGACACCACGCTGCCGGCCGAGCGCAACAGGACTTCGAGCAGGGTGATCTCGGCCGAGGTGAGGGCGAGCTCGTCGCCGGCTCGCGTCACGGCGCGCGCGGCCACCAGGAGCGACACGTCGCCGACCGAGAGGACCTCGCCCCGCCCCTCGTCGACGCGCTCCATCCGGCGTTGAATGGCCCGGATGCGCGCCACCAGCTCCCGCGGGTTGAAGGGCTTGGCCAGGTAGTCGTCGGCGCCCATCTCGAGGCCGACGATGCGGTCCACGTCCTGGCCGCGCGCGGTGAGCATGAGGACCGGCACCTGCGAGCTCTCGCGCAGCCGCCGCAGCACCTCGAACCCGCTGTGGCCGGGCAGCATCACGTCCAGCACGACCAGCCCGTGCTCGCCCCGGCTGGCGCGGGCGAGCCCTTCGCGCCCGTCGTGCACCGCCTCGACCGAGAACCCCTCCTCGCCGAGGTACTCGGTCAGGAGCTCGCAGAGCTCCATGTCGTCGTCGATGACGAGGATGTCGGCGCGCGCGCTCACGGCGGAGAAACGTAGCGCGCGCGGTCGGCCCGCCCACGTCAAGAATGGTGAGCCACCCCTTCACGAATCTTCACGCAACCAAAGCTCCCCGAAAGGGTGCGGCGCGTAGCTTTGGCGGGTGCCCCGTCTCGCACTCGTCGCCTCGCTTCTCGTGCTCGCCGGCGGGCCCGTCGCCGAGGCCCAGACCCTCACGCCCCAGCAAGCCGTCGCGCGCCTGCTGCACGGAAGCCCCACCGTGCGCGCGGCCGACGCCGACGTCCGCGCGGCGCAGGCCAACGCGAGCGCGGCCCGGGGCGCCCGCGTGCCGACGATGACCAGCAGCGCGAACGGGCAGGCGCAAGAGGGGTTTCAGCCCTCGGGGATGGGTATCGCGCCGACGTCGACGCTCTCGGCGACCGGCGACGTCGGCGTCCAGTACACCACCGAGCTCGGCACGCAGAATCCAGCTCGACGTCACGGCCTCGGTCAACCGGCGCTACGTGTTGATCACCCAAGGCACGTCCGCCACGGTCCCCCTCGACTACTACGCGGCGAACACGACCTTGAGCGCGCGACAACCGCTCCTGCGCGGCGCGGGAGACGACGCGACGCTCTCGGCGACCCGGCAGGCCGACGCGTCGCGCGACGCCGCCGAGCACACGCGCAATCAGACGCTGAGCTCGGCCATCCTCGACGTGCTCGGCGCCTACTGGGAGCTCTGGTACGCCCAGCGCGCGGTCGAGGTGCAGGAGAACGCGCTCGAGGTCGCCGAGCGGCAGTACCGCGAGGAGAACCTGCGCCTCCAGCAGCTCGGCACCGCCGCGCCGGCGGACCTCTTGCAGCTCGCCACGCAGCGCGCGTCGATCCAGGAGCAGCTGACGCTGGCGCGCAACACCGCGCGGGCGGACGCCATCGCGCTCGGGCAGGCGATGGGCGTCGAACCGGTCGAGGCGGCCTCGTTCGTGGCCGAGGGTGAACCACCGGGAGAGACCCACCCGCCCGCGCTCGAATCGCCTCGTGTCGCTAGCGCGCGCGTCCTCGGCGGAGCTCCTCTCCCTCCAGGCGCGGGTGGTCGCCGCCGAGCAAGCGCTCCAGGCGGCGGCCGACGCCAATCAGCCCCGTCTCGATCTGACGGGTTCGGCGTCGATGGCGGGCATGTGGGACCACACGTTCTCGGCGCTACCGCGCGGGCGGCCCGCGTTCGGAGGCCGAATCGGCCTGGAGCTGGAGCTGCCCCTCGGCTCCAGCCAGGCCGCCGCCCAGCACGCGCAGGCGAACGCGCAGCTCGAGGCGGCCGAGGAGCGCTACGAGGCGCGCTTGCGCTCGCTGGGCGCGGAGATGGCCACCCTGCGCCAGCAAGTGGAGACGACGAGCCAGCAGGTCGAGCTGGCCACCGAGACGGCGCGCCTGGCCCGCGACCTGGCCGAGGCCGAGTCGCAGCGGGTCGCGCTCGGGACCAGCACGCCGCTGACGCTGGTGACGGCGCAGCAGAGCGCGCGCGAGTCGGAGCTTCGCCGCCTCCGCGCCATCGTGGACCGCGTGGTCGCGCAGCTCGGCCTCGCGCACCGGACGGGGCAGCTCATCGTCACGGCCGGACAGGAGGCGCGCTCGTGATCTGGGAGGAGATGCGAGGCGTCGGGCGAGCGGCGGCTGGGCCGTTCGCGGCTCGGTCGGGGCCCCCACCCCGGCCGTCCCACGCGTGCGGGGGAGGGAGCTCGCTGCGGGATGCGCTCGCGCGCGCCGGCGTCGCGCTCCTCCTCGCGCTGGTGACGGGCTGCGGCGGGAGCGAGCCGCCGAGCGCGCCGGTCTACGTCGTCCAGAAGGGCGACCTCGTCGAGACCGCGTCGGCCAGCGGCACCATCGAGCCTCACGTCATGGTCGAGGTGAAGCCGCGCACCTCCGGCGAGGTGATCGAGGTGGGGGTCGAGGAAGGGGCCACGGTGGAGGCGGGCGAGCTCTTGGTGCGGCTCGAATCCGACCGACGCCGAGCGCGCGGTGCGGGAGGCCGAGGTGGCCGAGCGACGCGCTCGCGCCGACGTGGCCCAAGCGCGTGCGTACCTGCAAGTGGCCGAGGCCGACGCGGGAGAGGCGAGCGCCGACCGCGACGTGCAGACCCGCGGCGCGCGCCTCGGCATCGTGTCGCAGACGACCGAGCGAAGCGCGACCCACTCGGCAGCGGTCGCGCGCGCCAACGTGGCCGTCCGCGGGGCGGCGCTGCTCTCGAGCCAGGCCGCCCTCGAGGCCGCGCGGCTCGGCACCGAGGACGCGCGCCGGCGCCTCTCGGAGACGGAAATCCGCGCGCCCATCGCCGGCACGGTGCTCAGCGCGGCGGTCGAGCGCGGCACCATCGTGAGCTCGCCGATGACCAACGTGAGCGGCGGCTCGACCTTGCTCACCGTCGCCGACCTCTCGGACCTGCGGGTGATGGGCGCCATCGACGAGGCGCAGATCGCGCGGGTGGAGGTCGGGCAGGCGGTGGTCATCCGCGTCGACGCCTACCCGAACCGGCAGTTCACGGGGGAGGTGTCCCGGGTCAGCCCGCTCGGCGAGACGCTCTCGAACGTCGTCACCTTCGACGTCGAGATCACCATCACCGATCGGGACGCCTCGCTCTTGCGCTCCGGCATGAGCGCCGACCTCGAGATCGTGACCCAGCGGCGCGAGGGGGTGCTCCTCGTCCCGCTGGCCGCCGTACACAGCCGCGGACCGGCCCGCTTCGTGCGCCTCGCGACCGGCGATGAGCGGCGCATCCGCACCGGCGCCAACGACGGCGACCACCTCGAGGTGCTCGAAGGGCTCCAGGAGGGCGACCGGCTCGATCTCGGCGCGAGACCGAGTGGCCAAGGCGCCCCGCCGTCGGAGCGCCGCGGCCCCCTCCCCTTCGGTCCGCCGCACCGCCGGAGCCGATCTTGAGCGCGCCGGTCGTCGAGCTCGTGGACGTGACCCGGGTCTACGCCGCGCATCGGGCCGAGCTCGCCGTGCGCGCCGTCGACGGGATCTCGTTCACCGTGAACGCAGGCGAAGCGATGGCGATCATCGGGCCCTCGGGCTGCGGTAAGTCCACGCTGCTCAACATCCTGGGCTGCCTCAATCGGCCGACCAGCGGCTCGTACGTGCTCGAGGGCCGCGAGGTCGCGTCGCTCGGCGAGTCGGCGCTGGCCGAGGTCCGAAACCGCTACATCGGCTTCGTCTTCCAGTCGTTCAACCTGCTGCCGCGGATGAGCGCGGTGGAGAACGTGGAGCTGCCTCTGCTCTACGCGGGCACGCAGGACCCGCGGCTCCGCGCCGAAGAGGCGCTGGCGCGCGTCGGGCTCGCCGACCGAGGCCATCACCAGCCGAACGAGCTCTCGGGCGGGCAGAAGCAGCGGGTCGCCATCGCCCGCGCGCTGGTCACCCGGCCGGCCATCCTGCTCTGCGACGAGCCCACCGGCGCGCTCGACAGCCGAACCGGCCGGGACGTACTGGAGCTGCTCCGGGAGCTGAACGAGGAGGAAGGGACGACGCTGATCGTGGTCACGCACGATCTGGCCATCGCCCGGAGCCTGGGGCGCGCCATCGCGCTGCGCGACGGTCGCGTGGTCGCGGATGGGCCCGGGAACGCGGTCGTCGAGCGCTCCTACGGGCAGGAGATCACGTCGTGAGGGGTCGCGCATGCTGATCCGCGAGACCGTGCGCACGGCCGTGCGCTCACTGGCGCAGAACCGGATGCGCACCGCGCTCACCGCCCTCGGGATGATCATCGGCGTCGGGTCGGTGGTGGCGGTCTTGGCGGTCGGCGAAGGGGCGCAGGCCAGCGTCGCAGGACGCATCCGCGCGCTCGGCACGAACCTCCTCTACGTGCGGCCGGCGTTCGGGCGCGCGGGCGCCGTCCGCACCGGCAGCACGGAGACCCTCACCCGGGCCGACGCGGACGCCATCGCCGAGCTCCCCGGCGTCGCCGCGGTGGCGCCGGAGGTCAACGGCTCGGCGCAGATCCGCTTCCTCGAGAACAACCAGACCGCGTCGGTCTACGGCGTCACGGCCGCCTACCTCGAGGTGCGCACGCTGGAGGTGGCGAGCGGCCTGGGCTTCGACGAGGTGGACGACCAGCAGCGCAGACGCGTGGCCATCCTCGGCGCGAACGTGGCCGGGGACCTCTTCGGCGGGCGCGAGCCGCTCGGCCAGCGCGTCCAGATCCAAGGCATCGCGTTCCGGGTCATCGGCGTGCTCGCCCCCAAGGGCGACGCGGGCTTTCTGTCGCCGGACGACATGGTGCTCGTGCCGCTGTCGACGCATCAGGGCGTGCTCTTCGGGCAGGACCACCTGAGCGCGATCAGCATCCAGGTCGCCGACGAGTCGATGGCGGCGAGCCTGCAGGAGCGCATCAGCCAGCTCTTGCGCTTGCGCCACCGGCTGCGCCCCGATCAGGACAGCGACTTCGACGTCCGCTCCCAGACCGAGATGCTCCAGACCTTCGGCGCGATCACCTCGACCTTCACCGTGCTGCTCGGCGGCGTGGCGGCGGTGTCGCTGCTCGTCGGCGGCATCGGGATCATGAACATCATGCTGGTCAGCGTGCGCGAGCGGACCCGCGAGATCGGGGTGCGGATGGCCGTGGGCGCGCGACGCCGCGACATCCTCCTGCAGTTCTTGGTGGAAGCGATCGTGGTCTCGCTCTTCGGCGGCCTGATCGGCATCGCGCTCGGCTACCTGGCGGCGCTCCTGATCGCGCGCCTCGGCGGCTGGGACACCATCGTGCCGCTCTACGCGGTCGCGCTCTCGCTGACGGTGTCGGTGGTGATCGGGCTGGTCTTCGGCGTCGGCCCGGCCCGGCGCGCGGCACACCTCGACCCGGTCGAAGCGCTCCGGCAGGAGTGAGCGCGATGAGGTCCCGTCCGGCGCGGCGCAGGGCCACGGCGAGGCCGATGCCGGCTCGACACGCGATCAGGTCCCGTCGATCAGGTCCCGTCGGGTCTCGGGGCGGCGGCGCGGCGCAGGCGGTCGGCGACGGCGAGGCCGATGCCCGACTCCTGGCCGAGAGCGACCACGGCCACGTCGTAGCCGGCGGCGTCGACCTCGCGGAGCACGGCGTAGAGGCGGCGAGCACGCTCCTCCGGCTCCTCGGGGAGCGGGATGGACGGAACGCCGGCCGGCGCACGCTCGCCGAGCACGACCACCCGCGCTCCAGCAGCGCGGGCGCGCTCCACCTCGGCCGCCACCTCCGTCTCGGGCACCGCGCGGACGGCGGCCCGCGGCGCGTAGTGCGAGGGCAGCGTGCCCGGCGCGCGCGTGGCGCCTCCCACCGCGAGCGTGACGCCGAGCACCGCCTCGACAGCTTCGCGCGACACGCCGCCGGGACGGAGCAAGGCCGGGCTCGCGCCGCTGAGATCGACGATCGTCGACTCCACGCCCACACGACAGGGCCCGCCGTCGAGGACCACGGCCACCCGCTCGCCGAGCTCGTCCCGAACGTGCTGCGCCGTGGTCGGGCTGACCGATCCGAAGCGGTTGGCGCTCGGCGCCGCGAGCCCTCCGTCGAACGCCTCGAGCAGCTCGCGCGCGAGCGGATGATCCGGCACCCGCAGCCCGACGGTCGACTGCCCGCCGGTGACGGCCGGCGGGACGTCGTCCGCCTTCTCGACGATGATCGTGAGCGGCCCCGGCCAGAAGCGGGCGGCCAGCGCACGGGCCGCGTCGGGCACGCGCGCCGCCCAGCCATCGAGGTGCGACGCGCCGGGCAGGTGCACGATCAGAGGATGGTCGGCGGGGCGCCCCTTGGCCTCGAAGATGCGGCCCACCGCCTCCTCGTTGCGCGCGTCGGCGCCCAGGCCGTAGACGGTCTCGGTCGGGAAGGCGACCAGCCCTCCCTCTCGCAGGATGCGCACGGCGCGCTCGATCTCGGGACGCACGGGAGAACGTGTGGCACGCGGCTCGGATGCGTTCCAGCGCTCGGCGTGCTCACTGGTTGCGGTGGAAGACGATCGGGTAGTGCACCTCCACCGGCGCCTCCGGGCCCGCCGCGACCCGAACGCGCGCCAGCGTCCGCACCGTGCACGCCTCCAGTGACTCCGATCCGGTGGTGTTCTCCTCGGCGTGGACGTGCGAGACGCTCCCCACGGGCATCACGGTGAGCGCGAGAATCGATCCGGCCTTCGAGGTCCGGGTTTCCGCGCGTCAGCTCGTGCTCGTAGCAGTGGCGCACCGCGCTCATTCGCCCGCGCAGGGCGCGAAGCAGGGCGCGCGAGTCGAACTCCGGCGAGAATTCGTCGATGCAGTGGTCGCAGGTGCCCTGCACGCTCATGTGAATGGTCCGCTCGACCATCTCCGGACCCTCGCTCGCTCTGCCCGTGCGGGTCGCCACGAGCGTGCCGATGCCGCGCTCGCCGTCGCAGTGCACGCATCCGGTGCCGGGTCGCTCGGTCAACGTGCCGGAGTGCTCGTTGGTCGCCACGGCTTGTCGGTCGAGCAGCGACTCCGCGCTGGGCAGCTCGGCGCCATCCTCGAGCATCCGCCGGAGGTTCCCGCCGCTCCCAATCGAGCCGAGCTGAAGCTGCACGGCATCGAGCGCGGCGCGCGCCGCCGCATCGGGATCGAGCGACGGGTTCACCTCGCTCGAACGCGGGCGAGCCGGTCCGGCGCGATGGGTGCGCTCGGTTCGGTCCGCCCGACGCGTGTCGGGGGTCTCGTCTGCGGGATGGCTCGGGTCGGTGTCGGCGCTCGGATCGAGCGGCTCCACCGGCGTTCGATGATCCGGCGGCATGGGCGGCTCGGGCGCGATCCACTGCACCACGCGTTCGGGCACCAGCACCTCTTGCACCGGCCAGTCCGCCTCGATGAGCGCCACGACGAACGCGAAGTG
The DNA here is from genome assembly GCA_963832725.1 of uncultured Pseudomonadota bacterium. Lineage (GTDB taxonomy): Bacteria > Myxococcota_A > Polyangia > Polyangiales > Sandaracinaceae > JAEZBP01. The sequence continues at coordinate 1,339,023 of CAWHVG010000003.1, forward strand.
CAGCATCGCGCTGCCGACGGCGAAGGCGGTGAAGCGCCAGTCGGCGCGCTGCATCAGCCCTCCCCGCACCGACGCGGGCAGCGCGGGCTTGGGCCGAACGGGAGGACGCGCGACGAGCTGCAACAAGAGCGCCCGGCCGTCCTCGAGCTCGATGCGGGCGTGGGCGCCGTCGATGAGCACGACCCTTCGTTCCTCGGACGGCGCGCCCGCGATCGGCGCCCCACCGACGCGCCCTCGCCACGCCGGCGCGAGCGTGAGGGTCCATCGCCCTCCCTCGCACGAGGCGAGCGTTCGCGCGGGCCCCTTCGCCGGCACATCGCCGTCACCGCCGACGCGGACGACGCTCGCCGGCGACGCTGTGTGCTCGCGCTCGATGCGCCCGTCGCGGACCAGCGCCCAGCGCAGCCACCGCGCTTCGCTCGGCTTCGGCGCGACCGCGCGCATGGCGCGGGTCATGGATCCCGGACGGAGCGATACGTCCCCGCGGGCCTCGGACAGCTCGGTCAAAGCACACCTCCCTCGATGGCGGCGAGCCGTGACGCCCGCTGCGCCGGCGCCCCGCTACGAGGCGCTCACGGGTCGGTCTGACAGCGAGCCTCCGGCGAGGTTCCGCGGCGGCGTGCGATTGGGCGAACGAGGCCCTCCCGCGGCATCCGCGGCGCGCGCCTCGACCGGGATCGAAGGCTCTCAGCCCTCGTCTTCGGCCTTCGGGGCGGCGTCGGCCTCGCGCTTGGCCATCAAGAGCGGCATCACGTAAGGGAAGCCGACGCGCATCGCATCGATGTCGGGGTCGATCTGCCCGACCAGCCAGAACATCAACACCGACGCGCGCTCCACGTAGAACCAGCCCTCCGGGTAGGTCACCGCCCGCATCAGCTCGCGGAGCTCCTCGCGCGCGACCTCCGGATCGGCCAGCTCCTCCAGCTCCTTCTGGCTGGCCCGCATCAGCGCGCCGGGCGTTCGGTCCTGGATGCGCATCAGCTTCGAGAAGTAGGTCATCACCGTCTTCTCGAGCAGCTCGCGATTGCCCAGCTCGGACACGAAGCCCATGCGGTAGAAGCCGCGCAGCAGAAGATCGGCGTCCCCGTCGAAGACGCCCTGCAGCACCTCGACCATGCCGTCCACCATCTCCTGATGGACCTCGCTGACGGCCCCGAAGTCCAGGATCACGATCTTCGGGCGCGACGGCTTGCGCCCGGTCTGGACGAGGAAGTTCCCGGGATGCGGATCGGCGTGGAAGAGGCGGTGGACGAAGACCTGCTCGTAGAACGACTCCACCAGCCGAATGGCCACCGCGTGCGGGTCGATGCCGTGCTCGGGCATCTCGTCCACGTGGCTGATCTTCAGCCCCTCCATGAAGGTCATCGTGAGCACGTTCGACGTCGTCAGCTCGTGCACCACCTCGGGGAAGAGGATGTCCTTCTGGCGCGCGAAGTTCTGCGCCATCGCCTCCATCATGCGTGCTTCGTGGAGGTAGTCGGTCTCGCGGCGGAGGAGATCGACGAGCGCCTCGTGCACCTTCTCGATGTTGCGCACCGGGACGAACCACTCGTAGACGCGCACGGCGATGCGGAGCACCCGCATGTCGACCTTGATGACGTCGCGGATGCCCGGGTAGAGCACCTTCACCGCCACCTTGCGGCCGTCGGCGAGCCAGGCTTCGTGGACCTGGCCGAGCGACGCGGCGGCGATGGGGTGCTGCTCGATGCGCTCGTAGAGCTCGTCCGGCGTGCGGCCGAAGTCCTCGAAGAAGGTGTGCGCGAGCTCTTCGAAGGGGCGCGGCGGGACCTGATCCTGCAGCGACTCGAGCTCCTTCGTGTACACGCGCGGCAAGAAGCCGCCCATGATCGAGAGCACCTGCCCGAGCTTGATGTAGACGCCGCGCAGCCGGAGCGTCGCGCGCAACAGACGCCGCGCGTTGACCAGGTCCACCCGCTTGCGGCGCCGCCAGAGCCATTCGGGCAAACGCACCTCGTCGCGCCCGGTCTCGGGGTTGCGCTCGTAGGTGCGCAAGAGCTGCCCGAGCCCCAGCTGCACCATGTAGCTGGCGAAGATGATCCCGAAGATCCAGAGGGCCCGGATCAGCCGAACGAAGAGCTTCATGCGCCGCGGGTCGCGAGGCTAGCACGCGCGCCGCGTCCGCACCGCGACCCGTGGCGAAGTGTCCGGGCGGACGCGTTGCACACCAATTCACTCAAGTTTACATCGCCGGCTTTGCCCACAAAACATGACAACCAAAGACATTCACGCGTGTCCAGGTTGACAATCGGGAGAGCGTCCCGGAGGATCCGAGCGTCACACGCGAGGCATCATGCAAGCGCTCGAGCTGGTCCCGGAGCCGGACACCATCGAATCTCGAAGAGGCGAACGCGTCGCTCGCCGGCAAGGACGCCGAGGACGTGATCGCGTGGGCGTTCGAGACCTTCGGCGAGCGGCTGGTGATGAGCTCGAGCTTCGGCGCGCACTCCGCCGTGATGCTCCACCTCGCGACGCGCGTGGCGCCGGGCATCCCGGTCATCTTCCTGGACACCGGTTACCTCTTCCCCGAGACCTACCAGTTCGCCGAAGCGCTGCGCGAGCGCTTCGATCTGAGGCTCGAGGTCTACAACCCGCGCATGACCGCGGCGCGGCAGGAGGCGCTCTTCGGCCGGCTCTGGGACGGCGACGAGGAAGAGCTGCGCCGCTATCAGCGGATCAACAAGCTCGAGCCGATGCAGAGAGCGCTCACGGAGCTGGACGCCGCCGCCTGGCTGGCGGGCCTCCGGGCCGAGCAGACCGCGTTCCGCGCGGGCCTCCGCAAGGTCGAGCTGCAGGACGGCACCTACAAGATCCACCCGATCCTCGACTGGACCAAGGACGAGGTCGAGGCCTACCTCGACGCGCACGAGCTGCCTTTTCATCCGCTCTACGCGTGGGGCTACAAGTCGATCGGCGACGTGCACTCGACCGTGCCGGTGGATCCGGACGACGACGATCGCGCCGGCCGGCGGCTCGGCGAGAAGCGCGAATGCGGCATCCACCTCCCCGGCTCCGAGGAGGAGGAAGCCAGCCGCAAGTCGAGCGGGCTCTGACGGGTCGTTGCAGTTCGGGCTTCTGACGGGTCGTTGCAGTTCGGGCTCAGGCCGCGCAGACGAAGTCGTCGCCCTCGACGAAGCCGCGCCCGCGTAGCTCCTGGCGCACCAGCTCTCGCGCGCCGCGCGCGCCGACCGCGACCACCACCGTGTGCTCCGCCGCCACCAACGCGCTCACGTCGCGGATTGGCGCCCCGCGCGCCGTGCGGCCGAGCTTCCTCGGGTCGATGTCGATGAAGAGCGACGCCTTCACCCCGTGCGGCTCGAGCGCGCGCGCCAGCCGCTTGCCGGTCGCGCCGGCGCCCCAGATGGCCACCGGACGCCCTCGGGCGAGCAGCGCGGGCGCGAGGAACGCGGCGCGGGCCGCGCGGAGCGCCTCGGGCGTGTAGCGATCGCTGGTGAAGGTCGCGCTGGACGCCCGCTGGCGCCAGCGGAAGAGCACCTCCGGCACTTTGGCGAGCTGCCAGCCCGCCGCGTGCAACCGCAGCCAGAGGTCGTAGTCCTCCGCCCAGCCCGCGTCGCGCCAGCCGCCGACGCTCTCCAGGGCCTCGCGGCGGAGCATCACCGAGGGATGACAGAGAGGGCTCTCCACGAAGAGATTGCGCGCGTGCTCGGCCGGCGAGACGAGACCGTTCTGCCATTCGACGTAGCGGCGCATCCCCTCGCCCACCTCGCCGAAGAGCGCGACCTGCGTGCCGAGCCCGCCGACCCGCGGCGAGCACACCAGCGCGTCGAGCTGGCGGGCCAAGCGGTCCTCGAGCGAGACGTCGTCCGCGTCCATGCGAGCCACGAACGCCCCGGCGGCCCGCGTCCGCCCGAGCTCGAGCGCCGCCACCAACCCCGCGCCTCCGCTCGAGAGCGGCCTCACCCTCTCGTCCCGCGCCGCCAGCCCCGCCATCACTCGCGGCCCCTCGTCGGAGGAGCCGTCGTCGATGGCCAAGAGCTCCAGCGCCACGCCGCGCTGCGTCAGCACGCTCGCCACCGCCTCCCGCAGCGTGTCGGCCGCGTCGCGGTAGGGCATCACCACGGAGACGAGAGGCGTGCTCATCGAACGCGAGCGTGCACCGCCTCCGCCGTCCCGCAACTCACCACGGCGGCGCGCGCCCCGTTCGGTCGTGCTGGTCGTCGATCAGCGTCGACGCCGCGCGCCGAGTCGTCCCGGCTCGTGTCGGGGCTCCGCGCCGATATCCGCGGAGCGAATCGCGCCGCGATGCGTCAGAGCAAGCCGGGGTTGAGCGTGCCCTTCGGGTCGAGAGAGCGCTTCGCCGCCCGCAGCACCTCGGCGAAGAGCGCGGGGCGCTGGCGATCGATCCACGGGCGGTGCATCCGACCGACGGCGTGATGGTGGGTGATCGTGCCGCCGTGGGCGGCGAGGGCCTCGCTGGCGGCCGCCTTGATCTCCGCCCACTGCGAGAGCTCCGAGCCGCGGCGCGCCGGCGCCAGGAAGGTGAAGTAGGGCGCCGCTCCGTCCGGATACACATGCGTGAGGCGGCAGGTGACGATGCCCCTTCCGGCGACGGCCTTCATCGCCGCGCGGACGCCGTGGATCACCGCCCGATGCAGCTCCTCCAGTCGGTCCCAGGTGCACGCCGTCTCGAACGTGTCGGCGATCACGCCGAGGCTGACCATGGAGTTGAGCAGGTAGGGCGCGTCCAGAAACGCCTGGCGCCATCGATCGGCGGCGCCGTCGGCCGCGGCTCGGGCGGCGTGAGGAAGGCTCTTCTTGTAGGTCGCGCCATCCCGGCAGACGCCACCGTGATCGCGCACGATCTCCAGCGCGCGCTCCATCCGCGCCTCGACCGGATGATCGGCGGACTCGAACCCGAGCAGCAGCACGTTGCTGCCGTCGGTCGCCACCCGGTTGATCAACGCCTCCCGGTCATCGAGGAGCCGGCAGTTCTCCGGCGAAAGACCCGACTGCGCGAGCGCCCGCGTGGCGGCGAAGGCGTCCGAGAGCGCGGTGAAGCGCACGGACGCGCTCGCGCGAAAGACGGGCCGTGGCCGGACGCGCACCCAGGCCTCGGTGATCACCCCGAGCGCGCCCTCGGAGCCGAGCACCAGCCGATCGGGGCTCGGCCCCGCCCCCGACGCGGGCAGGCGACGCGACTCGAAGACGCCGCGCGGCGTGAGCATGCGGGTGGACTCCACCAGGTCGTCGATGTGCGTCTCGCGCGTCGCGAAGTGCCCGCCGGCCCGGGTCGCGATCCAGCCGCCCAGCGTCGAGAGCTCGAAGCTCTGCGGATAGAAGCGCAGCGTCAAACCGTGCTCGCGGAGCTGCGCCTCGAGCCGCGGTCCCGTCGCACCGGCCTCGATGCGCGCGGCGCGCGAGACCGCGTCGACCTCCACCACCCGATTGAGCCCGCGCAGGTCGAGGCAGATGACGCCGGCGAACGCGTCACGCGACTCGACCTCCACTCCGCCGACGACCGACGTCCCGCCGCCGAAGGGCACGACTGCGTAGCCCGCCTCGTCGGCCCACTCGAGGGCGCGCGCGACCTGCTCCTCGCTCTTCGGCGTGAGCACGAGATTCGGGCGCCGACTCGAAGTCACCGGCGAAGCCGCGGACGATGTCGCGGTACGCGCGGCCGTGAGCGCGGGTCGCGCGCTGCCGAGGATTGGCCGTGCTGACCGAGACCGCCGCATCCGGCGGCGCGATCCGACAGGGCGCCACCCTGGCCTGCTCGTGAGGCACCGGCTCGCGCACCTCGAGCTCTTCGAACCCGGTGAAGAGCTTCACCTGCGAGGCGAACATCGCTCGCGTATCCCGGTCCGGGAAGCGGTCCTCGTATCCCCAACCCCAAGGGCTCCATCGGCGCTGCATCGGCGACCAGTGGGTCACGACGGCTCCGTGATGTCCAGCCCGCGCGGACACGGGCCGCGGCGTGCGAGGGCCTCGAGCTCGATCGCCAGACCGGACCGATGCCCCCGCCGAGACGCGTCCAGCCGCGTGCGGGGCCGCGTCCATGGCGACGAGCGGAAGCGCCGATGGGGTCCGGATCCGCCCCTTCGATCGGCGACGTTCAGCCGAGCGCTTCGCGCAATCGTTCGCGGTGCGTGCGGCGCAGGTTGGTCATGCGGACCCGCACGTCGAAGCGGTCGTCCTCGCGCCTCTTGCTGCCGACGGTCTTTCCGCCGAGCTCCACGGACTCGCCGTCGAGCTCCGCCACGAACTCGATGGGCGCGCCCGGCGCGAACGCACGCGGGAGGATCAACGAGAGCACCTCTCCCTCGAAGCGCACGGCCTCACCCGCGTCCTCGCCGAGCCGGATCTTCATCGGCCCTTCCCCATCGCCGCGCGGGCCTCCTTCAGATCGACCTCCCGCTTGAGCTCCTCGCGCCGGTCGCCGACGCGCTTGCCCTTGCCGAGGCCGAGCTCGACCTTCGCGTAGCCGCCTTTGAAGTACACCGAGAGCGGGACGATGGTGTAGCCCTTGGCCGTCAGGCGGCCCTCCCAGCGCTCGATCTCGCGGCGGTTGAGCAGGAGCTTGCGGCTCCGCTTGGGCTCGTGGCCGAACGCGCCGGCGTGCTCGTAGGGCGCGATGTGCATCTTGTGGAGCACCATCTCGCCCTGATCGACGCTCGCGTAGGCGCCCTCGAGGTCGGCGCGCCGGAGGCGCATGCTCTTCACCTCGGAGCCCATGAGCACCATGCCGGCCTCCACGCGCTCCTCGATGTCGTACATCTTCGTCGCCTTGGGGTTGCGGCAAACGAGGATCTCGCCCGGGGTCTCCTGCTTTTTCTTCTTGCTCATCGGGGGGAGGCGGAGTGTTAGCACATCGGGGCGCGCCGCTCCTCGGCGATGCTCGCGGCGGCTCGCGGTGTCGAATCACGCATCGAGACCGACGGCACTCCGACGCGCTCGGTCCAGGTCCCTGATCAGCGCTCGGGCGCGGACCACCCGGCGGCGATGGCCGCGCGCACCCCCTCGACCGCGTCGCGCTCGGCCGGCTGGAGGACCAGCCCGGCCAGCGCCTCGTCGTAGGCGGCGACCTGCGCCGAGGGGGTCGCGCCGCGCAGGTTGGCGAGCGCCGCCAGCTCCACGCCCAGCCGGCTCACCTCCGCGACGTCCCGCGTCCGGCGCGCCACGTCCAGCGCCGCCCTTCGTGCCTCGTGCCGGGCTCGCTCGTAGGCGATGGGCATCGCTTCGGGCGGCCAGCCGCCGTCCCGCGCCGCCAGCGCGACGCGCACGGTGGGGACGCGTTCCGGATCCAACGCCAGCTCCGGCCAGCGCAGGACGATGATGGCCTCCATCACGCCGTCGCCGTCGACGTCCTCCAGCGCGGAAGCACAGCTCCCGGGCGACACGGCCTCGGCGTCGATCGGCGCCTCGGTGACGCGACCCTCGTCGTCGACGTGCACCACGGCGATGCAGTCGCCGTCCGGGCCGGCGCGGGCGACCACCACCTCCGGCTTCCCGTCGCCGTCGACGTCATCGTGAGGCACGTCGGGATGGAGCAAGCGCACGGCGCCGTGTCGGAGACGGACGCCGTCGGTTTCGTGGGAGTCGAGCGCCACGGCCACACCGAGCCGGGTCACCACGCGGACCGCGCGGTGGGCGTCGCGCGAGCGGACGAAGTCGACGGCCACGAAGCCGTCCCCATCGATGCGCGTGACCCTCCGGTAGCCGGCGTCCTCGAGCGTCGTGATCTCGGCGGCCGCCTCCCGCTCCAGATCCACGCCCACGCGGATCCAATCCTCCACGCGGATCGGCGTTGGCGCGTGGGAGCAGCCGCCCGACGCCGAGAAGAGCAGCGCAGCGACGATGGTGCGACGCGAGGGCATGGTGGAACGCGAACCGAACCGTAGCAGCGCCTCCGAGCGCCGGCCGATCTCGCGAGCGAGCACTCGTGAACCGACCGCCGGCGGGGCGAGGAGAGACGAATCGCAGGACATCTCGCCGCCGAGCGCCAGAGCCTGCTCGCGACCGGCCAGCGTCGAACCGCCCGCCAGCTCGACGCTGGTTCGCTCGTCCGCGAGGAGCCTCGGCACCACCCGAGGACTCGCACCCGAGCGCCGACGTGGTGTCCCCCGCTCCGCCTGCGAGCGTCCGGCCCGGACTTCACGACCCCGGAGCGCAGCCGCGAGGATCTTCGGCGCGCGCCAGCACCAACGTCAGCACCCGGTCCACGCCCGCCGTCCGCAGCGCCTCGGCGCACTCGGCAAGCGTCGCGCCGGTCGTGCGAACGTCGTCGACCAGGAGCACGCGCGCGCCCGGCGCGTGGAGGGCGAGGAACGCGCCTCGGACATTGGTCGCGCGTCCGGTCGCGTCGAGCCGGGCCTGCGGCGGCGTATCCCGCACGCGTCGGAGCTCCGACGTCGAGAGCGGCACCGCCAGCGCGCCGGCGACGGGCCGAGCGAGCAGCGCCGCCTGATTGAACCCACGCCGCCTGAGCCGCGAAGGATGGAGCGGCACCGGCACCACCGCGTCCACGTCGCCGGCCACCTCGAGCGCGCGCGCCACCAACATCCTGCCGAGCACGGACGCCAGCTCCGTCCGCCGCCCGTACTTGAGCCCCTGCACCGCCTGCGCCATCGGCCCGCCGTAGACGTAGCCCGCGAGCGCGTCGCCCACTCGCTCGCCGGGATTGAGCAGCGGCCGGCACGCCTCGCAGAACCCCTTTTCGCCAGGCGCCATCACCCCCTCGCACCCGGCGCAGAGGCGCGGCGCGACCAACTCGAGCAACCCTCGCCACACGCTGGAAAACGACATGCCACCCCCATCGACCGTCGCCGCCTCCCGTTGCGTCGTCACCTCCCCGGCCCGCATCGAGCGAGGCGAAGACCGCGCGCCGCCCCGCCGGAACGGGGGCAGCACCGCTTCCCACCAACCGAGGCGACCCGCCGCAGCCCCGGCAACGACCCGGCCAGCCGCAACACCAGGGTGCCGGACCAAGCCATCCGTGGCGGCGCCGCGCGAAGAGCGGTCAATCGTGCGAGTAGGGCTCGCCCCGCAGAATCGTGAACGCCCGGTAGATCTGCTCCGCGAGCACCAGCCGCGCGAGCCGGTGCGGCAGCGTCATCGCGCTCAGCGACAGACGCCGGTCCGCCGCCCGGCTGATCTCCCGAGGCAGCCCGTACGCCCCGCCGATCAGAAACGACACGCTCGGCACGCTCGAGAGCTCGCACTCCCCCACGAAGTCGGCCAAGCGCCGGCTCGACCAGGCCTCCCCGTCCACCTCGAGCGCGATGGTGCGCCCGCGCGGATCCAGCGCCTTGGCGAAGCGAGCCCCCACGTCGGCCGTGTCCTTGAGCTCGATCTCCTCGAGCTTCGCATAGCGCTTGATGCGCCCGTAGTAGTCGTCGAGCGACGCGCGCAGTCCGCGCTGCTTGACCTTGCCGACGGCGATGACGGAGACGCGCAACCACAGCCCCGTTCGGAGCCCCGCACGCGTGCCGAGCTCGTTTCCTCGTCCCGAGCTGCCCCGGTCGCGGAGCGCAGCGCGAGACGCCGGTCCTAGCTCTCCTCCGCACCCTCCACGGGGACGCGAGGCGCATCGATCCACAGCGACTCGAGGTCGTAGTAGCCGCGCGTGTCCTGGTGGAAGATGTGGACGATGACGTCGCCAAAATCCATCAGGACCCAGCTCGCCTGAGGGAGGCCTTCCACGCTCAGACAGCGTTGGCCGGTCTTGGCCTTCACGTCGCCCTCGACATTGCGGGCGAGCGCCGACACCTGCCGGTCGCTGCGGCCGCTCATCACCACCACGTAGTCCGCGTAGTCGACCTTGCCGGCCACGTCGATGATCTCGACGTTCAGCGCCTTGCGATCGAGCGCCGCCTCGGCGACCGCCAAAGCGAGCTTCTGCGCCGACGCGAGCTGCGCCGCCCGCTTCGGGCTCAGGGCGTCGTCGTCAGCGGCGGGCGCCGACTTCTCTGCCTTCCTCTGTACCATCTGCCTCCTGATCACGGGACACTCGCCCATGTCCGCCTCCGCGGAAACCGACCTGCTTAGCCCAAACGTGGGCCGGGGCAAGCGCCCCACTCTCGACTCCGAGCCGAGCCGAGAGCCTCACCGGCGGATCTGCCCCTCGCCGCGCGCCACCCATTTGAGCGCACACAGCTCCCTCAGGCCCATCGGCCCGTAGGCATGCAGCTTGGTCGTCGAGATACCGACCTCGGCCCCGAGCCCGAGCTGCCCGCCGTCGTTGAAGCGCGTCGAGGCGTTCACCAGCACCAGCGACGCGTCGACCTCGCGCAGCCACCGCTCCGCGTTCGTGTAGCTCTCGGTCACGATCGCCTCGGTGTGGAAGCTGCCGTGCCGCGCCACGTGCGCGAGCGCCCCCTCGATTCCGTCCACGACCCGCACGGCGCACACGAGCTCCAGGTACTCGGCGTCCCAGTCCGCATCGGTGGCCTCGTTCGCCTCGGGCACCAGCTCGCGGGTGCGCGCGTCGCCACGCAGCTCCACGCCCTGCTCCAAGAGCGCCTGGGCGATGCGCGGCACCGCGCGCTCGGCGACGGCCTGGTCGACCAGCAACGTCTCCATGGCGTTGCAGACGCCGGGCCGATGGGTCTTGGCGTTGACGGCGATCGCGGTCGCCTTCTCGAGGTCGGCGTCGCCGTCCACGTAGACGTGGCAGACGCCCTTGTAGTGCTGGATCACCGGCACTCGCGCGTTCTCCGCCACGAAGCGGATCAGCTCTTCCCCGCCGCGCGGGATGACCAGGTCGAGCACGCCGTGCAGGCTGATCATGGCCAGCGTCGCCTCGCGATCGAGCATCGGCAGGAGCGAGACCGTCGCGGCGTCGAAGCCCTCCGCTTCCAGCGCGTGCGCGAAGATCGCCGCCAGCGCCCGGTTGGTGCGGAACGCCTCCTTGCCGCCCCTGAGGAGGCACGCGTTGCCGGCCTTGAAGCAGAGCGCGGCCGCGTCGACCGTCACGTTGGGCCGCGACTCGTAGATGATGCCGATCAGCCCCAGCGGGACGCGCATCCGCCCGACCGAGAGGCCGTTCGGCAGGCGGTGGCTGTCCACGATCTGCCCCACCGGATCGGGCAGCCGGACGATCTCCTCCACCGCCTCCGCCACGCCGTCCAGACGTCCGCGGTCCAGACGCAGCCGGTCGAGCATCGCGCTCGAGAGCCCGGTCTCTTCCCCTGCCGCCACGTCCGCCGCGTTCGCCTCCAGCACCGCCGCGCTCTCGGGCGCGCGCAGCGCAGCGGCCACGCGGGTCAGCACGGCGTTCTTGCGCTCGGTCGGTGCCGGCGCGAGGGCGCGGGAGGCCGCCTTGGCGCGTCGCGCGAGCGCCTCGACCTCGGACCACAGGGCCTCGTCCTTGCTCACGATCGAAACGTACCGCCTTCGCGGCGCCGTTGACCAGTCGGCGACGCCCCGACGCGCACGCGGACCGGCCCCGAGCCCGACGCTGGACGGGCGCGAGAGACCGCATCGTCCGAGCCCGTTCTCCGCGCCAACGAGGTCATTCGCTCACGACCAGATCGTCGCGGTGGACGACCTCGTCCGGTCCGTGCCAGCCGAGCCGGGCGCCGATCTCCTGCGTGCGCGCGCCCGCCAGCCGGGCGACGGCTTCGGTGCCGTAACGCGTCAGTCCGCGGCCGATCTCCCGCCCTGCCGCGTCGCGTAGGACCACCAAGTCGCCCGGCGAGAAATGCCCGCGCACACCGGCGATGCCCGCCGGTAGCAGACTGCGCCCCCCCTCGCGCACCGCCTTCACGGCCCCATCGTCGAGGAGGAGATCGCCCCGCGGCCGGAGCGTGAACGCGATCCAGTGCTTGCGGGCGGCCAGACCGCTCGCGTGCGGCAGAAAAAGCGTCCCCACGTCCTCGCCGGCCAGGGAACGCCGCAGCACGGAGGGATCGCACGCATCGGCGATGAGGACCGGCACGCCCCGCCGGGCCGCGCGCCGCGCCGCCTCCAGCTTCGAGCCCATCCCGCCGCTGCCGAGCTCGCCGGAGGGCTCCTCGATCAGCGCCCGCACCTGCTCGATCGCTTCCACGAAGGGAACGCGCGCGCCGCCGGCGTCGAGCAGCCCTTCCACATCGGTCAAGAGCACCAAGAGATCCGCGCCCGCCAGCGTGCTCACCATCGCGGCGAGCTGGTCGTTGTCGCCGAAGCGGATCTCGTCGACCGCGACCGTGTCGTTTTCGTTGATGACCGGCACCGCACCGAGCTCGAGCAACGCGTCCAGCGCCGCGCGGGCGTTCAGGTAACGCTCGCGATCCTCCAAATCCGCGTGGCTGAGGAGCATCTGCGCCGCGGCCAGCCCGTGCGGCGCCAGCGCGCGCTCCCAGCCTCGCATCAGGAGCGACTGCCCGACGGCGGCGCAGGCCTGCAGCTCCGCGATGGCCTTGGGCTTGGCCGCGAACCCGAGCCGCCCGCGGCCGAGGGCCACCGCGCCCGAGGACACCAGCACCAAAGAGCGCCCCTCGGTTCGGAGCGCCGCCAGCTCCTCGGCGATCTGAGCGAAGCGACCGCCGCCCTCGGACGCCCCCTCGTGGAGAGACGCGCCCACGATCGAGCGGCTCCCCACCTTCACCACCAGCCGCCGTGCCTCGCGCAAGCCCGCGCGAGCGACGGAAGGATCCGTCAAGGAACCCCTCCCTCGTCGGCCAGCGCATCGTCGAACGCGTGCAGCAGCGTGTCGACCAGCTCGTCCGGCGCGTCGGCCAGCCCATCGAGCACGGCGTCCACGAAGCGCTCGAGCGGCGAGCGGGCCTCCGAGTCCGGCGTGATCAGCGCGTCCCCGCCGCGGCGCAGCACGCGCCAGAGCCCGAGCGGGACGGTCTTGATGGCGTCGAAGCCGGCGTCACCGATGGCGCGCTCGGTGGCCGCTCGGACGCGGCTCGCCTCCGCCGCCGTCAGCGCGACGCCGCGGGGGCGACCGGGTCGGCGCAGAAAGTAGTCGAGCAGGATCGCGGACAGCAGCGTCCCCACCGCGTCCTCGATCCGCGCCGCCACCCGGAAGGGCGCGACGAAGCTGGCCAGCGCGCTCTTCACCATCCGCCCGCGCTCGGTCGACGTCGCGTGCACGGCCCCGGGCCCCGCCAGCACGGCGCGCGCGTCGGACGTCAGCACGACCCCGTGGCGCTTGGCGACGCGGCGCATGGCCGCGCCCCGCGCCAGCTCGCTCAGCACCGAGTCCAAGAGCGGCACCGGCACGGCGCCCGCGAGGCCGGCCACCGTCGCGTAGACCGTCACGCTCACGCCGGCCTGCTGGGCCATGGGGGCACCGCGCGGGCGCTCGCCACGCCTCACTTCGACCGGCACCGGCTCGTCGCGCCGCATCGCTCCGTGGGTCACCTCGACCGGCACCGCCTCCACGGCTTCTCCGGCGGTCTCCTCCCGCTCGCTCGTCATCGGCTCGTTCTCCTGATCCCCGTTCGACACGGCCGGAGCATACCGGGCACACCGCTCGACGGCACGGGATGCGTTCGCGCGCCCCGTGCGTTGCACCCCGGAGCCTCGCCATGCCCTCATCCACGTTCTCGCCTCTTTCGCGGTCCCCCCGTAGGATCGGAGCCACGTGATCGTCTCCGATCTGCCGGCCTGGGCCATCCGCGCCATCGCCTTCGTCTTCGGCGCCCTCTGGGGCAGCTTCTTCAACGTGGCGATCTACCGCTGGCCCCGCGACATGAGCGTGGTCACACCGCCGAGCCACTGCCCGAGCTGCGGCGCGGCCATCCCCGCCTGGCGAAACGTGCCGATCTTCGGCTACCTGGTCCTGCGCGGCCGCGCGGCCTGCTGCGGCGCTCGGCTGAGCCCGCGCTACTTCCTGGTCGAGCTGATCAGCGGGGCCATCGGGCTGGCGTTGGCCGAGCGCTACGTCCTGGGCACTTCGCCGGCTACCTCCCTGGCCGACACGGCGCTCGAGACCGGCCTCTTCTTCGCGTTCGCAGGCGGCCTCATCGTGGCGACCTTCGTCGATCTGGAGTGGATGGAGATCCCCGACGAGGTCTCGATCGGCGGCACCGCGCTCGGGCTCGCCACGGTGACCTTTCGCCCCGCCGGCCCCGACGCGGTCGACTTGGCGATCGGCGCCGGCGGCAGCTTCCTGTTGGTGCAGCTCTTGGCGGTGTGGAGCTGGGAGCGGCTCACCGGCCGCCGGGGCATGGGCGAAGGCGACAGCAAGCTCCTGATGTTCGTCGGCGCGTTCCTCGGCTGGAAAGGCGCGGCGTTCGCGCTCGTCGGGGGAGCGATGCAGGGCCTCTTGGTGACCGGGTTGATGCTGGCGCTCGGGCGCGGGAGGCGCGCCGCCAACGACACCGAGGAAGAAGCGCCGGCGGAGGACGACGGCTGGGTCCCGCCGGCCCCGCTCGAGCTCTCCGACGGCGCCAAGGTCGAGGTGAAAGAGCAGAACCGCCTGCTCGAGGTGCGCGACCGCCACGATCGCCTTCTCTGGGCGCACGTCGTGGATACCGACCACGAGCACACGCTGCGACGGGCCATCCCCTTCGGCCCCTTCATCGCCCTCGGGGCGCTCGAGTTCCTCTTCTTCGGCGACCGGCTGATCGACGCCTACCTCGATCTCTTCGTCTGAGAGCGTCAGTCGTCGTCGCGGCGCAGCTTGTCGACCTTGGTCGGCCCTTCCTCCACCTCGTCGAAGCCCGCGAAGTCCGCGAGGCGCACCTTGTGGTGGGTCGGGATGGCCTGCTCGGAGAGCGCGGAGAGATCGTGCTGCGCCGTCATCTCGCCGGCGATAGGCGTCATCCGCTGGGCGATCAGCGCTTCGATCTCGGCGATGCGCTTGCGGTAGGCCTGCTGCTTGGGGTGGCGGATCGACAGGATCCGGTAGACGTCCAGAGCCTGCTCGGCCTTCCCGAGCTTGAGCAGCAGCTCGGCCTCCTGCGAGGCGTCGAGGTTGGCCGTGGAGTCCTCCTCCGGCCCCTCCCAGGACACCTTGTGGTTCCCCTTCGCCCAGCCACCGGCCGCCCGCGGCGCGTTCTTCTTGAGCCACTCCACCGAGGCGCTCGGGCGCGGGGGCATGGGCGAAGCCTCCTCGCCCAGCGCCCGCCGCAGGACGACCACGTCGGCCAGCATGGCGCGGGCGCGCTCGTCCTCGGGTTGATCTCGCAGCAGCGCGCGATAGGTGCGATCGGCTTCGCCCAGGGCGCCCATCCGGACGTGGAGCTCGGCCAGCCGGTGCCCCTGCATCGGCACGGTCTCGGGGTCGTCCGAGTCCGGCATCGAGTCGGTCAAGACCCGCTCCGTCGCCGCGACCAGCCGCTCGAGCACCTCGGCCAGCTCGCGCGCATGGGCGGTCTTGGCGGCCTCGAGCGCCGCCGTGAGATCGCGAGCCCGGATGCGATCCAGCACCGTGTCGCGGGTGATCTCCTCCACCGGCTCGGGCTCGTGCCGCCAGCCGCCCTGTACGAGCGAGGTGAGCGCCCGCAGTCGCTCACTCAGCCACCGCGGCGGCGCCGGATTCTGCCTGGCGACCTCCTCCAGCGCCCGGAGCGCGCTCGCTGCGCGCCCCGCCCGGATCAGGCCGAGGACCGAGCCGAAGGAAGGGTCCGCGCCACCGGGAAAGGGCGCCAGCGCCGCGTCGAGCACGCGTCTCAGGCGCGCGGCCATCGGATCGTCGAGCTTCGCCCCGCGCAGCACCGCGCGCGCCTCGAAGAGCTGCCCGGCCTCGAGCATGGCCCCGATCAGCGAGAGATCGATCGTCGGCACGGGCTCGCTCGCGTCGGGCCGCTCGCGTCGGCGCATTTGGTCCACCAGCGCGCGACAGTGGGTCCAGCGCGGATCGCCTCGCGAGATCGCCGCCTGCGCGATCTCCAGCGCTTCCCGCTCGGCGCCACGGCGCCAGAGCGCGAGGGCGAGGCGATCGGGGGGCGGCAGCGGAGCGGCGGGAGGCATGAGGGTGCGGCGGTTGCCCGCCGGCCTCAACGTACCACGGCGGGCATCGGGGCTCTAAGGGCCCTCGGCGCCCTCGGGGCTCGGAAGCGGCCGGAACCAGCGCAGGATGAGCAGGACGTCGATCAGCACGAAGAGGCCGCACAAGACCGCCAGCACCAGCGCCCAGCCGTAGCTCCCCGGCCCCTCGTCGGCGAGGATCAGGTAGGACTCACCCGAGACCGGAAGATCCACTTCCTCGCCGAGGTAGCGCTGAACCGTGCGCATCCGCCCGCCGAGCTCCGAGAAGGTGACCAGCCGGCCGGAGAACTCGTTGCGGCCCAGTGCGTCCGGGCGGTCCTCGACCTGCACGTACACGGTCCGCTGACCCGCCAGCGGGAAGACCACGTAGCGCCCGCCGGTGAGCACGCGTCGGTAGCGGACGGCGCGGCTCATCATGGGGGTGCCCGCGATGCGCACGTGCGTGTTCGGCTGCAGCGTGCCGGGGTCGACCGAGCGCACGTCGCCGAGATCGATGGTCTGCGCGCTGGAGAAGAAGTACGCGAGATCGTGGCGCAACGACACGACGAAGCCCATCGCCGCGACCACGACCAGCGCCATCACGACCAGCGTGAGCAAGCGCCGCCCGCTCGGCGGGACCGGAAGCGCCAAGAGCTCGGGATCGACGGCGTCGGCTCCCGAGAGGTGCGAATCGGCGGTGTTCTGGACCTGCGTCACGGACCTTCAGACACCCACTATCGTCAAAGGTTCACCGGACGCAAGCACGCGGTGAACAGGAACCCTCCCGTCGCCCGTCGGGCGGCGCAGGCACGCTGCGCGGCTCGCCACTCCTCGACGATGCGCTGATCGCCTCGCCGCGTCGAGCCACGCATCACCGCTCCGACATGCTCGGTCCAGGGTTCCTGGTCAGCGCTCCAGCGTCGTCCGCGCGAACGCGAAAACCCCGAACCGGAAGGCCGGCCGGGGTCTCGACGTGTATCGAACGCGACTCAGGACGCGCGCTTCTTGGCCGACTTGTACCAGTCGTAGAGGCGCGGCGTGGGCCAGCGGCCGAGGCGGTCGCGGTAGCCCTCGTCCTTGCGCTTCTCGGCCTCGCAGATCGCGTCGATGAGCTTGCTGCGGGAGCCGAACTGCTCCTTCACCTCGGTCAGCACGCCGTGGAGGCGCAGGAGCTTGTTGTTGGAAACGCGCTCGAGGCCCTTGTCCTCGTCGATCCGGTCGATCCAGAGCTCGTCGGTAGCGAGGTCCTTGAGGGCCTCGACGAGCTGTTCCTTCGAGCCGAAGCGGTCCTTGACCTGCGCGAGCGGGGAAGCCTTCATCGTCAACTCCATTGGCCCGGCGGCGCCGGGGGCGGCGTACCTAGCACGCGAGCGGCGCGCCGTGCAAGCGGCCGAGACCGGCTCGCCGATACGCATACACGTGGGGCCAGCGGTGCCACGCCCGCGGCCCTCGAGCAAGCCTCGAACCCCGTTGCTCCCGGCGGGCGGAGCGGTCAGGATGGGCCGCCTGCCCGTGTCCAGCCCCGAGCTCGTCCACCTCCACGTCCACTCCGAGTTCTCGATGCTCGACGGGGCAATCCGGCTGAACGGCTTGATCGAGCACGTCCGGCAGCTCGGGATGCCCGCGGTCGCGCTGACCGACCACGACAACATGCACGGCGCGGTGCGCTTCTACCGTGCGTGCAAAGCGGCGGAGGTGAAGCCCATTCTCGGCTGCGAGATGAGCTTCACGCCTGGCGACCGCACCCGGCCCGAAGACCGCCACCACCACCATCTCGTGCTGCTGGCCGCCAGCCAGGAGGGCTACCTGAACCTGGCCCGGCTCGTGAGCCGCGGCTGGGTGGAAGGCGCCGGCCGGCCGCGCATCGACTTCGATCTGCTGCGCGAGCACCACGAAGGCGTCGTCGGCCTGAGCGCCTGCATGGGCGGCTACGTCGCGCAGGAGATCCTCCTCAAGGGCGAAGCAGCGGGCCGCGCGGCGCTCGGGAAGATGAAGGAGTGCTTCGGCCCCGAGCATTTCTTCGTCGAGCTGCAGGATCACGGCTTCCCGGAGCAAGGTCCGCTGAACGAGATCCTGGTCGAGCTGGCGAAAGAGCTCTCGCTGCCGGTCGTGGCCACCAACGACTGCCACTACCTCGGCAAGGAGCAGGCAAGGCCGCAGCTCGTCTTGCAGTGCATCGGCGCCGGCCGACCGCTGCCCGAGATGGAGCGTGCACACCACGGCTCCGACCGCATGTACCTCACCTCGCCCGAGGAGATGGCGCACACCTTCCGCCACCTCCCCGAGGCGCTGACGAACACGATGCGGGTCGCCGAAATGTGCGCAGGGAGCTGCGACCCGCTCTCGAAGCCCAAGCTGCCGAGCTTCGGCGTGCCCAACGGGATGAGCGAGGAGAGCTTCCTCCGGACCATCGCCGAGAAGGGCCTGCACGCGCGCTTCGAGGAGCTCGAGAAGCTCGGTTTTTCGCTCGACCACGCCGCCTACAACGATCGGCTGGCCCTCGAGCTCGGCATCATCGCCGGCATGGGCTTCCCCGGTTACTTCCTGATCGTTCAGGACTTCATCAACTGGGCGAAGAAAAACGGCGTCCCCGTCGGCCCCGGCCGCGGCTCCGGCGCCGGCTCGCTGGTCGCGTACTCGCTCCGCATCACCGATCTCGATCCCATCCACCACGGGCTCCTCTTCGAGCGCTTCCTGAACCCCGAGCGCGTGTCCATGCCCGACTTCGACGTCGACTTCTGCATGGACAATCGCGACAAAGTCATCGACTACGTTCGCGGGAAGTACGGCGAGACCTCGGTCGGTCAGATCGCGACCTTCCACCAGCTCAAGAGCAAGAGCGTGGTGCGCGACGTGGGCCGCGTGATGGGGATGGCAGCCGCCGACGCGGGCCGCATCGCTTCGCTGATCCCCGAGCCCGTGCAGGGCAAGACGGTGCCCATCAAGAAGGCGCTGGAAGAGGAGCCGCGCCTCAAGGCGAGCTACGACGAGGACAGCGGTGTCCGGGATCTCCTCGACACCGCGATGGACCTCGAGAACCTCAACCGGCACGCCGGCATGCACGCGGCGGGCGTGGTCATCTCCGAGGGCCCGCTCTGGGATCACGTCCCGGTCTTCTGCCCGGAGCCCAGCGTCTACGTCACCCAGTACGACAAGGACGACGTCGAAGCCGCCGGGCTGGTGAAGTTCGACTTCCTGGGCCTCAAGACCCTCACCGTCCTCGACATCGCCGTCTCGCTCATCGACAAGCGTCCGGATCGCCAGGGCAAGCCCTTCGACTTGAACGCGATCCCGATGAACGACAAGGCGACCTTCGCCCTCTTGCAATCCGGCGAGACGACGAATGTCTTCCAGCTCGAGTCCTCGGGCATGCAGGGACTCTTCCGGCAGCTCAAACCGGACTGTTTCGAGGACATCGTCGCCGCGGTCGCGCTCTATCGGCCCGGCCCGCTCGGAACCGGGATGGTCGAGGACTTCGTTCAGCGCAAGCACGGACGAATCAAGGTCGAGTACCCTCATCCGTGTTGGAGGATCCTAGAGGACACGTACGGCGTCATCGTCTACCAGGAGCAGGTCATGCAGATCGCCCGCGTGATGGCGGGCTACACACTCGGCGGCGCGGACCTGCTCCGCCGGGCGATGGGCAAGAAGAAAGAGTCGGAGATGGCCAAGCAGAGGACCATCTTCGTCGACGGGTCCGTCGAGAACGGGCACTCCGCCGAGCAGGCCGGGGCGATCTTCGATCTCGTCGCGCACTTTGCCGGATATGGCTTCAACAAGAGCCATTCGGCCGCCTACGCGCTGATCACCTATCAAACCGCCTACCTCAAGACGCACTACCCGGTCGAGTTCGTATCCGCCACGCTCACGGCGGACAAAGACAAGACCGACAAGGTCGTCCGCACCGTCGCAGAAGCCCGCTCGATGGGCATCACCGTCCTGCCGCCGGACGTCAACGAGTCCGAGATCGACTTCACGGTCGTCTACGACCCGGCGAAGCACGATCCGAAGAAGCTCCGCCGGGACCGGCCCATGTCGCTCGGCGGCAAGCTGCGCGACCCGATGCGGCCGAAGATCCGCTTCGGGCTCGGCGGCGTGAAGGGCATCGGCGGCTCGGCGCTCGAGGCCATCTTCGAGGCGCGCTCACAGACGCCCGACGGCGAGGCGTCGCCGGACGGGTCGCAGCAGCCCTTCCGCGACGTCTACGACTTCACCAGCCGGGTGGATTCGAGGCGGGTGAACAAGGGCGTCGCCGAGGCGCTGGTGCAGTGCGGTGCGTTCGACACCGTCCACGACGCGGCCGGCGGGATCCACCGCGCCCAGGCGCACGCGGCCATCGAAGCGGCCATCGAGCGCGGAAAAAAAGCGAGCGCGGACCGGGAGAGCGGCCAGACCAGCCTCTTCGGGCTGCTGGAGCCGGCGCCGGCCGGCGAGACGGAGAACGTGGGGACCGGCAGCTTCCCCAACGTGGAGCCCTGGGATCTGCGCGAGCTGCTCGCGCGCGAGAAGACCACCCTCGGCTTCTATGTCTCGGGGCACCCGCTGGAGCGCTACTCGAGCGAGCTCTCGCGCTTCTGCGACGCCACCACCGCCAGCCTGAGCGGACGCGGCGAAGGTTCGCGCGTGACAATCGGCGGCTCGGTCGAGGGCTACCGCGAGCGGCCGACCAAGAGCGGCGGCAAGATGGCCTTCTTCCACCTCGAAGATGCCAACGGGCGAGTCGAGGTCATCGTGCGGACCGGCGCCCTCGAGCAGTCGCGGGAGGCGCTCGCCGCGGGCGACCCAATCTTGCTGACGGCGGACGTCAAGTTCGAGCGAGACCGCCAGGCGAGCGACGAAGCTCCGGCCGACGCGAAGCTTCTCCTGATCGAGGTCGCGCCTCTGGCCGCCTCCCTGCGCGCGCGCACCAAAGCCGTGCGCCTGCGCTTCACCGCCGAGCGGACCGATCGCGGCAAGCTCGCCGCGCTCAAGAAGACCCTGGAGGCCAACCCCGGGCCCTGCCCCGTCAGCCTCGAGAATCGTCAGCTCCGAGCGCTGGACCGTGTCGGTGGCCGAGACCGGCCTGAGCGTCGAGCCCTCCGAAGCGTTCCTGAGCTCACTCGAGCGCCTCTTCGGCGAAAAAGTCTGCGAGCTGCGCTGAGGCGTCCCGAGGCGGCCGCGGCCGGCGTGAGGCCGCGATTCGGGGAGACGGAAATCGGCATAGGGGGCCCGAGTAGTCGACTCGGGCTCCCCTGCCACACCACCCGGCATGCGGGTCCGCACCGGGCGGTTCGATGGGTTGAGGTCAGGCGGCCAGCCTCGGAAGGCCGAGCCCGTCGAAGAGTTTGTTGGGGAGCGCGATGTGGATGGCCATGCCTGAGTTTCTCCACCACCGCCTCGCGTTGGCGGCCACCTGGGCTGCCGCGTCGGGGCGAAGGCCTCGAGCCGCCAGCTCTCGGAAGACGGTCGTGCCGCGCTTCCACTGCTTGAGCTGATAGGCCCGGAGCCGGTGTCGGATCCACTCGTCGAGCTCGGCAAACCTCCGAGGCGTCTCGGCGACCCGGAAGTATCCGTGCCAGCCGAGCAGATAGCTCCGCAGGGTTTGCACGACTTCGGCCAGGCTGCGCCCGCGGGTTCGGCGCGTGAGCTGCCGGACCCGACGCTTCATCTTCTGAAGCGCCTTGGGCGCGACCCGCGTGCGGACGACCTTCCCTCGGCCGACCCAGAACGAGACGCCGAGAAAGGGTCGGTTCCACACGCGGTCCACCGCGCTCTTCGACGCGTTGACGCGCAGCCGGAGCTCGTCGAAGCGACGGACGAGCGAGCGCATGACCCGCTCTCCCGCACGCTTCGACGCCACGAAGACCCGCAGATCGTCCGCATAGCGGACGAACGCGTGTCCCCGGGCCTCCAGCTCCGTGTCGATCTCGTCGAGGAGCACGTTCGCGAGCAAAGGGGACAAGGGGCCGCCCTGCGGCGTTCCCTCGTACCGCTCCACCACCACCCCGTTCACCATCACGCCGGCGTCGAGATAGCGGCGGATGAGCCTCAGCACGCGACGGTCCCCGATCCGCTTGGCCAACCTCCCCATCAGCACGTCGTGGTTCACGCGGTCGAAGAACTTCTCCAGATCCACGTCCACCACCCACCGCTTGCCGTCCTGGACGTGACGGCGTGCTTCACGAATCGCTCCGTGCGCCGAGCGTCCCGGCCGAAAGCCGTGGCTGTGCTCCGAGAAGGTCGGGTCGAATCGGGGCTGCAAGACCTGCAAGAGGGCCTGCTGGATCAGGCGGTCGAGCGGGAGAGGGCTGCGGGGGATGGGGAAGGAGGCTGTACGTCCCTGCGAGCAGTTGCTCGCGGGTTCGTGGCCAGTTGTCCCGAAGCCAGTCCGGCAGCTCGTCCACCGTCATCCCGTCGATGCCGGGGCTCCCCTTGTTCTTCCTCACTCTCTTCAACGCTCGCATCAGGTTCGGACGCGAGAGCGCCTCCTCCATCAGCGAGCCCGTTCCCAGGCCCTCGTTTCCGGTCGTCGCCGATGGCGCTTGCCCGCTCCGCTCTGCTCTCGGGGCTTCACCCCTACCCTCCAGCGGCAGCTCCAGTTGCCTGGACTTCTGGACCATGGCGTCGTCGAGACTCCCGGGCGTCATGCCCTTCCCCTCGTTCGGTCCTTCGGCGGCGCCTCCCGGCGTGACCTACTACGACCTCGGCTGACTTCTCGCTCCGCGGGCGTGACCGCGTGGCCCTTCAGGCCCGAGGCGAGATCTCCCCAGGTAAGAACACCGACCTTCACCGCACGACCGCCGGATTTACGCAGGGTCCCTTTGGTCACGGGAGCTTCGCGGTCACTTGCCCGCTCGCCCCGGTCGCCCGCGCCTCCTATCCGGTTCTTCTTCATCGGCCCGCGGCTTCGTTTCGCGCTTCCTTCAGACGGTCAGTCGCCCTCCCGCCCTTGCGCTTCCCTTCCTTGGCTGTGACCTGCTCAGGGGAGGACTTGCACCTCCAAGTCGGCGCCCATGCTGGGCGCACAAGCAAAGAGGCGGGCTGGGTCGGCCCGCCTCCAGGTGGAAGCTCGGAAGAGGGAGAGTCGATTCAGGCGGCGCGGCGGAGCGGCTCCGGCTCGTGGGAGGCCGAGGCCGTCACCACGTCCACCCCCGTCCGTGCCAGCTGGTCTTCGACGACCGAAGCCAGCGCCGCCATCGCGTATCGGCCCCGTCCCGAGCGGACCCCGCCGTCGAGAAACACCCGACCGCCGCCCGCCGAGACCATCGGCGTCACGATCGCGCGCACCATGAGCGAGCGCGACGAAAGCGTCGCGTCGTCCCAGGTCGAGCCACCGACCAGCGCCGCCGCTGCGAGCTCGCCCTCGAGGCGCAGCCTGTGAACGCGCTCCCGAACCCGCGTCGCGAACTCCGACGCGTTCTCGTCGCGCCGCTGCACGACGACGATCACATCGTCCGATTCTGCCCGGAGCGGCTCGACCCAGCCGCTCCAGTCCCCGTCGCGCTCCGCGACGAGCAGTGCCAACTTGCCCTCGATGTTCATCGTGGCCTCCACCTCGCCGAACCACGAAGCAACACACGTGCCATATGCGCTCGTGGCTTCATGCCTCCCTCCCAACCCGCGAAACGTGAGCTTTGTTGCCACGCTTGGTGGTCGACGCCCCGCGACGACCCGACCCGGGTGTCGCAGTCCCGTCGATTTCTTGACGCGCCGCGTCGAAAAAAGTTCTCAGATGTGAACTGCCGTGCCCCAACTGTGACCATCTGCGCCACGCTACCGTCCCCATCTGGGGGCATGACCGTGGTGGCCACCGGACTAGCACCGACTGGCGACTCCATGAGCCAGGGCATGGCACACGAAGGGACACGCGACGTGCTTGACGCGGGGCAGGCCGATTGCTAAACGCAGCCCGCCCTCGAGGGCCGGACCGGGCCGTTAGCTCAGTGGTAGAGCAGCGGGCTTTTAACCCGACGGTCGCAGGTTCGACCCCTGCACGGCCCATTTCGGAACCGACCCGTCCCCATCGTCTAGAGGCCCAGGACACCGCCCTTTCACGGCGGCAACGAGGGTTCGAATCCCTCTGGGGACGCTGACTCAGTGACACCGGCCTCGTCGAAGGCCGCGGGACCGAAAACAGCCCTCCTTTTGATGTGCAGCCGCTTCTTGCCAGCCTCGTCGACCACGGGGAAGGCCTGGAGCCCCTCCGGGAAGAGCGCCTCGACGACCGCTCGGCCCTCGTTCTCGACCAGCTTCTCCGGGAGCTGGTCCACGCGGGCCCGCAATCTCCGCTCCATCCGCGCGAGCTGGAGCGAGATGGGCTCCGCTTGGACGACTTCGGCAGCGCCTGGAGTTGCTTCTCGAGCTCGGCGAGCTTGGTCTGGCGCTGCCGGATGCCTTCGAGCACCGGCTCCATGCCCGCCCCGGGCGATCGCGAGCGCGTCGGTCAGGCGGACGAAGTCGCCGCCCACTTCAACCGCTTCCCCGACTGAACCGGGACCAGTAGTCGCGCATCAGCTCGGGCGCCCACGCCGGCTCGTGGACCGAAGAACGGGGCAGGAACGCGCGCATCACGGGCTTGATATCGACGACCGGCGTGCCCTCGACGGCGTCGAGCTCGGCCACCACGAGTCGCGACCTTTCCCGCCGGACCACCTCCACGATCGTGCTGCCGAGGCGGTTCGGTCGCTTCTTCCCGCGTTGCGCAAAGATGCCGAGCTTCGGCAGGCTCGGGTCGTTCCGCGGATGGCGCGCGCCGCGGACGATCCTCTCCTCCGGGACGCGGTCGAAGACGAAGAGAATCTCCGCGTGGGAGAACGTCTCGAATCCCGTCCAGGCACTCGGGGTCGAGCTCCGGTGCGAGCTCGATCTCGGCGGTGGTGCCGCCCCAGAAGTCGTCCTTCACGTCCGCGCGAGAGGCGCGGACGAACCCGATCGGTGAGAGCGTGAACATCGAACCCTGTGTGGATCGGGGATCCGGCGAAGGCCACCCGAGGTTGAGCGCGCCCTCGCAGCCCGGGCAGACGGTGACGTGGGTCGCGAACACGCGCTCGGGCCACCACGGGCTCCGGAGCGCACGGGTAGGTAGAGCCCATGCACCAGCGCGAGCGCCTCGAGGCCCTCTGCCGCTACGTCCGGCGCCCTCCGCTGGCCTGGACCGACTGAAGAGGCTCCGCCCCGACCTCGTCGCCCTCGAGCTGAAGCAATCCTGGTCCGCTGGCACCACCGACGTCTCGATGAGCATGCGCACCCTCCTCACTCGCCTCGCCGCCCTCGGCCCGAGGCCCAAAACGAACACGACCTCCGCGCGGTCGTCCTCGCTCAGGTCGCGTCGAAGTTCCAGCGCGCGGGGACCTGGGCACCGCACACGTCGCACTCGAAGCGCTCGTCCTCGACCGATGCTGTCGCAGTCGACCGGCGCCGGACGTGCGAGGACCGCGACGCCGGAGCCCTCCTTGGAGGTCCCGTTTTGTCACGATGCGAGACCCCGATCGCGCTCGTTCCGCTCCCGTTAGGGCTCCGCGCGTAGGCTACGGTGGATGCAGAATACGTCGTGGAGAACGCGATGGACGGCCACGGGTGCGGGAAGGGGCTCCGGGCCCTCTGCCGCGTTCGGGGCCCGGCGAGTCGATGGGGCGGATGACGCCCTGGTGAGTCGATCTGCGAGCAGCGTCTCGGAGGTGTGCTCTTCTGCCTCGACCGGGCCTCGGGGTTTGCCGTGAGCTCACCGGCGGAGCCCCCGCCCGAGTCGTCCGTCCGTCGCGCCGCGCTCCGCATCCAGAAGCTGTTTCAGCGCTTTCTGCTGCCGGTGATGCTGCTGACGTACGTGCTCGCCGGGCTCGCCCCGCGCCTCGGGCTGGCGATGAGGCACGTCTCGCTGGGTTCCATCGCCTGGTTCGGCGAGGCGCCGGTCACGCTCTCGCTGCCGACGCTCCTGCTCTCGGTGATGCTGCTGAACGCCGGGCTCGGGGTACGCACGGAAGAGTTTCCGCGCATGCTCAAGCAGCCCGCCATGCTGCTCGCGGGGGTGATCGCCAACACCGTCCTGCCGCTGATGTTCATCCTGATCGTCGCGTTCGTGGCCCAGCTGTGGCCCGACGACGACGAGGTCCAGAACCTGCTCGTCGGGCTCGGCTTGCTCGCGGCGATGCCCGTCGCGGGCGGGGCCACGGTCTGGACCCAGAACGCCGACGGCAACGTGGCGCTCAGCGTGGGCCTGGTGCTCGTCTCCACGGCGCTCAGCCCGTTCATGATCCCGCTCGGGCTGCACGCCGTCGGCTACCTCACCCACGGGGATCTCTCCGACGATCTGCACGAGCTCGCGCGAGGCGGCAGCGGAACCTTCGCGCTCGTGTCCGTGGTCATCCCATGCTTGGTCGGCATCGGTCTGCGACGCGCGCTCGGGAGCGCACGCGTGCTCGCCGCCATGCCCTACATCAAGCTCGTCAACCTCGTGAACATCCTCTTCCTCAGCTATTCGAACGCGTCGGGCGCGATGGTCGAGGTCCTGCGCGCGCCCGACTACGATCTGCTGCTGATCGTGTTCCTGGCGGCGGCGGGGATGGCCGCGACTTCGTTCAGCTTCGGCTACCTGCTGGCCCGGCGGCTGCGGGCGGATGACGCCAACGCGGTCACGCTCACCTTCGGGACGGGGATGAACAACAGCAGCGCGAGCGCGGTGCTCGCGTCGACGAACCTGACCGACCACCCGCTGGTGCTCTTGCCGATCCTCGCCTACAGCATGCTGCAGAAGCTCATGGCCGGATCGGTGGACGCGACGCTGCGGCGCAAGCGCGCCAACGCCGGACGGAGCACGGGCGCGGGCCGAGACGATCGCGGGGCCGAGCGACCTGAGGCATCTCCCAACCCGTGAGTCGGGTGGCCAGCGCCGCGATGCATCGGTGAGCCGGCCCGGCTTTCCGAATCCGCTATGCACGGCGGCGTTCCGTCGGATGCTGGGAGCAGAGCATCGAGCATCTTCGCTTTCCTCGGCGCACCCCGAGCTCGAGAGCGGAGCGCTTCGTCCTCGCCGACTCACGGGGTTGTCCGCCGCCACCGGCGCCCCCGATCGCAACGGCGCGGAGTTGCCCGCTCCCACCGGCGCGGAGGAGACAGCCTCCCGCCCTCCCGAGAACACGGCCGCTCGCGTCCTCGCGGAGCTCGGGCTGGTGACCGACGGGCTCGTCGTGTCCACCGGGGGCATGGTTCGGCGGGGTGCGCTCCTCGACCTCGCCAACGGTTGCGGCGATCGCGCACCTCCTCGACCGAGGTGACGCCGTCGAGGTCCGCCAAGCGGTCCGCCAGCCGCAGGACGGATTCGCAGGGCGTGAGGTGAGTTGCCGAACCCGCTCGAGCGGGGATCAGGGCGCAGGCGGAGCGCGTTCACCGCCGGGCTCCGGTTCGGAGATCCTCGGCGTCTGCCGCGGTTGCTGGTGCGCCGCGTTGTTGACGGAGACCGCGAACGAGGCCGCGATGCCCAAGTCGACCATCAGCGAGAACTGGATCGTGTGGACGTCGACACCGCGCACGGAGCGCCACTCGTAGGCGAGCTCCAGGCTCGTGATGCCGAGGAACGCGTCCGCTCGGACCGCGACGCGGAATCCCTGCACGAGATCCCCGCGCGAGCTGCCGACGACGTACGCGGGCACGAGCGTCCCCGCGAGCCCGAGTTTGCCCAACGAGATGCCAGCACCGCCGACGAAGTAGTGCCCCTCTCCCTCCGCAGCGGAGCCGGCGTGATAGCAGTACCCGGCCTCGATCAAAGGCACGGTCAGCAGCTCCCGGTCCATGATCGCAAGCCGGAACCCGGCGGTCAGGTTGAAGTCGAAATTGAGCGCGGAGGCCGGGGTGATGTAGCCGGCGCCGCCAAAGCCCGCACGCAGACTGCCGAGGGGCAGAATGGTGGGGCCGGAACCCGGCTGCGGACCCATGGTGAGGAACTGATCCTGACCGGCGGCCATCGAGGGGCTCGCGCAAATCACGATGGCGAGGAAGAGCGAGCGGAAGCGCACGACGCGCCGTAGTACCACGAAGGCGGCTGGCTCGCTCCTGGACAGCGGCTCCACGAAGCGACCGGACCTCCTCGAGCTCGAAGTCTCGCGCTTCCTCGAGGTCACCTCCCGCAGCTCACCCTCGATGAGCTCGAGGGTCAACCGTTCCCGAGGCCTCGACGTGATCCTCGTGGAGAGGAACCGAATGAGGCTCTGACTCGGTCTGTTCGCTCCGATCCGATAGTGTGCTCCAGATGAGCTCTGTCCACTGCATCTCCGTGGATTCCAGCGCTCCCGAGCTCGGCCGGCACAGGCGGTCACGAGAAGTTCGAGCGTTTGAGGCGCGCCGGGCCCTCCGCGACGACCCTCTCGCAGAGCGCGTCGAACGTATCGAAGAGTTCCCACGCGGAGTGACCCACCCGTTCGGCGAGCTCTTGCGCTGCGGCACACGTTCCGAGCTCCCATTCTCCCGCTCGTCGTTCTTGCCCATCGCGCTCACCTCGTAGCATCGGGCTCGTGTCGTCGCTGGCATCTCGACGCCCTTGCCGGTGGCGTGCGCAGCCGCCATCTCGGTGGCGTCGAGGGCCGCCCTCGCTCGTCGACGTCGCCCCATCTCGACGCCCCTGTGCGTGGCAATCCGTCCGCGACGGTCGCCGAGGTGCGCCGCCCGGCGCGCCGGGCTCGTCACGGCGCGCTGGAACGCGCAGGTGAAGTGCCGGAGCGCGGGGGGCTCGTCGACGATCCGATATAGCCGACGAGCTCATCGCGCCAATCGAAGACGTAGAGACGGCCTCGGCGACGTAGTCGATGTGACTCTGGGTGTAGACGCGGCGAGGGATGGCCAGGCGCACGAGATCCATCGGGGCGGGCTCCTGCATCGAGCACCCGCCGACTGCCGGCGGGAGATCGGGGCGCACGTGGCAAAGGTGCTCCCCGCGGCCGCCGATGGCGTGAGGGTCTTCACGCCGAGACGCTCGCGACGGTCGGCACGCTCCTCGTGCGAGCGACGGCTCTCGCGCTCGAAGCCGCTCGTGGAGCGTCAGGCAATCTCACGACCAGCGAGGACACGCGGTGGTGGAAGCGCCGCGTCCCGAGCCTCGAGCGCTGCAGCCGGGACGCCGACCTCAGCGCGCGGGCTCGAAGGTCGCCCGCCAGGTCGGATGCGCGGCGAGCAGCTCGAGCGCCCGGGCGAGCAGCGTCCTGCCCGGCTCGATCTTCGGCCACGCCGAGAGTCCGCTCGGATGCGGCAGCGGCACCACGTCGGTCTCCACACCGTGGAAGGCCGCGCGGTGCGTCCGGCCGACCACGTCCGCCAGCCGGAAGCGCGCGAGCCCGAGGACCTCGCCAATCGCCAGCCGCCCAATCGGAATGACGAGCGAAGGCGCGAGCAGCTCGACCTCGCGGGCGACGAAGGGTCGGCACGTCTCGATCTCGCCCTGGCTCGGCACGCGGTCGCCCTTGCTCGCGCCGGGCCCCTTGCCCGGAAAGCAGCGCGCGACGGCGGACATGTAGACCCGCTCGCGATAGGTCGCCTCGTCCACGCCGAGGCGCTCGAACCAACCGAAGAGTGCCTTGCCCGCGGTGTTTCCGAAGGGCCGGCCGATGGCGGCTTCGCGAGGTCCCGGCGCTTGACCGAGCGCGTAGATGGGGCTCGCGATCGGTGGTCCGCTCACCGAGGGACCGACGACGCTCGGGCAGCGGCGGCAGGCCACGACCTCCTCCCGGTGGACTCGCAGGGCAGCGACCGTCGAGCGCGACATGGGCAGCGCAGGGTAGCGTGCGCACCCGAAGCGCCCAACCACGCCGAACGGGTGTCGGGCACCTACTCGAGCTTGCGGACGAAGACCCAGCCGCTCTGGGAGCGGGCGTCGAAGAAGAGCGTGACCAGCACGTCGACCGGCTCCATCTCGAAGTCGAAGCGGTAGCGAAACTTCTCGTGGAGCGACCCCTCCTCCACGCCGCGCCGATAGCGGCCGGCGAAACGCTGCACATTCGTGCAGGGCGCGACGTCGGTGAAGAAGTTTTTCCCCGCGACCTTCTTCGGATCGCGTCCCGTCAGCGCAGACTCGGCCGCGTTGTAGCGCAGGACGTTCCCCTGCGCGTCGAGCTTGATGGCGCCGAAGGGCAGCCGATCGAGCTCGACGGTCGTCATCGA
Source organism: uncultured Pseudomonadota bacterium (assembly GCA_963832725.1). GTDB lineage: Bacteria > Myxococcota_A > Polyangia > Polyangiales > Sandaracinaceae > JAEZBP01. The sequence goes on from CAWHVG010000003.1 coordinate 1,369,026, forward strand.
CGTGACCGCCTCGATTTCACGGAGCTCGAGGCCCGTCTCCGACACCGTCATGAACACCTCCGCGCGGGATTCGCCGCAGACCTTCGCCAAATGAGGACCAGTGAGCATAGGTACGCGCTCGGAGCTCGCAAGGACACGCCGCTCGGGGGGATTTCGCGTCACGGGCCCGACGGCCAGCGGAACCCCGCCCAATCGAGCGCGCGCCGGAGGGCGTCCACGCGCCGTTGGACCTCCAGGACCGTCTCGGCAGCGCCCTCGGGCCACCGCCGGCGCCGCTGCGCGAGCCAGCGCCCCATCGACTCCACGATCGCCGTCGCCCGCCGGAGCGCGCGGTATCGGGCGCGGAGCCGCCTCAGCAGCCCGTCGTAGGGCCAGGGCTGCTTGCTCCAGTCCCGACAGCGAAGGTGCACGCCATCCGGATGGGCCGTGATCGTGTGCGGCTCGACCCCGAGCGGATGCCGGCAGACGGTGCAACGGCCTGCCGGAGAGCGCATCCAAGACACCTGAACAGAATACCAGTATCCGTTGCTCGGCGCAGCCGCTTTCGAGCAACCGAGACAGCGGCTCGCTTGCCGGTCGCGTTCGGCGACGTCGTGGCCTCGCGCCGCTCCGCCATCACGCCTCGCGATGGAGAAATTGCCGCCTCACGCCTCGATTCGGGACATGGGCGCTGCATCCCGCTGGTGTCACTGCAACGGGGCACGCCCCCTCCCCCGTTGGCACGTCCCTCGCTGCGTGTCTGGCCGAGCGGCGCGCGCGGAAGCTGTGCCGCAGGCACACGAAGGAGAAAAACTCATGGCGGAAGCAACTTCGGAAGGGCCGATGAAGACGGTGGTCGGCGGCGCGACCGCCGAGGCCATCGGCGGCATCGGCGTCATCGTCCTCACCATCATCGGGCTCGCACAGAATCATCCCCTACGCGATGGCCTCCATCTCGACCATCGTGGTCGGCACGGCGCTCTTGCTCGAAGGCGCCGCGGTGACGGCGAGCTTCGGCAGACAGGGGGCGCAGGAGGCCGGCGGCGGGCTGAGCGCCGAGGTGCTCGGCGGCATCTCGGGCATCGTGCTCGGCATCCTGGCCCTGATCGGCATCGCGCCGCTCGTCATGGTACCGGTCGCGAACATCGTGTTCGGCACCTCCCTCATCATGGGCGCGGCGATGACCACCAACATCAACCAGAGCGGGAGCTCCGGCGTGGTGCGGCAGGCCGTGGCCGGCGCGGCCAGCACGCAGGTCATGGTGGGCATCGCGGCGGTCGTCCTCGGGATCCTCGCGGTTCTGAACGTGACGCCCTTGGTCCTCTCGCTCGTCTCGCTTCTGGCGGTGGGCACCTCGGTCCTGCTGAGCGGCAGCGCCATTGGGGGCCGGGTCGTGTCGTTCCTCGGGCGTTGATGGCGGCACGCGCGCCCGAGTCGGTCAGGGTGCCTCCCGGTGCGGTTCCGAGCCCACCGGGAGGCGCACGACCATCGGCGCGCTGCCCTCGCTCAGCTCCCCGCCGTGCGCCTCGATGATGCGCCGCGCAAGCCGCCGGCCGAGCGGGTCGGCGTGAGCGACCGAGCGCCGCTCGTCGGCACGGAGCACGCCGCGCATCAGGATCACCGCCCGCGGTGGCCCGTGCTCGACCTCGACACGCACGGTCAAGCGGGAGGGTCGCGGTGCCAGCGCGCAACAGAGCTCTTCCAGCGCGCACGCCAGCTGGGGAGCGTCGGCGTGCAGCAGCGGATCGGGACCCTCGACCGACACCGTCGACGGCGCGAGCGACGAGGCCACGCGGGCGAGGACGTCGCGCACCCGGACCGGCGTCAACCGAGGCGCCCGGGCGAACGCGAGGGAGTCGCTGACGCTGCTGTCGAGGTCGGCGATGCGGCAACGCACCTCGTCCACGGCCACCGCCTCCGAGCTCCCGCGCGGAAGCGCGTCGCCGATCACCTCGACCGCGCTGCGGATGCCCGCCAACGCGTTTCGCACCTCGTGGGAGACCACCGACGTGGCCTCGCCGAGGAGGACGAGCACGTCGCGGGCCTGCGCGGCGTTCACCCGACGCCGGCTCTCGGAGATCTCGCGCAGCATCACCAGGCGTCCCGACTCGGACCCCCAAGTCGCACGCGAGACGAGCTCACGAACCAAGCGACCGTGCCCGGAGCCCGTCCGATAGCGGCGCTCCAGCTCGTAAGACGCGCAGCTCTGATCCCGCAGCTCGGCGAGCAAGGTCGCGTCGAGCGAGCGGTCCGCGCCTTCGACGTGGTCGGCGAGCCGCCCGCCCACCAGCTCGTCCTCGCTGCGCTCGAGCAGCGCCACGAGGCTCTCGTTCGCGCCGAGGATCCGGCCCTCGCCGTCGAGCGCGGCCAATCCCGTGGCGGAGGCGTAGAACGCGGATCGCCACTCCTCGCACGTGGGCGCGGGCCGGTCACCGCTCGTCGACGACACCGAGGATCCTTCTTCCGGCGCCGACTGGGGATCCCGTACTTGGCCATCCGGTAGCGCACCTGGTCGCGGTTCATCCCGAGCATGTCGCCGGCGATGCGCTGGTTGCCGCCGGCCCGCTCCAGCGCCTGAACGAGCAGGGACCGCTCGAGGTCCTCCAGATCGACTCCGTCGCTCGGCAGCTCGAAGGGCGCACCAGTCGCGACGGTGCCGTCGTCCAGCCCGAACGCCTCCGGCCCGAGCTCGTCTCCGTCGGAGAGCAGGAGCGCCCGCTCGACGGCGTTTCGCAGCTCGCGCACGTTCCCGGGCCAGGGATGCCGCGCGAGGGCGTCCATCGTCTCGGGGCGCAGACACGCGCGCCGCCCCAGCTCACGGCCGAACACGTCGAGGAAGTGCCCGATCAGGAGCGGCAGGTCGCTGGCGCGCTCCCTCAACGGGGGCAACTCGATCCGCACGACCGCCAAACGGTAGAAGAGGTCCTCCCGAAACGTGCCCTCGCGCACCGCCTGCTCGAGCGCGACGTTGGTCGCCGCGACCACCCTCACATCGGGACGGATCTCGGCGACGCCGCCCACCCGCCGGAACGTCTTCTCCTCCAGCAAGCGGAGGAGCTTCGCCTGCATCGGCAATGGCATCTCACCGATCTCGTCGAGGAAGAGCGTCCCGCCGTCCGCTTGCTCGACGAGCCCGATCCGCCGCGTCCGCGCGTCGGTGAACGCGCCCCGCTCGTGACCGAAGAGCTCCGACTCGAGCAGATGCTCGGGGATGGCGGAGCAGGTGATGTTCACGTAGGGGGCGCGGGCGCGCTGGCTCTCGCCGTGGATGGCTCGCGCCGCCAGAATCCTTGCCCGTGCCGCTCTCGCCGGTGAGCAGCACGGTCGATGTGGGGCTCGCCGCCACGCGGGCGATCAGCCGGCGGACGGCCCGGATCGGAGGAGAATCCCCCAAGAGCGCCTCGCAGGTGACGCGCTCGGTCCCGGGCGCCGGACCGCTCCGGCGCAGCGCGTCCTCGAGGAGCGTCGCCAGCTCGTCGAGATCGAAGGGTTTGGCAACGTAGTGAAACGCGCCGAGCCTCATCGCCTCGACGGCGTGCTCGACGCTCGCATGCGCCGTCAGCATGATCACCGGCAGATGCGGGCGCGTGCGACGGAGCTCCCTCAACACGTCGAACCCGCTCCGGTCCGGGAGCCGATAGTCGAGCACGATGGCGTCCGCGCCGCCGGCCTTCCGCAGACACTCGCGAGCGTCGCAGGCCTCCTCCGACTCGAGCCCCCGCTGATGCAAGCGCTGCGCGATCGACCAGCGGATGAGCCGCTCGTCGTCGGCGATGAGCACTCTTCCCCGCACGACAGCGGCCATCATAGCGCGACCGTCGACTCCCGTCTTCCGGCATTTCGAGTCGGCGAGCGGGGTTTTCTCGCATCGAGAGTGGGAAATGTTTCCCATCTCACCATCGCCGGACGACCGGTCGCACGACCACCGCGCTGGGCACGCCCATTGCGGGCTCGGTGGAGATCTACACTCGGTTGGGGGGACCAGTGGCGGCAACGAGGTTTGGGGGGTGGCTCGACGCGCGCGGGCCGAAGCGATGGACGGACGCGATCTCACGCTGGGGGACGCGGCCCGGCGAAAACAGGGACGGCGGGAACGTGACGCGGGCGATGGACGGCGACGATCGCGAGCCTCGTGAGCAGTTGGGGGCCTTCTCCCAGATCCCCGGCCCGGCCGGAATCGTCGGGGTTCGGGGCCAGGGATCCGAGCGCGGTGAGTTCATTCCGTTGAGCGAGTCCGATCTGACGCATCTCTCCGAGCACCAATCGGAGCGGGACTTCGTCGGGATCATCCTCGACTGGACGGACCGTCCGGCGCGTGACCTCTGCGCCTTGAACGAGGCCGCCGACCAAGCGTGCCGCGCGGCGATCCCCTGCGTGGGTGTGGTGGCGACCGCCGAGGAGGTCGAACTGGCTACCCAGGTCCCCTTCGAGGCCATCGTCGTCCGGGACGGGTCCCCATCCGAGGCTCTCCATCGGGCGGCAGAGCTCTGCCGGCGGCTGGCCGGGCGTAGCAACTCCGGCGCCAACCCGCGGGAGTACCCGGCCCCTCTCTCGGCACACCGCGAGCTGCGGGAAGAGAACACGCGCCTGCGCCGACGCGCCGAGGACGACGAGGTCCGAGCAGCGATGATCGTGCACGACCTGCGCTCGCCGCTCAGTGTAGTCCACGGCGTCGTGGACGAGCTCCTCCTCGACCTCGCAGGCTCCGACCGCGAGCTGGCCGACATGGCCGCCCGCGCCACCCGGCAGCTCGAGGGCTTGGTGGACCGGCTCGAACAGCTCTACGCCGGTGCGGGTGAGCCCAGCCGTCCCGAGCGGGTGGAGCTCGGCGCGCTCGCAGAAGGGGTCGGCGAGGGGCTCCGGCACGCGCCCGCTGCACGCGGCAAGCAGCTCGTCGTGCGGCGCACCGAGCCCGCGCACCTCGAGGCAGACCGCCAGGACCTCGTCCGCGTGCTCGGGAACCTGATCGGGAACGCGCTCCGCCACGCGCGCTCGCGGGTGGAGGTGGTGGTCGAGAGCGGCCCGCACGAGGTCTCGCTGCGGATCCAAGATGACGGTCCGGGCCTGCCACCGGCTATGCGTGAGCGCCTCTTCGTCCGCGCGAGCCGAACACCAGGCGCGGGCCGGATGGGGCTCGGACTGGCCATCGTGCAGCGCGCGGTCGAGAGGCATCATGGCCGCGTAGAAGCGTTCGACCGTCGCGAGCGCGATGGGGTCGCGGGCGCCTGCTTCGTCGTCCACCTCCCCAAGCATGGAACGGTCGACGGCGTCGACTCGCGCTGAGGCCGAGCTTCACGAGCCGCTCGAACGGCCGACGGCAGAGACGCTCCGGTCGGGTCGGCCGAGTACAGCTCGGAGACCTGCGCGCCGTGCGTCCGGGGCAGCCGCCACGGCGGCGGTCTCGGCCCGCGAATCACGATGGATTCCGCTGCTTGTGCGCCTGTGGGGTGGGCATACGAGTGTACTGCGAGCGAGCCATGATGCGACGAATCGAACACAAGCTCATCGAGCGGGCCGAGCGCGATCCGAGGAGCATCGCAATCGTAGACGGGGTCGAGCTCGGGTACGCCGAGCTGGCCCGGCGCGCGGGCGGGATCGCCGACGCGCTGCGCCGCGCGGGAGTGCGGCCGAAAGACCGCGTCGCGGTGCTCGTGGAGAAGAGCGTCGAGCAGGTGGCCTCGCTCTACGGCGCGTGGTTGGCCGGCGCCATCGTCGTACCGGTGCACGACGTGCTGAAGCCGAGGCAGATCGGGCACGTGCTCTCGCACAGCGGGAGCCGTGTGCTGCTCGCCGCCGGGCGACCGCTGCAACGGCTCTCCTCCAGCGATGCGCTCCGAGGCGTCACGGTGATCGACCCCAACGGCATCGGCGCGAAGGCACCTCCGGCGCTCGGTCTGCCCGGCGACCAGGAGCCAGCGCTGATCCTCTACACCTCCGGATCCACCGGGCTGCCGAAGGGGATCCTCGTCTCGCATGCCAACCTGGTGGCGGGCGCGCGCATCGTCTCGCGCTACCTCGATCTGCGGCCGGACGAGCGCATCCTCTCGGTCCTTCCCTTCGCGTTCGACTACGGGCTCAATCAGCTCCTCTCGAGCGTGCACCGCGGCGCGACGCTGGTCCTCGCGCGCTCGCGACTGATGATCCACCTCTGCGAGGCGCTCCGCGATCACCGCATCACCGCGCTGGCGGGCGTGCCGCCGCTCTGGGCGCAGCTGATGTCGCGGCTCTCGCCGCTGCCGTTGATGGAGCTGCCACACCTCAGGCTGATCACCAACAGCGGGGGCTCCTTCCCGGTCGAGCTCGTCCGCCGCTACCGCACGCACCTGCCGCACACGCGCATCTTCCTGATGTACGGGCTCTCGGAGGCGTTCCGCTCGACCTATCTGCCGCCCGACGAGGTCGACACGCGCCCGACGTCGATGGGGCGCGCCATCCCGGAGACGGAGATTCTACGTCTTCGGCGAAGACGGCCGCGACGTCGGACCGGGCGGCGGCACCGGCGAGCTGGTCCACGCTGGGCCGACGGTGACCCTCGGCTACTGGGACGATCCGGAGGCGACCGCGCGCGTGTTCCGGCCGCACCCCTCGCACGCCGGCGCGCCGAGCGTCGTCTACTCGGGCGACCACGTGCGGCGCGACGCGGAGGGCTACCTCTACTTCGTCGGCCGCCGCGACCACATGCTCAAGTGCCACGGTCACCGCGTCAGCCCGGACGAGGTCGAGGAGGTGATCTACGCGTCGGGGTTGGTCGACGAGGCGGCGGCGCTCGGCGAGCCCGATCCCATCGCCGGCACGCGCATCGTCGTCCACGTGGTCCCGCGCAAGGCGCGACCCGACCTCGAGCAGGCGCTCCTGAAGCACTGCCGGCGCGAGCTGCCGCGCTACATGATGCCGGCGCGCATCGTCGTCGCCGACACCCTCCCCCGCACCGCGAGCGGCAAGCTCGACCGACGGAGGCTGGCCGCGTGATGCACCACCCTACCCCCGACGTGGCGCGCTGCCTGGAACCGCAGGAGCGCTTCGAGCGGCTGCGCGCCCACCACGTGCGCCGCACCGGCGGTCGCATCCTCGACCTGGCCTATCCCAACGCCGAGGAGCTCGCGCCCGGCGTGCGCGACGCCATCCGCGAGACGCTCGACGAGGCGCGGGGGCGCGACCTCCAGTACACGCCCTACGGTGGCGCCACCACCGCGCGGCGCCTGGTCGCGCACGGCCTCAAGCGCACCCACGGGCTGCCTCTGCGTCACGACGACGTCGTGCTCACGCCCGGCGCCATGGCCGCGCTGAGCGTGGTGCTGGCCGCGGCGCGCGAAGGGGAAGACGACGAAGCGGTGGTGGTCACGCCGTGCTGGCTCGACACGCCGCTCTACTGCTGGCAGCAGGGGCTCCGCCCCGTGATGGCCCCCGTCGACCGGCGAACCGGCGCCCTCGACCTGGAGCGCGTCGAGGCCGCGCTGAGCCCGCGGACGCGGGTGGTGATCCTCACCCAGCCGGCCAACCCGACAGGTGTGCTCTACGGGCCGCGCGAGCTCCGCGCGCTGGCGCTTCTCTTGGCCTCGCGCGAGCGACCGCCGCTCTTGATCAGCGACGAGTGCCATCGCGACTTCATCTACCCGCCGGCGCGCTTCCTCTCCCCGGCGGCGCTCTACCCGCGAAGCGCCATCGTGCACTCCTTCGGCAAGCGCTTGCTCGTGCAGGGGCAGCGGCTCGGGTACGTCGCCTTCTCGCCGGCGCTGCGCGAGGAGGGCTGGTCGACGCGGGTGACGCGCCTCTGCCGCGCGATGGGTCACGCGACGCCCACGGCGCTCATGCAGAGGGCGATGCCGAGGCTGCTCGACGTGAGGCTCGACGTGGTCGCGTTCGGACACAAGCGCGCACAGGCCGTGCACGCGCTCGAGGCCGCCGGGTACACGCCGGTGCCGGGCGAGCACACCATGTTCGTCTACGTGGAGGCGCCCTTCGCCGACGACTTCGCGTTCGCCGAGGAGGCGGCAAACGCGGGCGTGCTGGTGCTCCCTTCCAGCCTCTTCTACGAGCCGGGCCGCTTCCGGATCGCCATCACCGCACCCGACGCGGTGATGGCCCGCGGCCTCGACGCGCTGCGCAGCCTGCGACGGGAGGCGGCGTGATCATCCCCGACCTCGTGCTCGCCGGCGGCGGGCCGGCCGCGAACCCGCACGCGCTCGATCCGGCCACGCTTCGTGGGCACTTCGCCCTCCATCGGGTCGAGGGCGGGCGACACGAGCTGACCCGCGACCCGCTCGGCGTCCACAAGCTCTTCTTCGCCATCGAGGACGGCCAGGTCGAGCACGCGACCTACTACGCCGATCTTCGCGCGCGCGGCTTCTCACCCTCGCACATCTGGTCGGTTCCCTCCGGCCATCGAATGACCATCGACCTCGCGCGAAAGCACCTCGCGCTCACGCGCGTGGCGGAGCTTCCGATGGGCCGGGAGGGCGCGGCGACCGACGATGCGTTGGAGGCACACGGACGGGGCATCGCCGATGCGCTCGAGCGGACCTTCCGAGCGCTGGGGCGCGCGCTGGGCTCGCAGGACGTCTTCGTCACGCTCAGCGGCGGGCTCGACAGCACGGGCATCGCGGTGATGGCGAAGGCGACCTTCCCGCGCGTCACGGGCGTGACCTTCGCCATCGACGGAGAGCAGGGCCGATTCGAGCGATCTGGCCAGCGCGCGGCGGGTGGCGCGCGAGCTCGGCATCGAGCTGCGCGAGATTGTGGTGCGTCCCGACCAATTGCTGGAGATGGTCGACGAGGTGCTCGTGTACGGCCAGGACTGGCGCGACTTCAACGTGCACTGCGGCCTGGTCAATGCCGCCATCGCCGAGACCCTGCCCGAAGGCGCGGTGGTGCTGACCGGCGACGGAATGAACGAGCTGATGGCCGACTACACACCGGTGAAGGTCGGGGAGCGGGTCCTCTACGACTTGCCGCGACTCTCGCCGGGACGGCTGCGCCGCTTTCTGATCGGCGGACTGGACAGCGGCGACCGCGAGGTCGGCATCTTCGCGCGCCACGGAATCCGCTGCGTGCAGCCCTACACCATCTGCGCCGACGCCTACACGGCCCTGCCGGACGCGTTCGTGACCGGCGCCGACGCCAAGCAGCGCCTGGTGGCGCGGGTCCTCGGCGAGCGCGTGCCCTCGTTCGTGTACGAGCGACCCAAGGTCCGCGCCCAAGTGGGCTCGAGCGACCAGGTCGGCGGCACGGTCCGCGCGTTGCTCGACCGCGGGCTCGACGGTGCTCGGCTGGCGCATCGCTTCGAAGAGCTCTTGGGGCTCACCGAGCCCGAACGACGCGCGCTGATCCGCGCGGGCTTCTATCGCTTCCCCACCCGATGGCCGGAGGGCACGAGTTCATGAGCACGACGCCGCTGATCGCCGCCACCCGAAACGCGCCGAGCGCGGACCAGATCGCCGGAGAGCTGGAGCGCTTCGTCCGCGTCCAGTTCGACATCCCCGACGACGACGAGGAGTTCGGTCGGGAGGTCGACCTCTGGGAGGAGGGCTACGTCGACTCCGCCGGCGTGGTCGAGGTGGTCTCCCACCTCGAGGAGCGCTGGGGGGTGAAGATCCCCGAGGAGGCACTCTTCGACCCGCGCTTCACCCGCATCCGCGGCATGGCCGAGGTCGTGGCTACGCTGACCGACTGAAGCGAGGACCGTCCGCCGATGCGTCCTCGCCGCGCGGTGGCCCGGCAGCACGACGACGCCGGGGCTGACCGTGCCACGCGGGCGCTCGTCGGGACCGACGCGCCCAGGCGCCTTCACCGCGAACATCGGACCGTCGGGGTCCGGATGGGAGAGCTGCGATGAGACCGCGGGTGCTGGTGGCTGGAGTCGGGAACGTGTTCTTCGGCGACGACGGCTTCGGCGTCGAGGTCGCGCGCCGGCTCCGCGTCCAGCCCTTGCCGGACGACACCCTCGTGAACGACTTCGGCGTGCGCGGGCTGCATCTGGCGCAGACGCTGCTCGAGCCCACCGATCTCCTGATCGTGACGGAGATCGCCCCGCGCGGGGGGCCTCCGGGCTCGCTCTATCTGATCGACCCGCTCCGCGATGCGCACGGCATCGGCACCGCGGAGGGACACTCTCTCGACATCCCGCTAGTGCTGGCCGCGGTCCGCGCCTTCGGCGGCACCATGCCGCGCGTGCGCATCGTCGGTTGCGAGCCGGCCGACCTCGGAGCGCACCTCGGCCTCAGCGATCCCGTTCGTCACGCCGTGTCGCCGGCCATGGAGCTCGTTCGCCGGATGCTGCGGCACGAGCTCGAGCGCCGGCGACCGCCGGCAACAGGCTGACCGAGCGCAGACCGGTCGGGAGGAGCCGATGACCTGGTCGCCACCCACCGCGCGAGGCGCGGCCCGCAGGATGCGCCGCGGAGCGACGGTCGCCTCGCACCCACACGCGCGAACCCTCCCGGCCGAGGAGGTCGGCGATGCGCGCCAGCAGGATTGGTCGGCCGTCGCCCCCACGAGTACGTTCCACCGTGATGCGACGCGCTGCACACCTGGCGGGCCTCTGGTACCCCGGCGAAGCGCGCGCGTGCCGTGAGTGAGGCCATCGAGGCCCACGCTGGCGGCGGGCCGGACCACGCGCCCCGATCGAGGTCGGCGCGGCGATGGTGGGTCGCTTCGGTGGGCCCCGCATCCGCGAGGCTGTGGGACGGCTCGAGATACCGGATCCGACGGCGGGCCGCGTTCAGGCGCCGGTCATGGCGCGGAACACGATCGCTCCCGCCATGATCGCGGCCACGGTGACGGCCACGACGCCCACGGCTCGGGCCCGCGGACGCCACCGCCGCGCGATCGTCATCGCGATCGCCAGCATCAGCAGCGGCGGCCAGACCGGCGCGAAGGGAGCCAGGGCCGCGGCGGCGGACCGGGCGGCGGCGCGGTGTGCTCACCGACGGTGGCGTTCGCGACGCAGTCGATCCCGCGGACGTGAGGTTCGAGCGGCTCCTGCGGAGGCAGCGCGCGCAGATCGACGCACGGGCCGACTCCCACCGGCAGCGGCGTCGGGTGAAGCACGAGACCGACCGGGACGACCGCCACGCGGTGCACAGCGGCGCGGATCGAGATCGCGGCGAGCGGCCCGAACGTGGGCGTGTGATCGATGGCGGCCAGCGCGACACGGCGGTGTCGGACACTGGGGCCTGACCAACACGGCGGGCATCGTCAACGCCACGTCGGGCGGTACGCACATCATCCCCAACGACTATCTCTCGCCTCAACACCGCAACGCGCGTTGGGCACGAAATGGGCGAAGGACCGAATCCACGGCGCTTGCAACGGAAGGCGCAGACGATGCGCCCCTTCGCGAGCGGGGAGGTGCGCGGACCCGGTTGGCCGGCCGTCGCCCCGCGAGTACGTTCCACGGTGATGCGACGCGCTGCAACCCTGGCGGGCCTCTGGTACCCCGGCGAGGCGCGCGCCTGCCGTGAGGCCATCGAGGTCCACGCTGGCGACGCGAGCACGACCGGGCCGGACCGACGCGCCTCGATCGGCCCTCACGCCGGGTGGGCGTACTCGGGAGACTGCGCGGCCCGCACCTACCGCGCGCTCGGCCGGCGCGACGCCGACGTCGTCGTGATCTTCGGCTCCCATCGCGGGCCGCACGGACCGAACACGCTCTTCCGCGGCGAGGGTTGGGAGACGCCGCTGGGCGTGCTCGAGACGGACCGCGAGCTGACCGCGCGCATCGGCGACGCGCTCCGCCTCGACGACGAGCCCATCCGGCCGACGCGCCCCGACAACGCGGCCGAGCTGCACATGCCCTTCGCGCGCTACTTCTTCCCGAAGGCGTCGCTGGTCATGCTCGGCGTGGCCGCGTCCGAGATCGCGATCGAGATTGGCGCCACCGTCGGCGCGCTCGCGCGCGATCTCGATCGGGACGCAGTCTTCGTAGGCTCGACGGACCTGACCCACTACGGGCCGAGCTACGAGTTCGCGCCGGCGGGCGCGGGGCCGGACGCCGTCGCCTGGGTTCGGGAGCAGAACGACGCGGGCTTCCTCGACGCCGTGCTCGCGACCGACTCGCGACGCGCGCTCGATCACGCGACGCGCGCACAGAGCGCGTGCTGTCCCGGGGCGGCGGTCGCGGCGATCGAAGCCGCCCGAGCCTACGAAGGCACGCTCCGCCCGGCGTTGGTCGACCACTACCTCAGCTACGACGTCCGCCCCGGCCCGAGCTTCGTCGGCTACGCCGGCGTCGTCCTCTGATCCGCCTTCACGGGACGCTGCCTCGGCCCCGACGCGCGACGCGCTTCACGCCTCTTCGACGAGCCGGTCGCGCACCGCGGCGAGCACGTCGACGCTGCTGACGATGCCGACCAGCTCGCTCGTCTCTTCATCGACCACCGGCACCGCGTTGACGCGTTCGCCCACCATGAGGTCGATCACCTCGACCACGTCGGAGCTCGGATCGACCGTGAGCAGGTTCGCGCTCATCACGGAGGACACGCTGGCGCCGAGCCGGGCCTTGAGGCGCTCGAGCGCCGCCATGTCCGCCGTCATCGAGACCCCGAAGCTCCGCAGATCGCGGTCGCTCAGCATCCCGACCAACTCGCGCCCGCGCACCACCGGGAGGTGTCGGATCCCCTTCGCCTCCATGATCTCGAGCGCCACGCCGAGCGTCGCGGTCTCGTCGACGGTGGTGACGTCGTCGGTCATGATCTCGTCTGCGTTCATCGCCTGCCTCCACCCGCTGGGGTCTGCCCAATAGGTAGACACGCGCCGCTCGTGCGCAGCCGGCGAGGGCGGCGTTCAGATCGAGATCGAGCCTTTGCGGAAGTCCGAGGGCGCGATGTGCACGTTGATCAGCACCGGCTTTCCCTGTCGTGACAGCTCCTTGGCGCGATCGAGCGTCTCGTCGATTTTTGCCGGGTCGTCGAGCAGGAGACCCACGCCACCGTAGCCCTCGGCCACGGTGTGGTAGGCGGTGCGGACCAGCGTGGTGCCGACGGCGCTGCCGAGCAGCTCCACCTGATCGCGGGCGATCTGGGCCCACGACGCATCCGTGCCGACCACCGCGATCGGCGCCAGCCCGTGGCGGACGCAGGTGTCGAACTCGGCGAGGCTGTAGGCGCAGGAGCCGTCGCCCCAGACGATCCACACCTCGGCGTCGCGCCGGAGCGCCGCGGCGCCTACGGCGAAGCCTCCCCCGACGCCCAGCGTCCCGAACACGCCCGGATCCAGCCAGGAGAGCGGTCGGCGAGGCCGAAGGATATAGGCCGCGGTGGCCACGAAGTCGCCGCCGTCGGCCACGATCACCGAGTCGTCGGCCAGCTTCTCCTCCATGCGGAGGAAGAAGTGGATCGGGTCGACGAGCTCGCCGCCGACGCGGGCCTGGGACGCGATCTCGGCGTCGCGCGCCTCCTCGCGCTCGCGCGCCGCGGCGATCCAGGACTCCCAGCGCGCGCCGAAGCCGCCGGCCACGTGCGCGAGCTGCCGCAGGAACTCGGCAGGATGCATCTGGACGGCCACCTCGGGCCGCCGGTTCTTGCGCAGCTCCGACGGGTTGAGGTTCACCGACACGACCTCGGTGTGCGAGCCGAAGCCGCGGCCATATTTGAGCCGGAAGTCGAAGGGGAAGCCGGCGACGATCACCAGGTCGGCTTGCTTCAGCGACTTGCCGCGCGCGTGCCGGAACTGGGTGTGGGCCGAGCGGCCGAGCAGACCGCGCGCGCTGCCGCCGAGCCAGGTCGGCACGCCGAGCGAGGTGATCGCCTCCGCCAGCGACTCGGGATCACGGCAGCCGACCATCGTCTGGTTGCCGACCACCAGCACCGGTCGCTCCGCCCGCCGGAGCATATCGGCGACTTTGCTGACCTGCTCGTCCGTATCCGGTCCACGCCCGAGCTTCACCTCCGGCATCTCGAGGTCGACGTGCGGGAGGTGGAACTGCCGGTAGAGGTGCCCCTTCAGGTAGAGCTCCAGCGCCTTGGCGCCGAGCCCCTTGGCGCGCTCGACGCCGCTCTCCTTGATGTACCACTCGCGCACGACGGACTCGGGGTAGAGGATGTCCACCGGCACTTCGACGAAGACGGGGCCGGGCACGCCGGCCTGAGCCACGTCGAACGCCTTCTCCACCGTCGGGCCGAGCGCCTGCACCGTCGACACGGCCGTCGACCACTTGCAGGCGGAGCGGACCAGCGCGAGCTGATCGATGTCCTGCAGCGCGCCGCGGCCCTTGAGGATGGTCGCCGTGGCGCCGCCGAAGAGGATCAGCGGCGTCTGGGCCATCTGCGCGTTCTTGAGCGCCGTCAGGGCGTTGGTCACGCCCGGACCGGCCGTCACCGCCGCCACCCCGGGCCGGCCGGTCATGCGGGCCACCGCGTCGGCGGCGAACACGGCGCTCGCCTCGTCGCGAACGTCCACGATCGCGATCCCGCGCTCCTCCGCGCCCACGAGGATGGGCGAAATATGCCCTCCGCAGAGCGTGAACACATGCGAGGTGCCCCGCCGCGCGAGCACTTCGCCCACGATGTCGCCGCCGTGTCGTTCCACCATCCAGGTCCCTCCGATCGGGGCGGCATTCTGCACGCCGCGGCGCTCCATGGCCAGCGCGCACGGGGCGAGCCGCCGCGCCACGGGTCGCAGGGGGCTCGGCTCCTTCTCCGGGGGGCGCCCGAGGCGGAACGCGGAATGCAGACACTCCAGACGAGGACCCGCACCGAGAGGAGGTGAGCCCATGGCTCGCATCGAGAGAACGACCGACGTGACCCGGACTCCGGGCAGCCCCGAAGGCGTGGTGGGACCGGGCCTGATCGCCGGACTGGTCGCCGCGGTCGTGATGGGGCTGATCGCCTCCATCGTCGCGACCGTCAACGGTCTGGGGTTCTGGACGCCGATGATGCTGATCGGCGCGACCTTCCTGGGCGCGGATTGGCTCTCGGTCCCCGTATGGGCCGCCCTGCTCGGGGTCGGAACGCACCTCTTCATCGGAGCGGCGTTCGGTGTCCTCTTCACGGCGCTGACGCGGAACCTGCGGACGACGGGAGCGATGCTCGCGGCGGGGCTGACCTACGGCGCGGCCATCTATCTGTTCATGACCTTCCTGGTGATGCCGTGGGCGGATCCGGTGATGTACCTGGGCATCAACGAGGGGCTCTTCTTCCTCTACCACCTGGCCTACGGAGCGACGCTGCCGCTCGCGCTTCCGGTTCGGTTCCGGGGCGCGGTCACGGGGCGGCGCCGGGAGGCGTACTGACCGACCGGGGCTCGCTCGGCTCGGCGATGCGCCGGCCGGGCTCTCGAGCCGCAACCGTTCAGGAGCCCGCTCCCTCGACCGGCAGCTTGACCCGCGGCCCCGAGCGGTCGATCGCCTCTTCCGGGTCGGCTTCGACGCTGGCGCCGTCGCCGCCCGCTTGCTTGGCACGGTAGGCGTGCGCGTCCGCGCGGTGGATGACGGGGCGCGCGCCGTCGCTCGGCTTGGCGATCGCGACGCCGACGCTGCCCGTCACCGGGCGGTCCGGGTCGCAGCGGATCCCGACCTCACGGATGGCCCGCACGAGTCGGTCCGCGACCCGCGCGGCCGCCTCACCCGACGCGTCGGGAAGCAGGACGACGAACTCGTCCCCGCCGTAGCGACCCACCACGTCCACTTCGCGCGTGGCGCCCGCGAGCGCCGCGGCGATCTGGCTGAGCACCTCGTCGCCGCGCTGATGCCCGAGCTCATCGTTGATCCGCTTGAAGCGATCGAGGTCGATCATGATGACCGCCAGGGCGTGGCCGCGACGGACGCGCGCCAGCTCGTCCTCCAGCCGCTCCATGAGGTGGCGGCGGTTGTAGAGCTGCGTGAGGGGATCGCGGACGCTCAGCTCCGAGAGGCGCTGGTTCGCATCGACGAGCTCCGCTTCGTGACGGCGGACGCGGTGCACGAGCATTCCGACCACCCACGCCGAGGCGATGAGCAGGAGGGACTGCAGCGTGATCGCGACCAGCCCCTCGGCCGGCCCCGGTCCACCGTGGGACCAATGCGGTGCGTCGGGGCCGTAGGGCATGAGACCGAAGGCCTCCGCCATCACCACGAACGAGTACGAGAGCGCCGCCAGCACGGCGAGCGTCACGCCCACGCGGCGGCCCACCACCAGCGTGTTCACGATGGCCGCGAAGAAATAGAGCGAGACCATCATCGTGCCCGCGCTGCCCGCGCGGTGGACGATGTAGGTGAGGATGGCCATGTCGATCAGGCCGCCGACGACCGCACGCGCCGTCCCACCGACGCCGCGCCAGATCAGCACCTGCATCACGGTCGCCGAGCCGAGATAGATGCCGAAAAGCCACCGGCTCGCCGCGAGCCCAGGATAGAGCAGCGGTAGAAGTGTGATCGCGAAGAGCCCGAGCACCAGACGGCTCGTCGCGGCAGCCAACTGCAGTCGCTCGCGGTTCATCAGCCCCGACCGGAAAGGATAGCAGCGCCGCGGCCGGGAGCGCAGCGCAGGGGATCGACGCGCGCGATTCAGTGCGTCCGCCGCCAGCCGCGCGCAGTCGCAAGCCGGCGGCCGCCGGCTTCGTCGGGGGTGAGGGCGGCACGGCGGGCGCCTCCACCATCGCGATTCCGCCGGCGCGCTCGCGTCCTCCGCGCGCGAACGACCGGGAGCTCCACCACGAGCCTCCTTCGAGACGGGTGGCGACGGGCGCCTCGCGTCCGCGGCCCGCGTTCGAGCGGGTCGTGCTTCGCCGACGGGACATGACGCCCCGCCCCATCCCTCGAGTCGGATCCGGGTCCGGCCACGCGGGACGAACGGCACCCGGATTGCGGCCCGGGAGGAACGTGGGTGGTTCCATGTTTCCTTTCCTCGACCGCCGCGACGCAGGCCGTCAGCTGGCCGCGAAGCTCGCACACGTCCGCGCGGAGGCCCCCGTGGTGCTCGCGCTCCCGCGGGGCGGCGTCCCCGTGGCGTACGAGGTGGCGACCCGTCTCGACGCGCCGCTCGACGTCTTCGTGGTGCGCAAGCTGGGCGTGCCCGGGCACGAGGAGCTCGCCATGGGCGCGATCGCATCGGGCGGCGCGCGGGTGCTGAACGACGACGTGGTGCGGATGCTGCGCATCGCGCCCGACTGGATCGAATCGGTGGCCGAGCGTGAGGCCGGCGAGATCGCGCGTCGCGAGCGCGAGTACCGGCAGGGTCGCCCCATGCACCCCGTGGAAGGCCGCACGGTGGTGATCGTGGACGACGGGCTCGCCACCGGCGCGACCATGCGCGCGGCGGCCCACGCGCTGCAGAAGCTGAACGTGCGCCGGCTCGTGGCCGCGGTGCCGGTCGGCGCGCCCGCGAGCTGCGACGCGATCGCCCGGGAGGTCGACGAGCTGGTCTGCCTGGAGCGACCTGCTGCGTTCTTCGGCGTGGGCCAGTGGTACCGCGACTTCGAGCAGACCGCTGACGCGGAGGTTCGGCGCCTCTTGAGCGCCAGCGCGCACCGGGGGGACGAGCATGCCCGCGCGTGAACGAGCAGCAAGCCCGTGCGTGAACGAGCACGTCGCTCGGCGCGTTCTTCGACGGACTGCGAGGGAGACCGATGTCGCAGCATGAGAGAGAAGCCCGCGCGGCGCGCGTCCGAACCGGTGGGGTCGAGCTCGACGGCATCCTCGCGACGCCGCGCGGATCCCGCGGCGTCGTGATCTTCGCCCACGGGAGCGGCAGCAGCCGGCACAGTCCCCGCAACCGCTTCGTGGCCGAAGCGCTCCAGCGGGCCGGCGTGGGCACGCTGCTCTTCGACCTGCTCACGCGCCGCGAAGAGGCCGTCGACCTGGCGACGCGGCACCTGCGCTTCGACATCGATCTGCTCGCCGAGCGGGTGGTGGGCGCGGTGGACTGGGTGCGCGCCCAACCCGAATCCCGCGACGCGCCCATCGGCCTCTTCGGAGCCAGCACGGGCGCCGCGGCCGCGCTGGTGGCGGCGGCGCAGCGACCCGAGGCGGTGGCGGCGGTGGTGTCGCGCGGCGGACGCCCCGACCTGGCCGGCGACGCGCTGAGCCGGGTGCGAGCGCCCACCTTGCTCATCGTGGGGAGCCTGGACCAGCCGGTGATCGGTCTCAACCGCGCCGCCGGGCGGGCGCTCCGCGCACCGGCGCGCCTCGCGCTGGTGGAGGGCGCCGGGCACCTCTTCGAAGAGCCGGGCACGCTCGAGGAGGTCGCCTCGCTCGCCGCACGCTTCTTCCGCGCGCACCTGGCGGAGACGCGCGAAGAGAGGGTCCACCGCTGATGCGGCGCGCCGTCGCGTTGGCCGTGACGCTCTTCGTCGGCGGAGCGTGCGTGCCCGTCCCGCCCGAGGTCGACCTCCCGCCGACCACGCCCGAGCGCGAGGCCAACGCCGGCCCGCTCTCGTGGGGCGAGCGCGGCTGGGAGGGCACCGCGCGCGCGATGGGAGGGGAGAGCGAGACCGCGCCCGGCGGCATCCCCTTCGCGCGAGCACGCATCTCCCTGACCGCACAGCTCGCCGAGCGCGGCATCGAGGATTCGGCGCTCCTCGATGCCCTGAGCGCAGTACCGCGCCACCTCTTCTTGCCCGAGGACGTGTGGCCGCTGGCCTACCAGGATCAACCGATTCTCGCTCGGCGGCGGCTACCGCGTGCGGGAGCCCTACGTCCAGGCCGCCATGATCGAGCGCGCCCGCATCCGCCCGGGTGATCGCGTGCTCGTGATCGGTCCGGACGCCGGCTACACCGCCGCCCTCCTCGCCGCGCTCGGCGCCGACGTGGACGCCGTCGAGACGCTGCCCGATTCTGATCCCGCGCGAGCGAGGGGCGCTCCGCACGCTCGGCTACGCGCGCGACGTGACGCTGCGGCCCGGCGGGCGCGCCGGCCCTCCGGGGCGGGTCCGCTACGACGCCATCCTCGCCGCCGGTCCCGCCGAAGAGTCGTTGCGCGACCGGCTCGCGCCCGGCGGACGCTTGGTGACGGCCGTGGGCGCCCCGATCACCGAGCAGCTGGTGCTGGTCACCCGCGGCCCGACGGGCGAGATGCGCTCTCGCACGGTCCCCGTCGACCTCACCGCGCGGGCGGCCGAGCCCCGCGTGCGCAGCCGCGGCACGCTCACCCCTCCCCCGCCGAGCGAGCGCTCACCCGGAGCACGCGCCGGCGCCCCCTCGGACGCCCTCGCCCAGCGCTGACGCCGTGCTCGAGACCGCCTGACGGCTCGTGCGCGCGGGCCGTTGCGCCCCGCCCGAGCCACGGCGAGCCCGCCTCGGTCGCCTGCCCCTGGTCGTCGAGCCAGCCGAGGATGACGGCGGCGCGCTGGCAGTAGCTCGTGTCTCGCGGAGCCAACCCGTCGGCGCGCTCGAAGGCCACCCCTCGCACGCGCTCGATCACCCGCTCGAGCGATCGGCCTGCGGTGCTTCCAGTCGCAACGTTTCCGACATGGCCGCTCAGCCCCCCTCGCTCGACGTCAACGCCAATTGACAGTCGTCGACCGATTTCGCTGTCGCGGGAATCATCCAGTGCGTGGTAGACCCTTTGGGAAGCGATGGACGACCCTCCTGTCGACATTTTGGTCTTCGGCCATGCGGTCCGCGGTCCGGTCCGCGGAGATCACGTCATCGAATCATGAGCGTGCAGACATCGTACGCGCCGGGCTCGCGGGTGCGGGTTCGCGGCGAAGAGTGGGTGGTGGAGAAGTCGCTGCACGAGCTGGCCCACGCCTTCGACATCGCACCCACCGACGGCCCCATCGCCACCTTCGACGCCAGCAACCTCAGCGACGTCGAGCAGGGCAAGCTCATCGAGTCCTTCGGCAAGAAGGACAGCCGCTTGCGCCTGCTCCTCGCGAGCGACGCCTCCGAGGGCGTGAACCTCCACGACTTCTGCCACGCGCCGGCCGCCAACGCCCCGGGCTGGACCCTCGACGACCCGCGCCTGAGCCCCTGGCCCTCGCCGGACACCAAGTGGAATCGTCACTGCGCCCTGCGCAACGCCTTCGAGCGCCGCTGGGCCCTGGTGGAGATCGACGCCCTCGCCGCCCTCGAGCTCGGCCTGACGATCGACGAGCTCTGCACCATCTACCGCACCCAGTTCCCGGTCCTGCGCGAGTACGAGCAGAACACCTGGTACGACCAGAACGGCCGCATCGTCTTCACCACGAACCGCGGCCTCCCCGGAGTCGGCCACGACCGCAGGACCTTCGAAGCCTGGCAAGCCGCCGTAGAAACCGGCGCCCCGCCCCCCGAAGAAGCCGACACCACCCGCTACACCCCACCCTTCGAAACCCGAGACCGAGAAGCCGACATGCGCGACGCGTATGAGAGGTTCACGGTGGCCTTGCGCGGCCCGTCGCTAGATCGAACGCCGGAGTGATCCATGCCCGGAGAAGCCCCCGAGAATGAGTGGCCCGACTTCTACCCCGACGACTGTCCGCCGTCCGACGCCAACGATCTCGACGGCGTGGTGTATCGCCTCGTGAAGTCGAATCCGCCGACCGAGGCTGATGCACGATCCCACCTCGAGCTCGGGGCCAGTCCGAAGGCGCCGCCCTGTCAGCGATCGGGGCTCTCGTGCGCCCTCGACCGCGAGTACCTGGAGGATGTCCGGCGGGCTGTGCCCTATCGCCGCAAGAATCGGATCGCGCGGGGCGAGTTCCACTCGGAGCACGGCAAGATCAAGCAGACCGGACCGGACCGCGGTCACCACACGATGTGGCTCCGGGCGCCCTTTCTTGCGAAGCTACCCGAAATGCTGAGGGTGGTGTGATGCGAGAGGACTGGCGGCTGCCCGAGCAGGCGCGCGCCGGCTGGGACTGGACGATCGACTCGGTGTTGGTCGAATACGACGGTCCCCAGGTGGTGCTGCTGCGACGGGACGGCGGCAAAGCGCTCGCGGTGCTGGCCGACATGGACGAGGCCGCCGCCCGCTGGGTCCACGCTCCGATCTCCCGCACCGAGGAGCGGGCCATTCGCGCCGGAGCCGCTTCGCTCCGAAGCGCGCTCTTGAAGCCGGGCCTCGAAGTCACGGACGTCGACCTCCAGGGCAACGCCCGTCGATCATGGACGGTGGATCCTGGCGATCTCACCGACGAGCAGCTTCCCGAGCCTGGCGCGACGCTGCCCGGAACTTGCCTGGCCCCGGTTGGAGCCAAGCAGCCGCAGATTCGGATCGACGGTGCGGGCTTGCATGACTCCGCGGTGCCTCTCCGCGCGCTGGCCGACATCATGGACAGCACCCAGCGATTGTGGAACGCACTCGCTCAGGCGATCGAGGCCAAGCCCACCCAGAGGGGGCGCATCGACAGCGGCCTGCGTGAGCGCGCGTTGCTGTCGGCCGCAGCGGCTTCGCCCGGGTCCTTCTTGGTCGAGTTGGCTCCGGCGGACGAGCAGCTATACGCACGGAGTGCGGCCGAGCTCCGTTCGCTCGTCTTGGCCAGCGAGGATCCTCGCCAGCTACGCAGCAAGATCAGTACGCTTCGCACACGCGTGGGCTCAGCGTACTCGCGCTACCTGAAGACACTCGTCACCTGGAACCTCGAGGTGTTGAACGAATGGCCGGATGGTGCCGTGTTCCTTGCTCCTGCCGCGGCGCGCCGCTACCGCGAGACCATGTCGCTGTCGAATCCTGTTGGAGAAGACGAGATCACCACACGAGGGTATTTCGTTACATACAACAGTCAGACAGGGCATTTCAGGTTCCATGACGTGGAGGGGGACGAGCCGTACGAAGGTTACGTGGATCCCACGGTGCCAGTCGCGCAGCGCACTCTCAAGGTCGGTCCGCAGGCGATATATCAAGTCAACCTTCAGGTTCGGACGTTCGAGGCCACGGATCCTGCAGAGCAGCAGGCTTGTACGCTGATTGGGTTCGACGAAGTCGCACTGGACGAAGCGGCCAAGGTCGCCGTACCCCGCTGAACGTCACCCCAACACTCTACGCTCGCGCCCCCGCACCTCCATGATCGGCGTCCGCCCGATGCACCAGGTGAGATCCGGCGCCTGACCGGTGATCCGCAGCCTCCCTCCGTGCTCGCCGTCGAGGTGGCAGCGCTCGCAGGGGCTGGTCAGGTTGGACGGCTCGTCACCGCCGCCGTGGCTGCGGTAGCGGACGTGGTGCGAGCCAGGCGCGCTCGGGCGGGTGCACACGGGGCAGGTGCAGGCGTAGCCGTCGCGGCGGAGGATCGCTTCGCAGGCGTTGGTGCGGCCCAAGACTTCCGCCCACGTGGACCAGAAGGACGTGACCAGGAAGCGGACGAAGGTGCCGCCGATGCCCGCCCGCTCGAGGGCTGCTTGCAGCATGCGGTAGTGGAGAATGGTTTCCTCGCTCGCGCGGATTCTCAGAGTGACCTTGCCACTGGCCAGCCCCACCCCCCGGCCCCCTCCCGGCGGGAGGGGGAGATCGCGACGGACACGCTCGTCCCCGAACATCTGGACTGCGTCCTCCAGCCCCACCCCCCGGCCCCCTCCCGGCGGGAGGGGGAGATCATCATGCGGCGCGTCGTCCCCGAACATCTGGACGGGGAGATCATCGACCGGCGCTTCGTCCCCGAACATCTGGACGGGGCGATGCCGACCGGAGGCTTCGTCCCCGAACATCTGGATCAGCGCGGCCTCCACTTCGCTCGGGGTGTCGGCGCGGAGGGGCTCGGCGATCCGCAGCGCCGGCTCGGGCGCGGTGAAGCCGGCTTCACGCTCGATCACCGGGAGCGGGGCCTCGTCGGGGGCGACGGTGCCGGTGCAGGCGGACTCGGCCTCCTCGGCGCTCAGCTCGCCGGCTCGCGCTCGCGCGCGGTGGATCAGCGAGCGGAGGCCTTCCTGCACGCTCAACGCGGCCCGCGCCATGTCGGCGGACAGGCTCTCCGGCGCCGACCCCAGCGCGCGGTCGAGAAGGGCCGGCGCGTCGTCCTCCCGCTCGATGCCGAACGCGCGCCTGGCGTACGCGCCGCACTTCATGTCCCGCTCCAGCGCTTGGACGATGGCGATCTCTTCCGCGCTCGGCGGGCCGGGCGGATCGTCCAGGTGCATCATCCGCGCGATCTGCTCGGCCGCCGTCACCTCTTCCTTGAGGTGCTTGTGCGTGCGGCGGGCCGGCGCGCTCGATCCACGCGGTCTCGGTGTCCGGCGTGGCCACGCGCGCGATCAGGGTCGCGGCTTCGTGGCCGATGCGACCTTCGTGCAAGGCGTCCCCGACCTCCGTCAAATGCGCGGCCCGCTTGGCCAGGGTGATGCGCGCGTACACGGCCGAGCGCGACATGCCCAGCCTTTCTCGAGCATATTGCGCCTCGCTCGCGAAGCCGAGGACGTGCCAGCCACGCGCCCGGTAGAACTTGGCGAGCTGGCGGCCGAACGCGAGGTCACTGCTCGCCAGCCGCGGGGCGAGCTCGCGGACGATGCGTCGATCAATCCCCCGCGCGTCGCTCGGGAGCTCTTCGATCGCCGCCGGAATCGTCTCCTCCAAGGCCGCCGGCAGAGCGGGCTCCGCCGCCGCCTCTCTCCGGTCCATCCGCTGCTTGCCGGACTCGATGCTCGCCAGCCACGCGCGCTGCCGCTCGGCGACGTCCTCCGGCGTCAGGTCCGCCGCCGCGCCGAGGTTCGAGAGAGCACACTGCGCCTCGGCCAGGACGGACTCGAGCCACGCGCCCGGCTCGCCCCGACCATCCAGCAGCTCGACCATCGGCCGCGTGGCCTCGAGCGCCCACGCCTCCTCGACGTCGACCCGCACGTCCAGCGTGCCGAAGCCTGCCGGCTCGTCCGCCTCGGCCTCGCCGCCTCGCTCGCGCATGGCCCGCTTCACCGCCCGCACGGTCATGCCCCGCGTGGCCTCGAGCAGCTCCTCTTCGTCCTCCGCCTCGGCGTACCGCGCGAGCGCTTCGGCCATGCACCAGCCGATGGAGCCCGACAAGAGCGCGCGCCGGATGCGCGGCAGCTCCGCCAGCCGACGCGCCACGGCCCGCGTGTCCTCGCCCCACCGCCCGCTCCGCTGGCAGCGTTCCCGCACGTAGTCCGAAAAGCGCGAGAAGCCGAGCTCCTGCCAACCATTCGCCAGCGCGACGAAACCTTCGCCGAGCGAGAGCCGCACGACCGTTTGTTCACGCGACATGCGGACGAGACCCTCGTCCATGATCCGCGCTGCATCGCGGTCGACTAAATCGATGATGCTGCCCCCACGCATCGTACGTTCTACGTAGCATTCTACTGAACACGTGTCCAGCTACCAACCAGATAATGCTCGGTCCCTGTCGCCCATGGGAGCATCGGCTGTCTGCGCGGCCTAGAGCACCGATTCATTCGAATCCGCGGAACTCGCAGGCCGCACGCGGCCCATCCGCGGCCCGTGCCTCATGGGCGAGTCTTCGGCGTCGCCTCGTCGACCCGAGCCAAGGCTGGACCACGTCGCGCGCCGCGCTTTCTCGGTTCTCCAAATGGACTCGGTGCTCCACAGGGACTCGAGGATTGGGCGTTCGGCCCTGCCGATCCCGGTCTGTCCCGAGCCGCGGGCAGCCGGGGTCGAGCCGGCGCCGACGCCGCGCCATCCGCCACGCGCGGCGCGGTCATGAGCCTGGCTGGAAAGGGCGGCGTCTGCCGGACCGAGCATGGGGCCGGGAGCGCGCTGTACTCTGTGCCTCATCCCCGACGCCCGGACGACTCGTGGGTCTCGGAGCCTTCTCCGCTCCGGCGGAGGCGCGGGTGACATGCTCGCTCCACCGCGCGTCCGGTGTGCAGGTCGCCAACGCTCGCGCAGGCTTCGGACGGCTCCGAGCGCCCGCGGCAGCAACGGTGGGAGGGGTCCCCGAAAGCCGTGGCGGCTCGGCCGAACGGTCGAAAGGGTCCGAAAAGACCGTGGCAGCTCGAGGGGAGGGGTCGGAGGGTTCCGAAAAGTCCGTGGCGGCTTCGGCGAACGGTCGGACCGGGGGTCGAAAATGCCAGGGACCGTGGGGGAAGGGTCCGAGGGCTGCCCAGAGGCCCTCCGGCGGCGAGTGGAACGGCCCACGGGGTCGGTTCCGCGCGGGAGGGCCTCTCGGGGAACCCTCCGAGGGTTCGTGGAAGTTCCTGGGGAAATTGGGTGAACGGTCGGAGGGTTCGTGGAAGTTCCTGGGGACTCTTGCGAACGGTCCGAGGGGTCGGACCCGACAGCGGCGGAGATGGGGGAACGGTCGGAGGGTTCGCGAAAACTGCTGGGGGAATTGACGAACGGTCCGAGAGGTCGCCCCACACAGCGGCGGAGATCGGGGAGCGGTCCGAGGGTTCGCGCAAACTGGTGGGAGAATTGACGAAGGTCCGAGGGGTCGGCCCAGACAGCGGCGGAGATCGGGGACGGGTCCGAGAGTTCCCCGAAGGCGAGAGCGGAACGGGGGGAACGCTCAGACGGTTCGGGCCCATCGCTCGGCCCAGATCCCGAACGCTCTCTTGGCGCGATCGGAACGCCGGCGGAATCGGTGAGCGTTCGGAGGCTCATTCGAGGCTCGAGGCGGCCTCCGGCAACGGCACGAGCGGAGGGACGCGCCGCGCGGCGGACCATCGAGCGCCCTCCGACCGTTCCTGCGCGCCTCTCATCCCGGGATGCCGTCGCGAGGTGGGTGGCCGAGTGAGCTTCGCTGCCTCCGCGACTGCCCCCGACCCCCGCCCTCCCCCGCATTCGAGGAAGGGTGCTCATGCGAGAGCCGGTGCGACGGCCTCGATTCGGGGGAGGGAGCTCGTGGAGCGCTGGCCGAGGCGTCAGTTGGTCGACTGCGGTTCGCCCGCGCCGCTCGAACCTGCGCTGCTCGCGCCCGCGTCGTTGGCGCCCGCGTTGCCGGTCGCGCCGCCCGAGCCGGTCGCGGCCCCGTCGGTCGACGCAGCTCCGCTCGCCCCGGTCTCGCCGGCGCCCGGGTCCGTGGCGTCGCTCGACGCATGCTGGCCCCGCCCGAGGTAGATGCTGGGGGCGATCGCGGCCGCGTCTCCGTCGTGGTAGCGCACGTACTCCACGGCGCGCTGGATCTCGGTGTAGTCGAAGACGAAGAGGCGGAAGGCCCGGCTGCGCTGGTCGGCCCAGGTCCTGCCCGGGGCCGCGGTCCCCGCGCCGATGGTCTTCGCGCCGAGCTCGGCCACGAGCTGCGTGCCGAGCATGCTCGCGCGATCGATCTGCTCCTGGGTGACCAAGGTCTTGCCTTTGATGTCGTCCCAGGAGGCGCGGAAGAGCGCGCCGAGCGCGATCAGATCGTTGGCGCGATCGAGGTGGCCCCTGCCGTCGCGGATCGCGGCCACGGCGTCCCCGTTCATCGCCCCGAACGAGACGTGCGCGTCGGCGACGCTCAGGAGCTGCTCGCGCAACACCCGCCCCTCCTCGAGGTCCGCCTCGAGCTGCTGCGAGTTGCGCGGCACGTAGCGGAGGTGCGTGTACAGAAGCCCGAGGGCCCGCACGCGAATCCGACCGATCTCGTCGAGCGGCGGTTTCTTGAAGACCTCCTTCATGGCCGGCACGAGCCCTTTGATCGCGGGCAGCGCGCCCAAGGCGATCGAGACGGCGCTCGGGATGTCCGCGTTGACGCGGCCGATCAGCTCGGGCGGCAGCTTGTCCAGCTCGGGCGCGATCTCCGCATAGGCGGCCGCGATGTCAGCGGGTGAATCGGGGCGTACGGCGTTCGGTTTACGCTTCGGCATCTCTCTCTCTTTCCTTTCCGAGGCCCCCCACGAGAGAGCCCCCCACGGCGAAGACCCTGCCGGACATCCGAGCCGCGATTTCAAACGAGCGCGGACTCGCGGCCCCGACGAGCGCGGCGCTGGAGGCGTCAGTTGCCGGCGCGGCCCTGCGACGGACCGGTGGGCTGTGAGCCGAGGCGAAGCTCAGACCGCCGGAGAGCGATCGTGCCAATGGCGTGAGCGAGCAGCCCCGGCTACGGGCAGACCGGGACGGCGCCCGTCACGTCGAGCCGCACCAGCACGCCCGCGATTCCGTCGGCGCCCGAGTAGCAGAGCGCATCTCACAACCTCTCCCGTCGCCTCGCCGGCGGGACGGGGCCCATCCGCGGCCCGTCGTTCCTCGACGATACGTGGCATCGCCTCGTCGCGCCGGACCACGGTTGGACCCCGTCGCGCTCGGCGATGCTCGGTCCGCGGTTGTGAGATGCGCTCAGGCCCAGCCCTCGCAGAATCATCTCGTCCGGGATGGTCGACAGGTCGAGGCTGACGGCGCCGACCGGGTCGTCGAACGCGATGTCGCGATCGATCACCGAGAGCTCGGCGACCACGTTGGGCGTGTCGCACGGGAACGCCCACCCCGTCGGGGCCGCCGGTCGTCGTCGTGCGCAGTTGCCCGTCCCAGGTGTTCGAGGCCTCCGGCGTTTGCCACCGCCAGTCCGTGTCTCCCGCGAACGCTCCGAACGCCACGAGGTCGGGGCCCTCGAAGCTCATCTCGAGCCAGTTGCCGCTCAGACCGCAGAGGTTGGCCACCACGGACTCGAACTGCTGTCCGGCGACTCAATCCGCGAACGTGCCGGCACCTGCGAGCTGGCCGTTGATGGCGTCGGTGACCGCGCTCCGGATCTCGCTCGCCGCGACCGAGCACACCAGCTCGATGGTGTTGGAGCCCACGCCGTCCCACACGCTACCGTCGGGCTTGCGAGGCGTCGCGTACACGTCCCACAAGAGGACGTTGAGCGTCCCGCCCGCTGGGCAGGCGTCGATGGTCGCCGGCGGAGGCGGCGGGGGCGGCTCGTGACGCGGGTCTGTCGACATCGCGCATCCCGCGAGAGTCAGCGCGTAGAGCGTCGTGAAGATGGCCGACTGTCGCACGTTCCCCTCCCGAGTCGTCGCGCCCGAGCGTATCACGCCATGCGAGTCGTCGTCGCGATGTCGTGCGCCGAAGTGATCGAGTGCACAGGTCGTCGACGGGCCGTCAATCGTTCGAAAGAACTGGCCGGTGCCGAGGCCTTCCATCGAGCTGCGTGATCGGCGACGATGCGAGGTTCAATGAAGCAAAATCTCTGGAGCATCGCCGAGCTCTTCGAGGTCGAGGGGGAGCAGAGCCTCGCGGCCGATATCGTTGGCCGCCTCGAGCAGAAGGGATACTCTTTCCGCCAGCCGGGAGGACGGTGATGGACGAGGGGTCGAAGGTGGGCAAGCGCGAGATGTCGCTCAAGGAATCGGTCGAGCAGATCATGAGCACCCGTGACTCCCTGCCCCAGCACGTGAAGGTGGTCGCCGAGTGGAACCGGGCCATCCTCGAGGCGCGGCGCGCTCCCGCGGCTTCGTCGGACCCTTCCAAGCGCTGACCGCGGATGGCCGACGGAGCCGGCGGTCGCAGCCCGGATCGGCTCGACGACCCCAGGCCTTCTCACGGCAGGCCGTAGAGGAAACGCTCGAACGCGTGGCGCACCGCGAGCATGGTGTCGAGCGCCGGCAGGTGGGGGACCACCAGCTCGACCGACGCCGCCCGACCTCGGATGCGCACCCCGTCCTCCGCTCGCTCGACGAAGGCGCGGATGGCCGCGGCCTCGCCGGGCGAGACCTGCTGTAGATGGTCTCGGTCCACCGCGAGCGCCGGCAGCTCGGGCGGCCAGTCCACCGGCGGGCCTGCCCAGGAGGGCTGCTCGGCGGGGTCGAGCGCGCTCACCTGGACGTCGAACGATGAAGCCGTCCAAGGCCGGCCGGGCCAGTCGCGAGCCTCGGTCAACAACGCCCGGGCGAGCGCGAACGGCTCGGGCAACGGAGCCCGGGCCTCCCATTGCACCCGGTAGGGTCCCGCGTCGCTCGCCGACGGCGGATCCAGCCCATCGACGCTCGCGCAGACCCACCCACCGCGCTCGGCGACACAGACCGTGGTGACATTCGTGTCGGCCGAGGCGAAGAGACGAACGTGCGGTGCCATGGACTCGAGCCGCGCCGCGACGAAGCGGGCGGAGAGGACAGAAGCCTGCGCCGGAGTGAGCGCGCCCGAGACGTACGAGCCCGTCCGGTCGTAGATCGAACGCAGGAAGAGGCCGGTCTCGTAGAGCGCGAACGAGGGCAGCGCGGCGCGGCCGTCTTCCCACGCGAGCACCAGGGGCCGTGGCTCGCGCGAGGAGGCGGACGTCACGGAGAGCGGCCGGTTCTCCGTCGGCATGGGCCGCTCGACAGCGGCGCCCACCGTCGAGAGCGAGGGAGAGAGCGCGACGCCGGCGCCGGTGAGGATGGCCGTGGCCAGCAGACCGGCGACGACGACGACCGCGTGGGGATGGGATCGCACGTCAGCGCGGCGGAGCTTCGCACATCGGTTCGGACGGCCCGCGCCGCTCGTTCACGACCGTCCAGCGGGAGGTCGTCTCGCGCTCCATGATGCGTCGCGCCCAGAGGTAGTCGGTAGCCGACACCCAGCTGCCGAGGCCCATGATGCCGCGCCGCTGCGTTCGTTGGGATCGCCGTAGCAGCTGGGCTCGTTGCCCACGCAGCCCGGATGCTGGAGGCCGAGCATGTGACCGATCTCGTGTGCAGCTCCGAGCTGCAGCGTGCGGCGCAGGCGCGGTTGGCCACTGCGCAGATGATGCCAGTTGCACCCGAGGTCTTCCTCTTTCAGCTGCACGACCGCGACGTCGGCATACCGCGGGCCCGTGGGTGGCACGCGCCCACGGGGCAAGTGACCCGTGTACGCATAGTCCACGTGGGTCTGCGCATTCGTCGCCACTGGTGGAAGCGCGACCACGTGCCACTGCTCGTTGTCGATGGCGCGGCGCCGGACGACCTCCACGTGCACCTCGGTGCGGGTCGGCCCGAACATGCCGGAGGACACCAGCAGGTGCTGCCTGCTCCATGCTCGAGCGCCCAGCACCTCGAACCCCTCGCGGAACGCGCGCTTGCGGTCGTCGTCCCACAGCGACTCGAACGCGATGTGGTACTGCACGGGAAGGGTCGCCGTCAGCTTCCACCAGTAGGAGTTGATCCGGTCGATTCGATATCGAAGGTACCGAGCTCCGGAGATGCCGCGGGGCCGGTTGGAGATCTCACGCAGATTGATGGACGGCATGGGCTCCGTTCGTGCGCTCGTAGGTCGACGCACGACTTTCCCTCAACGCTGGCGGATGCGTCAACGCGGTCGACGACCTCGCCCGCACGGGCCGGTGGTGGAGCCGAATTCGTGTGCTTTTCGTTGAGGCGGGATCGAGCCTCACGGTACGGTCGCTCGCATGATCCCCGCGCTGGTCGCCTCCGAGATCCGCGAGACGCTGCTCGATTATCTGCGCACGACGTGGGCGCTCTCGGATCGCGAGCTCGAGGCGGCGCTCTTCCGATTTCTTTCGGCAGATCGACGCGATGGCGGGACGGGCGTCTTCCAGGGGCCGTATCTGCGGCTGCGCTTGCCCTTCGAGCCGGCACCGTCCGATGCGCGGATCCCCCTCGACCTGCTCGTGCCGTATACCGCCGTACCAACACCAGCTCGCGGCGTGGCAGCGGCGCGCCTCGAAGGACGGCCGAGAGCCGCAGCCGACCCTGGTGGTGACCGGGACGGGATCGGGGAAGACCGAAGCGTTCCTGTTGCCGATCCTCGACCACGGTCTGCGCGCTCGGGAGCGCGGCGAGAAAGGCATCAAAGCCGTCGTCCTCTATCCGATGAACGCGCTGGCCGCCGACCAGGCGCGCCGCATCGCCGAGAGGGTCCACGGCTCGGGCGACGACCACCCGATGCGCGGGAAGCTGCGCGTCGGCATGTACGTCGGGGGCGACGGCAAGCACCGGGTGATGGGCCCCGATCAGGTGATCGACGGACGGAAGCAGCTCCGCGAGCAGCCGCCCGATCTGTTGCTCACGAACTACGAGTGCCCCCGCCGACGCGCTCGTATCACCGCGACCAGGGATCGTAGTCGGGGTCGAGCGGCGCCTGCGGTGGCCTCATCGCCTCCGGGACGTGTCGGAGGTTCAGGCGCACGCGCGTCCAGGTCGTGTAGCGGCCCCGCATCGCGTCCACGAGGACGTCGGCGGGCTCGAGGTGAGCGGCGGCCTCCGGATGCCGCGCCTTCCATCGCTCGAGACCGGCGAGCACGTCCTCCTTCCGGGCGGCGCGACCGATCTCGATCAGCGGATGTGCCGCCCGGCGCCGCGCGGTCTTCGTCGTCTTCGCGCGCGAGGGCGCCACGCGGCGCGGCTCGCCGGCCTGCTTGCGGTAGTGCGGCGGCCACGGCGCGTCGCCGAGCCCGGCGGCCTCCTGCTCGGCGCTCAACGCCAGCGTCGTGTCGAGCGAGCAGGGCGCGTCGTCGATCCCTCCGTGCCGGTCGCCCACCTCGGCGTAGCGCGCCGGCACCGTCCCGAGGGTGTAGTCGGCCGGATCGCAGGCGAAGAGCTCCTCCCACGTGAGCGGCATGGACACCCGCGCGTCCGGGGTCGGCCGCACCGAATAGGCGCTGGCCACGGTGCGGTCCTTGGCGTTCTGGTTGTAGTCGAGGAAGACGCCGTGCCGCTCCTCTTTCCACCACTTGCTGGTGGCGATGGCCGGCGCTCGCCGCTCCACTTCGCGGGCGATGGCCAGCGCCGCGCGGCGCACCTGGTCGAAGCCCCAGCGCCGCTCCAGCCGCACGTTCACGTGCACGCCCCGCGAGCCGGAGGTCTTCGGCCAACCGACGAGCTCGAGGTCGACCAAGACCTCGCGCACCACCCGCGCGACATCGACGAATCTGCGCCCACTCGATGCCCGGCACCGGATCGAGGTCGACGCGCAGCTCGTCCGGGTGCTCGAGGTCCTCGGCCCGGACCGGGTGCGGGTTCAGATCGATGCAGCCGAGGTTGGCCATCCAACAGAGGGCGGCCGGCTCCCGCGGGACGAGCTCTTGGGCGCTGCGTCCGCTCGGGAAACGCAGCGTGACGGTGTCGAGCCAGTCGGGCCGCTTCTCCGGCGCGCGCTTCTGGAAGAAGAACTCCCCCGCCGCGCCGTCCACATAGCGCATGAGGACGTTGGGCCGCCCGCCCGCGCCGCGCAGCGCGCCCTCGGCCACGGCGGCGTAGTAGCGCACCAGATCCAGCTTGGTGTGCCCGGCCTCCGGGAAGTAGAGCTTGCCCGGGTTCGAGACCGAGACCTCCCGGCCCGCGACCTCGAGCGCGACCTTCTTCGAGCGACTGGCCATCGCAGCACCACGATAGCCCCCGACCGCCCGAGCGCGCGAGTTGCCGGCCCGAAGACGCGCACGCCCGCTGCTACGCACCAGCGCGCGGACGCTCAGCGGCGAAGAATCCGCTGAAGCTCGTAGGGCGGCGTGACCTCGAGCTGATCGTAGCGGCAGTCCGCCGGCGCCTTGTCGGAGCGCCAGCGCTGGAAGGTCGTGGCGTGGCGGAAGCGCCTGCCCTGCAGGTGGTCGTACTTGACCTCGCAGACCCGCTCGATGCGGAGCGGCTCCCACGCGAGGTCCTTTCCCTGGCTCCAGCGGCTCTGCAAGCCGGGACGGCGCCCCCCGTCGGCGCTCGCCCACGAGGCCCACGGATGCCCCTCGAGCGCGCCTTCCCGGAGCGGGGCCAGCTCCTCGGCCAGCGCGCGCCGCTTCGTCGTGGTGAACGACGAGGTGACCCCGACGTGCTGCAGGCGCGCGTCGTCGTCGTAGAGGCCGAGCAGGAGCGAGCCGACCAGCTCCCCGGGCCCCTTCTTGTGCCAGCGAAACCCGGCCACCACGCAGTCCGCGGTCCGCGCGTGCTTGATCTTCAGCATGGCGCGCTTCTTCGATTGATAGACGAGGTCGAAGGGCTTCGCGATCACCCCGTCGAGCCCCGCACCTTCGAAGCGCTCGAACCACTCGGCCGCCAGCGCCCGGTCGGTGGTGGCCGGCGTGACGTGGATCGGCGGCGACGCGCCTGCCAGCGCCCGCTCCAGCGCGGCCCTGCGCTCCCTCTCCGGCCGCTCGCGCAGGTCGTCGGCGCCGAGCGCCAAGAGATCGAACGCGACGAACGAGGCGGGCGTGGCCGCGGCGAGCTTCTTCACCCGCGACGCCGCGGGGTGGAGTCTCAGCTGCAGCGCTTCGAAGTCGAGCGCGCCCTCTCTCGCGACCACGATCTCGCCGTCGAGGACGCAGGTTTCGGGCACCTGTGCCAGGAGCGCCTCACACAGCTCCGGGAAGTAGCGGCCGAGCGGCCGCTCGTCTCGGCTCTGCAGGTAGAGCGCGTCCCCGTCCCGGAAGACGAGAGCGCGAAAGCCGTCCCACTTCGGCTCGTAGAGCCACCCTTCGCCCTCGGGCAGCGCTCCGGCGAGCTTGGCCAGCATCGGCGGCAGAGGAGGCCCGAAGGGCAGCGATTGGAGGCGGAAGTCGTTCATCGCCGACAACGATAGCGCCCCCCGCACACCGCACGCGACACGACCGTTCCTCGCGTTCGGTGCTCCGCCCGAGCACGGCGCGACAACAAACGGGGGGCGCCCCACTCCTCCGCTCTCGGGCACGCTCCGCGAGCGGGTCAGAGGTTGCGGACCAAGAGCGCGACGCCCGCCACCAGGAGCGCGCCCATCAAGAGCGAGCGCGCCGGGCGCTCGGCGGCGCGGTCCGCGAGGCTCCGCTCGTGCACCCGCTCGGGATAGCGACCGCGCTCGCGCCCGTCGTGCCCCGGCGCGAAGAGGTTGTCGTGGCGACCGTTGGCGCGCACATCGGTCTGCTGGGCCTCGAAGAGCGTGCCTTCCAACAGCCGGTCGGCGAGCCGCGGCGCGACCGCGCCGAGCGCGGAGACGGCACGCCCGGAGCCACCGACGAAGACCTCCCGCACCGGCTCGACCGCCGCTCGGAGGATGGCCTTGGCGACCAGCTCCGGCGCGTAGAGTGGCGGCGCGTTGCGCGGCTCGTTCGGCGTGAACGCGCGCGCGTGCTCGTGGTAGGGCGTCGCGATCGAGCTCGGCTTGATCAGCGTGACGCTCACCGGCGCGCCCTCGTGCTCGAGCTCCATGCGGAGCGCCTCCGTGAAGCCCTTCACCGCGTGCTTGCTCGCGCTGTAGGCGCCCTGCAGTGGGAGCGACCGGTCGCCGGCCACACTGCCGATGTTGATCAAGGCACCGCCTCGCTCCCCAAAGTGGCGTAACGCCACGGTGGCGCCGTGGACCACGCCCCAATAATTCGTCTCGAAAAGGCGCCGGTGATCGTCGATTGGCGTCTCCGTGAGCGCGCCGAAGATGGACACCCCCGCGTTGTTCACCCAGGTGTCGATCGGGCCAAAACGCTCCTCGGCCTGCACGGCCAAACGCTCGACTTCGTCCGGGTCCGTCACGTCGACGTCGACCGCCAGCGCCCGTCCCCCCTGCGCTTCGATCTCGGAGACCACGCGCGCGAGCACGTCGGCGCTTCGCGCGCCGAGGATGACCCGGGCCCCTTCACGGGCGGCCAGCCGCGCCGTGCAGAGCCCGATCCCGCTGCTGGCGCCGGTGATCACGATCACCTGCTCGGCGAGAGGTCTGAGGTTCGGTCGCATCGGAGGCTCCTTTCCCGTCCCGCCTGATCGCTGCACGCCGCACGCCAAGTCATCCGTGTCGTGCATCACGAATTGCGCACCGGACACGAAACCTGGTACGCGCAGGACCGATGAGGGGGCGGTTCGTTCGCGACCGAGCCCGAACGCTCGTCGACGAGCGAGCTTCGCCCTGCCGGCGGAGAATCTAGCCGGACCCAGGAATGAGGGAGGACTTGATGATGAAAACGAGCTCACGGACATGGTTGGCCTGCATGGCCGGGCTGGCGAGTCTGATCGCCGTCGCGTGCGACAACTCGGGCAGCGGTGACGACGGCGGCACCACGCCCACGCCCGACGGCGGCACTACGTCCATGACGGACGGCGGTGGCGGCGGAGGAGGCTCCGACGGAGGTGGGGGCGGCGGTGGAGACACCGACGGCGGCGGCGGAGGCGGCACCGACGGCGGTGGGGGAGGCGGCAGCGACTGCGCCTCGATGGCCAGCGCCTACTGCGCCCGCTTCATGGAGTGCAACCCGAACGGGTTCACCGGCGCATACGAGGACGACGCCACCTGCCAGCGCGTGATGACCGCCTCCTGCGAGAGCGGCACACCGACCCCGCTCACCAACGGTCTCACCGACCAGGCGACCTGCGACGCCGCGAAGGTCGCCGACTGCGATGGATTCTTCTCCGCCAGCAACCCGCCGATACTCGACGCGTGCGTGCCGCTCGCGGGCCAGGTCACCACGCTGATGGGCTCCTGCTTCACGGATCTGCAGTGTGGCAACGACGAGGGGACGGGCCGCACCGGCCGTCGCATGTACTGCCGGCCCACCTCGGGCAACTACGGCACCGCGGATTGCCCGCGCGGCCAGTGCGTCCCGGCCAAGCCGGACGGCTCCAGCTGCAACCCCGCCAACCAGGGCTCGAGCGAGTTCTGCGACAGCTTCGGCGGACAGTCGTGCGTGAAGCAGTTCGACTCGAGCGCCGGCGTGACGGGCTCGAACCAGTGCCGGACGGTCACCTACGGGATGAACGGCGACGACTGCTTCCCTGGCTCGGACATGCAGTGCGCGTCCGGGTTCGAGTGCGATAGCGGCAGCAAGACCTGCATGGCGGCGCTCTCGGAGGGCGCGACCTGCGACACCGCCCACAGCCTCTGCGACCACCGGATTGGTTTGACCTGCACCGACGAGGGGAGCGGCGGCAACCACTGCCGCTACGGCATCGTCTTCGTGGACGTCGGCGCGCAGTGCGGCAGCGCGGTGACGGTCGGCGGGCGAACGGAGAACCGCCAGTGCAGCGCCTACGCTCGCTGCGACACGTCCGTGACCCCGAACGTCTGTGTCGCGCTCGTCCCCCAGGACGGGACCTGCACGCTCTCGCCCGACAACTGCGAGCCGGGCCTCGAGTGCGACTCCACCACCAACACCTGTCAGCCCCCGACGCCGTCCTCGACGTGCCCGTGAGCTGAAGGAAGGCACCGAAAAAGGGTCGCTCGCTTCACGGCGAGCGACCCTTTTTTCGCGCCTCGAGGTCGGCAGCGCGCGCCGCGTCGGCGGACGGGCATCAGTCGTCGAACGCCCAGGCGGCGGCCTCGTGAGGGTCCAGATGCAGCCGGAGCTCCGCGCCTCGACGACGCAGCGCGCTCCGACCCAGCAGCTCCACGTCGCGCCGCCCGCGCAGGGTCGACGCCAGCTCACCCGAGAGCCGAACGCGCACGGTCGCGGGCGCATCGCCGAAGTTCAGGACCACGAGCACCGGTCGCCCTTCCCGCCTCGGAACGCGCGCGTAGGCATGGACGCGGTCGTCGCCGCCAACGACCCCGAGCGGGATGAGCTCGCCGGTCGAGAGCGCCGGCTCCGCGTGGCGAAGCCCGATGAGGCGGCGCAGGAAGTCCAGGCGCGAGGGATTGGACGCGGACTCGAGGAGCGGCTCGCCGGGCTGGGGCGCGCCGAGTTCCCGACCCACGCACAGGTTTGGCACCCCCGGCAGCGTGAGCATCAGCGCGGCCGCCACCCGCTCCAGCGCCAGGCCTCGCGGAGCACGGACCGCCTCACCTTCGAGCACGCGCGGCACGGGATCACGCGCCTCGTGCCGGACCGCGTCGTCGAGCGCGGCGGCGGCTTCACCCTCCTCCGACACGTCGGCCCACCGACCGGC
This sequence comes from uncultured Pseudomonadota bacterium, assembly GCA_963832725.1. Lineage (GTDB taxonomy): Bacteria > Myxococcota_A > Polyangia > Polyangiales > Sandaracinaceae > JAEZBP01. Next base: position 1,405,462 of record CAWHVG010000003.1, read on the forward strand.
CTCGGTCCGGTCGTCGATTCGGGTCGAAGCCATCATCGAGGTACGTACGGGTCCCCACGCGCGCCTCCGCCAGCAGCGCCACCCGCGGCTCGATGCGCGCCAGCTCGCGGCGCAGCGCGGCGAAGAACCCGGGCGCGCGCTCCGCCACGTTCCACCCGCCGTTCACGACGAAGCCATCCACGTCGAGCGCGCGAGCCCAGAGCGAGAGCGCCTCGATGATCCAGCGGCGGACCTCGGGCTCGTCGTGGTCGAGGCGCAGGAGGGTCTCCGGTCCGCGCGCGGCACCCTCTCCCGAGCCCCGCGTGTAGAACCGCCAGTAGGGCGACCGCCGGCCGTCGCGGGCCGCGCTCAGGGAGTAGCGATGCGCCTCCGATGTGTGGCTCGGCGCGAAGTCGAGGAGGATCCGGATGCCGAGCGCGTGAGCACGACCGACGAGCGCGCGAAAGGCTTGGAGCCGGCCCGCGCTGACGCGCACGCCGAATTCCTCGGTGTCGCCGCGGTCGCCTCCGGGCGAGTCGGAGAGCGGGCTCAGGCGCAACGCGTCGACACCGAGCTCGGCCAAGCGCGGAAGCCGCGCGGAGATGGTATCGAAGGCGGCCTCTCCGATTGGGCCGCAGACCACGGCGCGGTCCAGCCACGCGGGGTGCTCGCGCATAGGGTCGATGCGCCGCGCACGCCCCCCCTCGACCCGGAACGAGACCCCCGCGCAATCGTCGCGGCCGGCCGCATCGGTCGCCGTCAGCCACACCAGGTACTCCCCGTCGTCGGACGGAACGGCGAGGCTGGCGCGCGGCCCCGCGAGCTCTCGGAGCGAGCGTCCGTCCGCCGAGCGGAGCGGGGCCGGGTTGCTCGGATCCGCCGACCACCGGTAGTCGGTCAGGGGCAGGTGGGTACCGCGATTGGGCGTGCTCTCGACCCCGTCGAGCTCGATGTGGTCCGCGCTCACGCCCAGGCGCAGAATGGCGCGCGGCCCGGCGGGCAGGCGTACGCGGTAGACCAGCCGCGCCTCTCGCGCCCGCACCGCGGGGTCCACGCAGTACGCGCCCACCACGTTCTCGCCCGGCGCGAGCGGCACCGTGACGCCGAAGCGTCCTCGGCGAACGGGCGCGCGGAGACGCACCGGGCCGCGCTTGACCTCCACCGCGACGCATCCTTCCGGTGCGCGCCCGCTCACCCGGTGCTCGAAGGCCCACACCTCGCCCCCGAGCGTGTCGAAGCGCACGTCGGCGATGCGCTCGCCGAGCGCCTGGGAAGGCGCGCCCCCACCGCAGGCACCGAGCAAACAGGCGAGGACGCCGATCGGCGACGAGCGCCCCATGCGGCTGAAGTTGGCCCCGCGAGGCGCGCCCGCAACGATGAGGCTCAGGGCGACGCCCCGCTCGCCGCGCGCCCGATGTCACGCGCTGGCTCGGGGCGACCGGCGCGGCGTTCGAAGCTCACACCACACCGACGGCGCTCGGGTCGCGCCTCGCCTCGGCGGGGCGACGTGCCGCGTCGAGGCGAGGCGCAGGCCGCGTGCGCGTCCCGGTAGGAGCACCTGGCGTGATGAGCGCAGGAGGGAACGAGGATGCCTGCGCGCGCGATCTGGAAGGGAGCCATCAGCTTTGGGTTGGTCCAGATCCCGGTGGAGCTGGTGAGCGCCGAGTCACGCCACGGAGGCGTCTCCTTCACCATGCTCGACCAGCGCAACATGGCGCGCATCGGGTACGAGCGCGTCAACAAGGAGACCGGGGAGAGGGTCCCCTGGGACGAGATTGTCAAAGGCTACGAGATCGACGACGGAGAGTTCGTCGTGCTCGACGACGGCGACTTCGCCCGCGCGAACGTAGAAGCCACGCAGACGGTGGAGATCGTGCAGTTCGCGGACGCGGACGAGGTCGACTGGGTCTACTGCGAGAAACCCTACTATCTCCGCCCGACGAAGCGGGGCTTCAAAGCCTATGCGCTCCTGAGAGACACGTTGCGCAAGATGCAAAAGATCGGCATCGCCACGGTGGTGATCCGGGCGCGACAGCACGTCGCGGCCGTCATGCCACGCGGAGCGGCGCTCGCCCTCGAGATCCTGCGCTATGCCGATGAGATCCGCGACGAAGGCGAGGCGGGCGTATCGGCGGAGGGCGCGGACGCACTCGGGGTGAGCCCGATGGAGCGCCAGATGGCCGAACAGCTCGTAGAGGGAATGACCCGGCCCTTCGATCTGAGCCGCTTTCACGACGACTACCACGACGACCTGATGCGGATCATCGAAGAGAAAGCCGAGCGAGGCGAGGTGAACGTCGTCACCGAGCCCGAGGAGGTGGAGCGCCCTGCCGCGCGCGAGGTCGACCTGATGGCGCTGCTCAAGCAGAGCCTCGCCGAGACCGAATCCGGTGAAGCACCCGCCCCCGCCGCGAAGACGAAGAAGCCCGCCGCGAAGACGAAGAAGCCCGCCGCGAAGACGAAGAAGCCCGCCGCGAAGACGAAGAAGCCCGCCGCGAAGACGAACAAAGCCGGGCCGAAGAAGAGCCCGAAGGGACGAAAATCGGCGTGACGCGAGGCGGAACGCCGCAGACACCCGAGGCCACCCGCGTCCTCGACCGAATCGACGGCACGGCATTCGCGTCCCTTTCCGGCATGCGACGAGCCGCCCTGCTCCTCTCCCTCGGCGCGTGCGCGTGCGGCGCCTACACGGGAACGCCGAGCACCACGACCTTGACGCCCTCGGCCACGGAGCACGAGGCCGTGCTGACCGGGTATGGTATCGACCCCGCAGAGAACCGACCGAGCGTCCCCCCGAGCTGCGAGAGCATCTGGGACACGAACGAGGACGGCGTCCTGAGCTCGAGCGAGATTGCAGCGGGGCTCGAACAGACCTGGGACTTGAACCGCGACGGGGAGCTCGAGCCGGCGGAGCTCGCGGCAGCGGTCGAGACCCTGCCCGGCCCGATGCGCGCGCGGATCGCGGAGCTGGAGATCCGCGCCGGCCCGAACGGCCTCGCCGCGTTCCACTACTGGGACGGAAACCAAGACGGCGTCATCGAGCCGGACGAGCTCACGCCGGCCATGGTGGCGCGCTGGGACGTCGACGGCGACGGAGTCATCGAGCCGAACGAGTGGCCGGTAGGCTGAGGTGCCCGAGCGCGGGACGGCCCGGCGCGACGCGCGGGAGGAGCTGGGCGAGTATCGCGACAAGCGCCGCCTCGAGCGGACGCCCGAGCCTCCCGCCGAGCGCGGCGCATCGCCGAGCGGGCGCAGCTTCGTCGTCCAGAAGCACGCCGCCCGCCGGCTGCACTACGACCTCCGCCTGGAGCACGAGGGCGTGCTGCTGAGCTGGGCGGTCCCCAAAGGTCCCAGCCTCGACCCGCGCGAGCGCCGGCTGGCGGTCCGCACCGAGGATCACCCGGTCGAGTACGGCGCGTTCGAGGGCGTGATCCCGAAGGGTGAATACGGCGCCGGGACGGTGCTCCTCTGGGACCGCGGGACGTGGACGCCGCTCGACGATCCGAGCGCAGGCCTCGAGAAGGGTCACCTCCGTTTCACGCTCGAGGGCGCGAAGTTGCGCGGTCGCTTCAGCTTGATCCGCACCCGCGGCGCCGATCCGTGGCTGCTCATCAAGGGCGAGGACGAAGAGGCCCAGCCCGGGCGGGGCGACGCGCTGCTGGAACGCGAAGCACGGAGCGTCGCCAGCGGCCGCACGCTGGACCAAATCTCCCGCGATCCCGATTGAGCGTGGCACACGGGCGTGCAGGCCGGCGCGCTCGACCCCGCCGGCATCGAGGGGGCGCGCGCGGCGTCGCTGCCCGAGCTCGTCGCCCCTCAGCTCGCGACCCGCGTCGCCACACCGCCCGAGGGCGACGGCTGGCTGCACGAGATCAAGCTCGACGGCTACCGCATCCTCGCGCGCATCGAGGAGGGCGCCGTCACGCTCTTCACCCGCAGTCAGAACGACTGGACCGACCGCTTCCCCTCGGTCGCTCGAACGCTCGCGACGCTCCCCGTCCGCTCCTGTTGGCTGGACGGGGAAGCGGTCGTCCTCGACCCGGAGGGGAAGAGCGACTTCGGCGCCCTGCAACGCGCGCTCGGCACCCGCGACGAGCCGGTCCGCTACTTCGTGTTCGATCTGCTCCACTTGGACGGCTTCGATCTGGCCCGCGTGCCGCTCCTGACCCGAAAGAAGGCGCTCCGAGCGCTGCTGGCGGGCGCTTCCGAGGATCGTGTGCGCTACGGCGACCACGTCGTCGGGCAGGGCCGCGCGTTCTCCGAGCGCGTGTGCGCGCTCGGGCTGGAGGGCGTGGTCAGCAAGCGCGCGCGTAGCACGCACGTCGGACGCCGGACGCGGGACTGGCGCAAGGTGAAGTGCGTGGAGCGCGAGGAGGCGGTGGTCGGCGGGTTCAGTGAGCCCTCGGGCAGCCGGACGGGCCTCGGCGCGCTCCTGCTCGGCCAGCGCTTCGAAGGCCGGCTGCGCTACGTGGGCAAGGTCGGCACGGGCTTCGACGAGCGCACGCTGCGAGCCCTTCACCGGCGGCTCTCGGCGCTCGAGATCGACGCCTCTCCTTTCGAAGGCGGGCCTCGAGGCGCCGCGGCGCGCGGCGTGCACTGGGTGCGGCCGGAGATGGTGGTCGAGGTGACCTTCGCCGAGCGCACCCGCGACGGAAAGCTGCGCCACCCGGTCTTCGTCGGCATACGCGAGGACAAGCCGGCGACGGAGGTGGTCCCGGAGCGAGCCCCCGTAGCCGGGGTGAAGCTCTCCAACCCGGACAAGGTGTACTTCCCGGCGCTCGGCGTGACCAAGCGCGAGCTCGCCGCGTACTACGAGGCGGTGGCCGACCAGCTCCTGCCGCACCTGGTCGATCGCCCGCTGACACTGGTTCGCTGCCCGGAGGGCACCGCGGGCGCCTGCTTCTTCGCCCGGCACGCGTTCGCGGGCATGCCCGCCGCGCTTCACGCGATCGACGTCGGCGATGCGGAGCCGCACCTCTGCGTCCGGGACGTGGAGGGGTTGGTCTCGCTCGCGCAGATCGGCGCGCTGGAGATCCACGGTTGGGGGGCGCGCGCCGCGCGGCTCGAGCGGCCCGATCAGCTCGTCTTCGATCTCGATCCCGGCGCGGGCGTGCGCTGGTCGGAGATCGTCGCCGCCGCACTGAGCGTGCGCGCGCGCCTGGCCGAGCTCGGTCTGAAGAGCTTCGTGAAGACGACCGGCGGAAAGGGCCTGCACGTGGTGGTGCCGATCCGGCCGCGGCTGGGTTGGGACGAGATCAAGACCTTCACGCGCGACGTGGCGCGGGATCTGGCTCGCGCGGAGCCGAAGCGCTTCACGGCCACGCTCGCCAAGTCCAAGCGACGAGGGAAGATCTTCGTCGACTACCTGCGCAACGGGCGCGGCGCCACGGCCGTCTGCGCGTACTCCACTCGCGCGCACCCGACCGGGCTGGTGTCCACACCGCTCGCCTGGGAGGAGCTCGAAGAGGAGGCGGCGCCACCCGATGCGTTCGACGTCCGCACCGTGCGCGCGCGCCTTCGACGCCGCGCCGGTCCATGGGAAGGCTTCTTCGACACCCGCCAGGGCATCACGGCGGTCATGCGCCGCGTGCTCGACGGCTGATCCGCTCCGGGGCCGCTCACTTCGCTGGCCGGGCTCCGTCGGGTGCTTCGACCTGCCGACCGCTCAGCCGGGCCATCAAGTGGGTCAGCGGCACGGCGCTCAGCCCGTGCAGGAGGATCGAGAGCGCGACGACCAAGCTCGCCGCCGGCCACAGTCCGGGCCGGTCGTGCACCCTCCCCCACTCGGCGTAGAGGATGGCGGCGGCGCCCACCGGACCGAACCAGCCGACGTAGAGCGCTTGGGCGCGGGTGCGCATCGCCGGCATGAAGCGCCGGAGCGCGTAGACGAAGGGCGCCCGCTTGAAGACGAGGACCGCGAGCGCGAACGCGAGCCCGAACCAGCCGAGGCGCGCCCACGCGGTCCAGGGCAGGAGCGCGCCGAAGAGGAGGAAGACCGGCACGTCGAAGAAGCGCTTGATGACCTCCTGCATGCGCTCGTACTGCGCCTGCGCCTCGCCGCGAACGTACCAGTTGAACCCGAGGCCGGCCGCGAACACGGCGATGATCCCGTCCGTGCCCGCCAGCTTGGCGGCGCCGAGCAGAGCGAGACCGATCGCGGCCGCCAGCGCCAGGAGGGACGTGTGGAGCGGGTCGTCCACCCCGTGCCGCCGCACCAGCAGCCGGCCGACGATGGCGCCGATGCCCGCCCCGACGGCGGTGGTCACCACGACGTCGAAGAGGACGTCCTCGAGGAACCACCGCTCGAGCCCCGGGCCGAGCCCGCGGGCGCCCACCGCCAACGGCAACGCCACGAAGACGTACGCGAGCCCATCGTTGGCGCCGCTCTCGCCCGAGATGAGATGACGGAGCGAGGCCGGGAGCGCGCGCTCCGCCGGTCCACCGGTGACGATCGCGCTGGCCACGACCGGATTGGTGGGCGTGACGACCGCGCCGAGCACGAGCGACACCGAGAGCGGCAGCCCGAGGACGAGCCACGCGAGACCGGACGCGACCATCCACGTCAGCGGCATCACCACGAAGAGCAGCACCGCGAGCTGCTTGGCGTGGGTCCACACGTACTCCGACGGCAGGCGCAGCGCGACGCCCATCAGCGCGAGCGCGAGGGTCAGCCGAGCCAGCTCTTCGAGCGCTCGGGTCGACTCAGGCCAGACGGTCGGATCCACCACGCCGAGCGCCGCCGGCCCGAAGAGCAAGCCGACCCCGGTGATGAAGAGCGGCTCGCTGATCCACAGGCGCTGCTTGAGCGTCTCGGCGTAGAGCGCGAGCACGCCGACCACGCCTCCGACCAACAGATATGCAACGTAGATGTCGGACATGACTCGATTCGGAGAAGCGGCGCGCCAGCCCTACGGGCGCCGCCGAGGCCCTCGGCAGGCGCGATCGACGCGCGAACGCGAAGCAGCGTCGTGGGCCCGCACCCGGCGTCGCGCGATCGGGACGCCCCCGGCTGGCGCGGCGCGCATGTGGTCGTAGCCCCCCGCCTCGCCGCCCCCAACCCGAGTGGATGACGCGCCCCTTTTGGGGACGGAGGCCGCACCTATCTCCTGCCCGAGCCATGGTGAGCATCCGCCCCGAGAGCGAGCCATCGATAAGCGACTACGGCGCGATCGGTGACTGCCACAGCGCCGCGCTGATCTCACGCGAAGGCTTCGTCGACTGGCTCTGCTTTCCGGCGTTCGACGCCCCCTCATACTTCGCCGGGATGCTCGACCGAGAGCGCGGAGGTCATTTCGTGATCCGCCCCGCGGGCGAGTTCACCTCGTCCCGGACCTATCTCCCCGGCACCAACGTGCTCGCGACGACCTTTCGCACGGCCGGCGGGATGGTCGTGTTGCACGACTGCATGCCGGTCTGCGGCGAGGCGCTGAACCGGCGGTCGCTGCGGCCCGACCACGAGCTTCTTCGCGTGCTCACCGGCCTGACCGGAGAGGTGGAGCTCGAGCTCGAGTACCGGCCCCGCCCCGATTACGGACGCGAGACACGGACGCTCGAGCGGCGCGGGCGCTTGGGCTTCTACGCTTCGCGCGGCGGCGAAGCGCTGGTCTTCCACAGCGACGTGGACGACGCGCTGGACTTCGCCGAGAACCGCACGGCGCTGGTCGGCCGCTTCACGATCCGCGAGGGCGAGCGGCTGGCGTTCTCGGTGGTCTTCGCCAAGGACCGACCGATCGTCTTGCCCACCCTCGGCCCGGCGGCCGTCGACCGCCTCGAGGCGTGCGCGGACTGGTGGCGACACTGGGTCGCGCGGAGCCGCTACGACGGCGCCTACCCCGAGGCCGTGATGCGGAGCCTGCTGACTCTCCGCCTTCTCATCTACGCACCGTCGGGCGGCATCGTGGCTGCGCCGACCACGTCGCTCCCCGAAGCCATCGGCGGAACGCGCAACTGGGATTATCGATTCTGTTGGCTGCGGGACGCATCGCTGACCGTGGAGGGGCTTTTATCACTCGGCTACCGGGACGAGGCCGAGGCGTTCTTGAGCTGGGTCCTCCACACGACCCGACTGAGCTGGCCGGAGCTCGACCCGCTCTATGATCTGATGGGCCACCGCAAGACGCCCGAGAAGCAGCTCGATCACCTCGCCGGCCATCGCCACTCGCGGCCCGTGCGGGTCGGCAACGCCGCCTGGACCCAGATCCAGCTCGACAGCTACGGGGAGCTGATCGACGCCGTCTATCGATTCGACGAGAAGGAGCGCCTCCTCGATCGCCGCACCCGCCGGATGCTGCGCGAGCTCGGCCACTACGTCTGCCGGCACTGGAGCGAGCCCGATCAGGGCATCTGGGAGATCCGCTCCAAAGGCCAGCACCACACCCACTCGAAGGCCATGTGCTGGGTGGCGCTGGACCGGCTGGCGAAGCTCGGAGACGAGGGGGAGATCGACCTCGACGCGGAAGCCCTGCGCGGGCACATGCGGAAGATCCGGGAGACCGTCGAGGAGCGTGGCTTCCGCGAAGAGCGAAACGCCTACGTCTCCACCTTCGAAGGCGACGCGGCCAACGCCAGCCTCCTCCTGCTCGGCCGCTACGGGTACGCCGACCCGCGCTCGGCCCGCATGAGGGGCACCGTGGACTACGTGCGGCGCGAGCTCGAGCGAAACGGGGTCGTCCTTCGCTACCGCGGCGAGCACGTGGACGACGGTGTCGACGGAAGCGAGGGCGCCTTCGGCGCGTGCTGCTTCTGGCTGGTGTCCGCCCTCGCGCGGCAAGACGACGTCGAAGAGGCAGAGCAGCTCTTCGAATCGCTGCTCGCGCGAGCGAATGACCTCGGCCTCTACGCGGAGGAGATCGATCCCGAGACCGGCGAAGCGCTGGGCAACTTCCCGCAGGCCTTCACGCACATCGGGCTGATCGACGCGGCGTTGGAGATCGAGAAGGCACACGAGCGCCGCGGCGGACGAGAGGAGGTCGCGTGAGCCTGTCCCCCCTGCTGGTCGGCGCCATCGTGGCGACCGTGGCCATGACCATCGTGATGAGCGGCAGCCAGATGTGGGGCCTGTCCCGCATGAGCCTGCCCTTCATGCTGGGCACGATGGTGACGAAGGACCGCGACCTGGCGATGCCGATCGGCTTCGCGCTGCACATGATCAACGGTCTCGCGATCTCGTTCGTGTACTTCGGGATCTTCCACGTCTTCGGCGCGAGCTGGTGGATGGGGCTCTGCGTCGGCCTCGGCCACTACCTGTGGATGTTCCTCATCGTCATGCCGATGCTCCCGGGGCTGCACCCGCGCATGGCCAGTGAGCGCGACGGCCCCGAGCCGACCCGAGCGCTCGAGCCACCGGGCTACTTCGGGCTGAACTACGGAAAGCGGACGCCTCTGGTGGGGCTCGTCGCGCACGCGCTCTACGGCGTGATCCTGGGCTGGTTCTGCCAGATGGGCGGCTGAAGGCGCTTCAGTCGGGCTTGCTGGTGCGCGTCTTCGCCGTGAGCTTCGACGCCTTGCGGAAGGGGTCGAGCCGCACGTCGTCGAGGGCCTCCACCTCGGTCGGCGTACCGACGGCGATCATCTTCCCCTCGTGGAGCACCGCGAGCCGGTCGCTGACCTGGAAGGCGGCGTGCATGTTGTGCGTGACCACCACCGTCGTCACGCCGAGCCGCTCGCGCAGCGAGTTCAGCAACCGGTAGACGCGGGTCACGTTGATGGGGTCGAGTCCCTCCGTGGGCTCGTCGTAGAGCACCACCTGTGGGCGCATCGCGATGGCCCGGGCCAGCGCCACCCGCTTCCGCATGCCGCCGGAGAGATCGGCGGGCCACATCTGCTGGATGCCCGGCAAGCTCACCCGCTCGAGCGACTCTCGGACGCGCTCCTCGATCTCCGGCTCGCTCATCATCCGATGCTCGCGCAGCCCGTAGGCCACGTTGTCCTCGACCGTCAGCGAGTCGAAGAGCGCCGACTCCTGAAAGAGCATCCCGATGCGCTGGCGGACCTTCACCCACTCGCGTTCTTTCAGGTTGGAGACGTCTTTCCCGTCGAAGACGATGGCGCCCGCGTCCGGACGGATCAGGCCGATCAGGTGCTTGAGCAGCACGCTCTTGCCCGAGCCCGAGCGACCGATCAGCGTGATCAGCTCCCCCTGGTGGATGTCGAGCTGGATCCCGTCGAGCACGGTTCGCCCGTCGAAGCGCTTGGTGAGCCCGCGGATCTCGAAGAGCGCCACGTCGCTCCGATAGCAGCCCCTCGACGAGCCGCCAAGCGAGGTTGACGCCCGCGCCGCCCATCCGTCAGGCTCAACATCGATGACGCTGTCTTGGATCGCCGAGCACCCCACCACCTGGGACGCGGACAAGCGCCGCATCGTGGGTGGCGCGTCGCCGGGCATCTTCGACAGCCGCTACGCGCGCATCGCAGAGGGCTCCATCGTCCCCGGCGAGTGGTGGCGCGTCGACGAGGACGGGCACACCGTCGGCTACGGTTGGATGGACGTGAACTGGGGGGACGCCGAGATCCTCGTCGCCACCGATCCCGAAGCGCGCGGCCACGGCGTGGGGACCTTCATCCTCTCGCAGCTCGAGAACGAAGCGCGCGCCCGCGGCCTGAACTACCTGACGAACCTGGTCCGGCCGACCCATCCGGACGCCGAACGCGTGAGCGCCTGGTTCAGCGCGCGTGGCTTCGTCCCCTCGGTCGACGGCCGTCTGATGCGCTCCGTCGTTCGACCTCGCTGACGTCGCCATCCGCCGCACGTGCGGCGAACCGCGGCGCCTCAGGCCGCTTCGATCAGCGCACGCACCTGCTGCGGCTCGGACGCGAGCGCGAGCACGCCGGATGCGCCGACGACGCGACCGCCTTCCCGCCGAATCACCACCAGCTTCACCTCGGAGCCGCAACAGCGCCGGAAGCGACGGCTGGAGCGGAGCGCGACGAGCTGGGCTTCGCACAGGATCAACGCGTACGGCACCGCTACATACCCGCGATTCCGCCTGCTCGAGCCGGCGGATCAGCGGCTCGACGCCGCTCGCGAGGAGCACGGGTCGGTACTCGACCAGCGCGAGGGCCAACATCATCCGAACGCTCGGGCTCGGATGCGCGATCATGATGCTGCGAGCGACGCGCGCTCCGTAGGCCGCCTTCGTCGACGCCGGGCCATCGCCGTCCGTCGTCATGGCTGCCTCCTTTCGAGCGGTACGACTGCAGGAACCGTTCCAGAGCGTCCTCGCCGTGTGCCGCCCGAACGGGGTGAGCGCAGCGCGCGGCATCGCCGGGCCGGGCGCCGGAGTCGAGGGCTGTCGATGAATCGGACCGAGCCCCGCAATCGAGACGGTCTCAGCCGCAAGGCGGGAGGAGTCGCGGCGATTGCACGGCGACGAGCGACACCGCCGCGGATGGGACCGGATTGGCCGCGGGGCGACGGGAGATTCTATTGATAGACCTTCAGTTCACCGGCCGTTCCATGCGCACACCTAGGACACTGCGGCGGCGCGGCTCCCGTCGCCTCGTCGGCCGAATGAACCCGCCTTCCGCCCGGTCGTTCGTCGAAAATGCTTCGGCATTTCCTCCTCTCGGCCGAACGAAATTCGGGCCCTTTCGTCTCGCCCAGGCTCGGTCCGCCGCTTGCCGCAGTGTCCTAGCGGAGGATGGACGTCGCGGCGGAAGCACGAGCCCGGGTCGCGCGCGCCTGCGCCGACCGGCACCGCGGACTGCTCGTCGTCGAAGGAGTTGGGAAGACGGAGCTGCGCGAGGCGCTGCGCGAGGCCGGCCTCACCGACGTCGTCTGGGTGAGCGGCGGACGGCGCCGCGCGGAGCTTCGCGGGCTCCTCGGCACCGAGCACGACGCGGTGGTCCTCGACGCTCGCCGGAGGCTGGACCCCGACGCCATCGGGGCCGTCCACGGAGCCGTCCGCGCCGGCGGGCTGCTGGTGCTGCGGGCCCCGGAGGGTGGCTGGGAGGGTCGCTTCGCCGCCCGCGCGACGCGCTTGCTCGCCGGTCCTCGCGCCGAGCGACCGCCAACCTCGCCGCCCCCCGACGGGATTGACCAGGCCGAGGCCGTCGCTCGCTTGGACGCCATGATCGCCAGCGACGCGCCCGAGCCGGTGGTGCTCGTGGCCGACCGCGGCCGGGGGAAGTCGGCCGCGCTCGGCATGACCGCCGGCCGCGCGTTGTCCGACGGGCTGGACGTGCGGGTCGTCGCGCCGCGAGACGTCTCGTCGAGGACGCGGCCGAGCGCGGACGGGACTGGGTAGGCGCGCTCTTCGGCGTGACGCCCGCCCTGCTCGCGTTCTGGATGCGCTCCGGCTTCATCCCGGTGCGCGTATCCGTCTCCCGCGCGGCCTCGAGCGGCGAGCACTCCGCGACCGTCCTCCGGCCCTGCTCGACGCGGGCCTCCGCGCTCACCGCCCGGCTCCGCGCCGCGTTCGCCGAGGACCTCCCCCACCAGCTGGGCGACTCGTTGCGAGGGCTCGATCCGCGGGTGGCCCTCACGTCCCTTCGCGACGCTCCCCACCCCGAACCGCGGCTGAGCGACCGACAGCTCGAGCAGCTCGTCGCCACCGCCTTCGGCGGGCTCCCGCTCGGCGTCGCGGCGGGCGCGATCCTGGAGCTGACCGCAACGGGCGTGTTTGCCTCCTCCGAGCTCGAGGAGCCGGACCGGCGGGCGCTGGTGCTCGCCGTGCTCCAACACCGCCCGTGGGAGGAGGTGGCGGAGGCCCTCGACCTGCCGGGCGTGCCCGACGCGATGCGCGCCGTTCGCTACGCGCTGCGACCCTTGGTGCGGCGCTTCGGGGGTCGACGGGCGCGCGAGCTGCGGGCGGCGCTCCGGCGCTGAAGCGCGGAGCTCTCAGCGCGGGTTCGTCCTCGGCGCCCACGGCCCCGCTGCCGAGAGCGCCTCGGCGTGGTGCGCGAGGGCCCACGACACCGACGGGAACGCGAGCTCGTCGTTCGGGATCGCGTCCGGCGCGAAGAGCCCGACCTCGAGGCTCTCCGGCCCCGCCTCGACCTCCGGCGAGAGCAGCTCGGCGCGATAGAAGAGCTGCACCTGGCTGATGTGCCGGATGGTGTAGACCGCGAGCAGGTCGCCGATGGCCAGCTTCGCCCGCGCCTCCTCCCAGGCTTCGCGCAGCGCGCCCTCTTCCGGCGTCTCGTTCAACTCCATGTATCCGGCGGGCAAGGTCCAGAACCCCCGGCGCGGCTCGATGGCCCGCCGGCAGAGGAGGATCTTCCCCTCCCAGGTGGCCACCGATCCGACGATGATCTTCGGGTTCTCGTAGTGGATGAAGCCGCAGCGCGTGCACACCAGGCGCTCGCGGTCCTCTTCCGTCGGGCACGCGCTGCAAGAAGGTCGGTCCGTCGCTCATCCCTGGTGGATGGTGCGTTCCCGCCCCGGTGGCCAGCCCGAAGCGCGCTCCAGCCCGCCCGGCGCCGGCTCGAGGAGCACGAGCAGGCGCGACGCCCTCAACCGCCGCGCTTGACGATCTTCGCCCAGGTGTCCTTGAGCGTGATCGTCCGGTTGAACACCGGATGCTCGGCGGCGTGGTCCACCGCGTCTGCGACGAAGTAGCCGAGGCGCTCGAACTGCACGCTCTCCCCCGGCTCGAGCTCCGTCAGACCGGGCTCGATCTTCACCCCGCGCCGTACCTCCTTGGAGTCGGCGTTGAGGAAGTCGGTGAACTCCCTGTCCTCGTGGCCGGTCGGGTTCTCGTCGGTGAAGAGCCGGTCGTAGATGCGCACCTCGGCGTCTCGTGCGTGCGCCGCGCTCAGCCAGTGGAGCGTCCCCTTGACCTTGCGCCCGTCGGGCGACCGGCCACCGCGGGACTCCGGATCCCAGGTGCAGCGGAGCTCGACGATGCGCCCGCTCTCGTCCTTCACGACGTCCGTGCAGCGGATCAGCGCCGCGTAACGGAGCCGCACCTCCTTGCCGGGCGCGAGCCGGAACCACTTCTTGGCCGGCTCCTCCATGAAGTCGTCGCGCTCGATGTAGAGCTCGCGCGAGAAGGGCAGCGGGCGCGTGCCGAAGCTCGGATTGTCCGGGTGATAGCGGCACTCGAAGTGCTCGACCTCGCCCTCGGGGTAGTTCTCGATCACCAGCTTCAGCGGATCCATGACCGCCATCACCCGCCGCGTGGTCTCGTTCAGCTCCTCGCGGACGGCGTGCTCGAGCAGCCCGACGTCGACCACGCTGTCGCGCTTGCTCACGCCGATGCGCTCGCAGAACGTGCGGATCGCCTTGGGCGGCACCCCGCGGCGGCGCAGTCCGGTCAAGGTCGGCATCCGCGGGTCGTCCCAGCCGTCCACCAGCCCGCTCGTGACCAAGTGGCTGAGCTTGCGCTTGCTGAGCACCGTGTACGTCAGCGCCAGCTTCGCGAACTCGATCTGCTGGGGCGGGCTCTCGATGCCCAGCGCGCCGAGGAACCACTCGTAGAGCGCGTGGTGGTTGACGAACTCGAGCGTGCAGATGGAGTGCGTGACGCCTTCGATGGCGTCGCTCTGCCCGTGGGCCCAGTCGTACATCGGATAGATGCACCACTTCGTGCCGGTCCGATGGTGAGTCACCTTGCGGATCCGGTACATCAAAGGATCGCGGAGCTTCAGATTCCTTCGACTTCATGTCGATCTTGGCCCGCAGCACGGCCGCGCCCTCGTCCAGCTCGCCCGCGCGCATGCGCTCGAGCAGCGCCAGGCTCTCCTCGGCCGGCCGGTCGCGGTAGGGGCTCTCCACCCCCGGCTGGTGGAAGGACCCGCGGTGAACCCGGATCTCCTCCGGCGTCTGCTCGTCGACGTAGGCCTTGCCCTCGCGGATGAGCTTCTGCGCCCAGGCGTAGAGCTGGTCGAAGTAGTCCGACGCGAAGAAGAGGTTCTCGCCCCAGTCGTAGCCGAGCCAGCGCAGGTCTCGCTGGATCGACTCGACGAACTCGACGCTCTCTTTCTCCGGGTTCGTGTCGTCGAAGCGCAGATTGCAGTGCCCGCCGAGCTCCTGGGGCAACCCGAAGTCGAGCGTGATGGCCTTGGCGTGCCCGATGTGCAGGTAGCCGTTCGGCTCCGGAGGGAAGCGGGTGACCACCTGGGCGCGGCGACCGCTCGTCACGTCGTCGCGGACCAAGTCGCGCACGAAGTTCCCGGGGCTCTCTTCCTCTTGTTTCGGTGCGGTCACGACCGGGCAACCTACGCGGGCGCGAATCGCCCGGCAAGCACGCTCGCATCTCCGCCGGCCCGCTTTCCGCCCGCTGCGGGCACGTCTGCTTCGGGCTGGACTCTCGGGCCCGCTTCGACAACCCTCAACCTCCATGAGGACGCGCCTTCATCACGTGCTCGCCGCGGCGCTGACCGCGCTGATCGCGAGCTGTGGCGCGAAGACGGGGCTGCTCATCCCGGACGCCAGCTTCGAGGCCCGGCACGACGCCGGCGTGTGCATCCCGGAGCCGACGACCCTGGAGCGGCGCGGCGCCCAGATCTTCTTCGCGATCGACCGCTCGAACTCGATGCAGACGACGCTCGACGGGCGTGATCCGGCGCTCGGTGAGCCGAGCCGCTGGGATTCTGGTGGGCCAGACGCTGCAGGTGGTGTTGGCGGGCGCCGACCCGACCCTGGAGATCGGCGCCAAGTTCTACCCCCGCGCGTTCGATGCGCGTCCCCGCGGACCGGCCGAGGCCTGCTCGGTGGACATGGGCGTGGACCTGGCCCCGGCCCGCGGCAACGTGGCGCCGCTCCTCACTTTCTTCAGCGGAACGCAGCCCGAGGGCGGCACCCCGACCGCCGTCGCGCTCGGCGAGGTCCGCGCGTACATCGAGGCCCACCGAGACCCAGGCGTGCTGCGCTTCGTCATCCTGGCCACCGACGGCGGGCCCAACTGCAACCCGGACACGGGCGTCCCCTACGACGCCTGTCTATGCACCGGCGTACCCACCGACTGCACCACCGACCCGAGCTTCGGCCCCTACAACTGCATCGACGAGATGAACGCCGAGAGCGAGATGGGCCGCCTCTTCAGCGGCGACGGAGTCCCGGTCTACGTCATCGGGATCGACGACCCGACGCGCCCCGATCTGGCCGACGTGCTGGACCGGATGGCCACCGCCGGAGGCCGCCCGCGCGAGGTGCCCGGCGAGCGCCGCTTCTACAGCGTCCGCCGCCCCGACGACCTGCGCGGCGCGCTGACGGCGATCACCGAGAGCATCTCCCGCTGCGTCTTCACCCTCTCGCCGGCACCGGGCGGCAACGGCGACATCGAGCTCTCGGTCGACGGCAGGCCCGTCACGCGCGATCCCATGCACCACGAGGGCTGGGACTTCAGCACGCCGACCCACACCGAGCTGAGCATCTTCGGCAGCGTCTGTGACGACATCACCCGCGCGGGCAGCACCGTCACGGCCCAGGTCCTCTGCCCCAGCACCTGAACGCCGAACGTTCTCCGGTCCCCCCGCAGTCGAGCCGACCCCATCCGCGGCGTCGCCGCTCGTCCCCGTGCGTTCGCACGACTGCACACGGCGCTCTGCGCCGGAGCCCGCTTCGGTCGTGGGGCTCGGTCCGGTTCGTCGACAGGCTCGGCGCCGGTGCGCCTCGGGACGCGCGTGGCATGCTCCGCAGCGTGATCCGCATCAGCAGCGCCTTCGACGGCGGCAACATCGAAGTGATCGACGCCCGGAGCCCGAGCGCCGTCCGTCTCCACATCCGGCGCGACGCCGGCGGACGCTTCTCGCAGTGGTTCTACTTCCGCGTGAGCGGCGCCAAGGCCGTCCCGCTCACCCTGCGCATCGAGAACGCGCACACGGCGACCTATGCCCACGGCTTCCGCGGCTATCGAGCGGTGGCCAGCGGCGACCGAGAGCGCTGGCGCCGCGTGCAGACCGAGTACGACGAACGCGCGCTGACCATCCACCACACGCCGGACACGGACTCGACCTGGTTCGCCTACTTCGCGCCCTACTCGATGGAACGCCACGCCGACGCCGTGGCGCGCTGGCAGCGCGATCCGCGCGTTCGGCTGGAGGTGCTCGGCGAGACGCTGGACGGACAGGACCTCGACTGCCTGCACGTCGGCGCCGGTCCGCGCGAGCTGTGGATCATCGCGCGTCAGCACCCCGGCGAGACCATGGCCGAGTGGTTCGTGGAGGGCCTGCTCGACCGGCTCCTCGACGCGGACGACGCGCTGGCGGGCGCGCTGCTCGAGCGAGCGCGCGTTCACGTGGTGCCCAACATGAACCCGGACGGAAGCCGGCGCGGGCACCTGCGCACGAACGCGGCCGGGGAGAACCTCAACCGCTCCTGGCTGGCGCCCACGGCGGAGACCAGCCCGGAGGTGTGGCTCGTACGCGAGCGTATGCACGCCGGCGGCGTCGACCTCTGCCTCGACATCCACGGCGACGAGGACATCCCGCACAACTTCGCGGCCGGCCCCGAGGGCGTCCCCTCGTTCGACGCTCGGCGGCGGATGCTCCTCGACACCTTCCGCGGCAGTTGGGCGACCATCAGCCCCGACTTCTCCCCCGACGCAGGCTATCCGCCGACCGCGCCCGGCGAAGCGAACATGCGCCTCTGCACCAACTACGTCGCCGAGACCTTCGGCTGCCTCGCGGTCACCATCGAGCAGCCCTTCAAGGACACCGAGCGGCGGCCCATGCCCGCCACCGGATGGTCGCCCGGGCGCGCGCGCCGGCTCGGCGCGAGCGCGCTCGATCCCATCATCGCCGTCTTGCGCGCCGACGAACCCTGATCCGACGCCTCTCATTTGTCGCGCCAGACCTTCGCGAGGGCGTGTAGGCTGCCCGCATGACCGAGGCGCTGGAGATTCGGACGCCCCACGTCGACGTCTCCGACGTCGTGCGCGAGCTCGCGCCGTCGGTGGACGACCTGTCGATCCGCCTGCCTTGCGAGCGCCCCATCGAGGACGGCGAGTGGGTCCGCTTCACGATCCTCCTCGCCGACGGCAACACGGTCTTCGAGGGGGTCGGCCGCTCCCAGGGCTCGCGCCCGGAGGGGCCTCGCTTCCTCGTCCACCTCTCGCTGCTGCAGTTCGATGCGCGCAACGAGATCATGTTCGAGCGCATGCTGCTCGCGCGCGACGCGGAGGCAGAGCGAACGGGCACCATCGACCTGAACCAGCTCGGCGCGGAGCTCGTGCGAGGTGGTTCGAGCCCGCCCCGCTCGGAGCTCCCCCCAGCCCGCACCAAGGGCGCGGCGAAGAACGACGGAGCGAAGCCCGGCCCGCCCAAAGCAGGCGTCGAAACGCGAGCCGCGGGCCGCAGCGCACCGCCCGCGCCGCCCAAAGCAGACGTCCAGAAGCCTGCCGGCGGACCCAACGCACCGCCGAGAGGAGACGTCCAACGGCGAGCCTCAGGGCCCAGCGCGCCACCGCCGCCCAAAGCGGATGTCCAGAAGCGTGCCGACGGACCCAGCGCACCGCCGCCCGCAGGCGCCCAGAAGCGCGCCTCAGGGCCTAGTGCGCGACCCGCGCCGCCCCGCGCAGAGGTGCAGAAGCGCGCCGCCCCGCGGACTGCGTCGGAGCGAGCGTCTGCCTCCCCCACGCCGAGCGCACGCCCGCCCGCCACGCCGAGCGCACACCCGCCCGCCACGCCGAGCGCACGCCCGCCCGCCACGCCGAGCGCACGCCCGCCCGCCACGCCGAGCGCACGCCCAACCGGCCCAGAGCAGCGCGCGTCGTCCCCCGCGCGCCCGGCGTCCTCCGCGCGCCCGGCGTCCCCCCAGCCCAGCGCGCCTCCGCCTCGCCCCTCGGCCATCCCCGGGCCCTCGGCGCGGCCATCCGTCAGGCCCGCCGGGGCCGCTACACCGGCGGCGGCGGCGAGCGACTCCCGCGAGCGGAATCCGGCGAACGCAACGCCCGGGGCAGACGCGCGCAGCCACGGCGCGTCCCAGCCGCGTCGGGACGCGCCCGGTCTCGATGGCGAGCCGCGCCTCGACCTGCCGAGCGCGTCGCTGGTGGACGGCAACGTGATCGACGACGGGGCCACCCGCGAGCACGCCGCTCCGGAGCTGCGCGAGAAGAACGACGAGGCGCCCCTCGACACCGTGATCACGAGCCCCGACGACGACACCGTGCGCCTCGCGAATCCCGCCGCGCGTGCTGGCTCGTGCGCGCGCGCTGGCGGCGATGCTGCCGCGGAGCGTGCTGGGTGAAGGCGCGAGCGAAGAGGCGGTGCTCCGGACGGCGCTCCGCCTCGGCCTCGCAGCGCTCTCCGCCATCGACGACGACGACTGAGATTCTCGCGCGACGCGTCCGCGTTTGCCGCCTCGGGGGTCGCGACTGTCTGTCTAGTACCGCGTCGCGTTCGGCGCGAACGCTGCGAATTCATCGAAAAACGTGGGCGATCCGTTGCGTTCGTGAGGACCGCACGGTAAGCCGTACCTGCGGCTCGCGACGCGCGCGGGTCTGTTCACGCCAAAGGAGCAAGCGCGTTTTGTCCCTCACCACCATCGACTACACGGTCAACGCCGACCTCTTCCGAACCGCCGATCCGATCGGTCTCCTGCGCGACGTGAGCGCGCGCAGCTTCCAGGTCGAGCTTCGCAAACGCCTCAAGGACCAGTTCCCGAACGCGAACGTGTTCCTCAAGTGGAACCCCAACCGCACGGGCCCCTCCGAGGTGTTCACGCTCCCCGAAGACGAGACCGCTCGAGAGAAGGTGCACGCGATCGCGCAACAGCTCGAGCGAGACACGAAGGTCTGGCTGAGCTACGACGACTCCATTCGCGCGGCGTTCTGAGCCCTTCCCTCTTCCCCATCGACATCGCGCCCTACCCGGCTCGCCGGGAGAGCGTACGTGCGTCGCGCCCGGAGAGCCGATGATCCTTCGAACGGACCGCCGCTCGACCATTCTCCTGCTGGCGCTGGCGCTCTCGGCCTGCGGCGCGAACGGAGCGGACGACCGCGCCACCGCACGTCCCGCGGACCCGCCCGCGACCACGACCGCCGCGGCCGAACCCGACCCCGAGCCGAGCCCCGAGCCCACCGCCGAGGCACAGCCGGAGCCCACACCCGAACCCGCGCCACCCCCGCAGCCAGAAGCCGTCGCCGTGGAGGCGGGCCAGCGCCTCGGCCCCATCCGCATCGGCATGAGCCGGGACGAGGTGGGCGCGCTCGGCCTCGCGGAAGGCGAGCCGGACGAGCCCGACAGCGAGCGCTTCGGGATCTACCGGGTGTTCTTCGACGACGACGGCGTGCGCCGGGTCGAAGCCGAGATGGGCGATCTCGGTCGCATCCGCTTCGGCGACCAGGTCATCGCCTCGGGCACCCACATCCACCAGATCCGCGACGCGTTCGGCCACTGCGAGTGGTACGAGGGCGGCGGCGAGCGCTATCGCTGCGACGACCGGACCCTCTTCGTGCACACCACACACACGATGGATCCCGCACACTACACGGTCGCGGTTCAGCGCCCCTGACCCTCACCTGCGGAAAATTCGACGCCACCTCGGGAGTGCAGGAGAGCGCTCGCGCGTTCCGGTGAAGTGCTCCGGCGTCCCCCACCCCCCGAGCCGATCCGCATGGATCCCGTCGTCCGCGTCGCGCTCGGCTGGAAATCGGCCCTCTCGAGGCCGACGAAATCACGCCCCTTCGAAACGATCGGCGTCCTCGCACGTACTAACGAGCGTGGGGGATGCACCATCGAGCCACACCGCCAGCGGGTTTACACTGGGAGCGGATGCTGTTATACTGAACAGCCGACGAGGGGTCGGATCATTGCCCCTCTTGCGGGAACAGGGGGCGTTCCCCAGAGAACAGCGCACGCGCCACGGAATGCCCCGTGGTCGGTTGGCCGCTCGCGTCCGGAGGCTACATCCCATCCGACGCGTGTGCCAGGGCGGATTGGCCGTTCGTGGCGGTCGGCTACGAGCGCCGCAGCACATCCCGATTCGCCGGGGGCATTCCCGGTACCCCCAATGAGCGTGGGGGAACGAAGGTCCGACCGAGGTGACGCTCGCTTCCATCGTGGAGAGGCCCGGGGTCACTCGGTGTGACTCGGACCACGAGGAGGAAGGCAGGAACAAGTTGAAGAAGCTCCGGATCAGCATGGAGACGAAGTCGACGTTGGACGAGCGCCTGATCGCGCTCGGCCGCGAACGCGGGTTTCTCACGTATGGCGAAGTGGCCGACGCGCTCGCGTCCGCTCCGAACTTGGAGCGGAGCATTCAGCGAGCGCTGCGTCTCCTCGCCGCGGAGGGGATCTCGCTCGCGGATCGCGCGCCGGGGAAAGGCGATCGGCGCCGCGCCACATCGTCGAGCCGCAGCACATCGCCGCAGCTCGACTCGATCGAGAGCTACCTGGGCCGACTCGGTGACGTCGCCCTCTTGACGCGCGACGGCGAGATCGAGCTGGCACGCCAGATCGAGAAGGGTCGCGTGCGCGTGCTCGCGCTCCTGTGGACCACGCCAATCCGCATGCCGGAGCTGGCGGAGATGCTCCACCGCCTCGAGCAGGGCGAGATGAGCGTCCGCGAGGTGGTAGCCGAGGCGCTCCGCAAGGGGACAGAAGAGGAAGCCGCCGCCCACGAGGCCACGCTGGCGGCGCTCCGCCGGGTCGCGGAGCTCGAGGTCGCCATGCGCACCGCCCGCACCGCCGCGAAGCGCGACGAGGCGGCCGAGCAGCGCGCGGAGGTGCTGACCACCGTCGACCTCCACGAGAAGCAGCTCGACCGCATCACCGACCGCATCGAGCGCTACCTCCGGCAGATCGAGCGGGCCGAACGGCAGAATCGGGCGGGTCGGCCCCCTTCTGGGGATGAAGGCGAAAGACGCGCTCGACGTCACCCCGCAGAAGCTCGACCAGCTTCGAAAGAAGAAGGACACACCGGACGACGCCCTGCGCGCTCTGGCCGAGGCGCGGCGCACGATGCGGCGTGTCGAACAGGACGCTGGGCAACCGATCGCGCTGGTGAAGGCGACCGCGGTCGCGCTCCGCGACGCGCTCAAGGTCGTCGATGAGGCCAAGGCCGAGATGGTGGAGGCGAACCTCCGCCTCGTGGTCTCCATCGCCAAGCAGTACCGCGGGCGCGGCCTGCCCTTCCTGGACCTCATCCAGGAGGGCAACATGGGCCTCATGCGGGCGGTCGAGAAGTTCGACTACCACAAGGGGTTCCGACTCTCGACCTACGCGGGCTGGTGGATTCGCCAGTCGATGAACCGCGCAACGCAGGAGCAGGGCCGGACCATCCGCGTGCCGGTGAACGCCCTGGAGCGCTTCCACCGGGTGATGCGGGTGATGACCGAGCTGACGCCCAAGCTCGGGCGCCCGCCGACGCCGCGCGAGATCGCGCGTCACCTCAAGATGCCCGAGCGCAGGGTGCAGGAGCTGCTCGAGGCGATGCGCGACACGGTCAGCCTGGACATCACGGTCGGCGAGGACGGCAGCTCCACCCTGGGCGATTCTGTGGTCGACCCGGATCAGGAGACGCCGATGCAGCCGCTGGTCGACGTGTCGCTCGAGGCCACGCTGCGGGCGGCGCTGGAGGAGCTCACCGTCCGGGAGCGAGAGATCCTGCGGATGCGCTTCGGGATGGACGGCGAGGAAGAGCACACGCTCACCGACGTGGGCGACAAGTTCGGTCTCAGCCGCGAGCGCATCCGTCAGCTCCAGGTCCAGGCGCTGCGCAAGCTCCGGGACGCGCAGGACGGAGTGCTCTCGGACTTCGCCGAGGTCTGACTCGCTCCGACGAACGCGACACGCCGCCCCCGGCTTCCACAGCCGGCGGCGGCGTCTCGCGTTCATGAGACCCGTTCTCCCGCAGCGTGGTGAGACGTCGTCTCGGCGCGGCGGGATGCGGTCTCGCGCAGCGCAGTGAGACGCCGTCTCGGTGAGACGCCGTCTCCGCGCGGCGGGATGCGTTCTCGCGCATCTTGGCGCGTCGGCCTTTCACCCGTCGACGACGGCGCCCGTCTTGAAGCGCCGCCGCGGCACCGGCGTCCCGTGTCCAGGAGCATCGGAATGCCGGGGCGACGGGAGGGCGCGGCCCTTCGAGCGAGCCCATCCTCGGTCGCGCACCTCGAAGAGCGGAAGCGGCCGAGGCCAGGCACCTCGCGCAGCGCTAGCGCGACGGGGCGGCGCTCGGGGCCGGCTCGGGGGGCGCGGGCGGGGCCAGCCGCGGGTAGATCAGGAAGTAGCCCAGCGCGAGCGTGACCGCCGCGCTGATGGCGACGCCGAGCAGGATGCCGAGCAGGAGCCCGGAGCCGCGGCGCGGGCCGGCCGCGGGCTGCATCGCGGGAGGCGGCTCGGTCCGAATCCTCGCCGCGGCGTGAGTGACCGCGGGGCGAGCGCCGGTCAGCTCGACGTCAATCTCGATGTTCGGGGCGTCGTTGCCGGCGATCGCCGCCAGCGCCGGCCGCTCGTCCTCGCCCGGATCATAGAAGGAGTCCGTACGGACGGTCGCGTCCTCGTGGGCCTCCCAATCGAGATCGATCGGCGCCTTCCCCGTCAGCCGCAGCGTCTCCGCCATCGTCCGCGCCGACTGCCAGCGGGCCCCGACGTCCCGCTGGAGCGCGCCGTCCACGGCGGTGCCGAGCCACTCGGGGAGATCCGGCCGCACCTCGCAGAGCCGCGGCGGGTCGTCCTTCAGCAGCTTCGCGATCAGCCGGTTGTAGGTCTCCTCCTCGAAGGGCGGTCGCCCGGTCAGCGTGTGGAAGAGGACGGCGCCCGTCGACCAAATGTCCGCGCGCACGTCCACCGGATCGCCGGCGGCCTGCTCGGGGCTCATGTAGTAGGGCGTGCCGAGGACGGCGCCCTGCTGGGTGCGGAAGACGTCCGGCCCACCTTTGGTGTTCTTGGCGACGCCGAAGTCGAGCAGCTTCACGTGCAGCTCGCCCTCCTCGTCCCAGGTGAGGAAGACGTTGTCCGGCTTGATGTCGCGATGGACGATGCCGCGGTCGTGCGCCGCGGCGAGCCCCTCGAGGAGTTGGATCCCCACCCGGACGATTTCTTCCTGGCGCAGATCGTGGGAGTCGATGGCCGCTTCCAGCGTGCGGCCCTCGAGCAGCTCGAGCGCCAGGTAGAGCGCCCCGTCGGGCTCCTGGCCCGCGTCGATGACGTCACAGATCGCGGGGTGGCCGATATCGGCGGCCGCGCGGGCCTCGCGCAGGAAACGCGCGGCGTAGCCCTCGTACGAGGCGACGTCCGGATTGATCAGCTTGAGCGCGACGTGGCGACCGGTGAACTGGTGCACGGCCGCGTAGACCGCCCCCATCGCCCCCTGACCGATCAGCCGGTTCAGACGGTACTTGCCGGCGACTGTCCTGCCGATGCGAGCCACTGCCACGGCGCTGCTGGAGGTCCCCACGTTGGTTCCCACGCGCCGGCATCCCCTGCGCCCGCGCAATCGCGACGCCATCCTACCCCCGATCCACCGAATTGCGGAGGGCACGCGGGATGGCGAGCCGCGGAGGTTACCCGGCGCCGGGGCGCGAGCAAGCGCGTTCGTGCGAGACGTCACCGCGCGCGGAAGGCGCGAACGTGTGCCCGGCGCCCGGCCGACGTCGCCGCCTGCGGACGTCCGAGCGCCCGATGAGGGGATTCGACCTGCGATCTCGACCTCGCGATCTCACCCGCGATTCGAGGCGGCACGAGGGCTCGCGGCGGTCGGCCGTGTTACGCCGGGACATGAGGCCTTGGCCCCGACCCGCGCGAGGCGCCGTTTGGCTGGCGGCGATGGCCGTGATCGCGGCAGGTTGCGGTGGCCGCCCGGAGAGCCCGACCGAAGCGCGCGGACGCGGAGAGACCCACGCGGCGACCGCACCGGAAGGGCTTCGGACCGAGAACGGCGGCGTAGAGCGGACCGGCGGATCGGGCCTCGAGCGCGCAGGAGCACCCACCTCGATGGAGGACGAGGGCAGCCGCGCCGAGCGCGCCGGCCTCGAGACCTTCCGAGCGCCCGCGCGCTCGAGCGCAGGGGACCACCCCGGACCCGTCCCGCATCCGGCGCGCGCCGATCCGCTCGACTCGCCAGAGAGCGATGCCGCCCGAAATCCCCACACGCTCCCCGACGAGGTACGCGCGTGCGCGCTGCCGCGACCGGACCAGGGCGTTCGCCTCGAGGAGGGCATCGTCTACTCCCGCCCCGGCGCGCCGCTCGCGCTGGACCTCGCCCTCCCGCGCGGCCAGGGGCCCCACCCCTGGCTGGTGCTCTTCCACGGCGGCGGCTGGCGCGCCGGCGAGCGCATCCACCTGCGCGACGAGATTCTGGCCTTGGCCGGGCTCGGCTACGCTGCGGCGAGCGTCGACTACCGTTTGGTCGACCACGGCGCGCGCAACGCGTTCCCCGCGGCCGTCACCGACGCCCGCTGCGCCGTTCGCTACCTGCGGCGGCACGCGCGGCGCTTCGAGCTCGACCCGCAGAGGGCCGGCGCCATCGGCTTCTCGTCGGGCGGCCACCTCGCCGAGATGCTCGGCACCGCCGCTGGCGTCGAGGGCCTCGACCGCGGCTGCGCAGACCGCGAGACCTCCCCCGCCGTGCAGGCCGTGATCGCGTACTTCGCGCCGAGCGACCTGCGCCGCGGCGCCCACTTCGCGCGCGCCGCCGACCGAGTCCGCGACCGCTTCCTCGGCACCCCACCCGAGCAGGACCCGGAACGAGCCGACCTGGCCTCGCCGCTGGTGCACGTCGGCGGCGACTCGCCGCCCACCCTGCTCGTCCACGGCACCGAGGACCGCGTCGTGCCGCTCGCACAGTCGCGCACGATGCGGGACGCGCTCGCGCAGGCCGGCGTGCCGGTCGAGCTGGTCGAGCTGCCCGGCGTCGGCCACGGCTTCCGCCTCTTCTCGCACATGGCGGGCACCCGCCCCGGCGCCTGCACCAGCCTCGCGTTCCTCGACGCCACGTTGCGCCGGAGCGACGGAGAGTGAACGCCGTTAACGAAGCCGCGCCGATCCACGCGACAGTTTCCTCAGCGAAATCAGCCACTCAGGCATGAAAAGTGAACCGCGTTCACCTCTTGCGAGCTTTCGCGAGCTCGGGCCTCGCGCCTCTCAAAACCCGACGCGGCGCATCACGAAGCGGGGGAGCGCCCGGATCACGGCCATGATCGGCCCCCACGCGAAGGGCGCGTAGACGACCGGCCGGCCGCGGTCGAGGGCGGCCAGCACGCGCGCGGCCACGGGCTCGGGCTCACCGGCGAACGGAGGCGGGCGGAGCGCGGCCGTCATCGACGTCTTCACGAACCCCGGCTTCACCGTCACGACCTCGAGGCCCTGGGCGCGGAACTTGTGATCCAGCCCCTCCAGGTAGCGGGTGAGCCCGGCCTTGCTGGCGCCGTAGAGGACGACGGGCTTGCGGCCACGCTCGCCGGCGACCGAGCTGAACACGCAGAGCTTGCCGCCGCCGAACGAGAGGAGACGCTTTCGGGCCTCCTCGCAGAAGAGGATGGTGTTCGTGAAGTCCACCGTCATCACTCGGGCCGCCAGCTCCGGATCGGCCTCGAGCTCGTCCTGGGTCGCGAAGAGCCCCGCCGTGACCACGACGGTGTCGAAGCGCCCACCGAACGCCTCCGTGACCGCGTCGAGCGCGGGAACGAAGGTCTCGGGGCGCGACAGATCGCACGCCGCCACGCCGGCCGCCGGACGTCCCGCGCGCGCCTCGAGATCGGCGGCGCTCCGCCGGAGCCCCTCGACGTCGCGGCCGAGGAGGAAGACGGTGTCTCCGCGCTCCGCCATCTGGCGTGCGAGAGCGCGGCCCATGCCGCGGGTGGCTCCGAGGACGACGACGTTCACGGCGTATCTCCCATCAAACGGACCGATTGTGCGCTCTTGAGCTTCCCCTCGGGATCCCAGCGCCGGCGCACCTCGAGGAACTCGGGCAGGCGCTTCTCCATCTGCCGGAAGTGCTCCGGCCGAGTGAAGGTGTCCTTGGCGAGGTAGATGCGACCGCCCTCCTCGATCACCTGCTCGTTCAGCGCGTCGACGAGCTCCTGGGTGTCGTCGCGGACGGCGATGTCGAGGGCGATGCTGATGCCCTTCATGGGGAAGCTCAGCATGCCCTTCCCCTCCGGCCCGCAGTCCTTGATGACACAGAGGAAGGAGGCGCCGCCGCGCTGGGTGAGGATGTCGAGCACGCGCCGCGCCGAGCCGCGTCCGGCCGCCTCGGGGAGCACGCACTGGTACTGGGTGAACCCGCGCCTGCCGTACATGCGGTTCCAGTGGCGGATCATGTCCAGCGGATAGAAGAACGACTCCCAGTGGACGATCCCCGCCTTCTCTCGCGGGAGATGCTTCCAGTAGAAGGCCGTGTTGAACGCCTTGACCGACGGGCGGCCGAGCACGAACCCAGGCAGCTCCAGGGGCATCGTCACCCGCGGCTTCGGGCGCGGGAAGCGCGCCGGGGCGACCGACGGATCGGCCCAGTCGCCCGCCATCAGGATGCCGCGGCCCATGTTGCGGCCGCGCGAGAGGCAGTCGATCCAGCCGACCGTGTACGGCCACTTCGCGGCCGCGTCCTTGAGCGCGTCCACGTAGGCGTCGATGTCGTCGACCCGCTGGCTCTCCTGCCAGATCCACGGCGAGCGGATGCGACGCATGCGCACCTCGACCTCGAGGACGTGGCCGGTGAGGCCCATCCCGCCGAGCGTGGCGCGGAAGAGATCCGGGTGCTCCTCGTCCGAGCAAGAGAGCACGCGCCCGTCGGCGACCCGCATGCGAAGCCGCGTGACGTGCTCACCGAAGCAGCCGACCCGGTGGTGCCCCTTGCCGTGCACGTCGGCGGCGACCATGCCGCCCAACGTCACGAACTGCGTGCCGGGCGTGACCG
Source organism: uncultured Pseudomonadota bacterium (assembly GCA_963832725.1). Lineage (GTDB taxonomy): Bacteria > Myxococcota_A > Polyangia > Polyangiales > Sandaracinaceae > JAEZBP01. The sequence continues at coordinate 1,433,180 of CAWHVG010000003.1, forward strand.
GGACGAAGAAGCCGCGCGGTAGGAAGATGCGGTTGAGCTCCCTGAGCGAGAGCCCCGCTTCCGCGCGCAAGAGCCCGCTCTCTTCGTCGAAGGCGAGGATGCGGTCGGCCAGCGTGGTCGTCGCCACGTCGCGGGCGGAAGGCGGCGGCAGCGCGCTGTCGCCGTAGGAGCGGCCGAGGCCGCGGCTCAGCACCGCGTGCTCGGTGAGGCGCTCGAGGTTCTCGGACCGCACCTCGCGACCGGGCACGGGGATCCGGCCCCAACCGGAGATCATGGACGTCTCTTCTCGCATGACGAGGCTTGCATCTAGATGTGAGAGGCGGAAATCGTGATCAGTTCGTGGAGCGCGACGGGTCCCAGCCGTGGCTCGGGCCGACGAGGCGATGCCGCGTATCGTCGACCCGCCCGTGAGGTGTGTTGCGATTACGCCGAGCACATCTAGCACCGGCCGTCGCCGGAGGCAGCCGAGCGCCGGTGAGCGGTCGCCTCCGGCGGGCGGCCCGTCAGCGCGCGGGCGCGAACCGCCAGCCCGTGAGGCGTTTCGTCCGAGGGCGCGGGACGAAGACGAAGCCGCCGACGAGACCGCACGGGATCGGCGCTCCGCCCCGAATCCGCCGGACAACCGGACCGTCACGCTCCGAAATTCTTCGGGCTCGGCACTTCCACGTACTGCTAGAGTCCCGAGTAGCCAAAGAAAAGAGGGATTTCGTGCAGCGCTACAGCCCGGACCGCGACGAACGAGGCCGCGACGTCATCGAGATTCCCGAGCGCGGCAGCGCCGTGCTCGCGCACAACATGTACAACCGAGGTACGGCGTTCACACGCGAGCAGCGCGAGGCCCTCGGCCTGACCGGCCTCTTGCCCAACACCGTGCGGACCATCGACGAGCAGGCGCAGCGGGCGTACGTGCACGTCTGCCAGCACCCGACGGCGCTGGCCCGCTACGTGGCGCTGGCCGATCTCGAGGCGCGCAACGCGGTGCTCTTCTACCGCGTGCTGCTCGACAACCTCGTCGATCTCCTGCCCGTCGTGTACACGCCGACCGTCGGCGAGGCCTGCCAGCAGTACAGCCACATCTTCCGCCGCGGCCGCGGGCTCTGGATCACCCCCGACCATCAGGGGCGCATCGCCCAGGTGCTCCAGAACGCGCCCTACCACGACGTGCGGCTGATCGTGGTGACGGACAACGAGCGCATCCTCGGGCTCGGCGATCAGGGCGCGGGCGGGATGGGCATCCCCGTCGGCAAGCTGGCGCTCTACACCGTCGGCGCCGGCTTCCACCCGACCGCCACGCTGCCGATCAGCCTCGACGTCGGCACCGACAACGAGGATCTCCTCGGCGATCCCTTCTACGTCGGCTGGCGCGGCAGGCGCCTGCGCGGCGAGCGCTACGACGCGCTGGTGGAGGAGTTCGTCACGGCCGTGAAGGAGGTCTTTCCCGACGCGCTGCTGCAGTGGGAGGACTTCAAGAAGGACAACGCATTCCACCTGCTCGACCGCTATCGCGATCGGCTGCTGAGCTTCAACGACGACATCCAGGGGACGGCCGGCGTGGCGCTGGCCGGGGTCGTCGCCGCCTCGCGCATCAGCGGGATCCCGATGGAGCAGCAGCGGGTGGTCATGGTCGGCGCCGGCGCGGCGGGCATCGGCATCGCGCGGCTCTTGCGCTCGGAGCTCCAACAGCTCGGCGTCTCGGGCGACGCGCTCACGCGGGCCATCGCCGTGCTCGACAGCCGCGGCCTCTTGGTGGAGGGGCGCGACTTCCAATCCGCCTACAAGAGCGAGTTCGCGTGGCCGGCGGAGCTCGCCGAGCGCGAGGGGCTCTCGGGCGAGGGGGCAGGCGGGCTGCTCGCGTGCGTGAAGGCGCTGAAGCCGACGGTGCTGATCGGGACCTCCGGGCAGGCGAATACGTTCACCGAGGACATCGTGAGGGCCATGGCCGAGCACGTGGACCGACCCGCGATCTTCCCCTTCAGCAACCCGAACTCGAAGAGCGAGGCGCACCCGCGCGACCTCGTGACGTGGACCGACGGTCGCGCGCTCATCGCGACCGGGAGCCCCTTCGACGCGATCGAGCACGGGGGACGCACCGTCTCGGTGGCGCAGGGCAACAACGTCTACGTCTTCCCCGGCGTCGGGCTGGGGGCGCTCGCCAGCGGCGCGCGGCGGGTCGTGGAGTCGATGTTCACCGCCGCCGCCCACGCCATCGGCGAGCTGGTCTCGGACGAGGCCATCGAGCGGAGCGAGCTCTACCCGCCGCTCGCGGAGCTGCGGTCGATCTCGCGCGCGGTGGCCATCGCCGTCGGGCTGGACGCGATGCGCTCGGATGTGGCGCCTCGCATCGAACGGGACGAGCTGGAGCGCCGCGTCGACGCGATGATGTGGGCGCCGGGGTATCCGACGCTGCGCTTGCCCTGAACATCCGCTCTTGCCCTGAACACCCTGGCGACGCTCGAATCGCCGCGCGCGAGCGCTCGCGCTCGCTCCGTTCGTAGGAGGGAGGGGCTCGAAGCCACGGCAGCTGCCCGCCGGGACGCGGCGGCATTCGCGCCCTTCCTCGTCACGCGCGCGGATTCGTCCGTCGACGGGTGGGACCCTCGCGGCGCTGCCCCGGGGTGGGTCTCGCCATCCTGCGCGCCCTCGCGGGCAATCGAGGATCCAGCGTCGACCGAGCACAGTCGTTTACGGCTCGGCTCCGGGTCTAGCGGTGCACGAAAGCGCTCGCGCTCCGCCGGGGCGCGCGCTCCGAACCGGAGGCAACACCGATGCGACTCGAATCGAGGACCAAAATGTTCGCGCTGCTCGTGGCGCTGACCCTCTTCGCGGGCTGCGACGACAACAACGAGCACCGCGACGCGGGGCCCGACTCAGGGCGCGAGGACGGCGGCCCGAGCGTCGGGGACGGAGGGGCCGCACGCAGCGTCGCCGCGCTGCTCGCGAGCGACCCGAGCTACACCATGCTGGTGGCCGCCGCGACGCGGGCGGGGCTGGCCGACACGCTCGCGGGCGCCGGCCCCGTCACCGTGTTCGCGCCGACCAACGCGGCGTTCGCCGCCTCGGGGATCAGCAGCGCGGATATCGACGCGATGCCGATCGATCAGCTGAAGACCACGCTCGCCTACCACGTGGTGGCGGGCAAAACGATCGAGCCGGCACAGCTCACCAACGGGCCCATCCTGACGGCGGCGGACCTCTCCGCCATCGTGGGGCAAGACAGCGGTGTCACGCTCAACGGCGGCGACTCCGTCACCGGCGGCGCGAACGTGACCACGCCCGGCACCGTGGCCTCGAACGGCATCTACTACCCCATCGATCGGGTGCTCTTGCCCCCGAACCTGCTCGCGATGGCCACCTACGTCGGCCTCACCTCGTTCACGAGCGCGGTCAACGGCGCCAACCTGGGCACCGAGCTGTCGAAGCCGGGCCCCTACACGGTCTTCGCCCCCAACAACGACGCGTTCGCGGCCCTCTCGCCGGCGCCGACCGGCGCCGCGCTGCAGACGACGCTGCTCTATCACGTGACGGCGCAGCGGCTGACCGCGGCGGACATCGGCGCGCTGCCGACGCCGGCCATCGACATGGCCACGAAGAACACGTGGGGCAATCCGATCAGCGCCATCGTCAACACCAACGGCGTGAACGACGCGAAGTTCGTGCTCACCGACCTCTACGCGACCAACGGCGTGATGCACGTGATCGACACCGTGCTGATGCCGCCGAACATCGTGCAGATGGCCGGCTACGCCGGGCTGACGGACCTGCTGACCGCGGTCCAGAACGCCGCACCGCTCTCGGACGGAACGACGCTGCCGACGCTGCTCTCGGGCACGGGCCCGTTCACCCTCTTCGCGCCCAACAACGACGCGTTCCAGGCGGCCTCGTCGACCACCTCCTCGCTGAGCGCGGACCAGCTCCGCGACGTGCTGCTCTATCACGTGCTCTCGCCGACCCTCTACGGAACGCCGGTGTTGGCGACCGACCTTCCCGCGCCCCCGGGCGGGCAGGTACAGACGGCCCTCGGTCTGCCGGCCAACGTGAACACCGCCGTGCAGCCTCCCACCATCGAGGGGGCGCCGATCCTCGTCCCCGACGTCAACGCGACCAATGGTGTGGTCCACGTGATCGGCGCGGTGCTCGTCCCCCCAGGCACCTGAGGCAGCACACGCCACCTTCCAGCGTGCGCTCGTGACGGTGATGCGCCGTCGCGCGTCCGATGGCCGGTGGCGAGATGCCAGCCGCGCGCGCCGGGGAACGAGCCCGGCGCGCGCGGCCCCCTTTTTCCCGAGCAGGAGCGGACTCGCGCGCCGACCTCACGTCCGGAGAAGGACGGCGCCGCGCGACCGAAGGTGCGACGAAGCGAGCGGCCCGCTCAGGAGCACGGCGGGACGTCGAAGGTCACGACCTCTTGGCAATGGCTCGGGTCGTCGGCGGAGAAGCAGCGGTCCGGGCGGCCTCGGCCCGAGAACGAGCCGGTGAGCACGACCGTCTCGCCGCAGGCGCGGACCGTGACCCGGTAGTCGACGCGGCGGCCGTCGATGCAGCTCTCCCAGTGGCCGACGTTCACGCGGTAGGTGCCGGCGGGCGCGCGCCCGGCTGGGAAGTAGACGTGCTCGTTGTTGACGCCGAGATTGCTGCTGCACGCGGCGTTGGCGTCGAGGTCGAGGTGGCCGCCGTCGAAGCCGTCCGTGTTGCCGAAGAAGACGGTCGCGCCGCTCGGTCCGCTGACGTAGAGGTCGAGGTCGGTCGCCTCGCTCATGCTCAACGTCACCTCGACGTCGCCCGCGCCGACCGCGACGACGACGAGCTTCCGGGTGACCGGCGCCGAGACGCGCCCGCCGTCGTCGACGGCGGCGATCCGCATGGTGACCGGGAACGACTCGCCGGCCCGCGCGGGCGTTCCGTCGGGGCGAATGGCCGAGAGGATGGCGAAGTGGATGGTCGCACCGTCGGAGCCGGCGGCGGAGACCACGCCGAGCTCGGTCGGCGTCGTGGCCGGGAGGCGGAAGTGGCCGCGGTAGCCGTCGAGCTCGATCAGGTACGCCATCACGTTCGTTCCGCCGGACGCGTCGCGCGCCGAGACGCCGACCTCGGCCGGTGTGCGGGCGACGACGGTCAAGGGCGAGTCGTCCCGGTTCCAGACCCGCGGGCCACCGGGTGACGCGGCCGGCATGGCGCTCGGCGCAAGCTCGGCGCCGGGCACGATCCAGGGGTTGTCGACGGTGCGGCCGGCGGCGACGGTGCCGGGCGTGGTGGACGGCAGCAAGCGGCCGCTCGGGACCATGCTCTCGATGCGGACGTGTGGCCCGGGCCGGTAGCGGCGGCGCATGTCGTCGACGGATCGCGGGGGCCGCTGAGGCGTCGTGGCCGGCGAAGGGGTGGTGGGCTCGGTCGGCCTGGGCTCGGTCGGCCTGGGCTCGGTCGGCCTGGGCTCCGGGGTGCTCGCCGGATCGTCGTGCCCGCCCCACCCCGTCATTCGGCGGTGGGCGCCGACGCCGATCCCGATCGCGGCCGCCAAGAGCAGGAGCGCGCCGCAGCCGACGCCGCAGCCGACCAGCGCGCGCCCGACCGGAGAGGGAGCCTCTCCCGGATCGCTCCACCGCGTCTCCGTCCTGCCTCGCGCCAACGCGTTCCTCCCGGTCGACGGAACGTATCGCCTTCGCACTCGGCGAGCCTTCGGCCGCCGAAACAATCATTCGTCGAGGAGGTCCGCGCCCTTCCCTCGCGCGGGCACGATGCCTCAGCCGCCCGGGAGGTCGTCCGGCGAGTCCCAGTCGTGGAGGTGGGTGTCGGCGAGCAGGACGGGCTCGGCGCCCGCCTCGTCGAGCAGGGCCTGCAGCGCGTGCTCCGTCGCCACGATCCGCCGTTCCACGAGCGGGAGGACGCGGGGGGCGTCGTAGCGCGCGCAGAGCGGCTCCCAGCGGCCGTTCCGCCTCGGCGCCACCACAGGCGCGGACGGGGCCGCCAACAACGCCTCGAGATCGGCGCGCGTGACGAAGGGCATGTCGCAGGCGAGCGCGAGCGCGCGGCGCTCTCCCGCGGCCGTCAGGAGCGCCGCCAGCCCGCCCAGCGGGCCGATCCCCGGCGGGGCATCGGGTATCGCGGGCAGCCCCAGCGCCGCATACTCCGAGCGCACGCCGACCAGCACGTGCTCGATGCCCAGCTCCGCCAGCAACGCGCTCCAGCGGGCGACCAGGGTCTGCCCGCCGTCGGTCCGCAAGAGCCCCTTCGGACAGCCCATCCGCCGCGAGGCTCCGCCGACGAAGAATCCCTGCCAGCACGTCGTCGCGCATCGAGCCCGGAGCGTAGCAGTCCGTCGAACGCTCGCTCCTCGGTCCGGTCAGGGCATTCGCCCGTGGGGCAGCGCGCGGTCGCGGGGCACGATGGGAGCACCGGCCGGGCGCTGGACGGCTCCGGCGCTACGCTCGGCGCATGGAGGCGAAGCGGATCTGCGTCATCGGATGCAGCGGGGCCGGCAAGACGACCTTCGCGAGGCGCTGCGCCGAGCTCGGATATGCCGTGCTGGAGCTGGACTCGGTGTTCCACCAGGCGGGCTGGACGACGCTCCCCGCCGACGAAGCGCGCAGGCGGGTGGACGCGTTCACGCGGACGCACGAGCGCTGGGTGGTGGACGGCAACTACTTGGTCCTCCGCGACCTGCTCTGGTCGCGGGCCGACGCGGTCGTCTGGCTCGATCCCGAACGGACGACCACGTTCGCGCGGGTCGTCCGGCGCACGCTGCGCCGGTTCCTGCGCCGCGAGGTCCTGTGGAGCGGTAACCGGGAGCGTCTGTCGGAGGTCCTCTCGCTGGACCCGGAGCGCTCGGTCGTGAGCTGGGCCTGGGCGCACCACCCCCACTACCGGCGGGAATACCTGCGCGAGATGGAGCGCCGGCCCGACCTTCGTTGGGTGCGCCTTCGAAGCCCGGGCGCCGTCGACGCGCTCTTCGCCCGCTCCCTCACCGGGCTGGTCCTGGAGCCGACCCCGCTCCGATACGCCGGGCTCGAGTAGCGCGTCGCCCGAGAGGCGCGACGCCGTGCGCCCAGCCGCTCGCGCGTGGCTCCGAAGGGCGTCGCGCACAGTGGCGGCGGAGCGCGCTCGCCGCGCGTCAACGCGCTCGAGCACGAACGAGGGCGTCGTACGCGGCGGCGAGCTTGTCGCTACGGCCGCGGCGGGCGTAGCTCGCCAGGGCGTAGCGGCCCACCGGGGTCAGGCGCTGCCAGGCGGCGTCCTCGAGCGGGCGCGCGGCGCCGAGGGCGGCGGTGAGCTCGGCCGGGACCGCGTCGGGGAGCGGATCCGCGATGGTATCGATGGGCGTCGGCGCAGGATCGGCGGCGTCGAGCAGCTCGCGCACCCGATCGGCCTCCACCTGCGGCGCTTCGCCGAGCTGGCAGAGAGTCTCGCGGACCATGAACGAGAGGCCTTGCCACGCCCGCAGCGAGAGTTTGAGACCGGCGCGGTCCAGCGCGCGCCGGCCCGCCATCGGGATCAGGCTCGGATCCGGGTCTTCGAACGGGAGCACGCGCATCCCCCGAACTCTGGCGCGGGCGCCGGTCGCCCACAACCGCCTCTCGCGTCCCGGCCGGGCATGCGATACCACCACCCGGGTGCTCGAGACGTTACGAGAGACGCTGCGCTCGTTCACGTCCCACGGCGGGCGTGTGCTCGGCGCCGCCACGGCGTTCTACGCGCTGCTCTCCGTCGCGCCGATGCTGCTCATCACCGTCGTGGTGATCGGCGCGCTCACGGATCGCGTCGACGCGCGGGCGCAGGTCGTCGGCAACCTGGCGCTCTGGCTGGGCAGCGCGGGCGCGCACACGGTCGGCGAGATCCTCGACCGGCTCTCCGAGAACGACAACGGGCCCTTCGCCGGGGCGATCAGCGGAGTGGTCTTGCTCTGGGCGTCCACCCGGCTCTTCTCGCAGCTCCGCTACGCCATCAACCACCTCTGGGGCGTGCGGGAGGTGGTCGACCAGGAGCGCCTCGCCGTCCGCGCGCTGCGGCAGGTGCGCCAGCGGCTGAGCGCGCTGGTCATGGTGGTGCTGGTGGTCGTCGTCGTGACGCTGATGGTCCTCGGCAAGGCCGTGCTGAGCGTGGCGGCCAGCCACCTCGGCGCGTCGCTGGAGACCCGCTGGCACGTGATCGAGTTCGCCGGCTCGTTCGGTGTGCTGGCGCTGCTCTTCGTGGCCGTGTTCAAGGTGCTGCCGGCGGTCCACATCGGGTGGCGGGACGCGTGCATCGGCGGGCTGGTGACGGCCCTCTTGTTCAGCTTCGGCGCCACGCTGATCGGCTGGTACCTCGGCTTCAAGGGGACCAGCTCGACCTACGGCGCGGCGGGCTCGCTCGTGGCGCTGCTCCTTTGGATCTACTACTCGGCGCAGGCGTTCTTCCTCGGCGCCGCGTTCACCCGCGTGCACGCCGAGCGCCACGGCGCGGGCCTCACGCTGGCCGACGGCGCGGTGCGGATCGTCGAAGCCACCGGCTGGCCTTTCCCCGAGCGGGCGGGGCCGAAGCGCGAAGCGGCCTGAACGCGCGGACGCCGCCTTGCGCGAGCTCCCTCGCGAACCGGAGCGACCACCGGCGGCGGCGCGGACGAACCCTCAGCTCGGCAGGCGCAGCTCGAAGCGCGATCCCCGGCCCGGCGCGCTCGACACCGTGGCCTCTCCGCCGTGCGCCTCCACGATGGCTTTGACGAAGCTGAGGCCGAGGCCGAGCCCGCGCTGATTGCGGCTCGGATCGGCGCGATAGAGTCGGTCCCAGATACGGCCCCGCGCGTCGGCCTCGATACCGATACCGGTGTCGCGCACGGTGAGGACGGCTCGCTCGCCCTCGCGGCGCGCGCTCACCACGACCTCGCCTCCCTCGCGGGTGTACTTGACGGCGTTGTCGACCAGGTTCGCCAGCGCCTGCGCGATGCGCACTCGGTCGGCGTTCACCACCACCGGCTCGGCGAGCTCCGCGCGCAGCGTCACGCCCGCCTCCTCGGCCACGTGCGCGTAGAGATCGACCACCTCGCGCGCCAGCTCGTCGAGCGCGACCGACCTTCGCTCGAGCCGCATCGCGCCGCTCTCGGCCTCGGTGATGTCCGTCAGCGTGCGCAGCGTGGTCAGCACACGGTCGGATTCCTCCACCACGTCGGCCAGCGCCTCCCGGTGGGCGGCGGGATCGACCTCGCGCAGCGCCAGCTCGGCGGTCACGCGCAGCCGCGTGAGCGGTGTTCGCAGATCGTGGGCGACGTGGTCCAGCGCGTCCCGCATCCCGCGGAAGAGCCGCTCGTTGTGGGCCAGCATCGCGTTGAAGGAGGCCGCCAACCGATTCGAGCTCGTCGCCGCCGGCGCGCTCCGGGACACGCGCGGCGAAGTCGCCCTCCGAGACCACCCGCTGGGCGGTCTCGGCCAGCTCGCGCACCGGCCCGAGCGCGCGCCGCGTGAGCAAAAACCCGCCGAGCAACGCCAGCACCGCCGCGGTGCCGAGGATCCAGGCGTAGCTCTTCTGCAGCTCCGAGAGCGTCGCCTCCCGCCAGGCGGCGCTCAGCCCGGTCGCCGGGACCCGGGCGGGGACGATCCGTGTCGCCGTGACCCATCCTCCTCGAGCCAGCCCGAGCGGGACCACGAGGCCGGCCTCGATGTGCCCGCGCTTCGCAGCATCTCGGGAGCGCTGCGCTCCGGTCGGAGCTCGCGTGGTGTGCTCGCTCGCCGGCTCCTCGAGAGGCCGCGCGCCGGTGTCGGACGCCGGCGGACACGGACCCGACGCGCCACGCGCGAGCTCTTGATGAAGGACGTCCTCCTGGACGCGCTCGAGCGCGATGGCGGTGGCGCGATCCGAGGCCACGACCAAGAGCCCGAAGGTGACGAGAAAGAGCGCCGCGTAGAACGCGCCGATGCGAACCGCGAGCGAGCGCGTCCAGCCGAACGGGTCGCGCTCAGTCCAGGCGGAGGACATAGCCGACCCCGCGGATGGTGTGGATGAGCGGGCGCGCGAAGGGCCCGTCGAGCTTCTTGCGCAGCCGGTGCACCAGCACATCGACGACATTGGTCTGCGGGTCGAACGCGTACTCCCAGACGTGCTGGAGGATCATCGTCTTGCTCAGCACACGCTCGGGGTTGCGCAAGAGGTACTCGAGGAGCGCGAACTCCTTGGGCTGCAGCTCGATGTCCCGCTCGGCCCGACGCACCCGCCTCGCCCGCAGGTCCATCTCCACGTCGGCGTAGCGCAGGACGAAGGGCGTGGACGCCCCCGAGGCGCGCCGCACCAGCGCGGCGAGACGCGCCGAGAGCTCGACGAACGAGAAGGGCTTGCCCATGTAGTCGTCCGCACCGGCCTCGAGCCCGGCCACGCGGTCGTCCACCTGGCTCTTCGCGCTCAGCACCAGGAGCGGCGTGTCCACACCCCGGCGCCGGCTCTCGCGCACCAGGCTGAGCCCGTCGCGGCGCGGGAGCATCACGTCCACGATGGCCGCGTCGTAGCCGTCGTCCCCCAGGCGGCGCAGCCCTTCCTCGCCGTCATGGGACCAATCGACCACGTGTCCCTCTTGCTCCAACCCGCGCACGACGAAGCGGCCGATGCGCGAGTCGTCCTCGACCAGGAGAAGCCGCATGAACGAACGCTCCTCATCGGAGCTATCCTCCCCCGCGCCGCGGGCAATCGTGCGGGCGCGCCACGGTCGGAGCGCTCGCGGTCGCCGAGCCGGCAGGCCCGCAGCAGCGGCGGACGGAGACGTGGTCGGTCACCACGCCGCCCGCGAAGCCCCGACGGTACGCCCCTCGCCCCGCCCCGCTCGCTTCGGCGCGCTCCCGTCGCGGACCCGGTAGGCCCGCAGCAGCGCTCGACGGGGACGTGGTCGGACACCACGCCGCCCGGGCAGCCGATGGTGCGATCCTCGTCTCGCTCGCCTCAGCGGAGGGCGCCGGGGACGATCGACTCGACCGCGTCCCGCGCCATCCAGCCGCGCGTTCCGTCCGGAAGCAACGCGCGGACGTGCTCGCCATGGGTGTCTTCGACGCGGACGATCTCCCCCGCCCGGAGCGAGGTGACGGCTTCGGCATCCGCGAAGGGCGAGACGCGAGCGGGCGCGTCCTCCATCACCACCGCGCGCTTCACACCCAGCGTGCCGATCCACAGCGCCGCAGCGCACGCGCTCACCGCGACGAAGCTCGGCACCGCCAGGAGCAGCCCGGCCCGCCGAGCGCGTCGCAGCGCGCCGGTCAGGAGCGCTCCGAGACAGAAGAGCACGAGCGCGACGACGCCCGCCGCGAGCCAGCGCCGAGCTGGCCAGAGCGAGGCCGCACGGGTCAGAAGGTCGGTCGGCGGCACAGCGAGGCCGGCCTCGGCACGGACCGCGTCCAGGCTCCGGCGAAGGTCCGGATCGCTCGGCGCCAAGAGCCGCGCGCGCTCGTAGGCCAGCACCGCCGAGCCGGTCTCCCCCTGCCGGCGGTACGCGTTGCCGAGATCGAGCAAGGCCGCCGGTGAGTAACCGCGCTCGGCGATGAGGCCCTCCAGCTCGCGCGCCGCTTCGTCGAAGCGCGCTTCGGCGTAGGCCGCGTTGGCCCGCTCGAAGCGGTTGTCGGCGAGCGCTGACGGGACGTGAGAGAGCAGCGCGAGCAACACCGCCGCCGCACATGCGAGATGCGGTCGCTTCATCGTTCGAGGACCTCCCGATCGAGCGCTCGCTCGAGGCGCTCGGAGACGGCGCGCGGATCCGGCGCTGCGCCGCGGACACCGCCGAAGCGAATGGCGTCGGCTCGGTCCAACACGTCGCGAACCGGCTCGGGCACGCCGTCGAGGCGCGACTCGAGCTCCGCCAAGGTCAACGCCTCGGGCGCGAGCCCCCACGCGGCGCCGAAGCGTTGCTGCACGTACGCGCGTGCGGTCTCGTAGAACGTCTCCGCGTCACCGCGGCGGGCCGCACGACGCATGCGCCGCCGCGCGCGAGCGACGCCTCGAGCGCTCCGCCGCCGATCGCGACGCGCGCGGGCGAGGTCGGGATCACGGCGAGCCAGCGCGACACCTCCCGCCACGGCGAGGCCCATGACCAAGAGCGCGGCGAGCAGCCCGAGGGGCGAGGCGGCCGCCGGCCGGAGGCGCTCGACGAAGCGGCCCGGCGAGAGACGGTTGGCGACGAAGCCGGGGTCCGGCGCGAAGGAAGCGTCGTCGAGGTCCCGAACCGGCGTCGCGCCGTCGGCCGAGGGCTCGACTTCGACCGCGAGCGGTTCGCTCCGCCGCGTGACGTAGCGGCCGACCCGCGGGTCGAAGTAGCTGAACGAGAGCGCGCCGAGCTCGAGCCGGCCCGGCTCCAGCGGAACCCGCGTCTGCTCGAACACCTTCTCACCGCGGCGGCCGTCGCCACCGCGCGCGGTGAAGCGCGAGGTCGCCGGATAGGACCGGAAGCGCGGATCGTCCCCGAAGAGCGGGTGGGTGACGCGCTCGAAGGTACCCTGTCCGACGACCGTGAGGCGTACGGTGACGGGCTCACCGGCACGGACGCGAGGTGGATCGACCTCGGCACGCACCTCGAAGCGGCCCACCGCTCCGTCGAAATCGTCGGGGCGTCCCTCGGCCGGCGGGTCGCTCACGTGAACGGTGCCGAAGGCGTGCTCGAGGACCACGTCGGCGCTCTTCTCGGGGCCGAGGCGCCTGGTGGAGCGCGAGGCGAGGAGGGATCCGGCGAAGGCGGAGCCCGCTGCAAAGGGATCGTCCTCGAAGAAACGATCGAACATGGACGGGAAGCGGTCGCGCATCGGGTCGCTCCGCACCACCTCGCGCCAGCGCAGGGTGGCCGGCAGGCTGGCGCTCAAGCGCGCGTCGCCCGGCAAGAGCGCGGTGAGGCGGCCGCGCCAGGTCAGCGTGGCGTAGGAGGTGCCGTCGATCTGCGTCCGCCCCTGCTTCGCCTCGTCCACGAGGCCGTGGATGGCGAAGGCATCGGAGCCGAGCTGTGGGACGCCGGTGATGGTGCCCGCGGTGCCGGCCTTCACGTACGCGCGGATGGTGATCGGCACCGACTCGCCGACGACCAAGCGACGCTTGGGGATGCGCACGCGGAGCATGGCGCGGCGGCGATCCGGAGCGGCGCGGCTTCGCGAGGCCCGCGCGGGAGCGGGAGGCACGGTGGCCGGACGCACGGTGAGCCTCAAAGGTGGCGCGCTGGCGCCGCCGGCGGTGATGGGGCCGAGCTCGAAGCGACCGGCGCGGCGGGGAAGCACGCGGAAGTGCCGGGTGACCGATTCGCGCACGGTACCGTTCACCATCTCGACCTGCCTGGAGCTGCCGAGCGGCGCGATGTCGACGGTCGGCACCTGCGGCACGTGCACCGCGACGTCGGGCGCCCCGGAGACGTGGACGTCGAGCACGGTGGGCTGGCCGACCTCGAGATCGTCGGCGTGAAGCCGAGCCGTGATCGTGGGCGGCGAGGCCGAGGCCAGGGCCGGCGTCAGCGCGGTCACGAGCGCGAGCGCCGCCACGCTCGGGCCGCGAACGTGTGTCCTCCGCGTCACCAGCGCCTCCCGGGTGAGGTGCTTCTGGATGCGGCGGCGTAGCCAACGACCGAGCGCGCCGCGCTTCGACATGCGGCTTCGTGACCGCCGCGCGGTCGCGCCGCGCTTCGAGAGCCGGCGGCGGCCTCGCGTCCACCGACCGGTCGCGCCGCGCTTCGAGAGCCGGCGGCGGCCTCGCGTCCACCGACCGGTCGTGCCGCGCCTCGCCCTGCAGCGGGCGTCGTTCCTCTCACCAGTTCCTCCGGGGCGAGGCGCCTCGAGACGCGTCCTCGCCAACGTGGCGATGGAGCGGGTAGCGGCGCTCCTCACCGCGCAGCGAGCGCAGGATGTCGAGCGCCTGGTCGCGGCTCAGCCGTCCGCCGCGCTCACCGAATCCGGTCGAGTGTTCGAAGACGACGCCCCGACCCTCCCCGTCGGCTCCATCCCCGCTTCCGGGGGATTCGCCGCTCGGCTCGCCGGCTCGTTGCGACGCGTTCGCGCCATCGCCGGTTCCATCTCGCGCGTCGTCACGGGGCGCTCGCGGCTCGCCCGAGTCCGGGTCTGGGTCCCCGTGCTCACCGTCCCCGCCGCGCGCGCCGGGTCGATCCACGCGGTCCTCACCGGACGCGCCGTCATCCGACGGGCCATCCTGGTCTCCGCCCTGGCTGCGCCGGCCTCCGCGACCTCGCGCATCGCCCCGCGAGCCATCCTGCTCCGCTTCGCTCGGCAGGCCGGGCTGCTGGCCGCTCTGCTCCGAGCCCTCTCGCTGGCCGTTCTGCCCCGAGCCCTCTCGCTGGCTGCTCGCCGCGGAACCCCGCTGGCCGCCGGCTGCTGGCCGCCCGGCTGCTGACCGCTCCGCTGCTGGCCCCCCTGCTCCGAGCCCCCCTGCTGGCCGCCCTGCGCGGGACCGTCCTGCTGGCCGTTCTGCCCGGAGCCCTGCTCCGAACCCTGCTGGCCGCTCTCGGTCGAGCCCTGCTGCGAACCGCCCTCGTCGGCGGGGTCGCGCGTCTCCTCGGCCTCGTCTTCGAGCTCGGCGAGCCGGCGCCGGACCAGCGCGAGGTTGTGGCGCGCGTCGGCGTCGTCCGCGTCCAGCGCCAGCGCCGCCCGGTAGGCCCGGACCGCACGCTGCCAGGCCTCGCGCGCTCGCACGCGCGCTTCGCCGAGCGCCGCCTCGCCGCGACGGTACTCCGCGTTCCCGAGGTCGTAGTAGGCGCGCTGCTGCAAGCGCGGATCGCCCCTCCGGATGGCCTCGCCGTACGCCTCGACGGCCGTGTCCCAATCGCCCGCGCGGTAGGCGGCCGCGCCTTGGTCGTAGCGCAGCGCGGCGCTGCCTTCTTCGCGCTCGGCCGCATCACCCCAGAGCCGCGCCGCCTCCGCGAACTCGCCGCGCTCGTAGGCCTCCCGCGCCTCTCGCGGCGACGCGAAAGCGCGCGGCGCGAAGAATAGCGCGAGCGCCGTAGCCGCAGCCGCCAGAGAGCGCGACGTGCGGCGCAGTCGGCGGCGCTCACCGATCCACGGCTCCACCGCCAGCAGCAGGATGGCCAGGCCCAGCGGCCACTGGAACTGCTCGTGCGGGACCCGCTGCCGCCGCGCCGCCACCGCGTGTCGCGGGAGCGCGGCGAGGTGCGTGGCGTAGAGCCGAGCCAGCCCGTCCCCGCTCGCTCCGAGCGGCGCGTATGCACCCCCGCCGAGCTCCGCGACCAACTGCAGCGTCTCCTCGTCGAGCGCCGAGCGCACCAACTCGCCCGACGCGTCGCGCAGGGGAGCCATGCGCCCGCGCCGGTCCGGCACCGGGATCAGCGCGCCTTCGGGGCTGCCGACCCCGACGGTGAAGATGCGCACACCCGCCCGCCGAGCCTCCTCGGCGACCGCCAGCGCGTCGCCCTCGAGCTGCTCGCCGTCGCTCAAGAGCACCAGGAGCTTCTCGTGATCGGCGTCGCCGAACGCCGCGACGGACTCCCGGATGGCGCCCGCCAGATCCGTCCCGCCACGCGGGATGATCTCCGTGTCGAGCTCCGCGAGCGAACGCTCGAAAACGGGGCGATCGAGGGTCATCGGGCATTGGAGGAACGCCTCGCCGGCGAACGCGACCAGCCCGGCGCGGTCGCCCTCGAAGTCGCGGACCAGATCCCGCACCGCGAGCTTCGCGCGGGTCAGCCGGTTCGGCCTGAGATCCTCGGCCAGCATGCTGCGCGAGGTGTCGACCGCGAAGAGGATGTCCACTCCCCGCCGCTCGCGCTCGACGAGGTGGTAGCCGAAGCGCGGCCGAGCCAGCGCCACGAACGCGGCCGCCAGTCCGAGCACGAGCAGCGCGAGCTTCAGCGCCCGACGCCCTCGACCGACGCTCTCGGTCAACCGGCGGGCCACACCGAGGGTCGCGAAGCGAGCCAGCGCCCGCCGCCGCCGCCACGCGCCCAGCGCGGCGAGCAGGAGAAGCGCGAGACAGGCGAGCGCACCGACGTCGAGCCACACCGGCGCCGCGAAGTGCGCATCGACCAAGCGTTCGAGTCGCAGCATCAGGGGACCCGCCGGCGGAGGCCGAAGCCGAGCAGGAGCTCGAGTCCGAAGAGACCCAGACCCGGCACCAAGAAGAGCGCGTAGCGCTCGTCGTAGCTGTAGAAGCGCTCGATCGAGCGTTCGGTGGTCTCCATCCGATCGATCTCGTCGTAGACGGCGGCGAGCGACGCGGTGTCGCGCGCGCGGAAGAAGCGTCCGCCCGTCGCGCCAGCGATCCGGCGCAAGGTGTCTTCGTCGACCTCGACGTCCGCCCGCACGCGCCTCACGCGGCCGTGCTCGTCGCGAATCGGAATGACGGCGCTGCCGGCGGAGCCGACGCCGACCGTGTAGACCTTCACGCCGAGCGCGCGCGCCGTCTCGGCCGCCAGCGAAGGCTGGATGGTGCCGGCGTTGTTCACGCCGTCGGTGAGGAGCACGACCACGCGGGAGCGAGCGTCCTCCCCGCGGAGCCGCTCCACCCCGCTGGCGAGCGCCGAGCCGATGGCGGTGCCGTCCTCCACCATCCCGGTGCGAAGGCGGCCGAGATTCTCGGCCAACCAGTCGTGATCGAGGGTCAGCGGGCTGACCAGGTAGGGCGCGCCGGCGAACGCGACCAAGCCGATGCGGTCGTTCGGGCGGGCCTGGACGAAGCGGGCGACGACCTCTTCGACCGCCGACAAGCGCGTCTCGGTCTCGCCAGCGCGCTCCATGTCCGGCGCCTCCATCGAGCTCGAGACGTCGACCGCGAGCAGGATGTCGACACCGCTGGCGTGCACCCGGGTCTCGGCCCGCCCGATCTGAGGCCGCGCCAGCGCGAGGATAGAGAGCGCCAGCGCCGGGATGCGCAGGAGGGGGATCAGGCCGAGCACGCGGCTCTTGGTCTCGCGCGCCGCTCGCCCGGCGAGCTGGGCGTTCGAGAAGCGTACGCTGGGCGCGCCGCCGCGCCGGCCGCGGATCAAGAGCCAGAGCGGGAGCAGCGCGAGCAGCCAGAGGAGCTCGGGGTTGGCGAAGCTGATCATCGTGCGCCTCGGCTCCGTCAGGCCTCGTTCACCGCCGGAAGGAGCTCCGCCGCCGGGCCCTTCACCGCGCTCGTGTCGACGAACGTGCGGGCGCTCTGGACGAGCGCGTCGATCTCGTCCTCGCGCAGGCTCACACCGCCGAACTTCACCAGATCGCAGGACACCAGGAAGTCCGCCAGCGGTGCGCGCCATCGGACGAGGGGCGAGCCGGGAGCCTGTGCCAGCTCGGCGAGCAGCTCTTCGGTGGTGCGGCGCGGCGCACGGATGTGGAAGCGCGCCTCGACGTAGGCGCGGACCGCTTCGCTCACCTCGTGCGCGAACGCCTTGGCGCCGGCGCTGCGGGCGAGGGCGCGGGCGTTCTCGATGCGCTCGATGGCGACCCTGCGCGGATCGCTCGCACGCTGGGTGAGGCGAACCACGGCCCAGGTGACCATGCCCGCCACCAGACCCGCCGCCAGCGCGACGATCAGCGACTCGTGCCCCTGCCACCACGCGGGCACGGCCGGCAGCGGACCTCGGATGTCGCGGATGTCCTCGCGGAGCGCCGCCTGCGCGAACCCGAGGAGCGGGCGCGAGAGCGGCGAGGCCAACACGACGAGCACGGCGAGCCGCTTCACGCCACCCTCCGCTCGCGCCGCCGGAAGAACGCCGCCAGCGCGGCCACCGGATCGTCGTCGGTGCGAACGGAAAGGACGTCGACGCCGGCCCGCCGCAACGTCATCGCGGTCTCGTCCATCCGCGCCTCGGCCAACTCGGCGAAACGCGCGCGGACCTTGCGCCGCGAGGTGTCGAGCTCGATCAGCTCGCCGGTCTCGGCGTCCTCCAACGTCAAGAGACCCGCGTTCGGCAGCGCGGTCTCGCGCGGGTCGTGCACGCACACCGCGACCAGATCGTGCCGGACCTGGGAGAGCGCGACGGCACCCGAGAGCGCTTCGAGCTCCGCTGTCCGCTCGCCGGTGGTCAGAAATCGCTGAGCAGGAAGGCCACCGCTCGCCGCCGCGTGACCCGGTTGCGAAGTCGAGGTGCCGGCAGATCGGTGCCGCGCCGCTCGGGCCGAAGTGGAGCATCTCGCGGATCACCCGGAGCGCGTGCTCGCCGCCCTTCGCGGCGGGACGTAGCGCTCGATCCGGTCGGTGAACAGGACCAGCCCGACCTTGTCGTTGTTGCGGATCGCGCTGAAGCGCGAGCAGCGCGGCGAGCTCGGCCGCGATCTCGCGCTTGAGCGCTCGGCGCGATGCCGAACGCGGCCGACGCGCTGACGTCGACCAGCAGCATCACGGTCAGCTCGCGCTCCTCGACGTAGCGCTTGACGTAGGGCTGCGCCGGTGCGCGCGGTGACGTTCCAGTCGATGGTGCGGACGTCGTCGCCCGGCACGTACTCGCGGACCTCGTCGAACTCCATGCCGCGGCCCTTGAACACGCGATCGGTACGCGGCCGACGAGCACGTCCGTCGACCAGGCGGCGCGTCCGGACTCCACGTCGCGCATGCGCCGGATGCACTCCGGCGAGCGCTTCGTCGCCGCGTTCTCGGCCGAGCGCGCCTCGCGCCGCCGCCTCACGGCACCGGCACGTGCTCGAGGACCGGCTGGACGATGTCCTCGGCGCCGAGGTCTCGCGGGCCTCGGCCTCGTAGGTGACAGCACCCGGTGGCGCAGCACGTCGCAGGCCGATCGCCTTGACGTCCTGCGGCGTGACGTAGCCGCGGCCCGCGCAAGAAGCGCGTAGGCCCTGGCCGCCGAGCGCCAGCGCGATGCGTGGCCCGCGGCGAGGCGCCGTAGCGATGAAGGCGGCGAGATCGCAGGCCGACGCGCCTCGGGTCGCGGGTCGCGTACGACCAGGTCGACGATGTAGCGCTTGATCTTGTCGTCGACGAAGACCTGGCCGACGACCTCGCGCGCGGCGCAGGACCTCGTCGGTGCGTCGACCACCGCGCTCGACGTCGAGGCGCGGCGCCGTGCGCGCCATGCGGTCGAGGATCTGCGCGCTCCTCGTCGCGCGTCGGGTAGCCGACCTTGACCTTGAGCATGAAGCGGTCGACCTGGGCCTCGGGCAGCGGATAGGTGCCCTCCTGCTCGATCGGGTTCTGGGTCGCGAGCACCAGGAACGGCGTCGGCAGCGCGAAGGTCTCGCTCGCCGATCGTCACCTGGCGCTCCTGCATCGCCTCGAGCAGCGCGCTCTGGACCTTGGCCGGCGCGCGGTTGATCTCGTCGGCGAGCACGAAGTTGGCGAACACCGGCCCCTGCTTGACCGAGAAGCCCGACTCGCGCGGGTTGTAGATCAGGGTGCCGATGATGTCGGCCGGCAGCAGGTCGGGCGTGAACTGGATGCGCGAGAAGCGTCCGTCGAGCGCCGGCGAGGCGTCTTGAGCGACGAGCGTCTTGGCCAGGCCGGGCACGCCCTCGAGCAGGACGTGGCCGCCGGTCGAGCAGGCCACCAGCAGGCGGTCGACCAGCGCCCTCTGCCCGACGACGACCCGAGCGAGCTCGGCGCGCACCGTGGGGACCCAGAGCGCGTTGTCGGCGATGGCCTGCTCGACCGCGCGTAGGTGGGTGGCCCCGTTGGCCGCGGGGAGAGGATCGGGGGAGTGGAGCATGCCGGTTCGCCTCTTGGTTCCGTGCGCCCCGCGGGGCGTCGGGCAGAACCATGGCGGGCGAACCTTTCCGAAACATGACGGGCAGATTAACGATTTGTCATGCGGGGTCCTCACGGCGCGAATCGTGGCGCCCTTGTACATCCTCGACGGGGTACTTCGCGCGATTGACCGCCAGCTTGGCGCGCATCGCCGCGCTCAGGTCGATCCCGACACGGTCGCAGAACATCACCAGCGTGATCGCCACGTCCGCGACCTCGGCCTCGATCCGAGCGCGGGCGTCTTCGCGCTGCGCGAACGCGTCCGCCTCCTCGCTCGGGACCCAGCGCAGCTCGGCCGCGAGCTCGCCGGCCTCGCTGACCACCGCCATCGCGAGGTTCTTCGGATCGTGGAACTGCTCCCAATCGCGATCGCGCACGAACGCGCGCACGTCATCGAGCACTGCCGTCAGGTCGTACATGCTCGGGAACGTAGCAGCCGAGCGCCGGAACGGGACGCGAACGCGGGTGGGCGCCTCCGGGCACGGCGTCGTGTCACGAGGCGGGCAAGAGTGCCCCGTGGTCAGTCGACACAGGCGGCCCGCGCCATCCGCGTGCGATAGGCGGAACGGGCGAGCAGGAACCAAACGAGGCGCTTCATGGTCGCTTCTCCCGAGGGGCGCAGCCCGAGCGCGGCGCTCCCCTCCCACGCCCTCAGCAAGGCCAGTGCCATGCTTCGACGCGGGCTCGACGAGACACGCCGGGAGGTGGGGACCGACAGATTGGCGACCCACACGCCACACTGCGTGCACGCGATGGACAGGGCCTCGCGGCGCACCGCGGAACCGGCTCGCGCGGCGCCAGGAGGACGGCAACGTCGTCGAAGGAGAGCCGAACAGAGCCCGGCTCAGCGCCTCGACGCGACGTGCTCGCCGTTCTCGCGCTCTTCGTCCTGCTCCCACCGGGTGTGCTCGTGGCAGCCTGCGCAGTCGGCCTGGATGACGCCGATCCGCGCGGCCACCTGCGAGAGCTCGCCGGAGGCGGCGGCCTGCTCGAGGTCCGCGGCGTGTTCCGTGAAGTGCCCCGCCATCCGGCGCATGTCCTCGGCCTCGTCGGGGTCCTCGACGCCCTCCGCGCCGTGTTGGGTCACCCACCGACCGAGCCGCTGCATCGTCCGCGCGTCGCGCGCGATGGTCGTGAACTGGGCCGGCGTCGGATGCGCCACGATGGAGTGGGCCATCGTCGTCGTGGCCGAGCCCCAGGCGCCGCGCAGCTGGGCCATGGCCTCCTCGAGATTGTCGGGAGCCGGCGCGTTCGACTCGTCGGAGGGCGCGAGGGCGCCGTCGCCGGCCGCCTGCACGGCCATCCCGCCCTGGTAGACGAGCACCTCGCCACCGATCCAGCCGGTGAAGAGGACCAGCGCGGCCACCGCCACCGTCCCGACCGCCATCCCGCCGCCCGCGATCGGCGTCTTCCTCGCCCCGACCAGGCGGGCGATCATGACGATCAGCGCCAGCACCGCGACGGCCGCGCCCGCGCCGAGGTGCACCCAGCGCCAGGGATCGAGCCCGCCCGGCCAGTCCAGCATGACCCAGGACACGCCGCCGAAGATGGCCGCGCCAGCCAGTCCGAGCGTACCCGTGACCAGCGCCACGTCCCCGACGAAGGTCCACCGCTTGGACTGGCGGACCGCAGCCAGCACGTAGGCCAGCGCAGCCAGCGGAAGGAGGCCCAAGGGGAAGTGCACCAACGAGGGATGCACCGTGACCCAGCGGATCGGCTCGAAGTCCATCACCGACGCCGGTAGCCGCGCCGACCGGGCCGCCAATCGGCGAGGACTCCGCCACCGCTGGCCGTTCAGACTCCGGTCGCGCGGCGCTCACCGCAGCGCTTCGACGCCCTTCTCGTGCGCCTCGTCTCACCGAGAGGACGTAGCGCTCTCGACGTGCGACGGGCGGGAGGACCTCGGCTCGGTCCATCCCGCCCGCAGCGGATCCCGTGTGAGAACGACCGGGCTCAGGCCTCGCCGATCTGCTCCAGGAACTCCTGCGCCTCGGAGAGGCCGTCATCCTCCAGCCGCGCGCGGCGGGCCCAGAGCACGGCCTTCTGCTGGTCACCTTGCTTGTAGGCGATTCTGTGCCTGCCGCAGGAATGCCAGCGCCTTGCTCATCGGGCCGGGCGTCTTGAGGAGGGTGACCACCCTCAACGCCTTGAGCGCCGTGTCGTCGTCCTGGAGCGCGATGGCCAGCTCGGCCAGCTCGGACGCGATCTCGCCGTTGTTCTTGTCGGCCTCCAGCGCGACGCCGAGCCACTCCTTCTGCGTCTCGTGGTCGCCGCTGATCCCCGCGATGCGCGCCATCCGGAGCTGCATCGCCGCCAGGTGGGGGCTGCGCCGCCGCTTGAACCCGCCGATGGCGTCCTGCAGCAGCTCGACGGCCTCCTGCAGCCGGCCGGACCCCATGTAGGCATCCGCCAGCAGCAGCACGACGTCGTGGTCGTCGGGCCGCAACGTCACGGCCTGCGCGAGCACCTCGAGCGCCCCCTCGGCGTCACCCATGGCGATCAGGAGCTCACCGATCCGGCGCAAGAGCTCGAAGCGCGTCTCCTCGTCCTCGGTCGCGGCCGCGTCCGCCCTCAGCATCTGAGCCAACTCCGCGTGGGCGCCGAGCTCTTCGTAGAGCTGCTTCAGCGCCTCGCGCACCGACGCGACCTCGGGCTGGGCGGCGTGCACCTGCTCGAGGCCGGCCCGCGCATACTCGTGCTGCTCGATCTTGCGGCAGGCTTCGGCGAGCCCGAGCGCGGCCTCGACCTGCCCCTCGCCCTCCTCGACCTCCACCAGTCGCGCCTGGTGATGCGCTACGTCCTCCCACCGCTCGGCCGCGGTGTCGACGTCGCGCAGGATCCGCAGCGCGTCCCGATCCTGCGGCGCGCGCTCGACCCACTCGGCCAGCACATCGCGGCTGCGGGCTGCATCGCCGACCTCGTTCAGCACGGCCGCCAGGCGGTGCGTCACGGTCCGCTCCTCTTCGTGGTCGGAGCGGCCCGCCGCTTCGTTCCGCAGCGCGTCGAGGCCCTCGATCAGGTCGGCGGCGGTGCCGGCCGCGTCGATGCCGTAGGCCTCCTCGAGATCCGTGACCGCCGGTACCGCGTTGCCCAGCGCCACCTCGAGCCGCGCCCGCATGCGCAGGAGCCGGGCGCGCTCATCCGTCGCCTCGGTGTGGTGCTCGAGCGCCGTGGCCACGTCCGCCGCGGCGGCGGAGTGCAGGCCGGCCTCGCTCAGGTCCGAGACCAGCTCCTCGAGCAGCGCCAGGTCGCCGGGCGTGCGCTCGAAGGCGTCGCGCATGGACTCTGCCGCCTTCGACGGGCTCTGGAGCGTCTCGCGCCAGATGGCCGACGCCTCGCGGATGCGCGCCACCCCCTCGGCCGTATCTTCGCGGTGCGCGCCGTCGTAGCGGATCATCGACGCCAGCTCGTCCCACTCCTCGCGCTCTCGATAGTAGGTCTCGAGCCGCTCGCGGAGCGAGGCGTCGCTCGGGCAGGCCTTGAACCCGAGATCGAGGGCGCGGGCGGCGCCGTAGTCGTCCTCCAGGCTCTGCCAGAGCGCGATGAGGTCGTTGGCGAGCTGGGCCGCCTCGGGCCCGGACGAGACCGCCAGCAGGCGCTCCATCAGCTCGGCTCGGTCCCGCGCGTCGTGCTCGTCACCGTAGAGCGCCAAAAGCGCCGCCAAGAGCACGTCGCTCTCGGGCGCCCAGTCCAGCCCCGCGCGATAGCAGTCCATCGCCGCGGCCGGATCCTGCGGCTCGGTGAGCTTGCCCATGCGGTGGCTCAGCGCGACGATCCCCTGGACGTCCTGCCGGTCGCGGGCCCGGTCGAGCTGCCTCTGCAGGAGCTCGACGAGCGCCTCGTCGTCGCCGCTCGCCTCGAAGAGATCGGCCAGCCGCTGGGCCGCTTCGAGGTGGTCCGGATCCTCGTCCAGCACCTGCTTGAGCACGCCGACGGCGTCTTCGCGGCTGCCCGAGACGTCGAGCAGGAAGTTGGCGTGCCGCATCCGCAGCTCGTTCCGGTCACGCGGATCGAGGAGCGCGTCGAGCGTGGTGCGGACGACCTCTTCCAGCCCTTCGCGGTCCTCCAGCTTGGCGTAGACGCGGGCGAGCGGCTCCCAGAGGTCCCGGTTGCCGGGGTCGGTCGCGAGCAGGCCGCGGTAGGTCTCCGCGGCCAGCCGCAGATCCCCGCCCTCCATCGACGCGAGGTCGGCGACCCGCATCCACAGTTGGAAGGACTCGTCCCCTTCGGGCGCGGCCTCCGCCGCCGTCCTCATGTGCGCGATGGCGGCCGGCACGTCCCCGGCGGCCGCCCTGCGCTCGGCCAACCGGATGGGAATCCAGAGCGCGTCGGCCAGCCCGAGCTCGCTCTCGCGTGCGATGTCCACCCCGCGCACCAGCATCGCCTCGGCGCGCTCCGGCGCCTCCAAGACGTCGGCGCGCTCGACCGCCTCGCGGACGTGCTCGAGCGTGGCGCCGGGACGGGTGACCCGCCGCTCCAAGAAGTCGAGGATCATCGCCGGATCGCCCGAGGCGCGCGCCACCTCCTCGTAGAGCGCGAGCAGCGCGTCGCTCTCCGGTGCGTCCTGCGCCGCCGCTTGAAGGATGGCGCCCGCCCGACCGTAACGCGGTTCGCGCTCGAGCGCGTTCCGGAGCGTCTCGAGCCCCTGCTCCACCTCGCCGGCGGCCAGCTCGACCTCGGCGATGCGATAGAGCGCCTGCGTGCGCGCCTCGTTCGGAATGGACGGGTCGTCCGCCTCCACGAGCTTGCGCAGGACGCGCACCTCCTCGGCGCTATCGCCGCGGGCGTCGGCCACCCGAGCCAGCGCGCGCCAGGCGTCGACCACCCGCACTCCCAGCTTCTCCACCCGCTCGTAGAGCTTGGCGGCGGCGTCGAGGTCGCCGAGATCGGTCTCGGTCACCTCGCCCAGGCGGAGCAGGATGCCCGCGGCGAAGGGCGCCTCGTCCTTGCGGCGCGACTTGTCGGCCAGGCTCGCGAGCGTCTCCGCGTAGCGCGGCACCTCGTCCATGCGCTTGGCCAGGGCGCGGCAGCGCTCGTGCAGCGTCGCCTCCTGCGGCGCCAGCGTGACCGCGCGAACGAGCGCGTCCAACGCCTCCGAGCTCCGCTCGAGCTCCTCGAGGATGAGCGCCTTGCGGGCGAGGTTGGTCGCCTCGCTCTCGGGCGTATCCGTCGCGGCGAGGCGCATGTCGATGGCGCGCAACGCCAGCTCGAATCTCGCCCCGGTCGATGAGGTCCTTGGTGAAGCGCTCCGCCTCCGCGTCGTGCGAGGCGGCGGTGCTGAGCGCCGACTCGAGCAGCTCCGACGCCTGAGCCGCGTCCTGCTGCTCGGTGGCGAGGAGGCTGAGCTCGTAGAGCACCTCGCTGGCGCCGACCTTCACGTCCTCGGCGCCCGGATCCTGACGCCGCACGACCAAGAGCAGCGCCCGATAGGATTTCTCGGCCCGCTCGAGCTGCCCCGCCTCGCGCGCCATCTGGCCCGCCATCCGCAGGATACCCGGATGGCTCATGTCCATCTTCCGGGCCTTCTCGAGCTGGTCCATGGCCTCCTGCAGGTCGCCACCGGCGTGCGCGACCTGGGCGAGCTGGAAGTGCACGCCGGCGCGCTCGGCCGAGCGGCGGCGGCCGAACGAGGACGCCAGCTCGGTCAGGATCTCGCGCGCCTCGTCGAGCCGGCCGGCCACGCGCAAGCCCAGGGCGAGCTTGCTCTTGAGCTCGTGGTCGTCCGGGGCGAGCTCGATGCCCATCTGCAGAACGGGGATCGCCTGGTCGGGCTGCTCGAGCTGCTCCTCGTAGAGATTCGCCGCCTCGCGGACGTAGGCCAGCCGGGTGGCCTCGTCGGGCTCGTGCGGCGCCCCCTCGGTCAAGAGGCGCGCGAGCGGCTCGTAGGCGTTGGCCTCGCGGTAGAGGTTGGCCAGTCGAACCCGCGCCTCCGACGCGCCCGGATCGCTCTTGAGCACCCGCTCGAGAACGCTCGTCGCCGCGTCGCCGCTGCCGGCGGCGAGGTGCGCGTCGGCGAGCCGGAGCGCGATGGCGCCCCGCTCCTCGTCGGTCGCCGTGTCGAGGCGCCGGCCCAGCCACTCC
This sequence comes from uncultured Pseudomonadota bacterium, assembly GCA_963832725.1. Taxonomy (GTDB): domain Bacteria; phylum Myxococcota_A; class Polyangia; order Polyangiales; family Sandaracinaceae; genus JAEZBP01. The sequence goes on from CAWHVG010000003.1 coordinate 1,458,875, forward strand.
GCCGCCACGCCGGGCTCGTCCCGCTCCATGTGCAGGCGCGCCAGCGCGTCGAGCGAGGCGACGTCGGGCGAGAGCGCCACCACGCGCCGGTAGGCCTTGAGAGCGGCGTCGATGTCCCCGAGCTCCGTCTCGAGCAGCCCCGCGCCGCGCGCCCACAGGTTGGCCGCGCGACCGGCGTCACCCTGCTGCTCGACCTCGGCCGCCTGGGTCGTGAAGAGCTCCGAGAGCTCGTGCGAGCGACTGCGAGCGAGGAGGATCTCGGCCAGGCCCTCGACCGAGGCCTCGTGGCCCGGCTGCTCGGCGAGGTTCTGGCGGAGCGCGCCGATGCGACCGCCCTGCTCCTCGATCAGGCCGAGGGCGCGGGCGACCTCGAGCCGCACCGAGAGCCGCGTGTCGGCGTCGAGATCCAGCTCGAGCTGACGCTGGCGGAGGGCCAAGAGCTCCGGCAGCCGGCCTCGCTCCTCGAGGAGCACGCCGAGCTGCGCGACCGCCTGCGCGTCCTCCACGCTCTCGTCGACCACGCTCTGCAGCAGGCGCAAAGCGCGGTCTTCGTCGCCGAGGTGCTCGCGGCAGAGCTCTCCGGCCGCCCGCCGGAGCTCGCGCGAGCGCTCCGGGCTGACCGGCATGCGCGCGCCTTCCACCAGGAGATCGACCGCGCGGGCGTGCTGCCGCCCCTCGAGCGCGATGCGTACGAGCTCGTCGAGCGCCCACACCGCCGTCTCGTCGGCGTTGCGCTCTCCAGTCGCCTGACCCGTGCCCTCCCAGAGGCGGCGCGCACCGCGCAGCAGGCGCTCGAGGATCGAGGTCGCGAGCTCGACGTCCTCCACCGGATCGAGCGCGATGCGCGCCGCGTCGTAGAGCGGATCGAGGTCGTCCGGGAAGTGATCGGCGATGCGCAGCAGCGTGTCGACCAGCGACCGGCTCGGCGTCCGCCACTGCAGGCGGGCCAGGTCGCGGAGCGTGTCGGTGTGCGTCGGCTCGTGCGCCAGTGCGCGGGTGAGCGCGGCCTCGGCGCTCTCCGGATCGCCCACCTTGTCGCGCAGCCAGGCGCCGACCTTGCCCTCGAGCGTGCGGCCCAGCTCGGCCTCGATCGCGCCGGGCGCCGGGATCGCGCCCGCCATGCCCGCCGCCAGCGCGGGGACCGCCTCGGCCTGCTCCGCGAGCTGCTCGAGCCCGCCGAGCAGGTCGTCTTCCAGGGCCTCGCGCGCCACCGAGAGGGCGACCACGGCCTGCGCCGACCCGTCCCAGCGAGCCGCCTGCACGCCGACGCGGACCGCTTCCTGCGCCGTCACGGCATCGTGCGGGGAGAGCGCCTGCGCCTTCAACCAGGCGTCGAGCGCGCCGCTCGCGTCCTCGAGCTGCTGCTCGCGCAACAGTGCTTCGCGCCGTCGGAGCTCGGCCGCGCGATCCTTGCGGGTGTCGGCGAGCGCCTCCGCGGCTCCGGCCACGGTCTCGGCGACGTCGGCCCAGCGACCCGTCGCCTCGGCGAGACGCAAGAGCTCCGCCTCGAGCTCCTGGTTCGCCGGCGCGAGCCCCAGCGCGCGGCGGATTCGATCGAACGCCGCCTCGGACTGCTCGGCCCGCTGCTCGTAGAACGCCGCCGCCTCGCGGAGCAGCTCGACCCGCTCGGCGTCGTCGAGGGCGAGCTCCAGCCGGTGCTCGAGCAGGTCGAGCAGGGCCTGCCAGTCGTCGGTCAGCTCGTAGGCCTTGGCCAGACCGCGTACCGCCGAGGCGCGCGCGTCGGGCTGATCGACGAGCGCCTTCAGCCCCGTCAGGGCGCGCTCGAGGTCGGGCACCATCTGCACGGCGCGGTGGTAGGCCTTGGCCGCCTCGTCGAGCCGCCCGAGGTGCGCGCGGCAGACGTCGCCGACGCGCGCCAGGACCTCCGCGGCCCGTCGGGCGTCGCGGACGGTGGCGCGGCCGAGGACCTCGTAGATCTCCTCGAAGCGCTCCGCGCGCACCAGCAGATCGAAGAGCGCGTCGACCGTGTCCTGGTCCTCGCCGAACTGCTCGGCGATGGCGTGCCAGGTCTGGATGGCGTCGCCGACCTGCTCGAGCTTGCCGGCCTGCGTGTTGGCGATGCGGGCGAGGTCGAGGCGGCGCTGGACCGGCGGGACGTCCGCCGAAACGCGCCGGCGGAGCGCGTCGACGTGCAGATCCCAGCGCGCTTCCCTCTCGGTCAGCTCGATCATCGCGTCGAGCGCCTCGAGATCGGACGCATCGGCCTCGAGCCGCTGGCCCCAGAAGCCGAGCGCACGCTCGCCGTCGCCGAGCTTCTCCGCCAAGCGCGCGCACTGCCCAAGCACGCGGCGTCGCTCGACCGGATCGCTCTCGTTCTGGGCCAGCTCCTCGAGGACGGCGAGGCGGTCGGCGTGGCGCTCGGCCTGATCGAGGAGCTTCTCGACGCGCCGGGCGACGGTCAGCTTGGTCTGCGCGCGCGCCTCGGCGGAGAGCACACGCTGGTAGAGCTCGATGGCGCCTTCGCGGTCGCCGAGGGTGGTCCCGCGGACGTCGCCGGCTTCGACGAGGAGCGCGTACTGCCGCGGGCCGGGCTGCGCGGCGTCGGCGGCATCGACGAGCGCCTGCGCGTACTGCTCGTGGGCTCCCGCTTGCTCGGCCAGATGCGCGAGCTGCTCCTGCGCGTCCTCCGCGCTCGGGTCGAGCACCAGGACGGCCGCCCAGTGCGTCATCGCTTCGGCGGCGTCGCCCTTCTCGGCCAGGCGCGCGCCCAGCTCGCGGTGGCGCCCGACGCGCTCGTCACCCTGCGCGAACTGCAGCGCCACGCCGACCACGCGGATCACGTCGTCGGCCTTCTCTTCGGCCTCGTAGCGCTCGCGCAGGATGTCGAGCGCACCCCTCCGGACGTCGGCCGGCGACGCCTCGAGCGCCACGATGCGCTCCAGCAGCTCGAGGTTGGGCTCGACGGCGGCGCCGTCCTCGAGGAGCGAACGGACCTCGGCGAGGCACGCGCCCGCGTCTTCGAGGTTGTCGAGGTAGCAGGCGGCGATGCGGCCGCGGAGGGCGAGCGCGTCCTTGGCGGAGGCCGCCTCGACGCGCTTGCGCCAGAGCCCGATCAGCTCCTGCCAGCGCCCCTGGCGCTCGAGGAGGCGCTCGAGGGAAGAGACCAGCTGCGAGTCGGTGGGGCGGAGCTCGGAGAGCTGGCTCAGGTAGTCGATGGCGCGGTCGGGCGCGCCGGCGAAGTCCTTCGCGAGCGAAGCGGCTTCGTCGAGGAGCTGCTCGCGGCGCAGCTTGTCCGAGGTGGCGGAGAGCGCCTTGTCGTAGAGCGCGAGGAGCTCGTTCCAGCGCTCGCCGACGGTCATCACCACCGTCACGCGCTGGAGCGCCCACTCGGCGGTGGGATCGATCTCCAGCACGCGCGTCAGCACCTCCGCCAGGTGCGGCGAGTCCTCGCTGAACCACTCCTCGTGGAACTGCGCGGCGCGCTGGCCGAGCGTCTCCGCGAGGTCGGTGCTCAGGTCCTGGGCGAGCACCTTCCGGTAGAGCTCCCCGACCTCGTCCGGTCTCTGGAGCTGCTCGGCCATCTCCTCCAGGATGTCCCAGCACGACTCGTCTTCCGGGCTCGCCTCGGCGGCCGCGAGGGCCCCCGCGAACTGCTCCTCCGCCTCGGCGTCCGCACTCCCCTCGCCCTGGGGAATCTCTTTTGCCATGTCGTCTCCGCCTTCGTTCCCGTGTGCCTCGGACCGGGGAGGATACCAGCGGTCGCCCCTCCGGATCGACGCCTTCGTTCGCAGGAAGCCAACAAAGCCGGCTCGTCACCATCGGGGAATGCCCCAGCGAGCCGAGGAGCGTCGCGCGCGGGCGCTGGCTTGTTGTGTTGGGCCCGCTACGCTCGGCGGCCGTGCGAAGAGATTCGATCCTGCGGGCGCTCTCGGTGGCGTCGATCCTGGGCGCGAGCGGCTGCTCGCAGCTCGTCTTCCTCGACCAGCCCATCGTGGGCCAAGCGGACCTGGCATCGGATCCGCACATCAACGCCGCGATGGTCTGCGATGACGACGTCCAGATCGGCGGCTCCGCGCTCTGCGACGAGTCCTGCGTGATCGACGTCGCGGAAGGCGAGTCGAGCTGCGGCGAGCGCGTCCACCTCGATGGGAGCCGCGCCACCGTCGACGTGTCGGGCCTGCACGAGGTGGAGCTCACCGCGACCGTCTGCGCAGGCGAGGGCCGGGCGCTGGTGATCGGCAGCGACGCCGGCGGCACCGTGGCGGTGGAGGGCCGCGCGCTCGTGGTCCGCACCGGCGAGCAGGCACACGAAGAGGCCGCGCTCTTCCCGGCCGAGGGGTGCGACGATCGGACGCTCACGGTTCAATCCGGCAGGATCGCGATCCTTCAAAGCGGGCACCGCGTCTGCGCCGACACGCTGCTCCCCTTCGACCAGCCGTGGAGCCTCGAGATGGCGGGCGCCGAGCGCCTGCAGACGGTCGAGCTCTGCTTCCGCGCCGCGCACCCGAGCCGGAGCACGACCTCGGACTGAGCGGATCGCGGATCCGGCTCGGCCCGCGCCGTCCCCTCAGGCCACGCCGTGCTCGTGCGCTTCGACGAGAAGCTCCTCCACCCTCTCCAGCGAGAAGGGCTTCTCGATGCGGCGCATGCGGTGCTCCTTCAGGAAGTCGCGCGCGCGGTCGGTGAAGGCGCCGCCGGTCATGAACACGAAGCGCGGCGCGAGCTCCGGGCGGAGCTGGCGGATCCGCTCGTAGAGGTCCATTCCGCTCACCTCCGGCATCATCAGGTCGCAGAGGACCAGATCGAACGCGCCGTCGGTCTCCAGCAGCTTCTCCGCGCCGCGACCGCTGTCCACCACCTCGACCTCGAAGCGGTCGCCGAGCGCCAGGCGCAGGGTGCTGCCCAGCTTGGGCTCGTCGTCCACCACGAGGATGCGTGCGCGCTGGAGCGGGATCGCATCGGGGCGCGCGGCCGCGGAGCCTCGACCCGTGGGCCGGTGCTCCGCGTAGGGCGCGGAAGGGAGCTCCAGCCGGAACGTCGTCCCCTCCCCCGGCACGCTGCGGGTCACCCGGATCTCCCCGCCGGCCGAGGTGACGATGCCGTGGCAGATCGACAGGCCCAGGCCCGTGCCGACGCCCTTGGGCTTGCTGGTCCAGAAGGGCTCGAAGACGTGCTCGAGCCGGTCGGGCGCGATGCCGCTGCCGGTGTCCTCGATCTCCACGAACACCCGGTCCGGTCCGGCGGCGCCGGTGCGGATGGTGATGCGGTTGTGCTGCGCGTCCCCCTCCGGGATGGCCTGGGCGGCGTTGACGAGCAGGTTGACCAGCACCTGCACGTAGCGCGTCTCGCTGCCCATCACCGGCGGCATGTGCTCGATCTCGCGCACCAGCTCCGCGCGGTGACGGATCTCGTTCCACGCGAGGTTGACGGCCGTCTCGACGATGCGGGTCAGCTCGACGGCCATCCAGCTCCCTTCGTCGCCGCGCGAGAAGGTCTTCAGGTCGTTGGCGATGACGCGCACGCGCTCGATGCCGTCGTCGGCGTGCTCGACCAGCTCGAGGATCTTGCTCAGCCGGCTCGCGTCACCGTCGCCGCGGAAGCGCTCCACCTCGCGGCGCGCGATGTCCAGGCTGGTGCGGACGTACGCGAGCGGGTTGTTGATCTCGTGGGCGACGCCAGCGGCCAGCCGGCCGAGCGAGGCCATCCGCTCACCCTGCGCGAGCCGTGCCTCGATCTCCTTGCGGTCGGTGATGTCGTCGACGACGCCGACGCCGCCCTCGACGCGCCCGTCGCGGAAGATCGGTGAGAAGAGCGCCCGGTAGAGACGGTGCTTCTGCCCGGTGGCCGAGACGTAGTCGCCTTCGAAGTGGCCGTCCTGCCCCGCCAGCGCCTCGCGGACGGCGCGCACGACGCCGCGGTCGGGCAAGGTCAGCATGTCCAGACCGATCAGCACCTGCCGCGAGCTGCCCATCTGGTCGACGAGCACGTCGTTGCAGGCCGTGACCCGGCCGCGCGCGTCGAAGTGCAGGATGCCGACCGGCACCGCGTCGAAGACGGCTCGGTAGCTCGTCTCGAACGCCGGCAGCTCCGAGTCCTGCGCCAGCGGATCGCTCCCCGTCTCCAGCGCTTCGCCGGCGCCGTGCAGCACCGCCACCACCGAGACGCCCTCCTCGCTCGTCGCGATGGAGACGCGAAAGCCCTGCTGGATCTCCACGCCGTCGGCCCGGAGGATCGGCGCGCGGACGGGCCGGCCGTAGCGCCGGTAGTAGCGGGCGAGCCACTCGAAGAAGGGCGCCCCATCGACCTTGCGAAGGCGCGGCGGGACCACGCTCTCCGCGGGCTGGCCCACGAGGTCCTCCGCCGGCGCACCCAGGAGCCCGCTCGCCGCCGTGTTCACGTAGGCGATGCGCTGGTCCGGACCGCAGACGATCACCGGGTCGGCCAGCGCGTCGAGGGTGACTTCGGCAGAAGTGGTGCTGGAATCGGAGCGTCCCACGAAAATCGGATTCTATGTGGAAAGCGCGCGAGACGCGATACCCCGCGCGTCACGAGCAAACGCGCCTGAAAAGCGCTACCCTCCCCGCCGCCGGAGGCTCGCTCCGGTCCACGCCGAGGTGCGGAGGGAGGCCCGTACCCGCGACCACGAGAGGGGCTCGCCCATGCGTCGACTGCTTGCTTTTGCGCTCTTGGCTTCGCTGACCGGCTGCGGCGCCCGCACGGCGCTCGATGTCTCGCCGCCGGCCGACGGCGCCACGCCACAAGGGGACGACGGCGGGCTCGACGCCGGCTCCGATGCGGGTGTCGACGCGGGCGTCGACGCGGGACCGCCCGACGGGCTGGTGGTCGACTGCGGCCGCGCCACGCAATACACGGCGCCCAGGCTCGCACACGGGCTGATGGCCAGCGCGATGAGCCCGGACGGCATCGTGGAGCAGAACTGGATGCTCTCGAGCAGCCCGCCCGGCTCCTCGCCCCTGCTCATGAGCGGCACCGATCCGAGCATGATCAGCATCACGCCCGACGTCGAAGGCACCTTCATGATGCACTTCGAGGCGCGCGACGGAGCGGGCCGCACGGCGAGCTGCGACGTGGACGTGGAGTCGATTGTCGGCCCGCCGGTCGCCATCTGCCCGGACGCCCCGCTGAGCACCACCCTGGGTGTGCCGGTGACGGTGATGGGCGACGGCTTCGATGACATCGCGGTCGTCGGGTACCAGTGGCAGGTCCTCTCCTCGCCGCCCGGATCGATGCCGGTGCTCTCGGCGCCGAGCATGCCCGTCACGGACTTTTCGGCGAGCACGCGCGGCATGTACGTCCTGCAGCTCACCGTGTTCGACGGAGACATGGCGAGTGGCACCTGCATGGTCACGGTCCAGGTCACGGGCCCGCCGATGGTCGACTGCGGGCCCGCCAGCATCGACGCGCCGACGCGGCAGCCGGTGACGATCACCGCCACCGCCACCGACGACGTCGGCGTCGTGTCGGAACAGTGGGAGGTGATCGACGAGCCGGCCGGCAGCACGGCCTCGCCCACGCCGCCGGACATGGCGACGACGAGGCTCACCCCGGACAAGCGCGGCCCCTACCACCTGCGCTTCACCGCGACCGACGTGGAGGGGTTGACCGCGAGCTGCGAGGTCACCGTCAACGGCACGCCCACACCGCCCGACGTGCGCTGCCCGGCGATGGTGTCGACGACGCCGCTGACGCCGGTGGACGTCACGGCGACGGCCGTGGACGACGGAACGATCGTGGGCTGGCACTGGATGCTCACCGGTCAGCCCGACGGCTCGGCCGCGGGCGGGCCGAGCCCCGCCAACACGGCGACCACCTCGTTCACGCCCGACATCGCGGGCGTCTACCAGCTCACCGTGACGGCGACCGACGACGACGGGATGACCGGCATGTGCACCACGCAGGTGAACGCCGGCAACGTCGACGGGCTACGCGTCGAGATGTTCTGGGACACCGACGGCACCGACATGGACACCCACCTGATGGACCCGACCGGGACCCAGTGGGCCAGCCACGACGACTGCTACTACGGCAACTGCCAGTCCGGCTCGACCAGCACCCTCGAATGGGGGGCGCCGGGGCCGGACGACAACCCCCGCCTCGACATCGATGACACGAACGGGTTCGGGCCCGAGAATATCAACATCACCCGGCCGCAGCCGGGCACCTACCGCGTCGCGATCCACAACTATCGCGGGACGGGCCCGAACCACATCACGGTGAGCATCTACTGCGGCGGCTCGACCACGAGCCCGCGGCAAACCTTCCACGCGACGCTCCGGGGCCGGGGCTCTTCCACCGACAACGACTTCTGGCGGGTCGCCGACGTCGAGATCACCCCCGGCGCCTGCACCATCACCGATTTGAGCCTCCCCACCGGGCCCTGGATCGAGGTCTACAGCACCACGATGAACATGCGCTGACCCTCGTCGCCCGAGAGTGGCGCTCCGGCGACGGCCGTGCGCCCCGGCGGAGCGCTCGTGGACCTGCTCCGGCCCACACCTCGGGAATCCGCACGAGCGCTCCATGCGTCGGGATCCTGCGGGATCCGCGTCCCCTGGTTATCCTGCGGCGGCGGGGCCACGGCGAGGCCCCATCGAGGATTCGTGCAGCGACGCTCACCACTGATTCGCGCGCTGGCGCCGGCGCTGACGACGGCGCTCGCGCTCTCCTGCGCGGGCACCGCCAACGAGGCCAATGGCGGCGGCCCTACCCCCCGCGCGGAGGCGCCGAGCGCGCCGGCCGAGAGCACCTGCCCGGCCACCCTGCCCGCGCCCAGCCCGCTCCCCGGCACCACGGCCGAGCACCGCACGCTGGCCTACTGGCTGGAGCGCGCCAGAGGCTACGGCGATCCCGACGCGCCGCTCCTGACGCCCGCCCAGGTCGCCGCCCAGAACCGCGCCCTCACCGAGGACGAGGACAACGGGCTTCCCATCGATTGGGGCTCGCTCGCGCAGGCGCCGCCGATTGAGCGGCTGCGAAGCGAGGTCGAACGTCGGCTCTCGTTCTTGCGCGAACGGGTCGCCTCCGGTGAGTACGTGGACGCCGACGGCGAGCGCCTCGACGCCGACGCCGCGGCGGCCTTGAACGACGTTCCCCTCACGCCCGACGCCTCGCTGCACGTGGCGCTTTCGGACATCCCGCTCCGCTGCGGGCCCCGGCCGGCCGGGCTCTTCAAGGTGCCGGTCGATCCCGACTTCGACCGCAACGACTGCTCGCTCGCCCGGGCCCAGGAGCCCGTGCAGGTGCTGATGCGCTGGCCGAACGGGATGCAGCTCGCCCGCACCCGCTACGCCATCGGATGGATCACCGGCGACGCGCCGCTCTCCCCCGCGATCACGGGTGAGACCGCGGCCGCGCTGCTGGGCGAGGCCACCGTCCGCGCGCCGCACGGGACCCGCCTCACCGCCGAGGACGGCGCGACGCGGACCCTCGACGACGCCGCCATCCTCGCCACCGACGAGGGCGAGGTCCTCTTCGCCGACGAAAGAGGCGTGCACCGCGCGCCGGTGGGCGATCTCATGCCGACCACGCGCCCATTGACCCGCCGCGGTGTGCTGGAGGAGGCCTTCACCCGGCTCGACCGTCCCTACGGCTGGGGCGGCCGCGCGGGCGGGCTCGACTGCTCGCGCTTCACGATGGACGTGCTCGGGACCTTCGGCCTGGAGATGCCGCGGCACAGCAGCCGCCAGGCCGACTCGGGCACCTACCACATCGATCTGAAGCCCATCGAGGATCTCGACGAGCGCGCGCGCCTGATCGACGCCGCCAACCACCGCGGGATCGTGCTCCTGCACTTCCCGGGGCACATCATGCTCTACCTCGGGCGGGACGCGCACGGGACGCCGATGGCGATCCACTCGTTCTCCGAGTACGTCGAGCCCTGCGAAGGCGGCGGCGAGACGCTGCGGCGGGTCGACCGGGTGACGGTCAGCGATCTGACGCTCGGCCGCGGCAGCAGCCGGCGCTCGTTCCTGGAGCGCATCGAGGACGTCTCGATCCTCGGCCAGACGCTGGGCCCCGAGCTGATCGGCGTCGCCACGCCGCGCCCGGCCGCGAACGTCATCCTCCCGCCGGCCCGCCTCTGCGACGACCGGCTGGCGGTGCGCGTCTTCCACTCGCCGCGCCGGCCGAGCCCGCGCCAGCCGCTCCGGGTGATGGTCACCGCAGTCCGCGAGCTCGGCCCGGTCCAGCTCGCGCTCATCGATCCCGACGGCGGCCGGCACACGCCGGAGATGCACCGCCTCGGTGGGCCGCCCTTCACCTACTGGGCGGAGCTCGAGGCGCCGGCGCCCGGCCGGTGGACGGTGGCGCTCGGCGACGGAGCGAACGTGGCCGCCTGCGAGCGACTCGGCGTGGCGCGCTTTCCGCCCCAGCCCGAGGCGGCCGATCCGGAGGTGGTCTGGGAGCCACGCCTGCGCTGGGAGGCCGACACCGAGGCGCTCTTCAGCGCGTTCGTGGAGCAGCTCTTCGACTACCCGGTCGACGAGGACCTCACCTGGCCCAGCCTGACCGTCCTGCTCCAGGATCGGTCGCGAAACCTCCTCTTCGATCACCTCTCGCAGGACGAAGAGTCGCGCATCGAGCTCCAGCCCGACTGCGCCGATCTCCCCTACTTCCTGCGCACCTACTTCGCGTGGAAGATGCGGCTGCCCTTCGGCTTCCGCGCGTGCTCCCGCGGGCGACACGGGCAGCTGCCCACGTGCGGTGAGCTCGAGACGCCCGGCGTCCCGCACGAGTACACGAACGAGGTCGACGCCTTCCGCTGGTTCATCCGCACACGCGTGAAGTACGGCGTGCACTCGGCGAGCGGCCGCACCCACCCGAACGACTCGGAGACGGCCCTCTACCCGGTCCCGCTCACGCGCGAGGCGCTCCGGCCGGGGACGGTCTTCGCCGATCCCTACGGCCACCTCTTGGTCATCGCGCGCTGGGTGCCGCAGGGCGTCGGCGACGACTACGGGATCCTGGTCGGCGCGGACGCCCAGCCGGACGGCACGGTCGGAAGGCGGCGCTTCTGGCGCGGCACCTTCCTCTTCCACCCGGACACCACCAACGTGGGGGCAGGGTTCAAGGCGTGGCGGCCGGTGCTCTACGACCGGCAGGAGCACGCCTACAGCACGCTCCCGAACGACGAGATCACGGCCCGCGCCGGCTACGTGCCGTTCTCGATGCAGCAGTACGAGGGGACGGCCGACGACTTCTACGAGCGGATGGAGTCGATCATCAACCCCCGCCCGCTCGATCCCTGGCGCGTGCAGCTCTCGCTGATCGACGCGCTGGCAGAGTCCACGGCGCGCCGCGTGGTGTCGGTGAACAACGTCGAGGAGTGGAAGGCCCAGAACCCCGGCGAGACCATCGAGATGCCGGAGGGCGCGGCCATCTTCCAGACGGGAGGACCGTGGGAGGACTACAGCACGCCGGCCCGCGACCTGCGGATCTTGATCGCGATGGACACCGTGACCGGCTTCACCGACGTGGTGCGGCGCAACCCGGCGCGCTTCGGGCTGACGTCCGATCAGGTCGACGCCAGCGTCGAGCGGGTGCGGACGCGGCTCGGGGAAGAGCTCGCCCGGCGTTCCTTCACCTACACGCGGAGCGACGGGGCGCCGCAGACGCTCACCCTCGCCGACCTCGTCGAGCGCGCCCGCGCGTTCGAGATGGCCTACGACCCGAACGACTGCGTGGAGATCCGCTGGGGCGCACCCGAAGGGAGCGACGAGATGCGCTCGTGCCAATCCCATGCGCCCGCCTCGCAGCGCGCGCTGATGCGCGAGTACCGCGAGTGGTTCGCCAACCGGCGCAGGCCCATCTACTGACGCGTTCGGACGCGGCGCCGCCCCGCTCCGGCCGCGACCGCTCGCTCTGAGCGCCGTCCTCATCGCCCGCGCGGCCGAGCTACCGGAGCGCTGGCGCGCCCAGCTCGATGCGCCGGCCGTGCGTCCTCGGATCGAATCGGCTACTGGCCGCCGAACTCGGTGCGCCGGCCGTGGTGCAGCATCAAGCGGTCGTACTCCTCGTAGAGCGTGATGCCGCTCGAGGCGTGCGGCAGGTCGACGCCGAGCACGCGCGCCGTCAGGAGCCCGCTCAGCGCCACCACCCGGTCGCGCTCGTTGTAGCGGCTGACGCTGCGGAGGTTGGTGAGGCAGCGCTGGATGGCGGAGACCAGCCGGTCGGTGATCCTTCCCGGCACCTTGGGGATGCCGAAGCACTCGGTGAGCTCGGGCGCGAAGCGGCCGATCGGCGGCTCGAAGTCCGGCGCCTCGCGCCGCGCGCGCTGCTCGGCCCGCTCCTTGGCGGCCTCGACGTAGGTGTCGAGCACGCGCTGGATGCTGGCGTTGTCGAAGGGCTTGGCGATGAAGGTCACGCTCAGCTCCCGCGTGCGGCGCTCGACGCGCGGATCGTCCTCGCCCGTGACCAGCGCGATGATCAGGTCGGGGTTGCTGCGACGCAGGTACTCGCCGAGCAGGAGCCCCTCCATGCCCGGCAGGTTCTGGTCCAGGAACGCCACCTGGAAGGTCCAGAGCGGGAGCGCCTGCAGCGCCTTCTCCGCCGACTCTGCGGCGACGGTCTGGTGACCGGCTCGGTGGACGATCTCGGCCAGAAGCTCGCGCATCGCCGGGTCGTCGTCGACCACCAGCACGTTGAGCTGATCGGATAGCTCGTCGCTCATCAGCGCCCTCCGTGCGACCAGAGTAGCGCAGCGGGGCGGGCGAGTGACAGGAGGGTGGCGCTCGCTCAGCGGATCGAGAGGTAGAGGAAGTAGAGCGCGAAGAGCGCCTGGAACGCGATGCCGAGCACGCTCGCCCACACCAACCACGGCCGCGGGCGGCTCTCCGGCGCGACCTCGGGCCCGAGCACGGCGCGGTGATTGAGCAGGCTCAGCACCGGCGCCGAGAGGAACGAGAGGGTGGTGGCCAGGTCGACCAGCGCCGGCATCGAGTGGGCGAAGAACGCGAGGATGATCAGCGAGCCGGCGAAGAGCACGGCCAGCGCCGCCCAGTAGATCCGCGAACGATCGGCGCGCGCGGTCTCGCCCGGCTCCTCGGCACCGCGGAAGCGGTCGAAGAGCACGGCGATGGCCCGGGGGAAGCCGTCGACGACGGTGAGCGTGGTCGAGAACATGGTCGCCAGCGCGGCCGCGCCAATCAGCGGCCGGCTCCAGCCGCCGAGGGTGCGCGCGTAGACGTCAATCACCTGCGCCGCGAAGCGCCCGGGCGCCGCCTCGATGGCCCTCCCGCCGAGCACCGCCGCGCCGAGCGTCAGGAAGCAGAGCGCGAGGATCGCCGTCCCGAGGTAGCCGACGTAGAAGTCGAACGCCAATCCGCGGGCGCTCGGCGCGGCCCCGGTCTCCTCGCTGCGGGCCAGGGTCCACAGGCTCTGCCAGACCGAGACGTCGATGGCGGAGGGCATCCAGCCGGCCAGCGCCGCCATGAACGCGATGTCGGCCGGCCCGAGCGAGGCCGCGTCCGGCAAGAGGCGGACGGCGCCGAAGTCGATGCGGGGAAGCGCCAGCACGGTGGCGGCGAGGGTGGAGAGCGCGAGGACGACGACCACCACCTTTCCGACCCGGTCCAGCCAGCGATAGCCGCCGCTGCCGAGGAGCGCCGCCGCGAGCGCGAGCAGGACGGCGCTGATCCAGAGCGGCGAGGCCGCCAGCCCGAAGAGCGCCTTGGCCAGCCCGGCCGTCACCACCGTCACCGCCGCCTGCACGGTGAACATCGTGCCGAGCGTCATCAGCGCGTAGACGGCGAGCGCCCAGCGTCCCTGCCGCCGGTAGCCCTCGAGGAGCGAGGTGCGAGTGGCCGTCGCGTAGAGCGGCCCGAAGCGAAACGCCGGCAGCTTGGCCAGGTTCGCCAGGAGCACCAGGCCAATCAGCGAGAAGCCGTAGGTCGCGCCGGCGCGGGTGGACTGCACCAGATGCGAGACGCCCACCGCGGCGCCCGTGAAGAGGACGCCCGGCCCGAGCGCGCGCAGGAGATCGCGACCCCGCTGGCCCATGGATGCGCGCCGGAGCGTAGCAGTCCGAGGGCGCACATCCCGACTCGTTTCGGAGCGGCAGTCCGAGGGCGCACATCCCGACTCGTTTTCGGAAGGCCGTCGTCCGAGAGACCCCTCGTCCGAGAGGCCCGTCGTCCGAGAGACCCCTCGTCGGAGAGACCCGCAGGCCGCCGGGGCGCCGCACCCGGCGCGTGCGAGGGGAGATGTCGCCTCGCCCGAACCTGCATGACCGGCCGCAGGCCCTGCGCGCGGGGCTATATTCTCCACACGATGCCCGACTGGACCTCCAACCTGATCACGTCCGACGCGGACATCCTCGACCTCTGCCGCGGGCTCTCCCGGGTGGCGGTGCTGGGGATCAAGCCGGAGACCCACGCCGGGCAGCCCGCGCACTACGTGCCGCGCTACCTGCAGCGGGCCGGCGTCGAGGTCTCGCCGGTGCCCGTCTACTACCCCGAGGTCACGGAGATCCTCGGTCAGCCCGTCTACCGGCGGGTGGCCGACGTGCCGGGTCCCATCGATCTCGTGGACATCTTCCGCCGTCCGGGCGACATCCCGCCGCACCTCGAGGATCTGATCGCCGCCGCGCCGAAGGCCGTGTGGTTCCAGCTCGGGATCCGGAACGACGAGGCCGCGGAGCAGCTCGCGCGAGCCGGCATCCGCGTGGTGCAGGACCGCTGCCTCATGGTCGATCATCGCCGGGCGGTGGCCGCCCCCCTGTGAGCGCTGCGGATCACCCTTCCGAAGAGCGCCCTCTCCCGGGTCTGGAACGCACTCCGAGCTCCCGTTCCCGCCTTCGAATTCGACGAAAGCCGGATATCGACAACCTCTCGACCCTTCATCTCGACGAAAACCGGGTGTCGACGACCTCTCGACCCTTCATCTCGACCAAGACCGGATGTCGACAACCTCTCGACCCTTCATTTCGACGAGCACCGGATGTCGACGACCTCTCCAGCCTTCGTTTGTACTGAAATTCGGATGTCGAAGACCTTTTCCGCCTCCATTTCGAGAAAAATCGGCTGTCGACGACCTCCAGACCTTCGTCTTGATGCCCAGACGGATGTCGACGACCTCCAGACCTTCGTTTTGATGCCCAAACGGGCGTCGACGACCTCGAGACCTTCGTTTTGATGCCCAGACAGGCGTCGACGAGCTCCAGGCCTTCGTTTTGATGCCAAAACGGGTGCCGACGACCTCCAGACCTTCGTTTTGATGCCAAAACGGGTACCGACGACCTCCAGACCTTCGTTTTGATACGGAGACGGTTGTCGACGAGCTCCAGGCCTTCGAATTGAAACCGAGACGATCGTCGACGACCTCCGGCCAGATCGTGTTGCGAGTTCCGCGGAGGACATCTAGGGCGGTCAGCCGGGGCGCTTCATGCCGTAGCGGCCGAGGATCCGCTTGGCGACGGAGATCTTGTGGACCTCGTCCGGGCCGTCGTAGATGCGCGCGGCGCGCTCTTCGCGGTACCAGAACGCCAGCGGCGTGTCGTCGGTCATCCCGAGGCCGCCGTGGACCTGGAGCGCGCGGTCGACCACCCGCTGCAGCACGCCGGCCACGTAGAACTTGATCGTCGAGATCTCGTCCTTCGCGCCGCCGCTTCCGTGCCGGTCCATCTGCTCGGCCGCGTTCAGCACCAGCATGCGGGCGGCGTCGATCTCGGCCCGGCTCTCGGCGATCCAGCACTGCACGATCTGCTGCGTCCCCAGCGGCTTGCCCGGCGCCACCTCGCGCTCGACCGCCCGCTTGCACATCAGATCGAACGCGCGCTGGCAGATGCCCATCCACCGCATGCAGTGATGGATGCGCCCCGGCCCGAGGCGCTGCTGCGCGATCAAAAAGCCGGCGCCCTCCGCGCCGAGGAGGTTGCTCCTCGGCACGCGGCAGCCGTCGAAGCGGACCTCGGCGTGGCTGGCCCAGCCGCCTCCCGGATGGCCCATCACCGAGATGTTCCGCACCAGCGAGTACCCGGGCGTGTCGAGGGGGACCAGGATCTGCGAGGCCCGCGCGTGCCGCGGCGCCTCCGGGTCGGTCACGGCCATCACCACCGTGAAGGACGCTCCGTCGGCCGCGGTCGTGAACCACTTGTGCCCGTCGATGACGTAGTCGTCGCCGTCGACCTTCGCCGTGGTGCTCATCCACACCGGGTTGCTGCCCGCGTGCTCGGGCTCGGTCATCGCGAAGCAGCTTCGGATCGCGCCGGAGGCCAGCGGCTCGAGGAAGCGCGCCTTCTGCTCCGGAGTGCCGTGCTCGAGGAGGATCTCCATGTTGCCGACGTCCGGCGCCTGCATGTTCACGGCGTAGTGGCCGATCGGCGTCCGGCCGAGCGCTTCGCTGACCAGCGCCAGCTCCAGGATGGGCATGCCCATCCCGCCGAGCTCCTCCGGCAGGTGCGGCGACCAGAGCCCGAGCTCCTTGGCCTTCGCGCGCTTCTCGTCGAGCGCCGGCTCGCAGGCGACGAAGCCCTCGTTCAAGAGGCGCGGCTCGAGCGGGATGAGCTCCTCGTCCACGAACCGGGTGAAGCGTCCCAGGGTCTCGCGCAGCGCGTCGCTCGTCTCGAATCCCATGCTCTCGTCTCCCGTCGCGGCTCGGCTCCGACAATCACCGCGGAGCGCCGAGAGCCTACCAGCTCGTCCGCTCCGAGCACCGTGGCGGGTTTTCGTGCAGGTGGCACGAACCCTACGCTTTGCGCGCAGCGCGAGCTCGTCCCGAAGTCCGTCCAGCGTCCACCGAAACCCGGATGGACGTTCCGGGCGACGGTGCGACGCGGAGCGCACGGAGGGGCGCAACCCCGTATACTCGCGGCGTTCCCACCGCTTGCGCCGCCGCGATCGAGAGTCGAGTGCCAGACGAGCCCGTGCCAGACGAGCCCAAGAGCCGAGGGGGTGAGCTCGCGCGCCACGAGCGCCTGCGCGCCGTGGCCGTGGCCCGCGCGATCCTGCGCGACGCGTTCGGGCTCGAGCTGAACCTGGTGGACACGGGAGGGCCGCTCGCCCACCAGCGCGGCGGGGTGATGGTCGGCTCGAGCGAGGTCTGCCGCACCGCCCTCTTCTCGCGGGAGGGGTTCGAGCGCTGTCACGCGCACTACCGCGAGCTCGCCACGGCCACGGAAGGCGTCCACCCCTGCCACCTCGGCCTGCTCGCGCAGACGGTGCCGGTGCGGGCCGACGGGGATCTGCTCGGACAGGTGGTGGCGTCGGGCTTCGTGAACCCGCGAGGCACCTCGCCGCCGCCGGAGCCGGCCGCGCTGGCGCGCGCGCTGGCCGCGCTGGATCCCTACCTTCCCGATCCGTCCGAGCCGGTGCGGCGGCTGCCGGTGGTGGCCGGCGATCGGGTGCGAGCGGTGCGCGCCATCCTCCGGGTGGCGGCGCAGGAGATCGCGAACCAGGAAGAGGACGACCGCCGGCGCCTGCAGAAAGGTGACGCGCCCGGCCTGTGGGGGATGGTCGGCGCGTCGCCGAGGATGCGGGAGCTCTTCGCCCTGCTGAGGCGCGTCGTCGCCAGCGACGCCACCGTGCTGATCAGCGGCGAGAGCGGCACCGGCAAGGAGCTGGTCGCCCGCGCGCTCCACGAGCACGGCCCGCGGGCCGGCCGCCCCTTCGTCGCCCAGAGCTGCGGCGCCCTCCCCGACGACGTGCTGGAGTCGACCCTCTTCGGGCACGTCCGCGGCGCGTTCTCGGGCGCCATCCGCGCCAGCGAGGGGCTCTTCGGCGCGGCCGACGGAGGGACGCTCTTCCTGGACGAGGTCGGCGAGATGTCGCCGGCGATGCAGGTGAAGCTGCTCCGGGTGCTGCAGGACGGGACCTACCTGCCGGTGGGGGCGACGGGGCCGCGCCGGGCCGACGTGCGGGTGGTGACCGCGAGCCACCGCGATCTGCGCGAGATGGTCCAGGCGGGGACCTTCCGGCAGGACCTCTTCTATCGGCTGCACGTGCTCACCCTCGCGCTGCCGCCGGTGCGGGAGCGGCCGGGCGACCTGAAGCTCCTCGTCGCGCACCTCCTGCACGAGGTCGAAGGCGCACCGTCGCGGGTCGGCCAGGCGGCGTGGCGCTGCCTGGAGCGCTACCGCTGGCCGGGCAACGTGCGGGAGCTGCGCGCCGAGGTGGAGCGCTGGGCGGTGGCGGCGAGCGGCGAGCCCGAGGTGGGCCCCGAGCACCTCTCGCCCGCCGTCCGCGAGGCGGGCGGCTACGCGGGCGAGACGGGCGGTGAGGCCGCGGCGGCCGCGGCCGCGGGCCGAGGCACGCTCGCGGCCGCAGTGGAGGCGCTCGAGCGGGCCATCATCGTGCGCGGGCTGGAGCGTACGGGCGGAAACCGCACCCAGCTCGCCAAGGAGCTCGACATCAGCCGCACCACGCTGAACGAGCGCCTCAAGCGCTACGGCCTGAGCTGACTCGAGGGTCAGCGACCGCGGGTCATGCGCGCGAGGAGGTCCAAAAAGCGCGGCGTCGACTGCACCATGAACGAGCAGGTGCCGAAGCGGACGGTGTCGCCCGGATAGACCTGCGCCTCCTCCGTCCGCACGCGCTCCCCCTCCACGAAGGTGCCGTTGCGCGAGCCGGCGTCCTCCAGCCAGAACCCGTCGGTGTCGAGCCGGATCCGCGCGTGCAGCTTCGAGATGGTCGAGTCCTCGATGCAGACGTCGTTGCTGCTGGAGCGACCGACCAGGATGGTGCCGGCGAAGGTGCTGCCGCGCTTGCGCAGCGGATGAACGGTCGAGCCGTCGAGCCTGCTCCCGGCGCTGCCGACGTCGATGGGACGCACGGCCTGCGTCGCGAAGCTCCAACCGCTCTCTTCGTCGTCCCGCCGCGTCGAGCCGACCAAGACGAAAGGGCCCAGCTCGCTGGCGAGCTCCTCGGCGCCGACGCGCGCCAGCCGCCCGAGCAACGCGCCGATCGCCCACGGGGGCCCCTGGTTCGCGCTTTCCTGCATGGAAGACAACCTGCCCGAGTCGTCCGGCGTTGTCATGCCGCCGGCGCACGGGCGGAGCCGCCTCCATCGATCGGGACCACCTCCACGCGGCCCGCGCGCGGCGTCCGGCCCACCAAGCGCGCCACCCACGCATCGGAGCGAGGCGCGGCGGCTCCGACCACCCCCAGCAGCGCGACGCGCCCCAGCACCGGCAGGATCCGCGCCGCCTCGGCCGGGCTGCGAGCCACCCGCGAGGCCGCGCCGGCGACCCAGCGCGGGTCGAGCTCGGGCATGCGCTGGGCCAGCCCCGCCGCGAACACGTGCGGGTCGAGCAGGCCGCGGTCGACCAGCGCGCCGAGGGTCCGCACCGAGAGCCCCTGCGAGAAGCGGCGGAACGCGTCCGCGCCGGTCAGGAGCCCGCCGTAGCGCCGGTGAAACGCCGCGCCGTACGCGGCCAGCGCCCGCTCGGAGCCGGGATCGTCTTCCCCGCGCACGGCGTCGGCCAGGACGCGGGCGGCGATCAGCCCCATCCCCACCCCGCTCCCGTGCGAGGAGTAGACCTGACACGCCGCGTCACCCACCAGCGCGACGCCGCCCGCGCCCAGGGTGCCGTAGGGACGGCGGAGCGGGATCGCGCCCTGGCCGCCGAAGCGGCGCGCTCCGATCCAAGGCGCGCTCTCCACGAAGCGCTTCGCCAGCGCGGCGCCGGTCGGGGCCCCCATCGCCGGGATCGATCCCGTCAGGACGCCGATCTCGTCCCCGTCCGCCTGCGTGAAGAGGGTGAGCGTCGAGTAGCCGCCGGCGAGCCCGAGGAAGGCCAGGCTGTCCCCGGGCTTCGCGTCGTGCCGGGCCAGGAAGGCGGTCATCGCGCCGGGATCGCGCACGGCGTGGGTCATCTGCGAGGCCGTGCAGACGTCCTGCTCGGCCACGTCGGACCACGCCGGCGAACGAACCCGTCGCCTGAGCGCCGCGCCCATGCCCGACGCGTCGACGAAGAGCCGCGCCGCCACGGGCCCCACCCCCTCGATCTCCACCTCGCGGACCCGCGGGTAGCCACTCGCGGCGCGCAAGGTGCCGCGGGCGAAGCGCGCGCCCCGCTCGAGCGCGCGACGGCGCAGCCTCGCCACCAGATGGCGCATGTCCACGTGCCAGGGCGCCGGCGCGTCGAGACGCAGCCTCGCGCCCTGCCCCGCGACCTCCATCGCGAACGCACCCGCGTGCGCCCCGCCCCATCGCTCGGGTGCCGTCGGGCGCGGGAGCCCCGCCTCGTCGAAGCACCAGGGCGGGACCCCGTTGATCCAGCGGGCGCCCGCCATCGCGTCGTCGCGGCGATCGACCACGAGCACCTCGCGCCCCTGCGCTGCCAGCGCACCCGCCGCGGCCCAGCCCGCGCTCCCTCCCCCGACCACCAAAACGTCCACGTCGCGCACGCCGACACGGGACCACGCCGCGGGCGATTGGGCAATGGCCACGTGAACGACGGGTCGAGCTGGACGACCGGTCGAGCTGGACGACCGGTCGAGCTGGACGACCGGTCGAGCTGGACGATCGGCGGCGGACGCGCGACAATCCCGGGCGCCGATGGACGACGGCTCCCGACGGCGCCCGCCGAGGCGCGACCTCGACCGCATCCCCGACGTGCGGGACGGCCTCACACGCATCGAGCGGGTGATCCTCTGGCAGATCGCCGAGACCCAGCAGGAGCGCGGCGGGCGCAACGTGCCGACGGCGATGCTCTACGGCCGGGTCGTCGAGCACGTCAGCATCTCGGTGGAGGAGTTCCAGCGGGTGCTCGCCCGGCTGACCGGCAAGGGAGGACTCGGCTGAGCGTCGACGAACAGCTCTCGCGCGAGGCTCGCCGGGTCTACCTCCGCTACGCAATCGAGGTCGTGGAGGGCCTCGGCTTCTGCCCCTACGCGGAGCGCTGCCGGCTCGATGGACGCACCCGCGAGATCGTCCTGCCCGCGCCCATCCCGCACGACGCGGACGTGCTCGGCGCCATCGACGGCGTGGCGGCCGACCCGGACGTCGAGATCGCCCTCTTGCTCTTCCCCCGGATGGACGTCGCCCGCGGCCGGATGCACCGCTGGGTCGAGCACCTGCGCAAGGCCCACGCGACCCGCTGCGGCGGCACGCCCGTGCTCGCGCTCGAGGGCTTCCACCCGCACGCCGAGGCCGACACCACGAGCCCCGAGCGCCTCACGCCCTTCGTCCGCCGCACGCCGGATCCGACCATCCAGCTCACCCGCCTCAGCGTGCTCGACCGCGTTCGCCGGGGCACGCCGCAAGGCACGGCTTTCTTCGACCCGTCGAGCATGGATCTGGAGGCCCTCTTGAACGAGGAGGCGCGACCTCCGCTCCACGAGCGCATCGCCGAGCGCAACCACGCCACGGTGCTCGAGCTCAGCGCGGCGCACGTCACCCAGGTGATGAACGACATCCTCCGGGACCGCGACGAGAGCTACCGGAACATCAATCCCGACATCGCGCGGCGCGGCTGAGGGCCGAGATGAACGACATCCTCCGGGACCGCGACGAGAGCTACCGGAACATCAATCCCGACATCGCGCGGCGCGGCTGAGGGCCGAGATGAACGACATCCTCCGGGACCGCGACGAGAGCTACCGGAACATCAATCCCGACATCGCGCGGCACGGCTGAGGGCGAGGGGGCTACGCGCCGGCGGGGACGACCGCGCTAGCGCCCGGCAGCTCGCGCGGCTCCTCCTCGAGCCGCTCGCGGGCCTCGCGCAGGAGGCTGGCAATCCGCCACGCGTTCGACTGCGGCTGCTCCGCGAGCGTCTCGAGCTGCGCGAGGAGATCGCCGAGACGCTCGACCAGCTCCGGACGCGAAAGCACGCGCCGTCCATCCCGGGGCGGGCGCGGCCGGCGCGGGTCCATCCACCCGTCCTCGCCGGCGTCGCGCGCCGCGCGCTCTCGGTTGGTGATCAGCGCCGCCGAGTGCAGCTCCCTGAGCGGCGAGCGCGCGCCGACGATGGGCGAGAAGGGAGTGTCGCTGTTGACGTCGACCACCCGGGTGAGGTGCTCGGCCCAGCAGTGGTCCTCACCGTAGCCGGTGTCGGTCATCCCCACGGTCTCGATCTCGGGATCGCCCATGTCGGGGAAGCGACGGAAGAGGCGGGCCATCTTCGCGCGCCCCGAGTTGATCCGGCCCAGCTCGGAGCTCTCGATGGCGTCCGCGCCGAGTCGGTCGCGGGCCACCTCGACCACCACGCGAGGCGAAGCGCTCGTGATGATCACCCGGAGCCCTGGAAAGCGCGCCCGGAGCGCGTCCAGCTCGGCGCGCTGGATCACCTGCTCGGGCAGGTGACGATCCCAGACCCGCTCGGCCAGCCCGCGAAGCGTCGCCCTCGGCACGTCGGCCAAGAGCGTCAGGAGCGCGTTCTGCGGCACCCGCTGGACCGCACGGACCGGCTCGGCACCGAAGCGGCGGAAGGTCCAGCGGCGCATCCGGTCACTGCGAGCGGGGATCTTCCCGAAGAGGAGGTAGTAGAGCCCCGGCCCCGCCCACGTGCGGGCGCCGTGCACGACATAGCGGAGCGAGCGCAGAGGCCGCTGCGGGTCGAAGAGCAATCTCCCGGTGTCGCGCTCCGGCTCCATCCGAATCGAGCTCGTCCGGCCCGTACGCGCGGAGCGCGCCCAGCTCCCAGCCGAGCAGCTCGCCCATGTTGCGCCCGAGGTGGACGGTCCGGTCGAGGTCGAAGATCAGATAGCGGGTGCGCTCGGTGATCACCCGTTCGGCGATCACGCTCAGCGAGAGCGGCCCCTCGTGGAGGTCCACCCGATCGACGACGCGAACGTGTGACTCGTTCCCCGACATGCCACCCGGATCATGCCGCGCGTGCGCGTCACCGCCGTCAGGATTCCGTCACGGTTGCGTCACGGCGCGTGACGGCAAGCGCCGCTCGAGAGCTGTCGAAGGCCGCGCACCCCGATCGAGACGGGCACGAGTCGCGACGGTGAGGCGCGGTGGTGAGGTGCGATGGCGAGGCGCGGCGACGAGCGGCAACGCCGCGGATGAGAATCCGTCGCGCTCGCGGGGGGACAGGAGACGTTTGGACCGTCCTTCAGAGCGCCAAATGGCGGCGCACCGTCGAGACGAAGTTGCGCACCATGTCGGGCGCCTGGCCCTGGAAGACCAGCCCGACCATGTCGACTCCGACCGGGCTGTTCTGGTCGGCCCACGCCTGCGTGCTGCCCTGCGGCAACCCGATCCGCGGACCGAACTCCAGCAGGTCGCGCGCGAAGGTGCGCGGCCCTCTCAGCGACGCGGACGTGATGTGCGCACGCAGGGTCGGCCCGTCGATCACGGCCCACGTCCAGGTGTCGAGCTGCACGAGCGTCGCGTTGCCGAGCTCGATCACGCGCCGGCCGTCGCCTCCGGTAGTCGTGGTCGGCTGCCCCGGGTGGCGCGCCGAGGCGATGGACAGCGCCTGCTCGAAATCCTGATCCGAGTAGCGCCCGTCGAAGAGGAGCATCCCCTCCTGCTGCCCGTTCGCGCCGGGCACGAACACGCCGACGGCTTGGTCCGTGCGGTCGAGCAGCGCCCGCAGCGTCGCGCTCTCGGCCGAGAGCCCGAGCTCGGTGGCGAGCCCGTCGGCCAGCTGCTGGTAGCGCGCCGGATCCTGCCGCACGGAGCCGAGGTCGGCGTGGAGCACGACGACCGCGTCGGCCGGAACCAGCGCGAGCAGATCCACGGGGGGCCCGGATCGGGGCGCCGGCGCGGCGGCGGTCGTGGTGGTGGTCGGGGCGCTGGACGCGCCACAACCGGCGAGCAGAACCACGATAGAGAAGAGCGCGCTGAAACGGTGCATCGCGCGCAACCTTAGCAGGCTCCGTGCCGCTCGTGGACAGGGAAAGCCGCGTGGAGGATCGAACGTTTCGAGGCTCCCCGCAGCCGTTGGGAAGGATGGAAACGAGCCGCCTCAGCAGCTCCCGCGCGCCCGCTCCGAGCCGCGAGAAGAGCGCGCTGCGACCTTCTCTCATGAGTGTCTCGGACAGGTGATCGCCGCGCGCTTCGGAACGGAGTCCGTGCGGGTGACGTTGGGCGCTCCTCGCGCTCACGGCGCAGGCGTGAGCCCGAACGAGACGGTGGTCTCCGCTTCCCCGTCGGCCACCTCGACCACACCGTCGCGGGACTCGAACCCGCTCCGACTGACCCGGACTCGATGCCGGCCCGGCAGCACGGGCGCTTCGATCGGAGTGCGACCGATCACCTCGCCGTCGACCGCGACCGTCGCGCCGCCGGGAGCGCTGAGGACCCGGAGCCTCGCGCGCTCCGGGCGCGGCGCCGTGAACACCACCTCGCGGATCTCGTCCGGCTCGAGCACGACCTCCGCGTGCCCCACGACGACGCCCTCCGCGCGAGCCTCCACCGCATGCGCGCGATTCGCCTCCAGCGTGACCACCATGGGCGCCACGCCGGCGTCCCTTCCGTCGACGGAGACGCTGGCGCCCGCCGGCTCGGTGCGGACGCGGAGCTGCGCGCCCGGGCGAGCCCTCGGCGCGGGCGCGGGGAGCTCCGAGGGATCCGAGGGCGGCGCGTCCGGGACGGGTGGAGGCCGCTCGTCGAGCCGCTTCCACGCAAACGCCCCCACGCCACAGAGCGCGGCCGCCAGACCGAGCCACAGCGCCCAGCGCCGACCGAGACGCGCCCGCAATCGCTCACGCACGCTCACCCCGCCTCCGAGCACCGCAGCAGCGGCTCACGTCCGGCGAGAGGCCGAGCCGCCGAACCACCGAGCGCTGCCCCACGCCCTTCGAGCACCGCCACCGCTCTCACGACCGGAGATAGCGCTCGGCGGCCCGACCGGCCATCTGCCCCGAAGCGCCCGCCCCGCCCTCCGACACCGCGCCCTCCCACACCGCGCCCTCCCACACCCCGCCCTCCGACACCGCAACCGGCGTCCCCGCTGGAGGGGAGACGAAGCAAAGTCGTCCGCAGGCGGGCCGCATTCTCCAACACCGCAGGCGTGGCCATCCCCTCCTCCGGGAAGCGGGTGAAGCGACTTGGTGCGAAGCCGCGCCCTCCGCCGCCTCCATCCCGCCTCCGCAAGACGAGACGAAGAGCTCACCCGAAGCCTCGGCACCTTCGATTGACGGGCGCGCGCATGGCTCCGAAGCTATCGACCGTGGCCGCGAGCGTCACTCCCGAGCGTCCCCTCGTCCGCGTGGCGACCCTGCCCGTGCGCGCGGCGGACCGCCTGCGCTGGGTGTGGCTGCGCGCGCTCGGCCCGCTGGCGAGGCCCTTGGTGCGCGATCGCGAGCTGCGGGTGGCGGCCGCGGGCGTGACGATGCTGCTGGCCGCGCTCGCGCTGACGGCGGTCGTGCCGCTCTGGCTCCTCGCGCTCGGCCCGATCGTCTGGGGCGTTCCGCACGTGCTCGCCGACGTCCGCTATCTCTGGGTCCGGCCGGGTCACCATCGCAACCTCGCGCTCTGGATCGTCGCGGGCGTCCCGCTCTTGATCCTCTCGTTCACGAGCCAGCCGATGTGGGGACTGTCGGCCACGGCGGGCGCCCTCCTCGTCGCGCGGGGATCGATCGCGCGGAAGCTGATCGGCCTCACCATCGTCTGCCCGCTGATCGTCGTGTCGTGGTGGGCGCCCTTCGTCGCCGCCGTCGCGTTCGCCCACGCCCACAACCTGATCGGCGTCGGCTTCTGGTGGAGCTGGCGCCGACGTCGCGGCTGGCTGCACACACTACCGCTCGTGGTCTTCGCAGCCGGCTCCGCGCTCATCCTGTTCGGCGGTCTCGATCCGATCGTGGCCGCCTGCTCGAGCCTGGACGGACGCGCAGGCGGGGTCGACCTCTGGGGGCACTTGGCGACCCTCGCCCCCGACCTGCCCGTGCGGCTCGGCATGCGCCTCGTCCTCTTCTTCGCGTTCGCTCAATCCGCTCACTACGCGGTCTGGGTGCGGCTGGTCCCCGAGGAGGATCGCGGGCGCGAGACGCCCCGCACCTTCGCCGCCTCGCTCCGCGCGCTGCGCGCCGATCTGGGCTGGCCGGTGCTCGCGATCGCCATCGCCGCCGCGCTCGGGCTCGCGGTCTGGGCCGCCTTCGATCTCTTCGCGGCCCGCGTCGGCTATCTCCGCGCCATCCTCTTCCACGGCCACCTCGAGATGGCGGCGGCCGCGCTCCTCTTCGTGGCCGGCGCGCGCCCCCGCACCGCATCGGACGCCGCGTGAGCCCGGGCAGCTACCTGCTCTCCTGGCTCCGCGCGTTCGTCCTCACCCAGATCGTGGAGATGGGGATCTACGTCCAGGCGAGCCCGCCCTCGCGGCCTCTGCGGGAGCGACTCGCGATCGCCTTCGGCGCGAGCGGGATCACCCACCCGCTGGTCTGGTTCGTGATCGTCGACGCCATGAGCCTGGTCGTCCAGACCAGCGACGACCGGGCCGGTCGGTGGATCGGAATCGCCGTGGCCGAGGCGTTCGCGTTCCTCGCCGAAGCGCTCTGGCTGGGGCTCTTCGGGGTCCGGCCGAGCCACGCGCTCGGCTGGTCTCTGGCAGCGAACGGCGTGAGCTTCCTGATCGGGCTCTTCCTCTACCAGTGCATGGCCTGGTGAGGCGCACACGAGCACTCTCTCGGCCGTTCGGGCATGATATCCATCCCCCACGCGGCCGGGTGCGCCGCGGTCTCGGCCTCGCATGAGCGATCACAGCGGTACGCAGCGAATGGGCCCCGGCACCGGGATGCTGGCCACCGACGCCGGAGGCGTGATGGTGGTGCGGCGCGTGTTGGTGCGCATCGTCTCGGGCGAGGATCGGGGGCGAGAGCGTGTGCTGGAGGCCGGGACGATGATGATCGGCAGCCACCCGGAGGCCGACCTGGTGCTGCAGGACAGCACCGTCTCCCGCTACCACGCCGAGCTCGCCCTCTTGGCCGAGGGCGTCCGCGTGCGCGATCTGCGCTCCACCAACGGCACCTTCGTCGGCGACTCCCGGATCGAGGCGGTGGTGGTGGCGCCCGGGACGGAGATCCGCCTCGGCCGAACCCGCGTGGAGCTCCTGCCGGCCGACGTGCCGGTACCGGATGCTCCTTCCGAGCGGTCGCGTTTCGGCCGCCTCGTCGGTTCGAGCGCCGCCATGCGCCGGCTCTACGGCCAGCTCGAGCGGGTGGCGGGCAGCGACGCCCCGGTGTTGCTCTTCGGCGAAGCCGGCGTGGGCAAGAACGAGACTGCGCGGGCGATCCACGAGGCCTCGACGCGCCGCGGCGGCCCTCTGGTGGAGCTGGATCTGCGCGGCGGCGGCCCGGACGTGATCGACGACGCGTTCGTCCGCGCACACGGTGGCACCCTGATCCTCGATCGGATCGACGAGGCGACCGCGCCCCTCCAGGACGCCCTGGCGACCGCGCTCGATCGGCGCGAACGGGGCCGCTTCGATGTCCGACCCGTCGCGCTCGCCCGCTCCGACCTGCGCGAGCGCATCGAGAGCGGGGCGCTCCGGCGCGATCTCTGGTTCGCCCTGGCGGGGCTGCGAGTCGAGGTCCCGCCCCTGCGCGCGCGGCTCGAGGATCTGCCGCGGCTCGTCGCGGATCAGCTCGCCGTGCTCGGCTATCAGGACGCGGCGCTGACGGCGGCAGAGCTCGCGACGCTGCGCGCGCACGACTTCCCCGGCAACGTGCGCGAGCTGCGGCGCATGATCGAAGAGACGCTCCTCCACACCGTGCGGACGAGCCGCACCTCCGCGCCCCCCGAAGTGGCGGTCACGGACGAGCTCGTGAAGCTGCCCTTCAAGGAAGCCAAGGAGCGCCTGCTCGACGTCTTCGAGAAGCACTACGTCGAGCAGCTTCTGGCGCGGCACGGGGGCAACGTGTCCCGTGCGGCCGCCGAGGCCGGCGTGGACCGCAACCACCTGGCCCGGCTCGCGAAGAAGCACGGCCTGCGCTGAGGGTCCCTCGAGGATCCCGCCGTTGCGCGTCCCCCTTCCGGCAGGTCGGGTGAGCGCGGGCGCACGCTCCGCGCTTCACCCTTCTTCACTGCGCGCCGCGATTCCGGGCTTAAGTTCGTCTTCGGACGCCCGCGTCATCGCCGCGCCCCCGAGGAAGCATGTTCTACATCGACCCCCTCTACCTCGTCCTCGCGCTGCCGGGGCTGGTGCTCGGTCTGTGGGCCCAGTGGCGCGTGAAGAGCACCTTCTCCCGCTACGCCCGAGTCGGCACCTCGGGCGGGCAGAGCGGCGCCGAGATCGCAGCCTCGATCCTCCGCGCCCAAGGCATCGACGGCGTGCGGATCGAGCGCGTCGGCGGGTGGCTCTCGGACCACTACGACCCGCGCGAGCGCGTCCTGCGGCTCTCCCCCGACGTCTACGACGGGCGCTCGGTGGCCGCCGCCGGCGTGGCCGCGCACGAGGTGGGGCACGCCATCCAGCACGCCCAGGCCTATCCCTTCCTCGGCATGCGCTCGGCGCTGGTCCCGGCGATGAGCTTCGCCTCGCCGCTGGCGGTGCCGATCATCATCGTCGGCTTCCTGCTCTCCGGCTTCGTCGGGACCACGGTCGGGCAGCTGGTCACGCTGGCCGGAATCGCCCTCTTCACCGTCGTCGTCCTCTTCCAGATCGTGACCCTACCGGTCGAGTTCGACGCCAGCCGGCGCGCGCTCGCGGCGATCCGAACGGGCCACCTGCTCGCCGGCGCCGAGGCCGACGGCGCGCGCGACGTGCTCCGCGCCGCCGCCTGGACCTACGTCGCCGCGGCCGTCAGCTCCGTGCTCACCCTGCTCTACTTCCTGCTGCGCTCCGGTCTGCTCGGCGGCCGCCGTGACTGAGGCCCGCGTCCGGACGTGGGCGAGCTGGCGGCGCCGACGATGGACCGTCGCGTCCTCTCCGAGCGCGAGCGCCCTCGGGTCTCGGGCTCGTCGGCGCGACTCGCGGTGAGCGCCGTTCAGATCCCGAACACTCGCTTCTTCGCGTGTTCGGTGATCTCGAGCACGGTGGGATGCTTGATCCGGCGCTCGACCGAGATCGCGTAGAAGCGCGTCTTCACCTCCTGGGTCCGACCGATGACGCGCACGTTGTAGTGCGAGCAGATCTCGTCCTCGACCACGGTCGGTCCGGGGAAGACGCCCTCGCCCCGCTCGCCGAAGACCTTCATGAGCGCGCTGTCCTCGAACTCCGCGACCACCTGCGGAGCCACGTCGATGCGATCGAACCAGTGCTCCAGCGCGCTCCGGAAGTTCGTGTTGTCGGTCGGCAACAGCATCGGCGCCCCGGCGAGGCTGCGGGGGAAGGCCTGGCGAAGCGTCCCGTGCACGTCTTCGCGGGCGAAGAACGACACGCCGCACTCGCCGAGCACGTGGTTGAACGCACGCGCCTTGGTGGACGCTGTCGCGGGCGCATCGGTGAGCACGAGATCGAGCTCGTGCGTCGCGAGGGACGCCAGCAGGCGATCGGTCTTGTCCGCGGTGCAGATGACCTTCACGTCGCGGCTCCGCGTCGCAGGCTCGAGAAGCCGGTAGGCGATCAGCTTCGGGACGACGTCCGAGATCCCGACCAAGAGCCGGAGCGGTCGACCGCTCGGTCGGTTCTTCAGCGTATCTTGCAGCTCGCGTCCGACCGAGAAGATCTCGTCGGCGTACCGGTAGACGATCCGTCCCACATCGGTGAGCTCGAGGCTGCGTCCCTCGCGGGTGAAGAGCTGCTCACCCAGCGATCGCTCCAGGGCCTTGATCTGCCCGCTAATCGTCGGCTGAGCGAGATGCAGGAGCTTCCCGGCCTTGGCGATCGTGCCCTCGCGCGCGACCAGGTAAAAGTAAAGAAGGTGGTGGTAGTTCAGCCATTCCACGGCTTCGAGCGTACCCGGCGACCACCCTTCGTGCACTCTTCGGCGCAGACGCAAATCGCGCGCCGTCGACCCGCGCGCCTCGACCCCGAGCTCCGGTCCACCTCCGCGCACGCCGCGGCGGTCCCGCAGCCGCCGATCGCGACGGCATCGTTTTGTTTTTTCGAACTATCCCATCGTATTTTTCGCAATCGCTGGACGAGACGGATCTCGGCTCGCAGGATGCGCCCGCTCCGCTCGGACCGGGCTCGGCACCGAGGGGAAGGGTTGGAATTTCACGCTCTTGCCCCACGTGTATCCGTTCGCGGACGAGGCCGAACGCCGCGTGGCAGAACACACCGGGCCCGCAGAAACTCGGAACCTGGCTGAAAACCGTTCCGTCGTGCTCGGTGCGAAGGATGAAGACGCGCCGAGCGCCTCGAACCTTCGGCGACGCCCACCACGGGCGCACCAGCTTCATGACGACGCCGATGACCCCCCGCCTCTTACTCGTACCCATTCCGGCACCGCTCGCTCGCGCGCTGAACGCCCTGCGTCGCGTCCAGCCCTCGCCCGCGCTCAGCGCCCGCCTGCGCGCCGCGCTCGTGGCGGCGGACGACCACGAGCTGTCCGCCAAGAAGCGCAAGCTCTTGCTGCTCGGCGGCCTGGCACTGGCGCTGTTCACCGAGCTCTCCCCGCTCGTGGTCGCCGCGCAAGTGCCCGTCGCGCCAGTGCCCGTCACGACGGTCGCGCTGCCAGGGTCGGCGGACCACGCACTCGCGCACAGCGCGCGGGGCGCGGAGCAAACGGATGGGGTACCGGGATGGCGGCCGTGAGCTCGCCCAGCGCCGCTCGCGCGCGTCCCGCGATTTCCACGCAGATCTTCCATGAGGACCCGGTTGCCCCCAGAGAAACGACCAAGTCCGAGCGGCTCGACTTTCGCTGATCCGAGCCCGAAGGCGACGCCAGTGGTTTCAATCCCTCGCTGTATCGACGCGCCCCCCTTCCCCAGGACGGCACCGGCCCGCATGTCCACTCCCGCTCCGGGCGCGGCGCTCGCCGCCGTGTTAGCCTGGCCCTCGAACGACGCTGCGGCTCGATCACGCATCGGGACGCCAGTGGCCTACGGCGGATGCGACGCGTCCGTTTCAAACTGTTTCGGGCGCGCACCCCGCGAAGCGGCATCGCTCGCAGTCGCCCAGAACGTCGATGAGTACGAAATGTGCACCGGCCGCGCTCCCCGAAGCCTCTTTTCGGGCACCGCCCCCGCCATTTTGCGCGCCCTCGGTGTCACCTCGACCTCGTCGCGCCCTTCCCCCGCCGCCACCAACCCACATGTCATCGACAAGCAGCCGGCCAGCGCCGACGAAGCGCGCTCGTGATGCGCGCACGTCACGCCTCGCGCCCGTGTGAGAACAGCAGGGGAACCAGGAGCTCTACCCCGTGAACAAGATCACCGAAATCGCGCTCAAGCGGCCCTACACGTTCGTCGTTCTGGCGCTGCTCATCCTGCTCTACGGAGGGAGCACGGTCCGCGAGTCCCCGACCGACGTGTTCCCGAACATCAAGCTCCCGACCGTCGCCGTCGTGTGGAGCTACGCGGGCATGCTTCCCGCCGACGTCTCGGGCCGTATCACGTTCTACTACGAGCGCGCGCTCACCTCGACGGTCGAAGGTATCGAGCGGCTCCAGAGCCACTCGTACTACGGCAGCAGCATCATCTTCATCTACATGCACGAGGGGATCGACCTCGCTGGTGCAGAGGCCGAGATCACGGCGATCTCGCAGACAGTCACGACACAGCTGCCACCCGACATATCACCACCGATGATCATGCGACTGGAGCCCTCC
This sequence comes from uncultured Pseudomonadota bacterium, assembly GCA_963832725.1. Taxonomy (GTDB): domain Bacteria; phylum Myxococcota_A; class Polyangia; order Polyangiales; family Sandaracinaceae; genus JAEZBP01. The sequence continues at coordinate 1,490,395 of CAWHVG010000003.1, forward strand.
TCGGTTCCAGTCGCCATGATGCAGGTGACGTCGGAGAGCCTCTCACCCGCAGAGCTCTACAACGTCTCGTTCGCACGTATCCGACCGCAGCTCGTGGTCATCCCCGGTGCGATCGTACCTCACCCCTACGGCGGCAAGCCGAAGCAGCTCCTCATCTCGCTCGATCGCCAGGCCCTGATGTCGCGGCACCTGACCGCAGACGACGTCCACCAGGCCCTGAGCAGACAGGCGCTGGTCTTACCAGCAGGCGATCAAAAAATCGATTCAATCGACTGGATGGTGCAAACGAACGCGTCACCACTCGCGGTCGAAGACTTCAACAATATCCCAATCAAACGCGTGGGAAATGCGTGGGTCTACTTACGTGACGTCGCCGACGCGCGACTAGCAGGGCCACCACAGACCAACGCCGTCCTCGTCGAAGGGAAGCAGGCGGTCACCATCGTCGTGATGAAGAGCGGCGAGGCGTCGACGCTCGACGTCGTCGACGGCATCCGCGAGGCGATCCCACAGATCGAGCGGAGCATTCCGGGCGACATCGACATCCGCATCATCAACGACGCTTCCGTCTTCGTCCGCGACTCCATCGAGGACGTGCTGCGCGAGATGCTCACGGCTGCCGGTCTGACCGGCCTCGTCGTCCTCCTCTTCCTCGGATCGTGGCGTGCGACGGTGATCATCGCGACGTCGATCCCCCTCTCGATTCTCTCTGCACTGATCTGCCTGCACTGGCTGGGTGAGTCGATCAACATCATGACCCTGGGCGGTCTAGCCCTGGCGGTCGGCATCCTAGTCGATGACGCCACAGTCATGATCGAGAACATCGACACACACATCGAGATGGGGAAACCATTAGAAACAGCCATCACCGACGCTGCGAATCAGATCCTGGTCCCGACCTTCGTCGCGACGCTCTGCATCATGGTCGTGTGGCTGCCGCTCTTCGGCCTCAGCGGCGTCTCCGGCTGGCTCTTCGCCCCGATGGCCGAGTCGGTCATGTTCTCGATGGGCGCTTCGTTCATCCTGTCGCGAACCCTCGTTCCGACGATGGCGAAGTACATGCTCAGCGCCCACGCTCACGGCCCCGGTGAGCACGGAGCGCACGAGGGCGAACATGGCGCGGCCGAGGCCCACGGCGAAGGCCACGAGGGCGGTGACGCTCACGGCGAGCACGGCCATGGCGAGCACGGCCACGGCGAGCACGGCCACGGCCACGAGGCAGCGAAGAGCAGCAACATCTTCGTCCGTTTCCAGCAGGGCTTCGAGCGCGCGTTCGACGCCTTCCGAGACAACTACCGGGTGCTGCTCGGGAGGGTCATCCAACACCGCGGGAAGTTCATCCCGATCTTCCTCGGGATCACGATCGCGTCGCTGGTGCTCTTCTACTTCAACGGCCGCGACTTCTTCCCGGAGATCCGGTCGGGCACCCTGCAGATGCACATGCGGGCTCCGCTCGGTACTCGTATCGAGGCGTCCAGCCGCATCGCCTCGCGGGTCGCGCGCAACATCGAGGAGCTCTTGCCCGGCAAGGTCGAAGGCGTCGTCTCCAACTGCGGCCTCCCCGTCGGCCCGCACAACCTCGCGTTCATCCCGACGCCGACCATCGGCGCCCAGGACTGCGACCTCACCATCAGCTTGACGGACGAGCAATCGCCGGTGTGGGACTACCGCCGCCTATTGCGCCGACGACTGAGCGAAATGTACCCGGGCACGCAGTTCACGTTCCAGCCCGCCGATCTGACCGCGAAGATCCTCAACTTCGGCTCTCCGTCGCCGATCACGGTCGAGATCCAAGGCATGGACATGTACGAGAACTACGAGTACGCCCGCCACCTCTCCGGCCGGCTGAGGCGCATCAGCGGTGCTTCCGACGTCGTCATCCAGCAGACGATGCGGACGCCGACGGTCCTCGTGGAGGGCAACCGGAGCCTCGGACTCGGTGTCGATCTCACCGAGCAGGACATCGCGGAGAATCAGCTGCTGATGAACTCCGGCAGCCAGCAAATTGACCAGCAGTACTGGCTCAATCACCACACCGGCCTGTCCTACCAGATCAACATCTACACGCCGCAGCCGTGGCAGAACCGGGTCCAGGATCTGTTGACCATTCCGGTCAGCGGTGGCGAGGCGTCGATGACGGGCAACCCCCAGCTGCTCGGAAACGTCGCGCGGTTGAGCGCCGTCGGTACGCCCGGCGTCGTGACCCACGAGGGCATTCAGCCGGTCTTCGACATCTACGTCTCGGCCGAAGGGCGCGACTTGGGCTCCATCCTCAGCGACGTCGAGCGTATCGTCGAGGAGACCCACGAGGACTTGCCGCGCTCCGCGGTCGTCCACATCAAGGGGCAGGCCGAGCTGATGGCCAGCGCGTACGCCGAGCTGCTCGTCGGGCTCGTGGCCGCGGTCGTCCTCGTCTACCTCCTCATCGTCGTGAACTTCCAGTCCTGGCTGGACCCGTTCATCATCATCACGGCCCTCCCCGGCGCCCTGGCTGGGATCGCGTGGTCGCTCTTCATCACCCACACGAACATCTCGGTGCCCGCGCTGACGGGAGCCATCATGTCGATGGGTACGGCGACAGCGAACTCCATCCTGGTCGTGGCATACGCCAAGGAGCGGCTCGAGCTGCACGGAGACGCCGTGAAGGCCGCCATCGAGGCGGGCTACGCACGACTCCGTCCCGTGCTCATGACCGCGTCGGCGATGATCATCGGCATGTTGCCCATGTCGGTGGGCAACTCGCAGAACGCACCGCTCGGTCGCGCAGTCATGGGCGGCCTCACGGTCGCCACCATCTCCACCCTCCTCTTCGTGCCCTCCGTCTACGCGGTCATGTACAGCCGCAAGAAGAGCTCGAAGGGGACGGACACACCGGATCAGACCGAGGCTGCGCCCACGTGAGGCGCCTCAACCCCGTTCGCCGTCAGGCCCCGAGAACGATTCATGTTTAGAAGAGAATCGCCAAACTACTCGTTGCTGTGGCCGTCCTGGGCTTCGCGGCCTACGTGGCCATGGAGTTCTACGAGCGGCACCAGGCTGCCGAAGAGCTGGCCGAAGAGACCGTCGAAAACGCGATTCCGCCGGTCTCCATCGTCCGCGCGGAGCGCTCCGATCCGCACCAGACGATCACGCTCCCCGGCAACGTCGCTGCGTGGTACCAGGCGACCATCTACGCGCAGGTCTCCGGGTACGTCGACGCCTGGTACAAGGACTACGGCGCGCAGGTCCACCAGGGCGACGTGTTGGCGAGGATCCGCACGCCCACGCTCGAGGCGCAACACCGCCAGGCTCGCGCGGACGCCGCGGCCCAGCACGCGCGCTGGGATCTGGCCGAGCTGACCGCTAGGCGCTTCACCGCGATGCGGGCGTCGCACGCGGTCGCCGAGCAGCAGATCTCGGTCAAAGAGGCCGAGGCGCGGGTCGCGCGAGCCGAGTACGAGGCCGCCGAGCAGAACGTGCGGAACTTCGAGGCGCTCCTTCGCTTCCGCACCATCGTCTCGCCCTTCGACGGCGTGGTCACCGCCCGTAATATCAACGTCGGCGACTACGTGAACAAGGAAGGCAACCTGAGCGAGGACGACGGGCAGCCCGGCACGAACCTCTTCACGGTCGCCGACATCCACCGGATGCGTCTCTTCGTGTCGGTGCCGGAGTCGTTCGGACCCTACCTCCACGAGGGGCTGACGGCGGACGTCACCGTGCCTCAGTTCCCGGATCGGCACTTCGAAGCGCGCTTCCTGACCGTCGCGAATGGCTTCTCCACCGACACGCGGACGGCTGTCACCGAGTTCGTGATGGAGAACGAGGACCGGCTGCTGTGGCCGGGCTCGTACGCGACGGTGACCATCTCGATCGACGTGGACACACCGACACTGGTGGTCCCCGCAACGTCGCTGGTCTTCCAGGAGCGCGGGACCGAGCTAGCCGTGGTCGACGACGACAACCACGTTCGGTTCAAGCGCATCACGGTCACGCAGATCCGCGACGGCACCATCGATGTGCTCGAGGGCATCACGCTCGAGGATCGCATCATCGACAATCCGAGCGCCGCCCTGCTCGAGGGCGACGAGGTTCGCATCGTGACCCCGGTGGAGGGCTACCAGATCCGCGGTAGCGAATCCTCCTCCGGCGAAGGCTCACACGCCGACGCAGACGAAGACTCCGAGCACACGGGCGCGGATCACGACGGGGACCATCATGCCCCTGGCGATCACGGCCCCGCTCATGCCCCCGCCGACCATGCTCCCGCCCAGATGCCGCAGCCCGCAGCGCACGCCGGCGAGGCGGCGGACGACGAGCCGACCGGCGAGTCCGACGATTGAAATAGGTTCTTGAACAATGCGCACCCGACAAGCGGTTCCGGTCTTCGGTAGCGCGCGGGTTTGGTTGCTGGTCATCGCATTGACCGGTGTACCCGCCTGCGTGCAGGGCGGCGGTGTGGACATGTCGCCGAACTACGAGCGCCCCCAGTTCGTCGTCCCTGACGACTGGCAAGGCGCCAGTCCGTTCACCGTCGCTCACCCCAACGACGACGCGCTTCGCGCGAATTGGTGGACGTACTTCAACGATCCAGTCCTGAACGAGCTCGAAGAGCAGGCCATGGCCGCGAACCCGGACATCGAGGCGGCGGCCGAGCGCTTCGTCCAGGCCCGGGACGCCATGATGATGGTCCGCTCGCGGCTGGTCCCACAGATCGGGCTGGGCGTCGGGATCTCCGGCAACCGGCAGTCGGACCAGCGGCTCTTCCGCAATGGCGGGCCCAACGAGGATGGAAGCCTCAGCTTAGCCGGGCTCGCCTCCTGGGAGCCGGACTTCTGGGACGAGATCCGCAACACCGCGCGGATGCGGATCTACGCGGCCCAAGAGCGGGCCGCCCTCTACGGGCTAGCCCGGCTGAGCATCCAGGCAGAGCTCGCGGCGGCGTACTTCACGCTCCGGGGGCTAGACGCGAAGAACGCGATCTATACGCAGACGATCGACTACTACCAGCGCACGCTGGACGTGGTCTCGCTGCGGCTGCAGGGGCAGCTCGCGTCCCAGCTCGACGTGGCGCGAGCCCGCTTTCTGCTCTCGAGCACGCAGGCGGAGATGCTCGCGGTGCAATCCGAGCGAGAGGTGACCGAGCACGCGATCGCGATGCTGGTCAACCGCGCCGCGCCCGGCTTCTCGATCCCGCCGGTGGAGACGCTGGTCCTGCCCGAGATGCAGGTCCCCTCCCAGGTCCCCTCCACGCTCCTCGAGCGCCGGCCCGACATCGCCGCGATGGAGCGGCGTATGGCGCAGGCGAACCGCGCCATCGGGATCGCGCGGGCGGCGTTCTTCCCGCGGATCAACGTGCCGGGGATCCTCGGTCTCGAGGGCAATCCGACCAGTTTCTGGCAGCTCGGAAACGGGTTCTGGTCCTACGGATCGCTGATCAACCTGCCGATCTTCCAAGGCGGGATGCGACGCGCCCAGCTCCAGCGGACGTGGTCGGCGTACCGCGAGACGGAGGACCGCTATCGTTCCACCGTCCTGAACGCGTTCCGCGAGGTCTCGAACTCGCTGACGCGGACGCGATACTTCGCGCAGGAGCTCGAGCGCCGAAACGCCGCGACCAGCGCCGCGCAGGCGACGCAGCAGCTGTCCATGGAGCTCTTCCAGGGCGGCCTCGCCTCGAGCCTGGAGCTGATCTACTCGCAGGTGAACACGCTGCAGTCACGGCTGGCCGCAGTGGACATCACCGCGAACCTGCTGAAGTCGATCGTCGAGCTCATCCGCTCGATGGGCGGCGGCTGGTCTCGCCGCCAGCTCCCGAATGACGACGAGGTCCAGCCCTTCGGTGTCTTCCAGTACTGGGACCTCGACCGTCCCTCCGCGGCCGGCGGGATCGACATCGACCTCGATCGCCAGCACCGCGACCTGACGCAGCCGCCTCCCGGGCAGCAGGGCCAGCAGGGCCAGCAGAACCAGCAGGGCCAGGGCCAGAACTGATCGGGCTCGGGGCTTCGAACCCACACGGCGCCGCCCGCACGGCCGACTCGTTCCTCGAGTCGAGACGGCGAGGCGGCGCCGGCGCGCCCGGACCTGCGTCCGCTGGGTCCGATCGAGCGCCAGCTGGTAGCGGTCGAGTCGAGGCGGCGAAGCGGCACCGTCGCGTTCGGACCTGCTTCCGCTCGGTCGGATCGAACGCCAGCTGGTAGCGCTCGAGTCGAACCGGCGAGGCGGTGCCGCCGCGTCCGGACCTGCTTCCGCTCGGTCGGATCGAACGCCAGCTGGTAGCGCTCGAGTCGAACCGGCGACGGCGACGGCGCCGTCGAAGTCGGGCATGCCGAGAACGAGCTCGGCCGATGGGTCGCTACGCTCGGTGAAGTTCCCCGACGGCGTGGTCGTGCCGCGGGACGTGCCCGGTGACGTGATGGCCCAAGGCGAGGTCGACGACCTGCCTCGCATGCGTGCCGACGGCGCCGAGCGCCGAGCCCGCGCGTGACGGCGCGTGACGGCGCTCAGCCCTTCACGCCGCCGGAGGTGAGGCCGCCGACCAAAAGGCGAGGTCGACGACCTGCCTCGCATGCGTGCCGACGGCGCCGAGCGCCGAGCCCGCGCGTGACGGCGCTCAGCCCTTCACGCCGCCGGAGGTGAGGCCGCCGACCAAGTGGCGCTGCAACGCGTAGAAGAGCGCCATCACCGGCAGCGACACCAAGATGGCCCCGGCCGCGAACGCACCGAGCTGCGCGTGGTACTCGCCGACATAGCCCTGGATCACCACCGGCAGCGTGTAGCGCTCGGCGCGGCTGACGAAGGTCGCCGCTAGGATGAACTCGTTCCAGGCGGTCATGAACGCGAAGAGCGCGGTCACGGCCAGCGCCGGTCGGGCGGCGGGCAACACCACCCGCACGAACGCTCCGACGCGGGTCGCGCCGTCCACCATCGCCGCCTCCTCGAGCTCGCGAGGGATCCCCTCGAACGCGCCGCGTAGCTGGAAGATGGCGAAGGGGACGGCGGTGGTCGCATAGACCAGGATGAGCCCCGTGCGCGTGTCGAGGAGATCGAGCACGTGCAGGAGCATGTAGAGCGGGATCGACGCCGCCACTCCCGGGAACATCTGCGTTGCCAGGAGCGTGCGGGTCGCCCCCTTCGCGCCCACGAAGTCGAAGCGAGCCAGCGCATAGGCGGCCGGCGTCGCGATGAGGATGGCCACGATGGCGGTGGTCGCGGCGACAATCAGCGAGTTCGCGAGCTGCACGCCGAAGAGCCAGGTCCCGTCCGCCGCCTGGGTGCTCACGACCTGCTCGAAGTGCGCGAGGCTGACCGAGGTGGGGATCGGCAGCGCGCGCGCCTCCGGTGCCTCACCCGGCGAGAGCGCCAGGGTCACCACCCAGAGCACCGGATAGAGCGCGACCACCACCGCGCCCATCAGGACGAGGTGCACGCCAAGCTCGATCAGAAGGCCCTTCGCCCCGCGCTCGCGCTGTTCGCTCACCGGGCCGCCTCCCCCGACGCGCGCCGCGAGAGCGTGCGCGTGCCGATCAGCAGGATGAGGAAGATGAGGACGGCGTAGGCCGCCGCGTAGCCGTACTGGTGGCCGCGGGTGAACGCCCAGCGGTAGGCCTCCGAGACCAGGATCTCGGTCAATCCGTCGGGCTCACCGCCGCTGACCAGGAAGACGACGTTGAACATGTTGAAGGTCCAGACCGAGCCCATCGCCACCGCCGGCATCAGGAAGGGCCCGAGGAGCGGCACCGTGATCAGCCGAAAGCGCTGCCAGGCGTTGGCGCCGTCGACCGCCGCCGCTTCGTAGACGTCCTTCGGGATGGCCGTCAGCGCCCCGAGAGTGACCACCATCATGAAGGGGAAGCCCAGCCAGACGTTGGTGGCGACGTTGGCGCCGAACGCGGTGGCCCAGTGCGAGAAGAAGCTCACCGGCTCGGCGCCGAGCGAGGTCAGGATCGCGTTCACCGCGCCGAACTGCCGGTGGAACATGTTCTTCCACACCAGCGCCGTGACGTAGTTCGGCACCGCCCAGGGCAGGATCAGGAGGACGCGGTACACCGCCTTCATCCGCAGATAGGGCCGGTGCAGCAAGAGCGCGAGCGCGACCCCGATGCCGACGTGGAGCCCGACGTTGAGCACCGTCCACAGCACGGTGACCAGCAGCACCAGCCAGAAGGAGCCGTTGCCGAGCAGCGCGCCGCCGCGTGCGGTGAGAATCTCGAGGTAGTTGTCGACGCCGACGTAGTAGAGGTCGAAACCGTGGCCGGAGAAGAAGCTGGTGCCGGCGCCGACGACGAGCGGGAGGATCACGAGAAGGCCGACCGCGAGCACCGCGTGGGCCACGTACTTGTAGGCCGGCATCGAGCGTCGGATGGCCGCCCGGAGGCCCGCGTCGCGGAGCCGCGCCACGAGCACGCCGACACCCAGCAGCATGAGGAGCCCGAGGAAAACCAGCCCCCACGTCGGGTCGCGCGGCGGAGGCAGCGGTCGCGTCTCGTCCTCGAAGCGGTGGCGGCCCGCGGCGAGCGCGGTGGCGACGTCGGCGCTGCCCCGAAGCGCCTTGCGGAGCGCGCCGAGCGCCGGGACCCACACCGAACGCATGTGCGGGTGCGTCGAGAGCGGGATGGCGTTCTCGGCTGCCTCACGGAAGCGGGCCAGGAAGGGGTCGTTCGCCAGCTCCGGTTCACCCCACACCACCCAATCCGCCACGACCTGCCGGCCGCGCAACGCGCGGACGCGAGCGCCCTCCCCCACCGTCACGAAGCGCGCGAACGCCCGCGCGGGATCGGCGTGCGCGGCGTGCTCGGCCAGGAAGATCGCCTCGATCGTGACGAAGGGCTGCATGGGCCGGCCGGTGGCGGCCACCCGCGGCAGCGGGACGATGTGCCAGCGCATCTCGGCCGGCAGATCGGCGGCCAGGAACGAACCGCTGATGGCGGTCGCCGCGCGCCCGCTCCCGAAGAGGCGCGGGACGAGCTCGCCGCTCGCTTCCTCGGGCACCGTCCCCTCGCGGACCAAGCGCACCAGATGCGCCACCGCCCGCTCCGCCGCCGGGCCGCTCAACCCCCAGCGCCCGTCGCGGGTCAAGAGCTGCGCGCCATACGCGTGGAGGAGCCCGGCCGCCCAGTACGGGCTCTCCGCCTCCATCACCAGCGGGAAGACCCCCTCGGGCACGTGCAGCGCCTCGATGTCCTCCAGCGTCGCCGGATCCTGGTGGACCAGCGCGTCGTTCACGTAGAGCGCCGCGCACTTGAGCGCGACGGGCAACCCGTAGAGGCGGCCGCGCTCGGTCAGCACGGCGAGGTGGTTGGCGTCGAAGTGTGCGCCGAGATCCGCCGCGCCCGGCTCGGCGCGCAGCGGCTGCACGATGTGCTCCTCGAGGAACGAGGGCAGCCGCTCGTGCGCGTCGATGAAGAGGTCGGGGCCGTTGCCGGTCGGGATCGCCGACTCGAGCTTCGACGCGTACGCGCCGTAGGGCTGCGCCACCAGCTCGACACGGACGTCCGGGTGGGCGCGCTCGAACGCTTCCGCGACCTCGCGCAGCGCGGCTTCTTCCTGCCCGCCCTGATCGTAGGCGTGCCAGACCACCACCGGCGTCTGCGCCTGCGCGCGGATGGGAACGCTCAGGCCCGCCAGCAAGAACGCGGCGAAGGCAGAGAGAGCGCGCGAGCGACGAGCCACGGGACGCGACGAAGACGGGCGGAGCCACGCCGCGCAGCGTCGCGTGACCGCTCGCCGCTGGAGCGCTTCCTGCCTCGCGGTGCCCGCGCTCACGTCAGCTCAGCGCGCGCTCCGTTTGCGCGTCGAAGAGGTGAAGCGCCTCGGGCGCCACACAGAGATGCAACACGTCGCCGGTCGCGACCGAGCGGGCGTGATCGCCTTCCAGTCGCGCGACGAAAGGCGTCTCGCCGACCTCGCCGTGCGCGTAGGCCTCGAATCCCATCGCCTCCACGACGTCGACCCGGAACGTGATCGCCCCTTCGTCCTCGCTCGCCGGTCGCACGTCGTGCGGTCGGATGCCGACCAACACGCCCTGCCCGTTCACCCCCTCGGGCCGCGCTTCGAGCGCCAGCGAAAGGCCCGGCGCGCGCACCGTCTCGCCGTCCAGGTCCGCCCGCACGAAGTTCATGGCCGGGCTGCCCATGAACGAGGCGACGAAGCGGCTGGCCGGCTTGCCGTAGACCTCGAGCGGTGGGCCGACCTGCTCGACCTCGCCCGCGCGCAGCACCACCAGGCGGTCGGCCAGCGTCATCGCCTCCACCTGATCGTGAGTCACGTAGATCATCGTGGCGCCGAGGCTCTGATGGAGGCGCTTGATCTCCACGCGTACCTCGGCGCGCAGCGCAGCGTCGAGGTTCGAGAGCGGCTCGTCGAAGAGAAAGAGCGAGGGTCGCCGCGCGATGGCGCGTCCCATGGCCACCCGCTGCCGCTGCCCGCCGCTCATCTGGCGGGGAAAGCGGTCGAGCAGCTCGCCGAGGCCGAGCATCCGCGCCACATCGTCCACCCGCTCGGCGATGACGCGCGGGTCTTCCTTGCGCAGCTTCAGCCCGAAGGCGAGGTTGTCGCGCACGGTGAGGTGCGGGTAGAGCGCGTAGCTCTGGAAGACCATCGCCACGTCGCGCTCGCGCGGTGGCAAACGCGTGACCTCGCGCTCGCCGATCCGGATCTCGCCGTCGTCGGGGATCTCGAGGCCGGCGATGGTGCGGAGCAGCGTGCTCTTTCCGCAACCGCTCGGGCCGACCAGGACCACCAGCTCGCCGTCCGAGACCTCGAGATCGATGCCCCGCAGGATGGGGTTCGAGCCCAGCGTCTTTCGGATCGTGCGCAGGGTCAGGGAGGCCACGGGCCGAGAGTCTGCGACAGTCTCGTGACCAAGGAAAGAGGTACGAAGAGCCGACGGTCGATTTTCGGCCCCTTTTCGGGGTCCGCGCACGCTTCGTGCACGCCTCTTCACTGACGCGCGTGACGCGCGCCGGAGCACGAGCGGCGCTCGCGCGAGAGGAGAGACAATCATGATCATCAGCCTCACCCCGAACCCGGCGGTGGATCAGACCTCCTGGGTCCCACGCCTCGAGCCGGGGCACGTGCATCGCGTGCGCGCGACCCACATCGAATCCGGCCGGCAAGGGCATCAACGCCTCGCGGATGGCGCACCGCCTCGGCTGGCCCACGATCGCTTTCGGCTTTCTCGCGGGCGACACCGGCAACATCGTCGAGCGCGCGCTCCGAGCCGAGAACGTCCCCTTCCACTTCGTGCGGGTGCCGGGACAGACCCGCGTGAACCACACGGTGGTCGACGAGCAGGGGAAGGCCACGAGCTTCTACGCGGAGGGCCCGGAGGTCCCGGTCGAGGCGCGCGACCAGCTCGACACCCTCCTCCAGTTCTGGCTGCAGGGGGGGCGCGTGCTGGTACTGGCGGGCAGCACGCCGCCCGGCATGCCCGACGACACCTACGCGCGCTATGTCCGCGACGCGCGCGACCGCGGCCTGAAGGTGATCCTCGACACCCACGGCGAGCCCTTGAAGCTCGGCATCGAAGCGCGGCCGGATCTCGTGAAGCCCAACCGTGCCGAGACCGAGCAGCTCTTGGGACGGGCGCTGCCCGACGAGGCGGCGGTGATCGAGGCGGCCGACGAGATCCGGGCCCGCGGTGCGGGAGCGGTGGTGATCTCGATGGGCGCGGGCGGCGCGATCTGCGCCGAAGGCGGGCGCCGCTGGAAGATCCTGCCGCCCCGGGTCGAGGCCAAGAGCACCGTCGGCTCCGGCGACTCGATGGTGGCGGGCGTCGCCGTGGCGCTCGCGCGCGGCGACTCGCTGGAACAGGGACTCCGGGTCGGCACGGCGGCCGGCGCGGCGACGGCGGCGAGCACCGGCACCTCGCTCGGCACCGCCAGCGACGTCGCCGCGCTGGTCGACCAGGTCCGCCTCGAGCGCATCGGCTGACGTCCCACCGCCACACGTTGGGCTCCCGGCGGTCCGCGCTCCTCCTCACCCTGGCCGAGCGCGTCCGACGGGCCGCCTCGCGGCACGTCTCCCGGCAACCGCCGGCGAACCGCGCTATCGTCGCTGCGATGCGGGCTCGCCTCATCGCGACCTTCGTACCGCTCCTCTTGCTCACCACGGCGTGCGGGCTGATGCCGCCGGACGACTCCGATCCCCCGCCGCCCGTGCGGGCGGAGCCCGCTCCCGCGCCTGGCACCATCGCACCGACGCCGTCGCCGATCCAAGCGGAGCCGCCCCAACCGGCGGAGCCCGCCGACGAGGAGCCGCCGCCGCCGCCGTCCCCAGGCCCGTTGCCGGCGGTGCAGGTGCGTCTCGGGCGCGTGACGGTGGAGGGCGCCATCGCGCCCGAGGTGGTGCGTCGGGTGGTGCGGCGCCACCAGAGCGAGGTGGCCGATTGCTACGCACGGGGCCTCGCGGGAGCGCCGGCGCTCGAAGGCCGCGTCGTCCTGTCCTGCACCATCCAATCGGGCGGCGCCAGCCGCTCCTGCGCCATCGACGAGACCACGCTCGGCCGACCCACGGTCGAGCACTGCATCACCGAAGCCGGCGCCCGCTGGACCTTCCCCGGCCTCGACGACGGCGACGCGGCCACCTTCCACTCTCCGTTCGTGCTGAGCCCACGCTGAGACCGTGGCCGCGCGCCCGTCCGCCACGGAGGCGACGCCGTCACGACCGGCCATCTCGCGTCCCTCGGAAGACGCCAGCGCCGCGCCGAAGCTGGACGCCGCTCACCTGGGGCGCGGTCTGCAACCGACCGAGCGCGCCCGGCCCATCTCGGGTCGGCCGGCCGCGCCACCGCCGGGACCACGCCGCGGGCGCGCCCTCCCTGCCCGTGACGCACGACGGGAACGCAGCGCGCGCGGCCCCCCGAGAGGAGGGGGCCATCCCGGTCCTCAGCGCGCGTCGTGGGCCATCCCGAAGGGCAGCCTGCCGGCGCCGTCGCCCGAGCCCGGCACTTCGCCCTCGCGCAAGCGGGCGCAGTGCCGCTCCACCGCGAAGAGGTCCAGCTCCCTGCCGAGCGCGCGCGCCACGCGCTGCAGGAAGCGGCGCTCGAAGGTGTCGAGCTCACCGTCGGCGCTGGCCACGACCACCAACACCTCGAGCAGCGCGTCCTTCGCCTCCGAGGAGAGCTCGCTGGCTCGCGCGAGCCAGCCATCCTCGTCGCGCCCGAACGTCTCGTCGACCTCGTTCGACCCCACCCCGGGCAGCTGGTCAATCAGCATCGCGAACACCAGCGCTTCCCTGCGCCCGACCGGGCCACACCCGCTGGCCACGAGCCACGCCCCCTCGGCGAGGAGCCGAGCCGCGCCGACGTCCGCGCCGACGCGGCGGCAGGCGTGGACGATGGCCGCCCGATGGCGCACCGCGGCCAAGACGTGCCGAGTGTAGCGCCGGAAGTGCATCTGATTGCCCACCGCGCTGACCAGGATCCCTGCGATCGGTACCAGATCGCGCGCCACACCGATCTGGAGCAGGCGGCTGCCCACCGAGTCCGCGAAGCCCTCGCCGTACATGGTCGCCACCGACCGCCACGGACCGGGCGCGCTCTCGGCCGCCACCTCCGGCTCCGGATCCTCCGGGAAGCTCACCCCCAGCGGCAGCGCCAACAACGTGGTGATCTCGCCCACGTCGTCCTCGGCGAAGGGCACGCCGTAGATCGACGCGACGTCGAAGGCCAGCTCGATCTGGAGGATGGTGGCGTAGAGGACGTCGGCGCCCACGGAGAGGAGCCCGAAGGGCGCGGTCACCGGCAGCGCCCAGCCCTCGCTTCCGGCCGTGGCCAGCTCCGCGGCGCTGGCACCGGCGGCGGCGGCGACACCGGCCACCGTGGCGCGGGTCGCGGCGCGCCGGATCCGCTCCTCCGCGCGCTGCTCCACCGAAAGCGACGGGTAGAGCTCGTCCCAGTACGCCGGTCCCCGCGTCCTCGCGTGGCGCACAATCTCCGCCGCGATGATCCGCTGGAGCCGGCTCGACGCCTCGCTCTCGGCGCGGAGCAGCCGGCGGGAGGCGGCGTAGAGCGTTTCGCTGGCCTCCCGAAGCGCGGAGCGGACGGATTCGGCGCTCGGTACGGCGTCCCGGAGCGCACTGGTGACGGTCGCGACGTTCGGCATGGCCGCGGAGCATCCAACTCCCGTGCCCCCGCCGACCGCCTTCCCATGGGTGCCGGCCCACCGTCCTCCTGCCTCGCCCGAGGCAGGCTGGAGGTCACATTGTGAGCCGGGCGCACGTCCTTAGGGGGTGAGAAGGAGGGGCCTGAACCAGGAGGTCACCATGTCCGACGAAGCGCATCCCCGAGACGGTCGCCAGCTCGGAGAAGAGGTCCTGCACCGCAGCTGGGGCTGGTATCTCGCCCTCGGCATCATCTTGATCGGCCTCGGCGTCTTCGCGCTCGGCGCGACGGTCATCACCACCGTCGTGTCGGTGCTGGTGTTCGGCTGGGCGCTGATGATCGGTGGCGTGCTCCAGGCGGGGCACGCGCTCTGGCGCCGGCAGTGGAGCGGCTTCTTCCTCAATCTCGCGACCGGGATCCTCTACTTCGTGGTCGGCCTGATGACGGTGATGAACCCCGTTCAGTCGGCCGTCGCGCTCACATTGATGATCGCGGCCTTCCTGGTCATCGGCGGCCTCTTCCGCGTCATCGTCACCGCCTCGCGCCGCGATCCGGGCTGGCCCTGGAGGATGGTTCACGGCTTCGTGTCGATGACCCTCGGCGGAATCATCTGGGCCCAGTGGCCCTTCTCCGGGCTGTGGGTGCTCGGCGTGTTCATCGGCATCGACATGGTCGTCGACGGCATGTCGCTGATCATGCTCGGCCTCGGCGCGCGGCAGCTCTCGCACCACGAGCCACCGCCTCGCGCACGCCCGCACGGGTCGATGACGGAAGCGCACGCCCACTGAGCACGCTGAGCCCCTCAGCTCGGGATCGACACGCCCCACGAGTGCAGGAGCGGTCCGCGAGGCCCCACCCGCAGCTGCGCGACGCTGCCGTGGGGGGGCCTCGCCAACCCGTGCTCGCCCTCCGGCAGCCCGAGCAGCGCGGCGGCGAGCGAACGAACGTCATCGGGCGGCAACACCAGAGCGCAGGCACCTTCGTCCTGCTCGGCCCGGAGCGCCTCGTACGCCGCCCGCGGATCGCCCGAGAGCGGTTCGGCGAGGAGCTGGTCGGCGAGGGACGTCTCCGCGGCGTCTCCACACGCCGCGATGCGGGCGATCCCGAGGCCCGAGAGCAGCGCGTCGGCCAACGCTCAATCGTCCGGCGCCTCGGCCTCGGCCGCGATGAGGGCCAGGCGAAGGGTCGGCTCGAGCATCGACGCGGGCTCCCGATCCGCCGCGTCGAGATGGACCGCGTCGTTGTAGGTCTCGATGCGCAGCGTCCCGTGCTCGCAGCAAACCTCCGTCAGCGACGTGTTGCCGACCCCGACGAGCGGGCTCAGTCGTCCGCGCACCCCGAGGATCCGGGTCGTCAGCGCGCGGATGACCCCTCCATGGGTCACGACCAGCACCCGCTCCGCATCGTGCCGAGCCCGCAGGTGATCGAACGCCGCATCGACGCGCGCCTCGAACTCCGGCATCGACTCGCCGCCGCCGATCCGGACCGGCTCACCCGCGCGCAGCCCCGCCACCTCGTCCGGGAAGCGCGCGGTCACCTCCGCCCGCGAAAGCCCCGCCCACGCCCCGACGTGGATCTCGCGGAAGCGCGGGTCCGACGCGGGCGGATCACCGAGCGCGGTCGCCGTCTCGAACGCGCGAGAGAATCCGATGCGAGGCGACGTTCGAAGGGGACGCCGAAGAGGCGATTCGCGAGCGCCCGGGCCTGCACGCGCCCGCGGGGGCTGAGCGGCGCGTCGCTCTGTCCCTGCCAGATGCGCTGGGCGTTCCAGGTGGACTCTCCGTGGCGAACGAGCGTGAGGTGCACGACGCCTACTGAATACCGCGCGCCGACCCGTCGAGCCCATCGGGCTCTGCCCGACCGCACTCCACCGGCGCGAAGGACGGCCCCCGCGACGCCGACGGCGAGCACCGCGCAACTCCGGCCGCATGCTCGGCCCAATCGAGCACGTGGTCCGCACGGCGGACCAGGCTGGCCAGCTCCTCGGTCCAGGGTCACCGCGAGACCGATGCTCGCGGTCGCCGTCACCGGGTCGGCCGGCGTGTCAATCGGGCGGGCGTCCGACGTCGACGTGTCTGAGGTGGGGAATCCTGTATGCTCGGCCCCCATGCGGACCGGATGGACGACAATCGCGGTAGCCCTGCTGGTGACGGCGGGGTGCACCCCTGGCACGACGCGCCCCGACGGGGGGCAGCACGGAATCGACGCGGGGGCGTCGGACGCGGGGAACGTGGAGCACGACGCCACGACGCCCACGCCCGACTCCGGTCCGCCCGACGCGGGGACGGATGCCGGGCGCACCTGCGGGAGCGTGGGCGGCAGCTGCTGCACCGACGGCTCGCCCTGCGAGAGCGGCGCCGCCTGCAACGCCGGCACCTGCTGCGCCGCTCCGGCCGGCGCCGCGTGCACGGATCCGAGCGAGTGCTGCGGGACCGGCAACGACTGCGTGGGCGGCGCCTGCTGCGCGCTTCAGGGCAGCGACTGCCGCAGCTCCTCGGAGTGCTGCAGCGGCCTGCTCTGCTCGGGCGGCACCTGCACCATGCCGTTCACCCCGTGCGGTCACGACGGCGAGACCTGTTGCCCGATGGACGAGTGCCTCCGCGGGCTCGTGTGCGCCGGCGGCAGCTGCATCCCGTGCGGCGCCGAGGGCCAGGTCTGCTGCAAGCCGCCAAACGAGTGCGAAGGCGGCGACGTCTGCACCGACGGCCACTGCGCGGCGCCCGATCCGAGCTGCGGCGGCGACGGGCAGCCCTGCTGCACGGGTGACAGCTGCACCGGCACGCTCACCTGCACGGGCGGCACGTGCTCCGCGCCGACGACCGAGTGCGGCTACGCCACGTGCGGCGACTGCACCATGCACTACCCCTGCGGGTTCTGCGGCGACACCGGGACTTGCGAGACCGGAAGCTCGAGCGGGCCCGACAGCGGCTCGTGCACCGACTGGAGCTGGTTCACCTCCGACTGCAGCGGCGGCACCACCGATCCCTGCGCGGACGCGGCCGACTGCGGCGCCTGCACCGGACGGGGATCCTGCGGTTGGTGTGGCGACACCGGCACCTGTCAGGGCGGCACCTCGAGCGGACCGACCAGCGGCTCGTGCACGGACTGGAGCTGGCTGAGCTCCGCGTGCACCGCGACCAACTGCGCCGCGCAGACGGACTGCGGCGGCTGCACCTCGCAGCTCGACTGCGGCTGGTGCGCGGACACCGGCGCCTGCTGGAACGGGACCTCGTCCGGGCCCAACACCGGGAGCTGCGGCGCGTGGAGCTGGACGGGGAGCTCTTGCCCGACGCCCGATCCGTGCGCGGCGTCCACGACCTGCGGCAGCTGCACGGGCGAAGCGGGCTGCGGCTGGTGCGACACGACCTCGAGCTGCGTGAGCGGTACGTCCAGCGGCCCGGACAGCGGCACCTGCTCGTCCTGGAGCTACCTTCCCTCGTCCTGCACCTGCTCGATGGTGCAGGGGAGCTGCACCACGGGCACGGACTGCTGCGGCTCGCTGTCCTGCCGCATGGGCGTGAGCTTCGGCGTGCGCTGTTGCGCCGAAGCGGGCCAGACCTGCAGCGCGGGCGGCGACTGCTGCGGCTACATGGACTGCTCGGGCGGGACCTGCACCTGCCGGGCGACCGGACGCGGCTGTCTGGACAACGGGGACTGCTGCTCGGGAACCTGCTCGAGCGGCGTCTGCGCCTGAACGGTCGGGAGCGGCGCCGACGGCCGCGTCGCTCCTGCTCGCCCCAGATCATCGCGTCATCCGCTCGACGAGGTCATGTCTGACCCTCCGGTCACGAAACCTCCCCGACGATGGGCGCGCTGCGGTACGCTGAACTGGGAGGCTGAGGTGGAGGCCATCCGTTTCGACGACACGCGCTTTCCGGTCGTGCGAGTCACGTTTCGCGGCGACGCCACGGATACGCAGTTTCGCGAGTACCTCGAAAAGATGGATGCGCTCATGCGACGCGGCGAGGAGAACGTCGTCGTCCTGGATGCGAGCGCGTCCGGCCGGACCCCGCCGGTCCAGCGGCGCATGCAGTCCGAGTGGCTGAAAGCGCGACGCCCTGAACTTCAGCGTTGGTGCCGCGGGACCGCGTTCGTGATCACCTCGCCCATCGTGCGCGGCGTGCTCACCGCCATCCTCTGGGTCTCGCCCATGCCCACGCCGTACGCCGTGGTCAGCGATTCTCGGGGAAGCGGAAGTCTGGGCGCAGCGCCAGCTCCAAGGCACGCGCTTCGACTGACGTTCGGCGCGGTCCGTTCCGCGCAGAGCGGATCTCCAGCGGTCGGTGGGGGCCGCGACCGGCCGGGCCGCTGCCCGACCGGCGCGCAAGATCAGACCGGGCCGCCCTCGCTCGGCGCGGCCTCGCCGTCGGTGCCGGGCGCCGTCTCGGTGGAAGGCGGCTCGGGCACGGTCGCATCCGCCGGAGCGGACTCTCCGCCCGACGTGTCGGTCGCGCCGTCGGCACCGATGGAGTCGGTCGCCTCCGCCGGACTCCCGTCGGACGGGGGCGCATCCGCCGGTCCCGCGGCGGAATCGCCGCCGGTCGAGTCGCCCGCGGTGGAATCGCTGGCGGTCGAGTCGGAGACCGGCGCATCGGCCGAGCCATCCGGGCCGGCCGCACACGCGGGGACCGGCGGGCACGCGCAGGCGGCCTCCTGGGCTTCCGCTTCCTCCTCGGCCTGCTGCTGCTCCGTGTACATGTCGAAGCTGCCGACGAGGTTGAGCGTGACCAGCACGTCGAGCATCTGGACGGCCGGGTTCACCTGCTGCTGCCAGGCCTGGGCCTGGCCGGGCGGCTGCGAGTCGAAGCGACCCGTGAGATCGAGCGAGATCTGGAGCCAATCCGCGATCTTCGAGCGAAGCTGATTGATCCACTGGAAGCGCCAGTGCTCCGGCCGGTCGATCGTCATCAGCGCCTCGAGCCCGGTCTGGTAGGTCAGCACCTCGTTGATGTGGTTGTCGTAGCCGATGAACAGGCGCGCCGAGTGCAGCGTGCGGTCGATCGAGGGATCGGGGTTGCCAATGTCGAGCTTCTCGCTGAACCGGTCGTAGGTGAGGTCGTAGCCGATCTCGACCCAGAAGCGGTGGTTCTCCTCGTTGACCAGGTTCCGCCGGTAGCCGACCTGCACGCCGAGGCGGGGCAGGAGCTGGGCGAAGGGGTCTCGGCGACCGTGGTGCGCGATGAAGAGCGAGTCGTCCCGGTCGAGGAAGAAGTCGTAGCGGAGCTGCCAGGTCAGGTTGTTCGCCGTGTCGGTCCAGTCGGCGTAGACGTGGGTGTCCATGTCGCGCTGCGACGACTTGCCGTACACCCAGCCGATCTGCGCCAGCAGCGCGTGCTGACCGAGGTGAAGCTGGAAGTTCCCGCCCACGTTGATGGCGAGGTTGCGCGCGTTGCCGTAGGCCAGCGCCGAGCCGGCCGTGAGCTCGAGCCGCACGTCGTCCTCGTCGGCGCGCGTGCCGAAGTCGTCCGAGTGCTGGGCCGCCGCCGCCGGCGCCGCCTGCGCATGAGCCGCCTCGGGCGACATGAAAAGCACGAGCGCGAGCGCGCCCAGAAGACCCGTCACGGT
The DNA here is from genome assembly GCA_963832725.1 of uncultured Pseudomonadota bacterium. Taxonomy (GTDB): domain Bacteria; phylum Myxococcota_A; class Polyangia; order Polyangiales; family Sandaracinaceae; genus JAEZBP01. The sequence continues at coordinate 1,510,046 of CAWHVG010000003.1, forward strand.
CCACTTCATCGAATCTCTCCTTCTCCGTTCCCCGGCCGCGACGCGGCCTCACCATTCGGCGACGCCGAAAAGCGCGCGAGTGTACGCGAAACGGCGACCGGCGCTCGTCGAACCGTCTCGAACGGTTCGCCCTACGATGCGGACGTGGAGTCGGTTCGGTCGCCGAGGTGATTCGGTGAGCGTCTCGCCGCTCCGATTGCTCGGTTGGCGCCCTCGCCCCGGGTGTACTAGGGAACCCGTGTGGGCGACCGCGAAACGCCTCCTCCCAAGAGGGACATCGCGCGCCACCTTCTGCTGAGGGGGAGCGTGTTCGTTTACTTGGACCCTCGGGCGCCCGACGTCCGAGTGCCCAAGTGGCTCGCCGCACAGCCGCAGCTCGTGCTGCAGGTCGGTCTGGATTTGCCCGTCCCGATCCCCGACCTGCGGGTCGACGACGCGGGCGTCTACGGCACGCTCTCGTTCAATCGAGCGCCCTTCACCTGCGTGGTCCCCTGGGAGGCCGTGTTCGCGATCGTCGGCGACGACGGCATGGGCATGGTGTGGGCCGAGTCGATGCCCGAGGAGATTGCGGCGGAGGTCGAGCACGCGGTCGAAAGGGAGCTCAGCCCGGCTGGGAAGCCGACCGCGGCGCGCCCGGACGTGGCGCTCGCCCCGGCCCGTCCCGGGCCTCAGCTGCGCGCCATCGAGGGCGGAGGCGAGTCGGACGGCGCGGAGGACGACGAGCCGCGAGGGACGGATGAGCCCAAGCGCCCCCACCTGCGCGTCATCAAGTAGCCGTCCCCGAACGCGGGCTCCCAAAGTTGAAATAGCTCGCTTCAGCTGCGAAACGCAGCCGAAGCGAGCACGACAAAAAACGAACCGCCCCCCCATTGGCACGGCCCTCGCTTAGAGGTCCGTCGACGGTGGCTCAGCGTGGCGGTCCCCCCCTGCCTGCGAGCCGCCGTTTTTATTTTCCGTCGCCTCCATCACGTGTACACCCACGGCGGGTCGTCAAGACGCGCGACGCGAAATCGGCGACCCGAACCGGCGTTAGCGTCTTCCCTGCGATCGGGCGCGGCGAATGCACACCGCTCGCGGCCTTGGCAGCCCCGACGTTCACGGCGATGGTCGCGCGCATGACGGCCGTGGCCGAAGCTCAGGGTCTCGAAGCGGCCGCGACCCGCTCGGCTCGGCTCCAGGGCTTTCGATGATTCGCACCGACCCCGCAATCGAGACGGCGCCGTGAAGAGTCACGGCGACGAACGCCAACCCCGCGGATGGGGGCGACGGGAGACTCTTCGACGGCCCCTCAGCGACGAGAACTGCTCGGAGGCGGCTTGAGGCCGTACTTCTCCATCTTGTAGATGAGCGCCCGACGCGAGACCCCGAGCCGCCGCGCGGCGTGAGTCTGGTTGTGGTTCGCCTCGGCGAGCGCCTTCACGATCGCGTCCCGCTCGATCGAGTCGACGTGCTCTCGCAGGCGGTTCTCACCCGTCGCGACCGGCAAGCTGTCACTCGGCAGGTGCTCGGCCATGATCTCGCCGCCGTGGGAGAGACGCACGGCCCGCTCCATCGCATTGCGCAGCTCGAGCACGTTGCCCGGCCACGAGTGCGATCGCAGCCGCGCCAGCGCGCCCGGGCTGAACCGAACCGGCGGCTCCGCCCCCGCCTCCGCCGCGAAGATCTCCGCCAGCGGCACGATGTCCTCGGCCCGCTCCCGCAACGCCGGCACCAGGACCTCCGTCCCCGTCAGCGCATCGAGCAGCGCCTCCGAGAACGCGCCCCGCTCGGCCAGCGCGCGCAAGTCCAGGTGCGTCGTGGCGACCAGCCGCGTGCCCTCGAGCCCATCGAGCAGATCGAGGAGCCGCTCCTGCGGATCCGGCGCCAGCTCGCAGACCTCGTCGAGCACCAGCGTCCCACCCCGCGCTCGCGCCACCTCGCAGCTCGCCCCCGCCGGCAGCCCGCCTCGCGGACCGAGAGCGGCCGTGATGCGGTCCGGCTCGAAGAGGCTCGCGCAGCGGAGGACCACGTAGGGCGCCTCGCGGCGGCTTGTCCGGTCGTGGAGGATCCGCGCGAACACCCCCTTGCCGCTCGATCCCTCTCCCGTGAGCAGCACCGGGCCGTCGTCGCCGGCGACCTCCGTCAGCCGCTCCACCAGGGTGCGGGTCACGGGATCGCGAACCACCGCCGCGACCGCGCCCGAGGACGGCGCGCGCGGAGGAGGCCCCGCGACGAGCTGCCCCTCCCTCTCCCGCGCGTGACCCAGAGCCAAGCGCGCGCTTCGGATCAACCGCTCGGCCGTATCGGAGTCGTTGGGCGCCACGGCCAGCCCCGCGGCCAGCCCGCTCAGCCGCGTGCCCTCCAGCACCCGGGTCACCACGACCGTCGCCTGCTCCCCGGACGTGTCCGGCAAGAGCAGCTCGATCTCGTCGTGGGCGTAGGTCGCCACCACGTCCCCCGCGCGGAAGAAGCTGAGCGCCGCCTCCAGCACGCGGCCGCCCTCGCCGCTGCGCGCCTGCACCATCACCAGCGACGTCGGCCGGCCCCGGCGCGCGGCGCGGGCCAGCTCCTCGGCGAGCCGCTCGCGGAACTCCGGATGCGTCAGCGCGCGCCGCCCGCTGGCGTGGGCCTGACTGGCCAAGCCGACCACCATCCGGGCGTCGCCGATGCTGAGCTCGTCGCCCGGACGCAGCGGCGAGCGCGCCTGCAAGCGCTTGCCGTTGATGTAGATCGGCGGCGCCTTCGCCGTCCGCTCGATGCTGAGCTGATCGCCGTCCCACCGGACCGTCCCCTGCGAGCGGGCCAGCCCTTCGATGCGGACCACGGCGTCCTTTTCGGGGCCGACCAGCGGTGCTTCGCCGCGGGGCAGATCCACCACCCACGATCGGTCCTCGAAGCGCACCGCGACGAAAGCCTGCCCGCGACCGGACGAGCTCTTGTCCGCGTCCATGCCCACTACGCCCATGCGCCGGGAGTATGCCGCACCCCTCCCCGCCGCGAAACGGGAGCGCGTTCGGTTCCCACCGGTGACCAAAATCGGGTCGGTGCCGTGCGAAAAGGCACGTCTTGGAGCACGCGTGGTATGCTCCGCCGCGATGGCAATCGCCCCCCGCTCGCCCGACGAGCTCCTGCGTGACGTCCCCGTGATCCGAGACCTGCCAGCGCAGGATCTGCACTCGCTCGCGGAGGGCGCCGAGGTGCGCAAAGCGACCAAAGGCACACCGCTCTTCAGCGAAGGTCAGCCCGCCGAGGGCTTTTTCGTCGTGCGCACCGGCGAAGTGAAGCTGACCAAGAGTGGCCGCGACGGACGCGAGCAGATCATCTACCTGGCCCGACCGGGACGTCCGGTGGTGGAGGGAATCCGCTTCGACGGGGGCCCCTACCCGGCGACCGCCGTGGCCATGCGGACCGCCAGCGCGATCCTGGTCTCGAACGAGCACCTCTCCTCACTGGGCGAGCGGCGACCGATCATCCTGCGCGCCGTCATCGATCTCATGGCCAAGCGCGAGTCCAAGACGCTCAAGCTGGTCAGCGATCTCTCGCTACGGACCGTCCCCGCGCGGCTCGCCTCGTTCCTGTGCACGTTGGTCGCCGCGCGCGAATCGCGGGGAGAGGACGCCCGCAACCTCGTCCGCGATCTGACCACCGAGACGGTGGCGGGCCGCCTCGGCACCGTCCGCGAGGAAATCTCGCGGGGCCTGGCGTTGCTCGAGCGGGAGGGCGCGCTGAAGGTCACCCCCAATCTCATCGAGGTGGTGGACACCAACCGGCTCGAGGCCATCGCGTTCGGGCGCAAGAAGGGTGGCAGCCACTCCTGAGCGTTCGGGCCCCTGGCTCGCCTCGCTCGTCGCCGGCGCGCTCGCGCTGACCCTCGTGGCGGCCGTGGCGCCATCTGTGCATCTCGGGCCGATCCTCGCGGTCGTTCTCGCCTTCGGCTGCGTCTCGGCGGAGACCCTGCTCAGCGCGCGGCTCACCCCGACGTTCGCGCCTCGCGCGCTCTTCGGATTGGCTCTTCCGGCCGTCGCGCTCACCGTCGTAGCGTGGGCCGGGACCGCGCTCCCGAGCGCCCTCGCCGCGGCCATCGTCACCGCTGCCTTGTTGGGCGCGGGCACCCTCGCCGGCGGCGTCGTCGGCAGCCGGATCGATCATGCCGGTCACCTCGTCGTCGTGGCCATCGTCTCCGGCGTGGTCGACACCTTCAGCGTCCTGCACCCGAGCGGCCCCACCGCACAGCTGGTGCAGAACGACACAGCGATCTCCCTCCTCGTCCTCCCCTGGCCCATCCTGGGGAGCGAGCGCATCGAGCCTCTGCTCGGCGTGGGCGACATCACCTTCGCCGCCCTCTATCTCGCCGCCGCTCGCCGGCATCGCTTGCCCGTGTCGCGCACGCTCGTCGCGCTCGCGCTCGGCCTCGCGGCGACCCTGGCGACCGTCCTGCTGACCGGGATCGGCGTCCCTGCCTTGCCCTTCCTGGGCCTCGCCGTCGTCCTCGCGCACCCCGAAGCACGGCGCATCCCGCCCACCGACCGACCGAAGGCGCTCGTCGGCATCGCCACCGTCATCCTCCTCTTCGGCGCCCTCGCGTGGCTGCGTTGAAAGCGCTTGCATCCGGCGGCGCATGGCTTAGCTTTCCAGTCGACGGCGTGGCTCTCGAGCGGCGCCCGACTGACAACCGAATCGGGGGTGTAAAGGTTTCGACGGGGGCGGAGAAGCCCTGACTGCGTGTCGCCGGACCAGGTAACGGCGTCAAAAACATCCCGGAACCCACAAGTGCGAACGACAACGCGCTCGCTCTCGCGGCCTGAACAAGACCGATAGAGAGCCGTCGATGGCTGGAGCCCGTCAGCGCTCCACCTGAGGCGTCATTGAGCTGACTGGTCCTCACGCACGCGATCCGGTGTGAGGGTGAGAAAATAGGATCGATGGCGACGAAGGCAGCCTGTCCGTGGGCGTCCTCCGGAGCGACATCAAAATACGGACTACGCACGTAGACGGCAGGTCGCGGACTGCTTTCGGACTCGGGTTCGATTCCCGACACCTCCATTCTCTTCGAACGCCTCGGTTCTGCCGGGGCGTTCGTCGTTCCGTCCTCCTCGAGCGCGAACGCCGCGCGCGAGCCGGCCGTCTCGATCGCGCTGCGCGCGTTCGCGAGCGACCCCCGCGCCGAGAGCGCGTCGCCGTCGAGGACCGCTGCGCCACGCTCCTCACCACCTGTCGCCGAGCTCGAGCATCGGATGCGCGTCGAGCCCGAGCTCCGCCAGACGGGCTCGCACGTCGCGGAGCCAACGCGCCCGGGAGGTCGAGCGCGTGCGAGCGTGGATCTCCACGCCACCAATGCGGTCGAAAGACGTCCACCAGATCACGGTTGAGCCCGTCCACGGTGCCGCTGCGCGGTCGGTCTCGATCGGCCAGCACCCTTTCGTAGCGGATGGCGCTCTCTTCTCGGCGAGCGCGAAGCCAAAGCGCAGGTGGATCGAGGTCGGCCCGCGGCCGCCAGAGGGCCACCAGCAGCGGTGCCACCCCTTCGAGGAGCGCGGCGCGCAAGCGGTCGTGCCCGTCGAGGACGACGTGGACGTCGAGCGCGGGCACGTGGAGGATCAGGATCGGCGGGAGCGTTCCGTCCCGGGCGTGCTTTCGCCACGCTTTCACCCGCCCCGCGTCCGCGTCCGAGGTCTCGCGGAGTGGAAGGACGATGCAGCTCCCGCGGACGTGCCACGGCTCTTCGAAAAGCGACGGCCGCTCCAGCGTGTGGTCGAGCGCGTAGGCCGGCGCGGGCAGCTCGTCGGGATCGAGGCTGCGGTAGGAACGGGCCGTTCCGTCCGCCGTTGCCATCGGCGTGAGCTGCCACCGACCGCGCGGCTCGGGGAAGCGCGCGCCCTCGGCCAGCAGCTCGGCGACGAGCTCCAACCACCAATCGTGCCGAGCCGCTTCGCGGGCGCGTGACGCGCGGATCGGCGGAAGAATGCCCGGACTCTCGGCGGTGTCCGCCCGCAAGAGCCAAACCGAGCGCCAGTCAATCGCGCGGCCGAAGAGCAGTGAGCGCGCGCCGATGGCCACGCGGATCAACCAGGGCATGGCCGCCTCAATCTCGATCGCGTCCTCGGAGCGCGGATCGTCCGCCTCGAATGTGACGGCGAGACCGAGAGGCTCTCCTCGTTTAACGTCGGTTCGACCGTAATGCATCTCTCGACTCAATCATCACAGGTTCATGTCGGAATGTCGCCCCTCGCCGACCGTTGCGCTCTACGGGCTCTCCGCGGGGTTCCGGTGCAGCGCGAGGGGGAGCAGCGTGTCTCTCATCGTGAGGACGGCCCACTGCTCGCAGCTCCTCTCGCCACCGACGCGCCGGGGCGCCAGGCTCCGATGTGGTGACGTCGGCTCGCCCGGGCATCTTCCGCCCGAAGGGCGCGAGGGCCCCGGTCTCCCGGAGCCCTCGCAGGGTGGCGCGGTCAAGCTGTGCCGCAGGAAATTCGCGCTCTACCGTTTGAGCTACCCCCTGATGAAAGACAGGGGGGGGCTGGACTCGAACCAGCATCTCGACCTCCCTGAAGGTAACCCTGTGGCGTCGGCCCGCGCCGAATGTGAGCCACGCTGTCGAGTACGTTGGGCCGGGGGTACGCATATCGGTAATCCGACCGTTTGATCCCGCGCGGATGGTTGAAAGGTGCGGTCAAATGACTGCCAGCAGGGTTGTATCTGGATAGGATAACCTGCTGACTCCGGCCCGCACCGAAGCATGTTTTCAGAGGGCGACCTCCGATGTGTCGGCGCCCCGGACGAAGTCCGCGATCAACGCCGGCGCCGCGGTGTCGAAGCCGACGACGTCCAGCATGCCGGGATCGGTGGGGTCGGCGATGGTGAAGCCGGTGGACGTCATGCCCGCGACGACGAGCTTGGCGTTCCGGTCCATCTCCTCCCGGTAGCGGGTCAGCGCCTGGTGCGGGTGCACCGGGCCGGCCCAGGTCTCGTTGTCCGTGTAGACGTGGAAGGCGTCCACACCGACGCCGCGCTCGAGCGCCCAGCGCATCGGGAGCGAGCAGTCGGTGCCGCCCATCGGGATCCGCTGCATCTCCGCGCACACCTCGGCGAGCGAGGAGCGGGCGGTGATGTCGACCGGCACGAGAACGGAGGTCCCGCCGAAGTGGCCCGACGCCGAGGCGAAGCCGACGATCTGGTGGTTCGGCTCGACGCGCGCGCTCACCATGGCCATCGCCGCCGCGGCCTCCCGACACGAGAGCGGGCTGCCGGCGATCGGCGCGGTCATCGAGCCGCTGACGTCGAGCGCGAGCACGGTGGCCTTACCCGTCGGCCGCACGTTGTCGAACGCGAGGTAGAACGCGCCGTCGAGCGCGTCGACGACGGCGCCCACCGCCGCCCACGAGAGCGAACCGCGCAGACCGCGGCCGGAGGCGTAGGTCCGCAGCGCGAAGAGCACGCTCATGGGGTGCACGCGCGCCCGGCGAATGCGCGTCCGATCCGAGAGTCGCTCTCGGACGAGGCGCGCTGCGTCCGAGAGCGGACGCAACAGGCCGTTGGCGCTCATGCGGCCGAGGTTGCGGATCATGGCGGTCATGGGCATGTGCTCCAGCAACGCGGCCCACACCTCGGCGTGGGCGAGAAGCTCGCTCGGAACCATCTCGTGGGTGAGGCCGTAGTCGCGGATCGGCGTCGCTGCCTCCCGGGGCGTCCGGACCTCGGTGCGGATGCGCTCGAAGCCCTCGACGAGACGCGGCAGGAGGGAGGTGTCGACGGCGGGGTAAGCGCGCTCCGCTCGCGTGTCGGTGCCGGCGACGCGACGCTCGGCCAAGCTGCCGAGGCCCGCCACCGCGTAGCGCAGGAGCGTGTGCTGCCCCGGGGTGCGCGGCTTCGGATGCCCGAGACGCAAGAGATCGCGATGCGACCAGCCCTCGCGCTTCCGGTACTTCAGGAGCTGATGGGCGAGCGCGCCCGCGTCCCGCTCCGTGTACCAGCGGCCGACCGCCGTGCGGAGCGAGCGACCCCAACCGCGCATCGCCTCGACGCTGCGCGCGAAGGCGAAGAGGTGCGTGCCGGTTCGACAGACCCGCGGGAGCACCGACAGCGCTCGCCGACGGTCCGCCGCGGAGCCCACCGACGCCGCCAGCGCGAGCGCGAAGATGGCCGCGTCGTTCTTCGGCGCACGGCCGCTCTCGCTCACCGATACGATGAGGTCGACGGCGCGCGCGTGGTCGGTCGCGAGGCAGCGCTCGACGCAGACGGCGTTCTCGCGCACCAACCGATGCTCGCGAACGAACGTAGGTGCCACCGTCGGCGCCGAGGATCAGGAAGCGCGTCAGGTGCGCCCAATCGTCGAGCACGAACGACATGCCGCCGGCGTGGTTCTCCGCCTGGCGCGGGTCCGCATGCTCGGCCTGCGGCGTCGCGCGCTTCGAGAGGTGCTTTGCGTAGCGGGTCATGTCCGCCGCTCTTCGCAGCCTCCGTGCCAGTCGCGGGCTGCGCGCGGTAGGCCCGTGGACTCGAGGAGCTGCTATCTATCCACATCGAGATCTTATCCAAACATCTCGCCGTCTTCGGGAAGCTTCGACTGGGGATCCACCCGCGTCGCCCTGCGGCGCTTTGAGGCGTGCTTGACGCCAACCCCGTCTCGACCAGACGCTCGAATCACGCAGGCGAACGGCCGTCGACCGACGCTCGCCGTCACCTCGCCCGACGCCTCGGCGCGCGCTAAAGCGCGAGCGTGAGCGAGACCGAAGAAGTACCGCGCTTCGACCTGGCCAGCCGGGTGACGCGCGTCGGTGAGGATCGCTTTCGGGCCGAGGTGCCCGAGGGCTGGCAACAGGGGCGCGGCGCATTCGGTGGGCTGAGCATCGGCATCGCCGTCCGCGCGCTCGAGGAGGCCGAGCCGGAGCGGGCGATGCGCGCGGTGACGGCCGAGCTTCCCGGGCCGCTGATGCCGGGCGCGGCCGAGATCGCGGTCACTTCCCTCCGGCGTGGAAGTGGTATGAGCACGCTCGAGGCGACAATCGTCCAGGAGGGCGAGACGAAGGCCCGTGTCAGCGGCGTCTTCGGGCGGGCGCGCGTCGCGGACGTCGACCTCGAGCACACCGTGGATCCTGGTGATTGGCGGGCGGTAGAGCCGCTCCCGCACCAGCAGCTCGGACCCTCGTTCGCGCGCTACTTCGAGTATCGCCTGACGGGCCCCCTGCCCTTCGCCGGCGGCGACGAGCCGGTGGTCGAAGGCTGGACCCGGCCGCGCGCGCCCTTGCCCCGCTACGGCGCGGCCGAGGTGGTGGCGATGGCCGACGCCTACTGGCCGGCGATCTTCTCGACGACGACGGCGCCAAGGCCGATGGCCACGGTCACCTATACGCTGCAGATCCTGCACCCGCCCGAGGCGCTCGACCCCGAGGCGCCGCTCTTCTATCGCGCGCGCATGCTGGCCGGCCGGGACGGCTACGTCTCCGAGCTGCGCGAGCTCTACACGCCCGAGGGACGTTTGGTCGCGCTCAATCCGCAGACCTTCGTGGTCATCAAGTAGAGGGGCCGGAGCGCGGCGGCGCCGGCCGCGCTGCGCCACAGACTTCGTCACACTCGACGGTCACGGAGCGAGGGTGGTATTTGCTTCATCGCGCACCATGCTCGACCTCGGCCTCTTCGACAGCATCCGCCTGAGCAACCGGCCTCCGCTCCAGCGGCTCATCGCCGACGGATTCCTCCGCCTCGACTACCGCGACGTCGACATCACGCTCGAAGGGCTCGAGCGCTTGCCGCGGTGTCCGGTGGTCTACGCGATGAACCACACGGACAACTTCAACTACTGGCCCTTCCAGTACAGCCTCCATCGCCGCTTCGAGCGCTACACGGCGACGTGGGTGAAGGGGAAGAACTTCGAGCAGCCGCTGGTCGCCGCGTTCATGCGGGGGACGAACAACATCCCCATCGCCTCGCGGGGCTACCTCATCACGCGCGACTTCCTGGCCACCCTGAAACGCAAGCCCGAGGAGGCGGAGTACCGCGCCCTTCGCGACGCCGTGGACGACGGCGTTCCCGTGCCGGTGGGTACCGTGCCGCGGGAGGTCCTGGAGAAGGGCCGCGACATGCTCGGCAGGCCCTTCGACCCGCGCCGGGAGCGCTACGAGGAGGCGATGAACGCGCTCTTCGCCGCGATGATGCGGCGCTTCCTAGCGCTGAACCGGCACGCGCTCGCCATCGGCCTCGACATCCTGGTCTTCCCGCAGGGGACGCGCTCCACCCGCCTGTCCCGCGGCCACATCGGGCTCATCCAAGCCGCGCTGGCGCTGAACGCGACGGTAGTGCCCGTCGGCTGCAACGGCTCCGACCGCGTCTATCCGGGCCGTTCGTTCGTGAGCAAGCCAGGCCGCGTCGTCTATCGGATCGGCCGACCCTTCGCGCGCGAAGATTTCGCCGACCTCGCGCCGCGCGCGCCCTTCGAGCCCTTCTCGCGCGAGGCCGAACACGAGCACCGCGAGGCGTTTCAGGCGCTCACCGACCGGGTGATGAACCGCGTCGACGGCCTCCTCGACCCCGAGTACCGCTTCGCCGACGATCACGCGAGCGACGGAACCCGCGGCACCGACCGCTTCCTTTGAGGGTCGCGCTGAAGACGGTCGCCGCGGACGCTACGCTCTCCCGAATGCATAGGTGGCTCCCGCACACGCTCGCGCTCCTCTCGTTCGTGCTGAGCGCCTCGATCGCCCGCGCGCATCAGCTCCCGCCGCGACCCGAGCGGATCGCGGTGGCCGGAGACCGCATCCTGCTCAGCGCGCCCTTCGGCTTGATGGTCAGCGACGACGCGGGCGCGAGCTGGCGCTGGGTGTGCGCCGCGGCCTACGGGCTCAACCCCGTCCGCACCGAGCCGGACCTGGCGCTGGCGGGCGACGGTTCGATCGTGCTCGGTGACTTCGACGGCGCCGCGCGAGCGGACCACGATCTCTGCGCGTTCGAACGCCCGCCCGGACCGACTCACGACACCTACGTGATCGACGTCGCCGTGGATCCGCACGCCCCGGACACGATCTGGGGCGTCGCGTCGAGCGGCTCGGAGCCGAGCACGATCGTGCGCAGCGAGGACGGCGGGCGCAGCTGGGCCACGGTCAGCGAGCCGGTCCTCGCCATCCTCTTCGAGAAGATCGCGCTGGCGCCGAGCGACTCCCGACGCGTCTACGTCAGCGGCTTCCGCCCGCCTTCGGGCGACCAGCCCGCGCACGCGTTCCTGCTCCGCTCGGACGACGGAGGCGCGACGCTCTCGAGGGTCGAGATCCCGCTGACGGACGGCGAGCACGCGCCGCTGGTCTTGGCCGTGGATCCGAACGACGCGGACCGGCTCTTCGTGCGGATGGAACGCGTCGAAGGCGACGAGCGCCCCGAGCGACTCCTGCTCAGCGAGGACGGCGGGCAGACCTTCGAGAGCGTGATCGAGCTGCCCGAGATGCGGGGATTCGCGATGTCGGACGACGGCGCGACCGTGTTCGTGGGCTCCGCACATGGCGGCGGCGTGTGGGTCGCGCGCGACGGATCCGTCTCGTTCGAGCAGGTCGCGGCCGTCGACGTGCGCTGCCTAGCGCTCGACGGGAGCACCCTCTACCTCTGCGCCGACCCGATCACCACGGACTACGCGCTCGGGCGCTCGGACGACGGTGGAGCCACCATCACGCCCTTGCTCCACATGCGCGACGTGCGCCAGCTCCTCTCGTGCCCGCACTGCTCGAGCGTGTCGCTCGTCTGCCCCGCGTGGGCGCCGGACCTCTACTCCGACGTGCAGCGCTACTACGGCACGGGCGACGCGGGCACGGGCGACGCGGGCCCGAGGGACGACAGCATGCCGGACGCCGGGCCGCCGCCGCCCGAGTGCCGCCCGGACGCCGGCACCTCGACCACGCCCACCGGGGGAGGCTGCGCCTGCCGCGCCGCGCCTTCCTCCCCGAGCTCGCCCCTCTGGCTCGGCGCCGCAGCGGCGGGCTGGCTCCGGCGACCCCGCCGGCGACGAGCCGGTCCGAATGAACGAGCTGCACTCTTCGTGGCCGCACGCGCTGGCGCGAGCCGTCCCCGCACGAGAGAGTGAACGACGTGCACTTCCCCCGGCCCGGCGCGAGCGGGTGGAAGCTCCGCCGCTCTTCGGCGTATAGACCGTCGAGTGCCGTATCGCGAGACACAACCGGTGGCGGTCTACGAGCTTCGCGCGAAGCGTGTGGTGTTCGTGTTGGTCGGCGTCCCCGGCACGCTGACGGTCGTCTCGCTCGGCCTGCTCACCGTCGCCCCCGGCCCGCACCGGTTCTTCTTCATGTTCGCGACGCTCGGATTTCTCGCCGTCGCCCTTGCCTACGCCTCGAGCCTGAAGAACCACGTCGTGGCCGGCGGCTCGGGCCAGCTGCGCCTCTTCGAAGGCCACTTGGAGGTGCCTCCACCCTGGTCGGGCTCGCTCATGCACCTGCCCTACGAGTCGCTCGCGGTCCGCTTGCGGCGGGTCGAGGGTCGGATCTACGGGCAGAAGGTGAGTCAGGTGGAGGTGCTCATCCTGCAGTCGGAGGGCACGACGCGCGAGCTGAGCTCGCGCATGTTCGAGTCGCCGGAGCGACTTCAGGAAGCGATGGAGGACATCCTCGCGCTCAAGAACGGGAAGCGGCCACCGAACCGGAAGTCGCGCGGGCCGATGACCGGCCCGAAGGACGAGTGGGACGAGCGCCTCGACGCCGAGCTCGACGCGCTCGACTGACGCTCGCGCGACGCAGGCGTCTGCATCGCGTCGTGGTTCGTCGTGACGTGATCGACAATCCAGCTCCGCGCCACCGCGCCGCGTGACCGAATCACGCCTCGTCCGGAGCTCAGCGCTCGGCTTCGGCGACGACCTTCTTCACCGCCAAGAGCCCCGAAGGATTCGACGGAGATGGAGTCGATCCCCGCTTGCACCAAGAAGCGCGCGAACTCGGGGCGGTCGCTCGGCGCCTGACCGCAGAGGCCCACCTTGCGCTTCTGCGCGTGTGCCTCGTCGATCAAACGCTGGATCATCCACTTCACGGCGTCGTTGCTCTCGTCGAAGAGCGGCGCCAACACGTCGGAGTCGCGGTCGACGCCGAGGACGAGCTGTGTGAGGTCGTTCGAGCCGATCGAGAAGCCGTCGAAGCGCTGCGCGAACTCGCGGGCGAGGATGATGTTGGAGGGGATCTCGGCCATCACGTAGAGCTGGAAGCCCTCGCGACCGCGCTCGAGCCCGTGCTCGCGCAGCACCTCGATCACCCGGTCGGCCTCTTCGAGCGTGCGGCAGAAGGGCACCATCGCGATCACGTTCCGCATCCCGATCTCTTCGCGGGCGCGGCGGAGAGCGCGGCACTCCAGCGCGAACGCCTCGCGGAAGCGAGGGTGGTAGTAGCGCGAGGCGCCTCGGAACCCGAGCATCGGGTTCTCCTCCTTCGGCTCGAACGCCTCCCCGCCGAGGAGCCGCGCGTACTCGTTCGTCTTGAAGTCGCTGAAGCGGACGATGACCGGATCCGGATGGCGCGACGCGGCGATCTTGGCGATGCCGCGCGCCAAGAAATCGACGTAGTACTCGGCGCCGTTCTCGTAGCCCGCGCTGAGCGCCTCGATCTGCTTCCGCTCGTCCTCGTCCTTCACACGCTCGGGATGGAGAAGCGCCATCGGATGGGCGCGGATCACGTTGTTGATGACGAACTCGAGCCGCGCCAGACCGACTCCGTCCGCGGGAAGGTTCCACCAGTGAACGCCCGCGTCCGGGTTGGCGAGGTTGATCATCACCTTCGTGCGCGTCTTCGGGATGGAGGCGATGTCGGCCTCGTGCACCTCGTGGCGCAGGATCCCGCGATAGACATGGCCGTTCTCGCCCTCGGCGCAGGACACCGTCACGTCCTCGCCGTCCGCGACGCGCGTGGTGGCGTCGCTGGTGCCGATGACGGCGGGGACGCCGAGCTCGCGGCTGACGATGGCCGCGTGGCTGGTGCGCCCGCCGTGATCGGTGACGATGGCCGAGGCGCGCCGCATGATCGGGCCCCAGTCCGGATCGGTCATCTGGGTGACCAGCACGCCGCCGTCCTCGAAGCGGTCGCCCTCGCTCGCCGAGCCGAGCACGAACGCCTTGCCGCTGCCGATGGCGTCGCCGACGGCGAGGCCGGTCGTGATCACCTCGCCCTGCTCCTTCAGCTCGAAGGTGCGCAGCGCGCCGACCGCTCGCTGTGACTGCACGGTCTCCGGGCGCGCCTGCACGATGAACATGCGCTCGGTCTCGCCGTCTTTGGCCCACTCGATGTCCATCGGCCGCTCGTAGTGCGCCTCGATGGCGGCGCCCCAGCGGGCGAGCTCGACCACCTCGTCGTCCTCGAGCACGAAGCGGAGCCGCTCGTCGTCGGCCGTGTCGACCTGGCGCGTGCGCGCGCCCTCGTCGTAGATCAGCTTCTGTTCCTTGGCGCCGAGGACCTTCTCGATGATCGGCGTGAACGCGCGCTGATCGAGCAAAGGCTTGAACACGCGGAACTGATCCGGGTCGACCGTCCCTTGCACGACGTTCTCGCCGAGCCCCCACGAGCCGTCGATCACCACCGCGTCCGGGTAGCCGGTGTCGGTGTCGATGGTGAACATGACGCCGGAGCAGGCGCGGTCGGAGCGCACCATCTTCTGCACGCCCACCGAGAGGGCGACCTCGAGATGGTCGAAGCCCTTCTCCGCGCGGTAGCCGATGGCGCGGTCGGTGAACAGCGACGCGTAGCAGCGACGGCAGGCGTCGAGCACGTCGTCCTCACCCGATACGTTCAGGAAGGTCTCCTGCTGGCCCGCGAAGCTCGCCTGGGGCAGGTCTTCGGCGGTGGCGCTGCTGCGCACCGCGACGTCGACGTTCTCGCGCTCGTTGCGCGCGCAGAGCTCGCGGTAGGCGGCGCGGATCGCCTCGGCGATCGGCTTGGGCCACTCGCCCTTCAGGAAGAGCGCGCGGATGCTCGCGCCGACGTCGGCCAGCTTTCCGCCGTTTTCGAGGCGGGCGAGCTCGGCCCGGATCGGCGACTCCAGCCCGTTGGCCTCGACGAAGCGGCGGTAGGCGTCGGCCGTGGTGGCGAAGCCGCCGGGCACGCGGATGCCTTTGGGCTCGAGCGCTCGGATCATCTCGCCGAGCGACGCGTTCTTGCCGCCGACGGTCGGCACGTCCGTCACGCCGAGCTCCTCGAAGAACCGAACCCACGCCTGACCCATCGGACACCCCACTCTCCGGGCGCACCCGTCGCGCCGCATGGGCGAAGTAACCGCCGGCCAGGGGTACGCAACGAGGGGCGGCGAACCCCCGATCCGGTGTCAGACGAGGGGCTCAGCGGCGAGGATGGAGAGCAGGGCTTTGGTGCTCACCGGCTTGACGAGGTGATGCGCGAAGCCGGCGGCGCGGCTCTTCTCCCGGTCGGTCTCCTGCCCGTACCCGGTCACCGCGACCAGGAGCACGTCCCGGTCCTCCGCGCGCCGGCGGATGCGCTGGGCCAGCTCGTATCCGTCCATCACCGGCAGCCCGATGTCGAGCAGGGCCGCGTCGGGCTCGAAGCGCTCGAAGACCTCGAGCGCCGAGGGACCGTCGTGGGCGAGCTCGACCACGTGCCCGCGGCGGCGCAAGAGGATGGCCAGCATCTCGGCGGCGTCGAGGTTGTCGTCCACCACCAACACCCGGCGGCCCGGCGTCGGGGTCGGGCGATCGTCCGGACGCTTGGAGACGGTGGGACGCACCGCGGGGTGCTCCTCGGCGGCGGGGATGCGGACGGTCATCGCCGTGCCCCGACCGACGCCGTCGCTCTCGGCCCGGACGGTGCCCCTGTGCAGCGAGACCAGGCTGTGCACCAGCGCCAACCCGAGCCCGAGGCCGCCCTGTGCCCGATCGATGGTTCGCTCCCCCTGCACGAAGGGATCGAAGAGGGTGGGCAAGAGGTCGGGGCCGATGCCGGCGCCGTCGTCCTCGATGCGGAGCTCGACCCAGGCGCCCTCGCGCCGCGCCCGCACGGTGATGCGACCCTCCCGCGGCGTGTACTTCGCGCTGTTCGAGAGCAAGTTCTGGAGCACCTGCGCGAGCCGGAGCGGATCGCCGTGCATCCGCAGCCCGGTGCGTGGCACGTCGACCTCGAGCGCGTGGGACTGCTCCTCCAGCAGAGGGCTGGTCATCTCGATCGCACGCGAGAAGACGTCCCATGCCTCTACGTCCTCGAGGGAGAGCTCAATCTTGCCGCGCGTGACCCGCGACAAGTCGAGGAGGTCGTCCACCAGGCGCACGAGATGCTTGGCCTGTCGCTCGATGACCCGGCGCGCCTCCTCGACGGCCTGACCGTCCTCGGTCTTCATCAGCTCGAGCGCGGTCAGGATCGGCGCCAGCGGATTGCGAAGCTCGTGGCCGAGCATGGCGAAGAACTCGTCCTTGCGGCGGCTGGCCTCGCGGGCGGCGGCCTCGGCCCGCTTGCGGTCCGTGACGTCGATCAGAACCACCAGGCAGAGCGGCGTGTCGTCCCCCCGGCTGAGCGGCGCGGCCCAGAGCGCCACGTCGATCGGCTCGCCGTCGCGACGCATCTGCCGCGTCTCAATCCCGCGCGCCGGCTCCCCCCGCAGCACCCGCGCGACGAGCGCGTCGAGCTCGCTCTCCCCGAAGAGCGCGTTCAGACGCCGCCCGACGACCTCGCCCCGACCCCAGCCGAAGAGCTGCTCGGCGCTCGGGTTCCACATGTGGACGTGGCTCTGTGCGTCGAGGACCACGATGGCCGCCGGGGAGGCCTCAATCAGCGCCTGCAGCGTCTGGTTCGTCTCCGCGAGCGCTTCGCGAGCGCGCTGCTCGGCGCGGAAGAGGAAGACCCGCTCGATGGTGGACGCGCACTGCTGCGCCATGGCGAGGAGGGTCTCGCGCTCGTGGGCCGGGAACGTGCGCGGGGGCGGGAAACCGAGGGAGACCACCCCCAGAGGACCGCCGGACGAGGTGATCGGGACGAACGCCCACGCGAGCTGCCCCATCTCGTCGGTGATCCGGCGCTCGGGATAGCGGGCCGCGAGCTCCTCGGGCCGGGACACGAAGACGGACTCGCCGTTCGCGACCGCGTCTCCGACCGGCGAAGACTCCACGAGCGAGACGCGCCGGCAGAGATCGGGCGCCTCCGCGTAGCCTTCTTGCGCCACCAGCTCCAGCGCTCCGTCGTCGCCCACCAGCGAGACCGACACCATCGAGGCGTCGAAAGCGGCGCGGGCGGCGTGGGCCATGGTGACGGCCGCGTCCTCCGGCGAGACGACCTGCGCCAGCGCCGCCGTGAGCCGTTGCATGCGCTCGGCGGACTGGCGCGCCCCACGCTCCGACTCGTAGAGGCGCGCGTTCTCGGCCGCGAGCGCGGCCAGCCGCGCCAGCTTGCCGGCCAGCGACTGGTCCGAGGCCGTATAGGCTCGCTCGGGGCGGGAGGAGGTCAAGATCAGCACGCCGAGCACGTGCTCACGGCCGGCCAGCGGGACGAAGATCAGTGAACGGGTGCCCCGCGCGCGCATCCCCTCGAGCTGTCGTGGCGTGCACGCGCCGCGCCGAACCAGGTCGTCGTCGACGGTGCCGAAGAGCTCCGGTTCGCCGCTCTCGAGGACCCGCAACACCGGCGAGTCCCCGACCAACGACGCGCGGCCGTAGACGGACTCCACCTCCTCGTAGGTCGCCGCGTCGGCGTGGGCGTGGTGCGCCAAGCGCGCCCCACCCTCCCCGTCCGGGACGAACACCGCGACGGTGTCCGCGAATTCCGGCACCAAAAGCTCCGCGCACCGCCGCAGCACTCGCTCGGGGTCCAACGTCGACGCGAGGATCTCGGTCGCGTCGGCGAGGAGATCGCGATCGAGGGACCCGGCGTCACGTCGCGCCATGCCGGGAATCCTCGCGCAGTCGACCGCTCGAGGCAACGTGATCACGCTGGGTTGCGGTGGGCCACCCTGCTGCTACCGACCACGGATGGAGCGTGAACGAGCCTCGCGCCTGGCCAGCCTCGTGGCCCCTGCCGGGGCCGACGTCGAAGGCGCGACCGCGGCCGACGTGCGCGTGTGGATCGCCGCGCTGCTCGAGAACCATGGCTGCGAGAGACCGGCTCCCGGCGCCGACGACGACGCGGACCTGCGCCACGCCCTGTGGTGGCTGCTGCGGATGGCCGAGCGGACCCACCGGCGCCTGATGGAGCCGCCCGCGGCGCCCGACGGAGGGCTGCTGACGCGTTTCGCCACACTGCTCGAGGCCCGCCCCGGCCGGGACGAGAGCTACGCCCAGCTCCACGTCGATCCGGCGTCGAGCCTGCGCCGCGCCGCGCACGTCCGGGACCACGTCGAGCGGCATCCGGGACCGGTGCTCGCGGTGGGCGACGACGACGCGGTGACGCTGGCACTCGCGCTGATGGGCGTCCCCTCGCTCTTCGCCGTGGACATCGACGAGCGGATCCTCGCGTTCTTGTCGGAGAGCGCGTCGGAGGTGGGCGGCGCGATCGAGGTGGCACGGGTCGACGTGCTCGAAGAGCCGGTGCCGAGCGCGCTCCGCCGGCGCTGCGCCGCCGTGCTGGCCGACCCCATCCGCAGCCTGGAGCCGACGCTGGGGTTCTTGCTCTTCGGCGCCGCGGCGCTGCGGCGTGACGCGCCGGCGCGGATGTTCTGGGCGGACCACCCGGACTGGAGCTTCGAGCACGGCGAGGTGGTGCAGACGCTCGCCGGCGCGGGGCTCGAGGTGGTGGCGACGCACGAGGACGAGCACGCCTACCCGCTGGATGCGCGGGCGCTCGACCTCGCGCGGATGGCCCGCGAGCTCTCGCTCGACCTCGCGTGGCTACGGGAGCTGGCGGTCGCGACCTCGGGCTGGTCCAGCCTCTACGTGCTCGAGCGAGGCTGAGCGCTTCAGCCGACCAGCGCCGGCAAGAGCTCGGCGCTGCGACCGAGCACGATCCGCTCGAACGCCCCGGCGTTGTCGGAGCGCTCGGCGTTGACGAGCCAGGTGCGGCCGCCGAGGCGCCGCGCGACGCCGACGAGCCCCGCCGCCGGGTAGACCACACCCGAGGTG
The DNA here is from genome assembly GCA_963832725.1 of uncultured Pseudomonadota bacterium. Classification (GTDB taxonomy): domain Bacteria; phylum Myxococcota_A; class Polyangia; order Polyangiales; family Sandaracinaceae; genus JAEZBP01. Next base: position 1,529,043 of record CAWHVG010000003.1, read on the forward strand.
CCGACGGCGACGAAGAGGAGGTCCTCGCCCGCGTCGCGCATGAAGCGCTCGACCCGCATCAGGTGTGCCCCGTCGAGGCTCTCGCCGAACCAGACGATGTGCGGGCGCAGCGGGGCCGGCTCGCCGCGATCGTCGCACTCGCCACAGAAGGGAACAGAGCCGTCGTCGTAGAGATCCTCGTCGCGGAAGGGCGCGCGGTCGCAGCGGCTGCAGCGCGTGTAGAGCAGGTTGCCGTGCAGCTCCACGAGGCGGCGACTGCCGGCTCGCTCGTGCAGGCCGTCCACGTTCTGCGTGACGAGGAGGAAGCGCTCGCCCAAGCGTTCCTCCAGCCGCGCCAGCGCGTCGTGGCCCGCGTTGGGCGCCGCCTGCTGCACGCCTGCCCGCCGCTGCGAATAGAAGCGCCACACCATCCGCGGATCGCGGACGAACGCGTCCGGCGACGCGACCTCTTCCATGCGATGGCTCTCCCAGAGCCCGTCCGCGTCACGAAAGGTGGGGATGCCACTGTCCGCCGACACGCCGGCGCCGGTCAGCACCAACACCCGCGTCCGCTCACCGATGGGAAGTCGTTCCATGAGGAACAAAGGCTGCACCCTTCGCCGTCATTCGCGCAACCGGTGGCGATCCGGCCAGGCTCGCGCCATCGCACATCGTTCGCGCCCTCGGCGCTCGGCTGACGCTGATGCAACAGACCACCCTGCTGGCATCGATCGCTTCTCCACCATACATGCCGGGAGCTCGGCGGGTCTCGCCGACAGGCGCGCGGCGAAGGAACGTCACGGAGCCCGACCGCGTAGGAGCCTCTTGGGGATGGCCGCGCGGAAAGACATGAGAGGGCGCGCGAGTCCCAGAGCCACGTGTGGTTCAGGCACGTGCGCGCTGGCGACCGGGTGCGCGTATGCGGCCGACTCGAGCGCACGCCGACGGCGAGAGCCAGCACCACTATCGTCAGCGAAGCGGGAGATGGCAGCTCACCCCCGCACCAGAGGTGCGCGCGCTCGAGCTCGTGGCCGCGCAGCCCACCCCCGTCTCCCAGCCGCGCTCAGTCTGGGCGCGGCGTGCACTGCTGACCGGCGCGCTGACGCTCGGCGTCCTACCGTGGACGCTCGGTGTGGTCGGGGACATGCTGCAGCGTGGCTCGAACCAAGCGCTGAGGCGATGCGACCCGGCCGGCTTCGGATCGTACCGAACCGCCGACGGGCTCTACGCGCTCCAGGCCGTGTTCCCGGGGTGGCACGCCGCCGCGCTGAAGGGACGCACGCGGGGCGTGACCAGCGTGGTGAACGGCGTCCGGGTCTGCGCCATCGACCGCGCCGCGCCGCCCGCGCTGGTGAACGGGCTCGTCGTCATCGCACGCGAGCGACTGGCCGACACCCCGGGCGCGCAGGGGTTCGAGCACGCGCGACGCGAGCTCGAGGAGACGCTGCACGAACACGGGCGGGACCACGAGAATCGTCGCGCTGCAGGAGGCGCTCCCGCGCGGCCTGCGCCTTCCATCACGGCGAATGGAACAGCCCACCGGATGTCGATCTGTCTCGACTCCGCCAACTCGGACGTGCATTCGAAAAGCGACGAGACCATCCAGGTGCAGCCGACGAACGCGGGCAACCGGCTGAGCCTCTATGCGCTCCACCCGAACGAGCTGCGGGACACAGAGCAAGCCTTGGTGGAACTCTACCTGGCGAACATGCCGGACACGCAGAAGCTGGAGATGCTGCGCGAACAGAAGCTGACCGCTGACCTGCCCGCCATCTTCTTCCGGCTCGGGCTCCTCGCCGTGCACGGCCCCCGATTCGGCGCGGACGCCTCTCGCTACACGGCCCAGATGGCCGCGCTGCGGGCGATGGTAGAAGGACAGCCCAACCCCTACCTACTGACCGGCCTCGACGGCCTATCGTCGTTTTGATCCAGCGGTCCGCGGCGCCCCGTCGGCGCTTGGGACACGACCGAGCCGGCCTGGCAAGGCGTCGACTCGCAATTTGCCGCGAGGACGTGATCCGCGCCACCCGCTACAGATACAGATTGGCTTGAATCCACTGCTCGCGCAGGGTCGCCCAATCATCTCGATGGGCGCGCGTCACGCTGGGCGTGCTGCTCTGATAATTCGAAGCGGCGGACGTTCGAAACCGGGACGTACCGGCCGGGCAAGTCAGGTTGGAGCTCTCCGGCCGAACGGTCTCCGCGATCGGAATGATGGTCCGCTGGTAGCCGACTTGGTTCGCGCTGTCGTAGTAGCTCTTGTTGTAGTAGTTGTACAGAACCTCGTTCTCCCACGATGGACACTCGTAGCGACCGGTCGCCGCATAGCTGTCCATGTAGGCCGGGACGACTTCGGCATTTTGATACCAATCTCCAACCATGGCGTCGGCGCCGGAATACACGAATACGTTGCCGCGGATACGATTGTCGTTGCAGAAGTCGCGAAGCCTGATCGGGTCGCCGGACACCCTCTCGAACGCGTTGAACATGATCTCGTTGTTGCTTGCGTTGTGCGCGAGGTACAAAGCGTGCAGAAGCTCCGGCCCATCGGCGGCTCGATTCTCCACGGCCGTGAACCAGTTGTAGCGAACGACGTTGTGGTCGGAGTTGGTGAGTCCGACGGCGGAGAAGCCGTGGCCGACAGTGTCCGGGAAGAACAGGGCCCCGATGTTCTCGAACCGACAATCTACGATCGCGTTGTGGGTCACCGCGCCTGGCTCCTCGATCCCGGAAGCGATGCTGTCGCTTCCCTGAAGAACGATCCCTTGCCAGTACCCGCTGATCCGCAGATGGAAGAACACCAGGTTCGTCGCCCGGTCGGTGTCGGAGTCGTTGACCAGTCGAAAGAACGCTCGCGGGTTGTGATCGGTCCACTCGAACGTCACGAACGCATCGCTATCGAAGACATCGCCATCGACCCACGGCATGAACACAATCCGATTCGCCGACATCGTGTGGTCCAAGGCCCAAACGAAGTCGACGTTGGTGTAGGTCCCAGGGGCGATTCGAACGTAAATGTCCAGCCCACGCGCTAGGTGGGGTGCAACAGCATCCTGGATGTTCTCAACCGTGGTGGGCGCCGCAGGATCGAGCCCGCTGTGGGTGGCGCTGGCCGTGTCGCCCGACGCCGCGTAGATGAAGAGCGCGTCAACCGGGCTGGCCGCGTCCGGCGCGCCCGCGTCGTCGAGGGGTGCGCCGCCGTCGACCGCCACCGTGCCGCCGTCGACCGCCACCACCGTACCGGCGTCGACCCCCACCACCGTGCCGCCGTCGACCGCCGTGCCGCCGTCGCCAAGCGCTACGTCGCCTGCCGAATCTGCGCACCCCGCGTGCGCGAACATCAACGCGCCTGCTCCGACACAGAACAAGGCGGCGCGACCGAGCCGCACCGGCAATGACGCTGGCACCAATTTCATGAGCGCTAGAAAGGTACCGAGCGCGGGTCGCTCCACGCAAACACGGAGGGAGATCCGGACGAGGTGGCGAGGGGCGTGGTCCTCCTCGGTGAGCTCGCCGATGACGGCGCCCGGCCCTCTTCACGGCTCGGCGGCGGGCGTTCCAACACGGGCTCGCATGGCGTCGGCGTCCGGACCCTCCGGATAGTCCCGCAGGTACGCGCGGGCGACCTGGTCCGCGTCCGTATGCCGATCGAGCCGGGCGAGAAGGCGGGCCTCGAGCGCCATCCCGCGCTCACGGAGCACCGAGCCCTGCCGGGTCACGCCCGCCCCGTCGAGCGCGCGCAGCGCGCCGTCCGCGTCGTCGAGCCGCGCCGCGCGGAGCCGCGCCTCGAGGAAGCCGGCCTGCTGTCTCCGCGGCGGCGCGAGCTCCGCCGCGGCGCGACGGTACGCGGCAGCGGCCTCGTCGAAGCGACCCGACGCCCGCAACGCGTCGCCCTCGAGCATCCGCCACGGATCGTGCTCACCGCGCGCGAGGGCCGCCTCGATGGTGACGAGCGCCTGTGCAGCCTCGCCGCGCGCGATCTGCGCTCGCACGTCGGCGGGCGTGAGCGGCGGGGGCGACGAAGGCTCCGAAGGTCGCGGCATCGAAGGCGGACGGGGTGCAGGCCGCCGATCCGAACGCGGCGCGCTCGTCCGCTGCGGAGCGGGCCGCACGGGCGCACGCTCCGCGCGAGGAGAAGGTGCCTCCGGCCTCGGATCCGGATCGCGCAACGCCAGCGGAGCAGACCGCCGCGCCGCCGCCTCTCGGCCCTCGCCGGCCAGCGCGTCGACACCCGCCTCGCCTACGCCGACGTGCACCACGCCGCCGGCCCGGACCACGCGTGCGCCCTCGGGACCCTCGACCCGGACCACGCCCTCGTAGACCCAGACCGTCGTCGCGTCTTCGCTCGCTCGCACCGAGAACACCGTCCCGAGGACGTGCACACGAGCCTGCGCGGTGGACACGGTGAAGCGGCCACCTTCGATGGGCCGCACGTCGAAGAGCATGCTGCCGCCGCCGAGGCGGACGCGCCGGACGCGAGGCTCCGGCAGATGCACGTCGAAGCGCGCGCCCGAGCCCGCCACCAAGCGATCGCCCGTCGGCAACGCGAGGTCCGTCGGATCCGTGGCTCGAGCGAGCGCCGGACGCGGCGCCGAGTCCGCCGGCAGCGGCGCCCGAGAAGAGAGCGCGAAGGTCGCCGCCGCCGCCGCCGCCGTCGCCGCCAGCGCCGCGGCACCCATCACGCGCGTCAGCGACCAGCGCCGGTGGCGCGCGCGGCCGGTCATGGCGGCGCGCTCGACCATCGCAGAGAGCCCCTCGTCGCTCAGCGGACCGGGCTCGGCGCCGCGGGCCGCAACGATGACCTGCTCGAGCGAAGGACGCGCTTCGCGAGCACTTCGGACCAGAGCCTCCGCCTCTGCGTCGGAGAGCGGATTCGGGCTCCGCCTCCCGGGCCGCCTCCAGCAGTCGGTCGAGGTCAAGCATGGCCGCCTCCGAGCTCGTCGTCGTCGGCCAAGAGCGCCTCGACGTCTCGCCGCGCGCGGCAGAGCAAGCTCCGCATGGCGTTGGCCGAGACGCCGAGCACCTCGGCCGCCTCCTGTGGCGTGAGCTGCTCCACCGCGCAGAGCAGGAAGGCGGACCGCCGCCGCTCCGGCAGCTCGCGCAACGCCTCGTGGAGGCGGACCAGCGCGCGGCGGGCGGCGACCTGACGCTCCGGATCGCTCCCCTCCGGATCGACGTCGACCGGCTCGGTGCGCCGCTGTCGGTAGTAGCGATACGAGGTGCGCAGGGCGATGCGCCGAGCCAGCGTGGCCACGCTGGAGCGCCCCTCGAAGCGATGGAGCGCGCTGGCGATCTCGCTGAGCGCGTCTTGCGTGGCGTCGTCGACGTCCGCCCGCGGACCGAGCTGCAGGAACATCCAACGCCGCACCTCCGGCACCAGCTCGCGCAGCACCCGATCGATCACCGCGTCGTCGCGCGATCGCAGGCGCGTGACCAGCTCGTCCAGGAGGCGCCGCTCGGGCAGCGAGTCGGTCTTCGGCGAGAGGTTGACCAGTGAAGTGGCGAGAGAGATGGCCATGCTCACTCGAAGCTCAGGAACGTGGAGAGTGCCGGCAGGACGAAGACCGAGTCCCGGCCCGAGAGTTGGGTCCAGCCGACGTCGACGTCAGCGCGGACGAAGAGACGAATCCAGCTCGCGAGGGCGAACGAGAGCGCGGCGTAGCCACCGCCCGAGATGTTCGGCCGAGGGGCCGTGTCGATGAGGAAGCCCGACTGCGCGAAGGTGGTGTAGACGGTGCCCGCGCAGCCGCGAATGCCCGCGTGGAACGCGAGGTCGGTGCGCGGCGTCGCGGCGCCGACGTCGAGACAGGTCCGGCCGAGCGGCTGGACGGCATCGTTGGCGTCGAGCTGCACGTAGAACCCCAGGTCGTGCATCACCGCCAGCTCGAACCAGTCGTAGCGCATGGCGATGCCGGCCCGCAGCGTGGGGCCGACGCCGATGCTGGAATCCGCCGGTGACCCCGACGGCCGCCAGCCCAATCCGGCCCGACCAGTGGACGTAGGGCTCCGCGCGCGGCGTGGGCACGATGGCGGCGTGGGCCTCGTCGAACTCGTCTTGATGGGCCTCGTCCTCGTCTCCGCGCGCGGGCACAGCCTCGGACGCCGCCGCTCCCGTCGGCTCGGGGGCGCGCTCCCGATCGTCCGGCGCGGGGGCGAGCTCCGAACGCTCGGTCTCCGCTGCCACGCTCGTCTCGTCGCTCGCGCCTGGCGGCGTCGAGAGCGGCTCCCCCCGCTCGCCCGACGCAGTCTCCGACGCCTCGGTCGGCTCGGGCTCCGTGCTCGCCGGCTCCGAGGTCGGGGCCGCCTGAGGTTCCGGGCTCTCGGCCGTTTCGGGCTCGCCAGCGGGAACACCCACCGGCGCCGCCGCCAACAGCGGCTCGGACGCTCCGTCGAGGAGGCTCACGACAATCAGCGCCACCGTCCGCGCGTCGGCGTCCAGCGCCACCGGGACGACCAAGGCCCGCTCGGCGCTCGGGGACACCATCCGAAGGCGCCAGCGCTCCGCTCCCCCTTCGACCCACACCGCCGCACGCGCTCCTCGTTCGATGGCCATCCGCTGCGCCTCGGCGTCGCCGAGGAGCGGCGTGGAGACCTCCGGCACGGCCGCCGGCACCGCTACCGCGTCGCGGGGGGCCAGCTCGATCTGGAGCGCGGCCGTCCACTCCGAGCGCACCGCATCGGGCGCGAGCAGCAAGATGGAGTCACCGACCTGCGCCTGCGCGGAGGCCGGCGCCAGCGCGAGGGCGGCCAGCGCACCCAGAATTCGCCATCGGGTTCGGAAACGAGGTCGCATCGTCGCGACTACAGTGGCGCAGGACTGACCGAACATTGCACGCACGCGTCATTTCGCGGGCCCGGACGAGAAATCGGCCGTCTGGTGCAATGCTCGCCCCGGGCGAAGGCACTACTGCACCGAATCCGCGACACGACGGGAGGAAGAGATGACCGAGAGATTCGGGAGCGTAGGCCGTTTCACAGTACTGGTGCTCGTCACGGTCGCGCTGGGAGGCTGTGAGCTCATCCCGAGCCTGGCCGGGAGCGGCCACGCGATGCGCGTGCCGGGCGACACGAGCCTGGCCGTCACCGTCGATGCCGCCAGCGGCTCCATCGGTGGCGAGGCGCTCGACGCGAGCTCGCTGCAGGGGACGGGCACCCGGTCGTCCGACTCCATCGAGCTCGACGTGACCGGCGCGAACGGCCTGGCGCTCACTGTCCTCGTGCCCACGCTGGGAGGCTCGGCGGACAACCCCTACGGTGGGAATTTCGGCTCCGGGGTCGACGCCGGACCAGCGCCGCCCCCTCCGGTCGACGCGGGCGAAGGCTCGGGATCCCTGCTGGACGCGGGCACGGCCACGCCACCGCCCGTCGACGCGGGCGAAGGGCCCGCCAGGGTGGCGGACGCGGGCACATCCGGCTTCTTCGAAGACGGCGGTGACGGGTTCGGCGGGGGCCCCCGATTCCCGGTGGACTCGGGAGTGCATCATGGACCCGGTCCGAACGGACGGGTCAGCGCCTGCTCTCGGACCTCGCCCGATTGCGCGATCACCGAGGACTTCGAGCTGCAGATCGCCCAACGCGCGGCCGGGGAGAACGGCGTCGTGCTCGATGCGACCTGGGCCAACGGTGACCGGGTCCACCTCGAGATGCACTACGTCGAGCTGCGGTGAGCGGAGCAATCGATGCGCCGACCGTCCATCTCGCTGCGCAGCGTGTGGGTCGCCGTCCTCTGCCTGGCGGCGGCCGGCTGCTCCCGCGGCAGCCTGCGTGACCGGCTCACCGCGGCCGGAGTGTACTCACCCGCCCGAAACGACACCGTCCCGCAGGCCATGATCGATCTCGGGCAGCTCCTTTTCTTCGACCCGGAGCTGAGCGGAAACCGCGACGTGGCCTGTTCCTCCTGCCACCTGCCGGTCGATCACGCAGGCGACGGGCTCCCCCTCGGTCGCAGCGAAGGGGCGACCGGCGCGGGGCACAATCGTCACGGCGGCCACGCGCTGCCGCGGAACACGCCGTCTCCGTTCAATCGCAGCTTCGCGACGGCGCTGTTCTGGGATGGACGCATCGAGCGCATGCCGGACGGCACTCTACGCGCGCCCGTCGCGCTTCCTGACGGGATCGAGACACCCGGGCAGGCGCAAGCGTTGATGCCGCTCATCACGCGGGACGAGATGCGGGGGCAGGACGGCGACCTCGACGTGAACGGCGCCCCCAACGAGCTCGCGCGGATCGCGGACGACGACCCGGCGGCGGTGTGGGACGGCGTGATGGCCCGGCTGATGGCGATCCCGGGCTACCGCGACGCGTTCGAAGCGGCGTTCCCCGACGTGCCGGCGGGCGAGCACACCATCGCGCACGCGGTCCGCGCCATCGAGCGCTTCGAGATGCACCTCTGGGAGCTGACCGACACGCCCTTCGACCGCTACCTCGGGTCGGAGGAGAGCCCGCCGAATGATCGGGAGCTCTCCGCCGAGGCCCAGCGTGGCGCGCTGCTCTTCTTCGGTCCCGCCGGCTGCGACCGCTGCCACGACGGACCGCTCCTCAGCGACGGCAGCTACCACAACATCGGTGTCTTCCCGGTCGGAATGGACGAAGGGCGCTTCGTGGTGACGAGCAATCCCAACGACCGATTCGCGTTCCGGACGCCGCCGCTTCGCAACGTGGCCCTCACCGGACCCTACATGCACGACGGCGCGGTCGAGACCTTGGCGGACGCCATCCACCAGCACATCGCACCGGGAGAGACGCTCGACCAGGGCCTCACGCTCCCGGACGGAACGCCGGTCTCCGTCGACGCCCCGACAGCCGACGCCATCCGCGCCACCATCGACCCGGACGTGCGACCGCTGCGCTCCCTCAACAGCGACGAGCTGGCCGCGCTCGTCGCGTTTCTCCAGGCCTTGAGCTCGGACACCGAGGCGACGGGGTTGCCACCCTTCGCCGGAGAGCCCACCTCGGTTCCGAGCGGCCTCGCGGTTCAAGGCTCGCGCGGGCCGTGACCGGAAGCGCGTGAGTCGGCCCGAGACGCCGACTCGCGCCTCGCCGCATCGACGCTCTCCGTTGCCGGTCGGATTTTCGGTGGTCGAACGGCAGCTCGGGCCCTAGATGTGCGCGGATGAAGGCATCTTCCCCGGGCGAGCACGTGGGCGACTGGGTCCAGGTCCCGAGCGCGCGGATCCGACTGCGTGAGGAAGGCATCGCGGAGATCCAGCACGACGCGGGCGTCCTCTACACGAAGGAGCTGGCGGAAGCGCACATCGAGGCGTTCCGAGCGCTGCTCGACGGCCGGAGCGTCCCGCTGCTGGTCGTGGTGGGCGACGGCTTCCGACCCGACGGCGGGGCGCGCGACGTCCTCCTGCGAAGCGACGCCGTCCGCGACACCTTCACCTCGGGTGCCATCCTCTTCTCGGGGCGCGCCGAAGCGGTTGCCGTGAACGTCTTCCTGAAGGTGCGGCGCCCCGTCCGGCCGATGAAAGCCTTCACCAGCGAGGCCGACGCGCTCGCGTGGATCCGCAACCTGTAGCGACGGCGCCCCCTCGCACGAGTCGGCCCCCGCGCCCGCGTCGTGCGGCGACGGCCGCCCAGCCCGAGCGCGGGCGCCAAGAGGCGCGGCCTTCGGATGGTGTTCGAGAGCGCGGCCGCGCCAGCCCCTTCGGGCAGCCCGCGCTCCACCGCGGGCTGGGCGCTCCACCGCGGGCTCAGCGACGGCGTCGAACGAGCCACGCGAGCGCCACACAGACGAGCGCGAGCGGCGCCCCGCCACGCGCCGGTGCGGTTCGACAGCCGCAGCCGCCCGAGCTCCCGGATTCAGCGCCACCGTCCGCGCTCGCGTCCGTCGCGTTCGCGCCGGCATCGGGCATGCCCGGTCCGGCGTCCGGCACCGGCGGCGGCGCTTCCACGACCACCAAGATCGCGGCGTCGGCGATGCGACCTGTGGCGTCCCGCGCGCGCACCTTCCAGCGATAGCGCCCGGGCGCATCGAACATGACCGTGCGGCTCGCGGGCGCGGCGTAGTCGGTGTTCCAGGTGCCGTCGTAGTCGTCGTCCCAGCGTACTTCCACGGCGTCGCCGTCCGGGTCGCTCACCTCGACCACGAGCTGCACGGACTGGTTCGGCATGGCGGAGGCGGGATCGGCGTGCGCGACGACCCGCGGCGCCCTCCCCTCGAGCTGCCCCTCCAGCGCCGCCCCGGCCGAGACCCGGCCGTACCCATAGTCGTCGTTCGGCAGGTCGCCCGCCACGGGATCGGCGATCGCGCTCTCGGTGATGCGCGCCACGGCGTCGGTGCCGGTGACGCCGCTCTCGACCAGGAGCGCGGCCACCCCCGCCACGTGCGGGCCGGCACCCGACGTGCCCGAGAAGACCATGAACGCGCCGAGCGGAGCCACGTACATCCCCGGCCGGCTCGGGTAGAGGTCGCCGTGCGTGGTCGGCGACCAGGGGTCGTCCGGCGCCACGATGTGCGGGCGCAGAATCCCCGTCGATGCGCGGGCCGCGGCCGGAGTAGGCGCGAATCTGGCCGGCTCCTTCGTCGCCGTAGGGCGAGTACCAGGGACCTTCCATCGTCGTATGGCAGGGGATGGCGCCGACCGCGATGCACGAATCGGCCGTCGCCGGCCACGCCACCGTGCTCTCGGGCGTGGCGCCGTCCCACGCCGCCCCCGTCCCGAAGCCGCTCTGGTCGTCCGAGAGCATTCCGTGCACGACCAGCGAGCCGCCCGTCGCGGTGACGCGCACCTCCCACGCCTCGCTCGACACCGGCGGGCTCTGCAGGACGAAGTGCTGCATCTGCGTCGCGCGGCTGGTGGTGCTGCCGTACCAGGAGAGCGAACCGCTCCCGACCGGCACGCTCGCATAGCTCGTGCGCAGCGCGTGGCTGGTGCCACCCGGCTCGACCAGCGCCACCGCGAGGGTGCCGTCACCGCGCGCGTGCAGGCTCGCGTAGACCTGGGTCTCGTCGCTCGGCACGCGGAAGGTGAGCGATGCGGTCTCGCCGTCGCCGACCGTGACCGAGACGTGCTTGTCCGACTCGCCGATGTTGCCGGCCGGGCAGACGTTGACCACGCCGTCGGCGGTGCTCGAGTCGATGAGCTCACTGGCCGTGTCCGAGCCGTCGAGCTCGGTGAAGGTCCATTCGACGTACTCGTGCAAGACGACGGCCGGATCCTGCGCGTAGGCCCACATCAACGCGCCCATGTTCGTGTCGGCGATCTCGAACGTCGACACGATCTCCGCGTCCGGCGCGATGCCCACGAAGCGGCGGCTCGGCAGCGGGACACCGGCCGCGAGGATGCCCTGCACGCCGGTCGCGTGGAGCGCGTCGGCGTACCCGTAGATGCCGCCGGTGAAGTCGTTCGGGAGGGCCGAGAGGTCGACGCCGCGCTCGTAGACGTGGTTGGCCATCGGGAGGCCGGGATAGTCGATGCGGACGTAGACGGACTTCAGCTTGGAGGTGCCGAGCCGAACCAGGCGCTCCTCCGGATCGAGCGCGCCGTTCCCGTTGACGTCGTCGGGCACGAAGAGGGGCTCGCCGAAGGCCGGATCGTCGTCGGAGAAACCGTCGGTGGCGCCGAAGTTGCGCGCTCCGTCGCCGTTCGCGTCGAGGTAGAGCCAATCGACCGCCGGATCGAAGCGGGGTGCCGTCAGCCTAGTGGTGGAGTTGCCGTAGAGATCGATCAGATCGGCGCGGAGCACATGGGCGCGCTCGCCGCTGCCGGGCTGACCGTCGCCGTTCAGATCGATCGCGTCCGCGCCCGGCGTGAAGTGACCGTCTCCATCGGCATCGATCCAGTCGTACCAGCCGCCGTCGCCACGAAACAAATCGGGGTGGTAGACGTCGACCAGCGAGTCCACGTCCGCAATCAGGACGCCCTGACCGGTCCGGAGCTCGTCGACGCCGCCCGCGCCGCGCGCCGCGTCCAGGCCGAGCAGCGCGGCGGACTGATCGAGAGGCGGCCGCCCGCTCGGCGGCGGCACGCGGATGGCCCTGACGCCGGGCTGCCGCGCCAGCGCCGCCGCGCCGCGTGCCGTCACTCGCACCAGCGCCCAATCCCGAAAGGTCAGCGGATGACCGTCGACGCGCGGCAGGCGCACTCCGCGCCCTGCGGCCGCCACCACCTGCTCGACGAGCTCCGGCCGGGCGAGCCGGACCATCACCTCCGCCTCCCCGCCTTGCCGCCGCGGGAGCCAGGCGGGGTTGTGCGCACCCGAGAGCGCGTGCCTCAGCGCAGGCTGGGCCGCGGCGACGCTCGCGCCCAGGAGGATCGTGAGCGCCCAGGGCGCCGAGCGGGCTGCGCGTTTCCACATCGAGGAGCGTCCTTTCGCGACCCTCCTCGCTAGCATTCTTTGGGCCTCCTGGGCAGGGCGGGCTCGGAAGCGGGACCCACGACCGCGCTCACACGGCGGTCGCCCCACCTCGCGTTCGCATGCCGCACCGCTCGACGAGCCGGTCCGCCGCACGTACCGCGCCTGCGCCGCGAACGGACGCGCGGTTCCGACCTGCGAGGACGTGCGCAGCCGCGCGGGCAACACGGCGACGCGGTCGGAACCGCGGGCGAACGACCTCAGCCCTCGAGGCGACCGAGCTTGCGCCGCTTCGACATGAACTCGATGAGGTCCATCTTCGTCAGGACCGCGCTGACCCGGCGCTCGTCGTCGACGATGATGGCGACCTCGCCCCGCTCGAAGAGCTCGGGGAGCTTCTCGGCCTCGTCGTGCAGGTGCATGGTCGAGACGCGGCGCTCCATCAGCTCGGCCAGCGGCGTGTCGATGTCCTTGCCCTCCACCAGGAAGTGCAGGACGTCGGTCTCGGTGACGATGCCGCTCAGGCGGCCACCGGCGACACAGGGCATCTGAGAGAATCCCGTGGGCCTTGAAGACGCGCACGGCGTAGCCGAGCGTCTTGTCGTCCTCGATGGTGATGACCTCCTTGGGCGGCAGCCCGCGCAGCATCTCCGCCACCGTGCCGAGCTCGTGCTCTTGGTCGGCGAAGCCGTTCTGCCGCATCCAGGCGTCGTCGACGAACTTGGTCATGTAGTTGCGGACCGAGTCCGGCAGGATGACCAGGACGCGCGAGCCCTCGGGCATGTCCTTGGCGACCTGCAGCGCCGCCCACACCGCCGAGCCGCTGGAGCCGCCGACGAGCAAGCCCTCCTGACGGATGAGCTGGCGCGCGGTACGGAAGGAGTCACGGTCGTTCGTCTTGATCCAGCGGTCGACCAGCTCCCGATCGAGCACGTCGGGGATGAAGTCGTAGCCGATGCCCTCGACCTTGTAGCTCTTGACGTCGCTGGGGCCGGCCAGGATCGAGCCCTCCGGATCGACGCCGATGATCTGGCAGCTCGGCAGCTCGCGCTTGAGCACGCGGGCCACGCCCGTGATGGTGCCGCCCGTTCCCGCCGCGCACACGAACGCGTCGAGGCGGCCGCCCGTCTGCTCGAGGATCTCGCGGGCGGTGCCCTCCTCGTGGGCCTTCGGATTGTCGTCGTTGCCGTACTGGTCGAGGATGTGCGCGTTGGGAAGCACCTCCTTCAGGCGGCGCGCCACGCTGATGTGGCTCTCGGGCGAATCGAACGAGGCCTCGGTCGGCGTGCGGATGATCTCGGCGCCGAGCGCCTCGAGGACCACCTGCTTCTCGCGGCTCATCTTCTCCGGCATCGTGATGATCATCCGGTAGCCGCGGACGGCCGCCGCCATGGCCAAGCCGATGCCGGTGTTTCCGCTGGTGGGCTCGATGAGCGTGTCGCCGGGCTTGATGTCGCCACGCTTCTCCGCCTCGAGGAGCATGCGCACGCCGATGCGGTCCTTGACCGAACCGCCGGGGTTCATGAACTCGAGCTTGGCGACCAGCTCGCAGGGCAATCCCCTGCCAATCCGGTCCAGCCGAACGAGCGGCGTGCCGCCCACCACCGAGAGCACCGATTCGTGAATCGCTTCCATCAGTGCAGCGCTACTAGCACCGAGCCCGTTTGAGAAGGCCCGATCGGCGGAGGTGTGAGGAAGCACCCCCTTTTCGGGACGACACGGAGCCCGGGCGCGGTGGCCATCAGAGCGCCTCTCCGACCGCGGCACCGGAGAAAGCGCGCAGCGAGGCGCGCCGTCCGTCGCGCTGCCGATGTCATCGTCGAGGACGTTCGGAGGGCGCGACCGAGCGCTCGCCGGGGCCGGCGGTGCGCCGCGACGAAGGACGCGATCGACGGCGCGATCCGCTCTAGCGCGGTACAGCCGATGGCAGCGAGCGCGACAATCGGCCGCCGCGCTCGCCTCTCGATCAGCGGCGCCGCCGCCAGAGCGCCAGCGCGCCGGCCAGGAGCGCGAACGAGAGGCCCCACGGCGCCGAGCGCGGCGAGCTCACCCTGCAGCCGCAGCCGCCGGCCATCTTGGCGCCGGTGGTGCCAGCGTCGTGCTGGCCGCCGGTGCCTCCGTCCATGCCCGCGCCGCCGCCGTCACCCGCGGTCCCGGCGTCCACACAGGCCCCATCGATGCAGACGCCGCCGGCACCGCAGTCGAGGCCGTAGCAGGGATCCGCGACGCATTCGCCGCTCGAGCAGACCTGGCCGTCGGGACAGGTCACACCGGCACACGCGTCGCCGCAGGTTCCGTCGCTGCACACCTGCCCGCTCGGGCACGTCACGTTGGCGCAGAGATCGGGCACGCACTGCCCAGCCGTGCAGGTCTGAGCGCGCGGACAGGTCACGCCCTCGCAGCCGTCGACGCAGCTCCCGCCGGAGCAGACCTGACCGGCGTCGCAGGTGACGCTCTCGCAGCCCGCGTCCACGCAGAGCCCCGCCGTCGGCGAGTCGCTGCGCGCGTCACACGCCGTCGAGCCGGTGCAGAGCGGAACGGAGAGATCGGTGCAGGAGCAAGACGGACCGCAGAGCGTGCCCGCGCTCGGGTCTCGGGCCACGCAGACCTGGTTCACCGGGCACTCCACGCCCTGACAGGGGTCGAGGCAGGCGCCGCCGGTGCACTGCTGCCCCTGCGGACAGACCACTCCGTCGCAGGGCCCCACGCAGTCACCATTGCGGCAGAGCGTGCCGTCCGGGCAGGGATCGGTGCGCGCCGCGCAGGCCGCGTCGATGCAGCGGCCATCCGTGCAGGTGAAGCCGTCCGCGCAGCCACCCTCGAAGCACTGCGTGACGCAGAGCCCGCTGTCGGGCGCGCAGACCGTCCCGGTCGGGCAGGGCGTCATCGCCATGCAGTTCAGGTCCGTCGTCGCGTCACAGCGCTCGAACGCGCCGGGGTGCACGTTGGGATCGCCGTCGTTGCAGTCGTTCCCGCCACAGGTCACGTCGCGGAAACCGTCCCCGTCCGCGTCGGGGCAGATGGCGGTGTTGTCCTCGTTCAGACCGGCCACCGCATCGAGCTCGGCGTCGAAGGAGTAGAACGCACACGCGGCGCTCGGATTGCCGTTGTTGCCGGCGACGATCGACGCATAGCGGAAGGTCAGCCCGCAGGGCAGCGCGAAGACCTGCACGATCCCATCCCGCTGGGTGCCGTTGCTCAGATCCGGGCTGAGCGCGTCGGCCTCGTCCACCGGCGCCGGATTGTCGGGGATCCACCCCTGCAGGAAGGCCGTCGTCAGCACCGCCGGATTCCACTTCGTGCGGTCGGGATGTCCGGCCTCGGCGACCTCCGTCGCCATCGGGTCATCCGAGAGCCACACCGCGTACTCCCACGACTCACAGGGGAGCGGCGGGTGGTCGGTGAAGGGGAAGACCACGACCCGGTTTCCCTCGCCGCCGAGATCGAAGATCGCGCCGTTGGACGGGTCGAAGAAGCCCTGCTCACCGTCGCAGACGCGCGAGCCGTCCGCGTGCCCCGAGGCTCCGAGGTAGAAGCGGTCGACCTCACCGTTGTAGCAGTCGAGCCCATTCATCGTGTCTTCGTAGCGATGGTCCCAGCCGAAGACGTAGTCACCGGGATCCGAGAAGGCAGGAGGCGGCCCGCCCGCGGGCGCGCAGTACCCATCGGGAGGCGGCGGTGTACCGGTCCCGTAGTAGAGCCAGATATTGCTACTGTTGTAGGTGCTGCTGACGGCTCGGTTGATGTCGGCCGCCGACTCCTGAGCCCCGCGCACCAGCTTCCCGAAGGTCAGGCTGCGCGCGTCATGCCCGTCGCTGGTCATGAAGACGCCGAGCTGACGATCGGCGGGCATGAGGGCGTTGAAGCACTCGCTGCCCGACGCGATGCACGCGCCGCAGTTGGGGTCGGTCGCGCCGCCGCCGCACGAGGCGCAGGTCCCCATGACGGCCTGCGCGGCCGCGCTCGGCGTGTTGGAGAAGGGCGCGAGCGCGGCGAGCAGGCAGCCGCTGAGCCAGACGAGGAGTCGACAATCCATCCTTCGACTATGCGCGCGGCGCCGAACGCGGTCCAGCCCGGAAGGCCCGCGAGGAGTGACATCCGAGGCACGTCTGCGGAGGTCAAAGGTAGCGGAGCCACCACCACTGACCGGATCGTCGCGCTTTCAGCCGACCGTAGGCGCGACAGGCCGGGTAGAGGATGAGCAACGCGCTCAGCCAGGCGAGGTAGGTGGCCCACAGCGGGAGCTCCGGGCTGCCGGCGTGACCTCCGGGCGGGAGCTCGAACGCGGCGGCGCCCCAGCGGCTGTACGCGAAGGCGAGCCCGACGAAGCGCAAGAGATAGAGGTGCGCGACGTAGAAGAACAGCGGCACACGGCCGAAGACGAGCAGGGGCTGCATCACGCTCTCGGGGAACGCGACGCGCTCGAAGAGCCAGAGCACGAGCAGGATCGGGCCCAGCGTCATCAAGAGGTACGAGAGCGAGGGCGGGTACTTCTCGCAGTCGAGGAAGTCGAGGACGGTGAGCGTTCCGTCCACATGGCTCGTCCACGGACGCGGATCGCCGTAGACGTTCATCCCGCGGACGAGGAGGAAGCCGAGCGTGAGCGAGAGGCCCAGCCGGAGCAGCCACGAGCGCCGCTCGGACGCCTCACGCGTGAAGAGCTGGCCCAGCCCGAAGCCGATCGCCATCACACCGACCCACGGGATCAGCGGGTACATGACGCCGAGGTGATGGCCCGGCAGCGGCTCGAAGCGGGCCCGCTCGTGCAGCACGGCCCAGAAGAACGATCCGTCGCCGAACGTGCCGGCGTGGATCGGGTCGAGCAGGTCGTGGAGGGCGACCATGAGCGCGCCGCCGGCCACGAGCCAGCGCGGCGAGAGCGCGCTCAGCGGCGCCAGGAGCACCATCGACCAGCCGAGCGCCCAGATCACCTGCAGCATGGTGAAGCGGTAGAAGGGCTCCGGGACCCAGCCGAAACGGACCACCGTCACCTCCAGCACGATCAGCCAGAGGCCACGCGTGAGGAGGAAGCGCCGCCGCTCGGCCGCCGAGCGTTGGCGCCCGTAGAGATAGGCCGCCGCGCCGGCGAGGAGCACGAACCCGGGCGCGCAGAAGTGGGTGATCCAGCGCGTGAAGAAGAGGATGGGCGTGGTCTCGTCGAGATCCATCGGGTCCACGCGCCAGCCGAAGAAGAAGTCGCGCGCGTGGTCGAGGACCATCAGCACCATGACCAGGCCGCGGACGGCGTCGATGGCGTGGTTTCGGCGCGGGCGCTCGTCGGGCACGGCGCACCCTACCCCGAGCGGGACGCGCAGGTCACCGGTCGCTCGGTGCGTCACGACACGGCGAACCGCGCCACGCCCTCGCCTCCCGAGCGGATCACCGGCACCAGCGCGAGCGGCGCGCTTCGGGCCCGGGACGGATGCCTCCGCCATGAAACGTCGAGGCGTCAGCCTCGCGACGTGGCGCGGGTCAAAGGCGGCGGTGATCGCGGACCGGGATGGAGCGCCTCACCTGCGCCGTGCGCTCGGGATCGATCTCGGCCAGGCAGAGCCCCTCGCCCTCGCCCCGCTCGGCGGCCACCGCGCCCCAGGGATCGAGGATGAGGCTGTGCCCGTAGCTGACCCGCTTGCCACCTTCGTCGTGGGTGCCCCATTGGGCCGGCGCGAGGACCCAGCACTGCGTCTCGATGGCGCGGGCGCGCAGGAGCACGTGCCAGTGGTCCTTGCCGGTCGCCATGGTGAACGCCGAGGGCACGGCGAGGATGTCGGCGCCGCGATCGACCAGCGCGCGGTAGAGCTCGGGGAAGCGCAGGTCGTAGCAGATGCTCATGCCGATGGCGCCGAGCGAGGTCTCCGCCACCACGACCTCGTCGCCGGCCGCGATGCTGTCCGACTCGCGGATGGTCACCCCGTTCGGCACGTCGACGTCGAAGAGGTGCATCTTCCGGTAGACCGCCAGCCGGTCGCCGTTCGGGCCGAAGAGCAGGCTGGTGTTGAAGCAGCGCTGGGTGTCGAGGCTCCCGTCCGGGTTCGTACGGCGCTCCGCCAGCGAGCCGACCAAGAGGTGGATCGAGAGCTCGTCGGCCAGCTTCGCCAAGCGCGTGGCGATGGGGCCGTCAATCGACTCGGCGAGCTCGACCTTGTGGAACTGCGGCCCGAGGTAGGCCGTGTTCTCCGGCGTGGCGACGAGCTTCGCGCCGTAGGAGGCGGCGCGTCGGATCAGGCGCTCGACCGTGGCCAGGTTCTTCTCCTGGTCGGTGCCGGTTCGGAGCTGCACGCAAGCGCTGAGGAACATGCCTGCAAGGTAGCAGCCCCGTGGCCGGCCGGCTTGACATGGATGGCGGCGCGCGGAGAGCTTGCGCCATGCGCGGATTTGCTCGTGTCAGCGTGGCCGTCCCGGTAGTGCGGGTGGCCGACTTCGAGGCCAACGTCGAGCACACCCTCGCCCTGCTCGAGCGGGCCGACGCGCAGGGTGACGCGCTGGTGGTCTTCCCGGAGCTCGGGCTCCCGGGCTACACGGTGCGCGATCTCTTCTTGGATCATCACCTGCTGGAGCAATGCGAGGCCGCCCTGGCGCGCATCGTCCAGGCCAGCCGCGAGCGCGCGCCGCTGGTGGTCGTGGGCATGCCGCTCCGCGTCGGTGGCGGCGTCTACAACGTGGCGGTGGCGCTGCAGCGCGGGCGGGTCCTCGGCGTGGTCCCGAAGGCCTACCTCCCGAACTACCGCGAGTTCGAGGAGGCGCGCTGGTTCCGGCCCGGCGTGGAGGTGCCGTCCGGCTCGAGCGCGCGCGTGCTCGGCGAAGAGGTGCCCTTCGGGTTGGACCTGCTCTTCGCCGCCGACGACCAGCCCGACCTCGTGGTGGGTCTGGAGATCTGCGAGGACTATTGGGTGCAGCAGCCGCCGAGCACCGCACAGGTGTCGGCCGGGGCGACGGTGGTGGCGAACCTCTCGGCCTCCAACTTCACCATCGGCAAGGCGGAGCTCCGCCGCCTGCTCGGCCGCGCGCAATCCGATCGCGGCAAGTGCGCCTACCTCTACGTCGCCGCCGGCCCGGGCGAATCCTCGACCGATCTGGCCTTCGACGCCGACGCCTTCATCTGCGAGAACGGCAGCGTCCTCGGCGAGTCGACGCGCTTCGCTCGGGAAGATCAGCTCCTGACCCGCGACGTGGATCTCGACGCGCTGATCCGCGAGCGGATGATCACCACCACCTTCGGCGACTGCGCGCGGCACAACCGGCGCGGGTTCCGGCGCGTCGCTTTCCAAGCCGGCGAGCCGAAGACGCGCGAGCTGCTGCGCCACGTGGAGCCGCACCCCTTCATCCCCTCGGACCCGAAGACGCTGGCCACCCGCTGCTGGGAGATCTTCGAGATCCAGAGCAACGCGCTGGCGACCCGAATGCGGGCCATCGGCAAGCCCAAGCTGGTGCTCGGCGTCTCGGGCGGGCTCGATTCCACGATGGCGGCGCTGGTCTGCGCGGCCGCGCTCGATCTCATGGGCCAGCCGCGCGAGGACCTCCTCTGCGTCACGATGCCCGGCCTCGGTACGACCCAGGCCACGCGCACCAACGCCGAGCGGCTCACCGAGGCGTTGGGGGCCCGCTTTCTCGAGGTGAGCGTCCGCGACGCGAGCCACCTGCTGCTCACGAGCACCGGCCACCCCGCCGCCAAGGGCAGCTCCGACGTGGAGGCGTTGCTGGCACGGCTGAAGGAGGACCCGACGCTCGGCGACGTCGCGCTGGAGAACGTGCAGGCGCGCCTCCGCACGCTGGTGTTGATGACCCTGGCCAACCAGGAGAAGGGCATCGTGGTCGGCACCGGCGATCTCTCCGAAAAGGCGCTCGGCTGGTCGACCTATGCCGGCGACCACATCGCGATGTACGACGTCAACGCCGCCGTCCCGAAGACGCTGATCCGCTTCGTGATCCGGTGGGCGGCCAACGAGCGCGCCTCGACCTGGTCGCAGAAGTACGAGGACGGGCTCCGCGACGTGCTCTTCGCGATCCTCGACACGCCCATCTCGCCCGAGCTTCTTCCCGCCGACGAGGAGGGTCAGATCGCGCAGCTCACCGAGGGCACCATCGGGCCCTACGAGCTGCACGACTTCTTCCTCTATCACTTCGTCCGCCACGGCGCGCGACCGGCGCGGATCCTCGACCTGGCGCAGATCGCGTTCGCGGATCGCTACGACCTCCCGACGCTCCAGAAGTGGCTCGCGCTCTTCTATCGGCGCTTCTTCACCAACCAGTTCAAGCGGAGCTGCACGGCCGACGCGCCGAAGGTCGGGATGGTGGCGCTCAGTCCGCGCGGCGACTGGCGGATGCCTTCGGATGCGCAGGTGCGGTCTTGGCTCTCGGAGGTCGACTCGTACTCATCGTCGTAGGGGCTCTGTGCTTCACGCTGCTCTGCTTGGCTGCCGCGCATGGGCGAACGGCGGGGGCCGGGAGATGGCCCGCTCCTCCAGCGAGGAACCCGACCCGAGGTACCCAACAGCCAACGAACGAAACTGCCGTTCGTCGGCCGCTGGGCATCGTAGCGGGCCACCCGAGTCGTCGCTGGCCATCTCCCGGCCCCCGCCTCCTCGGGGTGATGGGACGTGACGGGTTTCATGCTGGTACGGGTCACGCCGGCCGCGCCTGCGGCGCGACCTGCATGACTGCTGCCGCGGACCGCTTCTCACTCGCTGCGCGAGAGGCGCAGCGCGGACGCGCACCCCTTCTCGCTCGCTGCGCGAGAGGCGCAGCGCTCACGCGCACCACGACCCGAGAGGCGCACCCCTACCCGAAAGCCGCAACGCTGACGCGGACCACTTCTCGCTCGCTGCGCGAGAGGTGCAGCGCGGACGCGAGAGGCCCGCCCGCGATCACGGGCGGATCATTCCGCATCTCCGGCGTCGGCTCGCCAGCGCGCCATCTCGGCGGCGCGCGGCTGTTCTCGTCACGGCGCGGCGGGGAGCGGGTGGGCTTCGAAGAAGTCGAGCATGGCGTCGGTGGCGTCGATGTCGTTGGTGGTGTGGCCGAGGAAGGGGATGGGTAGGCCGCCAGGCCACGTGTGGCCGCCGCCGTCCACGGTGCAGAGGCGGGTCTGGGCGGCGCAGCCGGGCCACTCGCGGCAGGTGACCTCGCCGTGCTCGTAGAAGACCGTCGGCTCGCCGCTGCAGCCGTTGAGCTCGGCCCAGATGGCCATGCTCTCGGCCACCGAACGGAAGACCAGACCGCCCAGGTCGTGGAGGATCGGGGTGCCGCCGTCGTAGGGCACCAGCGGGTCGGCGGTGCCGTGGAAGTGGAAGATCGGCACGGGCCGCGCGGGATGGCACGCGTCCATCCCGTCCACGCCTGCGACGGGCGCGATGGCGGCGATGCGGTCGCTCATCTCGCAGCCGAGCCGGTGCGACATGAACCCGCCGTTGCTCATCCCCGTCGCGTATACGCGGCGTGGGTCGACGCAGTAGTCGCGCTCCAATTTGTCGAGCGCGGCCGCGATGAACCCGATGTCGTCCACCGCGTCCACCCACGCCGTGCCGCAGCAGTCGCCGGCGTTCCAGCTCGCCGCCACGCCCTGCGGGTACGCGACGATGAGCTGCCGTGCGTCCGCCGCGTCGTTCATGTGGGTCAGGAGCGACTGCTGCCAGTCCGCCGAGGTGAAGCCGTGCAGGTTCAGCACCAGCATGGTGCCGCGCGTCGGGTCGTAGCCGTCGGGGACGTGGAGGAGGACGTGTCGCACCAGTCCGTCGTGCGGAACCAGCACGAGATGGTCCCCGGCCTCGCCCGTCTTGCCTTCGCAGGTGAAGGGCGCCGGCGCCGTGGGCTCGGGATCCGGATCGGGTGGCGGCGGCGTCGGCAACGGGATCGGAGCCGGGGGCGGCGACGCCATGCCTGCGTCGTCCATCGCGACGGGCATCCCCCCGTCGGCGCCTGCCGCCCCCGGCTCCGGCCTCGTCCCACCGATGTCCCCGCCCGTGTGCCCGCATCCCACGAGCAAGAGCGCCGCAATCCATCCCGATACGCGCATC
Organism: uncultured Pseudomonadota bacterium; assembly: GCA_963832725.1. Classification (GTDB taxonomy): domain Bacteria; phylum Myxococcota_A; class Polyangia; order Polyangiales; family Sandaracinaceae; genus JAEZBP01. The sequence continues at coordinate 1,551,335 of CAWHVG010000003.1, forward strand.
CCATCCTCCAACGCGGCGTGAGGCTAGAGGTACCGTGGCCGGTCGACCTTGCCGACCTCGCCAAAAGACCTGACCGATGCTGCCAGCCGCGTTTTGCTACGCTCTTCGGGTGTCGAGGATGGGGAGCACCGGCTGCATGGCCTCCGCGCGGCTGACGTGGCCGGCGCTCCGGAGGCTGCGCGCGCTCGGCAAAGACCCGGCGCCGGCGCTGGCCGAGGTCGGCGTCGACGGCGCAGGGATCGACGATCCGGACTTCCGCATCCCGGAGGAGCAGCTCGACTCGCTCTGGGTCGCCTGCCGCGAGCTCGCGCGCGACGAAGCCTTCGGCATCCAGGCAGGGCTCGGCGACGAGCAGGGGCTCTTCGGCGTCGTCGAGTACGTCATGCGCAACAGCCCCACGCTGGGCGACGCGATGCAGGCCGGGATGCGCTTTCAGCGGATCCTCCACGACGCGGGCGACGACCGACTGACCCTCGAGGGCGACCGAGCGTTCTTGCGCATGGGGCTCAAGAGCGGGCGGGAGCCGGCCGGCGTGCTGGTCGACTACGGCTTCGCCCGCGCGCTGGGCGGCGCGATGCTGATGACCGGCTCGCCGGGCCGGGCGCTGGAGGTGCACTTCGTTCACGCACGGCCCAAGCGGCTCGGCCCCTGGGAGCGCACCTTCCAGTGCCCGCTCTACTTCGACGCGCCCGAGAACGTGCTGGTCTTCCGCGCGACGCGCCTCGACGCGCCAATCCTCGCTTCGGATCCGGGGCTCTTGGCCATCCTGGAGGAGCACGCCAAGGGCCAGCTCGCAGCGCTCCCGGACGGCGGCGGGTTGGCGCGGCGCGTGTCCGAGCTCATCGCCGGCGAGCTGACCGGCGGCACGCCGACGTCGGAGCGGATCGCGACCAAGCTCCACATGAGCGCGCGCACCTTGGCCCGGCGTCTCGGCGAAGAGGACACCTCGTTCTCCAAGCTGCTCGACGCGCTGCGCCGGGAGCTGGCGGTCAGCCATCTGCGCGACCGCGACATCAGCGTGTCGGAGGTGGCCTTCCTGCTCGGCTTCCAGGACGCCAACGCGTTCAGCCGCGCGTTCAAACGCTGGACCGGCGCGCCGCCGAGCCATTTCAAGCGGGCCGGCTGAGGCTCGACCACGATTTCCTCGCTCCCACGGCGGGCTCTGCCATGGCTCGCCATGCCGAGCCGGCCGGGGCCGAGATATCTTGATGACCGATCAACATTGATCAATGCGGATCGGCTATCAACATGAATCGCGCGCGCCTCGACGAGCGGGTACGCCCTCGCAGACAGCCGAACGCCCACCGAGACGCGACGAAGCTCCCCAATCGTGTGCGTGGGCGACACCGACTTCGGCGCGGGAGCGCGCTGCAGCGGGCTCGCACTCCGCGCGCCGTTCGCGGTAGCCTGCTCCCCCATGCGTCGCGTCGCGCTCCTCTTCGTGCTCTGTCTCGCCGGTTGCGGCGAGTCGCACGACGATACCGCGCCCGCACCGGAGCCCGCGGCGCCGGCCCCGCCTGCCGAGCCGGCCCGCTGCGGCGCTCCGGCGACCTGGGAAGGCGGCGAGGTCCTGGAGACCGAGGACGGCGCGCGGATCTCTACCGTGTGGCCGGCCCCGCCGATGCGCCGCCCGTCGTGTACCTGCACGGCGGCCCCGGCTACGACGCCTGGGGCTTTCAGCAGGCGGTCGGCGCCGAGCTCGAGCAGTCGCTGCGGATGATCTACCTCGACCAGCGCGGCTGCGGGCGCTCGGCGGGCGGACCTGCCGATCTGGCGCTCGGCATGGACCCGACGGTGGAGGATTCTCGAGCGCCTGCGCACGCACCTCGGGATCGAGCGTTGGAGCGTCGTCGCGCACTCCTTCGGCGGGCTGGTCGGCCTCGTCTACCTCACGCGGCACCCCGACGCGGTCGATCGGATCGTGCTGGTGGAGGCATTCGCCGATCCCGAGGCCTCGCTCGCGCATCAGGTGGAGGTGCTGGCGGAGGGCGGCGCGCCGAACGTGGTCGCGGTGGCGAGCGAGCCGCGGCCCGCGCTCGACCGCATGATGTTCCTCTACCAGATGCTCGGCCGCGCCGAGGTCGCGCGCCGGCTCCATTGGGCGAGCCACGACGCCGAGCGGCGCGCCGAGGCGATCGATCACCGCTCGCTGCTGTCCCGGTGTACGCGCGACGGAGTGCTCCCGGCCTACCGCGCCGGCCACTGGATCGGCCCTCACCCCGAGCTGATGCGCGCCCTGCCCCGCCCTTCGCTCTACATCGCCGGACGAGCGAGCCACGTCCTGCCCGAAGCGCGCATCCGCGCCAACGCGTCGAAGTGGGGCTCGGAGCTCGTCTGGATGGAGCACAGCGGGCACTTCCCCTACGCCGAGGAGCCGGCGCGCTTCGTCGAGCTCGTCACCGCGTTCCTGCACCCTCCAGACGACGCGAATTGAGCCTCGGGCGATCCGGCGGGCGCGCCGGCAACACGGCGTCCGTGTGCGGCTCGACCTCGCGGGCCTCCTCGTCCGTGTCGAGCCGCGATGCCCTGCGGCGTCGCCTGCGGAATCGTGGGCCGATCACGACGAAAATCGGACGCTCCAGCCACCTGCTATACCTGGCGCCGTGGTGATGACGCGCGCACCGCTGCTGCTGACCCCGCGCATCCGGCGCTACGCCTGGGGCGACCCGACCTTCATCCCCGAGCTGCTGGGGATGGAGGTGACCGGCCAGCCCTGCGCGGAGGCCTGGTTCGGCGCCCACCCGACCGCGCCGGCGCTGGCGCATGTCGACGGCGAAGCGCGCTCGCTCGATCGGCTGATCGCGGACGCGCCCGAAGCCTTCCTGGGCGCCGAGATCCAAGCTCGCTTCGGCGGGATGCCCTACCTGCTCAAGCTCCTCGCCGCCGCCAGACCCTTGTCGATCCAGGTGCACCCGAACGCCGGGCAGGCCGAGGCGGGCTTCGCGCGCGAGGAGCTGAATGGCATCCCACGAGACGCGCCCGAGCGGAGCTACCGCGACCCGCGGCACAAGCCCGAGCTGCTCGTGGCGCTCACCGACTTCGAGGCGCTCTCGGGCTTTCGGTCCCCCGACGAGATCGCCGCCGCGCTCGACGCGCTGCCGGAGCTCTCAAGCCTGCTGCCCCGCTACGAACCGACGCCCGAGGGGCTGCGCCGCCTGCTCGAGGCGTACTTCACGCTACCCGACGCGACGCTGGAGCCGGCGCTGGCGGCGCTCCTGGACCGGCTGCGGCGCGAGCCCGATCGAAGCGACGCGGCGGCGTGGGCCCTCCGGGCGCAGGAGGGGCTCGGCGCGAGGCCCGATCGCGGCTTGCTCTTCGTGTTCCTGCTGGCGCGGGCGACGCTCGCGCCGGGCGAAGCGATGTTCCTCTCCGCCGGTGTCCCGCACGCATACCTGGAGGGCGCGGGCATCGAGCTGATGGCCAGCTCCGACAACGTGCTGCGGGCGGGCCTGACCAAGAAGCACGTGGACCCGCGGGAGCTGATGCGCATCGTCCGCTTCGACGCGGCGAGCGCGACGCGCGTCCGCGTCGTCGAGCAGAACGGCGAGGATGTCTATGCGATCCCGGCTCCCGAGCTCGGCCTGAGCCGCATCCCGCTGACCCCGGGCACGACGTTCCGCGCCGTCGCGCGCGGACCCGAGACGCTCCTCGCGCTCCCCGACGACGCGACCACCACGGTGCGCGTCGAGAGCGACCAGCGCGGCCTGGCGCTCCCGCGCGGCGGCGCGTGCCTCGTCCCCGACGGCGTCGCGTACACGCTCGAAGCGAGCGGCGACGCGCGAGTCTTCCGCGCTTCCGTCCGACCCTGATTCGTTCGCAACTGCGCGGCCGAGCGAGCACGTCGCCTCGCTCCGTCCTCGGCACGCGCGCGGGCCTGGCCGCATCGAATGCCGCAGCCCTGCTGTCGCGCTGGGCTTCGATGACCGATCGGTCCAAGGAGCGCTGACCGACCGCTGCGCGGCGCCGGCGCCTCGACTCACTCCTGGGCGGCGGTCGCGCCGCGGCGCGCGGCTCTTCGGCGCGCTCTCCGGCGGACGGCTCGACGATGCGCGGCGCGACGATGCGCGGCTCGGCGGCGGACGGCTCGACGATGCGCGGCGCGACGATGCGCGGCCCTGCGGCGGGCGGCGCGACGGCGGGCGGCTCTCCGGCGGGCAGCTCGGCGACCGCGGGCCCGGCGGTGCATCACTCGCCCCACGTCGGGCGAGGGCGTGCCGACGTACCAGTCGTGGTAGGGCGGCTCGTCGATGCAGCCGGGCCGGTCGTCCTCGGGGCAGTAGATCCGGATGTGGAAATGGCTGCGGTGCGAGCGACTCCCCGAGTGCGGCGCCGTGGCGGTGCGGACCCGCTCCAGAAGCTCCTCCGCCGCGCCAGCCTGCTCGCCGGCCCGGAGCACGCGGCGCCGGATGTCGGGCGCGACCATGAGGTACTGCACGGGCGCCCGCGGGTCCGAGACCAGCTCCACGGCCAGCGCCCAGTTGCGCGCCGCGTCGAAGCAGTAGCGATGCCCTTGGAAGCGGCCGCAGCCGCTGCGTCGCAGGTTCACGAAGCGCTCGACCTCGGCCGAGTGCCCCTCTTCGTCCACGAGATAGAAGCCGATGTCGGCGTCGCGCCCGCTGCGGTGCGAGCGGTGGGGCGAGAGGTGCCCGCCGCGCTCGCGCGAGAGATCCCCCACCACCAGCGGCGCGCCGGGGCTCGCTGCGGCGACGCGGGCGGCAGCGCGCTCGATCAGCTGGACCAGCTCCGCCGTGCCATAGCTCGCGTCGCGCTCGTCGCGGACCCGAAGCACCTCGGAGGTGGCCAGCCGCGCCGCCTCCCGCAGCCGCCCGCGGTCGGGCACGCCCACCGAGCGGCTCGAGGAGGCCTCGGACTGCGACGCAGCGCTGCTCGGCGCCGCGCTGGCGAGGACCTCTCCGCCCTCGGAGCTCGCTTGCGCCGCGCCCTTCGACGCGGGGCCGATCGCAGCGAGCACGAAGGCCGCGATCCACGTGCCACGCGCGAGAGCACGAGCACTGCCGCTCTCGTTCGAGCCCATCGCGTCGAGTGTCCCCCGAGTGCCCGTCGATGACAAAGTCCCGACCGGCGCAGCTCGAGGAAGCGCGTGGGCTCAGCCTTCCTCTTCTTCCATCCAGAAGCGGAAGAGCGCGGTCATGCCGATGGCGTGGGCGCAGCGCTCGCAGAGCGGCGGGCGCTCCACGTGAGGCCGGTCGCCACGCATGAAGAGGAGATACCCACGTGCGGCCGGCTCGCCGTCGATCTCGACGTCGCAGGCATGGCACCGAAGAGGCATCCGCTCCGTGTCGCCGCTGCTCATCGCGTCTCCCTGTCGGGAAGATAGCAATCGGAGGACCGCCGAGCACCACCGGCCTGCCGTTGCCTCCGAGCCGGGCCGCGCGCACGCTCGGGACCGTGCGGCACCCCACATCGCGCGACTCGCTCGAGCCCGTCCCCGAACGCGGCGACCCACATCGCGACGCACCCGCTGGCCACCGGCGTCGGAGCGCCTCTTGACCGACGCACTGTGGCAGCAGGCCCGGGCCGCGAGCGAGCACGCGCGGCGTGCTGGTGCGCTCGGCCCCATCGAGACCGAGGCGCACATCCTTCGCGATGGCGACGCGCGCTTCGTGGTCCGCGTCGTCTCCAGCGTGGCCGAGAAAGAGCGCGCCGCCCGCGCCCGCCCCTCGGGCGACGATCCCTTCCTGCGGCCGGACCCGGATTCTGGTCGTCGCGGAGGCGGGTGACCACCATTGGGTGCTGCTCAACAAGTTCCCTGTCGTGCCGGACCACCTGCTCCTGGTCACCCGCGCGTTCGAGCCGCAAAACGTCCCGTTCTCGCGAGCGGACCTCCGCGCGCTGCTCGAGGTGAGCCGCGGCGCGAACGGGCTCTCGTTCTACAACGCGGGCCGCGAGGCCGGGGCGAGCCAGCCGCACCGCCACCTCCAGCTGGTCCCCGTGCCGCTCGACGACGGGCCCGACGCCGTCCCGCTCGACCCGCTGATCCGCGCCGGCGCCCTGCCCTTCCCCCACGCCGTCCGCCCACGGCCTGAAGACGCGAGCGCGCACGACACCTACCTCGCGCTCCTGGCAGAGCTCGGCTGCGAGCATCGCCCCCACAACCTGCTGCTGGCCGACGCCTGGATGCTGGTCGTGCCGCGCGTCCGGGAGCGCTTCGAGTCGATCTCCATCAACGCGCTCGGCTTCGCGGGCTCGATCCTGGTGAAAGACGCCGCCCAGCTCGAGCGCGTCCGCGAGGTCGGCCCGCTGGCGCTCTTGCGACACGTCACGGGCGGCTGATCGCCGAAGCCTCGCCGGGTCGAACGACCACGCGCTCTCACTCGCAGGCCGGGATGACGGTCATCGCGGTGCGGCAGGAGCGCGGCCGGACCGCTGAGCGGGCCGCTCCCTCGGCCCCTGCTCACCCGTGGGCGTGGAGCGCTCCCGCGTCGAGCAACCGTCGGTCACGCATGATGTGCACGACCAGAGACCGGCGAAGCGGCCATTCTTTTCACCGGACGGCAGCCGCGAGTGCAACGTTCGTGCGTCGCCTTCCCACTAGAGATCCGTTCGGAGAGCCGAGAAAGCCGGGAGCGCGACGGGGTTGAGCCGTGGTTCGGGCCGACGAGGCGATGCCATTGCATCTCGAGGAGGCACGGGCCGCGGTTGGGCCCGGGAGACTCGTCGACGGACCTTCAGCGGCGGCGGATCCACACGAACGCGAGGAGCAGCGCCAGGAAGATTGGCGCCGTTCCGTCGCGCGAGGAGCCGGGCGCGACGGTGCAGCAGCCGCCGCTGCTCGCCGAGCCCGGACCGCCGTCCGCGCCGACGCCGCCGTCCTCGATCGGGATCGCGGCGTCGGTGCCGCCGACGCAGGCGCCTCCCATGCAACGCTGTCCGGGTCCGCACGCCACGCCGGCGCAGGGATCGACGACGCACATGCCGTCCATGCAGATCTCGCCGTCACCGCACATGGCGCAGGGATCCGGCAAGACCACGACTCCGTCGGAGAGGGTCTCGGCGGAGGCCCCGTCGGGGCCGATGGCGCGGACGGCGAAGAGGTAGCGGCCGCCGACCCGCAGCGGTAGGCCGGTCGCGGTCGCCTGGGTGGCCGCGCCGACGTCGACGAAGCTCGGCCGGGTGAGGATGGCTCCCCCCGGCGTGAGCACCGCGTACTGGTAGCTGGTCGCGCCCGCGACCGAGGCCCAGTTGGCCCAGAGCGTGTCCGTGGTCACGACCTCGTCGATGTCGTCGCCGGGGCCGGTCGCCAGGTGCGTGCCGTCGTTCTCGGCCACGAAGACCGGCGCCGCCAGCACCTGCCGGTCGATGCCGTAGAGGTAGCCGTCGGCGACCGTCACCACGATCTCGTCCTCGCCGTCGCCGTCGGTGTCGGCGAGGATCGGCGAGCCGACCGGGAAGCGGAAGTCCAGCGCCCACTGGAGCGCCATCGTGCAGGGGTCGACGGCGTAGAGGAAGCCGTCGGTCGAGGGGACGAGCGCGGTCGGCGCGCCGCTCCCGGTCAGGTCGGTGGCGAGGGTGACGTCGCCGAGGACGCCGGGCGCGTCCGGCACGCCCGAGGGCGGGTCGTAGCGGGTGCCGCCGCGGAGCGCGATGTCGCCCACGATGCCGCCGCTCCCGTTCCACGCCGTGAGCCGCGCGCTGTTGTACTGGCCCTCGATGAAGCGCGGCCCGTCGCTGCAGACGACGCCGGCCCCCAGCACGCGGCTGTGGTGGTCGGCGGTGTCGGACCAGATGGAGGTGAGGTCCTGCTCGAACGCGTGCACCCCGTAGTAGGCGCCCGAGCACATCAGCTCGTCGGTGCCGTCGGCGTCGATGTCGAAGAGCTCGCCGTAGTTCGGGTAGCCGGCGGCCACACTGCCGAGATCCGCGCCGTCGGTGCCGCGCCGCCACCAGAGCAGGTTGCGCGGCGTGGTCAGCACGTCCGCGATGCCGTCGCCGTCCCGGTCGGCGAGGACCTGCGCGCCGAGGCCGGAGCCGGCGACGACGGTCTCGAACTCGCTCGGCCACAGGGTGGAGCCGTCGGCGCCGCTGAGCGCGTCGATGACCACCGTGCCGCCCGAGCTGTTGTAGAGCTGGTAGGCGACGTCCAACACGCCGTCGCCGCTCACGTCGCCGACGATCGGGTCGTAGCTCACCGTGCGGGCAGAGGTACCGACGGCGGCGGTCCACACCTCGCTCGCGTCCGACGCGTGCAAGACCCGGATCACGTCCGGCCCGTGGACGACCAGGACGACCTCCTTCGCGCCGTCCCCGTCGAGGTCGGCGACGCTCGGCACGCCGGCCCGCGGCACCTCCCAGTCGACGTGCGGCGGCTCGACCAGGCTCGCGCTCCCGACGGTGAGCCGCTGCACGACACCGCGGCTGTCCTGCGCCAACACCTCGGCGGCGCCGTCCCCGTCGAGGTCTGCGGCGATCGGCACCCGACCGATCCCGTTGGTGCCGCTGTAGAAGCCGCCGATGCGGAGGCCCCGCTGCGGGAGCTCGCCGCCGGTGTCCGCGTTCGTCGCGGCCAGCATGTCGTCGAGGACCCACAGGAAGCCGTCCGAGCGCGCGGTGAGGATCTGCGGGCCGGTGCGGGTGACGTCGGGGAAGACCTCGAAGGTCAGGAGCGCGACGTCGGCGCCGATGGAGAGGCTGGCCTGCTGGGTGGGTGGATCGGTCCCCGCCCGCAGCGCGACCAGCGCGTCGACGCGGCCGCCCGTGACGTGGAGCGCGATGAGCTCCTTGGTTCCGTCGCCGTCGAGGTCGAGCGCCAGCGCGCGCGAGCTGGCCGACGCGGTGTAGTAGACCGGGGTGTCGCGCACGTAGACCGGCTGCACGCCCGCCGCCGTGTAGAGGCGCTCGAGGCCGGTGGCCGTGAGCCGGAACGCGCTCAGCCCGCTCATCGCGTCGCCGGTGAGGATCTCGCTCGAGCCGTCGCCATCGAGATCGACCAGGCCGCCGAAGGGGCCGACCGGGATGGAGTCGATCTCATCGCCGGTGGCCGCGTTCAGGGCCACCGTGGACCAGCTGTCCGAGGAGGCGGTGTAGAAGCTGGTCACGACCTCGAAGCGCCCGTCACCGCCGATGTCCTCCAGCCCGCCGGGGAACCAGCCGTGGCGGTCGTTCAAGAGATCCGAGACCGAGCGTTCCCAGCGCTTCACGAGGACGCCGCTCGTCTCGTCCCAGTCCATCATGAACACGCGCCGGGAGTTGGTGGGCGGCGCGTAGGTGTTGTCGGTCCAGCAGACGAGCTCCGGCCGCCCGTCTCCGTCCACGTCGGCGAGGCGGGTGGTGGCGGAGCCGTAGGGGATCGAGCCGACCGAGTCGCTGGTGGACTCCAGGCTGCCGTCGACGGTCGAGTAGACGTAGAAGTGGGTGACGCCCTGGACGACGATCTCCAGCTGGTCGTCGCCGTCGACATCGGCCACGGTGTCGTTGGCGCCGCAGACGTAGTCGCGGCGGCCGCGCTCGAGCTGGAAGAGCATCGAAGGCGACCCGAGCCCCGCGGCGAACGAGTAGGCGAGCGCCACGTCTCCGAGCGAGCCGGTGGAGCCACACGCGACGTCGGCGAGGTAGAGGTCCGTCGTCCCGTCTCCGTCGAAGTCGGCGAAGCGCACGTTCCCGACGTTGCCGACCACGCCGCTGGCCAGCGACCAGAGCAGCGTCCCGTCCGAGACCTGCAGCACGTGGACCTTGCCGCCGAGGGCGGTGGCGACGATCTCGTCGGTGCCGTCGCCGTTCAGATCGATCAGGCCGTCGATCCGTTGGAGATCGAGGGCCTCGGTCTCCCACACCACCGCGTCGTCCGGCGTCTTCGCGAGCAGCGCGCCGCCCATGATGAACACCACCTCGGCGTGGCCGTCGCCGTCGACGTCGGTGGCCAGGTACTGCTGGTTCCCGAGCGAGCCGCCGAGGTAGTGACGAAAGAGCGCGGCCGGCGTGTCGATGTGACCGGTTCCGTCGCCGGTGGCGGTCCGGTGCGCGTCGTGGCGGGCCATGGGCCAGTCGGCGCGCGCGGTCGGCGCGAGGAGCGCGAAGACGATCAGAAGCGAAGCAGAGGTGAAGCGCTGCATGCGCTCATTGAACCAGCCGCACGTCGCGAAAGGAAGCGACGGTCGCGCGGAACCGCGCTCAGCCCGCCGTCTCGAGGGCGCGCAGACGGGCTTCGAGCGCGTCGAGGCGCGGGCCCATCATGCGCTCGACGTACTTGGCCATCACGTCGACTTCGAGGTTGGCCTCGTAGCCGGCACGGGGCGCACCGAAGACGACGTTGGCCTGGGTGTGGGGCACGAGCGTCACGCTGAAGCCCGCCTCGTCGGTCGCCACCACCGTGAGCGAGGCGCCGTCGATGGTCACGTAGCCCTTTTCCACGATGAAGCGTCGCAGCTCGGCCGGCGCGTCGAAAAACACCTCGAGCGCCTCGCCGTCCGACGAGAATCGGCGCACCTGCGCCATCCCGTCCACGTGCCCTTGGACGTAGTGACCACCCATCGGCCGCCCGCCCGAGACGGGGCGCTCGAGATCGACCGGATCCCCGGCCTTCAACGCGCCGAGGTTGCTCCGCCGGAGGGTCTCGGGCACCGCCTCGAACGCCAGGCGATTCGAGTCGATCTCCACCACGGTGAGGCACACGCCGTTGACGGCGATGCTGTCGCCGAGCTGCGCCCCCTCGTGGACCACGCGCGCCTCCACGCTCAAGCGCGTGGCGCCTTGGCGCGTCTCGACGGCAGCGACGCGCCCGACCTCTTCGACGATCCCGGTGAACACGCCGCGGTCATAAGACACGCCGCCCCCGCCGTCGAGCGGCTCGACACCACCGGGCGGACGAGGTCATCGAGCCGGGGCAGGCTCCGGGCGGCGCGGTGGAGGTCAGCCCGGTGCTTTGACCAGCTTGATGTTGAACGCTCCGCTCTGGGTGGCCGAGAAGATGCGCACCCAGAGGGGCAGGTAGCACTCGGTCCCGCGGGCGGTGGTGATGTCGCCGAGGTCGAGGATCTCGTCGTCGCGCCATCCGAACGAGCCGAGGATGGCCTTCACCTGGCTCTTGGCCTCCGCGTCGTTGCCGCTGACGAAGGTGTGGTGGGTGTCGTCCAGCATGCGAGGACGCACCATGAGCCCGTTCCACATCGTGTTCAGCGCCTTGACGACCTTGGTCTCGGGATACGCGCGCTGGACCTGCTCGCCGAGCGAGTCGGTGTTGCAGACGGTCAGCGAGGGCGGGAACCCTCGGCTGAAGTCGAGCGGGTTGGAGACGTCGACCAGCACCTTGCCCGCCAGGTTCGCCGCGCCCGCTTGCTCGAGCGCCGCCAGCGCGTGCTCGCCCTTGGTGCAGTTGAACACCATCTCGCCGTGCTCGGCGGCGTCGGCGAAGGTCCCTTCGCGCGCTCCCGGGCCGGCCTCCTTCACCCACTCGAGCGCCCGCTCGTTGCCACGGCTGCGCGAGCCCATCGTCACCTCGTGGTCGAGCTCCACGAGCCTGCTCGCGATCGCCTTGCCCACATCACCCGTTCCGAGAACGCCGATCTTCATCGTTTCCTCCTCCTCTCCGTGCTGCCGGAGCCCTCGCATCTTGGGGTTCGCAGAGCGCGAGGTAAACGGGGCCCGCGCTCACGCCATCGTCAACCTGTGGTAAACGTTGGCGCGATGGGATCGTGGCGGTGAGCGAGGATCTCTTCCGGGGCGTCGTCCCCTTCGTGCACGTGGCCGAGCTGGCGAGCTTCCGCGGGGCCGCGCGCCGGCTGGGGGTCACGCCGGCGGCGGTGAGCAAGGCGGTGGCAACCCTGGAGGCGGACCTCGGCCTGCGCCTCTTGGAGCGGACCTCGCGCCGGGTGGCGCTCACGCCGGAGGGGCGGCTCTTCTTCGAGCGCTGCCGGGAGGCGGTCGTGAGCGTCCGCGCGGCGCGCGAGGAGGCGTCGCGCGCCCAGCGGGTACCGGAGGGAGACGTGTCGGTGACGCTCTCGTTCGTGCTCGGGCCGCTCCTGGTCCGGGCGCTGCCGCGCTTTTCGGCGCGCTATCCGGGCGTGCGCCTGCGGCTCCACCTCGAGGATCGGGTCAACCCACTGATCGACGAGGGGCTCGACGTGGCGCTCCGGCTCGGCCCCTTGTCCACCTCCAGCCTGGTGGCGCGGCCGGTGCGCGAGACGCGTTGGGTGACGGTCGCCTCCCCGGCCTATCTCGGCCGCCGCGGGACGCCGTCGGCGCCCGACGAGCTCCCGTCACACGACTGCCTGCGCTTCGTGGCCCCGGACGGTCGTCCGGTGGACTGGGTGTTCCTCGAAGACGGCGAGGCGACGCCGGTCTCGGTGCCCGGCACGCTGCTCCTCGATCAGGGCGAGCTCCTGGTGGAGGGCGCGCGGGCCGGGCTCGGCGTGGCGCAGGTGCTCGACTTCATGGTCGAGGAGGCGCTGCGGGAAGGCCGCCTGGTCGAGCTGCTCGCCGACCGAGCCGCGTCCGGGCCTCCGGTGCACGTCCTCTATCCGCCGGGCCGCCGGCGCGTGCCGCGCGTGCGGGCGTTCGTGGACTTCGTGCTGGAGGCGCTCGCCTCGCGCGACGAGTGACGCGGCGCTCGGCACCCGCCGGTGGGCGGTCACGGGCCGCCGTCAGAATGGAGGGTCGGTGGGCTGCGACGACGCGTTCGAGCCCGAGCGCTCAGAACCGCTGGCCAAGGTCGTCGACGGGGTCGGCGGGAACGGGATCGGCGGGAACGGGATCGGCCGGAAAGGCGTGCGCCGGCGAGCTCGGCTCGTCGATGAGCTCCGCCGGGGCGGACGCGCGACGAGGCGCCTGCGGCTGCGTCACCCGCCAGACGATGCCCACGACCACGGCCGCGACCAGCAAGCCGACCGGCACCATCCACACGTCTTCCATGGTGGAGAGCCCGTGGGTGAGCTCCTCGGACTCACCCAGGTTGGCGGCGATGACGGCGGCGCCGTTGTTGGCGATGTGGGCGGTCATCGACACCAGCGTGCTGTCGGTGCGCTGGGCCAGCCACGCGAGGTAGAAGCCGAGCGGCAGGACCGCCACGATGTGCTGCGGATCGGTGTGGTAGACGGCGAAGAGCGTCCCGGAGAGGAGCACCGCCAGCCAGCCCCTTCGGATGGAGCGCTGGAAAGCGCCGCGGAAGACCAGCTCCTCGGCGATGCCAGGGCCGAAGGCGAAGAGCGGCGCCATCAACCAGATCGACCCGGAGCGGGCGGCGTCGTCGAGCATGGCCAGGCCGCCGAAGGTCCAGGTCGGCAGGTAGGTCTCCATGACCCGCCGCAACAAATCCGAGGTCGGCCCGAGCGCGAGGATGCCGATCGGCGCCACGAGGAAGGTCGGCCAAGGCGCCTTCTTCAGCCCGAGCGCCTCCTTGACCGGCACCCGTGCCAGGAGCGTGGCGAGCACCGCCCCCACGACGAGCGTCAGCTCGATGGCCACGAGCGAGCTGGCCAAGAGACCGAACGAGAGGGGCAGGTCGCCCGACGCGAGATCGTCGAGCGAGAGCGCTCCCGTGGCCACCTCGACGCCGGCCGCCACGCCCATCGCGACGCCACCCGCGATCTGCGCGCCGATGCCCACGATGACGATCACGAGGGCGCCCTGCCACGCTTTGAGCCGATCGGTCGGGGCGGCCATCTGCATGCCTTGGCATGACACCCGTGGCGGTCCCGGTCGAGCCCGCTCCGCCGGCAGCGAGGTGCGGGCGAAGGCGTGAGGATACGCTCCGCCGACGTCGTCTCCCGCCGGTCGACCCTGCGGCGCTTCCAGGCCTCCGAGCGCTCGGCCCGCTCCCTGGGTCGGAACCGCGGCCGGTGCTATGCCGCGGCTCCACACCGCACCGAGGAACGAGGTCGGACATGCTGGTCCTGAAGTTCGGGGGCAGCTCGGTCGCCAACCGGGCGCAGATCGAGAAGGTGATGGCCATCGTGCGCGACCGCGCCCGCCGAGCACATCTGGTGGTGGTGTCGTCGGCGCACAAGGGCGTGACGGACGCGCTGGTCCGCACCGCCCGGCGCGCCGCCGAGGGGCACTTCGATCCTGCGCCGGTGATCGAGAAGCAATCCGCCGTCGCCGCCGAGCTCGGCTGCAACGACGCGCTGCTGGGCCCGCTCTTCGCCGAGATCCGCGATCTGCTGCGCGGCATCTCGCTGGTGAAGGAGCTGAGCCCGCGCAGCCTCGACTACATCTCGAGCTTCGGCGAACGGATGAGCGTGCGCTGCATCGCCGACTTCTTCTCTCGAAACGGTCTACCCGCCGACGCGCACGACGTCTGGGACCTCGGGTTCGTGACCGACTCGGCGTTCGGGCGCGCGCGCCCCGTGGCCGGCTTCGAGGCGCGGGTGAAGGCCGCCTTCGACGCCCTGCCCGAGGACCGCGTCCCCGTCGTGACCGGCTTCATCGGCAAGAACGAGGCGGGCGAGATCACCACCGTGGGCCGCAACGGGAGCGACCTGACCGCCGCCCTCCTCGCCGCCGCGCTGAAGGCGGACGAGGCGCAGATCTGGACCGACACGGACGGCGTGATGACCGCGGATCCGAGCGTGGTCGGCGGGGCCCGCAACATCCCCCACATGCGCTTCGACGAAGCCGCCGAGCTGGCCCACTTCGGCAGCCGCGTGCTCCATCCGTCGACGCTCCTGCCCGCCATGGACGCGGGGATCCCCGTCCGGGTGCTCAACACGAACCGGCCCGATCACCCGGGGACGGTGATCGAGGAGCTCGGCCCCGCCAACCCCGAGCGGGTGACCTCCATCGCCTACAAGGAGCGGCAGCTCGTGCTCGGTGTGCGGGCGGCGCGGATGTTCGGCGAGGTCGGCTTCCTGGCCCGGGTGTTCGAGGTCCTGGCGCGCCACGGCGTGGTCGTCGACGTCGTCAGCACCTCGGAGGTGAGCGTGTCGATGACCGCCGACGACGCGGAGGCGGTGGAGCGGGCGCTCCCGGAGCTCGAGCGCCTCGGGGAGTGCAGCGTGGAGCGGGGCCGGACCATCCTCTGCGTGGTCGGACAGCACCTCGCCCGTCGCGAAGGCGTGGCCGCCGAGGTCCTCACCGCCATCGCGGCCGCCGGCGTGAACGTCGAGATGCTCAGCTACGCCGCCGGCAGCATCAACCTGCAGATGGTCATCGCGGACGAGAGCATCGCGAAGGCCGTGGCGACCCTGCATCGGGTGCTCTTCGAGGGCTGAGGACGGCTGCGCTCGAGCACGGTCGACGCATCGGACGGAGCCGGGCGATCCTCACGGCTCGGCGGGCGCGGTCTCCTCTTCCTCGGCGCCGAAGACGACCTCGTCCATCTGCACGACATTGCCCTCGGCGGGGCCCTCGGCGGGGGCTTCCGGCTCCGCGGAGGGCTCGGTCGCCGCGCCCTGCGTCGCCGCCGCCGGCTCGTCGCCGCCGAGCAGCACCACACCGGCGCCGATGCCGAGCGCGACCATCAACACCACCACCACGGCGCCCGCGATCCACACGCCCTTGCTCACCCGCTTGGGCGGCAGGGGCGGCGGCGCCGCGCCGAAATCGGAGGGGGGCCCGAGGTCCTCGAGATCGTCCGCGATGGCGTCGATCTGCATCGTCGCCCCCGGATCGGGTCTCTGGTCGCGTCGCTTCCCCGCCATGGCTCTCGCACAGGATAGCAAGAGCGGCCCTCGCGCCACAGCCAATCGAACGGGCTGCCCGGCCGTCGCGCCGCCCGCCGTTCCGCGTCAAGCTGCGCGCGTGGACGAGACCCCGCTCGAAATCCCTGCCGCGCTCCGGGAAGCCGCCGCCGGGCTGCCCGGCATCTACGCCGATCCGATCCACTACGACGTGCTGGCGCAGATGACGGCGCCCGACGACCTGCCCTTCTACCGAGCGCTGCTCGCGGAGCACGGCGGCCCGGTGCTGGAGCTCGGCTGCGGCACCGGGCGGATCACGCTGGCGCTGGCCCGCGAGGGCGCGGAGGCGGTCGGGGTGGAGCTCTCGCCCGCCATGCTGGAGCGGGCCCGCCAACAGGCCAGCCAGGAAGAGCTCGGCGTGACGCTGGCGCTCGGCGACATGCGGAGCTTCGATCTGCACCGCACCTTCCCGCTGGTGCTCCTGCCCTACAACGCGCTGAACCACCTGACGGCCCTCGACTCGATCCGGCGCTGCTTCGCCACCGTGCAGCGGCACATGGACGCGCGCTCGCGCTTCGTGATCGACACCTTCCAGCCCAGTCTGACCTTCCTCGGCAGCGACGCCGTGGCGCGCCACCCCATCCTCCGCTACCGCGATCCCTACTCGGGCGAAGAGATCGTCCTGCACGAGGAGAACCGCTACGACCCCTCGACGCAGCTCGACCGGATCCTCTGGACCTACGAGGTCGAGAGCCGCGCGATCCGGGAGGAGGAGATGACCATGCGGCTCTTCTTCCCGAACGAGCTCGAGGCGCTCTTGGTGCTCTCCGGCTTCACGATCGAGGCGCGCTACGGCGACTACGACCGGCGCCCCTTCGGTCCCGACACGCCCAAGCAGCTCACCGTCTGCCGGCTGGCGAGCTGAGGTCTCGCGCGCTCCCGATCCCGGCGCGCCCGCGTTTTCTCACGGCCCGCGGGCTTGTCCCCGCCGCGCGAGCTGTTAGCGTCCGCGCCCATGCGATACACCGGACGACGATCTGCCGCGCTGTTGGCGGCGTTCCTGGTGGCGTGCGGCGGCGGGAGCAGCCAGCGCGCCCAGACGACCACGCCCGAAGCGCAGGCGGCGCCGAGCTACGCAGGCCTGCCGCGGCTGCGCTTCAACCAGATGGCGATGCAGCTGAACCTGCCCCTCTTCTGGGTCGCCGACGTCGACGAGGACGGCGCCGTGGACCCGGACGAGGTGCGCGCCCTGCTCTTCTACCCGAGCCACCCCGAGTGGGTCGCAGACGGCCACTTCACGGACGACTTCGGGCAGGCCTACCAGGCCATCATGGCCGCGGCCGACGCGCCCGCGCCCGCCGACGAGCGCGAGCGGCTGGTGCTCGAGGAGCTGCGCACGGTCGCGCCGACGTTGGTCGACACGGATCTGCGCGAGATGCCCGAGGCCCACCGCGCATTCGCCGCTCACATGCTGCGCGTCGCCGAGTTGGTCGACCGGCTCTACGCGCGCCAGGTCGGCATGGACGCACTGGCGCCGCGCGCCGCCGAGGAGGACGTGCCCAGCCAGAGCCTCTTCCGCCGCAACTGGGGCCCCGAGTGCCACGGCTCCGGCGCCGAGCCGAACCCGGCCTGCTCCGCCATCGAGGGCGCGCCGAAGCAGCCGGTCGACGTGTACCCCGCCGCGATGCAGGCCGAGGACGGCTTCTGCCACACGCTCGAGGAGAGCCCCAACGCCAGCGCGCTGCTCACGCCCTTCAGCGTAGTGCGCGAGCGCGAGGGCGAGCTGGTCGCGGTGCCCTACGGCGAGGCCTACGCCGAGCAGATGCAGCCGATCGCCGAGGAGCTGCGGGCAGCGGCGGACGCGATGACCGATCCCGAGGAGGCGCCGCTCGTCCGCTACCTCCGCGCGGCTGCGCAGTCGTTCCTCGACAACGACTGGGAGCCGGCCAACGAAGCGTGGGCGTCGATGAACGCCCGCAACAGCCACTGGTACGTGCGGGTCGGCCCGGACGAGGTCTACTGGGAGCCGTGCAGCCACAAGGCGGGCTTCCACATGACCTTCGCGCTCATCGATCGCAGCTCGCTGGCTTGGCAGGACCGGCTCACCCCGCTCCAGCAGCGGATGGAGCAGTCGTTCGCCGACTTGGTCGACGGCTACGAGGCGCGCGACGTCAGCTTCCACATGCCCGACTTCATCGGCATCGTCGTCAACGCCGGCGACGACCGCGACGCGTTCGGCGCGACCATCGGCCAGAGCCTGCCCAACTGGGGCCCGGTGGCGGAAGAAGGCCGCGGCCGCACCGTGGCGATGAGCAACCTCTACACGGACCCGGACAGCCAGGCGAAGCGGCGCGAAGAGGCGGCCAGCCTGCTCTCTCCGGAGACGATGGCGGTCCTCGCCGACGACCCGCAGGCCAGCCTGGTCGCGACCATCCTCCACGAGGCCACCCACAACCTCGGCCCGGCCCACGAGTACCGCGTGAACGGCCAGACGGCGGCGGAGGCCTTCGGCGGCGGCATGGCGTCGATGCTGGAGGAGCTGAAGGCGCAGACCGGCGCGCTCTACTACCTGTCGATGCTGGGCGACGCGGGCGTGCTCGACGAGAACGCGCGACGGCAGGTGTACCTCGACTGTGTCGTGTGGGCGTTCGGGCACATCTCGCGCGGGATGTACACGCCGAGCGGGCAGCGGAAGGCCTACAGCCAGCTCGCCGCGGTGCAGATCGGCTACCTGATGGACCACGACGTGGTGCGCTGGGATCCGGAGGCGGTCGCCGCCAACGGCACCGACCACGGCGCGTTCACGATCGACTTCGACGCCTTCCCCGCCGCCGCGCACGACCTGATGGAGCTGGTGGGCGGCATCAAGGCGCGCAACGACCGCGCGCGCGCCGAGGAGCTGGCCGCCCGCTACGTCGACGGCGACGTCGTCCCGCAGCAGGTCATCGCCGAGCGCTTCGAGCGCTTCCCGCGCACGAGCTTCGTCTACGCCGTCGAGCGCTGACCGCGCGCAAGCTCGCCACGTACGGCGGGCAGCTCATCGCCGGCCGCTTCCCGCGCACGCTCGGCGCTCGCCTTCTCCGCAAGCGCTTCTCCGCAAGCGCCGAGCGCACGGCCGGTCCGCCCACGCCCGTTCGCCACCATCCACCGCGCGAACGGACGCCGCGGCCGCGGCGCGTTGTCTCCGCCGACCGCGGGGACGAGCCGCACGGGTATACTCGCCCGATGCGCCTCTTCTCGACCGACCCGAACGAGCCCGGCGTCTTCGCCGTGGGCCAGGAGGCCTTTGGGGTGTTCGCGCTCGGTCAGCTCGCGTGCGGCGTGGTCGCCGTCGGCCAGGTCGCGCGCGGCGTCATCGCCGTCGGGCAGGTCGCGGTCGGCGTGGTGGCGCTCGGCCAAGCCTCGCTCGGCATCCTGTGGGCCGGCGGCATGATCGGTGTCGGCGGGCGCGGCTTCGGCATCGTGCTGAAACTGCTGCCGAAGGTCGTGGTCGAGCGCTTCCTGCGGCCGGTGCTGCCGCCGCTGAGCTCGCTCGAAACGCTCGCGAACACAGAGGCCGAGCGTGCTTGGGTGCTGGCGCAGGTCGAGGCAGGCCCGAGGTTGACGGTCGACGGCAAGCCGCTCGCGCTCGAACGCAGAGCCGGCGTCGACGAGCAGCTGCGGGCGGCGGTGGAAGCCGGACACACCCACGCGTGCATCACGGTCGACGCCGAGGAGCGCGTGAGGCCCCAGGAGGGTGGCTACCGCGAGGCCGCGCCGCACGAGCAGGTCCTGGTCGCCGCGCGGCTGAAGTCCTGGCGCGAGGCCCCGCCGAAGGTGCACCTCGAGGGTCCTCTGACGGGGATCGGAGGCCTCTTCCTGCGCCTCCTGGGGATGAGCGGGCTCGCCGTCGCGTGGTGGCTCGTCGTCGGGACCTCGATCCGCGCCCTCTTCTGGAAGTGAGCGCGGCGGGACCTGCCGATCGCGCGGAGGCGCCTTAGAGTTCGCGGCGCCCCATGACGCACACCACCCTCTTCGCGCTCGGCACCCTCGCCTCCGGGATCACCGTCGTCGGCCTGGCGGGCGTTCTGCGAAACCGCTTCTTCGCCATCTTCGCCGCTGTGCTGCTCGGCATGCAGGGGCTCTCGGCCGTGGCGCTCTTCCCCACGTTCGAGCGCGTGTGGCCGCTCTACGTCTACCTCCAGCTCGCGGTACACGTGCATTTCGTCTCGCTCTGCCGAGCGCGGATGCGCCCTCTGGCGTGGCGCGCGCTGGTCAGCGTGCCGGGACTCTTCTTCACCGCGGGCTCGGTACTGGCCATCCCGTGGGCGGTCACCTCGGCGATCGGCTTCACGCCGCATCTGGCGTGGCTCCCCTTCGCCGTCGCTGCGTGGGGCACCATGCAGTCGCTGTGGACCCGCGAGGAGGAGATCGACGTCGCGCTCGACGGTGAGGTCGTGGAAGAGATCCGCCGCCATCCGCGCGGCAGAGCGAAGAGCGAGCGCCCGCTCCGCATCGTGCAGATCACCGATCCGCACCTCGGCCCCTTGATGAGCGAGCGCCGCCTGCGACGGATCTGCGAACGGGCGGTGGCGCGCGAGCCGGATCTGATCCTCTTGACCGGCGACTTCCTGACGATGGAATCACACGCGGCGCCGGAGCTCCTCGAACGCGCGCTCGCGCCCCTCGCGGCGGCGGAAGGCAGGGTCTTCGCGTGCTTCGGCAACCACGACCACGAGGCGCCGCAGGTCGTCCGTCGCGCGCTCGACCATGCGCGGGTCCGCCTTCTGGTCGACGAAGAGGCCACCGTCGAGACGCCGGCCGGACCGGTGCAGATCCTCGGGGCCGACTTCGTCTTCCGGGGCCGCGCCGAGCACCTGCAGAAGCTCGCCGAGCGTCACCCGCGCCGGCCGGGCCACCTCCGCGTGGTGTTGCTCCACGATCCCGGCGCGTTCCGGCACCTCCCGGACGGCCACGGCGACATCGTCTTCAGCGGCCATACCCACGGCGGCCAGGTCGGTTTCTTGAGCCTCGGCCTCGCCTGGACCTTCGTCTCTCTCTTCACCTCGATCCCGGATCACGGCTTCTGGGCGCGGGGGCGAGACCGCCTCTACGTGCATCGCGGCACCGGCGTCTACGGCTTCCCGCTCCGCGTCGGCGTGCCCGGCGAAGAGAGCCTCGTTCGCGTCCACGTCGCCCGCGAGATCTGACGGGGCATCCCCGACCACGCGCTCACCCGCGGCGACGCCGCCATCGAGCATGGTCACCACCTCGCTCGGCCTCGCGCCGTCGGTCCGCAGCGTCGAGACGATCACCTCGCTCACGTCGTCGCCTCCGTGGACCGTTCCTCCGAGACCGCCCGTGTAAGCGCCGTGAAATCGCCGACATCACGACCTCGTGTCGTACTGCAGACGTTCGTCTTCGAATGGAGGCGGGACCGATTGAAGAGCGACCCACCGGTCGCGGGTGCCCGCATCTCGAAACGTTCGATCGCAGGTACGAAGGAGGAGCTCATGTCCGAGCAAGAAGAGAAAGAAGCGCCGCAATCTCAGAAGACGTTGGACGGCGACGACATCGTCACCGAGCGCAGGATGGGCCGGCGCTCCAGCCTCGCCGCCATCGGCGCGGCCGCGGTGGGTGCGGCGGCGATCGCCTCGGGGGTCGCCGTGCCGCGCGCTCGCGCGCAGTCCGACAGCGACTCGGGCCCCGGAGCCGATCCGGCGGGGCACGGTCGCTCGGGCGCCACCGACAGCGACCGAGGTCCGAACGCGGACCGCGGTGGCCACGGGCGCGTGACCGACAGCGACGCCGGACCCAACGCCGACGGCGCAGGCCGGGGCCGGGGCCGGCACTGCAGCGACAGCGATTCGGGCCGCTACGCCGACCCGGCGAACAACGGTCGGCGCTGCTGAGCGCCCCAGGATCACCTCCGCGGCCGTCGCGCTCCGTCGCGGCGGTCGCGTTCCCGATTCGCGACCGCCGGAGACCCTCACTCGTAGCGCAGGTACGTCCGACGCCGTTCGCCGAAGCGCGCCAGCGCGGGCTGCATCATGCGCTCGAGCGCGTCGACGTCGGCGCCGTCGAGGAGCGCGCGGTGAATGGCCCGGTCGCCGAGGAGGGGAAGCATCGCCTCGGCGTCCCACTGCTCGGGGTGGACGTGCCGCAGCGCGCGGGCGAGGGCGAGCGCGAGGTGGACCGGCCGGAACCGGCGGGCGTCCTCGAGCGTGAAGCGCAGGCCCCGGCACGCTCGACCCCGGTAGCGCGACGCACGCGGCGTGAAGCGCGCCGGCTCCACCCGCACGCCCTCGAGCGGCCCGAGCTCCGCCAAGAGCGCATCGGGATCCATCCACGGCGCGCCGATCCGCTCGAAGGGCGCGTCGGTCCCGCGCCCGACCGAGACGTTGGTCCCCTCGAGCAGGCCCAGCGCGGGATAGAGCTCCGCCTCCTCGACGGTGCGCAGGTTCGGCGAGGGCGGGACCCAGCGCAGGCCCGTGTCCGGAAAGAGCATGTCCCGCCGCCAGCCCTCGAGCGGCACCAGGACCGGATCGGCGCCGATGCGGCGTTCTCCGTCGAGGAAGAGCGCCAGCTCGCCGAGCGTCATCCCGTGCACGTCCGGCAGCGGATGGTGGTTCACGAACGAGGCGAGCGCCGGCTCGGAGACGGGGCCGCGTGGCGGTCCTCCGCCCAAGGGATCGGGCCGATCCAGCACGACCACGCGCATGCCGTGCGCCGCCGCCGCTTCCATGGCCCGCCGCATGGTCGACGCGTAGGTGTAGAAGCGGACTCCCGCGTCGGCGAGGTCCACGACCAGCGTGTCGGCACCCTCCAGCATGGCGTCGGTCGGGGTGCGCGTCGGCCCGAAGAGGCTGGCCACGGGGACGCCGCTGGCCGGGTCGAGGCCGTCCGCCACCGTGCCCTCGTGCCCTCCCGAGATCCCGTGCTCCGGGCCGAGCACCCGGACCAATGTCACGTTCGGCGCGGCCGCCAGGAGATCGAGCGTCCGCATCCCGTCGCGAGCGCGGGCGGCGTCGTGGGTGAGCAAGACGACGCGCGCTCCCTCGAGCGCGAGGTAGCCGTCGCGTCGCAAGACGTCAATCCCGTTGAGCACCCGGACGTCCGGCTTCGGCGCAGCGCGCGGCACGGCCTCGGCGGCGATGCGCCCGAGCTCCCGGACCAGCGGCTGCACGCTGCCGTGGCCGTCGGGGTGTACGCGGTTACTGAGCAGGAGCACGAAGAGGTCGCGGTCCGGATCGATCCAGAGCGAGGTGCCGGTGAAGCCACCGTGACCGAACGCGCGCCGCGAGAGCGAGGCGTGATCCATGTCCCAGCCCAGCGCGCGGCCGACGCCGGGTTGGCGCGCCGTCATGACCTCGACGGTGTCGGCGGCCAGCACGCGCGTCCCATCGAGCGCGCCGCCGTTCAGGAGCATCCGCGCGAAGCGGGACAGATCGTCCGCGCTGGCGAAGAGGCCCGCGTTGCCGGCCACGCCGCCGAGGCGCCAGGCGCGCGGATCATGGACCTCGCCGCGCACGATGATGCCGCCTCGGCGCTCGGCCCGCTCGGTGGGCGCGATGCGCGGCCGGAGCGAGGCGGGCGGCGTGTAGCGCGTGTCGCGCATCCCGAGCGGCGCGAAGACGTGCTCGCGGGCGAAGGCGTCGAGCCGCTCCCCCGCGACCCGCTCCACCAGCGCGCCCAGGATGATGAAGGAGAGATCGCTGTAGCGGGAGCGGGCGCCGGGCGGCGCGTCCAGCGGCGTGTGCAGGATCCGGGTCAGGTTCGCGGCGCGGTCGTCGCCGTAGTCGCGCAGCGGGTCGACCGGCGGGAGGCCGGCCGTATGGGTGAGCAGGTGGCGGACGGTGATGCGCTCGCGGCCGCCACCGCGCAGCTCGGGCACGTAGCGGGACGCCGGCGCGTCGAGCTCGACGCGACCGTGCTCGACCAGCCACATCACGGCCGTCGTGGTGGACACGGCCTTCGAGAGCGAGGCGAGATTGAAGATGGTGTCCGCCGCCATCCGCTCGCGCGCGGGCTCGAGGGCGCGGAGGCCGTAGGCCCGGCGGAAGACGACCCCGTCGCCGCGACCGAGGACGACCACGCAACCGGGCGCGGCGCCGTGCGCGAGCGCGTCGTGGACCGCACCGTCGATCGCGGCCTCGTCGGCGAGCGAGATGCGTACGACGGGGGGGACCGGGCCGGCCGGCGCCTGTGGAAGCGGCTCCTCGTCCGGGGCTTCACCCGCGCGCCCTTCCCCGTCGCCGGCCTCGGTCTCATCGGCGGGTGCGACCTCCGCGACCGCGGCTCGGGCGCCGTGCCGCGCCTGCGGCGGTCGCTCCCCGCCTCCGCAGGCGGTGAGCGACACCAGCGCGAGCACGATCGGTCGACCACGCACCTCGTCAACGTAACGTGCTTTTCGCAGCGGGCGCGTTCTGGCATGGCAGCAGCCCCTGGAGGCCGCGCACCGACGAGCTCGGTGGGGCCGCCCCACCGGATCGCACGCGAGCGCGGCTCGTGATCCCACGCGAGGTCTCGCGTTCACTTTCGCGGTGGCGTGGCGGGGGACCTCAGCGCAGCGCGCGGCCCGCCCAGCTCCCGCCTCGCACCGGCGACGCGCGGAAACGGTCGACGATGTCCGGCGCCGTCGAGCGCTTCACCGACTCCCGCGCCAGCAGCGCATCGCGCGCGCGGACGACCTTCGGGAAGCCCTCGAAGACGTTCGTCTCGGGGTCGACCTCCTCCAGCCAGCCCAGACGCTGCAGGACCGGGGTCGCCGCCACGTCGACGAGCGAGAGGTCGGTCCCGTAGAAGACCGGTGGCCCGAACCTCGAAACCGCATCCCCCATGACGGATCGCGCCCCGGGCTCCATACTCCGCAACGATGACGAGCCCCTCCGATCTCGACTCCGTTGCCGACGTGGTGATCTGCGGCGGGGGGCTGGCCGGACTCTGCCTCGCCCGCCAGCTCCGGCGCGAGCTGCCAGGGCTGCGGGTGACCGTCGTCGAGAGAACGCCCTCGCCCTTGCCGGACGCCTGCCACAAGGTCGGCGAGTCCAGCGTGGAGCTGGCGTCGCGCTACTTCGAGCACACGCTGGGCCTGCACGCGTACCTGCGAGAGCGCCACCTCATCAAGAACGGGCTGCGCTTCTTCCCGGGCGGCGGGCACCTGCCGCTGGAGGAGCGGACGGAGATCGGGCCGCCCGAGCTGCCCGTGGTGCCCTCCTTCCAGCTCGACCGCGGCCGCTTCGAAGAGGACCTGCGCCGGATGTGTCGGGAGGACGGGGTCGAGCTGATCCTCGGGGCGGCGGTGGAGGACGTCGACCTCGCCGACGACGGCGCGCCCCACCGCGTGCGGCTCCGCGACGGACGGACGCTGTGCGGCCGCTGGGTCGTCGACGCGACCGGCCGGCGCCGGATGCTGGCCCGCAAGCTCGGTCTCGCCAAAGACAGCGGGCACGAAGCCCACGCGGCCTGGTTCCGCGTCGAGGGCAACCTGGAGATCGGCGACCTCGTGCCGGCCCACCAGCGGAGCTGGCACGGGCGCGACCCCTCGGGGATCCGCTGGCTCTCGACCTCCCACCTGATGGGCGCCGGCTACTGGGTCTGGCTCATCCCGCTCTCGACCGGCTACACGAGCGTCGGCGTCGTCGCGCACGCGGAGCTGCACCCCTTCGAGTCGCTGAACACGCTCGAGCGAGTGCGCGAGTGGATCGGCGAGCACGAGCCCGTGTTGGCCCGGCGCCTCGAGGCCCACCCCGTGGCCGACTTCCGCTCTCTGCGGAGCTACAGCCACTCGGCCACCCGGGTCTTCTCCAGCGCCCGCTGGGCGTGCGTCGGCGAAGCGGGCGTCTTCGTCGATCCCTTCTACAGCCCTGGATCGGACTTCATCGCGCTGGCCAACAGCTTCGTCACCGAGCTGGTGCGGGTGGACCAGCAGGGCGGCGACCTGACCGAGGCGGCGGAGTTCTTCGACTACTTCTATCTGCGCAGTGCGCAGATCGCGACGTTGACCTACCGCGACGCGGCCCAGACCTACGGCCGGCCGGAGGTGCTCGGCGCGAAGATCTATTGGGACAACTTCAACTACTGGTCCTTTCTCTGCCCCTATTTCTTCCAGGGGATCCACCGGCTGCCGGTCGGGGCGCAGCGACCCTTCGTCGACGTCGGTCAACGCTTCGCGGACCTCAACGCCCGCGGGCAGCGGCTCTTCGCGGGCTGGGCCGCGCGCGCCTCGGGGGAAGCCGCGCGCACCACCGTCGTCATGCCGCCGGTCCCGTCGATCCTGGCCAACCTGCACTTGGGCCTCGAGCAGGCGATGAGCGCCGACGAGACGCTGGCGTTCATGCACGCGCAGGCCGACCAAGCGGAAGAGCTGCTCGGCGAGATCCTGCTGCGCGCGGTGGCTGCGCTGGGGCCCGAGCGAGGGCGCGAGCTCGCGGACGAGATCGGCGCCGCCGCCTGGCCGCTGCCCGGGCTGGGCCGCCGCCTGGATGCGGAGCGGGGGGAGCGACGCGGACGGCGCCGGCGCCTGCCGAAGCTGGCGCGGGACGTCGAGCGGACGCTCGGCCGGGTGGACGTGTGCGCGGACGTCGGCCCGCTCGCCGATCTGGCACGAGGCCGCACCGCGCAAGCCGCGGTCGCCACCGACGCGCAATAGCCTCCGCTCGCGGCGCGAAAGTGGCCGTCTCCGAGGCCCCCGAAGTGGATCTGGGCGCGGCTGCCCCCGTAAAAGCCCGAGCGGCGTGTCCGCGTTCTCGCGCCTTCGACGCGGCGCACGCTTTCGTTTGCTTCCTCGCCGGCTCCGATGCAGCCTCGGCCCGCTTCGAAGGCCACCCCCACCTTTGGAAGCACCGAACGAGGGAGAGCGAGCATGAACTTCGAGAACATGGGATCGGAAGCCTGGACCCTCATCGCCACCTACGGGATCCGGGTCGTAGGCGTTCTGGTCGCGCTGTTCGCGGCGTGGGTCGTGAGCAGCATGGCGAAGCGCGCGCTGCTCAAGGTCTTCGCCAGGTCCAACTTCGACGCGACACTGTCGAAGTTCTTCTCGAACATGGCGCGCTACTCGATCCTCACCTTCGCGGTGGTCGGGTGCCTGGAGGTCTTCGGGATCGAGACATCCAGCTTCGCCGCCGTGATCGCCGCCGCCGGCCTCGCCATCGGCCTGGCGTTCCAGGGCACGCTGAGCAACTTCTCCGCCGGCGTGATGCTGCTCATCTTCCGACCCTTCCGCGTCGGCGACTACGTCACGGTGGGCGGGACCAGCGGCACGGTCGAAGAGATTGATCTCTTCACCACGGAGCTGAAGACGCCCGACTCGAAGATGATCGTCATGCCGAACAGCTCGATCTTCGGCGCGGAGATCACCAACTTCTCGGCCCACGAGAACCGCCGCGTCGACATCGACGTCGGGACCGACTACGGGGCCGATCTCGACCGCGTGCGCGAGGTCCTCGAGACCGTTCCCGGCAAGGTGGACGGCGTGCTGACCGACCCGGCGCCGCAGATCTTCCTGAAGGCGCTCGGCGGCTCGTCCATCGACTGGCAGGTCCGGGTCTGGTGCAAGAACGCAGACTTCTGGGACGTCTGGCAGCGCACCGTCCGCGCGACCAAGGTCGCCCTCGACGAGGCCGAGATCGGGATCCCCTTCCCCCAGATGGACGTGCACCTCGACAAGGGCGTCGTCGACGCGATCGGGAAGCGCTGACCGCTTCCGGGCGGAGGCCTCGAGGGGTCCACCGCCATCCGCGCCTCAGAGCTGCGCCGTATCCGTCTCGAGGCCGAGGAGGATGCGGCCGACCGGCTTGAGGGTCTGCTCGCCCACCATCACGTGCTGCGTCATCACGTGGACGTCGCGGAAGCAGCGCGAGAAGGGGCTGGACTCCCACACGGCGGCGCCGCCGGCGAGGCGCTGCACCGCGTCGACCACCTCGGCCGCGGTCTCCGCCGCATGCGTCGCGCCGAGCCGCAGGCTGGCCTTGTCGGCGTCGGAGAGCGCCGCGCCCGCCGCCGCCGTCTCCCACACGGCGTCGAGCGTCTCGTGGACCAGCGCGCGCGCGGCGCGAAGCCGCCCTTCTGCGCGAGCCAGAGTGACCTGCACCAGCTCCCCCTCGGCCATCGTCTTCTTGCCGCCGCGCGAGCGCTTCTCGCGGGCCATCTGCATCATCCGGTCGAGCGCCGAGCGCGCGATGCCCAGCCCCACCGAAGCGACCCCGGTGCTCAAGAGCCCGAAGATGGGGAAGCGGTAGAGCGCTCCGTCGTGGCGCGGCGCGTCCGCCATCACGCAGCAGGTCCGCTCCGCCGGCACGAAGACCTCCTCCGCCACGAGGTCGTGGCTCCCCGTGCCGCGGAGCCCGCCGACGTGCCAGGTGTCGAGCACGCGTGTGTCGTCGGCGTGCACGAAGCAGGAGCGAATCTCGGGCGCGCCGCTCGGGAGCCGCCGCGGCGCGTCACCCTCCATCACCAAACAGCCGCCCATCCGCCACTCGGCGTTCTCGCAGCCGCTCCCGTAGGCCCAGCGCCCGCTCACGCGGTAGCCGTCGCCTTCCGACACGGCGCGGCCGGTGGGCGCGAACACGCCCGCGAGCGCCGCCTCCGGGCGCGCGTCGAGGATCGAGCGGGCCGTCCCCTCGTCGAGGTAGGCGAGCAAGAGCCCGGTCGTGGAGCCGGTCATCACCACCCACGCCGCCGCCGCGTCGCCGCGCGCGAGCTCTTCCAGCGCCGACGCGAAGACGCGCGGGTGGACCTCGGCGCCGCCCACCGCCTTCGGCGCGAGCATGCGGTAGAAGCCCTCCTCACCGAGCCAATCGCTGAGGTCGGCGGGCACGCGCCGCGCTCGCTCAATCTCCTCGCTCCGCTCCGCCAACGCCGGCGCCAGCGCGCGCGCCCGGTCCACCAGATCGGTCATCGTCTCTCCTTCTTCGTTCGCGCCAGCTCGCGCAGCGACGGCGGCCGGGTCCCGTCCACGTCGGTGAAACCGTACTCCCGCGCGAGCTCGGCGACGATGAGCACGCGGCCGGTCTTGTCCATCACCCGCGCGTCGTTCGCGAGCGCGGCCACCGCCCGCCCGCTCAGCTCCGGCGACTCGCTGACCTTCGTCGAGAAGGGAAGCTCCGGCTGGCTCATCACCCACTCGGTGCGGACGATGCCGGGCCAGAGGCTCACGCTCGCCACGCCGTGCGGCGCCAGATCGTGGGCCATGTCCGCCGCCAGTCGATCCACGCCCGCCTTGCCCACGCCGTACGCGACGTTGAGCTGAAACCCGGCGCCGGCGAACGAGGAGACGTTCACGATCAGCCCGCAGCCGGCGCGCACCATCCGCGGCGCGGCGAAGACGCTGGCGACGTAGTGCGAGCGCAGCCCGACCTCGTGCATCCGATCCCACATGGCGATGGGCTGCTCCCAGAACGGCACGCCCCACATGCGCTCGTTCGGGATGGCGAAGACGTTGTTGACCAGCACGTCGAGCCGCCCCGCCTCGCGCTCGACGCGATCGAAGAGCGCCTCGACCTCGGCGTCGATCGCGTGATCGACCCGCACCGCGATCCCTTCGCCGCCGCGGCGCGTGACCTCCTCGGCCGTGCGCCCGATCGAGAGCTCCCCCTCGGTGCTCCGTCCGGTCACGTACACGCGCATGCCCGCGTCACCGAGCGCGAGCGCGATGCCCTTGCCCACCCCCCGGCTCGCGCCGGTCACCACCGCCGTCACGCGTCCATCGCTCATCGGAGCGGTCATACCACCTCCAGGCCGTCTTTCGGGCGCGCGTCCGAGACGTGGACCGCGACGTGGGACTGCTCGAGGAGCTCCATCGACGGCACCAACGACGACCTGGACCAGCCGCGCGACCGCGATCGTCCTCGTCGGTGCCATCGACGATGGTGTGTCCCGTCGGTGTCCCCGGACGCGACGGACCCCGGGGCGCGAAGCGAATACACCCCGTCTACGGCGAGCGCGTGCCCGATAGGCAAGGCGCCCCCGCCCGTGATACGACCGGGCCGCTCACGAGGAGGAGCGGACCCACGTGATCAAGAACTTCGTCCTCGACACCAACGTCCTCCTACACGACCCGGGCGCGCTCTTCGCGTTCCAAGAGAACACCGTCGTCCTCCCGATCTACGTCATCGAGGAGATCGACAAGTTCAAGCGCGAGGGGAGCGAGCTCGGCCGCTCCGCCCGTGGCGTCAGCCGCGCCCTCGACGAGCTGCGCGCGGTCGGCAACCTGGCGGTGGGCGTGGACCTGCCCAAGAGCGGGCACCTGCGCGTCGCGTTCAGCAACCGCGTGCTGCCGACGGCCATGGCCACCACCAGCCACGAGGTGGACTCGCGGATCATCGCCGTCGCACTCGAGATGAAGGAGAAGCAGCCCGAGCGGCCGACGATCCTCGTCAGCAAGGACGTGAACCTTCGGATCCGCGCCGACGCGCTCGGGCTGGTCGCCGCCGATTACGAGCACGACCGCACCCGCATCGACGAGCTCTACACCGGCCTCGTCGAGCGCCAGGTCCCCGGCGCCGACATCGACCGGCTGTACCGCGGCGGGCTCGATGCGCCCGAGGACATGCACGCCAACCAATTCGTGCAGCTCGTCGACGTGGACAAACCAAGCCACACGGGTCTCGGCCGCGTGGACTTCAGTGCGAAGCAGATCGAGCCCTTGCCGCGCCAGCGCGAGCGCGTCTGGGGGGTCACGCCGCGGAACCGCGAGCAGTCGTTCGCGCTCAACCTGTTGCTCGACGACCGCATCAAGCTGGTCACCATCATCGGCAAGGCGGGCACCGGCAAGACGCTGCTCGCGCTCGCGGCCGCGCTCCGCAAGGCGCACGAGGAGAAGGTCTACCAGCGCGTCTTGGCGTCGCGGCCCATCTTCCCGCTGGGCCGGGATCTGGGCTACCTGCCGGGCGACATCGAGGACAAGCTCCAGCCCTGGATGCAGCCGATCTTCGACAACCTGGAGCTCTTGATGGGCCTGACCACCGAGGACCGCAAGAACGGTCGGAGCTACGAAGAGATGCTCCACCTCGGCATGCTGGAGATCGAGCCGCTCACCTACATCCGCGGCCGCTCCATCCCCCATCAGTTCATGATCGTCGACGAGGCGCAGAACCTCACGGTGCACGAGGTCAAGACCATCGTCTCGCGGGCCGGCGAGGGCACCAAGATCGTGCTGACGGGCGACCCCTACCAGATCGACAATCCCTACATGGACGCGAACAGCAACGGGCTCGTACACGCCGTCAACCGCTTCCGGGGACACGCGATCGCAGGCCACATCACGCTCATGCGAGGCGAGCGCTCGGAGTTAGCCGAATTGGCCGCCAACGTACTCTGAGCTGACCATCGGGCGGGACACTACTCACGCCGTTCGCGGAAAATTCCGCACCATCCGGTCGCGTGCATTGGAAACACGCTACGCTCGAGGCCTGCGATGTCGAACACGTCTCCGATCCGAGCTGTGGTGGCGGACGACTTCCCGGCCGTGCGTCGGGGCGTCGTCAGCGTCATCTCCGCGTCCCCCGACCTGGAGGTCGTAGGCGAGGCCGGCTCGGCCGAGGAGGCGCTGGAGGTCATCGCGCGCGAAGCGCCGGCGGTCGCTGTCCTCGATCTGGGCATGCCGGGCGTCCGCGGCCTCGAGCTGCTGCGCGAGCTGCGCGCGCGCTACCCCGAGCTCGGCCTCTTGGTGTTCAGCATGCACCGCGAGGAAGACGTCGCCCTCGCGTGCCTCAAGGCGGGCGCCACGGGGTTCCTGAACAAGAGCGCGCCGATGGAAGAGCTGCTCCGCGCGCTGAAGATCGTGGGCGAGGGGCGCCGCTACCTCTCCGACGCGCTGGCCGAGACGCTCGTGGAAGGGATGCCGCTGCCGGTGGAGACCCCCCCTCACGCGGCCCTCTCGGAGCGCGAGCTCGACGTGCTCTGCCGGCTCGCCAAGGCCGAGCGGGTCAGCGAGATCGCGGCCGACCTCGGCATCAGCGCGAAGACCGTCCACACCTACCGCACCCGCATCCTGCAGAAGCTCGGCGTGCGCACCAACGTGGACCTGGTCCTCTACGCCATCGAGCACCGTCTCCTCGGCTGGCCGCCGCACGAGGAGAGCCGGGTGCGCACCCGCCTCGACAGCTGAGCCGGGAGGTTCAGGTCCTCGGGCACGGGCCTACGTTCGAGCGGTCGTGCATTGGATCGACGGGCTGATCCTCGGCGCCTACGTCGCCTACTCCATCGCCTCGGGCGTGCGGGGCGCCAAGCAGGCGGGGCGCGGCCTGAGCGACTACTTCCTGGCGGGTCGCAGCCTGCGCGGCTGGGAAGCCGGCTTGAGCATGGCGGCGACGCAGTTCGCAGCCGACACGCCGCTCGTGATCACCGGCCTGGTCGCCAGCGCCGGCGTGTTCGCCGTCTGGCGCTTCTGGGTGTACGCGCTGGCCTTCTTGCTCATGGCGCTGGTGCTCGGCGGCCCCTGGCGCCGGGCGGGGGTGGTGACCGACGCGCAGCTCGCGGAGCTCCGCTATCACGGCCGCGCCGCCGCCGCGCTGCGGGCGTTCAAGGCGATCTACCTCGGCGTCGTCTTCAACTGCGCGGTGCTGGCGATGGTGCTCCTGGCCACGACCCGCCTGACCGAGCCCTTCCTGCACTGGAACGCGTGGCTTCCGCCGAGCGTCTTCGATCCCATCGAGGCGCTGGTGCGAGGGATCGGCTTCCCGCTCACCGCCTCGGGCGCGCCGTGCCCTGAAGGCGCCTGCATGGCCGGCGAGTGTCTGCGCGCGCGCTGCATCGGCCACGCGGAGTGGGCGGCGAGCACGAACAACGTCATCTCGGTGGCGCTGATCCTGGTCGTGACCACGCTCTACTCGAGCACCGGCGGCCTCCGCAGCGTGGTGAAGACCGACGTGGTCCAGCTGGCGCTCGCCCTCCTGGGCACGCTCGCGTTCGCGTGGGTGGTGATCGATCGGATCGGCGGCCTGAGCGCCCTCCCCGCGCGGCTCGACGCGCTCCCTTCGTCGCTGAGCGCGAGCGAGCTGACCGCGTTCACACCGGGACGCGCGGCGAGCGCGAGCAGCGCCTTGCTCGGCGTCCTCGCGGTCCAGTGGATCTGCCAGATCAACGCCGACGGAAGCGGCTACCTCGCACAGCGGACGATGGCCTGCCGGAGCGACGCCGACGCGCGACGCGCGGGCGTGGTGTTCGCCGTGGTGCAGGTGCTCGTGCGCAGCCTGATCTGGCTTCCCATCGCGCTCGGGCTGCTCGTCCTCTCGCCGCCGAGCGGAGCGCTCCAAGGTGACGCGTTCGTGGCCGATCGCGAGGCGAGCTTCGTGCGCGGGATGGCGGACCTGCTCCCGCCCGGCGTGCTCGGGCTGATGATCACCGGGATGCTCGGCGCGTTCGCGTCGACGGTCGACACCCACCTCAACTGGGGCGCCTCCTACCTGACCAACGACCTGGTCGGGCGCTTCTTCATGCGCGACCCGCGAAGCCCGGAGAACCAAAGGCGCCTGGTCTGGATCGCCAGGCTCACCAACCTCCTCATCCTCTTGGCTGCGCTGGCCATCGTGCCCGCGCTCGACTCGATCCAAACCGCGTGGCGGGCCAGCTTGCTGCTCGGTGCGGGCCTGGGCGTCGTGCTCGTGCTCCGATGGCTGTGGTGGCGTGTGAACGCGTTCGCGGAGCTGGCCACGCTGGTCACCTCGGCGGCGCTGGCGCCGGTCCTGCTGCTCACCGTGCCTCACGACGCGACGCGGCTCCTGATCATGGCCGGCAGCGCGACCGCGGCTGGCATCGTCGCCGCGCTGTGCACTCGGCCGACACCCCAGGAGCGCCTGGCGGCGTTCTACGAGCGCGTCCGTCCGCCCGGCTTCTGGAGCCCCGTGTCGCCCGATCCGGCAGCAGACCGCGCCCGCCTGGCCTACGGCCTCGCCGCGACCTTCGGCGGCGCGACGAGCATCTTCGCCTCGTTGGTGGGCCTCGGCACCTGGCTGCTGGGCTCGCCGGCGCCGGTCTTCTTCCCCTGGCGGAGCCCATGGATCGCGCTCTGCCTCGCCTTCGGGGCGGGGTCCGTTCCGCTCTGGATCGCGCTCACCCGAAGGGCCGCCGCGCTCGACCGGCGGGACGAGTCTTGACTGAATGGTCACGCTTACGCAGTCTCGCGCGGCGATGCCGACCCGCTACGACGAGGCCGCGTTTCCGCTGCTCCGCATCCACGCCACCGGCGACAGCAGCGACGAGGACGTCCACGAGCGGCTCGCGTTCCTCGAGCGACAGCTGGACCGGCGCGAGAAGATCGTGGTCGTGTTCGACACCACCGGCTCCAGGCCCATCTCGGCTCGCCAGCGGAAAATGTGGACCGACTGGCTCAGCAAGGAGGACCCGCGCATCCGCCGCTACCTGATGGGCGTGTCAATCGTGGTCACCTCGACGGTCGTGCGCGGCGTGTTCACCGGCGTCTTCTGGGTGTGGCGACCGCCGATGCCCTACACCTTCACGGCGTCGGTCGGCGAAGCCGAGGCCTGGGCGCACCGGCAGCTCGCCTCCCACTCCCGGCGCTGAGCGCTCTCCGGCTGGGGAGCCCGCCAGCGGAGCTAGTCACCCGTCTCAGCGATTCGTGGCAACCCCCCACCGGCCCTCGACGCGCGACTCAGCGTCACTCCTCCTCGAAATATTTTTGGTATTCCTCGTCGTCGTTCCTTGATTCGCACGCCGATGGCTCGCCGGGATTTACCACTCACTGCTGTTCCGGGTGACTAGATGCGCCGGTGATGGAGCAGACCCACGACGAATTGGCCGCCGCGCCGCCCGACGCGGGCGGTCATCAGGGTGTGTTCACGCGCCCCGGGGACGTCTTGCAGCGCACCGAAGGGCACGCGAGGCCGCAGCCCGAGCTGGATCGCGACCCCGCGGCGCCGCGCGGGCGAGGCAGCACCGCCGCGGTGTGGACGTGGGGCATCGCGTTCGTGCTCGTAGTGCTCTTCTTCCTATTCTACGCCGTCGGACGCCTCTGATCGGGCTTCGCGCCGACCCTCAGACCCGCCGCCAACCGCCCTCGCCCTGGCGATAGCCGAGCGCGGCGAGCACGCGCGACCGCTCCGCCGACGGCACCCCCAACCAGCGGGGGACCTCGCGGGGCATCGAGAAAGGCGAGGCCAGCTCGGCCAAGCGCGCCAACACCCGCTCGACGATGTCCGCTCGCAGCGCCCGCGGCCCGAGCGGCACCCAGCCGGCCGCCAGGTAAGCGTCGTTCGGGACCTCGCGCGCGCGGCGAATGGACACGCCACCATTCTTCGGCGGACGCGGCGCATCCATCCCGCGGTGCAACCGAACGAGCAGCGCGCGAACCCTCAGCGCGGCCGGCGCGAGCAGCTCCCGCACGAACACGGTTCGCCGGCCGAGCTCGACCCCGCGCTCCCGAAGCTCGGCGAGATCCTCCTCGTCGGCGGCCTCGACCTGCGCCCGCGTCTCCCGCGCGTCGACCGTCCCGAGCCCGCGCTCGAGCTGGTAGAGCACGCCGCGCACGAACGGGCGCTCGGCGGGCGCGACGATGGGCGCCAAGAGCTCCGCCACCACGTCCTTCGCATACGCAGCCAAGCGACGCTGCACTCTCGAGCGTGCGCCGCGACCAGTCGCCGGATCGAGCTCCACCCGCACCAGCGGCGCGCCGAGCTCGCGGCCTGGCATCAGCCGCCCCACGACCTCGCCCGCGTGTCGCATCACGCCTTCCTCGTCGAGGGCGAACGCGTCGTGCGGCGCCTCCACGACGCTGTCCACCTCGCGCTCTCGATCGCGCGCGTCCGCCTGCCGCGCCTCGTCGAGCAAACCGCCGAGCTGCGCGAAGGGCCCGTCGCGGGGCACTTGCAGGCGCCGCTCCAACACCACGCTGGTCCGTCCCTGCTCCACGAAGCGCTCGACCAAGCGCTCGTGCAACGCGTCGCCGATACGATCCTCCACTTCGCGCGTGCGCACCTGAAGGCCCGGATCGGTCCAGCCCGCCCGATGGCTCACGTACGTCCACACGCGGATCGCGGAGAGGCGCGCGGTCAGCGCGTCGATCTCTCCGTCCACCCGATCGAGCCGGTGCACGTGCGCGTCCACCCAGTCGTCGTCGAGCCTCCCCCGTGAGAGGAGCGCGACGGCGATCTCCTCGAGCAGCGAGACGTGCCTGAGCAAGAGGAGCTTACGGTAGTCGGGGATCTGACAGACCTCCCACACCAGCCGCACGTCCTCTTCGCCCGCCGTCCGCTCCCGGATCGAGGGTCGCTCGGCCAGCCCGCGCAGCGCGTCGAAGTCGTCCGCTTGCTCGACGCGCGAAAAACGCGTGCTCGGCGGCAGCGCGGCGAGCGAGCCGAGCAGGCCGTCGAGCGAGCCGAAGTCGAGCTCCCCGCTCCGCCAGACCAGCCGCTCGACCGGCCGAAAGCGATGCTCCTCGACCCGTCGCCACAGCCGCTCCGAGAAAGGCGGCAGCGGGTTGAGCGTGCCGAAGGTCCCGTCGCGCTGATGGCGGCCCGCCCGGCCGGCGATCTGCCCGACCTCCGCCGCCGAAAGCGGCCGGTGCTCGCGCCCGTCGAACTTCTGCACCGACGCGAACGCGACGTGGTCGACGTCGAGGTTGAGCCCCATGCCGATGGCGTCGGTGGCCACGACGTATTGCACCTCGCGCGCCTCGTAGAGGGCGACCTGCGCGTTTCGTGTACGCGGCGAGAGCGCGCCGAGGACGACCGCGGCGCCGCCCCGCCGGTGACGGAGGCGCGCCGCGAGCTCGTAGACCTCCGCCGCGCTGAACGCGACCAGGGCGCTCCGCGGCGGCAGCCCGCCCAGGCCGCTCTTTCCGGCGTGGCGGAGCGTGCTCAGGCGCGGGCGCCGCTCCAACCGGGCGCCGGGGACGAGCTCGCGCAGGATCGGCGCCATCGTGTCCGCGCCGAGCAGCCATGTCTCGAGCCGGCCGCGGGCGTGCAGCAAGCGATCGGTGAAGACGTGCCCGCGCTCGCGATGGGCGGCGAGCTGGATCTCGTCGATGGCCAGAAAGTCGACGGGCCGCTCGAGCGGCATGGCCTCCACCGTGCAAACCCAGTAGCGCGGCGCGCGCGGGACGCGCTTCTCCTCGCCGGTCACCAGCGCGACCTGCCCCTCGCCGATGCGCGCGCTGATCCAATCGTAGACCTCGCGGGCCAGGAGCCTGAGCGGCAGCCCGATCATCCCCGAGGCGTGCTCGAGCATGCGCTCGACGGCGCGGTGCGTCTTGCCCGTGTTGGTGGGGCCGAGCGCGAGGGTCAGCGTTCGGTCGGCCTCGTCCATGTCGCCGGTACCCTACGACGCGGAGCCGCCCGTGCCAGCGCGTCAGCTGGGCGCGCGCTGGATCGGCGCGGCCTTCGCGTCGACCGCCCGCACGTACTCCGCCGGCGCCAGGACGAGCTGCGCGCCGCGAACCCCGGCCGACACGGCGATGCGATCGAACGCGGTCATGCTCGCGTCGACGACGACCGGAAAGCGCTTCTTCGCGCCGAGCGCCGTCACGCCACCGCGCACGTAACCGGTCAGCGGCTGCACCTCCTTCAGCGGCACCAGCGCGACCTTCCGATCGCCCGTGACCCGCGCCAGCGCCTTGAGATCCAGCTCGGCGTCGGCGGCGACCACGGCCATGCACACGCCCTCCGCGTCGCCGCGGGCCAGGAGCGTCTTGAACACCTGCGCCGGCGGAAGCCCCACCTTCGCGGCCACCGTCGGAGCCGAGAGATCGTCGAGGTCGACCTCGTACTCGCGTACCTCGTAGGCGATCTTCATGCGGTCCAAGAGCCGCGCCGCGTTCGTCTTCATGGCCGCCGCCTCTTGCGCGAGGCGTGCGAGTGCGGCAGACACCCGATTCTCATGCGCCCGATGGTCCTGCTGTTCGTCGCGCTCTTCAACAGCATCCTCGGGCTGTCCGTCCTCTTCCCCATCCTCGGCCCGCTCGGCCGCGAGATCGGGCTCACGGACGTGCAGGTCGGGTCGCTGTCCACCGCCTACGCTGCGATGCAGCTCCTGACGAGCACCTTTTGGGGCCGTCAGAGCGATGCGCGGGGGCGAAAGCCGATCCTCTTGATGGGGATCATCGGCTTCGCGGTCGGGTTCTTCGCCTTCGGCGCGGTGGCCCAGCTGGGGATGAGCGGCGTGCTCACGGGGACGCCGCTCTTCGTGTTGCTGATCGTGACCCGCATCGTGGGCGGCACGTTCTCGTCGGCCACCCTCCCCACCGGCCAGGCGTACGCGGCCGACATCTCGGACCGGAACGACCGCACGTCGGCCATGGCCGTCATCGGCATGGCCTTCGGCCTCGGCGTCATCGTCGGCCCCGGGATCGGTTTCGGCCTCGCGAAGCTCTTCGGCAACCTGCTCGCGCCGGTCTTCTTCAGCGCGTCGGTGGCGGTGGTGAACGCCATCTTCGTGGCCATCCGCTTGCCGGAGCCCGAGCGCCACACCCGCGGTGCCCGGCCGGCGCCGAGAGGCTCGATGGTGCGCCGCACCTGGCCGCTGCTCGCCATCGGATTCAGCGCCACCCTGGCCTCGGTCGCCATGGAGCAGACCGTTGCGTTCTACTTCCAGGACCGGCTGCACCTGCGCGGGGAAGGCATCGAGACCGCGACGCTCGTCGGCTCCGCGCTGATGATCTACGGCGTGGTCGCGGTCCTCTCGCAGGGCTTCATCGTCCGTCGCTTCAAGCTGCCACCGCGCACGCTGTTGCGGGCCGGGCTGCCTTTCGCGATCGGCGGCTTCGTCCTCTTCGTCTTCGCGCGCGTCTACGCGACGCTGACGAGCGCACTGGTGCTGCAGGGCTTCGGGCAAGGGCTGGTGCTGCCGGGCGTCACCGCCGCGCTCTCGCTCTCGG
Organism: uncultured Pseudomonadota bacterium; assembly: GCA_963832725.1. Lineage (GTDB taxonomy): Bacteria > Myxococcota_A > Polyangia > Polyangiales > Sandaracinaceae > JAEZBP01. Next base: position 1,589,714 of record CAWHVG010000003.1, read on the forward strand.
TCGGCGAAGAGGAGCAGGGCTCCGTGGCCGGCCTCAACAGCGCCTCGCAGGGGCTCGGCCGAACCATCGGCCCGGTCCTCGGCACCAGCCTCTACTCGGTCCGGCACGAGCTGCCCTACGCCTTCAGCGCCACGCTGCTGACCATCGTGCTGCTGATCGTGCTGGCCCGCCCGAGGCTCGCTGCCTCCACACACGAGCCGGCGCCGGCCGCCGGCGAGTGAACGAGCGGCGCGCGCGCCACGCCACGCGGCGGGCTGCCCGAGGCACTATCCCTTGCTCTGATGCGAGCGCGTCTAAGCTTTCGCGGTGGAGGTGCAGAGATGCACAACCCGCTGAAAACGCTGACGATTTTGTGCACGATCGCCGCACTGTGCGGCTGCGACTCAAACAACGGTTCGGCCGACGGAGGTGATCCGCCCGCCGACGGGAGCGCAGCCGGCGACGGCAGCCTCCCCGCCGCGGATGGGGCGCTGACCGCCCACTGCGACGGAACCGCAGACGGCTACTGCCCGTGCAGTGTCTTCGAGCACGGCGGGTCGCGCTACCTCGTCTGCCCGGACACCACCACCTGGCAGGAAGCGCACGACGACTGCGTCCGCTTCGGCTACGAGCTCGCGAAGATCGAGGACGCCGCGGAGCAGGAGTACCTCTGGACCGTCGCGGTCGGCGGCGGTGGGGACTACTGGATCGGCCTCAACGATCGCGCGAGCGAGGGCAACTTCGTCTGGACCGACGGAACGCCGCTCGGCAGCTACGCCGACTGGGGCCCCGCCGAGCCCGACAACGGAAACGGGGACGGCGCGGAGAACTGCGTCGAGATCCAGGAGGTCGCGGAGGGCGGCTGGAACGACCTGGACTGCGCCACCGACTTCCTCGACTACATCTGCGAGGGTCCGGCCTGACGCGGGCGGCGCGGGAACGGGGCGGCACCGCTCGCTCCGGCCCCGCGACGATCTCGGCCTGCGACAATCGCGACCCTGCGTCGGAGCGAGCCCTTTCCTCGCGCCGCCGAGCGGAGCGACCGCGCCGGAGTTTGGCGCGCTCTCCCCGAGCGGAGCGGACCTCGACGTGCCGCGCGCGGATTCTCGCCTGCGCCCCACCGCTCCCGCCCGATGCCACGAGGCGCTTGCGAGGTCGGCCTCGCAGGCGGATCATGTCCTCGGTGTCCCTCCCCGCCCACGCGCCCGGTGACGCCGACGACGACCCGGGAGGCCTCGTCGGCCGCGTGCTCGACGGCCGCTATCGCGTCATCGGCTTGCTCGGTGTCGGTGGAATCGGCCGTGTGTATCGCGCCGAGCACTTGGTCCTGAAGCGGCCGGTCGCGATCAAGGTGCTCCTCGAGCACTACGCCTGCGTGCCCGACCTCCAGCGCCGCTTCGAGCGGGAAGCGATGGCGCTGGCGACGCTCTCGCATCCGAACATCGTCACCATCACCGACTTCGTCGCCAACCGCGACGTGACCTTCCTGGTCATGGAGCTGCTCGAGGGCGAAGATCTCGACGCGCTGCTCGCGCGCGGACCGATGGCGCCGCACGACGCGCTCTCGGTGATGGAGCAAATCCTGAGCAGCCTCGCGTACGCGCACCAGCGGGACGTGATCCATCGGGATCTGAAGCCGCAGAACGTGCTGGTGCGACGTCTTCCGGGCGATCGCTTGCACGCCGAGATCCTGGACTTCGGTCTCGCGAAGTTCATGGACGGCTCGGGCCCGAGCGCGAACCTGACCAAGACCGGCCTCATCGTCGGCACGCCGGCCTACATGGCGCCGGAGCAAGCGAGCGGCGCCCGCGCCGACCAGCGCGCGGACGTCTACGCCGCCGGGCTGATGCTCTACGAGATGCTCGCCGGCTCGCATCCTTTCGCGGGCTTCGAAGGTGCCGAACTGCTCCGCCAGCACCTGCTCAAGCCGCCGGATCCCATCGCCGAGCGATGTCCGGAGGCCCGCGTGGCCCCCGAGCTGGAAGCGTTCTTCGCGCGCGCGCTCGCGAAGGACGGCGCCGATCGCTTCGCCGACGGGGAGACGATGCTCGAGGCCTTCCTGGCGCTTCCGCCCGACTGCTTCGTGCCGGGCGACGCACCCCCGACGCGCGAGCGCGAGATCGCCCACGCCAACACCCGCCTCGCGGTGCCGGCGGCGCCGACGGTCGCGGGGCGACCGAACCGACGCAGCTCCCGACGGCTCCCTGCCCTGGCGGTGGCGGGGACGCTCCTCGTGGCCGCCGGCGTGGCCGCGTGGGCGCTCTGGCCTCCGTCGGACGCACCGACGCGCGGGCCGGATGCGCCCATCGCCGGTCCGGCGACGTCGAGCGTGGACGAGCCTGCGGAGGCGGAGCCGAGCGAGGCGACCGAGACCCCGCCCAGCGCGGCGTCGGGATCGATCACCGAGGCTTCGAGCGAGGACACGAACCCGAGCGCGGACGAGGATCCCGACGCCGACGACCCCAGCCTGGACGACTCCAGCCTGGACGACTCCAGCCTGGACGAGCCCGCAGACGCGCCCGCGGAGGACGACCCGGAGGACGGCGACGAGCCTGAGCCGCCCGCGAACCGCCCCGCCGCGCGAAATCCATGGGCGGGCCGCGAGCCCGCGCCGCTCTCGACCGTCCAGCGGCGCCTCGGGCGCGGCCAGACCATCACCAAGCGGCACATCCGTCAGGTCGTGAGCTACCGGCGGCACCACCCGAACGATATCCGGTCCGTCCTCCTCCTGGCTCGGATGTACGCGACCCGCGGCTGGCTGAGCAGCGCGCTCGCGCAGTACCGCCGGGCCTACCGCCGCTCCCCGAGCTGCCGCGGCGACAGCCACATGATGCGCGACCTGATCCGCATCGCCGGTACGGACAGCCTTCACGACGAGGCCACCGCCGCCCTTCAGGAGATCTACGGCGACGAGGCCAGCGCGGCCGTCCGCCGGGCCATCGCCCGCGAGCATGACGACGAGACGAAGGCACGCCTGCGGGATACGCTCGGCCGTCTGGGCAGCTGAAAGTCGGCCGACGGGCCTCCGTCGCCCCAAGGCCGGGCGCCACCATCCGCGGCATCGCCGCTCGCCGCCGTGCACCCGCCGCGACTCCTCACCGCGCATTGCACCTGGTGACCGTCTCGATTGCGGGCTTCGGTCCGGCTCGTTTCGACAGCCCGCTCGCCTCGCCGTCGCCTCGCGTGTCGAAGACGGCGAACGGGGACGTCAAACGCGACGGGCCAGTCGGGCTTCGATCTCCGCAGCGAGCTCGCTGTCACCGGCGTGCTGAGCCATGCGCAACGCCTTCCTCCAGCGCTCCTCGGCTCCGAACGCGTCGTCTCGCACCAGGCGAAGGTCGGCGTGTGCCAGGAGGAGCGACGCCCCGACCCGGACCGAGCTCGGATCACCGAGCATCCGAATGAGCGTCTCGGCGGTCAGGACATCCGCCATCGCGGGCTGCATGCCGAGCAACGATTGGTAGGCGTCGGCCAGCTCCCGTTCCAGGTCTTGGTGGACCGACCCCGCCGCCCGCGCCCCGATGGACGCGATCAGCTCGGCGAGCTTTCGGACCTGCCGCAACACGTAGTCGTCGACCAGCATCGCGCGACTACTTAGCGCGGGCGCCACTCCATTGCCTGGCCAAAACTCATGAAGATCAAAACAAACACGGAACCCGCATCGACCCCGTTCCGTCGTGGTCGATGCGGTGCGCAAGGACGCGCTGCGAGCGTCCTCCGAACGCACGCGACCGGTGACCTTGCGCCCGCACCAACCAACCTCTTCCCCCAACCGATGACACGCCGCGGATCGCTAGTACCGATTCCCGCTCCTCTCGAGCGCGCGTTGCACGCTCTGCGTGGCGTCCAGCCGCCGACCGCACTGAAGAAGCGGCTGGACGAAGCGCTCGAACGGGCCGGCAAGGACACCGATTCGCAGACAAGGAAGCGTCGCCTCCTACTGTTGAGCGGCCTCTCGCTGGCCGTCCTGGCGGAGCTGGCCCCCCTCGCCGCGGCCGCGCAGCCGCCGGCGACGCAGGCCCAGCAGCCCCAGGCCCAGCAGCCTCTGGCCCAGCAGCCCCAGGCCCAGCAGCCCCAGGCCCAGCAGCCTCTGGCCCAGCAGCCTCTGGCCCAGCAGCCTCTGGCCCAGCAGCCTCTGGCCGAGCCGACCAGCCCGCCCACCGCGCCGCCATCGTCCATGGAAGAGCCTCCCGAGGAGCCCGTCGCCGAGCCGCGCGACACGCGGGTTCCCGAGCAGCAGCCCAGCGCGCCGCCTCCCGTCCCGGCTGGGTCGGCCCCGGCTGCGTCCGGTCCGGCGGCGTCGCGCGCGGCCGCCAATCCTCCGCCGACACCTCCCCCGAGCACGCCCTCCGCACATATGGACGTGTCGTTGCAGCACGGGGTTCGATTCGTGGCGCCCGAGCTGGCGAACTTCACGGTCGAGCTCCACATGTCGGCCTGGTTCCGCTACAACGTGGACTCCTTTCAGCCGGGCGCGCTGACCGGGGCCGACGGGTTCCACACGACCGACTACTTCTCGGTCAACCTGGTCCGCCCGCAGCTCGCGATGAGCGCCTTCGACGAACTCATCCGGGCGTACTTCCAGCCCGAACTGGCCGGCAGCGCCGGCCCCCGACTGCTCGATGCGCAGCTCGAGGTCGTGGCTGCGCCGGAGATCGCCGTCCGAGTAGGTCAGTACCGTGTGCCCTTCTCGCGGGCCTGGATCACCAGCTTGATGCAGCTCCAGTTCCCGGATCGCGGCGCGATCGCGAACTTCTTCGCTGCCAACGCGGCCGGCCGTGACACGGGAGCGATGGTCTACGGGACGCCGCTGGACGGGATGATCGAGTACTACGCCGGCATCTACAACGGCAACGGCATCGACACGGACTTCACGACGAACACGCCCACACCGATGGCGGTCGCCCGTTTCGTCGTGACGCCGGTCGGGCACATGCCCTACGGTCAGACGCCCTCGCTCGATCACGACGACGTCGGGGCGCTCTCGTTCGGAACCAGCGGCTACTACCGCGAGGCCTATGCGGCGTCCGGGTCGACGCAGACCAACCGCTATGCATCGGGCGGCGTCGACGCCGCGGCAGCGTTCGGCTCTCTCTACATCCAGGCCGAGGGCTTCCTGAAGGGTACGCAGTTCGGGTCCGGCACGCCGATCTCGACCCCCTGGACTCTGGCCTGGGGTACCTATGCACAAGCCGGCTACTTCGTGCTCCCGAAGATCCTGGAGATCTCCGCTCGCGCCGGTTGGGGCAACCCCGCGTTCAGCAATGGTGCCGCCACGATGTTGACGGGCGGCCTCGTTCAGTTCTACGAAGGTGCCATCGGCGGTTACTTCGCACTCGGCGATACCTACTACGGTCAGCATCTCAAGTTGCTCTTGAACTACCGATTCGCCGACAATCAGAGCGGCCAAACGTTCGCCAACGAGATCCCCGTCGGCTCTTCGCACCGGGTGATCGCCCAGGCTCAGCTCTGGTTTTGAAAGATTTCTCCTCCGCTATCTCCTATCTCCCCCCCGAAGCACGTGCTCCGCTGCCCCGGCAGCGGAGCACGTGCTTCCCTTTTTTCTCGGCCTTCCCGAAGGAACCGGAGAACGAGGGACGAGCTGCGGAATTTTGCCACTGCCCGTTGAATAAACGGAATCCATCGCGCCACACCGGGGTTCCGACCAAGAACGCCGCCGGCGAACGGAAGCGCCGACTTCGTGCAGACCTTAGGATAGCCTCGGTGAGGCCCGAGAGGCCGGCTGGCCTCCTCGCCACTTTTCGGGTATATGGCCACAGGCGCGAGTAGTCCTGCTCGCGAGGGGTAGAGAATGGTGTCCCGCACGGAGAGCTGGTTCATGCCGACAATCTCCTCAGCGCTGGGTTCTCTCAGGGAGAGCGAGAGCGCGCTCGAAACGCCGGTCGACCCGGCGAACTGGACCCGGGCCAGCTTCACCCGCCACGTCTCCCCCCACTTGCCCCAGCTCTACCGGCTGGCGCTGATCCTCAGCCGGGACGCGACCGAAGCCGAGGACCTGCTCCAGAACAGCCTGGTCAAGGCCTACGTCCACCGCGCGTCCTATCAGGGCCGCGGGAGCCTCTCCGCCTGGCTCTACGGCATCGTCCGGAACGAGCACGCCGAGGTGATGCGCTCGCTCAAGCGACGCCGCTCCCTCCTGCAGGCCGCGCTCGAGCGCTTCGGCGACCTCTTGGACGACCTGTCGTCGGACAACGTCGCGCCCAGCGACCCCGAGGTCCACGCCATCGTCCACGAGGAGAGCACGCTGCTCCTGGACTGTCTCCGGCGCATCCCCGAGCCCTATCGCACGGTGGTGCACCTCTGCGACGTCGAAGAGCGCAGCTACGAGGAAGTCTCCGAAGTCCTCGACGTACCGGTCGGTACGGTCAAGAGCCGCCACGCGCGGGGGCGCGTGAAGCTTCGCAAGATCTTCGACCGGCTGCGCCAGGACGTGGGGGTGTCGTGATGGGTGACCGAGATTCCGTGCCGCCGCTTCCGCCCGAGTTGGAGCGCGGGGCGCGCGCCCTTCGCGAGATGAGCGTCTCCGAGAGGTTCGAGGGCCGGCTGAATCGAGCGCTGGTGCGGTCCGAGGTCGAGGCCCCGCGGCGCAGCCCAATCTGGTCCGGCCTCGCCATCGTCGTCCCGACGCTCGCTGCGGTCGTACTGGTCCTGCACTCGATGCTCGGCGCTCCGATCGAGAGCCTGTCACGCTACGAGGAGCACGACGTCGTCCTCGGTGACGACGGCCAGGTCTGGGTGGACCTGGACCTCTGGACGCACCACCATCGAGACCCCGCCACCGTCCACATCGACGTTCCTGCGTCGATGGACGTCGAGGTCCCCGGCAGCACCAGCGCGCCGGCCGAGTGCGACGTCGAACGCTGCCAACACCGCTTCGTGACCGACGGCCCGCCCGGCCACGCGTCCGTGAGGGTTCGGGTCAATGCACCGGGCCGGCACGCGATCACCGTCGAGCATCGCTCGGGATCGCACCACGTGCGCGAGCACTTCCTCGTCCACGCCCGCTGAAACATCGCCGGCTCCGGCCGGACCCTCGTTCGGGCCGACCTCGCCATGCGAGCGTCGGCCCAAGACGTTTTGGTCGGCCAGCGGCTTGTGTCTCAGTCGGCGACCGCCACCCGAGCCGAGGGCTCGAGTCGCTCCAAGACGACGGCGTCGCGGCGCTCGACCTCCCCGAGGAGGTCCTCCACAGCCTCCGCGCGAGGGCGCTCCGCCCAACGGGCGAGCATCCAGGCCACCGCCAAGTGCCCGTCCGGGTCCGCATAGAGCGCGTCCCGCAGCGGCTGGAGATCCCGGATGGCGAAGCTGACGTCGTTGAGGGCCAGCTCCGCCACCGGGCACTCCGCCGAGGCGAAGAGCGCCGCGAGGACATCCTGGTCCGCCATGGCCAACCCGCCAGCCGAAGTGCCCCCACGGGCTCGTTCGCCGAAACGCTCCACGGCCGCGGCCACCGACTCCGTGCCGCGCCCCGACGCCGCGAGGGCCGTCAGCGCCGTCGACACCAGCATCCGCCGCAGCTGCAGGAGCCCCGCCGCTGCGCGCGGCACCCCGAGCTCCCCCGCCCTGCCCAGCTCCGGCACCAACTCGATCCCACCGCTCTCACGGTAGTCTCGAACCTGATAACCGCTCCCCTGTCGGACCTTCAGGAGGCGTGCGCGGACCAGACGGGTCAGCGCGCTCCGCAACGTGGTCCGGTTGACGGCCAAGCGCGATGCGAGCACGCGTTCCGGCACCAGCCGCTCTCCCGGCCGGAGCCCGCCGCGTAGGATCCACCTGCGGATCGCCCGTTCACACGCTTCGACCGCGCTCTCGTTCCCCTCGCCCATGGAGCGGAGAATGCCGGATCTTTCCAATGTGCGTGTCCAGGCAAAACCCCACAGGCTGAATCAAGAGGGTTCGTCGTCGGAGTGCGCCGGCCGCTCCAACGCCCTCGCCGCCGGATCGACCGACCGCAGATGCAGGTCACGCTGCGGGAACGGGATCTCGATGCCGGCTTCGTCGAGCGCCGCGTAGACGCGCTGGGCGAGCTCGCTCCGAATCCGGATGCCGGACGTGAAGTCCACCGACCAAACGCGGATGGCGAAGTCGATCGAGCTGTCACCGAAGCCCGTGCAGAGCACCTCCGGCTTCGGATTGGTCAGCGCGCCCGGTTGCGTGCGAGCGACCTCTTCCAGGATCGGCTTCACGTCCTTCGGGTCGTGCGCGTAGCCGGTCCCGACGGCGAGCTCCACGCGCCGGTGCGAGTCGGTCAGCGTCCAGTTCACGAGCTGACCCGAGATCAGGTCGGAGTTCGGCACGATGACTTCCGCGCCGTCGAGCGAATGAACGGTGCTCGAACGGATGCCGATCCGGCGCACCTGGCCGACCAGCGATCCGATCTCGATCACGTCGCCCACCTTCATCGGTCGCTCCGCGACCAAGATCAGCCCCGACACGAAGTTGCTGACGACGTTCTGGAGACCGAAACCGATGCCGACGCCGAGCGCACCGCCGAGAAGCGCCAGGCGCTCGGGGTCCACGCCCGCCTTCCCGAACGCGAGCACGACGCCGAGGGCGACCAGGCAGTAGCTCACCGTCAGCGAGATGGCCGCCTCGGTCCCCTGCCCGAGGTCGAAGCGCGGGAGGATCTCCAGCTGGAGCGCGAAGTGCACCAACCGCACGACGGCCACGGTCCCGGCCAAGACGGCGGCGAACGCCAGCACGTCACCGACCGAGAGCTCGATGGAGCCGAACTCGTAGCTCTGACGCAGCGCGACACGGGCCTGCTCGGCGAGAGGATCGAGGACGTCGAACGCGACCAACGCGCTGTACGCGAGAAAGGCGACGGCCACCCAGCGCAGCACCGACGTGATGAAGCGGACGGTCTGGCGCCTCCGGTCACGCAGCGTCAAGAGCACCCGCGCGCGGCGATGGCGGGCCAACTGAGCGACGATCGCGCTCGCGAGCTGCACCGCGCAGTAGAGCGCCACGGCGAGCTCGACCACGCTGTAAGTGGCGTCCGACAAGAGCGCGGCCCGCTCCACGTACCCGACCACGTCGTAGTACACGGCCGCAGCCAGCGGGAGCGCGGCCGCCGCGCAGAGGACGTGCAGCCGCCGCGCCCAGCGATCCTGGGTCACCGGCACCCCGCGGATGGCCCGTCCGAGCCGGAACGAGAGCAGCGCGCCCGCTCCGGGCACCAACGCCAGCCCGATGCGCAAACCCGCCGCCGGCGCATACCCGGACAGGAGCAGCACGCTCGTGCCGGCGAGCGCCACCAGTCCCATCATCGGCGCGCGCGGCTCGGGCAACACGGCGCCGCCGATGCGGAGCACAGCGGGGATGGTCGCCAGAAGCACCAGCCCGAGGACCACGGAAGGAACCCAGCGGTAGAGGAGCGGCGTCGCGACCAAGCTGAGCAGGGCCGCGCTCGCCACCGGCCGCGCCCGGAGCGCGGCGAGCGGCGAGGAGCGCCTCCCGCGGAGCCGCGCCGGACCAAAGCGCAGCCGCACGATCACCAACGCCAACGCGAGCAGAACGAAGGCGGCGAAGTGCCACCCGAGCCTCCCCTTTTCGCGGAGGAAGAACGCCCTCAGCGCGATGACATGCTCATCGAAGAGCTGACCGGGGGGCGGCTCGGGTCGGGCGCCGGAGAGCCCCTCGCCACCGGTCCACGCCGGCTCGTGGTCGGGCCGTCCCCGCTCCTCGCGCGCCCGCCGCCGAGCCGAATCGATGCGCGCGATGACCGCCGCGATGCGGATGCTTTGGTCGGAGAGCTCACCCTGCGTCTCGAGCACCTCGAGGTGTCGCAGCGTCAGCCGGTGCGCGACCCGGTCGATGTGGCCGAGCAGGCGGTCGATCCGCCTCCGCTGGGACTCGGGCAAGGGCTCCTCACGCGGCGCGTCGCGGGTGACGACCCAGAGCCGCCGCGTGCTGGCGATGCGTTGGCGTTCCTCTGCGACCGACGAGCCCCGCGCTTCCAGCGTCGACTGCCACGCGTCGAGCCGGTCGCCGATCCGGTCCCAGTCCTGCTCCAGATCGAGCAGCTGGCGCGATGAGAGGCCGTCCAAGCGCGCGAGAGCCGGCTGCGCCGCGTGGAGCGCGACCTCCCGGCGAAAACGGGGCAGCGCGCGGCGGATTCCTTTCACCTCGCGCTGGCGGCGGAGGAGCGGCGCGATGTCGGCCAACGACCGAAAGGTCTCCTCGATTCGGCGGCCGATCTCGCCCGGCTCGAGCGGATGGGGCGCGGCGGGCTCCGGCTCGAGCGGATGGGGCGCGGCGGGCTCCGGCGCGGCGGGCTCCGGCACGACCGGCTCCGGCACGACCGGCTCCGGCACGACCGGCTCCGGCACGACCGGCTCGGCGCCCTCGGCCGGGGCATCCTGCGCCGCGAGCGGCGCGGCGACCAGCGCCCACGAGAAGATCAGCGCCCCTCCGAGCCACGGCAGCCGTCGCATGGACGGGTCGTGCCACGGACCGGGCGCTCGGGTCCAGTGTCGGCTGGCAAGACTCCGGCGTGTCGAGGCCGGATGTGATGGGCGGTGCGCCTCAGCGCACGCGTCGCGGGCCGAGCCGCCTGCCGCCCCCGGGGCTATCATCCGTCCGCGTGGACTACTTCGCACGGCTCGGCGCCTGGCTCGAGGAGCGCTGGTGCGCGCATCGACGCGACGAGCGCACCTTTCCCGGCTTGGCGGTGGAGGCGCCCGAGACCTTCCCGGCCGCGCGGGAGCTCGACCTCGACGCGCTGTTCGACACCATCCTCGATCCCGCGCAGCCCGCCCTCCGCCAGCTCGCACCGCTCGGCGTCTTCGGACAGCCCGCTTACACCGCCTGCCAGCGCTGCGGCGAGGCACGGACCGCCGGCCGCGAAGGCGAAGTGCGCGCGTACTGCCGCCGCTCGATGTTCGGAGCGCTGGCGCGATGAGCCCGTCGTTCGAGGCCGCCGCGATCGAAGACGCCGAGGGCGTGTCCCGCTTCGCCGCCGCGCTCTACGGCGGCCCCGTCGGCGCGGCGAGGGGCGTGCTGCAGGTCGTGGCGGTGGCGGAGCGGGAGGGCGCGCGGCACGTGATGCGGATCGGCGAGCACAGCCCGAGGAGCGACACGGACTTCTTCGCGCTGAACTTCGCGCGCGCCCGTGTCGAGGCCATCCTGGTGTCGGGCGCGGTGCTGCGGGCCGAGCCGGAGCTCCGCTACGAGTTGGGCGGTCCCGGCCGCGCGGGAGAGGCCTTGGGGATGTGGCGACGAGCGCTCGGTCTCGAAGCGCCGCCGTGGCTCTTGGTGCTCACGCGAGGCGACGTCCCGCTCGACCACCCCGCCCTTCGGAGCTGGGCGAAGCCCATCGTGCTGAGCACGCGGGAGGCGGCAGCACGCATGCGCGCGGAGGCGGCGTGCGAGGTCGTGGGGATGGAGGCGCCGAGCCCTCGCGCCGCGCTCGCGCTGCTGCGGGCGCGCGGCGTGCGCTCGATTCTCGATCGAGGCGGGCCCGAGCGTCGCCGTCCCGCTCTACGAGCCCCCGAGCGCGATCGACGAGCTGACGCTGAGCGTGTTCGAGGGAGAGCTCGACCCGCGCGCCCGCGGAGGCGCGTTTCCGGGCGAGGAGACGCTCGCCGGCGCCGGGCTGACCCGAGGCGCCGCGCCCGCGCGACGGCGCGAGCCGAGCGGCCCCTGGCGCTTCGAGCGCTGGATCCGAGCGCGCTGAGCATCGCCGCACCGGAGCCCGTGGGGCGCGAAGTGTGTCCCCGCAGGGGCCGACCGAGCCGTCACTCACCCGCCGCGACCGAGGTCGCGACTGCTGGCGGTGCCAGAACGGCCGCGCAACGATTCACGGCCTCTCGGACAAGAACGACGAGAGGTTGTCGAGAGCCGCTCAGCCGTGCTCGTCGAGGAACTGCTGGAGGCTCTCGTTGACCCGCTCCAGGTTCGGCGTGATCAGCGAGACGATGAACTTCTCGACCTTGGGCTTGAGGCCGCCGGCCAGCAGCTTGGGCACGCCCGGGATGCTCTTGAGGTCGATGTCCAGATCGCCCTCGAGGGTGACCGACGTGGTGCCGTCGTCGACGCGCCGGAAGGTGTTGGTCCCGCTACAGCGCACGCTCTCGGTGAAGACACGGAGCTTGAGCGTCCACCGCACCTGGTGATCGGCGTCGCTCCAGTCCGCGTGGTCGTCCCAGCTGAGCATCTCCGGCTTGAGGAACGCCCGCGCGAAGACGGGGATCTCGCGCTCGGCGATCCACACGTTGTGGAGCTTGGCGCCCCCTTCGGTCTCGTCGCGCGACTCGACCACGATCTCCTTCACGTCCGGAATGTACGCCGCGATCTCGGGGAGGCGGTCGCGGTACGCGAGGTAGACCTTTTCCTGCGGGTGGCGGATCAACGATTCGGTGTGGATACGCATGAAGGCCCGAGAATAGCAGAATCGCTGCCGGGGAGTAGAAGCCGGCGACCTGGGCTCGCAGCGCGACCAGCGGTGCGGCGAAGAGCCGAAGAGCGAGGTTCTTCGACAGACCCTCAGGCGTCCAGACCGACCGGGCAGGTCACGCCCGTCCCGCCGAGGCCGCAGTATCCGCGCGGATTCTTCTCGAGGTACTGCTGGTGGTAGTCCTCGGCGAAGTAGAAGGGCGGCGCGTCCACGATCTCGGTGGTCACCGCGGCGTAGCCGGCCTCGCGCAGGCGGGCCTCGTAGGCCTCCTTGGAGCGCTCGGCGGCCTCTCGCTGTGCCGCGTCGAAGACGTAGATCCCGGAGCGGTACTGCGTGCCCACGTCGTTGCCCTGGCGCATGCCCTGGGTCGGGTCGTGGCTCTCCCAGAACACCTTCAGGAGCGCCTCGTAGCTCGTCTCGGAGGGATCGAAGACCACCCGCACCACCTCGTTGTGCCCGGTCATGCCGGTGCAGACCTCTTCGTAGGTGGGGTTCTTCGTGTAGCCACCCGCGTAGCCGACCGCCGTGCTCACCACGCCGGGCGCTTGCCACAGCTTGCGCTCCGCGCCCCAGAAGCAGCCCATGCCGAACATGGCCATCTGGAGCCCCTCCGCGAAGGGTTCCTTCAGCGGCGTGCCGAGCACGGCGTGCTTCCCCGCCACGGGCATCTCCGCGTCGCGCCCCGGAAGCGCTTCCTCGGGCCGGGGCATCCTCGTCTTCTTCGTCGAGAAAAACATGTTGGGATCGTAGGGCAGCGAGAGCGCGGGCGGGAGGCCTTTTCGGACGGACCGCCGCCGGGCTGCTATCGTTGCCGGCGATGATTTGGACCCCCGATCACATGCCGGATCTCTCCGGCAAGACGGTCGTCGTCACCGGCGCGAACAGCGGGATCGGCCTGCAGGCGGCGCGAGGCTTCGCCGCCAAGAACGCCCGGGTGATCATGGCCTGCCGCAACATGGACAAGGGCCGCGCCGCGCAGGCCCACATCCAGGCCGAGATCCCGCACGCGACGCTCGAGCTGCATCAGCTCGATCTCTCCGATCTGAGCTCGGTCCGCCGCTTCGCCGAGACATTCCGCACCGCGCACGCGTCGCTGGATCTGCTGGTCAACAACGCCGGCGTGATGGCGCTGCCCCTCGCACGCACGGCCGAGGGGTTCGAGATGCAGATCGGGACCAACCACCTCGGTCACTTCGCGCTGACGTCCCTGCTCTGGCCCCGGCTCGTGGCGGCGCGGCCCGCGCGCATCGTCGTGGTGGGCAGCATCGCCCACTTCTTCGGCTCGATCCGCTTCCACGATCTGAACTGGGAGAAGAGCTACTCGCGCTGGCCGGCCTACTGCCAGAGCAAGCTGGCCAACATGCTCTTCGCCAAGGAGCTGGCGCGACGCGCGGAGCTGGCATCCGTCGGCGTGACCACCGTGGCCTGTCACCCCGGCTACGCGAGCACGAACCTCCAGACCAAGCAGGCGAAGATCAGCGGCTCGAGCCTGGAGGAGACCATCATGAACCTCGGCAACGGCGCGTTCGCCCAGAGCTCGGCCTGGGGCGCGCTGCCGACGCTCTACGCCGCCACGCAGGAGGTCGAGCCGGGCTCGTACGTCGGGCCGGGCGGTCCCCTCGGGCTGGTGGGGCTGCCCACCCGCGCGCGGGTCAGCAGGCGCGCCGAGGACCCGGAGATCGCAGCCCGGCTGTGGACGCTGAGCGAGGAGCTCACCGGGCACCCGTTCGAGGTGGCGGCGACCGGCGCGCGCGCGGCGGGCTGAGCCCGCTCGGCGAGCCTCGTCGTGCATCGCCTCGACGACGTCTCGGAGCTCGAGCAGCGCCCTTCCCCAGCGTTCTCGTTCGCCGAGCACTACGACGTCGTCGCCCAGCGCCGCCCACGCACCGGGGAGCGGACCTCGCGAGCTCACCGAGAGCGCTTCGAAGCGTCGCGTCTATGCGAGATGCGCGCTCTACGCGTCGGCCTCCGAGCGCGCCAATCGTCTGTGCTACGCGCGAGCTTCGGTCCGAGCGCCCGGATGTACGCCCGTGACACGGATCAGTTCAGCACGCGGCGCTTCTTCTTGAACACCCGGTCCCAGCCCTTGCGGTAGCGAGGGTTGGCCACCTGGACCGGGCCGTCGGCGTCGCCCTCGTCGTCGCTGGCCTCGCTCGGGTCGTAGACGACGTCCACGTCGTAGAGGAGCGGTTCCTCGCGCGGCCTCATCCGGATCAGCTCACCCTGGATGGGCTGTCCCTCCACGGCCCGCCGGACCAACGCGGGCTCGACCCGCTCGCCGCGCTTGCGGAGCACGCCCAGCGTCTCCCCGTCGGGCGTCGCGCCGATGACGAGCGCGACATCGTCCTTTTTCGCCGCGCCGCTGGGCTTCTTCGCGCGCTTCCCGACTTCCTCGGCCACGAAGGCGATCTTAGCACGCGCGGAGGGCGCGCGAACGGGGGCCACACTTGGCATCGCGCGCCGAGAGAGCGATTCTGGGACCATGCTGGCACGCACGACCTCCCTCACCGTGGGGCTCCTTCTGGCGGCGTGCGGGAGCCCCTCGGCGAGCGCCGACGGCGGCCCCTCGGCGAGCTCCGACGGCGGCTCGGTGGCCGACGCCGGCCCTCCCCTGCCCGTCGAGCGACTCGATCTCGAGGCGACTCCCAACCCCATGATCGGGCTCGACATCGGCGATCCGCACCCGATGAAGGTCGGCGACCGTTGGTATCTCTACGCGACCACCTCGACGCTCGGGATCGAAGGCTGGACCTCCACCGATTCTCGTGCAGTGGGATTGCCTCGGCTACGTCTGGCAGCCGACGGCCGGCACCTGGACCGAGCCGGCCGACGCCTGGGCGCCCTCGGTGCATCCCGGCGACGGCGGCTACTACCTCTACTACACCTGCGACCGGCGGATCGGCGTCGCCTTCGCCGACACGCCGGAGGGGCCCTTCACCGACGTCTTCGATCACCCGCTGGTCGGCAGCGGCCACGGCGGCGTCGGCGACGGCGTGTACGTCGGCGGCGGCACCGAGCCCGACATCACCGCGGACTACGAGGAGCTGACGATCGATCCCTTCCTGCGCGAGCTGCCGGACGGCCGGAAGTTTCTCTACTTCGTGCACTACACGCCGGTCAGCGTGATCGCCGTCCTCGAGATGGCCGACTACACGACCTTCATGGACACGACGCCGACCGACGTCCTGGTGCCGAGCGAGCGTTGGGAGTCGGTGGTCGCCGAGGGCCCTTGGGTCGAGCTGCACGACGGTCACTTCGCGCTGATGTACTCGGGCAACTTCGTCCGCACGCCGCAGTACGCGCTCGGCGTGGCGATGAGCGACGACCCGCGCGGGCCCTTCGTCGAGCAGCCGAACAACCCCTGGCTGAGCACGACCCTCTCGGGCCTCGAGGGGCCGGGGCATCACGGCGTCACGGTCGACGCGGACGGCCTGCCGCTCGCCGTCTTCCACGCCGACGTGCCGGAGGGCGGCCGCCGGGTGTTCACCACGCCCATGTCGTTCGACGCGAACGGGGTGCCTGTGCTCGGTCGCTGACGGCGGCCGTGCGCCGATGCGGTGTGGGTGCCCGGATCTCCCGGACCAAGAGGTGCGCTACCATCGGTGTCGATGCGCCCTGCCCTCCCCTTCGCCGCGCTGGCACTCGTCGCATGCTCGAACACCCCTTCGCCGAGGCCATTTCCCGACGGCTTCCTGATCGGCGCGTCCACCGCCGGGTTCCAGGTGGACATGGGCTGCCCCACCTTGCCCGCCAGCGAGTGCACCGACGCGAACAGCGACTGGTACCAGTTCGTCACCTCGCCGGACACGCAGGCGATCACCCGCACCTACCTGAGCGGCGAAGACCCGGCGGTGGTCGGCCCCGGACACTGGGAGCTCTACGAGCACGACTTCGACCTGGCGCAGGCCGACGGGCACACCGCCTTCCGGATGAGCCTGGAGTGGAGCCGCATCTTCCCGACGTCGACGGCGGGCGTGGACGGCTACGATGCGCTGCGCGCGATGGCGGACCAGACCGCGCTCGACCACTACCACGCCGTCTTCGCCGCGCTCCACGCGCGCGGCATCACCCCCTACGTCACGGTCAACCACTACACGCTGCCGACCTGGATCCACGACGGCCGCGGGTGCACCGTCGACTTCGACACCTGCACGGCGCGCGGCTGGGCGGATCCGGACACGACCATCCCCGAGATCGCCAAGTACGCCGGGTTCGTTGCGCAGGAGTTCGGGGCCGAGGTGGATTGGTGGGCCACCGAGAACGAGCCCTTCGCCATCGTGCTGCCGGGCTACGTGCTGCAGACCGCGGCGCGTACCAACCCGCCGGCGCTGAGCCTGCGCTCGGACCTGGCGAAGACGGTCTTCGTGGCGCTGATCGAAGGCCACGCGCGGATGTACGACGCGATCCACGCCGCGGACACGATGGACGCCGACGGCGACGGAGTGGCCGCGGACGTGGGGCTCGTCTACGCGATGGCGCCCGTCGCGCCCCTCCATCCCTCGCGGCAGCAGGACGTCGACGCCGCGAAGAACGTCTTCTATCTGTGGAACATGGCGTTCCTGAACGGCGTGGTCGGCGGGGTCCTGGACGACAACCTCGACGGCACCGGCGAGATGCGCGCCGATCTGACCGGACGCATGGATCACCTCGGCATCAACTACTACGTGCGCATCGGCGTCTCCGGCGCCTCGCAACCCGCGCTGCCCGATCTGTCGCCGCTGACCACCTTCAACCCGCTGACCATCCAGCAGGACGAGATCTACCCGCGCGGGATCTACGAGCTGGTCACGCTCATCCACCAGCGCTTCGGCGTGCCGGTGGTGATCACCGAGAACGACGGGCAGGCCATTCCGCGCGGCGACATCGAGTTCGAGCAGAAGACGATGGTCGAGACGCTGCAGTGGCTGCTGCGCGCCGTCGACGAAGGTGTGGACGTGCGCGGCTACATGTACTGGTCGCTCATGGACAACTACGAGTGGAACCACGGGACCACGCTCCCCTACGGGCTCTATCAGGTGGATCCGCACGATCCGCAGAAGACGCGCGTCCCGCGACCGACGGCGGCGCTCTACGCGCGCATCGCGACCGCGCACGCCATCCCCGCCGATCTCCTCGAGCGCTATCCGATCGAGTGACGGGCCCTCGCGGCGGCCGCGTTGGAACACGCGGCTCAGAGGCGCCAGGCGAGGCCGAGCCGGCCACCCCAGTACGCGCCGCGGAAGCCGGCGTGGCCCATCGCGAGCGCGTAACCGAGCCCCACCAGGTTGGCGCCGACCTCGCCCTCCACGACCAGGACCAGCGCGTCGGTCAGCTCGATCTCGGCGGCGACCGTCCCACCTGCGCCGACCTGCGGCAGGTCCGACTGTCGAGACGCACCCGCCGGATGGAGGGCCCAGCCGTAGCCGAGCCAAAGGCGAGGTCCGGCCCGGACCGCGAGCCGATCGAAGACGCGCGCCCAGTAGGAGAGCGTGAGCCCGCCGGTGATCGACGCGA
Source organism: uncultured Pseudomonadota bacterium (assembly GCA_963832725.1). Taxonomy (GTDB): domain Bacteria; phylum Myxococcota_A; class Polyangia; order Polyangiales; family Sandaracinaceae; genus JAEZBP01. The sequence continues at coordinate 1,607,604 of CAWHVG010000003.1, forward strand.
GGACGAGGTCGTAGGCGCTCGGGCCGATGGCGCCGCCCGCATCCATGCGCAGCACGAGCGGCGAACGCCCCAGCGGAAGATCGAGGAACGCGAACGCGCCGCCGAGGGTCGCGCCGCCGGCCGGCGCGTTCAGCACGACGCCGCCGATGCCGACCCGCGTGGCGGGGTGGGTGGACAGAGCCCGCCTGGGCGGGCGCGGCGACTCCAGCGTCACCTCTGCCTGCTCCGGCGGCGGGATGGCCGGCGGCGGAGGAGGCGGCGGGAACGAAGCGATGCGCTCCGCCAGGTCGTCCCCCGGTTGCCCGCGGAGCGCGTTGGCCATCTCGAGCGCCAGCGCGTGTACCAACGAGCCGAGCGGCAGCGCCCCGATCGCGGCGTCGTGCATGCGAAGCACACCGCCTCGGCTCAGGTGGAACACGAAGCGGGTGGCGGCGGGACCACACGGGTACGGCTCGTAGGAGACCTCGGCCTCGGCCAGCGCCGGGTCCTCGACCAACACCGCGCCCTCGAGCTCGAGCGCGAGGGCGAGCAGCTCGCGCACGCGGCGGGGCGAGACGGGCAGCTCCCCGCAGGTCGGCTGGGCCAGGTGCACGGTGCGAGGCGCGGGGGTCTGCGCCGCGGCCGGAGCCGCCCACCCGAGCGCGAGGAGGATCGCAGCGGTGATGGGGAAACGGCTCATCTCCCATTCAGGATGGGCGATCGCGAATGCGTTTTCAGGTCCCTCGATGGGGATTGTCGCCGCGCGCGCACGGAGACACTTCGATACGCACATATCGAAGTGAATCGATACGCGCTCATCGAAGCGACGGAGCGACTCGATCCGTCGCCGGCGAGACGCCATGAGCTACCCGAACCGCCGAAATGGTAGGCTGCCGACGTGGACGAGCTTCGAAAGTTGTTGGAGGTAGTGCGCCGCGACCTGAGCGCCGCGGACGTTCGAGCGGAGATCGGCGGCCGCGACCCGGAAGACCCGCGGCTGGTATGGGCGCCGCTGGCACCCGGTTGGCGGGTGGTCGCCGTCTTCGACGCGGTCCCCGAGGATCCCGACGCCCTTCGCGAGCGCCTCGAAGCCTTGGTTCGCCCCTTCGAAAGCGCGGCGTCCCACGCGGAGATCCCGAGCGGCGGGCTGGGCGCCGCGAAGCAGCGCGCCGTGGACGAAGAGCTCGACGCGCTGGCGGAGCGGTCCGGCGCGAGAGCCGCCATGGTCTTCGACGAGCGCTCGCCGGTGCTCTGGGGCAGCTCCTCGCAACGCGCGAACGGCTGGGACATCGACGCGATGGAGCGCGCGCGCGACCTGGCGTCGGAGATCGCCGCCTCGGGCCTCGATCCGGCACACTGGCTGGCCGAAGGCGCTCCCGAAGAGCACGAGCTCCGCGAAGCGGGCGTCGACGAGACGGTGGCGCAGCGCTGGTCCCACCGCCTGCACCGCCTGAGCGAGCTGGCGCCGGACTGGCGAACGGCCGATTGGCAGGAAGCGCTGCAGATCGCCACCGCCGTGACCGCCGCCCGGGCCGAGTGCCGCGGCGGGCGCGCGCCCGAGCGGGTCAGCGCGGACGACGAGGAGTGGGGTGTGTTCGCGCGCGGGTTCGCGCAGATCTATCTCTGCGCGTTGGTCTACGACGGCGCCTTCTCCGAGCTGCACGCCGAAGGCGCGCTGGTCCGAAGCCTGCCACACGTCGAGACGCTGGTGCTCGCGCTGCCACCGGTGGATCCGCCGCCGAAGGCCGCCAAGGTGATCCGCATCCGTGGCTGATCGCGAATGCGCTTGCTGCGCTCGCGGCCGGGGCTCCATGCTCTGAGTCGAGATGCTGGAGCTGCCCATCGAGACCGCGCGCCTCCGGCTGCGCCGCCACGTTGCCGCCGACCGCGACGCCTTCATCGCGCTCGTCACCGACCCGCGCTTCTACGCGCACCTCAGCGTGCCCGAACGGCAGCGCACGGAAGGGGGCGCGGCGGAGGTCTTCGACACCATCGCCGGCAGCTACGCCACCGACGAGCCGGTGTGGGGACTGACGGTGGCCGATCGCGACACGGACTCGTTCCTCGGCACGGTCGCTCTGCACCCGGTCCCCTTCGGTGACGCCCTCGAGATCTTCTACGCGATCGTTCCCGACCGCTGGGGCGAAGGGCTGGCCACCGAAGCGGTGAAGGCCATCTTGGCGGCGGTCCCCGACCGCGACGTGGTCGCGCTCGCGCCGCCGGAGAACGAAGGCAGCCAGCGCATCGCACGCGCCGCGGGGATGGAAGACGCGGGCATCCACGCTCCTCTCGGCGGGCCGCAGCGCCATCGCTTCGTGCGCACCGGTCGCCGCGGCGCGTGAGCGGTTCCGTCCGCGACCCCTGAGCCCGCTCGCCGCCCACACAGGCCGTGCGCGCGCCCGCGCGGGCGGCATACTCCGCGCGTGCCGTCGACGCCGCACCCCTTCCGCGACCTCTCGTTCTATCTCGGCTCCCGCTTCGTCGGCACGATCGGCGTCCAAGTGCAGAGCGTGGCCATCGGCTGGCAGGTCTACGCGCGCACCGGCGAGGCGCTCGACCTGGCCTGGGTCGGCCTCTCGCAGTTCGTCCCGCTGGCGCTCTTGTCCCTGTGGGCCGGCAACGTGGTCGATCGCTCGCATCGAAAGCGCGTCTTGGTGACCTGCCGCGCGCTCTACGGCGTCGGCGCGCTGGCGCTGGCGGGTCTCTCGCGCGTGCCCGAGTGGGGCGTGACGCCGATGTACGCCGTGCTGATGATGCTCGGCGCCACGCGGGCGTTCGCGGCGCCGGCCGGTTGGGCGCTGCTGCCGGGGTTGGTGCCGGGCGACAAGCTCCAGCGCGCCATCGGCCTCAGCTCGTCCACCTTCCAGATCGCCACCATCGCTGGCCCCGCCGTCGGCGGGTTGGTGTACGCGCTCGGCGGCGCCACGGCGGCCTATGTGACCACCGCCGTCTGTGAGCTCTTCGCGGTCAGCACGCTGATCGCCATCGAGCGGCAGTTCCCGAAGTACGAGGCGCCGGAGGAGCGCGGCCTCGATCTGCTGCTCTCCGGCGTGCGCTACGTCTGGCGCGAGAAGATCCTCTTCGGCGCCATCAGCCTCGATCTCTTCGCGGTGCTGCTCGGCGGCGCCGTCGCGCTGATGCCGATCTACGCGCGCGACATCCTGCACGTCGGCGAGACCGGGATGGGCATGCTCCGCAGCGCGCCGGCGGTGGGCGCGGCCGTGGTGGCGCTGGTGCTGGCGTTCCGGCCGGTGTCGCGGCACGCGGGCCGCTGGATGTTCGCGGCGGTCGCGCTCTTCGGCGTGGCCACCTTGGTATTCGGCTTCTCGACGCACTTCCCGCTCAGCCTGGCGGCGCTGGCCGTGCTCGGCGCGGCGGACATGGTGAGCGTGCAGATCCGGCAGACGCTCATCCAGGTGCAGACGCCGGACGAGATGCGCGGTCGCGTCTCCAGCGTGAGCATGATCTTCATCGGCGCCTCCAACGAGCTCGGCGAGTTCGAGTCGGGGGTGACCGCGGATCTCTTCGGCGGGCGCGCGGTGGGCGCGTTGCGGGCGGTGGTGCTCGGCGGGGTCGGCACCCTCCTCGTCACCGGCCTCTGGAGCGTGCTCTTCCCGCAGCTCCGCGACGCCGATCGGCTCGAGGCGAAGGAACGCGCCTGAGCCCGTCTCGGGTTGCGCACGGGTCCGGTCGCGGATCGCGCTCGCTCAGCGCTGGCGCACGGCGTCGCCGACCGCCTCCATGCTCGCTCGCGCGTCGCCGAAGAGCATGTAGGTGTTCTCCAGGAAGAAGAGCGGGTTTTCCACGCCCGCGTAGCCGGCGCTCATGCCGCGCTTGAGCACCACCACCCGCTCGGCCTTCCACGCCTCGAGCACCGGCATCCCGTAGATGGGGCTCGAGGGATCGTCGAGCGCGCCGGGGTTCACGATGTCGTTGGCGCCGATGACCAGGACGACGTCGGTCCGGGGGAACTCGTCGTTGATCTCGTCCATCTCGCGGACGATGTCGTAGGGCACGCCGGCCTCGGCCAGGAGCACGTTCATGTGCCCCGGCAATCGCCCGGCGACCGGGTGGATGGCGAAGCGCACGTCGACGCCCTCTTCGCGCAGGTGCCGCGTCAGATCGTGAACGGCGTTCTGCGCGCGGGCGACGGCCATCCCGTAGCCGGGCACGATGATCACCCGCTTGGCGCTGCACAGCCACGCGGACAGGCCCTCGGCGTCCGTCTCACGGATGTCCCCGCCGCTCTCGGCGGCGCCCTTGGCCGGCCCCTTCACGTCCGCGGTGCCGAAGCCGCCGAAGACGACGTTGAGGATCGAGCGGTTCATGGCGCGGCACATGATGATCGAGAGGATCGCGCCGCTCGATCCGACCAGCGCGCCGGTGACGATCAAGAGATCGTTCGAGAGCACGAAGCCCGCCGCCGCGGCCGCCCAGCCGGAGTAGCTGTTGAGGAGCGAGACCACGACCGGCATGTCCGCGCCGCCGATGGCCATCACCAGGTGCACGCCCAGCAGCGCCGCCAGGGCCGTCATCACCAAGAGCCACGTGAAGGCGTCCGGGCTGTCGGTGTGCTGCACGAAGGGCACGCCGAGGCCGATGATGCCGATCGCGATCAGCGCGTTGAGCAGGTGCCGGCCCGGCAGGAGCAAGGGCCTGCCGCTGATGGTCCCGCGGAGCTTCCCCCACGCGATGACCGAGCCCGTGAACGTGACCGCGCCGATGGCGATGCCGATCCAGAGCTCGACCAGGTGGATGATGCGCGCCGCGCCCGTGAGGTGGGCCACGGACTCCTCGAGCGGGTTGCCGGCCGCGAGGAAGGAGCTGATACCGACCAGCACCGCCGCCAGCCCCACGAACGAGTGGAGGATGGCCACCAGCTCGGGCATGGCGGTCATGGCCACCCGGCGGGCCACCACCGCGCCCGCAGCGCCGCCGATCAAGAGCGCCACGACCATGGTCGAGTAGCTGGTCACGTGCGGCTGGAGCGCCGTCGCCACCACGGCCAGGGCCATGCCCACCATGCCGTAGAGGTTCCCGCGGCGGGCGGTCTCCTGCTTGCTGAGACCGCCGAGGCTGCGGATGAAGAGGACGCCCGCCACGAGGTAGGCGATGGTCAGCGCGCCGCCGGTCACTTGGAGTCGTCCTTCCGGAACATGGCGAGCATGCGCTGCGTCACCAGGAAGCCGCCCGCGATGTTCACGGCCGCGACCAGGATGGCCACCGTGCCGAGGATGCCGGCCAGGTTCATCTGCCCCGTGCCGACCTGGAGCATGCCGCCGACGATGATGATCCCGCTGATGGCGTTGGTGACGCTCATCAGCGGCGTGTGGAGGGCCGGCGTGACGCTCCAGATCACCTGCCAGCCGACGAAGCAGGCCAGCACGAAGACCGTCAGGTGCTCGAGGAAATCGTGGGGCGCGAAGCGGCCGACCACGAAGAGCGCGAGCACCCCAATCATGCCTCCCAGCGTCGTGCCCCACGCGCGGCGCGTCGGGCTCATGATGTCCTTCTGCGCCGGCTTGGCGTCGATGGCGGGCGGAGGTCTCGACGGGGCCGCGGGTTTCTTCGGCGTAGGCTCGGCCCGCTTCGGCGGCGGCAACACCTCGCCGTCGTGGGTCAGGCACGCGCCGCGGACGACCTCGTCCTCCAAATCCACGCTCAGCGCGCCGTCGTCGACCATCTCCTTCAGGAGGTGGGTCACGTTGGCGCCGAAGAAGCGGCTGGCCGAGTGGCCCATCCGGCTGACCAGATCGGTGTAGCCGAGGATCTTCACGCCGTGGTGATCCACCACTTCGTCCGGCCGGGTGAGCGCGCAGTTGCCGCCCTGCTCGGCCGCGAGATCCACCACCACCGAGCCCGGCTTCAGCGCGTCGACGACGTCCTCGGGCACCAGCGTCGGCGCCTTCGCGCCCGGCACCAGCGCGGTGGTGACGATGACGTTCACCTCGGCGGCCTGCGCTCGGAAGAGCTGCATCTCCGCGTCGATGAACTCCTTGCTCATCACCTTCGCGTAGCCGCCCTCGCCTTCGCCGCTCTCGTCGAACGAGAGCTCGAGGAACGTGCCGCCGAGGCTCTCGACCTGCTCGCGGGTGGCCAAGCGCGTGTCGAACGCGCGCACCTCCGCGCCGAGCGCGCGCGCCGCCGCGATGGCCGCCAGCCCGGCCACGCCGGCCCCGATGACCAACACGCGCGCGGGCGGGAGCGAGCCCGCGGCCGTCACCTGCGGGCCGAAGAAGCCCTGGTAGACCGAGGCCGCCTCCAGCACCGCGCGATAGCCGGCGAGGTTGGCCATCGAGCTGAGCACGTCCATCGACTGCGCGCGGGTGATGCGCGGCACCCGATCGAGCGCGATGACCGTGACCTTCCGCGCCGCCAGCTTCTCGACCAGCCCCTCGTTCCGGGCGGGGTAGATCAGCGACACCAGCACCGCGCCTTCGCGCAGCCGCTCGACCTCCTCGTCCGTCGGTGGTCGCACCTTGACGACGACGTCGGCTTCCCAAACGCCCTCGTCGACGAGCGACGCGCCGGCGGCCTCGTACACGTCGTCGGCGTAGCCGGATGCCTCACCGGCGCCGCGCTCGACGAGCACCTCGAAACCGAGCTTGGTCAACGCCGAGATTGAGGGGGGCGCGATGCCGACGCGCCGCTCGCCAATCTGGCTTTCTCGTACCACTCCGAGACGAATGGGACACCTCCGGGCCGTGGTCCGCGTCCGAGGATACACCTCCGCCCGCGGATGACACGCTCGCTCGGCTCGCGAGCGAAATTCGCTTCACCGGAGCCGCCCTGGCGGTCGTTCCGAGGCCGAGTTCGGAGGTGCGTCACCGGCGGCCGAGCGCCGAGCCCCGCGCGGGTCCATCGTGCACGCTTCCGACGCGCGCTCGAGGCTTTCGACGTGCCTTTGGGGGCTTCCGACGGGTCTCTGGGGCTTCCGACGCGCCTTCTCGGGCTTCCGACGCGCCCTTTCGGGCTTCCGATGGGCGGTCCCGGCTTCCGACGCGGTGTCGAAAGCCCGCTCGGCCTGGCCGCTCGCTGCGGCGCGACGACCGAAGCCGCGTGGCTGGCTCGACGAGGGCCGGCTACCGAAGCGCGGCCGCGGGCGACGCCGTCGATGGGCCCCGGGTCGACCGTGGGGCGACCGGAGCGCTGGCGACGGAGCCTTCAGCGCGTCTGGTCGAGGAGCGCCTCTTCGACGGCGCGGGCGAAGCGCTCGTAGGGGCGCGCGCCGTGGATGACCTCGCCGTTGACCAGGAAGGTCGGCGTGCCCAGGCGCGGCTCGATGGCGTCCACCGCGGCGCGGTCGCGCTCGATGACGTCCGCGTGCGCGCCACTCTCGAGCGCGGCGCGGAACGCGTCCATGTCCATCCCCGAGAGCGCCTCCGCCTTCGCCTCGAGCTGGGCCCGATCGAGGTGCGCCTGATCGGCGAAGAGCGCGTCGTGGTAGCGCCAGAATCCGTCGTCACCGAGCTGCCGGTACACCTCCAACGCCGCCCGCGCCGCCAGCTCGGCGTGCGCGTGGTACGCGAGCGGGCGGTTGCGCCACACGACCTGCAGGCACGGCCCGTAGGTCTCGAGCAGCCGGCTCATGGTCGGCTCGGCGCGCGCGCAGAAAGGGCACTCGAAGTCGCTGAACTCCTGCACGACCACCCGCGGACGCTCGGCACCGCGGCGCGGCGCGTCACTCTCCGGCACCGCGACGCGCCAACCGCGGGTCTCCCAAGGCCGGGCGTCCGTGTCCGCCGGCCGGCACGCGTTGGCCGGCAACGCGGGCCGAGAAGGCCCACCGCCGCAGCCGGCGAGCGCGAGCGCCAGCAGCCCGGCCACGATCCGTGCGGCCACGATCGGTGTCCCGCTCATCGAGCCAGCATCCCGATGAGCGCGGCCTCGTCGATCACCGTCACGCCGAGCTGCTGCGCCTTCTCGAGCTTGCTCCCGGCCTCCTCGCCGGCGACGACGAAGTCGGTCTTCTTCGACACCGAGCCGCTCGTCTTGCCGCCGGCCGCCTTGATCCGTGCCTCGGCGTTTTTGCGTTTGAGCGTGGGCAGGGTCCCGGTGATGACGAAGGTCTTGCCGGCGACGCCTTCGACCGCCTCCCGCTTCTCCTCCAGCGCCGTCAGCTTCACGCCCTCCGCCGCCAGCGCCTCGATGACCTCCCGAACCGCCGGCGAGCAGAGCTCCTCGAAGATGGAGTCGGCGCTCTTTCGCGCCAGGCCCTCGATGGCGCCCGTGCCCTTCTCCGGCGCCACCGTCTCGATGGCCTCCTCGTCGCCCGCGCAGTAGCGCGATGCGAACGCCAGCAGGGCGTCGGCCGAGTAGAAGTACGCGGCCAGATCCTCGGCCATCCGCTCGCCGACCTGCCGGATGGCCAAGCCCACAAGGACGCGCGCCAATCCGCGCTGCTTCGCCGCTTCGAGGCTCTTCAGCACGTTCTGCGCGCTCTTCTCGCCCATCCGCTCGAGCCCGGCGAGCGACGCCTCGTCGAGCGCGAAGAGCTGGTGCGGCTTCTCGACGCCGAGCTTCTCCACGAGCTGATCGATGAGCTTGCCGCCCATTCCGTCGACGTCCATCGCGGCACGGCTGACGAAGTGCTCGAGGCGCTCGCGGACCTGCGCCGGACAAGCCGGGTTCGGGCAGTAGATGAAGACCTCTTCCGTCACCACAAGCGTGCCGCACGCAGGGCACTCGCGCGGGCGCCGCACCGAGAGCGCATCCGGCGGGCGCGCGTCCTTCTTCACGCCGACGACCTGCGGGATGATCTCGCCGGCCTTCTCGACGTAGACCGTGTCGCCGATGCGGATGTCCTTGCGCTCGACCTCCACGAAGTTGTGCAGCGAGGCGCGGGTGACGGTGGTGCCCGCGAGGAACACCGGCTCGAGCTCGGCCACCGGCGTCAGCTTCCCGCTCTTGCCGACCTGCACGATCACGTCGCGCAGCGTCGTGGGCTTGCGCTCCGGCGGGAACTTGTAGGCGATGCCCCAGTGCGGGTGGTGGCCCGTCTCGCCGAGCCGCGCGTACCAGCGGTGCTCGTCGATCTTGATGACCATCCCGTCGATCTCGAACGGGAGCTCGGAGCGGCGCTCGCCGTAGCCCTCGCAGTAGGCGAAGGCTTCCTCGGCGTCGGCCGCCAGCTTCACCTCGTCGAGGTAGACGCCCGCGCCGCGCGCGGCGAGCCACGCCAGCACCTCGTGCTGCGTGTCGGGGATGGACACGCCCTCCACCCAGGGCACCTGATAGAGGAACGCGCGGATGCCGGTCGCGTCCAGCCCCTCCGGCTCCTTGCGCTTCATCAGCCCGGCGCATCCGTTTCGCGGGTTGATCAGGGTGCGCTCGCCCGCCTCGGCCAGCTTCGCGTTGTAGGCGTGGAACGCGGGCGTGGGCCAGTAGAGCTCGCCGCGAATCTCCAGCTCGCCGCCTCTCACGCCGTGGAGCCGCGCGGGAACGGCGCCCGCCGCCTGGACCTGACGGGTGATGACGTCGCCGCGCTTTCCGTCGCCGCGGGTGACCGCCTGCACCAGCGCTCCGTCGCGGTAGACGAGCGAGACGCTGATCCCGTCGACCTTCGGCTCCACCAAGAGCGGCAGCGGCGTGTCCGAAGGCAGCTCCAGCTCTTCGCGCCGGCGCGCGTACCACTGGCCGAGCTGCTCCGGGAGCGGCACGGGCTCGCCCTTGCTGTCTTTTCGGTTGGGCGTGAGCTTCTCGAGCGAGAGCATCGGCTGCCGGTGCTCGACCGTCTCGAACCCCTCCGTGTGATCGGCGCCGGGCGCGGTGTCGAGACGCTCCCCGGCCGCGAGCCCGAGCACGTCCGCGAGCTCGACGTAGCGGTCGAAGAGCTCGTCGAACTCCGAGTCCGGGATCTCCGGCTCTCCGCGGCGATAGGCCGCCTCGTGGTACTCGATCTGCTGCGCGAGCTGATCGAGCTCCTCGCGCGAGCGCTCCCTCTCGATCCGGTCCATGGCGCGGCGGAGCATAGCTCGTTCACCGCGGCCGATGGCCTCCCCATGCGAGTGCGCCGTTCTGCGGTACGCTGCGCGCGAGATCGCATGCTCTTCGCTCGCGTGACCGCACTCGTCCTCGCCTTCGCCGCCTGCGGCTCCGTCGCGCGCGCCCAGAGCCCGCGCACCCAGAGCCCGCGCACCCAGAGCCCGCGCACGCAGAGCCCGCGTGATGAGGCGCGCGCCGCGACCCTGCGCGCCACGGCGCGCGAGCGAACGCGAGAAGGACATCTGGAGGAGGCCTTCGCGCTGGTCCGGTCCGCGGCGGAGCTCACCGACGACGCGCGCGTGTGGCTCGAGGTCGCCGAGGCCGCCGACCGGCTGCGCCTCGACGAGGTCGCGCTGCGCGCCTACGAGACCTATCTCGAGCGGCGCGCCGACGCGCCGGACCGCGAGGAGATCGAGGCGCGCACGCGTGTGCTGCGAGAGGTGCTGGCGGGACATCGCTACGCGCTCGAGAGCGAGCCGGCGCGCGGCCCCGCGGCGGAGGTGCTGGTCGACTGGAACGGCGAGCCGGTGGTCGTCGAGCGCTCGGGGACCCCACGTGCCTTGGCGGACTGGGACGGCACACTGCGCGCGCTCCCGGGCTCCCGCCCGCCCGACTTGCTCCCCTTCCCCACCGACAATCGTGGCCTCGGCCGGCGTCTCTCCGCGCCAGGCGCCGCGCAACCGAACGGCTCGTGAGGAGGCCCGCCGCTGGCGGAGATGCGGCCGGCACGAAGCGAGAGAAAAGCGCGGCTCGTCGATCCACTCTTTCGAGCACGAGGGCGCAGCGCGTATTCTCGGGCGACCGATGGACCTCGACGAAGATGTGCTGACGGGTCGACGTCGCAAGCGGCGGTGGCTCATCGCCCTGATTTCGCTCCCCTTCCTCGGTGTGATGGGCTTCGGCGTCTGGTTCTTCCTCTCGGCGCGGCAGGAGGCCCACGAGAAGACGCTGGTCGAGCAGGTCTCGGGAGCCGCCTACGGCTGTGTGGCGGCGATGCGCGGCGACGCGCCGGAGGCCTGGGGCATCGAGCGCGCGCTCGAGCACATGTCGCGCATGGAGCGCGTGACGCGAGGGGAAGTCGCCACGCCGGACACGCCTCGCTTCCTGCAGCTCTCGGAGGACGCCGCGCGGGGCTGCGAGCAGCTCGGCACATTGATGATGCAAGCGCGGAACGAAGCGCCGGATCTTTACTTCGCGGTCCCCGCGAAGCTGGCGCAGCCGCCCGACGAGGGAGCGCCCGAGCGCTGGTTCCGGCGCACGCTGCCGGAGAGCCGCGGGGAGGTCGAAGAGCTCACCCGCCAGATGCGGACCATGCAGGAGGCGATCAACGCGCGGCGCGCGGAGCACGGGTTGATGCCGACCGCGCTGCCGATCGAAGGTCGAGGCAACACCGAGCTGGCCCGTCTGGTGGCGCTCGCGCCGCTCCCGCGCGACCGATCCGAGCACCCGGTCACGGAGGCGTGGCCGCTTTCCACCGAGGTCCTGGTGCTCCGGCGCGGCTCGATCGAGCGCGTCCCCTGCGATACGCGCTTCATCAACCGGCTGAGCTGCTACGCGGACTTCGTCCAGAGCGTCTCGTGGGAAGGCGAGGCCGAGCCGCTGCGCGAGCTGACGCGGCCCCGCGCGGTGTCCTACTGGGCGGCATTCGCGCCCAGCGACGACGGATCCCTGTGGGCGGTCGGTATCGACCGGCGGGACCACGGGATCGTCGGACGCTACGGGCCGGGCGAGGCGACGGCCGAGACCGCCCCGATCGACGCCCCCATCGACGGCGCCGCGTGGATGGCCCAGGTGATCGGCGGCATGGCCGTCTACGCGAGCGACGACGGCGTGTGGGAGTCCCAAGGCCAGCTCCGCTTCACGCGGGCCGAGACCCCACCGCTCCGTGTGATGCTGCTGCCCACGGATGAATCGGTCGAGCAGGGCATCGTGCTCGACGGAGTGGGCACGCTCAGCATCTTCGGGAGCCAGGAAGACGGCTTCACGTCACGCCTCTCCACCTCGACGGGCGAGGTCCTCATCCGGCTGATCGACGCGCGCAGCCGTGTGCAGGCCGTTCCGTCCATGCGCGCCCTTCGCTCCGGACACACCGTCGCCACCGTGCTGCGCAACCAGGAGGCGCCGGACGCGCTCCTGCTCAGCACGGACTTCGGGCGCTCGTGGCTCTCCCAACCCGCCGGCGAATGAGCGCTCAGTGATGGCGGTGTGCGGCCGAGTCGACGGCACGCCGCAGGTCCTCGGCCACGAACCCGACCAGCACCTGACCTTCCACGACGATGGTGGGCACGGTGCGCGCGGGGTTGAGCGCGCGGTGCCGGGCGGCCGCCATCGAGCTCGACTCCACGTCCTGGTCGTCGAAGGGGATGCCCCGGCGCTGCAGCCAGAAGCGGGCGCGCGCGCAGACCGGACACCAGCGGGTGCTGTAGAGCGTGACGTGCACTCGCGGCGCGCTGGGCCGGCGTGGCCGGCGGGACGGGCGGCGCGCACGCCGTGATGGCGAGCGCGGCGAGCGCGGCGAAGAGCGCGCGACGAAGATACGAAGGGCGCACGGGCCCGGACTGTAGCCCGAATCATTCACGAGAACGGCCGATGATCCCGAAGGGGTCCGGTTTCACGGGCCTTTCCGGCGCCCGGAGGAATACAGGCCGTATTTCCGAGGGTGATGGGAAGGCTCGGCGAAGCACCAGGATTCGGGAGGGTGGGCGAGATCGCGAGTAGTCCGGGCCAACAGCGGGTCCGCCGCGCGCGCGTCTTCCTCGCCCCCGTCTCCGAGATACCTGAGCTCGCCGGCCCTCGCCAATCTCCGAAGCTCACTTCGGATTCAGGGGACGAGAGCGCCGTCGCTGGGTCGAGCCGGGCCCCGCGATCGAGACGGCGCAGCCGCGATGGGCCCGGTTCGGTCGCGGGGCGACGGGCACTCTCCGACGCTTCAGCTCTTCTGCTTCTCGTCGTTCTCGTCGAGGCTCTCGCCGAGCTTGGCCAAGAGCGCCTTCGCCTTCGGGCGGAGCGTGGTGGCCATGAAGTCGTAGACGTCCAGCAGATCCCGCGGGGTGTGCCCCGACCGCTCGAGCCGGGCGCGCACCGACTCCGCCATCGCCACCATCCTCCGGTAGAGCTCGGGCGTGGGGTGGGCGTCGTAGACCAACCCGGGCGAGATCCAGCGGGCCTGCTGCCGGGTCACGCTCGGTTTGATGGCGAAGTGCTCGTCCGGGTGCACGAGCGCGGCGAACGCGCTGACGAGCGGCCAGCTCACCCGGTGATCCTCCGCCTGCCCGAGCGAGTGGACCAGCGCCGCGAAGCGACGCGCGAAGCAATCCTCACCGTAGAGCAGGTCGCGGAGCGCGAGGGCGAAGGCCTCCTCTTGCGACGACGGCAGGTGACGCAAAGCGGCCGTGTCCTTGCTGCCGGTCAAATCCGTCGCGCCGAGCACGGCCTTGGCGGCGTCGACGACGGCCCGGTGCTCCCCGGCCTCAATCGCGCGGTCGAGCGCCTCTTTCGAGAGCTTCTCGTGGGCGTCCGCGATGGCGGCGTCCCGGTGCCGCTTCAGCCGTCGACCCTCCGACCCGCCGCGGATCTTCGACACCCACGTCGGATCCTCGAAGCCCTTCGGATAGAGCGCCTCGAAGATCCGCTGCTGATCCTCGAAGCTGACCATCTGCTCGAGCGCCTTCGGCGTCGGGCCCGGCTCGCGGCGCCCCCGCTCGATGCGCAGCATGGCCTTGAGGTCGCGCACGATGTCGACCGCGCGCTCGACCGGGTCCTCGACCTCCTCCAAGAGCTCGTAGTAGCCCCGCTTGAACGTGCGTAGCTGCCCGTCCTGGAACTGGTAGCGACGCTGCTCGCGTCCCTCCCAGGCGAGAATCGCGAAGCCCCATCGGGGGCGCTTGCTGTGCGCGTAAAGCGTGGGGGCGTTGTCGTCGGTGGTCTGGGTCTGCATCGTCCTCCTCGTGGTGTTCGCGCTGCGGCGGGTGGCGAAGCGCGACGGAACAATCCCGCCGTCGATGAGGCGTGATGTTCGCCTCACCGGCTTCGTCCGCATTCGAAAGGCCGCGCAAGAGGGAAGCACGCGGGCCCGAACGGCCCGTGTTGCTACCCGAGATTCGGGACACTGACCCCTCGATCAGCGTCCTCACTGCGCGGCAGCGTCCGGGCTCTCGCCCAGGCTCGTTCGACGCAGCGACGCTTTCAATAAAGCACCGATCGGCGATCAGTTCAAATCTGCGCCTTTGTCTCGGCGCGCTGGGGACGGCCGTGGTATCCACGGCGAGCCGCCATGGCGATTCGCTGCAGGGCCTGTGGACAGGACAACCGCGACGGCGCGTCGTACTGCCGGAAGTGCGGCTCCCGGCTCGACGTCGACCCCGGCGCCGACCCGCTCGTCGGCTGTCTCCTCGCGGACCGCTACCGCGTCACGCGCGTGCTCGGCGAAGGCGGGATGGGCCGTGTGTACCTGGCCGAGCAACAGCTCGGGACGGCCACCCGCAAGGTGGCGATCAAGGTGCTGCACGGCAGCCACAGCGACGACGAGACCCTGCGCCGCCGTTTCTACGGCGAGTGCGAGGTGGTCGTTCAGCTCACCCACCCGAACACGATCCAGTTCCACGACTTCGGGGAGCTGCCCGACGGCCGCCTCTACATCGTGATGGAGCACATCGAGGGCGAGTCGCTCGCCGAAGCGATGGCGGCCGGACCGATGCCGCTCGCCCGCGTGGATCGGATCCTGACCCAGATCGCCGGCTCGCTCGCAGAGGCGCACGCCCACGGCATCGTCCATCGCGACCTCAAGCCGGAGAACGTTCTGCTCACCAGCCGCGGCGGCGAGGCCGACTTCGTGAAAGTCTGCGACTTCGGCATCGCCAAGCGGACGCAGGGCGCCGAGGTCTCGGCGCTGACGCTGCGCGGGACGGTGGTGGGAACGCCGCGCTACATGAGCCCCGAGCAGCTCACCGGCGCGGACGTCGACGGCCGGAGCGACGTCTACAGCCTCGGGCTGATCCTCTTCGAGATGCTCACCGGCGAGCCGCCCTTCACCGCGAGCTCACCGGCGGAGTGGGCGGCGCGGCACACCACGTCGGAGCCGAAGTCGCTCGACGCGTTCCCGAGCGCGCGGGAGCTGCCGCCGCACCGCAAGCAGGCGGTGATGGCCGCGCTGGCGAAGCTGCCTCACGAGCGCCCCGCTACCGCGAAAGCGCTCGCCGCCGCCTTCATGGGTCAGCACGAGGAGGTCACGCCCGCGCCCGCCCCCCGCACGCCCATCCGCGTCGACCAAACGGCGCCCACGCTGCACGCGTCACCCGCCGCCGGGATGCACCGGGCCACGCTCTCCGAGCCGGTGCTGAGACCGGCCGGCGTACGCTCGCGCGGGCGCGTCGTGGCGACGCTCTTGGCGTTCACCCTCGGCGCGGCGGGGCTGGGCGGCGCGGCGTTCGTGACGCTGCGCTCCGGGACCACGGCGGGTGTGCCGGACGACGCGGGCGTCGAGACAGACTCCGGTGCAAGCGACGGGGGCCCGCCGGACGCGGGCGACGCCGAGCCCGAGCCGGCCGACTGGATCCGCATGGTCCAACTCGAGCGCAACGTGACCGACGCCGCCCTCGCGCTCGGCCCGCCGGACGGCCGCTACGCCGTGGTACGCCCCGGCGGAACGCTGAACCTCGAGGCCGCGGCCGGCACCCGCATCGCCACGGACGGAGCGGCGGGGCCCGACATCCTGATCCGCATCGACGACGAGCGCTCCGGCCCCTACCGCGCCGACGTGGGCGTCGATAGCCACCGCTACACGACCGTCGGCTCGGCCATCGTCGGCTCGCTGCCGCTCGACGCCGATCAGTACGGCATCGATCGCATCCGCTACGTGCGCATCAAGAACAGAGGGCGCGAAAACCTCTACGTCGACGCGGTCGGCGTGTATCGCACGGAGCGCCTGCGGCCGGGCGAGCCCTGAGCGCGCCGCCGGTGCGACGCGATCCCCGATGTTCAGCGCTTCCCGTCCGTGAACCGTGGTCGCGAGCGCGGCGACGGTCCGCTCGGCCTCAGCAGCGACGGCCGCGACCGGCCGGATCGGCGAACTGGCCGGCGTCGCTGTCCGAGCACCGGTGGCATCGGCCGTTTCCTGCCGCGTCGGCGTGGCGCCCCGCGTCGCGATCGGTACACCCGGTCGGGCCGCGCTGCCGTCCGTGGCCGGGGCGGTCGGCGTCGGGGCCGGTGTCGCTGTCGGTCACGCCCGTCCGCCCTCGGCCTGCGGCGTCGGCGCGCACCCCCGTGTCGCTGTCGGCCTGCGCGCGCGCGAGCGTCGGGACACCGAACGCCAACGTGGCGCCGAGCGCCATCAGGGCGGATCGGCGACCGAGCCGTTCGGTGGCGATGTCGGCGTCGGAGAGCGTGACCTTCGGGGAACGGGGATCGTGGGGCACGGCGCGAGCACCTCGTTCGCGATGCGACGGCCCGACCGCACCGGACCGCCCGAAGTCTCACGCCTCTTCGCTCCACGGGCCACCGGCCACCGCATTGTCGTTGACAAGAGATGCACGCGGGTAGTTGCCTTTGGCACCCCCACCCAGGGAGCAAATTTTCGATGGCACGCCCCAAGCGCTGGGATCTCGCCCGGCTCATCCAACCTGCGTCGTCGGACGCCTTCTTCGACACCCACTTCGAGACCTCGGTGCTCCACGTCCCACGCGAGGACCAGGGCTACTACCACTCGCTGCTCAGCCTCGAAGAGATCGACCGCGTGCTCACCACGCTGCACCTCTCGCATCCTTCGGTGCACATGGCCAACGCGGCCAAATCGCTGCAGGTGTCGGACTACACCTACCCGTCGGGGCTCATCGACGCGGCTCGCCTCTACCAGGAGTACGCGGACGGCGGGACCATCGTGCTGAACAACCTCGAGGGCTCGCTGCCCTCGCTGGCCGACCTCTGCCGCTCCATGGAGCGCGAGTTCTCGTGCCGCTTCCAGTGCAACATCTACGTCACGCCGGGAGGCAGCGCGCAGGGGCTCAAGACGCACTACGACACCCACGACGTCTTCGTCCTGCAAATCGAAGGCACCAAGCACTGGCGCATCTACGACACGCCGATCGAGCGGCCCTTCCGCGGCCAGGACTTCACGCCCGACCGCTACCAGGCGGGCGAGCTGACGATGGAGTTCGACCTGCAGCCGGGGGACATGGTCTACGTGCCGCGCGGGGTGATGCACGACGCCACCAGCACCGACAGCGACAGCTGCCACATCACCCTCGGCGTGCTCCCGACGAGCTGGACCGATCTCTTGCTCGAGTCGGTGGCGCGGGTCGCGCTCGAGGACTCCGAGCTGCGCCGGAGCCTGCCTCCGGGCTTCGCCCAGCAGGATTTCGACCGCGAGCAGGCGCGGGCGACCTTCCGCGACGTGCTGCGGCGCGTCATCGAGAAGGCCGAGCTCGACCCGGCGCTCGACCACTTCGCCGAAGACCTCGTCTCGACGCGTCACTCGCTGCTCTTCGGGCAGATGCAGCAGATCCACCGGCTGCCCTCGCTGACGGTCGACGACCGCGCCGGCGCGCGCGCGAACCTGCTCTATCACGTCCACCGGGACGACACGCACGTGCACCTGAACGCCTACGGCGGGCGGATCAGCCTGCCGGTGCACGCGGCCGAGCCGCTCGAGTTCGCGCTGGCCAACGACGAGTACCGCATCGGCGACCTGCCGGGGGATCTCGACAATCCGGGCAAGCTGGTGCTGATCCGCCGGCTGGTCCGGGAGGGGCTGGTCGAGATCCTGTAGGGCCGCATCCGGCCTAAGGCCCAGCTCGAGCCCTCGGCGCGTAGATCGGAGCCGCGCGCGCCGAGGGCCGGCGAGATTGGCTGGGAATCACCGATACGGAGGGCTAGCCTCGCGACGTGGAGCGACGCCGCGGCTCACCGCAGGCCCTCGTGCTGCTGCTGGCGCTCGCGTTGTGGTCGTTCCGTCCGCACGCGAGCCTGTGGTCGCTCCTCGCGGCGTATGCGCTCGCGTGGCTCGCGGTGTCCGTCGTGATGGCGGTGAAACCGCGGGAGCTGCGCCTCTCACTCAGCCGGCCGCAGTGGGCGGCGCTGACCTTGGCGGTGGTGCTGCCGGCGGGCGCTCGCGCGTACTCGCTCCGCGACGAGCTCTTCGAGAGCGAGGCACTGACGGCCCTCGATCACGATGTCGCCGCGCACGTCCGGCTGGAGCGCACGCCTTCGATCGCGCCGCCTCTCGTCACCGTGGACCGACCGCAGACCTTCTACGTGCACGCGCCGAACGCAGGGCGGGTCCGGGTGCGCTTCGGTGAAGGCGCGACGCGCATCGACGCGGTCGATCTCGGCCACGGCCTCTTCCGGGTCGAGTACGATCCTCGACGTCAGGGTCCGCCGAGCCCGACCGACGGGCCGCTCAGCGCGATCCTGGAGGTCGACGGGAGCGCGTATCGACGCAGCATGCTGGCCGTGACGCCGCTGCCCCACCCGCGCTGGCTCGCGCCCTCCCCTTCCCGCCGACGCGCGGCGGCCGTGAGCGAGGAGACGGACGAGCTCTTCGTGATCGACGCGCGCGGGCAAACGCGGCGGATCGAGGTCGACGACGGACCGACCGATGCGCGCTTCGTGAGCGAGGACGAGGTCGTCGTCGCCCACCGCTACGGAAGCGCGCTGCTCCGCGTCGACGTGCGCGCCGGTGAGGTCGTCGGCCGCACACCCGTGGGTCCCTTCGGGCTGCACCTGGCGGCGCGGGAGGGCTGGGTCGCGCTCACGCAGGGCGGCGAGGCGCCGCGGGTGGTGCTCTTCGACGCGGCGGGATCCGCGCTGGCCGAGGCGGAGCCGACGTTCGCACCGGACCAGGTGGCGTTCGGGCCGAGCGCGGACGTCCTCGTCGTCAGCAGCGTGCGGCCGCCTGCGCTCCACCGCTTCACGGTGGAAGGCGATGCGCTGCGCGAGGATCGCCCGCCGCTCGTGCTCGGGCGGCCGGCGGTGGCGATGGGCGCGCATCCGAGCGGCGCCTCGGTGGTGGTGGCCGTCACCGACTATGCGCCGGACGGTGAGCACCTCGGCAACCACTACGTGCAGGACCAGCTGCTGACAATCGACGTGAGCTCGTGGTCCGTCGTCGGCCAACGGCTGACGGCCCGGCGGACGCCGCGCCAAGACAGCCCGGGCGACGTGGATCGGGGCGTCTCGCCGATGGGGATCGACGTGCTCGAGGACGGGACCGCGCTCGTCGCGTTCGCGGGCACCGACGATGCGTGGTGGATCCCGCCGGGCGAGGGCGAGCCGACCATCCTCGCGCTGAGCGCGCCCCTGGCCGCGCCCTTCTCGGCCGTCGCGCTCGCGGGAGGTCGCATCGCGATCAGCTCGCCCTGCTACGGCACGCTGGGGCTGCTCGCGGCGGATGGTCGGATCGTGCGCCACGCGCGCTTCGCACCGGACGACGACACGCTCTTGCACGAGGACGAGCGCGCGCTCCAGCGCCGGATCGGCGAGCGCAGCTTCTACGAGAGCACCAAGGCCGGCATCTCCTGCCAGTCCTGCCATCTGCACGGCGGCAGCGACGGCGCGCGCCACAACATCGGCGGCTCCACCCTGGTCTCCACCCTCGACACCCGCGGCGTGATGGGGACGCCGCCGTACTTGCGCGACGGTGGCTATCCGCTGCTCTCCAGCCTCGAGGACGTCTCCGAGGAGGTCTATCGCGGCTACTTGCGGCATCAGGGCGGCCGCCGGATCGGGATCGAGCGCTACCTCGAGGCCCAGCCGCGAGAGACGCCGCCGCGGCAGCTCGAAGGCCGGGACGACGCGCGCGAGCGGCGCGGGTTGGACGCGTTCGTGCGGGCGCGATGCCCGCTCTGCCACGCCTTCCCGGCGTTCACGAGCCTCGGCCAGCATCCGGAAGAGGCGCTTTTCCCCGCACGGGCGGCTCGCGGCGCGCCCGTCGAGCTCGACACGCCCTCGCTCTTCGGACTCGGCACGAGCGCGCCCTACCTGGTCGACGGACGCGCCGAGACGCTGCGCTCGGTCTTTCGCGACCACGACCCGGCCCATCGCCACGGCGACACGGCGAGCCTGAGCGAGCGCGAGCTCGGCGATCTTCTCTACCTCCTCGGTGGGCTGTGAAGGACGCCGCCGCCGCGAAGCCGGCGCGGCACGGCTCCGTGATCTACGCGCTCGCGGCCTTCGCCGTCGTCGCGCTCGGTGCGCTCGGCACGCGCCGCGGCTGGGCGCTCGAGCGAGAGCTCTTCTGGGTGCGGGCGAGCGGTTGGTGCGCGCTCTCGTTTCTTCTCTCGGCCCTGTCGGCCACGCCGGTGGGCAAGGTCCTGCGGCGGCTCGGCCGGAGCTCCGCGCAGGTCGCCCCCGTCCGTCGCGCCCTCGGCATCGGCGCGGCCGTGCTGGCGACGCTCCACGGCGCGATCTCCCTGAGCACCTACCTCGCGGGCTCGTTGGATCGCGTGCTGGAGCTGGTCTGGGTCCGCGCGGGGCTGCTCGCGTGGGCCATTCTGGCCGCGCTGTGGCTGACCAGCTATCCGGCGCTCGTCCGGCGGGCACGGATCCGCGTCTGGAAGCCGCTCCACCGGCTCGCCTACGTCGCCGCGCTCTTCGCGCTCCAGCACACGCTCCTGGCGCCGCTCGCCCCGCGCGAGTGGGTTCTGGCGACTTTCGGCGCCGCGATCGCCATCGGGCTCTTGCGCTTGCTGCCCGCGCGCCGGTGAGCCGGCGACGGCCCCACCCGCACCGAGGCGGCCAGGGGCGGACGATTCGGCAGCCCGAGCGCCGTACACGAGAGGCCCGGACACGAGCACGGAACGCCCGCGAACGCGGAAGCGCAACCACGTGCGCCGATTCTCCCGCGCGGCTGGTATACTCACCGGATGACCGACGTCGTCCGCCCCCGCTCCGCGCTGCGGGTCCAGGGTGCAGGGAACTCCCACATCGGCGGCCGCGAGCACAACGAGGACGCGGTGCTGCTGCGGCCGGACCTGGACCTCTACATGGTCGCGGACGGCGCGGGAGGGCACGCGGCCGGCAACGTCGCGTCCGTCCTGGCGACGACCACCGCGGCCCACTACTTCGAGTCGACGCAGGAGGAAGCGCAGAACGCGCCTCCCTTCGACGCGATGGGGCTCTCGTGGGGCGCCCGCCGGTTGGCGACGGCGTTCCAGCGGGCCAACCGCGAGGTGATCGAGATCGCCGAGAGCTCCGACCGCCGCAAGGGCATGGGCACCACCCTGGTGGCGGCCTACTTCGACCTGCCGCGCTCCACCTTGGTCATGGGCCACGTCGGCGACAGCCGCTGCTACCGCCTGCGCGACAACCGCCTCGAGCTGCTCACCCAAGACCACACGCTCCTCAACGACGTCCTCGAGCTCAAGCCCGACATCGACGCGGAGAGCGCGGCCAGGCTGCCGCGCAACGTGATCACCAACGCGCTCGGCATGGAGCCGAACGTGCGCGTGTCCGTGCGGACCTACGAGGTCGCCTCGGGGGACCGCTACCTCCTCTGCTCGGACGGGCTGACCGACGAGGTCGACGACGGTCAAATCAAGGAGGCGCTGGCCATGGGCGGGAGCCCGGAGGACCAGGTCCAGCTCCTGATCGACATGGCGACCGAAGGTGGCGCGCACGACAACATCGCGGCGGTCGTCCTGACCTGCGGGGTCGCGCCCGGCGTCGGCAAGCTGCCCGCCAAGCCCGTCCCGCCGCGCCGCGCCTACCCTGAGGACGGCGAAGCGGAGGCGCTCCTCGAGATGGACGTCGACGACGACGACGACGAGTCTTTCGAGGTGACGGTGCTCTCCGACCCGGACGACGACGACGCGCCCGAGATGGAATCGTGCAGGCTCGACCCGCGAGCGGAGCCGGAAAGCGGCGCCGCCGCGCGGACGACACGGTCGTGCAGAAGAAGCGCAAGCCCTGAGCGCTCAGAGCTCCTCGTCGACCAGCAGGTCCGAGACGTCCGGCGCGCGCGTCCAGCGGTCGTGCTGCTCGTCGTAGGCGCCGCCGCGAGCGAGGCCGCACTCGTAGCAGAGCACCGAGTCGTCGTAGGCGTAAGCCCGCTCGACGGAGCGCACTTCCGTCGCGCAGCTCGCACAAATCTCGTACTCGGCCTCTTCGGATCTGTGCATGACGCCGAAGGTAGCCCCACGCGGAGCCGCACAACTCGCCGTTCCCAGACGCGAAAAACGCGCCGGACGCCTCTTCTGCTACAGTCGCCGCCCGATGAGCAGCGAGTTCGAGATCGCGCTCGGCGAGCCGAGCCACGAAGGCTCCGGCGAAACGTGCACGGTGTCAGTCCGCGTGCCGCCGGATCTGCGCTTCTTCGAAGGCCACTTCCCGGGGCATCCGATCGTGCCGGGCATCGCTCAGCTCGCGACGCTGGTGTACGAGCCGGCCATCGGGGTGTGGCCCGACCTGCCGGCGCCCCGAGCCGTGAAGCGGCTGAAGTTCCTGGAGGCCCTCGGCCCCGGCGACACGCTGGAGGTGCGGCTGGACCGGACTGGCGACAAGCTGAGGTTCGCGATCTACCGTGGCGAGACCCTCTGCAGTCGAGGGGTCCTCACGTTCTGAGCCCCGACCATGCGCCTCCTCATCCGCGACGCCCGCATCCTCGACGGCACCGGCGCTCCCGCCCGCCGCGGTGACCTCACGATCGAAGACGACACCATCGCCGCGCTGGACGACGCGGCCGCGCCGGACGAGGTGCTCGACGCGGGAGGGATGGTCGTCGCGCCGGGGTTCATCGACATGCACTCGCACGGGGACTTCACGCTGCCCGGCGAGCCGGAAGCGCACGCGAAGATCCTCCAGGGCGTGACCACCGAGGTCGTCGGCAACTGCGGGCTCGGGCTGGCCCCGGCCAACGATCAGGTCGAGCGCTTCTACGAGCTGATCAGCCCGGTGATCTTCGGCGAGCGCGGCGGCGGCTGCTCGGCCGACCTCGACGCCTACCGCGCGCGGCTCCACGAGCGGCGGATCTCCGTCAACGCCGCTTGCCTCGTCCCCCACGGCAACGTGCGCTGCGCCGTCATGGGCATGGAGGAGCGCGAGGCGACCGACCTCGAGACCGAGCACATGCGCGAGCTGGTCCAGCGGGTGATGGATCAGGGCGCGTTCGGCCTCTCCACCGGGCTGGTCTACCCGCCCGGCGCGTTCGCGAGCACCGAGGAGATCATCGAGCTGGCGAAGGCGGTGCGACCTTTCGACGGCATCTACGCCAGCCACATGCGCGACGAGGGCGCGCGGGTGATGGAGAGCATCGACGAGGTGCTCCGCATCGGCCGCGAGGCGGGCGTCCGCGTCCAGATCTCGCATCACAAGGCGGCCGGGCGCTTCAACTGGGGGCGCACCAAGGCCACCCTGCGCAAGGTCGAGGAGGCGCGCCGCGACGGCGTCGACGTGCACAGCGACGTCTACCCGTACACGGCCGGCTCGACGGTGCTGAGCGCGATGTTCGTCCCGCTGTGGGCGTTCGAAGGGAGCGAGAATGCGCTCCTCGAGCGCCTGAAGGACCCCGCCACGCGAGCGCGGATCGTGAAAGAGAGCAAGGAGCGGCTCCTCGGCTTCGTGCGGCTACCCGGCGTGCTGGACCGCGTGTTCCCCAAGCGCGTGCTCCTGCCCTTCATCCTCTCCGAGCTGAGCAAGGTGGTGGTGATCAGCTCGGTCAAGCGACAGCATCACTACGAGGGCAAGTCGCTCGCCGAGATCGCGCGCTCGCGCGGCCAGGAGCTCTACGACGCGATGCTCGATCTCCTGGTCGAGGAGGAGACCGCGGTCGCGGCCATCGCCCACGTGATGCACGAGCGCGACGTGACCCGCGTCATCGCCCATCCGACCACGATGTTCGGCACCGACGGCTTCCCGCAGCGCGAGGGCAAGCCCCACCCGCGCACCTTCGGTACCTATCCTCGCATCCTCGAGCACTACGTGCGCGAGCGCGGCGTGCTGACGCTGGAGCAGGCCGTGCACAAGATGACCGGCATGGTCGCCGCCAAGATCGGCCTGGCCGACCGCGGCATCATCCGGCCTGGCGCCAAAGCGGACCTGGTGATCTTCGATCCGGAGAACGTGCGCGACCGATCGAGCTTCGCCGATCCGCGACAGAGCCCGTCCGGCGTGGCGCACGTCTTCGTGAACGGCACCTGGACCGTGAAGAACGGCCAGCACACCGGCGCGCGCGCAGGCCGGGTGCTCTCGCGGCGAGCGGCGTGACGCGGCTCTTGCTCGCGCCGGGAGCGGGCCGTGCGGAGGTCGACGCGCTCGGGCTGGCCGAGGGGTGGCGGCTGGTCGGCGTGCTCGGCCGGCGCGAGGGGCGCCCGCGCCAGGTCCTCTACGCGACCGGCGAGGGCGAGCTGATCACGTTGGTCGAGGACCATCGCGTCGACGCCCGCTACCTGGTGGTGCTCGGGCACGATCCGACGGCGCTGTCCGAGCGTGCGCGGCGGGCGCTCCCTTCACTGGACGCGGCAGAGGTGCTGGCGATGCGCGAACGCGATCCCGTACGAGCGCTCTGCTGGCTCGGCATCGTGGCGGGCCCGAGCGCTTCCGAGCCGATCCTGTCGGCCATCCGCGCCGCGCTCGAGAGCGACAATCCGCGCCAGCGGGACGCCGCTCGCTTCGCCGCGGAGGCGAGCGGCTGGCCCGAGTTGGTCGCCCACGGCGGAAAGAGCGCAGGCGCGACACCCGGCGAGGGTGCGACGGGCGCTTCGGTTCGTGACGCGTCGCACGAGGACCCGCCCTCCGCCGGCGGAGCGAGCGACGGACCGGCGGCCCCCGGGGCGGACTTCCCACCGAGCGAACACCCTCCCCTGCCCGATCGACCCCGGCTCGCGCCGAGCGTAATGGCGAGGCTCCATCGAACCGAGACCGGCACGAAGGTGGTCCTCTTCGAGCATCGCTCGGACCTCGTCCTCGAGATCGACGAGCCCAGCTTCCGCGCCCTCGAGCTGGCCGACGGAACGCGCGATCTGGACGGCCTCTGCCTGGCGCTGGCGCAGCGCGACCGCTACGCGGGCGAGGCCGACGTGGCCCAGCTCCTGCGGGAGCTGAACGCCGCCGGCGTGCTGGTGGACGGCATCGACGGGCCGCCTCCTTCCACGCCGGTGCGTCCGCCGCGAACCCACGCCGATCGACCGCTCGATGTGCTGCCCGGCTTCTCACTCGTCTGCGACGGGAGCGGGAGCTGCTGTCGTTTCTACGGGAGCGTCGCGTTCACCGCCGACGAGGCCCGAACGGCGCGCGGCTTCGCGAAGCACATGCGCCTTCCGCTGGCCGAGGACGCGCTCTTCACACCGGTCCGCGGCGCCCGGATGGACGACGACGATCTGCGCGCGGTCGCGCAGGTCGACGGACGCTGCGTCTTCCTCGAGTCGGACGCGCTCTGCGGCCTGCATCGGCGCGGCGGACCGGAAGCCAAGCCCTTCCCGTGCCGCCTCTACCCGGCGATGCTGATGGACGACGGCACCTCCGTCCGCGTCTCCCTCGGCCCCGAGTGCGCCTGCATCTTCGCCAGCGAGGGCCGCGAGGACGGCGCGCCGCTGGTGCCGGCCGGCGCGCGCACGCTCGGTGACCTCGGCCCCGAGATCATGGTGATGCACGTGCCCGACCCGGTGCCGCTGACGCCGCTTCGGACGGCACCGCGCGCGGCGCTCGCGGCGTGGTCGAAGGCGCTGGTGGACGCGCTGCCCGGATCCGACGTCGACGCGGTCGCGCTGGCCTGGGCGCTGGCCGAACGGATGGCCGAGGAGGGTCTCTCCGGACCGACGCACGTGCTCGCCGCTCGGGCCCCGGAGGTTAGCGCCGTGACGCCGTGGCTGGACGCTCTCGCCGCCCGTGCCCACGCCGCCGCGACGCTGAACGCGGCCTGGCGCGGATCCTCCGACCTCAGCCGCCGCGTGGCCCGCTGGCTGGCGGACGCCCTCCGTGACGCCGACCCAGCGGCGCTCCTGCGCGACGCCCCCGACCCGCGCGCCGAGCGCTTCTACCTGCGCGCGCTCGCCCACGGCCACCGCCTCGCCATCGAGGGCCGAACCCTCCGCCACGGCCTGCGCGACCGCGCCGCGCGCATCCTGGCCGCGCGCGCCATGGCCCGCTCCAAGGCCCCCGCCGACACGAGCGCAGGCTACCCAATCGCCCTTCTCGAGGCGGCCATGCGGAACCTCGGCCTCGCCGGCTACGCCGACGCGCTGAGGGACTGAGAGTCGTCGCTACATCGCCCGTCACCCCAGCACGCGGCGGTCGGACCGTATCGCAACTCGGGCAGCGCATCCCCGGCCGCCCTCCATGAGCGAGCGGGCCGAGCCTCGCGCGGCTCCGACGGCGCATCTCCCGGGGCGCGCTATCCTGGCGCATGGCGATGGAGACGGTGCTCGTGACGGGCTTCGAGCCCTTCGGCGGCCACGCGCGAAATCCCTCGGAGCTCGCCGCGCAGGCCCTCGACGGACGCGCTCTGAGCGGCGCACGCGTCGTCGGCGCCGTGCTGCCCTGCGCGTTCGGCCGCGCGCGGTCCGCCCTCGCCGAGGCACTGGACCGCGCTCGCCCCTCGCTGGTCGTCGCGGTCGGACAGGCCGGTGGCCGCGCCACCTTCGCCCTCGAGCGCGTCGCCATCAACGTCGACGACGCCCGCATCTCGGACAACGCCGGCGCGCAACCGGTCGACCTCCCCATCGAGCCCGAGGGCCCCGTCGCCTACTGGTCGACCTTGCCCATCAAAGCGATCGTCGCCGCGCTCCGCGCCCGCGCGCTGCCAGCCGAGGTCTCGCAGACGGCCGGCACCTTCGTGTGCAACCACGTCTTCTACGCGTTGATGCACGAGCTGGTCGGCCGTCCCGGCGTACGCGGCGGGTTCGTGCACGTGCCGCAGCTGCCCGAGGAAGCCGAGGACGCAGCGACCTGCATGCCGCTCGAGCGCATCGTGGAGGGCCTCGAGATCGTCATCACGACCGCGCTCGGGACCCGCCGGGACCTCCGCGAGGAAGGCGGAGCGCTCCATTGAGCACCGTGAACGACCGAGGGGAGCATCCGTGACCCAGCCTGCGACGTCTTGTGCCAGAGCGGGGACGCGTCCCGCCGTATCTCGCCGCGCGCCCCGTTGGCACGCGCGCTGCTGCTCGCGCGGGGCCATGTCGCGCACCTCGCTCGCGCTCGCGCTCCTCCTCGCCGGCTGCTCCTGTGAGCGCCCGCCGCCGACCACGTGCCAGAGGGACTCCGACTGCGACGACGGCCTCTTCTGCAGCGGTCCCCCCTTCTGCTCGCACGGCTACGGCGGGAACATGTGCAGGCACACTTCACCCTGCGCGCCAGGCGAGCGCTGCGACGAGGCTTCGCGGAGCTGCCTCCCCGCGCTCGACGGATCCGTGAGCTGCGAGGACCGCGCGCCGGGCACCGCCTGCGCGAGCCCCGGGGCCTGCGGCGACGCGGTCTGCCAACAGGAGCTGCTCCCCGTCTCGTTACCGACCCTCCGGCCCGACGGCATCCGCGGGCGCCCCCTGTCCTCCGTCGCGCTCCCGGGCGGCTTCTGCGCCGACGGCTGCGACGCGTCCCGGCTCAACGATCCGTGCGGACCATGCGCCGCCTGCAACAACAGCGCGCTCGCGGGGGCGGTGCGCGTGCCGCTCGCGGTCTACTCGACGGAATACGGCTCGGCCGGGAACACCGGCATCTGCCGACCGCACTGCACGCCATCACGGACCGACACCGGCTGCCCTCGGCCCGGCTACACCTGCGACCTCGAGACCCTGACCTGCATGGAGGCCTGCACCGACGACACGCAGTGCCAGATGACCCTCCAGGACGTGACGGGCGACGGAAACCCGGACTTCGTCGATCTGGGCGCGAGCTACCCGGGCTACTGCGACAGCGTCACCGGCCGCTGCCGGCTCCACGGCACGCCGGGCGCGCGACCGGGCGACCCTTGCACCCAGGACGCGCAGTGCCCCGACGATGGCCTCTGTGTGCGCGCGGCGGGCGCCGACAGCGGGGTCTGCACGCGGCTCGGGTGCACGGCGCCGGGCTTCGAGTGCGGCAGCGGGGAGAGCTGCGATCAGCGGAACCTCGGCGCCGGCCAGAGCGGGTGCCTCGCCGGCTGCCAGGTCGGGGCGGAGGACGGAACGCCGGCCATGCTCGGCACCGGGGGAGGCAACCCGCAGTGCGATCCGAGCCAAGCCTGCGTGTGGAATGGCTCCTCCATGCCCGGCGACGCCGTCACGGGCAGCTGCGTGCCCGGTCAGTACAACGCCGTCCGTACGCCCAACATCGGCGCGCCCTGCACCGCCTCGTCCGACTGCTACTCACCCTTCGGCTACGGCGTCTGCCTCTTCACCGAGACGGGACGCGGGATGTGCACCGTGCAGAGCTGCGCCACCTTCCTCGACGGCGCGGGCAACCAGGTCGACGGCCTCTTGCCCGGCGTCACCATCGGCTCTCCCATCTGCGACAGCACGGGCGGCGAAGTGTGCGTCAATCTCGGCGGGCGCCGCGGCAGCCCCGAGACCTACTGCCTGAAGCAGTGCGAGGCGCCCAGCGACTGCGCGCCCGGACGCGCCTGCGCCGAGGTGGCGGCCGGCAGCACGTTCTGCTGGCCCTATTGCTACGGCGACGGCGACTGCCACGCCGGCGCGCGCTGCCTGACCCAGGCGGGCGACCCCTGCATGCCCGGCACCTCCAGCGGCTGCCTCTGCTCCGACGGCTGAGCCCACCTGGGTCGAAGCTCGCGGTCGGGAAGGCCGCTCCATCGACGACCTGAAGGCCATCGCGCTGCCCGCCAACGCGACGTCTGATAGCGGCCCGTTGAAGTGCCTCGCTCCTCGTCTTTCGGGCAGGACGGGCCCGCCACGTCGCCCGTCGCGCTCCGAATTGCTTCGGGCTCGATACTTCAACGGGCTGATAAGCGAGCGGCGCAGGCCGGCTCAGCGATCGCTGCACATCACGCTGGCGGTCACCGTCGCCCCGCCCGCGAGCGCGTCGCAACTCGAGCCGAAGAGCGTGAACACCCCTCGCGTCGGGTCGGTGAGGTCCCAGCCGTCCATGTGCATGGGATCGCGGGGGATGGAGCGTCCGTCCACCTGCAGGTCGACGCTGGCGCCGACCGGCGGAGGCACGTCGGCGGTGAGCACGCAGCGCGAGATGAGGTCCGCGATGTCGCCGAACGCCGTCTCCAGATCGGCGGGCGAGCGCGCGTCGTAGAAGCGACGGCTCGCCGTCGGCGGCCGCGGCCAGCCGCCCGCGATGGCCACCTGGTCCAGGAAGTCCGAGAGATCCGGCCGCGTCGGATCGTCGATGCCGACCACCACCACCGGCACGCCCTGGTCCCGATAGGCCATGCGCACCACGTCGAGGGTGCGAGTCGAGTCGAGGCAGGCCTGCGGCCCGTAAGGCGGCGGCTGCAGGCACTGGCGCCGCGGGCCCGTGCAGACGCACATGTCGGGCGGCACGCCGGTGTCGTCGTTGCAGTTGGGCGCGCCGTCGGTCGCCACGACGACGATGCGCGGGTTGTCCGATGCGGGGAGCGCCTCGATGGCCAGCCGGAGCGCCTCCGCCGTGGGCGTGCCGCCCTCCGGCACGTAGCGGTCGAAGAGCGCGAGCACGTTCGAGACCGCGCCCACGTGCGGCGTGACCCCGAGACCCGGTCCCACCCCGCAGCTCGCGTCGTCCGGGAAGAGCTTGGCGCCGACGGCGATCTGCCGGTCGTAGGGAGGGAGCACCCTGGCGAGCGTGTCGTGGACGATCTGCCAGCGGGTCGGCAATCCGCTGCCGCCCGGGAGCCCGTTCCAGGTGAAGCCCATCGAGCCCGAGCGGTCGATGACGAGCACCGTCTCGACCTCGTGGCGGGTGAGCTGGATCGGCATGTCCGGGCACGGCGCGTCCGGCGGCACCGACGCGTCCATCGCCATCGACGCGTCGGGGATCAAGAGCCCCGTCTTCGCGCCACAGCCGGCGGTGCACAGGGCAACCGCCAGCGGCAACCATCTCCTCGTGAATTGGGTCCGCATCGGGGGCTCGCCGAAGCAAGATACGCGCTCGGACCCGCCGCCGTCGAATCCCGGCGCGAAGGTGTGCCGGAATGCTCCATTGCGCCGGGAGTTCACGACGCCGATGTCCGCGCCGGCCCGCGGTGTCCCCACGGCTCGCTCCGAGCCGGAGACGAAGCGCCGCTCCCGTCGGCGCTCGTGAAGCGAGAACGCCCACATTCGGTGGGAGGATCGGCCCAATGGCCGCCGAGCGCGGCTGCGAGCCGCTGCCCCCAACACTCCGGTGTCGAGGGCGATTCGAACGCCGACCCGAGGAGATTGAGGCATGGCGCCACGTGCGCGTCGCGAGAGCGAGGAGGCTCGCGCCCGAGTTCGGCGTCGTACGCCGACCAGACGGCGTTGGGATCCCCGCCCTCGCACAGCTAGCTGTGCGAGGCGAGAGTCGTGATGCGCATCGCGGAGCGCGATGGGGTCCAGCTGTGGCTCGGGCCGACGAGGCGATGCCGAGTATCGTCGAGGACGCACGGGTCGCAGCCGGGCCCCGTCCCGCCCACGAGGTGGGTTACGACTCCCGCCGAGCACCCCTAGTTGTGAGCCCGCGCGGCTCCGGCTACGCCTCGCTCCCATGAGCCACGCTCCCAGCACCACGAACGCATCTCCCGCGGAGGGGCTCGACGGCGTGCTCGCGCACCTGGCCGAGCACCACCCTGAAGAGGACCCCTCGGTGGTGCGACAGGCGGCGGCGCTGCTCGAAGCGCACGGCGGGGCGCGACCCGACGCCGTGCCCAGCGCCTACGCCTTCGACACGGCCCGCGTGTTGGCCGGGCTCCGCCTCGACCCGGCCGCGGTCGCCGCGGCGCTGCTCGCCCGCCTGGTCGTCGAAGACGGGCTCGACGTGGAGCCGCTCCGCGCCTCGCTCGGAGACGAGATCGCCACGCTCCTCGAAGGCGTCCGCCGGCTCGCCACGATCCGCTGGGATCGGCTCGAAGAAGAGGAAGCGGAGTCGCTCCGCAAGATGTTCGTCGCGATGGCGCAGGACGTGCGCGTCGTGATGGTCGTGCTCGCGATGCGCGTACAGCGGATGCGCTCGCTGCGGGACGCAGGCCTCGACGAGGAGGCACGCCACCGCTACGCGCGGGAGACGCTGGAGGTCTTCGCGCCGCTCGCGAACCGGCTCGGGATCTGGCAGCTCAAGTGGGAGCTCGAGGACGGCGCGCTGCGCGAGCTGGAGCCGGAGACCTACCGGGAGATCACCCGCCTGCTCGCCGAACGGCGCGCAGAGCGGCAGGCGTTCATCGACGAGGTCGTCTCCACCCTCAAGGCGAAAATCGCCGAAGAAGGGATCCACGCGACCGTCAAGGGCCGCGCCAAGCACATCTACAGCATCTACAAGAAGATGCAGCGCAAAGAGCTGGACTTTCAGCAGCTCTACGATATCAGTGCCGTCCGCGTAATCACCGATCGCGTGCAAGACTGTTACGCGATTCTGGGGCTGGTCCACGCCACCTGGGTTCCGGTCCCCAGCGAGTTCGACGACTACGTCGCCAAGCCCAAGGACAACGGCTATCAGTCGCTCCACACGGCCGTAATCGGACCGCGGGGCCGACCGCTCGAGGTGCAGATCCGGACCCAGCAGATGCACCAGTTCGCCGAGTTCGGCGTCGCCGCGCACTGGGCCTACAAGGAATCGAAGAGCGGCAAAGCGCTAGCCCAGGACAAGTTCATGCTGCTCCGGCAGCTCATGGACTGGGAGCGTGACGTCTCCGATCCGCACGAGTTCGTCGAATCGCTGAAGACCGATCTCTTCGAAGACCAGGTCTACGTGTTCACGCCGGGCGGTGACGTGGTGGATCTTCCGGTGGGCTCGACACCGCTCGACTTCGCCTATCGCATTCACACCATGGTCGGCCACCGCTGCCGCGGCGCACGGGTGAACGATCAGATTGTCACGCTGGACTCGAGGCTCAAGACCGGCGACCGGGTCGAGATCCTCACCGACAAGAGCCCGCAGCCGAGCCGCGACTGGATGAACCCGAGCCTCGGCTACCTGAAGACCGCCAGCGCGCGCGGCAAGGTCCGCCAGTGGTTCCGCAAGCAGAGCCGCGAGCAGTCGGTGCACGACGGCCGCGAGCTGCTCGAGCGCGAGCTGGCGCGCCTCGACCTCGACCACACGACCATCGACGAGGTCGCGACCGCGCTGAAATACGAGAGCGTCGAAGACCTCTACGCCGCGGTCGGCTACGGCGACCGCAGCACCCAGTCGGTCACCTCGGCCGCGCTCTCGACTCGAGCGCGAGAAGGCGCCGGCGAAGCCGACCCTTCCGACCAGCCCGCCGCCGAGCAGCAAAGAGGCAAAACGGGCGGCGAGCGGCCTGCGTCTCGACGGCGTCGACGACGTGCTCGGCCGGCGCGCGCGCTGCTGCAACCCCGTGCCCGGGGACGACGTGGTGGGCTTCGTCACGCGAGGCCGCGGCATCGCGATCGACCTTCGCACCTGCGCGAACGTCGTGAGGACCCCCGAGCCGGAGCGGGTCTTCGACATCGACTGGGGCCCCGACCAGGGCGAGAGCCACGCGGTGGAGGTCGAGATCCGCGCGCAGGACCGAGCCGGGCTGATGGGCGAGCTGAGCAAGCTCGTCAGCGCGGTCGGCGTGAACATCCAGAGCGCGCGCGCCGAGGGAAACCGCGGGGGCGCCGCCTGGATCCGACTGAGCCTCGATTGCCGGAGCGCCGACCAGATCGCCCGCGTCCTGGAGCGCCTCGACCGCCACCCGGACGTGCTCGAGGTTCGCCGGGTCGGCGGTCGCTGAGCTCGCGCGCTCAGGGGCCACCCCAGGGGACGTCGAGCGCGTTCGCGCAGCGGGCTCGATCACCGAGGTCGTCGCGCGGGCCTTCCACGCAGCGACGGTTTTCACAGGCGCGGAAGAGACACCACCGCGGCGCGTCAGTGCGGCCACGGAAGCGTCAACGAGACTTGCGCCGGAGACGGTAGAAGCCGGCGCCCAACCCCAGCAGGCCCGGGAGGCCGCACGCGATGGCGCTCACGACCATGCAGAGGGCGCCGGACTTCGGATCGGCCGGCTCGTTGGGCGCTACGATCATGCCGATCCCGATCAACGTCACGAAGCCCGTGAAGCCGAGGCCGAACACCCCCAACCCGAGCGAGAGGATCGCGAGGGGGTCCTCGCCGGATCCGCGCGGGGCGGCCGGCGACATCACGGGGCACGGTGGAACACCCGCGCGCGGAGAACGCGCGCCGTTGTTCGTTCCCTCGGATGCCACTACGTCCCGACCGTGAGGATGCTCGACGGTGTGCAGTGGCCGCGGCGCGACCTGCGGCGAGAGGACCTGCGGGGCGCGTCGCTCCGCGGCGCGAACCTCCTGGGCTGCCACCTGGACGACGTCGATCTCCGCGCCGCCGACCTCTTCGGCGCCAACGTCTCGCTGACCTCGCTGCGCCGCGCCGACCTTCGCGGCGCGCGGCTCACCAATGCGTCGTTCGCCGGCGCCAATCTCAGGGCAGCGCGTTTGGCCGGCGCGGAGCTCACGTTCTGCGACTTCGGCGGGGCACATCTCGCGTGCGCCGACTTCGGGCGGCTGCGCCACGACAGCGGCGCCGTGCTCGGCAGGGAGCTCGGCTGCCCGAGCTTCGGCGATGCGCTCGCCTTCCATCCACTCCCCGCCTCGCGAATGATCGCCGGTCGCACGCTCTTGGCGGTCGATGCCGCGTTCGACGTCTCGCCCTACGCCGACCCCCAAATCGCCGCGCTCCTACGGGCCGAGCATTGGGGCGCCTTCGTCCTGGGCGCCATGGCGGTGGCGCGACGGCGGCGCGCCGATTCCGATGCGGAGACGCTACTTCTGAACCGGTTGGGTCCGAGGGATGTCGGCGCCGCGGCTGCCGTGGCGCTGCTCCGAGCCGCTCACGCGCCGGAGGTGCTGATCGGACGCTGTCCGGCGCTGGTCACCGAGCCGGGTGTAGGTGGTCCCTACCGGGGCTGCATCCGGTGGGCGCCGCTGGTGCAGCAGCGGCTCGATCGCATCGGGTCGTGGCCATCTCCCGATGAGCGGCCTCAGCCGATCCCCTGGGGCTAGCGCAGCACCGAGCGTCGTTTACCGTCCTTTGCAGGAGAGCGGTTCGTCGACACGCTCGACGCCGAGGAACGAACGCCGGTCGACGACGATGGTCGGCGGACGCCGATTCGATCTGGTCCCGATCTTCGCGAGGACGGATCAACTGGCGACCCGCCTGAACGGATCGAAAAGGTGGCAGCGACGCCCGCGGCGCGAGGGCCGATCGCGCTCCGTGCGATGGGGAGTTAGTCTCACGCCCCATGGGCATCGACGACACCGCTCTCACCATCTGGCAGACCACCAAGCCGCCGCTCGGACTCCTGATGGCCGGCCGCGCGACCGAAATGCTCGCGGCGCCGCTGTCGGAGCCGCTGCGCGCACCTTTCGGGGCGCTCTTCGACGCGCTCGCTGGGTGGTGGCCCAGGCGGGCGCGCGCCACGCAAGAGATCTACGAGCACGAGTTTCGGGCGTGTCTGGACGTCGGAACGGCGCACGAGGAGGCGAACCCGGCGCTCACCGGCGCGTACGTCCAGATGACCGCGCTGCTGAAGCTCGCGCCGCGCAGCCTTCCGCGCGATCGCTTCTACGACATGGGCGAGGAGGACTTCGCGATGTTGCTCCGCCAGGCGGCGAAGGCGACCCGCCTTCCTCTCGCGCAGCTCGACGCCCGCCTCTCGTTCGTGCTCGAGCGCGCCAAGGAGCGGGAGCCGTGGACCGCGCTCATCGCCCGCACGGCCCGGATGCGTTGGGAACGCGGCGCCCCTTGGGGAAAGCTGGACAAGCGGATTCGAGACCTCGCGTCGCTCGCCGACCTCGGCGCCGAAGCCTCTTGGGTGACCGTGGGGGCGCAGAAAGCGTTGGAGCTTCGGCTCGATGGGACCAAGCGAACGACCGTGCTGCAACCGGAGGAGCTGGCGGCACTGCAATCCGTGATCCCGAGCATCTCCGAGCCCGGCTGACGGCGCGTTCGAGCGCGGCTGCGGCGAGCCGCCCGATCCCACGGGCGCCAGGTGCCGACCTTTTCTGACGCGTTCGGCGGCACCGGGCAGACCCATCGACCGTCGTCCGCCCGACACCTGCCGTCCAGGAGCCCTTGCCTTGACCGTCTACGGATCCGTGAGCGAAGCGCTCCTCGACATTCCGAACGCGACGGAGCTGTGGATCGACTTCGCACGCGGCGGGGAGCTGAGCGATCGAATCGGACAGCTCACCGCGCTCCGTGTGCTGCATTTGCAGCATTGCCCGCCCGACTTGGTGTTGCCTCCCTCGCTGCCCGCGCTGGAGTCACTCAGCCTCACGGGTGCCGGCGAAGGCCTGGTGCTCCCCGCCGGGCTCGAGGGCGTGAACGTCGCGCATCTCGAGGTGAGCGCGCTCGACGTGCGGCAGCTCGCGCGCCTGACGGAGCTCGAGTCGCTGAGCGTGCCGCTGCGGGATATGACCGAGGGCGTCCGCGCGCTCGCCGACGCGCTGCCCGGGCTGAAGCGACTCCGAATCCGCGGCACCGACGGCCAGCCGAGCACGCTGCCGGCCGAGATCGAGCAGCTCACGACGCTCGAAGCGCTACACCTGGCCGGCGGCGAGCTGCACGATCTGCCCGCGGAGCTGCGCGAGCTGCCCGAGCTGCGCGAGCTCGGGCTCTACGGGCTGCCGATGCGGACGCTCCCCGAGGTGGTATTTGCCCTGCGACGGCTCGCGGTGCTGCGCGTCGCGCTCCCGCTGACGGGGCTTCCGCCGGAGATGGTCGCGCTCACCGCCCTCGAGGAGCTGACCCTCGCGGGCTCGCTCAATGGAGGCGCGGTGCTCGAGCGCTTCGACGAGGCGGGGCGCGCCAAGATGAAGCCGATCCCCCGCGTGCTGCCGGAGCTGACCTCGCTCCGCGCGCTGAACCTCGACCGATGCGGGGTCGTGGACGCCGTGCCGCTCTCGACGCTGGTCGGCATCGAGTCGCTCTCGCTCGCGGAAGCGAGCATCCGCACGTGCGCGCCGCTCGCGTCGCTGACGGCGCTCGAGACGCTGAGCCTCGAGGGATGCGATGCGCTCGAGGATCTGAGCCCGCTCGCCGCGCTGAAGCAGCTTCACACCCTGAACA
Organism: uncultured Pseudomonadota bacterium; assembly: GCA_963832725.1. Classification (GTDB taxonomy): domain Bacteria; phylum Myxococcota_A; class Polyangia; order Polyangiales; family Sandaracinaceae; genus JAEZBP01. Next base: position 1,643,679 of record CAWHVG010000003.1, read on the forward strand.
TCGCGGAGACCCAACCCAAGAGCCTGGACGCGCTCGCCGAGCTTCCCGCGCTCCGGCATCTCAACGTCGAATACGTCGAGTGCAGAGACATGGCCGCGCTCTATACGCTCTCTCTCGACACGCTCCGAGCCGACGCCGAGGTCCTCCAGCGCTGGAATCGACGCGAGCGCTCCACGACGCTTCCGACCGCGAACGACATCATCGCCCGGCTCGCGAGCGCGGACGACGCCGCCGCGTTCGGGCGCGCGCTCGAGGAGCTGGCGCGCTACGTCGCCGCGGCGTCCAGCCCGGGCGCGAGCGCGCTGGAGACCGTGCTCGGGGCGCCGGAGGACGAGGACGAGCTGCAAACGCGGCCGCTTCCCCTCGTGGACGCGGGGCTGGCAACGCATTTGACGGAGCTCGGCTCGCGAGCGCTGGCGGCTCTCTTCGAAGCGACGTTCCGCGACGTCGAGGACAGCTACGCGGCCTCCTGCGTCGCGATCGGCGAGCTGATCCGCCGGCAGGACGTGACCGCCGAGCTCCGGGTGGTGAAGCAGTTCCAGCGAGCCTGCGCCGACTACGCCGGCGGCCACCGCTTCATGGAAAGCACGGTCCACGATCAGCTCATCGACGACTGCTTTCCTCAGTTCGAGGCGGCGCCGCTCGCCGAGCTCTTGGAGTGGTGCGACATCGATCACTTGAATCGCGACGGCGGTGACGGGATGGATACGCTCTTCGCGCCCGCGCTCCGCCGCGCCGGTGACGACGCGACGTTCGAGCGGCTGATGGCACGGCTCGCGCGCTATGCGAAGGAACGAAGCGATCACGGCGCAGTCGAGAGCGTGGACGCGCTCGCGGACGAGATCCGGGACGCGCTCGAAGGTGCCCGCCGCGAGGCGTTCGAGGAACGTCGAGGCGCCTGGAATGCGGATCTCGCGGCTTCGCGTGAGCGAGCTCGGATCACCCGCGACGCAGAGAGCGGTGATCCCACCCGCGTCGAGGCCGCGGTGTTGCGCATCGACGCTTTGGGACCGGCCGATTGGAAGAAGGTCCGGGCCGCGTTCCGCGAGGCCGTCGGTCTGGAAGGCCTGTCCTGGGAAGCGCGGCGACGGCTGCTCACGCACTTCCTCGAGACCGAGGACGAGCGGGGGACGAGCGCGGCGCTGGCCAGCCTGGCCGCCGAGCACGTGGACCGGCTGCGCGCCGAGCTGACGCGCTCGGAGATCGCGCCGGGGCGGCTGGCCGAGCATCTGCGTGCGGCGCTGCTCGAGATCGCGCGCGGACCGGTGCGCAGAGAGAGACCGCTGGCGCTTCCGCTCGAGCCGGTCCGCGCGTGGGCGCACGACCTGGATGGTATGGACCCGGACGCCTGGCATCGGCGCGAGGTCGCGGCGATGTTCGAGGGCGCGAGCCGCGACCACGATCTGAAGAAGCTCGGCGCGGGCGTGGACGCGTTGGCCTCACTTGGCGGGCGCCTCGATCTGAGCGACGAAACGGGCACTGCGCTCGCGGGCCTGGTGGGACAGACCGTCCCTCGCGGCCGAGAGGTGCTGCTCGCGCTGGCCCGACAGCTCCACCGGATCGATCTCGTGCCGCGCCCGCTCGAGCGCATCCTCGCCCAGCTCCTCGCGCTCGCGGTCCTGTCGAACGACGAAGAGGCGCGGGTGGCGTTGGTCGCGCTCGTTCCCGATCGGATCGAGCACGGCGTGCTCGCCTACAACCTGGCCTGTGACGCGGCACGCCGGCGCGATCGCAGAGCGCTTCTCGCGTACGTGGGACGCGCGCTCGAGCTCGGGAAGTCGCCCACGCAGCTCCGCACCGACGCGGACTTCGCGCCCTATCGAGACGACCCGGACTTCGCGGCGCTGCTCGACGCCGCGCTCTGATCGGACGAGGCGAGGGGATACCGGTCACGTCGGCCGAGGGCGGAGGTCCGTCGCCGGATCGGACGAGCGGGGGCAACGGGGTCGATCTGCCCGAGAATCGGCGCAGACGACCGCGACCCGCCTTCAGCCGTCGTCGTCGTCGCAGCCGCTCGGCGTGACCACGCGCTCGCCGAGATCGGCCAGCCCGCGAGCGGCGTCGCAGCGGCGACCCACCGGATCGTCGAGCTCGCTCACCCAGCGCAGCGCTTCCCGCCAGCGCGGGTCGTGCACGCTCGAGACGTCGGTGTGCATGAAGCCATCGCTCACGCTGCCGAGCGCGAGCTCGGCAGCGGCCAGAACGGCCACGTGACCGTCGGGCAGGAAGGTGGCCTCGGCGAACCAGGGCAGCGTCACGTGCTCGGCGACGCCGCGCTGGACGGTCTCCCAGCTCTGTCCGCGATCGGCGCTGACCTGCGTCTCCCACTCGTCCACCCGCTCACGGAACGAGCTGACCAACCGGTGGCGGAGGCGCACCATGTTCGGGCCGCGGTGCGCGAGCGTCCGATCGTGCCAGCGCGGCGGCGGCGGATTGCCGCAACCGGCGACCGTCAGCGCGAGGACGGTGAACGCGGCGCTCCATCGGAACTTCATCGCGATCGGGCTACGCCGAGGTCCGGCGAGACATTCCCCCCGCGAGCACGCGGCGCGGCGAACGGGGAGAATGGACCCGGATGGGTGGCCGGAGGGCACGACGGGGCCTGGTGTCGCACACGTCGGTCGGCCGCGCCAAGGAATCGTGCCGCCTCGGCGCGTCGAGCCACGCGACTCACGCGATCTGCGGCAACTCCGCCCGCTCGGCCTCTCCAGGCGCCGGCCTCCGCGCGTCGAGCGCGCATCCAGCGGCCTTTCCGACTCGGGCCCGGCCCCACGCTCCACGGCGAGGGGGCAGTCCGGCGAACGCGCATCGTGCGACGGCCGGGCGCGTGGTCCGCGAGCGCGCGTCGTGCGACGATCTTCGCCGACGCGCGTGTCCCACCCTCGAGGGCGAGGGTCAGTGCCCGTCCCGTGGTCTACCCTTCGGCTCGATCGCGCCACCACCGGGCACCGGGCGAGCGCCGCCGCCATCCGGAGCCGAGAGGACCACGGTTCGAAGGCCCGGCCGAGCGGGCCGCGCTCCTCCGCGGCTCGTTCCCCTCGCGAGACACCCGCTGTGACCTTCCACGAGCGCACGTTCTTCCTCCTCACCCGCGACGCCAAGCAGCGACGAGGCGGGCTCGAGCTCGTCTACTGGGGCACGTCGCCGGAGGGGCCGGTGCGCGTGCGGCTGACCGATCGCCCTGCCGTCTTCTTCGTGGAGCGGAACGTGGCAACGCGCGCCGGAGAGCGGAGGCCGACCTCGCTCCTCACCCTCGACGGCGACCCGGTCGATCGCGTGGCGTTCGCGCGACGCGGCGATCTGCGGACCGAGGCCGAGCGGCTGGAGCGGGCGGGAACACCGGCCTGGGAGGCGGACGTGAAGCCCGCCGACCGCGCGCTCTTCGAGCGCTTCGTCACCGCGGCATGCACGGCGCGAGGCGAGGCGAGAGTGCGCGGCGGCGTGCTGGAATTCGTGGACCCGGAGCTGACGCCGGCGGAGCTCACGCCGCGGCTCTCGGTCGCCTCGTTCGACATCGAGGCCGAAGGCCCGGACGCGCCCATCCTCTGCGTGGGCATCGTCTCGGACGCGGGCGGAGAGCGCGTCTTCGTGCGCGGTGAGGGCCCGGCCCGGGAGGGAGTCAGCTACCACGCGGACGAGCGGGCCACGCTGGCGGCGTTCCTGGCCTACATCGCCGAGCTCGATCCGGACGTGTTGATCGGCTGGAACGTCATCGACTTCGATCTGGCCTACCTCGAGGCGCGTTGCGCCCACGCCGGGCTGCGCTTCACGATCGGCCGCGGCGGCGAGCGCGGGAGCGTGCTGCGCGGGTCCACGCCGAACGCGCCCTCGGTCGCGCGCGTGCCGGGCCGCGTCGTCCTCGACGGCATCGCCACCATGCGCGCCGCGACCTGGTCGTTCGAGAGCTGGAGCCTGGAGAACGTCGGCCAAACGCTGCTGGGCCGCGGCAAGAAAATCCACGACCCGAACGGAGATCGGCGGGAGGAAATCCTGCGCCTCTACGCGGAGGACCTTCCCTCGCTCATCGAGTACAACCGCGAGGATTGCCGGCTGGTACGCGACATCTTCCGCGAGGCGCACGTGCTCGAGTTCGCGATCGAGCGCCAGCGCTTGACCGGGCTGACCATGGACCGCCGCGCGGGCGCGGTCTCCGCGTTCGACCATCTCTACCTTCCGCGCCTGCACCGGCACGGTCGGGTGGCGCCCTCGACCGGCCGCAGCGAGCCGCTGGCGAGCCCCGGCGGCTACGTGATGGACTCGGTGCCGGGGCTCTACGAAGACGTCCTGGTGATGGACTTCAAGAGCCTGTACCCGAGCATCATCCGCACGTTCTTGGTCGATCCGCTGGGGCTGGCGACGGCAGGCGAGGACGCGGTCGAAGGCTTCGGCGGCGCGCGCTTCTCGCGGACGAGCCACATCCTGCCAGGCTTGATCGAGAGCCTCTGGTCGGCGCGCGACGAGGCCAAGGAGAAGAAGGACGCGGCGCTCTCGCGAGCGATCAAGATCCTGATGAACTCGTTCTACGGCGTGCTCGGGACGCCGGCTTGCCGCTTCTTCGACCCCAGGTTGGCCAGCTCGATCACCCGACGAGGCCACGAGATCCTCCAGCGGAGCCGCGCCTGGATCGAGGCGCGCGGATACCCTGTGCTCTACGGCGACACGGACTCGCTCTTCGTCCTGATCGGCGGCCGGATGGACGGCGAGCGGACGGCGCGCACACCGGAGCAATGCCATGACCTCGGCCGCGAGCTCGTGGCCGGTCTCAATCGGTATTGGCGCGAGACGGTCCGCGAAGAGCACGGGCTCGAGAGCGCGCTTGAGATCCAGCTCGAGACCTGCTTCCACCGCTTCTTGATGCCGACGCTGCGGGGCGCCGAGCAGGGCAGCAAGAAGCGCTACGCCGGCCTCGTCGTGGGGCCGCACGGCGTGCCGAAGGTGGTCATCAAGGGCCTCGAAGCCGTGCGCACCGACTGGACGCCGCTGGCCCGGCGCACCCAGCGCGAGCTGGTCCGCCGCGTGTTCCTGGGCGAGCCCTACGGCTCCTGGATCCGGGAGCTGGCCGACGATCTCTTCGCAGGCCGGCTGGACGACGAGCTGGTGTACCGAAAGCGCCTGCGCCGCGACCTCGACAGCTACGTGAAGAACGTCCCGCCACACATCGCCGCGGCCCGTCAGCTCGACCGGCGCGTGCGCGAGATCGCCTACGTCATCACCACCCGCGGCCCTCAGCCCCTCGAGAAGCAGCGAGCACCGATCGACCACCACCATTACCTCACGCGCCAGCTCGCGCCGGCGTGCGACACCATCCTCAACGTGGTCGGCGACGACTTCATGCGCCACGGGGGAAGGCAGCTCAGCCTCTTCTGATCCGACGGACGCGGGCGGCGACGTGCTCGACCTCGATGCCGAGGTCCGGGGGCACGTCCCGCGGCCATCCACATTGCACGCCGAGCCCCATCCGACGGCGCGGACGGCATGCCTGGGGCCGGTGGGCGCCCCCGGCCAACATGCTGGCTAGCGCGGTGGCCGGCGTGGACCGGATTGGCTGGTGTCTCCAAACCCCGCTGGCCCTCGCCTTTGGGTCGATCTGCCACACGTGTGCGCTGGCATGCGGACTGCTCCCACACCCGCCCACCATGGAGCAGACGATGCGCAAGACCCTCTCCGCGTTCCTCCTGCTCGCGCTCGGCGGCTGCGCCACGCCGTCGATCGCGACCGAGGACCTCCCCTTCACCAAGCAGGATCCGCTCAAGGCCGACACCTCCGCGGAGGCGGTCTTCCTCGACTTCCGTTTCGACGGTGAGCTCGTCACCACCTCGCGGTGGAGCCCCGAGCGGCAGATCGAGGACCAGCTCCTCTACACGATGGGGCAGCTCAACGGAGAGCACGGCGTGGCCCGCCTCGACCGGGTCGAGCTGAGCGACGTCTCCGTGCAGGCGGAGGGCGACGCCTACCGCGTGACCTACAGCGCGCGCGTCCCCGTCGCCTGGGGTCGCCGGCAGTCGGTGCCGAACGAGTACACCTTCGTGCTTCCGCGCGACGTGTCCTACGCGGGTCTCAATCGCTTCACCGACACCTACCAGCACAGCTGCGTGGAGTGGGGCGCGCACGACGTGAGCTCGGGATCGATGTGGTACTACTTCCGGCCGCATCGCTCCGGCTGCTCGCTCGACGACGCCGACGTGGTCCACGCCGTGGCCGACGTGCAGGTCAGCGACATCAACACCACCGGCCGCTTCCCGGAGTACGACCGGGTGTGGGAAGACGACGCGCTGCGGGTGGTGGCGGTCTTCGGCAAGTACGAGGACGGCGCGACCACCACCGACGACGCGGGCATCACCGGCTACAACCGCTTCGTGGGCGCCGTGCGAGACGAGCTGCGCGGCCACGCGCTGACCACCGTCCCGGAGCAGGTGCCGACCGATCCCGGCGTCGAGGCACCGGACGTCACCTTCCACGCCACGCTCGAGGACGGCCGCAGCGTGGAGGTGGTCGCCATCCTGGTGGACAACGTGCGCACCGCGGGCGCCACCTTCGACGCGCGCTACGGGGAGCTCTCCACCCGGGCGGACCTGATCGTCTACAACGGCCACGCGGGCCTCGGCGCCAACATCCGCGCGCTGGCGCAGAAGGGCCGGTGGGTCGCCGACCAGTACGCGATCGCGTTCATGAACGGCTGCGACACCTACGCCTACGTCGACAGCGCGCTCTGGGACGCGCACGCGGCCGTCAACCCCGCCGATCCGAGCGGCACCAAGCACCTGGACATCGTGATGAACGGGATGCCGGCGTACTTCCGCTCGATGCCCAACGCGACGATGGCGCTGGTGCGCGGGCTGATGGGCTACGACGCGCCGCGCACCTACGAGCAGATCTTCAGCGACATCGACAGCTCGCAGGTCGTGCTGGTCAGCGGTGAGCAGGACAACACCTTCACGCCCGGCGGTGGCGGCGACCCGACGCCGACCTGGGAGGGGCTGAACGAGAGCGGCTCGCTGGCCCGCGGCGAAGAAGCGCACTTCGAGACGCCGGTGCTGGCCGCCGGTCGCTACCGCTTCTCCATCACCGGCTCGGGGGACGCGGATCTCTACGTGCGCATCGGCTCCGCGCCCACGCCGCGCGAGTACGACTGCCGGCCCTACCGCTCGGACGCCAACGAGACCTGCGAGGTCGAGCTCCCCGCCGACGCGCCGGTCCACGTGATGGTCCGCGGCTACCGCGACAGCGAGTACGCGCTGCGCGGCGAGACGCTCTGATTGGAGCGCATCCGCGATCCCCTCTTCGAGCGGCGGCGGCCCATCGGGCTCCGCCGCTCGCGGCGTTCGGGGCGCGCCGCGAGTCGTCCAGGAAATCCACGGCGACGCAGGACCCTGCTCCGAGCTCCGTTCCGGTCTCGAGGATGCAGCCGGACCATGCGCTGCGGTCGGAGCTCGAGCCGTGTTCGAACCGTCAGCCGTCGCGCCGAAGCTCGGCCGGGCGCTCGGTCCCGATGACGCAACCACAGCTCGCCACGGCGGGGTCAGTCTTCGACCGCGTCGTCCCCCTCTCGAGCACGCCCTACCACACCGTCCCGTCCCGGAGCGTGACCGCGTCCGCGCCCGGCGTCGGCACGACCACCGGGTGCTGAGGATCGCGCAAGAGCGTCACGTGTGGCCCGCCCTCCCAGTGCCCTTGCACCGTGACGCCCGCGGTGATTCTCCAGAGGGCCCGCCAAGATGGGCTCGCCGGCTCCTCGCGCGACGGCGAAGTCGGTCGTGCCCGCCGGCACCATGCCTTCGCAGGGCGCCGTGCAGATGCGGTCGGCGACCAGAAAGTCCCCCACGTACCGTTGCTGGTTCGTGTTGATGCGCCGGGTCGAGATCCCGAGCTCGACCACCCCGGACCGGTCGCGCTGATCTGCGTCGGGTAGATTGGAGAGCGCTCCCGTCAGGCGGTAGAACGTGAGCGGGTGTGCCGCGGTCGCGGTGAAGCGGACGCGCACCTGGGGTGCCGAGGGCTCGAAGCCCGGCTGGTCGAGGTGGACGGTGCGGAGCACGTCGCCGGCGCTCAGGCGGCGCTCGCCCGCGCCGGTCGCGAGGGTGCCGCCGGTGCTGGGTCGGTAGTCCATCCACGTGCCGCGGAGACGTGTTCCGTCATGTAGGTACACGACGTCGGGAGCCTGAGCCCGCGCGCGTGCGCCACCAGCGAAGACGACCGCGCTCGTGAGACACACGAGCAAGCAGAGCTCCGACCTCGACGCGCCGCGTACCATCAAAGGTCAGGACGGTCTCCGCCGACGTGAGGTTCCCGGAGGCTCATGCCGACTCCACGGGGGCTCTGTCTGACCGAAGCCAGCGGATGACGGCCGCCGCGCCGGATTGCGCCCTCCTCCCGCCCTCCACCGGGAGGCCGTCGGGGAAGGGCCGCACCCTCGGGCCCGGCGCCGTGGCTCACCCCGGACCACGGCCCACGTTGGCACAGAACGGCGCCGCCCGAGACGCTGACGATCAGGGCGGAGCCGGTCCGTTCGCGGGCAGAATGAGAAGGGGCAGCCGCCCGCCTTCGAAGGGCTCGTGGGGAACCGGTTGGAAATGATCTTGCTAGAGCGCGACCCATCTCTCGAAGCCGCAAAGGCGAGAAGGGGAAGCGAACGATGCGCACATGGTCGGGCTCGATATTGGCGATCCTCTTGGCGGCGTGTGGGTCGAGCCACACGGTCGCGCCCGAAGCGGACGCGGGTCCTTTGCCCGACATCCCGACGGCGGGCGCGCAGCAGGCGCTCACGGTCGGACCTGAAGGAGGCACGGTCGAGCTCGGCAGCCTCTCGCTGGACATCCCGGCCGGCGCGCTGAGCGAGCCGACGGCGATCACGGTCACGGTCGACTCCGCCCCGCCGGCGCCCTTCACCGGCTTCTCGCCCGTGTTCCACTTCGAGCCAGAAGGCCTGGTGTTCGCGCAGCCGGTGACGGTGCGGCTCCCCTTCGTCGGCAACGGCGACACCGCGACGGTGTTCTGGACGACGCTGGGCGGGAGCGCATACGCCCCGCTCGACACGCGGATCGAAGGCCGCATCGCGGTGGCCCAGACGACGCACTTCAGCTCGACGTTCGTGGGCACGGCCTGCGGCGACGGGGACTGCTGCACCCGCGCCAACGGCGATCTCGACGTGCTCTTCGTCGTGGACGACTCCAACTCGATGGCCGAAGAGCAGGCCCTGCTCGCGAACGAGATCCCGCGCATGGCGCGCGTCTTGGCGACGGGCGATCTGGACGGTGACGGGACGCAGGACTTCCCGGCCATCCGCAGCGTGCGGGTGGGGACGGTGTCGACCGACATGGGCGCCGACAGCGCCGGCACGCCGACCTGTCCGGACGGCTACGGCGACGACGGCATCTTGCGCACCGCGGGCCACGGCACGGGCTGCGAGGCGACCTATCCGAGCTACGCCGAGCTGAGCGCGGACGACCCGAGCGCGGACGTGGACGCGTTCGTGCAGCAGGTGAGCTGCGTGGCCGTCCTCGGCACGGGCGGCTGCGGGTTCGAGCAGCCGCTGGAAGCAGCCCTGAAGGCCCTCACGCCCTCCACGTCGTCGCTGCGCTTCGCCAACGGCACGACGGGCCATGGGAACGCGGAGAACGCCGGATTCCTGCGGGACGGCTCGGTGCTGGCGACGCTCGTGGTCAGCGACGAGAACGACTGCTCGGCGTCGGACCGCACCATCACCGATCCCACGAGCACCACCTTCACCGGGCCGCTCAACCTCCGGTGCATGCAGTACCCCGACGCGCTCTACCCGCCGAGCCGCTACATCGACGGGCTGCAGGCGCTGCGGGCGAACCCGGATGACGTCATCTTCGCGTCCATCTCGGGTGTGCCGGTCGACCTCGTCTCCGAGCCGACCGACTACTCGGCCGTCCTCTCGGATCCGCGCATGACGGAGACGATCGACCCGACGCGTCCCGAGACCCTGGAGCCCTCCTGCAACGAGCCCAACGGCGGCATCGCGACGCCTCCGACCCGCACCGTGCAGGTGGCCCAGGGCTTCGGCGGAAACGGCGTCGTACAGTCGATCTGCCAGTCGGACTTCACCCCCGCCATCGACGCCGTGCTCACCCGCGTGGCCGCCCGCGTCAGCGGCAGCTGCACCGCGCCCTGAGTGACGTGCACGACGGTCTCCGATGCCACCCGGCCGGGCGGCACGCGATCCGGTTGCGTCGCCAGCCCGACGACCGACCCTGAGCCCGAGTGGACGTCGAGCCCGACGGCGAAGGGAGCGTGAGAATGCCGAGCCCGAAAAGCGCGGCGTCCGCCCCGAACCTGGCGGATTCCGACGTCGTCGGGACCACTCGAGGCACCGACAGCAGCTCCGAAGATCCCGAACGCGCCACCCACGACAATCGAGGTCCCTCTCGCGAAGCGAGACGGCACGGCTCGCGCTGCGCGACGAACACGAAATGAGCGGTCGCCGGAAGATGCAATGAGAGGCGAGCCGAACGTTCGCGAACGCCTGCGCGGTCCGCGCGCGGGGAGACGGCGGGCGCGGTGCCCACGACTCCGTGCCGCGGCCCGGTCCCTCAGATGCGGCGCAGGACCTGACCGCTGACGGTGTAGCCCGCCCCGAACGCGCAGAGCACACCGAGGGCGCCGGAAGGCAGGTCGTCCTTGTGGTGGTCGAACGCGATCAGCGCGCCGGCCGCCGCCGTGTTGCCGTACTCGCCGAGGACCAAGGGGGCCTCGCCGGGCTGCGCGTCGCGACCGAGCAGGCGCCGCGCGATGGACGCGCTCATCTGCGAGTTGGCCTGGTGCAGCCAGAAGCGCGTGACCTCGTCCACCGAGAGCCCGTTGGCGCCGAGGTGCTCGCCGAGCAGCGCAGGCACGAGCTGCACGATGTCCTTGAACACGCGGCGGCCCTGCTGGTGAAAGAGCTTGTTCGCGTCGTCACGATGCGCGGGGTCGCAGCGGTTCAGGAACCCGACGTCGTTGCGCACGTTCGACGAGAAGCGCGTCGTGCAGAACGTCGAGAGGATCTCGAACGCGCCCTTCCCCGCCCGCTCGAGGGGCTCGATGACCACGGCCGCCCCGGCGTCACCGAGGATGAAGTGGCTGTCGCGATCCTTGAAGTTGCTGTACGCGCTCGGCAGCTCGGGCGCGACCACCACAGCGCATCGCGCGCTGCCGCTGCGGATCGCCTCGCTCGCGAGCTGGATGCCGAAGCCCGCGGACGCGCAGCCGACCGAGAGGTCGTAGGCGATACCTCGCGCGCCCAGGGCATGCTGCACCTCGATCGCCACGGCCGGATAGGGCCGCTGCAGGCTCGACGCGCCGACGATCACGAGGTCGACCTCGCCGCCTTCGCGCCCGGCCGCGCTCAGCGCACGCCGAATCGCCCCCAGCGCCAGCTCCGCCTGGACCGAAAGCTCCTCGTCGGGACGATCCGGGATCTGCGGAAACATGTAGCGCGGGTCGAGCACGCCGGTGCGCGTCCAGAAGTGCCGGCGGCGGATGCCGGACACTCGCTCGACGAACTCGGGCGAGGACTCTTCGAGGGGGAGCTCGGCGCCTTCGCGGATGGCGTCGGCGCGGCGCTCGTTCTCGCGGTGGACCCACGCGTTGAACGAGGCGCAGAGCTCATCGTTGGAGACGACGTCGCGGGGGGCGTCGACTCCCGAACCTGTGATCGCGATTCGGGTGGACATGCTCTCGTCGGTTGGGTGTCGCCCCTCGACACGGCTTGGGACGACGGTAGAGCGCTCGGGGAAAGCGCGAGAGTCACTGGCATTCGTCAACGAAATGCGACGAACCGGACGCGAGAAGATAGCGCTTCAGCGCGGTCCGACAACGAGATAGCTGCGTGCCGAAAGCGTGATCGTCCCGCCATCTACGCTGTCATCCGTCAGCAAGTTCGTATAAGAGCCCGCCGGAATTGTGACCGTTCGGTCCGCATCCGCGCGGTTGATCGCCACGGTGACGTCCGGCGCGGCACTTCCGCAGCCACCCATGGTGTAGACCCAGGTGTCTCGATCGACGCTCACTGTGTGGCGACGGCCGCGGGTGAGCGCCGGCGTCTGCGTGCGGAGACGGGCCAGATCGCGAACGCTCTGCCGGAGGGCGATCTGGTGCGCGTTCAGCGAGGCGTCGCTCCAGGGCATCATCCGGCGGTTGTCCGGATCGCCGCCGCCGGCGAGGCCGACCTCGTCGCCGTAATAGATCAGCGGGATGCCGGGGTTGGTCATCATGATCGCGAACGCCACGCCGAGCCGCTCGTAGGGCGCGGCGTCGGTGGGCTGCGTCGGGCGCCAATCCCAGCCGTTGCCCGGGTTGCTCCCCTGCCGGCAGTCGGTGATCTCGTGGCTCGCGAAGTGGATGGCGCGCGGGATGTCGTGGTTGCCGATCCACGTCGTCATGATGGCGTTCGGCCCGTAGAAGACGTCGTTGCCGTCCATGAAGCTCGAGAGCGCGCTCAGGTCGCCGCCGTCGGTGAACACGGCCTCGCAGAGCCGGGCCTTGAGAGGGAAGTCGAACTGGCCGTCGAGCATCGCGCTCGGGTCGACGTAGCTCCGGATGAGCCCCTGGTCGTCGTAGGAGAAGGTCTCGCCGACGAGGTAGAAGCGGTCGCCCGCCGGCGAGGTGATCTGCGCGTTCAGGGCGGTGCGCAGGTCGGTCAGCCAGCTCACGGGCACCTGCTTGATGGCGTCGAGGCGGAAGCCGTCGATGCCGTACTCGCGGGCCCAAAAGAGCGCGTCGTTCACGCTCCAGGTGCGGACGGTGGCGTTCTCGTAGTCGAACGCCGGCAGATAGGGCGTGAACCAGCAGCGGGTGCCCCAGTAAGGGTCGTCCCAGAGGTTCTCGGGGCCGCAGATGCGTCCGTTGCCGCTCGCATCCCGAGCGAACCAGTCGTGGTGGGCCTGGTAGAGGCCGCTCTCGATGTCGACGTGGTTCATCACGTAGTCGAAGAGGACCTTCATCGGCCGGCCATCGGCGCCCATGGTCGCGTGCGCCGTGTCGACGAACCCGTGCAGGTCGGTGTCGTTGCCGATCCGGCTCTCGACCAGCGGCCGCGGCGAGGGGTTCATCGGATCCGCGTAGTCGATGTTCGCCGGCGAGGGCCAGTAGCCGTGGTAGGCGGAGTAGAGGTGGCTGTCGCTCGAGGGATCGGTGGCCGCGCCCGCCGTGTTCCGGTTCTCGTAGGGCGCGCTCAGCCAGATCGCGGTCACGCCGAGATCGGCCAAATAGGCGACGCGCGAGGTCGCGCCGGGGATGTCGCCGCCGGCGTACTGCCCGCTCGGCCCGGTGGTGGCGTCCCCGCCGCTCGCGCCCGGCACCGGGTCGGCCATTCCGTCGGAGTCGGAGAAGCGGTCGACCATCGCGAAGTACATGACGGCATCACGCCAATCGAACTGATCCACCTCGCCGCAGCCCGTGCTGCACACGAAGAGCACGGCGTTCTGGCCGCCGCAGCAGTCGGGCACGAACTGGTCGGCGTTCGGGTCGGCGATCCAGTCGGTGCCGTCGACGATGAGCTTGTACTCGTGCCGGCCGATCGGCTCGATGAGCGTGGTCAGCGTCCACACTCCGGTGCCGTCGTTCTCCATCACCAGCGCGCCCTCGCTCGGGTTGCGCGCCCACTGGGTGGGATCGCCGGGACGGGGCGTGAACGTGCCACTGACCCACACGCTGGTCGCGCCCGGATTGACGTAGCGGAAGGTGACCTGGTTGCAGGGCGGCGGCGGCGGGCCGGCGTCGACCGGCGGCGGCATGCTCATCGAGCCGTCGAGCGAGCAGGACGCGTCCCCTCCGAGCCCTCCGTCGCCGCGGCAGCGGTCGCGCCACTGTGGGAGCGGCTGCGCATCCCGGACGAGTGAAGGCCCTCCGTCCGGCGTGAAGGGCATGAAGGGCTTTTCCTCGCAGCCGCTGGCGAGCGCGAGCGCGGAGAGAAGCAAGACAGCACGATGCATCGCGACCTCATCACCGGAGAAGACGCACCTCGGACCGTGCGTAACTCAGGCGGGAGACACGATGGCACCCTCGTTCGCACCTGTCCACGCTCGCTCCCGGGCTTGCTCCGGGGGCGCGGCGCCGCCATAGACCGGCTCGCCGGAGCCAGCCCTGCCCACCGACGTCATCGACCTTGAGCGGCACGAGCCGCGATCTCCCGTCGCGCCGAGCGGGCGGGGTCGGCTCGCGCTGGGCCTCCGGGCGACGCGCGCGCTGCCGACCGCCCCGTCACGGTCGCCCGACGCTCGTCGCTCGCGGGGCGGATGGTGAGCGCCGCGCCCCGTCCCGCCGAGGGACCGCCTCCGACCGACCGGGAGCTCCGCGCGCTGACCCGCCTGGCGGCGCCTCTTGCTCACCCACCTCGGCGGGATGCTCCTCGGCGTGGTGGACACCGCCATCGTCGGCCGCATGGGCGAGGTGCCGCTCGGCGCCGTCGGGCTCGGCCACACCGTCTTCTTCACCGTGAGCGTGGTCGGCTTCGGCTGGATGCTCGCGCTCGATCCGCTGATCGCCCAAGCGGTCGGCGCCTCCGAGCACGGCCGGGCTCGTCATCTCTTCCGGCAAGGCCTCTGGGTCGCCCTCGGCGGCGCGCTCCCGCTGATGCTGATCATGCTGGGCGTCGGCGCGGCGCTCGAGCATCTCGGCATCGAAGCGCGCACGGCGGAGCAGGTCCGCGCCTATCTCTTCGCGCGAAGCGTCTCGGTGCTGCCCTTCATGGCGCTGGCCGCGTCGCGCGCGTTCTTGCAGGCGCACGAGGTGACCCGACCTCTGGTGATCGGCGTGGTGGTGGCCAACGTCGTGAACCTCCCGCTCGACTATCTCCTGGTGTTCGGCGATCCGGGCCTCGGCGAGCTGGGCTTGCCCGCGATGGGCCTGCCGGCGATGGGCTTGCCAGCGATGGGCGTGGCCGGCGCCGGCTGGGCGAGCGTGGTGGCCACGGTGCTGCAGCTCGGGGTGGTGGGGCTCGCGGTGCGCGCGCTCTGGGGCACGAGCGAGAAGCCGGCGCGGCGCTTCGACCCGGCTCTCGTGTACAAGACGCTGCGCCTCGGCACGCCAATCGGCCTCACGCTCCTGGCCGAGGTGGGCAGCTTCGCCATCGTCGGCGTCTTGATGGGCAACATCGGGACGCGGGCGCTGGCCAGCCACAACGTCGCGCTGACCCTGATCAGCACGACCTTCCAGATGGCGCTGGCGCTCGGCGCGGCGGCGGCCGTTCGGGTCGGGCACGCGGTCGGTCGGAGCGACGTCACGGCCACGCGCCGCTCGGGCTTCACTGCCATCGGCGCCGTCGCGGCCGCGATGATGGTCGGCGCCGTCGCGTTCACGGGCTTCCCGCGGGCACTGGCCGGTCTCTTGACCGATCAAGCGGCCGTCATCGACGCGGTGGTGCCGCTCTTGGCGGTGGCCGCGGCGTTCCAGCTCTCGGACGGTGTGCAAGCGGTAGCGGCCGGTGTGCTGCGCGGGGCGGGCGACACGCGCATGCCTCTGTTGGCCAACTTGGCGGGTCACTACGCAGTCGGCATCCCGGTCGGCGCGACGCTGGCGTTCGGGCTCGGGTGGGGGGCGGTCGGGCTCTGGTGGGGACTGAGCGCGGGGCTCACGGCGGTCGCCCTCGGGCTGACGGCGCGCTTTTGGATTCTCAGTCGGGGCTCGATCGCTCGCGCCTGACTGCTGCTCTGCGCTCGCTGCTCTGCGCTCGCTGCTCTCCGTGGCAGGCTCGGGGCTGCCGCGCATGCACGATCGGCGGGGGCCGGGGGAACGCCCGCTCCTCCAGCGAGGAACCCGACCCGAGGTGCCCTGCATCGAACGACCAAACAACAGGTCGTCCGATGCAGGGCACGTGAGCGGGCCACCCGAGTCGTCGCTGGCGTTCCCCCGGCCCCCGCCTCCTCGGTGTGATGATCCGGGACGGGTTTCGTGCTGGTACGGGTCACGACGCCCGCGCCTGCGGCGCGGACGTCATGACTGCTGACGCGGGCCGCTGCTCGCTCGCTTCGCGAGAGGGGCTCGGGCGCTTCACCAGGGGTGCGCAGTGGGCGCTGCTCGGGCGCTTCGCGACAGATGCGCGGCCGGCGCTCTTGCTCGCTTCGCGACAGGTGCGCGTCCCGCACTGCTCGCTCGCTTCGCGAGAGGTGCGCGTGGTCAGCGCCGCAGGTCGCGCAATCAATCCGCGAGGTCTTCTCGCAGAAGGTCTTCGCGCGTTAGAGCGGCGGTTAGCGCTTCCACGGTGGCCTTCTGGACCAGCCGCGTGGCCTCGGGGCTGCGAAGCTTGTCGCGGGTCGGTCCCGAGAACTCCGGGACGACGAACGAGATCGAAACGGCCGCTGACAGGCCGCGCCCGAGCACCTCAAACGGCTTCGAACGTGCCCGGTGGAGCAGATCTTCCGGATCGTGGGCCTTCATCGCCTCGACGACGCCGCGTATCAGCCCGAGCACGTGCGTACCACCCTCCCGGGTCCGCTTGAAGTTGCAGAAGCTCTCGATCTGCGGCTCGGGGTGCCATGGGCTGCGGCCGAAGAGCAGCGCCACGTCAGCGCGACCCTCGCGCCCGGCCGCGCGGCCTACGATGGGTGCAGCATGCAGCCGGGTGTCTCGGGAGCGCGCATGCATGCGCTCGACCAGGGCGGCGATATCCGGCTCGGGACCGAACAGTTCGTGGATTCGCAGCGACGTGGATAGCCCCGGGCACAGCGACGGCAGGATCCGCAGTTGCTCCTCGATGGCCGCGGTTGGCCAGTCGAGACGGCGGAAGACCGCGGGATCGAGCCACGCTTCGATCCGCGTCCCCTGGCGTTCGCTCTCACCCACGCGACGCACCGACTCAACCGTATGCCCCCGCGCGAACGCTGCGCGGTAATGGCCATCGGCCCGAAACACGTCGACGACAATTCGCGTCGAGACCGCGCAGATCGGCGCGAGGCCGATGCCCGGACCGAGGTGCACGTGCGGCCGGTGCCCATCGCGCGTCGGTGCCAAGGACGCCGTGGTCATCACCCACTCGAGGAACGGCATCCCGTCCGCGGTGGGCGCGAGGTCGATCCCGGGCCCGTCGTCGTCGACGACGAGGTAGCCATCGAGACCGAGCTCCACGTCGACGCGTCGGGCGTCTCCGGCCAGGTGCCGATCGAGCACATTCGAGAGGAGCTCATCGACGATGCTCTGGACCGCCCACCCCGAGTTGTCGTCGCCGACGTACATCCCCGGCCGCGTTCGCGCCGACTCGATCCAGTCCACCACACAGCATCGTGCCATGCACGGGAAGCCCGCCCCAGCGTTCCAACGAACGCCTCGCGAGCCAGCCGTGTCCAAGACATCGACTACGCTCGCGCGGCGAGCGAGCCGTGGCCGGGCCGACCGCGAGCTCTCGCCCGGCGAGCGAGCCGTGGCCGGGCCGACTGCGAGCTCTCGCCCGGCGAGCGAGCGGTGGCCAGGCCGACTGCGAGCTCTCGCCCGGCGAGCGAGCCGTGGCCGGGCCGACCGCGAGCTCTCGCCCGGCGACCGAGCCGTGGCCGGGCCGACCGCGAGCTCTCGCCCAGCGACCGAGCCGTGGCCGGGCCGACCGCGAACTCTCGCCCGGCGAGCGAGCGGTGGCCCGGCCGACTGCGAGCTCTCGCACAGCGAGCGAGTGGCGTTCCGCGTCAGCAGGCGTGGCGTGCGCGCGCCGTGTGCACGTGCGCCGGGCCCCGTACCAGCATGAAACCCGGTACGATCCATCTCACCGAGGAGGCGGGGGCTGGGGGCGCGCCAGCGACGACTCGGGTGGCCCGTTGCCGTGCCGTGCGCCGAACGACCTGTTGTTTTGGTCGTTCGGTGTGCGGCACGTCGGGTCGGGTTCCTCGCTGGAGGAGCGGGCGCGCCCCCAGCCGCCGCCGGGCGTCCACGAGCGGCAGCCGGCCAGGAAAGCCCAGCGGCCTCCACAAGCGATGGTTGCCCCAGCGCGCTCCGCGTCGGATGCTCCGGCCCCCTCGGAGAATCGGATGACGACGTTGAAGACGACCGCACTCCTCGCTGCTCTCGCCTCCTCGGGCTCTCTGCTCGGATGCTCCGGGCACGCGGACGAGCCCGCCGCCGACCCCAACCCGAGCGGCGGCGGCGGCGGCGGGCCGCGCTTTGCGCCGGCCGCGAGCCCCAATCCGGAGTTCCTCACCACCTACGCGCACACGAACCGCTTCCGGCTCGGGCACCCGCGCGCCATCGAGGTGCTCCCGGACGGTAGCGGCGTGCTCTTCCTGCGCTCGCCCGGCCAGAGCTTCGAGGGCAAGCTCTACTTCTTCGACGCCGAGAGCGGCGAGGAGCGCGAGCTGCTGACGGCCGAGGCGCTGCTCCACGGCGCCGGAGAAGAGCTGACGGCGGAGGAGCGCGCCCGCCGCGAGCGCATGCGGCTGACGGCCAGCGGCATCGCGTCGTACCGAGTCTCGCCCGACGGATCGACGATCCTGGTCCCGCTCTCGGGTCGCCTCTTCGTGATCGAGCGCGCCCGCATCGGGCAGCCCGACGCCGTGCGCGAGCTCGAGAGCGACGCCGGCCCGGCGATGGACCCGCGCTTCAGCCCCGACGGCTCCAAAGTGGCGGTGGTGCGCGAGGGCGACCTCTACGTGGTCGACCTCGCCAGCGGCCAGGAGCGCCGCCTGACCGAGCGGCCCTCGCCCGAGATCGAGAACGGCCTCGCCGAGTTCGTCGCCCAGGAGGAGATGGATCGGATGCGCGGCTACTGGTGGGCGCCTGACAGCGCGTCGATCGCCTACCAGCAGACCGACACCACCGGCATGGAGCGCATGCACATCCTCGATCCGGTGCACCCGGAAGAGGAGCCGCGGGCCTGGCCCTACCCGCGCCCCGGCGAGCAGAACGCGTCGGTGCGGCTCGGCGTCATCCCGGTGGCGGGCGGCGCCACGCGCTGGATCGAGTGGGACCAAGAGACGTACCCCTACCTCGCGTCGGTGGTGTGGAGCGAGGGCGCGCCGCTCACCCTGCTGGTGCAGAGCCGGCTGCAGGAGGACGAGGTGCTCCTCGCGGCCAACCCGACGAGCGGCGCGACCACCGAGCTTCTGCGCGAGCACGACGACGCCTGGATCAACCTCGACCAGAGCGTGCCGCAGTGGATCGCCAACGGGCAGCAGCTCCTCTGGAGCACGGAGCGCGAGGGGAGCTGGCAGCTCGAGCTGCGCGGCGCGGACGGATCGCTCCTGCGCGCGCTCACCCCGCCCGGCTTCGGCTATCGCGAGCTCTTGGCGGTGGACGAGGCGCACGGCGAGGCCTGGGTGCGCGCCAGCGAGGAGCCGACCGAGGATCACATCTGGCGCGTGCCGCTCGCCGAAGGCAGCGAGCCCATCCGCATGACCGAGGCGCGAGGCGCCCACGACGCCGTCGTCGGTCGCGAGGCCACGCTCTGGGTGGAGACGCAGGAGACGCTGGACGGAAACCACGACACGGTCGTGCACCGCCGCGAAGGCGAGGCGGCCGGCACGCTCGGCTCGGAGGCGGAGGCGCCGCCCTTCACCCCGAACCTCAGCTTCGAGACGGTCGGCGAGCAGGAATTCCGGACGGTCATCATCCGGCCGCGCGACTTCCAGGAGGGCGTGCGCTACCCGGTCATCCTCCACGTCTACGGCGGACCGCACGTGCGCTACGTGCGCGCGACGCCGAGCGCGTACCTGCTCTCACAGTGGCAGGCGGATCAGGGCTTCATCGTCGTGACCATCGACGGGCGCGGCACGCCGGGCCGGGGGCGCGAGTGGGAGCGGGCGATCGACGGCGACCTGGCGAGCCGGCCGCTCGACGACCAGGCGCGCGCGCTCCGCGAGCTCGCGGCGCAGCACCCCGAGATGGACATGGAGCGCGTGGGCGTCTGGGGCTGGAGCTTCGGCGGGTACTTCTCGGCCATGGCCGTCCTACGGCGGCCCGACGTCTTCCGCGCCGGCGTCGCGGGCGCGCCGGTCAGCGAGTGGCGCGACTACGACACCCACTACACGGAGCGTTACCTCGGCATGCCCGAGCGGGCCGGCGCCCGCCACGGCCCCTACCGGACCAGCTCCGTGCTGACGTACGCGCTCGAGCAGGTCCCGGAGGAAGGGCACCGTCCGCTCCTCATCATCCACGGCACCGCGGACGACAACGTCTACTTCAGTCACGCGATCAAGATGCAGAACGCCATGTTCCTCGCCGGTCGCCCCGCCGACCTGCTGGCGCTCAGCGGACTGACGCACATGGTCCCCCTGCCCGCCGTCACCCGCCGCATGCACGAGCGGATCATGCGCTTCTTCGAGACCCACCTGCGCCGCGACGAGGCGCGCTGAGGAATAGGCGTTTCGGCCGACCGAGCCAGCGACCGACCGAGCCAGCGACCGACCGAGCCAGCGACCGACCGAGCCAGCGACCGACCGAGCCAGCGCCCCCCGAGCGCTGCGCTCGGTCGCGCGGAGGCCCTTTTCGGCGGCCTCCGGTCCGCCCCCCATGCCGGTCGGCGTGGAGCATGGTCGGTTCGGGCCGCGCGCCGATCCTTCGGTGAGCTCGAACACCCGCCGAGTGAACCCGGGTTCACGATCGGGGGCGAACTCTCGAAAATCCGCGGCATCGGTAGCGCGCGCGGACGTTGCACCGATGTCCCGCATGCGCGCTCGGCTCCTCGTCTCCGCTTTCCTTCTCCTCCTCGTCCCCTCCGCGGCGTTCGCCCAGCCGATGTTCCGCGCGCCCATCGTCGGGACGAGCCACGCACAGGTGACCGCGAACGCCCACGACACGGTGGCGGCCGCGCTGCCGGGCGGCGACACGCTGGCGGCGGTGCACTTCGACGCCGACGTGCTCATCGGCGGGCAAAGGGTCCGCTCCCTCGACGCCGGACGCAGCGTCGCGCTCGCTCGCATCGATCGGAACGGCCGAGCGCGCTGGATCCGGCGCTTCGCCGAGGAGGCCGGCCGCGGCAGAGCCCACATCTGTGGGATCGACGAGATCGCGCCGATGCCCGACGGCGGCGCCATCGTGAGCGGCTCGTTCGGCGAAGGGCAGGCCGGCGCCGGGGGGCTCGAGCAGGGCATCCTCGCCCGCTTCGACGCGTCGGGCCGGACCCTCTGGCAGCTCCAGCCGAGCGTGACGAGCGACTACTCGTCCTTCGCCCTGGCGACGACGCCTTCGGGGAGCGTGATCCTCCTCGGCAGCTTCTTCCGCGGCCGCTTCCAGCTCCCCGGCGCGCCCGCGTGGAGCGCGAGCCAGCGCTTCAGCTCGTTCTTGGCGGAGGTCGACGCCGGGGACGGGAGCGTGCGCTGGGCCCGGCGCATCGGCGGCGAAGCGCACCAGGTCGATGTGGCACCCGACGGCACGATCCTCATCGCCGGGCAGTTCCAGCGCTACCTCCGCGTCGGGCAGAGCACGCTGCGTGGCGAAGGGACCGAGCGCGCTGCGTTCGTGGCTCGCTTCGGGTCGGAAGGGTCGCCGCGCGACGCGATGGCGTACGCGACCGCTCAGGAGGACGACACCCACGGCGTGCTGCCGCTCTCAGACGGTGGGGTCGCGCTCCTCGCGTCCTCGGGCGCCACCGAGCGCCGCTCGCGCTACGCGATCGTGAGCTTCGCGCCCGACGGTACCCAGCGCTTCGCCCGCGGCATCGGCGTCCCGGCGGAGCTGGTCCCGGAACAGAACGGCTCGAGCATCCTGCTCGCCGTCCCCAGCGCACCGCGGGCGGTGTCGATCGGCGGGACCCCCTACGACGTGGTCGACCGCGTCGATCTCGTCCGGCTCGGCCTCGACGGATCCAGCCTCGAGCGGCGCTCTCTCCAGCTCGATCGGGGCGGCCTCTTGGTGCGCTCCCTCCACGCCGCGTCGGCGTCCGGCCGCGTGCTGATCTCCGGTGCGCTCGCCGATCGGAGCGGCTCGGAGTCCTTCTTCGAGTGGTTCCCGGCCTCGACTCCGGCGCAGGCGATCCCGGCGCAGATGGGCGCCGTCCTCTGACCGAAGTGCGTGTCTCGGCCCCCGAAACGAGAGCGGCCGGCCCCGCGCCATCGGGCGCCGGACCGGCCGGGAAGAAACCGCGCGTCGCTCAGTACGCTTCTTCGGGCGCGCCGTCGTCGCCGCCCGCCGTCGCGGGCTGCGCACCGGGCAGCTCGCCGCGTGACCGCGTGGATCGTGGTCATGTACGCGAGCGACGCCTCCATGTCCGCGTCGCTCAGGTGATCCGCCGTGATGGCCGGCATGCTCCCGGCGCCTTCGCGGATCTGCTGGCGCATCGCGCCAGCCGTCCACTCGATGTTGTCGAGCGCCGGCGCACCGCCGCTGTGACACGACATGCAGACCGAGTTGTAGACCTCTTCACCGTGAGCGACGTCGCTCGACTGGATCGGCCCCTGATACTGCGCCGCGACCTGGGTGGGCGCGCCGGTGGCGCCGCCACCGCTCGCGCCTCCGCCGCCACCGCAGCCGGCAATCGCCAACGCCATCGTCGCGCCGAGCGCAAAAACCCTACGTCCAAGCATCGATGTTCACCTCCGTCCCGGGCCACCTGGCGCCCGATGCCCGGGATGGGAGCACGACGGAATGCCCCGATCAAGATTCCGGGAGCACCGTCCAGATGCTGATCGGTGCACCAAAGATGCCCAGTACCGCACGAATGTCAATGATTTCCAGCACATGGGCACCCCAACCGGGCAGTATCGCCCGTCCACTGCGGTCTCGAGCCCGCATCGATGCGGTGCCGCGTGAGCGGGACCTCCGCGAAACGCGTGGATCACGAATTGCTCAGGTGGGGCCGCATGACTCGCGCCGCCTGCCTCGCTTGCCTCGCCCTGAGCCTCGCCGGCTGCCTCGGACCGAACGAGGAGCCCGCCAGCGACGTCGGGCGCGCCGACTCGCTCCTGAGCTCCGCGGCGCGCCGCACCCGGGCCGGCCAGATCCGCGACGCGGCGTCGGCCAACGGGATCACCCAGGGCTGGCTCCTGGCCGGCATCGCCGACTCCGAGACCGGGATGAGCCAGTGCTGGTCGGAGCTCACCTGGGCCTGCCAGGGGCCCAACTCTTCCGACTGCGGCGGCGGACCCGTGGTGGCGGGCGCGGGCGACGGAGCCTGTTCGCTCCATCAGGGCGGGCTCGGCATGTTCCAGTTCGACTCGGGGACGTACACCGACACGCTCTCGAGCTACGGGAGCAGCATCCTCACCATCTCGGGCAACGTGGCGGCCGCCGTGACCTTCGTGGTCAACATGGTCATCCGCTCGACCCACATCTCCGGCGTCTCCACCCGGGCCGAGGCCATCGCGTGGATGAACGGGGTCCGGATCGGCAACGCCAAGTGGGACCCGTGGATCAGCACGGTCACCCACTACTACAACGGCTGCCTGCCCAGCTACTCGTGCTGGAGCTCGCGCTACGCGCGCTACCGGGACTACACGCAGAACGTCTACAACGAGATGGGCGCGTCCTTCTGGTCCACCGCCAACGACTACGGCGCGGCCTACTCCGCGCAGAGCTTCCCGCTCGCCGCGATGCCCTTGCAGCTCTACCCGGGTCAGCAGCAGTCCGGCTACATCGAGATGCGCAACACCGGCACGGCGACCTGGCGACCCGGCGAGACCTTCCTCGGAACCACGCAGCCGCGCGATGGAGCCAGCCCGCTGGTCGGTCCGGACTGGGTGTCGCCCAGCCGGGCGGCGACGGTCGACAGCGCGGTGGCGCCGGGCGACGTGGGCCGCTTCGCGTTCACCCTCCAGGGACCGGACACGCTCGGCGACTACACGCAGTTCTTCAACCTCGTCGAGGAGGGCGTCACGTGGTTCTCCCAGCAGGGCGGACCGCCGGACAACCAGCTCGAGGTCGCCGTCACCGTGGTCGCGTCGCCGCCCTGCGCCGACGGAACGCCGGACCACTGGACCTGCGACGGCAGTGACCGCGTGAAGTGCGTCGGCGGCGCGGTCATGCGCGAGACCTGCGCCCACGGCTGCACCTCGGACGCGACGGGCGCCTCCTGCGCGCCGGCTCCCGACGACGCCGATGGCGACGGCTACGACTCGAGCACCGACTGCGACGACGGCGATCCGAGCGTCCACCCCGGCGCGATGGAGATCTGCGGCGACGGAATCGATCAGAACTGCGACGGCGCCGACCAGCCCTGCATGCTCCCGGAGACCGACGGCGGGACGGCGTTCGTGTCGAGCGGCGACGACGCCTCGGCGCCGCAAGCCGACGGGGGCGTCGGCGGTGGTGGCGGTTCGTACGGCGGCCGCGCGCTGAGCAGCGGCTGCTCCGCCGCCCCGGGTCGGACGGGCGGCTCGGCGGTGTTCCTGCTCTTCGCCGGCGCCCTGGCGCTGATGCGGCGGCGCCGGCCCTGAGCCCGCGTTCGCGAGGCGGAGGACGCACCCGCATCGGCAAGCGTCTCGGCCGAGCGCCGCCGCCGTGAACCGCCGTCGCGCGACCGCCACCGGAGCGCAGCGGCCGGCCGAGAGCGCTCGCGGCTCACTGGGCGCGCGGCGTTCCGTCGCGGAGGTCAGAGCATCGAGCC
This sequence comes from uncultured Pseudomonadota bacterium, assembly GCA_963832725.1. Classification (GTDB taxonomy): domain Bacteria; phylum Myxococcota_A; class Polyangia; order Polyangiales; family Sandaracinaceae; genus JAEZBP01. The sequence goes on from CAWHVG010000003.1 coordinate 1,668,136, forward strand.
GGGGCGGTAGTCGTCGTAGTGGTTCGGGTCGCGGGCGAAGCCGACGAACGCGAGGCTGATGCTCGCGCTCAGCGCGCGGACGTGATGCCACCAGCCGACCGGGATGAAGAGCGCGTCGCCGGGACCGAGGACGACGTCCTGCACCAGCACGTCTCGGAAGGCGGGAAACGCGTCGAGGTCGGGCGCCTCCGGATCCACCGCCGCGTACATGGCCGTCGCGCCCTCGAGGAGCGCGCTCTCGCGCGGCGCGATCAGCTTCACGCGCTTCTGTCCGCGGATCTGGCAGAAGAGGATGTTCGCCGTGTCGTGATGGAGGGGCGTGAGCGTCCCGGCCGGGCCCAGCCAGAGCGCCGTGCAGCCCGCCGTCCGCGTCGCGTCGAGGATGCCGCGCTCGTAGCCGACGTCGTCGAAGACGGCGGCCAGCGCGTCGTCCTCCAGGTTCCGATTCTGCGCGACCATGTAGAAGTCGTTCGAGGACTCGGTCGCCTCGATGCGATCGACCAGCGCGCGCATCGTCGTCGTGCGGGTCAGCGCCGCGGCCCGCCTGTCGTACTCGGGGTCGGACTCACGGCCCTCGGTGATCTTCACCTCCAGGTCGCCGAAGCGCGCTCTGAAGAGGTCGAAGGTCCAGTCCGCCGCCGGCCAGCCCGGCACGAGATCGGGCAGGATCACCGGGGTGCCGGTCGCGTAGTAGCGGCGGTAGAACGCGTCCGCGTCGAGCCCGGCCACACGCTCGACGTCGTGTGGATCAGGGGCGCGGCGCGCGACCCGCCGCGAGAGCTCCAGGATGCGGTCGAGCTGCCGGGCCCGGCGCGCGTGATCCTTCGCGGCGGCGAAGATCGGCGAAGACAGGATGGCCTCCACCCTCTCTCTCGCCTCGGACGCGCGAACGCCCTGCCCTTCCAGCGCGGCGATCACCTTCTCGGGCGACGCGCCGCGGAGGAGATTGTCCGCGGCCCAGCGACGCCACTGTGGCGAGAGCACGGCCGCGCGCGCGGAGGCCGCTGCCTTGCGCCGCTTGGCCATGGTTCACTCGGGCAGCGGCTCGCTCGGCGGAGGCGGCATCGGCGGAGGCGGCATCGGCGGAGGCGGCATCGGCGGAGGCGGCATCGGCGGAGGCGGCATCGGCGGAGGCATCGGCGGCACGATCCCGGCGTCGATCGGAGGGGGCATCGGCGGCACCACCCCCGCATCCGAGCCCGCGTCACCGGCCGCAGCGCCCGCGTCGGACGCGCCCGCGTCGTGAGGAGGCACCATCGGCGGCACGACGCCGGAGTCGTGGCCCGCGTCCATGGGCGGCACCATCGGCGGCACGATCCCGGAGTCCGGGCCCGCGTCCGTGGGAGGCACCATCGGCGCGACGATGCCGGAGTCCGCGCCGGCGTCCCGCGGCGGCTCCACGGCGTTGCCGCCACAGGCGGACGCGACCGTCAGCGCCGCCGCCACCGCGACGCGGCCCACCTTCTTCGACACCAACGCCGGCCCGCTCGGAAAGGGCGTCAGCTCGACCTCGTCCTGCTTCCCCATCACCGGTGACCATACCACCAATCGCTGGCCACGACGGCCAGCGCGACACCGCGGTCCAGATGTGCTCGGCGGAAATCGCAACGCGTTTCGCGGGCGGGATAGGGCCCATCTGCGGCCCGTTCCTCCTCGGCGATACTCGGCATCGCCTCGTCGGACCGAGCCACAGCTGGGCCCCATCGCGCTCCGCCATCCGGTCACGATTTCCGCCTCTCACATCTCGGGGTTCGGGCGCGCGGCGGGGCAGGCCGCCGGGCGCCCGCGTGATGATGGCGACTCGATCGCCCGACTCGGTGTCGCGGTCGCCGCGCAGGGGCGAGCCGCGTGCCGTGCCCGCGCCGCGGCCGGACGAGTCCTGGTCAGGCGCTCGATTCATGGGGGTCGCCTCCCCCTCGTCGTGCGCCCGCGCACCCGGGATGGGAGGTGACCCCCGCGCGGGACGCGTGCGCGCATCTCGAATGCGACTCGCCGGCCGGTCGCGATGCGCGCGCGCGTCTCCGCCGGGAGGCGACCCCGGCATCGGGTCGCGCTCGCGCATCCCGCGCGCCCGCTCCCGGCGAGACTCGACGCACGCGCGCGTCTCCGCCGGGAGGCGACCCCGGCATCGGGTCGCGCTCGCGCATCCCGCGCGCCCGCTCCCGGCGAGACTCGACGCACGCGCGCGTCTCCGCCGGGAGGCGACCCCGGCATCGGGTCGCGCTCGCGCATCCCGCGCGCCCGCTCCCGGCGAGACTCGACGCGCGCGCGTCTTCGCCGGGAGGCGACGCCGGCGTCGGGTCGCGCTCGCGCATCGCGCGCGCCCGCTCCCGGCGAGGTTCGACGCGCGCGCGTATCTTCGCCGGGAGGCGACGCCGGCGTCGGGTCGCGCTCGCGCATCGCGCGCACGGCGGACCATCAGCGGCGCCTCGAGTCCCTGGCGCTCAGGCCCGAGCTGATTGAAGCGCAGCCGCACCTTGCGCCCCGCGGAAGGGTCGGTGCCCTCGAGCAGGCGCTCGGCCATCCGCTGGAAGTCGCCGTCGGTCTCGCGGAAGAGCCACTCGTAGAGCTGCCGCTCGAGGTCGCGCGCCACGTCGCGCAGCGCGGCTCGAGGCCGCACCTCGAACCCGCCGCGCTCGGTGACTCCCTCCTCCGCGGGCCGATGCGCGGGCAGGAGATCGCGCACCAGCTTGGCCGGGATGGGGATCGTGCGCGGGTCGCCGGCCGCCCGGCCGCGCTCCGCCGCGCCCACCGCGTCGGCGAGCGCGAAGATCGCCGCGTTGGCCACGAAGAGCTCGAGCTCGCGCACGTTGCCGGGCCAAGCGTGCTCGGAGAGCTCGGCGACCGATCCGCGCGAGAGCACGAAGCGCACGCCCGGCCCCGGCTCCGGTGTGCCAATCGAGAGCTCCGCCCGCGGCGGACCGTTCACCCCGGCCGACTCCATGTAGTCCGCGAGCAGCGCCCGATCCGGGCCGGCCGCGAGCTTCTTGCGGACGAACGCCCCGAGCAGCTCCGGGATGTCGGCCCGCCGCTCGCGAAGCGGCGGCACGATCAAACGCGCGGCAGGGTTGAGGCGGGCGAAGAGGTCGGCGCGGAAGGAGCCCTCGCGCACCTTCGCTTCGAGGTCGGCGTTGGTCGCCGCCACGACCTTCACGTCCACCGCGCGCGGCGTGCTCTCGCCGAGCCGCGTGATGCGTCCGTCCTGCAGCGCCAAGAGGAGCATGCGCTGCGCCTCCGCCGGCAGGTTGCCGATCTCGTCCAGAAAGAGCGTCCCGCCGTGCGCCTCCTCGAAGCGACCGCGCCGGTCCACCGCGCCGCTGAACGCGCCGCGCGCCGTCCCGAAGAGCTCGGCGGCCATCAGCGACGCCGGCAGCGCCGAGAGGTCCACCGCCACGAACGCGCCCTCTCGCCGCGTCGCCGGGTGGATGACCCGCTCGGCCAGCGCGCTCTTGCCGGTGCCCGTCTCGCCGAGCACCAAGATCGGCAGCGAGGTCCGGGCCAGCACCGCCGCCTCCCGCCGGATGCGGGCCATCGCCGGCGAGCTGCCCCACGTGTACGCGCCTCCCTCCGGGCTCGCGCGGCGCCGCGCCAGGATGCGCTCCACCAGCAGGCCGAGCGCGCGCGCGTCGAACGCGTCGGCGCCGGCGAGGGTGATCAGCTCGTCGACGGCGAGCGCCTCCGCGGCGTCCTCGAACGCCAGCTCCTCCTCGGAGGTCATCAGCACGACCGGCAGATCGCCTCGCGCGCGGCGCAGGTGGGCGAGGATCTCGACGCCCTGGAGCCGCCGGCGGCGATGCTCGCCGACGTGCTTGGCGGGCAAGAGCCGCTCGTCGGGTCGCTCGAACGCGACGTCGAGCAGGACCACGTCCACGTCGCGATGTCGCGCCAGCGCCTCGTCGGCCTCGAACGCGTCGTGGGCGTGGGTCGAGCGCGCAGCCCGGTCGCTTCGGGCACTCCCAGCAAGGGCCGGGCAGCTCGCAGCGGGTCGCGTAGTCGTAATCGCGCAAGAGCGCGTGGGCGAGCTCCACGTAGCGGTCGCCATCGTCGACAATCAGGAGCTTCGGCCGCGCGCTCATCGGCTGCTCCCGTCCGAGCTCGCCCGAGCCTCGTTCGCCAGCGCGCGCAGCAGCGCCTCGATCTCTCGAGCGTGCTCGCACGCCTCGACGCAGGCCTCTTCGTCGCCCGCCCGCACGCGGGCCTCGAGCGCATCGACGGCCGTGAGGAGCGCTCGCGCAGCGTGCAAGCTGGCGTCGTCGAGCCCCGCCGCCAGCGCCTCGAAGCGCGCCGATGCCCGACCGCCGCTCGGCAGCTCGTAGAGGTCGCGCGCCAGGAGCGGCGCCAGCGCGCGCGGGAAGGGGCCACCCGGCGGCACGTTGTGCGCGACCCGCGCCAGGTACTTGCCGACGTCGTGGGCCAGCGTCGCCATCCGCTCGCGGCTCACCCGGGCCTCGCCGCTCATCCCAACCTCGCCAGCTCGCGCAGGATGGCGCCCGCGTCGAAGGAAGGGACCGCGCCGACCCGGCCGTAGAGCTTCGCCAGGTTGGCCAAGCGGCGAGGCGGGAAGTCGTGCACGAACACGGCGGGCTGCCCGTGCCCGGCCTCGCGGAGCGCGCCGAGGATCAGGGTTCCTTGCTGCTCCTTGAGCCAGCGCGCCGCCCGCGCCTCGTCGCCCGCGAAGAGCCGGCCCGCGGTGGCGCCGACATCGCCAATCAGGTCCTCCTCGCGAGCGCGCTCGAAGCGCAGATCGATGAGCAGCGCGTCCGCCTCCGGCGCGCGCGAGAGCGCCTCCTCCGCCGTGCGGGCCGCCACGACGTCGAAGTCGGCCAAGAAGAGCCGCGCGAACTCCTCGTACTCGTCACCGTCCTCGATCACCAAGAGGCGAGCCATCGCGCTCATCTTCCGGGCGTCCGGCGCGCGCTGTAAACCCTTCTCACGCCGGCTCGTCGTCCTCGAACGCACGGAAGAAGCGCACCACCACCGCCTTGGCGAAACCTTCGCCACCGTCCTCCACCGCGATGGTTCCGTCGTAGCGAGCCAGCGCCGCCGTCACGAGCCCGAGGCCGCGGTCCATCCGGCGCGCGTAGATGTCCTCGGTGCGCAACGTCTCCTCGCTCGTATCGCGCACCTGGATCCGTACCGACTCCTCGCCGGTCGGCTCGACGTCGGTGGCCACAGAGAGGCCCAGACGCCTGGGCGGCGACGCGCTCTCGAGCGCCAGGATCGCGTTGCGCACGACGTTCTTCAGCACCAGCACCAGATCGACGCGGAAGACCTCCACCGCCGGCGCGGGCTCGGGTGCGCGGATCACCACCTCGTCGAGCGGGACGCGCCCCGCCGCGTACTCGCCTCGCACCGCGTCCACCACCGCGCGGAGCAGCGCGCCGTCGACCTCGGTACGGACCAGCCGCCGCGCCAGCTGCGACAGATGCCCATCCAACGCGCGCAGCTCCCGATGCGCGCGGGCGAGCTTCGAGGCCACACGGGCGTCGCCCCCACGCAAGCGCTCGCGCAGCCCGGCGATGGTCGCGACCGCCCTGCCCGCCCGGCGGAAGCGCGCGTCCTTGCGGTGGAGATCCAGGCTCGGCCCCAGCGCACGCTCGAACGCCGCCACGTGCCCTTCCCACGCCCGCACCAGCGGTTCGCCATCGAAGAGCCGGCCGTACAGAAACGCGCGCTCCTCCGCGCTGGCCCGCCCCGCGCCGAGAGCGTCGACCGCGTCGCCCACGGCGCCGATGCGGTGCTTCAAGAGCTCGTGCCGCAGGCTGCCGACCAAGTAGGTGATCGCCGGGTGCAGCTCCGGTCGGGCCGCCGCCAGCTCGTCGAGCGTGCACCGGCGGCCTCGAGCGCGCAGGAGGAGCGTCACCGCGACGAGCGCGAGGACGAGCGCGCCGAGCGCGACGCCGAGCGGCCAGGTGGCGACGGGCGCGGGCGTCGGCGGCTCGGTCGGACGCGGCGCGTCGAAGAGGCGCGTGGCCTCCGGGTCGATGGCCGAGAGCTCACGCTCCGCTCGCGCCCGGGACGGATGGTCGGGCGCGAGGGTCAGGAACTTGCGGTAGTACTCCGCCGACCGGATGAACAGGTAGGGGTTGTCCGGACGCGCCTCGGCGCGCGCGCGGAAGGCACGCGCCAGCGGCAGATAGAGGACGGGATCCATCGGCGCGATGCGGAAGGCACGCTCGAACGACGCTCGCGCCGCCGGATCACCGCTCTGCACCTCGCGGATGCCACGCCGGTAGATCGGCTCCGCCTCCGCCAACAACTGCCGCGCCTCGCGTCCTTCCTCCGTCGCCGGATCGACGGCGCGCCACGCGGCGAACGCCGAGGGATCGCGCTGGATGTGCCAGAGCGCGCGCGCCGCGGACCAACGCGCGCCCTCGTCTCCGCGGGGCCGGGCCTGGCAGCCGATCGCGAAGAGCACCAGCAGAAGAATCGATGGGCGCGCCCTCACCGTGCGGGTTCGACCTGGATGCGCTCGGCGGACGTGGCAACCCGCCTCACGGGCGGGAAGGTGGGCGTTCGGGAGGGGACGGACACGCGCGCGAACACCATCCTATCGGAGCCGTCTCCGCATGGGAATCCGGCGCCGGCGACGAACGAGAGCCATTGACGCGCGCTTCGCGGCGCGAGTAGCCTGCGGGGGTTCGAACGGGGGGAAGCGTCGGACGCTTCGCCTGATTTTGCGAGCCGGTTGGCGACCATTCTCGTCGCTGTGGTTCGAGAGGGGGCACCGTGCAGCAAAACGCCACGATTGGACGACACTTCGCAGCCAGTGCCTCGGTCGGTCGCGGGGGAGACGAACCCATGGTGACGGTGCGGCGGCGGGTGCTCGTCGTGGACGATGAGCCTTTGATCGGGACCACGTTGCGGATCTTGCTCGATGAGCACGACGTCCAGGTGGCGACGTCGGGCCGCGCGGCGCGCGATCTGATCGCGTCCGGGGCCGAGTTCGACGTCATTCTGTGCGACCTGATGCTGGAGGATCTCCCGGGCATGGATCTGGCGCGCTGGCTCGAGCGGGAGCACCCCGAGACAGCCGACCGCGTCGTCTTCATGACGGGTGGCGCGTTCACCGACGAAGCGCGGCGCTTCCTGCGTGGGGTGCCGAGCTCTCGCCAGCTCGAGAAGCCCTTCTCCAGCGACGAGATCCAGCGCGTCCTCGACGACGTCGGCTGACGCCTCGACATCGCGCCGGAGGTCCTCGCCCAGTCGCCCGTGGAGCTTGGGGCTTGGACCCGCCGCCCGAGTGGGCGAACATGCGCGGCATGCGACGAAGCACCATCACCGTCGTGGGCGCCATCGCGCTCGCGGGTTGCGGCGGACTGCGGCTCAACGTGGTCGACTCCGCCTACCATCGTCCGAGCAACGTGGCCGTGTACTTCACGGTCGATGCGCCGAACGGCGACCCCGTCCCGGGGCTGGAGGCGGACGACTTCCGCATCTACGAAGACAACCGGCTCGTGTCCGTGCAGGAGAGCCAGCAGACCATCGTCAACCCGGAGGTCGCGGCCGAGCACTACACCCTGGTGCTGGTCGACATGAGCGGCAGCGTCAGCGAGAGCGACCAGGTGCCGATGATCGAGGCGGCCGCGCAGGAGCTGACCTCGCAGCTCGAAGAGCACCAGCGCGTCGCCGTGTACGCGTTCGACGGCGCCGAGGAGATCCACCGCATCACGCCCTTCACCGGCAGCTCGGGCGCGGCCAGCGCGGGCGTGGGACGGCTCTCGAACTTCCGCCCCACCGATCCGTCGACCAACCTCAACGGCGCCGTCGTCGCCGCCATCGAGGAGCTCGACCAAGAGCTGGAGCGCTCGCGCGCCCCCCTGCGCTTCGGCACCGTCGTCGTCTTCACGGACGGGACCGACCATGCGGCCCGCGTGAACCAGCAGGACATGGGGGAGGCCATCGACGAGAGCCCCTACGACGTCTTCGCCATCGGCGTCGGCGACGAGATCGACGAGGGCGTGCTCGGCTACATCGGCCGCGAGGGCTACGTGATGGTCGATGACCGCTCGGCCATCAGCGAGGCCTTCCGCCGGATCGGCGAACGCATCCTGCACATGACCCAGCGCTACTACCTCCTCAGCTACTGCAGCCCGGCGCGCGCCGGCGAGCACCGCGTGACGGTCGAGGCCGTCACGGACGAGGGCACCGGCTCGATCGGCTACGACTTCGACGCCACCGGCTTCGGGCCGCGCTGCGACCCCAACCAGCCGCCGCCCTTCGACACCAGCCAAGGGGGGGCCACGCCGCGGCGGCGGACCCGCGCCGGACGCGGTCAACGCATCGAGGTTCACCATCGGAGCGCACCGGCGCGGGCGCCTCGCGTGAACGTCGGCGGCAACCCCGAGGACGGCGCGCAGTAGCGCGCGGCGCCGAGGTCGCGTCGCGAAAGGACCGCTGATATGGTCCGCGCCTCTCGATGCGGCGCCGCACTCTCTCGCTCCTCGCGTCGCTCGCCGTGCTCTTCGCGGCGGGCGCGCTCGCCCTCGCGCAGACCCACGCGACCGAGGGCGCGAACCTCACGGTCGAAGCGCCGTCGTTGGTCCTCACCGGCACGCGCTTCGACCTGACGCTGCACCCCCGCGGCGAGGACTGGCCGACGCGCGCGCGCTACCGTGTGCAGATCGGCGGGGCGACCCACGAAGGCGAGATCGCGCTTCGCGGTCCGGACGGCGCGCTCCTCGAGACGGTGATGATCCCGGACCTGCCGGCGCCTTCACCCGGCACGACGCGGGTCGACGTCCGGATCGACGCGCTGGCGCACACCCGAACCGAGCTGCGCGCCATCCCCGCGTGGCTCTCCATCCTGCCTCCCCTCCTGGCCATCGTGCTGGCGGTGGCGCTGCGGGAAGTGGTGGTGGCGCTCTCGGCCGGCGTCTGGCTCGGGGCCACCTTCATCCACGGCTACGATCCCATCGCCGGCCTGCTCCGGAGCGCCGACACCTACGCGGTGGGCGCGCTGGCCGACGGCGACCACGCCTCCATCGCCATCTTCAGCCTGGTGCTCGGCGGGATGATCGGCGTCATCGCGCGGGCGGGCGGCGCCGCCGGCATGGCCGACGTCGTGACCCGCGTGGCCAAGACCCGCGCCCGCGGCGCCCTGGCCACCTGGCTGATGGGCCTGGTCATCTTCTTCGACGACTACTCCAACGCGCTCTTGGTCGGCACCACCATGCGGCCGATCACCGACCGGCTGCGGATCAGCCGCGAGAAGCTGGCGTTCCTGGTCGACGCCACCTCGGCGCCCGTCTCCAGCTTCGCGGTGATCTCCTCCTGGGTCGGGGTGGAGGTCGGCTACATCGCCGATCAGTACGCGTCGCTGGGCATCCCGGGCGACCCCTACCTGATCTTCCTCGAGACCATCCCCTTCCGCTTCTACCCGCTCTTCGTGCTCTGGCTCGGGCTGATGGTGGTCCTGCTCCGCCGCGACTTCGGCTCGATGTGGAAGGCCGAACGAAGGGCCGTGGTCGACGGTCACCTCGCCCGCCCCGGCGCGGACATCGCCAGCGACTTCGAGGCCGAGGTGCTGGCGCCGAGCGGGCACGGACGACACCGCTGGATCAACGCCGTGGTACCGATCGCGGCGGTCATCGCCGTGGCGATGGGCGGCATGTACATGACGGGCAAGGACGCCCTCTTCGCCGCTCGCGAGGAGGCCGCCCACCGGATCCAGATCGCCCAGGCCGCGCTCGAGACCGCGCCCCAGGACGACGCCGCCACGGCCTCGCTCGCCGACGCCCAGCGGGACATCTCCCTGCTGGAGCCGAACCTCCGTAACTACTTCGGTAAGTCCAGCTCGCTCAAGGCGCTCCTCTGGGCGGCGCTGATCGGCGGCCTGGTGGCCATCCTGCTGGCGGTGGCGCGGCGCATCCTCACCCTGCGCGAGGCGATGGAGGCCTGGGTCGCCGGCGTGCGCTCGATCGCGCTGGCGGTGCTGATCCTCGTCTTGGCGTGGGCCCTCGGAGACGTCTGCCGGGGCCTGCACACGGCGGACTTCCTGATCGGCGCCATCGGCGGGTGGTTGCCGGCCGGGCTCTTGCCGGCGGTGGTCTTCGTGATCGCCGCCGTCGTCAGCTTCGCCACCGGCACGTCGTGGGGGACGATGGGGATCCTCTTCCCGCTGGTCATCCCGCTCGCACACCAGCTCGCGCCGGCCGACTCCGCCATCGTGCTCGGCTCGGTGGCCTCGATCCTGAGCGGCTCGGTGTGGGGCGATCACTGCTCGCCGATCAGCGACACGACCATCATGAGCTCGATGGCCTCGTCCTGCGATCACGTCGACCACGTCCGCACGCAGCTCCCCTACGCGCTGGTAGCGGGCCTGGTCAGCCTCGTGGTGGGCGAGCTGGCCACCGGCATGGGCCTCTTCGGCGCGCCGGTGGCGTTGGTGCTCGGGGTGGTGATCATCACCCTCTTCGTCCGCTTCGTCGGGCGGCCCGTCCCCGACGCGGACGAAAGCTGATCAGCCCCAGGCGGCCTGCTGCGGCGGCCCGCCGGGCATCTCCAGATCGGAGAGCGTGGCCGCGAGCGGCGCCGGCGCGAAGCTCGGATCGGCGACGCCGCGCTGCTCGCACTCGCGCGCCCAGAGGTAGAAGCAGGTGTAGTAGACCGACTTCGTGAAGCCCGCGATCGTCCAGTAGACGTTGACGAGCATGAAGAAGATGAGGACGCCGAGGATCGGCACCGGGATCACGTTCAGCGCGCCGTAGGCCAACGTGAAGATGACGGCGCCGATCAGGTAGTTGAGGAGCCCGATCGCGACCACGCCGACGCCGACCTGCGTCGGATCCTGCTTCATCAGCTCCTTGCTGCGCTTGAACGCGTCGAAGAAGCCGACCTGCTCGACCACCATCGCCGGCATGAGCACGTAGACGGCGGTGGTCCAGATGATCCGCACGACCGCCAGGAGGATCGAGCTCAGGATGTCGCGGCGCTCGCGGGCGTAGCTGGCCAGGAGATCGAGCGCGCCGCTGACGGCCGCGAAGATCAGGATGCCGGGGCTGGCTTTGATCGTGCGGCTGACCGCCTGCGCGATCGACGCCTCGCCGGTCGTCACCTGATCGAAGACCAGCGACACGGTCATCGCGTTCATGACGTAGTCGATGAAGTAGAGCCCGACCACGCCGACGGCGAGCACGGCGTAGCCGACGAAGCGGTACTGCGAGAGCACTGCGTAGGCGATGGCCAGGATCACGCTGGCGACGGTGGCGATGGCCAGGTTGGCGCCGGCGGGGAGCACCAGGCGCGGGTTGTCCCGGACCATGCCGAGGACCTGACCGCTGAACGTGAGAACGCGAGTGTAGCGAGCGAACACGGATCACCTCCGGGCGCGGAGCCCTCGTCGAGTTTGGCAGAGCCCTCTATCGGTCGATGTCCGCGGCCGTTTCGTGTCTGCTCGTTCGAGCGGAGGAGCCCCGGCTCCGCTCGCCCCCATCCGTCGTTCGACGCATGCTCGCACGGAATGAGCGTCGCCATCCACGTGCGCTGTGACGACGGGTGGATCCTCCGCGGCGAGCGCTTCGAGGGCCCCGGCCCGGTGGTGGTGTGCGGGCACGCCATGATGGTCGACCGGCGCACGCTCGACCGACCGCGCGGCGCGGGGCTGGCCAGCGCGCTGATCGAGGCGGGCCTCGACGTCGTGCTCGTCGACGCGCGCGGCCACGGCGAGAGCCTGCCTCGGGCCGAGCACGGCGGCCGCTGGACCTACGACGACATCGTGCGCCGCGACGTCCCGGCCATGGTCCGGCTCGGGCGCGAGCTCGCGGGAGGCCGCAAGGTCGTCGTGCTCGGCCACAGCCTGATCGGGCACGCCGCGCTGATCGCCGCCGGGCTTCCGGGCGACGCTTCTGCTGCGCCGGACGCCATCGTCGCCTACGCGCCGAACCTCTGGGCGCCACACCTCGAGCCGAGCCCGCTCGCCCGCGCGCTGAAGGCAGGGGTGCTCCGCGCATGGACCGCCGCGAGCCATACTCGCGGCTACTTCGACGCGCCCGCGCTCGGCATGGGCACCGACGCCGAGGCGGCGCCCTACGTCGCGCAGTTCCTCTCCATGTGGCGTGAGGACCGACTCACCGGGCCGGATAGCGAGGTCGACTACACGGCCTCGCTGGCCCGGGCCGCGCTCCCCGTCCTGGCCTACTCCAGCGAGGGCGACCGTCTCTTCGCGCGGCCCGCGTCGGTGCGCCGCTTCCTGGCCGCCATGACCCGCGCTGAGGTCACCCACCGCCAGCTCCGCGGGCGAGGCGCGCCCGACCACATGGGCTTCGTGCTCGGCGCGAAGGACGTCTGGCGGGAGACCACCGCGTGGATCCGCGCGCTCGACTGAGCGCGACTGAAGCGCACCGAGCGCCGCGGGCACCCACGAGAGCGACCGGCCCGCGAGCGACCGGCCCGCGCAGGACATCCCGCTCCATCGCTTGCGCATGCGGGCCGCGCTTCGCACTCTGCACCGATGGCGAACGAGCCGATCCTGGGCGAGGGCCTGGCGAGCCGCCGCGTGCGGGTCCCGCGAGACGAGGTCGCGTGGCTACGCTACGTCCTCGAGGCCCACGACGGGCTGGCCAACCTGCACGGCTCGGGCGACGGCACCATCACCCTCGTCACGCCGACCTGCCGGGCCGCCGAGCTCGACGCGATCCTGACGGACCTGGGCGTGGAGCTCGATCCTGCGCCATCGCGCTGACTACTCGCCGGGGTCGAAGAGGTCCTCTTCGGTCAGCGGCAACAACGCTGGGTCGGCCGACAAAGCGACGAGCGCCGCCTCGATCTGGCCCGACGGCCGCGGACTGCTTCGCGCAGCTCGCGGGCGACGCCGACCCCGCGGCCGCCCTCGCCTCCTTCGCGCACCTCTGCTTCCACGTGCCCTTCCCCAAGATGGTGAAGAAGGCGGTGGCCCACGTCGGCGCGTCGTTCGGCTGGGACGAGAAGACCACGGCCGAGCTCTTCGAGGGCAAGGTCGCGCCCACCATGGCGTGGAATCGCAAGGTGGGGAACGCCTACACCGCCGCGCTCTGGCTGAGCGTGGCCAGCGTGCTCGCCGGCGCAGAGGAGGGCACGCGCATCGCAGCATTCTCGTACGGCGCGGGCTACGGCGCCGAGCTCTTCGGGCTCACGGCCGGCCCGGACGCCGCCGCCGGCGCGTGGAAGGCGGACATCGACGAGGATCTCGCCGCGCGGCAGGTCATCGACGCCGCGGCCTACACCGCGCTCCGCGCCGGCGGGTGAGCGAGGCGCTTGCCCGTCCCGGCGAGCGCGGCGGGGCCCGCCTCATCCGAAAGCAAGTCGGGGCAGACACGAGGCACCGGGGCTACACTCGACGTCATGGTGGCGATGACGATCGAGGTCCCCGAGGGCGTGCTCGCGGCGCTGCACAAGGATCCCGTGGCGTTCGCGAAGGATCTGCGACTCGCGGCGGCAGTGAAGTGGTACGAGCTACGCGAGGTCTCCCAGGCGCGCGCCGCGGAGATCGCGGGAGTCTCGCGTGCGGACTTCCTCGAGGCGCTCGGCCGCTACGGGGTCAGCCCGTTCCAGTACGACGCGGACGAGGCAACCGAGGAAGCAGGGCGTGGGTGAGGTCCTCGTCGTCAACGCCTCGCCCAGCATCGTCCTCGCGAAGATCGGTCGACTCGACCTGCTGACCAATCTCGCGGATCGCGTGCTGGTGCCCGGCGCCGTGATCGCCGAAATCCTCGCCGGGCCCGAGAACGATCCGGCGCGCATCGCCATGACCGGCGGGTGGGGAGAGCGCATCGAGCCCATCGAGGTAGGCGCGAGCATCATCGAATGGAGCCTCGGCGCGGGTGAGAGCGCAGTCATCGCGATCGCCTCGGAGCATGCACCTGCCTCGGCGGTCCTCGATGACGCGCAAGCCCGCTCCTGCGCTCACACGCTCGGCGTACCCGTGATCGGGACGCTCGGAATCGCCCTCCGCGCGAAGCGGCAGGGCGTCATCCACGCCGCGGCACCGTTGGTGCGGGCGATGATCGAGTCCGGCTCGTACGTATCGGACGCCCTCGCACGCGCGGCCTTGGAAGCGGTCGGAGAAACCTGGCCGTGACGCGAGCGCGCCGGCCGCTCGAGAGCGACCGGCGCGGTCTTCGATCGAAACGTCGTTCTTCAGGCGGCCAGGGTGTCGTGGTCGCCCGAGGTGCGGGGGCCGACGTCGCCGACGTCGTGGTCCTCGAGCGCTTCACGCAGGACCTGACGCATGTCCTCGACCAGGACGATGGTCAGCTCGTCGCGCACCGACTCGGGGATCTCGTCCAGGTCACGCTCGTTCTGCTTCGGCAAGAGAACCCGCTCGAAGCCGGCGCGGTGCGCCGCGAGCACTTTGGATTTGATGCCGCCCACCGGCAGGACGCGGCCCCGCAGAGTGGCCTCGCCGGTCATGACCGTGTCCGGCCGCACCCGCCGCCCGGTCAGGAGCGACGCAAGCGCGGTGAACATGGTCACGCCCGCCGAGGGGCCGTCCTTGGGCACGGCGCCCGCCGGCACGTGGATGTGGAGGTCGGTGCTCTCCAGGAAGCCGGAGTCCACGCCGAGCTCCTCCGCGTGACTGCGCAGGTAGGCGAGCGCCGCCCGCGCCGACTCGCTCATCACTTCGCCGAGCTGGCCGGTGATCTCGAGCCGCCCTTTGCCCTTCATGCGCGTGCTCTCGACGTAGAGCACTTCGCCGCCGAACGGCGTCCAGGCCAACCCCGCCGCGACGCCGGCGGGCCGGCTCCGCTCCGCGATCTCCTGGAAGAAGCGCGGCCGTCCGAGGAGCTTGGGCAGGTCGTCGGGCGCGATCTTCACCGGCTCCGGTCGGGGCGCTTGTTCACCGGTTTGGGCCGGTAGCTTCTTCGCCCAGTCCAGCGCCACCCCGCGGCAGAGCTTGGCGATCTCCCGCGAGAGCTGCCTGACGCCCGCTTCCCGCGTGTACTCCCGGATCATCCGGTCGAGCACGCCGTCTTCGAGCGCGAGGGCGCCCTCGGGCAGGCCGTGCCGCTCGAGCTGCTTGGGCACCAGGTGCCGCTCGGCGATGCGCTCCTTCTCCGCCGTCGTGTAGCCGCTGATGTCGATGATCTCGAGCCGGTCGCGGAGCGGGGCCGAGAGCGCCGAGATGTCGTTGGCGGTGGCGATGAAGAGCACCTCCGAGAGGTCGAAGGGGATCTCCAGGTAGTGGTCGGTGAAGGTGGAGTTCTGCTCGGGGTCGAGCACCTCCAGCAGCGCCGCCTCCGGGTCGCCCTGCCAGCCGCGGCCGAGCTTGTCGACCTCGTCCAGCACCATGACCGGGTTCTTCACGCCCGCCTTGCGGAGGGCGGCGAGGATCCGGCCGGGAGCGCGCCGATGTAGGTGCGGCGGTGGCCGCGGATCTCCGCTTCGTCCCGCACGCCGCCGAGCGCGATCCGCGCCAGGGGGCGACCGGTGGCGCGGGCCACCGACTGGGCGAGGGAGGTCTTGCCGACGCCGGGGGGACCGACGAGGCAGAGGATGGTGCCGCGCGCGGCGCCCTTCAGGCGCAGGACGGCCATGTGCTCGAGGATGCGCCGCTTGGGCTCGGCCAGCCCTTCGTGATCCTCCTCCAGCACGTGCTCGACGGTCGAGAGGTCGTCGCTGGCCGGCGCCCGCACGCTCCAGGGCAGCTCGGCGATGAGCTCCAGGTACTTGCGCGCGATCATGGCGTCCGGCGTGTTGGCGCCCATCGACTCGAGCCGGCTCAGCTCCCGCTCGACGTGCTCGCGCGCGTCCTCGGGGAGATCGGCGTTCTCGAGCTTCTCGCGCAAGGGATCGAGCTCGTCGTCTCCCTCACCGAGCTGCTTCTTGATGGCCTTGAGCTGCTCGCGCAGCACGACCTCTTTCTGGCTCTTGCCGAGCTCGCGTCGGACCTCGGACTCGATGGCCTCGCGCATCTCGGCGCTCGCGCGGGCCTTGCCGACCAGCTCGATCACCTTGCGGAGGCGCGCCACGATGTCCAGCTCGACGAGAACCTCGACCCTCAGCTCCTGCGGCGCGTCGATCCGCACCGCCAAGCGATCGGCCAAGCGCCCGGGCTCCTCGGTCTGTTGCAGCATCTGCGCGAACGCGCGGTCGCCCGTACCGTGCTCGGCGAGCTCGTGACGCAGGGTGTCGGCCAGGACGCGCGCCTCTTCGTGGTCCGCGCGTAGCTCGGCCAGCGGCGCGCTCTTCACGCGCAGGTAGGGCTCGCGGCCGGCCAGCTCGACGAGCCGGACACGCTCGATCCCCTCGACGAGGAGCAGGACGCCCCGCTCGCCGCGCCGGGTCTTCTGCCTCACCCGGGCGATCACGCCCACCGGGTGGAGATCGGTGAGCTCGGGCTCCTGCACGCCCGGGTCCTTCTGGATCCCGATGGCGATGCGTCCGTCGACCGAGACGGCCTCGGCCAGCGCCCGCGAACGGCGACGGCCCACCGGCAGCGTGACGACGCTGCCCGGCAGCACCATGCCACTGCGGAGCGGGAGCAGCGGGATCGGCTGCTCGAGAGTGTCGCGGATTGCCCCGTTTTGGGCTTGGTTTTCTGCAATAGTCATCGTTTTTTGCAGCTCCGCAGGTGGAAACCTGGGACCACCCCGGGTAGGTATTGCGTGAGCGTTGAACAAAATGTAAAATCGTTCACGACAACGTCAACCCCTGGTGACCGGCGCGCTGCGTCGCCGGTTCGCGGACTGGAGTGCGGTCCGACCAGCGGGCGTTCCCAGCCGTGGAGTGAACGTGAGCGAACGAGCGCGCCGGCAGGCGATTTTGGAGGCGGCCAGCAGGCTCTTCGGCCACTACGGGCCCTTCAAGACCACCGTGGCGGACATCGCGCGCGAGTCGCAGGTCGGCGTGGGCACGGTGTACCTCGAGTTCCGCAGCAAGGACGCCATCCTCGCGGAGCTCTCGCGGACGCGGCACGAGCGAGTGCTCCTGGCCATCGAGCGCGCGTGGGGCGACGGGCGGCCGGCGCCGGCGCGCTTGGAGGCGGCCCTCGGCGCCCGGCTGGAGGCTTTCGTCGGCTGCGCGGGGGGCGCGGCGCACGGGCCCGAATCTGCTGAGCTGCGCGTGCCCGGCCATCGACGAGGCGCGGCGGACGTATGTCGAGGCCGAGCGCGCGCTCTTCGCGCGTTTCTTGAGCGAGGCGCGGGAGCGGCGGGAGCTGGCGGTGCGGAATCCGGTGTCGGACGCACGGGCGCTGCTCATGGCGTATGGTGCGTTCGAGCCGCCGCAGCTCTTCGAGCACCCCCTCGACAGCTTGCGCCGCGATCTGGCGCGCGTACACCGCATCGTGCTCGAGGGGCTGATTCCGAGGTCGATCTCGAAACGCCGTACCAAGACCGAGCCGCCGCCCGCGCCGCGCGAGGACGAGGGCGCCTCGCCCAAGCCTGCCGCCCCCCAACCGCCGCTGGTGATCGGCGGCGTGGAGGTCGGCCCGGGCGAACGCCGCACCATCGAGATCCCCGTCGCGCGGCTGCCCACGGCGGCCGGTCTCTCGATGCCGGTGCACGTGGTCCGCGGCCGCAAGCCCGGCCCGAGCCTCTTCGTCAGCGCCGCCATCCACGGCGACGAGATCAACGGCGTGGAGGTGGTCGGCCGGCTCTTGCGCATGAAGGCGCTCGAGCGCATCCGCGGCACGCTGATCGCGGCGCCCGTCGTCAACGTCTTCGGCTTCAGCGGCTACTCGCGCTACCTGCCCGACCGGCGCGACCTGAACCGCAGCTTCCCCGGCTCGGAGCGTGGCTCGCTGGCGGCGCGGCTGGCGCACATCTTCATGGAGGAGGTCGTTCGGAACGCGACGCACGGCATCGATCTGCACACCGGCGCGCTGCACCGCACGAACCTCCCGCAGCTCCGCATCACCCAGGGTGACGAGGTTGCGCTGGCCATGGCCCGGCGCTTCGGCGCGCTGGTCGTGCTGCAGAGCGAGGTCCGCGACGGGTCGCTCCGGGCGGCGGCGGCGGAGCGCGGCGTGCCGCTGCTGGTCTTCGAGGGCGGCGAGGCGCTCCGCTTCGACGAGTGGGCCATCCGCGCCGGGCTGCGCGGGGTGCTGGCGACGATGCATCACCTCGACATGCTGCCGCCGCGCCGCAAGGAAGGGCGCCCGGTGGTGGACCCGGTCGTGGCCTCGTTCAGCCATTGGATCCGCGCGCCCGAGGGCGGCATCCTGCGCACCCGCGCCTCGCTCGGCGCTCGCCTCGGCCGCGGCGACACGCTGGGCACGATCGGCGACGCCTGGGGGCACGATCCGGTCCCCGTGCGCGCGCCCGGAGACGCGATCGTCATCGGCCGCACCCAGCTGCCGGTCGTGAACGAGGGCGACGCGCTCTTTCATCTGCTCCCGCTCGAAGACGGGCAAGCGCGCGAAACGCTCGAGCCCATCGAGGCCTTCCAGGTCGAGATCGCCGGCCAGCTCTTCGACCCCGAGGATCCGGCGAGCCGGCGCAGCGAGTAGCTGGCGGGACATCTCACGTCGCGCGCTGAGGTCGTCGACCTTCGTCTCCCGCCGCCACCGGCACGTCCGCCGCGGTCACCGTGAACGGCCGCGCGACCGACGCCCGCGACCCGAAGATCCGGAACGGGCGTGGGACCCTCGCGCGCCGACACGCCCGGCCGCAGATTTTCCGCCCGCGGCTGGCGACAGGCGGGGGTGGGCTGCGCTACCATCCGCCCCTCTCGGAGGACGCGGTGGAGTTGGTCAAGGACACGGCGATGGAGGTGGCGTGGCACGTCTGGCAGGCGCGCCCTCCCGAACCGTCGCTGACCGTGGTGGTGAAGGCCACCTACACCATCGTGCCCGAGGGAGAGTGTCCGCTGGCCGCCGAGCAGGCGCTGCCGACGGGCGACATGAACCACGACGACGACGCGGAGCGGAGCCTTCGCTACGCGTCGGACCTCGACCCGCTCAAGCCGCGGGGCGAGTGCATGGTCGTCGGGAGCTTTCACGCGCCCGGCGGCAGGCCGGTGAAGCAGTCGAAGATCGCGTTCCAGATCGGCCCCGTCGGCAAGCAGCTCGCCGTGTTCGGCGATCGCGCGTGGCACCTGGGGCGACCCTCCGACGCGAGGCCGATCTCGCACCTGCCGCTCTCGTGGGAGAGCGCGTTCGGAGGCCCGGAGATCGCGGACAACCCCGTGGGCCGTGGCCTGACGACGGTGGAGATCGAGGGTCGGTCCTTCGTGCTGCTCCCGAACCTCGAGGATCCGATGCGGCTGATCGGCGCGCGCGACCAGCGGCCGCCTCCCGTCGGCGTCGGGCCGGTGCCGCGCAGTTGGCCCTCGCGGATGCGTCTCGCCGGCACCTATGACGCACAGTGGCAGCGCACGCGCTACCCCTGGTTCCCGGAGGACCTCGACTGGCGCTTCTTCAACGCCGCGCCGGCCGATCAGCAGATCGACGGTTGGTGGCGCGGCGACGAGACGATCGCGCTGCTCAACCTGCACCCCGCCCACGCCTCCGTCCGCTGCCGGCTCCCCGGGCTGCGAGCACACGCTTTCCTCGTCCCGTCGGGCGGCCGCCGCCCCCACGACGTCGGGCTCGCCCTCGACACGATCACCGTCGACGCCGACGCCGGCCAGATTCTACTGCATCTGGCGCGGCGTGACCGCGGTGGCGAAGGAGGACCTCTCGGACATCGAGCACCTCTTCGTGACCCACCAGGCGCCCGGCGATCGGCACGACGCGGACCACTTCGCGGAGCGCTATCGCGCCGCGCTCGCCGCGCAGGCCGAGGAGGAGCTGAGCGCGGAGGCGACCCCTCCTCCGCCGGACGCGCTCGCGGCCAACGCGCTCCCCGACGCGGTCGCCCCAGGCGCGAAGTGGGCCCACCTCGATCAGGCCATGACCCTCCGCGGCGACGGCGACGCGTTGCAGAACGCGCTCCGGGAGGCCATGGCCGCGAAGGGCGTCCAGAGCTCGCTGGCGCCGGTGTTCGCCGGTGCCCTGGGCGTCGACGAGCCCGTGTCGGCCGAGCGTGAGCTCTCGCCGGAAGAGCTGCTCGAGCTGGAGATGCAGCTCGCGCTCGGCGGCTTGCTCGAAGCGGACGAGGGAGGTCTGCGGACCGAGGTGCGCGCCGCGCTCGCCGCGGGAGAGAGCCTGGCTCATCGCGATCTGACCGGCGCGAACCTATCGGGCTTCGACCTCGTCGGCACCGATCTGAGCGGCGCCATCCTCGTGCGCGCGAATCTGAGCGGCGCCCGCCTCGAGAACGTGCGGCTGGACGGCGCCAACCTCGGTGAAGCCGAGCTCTCGCTCGCGTCGTTCCACGGCGTGAGCCTGGTCGAGGCCGACATGACGAGCGTCCGCGCACACCGCGTGCGCATGCACCAATGCGACCTCCGCGACGCGACCGTCTCCGTCGCGTTCCTGCGCGAAGCGCGCCTCTCCGCCTGTCGCCTCGAGCGGGCCGACCTGCGCGAGTCCGACCTCGGCGAGGCCGACGTCCGCGACTGCACGCTGGACGAGGCGGATTTGACCGGCGCCACGCTGACGTCGACGACCTTCCACGCGACGAGCCTCGTGGACGCATGGCTCGAAGCCGTGAACGCGCGCGGCGTGCGGATGGACGGATGCGACGCCTCCCTCTTGCGCGCATCGGACGGGGCCGACTACGAAGAGGCCAGCTTCAAGAAGACGAAGCTGGACGGCGCGCGCTTCGGCGGCGCGCGATTGCGAAAGGCCAACTTCAGCTTGGCCACGTTGACCCGGGCCGACTTCTCGGATGCGTCCTTGCTCGAAGCGGTGCTGATGGGCTGCGACCTCCGCGACGCCCGCTTCGACCGGGCCTCGATGGTGAGGGCGAGCCTGGTGAAAGCCGACCTGATGCGGGCGCGCTTCGAAGGGGCCAACCTCCGGCACGCCGATCTGCGCGGAACGAACCTCTTCCAGGCCGAGCTCTGGAAAGCAAAGGTGGAGGACGCGCGCTTCGACCTCGCCGACCTGAGCGGGACGAGGCTTGCGTGACCCGCATCGAGAGCCACGACGCCCTGATGGCGGCGCTGAAGGAGGCGCGATCACTGCGCGACGCGCACGTGGTCGGGGTCCGCCTGCAGGGCGCCGACTTCACCGGCGTCACGCTGCTCCGCGTCGTGTTCGAACGCTGCGCCCTGACCGGCTGTGATTTCTCCCGGGCGCGCTTCGACGAGGTGCGATTCCGGGGAGCTCGGTCGCGGGGTCGCGCTTCGATTCGGCTCGCTTCGAGCGAGGCTGCGTGCTCGGCAGCACGGGCGATCCGCTGGACGCGCAGGGTGCCAGCTTCGCGAGCGCCGTGCTGAGCGGCTGCGATCTGCGACAGCTTCGGCTGACCGGCGCCCGGATGGAGGCGGCGAACCTGGCAGGAGCGCTCCTGGAGGGCGCCGACCTGGCGGCGTTGCACGCACCGGAGGCGGACCTGCGCGGCGCCCGCCTCGCCCGCGCGCAGCTCACCGGAGCCGACCTCACCGGCGCGCTCCTCGACCGCGCGGAGCTCGGTGAAGCATCGCTCGCGGCGGCCACACTCGACGGGGCCTCGTTCCGGAACGCCCGCTTCCACGCCACGGTGTTCGACGGCGCGAGCTGCGAGGCCGCGGATTTGACGGGCGCGGACCTGAGCGCGCTCGCGTCGGCGCCGACCGTGCTCCGGCGGGCCATCCTCACGGGAGCACGTCTCTCCGGCCTCGATCTCGCGCGCGTGGATCTGACCGAAGCGCGCCTCGACGAAGCCATGCTCGGCGGCGCGGTCCTGCGGGAAGCCGACCTCACGCGGATCGAAGCAGCCGGCGTGGACCTCCGGCGCGCAGACCTACGGCGCGCGCGACTCCACGGCGCGATCCTCCAGGGCGCGTACCTCGACGAGGCCAACGCCTCGAACGCGGACTTCGCGGGGGCCAACCTGGCGGACATCAGCGCGGCACGGGTCGACTTCGCGGGCGCCTCGTTGGCCGGCACCGACCTGACCCGCGCGCGCGTTCCAGGCTCGCGCTTCTCGGGCGCGGACCTGTCCGACGTCACCCTCTCGGAAGCAGAGCTCGCCGGCGTGCAGCTCCGCGAGGTGAACCTCACCGGCTGCCAGCTCCGCGGCGCCGACCTGACGGACGTCGACTTCACCGGTTCGGCGCTCGCCGACGCGGATCTCTCGGGCTCGCGGCTCGAACGCTCCGTGCTCAATGCCTGCGATCTGAGCGGCGCGCTGCTGGAGGGCGCGATCCTCGACGGCGCCAGCTTGCGGGGATCGAAGCTGCGCGGGGCGATGCTGGTTCGCGCCAGCTTCCTTCAGACCGACCTCAGCGAAGCCGATTTCACCGAAGCCGATTCTCGACCGCACCTTCCTCTCCAGTGCGCGCCTGAGCGCCGTCGTATTCGAGCGAGCCAGCCTGGTCGACGCCGTGCTCGACGAGGCGGACTTGAGGCGCTGCAACCTGCGCGAGGCCGATTCTGTCGGGCGCGCGGCTCGGACGGGCACGGTTGAGCGAAGTCGATCTCTCGCGGGCGAAGCTGGTCAAGGCCGGCCTCTCCGGGGCGATCCTGCTGCAGGCTCGCGCGCGTGACGCCGATCTCTCCGGGGCCTCGCTCGCCGGCGCCGACCTCCGGGGCGCGGACCTGCGGGGGGCCCACCTGGTGGACGCCGACCTGACCCGGGCACGCGCCGATCTGGCGAACCTGTCGAGGGCGCTGCTGACACGCGCCGATCTCCGGCAAGCCGTCTTCCTGGAGGCGACGCTACGCTTCGCGGTCCTCGACCACGCGAAGCTCGATCGCGCTCACTTCACGGGCGCCCGGCTCGAAGGCGCGTCGCTCCACCGCGCCAGCGACGACGGCACGGATTGGCGAGACGCCGACATGAAGAACGTCGCCGCGACCGATCCGGCGCGAGCCAAGGCCGAAGACTTCCTGCGGCCGGGAGCGTGATGGTGGGAACCGATCCGAACGCAGTGACTCGAAGGAACGAGGCCGCGGGTGGGCTCGGCCCCGGCGCGACGGGCATCGCCTCTGCCACCGTGAGGTGCGTCCGCGGAGCGCGGGTCGACCTGGATAGCCGCCGCTTCGGGGCTGTCTCGGCGCGGCTGGCGGTCGCGGACGGATACCGGCCGAGGGCGGGCGACGGAGTGCTGGTGGCGGCCGCCGACTCCGACTTCTTCGTAGTCGGCGTGGTGCGCGCGCTGCGGGACGCGGGTCCGCCGGTCGCCGAGGCTGCTCTTGCCAGCGCAGCCCTCGTCCTCGAGCACCGCGCGGGCAAGAGCGTGGCTTCGGTCGCCGACGATCTCGTGCTGCGTGTTCGGAGCAACCTCGCCTTCACCGCCGGTGGCGAGGTGCGGGTCGCCGCGCGGCGCGCAGGGTTCGAGGCCAGAGAGCAGCTGACCGTGCGCTCCTCGACGAGCGAGCTCGCTCTCGAAGGCGATCGCGCGCGGCTCCGCACGGGCGCCTTGGAGTCGCGGATGGAGCGGGCCGACCTGCACGCGAACGAAGCGAACTTCGTGGTGGCCGCGCTGCGCACGAGCGCGCACCGACTACGCCAGCGTGCCGAGAGCGTGGAGCGACACGCCGGTCGCGTCATCGAGCGGGCGCGCGAGGTCTACCGCGAGATCGATGAGCTGAGCCAGACCGAGGCGGGCCGGATTCGCGTCGTGGCCGAGACCGCGATGGCGCTCCTCGGCGAGCAGATGCTCGTCGCTGCGCGCAAGGCCGTGAAGGTCAAGGGCGAGAAAATTCACCTGGGCTGAGGACGAAGAGATGGCAGACGACGATCCGAAAAACGTCACAGACACCCAGCGCCGCTTCGAGATCTTCGTGCCCAGCCCCAAGGCACGAATCAACCTGGGCGCGCCTAACAAGGACAGTACCGGGCCGTTTGGCTACACCGGTCTATCGCTCCAGTCGGACGTCCACCTCTTCATCGACGCGAACAAGCACACGCTCTTCCAGACCGGCCAGAACTACTGCGGCCAGGTGGGAGGCAAGTGGCTCCAGTACTCGAACGCCGACATGATCATGTCGTCGCTCACGAACGTGAACTTGTCGGCGGACAAGAAGATCCTCCTCGCCGCAGGCTCGGGTCAGGGGCAGATCACGGCCCTCGACCACGGCTCCTTCCCCCGCGTCGTGCCCTACAACGCGCTGGGGCTCGCGTACCGCGTCGACCGCATCCAAGTGGGCCTCTACGAGTTCTTCCACGGGCGCCGCAAGTCCGTCGAGTACACCGGGAAGTTCAAGGCCTTCTTGAAAGCGGGCGGGGTCGAAGACCTCGCCTACTTCGACGGGAAGACGAAGTCGAAGACGGAAGCGCAGACGGAAGCCGACCTGAAGGGCGGGTTCCTGAAGCGGACGGCGAAGTCGCTCCGCGAGCTCTACCCGGTCGCAGCCGAGCGTGATCTCGGGAAGTACACGGACGACGCCGCGACCGAGCCCGACCCCATCGTGCTCCTCGACCCCGTCGTGATGAGGGGGGTGGTAGCGAGCAAAGACGACGCGGCGCGACTCAAGTACGGCTTCTCGCCCTACTTCAAGCGCTTCGATCCCTACGCGATGATCGACGTGAGCGCCGTAAAAGGCGGCTTTATCGCCAAGGGGCTCGCCACGTTCCTCAACGGCCTGGCATGGATGCGCCGATTCGCGGACGTGTGCACCAAGTACGCGTATCTGATCACCGACAACAAGCTCGGAGAGCGCGCGCAACAGATGGCGGAATCGGTGGACAACCTCGCCAAGGCCACCTGGAACGCCTATCACTTCATCGAGCTGCCCTTCGGCCATTTCATGGCCGGCCAGAACCGCGGGATCGGCGGTGGGAGCGGTGGATTCGCGGATGAAGCGAATTCGGGCGTCGCCGCGCGCGTGGGCGGAGGCTCTCCGCTCCAAGCCGCGAAAGATGCGGGCGCCGCCGAGCACGCGCGCTACGGGAAGCAGAAGGACGCGAAGAAAGCCAAGGTCACGTCCAACAAAGGCACGTTCGACCTCAGCGGGAACGATCCCGCAAACTGGACGTTGACCATCCTCACGGAAGACGGGCAGAGCAAGACCATCAACCTCGGCGGCTCGGCGCCGACGCCGGCGGAGTTGGCCGGAACGATCGACGTCACGCCACTCCTCCCCACCCAGCTCGACGTGACGATGCTCCGGCCGTCCGACGGTAGCGTCCCGTTCTGGATCACCGACACCGAACTGAGCGCGTGGGTTGCCGAGGAGCTCGGGCTCGCGAGCGCGCCGGCGTCGTGGACCGCCGCGGTCAACCCCTCCGCGGACGCGATCCTCAACGTGCTGACCGTGGCTTCCACCGACTCGGATTCGATCTACGAGCGAACGAAGACCTTCGAGGAGAGCAGCACTCAGGCGACCAGCACCGTCGCGCTGCACCAGGTGGCGACCTTCGCCGCGGTACACCGCAGCGAGGATGTGAACATCGCCATCGACGGAACGGAGGTGACCGTCACGCTCGAGTCATCGCACCTGGCGTTCTCGGACGCCCAGCTCGCGACCGACCAAGGCTACGTGCGAGCGCAGTTCAGCACCGCGGCGGCCGCAGCTGGCGGGACGGTGACCGGGACCGGCAACGCGTTCACGATCCAGAGCGGCCGCTACGGTGACCAGTCCGAGATCCTCGTCGTCGGCGGTCCGAACGCCGTGCTGCGCGGCCTCGGGTTGCGTCGTGCCAAGCGCGAGATCGGATCGAACGGGAGCTCGGGGCTCTCGGGGCAGGACCTCAGCGCCGTCACCGCAGCCCAGATTCTCCAAGAGATCGGCTCGTCGTCGAGCTTCTCCGCGTCGGAGGACGACGGGACCATCGTCATCGAGTCGGCGCACGCCCCAGAGTCGGGCAAGCCGTCGCGGGTCACGGTCTCCGGCAGCCTCTCGTCGCTCTTCGCCCCGACGCACAAGGAAGAGAAATGGGGCGATCAGGCCGAGGAGGACTACTACTCCGGTGAGGCGGAGGGAGAGGGCTTCTACAAGTCGCTCATCTCCTGGAACCACGAGCTTCAGAAGCTCCCGGAGGACACGCGGAATCTGACCCGCCCGATCCGCAATGCGGTCAACGACGTCGTCGCGTCGGCCACCGCGCTCGAGAAGTCGGCGCAGGGGATCGCCGATCTGGTGGGCAAGGCCGAGGGCTTGCCTTCGCCGCCGGAGGCCATCGGGCTCATCGCCGAGGACGGCATCTCGCTCGGCACGCCCGACCGCATCGTGGGTGCGGGCGGCAAGGGCATCGTCTTCATTGCCGACGGCGGCTCGGGCCACGAGGACCACCATCGCTTCATCCCCAAGGCCGAGCAGTTCGTGAACCTCTCGATGGCCTTCGACCCGCTCAAGGCGGCGCTCAAGGGCATCAAGTACCTGATGGGAAAGACCGAGGACGAGGACGATCCGGACACGCCCGAGCCCGCGCCCTCACTCGGGTTCCGCGTGATGAGCGACAGCACGGTCGATCTGATGGGGACGAACTCGGCGCAGCTCATGGCGCTGGGCCGCGGCAAGCTCTTCTCCGCCATCGATGGCAAGTCGGTCGTCGGCACGGGCATCGCGCGTGTCGCCGGCTCCTACGCGACCGAGCTGGCGGGCTATCGCAAGGTCGTCATCAGCGCCCGCAACAAGGGCGACGGTGACAAGACCGGCGGTCGCGTGGAGGTGGCGGGCCAGACCATCGCCATCGGCGGCATGAACCTGGCCGGGGACACCAAGGACTTCGACTCCAACAAGGACACGCTCTTCGGCATCACCCCATTGAAGGTCACGGACTTCGCGGGCGCGGAGCACCTCTCCGACACTCACAAGGACGCCGTCAAGAAGGAGTTCCTGGCCCACGCCTGGCCCAAGACGCTCCGCGACGGAGGCGCGAACGGCCATCCCGACACGCAGCGTGTCTTCGTGCACGCGGCCAAGGAGACCGTGATCCAGGTCGGCACCTTCTACGTCCACGTAGACGAGCAGAAGGGCGTCACGGTGGGAACGCGTACCGCCAACGCCGACCCGACCGCCAACGTGATCGACGATACGAAGCCGTCGATTCAGATCACCGCGGATGGGGTCCTCGTCTCGATAGGGCAGCAGAACAAGGACTCCACCCTGTCGATGAAGAAAGATGCGGTGCGGCTTTACGAAGGGCCGACCAAGAACAAGGCGGCGCGTGCTCAGCTCGAGCTCGAGAAGGGTGTGGCCACGCTCTACGGCGGCAATAGCTACTTCAAAGCAAAGCAAGGGAAGCTCTCGATCTACGCGGACAATCTCGACACGTCGAAGACGAAGAACATGAAGCTGACCGCATCCGGCACGATCAAGAATCGGTTGACATGCACGACTCCGATTCGGCCGCCGAGGTCGCTCCCAATCCCTACGACGCCGTTCCCTATGGCGGCCGGGCCGTCCCTTTCAGCCACCCGGACCGCCTGGCCGTAGCGGCGCTGCGTCGCGGCATGACGCCCGCGCCGCCGGAACGCTGCCGCGTGCTCGAGCTGGGTTGCGCGGAGGGCGCCAACATCGTCCCCATGGCCTACCACCTCGAGGGGGCGCGCTTCGTCGGGGTCGACGCCTCCGCCGTACAACTGGACGTCGCCCGGGAGAGCGCCGCGCGGCTCGGGCTCGACAACCTCGAGCTCGTCCACGCGCGCATCGAGGATCTCGACGGCTCCCTCGGGGAGTTCGACTACGTGATCGCGCACGGGGTGTTCTCGTGGGTGTCCGACGAGGTGCGAGCGCACATGCTGACCCTCGTCCGCGGCTGTCTGGCGCCGAGCGGCGTGGCCTACGTCAGCTTCAACACCGCGCCCGGCTGGTCGATCCGCGGCGAGATGCGACGCGCGCTGCTCCGCGGCGTCGAGGGCATCACGGAGCCGAACGACAAGATCACGCGGGTGCGCGAGCTGCTCTCGATGTTCGTGCGCTCGCCGGTGCGCGAGACGCCCTACGGCGTGCTGCTGGCGGAGGAGGCCGAGCGCGCCCTGGCCCATCGCGACGCCTACCTGGTGCACGAGTACCTCGCCGACGAGAACCGCGCGTTCTACTTCGGCGAGGTGGTCGAGCTCGCGGGGGCGCACGACCTCGAGCTCTTCGACGAGCTCGGAACCGCGGCGCCCGACGCCCGGGTGGAGCGTGGGTTGGTGCAGGGCTTCACGGAGACCTTCGGCGACCCCGTCCGCGCCGAGGAGCTCACCGAGCTGCTCCTCTTCCGCGCGTTCCGCATGGCACTGCTACGGCGCGCGGATGCCCCGACCGACTCCGAGGTGCCGCTCGCCGAGCGCGTTCGCTTTGCGGGCGCGCTGCGGCCCGAGACACCGCGCATCTCCCTCGACCCGGAGATCAGCGAGACCTTTCACACCGCCCACGGCGCACGGGTCGCGAGCGGCAGCGCGCTCCTCAAGGCCGCGATGCTGGAGCTGGGAAAGAGCTGGCCCCGCGGCCTCGCCATGCCGGAGCTCTTCGAGCGAGCCGGCCTCCTGCTGACGATGCGCCGCGTCATCGATGCGCCCGAAGCGCTGACGGACGACGACCGGGCCGTCCTCGCCCGCGACCTGCTCGAGCTGGGGACGCTGGGGCACGTGGCGATGCGACTGCGCGAGCCACCGCTACCGGGCTCGTCCGACGAGGCGCCGCGGGTCGGAGCGCTCACCCGTCTCGAGGCCGAACGCTCGGAGCACGCGACGTCGCCGCTCCACGACGTGGTCGGGCTGGACGCGCTCACGCGCCGACTCGTCGCGTACCTGGACGGGACCCGCTCGAATCGATGACCTCGTCGTCATCGCGCGAGGGCTCGTGCAGTCGGAGGGCGTGGTGCTCCGAGACGAGTCCGGCGCCAAGCTCGACCCCGAGCGCGTCGAGCCGCACCTCGCGGATGTAGTCGGCCGCTCCATCGATCGGCTCGCGAACGGTGGCCTCCTCGTCTGAGCTCAGCAGTCGTCGTCCCAGGTCAAACGGATCCCGGTCTGGGTGATGATCTGGCTCTGCGTCGCGTTCGCCTGATTGACCGGCGTGACGGTCTCGGTGTTCGGCGGCGAGTTGAGGATGATGGGCCAATCGGGATCACCGTCCAGGTGTGCGACGGCCACCTCGACACCGATATGGAGCGGGAAGTGGATGCCGAACCCCGGCCCCGACGCAGGCTGGGCGAGGCGCACCCATCGCGACGCTTTCCCGCCCGGCTGCCCCACGAGATCGAAGGGGAGGAGGATCTTGTAGCGCCCGAGCTCGTCGATCGGCGCCGCGGTTCCAGGCACCTCGCCGTCGACGCGCGCGTGCATGACGCCGGCGATCTGCGGCCGCGGCGTCCGGCACGGCGAACGGTAAGGCACCTCGTGGGGGATGGCCGTGAAGCGGCTCTCCACTCCGAGCCCGCCCGCGTCCTGAACGCCGCGCCCGTCCACGTCGAGCTCGAGCGACGTGATCACGTAATCCTGGTCGAGCTCGGCGACGGGGTGACCCATCAGCGCGAAGCGATGTCCGGGTCGCAGGCCCGCCACGCGGCACCGACCCTGGTAGACGTCGCGCCGAGCCATGCGCTCCTCCGCCCGTACCCGGGCCAGCGCGTCGCCTTCGCTGGGCGTCTTGAAGTGTTGGCCGTAGAGGTTGACGAAGCCGCGTCCCGTGCGTGCGTCCGCGGCCGCCTCCGACTGGAGCCCGACCGACGGAGTTCGCCAGTTGTAGTCGCGCAGCAACATGGCGCCCGGCTGCGGGGTCAAGCTGCGCGTCAGCTCGCGCACGCCCGAAAGCCCCATGGCCTCCCCAGGTGTGTAGTCGATGTTCTCGAAGTCCTCGAGAGGGGAGAACTGCCGGTTGTCATCGGCGAAGATGACCCGCTCGCCGGCCGGATCTTGCTCGAAGAAGTAGAAGATCCCGTGGTGCTCCATCAGGCGGTGGATGAAATCGAGATCGGTCTCCTGATACTGCACGGTGTACTCGGACACCGGATACGATCCGGTGAGCCGCACCTCGAAATGGTCGTCCTCCTCGAGGCCCATCTCCGAGAGGGCCGCGCGCACGATGCCGGGCACGTCCAGATCCTGGAAGATGCGCGAGCGCCGTACCTGGCTCAGAAGCCAGAGCTTCGGCACGAGGTGCGCGCGGTAGACGATCGGCTGGGGTTGCGCCGTGCTCGACATCTCGAAAGCGCGGATGACCCCGTGCACTTCCGTCTGCCCATCGGCGCCGAAGCGCACCAGGCAGGGCTGGCGCATGAGAATCTTCGAGCTCGTCGACGCTGAGGCCACCGTCTTCATCGACCTCAATCTCGAGCTCGTACTCGTAGGGCCGTGCCAGCTCTTCACGGCCGTGCAGTCGGCGTAGCTGGATGGTGCCCGGCGGGACCATCCCCGACGCGGACGCGAATTCGAGGCGCTGCTCCGGCATTTGCGTCGTCCCTCCCGGGCTCAACCGTTGACGAGGACCTTGGTCTGACTCGGCGCGATCACCATCCCGCTCGGTGCGTTCGCGCTCGCGCCATTTTGTGCGGTGGGCTTGAGCATGTTTACCACGTCATTGCCCTCCACTTTCACCTTGGCGACGCCCTGCTTGAAAGTGGCTTTGTCCATGTTCGTCCCGGAGGTGACGCCCTTCAGGGTGCCGGCCTCGTCACCCATGGTGCGCGGGATCTCGCTCGCCTTGGTGATCACCGGCTGGTTGAGCACCTTCACCTTCTTGCTGCAGGTGCCACCGCTCGCTTGGGTGCACATGCCGATGTTGGGGAACGGCGTCGGGATCGGCGGGGCCGGCGGTGCGGGGACTTTGCAGACGTCCGGGAACGCGAACACCTGACCGCCGCCTTTGGTGGTGAGGGGGAACATGCCGGCCGAGGATACCAAACGCGCCGGTCGGCGGACATGCAGAGGAACGTCGACGCCCGGCTCAACTCCGCGGGAGCTCGCCCGGCACGCGGAGGGTGAAGGTGGTGCCGCCGTCCACGACGCTCTCCACGTCGATCTCGACGCGGAGCAGATCACCCAGCGTGCGCACGACCGCGAGCCCGATGCCGGCCCCTCCGTGCTCGCGCAGAGGCGACCCGTCCGCCTGCACGTAGGGCTCGAAGATGTGCGGGAGCGCTTCTGCCGGGATGCCGACGCCCGTATCGCGGACGGTGATCGTCACGCCCTCGGAAGCCGGCACCGCCTCCACCACGACCTCGCCGCCGTCGGGGGTGAACTTCACCGCGTTGGCGACGAGGTTGACCAGAATCTGCACCAGCTTCGGTCGGTCGGTGACGATCGGCGGGAGCGCATCGCTCACCCGGGATCGGACGGCGAGCTTCTTCTCGCTGACCAGCATCCCACCGGTGGCGACGACGCTGCGCACGACCTCCGCCACGTCCACCTCGACCGGACGGACCTCGGGCTCGAGCGATTCGGCCCGAGCGATGACCAGGAGCGAGTCGATCAGCTCGAGCAGCGAGTGCGCGCTCGCCGTCACCGCCCCCAAAGCCTCCGTCTGCTTCGCCGTCACCGGCCCGTAGACCTCTTCCTCGAGCAGCTCGGTCACGCCGAGGATGCCGTGCAGAGGCGTGCGCAGCTCGTGGGTGACGTTGGTCGTGAACTCGCTCTTGGCGCGGCTCGCTTCCACCAGCGCGTGGGCCCGCGCTTCGAGGGCCCGCTCACTCTCGCGCAAGCGCTGGACGATCAACGCGATGTACGCGCCGGGGGCGAACATCACGGCGGCGACGAAGGCGAGCTGCACGGCGATGACGCCGAAGGAACGCGGCCCCCCGCCCCCCAGCGGGCTGTCCATCTGCGGCAAGACGCCCGCCTGCACGAGGAGGATCATGGTCGCGTAGAAGCCGAACGCGCCGACCGTCGTGAGAACGGTGAGGCCCACGTTCGTCAAGAGCGCCATCACGGCGATCTCGAGGAAGTAGATGGGGACGAGCGGGCTCGTGCTCGCGCCGGTGAAGTAGACGGCGCCGGTCATCAGCGCGACGTCGGCGACGATGTTCAGGGCGCTGAGCTCGATGTAGAGGATGCGCGTCCGCCACGCCCACCAGGCCGAGGTGTTCGTGGCCAGCTTGATGCCGATGAGCATGTAGGGCCACGGCCCGCCGGGGAGCCAGCCCAGCCGGTTCGACGCGACCAGGAGCACGAGCAGCACCGCCGCGCTCGCGTAGCCCGTGAACACGCCGGTGAGGATCTTCGGCCGGTAGTCCTCGCGCTCAATCTCGGCGACGAACGCCGGGTAGCGCATCAGGCGGGGAGGAGCTGCTCGATGCGCTCCAGCATCGCCTTCATCCGGAAGGGCTTCACGAACATCCCGTCCGCCTTCAGCTCGGCCGCGTACGCCTGCTGCGGCGCGTCCTGGAGGATGGCGCTCATGAGGAGAACCGGGAAGCTACGACCCGCCGAGGGCCGCTTGAGCTCGAAGCAGACCTCGTAGCCGCTCTTGCGGGGCAGGAGCACGTCGCACACCACGAGATCGGGCTCGGTGCTGCGCGCCATGGCGACGCCGTCCGCGCCGTTCGTGGCGCACACGACATCGTAGCCCCGCACGCCCAGGTAGTCCTCGAGCAGCTTCCGCGCGAGCGCGTCGTCCTCGATGACGAGAATCTTCCTGCCCACGGCTCCCTCCAACACCAGATTGCGACGCCAGAGTAGCTTTCCCTTCTGCCCGTCCACAAGGTGCGCGCTCACGTGACCGTTTGGTGACACACTCGCTCGATCCGCGCTGTGGCGTCGTCGGGACGTGATCGCCCCATCGGGCTACAGTGACCGTTCGGTCGCCCAAAAAGAACTGACACGTCAGTCTAGTTCTGCTATCTCGCCCTCCGCTCGGTCGTGACGTCGGTGACCACGAGCGGTCGTTCGACGCCCCGACCCGCGATGCGCGGCTCACCTTTCCCCGGCGCCGGGGGGGGCGCCGCCCTCGCTCACCGGAGCCCCCCGCATGAACGACGCCGCGCTCTTTCGGCTCGAGGGAACGCTCAGCCCTCGCCCCACTCTGACGGCCGCCGCCTGGATGGCTGCCAACGCGCAGCGCGTCCGCGCGCGCCTCCTCGGCCTCTCGGCCATGGCGCTGGCCGGACCGCTGACCGCGCGCGACCCGCTGCGGGCCGCCAAGCTCGCCTGGTCGACGCTGGAGGGGATGAGCGAGGATCGGCTGGTGGTGCTCGGCGAGATCTATGCCGAGGAGCACCTCGTCGGCGCGCTCTCGGCGGTCGGGCTCGATCTGATGGAGCGCTGCCGGGCACAGGGCCAGCGGGTGGTGCTTCTGAGCGACAACCTGGACGTCATCGTCCGGCGGGTCGCCGCGCACCTCGGCGTCGACGAGGTGATCTGCAACGCGATGGAGCTCGACGATCGGGAGCGCGCGACCGGACGGCTGCGCGAGCCCGTGATCGGCCCCGAGATGGGCGGGCGCGCGCTGCGGGAGGCGCTCGCCGAGCGGGGGATCGAGCTCGCGACGGCGCGCGCGTACGGCAGCCACCAGGCCGACTCGGTGCTGCTCGGCGCCGTCGCCCTGCCCTGCGCGGTCACACCGGATCGCGGGCTCCGGCGGGTGGCGCGCGATCTCGACTGGCCCGTGGTCGAGGGCTGAGGAGGCAGACGTGGACATGGTGCGCCAAGGACCGACGAGCGTCGCCGACACCCTGCGCGGCCGGCACGTGCTGCTGACCGGCTTCACCGGCTTCCTCGGGAAGGTGTGGGCCGCGATGATCCTCGAGCGAGTCCCGCAGATCGGGAAGATCTCGCTCCTGGTCCGCAGCCGCCGCGACGAGCCGGCGGAGGTGCGGGTGCGACGCGCGTTCGAGCGCTCGCCGGCGCTGAGGACGCTCCGAAAGCGGCACGGAAGCGAGCTGTTGAGCTTCCTCCGCAGCAAGATCGAGGTGGTCGAGGGCGACGTCCGCGAGCCCCTCTGCGGCATCGACCCGGCGGTGCTCTCGCGGCTGGCACCCACCCTCGACGCGGTGGTGCACTGCGCGGGGCTCACGGACTTCGCGCCCGATCCCGTCAGCGCTCTCGCGGTGAACGTGCGCGGCGCCCGGCACGCGGCCGACGTGGCCGCGCGCACCGAAGGCGGGCGGCTGATCCACGTCAGCACCTGCTTCGTGGCCGGCATGGTCGACGGCGACGTCCCCGAGGTGATCACGCCAGGACGCTCGCCCAACGGGACGTGCTTCGACGTGGAGGGCGAGCTGGTCTCGATCACCAGCGCCTGCGAAGCCGTGAATGCGCGCGCCGGCAATCCGCGCTCTCCCGACGCCCGGCGCGGCCGCATCGAGGTGGCCGGCCAGCGGGCGCAGGCGCTCGGCTGGCCCAACATCTACACGTACACGAAGGGGCTGGCCGAGCAGGTGCTGGCGCGCCGCGACGACCTGAGCGTCACGGTGGTGCGGCCTTCGATCGTGGAGTGCGCGCGCGAGTTCCCGTTCCCGGGCTGGAACGAAGGCATCAACACCAGCGGACCCATCGTGTGGATGTGCGCCGGCTACGCGTGGAAGGTGCCCATGCGGTCCGACAGCTGCTTCGATGTAGTGCCGGTCGACACGGTGTGCCGCGGCATGACGCTGGCACTCGCGGACGCGCTCGAGGACGAAGCGGCGCCGGTCTACCAGCTCGCGTCGGGCGACCACGCGCGCTTCACCTTCGGGCGAGCGCTGGATCTGACGGCGCTCAAGGTCCGCAAGGGCTACACACCGAGCGGGGTCAGCGCGGCCGAGCGCGCCTTGCTCACCCACCTCGACTCGACGGCGCTCGATCACGGCGCCGACCGCAGCCTCTTCGTCCCGGCGGCGCAGCGAGCCACCAAGTTCCTGCGGGACGCGTTCATGCGCTTCGATCCGGACAAGCACCTGCCCCGATCGGTGGCGCGGGAGCGCGGCCCGGAGCTCAAGGACCGGGTTCGGAGCGCGGGGATGCGGCTGAACAAGACTTCGATGCTGCTCAAGAGCATCGAGGCCATGTGGAAGAGCTACCAGCCCTTCATCCACGACCACGACTACCGCTTCGCGACCGGCAACGTGCGCTCGCGCACCGAGACGCTGAGCGACGACGAGCGCCGGCTCTTCGGCTGGGACCTCGCCGGCTTCGACTGGCGCCGCTACTGGATGGACATCGAGATCCCCGGGCTCGACAAGTGGTCTTTGCCGCTCCTGCGCGGCAAGGACGCGCCGGAGGACGAGGGCTTCGATCTCGGCGGCGATCCGCCGCGAGCAGCGCGGGCGGCGCTGGCCGAGCAGGCCGGACCGGCCGAGCACGCGGAGCTGGCCGAGCAGGCGGGGCTGGCGATGGGAGGCGCGGAGTGAAGCGCATCTTCGTGACGGGCGGCACCGGCTACCTCGGCTCCTACGTGCTGAGCGAGCTGGGCGCGAATCCGAGCATCCAGCTCTCGCTCCTGACCCGCGCCCGCGATCGGGCGGAGGCGGTCGAGAAGCTCTGGCGAGCCGTGCAGCTCCACTGGTCGGCCGAGCAGTACGCCGAAGCGCTCCCGCGCATCGACTTCGTGCCCGGTGATCTCACCACGCCCGGGCTCGGCATCGACGCCCAGAAGCGGGCGCGGATCGTGAACGAGACCGACAGCGTCCTGCACATCGCGGCCAGCCTGAACCGCAAGAGCAGCAAGGCCTGCTTCAACGCGAACCTGCGCGGCACGCTCAGCGTCATCCAGCTCGCCCGCGCCATCGCCGAGGCCCGCGGCGGACTGGACCGCTTCAGCTTCGTCTCCACCACCGCCGTCGCCGGCGCGCGCCAACACGAGGTGGTCGAAGAGGATCGCTCGATCGACTGGGATCGCTCCGACTACGACCCCTACGGCCGGACCAAGAAGTTCGCCGAGCACATGGTGCACGAGCTCTTGCCCGACGTGCGGAAGACCATCTTTCGGCCGTCGACGGTGCTCGGCGACAGCCGCTTCCCGGAGACGACGCAGTTCGACATGGTCCGCGCCTACTGCTTCTTCGCGGACCTGCCGGCCATCCCGATCGGCGCCGACATTCGCCAGGACATCGTCAACGCGGATTTCGTCGGGCACGCCATCGCCGCGATCCACGTCAAAGACGATCCCGCCTACGACACCTATCACCTGAGCGCGGGCGCGTCGGCCAAGACGGCGCGCGAGGTGGGCGAGGCGCTCCTCGCCGAGACCGGCCGCAGGCCGCCGCGCTTCTTGACGCCGATGCAGGGGCCCTTCGCATCGGTCGTCGACCGACTGGCCTCGGGCCCGCGCGGAAAGGTCTCGCTGATGGCCTCGCTCTTGAAGGTTTTCTTGCCCTACGTGACCAACGACGTGGTCTTCGACAACAGCCGCGTGGTGGAGGAGCTCGGCGAGTCCCCCGTGCCCTTCAACGAGTACTGCGCCGAGCTCTACGCGTGGGCGAAGTCGGTGCGCTTCGAATACCCCTACGTGCCGCTGCCGGCCTCGATCGCGCGCGACGCGACGGGCGAGCCCGTACGGGTTGCGATGGGAGGTGCGGAATGAGCCTCGCGATGCGGCTCCTCGGGCGCGCGGCCAAGGGCGCGCTCGGCATGGCCAAGGACAGCGTCGATCCCGACCGGCTGGTGCAGCTCGCCATGAGCGGGCTCATCGAGACGGCGCGGGTGCGGCACGAGAGCGATCCGATGCCCGCCTGGCGGCCCGGCGAGCCGCTCAAGCTCTTGCTGGCCGGCTACGTCGGCACCCGCAACACGGGCGCCGACGTGCGGGTCGAGGAGATGGTGCATCAGTTCCGCCACCTCTTCGGCGACGAGCACCTGGATCTGTCGATCTGCACCATCGATCCGGAGCTGACCCGCGGCTACTTCCGCACCGTCAAGCAGCTCCACATCCCGCAGATCTTCCACAAGTTCCTCTTCGACACGGTGCGCGAGCAGCACGGCGTCGTCGCCTGCGAAGGCTCGATGTTCAAGAGCAAGTTCGCCAACGCGCTATCGACGATGATGGTCGGCGCGCTGGGCCTGGCGACGGCGGAGGAGAAGATCGCGGTCGGCTACGGCGGCGAGGCGGGACGGATGGACGGGTCGCTCGAAGAGCTGGTGAAGAAGCACTGCCAGAGCGCGCTGGTCATCACCCGCAACCGCGAGTCGGCGGACGTGCTCGGACGGCTCGGCGTGCCGACGGAGCTCGGCACCGACACGGCGTGGACCTTCGAGCCGGCCCCGCCCGAGCGCGCCGAGAAGCTCCTCCGTCGCGCCGGCTGGGACGGCGAGCAGCCGATCGTGGCGGTCTGTCCGATCAACCCCTTCTGGTGGCCGGTCCGGCCCGAGCCGCTCAAGGCGGCCCTGCACGGCATCGGCGGCGGCTATTCGGACGCGCACTACAAGTCGATCTACTTCCACGCCGACGGGCCGGAGGTGGAGCGGCGCTTCAACGCGTATCTGCGCGGGCTGGCCGGCGCGCTCGAGGACTTCACCCGCACCCGGAACGTCTTCCCGATCCTGGTGGGCATGGAGCAGCTCGACCGCCGCGCCTGCGCGCGCCTCTCGGAGATGCTCTCGTTCGACCCGCCGCTGATCGTCAGCGATGAGCACGACATGTACGAGATGGTCGCCGTCCTGCGACGCTGCTCGATGATCGTCAGCTCCCGCTACCACGCGCTGGTCTGCTCGATGCCGGGGTTGGTCCCTTCCATCGGCGTGACCATGGACGAGCGGATCCGAAATCTGATGGCCGACCGCGGGCAGCCGGAGCTGGCGCTCGAGGTGGACGACCCGGCGCTGGACGAGAACCTCTTCGCGCAGATGGAGCGCGTCGATCGGGAGCGCGAGGCAGTGGCCGAGGGCATCGGGCGCTGCGTGGTCGCCAACCTCGAGCGCATGGGCGTGATGGGCCGGATCCTGGTCGACCACGTGCGCGGCTTCCACCCCGACTTCCCCTTCGCCGACGGGCTCGGCGAGGGCGGCGATCCGTTCCGGCACCTGCCCCCGCTCGGGCCGACCACCGAGCCGCTGGTGGCGCGCTACCGCTGAGGCTTCTCATGAGCTTTCTCGACGTCTTCTTCGACAACCTGTCGAAGCACGCCAGCCGTCCTTTCGTCAGCGAGGTGCACGGCGAACGGATCGAGCGTGTCTACGGCGGGCGTCTCCTGGAGCTGGCGCAGCGCGGCCGCTCGACGCTGCGCGCGTCGGGCGTGACGGCCGGCGATCGCATCGCGCTTCTGGCCCCGAACTCGGCCCGCTGGGTGGCCGCGGATCTCGCGATCCTGGCCGAGGGCGCCATCGTCGTCCCGCTCTACGCGCGGCAGGCGTCGCCCGAGCTGACGGCGATGATGAAGGACGCGGGCGTGAAGCTCGTGCTCTGCGCCGACGACACGCTGGCGGGCGCGGTCTACGCGTCGTGGGATGCGGCGCCGGTGGTGACCTTCGACGCCTTCTTCGACGCCGAGCCTCTGTCCGAGCCGCCTGCCGAGCGGGCCGAGGACGACGTCGTCACGCTCATCTACACCAGCGGCTCGAGCGGCGAGCCCAAGGGGGTGATGACCACCACCGGCAACGTCGATCACATGCTCGCCGTCATCGACGAGAAGCTCGTCGAGCTGATGGGCCGCGCCGGCGGGCACGACCGGGTCTTTCACTACCTGCCCTTCTGCTTCGCCGGCTCACGCTTCGTGCTGTGGAGCAATCTCTACCGCGCCAACGGCGTGATGGTGTCGACCGATCTCAACGATCTACCGCGGGAGATGAAGACGGCGTCGCCCGAGTGGTTTCTCAACGTGCCGACGCTGCTCGAGCGAGTGCGGCTCGGCGTGGAGAAGAAGCTCCGCGCCAAGGTGCCGCTCCGTCTCGTCTACGACGCGGCCATCCAGGCCTGGCGCGCCGAGCGAGCGGGCCGGGCCACGCTGACGCAGCGGGCGCTCCTCTTGGGCGCGCGGAAGGCTGATCTTCAGCCGCGTGCGCGAGCAGATCGGCCGCGAGCTCTCCTGCTCGATCTGCGGCTCCGCGCCCCTGGCCGAGGAGACGCAGGCCTGGTTCGATCTCATCGATCTGCCGGTCTACCAGGTCTACGGGCTCACCGAGACGACGGCGATCGTGTCGATGGACCGGCCTCGGGCGGCCATGCCGGGCAAGGTCGGCTTCCCCATCGACGGCTGCGAGGTGAAGCTCGGCGAGGGTGGCGAGCTCCTGGTGAAGGGCCCCAACGTGTTCAAGGGCTACTGGAACCGGCCGGAGGCCACCGAGAGCGCGTTCACCGAAGACGGCTGGTTCCGCACCGGCGATCAGGCGCGCATCGACGAGCGAGGCCGGCTCGAGATTGTCGGCCGCGTGAAGAACATCCTGGTGCCGGAGAGCGGCCACAACGTCGCGCCCGAGCCGATCGAGCAGCGGCTGATGGAGCGCATCCCGGGCCTCGAGCAGGCGGTGGTCATCGGCCACGGCCGGCCCTTCTTGACGGCGATCTTCACCGGCGAGCTGAGCCAGGGCGACGCTTCGCACGCGCTCGACGAGGTCAACGCCCAGCTGCCGCACTACCGGCGCATCCGCGCCTTCCACCTGAGCCCCGAGCCCTTCTCGATCGAGAACGGCTTGCTGACGGCCAACCAGAAGCTCCGCCGCGCGGCCATCGAGAGCCACTACGCGGACGCGATCGATCGCCTCTACGCATGAGCGCGCACTTCCACGGCGAGTGCCTCGACTTCGAGGTCCAGGACGGCGTGCTCGAGGTGAGGCTGCACCGCGCGCCCGCCAACGAGATCGGTCTCGCGATGCTGCTCGAGCTGGAGCGGGTGGCGGAGGCGATACGCGGCGGCGCCGGCGGCGCGCACGCCGTGCTCTTCTGCTCGGAGATCGAGCGCGGGTTCTCCGCGGGCGCGGATCTGCGCGAGCTGCACGCCGGGCTGCTCTCGCTCAAGGACGGCTGCGGCGCCACGTCGCTGGTCGATCACGCGCGGCGGCTCTTCGACCGGCCCAGCACGGCGGCGATCGCGGGCGCGGCGGCGGTGCGGACGCTGGCCTCGCGCGACTTCTCGAAAGCGGCGAAGGTATGGGGCGTCCGCGCTTTCCTCGACCGCATCCATCGGGTCTTCGACACCTTCGACACGGCGGCCATGCCGACCATCGCGGCCGTGCACGGCGTCTGCTTCGGCGGCGGGTTCGAGCTGGCGCTGACCGCCGACGTGATCGTCGCCGACAAGACGGCCCGCTTCGCCTTCCCGGAGCTCCGCCTCGGGCTCATCCCCGGCTTCGGCGGCATCCCGCGCCTCGAGCGCGATCTGGGCAACGCGGTCACGCGCGATCTGCTCCTGAGCGGGCGGAGCCTCGGCGCCCAGCGCGCGCACGAGATCGGGTTGGTCGCCCAGCTCGTCGGCAACGGCCACGCGCTCAAGGTCGCCCGCCGGCTGGCCGCGCAGATGGGCCGCTTCGATCGGCGCACCGCCACCACCGCCAAGCGCTTCCTCAAGCCCTTCCCCCGCGAGCGGCTCGCAGCCGAAAAAGAGCTCTTCTGCGAGCTCCTCACCTCCGAGACGGTGGAGGCCGCGCTGGCGCGCTTCGTCTCGTCCCGCTCCGCCCTCCCCTACCTGCCGTGAATCGAGGTTCATCCCCATGAGCGACACGAAGGCCGATCCGAACGAGAGCGTGCTCGACACGCTGCTCAGCCTCGCGGCGACGCGCTTTCGCCGCGAGCGCGCCACGCTGAACGCGACCGACGACC
Source organism: uncultured Pseudomonadota bacterium (assembly GCA_963832725.1). Lineage (GTDB taxonomy): Bacteria > Myxococcota_A > Polyangia > Polyangiales > Sandaracinaceae > JAEZBP01. The sequence goes on from CAWHVG010000003.1 coordinate 1,708,622, forward strand.
TCTTCGACACCCTCGAGATCGACTCGATGGAGGCGCTCAGCCTGCTGACCGCGCTCGAGGAGAAGTTCTCGGTCGAGATCCCCGACTACGAGGTGCAGGACGTCCGCACCTTCGCCGAGCTGGCCGACATCGTCGCCAGCCGCCTCTGAGAGCGAGCGCTGCCGTGGCCGTACCGCCCCCCGAGATGATCGATCCCAGCCGCTACGCCTCGCTCGGCGAGCTGCTCGCCGACGCCTGGCTCACGTTCAAGACGGAGACGGCGCTGATCGAGGTCGATCGCAAGAAGGAGACGAAGCGGCTCACCTACCTCGACGTCAAGCGCGAGGCCGAGCGGGTGATCGCGCTCCTCGAGGCGCACGGAATCGGCCCGGACGACCGCGTCGCCATCGTGATGGGCAACCAGAGCCGGTGGCTCATCGCGGCCTACGCCATCTTCCATCGCGGCGCGGTCCTCGTTCCCCTCGACTACAAGCTCTCCGCCAAGGAGCAGAGCGCGCTCCTCGCCCACTGCCGGCCCAAGGCGCTGGTGACCGAGCACGGCTTCTTGCGCCGCTTCGACGCGCTCGACGTGCCGCTGGTCCTGGTCAGCGAGGCGCCCGAGAGCGCGAGCTACTGCGTCGAGCCCATCCGCTGGGAGTCGCTCGAGCCGGGCGCGCCGAGCCCGGTCGTCCCGCGCAAGCGCGACGACCTGGCCACCATCGTCTACTCGTCGGGCACCGGCGGCCGCGCCAAGGGCTGCATGCTCACCCACGACGCGTATCTGGAGCAGCTCCGCGCGCTGATGGAGCTCTTCCCGATGCGGCCCGGGCACCGCACCTTCTCCGTCCTGCCGACCAACCACGCCATCGACTTCATGGTCGGCTTCGTCGGCCCCTTCTCCTGCGGCGCGACCGTCATCCACCAGCGAACCCTGCGCCCGGAGTTCTTGCGCTCGACCATGGAGGCGTACGGCGTCACGCACATGGCGCTGGTGCCGATGATCCTGTCGGCGTTCGAGGAGCGCATCCGCTCGCAGATCGACGGCCAGCCGAAGTGGGCCAAGCGCCTGGTCGGCGTCCTGAGCGGGCTCAACGAGATGCTCACGCTCGAGCGACCGCGGCCTTCCATCAGCCGCACCCTCCTCGGCCCCATCCACGAGGCCTTCGGCGGGCAGCTCGAGGTGCTCTTCTGCGGCGGCGCGTTCGTCGACCGGCAGCGCGCGGAGCTCTTCTACCGGCTCGGCCTTCCGGTGGTGATCGGCTACGGGCTGACCGAGGTCTGCACCGTGGCCACGGTCAACGATCTCTCGCCCTTCCGCGCCGACTCGGTCGGCCGACCGGTGCGCGGCGTCGAGGTGCGCATCCACCAGCCGGGCCCGGACGGCGTCGGCGAAGTCTGGATCCGCGGCCGCACGATGATGCGCGGCTACCTCGACGACCCGGAGCTGACGGCGCAGACGATCACCGAGGACGGCTGGCTGAAGACCGGCGATCTCGGCTGGATGGACGCCGCGCACCACCTGCACCTGGTCGGGCGCAGCAAGAACGTGGTCGTCACGGCCGGTGGCAAGAACGTCTACCCCGAGGACATCGAGGGCGCGTTCGAGGAGCTGCCGGTGGAGGAGCTGGCCGTGTTCGCCTCGGGCTATCTCTGGCCGCGAGCCGGCAAGCTGGAGGACGAGCACCTGGTGGCGGTGATCCGGCCGCGGCGCGGGAACGGCGTGGTGGCGCCCTCGAACGACGCTGTGCTCTCGCAGCTCGCCACCAAGAACCAGCGGCTGCCCGACTTCAAGCGCGTCCGCGGCGTGCTCTTCTGGAACGATCCCTTCCCGCGCACCGCGTCGATGAAGGTCAAGCGCGACGCGCTGGCGGAGACGCTCCGCGAGCGCAGCACGCGCGAGGAGCTCCGCGCACCATGAGCGGCGATCCCTGGCTCGTGATCGTGAACCCGGCCGCGGGCGGTGGTCGGTGCGGGAGGCGTGCGGGCGCGGCGCTCGACCGGCTCCGCAGCGCCGGCCTCGCGCTCGACGTGCGCGAGACGCGGGCGCCCGGCGACGCGACGGAGATGGCGAGCGTCGGCTGGCGCGCAGGCTACCGGCAGTTCTTGGCCGTGGGCGGCGACGGGACCAGCTACGAGGTGGTCAACGGGCTCTTTCCGAACGAGTCCGACACGCCGCCGCGGCTGGCCATGCTCCCGCTCGGCACCGGCAACTCGTTCCTGCGCGACTTCCACGTGACCGACGCGCGACACGCGCTCGCGGCGATCGAGCGGGGCGACGTGCGGCGCTGCGACGTCGTGCGGGCGAGCCACGAAGGCGGCGCCATCCACTACATCAACCTCTTGAGCGTGGGCTTCACGGCCGAAGCGGGCGAGCTGACCAACCGCCGCTTCAAGGCGCTCGGGCCGGTCGGCTACGTCATCGCCACCCTCACCACCGCCGCGCGGCTGAGCTACCCGGTCTTCCCGGTGCGCGTCGACGGCGGCGCGCGCGACGACCGGCCCTCGGTTCTGATCTCGTTCTCCAACAGCCGCTTCACGGCGGGCACGATGATGATGGCGCCGCACGCCGATCCGAGCGACGGCGCGCTCGACGTCATCCGCATCGGCCGCTTGGGGCGGCGGCAGTTCGTGCGCGCGTTCCCCTCGATCTTCCGCGGCCGCCACGTCGAGCGACCCGATGTCGAGGAGAGCCGCGCGAAGACCGTGGATTTCGACTTGCCGGCTCCCGTCGACGTGATGGTCGACGGCGAGGTCACGCGCCTCTTGCTCCGAAGGCTCGAGGTGCTCCCCGGCGTCCTGGAGGTGGTGGCGTGAGCACGGCGTTCTCCGTATCGAAGCCGAAGTTGAATGAGGCGACCGAGGGCAAAGCGCCGGTGCCGGCGCGCTCGTTCGAGAAGCCCTCACTGAAGGACATCGCCGTCTCGACGGGGCTCTGGACGGCGGGCTTGTCGTGGCTGGTGCCGAGCCTGGGAACGATGACGCTGGTCTACCAGGCCGTCCCTTCGCACCGGGTGAACATCCTCGGCCGCCTCTACTGCAAAGTGCAGATCGCGCTCACCGGCAGCCGCTGGCGGGCCGTGGTGCACCCGGACGTCGATCCGAATCAGCCCTATATCTTCGCCCAGAACCACACCAACCACTTCGACCACGTAATGCTCTACAACGCCACGCCTCACTTCAAGCAGGGGCTGGAGCTGGAGAGCCACTTCAACTACCCGTTCTACGGCTGGTTCATGAAGGCACGTGGCACCATTCCGGTCAAGAAGGGCCAGCGCGGGCAGACCACGGATCTGGTCGACCGCATGCGGCGCGAGGTCGACGCGGGGCGCTCCATCCTCGCCTTCCCGGAGGGCTCGCGGACCCGCACCGGCCGGGTCGGCGACTTCCGCAAGGGTATCTTCTACGTCGCCCGCGATCTCGGCGTGCCGATCGTGCCGGTGGCCGTGACGGGCGCCTTCGACATGATGCGGCCCGGCAGCATGGTGATCCGGCCCGGCAACGAGATCACCGTCTACTGCGAGAAGCCCATCCCCACGGCGGGGCTGCGCGACGACGAGATCCCGGCGCTGGCCGATCGGGTCCGCGCCGCCGTGGCGAACCGCGTCGACGCGTACTGGGCGGAGCGGGCGCGGGAACGGACGTGAGCGTGACCACCGAAGCACAGACCGACGGAAGGACGCTGCGCGCCGCGCGCCAGCGCGAACGGCGCCGTCGCGCGGTGCTGGACACCGCCCTTCGCGTGTTCAGCGACAAGGGCTATCACCAGACCCGCATCAGCGACATCATCGAAGCAGCCGGCATCGCGCGCGGCACCTTCTACATCTACTTCGACTCCAAGAACGCGATCTTCCACGAGCTCTTGGATCTCCTGCTCACGCGCCTCCGCGACAATTTCGTGGGCGTCGATCTCTCGGAAGGCGCGCCGCCGATCCGCGAGCAGCTCCTGGTCTCGGTGAGCCGCGTGCTGGCGGCCTTCCATGCCAACCCGGCCCTGACCAAGTTCGTGCTCCGCGAGGCGGTGGGCATCGACGAAGAGGTCGACCGCAAGCTCGAGAGCTTCTACCAGCACCTGCACGGCTGGCTGAGCGACTCGCTCGAGAACGGGCAGCGCATCGGCCTGATCCGCCAGCTCGACACCGAGTACGTGGCCTGGTGCATCATCGGCTCGGTCAAACAGTTCCTGCAGCTCGTGCTCGATCGGCCCGCAGAGGCGCTCGACGTCGATCACCTCGCCCAGGTGATCCTCGACTTCCACCTGCAGGGCATCCTCGCCCAGTAGGCCTCGCGGTCACCGCCCGCGTCCCGCGCGGAAGCGACGCTCAGCGACCCGCGCCGCGCTCGCGCGCAGAGTCGCGACGGACGTGCGCGGCGCAGCGCAGGACCGGCAGCACGGGGTACTTCGGCATCCCGTCCGCCGTGCACAGCCGATAGACCGTGCCGCGGCGGGTCTCGAGCGTCTTGGAGCACGCGCAAGAGCGGCAGAGGCCGGGCTCGACGCTCACGCGGAAGGCTCCAGCGGCAGCGCGACGTTCGGCCGGGGCTCGGCGGCGCGGACCAAAGGCGGCGGCGCGCCGATGCGCGGATCGATTCGGAGCGCGCCGTAGCGGACGCGGACCCAGAGCGCGATCAGCAGCGTGCCGACGAGCATCGCGACCAGCCCCGTCATGCCCGCCTCCGGCCCGAACGCGCCGCCCGTGACCCACGCCGGGCCGGTCACGTCGCGCGTGACCACCGCGCCGAAGAAGAACTCCGTCATCCCGCTGACCGGCATGCCGAAGAAGTTCTGGAAGAAGTTCCAGCCGATGTGGAGCCCGATCGAGAGGCCGATCCGGCCGGTGGTGAGGTACCCGACCGCCAGCATCATGCCGGCGGCGACGATGTTGATGGTGCTCGCCCACGTCGCGTTCGGGTTGCCCAGGTGGGCGAGGCCGAAGACGGACGAGGAGATCACCGCCGCCAGAAGGGCCGCGTTCGGCCCCGCGATCCACCGGCAGCGCAGCCCCTCGGCCAGGTTGGTGAGCTGGTAGCCGCGGGAGATCAGCTCTTCGTAGATGCCGATGGCGACGAACGCGAACACCGTCACGGGCAGGAACGCCAGCCGCGGCACGTCGCCGCCGATCTCGGGCGCCGGCGCGTAGTGGGCCCAGCCGAACGCGAGCTCGGCCCCGAAGATGCCGCCCATCAGGAGCGCGCCGATGACGACACCGGCCGCCAGATCGGCCCACCATCGCCGGTCCACGCGCAAGCCCAGACCGTCGAGCGAGCGCCGGTCCACGAAGCGGCACACCAGCGCGACCTCGACCAGCGTGATCAGCGCCGTGAGCATGAAGATCGGCGCCCGCAAGAAGACGGCCTCCATGTCCTGTTCTGTTGCTTCCCGCACCCGCCCCGCGACCCACGCGAGACCGCCGGAGAGGACGCCGAGCGTGAGGAGCTGCACCACGAGCCGCACGAGCGCTCGCGGACGCCGCTCGGCGTCGTTCCAGAAGACGTAGACCACCCAGCGCAGCACCGCGGGGAGTGTGCCCCGTCGGCCGCCGGACACAAGCCTCCGAGGGGCCCATCCGCAGGGCCCATCCGTGGGGCCCATCCTTGGGGCATTGCCGAGCGTGGCATCTCGCCTCTATTCTTCCGGGTTCGGAGGTCGCTCGATGCCGCGTGCTCGTTTCGGTGGGGCTCTCGCCTGCCTTCTCACCCTCGTGCTCACCGCGTGCGATGGAGGCGGCACGACTCCGCCGGACGCGGGAGGTGACGGCGCCGACGCAGCGACGGTGCCGGACGGCGGGACCGATGCCGGCCATGATGCCGGCCACGAGATCACCTACTACGGCGACGTGCGGCCGATCCTCGTCGAGCGCTGCACGACCTGCCATTTCGACGGCGGCATCGCGCCCTTCCCGCTCGGCACCTACGAGCAGGCGTCGGCCATCGCGGCGACGATGGCGCAGGTGACCCGCGACCGCATCATGCCGCCGTTTTTGGCGGACAACTCGGGCAGCTGCAACACGTGGGCGAACTACCGCGGGCTGACCGACGAGCAGATCGCCATCATCGGCACCTGGGCCGCCAATGGCGCGCCCGAAGGCGACCCGAGCACCCCCGCGCCGCCGGCGGTCTCGCTGCCCACCCTGCCCTCGACGGACGTCTCGCTCTCGATGGCGGGGACGTTCACGACCGACGAGACGATGCCCGACGAGTACCGCTGCTTCGTGCTCGACACCACGATGGACGCGGACAAGTTCCTGGTCGGCTACGACGTGCAGCCCGGCAACCCGGCGCGCGTCCACCACGTCATCGTCTACAACCCGATGGACGACGCCGCCGCCAGCGACGCGCGATCGATGGACGCCGCGGAAGGGAACACGACCGACGGCTACACCTGCTTCGGCGACTCGGGCGTGAACGCGGTCCCCGTGGCGCTCTGGGCGCCGGGCACGGGCGCGACGATGTTCCCGACCGGCACGGGCATCCAGCTCACCGCCAACCGGCCGCTGATCCTGCAGGTGCACTACAACAACCAGGTCGCGCCGGGCACGCCGAACACCGATTTGACCCGCGTCGACTTGAGCCTCGCCGACAGCGCCAACCCCGCCTACATGCCGCTCGTCGGCGACTTCGACCTGAACCTCATGCCGGGCATGCCCGAGGTCGTGGAGTCGAACCAGACCAGCTTCTCCAGCCTGCCGCTGAACGTGCGCGTCTGGGGCATCTTCCCGCACATGCACACGCTCGGGAGCCAGATTCACCTGGACCTCAACCACTCGGACGGAAGCGACCAGTGCATGATCCAGGTGCCGCGCTGGGACTTCCACTGGCAGATGGCCTACTGGCTGAACGACCCGATCCGCGTGACCCCGCAGGACGCGGCGACCATCAGCTGCACCTTCGACACGACGAGCCGCGACACGGTGGTGCACTTCGGCGACGGGACGCAGGACGAGATGTGCCTCGCGTTCGTCTACGTCACGCTGTGAGAACGGGCCCGGCGGGGCGCCGTCGCCGCGCGGGCCCGATGCTATAAGAGGCGCGTGGACAAGGTCGTCGCCACGCTCCGCACCTTCGGGATCCTCCTCGCGCTCTGGGTGATCCTGGCCGTCGTCGGCCTGATCGCCGGCGTCATCCCGCTGCCGTGGGCGTGGACGAGCACGCCCACGCCGAGCGCGGACGCGGGCGGGTCCGTGGCCGACGCCGGCGCGACCGGTGCGGACGCGGGAGCGAGCGAAGCGGACGCGGGCGCCTCGGAGACGGACGCGGGACTCACGGTCTCCGACGCCGGCACTCCCGCCGCGGCGCCCGGCACAGCCGCGCTGGCCCGCTGGTCGGTCTGCGATGCCACGCCCGAGCCATCGCTGGCCTTGGCTCAGGTCTTCGGCGACCCGAAGCCCGAGGTGATCGTCGGCTGCGGCGACCGGTGGCTGGTCATCGCCATCGAAGACGGTGCGCCCTCGCGCGTCGCCGTCTTCACCGCGCCCGCGCCACCGAACGGGCAGCGCGCGCGGACGGGGCCGGCGGCCGCGGGCGACGTGGACGGCGACACCTTCTCCGACCTGGTCTTGCCGCTCGCCCGGGAGACGGCGCAGGGCGCGAGCCGAGGCGGCGGGCTCTATTGGATCCCCGGCGACGGCTTCGGTGGCATCCGCGAGCCTGTGGAGCTCGCCCCGATTGCGGCCGTCGACGTGGCGGTGGCGCCCCTCGACGCGCAGACGGGCGCGGACGTGGTGGCCATGAACCGCGCCAACGCGCTGGCCCAGCTCCCCAGCGAGGCGTGGGTTTTCGCCGGCGGCGCGTCACCGACCCGGTCCGCCGCGCTGAACGTGGGGCTCGGCGGCGTGGCGGTTCGCATCGGCGACCTGGACCGAGACGGCAACGGCGACGTGGTCTCGCTCGCGCGCGACCGCGTCGGGATGGCGTTCGGAGACGGCCAGGGCGCGTTCCCGCGCACGCACACGTTCCAGCTGGCGGGCGCCCGCGAGATCGCGCTCGGCGACCTCGACGGAGACGGAGGAGAGGACCTCGCGGTGCTCGGCGGCGGCTTGCGCTGGATCCGCGGCGGCGCGCTCGACGGCATGGAGCCGCGTGGGGTCGAGGGCGCGCCGGATGCGCTGCGCGGCCTGGCCATCCTCGACGTGGACGGCGACGGGAAGCTCGACTTCGTGGGCTGGGATCATCCGCACCTCGTGGTGCTGAAGCAGGCCGACGGGATGACCTTCACGGCCGACACGGCGCTCACGCTCACCGGCCCCCTCGGCCCGCGGCGGCACGCGCTGGCCGACCTCGACGGCGACGGGCGCGCCGACGACCTCGTGCTGCTGGGGACGACCGGCGAGGACGCGCCGCTCGAGCTGGTGGTCGTCCTCGACGCGCTCGAAGCCGGCGACGTGCAGACCGCCGAAGAGGCCGCCCCCGTCCCCGACGCGCCGCTCTCGCTGCACGCCGCGCTCCCCGCGCCGGGCTGATCGATCGCGCGCCGGACCCGAGTCTCCCTGCCACCCTTCTCCGACGCTCACCGGCAAGGCTCGAGACTTCACCTCCCCCCTTCTGCACGCTCACCGGCAAGGTTCGAGACTCCCTGCCACCCTCTCCCCACGCTCACCGGCAAGGCTCGAGACTCCACCGCACCCTCCTCCCGCGCCCACCGGCAAGGCTCGAGGCTCCACCTCCCCCTTTCGCACGCTCACCGGCAAGGCTCGAGACTCCCTGCCACCCTCTCCGCAGACTCGGCGGCAGGCTCGAGACTCCCTGCCACCCTCTCCGCAGACTCGGCGGCAGGCTCGAGACTCCCTGCCACCCTTTCCACACGCTCGACGGCAGGCTCGAGACCAGCGCGCAGTGTCCGGGAGCTCACCCGCCCGGCTGGACGGAGAACGCGACCACCAGCGGCAGCGCGTGGCGGCCGATGGTGCGCTCGCCGACGACCCAGCCGTCGATGCGCGCCGGTACGCCGCCCTCCGCCGGAACCTCGGGCGGCACGACGCTGAGCACGTAGAGCGGATCGGTCCAGCGGTCGCCGTCCTCGCGGGTCTGGAGCGCGAGGATCCAGAGCTGCTCACCCGCCGAGCGCGCCAACCCGACGCGGCCCTCGAAGCTCACGCGCGCGTCCGCGTGCCTGTCCGGATGCGCGCGAAGCTCCGCGTAGTCCAGCGTGGCGTTGGCCCGGCCGCGCTCGAGCACCTGGGCGCGGATCGCGTCCGTCATGCGAGCCAGGCCGCGCGCCTCCAACCGAGCGCGGTGGATCGCCTCCGCCGGCACGCCGAGGTGGACGGCGCCCTCCTCTTCCGCGGGCTCGGCAGGCGCCTCGGCGGCGGGCGGCTCCTCCGGCTCGGGCGCCGCTTCCTGCCCGCAGGCCGAGAGCGCCAGCGTGAGGGCGATCCAGCCGGCTCTCAACGCGTGAGGCCGAGCTCGGCGCGCAGCTCGTCGATCGGCATGTCGAGCAGCGCCTCGTAGGGAGTGTCGTCGCGGTAGAGCGAACGGCATGCGAGGCCTCGGGCGAAGGCCCGCACCGTCCGGATCGGTGCGAGCACGCCGAGCAATAGCGCGCCGGCGTCGTTGAGCCACACGAACCAGTGCCGCGGCCCCGCGGCCAGCTCCCACGCGCCCAGCTCCGCCTCCCCGCGCAGGTCGGTGCCGTAGCCGGTCAGCACGTGGTGCAGATCGTGACGCGCCAAGAGCCCCCGCTGAAAGCGCGGGTTCGGCAGATCGACGCGGCGACCCACCACGTACATCTGCAGCGTCTCGGCCGTCGTCGCGTCTCCGTCGAAGCCGTTCGCGACGTGATAGCGGTGCAAGCCCTCGCGCACGGTGTTCGGCTCGCTATGCTCCGGCGTGCTCATCTCACCATCGCCCCGACATCGGTTACCTTGAGCGCGCCGATGGCAGACGACAAGGACGGCTACGGAGCCCACGGCACGGCCCCCGAGCGCGTGCCCGGCCGCTTGAAGCGCACGCTGAAGACCGCGTGGCTCGGAGGCCGCGTCGGCAGCAGCTATATGGGCGGCAAGCTCGCCGACGTCTTCCGGAAGAAGGACGATCGCGAGGACCAGCAGGTCGAACGCCATCTCGCGAACGCCAAGCGGATGGTGCAGACGATGGGCGAGCTGCGCGGGCCGCTGATGAAGGTGGGTCAGCTCCTCTCGACCCACGCCGCCGCCCTCCCGGAGGAGTACGGCGGGGTGCTGCGCGCGCTGCAGTCGTCGGCGCCTCCGATGCGCTTTTCGACCATCCGCGAGGTGCTGGAAAAGGATCTCGGCGCGCCGGCGGACGAGCTCTTCGCCGAGCTCTCCCACGAGGCGGTCGCGGCGGCCTCGCTCGGCCAGGTACACCGCGGTCGACTGCCCGACGGCACCGAAGTGGCGGTGAAGGTGCAGTATCCCGGCGCCGAGGACTCGGTGCGGGCGGATTCTCGAACATCCACCTGGCCAGCGGGATGGTGAAGCGGGTCCTCGCCGACGCGCTCGGCCAGACGCGGATGGACGTGACCCCGATCGCCGAGGAGCTGGCCGAGCACCTCATGCAGGAGACCGACTACTGCCGCGAGGCCTACAACGCGAAGCTCCTCGGCCGCCTCTTCGAGGGCGACGACGAGATTGTGATCCCGCGGGTGCACGACTCGCACTCCGGGCTGAAGGTCATCACCTACGACTGGCTGGAAGGCGAGCCGCTCGACGCAGGCTTGAGCCACCCGGACCCGGCCCGCCGCGAGCGCACCGTGCGCCAGCTCAGCCACGCCTTCTGGCACCAGTTCTTCCGCGGCGGCCTGCTCCACGCCGACCCGCACCCGGGCAACTTCAAGGTGCTCCCGGACGGCCGCCTCGGGATCCTCGACTACGGCTGCGTGAAGATCTTCGACGAGGCGTTCATGCGCGGCTTTGGCGAGATGATGCACGCGAGCCTGGCCGAGGACGGGGAGCGCCTGCGGGACGTCTTCGTCCAGCTCGAGCTGATGGACGCTCGCGAGAGCGACGACGAGCTCGAGGACATGGACAAGATCGCCCGCTACTTCTCGGTGGGCGTACGCGAGGACGACGTCTTCGACTTCGCCGACTTCGACTACGTGCAGGCCGGGCGCGAGCTGGTGATGCACTTCCTGAAGCGCCGCCGGCCCCCGCCCGCGCAGCGGCACTTCATCTTCCTGAGCCGCGTCGTGCTCGGCTACTACGAGTACTTCTCGCGGGCGAAAGCCGAGATGAACTTCCACCGGCAGGTGATGCCCTACGTGGAAGACGGCTTCACCGGCCGCGTGATCGACATCCCGCCCTACGGCTGAGCGGCGGCGATCCGACTCTGAAGGGCTTCGAGCCGCTGGCGCTCGTCGGGTCGAGCGCGTCCCGCCAGCGCGTCGGCGATGGCCGCACTCGCCTCCGGTCCGTAGGCCTCGACCACGAGATCCGCGGCCGGCCTGTGAATGGACGCATCGTTGGCTCGCACCATCTCGAGCAGGTCGGTGAGCATCTCGGGATCCCCCCGCACCGTCGCGTCGAGCTGATAGGCGTGCTGGTACTCGGGGAGCGCGAACGAGAGCCAGCGCCGATCGACGTAGGTGTGCGCCAGCATCAAGCCCGGCCGCGGATCGGCGGCGTGATCGCGCTGATAGCGGCTGACGACGGCGAGCGCGCGGCGGGAAGGCCGGTGGCCGCTCACGATCTGCGCCTGGATGCTCGCGAGCTCGCCGGGAACCGGCTCGGCGAAGGGGTTGCGGGCGGCCGGCCGGGGCACGGGCGCGACCTCCGGCTGGGGCGGGGCGGGCGCGGGATCGGCCACCGACACGCTCGGCGTCGGCGACGAGGGCGTCTGCGCCGGACCGAAGAGCGAGCCGGAGAAGGTCACCGCCACGCCGACGGCGCCGCCCACGAGCAGGATTCGCGGCGCAGCCGATGCCCGCGAGGAGCGGACCACGGCTCTTCGGCAGGTGGATGCTGGTCTCGGAGGTCGCGGGCGCGCTGCGAGCGCGGACGGCGCCGGGGGTGGCCGCGCGGGTCGTGTTCACGCCCGCCTGGGTCGCGTCGACTCGGCGGATCGGCTGGTCGCGAGGTGGCCTGGGACCGATCCGTTCGGCCGCGCCCGGTCCGAGCGCGTCGAGCGCGGAGAGCATGTCCGCCGCGCTCGCGAAGCGGTCGGCGGGGCTCTTGGCGAGCGCACACGCCATCAGCGACTCCAGCTCGTCCGACACCTTCAGGCCCGGATCCGCCTGCACGATCCGGGGCGGCGCCACCAGGAGATGCGAGCGGAGCATCTCCCCCGGATCCTTGCCCTCGAAGGGCTTACGACCGGTCAGCGTCTCGAAGAGCACCACGCCGGTGGAGTACACGTCCGCGCGCGCGTCGACCGCCTCGCCGGAAGCCTGCTCGGGCGCCATGTACGCCGGCGTCCCGATCAGCGCGCCCGCCCTGGTGAGCTTGGGGCCGCGGTTGGGAGCGTCGCCGAGGAAGCGCGCCAGCCCGAAGTCGAGCACCTCGACGTGATCGGAGCCCTCGCCCAGCACCCGGACGTAGATGTTCTGCGGCTTCAGGTCCCGGTGCACCAGCTCGCGCGAGTGCGCGTAGGAGAGCGCCATGAGCACCTGCCGCACGATCGCGAACGCCCGAGCGGGCGGGATGTCCTCCTGCGCGATCAGCGCGGCCAGATCGAGCCCCTCGAGGAGCTCCATGACCAGGTAGGGCATCCCCTCGGCCACCCCGAAATCGGTCACGGTGACGATGTTGGGGTGGGAGAGCGCGGCCAGCGCCTCGGCCTCCCGGCGGAAGCGCTCCTGCAGGACGGGGATGCTCTCGTACTGCGCGAGCAGCACCTTGAGCGCCACGTGGCGCCCCAGGATGAGGTGGCGGGCCTTGTAGACGCGACCGATGCCGCCCTGCCCGAGCGGCTCCTCGATCCGGTAGCGCTCGTCGAGGACCTTCCCGATCAGCGGGTCGGGCGGCTCGTCGTCCACGGTCATGCGGCCGCCATGATAAACGACCGAGGCGCGGCTGTGCGGCCGACGTGCGAGCCAATCCGGGCATGAGCTCGGCGGCCCGGCGTACGGCGTTCCTCCCTCGCTCATCACCGGCGGCAGCCCGGGTCCGAGTTCACGCTCGTCGAGCTCGGGGGAGCGCGAGGCCCAGGATCTCGCGTGATCCTGTTTGGAGTGCAATCAGCGCGTTGGCGCCTTCCAGCGTGCGCTCGAGGGCGGCGACCTCCTTCTGCGCGACGAGGAGCTGTCGGCCCTTCGCGTCGAGCTTCGGCCTACGGCCTGGCTTGCGCGCTTCGAGTCCCGCCGGGAGGCCAAGCGCGTCCTCCTGTCTGCGACCACAACCGCGCCTCAATGGCCCGCCGGGAGGAGGAGAGGCTGCGCGAGCGGCGCGACGACGTGCAGCACGATGTCGGCCGAGAAGTGAGTCAGCACGGCCATCTGAGCACACTCTGCCGGCGAAGCTCTGCACGGCGGCCATGTCGAAGCCGGCGTCGAGGCCTGCTTTGCCGCCGCACGCGCAAGGCGCCCACGGGGGCGAACCGGAGGTCGGTCGTCTCTGAACACGTTCAGGACGCGCAAGCGTTGCGAGCAGCGCATGAGACAGCTCACGCGACGAAGGCACCCGGGCCCACTACGACGCCCCCTTGGCCGCGATCCGCGCCGCCAGCTCCACGTCCCCGCGCAGCGACGCGAGGGCCATGAGCACCTCGAGGACCTCTTCGGCCGTCGCGATCCGCGTGTCGAACGGCTGGAGCAGCCCTTCGACCAGGTCTTGGAGGGGAGCCGGCGCGCGAGGGGCGGCCTCGGCCACCGCGCGGCGCTGGTTTTGGATTGTCCGCTGGCGGATCCACCGGTCGAGCATGACGCGACCGCGCGGCTTGCCCTCCGCGTAGGGGTCGTGACCGACGAGCGGATGCCAGAGCACGAGCCCGAGCGCGAACAGGTCCGTCTTCGCCCCGAGCTTCTCACCAAGCCACGGCTCGGGCGCGCAATAGCGAGGCTGACCGCGCGAGCGCGTGAGCAGCTCCGCGCCGGTGTGGGGCAGCACCTTGGCGAGGCCGAAGTCGGCGAGCTTCACGGCTCCGTCGCGCCGAACGAAGATGTTCGACGGGCTCACGTCGCAGTGCGCGATGGGGCCGCGCCCGGCCTCGCCCTCCGCCTCGGGCTCGCTGTGGTGGAGGTAGACGAACGCGTGGCACAAGCTCGCGCCGAGGTACGCGGCGTCGCGGGGATCGGGCGTGCCCACCCCGTCGAGTAGGACGCCGAGCGTCCACCCGTCGACCCGGCAGCACCGTGATGGTCTGCGCCACCGAGTAGCGGCTACTTCGCGCGCGACGCGTTGTAGCGGATCGCGCGCTCGATCATCGCCTGCAGCGCGGGCTCGTCGAGCGCGTCGCCCTCGTGGAGATCGATCGCGCGCCACTTCTTGCCGCCGAGCCCCGCGTTGAAGAGCCCGTGGGGATCGGCGAGCTGCGCGCCGTGCGAGAAGGTCACCTTGACCTTCTCCTTGTGGGCGTTGGCCACCGCGATCATCCCGTCGCAAGACCAGACCGGGCTGCCCATCCACTTCCACTCCTCGACCATTGCGGGATCGGTGGCGAGGAACACCGCGCGGATCCGCGCCAGCAGCTCGCCGCGCCAGTCGTCGATCGACGCGATGTAGCGGTCGATCCGCTCCGACGCGCTGGCGGCGGCCGATGCCTTCGTCTTGCCGCCGGCCTTCTTCGCGCCGGCCTTCTTCGCGCTCGCCTTCTTCGGCGCGGCCTTCTTCGGCGCGGCCTTCTCGGTCGTCTTCGCAGCCATCTCGTTCACTCCGTGAAGCGTCGGCTCAGGGGACCCAGCCGGGCCGCTCCGCGGCCTCCCGGATCCAGCTCGCCAGGAGCTCCTCGTCGAGCTCGTCCTCCTCGTGGATGTGGAGGTAGCGCGTGCCCTCCACCTTCGACGCGATCGGAGGCGGCGGCCGCAGCGACGAGCCGCGGAAGAACGCCACCTTCACGTACCTCGTCAGGCAACGGACGCCGAGGAACCAGCCGCGGCCCTCGACGCCGTAGAGTGGCGAGTTCCACTTCACCGCCTTGGTCACGCCGGGCACGGTCGTCACGACGAGCGCGTCGAGCCGCTCGCCGACCTCGCGCTTCCAGCCGGGCATCGCCTCGATGTACGCCTGCACCGGCGCGTCGCCTTCGCCCTTCGCGATCTGCGGGTTACCGCCCGCGAGCCGCCTCGTCGCGGCCTCCTTCGATCGCTTGGCCATCCGCTCAGTCCCCGATCCGCTCGAGCGCGCCGCGCTGTCGGCCGCGCCGCCGGGCAGCATACGGCAGCACGAACAGGTACAGCCCGGTGAACAGAAGCAGCGCGAGCGGGAAGAGGGCCGCGAGACCGACCCACACCGTCTGTCGGCCCACCCCGAGCGCCACGAAGTTGGCGATCACGGCCACCGTGAAGGCGATGGACACCCACCGGTGGAGCTCCCGGATCCACGCGTTCCAACACATGACGCGGCCTCCCCTCAGCCCGCCTGGATGAGCTTCCAGCCGTTCCCGGACGGATCGCGGAAGCTCGCGTCCACGTTGCCGTAGCGCTCCACAGGCTCCTGCGTGATCTCCACGCCCGCCGCCTTCATCTTCGCGCATGCGGCGCGGCAGTCGTCGACGTGCAGCACCAGCGGCGGCATCGCGCCCTTGGCCACCACCTCGTTCAGCGTCGCCGCCGTCGCCTCGTCGTGGGTGGGCGGCCCGGGCTCGGAACAGCCCGAGCTGGAACGAAGGCTGCTCCGGGTGCTGCACCGTCAGCCAGCGATAGTCCCCGTTCTTCACGTCGGTGTGCACCCGAAAACCGAGCTTCTCGAGGTAGAACTCGAGCGCTTCCTCCTGATCGCGAACGTACAGACCGACCACTCCGACACCCTGGCTCATGGGACCTCCTCCGGTTCGGATCGCTTCGTACCCGCCCCCTCGCGCCGCCGCTTCTCCGAAACTGCGATCCTGAGGTCCGGCCGCTGCGCGGCGCTCGCGTAGCAGTGCGGCACCTGCTCGAGCGCGTGCCGGGCGGCCTTCTCGCGGGCGCGCAGCTCGCTCGGGCTCTCGCCGATCACGTCGCGGAACGTCCGCCCGAACGTCCCGAGGCTCTTCCACCCCGTCTGGAACGCGATCTCCGAGATAGACAGGTCGGTGTCCCGGAGCATCGCCTTGGCGCGCTCGATGCGCCGGCTCAGCAAGTAGCGGTGCGGCGGCACCCCGAAGGCCTCCTTGAACGAGCGCGCGAAGTGCGCCTCGGACACCCCGCTCACCCGCGCCAGCCGCCGGACCGGCCACTCCTCGTGCGACGCCGCGTCCATGCGGTCTTTGGCGCGCAAGAGCCGGCGCAGGAGCTCGGGGTCCTGGCGCTTGCTCATGCGGCGTCCCGTTGCGTGGCCTCAGCCCGCGGCGATCTTGGCGCGCGCGAGGTCCACTCGATCTGCATTGGCCGGCCGCCGCGGTGCGACCGGTAAAAGCAGTGGCCGAGCAGCATGTACGGCATCGTCTCGCCGCGCTCGTCGTGTCGGCGCTCTCGGACGAACAAGAGCGCGCGCCGATCCGAGCCGGGTCGGATCCGGAGGTACCGCCGGCCGGTCGGGGTCTCAGCGTGACAGTCGTTGTAGAACGTCGTCGGCGGGTAGTGCTTCTCGCTCTTCTCGAGCGTCACGAAGAAGAGATCCGTACGGAGCCGCTTCAGGTTGCGGATAGGTGTTCCGACGCGATGATGGGGTCAAGGCGAAGTGGGCTCGGAGAGCCGAAGAGAGCCGGCGGTACACTCATGCCCCCTCGCGAACCCCCGCAACCCCCATGAGACCCACCGCTCGGAGCCATGAGCTCGGCGCATCCGGGTCGAGCGGACACAGCGGTGCCGTCGTCGGCGCACGGACGAGCGCTGACCGGGCTCAGTCGAACCGGAAGGCGAGCTGGCCAGGGGCGGGAGAGCGCCCCGGACCTCGGGCAGGGGGCGCCCGGGACCCCGCGGCCGCGGCATCAGGGTCGCTCGCGAGGACGCGCTCGATCGCTTCGGGCTCGGTGGCGATTTCCACCAGGCGCATCGTCCCCTGGCATCGTGGGCAGGTGAGGATGTCGACCGCGAACACCCGCTGGAGCAGCCACGGCCAGGGGTGGCGCGAGGAGGACGGGGGCGGCGGCGCCAGCGGGCTTGGCTCGGACTCGAAGAGGAGCACGAGCTGCGGCTCGGGCGCGGGCTTCGGGGCGGCCTTCGGGACGATGCTCGAGCGCGCCTTCGCGTTCGCGGCGAGCACCGCCCCAGGCACGACGGGCAAAAACCCGACGGCGACAGCTGAACCCCGCCACGATTGTGTGCCCGCACCCGGCGCACGCGAGCTGCACCAGCCCGTACTCCAGCCGCCCGCAGCGCAGGTACGCCTCGAACTCGCTCGCCACGAACTTCGGCAGACCGCCCTGCTCTTCCGCGCGGACGGCGAAGCGCGGCCAGTGCTCGGCAATGACCTCGTAGAGGACCGTCTCCTCAGGCCGTCGACGCGCGTAACCGTCCGTACGGCCGCACGAGATCGCCGCTGCCGCCATCGCCCCGGCGACGACGCCATCTTTCGTGCCGGGTCCTCTCCCGCAAAATCACACGCGAATCGCACCCTCGAACGGCGGCGGCGGCGGCGGATGGGCGGAACCTCCGCCGATCAGAGCGACTTCGTCCGCGCCGGCCTCGGGCCAGCGTCACCCGGAGCAGAGGGTCGGCGGCACGCGCAGCGTCCGCGTCGCACGCGCCGCTCGACCCGCCTGGCCATGCTCACGACCCGACGTCGCGCAGGCGTCGGCGCACCTCGTCGGCCACCAGGTCGGCTGCGAGGAGCGCGCCCTCGATGTGGCCCGCGAAGGCGGGCGCCGTCTCCGTCGATGCGAAATGGATGCGGTCGTGGACCGGCGCGCGGAGGCGGGCGTCGCCGTAGAGCTCGTACTCGGGCGGCTCGGGGGGCGTCGCGGGCGTCGTCCAGGCCTCGGTGCGCCAGTCCTGGACGTGCACCGCCTCCGGGGACGACGCCCCGGAGCCGAAGAGACGGATGAGCTGCGCGACCACCGCGACCTCGTCGATCGTGCCGGGCGGCGTCAGCGGGGACGACGCGAAGCCGAAGAGCGCCGCCGGGTCGCCGTTGGGTCCGCTCATGTCGTGGATCTCGCGGAGCGGCCCGACGTGGCTGATCGCCGCGCCGGCCAGCCCGGCGTCGCGCCAGAAGGGAGCCGGGTAGCGGACGACGACCTTGGCGATGCCTCCCATCCAGACGGGCGTGCGTCGCAGCAGCGCGGCGAGCGGGTCGGGGAGGGCCGGCGCGAAGCGGATCCGCTCGACCGCGAGCGCGGGCGGGACGGCCACGACGGCTCGGCGTGCCACGACCGCTTGCCTCCCGGTCACCGCGGTGACGCCGTCGGCGTCGACCCGGAGCTCGTCCACGGGCGACCCGAGCGCGATCCGCGCGGCCCCGAACCGGTCGGCCAGGCCCAGCGCGAGCTCCGCGGCGCCCCCCGAGAAGCGCGCCGCCGGGCCGTCGAGCGGGTTCCCGGCGATCCGGCGCCGGCCGCGCGGATCGTCGTAGAGCGCGTCGCCGGCGAGGTGCTGCCGATGCGTGCGCAGCCCGAGCTCCGCCACGAGCTGCTGCACCCGCGGCTCGTTGGGCCAGAACCAGGTCGCGCCGAGGTCGAGCTGCCCGACCGACGCGAGCCGGCCTCCGACGCGCTCCCTCGCCTCGAGCACGTGTACCGCGAGCCCCGCCTGCGAGAGCGCGCGCGCGGCCCGCAGCCCGGTGATCCCCGCCCCGATGACGACGACGTCCAGCACCCGGGGGAGGGTCTGGGTCAGCGCGGGCCCCCGTCAATCCAGGAGAGGACGAGACGTCGGTGCAGCCTCGCCGCGCGCGCTCGCCGCCTCCGACGCGACGGCGAGCACGCGCAGGTCGGGGGCACGCCGCGCACCCCGCGAGTGCCTCCGCGCGCGCACCGACGATCAGCCGGTGGGACCGGGATCGTGATGGGCGTCACCCCTCCGTCGAAGAGCGCCTCCGTGAGCGGCCCACGGCGACCTCGTCGGCGATCTCCGTCTCGCGCTCGAACATCCGGATCGCCTGATCCACGTCGTAGTCCGCGAAACGCAGATCCTGGCGCGCCTCGAGCAGCGGCCGGCGCAAGCCCCGCCGCGCCTCGTACTTCGTGCGCAGCTCTTCGTTCAGCGTCGTGAACGGTCCCGCCAGCGCCTGGGTCTCCTCGAAGTGCGAGAGCCCGCGCGAGAGCGAGATCCCGTAGTCGAGGCGAACCTCGGACCCTGCGTTCGCCCGGTAGTTTCCCATTCGAACCTCCCCTCGCCGCATCAGGCCGGGCGGTCCTTGGAGCGGCATTTGTCTCCTCGTTTACACATCATCGATCGCCGAAGTTCAAGGAAAAGATGGGTCGAGAGCGCGAATTGGCCGCGGATTCGGGCAAAATTCAGCCGAAATCCGTCTACATCGACACGTGAGACGAGCGAAGTGTCACTGGCGACCCTCTCCCTCGACACGCGAGACGACGCGCATGCCGCCTGCGGCTCGCGACCTCGACACCCGCGCCGTCTTGCGTGCCGCCTGCGCTTTTCTACTCTGCCATCCAGAGCGTCGTGGATGGCACCTGTCGCTCGCTACCGAGGCATCCGAGACGTCTCGCATGCCGCGGGTGACGAGCGACCGAGGCATGCACGGCGACGCAGATGCCGGCGGTCAAGGCGACCAGCGGGGATCCGCTCGTCGTGACTGGCGAGGAGACGAATTTCGTGCCCAATCTCGGGCTCTCGCCGCGCGCCGACGGCGGAGCGTGCCCGTCGCCGGAGCCAGCCTTTGTCAGGGCTGCGCCCCGGTCGCCGAACGGGGTCGTGGACCCACCACACTGCTATCTATCCGTCGGCCGCAGCCGCGCCACCATGTAGTGCCGTGGCATCCAGAGCCCTCGCCAACTCACTCGCGAGAGGTGCTAGAAAACTCGAGTCGTGTTCTTGCAGCCATGCGACCAGCCACTGCCCATGAGCAATCTTCTCGTACACCATCGTGTGATCGGATAGCTCTTCGCAAAGCTGGTCGAGTAGCTTCGCCCCGTGGACCTTGGCGAGCCAGGCCTGCGAGTTGGGTTCATGCTCCGATCCGTCAAGGGCGGGCTCCCGGCCATACCTTTCGATGATCGTAGCTACCTCCACTTCGTCGGGAGGCTCTCGGTGTACGTCATAGGCCGCGAAATAGTGACGGAGCAAGGCTGCGATTGCTCCGGGATGCAAGAAATAGTTTTCAATCATCCGACGCTCCGTGAAGCAGATTCGATCGCGGGCGGCGGACTTCTCACGAAGTCTTTCGAGCCTGCCAGGGTCACGGTTCTCGCGGTCGAAAAAGTACGCCATGCCAGCAGGCGCGAGAGCGTTGTTAGACAGCTTCTCGTAGAGCTCGATAGACTGTGAAATCCTCTTCTCTTCGAATGCACCCGTATCAGCCACGGCAACGATCCTGCGCCCGCGCAGTTTCTCGGCCAAGCTGTGCTCCGCAATCGCGGTCAGACACTGCTGCTCGGTCATGCCCTCAACCCAGAGGATGCCGTCGACTCCAAACACCGAGCTGAGCCGGACGCCGAGATCGAGCATTAGCTGGCGTTGTTCTCTCGCCGACGCCGGTGGGACCGTCGATGCCGTCGAGCGGCCCTCGCTGCGCTCAACTCTTACGACGGCGTCGGGCTTTGCGTCAGAGATTACTTCGGGCGAATGCGTTGCGATGACCACCTGGTGCTCGCGTTCGTTCATCTGCTCACGTAGGATTTCAATGGTCGCTCGTGCTGCGCCCGGATGAAGAAAGCTGCTGGGTTCGTCGATTAGGAACGTGCGTGGCCCCGTGCTGAACAAGAGGGCGCACAGCATGCTGACCACCTGGCCTACGCCCGTGCCGCACTGGTTCAACGGTATCGACAGGTCGTCGCGATCGGTTTCGAGGGGAACAGGCCATACACGAATCTCTATCTGGCCGTTGTGGGCGAGTGCGGTGGTGCCATATATATCCGGGAAGACGCGCCGAAGTTGAGTGTTGAAGACGCTCTTCACGTGGTCCCGGCGAGTGAACTGGTCGTGGAGTACGTCTGGGAGGTTCCGGCAGTCCGGTTGAAGTCTTGGGCCCAAGCTGGGGGCCGCATTCATATGGCCGACGTTATACCGCTCGGATCCGAAGCGAAAGGCAATCTGCTCCGCGAACTGATTGCGGATGGTTGTCCCCAGTCCGTTGTTGATGCCGCTTTCCGGGCCGGCTGTGATGTGTGCGGGATCGGGTCGCCTGATGTTGATCCACTTCATAGTTGGGTTTTCGAAACCGTAGATGACGGGCTCGTACTCCAATGTCTGGATAACGACACGCTCACCCTCACCAAACATGGCCGCCAATCGCTCCACGTTCACCGTTGCAAACGATCCACGCGCTGCGGCTGCACGGTCTAGATCCTGACCCGTGCACACAAGCTCGAACGCGACCCTCGTCGGCGGCGGCTCGTCCCCTCGTGAGGGGACCGTTCGCGGCGTTCGGTGGGGGGCGTTCGCTTGGCTGAGCGTCATCTGCTCCAGAAGCGCGCTCTTACCGGCGGAGTTTCGGCCAACGACGACCGTCATGCCTGGCGAGAGTTCCGCACGCCCCGAGTCCTCGAAGCTCTTATAGCTCCGAACCTCGATCGACCGCAGATGCATGCCGTCCAGGATACCGCAACTCACATGCGCTTGTTGCCAAATGCGCGCCGACGCGAGCATCGACGGTCCCATGCCCCTGTGAAGAGCTCCCGTTGAAGAGGCGGGATCGCGAGCGCGCCGGAACACGGTGTCCCCCGAAGATGCTGGTCGAACGGGCTACGCCGTCTCGTCCTCGCTCAGACCCAGCTCGTGGATCATCCGCTCGCGCATGACGAACTTCTGCATCTTCCCGGGCGGATAGGTGTTCCGACCGGGTGATGAGGTCAAGGCGAAGTGGAATCGGAGAGCCGAAGAGAGCCGGCGGGGCACTCATGCCCCCTCGGGAAACCTCGCGAGACCTCGTCACCCGCCGCTCGGAGCCATGAAACCCGGCGCATCCGGGTCGAGCGGACACAGCGGTGCCGTCGTCGGCGCGCGGACGAGCGCTGACCGGGCTCAGTCGAACCGGAAGGCGAGCTGGCCAGGGGCGGGAGAGCGCCCCGGACCTCGGGCAGGGGGCGCCCGGGACCCCGCGGCTGCGGCATCCGGGTCGCTCGCGAGGATGCGCTCAATCGCTTCGGGCTCGGTGGCGATTTCCACCAGGCGCATCGTCCCCTGGCATCGTGGGCAGGTGAGGATGTCGACCGCGAACACACGCTGGAGCAGCCACGGCCAGGGGTGGCGCGAGGGGGACGGTGGCGGCGGCGCCAGCGGGGCCGCCCGCTCGGACCACGTCGAACCACGCCGGTTCAACGGCGCGCGGTGTCGGTACCCATCGTTGCCGCGCGCGCGTCGATGCGCTCTGCCCAGCGTGCGCTCCGCGCCGCCCAGCCCGGAGCGTGCTCAGCCGAGAGGTTTTGGGCTCGGTGGATCGCGTCTCGGGCGCGGCCGACGTCGCCCTGCGCGAACGTCGCTCGGGCCAGCTCGTACCAGGCCCGGTACGAGGTCGGATCGGCGTCGACCGCGCGCTCGGCGAGCACCGTCGCACGGTCGAGTTGGCCGTTGTGTCGGGAGATGCCTGCCAGCAACGACAGGTCCGTGGGCCCGAGGTCGTCACGGTGGAGCAGTCGCTCGACAATCCCCGACGCCAGGTCGTCGCGATGTTCGTACACGTGAAGCTGGAAGGCGCGGGCGTGCAAGAGCGCGGCGTCCTCGGGGGCGATCCGGAGCGCCTCGCCGACCGTCGCCGAGGCCTCCTCGCGAGACTGCCCCATCGCCCTCACCACGACCGCGCGGCTCGCGAGCGTCGGATCGAGCCCCGCTGCGAGCTGGGCATGCGCGAGCGCCTGAGGGCCCCCGTCTTCGCCGTGGGCCTGGAGCCAGAGGTCCGCCAGGCGCGCGTGTGCTTCGGCCGGGGAGAGCGCGATCGCCTGCGCTGGCGCGGTCGGCCCGGGTGGCAAGCGGCGCTCCAGCACCTCGAAGCAATCGTTCGCGACGTACCGCCAGAACGGCGCGTCGAGATCGACCCCCGCGAACGACTGCTCGAACGCCATCCGCTCGTCCGTGGCGCCGGCGATCAGCGCCCCCAGGTAGCCGCGGAAGCGGGCACGCAGCCCGCGATCCGGGCCGAGCGCGAGCATGTGGGTGAGCATGCACGCGCTGGCGTAGTTCCCGCCTTGCTGCAGCCCGTAGCCCGGCGCGAGCGTGACGTCCGGAGGGTGGTAGAACTCCTCCCGGCTCATCGTCGTGAGCCGGCTCGGGGGCGGCGTCAGCGCCCGCGACATCACCGCGACGCTCTCGCCGTTCACCCAGCGCATCGAGGCGAGGTAGACGTCACCAATCCGTCGGTCGGGTGGGCCCACTACGACGCTTTGTCCCTGGACGCGGAGAACCTCGAAGACGGTGGCGAGCCCCTCGTTCAGCCACGGCGTAGCCTGGGGGAAGCACTCGTTCACGAAGCGGTGGGTCAGCTCGTGGGCGAAGACGGTCGCGGGTCGATAAGGGCTCAGCAGTCCTCGGACGACGATCCGGGACGGGAAGGCGATCAGACCGTCCTGGGCGTGCATGTAGGCACCGCTGGTCTGCGCCGAGAAGAGCTCGTTGTACTCCTCGGCCTGCGAGAGCATGACGACGTCGAGCGGCGTGTCGTGCTCGTGACCGCACGACCAGAACACGGTCTCGAGCCCGCGGTGCAGCTCCTCGAGGTGCTCGGCGGTCTGCACGGCGCGCTCGCGGCCCGCGTCGGTCTCGAGGTGGACGTGCGGCGTGCGCACGCTCCACCAGTTCTGTGCACGCGCTTGCAGCGACCGGGCGCAGCCCGAGACGGCGAGCAGCACGATGGCCACCGCCGCGAGATTTCGACCCCACATGCGGCGAGCCTCGCGGATGGCGCACCGACGTCCACGAATCGAGAGCGCTCGAGCCAATCAGCGGCGCAGGAAGATCGGGTTCGTCACGCCGAAGGGGATGCGCTGCGGGTGCACGGGCTCGAGCGCGGCGCTGCCGTAGGCGGCGAAGATCGCGTAGCTCTCGGCGCTCGACACATCGACCGTGATGTCCCGCTCGAAGCGGATGGTCGGCGTCAGGGGATCGGCGTCCTCGGGCAGGATGTCGATCGTCTGCACGGTCTCGCCGTCCACCACCACGTCGAGGTGCCCGACGTCGATCCAGCTCGCCGCTTGCACGCGGACGTGCACGGTGGCCTGCGGCCCGACGCCGCTCGCGTCGTCTCCCGGCCCCGCGTCGCCGACCGTCGCGTCGACGTAGATGCCGCCGCTGATGGTGGCGTGCCCGGCCGCCAGCGCGTCGCGCACCGCGTCCGGCGTGAGCGCGCTCGGATCGTCGGTGCCGACCTCGAGGCAGGTCCGCGGGTAGCCGACCGGCGAGCCGGCGATGTGGTGGCTGTCCGACGAGCCCACCGCGAACACGCGCCGCCCGTGCGAGAGCAACGAGAGCCAGTCGCGGACCGTGCGATCGCGGTTGTGCAGCCAGTCGCTGTCGTTGAAGA
This sequence comes from uncultured Pseudomonadota bacterium, assembly GCA_963832725.1. Classification (GTDB taxonomy): domain Bacteria; phylum Myxococcota_A; class Polyangia; order Polyangiales; family Sandaracinaceae; genus JAEZBP01. Next base: position 1,733,197 of record CAWHVG010000003.1, read on the forward strand.
CCTCGACCAGCGTGAAGCGTTCGTCCCACGCGTCGGTGCGTGCGATGTCGCCGGTGAGCGGGTCGTAGCCGACGTAGTCGAAGTAGTTCGGGTCGCCGCGCGGGTGGTTGATGATGATCACCGGCTGCTCGGGCCGCATGCGGACGGTGTCGAAGACCTCCGGCGGCTCCATCGCGACGACCGGTTGGCTCGGATCGGCGACGCTCGGGTAGCGCTGCCAGCGCGGCGCCCCGGCGTTCACCTCGTCCGGCAGCGGCGTCAGCGGGACGACGCCCATGTGGCCCCAGGTCTGGAAGCTGGTCATCTCAATCGACGAGACGCCGTAGAGCCAATCGGTCGAGCCGAGCTCCTCGATGATCGGCTGGAAGGAGCCGACGTACTCGTGGTCGGAGCGGACCGGGATCTCCAGGCCGTCGGCCGCCGCCGAGCGGACCTTCTGGTGGGCGTCGTCGCCGGAGTCGTTCGAGCGGTGCGTGTGGATGTGGAAGTCGCCGCAGAGCACGCCGGTGGTGTCGACGACGCGGGTCAGGCTGAAGCTCGCGTCGACCGTCTCGCCTTCGCCGACGGTGACGTCGCGGCTCTCGAGCTCGTACTCGTAGCCGCGCGAGACGATGACCCGCGAGGTGCCGGCCGGGACGCGCAGGGTGATCTCTCCGTCGGTCGGATACGCCACCTGGGTGCGCCCGCCGGTGATGTGCGGATAAGTGTTCCGACTGGGTGATGAGGTCAAGATGGGGTCAAGGCGAAGTGGGCTCGGAGAGCCGAAGAGAGCCGGCGGGACACTCATGCCCCCTCGCGAAACCCCGCGAGCCCTCGTCCCCCGCCGCTCGGAGCCATGAAGCTCGGCGCATCCGGGTCGAGCGGACACAGCGGTGCCGTCGTCGGCGCGCGGACGAGCGCTGACCGGGTTCAGTCGAACCGGAAGGCGAGCTGGCCAGGGGCGGGAGAGCGCCCCGGACCTCGGGCAGGGGGCGCCCGGGACCCCGCGGCTGCGGCATCCGGGTCGCTCGCGAGGATGCGCTCAATCGCTTCGTGCTCGGTGGCGATTTCCACCAGGCGCATCGTCCCCTGGCATCGTGGGCAGGTGAGGATGTCGACCGCGAACACCCGCTGGAGCAGCCACGGCCAGGGGTGGCGCGAGGGGGACGGTGGCGGCGGCGCCAGCGGGCTTGGCTCGGAGTCGAAGAGGAGCACGAGCTGCGGCTCGGGCGCGGGCTTCGGGGCGGCCTTCGGGACGATGCTCGAGCGCGCCTTCGCGTTCGCGGCGAGCACGCCGTGATACCTCACCAGGTGAAAGCGCGGCGGCGGGATGAGGGCGCAAAGCCGGGCAAGGAAGTCGAGCGGCTCGAGCAGGATCGAGTAGGTCCCATCTTTCCACGGCGCCTCGAGCCGATGCGGACGCGGCCGTCTTCGTGCAGCGCGACGCGGTCCTGCGCGAGCGGCGGACGCGCCATGTAGCGCACCAGCCGCTCGATGCGCCGACGGTCCCGGCCGTCGATCGCCGGCCCCGCGTGGACATTCACGCCACCGACCTCGACGGCCAACGCATGGGGCTTGCTCGCGACGCCGACCGGGCCCGTGAGCTTGGCCGTGCGCTGGCCAGGCTGGGCCCCAAGCAGCTGCACGTCCGACGCCGACGCGCCGTAGCACGACGCCAGCACCGGCTGCTCGGCCACCAGCGGCTCCGCAACCTCCTCGATGCCTTCGAGCGAGCGGCCGTGCTTGGACAGAACCCGGCACAGGCCCTGGTAGGTCCACCGGGCGACGTCGTGGACGTCCTCGGGACTCGGCTCCCCCAACGCCTGAAAGGACGGCCGGCCCGCCGTGTCCTTCACGTACACGCCATCGAGCACCAGCGTGTGGAAGTGCGGATTGAGCCGCAACGCGCTGTCGCTCCGCGCGATGTTGGTCACCGCGCCGAACTCCGCCTCCACCACGCTCTCCAGCCCGAGCTCCCGCTTCGCGCGGCCGTGCCGGGCCGACCCGGCGATCGACCGGAGCAGTGCGCGCGCCTCGCCGATGTTCGGTTCGACTCTCTCTACGAGGAGCTTCGGCGCGCGGGCGTCGACCGTGTCCGCCATCACCCAATCCGTCGCGGCCGGACGCGTCGCTTCGCAAAACTGCGATTTCGACTCGCACTAGGGCTAGGTGCAGGTTCTCCCGACGAGTGCAAGATGGAAGCGGCCGTGAGAGGCCCTGTCCTCACCCAGGAGCGACCATGCTCGACGTGCGCAGCTCGATCCTCATCTCATTCCTCGGGACCTTGACCCTCGGTTGCGGGGATACCTCGGAGCCAATCGCCGACGCCGGGCGAGACTCGAACGACGCCGGGCGAGACTCGAACGACGCCGGTGAACGAGAGGACGCCGGGCTCACGCCCGACGCCGCGAGCCCCTCCTTCACTGTCTGTGGTGAGTCAGACCCCGATCGTCTGTTCTTTCACGACTTCGAAACCGAGGAGGTCTTCGGCGACGACCCACATACGCGATTTCAGCTTCGCATCGGGGATCTCGGCGCCGACAACTTTGCCGTCATTCCAGGCGAGCAGATGGGCGCGCGGCCCGGACACGTCTTGCGGGGCAACATGTACGAATTCGTCGACGGCGTTCGCGGAGGCGATCGGGTGGCCAATCCGCTCGCAGCCGAATACGGAAAGACCGTCTGGGGAAACCGGGAGCCCGGAATCAGCGTCTCTCTCGAGGAAATGGGAATCCCACAGTATCCGTCGGCGGACCCAGCCGAGCCGCCCGACGGCACGCCGGCAGAGGTCTACATCAGCGTCTACCTCTGGATGGACGACGACTTCACGTTCGACGGTCTGTGGGGGGATGGTATGGTACGCACACAGACCGTCAAGCTCTTCTATGCGTTCGGCCCCAACTCGACCGGGTGGGTGACCACCACGAGCGGCGATGGTGGAGTCTTCTTCCACAACGTCAACGGACTGTGGGATGCTTTCGAAGACCTCTCGGACGGGTACTATCACTCGCCCAGCCAGACCGGACATTGGCGTCACTGGGAGTTCTACATGCGGAGTGAGACGAGGCCGCTCTACTACGAGTACGGCTCATTCTCGACCCACCCCGAGAGGCTCGCCTCGGGCTGCCCGGACGTGACCGACTACACGATTCAGTTCCCCGTCATCGCCTCCGACCCGATGCGCTGCCTCTCCTCGAGCGAGGCGTTGGCCGAGAACAGCCAGGATGGCGTGTACGTGGTGCGCGTCGACGGCGAAGTGGTGATGGACCATCGGTCACTCGCTTGGAACGCCCGGTTCAACCGCTTCAACTTCCCGGCGTGGCATGGAGGCGACGGTCAACCCATCGCCAACGCGGGCTGGGCAATCGACGACTTCTGCGTCCGCAGCCACCCACCCGACGGGTTCATCCCGTGACTCAGCTCAGCGAAGCCATGGAGCCGCCGAGCGCATCCGAAGGGCGCTCCGGCGAATGACTCGGTCACGAGCGAGGACCGAGGTCAATCTTCTCGCCCTCGATCGTCTCGTCCTCGCGCGCCTGGACCTGCGTCGCCGGGCGCCGTCCGGAACGCGACGCTCGTCAGCCGAGGTAAATCTTCTCGCCCTTGATCTTTGCGTCCTCGCGCGCCTGGACCTGCGTCTGCTCGCCGAGGAGCGAGAGCGCCGTCCGCGCCACGAGTCGGAGCCGACCGGCTTTGGTATGGCTGAGCTCCTCGACCTCGGGATAGACCTCGCGGGCCCGCTCGACGACGCGACCGGCCGAGCGCTCGACCACCTCGGCGCACTCGCGGAGCGTGTGCACCGCCGTCCGCAGCGTCCCGGCCACGACGTTCGCCTCCTTGGCCTGCAAATCGGCGCGCTCGGTGCGCGTCTCGAGGACGGTGGTGGCGAGCCGCGTCCAATCCTCGTCCAGCCTCAGCTCGCTGCCCTCCGAGCGGAGCGAGACCGCGCTCGTGCCCGCCAGCGCCCGCTCGCCCTCGATGCGAACCTCGCCGCCCGCCTCGAGCGCGATGTCGCCACCGGCGCGGAGCTCGAGGTCCTCGCCGACCGACACCACGCTCTTGCCTGCGCGATGCTCGAAGATCCAGACGCCCCTCTGCGTCCGAGAGCCGCCAGACCGCGCCTTCCTCGCCATGCTCGAGGACCGCCCGGCCCCCGTCGGGCGCCTCGAGCACCTCCGCGCCGGCGTCGCGCAGCGCCCGCACCACGCCGACGACGAAGAAGTCACCCTCCGCGCTCGCCACCAAGACCTCGTCTCCGGCCCGCGGCCGGTAGCCCGAGGCGACCGCGAGGCGCGCCGAGACCGTGCCGAAGCGCCCGCTCTCGACGTCGACGCGAGGCCCTCGCGCCGCCCTCACCGTGCGGATAGGTGTTCCGACCGGCGGATAGGTGTTCCGACTCGGCCTTCGCTGGCGCCGAGATGGGCTAGCGGGCCTCGTAGAGGCGACCGATGCCCCGCTCCTGCCCGAGCGGCTCCTCGATGCGGGAACGCTCGTCCTGGACGGGTCCACCGTCATGAGGACCGCCCTGATGGACGACCGAGGCGCGGCGGTGCGCCGGCATGCTCGGCCAATCCGGGCGAGCGCGCTTCAGGTGTTGTTCGGCGGCGCCGCGCTGATGCGGCCGAGCGGTGAGCGAGGCGCGCGCTCGATGGCGAGGTCGCCGAGCGAGATCACGCCGACGGGCTCGCCGTCCTCCACCACGGGGATCCGCCGCACCGAGCGCCTGCGCATCCGGTTGCGGGCGCGGTCGAGCGAGTCGTCGGGGGAGGCGGTCACGACGTTGGTGCTCGTGCAGACCTCGCCGATCGGGCCGTCCAGGTCGCCTCCCTGCGCGATGACGCGCACCACGATGTCGCGGTCCGTGAGGATGCCGAAGAAGTCGCCATCCCGGACCACCAGGACGTCGCCCACGTCGTGCTTGCGCATGAGCTCGGCGGCCCGGCGCACGGGGACCTCCTCGTCGAGGGTCAACGGCTCGGTGGTCATGACATCACGAACGCGCTCCATGGGGTCCTCCTCGGGTTCGGTCCGGCTCCACGTCAGGGCCAGGTGAGGCACCGCCCGTGCCATCGCCGCGCCGGGCTCGCCCGTGCCGGCGGAGTTGCTAGAGTCGTCGGGTGATGGACCTCCGATCGGCTCCCACCGACGCGGTCGTGGCACGACGCCACCGGCTCGCGGCGCGCCTCGGGGGGGCGCCCGCGCTGCTGGCCTCGGGCCGCCCGCTCCCCCGCAATTACGCGGACAACACCCACCCGTTCCGGGCGAGTAGCCACTTCCTCTACTTCGTCGGCCTCCCGCTCCCGGAAGCCTGGCTGCTGGTGGAGGGAGAGCAGGCGACGCTCTTCGTGCGTCCGAGCACGCCGCAGGACGAGCTGTGGAGCGGTCCGTCCCCGAGCTTCGGCGCCCTGGCGGAAGCCACCGGGTGTGCCGTCCGTGCGCTGGACGAGCTGCAAGGGGTGCTCGGGAAGCGGGACGTGGCGACCGTGCCGGCGGTGGACACGGCGACGCGCCTCGAACAAGCGCGCCTGCTCGGCCGCTCGCCCGACACGCCGAGCCCCGCCGACGAGCGGCTGGCCGAGGCGATCGTGGCGCTCCGTTTGATCCACGACGAGGCGGCGCTGTCCGAGCTCCGTCACGCCGCGGCCATCACCGCCGAAGGTCACCGCGCCGCGATGGCGGTCACTCGCCCAGGGATCCGGGAATGGGAGGTGCGGGCCGCGTTCGACGGCGCGTTCCTGGCCCGCGGCGCCGCCGGACACGCCTACCACCCGATCGTCACGGTGCACGGCGAGGTCCTGCACAGCCACGGCCACGACAACGAGCTGGCCGGGGGCGATCTCCTGCTGGCCGACGCCGGCGCCGAGAGCGCGGGCGGCTGGGCCTCCGACGTCACCCGCACCTGGCCGGTGAGCAGCCGCTTCAGCGAGAGTCAGCGCGAGATCTACGACGTGGTGCTCGCTGCGCAGCAGGCGGCCATCGCGAAGGTCCGCCCGGGCGTGCGCTACCGAGACGTGCACCTGACGGCCGCCCGCGTGCTGACCGAGGGGCTGGTCGCGCTCGGGGTGCTGCGCGGCGACGTGGACGAGCTCGTCGCCGATGGCGTACACGCGATGGTCTTTCCTCACGGCGTGGGGCACCTGCTCGGGCTCGACGTCCACGACATGGAGGACCTCGGCGACCGCGCAGGCTATGCGCCCGGCCGGACCCGCAGCGAACAGTTCGGCCTGGGTTATCTGCGGCTCGACCGCGATCTGGAGCCGGGCATGGTCGTCACCATCGAGCCGGGCTTCTACCGCGTGCCGCCGATCCTGAGCGACGAGAAGCTCAACGCCGTGGCAGGCGACCGCCTCGACCGCGGCAAGCTCGGCCGCTACGTGGACGTGCGCGGCATCCGCATCGAGGACGACGTGCTGGTCACCGCCGGCGAGCCGGAGGTCTTGACCGCCAGCATCCCGAAGCAGCCGGACGAGGTCGAGGCAGCGGTCGGCCGCGCATGATCTTCGGGCTCTTCCAGGTCGCGCTCGGCCTCGCGCTGATCGGCGCGGCCGTCGCCCTCGGTGGTCCGGCCTGGTTCTTCGCCTGGCCGGGCGTGGCGGTGCTGGTGGTGGGGCTCGGCTATCTCGGCCTCGGCCCGCGCGTCTTCGGCAAGCGGGCCGCGGACGGCCGGATGTCGGCCTGGGCGCTGGGGCTCGTCTTCCCCTACGTCGTCGTGGCGTGGAGCCTGTGGCAGCTCAAGAGCCGGCTCTACGACGGCCGGCCGTGGGACGAGGTGGCGCCGGGCGTGTACGTGGGGCGCCGGCCGCTCGGCCCGCACGAGCTGCCGGAGGGCACCCGCTGCGTCGTGGACATGACCAGCGAGCTGCCGCGCGCCGTGCCCGAGGTCCCGCGCTACCTCTGCGTGCCGACGCTGGACACCTCCGTGCCGTCCGACGGCGAGCTGGCGGCGCTGGTCGAGACGCTGGCGAGCGAGCCGGGGCCGCTCTTCATCCACTGCGCGATGGGGCACGGGCGCTCGGCCACCGTCGCGGCCGCTCTCTTGATCCGAAAGGGACTGGCGGCGAACGTGGACGAGGCTGTCGCCGCGCTGGTGAAGGCGCGGCCGCGCGTTCGGCTCCACGGTGTGCAGCGCGAAGCCGTCGCGCGGCTCGGCGCCCCGCCCGATGCGGGCCGGACCGGCGTTTCCACGACGGCCTGAGCTCCATGCGGAATCGGTCGCCACTTCGGACCGAGCCGCGACATCGAGGTGGCTGGAGACGCTGTGTGGGAGCGGGCGGCGAGGCAAAGGGCCGCAAAGCACCGGCTGGGCAGCGAGCGTTCTGCGATTCTCCCCGCGCGAATCTCACAACCGATCACGAGCGAGCGCACCTGAGCAATCGGGGCCGGCGCACGCGCCCGAGCGGTCGCGCTGCTACGCTGCGAGGTGATGACGCTCCGGAAGATCGCTCAGGTCGGACACCCCGTCTTGCGCCAGCGCGCTCGTGAGCTGAGCGCCGAGGAGCTGCGCGGCGACACCGTGCAGCGCTTCATCGACGACCTCGTCGAGACCATGCGCGACGCGCGCGGCGCGGGGCTGGCGGCCAACCAGGTCCACGAGCCCATCCGGGTGTGCGCCATCGAGGTGCACGACAACCCTCGCTACCCGTACAAGCCGAACATCCCGCTCACCGTGTTGGTGAACCCCGTGCTCGAGCCCCTGAGCGACGCGACCTTCGAGAACTACGAGGGCTGCCTCAGCGTGCCGGACCTGCGCGGGGTGGTGCGGCGCCACGCCGAGATCCGCATCCGCGCCTGGGACCGCGAAGGCAACACGATCGACCGCGTCGTGCGCGGCATCACCGCCGGCACCTTCCAGCACGAGTGCGACCACCTCGACGGGAAGCTCTTCCTCGACCGGGTGGAGGACACCACCACGCTCTGCACGTGGAAGGAGTTCGCCGCCCGCCACGAGGCCGCGTTCAAAGAGCGCGTGAAGGACGTGGTGGCGCGCTACGGCTCGTAGCGCCGACCGCTCCGTCCCGGCGCGGTCCGTCGCGGACGGTCGTCGCTTGACCGGAGGGGTCGCTCCCGCGGACGATCCGCGCATGCGCCCCTTCCTCGCCCTGTCCTTCTCTGCGGCCCTCCTCGCCACCGGCTGCGACTGCTCCGGAACGCCGAGCTCGCAGTGCAGCTCCGATTCGGACTGCCCCACAGGAACGTGCCGGGACGGAGTGTGCGTGCCTCGGCCCGACGCGGGCTCCATGGACGCCGACGTAGGCGACGACGCCGGCTCGGACGCGGGCGCGAGCTGCGACGGCGGGACGGTCTGCGAGGGCGCGTGTTGCGCGGCCAATCAGCGCTGCGCGTACGGCGGCTGCGTGATCGACCTCGGTCCGTGCACGTCCAACGACGACTGCGCCGGCGACAGCTACTGCGACGACTCGATGCGGTGCACGCCCTACGGAACCCCGCCGAGCGTGACCAACGACCCGAGCTGCGAGCGGACCATCGACATCGGCGACTTCACCCCGGACGAGCAGTGTCGGTGGGTCAGCCCGCCCGCGGGCGATCCCTTCGAAGCGTGGAAGAACGTCTACAGCGCGCCGATGGTCGCCGACTTCGGCCTCGACGACGATGAGGCGGTGCTCGCGCCCTCCATCGTGATCACCACGTTCAGCGGGACGACCTCGGACGGCGGCATCCTCCGCGTGTTCGACGGGCGCACCTGCGAGGAGCAGGCGGCGCTCACCGATCCGGCGGACCGGCTCGTGTACGCGAGCAACTCGGCCATCGGCGATCTGGACGGGGCCGCGGATGGACGCCCCGAGATCGTCGCCACCTCGCTGAGCGCGCCGAGCTCCGCGGGTGGTCTGGTCGCGTTCCACTACGACGCCACCGCCGGGACCTTCACGCGGCTCTGGTACGGACGCCGCTGCGACCTCGCGGGCGAGCCCCGCCACACGCCGAATCACTGGCAGAACAACAACGGCCCCTCTATCCACGATCTCGACGACGACGGCGTGCCGGAGGTGCTCTTCGACCGCTTCGTCTACGACGCGAACGGCTGCCTGCTCAACCCCGACGCCTCCTACGACAACTACCTCGGGCTCGGCCTCTTCAGCGTGGTCGCGGACGTCGATCTCGACGGCCAGCCCGAGCTGGTGCGGCACGACGGCGTCTACGCTTGGAGCGGCAGCGACTGGACGCTGGAGAGCGTGTGGGATCCGCCGGCCGCCGATGCGACCGAGGCGGTCCGGATGGGCCACGTCGCCATCGCAGATCTCGGCGACTTCCCGGACGCTGCCGGCGACGCCCCGGGGAGGCCGGAGATCGTGGTCGCGTCCGCTCCGGCGTCCGACTCCTCCAACACCGCCACCGGCACCGTCCGCGTGATGACCATCGCCGGCGAGATTGTGTTCGGCCCATACCCGCTGCCGAACGAGCCCGGCGAGGTCGCGGGTCGGGGCGGGCCACCCACCGTCGGAGACTTCGACGGGGACGGACGGCGCGAGCTCGCGGTCGCGGGCGGGAGCCGCTACACGGTCTTCGATCTGGACTGCGACCTCGACTCCGGGACGGCACCCGGATGCGCGCGCGCCGACGGGCTGCCGCGCGGCGTGCTGTGGAGCCGGCCGAGCCAGGATTGCAGCTCCAACGTCACCGGCTCGAGCGTCTTCGACTTCGACGCCGACGGTCAGGCCGAGGTGGTCTACGGCGACGAGTGCTTCGTGCGCATCTACCGCGGCACCGACGGCGAGGTGCTCTTCTCGAGCTCCGCGTCCACCGGCACCGGCTACGAGTACCCGGTCATCGCCGACGTCGACGGCGACTACAACAGCGAGATCGTGTTCGCGCTGACCCGCGGCGTGAGCTGCCCGGCCACCGATCCCATCTACACCCGCGGCACGTCGACCTTCGAGAGCAGCACGGGCTTCCGTGTCCTGCGCGACGTGATGGACCGCTGGGCCGCGTCGCGTCCGATCTGGAACCAGCACGCCTACAGCGTCACGAACGTGAACGACGACGGAACCATCCCGCGGACCCGCGACTGGATGCCGAACTTCAGCGACCCGACGCTCAACAACTTCCGCATGAACGCGCAGGGCTCACTCGAGCGACGGGGCGCGGCGGATCTGACCGTGGCGCTCGCCCGCGCGGCCGATCTGTGCAGCAGCACGGGTGACGTCACCCTGGCCGCGAACGTGTGCAACCGCGGTACGAATCCCGTCCCCGACGGCGCGCGGGTGGTCTTCTACGCCGGGGACCCGGACGGTGGCGCGGCCGTCGCGTGCGAGACCACCCTGCCGCGGCTGCTCGATCCCTCCACGTGCACCGAGGTCACGTGCGACTGGACCGTTCCGGACATGATGGTGGCCCGATCCGTGACCGTGGTGGTGGATCCGGACGGATCCGTCTTCGAGTGCCGCCACGGGAACAACCGCGGCGTGGTCCCCGACATCTACTGCGGCGGGCCGAGCTGAGCCGCGGAGCAGTCCGCAGACACCGAGGGCCTTGGCCGCTCGACGCGCCGGCCGCACACTGAAGCCGTGACCGAGTACGTGCTCCGAGGCGGGACGGTGTTCGACGGCGGCGGGGGCGATGGCCGGGCCCTCGACGTCTGGATCGCGGGTGGCCGGATCGAGGCGCTTCCGCCGCGCGGCACGCCGGCGCCCGCGGAGGCCGAGGTGATCGACGCCGCCGGCTGTTGGATCACCCCTGGCTTCATCGACCTGCACACCCACTACGACGCCGAGGTGGAGGTGCTGCCCGGCCTGAGCGAGTCGGTGCGGCACGGGGTGACCAGCGTCGTGCTGGGGAGCTGCGGGCTGAGCATGGTCCTCGGCGAGCCCGTCGACCTCGCCGACATGTTCTGTCGGGTCGAGGGCATCCCGCGCGAGGTCGTGCTGCCGGTCCTCGAGCGCACGAAACGCTGGAACGGCCCCGCCGAGTACGTGGCGCACCTTCAGACGCTTCCACTCGGACCGAACGTGGCCTGCCTGCTCGGTCACTCGACCATCCGCGCGGCGGCCATGGGCATCCGCCGGAGCCTCACGCGCGGCGAGCGACCGAGCGAGCTGGAGCTGGCGAAGATGGAGCGCTGGCTCGTCGAGGCGCTCGACTGCGGCTACCTCGGGCTGAGCATCAACACGCTCACGTGGGACAAGATGGACGGCGACGACGCGCGCGCCGATCTGCGCAGCCGGCCGACGCCGAGCACGTTCGCGTCGTGGAGCGAGTACCGGCGCTTCACCCGCATCCTGCGCGCGCGGCGCCGCATCTTTCAGGGCGTCCCGAACATCTCGACGAAGGTGAACGTCCTGCTCTTCTTCCTCGAGAGCCTCGGCGTCGTCCGGCCCGGGCTCAAGACGATGCTCATCTCCATGATGGATGCGAAGGCCGCGCGCCTTCCCTTCCGGCTGGTGGGAGTGCTCTCCAACATCGTCAATCGCCACCTGGGCGCCGACATCCGCTTCCAGTCGCTGCCGAACGTCTTCGACCTCTGGATCGACGGGATGGAGGCGCCGGTGTTCGAGGAGATCGCCGCCGGCACCGAAGCGCTCGGCGTCCGCGACCCGAGCGAGCGGGCGCGCCTCTTGCGCGAGCCGGCGTTCCGCAAGCGCTTCGCGCGCGATTGGGCGAACGTCCTCTTCGGCCGCGCCTACCACCGCGACCTCGCCGACACCGAGATCCTCGAGTGCCCGGATCCGGATTTGATCGGGAAGAGCTTTCGCGACGTCGCGCGGGAGCGCGGCGCGGCACCCTTGGATACGTTCCTCGATCTCGTGGCCGAGCACGGAAATGCGCTCCGTTGGTACACGGTGATCGGCAACGATCGACCCGAGTGGGTCCGATGGATCGCGGCGCATCCCGCCGTGCTGGTCGGGTTCAGCGACGCCGGCGCGCACCTCCGCAACATGGCGCACTACAACTTCCCGCTCCGGCTCCTGCGGATCGTGCGAGACGCCGAGCAGGCGGGCGCGCCCTTCATGAGCGTCGGCCGGGCCGTAGAGCGGGTCACCAGCGAGATCGCCGACTGGCTCGGGCTCGACGCCGGTCACCTCGCGGCCGGCGCGCGCGCCGACGTGGTCGTCATCGACCCGGAGGGGCTGACCGAGGAGGTGGACGCGATCCGCGAAGCGGCGATCGAACCCTTCGACGGCCTGCGGCGGCTGGTCCGGCGCAACGATCGAGCGGTGCGCGCCGTGCTCATCGGCGGCCGCGTGGCCGTCCGCGACGGCGCGCCGACGCCCGCCCTCGGACGCGAGCCCATGGGCGCCGTCCTGCGCGCCGGCGAAGCGACCACAGAGCGGGAGCTACCGCTCGCCGCGGAATGACCGCTCATGACCGCTCTCCATTCGCGGCGGCTCGCGGAACAGCGAAGCCCGCCACAGGCGAACAGAGTGCCTCCGATGGTGCTCAGTGGGGCGAGATCACGCCGAACACGCCGCTGCTGCCGCCGTTCGGACCGGCCGTGAAATAGAGACCGTACGGATACGGCCCGCTGGATCCGTCTCGAAACCGAATGCCCCAAAGTCCATCGATGGCGATGGGGTTTCCGTTCGGGTCCCTCAACGCACGATAGAGATTCCCGGACACGTTGTACGCGAGAATCCGGCCGTCTCCGTGGTTGGAGACCAGCACCGCCTCGCCGCCGCCCGTGAAGTAGTGGGAGACCTGCTCGAGCCCCCACGGGGAGTCGAGCTGGCCGCCTTTGACGACCCGGCGGAACGAGCCGCCCGCGGTGTCGAACTCGTTCACCACACCATGCCCCGCCCCGGGCACGTCGCTCAATCCGTCGCTCGAGCGCAGCGCGTAGGTCACCCACACGTGCTGCCCGAACGCGCGGATGCCGAAGGGCACGTAGCCGTCCGGCAGCTTCGGGTCGACGAACGCGCTCGCTCCGAGGTCGACCGCGGCGAAGTCACCGCCGAAGACGTCCACACGGCCGGCGGCGAAGTTCGCGGCGTAGAGGAGCGGGCCGTGGTGCGGATCGGTGGCCACGGTGACGCCGGTGTAGACGGCGCCTTCCGCGGATCGGTCGGCCACGATCACGGCTTGGCTCGGGGTCACGTCGGCGCTCCAGGCGGCAATCTGGCCGTAGCGACCGGCCAGCAGGTACTCGCTCGGCCCCTCGCGACCGTCGACGCGGAGGATGAACCCGGTCGTCGTGTTGAACGCGAGCCCCGTCGGCGACGCCGCGGCCATGGGCGGCACCGGCACCTGTGTCGGCTTCTCCACCGGCTGCGGCGTCCCGTCGGCACCGTACTCGGTCAGCGTTCCCGTCGCCTCGTTGGCGACGACGAAGGGCGCGAACGGTCCTCGCGCGAGTCCCCAGGGATTCACGAGCGAGGGATCGGTGACGGGGGCGGCGCCCGATTCGCTCGAGACGAGGAGCGTCGTGTCGTAGCTCCGGCGCACGCCGCCGGTACAGCCCGCGGCGAGGCCGGCGTGGAGCACGACGAGCAGCCCGACGAGAGGGAACATCAGACGATCGTGGTTGGAAGTCATGCGGCGCCCGCCGCTCCGTGCACGAGCGAGGCCAGGCCGAGCACCGCGACATCGCGCACTCGCCACACGCCGAGATCGCTGCGTCGCGCCCCGCCGTGGCGCTCCGCGGCAGCGCGAAGCGAGGTCTATCGCATGCTGGTGACGCGGCCGCGCAGTGAGAACGCGCCGAGCCGTCCCCTCGGGTCGTCGCGGACCGTCAGGGTGCTCCGGAGCGTGTCGAGGCGCATCGCGGCGTCGCCATCCTGGCTCGTGGTCCGGGGATCCTCGCCCACCACGTGCCGCTCCGGCTGCTCGTAGAGCGTGCAGTCGAAGAACCCGGCGCCCGCGCCGCCGTAGAGGAGCTGCCCGCCACAGCGGACCTGCGCGTTGCACCAGAACGTCCGGTCGGGCCGATCGTGGCGGGTGACGTCGAAGCTGCAGGTGTCCCCGACGGAGACGTCGTCGAGGCCCGAGACCTCTTCGACCACGGCCTCGATGTGCCGCGGCGCTTCGCCTCCGGTGATGGGTGGCGCGACGGGCCCGGGCGGAGGCGGCAGGGGCACGGAAGGGCCGGGCGTAGGCGCGCTGGGCGTCGGGGTCGCGGTCGGGTCGGAGGGCGGCGGCCCAGGAGCCGGGACGCTCTCGCTCCTGAGCGTGAACCACGCCAACGGGGGCACCAAGCACATCAGCGAGAGCAGGAGCCCGCCGCACCCGACGGCGATCCAGACCCACGCGCCTCGCGGATCGCGGCCCTGTTCCTCCTCGCTGCTCATCGCCGAGAGCAGCCATAGCGCGAGCTGCGAGAGTCGGCACGCGCCCCATGCGGCGCTCGGCTCGCCCTCCACCCGGCGAGCTCCGGACGAGGCGTCGCCCCCGACACGCTTCACCGCGCCTCGTCACCGCTCGTCTCGGCTCCGGGGTACGGCCGCACCGCGCCCGCCGTCCCGACGACGAGACGCCTCGGGTGGACTACGGCGGCCACGGTCGTGCGCCGTTGCCGGTCCGACCGGCGGTGTGGTACGGGCGCGCCATGAGCAACGATCACCCGCAAGAGCCCCCGTCGCCCGACCAAGCCGGCCCCGACCAGGTCGTCATCGAGCTCGACTGGTCCGACGAGCCGCCGCCCGCCTACGCGAACGGTGCGCAGATCCTGAACTCACAGCGCGAGTTCGCGGTCTTCTTCACGGACTTCGTCGCCTTCGCCGGCCGCGGTGGCGCGCGCGCCGACCAGGCGCCCAAAGCCAAGATCGTCGGGAACCTGCGCCTCGCCCCCGACGTCTTCTTCCAGCTCGCGGCCGCCTGCGCGTCGAACTGGAACAAGTACGTGAACCGCTACGGCGACCCGCGGGTACGCACGCCCAAGTTCAAGATCGTCGGCGGCGGGAACTTCCAGCTCGAGGGCCTCGAGCCGCCCGGCGGGGGCGACGACTGAATCCGGCCCGCCCGGCGACGGCTCAGATGTTCCGGCGGTACTCCCCGCCGACCTCGTAGAGGGCGCGGGTGATCTGCCCGAGGCTGAGCCGCTCGGTCGCTTCGAGCAGCGCGGCGAAGACGTTGTCGCCGGCCAAGGCCGCCCGCTTCAGCCCGACCGCCGCTTCGGTCGCCTCGCCCTCGTGAGCGCGGTGGAACTCGGCCAAGCGGGTGATGCAGCGCTCCTTCTCATCCTTGCTGGCGCGGGTCAGCTCGACGTCGGCTGGCGTGGACGCTTCCTCGACCGTGCGCGGGAGGAAGGTGTTCACGCCGATGATCGGCAGCTCGCCCGAGTGCTTCATGCGCTCGTACTTGAGCGAGTCGTCCTGGATCTGGCCGCGCTGGTACTGTCGCTCCATCGCGCCGAGCACGCCGCCGCGCTCGGTCAGCCGGTCGAACTCCAACAACACGGCCTCCTCGACCAGATCCGTCAGCTCCTCGACGATGAAGCTGCCCTGCGTCGCGTTCTCGCAGCCGACCAGGCCGAACTCCTTGTTGATGATGAGCTGGATGGCCATGGCCCGGCGCACCGACTCCTCGGTCGGGGTGGTGATGGCCTCGTCGTAGGCGTTGGTGTGCAGGCTCTGCGCGTTGTCGAACGTGGCCAACAATGCCTGGAGCGTAGTCCGGATGTCGTTGAACTCGATCTCCATCGCGTGCAGCGATCGACCCGACGTCTGGATGTGATACTTGAGCATCTGGCTGCGCGCGTTGGCGCCGTACAGACGCTCCATCGCCACCGCCCAGATGCGCCGCGCCACCCGACCGATCACCGTGTACTCCGGGTCCATCCCGTTCGAGAAGAAGTAGCTCAGGTTCGGCGCGAACGCGTTCACGTCCATGCCGCGCGCCTTGTAGTACTCGACGTAGGTGAAACCGTTGGCCAGCGTGTAGGCGAGCTGATGGATGGGGTTCGCACCAGCCTCGGCGATGTGATAGCCACTGATCGAGACGCTGTAGAAGTTGCGGACGTCGTGCTCGATGAAGAACTGCTGGACGTCCCCCATCATCTTCAACGCGAATTCGGTGCTGAAGATGCAGGTATTCTGCCCCTGATCCTCTTTGAGGATGTCCGCTTGGACCGTCCCGCGAACCGCTCGCAGCGCCCGCGCGCGGCACGCGTTCCATTCCTCTTCGCTCAAGAGCGCGCGGACGTCGGCCCACCGCACGCCGCGCTCGACGTCGGGCCGTAGCTCCTCGTCCGGCGTGATGTCCAGCCGCCCCGCCTCGCGCAAGAAACGGCGGCACTGCTGGCGGATGGCAGTGTTGAAGAAGAGCGCGAGGACCGTCGGCGCAGGGCCGTTGATGGTCATCGACACGCTCGTCGTCGGATCGCAGAGATCGAACCCGGCGTAGAGACGCTCCGCCTCCTCGACCGTGAAGACGCTGACCCCGCTCTCGCCGATCTTGCCGTAGATGTCGGGTCGATACGCCGGATCCTCGCCGTAGAGCGTGATGGAGTCGAACGCCGTGCTCAGGCGAGCCGCGGGCTGCCCATCGGCCAGATAGTGGAAGCGCTTGTTGGTCCGCTCGGAAGGCCCCTCGCCGGCGAACATCCGCGTCGGATCCTCGGCCGTCCGCTTGAAGGGGAAGGTGCCCGCCGTGTACGGGAACTCGCCCGGCACGTTCTCCAGCAGGCGCCAGCGGAGCCGGTCGGCCGCGCCCTCGTAGCGCGGTCGCGCGACCTTGCGGACCTTCGTGCCGCTCAGCGAGGTCCGGTAGCTCTCCACCTTCACCTCTCGCTTCCGCACGCTGTAGGTGAACAGATCCTGCGCGTAGGCCGCGTCCCAGTCGTCCCACTCGCGGAGCAGCGTCCGGCAGCGCGGGTCGAGCCGCGAGAGGCGCGCGTCGTGCTCCACCATCAGGTCGTGGGTCCGGCCCTCGGCCGCCTCGCCGTAGGGCGAAAAACTCGGATGCGCGGGTCCGCCGAGCAGCGCGACGGCTCGCGCCAGCGCGTCCACGTCGGCCGCGACCGCGCTCTGCTCGCCCGCCCAGTCCCGGTAACCGCGGCAGGCGTCGGTCACCTCGCTCAGGTAGCGCTCGCGCCCGGGCGGGATGATGTGCTGCCGCGTGTCGGTGACGCGCGCTGGCCCCGGCTCCGCGCTCGAGCGCCAGTCGAGCGAGAAGCGCCGCGAGAGCTCGGCGATCAAGTGCGCGTAGAGCGCGTTGACGCCCGTGTCGTTGAAGTGCGCGGCGCTGGTCCCGAAGACCGGCAGCTCCTCCGGCGGCACGTGGAAGAGCTGCTTGTTGCGCTGGAGCTGCTTGCGCACGTCCCGGAGCGCGTCCTCGCTCCCGCGCCGCGTGTACTTGTTGATGGCCACGAAGTCGGCGAAGTCGAGCATCTCAATCTTCTCGAGCTGGCTCGGCGCGCCATACTCGGCCGTCATCACGTAGAGGGTCACGTCGGCCAGCTCGGTGATGGCGCTGTCGCCCTGCCCGATGCCGGCGGTCTCCACCAGGATCAGGTCGAAGCCCTCCGCCTTCATGACCGAGAGGACGTCCGACGCCGCCTTGCCGACCTCGGAGCGCGAGCCGCGGGTGGCCAAGGAGCGCATGTACACACGCCCGTTCTTCAGCGTGTTCATGCGGATGCGGTCGCCGAGCAGGGCGCCGCCGGTCTTGCGCTTGGTCGGATCGATGCAGAGCACGCCGACTCGCTTGTCGTCGAAATCGTTGACGAAGCGGCGGATCAGCTCGTCCGTGAGGCTGCTCTTGCCCGCGCCTCCAGTGCCGGTCAGGCCGATCACCGGAACCCGCGGCGCATCGGACGTCGGCGCCGTCTTCCCGATCTCGGCCAAGGTGATCCGCCGGGCCAGCGGCAGCCACCCCTCGCCCACGATCGGCGCCTCGATGGCGAAATCGCAGCCCTCGAGCACCACGTCGATCATCCCCTGCAGGCCCATCTGGCGGCCGTCTTCGGGACTGAAGATGCGGTCGATGCCGAACGCGTGGAGCCGCTCGATCTCCTTGGACACGATGACGCCGCCGCCGCCGCCGTAAATCCGCACGTGGCCCGCCCCGAGATCGTTCAGCCGCTGGCGCAAGTACTCGAAGTACTCCACGTGGCCGCCCTGGTAGCTGGTGATGGCGACGCCCTGCGCGTCTTCCTGCACCGCCGCCAGCGCGACCTCCTCCACGCTCCGGTTGTGCCCGAGGTGGATCACCTCGGCGCCGGACGCCTGCAGGATGCGGCGCATGATGTTGATGGAGGCGTCGTGGCCGTCGAAGAGCGCGGCGGCGGTCACGATGCGCACGGGGTGCTTCAAGCGGTAGCGGTCGTCGTCGGCCATGGCTCGTCCGGTGGCCCCGGTTGGCATTGGGGACCGTCGGGTCGTGGGGGCCGACCGACCGACGGGGGTCCGGCGCGCGCGCCGCCGCCTCGGCTCGATGAGCGGGCGCGGTGCCGTGGATGGGTAGCACGAGCGACGCCGGCGCGCCGCGAGGCTGCGCACGTCCGCCCGGCGGGTGTGACAGACGCGTGCCGCGGGTGGGACACCCGGGGCTCGGCCCGGGACACGTGTCCGCCTCGCTGCGCGCCGTGCGTACCTCGGGCGGATCGCTGCGCTGGCACCGCCTGTGCGAGGGGGCACAGCCAGACGAAAAACGGGGTGGGGTCGCGGCAGGGAGCCTGATAGGGTCGCCCCCGCGAGCTTCGGGAACAGGGGGAGAGCTTCGACTGCCGGCACCATGCACTCGCCGGCGGCTCTCCCAAAGCTACGCAAGGAGATAGGCTGATGAATGAGAAGGTGATTAAGGCCACCCGCATCCTCGCCGCGTTCGCGGTGCTCGGTGCGATCATCGCGTGCGGCGGCTCGGACGACGAGGAGTCGAACGACAACAGCACGACCAGCGCCACCGAGCCGGCAGAGGGCGTCGCTGCCGCTCAGCCCGCCGGTGCAGCACCCACCGCGCTCGAGCTCGGTGCGGCGCCGGCCACGCTGAACGTGCCGATTCCGCCGAGCTTCAACCTCACGGTGGCGACGGCCGGCGAGTACCAGCTCGACGCCAACGCGACCGCGGGCGATCCCAAGCTCTACGTCTACCAGGGTGAGACCCTGGTCGACAACGACGACGACGGCGGTGAAGGCAACAACGCCCGCGTCGTCCGCTTCCTCACGCCCGGGAGCTACTCGCTCCGCGTGACCGAGTACCAGGCTCGCGCGATGACCGCGCAGGTCCAGGCGCAGCAGCTCCAGCCGCTGACCCCGGCCGGCGCCCTCACCCTCGGCCAGGCCCTCTCGGTCGAGATCCCCGAGTTCAGCTTCATGAACCGGCCCAACAACGATCGCGAGGCGGCCAAGGCCGTCACGCTCACCGTCGCCGCCGCCGGTCAGTACACCTGCACCGCGACCATGGACAACGACCGCCGCGTGAAGATGGCGATCATCCAGAACGGCACCGTCGTGGCCGAGGACGACCAGGGCTTCACCGAGTCGAACGCGTCCATCACGCAGCAGCTCCAGCCCGGCGCGTACATCGTCCGCGTGTGGGATTCGATCCACCGCGGCGAGACGCACGCGACGATCACCTGCAACCAGGGCTGATGAGCCCGCGCGGGCGCTCGACGCCCGCCACGAAGACGGCCGCCCGGGCTCGCCCGCGACGGCCGTTTTCTTTTCCGTCGCGCGCTTGATCGAGTGACACCAGCGCGCGCAACTCGTGTATGGTGCGTCGCCTGGGGATGGTGCCGGCTACCGCTCGACGGGCGCTCTCTCGCGCCGCTTGCGTTCTCGCGCTGCTGCTCGCGGTCCCGTGCGCCGCGCACGCATCGCCGCAGGACCTCTTCGGGTTCGGCGGCCGCACGACGGCCATGGCGATGACGGGCTCCTCGTACGCCGAGGGCTACGAGGCGGTGTTCGCCAACCCGGCAGGCCTCGCGATGTCCCGGCGCCGCCAGCTCAACCTCGGCTTCCACGCGGCGGGCTACCGGCTCCGGATCAACGGGCAGGAGAGCCCGCTCGAGCCGGCCCGCGGGATGACCATCGGCTTCACGCTGCCGCTCCCCTTCGGCGACGTGCTCAAGGATTGGCTGGTCTTCGGCGGCGCGTTCTTCACGCCGGCCTCCGCCATGCTGATCGGCGATGTGCGGTACCCGACCGTGCCGCAGTGGACGGTGCTGAACCGCGCCCAGGTCCTCGCCATCCAGGTCGGCCTCGGCCTCGATCTGCACGACATCGTCGACGGCCTCTATATCGGCGTGGGCGTGAGCGTGCTCGCCGACGTGGTCGGCGACCTGAACGTCCGCCTCGACGAGACCAACTCGTTCAGCTCCGTGGTCGAGACACAGCTGTTGACCACGTTCGCACCCTTGGTCGGTGTCAGCTACCGGCGGCCCGAGTTCGGCTTCGGCGTGAACTACCGCCACGAGCTCGCCGCCCACATGAACCTGAACATCCGAACGGCGGACCTGCCCCTCACGCTGCCGGTGCTGACGGTCGGCGGCATCGTGCAGTACGACCCCGCTGCGCTCGTCGCCGAGGGCTACTGGCGGCCCATCCACAACCTGATGTTGGTGGCCAACGTCACCACGCGCTTCTGGAGCATGTACCCGGGCGCGCTGATCCCGACGACCGAGAACGGCAACCAGCCGCCGGCGCCGGGCTTCTCGACCGTGCCCAGCCCGCGCGTGGCGGTCGAGTACACCGTCCGCGACGAGCACTTCACGCTCGCCCTCCGAGCCGGCTACGCCTACGAGCCGACGCCCGCGCCGCCCGCGCGCATGGCGCCGCGCCGGACGCCGATGGGCATGCCGATCGCCAGCAACCAGGTGGCGTTCCGCATGCTGGACAACGACCGCCACGTGGTCACGGCGGGCGCAGGCTGGACCATCCACCTCGGCCCGCACGGTGAGCGCGTCGTCCTCGACGTCTACGGCCAGCTCCACGTGCTGACCCCGCGCACCCACCAGGTCGGCCTGACCGACGGAGCGGCGCCGATGGTGACCGACGGCCTCATCCTGGTCGGCGGGTGGACGTTGGGGATCGAGTTCTGATGGCCGTGCTGATGACAGCGCTGATGACGAGGCGGAACGGCGCGTCCGCTCTCCTCCTGGCGCTCCTCGTCCTGCCCCAGACGGCAGCGGCGCAGCCGATGGACACCTACGGGATGGGCTCGCGCTCCGTCGCGCTGGCCGGCGCGGTCACCGCCGACGTCCAGGACTTCAGCGCGAACTACTACAACCCCGCTGGCATCGTCCGCGACGGCAAGCTGCACGTCGGCATCGGCTGGTTCGGCGCCGCGCCCAACCTCTATCTCAACCACGACTCGAGCGCCGTCGATCCGGTCGACGGAATCGTCCTCGGGTTGAACGTGCCCGGCCACATCGGCAATTTCCGCTTCGGCTTCGGGCTCGGCGTCCACCTCAACGATCAGCGCCTGTCGCGCACGCGCTCCCTGCCACGCGCCCGACCGCGCTGGGAGCTCTACGACAGCCGGCCCCAGCGCGCGTTCTTGGCCGCCCACGTCGCCATCCAACCCTGGCCGTGGTTGCGGATCGGCGGCGGCATCGGTTTTCTGAGCTACTCGACGAACACGCTGAGCGTCCGCGGGACGATCAACTTCGCCCAGCCCAACGCGTCGCAGCTCGAGCACTCGTTGCAGGGACGCCTGATCACCATCCGCTACCCGCAGGTCGGCATTCAGGTCGGCCCCTTCGAGGGCTTCAACTTCGGCGCCGTCTACCGGGGCGAGTACTCGCTCGACAACACCCTCGTCGCGCAGGTCGGCGATCAGAACGGCAACCCGGTCAACCAGGCCGTGATCGTGGCCGGCGACACGGCGATCAACAGCTACTTCTACCTGCTGACGCAGTCGGTGAACGCCTACGTCCCGCACCAGTTCTCGTTCAGCGCGAGCTACACGCCCTTCGACTGGCTGCGGGTCGGGGTCGAGGTCACCTACCTGATGTGGTCGCTCTACAAGAGCCCCATCGGCAGCAGCCAAGTCATCCTCGACATCGACGTGCCGCCCTCGCTGCAGGACCGGATCACCGTGCCGAACCACATCCCGGCGGGGCATCCGGTCGCGGCGAACTTCCACGACCGCTTCGTGCCGCGCATCGGCATCGAGGTCACGCCCTACCGCTCCGACGACGTCGTCTTCCAGGTGCGGGGCGGCTACTTCTACGAGAACAGCCCGGCGCCCCAGCAGATGGGGTTCACCAACCTGGTCGACACGGACCGCCACACCTGGAGCGCCGGCGTCGGCGTGGAGCTCTTCGGCCTCCGTCCGCTGCTGCCGGGCTCGCTGAGCATCGACGCCCACTTCACGTACTCGTGGCTGCCGGCGCGGACGATGATCAAGTCCTCGCCGATCGACCCGGTGGGCGACTACGTCGCCTGGGGTAACATCTTCGCGGGGGGCCTCACCGTGGAAGCGAGGTTCGATTGAGGCGGCTAGATGTCCTCGGCGGGGATCGCAACGCCGTCTGGCCGGCCCTCGACGCCGATCTCGGGCGCGAGCCTCCTGCTTTTCCTGCGGGCGCGCACACCCAATCTCGACGCCGACCGCTCGGCCATACCGGTCGCGACTTCCGCCTCGCGCATCTGGTCGCTCTCGTCGCGCTGCTCGCCGCCACCGCGTGCAGCACCATCGGCGACCCGGGGAGTTTCCCGGACGCCTACCCGAACGGGGGCACCGGGCAATTCCGCCCGCTGACCTCGGACGAGACGGGCGTGTTCGGGGGCCGTGCGATCGTGCTGCAGAACGTGGCCCTCGACGCCGTCATGGTGGCCGATGGCCACCTCTTCTACGCCTCGGCGCCGCTCGCCGACATGGCGCCCCCGACGCCCGACGGCTACCCGGAGAACGACGTCTACTGGGACGCGTTCCAGCCGCGCACGATCCAGCGCTCACCGCCCCGCGCCGACAAGGGCTTCGTGGCCGGTACGACCGTCCTCGAGGCGTCGGCCGGTTGGGAGGGAGCCGCGGTCTACGACCCCTGGGTCGTGGTGCAGGACGACGGCAGCGCCCGCATGTACTACGCGGCAGACGGTGGCATCGGCGTCGCCGAGGCGCCCAGCGTCGACGGCGCCTTCACGCGGGTCGGAGACGGCCCCGTCCTCGGCCCCGACGCGGCCATCTCCGGCTCCCCGCGCCGGCCCAGCGTGGTGCGCGGCATCGATGGCGCGTGGTGGATGTACTACGACGCTGGCGGCGCGATGGGCGCCGCGCGCTCCGAGGACGGCCTGGCGTTCACCCAGGTCGACGGCGACCCGAGCACCGACGCCATCGACCCGATCTCCATCGTAGGCCGCGACTTGAAAGAGTCGGTCGAGGTCTCCGTCCACGGGCCGGGCGCGGCGTCAATCGTCACGCCGGCGGGCCGGACGCTGATCCGCATGTACTTCGAGTCGCACCGCGACGACGGGACCGTCCTCCCCTACGTGGCCGGGAGCGACGACGGCGTCGCGTTCGTCCGCCACGAGCTCCCCGTGGCCATGGAGACGGACCTGCGCTCCCCCGCCCCCATCATCATCGACGACCGCACCACGCTCCTCTACGCGACCATCCCCCACGTCAGCGCCGGCCGACAAACGCACGCGCTGATCGCCTTGGTGAACCCGGCGTCCGTGCAGTTCGGGATGATGCAGTAGGCTCCGGCGTCGAGGGATTGACGTCGGGACGGCGAGGATCCCGCCGTCAGCCTGAAGGACCCCGCGGCGATCTCCGCGGGCGTTGCCCGACCGAAGGCGCCGTGGACGGACCGTCGAGCTCAGGGCCGGAGAGGCCCGAGGATCTCGCGGTAGCGCGAGTACGCGAGGAAGTGGCCCGCGCCCTCGACCATGCGCAGCGTGGCCTTCGGGATGCGGCGCGCGAGACGCTCGCCCCAGACGGGCGGCACGAAACGATCGGCGCCCCCCTGCCAGACGTCGACCGCAACCTCGATCTGCTCCGGCGAGAAGCCCCAAGGCGCCACCAGCACGCGGTAGTCGTCCACCAACCCCGACGGCCTCGCCAGGCCCGCCGCCACGGCGCGCCCGAGCTCGTCGGGCATCCGCTCGGGCAGCGCCACCCCGACCCGCCACGCCAGCTCCTCGAGCGCGGCCGCCCCGGCCACCACACGGCTCGACGCGCGGGCGAGCGCGCCGAGCGCCCGCGGCGCCTTCAGGGCGAGCGCCGTGATGGCCCGGTCCATCCCGTTCAGCTCGGCGAACGCGGCAGGATCATCGAGCGGCACGCAGCCGGCCACCAGCGCCACCCGCACGACCCGCTCCGGCAGCGCGAAGCCGCAGGCCGCCGCGTAGATCCCGCCGAGCGACCAGCCGAGGACCGAGACGCGATCGAGACGGAGCGCGTCCGCCAACTGCGCCACGTCGTCCGTCCAGTCGAGGAGCGCGCGCCCGGAACAGCGGTCGGAGCCCCCAATCCCGGGCCGGTCGGGCGAGAGGAGGCGCAGCCCGAGCGCGCGCGCGACCTCGTCGGCGGGCTCGATGTCGCGACCGTCCAAGAGCCCGCCGTGGCAGCTCAAGACCGGGAACCCGTGCCGCACGCCGAGATCGCGGTAGGCCATCGTGCGCCCATCCGCGAGGCGCAGCGTTCGGAGCTCGAGCGGGCCGTCGCTCATGAGGACCGGGACTAGCACGACCGGACGCGGGTGCCTCCTTCGGTTGGGCGCGCGCCCACCGTTTGCTATACCGGAAGACGCTGACGGTGACCGTGCATCGACCCGGGAAGTTGAAGGGGCTCGCGCTGCGCGCGCTCGATCAGGCGTTCCTCACGCTACGCGGCGAGGAGGCGCGGGAGCGAGCGCGCGAACAGATGCCGGCCGAGCTCGCCGACGCGTTCCGCTATCGCACCCTCCTCCCCGCGTCATGGTACCCGCTCGACTGGTACGCGGAGCTGCTCGCCTCCTATCGCGGCGCAACCGACGAAGGCGTCGAGCTCTGCCGGCAGGTCGGCCGCGTCGCCGCGCGCGACGAGATGCTCGGCATCTACAAGAAGCTGGTCCTGAGCATCCTCTCCCCGCAGTTGATGTTCAGCGTCACTCAGCGCTTCTACTCGGCGTTCTTCGACACCGGACGGGTGGAGGTGCTCGAGGCGCGAAAGGGCTACGCGCTCGCTCGCTACAGCGGCTGCATCGGCTGGGACGAGAACATGTGGGCCGAGATGCTCGGCGCCTGTGAGGCCTTCCTCGAGATCTCGGGCGCCAAGCACGTGCGCGGTCACATCGCCCGCGGCGGAAAGCTCGGCGACGACGGCTGCGAGCTCGAAGGCCACTGGGTCTGACCCGCTCCGCTGCGCAGATCAGCTCGCCGGAGCGAGGTGGCGCGGGAAGCTTCGCACCGCGAGCAGGTGGCGGGCAGCGTGAAGAGGCGTAGTGGGCATCTTCGCGAAGTACCCCATCGCCCGCGGCAGCGTGCCGAAGGTGCGCTCGATCTCGCGCCAGCGCGGGTCGGTGGCGACGTTGTCGCGGATGGGCGCGTCGGCGTCGCGCGCCTCGCGATACGCCCGGACGTACGCGAGCAGCCGCGCGTGGTAGTCGGGCTCCTCCACGATGGCGCCGATCGAGCCGGCGTGCGGATGCGTTCCGTCGAGCATCTGGAGGACCTGCGCCTCCAGCGCCTCGAGGCCTCCTTCGTGCGACTCGAGGAGCTGCAGATCGTAGGTCGGGTTGGCATGCACGACCTGCATGACGTGCCCGATGATGGTGTCTCGGTCGCTCAGAAAACCCGTTGGATCGACCATCGACGCCGGCGCGTCGAGGATCCGGAGCACCTGGTGGAAGGTGTAGTCGATGCCGCGCTCGGCGTAGTAGTCGGCGGCGGCGGGGCTGATCCAGAAGCGCAGCATGTCGATCGAGCCGAGCACGAGCTGAAGCCGCGTCGGCACGCGCTCGATCAGTCCGAGCGAGGCGAGGCGCGAGAGGCGGGCGTCGAGCGCCGGCCCGTCCGCATAGGCTCGGAGCGCCAGCGCGAGTCGGCGAAGCTTGGCCGCCATCTCCCGCGGGGTCCCCGCCGCCCGTTGCAAGAGCAAGAGCGGCGGCTCGGTCAGACGCGCCGTCGTCACGCGCCCCGCCCTCCCCGCTCGGCGAAGGCCTCCTCCGGCGAGTACACCAACCGCCGGCGGGCCCACACCGCGAAGTAGATCAGCCCGGCCGCGTACCAGACGGCGGCGCCGACGACGACGTTCGCGTAGACGGGATCGGAGACGAAGAGCGTCACCAAGGTCAGGAGCGCGAGCACGAGGGCGACCACCGCACCGGCGATACCGAGAGGGCTCCGGTAGGGCCGCGGCAGGTCCGGAAAGCGCACGCGGAGCAAGATGTAGCTCAGCATCTGCAGGATGTAGGAGATCACCGCGCCGAAGACCGCCATGTTCAAGAGGACGGCGCCGACGGGGTGATCGCTGCCGAGCGAGTGGATGGCCAGCGCGGCGCCGTAGCCGAGCGCGGCGCCGACGAGGAGCGCGGCGTGCGGCGTCTTCCGGGTCCGATGTGTGACACTGAGCACGCGCGGGAAGTAGCCAGCGCGCGAGAGCGAGTAGATCTGCCGGCCGCAGGCGAAGACGATGGTGTGGAAGCTCGCGATCAAACCGGTGACGGCGACGAGCGCGAGCCCTTTGGCGGCGAGCCCCTCGCCGAAGATCGTCGCGAACCCGGTCAGCAGCGGCGCATCGGACTCGCCCATGGCCTGCGCGCCCGGCGCGATGGCGCCGTTGGCGACGAGGGTGAGGAACGCACACGCGACGAGCGTCAGCAGGCCGAAGAGGATGCCCTTCGGCATGTCCCTCACCGGGTCGTGCGCCTCCTCGGCGGCCAGCGGCAGCTCCTCGATGGCGAGGTAGAACCACATGGCGAAGGGCAGCGCGCCGAGCACACCACGGACGCCGTGAGGCAGCCACGCGCTCTGCCCCGGATCCGCGGGGATGTCGAGCGCGCGAGAGAGCTCGAAGTGCGGCGCGGCGCCGACGTAGAAGACGGCCAGAATCCCGAGGGCGAGGAAGGTGACCAGCACCGTGAAGCGGAAGCTCGTCTCCACTCCCCAGATGTTGAGACCGACGAACACGCCGTACGCCAAGAGCCACCAGAGGGGTTGGACGCTCTCGGGCGTCCCGAAGATGGCGCCGAGGTAGCTCCCGATCGCCACCACGATGACCGCCGGCGTGAGCACGTACTCCATGTTCTCGGCGAGCCCGGTGATGTACGCGCCCCAGGGACCCATGGCCGTCCGCGCGAACGAGTAGGCGCCACCGGTGTGAGGCAGCGCCGGCGACATCTCGGCGATGGAGAAGCAGAGCCCGGCATACATCACGGTGATGATCGTCGTCGCGACGAGCATGCCGCCGAACCCACCGGCGCGCAGGCCGTAGTTCCAGCCGAAGAAGTCGCCGCTGATCACCGCGCCGACGCCGAGCGCCCACAGCGACCAGACCCGCGCGTAGCGGCGCAGGCCGCGCCGCTCGAAGTAGCCTCCGTCCACGTCGGTGTAGGCGACGCTCCCGCCCGGCGTGTCGGCGGGCAGGGAGAGCGCGACGGGCTCGTTCTCGATGGGGTCCTCGGGCACGCCGGGAGGATAACCGCGCGAGGCGCCAACGCCGCTCGGAGGTTACGCGAGGCGCGTGGTCACTCGGCCGGCGCGGCCGCCTCGTCGCCCAAAGACAGTGACGGGTCGTCTTCGACCTCGATGCCGACCTGTGAGAGCAGCCTCAGCGCGTTGCTCGTCCGCACCACGCCCGATCGCAGCCGGTAGTCGAAGATCATCTCGCCGTCCTGGATCACGTCCGTGAAGTGGACGTTCTCCACCTGCTCGGGCTCCTCGCGTTCGAGCGCCGAGAGCGCCACGTCGTGGGTGGCCACCAGCCCGGTCGCGCCGTGCTTCAGGAGATGACGCACCACCGCCCGCGCGCCGATGTGCCTGGCCTTCGCGTTCGTCCCGCGCAAGAGCTCGTCGAGCAGGAAGAAGATCGGCGGCTGCTGGTCGGCGTGGCCCACCACCACCCGCAGGCGCGAGAGCTCGGCCTGGAAGTAGCTCGCCCCGCTCTGGAGCGAGTCGGCCACCCGCATGCTCGCCCGAAGGCGCACCCGCGGCACCCGCATCCGCTTCGCCACCACCGGCCCACCCGCCAGCGCGAGCGCGATGTTCACGCCGACGGCGCGGAGGAGCGTGCTCTTGCCGGCCATGTTGGAGCCGGTGACGATCAGGCATGTGCCGGGCCCGCGCAGGTGCACGTCGTTGGCCACCCGCGCGTCCGGCATCAGCAGGGGATGCGCGATCCCCTCCGCCTCGAAGGGCTCTCCCTCGTCCGCGATCTCCGGCATCCGCGCGCCCGGATCGTGGTGGAGCAAGACCGAGATGGCGGCCAGCGCCTCGACCTCGCCGAGCACGTCGAACCACGCGCCCGAGCGCCGGCCCACGTTGCGCACCCAGCGCTCGATCCCGACCAAGCAGTTCAGGTCCCAGAGCAGGATCGGGTTCACGAAGATGTGGACGATCCCCGTCTCACGCAGCTCGTACCAACCGACCCAGCGGTCGAGGCGCTTCATCTGCACCGAGGGCGGCGCGCCCTCGACCTTCAGGCGCTCCTGCAGCTCGAGGAGAAGAGGCGCCTTCGGCTGCATCCCGTCGACGACCCGCATCAGCCGGACGTACGCGTCGACGAAGCCCTTCTTGTTCCCCATGGCCTCGTAGACCTCGCGGGAGCGCGGCTCGGTCATCCGGACGACCGCGAGCTGGGCCGCGAGCGGGAAGAGGAAGAGCCAGCCGGGGATCATGTGCGCGTAGCCCAACGCCCACAGCCCCACCGTGAGGATCGGCAGCGTCGGCGCCACCAGCTTCAGCCAGGGCTTCTGTTCGAGGATGCCCGGCTTCTGCATCAGCTCGACGAAGGGACCGGCGTCGAGGCGCTCGCGGCCGGTGTCGAGCACCGCCGCCTCCAGCTCCTGGCGGAGCGTCACCTCGGGGGCCAGCTCCTTCACCGCCTCCTGGCGCTCGGCGATCGTCTCGGAAGCGGCTGGACGGGCCAGCCAGAGGGCCAGCGTCTGCACGCCGGCGATGGTGTGGGTGGTGTCGATCCGGGAGAGGAGCGAGCCCTCGCCGGTGATGTCGAGATCGGAGGCGTAGGGATGGCTGGCCGGCAAGAGCCCGTCGACCCGCGGCAGCTCCCGCCAGTCGTCCATCAGGCGCCGCACGTGCCGGTCGTGGATCTCCTTGCGGGTCAGGGCCACGTCCCGCGCCGCGAGCACCCGGCCCTGGTAGGCCCGGACGATCAAGAAGAACGCGAAGACGCCGAAGCCGCCGGCGAGCATCGACACCGAGCCCGCGAAGAGCCCCGAGCCGCCGAGCACGACCGCCGTCCCGAAGAGCAAGAGCTGCACCATCGAGAACGCGCTGACGCGACGATCGAGGGTCGCCGCCTGCGTCTCGAAACGGTCGCGGAGCGCGCGGTGCTCGCCGAGGGGGCCCGCTGACGCGTCCCCGTCGTGGTCGCTCACGCCTCTCCGTCGCCGCCCGAGCCTTCCGTGGGCTTGTAGTCGGGCGGAGCCGCCGAACCTTCACCGAAGAAGAACTCTTCGGCCTGCTTGAGGAGGAACTCGGTGCCCTGCCGGGAGCTGACGTCGATGCGGTACTCGTTGATCAACATCGTGGAGTGGGCGATCCACAGGGACCAGCCCTCCTTCGACACGTTCTCGAAGATCCGCTCGCCGAGCTCGTTCGGGAAAGGGGGACGGTCGAGCTTCTCGCCTTCCGCTTTCGTCTTCACGCAGAACACCGTCTCGGCCATGTCGGGAGCCTCCAGCGGCCGGAGAGTAGGGCCCGAGGCGCGCTGCCGCAACCGTCGTTCCACCGCCGGACGAGGTGAGTTCTCCGGCGAGTGGCGGCGAGCCGGCCGACGCCCGCGCTCGGGCTTCCGAGAGGGGCCGACGTCGCGCGCTCGTCGCAGGACCACCGCGTGTCCGTAGCAAACCTGGTGCCCGACGCAGTACAATCGATGAGCCCGCGGCTTTCTCCACCGCCGACTGCAACGTCCGGCCCCGCTGCCGTTTCTCTCTCACCTCCCCGAATGCGAGCGCAACGCGAATACCTCGACGGCCTCTCTCGGCTCCACACGAGCGCGGACGACGACGAACGCCGGCGCCTGTGGCGTCAGAGCATGGCGACCCTGGCCGCCGAGGCCGCCGAGCACCGCCCCGTGCCCCTCGAGGGCCTGGACCCGGCCCAGGTCCTCGCGAGCGTGCGCTCGGCGATCGCCGCCGGGCTCCTCGACGACCTGGACTTCCTCTCGCCTTCCCACGCCGCCGCCGCGCTCTACGAGCTGGCGGCCGTGCTCCCGATGGGGGAGGAGCGCCGCGAGCTCGGCCGGCGCGTGGCGGCGCGCCTGCACCAGGGCGACGCCACGACCTTCGTGACCCTCGCGACCCAGCTCGCCGTCGCCTCCAAGCGCGCGCTCAGCGGACCGGCGGTACGGGCGCGGGTCGCGCTCGCCCTCGAGCTGCCCATCGGCTCCGGCACGCGGGCCGACGCGCTGGCCCTGGCGCTGGTCTCACGCCAGGAGCTCGCCGAGGAGTGGCTGGTTCAACCCTCGACCGGCTCCCTCCCCTCCCGGCGCCTGGCGGCCCGGCTCCTCGAGCGAGCCGCCCGGGAGGCCGCGCGCCGCTGCGATCACGGCGACGACAGCGTGCTGGCGGTCTTCGAGCGCGACGGCGTGAAGCGCGCCTGGGAGCGCCTGCTCGGCGACCGCGAGCCTTTGGTGTGGCGCCACGTCGCCACCGCCCGCGGCCTGTTGAGCGAGCACGTCATCGATTTCGCCGACGAGATTGTCACCGACCTCGATCCCGATCTCACGCCCACGCAGTGGCGGCGGGCCGCCGCCTCGCTGGCGGCGAGCATCGCGGTCGCGCCCCAGAAGGCGCTCACGCGCGCCGCGGCGCTCCTGGAATCGGACGTGCGCCGGAAGGATCCCGGCATCGCCGGCGCAATGCTCCTCGGCCTCCCGCGCGCGGCCGAGGCCGAGCCCGAGGCGGCGGAGGAGCTCTGCACCGCGCTCGTCCGCGAAGGCGGGCTCGACGCCGCCGAAGCGCTGCTCTCGCTCCGCCTCGAGCGGGTCGATGGGGACTTCGGCGCGTGGGCCTGTCAGATGGCGCGGGCCCAGCTCCGCGAGGCGGGGTTCGCCGAGAGCGACGACGACGGTCTGGTCGCGCTGGCCGAGGCGCTCGACGAAGACCTGCGTCCCAACGAGGAGCGCGAGCGCCCGAGCCTCCGCCTGCACCTGGAAGCTGCGCTGGGCGCCTTCGCCGACAACGACGCCCGGGCAGCCTACGCGCGCGCACAAGCCGTGCTGGTGCAGGTCGAGGCGACGCTGCGCGAGCTGGAGGCGGCGCCGCAGACGAACCTGGCCGGCCGGCGCGAAGCGTATCGGGCGATGCGCGAGCTGGACGGCGCCCTGCTCGAGACCAGCATCCTCGGCGACCTGCTCACGCTCGGCGCCCGCGGCGAGAACAGCGCGGTGACGGCCCCGCTCAACGGCTACCTGGCGCGCCTCACCGAGTGGCTCCTCCAGAACGAGCGGGTGCCGCTGGCCGAGGGCGAAGCGATCGAGCACCGCACGCTTCGCATTCACCGCCTGCGCACGCTGCTCCACGCGGTCGACGCGGACGGGAGCTTTGGCGACCCGCGCGGCTCGGACCTGCGCGACCGGCGGCTGCGGACGCTCTCGGTGCTCCTCCGGCGCGTGCAGCGCGACGCCGCGTCGCCGCTCTCGCGGGTCGTGACCGCGGCGGCCGCGCGCGCGTGCGATGCGGTGCTGCGCGAGGAGCTGGCCGAGCTCTCGGACATCTTTCTGATCGTCGTCCGCCACGTCGACTCGCTCCGAAGCCTCGGCACGATGGCCGAAGCGTCGATGGTCCCGGAGATGGAGAACGTCTTCCGCGCCTACGCGATACTCGTCGACCGAACCGAGCAGAGCGCGCGCGTCACCGGCACCCGCACGCGGGCCAGCCTGGACGCGCTCGGCACGCTGGTGCGGAGCTTCCCCGCCGCCAGCTCGCCCCGCGTGGACGCGCTGCACGGCGCGCTCCTGGCGTACAAGCGGGCGATCGAAGGCTTGATGGCCGCGCGATCGCTGTCGCAGCTCGCGAACGAAGCGGACGGTTCGGCGGTGGTGGAGCTGGAGCGCGCGGTCCGCCTCTTGGTGCGGCTGATCGTCGGCGCGCGCCGGCGGCTCGGCGAGACCCCCGACGACGCCACCGGCGTCGCGGGACCGGCTCTCCGGGTCGTCGACATCGCGGTCGAGCGCGCCTACCGCGGCGACAAGGAGCCGCTGGGCGAGGCCGTGGCCGCGGCGCTCGACTCGCTGCACGACGATCTTCCCGGCCCGCTGGCGGAGGTCGCGGGCAACGCCCTGGTGCGCATCCTGAGCCTACCGGCGGAGCCGCGGCCCGGGCACGAGCGGCGCGACAGCTTCGCTCCGGCGCCGCCGAAGGAGGCCCCGCTCCCGCCTTGGCTGCCGCCGAGCCGCACACTGGGCGGCTTCTACGTGCTGCGGGCCCTGGGCGCGGGGGCCGTCGGCTCCGTCTTCGTCGCGCGCCGCTCCGAGGAGAAGAAGAACGAGGATGCGCCGCGCTTCGCGCTCAAGGTGCCCGAGTACTCCGGCGCCGCGGCCCGCACCCTCTCCGAGGACGAGTTCCTGAGGCTCTTCCGCGAGGAGGCGGGCGCGCTCCTGGCCATTCCGGAGCACGAGAACCTGGCGCGCCTGGTGACCTTCGACGCCGGCGCGCGCCCCAAACCGATCCTCGTCATGGAGCTGGTCGAAGGGCCGACGCTCGAGCGCGTGCTCGACACCGGCGCGCTCGACGTCGCGCGAACGTTCGCCCTCCTCGACGGTATCGCCGCGGGGCTGGCGGCCATGCACGAGGTGGGAGTCGGCCACCTCGACGTGAAGCCCTCGAACGTGATCCTCCGCGACATGGATGCGCTCACCGGCCATTCGGGGACGCCGGTGCTGGTGGACTTCGGGCTGGCGGGCCGGCATCTGAGGCCGGGCTGCGCCACCGCCAGCTACGGCGCGCCGGAGGTCTGGGGTCTCTTGCCCAAGGGGCACAAGCCGACGCCGATGGCGGCGGACGTGTACGCGTTCGGCTGCCTGGCGTTCGAGATGCTGACCGGCCGCGAGCTCGTATGGGCGGGCAGCGAGGTGGGCATCATCACCGCGCACCTCAGCCACGACGGCGACTTCGAGGGGCTGGTCTGGCTGGCCCAGGATTCCGCGCTGGCGCCCGTGGCCGAGGTCCTCGCCGGCGCCGTCCGCCAGGACCCGCGAGCCCGAACGCCGATGGCCGAGCTGCGCGCCCAGCTCGCCGCGGTCGCGCCCCAAGTGAGTCACCTGCGCTGGCCTCTGGACGCCCACGCCGCCGCCTGAGTATCGAGCGCGCGCCGCATCGCCGAAGCACGCGGGCTCCTGTGCGGTCGCGCCCGGCGAACCTTTCGCTCTGGGGCGGGCGAGCCCGGCAACCGCCCGCACGACGGCCCGAGGGCCACCGCAGGCGTCACGAACGGAAGCGCCTCCGCCCCCCGCCGTGAACCGAAACGGGACGGATCCAGCCCGCCCCCGCGCGGAGCTCCGTGGTACGCTGGCCACCCGGTGTTGAAGGCCCTCGCGCCTCGGCTCACCCTCCTCGCAAGTGCCAGCGCACTCGCTCGCTGGTACGTACGCGGACCCGGGCCGGCTCGCGCGTAGGGCCCGACACTTCGACGGCCTTCGCGGCATACGGAGAGCGACCGAACGTGCAGGGACCCCCGACACCGGCGCCTGAAAAAAGCGCGCCGCGAAGGCCCAGCGTGGTCGTGCGAGGCACCGGGCCCCTCGGCGAAGCAATCCGAGCGCGCCTGGCGCGCGCGGGCTGGGAAGGCGCGGACGGCCAAGAGGCGCCGCCCCCGAGTTGATCGTGTGGGCCGAGGAAGGCGCGCCCTTCACCGAAGCGCTCGAGCTCAATCGCAGGAGCCTGCGCGCAGGCACCGCGACCGCGTTCGTCGTCTGCGGGCGGGACGACGTGTCCATCGGACCGCTGGTCGTCCCGGGGTGGACGCCGTGCCTGTCGTGCGCGTATCCGGACCGTCGCGATGACCCCGACTGGCGTACGAGCCCATGCCCCGAATCGCTGGTCGTGCCCGTCGTCGAGGATCTGGTCCGCGCCGTCGGCCACGCGATGTCGCCGGATGCCCGGCCCGAGGAGCTGTTCTGGTGTCGTCGGCATCACATCACCCACGGCGGCGTCCGATCCTCCGCCGTGCGCGCACGCTCGGACTGCGCCGACTGTCGCGAGGCGCCAGCCCGCGCTGGAGCGTTCGAGCTCGGCGTGGCGATCGCGTCCGCGCACGCGCCACGCTTCACGCCCGCCGCCGACGACGCCCCGGAGAGGCGGGTCGGAGTCATCGGAGGAGGAACGGCGGGCTATCTCGCCGCCCTCGCGCTCCAACGCCATCGCCCGGATCTGGCCGTGACCATCGTGGCCTCCTCCGCGTTCCGGTGGTCGGTGTCGGCGAGGCCACCACGCCGGACATGGTCGAATTCCTCCACCGATACCTCGGCATCGACGAGCTGGAGCTCTA
The DNA here is from genome assembly GCA_963832725.1 of uncultured Pseudomonadota bacterium. GTDB lineage: Bacteria > Myxococcota_A > Polyangia > Polyangiales > Sandaracinaceae > JAEZBP01. Next base: position 1,767,654 of record CAWHVG010000003.1, read on the forward strand.
TCGCCACGTTCGCCCGACCTGGAAGCTCGGCATTCGGTTTCGATGGGGCGCGCCCGGCGCCAGGCCCTTTCATCACCCCTTCGACGGAGCGCACATCCTGGAGGCGATGACGGTCGCTCGAGACCCGGACCTCCAGTCACTCGGCGCCAAGCTGATGGTCGAGGATCGCGCGCCGGTCCTGCGAACGGACGCGGGCGGTGTACTGCCGCTCCTGCCGCAGGTCCCCTACGCCTATCATCTGGACAACGCGCCCTTCGTCCGGTTCCTCGACGCCGAAGCGAGCCGCCGGTCCATTCCGGTCATCGATTTCACCATCGCGGAGGTGATCGCGGGACCGGACGGCAGCATCTCTCGTCTGCGCGACGCCGACGGCCGCGAGCTCTCGTTCGATTTCTACGTGGACGCCTCCGGTTTTCGCTCCCTGCTCCTGGGGGACGCCCTGAAGGTGCCTTTCGAGAGCTACGCGTCCACGCTCTTCTCCGACATGGCCGTCGTGGCAGAGCGGCCGAACGCCGGCCGGCCCGCGGTCTGCACGCTGGCCGAGACGATGGACGCCGGCTGGTGTTGGAACATCCCGACGCGGGACGAGGATCACCGCGGCTACGTCTTCTCGTCGAGCTTTCTCTCGCCGGACGACGCGGAAGCGGAGCTGCGGCGCCTCGATCCGAGCCTCGGCGAAGCGCGCCTCGTCCGATTCCGCTCGGGCCGACGCCGCGAGGGTTGGCGCAGCAACGTGTTCGCCCTGGGTAACGCTTATGGCTTCTTGGAACCTCTCGAGTCCACCGCGCTCCACATGGTGGCGCATCAAATCCAGCTCCTCGTGACGCTCCTCCCCTCGCGCGACACGCCCGATTCGACGCGCGATTGAGCCAACTCCGCGATGGCGCACCACTGGGACATCTTACGTGGCTTCTTGGCCCTTCACTTCCGCTTCAACCAGCGCGACACGCCCTTTTGGCGCGCTTGCCGTGCCGACGTCGAGCTCGGTTTGGGCGAGGCGATGGTGGAGGCGTTCCGTTCGGGAGCTCCGCTGAGCGCCCGGATGGACAGAGAGCTCATCGGCGACTCCATCTTCGGCGGTGGCTTCTTCGGATTGCTCGGGATTGACAACGTGCTCTTCGGGCAGGGCGTGGAGACGCGTCTGCTCGACGCGCCCGCCGACCCGACGGCGTTCCAGCGGTGGGTCGACCTCGGGTTGCCGGCGCTCCTTCGCAGGACCCTCCCCCACCGCGAGGCTCTCGAGACATACGAGAGGTGGCTCTCGGGCAAACGGTGACGCCACGCGCACCCACGTCGAGAGGCCGGAGTGCCAACGATTGTGACGTGCGGACAGACAGGACGCCGCGCTGGAGTCGACCGGGGCCGGCGAGCGCCACGGCTCCGCATCACCACGCGACACCGGCGTTCTCGCTCTCCCGACCCATGCGTGGATCGTCCCCCCTTCGCCGCTCCTCCCGCCCCGGCGAATGGACCGGCCGGGCGCCGGCACGAGGACTACGAGGGGAGGAAGCGGGCGATGTCGGCGAACGAGCGCGCGCGGCCCTCGGCGACGGCGACCCAGTCCGGCCGACGCGCCGCCGACGCGGCATCGACGGGCGGGTCTGCGACCAGGTCCTCACGGGAGCAGCGATGGCAGGCCACCTCGGTGTCGGAGATGGCCACGGGCTGGATGAACTCCGCATCCGGTTCGGCCAGCGTGACGGAGAGCACCACGCGCGCGGTCTTCCGTCTCGTTCGCGTGGCTCGCGTGCACGAGCCCTGGGTTCCAGATCAGCGCCTCGCCGGCCTCCAGCGGAACGGAGATCGCGCGGGCCTGGATTGCACCCAGAGCCGCCGCCACGGGCCCCTCGTCGAGCGCGTGGCCCCAGCCCCGGACGTATCCGGAGAACCGGTGCGTTCCCGGCACCAACCGCATGCACCCTGCGGCCTGCGAGACGGGACGGAGCGGGCACCACAGCCGCATCGCGACGTGCCGGGAGGGATCGACGAGGCTGGCGTCCAGATGCCAACCGGTCGCCGGCGCGCCGGCGCGCTTGACCAGGAACTGCCCGGCGTACGCGATGAGCTCCGGCCTCACGTATCGCCGGCAGCGCTCGAGCGCGAAGCCGTTCACCCAGTGCGTCAGCGCCAGCCGCGCACCCGGGTCGGGCATGTCGCGGATGTCGAGCAGGTCCTTCATCTGGCGGGCCGCCTCGTCGCCCTCCCGGTCGGGAACGATCCCGTCCCGGTAGCGCGCGTACTCGGCTCGGACCTGCTCCAGCTCGGACGTGTCCAGCAAGGGCACGACGGCGTACCCGCGCTCCCACATCGCTTCGTCGAGGCTCCCGTCGCGGAACATCCGGCGCCGGGCGATGGGAAACGGGAACGTGGACCGCCGGCGCTCGACCGCCGCCCACTCGGGAGGTGGACGGCGCTCGGCGGGAGCTTCGACCGTCGCCGGCGACGGGGGGGCGAGGAGGTCCACGACCTGCCGCTCCACCATGTTCTTCTCCGCCGCGAGCAGGAGCCCCGCCAGCCTCCGGAGCAACTCCCCCACCTCACGCGACTCGATGGCTTCGGGGAGCGCCCCGTGTCCCACCGCGAGGAAGCGGGTGGTCGCCAGGGCAGAGCGACCGGGCTGCTTGCGCTCGATCCAGGCCTCGAACGCGCCACCCTCACGACGCTCGAGCTCGACCGTCAGGCCTTCCGCGTGGCGACCCGCGCGCACCGCGATCACTCGCCACGACCGGTCGAGCGGCACCGGCAGCGTGCCCCCGAAGAAGGCGTCGACGAACGCCCTCGCGTCGCCGGCTGCCGTCGCCGGGGTTGCGGCCGAGCTCGCTCCCGCGCCGTGCATGGCCAAGGGCGCCGCCTCTTCGCCGATGGTCTCGAGCAGGTCCGCGAGCGTTCGGTCGTCGGGCAGATTTCCTTCGTGGGAACCGGCGATGGGGCGGTCGAGCAGCGCTCTCACCTCTTCGGCCGTCGGCGGCACCGACTCGTGCTCGAGGATCCCGAAGGACGGCTGCCCCTCCGGCGGCTGACCGGCGACCAGCGTGTCGCTGCTGTGCGGCGACATCCCCCAGGCGTGTACGTGGGTGTCGTCGACGCGGATGTAGTGCACCATCGTCGCCGAACGCGGCGCCACGACCACGACCGCGATCGGCCGGTGCGCGTTCACCCAGTTCCGCGCCGAGCCGTGCACGAGCCGCGCGTGGAACATGATCGCCTCACCGGCGCGGGCGGAGTACGCCCGATAATGCTCTTTGATCAGCATCGAGAAGTGCGGCCGAAAGAGGCTGTCATCACCGACCGCGCGGTAGGGCCATTCGAGATGATGCGAGCCCGGGATCAGCCCGAGACCGCCGTTGGCCTGCTCGGTATCGACCAGCGGACACCAGAGCTGTGCGGAGTATTGTCCCGCCCTCTCGTCCACCCAGTTCCAGCCCTGATGGAGCGCCACGATCGAGCGCGCGCGGGGCCCTTTGTTCATGAACGTCGCGCCGACGATGTCGTAGTCGACCAGGTGCGCGTCGAGCCAGGGCGTGGCGATCTCCCGCAGCGCGCCGTGGACCTCCCGGCGGAGCTCCGGCGTCGCCACGTAGCAGAGATCGTCGAGGCCGTCCTCGCGGTCGCCCACCTCGACCGCGCTCGCTTCCGTCGGGACCCCCCACGCTCGATCGGGCCAGTTGGGGTCCTGCCGCATGCCCGGCTCGATCCGGGCGAAGAGGCGCAAGAGCTCGTGCACCACGTCCCGCGGGAAGAGCCGAAACAGCGCGAAGCCGTCCTGCTCGAACACCTCCTGTTGGGCGCGATCCTTGAACAGCTCGACGGGCGAGTGCACGGCGTCTCCTCGTCGGCTCACCATACCACGCGGCCCGACGAGCGCAGGAGCACGGGCGGGCCGCGTCGCCACGGCCGCAGCGGGAAGTGCGGGACGGCCGTCGGGCTCGAGAATCGGGTCCGAACGAGGTGCAGGTGTGGCCGTCACGGGCCCGACGATGCTCGGGACGGGGCACCGGAGCGCGGTGTTGCGAGGCCCGGTCGCCCCCGGTAGCCTCACGACGTGCTGCCGTCGGAAGCTCGCGCGGCTCCCCGCTCGCGTCACTACGCGATGTGGATGTTCACCGCCGCGTGCCCGAGCCGTTGCACCTACTGCGACATCGACTCGCAGAAGCACAAGCGCGGTCTGGCCGAGGGCGAGGTCGAGCGCGTGGCGCGGGAGCTGCTCGCGAACCGCTTTCGCGAGGTGATGTTCGCGGGCGGCGAGCCGCTGCTCTCGCCGCACCTGCCCGCCGCGCTTCGCGTTCTCCGGGGAAACGCGCGCACGGCGGTGTTCACGGGCGGGCTGCCCGGCGTCGCCGAGCGCGCGGTCGAGGTGCTGGGCGAAGGCGGGGTCGATCGCCTCGTCTATTCGATCGACTCCGGAAAGCCGAAGGAGAACGACCTGATCCGAGGTCGCAACGGTGTCACGTCCGACCTGGTCGAGATGGCGGACGCGGTCGCGCGCCACCTGCCGCGGGTCGACCGCTCCGTCAACACGGTCGTGTCACGGCTCAACGTGCATTCCCTCGACACGGTCTGGGACCGAATGTCGCCCTTCGGTCTGAACAGTTGGTCGCTCACGCTCGCCGGCGACTTCTTCGAGGGAAGCCCCAAGCACGCGATGCTGGAAGAGGCGCAGCTCGAGGAGCTCTACTTCCAGACCGTTCCACGCCTGGCGCGACGGCTCGCCGCGGCCCGCGCGGAGCTGGTCGTCTTGCCGGTGCCCTACCCTCTGCTCGAGACGCGCGTGCCGCCGGTGCGCTGGGACCGACTCTCACCGGGGCTCGGCGCCGCCGTAACCGACGAGCTGAAGCTCTACTCGCAGGGCGAGTACAACCGGACGTTCGTCGAGCGCTGCGGCTGCCCGCTCGTCGGCATGGACATCGTCATCGGCGTGGACGGGGCGATCCATCCCTGCAGCCAGGCGCCGATCATCAACCCGCGCTACGTCGTCGGGAACGTGCGCGACCGAATCCATCGCGGAGATCCTGGACGGCGACGAGCTGCGCCGCTTCGCCGAGGGCGTGCCTCACGCGCCCTGCACCCGCTGCTGGGCTCCTTCGAACATCCCGCGCGAGACGCTGGTTCAGCTCACCGCGCGTGGCGCGGCCCGCGCGAGCGAGCGCATGAGCGCGAGCGAGCTCCGACGGCGCCTCGACCTGGTGCGGCGCACGCTGGCGCTCTCGCCCGAGCCGCTCCACGTGCCGCTCGGTCTCGTCTTCCGCCCGCTGAGCGGCCAGGCTCACTTCGAGTGGTGGCGGGCCCTCGCGGAGCGCGCGGAGAACGGCGGCTACGCGCGCGCCACGCTCTACGTCCACATCCCCTTCTGCGCGCGGGTCTGCACGTACTGCCTGCTCTCGCCGGTCGCCCACCCCGGCAAAGACGTGGTCGGAGCCTACGTCGACGCGCTCCGGATGCAGGCGCGGCGCTTCGCGGAGGTGGCCGAGCCGCTCCGCTTCGACTCGCTCCACGTCGGCGGAGGCACGCCGACCCTCCTCGCCGAAGAGCAGCTCGACACGCTGTTCACGGACCTCGCCCGCTTCCGGCTGGCGGAGGGAGCCCGGATCGGCGTCGAGGCGCACCCGGCGACCTCGACGCCGGGACGGCTCGAGGTGCTCCGAAAGCACGGCGTGCACCGCCTCAGCTTCGGCGTCGAGTCGCTCACCGACGAGGTCCTCCGCAACATCAACCGGCAGGACCAGAACGCGGCTCGGGTGGAGAGCGCCATCCGGACGGCGCGCCAGGCTCGGGTTCTCGATCAACATCGATCTCTTGGCCGGCCTGCCCGGCGAGACCGAGGAGAGCTGGCGGGAGACCGTCGAGCGCACGCTCGCCCTCGAGCCGGACTCGCTGAGCGTGAACCGCTTCCTCGGCGAGAACTCCGCGCTGGCGAGCTTCGGCTACGCGCCCGACGAAGCGGAGAGCCGCGCAGCCAACCGCATGCTGCTCGAGGCCGACGCGTGCATCTGGCGCGAGGCGCCTCCCCGCTGGCCCGAGAAGCCCATCGAGCGAGCCAGCTTCGGGATGCAGTACGTGTGGGACCGCTCGAACACCGCGCGCCGCTACTTCCAGGACGACATGATCGGGCCCACCTCCACGCTGGCGTTGGGCCACGGCGCGCTCGGTCACGTCCACGGGCGTGGGTTCGCCATCCCCGCGGGCAGCGTGCAGGACTACATCGACGCGCTTCGCGAACGCGCGATGCCTCGGATGGTGCACGCGCCGGTCGACGCGCGCTTCGAGATGGCGTTCTTCGCCACCGAGCAGGCGTGCCGGGGCGACCTCTCCCCCGCGCGCTTCGCCCGCATGTTCGGCGTCCGACTGGAGGACGCGTTCGGACGGGAGCTGCGCTTCTTGCTCGCGGAGCGGCTGCTCGCCGTTCGCGGCAAGGCGCTCGCCAAGCCACCTCGCCCCGACTTCCAGAGCGCGCACCTCCTCGCGTTCCTGCTGCGCGACGTCGAGGCCTTGCAGGCAGGGCTCGACGCACTGCAGAGCGTCGACGCGGGCGCTTCCGCGCCTGAAGGCCCGCCGCGCGTCGGCGCGCACGAGCTGACGCGCCTCCTCGAGACGGATCCGGAGGCCGCGCGGGAGGTCCACCTCGAGGTCGGGCGCGGGCTCGACGCGGCCACGGCGACGCAGCTCGCGACGGCCGGCAAGCGCGGTTGGCGCATCGAGGTGCACGGCGAGCAGCGCCGGCCGCTCCGCGAATACGCGTACCTGGGCGAGCTGCCGCCCTCCATGCTCTGGACCCGGCTGGCGATCCGCGCCGCCCAATCGGCTCGGGGCGAGCAGCGGCTCGTGGTGCCGGAGCCGGCAGCGTCCAGCGCGCCGGTCGACCGATAGCCGAGCTGCGACGCGCCTGCCTCCACGCTCTGGACCCGGCTGGCCATCCGCGCCGCCCGATCGGCGCGGGGCGAGCAGCGGCTGGTGGTGCCGGAGCCCGCAGCGTCGAGCGCGCCGGATCGATCAGCGCCCGCGGAGGCGAGCGGCCACCCTCTTCTGCGCCTTCGCCCAGCGCGCGAAGACCCGACGCAGGTCCTGCCCGGCCGGCGAGGCCAGCAGCGCGAAGACGTCGTCGAAGGTGCCCATCGACCGATCGCAGAACGCGCTCCCGAAGCGCCGCGCGTCCGCGCCGTCGTCCATCAGATGGGCGCGCAGGAGCGACGAGCCGCAGTAGGGATTGAACGCACAGAAGCGGCACCCAGAGTCGCCGCGCGCAGAGTCGCCGCGCGCAGTCTCGCTCCGCGCCGCCCGTGCGAGCGCTCTCGAATCGTCGGTCACGCGCCCCACCAACGCACGCTCGTCACCCGAGAGCGCGCCGTCGACACCGGCGTACACGCGTCCATCGGGCGCGTAGACCCGACTCGGGCGGCGCAGGCGCCCGCGGCGCAACGCTGGGTGAGCGCCTCGAGGTGGAGCGCGAGACGCTTCTCGACCAGGAGCGTGCCGCCGAGGTTGGTCTCGAGGACCGCGGCGACGACCTCGCGGTGAAACGCGCGCAGCCCGGCGGCGGCGCCGGCGGGAAGACGGACCTGCAGGTAGACGACGCCCGCCGAGACGCACGCCGCGACCAGCTCCTTCGCGCCGCGCTCGAGCACGTCGTCGGTGAGCGTGGCGACCGCCGTCACGTACGCGAGCTCCGGATCGATCCCGCGTTCGCGATAGAGCGCGTGCAGCCGCCGGACGACGCGGAGACGGTCGGCGCCCGAAGTCTCGAGGTCCGCGTTCAGCGCGGCGTTGGTGCCGACCAAAAACCGGAGCGTCGCGTCGTCGACCTGATCACCGATGGAGGCGACCACCGACAGCTCGGAGCCCCGCTCGCGGCTCCGATCGACCGCCGAGTCGACCAGCGCGCGGAGGACCTCCACCTCGACGGGAGGCTCGATCCCTCGGAGATCGAGGCGGACGTGAGAAGGCGCGCCCGCGAATGCGCAATCGATCGCCGCGCGGGCGGTCGGAGCGTCCATGACGCGCCGCGCCGAGCCGGTTCCGCAGCTCACCAGGACGACGTGATGCGCGGACGCTTCGGCGCGCGCGCTCGGTTCGGCGGTGCACACGAAGCCCAGCTCCGCGAGGCGGCGGAGGACTGCGGCGCCCTCTTCGTCCCCGCCCCGCGCCGCGTCGATCTCGGCGCCGTCGAGCAGGAGAAAGCGGCCATCCTCTCCGGTCACGACCGCGCGTCGGCCCTCGCCCTCCACGAGCCGATATCGGACCCACGCGCCGTCGTCGATCCGCAGATGGGGCGGAACGCCGCTCACAGAGGCGCTCCGAGCGCCGCGAGCCGTTCGCGCGTCAGCCTCGCCATGGACGGCGGAGGATAGCGCGCCGGGCTGGGACCGACAGCAACGGGAGGCACGCGAGACGAGCTGGCGCCTGCGGAGACCGGCGAGAGCGGATAGCCTCCGTCTCATGCGCGTCGAGCTCATCGCCGATCGAGACTGCCCGAACCTCCCGCTCGCGCGCGAGCGTCTCCGCGAGGCCCTCGAGCGGCTGGGAATGGCGGGCGAGTGGGAGGAGCACGTGCGGCCCGAGGCCACGGACCGTCGCATCGCCGGTTGGCCCTCTCCGACCATCCTCGTCGACGACACGGACGTCGAAGGACGCGAGGCCGAGGGCGGCGCCTGCTGCCGGATCTACCGTGACGCCGAAGGACGCGTCAGTGGCGCGCCCAGCGTCACGCGCATCGTGGACGCCCTCCGCCGCGCCAGCGAGCGCTGAGGCACCTCATTCCTCGTCGACGGCGCGCTCGGCGTCTTCCGCGCGACCTCCCTCCGTCTCCAGACGCTCCCCGGCCGTGTCCACGCGCCCGGCAGCCGTCTCCACGCGCCCGCACCCCTCTCCACGCGCCCCGCACCCCTCTCCACGCGCTCGGCTGCCCTCTCCACGCGCCCGGCAGCCCTCTCCACGCGCTCGGCTGCCCCTCTCCACGCGCTCGGTAGCCGTCTCCACGCGCTCGGTAGCCGTCTCCACGCGCCCTGCACCCCTCTCCACGCGCTCGCGAGCGGCCGAAGAGCGCTTCTCTCCCTCGGTACGAGGCTGCCGAGCTCCCTCCACGCGGAAGTGCCCGTCTCCACGCGGAAGTGCCCGTCTCCACGCGGGCGGTACCCGTCTCCACGCGGGCGGTACCCGTCTCCACGCGGGCGGTGCCCGTCTCCACGCGGGCGGTACCCGTCTCCACGCGGACGTGCCCGTCTCCACGCGGAAGTACTCGTCTCCACGCGGGCGGTGCCCGTCTCCACGCGGAAGTACCCGTCTCCACGCGGGCGGTACCCGTCTCCACGCGGAAGTGCCCGTCTCCACGCGGAAGTACTCGTCTCCACGCGGGCGGTACCCGTCTCCACGCACGCGATCGCTCGTCCGCACGTCACCCCGCTTCGTCCGCGCGCCCCGCGCCCGCGTCCGCACTCCGCCCGGCATCGTCCGCGCGAGCTCCGCGGGTCTCCGCGTACGAGGCGGCGCGGGGGCGCGCCTCGGCGGAGCTCGGTCGCGCGGCACGGCCGAGGGCACGGGGCGCGGGCGCACTCCGAGGGGGCTCGTCGCGCAGCTCGCTTGTCCGCCGGGCACCCGATACGCTGGGACCGATGAGGGCGCCGTCGGCCCAATCGGTCTTCGTGCTCGTGCTCGCGACCGCCGCGCTCTCGGGGGTCGCCGCCGCGCAGGACGTGCCCGACTCGGCCTCGCGCTCGATCGGCACGCCGAACCACGGCCGCCTGGAGCACCCGGAACAGGTCCAGTCGACGCCGAACCTCATCGTTCAGCCCGGCTCCCACCACTACGGCACCGAGGAGCTCGTCGGATTGGTGCGACGCGCCGCGGAGCGGCTGCAGGAGCGCGAGCGAGGGCCACGTCTCTTGGTGGGCTCGCTCTCGTCACGCCGCGGCGGGCGGCTGCCGCCCCACAGCTCGCACCAGAACGGGCGCGACGCGGACCTCGGGTTCTTCGTGACCGATCCGGACGGCCAGCCGGTCGAGCCTCCGCGTTTTCTCGAGCTCGACTCCTCCGGCTGCGGTCGCGACCGGGCCGAGTCCTACTGCATCGATCCGCGGCGCACGTTCCTCTTCGTCGCGGCGCTGCTGGCCGACCCGGTCACCCGCGTGCAGTGGATCCTGATGGCCGCCGACCTACGCCAGATCGTGCTGGCGGCGGGACGTCACCTCGGCGTGGACGACGACGTCTACCACCAGGTCGAGGTGGCCACCGAGCCGCGCGACGGGAGCGAGAGCCACCGCAGCCACATCCACGTGCGGATCTGACCGCCCGCGCGACGACCGCCCCCGCTGCCAGGACCGGCCGCCCTTCCAGAGCTGGTACGACGGAGAGCCACCCACGCCGTCCCGCGCCGCGCACCACCGCCGCGTGCGCCGCCGGCAGCGCGCGCACCGTCATCGCCGCCGCGCACACCGGCGCCGACGGCGCCGACGCCGTCCATGAGCTTGCGCGGGTAGCCGGCACGATCCGCCGCTTTCAGCCGCCGAACACGGCGTCGAACGCGGCCACGGCGGCGTCCGGATCGCACGCGTGGCCGTGCTCGGCCAGCGCGTCGGCGATGGCGCGTACGGTCTTCCGGAGGTCGTCGGGCTGGCTGAGCACGTGGCCCATGTGCCCGACGCGGAAGTAGCGGGTCTTCAGATCCGGGTGCAGGCCGCCGGCGATGGTCACGCCGCGCTTGCCGACCGAGCCGACCATCGCGGGGCCGACTCCTTCCGGGTAGTAGACGGCGCTCAGCGTGTCGGCGGCCAGCTCCTCGCGCACCGGAAGCAGCGAGAGCCCGAGCGTCGACCAGGCCGCCGCGCATGGCCCGCGCGGCACGCTCGGAGAGCGCGAAGCGCGCCGCCATGCCCTCGGCCAGCATCGCGTCCAGCGACACCGCGAGCGCGCGGATCAGGTTGGTCGCCGGCGTGGAGAAGTAGCTCGGCTTGCCCGCTTCGTACGCGCGCATGATGGGCAGCCACTGCTCGAAGTCCATCGACATCGGCGGCGGGCTCGCCAGCGCCGCCCGCGCCTCCAGCGCCGCGGCGGCTGACCACCATCAGCGCCAGCCCGGCCGGCAGCCCGATCGCCTTCTGCGAGCCGGTGAAGTAGAGTCGGCGCCCCACGCCGCCATCTCGAAGCGCTCGGCCGCGGTCGCGCAGACGCCGTCGAAGACCGAGAGGGCTCGTGCCGCGCGAGCGAGCGGGCGAAGCGGTGCGCGTCGACGCGGACGCCGGTGGAGGTGTCGACGTGGGTGACGAAGAGCGCGCTTGACGGGCCGTCGCGGCGCGCTCGGCGATCGCTTCCTCCACCGCGTCCAGCGAAGGCGACCTCGCCGGGCTCGGCCGAGACCATCGTGACCTTCGCGCCGGCGGCGGCGGAGCATCTCGGCCATGCGCTCGGAGAAGTAGCCGCTGCTGACGACCACCGCCCCTGTCCGGGATCGAGCAGGTTGGCGGCGGCCATCTCCATGGCCAGCGTGCCGCTGCCGGCGATGGCGAAGGGCTGGGCGTCGTCCGGGGCGAGCCAGACGCGGCGCATGCCGGCCAACGCGCGGCCGAAGGCCTCGATGAAGCTCGGCGCGAGGTGCCCCGGCGGGGGGCCCGACGCGGCCTCGATGACGGCGGGGGAGATTTCGATCGGTCCGGGGATCATCAAGAGCGTCATGGCGACGGCGTTCTAGCCCGGATGCGTCCACAGATCGACCGATGTCGCGAGCGGAGCCGGTCGCGCGACGGAAGCCCCTGCGACACGTGAGGCTTGACGCCGCAGCCGGGTTTTGACGTCCTGCCGCCATGCGCGCTCGTTCCTCTCTCCACATGGCTCCGACCGGTCGCCCTTCGCAGGTCTCGCGAACCGGCGCCCACCTCGTCCTCGCCGGCCGCTTCTTTGCCGGACTCGTCGTGCTCGCGCTCAGCGCGTGCTCCGCGACCCGGGGTCCCTGCCACGGCAGCACCTGCGCGTGCACCAACGGGACCGACTGCGCGTTCGAGTGCAACCTCCCCGGCTGCGACGGAACCTGCCAGTCGGTCGACAGCTGCAGCGGCACCTGCCTCGACGACTGCAACGTCGGCTGCGACAGCGTCTCGACCTGCGACGTGAGCTGCGGCGACGCGTGCACCGTCGACTGTCAGAGCCTCTCGACCTGCACCGTCGAGTGCGGCGCCGACTGCAGGGTGAGCTGCGGGAACGCGAGCACGTGCGCCATCCGGATGGTCAGCGGAACCGCCAGCTGCACCAGCGTCGGCTCCTGCCAGGTCCGCTGCGTCCTGCCCGACGGCAGCGAGCAGGACGCGATGGACTGCGGCGGCGGGGTGTGGGGCTGCGGCGCCTGCAGCGCGCCCTGAGCCTCGGCCGAGCCGGACCGCGCGGCGTCCTCGCGTCAGGCGGCGAGGTCGGGCGCGGCCAACGCGCTGGGGGCGCGCACCGGTCCGACGGCGCCATCCTCGCGCCAGGCGAGAGCGACGCTCACTCGCGCTCTTGGCGCCAGCGCGTGATCTTGCGCGGCCAGCTCCCGTCGGCGTGCTTCTTGGGCATGCCCTTGAGCGTCCGCTCGAGGAAGGTCACGGCCCACGAAGGCGGCGCGCCGACCCACTCGTCGAGCTCGACCGCGCCGCTGACGTGGATGCGGGCGTCGGTCGAGTGCACCACGTCCAGCTCGTCAGATCGACACGCGGTAGCGCGCCGATCCCTCGTCGATCGACAGCCGCTCCAGGACGATACGCGCGCCCTGCGATGGATGGATGCTCGCCATGGTTCAGGGGGCGGCCGCGGGGGCCGCGAAGGGATCGATGAGGCCGGCGTCCGGCACGCCGGCGTCCGGCAGGGTGTAGGGCGTCATCTCGCCCAGTGCGTCGATGCGGACGGCGCCTCCGTCGGGCAGCAGGTACGCGCCCACGTCGTCGTCGTAGCGCGGCAGCGCCGTCTCCACCGGCGTCTGGCGGCGGCCGCGGATGCGCCCGTCGAGCACGTCGATGCGGACCGGCCGCTCGAGCTCGAAGACGTAGCCGCCCCGGTCGATGGCCATCTCGTAGGTGTGCCCGTCCTGCTCGATGTTGCGCCGGAAGGCGACCGCCGAATGGCCGACGCGACGGTGCGGCCGGTGGGCCAGCACCCAGCTCATCAGGCGCACCGCGATGTGGTTGTGGAGGCGGTGACAGCCGTGCGAGTGCCGCCGCATGATGCTCATGTAGTCGACCGAGCCGTGGGTGCGGATGCCCTCGTCGCCGCCCGCTCGGATGGTGCCGTCGGCCCGCTCGCTGAAACGCAGGTGGTAGGCCGCGACCAGCCCGTACGCGCTCGCGTAGCTCGGTCCGGTCTCGTGGTAGTTGACGTGCCAGGCGTCGGCGCCCGAGCGCCCCGGCACCCGCGAGAGCAGGTCGTGCGGCGGCGTCGACTCCGGCGGCAGCCACACCGGCGCGCTGACGATCTGCTGCCAGATCCGCGGCCCCGTCGGCGAGTTCTTGTACTTCCACCAGGTGGTGCCGTCGATGAGCTCGCTCCGCCAGCCGCCGATGGTCGTGCCGAAGCGCGCGAGGGGGATGCGCTGGCCGCGATACTCGACCTCGACGATCAAGTGCGGGCGCCGCTCCACCGGCTGGGCGCGCTCGTGGCCCTCGTCGTCGTAGGGGAAGTCGTACCAGACGTCGCCGCGATCGAGGACGGCGTGGATGTCCATGTCGTCCGAGTAGTACTCGGGCAGCTCGGGCGCCTCGATGGCCACCACCCGCTCGGCGTCGGGCGTCAGGTCGCCGAGCCCTTCCAGGAAGTCGAGCGCGGCCTCCGGCGTGCTCAGGCCGATGGCCTCGGTGATGCGCGTCCGCAGCTCCGCCTCGAGGTTCGGCACCTCGTGCTCCCGCTGATCCAGCCCGCGATAGGTGGGCGCCGCGCCCCCGGCCCGCGTCGGCGCCGAGCCGTCCTCGACTACGCCCAACGAGTGCATGGCGCGCTCGGTCAGCACGCGGACCAGCGCCCGCCGCTCGAGCTCCAGCGGCGGCTCGCGAAGCCGCTCCAGCGTCTCGCCGCCGAGGAAGCCCCAGCCGTACACGCGGTGGCGCCGCTCGAACTCGGCCAGCGCCTCGTGGGTCGACCAGTCCATGGCGCCGTCGATGTGCGAGCCCTTGCCCTCGAAGTAGCCCTCGCACTCGAGGCGCGCCTGGGCGGCACGGATGGCTTCCACCCGCGGGCGCTGGTCGCGGTACTCGTGCAGGTTGCGCTGCTCGCGATCGTCGAGCCGGTCTTCGTTCAGCTCCGCCTCCGACGACACGCCCTGGCGCTCGACGAGGCCGTTCACCTGCCGCTCGAGGTGGCGGAACTGCGAGGCGCGGCGGCGGGCGACGGTGTTGTTGCGGTACGCCTCGAAGCCGTCGAACGCGGCCAGCGGCGCCAGATCGAGCTCCTGGCGGCACTCCAAATCGCGCACCTCGCGGAAGCGGCGGCGCAAGAGCCCGAGCGTCGGCATGATCCCGTAGAGCTCGAGGTACTTGTCGTGCTCGGCGCGGGCGCCGTGGTGGTCGTCGGGGAACTCGCCCCGCGCCAGCGCCAGGTAGGTCTCGCGGTAGGCGTGCGGGATGCGCTCCTCGTTCTCCGAGTCGCGCTCGGTGAAGAGATAGGGCGTCCAGGACTCGCCGAGATCGAGCAGGAAGTAGCCGTTCTGATCCGCGGTGGCGGCGTCAATCTCCCGCTCGGTCTGCCCCTCGGCCCAGAACGGGACCGGCCGGGCCATCGGCGGCGGGCGGTTGTCCACGCGCGGACGCGGCGGCGGCGCTTCGACCTCCGGCTCGGCGGCCGGCTCCTCCGCGTCCACGTCGGCGACCTCGGACCCCGCCTGCTCGGGCGCGGCCTCGCCACCGCAGCCGGCGGCCCAGAAGAGCGCCAGCGCACACCAAATCCACTGTCGAGACGGGCTCATCAGCACATTGCCCTCGAAGAGGACCCCGAAAAGGCCCCCGCAGGTCGACCCTGGGTCATGGTCCTGGGAATCGCAAGTTTCACGCGGTCGGATGGCACGGCGCCAGCGTATGCACGGGTCGCACCACCGCTCGGGGAGCCTCTCCACGCGCGTCGGCACGCCCGTGACGCGTCCCCTCGCCCACGCTCCGACCTCCGGCAGCCACGCAAGCCGCCGAGCTCGACTCACCAGCGATACAGCCGGCATCGTTGCCTCCGGCTGGGCGATGGGAGAACCTCTCGGCCCGGTGAGCTCCGAGGCTGACGAACTTCTCGCGCCGAGCCGCGCCCGCACGCTGGCGGGGGCGGTGGGGGCGCCGCTCGCGTTCGTGATCGTGTGGTTCGCCGATCTGCCGCTCGAGCCGGCTGCACACCGGCTGGCGGCGATCTTCGGCGCCGTCCTCATCGCCTGGGTGACGGAGGTGATCCCGATCGCGGCCACGGCGCTCTTGATCGCGCCGCTCTTGGTGGTCACGGGCGTCGAGAACGCCAAGGACGCGTTCAAGAGCTACGCCGATCCGCTGCTCTATCTCTTCGTGGGCGGGTTCTTCATCGCCGAGTCCATGCGCCGCCACGGCCTGGACCGGCGCATCGCCGGCGCGATCGTCGGCTCGCGCTGGGTGGCCGGCGTGCCGAGCCGGGTGCGCCTCGCGCTGATGGTGGCGGGCGTCTTGCTCTCGATGTGGATCTCCAACACCGCGTCGGCGGCGATCCTGGCGCCGATCTTCCTGGGGATGGCGCGCGGCCGGGGAAAGGAGACGACCGGCACCCTGCTCGCGCTGGCCTACGCGTGCTCGGCCGGCGGGCTGGGCACGGTGGTCGGCAGCCCACCCAACCTCATCACCGTCCGCATCCTGCGCGAGGGCGGCGTCTCGCTGAGCTTCGTGGACTGGATGATGGTGGGCCTGCCCACGGCGCTCGTGGTCTCGCTGGCCGTCTTCCTCGTGTCGCGCTGGATGTTCCCGACCGGTCCGGCGCCCGAAGAGACGGCGGAGGAGACGGCGGAGGAGAGCGCGAAGCCGGAGGTGCCGGCGCGGATGACCCGCGGCGAGGTGGTCACTGCCGTCGCGTTCGGGCTGGCCGTCGTCGGTTGGACCGTGCCGGGCGTGGCGCAGGCGCTGGAGCTGTCGGTCGCGGCCACACTGAAGACCTACCTCCACCCCGGCGTGGTCGCGCTCGGCGCGGCGTCGCTGCTCTTCATGGCGCCCGCCGGAAAAGGCGAGCGCGTCCTCCGCTGGAAGGACGCCGCCCAGATCGACTGGGGGATCATCCTGCTCTTCGGGGGCGGGATCGCGCTCGGCACCCAGCTCGTCGAGACCGGGCTCGCGGGCGCGATGAGCCAAGGCTTCGTCGCCGTGACCGGCATCCGCGAGCTCTGGACGTTCACCGCCGTTTGCTGCGCCTTCACGATCTTCTTCACCGAGGTCTGCTCGAACACCGCGTCGGCGACGATGCTGGTGCCGCTCGTGGTCGGGGTCGCGACCCAGCTCGGCATCTCGCCGGTGCCGCCGGCCCTCGCCGTCGGGCTGGCCGCGAGCTGCGCGTTCATGCTGCCCATCGCGACCGGCCCGAACGCCGTCGTCTACAGCACCGGCCGGGTCTCGCAGACGCAGATGATGCGCTTCGGCGTGGTGCTGAACCTGATCTCGGTCGCCGTGGTGTTCCTGCTGCTGCGCGTGCTCTGCCCGCTCCTCGGCTGGGTCTGAGATCCCGAGCGCCGCTTTCTTGGTGCGCGCATGTAGGCAAAGGTAGGCTCGACGTGCGCCATGGCTTCGTCGTCCACCGCCCAACACGCGACCGCACGCGCCGCCCCCGAGCGGATCTCGGGCATCTATCAGACCTCGCCCGGCCTCCTGCGCCGGCGGCTGGTCGGCCCGTGGGGCGAAGGGCTCGCGCAGTACCTCGCCCTCGCCATCGGAGATGTTCCGCGCGGGCGGACCGCGTACGGATCGCTCCTGCGCATGCTCGATGCGCTCCCGCCCGAGGAGCTGCTGGCACCGCCGGGCCCCAAGGCGCGCCTCTACCGCATGGCGCGCTCCATCGCCGAGAGCGAGAGGGCGATGCCGGGTTGCGGGCGCGTGCCGGTGCTGCCCTGGCGCGACGTGGAGGGAATCTCGCGGGGCAGCGGTCGATCGGCTGCGGGCCGAGCTGACCCGCGACGAGGCCGAGCTGCTCGAGCTCCGGCACGCGCGCGAGCTCTCCGTGGCCGAGATCGCGTGTGTGGTGGAGCTGGCGCCGGACGAGGTGGAGCTGGCGCTCGACACCGCCGAAGCGCGGGCGCGGCGCATCCTGGACGTTCACGCGCCTGATCCGCTGGCCGCGCGCGCGTCGATCTACGTCGAGGCGTTCGCGCTGGAGGCGGGCTGGAACGAGGCGAGCGCGGACAATCCGGCGCCGGTCGACGAGGAGCCGCTCGAGCGCGGGACCATCATCGGCGGTCGCTACGCCATCGTGGAGCGGGTGGGCGTCGGCGCGTTCGGCGACGTCTATCGGGCGGATGACACCGAGGTCCCCGGCCACCGCGTGGCGCTCAAGCTCCTGCGCACGCCCTCGTTCAGCGAGCGCGCGCGCCAGACGGCCCTGCGCGAGCTGCGGCTGAACGCGGCCGTCTTCCACCCCTCGCTGGTGCAGTTCAAGGATCACGGCTGGTTCGAACAGCGCCTCTGGTTCGTGATGCCCTGGTACGAGGGCGAGACCCTCGAGCAGCGGATGCGGCGGGGCGCGCTGGAGCGCGCCGAGGCGCGGCGGATCTTCGAGCCGCTGGCGCGCGCGCTGGCCGCCCTGCACGCCGCCGGGATCCGCCATCAGGACATCAAGCCCGACAACGTCCTCCTGACCCGCCTGCGCGGCGCGCACGAGGACGAGGTGCTTCCGGTCCTGATCGATCTCGGCGTCGCGGCGGACGATCACGAGGGGCTGCTCGGCGGCACGCCCATCTACTTCGCGCCCGAGGTCGCGGCGCGCTTCGCCGACGGCGACGGCCCCGAGGTCGGCTTCGCGGCCGACGTCTTCGCGCTGGCGCTCTCGCTCCGCAACGCGCTCGAGCCGGGCACGCAGCAGGACGTGCCGGCGGGCGCCATCCACGGGTTCATCGAGCAGCGCGCCAAGGAGATGCCGCCGCTGCCGGAGGCGCGCTCGCTCCGCTTCCTGCGACCCTCGCTGGAGCGCTGGCTCAGCCTCAATCCGGAGGAACGGCCGAGCGCGGACGAGCTCGCCGACGCGCTCTCGGTCCTGACCGCCCCGGAGGAACGTCGCGCCCGCCGCTGGCGCATCGCGCGCTGGCTCGCGCCGCTCCTGATGACGCTGGCGGCGGTCTTCGGCGTCGTGGTCCACCAGCTCTCCGAGCGGGCCGCCGACCGCGCGCGGGAAGCCCAGCTCGCCCACCGCGCGGCCGCCGACGCGCGAGCGGATCTGATCGTGGCCGACGCCAGGCAACGCGCGCTCGAGGAGGGCAACGCCGCCCTGCGCGATCGCTACGAGCAGGGCCGGCTCAGCCGCCGCCAGCTCGCTGGGGAGCTCGCGACGACCGAGCATCAGCTCGGGATCGTGCGGCGGGAGCTGGGCTCGGCCCTCGCGGACCGCAACGCGGCACGCGAGCGCGTGACCACGACGGAAGAGACACTCCGGCAGCGCGAAGGCGAGCTGGCGAGCGCCCGCGAGCTGGCGGACACCCGCGGGCGAGCGCTCGACACCGCGCGCGGCGAGCTGCGCGATCGAGCGAGCGAGCTCGAGACGGAGCGGCGGCGCGCGCAGGAGCTGAGCGGACAGCTCGACGCCGCGCGAGCGCGGGCCACCGAGCTGAACGGACGGATCGCGAGCGAGCTGAGCGCGCGACGCGCGGCCGAGGAACGGGTGCGCGCTTTGGCCCGCGAGCTCGAAGCGTCCCAGCGCGAGCGCGACGCGACACAGGCCGAGCTGACCCGAGTCCGCGAGCGGGTGGCCCGCCTGGCGGATGCGGTCCGGGCGACCGCGGCGGCGGCGGCGGAGAGCGAGACCGTCGAGAGCGACGCGGAGGTCGTCGAATCGACGGACGACGACGCGCCTTCCCTCACCGAAGCGCCTTGATCCGCTGGCACAGGTCGGTCCGCGGGACGCGCCGCGAACGGAGTGTATCGCGAGGGCGCCGGCCCTGGCAGAATGCCGGGGCCATGCCGGTGCGGCCCCCGCAGTTCGACCGCAGGCGGAGCGGATGACGCTCTGGATCATCGCCCTCGTCGCCGCCGTGGTCCTCGTGACCGGGCTCCTGCTCTTGCGCAGCAAGCGAGACGAGCCCGCTCCGGCCCGCCAGCCGCCCGAGCCCGAGCGCGTTTCGGCGGTCCCGCCGCCGGCCGGCGTACCCATCTCCACCATGTTCAGCGAGGAGGGCGACGCCCTGACGCTGGAGAGCCAGGAGCTCTGGCTCGACGACGACGAGCCGACCGGGCCCGTCGCCGCCTTCGTGCTGCGCGCCGCCGGCAAGACCAATCCCGGCAAGAAGCGCGAGCACAACGAGGACGCCTTCCTCCTCGCGCCCGAGCACCAGCTCTACGTGATCGCCGACGGAATGGGCGGCTACGCAGCGGGTGAGGTGGCCTCGGCCCTGGCCGTCGAGACCTTGAAGACGCGCTTCGACGCGGACGACCACGGCCCACTCGACGAAGGCTTCCCGCGCCGCGGGGCGGAGATGATGAGCGCCATCCGCGACGCGAACGCGGTGATCCGCGAGCGCGCTCGAGAGGACGAAGAGAAGACCGGCATGGGCACCACGATGGTCGCGGCCCGCTTCTCGCCGGGTCGCAACCGCGTGTACATCGCGCACGTCGGCGACAGCCGCTGCTATCGGATCCGCAACGGAGAGCTCAGACAGCTCACCCACGATCACACGCTCGGCGCGCTCGGGATCACCGGTCCCTCGGCCGGCAAGCTCAGTCGGGCCGTCGGCGCGTTCGACCAGGTCGACGTGGATCTGACGGTCGACGAGCCGGAGCAAGGCGATCGCTACCTCCTCTGCTCCGACGGCCTTTTCAAGATGGTGCCCGACGAGCGGATCGCCTCGATCGCCAGCGAGGGCGATACGCCGGACGAGATCGCAGCGCGCCTGGTCCACGCGGCCCTCGAAGGCGGCGGGCGAGACAACGTCAGCGTGATCGTGATCGCCGTCGACGCGCCCCGGTAGGGCCGGATTTCCGAGGTCAAGGTCCGGCCCAAGCGCAAATGCGCTTCCACGTTTTGGAAACCCGAGAGGAGGCTGTACCGTCTCGGTCAACAACAACTGTGGAGGGAGCTTCCCAATGAAGAACGTGTTGATCGTGTGTGGGCTCGCGCTGGCGGGCTGTGGCGGGGGCGGCGGCGGTTTGACCTGCATGTCGGGCGGCGGCGACGCGGGCGCGGGCCAGTCGTGCGCGGAGTACAGCGGCAGCTCCGCTCCCGCGAGCTGCCCGAGCGGCTCGACGAGCGTGAGCGCCTGCGCCAGTGATGGGTTGGTGGGCAAGTGCACGGTCACGGCGAGCGGCGGTGGCTCCAGCGCGACCGTGACCACCTGGTACTATGCGCCCTCGACGGCCTCCAGCGTCATGACGGCATGCTCGGCCATCGGCGGCACGTACTCCGGCAGCTGAGCCTGCCTAGTGCGAGATCCATCCCGGTAGAAGGGGACCTGGCTTGTCCGACGCTCCAGGGCCGCGTTGCTCCTCCTCGCCGATGCAAAGCATCGACTCGTTCGAGCGCCTTGCCCTGAAACGCCGGTCCGGCGCCATCTCCCCCTCTACCGGTCGAATCTCAGCACTAGACGAAGTTCGACAGAGAACGCTCCCTTCGCGGGGGCGTTCTCTGTTTTTGGGCCTGCCGTGATTCATGCGTGCCGCTCCGGTCTGTTGTCGGAGCTACGTGTCGGGCGCGCCACCGGCGTGGCGTTCGAGCACGCGCTGCGGCGCCGCACGGCGGACACGGCCGTCCGAGCCTGCGTTGGCTCCGCGATTGCAGCCTCGTGGCCACATGGAGCACCACGACGTGGGCGTTCCGCTGGAGCGGCGCGCGGAGAACGGCAAGTCGGACCCCTATCATGGCGCGGACCACGGCTCCTTCGCGCCGGTGCTCCGCGAGACGGTGGAGGCGCTGCGCGCCGACCGCGTTCCGATCGCGCTGATCGGCGGGCTCGCTGTCAGTTGCTTCGGGCGGCCGCGGTGGACGCACGACATCGACGTGCTGATCCGCCCGCAGGACGCCGATCGCGCGCTGCGCCTCTTACGCGCGCGCGGCTTCGACACGGAGCGGACCGACCCGGCGTGGCTCTTCAAGGCGTTCAAGCACGACGTGATGGTCGACCTCATCTTCTTCTGCACGGGCGGCTTCTACCTGGAGGCGGAGATGCTCGATCACCTCGTCTGGAGGGAGCTCTTCGGCGCGCGAATGCCGCTCTTGGCGCCGGAGGATTCGATCCTCCTCAAGGCGGCGGTGCACGACGAGATCGGCCCGCGGCACTGGCACGACGCGCTCGGGATCCTCGGCCGGGCGCAGCTCGACTGGGACTACCTACTCCAGCGCGCACAGCGGGCGCCGCGACGGCTGCTGAGCCTGCTGGTGTACGCGCACTCGATCGACCTGGCGGTGCCGAATCACATCGTGAAGGCGCTCTACGCGCGGGTCTACGAGGGGTGAACGAGTGAGCGGATGGCATCAGGACGCGGTGGCACGGGTGCGCGAGGCCCTGGCCGAGGACGAGCGGACCCACACGCTCGACGTGGAGGTGAGCGTGACCCGCGCGGGCGTGCTGCTCGTCGGCGTCGTGGATACGGAGCATCGCCGGCTGGAGTTGGAGCTGGTCGCGCGGAGCGCGGCGCCCGTGGGCCTGGGCGTCGTGAACCGAACCCGCGTGGTGGCGTTCGATGTCTCGCCCCGCAGCGCGCCGGTGGGAGCGCTGCGGGTGGCGGCGGTCGGCGACGTGCACGTCGGCGAGGACTCGGTCGGCATCCTCCGGCTCCGCCTGACCGCCCTGGCCGACCACGCCGATCTCTTGCTCCTCGCGGGCGACCTCACCCAGCATGGCCGGCTGGTTGAAGGCCGCGTGTTGGCCGACGACCTCCGCGGGTTGCCGGTGCCGATCGTCGCCGTGCTCGGCAACCACGACTACCACTCCGGCTGCGAGACCGAGATCCGCGCCGCCCTCGAGGACGCCGGCGTGTGCGTCTTGGAAGGGAGCGCCACCACCTTGGCGCTCCGCGGGATCGTGGTCGGCGTGGCGGGCGTGAAGGGCTTCGGGAGCGGGTTCGCGGGCGCGTGCGGAAGCGAGTTCGGCGAGCCCGAGATGAAGGCCTACGTGAGGCACGCCAAGGAGCAGGCGCACCTCTTGGAGTCGGCCCTGCGCGGGCTGGACACCGACGTGCGCATCGCGCTCACGCACTACGCGCCGGTGGCGGACACGCTCGAGGGCGAGCGGCGCGAGATCTACCCCTTCCTCGGCTCGTACCTGCTCGGGGAGGCCATCGACGCGGCCGGCTGCGACCTCGCGCTGCACGGGCACGCGCACAAGGGCAAGGAGCACGGCGTGACGCCGGCGGGGGTGCCGGTGCGAAACGTGGCACTACACGTGATCGGCGAGGCCTATCGCGTGTACCGCGTGGAAGCCGGCGCAGGCGTGGCCCTTCAGCCGCGGTTGGGCGTACGGTGATCCGAGCCAGCGCCGTGGCTAGAGTGACCGCCATGGACGACGACCGACTCGACGAGATCCTCCGCCGGCTCGACGCGCTGGAGCAGCGGGTGAGTGCGCTCCGTCTGCCCGACCACGAGGACGAGGACGAGGACGAGACCGATGAGCGCGCGTGCGCCTGCACGTTCCAGCGCGACGAGCGCCGCATCGTGGATTCTGATCGTGCAGCTCACCGCCGAGCGCTTGCGAGCGATGCTGGGCGAGCCGCCCAACGGCGTGGCCCACGGGCCCCCGCCGCCAGACCACCACGGCCCCTACCGCCACGGCCCGCACGAACATCACGGTCCGTACGAACATCACGGTCCGCACGAACATCACGGCCCGCACGAACACGGCCCGCACGAACACGGTCCGCACGAACACGGTCCGCACGAACACGGTCCGCACGAACACGGTCCGCACGAACACGGTCCGCACGAACACGGTCCGCACGAACACGGTCCGCACGAACATCGCGGTCCGCACGAACATCGCGGTCCGCACGAACATCACGGTCCGCACGAACATCACGGTCCGCACGAACATCGCGGCCCGTGCGATGACTGCGGCCCGCGCCACCATCACGGGCATCACGGTCCGTACGAACATCGCGGCCCGTGCGATGACTGCGGCCCGCGCCACCATCACGGGCATCACGGTCCGTACGAACATCGCGGCCCGTGCGATGACTGCGGCCCGCACAGGCATCACGGCCCGCACGGGCATCACGGCCCGCACGGGCATCACGGTCCGTACGAACATCGCGGCCCGTGCGATGACTGCGGCCCGCACAGGCATCACGGCCCGCACGGGCATCACGGTCCGTACAGCGACTACGACCCGCACCATCACGGCGGGCACGGGCAGCACGACCGCCATCATCATCACGAACACGCACATCACCACGAGGGCTGCCCCATCTGTGGCGGTCCCCGACACGGGTGGTGAGCGTGCACTCCCCGTCTCGCTCCACCACGGCCGCACCCGGCATCGCAGACGCCCGGCACCGGAGCGAGCTCTTCGACCTCGGCCCACGATGAAGAGCGCCGGCCTCCGCGCGCTGAAGATGCCCTTACGCGAGTGGCGCGAGACGTTGCGAGAGCTCGTGCGAGAGCTCCAGCGCGACCACGTGGCCATCCTCTCGGCCGCTCTCGCCTTCTACGCGATGCTCGCGTTCTTTCCCGGCCTGATCGGGCTCGTCACCCTCTACGCGCTCTTCTTGAATCCGAGCAGCGTCGAACGACAGCTCGTCCCCATCTCGCAGATCCTTCCACCCAGCGCGGCGGCGCTGGTCCGCGGGCAGCTCCACGACCTGGTGCTGAACGCGTCCGGCTCCCTCGGCATCGGCCTCGTGCTCAGCCTCGCCGGCGTCCTCTGGAGCGCCTCGAGCGGCGTCAACGCCCTCTTCGAGGGGATCAACCTCGCCTACTTCGCGCGCGACACGCGCAGCTTCCTGCGCCGCCGGGCCCTCGCCATGCTCACCACGCTGAGCATCCTGGCCTTCTGCATCCTCGCGATCGCCGCCCTCGCCGTCGTGCCGCCGTTGATCGAGGCGCTCGGCGTGCCCTCCTGGATCCTCACGTTGATCGTGCGGATGCGGTGGCCGGTGTTGTTGGTGCTGCTGGTGGTCGGGCTGGCCGTGCTCTATCGCGTGGCGCCCGATCGCGAGGAGCCGGCGCTCTTCCAGTGGATCAGCCCCGGCTCGATCGTCGCCACCGCGCTCTGGCTCCTCGGATCGGTGGGCTTCAGCCAGTACGCGACCCGCTTCGGCTCCTACAACCAGACCTACGGCACCATCGGCGCCGTGATCGTGCTCCTGCTCTGGCTGTGGTTGAGCGCGTTCAGCGTGCTCTTGGGGGCGGAGCTCAACGCCATCCTGGAGCGGCGGGTCGGCCATCTGCGGCCGACGCCTCGACTCCGCCCCGACGACGAGACGAGCTGGGGGCACGCTCGTCCGCGCTGAGAAGTCGGAGCGGTTGCAGAAAGCGCACGCGGGCCGTTTTTTACGCGGCCGGCCTCTGGTATCCTCGCTCGGGACGGGATGGGCATGCGAGCGATCCACGGGGGACTTCGGTTGGGCGTCGGCGTCGTGCTTGCGGCGCTGCTCGCCATGAGTGGTTGCGCGTCGGGCACCGGGGCCGACGGCGGCGCGGGAGGATCGGACGGGGGTCACTTCGACTCCGGCTCGCCGCCCCAACCCGACTCGGGCCCGCCGCCCGTCGACGCGGGGCCGATGATGGACGCTCCAATGCCCATGATGGACGCGGGCGATCCCTGCACCGGCGTCACGTGCGATCCCTTTCAGTACTGCATGGGCGGCAGCTGCCTCGACTACCCCGCCTGCGCGGGCGACGGCAGCTGCGAGCGACCCGGCGACGTCTGCCAGAACCGCCGCTGTGTGCCGGGCGACGTCGACATCGACGGCGACGGCGTCCCGGCGTCGATGGACTGCGACGAGACCGACCCGAACCGCTACCCCGGGAACACCGAAATCTGCAGCCCGATCGACGAGGACTGCGACGGCATGGTCGACGAGGGCGACCCCGCGGTGCTCTGCGAGTCCTATCCGGGCGGCGGCACGTGCATGGATCACAGCTGCGGCTGCCCGCCGGGCACCTACGATCTCGACCGCAGCGTTCCCGGCTGTGAGTGTGTGGCGGCTCCGCCGACCGACCAGGGTCTGGGCTGTGGTTCGGCCATCGACCTCGGGCAGCTCGACGACAGCGGGCAGATGCTCACCGTCAACGGCAACGTGCTGCCGGACGATCGCGAGGTCTGGTACCAGTTCCACGCCGTCGAC
The DNA here is from genome assembly GCA_963832725.1 of uncultured Pseudomonadota bacterium. Taxonomy (GTDB): domain Bacteria; phylum Myxococcota_A; class Polyangia; order Polyangiales; family Sandaracinaceae; genus JAEZBP01. Next base: position 1,793,057 of record CAWHVG010000003.1, read on the forward strand.
ACGGCGGACACCTCCTGCGACAACTACTTCGTCCGCGCCCACCTGACCGACAACCCGGACGACACCTTCGAGATCACCGTCTTCCGGGGCTCGTGCGACGCGGTGGAGTGCGGCGACATGGGGTTCGCCGACTACGACTGGGCCACGGACTTCCGCGCGAGCGTGGACGGCCGGCTCGCCGGCCAGTGCCCCTGCACCGCGCCCGGCTCGGCCAGGAACACGAACGTGAGCGTCTGTGCGGACGACAGCGCGGACTACTTCGTGCGCATCCGCCGCAAAGCGGGCTCGACGCTCGGATGCCAGACCTACACGCTCGAGGTCAGCAACGGCGTCTACGACACGCCCTGACGGCGTATCGTCGAGGAGATGGCGCCCCCTCCCGCCAGCAAGGCAGCGGGAGGGCGAGATGCGCTCCAATGTCCACGCCGGGTCACGGCCCGCCGACCTGGAGCGCGTGAACGCGTAGGTCACGAGGGGGCGCCGCGCCCTTCCACGCCCGCTCCACCACGTACCGCACGGCCCCGTGAGAGGGGCGTGCTCCGCCGTCGCGGTCTGTCGACGGGCGCGATCCGGGGCGTTGCCGTCGCCGTGCCATCGCCCCCGCGCCTCGAGCAGCAGCCCTCCCCTGGAGGCGGCTACTCGCTCGGCTCGGCCTGCTCCGTCACCGGCTCGAGCCAGGCATAGCCGTGGGCGCGCACCTGGTTGATGTGCAGGCCCTCGCATTCGCCGTCGTGGACGCAGCGCCGGCAGCGCAACGACTTGCTCCGGTAGCCGTCGAGGATGTAGCGGCGCGTGTAGCGGAAGATCTCGAGCCTTCCGTCGGGACGCATCATCGCCGTGTCGAGCGTAGGCGGCTCCGAGCGCGGCGTCCGGCCCAGGATGCAGGCCGGCACGCCCTCGACCGGCACGGGAGCCGTGAAGCGGCGGAAGAAGGCAGGCAGATCCTCGATGTCCAGCTCCGACGCTTCGGTCAGGCGCTCGTAGGTCGGCTGCCGGAGCGCGAGCCGGGAGGGGACCGGGTCGAGGCCCTCGACGAAGGCTGCGGTGTCGCGCGCCAGCAGGACCTCGACCTCGAACGCGGCGTCCATCGCCAAGAGCGCCTCGGCCTGCGCCGGCGTGCGGGCGGTGGCGCGGACCAGGTGCGCGCCGTCGTCGATGCGGTCTTCTTCGCCGAGCGCCTCGGCGAGCCCGGCGTAGTCGTCCAGGTCGAGCTCAATCTCGCGGGCCTCGAAGGGTGCGAGCGCGGCGCGGGCGGCGTCGAGCGAGGGAGCGCGGATCGCGAAGCGGCTCGCCCCGGCCCGCGAGACCCGCTCACTGAGCGGCACGTGCTCGAGCGTGGCGGTGGAGCCGAGGACGGGCAGGCGCGTGCGGCCGTCCTCGCCGTTCGCGCGGCGGGCGGAGGCCGGGTCACCACCGAAGACCGGCGGCAGCGAAGCCTCCCACTCGGTGTCGATGCGGACCCGCTCGAAAGCGTGCTCGTGGGTCGTCTGCTGCGCGTCCTCGAGCCGGTCACAGAGCTGCTCGAGGTAGCAGTAGCGGCAGCGGCCCGGATCGCGGCAGTCCAGCGGCTCACCGTGCTCGAGCTGCCGCGCGAACTCCTCTTTCCGGCCCCGAACCTCGTCGTTGAGCTTGTAGGGGTCCTGGATCAGGTGCTCGTAGTCCTCGAGGTGCGGGGGCGGGAAGCGGTTCAGCCAGACGTGCACGTCCGGCCGCTCGGAGAACTCGAGCGCCGTCCGGATGTAGGGCGCCGCCTCCTCCAGGTCGTAGAAGAGCGTGTCCCGCCCCTCGGTGAACGCGCGGCCGAAGGGGACGACCTGCAAGAGGTCGAACTCGCGCACCCCCCAGCCGTAGAAGGTCTCCAACATCTCGGGGAGGACCTTCACGTTGCCGCGGTTGATGACGACGTCGACGTTCACAATCGGCCGGCCATCGTCGAGCGCCCGCCTCAACCCCGCGCTCTCCTGCTCGAACGCGCCCTTCACGCCCACGAGCGCGTCGTGGACGCGCGCGTTCGGCCCGTGCAGCGAGAAGGTGATCTCCGACAGGCCCGCCGCCATGCAGCGGTCGAGGAACTCCTGGTAGGCGAAGAGCCGTCCGTTGGTGACCGTCTCGATCTTGCCGTAGCCCGCCATCGTGCCGAGCCGGATGAAGTCGATGTAGCGGGGGTGGATGGTCGGCTCGCCTCCCGAGAGGATCAGGCGCGTCGCGCCCTTCCTGCGACCTTCCAGGATCTGATGCTTCACGTCCTCGGGGTCTCGGATACTCGCCGTCGTGCGTGTCCGAGTCGAGGCAGAAGATGCAGCGGTTGTTGCAGTCGAAGGTCAGCCGCACCCAGTTCCGCTTCTCGTGCGCGGCGTCCTCGTGCTGGGCAATCTTCGACTCGCTCACGCCGGCGGCGTGGGTCTCCTCGGTGAGCATTGCCCCCACTCTAGCAGTCCGTGGAAGAACCTCGCTACTCGGCTTTCGGGCGGGACGACTCGTCGTCGGGCCCGTCCCCCCCGCAAAATGGGAGCCAGTAGGGCGGCGGGCTGACCACGGCCGCGCGCCCCGTCACCCTTCGCGGAGCCACCTTGTACCCGCGCTACCGACGGCCTACGGACTCGTATCGGGCCCTTTTTTCCCAGCGAGGTCGCATGAGAGCGTTTTCGGTCGTCGCCGTCTCCCTTCTGCTCGCGCTGGGCTGTGGCACTTCGCCCGAGACGGGCGAGCCCGCGGCGCCGACGACGGCGGGGAGTGAGCGACCGCCGCTGGACTGGGCGCTGCTCTTGCCGATCGAGACGGAAGGCCTCTTCCAGATCGACCTCGCTCGGATGCGCCGCTCGCCCTACCGCGACTCCTTCGAGCCCGTCCTGAACGAGCTCGTGGGCGAGGTGACCGAAGCGCCGATGCAGAACGCGCTGCACGGGCTCATGGAGCGCACCAATCTCGTGCTCATCGCGATGGTCCCCTCCGAGCCGGAGGACGAGATCGTGATGCTGACGCGCGGCCGCTACCGTCCGGACGAGCTCGCGCAGCTCGACGCCGCGGCGCCCGAGCACCACTCCCGCGTGGTCGACGTCTTGGGCCACCAGGTGTGGGTCGGGGAGGACGACAATCCGACGGCGATGACCCAGCTGCGGCCCAACACCCTCGCGCTGACCGGGAGCGTCGACCGGCTGGAGCGCCTGATCGCCCGCACACGCATGGCCCCAGCCACACGCCGCTGGCCGTCCGGGCTGCGCGACGTGGTGGAAGCGACGAACCTGGAGGACTCCACCTTCGGACTCGCGCTGGCCCACCGGCGCATCGGCGGCGAGCGCGGTCGACCGGTGGAGATGACCCTCGCCGGCACGGCGGACGCCGACGGGCCGCTCGACATCAGCGTGGTGGTGGAGCTCGGCAATCCGACGCTGGCCGCCGCCACCACCATGTTCTTCGAGGGGCTCGTCCGGGAGCTCTCGGAGCGCGGCGGCGGCGAGTCCTTCGCCCTCGGGCAACTCGCGGACCTCGCGCACATCGAAGCCGTCGGGTCGCGCGTGCAGGGCTCGGTGCACGCCCCGCCGGACACCGCGGCGCAGCTCGTTCCCGGGCTGATGGGGCTGTTGCGGGACTCGCTCGTCGAGCCGGAGCAGACGCCGAACGTCATCTCCCCGATGCCGACGCCGCTCTGAACGATCCGCGGCGCTGCGCGACGCCGGCCGAATCGAAACGCCTCGCTCGGCGCCCACCTTCGCTCGTCGTACGCGGCTGGCGCAGGCGCGGACTGTTATCCCGGATTATTCGCGATCTCGCCCCTCCCGAATCCTGGTGCTTCCACGAGCGTTCCCGTCACCCTACGAAATGCGGCCTGTATTCCTCCGGGCGCCGGAAAGGCTCGTGAAACCGAACCCCTTCGGGATCCTCGGACGTCCTCGTGAACAATCCGGGCTAGAGTGTCGGGATGGGTCGGGTCCTCGTCGTTCATCCGCCGGTCACGATCGCGCGGGACTGGATCGACTATCCGTACCTGGCGGACCTCGGCGCGGTGCAGCTCGCCGGCGAGCTCCGCGAGGCGGGCCACGAGGTCTCGCTGATCGACGCCTACGCGCTCTCGGGCGCGACGCTCTACTGGCGCCGGGACGGCCGCGGGCACCTCGGCGCCTCGGTCGACGAGGTGCTCCGCGCGGTCGAGGCGACCTCCCCCGAGCTGGTGGTGGTCGCCATCACCCCCTTTCACCGGCCACCGCGGCGCGACGACGTCCTGGGCGCGCTGCTCCGCGGGATCCGCAGCATCCACCCGGACGCGCCGCGGATCCTCGCGGACTGCTACCAGAGCGGTCAGCACTACATCGAGACGGCAACGCTCCTCGACGCCTACCCGGAGGCGAATGCGTGGGTGAAGTACGAGGCCGAGCTCGCCGTCCCCGCGCTCGTTCGCGCGTGGCTCGAGGACGGGGAGCGGCCGCGCGGGGTGATCCGGGGTGAAGGTCCGGCGTCGCTGGACGCGCTGGCGCTCCCGGCCTGGGAGCTCTTGGACCTGAGCGCGCGCGACCGCTTCTGTGCCCGCGTGGTCGCCCGCTCCGGTCGCCCCGACTGGCAGTTCCCGATCGACGGGAGGACGCTGCCGGTGATCACCTCCCGCGGCTGCCCCTTTCGCTGCGCGCATTGCAGCAGCAACCCGGGGCTGGCACCCGGCGCGCCCAAGACGCAGCGCCGCCACGGCGAGGCCCACCTGGCGCGGCTGCTCGGCGCGCTGGTCGAGCGCCACGGCGCCACGCGCGTCGCCATCCTGGACGAGTTGGTCAACGTCAACGCGGGCCACTTCAATCGCGTTCTCGCCCGGATCGAGGCGCTGGACGCCCGTGTGGAGGTGCCGAACGGGTTCCGCGCCGACTACCTCTCCCGCGCGCACCTCGAACGCCTGCGGGATCGCATCACCACCGTCAGCGTCAGCGCCGAGAGCGGCGCGCCGCGGGTGCTGGACCACGTGGTGGGCAAGCAGCTCGACCTGGCGGCGATCGAACGGGTCGCCCGCGAGGCGAGCGAGGTCGGCGTCCCGCTCATGGTGCACTGGATCATCGGCCTGCCCGGCGAGACGCTGGACGAAGTCGAGCGCACGCTCGAGACGGCCCTCTCGCTGCACCGGCGCTTCGGCGCCTGGCCGGCGGTGCAGTTCGCGACGCCGCTGCCGGGCACGCGCCTGGCGCAGGGCCGCACGCTGCCTGTGGTGGACGACTGGGGCCCCTGCTTCCAGACCGCGCCCACCCAGCCCGGCGCGGTGGACGCGGCGGCGCTTCGCAACGCCCGCCGGGCGTTCGAGCAGCGGCTGCAGCCATCGAGCCGCTCGTGATCGGCCGGTGCGCGCCGTCGACTCTGGTGTAGCGTTCCCCTCGTGAGTCGGGCACCGGACACTGCGCACCTCGTTTGGGATGGCAGCGCCGAGAGCTGGCCGGCGCTGCTCGAACGCGCGCCGGCGGGGGTGGCGTTCGAGCGGCCGCCGACCGGTGCGCGCTTGGCAGAAGCGGCCGGCGCCGGAGTGCGCGAGAGCCTCTTCTGGCTCCACGGCCCCACGCCCGAGGTCCACGACTGGCACACGGAGCCCGGATCGTTTCAGGCCACGCTGCGGGCCGTCGCCGCCGCCCGGAGCCACGGCATGACGGTGGCGGTCGCGTCGCGGATCTCGCGGAGCAACGCCCGGGTGCTGGTGGGGATGCCCGGCCTGCTCGAGAGCGCGGGCGTCGCGCTGTGGGCGTTGCTGTGGCCGCGGGGCTCGGAGGACCCACTCTTCACGGCCCGGGTCCCTCGGCTCGGGCTCGGTCTCCCGCCCGCGCTCGCCGCCATCGACCGCGCGCGACGCCTCGGCCTCGACGCGCGGCCAATCGGCGCGCCGCTCTGCGCGCTCGGCCCCTTCGCGGTCCGCGCGCTGCCGTCCGCTCCTCGCAGCTACGCGGGCCGCTGCCAGCCCTGCGCGGCCCGGGCGCGCTGCCCCGGCGTGGACGCGGCGTACCTCTCACGCTTCGGCGAGGGCGAGCTGCGGACCTTGGAGAGGGCCGCGGAGGCCAGCGACGGGTCCGGGTTGGCCGCGCTGGCGACCAGCGTCGACCGCTGAGACCGAGCAGCGGTCAGTGCCCGGAACCGTGCGAGCCGAAGATGGCTTCACCGCCGACGATGTCCTGGTCGCCACCGTGCGGCTCGGGCGGTGCTTCCCCTATGTTGTGGTGCTCCCGTACCGGCGGCGTGTCCGGCTGCTCGACCGGATGCGGCGTCGGCGGGGTGGCGGGCTGGCTTCCTGCTTGCTCTCGCTGACCGCCGCGGTAACGGGACGCGTGGCGATGCGAGGAGGACGACGCTCCCCCTTCCTGCTCCATCCTCAGCTCGATGCGCTGGGGCACCATGAACGACCGCTCTTCGGTGGCCGTCACCCAGCCGTCCGCGCGCGCCTCGATGTGGTGGATGGTCGGACCCTCGCCCGCCGTCGGCTGCGGATCGCGCGGCATGTCGGCGTCGAAGGGCGGGTGGCCGTAGGGCACGTTGTCGACCCAGAGCTGGGCCCCGTCCGGCCCCTCGACCGTGATCTGGATGCGAACCGAAGGCTGCGTCGAGGGGATCTCCGGCGGCTGCTGAACTGCGACGGCCGCGGGCTGCGCCTCGTTCGGTGCCGGCGCGGTCGGCGTGGATGGTGGGTCGGCCGGAGGATCCGCCGGCGCCGGATCGTCGGTCGGGCCCGCGTTGACGTGGTGCTCCTCCGTCGTCTCCGTCCCTCCCGACGTCGAGAACGCGACCACGGTGCCCGCGATGCCGCCGGCGATGGCCAACAACGCCACGATGCCGATGACCATGAAGAGCCCCTTCGAGGAGCTGCCGCTGCCGCTCTCCGAGTAGGCGGCCATGCCCGGCGCCGAGCCGCCGGGCGACGACTGCAGGTAGGCGGTCCCGGTCGGGGTCATCGCCGGCCCGCTGCTCTGGGAGAGCACGCTCGGCCCGCGGCTGGCGGTGCTCGGCGCGTTCTCCGCCATCACGGGGGCGTCGTTGACGCCGCGGAAGGGCTCGAGGGCTGCGCGAACCTCGTCGCAGCTGGAGAAGCGCTGGTTGCGATCCTTCGCCAGCATCCGGTTGACGATCTCCTGCAGCTGCGGCGGGACGTCCGGCCGGTAGTGCACGAGCGGCGGGGGCGGCTCCGTACAGATCTTCAAGACGAGCATCGGGTAGGACTCGTCGTCGAAGGGGTACTGCCGCGTCAGCGCCTGGAAGAGGATCACCCCGAGCGAGTAGATGTCCGCCCGCGGATCGATGTCCTTCTTCCCCTGACACTGCTCGGGCGCCATGTAGTAGGGCGTCCCGAGGGCGGTGCCGGTCTGGGTCAAGCTCCGGTTCTCGGAGCCGGTGTCCGCGATCTTGGAGATGCCGAAGTCCAGCACCTTGGCGAAGTTCGGGTCGCCCGAGCGCTCGATCAAATAGATGTTCTCGGGCTTCAGGTCGCGGTGGACGATGCCCTTGGCGTGGGCGGCCGCCAGCGCGTCGCAGACCTGCGACATGATGTGGACCGTCTTGCCCAGGGGCTGGGGTCCCTCGCGCTCGATGTCGGCGGCCCAGTCCCGCCCATTGAGGAACTCGAGCACCATGTAGGCCGCGCCGTCCGGCAGCGAGCCCATGTCGGTGACCTCGACGATGTTCGGGTGCCCGATCGAGTTGGCCGCCTCGGCCTCGCGGCGGAAGCGGGCGACAATCTCCGGGTTGTGGGCGAACTGCGCGTGAAGGACCTTGATGGCCACCCGGCGCTTGATGCCGGTGTGCTCGCCTTCGTAGACGGAGCCCATGCCGCCGTCGCCGAGCTTTCGCAGGATGCGGTAACGATCCTGCAACACCATCCCGAGGCGCGGGTCTTGGTTGGTCTGGGCCGGCTGAGGTTCCATGGATGCTCCGAATGACAACGGTACGGAATCGTGGGGCGTTCGGCAACGGCGGGAGAGCCCCCGGCACGAATGCGAGCCCTCTATCGGCGCGAGCCACCCATTCGGTACCTCCCCGCCGCCGATCGCCCCTCAGGTCGGCGGTCTCGTCCCGTTGAAACGCTGAACGTTCGCACAGGTGTCGAGCACCCCGCAGTCGGGGTCGTGGTTGGTCATCGGCCGGTATACGAGCTGCCCCTGGAGGGTGTCCCCGCTCAGATCCGCATCGAGCTCGAGGGTGTAGGTGTAGGTGCAGTTGCCCTGCCGCCCGGAGTTGGTCCCGATGAGGTCCGCCTGCACGTGGGAGCCGCCGACGTTTCCGGTGAACGTGCTCCGACCGACGGTGGCGGTGAGCCCAGCGCCCCATAGCCCCTGGACGTCGAGGGTGACGCTGCCGCCGCTCTGTGTGACGACGACCGGGATGCCACTCTGGGTGGCGCCATCGGTCCAGCCGCTGATGTTGCAGTCGTTGGCCTCGTTGGTGGTGGCCACGGTGTAGTTGCCGGCGACGTCCGCCGGCGCGCAGCCGACCGCCAGCATCGAGAGCCCCACGAGCCCGAGCACGATACGCATGAGCACCTCCGCGGGGCCGAGGGTACCGGAGCTGCCGAGCGAGGGCGAGACGCTTCACCCGCGGGCCGGGCCGTGGCAGCCTGTCTCCGTGCCGCTTCCCCCGCTCCTCTTCGCTGCGCACGGCGACCGCGCTCGGAGCTGGGCCGACGTGGTCCGCCGCTCGCGCGATCTGGCCCTCTTCGCGGCCATCGATCTATCCGCCGGAGGCGTGGAAGGGCTGCAGGAGGCGCTCGAGGCCAAGCCGGACGCGGCCGTCGCCGTGTGGGCGAAGGGACCGCTGGAAGCGGCGCGCCTGGCCGAACGGCTGCTGGAGCACGCCGGCCCCGCCATCCTGCACCCGGCGCCTGCCCGCGCGCCGCTCGGGGACGGCGTCCAGGTCACCCACGGCTGGCTCACGCTCTCGGGCATCTCTGCGCTCGAGCGGCTCTTCGCCTCGCCCAGCGAGCGCCCCGAGTCGGTGCGGCTGCGTGTGCGTGGGCTGCCCGAAGGCCCCGGAACCGGGCTGGCGCCGGCGCTCTACCAGGCGCTGACCGTCGTGCATCGTTTCGGGCGGCAGATCCGGGTCACGCGCGCGCTCCTCGACGACGAGCAGCACATCGCGGTGAGCCTCGACGTCGACGCAGTGCCCTGGCGGGTGGAGGTAGCGGCGCGCAAGGGGCCGGAGCTTCACCTGGCGGTCCGCACCGCGACCGGCGACTACGTCTACCGCGCGGACGCGGTGTCCGAGAGCCTCGAGCGTTCGAGCGCCGAGCCACGGGCGATCCCCGCCGCGCCTTGGGCGGAGCGTTGCCTGCGTCAGATCGCGAGCCCGGCGGCCGGGGGCGATCTGAGCGACGCGCGCGCCACGCGGGCGCTGGTGGACGCGGTGGAGCTGGCGCTCGAGAGGCGCCTGCCGCCGACGCCCTTCGCGCGCGGCCTGCGCGAGGCCACCGCCGCCATCGTGCCGGAGATGTCCGGCTCGTTCCGGATCCCGGCGGGGCACGAGCTCGACGCGCTCGAGTCGGACGCGCTGGCGCGGATCGGGCTCGAAGGCGACGTCCCGGACGCACCACCGCTCCGGCCCACGCCACCACCCGAGCTGCCGCTGCCGCCCGAGGTCATCGCCTACCAGCTCGAGCTGCGACCCGCCGTCATGGTGAGCGCCTCGCGGCAGGACGCGGAGCGGATCGCCACGCAGCTCCCGGGCGTGGTGCTGCGGCGCGTGCGCGAAGCCACCGCGACCACGCCGGGCCCCTTCGGCGAGCGCGGGGAGCCGTGGATCGAGCTCTACGCCGCACGCGATGGGGACACGGCCCACAGGCTGGCGGCGCTGGCGGAGGGCGACGCGATGGAGCTCGCGTCGAGCCTCGGTGCGGTGCTCGGCTACCCGGCCTGCTGCGTGCAAGGGTTCGTCGCGCAGCTCGACGCGACCGACGAGAGCGAGAACCGCTACGCCGTCGCGGCGCGCACTGCGTTCGGGCCCGGGCTGTGGCCGGCGCTCCTGGACGACACCTCGCTCGGGATCCTGCCCCACGTGCCGTGCACCTATCGCTGCGAGCGCTCGCGGGAGCAGGCGACGGCCCTTCTCGACGCGCTCGCCGACGAGGACCCGCCGCTCTCGGACGCCCTCGTCGGCTACCTCGGCGGCCCGGTGCTCTACTTCGATCGCGAACACCAGAATCCGCTTCCGCGGCACGGTCAGCGAGGGCGGCATCGGCTACCGGAGCGCCGCCCTCCCCTGGCGCAGCACCATGGGCTTCGCTCGGTTGGCCGGAGTCATCGCCCGCGGCGACCGGATCGCGCTCGGCGCAGGAGCGCTGACGGTGTTCGCCGGAGACACGAGGCTGCTGACGATGGAGCGGACCGATCCCGGGCTCGGGATCGTCCTGCCCTTCGGCGCGATGCCGGCGGACGAAGACGGCAGGTAGCCGCTGGCACCGGCCACCGCGCCGTGGAGGCGACGCGGTCGCGGGCCGCGGATCACGCGGCGGCGAGGGACGGAGATCGGCCTCGCGTGCGGCGCGCCGCACGGCGAGAGACGCCGGTGCTCACCAGCTGCCGTGGCTGCCGTGGCTGCCGTGCGAGCCGTGGCTGCCGTGGCTGCCGTGCGAGCCATGGCTGCCGTGGCTGCCGTGCGAGCCGTGGCTACCGTGGCTGCCGTGCGAGCCATGGCTGCCGTGGCTGCCGTGACTGCAGTGCTGCCCGGGAGGCACGAGTCCTCCGTCCGGCGACAGCTCCGCCGTATCGGCGTTCTCCCGCGCGCGGTCGGAGATCGCACGCTGGTCGGCGTCCAACACGCCCGCCGCCCTTCGGGTGAAGGTCGGGAGCTCTTCGTCGTCCTGGCGCACGTTTTTGGCCATGGATGCCCTCTCTCCGGACGCCAGTCTAGCGCGACCCGGCCCCCGCTGTCACGAGGGTGTCGTCCGATAGCGGCGGAATAGCCCACCGCGCGTTGGCGGCCCCAATATCCCAGCCGCCCTCCGGCGGCCCCAATACCCCAGCTCCGGCAGCCCGAACACCCCAGATCGGGCGGCCGAATAGCCCGGCCGCCTCCGGCGACCCGAATCCCTCAGCCGCCCTCGGGGGAGTGGAGGAAGTGCTCGCGGCTGCGGTTGGTGGTCCAGCGATCGAAGATCTCGAGCGTCTCGGGATCCCCCTCGGCGAGCTTCTCGAAGAGGTAGTCCTGGATGCCCTTGTGGACGGCGCAGATGTTCGACTCGCGCATGCGGCCGAAGATGCTGCCCTGCGTCCGGTGATTGTGGGTGGTCTGGATGCCGCAGTACGGGTTGTAGGTGCAGCTCACGCAGTCCGGCTGGCTGTCGAGGTTCGACGCGATCACCATCGCGCGCACGGTCGGATGCCCGACGATGTCGCGGTAGCTGCTCTCGTTCACGTGGCCGAGGCGGAAGCTGTCGTCGCCCTGCGCGGCCAGCATGCGGCCCTCGTCACAGCTGTAGACGTTCCCGTCGTAGCTGTAGGCCAGCATGCCCGACGCCGGCGCCGGCGGGGCTGCGGATGTCGAGGAAGTTCGGGTCCTCGCCGCGCAGGATCTTCGTCAGGAAGATCGCCGCGTAGCGCTCGACCATCTGCACGCCCTTCTTGTTGAGCTCGATGATGTAGTCGGTCGCCTTGCGGTAGAACTCGTGGTACTCGCGCCGCGGATACTCGACCATCTTGGCCGTCTTCTCCGCGAACCCGAAGGGATCGATCGGCCTCAGGAAGAGCGCGCCGCAGCCGAGATCGGCGTAGGTGTCGACGATCTCCTCGTAGCGGGGCAGCGCCGCGCGCGTCGTCGTGAGCAGCGCTTCGACGTGGTAGAGCGAGGGGTCGAGTCCGCGCTCGATGTAGCCCTCGTTGATGCGCCGAATCCAGTGCGACGAGGCGTCGAACGCGCTCAGCGTGGGGAGCTTGCGCTGCTTGTCGTGCAGGTCCTTCGGACCGTCGATGCTGGTGCAGATCTGCACCTTGTGGTCGAGCAGGAAGGCGAGCTTCTCCTCGTTCATCATGGCCAGGTTGCTGACCATCGTGAGCTCGAGCGTCTTGCCGATGCTCTCGTTGCGGCGCTTGGCCTCCTCGATGACGTACTGGACGACCTCCCAGTTCACCAGCGGCTCGCCGCCCTGGAACTCGATGGTCACGCCGGGGCTGGTCGACGCGAAGACGATGTCGAGCGCCTTGTCGGCCGTCTCGCGCGTCATGTCCGTGTGGACCGCGTCCATGTTCGCCCGCGAGGCGTGGCAGTAGACGCAGGTCTCGTTGCAGCGCAGCGTGACCACGAAGACGTGGAGGTTCGGACCGTAGCCGAGGAAGCGCTTGCGGGCGGCGATCATGTCGCGGCCCTTGGCCTCGTCGTAGGTGGCGCGCAGGAAGTTGTTCTCGCTCAGCCGCGTTTCGAGCGGACTGCCCTCCTCGACGGCGCCGCGCGCGTAGCGGCCGAACTCGTCGTCCGTCAGCACCAGCCAGCGGCCCTCGAGGTTCGTGATCAGCGTCTTGTCGGGACCGAGGCGCCGGAAGCGGAAGAACGCCTGGCTCTCGGTGTCGAGCTCCTTGGACAGGTCGACCAACTGCACGTCAAAGCCCTCCCCGGCCTTCGATGCTCAGGCCGAGCGCGTAATTCGCCAGCTCGTCCGCGATGCGCCGCTCCCGCTCGGGCGTCTTGCCGCTGACGCGGACGAGCCAATGCTGTTCCTCGTCTTCCCGCTCGATGCTCGCGAAGCCCGCGTAGACCTCGACGGCCTTCTCGAGGTGCTCGCCTTTGTAGATCTGCGCGGTGGAAACGGACCTCCCTCACGCGCCCTCCCCCTCACTCGAGGCGGGCTCGTCGCCGGGCTCGTCCTTCTTCTTGTACTTCTCCTCCCAGCTCATCGCGATCCCGAGCGGATCCTCGAAGGCCTCGTCGGTGAAGTCGAAGCTCTCGAGATCCTCGAGGCTGGGCGGGCCCATGGCGCCGGCGATGGCCTGCAGGGTCACCGCCTCGATCTGGGCGCGGTTGGCCTGGGTGATCTCGATGGCGCCACGCGGCGCTCAGGAGCTCGTTGGCCAGCTCGCCGACGAACACGCGGAGCTGCGCTTCGAGGTCGTCTTCCGGCGCCTTGGGCGCGAGGACGATCCGCAGCTTCTCTGGCTCGGGCCGGTCGAGCAGCACGTAGCAGCGGTCGATGAAGACGTAGGCGGCGCCGTAGACCGCCTCCAGCGGGTAGAGGCCCGCGTCGACGTCGACGACGGCGCGGCCTTCGTCCGTGTCCACGTGGGCCAGGTTTTCGGGGAAGCCTTCGAGTGTGCTCATCGGAGCCGGATCAGTAACACGGAAGGGGGGCCCCTCGCATCGGCGCGCGTGCGTTCAGGCGGACGCGGCGCGCGCTCGCGAGCTCGCCCCGGACACGGCGGCGTGCGAGCGCTCCCGGCTGGAGCCGAGCTCGAGGACGCCGTCGTCCACCTTGGCGTGCCGCAGGAACAAGATGTCGAGGATGTAGTTCTGGTAGAGGCGCCAGGGGCTCTTGGTGCCCTGCTTGGGCAGAACGCGCAGCGCCCGCTGAATGTAGCCCGAGGAGAAGTCGACGAAGGGCGCCTCCCGCACGCTGGGATCGCGCAGGCGCGGGATGACCGTGTCGGCGCCGACCGCGTCCATGTGCCTCAGCAGCCGGCAGATGTACTCGCTGGTCAGGTCCGCCTTCAGCGTCCACGAGGCGTTCGTGTACCCGAAGGTGTAGGCGAGGTTCGGGACCTCGCTGAACATCACGCCCTTGTAGTTCATGGTCTCGGCGGGATCGATCGCGCGTCCGTCGACCTCGATCTCCATCCCGCCGAGGAACTTCACGACCAGGCCGGTGGCGGTGACGACCACGTCCGCCTCGAGCTCCTCGCCCGATTCGAGCTTCAGGCCCTTCTCGGTGAAGGTCTCGATGCGGTCGGTGACCACCGAGGCGCGCCCGTCCCGGATGGACCGGAAGAGATCGCTGTCCGGGACGAGGCAGAGGCGCTGATCCCACGGGTCGTAGGACGGGTTGAAGTGCGTCTCGACGTCGTAGCCCTCGCCGAGCTCCTCCCGCACCAGCTCCTTGATGCGCTTCTTGGTGAGCTCGGGCGCTCTTCGCGCCAGCTCGAAGAACGCCATCGAGAGGAGCACGTTCTTCCAGCGGGAGATGCCGTAGGCGAGCTTGGCGGGGAGCCTCTCGCGCAGCCAGTTGGCGACGGCGTCCGCGGCCGGCCGCGAGACGATGTAGGTCGGCGAGCGCTGGAGCATGACCACGTGGGCGGCCTTCTCGGCCAGCTCCGGGACCAGCGTGACCGCCGTGGCGCCGCTCCCGATCACCACCACGCGCTTGCCGGTGTAGTCGAAGCCCTCCGGCCACTTCTGCGGGTGGATCAGGGTGCCGCCGAAGCGCGCTACGCCGGGAAAGTCCGGCGTGTAGCCGCCTTCGTAGTCGTAGTAGCCGGTGCAGCCGAAGAGGAAGTTGCAGCCGAGGCGAAGGGTCTCACCGGTGTCGGTGCGCTCGACCTCCACGGTCCAGGTCGCGGTCTCGCTCGACCACGATGCTCGCCGGACCCGGTGCCGGAAGCGGATGTGCGAGTCGATGCCGTTCTCGCGGGCGGTCTCCCGCACGTACTCGAGGATCGAGGGCCCGTCGGCGATGGCCTTCTGATCTTCCCACGGCTTGAAGCGGTAGCCGAGGGTGTACATGTCCGAATCCGAGCGGATCCCCGGGTAGCGGAAGAGATCCCACGTCCCGCCGATGGCCTCGCGGCTCTCGAGCACGGCGTAGGTCTTGTTCGGGCACTCGGTCTGGAGGTGGTAGGCCGCGCCGATGCCGGACAGGCCCGCCCCGATGACGATCACGTCGAAATGCTCGCTCACAGAGGGAGGATTTCGCGCGGTGCGCCCTTCGTCAACGCGCGCGGCTCCCGGCGGGAGGGCGCGCGAGCGTGTCGGAAGCCGATGAGGTCGGCGTTCGACGCCCGTCGGCCGCGGCGATGAGGGCCCTTCCTCCGGCGAGCGCTCAAGGCCGGTACTGCACCGTGACACTGGCGGTGACGCCCTCGATCGTCGTCCGGTTGGCACAGGGGCCGAACATGCACCGGGCCAAGAACGACTGCTCCTGCCAGCCGACCAGCGCCATCAGCGCCAGGTGCGGCACTCCGGAGCCGTCGTCGATCACGAAGCGCACGCCCCCCTCGGCTCGGTTGCTGCCTACGAACGGTGTCCACCCCGCCCGCAAGACGATGCCGAAGTCGGTGCCGAACATGTACTGCACGCGCGCCCGCGGCCCGATGCTCTCGACCCCGTTGGCCGCGTCGCCGGCGCCGAACACCCACGTGAGGGTCAGGTAGGTTCGGTCGAAGGGGCGGCCCAACGCCACACGCCCGGCCAGCAACGCGACGGCCGGCGCGCCGGTCTGGGCCATCGTCGCGGCGCCGGCCCCGACACCGAAGCCTATGCCCCAGCCCGGGATGTACACGGTGCCGTGCGCCAACCCGCCGACGCCACTCCATCCACCGGCGATTCCGTCCGCCACGAACGAATAGACCGGCCACAGCTCGGCGCCGATCGCGACGATCTCGTTCAAGAACCCATCCACCGTGATCTCTCCGCTCACGCCTCCCGCTCGGCGGCCGGTGCCGACGACGCCGCGCGCCGTGAGCGAGAAGGCGATGAAAGGTTCGAACGCCGGTGGGCGGGCCGGCGCGCCGGCGGTGGACTGCGGGAGGGTGCTGATCCGTGTGCCCGGCGCCGGAAGCGGCGAGAGCGTCTCGTCGCAGACCCAAGCGGCTCCGGCGGCCTGGCGCGGCGAGAGGTCCGTCCGGAGGCGCGGCGCGGTCCCGTTGGCCGCGCCGGCGAGGAGCTCCCCCGCCTGACCGTACATCCCCATGAGCACGAGCTGCCGAGCCCGCTCGTGGGCCGCGTCGGCGCACACCACGTCCTGCGCGAGCGCGGGGCGCGCGACGACCCAGACGGCCAGCACCGCGGCTTGGAACGCCGCCGCTCGCACCACGCGCATCACCTGCTCTCGTACGCTCGCCAACCGCGAACCTCTGGCCCGAGACCATCGTATCTCGCGCCGTGCGGTCGGCGCATGGCCCGCGCTCGAAGCGCTCGCCCCGGTACACGTTCGAGCGCGACGGGCGACGGGCAGGAGCGGTGTCCACGATGGCGGCAGGAGCTCGGTTCGCGCCGCCCGGACCGAGCGCCGTCGAGCGCAACGGATCCGAATGTCGTTCGCACGCGACGAGGAAGTACCGAAGCGTCTTGGACGAACGGAAGTGGGTGCGTTCCGCCACCGGGGCGACGGCAAGGTCCTGAATCGAGCTCCCTGCTCACGTATGCCAGCCGCGGACGCGAGACGCGCGGCAGCCCGAAAACACGCGCTCCATCGACTCGGAGATTCGAGTCGCGGCGGATCGCCCCACGTGTTATGCGGATTGCGCTCGGCCTTTTGGCCCACAGTCCACTCCTACGGATACCCATTTGACGATGCGTCGGATCGTTTTCCTGATCGTCTCCCTCTTCGCGCTGCCTGCCGCGGCGCAGGAGGAAGAAGCACAGCGCGACCTCGACTCCTCGTCTCGGCCCGAGCGCCGTTCCGCGTCTCACGCGAGCGACGCGGCGCGTCCGCCCGGCGCTGGCGTCGAGACGCCGAGCGCCCACGCGACTGCGCCGGATCCGGGACGGACGTCGGGCCTTCAGTATCCGAGCCGCGCCATGGCGCTGCGCCCGACCGGAATGGTCCTGCAGCGGATGGACTGGGACGCAACGCTGTCGGATCTTCCCGCTCTCCGCGCGGGGCGACTGGCTGGACTACGGGTGGAACGAGCTGGAGGCGCGGATCCCGATCCAGTCGCTCCTCATCGACGTGGCGGCCGGGACCAACATGTCGTGGCTCCACACACCGCGCGAGAGCGCCACGGTGCTGAGCACGAACAACCTCGAGCTGGGCGCCTCGTTCCGGGACGCTCCGCTGCCCGGCCTGCGCTACGAGATCGGCGGCGCGGTGGACGTGCCCAGCCGAACCTACGCCAGAGCCGGGACTGCCTTCTCGTCGTCCACGCCGTACCACTACCTCTATCCGATGCTCCCGCGCCGGTTTCTGTACAACCGCCGAGGCGCGGGCTGGAACCCGCAGCGCTTCCTGGTCTCGTCGGTCGCGATCGTCCCTCACGCGCGCATCGAGTGGGATCCCATCCGGGAGATGGCGCTCGGGCTCGAGGTGGACGTGCCCGTCTTGGTCGACGCGGACAACGGCCGCTTCACCGTCCTGCCGCAGGTCGCGATCGAGGTCGCCGGGCGCTTCGAAGGCGCGTGCCTGGCCGGCGTGCGCGCGGAGCTCACGACCTCGCCAGCGAGAGGATTCCCCGGGCAGGGCGGCGTGAGCGTGTCCGCCGAGCCCTTCCTGCGGCTCGCGCTGCCGGTCGAGCGGACGAACGTCTTCGTGCGCCTCGGCCTGCGCGTCCCCTTCGGGCCCGCGTATCCCTTCATCGCGAGCCACCCCATCGGCTTCATCGGCGGGACCCTCGCCGCCGGCGCGCTCTACTGACCGCTCTCACGCGGCCCCGCTCGCACGAGTCGAGGCGAGCCACGCCGCTGTCGGCGGCGGCTCGCGCCGTCGATCCGCTCTGCACCGCGGTACCGGCCGAGCGGCTCCGCTCGCCGACATGCTACGGCGCACGCCGGCGCGCGCTCAGATCTTGCCGCGGGCCAGGCTGGAGACGACGCCCTTGGTGTAGACGGCGAAGGTGCGGCCGACCGAGGAGACGTCGAGGGTGGAGCTGAGCGCGTCGGCGAGGCCGAAGGGGAGCATAGCCGGGATGATGCCGCGCGCGTACTCGAGCGCGTAGCAGGTGTCGGGCATGCGGTAGCCCTCGGCGGTGCCGGGCTTCAGGACGTGCAGATCGCCGGGGCGGTAGACGCGCCGCTCGAGGTCGCCCTCGGCGTACGCCCACTGCTCGCCCTCGAGGATGTAGAAGAAGTCCTTCGCGTAAAAGCGCCCCGAGTGGCCCTCGGTACCCACACTGCTGCCGAAGATCATCACGTACTCGGTGATCGACGCGTGGAGCACGAGCATCTGCCCCATCGCGCCGCCCGCGTTGTTGAAGATCCAGCCGCTGTTCTGGAGGATGTGCCCCGGGTAGCGCGCGGAGAGCTCCGCACGAACGCGCTCGATCATGTCGGGCAAGGGCTGCCCCACGACGCCGCGCACGACCTCGTGGAGCACATCGGGATCGAAGACGTAGCCCATCAGCTCACCTGCACCGCGCTCACGCGCGCCTCGTTCGGCGCCGTGTCGAAGAGGGTCCCGTAGCGGACGCGGAGCGCGCCGTCGTCCGCCACCAAACGCACGCACTCGGCGATCAGCGCCTCCACCTCGGCGCGGGTGATCTTCACCGGCGCGTTCGGTGTGAACATCGCGTCGTTGCCGCGCGCCATCGCCAGCGTCCGCGCCGCCATCCACAAGGGCAAGAGACAGAAGAGGCGGATCTGCGGCTGCGACGCCGGGATGGTCAGCGAGTACTCCAGCGCGTCGTCCAGCCGGCGCCGCGCCAGAATCGAAGAGGGGCGCCACCGCCGCGTGGGCGTCGGCTCGCACCGCCGGCTCCAGCAAGTCGGCGACACCGAAGCCGCGACGCGCGCACTCGTTCCGCGGCACGAAGCTGACGCCGCGCGCGAAGTCGTCGGTGACGTCCTTGAGGATGTTGGTGAGCTGAAGGCCGCTGGCGAAGCCCTCCGCCCGGTCGCGGAGCGTCACGCCGAGGGGGCTCGCCAGCTCGACGCCCATCTCGTGCGCGAAGAAATCCGTCAAGAGGTGCCCGACCGTGCCGGCGACGTAGTAGCAGTAGCGCTCGAGAATCACTCTCGGTGTGGAGGGCGACGATGCCGTCCTCGCCCGGCGCGCGGTGCGTGTAGAGGTTCATGCCGCGCGCCATCTCGGCCACCCAACGGACGCACGCCTCTCGAACCGGTGCGTCCTGGGCCGCGAAGACCCGCATCACCCGCGGCAGCGAGCGGCAGAGCAAGAGCTCCGCGTCGTCGCCCGGGACGTGCCCGAACGCCTCGGCGAACACGCTCGGGTCGGCGCCCCGCTCCATCGCGTCCAGGAAGAGCCCGAAGAGCTCGTCCCGCTGCGCCGGATCGACCGCCACGTGATCCTCGATGGTGTCGGCCACCCGGCAGAGCAGGTAGCCGAGCGTCACGGCCACCTCGAGCCGCGGGGGCAGGAGCGCGATCGGCCGCGAGAAGGTGCGCGAGACGTCGCCGAGGCTCTCCTTGCAGAACGCCCAGTCGTCGGCGAGCACGTCCGGAATGCTCGACACGATGTGCTCGCCGCTCTTCGGCTTCTTCGCGCTGGGCTTCTTGCGCACCCGGCGCGGGCGCGTGGCCCGGCGCGCTTCGCAGGCGGCCAGCGCCTCCACGATCTCGCGCGCTTCCCGCCAGGTCGGCGCCGGCGCCGCGTCCAGCGACGCGCCGAGCTGTCGAGCCGTCGCCACGATGACCTCGTTCGCCGCGGCGCCGGCCGCCACCAGCGCGGCGAGCGCGCGGGCGTTGGCCTGCACGTCCGCGACCTCGGTTCCATCGGCGAACCCGCCACCGGGCGTCGCGTGGCCGACCAACCACCGCACGGCGCGCCGCGTCGCCGGCTCACCGGGCGCGCCGCTCGACGCGAGCAGCACCTGGACGGCGAACGCGGCCCGCGAGAACGCGTCGGAGCCCATCGCAGCGGGCCAGCCGCCGTCGTCTCGTTGCGCCGCGCGAACCCAATCGGCGGCGCGCTCGAGCACGCGATCCAGATCCGCGTCGCTCGCGCCCGGTCGCCGCCGTGCGATCACGTCGAGCGCGCGGCAGGCGAGCGCCGTCAGCTCGAGGTCGCCCGCTCCGCGCCGCGCGTCGTCGCGGCTGGCCGCGAACGATCCGTCGGCGCACTGACAGTCCAGGAGCGCGCGCACGCCTTCCGCGAGCGAGGCGATCGGAAGCTCCTGCCAGCTCGCGCCGTCGAGCAGCACCAGCGAGAGCTCGGCCAGATGCCGGCACGCCGGATCGGACTCGAGCAGGCGCGGGAAGCCCTCCACGGCCAGGCGCCGGCGGCCCAGCGTCATCCGCGCGGCCATGCCGATGCCCATCCGCGTCGCCACGATGGCGCGCATGCACGAGAGCGCCGGCCCGGCCAAGACCGCGTCCGGCACGGCGCCGAAGCGCGCCGCCAGCGCTTCCAGCTCGCGGAGGAGGATGTCGCAGCCGCGCTCGACCCGCTCGGCGAGCGGTACGTCCTGGGCGTCGGCGCGCGGCGTGTCCTCCTCCGGCGGCGCCACCGGCGCGGCGGTGGGCACGAGCGCCGAGAGCTGGGGGATCGGGTGGGTCGAGCTGCTCTTGGCCCGCACCCGCGCATCGAGCCCACGCGGCATCATCAGCGCCGCCGGCCACTGCATCCACTCGCCGAACGAGAAGAGCACGCCCGGCAGATCGCTCAGCCGCCCGCGGTCGGTCGAGTCGGCCACCGTCTGGCCCACGGCCTGCGCCGCGATGCGCAAGAACGCCGAGCCGAAGCTCCGCCGCCGCGGATCGGCCGCCGCGAGGACATCCATCGTCCGCCGCCGCTCGCGCGGGTCGGCGCGCAAGGTGCGGAACATCGCGCCGCGCACGTGGGACGCGCTGGCGTCGTCGCGCCGGAAGCAGTGATAGAGCGCGTTCGAGAGGAGCTCCGGGATGTAGCCGCGGCGCGCCTTGGCGTACTCCTCCACCGTGTCGGACGCGGCGAGCTCGCGCGCGTCGAGGAAGCCCATGGTCATGCCGATGGCGGTCATCGGGTGCACGTGGCCGACGGCGTCGCCGACCAGCGCCACCTCGGGCCCGCTGCCGTCGCCGCGGCCGAAGTGCGTGCGCGGGCGGAAGCGGTTCACGGCCCAGCCACCCGGCCCGCTCTCGAGCGCCGTGCGCAACGCCGGCCGGAGCGCCTCGGGCATCACGGGCGCGAAGCCGTCCCAGAGGAACTCGCGGGTGCGGGCGCCGGCGCCGAGGGCGATGGGCACGTCGAGGCAGCCCCGGACGACGTCCTCCGAGATCCGATAGAAGAGCGCCGGTCCGGGCCCGCCGAGGATCACGTGACCGAAGCCCTCGCGCGGCAGCGTCACGCCGCGCAGCTCGACCGAGGCCATGTACGAGAGGACCGAGCTCGACTCGGGCAGCGCCAGGCTCCGGCGCACCGTCGAGCGCTTCCCATCGGCGCCCACCACGCGGCTCGCGCGGACGTCGAAGCTCTGCCCGGTCCGGCGATCCTCCACCCGGACGACGCCGCGGCCAATCTCAATCGCGCGCGCCTCCGGCAGGTACTCGAGGAGATCGAGCCCTCTCGCCTCGTCCCGGAGCGACTCGACGATCGAGCCGTGCTCCGCGCTCAGCGCGACGCCGTCCGCATAGGGCATCTCGATCGGCGCGCTGCCGTCGTCCGGCAAGATGACGAAGCCGTAGCCCGAGCGGGCGCGCGCCTTCTCCAGCCGGCCGATGCGCAGCTCGTCGAGCACGCCGACCCCGGTCGGGTGCAGCCACTCCCCGGCGAAGCGGCGTGCCGCGCGCGGGTCCGCCTCCAACAGAAGCACCCGCGCACCGCGCCGCGCGTGCGCGACGGCGCTGACGGTGCCCACGGGGCCGCCACCGACCACGACGACGTCATACGAATTGCGGCTCGCCCTCATCGTCATTCCCTCATCCGCCGTTCAGTCGATGAACGGGTTCGTGTCGCACGCGGCGCCCGGGGCGCGTCGCAGTCGGCCCAGCGCTTCACGCCGGACGCGCGACGCGTTCGCGAAGCGCGCATTCAGTCGTAAGTGCTCGAAAATGGGCTCGGGCATGCTCGGGTCTCGCTCTTCCTCGGCTCGAAACGCGCGAAGCGCGCTCAGTGGAGGTGGTGCTCGGTGGGCTTCGCGGGCGCGCTCTTCTCCGGCGCGAGCGTGCGGGCGCGGACCCGCCGCTGGTAGAGGCCCAGCGCCCAGACCGGGAAGTAGCTCCGGTAGAGCCGGTACTCGAGCAGCGCCGTGTGGAAGAAGATCCCTTCCGGGTCCTGCTTCGCCCACGAGCCGTCTTCGCGCTGCGTCGAGGCGAGGAAGCCGGCCGCCCGCTCGAGCGCGACGAAGTCCGGATCACGCGCGTCGAGCAGCGTGCTCAGCGCCCACGCCGTCTGCACGTTCTGGCCCTCTTCGTGCTCCACGTAGCGATCCTCGAGCACGCTCGTGAAGTGCTCGCCCCAGCCGCCGTCGGCGCGCTGGCGCTCCTTGAGGTAGGCGCAGGCACGCCGGATTTGCGGGTCGACGCTGGGCACGCCGCCGGCCAAGAGCCCGCGCACGCCGAACATGGTCCCGTAGATGAAGTGCACGCCCCACATGCCGGACCAGCTCCCGTCGGGGCGCTGGCTGCGCCGGAGCGCCTCGACGCCGCCCGCGATGGCGCGGTCGATCTCGCCGCGCATCCGATCCGGGTAGCGCTCGCGGAACGCGGCCAGGGCGGCGACGCACGACGCCGTGCACTCGACGTAGGACTTCTCCGTCATGCACGCGCCGAACATCTCCGAGGGGTTCAGCCACTCGAGCGGCAGATTCACGCGGCGCGCCTCGTAGCTACCGAAGCCGCCGTCGGTGTTTTGCGTGCGCAGGATGAAGCGGGCCGCCTCGAGCATCTCGCGCCCGTTCGGTCGTCCCTCGGGCGACTCGAGGCGCGCCAGCATCGCCTCGGCGGTGCAGTCGCTGACCGGCCAGCCGTGCCAGACGCCGGCGAAGCAGTAGCCTCCCGTCGGGTCGAGCCTGTCGTTGTCGTCCTCGCGGCCGGTGCCGCGGCGGATTTGCTGGCTGCGCAGGAATCCGTCGGCCGACGCCAGCGATGCACCAGCGTCGACGAAGGGCGCGGCGGCGCTCAGCGCCTGGACGGCGAAGGCCGTGTCCCAGCTCGCGCTGCGGGCGCCGCAGACGCGGGTGCCCTCTTCGTCGTCCTCCCAGATCCAGCCCTCGAAGCGCTCGAGCGCCTTCTTCACGTCGGGATCGTTCGCGTCGCCGATCCAGAGCGCGAGAATGTCGAGCAGCCCGCTCACCGGCGAGATGCAGGTGTGGGAGGTCGAGCGCAGCTCGTAGCGGATGCGCTCGCGAAGCTGGGCCAGGAGGCCCTCGCGCGAGAGCCGCGTCCGCGTGCGGTCGAAGACGATCAGGCCGCGGTAGGCGAGCTTGAGCGCCGCGGTGGGCGGCACGTACACGTCTTCGTCGCGCACGATCTCGCGGGCCTCGGCGAAATCGATCTCCTCGTAGGGCTGGAGGAAGATCTCGTCGCGGAGCGCGCGGATGGTCGGCGTGGCCGGGCGCTGGTGCCGCTCCGCGAAGAGCGTGGCCATGCCGAGGTAGATGAGCCGCGTGTGGCAGTAGTAGCGGGAGGGATGGACCGGCACCCAGCGCGGCATGCTCCACACCTCGGGCACCACCGGCGTCACGCCCTCCCACTCGTAGAGGCCGACCACCGCCAGCCAGAGCTTGCCCCAGGACGGAATCCCGACCGCGCCGCCTTCGTCGCGGATGAACGCGTGGGCCCGCGCGAGGAGCGGATCGTCCTTGGCCAGACCGAGCAGGCGCGCGGCCACGTAGACGAGGAGCGTCACGAAGAGGAAAGGCTCGCTCTTCTCGTGCAAGCCCCACGCGCCGTCGGGCAGCCGCGTGGTCTCGAAGTGGAGGAGCAGGCGACGGCGGCGCTCGGCCTCGATGGGCAGGCCCATCACGTGGCACGCGAGCACGTACTGCGCGGCCAGCATCGCGCACCACACGACCTCCCCCTCCCAGGAGCCGTCCTCGGCCTGCTGGGCGACGAGGGCGTCGGTGGCCCGGCCCAGCGCCCGCTCGATCCGCGCCTGCGCGTGTGCCTCCGAGCCCGCGAGCAGCCCGACCACTTCGCCGCGCACCTCGGCCGTGTGCAGCGCCGGTCCGTAGCGACCCGCGCCGCGCAGTCCGAGCCGCTCTTCCCAGCCGCGCGGAAGCGCTTCGGTCCAGCCCAGCGTGCCGCCCAGCATCCAGCCGATCCGGCGGAGCATGTCGGCGCTGACCTCGCGCGAATGACGGACGGCGCCCTGGCGCGCGCCCTCGGCCCAGACCTCCTTGGCGCCGCGGGCCATCACCCGCAGACACGAGCTGCCGAAGCGGAGCGCACCTTCGCCCTCGCCCGACACGAAGCTCATGGTCCGGAGCCGCTCGCGCGGCCGCTCCCGCCACACCTCGTACATCGCGCGTCGAAGGGCGATGGTCTCCGGCGAGCTGTCGGCCAGGAGCTCGTGCATGCCGACCGCGATCGACTCCTGCACGCGGGTGCGCTTGCGCCGCTCGCGCCGGTAGGCGCCCGGCGAGGACGTGCGCGCGACCGCCTCCGCGTCGCCGAGCCCGAGCGTGAGCCCGAGCTGGGTGAGCGGGTGGTAGCTGCCGGCCGCGTCGCCGATCCAGGTGACGCCTTCGCGTACGAGACCGGTGCGGGGGCGCAGCTCGCCGTGGCTCCAGGTCGGCGCCTGCGCGCGCAGCGCGTCACGGAAAGCGCCCACCAACGGCTCCGGCAACGCCGGCGCATACGCGTCGAAGAGGGCGAGCCCGCCTTCGCGCGGCACGCTGGCGCTGAGCGGGACGTCGAAGAGCAAGCGCACCTGCGAAGGACCGATGCGGTAGGCCATGGCCGGCCCCGGACCGCCCACGAAGACGTGAAGGAAGCCCTCGAAGGGCAGCGTCACGCCCGCCAGCGTCAGCCCGGCGATGCGATGGCTCGCCCGCGTCTCGGTGGTGGCGAAGCTCGTGACCTCACCCCGCGCCAAGGGGCGGGCGCCGGCGCCGCTCGCGCCGATGACGCGTCCGACGCGGACCGTGCGCGCGCCTCCGCGGGACCGCTCTTGATAGGTGAGCGTGCCGCTCTCGAGGCGCACCGCCCGCGCGGGCGTCACGTAGTCGACCGCCTCGTGGCGATCGACGTGGGCGCGCAGCGTCTCCACCAACAGGCCGTGCTCGACCCCGAGGCCGAAGCGGCCGTTCCGGTAGGGCAGCACCACGGCCTCGCCTCCGTCGTCGGGCGAGAGCACGAAGCCGCGCCCGCTCGGATACGCGAGCGGCGGCGTGAGATCCACGCCCAGCCCCTCCAGCACGTCCATCGCGGTCGGGTGCAGCCACTCGCCGATCACCCGCTCGGTGGCGCCGAAGGGATCCTGTTCGAGCAAGAGCACGCGCTGACCGCGCTGCGCGCAAGAGAGCGC
The DNA here is from genome assembly GCA_963832725.1 of uncultured Pseudomonadota bacterium. GTDB lineage: Bacteria > Myxococcota_A > Polyangia > Polyangiales > Sandaracinaceae > JAEZBP01. Next base: position 1,818,252 of record CAWHVG010000003.1, read on the forward strand.
GGCCGCGCAGCCGCTCGTGCCGGCGCCGATCACCGCGACGTCGTAGGTGTCACCCAGCCGGGTCACATCTGCGCCATCAGCTTCGCGGTGGCGGACTGCACGATCGGCTGGTCCGTCGCTTTCACCATCCAGTCGAGCGCGTCGGTGCGCACCAGCTTGCGGAACACGCCGCCGGCCCAGAAGGAGAGCTGGAAGGCGTCGCGGCACTTCTTCTCGTAGATGGCCATGGCCTCGTCCTCCGAGAGCCGGCCGTTGAGCACGTCCGCGACGGCCTCGGCGCCCAGCATGCCCGAGCGCATTCCCTGGTAGATGCCCTCCGCCGTCGCCGGGTGGGTCATGAGCCCGGCCTCGCCGATCACCACGCAGCCCGGCGCCGTGAGCTTGTCGATCTTGTACGACCACACGACCGGGTGACCCTTCAACGGGCCGATCTGCGTCGCGTGGCGGAGCCGATCCGCGTAGTGCTTGTCGAGGAAGCGCTTGAAGAGCTCGCGGGCGTTCTTCTTCTCGGCACCGTCCTCGTAGGTGATGCCGATATTCACGCGGTTCTCGTTCTCGGGAAAGAGCCAACCGTAATAGGGCTCGATCATCCGATCGAAGATCATCTCCACGTGGTTCGGTCGGAACTCCGCGCCTTCCCACCAGCCCATGATGGCCTGAATGGTTCGGCGCGGGCGCTTCTCCGGCAGCCCCACGCGGCAGTGGGAGCCGCCCGCGACCAGCACGTAGCGCGCGCGAACCTCGCGGCCGTCGCGCGCCTTGATGCCGACTACGCGGCCGTTCTCTTCGAGCGTCTCGGCGGCGTCGAAGTGCGGGAGGAAGGTGACGCCCCGGGAGAGGGCCTTCTTGAGGAGCGTGTGATCGAGGATGCGGCGGTTGCAGACCACCGCCTCGGCCACGTCACCGGCCGACTGCCAGCTCTCCAGCCCGCCCGGCGTCACGATGCGGATGCCGCGGATCCAGTACGCGTCCTCGGCGACGTCGCTCCAGACGCCGAGCTCCTTGAGGATCTCGATGCCCTTGGGCGAGACGCCGCTGCCGCAGGTCTTGTCGCGCGGGAAGTCGTGACGGTCGACGAGCACCACGCGCCGCACGCCCAGCGTGCCGAGGTGGGCTGCCGCCGCGGTCCCGCTCGGACCGGCGCCGAGGATCACGACGTCAGCGTCGTAGCGCTCGTTCGGCATCGTCTACTCCGCTCCGTCCGAGGCGGCGAGCGCGCTGTCGGCGGCCTCGATGGCCTGCCGGCGACGGAGGCGGACCAGCTCCTTGGCCTCGCGCTTGTCGCGCTCGCGCTGAAGGTGCTCCTCCCACATCTTCACCGTCAGCGCCTGGAACGCGTTCACGGCCGGGTTGATCTCGACGAGCGGCTCGTCCCAGTGGCGCTCGTAGCCGAGCTGCTCCGCCTGAACCGCGACGCCGTCTTGCTGGAGCAGCGGCTCGATCAGGAGCTTGTTCGAGATCTTGAGGAAGGGAGTCAGCAATCGACGCGGGATCCGCACCGACGTGAAGGGCACCACGAAGTGGTCGAAGTAGAAGAGGAAGAAGACCCGCGTGGTCCGCTCGTCGATCGGAAGGACGAAGCACCAGTGCTTGATCTTCCCGTCGGTGTTCGACCACTGATACGGGTAGTCATAGCAGAGCTCCATGTAGTTCGTGTCGATGTCTTCCCGATCGACGAAGAGCCCGCTGATCTTCCCGTGGCCGACCTTGGTATCGTAACTGAGGAAGACCTTGTCGTCCCGAGTCTCGAGCTCCTTCAGCTTCGAGCCGCTGAAGGGCTTGTACTTGCGGTGCAGGAACTCGTGGGTGAAGTCGCTGACGTTGTCGATCAGCATCGAGTGGTGGGCGTTCCAGGTGAAGTCCACCGGCACGCAGGCCCAGCGATCCTCGCGCTCGAGCTCCGGGATCTCGGGCATCGGCACGTCGTCGGCGCGCTCGACGTCGCCGAAGAAGATCCAGATCAGCCCGTAGCGCTCGCGGACCGGGAAGGTGCGCAGGTTGCAGCGCGGCATCTTCTTGCCGAAGAGGCTGTGCGGCACGTCGACCAGCTCGCCGGCGCCGTTGTAGCCCCAGCCGTGGTACTGACAGACCAGCCGCGTGCCCTGCACGATGCCGACCGAGAGCGGGAGCTGGCGGTGGGCGCAGCGGTCCTCGATGGCGTGCGGGCGGCCGTCCTCGTCGCGGTAGAGCGCGACCGGATCGACGCCCCAGAAGCGCACCTCCGTCACCTGGCCGGGCTTCAGCGCGTCGGCGTGCTCGACGGCGTACCAGTAGTTCGGATCGAGACCGGCGGCGCGCACCTTCTGGCGGCGGTTCGTGGCCTCTTCGAAGCGCGGCGGCGCATTCTTCACGGTGTTCTCCATGACTCTCTCCTCACGATCCCGTGGCGGCGCGGGCTTCCTCGGCGCGCGGCGCCGAAGGCTCGGTGGTGACGACGGGCGTGCCGACCGTCCCCGGGCGCGCGGGAACCAACCCGCGGCGGGCGAAGTCGGCGTAGGCTTCGTGGATGGCGGCCCGGATCGACGTCGGCCGATACCCGAGCTCGCGCTGCGCCTTGCTGGTGTCGGCGTGGCGGCGCTTGCTGAGGATGCGCACGGCGGCGGGCGTGAAGCGGCGCGGCACGTTCGGCATGAAGCGATCGAAGACGACGGTCGCCACCTCGGCCACGCCGGCCATGACCGGACCCGGCAGGCGGAGCTTCGGCCGCGGGCGCCCCGAGACCTCCTCGAAGATCTCCATGATCTCGTCGACCTCGAGAAATTGGGTCGAGATGATGTACTTCTGTCCGGTGCGACCGCGCTTCATCGCCAGCACGTGGCCCTCGACGATGTCCTTGGCCGCCACGAAGTCGAAGCCGCCGGGGATGTACGCCGGGAGCCTGCCGTGCGCGTAGTCGAGCAGGGTCTGGCCCATGCGGGAGGGCTTGTAGTCGTTGGGCCCCAGGATCGCGCAGCTGGTCGCGATGACGACGTCCAGCCCCTCGACGCAGGCCTTGAGCGACTCGTGCTCGACCAGCGCCTTGGTGCGCCCGTAGGGGAGCACCTCCTCGAAGGGCCAGAAGGGCATGTCCTCGCGGCCCGGCCGATCCATGTCGTCCAGGTCGTAGCCGACCGCGCTGAAGCTGCCGGTCACGACCACGCGGTCGACCTCGGCGTCCAGGCAAGCGCGGAGGATGTTTCGCGTCCCGAGCACGTTGCACTCGTAGAATCTCGCGCTCGAGCTCGGGAGTGGCCTCGAGGGTCGAGACCTTCGCCGCGACGTGGAAGACGTGGCGGCAGCCGCGGACGGCCGGGACCAGCGAGCTCGGGTCGCGCAGATCGCCGTAGACCCGCTCGACCTCGAGACCATCGACCGCGCGGTTGTCGCTGCCCTTGCGCAGGAGCACGCGCACCTCGAGGCCGTCGTCCAAGAGCCGCCGGACCAGGTTGGCGCCCAGATGGCCGGCCGCGCCCGTCACCAACACCTTGCCTCCGAGCTCCCGCTCGGGTCGTGCACCATCGCTCATCGACGTCTCCTCCGAATCCAAATCGATCTGGCCGCCCGCGAAGGGGACCAGCTCCGGCGTGGGCGGGGTCGGCGGCCGCGGGCGCGGGCCCATCGGGACGACGGCGCTCGCGGCGCGAACCTCGCCCCTCAGCTCCGCCAGGACCCTCTCGGCCTCGCGCGCGTTCACGCGGCCCCGCTCCGCGATGCGGCGCGCCACCTCTTCGACCTCGTCGGCCCGCGCGCCGGCCTCGACCGCGATGTTGCGCCCGTGCAGCCGCATGTGGCCGCGCTGGATGCCCTCCGCCGCCAACGCCCGCAGGGCGGCGAGGTTCTGCGCCAGGCCGACCGACGCGCAGATCGCCGCCAGACGCTTGGCGTCCTCGACACCCGCCACCTGCCGGGCCACGCCGACCACCGGATGCACCCGCGCCACCCCGCCGACCGTGCCGACCGCGAGCGGCAGCGTCATGCGGCCGACCAGGTGACCGTCCTCGACCCGCCAGCGGGCCAGCGCGCCGTAGCGACCGTGCCGCGCCGCGTAGGCGTGGGCGCCGGCCTCGACGGCCCGCCAGTCTTGCCCGAGCGCCACCAGCGTCGCGTCGACGCCGTTCATGATGCCCTTGTTGTGCGTGCAGGCACGGTAGGGATCGCGCTCGGCGAAGACGCTGGCCTCCTCGATCCGCCTGGCCAACTCCTCGCCGCTGCCCGCCCCGCGCCCGTCCAGCTCGGCGAAGGGCACCCGACCCTCGACCGTGACCGTGCGTCGATCGGCTCAGGTTCGAGAGGATGCGCAGGCCGACCCGGCCGCCCGTCAGCTCCTCGACCCGCGGCGCCAGTCGCTCGCACATCGAGTTGATGGCGTTGGCGCCCATGGCGTCGCGCACGTCCGCCAGGAGGTGCACGACCAGCATGGCGCCGCAGGGATCGTCCTCGCCGGGCAAGAGGTGGCGCACCTCGAGCCCGCGCGCGCCGCCGCCCGCCGCCCGCAGGTTGGCGTGGGCGTTCTCGGCGAGCGCGAGCAGCTCGTCCTTCGCCTCGCAGCAGCGCCCGCTCGGCCGCCTCGGCGTCGGGCACCTCGAGCACCTGGATCTGCCCGATCATCACGGGCTCGCTCACGTCGGCCCGGACGCCGCCGCCCGCGCGCAGGAGCTTCGACGCGAAGCTGCACGCCGCCAGCACCGAGGGCTCCTCGACCGCCATGGGGACGAGCGCGTCCTCTCCGTCTACGCGCAGGTTCACGCAGAGCCCGAGCGGCAGTCCGAAGACGCCGATCGCGTTCTCGATCATCCGATCGGCCTGCCCCTCGCTCAGCCCGGCGTCGGGCGAGAGGAGCGCCAGGTCCGCGTCCGAGAGGGCCGCGATGTCGCCGAGCTTTTCGCGCCGCGCCGCGAGGGCGAGGCGGTAGAAGCGGGGGATCGCGCTGTTCATCGAACGGCCTCCGTCTCGGGAAGGCCGGCGCGGCCGCCGGAAGTGGCGCCGCGCTGTGCGGCGCCCGCCGTCGTTCGTGGACAGAGCGCGTGCACGTGTTCCTCCCCAGGCTGGGCGCGGCACGCTAGCGAATGAACGAGCGATGTTCCAGGTCAAATCGACATCGAGGACTGAATTCTCACACTCGCAGGACGCAGAAGTGATTCCTCCGAGGCGAGTTGACACCGTCCCCAAGCTCGACCACGGTGCCGCGCTCGCATGGCGAATTCCCCCGTTTCATTGTGCCCGCGACCCGCGGACCTAGATGCGCGACGCTCGGACCGGGCTACCCCGCGGGGTCCGGAGTTAATACCCTTCGCGGTTGAACCGCAGGCAATTTGTTAACACCTTTCGCGCATCACCAACCCGGTACGTTAACACCTTTCGCGCATCGAAAGTGCCCAGAAACCGAGGCTGTTCATGAGTGAGCGAACGATGGTTGCCGGCTGGCTTTCCGAGGTGAAGAGCGGCGTGGAGACGCGGCTCGACGAGTTCTTCCACGTGGAGCGGGAGAGGCTCACGGCCCTGGCCCCCGAGGCGGCCGAGCTGGTGGACGCGATCGAGGACTTCACCATGCGGGGAGGGAAGCGCTTCCGGCCGGCGCTCGCGTTCGCGGCGTACCGGAGCGTGCGACCTCACGGCGCCCTGCAGGACGTGGTCGACGCTTGTGCCGCCCTCGAGCTCCTGCAGAGCTATCTGCTGATCCACGACGACTGGATGGACGGGGACGAGGAGCGGCGCGGGGGCCCGGCGGTACACGCGCTGCTCCGGCAGCGGCACGAGACCCAGCGGGCCGACTCGCTGGCGATCCTCGCCGGCGATCTGGCGTGCGCGCAGAGCTGGCGCCTCGTGGTCGGCCGCGCGAGCGATCCGGCGACGCGGGCGGAAGCGCTGGCGGTGATGTTGCGCATGCACGAAGAGGTCATCGTCGGCCAACAGCTCGATCTCCTGGCGGCGCCGGATGTGTCGCGGATGCACCAGCTCAAGACCGGCAGCTACACGGTGCGGGGCCCGCTCGCGCTCGGCGCGGTGCTCGGGCGCGCGAGCGACGCGCAGCGGGACGCGCTGAACCGCTTCGGGATGCCGATCGGCGAGGCCTTCCAGATGCGCGACGACCTGCTCGGCGCCTTCGGCGATCCTCGCGAGACGGGCAAGCCGGCCGGCAACAATCTGAGGGCCGGCAAGCACAACGCGCTGATCGTCGCCGCCGAGGAGCGCTGCTCGAAGGGCCAGCTGGCCCCGCTGCACGCGGTGCTCGGCCGAGCGGACGCGAGCGACGACGAGGTGAGCGCCGCGCTCGAGCTCCTGGTGAGCTCCGGCGCGAAGGATGCGGTGGAAACGAAGCTCACGCGGCTCCTCGACGACGCGCTGACCGTGCTCGACGACGCGCCCCTCGAGGATCCCGGCCGCTCGATGCTCCGGGAGCTCGCCGAGCGCCTCGCGGTCCGCACGAGCTGAGTGAGCGAAGCCGACCCCTCGGGGATCCGGACCGCTCGATGCTCGGAGAGCTCGCCGAACGCCTCGCGGTCCGCACGAGCTGAGTGAGCGAAGCCGACCGGGCCCCTCGGGGATCCGGGCCGCTCGATGTGCTGCGGGAGCTCGTCGCACGCGCTGACGACGATCGCGCGAAGCGCGCAGGCCGGCCGCGACGTCACACGCGGCGCGGCGATGTGGGCTGGGGCGTCCCCGCGTCGCGCACCGGGACCAGCTGCAATCGGCCGGCGGGCGTGCTCAGCACCGGCGCGTACGATGCGTAGGTCGGCGCCTGCATGAAGGGCGTGCGCTGGGCGAAGCGGCGATCGCCCTGTTCGAGCTTCCAGCTCACGCGAAAGCCGTAGAGACGGTTCGGATCGATCTTCGACGAGACGGCGAAATAGGCGTGCACGCGCGACTCGTCGCCGGGTACGACGACGCTCGAGCCGTCGACTCGCACCGGCGTCAGATTCCGCAGGCGGATATGCTCGACGTTGGCGCCGAGCCGCAGGTCCGAGAGCAGCATCGTCTGCTGACCGACGTTCTGGAGATCGAAGACCACGTCGATGATCGTCGCCGGCTCTCCGTCCACGTCGCCGTGGTAGGCGCCCGTCGACCACACCCGCACCTCGCCGGTGTTGCCCAGCGGGCCCCAGAGGTCGTACTCGGCCGCGGCGAGCCCTTGGGGCGAGATCCCCGTGGCGTGGCCGGTCGCGTCGAAGAGCTGCGACCCACCACAGCCGAACAGGAGCACTCCGAGCCCGACGCCGATGTACCTCTTCATCACGCACCTCCCAGCCGCCCGCCGAGCGATTCGAATCGCCCTCGACAGACCGCTACGCGGAGAAACGTTGCAGCCGCCGTTCCACCGGCTCGGCGCTCGATTCAAGACCGCGGACCGAGCACCGGCGAACGCACCGGGTCCGAATTCCGTCCGGCAGAGAGGAGGAAATGCCCAAGCATTTCGACGAACGGCCGGGCGAAAGGCGGGCCCATTCCGTCGACGGGGCGACGGGAGCGGCGCAGAATCGAGCTCGTCGGGCTCAGCGCCGCGCGTAGCGCAGGAGCCACAGGGTGCTCGTGCCCACCCCGGCGTCCCGCCGCTCGACGCACGCGAGCGACGTCTCCGCCTCGATCACCCGCGCCGCATCGGCCGCCGTGTCGTTTCGGAAGTGCTCGAACGCCGCGCGTGACGTTTCGGCGCGGCGCGTCTTCTGCCGCGTGCGGGCCAGCGCGAACGCCACGTCGTCGACCACCACGAGACTACCGCCCGGCCTCAGCGCGCGCTCGATGGCGCGCACCACCGCCGCCGGCTCGGCCAGGTGGTTCCAGCTCCGCAGCACCAGCGCGTGATCGAGCTCGGTCTCCTTCGCCTCCGCCGCCCACGCCTCGGCCGTGCCCACCCAGGCCCGAGCGCTCGGCCAGCGCCCGCGGATCCGCTCGATGGCAGCCGGCTCCGGGTCGAGCGCGCGATAGCGGATCGCGCCCTCCTCGATGCGCGCGCCAATCACGTCCGCGTAGCGGCCCTCCCCCACCCCGAGGTCGAGGACTTCGCCGCTCAGCGCCGCGACCAAGGCGCGAACGCGCGCGTCGTCGCGGGTGAAGGGATCGTCGTCGAGCCGCGGCTCGAACATCCCGGCGCAGCGCTCGCGCTCGGGACAGCCCTCGCAGATCGCGCTCCGCACGAGCGGCCGGAGATCGGCGCCGAAGTCGTCGGGCGCGTCCTTGTCCGAGACGTCGAGGTAGACCTGTCCCAGCTCGTGCTTCACGGCCGCGATCTCGACGTCCGAGAAGTCGCGCGTGTCGGCGCGGAAGCGCGCGATGCGAGGCCCGTGCTTCACGAAGAGATGACGCGCGCGATCCCAGGGCGTCACTCCATCGGCGAGGATGGGGCAGCTCCCGTTCGCGCTCGTCGTGACCAGCGCCTCGAACGCGTAGTTGAACGAGTTGCTGCGCGGCCTCGCCCGCACCGGCGAGAGCTCCTCGTCGCCGTACTCCTCGTGGTAACCGCGGTAGAGGCCCGGACAGGCGCCGCTCAGGCTGCAGCCGCGGCAGCGCTCGGGCTGGATCTTGTTGAGGTCGTCGACGGGGTAGAAGTCGTTCTCACCGACCTCGATCATGGTGCGGAAGCGGTGGGTCTTCAGGTCGCCGTAGCTGTCCTCGAGGCCGGGAACGAGGCAGAGCGGGATGGCGCCGTGACGGAAGCGCGGGCCCGTCTCGCCGGCCCGCTCGCGGCCGTAGGCGATGGCGTCTCGCACGCGCTCGGCGACCGTCGAGATGCGCGGCATCAGGTGCGTGAAGAGCGCGGCCCCTCCCCCCTTGGGCTCGACCATCGAGAACGTGAGCGTGACGTCCGGGTACGGCAGGATCGCGTCGACCACTCCGCGCAGGTGCTCGACGTTGTGCTTGGTGATCACGCAGTTGACGGTGAAGTCGAGCCCGCGGCCGCTCAGGACCTCGACGGCGCCGTAGGTCTGCTCGAACGCGTCCGAGCGGACCATCAGGTCGTGCACCTTGGCCGTGCCGCCGTGGAGCGAGAGGTAGACGTAGCGGAGGCGGCGCTCCATCAGCGAGTCGACGAACGCCGGGTAGCTGAGCATGCGGCCGTTCGTCACGAGGCCGAAGTCCATGTCGAGCCGCGCGACGTGCGCCGCCCAGGCCATCAGCTCGGGGCGGATGGTCGGCTCGCCGCCCGAGAGCACCACCATCTCGTGGCCGAGCGCCTTGGCCCGCTCGATCTTGGCGTGCACTTCGGCCGCCTCGGCGTCGATGTGGCGGACGTCGAGGGTGTGGCAGAACGAGCAGTGGTCGTTGCACCCGTAGCCGACCTTGATGAGCGCCTTCATCCGCGCCCCCATGGTAGCAGCCCCTCCGGACATCGGCTCCGATGGATTCGCGGGCTGGCGTGGCCAATCGCGCGGCGCTCAGCCGCCCTGCGCCAGCGCGGCGCGGAGCTCCTCCAGGCGGCGGCGTTCCTGCGCGTCGAGCCCCTCGACCCCCAGCGCCGAGCCCACCGTCCCGAGCGCGTCGCGCCCGTAGACGTCGGTCAACAGCCGCGTCGCCCCGCTCGCGCCGGACTCGGCGACCATGCGCACGAGATCCACGACCATGCGCGGATCGTCGCGCGCGCTCGCGTCGGCCTCCACCGCCCGTTGGTACGCGCCGATGGCCATCGCCCGCATGTTCCGCTCCGTGTAGACGTGGCCGAGCAGGAGCTGCGCGTACGCGTCGCTCGAATGGTCGCTGGCGTAGCGGCGCAGCGCGCGGAGCGAGGTCCCGTCGACCTCCTGCCGAGCCACTACCATCGCGCGCACGGCGGCCACCTCCGGCGCCAGCGTCCCGGCGCGCTGCCATGGGTCTGGCGTGCTCGAAGCGGTCGGCGCGGCCGGAGGCGGCGGCGGCGCAATCGACGCTTCGGGCGGCGGCGTCTCCGGTGCGTCCGGCCAGAGCGCCCACACGATGGCGCCCGCGGCCGCAATGATGCCGAACAGCCCGAGCGCCGCGAGCGCCAGCGCCGGCACCACCCACCGCCCTGCCCGCGCCGGTGGACGCGCCTCTTCCTTCGGCTTCGGCGAAAGGGACGGCTCCGGGATCGCGTCGAGGGCCTCCAGAAACGCCGCCGCATCGGCGAAGCGCGCCTCGCGCCGCATCGCCAGCGCCCGATCGAGGAACGCGTCCAGCGCCGGCGAGACGTCGAAGTCGGGCATCACGGAAGTCAGCCGCGGCGGATCTTCGACTACCTTGGCCTTCAGCACGTGGCGGATCTCCCCCTCGAAGGGGCGGCGGCCCGAGAGCATCTCGTAGAGAATCACCGCCACCGCGTAGAGGTCCACCCGCGCGTCGACGGTCCCGCCGGAGAGCTGCTCGGGCGCCATGTAGCGCGGTGTACCGAAGACCGTGCCCACCTGGGTCAGCGGATCCTGGTCACGCGCTTCCCCGCCCACGAACTTCGCGAACCCGAAGTCGAGCAGGCGGACGTGGTCGGGCGTGTCGGGCAGCTCCTGGAGGAAGACGTTGTCCGGCTTCAGATCGCGATGCAGCAGGCCCTCGCCGTGCGCATAGGCCAGCCCGCGCAGCACCTGACGCACGATGTGGAACGCCCGCGCGGGCGGCAGCGTCTCCTCCGCGTCGAGCAGATCGCCGAGCGTCTGCCCGCGCAAGAGCTCCATCACGAGGTAGGCGCGGCCGTCCTCCACCCCGTAGTCCACCAGCGACACGATGTTCGGGTGCGAGAGCGCGGCCAGCACCTTCGCTTCGCGCTCGAAGCGCGCCCGCAGCTCCGCCCGCCCGTGCCCGGCGTCCTGGAGGATCTTCACGGCCACCGACCGGGAGAGCTCGCGGTCCTCCGCCCGGTAGACGACCGCGATGCCGCCCGCGCCCAGCTCGTCGACGAGCTCGAAGCGCCCGCCGACCACGCGGCCCACCCAGGCATCGGCGCCGTCGCTCACGCCCGCGGGTTCCCCGTCCATCTCCCGAGGAGACCACCTGCGAGCGCGAGCGTCCATCGGGGATCGACCGGAGGCATGGCGTCAGGGCTCGAGGTGTCGCTCGAAGAGGGCTCGATACTTCGCCGGGATGGGGCACCCCTCGTAGGTGTCCATGCTCATGCAGGCGACGACGATCCGCCCCTGGCAGGCCGGCACCCCGTCGCGGGCGCCGCGGTACTCGAACGTGGCGCTCTTGGTGCCGATGCGGGTCACGCGCACCTCCACCTCGAGCACGTCTCCGAAGCGCACGGGCTTCTCGAAGTCGGCCTCCGCGTGCACCGCCGGCCAGCCCACCCGATCCACCTCGAGGCAGTCGCGATAGCGGTACCCCTGCTCGTTGAAGAAGTCCTCGAACGCGCAGTGGAAGAAGTGGAAGAAGCGGGGGAAGTACACGATCTGCGCGTGGTCTTCGTCCCCGAAGCGGATCGGAATCCGAGTCACGAACGCCATGGCCGGCGAGTATGGGAGCGGCGCCTCGATCGTCCAAGCGATCCGCGACACGGGCGCCGGCGCGGTTGCTCGCGGCGCTCAATCCCACGGCTCAGCCGGCGTAGAGCGCGCGCGCCTTCGCCGGAATCTGCGGGAGGCGCCGGAACCCGGGGACATCCTTCGCGATGGCGCGCTCGAACGACGCCACGTCCGCGTAGGTCGTCAGCGGGAGCCCGCCGGCCAGCATCGCCATCACGTTGATCGCCATCCCGACGAGCTTCGACTTCATCAACAGATGCGCCCGCAGCCGCTCGCGATTCGCCGCCGCCCAGTCCGTCCACTGCTTGCGCGAGGAGTTCTCGATGCGCTTGCGCTCCATCAGGTTCAGGTAGAGGACGAGCAATCCGTGCGCGCGGAGCTCGCGCTCGAACTCCTGCATCGGGCCATCGTCGATGGGCGCCTGGAAGTCCCCCGCCGCCGTCATCAGGACCACGCCGGGCCCGAGCCGCTGCACGGTGCCGTAGCCCGCCATCGCGCCGGTGAAGAGGACGGTGCCGTCTGCGAAGGTCTCGCGTCGCAAGGTGGCGCAATCGTAGGCGGCGATCGGGCCGGCGCCAACGGGAAAACGCGCCCCCATCTCTTCCCCTCCCGGCACGGCGCGCTCGTCGTATCCCAGCGAGCGCGGCACGCGCGCCGACGGGGGATCCGAACGTTCGTCCTCCGCCGGTCGCGCGTCCAAAACAGAGAGCGGAATCAGCGAGATGCGCGTTGCACCTCCGCTCGCTGTGGCAGGACCAGGATGCAACCGGCGATGAACACGGCGAGCACCGCGGTCGCCGTGTAGCGGCTCAGCGCGAGTCCGCCATGATCAATCGGCTTGTCGAGGAAGTCCCCGACGGTCGCCCCGAGCGGGCGCGTGAGGATGAACGCGGCCCAGAAGAGCCACGAGCGCGGCACCTTGGTCCAGAGGTAGAGCCCGGTGACCACCAAGAGCCCGATCCCGAACACCACCGCGCCCCCGCCGTAGCCGAGCCCGACGCCGGTCTCCGGATCCGCAATCCAGTCGCCGAGCGCCGTGCCGAGCGTCTGCGAGAACATGACCGTGACCCAGTAGAAGGTCTCGGCCTTCCTGGACGTGATGCCGTCGACGGCGACCGAGCCCATCGACCACCTCCACAGCCCCAGCGAGAGCGCCAAGAGGACGAACAGGATGGTCGAGCCGCCGAGGTAGCCAATCCCCAACGAGCGATCGAGGAGGTCGGCGAGGGTGGTGCCGGCGGTCGTCGTGGCGACGATCACCCCCCAGAACAGGTAGGGGTGAAAGCGCTTCGCCCTCACCTGCGCCACCACGGACACCAAGAACACACTCGCGAAGATGAGCGTGCCGACGAGGTACCCGAGGTTCATCGACATCGTCACCGCGTCGCCGCCGGTCTCACCGAGCGTCGTCGCGGCGATCTTGATGACCCAAAAGCCCAAGGTGACCGCGGGCACCTTCCCGAGCAGCTCGCGTTCCGTGGTGCTCATGTTCGTCCTCCTCCCCCGGCCGTGCGACCGTGGGGCTGATCTGGACCCTAGCCATGACCCCCTAATGGCAGCTGAACGGTCGAGGACGCGAGCCACGGACGGCGCGCGCGGTCCGCTCGGGACGCGTCGACGTCGCGCGAAGCGGAGCTCCCGCACGAGTCGCGCCTCGGTCCCCGACCGGACCGCGTGCCCGCTTCACGCCACGTCGCGGTCGCCCTCCGGATTGGGCCCGTCCGGCTCGGTCCGACGCTTCCGTCCGTCCAGGAGCACGACCTCGGTGGCGTGGATCTCGGTCCGGTAGCGGCGGCGACCGTCCGAGCCGTCCCAGCTCGCGTTCACGATGCGCCCCTCCACCGCCACGCGCCGGCCCCGCGTCACGATCTGCGTCAACGCCTCGGCCCGCGGGCCCCACACGACCACGTCGTGCCAGGCGCGGCGCTCCCGCTCCGCGCCGTCGGCGTCGCGATAGCCCTCGGTCGTCTTCACCCGCAGGGTGAGCCGAGCCCGCTTCCCTTGTCCGAAGTAGAGCCGCGGCAGCTCGTCGATGGTTCCGATCAGAATCGCCTTGTTCAGTCCTTGATGCGGCATGGAAAACCTCCTCGCCGCGGACCTGCCGCACGGCGCGCGCCACCTCGGGCGCACGTAATTTCGAGCACTTACACGATCGAATCGGCGGAGCCGACCGCCGATCGGCGAAAGCGCCGCCGATCAGCGGAGCGCGGCGGCCGCGAAGCGCACGCCCAGCTCGCTCGCGATCTCGTCCAGCTCGCGGCGATCCACATCGTCGAAGGCTGCCGGCGCGTTGGAGTCGACGTCGAGGACGGCGAGCAGCGTGCCGTCGGGGGTGATCACGGGCACGACGATCTCGGAGCGTGTTGTCGTGAGCGCAGGCGATGTGCCCCGGGAAGGCGTCCACGTCGGGCACACGTTGGGTCGCGCGCGTCCGGGCCGCCGCGCCGCAGACGCCCCGGTCGAAGTAAGGGATGCGCAGGCATCCGTGGCCGCCCTGGTAGGGACCGATGACGAGCATGTGCGCGTCGGCGACGCGGTAGAAGCCGGTCCAGTCGAAATAGGCGAAGGCGTGGTGCAGCTCGGAGGCCACGGTCGCCATGGCGGCGACCCAGTCCTGCTCGCCGTCGAGGAGCGAATCGATCGCGTCGCGCACCGCCGCGTAGGCGAGCTCGCGCTGCTCGGGCGTGGCCGGAAGCTTCAGCGGTCCATCCATCGTGCACGATGGTGACCACCGAGAGCCCCCGCGCGCAAGCGATGTCGGGGACGACGATTCGCCGCGCTCGCGCGCTCCGCTCAGAAGGAGGGATCGTCCCAGGTGAGCAGGTAGCCCGAGTCGCGCCCTGCCGGATGGAGCGCCGTCACGTCGCAGCTCGCGGTCTCGCCCGTGGCCGGATCGACGTGCGTCGTGACGTCCGCCACCCGCCACATCGCGCCCACGGTCATGAATCCGTCGCGCCGGGAGAAACGGTAGACGCGGTCCGGGGCCTGGCCGTAGGTCGCCACCCGCTGACCACCGCAGTAGACGTTGACGACGGGGTGGGCCACGGTGCCCGAGAAGTTCTGGACCATGATCCGGAACGTCTCCCCGTCGCGCGGGTCGTCGACGTTGATGTTCTCCGGCAGGCCGATGGCGCCGGGGCTGAGGTTGTTGTCGATGTCGAGCCTCGGGTTGGCGCACGAGCCGCGCGGCCGCCACTGATCGCCGTTCTGGCCGTTGACGCAGCGCGAGAGGGGCGTATCCGCGTAGCCCCAGTCGGCGCGCGGCACCGGCACCGGCACCGAACTGCCGACGCCGCCATCCAGCGTTCCACGGATCGTCGCCTCGCAGTTGTCCCAGCCGCAGGCAGCGAAGGGGTTCGGGTGGTTGGGGTCGGCGCCCGCCGGGTACCAGTCGCTCGAATCGTTCGGACGGTGCAGGAAGAGGTCGAGGTCCCGCGTCTCGCTCTCCGGGTAGCACATCTCCACGCGCAGCCCGGGCCCCGCCACGTTGACGACCCAGGAGCATTGCAGGGTCGATCCGTCCGGCACCGTCACGCGGAGCGTCACCCGGTAGTCTCCGCTCAGGCGCGGCGTGAGCGTGGCGTGATCGGTGCTCTGGCCGACCAGATCGTAGCTGACCAGGTTCGGCGCGAGGCCGTCGCAGGGACCGCCCTGCACCTGCCAGCTCCAGGCGGTCGCGGGGCCCATGTAGAAGTCCCGGCCGTTCAGCTCGTAGGGGGCGAAGGGTTGCCCCTCCGGCACCCGCGGATCGCCCGGGCTCGGGCAGTTGATGGGGCAGACGCGCGGCGCGTAGCAGCCTTCGCAGAGGTCGTCGCGACCGGTGCAGGCGTCCGGGTTGGGCAGGACCCCGCCCTGACAGTCACCCCACGTGCTCGCGCCGGTGCAGACCTGCGAGCCGTCCTGACAGGCCCCCACGTTCCGGCGTCCCGGCGGGCCCGCGAAACAGCTCTGCACGGAGCCGGGCACGCACGTGCAGGTGTCGTCGACCAGGCCGTTGCAGTCGTCGTCCGAGCCGTTGCCGCAAATCTCCGCGGGGCCGCAGTCGTCCTGGGCCGGCACGCATCCGGCGTCGACGTCCGCGTCGATCCCGGCGTCGGGTCCTCCGTCGAACGCGGCGTCGGCGGCCGCGTCCGTCCCGGCGTCCCGCACCTCCGAAGGCTTCACCGGAAGTTCGGTACGAGCGCCGCAGCCACCGAGAACGAGGGAGAAAAGGCAAGCGACTCGAATGGAAGCGCGCATCACGGTGGGGGAGCGTAGAGAGTGCGACCCCCACCGTTCAAGGTCGCGCCTACGGCTTCTCGCGCTCCGGCGCCGTCACCTCGCGCAGCTTCGCCTCGAAGCGCTCGAACCCGAAGGGCTTGGGCAAGAACGCATCGAAGGGGATCTCGTCGGGCGAGACGTCGGAGTACCCGCTCATGCCCACCATCGCGGTGGACGGGAGGATCGCGCGCAGCTCGTCCAGGATCGCGCGACCGCCCCGGCCGCCACGGATGGTGAGGTCCAACATGGCCACGTCGATGGTCCGCCCCGCCTCGCGCTCCGCCCGCGCCACTTCGAGCGCGCGGTCACCGTGCTCCGCCTCGAGCGGCACGTGGCCGAGCTGCTCGAGCATCCGGCAATACACCCGCATCAGCGGCACCTCGTCCTCCAGCAAGAGCACGCGCAGTTGCTTCGCGCGCGGCGGGGGCACCGGCGTCTCCCGCGGCGGCTCTTCGTCGGTCGCGGGGAGCGTGACGGTGAACGTGGTCCCCTCGCCCCACGTGCTCTGAACCGAGAGCTGACCGCCGTGGCGTTGCGCCACCGCGAACGAGGTCGGCAGCCCGAGCCCGCTCCCGTGGGCCTTGGTGGTGAAGAAGGGGTCGAAGATGTGCGGCAGGTCCTCGGCCCGGATGCCCGATCCCGTGTCGGTCACCTCGATGCGCACGTAGCGGCCCGCCGCCAAGGTGCCGACACCCTCCTCGAGGACGAGGGACTCGCCCCGGATGGTGAGCTCTCCGCCCATCGGCATCGCTTGCGCCGCGTTGAGGAAGAGGTTGTGGAAGACCTGCGCGATTCTGGTCGCGGTCGGCCCGGACCGGGCGGAGCTCGGAATCGAGCTCGAGGTGTACCTTCACCGCGTTGCCCGCGAGCGAGAGTCGCGCGGTCTGCTCGAGGAGCGGCGCGAGAACGAACACCGACGGGACGGACGCACCACCCCGCGCGTAGGCGAGGAGCTGCCGGGTCAGCCCGCGCGCGCGCGACGCCGCCTCGAGCGCGTCCTCGACGAGCGAACGCACCGAGTCGCGCGGATCCAGCTCGTGGAGGGCCAGGGTCAACGAGCCCATCACCGCCATCAGGAAGTTGTTGAAGTCGTGCGCGACCCCGCCGGCGAACGAGGCCAGCGACTCCAGCTTGGCGCGCTCGAGCAGCTGCGCCTCGAGCCGGCGCTGCTCCGTCATGTCGCGGACGATGGCGACCAGCGCGGGCTCGTCCTCGCGCCGGCGAAGCTCCGGCAACCGGCGGAGGCGCACCTCGACCGGCACGACGGTCGCGTCGGCGCGGCGCGCGGTCCACTCGAAGTCGTGCCCCCCCTCGCGCATCGCGCGCTGCACGTTCGCGACTGCCTCGTCGATCGTGTGCGGCTCGCACACGATCGCCTCGAGGGGCGCGCCGAGTATCTCCTCGCGGCTCATCCCGTACTGGCCCAGCATGTGATCGTTCACGTCGAGGACCCGCCCGTCCGCGCCGTGCACGAAGATCGAATCCGGGCTTGCGTCGTAGACGGCCCGGAGCGCGTCGCGGGCCGCCCGCGCTTGCTCCAGCGCGGCGCGGGTCTCCGCGCGGGCACGGAAGAGCTCGATGCCGCGGCCCGCCGCCGCCACCAGCTCCTCGACGAGGTGGATCTCCCGCGCGTCGAACGCGTTCTCGTGGCCGGCATACACGTTGAGGACACCGATCACGTCGCCGCGGAGCGCGATCGGCGTCGCGCAGGCCGCCGCATATCCGCGCACGCCGGCCGCATCGGTCCAGGGCGCGAACGTCTCTTCCGCGACGGCGGCGTTCAGCGCGACCGTGCGCACCTCGCGCACGGCACGACCCGCAGGTCCCTGCCCCCGTGGGCCCTCGTCCCAGTGAATGTCCGCGCGGCGCACGTAGTCCTCGTCGCCGGTCCAGGCGACCGGCCGGACGACCCGTTCGGGCTCGCGCTCCAACAGTCCGATCCAGGCGAGCAGATAGCCGGCTTCGTTCACCAAGAGATTGCAGAGCCCCTGCATGAGCTCGCGCTCACTGCTGGCTCCCCCCACGAGATGCAACGCAGAGGCTGCGATCCTGAGCGCACGCTCGGGCATCTCGACACGCTCTCCCCCGCCGTTCCTACGGCTTCTCTCCACCCTGGGCCCGAGCATATCGCGAAAGCGTCCGATTTTGCATGAGTTCCCGACGCGATGTCGCACCCCGAGGACCGCCTCGATCGCCCCATTTCCCGCACGCCCGGGGGGCTAGCGATGCCAGAGAACTCGACTCGCCACGGAGGTTTCTGATGACGCGAAACCAATGGCTCGTGCTCGCCGCCGCGCTCGCGGTCGTCGGCTGTGACCGAAACGAAGACCACGCGCGCGCGACGCCCACCGTGGGCCAGCAAGGCGCAGAGACGGAGGGACGGTCCGGCCAGCAGGGGACGACCGCCCAGCACGGCACCACCCAGCACGGCACCACCCAGCACGGCACCACCCAGCAGGGCTCCAGCCAACACGGCACCACCCAGCAGGGCTCCACCCAACGCGGCGCCAGCCAGCAGGGCGTGAGCCAGGAGCAGGCAGCTCGGACACACGGCCAAGCGCCGCAGCATGCGCAGATCGGTGTCCGCACCGAGCAACCCATGGGGCCGTACCTCGTCGACGAGCACGGACACACCCTCTACATGTTCACCGCGGACACGCAGAACCGCAGCAGCGACTGCGACGATCGGTGCGCCCAGATGTGGCCGCCCGTACTGACCCGTGACCAGCCGCGCGCCGGCGAGCGCACGATCCACCAGGAGAAGCTCGGCACCATCCAGCGCCGCGACGGGACCCGCCAGGTCACGTACAACGGATGGCCGCTCTACACGTTCACGCGCGACCGACGGCCCGGTGAGGTCGCCGGCCAGGACCAGCACGGCTTCGGCGGCGGGTGGTACATGATCAACCCCGAAGGCCAGAAGATCGAGGCGAGCTCGCAGCACGCCGAGCGGTGATCACCGGCACGAACGATCCTCGCGCGGCGCGGGCTCCGGCTCGCGCCGCGCTGCCGTCGAATGGAACCACGACGTGGATGACGAGCCGGTGTGGGTGATCGACCTTCGCTCCGAAGCGCTCGGATGCCGCGCGTCCCGTTCTGCACGGTGGAGGAGACACCACGCCCGGGCCGCCAGACGCCACGCTCGCCGAGAACGAGGTCGTGACGAAGGTCGCGCTCCTGCACGACGCGAACGACGAGCCGCTGCTCTTGCCGATCGAGCCGACGCGCGACCCGCGCCTGCTCGACGCGCTCGGCCGGCTCGTCCGCTTCGCGGCCTTGACGGGCGAGCGCATCCCGAGCGTCGCCGTCCGCTACGGCGCCCCCTACGAGCGCGCGCTCGTATTCGAGCGGCGTCTACCGCGCTGGGCCTACGAAGGCATCTCGAGGGACCAAGCGCGGGCGCTTCCCCGGCCCATCGCGCGAGTGCTCGGCCCGCACGACGGCTGAGCCGAACCGCTCGTTCGACCCGAAGCGGGCGAGCCCACCCGAGACGTGACGTCCGCGTCCGCGCGCTCGTCTCCCTCGCGAGACCGAGCGCGCCCCCCCGCGCTCCGCGCCGGCTCGGGCACATGAATTGTCCGATGTACGCGACTTGGGGCGTAGCATCGAGGGATGCGGAACGACGCCCTCTTCATCGCGTGCCTTCTCCTTTCGGCCTGCGGCTCCGATGGCGGCGGAGCCGACGGCGGAGACGATGGCGGCTCGACCGTGCGCGCCGATGCCGGCGGAGACCGAGACGCGAGCCGACCCGTCGTGGACGGCTCGACCCCAGACGACGCCGGATTCGAACGACGACGCGGGCGCTGGCGGCGACACCCTGAGCGCGCGCCATCCAGGCGACGAGGGCATCGGCGACGACCCGGCCGTCCTCTTCCACGACGACTTCGAGAGCGGCTGGGGGCGCTGGGACGCCCCGACCGACGACACGCAGTACCTGCACATCGAGAGCGACGCCGCCACCGCGCACGCCGGCAGCGGCTACCTGCGCTCCACCGTCACCACCGCGGACCTCGCGGCGACCCAGTACATCTCCTCGTCGACCCGCGTCACCCACGAGCGCGTCGACGAGATCTACTACCGCTTCCACGTCCGCTTCCCCGAGCTCGCGCCAAACCCGCACCACTGGGTCCGCATGGCCGCGGGCGACGAGACATGGGACTCGAGCGGCCTCGCCAACACCGTCCCGCCCGGGGACGCAGGCTTCTGGTTCGACTTCGACGCGAACGTCGACGACGTCTTCGACTTCTACGACTACTGGTACAAGATGCGCTCCGGCCGCTGCAACGACGGCACCGCCGTCCCGGGCTGCGCGGGCGACCAAGGGACCACCTACTACTACGGCAACGTCTTCCGTCCGCCGTCACAGGATGCCTTCCCGCGCGACCGCTGGTTCTGTGTCGAGATCCACGCCAAGGCCAACACCGTCGGAGCGAGCGACGGCCAGCTCGACTTCTGGATCGACGACACTCCGGTCGGCTCCTACGGCCCCGGCCATCCGGACGGCACCTGGCTGCGCGATCAATTCCACACCGGCGGCTGCGACTTCAGCGCCTGCACTCCGCCCGTCCCCTTCGAAGGTTTCGACTTCCGCTCGAGCGCGAACGTCCAGTTCAAATCCTTCTTCCTGGACGCCTACTACGAGCGCGACTCCAGCGCCCAGAAGCGCGCCACCCTGGAGAGCCGCGGCCTGACCGTCTCCGACTCCCAGACCATCCTCTACGACGACGTCGTCATCGCGACCGAGCGCATCGGCTGCCGCCAGTGAGCCGAGCTTTCGAGACGTTGCCGATGAGCCTACTGCGCGCGCGAGCTACGGCGTGCCCGACCGATGCCACAGTGAAGAGGCCTGCGTTCGAGCGTGCGTGCAACGGGCTGCCCAACCGGTGGATCGCGGCCGAGCGCGAGGGCGCCCAGGTGCAACGCTCGGTCAGATGCGTAACGATCACGTCATCGAGCGACCGAGAGAACCACGCCCATGAGACGACTTCAGCCCGCAACGGTGCTCGTACTCTCGCTCGCGTTGGCGAGCGGCTGCGGGGCCAGCATGGAGAACGTGCTGGCGAACACCAGCGGCCGGACCGTCGCGGTGGTCTCCTTCGCCATCGGTGACGTGGGCGACTCCATCCTGGAATGGAACGGGACGACGACCCGCGATCTGATTCGCTCGCGCGCGGCGACCATGGAGCGAATGATCGAGCAGCGACTGAGGGCCCACTGGCGGGTGGTGCCGGCGTCCTACTTCGTTCGCGATCCGGCCTATCAGCGGCTGGGTGTCCCCAACGCGCTCGACGCACCGTCGTTCCACGGCACAGCGATGCCCGTCTTGTTACGCGACGAGGGCTCGCCGATGGGCGGTCGAATCACCCCGCGGCAAGCGCGAGAGCTGTCGCGCATCACGGGCGCGGACCTGCTGGTCGTCGTCTACTGCAAATGGGGCGTAGACTCGAGCCGCATCCCGGCGACGACCTTGGTGAGGGCGCGAACCGACACGGTGATCGGCATCTACGACGCGAACGGACAACTGCTGGTCACCCACGGCGCCGAACGCCGCGGCTCGCACCTCTTCTCCGAGATGAGCCGGGTGGTCGTGAACGCGAGCTCCATCGACGAATGGGTCGTCGCCTTCCATGAGAGCGTCGCCCTGCTGCTACCGGGCTGACCGCCTCCGGCTCTCGTTCTCCTCGTGCGCTACCAACGCCCTTTCTCCTGCCCCACCTGCGCGCGTCGATCACCGGCGCCGGGGGGCTGCTCGCGCTGCGGCACACCGCTTTCGGATGCGCGGGGCGCGCCGCCGCTTCGCCCGAGGCGTCCGGCGCTCCCTTTCGTGCACCGGCACCGGCGACTGACCGCGTTTGCCGTGACCGCGTGGACCATCCTCGCGGGACCGCTCGTCCTCGCGCTTCTGAACCGTGGAGGTCGCTCGCTCGGTCCCAGCATCCCGCTGACACTGCTTCTCCCATGGACGCTCGCGCTCGCTTCGGTCGCGCTTTTGGCCATCGCGCTCCACCTCGTCGATGGCGCGAGGCGCTTGCCACGCTGGCAGGGCGAGGAACGCGAACGGTTCACGCGCATCCTGGCCGGCGCGGGCTCGATCATGCCCATCGCCGAGCTGACCGACGACCGCATCCATCGCTTCGTCGGACGCGTGGAGGTCGTCGATGGGGGCACACTCGCGGCCACGCACGGCCTCGACGACGATCGGCGCGGTGAATCGTTCCGGATCCGAGACGCGAGCGGCGTCGCGCTCTTCGACGACGACAGCTTCGAGCTGTGGAGCGCGGACGGAGCGCCCGAAGAGCTCCGCCTCTTCGACGGCGACTGGGTCGAGGTGATCGGTCGTGGCCGCTGGGCCACCGACTCCGAGCACGGCGAGCCGAGCGGCTACCGGCGCGAGCCCCGCGTCTTCCTCCTCGACGGCACACCCGCGCAGCCTCTTCACCTCCGCCGGACCGAGCCGCGTCTTCGCGTCGCGCTCGAGCCCGGCGAAGAAGAGCCTGTTTCGATCGAATCGACCGCGCCGCGGGCCCGACGCTGACGTCGCGAGCCCGCTCAGCGCGGCGCGGTCGCGGTCGTCGCCCAGAGCCACGCGCCTCGATACGGTGCGCGCCCTCCGCCTCGATCCCGCGGAGCTGTCGCTCGTACCACGCGCGCTCCACGGCTTTCCGTTGCGCCTCGGACCATCGGAAGACACGGTAGCGAGCCCTCCCCGCCTCGCTGGTCTGAAGCACCGTCGATCCGTTGCGGACCTCGATCTGAAAAAGATCGGTCCAGCGTACGAGCTCCCCTCGCGCGTCCCGAATCCCATCCTCCTCGATGTGCAGCTCCGCCACGCCTCGATGAACCGGCGCGGCGTGGCTCCATTCCAGAAACCGGACGCGCTTCACCGCGCGAAACGGAGGGTGACGGTGTCCTCCGCCAGGACGTGACCGTCGATGGCGCGTTGCACGCTGCCGCGGTCGGCGGCAGGCGGCAGGTCCGGTGTGTCGTCGAGGGCGTAGAGCGTGAAGCGGTAGCGGTGCGCGTGGCCGGGCGGCGGGCACGGCGGGCCCCAGCCGACGTGGCCGTAGTCGTTCTGGCCTTGCTTGGCGCCTCCTTCGAGCTGGCGCTGCTTGGGGCGGCCGGTGTCGAGCGTGGCGTCGGGCGGGACGTCGTAGACGAGCCAGTGCGCGAAGGTGCCGTTCGGGGCGTCGGGATCCTCGACCACCAGCGCGATGCTGCGCGTCCCCTCCGGCACCTCCGACCAGGTGATCCGCGGTGAGACGCCCTCGCCGATGCAGGTGTAGCGCTGCGGGACGTCGTCGTGCGAGCGCAGGTCCGCCACCGTCATGGTGAAGCCGTGATGCTGCGCTTCGGCCCGCGTCCCGGTGCAGGCCGCGAGCAGCATGCCCGCCCACGCGATCACGACGCGATGCAAGGTGCCGCCCATCTCAGTGCCGGAACCGGCCGACGAGCTCGGCCTGATCGAGGACGTGACCCTTCATCGCGCGGAGCAGCTCGTTCCGGTGCGCGCCCGCCGGGAGCTGCAGGCGCCGGTCGAGCGCGAAGAGCTTGAAGATGTAGCGGTGCTCCTCGCCGGTCGGCGGCCTCGGCCCGCTGTAGCCGCGCTCGTCGAAGTCGTTGTCGCCCTGGCGCATGCCGTCCGTGAAGCCGCCTGCGTGACCCGTGTCCTCGGCCAGGCCGCCGCGGTCGATGGGGATGTCCCACATCAGCCAGTGGGTGAAGGTCCCGTGCGGCGCGTCGGGGTCCTCGACGATCAGCGCGAGCGCCTGGGCCCCTTCCGGAACGTCTCGCCACGCGAGCGGAGGCGACCTGTCCTCACCGTCTCGCACATAGGTGTCCGGGATCTCGTCGTTCGGCTGGAAGCCCTCACTGGTGAGCCGCATGCACCCTCCTCGATGGATTGGCACCCTTCGAGGACGTCTCCTAAGCCCTCCCCCACGGCGTCAACGAGACGCGCCGGATCGGCCTTGACACTGGACAGACGTTCAGTCATCGATCGGGCATGGTGGCCGCGCTCGTCCTCCCGCTCCGACCGGGCCTGATCAAGGCGCCGGAGCTGCCCTCCGCGAGGGGGCGCGGGGGCCTGCCGCGCGGGCGTTTGATTCGAGCTGGCGGGAGGTCCGGGAGCAGCCACCACCAGCGCCGCCGTGCAGATCCTCCTCGGGAGCCAGCGCGAGGGCGATCCGGTGGCGTGGGTGCAGCCGCGGGGGGCTGCGCTCTACCCGCCGGATTCTGGCGGCGGCGGGGCTGGACCTGGCGGCTTTCCTGGTGGTGCACGTGCCGACCGAGGCCGGGCGGGCGGCCATCCCGAAGGCGGCGGAGCTGGCGCTCCGGACGGGGGCGTTCGGCGCGGTGGCGTTGGATCTCTCGCGCTCGCATCCGCCGCGGGGCGACGCCTGGCTCGGGCGGCTGGCCTCGCTGGCGCGCGAGCACGACTGCCGCTGCGTGCTCCTCGGGCCGGCCGACGCGCCGCAGTCGTTCGGGGCCATCGTGCCGCTGCGGCTTCGCGCGCGCCGGACGCGTCTGTCGCCGGGCCGCTTTCGGGTCGATATCGACGTCCTCAAGGACAAGTCAGGGCTGGCTCCCTCGCTGGAAGGGCCCTCGGTCTGGGTCGGGCCGGAAGGCATGCCGTGAGCCGCCCGCGTCAGGCCGCGGCGCCCCATCGGGTGGCCTGCGTCGACGTGCCCGCCCTGCCCCTGCAGCTGCTCGCGCGGGCTCGCCCGAGGTGGCGCGGCGCGCCGATGGCGGTGGTGGAAGAGGATCATCCGCAGGCGCGGATCCTCTTCGTCGACGGGGCGGCGGTCGCCAAGGGGGTACGCATCGGGATGCGCTACGCGGCCGCGCTCCAGCTCAGCCGGGATTCTGCGGGCGGCGCCGGTGCCTGCGCCCGTGCTCGAGGCCGCGCGGGCGGAGCTGCTCGAGGCGCTCGGGCGCTTCTCGCCGAAGGTGGAGCCGGACGCGGCGCGCGAGGGCGTGCTCTGGCTCGATCCCTCGGGGCTCGGGACGCTCTTCGGTCCGCTCGAGCGCTGGGCGGCCGGCGTGCACGAGGCGCTCGGGCGGCTCGGGCTCACCGGCGCGGTGGTGGTGGGGTTCGCGCGGCTGCCGACGTGGGCGGTGGCCCGCACGCACGGGGGCGCGTTCGTGATCGAGAGCCCGGCGGAGGAAGCGAGCTTGGCCTCGCGCGCGCCGCTCGTGCACCTCGAGATCCTGCCGGAGCTGCGCGACGCGCTCTCGGCGCTCGGTGTGTCGACACTCGGAGACTTCCTCGCCCTGCCGCGAGGCGAGGTGGGCCTGCGCTTCGGGCCGGAGGCGCGCTCGCTGCACGCGCTCTTCGCGGACGCCCTCCGGCCACCGATGCAGGCCGTACACCCCGAAGAGCCCATCCTGGTGGAGGCTGAGCTCGAGGAGCCGGACGGCGACCTGATGCGGCTGCTCTTCTGCATCAAGGGCGGCTTGCACGCGCTGATGGCCGATCTCGCGCGGCGCTCGCTCGCGCTGAACGCGCTCGAGGTGCGGCTCGAGCTGGAGACCGCGCCGCCGCCGATGACGGCCGAGCACGCGCGCGCCGTCGACTTCGCCATCGCGCGCGGCGCGATCCACCGCGCATCCACTTCGATCCACCGCACATCCACTTCGATCCACCCCACATCCACTTCGATCCACCGTGGCCACCCGTCGAGCGAGTCCGAGGAACGCACGCACGACGGTGAGCACCGAAGGAACGACGAGAGTCGACGGCACGAGGGTGAAGGTTGCTCGCACCATGACGCGCGGCAGCGCGCGCCGGCGGAGCGCGAGGAGAGGCGAACGCGGCGCGCAGAAGAACGCACGACCGACGAGAAGCGGGCGAGCCGCGGATCGCGCCCGGCACACGGTGCACTGGAGCCCGAGGAAGGTCCGGCCAGCGCCCGCGATGACGCGACGCCGCAAGCCACGTTCGTGACCGAGCGGATCGAGCCCGCGCGGCCCACGCGGGATGCGCTGAGCGTGGTCGAGCTGGTGCGGCTGCGCTTCGCGTCGGTGACGCTGCCGGCGCGGGTGACGCGCATCGTCCTGAGGGCCGAGCCCGGGCGGCTCGACGGAACGCAGCTCTCGCTCTTCGCGGGGCGGCGGCACGATCCGGAGGCGGCCGCCCGCGGCATCGCCCGGCTGCGCGCGGCGTTCGGCGACGACGCCGTCACCCGCGCCGTCCTGCGCGACGCGTGGCTGCCCGAAGAGGCGTTCACCTGGGAGCCGACCGATCGGGTGGCGATGCCTTCGCGCGATCCGCCGACGAAGGAACGCGCGCCAGCGTCACGGCTCGCGGAGGAGCGCGAAGGGGTGCTCGTCCGGCGCGTGCTGCAAGCGCCGATCGAGCTGCCGAGCACCGCCGACGGTAGGCCGCGGACCCGCCCGCCCATCGAGGCGATGATCGGCCCCTACCGGCTGCAAGGCGGCTTCTGGGTCGGCGAGCACGCGCGCGACTACTTCTACGCAGAGCGCGCCGACGGAGCGCTCTTGTGGATCTTCCGCGACCGCCGCCGCGGCCGCTGGTTCCTCCACGCCCATCTGGACTGAACACTCCCGGCGGCCCGAACCGAAGTCGCCCTCCGGGAGCTCCCGCGAGTCGAGGAAGCGGAAGAGGTCACGCCGAGAGAGACGGTCGGGAGTCGACTCGACGCCACCCGGAGAAACGTCGAACGAAGCGACCCGCGACGCGACACGAGAATCGAGAGACACCGCCACGACGCGGGGAAGCGCGATGTCGCTCGACGCTACCGAGAGACGTCGCGCGACACGACACGAGATCGAGAGGGCGAGCCCATTCCACGGCGAGCACCGGATTCGATGAGCGAGTACGTACCGCTTTGGGTGAAGTCGAACGGCTCCTTCCTCGAAGGCGCGAGCCACCCGGAGGAGCTCGTCGAGACGGCGCAGGCGCTCGGGCTCGACACGCTCGCGCTCACCGACCGCGACTCGGTCAACGGGCTGGTCCGCGCCTGGGTCTGCGCCAACGAGGTCGGCGTTCGGCTGATCGCGGGCGCGCAGGTGACCGTCGGTGAGCCGCCCTCCCGCCGCGGCGAGGCGCCGCTCGCCGAGCGGGTGATCCTCCTCGCCGAAACGCGCGAGGGCTACGGCCGCCTCTGCCGCCTCCTCAGCGCGGGGCACGCCCGCCGGCCCAAGGGCGAGTCGCTGGTCACGCCGCGCGAGCTGAACGAGGCGGCCTCGGGGCTCGTCGCGCTCGCGCCCGATCCGATCACGCTCGGCCACGCTGCCGAGGCCTACGAAGGCCGCCTCTACGCGCTGCTCACCCGCCACCGGCGAGCCGAGGAGGTCGCCCCGGAAGCCGCCCTCCGCAAGGCGGCCGTCCGCTTCGCCGTCCCCCTCGTCGCCGGCGTCGAGGTGCTCTACCACGAGCGCGGCCGCCGCTTCCTCGGCGACGTCCTCGCCTGCATCCGTCACCGCGTGACCCTCGACACGGCCGGCCGCCTCCTCAGGCCGAACGCCGAGCACTACCTGCCCTCGGGCGAGGAGATGCGGCGGCGCTTCCGCGACCTGCCCGACGCCGTCCGAGCGCACGCTCGAGGTGGCGGCCCGCTGCCACTTCGGGCTCTCGCAGCTCCGCTATCGCTACCCGACCGAGCACCTGCCCGATGGCGAGAGCGAGCAGAGCTGGCTGACCACCCTGACCTTCCGCGGCGCGAGGGAGCGCTACGGCGGCGCCGTCCCGGGCGACGTGCGCGCGCAGCTCACGCGCGAGCTCTCGCTGATCGAGGAGCTCGACTACGGCGGCTACTTCCTGACGATGTGGGACGTCGTCCAGTTCTGCCAGAAGGAAGGCATCCTCTGCCAAGGCCGCGGCAGCGCCGCCAACAGCGCCGTCTGCTTCTGCCTCGGCATCACCGCCATCGACCCGGTGCGGATGGATCTGCTCTTCGAGCGCTTCCTGAGCCGCGAGCGCGCCGAGCCGCCGGACATCGATCTCGACATCGAGCACGAGCGACGCGAGGAGGTCATCCAGTACGTCTACTCGCGCTGGGGCCGGCGGCGCGCGGCGATGGTCGCCAACGTGGTCCGCTACCGGCCCAAGAGCGCCGTGCGCGACGTGGGCAAGGCGCTCGGGCTGCCGGAGACCGCGCTCGATCACGCGAGCAAGCTCCTCTCCGGCTGGGGCGGTCCGATGGAGGTAAGCGCGCTCGAACGAGCCGGTCTCGACCCGAGCCAGGCCCGCGTCCGCCAGCTCGTAGGGCTCGTGCAACAGATCCAGAACTTCCCGCGGCATCTGTCGATCCACCCCGGCGGGTTCTTGCTCGGCGCCGAGCCGGTCGATGAGCTGGTCCCCATCGAGCCGGCCACGATGAAAGACCGCACCGTCATCCAGTGGGACAAGCAGGACGTGGAGGATCTCGGCCTCTTCAAGGTGGATCTGCTCGGGCTCGGGATGCTCACCCAGATCCACCGCTGCTTCGATCTGCTGCGTGCGCACGAGGACCTCGCGCTCTCCATCGCCACGGTGCCGGCGGAGGATCCGGCGACCTACGCCATGGTCTCGCGTGGGGACACGGTGGGCGTGTTCCAGATCGAGAGCCGCGCTCAGATGTCCATGCTGCCTCGTTTGAGACCGCGAACATTCTACGACCTGGTCATCGAAGTAGCCATCGTGCGACCGGGACCAATCCAGGGCGACATGGTGCACCCCTACCTGCGGCGGAGGCGGGGGGAAGAGCCGGTGAGCTATCCGCATCCGAGCCTGGAGAAGATCCTGAAGAAGACGCTCGGCGTCCCGATCTTCCAGGAGCAGGTGATGAAGCTGGCCATCGAGGCGGCCGGCTATACGCCGGGCGAGGCGGACCAACTGCGGCGCGACATGGCCGCCTGGCGCTCGCGCGGGCGCATCGACGAGCACGAGACACGGCTGGTGGAGCGGATGACGGCGCGCGGCATCCCGCGGGAGTTCGCGGAGCGCGTCTTCTCGCAGATCCGCGGCTTCGGCGAGTACGGCTTCCCGGAGAGCCACGCCGCGTCGTTCGCGCTGCTCAGCTACGTGACCGCCTGGCTCAAACGCCACCATCACGCCGCGTTCACCTGCGCGCTCCTCAACGCGTGGCCGATGGGCTTCTACCAGCCCTCCACGCTGGTGGAGGACGCGAAGCGGCACGGCGTCGAGGTGCGCCCAATCGCCGTCGGCACGAGCGTCTGGGACTGCACCCTCGAGCCGCTCGGCGTCGTATCTCGCTCGTCACATGAGCTCCCTCCCCCGCCCCTGGGGAGGGCAGGGGTGGGGACCGAGGCGAGCGGCCGCTCCGCCATCCCCACGAGCTCCCTCCCCCGCGGGCAAGAGGTCGTATCTCACTCGTCGCACGAGCTCCCTCCCCCGACCCGGGGGAGGGCCGGGGTGGGGGCCGAGGCGAGCGGCCGCTGGGCCATCCGCATGGGGCTCTGCTTCGTGAAGGGGCTCGGCGAGACGGAGCGAGCGCAGATCGAGGGCGCGCCGCCACCCTACGCCGATCTGGCCGACTTCGCGCGGCGCACCCGGCTCGGCAAGCGGGCGCTGATCGCGCTGGCCGAGGCAGGCGCATTCGCCCCCTTCGGCCTCGATCGGCGGCGCGCGCTGTGGGCCGTGCGCGGGCTGATGTCGACCGATCGGGATGGCCTCGATCTCGCGCCGCCCACAGCTCCCGCGGCGCTGCCTCGCTTCGCCTCGCTGAGCGGCGCGGACGAGGTGAGCTGGGACTACCGCGCCAGCCTGCACAGCGCCCGCGGCCACCCGATGGCGCGGATGCGCGAGGCGCTGAACGCGCGCCGGCTGCCAGACGCGCGCACGTTGAACCGCCTGCCGTCGGGCCGGCCGGTCACCTACGTCGGCATCGTCATCTGCCGCCAGCGGCCGCATACCGAGACCGGCGTCACCTTCATGACCCTCGAGGACGAGACCGGCTTCGTGAACCTCGTGGTGTGGCGACCCGTGTACGAGAAGCACGAGACCGTCGCCAAGACGGCGATCCTGCTCGAGGTGCGCGGGCACCTGCAGACCGAGCAGGGCGTCACCCACCTCATCGCGGACGAGCTGCGCGATCCTCGGCTCCCCGACGATCCGGGCCGCCCCCGCTCCCGCGACTTCCACTGACGCGGCGCGATGCGGTTCCGTCGCGCGACGCGGTTCCGTCGCGCGATGCGGTTCCGTCGCGCGAACGGGGCCGATGCGCGGCGTTCCTTCGGAAGGCTTCGCCGCGGCGCTCGAGGAGCCTTCGCGCGAGCACGCTGCTCGAGTACCCGAGGGTGAGGGAGTGCTCGAGACGCGCCCGGTGACGACGTCCTTCCGAACACCTCGCGCGGCGCGCTCCGCGTTCCCCCCTCGTGCGATTCGCCCACCTGCTCAGGGCTTCAGCAGCCGCTCGCCCGTCAGGTAGACGAGCGCGTGGTGAACGATCGACAACGCGCCCAGCGCGCCGCCGAGGTAGGGCCGACCGGCGGCGAGCCACGCCCACGCCGCGCCGAAGGAGATCACCAGCTCTTGGCCGAGCCGCAGCCATTCGGCCATCGCGCCGGCGCCGCGGAAGTCGATCAGTCCCCAGACCCCGAACCCGATCGCCGGCGCGCCGATCGCGAAGAGCCACCGCGTCGCCGCGCTCGACCCCATCCCGTAGCCCCACCAACCGAGCGCGACGACGATGCCGAGCTCCATCACGCCCCTCAGCGCCACGTTGATCCACTTCACCGCTTCCAACGTTCGTCTCCTCACTTCGTGCCGCACCGCAAGTCACGCTCCGAGCGAGCACGCCCTCTCTCGGTATAGATCGTTCTCGCCCCGCCGACGGGCTCGGGGACGATCGCGGTCGACCGCCCCCGACACGCCGCACGTTTGCGCAGGCGCCCCGATGGCGGGCAGGCTCCCTCTCGACGAAGCGATCGGCAACGATGATCCGGTTGTGGTCTGGAGCACCAATCCATTCGGAGAGCCGAGAAAGCGCGGCGCGCGACGTGGTCCAGCCGTGGCTCCGGCCGACGAGGCGATGCCGAAGCATCGTCGAGGAGGCACGGGCGGCGGATGGGCCGCGTCCCGCCCGCGATTTCCGGCGGATTCGAACAAATCGGTGCTCTAGGCTCCGCGGGGCGAGCCCCGGCTCGATGTCGGCGCCATCGTCTCGGCGCGCCTCGAGCTCGTGCCGCGGTCGGCCGCTCTCGTGCACGAACATGGAGCAGGCACCCGAGCCCGAGACCTTCCGGCCCATGTGCGCCCGTCACGTTTTCCTCGCGAACCGCCGAGTCTCGGGCCAGCATGGGGCTGTGGGGATGCGACGCGCGCCAGCCGTGATGGTCCTGCTCGTGACGTCGGCCGCCTTCGCGCAGCACGAAGGCTGGCCGCCGGCGACGTGCGTGCGCGGCAACGACGGCGTGGCCCGCTGCGGCTACGACTGCCGGACCGGCGGGGACGGGCACACGGTGTGCGCCGACACGCCGAGCGGTCGCTGCGGGGTGGGCGCCGACGAAGTCGCGGTGTGCACCCAGCACCCGACCCAGCTGCCCAACGTCGGGAGCTGGCCTCCCGCCGAGTGCAGCCAAGGCGGCGACGGCCACGTCGCCTGCGGCTACCACTGTCAGGTCGGCGGCGACGGCGTGGCGGCCTGCGCAAACACCCCCAACGGACGCTGCGCAGTCGACAACGAGGGCCACGCCATCTGCTCGCGCTTCGCGTTCTTGCCGAGCGTGGGCTCCTGGCCGCGCGCGGCGTGCGTGCGCGGTGGCGACGGGCACATCGCGTGCGGCTACGCGTGCCGGACGGGAGGTGACGGAGTCGCGGTCTGCGCCGACACACCGAACGGAAGCTGCACCGTCGGCGGCGACGCGCACGCGGTCTGCTCCGAGCTCGGCCGTGCCGCGGTCCGCGGTGTCGATCCCTCACGCTGGCCCGCTCCGGCGTGCGTGCGCGGCGCGGACGGAAGCGCCGCCTGCGGCTACGGCTGCCGCGTCGGAGGGACCGGCGGCGCGGCCTGTGCCGACACACCGAACGGGCGCTGCACCGTCGGCGGCGACGGCGTCGTCGTCTGCGGTCCCTGAAGCACGCGGCGACACATCTCGACGAGCCGCACTTCGGCGTCCTCGCGGGGATCGAAAGCACCTTCCCGTCGCTCCCGTCCTTCGCCTACCCTCTCGGCGGGGGGCAGATGGGGGACGACGACGTGAAGCGCGACGAGATCCACGAGATCCCGTCGACGGTCCTGGAGGAGATGGCGGCGCCGCGGCGATCCGCACCCGCGACCGAGCGCGCTCGCGAGCGCGTCGTGGTGCACCGGCCGGCGGACGTCACCGGCGTCGAGCTCTGGCGGATGCGCGACACCGACCGGCGTTACCGGATGATCACCCAGGGCTACTGGATCAGCGCGTCCGGCCCGCGGGATCGCGACCGCGCCTGGAACGAGAACCGCTACCGCGGGCGACTCATACGCATCGAGAAGGACGAAATCGGGCTCTTGGATCCGGACGAGCCGGTCGTGCAGGAGCGCTCGCACGGTCCCACGGACTGCGTGGCCCTCGTGCTCGATCCGGTGCTGGTGCGCGACACGCTCGAGACGGAGGGACCGCTCCACTTCGGGCAGTCCGTCACGCGTGATGGATCGCTGGACGTCCTCTTGTGGCGGGCGTGCCGCAGCCTCGCGAGCACGGACACCGACGCGCTCGAGCGCGAAGCGCGCATCGCCGAGCTGCTGGGCTACGCGTTCCCGACGTATGCCGCGGACTGCCCGCGCATGGACACGGGGAGCGAGCGCTCGCTCACCCTGGCCCGCGAGGTCATCGAGGATGCCTACGCGGAGACGCTCCGGCTCCACGACATCGCGCGCGCGTGCCGCATCTCGAAGTTCCACCTCGCTCGCAAGTTCCGGGCACGCTTCGGGGTGCCCGTCCACCAGTTCCTGAAGCTGGTCCGGGTGCGCGAGGCGATGAAGCTCCTCCGCCGGGACGAGCCGCTGGCGAGCGTGGCCGCGGACGTCGGCTTCGCCGATCAGGCCCACATGACCCGCGTCTTTCGCCAGACGACCGGGATCACCCCGGGCTCCTACCGAAAGGCGGGCTTCGCTGATGGAAGCAACGCCGAGCGCCGCACGAACACGGCGTTTCCGCTTTGAGACGTCACGACGCCCGGCGTCCGCCCCGTCAGCTCACCCCCCCGAACGAGCCCACGAAGCCGCTTCCGAGCCCAACCATGGGGTACCCGCCGCGCGGAGTCTTGAACGTTCTTGCGCCTGCACCGACGGATTGCGTCCCCGGCGACCGCACGGGCGGCGCGCGAATCCACCTTGCTGGCCCCACCCGCCGCTGGTACGCACCGCGGGTGACCCAAGAAGAGATCAAGGTCGAAGACAACCGCGTGGTGGCGCTCGCCTACACGCTCGAGGACAGCGAGGGCGCGCAGCTCGACGAGGCGAGCACGGGCGAGCCGCTCCTCTACTTGCACGGCCACGGCAACCTGATGCCGGGCCTCGAGCAGGCGCTGACGGGCCGCGGCATCGGCGAGCGCTTCGAGGTCGAGCTCGCCCCGGACGAGGCGTTCGGACCGCGGGTCGAGGACGCCGAGCGGACGCTCCCCCGCGACGCGTTCCCCGACGAGGTCCCGCTCGAGGCCGGGCTGGAGCTCGCGCTCGAGGACGACGCCGGCGAGGTGATCCCCTTCTGGGTGAAGGAGGTCACGGACGACCGGGTGCTCATCGACCTCAACCATCCGTTCGCGGGCCGCACCGTGCGCTTCGCGGGCGAGGTCGTGAAGATCCGCGACGCCAGCGCCGACGAGCTCGAGCACGGCCACCCGCACGGCATCGAGGGCGACGAGGCCCACTGAGCCTCACGGCGAGCGCGGTGGCGAGCCGCGCGACGAGGAGCATGCGATGCCGAAGACGCGAATCCTGACCCGCGCCGACGTGACGCGCTTCCTCGACGTCGCCGACGCCGTGCGCGCGGTGGAGAGCGCGTTCGCCGCCTTTGCCAAGGGCGAGGCGCGGATGCCGGCCAAGGTCTACCTCGACCTGCCCGAGCACCACGGCGACTTCCGCGCCATGCCGAGCGCGCTGCACGGCTCGGCCGGGGTGAAGTGGGTCAACTCCCACGCCAAGAACCCCGAGCTCCACGGGCTGCCGCTGGTGATGGGCGTCTACGTGCTGAGCGATCCCGAGACCGCCGTCCCGCTCGCGATCCTGGACGCCACCTGGCTCACCGCCGTCCGAACCGGCGCCGCCGCGGCGGTGGCGAGCAAGCACCTCGCCCGCAAAGACGCGAAGACCATCGGCTTCGTCGGCTGCGGCGTCCAGGCCCGCACGATGCTCGCCGCCCACCGGGTGCTCTTCGACGCGCTCGAGGTGGTCGGCGCCGACCGATCGGACGAGGCCGCGACGCGCTTCGCGAACGAGGTCGGCGGCAAGGCCGGCACGCTCGAAGAGGCCTGCGGCTGCGACATCGTCTGCACCTCGACGCCGGTGCGCGCGCCGATCGTGAAGCGCGCGTGGATCCGCGACGGCGCGCACATCGACGCCATGGGCGCGGACGGCCCCGGCAAGCAAGAGCTCGAGACGGCCATCGTGCAGGACGCCCGCGTCTTCATCGACGACTGGGAGCAGGCCACGCACAGCGGCGAGATCAACGTCCCGCTGCACGACGGCGCCTTCGCGCGGGACGCCATCGCCGGCACCATCGGCGAGGTCGTCACCGGCGCGCTGCCGGGCCGCCGGGACGCGAGCGAGATCACCCTCTTCGACTCCACGGGCCTGGCCATCCAGGACCTCGCCGTGGCGCGCGCGGTCTACGACGCCGCCGTCGCGGCGAACGCGGGCCTCGAGGTCGATCTCGTCGGCGCCTGAAGCGCGCTCCCACGCGGCCGACGAATCGGACCGAGCCTCGCAATCGAGACGGGAGCTCGGCGCGTCGTCAGGCGCCCTGCGAACGCGGGCTCGAGGTCAATCTCGTCGGCGCCTGAAGCGCGCTCCCACGCGGCCGACGAATCGGACCGAGCCTCGCCATCGAGACGGGAGCTCGGCGCATCATCAGGCGCCCTGCGAACGCTCGCACGCGCGCCGCCACCGGCCGCCAGCGGAACGTGCAGGTGGCTGCACGCCCCCGAGACGGCGGGTGCACGCTTCACATGGGGCCGACGATGGTCGGCGTGCCCGCCGCGGCTGTTTGCAGGAACTGGATGTAGCGGTTCTTGGCGTCGGCGATCGAGTAGATCGCGAAGTGGTCGGCGCCGGACCATTGCATCAGACCGCCCGCGGCCGTCGCGCCGCTCGGCATCGTGATGTCGTCGGTCACCGGGGCCGTGACCGGATCGAGCCCGGCGATGCGGAGCGCGTCCCCGCGGATCACCACCGGGTTCACCACCGGCAGCCCGATGGTCGCCGCCAGCGCCTCGATGGTGGCCGGCGGCGTGTACATGTCGGCCGTGCCCTCGGTCATCGCGATGCTCAAGGGCGCCCAATCGGCGGGCCGCTCGCGCACGAACCGATGCGCGAACGAGAGCGGATCGGCGGGATCCATCAGCGGCTGCACCAGGAGCGTCATCAGCGGGTGGTCCATGTTCAGGTCGGCGCAGGTCTCGCTGACCAGCGGCGCCAGCGTGCAGGCGATGGGCTGCCCCATGAAGTCGCGCTGCACGATGCTGATGATGGCGCCGCCGCCACCTTCCGAGAGGAACGCGGCCTGCAGCGTCGACTCCAACCCGAGCAACAGACCGCCCTCCTGCGAGCCCTGGCTGTGACCCATGTAGAGGACGGGGCTCGACGCCAGCGTGACGGCGGCCCCGCCGGAGACATCGGCCGGCACCGTGAACGCGCCCGCCGCCAGCATCCGGAAGAGGAGCATCGCGTCGATGACCGTCTGGCGGACCACCTCGCGCGCGATGACCGGGTTGGTCAGGATCAGGGACTCCACGTTCACGCCCGGCGGCGCGCGCAGACCGTGCAGCGCCGCATCGAAGCCGAGCATGGCCACGCCGACCTTGGCCATCTCCGCCCCTTCGTCGCCGAAGTGCGTCTGATCGTCGCCGCCGGTCCCGTGCCCGTAGAGGACGACCGGATAGCCGCCCGCGGGCGGATCCGAGGTGGGGATGGTGAGGCCGACGTGGATGGTCCGGCGCGTGACCGTCAGCGGCTGACCGCTGGCGTCGAACGCGATGCGGCCCGTGCCGAATGCCGTGTAGGGAGGCGCGTCGCCGAAGAGCTCGTAGACGTCGAGCTCGGCCTCGAAGCTGTCCATGGTCGGCTGCGCGGCCACCCGCCTCCACGAGCGCACCTCGGGGAGCGGCTGCGCCTCGATGAACGCACGCGCCATGTCCATCTGGGTCGCGGTGTCGCTGACCGTGAACGCGCTCGCGACGAGGACCTCTTCGGCGGCGATGCCCAGGTCGGCCAGGTCGGCCATCAGCGCCGTGTAGGCGTCGCCGACCGCGCCGCCGCTCGAGGCCGCGCCGACGAACGCGGGAGAGGGCTCCACCGGCGTGCCGTCCGCCGCCGTGATGCCGGCGCGGATCACCGCCGCGTAGCGCCGGCCCGGATGCAGATGCACCCCCGGCACGGCCCGGACGACCAAGGTGTCCGGCTGCCAGAACGCGGTGCTCGCGTGCTGGAAGTGCACGTAGGCCGGCATGTGGCGGCCGCGCTCGGGGCTGTCCGGGTCCACGTCGAGGAGGAGCACGAGGCTGCCGTCGGCCTGCGTGTCGGCCGGATGCGCCGGGAGCGCGCTCTCGTCGAGCGGGCCGGTGAAACGGAAGTACACGCCGGTGATCGGGCTGAAGCCCGCGTGCTCGGTCTGGAGCTCGCCGACCACCTCGGCGACCAGCCCGCGCTGATGGGGGAACTGGTCGAGCTGCGGCCTGCCGTCGGCGTCGACCCGCAGATCGCTCGGATAGGGGAAGTCGAAGAAGGACGCGCTCCCGTCGAGCACGCTCGGATCGAAGACCGGCTGCACGGGCCCGATGGGTCCGCCGTCGACGCCGCCGTCGGCGGCACCACCGTCCGCGAGGGTGGCGTCACCGCCGCCAGCATCCAGCGAAGTCCCCGTGCCGTCACACCCGGCCAGCGCTCCGGCGAGCGAGGCGAGGGCAATCCAAGAGAGCGTCGACCTGGTCCGTTCCATGTGCGGCCAGGATAGCGCGAGGCGACAGCGCTCCGCCCGTGGTCGGCGCGCGAAATCACGACACGACGCTGGAGACCGTCCTCACGAAGCGGCGGGGTCACTACGAGGGCGCGGCCGTGTAGTGCGGCGTGTAGTGGCCGCGGCCGGTCCCATCGCGGATGTTGGCGCGAACCGTGTTCGTGCCGGCCACGCTCGTCGTGAACGTGATCCGGCTCTTCGACGGGTCGCTCCCGGGTCGAGAGGCCCAGGATTCGCAGACGCGGCCGCCGGAGACGCGCGACGATTTCTCCGGGAACGACGACGCGCCGGGCGGGCACTGGTCACCGTGATGCGATTGCCTTCTTCGATTCTGCTCACCTGCCTGTGCCTCTCTGCCGCGACGACGGCGCGGGCCCAAGCGCCGCTCCGCGCGTACGTGGCGGCCGAGGTACCGGTCGCCGCGGAGGCCGTGCGAGCCGGGCTCGCGCGGGACCTCGGGCGCCCGGTGGAGCTCGTGGACGCGGCGACCGCCGAGCTCGCGATCAGGATGGCCGGCGGCGAAGCCGAGCTCCGCTACGACGCGGACGGCGGAGCCCGGACGCGGGCCGTCACGCTCCCGACCGACCGCGACGACGCGACCGCCACGCTGGTGCTCATCGCCGCCAACCTCGTCCGCGATCCGACCGAGCAGCTCGTGGCGCCGGCGGCCACCCCGACTCCCCCCGCACCGGTCGCCGGCCCTCCGCCTCTCGCCGCACCACCTATCGCGACCGGCGAGAAGCCCGCGCCGGCCAACTTGGCCCTCGCGCGCCCGTTCCAGCTCGGCCTGGGCATCCTCGGAGGCGCGGCCTCCACCGCGAGCGGCGTGCAGGGCTATTGGTACCTCGGCATGGACATCCTGGGCACGATCGCGCCGGGCGTCCGGCTCGGCGTGACCCGCCTCTCGGTCGGGCTCGGGTTCTCCAACGTCGAGAGCTTCATCTTCAGCTTGCAGGGGACACCGACGTTGGAGCTCTTCGCGTTCGTCGATCCGCGCGTGCAGGTCTACGGCCAGGACTCACCGAGCTCGACGAACGCGCCCTCTCCGCCCGACGAGCGCTCGACGGCGCAAGCGAGGACCGACGACGACCTCGCCGCCGCGCTCCGCGCGCTCGAATCCGCCTCCCCCCGCCGTCGACGCCGATCGGCGCGCCTTCGCGCGGGCCCATCGCATCCACTTCGGTGGTGGGTCGCCCGAGCAGGCGCTGCCGGCGTGGGACCGATACCTCTCGCAGTTCCCACGAGGACGCTTCGTCCCCGAGGCGCGCTTCAACCGGGCCGTCTCGCTGCTCCGACTCCGTCGCGACGACGAGGCGCGAGCCGCGCTCACGCCTTTCGCGAACGGTGCCTACGGCGGAGTCCGTGCTCGCGACGCCCGCGCGCTCCTCGACGCGCTCGACGAGGGCCGGCTCCGCCGCTGAGCATGCGGCCTCGCACCTCGGGCTGCTCGCCGCGTGGACGGCAGATGCTCGACGATGCCCGGAGCCGGCTCGCCGCGTCGACGGACCACGAGGGGCGATGCCCTCCCGCTGCTCGGGGCGTGGAACGTCGACGCATGGCGATGCCCGCGGGCTGCTCGGCGCGTGGAACGTCGACGCCGGGCCATGCCCGCGGGCTGCTCGGCGCGTGGACGCTCGACGCATGGCGATGCCCTCGGGCTGCTCGGCGCGTGGACGCTCGACGCCGGGCCATGCCCTCGCGCTGCTCGGCGCGTGGACCGTCGACGCCGGGCCATGCCCGCGGGCTGCTCGGCGCGTGGAACGTCGACGCCGGGCCATGCCCGCGGGCTGCTCGGCGCGTGGAACGTCGACGCATGGCGATGCCCTCGGGCTGCTCGGCGCGTGGACGCTCGACGCCGGGCGATGCCCGCGGGCTGCTCGGCGCGTGGAACGTCGACGCATGGCGATGCCCGCGGGCTGCTCGGCGCGTGGACCGTCGACGCATGGCGATGCCCTCGGGCTGCTCGGGGCGTGGACGCTCGACGCCGGGCCATGCCCGCGGGCTGCTCGGCGCGTGGACCGTCGACGCCTGTTTCGTCGACGGAGCGGACGACGACACCGACGCGGAGGGAGTCAGCTCGAGGCGAGGAGCTTGGTGAGGTCCTTGGTGAGGTTCTTCTGGTGCGCTTCGAGGGTGCCGCCGCCGATCTCGAGCAGCTTCGCGTCGCGCCAGAGGCGCTCGACCGGGTACTCGCGGCAGTAGCCCGCGCCGCCCATCACCTGCATCGCCCAGTCGGCCACCTGCTTGCCGACCGGCGCCGCGAAGAGCTTGGCCGCGTCCGAGCCGATGCGCGCGCGGTTCCCCGGCCAGACGTCGCGGGCGACGTTGTAGGTGAGGCACTTGGCGGCCTCGGTCATCGCGTAGCCGTCGGCGATGTAGCGCTGGATCTGGCCGTAGCGGTTGAGCGGCTCGCCGAAGGTCTTCCGCTCGTTCGCGTAGTGGACCATGATCTCGACCGAGCGATCGGCGATGCCGCAGCTCATCGCGGCCAGCGTGAGCCGCTCGATCTCGAGGTTGCGCATCATGTGCGTGAC
This sequence comes from uncultured Pseudomonadota bacterium, assembly GCA_963832725.1. Classification (GTDB taxonomy): domain Bacteria; phylum Myxococcota_A; class Polyangia; order Polyangiales; family Sandaracinaceae; genus JAEZBP01. The sequence continues at coordinate 1,857,541 of CAWHVG010000003.1, forward strand.
GCCGCCGCCGATCTCGCCGAGGAGGTTCTCCTTCGGCACGCGGCAGTTGTCGAAGATGAGCTCCGCCATGGTGGAGCCGCGCATGCCGAGCTTGTCGATGTGCTGCGAGGTCGAGAAGCCGGGGCAGTCGCGGTCGACCACGAACGCGGTGACCTTCCCGTCGACCTTGGCGTAGACGAGGAAGCAGTGCCCCTCGCAGCCGTTGGTGATGTAGGTCTTGGTGCCGTTCAGCACCCAGTGGTCGCCTTCGAGGCGCGCCGTGGTGCTCATCCCGAGCACGTCGGTGCCGGCGCCCGGCTCGGTCATGCCCATGCCGGCGACCCACTCGCCGCGGATGGTCTTGTCGAGGTAGCGCGCCCGCTGCTCGCCGTTCGAGCAGTGGTAGAAGTTGTTCACGAAGAGCATCGAGTGCGCGAGGTACGCCAGGCAGAACCCCGGGTCGTACTTGCTCAGCTCGTGGTGGACGATCACCGCGGCCAGGGTGTCCATGCCCGCGCCACCGTCCGCCTCCGGCACCGTGATGCCGAGCAGGCCGAGGTCGCCGAGCTTGCGGAAGAGCTCGACGTTCAGCACGCCGCGCTCGTCGTAGGTCGCGGCCTGCGGCTCCACTTCCTTGCGCGCGAAGTCCGCCACCGTCTGCCGCAGCATCCGGTGCTCGTCGGTGGGGTTGAAGAGGGCGTCCGAGGTCGTGTCCTGCATGCGACAAACCTGCCCTCGTTTCGCGGTCCGCGGACAGTGGCGCTGTGCGTTAGCTCGCACGCGGTCGACCGCGCTATGCTCGCGCGCCATGCGCTCGCTCGCGCCGCTCGTGATGACCCTGCTCGTGGCGGCCCCCGCGGCCGCGCAGGAGCCGCCGACCTACGACGTGGTGGTGCTCTCGGTGGGTGGCGACGCCCCGGCGGCCGTCGCGCGCGAGGCGAGGGAGGCGGTGGCGGCGGCCCTCGCCGGCGACGCGCTGCGCGTGTACCCGGAGGGCGAGCTGGCGTTGCGGATGCCCCCTTCCCGGCTCTCCGGTTGCGACTCGGTGGCATGCGCGTGGGCGCTCGGGCGGGAGCTGCGCGTGTCGATGGTGGCCGCCGTGGCGACGTGGCAGGGCGAGGACGGGCCGGCGTCGGTGACCGTCAGCCTGATCGTCGGCGCCGACCGGTCCTATGCGGCGAGCGAGGACGTCGGCGAAGGCGGCATCGTGCGGGCCGCGACCGCCGCCAGCCGCGGCGCGCAGAACGCCCGCGGGCGCGCGCTCCTGGTGGAGGGATCCGCCGCGCCGCGCCAAGAGCCGGTCTCCACGGCGGAGCGGACCGAAGCCGCGCCCATCGAGACGCCCCAGCCGCGCGAGCGCGGGCTCGAGGAGTACGTGCTGCCCGCGCTGCTCGGCGTGACGGCTCTCGCGCTCACCGGCGCGGGCGTGTACGCGCTCCTGCCTCAGCACTGCGATCTGCAGGGCCCCTCCGGCGTCTGCCTGCGCGGCGACGACCCCAACGTGGGCGTGGGTGTCGTCCTGACCGCGACGGGCGGGCTCGCGATCGCGGGGGCGATCCTGTGGATGATCCTGGGCGGGATGCCGCCGCCGATGCGGCGCATCGACGTGGTGCTCGGCCCGAACGGAGGGAGCGTCGGATGGCGCGGCACGTTCTGAGAGCCGGGATGCTCGCGCTGCTCGTCGTGCCGACGCTCGGCGGCTGTCTCCGGCAGCGCTTCGATCTGTGCAAGCCGCCCAACCCGCACCCGGACTGCGCATTGATCGACGCCGGACCGAACGACGGGGCCGTGGCCGACGGGGCCGTGGCCGACGCCGCCCCAGTTGACGGTGCGACCGCGAACGACGCAGCGACCGCGAACGACGCAGCGACCGCGAACGACGCAGCGACCGTCGACGGGTCCGTGACCGACGCGGGCCAGCCCAGCCAGGACGCCGGCATCGACGCCGGCACCATCGACGCCGGCACCATCGACGCCGGCACCATCGACGCGGGCACAGATGGTGGGCTCGACGGCGGCGCGATCGGATCCGACGCGGGTGACGACGCGGGAGCGGGCTGAGCCCACCCGGCGTCGCGCCGTCACCACGGTGTCACGCCCGGCGGTGTGAAAGGGCGCCGGCCCGCGCTACATCTGGACCCTTCCCGTGACCGACGCCGACGCCGATTCCGACGCCCCCGCGCTCGCCGCCAAGATGGAGACGCGCGGCCTGACGCTCCACTACGGCAAGACGATGGCCATCGACGGGATCACCGTCCGCCTCCCCGAGAAGCGGGTGACGGCGCTGATCGGCCCCTCCGGCTGCGGCAAGAGCACCTTTCTGCGCTCGCTGAACCGCATGAACGACGTCATCGACGGCGTGCGCATCACCGGCACGGTGCTCCTCGACGAGCAGGACATCTACGCCAAGCACGTCGACGCGGTGGAGGTCCGCCGCCGGGTCGGGATGGTCTTCCAGAAGTCCAACCCCTTCCCGAAGAGCATCTTCGACAACGTCGCGTTCGGCCTCGAGATCGCCGGCGAGAAGAACAGGAGCGTCGTCCGCGAGCGGGTGGAGGAGTCGCTCAAGGCCGCGGCGCTCTGGGACGAGGTGAAGGACCGCCTCGACACCTCGGCCCTCGGCCTCTCCGGCGGCCAGCAGCAGCGCCTCTGCATCGCGCGAGCGCTGGCGGTGAAGCCGGAGGTCGTCCTCATGGACGAGCCGGCCTCGGCGCTCGATCCGATCGCCACCGCGCGCATCGAGGAGCTCATCCGCGAGCTGAGCCGCGACTACACCATCGTCATCGTCACCCACTCCATGCAGCAGGCCGCCCGCGTCAGCGACTACACGGCGTTCTTCTACATGGGCAAGCTCGTGGAGTACGGGGAGACCGATCAGATCTTCACTCGGCCGCGCGAGCGCCGGACCGAGGACTACATCACGGGCCGCTTCGGATGACCGCACACACCAGCCGCGCGTACGAAGAAGAGCTGGCCGAGCTCCAGCGCCGCCTCGTGTCCATGGGCGAGCGCTGCGAGTCGCTGATCGAGATGGCCAGCCGAGCGATGGGCGAGCGCGACGGCACCCTCGCGGCGCGGGTCGAAGAAGCGGATCTCCAGATCGACCGCGACGAGATGGAGATCGACGAGCTGGCGGTGCGCATCCTGGCGCGGCGGCAGCCGGCGGCGCGGGACCTGCGCTTCTTGGTCTTCGCGCTGAAGGTGGTCACGGATCTCGAGCGCATCGGTGACGAGGCGGCGAACATGGCCGAGCGCGCGGCGCAGCTCACCGAGCAGAACCATCCCGTCTCGGAGCTGCAGCCGAAGCTGCAAGAGATGGCCGCGATCACGAAGGAGCTGGTCCACCTCGCGCTCGAGGCGTTCGTGACCGGCGACGAGGAGCTCGCGCGGAGCGTGCGGCAGCGGGACGACGAGGTGGACGCGCTCTATGGAGGAGATCCTGCGCGGCTCGCTCGCCTACGTGCGCGAGCACCCGGACCGCGTGCCCGCGGCGATGTGCCTGGCGTCGACCTCGAAGTACCTCGAGCGCATCGCCGACCACGCGACCAACATCGCCGAGATGGTCGTCTTCGTGACCTCCGGCGAAGACGTCCGCCACCCCTTCAAGCGCTGAGCGCCTGCGCGACGCGTCCTCCGGGCGGCCGTCGAAGCGTTCGCATGGGCGCCCGCTCTCGGAGGGCGAAGCGCACGCCTCGCGGTCTCGGGGCTTGCGCTCGGGCCGCCGGGCGACCAGAGCGGAGGCCGGCGGACGGTCCGCCCACGTTTTTGCGAGGAGCGACACATGACCATTCAGATTGGCGAGCGCATTCCGGACGCGACCCTCTCCGAGTCGACCGAGTTCGGCGAGTTCTGCCCGGTGGCGCCGGCCAAGGTGTCGGTCGCGGAGGCGACGAAGGGCAAGAAGATCGTGGTGTTCGGCGTGCCGGGCGCGTTCACGCCGACCTGCTCGGCCCAGCACGTCCCGGGCTACCTCCAGCACGCCGCCGCGCTGAAGGACAAGGGCGTCCACGAGATCTGGTGCATCGCGGTCAACGACGGCTTCGTGATGGCCGCCTGGGGTCGCGACGAGAAGGCCATCGGGACGATCCGCTTCCTCGGCGACGGCAGCGCGGACCTCGCCGGGAAGCTCGGCCTGGCCGTCGACCTCGGCGCGTTCGGCATGGGCACCCGCATGCAGCGCTTCTCGATGCTCCTCGACGACGGCGTCGTGAAGCAGCTCAACATCGAGGCGCCCGGCAAGTTCGAGGTCTCCAACGCCGAGACCATGCTCGGCCAGCTCTGATCCCGAGGAGACGGCGAAGCCCCTCGAACGCGAGCGAGGGGCGCGTCGGACCGCCGCGATTCCAGCAACGGCGAAGTCTTCCCATGCTACGGTGACCGCCGAGTTGCCGACTTGGCACGAGAGGAGATGCACTTGACTAGAATTCGAAGGATCGCTCCGCTGTGTACGCTAGCGGGGATCATGGCGCTGGGCGTCGCGGGCTGCGGCGGGGGCAGCGGAACGGGACAAGACGCGGGAGCCACCTCGGACGCGGCCCCCAGCTGCTCCGGTAGCCAGACGAGCTGCAGCGGCACCTGCGCCGACCTGCAATCGGATACGGCGAACTGCGGCGCCTGCGGCACCGCCTGCGCCGCCGGTGAGGCCTGCATGGGCGGGAGCTGCATGGTCGTCTGCCCCAGCGGCACGACCGCCTGCGGCAACGCCTGTTACGCCACCGCGAACGACCCCGCTCACTGCGGCTCGTGCGACAACGCCTGCGCGGACGGTGAGTTCTGCGTCAGCGGGGCTTGCCAGGCGGCGTGCCCGCTGACGGTCTGCGGCGACGCTTGCGTCGATACGCAGGTCACCGCCACCCACTGCGGAACCTGCGACACCGCGTGCAACGCTGGCGAGGCGTGCGTGGACGGAGCCTGCCAGCTCTCGTGCACCGCGGACCAGGTGGTCTGCGACGGCGCGTGCGCCACCCCGATGACCGACCGCAACCACTGCGGCGCCACCGCCGACTGCACCGGCGCCAACGCAGGCGCGACATGCGCCGACGGCGAGGTCTGCGTCGAGGGAGCATGCACCACCTCGTGCGGCACGGGCCTGCTCGCCTGCGATGGCACGTGCACCAACCCGATGACCGACCGCAACCACTGCGGCGCCACCGCCGACTGCAGCGGCGCCAACACGGGCGCGACATGCGCCGACGGCGAGGTCTGCGTCGAGGGAGCATGCACCACCTCGTGCGGCACGGGCCTGCTCGCCTGCGATGGCACGTGCACCAACCCGATGACCGACCGCAACCACTGCGGCGCCACCGCCGACTGCAGCGGCGCCAACACGGGCGCGACCTGCGCGGCAGGTGAGCTCTGCGTCGACGGCGCCTGCACGCTCTCCTGCCCGGCCGGCGAGATCGCCTGCGGCGGCGCGTGTGTCGATCCGATGAGCGACCGCGCCTACTGCGGTGCGAGCGGCGACTGCGCGGGCGCCAACGCCGGCGCGGCCTGCGCCGACGGAGAGGTCTGTGCCGCCGGCACTTGCGACGCGTCGTGCGGCAGCACGCTGAGTCTCTGCGGCGGCGCCTGCGTCGACACGAACAGCGACCCCATGCACTGCGGGAACTGCACGACGACCTGTCCGAGCGGCGCCCACGAGCTGAGCGCTTGCGACGCGGGCACCTGCCGCGCCGTGTGCGAGGCCGGCTTCGGCGACTGCGACGGGAACGCGACCAACGGCTGCGAGACCTCGCTCGGCGACGATGCCTCCAACTGCGGCGTGTGCGGTCACGTCTGCGCTGGCGGAGCGATGTGCACGAGCGGCGTCTGCGGCGGGTTCGGGCACGCCGTCCTGATGGGCCACGACTTCTACGAGCGCACCGCGGACATCGACAGCCTGCTCGGGAACGCGGTCTTCCTCTCGTCGGTGCCGGGCACGCTCAACGTGCTCGAGTACACCGAGTACTCCGACAACAGTTCGACCGGTGAGGCGGCGAACGCGCGGGCCGCGATCATGGACCACGCGACGACGCTCGGCCGCACCATCTCGCTCACGACCGCGGCGACCTCCGCCGACGTGCTGACCGACCTCCCGAGCGCCGACGTCTTCGTGGTCTACGAGCAAGAGAACGCGCCGGGGGACCTGACCAGCCAGGGCATGTCCTGGGCGACGGCGCTCCAGAACTTCGTCGCCCGCGGCGGCGTGGTCGTCGTCATGGATCACGACTACGGGAACGGCGGCACCTGGCGCCTGCTCTCGCCGTCGGGCTTGATCGTCGTCACCGGCGTGACCAGCGACACCGGGTCGACGGAGACGGTCGACGCGACGGCCGATCCGCTCGCAGCTGGCGTGACCGCGACGTACAGCGCGCCGAACGGGACCCTCTCGTTCTCCGGCGTCGCGCCGGCGGACGTGGTGACCGTGACGTCGACCACGAACGGTCCGGTGGTGATGCACCGCCAGTTCTGAGGCTCCACGGATGAGCGCGAGGACGGCCGGCGAGCACGAGCTCGACCGGCCGTTCTCGTTTCTTGGGCGCGTCGTGTGCCCGGCCGAAGGGGAGTAGAATCGGCGCCGATGCGCCACAGCGTTCTCCTCCTCGCGCTCTCGCTCTCTCAGCTCACGGGCTGCAGCGCCGTCCGCGATTCTCCTCTCCGGGGACGAGCCCGACGCGCCGCCGCCGGTGGCGACGGATCCTTCGCTGGCACCGGAAGTCGCGGCCGCTCCTCCCGAGCCGGCCGCGGCCGAGCCCGCGCCGCAGCCGACCGCGCAGGCGGGCTCGTTCCAGTTCCCGGGGCTCGACGGGCTGACGCTCCCCATCCCGATCCCCAATCCCAACCGTCCCGACCCGGCCCCGCCCGCGGCCGGAACGCTGGCGCCCGCGCCGCCCGGCACCTGGGACGCCGGCGGGCACATGAAACGGCGTTTCCTCGAGCAGGAGGCGGAGACCATCCACAACGCGCTGGTGGCCGCGCTCGACCCGCATCCGCGCGCGCAGGTCGAGCACATCCCCTTCCGCGTGCTGGACCAAGCGGACGAGCCCAACGCCGCCGCCATCTGCGCGCACGGCGCGCCCCAGATGGTCATCACCTCGGCGATGCTGACGCTGGCCGCGGGCATCGCCGAAGCCAAGGCCTACGACGAGGCGGCGGGGACCGAGACGCTCGACCGCTACGTGACCGACGTCGTCCGGCGAGTGCGCGCCGAGGAGCCCGTGCCCGGCGTCGACGCCTCGCTGCACGCCGCGCCGCACGCCACCGATCCGAACAAGCTCGCCCGCCAGCGCCACCTCTTCGACGAGCAGGTCGCGTTCATCCTCGGCCACGAGCTGGCCCACCACTACCGCGGTCACACCGACTGCGTCTCGGGACGGACCGATCAGGAGATCCAGCGCGACGAGCTGGCTCGAATGCTCGCGCACACGGTCCCGCCCTTCTCGCAGCCGCGCGAGGTCGAGGCGGACATGTGGGGCGTCGTCGACGTGCTCGAGGCCGGCCACGAGCGGCGGGGCGGCACGTGGACGGAGGAAGGCGCGCTGATCAACCTCGACTTCTTCCGGCGGCTCAGCGACGAAGGCGGGCCCGACCTCTTGCTCGCGTTCTTGAGCACGCATCCGCCGGCGATGGTGCGCATCCCCATCGTGCGGGCGACGGCGCAGCAGTGGCAGCCCGGCTGGAGGCCACCGGTCATGCCGATGCTCGAGGCGAGCGAAGACGGGAACGGAGTCGACGTGACCACGCCCCTCGGCCGGATCCGCCTGCCGGGCAATCTACCGGCCGGGCTGCCGTTCCCGCTCCCCGAGCCGCGGAGCTCGATGCAAGACCGCGGACCGAGCCCCGGCGAGCGCAAGGGGTCCGAATTCCGTTCGGCCGAGAGGAGGAAATGCCCCAGCATTTTCGACGAACGGCCGGACCGAAAGCGGGCCCGTTCCGCCGGCGGGGCGACGGGAGCGGCGCAGAATCAAGCTCCGACGTGAGCGAGGCTCGCTGGGAGCGTGATCCCGGGCTGAGGGCGGCCGTCGCCCTCGCGGCGCCGCTGGCGGCGGTGGCGGGGGTCGCGCTGGCGGCGGCCGTGGCCGACGCGCTCGGGTGGCGGTCCGCGGACCAGCGCTTCGTCGCCGTGTCGCTCGGCGCGGCGGTGCCGCTGGTCTTGTTGCGGGTCACCCGCCCCGGCTCGTCGCGGGCCGCGCGTATCTTCCACGGCCTCGCGTCCCTGCCGATGTTGGCGGCGCTCGCGTGGCCGCACTCCAGCCTGGCCGTCTCCTACCTGGCCGGAGGGGTGCTCTTCCACGCGCTCTCCGCCGGCGTCCACGCCGCCCGCACGGCGGCTCAGCTCGGCGGTCGTCCGGCATCCCGAGCCGGCCTCGCGCTCCTCTCCGGCGGCCTCTCGCTCTACTTCGCCTCGATGGCGTTCGTGGTGCTCTTCAACACCGAGCTGGTCGTGGCCCCCGTCCGCCTCGCGCACCTGCACCCTGCCCCCGATGCGGGCGAGCGAAACGTCGTGCTGGAGACCGAGGACGGCCTGCACCTCGGCGCGACCTACACGCCGGGCCGACCCGGTGCGGCCGGCGTGGTCTTGGTACATGGCGTCGCCGACGGCCGCTCGCGCCTCGAGCCCTGGGCGCGGCGGCTGCGCTCGCTCGGCTACCACGCGCTGCGCATCGACCTGCGCGCCCACGGCACCAGCGAGGGCGCGGTGTGCACGTACGGGCAGCGCGAGACGCGCGATGTCCGCGCCGCCGTCGCGTGGCTGCGACGCGCGCCCGGCGTCGACGCCGAGCGGCTGGCCGTGGTGGGCGCCTCGATGGGCGGCGGCACCGTGCTGGCGTCCACGCCCTGGCTACCCTCGCGCGGCGTCCGCGCGCTCGTCCTCCTCGCGCCCGCGGCGCGCTACGGGCCGCTCGTCGATCAGCGCGTCCGCTGGCTGGGTCCCTTCGCCGGCGCGGTGCTGAACGGGAGCGCGCTCCTCGCGGAGGCGGCGGGCCAGATCCCGATGACCCGCTGGAGCCCGGCCTCGCGCGTGCCGCAGGACGCGCTGCCCGCGCTCGTCTTCCACGGCGACGCCGACGACACCATCCCCGTGGCGTCGACCCTGCGTCTGACGCGCGAGCACCGAACGTTTCACGCCGTGATCATGCCGGGCGTCGGCCACGTCGCCATCGTCCGCGCCGTGCTCGACGACGACGCGACGTGGTCCCGCTGCCGCGCGTTCCTGGCTGCCGCCTTGGAACGCTGAGCGAGCGCGAGCTCGCGCGCGTCGGTCCGCGCCGAGTGTCGCGCAGCCGCGCGTCCCACCGGTGACGCGAACGACCGTGCGATGCGTGGCCGCATGACACGCAACCGCCAATCTGCGCCGCGTCTCGGTCCATGCGCGCGAATCGATCGCCAGGAACGCGTGTTGCAACTCACGGAGGCCGTCCGGAGGACCGATGGATCGACGCGCCGGGGTCGCACTCGTCAGCATCCTCATCGCGGGCTGCGCGAGCGCCAGCCCGAGCGCCTTCGATCCTCTGCCAACGCCCCACTTCGCCGCGCACGCCCACGCGCGAATCGTGGTGGCGCACACCGAGAGCGGTGACTGCCGCGTACGCCTCTCGGTGGGTCGCCTTCCCCCGCCCGAGCGGCTCGGGCTCGATCTCTCCAACTACACCGTGTGGATCGTGCCGCGCGGCGCGCGCCCCATCGCGGCCGGCAGGCTGCGCTACGACCGCCGGCGTGGACACGGAGACTTCGTGGTGCGTACACGCTACGAGCGCTTCCGCCTGATGGTGACCGCCGAGCCGGGGCTCCGCTCCGGACGACCGAGCCCCGTCATCGTCGTGGACCGCACCGTCGCCGGCTGAACGCCCGAACGGACGTCGGGTCACGCAGCCCCGCGTCGTCGAGGCGCGCGCTCGGGCACCACCGGGGCACGAGCGCGACGCCGGCTCGCCCACGCCGGGAACGCGCGTTGCAGCACTCCCCCTCGGAGGTACCGATGCGAAGCACGTCCTTGACGCTCCTGTTCGCGCTGACGGTCGGCTGCGGTGGCGGCGCGGCCGCGCGCGAGGTGCCGATTGGGGGAACGCGCGCACGGCTCCTGAGCGGGCCCGACGGCCAGATCGCGGTCGTTCGGACGCCCGAGGGAAACCGCCAGGTGGAGGTCCGGCTCGACGACCTGCCGGCCCCCCACGTCTACGATCGCGACGCGTCGAGCTTCGTGGTGTGGATCGTCCCGTTCCGGGGCGTCCCGGTCCGCGCCGGTGAGCTGCGCTACGACGCGAAGACCCACTACGGCTCCGCCAACGTGGTCACGCCCTACGATCGCTTTCGGATTCTGGTGACCGCCGAGCCGCCAAACCGTGACCTCGACGAGCCCGGCTCGAACGTGATCGTGAATCAGGAGATCGCGTCCTGAAGGGGTCGCCCCTCCTCGCCGACAAACGCCCGCGCGCGCTCAGGACGTGAGCTGCTCGCGGACCTCGATCCCGTCGTGCGACACCGCGCCGATCACGCGCGCGACCGCCCCGTCTCCGCCCTCCACGTCACCGATGACCGCCCACACGCCTTCGAGCGTGCCGCCCAGCACGTCCCCGACGATCACCTGCACGTCGCGGACGGTGCCGCCGCGCACGTCGCCGACCAGCACGTTCACGCCGCGCACCTCGCCGTAGAGCACGTCGCCGAGCAAGAGGTTCACGCCGCGGACGGCGCCTCCGTCGACGTCGCCCTTCAGTACGTTCACCGCCCGCACGCTGCCGCCTTCACGCACCGCGCCGACGACCAGCCCGATCGCCCGCACGACGACACCAGCGGTCACGTCGCCGCGATGCACCTCGCCGGCCGGCGGTGGCTCTTTGGCCGCGTCGCGAAGCTCGCGGAGCACGTCGCGCACGGGCTCCGGAAAACGCTCGAGGAAGCGATCCGCGAAGGGGATGCGCCGTAGAAAGCCGCCGATCCGCGCCGCCGAGGTGGTCATGCCGGAACGTGTGCCGCCGAACACCCGCGCCGCAAGCAGACGCCCCGATGGCATCGACGGCGCCGCCGTCCTAGAGATCCGTCGTGACCGTCGCCAGCGCGGACCTCGATCGGCTCGCGAGCCTGCTCGCCGGGCGGCGCGTCGCCGTGCTCACGGGCGCCGGCTGCAGCACCGAGAGCGGCATCCCCGACTACCGCGGCCCCGAAACGCGGCGGCGCGCGCGCAACCCCATCAAGTACCGCGCGTTCCTCACGGCACCCGAGGCGCGGCGGCGCTACTGGGCCCGAGCGGTCGTCGGTTGGTCGCGCATGGACGGCGCGAAACCGAACGCGGCGCACTTCGCGCTCGCCCACATGCAAGCGGGCGGCATCGTGCACGGGCTGGTCACCCAGAACGTCGACCGGCTCCACCACCGCGCCGGGAGCACCGACGCGATCGAGCTGCACGGCGCGCTGGCCGAAGTGCGCTGCATGGAGTGCGGCGACATCACGCCGCGCGCGGATCTGCAGCGCCGCCTGCTCGAGCTCAACCCCGACTGGGAGGCGCTGCACGCGGAGATGGCGCCCGACGGCGACGCGGAGCTGCCGGCCACGCTCGTGGAGCGCTTCGAGGTCGCCGCGTGCCTGGTCTGCGGCGGCTTCCTCAAGCCCAACGTCGTGTTCTTCGGCGAGAGCGTGCCGCCGTCGCTCGTGGAGCGCGCATACGCGTTCGTGGAGAGCGCCGGCGCGCTCTTGGTGGTGGGCTCCTCGCTCGCCGTGTTCAGCGGCTATCGCTTCGTGAAGCGCGCCTCGCAACACGGCATCCCCGTCGCAATCGTGAACCTCGGCGAGAGCCGCGGCGACCCGCACGCCGAGCTCATCGTCCAAGCCAGGGCCGGGGTCATCCTGCCGGCGCTCGCCGACATGCTCTGCTGAGCTGCCGACCCCTTCCCTCGAGGCGGCACGGCCACCCTTCACATGGTGCCTCGCGAAGGAACCCGTCTCGATTCCGGGTACGGTTCGGCGACGAACCCCGAGCGCTCGGAACGTCTCCCGCCGACGGTCCGCGACACCGGACGACCGTTCCGGCGACACGCCCCGTGGGCATGTCGCGGCAACGTGAGCAGGCGCGGGCAGCAGCGCCACGTACGAAGAGCGATCGGACGCCATCCGCTCCGCGGGAACGCCGGTTGCTTCGAAGGGCGGGAGGAGGTCGAACGTGTCGTCTTCCCCTGAACGCGAGCGCTCACTGGCATCCGAGGCCACCCGCCTCGTACTCGATCGAGTCGGGCTGCGAACCTATCTCTTCGGCGTCGAGCGCGCCGACGGAGGATGGATCGTCGACGTGGAGCATCCGGTCGGTGGCGCGTGGCAGCGCGTCGTCCTCGAGGCCCCGCACGAGGCGCTGATCGCCACGCTCGACGACCCTCGCCGGCGCGAAGCCATGGCCCGCCTGTGGCGCCCTCGGCTCGAGCAGCGGTCGGCCGCGTGACTCGACCCCTCCTCGGCGCGCGGCAGCGCCCATCCACGGATCCGGCGCCGCGTCGTTCACCGAACAGCCCTTCAGTCGAGCACTCGCAATCCAACGCGGCGCCCATCCCGAGGGTCGGGCGCCGCGTCGTTCACCGAAGGGTCCTCGCAGCAGAGCTCTCGCCGGGCGCGATGGGATCGTGCGGGGCGCTATCCGCGACCACGGCCCGAGCGCAGAAAGGCGGCGCTCACCGCGCGGGTGGGCGCCGCCTTCTCTTCACGAGGTCGGGCGCGCTACTGGGCCGCCGTCTCGCTCTCTGCGTCCGAGCCCGCCGCGCTCTCGGCACCGTCCGGCTTCACGAAGCGGAGGGTCATCCGATCGCTCTCGCCGACCTCGACGAAGGCGTCGCGGTCCTCGTCCTCGCCGCGCAACGTCGGCGGGAGCGACCACACGCCGTGCGGGTGCTCGTGATCGTCGGCCGGGTTGGCGTTGACGTCCGAGCGAGCGTCGAGCCGCAGCCCTGCCTCCTCGGCCAGGTGCACGATGTACGCCTCCGGCACGTAGCCTTGCTCGGCCGACTCCAGCGGCGTGGCCCCCTCGGGCGCCCGATGCTGCACGACGCCGAGCACGCCGCCCGGCTTGAGCACGCGCGCCATCGCGTTGAAGACCTCCTGCTCGTAGCCGTGGCGCACCCAGTTGTGGACGCTGCGGAAGGTCAGGACCATGTCGGCCGAGCCCGGCTCACCGAGGTCGACCTGTTCCGGCGGATGGAAGACGACGCTCTCGACCTGGTCGAAGACCTCCGGGTGGGCGTGCATCAGCTCGACCTCCGCCTGCGCGTAGTGGTCTTCGGCCGGATCGCCCTGCGCCACGCTCAGGTGCCCCTGGTCGCGCAGCACGAGCGCGAGCACGGACGTGTACCAACCACGCCCCGGCTGCATCTCGATCACGTTCATGTTCGGTTGAAGCCCGAAGAACGCGAGCGTCTCCTCGGGATGGCGATATGGGTCGCGCGCGCGGTCCTCGTCGCTCCGGTGGGAGCCGGCGAGCGCGGCTGCGACGGATCCGGTCTGGACGTCGGAGCCGTCGCTCGACCCCGTCGATGAAGCTTGGGCGGCGGGCTCCGAGGCCGGCGCGTGCGCAGGCTCGGGAGACGCGCCACCGCATCCGAAGACGAATGCGAACAACGTCGCGATGAAGAGTCGATTTCGCATGGGCGGCAGCCTAGCACCACCGTCCAGTCGATCCCGCAGCTCGGTGCTCGTTGTTCCGGCGCGATGGAGAGTGCTGCGAACCGCCTCGCCCTGAATCGCCGACCGGCCGGCGCTCTATTCCGAGCGCGACAGGTCCAGATTGTCGTTCGGCGCGACCGCGCTGCGATCTCCGCCGAGCACGTCTATCCGCCCTGAAGCGTGAGCCGACCGGCGCCGAGCCAACCGACCGGACGACCGTCGAGGGCGAGGTCGACCAGCGCGCGCGCCGCGAGGAAGCCGAAGCCGAGACCGTGCCCGGTGTGCCCGGCCAGGTACTTCACGCGCGGCTTGCCCGGCAGCTCGCCGATGAAGGGCAGGCCGTCGCCGGAGAAGCCCATCACGCCGCCCCAGCGGTGCGTCACCCTCGCCGACGCGAGCTCGGGAAAGATGCCGACCAAGAACTCGAGGAGCCCTTCCTGGATCGGATCGGTGATCTCGTCGCTGTAGCCCTTCTCGGCGTCGGCGTGGTGCTGCCGCCAGCCACCGGCGACCAGCTCGCCGCTCGGGAGCTGCCAGAAGTACTCGTAGCCGAAGTCGCAGTAGATGCCCCAAGGCGTGATGCGGCGCGGCAGCGGCTCGGTGGCCAGCATCTGCCCGCGCGTCGGATACACGCGGCCGTGGAAGTGCGAATGGACCAGTGGCGAGTACGCGTTGGCGCAGACGAGCACCATCTGCGCGCGGAAGCGGGCGCGCGACGTTCGCACCTCGACGCCGTCCCCGTCCTCCTCGATCGCGAACACCTCGTGATGCGGGAACAGCCGCGCGCCGCGCTCCTGGGCCCGCGACAGGACACGCTCGGTCAGCCGCGCCGGATCCAAGGTGGCGCCGTCGGGATCGCGGAGGCCGCCGAAGAACGCGCTCGTGCCGACGGCCTCGGTCATGGCGCCGCGGTCGAATGGCTCCATCGGGAAGCCGTCGTCGTTCAGCAGCGCGCCGGAGCGCTCGAGCTCGCGCTGCTCGTGCTCGCTCATGGACGCGCTCGCCGTGCCGCCGCGGACCACGCGAAGCGCGGCGTCGTGCTCGCCTTCACCGATGATGTTCGCGAAGAGCGCGCGCCGCGTCTCGCGAGTGAAGGCCCACACCTCCTTCGCACGCTCGCGGCCGAAGAGATTGACCACCCGGCTGTAGGGGTCGGCGGTACCGAGGAGCAACATGCCGCCGCTGCGGCCCGACGCTCCCGACGCCGGCAACCCCGCGTCCACCACCGCCACGCGCTGCCCCCGCTCGGTCAACCAGTAGGCGGCGCTCGCCCCGCTGATCCCGGCCCCGACGACCAGGAAGTCGGTCTCGTGCTCCGCGTCGCCGGAGCGGTCTTGCCAGAAGGAAACGGTCATCACGCACCTCGCCTCGGCCCGAGCTCATCGCGGGGTCTCTCCCGTCCAGGGGACGAGACCCGTCGCCGCGCTCGACGATACTCGCCATCGGCTCGTCGCGCCGCTGCTCCGGCCTGCCCGGGCGAGCGCCGAGAGACCCGCGGCCGTGCGACGGTTCGTCTCCGTCTCGGAGCACGCTACGGTCCGCGTATGAGCGACGCGAGCGCCGACAAGTGCAGAGTGCTGGTCGTGGACGATAACGAAGACGCGGCCACCATGCTGGCCATGGCGCTGGACATGATGGGCTTCGAGACTTCGGCGGCGCACGACGGGCCGGAGGCGCTCGAGCGGATTCGCAGGGTTCCGCCCCGACATCGCGCTGGTCGATATCGGCCTGCCGGGGATGGACGGCTACGAGCTGGCGCCGCGGCTCAGAGAGGAGCTCCCCGACCTGACGCTCGTCGCCGTCACGGGCTACGGGCTCGAGACGGACAGGCAGCGCTCCCGCGAGGCGGGCTTCGATCACCATCTGGTCAAGCCCGTCGAGCTGGCCGCGGTCCGCGAGCTGCTCGCCTCGCTCTGACACCGCCGGGTCGGGAGAGACCCGGCCGTCGGAAGGTCGAGGAGCGCTGGTTGGACACCAGCCATCCAGATGTGCGAGGCGAGAGTGGTGATGCGCATCGCGGAGCGCGATGGGGTCCAGCTCTGGCTCGGGCCGACGAGGCGATGCCGAGTATCTTCGAGGAGGCACGGGTCGCAGCTGGGCCCCGTCCCGCCCACGAGGTGGGTGACGACTCCCGCCGAGCACATCTAGTCCCCCGGATCCCTGATTTCGATCAGAAGTCACGGGGGGTTGTGGGCGGTGAGGGTGCGCTGCGCGAAGCGGGCGATCTTCGCGAGGATGTCGTCGGCGGTGGCGGTCCAGCGAAACGGCTTGGGGTCGTCGTTGTGGACGGCGGTGAACTCCTCGATCGCCCTCTTGAGAGCGGCGACGCTCGTGTGAGAGCCACGGCGGAGCTGCCGCTGCGTGAGTAGGCCGAACCAGCGCTCGACCTGGTTGAGCCACGAGGCATGCGTGGGCGTGAAGTGCAGGTGGAACCGCGGGCGCTTGGCAAGCCAACGATGCACGGCCGGCGTCTTGTGCGTGGCGTAGTTGTCGAGGATCACGTGGACCTCGAGGTCCTTCGGCACGTTCGCCTCGATCTCGCGGAGGAACTTGAGGAACTCGGTGGCGCGGTGGCGCGCGTAGCACTTTCCGATGACGTAGCCGGTCGCCACGTCGAGAGCCGCGAACAGCGTCGTCGTGCCGTGCCGGTCGTAGTCGTGCGTTCGGCGCTCGACTTCACCGATCCGCATCGGGAGCACGGGCTGGGTGCGGTTCAGCGCTTGGATCTGCGACTTCTCGTCGACGCAGAGAACCAGCGCGTTGTCGGGCGGGTTCATGTAGAGCCCAACGATGTCGCGCACTTTCTCGATCAGCATCGGATCGCGCGAGATGGTGAACGTCTCGCTCCGATGCGGCTTGAGTCCGAACGCTCGCCAGACGCGACCGACCGTGGTGTGGCTCATGCCCAAGTGCTTCGCCATCTGGCGCGTGCTCCAGTGCGTCGCTCCCTTCGGCGTGGTCTCGAGCGTCTCGACCACGACCTTCTCGATGGCCTCGTCGGTGATCTTCCGCGGAGCGCCGGGCCGCGGTTCGTCGACCAGCCCGTCGATCCCCTCCTTCAGGTAGCGCTTGCGCCACTTACCGACGGTATGGCCCGACGTGCGCAGCTTGGCTGCGACGTCGACATCGCTCAGCCCCGACGCACTGGCCAGGATGATCCGCGCGCGAAACGCCAGCCGACGCGCACTACGGGCGCGGGCCGTGTAGCGCTCGAGCGCGGCGCGGTCGTCGTCGCTCAACTCGATGCGTGTCGTGGGTCGTCCGGTACGTGCCATTCCCACCGTAGATCACGGCGCGGAGACTTTTGCAAGATATTTGGGCGACAGGGGACTAGATGTCCTCCGCGGAAGTCGCAACACGTTCTGGCCGGCCCTAGACGCCGATCTCGGAGGCGAGCCTCCTCGAAAGTGCTTTGCACTTCCTGCGGCGGCGCGCCCCCAATCTCGACGCCGATTGCTCGGCCATACCGGTCGCGACATCCGCCTCGGACATCTAGCGCATCCCGCGCGCGCACCACCCGTGCGGCCCGCGTCGAGCAGGCCGTCGGGTCGGTCGAGCTCATCCCGCGCGCGCACCCCGCCCGTGCGGCCCACATCGAGCAGGCCGCCGCATCGGTCGTGCGCGCCCGAGGCGCGGGTGATGGCGCGCTCCGCGGAGCGCGGTCGAGTCGGGCCGGAGGTTCTCCGGCCCTTCGGTAGGCTACCAGTCGTCGCCGTAGTCGCCGCCGCGACCACCGCGCCGGCTGCCGCCACCGCCACCGCCGCCGCCGCCGTTGCTGCTCCAGTCGTCACCACCGCCGCCGCCACGGCGCCGCTGGCCACCACCGTTGTGACGCTTGCGACCACCACGGCCGCCGCCGTCGTCCAGCGGAGGCGGGAAGCCGCCCGGATTGCCACCGCCGAAGCGGGGGCCTCCGCCGCCACCGCCGCCAAAGCCGCCGCCGCCGCCACCGCCGAAGCCGCCGCCGCCACCACCACCGAAGCCGCCGCCGCCGCCGCCGCCGCCGCCGCCGCGGGCGTACTCGCGCCGGGGCCCATCGGAGCGGGGCCCGCGAGGAGCGCGGCTGCGCTCCTGCGCCTCGTTCACGCGGATGGAGCGGCCGTCGAGCTCCTGGCCGTCCATCTTCTGAATCGCCTCTTGGGCCTGCGGGCCCTCGGCGAACGTCACGAATCCGAACCCTCGCGAACGGCCGGTCTCGCGGTCGGTGATCACCTTGGCGTCGATCACTTCACCGAACTGCGAGAATGCAGCGTGCAGGCTCGCGTCGGTCGTGGCCCACGCGAGGCCGCCCACGAACAGTTTGCTACTCATCTCTCTCTACTCGTTCTTTCCTTCAATAGTGAGGCACCTCGATCGATACCCCGTCATTTTCTAGCTCCCGCGATTGCGCTCGCCAACGCTGCGTCCGCCGGCGTTTCGACACGCGGGACGCCAGCTCGGGAGCGGGCAGCGCGCCGGGGTGGGGAGCAGCGCCTCGCGCTCCCGTCGTTCCCCTCGACGCTGCCTCTCGCGCCGGTGCTCCTGAAAGAGCGCCCTCTCACCGCAACCAAGTTCTTCGCCCAATACTCTGCGGCGGATGCGCGACCGATACGGAATCGTTCCACTCTCAGCCTCGACGGGCTGACACCGTCTCCCTCGTACGATGAGAGCGGTGGTGAGCGTTATTTGCACTGGTCGCCATCCTCTGTCAAGGGTCGCGCGAGATTGCTCCGGGTCATCGTGCCTCGTGGCCATGTGGTAGGCCAGAGCGTCCAACCCCAGCGGCGGCGCAAGCTGCTGGATGAGCCGCCGGCTCACGCCGTAGCGGCGCGCCAGGTCGGAGCTTCGTCGAGAAGGGGCGCTCGACCGGCATGTGAAGCGGCCCTCCCGCGCCAGGCCGAACGCGGCCGGTGAGGATGTCGACGAGGTACGTCTGGCTCACGCCGAACAGCTCCGCGAGCTGCGAGACACCGCCCATGGTGTAGCGTCGCCGGGCGTACCGGATCTGCTCGTCGGTCAGCCGCATGAGGACCACCTTCATGGTGCCCCAACGCGAGGCCCAGATCAGCACCTCGAGGTCGAAGTCGCAGACACGCGCGGTCGACGACGACGATAACGGGCGTAAGTGCGGCGAGGGGACCGGCGCAGGAGGAGCGATGGCGCGAGCGGCCGAACACGAAGCGAACCGCTGGCGTGGCTTGAGCGAAGCGGAAGCGACCGCCCGCATGCGGGCCGAGGGCCCGAACGTCCTGCCCGAAGAGGAGCGCCGGAGCATCTGGAAGCTCCTGCTCGAGGTCGTGCGCGAGCCGATGTTCCTGCTGCTCTTGGCGGCAGCCGCGCTCTACTTCCTCTTCGGCGACCGGCAGGAGGCACTCACCCTCCTCGGCTTCGTCGTCGTCGTCATCACCATCACCCTCGTCCAGGAAGGTCGCACCGAGCACGCCCTCGACGCGCTTCGGAACCTCTCCAGCCCGCGCGCGCAGGTCCTGCGCGACGGCGTCGCCAAGACCGTCCCCGGTCGCGACCTGGTGCGCGGCGACATCGTGCGTGTGGGGGAAGGCGACCGGGTCCCCGCCGACGCCATCCTGCGCGACGGGACCGCGCTCTCGGTCGACGAGTCGCTCCTCACCGGCGAATCGGTCCCCGTCTCCAAGACGCCGAGCCCGGACGCCACGGACATCGGACGGCCCGGCGGCGAAGGCGGCGGCGCGCTCTTCTCGGGGACCCTGATCGTCGCCGGCCGCGGGCTCGCGGAGGTCGTCGCCACCGGCTCGCGCTCCGAGCTCGGCCGCATCGGCGCGTCGCTGCGCTCGGTCGAGAAGGACCGCACGCCCCTGCAACGCGAGGTGGCGCGCGTGGTCCGCCGCATGGCCGCGCTCGGCCTCGGGCTCTGCGTCCTGCTCGTCGTCGCCCGCGGGCTGATCGAGGGCGACTGGATCGAGGCGGGTCTGTCCGGGATCACCCTCGCGATGGCCATCCTCCCCGAGGAGTTCCCGGTCATCCTCACCGTCTTCCTCGCGCTCGGCGCCTGGCGCATCGCGAAGCACCGCGTGCTCACCCGCCGGGTCAGCTCGGTCGAGACCTTGGGCGGTGTCCACGTCCTCTGCACCGACAAGACCGGCACGCTCACCCAGAACCGCATGACCATCCGCCGCCTGCGAACCCCGGACACCGAGCTCGACGTCGATGCGACCCGGGACTCCGAGCTGCCGGAGAGCGTCCACGAGCTGGTCGAGTTCGGCATCCTCGCCTGCCCGCGCGATCCCTTCGATCCGATGGAGAAGGCCTTCCACCAGCTGGGCGCGCGCACGCTGGAGCAGACCGAGCACCTGCACCCGCGCTGGCAGAAGGCGCGCGAGTACCCGCTCACGCCGGGGCTGCTCGCGGTCACCCACGCCTGGCACACCGAAGCGGGCGAGGCGCTGGTCGTCGCCACCAAAGGCGCGCCGGAGGCCGTCTTCGACCTCTGCCACCTCGACGAGGCCGACATCGAGACGTGGCGCGTCCGCGTCGCAGCGATGGCCGAGGATGGCCTTCGGGTGCTGGGTGTCGCGCGCGCCGCGGAGAGCGTGACCCGATCGCCCGACCACCCGCACGACGTGCCCTTCCAGATGCTCGGTCTCGTCGGCCTCGAGGATCCGATCCGCGAGGAGGTGCCCGAGGCCGTGGCGCTCTGCCGGCGAGCGCACATCCGCGTCCTCGTCATCACCGGCGACCACCCCGACACGGCGCGCGCGGTGGCGAAGAAGGCAGGCCTCGATCCGGGTCTGGTCCTGACCGGCCCGGAGCTCGAGGCGCTGGACGACGACGCGCTGGCGGAGCGGCTGGAGAAGACCAGCGTGGTCGCCCGTGCGGTGCCCGCGCACAAGCTCCGCATCGTGCGAGCGCTGAAAAAACGAGGCCTCCGGGTCGGCATGACCGGCGACGGCGTGAACGACGCGCCCGCGCTCAAAGCGGCGGATATCGGCGTGGCGATGGGCGCACGCGGAACCGACGTCGCCCGCGAAGCGTCCGCACTGGTGCTGGTGAACGACGACTTCGGCGCCATCGTCGACGCCGTCCGCATCGGCCGTCGTATCTTCGACAACCTGCAGAACGCGGTCGGCTACATCGTCGCCGTCCACATCCCCATCGCGGGGCTCTCGCTGCTGCCCGTCTTGCTCGGCTGGGGCGCCATCCTCGCGCCCGCGCAGGTCGCGTTCATCCAGCTCATCATCGACCCGTCCTGCTCGATCGTCTTCGAGATGGAGCCCGAGCGCCCGGGCGTGATGGACCGACCGCCGCGGGCGGCGAGCGACCGTCTCTTCGCCTGGCGCCGCGTGGGGTGGAACCTCGCGCAGGGCGTCGTCGTGCTGGGCGCGAGCATGTGGGTGCTCCACGACGCGCGGGCGGCCGAGCTGAGCGTGGGTGCGCAGCGCGCGCTGGCGTTCGTGGCGCTGGTGCTCGGCAACTTGGCCATCTTGATCACGAGTCGGAGCAGCACGGAGCCCTTCTGGATGTCGCTCCGGCGCTGGAACCCGGCGGTGCCGATCCTCCTCGGCATCGCGCTGGCCCTGTTGGCCGCGGTCGTGCTCACCCCACCCTTGCGCGCGCTCTTCGCGTTCGCGCCGGTCGGTGCCGGCGACCTCGGCGTCGCCGCGCTCGTCTCGATCCTCCCCGTGCTCGCCCTCGACGCACTGCGGCCGGTTCCGCGGCGCGGCTGAGGTCACGGGCACCTCTCTCGACACACGCGGCACCTCGGAGCGGCGGCATGTTCACGTGCCCTTTGCGTGGGCACGAGAGCAGGCCGCCGGCAGTGCGAGCTTCGATCGTCCGCGGCGACGCGGACACGACCCTCAACCGCGCATCAGCCAGAACACCAGCGCGGCGCCCAGGCACGTGCCGCCGATGAGCACCGCGGCGCCGGCGGCGATCAAGAAGAGCTTCATGTTGCTCCTCTTCTTCGCCTGCGCGGGCACGTGCGGCGCGGGCGCGGAGCCCGGCGCGAAGAGATCCTGCCGCCCCGCCTGCGGTGCGAAGGGGTCCGCCGCAGTCTGCTGGTGCATCCCGGCGCCGGGAAGCGGCGCGCTCGGTGGTGCCCAATCCTCCGGCGAGAGGATCATCGTCTTCGGCACCTCGTGCTCCGGCTCGTCGCCCAGCGGAGGAAGCCCCGCGGCCGCGCGGCGCTCGTCGTACGAGGGACCCGCCGCGGTCTGCGCGTAGGCGATCGGATCGTGGCTCGGATCCTTCGACGCCCGTTCCGCCGCTTGCTCGTCGTAGGAGCGCGCGTCCACCGCGGTGCTGCCGTCGTCGCGCCCCTCGCGGCGGGCGATGAGCTCGTCGAACGAGGGGGCTGCCACGACCGTCGCGCTCTCGAGGCTGTCGTGTTCGGAGCTCACGAGCGCACAGTGTAGCGCGACCGGTCGCCGAGGGGTGCGCGAACCGACGGCCTTTCGCACGCGAAAACCGTGAGATCCGCCCCCGGGACCCGAGTGTGGAGGACGATTTCAGCCCGAGCCGAGCGTTCCGCTCGGACCGCCCCCGCACGCTGTCGCTCGATGCCCCGTCGCGACTGGGCCTGCCCCCGTTCACGACGACGAACGATTGCCGGCGTGCCCGCCTCGCCCCAGGACTGGTCCCCGACCAGGTCCACCCGAACCCGAGCGCTCCTCCATGACGATCACCCGAACCCTACCCTTCTCGCTGATTCTCCTCGCCGCCTGCGGTGGAACCAGCCCGCCTGCCGCCACGGCTCGGCCCGAGCCCGAGCCCGCGCCCTCGACGCACGTGCACGAGGTCGAGGTCGAGCCGAGCGCGCTCCTGAGCGAGGTCGTCGCCGCGCCCGATCGCACGGACGACGACCGCGCCCTCGACGCCGGGCGCCGACCGGCCGAGGTCCTCACCTTCTTCGACATCGAGCGCGGCCAGCGCGTGGGCGAGCTCTTCGCCGGCACCGGCTACACCACCGAGTTGCTCGCCCGCGCCGTCGGCCCTGACGGTCGGGTCTTCGCGGAGAACAACGAGTTCGTCATGGACCGCTTCGCGCGCGAGCCGTTGGCCCACAGGCTCGCCCGACCGGTCGACGCCAACGTCGTGCTGGTCGAACGGGAGCTCGACGACCCGCTGCCGCCGGAGGCCCACGACCTCGACGCCGTGATCTTCATCCTCGCCTACCACGACTCCGTCTGGATGCAGACCGACCGCGCCGCCATGAACCGCGCCGTCTTCGACGCCCTGCGCCCTGGCGGCGTCTACGGCATCGTCGATCACAGCGCCGAAGATGGGAGCGGCACCCGCGACGTGCGCACGCTCCACCGCATCGACGAGGCCACCCTCGTCGCCGAGGTCCTGGACGCTGGCTTCGTGCTCGACGCCGAGGCCGACATCCTGCGCAACCCGGACGACCCGCGTGATTGGAACGCCGCCCCGAGTGCCGCAGGCGAGCGACGCGGGAGCAGCGATTGCTTCGTGCTCCGCTTCGTTCGCCCCTGACGACGCCCTTTTCCGCCTTTGTGCCGCGCGCCCTCGGCCGTCCGCGAGCCCCGGCAGCCCAGCGCGTCGGCCTGCAGCGCGAGAGCTTCGCGCCTCGAGCGAAAGAGCGGAGCCGTCTCACACGTAGAGCCATGACGTGACCCGCCGCCGCACCCTCACCCTCATCGCCGTCCTCGCCGTGCCCCTCCTCATCTCCTCCATCCTCGCCGTCATCGAGCGGGCGGTTCTCTACCACCCCCACGCTGCGCCCGAGGATCTCCCGCATCGCCGAGCGCACACCGGGCCTCGAGCGCTGGTGGCTCGACACCGACGAGGGGCGCGTCGAAGCCTTCTTCATCCCGGCCGTTGGCGCCTCGCCCGACGCGCCGGCGCCCGCCGTCGTCTACACGCACGGCAACGCCGAGCTGATCGACCCACTCCCCGACTGGCTCTCCGCCTACCGGCGGATGGGCGTCTCCGTGCTCATCCCCGAGTACCGCGGCTACGGCCGGAGCACCGGCACGCCGAGCCAGGACGCCATCCGCGAAGATCTCGTCACCTTCTACGACCTGCTCGCCGCGCGGGCCGACGTCGACCATTCGCGCATCGTGTTTCACGGCGTCTCGCTCGGCGGCGGCGCCGCGGCTCAGCTCGCCAGCCAGAGAGCGCCGCGCGCCCTCGTCCTCCAGTCGACCTTCACCAGCGTCGCCGACATCGCCTCGTCTCGCTTCCACGTCCCGCGGGCCATCGTCCCCGAGCCCTACGACAGCCTCGAAGCGCTCCGCGAGTACGGCGGCCCTGCCCTCATCCTGCACGGCCGGCGCGACGACCTCATCCCCTTCGCGCACGCCGAAGCCCTCACCCGCACGCTCGGCGCCCGCCTCGTCGCCTACGACCGAAGCGGCCACAACGACCTCCCGCCGCCGGGCGCCGACTACTGGGGCGAGATCCGGCGCTTCCTCATCGAGAGCGGGATCCTCGAGCAGACCAGCCCGAACCCGCGCAGCTGACACGGCCCGTTCTTCGCGCGCTGTCGGCAACTCGGACCGCGTCGCGCAATCGAGACGGCCAGCATCGACGAGCGGCAACCCCTGGAACGCCCGGCGACTCGGACCGAAGCGCGCACTCGAAACGCTCCCCGCCGAGGCGACGCCTCGTGCGAGCGCACGGCGACGGCCGTCGTCTCGTCGACGACCTTCAGTGCGTCAGCACCCGCGCGAGCCCGAGCGTGACCCTCGCCAGCGCCACCGGGTCGACCTGCGACCCATCGTCCGACTCGTGGTGGTATCGCGGATCGCGGAACGCCGCCGTATCCGTGACCAAGATGGCCGGCACACCGTGCGCCCAGAACGACGCGTGATCCGACCACGACGCGCCCATCAGCGAACGGGACACCACCGCCCCTTCCGCGCGAATGCGGGCTCCGTCGCGGAAGCGAGCGACCGCGTGCCGGAGCAGCGCCTCCGAGAGCTCGTCGCCGATGAACGCCACGAAGTCGCCCGTATCGCCGAAGCGCCACGAGTGGATGGGCGACGCGAACCGCTGCGTGTGAGGCCGCGGCGTGTAGAAGCCCACGCTGTCGAGCACCACCACCCGCCGCGGCAGCGTTCCCGTAGCCTCGAGGTGCTCCGCGAAGACCCGACTTCCCATCGTCTCGTGCCCGAAGTGCGGCGGCTCCTCGTTCACGAACGCCACCAGCCGCACGTGTGCCCTCAGAATCCTGCTCCGCGAGCTGATCGGCGAGCACGAAGAGCACCGCCATCCCGCTCGCGTCATCGTTGCCGCCGGGCGAACCGCGGGCCGAATCGTAGTGCGCCCCGACCAACCAGTCCGGCGGCCCGTCCGGGTTCGGACCGAGGTCCACGTACACGTTGTCGAAGGAGAGATGGACCACCTCGTACGTGTGGCGACGCGGGGCGAGCCCGGCCTCCCTCCAACGCCGCTCGACGAAGTCGCGGGCGTCACGGAGCTTCCCGTAGTGCCGCTCGTTCCGCTCACCGATCTCGCCGGCCAGCACGTGCACGTCGGCAGCGAGTCGGACAGCCAGTTGCCGCTCCTCGCCGGAGGGTGCCGGCGGCCGTCCCGAGAAGACCGCTCCGGGCATCCTCACCGCCTCGACCCGCCATGCAAAAAGCCCCACCGCGAGCGCCCCCGAGACCACCACGATCGCTGCGATCCGTGCCCGCACCCCCCCTCGGACGCCACGCCCCGCCGGATGTTCCCACCGGCTGCGCGAGAGGGCTTGACATCCCCGCGGCCGCAGCTAACCTCCGCGCCCATTCCGGGATAGCTCAGTCGGTAGAGCGATCGGCTGTTAACCGATTGGTCACAGGTTCGAGTCCTGTTCCCGGAGCGACCCGAGACGGCTGCGCGAAAGCGTGGCCGTCTTCTTTTAACTGCACCCGGATCGCGCTCGCGCCCGGGTCTTCGGGCTGAAATGCTTGGGGCTGCGCGTCTGCGCAGAGCGGAAAGCCGGGTCGGACGGAGAGCACGAGGGCGCTCTCGCGGGCTCTGGAGAGCGGCTTCCGGCGCTCTGAGACCTCAGAGTCGGGCAGACCCAGACGAGGGTGGTTAACAGCGGCGGGCGACCTGGTTAACAGAGACCGCGTCCCACGTGTCAGGTTGTGCCGGGGGCATGACACCGATGCCGCAGTGGTTCGCGCCCGCCGAGTCGTCCGACGCAAGCATCAAGGATCGTACGAGAGGCTGCCCGGATCGATCCGGACCAAGAACGCGCCCTCGGCGCTGGTGCCGCTACGATAGAGCAGCATCGTCGAGTCGACGTAGAGCGGGTCTTCCACGCCGGGAACCGAAACGGGCGGAACGTACGTACGGCGACGCCCGTCGCTCAGGTCGTAGAGCTCGTAGCCGCGGGGCCGCGAGGGCCCGGTCAGCGCTGCGTAGATCCCGTCGCCCACCACGCCGGGCTGGAGCGAGTCGATCCGCGCGACCATGTGCGGCGCCAACACCGCGGGGTCGGCCTGGTAGCCGGCGGTCCACAGGTCGACATGCGTCCAGTGGCCGGACGCATCGAGATAGGTCTGCTTCCAGGCAAGGTCGGAACCGTCGGTGGCCCATCCGCTGACCCACGCCATGTCGACGCTCAAGTACACGCTCGCTGGCGAGCCGAAGGTGGCCGCAGCAAGCTGCGGCATGTCCCCCCAGTCCTCCCAGATCGCTTGGTCCCCGATCACTCGGACGTGCAGAGGCGTGCCGGTGATGGCGGGACTCGAGAGCACGTGATTCTCGCCGCCACTCCAGGCGAGGAGATACGCCCCCCCAGACATTTCGCCGACCACGAGGGAATCGCTCACGGCGAGAGCGGTCGGGGGAGAACTGCCCGTGTCAACGCTATCGATCGGCATTTCCACGTCTGCGAGGCTCTCGACGCTGGCTTCGTAGAGGTAGGTGCGGCCGAGATCTGTGCCGAAGTAGATGATCACGGCAGCTCCCGTGCTCTGCCCAACGCCGATGGGACCGACCGCGCACACGGTGTTGGCCGCAGACTGGACCTGGCCGGTGGGGCCTCGCCAGCCTGCCACCACCGTTCCATCGAGTGAACCGAGGAACGTGTACTGGTATCGAGCATCCTCGAACGCGCCAGTGACCCACACGTGACCGCCCGCCCGCTGAGCGCTGAGGAAGGTCACTCCGGGCTGCGAAGGCACCGCGCGTTCACAGCCCTCGACACCCACACACGGCTCCCAAGCCCATTGCAAGAGCGACGCGGGATGGAGCGCGCGCTCGATCAGGCAGTTGTCCGGGGGGCCGTTCATCGCCCTCCAATCGGGATCGGCCGCGCCGGCGTCGCCGCCATCGCCCCGACCGCCATCGCGTCCGGCGTCCCGGCCCCCGTCGGAACCCGCGTCAGGCCCGGCATCAGGGCCACCGTCTGCCCCCGCATCACGCATCGTGTCATCGCCGCCGCACGCGGCGAGCACCAGCGCGACGCCAAAGAGCAGCGCGCGGTTCAGAAGCATTGCTCCTCACATCGTCTACGGGGCTCGAGCTCGCCCGCCTCGTACCCCACGACTCGAACTCCCCCTGGGACGCGCACGGCAAGGCTCACGCCGCGACGGTTGGCGTGGACCCCGGCCGTGACATATCGTCCCTGTCCAACCGCGAACGCCTCTGCACGCCATTCGCCCTCCTCGTCGGGCGCGAGCCTCACCACCACGTGTGCGTCGCCGTGCTCGCGCGATGCGACGACGTAGAGGCGCCCCGCGCCGTCCGAAGCGAGACCGAAGGTGTCATGGCGCGTTCGGCGCCTCCAGCTCGCAAGCGTGATGGGCTCGCCCAACGATGGGTCCATGGCCAACAGGCGGACCCGCGTGGTTCCGACAGTCCGACCGCCGTAGCGCCCCGAGCGCGCGTCGTCGGGTGTTTCCTCGACCTGATTGAGCAGGTAGAGGAGTTGGGTCGCTGGCGCGTAGGTCGCCGCGAGGACCTGCCCGAGCCCGTCGCCACCCACCGTGTAGGTGCCCACTCGGTACCATTGCCCTTCAGTGACATCGTAGCGGTGCACTCCGAGGTAAGGTGCACCCCGCAGCGTACCCCCGAATACCCACAGCGACTCCCTCAGCGCGGATAGCACGAGCACGGGATCGGTCAGATCCGCGGGTGGCGCGAGGGGGTCGCGCATCTCCGAGGTGAGGGCCGCCAATGTCTCGCAGGGGTTCGGGTAGCAGCGACTGACCTTCTGGTCCTGCAGTACGCCGTCTCGCTCGACGAGCACACGGGCTTTGCTTGCCAACGTTGCGTCCATCGCCAGAAAACGGAGTCCCGTCTCGCCCAGGGTCTCCGTAGGCTCGCTCGGCCCAACCCAGCGCGCCCCCGGTGCCGCTGTGAACAGCTCGTTCAGCGGCGGGATAGAAAATTCCGTCGGAAGGCTGCAGAACCGATGAACCGAACAGCGATGCAAGCGATCCCGGATCTAATCCCCCGCACCTACTCGTCGGGCCTTCGCCTACCGAGGCAACAAACGGTTCGGGGAACGATGCGGCGCAGGCGGGACACGTCCAATCCGAGAGGACTAGTGGAAGCAGCGGCACTGCACACGGCACCGCCTCGCGGCTCGGGAGCGAGTAGTCTGGCGTGGGTCTCGGCGCGGGGAGTAACCCACTCCAATAGTGGCTTCGCCGCATGCGCTCATCGCGTGAGAAGAGCCATCGTGCATGACCGGGTCCCGGAAAAACAGGGCCGACCTGCGCGGGTGTGGCGGTCCAGACCAGGGCGCCGTGCAAGAGCTTGCCACCATGTTCGGCGTGCAACTGCGCGGGCCCTGTTTCGCCGAGGAACGGGGCCCGCGGAGCTCATGGCACACTGCTCGACGTGAGGGTAGGCGGACCATGCTGAGCGGGCTCGCACGAGGGACAGCTTCGAGCTCGGTTCTCGGCGATGCGACGGATGCGAGCATCCGCGTGCTGGACCTGAAGTCGCTCGGCAAGGCCGAGCTCCTCTCCGCGGTACGCCTCATCGGGCGTGCGCCCTCCGAGCTCGACGCGAGGGATCAGCGAGTTGTGGTCCCGGAAGTACGTGCGGATGAGCGCCTCGAGCCCGGCGAAGGAGTCGAGCTGGTGGAGGTAGAGCCACCGATGCCGAGTATCCGCTGCACGGGGCAGTGAGGCGGCGGGGAGCTCGAGGGGGTAGACCCTCGGACATGGCGAACGCGAAGGTCTGGGCGGAGCGTGTTGCGGAGTGGCGGGCGAGCGGCGAGTCGGCGGAGGTGTACGCGTCGGGGCGCGGATTCGCGGGCTCGACGCTGCTCTGGTGGTCGAGCCGGCTGGCACGCGGGTTGGGAAAGGCGGCGAAGAAGCCGGAGGGGACGAGGGAGGTGCGGCTGGCGCGGGTGGTGCGCGCGCCCGAGCCGGCGTCGAGCGCGGCGAGCGTGATCGTCGAGGTGCATGGCGCCCGAGTGCTGGTGCCGACCGGGGTCGACGCCGCGACGCTGAAGACGGTTCTCGCCGCGCTGGGAGGTGCGTCGTGATCCCGAGCGGGGTGGAGATCTTCGTCGCGCTCGATCCGATCGACCTGCGGTGGGGCTTCGACCGGCTCGCGGGGATCGCGGAAGAGCGCCTCGGCCGGAAGGCGCGGAGCGGCGCTCTGTTCGTGTTCTTCGGGAAGCGGCGCACCGCGTTGAAGGTGCTCTTCGCGGACACTTCAGGGCTTTGCGTGTTCTACAAGCGACTGGACCGCGGGACGTTCCGTATCCCGGAGCCGCGCGACCCGGAGTCGACCAGCGTGCTGTTCAGCGAGCGGGAGCTCGACGACCTACTCGACGGGATCGACCTCGAAGAGCTTTCGGAACGCGGAAGACGCCGGCGCCTTCATTGATTGACCGACCTCACACTTTTCGGGGGTGGTGATCACGCGTGAGCGTCGACAACGCGATCGCGTTTGGCTACGCCAGCGCATGTGAGTCGCACGCGCGCGAGCAACACCGAACGGGTACGCGTTGCCGAGCTGGAGGCGCTCGTCGCGACCGAGCGCGCCGCGTTCGCGACCGAGCGCGCGGCGTACGAGCAGCGCATCGCCCTGCTCGAGAAGGAGCGCAACGTGCTGCGGCAGTCGCACGCCCGGTTGCGCGAGGAGCTCGAGCTGCTGAAGAAGCGCCTCTTCGTGGCGAAGGCGGAGCGTGTCGACACGACCCAGCTCGAGCTCGAGTTCGCGGAGAAGATGCGCGAGCTCGACGAGCTCGCCGGGACGCTCGGCATCCGCAAGGACGAAGACGTCGCGGCCGGCGGAGGCCAACCGACGCCGCCGAAGAAGGGTCGCAAACCGAAGGGCCGGCGCGACCTGCGCGACCTTCCTCTCGAGGAGGAGCGGATTGAGATCTGCGACCCGGTGTTGGAGGCGCTCGTCGCCGAGGGCAAGGCCGTGCGGCACGGGGTGGAGGAGAGCGTCTCGCTCAAGCGTCAGCGCGGCGGGATGCGCCGCGTCGTCGTCGCTCGGATGAAGTACCGCTCGACCGAGACCATCAATGAAGAGTCGGGCGCGATGGCGGTGTACACGACGCCGATGCCGCCAGTGATGTTTCCGCGGAGCATCGCGACGCCCTCGCTCGTCGGCCACATCGCTTCGCGCAAGGTCACGGAGGGCATGCCGCTCTTCCGCCTCGAGGACGCATTCACGCGAGAGGGCGTCCCCGTCGATCGCGGGTTGATGTCGCGCTGGATCGAGCACGCAGGCGCGACGTTCGGCGCAACCATCGTGCACGCCATGCGCATGCACGCATTCGCGACCGCGTTCTGCATTGCGACCGACGCCACGGGGCTCCTCGTGCAGCCGATCCGCACTCACGAGAAGCGACGCCGGCCTTGCAAGCGCGGCCACTTCCTGGTCCAGATCGCGGACCGCGATCACATCTTCTTCGAGTACCTCGAGCGCGAGACGAGCGCGACGATCGGCGCGGCGTTCCGCGGCTTCTCCGGCTACGTGCAGGCGGACGCCAAGAGCGTGTTCGACGCGCTCTTCGAACCGCCAGACGACAACGAGGACGGCGCCTCGCGCATCGAGGTCGGCTGCTGGTCGCACGCGCGGCGCAAGTTCTGGGAGGCCACGGCCGCGAAGAGCGTCGTCGCCCGCGAAGGGCTCGTCCGCATCGGTCGCATCTTCGAGCTCGACGCGAGCTGGCGCGGCAAGCCACCGGCCGAGATCAAGCGTTTGCGCGATACCCACCTGCGCCCGCACGTCGACGCCTTCTTCGCGTGGGTGGACCTCGAGTACGACACCGTCCGCCATCAGCGTGGTCTGCTTTGTTCGGCACTCGGCTACGCGCACCGGCAGAAGCCGGCGCTCACCCGCTTCCTCGACCACGGCCGCCTCGTGCTCGACAACAACCGCTCCGAGCGCGCGCTGCGCAGCGTCGCTGTCGGCCGCAAGGCCTGGCTCTTCGTCGGCAGCGACGATCACGCCGTGAGCACCAGCCACCTCTTCACCCTCGTCGCCTCGGCGCGCCTGCACGGTCTCGACCCCGAGGCCTACCTCCGCGACATGATCCGCGTCGTCTCCCACTGGCCACGCGACCGCTACCTCGAGCTCGCCCCGCTCTTCTGGAGCCGGACTCGCGAACGGCTCGTGCCCGCCGAGATCGACGCCGAGTTCGGGCCGCTCACGATCCCCGAGCCTCTGCCGGCGCAGCCCACGACCGAGCAGCAACCGTCGCCCTGACGAAGTCGTGGTCACGCGCGCAGTCTGGGCCGGGCGCCACCGACGCGCTCCACTGCGTCACGCAGCGGATACGATGCCGAAGCTGACTCCAGAGGGCCTCGACCATCGAGTTGGACTGGACGACGTCGACCTGCGCGACGACGTGGTCCGCGACGGCGGCGACGTCAGCATCCTGGTGGACGATGAGGTTCTCGGATCCACCGTCAGTCATGATGCTGACCTTCGCGCCGTCAGCGAGCGCCTTCCGGGCTTCCGCGAGGATCGTCCGCGTACCCTCCGCGCAGAGGCTCGTCTGCAGCGTCCACGCGAGGACCCGCCTCGAGTAGTTGTCAACGACCGCGTGGAGGTAAGTCCGGGTTCCATCGAGCAGTCGGATGATGGTCACGTCGACATGCCACCACTCGTTCGGAGCGGCGGCGCGGATTCCGGCCTTCGGCTTCGCAGGGTAGAGACGGCGCCGAGGACGGCGCCACCCGTGCTCTCGGATCAGCCGGCACCATGTACCGTAGGAGGCGAAGACTTTCCCGAGGCGCTTTCCGAGGAGGGCGAGGGAACGGAGCGACAGATGCTTGTACTCCTCGGCCTCGACCATGTCGCGGATAACGCTTCGTTCGGCCCGCGTGAGGCGACCAGGGACGGACCGCGGGCACGGAGGAGCATCCTCGAGACCACAGACTCGGAGCTCGCGCTGGGTCCATTCGCGAACGCGGGCAGGCGTCAGACCGAGGATGCGCAGGGCGGCAGCTCGACTGATGGCGGGCTCCGCCCGCGCGACCGCGCGCAGGACACGCCGCTTCTGGGCGGCCGACGGGAGCCGGGTCTCGGCGAGGGTGGTCCCCGCCACGCGGACGAGCGTCACGAGCAGGCGGACGACCGCGGTGAGGATCGCGACCTTCTTCTCGAGCTTCGCGATCGTCGCATGGAACTCGACGATCTCGGTATCGCGGTCGTCGAGCGTGACCACCTCGGCCGCGCCGCGAGTCAGCCACGTGCGCCGCGTCGAGTCGGGGATGGCCAGCTTGGGGAACAGGTCCGGATCGCCGGTCTTGACGATGGCCTGACGGAGCCGGTGGTCGTACTGCTTGCGGACGGTCGCGGACATGCCCGATGGTCATGATCGACGCCCCACGACCCGCAACCGGGGTGCCCTTGGTGGACGCGACGGAGGGCGCGCAGTTGCGCGCGGAACGTAGTGCGAGGCTCTGGTACGACGCAGGGCCCTGTTGCGGCGCACTGGTGCGCCGCAGAGCCATCATCGGCCACTCGGATGGGCGAGGAGCGAGGCGAGCTCCTCGACGGAAAGTCTCGACGCCGCGTCTGCGCCCTCGAGGACGGCATCGTAGAGAGCGCGCTTGTCCTCGTGCACGGTCAGCACGGCTTCCTCGATGGTCCCGCGGCTCACGAGCCGGACCACCGTGACGGGCTGCGTCTGCCCGATCCGGTGGGCTCGGTCGCTCGCCTGGTCCTCGACAGCCGGATTCCACCACGGATCCAAATGGATGACATAGCTCGCGGCCGTGAGGTTCAGGCCCACCCCGCCCGCCTTCAGCGAGATGAGGAGCGCGTCGGCGGCGCCGGCCTCGAGTTGCCCGCCCAACTCCGAGCGCTCGGCCGCGGGCGTTGCTCCCGTGAGCATCGTGCATCGCACGGACACGCCGGTGAGCTCGCGCTCGGCGAGCTCGAGCAGGCGAACGAACTGGCTGAAGATCAGTACGCGATGGCCTGCGTCCCGGAGCTCGCTCACGAGGGCGACGAGCGTACGCAGCTTCGACGACGCGACCGTCGTCACGGGATCCACGAGTCGCACGTCGCACGCGAGCTGGCGCAATCGCGTGAGCGCCGCCAGGATCTCGAGCCGTTCGCCCGCGTCGCCCACCGCCTCGATGGCGGCCGCACGCGCAGCCTCGTAGACGGCGCGCTCCTCGTCGCTTCGCTCCACCAGCACCGTCGTCGTGGTTCGCGGCGGCAGCTCCGGCAGGACCTCCGATTTGGTGCGGCGCAGGACAAAGGGCGCGATGACGCGTCCGAGCAACGCGCGCGTTGCCTCGTCGCTCCCGCGCTCGATCGGTGTGGCGAAGCGCCGGCGGAACTCCGTCCAGGAGCCCAGCAAGCTCGGCTCGATCACGGAGAAGAGGCTCCAGAGCTCGCCCAGGTGGTTCTCGATCGGGGTGCCCGTCAGCGCGACCGCGACCTCGGCATCGAGCCCGCGGACGGCTCCGGCGCGCCGGGAGCGCGGGTTCTTGATGCCCTGCGCCTCGTCGAGCACCAGCGTCGCGAATCGAACCGCGCTCAGCTGCTCGCGATCCTGGACGACGACGCCGTAGCTGGTGAGGAGCACGTCGGCATCGGCGAGCACCTCGCCCAGCGGCTGACGCGCGCTGCCGTGATGGAGGCGCATCCGTAGCTGCGGCGCGTGGCGGGCGGCTTCCTCGAGCCACTGGTGCAGCACGGAGGTCGGCGCCACGACGAGCGCCGGCCCACGCCCCGCGCGCTGGCGCAATAGGGCGAGCGCCTGCAGCGTCTTGCCGAGCCCCATGTCGTCCGCCAGGCAGCCTCCGAGGCCCTGGGCCGACAATTGCGCCATCCACAGCACGCCCGCGCGCTGATAGGACCGGAGCCCGCGCGCCACCTCGTCATCGAGCACGACGTCCCGGGCCCTCGCGATTCTCTCGGCCAAGCGCGTCCAGGCCTCACCTTCGAGCCGACCATCGAAGGACCGGAAGAGCGCGGCCCCCACGGGCCCGACGGAGAGCAGCCCGTCTCGCTCTACGGCAACCGCGTCCAGCTCCTCGACCCAGCGGCGAAGCCGCTCTTCGAGCTCGGCGAATCGACCGCCTTCCACCCGGACGAATCGGCGCCTCCCACGAACCGCGGCCAGGAGCTCACCGAGGCCGACCAGCGCCTCGTCCACGGCGAGCTCTCCGTCCACGCTCAGCCATCGCTCACCGTTCGATGCGACCCTCACCGAGAGCGCGCTCGCCCGAAGCGGCGGCGCGAGCTCGAGCGGCGCGCCCTGCCACTCGATGACGTAGCGCTCCGGCGAGCGGGCCACGCGCGTTACCAGCGCGAGCGCCGCCTCTCGCCCGGCGAGCGACCATCGCCTCGGCTGACTCGGGTCGAGCGAGAGCTCTTCGCAGCCCACTCTCGCGCGCGTCTCTTCGTGAACGAGATCGCGCCTCGTATGCACGACCGAGCCGTCGACCACGCCGACGACGCGGGTGGGGCCTCGCCCGGGCGCGTACGCGGGACCGCCCGGCACCGGACGCACGAAGGCTTCGACCCGCAGCCATCCCTCCCGCCAATGCATGGCCAAGACGAGGCGATCGTCGGCCGCGATTCTCGGCTCCCTGGAGGCCCTCGTCGAGGTCCAGCTCGAAGAGCTCTCCCAGTCGCGCGAGGCGGCGCTCGATCGCGCGGCGGTCGATTTCCGACTCCTGGCTCAGCGCACGCAGCACACGCAAGCGCATGGTGTCGAAGCGCAGGACGGTCGCGAGTGCGGACTCCGCGTCGACCTCGACGTGACACCGCGCGCTGCCGAGTCGTTCGAGGAGCGCGGCCGGCGAGGACTCTTCGCCCCCTACCCGTATCCGAACCGTGAGGGACCCCCGTGCTTGGCGCACCACGAGGACGGCCAGTCCCGTCCGCACCTCCAGCGTGCGCGTGCCCAGGAAGAGCAGCGCGGAGTCCGCGAGCAGCTCGAGCAGCTCGGCCAGACGCTCTACCTCGCTCTCCGCGCCGGCCGCGACCAGGCGCATCGCCGCCCAATCCACCAGCGTCGCGGGGGCCGACCCCAAGTCTTCCTCTCCACGCACGCGCCGGCCGGGTGTGTATCCACGTGGGGCGAGCGAGCGCTGCACGTACGGGAGCACACGCCACGCGTCGTCCTCGCGAGTCAGCTTCCATACGAGCCGCGCCTCGCCGGCCTCGACATCCCGGCCATCGAAGGCGTGATCGAGCTCAGCGGCCCACTCCGGCTCGCGCACGGTGCCGGCGACCTCGTCCAGCCACCCCTCGCACCGCACGCGCAGGCTCGCGGCGTAGGCAGGGGTCATGCGATCGCCGGGGACGGGCAGCGGCTCGGCCTCGTAGCCCAGCGCGAGCCGGTCGGCGAAGCTCGCGATCACCTCGAGCTTGCGGAACGACTCGGCTGTGTTCGCCGGTTGCACGGCGAGCCACGCCTCGGCCAGGCGAGCGAGCACTCCGAGCACGGGGCGGCGGCTCGAGAGCTCCGCCTCGAGCCGCTCGATCTGGGCGTGAGGATCACCATCTCGCCACGCCGCGTCGGCATCGCACATCGCCCGGACGAACCGGCGAGCCTCGCGAACCCCCGACGTGCGCGGCTCCTCCTCGCCATAGACTTGCTGGATGCGATCCAGGGCTTCGGCGAGCGAAGCGGCGTTCTTCCCGCCCGCTTCGACCCCCGCCCGGAGCGCCGACACGGCGCCTTCGATATCCGTCGACCGGAAGCGCAGCTCGGCGAGCACCATGGCGACGCGATCCCCGTATGGCGAGTGCCCGATCGCGTCCGCGTGCGGCTCGAGCGCTGCGCGCGCCGCGCCCGGGTCCCCGTGGCGGAGATCCATTGCGAGACTCGACGCGAGGAGCTCGTCCGAGGGGTCGCACTCGACCCGCTCCTGCAACAGCAAGCTCGCGGGGGCGAAATCGCCGACATCGCGCAGCGCGTGGACCGCATGGAGGACGCGCGCCGCCGCGGGCTTTTCGCCCAGCTCACGCTCGACCCGAGCTCTGCGGGCGGCGGCCGGGAGGCGACGTAGCTCCCTCGCCAGTGTTCGCGTCTCCGCCGCGACTGCCCAATCGTGGAGCCAGTCCGGCGAAGTCCACACGAAGAGAGCGTGATCCTCGGCCGGAGTGGGGTTCGCCCACCAGCCAGCGGGATCGAAGACGTCCAGGCGGGACCCCTCCCAGCGCAAGGCGACGAGCTTCGAAGCATCGACGGCGGTCGCGAAGACGATCCCGTCGCCCCACTTCGCGTCTCTTCCGATGCGCGGGGCAACATCGGGACCTGCATCCAACTCGGCGAGCCGCCGATGACCCTCGGCGTCCGTGTAGAGAAGGAGCCCGCCGTTCGGCTGCGGGAACAATCCCGAGAAGCTCTCGCCCTGCAGATCCTCGAGTCGGGCGCGGCCGCGCACCGAGCCGCGCGCGTCCACGGCCAACACGCTCAGCGCCTCCTCTTCCGGCTCGAGGAGGAGCAGATGCTCGCCGAGGACGATACCGGCGCTCGGCGGCCGCTCACCGGGGTTGCGTACGTCGGCGAACGCGGCCCGCTTCCCGCTCGGCGAGTGCATCGTGACACCGCGGCCGTGGATCGCGCGGCACACCACCTCGCGCCTCTCCAATCCACGGGCGACGAACACCGAGAGCGTTTCGCCGAACGCGCGCACCTCGCGGCGTTGCAGCCAATCGACGACCTGCACGCCGCCGCCGTCGTACCCGAGCGCCCACAGGTAGCGGCCGCCGCCGGCGAGCATCACGTCGTCTTGGCGGCCGAGCGTGTGCTGGTAGACATCGCGAACGCGCGTAGCGTCCGAGGTCAGCGTCAGCACCTCGCCGTCGTAGGAGCAGAGGACGAGCTCGTCGTGCGCATGGACGAGATCGGCGAGCCCTTTTCCGCCACGAAAGCGCAGCCGGACGGCGCTCGTGCAGTGTCCCGTCGTCGCGTCGTAGAAGCGCAGAAACACCCACGGCCCGGCGTGGGAGGGCCACACTACCCGCGCGCCGTCGAGCGATAACCACACCTCCTCGCGCTCCGGCAGCGCGCGCGCATCGATCGGGAGCGGGACCGGCGAGTCGACGAGATCGATCGCGTAGGAGCGAGCCAGCGCGATGTTGTGCTGCTCGGCGCGCGACGCGGCGCTCTCGTCCCCGTTGCCGGCGAGCGCCTTGGCCGCGCGGCGCGCCGCCAGCCAGTCGCCGGCCCGAACGGCGCTCTCCTCCTCGAGACGCAGGCGGACGCGAGCACGCAGATCCTCGAGCCTCTCGAGCAGCGCTCGATGTCGTCTCTGCTGCTCGGCGTCGAGCGCGGCGACGTCGATGGTGCGCGCGAGCTCCTCTGCGCGCTCGGCGTCGCCCGTCGAGAGATACCGTTGCATCTCCGCGAGCGCGTTCGTGGCCTCGAGCCGAGCCTGGGCGCCGAGGACCGAGTCGACCTGGCGTCTCAGCTCGGAAAAGAGCGCGAGCGTCGAGACGCGCTCCGCCCGGTAGAGCAGGGCGCTGGCGTCCTGGACATCGCCGGCGCGGACGCGCCCGCGCGCCACCAGCAACAGACGGACCTGCCGAATCGTCTCCCGAGCCTCGCGGTCCGGCCTCCCGAGCGCCTCGAGCAGCGCGAGCTCTTCCCGGTCCGAGCGCTCCCGTACTGCGCTCCGCACAGGGGCCGCGCTGCGCCAGTAGCCGAGTAACGCGTCTTCGTCGTCGCTCGTCCGGAGCGCCGCAGCGACTGCTTCGACCTCACGACGATGCTGCGCTTGCTCGAGAGCGCGTTGGCAGCGCGCGAGCGCCTCGGCGGCGTCGGCGCCGAGCGTGAGCGCGTCTCGGTAGGTCGCCACCGCGGAGCCGAGCTCACCGGCGACTTCGAGCTGGTGCGCTCGCGCGAGCGCAATCGCCGCTCGCTCGGCCCGCTCGCGGCCTTCCGCATCTCGGAGCACAAGCGCCGCCACGG
Source organism: uncultured Pseudomonadota bacterium (assembly GCA_963832725.1). Lineage (GTDB taxonomy): Bacteria > Myxococcota_A > Polyangia > Polyangiales > Sandaracinaceae > JAEZBP01. The sequence goes on from CAWHVG010000003.1 coordinate 1,895,420, forward strand.
CGCTGTCGGGGAAACGGGTGAGCAGCACACTCGCCGCGCGCGCCACCTCCGCCGGCGGCGAGTGCCCCGCCATCGCCTCGAGCGCCTGCTCCTCGGGGGCACGCAGGCGGGCGCGGGCCTCCTCGACGCCGCGCTCGAGTTCCCGCGCACCTGGATGCGCCGGATTGAGATCGCGAATCTCGACGATGCATCCTGGGACGGCATCGAGGTCCCCGGCGGCGAGCCGGCGCCGCCCCAGCTCGAACCACGCGGGCGCGGCCTCGGGCTGACGCACGCCGGCCAAGAGCTCGCGCGCCGTGCGCTCGGCGCCAGCGCGCGCGGCGGCGAGACCGAGCATGCGCCGGATCGTCTCGTCCTCTCGCGCTTGCGGATTCGAGCTTCTCGCGAAGCGCGAGGGCGTCCTCGTCGAGCCCGAGCTCGTTCACCAGCAGCCCTACGAGCTCCTTGGCGGGGGCGAGCGCGCCCCGGCTCGACCGGAAAGCCTCATCGTAGAGCGCCCGCGCGTTCGGGTAGTCGTACGACGCGAGGGCGTCACGGCCACGCGCGAGCAGCGGCTGGACGTCGACCCCTCCGTTCGGGCGCTTGCGACCCACGGCGCGCCATCGTCGTTCCGCCCCGCCCACGACGCAAGCGTTCATCCCGACGAGTCGCACATCGCAAGCTGCACGACCGAGCGGTTAGGCACTTCCTGCACGCTTCGCTCTCGGATGACCCGGGCGCGGTTGCGGTGCTCTCGCCGCGGGCTCGCGCCTTCCCCTTGTGCTCGCGCGAGGCAAGCTCGGAGACCGTCGCCGCGTCCTTCGACTGAGCCGCGGGGCCCGCCGAGGGCTCTCGAGCACCTCAGGATGAAGCGACGCGCCCGACACGTTCACGACGCGACGCGCGGCCTTGGTCCGCGACTCGACGAACTCGCGCAGACGGCGGCGTGCGGCGAGCCTCTCGGCGCCGCGCGCAGGTCGTGGGACCGGTCATGTGGTGCGGAGCAAAGCCGGGTTGAATCTCGATGTGGAAGCGCGGGCCCGACCGTGGCAGCGCTTCGGGCGATGAGCGAGCCGAGTCAGCCGCACGACAGCCTCTTCAAACGGGCGTTCTCGGACGTGACGAGCGGCACCGCCCTGCTCCGTTCGGTGCTGCCCCATCCGCTCGCCGCAGTGGTGGACTGGTCGACGGTGCGGACCCTGCCCGGGGAGTTCCAGGATCCGGACCTGAAGGAGCTCGAGAGCGATCTGCTCCTGACGGCGAAGCTCGGCGACCGAGAGGCGTTGTTCTACTTCCTCATCGAGCACCAGAGCTCCGTCGACGCGGAGATGCCTTGGCGGATGTGGAAGTACGTCAGTCGAATCTGGGAGCGGTACGCCAAGCGCGGTGGCGGTCGTGGCTTCCGGCTTCCGCTCGTCATACCCGTCGTCGTCTACCACGGGGAGCGAGCGTGGACGGCGTCCAGGTCGCTCTCCGAGGTGATCGACCTGGACGAGCGGGAACGGGAGGCGGCCAGCGGCCTGGTCCCGAACCTCACCTACATCCTCGACGACCTGACGGAGCTCGACGGCGCGAGCCTACGCGCGCGTGGCCTGCCGGCGTTTGCGACGGTGGCCATGTGGGCGCTGCGCACGGCGTCGGATCGCGGCTTCCTCGAGACGGCATGGGACCTCTCCGACGTCTTCGACGCCGTGCGCGAGGCGTCGGACGGGCGGGAGGCGCTTTGGGCGATCTTCAGCTGCACCCGGATCGCGCTCGCGCCCGCCTCTTCGGCCTGAAATGCTTGGGGCTGCGCGCGGACGCCTCGTCTCGATGCGCGGCTGCAGCGAAGACGAGCGGGCCTGGATCCACGTGGTGGGAGCGCAGGACCGGACCACGTTCGAGGCGCGCGACCGCGACGCGGCCACGCGTCGCTCCGGGCACCACGCTCCTGAGTCGCGGCGGAACCGCAATACTTCATGCTGCGCGTAGCCAGCCTCGCAGTGAGTGCTCTCTTGATTACGGCGTCGTCGCGCTCAGTCGCGCCGAAGTCTTTCGACGCCCTGTTCGACCGACTTCCATGCAGGACCGTGCAGCCCGGTTGGTCATTTCAACTCGAGGGTCAGTGGTCCGATGGCAGAGATCTGGCTGGGCTGCCGCAGGCGGTTGCCGCCGATGGTGGTGCGATGGCAACCGGCACGCCCACCTGTTTGTCGCGGTTGCCGGCGGCGAGAATGAGATACCGGCGACGACCGGCCGCGGACGTGGTAATTCTACAGCGCACTTGGGGAGCCGGCCGAGGCCGACGGTCACGCGCCGTCCCGCTCTCCTGGAACGCGCGCGCATGGCATCCACCGACCTCCCCACCCCGCAGTCGGTCCTCGAGACCCTGACTCAAGAGCGCCTGCTCGATCTGAGCCGCACGTTCGGCATCGGCCTCCACCGCGGTCGCGAGACGAAGGCGCGGATGGCGAGCCGGCTCGGCGAACAGCTCGACCGCCGCCTGCCGACCGTCCTGCGCGAGCTCGGGCGCGACGAGCTGCGGGCCGTCTGCCGGCGGCACGGCCTCGCGGACGAGAGTCGCAGCCGGGCGGAGCTCCAGGCGCGCTTGCTCGAGGCGGCCGGCCTCGATCCCGGCCAGTCGGTGCCTCCTCCACCGGAGCACCACCTCGACCAGCTTCCGAGGCCCGGCCAAGTCGTGCAGGCGCGGCGTCGGCAGTGGATGGTCGAAGATGTCCATCCCGGCGGCGAGCACGACTCGGCACGCGTTAGCCTCGTCTGCCTCGATGACGACGCGCCCGGTGAGTCGCTCGACATCCTGTGGGATCTCGAGGTCGGCGCGCGGGTCGTGGATCCGTCCTCGGAGGGCCTCGACGCGCACGGCCGCCTCGACCCGCCCGGCCACTTCGGCGCGTACCTGCACGCCCTGAAGTGGAGCGCGGTGAGCGCGGCCGACGCGACGCGCTTCCAGGCGCCGTTCCGTGCGGGCATCAAGCTCATGGCGCACCAGCTCACGCCGCTGATGAAAGCGCTGGAGCTGCCGCGGGCGAACCTCTTCATCGCGGACGATGTTGGCCTCGGAAAGACCATCGAAGCCGGGCTCGTCCTCCAGGAGCTGATCCTCCGGCAGCAAGCCGAGCTCGTGCTCGTCGCGTGTCCCGCCGCCATCTGCCTCCAATGGCGCGACGAGATGCAGCGCCGGTTCGGCCTGCGCTTCGAGGTGATGACGCAGAAGTTCATCGCCTACCGCCGGCAGGAGCGCGGCTTCGGCGTGAACCCGTGGAGCACGCACAGCCGCTTCATCATCTCGCATCAGCTCCTCCGCCGGCCCGAATATCTGGACCCGCTGCTCGCGCACCTCGGCCCGCGCGCACGGAAGAGCCTGCTCATCCTCGACGAGGCGCACGCCGCGGCACCGGCCAGCCGGAGCAAGTACGCCGTCGACAGCGAGACCACGGCGACGGTCCGGACTCTCGCAGGGCGCTTCGACAACCGCCTCTTCCTGAGCGCGACGCCGCACAACGGACACTCGAACTCGTTCAGCGCCCTGCTCGAGATCCTCGACCCGGTGCGCTTCACGCGCGGCGTGCCCATCGGCGGCCCGGAGGAGCTCGCGCCGATCATGGTGCGCCGCCTGAAGCGCGATCTGCGCAAGCTGGGCGTCGAGCGCTTCCCGCGCCGGATCCTGGTGCAGCTCGCTCTCGAGCACGACGGCGAGGCGTGGTCGAACACAGAGACGCGGTACGACGCCGAGACGAACGCACAGGAGACCGGCGACGCGGCCATCATCGGCCCCGCCGACCCGATGGAGCTGACGCTCGCGGACACGCTCGCCCGCTACACCGAGCTCTGCGCCCCGAAGAAAGGCCGCGGCCGCCTCACGTTCATCCGCCTCCAGCAGCGCCTCCTCTCGAGCCCCGAAGCGTTCGCCCGCACGCTCGAAGTGCACGCACGCGCCGTGGCGGAGCGCGGCGGGCCCGTCGTCCACGACCCGAGCGCCGGCCAAGCGCAGCTGAACGTCGACGCCGACGCGGATCTCCACGGCGAGGACGACGACGCCATCGAGGCCGAGTCCGCGTACGCCATCGCGAAGGACAGCGCCGCGCTCCCGAGCCCGACCGAACAAGCCTCCGCTTTGCTCTCGGAGCTGCGGGCCACGGCCGAGAAGGCGCGACGGCAGCCCGACGCCAAGACCCGCGCCCTCCTCGCGTGGATGCGAGCGCACCAGTGTCCGGCGATCGGACTGGACGCCACGAAGGCCGACCAAACGTGGACCGACCGCCGCGTCATCATCTTCACCGAGTGGGGCGACACCAAGCGCTACCTCGTGGAGCTGCTCGGCCGCGCCGTCGCCGACACGGACCGCGGAGACGAGCGCATCCTGGTCTTCCACGGCGGCATGGGCGACGACGCGCGCGACGAGGTCCAGCACGCATTCAACGCGCCGCCCGACGAGCACCCGGTGCGCATCCTCATCGCGACCGACGCGGCGCGCGAAGGCATCAACCTCCAGGCCCACTGCGCCGACCTCTTCCACTTCGACCTGCCCTGGAACCCCTCGCGCCTCGAGCAGCGGAACGGCCGCATCGACCGCACGCTCCAGACCTCACCGGAAGTGCGCTGCCACTACTTCCTCTACCCGCAGCGCAAAGAGGACCGCGTCCTCGAGACCCTCGTGCGCAAGGTCGAGATCGTCCAGCAGGAGCTCGGCTCTCTCGGCGCCGTGCTCCTCGAGGACATCGAGAAGACCCTCGAGCCCGGCATCGACGAGCAAACCCACGATCAGCTCGAGCTCATCGGCAAGGACGCGAACACGAGCGCCGTGAACCACGAGCTCGAATCTCAACGCAAAGAGCAGTCGAAGCTCGAGGCCGAGGTCGCGCGTGCGGGCCGCCGCCTCGAAGCCTCGAAGAAGGCGCTCCAGGTCCACCCCGACTCGCTGCGCGGCGTGGTCGAGGTCGGCCTCCGCCTCGCCGGCGCCAGCGGCCTCATCGACGGCGACCCGACCCGCGAGGGCCGCCGCACCTTCACCGTCCCCGAGCTCGATCGCTCGTGGGACCGGACGCTCGACAGCCTCCGCCCACCTCGCAAGCGCACCGAGTCCTTCTGGGAGTGGCGACAGCACACGCCGCGCCCCGTCACGTTCGAGCCCATCGCCCGCCTCAGCGACGACACCGAGCAGCTCCACCTCGCGCACCCGCTGGTGAAGCGCATCCTCGACCGCTTCCTCGCGCAGGGCTTCAGCGCGCACGATCTGTCCCGGGTCTCGTCCGTGATCGCGCCCGACGACAGCGTCATCCGCATCATCGCCTACGCCCGCCTGAGCCTCTTCGGCCCCGGCGCAGCGCGCCTCCACGACGAGATCATCGGCATCGCCGCGCCCTGGTCCGGCGGAGACGACGCGGCCGAGCCGTACAAGGACGCGGCCACCGCGCAGAAGGCCATCGAGTCGTTCGAGAAGCTCGCCGCGCTCGATGCAAAAGCGCCCTCCCCGACCATCCAGGCGCGCATCGCGAGCCACGCCTCCCGCCTCTACGCCGAGCTCTGGCCCGCGCTCGAAGACGAAGCCGACGCGCGCGCCATCGCAGCGAAGAACGGCCTCTCCCAGCGGGCGCGCCGCGAGGCCGACGAGCTGCGGGCCCTCCTTCAGCGCCAGAAGAAGGCCATCGAGAAGCAAGCCAACGTCGTCGCGCAGATGGAGCTCTTCGCGCGTGCCGACACCAAGACCGATCAAGAACAGCAGCGCCAGCTCAAGCTCGACCACGAGCACATGAAGACGCGCTACCGCGCCATCGACGCCGAGATGGAGACCGAGCCCAAAGCGATCGAAGAGCTCTACGAAGTGCGAATGACCCGCCTCTCCCCGGTCGGCCTCGCCGTCAGCTGGCCCGAGGTGATGACGTGAAAGACGCCGACCAGCGATTCCACGAAGAGTGGCTCGGCCTAGCGCAACCGATCGAGGGCCTCGTCTTCTCCGTCCCCGCGCTGTCCGACGCCCAGATCGCCCCGAAAGTCCGCCCCGGCATCACAGCCGAGCTCGAAGCGCACCTCGAAGACACCGACCACGGCCCCGCCCTCCGCGAAGTCCGCGCCTTCTTCGAGACCTTCCTCGGCTACTCGCTGCCCGGCGCCCTCATCGAGCGCGAGAACCTCCCGCCCGCCCTCTCCTTCTACGCCCCCGAAGGCCGCCAAGAAATCCGTCCCAGCTTCGCCATCGCCCGCACCCCGGCCGAAGCCCCCGACGACGACCCCTTCGCCCAGTTCGCAGAAGTAGAGGCCACACCGCAAAACTCCCCCTCCCGCCGGGAGGGGGCCGGGGGGTGGGGCTCAGGAGAAGCGGCCGCAGGCATCACCCCCTCCCGCCGGGAGGGGGCCGGGGGGTGGGCCGGCCACGACGCCACCGGCACGACCTCCCCCTCCCGACGGGAGGGGGCCGGGGGGTGGGGCTCAGGGGAAGCGCAAGTAGTCGCCCTGGTCTGGGACCTGACAACAGACGCAGGAGAAGCCGCAGTAGGCATCGACTTAGACAAACCGGAAACGGAAACAGGCCCCTGGCGCTACCCCCCCACAGCCAAGCTGGAGCGCCTCCTCCGCCACACCGGCATCCCGATCGCCTTCATCACCAACCGCCGCGAGCTCCGCATCCTCTACGCCCCCGCGGGCGAATCGAGCGCCCACCTCACCTTCCGCTTCGAGGCCCTCCGCCAGCGCGCAGGCCGCCCGCTCCTAGCGGCCTTAGAGCTCATCTTCCACGCCAGCCGCACCTACGGCGCCGCCCCCGAGTACACCTTCGAGGGCCTCCTCAAAGAAAGCCGCCTCCGCCAAGCCGACGTGACCAAGGACCTGGCCGCCCAGGTCTTCGAGGCCGTCGAGATCCTCCTCGAAGGCTTCGAGCACGCGGCCGCCCGCGACTGCACCACCGAGCGCCCCGACTGGCTGCGCGCCGCGCTCGAGGCCCCGGACGACCACGCCTACCAGGGCATCCTCAGCGTCGTCCTTCGCCTCGTCTTCACCCTCTACTCCGAGGACCAGGGCCTCGTCCCCGTCCAGCACCCGACCTACGCCGAGCACCTCAGCGTCCTCGGCCTCTACGAGCGCCTCGCCGCCGACGCGGGCGCCCACCCCGAGTCCATGCACCTGCGCTTCGGCGCGTACGGCCGCCTCATCGCGCTCTTCCGCGCCATCTACCTCGGCGTCACCCACGGCGACCTCCGCCTCCCGCCGCGGCGCGGCACCCTCTTCGACCCGAGCGCCTACCCCTTCCTCGAAGGCGGCCTCCCCGGCTGGACGGCAGCCATCGCCCTGCCCGAGGAGCGCGCCGCCGTCGAGCTCCCCAGCATCGACGACGACACCGTCTACCGCGTCCTCCACCGCCTCGTCGTCCTCGACGGCCAGCGCCTGAGCTACCGCTCCCTCGACGTCGAGCAGATCGGCGCCGTCTACGAATCGCTGATGGGCTACCACGTCCAGCGCGTCGAGAGCCCGGCCGTGCGCCTCGGCCCCCAGCGCGTCTGGGTCGAGACCGAGGCCGTGCGCGCCATGAAGCCGGCGGACCGCAAGCGCTTCCTCAAAGACACCTGCGGCCTCACCAAAGCGGCGCAGACCAAGGTCGAGAAAGCCCTGAAGAGCGCCGACGACGCCGAGACCGCGGCCCTGGCCCTGTCCGAGCTCGCGAGCGGCCGCGCCAAGAAGCAGCAGAACCGCGTCGCCGCCGGCCGCCTCGTCCTCCAGCCGGGCGAAGAGCGCCGCCGCACGGGCAGCCACTACACCCCGCGCTGGCTGAGCGAGAAAGTCGTCAAGCGCACCCTCGAGCCCATCCTCGCCTGCCTCGGCGAAGACCGTACGGCCGAGCAGATCCTCAGCCTCAAGATCTGCGACCCCGCCATGGGCTCGGGCGCCTTCCTCGTCGCCGCGTGTCGCCTCTTGGCCGAAGAGCTCGTATCCGCGTGGGATCGCGCGGGCGAGCTCGCCGCCCTGAGCGAAGCCCACGGCGACCCGCTCTTGCATGCCCGCCGCCTCGTCTCCCAGCGCTGCCTCTACGGCGTCGACAAGAACGCCGCGGCCGTCGAGCTCGCCAAGCTCTCCCTCTGGCTCGTCACCCTGAGCCAGCATCTCCCCTTCACCTTCGTCGACCACGCCCTTCGCCACGGCGACTCCCTGGTCGGCCTCGACCTCGAGCAGATCAAGAGCTTCCACTGGGAGAAGACGGGCCAGCTCGAGACCTTCCGCCGCGCGCTCGAAGACGCCCTCGACCAAGCGCTCGAGCACCGCGACCAGCATCCTCGCCTTGGCCGAGCGCGAAGACCCCGCCTCGCAGCGCGAGAAGCAGCGCCTCCTCGAGTACGCCGAGCAAGCCACAGAGCGCATCCGCATGATCGCGGACGCCTGCGTCGGCGCCTTCTTCGCGCATGACAAGCCCAAGGCCCGCGAACAAGAGCGCAAAGCCCGCCTCGACCTCGTCAACCGCCTCCTCGCCGGCGACGAGCGCGCGCACGAGCCCCTGGCCGCCATGGCCCGCGACATCCGCGCCCAACACGCCCCCTTCCACTGGATGCTCGAGTTCCCCGAGGTCTTCTGGGAAGAGCGCCCAGACCCCCTCGACCCCGGCGCCGAGCACCGCGCCGCCTACATGGAAGCCTTCGTCGGCAACCCGCCGTTCGCGGGGAAGAACGCCATCAGCGACGCCGACGGTCCCGGGTATCTGGACTGCTTCATGGCCCGCTACCCCGAGCTGAACGGACGGCGAACACCGACCTGTCCGCGTACTTCTTCCTCCGCGCCGCCGAGCTGCTCGGTGCACACGGCACGTCGGACTCATCGCCACGAACACCATCGCCCAGGGCGACTACGCGGCTGATGTCGCTCAAGCCCCTCGTAGAAGGCCGCGGCTCGACATCTACGACGCCACGCCCAGCTTGCCTGGCCCGGCGCCGCGGCCGTCACCGTGGCCACCGTTCACCTCGCCTTCGGGCGACCGCGCGACCGGACCGGCGTCATGCTCTTGGACGGCAAGGCGACGTGCCGCGATCAACTCGCGATTGCGCCCAAAACCCGAGCGTCCCGAGCCGGTCAGGCTGGTCAGCGAACAGCGCCTCGCCTTCATGGGCGGCAAGCTCGTCGGCGTGGGCTTGCGCCTGAGCACGACGAGCGCGACGAGTTCATCGCTCACGTCCGAGCAACGCCGCGCGTCTTCCGCCCGTACATCGGCGGCGAAGACGTCAACAGTCACCCCGACCCGCCATCAGCCGCTACATGATCGACTTCTCCACGAAGACGCTCGACGAGGCTGCGCAGTGGCCCGAGCTCCTCGCGATATCGAAGAGCTGGTGAAGCCGGCCCGCATGACCGAACAAGCGCGGGCACCTACAAGACCTACTGGTGGCGTCCCGGTGAGAGCGGAGCGGCGCTCTACGAAGGGCTCGCCGGGCTGAGCCGTTGCCTGTGCGCCGCGAACGTGACCAAGCACCTCATGTTCACGTTCCAGCCCACGACTCCGTTCTTCAGCCAGACGCTCTACGTCTTCCCGCTTGATCGCTGGAGCGCATTCGCCGCCCTCCAATCCCGCGTCCACGAGCCCTGGGCCCGCCTGCTCTCCTCCTCGCTCGAAGACCGACTTCGCTACGCGGCGAGCGACTGCTTCGAGACCTTCCCCTTCCCCGAAGCCGACCCGCACGCCGTGATCCCTGCCCTCGAGACGATCGGCGAACAGCTCTACCAAGCCCGCGCCAAGTACATGGTCGACACCGACCAGGGCCTCACCAAGACCTACAACGCCCTCAAAGACCCGGCGGAAGACGACCCCCGCATCCTCGAGCTCCGCCAGCTCCACGAGGACATGGACCGCGCCGTCCTCGCCGCCTACGGCTGGCAAGACATCCCAGTCCCCCCCTTCTGCCCCAAAACCGACGAACACCGCGCCGCCCTCACCGCCTTCGAAGACGAAGTCATCGACCGCCTCTACGTCCTCAACGCCGAGCGAGCGAGGGAAGAAGCCCGGCTAGGCCTCGGCAAGAAGAGGCGTTCCCAGGCTTCCACCAAGGACAATCCGTCACAAACAATAGAATCGACAATGCAGGAAAACCTCGGGTTTGATGAGCGACAGCAATAAACGTGATTACGGGCTATCGCGCTTCCAGCGTCACCGGCTCAGCATGCCGGAGATTGCCATACTCTATGCACCACGCTCCTCGAATGTCAGACACGCAGGTTCTACGCGCACGGGTGAACCAAAGTGAATTACTACGGCTCGTATCGCAAGCTTCTGGGGAACGCAACGTCGGCCATGGTGGGCGCTGTCGAGATCTACAACAAGCCACGATTCGCCTATCGTGACGAGTGTGTGGCAGTGCTCCTCGTCAATGCATGGGAGCTCGCACTGAAGGCGTTGTTGTCGAAGAACCGTGTGTCCATTTACTACAAGAAGAAACCTGGTCAGCCGTATCGGACGCTCGCCCTCTCTGACGCCCTGAACAAGGCCACTCCCCTCTTCCCGAAAGGCCTGCCCGCGGGCGCCGTGCACGCTAACCTAGACCTGATCACCACTTACCGCGACAATGTTGTGCACTTCTACAACGCGAAGGGCTTCGCGCTCCTCATGTATTCTATTGCTCAAACATGCGTGGTGAACTTTCGGGACCTGCTCCGGGATGCGTTCAGCGTTGATCTCGGCTCTGAAATCACTTGGCGCCTTTTGCCACTGGGGCTAGAGCCTCCAATCGATCCAGTGACGTATCTGCGCGATCTTGCTAATGCGGGCACCGCCTCACCGGCCGAGAAACAGTTCGTGGGAGAGGTGCTGCGACTGGCGAAAGAGGCGTCTTCGAGCGGCTTCGACACCGGCCGTGTTGTCACACTCTTTACAATAAAGCTGGAGTCGACCAAGAAGCTTCATGGCGCGGATGCGGTCGTGGGCGTCGTAGGCGGTGAGGCCGGCGGCACCAACCCGCTCGCAATGGAGCGGCGAGTAGACCCGAACGTTAGCCATCCCCTGCGCACAACCGACGTTATTGATGAGGTCGGTACGCTCCACGGCACTCGGTTCACATCACACACGTTTCAGGCTGTGGTGTGGAAGCACGGACTAAAGGACAAGTCACGATATTGTTGGCGCGCGGACCAGGGGATTCTGGTTAAGTATTCACGTGATGTTGTGGCCTTCATCCGTCGCCTCACCAAAGCGGACCTCGAAGCGTGCATCACGGACTACCGAGCGCATTTGCATCAGCGACGGCGCGCGTCGTCGCGTGGACGGCGCCGGTCGTGACCGACCGCCCCAGGCGCTGTGTTCTCGAGATGCCTACCCGTCGCGGCGCAAGGGTCGCGATCGCGAGCGACAACGATACGCCTATGCGGCAGGTGCCCGGGCTGGCAAGGGGTAGACGCCCCGACGCCCCCCCCGATTCGAGCCGTCCGCAAACACCCGCCTTCTTGATGCCCTCTACTATGCACAGCGCACTGTCATGCTTCTCGAACAAGCCCTCCTCCACCTCCCAGAAATCCTCACAGGCACAAGCTATCCGTCGCAGGACTACGAGAGCGGCATTGTCGGTGCCTACTCGCTGGCATTGTTGCAGGAGTTGAATGGACGGGGTGTTCCAAACCCGATTTCGTGTCTACAGAATGAACGGCCGTACAAGCCGAAACCCGGCTATTGGAGCGACGCATCGAACCCGAAGAGGAAGCGCTACCTCCGCGTCGATCTTCACGTGAACGCAAGTCGGCTGCGGACCGGCAGCAAGGCGCTCGCTAGCTATGGATGGCGGCACAGCAACTGGCTAGAAGCAAAATTCTTTCGGAGCTATTCGACGACAGGAGCGCCCCGGCAGTCCAGTAATCAGGCGCTTAATACGGCGGCACTTCTGGCGGATTTGATCAGGATTCTGACGTTAGTCCCTCCCTGCGTATCAAGAGGACACAGCTTTGCAGGACGTTATCTTCTGCATGTGTATTCCAGACAAGTAAAGGATCACCTGAGCATGGAGCGCCGCAAGGCCTCCTCTGGAAGCCAGAAAAAGGAACTCCGAGCGTGGATTGGGGCTCTAACCGAGCCCGGCCACAAGGCCGTCGAGAACTTTAAGCTTGTGACAGAGACCGACGGGGTGAGGAGGAATATCAACCCGGGTTTGTCGGACTTAACAATTTCGTTTGAGTCGACAAACACCGTGGTTGCCCCTCTTTACCACTTGAGTGACCACAGGCAGTATGTCTGCATACTGTCGCGAATCGATGCCTTCGAAGTAAACTTGGATACACAGGCGTGGGGAGTTCAACTCGACAGGACACTCAAGCAAACATCTCAGTCATCCTACGGTAAGATCAACCGGTTCGTCGGCAGCCGGGTGAACATCAAGGGCAACATCGAGGAGCAACCTCCTCCTGACGAGGACGGCGACGATGATGTGAAGGACAGATCTGAGGAATATGCGGTCGGCGATGAAATCTAACAAGCGACCGGAACTAGACTAGTTAGGTTCCCGCGGGGAAGACCACGCCGCGCTCACCGGCCATCCACCGGGCCTTCGCCGCGCGATGATCCGCGCGGAACTGGAGGAGCTCCGCGATGGCCGCGACAGGCGCCTCGGTCTGGCCACGTCCGGCCGCGATGTGCGGCGTCACCTTGCCGAGCTCGAGCTCGAGCAACCGGAACCAGGTTCGTGCTCCCCGCGACGCGGCCAGCGAGCGGGTCGGAGAGTCACTGTGCCGCGAACTTTCGCTGCGAGGCTGGCGGATGGCCCCGGCCGGCGCGATCGCTCTTCTTCCCTTGCTGGCGCGACGCTGCCATGATGCTGCTGCGCTACCGCAAAGCTGAAGCAGCTCCTCCTGCAGCGAGCGCGTTCATGTGTGCTACACGCGAAACAAGTCCACCGGGTTACGACAATGGGAAGACGCAGTAGTAGAGCCGTCAAGGCACAACAGGCGGTAGAGTGGTACCGGATGCAGCATCCGAGCTACGAAATGTTTGCGGAAAAGTGCGGCACTCTCGCATCTGAGATCTTAAGGGGAAGCAAGATCCGGGCGCATGCAGTCACATTTCGCGCCAAATCGATTGACAGCTTTGCGGATAAACTGGCACGCAAGGACTACACGAATCCGAAGAATGCAGTCCATGATCTCGCTGGCGTTCGACTAATCATGTATGTGGATGAGGACGTTGCCCGCGCGACGGATCTGCTGCGGAAGAACTTCGTAGTAATTGAATCGGAGTCCGTGGACAAGTCCAAGACGCTTGCCGCAGACCGCGTAGGCTATCGCTCTATTCACCTTGTGGCACGACTGTCTGACGCGCGCGTTCGGCTTCCTGAGTATGCTCCATTTTCGGAGTACGTCATCGAATTCCAAATTTGTACAATTCTGCAGCACACATGGGCCGAAATTGAACACGACCGAGGGTACAAGACAAGCGGCGCTCTGCCTGACGACTTGCGCCGCAGACTTAGCGTTCTCGCGGGCACGTTGGAGCTCCTTGATCGGGAGTTTGATGCGGTCGTTCGCGAGATCGATCGACGCTCATCCGAGCAGGTTGGAAACCAGGACACCCTCAACTCTATCAATACCAAGAGCGTGTTCTTGCGAGCGTTTCCGTTCCTGGACGATCCAGAGCGCTTCGTACATCAGTCCACAGTGAGCGCGGACGACCTGCAAGAGCTCAGTGATTTCGGCGTTCGGTCGGTCGGCGATTTGCGCGCTCTCATTCCAAAGGACTTTGCTACACGCGCGCTCGAAGAGCTGGCGGCGCCTGACACGAACTACATCAGCATCCTTCGCACACTGATGATAGTAAGCGACGCCATACGGTACTTTGAACGAGCGTGGGAGGGCCGGTGGCATGCTATTGAACCTGATGATCCCGCGCTCATCACACTCAAGAGATATGGCGTCGATCAGAGTGTGGTCGCCCGCTTTGTGGGACCGGAATTCGAGGGGGAAGTTATCGACGATGAGGAACTCTTCTGATCTGTTCTAGTTCTAGAGGCAACCGGAGCCAGCAACCCGGGCAACCGGAACCAGGTTCGTGCTCCGGGCGGCGGGCGAATTCAGCGCCTTCCCGTAGCTCCGACGCTCGCACCTCCCTCCACGCTCACCTCGCCGGCCCTCGCCGACCCCGTCAACGCCGCGATCCTCCACCGAGAGCGGATCGATGCACACGCTCGCCGACGACGGACGCACCGCGGCCCGGGAGCAGCGTGGCTCCCAGGCCGATGCGCGCGATCCGCGCCCCGCGTCAGTGGAAGGGCTCGACGGCGGCGCCGTGGTGGACGCGCATCCAGTAGGTCCCCGAGCAACCGGAACCAGGTTCGTGCTTCGAGCAACCGGAACCAGGTTCGTGCTTCGGGCGGCGGGCGGGTTTGCTTCGGGCGGCGGGCGAATTCCGCCCCGTCCCGTAGCTCCGACGCTCGCACCTCCCTCCACGCTCACCTAGCAACCGGAACCAGGTTCGTGCTCCGGGCGGGGGCCCAGTTCAGGCGGGTCCACGTAGCGCCGAGGCTCGCATCGCCGTCGGCACTCACCTCGCCGGCCCTCGCGAGTCACATCAACGCCGCGACCCCTCCACCGAGAGCGGATTGATGCACGCCACCGACGACGACGGACGCACCGCGGCCCGGGAGCAGCGCGGCTCCCAGGCCGATGCGCGCGATCCGCGCCCCGCGTCAGTGGAAGGGCGCGACCGCGGCGCCGTGGTGGACGCGCATCCAGTACGTCCCCGGCGGGAAGACCACGCCGCGCTCACCGGCCATCCACCGGGCCTTCGCCGCGCGATGATCCGCGCGGAACTGGAGCAGCTCCGCGATGGCCGCGATCCGCGCGTCGGTCTGGCCACGTCCGGCCGCGATGTGCGGCGTCAGCTTGCCGAGCTCGCGCCAGCTCGTCGCACACCGATAGGGCGAGACGTTCTGCGCCGCGACCCGTCCGCCGACGCTCCAGCCCATCTCCTTCACGTAGGCTCGCGCCTCGTCCTGTTGCCGCTCGACCTCGGCCGCGATCATCTCGCGCGCCGTCGCCTCGCCGAGCGCGGCGAGGCACTCCGGCATCACCAAGGAGAGCGACGCCTCCGCCACCCACTTCGCCGGCCGGAAGTAGACGGTCGGCCGAAGCGCGCTCAGCACGCGCCGCCCGATGTCGCTCGCGCTCGCGGTGAGCCCAGGCCAGTCCGCCGCGTCGTACACCAGCCCCGCCTTCACCGGGTTCACGATGGCGTACGCGATCTGCTCGACCACCGCCTCCCTGGTCTTCAGCTCGACGATGCTCAGCCCCCCGGGCTCCCAGACGACGCCGCGCACGTAGCGCCGCAGCACCTGCAGCGCCTTCGCGAGCCGCAGGTCGAGCCGGTGCATGAAGTCGCTCACGTTCGCGTTCGGCACGGTGACGACGAGGTGGAAGTGCGACGACATGCAGACCGCGACGTGTACGAGGACGCCGAACTGCTTCGCCGTCACCGCGAGCACCCAGATGAACAGGGAGGTGAGCGCCGAGTCCGGCCGCAACAGGAACCGTCGCCCCTCCACCCTCCGGCAGATGGCGTACGTCGCGTTCGGTCGGATGAGGCGCGGCTGCGGCACGCCGCCGACGCAGTACAAGTGGTGTGCCGGAGATCGGCTCCAATGATCCCGCAGGCTTGCGCGCGGCGATCGGCGAACCCGCCGCCGATCGGCGGGCCACTCCGCCAGATTCGCCGACTCGCGAGACGGTCAGTTCTTCCAGCCCGATCCGTGCTTGGCGATCCACTCCGCGACCGAGAGGTCGAGGTCGGGATCGGCGCGCGCACACGAGCTCGACGCATGCGCTGTAGTCCGGGCGGGTGCCGTCCCAGCCGGTGAGGCCGGTCTCGTCGTCAATCTCGAGCGCGGCGTGATCGTCTTCGAACGCGCCGACCGGATCCGCCGGCGGCGCGGCCGCGGCGCAGGCCGGCTCGAGGACGCTGCCGTCCGGACGGAGGAAGGTCGGGTCGCCGCCACCCTCAACGCGAACATCGAGGCGGACACGCCAACCGTCTTCGTGAAGCAGGCGATGGTGGAAGGTGCACAGCGCCACGAGGAAGCCCCGTTGGTCTCGCCTCCCTCCATCCAGTGCTCGGCGTGGTGGACGTCGATGAAGCGGTCGTGCGTGCAGCCGGGGAAGGCGCAGCCGCCGTCCCGCGCCATGACGGCCCGGCGAAGAGCGGGCGGGATGCGCCTCGTCTTGCGGCCGATGTCGAGGATGTGGCCCTGCTCGTCTCGGGCGATGGCGGTCAAACCACAGTCGCACGCGAGGCGCCGCAAGCTTTCCGCGGAAACGTGGGCGCCGTCCTCCAACGTGGCCGTGTGGGTCTCGTTCAGGGGATCCGGGCCCAGGCTCACCACGAGGTCCGCTCGGTCGGCGCCGCTGGTGCGGGTCTCGGGCGACCTCTTCTCTGGCGACTGGCTCCCAGGCGACTCGGGCTCGGACGACCTCGACTCGGACGACCTCGACTCGGACGACCTCGACTCGGACGACCTCGACTCGGACGACCTCGACTCGGACGACCTCGACTCGGACGACCTCGACTCGGACGACCTCGACTCGGACGACCTCGAGAACCGACCGCAGGCGCAGCCCGAGGCCGGCCGAAGCCAAGGGATGGGGTCTCGACCCCCGGCTCGACCGCTCGCGAGCGCTCCGATCGCGCCTCGACCCCCCACCGGACACCACCGCGACCGGTTGAAAAGCGGCTCGACACCCCTCGGAAAGGCAGTCCGAGCCCTCGAAAACAAATTCGAGGCCGCCGATCGAGCCTCCTGGACCTCCAAGGCGGGGTGTCGACGCTCCTTCGGCGAGGTCCGTGAGGTCTCGGGCAGGGGGTCGAGGCCGCGAAATCGTGGTCGCGGACCGCCAGCGCCGGGGGTCGAGGCACACTTTTCGCGCTCGCGACCGTTCGCGCCGGGTGTCGAATCGAATTTCGGACGGTCCGGGTGCGTTCGGGCGGGGGGTCGAGGCTGCGATCGGAGGGATTTGGACGTTCTCTCGGCGCTCCGCGACCGCCAGCCGCCGCCTCGAGGTGCCCGGTCGAGCCTCCGAGAGCACGACGGAGGGGGGGCACCCCCCGGGCAGCAGCGGTCCGGCATCGGCGCCGGGTACCGGTCACTTCCCCTCGGGCCGCCGGCCGCCCAGCCCCAAAACGACACTCGGCTCCACGCGGTCGAGCCGCGAGGAGCCGAGTTGTCGATGGCCCAGTTGTCGATGGCCCAGTTGTCGATGGCCCAGTGCCGTAGAAGGCGGCCTCAGGAGGTCGTGCTGTCCGTTCCCTGGCCGCCGCTCGCGCCGGTCGCTTGGTCGCCGCTGGCCGCGCCGGTCGACGGATTGCCGCCGCTCGCGTCCGGGTTGATCTGTTCGCCGGTGTCGGGATTGACGTCCAGCGGCTGGGTGTGCCGAGAGTAGGCCTCGCTGACCAGCTCCTGCTGGAAGTTGATCGGCGCGAGGAGCGCTTCGCGCAGGCGGACTCGATCCACGTCCTTCATCGGCGCGCTGCCATCGGGCGGCGTGAAGTTGCGCTTCAGGGTGGCGTGCAGGATCTCGACGACGACCTCGCTGGTCGCCTCGTGCAGCGTGTGCTGCGCCGCCTGGACGTCGTCGTGAGTGACCTGTCCCTTCGACCGGGGATGCAGCGCTTGGGCGAAGCGATCGGTGAGGTCGCTGAGGATCCCGACCTCGCGCTGAACGCCGACGGTCTCCACGGCCTTGGCCAGGTCGCCCTTCAGATGATCGGCGAGCATGGTCTGGAGCGTCCCGAGCATGAGCTCGAAGGTCTGACTCGAGATGGGCTTGACGCCGTTCGGGAAGATGGCCGCCAAGAGCTCGCGCGCCTTGGCCGAGACGTCGTCGTTGCCCCTCGCACGCGCGTTCAAGATGTCGTACATGCCGCTGAGCTCGCGAGTGATCTGCTGTTTCAGCCCCATCGCGTCGCCGCGGCTCGTGTCGGCCTCCAGCTTCTTCGCCGCTTGCCAGTCGAACTCGATCCGGAGCGCCTCGCGCCCCGCCGCGATGCCGTCGTCGATGACGGGCAAGAGCGGGCTCGAGCCCGAGAGCTCGTCCGCCACCAGCGAGCGCGTCAGCGTCAGCGCGAAGACGTGCCTTCCTGACGGCATGTGAATGAGATCCAGATAGTCGGAGACATCCGCTCGGGTCATCTCCCCTCCTCGTCGTACGCGAGCCACCCCACTGCGACCCGACGGCGCCATGGTATCGAATCGAGCGCGTATGAAAACCCCTCGTTCCGGACGCGATTGGCGTGACGACGCATTTGGCGTCCGGCCCGGAGCCGTGCATGCTCAAATGCCATGACGCACTCGAGCAAGAGACCTGCGATGTCCGAGCATGAAGCGCGTTCCATCGCGGATGAGCTGGTGGGGGCTGCGCTGGGCCACGTGCCGCCATGCGAGGGGGCGCACTACGAGGGTGGCTCTCACCCCGAGTGGACCGTCCACTACCGGACTCCGACCAAGCCAAACGAGGTGATTGATCCGGCGACGATCCTGGTCGTCGTCGATGTCGAGACGCGCGTCGCGAAGTTCTTCCCTCTGATCTGATGGGAGACCTCGGCAGCGTCCGTGCGATGCGCTGTACGCCGACGGCCCGCACCCCGGTGGCGCCTGCATGTCTGTGGGCATCGACGTGGGCGAGCGCTACCGTGCGGGCATGGCTGTGCGAGCCACCGTTCGGAATGGCCGGCTGAGTCTGGACGAGCCGACCGAGCTGCCGGAAGGCACCGTGATCGATCTCGTGATCGACGACGAGGGGGACGAGCTCGACGAGGAGCAGCGGCAGGCCCTGCACGCTGCGATTGAACGCAGTCTCCAACAGGCGAAGAACGGTCAGACCGCGTCGGCCGGCGCCATCCTCGCGAGGTATGCCGCCGCAGGCGTTCACGCCAGGCCCAACGGACACCCCCGCGGCGAAATCATCTACGACTCGCCGGACCTGAGGCGCACATACGGCGATAGACTTCGGAGCGAGCCCCAGATCCGGCTCCTGGAGACGGGGGTACAGTTCCGGACCTACCTCTACCGCCGGCTCGGCGGCTATCACGGACTTGCCTCGCAGGATCCCCTGGCGCTGGTCGAGTGGCGGTATTCGGAGCGATGGGAGAGCGCCGGTGCCGAGGCGCGGCGCACGCACACGGATGTTCGCGTCCTCGGGATTCGCCCGAATCCCCCCGAGCCTCCGTCCCTCGACGATGCCATTCGAGAGTACCCGTTTGGATGAAGCCCGGTCTCGTCCCGCTCTTCGTAGTGCTCACGGGTTGCGGGATGCCGCATGCCGCGGTCATGACGCCTGAGCCTTCATGGCCAGCGCTGTGCGCAGGAGAACCGGACGCGCATACGTCGCACGATCCGCCGGAAGACCCGGATTGTTGGCGTGCGCATTTCCCGGTGCACCCCTGTGATGCGCCCGTGCACCCGGAGCTGATCGGGCTGTGGGGACTGGGCGGCAGCAGGTTCGAAGGCCGCCTGATCTACGACGGATGCTGTGTGACCTTCTACGACACAGGCTTGCGGCGGATGACCCCGACGCTCGACATGGCGTCCGAGCTGGCCACCTACGGGCGACCAGCAAACGTCGGGGCCGCCAATCGCACACAAGCCGAGTGGGACGGCGACACGCTGAGCTCCGATTCACACCTCGGGACAATCGCGGTCGGCCATCGTGTGCTCGAAGACGGCCTACTCGCAGACGGCCTCCTGGAAGACGGCACGGCCGGCCTGACGTTCCTCGACGACCGACGTTCCGAGCCGGCGGAGCAACGACTCGTTCGATTCCAGCGGCACGATTGCATCGACGAGCCGACCCGCGACCTTCTCTGCGCACGATTTGATCGTCCCGGGCGCGACACAGGCGCCTACGGGCGCCGGCGTGTGCCGGGAGTAGTCGGCCTCGTCACGAGGTGGCACGAGCACGACGCGGTCCTCGTGAGCACGCCACCGCGCTCGTTCACATTCTCGATCGCGAGCGGCACGCTCGCGCGCTCGGCCGCAAGCCGCAGACCGTCGACGAGCCGCCGTCGCCGTTTGCCGCGACAGCCTGGCGCCGGTCGACGATGACGCCGGTCAGCCGAGGACGTCTCCGCGGCCGAGATGCGGTACATCGCGAGCTCGTGGCTGTAGCGCATCCGCGTGACCTCGGTGTGGTTGCGCCGGTTCCCCGGGTTGCGGCACGGTGCGGAGTGTGGGGAACACCAGCGAAGAGCCGAAGCCGCGCCTCCCGGATGGCACCGAGAGCTTCTACTGGATGCTGCGGGACTCGATCGTCACGGTGGCGAGCCGCGAGACGCCCTTCGCGGAGGCGGCGCGCCTCTTCGGCGAGCGCTACGGCACCTTGCTCGCGCTCACCGACGGCTTGCGCGACATGCCCGGCCGGGACGAGCACACGACACGGATGTTGGAGGCCACCCGCGGCGTCATCGCGCACGGCAAGAAGGTCTTGCAGGACGCGTGGGACGAGCGCGCACAGCCCGCGGTCGCCCGCGAGACGAAGGACATGCTGGCCGCGCTCCGCGCGGAGGCGAGCGCGGAAGGCGGCTCGGGCGCGTTCGTCGATCCCTTCCTCGCGATGCCCGCGAAGCTCGACTGGCTGGACGCGCTGCCGGACCGCACCGAGGCGGCAGGAGAGTTCGCGTGCCTCTGGGCGCGCCTGCGCCACATGCCGACCGTGCTTCGCCCGATGGCGGAGCGAGCTCAATCCGAAGAGCGCGAGCTCGTGCTCGGGGCGATGCGCTCGGCCGGCCGCTGGACGCTCGAGCTCGAAGAGACCTGGGGTACGCGCACCTTCGTCGAGCTCTTCGGCCATCCGACCCTCGAGCAGCTCCTGCGCCTCGTCTTCCCCGATCTCCCCGCCGCGGGCCGGAGCGAGTAAGGACCGGAAGCAACCCGCACGAGGTTCGAGCAACCGGAACCCGCACGAGGTTCGAGCAACCGGAACCAGGTTCGTGCTCCGGGCGTGCTCCGGGCGGCGGGCGAATTCGGCCCCGTCCCGTAGCTCCGACGCTCGCACTTCCCTCCACGCTCACCTCGCCGGCCCTCGGCGACCCCGTCAGCGCCGCGATCCGTCCACCGAGAGCGGATCCATGCACGCCACCGACGACGACGGACACACCGCGGCCCGGGAGCCGCGCGGCTCCCAGGCCGATGCGCGCGATCCGCGCCCCGCGTCAGTGGAAGGGCTCTACGGCGGCGCCGTGGTGGACGCGCATCCAGTAGGTCCCGGCGGGGAAGACCACGGCGCGCTCGCCGGCCATCCAGCGGGCCTTCGCCGCGCGGTGATCCGCCCGGAACTGGAGGAGCTCCGCGATGGCCGCGAGGCGCGCCTCGGTCTGGCCACGTCCGGCCGCGATGTGCGGCGTCAGCTTGCCGAGCTCGCGCCAGCTCGTCGCGCAGCGATAGGGCGAGACGTTCTGCGCCGCGACGCGCCCGCCGACGCTCCAGCCCATCTCCTTCACGTACGCTCGCGCCTCGGCCTGTTGCCGCTCGACCTCGGCCGCGATCATCTCGCGCGCCGTCGCCTCGCCGAGCGTGGCAAGGCACTCCGGCATCACCAAGGAGAGCGACGCCTCCGCCACCCACTTCGCCGGCCGGAAGTAGAACGTCGGCCGAAGCGCGCTCAGCACGCGCCGCCCGATGTCGCTCGCGCTCGCGGTGATCCCGGGCCGGTCGGCCGCGTCGTACACCAGCCCCGCCTTGACCGGGTTCACGATCGCGTAGGCAATCTGTTCGCACACGGCCTGCGGCGTCTTCAGCTCGACGATGCTCAGCCCGCCCGGCTCCCACACGACGCCGCGGTGAAGGCGCCGCAACGCCTTCAGCGCGTTGGCGAGTCGGCAGTCGGAGTTGACGTCCAGCCCGGCGGCGCATCCCGAGCACGTCGCCGAGGTGGCTCGGACCTAACCCGGCGGCGCGGAGCGACCAGCGATCGGGCCCAACGATCGGCCATGCTCGATGCCTGGGTCCTGATCGACTGCGGCGTCGCGGACGCCAGCGTGCCAGCGCCCCGCCCCAACCCACGCCACGGACCCCCAAGACCGGTGCACCGGAGGGCGAGGCACACCATCAGCGTGCCAGGTCGTCGTGTGTTGGCACCGACGTGGGCGGGCGCTACCGTGCGGGCATGGCTGTGCGAGCGACCGTTCGGAATGGCCGGCTGACTCTGGACGAGCCGACCGAGCTGCCGGAGGGCACGGTGATCGATCTCGTGATCGACGACGAGGGGGACGACCTCGACGCGGAGCAGCGGCGGGCGCTGCATTCTGCGATCGACCGCAGCCTCGAGCAGGCAAAGGACGGCCTGACCGCGTCCGCTGACGCCATCCTCGCGAAGCTGCGCTCGCGCCGCACGGGATGAGCAAGACTTCCGCGGAGGACATGTCGCCCAAAGATCTCGGAAAAGTCTCCGCGCCGTGATCTACGGTGGGAATGGCACGTACCGGACGACCCACGACACGCATCGAGTTGAGCGACGACGACCGCGCCGCGCTCGAGCGCTACACGGCCCGCGCCCGTAGTGCGCGTCGGCTGGCGTTTCGCGCGCGGATCTACCTGGCCAGTGCGTCGGGGCTGAGCGATGTCGACGTCGCAGCCAAGCTGCGACGTCGGGCCATACCGTCGGTAAGTGGCGCAAGCGCTACCTGAAGGAGGGGATTGACGGGCTGGTCGACGAACCGCGGCCCGGCGCTCCGCGGAAGATCACCGATGAGGCCATCGAGAAGGTCGTGGTCGAGACGTCGAGACCACGCCGAAGGGAGCGACGCACTGGAGCACGCGCCAGATGGCGAAGCGCTTGGGCATGAGCCACACCACGGTCGGTCGCGTCTGGCGAGCGTTCGGACTCAAGCCGCATCGGAGCGAGACGTTCACCATCTCGCGCATCAGATGCTGATGCATCTTGTGGGTCATCGTTGGGCTTACATGAACCCGCCCGACAACGCGCTGGTTCTCTGCGTCGACGAGAAGTCGCATATTCAAGCGCTGAACCGACCCAGCCGTGCTCCCGATGCGGATTGGTGAAGTCGAGCGCCGAACGCGCGACTACGACCGGCACGGCACGACGACGCTGTTCGCGGCTCTCGACGTGGCGACCGGCTACGTCATCGGAAAGTGCTACGCGCGCCACCGCGCCACCGAGTTCCTCAAGTTCCTCCGCGAGATTCAGGGGAACAGGCCGAGGGACCTCGAGGTCCGCGTGATCCTCGACAACTACGCCACGGACAGACGCCGGCCGTGCATCGTTGGCTTGCCAAGCGCCCGCGGTTCCACCTGCACTTCACGCCCACGCATGGCTCGTGGCTCAACCAGGTCGAGCGCTGGTTCGGCCTACTCACGCAGCGGCAGCTCCGCCGTGGCTCTCACACGAGCTCGCCGCTCTCAAGAGGGCGATCGAGGAGTTCACCGCCGTCCACAACGACGACCCCAAGCCGTTTCGCTGGACCGCCACCGCCGACGACATCCTCGCGAGATCGCCCGCTTCGCGCAGCGCACCCTCACCGCCCACAACCCCCCGTGACTTCTGATGAAATCAGGGATCCGGGGGCTAGCCCGTTCGCACCACGCCGCTCGCGGACCAACACATCCTCGAGCTCGATGCCTGGTGGCGGGAGAACCGCGAGAAGGCTCCCGACCTCTTCGAGCAGGAGCTGGCGCTGGCGTTTCGTACGATCGCGGACGCCCCCGCGGCCGGGAAGCGCTATCCGCATGCGGCTGGGGTGGTACGCCGTGTTGTCATGCGTGCGACCCGAAACCACGTCTACTACGTCGAGCTGCCTGACCACGTCCTGGTCGTCGCGGTCTGGGGCGCGATCGAGGCTGGCGGGCCCGACCTCAGTCGGTTGTGAGCGGCGCCGCGGCAGAGCGCCCGCCCCCAGCAACCGAGTTCGTGCTCCGGGCGGCGCGGGCAACCGGGCAACCCGAACCCGGTTCGTGCTCCGGGCGGCGCGGGCAACCAGGCAACCGGAACCGGGTTCATGCTCCGAGCGGCCACGGGCGCGCGATCGCCTGCAGGGTCGGGTCGTACGCGGTCGAGCGCGGAGTCAGCCGCGGGTGCGGTCGACTCGGTCGCGAAGCTCACCCCGGGGGCCGCGCTGAGCGCCGGCCGGGTGAGCCTCGCTCGCCTTCGCCGTCACCCCTGCCAATCCGCCGCGTCGAAGACGAGCCCCTCGACCACCCCGCGAGAATCGCGTCCGTGTGGCGCGTACGAACGTTGGCTTAGACTCGCCGCATGGGGCTCTTGACCTTCAGCATCAACGTCACTCTGGATGGCTGCGTCGACCACCGGGAAGGAATCGCCGACGACGAGACACACGCCTTCTTCACCCGCCTCATGGACGAGAGCGGGGCGATGCTGTGGGGCCGCGTCACCTACGAGATGATGGAGAGCTACTGGCCGGCGGTCGCCCGCGGCGACGAGGAGGCGCTGCCGGCGATCCGCGAGTGGGCGGTCGAGCTGGAGGCCAAGCCGAAGTACGTCGTGTCGTCGACGCGAAAGGACTTCCCGTGGACCAACAGCCACCACATCGCCGGCGACCTGAAGACGGACGTGCAGAAGCTCGAGGACGCGACCGGGGCCGGCGTGCTCCTCGGTAGCGGCAAGCTCGCGACCGAGCTGGACCGGCTGGATCTGATCGACGAGTACATGTTCCTCGTCCACCCCAGGATCGCCGGTCACGGCCCGACCCTGTACGAGAGCGGGCTGCCCAGCACGCGACGCCTCGAGCTGGTCTCGGCGAAGCCGCTCCGCAGCGGTGCGGTCGCCATGCACTACCGGCGGGCGCGCTGACTCGGAGCTCGCGCCCGGGCGCCGCATGGGCGGGGCCACCCCAACCGGGCAACCCCAACCGGGTTCGTGCTCCGGGGAGGAATCGAGCCCGTTCATCTTCCCGGACGACGATGCTTCGGACGATGCGCTCGCGCTCTTCGACGATTCGCCTCGCTGAGCGCCGGCGCCTCGGAGCTGGCCGGTTGGGCGCCGCGCTCGCTTCGATGCTGCTCGCGTGTTGCGGGGCACCCCGGGCGCCGAGTCGCGCGTCGACGCAATGGCCGTGCTCGACGGACGCTTCGCTGGCTCGCCTCTGTCGGGAGAGCGGGGGAAGAGACGGCGACGGCGACGGCTGGCCCGATGCGCTCGAGGTGTTCCTCGGCACCAACCCGGCGAGCACGGACACCGACGGGGACGGCACCGACGACGCGCTGGATCGGTGCCCGCTCCTCGCCGATGACGGCGCGTCGCAATCCCCGCTCGCCGCATTGCTGCAGGAGGCGGTGGGAGCGTTTCCGGACGCGGGCCCGACGCTGCTCGTCATTCCGGCAAACCAGCCGAGGGTGTGCTTCGATCG
This sequence comes from uncultured Pseudomonadota bacterium, assembly GCA_963832725.1. GTDB lineage: Bacteria > Myxococcota_A > Polyangia > Polyangiales > Sandaracinaceae > JAEZBP01. The sequence continues at coordinate 1,920,705 of CAWHVG010000003.1, forward strand.
ACTCTCCGGGGTGCAGCTTCACGGTCGCTCGGGCGAATGGGACTACGCGACCTTGCGCTTCTGGGTGCCGGCGGATTTCCCGCATCGCCCCGCGGAGGGCGACGAAGTGGTGGTCGAAGCCCGCCTCGGCGGAAGGCTGTCCGGCTGCACGCTCCGGATCGCGCTGGTCTACCGAGATGCGCGCTGGGTGCGGGTGAGGGTGACGCGCACGTTGTGTGCGTAGCGCTCATCCGCGAACGGGCGAGCCATGCATCTCCGAAGCGACTGCAGGCGCAGCTCGGGACAGGACGGTGCCATGGACTCCACTCTCGACCCCCGGCTGGAACGCTCGCGAGCGTCCGGATCGCTCCTCGACCCCCACCGAACACCACCGCGACCGGTCCACGGCGGTGTCGACACCCCTCGGAAGGCAGCCAGAGCTCTCGAAAACAAATTCGAGGCAGCCGAGAGAGCCACCTGGACCTCGGAGAGGGGGTGTCGACACGCCGCCGGCGAGGTCCACGAGGTCTCCGGCAGGGGGTCGAGGCCGGCGAATGGAGGTCGCGGTCGTCCGAGCCGGGGGTCGAGGCGCAGTTTCCCCGTACGCGCTGGCTCGAGCGGGGTGTCGAATCGAATTTTCGACGGCCCGGCTGAGCTCGGGCGGGTGTGGAGGAAGAGATCGGGAAGGTGCGCGGGTCCTCTCGGCGCTCCGAGTCCGCCCGCCGCCGCCTCGACGGGCCCCACCGAGGCTCCGAGGGGCGCGACCAAGGGGGGTCAGCCCCCCGGTCGAACGAACCGCAGCCGGCGCCGGGTGCCGGTCACCTCCCCCAGGCCAATGCCGCCCAAACCAACTCCGCCGACAGCCGAGCGTCGCGCCCCAAAACGACACTCGGCTCCACGCGGACGAGCCGGGTGGAGCCGAGTTGTCGATGGCCAAGTATCGTCGAAGGCGGCGCCGCTCAGGAGGTCGTGCCGTCCGCTCCCTGGCCGCCGGTCGCGCCGGTCGCTGGGTCGCCGCCACCTGCGCCGGTCGACGGATTGCCGCCGCTCGCGTCCGGGTTGATCTGCTCGCCAGTGTCGGGATTGACGTCCAGCGGCTGGGTGTGCCGAGAGTAGGCCTCGCTGACCAGCTCCTGCTGGTAGTTGATCGGCGCGAGGAGCGCTTCGCGCAGGCGGACTCGATCGATGTCCTTCATCGGCGCGCTGCCGTCGGGCGGCGTGAGGTTGCGCTTCAGGGTGGCGTGCAGGAGCTCGACGACGACCTCGCTGGTCGCCTCGTGCAGCGTGTACTGCGCCGCCTGGACGTCGTCGTGGGTGACCTGCCCGGTCGACTGCGGGCGGAGCGCTTGGGCGAAGCAATCGGTGAGGTCGCTGAGGATCCCGACCTCGCGCTCGACCCCGACGGTCTCCACGTCAGTCGGCGAGGTCGCCTTTCAGATGATCGGAGAGCATGGTCTGGAGGGTGCCGAGCATGACCTCGAAGGTCTGATTCGAGATGGCCCGGACGCCGTTCGGGAAGACGGCCTCCAAGAGCTCGCGCGCCTTGACCGCGACGTCGTCGTCGCCTTCCGTACGCCCGTTGACGATGGCGTACAGGCTGCTGAGCGCGCGGCGTGATGTGCTGTTTCAACGCCCATCGCGTCGCCGCGGCTGGTGTCGGCCTCGAGCTTCTTCGCCGCTTGCCAGTCGAACTCGATCCGGAGCGCCTCACGTCCTGCCGCGATGCCGTCGTCGATGACGGGCAAGAGCGGGCTCGAGTCCGAGAGCTTGTCCGCCACCAGAGAGCGCGTCAGCGTCAGCGCGAAGACGTGCCGTCCCGACGGCATGTGAATGAGATCCAGATAGTCGGAGACATCCGCTCGGGTCATCTCCCCTCCTCGTCGTACGCGAGCCACCCCACTGCGACCCGACGGAACGAGGGTAACAGACCGATCGCGTATGAAAACCCCGTCGTTTCGGACGCGCCACCGAACCTCACTCATCGAGAGGCGCGGAGATCGGATATGCTCGCCGGGTGTGCGAAGGAAGACTCGTCCGCGATCCCACTGCGCCGATCTACCCCACGGCAATCGGCGGGTTCCTGCTGATACCGGGCCGAGCCGATAGGCCTTCTTTCACGCTGGGCGAGGTCTCGTTCGGCCGCATGGCGATGGACGCAGTGTTCGTCTGCGTCCCGGGAAGCACGGGCGCGCCGGGACGCGATGTCGACGGTCGCCAGCATCGCGTCGTGATCCAAGTGCGGCAGGACGTGAGGCTCCGCGTCTCGAGCGTCGAGTACCCGAGCATCAGCGACGACGTCGACGAGCAAATCGCGCTGTGTGCGTTTGGCGACTCGCCTGGATACGCGAGCCGATCCTGGAACCCGAGCGAGACGGCCTACACGTGGGTGCAAACAGCGCACTTTCCACCAGAACGCGTTGTTGGGTTCGACGGGCGTGACGAACGGACCAATCTCGATTGGCGCCACAGTACTGGCCGACCCTCGTTCCAAGATCGCGGCGAACCCTGGTTCGTCGACACCAGCCTCGACCGCAGCAGCAGCGCCAGGTATGCCGCCGCGGGCGTTCACGCCAGGCCGAACGGGCATCCCCGCGGTGAAATCATCTACGACTCGCCGGACCTGAGGCGCGCATACGCCGACCGACTTCGGAGCGAGCCCCAGATCCGGCTCCTCGAGACGGCGGTACAGTTCCGGACCTACCTCTACCGCCGGCCCGGCGGCTATCACGGACTTGCCTCGCAGGATCCCCTGGCGCTGGTCGAGTGGCGGTATTCGGAACGATGGGAGCGCGCCAGCGCAGGTGCGGAGGGGCGTCGCACGCACACTGATGTTCGCGTGCTCCGGATTCGACCGAATCCCCCCGAGCCTCCGTCCCTCGACGATGCCATTCGAGAGTACCCGTTTGGATGAAGCCCGGTCTCATCCCGCTCTTCGTAGTGCTCACGGGTTGCGGGATACCGCATCCCGCGGTCACGACGACTGAGCCTTCATGGCCATCGCTGTGCGCAGGAGAACCGGACGCGCATACGTCGCACGATCCGCCGGAAGCCCCGGATTGTTGGCGTGCGCATTTCCCGGTACGCCCCTGTGATGCGCCCGTGCACCCGGAGCTGATCGGGCTGTGGGGACTGGGCGGCAGCAGGTTCGAAGGCCGCCTGATCTACGACGGATGCTGTGTGACCTTCTACGACACAGGCTTGCGGCGGATGACCCCGACGCTCGACATGGCGTCCGAGCTGGCCACCTACGGGCGACCAGCAAACGTCGGGGCCGCCAATCGCACACAAGCCGAGTGGGACGGCGACACGCTGAGCTCCGATTCACACCTCGGGACGAATCGCGGTCGGCCATCGTGTGCTCGAAGACGGCCTACTCGCAGACGGCCTCCTGGAAGACGGCACGGCCGGCCTGACGTTCCTCGACGACCGACGTTCCGAGCCGGCGGAGCAACGACTCGTTCGATTCCAGCGGCACGATTGCATCGACGAGCCGACCCGCGACCTTCTCTGCGCACGATTGATCGTCCCGGGCGCGACACAGGCGCCTACGGGCGCCGGCGTGTGCCGGGAGTAGTCGGCCTCGTCACGAGGTGGCACGAGCACGACGCGGTCCTCGTGAGCACGCCACCGCGCTCGTTCACATTCTCGATCGCGAGCGGCGCGCTCGCGCGCGCTCGGCCGCAAGCCGCAGAGCGTCGACGAGACGCGGACCCGCCGAGCGTTGCAGGAACAGCTCGGCCACTTCCGGCGTAGCGATCCGCTTCTCCATCGGATGCTCGGGGACGACGAACGAGTACGGACGTGGCCAAGCGCTCCGCAACCCGATCTGGCGGGTGAGCGTCCCCTCGCCTCATTCGAACGAGGAGACGCCGAGCTGGACGAGACTTCCTCGAGACCGTCTACGCGGCCGGCCCGAGCTGAGCCGGTCGTACCTTCTCGGACTGCCGCCCGGAGCGCCCTCCGGGTCCGGGCGCCGAAGAGGACCCCACGCTGTCATGTGGGCACCACTCGACCACTTGACATTCGTTCAGTATGCACTATGTGTGGTTGGCGATGTCGGGGGGCACCATCATCGAGCTGGTCGATCGCGACGAGGCGCTTCGTATGGACGCGGAGAACGTCCGGATGGCGCGCACGCAGACGGTCGTGCGGCTCGCCATCGGCGAGGCGCTCCATGCGCTCGGCAACGGCTGGCAAGAGCTCGGGTTCTCGCGCTTCGTCGACTACGTACGCGAGCGCGTGGAACGGAACGGGCGCTGGGGTGAGGACACGAGGGCGGTCGCGAGCCGACTGATGGGGCTGCCTCGAATGCGGCGCGCGCTGCTGCGCGGCGACATCGGCTGGTGCATGGCCGAGGTGCTCTCGCGTCACGCCCGCGCCGACGATGACGAGGAGCTGCTCGAGGCGACGCGCGGGATGACGGTGCGCCAGGTCAAGAAGGCGCTCGCCGAGCGCGCCGCGCAGGACTCGGAGGCGGAGGAGCGCCGCTTCGGCACGCTCGACCTGACGCTCGACCTCGAGGAGGCCTGGCTGCTCATGTCGACCCGGCCGATGGTCGAGGCGCTCGATGGCTCGGGCGAGTCGGGCGCATGGCTCGAGTCCCTGCTCGCCGAGGGGCAGTGCGCGCTCTCGAACCTCGCCACCGGGATCGAGCTGACGCCCGAGGACGTGGCGCAGAAGCAGAAGGCGTGGCTGGAGAGCATCCGCCGCGGGAAGGAGCGGATGGACGCGCGCGAGCAGGGCGCGGAATCGTCGCTGCCGCCCATGCCCGAGGTCGAGGTCGACGACGTGATCGAGGAGCTGCCGAGCGGGCCGCTCGCGATCGATCGGCGGCTGATGCGCGAGCTCGCGCCGCGGCTCGCCAGTTACGACCTCTCGTTCGGGCGTGCGCTCGCGAAGTTCTTCGCGGTGCGCGGCTGGAAGGTGCTCGGCTTCGCGAGCGAGAAGCAGTACGCGGTGGAGAGGCTCGGGATGTCCCGCTCGGCGGCGTACGCGCGGATGAGGCTCGCCAAGCGCGCCGTGCACCTCGAGAAGGTCGGCGACGCGCTTCACTCGGGGAAGATCGGGTCGGAGGCAGCGTCGCTCATCCTGCGCGTGGCCACGCCGGACACGGAAGAGGCGTGGATCGATCGCGCGGCGCGTCGAACGCACAAGCACTTCAAGCAAGAGGTGGTGGCCGCCGAGCGCATCGCGAAGATGATGCACCTCGGCAATCCGCCCGGGCCGCCGAGCACGGACGAGATCGACATCGTGCTCGCGCTCGACCGCGACATGAAGTGCGGCGCGTACGCGCGGCGGGCGGTCGGGATGGAGCGCGAGGACGACGCGCCGCAGTACCTCGACCGGGCGCTCTCCCGCGCGCCCGAGAGCTTGCCAGCCGAGATGGCGCGGGAGGCGATGGCGGTGCAGGAGAACCTGCGCTCGCTGATCCTCCTCGCCCGCGAGCAGGCGGGCGCGCTCTCGGCCGAGCATGCAGAGGCCGCGTGCACCGGAGTGACGGAGCCGGAAGGGCCGCTCCCCACCATCGACCTCGAGGCAGACGTGGTCTGGGGCAAGGGGTCATCCACGAATCGGTGAGGGCGAGGTCGTCCAAACGTTCGGGCCGGCCGGCGACACGTCGGCGGACCAGCGACAACCCGAGCAAGCAGCTCGGGTCGTCCAGATGTTCGGGCCGGCGGATCCTGCTCCCAGTCGAGGGACGCCGCCGGAGGAGGACCGTCCGGTCCGAATGTTCGGGGCTCCGGATCCGCTCACCGGCGAGGAGCCGACGGCCGACGGTGGCGACGAGCCGGACCGCGAGCGGCGGGGGATGCTGCGTCGCTGGGGCGTGGTCACGCTGCGGATCCGGGCGGAGGAGGAGACGATCCTCCACTACCGCATGCTGAAGGCGGCCTTCGAGCGCGCGGGGCTGGGCGGCTCGTTCGCGCGCTTTCTGGTGGCGTCGTTCTGGGTGAGTTGGGGGCCCGTGCTCGGCCGGACGAACCGCTGCGAGGACATCCTCCGGCGCGACGGATACGACTGCACGTGCCCGGTGTGCGGCAGGCAAGCGGGCCCCGGTTCGCACCACCTGGTCTATCGCAGCCACGGCGGCGGCGACGAAGACTGGAATCAGACGAGCCCCTGCCCCTTCTGCCACCTCGACGGCGAGCACGGCGGGCGGCTGAAGGTGAGGGGGAAGGCGCCCGACCTGACCTGGCTCATCGGTCGCACCCCAATCATCGAGGTGCGCGGGCGCGAGCGGAGGCAGCTCGCGGCCTGAAGAGCTCACGGCCAGTCGAGATCGGTGCGGGCGCGGCAGGGTGCTCCCCTCCTGATATGGCCTTCCCGTTCGACTTCACGGTGCTGGATGCGCACGGTCACGCCGCGGTCGTGGTGGAGGCGACGTCGAAGCTCGGGACCAATGCACGCTGGGCGAGCCGACGCCGCCAGCGCATCGCGGACGATTCGACGGCGTTCGGCTCGAGCGCGTTCCTGCTCGTGACGCCGGACCGCCTCTACGCCTGGCCGGCCAGCGCGGCGAGCGACGCGGCGCCGAGCACGGAGATCGACGGTGAGCAGGTCCTCGGCCGCTACCTCGAGCGGGCTGGTGTGCAGAAGGGTCGAAACATCGATCCCTACGTATTCGAATGGATCGTCGAGTCCTGGCTCCAGGACGTCGCCAGCGGAGTCGCGCCTGCGCCCACGACATCCGGCTTCGATCAGGTGACGGCTGCCCTCCGGGGCGCCCGGGTGGTCGCCGAGCGAGCGGCGTGAGGATCTACGGAGAGACGAACTTCGTCCTGGAGCTGGTGCTCGAGCAGAGGGAGGTCAGCGAGGCGGAAGCAATCATCGAGCTCGCCAAGACGAGAAAGGTCGAGCTCGTCCTGCCTGCTCTCGCGCCGTTGGAAGCGTACTCGACGGTTCATCGCCGGCGGGCGGACCCGTTGGAAGCTGATCCAGAGCGTGCGACAGGAGCTCGGGCAGGTCGGACGCTCGTTGTCGATGGCGGAGGAAGCCTCGGCTCTGCGGGAGACGCTCGTCCGGGCGACTCAGCTCGTCACGGATCGTTACGACGACGTCCGTGCCCAGCTCCTCCGAGTCGCGACGTGGATCCCGCTGGATGTCTCGCCAGTGTTCTCGGCGACGCACGGCGGAGCGAGGGGAAGGCGCTCTTCATCAACAAGAACGTCAAGGACTTCGGCACACCCGACGTGGTAGACCTGCTGGCCGATGTGGATTGCGAGCTGCTTTCGAGCATTCGAGGCGCACACGCCCGCGCCTCCGCAACCCTCCGGCAATCCGACACGTGATGTGACGCTCCATGCCGCTTCTCGTCGCGTCCGAAGCGTCAGTCCGGCGTGTGGCGCTGCGTCTGGGATGTCACGCGAACGGAGATCCACCGAGAGATGGCCGATCGAGAAGCAGAGCTGAGCATCCGAAGGCGCCTGGTCGACGCGCTGCAGGCGGATTTGATCGGGCCCTTCGTCCCGCCGGACCATCCCTCGGGCGGCGAGGAGATCCTGCCGCTCCCGCCCTCACGCTGGTATCTCACGGGCTTTCTCGCGCCGCAGAGTGGGCGGGCGCCCGATGTCGACGACGAGGATTCGCAGGAAGGCGGCCTCGCCAGCGACAACGACAGCCAGGCCGAGGACGCGGGCGACGCGCAGCAGGACAAGACCAAGCGGCCGGTGCGGTTTCCGGCTTCGATGGGGCTCAGCGTCTTCCTCCCGCCGGGCGACGGCGCCGATCACGAGGGTGATTGTCTCGAGGTCAATCTCTCCTTCGCCGACTACGACAAGGTCGAGGCGGCGGAGGACCGGGAGGACAAGAAGTGGTTCGGCTGGAAGCGGGTCCCCCACGAAGAGCGGGGCATCCGGATCCCGCTGGATCGGGCGGTGCTCGAAGGGCGCGACGGCATCGCCGTGCCGAACACGAGCGGCCTGCGCTTCCGGGGCGAGCTGCGGACGACGGACATCGAAGGGCTGCCGAAGAACGCGCGCGTGCTGAGCCTCTTCCTGGTCAACGAGCGCGAGGTGCGCGAGTTGGACCGCGATCTCGAGCTTCGTCTTCCAGGTGCAGTTCGCGCTCCGCTACGAGCGGGGCTTCCTCTCCCGCCCCAACCGGCGCGGCGAGGACGCGGACGACGAGGATCAGAAGGTCCTCGCGCTCACCTTCCGCGACAAGGTCGAGTGGGCCGTCGGGCACAATACGAGCGTCGTGGCGCCGGTCCGCGATGCCGAGGGGAACGTGCACCGGCTCGCGACGACGCAGCTCCCCGAGTACGAGGTGCGGCGCGTCGAGCACCAGCGCTTCGACGAAGACAGCGACTACCAGGTGCTCACGCGCATGGCCGCCCTCGCCAAGCTCGATGGGGAGGGCCTCGAGCGCGGGCTCTCACCGCTCATCGAGGCGTACTCGAGGTGGATCGACGACCAGCGAACGGAGCCACTCCCGCGCCAGGCGCTCGAAGACACGCGGCACGAGCTGATGAAGAAGGCGACGGCCGCCCGCGATCGGATGCGCGAGGGCATCGAGCTCTTGAAGAGCGACGCCGAGGTCCGCGAGGCATTCAAGCTCGCGAACCAGGCGATGTACGTGGCCGCGCTGCAGGCGGACCGGAATCGTTCCGACAAACGCTACAAAGACGGCAACGAGCCCGCGTGGCGCCCCTTCCAGCTCGCGTTCGTGCTGCTCAACCTGGCGTCCATCGCCGATCCAAAGCACCCGGACCGCAAGGTGGCCGACCTCATCTACTTCCCGACCGGCGGCGGGAAGACGGAGGCCTACCTCGGGCTCATCGCGTTCACGCTGGTGCTGCGTCGCCTGCGCGGGAAGGCGCAGCCCCACGAAGGGCGCGGCGTCGCCGTCATCCTCCGCTACACGCTGCGACTGCTCACGCTCGACCAGCTCGGCCGCGCGGCGACGCTGATGTGCGCGCTCGAAGAGATTCGCCGGCGCGACCCGAAGAAGCTCGGGAACGCGCGCTTCACCGTCGGCCTCTGGGTCGGAGCGAGCGCGACCGCCAACCGGCTGAAGGACGTCCACCGAGCGCTCCACGACTACACGCCGGGGCAGCAGAATTCACCGTTCCCGCTCACCACCTGCCCGTGGTGCGGCACGAACATCCGCATCCAGAACATCAAGCTCGTCGACGGGGCGGGAAAGCCGAGCAAGACGAAGTACACGCGCGCCGTCGTGTACTGCGCGGGCGAGCGTTGCCTCTTCACCGAGGCGAAGCGCGCCGGGCAGGGCCTGCCCGTCCTCTTCGTGGACGAGCAGATCTACCAGGAGACGCCCGACTTCATCGTCGCCACCGTCGACAAGTACGCGATGGTGCCCGTGGCGCGGCGAGGCCGGCATGCTCTTCGGCCGCGCGACCGCACATCGACGATGCGCCGCGCGTACGGCGTGATGCACAAGCCGCCGAAGGGCGCGACGCCGCTGCCGGACGGGCTGCCCCCGCCGGAGCTGGTGGTGCAGGACGAGCTGCACCTCATCAGCGGGCCGCTCGGCACGATGGTCGGCCTCTACGAGGCTGCGGTCGACTACCTCTCGGAGCGCGTGGTCGACGGCGAGCGCTACGGGCCGAAGGTCGTCTGCTCGACGGCGACGGTGCGGCGGGCGCGAGAGCAAATCCGCGCGCTCTTCGGGCGCGAGATGTCGCTCTTCCCGCCGCGCGGCATCAACGAGGGCGACAACTTCTTCTCGAAGCTGAAGGAGGACGACTGGGGCCGCCTCTATGTCGGGGTCGGCGCGCCGGGGCGAGCGCTGCGCGCCGTGCTCGGTCCGCGCGTACGCGACGCTGCTGGCTGCGGCGCAGAAGCACTTCGACCGCAAGGGGGCGCCGGAGCAGCCGGCCGACCCCTACATGACGCTCGTCGGCTACTTCAACAGCTTGCGCGAGCTCGGAGGCATGCGGCGCCTCGTCGAGGACGAGATTCGAAACCGCGTCCTCGGCTTCGACAAAGGCAAGCGCCCGCACAACTTCGTCGCGCCGCACCCGTGGGCGGCCGACCGCAAGCTCAAGATGCCGGCCGAGCTCACCTCGCGCGAGCCCACCGAGCGCGTGAAGGAGACCAAGCGCCGTCTCGGCGCGCGCCGGGCGGCCGAAGAATCCCGAGCCCCTCGACGTCGTCCTCGCCTCGAACATGATCTCGGTCGGCCTCGACGTGGACAGGCTCGGGCTCATGGTCGTCACGGGCCAGCCCAAGACCACCAGCGAGTACATCCAGGCGACGAGCCGCGTCGGGCGCGCGTACCCCGGCTTGGTCGTGACCTGCCTGAATGTGTTTCGGCCGCGCGACCGCTCGCACTACGAGCGCTTCGTCAGCTACCACGAGTCGTTCTATCGCGACGTCGAGGCGACCACGGTGACGCCGTTCAGCGGCCAGACGCTCGACAGGGGGCTGGTCGGCACGATGCTCACCATGATCCGGCACGGTATCGAAGAGCTCGAGCCGCCGACCGGCGTGATGCACATCCACGCACAGCGCTCGCAGGCGGAGCAGCTCCTCGATTGGCTGGTCGACCGCGCGCGCCACCACCGCGACCAGGACCAGGAAGCCGAGGAGCGCATCTCCGATCTGGTGCGGCGCCGCGGCCGCGACTTCCTCGACTCGTGGGAGCGCATCGTCGACAAGGCGAACAAGGGCGCCGCCGAGCGCATCTACAGCGGCCTCGACAACGTGAGGGACGAGGGCAAGGCGCTCATGTACACGGCGACCGACGACCCGCCCGACGACCACGACGCGCGACAGTTCGAGGCGCCCACGAGCATGCGCGACGTCGAGCCCAGCGTGCCGGTGTGGCTCCGCTTCGCGCAGCTGGACGAGAGGAGCTGACATGGCGATGCCGAAGAAGCAGAAGCGCGTCGCGCGCCCCGAAGGGCAGCTCCGGCAGAGCCAGCTCATCACCACGTTCGGTCCCGGCTCGATGGTGGACCTGGTCGACCGCGCGGTCGTCATCGGCGGCCTCGAGCACTGGGGCTACGGCCGCGACTCGGAAGGCGAGGCGCTCGACGACCCGCGCCTGCGCCGCTCGCTCATCCCGCGGCTCAAGGCCCTTCACCCCGATCTCGACCTGGCGAAGAGCCACTACTTCCGGAAGCCGCCCGAAGGCGACGTGCGCGATCCTTTTCCGACCATCGGCGTGCGCGCCCTCGAGTTCCCGCGGTGGTTCGTCTGCCAAGGCTGCCAGCGGCTCGCGCGCGCGCAGGACCAGTTCGAGAACAAGCACGGCCGCTACCGCCACCAGTGCAGAAAGAACACCTCGAACCACGCCATCCCCGTCCGCTTCGTCGCCGCCTGCAAACGTGGGCACCTGAGCGACTTCCCGTGGATCCCGTTCGTCCACCTCGACCGCGAGGGTGGCGCCTGCGATCGACCGGAGCTCTATCTGAAGGAGGGTGCGACCGGCGACCTCGGGCGGATCGAGGTGCGCTGCGCCAACTGCGACTCGCGGCAGCCCATGAACAGGGCCAAGACCGCGTTCCCATTCGACTGCCGCGGCGACCGCCCCTGGCTCGGCGGTCGGAACGCCAACGACGACTGCGACCAGAAGCTCCAGCTCCTCGTGCGCACGGGCTCGGACGCGTACTTCTCGCAGGTCGTGAGCGCGCTGCGCCTACCGGAGCCCGAGGCGGATCCGCTGCGCTCGCGCGTGCGCGACAAGAAGCTCTGGGACGTGCTGAAGGACGCCCAAGACGAGAGCGCCGTCGAGATGCTCCTCGGCATCGTCGGCTTCCTTCGCGAGGCGCTCGACGGCTACACGGCCGCGCAGATCGCAGAGGCCATCCGCAAAGAGCGGGATGCAGAGTCGAGCGCGGGCGAGCGCCCGCTGCGGTCCGCCGAGTTCGAGCGCATCACGACCGCGCCCCTCGAGCAGCCCGGGGTGGTGCCCGACCGGAACGTCGACTTCGCTGCCTATCGCGTGCCAAACGCGCGGATCGATCTGCCGAAGGGAATCGCCGGCCTCGTCGTCGTCCCCGAGCTCCGCGAAGTGCGGGTCCAGGTCAGCTTCAGCCGCTTCGACTCGGTCACTGCGAACCTCCAAGGGGAGTACGACTTCGACCAGTTCCGCGTGAAGCCCGCGCCCCTGACCATGCCCGGCGGCAACGAGAAGTGGTTGCCCGCGGCCGAGGTTCGAGGCGAAGGCATCTTCGTGCAGCTCGACGAGGCCGCGGTGCAGGCGTGGGAGAAGTCCGACGCGGTGCAGGCGCGCGCCGAGAAGCTCCTGCGGGCGTTCGAGGCCGACGGACGGGGCGAGTTCCCGGGCGTGCGCTTCTACATGCTCCACTCGCTCTCGCACCTCTTGCTGACCGCCATCAGCCTCGAGTGCGGCTACGCCGCGAGCGCGCTCCGGGAGCGCATCTACTGCACCCCGCCGGGTGGCGCCGAGCCTCCCATGGCCGCGATCCTCATCAGCACCGGCACGACCGGCAGCGAGGGCACCCTCGGCGGGCTCGTCGAGGAAGGGCGCCGCCTACGCCGGCATCTGCGCGAAGCGTGGGAGATGGGCCGGCTCTGCTCGAACGACCCCGTCTGCGCCGCCCACGACCCCTCGAGCGAGAGCAGCGACCGCCGGACCGAGGCCGCGGCGTGTCACGGCTGCCTCTACGTCGCCGAGGTCTCGTGCGAGCGCTTCAACCGCTACCTCGATCGCGCGCTCGTCGTGCCCACCATCGGCAACGAACCCGCCCTCGCGTACTTCCAGGACCGCCCATGACGAGCGCCACCCTCGCCGACGTGAGCACCTCCGCGCTCGAACGCCTGCGAGCCGCGATCGACAACCGCAGCCTGGACACGCCGCTCACCCGGTCGAGCCTCGTCAGCTTCGGCATCCGCAACCAGCTCGACGCCCTGTCGACCGCGCTCTCTGGTCACTCCCGTCTCGCGTGCCTCGCCATCCTCGACGTGACGCTCTCCGAGCGCGCGAAGCACAACCGGCCCGCGCCCGAGCTCGTGTGGACGGGCCCCGAGGGTCACGGGGCCACAGCCCGCGACACCGCGATCGTCCTCCGCGAGCTCTTCGAGAGCGCCCGCGCGCACGTCATCCTCGGCGGCTACAGCTTCACCCACGCCAAGAACGTCCTCGCCCCGCTCCACGCCACGATGAAGGCGCACGGCGTCCGCGCGACCTTCTTCGTCAACTTCCAGCAGCCGCCCGTCGCGACGGACCCGCCCGAGCGCCACGCCGAAGAAGCCCTCGCCGACTTCCTCGACAAGAACTGGCCCTTCGGCCCGCCCTACCCGGCGCTCTACTACGACAAGCGCGCGATCGTCCCGCCGCCGCCCTTCTCGATCCTGCACGCCAAGTGCGTCGTCGTGGACAGCGCCCGCGCCTTCGTGTCGAGCGCGAACTTCACGATGCAAGGGCAGGAGCGCAACATCGAGGTCGGCGTGCTCCTCCACAATCCACGCTTCGCTGGCCACCTCGCTCGGCAATGGCTCGCGCTCGTCGAAGCGGGCCTCGTTCAGCCGCACGACCCACAGGATCAGCCGAGGTGAGGAGGGATGAGGGCACCGACCTCGCGGAGGCGGCTTCCGGGGTCGCCGCCGCCTTTCGCGCGGGCTGCGTGATGGCGACGAGCTGGCGGTACCACCGGAGGATCGTCTGCGGCGTGGCTGCGGAGGCACATCCGGCTCCGGAGTCAGTCCCTCCCAGCAGCCGCCGATCGAGCATGCGAACGAGCGCAGGTGGAGAGCTTCACTCCGCGAGTTCCACCGGGGGTCCTCCCCGGCGCCACGGAACGCCCGGGGCCCTGCGAGCGGCGTGTCGGGTTGTCGGGCTGCGTGCACCTCGACGTGAGCCGAGCGGCCTGTCTCAATGGGTGTACCGAGTGTCTCGCGTACATCGCCGACTGCGACGAGCAGCCGCGGATCGTTCATCGTGACGGGTCCCGTTCATCCTCCGCCGACGCCATCGCTGCTCGTGCACAGCGACCGCTCGTTCTTGCAGCGAGCTGCCGCTGCGCTGCACGAAGGTGAAAAAGCCGACAGCTGACGAAATGTCGACGCCGACGCCGGCGGGGTGACGCATTCTCGGGAACCGCGGGCCGCGACGTACCGTCGTGGAGATGAGGAACGCGACTGCAGCCGTCCGACCGCCCGTTTGTGCAGGTCGATATCGGCAACACCTTGCACGGAGTCGACCTAGAAAATGAGACACGGAATGCTACGTTGGACGGTCATCGCCTTGTCGTTAACTGGCACTGCCTGCGCCACGATGGATGTGCCGATGGCGCACCGTGGCCAGCTCTTTGATCGCACGGGCCCCCTCGAGTTTTACGCGGGTGGCAACGGTTTCGTCGGACCGATACTCAGGCCGGGCACGTATCACACTGGCGTCTACGACGAAATCATGTTGGTGGACTGCTCCACCGTTACGTCACACGATCCGCTCACCGTCCTGACCCAAGACGGAGTGCAGTTTGGCATCGACATCTACGTACGCTTCTCGGCAAACTGCGCGGACGACTCGGTGGCCGACATCATGTCGAGGCTATCGCCTTCCGAGGCCCGCACCATCACAACCCAGCAACTCTTCGAAACCTATGTACGGCCTGCGATAGCCAGCGTCGTCCGCGAAGTAATCTCGCCGCACCGAGCCAACGAGATCAACAACCTACAGCAGCAGCTTCTAGCGGAGATCAGGCAGCGTTTTATCGAAGACATCGAGTCCCACGAAGGTGACATTATCCACGTGTATCAGGTCAGCCTGTCGAACCTCGACTTTCCGGAAACGCTGGACACCGCAAACGAACAACGCGCTGTGCAGACGATTCTGCGTGACACAGCAGTGGCGGAACGTGAGCGTGTGCAAGCCGAAACGGCCACGGCGGTGACGCGAAGGGAGCTGATGCTGCGTGAGGGGGAAGCCGTGGCGGCACGCATCGACGTAATCGGTCAGGCCCTGAGTCGGAATCCGGACTACCTGCAATACGACCTGCAGACAAGAATGGCCGACATCTACAGGCAGGCGGGGGCGCAGGGCAACATGATCATCACGGCGCCACAGCCGACAATCATGGTGAACCCGGACCACCACTAGACCAAACGAGCACCCCGCTTCGTGCGAAACCTTTCCCGCCCTCAGTCCCGAGCACAGTACTTGTAGCCGTGCCCAGCCTGGCAGTGGAAACCGGAACCGCACCCTCCTGAGCACGTGCAGAGGGTGCACGTGCACTGGCACTGGCAGTGCCGCGAGTTGACACCGCACGAGGCTCCATCCCAGCAGGTCGTTCTGGAATCGTAGATGGTTCGACACGCCGCGTTGCTGCCACAGCCCGTGCAGGAGTAGCCGGGAGTACCGCCGCAGACCACCGGAACCGCGGAGCAGGTCATTCCGTGGGCACTACAGTTGATCCTGCATGCGCCGCAGTGGGAATTCCCACTGAGATCGGTGCAGGATCCGCTACAGCACGCGTGGTGGCTGTCGCTGCCGCAATGCGTGCCATCGGCGACCGTTCGCGAGCAGGATCGGGTCTCGCTGGCGCCCGTCGAACCACAGCTGCCGGCTGAGCACGTGTGGTCCGTCCGCGTGCGCTGCTGGGTGCCGCTCTGGTCGCAGCCGTCGCTGTAGCCGCCGCAGCTCCCCCAGCTCGTGTAGGTCGAGGTTCCGCACATCGTACCGTCGGTGGTGCGCGTGCAGGATTGCATCTCGGTGCTCGTGTCGACGACGCACGTCCCGGCGTTGCAGTGCGGCGTCATGACCGACCTGGTCTGGGTCCCGGTCGTATCGCACGTCCCTCCCTCGTAACTGCAAGCGCTCCACGACCCGTGCATCACGGAGCCGCAATCGGAGTCGGCCAGGCATTGGTCACACGAATCGGTGGTGTCGTTGCAGAACTGCGTGCAAGGCGGTGGGCCCACACCCTGACAGCTGCCGTCGGTACACCTGTCGGGTCCATCGCAGTAGAACCCGTCATCACAGTCGGCGGTGTTGTTGGAGAAGGTGCAGCCGGATCCCGGATCGCACCCGTCGTCGGTGCAGGGGTTGTCGTCGGCGCAGGTGATGGCGGTGCCGGTGCAGGTTCCGTCGGCCGCGCACGCGTCGCTCTCGGTGCACTGGGTGCCGTCGTCGCAGCTCGCGCCGAGGCAGTCATCGTCGGCGCAGTCGATCCGCCCGTCGCAATCGTCGTCCAGGCCGTCGTCACAGCTCGTCTCGGTCGTCGCTGCGCAGCCGGACCCCGCATCCATCACCACGGCGCCGCCGTCCGCTCCCGGAAGGAACACGCAGCCGCGCTGCGCGTCGCAGATCTCATCGGGCCCGCAGAGCGAGCTGTCCGGAGCGACCAAGCATTCGCCGTCGCTGCAGAGCCCGTGGCCACAGGAGACGGGACTCCCGCAGTCCGCGTCGGATTGGCAACCTGGTGTGCCGCAGTACTCGGGATTCTGCGGGCTGCACCGCGGGTCCACGCACCGGCCACCCACACATGCCGTGAGGCTCGCGTCGTCGTCGGCCTGCGGACAGCTCACTTCGTGACAGGAGCTGGTGATGAGAACTGTCAGCGCCTGCTGTCCCCTCAGCGTCAGCACGGTGGTCCGCGCGGCGACCGCGCCGTTCCGATCCACGAGCGTCACGCGGAGAGCCGCGTTTCCGGGAGTCACGCCGCTCAGGTCGGCGACGCGCCGCCCGACCAAGAAGTCGTCGCCGATGCTGGCGAGGGTGTCTTCGTGGGCAAGCACCTGGTTCAGTTCGACGTCGCCGACCTCGGTGCGGACGCCGGAGAACTGATAGCCCGGCAGGTAGTCGGTCTTGACGTCCACGACCAACCCGGTGTCCGTGCCGTTGCACGCGAGCGTCATCGTGGACAACAAGGCAACCGCCAGGGTACGCCGCATCCCAGCTAGAGTGGACTCCACGGCTCCCTGCGTCCATCTGAAGGGTGATGCGGGCCGAGGTCGAGAGCAGCGGCGCGAGCACGCCCCTGCTGTCGTGGCCGCCACACCCTCCTGCGCTTTTCGGCCCCGCGCGGCCGGGTGCTCGGTCGCCTCGCCGGAGACACTCGCCGCATAGCCGCGCACCCGCACGTGCGGGGACCGACGGATGCGGGCGGGGAACGGGAGCTTCTTCCGGATCCGGAGCATGAAGTCGTGACGGATCAGCTCATCCTCGGGCTCATCGGCGAGGAGCTTCACCGTCTCCCAGCGCGCCTGCTCCTCGACCACGCCCAGGCGGAAGTCGACCGCAAGCGCCAGCCGGCGCCCCGAGGGGGAGGCGGCCATGGACACGCTCCGGCCAAGCTCGCCCGGGATCTCCCACTTCGCTTCGCGCTTCAGCGGGGTCTCGCCGGGGAGCCAGCGCATCGCGCGGATCACCATCACCTTCCCGTCGCTCAGCCCGACGCGGTCCTCTGCGAGGCCGCACGCAGACGTGATGTGGAAGTCGAACGCCTTCGCGCCGCCGTAGCCGGCTCGCCTCGGCTTCGCCGTCACCTCTTGGGCGCCGAACCGCTTGGTGGCGCCCTTCGGATCGCGAGTGACGGCAAGCCGACGAGAGCCGCGGGGGAGGCTTGTGATGTCGTTACAGCCTCGGTCGAGCAGGCTCTTCGCGTGTTGCATGTCGGGATCCGGTTCACTGCGCCCGGGCAGGCGGCCACGTGAGGGGAGTCTTGCCGAGGGTGCGCTCAACGCCACTCAAACCGGGGCTGTCGGAGCGGGGCGGCGGAGGCTCGCGGCGGCCCGAGGTCGCTCAACGTTGATCGTGCGCGCGACGGTCGGCCGGCAAGGACCGCGTCCCAGCGTCGCTCGGCCTGCGTGTCGTCGAGCTCCACGCGCGCGTCGCCTCGCCAGCCCCGGCGGAAACCGAGGCGAAATCCCGGCTAGCAGACGACGGCCCTGGTTGGCGCATCCGGATCACCGGGGTGTTCAAAGTGCTCGTCCCGAGTGACTCGCCGCATGTTCCGTCCCGGCCCGTCAACCGCGACGACGTCGTCTTCGATTTTCGCGACCGGGCCCTGAAGGGATAGCTCCTGCGGCAGGGCCGGTTGCACTTTCCCCGGCCGTCGTGCCGTGGCAAGAAGTGGCTTCGTGGCCCTCGTTTTCCTGCCGGATCGGCATTGTTTCTTCTCGTGGGGCGACGAGCGCCCCTCGCCCGAGCTCGCGGGGGTGGCCGCACGAGCGATGCCGTCAGTCGAGCTCGTCACTCCTTCCAAGAAGGAGCCCGTCGATGGCGCATCGTTGCCTCTGGTCGACAGCGTGGCGGCCCTGGCGTCGGTCCCGGCGTCGGAGATCTCCACGTGCTCGGGCTCGGTCGCCGCTTGGGCGCTGGCGAGCAAGCTGGCGTTGAACCTGCTCAGCCGCGAGCGGGTGGTCCCGACCATCGCTCGCCAGGGCGGCCACATCGTCGCGCGCTGGGGCGCCGCGCTCTCGCTGCCTGAAGACGCCTCACAGCTCGCAGCCCTCGCGCGAAGCATGCCGCCCGCGGCCCACGCGGTCCCCGCGCCGCGCGGCGGGCCGCACGATGTCTGGGCACCGGAGGCGCTCTTGCGTGCGTTCCTGGACGACACCATCGACGCGCTCGTCCGTCTGCACCGCGGCGATCCCGAAGCGCCCGCGGCCCGCCCGAAGACGCGCCGCAAGAGAGCCGCCGATCCGGTGCCCTGGGAGGCGCGCTGGCAGACGGCCCTCACGGCCGGCGACGGGCGCTTCGACGCCGAGGGCTTCACCGAGCGCACGCTGATCGACGATCTCGTGGCCTGGAGCCAGCCCGCCCTCGGCGCGCGCGATCGCCTGCGCGCCTGCTTCCGGCTGGAGCTGCCGGAGGCCGATCGCGAGCCCTTCGTGGTGCGCTTTCTGCTCCAGTCTCCCGACGATCCGAGCCTGCTCGTGAGCGCGGGCGAGGTGTGGAGCACCAAGGGCCGCCGGCTCGCCAAGCTCGGGCGAGCGTTCCGCGATCCGCAAGAGTCGTTGCTCGAGGCGCTGGGGCGCGCGGCCCGGCTCTTTCCACCGATCGCCTCCTGCCTGCGCGAGGCGAGGCCCGAGGCGCTCGCTCTGGATCCCGCCGAGGCGTGGGAGTTCGCGAGCGAGGGTGCGCGGGCCCTCGCCGACGCAGGCTTCGGCGTCCTCATGCCGGCCGAGCTGACCCGGACCGGGCAGCGGCGGCTTCGATTGCGAATGCGCGTGAGCGGCGGGACCAAGGTGGCGGGCGCCGTCTCGGGCGCGGCAGGGCTGGGCCTGGACGAGCTCCTGTCGTTCGAGTGGGAGGCGGCCCTCGGGAACGACACCCTCTCGCTGCGCCAGCTGCGCGCACTGGCAAAGCACAAGGCGCCGCTGGTCCGCCATCGCGGGCAGTGGGTGGTCATCGATCCCCGTGAGCTCGACGCGATCCAACAGCAGTTGGCCAAGAACGAGTCCGGAACGATCACCGCGCGAAGCGCGCTCGTCGCGGCGCTCACCGGCGAGGCGCGCCACGGGAAGATGGACGTGGCGGTCCGCGCGGACGGCGTGTTCGCCGAGCTCCTCGGGAGGCTCCGCGAGGGCGCGAGCCGACCTGCCAATCCGCCGCGCGCGTTTCGTGGCACCCTGCGCCCCTATCAGGCGCGGGGGCTGGCCTGGCTCCGCACGATGGGCGCGCTCGGGCTCGGCGCGTGCCTCGCCGACGACATGGGGCTCGGCAAGACGGTCCAGCTGCTCGCGTTCTTGCTGGACGCGGCCGAGGATCCGCGACCGGCCCTCTTGGTCGCGCCCACGTCGGTGCTCGGCAACTGGGAGCACGAGGCAGCGCGCTTCGCGCCGGGGCTGCGCGTGGTCCGGCACTACGGCCCGGAGCGGGCGCGCGAGGCCGAGCAAATCCTCCGTGAGCCCGGCACGGTGGTGTTGACGAGCTACGGGCTCTTGCGGCGTGACGCCCCGCTGCTCGCGGCGATCGAGTGGTCGACGGTGGCGCTGGACGAGGCGCAGAACATCAAGAACCCCGCCTCTCGAACGGCCAAGGCGGCCCGCTCGCTCGTGGCGCGCCGCCGCTTCGCGCTCACCGGCACGCCCGTGGAGAACCGGCTCGCAGAGCTCTGGTCGATCTTCGAGTTCGCCAACCCCGGGCTGCTCGGACCGCTCGAGACGTTCCGCCGCCAGGTCGCCGTGCCGATCGAGCGCTACGGCAACGAGGACGCGGCGAAGCGCCTGCGCAGCATGGCCAGCCCGTTCTTGCTCCGGCGACTCAAGAGCGATCCGACGATCATCCAGGACCTTCCGCGAAAGAACGAGATGAAGATCGTCTGCACGCTGACCCGCGAGCAGGCGACGCTCTACCAGGCGGTCGTCGACGAGGAGATGCGTCGGATCGAGTCGGCGGACGGAATCGAGCGGCGCGGCCGCGTGCTGGCGTTGCTCACGTCACTCAAACAGATCTGCAACCACCCGACGCAGTATCTGGGAGACGCAGGATCGCTACCGAGGCGGTCGGGCAAGCTCGACCGCACCACGGAGATGCTCGATGAAGCGCTCGCCGAGCGCGATCGAGCGCTCGTGTTCACTCAGTTCCGAGAGATGGGTGAGCGGCTCGTCTCGCATTTGGGCGCGCAGCTCGGGGTCGAGGTCGCATCTCTGCACGGTGGTACACCCCGCAAGGCGCGCGACGAGATGGTTCGCCGATTCCAAGACGACGCGCGCGGGCCTCGGGTATTCGTCCTCTCGGTCAAAGCGGGAGGTACCGGGCTCAACCTCACGGCTGCGAGCCACGTCTTCCACTTCGACCGCTGGTGGAACCCCGCCGTCGAGGATCAAGCCACCGACCGAGCGTACCGCATCGGCCAGAAGCGCAGCGTGCAGGTCTACAAGCTGATCTGCGCCGGAACGGTCGAGGAGAAGATCGATCACATGCTCGAGAAGAAGCGCGGGCTAGCGTCGAAGGTGGTGCGCACGGGCGAGAAGTGGATCACCGAGCTCGGTGACGAGGAGCTACGCGATCTCTTCGCGCTCTCGGCGAGCGCGGCGATCGGTGATGACGAAGAGAGCGAAGCGGGCGGCCGCGCTCGAGGCTCGAGGGCTCGCTCGCGTCGCGGGGAGGCAGGCGCATGAGTCGCTGGTACTTCACGCCTGCGCGGAAGAAGCCCCCGCCCCCGCGTGGCATCAAGGTGAAGAAGAGCGGAAGCACCTGGTGGGGCCAGCGATGGGTCGAGGCGCTCGAGCGCATGTCGAGTGGCTACTCGAGCCGCCTGACCCGCGGCCGCACGTATGCTCGGGGCGGCCGCACGCACGACCTGGTGGTCGAGCCCGGCCTCGTCGAGGCGAAGGTGACCGGCTCGCGATCGACGCCTTACCGCGTGCGGATCTCCCTATCGCAGCTGAGCGCTTCCGTGTGGGATGCAGCCATCGCTGCGATGGCGGCCAGGGCACAGTTCTCGGCGGAGCTCTTGGGCGCGCAGATGCCGCGCGACATCGACGACGCGTTCGGGAGCGCGGGCGCGAGCCTCTTTCCGACGGCGTCGGGAGACCTCCAGACGGACTGCACGTGCCCCGACTGGGCCAATCCCTGCAAGCACGTGGCCGCGACGCACTACGTGCTCGGCGAAGCGTTCGATTGGGATCCGTTCCTACTCTTCGAGCTGCGCGGTCGCACCAAGGAGCAGGTGCTCGAGGCCCTGCGGTCCGCGCGGGCGGGCACCGACGGGGAGCCGACAGCGCGCCGAGCGAAGGGACGCGCGCCAGCGGACGAGGTGCCCACGGTATCGCTGCCCGACGTCGGCGCGGCTGCCTACGATCAGCCGCGCGAGGCCCTGCCCGTGCTGCACCTGAGCTTCGACGCGCCGCCGATCTCGGGCGGTCTGATCCGGCAACTCGGCACGCCGTCGGGCTGGAACGCGAGCGCGTCGCCCGCCGAGGTGCTGGCACCCGTCATCCGCGCCGCGGCGGAGCGGGCGCGCAGCTTGGCCATGGCGGAACGGGCGGAGGATCCCGCTCCATCCGGGCCGTCCGAGCCGCAGCTCCAAACGAGGAGCAAAGGTACGAAGGGCGCCAGCGCTCATCCCGCGACCGCGGGCACCGAGTTGCCGACCGCGAAGCCGAGTCGGACCCGCGCGGCGACGAAGCCGACCACTGCGAAGCCGAAACCGGCCACTACGAAGCCGAAACCGGCCACTACGAAGCCGAAACCGGCCACTGCGAAGCCGAAACCGACCACTGCGAAGCCGAAACCGACCACTGCGAAGCCGAAACCGACCACTGCGAAGCCGAAACCGACCACTGCGAAGCCGAAGTCGACGAGCGGCAAGAGCCGCGCGACGAAAGCGGCGAGCGCGAAGCCCGCTACCTCGAAGCCGAGGTCGACGAGCGGCAAGACGAGGCAGCAGTCGGCGAGCGCGCAGACGAAGCCGGCTGCCTCGAAGCCGGCGACCAAGGCGAAGCGGAAGTCGACCACCGCGAAGCCGGCGTCGACCACCGCGAAGCGGAAGTCGGCGGGCGGGAAGTCGACGTCGACGAGTCGGCGAGCGCGAAGCTGAAGCCGGCGACCTCGAAGCCCTGGCGCGGGACACGGCGGCGCACGGTATGTCCCGCTCGGCCTCCTGCGCCGGCGACCTGCCGGGCGTCCCACCCGGCATGAGACACCGGCCCGCGGCACGGCAAGCTCCATGTGACGGGTGTGGGAGCTTCGAGCGACCTGTCCACGGCCGCGATGGGAGGCCGGCTGCGGCCAGGCGCTCGCGCGTTGACCGGGACATGGCCGCGGCGACGCCAGCCTCACCGCGAGGGTCGACGAGACGGCGAGTTCAGTGGTGGCGGAGATCCGAGCACGCGGGCTCGTCGCCGAGGTCGCAGGCCTGCTCGAAATGGCGCCGCCACTGCGCCTCAACGCTCCGTGCCCATCCCGTCGCGCGGAAGGAGACGCCGGCGTTCCTGAAGCCGACGCCGTCGTGCAGCGCGCAGGCGCGCTCGAAGCGCCTCAGCGCCGCCCCGTCGTCGCGCACGATGCCTTCCGCGCCTCGGTGCAGAGGCATGCCCAGATTCGTGCACGCCTGCCCGTCGCCCTCCCCTCCGTCGCAGCCGCGGGCCAGCAGCCTCGCCGCGTGGACCGGGTCGGCAGGGATGCCGTCATCGCCGTCCGCGCGCAGGTCACCGGCGAGCCGGCAGCCGAGATCACACCCTCGCTCGTCGAGACGGATTCGCCGGCGGATCCCGTCGATGCAGTCGAGGTCGAGGGCGGCCGTGCGAGCCTCCAGGCGCCGACCCGCCTCGACTCGTTCGATCCGCCGTCGAGGACCCGGCGGACGCCGAGGATGCACCTCTCGCGAATCCGCGCAATTGCTGTAAGACCCGTCGCGCCGCTCTGCACGTAGCCTCGTCCCATGCGCTGCACAGGACCGAGATGCCGATGCTCCTCATGCCCTCCCCGCACCCGTCTCGCTTCGGTTCCGACGCTGCTGGGAGCCGCGCTCCTCTTCGGATGCGGCGGGCCGGTGACCGGCACGGACGCCGGATTCCGACTCGCCATCTTCCGATGACGCCGGCTCGGGGCACCTCCGTCCGGATGCTACCTCGGCGCCGTCCGACGCCGGCACGGCGACCACGATCACGACCGTGACGACGGGCGGGCCCAGCACGTTCGGGATGGTCTTCGCGCGCGGCGACGTCCCCGACTCCGTCGCGCTCCAAGGCACTAGCGGTCCGGTCGAAGCGCAGGTGGATCGGCTCGCGAGCTGGCCGGACGGCTCGTTGAAGCATGCGCGGGTGACGGTGATGGAGGCAGGCGCGTTCGACGTGGTGACCTCGAGCGCCGCCGTGAACGAGCCCGAGCCGATACCTGCCATCGACTTCCTGGCCCGCGTGACGATCGGCGGTGAGGTCTTCACCGCGACCCTCCCCGACCCCAGCATGTCGACGGGCGGCCTGCTCTCGAGCGCGTACGAGATGCCTGCCGTTCCGCTGCTCGACGCGACGGGCGCCGAGCACCCGCACCTGGCGCTCAAGGCCTGGGTGTGGTTCTACCCGACCACCGGCGCCGTCGAGGTGATCGCGACGATCGAGAACTGCTGGGCCAAGGTCGCGGGCGACAACGTAGTCACCGACCGGATCGAGCTCTCGATCGACGGCGAGGTCGTTTCCCAGGAAGACGGCGTCACGGTGTGGCGCTGGTCGAGGACACGCGCGACGCGCCTCTGGCACGGCACGCCGGTCGGGCACGCTGTCCAATACGATCTGGCGTACCTCCGGGCGACCGGGGCCGTGCCCAACTACGACCCGGAGCTCGTCCTGACCGACACGGCGGTCTCCGATCATCGCACGCAGTACGAGGGATCCCCACACGGGCTGATGGGCGCGACCGTCCTGACCGCCGACATGGGCGCGACGGGTGGTCGGCCGGAGATCGGACCGCTGCCGGTGTGGGCGACGTTCCCGGTGCTGACCAACGACCCCGATGCGCTGGCGCTCTCGATGGACATCGACGACTCGAGCGCCGTGTGGCCCATCCATCTGCGGGACCGCGACACGGATGGACCGCTCTCCGTGCAGACGTATCCCTCGGCGACCACCAATGTCGCGGCCCGCCCGAACGCCGAGCTCGATCACCCCATTCCCCGCTGGAGCGGACCGCACGACAACGCGCCCTTCCGGACCAACCCGCCACACGAGCCGGGCTTCGCGTACGTCTCCTATCTCCTGACGACCGATCCCTTCTACCTCGAGGAGATGACGTTCTGGGAAAACTGGAACGCGCTCTGGCTGAACCAGAGCTACCGCGACTACGAGCAGAACGTCTTCGTCAAGAGCGGGCAGGTACGCAACAAAGCGTGGACGCTCCGCACGCTCGGGTACCTCGCCTGGATCATACCGGACGATCACTCGATGAAGCCGGAGCTGGAGAGCTACCTCACGAACAACCGCGAATGGCTGGTGGAGCACCGGGTGAACAACCCCGACTACGGCCCCGGCTTCGAGACGGGCCTCATGCCGTACTATGACGGCAACGGGATCGCGCCATGGCAGGACGACTTCTATACGTGGGCGATCGGAAACATGGTCCGGTTAGGCTACGAAGAGTGGCGTCCCGTGCTCGAGTGGAAAGCACGTTTCGTCGTCCATCGAATGCAGGACGCTTGCTACCAGTTCGCCTCCATCTACTCGGTGCGCGTGCGGGACGACTCGTCCAGCGCCTTCTACCCCGATTGGCCGACGATGCTCCAACACTCGGCGTCCGCCGCCAACCTCTCGATGCCTTGCGGCACCGTGGTTTTCGGCAGCAGCGGCTACCAACCGGGCGACCTCAGTGGCTATCCATGGAGCGCCCAGGGGTTCCCCGCCAACATGCAGCCGGCCCTGGCCACGGCCGTGGACTCCGGCGTCGACGGCGCCGCCGAGGCGTGGGCGCAGTACGCGAGGCGGCCGACCAAGCAGCGTTACGGCTCGTACCCGAACTGGGCGATCGTCCCGGCGATGTGATTCGTGAATCGTTCGCGGCGATGAAGCGCCGCGCGGGCGGACGATTGCGGTGAGGACCGCGACCCTCTTCTCGATCTTAGCGACCGTCGCATGGAGCTCCACGAGCTCGCCGTCGCGCTGGTCCTCCGGTTCGAGGGCAACGAACCCGCCCGATCAGGCGCGACCTGCGTGTACCGTGTCCCTCTCCCTACCCTTGCCGTCTTTCTCTTTGCCGAGCTCCTCCGTCAATGCCGTGACCCCGGCGAGCCCGCCGAGCTGCATCGATTCGAGCGCTGTGCTCGGTACGAGCACGATCGTCGCGTTCTGCTTGAGACCCTCGTAGAGCATGTTCATCGCTCGGAGATGCAGCGCGATGGGATCGTGAGCGTACGTCTTGGCGGCTTCCCCGAACTTCTCGGCCACCTGGCGTTCGGAGTCGCCGAGGATCACTCGCGCCTGTCGTTCGCGCTCGGCCTGCGCCTGCATCGACATCGCGTCCTCGAGCGCCGACGGGATCAGGACGTCCCGGACCTCCACCGAGACCACCTTGATGCCCCAAGGCTCGGTTCGCTGATCGATGATGCGCTCTAGCTCTGTGGAGATCTTGTCGCGGCCCTCGAGCATGTCGGCGAGCTGGGTCTTGCCGATGATATCGCGGAGCGCCGTCTGCGATGCCCAGCTGATCGCGCTCACGTAGTCAGCCACCGCGAGGGCCGCCTTCTCGACGTCGATGACCTTCCAGAACAGAACGGCATCGACATCGACGGGGACGGTATCCCTGGTCAGTGTCTTCTCCGCCTTGAACCCGGTCGTGATCACTCTCGTGTCGATCCAGTAGGGGATGGTATCGATGATCGGAACGAGACCGAACACGCCTGGACCGTGAATGCCGCGATAACGGCCCAAGCGCAACACGACGGCACGGTCCCACGGCGCTGCAACCTTGACGGCAGCCGAAACCGCGATGGCGACCGCGAGAGCCCCGCCCGCGACCGCGAGGGTTCCAACCGCGGAGCCGGACAGCACGTATTCCGCGTATGCGAGGACGAGCCCACCCGCGAGTGCCAGGAAGAACAACAACGCTGGAAAGAAGCTGGACTGCCTCATGGGAACACCCTTCCCCGTGCCGTTTCGACGCGACATGGCAAAACACTCACACAAATCTGGAGTTGTAGAGCTCCGGGTTCACTGCTCTTCCGGCGCACG
The DNA here is from genome assembly GCA_963832725.1 of uncultured Pseudomonadota bacterium. GTDB lineage: Bacteria > Myxococcota_A > Polyangia > Polyangiales > Sandaracinaceae > JAEZBP01. Next base: position 1,947,221 of record CAWHVG010000003.1, read on the forward strand.
TAGGTGCAGCACGTGGAGAAGACGGTGCAATGCAGGCGCCAGAATCATCGCCGCGACGATGATATAGGTAACGCCACCAACGAGCGCGTAGACCGTGAGAAACACCTTGCCCGCCGAGGTGACGATCCGCCCCTGTGGTCCGTTCCCGGTCACTACCATCGCAGCGTCGACGAAGGCATCCATCCAGCTCACGCCCTCTGTGTCGTGAAAGACTGCGGCGCCCAACGCGACCGTCGCTCCATCGACGACGCCTCCCATCAAGAGGAAGAACAGCATTCGCCAGGCGAAACGGGACGGCGGCAGCAGCGGCTTGGTGCGGTGCTCGAACATCGACCATCCAACACGTCTCTCCGCCGGTGGGCGCGGTTCACGGCCGCCACCCGGATCGGCCTCCGCGCCCGCGGCCGGCGGGCGCGTCGGCCTCGCGAAGCCCGCCTTCGGCCACGCTTGCGAAGCGTCGTTCAGGAGGCGCTCGGTCGACCCGGCGGCACCTCTTCGTGATCCCTCGACGCGTCGCCCTCCGCGGAACGTGCGCTCCGCTGCCGCTCATACCAGTCGTGGGTCATTCGTTCGACGGTATGCCGGCCGCCCAGGCCGAAGGCGATCGCGGTCGCGACGGCGATCGAGCCGAACACGAAGGCGAACGCGATGACCAGGATCTCCGGCGCGATGAGTAGCTGCCGCAGGCCGAGGAACGCACCGACGGTGAGGATGGCCGCGCGCAAGGCGTCCGGGAGGAGCGTGCTGTGCCACCGCTCTTCGGCGCCGCGCGAGAGGCGATCGCGGGCCCAGTTGCCGATGAGCAGCGCGAGGCCGAAGACGACCACGGCGCCCACCACGTTGGGCACATACGCGATGATGCGCCCGAGCCCGTTGGCCACGAAGCCGAGTCCCCAGAGGTTGCTCGCCTGCATGAGCGCGATGAGCAAGATCGCCCAGTACGCCGCGCTGGCCACGACGCGGGAGCCTGCGTGGGTATCGGGCTCTCGCTCGATGAGCTCGTGCCGGGCCAAGAACCGATCGAGTCCTGTGCGCGGCAGGAGCGCACGGATGACTCGACGTAGCACCGCCGCCACGACCCACCCGATGAGGAGGACGACCAAGCCGGCGACGAGGTCGGGCAGAAACCTCACGAAGCTGCTCAGGGCGTCCCGCCACGAGTCCAGTATTGTGTTCATGCTTCGGGATAGAAGCAGATTTGATGCCTCCGCTCTCGTCCTCACACCTGTCGCGCCGTGGGGACGCCGTGGAGGCTCCGGGTGATGCGGGCGATGTGACGCTCGTGACGCGCGGAGCCGCGCCGCAGCAAGCCGTAGGTCGCCACCTTGGCAACGTCCTCGATGACGAACCAGACGATCGCGTAGGCCCACACCAGCCCGGCGTACGTCCAGCCGAGGGGCGGCATGAACCAGCCGTAGACCGCCGCCAGCGTCCCCAAGATCTGCGTGGTTTCGGCGGCGGCGATCAGCCTCCAACTCGGGAAGGGACGGTTCCAGAGCCAGCCGCTGTTGCGCGTGACGTAGATGGTCAGGTGCCCGGCCACCAGCAACTTCAGGAAGATGAGCGTCTGGAGCTGCGGATGCGGCATCCCCAAGAAGCTGTCGGCGAACCACAGGAGACCGAACGATTCCAAGACGCCGACGAGGCCGAGCACCGTGCTCGTCACGAGCACGCGCTGCATGTCCCAGCGCACCGGCCGCGCGGCGACGGGTACGTTGTCGTAGGCGATCATCATGATCGGGACATCGTTGAAGATCGCGAGGAGCACGATCATCACGGCCGTGACCGGATAGAAGTCGAAGACGAGAATGGAGAGCGTGAGGAACAGGATCACACGCTCGGTCTCGGCGATCCGATAGATCGCATAGGCCGTCATCCGCTCGAAGATGCGCCGCGCCTCCTCCACCGCGCGCGCGATCACGGATAGGCCCGGCGCGGTCAGGACGAGATCCGCCGCCGCGCGGGCCGCGTCGGTCGCGCCGCTGACCGCGATGCCGACGTCCGCCTGTTTGAGCGCCGGCGCGTCGTTCACGCCGTCCCCCGTCATGCCGACGATGTGATCGGCGCTCTGGAGGCTCTCCACGATGGCGAACTTCTGCTCGGGTAGCACGCGCGCGAACCCGTCGGCGCTCTCGATGCGCGCCTCGAGCTCACGCCCGTGTAGCCCGGCGAACGCGGAGGCGGGCAGGATGTTCGCGCCGAGACCCACCTGCGTCGCGACGTCGCGGCCGATGGCTTCGTGGTCTCCGGTCACCATCAGCACGCGCAGTCCCATCTCTCGCGCGGTCGCGAGAGCCTCCCGCGAGTCGGCGCGCGGTGGGTCGGAGAGCGGCAAGAGGCCGAGCACCTCCCAGCGGCCATCGTGCTCTTCGGCCACGGCGAGCGTGCGGTACCCGTGGGCGGCGAGCACGTCGGTCTCGCCGTTCACGCGCGCGGCCGTCTCGGCGTCGCACCCTGCGAGCTCCACGATGGCCTGCGGCGCGCCCTTCGCGACGTGGAAGGTGTCGCCCGCGCGCCGGACCTCGGCCTCTGCCCGCTTCCGGACCGGGTCGAAGGGCGTCATCGCGACCACCTCGAAGGGCACGAGCGCGTCCTCGTCGAGCGCCGAGAAGATGGCCGCGTCGATGACGTCCGGGTCCTCGCGGACCGAGGCGAGCGCGGCGGCCACGATGAGCTCGCTCCGATCGTGCTCGCCGAGCGCGACGGGCTCTCCCAGCACGAGGTGGTTGTCGGTCAGCGTGCCCGTCTTGTCGGCGCAGAGGACGTCCATCCCCGCCAGCTCCTCCGTGGACACGAGCCGGGAGACGATCGCCTTCATGACCGCGAGCTTGGAGGCTCCGACCGCCATGGTGACCGAGAGCACGGCGGGCAGCGCGACCGGGATACCGGCCACGGTCAGGATCAGCGCGAAGAGGAGGGTCTCGATCAGAGGGTCGTGCCGGAAGAGCGACACCACGACGATGAGCGACACCAGGCCCACGGTGCCGAGGACGAGGAAGTTGCCGATCCGCAGCACCGCCTTCTGGAAGTGCGAGCGCGTCGCCGCGGTCTCGACGAGGTGGGCGGTGCGGCCGAAGTAGGTGTCCATTCCGGTGACGGTCACCACCGCGCGCATCTCGCCCTGGCGCACGATCGAGCCGGAGTAGGCGTCGTCGCCGACGGCCTTGTCGACCGGCAGCGACTCGCCGGTGAGCGCCGACTGGTCGACGCTGAGGTATGCGCCGCGCGCGAGCCGGACGTCGGCCGGCACGATGCTTCCCAGCCGGAGGAAGACGACGTCGCCGGGGACGAGGAGCTTGGCCTGCAGCTCGGTCCACGCTCCGTCGCGCAGGACCCGCGCGGTGGGGGCGAGCTTCTGCCTCAGCGCGGCGATCGCGTCGTCCGCCTTGTACTCCTCGAAGAAGCCGACACCGGCGTTGAGGAGAAGCATCGTGGTGATGACCACGAAGTCCTCCCAGTGCTGCGCCACGGCCGAGAGGACCGCCGCCGCCTCGATCATCCACGGGATCGGCCCCCAGAAGTACGAGAGGAGCTTGCGGGCCAGGCTGACGTGTGTCTCCCGCAGGGTGTTCTCGCCGTGCTCGGCGAGGCGTCGCGCGGCCTCCTCGGCGTCGAGCCCCGCGTCGAGGTCTCCGACGGGGGCCTGCGGTTTGGGGTCGTCGCTGTGTGTCTGCGTCTGCATCGCGGCTGCAACGGAGTTCGCGAAGCACGAAGCGTGCGCGGATCGCCGGCGCCCCCACCGGCGAGCACGACGCGTCCAATCTCGTTGCGACGCGAGGAGCAAGTGCCGGCCGATTTTCGACGAGCAGACCGGCGGAAGGCGGGCGCGTTCCCCTCTGAGAAGACCCCGGAGCGACGGGAGGGCTGTGAATCGAGCTCCTCGCGACCGTACTGCTTCGTCGCATGCGCCGGCCCGCCCCTACCCGCGCTCGGCGGCGCCGTGCGACCTGGCGTCGATCCTGCAACCCCCTCGAGTAGTCAATCCCTTGCGAGTAGTGATGAGACGCAGCACGAAACGAGTAGTCGCGCTGGTGGCGGTGTTGTTCCTGACCCTGAGCGCGCGTGCGTACGGCGAAGGCGCGCAGGTCGACCTCGACCGGTTCACGGGCGTGTACGAGCTCGCGGACCCAGCGCAGGCGGATGAGCGTGTCAAGCAAGCCATCCACGCCGTGACCGACGAGATGGGCTTCTTCACGCGGGGCATCGCGCGCGACAAGATCCGCGACGAGGTGGTCCCGAGCTCGCGCATCGAGCTGGCGGCGCTCCCGGACGACCGGCTACGCCTCGTGCTCGACGACTGGAGGCCACCACCGGTGGCGCTCGGGGGCCCGCCGGTCGTGACCACCGATCCGAAGGGCCGACCCATCTACGTGTCGGCGCACGTCGACGAGCAGGCGAACGCGCTCATGCTCGACGGTCGCACGGCGACTGGCGCTCGCAGGATCGCGCTGACGCTCTCGCCGGACGCAGAGCATCTGACCCTCGTGTTCTACCTCACCTCGGATCAGCTCCCGATCCCCATCGAGTACACGCTCGAGTACCGACGCGCCGGCTGAATGATGCCGAGCGCGGACACATCACTTCTCGGCGATGCAACTCCGCCGAGTCATGGGGCCGGAGAGCAGTCACTCCGGACCGTAGCAATGTGACGGCAGCTCGCGCTCACTGTCGCGAAATGCGCCCGGTGGCCCCCGCCTTCCACGGCGGCGGCCTCACCGGCACAGGGGGTGCTGCCCCGGCAGGGAGAGGACCTTCGACATGCAGAACAGCGACCAGCAAACGAGGAGCACTCCGCGCGGCCGCGCAAAGGGGCGTGGCTGGGACGATGCCGCGTGGAGCGTGCGCAAGGAGATGCGACGAGACAACGTGGGGCTCGTCGCTGCCGGCGTGGCGTTCTATGGATTTTTCGCCCTCTTCCCGACGCTCTTCGCCGCCGTCGCGATCTACGGGCTCGCCGCCGACCCGGCGACCATCGACGTACAGGTGGGAACGCTGGGCTTCCTCTCTCCGAGCGCCCAGAGCGTGCTGGCAACGCAGCTCCAGCGGCTCGCGTCGATCTCGCCGGCCATCCTCACGTGGGGTCTCGTGGTCAGCTTGCTCGTCGCGCTCTGGAGCGCGAGCCGGGCGGCACGCGGCCTCATGGAGGCGATGAACCTCGCGTATGACGAGGAAGAGACGCGCGGTTTGTTCAAGCGGACGATACTCGCGCTGCTGTTCACCATCGGTGGAGTCATCGGCCTAGTTGTCGCGATCGGCCTCGTGGCCGCCGTGCCAGCAGCCCTGGAAGCGTGGGGGATCGACGTTGAGGGACGCGTCATCACGGAGATCGTGCGCTGGCTGCTCCTCGTGGGGCTCGTGCTTTTCGCGCTGGCTGCGATCTACCGGCTGGGCCCCTCCCGCGAATCGCCGAGGTGGCGCTGGGTGACCCCGGGATCCATCGTGGCCGCGCTGCTGTGGCTCGCCGCCTCGGTCGGGTTCTCCCTCTACATCGACTTCTTCGCGAGCTACGAGGAGACGCTCGGCTCGCTGGCGGGCGTGGCCATCCTCTTGTTCTGGTTCTACCTCAGCGCGCTCCTCGTCATCGTCGGCGCGGAGATCAACGCCGTCATGGAACGTCGTCCTCCGCGGGTGGCAGGCAGTACCCCCTCGCCGCCGCCCCGCGACGCCACAACGCTGGCCGCGCCCGAACCGTCCGCGTGAATGCCCGCACCGCCGAACACGACCGCTCGCGACGGGTCGCCGGCGCGCCGACCTGGATCGGATGGCCGATGGCCAGACACAGACAGGCTCGGCATCCCTCTCGCGGTTCCTCGGCGGATGGCCGGCGCTGGGTCGGATGCCAACCGCATGCGGATGTTCGAATGCGAACCATTGAAGTGCTCCAGCCACCGCCGCCGATTCCGCGGAGGCATCCTACCCTCTCAGTCAAAGCGAAGAGTGGCCCTCGGGCCTCTCGGCACCAGCCAGATAGACGCTGCCCCCGGAGATCAACCCGAGAACGGCGAGGGCTGCCCCGGAAACCAGAAGAGCAACATCCCCCTTCTGGATCGGGTACCCGCCGCTCGCGATGATGACAGCGAACGGGAGGACGAAAGCGTACGTACGCGTACTGCGCGTTCGGCGGACTGCCCCCCACGTCGCCCGTCCTGGGCGCGTGGCGGCCTTCGCAGAGGATCTCCGAGGCAGCGATGCGCGTGCTCGTCCCGTCGGCCGCGCGGACCTCGGCCGGGCCGTTTGCTGGAGTGGCTGATCATGCCGCGGAAGAGGCGGCCGTCGCGCGTGACCAGGACCTGCGGCCCGGCGCCCTCGGCGTCGCCCTGCGCGGGGCCGGAGGCACAGGTCAGCTGCGCCTCGTCCCGAAGGACGACCTCGTGGGTGTGGCGGTCGACCACCTCGTAGGCGATGTCGAGCTGCTCGCGCGAGCGGGTGGACAGGAGCCAGCCGTCGGACTCTTGCTGGACGTCGACGTGGACCGCGCGCACCCGCGCTTCGTACGCGTCCGGGGTGAGCGGCACGTGGGTGCCGTGCTCGATGTCGTCGAGGTAGGGGCGGATGCGGGCCGAGCAGAGCATCGCGGCTCCGCCCGTCAGCGGCGCGCCGCCGCGCGAAGAAGCGACGCGCACCTGAGTCGCGCTGAGCTGGACGGTGCGCGGGACCGGGACCACCCCGCCGTGATCGAACAGCGCCGTGCGCGAGCGCAGCCGGACCGAGGTGGCGTTCGTGGACGAGTCGCAGTCGAGCACCTGGAACGCGGCCGCATCCGCCTCGTCGAAGCTCAGCTCGTACGACCCGCAGGGCGCCCGCGATGCCGTCCGTCTCGCTGACCAGGACGTGCACCGTCCGGCCCTCCGAGTCCGGGTCCCGCTGCAGCGCCGCCACCGTCGCCGGCCAGGAGCCGTGCTCGAGCGTCTCGACCGTCAGCTCGTGAGCCGGCGCCTGAGCGTGGGCTGGCGGAACGCCCCGGTAGATGCCGAAAATCAGCGAAGCAAGACGAGGAACACCGCTGCCGTGTAACGGCCGGCAACCATCGCCTTCCGAACCAATGCCAGCGGCACAAATACTCCCACGTAAAGTGCCCCTCGCAGAATCACTGAAAACGCATCACCGCAGTTGGCGGCGCTGTTAATGGACCAGATAGATAGGGATGCACATATCAGCATAATCACCCCTGCCACGGCGGCGGCGGCGAGGAGAGCCGCGCCAGTGTCTTCCAGGTGCATGCGGTGAACATCTGGGCGCACCCAACACAACCTCGCCCGCCACTAACAAGCAACCCCCGCCCTACTCCAGCCAGAGACGCACCAGCAATAGTCCACCTGTCAGCGCAGAGTCCCGCGAGAGTGAAGCACTCGCTGTTGCGGAACGGTCAACGCGCCAGGGACCGACGGGGACCACACTGCGGGCGTCTCTCGCAGCAAGACCAAGGACCGCGTGCCCCGACGAAGTAGCAGGTCACAGGAACCGTCGCACAGAAGGCGATCCCGACCTTCTCTTCGGAAGAGACGCAACCGTTCTCGCCGGCAGTGTCGCACCCTCCGGATGGAGTACCCTTCTCCGTCCGGATCGGGGACACGCTGGTTGGTCTGGTGACAGTGTACCGGGGGGCGGAAGCGTATGTACTCGTACTGCGCGCCCGGAGCACTCCCTTCCACGTCCCGCATCACCGGTGCCTGCCGACCTTCGTAGAGGATCTCCGACGCGGGAACACGGGTGACTGTACCGTTGGCGGCGTGGACCACGGCGCGGCCCTCCTCTGGGTGGGCGATCGCGCCGCGAAAGAGGCGACCGTCACGCGTGACCAGGACCTGCGGCCCGGCGCCTTCGGCGTCGCCGCGCCCGGGGCCCGAGGCACAGGTGAGGTGCGCCTCGTCTCGAAGGACGACCTCATGGGTGTGGCGGTCGACCACCTCGTAAGCGATGTCGAACTGCTCCCGCGAGCGGGTGGACAGGAGCCAGCCGTCGGACTCTTGCTGGACGTCGACGTGGACGGTGCGCACCCGCGCTTCGTACGCGTCCGGTGTGAGTGCGACGTGGGTGCCGTGCTCGATGTCGTCGAGGTAGGGGCGGACGCGTGCGGAACAGATCAGCACCGCCCCGCCGGTGAGCGGCGCGCCGCCGCTCGAAGAAGCGACGCGCACCTGAGTCGCGCTGAGCTGGACGGTGCGCGGGACCGGGACCACCCCGCCGTGATCGAACAGCGCCGTGCGCGAGCGCAGCCGGACCGAGGTGGCGTTCGTGGACGAGTCGCAATCGAGCACCTCGAACGCGCCTGCGTCCGCCTCGTCGATGTTGAGGTTGTACGAGCCGCACGGCGCGCGCGTCCCGTCCGACTCGCTGACCAGGACATGCACCGTCCTGCCTTCCGAGCCCGGATCCCGCTGCAGCGCCGCCATCGTCGCAAGCCAGGAGCCGTGCTCGAGGGTCTCGACGGTCAGCTCGTGGTCCCGCGGTCCCGCGTCGGACGGCCGGCCGAGGAGTGATGCGGGATTGCGATTCAGTGAACCTCGTGCTTGCGCGAGGGCCATCCCAGTGGATGTGCACAACACAAGCGCTGTCAGCCCACACCGCCAGCCCAGCTTAGCGAACCGAAAGCCCAGCATTGGCACGGCGTTTCCAGCCGGCACGAGTCTCATCAGGATTCGGGTTCCCAACCCAAGGCGCCCAACCTGGCCATGAGATCACTCTGCTCCGCCATCAACCCCGCCTGAGTCGCCAGCGCATCCGGGTCATCTGGGTGCCCGACCAACCACGCAGTCACCTCGTCAAGCTTCTCGTTGACGGCGTCGAGATTCTCTCGAAGCTTGGCAACAGTACCATCGACATGCTCCGACGAGCCCTCGTACTCAAACTCCACAAGAGGCGCGACCGCAGCACTGGCCACATTCAGCACGCCGATACCCCAGTTAAATATTTGAAAAACTTGCCGCCTCATTGTTTGGCGCCGACTCCCCAACGAGCATCAAGGCACCGTTGTGCAACGCAAACTCACTATCAGAAAGATGTATGGACGGCATCTCCAGCCGCAGTATTGAACTTTCAAAAGCAACGAGCGCAGTTTCCACAGCGGCCCCCACGCTTTCCATAGCAAGGCCCACAGCCTTCATCTCCACGAGCACACTCTCCATCTTGGCCCCAACCATCTCAAACGCACTGCCACAGGCCTCGTTCTTGGTGCCCCCGGTCCATTCCCACACGCTGTCCACGTGCCGCTGCCCTGCCGGAGCGACCGTCGTCCACCCTCCATGCGCGATCAGCGTCGCCGGCCCATCGGTCTGCAAGCGGATCCCCGCCTTGCCCTCGAGCTTCATCTCGCCCGGCGTGAACATGCCGATGCCGTCGCGGACCTGCTGAACGACCTCGCCCGCGATGGTCTGGGTGGAGTTGCCTTCGATGTACTCCTGCTTGTCGCCGATGATGGTCTCGCGCTGGCCGTCTTCGACGCGGCGGGTCTCTCCGCCCTGGATCATCTCGGTGAGGCCGTTCTGGATGGTGCGCGTCTCGCCCATGACGATGGAGTCCTGGGCTTTGCCGAGGATCTGGCGGGTGTAGTCGTTGTCGATCGTCTCCTCGACGTTCTGGCGGATGTAGACGGTGCGGTTTCCGTCCACGCTCTTGTCCTGGTTGCCGTGGATGATCTCGCGCTGGTCGTTGTCGACGACGTTCGACTGGTCGTGGCGGACGTGGGTGCCGTGGTCGTGCTCGACGAGCTCGTGGAAGTCTTTCTGGGCGTGGAGGTAGACTTCTTCTTTGCCTGCCTTGTCCTCGAAGCGGAATTCGTTCGAGCCGCCGCCGCCCGGTGAGCTGTTCGACTTGAGGGTGGACTTGGTCTTCTCGTCCGGGAGCGGATAGGGCGGGCGGTTCTCGCCGTTGTAGAGGCAGCCGAGGACGACGGGGTGCTCCGGGTTTCCGTCCACGAAGCTGACGATGACCTCCATGCCGATGCGCGGGAGCGCCATGGCGCCCCAGCCCGGGCCCGACCAGAGCTGCATGACGCGCAGCCAGCAGGTGCTCTCTTCGTCCGGGCGGCCGTGGCGGTCCCAGTGGAAGTAGGCCTTGATGCGGCCGTGCTGGTCGGTGTGGATCTCTTCGCCCGGCGGGCCGACGACGGTCGCCGACTGGAGGCCGTGCACGAGCGGGCGCGGGGTGACGCGCGCCGGGCGGTAGGGGCGATCCGAGGGCGCGCACTCGAGGCGCTGGTGGAAGGTACCCGGCGCACCCGCGGTCGCGGCCGCCCGCGCTTTGTTCGAGACGATGAGGTAGCCGCCGTCGATGCCGAGGTCCGGCGCGCCGCTCAGCTCCATGCGGTGGCCGGGCTGCGCCATGAGGACGCTGCCCTCCATGTGGAAGAGGTGCCGCTGCTGCTCGAGCAGCTCGGCGCGGATCTGCGCTTGCGCGGCCGCGCTGTTCATCTGGTAGTGGCCATCGCCGTAGCGATGGAAGCTCAGCGCGGCGGCGTGCTCGTACTGGATGAGCCCGGGCTGGCCGTCCGCCGGTTCCTGCTCGCTCTTCACCTCGAGAGAGGGGTTGGTCCAGTCGTAGCCCTTGATGACGACGCCCGTCGGGCCGATCTGCTCGGCGTGCTCGGCGCCACAGATGGTCTCCGCCGCCGGCCACTCGCCCGAGATGGACGCGAAGGGCACGGTGCCTCCCTCGTCCGGGTGGAGCAGCGGGCAGCCGCTCACGCTGTCACGAAGGACGAGGACCTCCTGCTCGGGCTCGTGGTCGAAGAAGAAGATGATGCCCTCGCGCTCCAGCAGCCGGCCGAGGAACGCGAGGCTCGACTCTTCGTACTGGACGAGGAGCTCGTGCTTCTCGTAGCTCTTCTCGCACTCGTTCCGGAGCGTGCGACGGCGCGGGCCGAGCTGCTCCTGGACGATGGCCTCGACGACCTCGAGCACGGTCTTGTCCTGGAAGATGCGCGAGTCGCGCTGGCCTCCGAGGAGGCCGAGCGCCGGCACGACCTCGAGCTTGATCTGGAGGCCCTCGACTTCTTCGTGCACCAGCGCGCGCCGGATCAGGCCGCGGAAGGTGCGGCGGTCGACGCCGCGCTGGAGCCAGATGGTGCACTCGGAGTCGAGCAGCGAGGGCACGTCCGGGTCGGCGCCATGGCAGAGGGCATCCACCTTGGCCAGCGGCAGCGCGTTCAGCGCTTCGTCCAGCTCGATGCTGCGGACGCCCAGGATGGCGTCGCCGAGGCCTTCGATCTCCAAGCCGAGCTCGACGCGATCCTCGGTCGCGACCATATCGTTCATCGCTCACCCCTTCCGAGCGCGCACGAAGCAACCCACACTGACAAAGACGTCATGACTGTCGACTCTGGTTCCATTGAATCCGGCGCTCATGCGCCCATGATGATGACCATCGTCTGACTGGGGACGACGCGACATCCGGGGCAGTTGGTGCTGTTCTGGAGGGACATGCTGGTCAGCCTCGTCGCCGGCATGCCCTGGACGAGGACGGTGTTGGCGCCGGTGAGGTGGCGGCCCGGGCCCATCACGGTTCCCGAGGCGACGCCCATCGCGACGCCGGCGTTGTCGCCGTTGGTCAGGGGGATGATGGTGGCGAGGTTGTGGGCCGGCATGCAGCTGTAGAGCACCGCGACCTGGGACGGGATCGCCGTCGGGCCCATGGCGATGTTCGGGTACGGGATCGGGATGGGGCCGACCGGGCCCGGCGTCAGGCAGACGTCGGGAAACCCCATATCGGTCCCAGCCATTTGACAGTTGCCAAACATGTCCGCTCTTTCTCCGCCTTGTCAGCCGAGGTGAATCTGCTCGCCTTCGAGCTTCACGAGCTCTTCGGCCGTGGTGATCGCGTGCTTGCCGCGCATGCTCAGGACGCCCTCTGCCCGCGTGTCGATGTCGCGGGCGCGGGTGACGTCCGTCTCTTCGACGACGCGGAGGGCGTGCTTGGTACGCTGGGTCCAGCGCTCGCTGACGGTGTCCAGGGCGTCGAAGATGGCTTCGAGGGCGCCGCCGTGCGCGCGGACGCTGTCGCCGAGGTAGGAGAGCTCGTCCACGAGCACGCCCCCGACGCGGGCCCGGATGGAAAGTGCGCGGGAGGCCAGGCTCAGGGTGGAGCTGGTCGCGAGCTCGAGGCCTTCTTTGGCGGCGACGGTGAAGCGGCCTGCGGGGAGCTCGACCTCGAGGTCGCCCTCGCTCGTCAGGCGCGCGGGGCTGTCGGTGGGGCGCTCGAGCACGCTCAGCACGTAGAGGTCGCCGGCGAACGGGACGGCGAGGAGGACGAGGTCGTCGACCTCCGGCTCGACCAGGCAGCCGAACGCGCGGCGGGCGGGGAAGCGGCCCGACTCGGTGTCGACTTCTAGCGCTCCGCGCGCGCTCTTCACGATCGTGCCCATCTCCTGGCGGATGGCTCGGCCCTCCGGCCTGCGGCTTCCACCCACCCCCCGGCCCCCTCCCTGAGGGAGGGGGAGATCACTGGGCCAGCCTTCGCCAGCGGGAGCTTGGCTGCCACCCACCCCCCGGCCCCCTCCCTGAGGGAGGGGGAGATTGCGACGCTGGAGTGTCCGGATCGCTTCGGTCTGTTTTGCTGCTGCTCTTTGCATATACTTCTCCGGCGTTCTCAGATGCTGGGAACGAAGTTCTCGGCTTGGGCGAGCTCTTCGTCGGTGCCTATCGCGAGGGCGCGGGTCGGTCCGAAGCGCGCGCCGAGCTCGTTGGCGCTGTGGAGCTTGGTCCGGAAGAGGGTGGCCGCCTCGAAGCTCGCCTGGGTCAGGTTCGCGTGGGAGAGGTCGGCCTCGCTGAGGTTGGCGCCGTTGAAGTACGCCCCCGTGCACTCGGCCTTCTGGAGGATGGCCTGGCGCAGGTCGCAGCCCGAGAGATCGGTCTGCTCGAGCTTGGCGCCGACGAAGAGCGCCTGCGGGAGCTGCGCGTCGCGCAAGATGGCCCGGCTGAGGTCGGCGCCGATGAAGAGCGCGTTGTGCGCGATGGCGCCGTCGAGCCGGGCGCCGAGCATGGTCGCGTCCTGGAAGTTGCATTGCCTCAGATCGGCGCGCGCGAGGTTCGCCCCCGTGAGGTCCGACTTCGAGAGGTTGCAGCGGATGAGCTGGATCTGCGTGAGGTCCATGCCGGCGAAGTTGGAGCCGAGCAGCATCACGGTGTCGAGCTTCGTGCCCGTCAGCTTCGCGGTCCTCAGATCCCACTTGTAGAAGGTGCTCTTGGCGATCTCGGTTGCCCGAGAGGTCGACCTCGTCGGTGGACTTCGCGAGGAGCGAGGCGCGTGAGAGGTTCGCGCCGCGCAAATCGGTCCGGTCGAGCGTCAGCTCGGCGCCCTGGAAGCGCTGGAGGTTCGCGCCGCGAAGGTTGGCCTCCGTGAAGTCGATGTTCGCGCCCATGGCGTACTCCCAGCTCGCGCCCTCGAGGGTGGCGCCCCGGAACTTGCAGCCCTCGATCTGCACGTGCCGGAAGTCGGCCTCGCTCAAGGTGGCGCCCTCGAAGTCGCAGCCGCGCAGGACCGACTCGCGAAAGGAGACACGCGCGCCGCCGACGTTGCGGAAGGAGACGTTCTGGAAGACGCCGCCGGCGAGGGTCTGGCGGAAGAGATCGGCGCCTTCGAGCGAGACGTCACGGATGACTTCGCCGTTGTAGACGCGGGCGGCCAGCTCGTCGGGGGTCATGCTTGCCTCCGGGGCTCGATGCGGACTTTGAGCTGGATGGCGCCCTCCACCGTGGTGCGCTCGTCGCTGGTCACGCGGGACATGTCGGCGCCGTAGAGGTTGGCGCCGCGCAGGTCGGTGCTGCGGATGTCGGCGTTGGAGAAGGTCGCCTCCATGAGGTCGGCGCCGGCGAGGCAGGCGAGGGAGAGGTCGGTGCGGACGAAGCGCGCGCCGCGAGCGCGGACGCGGTAGAGCTGGGCCTGCGTGAGGCGCGCCTCGCTCAGGTCGGCGCCGATCAGCTTCGCCTGCGTGAAGTTCGAGCCGCGCAGGTTCGTGGCGCGGAAGTTCGCGCTCGACAGATCGGCGCCGCGAAAGTCGCAGCCCTCGAAGAGGGCGCCCTGCACGGCGCGCGCGTTCGCCATCCGCGCGCCCGCGAAGCGCGCCCCGGAGCAGACGCCGCGGAAGAAGGTGGCGCCTTCGAGGTTCGCGCCCTCGAGGTCCACGCTGGAGAGATCGGCCGCGATGAAGGTGCAGCCCGAGAGGTTCGCGCCGCGGAGGCGGACGCCTTTGAGATCGATGGGGTCGATCTTCTGCGGAGGCGGCTCGCCGATCTTGGGCGGCTCCTTCTGCGCCGGCATCGCGACGAAGGCGATCTTGGAGAGGTTCGCGCCCGAAAAATCGGTGTGGTCGTAGACGACCTCGAAGAGCTGGGCCTTCGGCAGGATGGCGCCCGAGAGGTTCGCGCGCGTCAGATCGGCGCCCCAGAGCGTGGCCCCGCGCAGGTCGGTCGTGATGCCCTCGGTCGTCGTGCCGCGGAGGAGCGCGCGGCCGAGGTTCGCGTTCGAGAAGCGCGCGCCGCCGATGCTCGCCCGCTCCATGATGGCGTGGGCGAGGACGGCGCCGTCGAAGCGCGCGCCGTCGAGGCTGGCGGCGGTGAAGTCCACCGACTCGAGGAAGGCGCCGCGGAAGTCGACGCGCGAAAGGTCGAGGCCGGAGAGATCGGCGCCGGTCAGGTCCACGCCGGCCAGGCTCTGGCGATGCGCCACGCGCTCCTCGACCCAGGCGCGCGCTCGGCTGCGATTCGGCTCCTCCATCGCGGGCGCGCGCTTCTGGTGGTGCGCGTTCCGGACGTACATCTCGCGCTGCTTGTCTTCGCCGAACTTCCAGCGCTGGTACCACTCCTCGCTCGTCGCGTAGTGATCGAGCTCCGGCACCGGGCTGCCGGCCTGGCGCGCTTCCTCGGCCATCTGCGCGAACTTCGCGCGCTCGTTGTCGGCGCGGAACTTCGGCGGGCCGATCTGCGTCTCTTTGCGCTCCTCGCGGATGACGTCGAAGTCGAGGCCAACGCTCTCGAAGAACTTCTCGAGCTTGGCGTCGCTCGCCTCGCGCTCCGCCTCGGCTTGCGCCTTCTGCTCGGCGGCGCGGAACTGGATGCCCTTGATGAACCCGGGCATGGCGGCCGGAATCCTTGGGCGGCTCGATTCGGCGGGCCGGGCATCTTCGGCCCGTGCTCGTCGGGATCGAGGCCCAGGCTGGTGAGGAACGCGCGCGCCTTCTCGATCCGGGCCGTCGCGCCGCGCTGCATGTTCTCTTGGAGCAGGTTCTCGCGCTCCATCTTCTCGGCCGCCGCCTCGATGCCGAGGCCCGAGTGACCGGGCGGCAGGAGCGGGCTGTCGTCGAGCATGGCGAAGGGGCCTTCGGTCCGATCGCTCCGCTTGCGCTGGACCTCGCGGTAGTGCTCGAGCGAGCGCGGCGCGGCGCTCGACTCGGCGGCGACGAGGGCGCACCGGACGTCGCTGGCGTCATCCTCTACGACGTCGCGGAAGCCCTGATAGATGAGGACCAGACGCTCGCGGTGCGGGAACATCCAGATCGTCATCAGCCGGGTCGGTACCTCGACGAAGCTGCCGTCGCGCAGGGTCAGAAAGCAGCGCGTGCTCACGCCGGAGAGGCGCGTCTCGATGCGGGGCCGGGTCGGGTGGAGGTTCTCGAGGAGGATGGGCTCGTCGCCGGCGAACGGCGTCTGGAAGTGCTGGTCCTCGGAAGCGAGGTTGAAGACCGACCAGTCGACGTCGTGCGCGAATCCGGGGAAGCCGGTGCGCATCCACTCTTGGTCGTAGGTGCCGAGCTTTTCGAAGCGCTGCGGCCAGGTAAAGTCGATGGGGCCGAAGCCTGCCGGATCGGGGTGCTCGGTCGGCGAGCCGATCATCGCGCCGGGGATCTCGACGTTGGGCAGCGGGCGCAGCTCGCCGCGGTTCGGGTCCTCGACGGGGACGAATCCGCGGCCGAGCGGGTTGCGATCGAACCCGGGCCCGCCGAACGCGCGATCCCAGGTGAGCGGCATCTCGGTGAAGAACGCGGGCTCCGTCGGCACACCCTCCTGCCAGTGCCGATCGCCGACGACGTAGAGGTCCTTCGCCCGCGTCCCGACGGCGGCGCGGACGGGCAGGGTCCGGGTCGGCGTCGGCGAGTAGGCGTTGCCCATGACCAGGAACTCGCCGCGCGACTTCGGGATGCCGACTTCGAGGGGGAGCGAGCCGAGCTCTTCGGCCGCCATCTTGAAGAGCTCCTGATCCATCAGGAGCGTCGCGGTCTGGTCGATCGGCACGAAGAGGAGCACCGAAACTCCGAGCCGGAAGCGGCGCTCGTGCTCGAACGGCCGCGACAAGAACCCCAGCTTCATCGGCTTGATGACCTTCATGCGCCCTGGTTACCGTCCTCATCGGCCCGATGAGGAGAGAGTTGTCTGCGGCCCGAAACCAAAGGGTCTCGCCCGCGTGAGCGGCGCCCCCAGCGAGAAGCTGACGACGCGACGCGACTGCCACGCGGGGTCCCCCACCGAGGGACGTCGGCGCAGAGCATGATCGATCTCCGGGCCGCTACAAAGGTCTGAACCGGAGATATTCTGCATCCCCACTGGCCGATTCAGAACGCCTACCATGGGCACCGTCGAATGGCCGAGGCCTGGCTCCGGCGGGTGGGCGCGGGTCGTCCACCTGTGATGCGCTCGATGACGTGTCGGTCCGGCAACGCGGAGTGCGGACGGTCGCGGCGCCGCCCGGGTTGTGCGGGCCCGCGCGATTGCGGAAGCTCGCGGCATGCAAGACGGAGTCCCCGTGCTGCCCCATTCGCGCGATAGCTTGTTCCTCCTCGTCTCTGCGCTCGCGCTCGCCTGCGGCGGTCCGCACGGCGGATCCGTCGATGCGTCGGACGTTGGCGACGCCGGCCGGCGAAGCGATGCGGGAGCCTCGATCGTCGGCGATGCCGGCCCCGACGGTGCTCCCAACGGGGATGCAGGCTCCGCGACCGACGCGGGACCACCGGCCTGCATGCCCGGCGAGCGCACCGGCGCGTCGGGCTCGACCGACGGCCTGCCCAGCGGCGTCTCCGGGGTCCAGTTCAACGTGCGGACGCCCGCCGACTACGATCCGACGGTGCCCTACCCGCTCATCGTGACCTACGCGCCGAGCGGAGGAACGGCGGAGTTCATCGAGTCGGCGACCGGGATGACCCCCACCGCGACCGGCGCCGGCTACGTGATCGCATACGTCGACACGGTCTCGCCGACCGACATCCCCAGCGTGCGCGGGGTCGCTGGCGTCGCCGACCGGATCGCCGCGACCTGGTGCATCGACCGCGACCGAACGTACCTGGTCGGCAGCTCCGACGGGGCGAGCACGGCGTGGGAGATCGTCCTCAACGACTTCATGGATCCGCCGCCCCGCGCGTTCGCCCCCGCGTCCGCGGGCGTCTCCGGCGCCCTCCTCGCCTCCGTCGATTGTCGCCCCGAGGCCATCTCGGCGATGATCATGCACAACTCCGGCGATACCGTGTTTCCGATGTACGGCGCGCAAGCGAGAGACTGGCTGGTCGCGTGCGACGAGTGCAATCCAGCGGGCGCGCCTCTTCCCAGCGGTTGCGTCCCCTACGAAGGCTGCCGCGACGGGGCGGAGGTCCTCTACTGCGAAGGCACCGGCGGACACGGCCACTGGCCCGACTTGAACGACCAGATCATCGCGTTCTTCGGCCGCCACTGAGCTGCACGCGGCCGACCACGACGAAAGGGTCGACGTAGCCGTCCGTCTCACCGTCTCCGCGCGCTGCCAGCTCGGGGATCGAGCTCGACGATCCCGCCCTCTTCTGCCGACGACGCGCCGGCGGGCGCGAGCACCACGACGATCGCCGTGGGCATCGAACGCGCCCGAGACCGGCGCGAAGCGCGCACGTGCCATCTAGATGTGCTCGGCGGGGGTCGTAACCCACCTCGTGGGCGGGACGGGCCCCAGCCGCGGCCCGTACCTCCTCGACGATACTCGGCATCGCCTCGTCGGCCCGAGCCACAGCGGGACCCCATCGCGCTCCGCGCTTTCTCGGCTCTCCGAATGGATCGGTGCTCTGGGAGGCCCGTCCCCGCGCTGACCGCGGACGAGGTGTTGAACCCGCGCCTGCGCTCGCTACCAAACGTGGACGTGCTCACGATGGCTCGCACTACCGAGGTCGGCGGCGACCGGACGATGGTCACGTGCAGCCTCGCCGAGGGGCGTCTCCGTCCACATCCGCGGGTCACCAAACACGGATTACCCGAAAGGGACAGTGGATTAAATCCGCGCATATTTGGCCGTTTTCGACGAGCGATGACGAACATCGGCGCCGTGCATCTTCGCTGAACTGGACGCGTCTAAAGTGCCTTTCGCGCCCGACTCTCATCGCGACTCGCGCCGGTGCGAGCTGTGTGCCGATGGCGTTCGAGCGCCTGACCCGAGAGCGCCTTACGCGACGTGACGCTGCCCCGTTCAGATTTCGCTCTTGGTCAGCTACTCTATGATGCATGTCTGCTCCCCGTGTTCCGCGCTCCGTCACTCACACTTCACGGGACGAGCACGATGCCCTCCCCTTTTCGGTGAAGGAGGGCGCCATCCCGTCCGATCTCGGCGGGCATCTCTTCGTGGTGGCCCCGGCCAGCACCGTGAGCCCTCCGCCCGCCGATCAGCGGGCGACGATCATGGTGGGCGACGGGCTGATCTGTCGCTTCGATCTCGGCCCGAGCGGAGTCACGCTGAAGAGCCGGCTGGCGCGGACCCACGACTTCGTGGCCGATGAGATCACGGCGCGAGAGCCCGACCTCTGGCCCTTCCGTTTTCAGACGGCGGGGATCGTGCGGGTCGGCACGCTGGGGACTCGGGACTTCGCCAACACGGCGTTCGTGCCGATGAGCGGCGGGAGTGGACCGAGCCGGATGGTGCTGACCTACGACGCGGGAAGGCCGGTGGAGATCGATCCGGTGAGCCTCGAGGTGCTGGGCCCCGTCGGCGGCCGCGACGAGTGGCGACCCGAGGCGCTCGGCGATGCGCTCTTCCCGATCTACCTCAGCCCGGCCCACCCCGTCTGGGATCGTCGGAGGGGTCAGCTCTTCACGGTCTGTTACGGCCGGGGCGTCGCCAACTTCATGGCGACCATCCCGGTCGTCCACCTGCTGAGCAGGGTGCCCGCGGGCGTGGCCCAGAGGTTCGGCCGGGTGGCTTCCATCGCCGGCGTGGAGGCCGCCTACCGCATGCTTCTCCGCTTCATCGAGCGGAACACGACGAGGGTCGACCGTGCGCTCGAGCGCCTCTTCGACCGTCACCTGCCGATGATCCCGGACACGTTCACGGACCTGGTCCGCTGGGACGGGAGCGGGAAGCTCGAACGCTTTCGCTTGGTGCTGCCACACGGCCGCGAGGTCTCCATCACCCAGTCGATCCATCAGATCGCGGTCACGCGCGATCACGTGGTGCTGCTCCACACGGGGTTCAAGATCGGGTTCGCCTCCGCGTTCAACGATCCCGTCCCGCGCGATGCCGTGTTCGATCGGATGCTCCACGCGGCGTTCACGCGGCCTCAGCTTCCCTACACGACGTTCTATGTCGTGCCGCGGGCCGCGCTCGACGATCCGAGCCTTCCCATCGGAGACGACGGGGCCAAGCGGGTGACCTGCCGCGAGGTGCGGATCCCGATGGAGAGCGACCACTTCCTCGCCGACTACGACGAGCCCGACGGCCGCATCACCCTCCACGTGGCTCACTCGCCCGCGACCGACCTCGCGGAGTGGATCCGGCCCCACGATGCGTCGCCCTATCGGGCGCCCATCTCGCCGGACCTCCACGGGCTGCTGGCGGTCGGTGCGATGGACGTCGGCCGCTTCGGCCGCTACGTGATCGACCCGGAGGAGGGGCGCGTGGTGGAAGCGAGAACCACGGTCGACGAGCGCCTCTCGTGGGCGATCTCGCTCTACGCCGGCCGCGCCATCAACACCGAGGACGAGCTGCCGGGCAAGATCGACCACCTCTTCTGGTGCAGCATCGGGTTCTTCCCCGAGCTGATGACGCAGTTCGTACACGACCTCTACCGGGACTACCCGCACCGACTGATCCCGCTCGCCGAGATCCAGCGTCTCGGCGCGACCGGCCGCCCGTCCGCCATCGTCCGGGTGGACGCCGACACCGCCGCCATCCACGACGCGTTCGAGCTGCCGCCGGGGGTCATCGCCGGCTCCATGCAATACGTCCCGCGGCCGAACGGATCCGGCTACCTGATCGGCACGGTGTACGCCGACCCGCGCACGGAGCTGTGGATCATGGACGCGGACGATCTGGCGCGCGGCCCGCTCTGCCGGCTGGGCTCGGACGCGCTGCAGCTCGGGTTCTCGCTCCACACGGCGTGGGTCCCATCCGTCGCGCGGTCGACGTCCAGCTACCGCATCGGCGCCCGCGAGGAGCTCGAGGGACACGTGCCGAGCCCCCTCCGGGACGCGTTCGAGCGCGAGCTCTATCCGCGATTCGAGTGACGCCGCTGCCGCTCCTCGCCGTCCTCCGCCACGCGGCCATCGCGATCGCCGGGCTCGGTGCGCGCTTCGGCTCCGGAGGGACAGCGAGCGCCGAAGCGAGCGGGATGCGGATCCACCATCGCTGACGCGCCGTCGGCGTTCACCGAAGGTCGCGACGGCTCCCGCGAGACATCCGCGGCGAGGCGGCGGCGAAGAGGGACTGAGCCTGCATTTCGCGCTGCGAAAAGGGGGACGACGCCCTCGCGCGCGGGATAGGATGCGGGCCGATTCGGAGGTCGGATGCTGAACTCGGCTCGCACGTTCGCGCTCGTCTCGCTCTCGCTCGCCCTCGGGGCCTGCGGCGGCGCACCCTCGCCCGCGCCCGAGGAGCCTCACGCGCAAGCGTCCACTGAGCGCCGCGACGGACGAAGCGAGCGCCGAGCCGCCTCCCCCGGTCCAGCCGTGGGCGGAGATGAGCCAGCAGGACCGGCAGGCGTGGATGCGGGAGCAGGTGCTGCCGCGGATGCGGACGGCGTTCGCCGGGTACGACCACGAGCGCTTCGGCACGCTCACCTGTCAGAGCTGCCACGGGCCGAACGCGTTCGCCGACAACTTCCGCATGCCCAGCCCCTCGCTGCCGGCGCTCTATCCGACCGGCTCGCCCGAGCAGCACCAGATGGTGCGTGAGTATCCGGAAGGGACGCGCTTCATGTTCAACCAGGTCACGCCCGTCGTGCAGCGACTGTTGGGCGCGCCGGACTACGACGCCGAGACCGGCCGAGGCTTCTCCTGCTACGCCTGCCACCCGCACGCCGGCGAGGAGGGCACCACGCCGATCGTGCTGCACGGCGGTGGGCCGGCCGCCGAGGGCGACGGATTCCACCTGAGCTCTGGCGCGAGCCCGCCGCGCTCTCGTTCGTGGCCCGAGCGCTTCGACCTCGACCTCGCTCCCGAACGACGCCGCGGTTCCGACGACCTGCATCGCCACACGCCCGGACGGCTCGGTATCTACGATACGGGCACGCGTCCGATCGGTCCGAAAATCGAGATTCCGGGCTTCCGCGCTATCCTCCCCGGCGATGGCCGAGGCTCCGCTCGACGCACCGATCACGCTCGACCAGCTCCGGGTCTTTCTGGCCGTGGTGGAGGCGGGCAGCTTCTCGCGCGCGGCGCGGCGCCTGAGGCGGGTGCAGTCGGCGGTCAGCTATTCGATCGCCAACCTCGAGCGGCTGCTCTCGGTCGAGCTCTTCGATCGGAGCGGGCGCACGCCCGTGCTCACGGATGCGGGGCGCTCGCTCCTGCCGGACGCGCGCGCAGTCTGCGAGCGGATGGACCGGCTGCACGCGAGCGCTCGGGCCATCACGGAGGGCATCGAGCCACGCCTCAGCCTCGCCGTCGACGTGCTCTTTCCCATGGAGCGGCTCCTCGACGCGCTGCGCGAGCTCTCGGTGCGCTACCCACTCGTCGCGCTCCACCTCCGAACCGAGGCGCTCGGCGCGGTCACCCAGCTCGTGCTGGACGGCACCTGTCAGATCGGCATCGGCGTGGGGCTCGTGGAGGGGCGCGAGCTGCACGCGGAGCCGGTGACGAGCATCGAGCTGATCCCGGTCGCCGCCCCAGACCACGCGCTGGCGCAGGCCGACGACACGCCCGACGAGGAGCGCGTGCGCGAGGCGATCCAGATCGTGGTCACGGATTGCAGCGCGCTCACCGAGGGGCGCGATCACGGCGTCTACAGCGAGCGGACCTGGCGCGTCGCCGACCTCGACTCCAAGCGCGAGATGATCCTGGCCGGCTTCGGCTGGGGGCAGATGCCGCTCCACCGGGTGCAGGCGGACATCGAGGCCGGCCGGCTGGTTCGCTTGACGACCGGCGTCACCCCCGACGAGGTTCGCATCCCGCTCGTCGCCCTGCACCGCGTCGCCGACCCGCCGGGGCCGGCCGGCCGCTGGCTGCTGACGCGCCTCGCAGATTGAGCTCGTCGACGCCGGCCGGCGCAACGCCTCGCGACCGGCGCAGCGCCTCAGTCGACGGGGCGGCGCATCTGCTTCTTCTCGGCCTGGGCGCGCTTGGCCTTCAGCCGGCGCTCCTTGGCGCCGCGGCTCGGCTTGGTGGCCTTGCGCTTCTTCGGCACGACCAGCGCGCGCCGCACCAGCTCGGCGAGCTTCGCGCGGGCGTCCTCCAGGTTGCGGGATTGATCGCGCGTGACCTGACTGGTCACCAGGACCCGGCCGTCTCGGTCGAGGCGCGCGCCGGCGATGGCGCGCAGCCTCTGCTTCGCCATCGGCGAGAGCACGCTCGTTCCGTCGAGGTCGAAGCGCAGGTCCACCTTGGTGGCCACCTTGTTCACGTTCTGGCCGCCCGGTCCCGATGCGCGCGCGGCCGTCCACGTCAGATCGGCGGCGGGGAGCACCACGCGGCGATTGATGCGTAGATCGTCCACGGCCACGAGGTAGCCCCGTCCGCCGCGCGATGCACGCGCTCGCCATTGATCGGCGCGCGCATCGGCGGTACGGATTGCGCTCTTTCGGGATGGGATGCGAGTGATGCAGGCGATCGTCAGCCGGCGGGCGGTGACCCCGAGCGGAGTGCGGGAAGCGGCGGTGCTCGTCGACGGCGAGCGCATCGCCCGCGTGTGCGCGCCGAGCGACGTGCCGGAAGGTGTGCCGGTCCACGACGTGGGCGACCTGGTGCTCATGCCCGGCCTGGTCGACTGCCACGTCCACCTGAACGAGCCGGGCCGGACCGAGTGGGAGGGCTTCTCCACCGCCACCCGCGCCGCGGCGGCCGGCGGCGTGACCACCCTGGTCGACATGCCGCTCAACTGCATCCCGGTCACGACCACCCGCGACGCGTTCGAGACCAAGCTCGGCGCCACCGACGACAAGCTCCACGTCGACCTCGGCTTCTGGGGCGGCGTCGTCCCCGGCAACGCGGGCGAGCTGAGCTCGCTGGCCAAAGCCGGCATCCTCGGCGCGAAGGCCTTCCTCTGCCACTCCGGCATCGACGACTTCCCGAAAGCCACCCGGCCGGTCCTGCGCGAGGCCATGCCGGTCATGGCGGACGCCGGCATCCCGCTCTTGGCCCACGCCGAGCTGGAGCTGGGCGCCGAGCAGGCCGAGAGCGCGCCCGAGCGCTACGCGTCCTGGCTCTCGAGCCGCCCCAACGCTTGGGAGGACGCGGCCATCGCGCTCTTGATCGAGCTCTGCCGCGAGACCCGCTGCCCGGTCCACGTGGTGCACCTCGCGTCGGCCACCGCGCTGCCGATGATCGCCGAGGCCAAGGCGGAGGGCCTGCCGCTCACGGTCGAAACCTGCCCCCACTACCTCTGCCTGCGGGCCGAGGACGTGCCCGACGGCGCCACCGAGTACAAGTGCGCGCCGCCCATCCGCGACGCGCTCAACCGCGAGCGCCTGTGGGAAGGCCTGCTCGCCGGCACCATCGACTTCGTGGTCACCGATCACTCGCCCTGCACGCCGACGCTCAAGGAAGGCGGGTTCATGGAGGCCTGGGGCGGCGTCGCCTCGCTCTCGCTGGGGCTGCCGAGCGTGTGGACCGAGGCCGCCAAGCGCGGCGCCACGCTGACGCAGATGACCTCTTGGCTGAGCGCCGGCCCAGCTCGCTTCGCCGGCCTGAGCGACCGCAAGGGCGCCCTGGAAGCGGGCCGGCACGCCGACTTCGTCGTGTGGGATCCAAACGCGAGCTTCGAGGTCACGAGAGCCGAGCTCCGCTTCCGCCACCCCATCTCGCCCTACCTGGGGCGCACGCTGCGCGGCGTCGTGAAAGAGACCTGGCTGCGCGGCCGGCGCGTGTACGACGGCCACGAAGTCGGAAAAGCGGCGGGCCGCCCGCTCCTGCACCGCGACACGGAGAAGACCCGATGAGCCACGACACCCGCGCGCGCTTCACGAACCTAATCGATTCTCGCGTCCGCCGACGTAGGCGGTCGGGCCCTGTCCTCGACGGACGACTTCTTCGCGTCCATGGACAACATGCTGAAGAGCGAGCCGCCCGTCTTCGATCCCGACGCCTACACCGAGCGCGGCAAGCTGATGGACGGCTGGGAGAGCCGGCGCAAGCGCGTGGACGGCCACGACCACTGCGTCATCGCCCTCGGCGCCCGCGGCGTCGTCCGCGCGCTCGACATCGACACCAGCTTCTTCCTCGGCAACCACCCCCCCTACGCGTCGGTGGAGGCCTGCTGCCTGCCGAGCGATCTCGCGCTGGAGAGCGCCGAGTGGGTGGAGATTCTGCAACAGAGCCCGCTCCGCCCGGGTTCGCAGAACCTCTTCACCGTCCGCGACCCGAACCCCTTCACCCACGTGCGCCTGTCGATCTACCCGGACGGCGGCGTGGCGCGCTTCCGCGTGTACGGCGAGGTCGAGCCGACCTGGAGCGCGCCGGAGCTCGACGAAGAGACCCGCCCCCACGTCACCATGGGCGAACGGGATCTCGCCTCGGTGAAGAACGGCGGCAAGGCCCTCGCGTGCAGCGACGCGTTCTTCGGCCCGATGGACAACCTGCTCCTGCCGGCCCGTGCGAAGAACATGGGCGGAGGCTGGGAGACGCGCCGCAAGCGCGCCCGCGGCAACGACTGGATTCTCCTGCGCCTCGGCGACGCGGGCAGCGTGTCCTGCGTCGAGGTGGACACCAACCACTTCAAGGGCAACTACCCGGACCGCTGCGCGCTGCGCGGCATCTACGCGCCGGGCGCCCGAGTGACCGAGCTGGTCGACCCGGAGCTGCCGTGGTCGACGATCCTCGACGAGTCCAAGCTCGAGGCGCACACGCGGCACTTCTTCCGCGGCGACCGAATCCAGTCGGCGGGCCCCTTCACGCACGTACGGCTCGACATCTACCCGGACGGAGGCATCAGCCGTCTCCGCGTGTGGGGCCATCGGGAGGCGCAGCCGTGAGCGGCGCAGCCAAGCTCCTCGACGGCATGGAGCGCGAAGACGCCCGTCCCGCGCTCACCCGCTGCTGCGGCGCGCGACGTTGGGTGGAGGGCATGCTGGCGCGTCGTCCCTTCGGCACCGACACTGCGCTGACGCAGGCAGCCGACGAAGTGTGGGCGACCATGGAGGAGCCCGACATCCTGGAGGCGTTCTCCCATCACCCGCGCATCGGCGCGGACATGGACGAGCTGCGCAAACGCTTCGCTCGAACGAGCACCTGGTCGGCCGGCGAGCAGGCGGGCGTGACCCAGGCCGACGAGGCCACCCTGCGCGCGCTCAAGGAAGGGAACGAAGCGTACGAGGCGCGCTTCGGGTTCATCTTCATCGTCTGCGCGAGCGGAAAGAGCGCGGCCGAGATGCTGGCGCTGTTGCAGGGGCGATTGCCGAACGAGCGCGACGAAGAGCTGCGCATCGCCGCCAGCGAGCAGGGCAAGATCACCAAGCTGCGCCTCGAGAAGCTGAGCAAGAAAACATGAGCGCGAAGAGCCCCATCACGACCCACATCCTCGACACCTCCCTCGGCCGACCCGCGGCCGGCGTCGAAGTCCGCCTGGAGCGCGCGAGCGACGGCGCCGAGATTGGAAAAGGCGTCACCAACGCGGATGGCCGCATCACCGATTTGATGGAGCCCGGGACCCTCACGGCGGGCGTCTACCGCATCCGCTTCGAGACCGGCCCGTACTTCGCGGCGGCCGAGCGTGAGTCCTTCTACCCATCGGTGGAGATCACCTTCGAGGTGCGGTCGGCGGACGAGCACTACCACGTCCCGCTCCTGCTCAACCCCTACGGCTACTCCACCTACCGCGGCTCCTGAGCCCGGAGCTCGCGCCGAATCGCTACCGCGACCGGTCCAGCACGGCCTGGACGGGCTCGCCTCCCCGGGACCTCGGTCGCGGCCTGCGCGCTACCGATCGTCCCCGCGGGCTCCGTCCCGAGAGGCCATCCGGGCCCTCGCGACGCGATTTCGTGCGCAACCCGGCGCGACCCATTCGACTCGGGCAGACCGCGTTCGTGGACACCCGGCGACGTCCCGCGCCGAGCGAGGCTGAGGCGGTCGTGTGTCGGGCCCGGCCCGACGTGCGGTGGGCGCCTGGATTCGGCACAATCGTGCTCGTCCCCACCCCTACGAGGTCCCCGATGAACGAGCGCCTGCTCCTCGCCGCAGCGTGCCTGGCGGCGGCCCTGGCCAGCGGCTGCGATTGCCAAGGCACGCTGAGCTCGGACCGCGACGGCCAGGTCCCGTTGCCCGACGGCGCCCCGGCGCCGATCGAAGGGCTGATGTCGATGCGCATCGAGCCCGCCGACGCGACCTTGGTGATCGACGGCACCACCCCGGCCACGCAGGACTACCAGGCCTTCGGCACCTTCGACGACGGCTCCGAGCGCGAGATCACGGACAGCGTCCACTTCTATCTGACGACCAGCCGGGCGCTGGGCTCGTTCTCCGGCGCCACCTTCCGCTCCGGCGTGACGATGGGCGGGCGCACCAACGTCGAAGCGCAGGCCGGCACCATCACCGCCGACACCTCCCTCATCCTCCAGCTCCGGCGCACCACCACAGTCACCCCCGCCAGCGCCGACCCGCTCCCGAGCGACCCGGGCTCGCTCTTCGGCGGCAGCGAAGACGCCTCGCTCGCGCCGAGCCTCGTCTACCCGAACGACGGTGTCGTGCTCCCGCCGAACCTCGGGCGCATCGAGATCCACTGGCTGCGCGGACCGGCGACCAACACGCTCTTCGAGATCGCGTTCGAGAACGACGTCACCGACGTGCGCGCCTACGCCCGCTGCGAGCGTCCCGACGGAGTGCGCGACGACGGCTGCATCTGGGAGCCCTCGGGCGACGTGTGGACCTGGATCGCGAACAGCAACGCCGGCGGCGCGCCCTTGAGCGTGTTGGTCCGCGCCACCGACGACAGCGGCGCGTCCGTCGGCAGCTCGGACACCCTGGCGCTCCGCTTCGCGCAGGACCCGCTGATGGGCACCATCTACTACTGGACCGTCTCGGACGGCGGAAAGATCATGCGCTACGACTTCGGCGCCGCGGCCGGCGCAGCCGAAGCCGTGATGGGTCCCGATCTCAGCGAGAACGGCCGCTGCGTCGGCTGCCACGCCCTCTCCCCGGACGGCACCAAGCTCGTCGGCTCGGTGGGCGGCCAGAACCACGGCGGCATGATCCTCATGGATCTCGAGACCTTCACGCCGCTGAAGAACCAGAGCACCGACTCCGATCACATCCTTCAGTTCGCCTCGTTCAGCCCGGACGGCAACGAGATGGTCGGCGTGTACGGCGACGACACCCACCTGCCGAACTACGCGAACCTCCTGCTCTTCGACACCGAGTGCACGCCGGCGACCATGTCGACCTGCGGCACCATGACCGGCCAGATCGATCTGGGCGGCGCGGAGGCGAGCCACCCTGCGTGGTCGCCGGACGGAAGCTGGATCGCGTACACCGACGTCGGCCGGCACCAGACCTCGCAGCGGCCCTTCGACGGCGCCATCGCCTACGTGGAGCGGACGGGCGACGGGAGCTGGAGCGCGCCGCACACGCTGGTTCCGCGAGCGGACGGAAAGAACCGCTACAACCCGGCGTTCGCCACCGACTCGAGCTTCCTCCTCTTCACGGAGAGCACCTGTCCGGGCGGCGACATCACCTCGCGAGACTGCGACGCGGACACCGATCCGACGGCGACCATCTTCGCGGTCACGCGTGACGGCGGCACGCCCGTGGAGCTCACCCGCGCCCAGGCGCCGGGCCCGCTCGACGGCGACACGCCGC
Organism: uncultured Pseudomonadota bacterium; assembly: GCA_963832725.1. GTDB lineage: Bacteria > Myxococcota_A > Polyangia > Polyangiales > Sandaracinaceae > JAEZBP01. The sequence goes on from CAWHVG010000003.1 coordinate 1,975,372, forward strand.
ACGCGCACACCTTCCCGCGCTTCGCGCCCTTCGAGTTCGTGCTCGAGTCGGGGGATCTGGGAACCCACCGGGTGATGTACGTGAGCTACAGCTCGACGCAGCACTACGGTCTGCGAGAGACGCAACCGAGCTCGTCGAGCGAGAGCGACCACGGGACGTGGTTGTGGGTGACGGCGATCGATCCGGACGCGGTGTCGAGCGGGACGGATCCGAGCTATCCGGCGTTCGTGTTGCCGTTCCAGGATCTGGCGACTTCCAATCACATCGCGGTCTGGACGACGGCGTCCGTCGGGACGCCGCCTCTTCTCTAGTCGCGGGTGTCTTGCGTTGGCCGGGGCGCTGCCGCGGGTCGCGTGGGCTCGCCCCTCCTTCGACGGGCCCCGCCCCAAGCGCCGCCCCGTGAACGATCAAACGGCAGATCGTTCACGGAAAGGCGCATCATGAGGCCCCCCTAGGCGTCGGGGTGAGCCCCACGACCCGCCTGGCGTGGTAGGTGGTCAGTCCAGGGGTTCATGCTGGTACGGGTCCCGGCCCACGCGCACAAACCCACACGCACAAAACCCACGCCAACAAAGCCAAGCTCAGCGCTGCTGCGCTTGATTCGAGATGATCTCGCAGACCTGCTGTGCGTTCCACCAGCCGGAGTTGTTGTGGAGATTGCGCCCGTTGATCTGGATGTCGTCGATCCAGTCGGTGACGGCGGAGGAGACGAAGCTCTGGCACTGCGCGTCGATCTGCTGCGCGCTCGGGCCGGTGAAGGTGTACGGGATGTTCTCGATGGTGCCCTGCACGGCGTACGGCCGGCCTCGGCCGCGGCGGCCTGGGCCGCGGCGGCCCGGGCCGCGGCGACCGGGAGGCATGGGGCGCGGCTGCGCGGCCGGAGCGAGTTGGGCGACGATCAGCGAGACGATCTGCTGCGGGTTCCAGTAGCTCGGGCCGTTGCGGTAGTGCTGGCCGTTGAGCTCGATGTCGTCGACCTGCATGCCCGAGACGAGGCGCGGGACGTGCGTCGCGAGGAGCTGCTCGATGCCGGCCCGGGTGCCGTAGACGGAGAAGGGGATGCCTTCGATGCTGCCGCTCACGTGCGCGGGGCCCACCGGCTGAGCGGGCGTGGCGTTGAGCACGACCATGCTGCAGAGCGCCTGGGCGTTCCAGTAGCCCGGGCCGTTGTGGACGTTGCGGCCGCCGATGTTCGCGTCGTCGACGGCGCTGGTGTCGAGGCTGCGCGCGAGCCGGAGGCATGACTGCTCGAGCTGCTGCACGGTCGCCCCGGAGAGCTGGACCGGCGTCTGCTCGAAGCTGCCCTGAAAGGACCACGCGCCACTCGGCTGCCAGGGGCTGCGGCGCGGTGGGACGTTCGGACCGACGGCCGGGTTGCGGGGGCGAATCGGCGCGTAGGTGGCGACCACGGCGTCCCACGCGTCGAGGAGGCCGTCGCTCGGCGGCGCGCCCCGCTCGCTGACCAAGAGGCGCCGCGCGCGGACGTAGAGCGTGTCGAATCGGCCGCGCGCGGGGGTCGACGCCGCCTGGGCGAGGCGCGCGGTCACGCGAGCGAAGCGGCTCCCGGGGCGCTCGACCGCGGCTCGGCCGGCGAGCTGCTGAGTCACGGCCGCGAGCTGCGGACCCCGCCGGGCGAAGGGACCCTGGGCTGCCGCCGGTGCGGCCACGCCGAGGGCGAGCAGTGCGGTGAGGAGGAGGGCTCTCGAGTTCGGCATCACAGCCGGATCGACGCAGGTCCCCGGTTCGCATTCAACCTTCGGGGCAACTCTCTCGCCGGACGACTCACGGCGCAGAGGCGCGCGCCCGCAGGAACGCGACGAGCGCGGTGACGACCTCGGGCGGGATGGCGTGGCCGCCGTCGAAGGCGTGGAGCTCGACGTCGGCGCCGTCGTGTCGAAGCCGCTCGGCGATGCGCGTCGCGTCGCCGAAGGCGAGCACGTCGTCCTGCCGGCCGTGCGACATGAACACCGGCAGATGCGGGCGCGGGCGGTCGCGCCAGAAGGGGAGCGGGCCGCCGCTCATCACGACGAGGCCGCCGAGAGGCTCGTCGGTCATCAGGGCGAGGTCGAGCGAGAGCATGGCGCCCTGCGAGAAGCCACCCACGACGATGTGGTCGTCTCGGGCGCCCTGGCTGCGCAGGGTCGCGAGCACGCCGCGGAGGGCGGCGCGCGCAGCCTCGACTTCGGCGGGCGAGCGGCGACCGGCCTCGATCTCGAACCAGGCGCGACCGGGACCGGAGGCGAGCGGCGCCTCGGGCGCGACGACGCGGTAGCCGGTGGTGGCGGCGATGCGGCGGCCGAGCGGGACGAGGTCGTCGCCCCGCGCGCGGTAGCCGTGCATCAGCACGAGGACGCGGTCACCCGCGCCGATGTCGTGGACGCGGAGGCCACCCCATTCTGCGCGCTCTGCGCGCGCTTCGGTCGCCGGCCGGTCGGCATTCGGAGACGGGGTCGACGGGAGTCGGCCAACCGGTCGCTCGTCGGTGCCGCACGCGGCAAGCGAGAGAGTCAGGAGCACGACGAGGAGGCGCACGCGCGCACCATACACGCGGGGTCGGCGCAGCGCCTCCCGTGCGCGCCCCGGAACGCTCAGCCGACCGGGACCGGCTCGTCCTCGATGCCGAGGTGCTCCTCGATGGCCCACTCGAGGTACTCCGCCTGATCGCGATCCGGGAGACCGGTCACGAGCTCGAGGGTCCGGTCGTCCCCCGTCTCCGCGAGCAGCTCCCACCTCGTGGTGCTGTTGCCGCTCTGCCCTCGCGACACGCGGTCGCGCACGTAGAGCTGCCGAAGGTGCTCGACGGGGATGCTGCGATTGCCGAACCACGGCAGAGGCGCGTGTCGGATGCTGAGCGATCCGTCCGCCACGCCGATGAATGTGCGGTTCACGAGCCCCGCGAGCGTCGAATAGGTCAGCCCCAAACCGACCGCGACGTGGAGGAGCGGGAAGATGAAGAACAGGAGCGGAACATGCATCAAGCTGCCAAGGGAATACCAGACGACCAAGAACCCGTCCCAGAAGACGCAGAAGAAGAGCAGACCGAGGTGATGTGGCCGAAACCAGCGCCGGGTGATCTCGAGCGGCCCGCGCTCCGCCACGGGCGCGGTCCGGTAGGTCGGCTCGCTCGGAAGCGGTGGCTCCCCCTTCTCAATCGCCAGCCCCTTCGGCAGCGGTGGACGGCGGCGTGGCGCGACCCTCCCCGCGAGGCGACCGTCGAACGAGAAGACGGAGTCGCAGTGCCGGCACTTGGCCACGAGGCGTTCGAGGTTGATGTCGTCCGCCGGGATGAGCGCGCCGCAGGATTCGCAGCTCAGCTTCACGAGGCGAGGATCGCGCGCGAGCCCCGGGACCGTCAATGCTGGCGGCGACGTCCGCGCCAGCCGCGGTCCGTGGACGCACGGCGCTCGAGGACGCTCCTGAGGCGCACGAATCCATTCGCACGGATCCTACGACGCGATGCGTGAAGACTCCCTTCTACGCCAGCTGCTTGCGCGATGGGCGCCGCCGCGTCAGACCATCGGACGAGGTGCTGAGGGGCGCCTCTCCCGCCGAAAGCCGTCGCACCCTCCTTTTCGTCGGTTCGGACGATCACGCCATTGCCATCCCAGGGCCCGTCGGAGCGGGAAGTGGCCCACGAAGAGGAGGACGCAATGGACGACGTCATCGACGTATTGAAGGCCCGCGCGCGGGTGCTGCACGACAGGGCGCAGGCCGGTGAGGCCGCGGCGCTCGAACGCCTGCGCGCGGTGGACGAGCTGGGCCGACTGGAGGGCGAGGCACGGGTCGCGGCGGTCCAACGGCGCCACTGCTTGGCCGCGCTGGCCAAGGAGATGGGCTTCTCCGGTTGGCCGCACGCGCGGGCGGTGATCGAGGGGGACGAGGGCGACTTCGGCACCCTGCTGCACGTCGGCGAAGGCGGTGCGTACTGGAACATCTGGTCCGCCGACTACGCCGAAGCGAGCCGGATCCGCGAGGAGCACGGCGGCTATCTCTTGGCCTATCGCCGGCACTTCCTGATCGTCGAGCGCTACTACATCGAAGCGCTCGGGCTGGACCCGGACGATCCCGACTGGGAGCGCATCGGCCGCGACTGGGTACGCCCGCGCGACCCCTCCGCGCGGCGGCGGCTCTACGGCAAGCTGGTCGCGACGCGCGTCCCGCCGGCCTGATGGGGAGCGGGTCGATCGCCGAGATGAGCGGTCCACCCGCGCTCCTGCGCGCGCAGTCACCCTCAGCAAGCGCAGGGCGCGAACCGGACCTCCGCGCGGCCGCAGAGATCCGCCGCGACGCGTCCTCGATCGAGCTTCGGACGGGAAATCGTCTCGGAGCTCGTCACTCGACCGTCGCGTCCCGAGGCAGGCCGTACGCAAGAGCGAGCCCTTCGACGCGATCGCCGAAGCAGCGCGACCTCGCACCTCGGGCTCAGCGAGCCCGGCGGGCGACGACGCAGACGCGCGCGCCATTCGCGTTGACGACGTAGGGCTCGCCGCTGGCGCGATCGATCGGCTGCACGTCCTCGAAGCCGCACGCTCCCATGAGCTCGGCGAGCTCGCGGAAACCGTAGAGGCGCAGGGAGCTCTCGAGCGCGCTCCGGCGACCGTCCTCGTGGATGAGGAGCCAGTCGACGTCGATCCGCGAGCGGCGCAGATCGAGCCTGCGCTCTTCCAGCAGGTGCACGCCGCCGGCCTTGCCCCAGCCTCGGGCCTGGTAGCGGGGCAGCAACGCCTCGGCGAGGTTGGCCATGTCGATGGCGAAGCGGGCCCCGGGCGCCAGGGCATCGGCGACGGCGCACAAGAACGCGCGCTCCGCGCCGTCGTCGAAGTAGCCGAAGCTCCCCCACCAGCAGACCGCGGCGCCGAAGCGCGCGGCCGGCAATGCGAGCGAGCGCATGTCGCCGTGCACGAGCTCGACCGCCAGCCCTTCCGCCTCGACCCGCCCTTCCTCCAGCAGCGGCGCGTTCAGGTCCACGCCCGTCGCGCGATGGCCGCGGCGGGCGAGCTCGATGCCGATGCGACCGACCCCGCAGGGCACGTCCAGGATCTCCGTCCCCGGCTCGAGCTCGAGCAGACGCTCGATCTCGTCGACCTGCGCTCGCGTCTGTTCGGGCGACCACGCGGCGCGCTGCACCTCGTTCCAGAGGGGATCGGAGAAGAACGTGTCGGTCCAGTCGCTCACCGCCGACGTTCCCACGAGCGCGCGCCATGATCCACGTGTGCTCGTTCGCATGAGCGCACGAGCGAGACGCGCACTCGAGACGCTCCCCGCCCGTCTCTTGCTGCGTCCCGGTGCTACGGGAGACCCAGATTGCCCGTCACAGCTCGCTACGGCGTCGCCAAGTCAGAGTGCACCGCCTCGCGGTATCAGGGCGTCCTGGCGGCGCACTGCTTCGCTGCCGGGTCGCAGAAGAAGCCCGGCGTGCAGTCGTCATCCGTCCTGCACCCCACATTCTCACCGGCTTGTCCGGGCTGGACGCAGATGCGGGTCTCGCTGGATGCGAGCGAGCGTGTCGGCGTGGCGCAGTAGAGGTCTCCCGGGCAGTCGGCGTCGCCGTTCGGGCAAGCGACCGTGCAATAGTGCGCCGTGCCTTGCCCGAGGAGCTGTTGCGGCGAGATGCAGTCCCCTAGCTGGTGCTGCCCCATCTCGACCGGAAAGTGGGGCGTGCGGCACACGCCCTCCGCGATGGGGTCGTCGAAGCAGAGCGTGCCGGAGTCGCACTCCGGGGCCGCCACTCCGACCTGCGAACCGAGGCCGGAGGAGGGGCAGCGCCGCGTGCAGACCCCTTGAATGCAGGCGAAGCCGTCGACGCACGGCAGCTCGCCGAAGATCATCAAGTTGTCGGAGCAGGGCTCGCCCTCGCCGGCCACGCGCTCCACGCAGTAAGAGCGGCCCTCCTGCAGCTCCACGCAGAATGAAGCCCGGCCAGCAGTCCGGGGCGCACGGATCGCAGGGGCGAGCGCACATGTAGCCTTCGCCCTGGTGGAGCTCCGCAAAGTGCACGCACTGCTGGGGCGCCGTGCAGCTCTCGTACGCGTTACTGCACATCTCAGGAGCCGCAGTGTTTCCGCAGGTCGCGCTGGCGACCGGCTCGCAGCGGGCCGTGAGCGCGGAGCAATGCTCGTCGTTGGCGCATCCGGCATCGCCGCCGCAGATCGGCTCGCAGTGGGCCGTGTCCGCGTGGTACATCGTGCCCGGGGCGCAGGTCGAGCGCACGCACATGCCCTCCACGCACTGATCTCCATCGGGGCAGGTGGACGGATCGCTGGACGAGCAGCGCGCGTCGGGCACGCAGAGCCCGTCCTGGCAGGTGAATTGATCGGGGCAGAGGAGGTCCCGGCACTGGTCGCCAAAGACGAGGTCGACCCTCACGAGCCGGTCGGGCGCGAAGTGGAGGCGCGCGCTTTGGCGCGAGAAGACCTGGAGCTCGCCGTCCGATCGCGCCTCGAGGAGCTCCCCGACGATACGAAAGACGCGCGATGCATCCCCTCCCGCCGGGCTCACCGGGACGGTGGTCGGGAGCTGCAGCTCGCCGGGCCCGATTGGGAGTCGGCCGAGGTCGTGCGTCTGGTCGTCCTGATCGATGATGTGGACCTGGATCGCCGCAGCCCGCGCCGCCGTCGCCGCCTCCGCGTCGAAGGTGACGAGGACCTGCGTGGGCTGACAGGCAGAGAGCGCGAGGGCGCAGCCGGCGAGCGCGAGGAGAGGGTGCTTCATCAGAACCTCACGAGCGCTTGCGGGCTGCCCCAGTAGGGATCGGTGACCGGCGTCGGGTTCGTGAGCCACCAGGTGATCCCGACCGCGGCTCCCGCCGCGAGGACGAGCCCGATCGTGATCCAGAGCCACGGCTCCTCTTCCAGCCCGCGCGTCGGCGGCTGGAGCCGCACCTCCTCCTCGGCGCCGGCGTGGAGATCGATCGTCCGCGTCGCGACGCCGGCACCACCGATCGCCCGCACGACGTAGGTCCCCGCCGAGAGTTCTCGCGAGATCGAGCGGGCCGACTGACCGTAGCCCGCGATCTCGAGGATCGCGTTCGGATCGTCGGTCACGAGGGTGAGGAGCGCGAGGTCCGCGGGGTCGAAGGGCGCGAGCTCGAGCTCGATCGTCTCGTGCGCGCCGACCGCGAGGGAGCGGCGCACGGTCGTGACGCGATAGCCCGGCGCGACCGCGCTGATGGTGCGCTCCCCGGGGTCGACTCGGAGGAGGACCTGTCCCGGCGTGTCGAGGCGCGAGACCTCCCGGCCATCGACCGAGACGTGGATCGCCTCCGCTCCAGGCTCCGCTGCCGTGACCACGAGCGTGACCGAGCAGAGGTGCGCCCGGATCGCGGTGAGCTGCTCATCGATCGAGGCGCGCAGGTGACGGCCCACCCGGCCGTAGGCGCCGGCGAGGACGTCGTCGAGGATGGCTTCGGCGCGCCGCTCGGCGCCGACGCTCCGCAGCGCGCCCGCGAGGTTGACCGCGGTCGAGACACGGGGCTCGACGGAGAGCGAGCGCCGAAAATGCGCCACCGCCAGGCCGTAGAGACCGGCGCGAACCTCCTCCATCCCGCGCTCGAAGAGGGCCTCCGCGCTCTCGGCGGCGTCTTGGGCGCCGGCGGCGGCGGGCAGACACGAGGGCAGGATCAAGGCGAGCGCGAGCATGGCACCGCGGCTTCGACGAGCTACTCGATGTCCTCCGCGGAAGTCGCAACACGTTCTGGCCGGCCCTCGACGCCGATCTCGGGGGCGAGCCTCCTCGAAAGTGCCTTGCACTTCCTGCGGGGGCGCGCCCCCAATCTCGACGCCGATTGCTCGGCCATACCGGTCGCGACTTCCGCCTCGGACATCTAGTGCCGCCGTGCTCATCGGGCTCCGTAGCCGACGAAGAGCGGCGAGCCAGCGCGGGCGCGACTCTCCGGACGACGGCGCCGCCGAGCCCGTCTGCGAGCCGCCCGGCGCGCCGCCCGATCCGCCGCAGGCGCTCCCTCCGCCTCGGTCCCGGTGCTGCCGGTCGTGTTGCCGTCCGCGGTGCTGTTGTCGCCGGTCCGCGGTGCTGGTCGCCGGTCGCAGGGTTCTCGGTCGCAGGGTTCTCGGTCGCAGTGTTGCCGATCGCAGGGTTCTCGGTCGCAGCACGGTCCGATGCAGCGCCTTCTGGGGCCTGCGCGAGCGTGACCGGGGCCGAATCGACCGTCGCCGGCATGGTGGACGGCGCCGACCACGGTCGCGCCAACACCAGCCCTGCCGCCAGCCCCGAGGTCGCGAGGAGCAGCGCCGCTCCGCCGGCCCACGCGACCTTCCGACTCCGTCGCGGCCGAGCTTCGACGGCGGCCGAGGCGCTCGGCTCGTTCAGGCCGACCCGGATCTCCGAGAGGCGCGCGGTGATGCTCTCGGCCCGCTCCCGCCGATCGTCCTCGAAGAGCGAGGCGCAGTACTCCCCGACGTCGCGCGGACCCTCGAGCAGCGCGATCTCGTGGATGAGCGGCTCGAGCTCGTCCGCCACCTCGGCCGCGGTCAGAGGGCGATGCTCGGGAGACTTGGCCAGGAGCCGGAGGAGGAGCGATACGACCTCGGGCGGGGTGTCCTGCCGATAGTCGTCGATGTCGGGGGGCGGCTCGTCGAGAATCCGCCGGGCCGTCTCCCTGAGCTCGCCGCCGCCGTAGAGCGTCGCCCCGGAGAGGAGCTCGAAGAAGACCACCCCGAGCGAGAAGAGGTCGGCCCGCCGGTCGATGTCCTGGTAGAGCAGCTGCTCGGGCGACATGTAGCTGAACTTCCCCTTCAGCGCGCCGGTCGCCGTCTTGGACATGCGCCCCATCGCCCTGGCGACGCCGAAGTCCATCACGCGGGCCACCCCGTCGTAGCCGACGATCAGGTTGTGGGGAGAGATGTCGCGATGGATGATCTCGAGGGGCGCCCCCGCGGTGTCGCGCTGCTCGTGCGCGGCGTGCAGGCCGCGCGCAGCCTGCGCCACGATCCGCAGCGCGACCTGGAGCGGGACCGACTCCTCGCGTCCCCTCACCCGTCGGATGAGGCGCGCGAGGGAGACGCCCTCGATGTAGTCCATGAGGAGGTAGGGGCCCTCCTCGTCCTGCCCGAGATCGACCACGCCGACTGCGTTCGGGTGGCTGATCATGCCGGCGATCCGGGCCTCGTCGAGGAACATGGACCAGTACTCGGGCTCGGCGAGGAGCGCCGGGTGGGGCCGCTTGAGGGCGAAGAGGCGCTCGAAGCGCGCCTGAGACGAGCTGTCGTGAGACGCGCCGAGCTCCTCGCGGCGCACGACGAGATCCACCCGGCCCATCCCGCCCCGCGCGAGCTCGCAGACCGCGATCCAAGGTCGCGCTCCCGCCTCTGCCCGCGTGCCGATCATCCCGGACATCCTCGAAAACTCTATCACGGCCGATCTTACGAAACGTGCGCGGGTCGGTCGGCGGGAGCGCGCGAGGTAAGCGCGCCACGCTCGCGGCTCGGCGACGCTGTCGTTCGACACGAGGAGGTCGCGATGGCGTTTGGATACGACGAGGCGTTTTCCCGAAACCTGGGCTGGCTGAGCCGCTGGGATCAGCAGCTCCTGAGGGACAAGCGGGTGGCGATCGCCGGAATGGGCGGGGTCGGGGGCGCACACCTCCTCACCCTCGCGCGCCTCGGGATCGGTCGATTCCACATCGCGGACTTCGATCGCTTCGAGCTCGGCAACTTCAACCGCCAGGTCGGCGCGACGATGAGCACCATCGGTCGGTCCAAGGTCCGCGCGATGGAGGCGATGGCGCGCGACATCAACCCGACCCTCGACCTCGTCAGCTTCGAGGAGGGGGTGCACGCGGAGTGCCTCGACGCGTTCCTCGACGGCGTCGACCTCTTCGTGGACGGGCTCGACATCTACGCGATCGAGGTGAGGCGCACGCTCTTCGCGCGCTGCCGAGAGCTCGGGATCCCCGCCATCACCGCGGCACCGGTCGGGTTCGGTACGGGCTACGTCGTCTTCGATCCGGAGGGCATGTCCTTCGACGAATACGCCGACCAGGCGAAGAGCGAGGGCCTCGACCGGACCATCAACCTCCTCACCGCGGCCGCGCCGAAGCCGATGGCGCTGCGCTACCTGAGCGAGCCCGAGTTCGCCGACCTCCGGGGCGGCCGCGGGCCCTCCACCCCGGTCGGCGTCCAGCTCTGCGCGGGGGTCGTCGGCGCGGCCGCGGTCAAGATCCTCCTCGGGCGCGGCGTCGTGCGGCCCGCTCCGTACTTCCACCAGTTCGACGCCTTCCACGACCGCTTCGTCTCGGGGCGCCTCGCCGGATGGCGGAAGGTGCCCCACCGGCTGGTGCGCTTCCTCTTCAAGCGGTCGGTCGAAGGCAAGCGCTCCCCCGCGCCCGCCCGAGACACGCCGGTGACCTCGCCCCGCGGCGTGCTGGAGGAGATCCTCGATGAGGCCCGCTGGGCGCCGAGCGGCGACAACGACCAGCCGTGGCGCTTCGTCATCGAGGGGCCCGAGCGCGTTCGGCTCCGGGTCGCGCGTCAGGACAACGTCTACGACCTCGACGGGCTCGGGACCCTGCTGAGCATCGGGTGCTTCGTCGAGACCGCGCGGATCGCCGCCTCCCAGCGAGGGCGCGCGCTCGACGTCGAGGTGCACGGCCCCGACGCGTTGACGCTGCGCTTCGTACCCGACGACTCGGTGACGCCGAGCCCCCTCGCGCCTTTCGTCCGCGTGCGCTCGGTCGACCGCGCGCCCTTCCGGACCCGGCGCTTGACCGACGAGGAGAAGGGCAGGCTCGAGCGCGCGCTCGGCGACGACCTGAGGGTTCGCTTCTTCGAGACCCCGCTCGATCGCCTCCGCCTCGCGGCGCTGCACGCCGCCACCTCCGATATCCGGCTCCGCCTGCCCGAAGCGCGCGCCGTGCACGAGCGGATCATCGACTTCGAGCGCGACCAGAGCCCGGACCGGATCCCCGCGGCGGCCCTCGGCCTCGACCCGCTCACCCGGAAGACGATGCGGTGGGCGCTGACGAGCGACCGCAACAACGAGCTCCTCCTGCGCCTCTCCGGCACCCTCCTCCCGCGCGCTCAGCTCGACGTTCTGCCCGGCATCGCCTGCGCGGCGCAGCTCATCGTCACGTGGCGAAAGCTGCCGGATTTGCCCCTGCACGAGCGGCAGATCCGGGCCGGCGAGCACATGCAGCGTTTCTGGCTCGAGGCGACCCGGCTCGGGCTCAGTGTCCAGCCGGGCTACGCGCCGGTCGCGTTCTCCCGCTACGCCGAGGATGGCCTCGTGTTCACCGGTTCCGACGCGTTGCGCGCACGCGCGGCGGAGGTCGCGGGCCGGCTCCGCGCGCTCAGCGGCCAGCCCTCGGCGCACGGGGTCGCGTTCGCGGGGCGCATCGGGGCACCTCGCTCCACCGCCCGAAACACGCGCTCGACGCGCCTCCCCCTCGAGAAGCTGATCGTGGCGCGCGCGGCACAAGCTCAGACCCCCGCGAGGGCGCGATGAACCTCCTCGAGTGGCTCAAGGCCCGTCACATCCGCCGCAAGTCGGCCCTGCACGAGCTCCCGTTCGGCCGCTTCGAGGTGCGGATGGCCACCACGCTGCGCGAGTACGAGGACGCCTTCCGCCTCGTCTACGTCAGCTACGCCAACCTCGGGATCAGCCGGCCCAGCGCCGAAGGGATGCGTACGACCGACCATCACCTGCTGTCGGAGGCCAAGGTGCTCGTGGCCTACGAGTCGGGGACGCCGGTCGGGACCATGACCGTGACCTTCGACTCCCCGGCCGGCCTCCCGCTCGACCTCGAGGCGCCGGCGCGGCTCACGGCGGCGAGGACGCGCTCGGAGCGCCTCTGTGAGTTCGGCTCCCTCGCGGTCGTGCAGCGCTGCCGTCATCAGGGGGTCTTCTCCCTCCTCTCGGTCGCCGCGTCGCGCATCGCCTTCTTCCTCGGGGACGCGACGCGCATCGTGATCGGCGTGAACCCCCGCGCCGTCCCCTTCTACGAGGCCGTGTGGGGCTTCGAGAGCTTCGGCAGCGAGCACGACCACCCGAGCCTCCACGCCCCGGTGGCGACGCTCGACGCGTCACGAGACGCCTTCCGCGCGCACGTGGCGCGCCACCATCGACGCCCCTGCCCCTCGGGACGGACGGTGGCTGACCACATCTTCGATCTCGAGGCGCCCATCCCCGGCTGCGTCGTGGATCCCGAGCAGGGGGCGCCGCCTCTGAACGATGTCCGGATGTCGCGAGAGATCTTCCGCTCGCTCTTTCGCGTGCAGACCCAGCGGCTCCACGGTCTGCGCCCGGACGTCGAGGCCTACGTGGCCTCGCAGCGGAGCGAGGAGACCGTGGGCCAGACCTTCCTCCACCGCGCGTCCCGGCGTGAGCCATGAACCTCGACGCGCGTCCGTCGGGTGAGGCCTGGTCCGTCCTGCTACCATGGGCGCCCGTGCCAGGCGCCCCGTTGGATCTCCACGCCCACGCCGCGCTCGCCCTCGCGCGGGGCGGCCAGCTCGATGGCGCGGCGTCGCTGCTCCGGGGTCTGCGCGGAGCACCGGCGGCCGACCCCAGGACGGCGGCGTGGGTCGTCGCGCTCCAGAGCGCCTGCTACCTCGCCGGGATCGAGGAGGAGCTCCCCTCCCTCCACGCCCTCGGGCGCCTCGGCTTGCCGCCCGACGATCTCGGGCTGCGCTGGGCTGCAACCCTGCTCGGTCGCGCCCACGCGCTGCGGCTGGACGCGGCCTCCGCGCGTCGCGCGCTCGATCTCCTCGCGGACGACGACGACCTCGACGCCCGGCTGCTCCGGGCGTGGGCGGCGATCGCTTCGGCGTCGGCCACCGAGCTCGACGAGCGGGCGCTCACCGAGATCGCGTCCGAGGCACGGAGCCGGGGGCGCGCGGATTCTCGTGATCGACGCCACCGCGCTCCAGGGGCTCGCGTGCGCCGGCCGGCGCGATTGGGCCGAGGCGCTCCGCCTGGCGCGCATCGCGTCGCGCATGGCGCAGACCCAGGCGCTGCCGCAGACGCAGTACCTCGCGAATGGGGTCCTCGCCCGCGTCCGCCGCTCGGTCGGTCGGGCCCACCTGAGCGCGCGCATCCTCGACGGCCTGTTGCGCGTGGCGCCGCCCGCCTGGCACCACTGGCTGCTCTGGGAGCAGGTGATGTCGACCGGCGGCTGCCAGGACGCGCGCGCTCCGACGGCGATGGAGCTCAGGGAGCTGGTCTCGGCGGCGCGCGACGGGAGGGCGCTCGACTTCCGCGCGCACGCCGAGATGCTCGAGGCCACGCTGCACGGCTCGCCGATCCTGCTCCGGGATCTCTCGATGGTGCGTGCGGTGCTCGATCCCGGCGCGCTGCCGGGCGGCGTGGACGAGGAGATCGAGGCGTGGGTCCATGGTCGGACCGACGTGGTGCCCCACGGCCTCGATGGGCTGGTGGGGGCGGTCAGCCTTTCGGCGGCCGAGCACGCGCCCGTCGCCTTCGTGGTGGCCGACGCCGAACGCCGTCGCCGCGTCCTCTGCGTCTCGCTCGGCCTGCTCGAGGGCGCCGTCTCGCTCGAGCCGGAAGGTAGCCGGCCCGGCCGCACCGAGAGCGCGCTCTGCGCGCTCCTTCTCGCCGGCGCCGAGGGCATCGAGGAGACCGAGCTCTTCCGGAGGGTCTACGGGTTCGCCTACGACCCGCCCGTCCACCGGAACTTCTTCCACGTCTTGATCCACCGCATGCGCACGCTGCTCGGCGAGCGCGGATCGGTCGTTCGGGAGGGCTCGCGACTCTGGGCGACGACCGAGGTCCCACTCTGCGTGCCCGACGCGCGCTGCCCGCAGGCGCTGGAGCACTCGCTCCTGCAGCACCTCGCCAACCGACGCGGCACCAGCGCGAAGCTGATCGCCGGGGAGCTCAGCCTCTCGCTCCGCAAGACGCAGCAGATCCTGCGAGCGCTCCTCCAGGAGGGTGCGTGCACGAAGCGACGCGAGGGGCGCGAGGTGCTCTACGTCGTGGAGGACACGACCTACCACGAGCCCACGGTCACCGGAACGCCGTAGACCGGGAACAGACGGGTCTTCGATCCCGCACCGAGCTCCCACCCCCGCCCGCGGGGGAGGGCTGGGGTGGGGGCCCTCGCCGAAGCGCCGACGCCCCGGCCGGCCCTCCCCCAACCCCTCCCGCAAGCGGGAGGGGAGCATCCGGCGAGGTGCGGAATCGGTCACCCTCCGTGGGTACGAAGGGCGCGCGCCGGACGCGAACTGCGCACGGCTCGTAAGCGCTCCACACAGACCTCGCTGGCAGAGTCGAGGCATGGGAGATCCTGCACAACCTGCCCTCCGGCTCGCCGCCGAGCGCGCCGCTCCGCTCGAAGCGCCGCCCGCGCTGCGTCCCTTCGACGAGTCCCTCGAGGACGTGCCGACGGTGGTGACGCCCTCGTCGGCGCCTCCGCCGGGGTCCCCGGACGAGCGCGAACCGGCGAGGTGGTGGCCGGCCTGGGTCGCAGCCGGGTTCCTCGGGCTCGCCGCGCTGGGCGCGACGATGGCCCTGCGTGGCATGGGCGCCCGTTCGCCGGCCGCGGCCCCTCCCGGAGAGCCCGACGTGCTGGTCGCGCGGGTCAGCGCGGACGACGGGCACCGCGAGCTTCGACTCGCGGGGACGGTGCGCGCCGTCCACCGCGCGGAGCTCTCCTTCGTTGCGCCGGGGAGGATCGTCGAGCGGCCGGTGCGCCTCGGCGATCGCGTCCACGAGGGGCAGCTCCTCGCGCGGCTCGACGATCGGCAGTTCAGGAATGGGCTCGCCGCCGCCAGCGGGGCAACGCAGCAGGTGGGCGCCGAGCTCCGCCACGCGGCGCGCGATGCGCGGCGCTCGCGGATGCTCAACCGCGGCGCGGTCCTCTCGGGCGCGCAGTACGAGGCGGCGGCGGCCCAGGCGCGCGCGCTGCGCGGCGCCCGCGCCATCGCGCGCTCACGGCGGGACGAGGCGGCCAGGCTCTTGAGCGAGGCGACCCTCGTCGCCCCCTTCGACGGAGTGGTGAGCGACGTGCTCCTCGATCCCGGCGAGTTCGCCAACCCGGGCCAGCCGGTCGTGATCGTGAGCAGCGGGGACGCGGTGGAGGTCACGGTCGAGGTTCCGGAGGCGCACGTCCGGCGCATCCACGAGGGAGACGAGGTGTCGAATCGACCTCCCGCTCGCGGATCTCGAAGGGATTCCGGGGTGTCGTCCGCTCGGTGGGCCAGGGGGAGAACGCAAGCGGGCGGCACTTCCCCGTGGTGGTCAACATCGCGCCGAACGAGGACGTCCTCCCCGGCATGGCCGCCGAGGTGGTGCTGGGCCTCACCGTCGACGCCGGGGTGCGGGTCCCACCGACGGCGGTGATCCGGGACGGCCGCCCGCTCGTGATGGCGGTCCGCGATGGGGTGATCACCCGGGTGCCGGTCGAGGTCGAAGCGCTCTTCGGCGATGACGTGCAGGTGCGTGGCGCGCTCGAGGCCGGAGAGCTGGTGGTGGTCGGGGCGCACGCGCGCCTCGTCGAAGGCGACCGCGTGCACGTGGTCGAGGCGGAGTCGGGAGACCGGGTCGAGGACGCAGACGGGGTCGAGGCCGCAGGCGTGCACGAGGACGAGGACGAGCACGTCAACGCGCGCGAACAGGTCTCGCCGTGAGCGGCCCCGCCAGCTCGGACGGCTCGGAGCACGCTCCCGCCGACCACGGGAAGCTCATCCTCGCCGTCGCCCTCCTGCTCCTCGCCATGGGGTGCGTCGCGGTGGTGACGATGCCGCGCGAGGAGGACCCCCAGTTCCCATCTCGGTTCGGGTCCCTGGTCGTGCCCTACCCGGGCGCGTCGGCCGACGACGTCGACCGCTTGGTCGTCGTCCCCGTGACCGAGGAGCTGTCGCAGGTCCCCGAGCTCCACCACATCGACAGCACCGCGCGCCAGGGCTTCGCGATCTTCACGCTGGAGCTCGACGAGTCCGTCTACGAGACCCACTACGCATGGGACGAGGTCCGGGAGGCGCTGGCGCGCGCCGACGACCGGCTGCCGGAGGGCGTGCGGGAGATGGAGCTCCGCGACGACCTCGTGGAGCCCGAGTCGATCGTGCTGGCGATCACCGGGAGCCCCGACCGGCTGACGCTGCGCGACGCAGCCCGCCGCCTGCGCACCCGCCTCCTCCACGTGGAGGGGGTCTCGCGGGTCAACCTGCTCGGCGATCCCGGCGAGCAGGTCACGGTCAGCTATGCCGAGAGCACGGCGCGCCGGATTCGGGCTCGATCAGCGCGCGCTCGCCGCACAGCTCTCGTCGCGGAGCTCGCGCATCCCGGGTGGCGACGTACGGGTCGGAGCGCTGAGGGCCCAGCTGGATCCGGGCACCGAGCTGTCCAGCGTCGAGGAGCTCTCTCGGACGCCGATCGTCGTCCCCGGGCGCGCGGGTCCGGCGTTCACCTTGCCCCTCGGCGAGATCGCCGAGATCACGCCGGAGCCGGAGCTTCCACGCCGAGGCCTGATGCGCTTCGACGGCGCGCCCGCGGTCGGGCTCTCAATCGTCCCCCTCACCCCCGCGCACCTGCCTCGCCTCGGCGCGAGGCTGCGCGCCGCGCTCGCCGACCACGCGGCCGAGCTCCAGCCCCTCGCGGTGCACGAGGTCTCCTTTCAGCCCGACTACGTCGAGGCGCGGCTCCTCGGGCTCACCGGATCCTTGGCGATCGGGGTGCTCATCCTCGGCGCCGTCCTCGTCCTCTTCCTCAGCGGCCGCGCCGCCTGGATCGTCGGCGCGGTCGTGCCGCTCATCGCGCTCAGCACCCTCGCGATCGACCACCTCGGCGGCGGCGTCCTCGAGCAGATGTCGGTGGCCGCCATGGTCATCGCGCTCGGGATGATCGTCGACAACGCCATCGTCGTCGTCGAAGCCATCCAGGCGCGGCTCGACCTCGGCGAGGCCCCCTTCGAGGCGGCGAGGGCGGCGGTGAAGGAGCTCCGCGTCCCGCTCCTCACGGCGACCCTCACCACGGTGGGCGCGTTCCTCCCCATGCTCCTCGCGTCCGGGATGACGGCCGACTTCGTGCGGTCGCTGCCCATCATCCTCATCATCGCCCTCCTCGCGAGCGTTCTGGCCGCGCTGACGGTCACCCCCGCGCTCTGTGCCCGCTTCCTTCGCCCGCGCCGCGCCCGCGTCGATCGCGTGGCGCGCGTCGGGCACGCGCTCGGGGCCTTCGCCGCGCGCCACCACCGCGTCGCGCTCCTCCTCGGCCTCTCTTCGGTCGCGGTGGCCGCGCTGGGGCTCCCGTTCGTCGAGGAGTCCTTCTTCCCGGAGGCCGACCGAAACCAGATCGTGGTGGAGCTGCGCACCCGTGAGGGGGGTCAGCTCGCGGCGACCGACGAGGCGGTGCGGCGGGTCGAGCGCTTCCTCCAGGGCCGCCCCGAGACGGCGCAAGTGGCCAGCTTCATCGGAGCCACCGCACCGCACTTCTACTACAACTTCGGCCCCGAGCCGGAGAACCCGTCGCTCGCGCAGCTGATCGTGACCACCACCTCGACCGACGCGAACGCGCCGCTCGTCGAGGCGACGCGGGCGTTCATGCGCGCGGAGCTGCCCGGGATCGAGGGCCGCGTGATCCCGCTCCAGCAAGGCCCGCAGGTCGCAGCGCCGGTGGAGATCCGCCTCTACGGCGAGGACGAGCGGGCGCTGAGCGCCGCGAGCGATCGCGTGCTCACCGCGCTCCGGCAGACTCCCGGCACGGTCGACCTTCGCCGCGATTTGGATCTCGGAACCCCGGTGCTGCGCTTCGACGTGGTCGACTCGAGGGCGGGGGAGCGGAGCGTGGGGCGCCAGGACGTCGCGCTCGCGCTCCTCGCGCACAGCCGCGGGCTTCGGGTGGGGGAGCTCACCAGCGGGACGGATCCGATTCGACATCGTGCTCAGCTCGGCCGAGGTGAGGGACGCGGACGTCGCATCGGTCGAGGCGGTGGAGCTCGGCTCCGGGGCCGCGCGGGTCGGGATCGGGCAGCTCGCCTCGACCGAGGTCGGCTGGGAGCCCGCGGTGATCCGCCGCCGGGACGGCGAGCGCGTCGTGCGCGTGATGGCGGGGCTGCTCGGTCGGGCGCCGGTGGGTCGGGTGGTCTCGGACGCGCTCGCGCGCGTCGCCGAGGATCCGCTACCGGAGGGCGTGCGCCTGGAGGTCGGAGGGATGAGCGAGGGCGCGAGCCAGGCCAACGTGTCCATGCTCCGGACCTTCCCGGTCGGCCTCGTCGCCATCCTCCTCTGCCTGATGTGGGAGTTCCGATCGTTCAAGCGGGTTGGCATCATCCTCGTCACCGTTCCCCTGGCCGCCGCGGGCGTGGTCCCGGGCCTCGTCCTCGCCGGCGAGCCGCTCGGCTTCATGTCCATGCTCGGGATCATCGCGATCTGCGGGATCGTGGTGAACAACGCGATCATGCTCCTCGACGCTATCGAACGGCGGCGCGCCGAGGTCTCGGTGACCGAGGCCATCACCGACGCGGTGCGCGCCCGGACCCGCCCAATCCTCCTCACCACGCTGACCACGGTGGCCGGGCTGGCGCCGCTGGCCTTCTCCCGCTCCACCCTCTGGCCTCCGCTCGCGTGGGCGATGTCCTCGGGGCTCCTCGCATCGACCGCGCTCACCCTGGTGGTGGTGCCCGCCCTCTACCGCGCGTGGCTCGGCGAAGCGCGCGCCCCCGAGGCCGTGCCCGCCGTCCCCCACGCCTGGCCGGGGTCGGCGCCGCCCTGCTCCACCTCGTGATCGCGAGCGCGGACGCGGCCCACCGAGTGGTCACGACGGACAGCCTACGCCAACGCGCGCGCCGCCCCCTTCACCCGCCCCAGCGCAGCTCGAGCTCCGCGCTCACCAAGAGAGGGCTCGCGCTCACGAGCTCCAGGGCTCAACGCGCCTCCTCGCGCACGCGAGCCGCGAGAGCCGGTCTGCGATGCCGCTGCCGATCCCTCCGGCCGCGCCCGTGACCACCGCGACCTTGTCTCGGAGCTCGCGCATTCGCGCGATCGTATCAGACGTCACGATCCGCGAAGCTCGGTCCCGCGATCAGTGCTGGACGGAGATCAGCTCGACGTCGAAGACGAGCATGCCCTGCGGGCGGCCGGGCCGGCCCTGGTAGGCCAGCTGCTCGGGGATCCAGAAGCGGCGGCGCTCCCCCGGGACCATGAGCTGAAGGCCCTCGGTCCAGCCGGCGATGACGCCGTTGAGCGGGAAGGTGGCCGGCTGGCCGCGGCGGCGGCTCGAGTCGAACATGTTCCCGTCGGTGGTCCAGCCGGTGTAGTGCACCGTGACCCGATCGGTCGGCCCGGGGTGGTCGGTTCCCTGGCCGGGCTGGAGCACGCGCGAGGCGAGGCCCGAGGCCGTGCGCTGCGCGTTGGCGGGCGGAGCGGCCACATCGGGCGGCGCCGCGAAGGGATCGGCCGGCGGCGCCTCGGCGGGCTCGATCTCGACCGTCGCGAGGTCGGTCTCGTCCACGCTGCCGCGGTGGTCGTAGGCCCAGAAGCCGTAGATCGCGCCGATGGCCACGACCACGGCCGCGGCCACCAGGCCCCACGGCGTCTCTTCGGCGGCCGGGTCGGGGCTCTTGGCGGGCTCGGTGCGAGGCGAGGCCGCGCTCTTGGTCTTCTTCTCGGGTCGGGCCGCGCCCTCCGCACCGGCAGCCGCCGACTTGCGCTTGCCCTTGCCCTTCTTCTTGCGCTTCTTGGCGCCGGAGCTCGCGTCGGCCTTGGCCGCCTCGTCCGACTTCGACTCGTCCGTCTCGCCATCGTCGCTCGCGTCAGCTGTCGCCGACTCGGCCGACTTCGAATCGGCTTTCTCGTCGTCGCTGGCGTCAGCCTTGACTCGGCCGACTTCGACTCGGCTTTCTCGTCGTCGCTCGCGGCGGCGTCCGACTCGGCCGACTTCGACTCGGCTTTCTCGTCGTCGCTCGCGGCGGCGTCCGACTTCGAGTCGGCTTCCTCGTCGGATTTCGACTCGGCCTTCTCGTGGTCGCCCTTCGCGGCCGCCTCAGCGGCGGTCTCCTCGGCGTTCGTCTCCGGCGCGTCCTCGTCCGGCCGCGTCCCGTCGTTCTCGGCGTCCTTGCTCATCACGATCCCCTCGATGACGCGCCAGCCTCGCGACGCGTGGCGGAAGAATGCCGCGCGAGCCGGCCGCTGCAAGGCTTCACTGGCGTGGTCTCACTGGACGGGCGTGAGCCTCACCCGCAGCGTGCCCGTCGTGGCCGGGTTCGCGCCCTCGCTCCGGAGCGGCAGGACCAGCTCGGTCTCCGCCGGACGGAGCGCCGACGCCTCCACGTCCGCCACGCCAATCAGCTCGTCGCTGGTGACGTCCTCGTCGTAGACCAGGAAGCGGATCGGGAAGTCCTCGACGCGGATGGCGCCCGGCAGGACCCGGTCGAAGCGCACCTCGCGCGTGTCGTCGACCGCCGGCGAGCGATCCAGCTCGCGCTGGTGGGGGATCGAGATCACCACGACGTAGGGATCCGGGTCGCCGCCGACCATGTCCCACGAGCTGCCGCTCGGCGTCTGGTTGGCGATGGACGCGCTCCTCAGCTGCACCCGCACCGCGCGCGGCTGCCCGCCGCCGCTCGGCTGGACGGAAGTCGTCGCCCCCGACTGCGGCGCCGGCTGATAGGCGACCTGCTGAGGACCGCTCGACGGCGGCACGACCGGCGCGATCCGATAGCGGAGCGTGGACGGGATGGATGCCTGCGCGCCCGGCGTCACCACGAACGCGCTCTTGCACGTCTCGGACGTCAACGAGATGGACTGCGTCGCCCCCGGCGAGGCGAGCTCGGTGACCACGTCACCCGGCAACGTCGCGCTGCCCGTCCCGTTCCATGCCGCGTCGAGCCACCGACCGAGCTCGTCGGCGCAGACCCGGCGGATGGCCGCGCTCTGCCCTTCCTCGAGCTGCACGTCGAGGGTCAGCGGGCCGGTGTCGGCGGGGATCGGACCGAGCACGTCCATGCCGCCCGGCCAGACCGACGAGCGCTCGTTCACCAGCCAGGCGCTGCCCGTGCTCGGCCAGGGGCGCTCCGGGGACTGCCCGCGCGCGAGCTCGCCGAGCATGAAATCCATCTGCTCGCTGTCGAGGGCGTAGGTGACGGTGAAGCCGGCGGCGAAGCGCTCCTGGAGTCGCTGGGAGCCCTCTTCCGCCGCCTGCGCCCGCGCGCGATCGTCGGCCGAGCTGCCCGTCATGCCCAGCAGCCCGCCCAGCACCGACGAGAAGAGCCCCGTCGCCTCGGCCCGGACCAACCCCTGCGGGCGGATCTGCGCCGTCACCCCCGGTGCTGGGCGGAGCCAGACGCTGGCGATGCGGCTGCGCGCGTCGTAGCCGACGTGGAGCGAGGCGGCGAAGGTCGTCGCCGCGTCGAAGCGCAGGTACTGGCGGAGGCGAAAGCCCATCGTCTCGCGGTCGAGCCAGGTCCAGCCGCTGCCCGAGATGGCCACCCGGAGGCGACCCTCGACGACGTCGGCCTGGCACTGGCGGAATCCACCAGCGGCCGACCGAGGGGTCCAGACCACCCGCCGGCCCGTCGTGACCGTCGTCGCCGGGCAAGCCGATGAAGCTCCCGACCACCTTCTCGCAGATGCGGGGCGCGAGCACCTCGGCCAAGAGCTCGCTCAGCTCGTCGGCGGTGCCCTCTTCGCCGCCCGCGCCTTCCTGGCATTGCGCCTGCGGCGCCGGGCCCTCTGGCTGTCGGTCGTAGGCGACGCTCCCGCACCCGCCGGCAACGAGCGTCAGAAGGGCAACCGCGGTGGTCGTTCGAAGCACTGGTCCTCCCCGTCCGAGATGAGCGCGGCGATGATAGCCCGATCGGCGCCGCCCACGTGACGCCATCCGATCACCGCTCTCGGCGCTCGGACCGACGACGCCCGGGCGCCTTCGCCTTCTTCCCTGCGTACCTTTCTTTGAGGAGCGCCCAGAGCGCGCGCAGGCCCGTAGCGTCGCCCCCCAAGGGCCGGCCCGGCCGCGCATGATCGCTCCAGGAGAAGATGTCGAGGTGGAGCCAGCGCTCCGTCTCGTCGATGAACTCGCGCAGGAAGAGCGCGGCCGTGATCGCACCGGCGAGCGAGGTGGTCGCGGCGTTCTTGATGTCGGCCACCCGGCTGTCGAGGTGGCGCCGGTAGCCGCGGTGCAGCGGGAGCCGCCAGACCAGATCGCGCTCCTTGCGCCCGATCCGGAGCAGATCGTCGGCCAGCTTGCGCTCGGTCGAGAAGAAGGGCGTCAGCTCCGTGCCCAGCGCCACCCGCGCCGCGCCGGTGAGCGTGGCCACGTCGATCAACAGGTCCGGCTTCTCCCGATCGGCCTCCGCCAGCGCGTCCGCCAGGATCAGCCTTCCTTCGGCGTCGGTGTTCCCGACCTCGACCGTCAGTCCCTTTCGAGTCTTCAACACATCGAGAGGCCGGTAGGCGCCGGGACCCGGCATGTTCTCCACCGCCGGCACCAACACTCGCAACCGCACCGGCAGCTTCGCGTCCATGATCAGGGACGCGAGCCCGAGCACGTGGGCGGCGCCCCCCATGTCCTTCTTCATGCGGAGCATGCTCGACGGCCCCTTCAGATCGAGCCCGCCGCTGTCGAAGCAGACGCCCTTGCCGACCAGCGTCAGCTTGGGGTGGTCGGGCTTGCCCCAGCGCAGATCGACGAGCTGCGGGGCGCGGGGGCTACCGCGACCGACGGCGTGGACCAGCGGATACTCGCGCTCGAGCCGCGCGCCGGAGATCACAGTGGTGCGCGCGCCGTGGCGGCGCCCCAGCTCGCGCGCGGCCGCGGCCAGCTCCGCGGGCCCGAGGTCTTCCGCCGGCGTGTTCACCAGGTCGCGCACCATCCCCACCGCCTCGACCATCCGCCGGACCTCGGGTCGATCGGCGCCGGCCGGCCAGATCAGCTCCCGCGGGGAGCCGGGCTCGGCACGGGTGGCGTAGCGATCGAACGCGTAGGCCTCGAGCGCCCAGCCAATCGCGGCGTCCGTCGCCTCCTCGGGCGAGAGCGCCGCGTCGATGCGGTAGCGGCCCGGCGGGAGGCGCTGGGCGGCAGCGGCCCACGACCAGAGCCCGCCCTCCCCCCGGCCGAAGAGCGCGAAGGAGGGCGCGCCGTCTTCGCGGGGAACCACGAGGACCCGATTCCCGCTCGGCTCGAAGCGACTGGCGGGAACCCAGCGCGCCGTCGTCCCGTCTTGCTCTTGGAGCCATGCATCGAACCCATCTCGGTCGACGACGATGATGGGGAGCGTGCCAGCGTTGCGGCGCGTGACGAGGGTCTTCAGCACCAAAGCAGTGAACCAGCTCGCTTCGATTTCGCGCAAGCTTCCTGCGCCCTCGACTGGGGACGCCGCGCCGCGTCATCGCACGCGCTCGATTCAATCACGTTCACAATTCGGTTTTCCGAAGCGTGAAATTCGGCGTGAGGCATGGGTGCACATTTCGTACAACCATGGTACCTTCGGACGTTGGCGCTTTGTCCGCGAGAGCTTGGCTGCATGCCCTTCGCGGCGACCGCGAGTCGCCGGGAGCGCGTACGGCTCTTTTCGGATGTGCCTGCACTTTTCGCATGCCGAACGGATCCGACACCGTTCGGCGCGATGGCTTGGACTGGGAGACGGTCGTGGATCGCACGGCGTGGCTGCGCCGTGACGATCGCGGAGGCGTGCGACTCCGTGCGGGGACCGTCGACGACTGGGAAAGGGATCGGGCTTGACCATGACCACCACGGCGGGAACGGGCGCGGAGCAGACCGCGCTACCGGACGAGGACGAAGGCGATGACCGTGAGGCGTGTCGCCGGGAGCTGAGAGCGACCGCTCAGATGGTCGACGCTGTCGTTGCCGCGGGCCGGAGCGAAGGCTTCCTCACGTTCGACGAAGTCACGCGCGCGCTGGCCACCGCGCCGCGCGTGGATCGAGCCGTGAACTGGTTGATGAAGCGGCTCACTTCCGAGGGCATCGAGATCCGCGACAGCGACGAGGCCCCGGAATCCCGCGGGGCCGCGGGCGATCGTCCTTCGGTCATGCCGACGCGGGAAGAGCGTCTGAGCGAGGCACCGAGCGCGGACACAGTCGCGCCTGCCGGCCTGGACCCGATCCAGGCCTACCTCGGGAAGATGGGCACCCTCTCGTTGCTCACGCGCGAAGGTGAGGTCGAGTTCGCGCGCCGGATCGAGAAAGGGCGGCGGCGCATTCTGTGGGCGCTGGCGCACTCCTCGGTCCGCATGCCGGAGCTGACCGACCTCATCGAGCGCCTCGAGGAGAACGACATCCGCGTGCGCGACGTGGTCGAGGGCATGACCATGTCGACCGAGGATCAGGAGGACGCGGTGCGGCCCGACGCGCTGCGTCATCTCAAGCGTCTCAAGCGCCTCGAGAAGCAGAACCGCCGGCTGATCAAGGAGCTCGAGGCGGCGCAGCGGATGCCGCGGCGCGCCCGCAAGGAGTTCGAAGACCAGCTCGAGGACAACTGCCGCGCCCGCTTCGACGTGCTCGAAGCGCTCGGGCTGCACGAACGGCAGCTCGCGCGCATCACCGACCGCCTCAAGGACTACGTGCACCGCCTCGAGAAGGCGGAGACGGAGCTGGCGACGGCGGCCCAGGGCGTGGGGGTGTCCGGCCGAGGGCTCGAGGAGCGCCTGCCGGGCATCCGGCCCAACGGCGACGTCACGCGCTCGGCCATCCTCCGGGCCGAACGAGCGGTGAAGGACCTCCATCGCGTGCGCCGCCAGGTCGAGGAAGACGCGGGCCGCCCGTGCGAGATCGTCCGCGCGAACTACCGCGCGCTCCGCCGCGCCGAGGACGAGGTCGAGGCCGCCAAGGCCGAGATGGTGGAGGCGAACCTCCGGCTCGTGGTGTCGATCGCCAAGAAGTACATGAAGCGCGGGCTGCCTTTCCTCGACCTCATCCAGGAGGGCAACATCGGCCTGATGCGGGCCGTCGAGAAGTTCGACTACCGCCGCGGATACAAGCTCTCTACCTACGCGTCGTGGTGGATCCGCCAGTCGATCGCCCGCGCCACCGCCGATCAGGCGCGCACCATCCGGCTGCCGGTCCACGCGTTCGAGCGGCTCAACAAGATGGTCCGGGTCACCCGCGAGCTGATGGGTCAGCTCGGCCGCGAGCCGACGCCCGAGGAGCTCGCCAAGACCATGCAGATGCCCGTGAACAAGGTGCGGGATCTCTTGGCCATCAGCCGCGACGCCATCAGCCTCGAGACGCCGGTCGGCAACGACGGGAGCGGGCAGCTCGCCGATTTCATCGAGGACGAGACGGCGGCCTCGCCGATGGACGGAGTCGTGCACGACGACCTCGAGGCCAACGTGCTGCAGGCGCTCTCCGTGCTCACGCCGCGCGAAGAGAAGATCCTGCGCATGCGCTTCGGCATCGGCGCCTCGGAAGTGCACACACTGGCCGAGGTCGGCGAGGTCTTCGGGGTCAGCCGCGAGCGCATCCGGCAGATCGAGGCGCTGGCGCTGCGCAAGCTCCGCCAGTCGGGCAGCGAAGGCGCGCTCCGCAGCTTCGTGGACTGAAGGCTTGGGCCATCGTGCTCTCGCCACGCCTCCGCACGGCGCCTCGAGATCAGATCCGTCTCGCTCGCGCGACCCGGTTCGGTTTGGCGACGGACCTCGGCCGCGCGCCCGGCCCGCCGGGGAGCTCGCCGGCCGTCTCTGATATCCTCACTCCCACGTGAGCATGGGAGCCGAGAGCCTCGCCGCGGGGCTGGACACGGAGCAGGTTGCCCGCGTCCTGCTCGACCGCGGCTCGGTACGCGAGGCCTCGGCACTGCTCGCCGGCGCCGTCGCGCGGGACCACCGCGAGATCGACTGCGCGCGCCTGCTCGACGAAGTTCGCGCCGACAGGAGACCGCCACCGCTCGACCCCGCGCCGCCGCTGACCCTGGAGCTGGTCGACCGCTGGATCCGGCGGGGGATGCTGGTCGAGGCGCTGGCGCTCCTCGGCGGCACCGACATGGGCAGCGAGGAGACTGGGCGGGAGTGGGCCAACCTCCTCGGTGAGCTGCTCGCGCCGGTGCCGGTCGACGCCGAGCCGGCGCTGGTGGAGATGCACGCGAACCTCCTGCGCGGCGGCGCGTCGGTGGCGCTGGTGCTCCTCGGTGAGCGGGCCGGCCGCGAGCCCGCCCTCCCCGCTTGGGCGATGCGGCGGCTCGAGCTCTTGCACTGGATGCTCTTGGACAACGCGCGCACCGCCGAGCGCCACCCCGAGCTGGCGCTCGGCGCGCCGACCGCGCTCGCCACCGCCGTGCGCGAGGCGGTGAACCACCGGAACCTGCGCGGCGCGCTCGAGGCCGCCCGCGCACGGCACGCGGTCGACCCGAGCGATCCCGATCCGCCGGCCGTGGCTCGCGCGGTGGAGGCGATCCTGCGGGAGATCGAACGCCACGCGGACGACGGACTGCACGAGGCGAGGACGCTGCCGATGCTGGGCCGCCCCTCCGCGTCGATGCAGCTCCGGATGGGCAACCTGGAGCAGGCGGCGAAGGTGTATCGCAGCATCCTCGGCGACGAGCCGAGCGACGCACACGCCGAGTCCATGCTCGGTCACGTGGAAGCGCTCCTGCGCGCCGCGGCCGGTGAGCCGGTGGTCGACACGTGGGGCGCCGAGACGGTGCTGCACGACGACGACGACACCAGCGACACGGAGCCGCCGCCAGGCCACGACGCGACCAACCGCATGCCCACGGCGGGTGAGCACGCGGCGCGGTTGATCGCGCTGGGCCAGCTCGAGGAGGCCGAGCGTCTTCTGAGAGGGCTCGCCAGCGCATTTCCCGACGACACGGAATGGCCGCGGCGTGTTCGGGAGCTGGCCGCGCTCCGCGACGGCGACGGCAGCGTGTTGGTGCGGGTCATCCGGAGTGTGAAGTGACCGGCACCGGTCGCCCGCCGCCGCCCGGCTGGACGCCCCCGCCGTCGACCGAGGCGGACGGACGCGCGCTCGTGCTCTACGTCGACGTCGACGACGCGAGCTTCGAGACCTCGAGCGAGCGCCTGCGCCGCGCGTACAAGCTCGTGCGCGCGCGGCAGGATCGCGAAGCGTGCGCGCTCATCCGCGAGCACCACCGGGATCTCGTGGCGGTCCTGATGGATGTCGACATGCCCGGCTCGATGCTCGACGGGATCCTGCTCACGCGCGTGCTTCGGGGCCGCGTGCCCGCCCAGGCCGTGCCGCCCTTCGCCCGCGACCTGCCGGCGCTCGACATCCCCATCGTGCTCGTGACGGCGCGCGAGGAGAGCTACTCCGACCGGGAGATGGTCCGCTACGGCGGCGACCGCTTGATGCAGAAGCCGGTCGAGATCCACAAGCTGACGCTCACCCTGACCGAGTGGCACCTCTCGCGCGGCACCGGCTGAGCGGATCAGGCGTCGAGCAGACCGAGCTGGCGGCCCACGTTCTCGATTCTTCAGAGCGAAGAGCCCGCCCTCGGCGAAGAGCTGGGGCGGCAAGTGCCCCGCGATCTCCTGCCAGACCAGCGAGTGGACCTCGAGCCAGGTCAGGAACGCCAGGGTCAGCAGCGTCGGCGGGAGCTCCTCGACCGGGCGGAGCGCGCGGGCCAGGTCGTCCGGCAGCTCGGCGAACTCCGGTGGGATGCGCAACCGGCCGAGGCGCTCGGCGTCCATCAAGAGCTCGACGAAGGAGCGGATGACGCGGAAGGTCGCCAGGGCGACGCGATCGACGGGCGCCTTGTAGCCGGGCAACACCGCGCCATGGATGAGGATGTAGTCCTCCGGGTGCGCCAGCGCCCAGCGCCGGTACGAGAACATGAAGGCCTGGTAGCGCTGCCCGAGAATCGTCGCGATCGATGCCCTCGAGAGCGCTCTCGGTGACCTCGCAGAGCTCCGAGTACGCGTCGACCACCAGCGCCGTGACCAGCTCGTCGCGGTTGTCGAAATAGCGGTAGAGCGCGGGCGTCGTCATCTCCAGGCGGCGGGCGATGCGGCTCAACGAGAGCGCCGCCGCGCCTCGCTCCGCCACGTGCTCGCGGGCGATGCTCTTGATCCGCCGGATCACCTCCGACCGTCGAGACTCGTCGCTCATCCACCCGAGCCTACGCGATCGCCGACCCGAACGCCTCTCCCAAACGGCCCGCGCCGATGGGCCACTCACTCGGCGGCGCTGGGCACCGACTCGTCCGCCGAATGCCGCGTTCGCATCACCGTCCCGCGCAGGCGCCAGACGAGCGCGAAGAAGCTGGGCACGACGACCAGGGTCAGCACGGTGGAGAGGGTCAGGCCGCCGAGCACGATGGCGCCGACGCCGCGGTAGAGCTCCGAGCCGGAGCCCGGCACCAGGACCATCGGCAAGAGCCCCGCCAGGGAGGTGGCGGTGGTCATCAGGATGGGCCGCACGCGGCCGCCGACGGCTTCGCCGACCGCTTCCCCGAGCGCGTCGCCGGCCCGGAGGCGCGCAATCGCTCCGTCCACGACCAGGATGGCGTTGTTGACGACCACGCCGATGAGGATGAGGAAGCCGACCGCGGTGACCAGATCGAGCGGCTGCGGCGCCAGGGTGGCGTCGACCAGCCTCAGCGCGGCGATCCCGCCCGCCGCCGCGAGGGGCACCGTCACCAGCACGACCACCGGCGCCAGGAAGTCCTCGAAGAGCGCGGACATGAGGAGGTAGCTGATCAAGAGCGCGATCAGGAGCACGCCCAGAAAGCCGGTCTTCGCCACGTCGAGGTCGCCCGCGCTCCCCGTCACGGTCACGTCCACCCCGGCCGGCAGGGCGCCGTCGCGCATCATGGGGTCGAGGACCTCCTGGCGGAGCGTCCGGATGGCGCTCTCGAGCGCGATGCTCTCGGGGGGAGCCACGATCAAGGTCAGCCCGCGGCGCCGCTCGATGCGGCGGATGACCGTCGGGCCGAGCTCCTCGCGCAGGTCGGCCAGCACGCCGAGTGGGACCGCAGAGCCGGCCGGCGTCACCACCGGGGCGGAGGCCAGCGCGTCGGGATCCGCGAGGTCGTGGCCGTGCCGCCGCGCACGGACCAGCACGTCGAGCTGCGGCTCGCCCTCCGGCCCCAGCTCGCCGATGATCGCCCCGTCCACCAGCGCGTCGACGGTCAGCCCGAGCTCGTCGGTGGTCATCGCCATCCCGGCCGACTCCTGGCGGCGCGGGTAGGCGCGCAGCTCGGGCGCGCCCGGATTCGAGCGAGGGGTTGGGCCGCACCTGGGCGCCGGGTAGCGCCGCTTTCACCTCGTCCTGGACGCGGGCGCCGAGCGCCATCAGCTCCTGTAGAATCGCGGCCGACCAGGTTCACCTCGATGGAGCGGCCGCCGCCGCGGCGGCCGAAGAGCGAGGCCTGGGTCGTGAACGAGGAGAAGCCCGGGATCGACGACTGCACGCCGCGCAGCCAGCGCAGCACGTCGCGGACGCGAGAGGGATCCTCGGCCGTGGCGCCCGCGAAGAGCCGATCCGGGCTGCCGACGAAGAAGCTGCGGCCAATCGCCGGCACGTCGCCGTGTCCGCTCTCGGTCGCGATGCGCGTCTGGACGGTGCGCGCCACCCCGTCGAGCTCCTCCACCGAGGTGCCGGGCGGCGGCGTGAGGATGCCGAAGAGGAGGTTCCGGTTGCCGGCCGGCAGGTACTCGAGCGGCGGCAGGAGCGCGATGGCGAGCGCGACCGAGAGGCCGACCGCGGTGAGGACCGTGAAGAGGCTGGCCGGCACCGACTCGGCGACGCGGCGCGCCAACCGGCCGACGGCGACGGCGGCGCGTCGGGCCGGGACCTTCGCGCGCTTCGGTCGAGGACTTGGAGCGCAGCCGCGTGGCGAGGCTGGGGATCACCCACACCGAGACCCAGAGCGAGGTGAGGATGGCGAAGCTCACCGCCACCGCGACGTCGCGCAGGATCTGACCGACCTCCCCCTGCCAGGCGATGACCGGCACGAAGACGGCGGCGGTCGTGGCCGTGGAGGCGAGGATGGCGCCCCACACCTCGCGCACGCCTTGGAACGCGGCCTCCTTCGGATCGCTCACGCGGCCACGCCAGTTGTCGATGTTCTCCAGCGAGACGATCGAGTTGTCGACGACCATCCCGATGGCGAAGGTGATGCCCGCCAGCGAGACGACGTTGATGGTGCGGCCGAGCAGCGTCATCCCGAGCAGCGTCCCGAAGACGCAGACCGGGATGGAGATGCTGATGATCGCGCTCGCGCCGAAGCTGCGCAGGAAGACCAGCAGCACCAGCGCGGCCAAGAACGCGCCGATGAGGAGGTTCTGCTCGACGAGATGGAGCGCGCCTTCGATGTAGTCGACCTGATCGCTGATCACCTCGATGCGGAGGGCCTCCGGCGCGAAGACCTCGCGGTCCAGGCGCTCGACGGCGGCGCGGATGCGCTCGGTGACCTCGAGCACGTTGCTCCCCGCCTCGCGGTCGACCAGCAAGACGAGCGAGGGGCGGTCGTCGCTCATGGCCACGCCCGCGGGCTCGCGCAGCGTCAGCGAGGACGCGCCCACGTCCCGCACGCGGATCGGCGTCCCGTCGGGGCCGGCCGCAATCACGATGTCGTCGAGCTGCTCGGGCGTCGCGTCGACGGCCATGGTGCGGACCAGCAAGCGGTGGCGGCCGAGCGTCATGTCGCCGCCGGAGACGTCTCGGAGCTCGCTCCGCACGCGGTCGATGAGCTGCGCCACGCGCACGCCGCGGCTCGCGAGCGCGGCGGGATCGAAGTCGACCACCAGGACGCGGTCGCGCCCGCCGAGCAGCCGCGCGTCGCCCACGCCCTCGATGCGCTGCAGCTCGGGCAGGATGCGGTCCTCCAGCCACGTGCGGTACGCGTCGACGGGCTCCCCGCGCGGGCTGCGGACGGCGATGACGGCGATCGGAGGACCGGTGGAGTCGGCTGTCTGGACGGAGGGCTCGTCCGCGGCCTCCGGGTAGCCGCCGACCTCGGTCAGCCGGTTCGAGACGCGGACCAACGCGTCGTCGATGTCGGTGCCGACCGCGAACTCGAGCGCGAGCGAGCCCTGATCCGAGCGCGCTTCGCCGGTCATCTCGATCAGGCCCGGCACGTCCTTGAGCGCATCCTCCTGCGGCTCGAGGATCTCCGTCTCCACCTCGGTCGGTGACGAGCCCGGCCAGCCCGTCCGCACGGTGAGCGTCGGCACGCTGATGTCGGGCGTGAGCTGAATGGGCAGATCCGCGATGGAGAGCGCGCCGAAGACCACCACCAGGATGGCGGTGACCATCACCGTCACGGGCCGGTCGACCGCGATGCGCAAGAGGCCGCCCGCCGCCTTCGCTCATCGCGCCGCCTCGACATGCACGCCTGCGCGCCGATCCTGGGTACGAGCCACCCGCACCCGCTACTCGACGACCTGCACGGGCTGGTCGGGCAAGAGCCGCTCGTTGCCGCGCACCACCACGGCGTCACCGGGTGCCAACCCTTCGGCGGACACCCGCGCCTGGTCGGCGGAGCGGTCGAGCACGTCCACGACCATCAGCGCCGCGTGACCGTCGGCGACCTTCACCACCCGCGTGGTCACCGCCCCCGGCACCAGCGCGTCGCGCGGCACGATCACGCCTTCACCGCCGCGCTCGATGGGGACCAGGACATCGACCGTGTCGCCGGCCAGGAGCCAGCTCGGCGGATCGCCTCGCGGCGAGAGGCGCACCTCGACCGTTCGCGTCGCCGGATCGAGCGCGGGGACGAAGGCCGTGACCTCCGCCGGCACGCTCTCATCGCCCCGCCGAAGCGTCGCCTCGTGGCCCACCTCGATGACGTCGAGCAGGGCGGGCTCGGCACGGACGTGGACCTCGAGGGCGTCGTCGGCCACGAGCTGCAAGACCGGCAGCCCCGGCGTGACCCAGTCACCCGGATCGACGAGGCGGGACGCGATGACGCCCGAGAAGGGCGCCACCACCCGATGGCGCGAGAGTTCGGCCCGCGCGTGATCCGCGAGCGCGCTCTGGTTTCGGCGCTGGGCGGACAGCGTCTCGGCCTGCGAAGCGGCGCGCTCGATCTCGGCACCGGCCACCAGGCGATCCCCCGCGTGGTGCATGCGCTGCGCGTCCCGCCGCGCCTGGGCGAGGTCACTTCCGGTCGCCGCCACCGCCGCCTGCGCGGCCGTGAGCTGCGCGCGGGCGAGGCGCTCGTCGATCACGAGCAGGAGCGCGCCCGCCTCGACCCTGTCCCCCTCACGGACGGCGACCGTGCGCACTTCTCCGCTCGCGCCCGCCGAGAGATCCGCCCGCGCCAGCGAGCGCACCTGCCCGAGGTAGGTGCGTGTGACGCGGATGGTGCCCTCCTGCGCCGTCGCGACCTCCACGCGAGCGGGCGGACGCTCGGGTCGCCCGTGCTCCTCGGCCGCTGCGCCGCCGCTGCACCCGGGCAGCGAGCACAGGAGCGAAGCGCACGCGAGCAGACACCACTGCGAACCCGACCGCATGAAGCCCGGAAGCTACTTCACGGTCGGCGCACGCGCACATCACGTGGCGCGCCGGACACGTGCGCGCAGTCAACGCGCGAGGTGGAGCCAAGCCAACGCCAACCCCGCGCCAATCGCGAAGGTCACCACGGTCACCAGGCTCACGACGAGCCAGAGGCGGGCCGGTGAGCGCCGCGGAGGATCGTCCGCGGTCGGCGCGGGAGCGCGCACAGCCGGTGCGGCCTCCACGCGCGGCATCCCAATCGGCTCCTGGGCCGGTTCAGCCACGACTACGCTCGGGCTCAGCGTGGCGGTTTCCGGGCGGTCTCCGAGCTCGGCGCGGGCCGCTCCGGCGACGGTGGAGCCAGGCGCGCTCGACGCCGGCGACGCGGGCTCGTTCACCTCGGCGCCGTAGAGACGCGCCAGGAGCTCCGCCACGCCCTCGTCCTGAATCGTGACCTCGTCGTCGTCCGCGTCCTCCTCGAACGTCGGGAACGCGGCTGCCGACGGGTCGACCTCGGCACCCACAGCCTCGCGGCGTGGCTGGACCGGCATCGCCTTGGTCACGCCGGTGCGCTCCTCGACGCGGACCTCGCGCGTGAGCGCCTCCTCGGAGGGCGCCTCCGCGCCGGCCGGCGCCGGCAACGCCGCGGCCACCTCGGACGGGATCACCCGCCTCGCCTCATCCACCGATTCCAGCGCGAAGAGCCGCAACAGCTCGGCGACGTGGGTCGGCCCTACGTCGGGGTCCCGGATTGTCGCCTCGAGCATGGTCTCCACCGCCGCCGCGGTGGCGGGGCGATCCTCGCGATCCCGCGCGAGGGCTGCCATCACCGCGTCGTCGATCTGCTCGTCGATCTCCTCCACCAGCGTGCGGGGCCGCACCGTCCTCGGCGCGCGCACGATGCGCAGGACGTCCAACTCGGTGCGGCCGTCCACCATCCGGCGCATCGTCAGCATCTCCCAGAGCACGACGCCGAGGGCGTAGATGTCGATCCGCCGATCGATCGCCTCGCCCGTCGCCTGCTCCGGCGCCATGTAGCGCAGCTTGCCCTTGATCACGCCGGCGTCGGTCCGCTCCGCCCGGCCCCGCGCCTTGGCGATGCCGAAGTCGAGGAGCTTCACGCTCCCGTCCACGCCGAGGAGCACGTTCTGGGGGCTGACGTCACGGTGGACGACTCCCAGCAGCGCACCGTCGTGGCCGGTCATCTCGTGCGCCGCGTGGAGCCCGGCCGCGACCTGCGCCGCGATCCACACCGCGATCTGGGGCCGCATCCGCCGCCCGCGCCGTGCCATGGAGGACAAGAGCTGCGCCAGCGAGCAGCCGTGCACGTACTCCATGACCAGGAAGTACACGCCGTCCTCTTCGCCGAGCTCGTCGACGCGCACGACGTTCGGATGGCGTATCCGGACGCTGATCAGCGCCTCGTCGACGAACATCCGAAGAAACTGCCAGTCCTCCGAGAGATCATCGTGGATGACCTTGATCGCGACCGGAGGCCGCTCCGGGTGATCCACCTCGCGACCGAGAAAGAGCGTTGCCATCCCGCCCTCGCTCAAACGAGAGACGACGCGATGCTTTCCGAGGATATCTCCAACGTCGATCAAGGCGGCCCCACCGGATCGGGCTCCATCGTAACGCGTTCGCCCGCCGGAAAGCGACCTCCGAAGGACGCGGGCGTCTTCAGCTCACCAACACACGCCGGGCCGCGTCTTCGACGTCCTCTTCGCTCATCAAGACGTGTGCCGCCGCGTCACCGAGCGGGACGAAGGAGTCCTCGCTGGTCACCCGCACCATGCGCCCGCCGAAGCCACGCTCGACCAGGCCGGTGATCACTCCCTCGGAGACGCCTGCGCTCCGCCGCGTCTCGTCGGCAATCAGCACCTTCCCACACGCGCTCGCGTGCTCGAGCACCGCGTCGTGCGGCAGCGGCGCCAGCCAGCGCAGGTCCAGGACTCGCACGGACGCGCCCTCTCGCGCCAAGCGTCGCGCCACCCGGAGCGCCATCGGCACGCCGTTGGCGAAGGTGACGATGACGAGGTCGGTGCCGTCCCCGTACACGCGCGGCACGCCAATCGGGACGTGCTCGGGGACGGGTCGGTGGGGGACGCACCAGCGTTCGTCGCCGGCCTCGTGCAGGTCCCGCGTGTGATAGAGCGCGATGGGCTCCAACAAGACGCTGACGGTTCCGTCGACCTTCGCGGCGGCAGCGCACGTGTGGAGCATCGCCGCGGCATCGTCCCCCCGCGAAGGAGCGGCGAGCACGACCCCGGGCACGTCGCGGAGGACGGCGATCGCGTTGTCGTTGTGGAAGTGACCGCCAAAGCCCTTCTGATAGGCGAAGGATGCGACCCTGACGACCATCGGGTTCGTGTATTGCCGCTGAGAGAAGAACGCGAGCGTGGCGGCCTCGCCACGGAGCTGGTCTTCGGCGTTGTGGAGATAGGCGAGGTACTGGATCTCGGGGATCGGCAAGAGACCGTGCTGCCCGCAGCCGAGCGCCAGGCCGAGGATGGTCTGCTCGTCGAGGAGGGTGTCGAACACGCGCGCCGCCGACGCCCGGCGGGCCAGCCCCCGCGTCACGCCGTAGACACCGCCTTTTCGGCCGACGTCCTCTCCGAAGAGGAGCGCTTCGGGGTACTTCACCAAGAGCTCGCCGAGCGCGCGGTTGATCGCGCCCGCCAGCGGCGCCGGGCTCTCCTTTTCGGGCAGCGGCTCACCGAAGATGGCCTTGCGCCGCTCGAAGTCGGGCGCGCGCACCGCCTCGTGCGCGATGGCCTCGTCGGAACGTCGCGCCAGCGGCGCCATCACCTCGGCCGCGCTGGCCAGCTTCGGGCGCTCGACCACCGCATCCGCGATCCGCGCCACGTCCTCTCGGATCACCTCGTAGCGCTCGCGCAACGTATCGGGTGTGGCGGCGCCGCGCTCGACCAGGATGGCCGCCGTTCGGCGGAGCGGATCGGCCTCTTCCGTGGCGCGGATCTGCGTCATCGTGCGGTAGGCGAGCTCCACGTCCGAGCCCGCGTGGCCCATCAGGCGCACCACCTTCAGGTGGAGGAGCGCAGGGCGGCGGCGCTCGCGCACGAAGCGCGCGGCCTCGGACGCCACCCGAAACGCCTCGACGAGATCGCAGCCGTCCGCACCGAAGTAGCGCAGGCCGGGTCGGTCCCCGTACGCGCGCTCGATCCAGCCCGGCGGTGTGGGCACGCTGATGCCGAGCCCGTTGTCCTCGCAGACGAAGAGGACGGGCAGCCTGAGCTGCGAGCTCGCCGTGTGGCAGGCCGCGTTGAGCGCGCCCGCCGCGGTCGAGTGGTTGATCGAGGCGTCGCCGAAGGAGCAGACCACGATCGCGTCGGCCGGGGTATCGCTCGCCAGCTCGAGCTTCTTCGCGCGCTCGATCGCGAACGCGAGGCCGACCGCACGCGGGAGGTGAGAGGCGATGGTCGAGGTCTGCGGGCTGATGCAGAGCGCCTTGCTGCCGAAGACCTTGTGGCGTCCGCCGGCAATCGGATCGTCGCTCGATGCGACCACGCCGAGCAGCACGTCGCGGACGGGGGTCGTTCCCGGCACCTGGCGAGCGCGCGCCACGAAGAAGGCGCCGGATCGGTAGTGCAGGAGCGCCGGGTCGGTGGGTCGCAGGGCGGCCGCCACAGCGGCGTCGCCCTCGTGGCCCGCGCTCCCGATGGTGTAGAAGCCCGCGCCGCGAGCCCGCAGGCGGCGGGCCGCGAAGTCGATGTGGCGGCTCGTCGCCTGGGCCTCGAAGAGGCTCAGCGCGTCGCCACACGAGAGGTCGACCCCCTCCACCAGTGGCGCCTCGGCTGGTTTCACAGGGGTCGGCGAGAGCATCTCCAGTGTGTCGAGGAAGGCCCTGTCGACGATGCGCGCGCGGTCATCCGTCATCCCGGCTCAGCATAGCCGAGCCGGCGGTCGCGCTCCGAGGATCCCGACGAGCCCGGTGGAGGACACTCGGTTGCGTACGAATGCACCCTGGGTCGCTGGCGCGTCGTGCGACGGGGCGTAGCTTCGCTCAGGCGATGGTGTGCGAGCCGCGAGTCCCGAACGGAGCGCGAACATCCCGAGCTCGACTCCGAGCACGCGGCGTCGATCCAGCCCGCCACCCGAAGCGGTCCTCGTGTCGCCGGCGCGGCGATGCGCGGCGCGACCGCAGTGGTCGATGACGTGGATTCTGATCGTCGCGCACGAGAACGTGGACTTCGACGCGCTCGCTGCATCCGTCGCGGCGCAAAGGCTCTATCCGGGCGCGGTCATCGGGTTCGGTCGTACGCTCGCGAAGCCGGTGCGCGCATTTCTGTCCCTGCACGCGGAGCGCTTCCCCACCACGCGCGTCGCCCACCTCGACCTGAGCGAGGTGACGCGGCTCGTGGTGGTCGACGTCCGCGACCGGCGGCGGCTCCGGCACGTGGCGCCGCTCCTCACGCGGATCGACGAGGGCTCGCTCGTCGCCCACGTCTACGATCACCACCCCGCGTCGTCCTCGGATACTCACCGGCGAGCTCGAGCTGGTGGCGCCCGTCGGCGCCGTGACCACGCTGCTGGTAGAGCGCCTGCGCGAGCGCGAGGTGGACATCGACCCGATGGAGGCGACGCTCTTCGCGCTCGGGATCCACGCCGACACCGCCTCGCTGACGGCGGGCGGCACCACCCCGCGCGACGCGCGTGCGCTCGCCTGGCTGCTCGAGCGCGGCGCCAACCTCGCGATGATCAACCGCTACCTGGTGCCGCCCTTCTCCGACGCGCAGCGGCACATGCTCTCCGAGGTCCTCGCCCACGCCGAGGTGGAGGAGCTGCGCGGGCTCCCCTTCGCCGTCTCGATCGTGCGCGTCCCCCGCCACGTCGAGGGGCTCGACGAGGTGACGACCGAAGCGCTGCGGCTCGTGGCCGCGGGCGCGCTGTTCACGGTCTGCGCCGTGACCGGGAAGAAGATCGAGGTCGTGGGACGGAGCCGCTCGGCCTGATCGACGCGGGCGCCGCGCTCCGCGGGATCGGGGGCGGCGGGCACCACGGCGCCGGCTCGGCGGTGGTGAAGCAAGGTGACGCCACCGCCGTCGCGCAGACAATCCGGCGCGCTCTTCGCTCGGCGCCGGCCAGCCCGCGGGTCGTGGGCGACGTGATGAGCAGCCCCGTCCACACCGTCTCGCCGGAGCTACCGCTGACCGCGTTGGCGGAAGAGCTCCGTGCGTGGGGCTTTCACGGCGCGCCCGTCGTGCGGGACGGCACGCTGCTCGGCGTGATCTCTCGCGCCGACGTGGAGAGGGCCCGCGCGCACGGCCGCGAAGACCTGCCGGTGTCGAGCCACATGCACACGCCGGTCGAGACCACCTCGCCCGAGACGCCAATCGACGCGACGCTCGAGACGCTCCTCCACGCGAACACCGGTCGCCTCCCGGTGCTACGCGGCGGCAAGCTCGTCGGCATCGTCACCCGCACCGATCTCTTGCGCGCGCTCTATCGCGACGACGGCTGATCGCCGCTGGGGCCCCGGGCTCGAAGGCGGCGAGCTCATCGGCATCGTCACCCGCGCCGATCTCGTGCGCGCGCCCATCGCCGCGACAACGGATCGCCGGGCGGGGCGTGGGGCCCGGCGCCGCCGCCTCGCGGGCTTTGGCGACTCCCGGCGCGCCCGCTATGGTCGCGGCATGTCGAAGAAGGAACGAGCGGAGGCGCTCCTGTCGCGCCTGGGCATGACCCGGACCGAGAGTGGTGTGTGCGGCGCGGACGGTTGGCGCCCCGGCGGCGGTCCGTCCGTGACGAGCGTCGAGCCGACCGAAGCGACGGAGCTGGCCACCGTCGGCACGGCGAGCGACGAGGACTACGAGGCGCTGGTGGCCGGCGCGCAGGCGCGCTTCTCGGAGTGGCGGATGCGTCCGGCCCCCAAGCGAGGCGAGATGGTCCGGCACGCTGGGCGAGCTCCTGCGGGAGCACAAAGAGGCGCTCGGCGAGCTGGTCTCGCTGGAGATGGGGAAGATCCGCAGCGAGGGCCTCGGCGAAGTCCAGGAGATGATCGACATCTGCGACTTCGCCGTCGGGCTGAGCCGGCAGCTCTACGGGCTGACCATCGCGTCGGAGCGGCCGCGCCACCGGATGATGGAGCAGTGGCATCCGCTGGGCCCGGTCGGCGTGGTGACGGCGTTCAACTTCCCGGTCGCCGTCTGCGCGTGGAACGCCGCCATCGCGGCCGTGTGCGGCGACGTGGTGCTGTGGAAGCCCTCGCCGCGTACGCCGCTCTGCTCGATGGCGGTGCAGCATCTGTGCAACGAGGCCATGGCCCGGCACGACGCGGCGGGCGTGTTCAACCTCGCGCTGGGCGGCGCGGCGCTCGGCGAGCGCATGATGCGACGACGGACGCTTGCCGCTCGTGTCCGTCACCGGATCGATCCCGGTGGGCAAGAGGGTCGCCGCGCGGGTGGCCTCGCGCCTGGGTCGCACGCTGCTCGAGCTCGGCGGCAACAACGCGCATCGTCGTGCTCGCCGACGCGGACCTCGATCTGGCCGTGCGCGCCATCACCTTCGGCGCCGTCGGGACTGCGGGCCAGCGCTGCACGTCGACGCGACGCGTCTTCGTCGCCCGCGAGGTCGCCGGCGCGCTGGTGGAGCGGTTGGCCAAGGCCTATGCGTCGGTGCGGATCGGCGACCCGCTCGAGGAGGGCGTGTTGATGGGCCCGCTCCAGGGCGAAGCGTCGGTGCGCGCATTCGAGCAGGCGCTGGAGCAGGCGAAGGCACAAGGCGGTGAGATCGTGGTGGGCGGCCGGCGCCTCGATCGGCCGGGCTTCTTCGTGGAGCCCACCATCGTGAAGGCGCCCTCGCAGGAGGGCTTCCCCATCGCCTGCGAGGAGACGTTCGCGCCGATCCTCTACGTCTTCGAGGTGGGCTCGCTCGACGAGGCCATCACCGCGCACAACGCCGTCCCGCAAGGGCTCTCGAGCGCCATCTTCACGGAGTCGATGCGCGCCAGCGAGCGCTTCTTGAGCGCGCTCGGCTCCGACTGCGGCATCGCCAACGTGAACATCGGCACCAGCGGCGCGGAGATCGGCGGCGCGTTCGGCGGCGAGAAGGAGACCGGCGGCGGACGCGAGTCGGGCTCGGACGCCTGGAAGGCGTACATGCGGCGGCAGACCTGCACAATCAACTGGGGCGGCGAGCTTCCGCTGGCGCAGGGCGTCGAGTTCGTGCTGACCTCGACGCGAGGGCGGTCGAGCTCGGAGCGGGCGCTCGTTCGAAGCGCACGTCCCGCGGTGACGACCCCTCACGTGAGGAGGACGTCGCGCGGCGACGGCCCGATTGCGTCGCTGCGCGCGAAGCACCACACCGAGGCAACGCGACTCCACCGCCAGCCGGTCCGGGTTGGGGCGAAAGGGGGTGCGCCTATCGCTCTGATCGAGTCGGAGGAGGTAGCGGATGCGCTGCGACACCTGCGGTGGAGAGCTGACGATGCTCCTGCTCACCGCGGTCTGCGATCGCTGTGAGTCTCCGCGGTCATCGAGCGGAGGAACGTTCGACCGCGGATATATCGTGTGGCGATCGCGGCCCCCGGGGAGCTGCGAGTACGTATTCAAGAGCCGAGCGGACGCGGAGCGCTGGAGAGCGGCCGCGGGGCTGGATCGGTTCCCCATACGGGCCGTGCTGTCGGGTACCGCCTTCCGGTGGCGCCGCAGCACGGGCAGCGTACGGGACATCGAGCTGGCGGATCGGCTCTTCGAGATCTTCCCGGACGGGGGGCACGAGCCCGGGCCGAACCGAGCCTACCTGGACTCGTGACGCACCGGTTCGAGACGGGCCGTCAGCGCCCGCCGATGCCGGGCAGTCGCACGTCGCCGCGTACGTAGGCGCGGATGGCGAGGCCCGCCGTGGCCGAGAACAGGATCATCAGCACCATCGCCACGCCGAAGAGGAGCAGGCCTCGGCCCTTCTTCGCTCTCTTCGGCGGCGGCGGTTGGCTGAAGCTCGAAGCGCTCGGTCGGGCGTGTCCGGGCGACGCCGAGGGCGTGCCGGAGAAGCTCGGCGCCGAAGCGTGGTGACCGGCAGGATGGCTCCCGAAGCCGGACGGTGGCGGCCCCGACGGATGGCTCCCGAAGCCGGACGGTGCCGTGCCCGGGGGGTGGCTCCCGTAAACGGGCGCGGCGTGCGGGGACGGCAGGTGACTCGCGCGAGCCGGCGCTGCGTACGGGTCCGGCGAGCCGGGAGCGGAGGACGGCGCAGCGCTCCCCTGCCCGAAAGGCACAGCGCTCCCCTGCCCGAAAGGCACAGCGCTCCCCTGCCCGAAAGGCACAGCGCTCCCCTGCCCGAAAGGCACAGGGCTCGCCTGCCCGAAAGGCACCGGGCTCCCCTGCCCGAAAGGCACCGGGCTCCCCTGCCCGAAAGGCACCGGGCTCCCCTGCCCGAAAGGCGCAGGCGTGTAGCCCGGAGCGCCCGGCGGCGGCACGTCTCCGGAGAGGAAGAGCGTGTCGCCGCCCTTCGCGGACGGCTGCGCAGGCTGCGCGCCGAACGAGGGCGCCGGCTCGGGCGTCGCTCCGGGCGCTACCTCCGAGAGGTCGGGCAAGCTGCCGAGCACCGACGCGTCGAACGCCAGCGTGGAGCCGCGGCCATCGACGAGGGAGATGGCGCCCGCGCTCGGCGTGCGGCGTGCCTCGGACCGCGGCCGCGCGGGGATCGCCGCCCGCCTCGACGGCGCACCGACCGCGATCGCATACGCGTCGGCCAGCTCCTGGGAGGAACCGAAGCGTCGCTGCGGATCCGGATCGATCGCGCGGCTCACGACCTCCTCGATCACTGCCAGGTCCGGGCGGATCTGCGTCAGCGGCGTGGTCCGCCCCTCCATCACGCATCCGAGGAGCTGACCATAGTCCTGCGCGGGGTACGGAGAGCTCCCCGTGAGCGCCTCGTAGATCAGGATGCCGACCGAGTAGAGGTCGACCGAGGGCCCGACCGAGGCCGCGTTTCGAAGCTGCTCGGGCGCCATGTAGCGCGGCGTCCCGAGGATCATCCCGCTCTGGGTGAGGTTCGCGTCCTGGGCCTGCATCCGCGAGAGCCCGAAGTCGACGAGCTTCGCGCGCGGCTCACCGCTGGCAGGCAGGAAGACGTTGTCCGGCTTCATGTCGCGATGGACGATGCCGCGGGCGTGGGCCGCGCCGAGCGCGCTGCAGACGCAGTCCACGATGCCCTGGAGCTCGCGCGGATCCCGGAAGGGGCCCGCCGAGCTCAACCGCGCCTTGAGCGTCTCGCCTTCCAGCAGCTCCATCGCGAGGTAGGGCGTCCCGTCGCCCGCGCGATGAAAGGTGTAGATCTCCACGATGCAGGGGTGACCGATCGACGCGAGAACCTCGGCCTCGCGCTGGAAACGCTCGACTGTCTCCGGCTCGCCGAGGCGCTCCTTGTGGAGGATCTTGAGCGCGACCCGCCGCCCCGAGTACATCTCGAGCGCGGCGTACACCCGGCCCATCGCGCCGGAGCCGAGGAGCGTGTCGATCCGGTAGCGCTCGGCGAAGAACGACCCCAGGCCGAACGACGGCAACATGACCGTGTGCTCGTCGTCCTCGTCGAACCCGAGCGTGCTGGAGTCGTCTGCCACCGGAGAAGAGGATACCCGAAGCGACGACCGCACCGCAGCCTCGCCGGTGCTACCCTCCGCGGAGATGTCGACCCCCGCGCTGGAAGGCTTCGTCCCCGTGGACGCCGCTTCGCTGCGGGAGGCCGAGCGCGCTGCGGACGAGGTCCGGCGGGCCAGGACCGAGCTGGAGCGGGCCACCCGGACGCTGGTCGAGCTGGCCGAGGACATGAAGATCGACGCGGTCCGCCGCCTGCGCGAGCGCGGCGCCTCCGCCGCGCAAGTGGAACGCTACGAGGCCGCCTATCGCGCCGCCGCCGAGGAGGCGCGCGCGGGCGACGCCGCGCTGGCCGATGCCTGCCGCGCGATGCACGAGGCCGTCCTCGCGCTGAGCCGCTGAGCGCGCCCCGACGAGAGCCGGCCAGACCGCGTTGCGATCTCCGCCGAGGAGCTCTCGGGAATCAGCGCCACAATCAACCCGGACGCGAGCGGCGGCAATCCGTCGACCGGCGCGGGCAGCGGCGACCAAGTGACCGGCGCGAGCGGCGGCCAAGCGACCGGCGCGAGCGGCGGCCAAGCGAGCGGCGACCAAGCGACCGGCGACCAAGCGAGCGGCGACCAAGCGAGCGGCGACC
Organism: uncultured Pseudomonadota bacterium; assembly: GCA_963832725.1. Lineage (GTDB taxonomy): Bacteria > Myxococcota_A > Polyangia > Polyangiales > Sandaracinaceae > JAEZBP01. Next base: position 2,017,885 of record CAWHVG010000003.1, read on the forward strand.
AAGCGACCGGCGCGAGCGGCGGCCAGGGAACGGACGGGACGAGCGCCTGAGCCGCGCTGCCTTCGATGACACTTGGCCATCGACAAGTTGGCTCCACCGGGCTCGGCCGCGTGGAGCCAACCGTCGTTTTGGAGCTGCGCGGCCGGCGGCATTGGCCCGGGGGGAGGTGACCGGTACCCGGCGCCGGCTGTGGATGGTACCGACGGGGGGGTGGCCCCCCCTTCGTCGTGGTCTCGGAGCCTCGATGGGGCCCGTCGAGGCGGCGGCGGGCGGACTCGGAGCGTCGAGAGGACGCCCGCACCTTCCCGATCTCTTCCTCCACACCCGCCCGAATCACCCGGGCCGTCGGAAATTCGATTCGACACCCCGCTCGAATCAGCGCGTACACGAAAACTGCGTCTCGACGCCGGGTTTGGACAGCCGCGACCTCAATCCGGCGGCCTCGACCCCCCGCCCGAGACCTCGCGGACCTCGCCGGCGGCGTGTCGACACCCCGTCTCCGAGGTCCAGGTGGCTCTCTCGGCTGCCTCGAATTTGTTTTCGAGGGCTCGGACTGCCTTTCCGAGGGGTGTCGACCCCCTTTTCAACCGGTCGCGGTGGTCTCCGGTGGGGGTCGAGGCCCGATTCGAGCGCTCGCGAGCGGTCGAGCCGGGGGTCGAGACCCAATCCGATGGCTCCGCCCTGCCCCGAGCTGCGCCTGCAGTCGGTTCGGAGGCGCTCGCGCCGGCCTCGCCGGGCGACGCGCGGTGACATCGGCCGCGGTGGCCGAGTGCCCGGCGCCGATCCCGACGTCGCGTGCTGGAACCGGAAACGCACACCCGGCTGGCGGCGCGCAAGGATGCGCGCGAGCGACGAGTCGAAGTCGCCCGAGACCCGCACCAGCGGCGCCCACCGGGCGGAATCTGGTGGTGAGCCTCGGCCCGGATCCCCTGAACGAGACGAGGACGGCCACATCCTCGACATCGGCCGCAAGACGCGGCGGATCCCGCCCGCCCTCCGGCGGGCCGTCATGGCGCGGGACGGCCGCTGCGCCTTCCCCGGTTGCACCCACGACCGCTTCATCGCCGTCCATCACGCCGAGCACTGGTTCGACGGTGGCGAGACCAACGGGGCTTCCTCGTCGCGCTCTGCACCTTCCACCATCGCCTGCTTCACGAAGACGGCTGGCGTGTCTAGATGTCCAGCGAGAGCTCGATAACCCGCCCCCGTCGTCCCGGACGTACGCGCCGTCCAACGGGATGATGTGGAAGTGGACATTGAGCCTCAGCGCGCTGTCCACCGCTGAGATCGTACCGCCTCACGCCATTCCTCTTATGACTGCAAGCGGGTTCGTACAGACTGCACACTTGCTTGCACGAGTCGGCGGTTTGTGTGACGCTCGCGTCTCGCTCGGAGGCGACGATGCGGAGCTTTTCGGTTGTCATCGCGTTGCTGGTTGCAGGTTGTGGCGTGGGTCGAACCATCTCGGACGGCGGCGCGATGCGCGACGGCGGCGCGATGCACGACGGCGGCGCAATGCAGGACGGCGGCGCAGTGCAGGACAGCGCCGTAATGCAGGACAGCGGCGCAATGCACGACGGCGGCGGGTCCCAGCCCGACGCATCGGCACCCGCGAGCTGCTCCACCACCGCGGACTGCACCGCCGGGGTCTGTCGCGCTGGCACGTGTGATCTCTGCTATGGGCTCGACATCTCCAGCGAGTGCATCGCGTGCGAGAATGCTCTCGGGACCGCCTGCCAGATGCCGATCACCACCGAGTGTCGGAGCTGCGTGCTGTGCGTCACCAATGGGTACTCGACTTGCGAGTGCGCTTCGCAATCCGGCTGCAGCGGCTGCGTCGCTATGGCTCAGCCAGCCTGGGATTGCATCGCCGCGATGTGTCCGGTGTGCGTTCTCTGAATCCTTCGACTTCCCCTGACCGCATATTCCACGAAGGGTGATCGCTCGGTCCACCCCATTGTGATCAGCTGATCGCCGTCGTAATCGGAGCGAGGTGACGACGGTGGAGCCCTTGCCGTAACGGTCCTCGAGGACCTCGAGCGGGTCGTGCGTGCGCGCTGACGTCGTCGAGGATGGGCCGCGTGCCTCCACTCCTCGACCTGCGCGCCATCAGCGGCGCTCGGCTAGGGCAACGCGTGGAACACAGGCCCGCCGCGCGGCTGGACGCGCGCCGAGCCGAGCACCGTTCAGCGGGACCCGTCGATGCCTCTCCGGACGATGCGCGAGGCCCGACCGCGCCGCGGAGCGGCGTCTCTCACCAGAGATAGACGGCGGCCAGCTCCCCGTAGAGCTGCGTGTCGGGGTTCGCGAGCTGGAGAACGTCGCCGTCAGATCCGCCGCGTGCCGCCGGTCGAGCCGAGGATGCCCTCGAGCCTCAGAATCCACCGACCACTGGTCCGCGAAACGCCACGAGACGGCGCCACCGAGCCGCGCTCGCGCGAGGTCTTGGCGCGTGCTGGTGACCAGGCGCATCGAGTCGTCGGTCTCGACGTAGGGGTAGCGGTCGGTCGAGAGATCCAGCCCGAATCCACGCCGTGAACGCGAGCTCGGGGATGGGGAAGAGCGTCACCCTGCCGTCGAGGCTGGCCGAGAAGGTGTCGACGTCGTTCGGCCCGACGCCGGCGTCGAGGCGCAGGAGCGCGCCGATGGCCGCGAAGTCCGCCAGCCGAAGACCGACCCGGGAGGACACCTCAATCGTGGTCAGGCGTCCGAAGGTGCGCGCGGCGACACCCACGTCGACCGGCCCCGGCAACCCGACCTGCAAGCCGCCGCCGAAGAGGTACGGCCAGCCCAGGAAGAACGCCGCGGTGCCCGCTCCGCTGGCGAGGGGCTCGGCGCCGCTGCGCGGGACGAAGCGTCGTCGTGCCGGCGCCTCCCGCTCTTCTCGCTCTTCGCGCTCGGCAGACTGCTCGGCCGCCTCCGCAGCGTCGGTCTCGTCCTCCGGCTCCGGCTGGGGAGGCGGCGGTGGCCGGCTCATCGCCAGCGTCACCGACGGCGCGTTGCCCGGCGTCACCTCAATCTCGCGGTGCGCCGCGAGCAGGCCCTCCGCGCGCGCCTCCAGGCGATGCGTGCCGAGCTCGAGCGGGCCGCGCCACGGCAGCGGACCCACCTCGTCGCCGTCCACGAAGAGGCGCGCGCCGGGCGCCGGCGCACCGTCGACCGTGGCCTCGACCGACACCTCGACCGGTGCGGGCGCGAGGGTCGCGTTCACCGTGCAGGTCTCGCCGTAGGTGATCACGCACTCGGTCTCGTAGGGCGTCGCGCCCTGGGCCACGACCCGCACCTCGTGTCGGCCCGGCCGCACGTGCTCGAGCGAGATGGGCGCCCGCCCGCGCGACGCCCCGTCGAGCATCACGAACGCGTCCTCGCGATCGGTCTGCACCACGATGCGCCCGGCGCGCGGCTCACCGCGCTCCAGCTCGACGCTCAGCTCCGTCTGCTGGCCGTGCTCCACCGTGACCACGCGCTGCTGGTTCAGGTAGCCCTCCAGCGACAGCTCCAGCAGGTGCTCGCCGGGGCTCAGCCCGTCCACGACACCCGGCGTCGTGCCCCGCGGCTCGCCGTCCACCAGCACCGTCGCGCCCGGCGGCTCCGACGTGACGGACACGCTTCCCGGCGGCGGCGGCTCGTCCGCCAGGGCCACGCTGACCACCTCCCGCGCGTCGGCGCGGACCTCCACCGTATGCTCGGCGCGGGCGCCGCTCGGCGCGGTGATCTCGACGTGGTGCTCACCCGGGCTCAGGCCCTCGACCAGGCGCGGTGTCTGCCCGCGGCTCTCGCCGTCCACCGTGACCTCGGCGTCCTCGACGTCGGTGATGATCGGGATCGAGCCCACGTCGGAAGGCCGCTCCTCCAGTCGCACGTTCAGCGTCTCCGTGTGACCGGCCTCGAGCTCGACCCAGCGGCTGTAGGTGAGGTAGCCCTCCTGCTCGACCTCCACCAAGCGGCGGCCCGGCGCCACCTCGACGCGCCCCGGCACCCGCCCGGCCGGCTGTCCATCGACCCGGATCTCCGCGCCCCGCGCGTCCAGATGGTCGGCTCGCACCACCACCGTGGCGGGCCGCTGGAGCGCGACTTCGACCGTCTGCCCGTCCTCGGTGACGGCGGCGTGGACGACGCTCCGCGCGTAGCCGCGGCGCGTGAACACGAAGTCGTACTCGCCCGGAGGGAGCGCGAGCCGGCGGATCGGTGTCCGACCGACCTCGCCCCGGCCCAGCACCTCCACCGTCGCCCGCGACGGCGTGCTGACGACGCGCACCGTCACCGGCTGGGGAGGCGCCTCCGTGGGAGGGCTCGCCTCCTGCGCGCGCGCGGTCGAGGTCGGACAGAGCTGCGTCGGACAGAACTGGGTCAGGCAGAGCAGGACCAGAAGGAAAGGCGTCGTCCTCTTCATGCCCGTCCCATGGTGCCACAGAGGCCGTCCCGCCTCGCCTGCGATTGGCGACGCCGAAATTATCCATGATGAGCGCACCCCGCTGCGTCACCTTCCGAACCTGAAATCGGGGCGACGGAATCCGCTCGAGACGACCTCACCGGCCCGCCCGGCGGGATCGTTTCACGCTCGGGGCACTGCGCGTTCGGGGCACTGCGCGCTCGGGGCACTGCGCGCTCGGGGCACTGCGCGCTCGGGGCACTGCGCGCTCGGGGCACTGCGCGCTCGAGGCACTGCGCGCTCGGCCGCGAGCACGCGCGTCGCCGCCGCGGCTCCCCTCAAGAGCTGGCGGAGGTGTAGCCGCGGATCGAGCGCTGCCAGATCAGGCGCGAGAGGATCGCGAACGCGAGCGAGCCGGCCACCGCGCCGATCAGCCGCTCGCTCTCCAGCGTGCCGAGCAGCGCCTGCGCCGGATAGGTCGTCATCAGCGCCAGCGGGACCAGGAAGGTGAAGATGAACGAGAGCGCGCCCTTGAACACCGAGGCGGGCCAACGCGCGGCGTCGAAGACCGACTCGAAGAGGTAGCGCAGGTTGTCGACGCGCACGGCGCGGAAGGCGACGCTGATCACCAGGATCCACAGCGAGTAGAGGATCACCACCCCGGCGCTGAGCATGACGAGCGCGACCACCACCGAGAGCGCGGTCGGCACGCGGCCGAGCTCGTGGAAGGCGTAGCCGAACACCAGCCCGCTCGAGACGAGGCTCAGCGCACGCCAGGGGAGAAAGCGCGCCGTCGACACCAGGAACTGCGCGTCCGCGGGCTTGAGCAGCACGAAGTCGAGCGTGCCTCGCCGGATGTGCTCGATGACCGTCGTCAGGCTCGGGTTGATGGCGCCCTTGAGCACGCCGTCGAGGAGCGTGAACCAGCCGACCACGACCAGCGCCTCGCCGTAGCTCCAGCCGGCGATGATCGGCCGCTCCTGGAAGACCAGGTAGAGCGGGACCAGCGCGGTGCCGGTCCAGAACACGCTCATCAGCCCGTCGAGCATGAACTCCCAGCGGTACTGCATCGCCAAGAGCAGCGAGAGCCGGGCCTGCGTCCCGAGGAGCCTCAGGTGCCGCGCCGCCGCGCTCATCCGCCGTACGCTTCGTAGCGCCGCAGCCCGCGACGCCAGACCACCGTCGCCACCACGCCCATGATCAGAACCCACAGCCACTGCGCCGCGAGCGACGCGCTGGCCTGCCCCAGCGTCAGCGCGCCGGTCAGGAGGTTCACCGGGAACGCGAGCTGGTAGGCGAAGGGGAGCCAGGGCGGGAGCCAGCGGATGGTGTCCGGGAAGAGCTCGATCGGGACCAGATAGCCGCTCAACACGAAGAACCCCGCGCTCCAGACGTCCATCAGCTTGATGCTCTGCTGGATCCACAGGCTGAGCGCGCCGAGGATCACGTGGGCGAGGAAGGTGATCGCCCACGCGCCGACGAACGCGAAGGGGACGATCGACCAGAGCGCGAGGCCGTGCGCGATGTGGGTGCCGCCGGTGATCAGGAACGCCGCCACGCCCACCGGCAGCGCGACCGCGGCGCGGATCGGGATCGAGGCGAGGTTCTCGGTCGCGTAGAAGACGACCGGATGCACGGGCTTGAGCAGGCGCTGATTGAGCGCGCCGGTCCGCACCTCGTAGTTGATGGTCCACGCCGCCCACGCCCCGACCACCTGCCGCACCACGAACGCGCCCAGGAAATACGCCGTGAAGCGGGCCTGGCCGAAGCCGCGGATCGGCGCTTCCTCCGCGACGGCGTGCCAGAGCGGCAGCATGATGAGCGGCATCGTCGTGGTCAGCACCCAGACCAGCGTCTCGGCGCGGTAGGCCACGGCGGCGACGAGCCCGACGCGCATCAGCGCCGGCAGCGCGCGCAGCGTCCTCACACCCGCTCCTCGTCTCGGGCGGCGCGGCTGCGGGCGAAGAGCTCGCTCATCACCTCCTCGAGCGGCGCCGCGGTCACCGTGAAATCCGACACGTCGAGCGTGGAGAGCGCGCGGGACACCGTCGCGGCCAGATCGTCCTTCGCGACCTGCACGATCACCTCGCGCCCCTCGCTGCTGCACCACGTGGCCGAGCGCGGCGAGCGCGTCCGGGTCGGGATCCGCGCCCAAGCTGAGCGCCAGCCGCTTCTCCGGGCGCACCTGTCTGGACCAGCTCTTCGAGGTCGCCGTCGTACGATGAGCTGCCCCTTGTCGATGACGATGACCCGCGGGCACAGCGCGACCACGTCGTCCATGTAGTGGCAGGTGAGCAGCACGGTCGCGCCGTGGCGCTGGTTGTAGTGGCGGATGAACTCGCGGACGACGACCTGCATGGTCACGTCGAGGCCGATGGTCGGCTCGTCGAGGAAGAGCACGCGCGGGCGGTGGAGCAGCGCCGCCGCCAGCTCGCACTTCATGCGCTCGCCGAGCGAGAGCTGGCGGGTGGGCTTCTTGACCAGATCGCCGAGCTCGAGCAGCTCCGAGAGCTCGCTTCAGCGTCGCCTCGAAGCGCGCGCGCGGCACGTCGTAGATCGCCCGGTTCATCGCGTAGGTGTCGGCCGGCGGCAGGTCCCAGATCAGCTGCTGCTTCTGGCCCATGACCAGCGTGATCTTCGCGAGGAACTCCGCCTCGCGGCGCACCGGCACGTGGCCGTCGACGCGAACCTCGCCCCAGGTGGGGTGCAGCAGGCCGGACAGCACCTTCAGGGTGGTGGTCTTGCCGGCGCCGTTGGGGCCGAGGAAGCCGACCCGCTCGCCGGGCTCGATGGTGAAGGTGACGCCGTCGACCGCTGGCACGTTCTTCGAGTCGCGGGCGAAGAGGGCCTTGAACGCGGCCACGAACCCGGGCGCGCGTTCGTGGACGCGATAGTGCTTCTTCAGGTCCTCGACTTGGATTTGGGGAACCATCGGCCGAGCCCGGAACCCTACCCGCGCTGCCGCGCGAGGTGCCAGAGGCAAGCCGCCACGGTCGCCAGCTCGAGCGTCGTGACGGCGTGCGCCATCGGCGCGAAGAGATGCGGGCTCCTGACGTTCCACATGTCGGGGTTGGTGAAGGGCCATCCGAACCAGGCCGAGAACACGTAGCCGCTACGCTCCAGTCCCTCCACCGCGTCGTCGACGAGGTCCGCGCCGAGATGCGAGAGCGCGCCGAGGAGCACGAAGCCGAGCCGAGCGCCCGTCTCGGGTGCGCGCCGCCGGAACGCCACCAGCCACACGACGCCGAGCAGCGCCCACACGAACGCGCTGTGTCCCACCGTGCGGCCGTAGACCGTGAAACCGAGCCGAATTCGCGGGCTTGTCCACGAGATCGGGCAGGAGCGCGCCGAAGCTCGCCGGCAGGATCGCGCCCGTGAGGCGAGCCACGCCGCCGCGGCGGGTGAGGAGGTAGGCCGTCGCCAAATGCCCGGGCGGCGTCACCCGCGAAGGCTAGTCCGTCGACGCGTGGAGGCCGAACGATTTCGGACGGTCCAGTCCCTTCGCCGGCGTTGATCCGCGCTCCTTCGCAGCGCACCCTTCTCGCCTCACCCGCACCCGGAGAGCTCGAGCAATGGTCGCCACGGAAGGTCTGGTCGGTCTTCGGCCGCAGAAGAAGCACGCGAGCCGCCTCACGAGCCCGCCCTACGACGTGATCAAGGAGGGCAGCCCGCTGGCGGCCCGCCTCGCGGCCAACCCGGACTCGCTCTACCACGTCATCCTCGGCGAGCACCCGGCGGGCGCCCTGCGCGCGCTGATCGAGCGCGGCGTGCTCGAGCGAGACGACGAACCCGCCTACTACGTCTACGAGCAGCGCTTCGGCGACGAGCAGCGCACCGGCGTCTTCTTGGCGGCGGAGGTCACCGACTACGCCGAGAAGCAGATCATCCGCCACGAGAAGACCTTCGACGCCAAGGTGAAGGGGCGCATCGCGCTGGCGCGGGCCACCGAGCACACCATCGGTCCGGTCTTCCTGCTCACCCGCGCAGCGCTGGCGCCGCTCCTCGAGCAGGCCAAAGCGAGCGAGCCGCTCTACGCGTTCGAGAGCGACTTCGGCGGCGGCACGGATCTCTCCGGCATCGCCAACCGCGTGTGGCGGGTGACGGAGGCGAGCGAGCTCGGCCGCGCCATCCAGAGCGCGCTCGCGCCGCACCCGCTCTACATCGCCGACGGCCACCACCGCTATCACGCCGCGCTCAAGAACGACCAATCGCACGTGCTGGCGTACGTGACGCCCGAAGCGCGCATCCTGGCCTACGATCGGGTCGTCAACGGCGTGCGGCCCTTCTCCGAAGTGAAGGACGCCCTCGATCTGACGCCGATGGAGCGCTTCGAGACGCCCGCCAAGCACGAGTTCGCGCTGCACACGCCGGAGGGCACCTGGCGGATGCGCGCGAAGGAGGTCCCGGACGACGTCGTCGGCAGGCTCGACTGCGCGATCCTCGAGCGCGAGCTCTACCCGCACCTCGAGCTGACCCACGAGCAGATCGTCGACCCGAAGCACTTCGACTACTACCCGGAGAGCGCGCTCGACGAGATGCGCGCGGTGGTCGAGGCCGGCAGCTACGAGCTGGCCATCGCGCTTCATCCCGTGAGCATCGACGAGCTGATGGCGGTGGCGGACGCGGGGCTCTCGAACCCGGACATCGTCATGCCGGAGAAGAGCACCTTCTTCGCGCCGAAGATCCTGAGCGGCGTCTTCCTCTACCGGCACCGCCCACGCGGCTGAGCACCGCGCCGGCTCCTCTGCCACGAACGCCCCGGCCTCACCCCGCAGCCCGAAAAGGTGCGGGAATGAAGAGCCGAGGAGGACGCCGGCTCAGCTCTGGCCCATCCGCTCGCGGATCACGCCCGCCAGGCGCTCCACCCACGGCGCGTCCGGGCGGCCGGAAGCGCGCACGTGCGCGAGGTGCGGCTCGGGATCCCAACGGCCGACCGGCACCCCCTCGGCCAAGAGCTCCTTGACCCGCTCGAAGCAGCGCTTGCCCTCCTGCTCGGGCAGGTACACCAGCCCGTAGAAGCAGGCCTCGGCCAGCGGCGCGTCCTCGTCGTCGGGGCGGGCGCGCTCGAATCCAGCGCCGGAGCGAGCCGAGCGCTTCGTCGACCAGTCCGCGCGCCAAGAGGAAGCGCACCACGGCGGCCCAGCGCGGCGCGCGCTCCGGCTCCGCCCGCGCCGCCCGCAGGTGATAGTGGGCCGCCCTGAGATCGTCGTTGCGCCGGCGCTCCAGGAAGCGCGCGAACCACGCCAGGGTGATCGCATCGCGCGGCGCGAGCGTCACCGCACGCAGATACTGCCTCTCGGCGGCGTCGACGTCGCCTCGGCTGTCCTCGAGGAAGCGCGCGTACTGCCGCGCCGGGTAGGGATCCTCGGGCGCCATCGCCATCGCCCGCTCGAAGAGCGCCTGCGCGCCCGCGTCGTCGCCGCGGGCCTGCTCGAGGAAGCGCGCATAGTCGACCGCGACCTGGGCCGTCGGCTCGATCTCCAGCGCGCGCTTGTAGTAGGTCTCGGCCCGCGCGTCGTCGCCGACCGCCCGCTCGAGGAAGCGCGCGTACTCGCCGAGCCACTTGGGATCGTGGAGCCCCGCCGCGATGGCCTGCCGGTAGTGCCAATCGGCGGCGGCGGTGTCGCCCCGCTGCCGAACGAGAAAGCGCGCCAAGAGCCCGTGCGCCCACCCGTCGCGCGGCGCCAACGCCAGCGCGCGGCGGAGCATCTCCTCCGCCTCGTCGAGCTCGCCGCGCTGCTCGAGCAAGGCCGCGTGGCGGCGCAAGGTCGGTCCGTGCTCGGGATCCGCGGCCAGCGCCTCGCGGTAGGCCGCATCGGCGGCGGAGAGCTCGCGCTGCTGCTCGAGCACGTAGCCGCGGTCACTGATGGCATCGACCTCGGTGGAGCGCGGCGCCGCGAACCCAATCGACGCGGAAGGCTCGCGAATCCTCGCCCTCCAGGAAGGCCTGGTACTGACGCAGCAGCGTGGCGTGGGCCGGCTGCAGCTCCACCGCCCGACGATAGTGCCGCGCCGCCCGCGAGCGGTCGCCGCGGGCCTCGTGCAGGAACGCCGCGAACCACCAATGCGTGCTCCAGCGCTCCGGCTCGGCGGCGAGCGCGCGCTCGAAGAGCGACTCGGCCCGGTCGAGCTCGCGCCCCTGCGTCCAGAGCAGAAGCGCGAAGTTGCTGAGCGCGAAGCCGTGGTCGGGCGCCAGCGAGAGCGCTCGCTCGAACGCCACGGCCGCCGCGTCGGGATCGGCGCCCAGCGTCTGCAAGAAGACGGCGTACCAGGCCCAGAGATCGGCCGTCTCGGGCGCCGCCTCGACGGCGCGCTCGTAGGTCTCGCGAGCCCGCTCCGCGTCGCGCCGCTGGTGGTGCAGGAAGCGAGCGAACGACTCCAGCGTCTCCGCGTCGTCCGGCTCCAGCGCCAGCGCGCGCTCGTAGAGCGCCTCGGCGCGGTCGACATCGCGCCGCGCCTGCTCGTGGAAGTAGGCCAGGTCCGAGAGCGGCCCGGCGCGATCCGGCACCACCTCGACGCAGTGCTCGTAGAGCTCCTGTGCCCCGTCGAGATCACGGCGGAGGTAGTGCAAGAGGCGCGCGTAGTCGCTCAGCGCCTGCGGATGATCGGGATCGAGCTCCAGCGCGTGGCGGTAGCCGGCCTCGGCCCCGTCGACGTCGCCGCGCGCGTCGTGGAGGAAGCGGGCCAGGGCCCAGTGCACCGTCGCGTCGGCGGGAGCGGCCTCGACCGCCGCCCGCAAGCGCTCCTCGGCGCGGTCGGGATCCTCGCGAGCCACGCGAAACGCGCTGGCGATCAGCGCCCGCGGCTCGTCGGCGGCCACCGCATGATCGGGGTCGGCGCGATGATCGCTCACGGCCGCCCCGGCCGTTGGCGGCTGGAAAATCGAACCTGCCGAGGGGTCAGAGCACGCATCGCGAGGTTCGCCGGGAGGGGCTCGACCGTCGCCGGAATCCACCAGCAGATCGGCGCACGGGCACGAGCACGCCCCTCCCGTCCTTGTACCAGATTAGGAGGCGCGCTCCCACGACCGGCAAGTGGCGTACGGCGACAATCCCGCCAAAACGGCACAAATTTCCGACTTCCGAGCGTCCCGAAAGGTAGTTCCGCCGCCTCGGACGATGCTCCCATTCGTGGAGGGGATCGGGTCCCTGTCTCCCCCGCCTGCGGCCCGGCGCCGGCCCCGCTACCATGCGCGCCTCGCGATGCCTCGCCCCGATTCGCTGCCGCGCCGCGTGCTCCGCGAGCCGCTCCTGCACTTCGCGCTGCTCGCCGTGGTCGTGTTCGCGGTCGACCGCGCCTGGGTCGAGGGCGACGCGCCGGAGCCCGACACCATCGTGGTCTCGCCCGCCTTCCGCGAGGGCCTCCGCGATCGCTACCGGCGCATGCATGGTGAGCTGCCGGACGACGCGACCACGCGCGAGCTGGTCCGCTCGTTCGTGCGCGACGAAGCGCTGGTCCGCGAGGCGCGCCGCCTCGGTCTCGACCGGGACGACACGGTGGTGCGGCGGCGCCTCGTCCAGAAGATGGAGCTCTGGCTGGAGGCGAGCGTGGACCCGCCGGAGCCCGACGACGACGCGCTCGAGGCCGCACTGCGCGAAGACGCCGCGCGCTACCGGCGACCCGCCCGCGTCGCGTTCGAGCACGTCTTCTTCCGGAACGAGCGCCCGGACGCCGACGGCGACGCCCGGACCGCGCTCGACGCGCTCCGAATCGGGCGCTGCCGCCGACGCGCTCGGGGACGCCTTCCTGCTCGGCCGTACGCTACCTCTCCGCTCCCGAACCGAGCTGACCGGCACGTTCGGCGAGGCGTTCGCCGAGGCACTCTTCGACGCGCCCGAAGGCACCTGGACGGGACCGGTCGAGAGCAGCTACGGCCAGCACCTCGTCCGGATCACCGGACGCGAGCCCGCCACCCTGCCGCCGCTCTCGGCCATCCGCGAGCGCATCCTGCACGACGTGATGCGGGCCCAGCGCGAAGAGGCGGTCCGCGCGCGCATCGAGGCGCTGCTAGCCCGCTACCGCCTGGACGAGAACGACTGAACGTCGCTCGATGCTGGCCTTCGCCCGCGGCCAATCCGTCCACGGTGTGGCCGCTCGTCGTCGTGCGATCGACCCCACGGCGCCCTGCTGCCGGGCCGGCTCGACCGTGGGGCTCGGTCCGACTCATCGACGGGCCTCCACTCCGGAGCGACGAGGCTCGCGGGCGTTCGAGCGTGCTGCGACGTCCCTGCGCGCGTGCCGACCCGCCGCGGCGCCGCGTCCGCGCGTGCTACCTTGCCGCTCGCATGGAGGAAGGCGAAGCGATCCCCGGCGGTGTCCGCGACGCGTTCGAGCTCGACGAGGACACGCCGGAGCCCGTCTCGGTCGGCTGGATCAACCGCACCTTCATCGCTCGCCGGAAGGGGGCGCGGGTCGTCGTTCAGCGCCTGCACCCGATCTTCTCCGGCGAGGTCAACCTCGACATCGACAGGATCACCGCCCACGTGGCCGAGCGCGGGGTGACGACGCCGCGCCTGGTCCGCGCGCGGGACGGGTCCGCCTGGGTGGACGAGGGCGGCGTGTGGCGAGCGCTCACCTTCGTCGAGGGCCGCACACTCCACGCATTCGCACCTGCCGAGGCCCGCGCCGCCGCGACGCTGGTCGCGCGCTTTCACGCCGCGCTCGAGGACCTCGATCACACCTTCCACTTCACCCGCGAAGGCGCGCACGACACGCCGGCGCACCTCGCCAAGCTGGCGGCGCTCCACCGCGCGAACGAGAGCCACGCCGCCTTCACCTCGCTGGCCGCGGACATCCTCCGGCACGGCGAGGCGCTGCCCGATCTCCGCGCGCTCCCGCGGCGCATCGTGCACGGCGACCTCAAGGCCACCAACATCCTCTTCGAGCCGGACGCGGACGCCGCGCTCGCGCTGGTCGACCTCGACACCCTCGCCCACGGCACGCTGGCGGTGGAGCTCGGCGACGCCCTCCGCTCCTGGTGCAACCCGAGCGACGAGAGCGATCCGGAAGCACGCTTCGACGAAGCTCGCTTCGCGGCCGCCATGGAGGGGTACGCCGAGGGCGCGCGCGGGCGGCTCGGCGAGCCGGAGATCGCGGCCATCGTGCCCGGCGTGGAGACCCTCGCCGTCGAGCTGGCCAGCCGCTTCGCCGCTGACGTGATCGAGGACCGCTACTTCGGCTTCGACGCGACGCGCTTCGCCTCCCGGGTCGAGCACAACCTGGCCCGCGCCCGCGCCCAGCTCGGGCTGGCAGCATCCGTCCGAGCCCAGCGGCCCCGTCTCGACGCCATCGTCCGCCGCACGTTCGGCTGACCCGCGCCCCGCTCGACACCGCGCCTCCAGCGCCCGATTCCGCATCGGGCGCGGCCGCATCGCGACGGCACCGTCGGCCGCGCGTGCGGCTGACCCGCGCCTCGTTCGACGGCGCCTCGAAAGGCACGCGTGGCGCCTCGGCCCGATGCCGCGGCGCCCGCGCCCCTGCGATCAGAAGGTGATCGGTCCCGCCTGCGTCTGACCGGGGTGACGCTCGCGCGCGTACTTGCCCACCAGCGGCAGCTCGTACCACTCGCCGTGGTAGGCCTTCATGGTCGCGATGACCTCGAAGATCATGTACGGCCACACCGCGAGGAGCGCGCCGAGGCCGCAGGTCACGGCCGTGAACACGAAGAACGCGAGCCCGAAGTAGAGCGACTGCAGCGCGTGGAACGCGACGAAGTCCGACTCGTCCTTCTTCAAGAGGTAGAGCACGAGCGGTCCGATGATCCCGCCCTCGAAGAAGGTCAGCCCGTGCGCGACGGCAGCCCAGGTCCGCTCGTCGTTCGTCGGCTCACCCCCTGAACCCGGCTGCGGCTGCCCGAACGCCGGCTGCGGCGGTTGCTGCCCGAACGCCGGCTGCGGCTGCCCGGAACCGGGCTGGCCGCCCTGCGGGGGCCACTGTCCCTGTGGGTTCTGCTGTCCTTCCAACTCGTCCTCCTCGCGGCTCGTTCGGCCGCACGGGGTCTTCAACGAACGAGGGCCTCGCTCTCTTTCGCCCGCCGCGCTCGTAGCCACGCTCGGAGCTCGGCCAGCGAGCGCGTGTTGAGCACGTTCTCCGGAGAGAGCCCGGCCCTCCGCGCGATCGTGACGCCGTACTCGAGGTTGTCCAGCTCGTCGACCGAGTGCGCGTCGGCCGCGATCGACACCAGGAGCCCGCGCTCCTTGGCCATCGCCAGGTGTCGCTCGTTCAAGTCCAGCCGCTGCGGGCTCGCGTTCAGCTCGACCGCGCAGCCCTGCGCCGCGCACGCGTCCAGGAAGGCGTCCACGTCGAATGCGCTCGGCTCGCGACCGAGGAGCAGCCTCCCCGTCGGGTGACCGACCACGTCCGTCCACGGGTTCGATGCCGCAGAGACCATGCGCGCGGTCATCTGCGCGGCGTCCTGCCCGTGCCGCCGGTGCACCGACGCAATCACCAGGTCGAGCTCGGCGAGCACCTCCTCGGGGTAGTCGAGCGAACCGTCTGGGAGGATGTCGCTCTCCACGCCGCTCAAGAGCCCGCAGCCCTTCGACGTGAGCGCCGCGATGATCCGTGCCTGGGCCAGCAGGCGCTCGGCGTCCAAGCCGCGCGCGTAGGACGCGCTCTGGCTGTGATCGGAGATGCCGAGGTAGGTCAGGCCGCGAGCCGCCGCCGCGTCACGCATCTGGGTCAGCGTGGCCGAGCCGTCCGACTCGAGCGTGTGGTTGTGGAGCGCCCCGCGCAGATCCGCGCGCGTGACGAGCGCCGGCGCCGCCACGCCCTGCTCGACGAGCGGCACCTCCGGCTCCCGTCGCTCGGGCGCCGTCGGCACCAACCCGAGCGCGCGGTAGAGCGAGCCTTCGTCGGGGCACGGCACGGGCTCGCCGCCGCGCGAGAGCCCCGCCGCGTCGAACGTCATCCCGTGCTCCCTCGCGCGCGCCGAGAGGGCGTCGAGGTGGACATCGCTCGCCGTCAGCCACACCGCCCGCGCGCCGAACGCGCTTTCGTCGGCGACGTGGACCGCGATGGGCACCTCGGGCGGACGCGCCGCCGCCGCGCCGGCGATTCCGGCCTCGACGTCGTCGCCGCTCACCAACACGGCCAGCTCCCTCACCAGCTCCAGCCCGCGCGGCAGCTCCCCCACGGCGACCGCCCGTGCGATGGAAGGCTGCGCCGCCAGCGCCGCCAGATAGGGCTCCACCAGCGCCCGCGCGCGGTCCCGCCGCAGGAGGCCTTCGGTCGCCCGCATCGCCTCGATCGCGGCCAGCACCTTCGCCTGCGTCTTGGCGCCGAAGCCCGAGAGCTCGATCAAGCGATTCTCCCGGCACGCGTACTCCAGCTCGCCGAGCGTCTGGATGCCGAGCTCGATGAAGAGCGACTTCACCTTCTTGGCGCCGAGCCCCTTGATGCGCCGGATCTCGAAGAGCCCGCTCGGCAGCGCGGCCTCCATCCGGGTCAACGCCTCGGGGCGCTCGCCGGCCAGCACCGTCGCGATCACGGAGAGCGTGCCCTCGCCGATCCCGCGCACCTTCGCGAGCCCACCCCCGTCGAGCTCGGCTCGCAGATCGCCCTCGAGGTTGCGCACGGCCCACGCCGCCCGCGCATACGTCTTCGCTCGCGGATCGTCGAGCAGCTCGGCGGCGAACGCCAGCCGCTCGAGCACATCCGTCACCGCCCGCCGGGTCGTCATCGTGCGTCTCCTCCGGCGGCCTACTTCGCCTCGGCCCAGCTGGCGCCGTGCCCGACATCGACCACGAGGGGCACGTCCAGCGGGTAGGCGTGCTCCATCCGCTCGCGAACCAACGCCTCCGCCGCCTCCAGCTCCTCGGGCGGGCACTCGAAGAGCAGCTCGTCGTGGATCTGGAGCAGCATGGTCGTCCGCATCCGCCCCTCCCGGAGCCGCTCCGCGATCTGGAGCATCGCCAGCTTGCAGAGGTCGGCCGCGGAGCCCTGGATCGGCGTGTTGGCCGCCACGCGCTCGCCGTAGGCGCGGTCGGTGAAGTTGTTGCTGCTCAGCTCGGGGATGTAGCGGCGTCGCCCGAGCAGCGTGGTGACGAAGCCGCGCTGGTGGGCCTCGGCGATGGTGCCGTCGAGCCACTCGCGAACGCCCGCGTAGCGCTCGAAGTAGCGGTCGATGTAGGCCTTGGCCTCCGCCCGCGGGATGCCGAGCTGCTGGGCGAGCGCCGTCGCGCCCTGCCCGTAGATGGTCGCGAAGTTCACCGTCTTGCCGACGTTGCGTTGCTCGGCCGTGACCTCGTCGGGCGCGACGTCGAAGAGCTGGCTCGCCGTCTGCCGGTGTACGTCGACGTTCTTCTCGAACGCCTCCCGGAAGCGCGCGTCGCCGCTGAAGTGGGCCAAGACGCGCAGCTCGATCTGGCTCCAGTCCGCGCTGATCAGGATCCACCCCTCGCGCGGGATGAACGCCTGCCGGATGCGCGCGCCGTCCTCGGTGCGGATCGGCGTCCGCTGAAGATCCGGGTCGGTGGTAATCAGCCTCCCCGACGCCCCGGTCGTCTGCTGAATCGTACAATGCACGCGCCCCGTCTCCGGGTTCACGGCCTCGGAGAGCACACGCGTGTACGTGTTGACCAGCTTGGCCAGCGCGCGCTGGCGGAGGACCAGACGGCAGATGTCGTTCTCCTTGGCCAGGCGCTCGAGCACCTCGGCGTCCGTGGAGTAGCCGGTCTTGGTCCGCTTGATCACCGGCAGGCCGAGCTCTTCGAAGAGCACGTTCGAGAGCTGCTTCGTGGAGCCGATGTTGAACTCGTGACCGGCCAGCGCGTAGATCTTCGCCTCCACCTCCGCCTTGCGTTCCTCGAACTCGACGCCCATCCGGTCGAGGTCGTCCGGATCGACGCGAATCCCCTCGAATTGCACACCGCCGAGCACGTAGGCGAGCGGGATCGACACCTCGGCCAGGTTCTGTGCCTGCCCCTCCTCGTCGAGGCGCGCCTCGATCTTCGGTGCCATCTCCGCGATGGCCACGGCCACGTGACAGGCCCACGGCGCCAGCTCCGAGAGAGGCACCTCCGCCAACTTCTTCTGCTTCTTGCCGCTCCCGACGATGCTCTTCTCCGGCGCCAGCGCGCGATGGAGGTACTCGCGGACCACCTGCTCGACGCGATGGGGGATGATCTTCGTGGGATCGACGAGGAACGACGCGAGCTGCGTGTCGAACGGGACGCCCGCCAAATGCACGCCGTAGCGTGCCAAGAGTGTCCATTGATCGCGGAGATCGTGTACGATCTTCGGCCTCGACGCGTCTTCGAGCCACGGCTTCAGGATCGCGAGGGCCTCCGCCCCGAGGGCACCCTCGCCGCCGAAGAGCGGGACGAAGCACGCCTCGCTCGCGGAACGCGCGAGCGCCACACCGACCAGCGCGCCGGTGACGAACGAAGGCGCCTCCCACACGGCCTGCACGACCACCTTTTCGGTGCCGAAGCCTTCGACCAGCTTCTTCAACGCGCCGACGTCCCGCACGGCCGCGAAGGCGGCGTCGCCGGCCTCCACCTGCGGGCCACCCTCGCCCCCGCTCAAGAGCGAGAAGAACTCGAGCTCCCGATAGAGCGCGTCCACCCGATCCAGAATCCGGCTCGGGGATGCTCAGGTCCTCGAGCGCCATCGGCAGCGCGCAGTGTCGATCGATGATGACCAGGTCCCGCGAGAGCCGAGCCTGGTCGGCGTGCTCGGTGAGCGCCTTCTTGGCCCGTCCTTTGAGCTCGTCGACGTGCTCGAGGATGCCGTCGAGCGAGCCGTACTTCGCCAAGAGCGTCGCGGCGCCCTTCTGACCCACGCCGGGCACGCCCGGCACGTTGTCGACCTTGTCGCCGGTGAGCCCGAGCAGATCGACGATCTGGCTCGGCGGCACCCCCCACTTCTTGCGCACCAGCTCCGGGTCGTACGTGATGTCCCGCATGGTGTCGATCATGCGGACGCCGCCGTCGATGAGCTGCGCGAAGTCCTTGTCGGCGCTGATGATGTGGACCTCGTGCCCGCGCTCGACGGCCTGGCGGGTCAGCGTTCCGATGACATCGTCAGCCTCGAGCCCTTCCACGCGCAGGGTGGGGAAGTCGTGCACCTCGACGATGCGATCGATCCAGGAAAGCTGCTCGCGCAGCTC
Source organism: uncultured Pseudomonadota bacterium (assembly GCA_963832725.1). GTDB lineage: Bacteria > Myxococcota_A > Polyangia > Polyangiales > Sandaracinaceae > JAEZBP01. The sequence goes on from CAWHVG010000003.1 coordinate 2,036,367, forward strand.
GCCGGGCATGCGCGGCCGCTGCGCCTTGTAGGCCGGATACTTCCGGTCGCGCACGGTCGGCCCGGGCGGATCGAAGACGACCGCGCCCATGGCCGGCTTCTTCCCGGCCAGGATCTTCCGGAACATGAGCGCGAAGCCGTAGCTCGCGTTCGTGTGCACCCCGCGGGAGGTCTGCAGGTTGCCCGGCACGGCGAAGAACGCCCGATAGATCATCGAGCTGCCGTCGATCAGGACCACCCGTTCGCGTGCCATCGTCCGTCCTCCGCCCGCAGGAGCTGCCCGGAGAAGCTCCACACCGACCTCCGGTTAGCACGAACCCTACACTCCGTTCGCTGCCCGCGTCGTCCGCCCGCCGACCCCGAATCGAAAATGCCACCGGCGCCAGCCCTCAGCGCGTACGCTCAGCGTACGCTGTGCAGCTGCCTGCGCTCGCGCCCGGCCGGAGACGGGCCGAATCCAGCCGGCATCGACCTTGCTGAGACGGCGGAGGCCGCGACGGCGAGAAGGGGAGAGATCATGATGAAGCGAGCTCGATGGGCGTGGTTGGCGCTGTCGCTCGCAGGCTTCACGGCCTGCAGCGGGGGTGCGGGCATCGGCGAGCCCTGCCAGAACGTCGGCAGCGGCGACGAGTGCGTCACCCACGCCGTCTGCACCGACGAGCCGACCGGAAACGTCTGCGCCGAGATCTGCCTGGAGGATCGGGACTGTCCGTCGGGCTACTTCTGTGACTCGGTCCCGGGCAGCTCCGATCAGACCTGCCAAGTGCGCCGGTGAGCACGTAGGCGCGGACGCCGAGCGCGTGCGCGCCGGCGGCTCAGCCTGAATCTCGCGCTGAATCCGCGCTCAGGCCGTGCCGGACGAGCCGGTGTGCGGCAGCGCGTCGAGCGCGTCGTCGAGGAGCTGACGGAAGCGCCGGTGCATGGCGTCCGAGACCTCGTGACCGACGCCGGGGAAGCTCTGGAAGTCGACCCGGAAGCCGCGCTCGGAGAGCTCCCGCACCACCCGGTGCGTGCGCTCGGGGTCGAGGATCGGGTCGGCGCCGCCGTGGAGCTCGTCGATGCGCGCGTACATCGCATAAGGATCGGCGGGCGGCGGCATCAAGCTCGGCGGGATCCAGCCGGCCATGGCGATGGCGCGCGAGATGGCGCCGTGCTCGCGAACGGCGAGGGTCATCGCCAGCATGCCGCCCTGCGAGAAGCCCGCGACGATGGGCTTTCCGCGCGTCGGATAGCGATGGCGCCACTCGGTGAGCGCGGAGGCCAGCATCCGCTCGCGAGCGGAGAGCGCCGCGATCAAGGGCTCGCTCTCACCGCGGTGCGCGCTGACCGGCATCCAGGCGTAGCCGTCGCCGTACGCATCCGGCGCGCGGGGGAGGATCAGGCGAACGGGCCGGTCCAAGCCCCAGATCGAGTCCACGGGGACGTGCGGGCGGTCGCCGCGACCGTGGATGAACACGATCATCGGCAGCTCGGCATCCGGCGGGACGTCGCGTGGCTCGACGACCACGTAATGGAGGCCGGCGGCGACTCCGCGACGCACCCGGAGGTGGCTCTCGACGGGCGGCGGCGAGTCGTCTCGCGGCCCGTGCGCGAAGGTGAAAGAGGTGTTGAGCGCCAGGAGCAGCGCCAGAGTGGAAAGTCGTGAAAAGGGCCTCAGTGGCATTCCTGCGTGTGGGTTGGCAAAGTGCGTTCCACCTTCAATGTGAGTAGAAGCACCCCACACCGCAACCCCTGCCGGGGCGAATCACGACGAGCCCCGTGTCCGGACGTGCACACCGCACCCCATCCGCGGGCGAGCGCCCCGGGGCGGGAGGAGATGGGGCGGCCGGCCCTTCATGGCATCGTGTCGCGCAGGTCCACGGCGGGCGCAGGGTGGCGGATGAGGAAGCCCTGGCCGAGCTCGCAACCGAGCTCGCGGCACACCCTGAGCTCCTCGTTGGTCTCGATGCCTTCGGCGATGACGCGGACCCCCACCTCGCGCATCACCCCCAACAGCGCCGCCACCAGCTCCTGCCTGTTCGGGCTGGTGTCGATGTCCCGCACCAGCGCCATGTCCAGCTTCAGGAAGTCGGGCGGCACCTCGGCCAGCTCCATCAGGCGGGCGCGGCCGGCGCCGAAGTCGTCGTAGGCGAGCTCGATGTTCCGCCGGTTCAGCTCGTCGCGGAGCGTGCGCATCGTCGCGTGGTCCACGATCGCGGCCTCGTGGATCTCCGCGACCAAGCGGCGGTGGGGCGCCAGCACGTCGGCGGCGCGCTCGAGCTCGTCCAGGAGCCCGTCCGCGAGCATCTCGGCCGGGTGCACGTTCATGAAGATTCGGTCACCGACCGGAAGCGCGGGCGCGTCGGCCAGCGCGGCGCTGCGCATGATGCGGCTCAGCTCGACGGCTCGCCCCCGCTCGCTGGCCAGGCCGAAGAGCGTGGTCGCGTCGTAGGTGACGCTGGGCAGGGTGTTGCGGCCGAGGGCCTCGTAGCCGACGGTCCGACTCTCGGAGAGCGACACGATCGACTGGAAGACCGCGCGGACCGTCCGCCCGCTGAGGATGCGGTAGAGGTCGCGCGTGCGCCGGTAGTACTCGACGTCCACCCCGCCCTCCTCGCCGGCGAGCGTGGAGTCGGAGACGCCCTCGTCTCCGTCGGCGTCGACCAACTCGAGCTCACGGTGGGCGATGTGCACGACGTCACCCGCCGCCAGCGGCCGCTCGCCCTTCACCCTCTCGCCGTTCACGAACGTGCCGTTCCGACTCCCCAGATCCCGGAGGAGGTAGCCCCTGCCGTCGGCGTCGATCTCCGCGTGGCGCTTCGAGACGCGCGGCGAGCTGAGCACCAGATCGAGGTCCGTGCTCCGCCCGATGCGAAAGGGGAGCGAGGCGAGCGGGATGCGCACGGGCGCGTCGCCCACGTCGGGGCGGTGCTCGATGCAGAGCCGTCGGCGTTCCCTGCTCACGCGAGCGTCAGTCTACCACTCCGGCCGCGCGAGTCGGGTTGCGAGCGCGCGCGGTGGGTCCACGCTTCGACCGGGAAGAACCATGCGGGCCTTCTTTGCGCTCCCGCTGCCCGAGGCCCCGCGACGCCGGCTCGCAGCCCTCGAGACCGACCTCGGCAAGGCCCGCTGGGTGCCGATCGAACAGCTCCACCTCACCCTCCGGTTCTTGGGCGAGGTCGACGACGAGGCGATCGCCCGTGTCCTCGAAGCGGTCGAGGCCGAACAGGCCGACGCACCGCTCGGACCTCTGCGCTTCGCCCTCCGCGGCCTCGGCACCTTCGGCGGCCGGCGCCCGCGCGTGCTCTTCGCGGCGATCGACCCGGTCGCGCCGGTCGCTGGGCTGGCGGCTCGGCTCGAGCGCGCCGTCCGGGTCGCCGGGCTCCCACCCGAGCCGCGAACCTTCCGGGCCCACGTGACGCTGGCCCGTTTCCGCGCTCCCCGACCCGACCGCATCGCCTCGTGGCTGCGCACGCAGGCGGCGTTCGCGACCGAGCCCTTCGACGTGGCGGGACCGACGCTCTACCGGAGCCACCTCACGCACCGCGGAGCCGTACACGAGATCGTCCGGCGCTTCGGCTGTTGAAGTACCGAGCGCGGAGACGCTCGCCGCGCGAGGACCTGGATGTCCATGCGGACCGACGAGCAAAGGGTCCAGCATTTGCGAGGTGGGACGGGCGGAGAGAGACGCGCCGCGGCGCGCAGACCGGCTGGGAGGACCACACCGCATCTTCGCTGCGACTCTCCTACCCCCGCGCGCATCACGGCGTGTGTCGGGAAAGCCCGGATGCCCCGGAAGCCGGCACCCGATCAGGATACGTCGGGCCGCTCGCGACCGGGACGGCTCGGGCGAACGAAATCCGCGCATGGCGCATCCGTCACTCGAGACCTGACCGTTTCTTCCCCCACAGGGGTATTGCTGCAAGGCGGTCGACCCCGCATTCTCTCCTCGCTTGGCAATGACGCGCCTTCCCTGCGGCGCCCCTCACAGATCGGAGGTCTGGATGAACTCGGCACGCTCTCGACTCGTGTGGATGGCTCTCCTCGCGCTCGCCGGCTGCTCCCAAGCGCCCGCGCCGTGGCAGCCCACCTCACCCGGTACGAACGGCGGGAACACGAACGGCGGGAACACGGACGGCGGGACGACGACGGTCGCGAGTGACGATGGCGGCACTGCCGTGGCGGGCGACCTGCCCTGCGACGTGGCCACCCTGCTCGGCAACCGCTGCGCGTCCTGTCATTCGAGCCCGCCGATCGGCGGGGCACCGCGTTCGCTGGCCAGCTACGCCGATCTGATGGCGCCGTCGGCGACCAATCCCACCCGAACCGAGGCCGAAGTCGCCCTCGAGCGCATGCAGTCGACCGCGGCGCCGATGCCGCCGGCGCCCGCCGCTTCCGCGACGGCGACCGAGATCGCCGCCCTGCAGGCGTGGGTCGACGCGGGCATGCCGGCCGGCAGCTGCGGCGCCCCCACCAATCCCTACGACACGCCCACCACCTGCTCGACGGGCGCGCATTGGACGCGCGGCAACCACGAGTCGCCCCTCATGCGACCGGGCGGCGCGTGCATCTCCTGCCACCAGGGCGGCGAGGGCCCTTGGTTCAGCCTCGCGGGCACGGTCTACGCGTCGGCCCACGAGCCCAACGACTGCACTGGCGGGGCGACGGCGGGCGGATCCCCGACGGTCGAGATCACCGACGCGAGCGGCCACGTCTTCTCTCTCAACGTCAACAGCGCGGGCAACTTCTTCACGCAGCAGGCGGTCTCCACCCCCTACACGGCCCGCGTGCTCTACCAAGGCCGCGCGCGAGCGATGGTCACGCCTCAGACCAGCGGCGACTGCAACACCTGTCACACGGAGACCGGCGCCAACGGCGCGCCCGGCCGCGTCATGCTGCCCTGAGCGGTCGACACCTCAGGGGCGGCGTTCGGCGATCCCGCGCCGCCCTCGACGACCCGCGGCGCCGGAGGTGCGGCGAGCCGATCGCTCGTCTCGACAGGCGTACGCGTTCTGTGCCCGGACGCGCAAAAGAGGTGGACCGAGTTCACGGGACCGCGGCAACTACCCGTTCTACAAGGTTTTTTCGCCAGCGGTCAGACGACGAAACCGTGAAACGCGGTTCACTTCCGCCCGCCGAGGCCCGCCGCGGGCGTCCACGGCGAGCCGGCGGGCGATCTCGCTCAGGCCAAGAAGACGGTGAGCATCGTGCCGTCGAGCTGCGTGCGGTATACGCGCAGCGGCGAGAAGGCCGGGCCGCGGATGACGTGGCCGTCCATGCCGAAGGCCGAGCCGTGGCAGGCGCAGTAGAGATCGCTCTGCGACCGCTGATAGGAGACCGGACAGCCGGCGTGCGTGCAGATGGCCGAGAGCGCCTTGTACGTCGACGCGTCGGTGTGGACGATGATGATGGTGTCGCCGTGGGCGTTGACCGTGCCGGAGCCGCCGACCGGGCCGAGCACCGACGCGTTGGTCGAGTCGCTCAGATCGATGCAGAGGTTCACCGTGTTGTCGCACACGGATCCGGCGTCGGGAGTCGATGTCGAGCCCGCGTCGTGGCCCGGAGGCGAGCCGGCGTCCGGCGTCGGCGGCGGGGGCGAGCCGGCGTCCGGCGTCGGCGGGGGCGAGCCCGCGTCGGACCCGACGACCAGCGTGTGGGAGGGGCCGCAGGCAGCGACCAGAGGCGCGGCGGCGAGCGCCGTCGCGAGCCCTCGCATCACGTCGCGGCGCGAGCAGGGACGCTTCGATTCGTCCTCCTGTTCCTGCACCACGGGCAACTGCGGGCCTCGGTTCATCGAATTCATGCAAGACCTCCAAGCACCACGAAACGGGGCGTTCGTGACGCGGAAATCCTAGCAACACCGCTCTGTCGGAACACGGTCGGGGCCTCGAAAAACCGGTGGTGTGCGCGCTCCGACCCCGCTTTCCCCGGTCCGAGCAGTGCGCTACCTCACAGATCGGGAGTATCGCCTGCGCGTGTGCCCGACGTCTCCAGACGAGGACGCACTCGACCGGCCCGCGATAGGCCCGTGCTACCTTTGGGAGGGCCATGCCGTGAGGGTGGAGCGCTCGACGACGATGGGAGGTCGGCTCGCAATCGTCTGCGTCGCGACCTTCGCCTTCTCCGCGTGTGACGGAGCCCTGCCGGAGCGTTTCCAACCTTCGCTGGCAGGCGTGAGCGACGCGCGCGGGCGCACGTGGATCGTCGCGGGGTACACGGAACAGCGCGATCCGGATCGCTCGTCGATCGGCATCGGCGTGCGCTCCCCAGAGGGCGCTTGGCAGACCTTTCCACCGCTCGCTCCGCCCGGCGGCGGCTTCCGGCCGAGCGCCGACGCATGGGTCGCCGCAGCGCAGAACGGCTCGCGCGCCTACGTGCTGTCATTGCTGATCCGAGACGAGGTCGCCGATGCCCGAGACGACCTCGGCGACGGGCTCTCGCTCGCCGTGGTGGATCTCTCGAGCGGCACGCCGCGGATCGACCAGCCGCGCAGGATCGACGGCGGCGCGTGGTCGCAGTGGGACGAGCCGACCGTCGTCGCCACGCGCGCGGCCGGGGCGGGAGAAGAGACGGTCATCGTGGCCGGGACCCCGCTCGGTCCCGACGAGCAGGACCTCGTCGCCGTGCTCGTCTCGCGGGACGGAGGCGGCACCTTCGGAGATCCCGTCCGCATCCGCGCGCCCGGCTATCCCGGACATCGGAGCGGGCGGCCCGACAACACGGTGGTCCGCCCCTTCTTGCGCCAGGACCCTCGGCAGGGCTGGGAATGCCACGCGTACATGGCGTTCGGCGTGTACTACCCGACGGCGCTCACGGAGACGGTGCGGATCGCTGCGCCGAGCTGCGCGTCGTCGCCCTCCGGCTGCCGCTCCATCGCCGAGACCGAGACGCACGACTGCGGCGCGACCTGGAGCGAGCCCGTCTACATCGCCATCGACACCGGACGCCCGAGCGGCGAGGACTACCGCGGCTTCGGCTACGGCATCGCGCACGATGGAACCCGCTTCGTGATGTTCGGCGACGAGGCGATGGCCGACGCGCCGATGCGGGTGAAGCGCGCCCGCTCCGGCGAGCGCTTCGAGGTGACGCGCTCGGTGCAGGGAGCGCTCACCTGGGACGACGGGCCCATGGAGGTCCTGGCGACGGGGCCCGACGCGGACGGGCGAGGCGTCCTCCGCTGGCGGCCGACGCTGGCGGCGAGCGAGCTGGCCATGGCGTTCTGGGTGCAGGAGCGCACCGACACCCACACGGCGGAGGTCTGGCTCAGCACGTCGCGCCCTTCGGAGGCCGGGCAGTGGACCGCTCCGCGCCTCGTCGACGCCGCCGGGACCGCGTGCGACGGCGCCCTCTTCCCGTCGGACGACTACATGGGTGTGACGCCGAACGCGCCCTTCGCCCGCGCCGCCGCGGACTTCGTGGTCGCGTGGACGCACCTGCGCCCCTGCGGCAGCGACGCGTCGCGCCGCCTGGTGTTCCGTGCCGTCCCCTGACCGGGCGCTGCGCTTTTGTTGCGGCGAGCCCGACCCTTCCGGACAATTGGCACCACCGAGAATCGGATCGCTGTCCCTGGTAGGCGGCGATGTGATAGACGTCGGGGGCGGCGCCAAAGGAGAACGGATGCGGGACAGTGTCGTGAAGAAGGCCCTCGTGGGCCTCGTGCTCGCCGCGGGCCTCGCGCTGAGCGCGTGCGGTGGTGGGGGCTCCGAGCAGCGCACGGCGGACTGGCACCCCCACGAGCGAACCCCGAGCGGTTCGCCGCACTGGTGGTGGGAGCCGGTGGAGCGCACCTGCGAGAACGACGGGGACTGCCAGAACGGCGAGTCGTGTCAGGCGATGCGCCTCGGCACCTGCGAGGGTTGTCCCCACGGTGAGACCGCCCACGTCTGCGTCGGCCGCGACGGCAACGCCGGGCGGCAGGCCAGCTCGCACTGAGGCTCCGCGAGCACGGGCGCTCGAATCCGGGTTTCCACGCCGTGACTGGCACCGAACCGGCGAGCTGCTCACCGAAGGGGCAGGACCGCCTGCCCGGCAAGCGGGGCCCCGACCCTGGATGCTCGGCGCGTTCGGCCGCCCCTGCTCACCAGGGGATCTCGTCGGGGTCGACCTCGTGCCGGGGCGCCGGCTTCTCGTAGCGGTGCGCCTTGGGCTCGCGCTCGCCGAGATGGAAGACCACGCCCGAGGACTCCGCGTCGAGCTCGCCGGCCAGGAAACGCTCCATCGCGTAGCGTGCGACGCCGTAGTAGCCGTCGCTGGCGGTGCAGAGGACGAGCCGCCCGGTGTGCTCGCAGGGGATGCACCACTCGGCGTAGCCGTCCTCACACTTGTAGAAGCCCCTCGCTTCGCACTTCGGACAGTCCACCTCTCGCTCGAGGTTGCGACGCGACTCGAGGGCCTCGCGCCGCCCCTGCTCGATGCGCTGCTCCTCCAGGACCTCCGCGATGGGGCACGCGCACTCCGGACAGACCTTCGCCCGGTCGGAGACGTTGCGTCCACAGTCGGGGCACTCGATCAGCATCGACTTCTCCTCGTTTGCTCGTCGGGGGCCGGCGCGTCCGCCGGACCGGCCCGAGAGTAAACACAAGTGCACGCCGCATCCAGCACCCTTCATCGGCGGATGCCAGAGCCCTGCGGGCGGTCCTACGTCGTCCCCGTCGGCCTGGAGGTGTCGGGTGCGGGACCGGTTCCGAAGCCGTTCGATGCTGGCGTTGGCGCTGCTGGGTACGTGGCTGGCCACGTGGCTGGGCGCGTGCAGCGGGAACGGCGACCCGCGCGACGGGGGGACCGGCGACGCCGCGCTCGACTCGGGAGGGCGGGACGCTCGCCCGGCGAGCTGCCAAGGACCGCCCGGGCTCTTCGCCGACGGCACGTGCGACACCCTCGCCGAGGGCGTGCGCCCCTACCAGCCGCGCTTTCGGCTCTGGGCCGACGGCGCCTCCAAGGAGCGCGCGGTGTACCTCCCGGCGGGGACCCGGATCGACACGACCCATCCCGACCACTGGGTGTTCCCGGTGGGGACCCGCCTCTACAAGACGTTCCTGCTCGACGGGCTCCGTGTGGAGACACGGCTCCTCGAGAAGAATTCGAGCGGAACGGGCACGCGGGCGTGGAGCATGCGCGCGTTCGCATGGAGCGCGGGACAGGACGCGGTGGTCGAGGTCACCGACGCGCCGCGCGACACGCTCTCGAACGTGCTCGGCACCGACCACGACATCCCCAGCGTACGGAGCGGCGACTGCGCCCACTGCCACTCGAGCGCGCTGGACGCGATCAACGGGTTCTCGGCCGTCGAGCTCGATCACGACGGAGAGGGCGTGACCTTGCGGGCGTTGAACGACGAGGGCTGGCTCAGCGCGAGCGTCTCACCCGCCGAGGCGCTCGTACCTGGCGGTCCCGACGACGTGGTCGCGCTCGGCTACCTCCACGTGAACTGCGGGAGCTGCCACCGCGCGTTGCCGGATGACGCCTGCGCGGCGCCGCCCTGCTGCCCTCAGGACGATCCGATGGCGCGGCAGGCCTGCTCGAACGGGCTGCGGCTCTGGGTCCACACCGGCGCGCAGCGGGTCGAGGCCACGGACACCTGGACGAGCGCGGTCGGGCAGCGAAACCAGCTCTTCGGCGAGCGGAGCGGGACCGTGGTCTGCCGGATCCACCCGGGCCACCCGGACACGAGCGCGCTGGTCTACCGGATGAGCCATCGCGCCGACGCCGCGCAGATGCCGCCTCTGGGCACGGAGCTCGTCGACGCGAAGGGCGTCGCCACGGTGCAGCGCTGGATCGCAGGGCTCACGCCCGCGACCGACGACAATCCTTGCGCGCCCTGACGCGCGACGAGGGCGCTCCGAGCCGCCTCACTGCGCCCACGGATCGGTGAGGTCCGGGGAGCGGAGCACCCGCTCGCGCGTCGCGTCGTGCCGCGAGCGCCGTCGCGCCGAGCGCCGAACGGGACGCGTGCGGCGGGCTCGAACGGGCTCGAGGTGCACGGTGAGCTCCGGCTGACCGCCGACCACGGTCACGCGGCGCGTCTCGTAGCCGCCCTTCGAGAGCTCGAGGGTCCACCGCTCGCCGCGCGGGATCGACAATGGAACGGGCGCGTCGCCGAGGTCCCGTCCGTCGTGCCGGACCGTCGCGCCGGCCGGGTCGGTCCGCAGCATCAGCGCGACCTCGTCCGCCGCCGCGACCTCGGGCTGCGCCGCTCCGGGCGCCACACCTTCGGAGCCCGCGACTTCCGCCGTCTCGGGCTGCGCCGTCTCGGGCTGCGCCGTCTCGGACTGCGCCGTCTCGGGCTGCGCCGTCTCGGGCTGCGCCGTCTCGGGCTGCGCCGTCTCGGACTGCGGCTCCGCGTCCGCGCTCGCGGCCAGGGCGTCCGGCGCCTCCGTCGCGGCCGGCGCGCTCCCTTCGCCGGTGAGACGGGGGACGATCACGAACGCGCCCGCGACCGCACCGAGGAGCACGACGATCGCAAACGCGCTCAGCGCGAGCTTCATCCCGCTCGCGCGCCGCCGAGGCATCGTGACCGCGGTGGGCTCGAGCGCCGCGTCCGGCGCCGGCAGCGGCGCTTGCTCGACGTCGAATCGGACCGTCTTGATCGGACGGCTCCGCTCACCCGACTGCTGAATGCCCGAGCTCGAGATGCCCGAGCCCGAGATGCCCGAGCCCGAGATGCCCGAGCTCGAGATGCCCGAGCCCGAGATGCCCGAGCTCGAGATGCCCGAGCTCGAGATGCCCGAGCTCGAGACGGAAGACGCTGGAGTCCACCGGTACGCCCGAGGTCGCCGCATCGGGTGCCGGCCACGCGCCCGCCGCGCTGGCACGGGCTTCGGGCTCGCACTCGCGCAGGGCCGCCATCACCTCGTGCATGCTGCCGAAGCGCGCGGCCGGTTCCTTCTCCAGACAGCGCGTGATCAGCGCCTCGAGCCTCGGCCCCGCCGGACAACCCGGCCAGGTCTGCCGGAGCGGCGGCGCGGGCGCGCGAACCTGCGCCTGCATGACCTCGAACGCGTTGCCGAGGAAGGGAGGAGCGCCCGCCACCATGTGGTAGAGCATCACGCCGAGCGCGTAGATGTCGGCGCGGTGATCGATCGCCTCCGCCTTGACCTGCTCCGGCGCCATGTAGCGCGGCGAGCCCATCATCACGCCGGCCTTGGTGAGGCCGAGGTTGTCCTGGTCGCCGACCATCTTGACGAGGCCGAAGTCGAGCACCTTCACGAAGAGAGGGTCGCCGGCGCGGGGCGCGAGCATCACGTTGCCCGGCTTCAGATCGCGGTGGACGAGCCCCTGCTCGTGCGCGTTCGCGAGGGAGCCGGCCACCTGCAGCCCGACGTGGATCGCCTCCGATGGGCTCAGGGGGCCCCGCCGCTTCAGTCGCCTCGAGAGAGAGCCTCCGTCGAGGTACTCCATCGCGATGAAGTAGAGGCCGTCGTCGGTCTGGCCGAAATCGTGAACGACGATGGTGTTGGGGTGCCCGAGCTTGGCCGCGGAAGAGGCCTCCAGCGAGAAGCGCGCGCTGAAGCTCTCGTCGACGGATCCCTGGGTCGTGTCGAGCACTTTGAGCGCGACCACGCGCCCGAGCGGGCGCTGCTCGGCCTTGTAGACGACGCCCATCCCGCCCGCCGCCACCCGTTGGAGGATGGCGAAGCGTCCCTGGATCACCCGACCGACCAACGGATCGGCGGTTCGGGCGGCGTCGGGTGCGCTCATGAGGGCAGTGTCTCGGCGAAGAGGGAGGGAGGGACCACTCCAAGATAGCATGGGGTCTGTCGAGCGGGGGCACCGCGCAGAAGCCCGATTGACAAGCCTGCCCCGGCCGGACACGGTCTTCCTGCCGTGCGTACCCTCGCCCGACGTCGCTTCGATGCGCCGAACGCGGATTCCATCGCGCGAGCGGGCGTGTACACGCATCCCGAAGGACTCTCCTGACGGCGTATCCTCTTCTTCCTTCTCACACGAGAACCATCGAGGCCGCCGCCGGGAGCTCCCGCGGCGGCCTCGCGCGTTTCGGAGCGCGCTCTCATGCTCCTCACCCTCACCACCACCCACCGACCGGCCACCAATCTCGGCTACCTGCTCGAGAAGCACCCGGCGCGCGCGCAAGCCTTCCCGCTCGCGTGGGGGATGGCGCACGTCTTCTACCCGGAAGCCGACGAGGCGCGCTGTACGGCGGCGCTCCTCGTCGAGGTGGACGCCCTCCGGCTCGCGAAGGCGGCGCGCCGGCGCGGCGACGAAGGGCTCGCATCCCACTACGTCAACGACCGGCCCTACGCCGCGAGCTCGCTCCTCTCGGTCGCGCTGGCGAAGGTCTTCTCGAGCGCGCTCCGCGGGCAGAGCCGGGAGCGACAGGAGCTGGCGGACACCCCAATCCCGCTCGAGGCGCGGCTGCCCGCCCTGCCCTGCCGCGGCGGCGAGCACGCGCTGACGGCCCTCTTCGAGCCGCTCGGCTACGAAATCGAGCATCGCCGATTGCCGCTCGACCCGCGCTTCTCCGAATGGGGCGCGAGCCCCTACTTCTCCGTCACGCTGCGCGCGGAGACCACCCTCTCGGCGCTGCTCTCGCACCTCTACGTGCTCGTCCCGGTGCTCGACGACGCGAAGCACTACTTCGTCGGGCTCGACGAGGTCGAGAAGCTGGTCACGCGCGGCGAGGGCTGGCTGGCGTCGCATCCTGCGCGCGAGCGCATCGCCCTGGGCTACTTGCGCCGGCACCGCCACCTGACGCGCGCGGCCCTGGCGCGCCTCACCGCCGACGAGGACCCGGACCCCGACGAGACGAGCGAGCGGGAGGACGAAGAGGAGGCCGCGATCGAGACGCGGGTCGGCCTCGATCAGCGGCGGCGCGACGCGGTGATCGACGTCCTGCGCGAGCACGGCGCCGCGAAGATCCTCGACCTCGGATGCGGAGAGGGAAAGCTGGTGCGCGCGCTGGCATCGTCGAGCTGGGTCGAGCGGGTGCTCGGCGTCGACGTCGCGGTCCGCGCGCTCGAGATCGCGGCCCGGCGGATGGAGCGGTTGCCTGCCCGGGCACGCCAGCGGGCCGAGCTCGCGCACGGCTCGATGGTCTACCGCGACCCGCGCTTTTCGGGCTTCGACGCCATCTGTCTGATCGAGGTCGTGGAGCACGTGGACCCGCCGCGGCTCGACGCGTTGGCGCGGGTGGTCCTCGGCGACGCGGCGCCCCCGCTCGTGGTGCTGACCACGCCCAACCGCGAGCACAACCGGCGCTTCGCGAGCCTCCCCGCGGGCACGCTCCGGCATCGCGATCACCGCTTCGAGTGGACCCGCGCCGAGCTCGCAGCGTGGGCCGGCGCGCAGGCCGAGCGCTTCGGCTACACCGTGCGTTTCGTGACCGTGGGCGACGACGATCCGGAGGTCGGCCCGCCGACGCAGATGGCCGTCTTCACGCGCGGAGGTGCGTCGTGAGCGCGCTCTCGATCCCCGAGCTCTCGCTGGTGGCGCTGGTCGGCCCCACCGGCGCCGGCAAGTGCACGTTCGCGGCCGCGCACTTCGCAGCGACCGAGGTGCTGAGCTCCGACCGCTTCCGCGCGATGGTCGCCGACGACGAGGGCAATCAGTCGGCGAGCGCCGACGCGTTCGAGATGCTCTACGGCGTGGCCGAAAAGCGCCTCGCGCGGGGGCTCCTGACCGTCGTCGACGCCACCAACGTGCAGCGCGATGCGCGCGCGGAGCTCATGCGGGTGGCGCGGACCCAGCACGTGCTGGCCGTGGCCATCGTCTTCGATGTGCCGGCGCGCGTCTGCCTCGAGCGCAACGCGTCGCGCCCCGAGCGGAGCTTCGGCCCGCACGTGGTGCGCCAGCATCGCGCGCAGCTCCAGAAGAGCATCCGCCTCCTGAAGAAGGAGGGCTTCCGCTACGTGTACGTGCTGCGCTCGGTCGAGGAGGTCGACGCGGCGTTCATCGAGCGGAAGAAGCTCTGGACCGACAAGCGGGAGGAGCACGGGCCCTTCGACGTCATCGGCGACGTGCACGGCTGCCGCGCGGAGCTCTCGGCGCTGCTCGATCGGCTCGGCTACGCGGCCGGTGCCGAGGGCGTGCGGCGTCATCCGGAGGGCCGGCGAGCGATCTTCCTCGGCGACCTGGTCGACCGCGGACCGGACGTGCCCGGCGTGCTCCGCATCGCGATGGCGATGACGCAGGCCGGGACGGCGCTCTGCATCTCGGGCAATCACGAGGCGAAGCTCGAGCGGGCGCTCGGCGGCAAGAAGGTGAAGCTCACCCACGGTCTGGCCGAGACGATGGCGCAGCTCGAGCGGGAGCCGCCCGCGTTCGCCGAAGAGGTGCGCGAGTTCATCGCCTCGCGGATCAGCCACTACGTGCTCGACGACGGGAAGCTGGTGGTGGCGCATGCCGGGCTGCCCGAACCGCTGCACGGCCGCGCCTCGGGACGCGTGCGGCAGTTCTGCCTCTACGGCGAGACGACGGGCGAGACCGACGACCTCGGGTTACCGGTACGGGTCGACTGGGCGCGGAGCTACCGCGGCCGGGCATCGGTGGTGTACGGGCACACGCCGGTCGCGCAGGCCCGCTGGGTGAACAACACGATCTGCGTCGACACGGGCTGCGTCTTCGGCGGCGCGCTCACCGCGCTGCGCTGGCCGGAGCGGGAGCTCGTCTCGGTGCCGGCCGAGCGCGTCCACTACGAACCGGTCCGTCCGCTCGCGGCGGCGGCGCCGGAGCGCCCGGACGACGCGCTCGACATCGGGGACGTGAGCGGCAAGCGGATCCTCGAGACGCGCTTCGCGCCGCCGGTGACCGTCCGCGCCGAGAACGCCGCCGCCGCGCTCGAGGTGATGAGCCGCTTCGCGGTGGATCCGCGGTGGCTCGTCTACCTCCCGCCGACGATGTCGCCGCCAGAGGCCACGCACGAAGAGGGCTTCCTCGAGCACCCGCGCGAAGCTTTCGCCTACTACCGCGAGCGCGGCGTGGCGGAGGTCGTGTGCGAGGAGAAGCACATGGGCTCGCGCGCGGTGTTCGTGCTCTGTCGCGACGCCGAGACGGGGCGCGAGCGCTTCGGGCAAGAGCGGCTCGGCGTGATCTACACACGGACCGGACGCCCCTTCTTCACCGACGGAGCGCTCGAGGCGGACGTGCTGGCCCGATTGCGCGATGCCGCGGACCGGGCGGGGCTCTTCTCGGAGCTGGGCGCGTTCTTGGTCCTCGACGCCGAGCTGATGCCCTGGTCGGTCAAGTCGCAGGCGCTTCTGCGCGAGCAGTACGCGCGGGTCGGTGCGGCCGGTGGGGCGGCGCTCGGCGAAGCGGTGGAGGCGCTCGAACGGACCGCGGACCGCGGCATCGAAGGCGCCGAGGAGCTGCTGGCGGCGGAGCGGCGACGGCTCGCTTCCCTCGAGCGCTACGTCGAGGCGTACGGGCGCTACTGCTGGCCGGTGGAGGGCATCGACGATCTGGCCATCGCGCCCTTTCACGTGCTGGCGAGCGAGCGCGCGCTCCTCGTCGACCACGATCACGCCTGGCACATGGCGCAGTGCGCGCGGCTGGCGAAGGAGGACCCGTCACTGGTTCGCGCCACGCGCTGGTGGCGGGTGGATCTGAGCGACGACGCGAGCGAAGCGGCCGCGATCGAGCGCTGGCGCACGATGACCGAAGAAGGCGGCGAGGGGATGGTGGTCAAGCCGCTCGATTGGCTCGCCAAAGACGCGCGAGGGCTCTTGCAGCCGGCCATCAAGTGCCGCGGGCGCGAGTACCTGCGGATCATCTACGGGCCGGACTACACGGACGAGGCGATGCTGGCGCGCCTGCGCCGCCGCTCGGTCGGCACCAAGCGCCGGCTGGCGCACCGGGAGCACGTGCTCGGGCTCGAAGCGCTGGCTCGCTTCGTGGAACGCGAGCCTCTTCACCGCGTACACGAGTGTGTCTTCGGCGTGCTGGCGCTCGAGAGCGTGCCCGTGGACCCGCGGCTGTGAGCGTTCGGCGCCGGTCGCCCCGGGTGTCTGGGCTCACGCCATCGGCACGACGCGGCGACGGCGGCGCAGACACCGCCGCTCGCGGCCTCATCCGACCGGCACGTAGACGACCTGTGTGCCGTAGTAGCTCGGCCGGTAGCTGGCCACGCCACAGCGGTAGACGCCTCCCGCCATGGCGCAGCCGGGCGGGAGGGTGGTGACGTACGTCGTGCTGGCCACCGCCACCCGGCGGGTGGTCCGACGCGACGTCCGCCGCGCCACGCCTGCGTAGCTCATGGGCGTCAGCGGGCGGCCGATCACGGCGTGGGCGACGCGGGGTCCCGGCCCGAGACCGACCGCCGCGAGCCCGGTGAGACCCAGCGCCAGCGCCGCGGCGGCGACCATCGCGCGGAGCCAACCACACATCTTCTTCGTATGCGTCTCCATGACGTTCACTCCTTCGTCGCGCCGTGGCGTCAGCCGCGCCGCGCTTCGGCCCCGCGCGCCGGACCGAGCGGCACGAAATCGAATCTGTTGCGCCCCCGGCGGCGGCTGGAAATCGAAGAAGCCCGTGGCGAACCGGGGGTTCAGGTCCCAGTCGTACAGATCTACCGCGAACTCGGGCTGCGCGCGCTCGTGCTTGGACACGATCACGTAGCGGCGCGGTAGTGGCCGCGCTCCGCGCTCGATCCAGAGCTGCCAGTCGGTTTCGTTGCCGCGGAACGCGAGCTGGTCGCAGAGGACGCCGTCCACGACCGCCTCACCGACGTACATGCCCGACACGACGTCTTCCATCAGGGTGTCGTAGACGTCGCCGTAGAGGAGATCCGCGCCCGGCGCCTCGAGATCGAGGTGCTCGCGCGCGAAGTCGATCGCCGCGTCGAGCCGCGGCGGCGCGTCGGCGGTCGCGTAAAGGTTCCGCCGCGCGCCATAGAGCGTGAGCGTGTCGCCGTCGTAGTAGAGGGAGAGATCGGCTACCGGACCGGTCCTGTCGCTGCGCAGGTGATTCGGGCGCTCCACCGCCACGCGCGCGTTGGAGAGGAGCTGGATCTTCTCACCCGAGCGGAGGACGACCTCGAGCATGGGGCTCGCCGACACGACGAACGCGTGCTGCTGCCCGAGGTAGTCGCTCATCCGCTGCAAGAGCTTCTGTGCCTTGGGATCGAGGGTCCGACGCGCCTCGACCCGTTGCCCGCCCGCCTCGGGTCTCGCAGCGCGCTGTCCACCTTGCGCCGCGGCGCGCTGCCATCCCGAAAGTGTCGCACCCGCCGCCAGCGCCACGCCGGCAGAGAGAGAGAGCCAAACGAGCCATCGTCGTCTCACCGCACACCTCCGTCACCGGGAGAATCGCTCCCGGACGACGGAGGTCGGTGCAGGGCTCGGGCCAGCGGCCGGGCCTCGGCTCTCGCGGTGGGTCAGTCGCGGCGGTGTGCCATGGCGGCCTCGCGCTCGGGATCACGATGCCGCTTGCCCCGGACGACGACCGTGACCTTCTCCACCACGCCGCCGCGAAAGCGCGCAGGCGAGCGGTAGTCGTCCGAGGCGGGTCGGCCCACGTCGCGCCCCACCGTGATCACCCCCTCGAGGCCGAAGAACCCGGGCTGGGTCCGCATCTCGGCCGAGGCCACCTCGGTCCCGTCGACGATCAGCTTCGCCGGCCCGAGTGGGCTCCCGTCGGGGGCGTGATCGCGCACGTCGAAGCGGACCTCCACGCTGTGCTTGCCGGCCGAGAGCGTGTCGGGCGACGACACCTTCTGCTGGAGCTCGCCGAGCCAGTTGTAGACGTAGCAGACGCGCCCGTCCTTCACGTAGAGCGTGTGCCCACCGATGTCGCTGCCCTGCGCGAAGAGGACGCCCTCGGCCTGACCGTCGTGCACGCTCACGTCGGCGATGATGTCGAACGAGCGCTGGGTGGTACTGGCCGCGACGGCCTGGGGCACGGGCTCGCAATCCGGGTAGTAGACGTAGCGGCTGCGCGCCTTCCCCGGGTGAGGTCGCAGGTCGCCGAGCACCTCGACCGCCGTCCGATCGTCGAGCGGGAGCGCCTGGAAGCGCCCGGCCAACATGGCCCAGAGGCTCTTGAGCTGCTCGAGCTTCTCGGGGTGCGCGCTCGCGAGGTCGTGGACCTGGCTCCGATCGGCGTCGAGGTGAAAGAGCTCCCAGCGGTCGCGCTCGAAGCCGCCCCAGCCACCCGTCGCGGGATGAACGGTCGAGGCGTGCCAGCCCTGGTACCAGACGCCGCGGGTACCCAGCATGCTGTAGAACTGGGCGAGCTTCCGCGTCTGCGCGTTCGGATCGTCGAAGGTGTGGGCAATGCTCACCCCTTCGATCGGCGATTGCGCGTAGCCGTGGACCTCGTCGGGTGGTTCGAACCCGAGGCACTCGTAGAGCGTCGGCACGATGTCGACGGCGTGACAGTACTGATGTCGGATCTCACCGCGCGCCGCGATGCGTTTCGGCCACGCGACGAGCAGAGGATCCGCCGTCCCACCTTCGTAGTTGGCGTAGCGCTTGTACATCTTGAAGGGCGCGCAGAACGCCTGTGCCCACCCGGTACAGTAGTGGTTGTAGGTCTTGGGCGAGCCGAGCTCGTCGATGTGCTTCAGGTTGTCCTCGACGCTGTCGATCACCCCGTTGAAGAACTTCATCTCGTTCACGGTGCCGTTGGGACCGCCTTCCCCGCTGGCGCCGTTGTCGCTGACGACGACGACGATCGTGTCGTCCAGAATGCCGGCCTCCTCCAGGTAGTCGAGCATCCGACCGATGTGATGGTCGCAGTGGGAGACGAAGCCCGCGTACACCTCGGCCATGCGGCAGAAGAGCCGCTTCTCGTCGTCGCTGAGCGAGTCCCAGGGGCGGACGGTGTCCTGCTCGGGCCAGGGCTGCCCCTCCGGCCCCTTCTCGTTCGCGTAGGGGTTGATCGGGCTGAGCGTCGTGCCCTTCGGCAGCAGCCCCATCGCGATCTGCCGCTCCAGCACCTGCTCGCGGTACTTCTCGTAGCCCATGTCGAACTTCCCGCGATACCGATCCGCCCACTCCTTCGGGACCTGGTGAGGCGCGTGCGCGCATCCGGGAGCGAAGTACATGAGCCAGGGCTTGTCGGGATCCACCGCCCGCGCGTCGCGAATGTACTGAATGGCCTTGTCGGTGATGTCCTTCGTGAAGTGGTACCCATCCTCCGGCAGAGAGGGCTGATCGATCGATTGGTTGTCCTGGATCAGCAGCGGGTACCACTGATTCGTCTCGCCGCCGAGGAAGCCGTAGAAGCGCTCGAACCCGCGACCGAGCGGCCACTGGCGCCGCGATCCTGCCGCGTGGTTGTCGAAGTCGGGCGTCAGGTGCCACTTGCCGACGTGGTAGGTGCTGTACCCGCGCTCGACCAGCACCTCCGGGAGGAGCGCGTTCTCGAAGGGGATCCGCCCGTTCGATGCGGGATAGCCGGTGGCGAACTCGGAGATGCACGCCATGCCGTTCGAGGTCGCGTTGCGACCGGTCAGCAGGCAGGCGCGCGTCGGAGAGCAGAGCGCCGTGGTGTGGAACTGACTGTAGCGGAGACCCATCTCCGCGATGCGGGTCATGTTGGGCGTATCGATCAGCCCGCCGTAGCAGTCGAACGCGCCGAAGCCGACGTCGTCCCACACGATGTAGAGGATGTTGGGCGCACCGTCGGGCGCGCTGGGCGGGCCGTAGGGCGTCCAATCCGGCGCGGAGTCGCGGACGTCGAGCGCGATGCGCCCCGAGAATCGCTTCTTGGCCATTTCCATCTCCCCTTCAGCGCCGCCGGCGGCGCTTCGTCTTCGTCTTCGAGCGAGCGCGGCGCGCGACGACGTCTTCGCGCGCGAGAACGCCCATGACCTCGGCCGGGTCGCGCCCCCGCCGCAGCAGCCCAGCGAGGATCTGCATCGGTCGATCGATGTGCGTGAAGAACGCCTCGTAGCCGGCGCAGAGGTAGTTCAGGCCCGGCTCGCCCTCTTCGCTCGTCGCGAAGCGGTTGCGCGGACAGCCGCCGTTGCAGGCGAAGCGAACCGGGCAGCGCACGCACTTGCCCGGCAGCGTCTCCCGCTTGGCACGACCGAACGCGCGCTGCGCCTCGGAGGCGACGAGCTCGACGAGGTGGGTCTCGCGGATGTTGCCGAGGCGGTGCGCCGGCTCGACGAAGTGATCGCAGGAATAGAGATCGCCGTTGTGCTCGAGCGCGAGCGCGTCGCCGCAGGTCTCGGCGAAGATGCACAGCGGCTGCGGCAGCCGCATCCAGCTCGCCAGCGCGGCCTCGAACATGGGCACGAAGACCTCGCCCACGTCGTTGCGGATCCACTCGTCGAAGACGGCGATCAAGAACGAGCCCCACTTGGCCGGCGACACCGAGCGCCGCGTCACGCAGTCTCCGCGCTGGGTGTAGAGCGGCCGGCCACGCCACCCGATCGTCGCCTCGGACTCGGACGTCACGCGCTCCACGATGGGGATGAGCTGAATGAACGCGGCGCCGAGCTCGTCGCGCAGGAAGCGGTACACCGCGAGCGGGTGGTCCTGGTTTTTCGCGTGGACCGTGGTGAGCAAGTTGAAGTCCACCCGATGGCGGCGCAGCAACGAGGCCGCTCGCGTCACTTTGTCGAAGGTGCCGTGCCCGCCCTTGTCGACGCGGTAGGCGTCGTGCATGGCCCGCGGCCCGTCGATGGAGAGCCCGACCAAGAACGCGTGCTCGGCCAGGAAGGTGCACCAGGCATCGTCGAGCTTGGTGCCGTTGGTCTGGAGGGTGTGGGTGACCTCCATCCCCGGCCGCCGATAGCGCTCCACGAGCTCCACGGCCCGCTCGAAGAAGGGCAGGCCCATCAGCGTCGGCTCGCCGCCCTGCCAGGCGACGGTGACCTGCGGTGCTTGCTGCGCCTCCATGAGTTGACGGACGTAGAGGTCGAGTACCTCGTCGTTCATCCGAAACGAGCTGCCGGGATAGAGCGCCTCCTTCGATAGAAAGAAGCAGTACTCGCAATCGAGGTTGCAGACCGCGCCGGTCGGCTTGGCCATCAAGTGAAAGCCGCGCGGCGCGTTCTGCGGCAGGGTCGCCGGCCGCGGCGGTCCGCCCGGCTGGCCGCCCGAAGTTGCCCCCGTCCTCTCGTCCGCCACCTGCTGACCCCCTGACGCCACGTCGGAACCGTCGGGCTGCGAGGTAGCCGCGGACCCGCCGCGGCAAGCCGCACGAACGGGCGGTCGCCAAATTGTCAGACACGAACCGGGCGTTCGACACTTCGTCTCGAACCCGGGCGGTCTGGGGGCCGCGAGTCGGCCCGGATGGCAGGAGGAGCGACTGGCACGCGCGATGCTTTGACAGTGGTCGTCGCCCGACCACGGGGAGGAGCTCCCACCCATCCCGCACTCCTCTTCTCCCCACCGCACGTTCCCACCGTCCCGTTCTCCCCCGGGACGGCTCCCCGTGGTCGGGCACCCTCTCGCCTCCGCTCGGAGCGCCGCGTCCCTCGGGACGCCCCGGCGCAGCCAGGACGAGCGAGCCCGGGATCCCGCCCCGGTTCGCACGGCGAGGAGCTCCATCCCGTGATGCCCCGACGCGCCACTGGAATGCGCCGGGCGTTTTCGGGTACACGGGTGCCAGAAGAAGGGAGCACGCGGCGCGATGTCCGGTGGCGGCGGTGGCGGCGGCAACACTTGGGTCTGGATCCTGATCGGCGGCGCAGTGCTCTGCGGCGCCGGCTACGCGATCGAGCACCTCGCGCTCGGGCCGGGATGGCTGGTCGCCGCGCTGCTCGGCGTGGGCGGCCTGGCGGTCATCTTCGGCTCCTGCGAATCGATGATCCTCTGCGTCGAGGGCGTCGGCGCGCGCCTGGGCTGGAACCAGTTCGTGGCCGGCAACGTCGCCGGTCTCGCCAGCAACCTCCCCGAGATCGTCATGCTCGGGTTCGTGGTGGCGGCGGCGCCTCGGATCGCGTTCGTGGTGGTCGCGCTCACCCTCCACGTCAACGCGCTCGCCTTCGCCATCTACAGCGCGGTGCTCCCCCGCGACGCGGCGGGCCGCGCGCGCATGCCCGAGCCGCTGGTGAAGATCAGCACCGATCTCTTCGCGGCCGGGGGCGGCGTCTTCCTGGCGACCGGCTGCTTGATGGTGGTGATGCGGCTCTTCGCCACCGGCGACCACCGGGGCGAGGGCTTCGGAGTCTCGGATCTCTACGCGATCGGGATCGGCCTGCTGGCGGTGCAGACGGTGGCCACGGTCCAGCTCGTGAAGCGCTTCTCGAAGAGCGACGATGAGCCCGAGCAGGCGGTCGACGAGGAGCCGCCGCCTTCCTGGGGGAAGATTGCAGGCTACGGGCTGCTCGGCGGCGCGACCTCGCTCCTCGGCGGACACGCCGTCGGCGATTTCGCGGACACGCTGGTCGCGGCCCTGACCGGCGCGGGCTACTCCGAGATGCTCGGCGCCATCATCCTCAGCGTCTTCGCCGGCGCCGGATCGTTCGTGATGATGATCTCGGCCCACACGAAGAAGATGTACGACATCGCGCTGGCCGGCGTGTCGGGCGCGATCACGCAGGTGCCCTTCGTGGTGCTGCCGGCGGTCGTGATCCTGATGGCGGCGCTCGCCCAGGCCGGGGTCATCCCCATGCTCCCCCACGGCGGCGTGCTCTCCATCGACCTCGAGACGACCTCGGTCGTGCTGCTGGCGTTCCCGCCGATGCTGATCCTCTGGAAGAGCGTGCAGGACGACGGCACGGTCAACTGGGTGGAGACGGCGGGGATGCTCACCGTCTTCGGGCTGACCATCTACTTCCTCGCCCAACACGGCTGAGGCTGCAGCACGGCTGACGGGTCAGTAGACCGCCAGCTCGGCCTCCAACGCGTCGACGCGGGCGGGCGCACCATCGGCGAGGTTCACGCGCTCCCCTGGATCGCGCGTGAGGTCGAAGAGCTCGAGGGCAGAGGTCCGTTCGTCGTCGATCAGCTTGTCCGGCCAGGCGACCAGCGCGCGCATTCCGTCTTCGGTGGCGCGGATCGGCCCGCGGTCGAAGGGCATCCCGACGAGCATCGGCCTCAGATCCACGCCCTCTCCGATCGGCCCTGCACCGATCATCGCCGAGAGCGTGGGCGCGACGTCGATCAGCGAGACGGGCTGGGTCACCCGCCGCGGCGCCAACCCCGGCGCGCGCACGATCAGCGGGACGCGGAGCTGCTCCTCGTAGAGGCTCCCGCCGTGGAAGACGCCGCCGTGATCGCGGTGCTCTTCGCCGTGGTCGGCGGTGACGACGAGCACGACCTCGCGCGAGAGCTGCGAGAGGCCTCCCAGGAGGCGCGCGAAGGCGCGATCGACGTTGCGGATCTCCCCGTCGTAGCGATCGACCGGCGCGTCGCCGAGGGAGCGCTCGCGGTAGGGCTCGTGAACGTCGAAGTAGTGCACCCAGATCAGCGAGGGCGGCTCACCGCGGGCGCGCAGATCCCCGAGCTCCGCCAGGACGGCGTCGGTGAGGCTCTCGGCGTCGTGGTTCTCCGCGTCGCGGCGCGCGAAGTCGAGCTCGCGCTCGCGGTAGCTCGAGAGCCGGTCGCCCTGGTGGAAGAAGATGCCCTCCGGATAGAACGCCGCCGTGTGGGCACCTCGCGCTGCGAAGCGCGACGCCAGCGTCTCTCGCGCCAAGGGCTCGCCCGCTTCGACGCGCGGGTGCAGCGCGGTGCCGGTCATCAGCGAAGAGAGCGAGTAGCTCGAGCGCGGCGTCGAGGTCCACGCGCGCTCGAAGACGACACTCTCCCGGGCGAGTCGATCGAGGTTCGGTGAGATGGGCCGCCGGTAGCCGTAGAGGCCGAGGTGGTCGGCCCGCAGCGCGTCGACGCTCACGATGACCACGTGGGCGCCGTCCCAGCGGGGGAGCCGGCCGGCGGCGAGCGCGTGCCGCCGGGCCTCGCGGGCGCGGCGAGCGCGATCGATGGCGCTGGCGCTGGCCCGGGCACGGCCCAGCCCGAAGAGGAGCGGCGTCACCGCGAGCATCGCCGAGCGCGCGCTCCCGGCCCGAGGCGAGAGCAGCGCGGCCCGGCCGTCGTGGTCGCCCGGGAGGCTGGCCAGCACGAGCGCGAGCGCCGCGATGAGGGTGAGGAGCCCGCGCCGTCCCTCGGGAAAGACGGCGGGCATTCGCCGCGGCAGCGCGACCCAGGCGCCGAGGCTGGCCATCGTCCACGCGAGGGCGCCCATCGCGGCGTGGATCGCGTCGTAGTGGCGCGGGTAGAGCGTCTGGTCGGCTTTCTCGAGCAGGACCGCGAGGCCGATCAGCGAAGCGGCCAGCAGCGCGCGGCGCGTGAGCGGCAGCGCGCGACGGCGAGCGATCCAGCGGGCGACGCGGCAGGCGAAGTAGACGGCCAGGACCAGCGTGAGCGCCGTCAGCGCGACGAGGAGACCGTGCAGCGGAAGGCGCGAGACGCGGCCGCCCGAGAGGAGCGCGAACGCGAGGGCGATCAGCGCGGGGGCGAGCACCGCCAGCAGGGGAAGCGGCGCCAGCCGAGAGGGATGCGCCGCGCGTCGGATCCGGGGGCGCGCCGCGCGGTCGAGCGAGACGACGCCGAGCGCGGCGAGACCACCGAGCGGTGCCAAGAGCCCGGCCAGACGGAGGCCGTAGAGGATCCGATCGCTCGCCTGCGGCATCCACAGCCACCCGGCGAAGAAGTCGCCGGCCCCGACGAGCAGGCCACCGGCGACGCCTGCGAACACCGCGCGCACGAGGACGGCGCGAAGCTCCTCTCGCCCCACGCTGCGGCTCCGCTCAGTGGTACGCCGCGCTCGAGGCGACGAGGGCGAAGAGCCCGCCATAGAAGGCGGCGAGCACGCAGCCGCCCAGACACACGGCCGCCATGTGCAGGTAGCCCGCCACCATGCCGATGACCGCGAACGTGTCGCCGTCCTCGCCGGACTGGCGGATCTCTTTGCGCGCCAGGTGCCCGCACACGATGGCGACGATGGCTCCGGCCACCGGCACCACGACCCAGCTCGCGATTCCGGCGCACAGGCTCACCAGCGCCATCGTGTTCAGCGGTCTGCCACTCGCCTGATTCACGGGAGGCGTTGTAGCAGCTCCTCGATGGACCGAACACCGGCGGCGCGAGCGCGACGCGCACCAGCCGACCGCGACGCGCACCAGCCGACCGCGGCGCCACGGCGAGCGCCAGCCGACCGCGGCGCCACGGCGAGCGCGCAGCTCATCGCAGCGAAGGCGCCCGGGAGGGTGCGCGGCGAGGAGAGGCCAGGCCGTGAATGGGCCCGCTTCGATGAACAGTACGGCGAGAGATCGCGAAGACGCTCAGCTCCGGTCGATCCGCTCGCGGGCCATGCGCACGGCAGCTGCGTAGGGGGTGATCCGCTCGCGCGCGGCGCGGTCGAAGGCCTCGCCGAGCACGGTGGCGATCCGCGATGCCTCGGCGCGGCTCCGCACGTCCGCCTCGGCGCCTCCCGAGGGTCCCTGCTGCCACGCGGCGAGCACCCCACCGCCGTTGAGCACGAAGTCCGGCGCGAAGACGATCCCACGCGCCGCCAACGCCTCGGCGTGCCGGTCCTCGGCGAGCTGCTCGTTCGCGCTGCCCGCCACCAGCCGGCAGCGCAGCGCGGCGATGGCGGCGTCGTCGAGCACGTTGCCGAGCGCGCACGGCGCCAGCACGTCCACCTCGGCCGAGAGGATGGCGTCGGGCTCCATCACGGTCGCGCCCAGCTCCCGCTCGGCACGCTCGGCGCGCGCGCGGTCGAGGTCGGCGACCACCAACTCCGCTCCGGCCTCCGCCAGCTCGCGTCCGAGTCGAAGGCCCACCTCGCCGACGCCTTGGATGGCGACGCGCAGCCCGCCCAGATCGCCCCGCCCGAGCGCGCGGCGCGCCGCCTCGCGGAGCCCCACGAAGACGCCGTACGCGGTCGCGTCGGCCGTCGACGCGTGCCGGCCCATCACGTAGTTCGTCTCCTCGGCCACCACGCGCATATCCGCCGGCGTGGTGCCGACGTCCTCCGCGATGACGAAGCGACCGCTCAGCCTCTCCACGGCCCGTCCCACCGCGCGCATCAGCGCCTCGCGCCGCTCGGGTCGCGGGCGACCGAGGATCACGGCCTTGGCGCCGCCGGCAGGCATCTCGAAGAGCGCCAGCTTGTAGCTCATCGCCCGCGAGAGCCGGAGCGCGTCGCGCAGCGCCTCGTCCTCGGACGCATAGCTCCACATCCTGCAGCCGCCGCCGCTGGCACCGAAGCGGCTCGTCCGGTGGATCGCCACGATCATGCGCAGCCCGGCGCCGGCGTCGTGGAAGAAGGCGACGTGCTCGTGATCGAAGTTCGGATGCTGAAAGACGTTCATGTTCGCTCGAGAGGGTCAGGGCATCGGCTCGCCGTTCCAGCTGATGTCGTGGAAGTACGCGGCCATCAGCCCGTTTCGTTGATTCCGCCCCGCTCGCAGTCGATAGGCGGCCACGTGCCCATAGGAGAGCACTTGGTAGAGGGCCGGCATCAGGTCATCGGGCGCGGCGTAGATCTCGCGCGCGCTGGAGAACAGGAAGCGCAGGTCGTCGGGGATCTGCGTCCAGTGCAGGAACATGTCGCGCAACAGAGCGCTGGAGATCTTCCGCTTCACGCCCGCCTCGGCCCAGCGCACCTCGCCGGTCGGGCCCGACTCGATGGCGTCGACGAAGGCCTCCGCGCTCAGGAAGAGGACACCGGCGGTGGGCCTCGGGTTGCACTCGATGAGGAACGTCCGGCCGTCGTGCTTGCGGAAGTCGAACGAGACCTGCCCGTGGTAGCCGGTGTGCGCCACGATGCGCTCGGCGATGGCGAGCGTGTCGGGCTCGTGCACCGACTCGAAGACGATGCCGCCCGCGTGCTCGATCTCCTTCGGATGGACGTAGACCGAGTGCGCCGCCACGCGCCCGTGATGGCAGACGCTGAAGCTGCACAGGTCGATGCCGGGGACGAACTCCTGGACCAGCCACGGGTTCTCGGGCGTCGGGTCGCAATCGTCGATCTCCACGTCGCCGGCGAGCGGCCCGGTGTTGGTCAAGAGCCGCATGCCTCCACGCGAGTAGCTCGGCCGCGCGAAGTAGGCGTCGAAGTGGGTCACGCTCTCGCGCAGCGCCTCCTTCGAGTCCACGAGCGCCGTCCGCGGCAGCTCGATGTCGAGCTCGCGGGCGAGATTGAGCAGGTGCGCCTTGGAGTGCAAGCGAGCGATGGTCGGGAAGGCGGGAGCGAACACGCTCGCGGTCGGGGCCAGCTCGCTCCGGTGCTTGGCCAGAATGAACGCCTCTTCGAAGCAGGGCAGGACCAGGTCGACACCGCGCTGCTCGACGACCCGCCGCACCGCGTCGACGAACTTGCGCGGCTGGTAGCGCGGCGAGGGCAACACGACCCGGCGGGCCACGAACTTCGAATGCATGCCGGGCGCGGCGCGGAACGTGTCGGCGGCGATCACCTCGTGGCCACGAGCCCCGAGCTTGCGGATCTCATCGAGGGCGAAGGGCATTCGTGAGCTGGTGACGAGGACGCGCATGATGGCTGGGCGGTGCCCGCCCACACCGCTGCAGGTCGCGTGCCCTCGTGATCGAAGGTCCCATGGCGGTTCCCGTCGTGACGACGTCCATCACCGGCCCGCCGCATCGTGGCGAGATGAACCAATGCAGCGTGACGAGGGCCGACCACGCGCCGTTCGGGCGCGCACCTCGACGACCCGCCCGGCGGCAGCGGCAGCGCTGCCAGCTGGCGCGTCGGCTCGAACGACGCGGGATGGCATCGGCGCGCCCGGCGCGGCTCTCGCGGAGCTGGTATCGTTGCGCGCGCATGAGCGACCCGAGCCTCCTCTTCTGCATCGGCCCCTACACCCACCTGCGGGACGCGCTGCTCGGCGAGGGCCGAGTGGCCGGATCCATCGAGCGGGTGGACTTCCCGGACGGCGAGCGGCTGCTCCGGATCGCGGACGAGGTGGACGGGCGCGACGTGATCTTGGTCGGCGGCACCATCGACGACGCGGCGACGCTGGACGTCTTCGACCTCGGCTCCGCGCTGGTCGCCCACGGCGCGCGACGGCTGACCTTGGTCGTGCCCTACTTCGGCTACTCGACGATGGAGCGCGCCGTCCGGCCGGGCGAGGTCGTCACCGCCAAGACGCGGGCGCGCCTGCTCTCCTCCATCCCGCCCGCCAGCTTCGGCAACCGCATGTTCCTCCTCGATCTGCACGCCGAGGGGATCCCGCATTACTTCGAGGGCGAGATCACCGCCTTCCACGTCTACGCGAAGGACATCGTCCGCCGCGCCGCGCGCGCGTTCGGCGGCGACGACCTGGTGATGGCGTGCACCGACGCCGGCCGCGCGAAGTGGGTCGAGTCGCTGGCCAACGATCTCGGGCGTCAGCGCCGCGTTCGTGTTCAAGCGCCGGGTCAGCGGCAGCGAGACGGAGGTCCTGGCCACCAGCGCGCGGGTCGAGGGGCGCAAGGTCGTCATCTACGACGACATGATCCGCACCGGCAGCTCGCTCATCCACGCCGGCCAGGCCTATCGCGACGCCGGCGCGACCGAGATGATCGCCATCGCCACCCACGCCCTCTTCCCCGGCGACGCGCTCTCACGCATCCAGGACAGCGGCCTCTTCGACTACGTGGTGGTGACCGACAGCCACCCGCGGGCGCGCGAGCTCGCCGACGGGGACTTCCTGCGCGTCGAGTGCGTCGCGCCCGTCTTCGCGCCCCACCTCTGATCCCGGCGAGGTCCGCCGCCCCCTCGCGTTGGGCGACGACGATTTCGATCGATTCGGCGACTTCCTTCGGAACCTGCGCCGAGGCGCGCTGTCTTTTGGGCTGAGCGGCACCGAAGAGCCGGACGCACGCCGGATGGACCGGCGACGACGGCAGGTGCCCCACCGTTTAGGCGAGCGCTCGCGCCGCCAAGGGAGGAGTCCGTCATGATCGAGCCCGAAGTCCAGCCGAACCCGTTCGCCGCGTCGGTCGACACCCCCGCGCCCGAGGTGCGCTGGGGGATCGCCGCGAGCGCGCCGCCCGTCGATCCGGCCGAGATCGACACCACCGACCGCGCCGCCGAGGTCGTCATCCTCTGGGGCGACGAGGTGCTCCACGTCGCCCACGTCAGCCCGCCGCGCGACGTGACCATCGGCGAGGCCGAGGGCAGCGACTACCTCGTCGGCCGCGACGTGCTCGGGATCGACCGCCTGCCGGTGGTGGTCGAGCGCGAGGGCCAGCTCTGCTGCATCGTGCCGGAGGGCGCGAGCGGCGAGGTGACGGTCGGCGACGACACCCGCTCGTTCGACGAGCTGGCAGAGAAGCTCGAGCCCTTCGACGGCCTGTCCGGCGCCCGGCTCTACGTCTTGCCGGAAGGCGCCACCGCGCGGCTCTCACATCACGGGCTGAGCTTCGTCGTCCGACCGACGACCGCCGCCCGCACGGTCGGCGGGAGCCCCATCGGCTTCCGGCACAGCGGCTGGATCGGTCTCTCGCTGGCCGTCCACGCCGTCTTCCTGGTGATGTTCTACTTCATGCCCCCGCACTCGGCGGCGCTGAGCATCGACGACCCGGGCGCCAACGACCGGCTCATCGAGTACATCCGCGACGCCGACGCCCAGCAGGAGGAAGAGCTGCCGGAGTGGACCGAGCCGGCCGAGAGCGAGGCCGCGGGCCGTGAAGGCCAGCAGCACGACGGCGAGGAGGGCGCGAGCGGCGAGCCGGACCATCCCCAGACCCACAACCGCTACGGCGTCCAGGGCCGGCCCGACGATCCCAACCCCGAGATGGCGCGCGAGCGCATCCGCGAGTCGATGCAGTCGCTGGCCGCCATCGGCAGCGTCCGGGCGCTGGTCGGCAGCTGGGACTCACCGACCTCGCCCTACGGCGCCGACCAGGCCCACGGGCTCGACGCCGAGAGCGCCATCGGCGCGCTGATGGGCGCGCAGATTGGGAGCAACGGCGGCGCGGGCGGCCTCGGGATGTTCGGCACCGGACGCGGCGCCGGCGGGTTCGGTCACGGCACCATCGGCGTCGGCACGCTGGGCACGCTGGGGCAGCGGGGCGTCGGCTGCGACCCGGGTCAGCACTGCCAAGGTGGGTACGGTCACGGCGTCGGCTCCCTGCACGGCCGCACCGGCCGGCCCGGTCCGCGCATCACTCCGCAGCCCGCCCACGTGATGGGCGGGCTCTCGCAGGACGCCATCCGCCGGGTCGTGCGCCGCCACCTGAACGAGGTCCGCTTCTGCTACGAGCAGGGCCTGCAGCAGAACCCCAGCCTCGAGGGCCGCGTGACGGTCGCCTGGATCATCTCCGGAGACGGCCGCGTCCAGAGCGCAAACGTCTCCTCCACCAGCCTCTCCAACCGCGGCGTCGAGGGCTGCATCTCGAACGCGGTGCGACGCTGGACCTTCCCGACGCCCGAGAACCACGGCGTCGTGGGCGTGAACTACCCCTTCGTCCTGCAGTCCAACAACTGACCACGAGGGCGTTCTCGCCCCGCCTCCCACATCTAGCGAGGCCTCCGAGCCCCTGTGCTCGGAGGCCTTTTCGTCGTGTGTGCCTCCGTCCTCGGCTGTGGACAGTAGGGAACGAGGCGTGCAACAAAGCGAGACCGGATGGACACGTTGTCGAGCTCCGAGCTTTTCCCTCCCACCGACGACGGGTGGCGGCTGCACCTGACGCGCACCAGCGCGGCGGGGCGCCTCGACCGCGCTCGCCGGCCCGTGGTGATCGTGCCGGGCTACGGGATGAACGGGTTCATCTTCGGTTTCCATCCGGCCGGCACCTCGCTGGTGGCCCACCTCGCGAACGCCGGCCGCGAGGTCTGGGTCGCGAACCTCCGCGCGCAGGGAAAGAGCCGGCGGCGCTCGCCGGAGGCGCCCTCCCCTTCGCTGCGCCGCTACGCCGAGACCGATCTCAGGGCGGCGCTCGACGCCGTCCTCGACGCGACGGAGACCGACGCCGACCGCGTGGACGTGATCGGCGCCAGCCTCGGCGGATCGATCGCGTACGCCCACCTCGCGCTCGAGCCCCGGCACCGCGTGGCCGCGCTCTGCGCGATCGGCTCGCCGCTGAAGTGGCGCGACGTGCCGCTGCTGCTCCGGGTGCCCTTCCGCTCGCCCCGGCTGGCGAGCCTGATCCGCGTCCGCGGCACCCAGCGCCTGGCCGAGGTGGCGCTCCCGATCGCCACGCGGATCCCGGCGCTCCTCTCGCTCTACATGAACGCCGCCAACGTCGATTTGAGCGCCGCCGGCGAGATGCTCCAGACCGTGGAAGATCCCCACCCCCGCGTGAACGCGGACATCGCCAAATGGATGGCCGCCTCCGACATGGTTCTGCGCGGCGTGAACGTCACCGACGCGCTGCGCAGGAGACGGGAGCCCCTCTTGGTGGTCCTCGCGAACCGGGACGGCATCGTCCCGCCCGAGACGGCGCTCAGCGCGCGCGACGCCTGGGGAGGCGCGGTGGACGTGTTGCGGATCGGCGACGAGCGACGGTGGTACGCGCACGCCGACCTCTTCGTCGGCCACGAAGCGCCCGAGCGCGTGTTCGAGCCCATCGCCCGCTGGCTGGACGAACACGCCTGACGCGGCCCTTCGATGGCTTGCCGCGCTTCGAGGAGTTGGGCTCCGCACTCGCGCGGCCGCCGAGGCACCGCTCTCGGACAGGCTCCTCCGGCAAACGCGACGGCTCGACGGTCCATCCCTCGGCGGCGTCGTTTGAAGGCCGAAGACGCTGCGACTACGGAAGCGTGCGTCGCCCGCTCGCGCCCAAAGGCGCCCAACCGCGGGCAGCGCGTCTTCAGGGGGGCGTCGTATGCGCGTTCGAGCCGTCGTATCGCTCGCGATCGCGTTGGCCTTTTGCGGCCGTGCGCGCGCACAAGCCGGCACCGAGCTCCGCTGCAGCCTGGCGATCCGCCCGGTCGTCGTCGACGCGAGCGGCGCCCGGGTGCCGGCGTCTCCCGATCGCTTCGAGCTGCGCGCGCGGGGCGGCGAGGCCGAGATCCACGCCGAGCGCGGCGAGTGGACGGTGCGCGCGAGCGCGTTGCGCTTCGAGTACGAGCTGGTGGACCGGCGCTCGGGCGCGGTGGTGGTACACGAGACGGCGTCGCTGTCGTGCGGTCGCGAGCCGGCCCCGGTCACGCCGACCCCGCTCATCCCGGGCCGCGTGATCGACGGCGACACGAGGGGCGCCGCGCACCTCGTGGGAGCGCGCTGCGGTGGCGAAGGCCGGGCGCGCTGGCACGTGCTCCACCTCGACCGTGCGCGGCGGGTGCTGCTGAGGCTCGCCTCGAGCTTCGACGCCAGCCTGGTCTTGCGCGCGTCCGGGATCGACGGCCCCGAGCTCGCCTGCCGAGACGAGAGCGAACGCTTCGAGACCCTCGACCTCAACCTCCCGGCCGGCACCTACCTCGTCGCGGTCGGCGCGCGCGACACCGGCGGCCACTATCGCCTGCAAGCCTTCGCGCACCCGCCCGATCCGAACGCGCTCTCGGACGCACCGCGCGGACAGCTCGTGCCCGGCAGCGACGTGGAAGGCGTCATCGCGCCGGGCGCCTCGCACCACGGCGGACGCTGCGGCGGCCAGCAAGCGCCCGAGCACGTCTACCGCCTGCACGTGGATTGGCCGACCCAGGTCGCGCTCCACCTCGAGAGCCGCTTCGACGCGGCGGTCTACCTCCGGAGCGCCGGCGGCGACGAGATCGACTGCGGCGTCGTGCTCGGCTACCCGGACGAGGTGCGCCTCTCGCGCGCCTCGGCGCGCCTCGGGCCCGGCGACTACGTCGTCGTCGTGGACGGCGCGGGCCGCAGGACGGGCACCGGCTGGTACCGCCTCGGCGTCGACTTCATCCGCTGACGAGCGTCGTGCGTTCGCGGCGACTGCTCGCGCGCAGAGACCGTCTCGATCGCGGCGCTCGGTTCGAACTCGTCCACGGCCCTCGCGCGGCGCGGTCGCTCGCCCAGCGTCGAGCCTCGGAGCGCGCGCGACGGACGTGGAGGCGCGCCCATGCGACGCGCGATCGAGATCGACCGGGCAACTCGTGAGCGCGGGCGCCCGGCGACCGGAGGCGCAGCATCGGCGTCGATGCTCGTCCGATGACGCGAGTCCACGCGGGTCCCTGTTTACGCGACGCCAGATGGAACGCGATCCACGTTCAGGGTTGTCATCGGCATCTCGGTGCGGTGCTCTCGGCTGGAGGAGGTTGAGAGATGGCGAACGACTTCGATCCGATCGCGTATACCCGTGGACCCGTGCTGGACGTTCCGTCGGCGTACTCGCTGGCGGTGGCGTTGCTCTCGGCGGTGCCGACCGGCAAGGACCGCGGGGCGCTGATTCGATCGGCGGCGAAGGCGCTCCGTGCGGACACCGTGAACTTGCGCGCGGCGTGGACGGCGCAGGTCAAACGCGGGAGCCTCGATCGGCGGCCGGCAGACACCGTGGCCGACACCTCGTGGCGCTGCTTGTACACGGGGCTCAGCGCCGTCGCGATGCTGGCGGGGACCAAGGAGGACGATGCGCTGGCCAAGCGAGCCAGCGAGCTCCTCGCGCGGCTCTTTCCGAACGGCCTCGACTTCACGCAAGACAAGTACACGAGCCAATGGGCACAGGCCAATCGGCTGCTGAAGGACATCGACGACGAGGGGCTCGACAACGAGAATCGACGATTCTCGTCGGCAAGCGGCCGCTCGCGTTCGTGCGCCGCGCCCACGCCGCCTATGGCGACGCGCTCCAGATCACCGAGGCCGCGGACGAGGCGCCGGCCGGGGTTCGCGAGCCCAAGCGGCAGGTCGAGGTCGCGATCCAGGAGTACGTCTTCGCGCTCTTCGCCGAGCACCGACCGAGCGTCCCGAAGAGCATCCCCATCCTGAAGAAGGCCCTCGCGCCCATCGACGCGCTCCGCGCCGAGCAGGCCCGGCGGCAGAGCGCCACCGCGAACGCGACGACAACCGACGCCACGCACGAACGCAAACGGGGCGACAACGGACGCGAGCCCGACCCCGAACGCTCCGCAAGCGCCGGGACCGGCGCCCGCCCCCGAGCCCGCCGGCCCGCCCCCGGACGCGCCAATCCCGAGCATCGACTGAGCGCAAAGGAGCCCCCTCGCCCGTTCGACGGGGGAGGGCTGGGGTGGGGGCTCACGGAGCAGCGATCCCTGCGCCCCGCTCGCTCCACCATCCCCAAGACCGCGATGGTAATCACCCTCTCGAGCCTCCTTTCACCTCGTTCGAGAGGGTGAACACCATCCCCGCGCTCCTTTCATCTCGTTCGAGAGGGTGAACACCATCCCGCTCCTCCTTTCACCTCGTTCGAGAGGGTGAACACCATCCCCGCGCTCCTTTCATCTCGTTCGAGAGGGTGAACACCATCCCGCTCCTCCTTTCACCTCGCCGTCGGAGGGTGATCACCATCGACGATCGAGGTGAACGAAGCAGGGTGGATGGTCGTCACCTTCTCGATGCTGGTTCGAAGAAGGCATGCCGATGGTCCTCACCCTCCATCGACTGGTTGAAAGCAGCACCCCCGAGGGTGATCACCGTCTCGACGCTGCTTTCACCTCGGGGGGTGGATGGTGATCACCCTTCGCCGCCTGGTCGAAAGCAGCACCCCCGAGGGTGATCACCGTCTCGACGCTGCTTTCACCTCGGGGGTGGACGGTGATCACCCTCGCGAGGTCGGCCAGCGTCGAAGGGAAGCGCGGGAGCTGCGCGGTGCCCATGCCACGCGGCCGGGAGCCAGACGGCGGCCCACCGCGGCTCCCGGGTTGCGTCCCGGCGTGGGACGTCGTGGGTTCGGGCGAGCGCCATGCCGAGGACAATCGCCAGCGGGCTCCTCTTGCCGCCGCTCCAGGCTCGCGCCGCGGGCCTCTTTGCCTCCTACGGGCCCCGATCGGACCCAAATGCGCTCGGTCGGTGATCGGCTAGAATCGGTGCTCTAGGATGCGCATCGCCGCATGACCCGCCTCGTCCCACTCCGGATTCGCGAGCCCATCCGTGGCGCGCTCGAGGCCGACGACGCGCTCGTGGTGCGGGTCACGGCTCGCTCCGAGCGGCTGCCGTCGCGGCTCATCCCACGAAGACCCCGCACGGTCGCTCGCGATGGATTGGTTGGAAGGCCGGATCGGCACGGCGATGGATGGCCCGACAATGCGGCGCGGCCGATGAGCTTCGCCCGGCAGGTGGATCGCAGATGAGCTCCGAGCAACCGAAGAACAAGCTGCATGGCATCACGCTCGAACGGATCGTCACCGAGCTCGTGGAGCACTACGGGTGGCCGACGCTCGGCGAGAAGGTCGACATCCGGTGCTTTCAGAAGGACCCGAGCGTCGCGTCGAGCCTGAAGTTCCTGCGACGCACCCCGTGGGCTCGGACGAAGGTGGAGAGCCTCTACCTCTTCATGCTGCGTGAGAAGGCGCGCGCGAGCCGTCCGCGCTCCTGACGCTCGACGCGCCGCGTGCCCCGGATCGACACGGTCGCGCGGCGCTCACCCGGGCTGCACGAGCGCGAGCAACTGGCGGAGCTTCGGCGCGTCGGGAGCAGGGGCGCTCTTTCCGATGGCCCGCTCCATGTCGCGCACCTCCTTCGGAAGGAGCTTGCGGCGCACGCGCGGCGCGGCCTCGTCGGCGTCGAGGCGGGCCTCGTCGATGGCCAGCGTCCAGTCCGAGAGCCCAATCTTCTCGGCGACCTGCCCCGCGAGCGCCGGCCCGGCGGCACGAAGCGTACGCAGCACCAGCTCGCTCACGATGCGCTCCTCTTCCTGGAGCGTGGCCTCCATGTCCGCGTAGGTCTCCTCGGCGCTCTTGTCCTTCTGCAGCGCGAGGTGCAGGTCGGCCAGCGTCGAGGGGAAGAGCGGGAGCTGCACGTGATCCAGCGAGGGCTCGACCGGCGCCACCTCGGCCCACGCGCGCAGCACCCGCTGGGCCTTTTCGTTGAGCGCGGTGTAGCGCTCCAGCATCGCGGTGAAGCGGCGGTGCTCGTCCGGCGGGAGGCGGTAGATCCGCTGGAAGAAGTACTGGCAGACGAAGCCCCAGTACTGGAAGTAATCCCAGTAGAGTTTGGCGGCCATCGGCTCGGGCTTGCCGAAGACCATCGAGCCGAGCACCGTCGTCCGCTTGGTCAGCTCCGCGAACGCGAGCATGAAGCGGTTCAGCTCTTCGACCCGCTCTTCCTCGTGCGCGCCGCCGAGGTCGGCGTCGATGAGCTCCGCCACCATGCTGTTGCCGATGCCGATGAAGTCGGAGCCCGGGCTGTAGAGCGGGTCGACGAAGACGCCGGACTCGCCGACGCACGCCCAGCGGTTCACGCCGAAGAGACGCGTCGCGTCGTGGCGGTAGCCGCGCATGGCGATGAAGTCCTCGAAGGGCACGCCCTCGAGCCTGTCCGCCAGCGCCGGCTCGTTCTCGCGCAGCCACGCCGCCAGCGCTTCCGGAATCCTTCACGTCCCGGAAGTCGTGCGCGGCCTCCTCGATGACCAGCCCGACGCTCCAGTGGCCGGTCGCGAGGGGGATGAGCCACGCCCAGTAGCCGGTGCCGCAGAGGTGCACGGTGGAGAGCCAGCGATCGTGATCGACGTCGCGCGCGTGCCAGCGGACCGCGCTCTCGTCGACCAGATCGCCGATCTCGAGCCGACCGCGCACCCGGAACCAGACGGCGCTGGCCTGGTGCTCGACGTCGCGATGGAGACCGAGCTTCTTGGCCAAGAGCCGGCGGCGTCCGGTGGCGTCGACGACCCAGCGGCCTTCGACCTCCTCCGTCGCGCCGCCCGGTGCGACCAGGGTGACGCCGTGCGGTCCGTCGTCCCGGATCGCCACGTCGCGCACGCCCCAGCCTTCGCGCAGCTCGGCGCCGGCCTCCTCCACCATCGCCCTGAGAATCGTTCTCGAAGCGGCCGCGGTCGAGCTGGAACGAGGGAACGCGCGGCCGCTCGCTGGGCCCGTACTCGCAGCGCTGCTCCATCGGCGCGCCGGGGAAGCCGCAGAAGAAGCGCAGGCCGTTCTTGAAGAGGTGCCGCTCCTCCAGGTAGGGCCGCAGCCCGAGGGTGTGCTCGAAGTAGCGCCCGCCGACCTCGACCGTCGACTCGCCGACCTTGTGGCAGGCCTCCGGCAGCGGGCGCGTGGCGCGCTCGACGACCAGCACTCGCGCCTCGGGCCGCGCGCGCCGCACCTGGAGGGCGAGCGTGAGGCCGGCCAAGCCGCCCCCGCAGATCACGACATCGAACGCCTTGCTCTCCAAAGGCTTGCTCTCCAAAGGCTTGCTCTCGAACGGCTTGCTCTCGGACTTCATCGACCTCTCCGGCGAGATGAGGTGTACCTCCGGGCATGGGGAACGTCGACGGGCCGAGACAGCCCGCAGACGTGCATTCCCTCACGTGCGACGACGCTGGACAGCCGCACGGGAGAGCCCCAAGAACCACCGCGGGGGTACGCCGCCCGCGCGCTCCGTCGCGAAGGGGTTCTCGAAGGCGCCCCGACCCCTCCCAATCACGAGTGAAAACATGAGGTTGCACGTGGAGCCGGGGAGCCGCGCCAACGCGGGAGAGGGGTCCGATGGCGCAGGTCGCTCCATCAGCACCCGCGTCACGTGCCGGCGGAAGCCTGCCCACCTCGGACGCGCCTGGCGCACGGACCCGTTCCCCTCTAGATTTCGCGCCGTTCCGCGGCGGTGGGTGGGACGGATGCAGTCGACGTCGCAGCTCGGGGGAAGAGGATCGAAGGACGTCGCTCGGGCGCGGGACACGGCCCGGGGCGTCACGACTCCCGCAGCGCGCGCACCCCACAGACGCACCCGCCCGTCCGAGCAGCGTTGGAGCAGACCATGACCGAGCACAGCGTCGACGTCGCCATCCTCGGTGGCGGTCTGGCCGGAAACCTCCTCGCCCGGCAGCTCCGCCGCGAGGTGCCGGAGCTCTCGGTCGCCGTCTTCGAGAAGACCGACGCGCCCCGCTACAAGGTCGGCGAGTCGACGGTCGAGATCGCCTCGAACTACCTGATGCGAAAGGTGGGGCTGGGCACCTACCTCTACGACCAGCACCTGCCGAAGAACGGCCTGCGCTTCTTCTTCGACACGCCGGAAAAAGACGCCGAGCTGACCGCCATGAGCGAGATCGGCACCGACCGGCCGCCGCCCGCGCCCAGCTTCCAGATCGACCGAGCTCGCTTCGAGACCGATCTGCGCGCGATGAACGGCGACGGCGGCGTCGAGATGCGGGTGGGCTGGACGGCGCGCGACGTCGAGATGGGCTCGGGCGGCGATCCGCACCGCTTCACCGCGGTGAGCGACGAGGGCGAGCGGCGCTATCGGGCGCGCTGGCTGATCGACGCCACCGGCCGGGCCAGCACGGTGGCGCGCCAGCTCGATCTGCGCGTCGAGGAGAAGGAGCATCGCCTGGCGGCCGTGTGGGGCCGCTTCCGGAACGTCCGCGACATCGACGACATCTCGGACGAGGCCTGGAAGCGGCGGACCCGGCACGTGGCGCGCGTCTTGAGCACGAACCACTTCTGCTATCCGGGCTACTGGATTCTGGTTCATCCCGCTCGGCCGCGGGCTGACCTCGGTCGGCCTGGTCGGCGAGAAGGACGTCTTCCGCCGCGGCATCCGGACCCACGAGGGCTTCCGGGCGTTTTTGGACGAGCACCGCGCCGTCGCCTCGCTGCTCGAAGGCGCCGAGCCCATCGACATCGAGGGCTACACCCAGCTCGCCTACGCCACGAAGCGCTTCTTCAGCGCCAATCGCTGGGGTCTGGTGGGCGATGCGGCCGCCTTCGCCGACCCCTTCTACAGCCCGGGCTCGGACTTCATCGCCATGGAGTGCGATTTCTTGGCCGATCTGATCCGGCGCGAGGCCGCGGGCGAGGAGCGGAGCGCGCTCGAGGACCGGACCGAGACCTACGACGCGTTCATGCGCTTCCGGTGGGAAGCCACGATGCGCGTCTACCGCGGCCTCTACTCGACCTTCGGCAGCTACGAGCTGATGCGGATCAAGTTCAACTTCGACTTCGGCTGCTACTACAACCTCTGGTACGACGCGGTCGCCCTCGACAAGCACCTGGACCTCCGCTTCCTGAAGAGCGAGCTCCGCAAGCGGCCGGACACCTTGGCCGCGACCTCCCGCTTCGCCGAGCTCTTCCAGCGCGTGGAAACCGACCTTCGCGAGCGCGGCGCCTACCATCGGGGCAACCTCGGCGAGTACAACGTCGGCGTCGACTGCGTCCGCCCGCTGATCGAAGAGGCCGGCACCCCGCGCAAGAAGCGGCAGATCGACAGGCGCACGGAGGACATCTTCAACTACGCGCGCGACGAGTCGTTGAAGCTATTGGGCCTCGACGACGTCGAGCCCAAGGGGCCGCTCCGGCTCTACCAATTCGCCGACCCCGCCGTGCTCGGCTGAGCGCCCCGAGCGCCCTCCGGACTAGACGCGCTGACCAAAACGTGGCAGCCCACGCGATCTGATACGATGACCAGAGACGAAATTTTACAGCGGATCGTCGAGATCCTCGCCGACTCCTTCGAGCTCGATCCCGGCGAGATCACGCCGGAATCGACGCTCTACGAAGATCTCGACCTCGACAGCATCGACGCCATCGACATCTTCGTACAACTGCGTGAGGTCACCGGCCGCCGGCCCGATCCGGCCGAAGCGCGGAAGATCCGTACGGTGCAAGAGCTGGTCGAGTTCGTGGAAGCCGAGATCGCCAAGGGCCCGGAGGCCGAGGACAGCGCAGGCGCTCCGCCCGATCCGAACGAGATCCTGGGCAAGGACGACTGAGACGATCATGTCCGAGGTCGCGCTGCCGGAGCTCGCCACGCTGGTGCCGCACCGGCCTCCGATGCTCCTCGTCGACGAGCTGGTCTCGCACGAGGGGCGGCGGGTGATTTGCCGCGCCCACATCCGCGAGGATCATCCCTTCCTTCGAGGAGGGAAGGTCCCGGCGCTCGTGGCCGTAGAGCTCTTCGCACAGAGCGCGGCTGCGTTGGTGGGGCTCCTCGCCTCGGCCGGCGGGTCGTCGATGACCATGGGTGCGCTGCTCGGGAGCCGTCAGGTGCAGCTCTTCACGGACGCGTTGTGGCCGGGTGACACGGTCGACATCCACTGTGAGGAGGTGTGGACGATCGGCCCGGCGGCGCAGATCCAGTGTGCGCTCTTCCGAGACGGAGCCAAGATCGCGGAAGGTTCGATCAACGTGATGGCCGGTGAGCCGAAGGGGGCGGCCGCCGCGCGGGAAGCGCGGCGCGGCGAGACGGGGCGCGACGGAGGTGAGTCGTGAGACGTGTCGTCGTGACGGGAATGGGCGTGGCCTCGCCCATCGGCGTGACTCCGGACGAGATGATGGACTCGCTGAAGGCAGGCCGGACGGGCGTCCGCTTCATGCCCGAGTGGTCGCTGATCCCCGACCTGCAGGGTCGCCTCGGCGGGATGGTCGACGGGCTCGACCTGACGAAGCGCTATCCGCGCAAGAAGCGCCGCACGATGGGGGGCGTCGCGCTGATGGCCACCTACGCGTCCGAGCAGGCTGTCACGCAGGCCGGGCTGAGCGAAGAGGCCATCTCGTCGGGGCGCTGCGGGCTGGCCTACGGCTCGACCTCCGGCTCCAACCAGGCCCTCGAGGACTTCTGCGGCCCGCTCTACACCGAGCACACCATGCGAGGGCTCGACTCGACGGGCTACCTGAAGTTCATGACGCACACGTGCGCGGCCAACCTCGCGCAGTACTTCCACGTGCGCGGCCGCATCGTGCCGGTCAACAGCGCCTGCACCAGCGCGTCGCAGTCGATCGGCTACGGCTTCGAGTCCATCCGCGAAGGCCACGCCGACGCGATGATCTGCGGCGGCGCCGAGGAGATGCACTACGCGACGGCGGTCACCTTCGATCTCCTGATGGCGACCAGCGTCCGCTACAACGCCCACCCCGAGCAGAGCCCGCGCCCCTTCGACGCGGCGCGCGACGGGCTGGTGGTCGGCGAGGGCGCCGCCACGCTGGTGCTCGAGGCCGAGGAGCACGCCAAGGCGCGCGGGGCGACAATCCTCGCCGAGCTCGTCGGCTGGGGCACCAACTGCGACGGCGACCACCTCACCGCGCCTTCGCGCGTCGGCATGAAGGGCGCCATGGAGCTGGCGCTGGCCGACGCCCGCGTCGGGACGGACGAGGTCGACTACGTGAACGCCCACGCGACCGGCACCGAGCTCGGCGACATCGAGGAGAGCCACGCGAGCTTCGAGGTCTTCGAGCGGGCGGTGCCAATCTCGTCAATCAAGAGCTACATGGGCCACACGCTCGGCGCTTGCGGCGCCATCGAGGCGGTGGCGAGCATCCGCATGATCCGGGACGGCCTCATCGTGGCCAACCGCAACCTGGAGGAGGTCGACCCGCGCTGCGCCAAGCTCGGCTACGTGCGCGAGACCGCCGCTGCGACTCCTTCGGTCGTGATGAGCAACAACTTCGCCTTCGGGGGCGTGAACACGTCGCTGATCTTCCGGCGCTGGACCGAATGAGCAAGGCCGAATGAGCAAGGCCGAATGAGCGCGCTGGCCGAGGTCGAGCGGGAGGAAGACGGGCAGGGGTCCGGGCCCCGGCGCGTCTTGTCGGCGCCGACCACCACCTTGGCCTCGCGGCGCCCCGCGCTGAGCTCGAAGCTGGTGCGGATGCCGCGCTGGCTCCGCATCGTGCTGTCCGCCAGCTGCTTCGGCATCTTCTTCGGCGGCAGCTGCCTGCTCGGTGTGCTCGTCGGTGTCTTCTTTCGTTTCTCGAGAGTCGGCCCCGAGGGCCGGGCCGGGTTCATGCGCTCGCTCAACGCGCGCCTGGTCCTCTTCGCCGAGCTGACGCGGGACCTGGGGCTGATCGACTACTGGCCGCCGCAGCTCCCGCCCGGCTACGAGAACCGCGCGTTCTTGCTGATCGCCAACCACCCGACGCTGATCGACGTGGTGCTCACCCTCTCGTCGATCCCGCAGCTCAGCTGCGTGGTGAAGGCCTCCTGGTATCGCTCGTTCCTGCTCGGCCCGATGCTCCGGCAGACCGAGTACGTGCCCGGGCCCGGGCTGGAGACGGACGAGGGCGACGAAGCCCCGGTCGTGCGGCGCATCGAGGAGAAGCTCCGCAGCGGCGTGCCCGTGCTCGTCTTCCCGGAAGGCACGCGCTCGGCCGCGACCAAGCTCCGCCGCTTCCGCCGTGGCGCCATCGAGGCGGCGCGGCGCGCCGGCGTGCCGATCCTCCGGCTCTACATCGCCAACGACCGTCGCTTCCTCATGAAGGGCGTGCCCTTCTGGCATGTGCCCACCCAGACCTGCGGCTACACGTTCGAGTGGTTCGAGCCCATCGAGACCGAAGGCCTGAACGTCGACTCGCGGACGCTCACCCGCCAGATCGCCGCCGACTACGAAGCCCGCTTCGCCCAGCACATGGAAGAGCGCCAGGACTAGGTGGCTGGTGTCGAACGAGCGCTCCTCGTCTTTCCGGCGGGACAGGCGCCGCCTCGCCGCCCGTCCCTCCTCCAAAATGCTTCAGCATTTCGTCGTCGGGCCGGACGACGATCCGGACCTGTCGCGCTCGGAAATCCTTCGGGCGTCGTTTGACACCAGTCACCTAGAGGCGGTCGGCGACCTTCAGGCGCGGAAGCCGAGCGAGGCGTCGACCGGGAACGTGACCCGGACGCTGTCGCCCGCGACCGCGACCTGCTCACTCTGCGCGAAGCGGGTCAAGAGCGGGGCGGCCATGCGGTCGATCTCACTCTCGACGCGGAACTGCACGGGCTCGCGGCGGTAGCCGAGGAAGGTCTCGAGCTGAGCCTGGAAGGAGCCCTGCTGGCCCTGCGCCCGCTGTCGATCCGACTCGCGGCGGCTGTCCCACTCGCTCCGCGCCCAGTCCAGGAGCGAGCGGGCGCGCTGCTCGGCCTGACGCGCCTTCTCCTCGGCCGCGTTCTTGCGCTGCCTCAGCGCCGAATCGGCCCGGCGCGCCTCGTCGAGGGCCTTGCCCGCCTGCTGCTCGGCCTGAGACGCCCGCCCCTGTGCCTGCCGAGCCGCGTCCTGCGCCTCGTTCGCGCGCTTGTCGGCGTCGGCGATCCGCGCCTCGGCCGCCTGGGCACGCCGCTGCGCGTCCGCGATCTGCGCCTCGGCGGACTGCGCCCGCGACTCCGTCTGGGCGAGCCGCATCTCGGTGCTCCGCAGCTTCTCCTCGGCGTCGTTGGCCCGCCGTGTCGCGAGGAACGCGAACGTCGCGAACGCCAGTCCGAAGAGAACGGCGACCCCGAAGAGCGCCCACGGAACAATCGCCAGCCCGCTCATATCCCGTGGCTCTGCTTGTACCACAAGCCGGCCGCCCGGCGGCAAGAGCCGGCGACGAGGGGATTCCCGGGGTCGCCACCCAGCGGGTACCATCGCGCTCAGGGTGAATGTCTCGGCCGGCGGGAGCGTCCCTCCGCTTCGAAGCGTCCACCTCGGGGAGATCCATGGGAAAGAAGTACTTCGCCTTCGTGGCGGCGGCGGCCGCCGCCATGAGCATGACGGGCTGCATCGTGGTCGACACCGGCTGCGTCAGCGACGCCGACTGCACCTCCGGCAACTACTGCGCCACCAACGGCCGCTGCCAGCCGGCCCTCTGTTCCAGCGACAGGGACTGCACCACCGGCTACCACTGCAACACGGCGAGTGGGAGCTGTGACGTCAACCTCTGCACCTCCAACGCCGACTGCGGCGCCGGCTACAAGTGCAACCCGAGCGACCAGCTCTGCTACGCCGAGAACGCCTGCACCTCGGACAGCCAGTGCCCGAGCGGTCAGTACTGCGCGGCCGACGGCGCCTGCTACGCGGTCCAGGGCTGCACCGCCGACACCGACTGCGCGAGCGGTAACTACTGCGCCATCGACGGCAACTGCTACCTGCAGATGGGCTGCACGCGGAACACCGACTGCGGCAGCGGCTACTACTGCGCGACGGACAGCTACTGCTACCCGGACGTGAGCTGCGGCACGAGCTGCCCGAGCGGTTACTACTGCGGCTACGACGGCAACTGCTATGCGCAGACCGACTGCACGGCGGGCGCGACCTGCCCGAGCGGCTACTACTGCGGCGCCGACGGCTACTGCTACGTCGGGGGCACGGGCTGCACCAGCAATGCCGACTGCGGCTCCGGCTACTACTGCGGATCCGACGGTAGCTGCTACGCGAACATCGGCTGCACCAGCAACGCCGACTGCGGGACCAACTGGTACTGCGCCTACGACGGCGTCTGTTACAAGTCCAACACCTCCGCCTGCGTGAGCGACTCCGAGTGCGGCAGCGGCTATTACTGCGGCTACGACGGCAACTGCTACCCGACCGGCTCCGGGTGCACGAGCAACGCCGACTGCGGCAGCAGCTCCTACTACTGCGGCTCGGACGGCTACTGCTATCCGGCCGGCGCCGGCTGCACCGCCGACGCCGACTGCGGCACCGGCTACTACTGCGCGACCGACGGCAACTGCTATCGGTCCACCGGCTGCACCAGCGACGCGCAGTGCACCGCGACCTGGCCCGGCTACTACTGCGCCTCGGACGGCCTCTGCTACCCGAAGTGCACGTCGGGCAGCGAGTGCAGCAGCGGCTCCTGCGTCGACGGCCGCTGCGCCTGACCCTCGCGTGAGACGCGGGAGCCGTCGGGCATCGCTCGGCGGCCTCCGCGAAGTCCTACGAATCGAACGTCCTCGTCGGGCCCGCACCGATCGGTGTCGGGCCCGACGTCCGTCGTGTGGCTCGATCCCGCGGCCGTGGCGCGTCACCTCGGCGGGCGGACGACGCCGGTGCCGCGGCCGACGGCGGCACGCGCCTTGTGTTGGCGCCGCCCCATGCCGACGGCGTCGTACTCGGACCCGGTGCACGTCACCGAGCGCGGGCTCCAGCCCGCCGGACGAACGCTCTCCCTCATGGCGCCGCTCGGCGCCTCGAGCGCCCCGCTTCCACCCTCGGTCGAGATCCCGAGAACGGCCTCCGAGCCTCCGCCCGGAGGCGAAGGTGACGGCCGCGCGAGCGTC
Source organism: uncultured Pseudomonadota bacterium (assembly GCA_963832725.1). GTDB lineage: Bacteria > Myxococcota_A > Polyangia > Polyangiales > Sandaracinaceae > JAEZBP01. The sequence continues at coordinate 2,081,211 of CAWHVG010000003.1, forward strand.
GTCATCGGCCTGGCCTGCATCGCGCTCGGGTTGATCCTGGTGCTGGTCCTCGGCTGGCACGCCGAGCGGCCCGAGGTGCCTCAGTCGCTCGAGGTCTCGGCCAGCCGGATGCGGGGCAGCTCCGCGCCGTAGAGGCGCGTCCAGGCGCGCGCCGCCAGCTCCCGCGATGCGGGATGGTGGGCGGAGGCGCGAGCGGCGCGTCCAGGCGCGCGCCGCCAGCTCGCTGATGGCGGCCGGCTCGCGGTCGCGGAGCGCGCCGTAGATGCGGGCCGCCTCGGCGCGCACGATGCGCCGGCGCTGGATCAGAGGCGCGTGCTCGATGCCCGCCTCCGCCGCCAACGTCTCGAAGAGCGCCACCGCGGCGTAGGTCTCGGGGACGCCCCAGCCGTGCCAATCCATGAGGAACGAGGCGACGTGGATGAGCGAGGTGCGGGCGAGCCCGGGACGCTGCGCGACCTGCGAGAGGGTCGTGCCGGCGCCCGGAGCCTTCGTCAGACCGAGAGCTTCTGGCCGACCAGGCAGAACGCGACGGTGAAGGCCGGGATCCCGAGGGAGAGCGCGACGTAGACGAGGGTGAAGGTGGTCATGGCGGCGGGACCATAGCACTTCCCGAGACCGCCGGAGGCCAAATCAGCGCGCCGCCGGCGGCGCCCCGGGTCGAGTCGGATGGGCCTCGCCGGGCTGCTACAGTCCGTCCCGCATGAGCAAGAAGGGAAAGCTGAAGCTCGCCGGGGCGGTGCCCTTCGGCATCGGGAAGACGAAGCCCCACCACTACCTCGAGATGGCCGACATCGCTTGGCGCAACCGCGGGAAGTGGGGCTACGCGTGGCGCGTGCTCAACGACGGGGTCTGCGACGGCTGTGCGCTGGGCACGAGCGGCCTCTCGGACTGGACGCTGGAGGGCACGCACCTCTGCTTGATCCGGCTCAACCTGCTCGAGCTCAACACGATGCGCGGCTTCGACCCGAAGCGCCTGGCGGACGTGTCGACGCTGCCCCGTCGGGCCAAGGAGCTGCGCGAGCTCGGCCGCATCCCCGTGCCGCTCCGCCGCCGAGCCGGCGAGCCGGGGTTCACGCCGGTGAGCTGGGACGAGGCGCTCTCCGAGCTCGGCGCGCGGCTGCGCGAGACCGATCCCGATCGGATGGCCTGCTACATGACCTCCCGCGGGATCACGAACGAGATCTACTACGCCGCCCAGAAGGGCTGGCGCCTGCTCGGCTCGCCCCACATCGACAACGCCGCCCGGCTCTGCCACTCGCCCTCGACGGCAGCCATGAAGAGCGTGCTCGGCGTGGGCGCCTCCACGTGCAGCTACCGGGATTGGTACGGCACCGACGTCGTCGTCTTCTTCGGCAGCAACCCCGCCAACGACCAGCCCGTCGCGCTCAAGTACCTCTACGACGCCAAGAAGCTCGGCGCCCGCGTCCTCGTGGTCAACACCTACGAGGAGCCGGGGATGAAGAACTACTGGATCCCCAGCAACCCCGACTCGGCGCTCTTCGGCACCGAGGTGGCCGACCGCTTCTTCCACGTCACGGCCGGCGGCGATCTCGCCTTCGCCTACGCCGTGGCCCGCCTGCTCATCGAGCGCGACGCCGTCGATCGCAGCTTCCTCGACGCACACACCGAAGGCTTCGACGACTTCCGCGCGCACCTCGAGAGCTACGATCTCGACGAGCTGATCCGCCGCTCCGGCGCGAGCCGCGAGGACGTGGAAGCGCTGGCCGACGAGCTGGCCGGCGCGAAGAGCGGCGTGTTCGTGTGGAGCATGGGCCTGACGCAGCACGGCCACGGCACCGAGACGGTCGCCTCCGTGCTCTGCCTCGGGCTCTTGCGCGGGTTCATCGGCCGCGAGAAGTGCGGGCTGATGCCCATCCGCGGGCACTCCGGCGTGCAGGGCGGCGCGGAGATGGGCGCCTACGCCAACGTCTACCCGGGCGGGGTGGCCATCACGGGCGAGGAAGCCGATCGGCTCGAAGGGCTCTGGGGCTTCCGGCCGCCGGAGAAGGTCGGCCTCGACACGGTCGCGATGCTGCAGGCGGCCGAGCACGGCGAGCTCGATCTGCTCTACGCGGTCGGCGGGAACTTCGTCGACACCCTCCCCCAGCCGGAGCGCGTCGAGCGCGCGCTCGAGAACGTGCCGATCCGCATCCACCAGGACATCGTCCTGACCCCGAAGATGCTCCTCCCGCCGAAGGACGTCGTCTATCTCCTGCCGGCCAAGACCCGCTACGAGTCCGAGGGAGGGTTGACCGAGACCACCACCGAGCGGCGGGTGATCTACAGCCCGCACGTGCCCGGCCACGAGGTCGGCGAGGCCCGCGAGGAGTGGCGCATCGTCCGCGACTTGGTGCACGCCGCCCACCCGGAGAAGAAGGCGCTCCTCGACTTCCCGGACAGCGCCTCGATCCGCGCCGACATCTCGAAGACGATCCCCGCCTACGCGCCCATCGCGGAGCTGACGAAGAAGGGCGATCAGTTCCAGTGGGGTGGCCCGCGCCTCTGCGACGGCGGCGAGTTCCCGCTGCCGGGGGGCAAGGCGCGCTTCCGCACCTTCGACCCGCCCGATCTGACGCCGCGCGCGGACGACGAGCTCTACCTGACCACGCGGCGGGGCAAGCAGTTCAACTCGATCGTGCAGAGCAATGTCGATCAGCTCACCGGCGCGGCGCGCGAGGACGTGCTGATCAGCAAAGAGGACATGGCCCGGCTCGGGCTCGCCGCCGGCCAGACGCTGGAGCTGAAGAGCGACCACGGCGTCTTCCGCGGGCGCGCGTTCGAAGCGAAGCTCACGCCGGGCAACCTCCAGATGCACTGGCCCGAGGCCAACGTCCTCCTCGATCCGACCCGGATCGATCCGGGCGGCAAGGTGCCCGACTACGGGACCCGGGTCCGCGTCCGCGCGCTCTGATCCGCCCGCGATCGGACGTAGGTCGCTGCGCGCGCTCTTCGCCCGGCCGGGCGGAGGTCCAGCATGGGCGTGCCAATGCGTGCCTCCACGCTCGCCGCGCGACTCGTCGGTCCGGGCTCGCGCCGGAACCGGAAGTGCCCGCCACGGATCGCGGGCCCACGGGCGCTCGCTGACGCCGCCCGGCACGTGGCATGCTCTCGGCGCCCCCATGACCGCACGACGCCGCGTCTTCTCCGCCGCCGCCATCCTGGCGCTCTTGGCCCTCAACCTGGGTTGCCCCAGCTGCTCCGGGCCGCCGCACGTGGACCACTGCAGCAACGCGCCGGACGACGCGACCATCGACGGCATCGCCGCGCAGTCGCACTTCCAGACCGGCCTGCAGGGATCGACGATGATCCTCACGGATGTGGAGTGGCTCGGGGCCGGCGCGCCTTCTTGCGCGCGAGCCCACTTCGTGTTGCGGGACGACACGGGCCAGATGATCGACGAGCGAGACGACATGCTGTCGACCGACGCGGCCGACGGCGGTCGCGCGGCCAGCACGTCGGTCTTCTTCATCCCGCACGAGAACCTCTGCCACGCGACGGTCGACGTCACCTCGTACGGCCACACCGCGACGGCGGACGTGTGGAGCAACGGCTACCTCTGCCCTCACGACGGCGGCCCAGGAGATGACGCGAGCGCCGAGCGCGACGCCGCCACCCCCGCTCGGACCGACGCCGGAACCGCTCGGACCGACGCCGGAACCGCTCGGACCGACGCCGGAACCGCTCGGACCGACGCCGGAACCGCTCGGACCGACGCCGGAACCGCTCGGACCGACGCCGGAACCGCTCGGACCGACGCCGGAACCGCTCGGACCGACGCCGGAACCGCTCGGGACGACGCCGGAACCGCTCGGACCGACGCCGGAACCGCTCGGACCGACGCCGGAACCGCTCGGACCGACGCCGGAACCGCTCGGACCGACGGCGGCTGACCTCGAAGGGCCCGCCCGCTCGCGCTATGCCGAGGCTGCGCATGCCCGCCCCCGTTCATCCGAAGCCGCCGCGCGGCGTAACCGAGCGGCCCATCGAGCGCGACGATGGGGACGCGCGACGGAAGGGAGATCGATCTGGTGGCGGTCGAGGAGCCGCTGGAGATCCGCCTCGCCGGCGACCCGCTCGCGGTCACCATGCGCACGCCCGGCGAGGACCGCTTCCTGGCGCTGGGCTTCCTCTTCGCCGAGGGCGTGATCGGCTCGCTCGACGACGTGGGCTCGATCGCGCACTGCGGCCGGCCGGGAGACGACACGTTCGGCAACGTCATCGACGTCACGCCTGGGCCCGGCGTCGTGCTGGACGCCAGCCGGCTCGAGGGCACCCGCCGGGGCACCTTGACGACGGCCGCGTGTGGCGTGTGCGGCCGCCGCTCGATCGACGACCTGCTGGAACGGATCGGCCTCGTCGAGCGTGACGTGAAAGTGGAGCGGGCGATGTTGGCCTCGGCGCCCGAGCAGCTCGCCGAAGCGCAGGCCCGCTTCGCCCACACCGGCGGTGTGCACGCCGCCGCGGCGCTCACCGCCGCCGGCGAGGTCCTCGCGAGCGCGGAGGACGTCGGGCGGCACAACGCCGTCGACAAGGTGGTCGGCCGCCTCCTCTACGAGCCCGACCAGACACCGGACGTCCTGGTCGTCAGCGGCCGGGTGAGCTTCGAGATCGTGCAGAAAGCGGCCGCGGCGTCGATCCCGATCATCGCGGCCGTCAGCGCGCCGACCTCGCTCGCCGTCGACCTCGCAGAGCAAGCCGGCATCACCCTCGCCGCGTTCGTGCGCGACGGTCGCCTCAACCTCTACAGCCACCCCGAACGCCTCCGCTGACCGACCGCAAGCGCGAGGCGACCGAGCACGCCCCGTTTCTCATGGCCAAGAAAAGCGCAGCCCCCAAGCGAACACTGGAACGACCGCCGGCCGAGGTCCGCTACGCGGGCGAGCTCGCCAGGCTGGCCAAGTCCGACACCCACCCCAAGCCGCCGGGCTGGCTCCTGTCGCCGCGCGCCGTGCGCACGTTCATCCTCGGCGACGAGTCCCTCGGCATCGAGCGCAAGTTCGTCGGCCACCCCTCCCTGGTCGACCGCGCCATGGTCTCGCTGGCGACCAAGCGCGGGCTGATGCTGATCGGCGAGCCCGGCACCGCCAAGTCGATGCTCTCCGAGCTCTTCGCCGCCGCGATCAGCGGCCGCTCCACCCTGACCATCCAGGGCAGCGCCGCCACGGGCGAGGAGCACATCAAGTACGGGTGGAACTACGCCCTGCTCCTCGCCGAGGGGCCGACCGGCCGCGCGCTGGTACCCGGCCCGCTCTACACCGGCATGAACGAGGGCGCGATCGTCCGCTTCGAGGAGATCACCCGCTGCCCGCTGGAGATCCAGGACTCGCTCCTGTCCGCGCTCTCCGACCGGGTGATGGCCATCCCGGAGCTCACGGACGAGCCGATGCTCTTCGCGGCCAGCGGCTTCAACGTCATCGCCACCGCCAACACCCGCGACCTCGGCGTCAACGAGATGAGCGCCGCGCTCAAGCGCCGCTTCAACTTCGAGACGGTGCTGCCGATCCAGTCCTACGACGTCGAGCTAGCGCTGGTGCGCGAGCAGACGGCACGCGCGCTGGCCGAGTCGGGCGTCGAGATCGTCCCCGACGAGAGCATCTTCGAGCTCTTGGTCACCACCTTCCGCGAGCTGCGCGCCGGCCAGACCGAGGACGGCCAAGCGATGGAGCGCCTGTCGACGGCGATGTCGACGGCGGAGGCGGTGGCGGTCGGGCATGCGGTCGGGGTCTTCGCCCACTTCGTGGCCGGCCGGCCCGCCGCACCGGCCGATCTGGTCGACTGCCTGATCGGCGCCGCCACCAAGTCGGACGCGGGCGACCGCGCGCTCCTGCGCCGCTACTTCGAGCAGCGCATCGCCAAGCGGAAGGGCGCCCACTGGCGCGCCTACTACGAAGCGCGGCACCGCCTCCCGGAGTGAGCGCGATGGCGACTCTGCGCGTCCTCGGCGTCCGGCACCACAGCCCGGCGTGCGCGCGTCGGGTGCAGGAGATCGTGCGCGAAGCGCGGCCGGCGTACGTGCTGGTCGAGGGCCCGGCCGACATGAACCCGCGCCTCGGCGAGCTCGGCCTCCCGCATCGATTGCCGGTCGCCGTCTACTCCTACCGGCTCGACGCCGGCGACGAGACGCGGGCCCGCGGCACCTGGACGCCCTTCTGCGACTACTCGCCGGAGTGGGTCGCGCTGCGCGAGGCCGCCGCGATCGGCGCCGAGGCCCGCTTCATCGATCTGCCCGCCTGGGACGACGCCTTTCGGGACATCCTGAACCGCTACGGTGAAGGCGCGCGTGTGACCGGCGCCCACGTCCGCGAGCTCGCGCAGCGGCACGGCTTCGACTGCAGCGACGCGCTCTGGGATCATCTCTTCGAGGCCGCCCTCGACGCGGACGGACGCGCCGGCGGCGCGCTGGAGCGCAAGCTCGAGACCTACTTCGACGCGCTGCGCGGAGACGACCCGCCGAGCGAGATGGACCGCAGGCGCGAAGCCTACATGGCGTCCTGGATCGCGTGGGCGATGAGCCGAACCGAGGGCACCGTGCTGGTGGTCACCGGCGGCTACCACGCGCCCGCGCTGAAGCGACTGGTGGCCGCGCTTCCGTCGCCCGACGCGCCTCCCGACGTGCCACCCCCCGACGACGCGCGGGTCGGCTCGTTCCTGGTGCCCTTCTCGTTCCGCCGGCTGGACAGCTTCGCGGGCTACGCGTCGGGGATGCCCTCACCGGCGTACTACCAAGCCGTGTGGGAGCGCGGCGACGGGGCGCCGGAAGCGATGATGCGTGCGGCCGTGACCCGCATCCGCGCCATCGGGCAGGTCGTCTCGACGGCCGACCTCGCCGCGGCGACCACGCTGACCGCGGGGCTGGCCCGCATCCGTGGTCACCGGACACCGACGCGGGTCGACACCCTCGACGGGTTGGTGAGCGCGTTGCTCGAGGAGCCGATCGACGCGCCGCTTCCCTGGTCGGAGCGGGGAGTGCTGGCGCCGGGGACCTCGCCGCTTCTGGTGGAGCTCGTCCGGGCCTACTCCGGAACGCGCAGCGGCGTCCTGGCCGACGCCACGCCGCGCCCTCCGCTGGTCGACGACGCGCGCGCGGCCCTGGAGGCCGTCGGTCAGACGCTCGCCGCCGCGCCGCGCCGCGCGGAGCTCTCGCTCGCGAGCGACGCGGACCAACCCGCTCGGCAGGTCCTGCACCGCTTGCGCATCCTGGCCATCGCCGGCGTGCAGCTCGAGTCCGCGGGATCGCTCGCGCGCGGCAAGACGAAGAGCGCCGAGGTGTGGCACCTCGTCGAGCACGAAGAGACCCTGCCCACCCTGATCGAGCGCAGCGTCTACGGCGCGAGCCTGGCGCAAGCGGCGCGGGCGAGGCTGATGGAGCGGCTGAGCGAGGCGGAGGATCTCTCCGCGTTCATCCTCGTGATGCGGGACGCGTTCGCGGCCGGGTTCGAGCGCCTCGCCGAAGAGCTCACGGCCTCGGCGTTCGCCGCCGTGGAGCACGAAGGGCAGCTCCCGGTGGCCGGTCGTGCGCTCGAGGATCTGGTGGGCATGGACCGCAGGCTCCGCCTCCGCACGGGCGCGCCGAGCGAGACTCACGCGCTCTTGCGCGCGGTCTTCGATTCGGACGCTCTGGCTCTTGGAGAGCGCCGCCGCGGTAGCCGGCCGAGCCTTCGACGAGGGTGATCTCTTCGCCGCGCGCGCGGTCGCGCGGGCCGTGCCCGAGCTGGCGGCGGACGATCCGACGGCGGCGGACGCGGCGCGCGGGGTGCTGGGGCGCGTGGCCGCGAGCAGCGCCTCGAGCGCGGGGCTTCGCGGCGCCTCGCTGGGCGCGCTCTGGTCCATGGAAGGCGAGGAAGGGGCACCGCTCGCTGCGCTGGCGGAGCGCACCACGGCCGGCATCGCCAGCGACGTGCTCGGCGAGTACCTCTCGGGCCTCGCCGTGGTGGCCCGCGAGCAGATGCAGAGCTCGTCGCTCCTCGACGCGGTCGACGCGCGCGTCGTCGGGCTCGAGGAAGAGGCGTTCTTGGTCGCGCTACCCGCTCTGCGGCGCGCGTTCGCGTTCTTCCCGCCGCGGGAGCGGCTGCGCATCGCCAAGCGCGTGATCGAGCGCGCGGGCGTGACCATGGACGCCGGGGCGCTGCTGGAGCGGGTCGAGCTCGACCCGGAGGCGGCGCGGGTGGAGCGGGCGCTCTTCGAGGCGATGGAGCGCTACGGCCTGCTCGGGAGGCGCACATGACCAAGCCCGACCCGCGCGTGCGCCGGTGGCGGCTGATCCTCGGCGAGCAGACCCAGGAAGCGTTCGGCGACGCGCTGGAGGTCGACGATCTGGCGCGCGACCAAGCGCTGGCCTGGCTCTACGACGAAGGCGACGAGGACGAAGGACGAGAGCTCGCCCGCGAAGGCGGCCGCGGCCGCTCGGCGCTCTCGGTGCCCAAGTGGATCGACGACGTCCACCGCCTCTTCCCGCGCGAGACCATCGAGCGGCTCGAGCGCGAGGCGGTGGAGGAGCACGGGATCCACGAGATCGTGACCAGCAAAGAGGTGCTCTCGCGCGTGGAGCCCAGCGAGACCTTGCTGCGCGCCGTGCTCGTGACCAAGCACCTGATGAGCCCCGACGTGCTCGAGCTCGCCCGGGCCTTGGTGGCGAAAGTGGTCGCGCGGCTCGTGGCCGAGCTGGCCACCGAGGTCCGTCACGCGCTCACCGGATCCCGCTCTCGGCGCCCCTCGCTCCGCCGCTCCGCCGCCAGCTTCGACGCAGCCCGCACCATCCGAAAGAACCTCGCGTACTGGGAGCCGGACGAGCGCCGACTCTACATCCGGCGGCCCTACTTCTTCTCGCGCACGCGCCAAGACCGCGTCCGCTGGCAGGTGATCCTCCTCGTCGACCAGAGCGGCAGCATGGTCAGCTCGGTGATCCACTCGGCGGTCACCGCGAGCTGCCTGTGGAGCCTTCCGTCGGTGAAGACGCACCTCGTCGCGTTCGACACCGAGGTCGTGGATCTCTCCTCGGCCGCCAACGATCCCGTCGAGCTCTTGATGCGGGTGCAGCTCGGCGGCGGGACCGACATCGCCAAGGCCGTCCGCTACGCCGAGGGGCTGATCGAGAACCCGCGCCGCACGCTGGTGGCCGTCATCTCCGACTTCTACGAAGGCGGCGACGCCGACGCGCTGGTGCGCACGGTCGGCAGGATGTGCGGCCAGGGCGTGAAGGTGCTCGGCCTCGCCGCGCTCGACGATCAGGCGGTCCCCGCCTACGACCACGACATCGGCCAGCGCCTCGCCAACGAAGGCGCGCACATCGGCGCCATGACGCCGGCCGAGCTGGTGCGCTTCCTCGCCGAGGTGATGGGGTGAGCGCGGCGCGTGACGACCTCCTCCGGCTCGGCGACGCGCAGCTCGCCGCGCTCGCCAACGTGGGGCTCTTGAAGCGCGCGCGCCGCGAGGTGGAGGCCGGACGCGGGCCGACTCTGGAGCTGAACGACGAGGGCACGTTGGTGGCGACCTCGCCCGACGGCGCCGTCTCCCACATCGGGAAAGATCCGAGCGCGGTCCTCGGCACCTGCACCTGCGGCGCGCCGCGCGCGTGCCGGCATCGGATCGCCGCGGTGCTCCAGCTCCAGAAGGAGCAGGGCGACGAGGACGCCGGCGAGGCGTGGAGCCCGGGCGCGTTCTCCGACGAAGCGCTCGCCGATCTGGTGGGCGCGCGCACCATGAGCGCGGCGAGGCAGGCCCTCTCGCACGCGGTGCCGGTCCGCGTACATCCGGGCGCGACGCCCTCGGCCGAGCTGCCGAACGCCACCGTGTCGTTCTGGGCACCGGACGCGCTCCACCTGGCTCGCTGCGACTGCGGCAAGAGCGCGTGCGTGCACCTCGTGCTGGCGGTGTGGGCCTTCCGCGCCCACCCGGAGGAAGGGCTCGTGGTGCTGGGCGAGGCGGAGGCCGCCGAGCCGGCCGGCGCGCTGGCGAGGGTCGAGCCGGCGCTGACGGAGCTCTTGCGGGTCGGCCTGGCCTCGCTCGACGACCTCGCCCTCCTCGCGGAGACGCGCGCCGCGCTGGAGGAGGCCGACCACGCCTGGTTGCGCGACGCGTTCGAAGACATCGAACGGCAGAAGGAGCGCTACGACCGCAAGAGCACGGTGTTCCGCACCGAGGCCGTGGTGCGCTGCGTGGCGGAGCTCGTGGCCCGCACCCGCGCCGCGAGCGCGCCCGCCCCGGCCTTGCCGCGCGGCATGCTCCTCGGCTCGGAGAAAGCCGCCGCCGGCGGACGCACCGACCGGATGCGCTTGATCGGCATCGGCGCCGAGACCGAGGCCGACGGAGCGCGCCGGCTGGCCACCGCCTACTTCGTCGAGCCGATCTCGATGACCGTCCTCGCGCTGCGCCACGAGTGGGAGCGCGAAGGGAAGGAGCCGCCGAACGGCGCGGCGCTCGGTCGCCTCTATGCGTCCAGCCGCCGCTCGCTGGCGGAGCTGGCGGGAGGCTACGTGGTCGCCCGCGGCGCGCGACGACGCGCCAACGGGCTGCTCGATCTGTCTCGCGCGAGGGCCATCCAGCCCTCGAACGCGCCCGGCGAAGTCTGGGGCGAGATCGAAGCGCCGGTCCGCGTGGAGAGCCTCGACATGCTCTCGGCGCAGCGGGCCAAGGACCCGCCACCGATGCTGGCGCCGCGGCTCGTCGGCCACGACGTCCACGTGCTCTCGATCGACGCGCTCGTCGACATCGGCTACTCCGCGGCGCATCAGGAAGTGGTGGCGATCGTCGCCGACGACGAGGGCGGCGAGTGCTTCGTCCGATCGTTCCACCGCGACGTCAGCCCCGGCCGCGTCGACGCGATCTACCGCGCGCTGAGCGAGGGCGCGCGCCAGATCGCCGGCCGCCTGACCCGCACGCCGCGCGGGTGGGAGATGCTCCCGTTGGCCGTCGCCGCCGCGCACGGCCGCGTCGTCGTGCCCGACATCGAGGCGACGCGCCCCTACGACAAGGAGCCTCGCCCCGCGCTCTTCGGCGAGAGCGGGAGCCGATCGCTCTTCGCCGAGCTGGACGCCCTCGTCGCGCGCGGCGTACACCGCGGCTACGCCTCCGTCCGCTCCGAGCTGAGCGAGCTCGCCCGCCGCTTCGAGACGGCCGGAGCCACCCGCACGGCCGCGCTCCTCGAGCAGGCCCAGCGCGGCGGTGCTTCGTCGTTCCTCGACGTCGTGATGGCCAGCCAGCTCGTCCACGAGGCGTCCTGAGAGCCGGCGCGCGGACTTGCGCCCGGAGGGCTTCCCGCCCATAGCTCTGGCCATCCCGTCGAAGGTCGCGCGCCCCGGCTGGAATGTGCTGGCGCTCGATACGTTGGGGAACCACGGACGAGAAGCGATGGTGAAGGGACACTCGAGCAGGATTCGCAGCGCGACGCCACGACCTGCCGCGCCCGGTGCGGTCGACCGCGTCCCACCGTCACGAACCGAAGAGCGGAGAGCGCGCCACGCGCTCGCTCGCGAGCAGCCGATGAAGTCCAAGCGCACGCGCGTGATTGTGATCGTGGTGGGGAGCCTGCTGGCCGTCGCCGTGGTCGGAGCGCTCCGCTACGTGCAAGGGCACCACGGCGCGGAGCCGAGCCCCACGACGGCGAGGACGGTAGGACCGCCGGACGAGAACGCACCTATCCGGGTCCCGCACGAGGAGTCGGGACCACAGCCCATCGTCGTCGCCTGGGAGTGCAGCCGCTCCGATCAGCCGACCTTCGTGCTCTACGACGACGGCCGCTGGCTGCGCGACAGCATGGCGGACGACCGCTGCGGTCACGGGCTGCGCGAAGGGACGCTGACGCCGGAGCAGGTCACGGCCCTGCGCACCGGGCTCGTGGACGCGAACCTCCTCTCCATGCCGCCCTACCCGAGCGTCAACCCGCTCGTCATCGCCGGCGACTCGGTGACCATCGCGGTTCGGGACGGGTCCCGCTGGCAGGTGGCGGCGGTCGACGCGATGCACCCGCGGTGGACTCGCGAGCAACACGTCCGCGCGGCCGAGACGGCGGACGCCGGCAGCGCGGTCCACTACACCGAGCCCGTGCCCGGGCCCTTCCTGGCCGCCAACGACCTCTTGGTCCGCTTCGACGACTCGAACGGCACGCCCTACCAGGGCGAGGGCTGGGTCGTGCAGGTCGTCGATCAAGGCGCGACCGGCACCGAGGCCGACACCCTCCTCGGCACCCCGCGCGAGTGGCCTTCCAGCCTGCCGGCGCTCACCGGGCTCGACCATCTCGCGGCAGGGCATCCGATCTTGGTCCCCATCCCCAGCGACTCGGTCGACGCGGTCCGCAACGAGATCGCCGGCGCCGGGACGGGCCGCTTCATCGTCGGCGACCGCCGGGTCTCGGTGTCGATCCCCCACCAGGCGATCCCCGCCGAGGCCGAGATCCGCGCGCTGCACGACGCGTTCTTGCGCTTCGCGCACCTGCTGCCGCCGCTCCCCGCCCAAGGGTGAAAAAGCGCGGGCGTCAGCGTAGAACGCGGGCATGCCGCGCTACGAGCTGATCGAGGGGAAGTCCGCCAAGTTCTGGGAGATCGAGCTACACGGGACGTCGTTCACCACGACGTACGGGCGCATCGGCACGGACGGTCAGTCGAAGACCAAGAGCTTCGACGACGTCGCAGCCGCGCAGAAGGCCTACGACGAGACTGGTCCGCCAGAAGGAGAAGAAGGGCTACGTCCTCGAGGGCGCCTCGAGCTCCACCCCCTCGGCAGCGCCCGACGAACCGAAGACCGGCGCAGCGGCGCACGGGACGGCAGCCGGCGAAGGCGAGGTCGACACCAGCGTGGCGGAGACGCGCGCGGCCGGCGACGTGGGAGAGGCCGACACCAACACGGCGGCGATGAGGCGACCGAGCGGGCGCCTCGGCGGCGGACAGCGCCGCGCCCGCGAGTGACGCATCCGATGGCGCCATGGCGGGCAGCGCGGCGGCGAACGACACCACGCCCGCGAGCAACGCATCCGCGACGGCCGATGGCGCCATGGCAGGCGACGCGTCCCAGGCCGCGACGGCGGGCAGCCAGACCGCCGCGTCGGGAGAACGCGACCCGAACCGCCTGGGCACGCTGACCTGGAGCGCCGCGCTCGACGCGCTCTTGCCCGAAGGCGCCAGGCCCGACGCGCCGGCCCGAGCGCCGGAGGCCGAGGAGGCGGCGACGCTCTATCTGCGGATCAACGACTGGGCGCGGCCGAAGATCAAGCCCTCCATCGAGCAGGGCCGCGTCGTCTATCCCCAGTACTCCGAGCTCGCGAACAGGGTCGTGTGGTCGTACTTCGCGGCGAACGTGCCCGAGACGCTCGACCCCGAGGTCGAGGCGGCTGCGTTCCTCTTGTTCACTGCCGCGCCGAGCACCCCTCAGGTGGACATCGCACACACGATGATCCGCTTCTGGACGGCGCGCTCCGGGCTGGTCTTCGCGCTCGAGACCTGGCTCCGCACCCTCGCGCCGATCGCGGTGAGCGCGTACGGCTTTCAGCGCGAGGGCATCGCGCCACGGCTGACGCTCGTCGACGACGACCCGGAGAGCAAACACCCGCACCTCAGCCGGGAGCAGCGCATCCGCCGCCACGGCGCCGCCGAGCTCTTCCGCCGGCTCTTGGCGGCGGCGGACGCCGAGGTCGTGCAGGCGACGCGAGACCGAGCGGCAGCTCTGCGCGAAGGCGCCGACGCCACCGTGCGCTTCGCGCTCGACGGCATCTTTCGCGACCCGTCGTGGCTCCGCGAGGACGTCGCGGCCTTCGGCGGCGTCGGAGAGCCTCTTCTCGTGGGCGCCGCGCCTGATGATCACGACGCTGGAGCCGGACGAGCTGGCCGAGGTGTTCGCGAAGCTGAGCTCGCTCGAGTGCTTGCAGCTCGGCGCGGTGAAGACGAGCTGGCGCTTCAATCCCGCGCCGGGCGCGCTGGTCGAGCTGCTCGACCGCCACCGCGAGCGCGGCTTTCTCCCGATCTCCGCCTGGGTTCGCCGGAGCGCCCAGCACATCGCGGAAGCCGAGTACCCGCCCTACGCGCTCGGGGCCTCCCTCGCGCAGGTGCTGAGCCTGCTCGCCGAGCACGCGAAAGACTCCCCGCCGCTGGCCGCCGCCGCCGCCGATCTGCTCGGCACGTTGGACAAGACGAAGCTGGCGAAGACCGATGATCCGAAGCCCGCCGCGCTCGAGCTGCTCCGCGCCATGCCGGATGCCGCGGCGCCGGTCATCGAGGCGGCCGCGAAGCGCAACGTCGGCTGGGCCAAGCGCCTGCACGGGCAGCTCGCGCGCCTGAGCGGGCAGGCCCCGCGCGCGCCGGAGGCAGCGGAGGACAGCCTGCCCGTCGAGCTGCGCGGCAAACCCTTCCCCAAGGCGCCCGACTTCTGGTCGCCCGCCGCCCTGCCGCAGATCCTGCTGCACGAGGGCGAGGCGCTGCCCGCGACCTCGATGGACACGCTCGCGTGGGCGCTCTCGAAGAAGCACGTGCCCACCATCGAAGCCGCGAAGGCCGTCTGCACGCCGGCTTCGCTCGCGAGCTTCGCGTGGGAGCTCTTCGTCATGTGGGACAGCGCCGGCAGCCCCTCCAAGCACAAGTGGGGGATGAACGCGCTCGGCCACTTCGGTGACGACGAGTGCGCCCGCCAGCTCACGCCCCACATCCGCCGCTGGCCCGGCGAGTCGCAGCACCAGCGCGCCGTGAGCGGCCTCGACGTCCTCGCCACCATCGGCTCCGACACGGCGATGATGTGCCTGAACGGCATCGCCCAGAAGGTTCGCTACAAGGGCTTGCAGAAGAAGGCCCGCGAGAAGATGGACGAGATCGCCGAGCGCCGCGGGCTGACCAAAGAGCAGCTCGAGGATCGGCTGGTTCCGGATCTCGGCCTGGAAGACGACGGCTCGATGGAGCTCGACTTCGGACCGCGTAGCTTCCGCGTCGGCTTCGACGAGACGCTCACGCCATTCGTCTTCGACGCCAGCGGGAAGAAGCGCGCGAACCTACCCAAGCCGGGCCTGAAGGACGACGCCGAGCTGGCCAACGAGGCGGTCGCGCGCTTCAAGGGCATGAAGAAGGACGTGCGCACGCTCGCCAAGATCGAGCTGGCCCGGCTGGAGCAATCGATGGGGCGGCGCGACTGGCCGGCGGCGGACTTCGAGGCCTTCCTCGTCCACCACCCCTTGATGTTCCACGTGGTCCGGAGGCTGGTCTGGGGCGTGGTGGACGAGACGGGCAAGCCGACCGCCTGCTTCCGCGTGGCGGAGGACCGCACCTACGCCGACATCGACGACGAGCCCTTCGAGCTCGACGAGAGCGCCACGGTCGGGCTGGTGCACCGGCTGCACATGAGCGACGACGAGACCGCGCGCTGGAGCGAGAGTTTCCGCGACTACGAGCTGGCCGCGCCCTTCCCCCAGCTCGACCGCGAGGTCTACCGGCTGGGCGAAGGCGACGCGGACGAGCGCGCGATCGTCCGCTTCGACCGGCGGGAGGTCGAGACGAAGCAGCTCGTCGGCCTGCAGAGCCGGGGCTGGCGGCACGGCACGCCCCAGGACGCCGGCGTGTACTACTGCTTCGGCAAGCCCGTCCGCGGCGATCTGCACGCCTGGCTCTGGTTCGAGACCGGCATCGGCATCGGCGGGCTGGACTGGTCGGATCCGACGCAGCTCCTCGGCAAGATCGAATTCTGCCGCGAGGAGCCGTGGGGCTGGGGCAACAGCAGCCCGGGCGCCGTGCCCGTCGAGAGCATCGACGAGGTCACGATCAGCGAGCTGCTGCGCGACGTGGAATCGCTGCCGGAGGTCGTGCGCGAGGCCTGAAGAGCGCCCCGCTGCCGGCGGTGGCTGGCGCTGCACGAGCGCGTGGGATGTTCCGCAGAGGCACGAAGCAGCCGGCGTGAAGCCCTTTAACGCACTGAGCAGCGGAGCGCCGGGCCTCGGATGACGAACGCATGGCCGCCGCCGCGAGGGTGATGCCCCGAGCTCGAAAAGTGTTGAAATCACGGCCTTTCGGGAGATCAGGTCCGCGCGATTGGCACACCAACCCGACCGTGGTGCGCGCGTTAATACCGTTAACGCTTCTGTGACCTTGCGCTCGCTCCTCGAGGTGGTGGGAGCACAATTGATCGCGTGCGGGACGTGGCCGGCCTGGCGGCGGCGTCGCCGGGGCGCGCGTGCCGGAGTCCAACGGGTTCCGCCCCGGGGGGCCGGTCTCGGCGCGGCGCGCGTGTCCGGAGGATTTCGCCTCGCGCCTGTTCGCGGACCTCGAGCGGAAGATCGCTCACGGCGCATGCGCTCAGTTCGAGAACCGACTCCTCGCTTGGCTCCGACCGCTGCTATCATCCGAAGCCCTCTCGCAGGAGAAAGAGGTATTCGATGCATCGCAGTGGTCGCTTCCGGATCGGTCGCCGAGATTTCGTTCGCCTGACGGCTGCAGGCAGCGCCGGACTCTACGTCGCGGGATGCGACGGACAGGCGGTGGAGCGCGTGCAGGCGCTGGTGATCGGGAGCGGCTTCGGCGGTTCGATCGCGGCCCTGCACCTGGCCAACGCGGGCGTGTCGGTGACGGTGCTCGAGCGCGGGCGGCGGTGGGACATCACCGACAGCCACGACACCTTCTGCCCGGACATGCTGAACCCCGACGGCCGGTGCGCGTGGATGCACGTGAACCCCGTCATCCCGGGCGTGCCCCCCTCGAACCTCCGCCACTCGACCACCTACGGCGCGCCCTACGTCGGCTTGCTCCAGCGCTTCCACGGGCAGAACCTCGACGTCGTCTGCGCGGCCGGCGTCGGCGGCGGCTCGCTGGTCTACAGCGGCATCATGATCCAGCCGCCGCAGAACCTCTTCGAGTCGGTCTTCCCGAGCGACGTCGACTACGCGGAGATGAACTCGGTCTACTACCCGCGCGTGCAGCAGGTGGTGAACCCCGGCAGGCTGCCGGACGACGTCCTCGCGACCGACACCTACGCGTCGAGCCGGGTGTTCCTGCGCGACGCGATGGCGGCGAACCTCGACGTCGAGCGCATCCCGGTGACGATCGACTGGGACCTCGTCCGCGCCGAGCTCAACGGCGAGTTCCCCGCCCAGGTCATCCACGGCGAGTACCTCTATGGGCTCAACAGCGGCGCCAAGAACTCGGTGGACCGCGGCTATCTCGCGATGGCGGAAGCGACGGGCATGGTCAACGTCCGGCCCCAGCACCAGGTCGTCTCGATCGGCGCAGCGTCCGGCGGCGGCTACGAAGCCAAGGTCGAGCGCATCGACGATCACGGTATGGTCCTCGAGACCACGACCATCCGCGCCGACATGCTCTTCTTGGGCGCGGGCTCGATGAACACCACCAAGCTGCTCCTGCGCGCCAAGCGCGACGGCACGCTGCCCCACCTCAGCGACAAGGTCGGCGAGGCCTGGGGCAACAACGGCCAGCGCATCCTGGTCCGCACCGGCATCGCCGACAGCATGCCGGTCAACGAGGGCGGCCCGGCCTGCATCTTCATCCACAACCACGACACGCCGCACGGACCGGTGGGGATGGAGTTCGGCCCGGCACCGGTCGGCATCGATCACACGCTGATCAGCGCCACGGAGGGCGTGCCCGATCAGCTCGGCCGCCTGGTGCTCAACGACCAGGACGAGGTCGAGCCGGACTGGGACACCAGCTACGACGCCAACGCCGGCATGGCGGCGGAGTACACGCTGCAGCAGATGATCGACGCCGCGGGCGGGATGCGCGGGCACCTGCCCGGGCTCGACGACAGCATCACCTTCCACCCGCTCGGCGGCGCCACCATGGGCAACACCGGCGGCAACAGCGTCTGCGACACGTACGGCCGTGTGACGGGCCATCCCGGGCTCTACGTGGTCGACAGCGCGCTGATCCCGGGCTCGGTGCCGGCGGGCAACCCCTTCTGGACGATCGCGGCGATCGCGGAGCGGTGCATGGACAAGATCGTGGCCGAGGATCTGAACCCGAGCGGCGGCAGCTGATGGCCCGGCGCGCACCGACGGCAGCGCTCGTGGTGGTCGCGCTCGCCTGCCTGATCGCAGGCGGCTGCTTCAACAACGTCGCCACCACCTTCCCGCCCGGGCTCGAGCCCTGGGAGGACCCGAACGAGGCGCCGGATCCGGCGCCCGTCGACGGCGACATGTACCCGGAGCAGATCACCTTCGTCCGCAAGCGCTACATGGGCGCCAACGACGTCCACGCGCGCGCCTACGTGCACGCCGACGTGGCGACGACTTTCGCCGCCGTCCACAATCCGCTCGCCGGCGCGGACCGCCGCCCGCAGGTCACGTTCACCTACGTCGAGGACGTCAATCCCAGCGTCCCCTGGAGCCACCGCAGCCACCTGGTGATCCCGGACGTCGTCACCGTCGAGTTCGAGCTCACGTGGCGCTCGGACGTCGTGGAGGGGACGGTCGACATGCCGAGGGTCACCGCCACCCGCTGGCAGAAGACGTGGGGTACCTCGGCCATCTCGGTGCTGGAGGGCTCGGTCGTGTGCCAGCAGGCGGCCGAAGGCGTGACCGAGCTCCAAATCCAGTACCACCTGAGGGCGCTCGGCTCCGGCTACGACACCGTCGAGAGCTACCTACAGGGCTACTACGACTCAATCGTCGCGCTCGCCCACGACCAGCCCCTGCCGCCGCAGATGTGAGCCGCCCCGTCTCGGGCTGATCGAGAGCGGACCCGCGGGCCGGCTGTCAGGCGACGGGAGGGTTCCGGGTCGGGTTTGCCGTCGCACGACCGGCCGGGGACGATCATTCGCTCGAGCCGAGGACCCGTTCGGTCCGCGGGGCGAGCTCCGCCGCGAGCTCGGCGAAGCCCGCGGGGATCTCGAGGCGGTGCGGCGAGTACCAGGGGAGGTGGGAGCGGGCGACGCGCGGGAAGACCGGGGCGAAGAGGCGCCACACCAGGCGAGCGACGCGCAACCAGTGCGCGCGGCGACCGCCGAGCGCGGCCATGCGGTCGGGCGAGGCCTCCACCAGGTAGCGCGCCACCCGGAGCAAGAACCTCAACAGATGCCGCTGCGCGAACCCACCGACGCGAACCCGGTTGAGGTAGTCGCCACAGACGTGCTGGTACACATCGAACGCCACGCAGCGGTGCTCGACCTCCTCCAAGAGGTGCCACTCGAAGAGCGCGCGGGCCTCCGGCTGCCAGTCCGAACGGTCGAGGTGGAGCAGGCGCAAGGCGAGGCCGGTCGTCAGCGCCTCGAACCCCTCGGCGTAGGCCAGATTGAACGAGAGCGGCGCGCTCGCGCTGAAGCGCGCGTAGTCCGCGGCGAGCTCGGCCTCGAGCTCGGGGAGCCGCGTGAAGCCGCGGTCGCGGAAGTGCTCGTTGAAGCGCTTGTGCTGCTGGTAGTGCTGGCCTTCTTGGAGGATGAACGCGCGCAGCGCCTGCTGGAGCTCCGGATCGGTGACGTGCGCGCGCGCCTCGTTCATCGTGCGGATGAGGTAAGGCTCGAGGTAGGGGAGCGCGAGGGAGAGCGCGACGGCGACGAACGAGAGCTCCGGATCGTCCCGGACGAACACCACGTCGAGATCCTCGGGGAACGCGAAGCGCATCCGCCGCACGGTCATCGAAGCCATCGGCGGATGATGGCACACACTCGCGCGCCGTCACGAAGCCCGCTCGCGATCGGGGTCCGCTCAACCGCCGCGTGGACGCACGCCCAGCTCGCGGAGCGTGGCCTCGAGGTCCGGCGCCGGGCGGACGTCGAAGCCGACGACCACCAGCGCGGCGCACGTGACGCTGAGCCCCATGTGTACGATGCGCGGCGCGTCCTTGGCGATGTGCACGCGCGCGGACTTCAGGCGCGGGCCGAGCGCCTTGCCCCAATCGGTCAGGATCTGCCGTGCGCCGGAGTCGTATCCACGCACCGAGCTGAAGTCGTGGATGAAGAGGTAGGGGCCTCCGACCGACTGGCGCAGGAGTCGGTCCGCGTCGCGCGCGAGGAAGCTCGCCATCGGAGCGAGCAAGGTGTCGCCCCGGCTGCGGGTGAGGAGGCCAGGCGGAATCGGTGATCCATACCTCCATGCGCCCTTCGCGCTCCGCGAGGTCCGGAGGCTTCGTGTAGTGCGAGGTCACGATGGGGTCGACCATCGGGGCGGAGAATACTCCAGTTCGAAGCGCGTGGTGCGGCGCCGGCGAGGCGCCCGATTTCTGCCTCACGGCGCGCAGGTGGAGCTCAGCCCTTCTTGCGTCCCTCGCTCGCGTTGCGAGGCAGGGGCGCGGGGCTGCGGCGGGGGGCGCCGCGGGAGGGCTGGCGTCCCTTCTCGCTCTGCGCACGCGAGAGGTTCTTCTCGAGGTAGACGTGCTTGCGCGGGCGACCGAAGCCATTGCCCTCGAAGAAGCCGACGGCCTTCTCGTTCGCGGGGTCGGTGTCGGCGAGCAGGATGCGGCAGCCGAGCTCGACGAACTCGTCGGTCACTCGGTCGAGCAGCTTGGAGGCGACGCCTTCCCGCGCGCGCGCCGGATCGACACCGATCCACACCACCCAGCCGTAGCTCCAGGCGCTCCGGCGCTTCTCGAGCACGGTGCCGAGCACGAACCCGACCACTTCGTCGTCAATCTCGGCGACGAAGCAGGTGTCCCAGTCGGAGTCGAAGAAGGCGACGACCTCGAACTCGTCCCAGGTGCGGTACAGGCTGGGGAAGTCGCCTGCCCGGAAGAGCTTGGCGCCGAGGTGATAGACGGTCGGCAGGTCGTCGATCGACAACGACCGCACGTGGACCGAGCTGCGTTTCGACCTTCGTTCGTCCGCCATTCCACGCCTCCTCTGCAGAGCCGGCCGCGCAGGGCCAGAGGCAGCCCGCTCCTTCGAGCTGCTCTCCTGCTCGTAGCATGCGCCGCGCGCTTCGCTCGGAGCCCGCGCCGCTGACATCGGACGAGGCGAGCGAGGCTCGGAACGACGGCACCCGCCGACCGGGCCTCATCGCCGCGAGCGGCCTTCAGTGCTCGGCGCGCGCGTAGTCGAACGCGAAGTAGAGAGGCTGGGGCATCATCATGCCCTGCGTGGTCGCGCCGACCCGCATCTGGCCCTCGCCGGTGCTCTCGTAGACGTTCCAGCGCGTCCCCTGATCGGTCTGGAAGACCTGCTCGAGCTTGCCGCCCTCCTGGAAGCGCTGAGTCATCCGCATCTCGGTGCCGTCCGGCGTCCGCACCCGCACCGTCTGCCCGAGCCGCGACCGGTAGCGGCGATGGGCGTCGCCGTCGAACATCACGGTGATCCGGCCGTCGTCACCGAAGAGCAGATCGATCCGCGCGTTGAGCGGCGTGTTGTCGTGGAGCTGCCCGCGGGCGATGCCCCGGACGAAGAAGTTCATCGCGTTGACGGCCTGATCGATCGCAGAGTCGACCACCCGCCGCGCCCGCTGCTCGTTCGCGGTGCGCCGCCATGTGCCCTGGAAGTGCGACCGGAGCTCCACGAGGTGCGGATCGGCCGGCGCATCTTGCATGCGCGCCGGCGAGGGCCAGAGCGCGGCGGCGAGGAGAAGGAGAGCGGGGAGCAGGCGTCGGTGCATGGCAGAGCTCGAGACGGGAGAGCGGGACCTTCGATTCAGCCCGACCAACAAACGCGCTTCGTCGGCCGGTGTCAACTCGATCGCGACGCTTCTTCCTAGATGTCCTTGGAGCTCGCAACGCGGTCTGGCCGGCTCTCGACGTCGGCCTCGGCTGCGAGCCTCCTCGGAAACGGCCTGCGTTTCCTGCGTGGGCGCGTACCCAATCTCGACGCCGATCGCTCGGCCATACCGATCACGACTTCCGCCTCGGACATCTCGACGGGCTATCATCGCGCCGCCCATGTCCGAAGCCAACCTCCACTTCGCGCTGACCATGACGCTCTTCGTGCTCGCGGTGCCGACGCTCGTCGCGCTCCTGTGGACCACGGCGCCGTACGGGCGGCACGCGCGCGACGGATGGGGACCGACGATCCCGAGCCGCGTCGGCTGGATCCTGATGGAGAGCCCGGCCGTGATCCTCTTCACGGGCCTCTACTTCCTCGGGCCCCACGCGCTCGAGCTCACGCCGCTCGTCCTGCTCACGTTCTGGCAGCTCCACTACGTGCACCGCGCGTTCGTCTTCCCCTTCCGGATGCGCATCGGGAACAAGCGGATGGCCGTCTCGGTGCCGCTGATGGGGATGCTCTTCAACGGCATCAACGTCTACGTGAACGCCCGGTGGATCTCGTGCTTCGGCACCTACCCGAGCGCATGGCTCGCCGACCCGCGCTTCATCGCCGGCGCGCTGGTCTTCCTCTCGGGCCTCGCCATCAACCTCCACGCCGACACCGTCCTCATCCACCTGCGCAAGCCCGGCGAGACCGGCTACAAGATCCCCCGCGGCGGTATGTACCGCTGGATCAGCAGCCCGAACTACTTCGGCGAGATCGTCGAGTGGCTTGGCTGGGCGCTGATGACCTGGTCCCTCGCCGGCCTCGCGTTCGCCGTCTACACGATCGCCAACCTCGCGCCTCGCGCCATCTCCAACCACCGCTGGTACCAGGAGAAGTTCCCGGACACCTATCCGAGCGAGCGACGGGCGCTGATCCCTTTCGTGGTCTGACCGGCAGCTACAGCGAGGCGTTGTCGACGTACGTCAGCCCGGACGTCCATGTCCTGGACCGACAATTTCGTAACGGCCCGGACAGGCCCGTCGCGGTCGGGGACGACGGAGGCGCCGGGCCGACGCCCATAAACCGCTGAAACAAAGTAGCTTTCCACCCTTCCCCGCGCTTCCCACCCAGGCTGGCACGATGAATGCTGCATCGCGTCATCGCCTGAGGAACCGATCATGTCCGCCACCGCTTTCGAAGCCGCGCTCACCTGGGACGACGAGCTGCTCGCGTTCCTGCCGTCGAGCACGCCCGGCATGCGCCGGCAGGTCGTGCTCGAGGAGCGCGGCGAGGGCTTCGCGCTCCTGGAGGCGGACGCCGTCGGCTGGACGCTCTGCATCCCGGACGGCGCCGAGGCGGTGGCCACGGTCGGCGGCACCCCGGTCGATCTGAGCCAACTCTCGCGCGACGCCGCCGGTGAGCGGCGCCTTCGCGTCTGCGCCGGGCTCCGCGCGCGAGTCTCGATGGGCGACTTCCGCTTCGAGCTGACACCGGCCGCCTGATCGCGGGCTACGAGCCAACTCGGCAGTGCTGCGGACCTCCGCCTCGCACCGAGACCCGGACATCCGTGTCGCGGTCGATGGGAACGGCACGGTACGCGGCCGGCGGCGCTCGGGATCGGCGACGTGCGATTCTTGCGCATTCGCGCGATCACGCAGGCGCGAGCGGGAGCGGGCCCAACGGGCACGCGGCATGCTTCACTTCTGGGCATGTTGCCCGCCTACATCATCGAGGAGCTCCGCCGTCGGGAGCAGGCGCGCCGCGACGAGACGCGCCGTCCGCAGCCGCAGATCGAGCTCCCGATGGAGCGCCCGCGCCGCCCCGAGCCGGCGGCGGAGCGGTCCGAGCGGGGCGTCGCGATCATCGAGGTCTGGGACTGAAGGTCTGGCGACAAATCTCCCGTCGCCCCGCGGCCGATCCGGTCCCATCCGCGGCGTTGTCGCTCGTCGCCGTGCAATCGCCGCGACTCCTCGCGCCGCCTTGCGGGTGAGACCATCTCGATTGCGGGGCTCGGTCCGATTTATCGACAGCGCTCGAGGCCCGGCCGAGCCCGGATCATTCGCCAGCGCGTCCGGGTTGCGCGGTGCCGTCGCCGCGCCCAAACGAGACGGCATGCGCATCGCGACCTGGAACGTGAACTCGCTCAAGGCGCGGCTCGAGAAGGTCTTCTGGTGGATCGAGCGGGCGGCGCCGGACGTCCTCCTGCTCCAGGAGACCAAGCTCACCGACGCCGACGCGCCCTTGGAGGCCTTCCGGGAGCGGGGCTACGAGCTGGCGCACCATGGGCAAGGCCGGTGGAACGGCGTGGCCATCGCCAGCCGGGTGGGCGTCGAGGACGTGTCGCCGAGCTTCGGCGAGCCCTTCCGCGAAGACCCGACGCCGGAGGTGGCCGACGACGCGCCCCTCGCCGAAGCGCGCGTGATCGCCGCGCGCTGCGGGGGCGTACGGGTGGTCTCCCTCTACGCACCGAACGGCCGCGCCATCGACTCGGAGTTCTATCGCGCGAAGCTCGTCTGGTACGAGCGCCTCTCGCGCTGGCTGAGCGAGCGCTGCGACCCGGACGAGGCGCTGGTGCTCGGAGGCGATCTGAACGTGGCTCCGGACGACGCGGACGTATGGGATCCCGCGCGCTGCCACGGCGGCACCCACGTCTCGGCCGAAGAGCGGGCGGCTGTGCAGCGGCTCTGCGACTGGGGTCTGGTCGACGCCTACCGCCGGCATCATCCCGAGCCCGGGCGCTACTCGTGGTGGGACTACCGCGGCGGCGCGTTCCACAAGGACGAGGGGATGCGGATCGATCACCTCCTCGTGACCCGGCCGCTGGCCGAGCGCGTGACCTGGGCCGAGATCGACCGCGAGGCCCGCAAGGGCAAGCCGACGCCCTCCGACCACGCGCCGGTCGTCATCGACGTCGACGCACCCGGACGCCCCTTCGACGCCGGCTGGAAGAGCGCGGAGAAGCGCATCGCGGCCCGCAAGCGCCGCGGCTGAGCGGTCGCGACCCGCGCCGGACAGCCCGTGCTGCCCCGCGGCTCACGAACGACAAGGCCTTCGTCCCCACGGTCGTCGCCTCCCAGGACAGGCGCTCCGAGTCTACGCCATGGCTCGGACGGTGCCGCGCGATCCGCCGACGAAAACGCGGCATAAGGGGCCCGGATCGCCTCTCCGCGCAGCGCCCTCGAATCGCTGCGGCTGGGCAAGCTCGGTGCCCTGCAACCGCGAGCGGAGGAGCGCGGAAAGGCTGCGCGAGCCGCACCACAACGACGAAAACGCCGCCCGGGCAGACCGGACGGCGTCTCGATGAAGGCGCGCGATCAGCCGAGCTGCGCGACCTGATGGCTCAGACGGCTGATGTACCGCGAGCCCGTCCGGCGGTGGTACACGCCTTTGGACACCGCGCTGTCGATGCTGCGGGCCGCGACGGCGAGCGCCTGCTCGGCGGTCGCCTTGTCCTCGGCGGCGATGGCCGCACGCACGCGCTTGACGTACGTACGGACGGTGGTGCGGATGTGCCGGTTGCGCGTGGTGCGCTTCTCGGTCTGCCGGATACGCTTCTTCGCGGATGCGTGATTCGCCACGTCTCGACTCCTGCCCGCAACAAGAGCGGGGAGCGGACTACTAACGGCGGGCGCAGACGTTGTCAAGGAGAGCCGGCCCCGGCCCGAAGCTGGTCCATCGCCCGCTCCCGTGCCAACCCGCGAGCGGCAGAGCACGGATCGCCAGCGAAAGGCGTCCCGAAACTTTGGAGCCCGTGGCCGAGCACGAGGATACTGCCGCCGTGACCGATGCTGCCGCACGCGAGGGCGCAGAGGACGAACGCGCCGGCGGCGCGATCGCGAGGCGCGCGGGCGTGGTGGCGGCCGGCACGCTGACCTCCCGGATCCTCGGGTTCGCGCGGGACATCGTCTTCGCCGCGGCCTTCCCGACCGAGCTGACCGACCTCTTCTACGTCGCCTTCACCATCCCGAACGCGCTCCGGGTCTTGCTCGGCGAGGGGGCGGTCTCGGCCGCGGTCGTGCCCGTATTCAGCGAGGTGCGCGCCAAGGACGGCGAGGAAGCGGCGCGCCAGTACTTCGCACGGTTGACCGGCCTGCTGGGCACCGTCCTGCTGGTCGTCACCGTCCTCGGTGTGCTCGCCGCACCGGCGCTCGTGAGCGTGTACGCCACGGGCTACCTCTTCGAGGATTGCGCGCGCTACGGCGAGACGGTCCAGCTCACGCGGGTCGTCTTCCCCTACATCTTCTTCATGGGGCTGGCCGCGCTCGGGATGGGCGGGCTCAACGCCCTGCGCCGCTTCGCCGTGCCCGCGTTCGCGCCGGCGCTCCTGAACGTAGCGCTGATCTTCGCCGCTCTGGTCCTGGTCGGTCCGGCCACCGCGCTCGGGCTGCCGGCGGTCGGCGCCCTCGCCCTCGGCGCGCTGATCGGCGGCGCGCTCCAGCTCGTCGCCCAGTGGCCGGCCCAGCGGGCGGTCGGGCTCTTGCGCCGCCCCCAGCTCACGCTGCGCGACCCGGCGGTGAAGAAGACGCTGCGGCTCCTGGTCCCGGTGCTGGCGGGCTTCGGCGTCTACCAGCTGAACACGATGCTCGGCCGCACTTTCCTCAGCTTCCAGGAGGAAGGCGCCCAGAGCTACATCTATTACGGGCAGCGGCTGGTCGAGATCCCGCAGGGCATGTTCGCGCTCGCCATCGCGGGCGCCTCGCTGCCGACGCTCAGCGATATGCGCCAGCGCGGGGATCTGGACGGAATCCGCCAGCTCTTCGGCTACTCGCTGCGGCTGACCCTCTTCCTCGGCATCCCCTCCACGCTCCTCTTGGCGGTGCTGGCCGAGCCGATCGTCGCCGTCGCCTTCGGCCGGGGCGCGTTCGAGCGGACCGACGTCATCGAGACGGCGCGTTCGCTCGAGTGGCAGGCGGCCGGCGTGTGGGCGATCGCGTCGGTGCGAACCGTGGTGCCGCTCTACTACGCCTACAACGACACGCGGACGCCGGTGGTGGCGAGCACGGTGAACATGCTCGTGTTCGCGGCGACGGCGCTGGCGCTGATGGGCCCCTTCCGGCACGTCGGCGTGGCCATGGCCCTGAGCGCGGCGGGCATCGGCCAGCTGGTGACGCTCCTCGTCCTGCTCCGGCGCAAGGTAGGCCGCCTCGGGCTGCGGGCCGTGGTGGCGAGCGGGCTGCGGATCGGCGCCGCGAGCGCCGCGATGGCGGGCACCTGCTGGGCGATCGCCCGCTTCGGCGAGTGGAGCCGCGGCGGCAACGACCCGTGGAACGTGGCCGTCCTGATCGGCGCCGTGAGCGCGGGCGGCGTGGTCTTCCTCATCGCGGCCAAGCTGCTCCGCACGCCCGAGCTCGAGGAGCTCTGGGCGGCGGTTCGCCGCCGCGTCCGCCGCTGACGACCGGCGAGCCGGCTGGCCTCCGCCCTCGCCGCCCGCTACAGCAGCACGCGATGCAGGTCCTCGACGCACGATTTCTCGCCAGCGCGACCAACACGGAGTCGCTGCCTCCGCCCGCGTTCGCGGAGATTGCCTTCGCCGGGCGCTCCAACGTCGGCAAGTCGAGCCTGATCAACCGGTTGGTCGGCCGCCGCAAGCTCGTCCGCACCAGCTCCACCCCCGGCTGCACCCGCGGCCTCGCGCTCTTCCGGACGCGCCTGCGCATCGGCGACGGCGACGAGGCCTTCATCGACTTCGTGGACCTGCCGGGCTACGGCTACGCCAAGCGGAGCAAGGTCGAGCGGCGCTCGTGGGGCCCGATGATCGACGCCTTCCTCCGCGACCGGCCCGGGCTGAGGGCGGTGGTGGTCATCGTGGACATCCGGCGCGGCCCGGAGGCAGACGACCTCGATCTGCTGACCTTCCTCGCAGACCTCGAGGTCACGCCCATCGTGGTGGCCACCAAGCTCGACAAGCTGCCCGCGAACAAGCGCAAGCCGGCGTTGCACGCGCTCGCGCAGCGGCTCGGGTTCAAGCCGGTCGGGTTCTCGTCGGTGACCGGCGACGGTGCCGACGAGCTCTGGCGGCGCGTGCTGCGCGCGGCCTCGATCGCGGCCCCCGAACGCTGAACGCCCCAACGCTGAACGATCGCCGAAGATCAGCCTTCGAGGTAGCGGTTGTGCGCGGGGCCACGCAGGTACTCGCGGATCGTCGTCGGAACGCGGAGCATCCACTCGTGGATCTGGCCGCGGAGGATCCCGCCGAGCACGCCACCGCCGACGTCGGCCATCACGCCGTAGCTGACCAGGGTCTTGTCCGAATCGTCCTGGAACGGCCCCACCGAGATGAACCCCCACGCCGCGCGCAGGTCGTTCGGCCGCTGGTCGTCGAGCTGGAACGCGATATCGCGGCGCGCCTGGTCGTAGGTCATCCGCAGGTGGTAGCTCGCGTGCACGAAGCCCGCCGCGTGGCTCACCCGCACCACCCGCTGGCCCGAGGAGTGCGCGACCACCTCGGCATGGTCGGCGCCGGGGAGCATCCGCCGATAGCTGCGCGCGTCGCAGAGCGCCCGCCAGGTCACGTCGACCGGCTGGTTCACCACCTGCCAGCTGCTGCCACCGATGAGCCGGAGCGAACCGCGGCGGCGCGAGACCGGCCTCGCCACGAGCCGGCCGTGCTCGAGCCGGGAAAGCTCTTCGGCCGTGAACCCGCGCTCCTGCGCCGCCACCGGGAGGACGGCGAGCGCGAGCGTCAGCCCGAGCGCCACCGCGCCCGAGCCCGTCACGAAGGGCCGCCCACTCCTACTCATCACACTCTGTATGTCACGGCGAACGCCGTGCTGCACGGCGGCGATCGGCACGATCGCGTGCCGGCGGCGTTCCCGGGTACCACGAGTGGAAAGGTGCGCGGTCACGGCAGGTGGGGCGCTCGTGCGGGTTGCAATACACGCGCACGTGGAAGTGGTTCGCGTGCGGGTTACCGCGGCTGGGCTGCTGCATCACCGCTTCGGCACGCGCGATCACGGCGGCCGGTGCGTGACGGCGGCGCCCCTCCCGCAGCAGGCGCCGCTGGATGGCGCGCGAGACGAAGATGTGCTGCACACGGGCGTCCCCGTCGGCGACCAGCTTCCCGACCAGCTCCCAGTTCCGGGCGTCATCGAAGCGCAGCATGCGATTGGGACCGCGGCCGACACCGTCGCCGCCGAAGACCGCGAACGCGAAGGGGTCGTAGGGCCTCCCGCGGGCGTCGGTCATGTAGAACGAGATGTCCGCGTCGCGCCCGCTCTCGTGGGACGCGTGCCCCGGCAGCTCGCCCCCGCGCTCGGCGGACAGCTCCCCGACCGAGAGCCGCGCGCCGGGCAAGCGCTGGTGGACCCGCTCGGCGGCGCGCTCGATGAGCTGCACGAGCTGCCAGGTCCCGTAGTGGTTGCCGGCCTCGCGGTACTCCCCGACGTAGCGGACGAGCGGCGATTCCTGTAGCAGCACGCCGTGCCGGAGCCGACCCTGCCAAGGCCACCCGGTCGAGCGGCTCCTCTGGTGTCGGCTGTTGACCGCGCGACTCTGCCGCCCGCCGTGCCCCTGACATGACGCCCCTCGCGGCGCCGGCGTCGCCGCGGCGACGGGCACGATGAGCGCGATGGAAACCCACGCGGCGCTGAAGGCGAACCGACGCATCCCGGAGGACCAGAACGGAACGCGCGCGAGAAGGCAAGAAATCGGCGGTCCGACGCGCCGAGGGAGCCGTTCAGGCTCGCGTCACGCGGCCCCGGCGGCGGTCACGTCTCGCCCGGCACACCCCGCGTAGGTTCCGTCGTGCCCCATGCGGCTGCACCGGCGGCCCATCCGGTCGAGGGGCGCTCTTGACACCGAGCGAACCGAGCGCTTGCTTGTCCTGATGCTTTCTTCTTCACGTGCGGTCGCGTTCTTGGTCGTCGTTTCGTGGATGACGCTGCCCGGGTGCGGCGAGCCCGTCGGGTCCGGCGGTGGCTCGGACGCAGCGCTCGCGCCGGATGGCGGCGTCGCGATCACGCAGGACGCGGGCAGCGCCCGCGATGCCGGCAGCGACGCGTCGACCACGAGCTCCCCACCCGATGCAGGACCGCCCGACGCGTCGAGCGGGGTCACCTCGTCGGGCGTCCGGGTCATCGTCGAGCCGAGCGACGACGCGAGCGCCCTGGTCGCGGCCATCTCCGGCGCGACCAGCTCGGTGCACATGACGATGTATTATCTGAGCTCGCACGACGTGATCAACGCATTGATCGCGCAACACGCGGCGGGCCACGAAGTCCGTGTCGTCCTCAACCAGCATTTCCCGGTCACGAGCATGTCGAATCGGAGCGTGTACGACATGCTGCGATCGGCCGGCGTCTCGGTCCACTGGGCTCCGAGCACGTTCCAATTCACGCACGAGAAATGCGTCATCATCGACCGGCGCCAGGCCTGGATCATGACCATGAACGCGACGGTGACGTCGCCCACGGCGAACCGCGAGTACCTGGCGATCACCGAGGATCCGGCCTCGGTATCGGAAGCGGAGGCGATCTTCGCAGCCGACTATGCCGGTCGGGCCATCACGCCCAGCGGCCCGCTCGTCGTCTCGCCCGTCAACGCGCAATCGGTGCTCGATGGTCTCATCTACAGCGCCACGAGCACGCTGGACGTCGAAGCCGAAGAGCTGGGCGATCGGAACACGACCACAGCGCTGGTCGCGCGCGCCCGGGTCGGCGTTCGAGTGCGCGTCGTACTTCCCGACAACTCGCTCGGGAGCAGCGCCCAAGCGGCGGTGAACGCGCTGACTGGGGCGGGAATTCAGGTCGTGCAGACTCACAGTCCCTATATCCACGCCAAAGCGATGGTGGTCGATGGAACCCAGGCCTTCGTCGGTTCCGAGAATCTCTCCTACACCTCGCTGACGCAGAACCGCGAGCTCGGGATCGTGTTCAGCGACGCGGCTGCCGTGAGCGCCGTCTCCTCCACCATCGCAACCGACTTCGCCGCCGGCGTCGCGCTCTGATCCCCGGCAGCGGCGACGGTCGGTAGCTTCGGGGGCGCGATGATGTTCTTCGGGACGACGATCGGTTTCGCGTCGGTCGCCGCCGACCAGCACACCGCGCTCTTGCAGCGATGCGCGTCGTCGTGGTGCCGGCCACGCCGCAAATCGGCGCGCCGACCCTCGACGCCGCCGCCCCGACCGAAGCGATCGCGAGCGTGGCCCTTCTGGACGACACCTGCGGTGTGCTGGTTCGCAGCACCGGCGGCGAGGTCACCTTCGTGAACGACCGAACGACCTTCTCGGTGACGAGCGGGGCCGCGTGGTTGAGCGGGACGGGCAGCGTCGGGCTCGCCTCGGGCCCCGAGGGACAGGGCGTTCGAGCTCTCTACCCGCGTGACCACACGTTCCCCTACGCCGACGACGCGGTCTCACGTCGTTCCGGCCGCGGCCGACTGCTCGCGCTCGCCTCCCACTCCTACCTGGCCGCGTTCTCGCTGCAGGACGACACCGGTCACACGTCGCTCGCGCTGCGGCAGCTCGCCGAGGCCAGCGAGCTCGGCAGCCGCGACGTGCTCCCAGCCGCGACGTGCTCCGCAGCCGCGACGAGCTCGCCGCGGAGGACCCGTTGGTCGACGCGACGTCGCTGGGCGCCATGATCCTGATCACGGCCCGCACGAGCGACGGCGTGCGCCTGGGACCCGCGTCGGCACCCGGCTCATTCCGTTCGGAGGGCTTCAACCTCCCCCTCCCCTCGTCCATGCCTCCGAGCGAGCTATCCGATCTTCTCGTCGGCGCCGCGCCCGACGACGCGAGCTCATCGTCGCTCTCGGTCGTCGCGCTCGGCGCGCGAGCGCAAGTAGCTCGCGTCCGCGTCTGCACGCCGGCGCGCTGAGCGCCAAGCGCGAGCCGGCGATGATCTCGCCAACCGAGCGCGATGCGGCACGCGCGGCGGCCACCCCCACCCACGCGGACCCGAACGACGAGCGACCCGCGCCAGCCACCGCCACTCTCGCATTCGCGAGCGAGCAGCGACCCGCGCCAGCCACCGCCACTCTCGCATTCGCGAGCGACGAGCAGCCCGCGCCAGCCCGCAGACCCGAACGACGAGCGGCCCGCGCCAGCCCCGACCACTCTCTCGCGCGCGAGCGAGCAGTGGCTCGCGGCAGCCACCGCCAATCTCGCGGATGCGAGTGAGCAGCGGTCCGCGGCGGCCCCGGCCACCCTCGTGGACGCGAGCGACGAGCGGCCCGTGGCAGCAGTCGTGGCGTGCGCGCGCCGTGTGCGCGTACGCCGGGACCCGAACCAGCATGAACCCCGTGACCGACCATCCCACCGGGGAGGCGGGTCGCGGGGGATTGCCGGCGACGCCTCGGGGTGCCTCGCGAAGCGTCGCGCGCCGAACGGTGTGCCGTTTCATCGTTTGGCGCGCGGCGCTCGGGCGAGGTCCTGCGAAGGAGCCGGCGAGCCACCGCCGCCGGGCGGTCATGATCGACGCCGAGGCGCCCACGACCAGCAAGACGACCAGCACGCCGCAATCAGGCGATGACGGGAACTCGCTCGGCGCGCACCCGTGCCCGTGAACGCCGCGCCGACGCCAACCATCCCGCCCGCTCCAGCCTCCACCACAGGATGCCCGCCGCGACCGTGATCTCCAGGCTCAGCCCGATCCACCCGCCGAGGGCCCCGAGCCCAAGCCCACGCCCGAGCAGCCACGCCAGCGGCGGCGTCGACAGCCACGCACACGCGATGCCCACCACCGCCGGGAAGCGCACGTCGCCCGTCCCGCGCAGCACCCCGCGCGCCACCACCGCCGCGCCGTCCGCGACCTGGAAGACGCAGGCCATCCACAAGAGCGCTTCGGTCACGCCGCGCAGCGCAGGATCGTCGGTGAACGCGGAAGCGATCTGCCGCGCACCCACCAACAGCACCAGCGTGCAGAGCCCCGTGTACGCCGCCGCCGCCGCGACCGCGACCCGCGCCACCCGCCGGACCAGCCGCACCTCGCCCGCGCCCACGGCCTGCCCCGCCAGCACCGACGCCGACTCGCCGAGCGCCATCGCCGGCAAGAACGAGAAGTGCGCGACCTGGAGCGCGATCTGATGCGCCGCGAGCTGCCGGTCACCGAACGACGAGATGATCGCCGTCAGCAGCGCGAACGAGCCGACCTCCAGCCAGAACTGAAGCCCGGTGGGCACCCCGACCGCCAAGAGAGCGCGCAGATCGGTCAGGCTCACCCTCCGCGGCCGCCAGCCGTCACGCGACTGCACCACGATCAGCACGCCGACCTCCAGCACGTGCCCCGCGAGGGTGGCGAACGCCGCGCCTGCGACTCCCCAGCCGAGATGCACGATGAAGAGGTAGTCGAGCGCGATGTTGGCGACGTTGGCCAATACCGACGCGTGCATCGCCGAGCGCGTGTCGCCGAGCGCGTAGCGGTACTCCCGCAGCGCCACGTAGGCCATCACCATCGGCGCGCCGAGCATGCGAATCGACACGTACGCCTCGGCGCTCGCACCGGCCGTCTCGCTGGCCGCGATCAGTCGCAGGTATCCCGCCAGCCCACGGCCGGCCAGCAACATCACCATGCCCATCACCGCCGCCAGCGCGAGCCCCGCCCACAGCCAGGTGTGGGCGCGCGAGGACCGGCCCGCGCCCATCGACTGGCTGACCAGCACCTTCACGCCGCGCAAGACGCCGAAGCCGAAGCAGAGCAGGACGAACGACGCCGTCCCGCCGAGCCCCACGCCGGCCAGCGCCGATGCCCCGAGCCGGCCGACGAAGAGCGTGTCCACCAACGTCATGACGCTGTACGAAAGCGTCGAGACGGCGATCGGCCACGCCAGCCGCACCAGCTCGGGGAAGGGTCTGTATCTCCATGCGAGCTTCCGCTCGAAGGTCTCCATCGTTCTCTCCCGCGCCCGCCGGGGCGCAAATGCGAAAAAAGCCGCGAGCTCGATGCCCGCGGCCTTCTTCGGATCCTCCGGAGGGGAAACGCGTCAGCGTCTCGACCCGCTCCGAGGCCAGGCGACCGCGAGCGACCATGCGACGAGGTCGCGCCCCTTGAGGGCGGACTCGATGCACGGCTGCGTGAAGCGGCGATTTCCCATAGTGGCCTCGGAACCGACGGACTCGTCGGCGCTGGAGATGTACGAGCTGACCGACGAGCGAACGACGGTCAAGCGAGAACGTCTCTCATGCGTCGCGCGGCGGATTCGATCCCGTAGTCGCGGCGGAACTCCAGGCATTGGCGCGAGCCGCGTCCGAACTCGCGGCAGGTGGTCCCGCGGACGTCGTAGATCGTGCACGCGTTCCGGTTCTCCGCGGTACCGAGGTGGACGCAGGAGCCGTCCTCGCGGGTGGCGAAGGCCTTCTCGCCGAAGTGACCGGGCTGGAGCTGCCGCACCAGGTCCTCGCGCCCGATCCGACGCCAGCGGATCAGATCCTGCTGCGGCACCAGGATGCGGCCGTCGTCACCGGTGCGACAGCACGCCCCGCACGTCAGGCAGTCGAGCTCCATGTCCCTTCCCTTTCTTCGCGGGCTGCTCGAACAACCGCCGCCCGCCGGGCGTTTCCGGCCGACGCTCAGTCTCGGTCGCATTCGGCCGTGGTGGCTTGCACCAGCGCGGCGCCTGTTCTAGTCCCCGGTACCCGTATCTCGCACGGATTCCTCGTCGGCGTCGGACGCGAATGGGCGTCACTCCTTTCGAAGACACACCGCCGATGTTCGCTCCTCGACGCGCGCTCGTGGGGCTCGGGCGGACGGGTGGGAGCTCGAGGCCGGGTTTCTCGCGCATCTGAGGGGATCTTCCATGCGTTACCTCTGCGTCCACTGCGACAAGACCTTCGAGCACGACGCCGAAGGCAAGAAGCCCCGCTGCCCGAGCTGCATGCGCGTCAACGGGGTCGAGCCGGTGGCCGACAAGGCCGCAGCGGCCGCCACTCGCCCGCCGTGGCTGATTCTGGGCGGTCGCGGGAGGCGCACTGGCCGCGGCGGGCATCGCCTATGCCCTGTGGGCGGACCAGGCGGCCGACACGGTGTCCGGCGAGGTTCCGCTGGCGCCGCTGGACCGAGCCGCGACGCTGGGTCACCTCCGCAACGAGGGCGTGGACGCCCGCGACCTGGCCACGATGCTGGTCCCCGACGACGCGATTGAGACCTGGGCCGAGCAGGTCGCGGGCAACGCCAGCGGGGCCGAAGCCAAGGCGCAGGCGATCCAGGAGGCCATCCGGGCGCGCGCCGCCGCCGGCGCGTTCGACCGCTGGTCCTTCGGCGTCCCCCGCGAGACGCCGCTCGCGCCTCCCTCGCGGGTGCTCACCTGGCTCGGCGAGGACGACGGGCACCACCACCTCTACCCGCTCGAGGTGGCCGCGCTGATGACCAGCGCGCTCCGGGCGCAGGACGTGAACGCGATGGTCGCCGAGGCGGTCCGCTTCCCCGGCGATCGCACGCCGCCCGACCCCTCGGGCCAGCTCGGCTACTTCGTGGTCGCGGTCTATCCGGGTGAGGCGGGCCAAGGCGATCCGACCTACTTCGACCCCTACGGCGGCCGCACCACGCCGCCGGACGAGGAGCGGGTGCTGACGGATCTGCAGGCCATCGGCGCCGCCATCGGCACGAAGGCGCTCCACCTGCTCAGCCGCGAGAGCGATCCGGAGCGGGCGATGGAGTCGTCGACCCACGCGCTGCGGCTCGATCAGCGCTCACCGACGCTACGCGCGGTCCGCGGCGCGATCCTGATCGCCGCCGGGCACGTGGACGAAGGCGTGCGCGAGCTGCAGGCCGCCAAGCAGCTCCGCTCGGACGCGCCGTGGCGCAACCTGCTGGCGGGCGTCTATCTAGCCCCCTCGCCTTTCCAGGATCTGGACGCGGCCTCGCGCGAGGTGTCCTCGGCCCTCGAACAGTATCCGGAGTTCGCGCCCGGCCACGCGACGCTGGCGGCCATTCACCTGTCCCGCCAGGAGACCGACCAGGCGCACACCGAGCTGGAGGAGGCGGAGCGGCTCGACCCGCAGTACCACCTGCTCCCGCAGCTCTGGGCCAGCTACTACGTGACCACAGGCGACGTGGGCCGCGCCATCGAGCACGCCCGCGAGGCGATCGCGCGCAACCCCGGCGACGTGCAGGCCCACCTGATGGCCGCGCGGCTCTACCGGCAGGCGGAGCGCTTCGATCTCGATGCGGCGCGAGGCCCACGAGGTCATGGACCGCACGCCCTCGTCGCGGCGATCGGAGATGCGCGACATCATCCGCCAGCTCCTCGGACCGCTGGCGCTCGAGTCGCTGGACGAGGAGCCCCTGCCGGAGGACGAGGGCGCCGAGGACGTGAACCTGGGCGACGGGGATCCCGACTCGCTCACGCTGGACGCCCCAGTGCTCGGCGGCGAGGACGAGGGGCCGAGCCTGATGGGCGGTGAGGACCATGGACCGAGCCTGCTCGGCGGCGAGGACCACGGGCCGAGCCTCCTCGGCGGCGGTGGATCCGGTGGCGGGCTGCACCTCGGCGGAGGCGGCTCCGGCGGCGGGTTGCACCTGAACCTGAACGAGTGACGCCCTCTTCGACGCCAACGCGCGCCGCGAACCGGGTATGATGAGCGCCCCGCGGCGGGTGGGAAACACGACCGCGGTCGGGAGCAGGCGATGAGCGATCCGAACCTCAACCTCGGCCCTCCCCTCGGAGGCCCCTCCCTCGAAGACGACGAGAAGGCCCTGAAGAAGGGCAACACCTGGGTGCTCGTGGCGGCCGTCGTGGGTGGGCTCGTGGTGGTGGCCGGGCTGATCTTCGCGCTCGCGAGCGAGCAGCCCGACCAGTACGGCACCATCGGACGGCAGATCAACGGGATGAAGGCGGACCACTTCGACGCGTTCTGGGTCTGCGCGCTGCCCAACGAGCCGCTCGACCACCTGCGGAGCGATCAGGATCTGCGCGAGGCGATCAACGAGCGCGCGAACCGCAGCCCGGGACGCTACGCGCAGCACGTCCGCCACGACTGCCTGGTGAAGCTCAACGAGCACGGCGCAGCCATCGATCTGATCGCGCCGGCGGAACTCTCCGATCAGCTCGGCGAGCTCGACCACTCCATCGAGGAGCTGCGCACCGCCTGGGGCAGCTACCTCGACTACCTGGACCAGACGCAGACCTACGACGAGGACGCCGCATCGTCGCGCGTCGGGGCGATCGCCAAGGGCTGGTACGACTACAAGCGTGCCCACAGCGAGCTGAACAGGGCGATCCGCGAGCATCGAGAGCAGTAGTCCGCGGCCGGGACGACGTTGGACGGGGCGGCGCGAGCGCGTTAGGAGAGCGACGTGCGGCGCTGGGTCACGTCTCTCTTGCTCGCCTCGTCGATCGGGTGGTCCGTCGCCTGCGGCGCTCCGGCGGCGCCACCCCCCGAGCACGCCGAGGAGCCGGCTCCCGAGGCCCAGGCTCCCGAGGCCCAGGCTCCCGAGGCCCAGGCACCACCGACGGCGCCCGACGTTCGCTCGCTCTCGCCGAGCGCGACCTTCGCGGCGCTGCTGAACGCTGCCCGCACACTCGACGACCGGCGCGACCAGGAATCGACGGCGGGCTGTCTGCTCCG
Organism: uncultured Pseudomonadota bacterium; assembly: GCA_963832725.1. Taxonomy (GTDB): domain Bacteria; phylum Myxococcota_A; class Polyangia; order Polyangiales; family Sandaracinaceae; genus JAEZBP01. The sequence goes on from CAWHVG010000003.1 coordinate 2,118,298, forward strand.
TCCCGCCTGGCGATTGGAGGCCAATCTCGCGGTGGCGGTCCGGCCCTTGCCCGCGCCGCCGGCCGATTCTCGACGAGACGCTCGAGAGCGAGCCCGGTCCGGTGAACGTGCTGAGCCGCTGGGGCGCGTATGGGAGCGGCGACCCTTCGCACCCTAGCTTCAGCGCCGTGACGACGACGTTGCCGCCGCGGCGGGAGCCCGCGATCGTCTGGGCGCTGACCGACCGCGGCGTGTACGTCCGCTCCAGCACCGAGGCCGCCACCGAGCCGGGGCCGCGACCGATCGACGCGCTGACCGCCACGGTGGGACCGTCGACCGGCGTCCTCTACGTCACGGCCGAAGCGGGCACGCCGCTCGATCGCGTGGCGGACGTGCTTCGGCGTGCGCCTGCATCGCTCGCGGGCCGGATCGGGCTGGCGGTCGCGCTCGCCCCGAACACCCGGCTGCCGGACGCGCCGGCGACCGACTCGAGCGTGGCCGCCGACGCGGGCCTCTGCCCCGAAGGTCTCCCGGAGCTGCCGGCGAACGCGGTGGCCGGCGACCTTCACACGGACGCGATCGTCTCCAGCCTGGGCCCACTGCGGCAGGCGGCGTCGACCTGCGTGACCGGAACGCAGGGCCCTGGCGCCGCCGGTGGCCGCGTCGTCCTCGCGCTCCGCATCGGCGCGGACGGGCGCGTCGAGACGGCGTGCGCGACCGAGGACGAGACGAGCGACCCGGTCCTGCGCGAGTGCCTGCTCAGGGCCGCGCGCGCGACCGCGTTCCCCACGCCCAACCCGCCGGGCAGCCTCGACGTACAGCTCCCGCTGGCGCTCGCCCCGCTCGAGTCACAGCGTCAAACGCCGATCTGCGAGTAGCGCACGGAATCGGCCTCACTCACGAGAAGAGGTCGTCGATGTCCGCCTTGGTGAGGCCCTTGAGCGGCGTGCTCTCGGTGGTGAGCACGTTGCTCACCAAGGAGCGCTTCTTGTCGCTCAGCTTGAGGATCTTCTCCTCGACCGTCTCGCGCGCGATGAGCTTGTAGACGGTGACGACCTTGGTCTGGCCGATGCGGTGCGCACGGTCGGTGGCCTGATCCTCGACCGCCGGGTTCCACCACGGGTCGAAGTGCACGACGGTGTCGGCGCCGGTCAGGTTGAGGCCCGTGCCGCCCGCCTTCAGCGAGATGAGGAAGGCGTTGATGCTCTCGTCCTTGTTGAAGCGATCCACGCGCTCCTGACGGTCCTTGGTGGAGCCGTCCAGGTACTCGTAGGTCACGCCGAGTTCGTCGAGCATTCCCCGGATCAGCTGGAGCATCTGCACGAACTGGCTGAACACCAGGATTCGGTGACCGCCCGAGACCGCCTCCTCGACGATCTCCTTCAACGCCTGGATCTTGCCGCTGGTGTCCGCGCTCCACTCGCCGGTCAGGTTCGTCAGCCGCGGGTCGCAGGCGACCTGACGCATGCGCGTGAGCGCCGCCAGGATCTGGATCTGCGCCTTGCTCACGCCCTGCTTCTCGACCGTGCTCATCAGGCTGTCGCGCACCTGCTTGAGCATCTGCTTGTAGAGCTTGGACTGCTCGTCGGCCATCGGGACGACGATCTCCTGCTCGATCTTCTCAGGCAGCTCGGGCGCGACCTCCTGCTTGGTACGCCGCATCACCAGCGGATGGATGATCGTCCGCAGCTTGAGCGCTGCTCCCTCGTCGCCACGATCGATCGGGCGCGAGTAGCGCTCCTCGAAGGTCTTCAGCGTGCCCAGCAGACCCGGCGAGACGAAGTCGATGATCGACCATATCTCGCTCAGCCGATTCTCGATCGGCGTGCCCGTCAGCGCGAGCCGGCGGTCGCTCTTGAGCGCCTTGGCCGCACGCGCCGTGGCGCTCATCGGGTTCTTGATGTGCTGCGCCTCGTCGAGCACCACGTAGCGCAGACCGAGCGACTGCAGGAGCTCCTCGTCGCGACGCAAGAGCGCGTAGCTCGTGATCATCACGTCCGCGTCGTCGAGCTCCGGTCGCAGGTCCTGCCGGTCCGGCCCCTGCCAGACCACCGTCTTCAGCGCCGGGGCGAACTTCTCGATCTCACGCTGCCAGTTGCTCACCACCGAGGTCGGCGCGACCACGAGGTTGAGCTTCCGCTTGCTCTTGTTCTTGGCCCAGAGCAGCAGCGTGATGGTCTGCAGCGTCTTCCCGAGGCCCATGTCGTCGGCCAGGACGCCGCCGGTGCCGACGTCGTGCAGGAAGACGAGCCACGAGAAGCCGCGCTTCTGATAGTCCCGGACGCTCGCGCACTTGAGGTTGCGCGGCTTCGCCACCGACGGGATCGCGCCGACGTCGCCGAGCTTCTTGAAGAGCGACTTGGCCGACGGGCTCATCTTGGCGTCGCCGACCAGCCGCAAGAGATCCTGGATGCGGCCCGCCTGGGAGAGCGGGAGCTTCTTGGCGTCCGCGACGCCCGCGTAGATCTCCGCCATGTGCTGGAGAATCTCGGCCACGTCCTCTTCGCGGACCGGCGCGTAGCTCCCGTCCGAGAGCTTCACGAGGTGACGGCCGTGCTCGAGGCAGGCGCGCAGCTCCGTCTCGTCGACCGCCACGCCCTCCGTGGCGAAGCTCATGTCCAGGCTCAGCCAGTCCACGCCACTCGACACGCGCATCTGCGGGCTGACCGGCGTGGCGCGCACCGTCACCTTCGCCAGGTCGTCGGGGACGCGCTTCTCCCACTCGTCCGGCAGCTCGGCGATGCCGTGCGTCCAGAACGCCACGGCTTCGTCACCCCGCGCCTCCAGGCCTTCATTGGCTTCGTCGGGCTGGAAGCGCTGGCTGAGCAGCGCCTGCACCGCCGCCATCTCCGCACCGACGTCACGGCGGACGACCTGCGGCCGCGTGCTGCGGCCAGCCGGCGGCAAGAACGCGAGCGGAGACGGAAAGCCCGCCGGCGGCACCGGGAACTCGTGCTCGCCGTACGCGACGTGCAGCCGCGCGTTCGCCTCCACGATGTCGCCGTTGGCGACGAGGAGGAACTCCGGATGCGCGTCGACGAGATCCGCGACGTGGCTCAGATCCGGAAGCTCCGCGCCGAGCGAGGCCGCGACTCGCGGGATGAACTCGGTCAACAGGCGCGGCAGCTCCGACGCCGGATGCACCAGCGCCGGCGAACGGTAGAGGCGCTGGAGCCACGCGGGCGTGACCGCGTCCGCCACGGGCCGGGCGAAGCCGTCGGCCGGATCGATGTGCCAGCCGGGCGTTCCCTCGAACCAGTTGCCGGCCGACAGAGGGAAGCGACGGCTGCCGCCTTCGAACACGACGCGGACGCGCACCGCTTTGGCGTTGGCCTGGTCGAGCTCGATCTTCGGCTTGAGCGGCTCCTCCACGAAGCGCAGCTCCATGGAGTTCGGCTCGAGGAGCACCCGCCGCCCGCGGAGCATGCTCAGCACCTCGGCCGCGTCTTCGCCCCGCAGCTCCGCCGTCGCCGGCGTGTTGCGGGTCGTGTGCCGCGCCAGCGAGCGCATCAACGGGCGCAGCGAGGTCGGGATCGTGTTGAAGCCGGAGAGCAGGTCGCCGATCGGCACCGCCGAGCGCGTGCCCGCGAGCACGGGCGTGACGGTGATGGACGCCGAGCGAACCTGGAGGCGGAACTCGGAATCGGCGTAGCGCGCCTGCTCGTCGGGAGGCAGCCACGCGTCGAGGCTGCCGCGGACCTCCTGGCTGGCGATGCCCAGCTCGCGAGCGGAGAGCACCTCGACCTGGCCATCACTCCCTCCACCACGACGGCGCCGCCGGCGATTGCGGCGCTTGCCACCCACCGAGACGGTCTGCGGGCTGTGCGCGACGACCTCCTGCTTGCCGTTGACCTTCGGCGCCTCCTTCGACTCCGCCGGCTGCTGCTTGGGCTTGGGCGGGCGCTCGCGATCGCGCAGCGCGACCATCAACGCGGCCACGTGCTTGCAATGCGAGGTCGGGCCGCGGAAGCCCGGGCAGTTGCAGTCCGAGACCCACTGCTCTTCGTCGGTGAGCGTGAGCTTGGGCTGGTAGTAGGTGTCCTGCTTGACCTGGACCTGGCAGTTCGCCTCGCTGCCGTGCGTCGTCAGCGCGTGAACGTGGCCACGCCGCGCGTAGAGCCGCCCGCGAAGGAAAGCGTTTCCGCCCGTGACGCGCTGGATGGCCCGGTCAGAGAACTTGCCGAGGAACTGCGCGATCCGCGACGGATCGGGACGCCGCGACGGCGTCTCCTCGGTCGTCACGGTGTTCTCACCGTCGCTCTCGGCGCGAGCCTCCGCCCTCTCGCTCGCCTCTTCGGGGCTCTCGTCCACCGCGTCGGCGCGCTTCGGGCGGCTCTTGGCGCGGCTCTTGACGGCCTTCTCGCCGGACTTGCTCGCACTCGCGGACTTGCTCGCACTCGCGGACTTGCTCGCACTCGCGGACTTGGTCGACGTCGCGGACTTGCTCGCACTCGCGGACTTGCTCGCACTCGCGGGCTTGCTCGCACTCGCGGACTTGGTCGCACTCGCGGACTTGGTCGCACTCGCGGACTTGGTCGCACTCGCGGACTTGGTCGACTTGGTCGCACTCGTCGACTTGCTGGACTTGGTCGACTTGCTGGACTTGGCCGACCTACTGGAACGGGGGGTCTTCGTCGCCTCGACGGTCGCCTCGGTGTCAGCCTCGTCGGCGGATCCCTCCGAATCCTCCTCCGGAGCGCTCTCGTCGCTCTCACTGGCGCGTGTTCGACGCCGGCTGGACGCTCGACCGCTTCGGCGACGCCGCCCGGTGCGGGTCCGCTCGTCGGAGGTCTCGGAGGTCGCCGCGACGCTGTCGTCGTTGTCGGCGGGGCTCGGGTTCGCGTCGATGAGCGAGCTCTCGGCCATTTGTATGAAGCTCCGGCGGGGCTCTCCCCGCGCTCGTGTTGCGCTGAATGCCCGCGCAGCGGGCCGGCTGGTAGCGTGTCGCGACGTACGCGCTCGTCGGCGCCAGCCGCGCCGAAGATGATCTCAGGGGAACGCCCGCGCGAACGCGGATCCCTTCCGGCGAAGGCGCTGGGCCTCCCGTTGAGCGATCAATCTCGTGGAGCCTGTCGGCGACACGGTCACTCGGTGCGTCCGTCTCGTTGCTGCCCGTCGCTGTGATGGCGACGAGATCCCCGTGCTTTGCCTGCGCGACCGGTTGTCGAGCCCGGCGCGCCCGCGAAGGCCGCGATCTCCCCTCCGGGAAATCCGTGACCCACGGCAAGCGTCCATCGGGCTCACCCGGCGCGCTGCGCGATCGATTTCGCGCCCCTGCAACGACGACCTCTAGTCGCCGCACCGAGCCGCACCACCCACCTGGGCTCCGCGAGGAGCCGGATGGCGCCGGCCTCCCTCGCCTGCGTCACCCGGCCTCCGGCCGATGAGCGGCGCGTGCACGCGCCGGCTGAGCTGAATGGAACGAGTCCAATGGCCATATTACACGTCACCCCCCGCGGCGCAACACGCTTTCGGGGAGGACGCCGCTTTCGTGCCGACGAGCGCACGTAGACCTCGGCGAACGGCCCGGCGTTTGGTAATATGGGGCGCGAAGGTGGCTTGATGGTGACCTCTGCCCCGCTCGCTCCGATTCGTCGATTCTTGCCCGTCGCGCTCGTTCTCGGCGGGCTCTTCGGCTGCGCCGCTGGCGCCGCGCCCCACGGCGACGCCGGCATCGGCGATCCCGACGGCTCGGTCCTCGCGGTGCCCGACGGTGGCGCAGACGCCGGACCGCAGCCCGAGTGCGCCGGCGACTCCGATTGCCCGCAGGGCTTCGTCTGCGCGGCCGTGAACGGCGTCCCGACCTGCGTGCCGAACCCGAACCCGCCACCTCCCGGCGACGGCACCGACTGCAGCCCCTGCCCTTCGCCCGGCGAGTGCCGGATGAACGTCTGCATCCAGCCGACCGGGTCGGGGGCGTTCTGTGAGTTCGACTCGGAGTGCGGCGACGGCGAGCTCTGCATCGCCGGCCGCTGCACGCCCAATCCGCGCGTGCCCGTCTCCTGCTCCGACAGCTCGTCGTGCCCCACCGGGCTGACCTGCGGACCGGCCGGCACGTGCATCTGCATGCACACGACCGACTGCCCGATCGGCCTCGTCTGCCTCGACAGCGGGCTCTGCGGTCCGGGCGACGGCACCGACGGCGCGCCCTGCGTGGCCGACGCGGAGTGCGACATGGGCATGGTCTGCGACGCAGGCCGCTGCCGCCCCAGCACCGTCTGCGACATCGCGAACCCCGACTTCACGGGCACGTGGGACATGCAGTCGGTCCTCCACATCCGCGACGCGCTGCCGGACTGGCTCGACAGCTTCCTCAGCACGGTCGCCGGTCCCTTCAGCTTCCTGGCGGGCGACGCCACGTGCATCGACTTCGGGCTCCCGAGCGCGATCGAGATGGAGATCTGCGATCTGGTCCGTCCTTTCGTCGACGAGTACCTGCCGCCGTGGTCCTTCCCGGTCTTCCGCGCGATCGCGGCGCTCAACGACGTGCTCAACGACTGGCACATCGACGAGACCATGGAGCTGATGCCGGGCTCCGCGACCGACTCCTATCGCGGTACGCACACGTGGACCAGCATCACGATGTACTACCGCTCGATGCCGCTCATGGGGACGCCGGAGTCGATCCTCGACTGGCGCTTCGCGCCCTCGCCTTTCAACGCCTCGGCGGTCTGCGGCACGTTCAACATCGAGCGGCACGACGTGAACGTGAGCATCGGCTCGATCATCGCCTGGGCGGTCGACACGCTGGTCTACGAGCTGAGCGATCACCGGTGGGCCACGGCCTCGGACGCGCTCACCGAGATGGCGGGCGGATTCTGTGACGCGCTCGGCGCGGCGGCCGATTCGTCGGTCGACTACAGCGGTGTCGGCGCCACCGTCTCGAGCGTCTGCCGGAGCGCGCTCTCCAGCCTGATCGACGACGCGATCCACCGCCTGATCGAGGCGCGGATCGGTGCCTCGCCGATCACCCTGCGCGGTGAGGCGCCCATCTCGGGCCCGGACTCGCTTCGCCCCGGCACCTGGGACGGCACGCTGCTCGGCAGCGATTTCCCCGGCGAGTTCGGCGCCGATCGGCACTGATCGAAGCGAAGGGAAGGCCTCTCTGCTCCGGCGGGAGGCTTCGCCGGCCCCGTCTCGCTCCCGCCGACCGGGCCCGCTCCGCGTCGCGGCGCCGCCAAGGGGCGAACCGAGGGAGGTGATGGGCGCCCGCGCCCGTGGCTCGATACGCCGCCGGCTTCTTCCGGCGGGTCCGCAGCCGCTCAGCTCGCCTGCGGATCGCGCCCGTAGCCGCGTAGCCAGGCGTCGAGGTGCGCTTCGAGCAGGGCGTCGGCATCCAGCGGCCGGCATCGTACGCCGCTCAGCTCCTGCTGGTGGAGCATGCCGAGGAGGATCGGCGACAGGAGCGCCAGCGCGGCCACCCGCAGATCGACCCCCGGACGCAGCTCGCCGCGCGCGGCGTGGTGCGCGAGACGCGCCTCGAACGCTTGCAGCGTCGGCTCGAGCACACGGTCGAGATAGGCCGGGCCCAGATCGGGATCGCGCAGCCCGGCCGCCAGCCCGAGCGCATGCACCTGCCCGAGGCCGCCACGCATGCCGAAGATCACCATCTTCATCAGCGGCTCGATCGACTCCCGAAGAGGCGCGTCCGGCGGCTGCGTCACGCGCATCAGGTAAGGCAGACCTTCGGTGTGGATCTGCTCGAGCGCGGCCTCGAGCACGCCGATCCGCGTGCCGAAGTAGTGCCGCATGGTGGCCGGACCGACTCCCGCCGCGGACGAGAGCTCCCGGAAGCTGGCGCGCGCACCGTCGGGCTCCATCAGCCGCGCACGCACCCCGCGGAGGAGCTCCGCGCGCCGCTGATCGAACCCGGCGTTTCGAGATCCGGGCGGCCTTCCCATATGTTTTTCCATAGCTCACCCGTTCACGATACGCGAGGCGAGCTGGCGGAGCGTGTAGCCCCACGATGCAACTTTGCCACGGGTGCTTGACGGTGCCCTGCGGCGGATCCATCTCTCCTTTAAGTATCCCAATCGGTATACGGAATCCGAGGCGGGCGGAGGTTGCGGTGTTCGAAGGATTCGAGGAAGAGTGGACGCCGAATCGAGCTGGCCAAGCGCGTTCGCCGCGGCCGCGCGCTCCGGGTGCGGGTGGCCGGCGAGGACCTGGCCGTGTTCCGCACGCGAGAAGGCGCGCTCGGCGCGATGATCGACCAGTGCCCGCACCGCGGCGCGGCGCTCTCGCTCGGCCGCGTGACCGAGGACGGGCGGCTGGAGTGCCCCTTCCACGGCTGGCAGTTCGACACGCAGGGGGCCTGCGCGCGCGTCCCGCTCTGCGACCTCGGCGAGGAGAAGCGCTCGCGACTCGGCGTGCCCGGCTTGCCGGTCCGCGAAGTCGCGGGGCTCGTGTGGGTGTTCACCGGGCTCGACGCCAAGGGGACCGAACCCGAGCCCGCGCCGGCGTTGGTCGAGGACGGCTGGGTGCGCTGGATCTACGCCGAGACGTGGGCCACCCACTGGACGCGCGCCATGGAGAACATGCTCGACGTCCCACACGTCCCCTTCGTGCACGCCGGCACCATCGGCAAGCGCCTCCGGCCGAAGGCGTTCTCCGACGCCGTCATGCACGCCCGCGCCGTCCCGGAGCCCTACGGCATGCACATCGAGGCGGAGATCGACGGCGAGCGCACCCTGGGCGGTCTCGAGTGGCGCAAGCCGAATGGGATGGTGCTGCACCTCGACTTCGGCAGTCGGCGGATGCGCCAGCACATCTTCTGTGTGCCGGTCGACGACGAGCACACCCGGATGCTCCTCGTGTCGACGCGCGACTTCGGCCGCTACAACCCGGTGCTGGCCCTCTTCGATCGCTTCAACAAGCGCATCCTCTCGGAGGACCGCGACGTGGTGGAGTCGATCCGCCCGAGCGAGGTGCCGGATCCGGCCGAGGAGAAGAGCGTCGCCACCGACGGCCCGACGCTCTACTTCCGCCGCTACTACCTGCGCGAGCTGCGCGGCCCGAGGCCCGATGTGCCCAAGCCCGATGTGCCCAAGCCCGATGTGAGCGTGGAGGCGCTCCGCAAGACCGCGTGAAGCCCACGTTGCGAGCGGGCCGCTGGAGCCCCGACGCGGCGCGACTCAACCCGCGAGCGCGGCGAGCCCGACGATCGCCGCCGACCCCAGCGCGACGAGCGGATAGGCCGCCCGCGTGTAGCGGAGGCGGTCGCCGTCCATCGACGGCACGAGCAAGAGGCCGGCCAGGAATCCGCCCGTCAGCCCGCCGAGGTGGGCCGCGTTGTCGATGCCGCCGACCGAGAAGCCGAAGCCGAGGTTGAAGAGCACGGTCACCAGCAGCGCGAAGCGGAGGCGCTTGAAGACCTCCGCCGGCAAGAGCGCGCGGCGGCGGACGATGAACGCGATGAATCGCGCCCACGATCCCGAAGATGGCGCCGGACGCGCCGATGCTCGGGACGTCGGGCGGCGTGAGCGCGCTGGCGGCGCTGCCGGCCAGCCCGGCGAAGAGGTAGAGGAGCGCGTAGCCCGCGTGCCCGAAGATGCGCTCCACCGTGCGACCGATCGCCCACAGCGCGTACATGTTCACGGCGATGTGCACGAACCCGCCGTGCACGAACATCGAGGTGAAGAGGCGCCAGGGCTGCCCGCCCAGCGTGAGCGGCGCGTAGTTCGCACCCCACGCGAGGAGCGCGTGCCCGTCGGGGCTCAGCACGTCCACGCCGGCGGTGACCATCGCCAGGTAGACCGCCACGTTCGCGGCCAAGAGGGCCTGCGTCACCCACTCGCGGCGCATCGCCCCACCGAGCGCGCGGCGAAAACGGATCTGCAGCTCGGTCGGACCGCCCGTCGGCGGCGGCACCGGACGCCGCTTCGAAGGCTCACTGGGGTTCGGGGGCTGGACCACGGCTGCCGGCAAGCTACTACCCCGCGGACGAGGCGCCACTCGGGCCTGCAGGCGAACCAGCGTGCGTTCACTCACGAACGCGCTAAGCTCGCGGCGCCCGCGGGACGCCCGCAGTTTGGAGATCGCGTGTCCGAGCCCTGGAGCCCCGAGTCCTGGAAGGCCAAGCAAGCCGCCCAGGCCATCCACTACGCCGAGCCGCGGGCGCTCGACCACGCCGTCGAGAAGCTGCGCTCGCTGCCGCCGCTGGTCACGTCCTGGGAGATCGAGGCGCTCAAGGAGCAGCTCGCCGAGGCCCAAGAGGGCAAGCGCCTGGTGCTGCAGGGCGGCGACTGCGCCGAGACCCTCGACGAGTGCCGCTCGGACATCATCAGCAACAAGCTGAAGATCCTCCTCCAGATGTCGCTGGTGCTGGTGCACGGCTCGATGCGGCCGGTGGTGCGCATCGGACGCTTCGCCGGGCAGTACGCCAAACCGCGCAGCAAGCCGATCGAGACGCGGGTCACGCCGCTCGGCGAGGAGATCGCGCTGCCGAGCTACTACGGTGACCTGGTCAACCGCTCGGAGTTCACGGCGGAGGGGCGCGTCGCCGACCCGCGGCTCCTGGTCGAGGCCTACCAGCACTCGGCGATGACCCTGAACTTCATCCGCTCGCTGAGCGCGGGCGGATTCGCGGATCTGCATCACCCCGAGCAATGGGATCTCTCGTTCTTCGAGAACGCGGACCCGAAGGACGGCCTGCGCGACGAGTACCAGCGGACCAGCGAGCAGCTCGCCGAGGCGCTGCGCTTCATGGAAGCGCTCGGCGAGACCACCGTCCACGAGCTCTCGCGCGTGACCTTCTTCACCAGCCACGAAGGGCTGAACCTCCACTACGAGTCCGCGCAGACCCGGACGGTGCCGCGCCGGCGCGGCCACTGGGACCTGACCGCGCACCTGCCCTGGATCGGCGAGCGCACCCGTCACCTCGACGGCGCGCACGTGGAGTTCTTCCGCGGCATCCGGAACCCGATCGGCGTGAAGGTCGGGCCGACCGCGGATCCGAGCGAGATCGTGCGCCTGCTCGAGGTGCTCAACCCGGACGACGAGCCCGGCAAGATGGTCCTCATCACCCGGATGGGCGCGGGCAAGGTCGGCGACCGGCTGCCGGGGCTGCTCTCGACGGTGAAGCGGAGCGGCCGGCGGGTTCTGTGGATCTCGGACCCGATGCACGGGAACACCCAGGCCACGGCCAGCGGGGTCAAGACGCGCCTCTTCCAGGACATCCTGCGCGAGGTCGAGACCTGCATGGACGTGCACGCGGCCGAGGGGACCATCTTCGGCGGCGTGCACTTCGAGCTCACCGGCGACGACGTGACCGAGTGCATCGGTGGCGTGGCGGGGATCACCGAGGCGGATCTCGCGACGAACTACGCGAGCGCCTGCGACCCGCGCCTGAACTACCGGCAGTCGCTGGAGATGGCGTTCCGCATCACCCGCCGGCTCAAAGCCGCGCGCTGAGCCGCGGGGGAACGAGCGCTTTGCGAGCGCACCGCTCGGCGACCGAGAGACGACGGGCCGCGAATCGCGCCCTGCCACCGATGAGACGACGCGAGCCGAGCCGTCGGCCCTTCGGTGGCCGGCGTCACGAAGCGTGCTAACCCCTCCTGTTTCTCCCATGCCCCCGTCGAAGGACATCCCCTCGGAGAGCGAGGCGCGCCGGCTCGACGAGCTGCGCGAGCTGATGCTCGAGAAGATCCCGTTCAACCGGGTGCTCGGCATCTCGATCGAGGAGCTCGGCACCGGTCGGGCCGTGTTCAGCGTGCCCTTCGAGCCGAAGCTGGTCGGCGATCCCGTCCGGCCCGCGCTCCACGGCGGCGTCCTCAGCGCGCTCGCCGACACCTGTGGCGGCTGCGCCGTGTGGTCGTCGATTGGGGAGGCCGACCGGGTGTCCACCATCGACTTGAGGGTCGACTACCTGCGGCCCGCCAGGCTCGAGGATCTCCACGCCATCGGCGAGGTCCTCCGGGTTGGCAACCGCGTGGGAGTGGCCAAGATATCGCTCTTCCATCCCTCCACGCCCGACGAGCTCGTCGCCGAGGCGAAGGGGGTCTACAGCGTCAAGCGCGCGTAGCGAGACGAACCGTGAACGGACTGGGACAACACACGCCGGAACCCGAAGACGAGGAGCTCGTCCGCATCCCCGCCGAAGAGGAGCGGGTGCTGGCGCGCGTGCACAAGCACGTCGCCGCCCGCCGCCTGCGCCCCGCCAACGCGGGCCTGGACTACGACGCCGAGCTCATCGCGCTGCGCGATCAGATCAACGAGGCGCGCCTCGAGGACATCCCGCCGCTGATCGAGGAGATGGAGCGGCTGTCCGAGGTCGCGGTCCGCCGGGCGCGGGTCACCGAAGGTACGGTCGACTCTCGCTCGCCCTACTTCGGGCGGATGGTGCTCGAAGAAGGCGAGCGCAAGCGCGAGGTGTTGATCGGCCGCTCGACCTACCTCGACAGCAAGACGGGCATCCGCATCGTCGACTGGCGCGACGCGCCGGTCAGCCGCCTCTACTACCGCTACGAAGAGGGCGACGAGTACGACGAGGAGTTCGGCGGCCGCGAGGTCCACGGCGAGATCCTCGCGCGGCGCTCGCTGGCCATCACCGGCGGCGCGCTCCGCCGCATCGGCGCGCCGCAGGGCACCTTCTTCCGCCGCGCCGACGGTCAGTGGGTCCGCGCCGGCGACAGCGCGCGGGCGCTCTCCGGCGGCGCCGGCTCGGCCATGCGGGCCGAGGCGCACCACAGCCCGGGCAAGCTCGGCGTGGGACGCGACGGCGACGGCCGCGACGACCGCTTCCTGCCCGAGATCACGGCGCTGATCGATCCCAGGCAGTTCGAGCTCATCACCGCCTCCGACAGCGGCCTGGTCGTGATCCAGGGCGGGGCCGGCAGCGGCAAGACCACCATCGGCCTGCACCGCCTCGCGTACCTGAACTTCGCGGACAAGAGGCGCTTCCGGCCCGACCGGATGCTGGTCATGGTCTTCAACCAGGCGCTCAAGCGCTACATCTCGCGCGTGCTCCCGGCGCTCGGCGTCGAGGGCGTGCCGGTGATGACCTACGAGCGCTGGGCGGAGCGGCTCCGCCAGCAGCAGGTCCGCGGGCTGCCGAACCGCTACGACGAGGACACGCCCACCAGCGTCACGCGGGTGAAGAAGCACCCGGCCATGCTGGCGCTGATCGATCGCTACGTGGCCGGCATCGCCGAGCGCGTGGACACGATCGTGCGCGACTCGATCTCCGGCATCGACGGCGCCGAGCGCGCGCTGGCCCGCTGGGAGGCCCACCCGAGCACCGCCCTCGGGCAGCGCTTGGCGGCGCTCTCGCGCTTCGCGGAGCCGCCGAAGAACGAGCGCGGGCAGGTGGACCGCGCGCGGGCGATGCCGCTCTCGCTGCGGCACGCGGTCGATCGCGCGGTCGGTCGCGGGCGAGCCGTCGCCGCCGACGTGCCGACCGCGTGGGCGGAGATGCTGACCGATTTCTCGGCCATGACCGCCGTCTACGAAGGGACCGGCATCTCGCTCTCCGAGCTGAAGAGCGCCCACGCCTGGTGCACCCGCAAGTGCCCCTCGGTCGTCGCGGCCGTCGAGGAGACGATGGCGCAGGACCGCGAAGGCCGCCAGAAGGGCAAGCCGCAACAGCACAGGCCGCGCCGCGACGACGACGACCGCAGCCAGGGCATCGACGGCGCCGAGGAGGTCGAGCGTCCCACCCTCGACCGCGAGGACGACACCATCCTCTTGCGCCTCTTCCAGCGCATGTGGGGCCCCGTCATGCGCGGCAAGGAGCGGCTCGCCTACGAGCACATCCTGGTCGACGAGGCGCAGGACCTCAGCCCGGTCGAGCTGGCGGTGGTCATGGACACCGCCAGCAAGCAGCAGAGCGTCACGCTGGCCGGCGACGTGGCCCAGCGCCTCTTGATGGACAACGGGTTCACGAGCTGGAAGGACGTGCTCGGCCGCCTCGGGCTCGACCACGTGGCGGTGGAGCCTCTGCGCATCACCTACCGCTCGACGGCCGAGATCATCGACTTCGCGCGCGACGCGCTCGGTCCGCTGGCGAGCGAAGAGGAGAACACGGCCACGCGTCATGGCGCGCCGGTGGAGCTCTTCGAGTTCGGCCACAGCGGCGAGGCGGTCGCGTTCCTGGCCAACGCGCTGCGCTCGTTGATGGCGAGCGAGCCGCGCGCCTCGGTGGCGGTCATCGCGCGCTACGCCGAGCAGGCCGACCTCTACTACCAAGGCCTGAAGAACGCCGAGGTGCCCTTCCTCCGGCGCATCGCGCAGCAGGACTTCCCCTTCAAGGCGGGCGTCGACGTCACCGACGTCCGGCAGGTGAAGGGCCTGGAGTTCGACTACGTGGTGCTGCTCGAGGTCTCGGCCGCGTCGTACCCCGAGGACGACGAGGCGCGGCACCTCTTGCACATCGCCGCCACCCGCGCCGCGCACCAGCTCTGGGTGCTGGCGACCGGCGAGCCTTCACGCCTGCTCCCGCGCAAGCTGCGCGACCGCATGGAGTGAGCGTCGGTCGATCCATCTCGGGCCGTGACGACCGGTCGCCGTGCGTCCGCACGACCCCTCGCGCCTCGGTCCGATGAATCGCCAGACCTCGAGCGAGCGGGTCTGGCCGGCGATCCTCCGCCGCTTCTTCATTCCGGCGCGCATCCTCTTCGAGGACGCGTTCGTGATCGCCGTCGACAAGCCGGAGGGCGTGCCCAGCCAGGCCGCCGATCCGGCGCACCCGGACGACCTGGTGCACCGTCTGGGGCGCTTCCTCGCCGAGCGTGAGGGGAGCGAACGGCCCGCGTACCTCGGCGTGCATCAAAGGCTCGATCAGGACACCTCCGGCGTCCTCCTCTACGCGAAGCAGAAGGCCGCCAACGCTGGCCTCGCGCGGCAGCTCGAGGGGCGCACGGTCGAGAAGCACTACCTGGCCGTGGTGGAGGGCTGGCGCGGCGGCGACCGGCGCCTCGAACACATGCTGGCGCGCGGCTCGGACGGACGGACCCACGTCGCGCCGCGAGACCGGCGGGCCAAGCGCGCCGTCAGCCACGTACGCGTGCTCTCGAGGCGCGAGGAGCGCGCGCTGCTCGAGGTGCGCATCGAGACCGGCCGCACCCACCAGATCCGCGCGCAGCTCGCCGCCGTCGGCGCGCCGGTGGTGGGCGACCGGCTCTACGGCGGCGCGGAGGCGTCGCGGCTGATGTTGCACGCGGCCCGCATCGCGCTGACCCATCCGACGACGGACGCGCCGCTGGTCGTCGAAGCGCCCGCGCCCGCGTGCTTCGAGACGGCGATGGGCGACGACGAGCGCGAGCGGGGCTCGCGGCCGGAAGACGCGCTCGCCCGCGCGGCGGAGCGGCGCTGGGGCCTGGCGCAGCGCGCGCTCGACCAGGAGCCGACCACCGCCTATCGCCTACTGAACGACACGGGCGACGGGCTCGACGGCGTGGCGGTCGACGTCTACGGCGGCTGGCTCGTCGCGCACGTCTACGACGAAGGCGTCGACGTCGAGACCTTGCTCGACACGCTCTCGGCGCTCGGCGCCCGCGGGGTCTACCTGAAGCGGCGGCCCAAGCAGGCCAACGTGATCGTCGACGGCCGAGACGAAACCTACGCGCCGAGCGAGCCCGTGCGCGGCGAGCCGGCGCCGGAGCCGCTGGTCGTCTTCGAGAACGGCCTGCCCTACCGCGTGCGGCTCGGCGAAGGTCTGAGCACAGGCGTCTTCCTCGACCAGCGGCAGAACCGCGCGCGGATCCGCGAGCTGTCGAAGGGGGCACGGGTGCTGAACCTCTTCTCGTACACCTGCGCCTTCACCGTCGCCGCGGCGGCCGGTGGCGCAAGAGAGAGCCTGAGCGTCGACGCCTCCGCGCGCGTGCTGGAGTGGGGCCGCGAGAACCTCGAGGGGGCCGGCCTGGCCTCGGACGCCCACCGCTTCGAGGTCGGCGACGCCTTCGACGTCCTGGCGCGGCTCGCTCGCGAGAGCGCGCGCTTCGATCTCATCTGCCTCGACCCGCCGACGTACTCGAAGACGCGCGTGAGCCGCTGGAAGAGCGGCAACGACTGGCGGCGGCTGGGCGCCCTCGCCTTCTCCGTGCTCGCCCCCGGCGGGCGCCTGCTCGCCTGCAGCAACGACCGGCGCCTGCGCGGTCAGAAGCTCCGCCGTCACCTCCACGACGCGGCGCGCGACGCGGGCATCGGACTCGGGCAGATGAAAGACCTCCCCTGCCCGCCCGAGTACCCGCCGGCCTTCGGCGCCGAGCCGCACCTGAAGAGCATCCTGGCCACGCGCGCCTGAGCCCGCCGCTCGGGCGGGCCGTCCACATCGTGGATTCGCGGGCTCGTGAACTGCGCCGCCGGGAGCGGCGAGCAGGGCTTAGGGCCCGCGAACGGGTAACTCCTGCATTCGGGCGCCACTTCGTCTCCACCGTGCAGTTGCGGGTCGGTACCCGCCGCGTGGATGACGGTACCCGACGCGTCGATGACGGCACCTGCCGCGTGGATGACGGCACCGCCGCGTGGATGACGGCACCCGACGCGTGGATGACGGCACCCGACGCGTGGATGACGGCACCCGACGCGTGGATGACGGCACCCGACGCGTGGATGACGGCACCCGACGCGTGGATGACGGTACCCGACGCGTGGATGACGGTACCTGCCGCGTGGATGACGGCACCCGACGCGTGGATGACGGCACCTGCCGCGTGGATGACGGTACCCGACGCGTGGATGACGGTACCCGACGCGTGGATGACGGTACCCGACGCGTGGATGACGGTACCCGACGCGTGGATGACGGTACCGCCGCGTGGATGACGGTACCTGCCGCGTGGATGACGACACCGCCGCGTGGATGACGGTACCTGCCACGTGGATGACGGCACCGCCGCGTGGATGAGGCACACCGGCGCCTGGAGGAAGCTCGAAAGTCCCGTCGCATCGCTCGCGACCGCGTGGACGAGGCTCGATGGCGCGTGGACGGGACCCACCGGCGCCTGGAGAACGCACACTCGCGCGTGGACGAGACCCACCGGCGCGTGGACGAGGCTCGGCGGCGCGTGGACGAGACCCACCGGCGCCTGGAGAACGCCCACCTGCGCGTGGACGAGACCCACCGGCGCGTGGACGAGGCTCGGCGGCGCCTGGAGAACGCGCACTCGCGCGTGGAGGAGCCTCGGCGACCCGTGGACGACCTTCCACCCGGCGCGTGGGCGACTCCCACCGGCGCGCGCAGCGGTTCGCGAGACTCGCTCACGCTCTCCAAGACGCACGCGGGTCGCGAACGGAGCCGATCCGCCCGCCCGGGCGGGCGAACGCCTCAATGCACGATCAGCACGCTGCAAGGAAAGCGCGCGGCCATGGAGCGCTGGGCCAAGAGGGCCGCGATGGCGTGGTCGGAGGAGACGAGGAGCAATCCGCCCGG
This sequence comes from uncultured Pseudomonadota bacterium, assembly GCA_963832725.1. Classification (GTDB taxonomy): domain Bacteria; phylum Myxococcota_A; class Polyangia; order Polyangiales; family Sandaracinaceae; genus JAEZBP01. The sequence goes on from CAWHVG010000003.1 coordinate 2,135,648, forward strand.
CTCTTCGGCGACGGCGCGGCGCAGGGTGGCGGGCGTGGCGTCGCGCAGACCCGCGATGCGAAGCCGACCGACGCGGCCGCCGACCTGCTCTCGGACGTGCGCCGCCAGCGCCGTGGCGCGCTCTCCGTCGGGGGCGATCCACACCGAGAGCTCGCCGTGCTCACCGGCCAGCCGCGCGCCGACCGCGAGCAGCCGCTCGGCGGCCGTCCGCCCGTCGTAGAGCACCCGCACCGGCGCCGGCCTTCGGAGCGCGCTCGGCGCCCAGCCGGCCCAGCCCACCAGCACCACGTCGCCGCGCGAGAGGCGCTCGTTCAACGCCGCCCCCACGGCCCCACGCGACACGGCGAAGCTGGACTTCACGCTGCCGAGATCGGCCTCCCGCGCCAGCGCCCGCCGCACCTCGTTCGCCAGCGCGCGCCACTCCTGCTCGAGGTCCCGCGCCGAGAACGGCTCGGCGCCGCCGGAGGTGGCGTGGCCCCGCGCGAAGGTGTGCTCGGCCAAGCGCAGGAGCGCGTCGTCCTCGACGAAGAGCCCCTCCAGCTCGGCGCCGAGGCTCGCGGCGACCTCCACCGCGGCCCGCACCACGCGCACCGTCCGCTCCGCGTCGTCGACCGCCAGCACCACCCGCCGGACCTGCATGCTCATCGCTCTTCTCCGTGGCCGTCGGCGGGAGGAGGCGGCGGCGCCGGCGAGATCACCCGCGTCACCACGTCGCCGCGCATGCCGGCCGCGTACTCCTTCACCTTCTCCGCGAAGTACGCGAGGCGCGTCTGGACGCGGCCATGGATGGAGTCCTCCGGGTAGGTCCCGTCCTCGCGCTTCTCGCCGGCCGGCACGCCGGTCAAGAGCTCGAGCGCCTGCGCCGCATCGGACACGGCGTAGATGGAGAAGCGTCCCTCCTCGATCGCCTCCACCACGTCGTCCCGCAGCATCAGGTGCTGCGCGTTGGAGGCCGGGATGAGCACGCCGTGGCTGCCGTCGAGCCCGCGGGCCCGGCAGACGTCGAAGTAGCCCTCGATCTTCTCGTTCACGCCGCCGATGGCCTGCACCTCGCCGCGCTGGTCGAGGGAGCCGGTCACGGCGAAGCGCTGCTCGATGGGCACGTCGCTGAGCGCGCTCAGGAGCACACAGAGCTCGGCCAAGGACGCGCTGTCCCCGTCGACGCCACCGTAGGACTGCTCGAAGACCAGGCTGGCCGAGAGGCTGAGCGGCCGCTCCAGCCCGTAGTGGGCTCCGAGGTAGCCGCCGAGGATCATCACGCCCTTGCTGTGGATGGGCCCGCCGAGCTGCACCTCGCGCTCGATGTCCACCACGTCGCCCTTGCCCAGCCGGACCCGGCAGGTGATGCGGCTCGGCCGGCCGAAGCTGGTGTGCCCGAGGGTCAAGACGCTCAGGCCGTTGATTTGACCGACGACCGCGCCCTTCGTGTCGAGCAGCACCGTGCCGTCGTCGAAGCGCTCCATCACGCGCTCGCGGATGCGATCCTCGCGCCGCCGCTGCGCCGCCTCGGCGGCCTTCACGTCCTCGCGCTCGACCCGCGCCGCGGCGCGATCCCGCGCCAGATACTCCGCCTCGCGCATCAGGTCGCCGAGGCGCGCGAGATCGACGCTGAGCTTGTTCTGGTCCTCGGCCCGCCGCGCCGCGTGCTCGACGAGCCGCGCCACGGCGCCCTGGTGGAAGGGCAGGAGCTTCTCGCTCTGGGCCACGCCCGCGACGAGCCGCGCCAGCTCGGCGACGTGGTCGTCGTCCCAGGCGACGTCGTCCTCGAAGTCCGCCGCGACCTTGAAGAGCCGGTCGAAGTCGGGATCGTAGGCGGAGAGCATGTAGTAGAGCCGGCGCTCGCCGACGAGGATCACCTTCAGGTCGAGCGGGATGGCCTCCGGCTCCAGCGTGCCCGAGCTGACGCCGAGCATCTTGCCGAGCGACTCGATCTCCAGCGCACCGCGGCGGAGCGCCCGCTCGAGCGAGTCGTAGGCGCTCGGCGCTTCGAGCAGCCGGCGCGCGTCCAAAACGAGGTAGCCGCCGTTGGCGCGGTGCAGCGCGCCGGGCTTGATGAGGGTGAAGTCGCTGATGAGGACACCGAGCTGCGCCCGCTGATCGATGCGGCCGACCAGCCGGTCGAGCGTCGGGTGATCCTCGTCGATGACCGGCGCGCCTTCCTGGCCGCGGCGATCGACGAGGAGGTTCACGCGGTAGCGGGTCAGCGGGCCGACCACGCTGCGGGAGACGGTCTGGCGGAGGGCCGCCTCCGGGCCGTCCTCGTCGTCCGGCAGGAGCTGCGCGGCGTGCTCGACCACGTCCTTCTCCACCGCGGCGAGCCAGGCGCTGACGTTCTCGAGGTCGGCGAAGGCCTCGCGCACCTCCTGCATCTGGTGGGTCGCCGCGTAGCCGGCCACCTCGCGCTGGAGCCCGCGCAGCTCGTCGCGCGCCTCGCGCTGCCACTTGGGCACCTGCTGCATCAGGTCGCGCAGCGCGTCCTCCATCTCGGAGAGGCGCTTCTTGGTCTCTTCCTGCTCGCTCTTGTCGAGCTTGCCGAACTGCTCGGGGTTGAGCACCTGCTCGTCGCGGACCGGCGCGAACGCGAAGCCCATCGGCGTGCGCAGGAGCCTCAGCCCCTTCTCCTCCGCCTTCTCGGCCAGCGCGCTGAAGGCCTCCTCGTGGCGGCTCTCGATGCGCTGCTCGATGATGCGGCGGCGGTTGCGCATCTCGTCGCTCTCGAACGCCGCGCGGATGGCGGCGCCGAGATCCTCGATCAGCCGCTCCATCATCTCGGTGAGCTTCGCGCCCCGGCCGGCCGGCAGCCGCATGGCCCGCGGTCGGTCCGGATCGTCGAAGCAGTGGACGTAGACCCAGTCGTCCGGGACCGGCTCGCTCGCGGCGCGGGCGGCCAGCTCCCGCGCCACGAAGCGTCGCTTGCCGACGCCGGGCGGCCCGAGCACGTAGATGTTGTAGCCCTCGTGGCGGATCCCGATGCCGAAGCGGAGCGCCTCCTCGGCCCGGCCTTGCCCCAGCATCCCCGGCAGCGGGTTCAGCTCGGCCGTGGTCTCGAACGAGAGCGCCTCCGGGCTGGCGCGGCGGCGCGCGGCGGAGGCGGAGAGCGCAATCGCGCCCGCGTCGGTCTTCGAGGTGTCGGTCACGGCTGCTCCCTGCTGCTTTCGCGGCTCCGCACCGCTCTCCCGAGCCGGCACGCGACCTCCCGGACGCGGCCCGACGTCGGGACGCCGGTTCGGAGTCAGGCCCCAGGTAGTGCCCCACCGCCGGAGCGCCACACCTGTTGGGCGGCAGCCCTACCCGGTCGCCGGTTAGGGTCCATGCTGCGTCGGGGGTTGTGACCTCGTCCCAGGTGGCTGACTCCAAGTGAAGACTGACTCCTAGTGGAGACAGTGGAGACAGCGAAGACGGTGAAGACGGAGCGCGCGATGACGGAGAAGAGACCACACGTGGTGATCGTCGGGGGAGGCTTCGCGGGGCTGACCGCCGCGCGGCGGCTTCGCAACGTGGCCGTGGACGTCACCCTCATCGACAAGAAGAACCATCACCTCTTCCAGCCGCTGCTCTACCAGGTGGCCACGGCGGCGCTCACCGCCCCGGACATCGCCGCGCCGCTCCGGCGGGTGCTCTACCGGCAGGCGAACACGACGGTGCTGATGGCGAGCGTGGTCGACATCGATGTCGAGGAGCGACGCGTGATGCTCGACCGCGGTGAGCTCCGCTACGACTACCTCGTGCTCGCCGCCGGCATGGTGAACAACTACTTCGGGCACGACGAGTGGGAGGCCCACGCGCCGGGGCTCAAGACCCTCGACGAGGCGCTCGACATTCGCGCCCGCGTGCTGAGGGCCTACGAGGAGGCCGAGCGCACCGACAATCCCGAGGAGCGGCGGAAGCTGCTCACCTTCGTGCTCATCGGCGGCGGCCCGACCGGCGTGGAGATGTCCGGCGCCCTCGCCGAGATCGCGACCCGCACGCTGGCCCGCGACTTCAAGCACTTCGACCCGGCCAAGGAGACGCGGGTGCTGCTGGTGGAGGGCATGCCGCGGCTCTTGCCCGCGCTCTCCGAGGACTCCTCGCGGGCCGCCCGGCGGGACCTGGAGGAGCTGGGGGTGGAGGTGCGAACCCGCACCTTCGTGAAGCACGTCGACGCGGACGGCGTGGTGATCGGTGAGGACGAGCGGATCGACGCCGGCACGGTGGTGTGGGCGGCCGGCCTGAAGGCGTCGCCGCTGACCGCGCACCTCGGCGCCGAGCTCGACCGCGCGGGCCGGGTGAAGGTAGAGCCGGACCTGACCGTGCCGGGCCGCCCCGAGATCTTCGTGCTGGGCGACCTGGCATCGCTCGAGCAGGACGGAAAGCCGCTCCCCGGCGTGGCGCAGATGGCGCTGCAGGGCGGGCGCTTCGCGGCCGAGCAGATCGAGGCCGAGCTGCTCGACGAGCCCAAGCGACCGCGCTTCCACTACAAAGACAAGGGCTCGATGGCGACCATCGGCCGCGCCAAGGCCGTGGCCGAGATGGGGAGCTCGCACTTCGACGGCGTGATCGCCTGGGTGCTCTGGCTCTTCGTCCACATCATGTTCCTCGTCGGCTTCCGCAACCGCGTCGCCGTGATCCTGGAGTGGGCCTACGCCTACGTGAGCTGGCGGCGGAGCGCGCAGGTGATCGTGGAGGCGCCCTCCAAACCACCCGAGGTCGCACAGGCGGTCTCCCCGCGCGCCGATGGGCAGCGCGAGCGGCCCTCCGAAGAGCGGGAGGCGCCCGCCGCCGACGGCCCGTCCAGCGCGCACGCCACGCTCTGATCGGAGTACGCTGCCGGCCATGGAGCTCTACGTGGTCCGACACGCCATCGCCGAGCCGCGCCGCGCCGGACACCCCGACGCCGAGCGCGCGCTCACGGAGAAGGGCGCTAGCCATTTTCGCAAGCACGTGGAGGCCCTCCGCCGGCTCGAGGTCCGCTTCGACGCGGTGCGCTTCAGCCCCTGGCGCCGCGCGGCCGAGACCGCGGCGTTGCTGGCGCCGCTCTCCCGGAACCCGCCCGAGGCGCTCGAGGCGCTGGCGGCGACGCCGGACGAGCGGCTGCGGAGCGCGCTGGCGGGCCACGGCGACGCGACGGTGGCCGTGGTCGGGCACGAGCCCTGGCTGAGCGAGCTCACCGCCTGGCTGGTGGTCGGCGATCGCGACGACGGCGAAGCGCGCTTCGCGATCAAGAAGGGGGCCGTCCTGCACCTGAGCGGCGCGCCCCAACCGGGCCGCATGCAGCTCCGCGCGGCGATGCCGCCCAAGCTGCTGCGCCTCGCCGGGAGCTGAAGGTCCGTCCCCGAGCCGACGCCGCTCCTCGCGTCGCAGCCGGGCCGCATGCAGCTCCGCGCGGCGATGCCGCCCAAGCTGCTGCGCCTCGCCGGGAGCTGAAGGTCCGTCCCGAGCCGACGCGCATCGGCGCTCGTCGCCGTCCGGTTCTCGAGCGTCAGAGCCTCAGCAGACGCCGTGGCCCTCCTCGACGAACCCGCGGACGCACCACGGGACGCGCAGGATCCAGTCGTAGATCACCGACGAGAACACGCCGGTGAGGATGCCGCTGCCGACGTCGCCCATCACCCCCCAGGTCACGATGGTGTCGGTGCGGTGGTAGCGGCTGAGCTGCAAGAAGCCGCGGCCGTCTCGGACGTCGTGGGGGCGGCTCGGGTCCAGCTCGAAGTCGACGGTCCAGTGGCGCCGGTCCAACCGCACGGTCGCGTAGTACGAAGCGCTGACGAAGGAGTAGCGGTGCCGGAGGAAGATGATCTTCCGGTCCCCGTGGTCCTCGACCAGCGTCGCCGTCTCCACGCCCGGGATGATCCGCGCGTAGTTGGCGACATCCGAGATCACCTCCCACACCCGCTCGCGCGGCGCGTGGACCCGCTGCCAGCTCGTCCCGCCGATGTAGGTCTCGCCGCCCTCCTGCCGCGTCTCCGGGCGCCGCACCAGCTCGCCGGCCACCAGGCGACGGCGCTCCTCCCGCGTGAAGGGCGCGCCGGCGGACGGACGCTGCGCGAACACGATGGTGACGAGCGACGCGCTGACGAGCGACGCGCTGACGAGCAGCGCGAACGCTGCGAGCGGTCTCGGCCTCGACGATGGGAACCACTTCATCGCGTGCGTCCCCGCACCATACTCGCTGGGACCCGGGGAAACGAGCCTCCGTTCGCGCGTCGGATCGCGACGCCGCCGCGGGGCCGGACGACGCGCTCCGGTCACGCGACCGACACGCTCACCCACAGGCGGGAGCTCGCGAAATCATGGAAAATCGTGGGTTCACTCACGTATGAGTGACGCCGCCCTTCTCACCCCGTGTCTTTCCGGTATCCTCGGCCGCCGTGCGCGCTTTCCTTCGCCTCGCCGCGGCCTCGGGCGTCTTGCTGTGCGCGAGCGCCGCGCTCGCACAGGCGCCGGAGCAACGCGCCGACCCCAACACCGCCACGGACGAGCGCGCTCAGGCGAGCGGAGCATCGACGAGCAGCGGCGCGAGCGGGACGACGACGCGTTCGAGCGCGACGGGCACGACAGCCTCCGGCGCCGGCACGGGCGGGACGACGACGCGTTCGAGCGCGACGGGCACGACAGCCTCCGGCACCGGCACGACGGCCTCCGGCACCGGCACGACAGCCTCCGGCAGCGCGACCAGCGAGGAGCTGCCTTGGTATCGGCGCGGGATCCCGCCGCAGGCGACGATCTACGCGCCGCCGGCCGGCTCCGATCCGCAAGAGCCGGAGGGCGGCACGCCGACCGCGGCCCGCGCAGCGGAGGGTGCGGTCGGCCCCGAAGAGGTCGAAGAAGAAGAGGAGCCCGATCAGAACCAACACCGCGGCGGCTTCTACTTCGGCTCCTACGGCCGGGTGATCGCGGCCTCCGATCTGCAGGGGCGCGCCGGCCGCCAGTCGAACGCGACCACCTGGGGCCCGCGCGTCGATCAGGCCGACACCTACGCCGAGATCGAGCTGCGCCGCGAGGATCACTTCGACGGCATCGACACCCAGATCGTCGCCACCATCGCCTATGGCGGCCCGCTCTTCCACTACACCGGCGACTTCTCGTCGCGGCTGGCCGTCCGAAACCTCTTCGTCGAGACGCGCAACCTCGGCGTCCACGGGCTGGCGCTCTGGGCCGGCTCGCGGATGTGGCGCGGCGACGACATCTACCTGATGAACTTCTGGCCGCTCGACAATCTGAACATCGTCGGCGGCGGCTTCCGCTACGCGCTCGACGACATCGCCGAGCTCTCGGTGGCGGTCGGTCTGTCCGAGCCGAACACGCCCTTCCAGCACCAGGAGATCCTCGTCCCCGCGCGGACGGGCTTCAATCCGGACACGGTCGTCTTCCTCGATCGGCCGCGGCTGGTGGTCGCCGAGAAGCTGACCTGGTGGCCCCTCGGTCGCTACGGCGGCGAGGGGATGAAGGCGATCCTCTACGCCGAGCAGCACTACCTCCCGAGCGGTCAGCGGCAGAACCCGGCGCACTTCATCGAGCCGCTGCCGCAGGACTCGGGCTGGGTGCTCGGCGCGCAGGTCGGCGGCTACATGACGTCGATGCGCGCGTTCGTGAACCTCGTCTTCCGCTACGCGCGCGGGCTCGGCGCCTACGACCCGCTCGGGGTGCCCTTCACGCAGGGCACGGTCATCCAGACCGGCCGCGCCGAGGAGGTCCGCGTCGCGCTGAGCGCGAACTGGGAGCACGACTGGTTCGGCCTGCAGGTCGGCGGCTACTGGCGCTACTTCCGCGACGCCGATCCCAACATCTTCGAGCGCGGCGCGCTGACGGAAGGGTCGATCGACGCGCGGCCGATGGTCTGGTTCGGGCAGTACATCGGGCTGGCCGCGGACGTCAGCTACCAGGGCATGATGAGCACGGCGCTCGATCAGACGACGGGCGTCCCGCAGGGCGGCAACATCGTGAAGCTCGGCCTTCTGCCCTTCGTCTCGCCCTTCGGACGCGGCACCTATACGCGGCCGCACATCCGCATCATCTATACCCTGACGATCCGGGATGCCGGCGCGCGGGCGCTCTATCCGGCGCTCGATCCGCGCAGCAGCCAGACCTACGAGCATTTCCTCGGCGTGGGAGTCGAATGGTGGTTCAGCAGCAGCAGCTACGGGAGCTGAGACGAGCTCGCGCCGCGGGTCGAGACCGCGTTGCCATGCGGGTGCTCGTCGCGCTGGCGGCGGCCTCTGCGCTCTTCGCCGGCGGCTGCGTGGAGAGCGAGCTGGCCAGCGTGCGCGAAGTCCACATCGACACCCACGTCGACGACTGGCGCGACCAGATCATCTACCAGGTCCTCACCGACCGCTTCGCCAACGGCGACGCGCGCAACGACTGGCGCCTCGATCCCACCTCGCTGGCCCGCTACCAGGGCGGCGACTGGCAAGGGATCATCGACCAGATGGACTACATCCAGGAGCTCGGCGTCACGACGCTCTGGATCAGTCCCATCGTCCTCAACGTCGACACCGACGCCGGCATCGACGGCTACCACGGCTACTGGGCCGTGAACCTGGAGCGGCTCAACCCGCACTTCGGCGACCTGGCCACGCTGCGCGCGATGATCAACGAGGCCCACGCGCGCGGCATGTTGGTGGTGCTCGACATCGTCACCAACCACATGGGCCAGGTCTTCTACTACGACATCAACCAGAACGGGCAGCCGGACGACGCCGTGTACGGCTCCGGCGTGCGGCCGCAGGGCGCGAGCCCGACGGGGATGGAGAGCCCGCTCTCCAGGGTGAGCGAGTACGACCCGGACTTCGATCCGCGCGGCATCCAGTCGTTCACCTCGCTCGGCGCGGCCGGGCCGGCGCCGATCCGCTTCTTCGACATGCCGGCGATCTTCCGGACGCCGCCACGGCCCGCGATCTTCGCGGATCCGAACAGCTACAGCCGGCGCGGGCGGATCCTGAACTACGACGACCCGCAGCAGCTCCTGTGGGGCGACTTCCCGGGCGGGCTCAAGGACATCAACACGCTCGACCCGCAGATCCGCGAGACGTTCGTCGACGTCTACGTCAACTGGGCGACGATGCTCGACCTGGACGGCCTGCGCATCGACACCATCAAGCACGTCGACTACGGATTCTGGGAGTTCTTCGCGCCCGAGGTACGCCGGCGCTTGGCCGATGCGGGCAAGAACCAGTTCTTCATGTTCGGCGAGGCCTTCGACGGGCGCGACGATTCTGATCGGCAGCTTCACGCAGGTCGGCCGGCTCGACTCGGTCTTCTACTTCTCGCAGAAGTTCCAGGTCTTCGACGCCATCTTCTCGAATGGCGGCCCGACGTCCGGCATCCAGAGCCTGCTCGATCAGCGCGCGGTCAACTACGGGCACGATCCGCAGCAGGGCGGCGTGAACGTTCCGCCGGACGAGGTGCTGGTCAACTTCATCGACAACCACGACGTCCCGCGCTTCCTCTTCAACCGCATGGACGCGCAGGGGCCGGCCGCGCTGCGCGCCGCGCTGACCTATCTCCTCACCGAGCAAGGGATCCCCTGCGTCTACTACGGCACGGAGCAGGAGTACGCGGGCGGCAACGACCCGAGCAACCGCAAGCCGCTCTGGCACAGCAACTACGACACGCAGGGCGAGACCTTCCAGCACATCGCCCAGCTCACCCGCATCCGGAGGCACTACACGGCGCTGCGCCGCGGCAGCTTCGACATCAAGTGGCTGACCGACCGGACGGGCGACGCGGACGACGCCGGGATCATCGCGTTCGAGCGACGCACCAACGCGGGCGACTACGCGCTGGTCGTCATCAACGCCCAGGGCGCGCACCCGAGCACCACCGCGCACGGCGGCGACGCCATGCAGGTCTCGGCGGACGCAGGCGCGGTGCTGGTCGACGCGCTCACCGGCGACCCGCAGACGGTGGGCGCCGATCAGACCATGAGCCTGCAGATCCCGCCCTACGGCGCCCTCATCCTGGTGCCCCAGGCCGACTACACGGCCCTCTGAAGCCGGCAGGCGCCGCCTGAGGCCCGACGTCCGTTCGGGGGTTGGCGGCGGCGCCGGTGCGGGGGACTTCGGGCGTTCGGTAGGTACGCCGAGCCCCGAGCGAAGTGGAGGTTTCGTGCGAATTGCACGAAATCCGGAGCGGAGCTCGGGCCGGGACTAAGAGTCCTCCGTATCCCAGAAATGAGGAGGATCCATGCGTTCTTGGCTCATCGCGCTCGCGTGCATGTCGCTCGCGACCGCCTGCAACGAAGACCACGAAGCGAGCGCACCCGAGCGGGAAGCCCCGGAGCGAGCGGCGCCCGAGGGCGTGCAGGCCCAACAGCCGGAGACCCAGCCGAGTCAGCGCGCCCAGCTCATGGACGAGATCCATCGCAGCGTCGCGGTGCTCCATCCGACCGAGGGCAACGACGTGCGCGGCACCGTCCACTTCGAAGAGCACGGCAACGACGTGCGGGTCGTCGCGGACCTGAGCGGGCTCTCGCCGGGGCGGCACGGCTTCCACGTCCACGAGTACGGCGACTGCTCGGCCCCGGACGGCTCGAGCGCGGGCGGGCACTTCAACCCGGACGACCATCCCCACGCGCTGCCTCCGACGCGGCCGCGCCACGCGGGCGACATGGGCAACGTCGAGGCGGGCGCGGACGGCCACGCCCACTTCGACGCGACCTTCGACAACTTCAGCGTCGCCGGGCAGAAGGCGCCGGTCCTCGGCCGCGGGCTCATCGTGCACGCGGGCGAGGACGACGGCGAGGGCGCCACCGGGCACGCTGGCGCGCGGGTCTCGTGCGGGGTGATCGGCGTGGCCGGACCGCGCTGAGCCACGCGCGACGGACGCAGGGGGAGCGTCGAGGTGCGGGGTGGACATGGAACCTCCGGGAACTGGGGGCGTCGGACCAAGGTTCGGGCCTCTCGGTCCGTCCGACGCCCCGAACGAGGAGAGCCCATGACCCGCCTTCGCATCGCCGCGCTGATCCCGTCGCTCCTGCTGCTCGCGGGCTCCGCGCGGGCCGACATCGTGGTGCCCCGGCCGAGGATCCGTCCGGTGCTGGAGATGAGCCTGGCCATGGTCTCCGCCAGCGCGCATCCGGACGCGCCCGACGAGGACGTGCGAATGGTCGAGCGCGCGGTGCGAGACCAGCTCGGTCAGGCTCACCCGCGGGTCCGGCGCTGCCTGCGCGGGGTGGACCTGCGCGAGGATCCGCTCCGCAACCGCGCGCGCCGGATCGAGATCCGAGTGGTGCTGAACCGCGCGGGACGGCCCGAGCGCGTGTGGGTCCACCACGACGACGGCATCCCCCGGCGCGCGCGCCGCTGCTTGCTCGAACCGGCGCGAAACGTGAGCGTCCGGCCACCTCCTCGAGGCGGCGTGCTCGTCCGGATCGTCTACTCCGTCCTCTGACGCCCCGGTCGGAGTGCCCTCGCGCACCTCGTCGCTCCCCGTCCCTTCCTCCAAAGGGCGGAAGGGAGGAGCCGCCGATCGCGCCCGGTCCTCACGCGGCGGACCGGACGCGGCCCACATCAGGGTGCGCCGGGAGCGCGAACGCGGAGCCGGAGCCGGGCCACCTGGGCCGCGCGGATCGTCCGACGCACGAGGGTGCTGGAATATGACGTGTCTCGAGGGCACACTCGGGCCGTGCAGCGCGTTTTCCCGAGCTTCTCCTTGGCGGCCGCGGTCCTGGTATCGGGCTGCAGCCTGGTCGACGACTTCAACCGCTTTCAGGTCTCGGACGGGAGCATCGGGACGTCCGACGGAGGTACCCAGCCCGACGCGGGCTCGCGGGACGCCGGTCGGCCGGATGCCGGTCCGCCCGACGCCGGTCCGCCGGATGCGGGACCGCCCGACGCCGGACCGCCGGCGTGCACGGTCGGGTTCATCTCGGAGGGCGAGACGGTCACGAACGACACGACCACAGCGACCGACGCCTTCTCGGGCAGCTGCGGCGGCTCCGGCGGGAACGACGTGGCCTATGCGTTCGTGGCGCCGCGGGATGACTATTACGTGTTCGACACCGCGGGCAGCACGTTCGATACGGTGGCGTACGCCCTGGACGCGTGCATGGGCGGCACCGAGCTCGGCTGCAACAACGATCCCCTCAGCGGCGGCTCCCAGGCGAGCCTGGTGCAGCAGCTGAGCGCGGGCGAGACGGCCATCGTGGTCGTCGACGGCAACGGCGGGGACAGCGGCAGCGTGACGCTCTCGGCCAACGCCGTGCAGTGCCCGGGCACCACGATCACGGAGTCGATGCTGCCGATCACGAGCACCACGGTGAGCCGGAGCGACGACATCAGCTCGCCCTGCGGAGGCGCCGGCGCGCCGGACCGCTCCTTCCGCTACGAAGCCGCGACCGCCGGCGTGTACCGGTTCACGGTCACCCGCACCACGCCGGGCTGGGCGCCGGTGATCAGCCTCGAGCGCGGCCCGGTCTGCGGCGGAGAGCTGGTGCAGTGCAACGCCTCTTCGCTCGGCGTCGCGGAGGTCACGCGCTACCTGGAAGCGGGCGAGGTGGTCACGATCGGCGTCGACGGAAAGACCGCCAGCGACTCCGGCGGCTACCGCCTGGACGTCACGCAGCCCTCCGACGCCACCTGCGCGCCGGTCGACGGCGGCGGCAGCAGCTCCGGGCAGCTCCACATCAGCGATCCCCACAGGTTCAGCGGCAGCTGCGGCGAGCCCTACTGGGTGGTGGGCTCGACGGTGCCACCGTCGGCCGCTGCGCTCCACCCGAACCCCGACATCGAGTTCGCGACGTCGGTCGGGGCCCCGCCGCTTCCCCCGTGCAGCACGTATTGCACGTTCTCGGTCACGGCCGATTTCCCGTTCACGCTCTCGGTGCAGGAGGGGTCCACCTGCGGCGGCGACGAGCTGACGTGCACGACGGCGACCATGTCGGGGAGCTCGTTCCGGGGGAGCGTCCAGCTCGTCGGGCTCCGGCCGGACCGCTACGACGCGATCATCGTGCTGGAGCGGGAGCTGTCGGACCAGGACGTCTCCGGCATCACCGTCCCCTACGGCGACAACTACACCGTCGACTACTCGTGCACAGGCGTCTGCTGAGCCTCACCGAGCGCACCGCCTTCTGTCCGCTTCGTTCGGAGCTCGACCAGCCTCCGCGGTGAGCGCGGCCGGCCGGGACCGCACGCCGAGGAGCACGCACGGAGCGCGGCGGTCCGGAGCGCGCGGCGGGCGCCCCACTTCGCCCTCCGGCCGCTCGCACGACGCGAGGAACCTTCCATCGGAAGCGGCCGTAACGCGCACAGCGCCCGGTCCCACGTCGAGCGCGACCTCGGGCGACTCGGGGCCGGCTTGCACGGCGTCGACCACGACGAGAATCGCGCCGAGCGCATCGTGCGCCCCCCCCCCGCCACGCGAGGAACTTCGCGGTCGCCTCCGGGGGCGCGACCGGCCGCTCAGAAGCGGCCGTGAACGCGCACCGCCCCCGGTCCGACGTCGAGCGCGACCGCGGGCGACTCGGGATCGCCCTGCACGGCGTCGACCACGATCAGGCTCGCTCCGGCCGCGGCGGCGATGGCGCCGATGATCAGCGTCGCCGTAGAGGCCACGGCCAGCGTCCTGCCGCGATCGATGTCTCCCGCGTGATCGGGCGTGCAGACGTCACCGGGGCAGTTCTGCTGGAGGTTGCCGTAGATGCCGTGGGCCACGACGCCGGTCACGAGCGCGACCACGAGGGACGCGGCACCCACACCCGCGGTGGCGACGCCACCCCAGAAGAGCGGGCTCATACCGGTTTCGGCAGGCGGGGGCGGGCTCGCTTCGTCGCCTTCGGACGCGGACGCTGACTCCTCCTGCTCCTCGGACCCTTCCTGCTCTTGTTGGCGCGAGAGCTGAGCCTCGAGGCGCGTGAGCCTCGCCTCGACCTCGGGCCGCAGCTCGGAGTCCGCGGGCAGCTCCCTCTGCGCCCGGTGAAGCGTGTCGACGGCCGCGGCGATGTCGCCGGCCGCTTCGAGCGCCCGGGACTGGTTCAAGAGCAGCGCGGGGCGACCGCTCAGCCGATACGCGGACGCGAACGACCGGGCGGCCTCCGCGTACTCGGCGCGATTGAATTGGGTGCGCCCCGTCTCGAAGAAGTTCCGCGCGAGCTCGTCGTCCGAGGCGGCTTGCGCCGATGCGGCGGACGACACGAAGAGCGCCCCGAGAACCCCGACCGTCACGACCATCCGAAGCAGCATCGCCCGAGAGTACCTGTGCTCCGGCTGGGGTCAACGAGGACGGCGCCGGCGAGCGCACGGGACGCTGGCGAGCGGCGGGGCTCAGGACGCCGCGCGGGCGGGCGAGAGCGGCTTGACCAGGACGCGCGAGCGGCGGCTTCGAATCGTAGGTGGCCCGCCGGGGCGCCGGGAGCGTGCGCACGGTGGCTGGCGCGAAGCCGCGCTCCTGGAAGAAGTGGGCGCTCCGGGTCGTGAGCACGAAGAGGCGGCTCAGTCCGAGCGCGCGCGCCTTGGCTTCCATGTACTCGAGGAGCGCCTCGCCCCGACCGCTCTCCCGGTAGCGACCGTGGATGGCCACGCAGTAGAGCTCGCCCATCTGCTCGTCGTGGAAGGGCTCGAGCGCCGCGCAGCCGATGATCATCCCGTCGCGCTCGACGACGATGAAGCGGTCGATCTCCATCTCCAGCCGCTCGCGGCTGCGGCGCACCAGGATGCCCTCTTCTTCGAGCGGTCGGAGCAGCGCCGAGAGCGGCCCGACGTCCTCCAGCCGCGCGGCCCGCATGTCCTCGTAGGTCTCCGAGGTGACCAGCGTGCCGGCGCCCTCGCGCGTGAAGAGCTCCTGCAGAAGCGCGCCGTCCCGGCGTCGGTCCACCAGGTGCGCGCGCCGGACGCCCTGCCGCACCGCGCGCGCCGCCGCCGCCAGGTGCTTGCGGACGTCGGGGGTGTTGAGGCTCTTCTTCTTCAGGATGGCCTCGGCGGCCGCCGGCGTGAGCTGCGGGATGAGGCGCCGCCTCCCGTCGAGGATGCCGCGGCTCTCCACCAGCCCGATCAGCTTGTCGGCCTTCAGCGCCACCGCGACCGCCCGCGCCACGTCGTGGGAGGCCAGGTTGAACGACTCCCCCGTCGCCGAGAAGCCGAGCGGGCTGACCAGCACGAGGGTGTCCGAGGAGAGCTGCCGCTCGATCCCATCCACGTCGACCCGCCGCACCTCGCCGGTGAAGAGGAAGTCGACGCCGTCGCGCACGCCGACCGGCCGCGCGGTGATGAAGTTGCCGTCCGCCACCCGGATGCGCGCGCCGGCCATCGGTGTGTTGGCCGCGCCCATCGAGAGCAGCGCCGTGAAACGCGCCCGCGCCGCCCCGACCGCCTCGTGCACGCAGGCGAGCGTGGCCCGGTCCGTGACGCGGATCTCCTCGGAGAAGCGCGGGCGGATGTTCTTCTCCTTGAGCCGCTTCTCGAATCTGCGGCCTCGTCCCGTGCACGAGCACCACCCGCACGCCGAGCGCGTGGAAAAGCGCCACGTCTTGCATGAGCGACTCGAGGCCCTTCTCCATGGCCGCCTCGCCGCCGACCATGATGACGAAGGTGCGGCCGCGGTGGCTGTGGATGTAGGGGGCTGCGATCCGGAAGCTCTCGACGAAGCTGCTCACGCTTCACCTCGGACGAGCGCGCGTTCGATGACGCCGCGCAGGATGTCGAGCATGGGCTCAATCCGGGCCAGCGGCAGGTGCTCGTCGGGCTGGTGCGCGACGGAGATGTCGCCCGGGCCCAGCACCACGGTCGCCATGCCGAGATCGGTCAGGAAGGGCGCCTCGGTCCCGAAGGACACGCCCTCGGCGGCGTGTCCGGTGAGCTCCTCGAGGGCGCGCACGAGCGGCGCGTCGGCCGGGGTCTCGAAGGGCGGCACGTCCTCGGTGAGCGAGAGGTGGGCGATGGACACGCCCCGGCCCGCGAGCGCCGCCGCCACCCGCTCGTGGAGGGCGCCACGCACCGCGCCCGCGTCCATGCCCGGGACCACGCGCAGATCGTAGTCGAGCACGCAGCGACCGCAGATTCGGTTCGGGTTGTCGCCGCCCTCGATGCGGCCGAGGTTGAGCGTCGGATGCGGCGGCTCGAACCCCGCGTTCCGGTGCGTTCGGGCCAGCTCCTCGCGCAGGGTCACGATCTCGCCGATGGCGTCGTACATCGCGTCGAGCGCGCTCACGCCGTAGCGCGGGTCGCTGGAGTGTCCGCTCCTCCCGGTCAGCTCCAGCCGCTCCATCGCGCAGCCCTTGTGCATCCGCACCGGCGAGAGGCCCGTCGGCTCGCCGATGATCGCCCGCCGCGCCTTGGGTCGCCCGGCGTCGACCAGCGCCTTGGCGCCGCTCATCCCGCACTCCTCGTCGGCGGTCGCGAGGAGGATCAGCGGCTCCTTCAGATCGGCGTCGTCCACATGACGCGCGGCCTCGATGGCCATCGCCAGGAAGGCCTTCATGTCGGAGGTGCCGAGGCCGTAGAGCGCGCCGTCGCGCTCGCGGACCCGGAAAGGATCACCGCTCCACTTGCCCTCGTCGAAAGGCACCGTGTCGGTGTGACCGGAGAGGACCAGCCCGCCCGGACCGCGACCTCGCGTGGCGAGAAGGTTCGCCTTGCCGCCGCCGGTGCCGGGCACCTCGATGAGCTCCACCGACCAGCCCTCGTCCTCCAGCCAGTTGGCCAGGAGATCGATCACCGGGCGGTTGTCCATGTCGAGCTTCGGGTCGACGGCGCTGACCGACGGCGTGGCGACGAGGCGGTCGATCATCTCGCGGAGCGGAAGCGTGGCCATGCGCCCACGCTCACCCGTTCCGGGGCCCCTTTTCAAGCGTCGCGGCACTCGACGCGACGGCCCCCGCGCCGTAAGCCTCGCGGACCATGGCGGCCGACCGACCGAGCCACGCCCTCGTGACGGCGCCGAACGCGGCACCCGAGCGGTGGATCATGTTCCTGCACGGCATCCTCGGCCGCGGGAACAACTGGCGCGGGTTCGCGCGCCAGCTCGTGAAGGCGAACCCGAGCTGGGGCGCGGCGCTGGTGGATCTGCGGGCGCACGGCGACTCGCGCGATCTGCCGCCTCCCGACACGCTCGGCACCGCGGCGGAGGACGTGGCGAGGCTGGCGTCGGACCTGCCGGGAGAGCTGGACGCGGTGCTCGGACACAGCTTCGGCGGCAAGGTCGCGCTGGCGCTGCTGGAGAGGATCGTCGTGCCACACCTCTTCGTCGTGGACTCGCTCCCCGGCGACCGTCCCGACCGCCACGGCTCGGAGGGAACGCTGGCGGTCCTCGACACGCTGCGCGCGCTGCCGCCGCGCTTCGAGTCGCGCGACGACTTCATCGCCCACGTGTCGGCCAAGCACGGCGAGGCGATCGGCAAGTGGCTGGCGATGAGCCTCGATCGGCAAGACGACGGGAGCTACCGCTTCGGCCTCGACGTGCAGCGGATCGACGCGCTCCTCGCGGACTACTTCCGGCGCGACCTGTGGCCGCTGATCGACCCGCCGCCGGCCGGAAGCGAGGTACACCTCGTGATCGCCGGTCGCTCGAACGTCTACGACGCTGCGGATCGAGCCCGCGCCGAGGCGCTCGCGGCCCGCCATCCCGAAGCCGTACACGCCGAGGTGCTGGAGAAGGCGGGACACTGGGTGCACGTCGACGACCCCGAGGGTCTGTTCGCGATCGTGCAGCACGCGCTCGGAGGAGGACGATGACGAGCATCGACGTGGACGTGGCGGTGATCGGCGGCGGTCCGGCGGGGCTGGCGGCCGCCCGCGAGGCGGCGCGGTCGGGGATGGCCGTGGCGCTGATCGAAGCCGAGGCGGCCGGCGGTCGAGCGGCGCGCGCGACGACGCTGCCCATGCGCATGCTCTCGCTCGCCGCGGACGCGGAGCGCGAAGACTGGCCGAACATCCGCCGGGAGATCGCCGAGCGCGTCACCGCGTGGACCGAGCGCTCGCAGCTGACGCTCGAGGATGCCGGCGTCGAGCTGGTGCGCGGCCGCGCGTGCTTCGCCTCGCCGCGCGAGCTGGCGGTCGAGGGCGGCCCTCGCGTCACCTTCGACCGGGCCATCATCACGGCCGGGGCCGAAGCGGCGATGCTCCCCGGCGCGACCCCGGACGGCGCGCGGCTCATCGCGCCGGACGGGCTGAGCGCGCTCGCGGCGCTGCCCGAGACGGCGATGGTCATCGGCGGCGGCGCGGCGGGGGCCGAGATCGCCGACGTGCTCTCGCGGCTCGGTGTCCGGGTGACGTGGGTGATGGACGAGCTCGGGATCCTGCCGCGCTTCGACCGCGAGCTGGCCGACTCGTTCGGCGACGTGTTGATGGACCGCGGCGTGAAGCTCGTGCACGGCAAGCGGGTGCTCGAGCTGGCGCTCGGCGACGGCGGGGCCACGGCGAAGCTCGACGGAGGCCGGACCTACACCGCGAAGCTGGCGGTGGTGGCGGTCGGCAGCCGCCCGAGCGCCGATGGGCTCGGTCTCGCGGAGGCGGGGCTCCGGACCGACGCGCGCGGCGCGCTGATGGTCGACGAGCACGGCAGGACGAACGTGGCGCACCTCTTCGCGGCCGGCGACGTGACCGGGAAGACCGTCGGCGTCGCCGGCGCGGAGGCGATGGGCCGGGTCGCGGGGCGGGCCGCGGCCGAGATTGAGGGACCCGCCTTCCGGCCCGAGCGCGCGCCGCAGACGGTCTTGGCGCGTCCGGAGCTGGCGCAGGTCGGGCTGACACCGGACGTCGCGGCCGGTCGGCCAATCCTCATCCACACTCTCCGGCTCAAAGAGACGCTGGCCGGCGCGCTGCACGGGGCCGGCGCGAAGGGCCTGCTCCGGCTGGTGTGCATGTCGGAGGACGGCACGATCGCGGGCGCAACCGCGCTCGGACCGGGAGCGGCGGACGCCGTGAGCGCGGCGGCGTTGGCGATCGAGCTCGGCGTGACGGACGAGCAGCTCGCCTCGAGCGCCGCGGCGGTACCGGGCGCGCTCGACGCGTTGGTCCGCGCCGTCCGCTGAGCGGCGCGAGGTCTCTCGGGCGCGGGCGATGGCACGCAGGCCAGGTCCACGAGCGCGACGCATGCCGCGCGACACGCGACGTCACGCAGGCCCGATGGCCGCGAGAGCGTCGGGTATCTCGCGAGCGACGCTCAGATCAGAGCTCGAAGACGGGGTTCTCGTCCCAGAGCGCGTCCGCGAGGACCGTTTGGCCGGTCCGCTCGAGGACGTCGGCGAGGACGCGCTCGCACTGCCGCAGCTGCTCGCGAACCGCGAGGGCGCGGGCCCCGCGCGTGTCGTGCAGCTCGCCGAGGAGCCGGTCCATCCGGCACAGCAATCGGGCCTCGTCGGTCGTGGGCTGCTCGAGCGCGCCCCGAGCACG
The DNA here is from genome assembly GCA_963832725.1 of uncultured Pseudomonadota bacterium. Classification (GTDB taxonomy): domain Bacteria; phylum Myxococcota_A; class Polyangia; order Polyangiales; family Sandaracinaceae; genus JAEZBP01. The sequence continues at coordinate 2,154,952 of CAWHVG010000003.1, forward strand.
CGCCTCGGCGATCTTCGCGCTGACCAAGTGGCTGGGCATCGTCATGTCACACCCTCCGGGTTGGCGATCCGATGACACACCCGAGGTCGCGCGCGGGTCGCTGCCCCGATCCGAGATCGCAGCGTTCACCTCTCCGTCACGAAGCACGCGCCGCTGTCACGAAGCCGGCTTGGTCGTCGAGATCGCGACCGGACCCGAGGCGCCGGAACGAGCGTGCCGCCCGGATCAGTGGTGACCGTGGCCCCGGCCGCGATCCTCGCCGCGATGCCGGCCGCGATCCTCGTGCTCACGACCACGCCGGCCGTGCTCGTCGACCTCGTGATCGCGATCGCCCGGCGGCGCGGCGATCACCCTTCCCCGCGGCGGTGGCGGGCGGCGGCCCGGCGTCGCGACCACGCGGCCCTGCGGCGGCGCACCGGGCGTCGCGACCACGCGGCCCTGCGGCGGCGGCGGCCGACGGCCCGGCGTCGCGACCACGCGGCCCTGCGGCGGCGGCGGCCGACGGCCCGGCGTCGCGACCACACGGCCTCGCGGAGCGGGCGGACGGCCCGGCGTCGCGATCACACGACCTCGCGGCGGCGCGCCCGGCGTCGCGATCACACGACCCTGCGGCGGCGCGCCCGGCGTCGCGATCACACGACCCTGCGGCGGCGCGCCCGGCCGGACCACCACGCCCGGAGGCGGGGGCGGCATGCCGGGCTGGACCACGACCCGCGCGCCCGGCGGCGGCGGCGGCATACCGGGCTGCACGACGACCTGCGCGCCCGGCGGCGCGGGCGCTTGCACGTTCACCTGCGCCGAGGGCGCCGCCGACCTGACCTCCACCACCGAGCTCGGTGCCGCGCGCCGCGGGTGCCGCGCCAACGTCGCGCGTGCCGCGGGCTCGAGCACGACGAAAGTCGGCGCGCTCGCTCGGTAGGTCTGCCCGCCGAGCGTGAGGGTGATGTCCAGCGGGCCCGGCACCGGCGCGGCGCCGCGCAGCTGGCCGCGGTAGCTCCCCTTGTCGGGATCCCAGGTCAGCGAGACCGGACGGATTTGTCCCGCCGTGTCGGGAACCCGGACCACGAAGCTGCCCGATTGCGGCTGCGGCGGCGCGTTGCCCGCGTAGTAGGCCTCGATCGTCCCGTCCTCGTCGGCGACGACCTCGATCGGCTTGTCACCGGCCGTCAGGATCGTCCCGCCGTGCGCTGCCACCTGCGCACCGGGCACCGGCAACGCGACCTGCGCGGTCGCCTCCTCGGGAGGAGGGTCCGCCACCGGCTCCAGGTTCGCCTGCGCGTCGTCCTGCCCGCCGCAGCCGCCGGCCGAGAGCAGGAGCACCACGCTGATCATCGCTCGCTTCATGAGAAGCCTCCCTCTCCGGATGGTCGAGCCGGACACCACGCTACGACGACCGGGAAGCCCGGCCATTCTCACGAACGAGATCGTGGACCGTCACGATGTAGGGGTTACCCCCACGCGCGCGAGCCGCCTCAGCCGGGTGCGGCGACGCATACGTTGCCGAGGCAGGTGAGCCCGTCGCAGCAGTCCGCCGTCGTGGAACAGGTCTCGTTCGCCATCCGGCACCGCTCCGGCGGCGGCGGTGAGCAGACCAGGGCACCCGTGTCGTCCGGTCGGCAGTCTCCGCCACAGCACTCGCTGCCCACCGAGCAGCTCTCCCCGTCGGGCCGGCAAGGCCGCGGCGCCCAGTACGCCGCGATGTTCTGTGACTCCGTGTTCTGGCCCGGAAGCCAGTACGGCACGGAGCTCGCGTCGGTCCCGGACGCCGCGTCGACCGAGATGGCGGTCACCCAGATCTGCTGCCGGGCGTCGCCCCGCGTCCCGACGTTCGTCTCCGCGTTGCCGTAGTCGCGACGCGACAAGAAGCTCAGCCAGAAGTAGCCACCTTGCGTAAAGGGCGAGAAGCGCGGCTGGAAGTTGTCGATCCCGCCCGACCCGCCGGAAGCTTGGTCCAAGCGCACCACGCCCGTCCCGTCCCTGTTCATCAGATAGAGCGCGGACTGCGCCGTCTCCGAGCGGCTGCCAGTTCCGTGGGCGAACGCGATCCGCTGCGAGTCCGGCGACCAGGTCGGGTAGGCATCGGCCACGCCCCCCGGCGTATCGCCCGCCAGCGACGCGCCCGTGTGCAGGACGTGGGTCGCGCCGAACGAGTCGACGCCCGCGATGTCGATCACCGCGACGTCGCCCGCCATGTTGTTCCCGCCCCACTGATCGAGGTTGGTCACGTACGCGATCTGCGAGTTGTCCGGCGCCCACGCGGGATGGGTGATGTTCGTAGGCAGCGTCCCGCTCACCGACACCTGCGTGCCGGCCATGGGATCGTAGATGCGCATCGTCCGGCTCGCTCCCTCGTCCGTCGACACCGCCAGGCGGCTCTCGTCCGGGCTCCACGAGGAGAACCACCAGTTGAGCTGGCCGGTCGGGAACACGCTCGGGGGCGGGTCGCCCGTCAGATCGGTGGTGAGATCGAAGACGGTGCCGGTGTTCTCGCCCCCGCCGAGCCGCCCCGCCATGTAGCGGCCGCTCGGGGAGACCGCGTGGCAGCCCACGCAGTGGTTTCCGTCCAAGGCGACCGGCGGGTTCGGCATGAACTCGTTGCGGGTGGCCGTGCCGTCGTCGATGCGCACGATCCGGCCGCGGGCGATGTCCCAGTAGTAGACACTGCCGGTGAGCGCGGCGTGCGCGAAGTGCACGTGAACCGGAGCACCGGAGACGATGTCGCCGCTCGCCCCCTCGAGTCGGTCGACCGCGATGGACGCATCCTGATCCGGGTCGGTCTGGGCCAGGCTCCGCCATGCATCCTGGTCCACCAGCCAGTGGTTCTGAAGCGTGCCGTCGTGCGCGAGGTACGCGGTGACGTCGATGTCGGGCTTCGAGAGCGTGACCCGGAAGAGAATCGCCGCTCGTCCCGGTCAGCCACTGCACGTCGGCCGGATAGACGTTCTGCGGCATCACGGCGCCATCGAGGGGGTAGACGAGCTGCGCGCGGCGAGCTTCGTCGGTGACCGGCGTGGCGCCGAAGCGGGTGTCCACGTCGTCCGGCACGCCGGCACCGCGCAGCGTTCGCTCGATCCGAACGGAGAGCGAGGCAGTCGCGGTCAGCGTCGCCCCCTCGTTCGGCACGCTCGCGGTGACGGTGGCGCTGCCGCCGATGATGCCGTTGGCGACGAACGTCCCGGACGCGACGTCGAGCGTGCCGATGCCCACGTCGTCGATGGCGAACGTCGGGCCGATGGCCGGGCGCTCGCTGCCGTCGCTGTACACGGCGATCGCGTGGAAGTCCTGGCTCGGCATCGACCCATCGGTCGCGACGAGGTCGGCGCTCTCCGGATCGATCCGGATCGAGCTGAGCGTGCGCGGCGGCCCAGCGTCGACCCCCGGCGACGCGTCGAAGGTGCCGCTGCCTCCGGCGTCCGGCTGCACGGTGCACTGACCGTCCACGCAGGACTTTCCGTCGCTGCAATCGGTGTCGGAAGAGCACGTGTCGGCTGGCGCGGCGGGCTCGCACGCCGATGCGAAGAGCGCCGCGAGGACGCCGAAGACGAAATTGGCCTTGTGCATGACGATTTCTCGGGGGGGGGGCGGGGATGCCCAGGTCGCGTGAGCAAGCTCTCAGCGGGTCTCGGGTACGATTGTGCAACACCTGTAGGCTCGCGGCTACGAGGGGTCGCACGCGGGAGGGCGTTGCGGCCGACTTGCGCGAGAGACGGGCTTTGGGGTGGCGAGCAGCGCGCGCACGGTGCGCGACGGGAGCGGAGCGATGAAGTTGTCGAAGGGTTGGGCGTTTTTCGCGGCGGCACTGGCCATCGCAGGCTGTACGGCGGGGCGCGCCCCCCGGGGCGGCGGCGACGGGGGCGTCGGCAACGGCTACGACAGCGGCCACGTCGTGGCCAACTGTGATCCCAGCCAGGACGCCGACGGAGACGGGATCGCCGACACGGCCGAAGGAACAGCCGACACCGACGGCGATGGGATCCCGAACTACCTCGACACCGACAGCGACGGTGACGGCATCCCCGACAGCCAGGAGCACCACGGCGGACCCTGCGACATCGTCGACACCGACGGCGACGGGACGCCCGACTTCCTCGACACCGACAGCGACAACGACGGGTTGAGCGACCACGACGAGAACAGCATGTACTTCACCGATCCGTACAACAGCGATTCGGACGGTGACGGCGTGACGGACCTCGGCGAGGTGCTCGGCACCCACACCGACCCGAACGACGCATCGAGCACGATCCCGACCCAGGACTTCTTCGTGCTGCTCCCCTACAACGGCGCGTCCCAGGACCGGATGCTCGACTTCGGCACGAACCTCCAGGTCGCCGACGTCTACTTCCTGATCGACACCACGGGCTCGATGCAAAGCTCAATCGACAACGTCAGCAGCTCGCTGACCATGCTCTCGACCCAGATCAGCTCCGCGATCCCGAACGTGCAGCTCGGCGTCGGTCAGTACCGCGACTTCCCGAACGCGTCGGGTCTCTTCGACATCCACGCGTACGGGGACTCGGGCGACATGATCTATCGGAATGAGCAGATCATCACGCCGGATCTCTCGCAGGTGCAGTCGGCCCTCGGACGCCTCTCGGCCGCCGGCGGCTCGGACACGCCCGAAGGCACGACCGAAGCGCTCTACCTGACGGCGACCGGCATGGGCGGGAGCTGGACCTTCGCGAGCGGCGCGTCGCCCTACAGCGTCGGCGCCGCCAACTGCCCCAGCGCGCCCGACGACCCGGCGCCGCACATCGGCTATCCCTGCTTCCGGCCGGGTGCCCTGCCGATCGTCGTGCTCGTCACGGACGCGCCTTTCCACAACGGGCCCGGCGGGCTCGATGCCTACTCCGGGATCACGCCCCCGCCGTCCACCTTCGCGCAGGCCGTCGGCGCGCTCAACGACATCGGCGCCCGCTTCATCGGCGTGTCGGTGGGCAGCGTCCCGCGGCCCTCGGAGGAGATGGTCGCCACCATGACCGGCACCGTCGACACGAGCGGCTCGCCCCTCGTTTACGACGCGACCGGAGGCACGGTCTCCAACGCCATCCTCGAGGGTATCCAGACCCTCACCGGACACACGCCGCAGGACGTCGACACCACGACCGAGAACGTCGCGGGCAACCCCGACGATTTCGACGCGACCCTGTTCATCAAGTCCGTGACCCCCGTCGACGGCTACAACGGGGCCGCGCACGGCCCGATGCCGGGAGTGACCTACGAGAGCAAGGACGACCACGCCTTCTATCAGGTCGTCCCCGGCACGCGGGTCACCTTCACCGTCCACTTCTTCAACGACGTGCGCCCGCCCGCCGACACGGCCCAGATCTTCAAGGCCACCATCGTCGTGCGCGGCAACCACGTCACCCGGCTCGACCAGCGCAACGTGTACATCGTGGTCCCGCCGGACGGCGCGATCATCCTCATCTGATCGGTCCCCCGCGCACCCGGCGCGTGACCTGACCGCGATGACGACGCGGCTCCGACCCACGGGGCCGCGTCGTTTCCGTTTCGAGGTGCTGGCCGACATACGCCGACCCTGCTCGATCTGGACATGCCGGCGCTCTCCGGCGCGGAGACGCTCTCGCGGCTCTCCGAGATCGATGCGAACGTGCGGGTCCTGCTGGTCAGCGGCTACGACGACGACGCGCGCAAGCGACACCCCCTGGAGCGAGGCGCGATCCACTTCATCGCGAAGCCCGTCGACCCCAGGAGCCAGATGTGCTCGCGACCGGCCTCGATCCGGGCTGAGCTTTTTCGCGTACGCCCCGTTTGCCGTGGACGGGCGCCACCTGCTAAGCGTCCGGATCCCATGGCCACGCCTGCACCGCTCGCCGCGAAGGTCCCCAGCGAGCCGGACCCCGACGCCCTCCTCGAGGCCTTCCTGGAGTTCGCGGCGGAGAAGGAGCTCGAGCTCTATCCGGCCCAGGAAGAAGCAATCCTGGAGCTCTTCGGCGACCGGAGCGTGATCCTCAACACGCCGACCGGCTCGGGCAAGTCACTCGTGGCCACGGCGCTCTGCTTCAAGGCGCTCGCCGAGAAGCGGCGCGTCTACTACACGGCGCCCATCAAGGCGCTGGTCAGCGAGAAGTTCTTCTCCGCCTGTCGGGACTTCGGCCCGCCCAACGTCGGGATGATGACGGGCGACGCGTCGGTGAACCACGACGCGCCGATCATCTGCTGCACGGCCGAGATCCTCGCCAACATCGCGCTGCGCGAGATGGAAGAGGCAAAGCTCCGCTACGTGGTGATGGACGAGTTCCACTACTACGCCGACCGGGACCGCGGCTGGGCCTGGCAGGTGCCGCTGCTCGTGCTGCCGCAGGCGCGCTTTCTGCTGATGAGCGCCACCCTCGGCGACGTGAAGCGCTTCGAAGACGCCGTCGAAGCCGTCACGGGCGAGCCGCCGGCGGTGGTCAAGAGCGCCCAGCGGCCGGTGCCGCTCGACTTCACCTACCAGCAGACGCCCATCCACGAGACGATCCAAGAGCTCTACGACGAGGGCCGAGCGCCGATCTACGTGGTGCACTTCACCCAGCGCTCGGCCGCCGAGCACGCCCAGTCGCTGACCAGCGTCGATTTCCTGAGCAAGGATCAGAAGTACGCGATCAAAGAGGAGCTGAAGGGCTTTCGCTTCGACACCCCCTTCGGCAAGGATCTCGGTCGCTGGGTCCGGCACGGAATCGGCGTTCATCACGCCGGATTGCTGCCCAAGTATCGCCTCCTCGTGGAGAAGCTCGCCCAGAAGGGCCACCTCAAGATCATCTGCGGCACGGACACGCTCGGCGTGGGCGTCAACATCCCCATCCGCACGGTCCTCTTCACCAAGCTCTGCAAGTACGACGGGAAGAAGACCGGGATCCTCAGCGTCCGCGACTTCAAGCAGATCGCCGGCCGCGCCGGACGCAAGGGCTACGACGAGGAAGGCAGCGTCGTCGCGCAGGCGCCGGAGCACGCGATCGAGAACCTGCGCATGCGCATGAAGGCCGGCGACGACTCCAAGAAGCTGCGCAAGCTCAAGCCGAAGAAGGCGCCGGACCGCGGCTACGCCCACTGGGACGAGTCCACCTTTCAGCGGCTGATCGAGAGCGATCCCGAGCGCCTCGACTCCAGCTTCGAGGTCACCCACGGCATGCTGCTCGAGGTGCTCGACCGCGAGGACGGCGACGGCTGCCGCCGCATGAAGCGCCTCCTGAGGGCGAGCCACAATCCGCCCCGCCTCAAGTACGCGAACGCCCGCACGGCCATCGCGATGTTCCGCTCGCTCGTCGACGCGGGCATCGTGGAGATGACCAAGCAGAGCGGCCGGACGTTCGTCGACGTCAACGCGGATCTGCAGGAAGACTTCTCCCTGCACCACAGCCTCTCGCTCTACGTCGTGGACGCGGTCGACGCAGTCTCCAAGGAGACCGAGACCTACCCCTTCGACGTGATCAGCCTGGTCGAGGCCACGCTCGAAGATCCGATGGCCATCCTGCTCAAGCAGCTCGACAAGAAGAAGGGCGACCTGATCGCCGAACTGAAAGCGGAAGGCGTCGAGTACGACGAGCGCATGGCCGAGCTGGAGAAGGTCGAGATCGACAAGCCCTGCCTGCAGCTCATCCTCGACACCTTCGACGCGTTCCGCGAGAAGCACCCGTGGGTGAACATCGACGGGATCGCGCCCAAGTCGATCGCGCGCGAGATCCTCGAGAAGGGGATGAGCTTCAACGAGTACGTGAAGGAGTACGGCCTCTCGCGCTCGGAAGGGCTGCTCCTGCGCTACCTCTCGAACGCGTACAAGGCGCTGGTCCAGAACGTGCCGGAGAACGCGAAGACGGGCGAGCTCTACGACCTCACCGACGATCTCGGCGCCCTGGTGCGGAACGTGGACTCGAGCCTCATCGACGAGTGGGAGCGGCTGTCGAACCCCGAGGCGCTGGTGTCGCGCCTCGAGAAGGGCGAGCCGGAGGACGAGTCGGTCGACATCACCCGGGATCGCCGCGCGTTCACCGCCATGGTGCGAAACGCCTGCTACCGACTGGTCCGCGCGCTCGCGCTGGGCCGTTACGACGACGCGGCAGAGGCGGTGGAGCCGCTCGAGGGCGAGCCGGCGTGGACCGCGGATCGGCTGGCCCAGGCGCTCGCCCCCTACTTCGAGACGCACGCGGCCATCCGCACCGACGCCGGAGCGCGCAGCCCCAAGAACACGCTGGTCGAGGAGCACGACGACGTGTGGGAAGTGCGCCAAATCTTGGTCGATCCCGAGGACGAGCTCGAGTGGTCGGTCAGCGCCCGCATCGATCTGGCACGCGCCCGACGCGAGGGGGCACCGGTGCTCGAGCTGCGCTCCGTCGCGCCGAGCTGAGCACGCTGCAACGCGATCGTGACGTCTCGGCGCCCTTTCGACCGCTCCGTTCCACCCACCGAGCGTCGTGATAGGATCGATCGCAGGCGGGATGGAGCACACGCTCGAGACGTTGACGTCGCTCGCGCGATCGCTCACCGAGCGTTTGTCGTTCGAGGAGACGCTGCAAGCCGTGGTCGAGCACGCCGCGCGCGCGCTCCGGGTCCCACAGACGAGCCTGCGGCTCTTCGACGCGACGCGCACGAGGTTGATCGCCGTCACCCGCGCCGGCCGACCGTTGCACGAGGATCCCGATCAGCAGTTCGCGGTCGGTGAAGGCCTGATGGGCTGGATCGCCGAGCACGCGAAGGCGCTGCGCACCGGCGACGCCATGCACGACCCGCGCTTTCAGCACCGCTCCGGCCTGACGGCGGAGCTCGGCTCTTTTCTCGGCGTGCCGCTGATGACAGGCGCCGTCTGCACCGGCGTGCTGAGCGCGGTGAGCTCCGAGCGCGACCACTTCACCGAGGAGCACGAGCGCGTCGCCGAGCTGCTGGCGGCGATCGCGGCTCCCTTCGTGGAAGTAGCGCGGCTCTCGCGCCTGAGCTCGGTCGACCCGCTGACCGGCGCGCTCAACCGGCGCGGGCTGGACTCGATCTTCCCCGAGGCAACGGAGGAGCTCGTGCAACCACTCAGCGTGATCGTGCTCGACCTCGATCGCTTCAAGCGGGTCAACGACGCCCACGGGCACGCGGCCGGCGACGAGGTGCTGCGCGCCGTGACCGCGCGGGCGTCCGAGGTGGTGCGCGGAGGCGACGCGGTGGTGCGCTGGGGCGGCGAAGAGTTCCTCCTCGTGCTGCCGAACGCCAACCTGCGGCAAGCGGAGCGGATCGCCGAGCGCACGCGGATCGCCATCCGGAGCGCGCCGGTGAAGATCGGAGACGCCGCCCTCACGGTCACCGCCTCGCTCGGAGTCGCCGAACGACGCCGCGACGAGCCTCGGGACGGGCTGGTCGGCCGGGCGGACGAAGCCCTCTACCGGGCCAAAGAGGCGGGCCGAGACCGGGTGGAGATCGCCCTCTGAGGTTCCGTGCCAGGAACGACCGCGATCGCGACGCGCGTCGACGCGGTGCCGGTCGCCGTCGACGAGCAGGGTGAGCTGGTCTGGGTGTCCGCCCGGGCGGAGGCCTACCTGGAACGCCAGCGCGGGGCGACGGCGCTGCCGGAGCGTGGCCGCGGCGTGCCGCAACCTCGTTCGCGAAGCGCATTCTCTCGAAGCTGGGGCTCGAGCCAAGAGTCGAGGCGGCGCTCTACCGGAACCGCCTCGACGCGTGAGGGCGCTCAAAAGCCGCGGCCCGGCTCCTCGTCGGCGGCCGCGCGGTAGACGCTCTTCGCCATCAGGCTCGTCTCCGACGCGATCCGAGCCCGGTAGACGTCCGCGCGTAGCTCGCGCACCTGGCGGTCGTCCGGCGCGGCGCGCCCCGCCAGCTCGGCGAGATGGCAAGCCAAGCGGTGCTCGCCGGCGTCGCTGAGAAATCGCGCTCGGTGAGCCAACTTCCTCGCGCCTCCGGCCAGCTCCGCGATCTCCTCGGCCAGGTCCACCGCCGGCGCGGGCTTGAGCGTCGACGGATCGCCATCCCACCAGCCGCCGTAGAGACGCCACAGGTTCCGCACGATGAACTCGGGCTCATCGTAGACCGGACGCAAATAGGGCCGCTCGAGCAGGTGCGGCGGCGCCTTCACGCGCTGGACCACGACGTCCAGCGGCGCCCCCTCGTTCATCCAACGGAGCGTCTGCTCGACCAGCGTCTCGAGGAGCTCCGCCGTCTCGCTCAGCGCCTGCCATACCCGGTCGGCGCCGAGGATCGGCACGCCGTGACCGGGCAAGAGCAACTCGGCGTCGAGCGCGGCCATCTTCCGGAGCGCGGCGGCCCAATCGCGCGGGTATCGCTGCGCCTTCTGCGGATTCCCGCAATTGGGGGCCGCCCAGATGAAGAGGTCACCCGTGCAGAGAGTCCGCCGTTCGGGGATCCACACCCACGTGTGATCGTCCGTCTCCCCGCGGTCGTGCCGGAGCTCGAAGCGGGTGCCGCCCACCGTCAGGTCGAGGGCCGTCTCGTAGGTGAGGTCCGGCTCGCGGAACGCGGTGGGCCACTCGAACCCGGGGAGCTTGAACTGGCGACGGTTGATCCGCGCGTTGTAGCCCGCCGTCAACCGGTAGCGCTCGAAGCGGTCGAGGATGGCCCGATGGGCGACGACGTGGGCGCGGGTGTCGCCCTCGATCGCGCTCGCGCCCATGCAGTGGTCGATGTGGCCGTGCGTGTAGACGAGCGTGTGCGGCCGGTAGGCGTCACCGACGGCCTCGACCCACTCGCGCAGGTTCATCGCGTTGGCGCCACCGGTGAGCGGGCTGCCCGTGTCGACGACGACCAGCCCCTCCTCCGTGCGGACGCCGATGACGTTGCAGAAGCTGGCGATGAAGGCCACGCGGTCGGTCAGCTCCTCGAGGCCGAGGAACATCGTCCACGGCTTCATGTCGAGGTCGACCTCGCCTCTCCACATCTGCTCCGCGGCATCTCGGACTTTGCCCATGCAGAGGACGATGATGGCGCCGACCTCGCCGCGTCAATCGCCACATGCGGAGCATGCTCATCTCTCGACCGCGCCCTCAGGTATCCGCCACCCCGCTGCCCACCACACCGAGGAGGCGGGTCGCGGGGGATCGCCGGCGACGCCTCGGGGTGCCTCGTCATGCGGCGCGTGACGAACGATTTGCCGTTCAATCGTTCGTTGCGTAGCGCTGGGGGTGGGGTCCCTGCGAAGGAGCCGGTGAGCCACCGCGACCCGCCGATCGCGAGTCCGCGGCAGCCCCGAGACTCGCCCGGTGAGCGAGAAAACCGAGAGGCGCGATCACAGCGCAGTCAAGAGCCGCGCCGCAGCCCCCACCAGCGCGACCAACGCCGGCAACGCGAGCCAGGCGGCGCCGGCGCTCGCCCGCGCGACCAGCGCTTCGATGGCGTCGCCCTTCCGGCCGATCACGAGGCGCGCGTCGGGCGGCCAGGCGGCGCCGGCCTCCCGAAGACCGGCCGGGCTCACCCGCGAGAAGCGCGAGAGCAACACGGCGGGACCGCTCGAGATGGTCCCGCTCACCGTACCGAGGACCGGCACCCACCCTTCCGGAACACGAAATCGCAACGCGCCGCCGTCCGCCTCGAGCCAGACCTCGCCCTGCACCGAGAGGACGGCCCCCGAGGGAAGGCGCGGCGATCCCGCGACCAGACGGAAGCGAATGCCCCGGAGCGAACGCACCTCCGCGCCTTCACCGAGCCGCAGCGTGCCCTCCAGCGCCGCGAGCGTTCCCCGGCCGCGCTCGGCGTGCAGGTCGGGCGCCGAGAGCGCGCGCGCCTCGCCCAGCTCCGAGCCGAGCTTGAACGCCAGCAGCAAGAGCAGCGCGAGACCGACGAAGAGCGCGGCGGAGCCGAGCCCGCCGAGCCGGCGAAGGACACGCACCGCCACCGAGTCGTCCTGCCGCACGCCGTCGGCGTTCACGAGGGTCAGGCCCCAATCATCTCCGTCGGTGACCACCACCGCGAAGGTGCCGGGCGCACCCCCATAGCGCGTCCCGTCCTCGACGAAGAGCGCGCTCTGATGGGTATCGAAGCGCGCGTCGACTTCGCCGGCCCCGCCGCCGTCCGCCGCGGCGATGATCACGCCGTGCCCCGTCGTGGTGACCTCCGCCCGCGGCAACATGCGGCGCTGCGCTTCGACGGTGATGCCCTCGCCGTGGATCCCGCGCCGGACCGGCTCCTCCATGGCCACGGGGCGCATCGGCGTGGGGGTGAACGCGGCCACGAGCAGGGTGCCGGCCACCATCATCAGCGCGGGCACGGCGACGGTGAAGAGCGCGCGCAGTCGGCGGCTCGCGGGCAGACGCGCGCCTTCACCCTCGCCGCCCGAGGCCTCCGCGTACGCGCGGGACAGGAGCGCGGCGGCGATCGGCGGACCAGGGATGATGCCGATCGGCGCGGCCAGGATGGCCGCCGCGCGCATCGCGCCCGAGAGATCGTCGACGCCGGCGCGGAAGAGCGCGACCACCGCCAGCAGCGCGCCGCTGGTCACCGCGGCCGCCAGCGCGCCGAGCGCGACCTGCCGGCGGGTGCCGAGGCGCGCGCTCAGCTCGAGGCTCTTCGAGAGCGAAGCGAGCACGCCCCCGCGCGCGTCCGCCAGAACCAAGGGCGCGAACGCGAAAGGGGAGAGCGCCGCGCCGACCGCCACCGCCGACGCGAACGCGCCCGCCACGACGACCCATGGCGACGAGCTGACGAGCTCGGCCGCGCTTCCGCCCGCGACCATCGCGACGGCGAGGCACGCGATGGCGAGGATCGAGAGCGCGCCGGAGGGCCGGAGCCTCCCCTGGGCCTCCTCTTCGCCGCGCGCGCCGCCGACGAGCACCGCCGCCAGCCTGCCGAGGCCGTACGCGAGGACGGGCAGTCCGATCAGGCAGCCCGAGGTGAGCAGGCCGAAGGGGATCACCACCATCGCGAGGCCGACCACCGGGCCGCGGCGATCCCACAGAAGCGAGAGCGCGCGCTTCACGCGGCCATCTCCGTCGGCTCTGGCGCCTTCGTCGACGCCGGCCCTGCCCTCTCGTCACGCCGCCGCTCCGCCGCGCCCGCCACCATGACGTAGAGGATCGGCACGACGAAGAGGGTGAGCAAGGTGCCGACCGTCATCCCGCCGACGACCGCCCGCGCCATCGGCGCCCAGGTCTCGGCGCCGTCGCCGACCCCGACCGAGAGCGGGATCATCCCGAGGATGGTGGTCAGCGCCGTCATCAGGATGGGCCTCAGCCGCGTGCGCGCCGCTTCGCAGGCGGCGTCATCCAGCGTGAGCCCTTCGCTCCGGCGGCGTTTGATGACGTCGATGAGCACGATGCCGTTGTTCACTACGACGCCGCCCAGGAGGATCACCCCGACCATCGCCGTCACCTGCAGCGATGTGCCGGTGACGAAGAGCGCCAGCACCACGCCGATCACCGCCAACGGCACGGTGAACATGATGACGAAGGGCTCTAGCAGCGACTCGAACTGCGAGGCCATCACCATGTAGACGAGGATCAGCGCCGCCGCGAGCGCCGCCGCCAGCTTCACGAACGCGTCGCGCAGATCCTCCGCCGTACCGCCGATCGCCACGGACATCCCCTCCGGCACGCCGATCTGCGCGATCCGCGCCTCCACCCGCTCGGTCAGCGTGCCGAGATCCACGCCTTCCTCCTTGGTGAGCGTGAGGCTGGCGTAGCGGCGCTGGTTCTCGCGCTCGATGTCGATCGGCCCGAGCTGATCGCCGATCTCGGCCAGCACGCCGAGGGGGACGGTGTCGCCGTTCGGCCGCGGGATGGGCAGGTAGCGCAGCAGGCTCAGCTCGCGGCGGGCCTCCCGCGGCGCGCGGATGCGAACGACGTGCTCGTCGCCGCCTTCTCGGTAGGTCGTGGCCGGCAGACCCTGATAGTAGGCGGCCACCGTGGAGGCGACGGTGTTCGGCGCGATGCCGAGCACGCGCATGCGCTCGCGGTCGTAGCGGAGCGCGAGCTCGGGGCTGCCCTGGAGCATGGAAAAGCGAACGTCGCGGGCGCCCTCGATTCCGTCCAGCGCGTCGTGCAGGCGCTCGCCGAACGACCGCAGCGCGTCGAGGTCTTCGCTGAAGAGCTTCACCTCCACGTCGCCGCCGCCCCCGCCGAGCGAGAAGCCGGCGATCTGCACGTCCAGCCCCGGCACCTCGCCGAAGCGCTCCGTCAGCGCCGCCTCGATGGCCTGCTGCGAGCGCTCGCGGGCTCTCGGCTCCGGCAGCCGCACCCTGAGCGTGCCCTTGTTGGCGGTGCCGCCGAAGATGGCCGCGAAGCCCTCCGCCGTGCCGTAGTCGGCGGTCACGACCTCGGCCTCCGGAACCGTGTCGTGGATCAGCGCTTCGATGCGCCCGATCCGCGAGCGCATCTCGTCGAGCGAGGTGCCGGGCGCCGCCGTGACCTCGATGCGGATCTCGGAGACGTCGGCCTTGGGCAGGAAGTCCCGTCCGAGGAGCGGCGTCAGCGCCAGGCTGCCCGCGAAGACGGCGAGGACCAGCCCCAGCACCCTCTTCTTGCGGCCGAGCGCCCAGCCCAGCGCCCGCGCATAGGCGGGAGCCATCCGATCCAGAAAGCCCGTCGCCCGCGTCAACGCGCGCTCCAGCCGCCCGCCGCCTCGACCGAGCATGCGCGAGGCCATCAGCGGCACCAGGCTCAGCGCCACCACCAACGAGCTGAGGAGCGAGACGCAGATGGTCAGCACCATGTCGCGGAAGAGCTCGCCGGCGATGCCCTCCACCAGCAGGATGGGCAGGAAGACGACCACCGTGGTCAGCGTCGAGGCGACCAGCGGCATGCTCATCTCGCGGGCGCCGCGGACGGCGGCCTCGGCCGGGGTGGCGCCCTTCTCGAGGTGCTGGAAGCTCGCCTCGAGCACGACGATGGCGTTGTCGACCAGCATCCCGATCGCCAGCGCGAGGCCGGCCATCGAGATCAGGTTCAGCGTCACGTCGAGCGCGTCCATGGCCACGAACGCGACGACGATCGAGGTCGGGATGGCGACGACCGTGATGAGGCTGGTCCGCCAGCTCCGCAGGAAGACCAAGAGCACCAGCCCGGTGAGCAGGAAGGCCTGGAACGCGGTCTGCGCGAGGTTGCCGATGGCCCGCAGGATCGGCTGCGACTCGTCGAAGAGCGGCGTCAGCGAGACGCCCTCCGGCAAGCGGGTCTGGATCCCCGGCAGCGCCTCGTTCACGGCCCGCGCGACCTGCACCGTGTTGGCGTCCGACTGCTTGCGCACCGCCAGCATGACCGCGGGCGTGCCGCCTGCCGTGACGACGTGGGTCTCCTCTTCGAAGGTGTCGACCACATCGGCCACCTCCGAGAGGTGCACCGCCCGGCCGCCCCGCGCGCCGACCACCACGTCGCGGATCTGCGCCACGCTGGTGAACGAGCTGGTCGGCTGGATGGCCAGCCGCTGCGTTCCGTCGTCGACCGCGCCGCTCGGGACCACCAGGTTGGCGCCCCGCAACGCGTCGGCGACCTGGCTCGGCGAGATTCCGTCCGCCTGCAGCCACTCGCGGTGGATGCGGACGGCGATCTCCCGGTCGAGCCCGCCCATGACCTCCGCCGCCGCCACGCCCTCGACCCGGCCGAGGTAGGGCTGCACCTGCTCGGTGGCGATGCGGCGGAGCTGGTAGCCGTCGAGGGGCCCGTCGAGCGCGATGAACATCACCGGCGCCAGGCTCGGATCGAACGCGAAGGTCAGCGGCCGGCTGGCCTCGTCGGGGAGCGCGTCGTCGGCGAAGAGCTCGAGGTTCTTGCGGACCTCCACCTCGGCCGCGTCCATGTCCGTGCCCCACGTGAAGTCGATGAGGACGATCGAGGTGCCCTGACGCGAGGTGGAGTGGACCTTCTCCACGCCCTCCACCGACGACACCGCCCGCTCGATGGGCTCGGTCAGCAAGGTCTCCACGTCCGCCGGGCTGGCGCCGACGTACGTCGTGACGACCGCGATGACCGGGAGATCCACCTCCGGCAAGCGGTTGAGCGGCAGGCGCGAGAGCGAGAAGAGCCCGAAGCCGAGCAGGCAGAGGTAGACCATCGCCGTGGTCACGCCGCGGGAGATGGAGAGCTGCCCGAGGTTCACGGCGTCCCCGCGGCCTGCGCTTCGTCGTCTTCGCGCGTGCGGACCGAGGCGCCGTCCCGCAAGAGGTGCTGCCCCTCCACGACCAGGTCCTCGTCGCCCTCGAGGCCTTCGAGGATCTCCACCCGCCGTTCGAAGCGCTGGCCGAGCCGGACCGTGCGGCGGTGGGCGACGCCGGCCTCGCGATCGAAGACGAAGACGGACGCCTCCCGCTCGGTGTCGGTGCGCGGTCCGAGCACCAGCGCGCGCGAGGGCGCCATCACCGCGCCCGGCCGGCGGGAGAGCTCGATGCCGACGTCGGCCACCATGCCCGGCCGCAGGACTCCGTCGGCGTTGTCGACCAGGACCTCGACCTCTGCCGTCCGGGTCATGCGGTCGAGCACCGGCGAGACCCGCGACACCGTCCCCTGGCGGACCACGTCGGGCAGCGCCGGCGCTCGCACCTCGACCGGCATGCCCTCGCGGATGCGCACGTAGTCCTGCTCGGTGACCTGCAGCTCCACCAACACGCGCGCCGTCTGGACGAGCGTGCAGATCGGCATGCTCGGCGCCGTCATGTCTCCCTGCGACACGCTCAAGAGCGCCACCGTGCCGTCGATCGGCGCCCGGACCACCGTGCGGGCGCGCTGCGCGCCGGCCGAGCGGCGGGCGGCGTCGAGCTGGCGGACCTGCGCCTCGCCGGAGCGAACCCGCGCGCTGGCCGCCTCGAGCTGCGCCTGCGCGAGCACGCCGCGGTCGACGAGCTGCCGCGTCCGCTCGAGATCCGCCTGCGCCTGCTCCCGCGCGACCTCGGCGGCGGTGAGCGCGGCGTCGGCCTGCATCAGCCCGCTGGATTGGAGATCGGCGTCCAGGGTGACGATCGGATCGCCGGCGTGGATGGCGTCGCCCTCCCGCACGTGGAGCACGCGGATGCGCTCGGGGACCTGGGCGAAGACCCGCACCTCCTGCTCGCCGTGCACGTCGCCGAGGATGGCGATCCGGTCCACGGCGTCGTCGACCACCGCCGGCTCGGTCACCACCAAGCGCGCCCGCTCATCGGCGCGTTCGGGCGCCTTCGCGCAGCCGGCGACGGCGATGGCGAGGATCAGCGTGGTGCGGACCGAGACGTGCATGGTGCGACCTCGCGGGCGAGGAGCGGCCAAAACGTAGGGCTCGACCGGCCCGGCGTCGACAAGAACGGGCCTGCGACGTCCCGTCGCGATCACGGCTCCGTACCCGCGCGGCTCCGGGAGGCACGGCGTGTGCAGCGAGGCCCCGCCACTGCGCCGACCCGTGCCACTTCCCGGAGAGACCCTCATGCACCGTCATACGCCGCTCACCCCGCTCGCCCTCGCCGGTCAGACGGTGGTGCTCCACGGCGGGCAATTCGGCGCGGGAGGGCAGGTCTACTTCGGTGACCTGCCGGCCGACGCGAGCGCGTGGAGCGACGAGGAGATCACCGTCCTCGTGCCCGAGGGCGCGAGCGGCGACGTGCCGGTCCGCGTCGACGTGGACGGCGCTCCGTCGAACGCTCTGGCGCTGACCGTCTACGCCGCCGACTGCGCGCCCGATTGCTTCGGCGAGTGCGGATCGGACGGTTGCGGCGGCGACTGCGGGCAGTGCGACACGGGGCTTTCGTGCGACGAGCCCACCCAGAGCTGCGTGCCCGACAGCGTGCACTGACAGCGAACCAGGAAACGACGGTTCTATGAAAACCATGATCAATTCTCGAATCGAGTCGCGAGAACGCTGGCGCGCACGGAACTCGGAGGCGTCTGCCGGAGGACCCATGCCGGATCGATCTCGTTTCTCTCCCTGGCTGCGGGCCTCGGCGGTGCTCGTCTTCGGCCTCGCGCTCACGGGGTGCGTCACCGGTGGCGGCTGGGCCGCCGGGCTCGCGCTCGCGATGTCGCTCGGCGCGCTCGCGCTGAGCGGCTGCAGCGGCAGTCACGAAGCGGGCGCGGACGCGTCGATCGTCTCGGACGCCGGAGGCTCGTGGAACCCTTGCTGCTCCGACGGCCGCATCACCACGTGCTTCTGCCCCGCGAACAGCTCCTGCAACTACTTCTACGACGACTGCGGGGACGGAACCTGCGGCAGCTACCCCGACACGTGCCCGGTGGCGCCGGACGCCGCGGTCGTGGCGGACGCCGGCACCGACGCGGGCGGCAGCTGGAACCCCTGTTGCCTCGACGGCCGCATCGACACCTGCTTCTGCCCGGGCGGCGCCGCCTGCAACTACTTCTACACCGACTGCGGCGACGGAACCTGCGCCGACCCGTCCTCGACCTGCTCGGACGGGGGCGCCGCATCCGACGCGGGCGTCGCGCCCGATGCGGGTGCGCCGTGAGCGCCCGCAGGCTCACCCACGAGGGCGGGATCTTCGCGAGCCTTCACCGGAGCCTCGTCGGAGATCCGATCGATTCGAGCGACCTCGACCTCGCCCGACGCTCCGAAGCGCACATCGAGCTGGCGCGCCGCGTCTGGCAGCATCGCGTGCGCACGGAGTTTCGCTCGGTGCAGATCATGGTGCGCTTCGTGACCGAGGTCGTGGGCGCCGGCGACCCGCTCGAGGTGTATGCGGGCGCCATCGATCTCGTGAACGACGAGGTGCGGCACGTGAGCCTGTGCGCGCAGCTCTGCGAGGCGCTCGGCGCTCCCGCGCTCCTACCCGATCCGGTCGAGCTGCAGGATCCTCCCGCGTTCGTCGCCGCGCCGATGGCGCACCGGGCGCTCACGACCGCCATCCAGATGCTCGCCATCAACGAGACCCTCTCCGTCGCCCTCATCGAGGATCTGCGCGCGCGCTGCACCGATCCGGCGGTGAAGCGCGTCCTCGACGCGACCGTGGAGGACGAGGAGGGCCACCAAGCGCTCGGCTGGCGCTACGTCGAGATCTCGCTCGCCCGCTTTCCGAGCTCGACCCTCGACGACTGGCGCCACCTGGTCCGGACCACGCTCGAGCCCCATCGCGCCTCGGCGCAGCGGGCCTTGGCGGAGGTCGCGAGCGAAGAGCACGACCTGACACGCCACCCCGAGCCCGAGCTCGCGGCGCTCGGCCTCGCGAGCCCGGTCCGCCAAGCGCTCGTGTACCGGCGCTGCTTCGACGAGCAGCTGGCGCCGAAGCTGCGCTCGCTCTCGCTGCTCTAGTACCGGCGGCCCGAAGTTCGATCCGGGTTTCTGCTGAGGACGGGTCGAACTTCGGGACGACGGTACGGCCTGAGGCCCGAACGAAGTACAGGTTCGTGCTACTTGCACGAAAACCCGGAACGGAGTTCGGGCCGGGACTACGAGTGCGAGATCCATCCCGGTAGAAGGGGACCTGGCTTGTCCCGACGCTCCAGGGCGGCGTTGCTCCTCCTCGCCGATGCAAAGCATCGACTCGTCCGAGCGCCTTGCCCTGAAACGCCGGTCCGGCGCCATCTCCCCCTCTACCGGTCGGATCTCCGCACTGGAGTTTGAAGAGTGGGTGGGATGGCGCGAGACTGTCGCCTCGAGTGCGGCGCGCGCTTTACAGGGCGCGCCGACTGGGGTTCCATTCGAAGCGCGGCATGCATCGCCTCCCCGACCGACTCCGGCGCATCGCCCCGTGGCTCGTCGCCGGACTGCTCTCACTCGCCGCCCCGGCGGTCGCGCGCGCGTCCGAGGGCGGCGAAGGGCCCGACTCGACCATGGTCGTGGTCGTGCTGGTGTTGGTGGTCGCGGGCTCCTACCTGCTGACGCACTTCGTGGTCGGCCGCCTCCAGCGGATGTTCTTGGTCCTGGCCGGGTTCGAGTACGTGGTGCTCGGCGTCCTCCTCGGCCCGCAGGTGCCGCTCGACATCCCGGCGTTCTCGCACCTCGACGATCTGATGCCCATCGTGGCGCTCGCGGTCGGATGGATCGGGCTCTTGCGCGGAATGGAGCTGTCGTTCCGGCGCTACGCGGGGAAGAAGCTCGGGGGAAGCCGGGTCGTGGTCGTGCAGGCGCTGGTGGCCGGCGGGCTCACGGGGGTCGCCGCCTACTTCGCGTTCACGCAGGGCTGGTTCTTCCACGTCGGCACACCGTCGAACGACGACACCGTGGTCGAGCCCTGGAAGCTCATGAGCGCCGTCGTCGGCGTGATCGGGTGCACCGCGGCGGCGGGCTCGGTGGGGCCGATCGAGCTGCTCGAGCACCGCTACCAGATCGCCGCCGACATGGGCGAGCGCATCCGGCGCATGGCCACCTTCAGCGATCTCTTGGCCATCGTGGCGTTCGGGCTGCTGGTCTGCGTGCTGCACCCGGAGGATCCCAACGCGCTGGCCCAGCCGCGGGCGGTCGAGTGGATGGTGATCAGCGTGGGCCTCGGCGTCGGCCTCGGCGTCCTCTTCACGCCCTTCCTCGGTCAGGACGACTCGGAGAACGGTCGCTTCTTGGCCATGGTCGGCATCATCGTGCTGGCCTCGGGCGCCGCCTACTTCCTCGATCTCTCGCCGCTCTTGGTGAACCTCTGCTTGGGCGCGGTGCTGGTGAACACGGCCCAGAGCGGGCCGCAGATCCGGGCCACGCTGGAGCGCACCAAGCAGCCGATGACGCTGGTGCTGCTCGTGTTCGCGGGCGCGCTGTGGCGACCGGTCGACCCGATCGCGGGGCTGGCCATCTCGAGCGCGTACATCGTGCTGCGGCTGCTCGGAAAGGTGCTCGGCACGCGGCTCGCCGCCTGGCGCTCGCCCTACCGCAGCGACTACTACCGCGGGCTGATCGCGCACGGCGAGGTCAGCGTGGCCATCGCCGTCAGCTTCCGGCTGGTCTTCCACGGGCCCGCCGTCGATCTGGCCTACACCGCGATCCTCGCCTCCATGCTGGTCACCGATCTCTTCGCGCCGCGCGTGCTGCGCAGCCTCCTGGTCGACAGCGGCGACATCCGCGGCGAGCAGCGCGAGGCCGAGCCCGAGTTGGAGCCGGAGCCCGCCATGGCCGAGGCCGAGGCGGCGACCGCCGAGTAGCCCCCGGAAACAGGCCCCGCGCGGCGCCCTACGAGCGCCCGCGGCCGATCCAGCCCAAACCGGCGATCCGCCATAAGTACCCGGAATCACTGAAGACGGCGCTTTGTAAAAGGCTCCCGGCCGATTGTAAGAAGCCTGCGACCGACTGCGACACGACGCCGGCCGATTGGAGAAACGCCGCCGGCCGATTGCAGGATCTCGCCGGGGCTTCGCGGAATGCCTCACGGCCGACTGCAACGTGGCGTCGACCGACTGCAACGTGGCGCCGACCGATTCGAGAAGGGCTCCGGCCGATGGGGAAGCGCGTCCGGCCGACTGTGAGAGGACGCCGGCCGCTCATCGAGGCTGCCGGTCGCGTCGCGAGAGGACCGCGGCCGGTTGAAACATGCCGCCGACCGATCGGAACATGCCGCCGATGAGCAACGACGACGGCGCGGTGGCGCAGGACGACGGGCGGGCGCGCTGCTGGTGGGCGGGCGCCAATCCCCTCTACCGCGCCTACCACGACGAGGAGTGGGGCAGGCCCGTCGCGGACGACCGGCTCCTCTTCGAGAAGCTCTGCCTGGAGGGCTTTCAGGCCGGGCTGAGCTGGCTGACCATCCTCCGGAAGCGCGAGGGCTTCCGGCGCGCGTTCGCCGGGTTCGAGCTCGAGAAGGTGGCCCGCTTCGGCGAGCGCGACGTCGAGCGCCTCCTCGCCGACGCGTCCATCGTCCGCCACCGCAAGAAGATCGAGGCCGCCATCCACAACGCGGGCCGGGCCATCGCGCTGGCCGAGGAGCAGGGCTCGCTCGCCGCCTACTTCTGGCAGTTCGAGCCGCCCGCTGGCGAGCGGCCTCGGCGCGTCACGCGGGAGGCGCTGACCGAGATGCCCACCACGCCGGCCTCGACGCGGATGGCCAAGGACCTGAAGCGCCGGGGTTTTCGCTTCTTCGGCCCCACCACCGCCTACGCGTTCATGCAGGCGATGGGCATCGTCGACGATCACGTCGAGGGATGCAGCTGCAGGGCGGCCGTCGAAGCCGAGCGCACCCGCTTCGTACGCCCGTCGTAGCGCCGAGCTCCCTGACCCTTCCGCCCTTGGACTGCGCCACGCGAAGAGCGAGCAGCGCGGCCGTTTGGGATGGCGACGCGGAGCGACCGTGCTCACGCGCCGCCATCACCGGCGCCGATATCAGCGGCAGACGGCGCTGCTGCTCGAGCCGGGCGTGACGTCGAGGAAGATCCGGCACTCCTCGTCCGTCTGGCAGCCCACGTAAACACACTGCCCGCTCTGGCAGGCCTGGAACCGGTAGCCCGCGACGTTGCACTCGGCGTCGCTTTCACACGGCGCAGAGCACTTGGAGTCCACGCAGACGGCGCGCGGATTTCCGGTCGAGGCGATGCACTCGTGGTCGGCCGTGCATCCGGTCTCCACGCAGGTTCCGCTCATACACGTGTTGAAATAGGGGCACTCGCTGTTCGTCGTGCACCCCGACACGCACGTGCCCATGTTGCACGAGCGGTTCCCGCCACAGTCACTGTCGGCCATGCACTCGACGCAAGAGCCGCTCACGCACCTCCCACCAGCGCAGTCCGAGTCCATCGTGCAGGTGGAGACGCAGCGGTTGTCGGCGGAGCAGCCCCGGTGACAGGCGCACTCGGACTCGTACTGCTGGCAGGAGAAGGAGTCGCCCGCCGAGCAGTTCATCTGAAGGTTGTCGCAGAAGGATGATGACGGTGAGGTGCAGCAGTCGGCGTCGACCGAGCACTCGATGAGATCGCAGGACTTGGTCGTCGTGGCGACGCTGAAGTCGCTCAACGTGCAAATATCGTTGATGCAGTGCAGGCCGCCCGCGCAGTCGTTGCGAGCGCGGCAGGACTCACCCCGTCCACTGCCTCCTCCGCCGCTGCAGCCACCCACGACGAAGACGCACGCAGACACGAACCCCAGCACGATTCTCCGATTCATTCTACCTCCATGTGTACCTCGGTACGCCCGAGGGGCGCTCTTCTTCCCTATCCGATGCCGAAACGCAAGCCAGCAATCCTGCAGACGCCAGAATCGAGCGGCAGCGCCGGGGCAGAGTCTGGCGTGACGCTTCTCGATGCGAGGTGGCCGGCCTTCTTTTCACGTTCGCCTGCCCGCGAAGCGAGACGAGCTCGGGAGCGATGTTCGGGCAAGAGAGACCGGGACGAGTCGAGGAGGACCCTCGTTTCGGTCGATGGAGCAGCCGGGCGGAGGCAGGAGGAACGCGGGCGCCGCGCCGCCCGTGGGGGCCCCGCGCGCCGAATCGCGAGGCCGCCGGCGCGGGCGCAGGAAAGGACACGACACCGCCCCCGCCTCGGCTAAGCTACGTCCCACCGTGAGCCGAGCGGCAACATCGACCCCGACCTCCGTCGCGCGCCGACGTGCGTTCGCGCCTCGGGCGAGTCGCCTCACTCGAGAGCTGTCGATGAATCGAACCGAGCCCCGCAATCGAGACGGACTCAGCCGCGAGGCGGCGCGAGGAGTCGTGCGAGAGCACGGCGACCCGCGACGGCGCCGCGGACGGGAGCGGATCGGCCCAGGGGCGACGGGAGATTCGTCGACAGACCTTCAGACGGGCGCATGAGCGGAGGAGGCGAGCGCCGCATCAAGGGCGGAGGCATCCGCAAGATGGTCATCGTGCTGCTCCTGGTGGGCGGCATGATCCTCCTGCACCGCTTCGCCGTGCGCACGGTCGGGTTCGATCCGAGCGCGATGCTGGCGCTCGGGTTCGTGGTGCTGGCCAGCTACACCTTCGGCCAGCTCGTCGAGCGTATCGGTCTGCCCCAGATCACCGGCTACTTGGTGGCGGGCGTGGCGCTCGGCCCCTCCACCGCCGAGTTGCTGCCGGCGGCCTGGCAGATCCCGCCCTTCGACGAAGGGCTGCTCAGCACCAGCGTCATGCAGCAGCTCTCACCGCTGAACACGCTGGCGGTGGGGCTGATCGCGCTGACGGCCGGCGGCGAGCTGAAGATCGGCGCCCTGCGTAAGGGCTTCGCCGCCATCGCGGCCATCCTCGGCGGCCAGCTCGTGTTCGTGATGGTGCTGGTGGGGGCGTTCGTCTTCGCGATCAGCGGGGTGATTCCGTCGATCGTGTTCCCGGGTCTGGGCGAGCTGGACACCAGCGGCGTGCTGGCGCTCGGCGCGGTGCTGGGCACCGTCTCGCTCGCCTCCAGTCCCTCGGCGACGATCGCGGTCATCAACGATCTGCGCGCCCGCGGTCCGGTCACCGGCAACGTGCTGGCGACGGTGATCTTCAAGGACGTCGTCCTCGTCGTCCTCTTCGCCGTCGTCACCACCCTCGCCGCCCAGACGCTCGGCCAGGGCGGCGACGAGGATCAGCAGCTCGGGCTCTACCTGCTGCGCCACATCGGCGGCGCGCTCGTGCTCGGCATCGCGCTCGGGTTCGGGATGGCGCTCTACCTGCGCTGGGTGAAGGCCGAGTCGCTGCTCTTCTCGGTCGGCGTGGTCTACACGGCCGCGTTCCTCGCCCACCAGCTCGACGTGGAAGAGATCGTCCTCTTCATCACCGCCGGGTTCGTGGCCGCGAACTTCTCGAGCGAGGGCGACGAGCTGCTGGAGACGGTGGAGAAGCTCTCGCTGCCCGTCTACGTCGTCTTCTTCACCATCGCGGGCGCCCAGCTCGATCTGCTCTTTCTCGGCACCATCGCGCCCTTCGCGGCGGCGCTGGTGGGGCTGCGCATCCTCGGCATGTACCTCGGCGGCGCCGTCGGAGGCCGCATCGGCGGGGCCCCGGCCGTCGTCTCCCGCTACGGCTGGCTCGGGTTCGTGTCGCAGGCGGGGGTCAGCATCTCGCTGGCCGGCATCATCGCCCGCAACTTCGGCGAGCCGGGCCAGGCGCTCGGCAACCTGATCATCGGCGGCATCGCGCTCAATCAGCTCTCCGGCCCGGTGATGCTCAAGCTCGGCCTGGCCGCGGCCGGCGAGATCGGCGCCGCGGAAGGCGCGAGCGAGGAAGACGAGGAGGTGGCGGCCGACGCCGAGCCGCAACCGCTGCCGAGCCCGCCCTCGGCCAAGGACGAGGACGCCTGGGGCCCCGCGCTGATCAGCGGCTCGACGTCGCTCGACGACGCCGTCCACACCCTCGAGCGCGAGCTGGACGAGCTGGTCCACGAGGTCTCGGAGGACCCGCTGGCGCGCTTCCGTGAGGACGGGCTGGCCTACATCCGCGATCTGCGCCGCGAGTTCTTGCGCCACCACCGGCGCATCACCGTGCAGGCGCTGAACGAGAGCCCGGAGCTCTCCCCCGCCGAGGCGCTGCGGCTCGAGCAAGCGGAGCTGGCCGACAAGTGGCGCGCCATCGTGCTCGCCCGCGCGGCCGAGGTGCTCCAGCAGCCGACCTGGAACCCCAATCCGATCCTCGAGGCGGCCGAGGCCATCACCGACGAGCTCGAAGACTCGCTCCCCGCGCCCTACCCCGAGGTCAGCTTCCCGGCCCGCGAGGACGACTCGTTCTTCACCGCGCTGGCCCGCTGGGTGTTGCGCGCGCGGCGGTCCACGAGGCGGCTCTTCCGGCGGCCCATGCCGCCGCGCTCCGTGGAGCTGCGCCCGCTGGCGCGCTGGCATCTGTGGGGGCTCTTGCCGGAGGAGCTCGAGCCGGTCGCCGCCGTCCACGCCCAGGCCGAGGCGAAGCTGGTCGGCCGGACCCGCAACATCTTCGACGGGCTGGTCCTCGCCTACGACGCGCTGGCGATGGACATCGACGCGGCGCGGCACGCCGAGGACACGGCCAAGGCCCGCGCGCCCCAGCAGGGCGAGGGCGAGAAGCCCGAGGCCGAGGCCGGCGACGACGAGGAGGCGCCCGACGACGACGACGCGCTGACGATGACGACGGAGGCGCTCGAGGAGCGGCTGCGCGGCGTCCGCCGCCACGTCGAGCAAGAGCTGATGATGGCGGTCCAGGAGGTGGACCGGATCGTCGTCGAGACCACCCGCCGCACCACGCGCGCGTTCGGCACCTGCATGCGCGGCCTCAAGGAGGACGCGATGAGGGTCGGCACGCCCGACCTGCCGATGCGCCGGCGCGCCGCCAGCACGCTCTACAACCGCCGCGACGACGCCCGGCGCACGCTGGTGCGCGGCGTCTCGGCCGCCCGCGACACCTCCGCCGCGCTCTACAACCGGCTCGCGCTCGAGCTCGAGCTCTTGGCGCTCGAAGGCCGGGTCAAGAACGCCCTCGACGAGCACGCCACCGCCCTCGGCCGCGACGTGCGAGGCCGGGCCCACCGCCAGGTCGAGCGCGTGCAGGAGGCCATCGAGGAGGCATCGAAGCGCTTCGACCAGGTCATCGCCAACGACGTGCCGGGCGGCGAGCTCTCGCGCGAGATCCGCGAGCTCTGCGATCCGATCATCCGCGTGTCCTCGGAGGCCGCGAAGGTGGCGGCGGCGCTGCGCGACCAGCTCACGGACGAGCGCTCCGTCACCCACGTGCTCGACGCGTTGACCCGCGCCGCGCACGAGCTGACCGACCGCTACCGCATCCCGGCCGGGCCGGTGCCGGAGACCGAGGATCATCTCCCGCCGGCGATCGGCACCGTCGACGTGCCCTTCCGCGAGTGGGTGCTGGCGCGCATCGAGACCAGCCTGGCGCCGCGGCTCCTGGCGTCGACGCGGGAGGTCGCGAGCCGGGTGGAGCCGCTCGCGCAGGCGCTCGGCGAGCTGGAGCGACGGGTCGCGTTCAACGTCGAGCTGGCCACCTCGGAGCTCTCGGTCATCGAGGACGAGACGCCGCTCCCGGAGACGCGGCAGCTCCTGCGCGACATGATCGGCGGCGCGCTCGACCGCAACCGCGGTCTCTTCGCGGGCTACGGCGAGGCGTCGGAGCAATGGGGCGACGAGGTGCGGCGCGGGGTGCGGGGCGCCGTGCTCAGCGGCCTGGAGGAGCTGCGCGGCGGCATCGCCCTCGGCGAGATGGGGCGCCTCCGCCTGCAGCTCGTGCGCGACGTGCGCGGCCGCCGGGTGGTCCGCTTCCTCCGCGATCTCCGGCGCTCGATCGGCCGCTCCTGGACCATCGCCAGCCGCGCGCTGCAGGAGGGCATCGGCGAGACGCGCCTCGACCGCATCCGCGTCCGGCTCGGGCTGCCGGCGCGCCTGGCCGAGGAGGACATCGGCGAGGCCACCTTCACCCCGAAGGCGCCGGTCCCGTCGATCCCGATGGTCTACCGGCGCCTCTTCTCCGCCCAGGCGCTGGAAGCGGGGGACATCCTGACCGGGCGCGACGAAGCGCTCGGCCGCGCGATGGCGGTGCTGGAGGGACGCGGCAACGGCGCGCTGCGCACGGTGGCCTTGGTCGGCCCCGACGGCGTCGGCAAGTCGGCGTTCGTCAACGCGGTCGTCCGCGCCCGCAAGTGGCCGAAGGTGCGCGAGCTCTCGCTGGACGCGCCGGCGACGGTGGAGGACATCGACACCATCTTCGAGCGCGAGAGCGAAGGCCACCTGATCGTGGTCTCGGGGCTGCACTGGCTGCGCTCGCTGGACGCCGGAGGGTTCGCGCCGCTGCGCCGCTTCGTGGCGGGTGTGGTGGCCGACGGCGGCAAGAACGCGTTCTTGGTCCGCGCCGACGCGCTGGTGTGGGCGCAGAGCTCCCAAGCCGCGCCGCTTGGCGGAGGCGTTCCCGGAGGTCGTGCGGCTCGATCCGCTCGATCCGGAGGGGCTGGCCGCCGCCGTGCTCGCGCGGCACACGGTCAGCGGCTACGGGCTGGTGTTCAGCCAGGGCATGGCGCCCGAGAGCCGGCTGGAGGAGGCCGTGCAGCGGGCGACCGCGCCTCTGAGCCGACCGCAGGAGTCCTTCTTCCGCGCCCTGCACGCGGCGTCGGGGGGGCTCTTGCGGGACGCGTTGCGCCTCTGGCTGTCGGCGGTCGAGCACGTCGACGAGGCCGCGGACTTCGTCCACCTCGGGCCGGTCCCGACACCTTCCATCTACGCGCTCCGGCACCTGAAAGAGCAGCAGGTGCTGACCCTCTATCAGGTCGCGCGGCAGGGCTGGATGGACGCGCGGGTGCTGGCGTCACTCTTCCGGACCGACCCGACGACGGCCGAGGCGCAGCTCGGCGCGCTCGCGCACCTCGGCATCCTGGAGCGCAAGGGGACGGTCTGGCGCATCGCGGTGCACCTGCGCGGTTCAATCTACCGGCTCCTGCGCGAGCGGGGATACGTGGCATGAGGCGCGATGTCGCCCAGTCGCTCGCCCTCTCGCTGGCCCTGTCAATCGCGTGGGCCACCGCCGCGCAGGCGCAATCGCCCCAAGGCGCGGCCACCGAGACCACACCCGCGCCCACGTCCGGCACGCAGGGCGCGACGCGCACACGCGGCACATCGGGGACGGCGGGAGGAAGCGCTCGACCCGGCACCGTGCGCCGGCGAGCGCCGGCACGGGGCGCGTCACCGAGCACGTCGGCGGAGACGAGCTCCGCACCGAGCTCCGCACCGGCCAGGCCCGGACGGCGCGCGCCGACACGGAGCGCAGGGAGCACCGCGTCTGGGAGCACGTCGGGCGGCTCCGGAGCGGGCAGCTCGCGAGGGAGCACCTCGGCGGCGAGCGGATCCGACGAGACGACGCCGGCCCGCTCTCCGAGGCCGCGGCGACGGAGGAGACGAGCACGCGCGACCGCCGGAGCCGGCGCGGCGACCGAGAGCCACCCGACCGAGCGTCCGGCCACATCGCCGGGGGGCGAGGCGACCCCCGAAGCGCCGGGCGAGCCGACGTCGAACGAACCCGGAGCGACCCCGGAGCCGCCCGCCGCCCCGCTCCTCGACGGAGGGGTGCCGCCGCTCGACGGAGGCGACGGGGGCTTGGACGGCGGGTTCTTCGACGGCGGCGCGGACGCGAGCGTCCCGAGCGACGACGGAGGCCTCGACGGCGGCGTGGAAGACGACGCCGGGACCGACGGCGGCGTGGACGCGGGCGTGGCCGAGCCGGTGGCCCCACCGCCCGATGTCGGCGTGGCGACGCCGGCGCAGCCCGAGCGCGATTTCTTGGGCGCGTTCAGCGAGTGGATGTGGGAGCACGAGCGCGAGTCCCGCGCGTCTCGCGAGTCCCGCGACACCTCGACCGAGCCCGCGCCCATCTCCCGCGAGCCGGCCGACGAGATCCAGCTCGTCGTCAACGACAACATCCGCGAGTGGCTCGGCTTCGCGCTGCCCGAGCGGCGCGTCTCGTCGTTCGGGATCGTCGTCCTGCTCCTCTTCTCGTTCCTGGCGCTGGTCTTGATCGAGCGGCTCCGCAGACCGTTGCCGGAGCGCGGGCTGGTGCCACGGGCGCTCAGCGCGGCGCATCTCTCGGTGCGGCTGGCGACCGTCGTGCTCCTCCTGATGCTCGTCTCGCGCCTCTTGCCGAGCTGGCTGCACCCGGCGCTGCTCCTCACCGTGGCGGCGGTCGCGGTCGCGCTCGGCTTCGGCGCCGTCTGGGTGCTCCTGCCGGACGTGGTCGGCGGCATCGTGCTCTTGACCGAAGGCCGCATCAGCCGCGGGCAGTGGATCGTGGGCGAAGGGTTCGCGGGCACGGTGGAGCACGTCGGGCCGCGGGTGACGGTCCTGCGCGCACCCGACGGCGCGCTCTTGACGGTGCCGAACCGCCGCGTGGTCAAGAGCCCGGTCCACGCCACCGACCGCCGCTGGCACGAGGTCGAGGTGGAGCTCCGCGCGCCCTCCGGCGCCCCCTCGCGCGCCATCCGCGACGCCATCCGCGACGCCGTCCTCTGCTCGCCCTTCATCCCACCGGACCCGCGCTTGACCCTCTCACGGGACGCGCGCGAGCCGGCGATGTGGCGCCTGAGAGTGCGCCTCCTCGACGTCCGCTTCGCCGCCGCGTTCGAAGGCCAGCTCCTCGAGCGTGTCGAAGAGCTCCTCGGTCAGCACGACTGAACCTGCTCGCGACGTTCGCGCCGGTGCCCATGTTCTCGCCGCTCCCGGGCCGGTGTTGGACGCCGTTTCATGCCACGGCGACCACGCCCTCGACGTGGGTTCGCCGCCACGCTGGCGAACGACCTGCGGACGCGCAGGCGAGCGCTTCCTCCGCCGCGACCTCAGCGCATCGACTCGAAGCTCCCCGCCATTGCGGCGCCGACCCGCGATCGGTAGCGTGCGGCCATCCGGCGGCGGGCCCACCGCGCCGACGCGCGGGGGAGAGAGTCCGAGACGATGAGCATGGCCGAGCCCGAGCCCGACGACGAAGCCGTCCGCCCCGCGGCCACGTCCATCCCGCCCGACACCCTGCCTCGCGTCACGCTCGCGCCGCCACCCGCCTATCACGTACCGCACGCGCACGGCCTGGTGGACGGCCGCGTGATCTTCATCTGCGGCATCTCGGTGGTCGTCGCGTTGATCGCCAGCCTGGTCGCCCGGGTGTTGGTCGCGCTGATCGACCTCATCACCAACGTGGCGTTCCTCGGCCGCGTCTCGTTCGCGCACGCCGAGCCGACGGCGCACGTGATCGGTCCGTGGGTGATCTTGGTGCCGGTCGCTGGCGGCCTCGTCGTCGGCCTGATGGCGCGCTACGGCTCCAAGGCGATCCGCGGGCACGGCATCCCCGAGGTGATGGAGCAGATCGCTCGCCAACGAGAGCCGCATCCCGGCCCGCGTGACGTTCCTGAAGCCGCTCTCGGCCGCCATCGCCATCGGGACCGGCGGCCCGTTCGGCGCCGAGGGGCCGATCATCGCCACCGGCGGCGCGCTCGGCTCTGTGGTCGGCCAGCTCGTTCGGGTCACCGCCGACGAGCGAAAGACCCTGCTGGCCGCCGGCGCCGCCGCCGGCATGGCGGCGATCTTCGGCTGCCCCGTGGCGGCGGTGCTCCTGGCGGTCGAGCTCTTGCTCTTCGAGTACCGCCCGCGCTCCATCATCCCCGTCGCGCTCGCGGCCGGAACGGCGGACTGCCGTGCGCATCGGCTTCGTCGGCGCCGACGCGGTCTTCCCGATGCCCGACCTCGCGCCGCCGGGCTCGCTCGGCCTGGCCGCCTACGTCGCTGATCGGCCTCTTGGTCGGCGTCGGCTCGCGTCGTCGTGACCAAGGGCGTCTACCGCGTCGAGGACGCGTTCGAGAAGCTGCCGGTGCACTGGATGTGGTGGCCGGCCATCGGCGCCATCGGGGTCGGCGTCGTCGGCTTGATCGAGCCGCGTACGCTCGGCGTCGGCTACGAGAACATCCAAGAGACGCTGACCGCCGAGCTGGCCGGCACCACGGTGGCGGTCCTCTGCGTGCTGAAGCTGCTCTCCTGGTGGATCGCGCTCGGCAGCGGCACCTCGGGCGGCACGCTGGCGCCCCTGCTCACCATCGGTGGCGGCCTCGGCGCGATCGTCGGCGCCGGAACGGCTGTCGTGCTGTCCCTACGCGGGCGTGGACCTGCGGGTGGCGGCGCTGGTGGGGATGGCGGCGATGTTCACCGGCGCCTCGCGCGCCATGCTCGCCTCCATCGTCTTCGCGTTCGAAGTCACGCGGCAGCCGATGGGGCTGCTTGCCGCTCTTGGCCGGCTGCGCGGCCGCGTACCTCGTGTCGTGCCTCTTCATGCGCGAGTCGATCATGACCGAGAAGATCGCGCGCCGCGGCTACCGCATCGTCGGCGAGTACATGGCCGACTGGCTCGAGCAGGTGAACGTGGCCACCTGCTGCGCGCGCGACGTGGTCACGCTGAAGACCTCGCAGCCGATCGAGACGACCAAAGCGTGGCTGCGCTCGGAGGCGGAGGGCAGCGACCACAAGGGCTTCCCCGTGCTCGACTCGAGCGGGCGACTGGCGGGCGTGCTCACGCGGCGCGACTTCGGGACGGTTCCGGGCGACGCCGAACACCTTCGCGACCTCATCCGCCGGCCACCGGCGGTCGTCCACGAGCACGACTCCGTCCGCGCCGCCGCCGACCACATGATCGCCGAGGGCGTCGGGCGTCTACCGGTCCTGTCGGAGGAAGGGCAGCTCGTCGGCATGCTGACCCGCAGCGACATCCTGCGCGCCCACGAGCAGCGCCTGACCAGCGCCCACCGCGCCGCCATCGCCCGCCCCGTGCACATGCCGCGCGGCATCACCTGGCTCCGGGAACGCATCCACCCGCGCGACGACGCGGACGACCGTCGGTAGCGCAGCGCTCGACCCGCGCCCACCACACCGCCCGCCCCGTGCACATGCCGCGCGGCATCACCTGGCTCCGGGAACGCATCCACCCGCGCGACGACGCGGACGATCATCGATAGCGAGTCGCAGCCGGTCGAGCGCTGTCGGGATCGGCCGGGCTGGCCCCGCCTCGCGGCCTCGGGCATGCTGCCCCGATGCGTACCTCGCTCGGGCTCGCCCTCGCCACGATCGCCCTCTCCTTCACCGTTCCTGCCGCCGCGCAGAACGACATGGGACAAGGCGAAGCGCGGATCACCTCCCGCTCGGACGTGCGGCTCTCGATGGAGAGCATGCCCGGCACCGGCGGCGGCGCGATGGCGCACCTAGGCCATGGCGTGGGCGCGCAGATGGCTCGGCTTCGCCACTGCTACGAGGAGCGCGTCGAGCAGGATCCCACCGTCACCGGCACGCTGCGGCTCCGCTTCCTGCTCGACGAGCGCGGCCGGCCCCACATCGAGGTCGACCAGGACGGCGTGAACGACGCCGCGGTCCTTCGCTGCATGACCCGCATCCTCGAGCGCCTCGACACCGGCGAGCTCACCCGACCGACCCACGCGGTGGTGGTCTTCGAGCTCGCGAACACCGCCGCCCGCGGCGTGGAAGAGTCGGCCGAGCGCGCCCGCGAGGTCCAAGCCGTCGCGCTGACCACCGACGCCGACGGCAACCCCGCCGCCAGCGGAGGCAGCGGCAACGGCCGCGTGCACTTCACGCTCACCGGCCACGGGAGCGACTCCGCGCCGGCCGTGAGCGCCGCCTACCGCGCGCTGATGACGACCGTCCCGGGGCTCTTGGACTGCCGGCGCCACTCCGGCCGGCACGGCCGCTCACCGGGCGGCGACCTCACCGGCGCGGTGCAAATCCACGGGGGCCGTCGCCCCGCGGCGCGGATCACCCGCTCCACCGTCCCCAACGAGCGCACCCAGCGCTGCGTCAACCGCGTGCTCCGTCACATCGAACAGCGCCCCCCGAGCGGCAACGGACGCGTCAGCCTGCAGATCCACTTCGAGCCCGCCGACGACGTCGAAGCCGACGACTGATGCCGCGACGCCGGGCCATGCCGGCGTCCATACCGACCTGAGCCACATTGGGTGTCGCTGCAGCTCGGTCACCGCGTTCGGTCTCGCCGCAAGGGGTTTGAAACGGGTCGCCCGCGCGTCCCCTTGCGAAGCGATGACGAGGGCCCACGCTGGGCGACATGCCGAAACGATTTCGGGGTCGGGTGGTCCTCATCACCGGTGCGTCCGCGGGCATCGGCGCCGCGAGCGCCCGCCGCTTCGCCGAGGAGGGCGCGCGTCTCGCGTTGGTCGCTCGCCACGAAGGGCCGCTCGAGGCCATCGCCGAGGAGCTGCGGAGCCGCGGCGCCGAGACCCTGGTCGTCCCGGCGGACGTCGGCGACCTCGACGCGTGCCGCATGCTCGTCGAGCGCACCGCGGACGCGCTCGGCGGCATCGACGTCTTGGTCAACAACGCGGGCGCGCACTTCCGCGGGGCGTTCGAGATGCGGAGCCCGGACGAGATCGCCACCATGATCGACGTCAACGTGCGCGCCCCGCTGGTGCTGACGAGCCTGGCGCTGCCGCACCTCCGCCGAACGGGCGGCACCATCGTCAACGTCGCCTCGCTCGCCGGCATGGTCCCGCTGCCGGACGCGGCGACCTACTCGGCGAGCAAGTTCGCGCTCCGCGCGTTCTCGTTGGCGCTCGCGCAGGAGCTCGTCGGCACCGGCGTCGCCTCGACGCTGGTCTCACCCGGGCCAATCATCGACACCGGCTTCCTGATGAATGCGCTCGACGAGGCCGCGGACGTGGTGTTCTCGCAGCCGATGAGCACCGCGGATGAGATCGCGCAGATGATCCTCGACTCCGCCCACGACGGACGCCTCGAGCGGGCCAAGCCGGCCGCCTCCGCGGTCATGGCCACCGCGTCATACCTCTTCCCCGGCCTGCGCCGCCGCCTCGAGCCCGTGATGAGAGCGCGCGGGCGCCGGGAGAAGGCCCGCTACCGCGAGCGCCGAGACCGCGGCGAGCTCTGAGCGCACGGGGCTGACCCGCTCGCGAGCCGTCGCCGCCGGCCGCAGTCTGCAACGAAAGAGCGCCGCCGGCGCGAGAAGGCCCGCTACCGCGCGAGATCGCGGCGAGCGCCCGGCACGAACGATCCGCCCGCTCGGCACCGACCGGCAGCGCGAGCGCTCCGAAGCTCAGGGGCGACCGCGCTCACAGGCCAGGAGCGCTTGGTAGCGGAGCCAGTAGCGCCCGCCCTCGGCGGAGAGGCGCGACGCGAGCTCGAGGGTCTCTCGGGCGCGCACGATTCGGGAGAGCGGTGCGGCGCGGAGGAGGAGCTCGTCGTGCTCTTCGGCCAGTCGGTCGCGCTCGGCGCTCAGCTCGTCGCGAAGCGCCGCCTCGCCCGACTCCGCGAGGAACGCCGCAATCGCGTCGCCGTCGTGCTCGAGCACGCGCGGGAAGAGCGGATGCCAGGGATCGTCGAGCACGGGCCAGCGGTTGAGGAGCGCCGCGGCCAGCGACCCTTCAGCCCTCGCCAGCGACTCCTCCGCGCGGTCCAGCTCCTCGATGAGCACCTCCAGCCGCCGGCCAATCTCCTCCAGGCGCGCGTCGGCGTCCTCGTAGTGCGCGAGCCCGAGCCGCACGCTCAGCTCCACCACCACCGCCCGCTCCTCCGGCAACGCGGGCACGTGTTCCGGCAGCGGCATGCCCGGGTCGACCGCAGCCCGCAAGAAGCGCTCGGAGGTCGTGACCGGCACGTCGAACGAGCCCGACGCGATGCGCGCTCGTGTATGCGCTTCGAGGAGCGAGACGGCGCCGTCGCCGTCGAAGTCGATGTGCTCCGGCGGCAGCGGCCGACCCTCACGATCCTCACCGGCCAACGCATGCAGGAAGTGGATCCCGTAGCCTTCCTGCGCGCCGCGGTCGGGGTTCGGGTCGCAGCCGGACGCCGCGCGATCCCACGTCGTGGCGAAGAGCCCGCAGCAATCGGTCTCGGCCGCGCCCTGCTCGGGATCGGCACCCGCGAACGCCAGCTCCGCGAACCCGCCCGAGTAGCAGGAGGTCATCACCAGCCGAAACGGACGGTGCTCCGGCGCGGCGTCGAGCACCGCCGCCAGATCCTCGACCCACACGTCGGCCGGCCCCCACGTCAGAAAGCGGCTCTCGCGGGGCGCCTCGCCACCCTCACCGTGACCGGCGAGATAGACGGTGAGAGGCGCGTCGCCGTCGTTCAGCGCGCCCTCGACGGCGGCGAGCAAGGCCTCGGCGCTGGCCGACCCGTCGGGACGGAACGCGATCGGTCGATAGCGGGCGTCCCGTCCCGGACGCGGCGCGAAGAGCGCCGCCAGCGACGCGCGGAGGGGGTCGGCGTCGAGCGATGGATCGAGCACCTGCACCGCCTGCGAGCCGGCGCCACCCGCGAAGAGCGTGAGCCCCGGTCCGAGCGGCGACAGGGCTTCCCGCGCCAAGCGCACGTCCTGCTCGAGCTGCACCTGGTCGAGGTCCGGCGTCGGTCCCCCGCCGGCCACGATCCAGCGCAGCGGTCCGTGCCGCGGCGGCGCGTCGACCGAGACCGGCACACGGGCCCTCGCGGGAGCGGGCTGCGGCTGCACGGACGCATCGCCACGAGCGAGCGCGAAGCTGATCGCCGCGGCCATCGCGAAGAGAAGCGGCAAGCTCCAAAGCGCACGCCGGTCCAGCACGATGGCGGTTCTACACCAGCCCCGTCGCGTCGGCCCGCGGGACGGCGCGGACGATGCGCTCGAGGCCCGTCGCCAACTCGGATCCAGCCCCACGATCGAGAACGGGGTAGCGATGGCAGGGCGAGGAACGACGCGACCGGAGAGAGCTTCAGAGCGCCGCAATCACCGAGAGCACCTCGTCGGCGTGCACGCCCGGATCCACGCGCTCGAAGACGTGCGCGATGGTGCCGGAGCCATCGATCACGAAGGTGACCCGCTGATCGAACCCGCCGGCGTGGCGCACGCCGTACGCGTCCGCGATGTGACCGTCGGGGTCGGCCAAGAGCGAGAAGGGCAGCTCGTGCTCCTGGGCGAACGCGCGATGGGAGTCGACGTCGTCGGTCGACACGCCGAAGACGGTCACGCCGGCCTGCTGGTAGCGGTCCCACGCGTCCCGGAATGCGCACGCCTCCCGCGTGCAGCCGGGCGTCATGTCCCGCGGGTAGAAGTAGAGCACCACGACATGCCCGCGCTCGTCCGCCAACGTGTGCGTGGCGCCCGTCTGGTCGGGCGCGGAGAAGTCTGGCGCCGCCGTCCCCGCCGCGAGGAGCCCCTCCGGCGCCGCTCGGCTCGGAGCCGGCGCGTCTCGGCGCTCGCCGGCGTGGGCTTCGGTCGCCTCGCTGCCGCTCGCGGTCTGCTCCGTGGCAGGCGAGGGCCCGGGCTCGCGGTCCGAAGACCCGCAGGCCGCCGAGAAGAGCATCGCGAAGACGAAGGCGTTTCTCATGGATGAGCTCCCAACGCCGGAGCGCGGGTCCACCAGCGACCCCGGCGCCGAGGGTATCGTGCTCATGCCCCATCGGCGGGAGGGCTCCACCGTGGGAATCCGCACGCGGGTCCTTTTCTGGCCGGACACGAGCGGTCGGGATGTGGAGCTTCGCTCAGCGGTCCGGCGAGCTGGCGCGAGGGTAAATTTGCCGATGCTCGCCGCTGGCGGATCGGAGCCATCGCGCAGCGGCTCCGCGAGCTCTCCGAGGTCATGGACGCGCCGCGCGACGAGCGACCTCGACCATCGCGCGCAGCCGCTCGGCGTCGACCACCGCGTGACCGCCGACGTCGTTGTTGAAGTAGGCGTACACGTCCCGGCCCGCGCCGATCTGCCCGGCGATCCACCTCGCCTCGTTGGCCAGCGGCGCGTCCTCGTAGGTGCCCTCGTACTTCCCGCCCGCCGCGCCGTGGAAGCGCAGGTAGGTCCAGTCGGCGGTGATGACCCGCGGGTGCGCGGGCAGCAGATCGTGCATGACCAGCGCCGCACCTCGCCGCCACAGAACCTCGTACACCGCATCGCAGAGCCAGCTCGCGTCGCGCACCTCCACTGCGAAGCGATTTCCCGCCGGCGCCGCCTCGAGGAACGCGTCGAGCCTCGGTGGATCGGCATGCCAGCGCGGAGGGAGCTGCACCAAGATCGGCCCCAGCGTGTCGCCGAGCCGCTCGGCCCCTTCCATGAAGCGCCCGATCGTCGCCTCCGGGTCGCGCAGGTGCTTCATGTGCGTGGCGAAGCGGCTCATCTTCAGCGCGTAGAGGAAGCCCGCCGGCGCCTGCCGCCGCCACCCGGCGAACACCTCCGGCTTGGGCAGCCGGTAGAAGGTGTTGTCAATCTCGACCGTGTCGAAGGTCCGAGCGTAGTGCTCTAGCCAGCGACGCTTGGGGAGCGCCTCCGGGTAGAAGCGCCCGCGCCAGTCGTCGTAGTGGTAGCCGGAGGTGCCGATC
The DNA here is from genome assembly GCA_963832725.1 of uncultured Pseudomonadota bacterium. GTDB lineage: Bacteria > Myxococcota_A > Polyangia > Polyangiales > Sandaracinaceae > JAEZBP01. The sequence goes on from CAWHVG010000003.1 coordinate 2,192,504, forward strand.
CGGACCTGTCCGCGCCGCACGTATCGAACGTAGGCGCGCCGGGGCGGCTTCAGGGCGCGACGAGGACGCCCGTGGCTTCGATGCTCACGTCCTGATCGGTCGCGGTCGCGCCTTCCGAGGCGAGGTGCTCGCGCTCCTCGTCGCTCAGCGCCGCCACGTGGACGGTGCCCTCAATCGTGGCGCGACTGCCGGCGAGGTCGCGCGGCAGGAAGAAGCTGTGGCCGGCCATGGGCACGCGGATGCCGGGGCTGTTCTCGTCGGTGCGGATCTCCATCCAGCAGCCCATCGCCTGGCAGACCTGGGCAATCTCGCCCTCGGTCTTCACGACCTGGCCTTCGTACTGATCGGGCGAAGCGATGATCTCGGCCAGCGACGTGACCTCGCGCGCAGCGTCCAGATCGCCGCCGAAGAGGCGCGAGCCGTCGTCCATCACCCGCGAGGGCTCCGGCGGCGCCTCGGCGTGGTGCTCACCGTGATGCGCGCCATGGTGATGCTCACCGTGGTGCTCGCCGTGATGCTCGTCACCGCTGGACGCGGCCTCCTGCCCGGCCGCGCCGTTGTCGGCGACGGCGCCGCCCGAGGACGAGCCGCCGCAGCCGACGGCCAGGAGGAACGCGAGGAAGATCGAGATGCGCATGGTGCGGAAAGGCATGGTGCGGAAAGGCATGGTGCGGAAAGGCATGGGCGGAGAGGCGCGCCCCGGCGAGGCCATCGGCGCGCGGTGAGTTCGCTCTCGGACGGCGATGCGCTCGTCGAGCCAGTCGAGCCCACGCGTCAGGCGCACATGTCGTATCCTCGCCGCCGACCGATGATGCACCGAAAGACCCTCCGATGGCTGCTCGCCCTGCTGGCAACCTGGGTCGGGGCCGCCACCGCCGCGGCGCAACCGCCACGCGCGGTGGTCCTGACCTTCGGCGGATGGCGAGCCTCGCAGGCGCGCGACATGGTCGTCGACGCGCTGGCGCCCGAAGTACAGCTCGTGAGCGAGGAGCAGGCCGTGATGGCCGCCCAGGACCTCGGCGTCGACGTGAGCACGCCCGAAGGGATGGCCCAGGTCGTCCACCACCTGGACATCACCTACGTGGTCGCGGGCGCGGTGGAGGGCCGCGGGCGGCGGGCCGAGAATCACCATCTTCGTCGTGGATGCAGAGGGCACCGAGCTCGCCTCCCGCACCGCGCCTGCTCCGCTCCGAAGCAACCTCGACGCCATCTCCGAGGCCGCCATCGGCGCCATCGCGGACGCGCGCGCCGAGCTGGAGCGCCGCGCCCAGCCCGAGCCGGAGCCCGAGCCGGAGCCGGTCTACACGCCACCGCCACCGCCGCAGCCCGAGCCGGAGCCGGAGCCCACCACCACGACCTGGCGGCAGCCGCAGGCGGTGGTCCTCGCCGGTGTAAGGATCCGCAACGTCGGCAACTACGTCACGGACCAGGACGGGAACACGCACTTCTTCGCCGCCGACGCCTTCCCGGCCATCGCCCTACAGCTCGCCCTCCGCCCCTGGTACGACGAGGACGACGAGCTGCGGAACGTCTTCTTTCAGACCCAGGGCAGCTTCTCGGTCGGCATCTCCTGGCTCGACGCCGGCGGCAACGCGCGCGGCATGACCTCCTTCCAGTGGCGCTTCGACGTCGGCTACGCGTACATCATCGACGACATCTTCGAGATTGCAGGCACGGTCGGGATCGGCGTCGAAGGCGTGTCAATCCAGCAGCCGGACGACTTCCCGTCCACGCTCTACACCTACGCGCGGCCGGGCGTCGCGGGCCGGCTGCGGCTGGTGCCGGATTCTCCTAATCCTGGAGGCGGGCGTCGGCGCCCGCATCGGCCTCGACGGCGGGCCGGTCAAGGCCGCGTTCGGGCCGGGGATGGTCTTCGGTGGCTTCGACCTCTACCTCGGCCTGGCCGGCACGGTGGACCCGGGCTTCACCTGGCAGGCGCGCGTCGGCTACCTCCGCGACGCGATGGGCTTCTCGGGGGAGGCGGCCCCTACGGCGTCGGTCAGAGCGGCACCCACGAAGCCCTCGAAGGTCGCTTCATGGTCGGCTGGGCGTTCTGAAGCGCGGCATTTTGCCTCACCTCGCGACGGCCAAGCCGCAGGGTGGCGACGAAGATACCGAGCGCGAACGAGGCGATGAGGAGCGGTGCGAGAGGCATGCGTCCCGGGCCTCGCAAGGATGACGCCGTCCGCTCGACCTCTCGAAATCATTGACGAATCGTTCTCGGCCGGACTCCGCCGCGTGTCACTCGGGACACGGCCCGCGTCCCGACGGCCCAAGCGCGGCAGGCTTCTTTGCTCCGGCGCTGCCGCCCGATTAGAAACCTCCCTTCGCCCGCGCCCATGCTGTTCAACAGCCTCGACTACATCGCGTTCCTCGCCCTGACCCTGCTGGGGTTCTGGGCGCTCCGCCGCTTCGGCCCCGAGCGCGACGCCATCGAGCCGGACCCTGCCCATCCGGAGGACGGGAAACGGCACGTCTTCGCCAAGCACACCGGGCTGCGGCTGGCGTTCCTCTTCCTCGCCTCGTGCGTCTTCTACATGGCGTGGAACCCGACGTACATCGCGCTGATCCTCGGCTCGACGGTGCTCGACTACGTCGTGGGGCTGGCCATCGCGGGCAGCGAGCGCCCCTGGCGGCGCAAGGCGTGGCTCCTGGTCAGCCTGACCGGCAACCTCGGCCTGCTCGGCGTTTTCAAGTACTACAATTTCTTCGCCGGCGCGGTGGGCGACGGCCTGACGCGGCTCTTCCACGTCGACCTCCACCTACCGGTCCTGAACGTCCTGCTCCCGGTCGGGATCAGCTTCTACACCTTCCAAACCCTCAGCTACTCGATCGACATCTACCGGGGTCGGCTGAAGCCCACCCGCGACTTCCTCCAGTTCGCCTCCTACGTCACCTTCTTCCCGCAGCTCGTCGCCGGCCCCATCGTGCGCGCCGCGGAGTTCTTGCCCCAGATCGAGCGGCCGCCGTGGCTGACCCGCAAGCGGGTGGGCGAGGCGCTCTTCCTGATCGGGCTCGGCTTGGCGAAGAAGATCATCTTCGCCGACTTCATCTCGGTGAACCTCGTCGACCGCGTCTTCGACGACCCGGCCGCGTTCACCTCGGCCGAGGTCGTGCTCGGCCTCTACGGCTTCACGCTCCAGATCTACGCGGACTTCTCCGGCTACACGGACGTCGCGCGCGGCTCGGGGATGCTCTTCGGCTTCGACCTGCCGGAGAACTTCGACCGCCCCTACCAGGCCAGGAACGTCGCCGAGTTCTGGCGGCGCTGGCACATGACGCTGTCCACCTGGCTGCGCGACTACCTCTACTTCCCGCTCGGCGGCTCGCGGCGGGGCCCCGTCGCGCACCTACTTCAACCTCTGGCTGACCATCTTCCTGATCGGCCTCTGGCACGGCGCGTCCTGGACCTTCGTCATCTACGGAAACCTCCAGGCGACCATGGTGATCCTCAACCGGCTCACCCAGCAGTCGCGGCGGCGCCGGCCCTCGTCGATCGCCGGCTCCATCTTGTGGGCGCTGGTCTGGCCATGGAACGCGTTCGTGAAGGCGGTCCAGAAGCCCGGACGGTACGGACCCGCGCTGGCTCGACGCCCTCAGGATCCTCATGACCATGCAGTTCGTGGTCTTCTCGCGGATCCTCTTCCGGGCGAGCGGCCTCGACAACGCCTCGGACATCGTCCACCAGCTCGGCGCCGGGACGACCTCGGTCGCGCAGATCGGCGACGACGTGTGGCGGGTTCTGGTGCTCGGGTTCTACTTGCACTACGTTCCGCGGTCGCAGCTCGCGTGGGCCCGAACCCGCTTCGTCGGCCTGCCTGCGTGGGCCCAAGGCTTGGTGTTGGTGTTGGTGGCTGCGGTGCTGGCGCTCTTCGTGACGGGCGGCGTCGTCCCGTACATCTACTTCCAGTTCTGATACTCCCAGCTCTGATCCGCTTGCTTGTCGCTACCCTTCGGGGCAGCCCTGAATCCAACGCGGTGCGAGACGTCCGAGGCGAGCGAGTGAACGGTCCGTCCCCCGAGAGTGAGCAGCCGCCCGAGCGGGAGCCCCGGCACGACGAGACGCTCGGGGATGAGGGCGCGCACACGCTCCTCGGCGAGGTCGAGCACCTCGACGAGCGGATGCCCGCCCACATGCGCGAGCAGACCGGAAAGGCGCTCCGGCACCTCTCGGTCGTCTGCGCGGTCGTCGCGGTGTTCGCCGTCGTCCCCTACGCCTCGGCGGATCTCGTGCGCTGGCGAGCGTGGATGAGCGGCGAGGGCGTGCCCATCGCCCGCATGTTCACCCGCGACACGCCGGCCGAGGGCGGGATGTCGGTCGCCACCGGCGGCGCGGTCACGCGGACGAGCGGCGAGAGCCGCGAGCAGGTCGCGGCCCAGCTCGGCGAGGACGTCGCCGCCAACCTGGAGGAGCCGGAGGCCGCCGAAGAGCCGCCCCAGCCACCCTCGAGCGAAGAGGCGGGACCGGCGGTCCGCATCGAGCCGCGCGAGCTCGAGGGCCTGGTCCGCGAGCTCGAAGATCCCGACGGGCGGGCCATGCGGCCCTTCTACGAGGCGCTGCTGCAGACCGCGCGCCACGAAGAAGGCGCCATCACGCGGGTCGCCCACTACGGCGACTCCTCCATCGCCGGCGACGGCATCACCAGCACACTGCGCCGTCGCTTCCAGCGGCGCTTCGGCGACGCCGGCCACGGCTTCATCCTCATCGCGCGCGGCTCCATGCCCTACCGTCACCTCGACGTGGAGCACCGCGCCAGCGACGACTGGCGGCTGATCGAGCTGGTGCGGGCCGGCCTCCGCGACCATCAGTACGGCTACGGCGGCGTCCAGTTCCGCTCCATCGCCGGCGCCACGGCGACCTTCGGCACCGACGACGACGGCCCCATCGGCACGAATGTCTCGCGCTTCGAGCTCTGGTTCCAGCGGCACCCTCATGGCGGCCGGCTGGATCTCCAGGGTCGACGACGGCGAGCGCACCGTGCTCGAGACGCGGGGCGACGAGCAGAGCGACGACTGGCACGTGGTCGAGGTCCCGGACGGCCCGCACGAGCTCGACCTGCGCACCATCGGCGGCGGCGAGTCGCGCCTCTACGGCATGGTGCTGGAGCGCGAGGGCCCGGGCGTCGTCTACGACTCGCTGGGGATGGTCGGCGCGCGCGCCCGGCGGATGCTCGGCTACGACCCGGCGCACTTCGCCCGCCAGCACGCCCACCGCGGCACCAACCTGATCGTGCTCGGCTTCGGTGGCAACGACGCGGACGACCCGCACACGCCCGAGCAGTTCGAGCGCGACTTCCGCCGGGTGGCGCGCATGGTGCGGCGAGCCCGCCCGGAGGCCGCGTGTCTCTTGGTGGCGCCGCTCGACCAGGCCGTGCGCGACGAGCGCGGCGTCATCTCCACCATCGAGCAGGTCCCGGTCATCGTGGAGGCCGAGCGCCGCGCCGCCTCGGCGGAGGGCTGTGCCTTCTTCGACACTTACGCCGCGATGGGCGGCGAAGGCTCCATGCGCCGCTGGTTCCGGTCCACGCCCCGGCTCGCGTTCGGCGACTACCGCCACGCCACCCCGGCCGGCTACACCGTCATCGGCAACATGATCTACAAAGCCCTGCTCAAAGGCTTCGCCGACTTCCTCACCGCGCAGTGAGCGCGCGCTGGGCGCCGGCTGTAGGAGCCACCAGTGGGAGAACTCCAGCACCACTCGAAGGGCGGCAGCGCGCGCGCTTCGCGTCGGCCATGAGAGGCGAACGAGCCTACATGACCTGACGAGTGTTTAGTCGTGGAACGCACGACAGATCCGACCTGGAACACCGTCTTCATTCACACGCAGAAGATCATCCGCATGCATCGCGGCACGCGGTGCGTCACGGCAAGCCCCCGGGAGGATGGCAGTGAGTCCGATCAGGCGACAGCACGAAGCCACGGTCATGTCGGAGATCGAGGGGGCCGTCTGCGCGGAGTTTCTTGCCGTCGTAGGGAGCAACGAAACCCTCCGGCTCCTGTACATCGTCCTGAATGGTGCATGGCACCGCTTCTATCTCGACGCAGGACTGCTTTTCTGGGCGGAAGGTGAGGAGCCGGACCCCGAAGATGAGCTACTCGAGGACGAGGTATTCGTAGACCTTGCCGAGAAGCTTCGCTGCAAAGGAGACGCGGTACGAGACGTGACGTTCGGGAACGGAACGTTGAGGATGGAGTTCGCGAGAGGTAGCCGTCTGCGATTGCACGACGGCGTCCGCGACGATTGCGGGGGAACGGTCGAGGAGATGGTGCCCGGCGAAGAGTAGGAGCCGTCGGCGTTCTCTCACGCACGGTTCGTTCAGCTGGCGGGGTGACCGAGCCAGCGCTGCGCCCTTCTCGAGGGCTTCACCCGGCTTCCGCGCCGTGCAGTGAGCGCGCGCTGGCTACGCCGGCTGGGGTAGCCACCAGCGAGAGAGCTCCACCACCGAATCGAGGGGCGGGAGCGCGCGCTTCGTGTCGCCGTCGACGACTCCCCTCGCCTGCGGCTTTCCGCCGACGGTCTCGAAGAGCTCGACACGCCGCGCCTCGGGATCGATCAGCCAGACCCACTCGACGCCGGCTTCCGCGTAGAGTGGCAGCTTCTGCGCGCGGTCCACGGACCGAGTCCGCGGGCTCAGGATCTCGGCGCACCACCCGGGGACGGCCACGATGGGGTTGTCCTGCACGAAGTCGGGCGGAACGCCCTCCTCGGGCGCAAGCCGCCACGCCGCGACGTCGGGGACCACCAGCCGATCCGCCAACAAACGGATCTCCGCCTCCGCTTCGAACCACCAGCCCTGGCCTCCCTCGGCCGCGTCGTCGTCGCCGAACGCGGCGAGGAGGCGGCGCGCGGTGAAGCGATGGGCGGCACCAGGACGACCCATCGTGCGGATCACGCCCGGCTCCAGAATCTCCCCGGTCAGCCCCTCGGGGAGGGCTTCGATGGCCCGGTAGAGTTCCTCGAACGTCGGAGTCCGCTCGGCGGCGTCGCCCATGTCGAGAAGGTAGCCGTTCGGCGGCTCGGCGGCGACGCTTCGGTTCTCGCGATACCGGCTCGCAAGGGTCGAACGACGTGTCCCGCCCGTGCTCACCTCATCGCGGAAGCAGGCAGCGTGTGCGTCAGGTTTGCCCAGGCGCCGCGGCGACGCGAGCTCGCGCGAGGCCTGTTCAACGATTGAGCATGTCGGGGACGCGACTCAGGGGTGCGAGACGCCCCGCCGCGATCCCCGTGACCACCAGGCGCGCCTGGCAGGAGTCCATGTTGACGAGGTGGATCTCGCTGCCGTCATCGTTCCCGAACACCGGATCCGTGCCGTCGCAGACCTCGCCATAGAGCTCCGAGAGCGCGGCCATGCTCTCCGGGCTCACGCGGCGGACCGGGAGCCAGCTCCCCGAGGTCAGGAGGTAGCGGGCCCCGTCCGCGTAGACGCGATCGCGGTGGCACTCGGGCGGATCGCCGTGCTCCCGCGCCGGGATGCAGATCTCCCGCTCGAGCACCGGCAGGGCGCCTCGGTGCTCCTCCGCCAACCCTTCCTCCACCGGGCTAATCTGTTCCCTCATCCGTTGTTCGAAGGAGGGGGCTTCAGGCTGGGGCACCGCCTCACCGGACGAGCGGGAACCACACGCCGCGAGCGCGGCGGCCATCATCACCAATCCGATCCGAGCGATACCGCGCGCGAAGGGCGAGGGACACATCCCGCCAGGATACGATGAGACCACCCGGAGCTTCCGCGAGAGCGCATCGGACCTGTCTCGAGAACCGCGGCCGCAGACGGGCCTCGTCATGTCGCGCATCACCTGGGCTCGGACGGAGTCACGCCATCTCGATCGAGAATCGGTCCGCGTCCACGACGAGCACGTCTCCGCTCTGTATCTCGATCTCGAGACGCAGCGCGCCATCGCGTGTTGGAACAGGCGCGTGCGCTTGGTTGATGGAGGTGCTCGGTCCCCACGGGCACTCGCGTACGCACTCGACCCTGCGAACGCCCGACAGGTCCATCTCGACCCCAGCTCGTTCCTGCAGTTCGCGGAGGACGGCGGCGCGAGGCTCGACGCGGTCGAGCAGGATGTCGACGTGACGCCGGACGTCGAGCGAGGCCGTGACTCCCTGCGAGGAGAGAAACCACGCGCTCTTCGTGAGGAGGTGCGGGCGATGAGGATATCTACGCTCGCCGCGGCGCTGCACTCGGGTCGGCTCCATGCCGAGGCGCTCGGTCACCGACACCGGATCGAGCTCACCCGTCAAGATGCGCAGCGTCGCGAACGTTTCCTTGCAGGTCGGGTACCCGTCGTCGTAGGGGAAGCGCTCCATCGAGCGCTCAGCGCGGGGGACCGGCGCGGACCGCGGCGGGTGGATCGAAGGTCGGCTCGTCGCCGTAGCCGGCCAGGATGTCGTCCGTCAGCACGTCGCCGAGACGCAGGTAGCCGCGCACCGTGTAGTGGACGTGGTCCGACTGGGCCCACGGCGGGTCGGCGTCGGCCCACTCGAGCATGTGGAGGGGGCCGCCACCGAACGCGACCAGATCGAAGAAGGAGCAGCCCATGTCGCGCGAGACGCGGCGCTGGATGTCGACGAGCTGGCCCGTGCGCGGGCGGTCGACGTACTCGCCTTCGTCATCGTGCATGGGCCGATCGGAAGGGCCGATCAGCATGCAGGCGGCGTCGGAAACGGTGCCGCGGACGCGCGCGACGACGCGGCGAAGATCCGCCTCGTAGTCTTCGATCGGCTGGTTGACGTCGCCGCTCTCGTTGGTGCCGTAGGCCAGGATGACGAGGTCGGGATCGCGGCGGCGCAGGTGCTCGATGTGGAGCTCCTCTTCCCACAAGAGGTGCGAGGCCGCGCGGGCGCCGTTGATGCCATAGTTGTCCACGATGACGCCCGGCACTTCGCGGTCCGCGGTCACGCCGAAGAGGCGCACGGGGCCGGTGCCGCGCACGCGAACCTCGAGCACATGGTGCGCGTCTTCGGTGGTGATCAGCGCGTAGCCGGGGCCCGGCTCGTCGGCGCCGGTCGAGACGCGACGCACGCGCCGGCCGTCGAGCGAGATGTCGAAGCTGCCGCCGTCGGGCTGCTTCCAGTAGTAGAGCTCGAAGCGGCTCGCGGTCTGCTCCCCGGTGTCGAGCCGGCCCCACTCGCCGGCGCGGTCGGTCTCGACGGCCATGCCCGCCAACCCGAGCGCGTCGATGTCGCGGGTGTTGGCGCGGACGCGGTGGGTGTCCCAGCGGCGGCTGCTCTCCACGCTCATCCCGCCGCGGTGGCGGTAGTAGCGCCAGGGGCGCACCGGCATGATGAAGCCGTGACCGGCGTTGCCAAAGCGCGCTTGCAATCGGTCGCGCAACACGCCGGTGAAAAAGTCGGCCGCGACGTGCGAGGCGCCGTAGACGAGGATGCGCGCTTGCCCTTCGCCCGCTTCGGCGCGGTGCAGCGCGCGGTAGAGCGGATCGAGCGAGTGACCGCCGGGATCGTAGAGCGGGATGTCCTCGCCGAAGACGACCTCTTCGTCCTCGGCGTCGGCAGCCTCTTCGTCGCCGTCGCGCGCGACCTCGTCTTCGTCGGGCCGCTGGTCGGCGCTCAGGGCGGCCTGCGTAGTGCTCGAGGTGCGCTCGAGAGCGGGCTGCGCGACCGCGCCCGAGGAGCCGCCCAAGAGGGCCAGCGAGGCTGCGACGAGCGTGGTCCTCCGGAACATCCCTTTCACCATGAACAGGGGGTCCGGGAGGGTCAAATTCGCCATCCTCGCCGCGAGCAGGTGTCGAGTGGTGCGGTTGCTCTCCGAGGCGATCCGCAGGCTCCCCGCAGCTCAGTGAGATCGAACCCGATGTCGGGGATGTCGGTCCACGAACTCGCGCCAGAGCTCCTCATGCCGGCGTATGTGGAGCCCGCGCCAGTACACGCCGTCCGCGCTACGAAACCTCTCGGCGGACTGATGATGTGGATGGTAGCCCGGGCGCATGCAGAGGAGGAGCGGTGCCTCGAGAGCGTGGTCGACGCCGTACACATGGCGCAGGCGATCCAGCCGGCGCCGCGCGAGAGCCGGGACGCCGAGCTCCCTGACGAGGCGCTCGTGCTCGCCTCCTGCGAAGCGCGACTCACCATCTGCACTCAAAGGGCGGACTCCGCGACGCGCGAGCGGGCGGGCGGTGCGGGCGCTGAGACGCCTCCAGGAGGGGCGAACGTGGAGCGATCCTCCCGCGCGCCTGCTCGAGCCTCCGGACCGTGAGCTCGCGTCCGTGCGGAGGCGTGGAGCCCGCTCGTCGCCCGCGACCCCGACTGGGTCCAGCGCGCCCGAGACGTGGAGCGCAGCCTCGCCGCAATCGAGCAGGTACGAGTTGCGCCGCGGCCAAGTACGGGCCGTCGCGTCGCTGGTCCCCCACGATGCTCTGGGTAGCCGCGACCGATCGCGAACACGCGAGCTCTTCGTGCCAACTCTCACGCTTCGATGGATCCAGACGAGCGTGGTCGTCGCTTGCGCGGACTGGGGGATGCCAGCAGCCTTGCTCGATGCGCTCTCCGTCCGGGCCTCCAAATCTCATCGTCGCCGCGCTCGTGCTCGTGGCCGGGATGCTCCCCGCCGTCGCACATGCGCAGGGGCTGACGGTCGAGACGCTCGAGCACGGGTCGTGGCCCGAGAGCGTGTCCGCGCTCCAGCACGACCTGCATTCGGAGGGCACGGTCGTCCACGTCGTGGTCACCGACTCGACCGGCGCGCGCGCGGTCTGCGGCAGCTACGACCTCGCCTTCGACGGGCCCGGTTCGGAGGCATTTCAGGTCGGTCCGTGTGACCCGGCGACCAACGCGACCGCGCTCGAGCTCGTGTCGAGGGCCGCGCTCTTCCAAGAGGCCGAGCCGGTGCCCCACCCGCGCGCCATCCGACTCGCAGCGACCGAGATCCGCGTCGGCGAATCCACCGGCGGCGCCGGCGTGACCGGTGGCAGCGAGCTCCACTGCACGGTGTCCATCCGGCCCTATCTCGACGACCTCGAGAACGGCGGCCGTGTGTACCTCACGCCGGACCGCTACGTCGTGAGACCGTCGGCCGCGGACGTGAGCGCGTCCGACGGACAGCAGAGCGGCTGGCTCTTGAGCTCGGGCCCGCGGGCCTCCCTCACCATCGACTACGACGTCGTGGAGCGCGCCACGGGCGAGGTCGTCCTCCACGACCAGACCGAGCTGAGCTGCGCGAGCGGCGCGGCGAGCGAGCAGCCCTCGCCCCCATCGGTGTCGAGCGCTTCGGCCGTCAGCGACGCCGAGGCTCCGACACCGGCGCCGAGCGCCGCGCTGACCGCGACCCCACCGGGCGCTCAGAAGGCCGAGGACTGGGGCCTCTGGATCCTGCTCAGCGTGCTCGGTGGCACCCTCGTCGCGGCGGCAATCGTCGGGATCGTGGCCGCGGCGCAGGGGCCCGGCCAACCCGCGGCCGGCAGCGACGGGAGCGTGGTCATGACGCTGGTGGAGCTGCCGTGAAGGGAGCCCTGCTCGCGCTCCTGCTCCTCGCCGGATGCGACCACTCCCCGGAGATGATGCTCGAGATCGACGCCGAAGCGGTGGTCCGCGCCCAGACCGACGAGCTCGACGTTCGCGTGTACGGCGGCGTGTACGGACAGTCCCCGGGCAGCTACACGCTCGTCCACACCGGCTCGACCAATCGGAACATCTGGCCTTATCGCGTCGCCATGATCCCGGCGACGCCGGCAGGCGCTGACGCGGGCGCGCAGACGCCGCGGGGCTGGCGCGTAGAGGTCGCTGCCCGGCGCGCCGACGGATCCGTGTTGATGACGAACAGAGTGAACGGCGACTACGCCGCGGGCCGCCGGGTCATCGCCTACCTGGTCCTCGAGGACACGTGCCTCGGCGTGGACTGCGGGGACCAGCGCTGCCGGTCGGGCAGGTGCGTCAATCCGGGGATCCACGCCCGGGACCAGGACGCCTTCGTCGCCTACCCGACCGACGAGAGCGAGCTCAGAAAGCGCGCCGGGTTCGACTTCAGCTGCCCCGAGAGCGAGCTGATGATCACGCACCTGTCCGCCAGCACGGACCACGGGGACGCCGGACCGGACGGCATGATCTGGGGTGCGACCGGCTGTGGACACAACGGCGTGTACGTCTGCACATCGCGCGTATCCGTCGACGACTCGGGACACCGAGCGTGTGTGTGGCAGCCGGAGGGAACCGGCGGCTGATCGCCCTCCGTCAGCCGGCGATGAAGCTGTCGTGGTAGCCGGCGTCCTCGACGCCGAGCGCCGCCGAGGTCGGGACCAGCGGCTCGAATCGCGTCGATCATCACCGCCAGCTCGTCGGTGCGCGCCGTGCCGATGCTCTTCTCGTAGCTGCCCGGATGCGGGCCGTGCGGGATGCCCGGCGGATGGTGCGAGATGCTGCCGGGACCGACGCCCTTGCGGCTGGTGAAGTTGCCCCGGCAGTAGAAGAGGAGCTCGTCCACGTCCACCGACGAGTGCGGGTAGGGGCAGGGGATGGCCTCCGGGTGGAAGTCGACCACCCGCGGCACGAAGCTGCAGATGAGCGCGCCGCGCGCGGCGAAGGTGCCGTGCCAGGTCGGCGGCAGGTGCACGAGCCCCGCGCGCGGCTGGAAGTTGAGGATGGGGAAGGCCCACGGGTAGACGGTGCCGTCCCAGCCGACCACGTCGAGCGGGCTGTGCGGCTGGCGGAAGCCGTGGAAGCGCCCTCCCCGCTTCACGACCACGTCGCGGATGCCCTCGTCGCGCGGGCCCTCGAACTCGGGGCGCCGGAAGTCGCGGTGGCAGTAGGGCGCGTCCATGCGGAGCTGCCCGACCTCGTTGCGCCACTGCTTGGGCAGCCAGAGCCCGCCGTGGCACTCGACCGTGAGCCAGTACTGCGGCGCGTCGTCCGGGACGAAGCGGTGCGCGAGCCCCTTGGGGACGAAGACGTAGTCGTCCTGCTCGAAGCGCACGTCGCCGAGCGGCGTGCGGAGGACGCCGCCGCCTTCGAAGACGAAGCACAGCTCGTCCGCGTCGCGCGTTCGACGAAGTAGACGGGATCGGGCTCGCTCGGGTGCGAGACGCCGAGCGTCAGGTCGGCGTTGAAGAGGAGCGGGACGCGGCGTCGACCGGCGCTCCGCCCGTCGCGCGGCATGTCCTGCGAGCGGTAGTGCCGCTTGGCCAGCGGGCGATCGTCCCGGCGGCCTCGGGCAGCGTCCAGCCGTGCTCGGCCTTGGTCACGCGCTGCTCGTGCGGGCGCTCGTCGGTGATAGAGGATCGTGTACGGACCCTCGAACCCGTCGCGCGTGAGGCACTCCTCGCAGCGGAGGTTGCCCGCTTCGTCGCGGAGCGCGATGTGGTGCTTCTTCGGCACCTCCCCCATCTGCATGCGGTCGAGCATCGTCTTCCCTCGAGGGCGCGCGAGCCGCCGCGCGCCGGATCGGCCTCTAGATTCGCCCGTCGGAGCGCTGCTGGCGCTCGATGCTCTCGAAGAGCGCGCGGAAGTTGCCCCCGCCGAAGCCTTGGTCGCCCTTGCGCTGGATGATCTCGTAGAAGAAGGGCCCCGCCTCGCGCTCCGCGTAGAGCCCCGCGGACTCCTGGAGGAAGATCTGGAGCAGGTAGCTGTGATCGGCGTTTGCCGTCGACCAGGATCTCCAGCTCGCGCAGGATGTCGATGTCCTCGTCGATGCGGTTGACGCCGAGCGTCTTCAGCCGCTCGGGCAGCATGTCGTAGTAGGTGCCGGGCGTCGGCATGAAGCTGACTCCCCGCTCGCGCAGCGCCGCGGACCGCCGTGACGATGTCCTTCACGCGCCAGCGCCGCGTGCTGGATGCCGTCGCCGCGCTGGTCCTCGTGGAAGAGGTTGATCTGCGAGGCGCTGGAAGTGCGGGCGCTTGGGCTCGTTGTTGGCGAACTTCACGCCGCTCGGCTTGTCCCACATGACGACGGACTTGAGGCCCGAGCCGCCCTCGCGCTCCCCCGCCACGTCCTGCGTGTGGAACTGGATCTCCCAGAAGCGCTCGAAGCCCATCACGTGCTCCATCCACAGGAGCGCCGGGCTCATCGTCTCGAAGTTCGAGGTGACGTGGTCGAAGTTCGTGAACCCGAAGATGTTGTTCGCCGCCCTTGTGCGCTCCGTGCGGCACGAATCCAGGGAAGGTCGGGACGTCCCCCTCGCGCTGCACGAAGCGGAAGGTGGTGCCGCCGAAGGGCGTGGTGATCGAGAACGTCGAGAAGCGCCCCCCCGGCAGCTCCGTGTGGACGACGTCGGTCATCGGCGTGGCGCCGCGGCCCTCGAGCAGCACGAACGCGCGCTCGATGTCCTCCACCTCGAAGATCAGCGTGCCCACGCCGTCCGGGTGCTTCTGCAGCCAGCGCCACGCCCGGCCGCCCTCGCCCACCGGCGCGCTGACCAACACGCGTGCCGCCCCGGCCTTGAACATCACGCTGCACTGCCCGGCCTTCTCGTCGAGCGCCGGATTGCTCACGCCGAGCTCTTCGAAGTCCAGCATTCCCGTATAGAAGCGGCGGCTCCGCTCGAGGTCGTGAACGTAGTAGTGGATCGCTTCGAGGCGCTTGATGCCGATCGGCTCGACCATGGCCATGGTGTCTCTCCGAGGATGATGTCGTAGGGCTGATGTCGTCGGGGCTGATGTCGTCCGGGAAGGGGCGCGCTCAGGCCGCCGGCTGCGCGTCCGGCTGGCGGTCGGGGTGCGCGTCGGCGAACGCCGGAAGCGCGGCGCAGCTCGCCTCGATGCGCGCGAGCAGCGGGAACTCCGACTCGATGTCGATGTGGAAGCGACGGGTGCTGTAGAGCTGCGGCACGAGGGTGCACGTCGGCCATCGTGGGCGCGTCGCCCACCGAGAACGCACCCGCCGTCGTCTTGGCGACCGCCTCGTAGGCGTTCAGTCCGCGGCGCACGAAGTAGGAGGCCCACTCGGTGCCGTGGACGTCGTGCTCCTTCAGCTTCTGGAGCACGTGCAGGTTCTGCAGCGGCTGGATGCCCGCGTTGATGATCTCGGCGAGCTGCCGGCTGCGAGCGCGCAGGACCCGATCCTCGGGCAACAGCGGCGGCGTCGGGTAGCGCTCTTCCAGGTACTCGAGGATGGCCATCGACTGAGCGAGGTGGACCTTCTCGCCGCCCTCCTCGACTTCGAGCACCGGCACCTGGCGCATCGGGTTGAGCGCCTCGAAGCCCTCGGCGTGCTGCTGGCCGCCGCCTTCGAGCAGATGGATGGGCGCCGTCTCCTATTCGAGCCCCTTGAGCCCGAGCCCGATGCGAACCCGATAGGTCGCGCTGCTCCGCCAGTAGCCGTAGAGCTTCATCGTCTCACCCCTTCGTCTCGAACCGGACGACCTCTTGCTCGATGGCGCCGAAGAGGCTGACGCCCGAGGCGTCGCGCATCTCGATCTTCACGCGGTCGCCGACCTTCATGAACGCGGTCTCGGGCTTGCCGCTCTCGATGATCTCGCGCATTCGGCGCTCGGCGAGGCACGACACGCCGCGCGCCCGATCCTCGTTGGAGATGGTGCCGCTGCCGAGGATGGTCCCGGCCGTGAAGGCGCGGGTCTTGGCGATGTGCTGGATGAGGTCGAAGAAAGAGAAGTGCATCTCCGGACCCGCGTCCGGATCTCCGGCCAGCTCCCCGTTCAGCCAGGTCTTCATCCGCAGGTGGAGCCGCCCGTCACGCCACGCGTCGCCGAGCTCGTCGGGCGTGATGGCGAAAGGCGAGAACGCCGTGGCCGGCTTGCCGTTGAAGAAGCCGAAGCCCTTGGCCAGCTCGGCCGGGATGAGGTTGCGGAGGGTGATGTCGTTGGCCAGCATCACCAGGCGCACGTAGTCGCCGGCCCGATCCTTGGTCGTGCCCTGGGGCGTGTCGCCGAGGATGACGCAGATCTCCGACTCGAAGTCGAGGCCCCAGGCCGGATCGGCGAGCGGGATGGGGTCGCGCGGGCCGAGCAGGATGCCCGAGCCGCCCTGATAGACCAGCGGATCGGTCTCCAGCGTGGCCGGCGGCTCGGCGTTGCGCGCCTTGCGGACCAGGATGATGTGGTTGATGTACGCCGAGCCGTCGACCCACTCGTAGGCGCGCGGCAGCGGCGGCCCGAGGCGCGCGAAGTCGATGGGATTCGCGTCGGCCTGCCCTGCGTCGAGCGCCGAGGCGAGCTCACGCAGCTTCGGCGCGACCTCGTCCCAGTCGTCGAGCGCGGCCTGCATCGTGCGGGCGATGCCGCTCGCGTCGGCGTAGCGCTCGCGCGTTCGGTCGACGACGATCAGCGATCCGTCTCGGGTTCCATCTCGCAGCGTGGCCAGCAGCATGTCTCGGATCTCGCGCGGACTGCGCTCCGGAGAAGAAGATGGCGGCCACGCGCGCGGGAGCGCTTGCGCGTCGAGCGGGCCGGCGGCCCGGAGTGTACTCCTTGCGCCCGATACGCACGTCCGCCTCGCCCGCCGCGCCTGGGTTCCGGTGAGCCATCTCACGAGCGACTTCTTCGACCTCGGCATGCATCCGCGAGGGAGTGCGTGCCGCGCGAGGTGCGCGCGCGAGCCCTCCGGGGTTGCCTTCTCGGACCTCTCGCGCTCGAATGCCGCCCGCGGCGACGAGCCCGCGCGGGGAGGTGCGATGGACTTCGACGAGAGCGACGAGCAGCGGATGCTGCGCGAAGGCGTGGCCCGCATCGTGCGCCGCTACGGGCACGAGTACTACGTCCGCAAGGCCCGGAGCGGCGAGCGCAGCGTCGAGCTCTGGGACGAGCTGGCCAAGGAGGGCTTCCTCGGCGTGAACCTCCCCGAGGCATACGGCGGCGGCGGCCTCGGCATCTACGAGCTGGCGCTGGTGTGCGAAGAGCTGGCGGCCGCCGGCTGTCCGCTCCTTCTCTTGGTCGTCTCGCCGGCCATCTGCGGCACGCTGATCGCGCGCTACGGCACCGTCGCGCAGAAGGAGCGCTGGCTGCCCGGGCTGGCGCGCGGCGAGACCCGCATCTGCTTCGCGCTCACCGAGCCGGACGCGGGCTCCAACTCGCACTCGATCACCACCACCGCGCGGCGCGAAGGCGATCGCTACGTGCTGAACGGCCAGAAGGTCTACATCAGCGGCGTCGACGAGGCGGACGCGATGCTGGTGGTGTCGAGGAGCGGCGTCGACGAGCGAACCGGGCGCGCCCAGCTCTCGCTCTTTCTCGTCGACACCGACGCGCCGGGGCTCGAGGCCCAGCCGATCCCGATGGAGATCGTGATCCCGGAGAAGCAGTACACGGTCTTCCTGAACGACGTGGAGGTGCCCGCCGACCGCCTGCTCGGTCCGGAGGGCAAGGGGCTGAAGGTGCTCTTCGACGGGCTCAACCCCGAGCGCATCACTACCGCCGCCAAGGCCTGCGGGATGGCCCGCTACGCGTTGGATCGCGCCGTCGCCTACGCCAACGAGCGCAAGGTCTTCGGCCAGCCGATCGGCGCCCACCAAGGGCTCTCCCACCCGCTCGCCCGCGCCAAGCTCTCGCTGGAGCTGGCGCGGCTGATGACCGCCAAGGCGGGCACGCTCTACGACCAGGGCAAGGACGCGGGCGAGGTCTCCAACATGGCCCGCCTGAGCGCCGCCGACACCGCCATCGCGGCGCTCGATCAGGCCATCCAGGTCCACGGCGGCAACGGCATGGCCAGCGAGTACGGCTTGGCCACGCTCTGGGGCATCGCTCGCGTCCAGCACATCGCGCCGGTCAGCCGGGAGATGATCCTCAATTTCATCGCCCAGCACTCGCTCGGGCTGCCCCGCCAGTACTGATCGAGCGCGAGAGACGGTCCCGCGGCGGAGAGATGCACGAAAGCCCGCCCGTCGAGGGGCGGGCGGGCTTCGGCAGAGTCACGATCGACTCAACGCGACGCGCTCACTTGGGCGCCATGCGGAGCGCGCCGTCGAGACGGATGACCTCGGCGTTGAGGTAGTTGTTCTCGACGATGTGCATCACGAGCGCGGCGTACTCGTCCGGGTTGCCGAGACGGGACGGGTTCGGGATGGCCGCCGCCAGCGACTCGCGAGCCTTCTCCGGCAGCCCCGCCAGCATCGGCGTGTCGAAGGTGCCGGGCGCGACCGTGACGACGCGGATGCCCGACTTGGACAGGTCGCGGGCCGCCGGCAGGGTCATCGCGGCCACGCCGCCCTTGGACGCCGAGTAGGCGACCTGGCCGATCTGGCCGTCGAACGCGGCGACGCTGGCGGTGTTCACGATCACGCCGCGCTGCGCGTCGTCGTCCGCGTCGTTCTTCATCATCGCCGCCGCCGCGAGGCGCATGACGTTGAAGGTGCCGACGAGGTTGACGCCGATGATCTTCTGGAAGAGGTCGAGGTCGTGCGGCTCGCCCTCGCGGTTCACCAGCCGCGCGGCCCAGCCCACGCCCGCGCAGCTCACCGCGGCCCGCAGCGTGCCCAGCTCACACGCCGCGTCGACGGCGGCCTGGACCTGCGCCTGGTCGGTCACGTCCGTCGCCACGAAGCGCACGGCGTCGCCGAGCTCCTTCGCCAGCGCCTCACCGCTCTCCGCGTCGCGATCGACGATGACGGCGCGCCCGCCGCCTGCCACGAACCGAGCCACGGTGGCCCGGCCCAACCCCGACGCTCCCCCCGTCACCAACGCAACGTTTGTCATTCGCGAAATCCTCCGTTCTGGCAGCGCTGGTGATGGCGCGGGCCTGGTGCCCGCTCGTTGCGCCGCACATCGAATGGGGTTGCTACCACCCCGCGGTGTCGCGTGCACTCACGGAAGCCGAGGTGGAGTCGGACGCCGCCAGGAGAGCGGCGGCTCGGCTCAGTACGGGCTCTCACGATAGCCGGCGGGCGTGACCGCCTCGCGCGGGGCGTCGTGCGTCGCGCGATGACCGCCACGGTGCGCTGGGCGGTGGGGAACGCGGCGCAGGCGCGCGCTGACGTCGAGCGAGCCCTCCGCCGGGACGTTGCGGGTGACGGTCATGTCGCGATGGCCGTCGGCGGAGAAGACGAAGGTCAGCTCGGCGCCCGGCTCGGCCTGCTCGCCCGTGAGCTCGACCTGCGCGGGTGTCGGGCCGTACTCGGCGTCACCGATGCGGACCGTCGCGCCCGTCGGGGTGGAGTCCAGCTCGACGATCACCGAACGGATCGCGGGCTCCGGCGCGGGCTCCGGGGTGGCCTCGGAGGGGATCGGCCGCCCGCGGCGGGTCCACCGGCGCGGAGGCGACGGGCGGCGCGGGAGCCGGCGCCAAAGCGGGAGGACCCGGGCGCGCGAAGGGGTCGGCGACGCCGATGCCGATGCCCACCACAATCAGCAATCCGACGAGCGCGAGCCCGATGGCGAGCCCACGCCCCTTGCCGCCGCCTCGAGGACCCGTGACCGGCTCCCCCATCGGTCCCGCGAGCGAGACGCCGCCGGAAGCACCGGAGCCCGTCACCGTGGGCGCGGAGATCGAGCCGCTGCCCGTCGTCCGGAGCGCGTCGGACGAGACGGTGTGCACGCCGCTGACCGGCGTCCCGCCATGCAGCCGATCACCGGACATGCCGAGCTCGCCGCTGGCCATCCCGCCCGCCAGCACTTTCAGCGCGGCCAGGAGCCCGTCCATGTCCTCGAAGCGGTCTTCGCGCGTCTTGGCGAGGCACTTGTAGACGATGGCGGTCAGCTCGGCCGGGAGCGGAGGCATCCCTTCGGGCGCGGCGAGCTGCGGCACGGGCGCGTTGATGTGATCCATCAGGACCTGCACCTGCTTGTCGCGCACGAAGGGCGGCGAGCCGCTCAGCAGCTCGAAGAGGATCACGCCGATCGAGTAGATGTCGCTCCGCCCATCGACCCGCTCACCCTGGATCTGTTCGGGCGACATGTACTTGGGTGAGCCCATGAACACGCCGGTCTGGGTGAGATCCTCCTCCTCGGCGGCGTCGAGATCCTTCACCAGGCCGAAGTCGAGGACCTTCACGTAGTCCTGCTCGTCGCCCTGCTCGAGCAGCATCACGTTGCCCGGCTTCATGTCGCGGTGGACGATGCCCAGCCGGTGCGCCTCGCGCAGCGAGCGGCAGAATCTGCTTGGCGATGTGGACCGCACGCGCAGCCGGAAGCGCTCCGTCGCGCTTGATGGCCGTCTTGAGGGTGATCCCCTCGATCAGCTCCATCACGATGAAGTAGAGGCCCTCGCTCTGGCCGTAGTCGAACACGGTCACGGTGTTCGGGTGGCTGAGCTTGGCGACCGTCGCGGCCTCGAGGAAGAAGCGCTTGCGGAACTCCGGGTCCTTGTCCTCCTCGTGCTTCGGGCTCAGGACCTTGATGGCGACGAGGCGGCCGAGGGGGGCTTGCTCCGCCTTGTAGACGGCCCCCATACCTCCGCGGGCGATCGGCGCGATGATGCGAAACCAATCGTGAATGACTTGGCCGACGAGCGGATCGCCGGAGTCGGAGCCTTGGTCAGGGTCCACGAGCACCGTTCCGTCCAGCGGCTTCGACCCGGCTCGGGGCGAGATCCTTGGTCTCCCCGAGACGAGCCGACCCCCGGCGTGGAGTGTGCCTGGGATTGTATCCCATCGCCCCCCTGCATCAATGTTGCTGCCGGCCGCGAGCGGGTGACCAGGTCACCAGCCGACAAGGGATCGGGCCGTTCAGCACGCGCACCGACGAGGTGGGCCGGCGCGCGCCGAGTGAGGGTGCGTCCTCGGGCAACAAGAAGGACACCGTGCAGCCGGACAGGCGCGAGAGCGTCCGGTCGAGGGCCTGCCAAGCCGCCCGGTCGGCGTCCAAGCGCTGGCCGAAGGGCGGGTTGGCGATGACCCAGGCGGGGCCGTCCGCCGCCAGCGCCTCAATCGCGCGGACCGAGAAGCGCGCGTTCGAGCCCGCCCGCCGCGCGTTCTTCTTCGCGAGCTCGACCATCGCCGGATCTCGGTCGGAGCCTTCGCAGCGGGGCCCCTCGGCGCGCGCGAGGTCGGTCAGCTTCGCCCTGAGCTCGCGCATCCGCCGCACGGCAGCATCGTCGAAGTCGGCCCAGCGCTCCAGACCGAAGCGCCGGCCCGGGAGATGCGGCGGGACGTCGCGCGCCCAGGAGATCCGCCTCGATCGCGAACGTGCCCGAGCCGCACATCGGATCGATCAGCGGTGATTGCCGGTCCCAGCCCGCGATGCGGAGGAGCGCGGCAGCCAGCGTCTCCTTGAGCGGCGCGGCGCCGGCCTGCGTGCGCCAGCCGCGCATGTGCAGCGAGCCGCCGGAGGCGTCGAGGAACACCGCCGCCTCGTCGCGCTTGAGGTGGACGAAGACCGCCACGTCCGGGTCTTGCCGGTCGACCGACGAGCGGCGCCCTTCCCGCTTGCGCTGGCGATCGACGATGGCGTCCTTGGTCCGCTGAGCGATGAAATTCGTGTGGCGCAGGCGGCTGTCCCGGGCGACGGCGCTCACCGCCAGCGTGAGCCGCGGGTGCAGCCAGCGCTCCCACTCGATCTCGGCGATGCGTTGGTAGAGCGCGTCCTCGTGCGGGCAGGGAAAGCGGGCGACCTCGATCAGCACGCGGACACCGACCCGCGAGCGAAGGCAGACGGTCGCTGCGGCCGCGCGATCGGCGTCGTCCGCGTTGCGGTCGCCTTCGGCGCGTACGCCTCCCCGGTCGGCTCGCACGCGGAACAGACGCAGCTCGCGCAGCTCTTCCTTGAGGGCGCGCTCGGTGCCGGCGGCGGCGGTGACGAAGATGCTCATGGGGACTCGATGAGGTGCTCGCGCGCCTCGGCGCGCTCGGGGCCGAGCGTGAGCTCGACGTGGTGGCGGAGGGTGCGCTCGCCGCGCGTGAAGATGCGGGGCACGCGGGCGGCGTTGACGTAGAGCACACCCTCGCGCTCCACCCGCCAGCGCCGCTGCCCGCCGCCGCTGAGGTGATGATGCATGTGCCCCGCGACCACCGCGCGCACGCGCTTTTTCTTGTCGAGGGCGTAGCGGACGGCGCGCTCGAGGTCCGGGTCGCCGAAGTCGCCCTCGGTCTTGCGGAAATCGCAGCCCCAGATGTCGTCCCGCCGGACGCCGAGCCCGCTCGGACCGTTGTGCGCGAGGAAGACCAGGTCCTCGGCCCGACTCTCGTCGACCAGCGCCAAGAGCTTCTCGGTCGAGCTCTCCATGTCCTCGACGCCGAACGCCTCCGCCAAGTGCGGGCGGAACGCGAAGTGGGCGCCACCGGCGGAGTGCGGTCGCGCGGCGATGACGTCGAGCGGGCCCCAGGGCGCCTCGAGCGGGTGCAAGCTGTAGCCCACCAGTCGGGCCGCACCGAGCGCAGACGCCAGCTCGCTCTTCCGAGCCCGCTGCCCGACGTTCAGCCACGGCAAGATCACGTCCGCCTCGAGCACCTCGGCCGCCATCTGGAAGATGTTCGCGGCGTCGTGATTGCCCGGGATGACCAGCGCCCGGGTGCGCAGGCGCGCCATGGCCCGCGCCACCTCGAGCCCCGCCTTGTGCGAGTAGGTCGCGAGGTCGCCGACGAAGAAGAGCGCGTCGTAGCCGCGCGCGTCGAGCTGGGCCACGTCGGTCTCGTCGAAGTCGAGGTGGACGTCGCCGACCACGCCGACGCGCAAGCTGCTCCCCTCGCCGCTCACGGGAGCGCGTCCGCCGACCATTGGAAGATGGTGCGGGCGGCGACGTCGAGCGCCCACACCTGCCGATGACCCGCGTCGGCCGCGAACGCGACGAAGTCGAGCGATGCACCGCCCGGCAGGCCTTCCGCGGCGTCGTAGCGCGCCCGCAGCGCCGCGTCGTAGTGGAGCCGAACCAGCCCGGACGTGCCCGACGCCACCCACGCGTCGCCCTCGTCGCCGAGGGCCAGGTCGAGGCAGGTGCCGTTCCATGTGTGAGCCGGATCGGGCAGCACCGTTCTCGAGGTCCAGTCGCCGGTCAACGTCCAGACGGCGGCTCCCCCGTCGCCACAGACCCACAAGCGCGGCGCGCTGGCGTCGCGTTCATCGACCGCGACCGCGTGGGCATTCTGAAGCCAGCTCGGCAGGTCGGCCTCCATCCCGCCCGCGAACGCGCTGGCGCCCGAGATCGAGCGGTTCACAATCGTCGTCGCGGAGGTCATCCAGATGGCCCCGTACGAGCCGGCGACCTCATGACCGATCGCGGCGCCGCCGCCCACGTTCGGATCCCAGCTCGGTCCGACCTGCATGGTCGCTCCGTCGAAGGCCACGGTGACCAATCCGTCCTTGGTCGCCGCCAGCGCGGGACCGGTTGCGTCGAGGGGCACGGCCAGCGCCCGCACCTCACGCGATCCGGCCGGGAGCATCATCCGCGTCACGCCCACGGCGTCGAAGGGCGGATCGGCCCGCAGCCGGTAGACCGCACCGTCGCTGGCGGTGGGACCGAGCAGAGGCTGACCGTGATCGACCGCCACCGCGCGCAAATCCGTCGGGACACCGAGGCCCGCCATCGGGAACCACGCGGTCACGTCCACGGCCCAGGCGCCGTCGCGGCCGACGACGAACGCGGTGTCCACGCGCGCCGCGAGATCGCGGAGCTCGCCGCTGCTGACCGACATACTGTCCGCCGTTGGCGCGAGCGCCGCCACGTCCACGTCGCGGGTGATCGCGCATCCGGCGATGTCGCCGATCGCGGCGCGGACGGTGTAGCGCCCCGGAGCCGGGAGGAGGAACGTTCCCCCGCCATCGACCGGACCGCTGGGGCCGTCGACGCTCACGATGGCTTCGTCGGAAGCGCAGGCGCGGGGCGTGACCACGTCACCCACGAGGAGCGTGTCGCTCACTCCGCAGATCGAATCGCTCGCGAGCGGGCAGACGCCGCCGTCCCCACCGTCGGCCTCACCGGAGTCCGGGCTGCCGGCGTCGCGCGCCCCGCCGTCGGCGTCGACACACGTCCCGTCGTACTCGCACGTGGGCACGATGGGTGAGCGGCAGGTGCCGTCGTTGCCGCAGGTCTGACTGGAAACGCAGCCCGCCGTTCGACATCCCTCGGGAAGGAACACGTCCAGCCTCAGCGAACGCCCCTCTTCGAACGCGACCTCCCGGGCCACCGAGACGACGGAGCGTCCCTCGGAGAGCGCCTCGACGGTGAGATGCACGGGGCCGAGCGGTCCGCTGCGACGAAGGAGCACCAGCGTCCGCGGTGGCGCCTTGGTCGTGAGGTTCGCCATCGACTGATCGCTGTGACCATCCGGGTGCACGGCCGTGACGCGGAAGGTGTCGGCGGCGGCGATGTCCGTATCGACGACGAGGACGATCTCCGTGACGCTGCTGCACGAGCCGGCGAGAAGCGCCAGCGCCAGCCAGGTCAGGCGACGCATCAGTCGAACTCCAAGACGGGCGGCGCGAAGTCGCCCATCGAGGGCTGCGGACCGGACTCGCTCACGGCCCAGCCGACCAGGACCGCACCGCCGGCGGCGACCAAGACGGCGCCGATCACCACCGCCCAGATCCACGCGTCGTCGCTGCCCGACGCCTGCGCCGCAGGGCTCGCTTCGAGCGCGGCCGCGGGAGCCGAGACCGGCTCTTCCGCCTCGAGCACCACCTCGGCGTCGCCGCCGGAGGGCACGTCCACTTCCTGCAGGTCGATCTCTTCGCTCCCGCGCACCAGGCGTGCCACCCGAACCCCGGGATCCGTCGGCGTCGGGTGATCGATCGCCGCGGGCGGCAGCGGGCGACCGTCGATGGTCACCAGATCATCGTCGTGCGGCCCCCGCACTCGAACGGTGAGACGCCCGAGCCGCGACCTCAGGTGGTCGCGCAAGCTCGCCGCGTCTTCGCGGACGTCGTCGGGCAGCGACTCGTCCGCGAGCACCACCGCGAGCTCGTCGAGGGCCTCCACCAAGCGGCCCATGTGGACCAGCGACTGCGCGAGGTTGTAGCGGATCGGCCCCGATTCGCGCAGATCCAACGCCTGGCGGAAGCGCTGCACCGCCCGCTCCCAGTCCCCGTGGTCGGCGAAGTCGAGCCCCTCGCGAAAGAGCGTCCGGGCCCCCTGGCTAGCCTGCTCGCTGGCCTCCTGGCTAGCCTGCTCGCTGGCCTCGTGGGACTGCGCCGCGGCGGCGCCCTGGAACGCGACAACCGCGACGAGGACGATGGCCGCCCAAGTGCGACACACGGATGATCGCATCGAGGGCACTCTACCACCCGGCCACACCGGTCCGCAGCCGCCAAGCCGGCGTCCCGGGCTTCAGACGAACTGCGCTCGCTCGGTGCGCGGGATCAGCGCGGGGCGGTCAGAAGCCCGGATCGCGGAGCAGCCCTCGAGCTCGAGGGCGGCGGCGGCGAGCAGCACGGGGCGCCTCGGCGGGCTGCGCCTGTTCGCGCGTCACCGGGTCGCTGGGCGTGGGCTCGGTCGGCACGGGCTCGGTCGGCATGGCCTCGGTCGGCATGGCCTCGGTCGGCACGGGCTCGGTCGGCGGCAGCGCAACGGTGTACGCGCCGTCCTGGTCGGCGACGTGGGTCACGCTCCACGCGCGACCGTCGGGCGCCACCACCCGGATGGTGTGCGCGCGGTCCTCGCGCGGCAGCATGAGCGGCACCGACGCCGCTCGACCGTCCACCTCCACCCGCGCGCCGTCGGGCAAGTCCGCGAGCGTGACGTGAACCGGCACCGGAGGCCGTTCCGGCCGGGGCGCGACCCGGATCGTCGGCGGGGGCGGCTCGTCCACCTGGCGCACGCCGAGCGCCACCGCCCCCAGCGAGGCCAGCACGAGCAGACCGACGGCCGGCACGACCCAGCGGCGTCGCGCCGGCTGCGCGGCGGGGAAGACCGATCGGGTGAGCTCGTGAGAAGGTGCCTTCGGCGGCAGCATCAAGGGCCGCGCGCCCGAGCTCGAGACCTCCAGATCCTCACCGAGCTCGATCAGCCCCGAGTCGCCCGGCTCGTAGGCGTCTCCGACCGCTTCGAGCAGCTCTCGAGAGTCGACCGGCGACAGCTCGGATTCCGTCTGCGCCGGCTCGCGCCAGCCCGACGGCGCGCTCTCGAGGGCCGTCGCCGTCGCCGCCACGGCGCTCAGCAACGCGGCGCGCATCTCCCGCGCGCTCTGGAAGCGATCCTCGGGCTTGCGGCGCAGCGCCTCCATCACGACGTCCGTGACCGGTCCGGCGAGATCGGGTCGCAGCGAGGTGAGGTCCGGCGGATCGGCCGTCGCGATCTGGATGATCACGTCCCCGACCGCGTCCGAATCGAAAGGGAGAATGCCGGCGAGCAGCTCGAAGAGCATCACCCCCGCAGTCCACAGATCGGAGCGGAAGTCGATGCTCGACAGCCCGCGCGCCTGCTCGGGCGACATGTACTGCGGCGTGCCCACGATCGCGTTCTCGACCGTCGGCAGCACCGACTCGAGCTCACCGCTCGGATCGATGGCGCGCGAGACGCCGAAGTCGAGCAGCTTCGGGTACACGCCATCGGCGTCCTGCACCAAGAAGACGTTCTCGGGCTTCAGGTCGCGGTGGACGATGCCGGCGTCGTGTACGGCGGCGAGCCCGGAGAGCACGCGCGCCATGATGCGCACCGTCTCGGCCACGCCGAGCGTCGGCCCTTGGCTCATGCGGTGGGCGAGCGTCTCGCCGACGAGCAGCTCCATCACCATGAATGGCCGGCCGTCCTCGTCGGTGCCGAAGTCGACGATGTCCACCACGTTGCGGTGACGCACCGCCGCCGCCACCCGCGCCTCGCGGAGGAAGCGAGCGCGCATCTTCTCCGTGTTGCGGCCCGCGATCTCGATGAACTTCACGGCCACGGCGCGGTTGAGCGCGAGGTGCGTGGCCTCCCAGATGGTGGCCATGCCGCCGCTACCGACGGCGCGCTCGAGCCGGTAGCGGCCCGCGATCACCGTGCCCGGACCGACCTCGCCGGCGCCGCTCGAAGGCGCCGCGGCCGCGCCCGAGCTATGTGCGGGTCGACCCATCCGTTACACGAAACGATACAGCGTTCGCGGCCATCCGACAGCTTCGTATACGAGGGCCGACCCTGCGTCGAGACGCCGGAACGAGAGGCACGTCGGCACCGAGGCGGGGCGCCCCGTCCCCCGCGAGGGCTCTGGTGAACCCGGAGGCGAGGTTCCCCGAGGTTCCTGCGATGCATGTCGAGCCTGGACCGCCCGAGAGCGGACGCTGCAAGCCGAGGTACGCCTCACCGTCTGGAGAGCGACGTCGCTTCGGCGAGGCGGCGCGGAGCCCATTCGCCCGCGCCGCCCCACCCTCACCAGCGTCCCTGGATCCGCTGGATGAACTCGTAGGGGTAGCCGAGCGGCGGCGCGCTCACCTCGTTCAAACGCGCGACGGCCTCGGCCGGGAGCTCGAGCTCGCCGGCCTTGGCGTTGTCCTCGAGCTGCGCCAGCGTGCGGGCACCGAAGATGACGCTGCTGACCGTGGGCCGCGTGAGCAGCCAGGCCAGCGCGACCTGGGCCGGCGAGGCGCCGACCTCTTCGGCCACCCCGCCGAGCACCTCGATGATCTTCCAGTTCCGGTCCTGGTCGTAGCGCGCCAGCGAGTCCTGCCACTTGGCCAGGCGAGAGCCCTCCGGCGGCGGCTGGTCGCGGCGGTACTTCCCGCTCAGGAACCCGCCCGCCAGCGGCGACCAGGGCAGGACGCCGAGACCGTGACGCGCGCAGGCCGGGACGTGCTCGCGCTCGAGATCGCGGACGACCAACGAGTACTGCGCCTGCAGGCTGACGAAGCGCGTCAGGTGCTGCGTCGCGCTGGTCCAGAGGCTCTCGACCAGATGATACGCGGCGTAGTTGCTGCAGCCGACGTAGAGCACCTTGCCCTGCCGTACGAGGTCGTCGAGCGCCCGCAGGAGCTCGTCTTCCGGCACGTCGAGGTCCTGCATGTGGATCTGGTAGAGATCGATGCGGTCGGTCTTCAGCCGCCGCAGGGAGGCCTCGGCCGCGCGCATGATCCGGTAGCGGGACGCGCCGGTGCCGTTGGGGCCGGGGCCCATGCGGAAGCGGAACTTGGTCGCGAGCACGATGTCGTCGCGCCGCTTCTCCTTTTCGAGCCAGTCGCCGATGACCCGCTCGCTGAGGCCGTCCTGGCCGTACACGTCGGCCGTGTCGATGAAGTCGATCCCGAGCTCGAGCGCTCGGTTCAGGATCGCGTGCGCCGTCGCGGCATCGGAGCCGACCTGGTGCATGAAGGACTTCTCGTTCGCCTCGCCGAAGGTCATGGCGCCGAGGCAGAGGGGCGAGACCTTCAGACCGCTCCGTCCGAGCTGTCGATGTTCCATTCGTGTTCCTTCCGTGGGTGTGCGCTTGCAGTCCATCGCGGAGAAGCCATACCGCGAGCCATGGTTCGTCGCGGGGATCGCAGCGGAGGTGCAGGGCGGGCGTTGACTTGGGGCATCGCCACGCTTTCGGCAATGGTCGCCGCGTGTTCCGTCGACAATCCGTCCTCGTTGCGCGACACGACGGGGGTGGAGGTCACGTGGAGCTGCGACCAGGGCCGCTGCACGACGACCGAGGAGCCCGGCAACCCTCCCATCCCCGCGGATTGCGGCGACGGAACCCTGCGGCTGGTCGGCGCCGGCGGGCTCGCGCTCCTCTGCGAGGTGACGCCCGTCGATACGGGCCCCGTCATCCACGAGCGCACCTGCCGGCCCCTGGCGTGCGGCGCCGACACGGACTGCCCGCAGTGGTCGGAGCGCGCCTACGCGTGCGTGAACGACATCTGTCAATCGCGCGACCCCATGGCGCTCGACCCCGTCGACTTCACCGCGCTCTGCCTCTACGACGTGCCGCAGCCGGACACCTGCGCCGCGCTCGACACCGACCCGACGATCCTGGAGCGGATGGCTCTGGTCGACGCGGCCTGCCCCGACGGCGTCTGCGGCAGCGTGCCGAGCGTCTGCTTGATGCCCTGACGCGGCGACGGGCGAGCGCTACGGGGACGCGGCGCGCGGCGGTGCTATGTACCTGGCGAATGGGCTCGCACGATCCCTCCATCCCGTCCCTCTTCGCCCCCTTTCAGGCCGTCGCCGCCACGCTGATCGGCCTCTCCGTCGGCGTGTTCGCGCTGGTGCGCGACGGCACGCTCTCTATCGCGGCGCTCGCGACGGTGGCGGTGGCCGTCCCTGCTCTATCTGGTGTGGATCCGCCGCGACCTCCGAAGGCGCCGGCTGGCGAGCGCGCCCTTCCCCACCGCCTGGCGCAAAGCCCTCGAAGACGACGTCGGCTTCTACCGCGACCTGAGCTCCGATGCGCGGCGCCGCTTCGAGCGGGAGGTGCGCTTCTTCCTCGACGAGCAGACCATCGTCGGCCCGCGCGAGGCCGACGTGGTGGACGAGCTGAAGGTGCTGGTCGCCGCCAGCGCCGTGGCCATCGTCTTCGGGCGGGTCGGCTATCGCTACCCGAGACTGCGCGACATCATCGTCTACGAGGGCGCGTTCGACGAAGACTACGAGGTCCGCTCGGACGGCCACATCCTCGGCATGGTGCACGCCCAGGGGCCGATCATCTTCTCGGCGCGCAGCCTCCGCGCGGGCTTCCGCGGCGAGCACGACGGGCAGAACGTCGGCTACCACGAGTTCGCGCACGTGCTCGACTTCGAAGAGGGCGCCAGCGACGGCATCCCCTCGACGATGCCGTGGCGCGACGTGCGGCCTTGGGTGGCGCTGATCCACGGCGAGATCAAAAAGGTGAAGGCGCACCACTCGCTCCTGCGCGAGTACGCCGCCGAGAACGACGCCGAGTTCTTCGCCGTGGCCACGGAGATGTTCTTCGAGCGCGGCGCGCAGCTGAAGAAGAAACACCCCAAGCTCTACCGGCTCCTGGAAGAAGCGTACGGACAGGATCCCGCGCACGACCACGACGGCTGACGGCCCCCGCGCGTCGGGCGCCCTCGTTCACCGGACCCTCACTGGAAACGGACCGAAACCCGGGGTACATCCTTGCCGTGCGACAGGCGTTTCTCGGGCACTTCTGGACCGTCGGACCCCACCTCGCGCACAGCTTGCGGCCGACGCCGCTGCCGCGCGACGAGCCGTGGGACGCGATGGTCGACGACGAGGCCTTCGGCCCCTTGCGCCTCACCGGCTGGCTGCGCCACGGCCCATCGGACGACACGCTCGTCGTCATCATCCACGGCCTCGGCGGCAGCGTGGACAGCAGCTACGTCGTGCGCTCGGCCAAGGCCATGGACGACGCCGGCCTCTCGTACCTGCGGCTGAACCTCCGCGGGGCGGATCGCAGCGGCGAGGACCTCTACCACGCCGGGCTGTCGGACGATCTGCGGGCGGCCTTGGCCAGCCCCGCGCTGGCTCACTTCTCTCGCGTGCACATCGTCGGCTTCTCGATGGGCGGGCACGTCGCGCTGCGCTGGGCGGCGGAGCCGGGACGCGACCCGCGGGTGCGCTCCGTCGTCGCCGTGTGTGCCCCGCTCGACCTCGCGTTCGGCGCGCGCTCCATCCAGCGGCCGATGGGCCTGCCCTACCAGTGGCACGTCCTGCGCGGGCTCAAGGAGATGTACCAAGCCGCCGCGCCGCGCCGCCCGATGCCGATTGCCCTCGACGAGGCCATGGCGCTGAAGACCATCCTCGAGTGGGACGAGCGCATCGTCGCGCCGCGCTTCGGGTTCGCGAGCCGCGACGCCTACTACGAAGAGACCAGCGCCGGCCCGATCCTCTCCGAGCTCGACCTGCCGACCCTCTTCGTCGCGGCCGAGGCCGACCCCATGGTGACGGCCGAGCAACTCCGCCCGTGGCTGGCGGACGCCTCGGACGCCGTCCAAGTCGCCTGGACCGCCCGCGGCGGCCACGTCGGCTTCCCGGACGACCTCGACCTCGGCCTCGGCGACGTCGGCGCGCTGGACAGCCAAATCGCGAGCTGGATCCGCCGCAGGCGCTGAGCGCGGCCCCCGACACCTCGTGCTCGGGTCGCACGTCGACCTCACGAGCATCCGCGTATCACCAAACAGGGATATCCGGCGGGCGTCCGAGGCATCCCGAGGGATGCTGACGGCGTCGAATGCCGGCGCGCCGAGATGCCCGGACATACTCCCGCCACGGAATGCCGGCGCATCGAAGTGCCCCGGGGCTGCTCCGGCCGTCGACCCGCGACGCATCGAGACACCCCGAGGATGCTCACGCCGTCGAACGGTGACGCATCGAGATGCCCCGGGGCTGCTCACGCCGTCGACCGGTGACGCCTTCGAGAACGCCTCGGGGCTGCTCACGACGTCGAACCGGTGACGCATCGAGACCGATGCCTCGGGGCTGCTCACGACGTCGAACGCCGACGCATCGAGGTGCCCCGAGGCTGCCCGGGGCGTCGAACGCTGACGCATCGGGCACCCCGGAGCTGCTCCGGCCGTCGACCGGTGACGCATCGAGACACCCCGGAACTGCTCCGGCCGTCGACCGGTGACGCACCGAGACAGCCCGAGGCTGCTCACAGCGTCGCCCGGTGACACATCGAGCATCCCCAGAGATGCTCGCGCCATCGACCGGCAACGTATCCGAGCATCCCCGAGGATGCTCACGCCATCGACCGGCAACGCATCGAGGCGGCCGGACGATCCCGCGGGACTCGACGTCCTGAATTGACGAAGGCCGCGCCCGGTAATGGACGCGGCCTTCTTGGAGTCGGAGGTGCCCCGCGCGGCGGGGTCCTCGATCACACGGTCACGGCGTGTTGGTGGTGCCCGGCGTGGGCGGCATGAGGACCTGGAAGTCCGCTGCGCCGTCGTCGGTATCGTGGCCGTCCGGCACGCGGCCCAGCGACTCCTCCACGGTGCCGGAGTCGCTTCCGATGTTGCCCTCGAACGAGTAGGTCAGGTCTGCACCACCGCCCGTCGGCGTAAAAGTGAACGTGACCGGATCACCGCCGTAGAACGCGCTGTCCTGCTTGGCGCCGGTCGTCTCGTCGATGAGGAGAAGACCGGTAGCGCCGTTGTGGAGGTTGTCGCTCCCATCCACCGTCGGCACTCCGGAAGGAATGACGGTACCGAGTCCGCCGGATGAAGGGGTGACGGACCACCAAAAACCCGCCAGGAGCGACCTCGGAGACGGCCCCGGCCGAGGTCATCGCCGTGGACAGCGTCGCTCGCGCGTACTCGGAAGACGAGCTTCCGCTCACGAAGATGAGGACCAGATTGTTCAGGCTGATCGGGTTCGCGCCGCCGTTGTAGATCTCGCACGAACTCCGTGGTGTCGGTACTGGGCTGGTTGGCGTCGACCTCGTTGATGACCAGATGCGGGTGGTAGCCCGTGAAGGTGGCCGTGTTCATGGTCGAGTCCACGCCCTGGCCGAGGTAGTCCATCACCGTGGCGGCCACCGTGACGGTGTACTCGGTGCCGGTCGTCTGCATCGCCGTGGTGAGGGCGACGTTGTGGCCGACCACGGACGCCGCGGTCACGCCGAGCATCACAGTGCTGCCATCGGTGGGACTCGTGAACTCGATGGTGAACTGGCTGCCGTCCCCCATGACGGTGGCCGGGTCGATATCCTCGCTGAACGCGACGGTCGCGGTGACCTCGTTGTCGCCGCTCGCACCGGTCACGACCGGGGCCGGGCAGGAGTCCACCGTGATGTCCGCAGCGTCGTAGCTGGAGAGCTGCGCCACCGGGTTGAAGCGCCACATCGGGATGTTCGTGACGGTGACATGGCAGCCCACCACGAGGTGCAACGAGCTCTCGAGCGTCGCGGGGATCCGGAAGCGCAGGTTGCTCTCCGACATGATCGTGGCGGTCTCGACGACGGCCGCGACGTGTGCGGTGCCGGCGCCCGCGAAGTCGGCGGCGATCGTGAACGACCCACTGAAGATCTCGCTCTCGTACGTGTCGAGCGCGGAGACGAGGTCGGCAGGAGTTCCCACATCCTGGGACAGGAAGCTCACGTCGTGACCGCTGCTGTCCACGGACCAGTCGCCGATCATGGTGGCCTCGCGCAGACCGCCCACCGAACCGACCTCGGACACGGTGAAGCTCACCACCTGTCCGACCTCGGCCGCCGGGCTGAGGGTGGTGGGGTCCACGGAAACGAAGAGCGCCGGGCCCAGCAGCTCGGCCTGCACGAAGAAGCCCGCGGTGTCGTCACCGAGGGCCGGCTTCACGTAGGTCACGACCGCCGTGTCGATCGGCAGGGCCGGGTCGACGGTCCCATCCGCGGCGGCGCGGACGGCCTGAATCTGCGCCGAGGTGGCCGCGCCGCCGCCCACGGGGCCCGCGTCGGTCATCGTGGAGGCGTCGGCGACCGCACCGTCGGCGGTGCTGCCGTCGGCGGTGCTGCCGTCGGCGACCGCGCCGTCGGCGATCGCGCCGTCCATCGTCCCGCCGTCGGGCGTCGAGCCGTCCATCGGGGTGCCGGCGTCGGTGCCGGAGTCGACCGGGCCGGGCCCGCTGTCCGGCATCGGCGTGGTCGCGTCCTGGCCGGGGTTTCCGGCGTCCGTGCCGGTTCGGTTGTTGTCGCAGCCGGTGAGCGCGAGCAGGACCGTGAGCAGCACGGCGCCTCGCATCCGGCTCTTGTCGAGCGTCGAATTCAAGCTTTCCATCTTCCCTCCAGAGCGGCGGCTCCCCCCACCGCGCTTCGCGGTCGACCCTAGCAGACGGGTACGCCCGCGCACCCGGACGTCCCGACTCGAACGTGTCCGATGTGCGACGATTCACGGTCACCGCGGAAGGCGAGACCAATCGCAGCGGGTTTCGCGCCTTTGGACGGCGATAAGCGTGGGGTTTTGCCACGGTCGGACCTCGGGGGCCGGCAGACCCGTCGAAGTACCGCGAAGGAAGTCGTGGCAACGCGGGCCGGATGCGCGCTCGGACCGGCGAGCGAACGGCGTACGGCATTCGGGAGGGTGAACGGACGGACGGGTCGCCCCGCCCGCAAACCGAGGACCGGGCTTCTTCAACCGGACTGCTAAGGGCCCGCGAACGGGTAACTCCTGCATTCGGGCGCCACTGCATCCTCGCTGGCGGCGTTGCTCCTCCCTCAGATACGTGCGTATCTTCGCTCGTCGCGCCTTGCCAGCGAGGCGCACCAGCGCCCTCGATGCGACGGACTTACCCATTCGCGGGCCCTAAGCTCCTTCGGCCCATGGCGGCTCGATCGCGGCTCGCGGCTCTCTTCGCCCTGCTCGCCATCCCGACGAGCACGGCGGCGCAGGTGATGGACACCGAGCAGGTCGCCATGCGCGACGGGGTGACGCTGGCCACCGACGTCTGGCGTTCTTCCGCCGACGCGGCGCCGGGACCGACGCTGCTGCGACGGACGCCCTACGGCCGGGCGATGGACACGAGCGCGCTCGCGCCCCTCGTCGCGCTCGGATACACGGTGGTCTCGCAGGACGTGCGCGGCCGCGGTGAGAGCGACGGCACGTTCCTGCCCTTCCTCGACGACGCCCACGACGGCGCCGACACCATCGCCTGGATCGCGTCGCAGCCCTGGTCGGACGGCACGGTCGGCAGCTTCGGCGGCTCGGCCGAGGGCATCGCGCAGCTCCTCGCCGCCGGCGAGGCCCCGTCTGCGCTGGCCTGCCTCCACGCGCCCTTCGCCACCGACGACGTCTACGCGGCGCTCTATCCGGGCGGCGCGTGGCGAGAGGAGCTCGGGACGGCCTGGCTCGAGGGCCTGATGGAGCCCGACGCGCTCACGACGCTGCGAGCGCACGAGGCCGGCGACGCGTTCTGGGATCCCGCGCGCCTCGACGCGATGGAGCAGGCCGACGTCGGGAGCGCGGTGTTCCTCGTCGGCGGCTTCTTCGATGTCTTCGCCGCCGGGACCACCCGCGCGTTCGGGCAGCTCGACGCGAGCGCGGCGCGCTATCTGGTGCTCGGCCCGTGGACCCACGCCGGCGCCGACGTGACGACGGCGGGCGAGCTCACCTACCCCGCCGACGCGGCCTACTCCGCGCTCATGGACGACCTCGCCGCCTACTTCGGCTGGTGCTTGGGGGACGGCCCGCGGCCCGACTGGCCTCCGGTGCGCTACTACGCGACGCAGATCGCCGACGACGGGCGGACCGCCGGCGGTGCGTGGCGCGAGGCGAGCGATTGGCCGCCACCGTCCGCGCCGGTCGAGCTGCGCCTGCACGCGGACGGGACGCTCCACGCGAGCGCGCCGGGGACCGACGCCGCCTCGGCGACCCTGCCGGTGGATCCGAGCGATCCGGTGCCCTCGGTGGGCGGCGACAACCTGACGACGCCGGCCGGCCCCTTCGACCAGAGCGAGGTCGACGGCACGAGCGGCGTGCTGACCGCGACGACGCCCGTGGCGACCGAGACGGTGGAGCTCATCGGCGATGTGAGCGCGCGCATCTACGCGTCGACCGACGGCACCGACACGGACGTGGTGGTGCGCCTCGAGCAGATCACGCCCAGCGGCCGCGCGCTGCTCCTCGCCGAAGGCATCCGGCGGGGGCGCTTCTTGGCGGCCGCCGACACGATCACCCCGCTCGAGCCCGGCGCCGTGGCGCTCTTCGAGGTCGACCTCGGCCCGATCGCCGTCGTGCTGCCGCCGGGGCACGCGCTCAGGGTGGCCATCGCCGGGACCAGCAGCCCGCGCTACGAGCCCGACCCGGGCGTGGCCGATCCGATCGCGAGCGCCGTGCCCCAACCGACGAGGCTCACGATCTACCGCGACGCCAGCCGCCCGAGCGCGGTGGTGCTGCCGATCGCGCGGGGAACACCGCCGGGCGCCGCGGACGGGACGTCTCTCGCGGACGCCGGCGTCGGCGTGCCGAGCCCTTCCGGCTGCGGCTGCCGCGTCGTGGCACGCGACCCCGGCGTTCCTCTCTGGCCGATGGCGCTCGTGCTGCTGGCGCGCCGGAGACGACGCCGATTCGGGCGAGCGGATGTCGCGATGAGCCGCACGCCGAGCACATCCGGCAGCCAGCGCCGTTGAGCGGCCTTTCGCGGCGCACCCGCACCGGAGCGCACGGAGGCGACCCCTTCCAGGCACCGCGCCCTCACGAGTCGGCGGGTCGCGGGCTTCCCGGCGCCGACGCACGGGCCGCTCGAGCTGCGCCGCACTTCGCCCCCCGTCGACGCGAGCCGGCAGCGAACCACGATCCGGAGAGGAGGTGACGCCTCGGGCAAGCGTGCGATCACCCCGTGCGGCGTTCCGCCCCGAGGGCGCCTGAGGTACGCTCGATCCATGCGCTCCAGCATCTCCCTCGCTTGCTTCACGCTCCTGTTCGCCGCCGGCTGCGACTGCGCCGGCAAGACGAACGTGACCTGCACCTCCGACTCGGAATGTCAGGTCGGGTACGCGTGCGTCGACGGGCTCTGCAAAGCGCCCACGGACGCCGGCCCGCTGCCGGATTCCGGGTACGTGCCGCCCGACGGAAGCGCGACCGACGGGAGCGCGCCCGGCTGCACCACCGACTCGCAGTGCGGCGCCGGCAACGTCTGCGTGGGCGGGGGCTGCTGCGCGAGCGACGCCGCGTGCGGCTCTTCGTGCTGCAGCGGCGCCGAGGTCTGCTTCGCGAACGCGTGCGTGGTGCCGGGCGCCGCGTGCCGCTCGTCCGACGACTGCGGCGACGGCGAGTACTGCGAGCCGGCCCTCGGCGACGG
Source organism: uncultured Pseudomonadota bacterium (assembly GCA_963832725.1). Taxonomy (GTDB): domain Bacteria; phylum Myxococcota_A; class Polyangia; order Polyangiales; family Sandaracinaceae; genus JAEZBP01. The sequence goes on from CAWHVG010000003.1 coordinate 2,228,913, forward strand.
GGGCGGCTCGGCCGACGGAGGCGTGCCGGGTCCGGACGCGGGCGCCGGCGCCGTCTGCCTGGGCGCGGTGCCCACGGCGGGCCGCTGCGTCGCGCTCCCGCCCCGCTGCATGGGCGATCCCATGCCCGGCGAGACCTGCCTGCGGAGCTGCGAGTACCGCCCGCCGACCGGCCCGCTGAACGCGACCGCCCAGTGGAGCTGGGGCGCGTCCACGGTCTCCGAGTTCGCGAACTCGCTCGACGTGTGGGCCACGCCGACCGTCGGCCGCATCACCGACACCAACTGCGACGGCGTGGTGGACCAGTTCGATCCGCCGAACGTCGTCTTCGTCTCCGGCAACGCCCGCGGGACCTGCTGCTCCTGCGGGGGCTACACCAACACCTGCCACACCGGCGTGCTCCGCGTGCTCGACGGGCGCAGCGGGCAGGAGGTCTGGTCGCTCCGGCGCGGGCCCTCGTCCTCGACGGGCTGGAGCGGGCTCTCGGTGGCCATCGGCGACGTCGACCACGACGGCGACATGGAGATCGCCGCGGTCACGGGCGAGGGCTACATCGCGCTCGTCGATCACACCGGCGCCATGGTCGCGCTCAGCGACCACCCCATCCCGGGCTGGACGGCCAACGCCACCACGGGCTGGGGCGGCGGCCTCTCCATCGCCGACATGGACCACGACGGGAACCCGGAGATCGCCTACGGCAACGTGGTCTTCACCACCGACGGCGCCAGCATCACCCGCCTCTGGGTGGGCACCGCCGGCTGGGGCCGCACCATCACGCAGGCCATCAGCGTGTTCGAGAACCTCGACGCCGACGCGCCGCTCGAGCTCTTGGCCGGGCGCACCGCCTACGACACCGACGGCTCGATCCTCTGGGACCGCAGCGACCTGCCCCGCGGCTTCAGCGCGGTGGCGAACTTCGACTCGGACCCGGAGCCGGAGGTCGCGCTGATCGCCAACGCGCACGTCTACCTCCTCTCCGGGGCGACCGGGATGAACGAGCTCCCGCCCGCGGCGGCGACCGGCTCGGGCAACGGCGGACCGCCCACCATCGCCGACTTCGACGGCGACGGGCAGATCGAGATCGGCATCGCCTGGGCGAACTACTACGAGGTCTTCAAGCCGAACTACGCCGGCGGCTCGATCGACTCGCTCTGGGCCACGCCCAGCCACGACTTCAGCTCGTCGGTCACCGGCTCCACCGTCTTCGACTTCGAGGGCGACGGCGCGGCGGAGGTCATCTACAACGACGAGTGCTTCCTCTGGGTCTACGACGGCGCGACCGGCGCGGTCCGCTTCGCCACCCCGACGACGAGCTTCACGGCGACCGAGTCGTCGCTGGTGGCCGACGTCGACGCCGACGGGTCGGCGGAGATCGTGATGATCTCGAACGGCGCGAGCCCCTCGAACTGGCACTGCGACGTGACCTTCCGCGGCGTGGACTGGACGATGCCGGCGCCGATGAGCGCGGCGGACTACGGACGGCCCGGCTGGGTCGGCAGCGACGGAGCGAACGCGGCCTACCGCGGCCTCACGGTCTTCCGCGCCACCGACAACTCCTGGGTCGGCACGCGCACCCTCTGGAACCAGCACGCCTACAGCGTGAGCAACATCTGCGGCGACCGCGGCGACGCGTGCTCCCCGCCGAGCACCTACGGCGACATCCCCCAGGACCAGGTCGCGAACTGGACGGTCGGGTTCCTCAACAACTTCCGCCAGAACATCCAGGGCGCGGGCATCTTCGACGCGCCGGACGCCACGGTGCAGCTCGAGGTCCAGTGCGGGCCGCCGGTGCACCTCGTGGCGTCGGTCCGCAACCTCGGCGCGGCGCTCCTGCCCGACGGGGTCGAGGTCGGCTTCTTCCTCGTGCAGGCGGACGGCACCGAGCGCGATCTCGGCCACGGCATGACCACCACGGCGCTCTTCCCCGGCCAGGTCGACCAGGTCTCGATCGACGCGCCGGCCGACGTGATGGCCACGGGCTCGACCTTCCGCGCCCGCATCCTGATCGATCCGACGATGCCGACCTTCCAGGAGTGTCGGACGGACAACGACCAGAGCGAAGACGTGACGCCGCACTGCCTGGGCTGATCGCTCGGGCGCGGCGCCGCGCTTCCGCCGGGGAGCGCGGACCGTCGCCGGAGAGCGACGCGACGCCGCACGGCCTGGACGGATCGCTGAAACGCAACGCGCGCTTCCGCCGGGGAGCGCGCCGCAGAGCGACGCGACGCCGCACGGCCTGGACGGATCGCTGAAACGCAACGCGCGCTTCCGCCGCGGCCCGTCGCCGCAGATCCGACGACGCCGACCTTCGGGACCTCGGCGGAGCGCGGTCTGTGAAGCGCGGTCTGCTGAAGCGCGCTCGACCGCAGCGCAGCGCCTCAGCCTCGGACGACCTCGAGCTGCCGGCTGCCGGGCGCGCGGTGGGTGAGGCGCATCCGCCAGTCCACGCCGACCAGCTCGCCGGGGCGCATCTCGTTCCAGACGTTCTCGCCCGAGAGCGGCTCGCTGGAGACGATCAGGTGGTTCACGTGGCCCGTCTCGGTCGGCGCCTCGCACTCGGGCGAGAGGCTGGGGCAGCTGTCGCGGTCGGCGCAGCGCGTCTTGTGCCCCGACCAGTAGAGCTCCTTGCCGCCCTGGTGCGCGACCATCGCCGTCCCGTCGGTGACCAGGCAGGTCAGGAGCAGCTTCTCGTCGTCCTCGAGCGGCGCGCAGAGCGTGCGCACGTCCTCGATCGCCTCCGCCATCGCGTCGACCACGTCGTCCACCGCGTGCGGCTTGTCGAGCGGCCCGCGATTGAGCAGGCGGGTCAAGAAGACGAAGAAGACCACCTCGCTGTCGGTGTCGCCGAGGATGAAGGGGCGCAGCCGCGACGCGACGCGATCGACCAGCGTCCGCCGGAACGCCGCATGGAAGCGCGGCACGTCGCCGTTGTGGGCGAAGACCCAGCGGCCGTACTGGAAGGGGTGGCAGTTGAGCACGGTCGAGGGCCCCTGCGTGGCCTTGCGGACGTGCGCCAACACCGTCTCGGACGACACGACGCCGCTCACCCGGTGGAAGAGCGCGTCGCTGAGCGCGTGGGAGGGGCTGCGCGTCACGTGGGGCGCGCCGTCGACGTAGTACGCCACTCCCCACCCGTCCGGGTGCGCGGCGCTCTGCCGGCCGAGCGCGTTGTCGGCGGCCACGAGAGAGCGGTGCACCTGGCTGGGGATGACGCTGCGGAAACCGAAAAGCCTGCACATCGGATGACCCGCAGGATGCCACGCGCGCCCGCCGACGCGAAGAACGCTCGTACCGTCGTCCTGAAGTTCGCGATCCCGGCTTCTTCGGACGAGCGCTCGAACTTCGGGACGCTGCGGCTCGGCTTCGAACGAAGTGGAGGGTTCGTGCTACCTGCACGAACCCGGAACGGAGCTCGGAGCGGGCGTGCCAGCCGGCGAAGCCCGTTGGGCGCGGCCCGGGTTGACTGTTACTCTCCCGCCGCACCTCGGAGACCATACGCACCATGTCCTCACCCGATTTCGCCCACGACGCCCCGCGCATCAGCTCCACGCCGCTCGAGCAGGTCGACTCGCTCGTCGAGCGCCTCGCCACCAAGAAGGACGACTGGGTCCACACGCCGATCGAGCGGCGGATCAAGCTGCTGCGCGACTGCATCGAGCGCACGCTCGGTTGCGCCGAGGAGTGGGTGCGCGCCGCGTGCCGCGCCAAGGGCATCGGCTTCGGCGAGCCGCGCTCCGGCGAGGAGTGGCTCGGCGGCCCCATGACCACGATCCGCAACCTGCGGATGCTGATCGTCGCGCTCGAGGAGGACGGTCACCCCGGCCCGAACCGGCTCTGGCAGCGGAGCGACGGACAGTGGGTCGCGCAGGTCTTCCCCTCGAGCGGCTGGGACAAGCTCCTCTTCACCGGGTTCGAGGCCGAGGTGTGGATTGAGCCCGGCGAGAAGCCGACGCAGGGCCGCATCTACCGCGACAAGGCGCGCGGCGTGTTCCCCTCGGGCAAGGTCGCGCTGGTGCTCGGGGCGGGCAACGTGGCCTCGATCGGCCCGATGGACGCGCTCTACAAGCTCTTCGTCGAAGACGAGGTCGTCATCGTGAAGACGAACCCCGTCAACGCCTACCTCCAGCCCTACTGGGAGGAGTCGTTCCGGCCGCTGATCGACGAGGGCGTCTTCCACGTGGTGCGCGGTGGCGCCGACGTCGGCAACCACCTCGTCCACCATCCCGCGGTCGACACCATCCACATGACCGGCTCCGATCGCACCCACGACGTCATCGTGTGGGGCGCCGATCCCGAGGAGCAGGCGCGGCGCAAGAAGAGCGGCGAGATGCTCGTCGACAAGCCGATCTCGAGCGAGCTGGGCGCGGTGACGCCGGTCTTCGTGGTGCCGGGGCCGTGGAAGGAGCGCGATCTCGACTTCCAGGCCCGCCACGTGGCCGGGATGGTGACCAACAACGCCAGCTTCAACTGCAACGCGGCCAAGGTGCTGGTCACGGCCGACGGCTGGGCCCACCGGGGCGCGTTCCTGCAGAAGGTCGAGGCGGCGCTCTCCTCGGTCCCGCCGCGCACCGCCTACTACCCGGGCGCGCAGCGGCGCTACGACGGCTTCCTCGAGCACTACCCGGACGCCAAGCCGCTCTCGGCGCGCTCGAGCGCGGTGGTGCCGTGGACGCTCATCCCCGACGTGCCCGCCGACCCGAGCGAGTTCGCGCTGACGAACGAGGCGTTCTGCGGCGTGCTGGCGAACGTCTCGCTCGACGCCTCCGATCCCGGCGCCTTCCTCGACGCGATGGTCGAGTTCGGCAACGAGATCTGCTGGGGCACGCTCTCCTGCATCATCCTGGTGCACCCGGAGACGCAGAAGGCCTACAAGGCGCAGCTCGACAGCGCGATCGCGCGGCTGCGCTACGGCGGCATCGGCGTCAACGCGTGGGCCGGCGTCATCTACGCGCTGGTCGCGCCGACCTGGGGCGCGTTCCCGGGCCACCCGCTGACCGACATCCGCTCCGGCCGCGGCGTGGTTCACAACGCCTACCTCTTCGATCACCCGGAGCGCTCGGTGGTGCGCGCGCCCTTCCGTATCCAGCCGACACCGGCCTGGTTCGCGGACCACAAGACGGGCCACCTGCTCGGCCCGGCGCTCACCCGCTTCGAGGCGCACCCCTCGCTCCTGAACCTGCCGGCCGTGCTCGCCGCCGCCCTCCGCGGCTGATCCGACGGCGAGGGCTCCATCGCGCGAGAGCGAACGGGTCCCGGCCGTAAGTGCCCGAAATCATTGAAGACGGCGCTTTGTAAAATGCCGCCGGACGATTGTAAAATGTCGCCGGACGATTCGTAGGAAGCCGCCGGTCGCTTCGTAGGAAGCCGCCGGACGATTGTAGGAAGCCGCCGGACGATTGTAGGAAGCCGCCGGTCGATTCGTAGGAAGCCGCCGGTCGCTTTGTAAGAAGCCGCCGGTCGCTTTGTAAGAAGCCGCCGGACGATTGTAAAAAGCCGCCGGTTGCTTTGTAAGAAAGCCGCCGGTCGCTTTGTAAGAAGCCGCCGGTCGCTTTGTAAGAAGCCGCCGGTCGTTTGTAAGAAGCCGCCGAACGATTGTAGAAAGCCGCCGGTCGCGTTGCAGAGCCTCGACGGAGGGTTCGCACATGCCGAAGGCGGTTTTCCATGTGACGCCGGCCCATTCGCGCGAGCGCGCAGCTCGATTTCCCGATCGAGGAGGGCGATGCGCGCGTCGCACAGGGCGATTGTCGAAGGCCGCAGCCCCGTTGTGAAGCGGCGCCGGCGGACTGCGGGAACCGGCCGGCGCGTTCGAACGTGGCGACGACCGTTTCGCACGGTCGGGAAGCCCATTGCCAAGCCCCGCGGGTCGGATGGAGAGGAGCCGCCGCTCAGCGACAGCGGATGCCCATCGTCCAGCCGCGCAAGACGCCGCTGTCCTGCGCCAGCCGATCCTCGACGGCCAGCGTCCACCGGCCTTGCGCAGCGCGCCCCGACGCGCGGCGGACGGTGTGCGTCCGGAAGGGGTTGGCGCGCCCGCCGTTCGCCAGCGTGTAGCGATGGTTCTCCGGGTCGCGCAGGGTGATGTGGAGGTCGCCGTAGTAGCTGTGCTGTCCGGCGAGGCGCACCCGCAGCCGATCGATGGTGCAGCGCCTGCTCCACCACCGCGAAGCCGGTCGTGGTGTGGTTGTCGTAGATGCGCCCGCCGCCGTGCCCGGTGATCCGCAGCTCGCCCGCGTCATCGCCCTCGTCCGCCGGGGTGTCCGCCTCCTCCGGCACGACGCTCGGCGCGAGCCCCGCCGTCACGCTGATGGTGCCGTTCACCGGCGACGCGTTGATGGTGGCGGGCTGGAAGTTCTCGAGCTCGAAGAGGAACGCGAAGGTCTGGACCTGACCGGGCTGCGGCGCCGGGACGGGCACCTGGGTCTGGAGCGGCGTGGTCCCGAGCTGACGGCCGCCGCCGGTCACCGTGGCGCCCGGCGGGTTCGAGTTGGCGACCACCGTCACCATCACCTGGCCGGGCGGGACGCTCGGCGTGTCCGCGGTGTTCGGCGGAGGCGGCGCATCGGGCGCGGCGGCGACGTTCGGCGGGGGCGGGGGCGGCGTGTCGTCTTCGTCCTCGCCACACGAAGCCACCAGCAGCGCGGCCACCCACAGCGCGCCCACTCGGCTCGTCCTCCCGGAAAGCATCATCCGCATCGTCCCCTGGCAGCCCCGCGGAAGACCCTCGACGGACCGCTGGGCCTTGTCTATCAGCCGGGGCTCGCACGGGGAAGCCCCTCGTGCGCTCGCCAATGCGACCTACGCGCGCCCGGCGCGCTTCTTCCTCGTTCGCCGGCCGCGGTATGATGCGCGCGGAGCGGGCGGTGGTCGGCGAAGGCACACCAGCAGAGGACGGATATCGCGGGCGGGACACCGAGCCCGACGCCGACGAGCCCTCGTCGCGGGACACCTACGTCGACGAGAACGAGCTCGGCGAGCCCGACCCGCCGAACGCGACGTCCCACGAGCGCCTCGTGGACGGCGCGGCCACCGAGACCGGAGCCGGCGCCGTCTCCGATCTGGACGGGTATCGGCTCCCCGCGGAAGGCGACGTCATCGACGATCGCTACGTGATCGCGCGGGAGCTCGGCCGAGGCGCGAGCGGCGTCGTCTACGAAGCGCGACACCGGGCGATCGGTCGCCGATTGGCCATCAAGTGCCTGCACCCGCAGATGTCCACGCTCCCCGTCGCGGTGCAGCGGCTCTTTCGCGAAGCGCGCATCACCGCCTCGCTGAAGCACCCGAACGTGATCGAGGTCTACGACGCCGGCCGCGACGGCGACCGCTACTACCTGGCGATGGAGCTGCTCGAGGGCGAGCCGCTGAGCGAGCACCTGGCGCGCGGTCCCCATGCGCCCGACACGATCGCGCGGATCTTCCTCGGCATCATGGACGGCGTGGCCGCCGTGCAGCAGCTCGGCGTCGTCCACCGCGACCTCAAGCCGGACAACGTCTTCCTCCTCCCCGACGCCGGTGGCCTGCGGCCGAAGGTGCTCGACTTCGGCGTCTCCAAGCTCTTCGAGCCGGGCCGCCAGCAGATCACCACCCACGGCATGACCATGGGCACGCCCTTCTACATGGCGCCCGAGCAGGTCACCGACTCGGGGAGCGTGGACGCGCGCGCCGACGTCTACTCGCTGGGCGTGATGCTCTACGAGGCGCTGGCCGGCGAGGTGCCCTACCCCGGCGACTCGATGCTGGAGATTTTCGGGAAGTGCGTTCAGGGCCGGCCGGCTCCGCTGAGAGAGCGACGGCCCGACGCGCCGCCCGCCCTCGAGGTGCTGGTCGCCCGCGCGATGTGCCCCGACGCCGCCGGGCGCTTCGAGAGCGTGCACGCCATGCGCGAGGCGCTCGCCTGACATCCGCTTCGACGACAGCGGGAACGACGCCGATGTCGACGAGCGCTCGGCGCCCTGGATGTGGAGCACCGGAGACGGGCCGGCGCTCGTCCCGCTCGAGAGCGCGCCGACCCACGTGGGCGCGGCCCCGACGGCGACGCCCGCGAAGAGCGAGCTCTTGCCGAGCTCCGCGCCGCCTACCGCGGTCGACCGATCGCGCCTCTATCTCGTGTTGGCCCTCTGCGCCCTCGCCGCGCTGCTCTTCGGTGCCGCGGCGGCGGTCATGGCGTGGGCGCTCTTCGGCTCGCCTTGACGCACGCCCCGGGCGCGCTCTAGGAACCCTCTCACGCGAGCGGCGGAAAGTCCCGTTCGCGATGACGAGGACGTCCTCGGTCAAGGAGGGTTCAGATCATGAGCTTGCACATCGGAAGCACGGCGCCGAACTTCGAAGCGGAAACCACGCAGGGCAAGATCAAGTTCCACGAATGGGCGGGGAACGACTGGGTGATCTTCTTCTCGCACCCGGCGGACTACACGCCCGTCTGCACGACGGAGCTCGGGCTCGTCGCGAAGCTCAAGGACAAGCTCGCGAAGCGCCACGCCAAGGCCATCGCGCTCAGCGTCGACCCGCTCGACTCGCACAAGGGCTGGGTGAAGGACATCGAGGAGACCCAGCACGTTCAGATGAACTATCCGATCATCGCCGACCCGGACAAGGCGATCAGCAAGAAGTACGACATGCTGCACGAGGAGTGCGACCCGAAGGTCACCGTGCGCTCCGTCTACTTCATCGATCCGAACCGCAAGGTCCGCGCGACCATCACCTACCCGCCGAGCGCGGGGAGGAACTTCGACGAGATCCTGCGCTTGCTCGACTCCATGCAGCTCACCGACGAGTACCAGGTGGCCACGCCCGGCAACTGGCAGGACGGCGACGACGTGGTGATCGTGCCGAGCCTGAAGGACCCGAAGGTGCTCGATCAGAGGTTCCCGAAGGGCTACGAGGAGCTCAAGCCCTACCTGCGCATGACGCCGCAGCCCAACAAGTGATCGACCGAGCCCGCGCAGGCCGGCTCACAGTCTGCGCGGGCTCAGCCGCCGCTCCTCCACGGCGGGGGAGCCGCGACGCCGCCGGGCGACGACGTCGATGCGCCCGCGACCGAGGCGAGAGGGGCCTGCTCCTCACGAGCCCGTCAGCGGCGCGCGCGGCCGACGTCGGCGATGGCTTCGAGGATGCCGACCATCGCGCGCGCCTCGTCGACCACCGCCTTCGGGGCGATCCCGCCCTGACCGGTGTGGGCGTAGAGCCCCGTCTCGAGCACCCGCGCGTGGGGCGGCATCACCGCCGCCAGCATCGCCGCGTGGGTGTGGGGGATCACGTCGTCGTCGCGGCCGTGCACGATGGTGATCGGCGCCCGGATGGCGCCCGCGACCGGCGCCGGATCCAGATGGGCGAGCGACGCCCGGCCACGCTCGAGGGCGGCCGCCACGCGTGACCGGCCACCCGGCGCGACGCCGGCGCCGATGCGGAAGAGCTCGCGCGCATCCCGCGGCAGGCGGGCGGCGAGCTCTTCGGCCAGCGGCGCGTAGGCGGCCCGCTCCTTCATGGCCGGGCGGCCCCAGGTGCGCCGCACGAAGGTGATCCAGGCGCGGCGGAGGCGCTCCGGGTCGGCCGGCAGGCCCTCGAGGTGCTCGAAGAGGTTCAGGAAGACGACCGGCCGGTTCAGCGGATCGAGGGGCCGGCCGGGGTCGCCCTCGATCGAGAAGCGGATGACGTCCTCGAACGACGCGAAGCCGCCGAAGAGGACGAGCGCGCCGACGTCGCGCGAGGCCGCGAGGTGGATGGCGGGATAGGAGCCGAAGGAGAGGCTGAACACGCCGGGCCGGACGCCGCGAGGGAGGTCGGGCAGCGCACGGAGCGCCTCGTAGGACGCGGCGGTGTCGGGCACCAGCGTCGGACCGACCCGGAGCGCGCGGAGCTCGGGCAGAAAGGGACAGAGCACCAGCAGCCCGGCGTCGGCGAGGATGGCGAGGAAGCGGTCCAGCCGCGGGTCGGCGGGACCGAGGTAGTGGAGCCCCGGCACGACGAGCAGCGCACCCGTGGGGGCTCGTGTCGGCCGGTAGACCCACGCGTCGAAGGTGCGCTCGCGCTCGACCGCATGCCGCTCGATCGCATGCCGCTCGATCGCATGGCGTTCGATGACATCGCGCTCGATGCATCGCGCTCGATGACATGCCGCTCGATGACGATGCGCCGCCGCGACACGCCGCGCGGCCGCGCCGACTCATCGGCCCAGGGGCCGAGCCAGCGGGCCAGCTTCGCCATGGCGCGTGCGCGCTCTCGGTCCACGACCCGATGATAGCGCGAGCGTGGTGCCGTCCGTGGAGCTGGGCGTCGCGAGCGCGCAGCCACCGAACGCGACGCGGCCGGTCAGACCTGCTCGGCCATCGAGCTCGACGCCGGCTCGGGGACGTCGCGGCCCTCCCCTTCGCGCAGCACCCAGAAGCGCGGCGCGTCGGGGCCGAGCGCGTCCAACGCCGCACGCAGATCGTCCACCGGCTCGTCCATCCCGTCGTCGGCCAGCCGGAACGTGCCGAAGTGGATCGCGAGCGAGGTCTGGGCTTCGAGCGTGCGGGCCGCCTCGACGGCCTCGCGCGGCGAGACGTGGACCCGGTGCATGAACCACTCGGGCCGGTACGCGCCGATGGGCAAGAGCGCCAAGCGCGGCGCGCCCAAACGCTCGCGGATCTGAGCGAAGTGCGCGCCCATCCCCGTGTCACCCGCGAAGTAGACCGAGCCGCGCGGCGTCTCCAGCACGAACCCGCCCCAGAGCGTGGCGTCCCGGTCGCCGATCCCGCGGCCCGAGAAGTGCGCCGCGGGCACGAACGTCGCCCGCACCGACTCGCTCACCTGCGCGCTCTCCCACCAGTCCAGCTCCTCGACGTCTCGCGCACCTGCGGAGCGGATCAAGGGCGCGTTGCCGAGCCCGCTCAGCACCCGGGCGCCGCCGTGCTCGCGCGCGAGGCGCCGCAGGGTCGGCAGGCAGAGGTGGTCGAAGTGATCGTGGCTGACCAGGACGAGATCGATCGGCGGCAGGTCCGAGAAGCGGATGCCGGGCGGCCGGTGGCGCTCGGGCCCGGCGAACGAGACCGGGCTGGCGCGCTCCGCCCAGAGCGGATCGGTCAGGACGTTGAGCCCCCCGACCTGCACCAGCGTGGTCGCGTGCCCGACGAAGGTCACCCGCAGATCGTCGACGCGCTCGAGCGGCCGAGGGCCGGGCGCGGCATCGCGCTGTTCCTGCCAGGGCCCCGGCTCGCGATGGGTCATCCAGCGGACCAGATCGCCGAACCCGGCGTGCATCGTCTCGGCCGCGTTGCGAAAGCGACGGCCGTCGAAGTGCCCTCCCTTCGGACCGACCCAGCGGCCGGTGGCGAAAGGGGCCCGGATGAGCTCGGAGCGTCCTCTGCGCGCGGTCATGGCTTCACGAGATACGACAGGAGCAAGCTCGTCACGTGCTCGACCAGCGCGTCGTCGTCCAGCGGCCCGTCGCCGGTCACGGCGGCGTGGGTGACGGCGTCGACAGTGTGGACGGCGACGAACGCCGCCGCCGCCAGATCCTCGTGGCGCAGGCGCTCGCGCCATCGCGAGAGGTACGCCTCCGCCGCCTGCACCACGATGGCCAGCTCCCGCTCGTAGCGCTGCATCCGCCCGACCCGCGGGATCTGCTCGCGCAGCACGCGGGCCAGCCGCGGGTCCTCGCGCTTCACCCGCACCATCGCGCTCACCAGCGCACGGGTGACCCGCTCGGGCGGCTCCTCGGACAGCTCCGCGAGCTGCCCGACGACCAGCTCGGTGATGTGCTTGGAGAAGCGATCCACCAGCTCGCCGACCAGCGCTTCCTTGTTCGGGAAGTACTGGTAGAGCGAGCCGACGCTCACGCCCGCACGCTCGGCCACCCGGTTCGTGCTCGTCCGGTCATAGCCGTCCGCCACCAGAACCTGAGCGGTGGCGGCCAGGATGGCATCGACCGTCGCGCGACTCCTCGCTTGGCGAGGCCTTTTTCGAGGCGTGGTGCGCACCCTGCGCGGCATCCGCGGTCCTCCTCCACAATGCGAGCTGCAAATGTGAGCGATTACTCGCATCCTGTTCCGAGACGAAGCACCACGCAAGCGAGCGCCGGCGGCCCGAAAAGCGATCCCGCTGTTCCGTCCGACGACGATTCGTTCTTTCGGGACGACGGTACGACTCGAGCTCCGAACGGTCACTCGAGCTCCGAACGACGTGCGACGGTTCGTGCGACTTGCACGAGAACCCGGAACGGAGGTCGGAGCGGGCAACACAGGGAGGAAGTCCATGCTCACGCCGATCCAGCTCGCCCGTGGAGTCCGCGCCACCGCGCGGATCCTCCTCGACCCGACGCGGCTCGACGACGTCTTCGTCCTGGCCGATCTCGCCGAGGAGTCGCCGCAGCTCGAGCGCGTCATCGAAGACCTGCGGGCCGACCCGGTCTTCGCCGAGGTGCTCCGCGACAAGCCCCGGCTGGGGCGCGTCGATTTTCGTGCCCTCGCCGTGTTGCCCGAGGGCACCGTCGGCCGGGCCTACGCGGACTTCATGAGCGCGCGCGGGCTCGACCACGAGGACCTGCAGCTCGTCGAGGGCGAAGGCGAGATGGACTTCGTGCGCAACCACCTGCGCGAGACGCACGACCTCTGGCACGTCGTGACGGGGTTCGACACCGACGTGGCGGGTGAGCTCGGGCTGCAGGCGTTCTACCTGGCGCAGCTCGAGGGGCCGCTGCCGATGCTGCTCCTCTCGGTGGGCATGGTCCACACGCTCCTCCGCGCGATGCCCGAGGCGCGCGCGCGCTTCGACGCCATCGCACGCGGCTGGCTGCTGGCAAAGCGCGCCCGACCGCTCTTCGGCCTCGCGTTCGCGAAGCGCTGGGAGCAGCCGCTCGCCGAGCTGCGAGAGGAGCTCGGGCTCGACTTGGACGAGATCGACCGGCTCGTGGCGAACGCCCCGGAGCAGGCGCTGGCCTCGGCCGCCTGAGCGAGAGTTTCGAGTGAATCGCCTCGCGACATCGCCGATGGCGCTGTCCGTTCGGCGCGTGGCCGGAGGGCATCGAGCGCGTGTCGCTCACCTGCTCCGACCGGCGCGAGAGCCACGCTGAGCGGCGGCGCGAACGCGTCTCGCGCTCAGCGGCGGGTCAGGGTGTAGACGCCGTCGCAGATACCCTGGCGGTCGAAGCCGACGATGATGGTGGGGCCCCACGGCAGCCCGTCGCGGCGGCCGACCTCGTAGACCCAGTCGGTGGGAGCGAAGCCGTGCTGGGCGCAGAGCTCGCGGTTACCGCACTCCTGCCCGCGACCGAGCGCGCTCTGGACCTCCGCCCGCCGCATGCCCTGGAGCACGTTGCCGGCGCGCACGTTCTCCGCGAGCTGGTTGTGGTCCTCGAGCACGGTGGGCTCCGCGACGTCCTCCTCCATCGCCTCGCGAAGATGGGTGAGCGTTCCCTCCCGATTGACGCTGGGACCGCCGCAGGCCGGCAGCGCGAGGAGACACACGACGCAGAGGACGAGGCGCTTCATGGCGCGGAGCATAACGGAGAGCGGAGCGCTCGTGGGGCGCGCCGCGACATGGGGCAGCACAGGTAGAGGACCCGCGCCCGTTCGCACCGACGGGTTTGCACCAACCTGGCCCGAGGTCTACACAGCCGGCTGCCGTGACCGAACCTTCCGCCGCGAGCGCCGTCGAGGGCGCCCTCTCGCGCGCAACGGCCCGGGTCGACGACGCGCTGAAGGCGCTCTCGCAGCAGCCGCGCGTCGATCTCGACCGGGCTGCCGCCGAGCGCCGCCGCGCTCGTCGTCGCGCGCTTCGCCAGCAGCCTCGTCCCGCAAGATCCTCGTGCTCACGCCCGACACCGACGCGGCGCGGCGCACGGTGTCCGATCTCGAGCTCTTCAGCGGGCTCGCGGACTCCGACGGGGACTCCGCCGGCGAGGTGCTCTGTTATCCGGGCCACGAGACCAGCCCTTTCCTCGACGTGGCGCCCGACCGGCGCGCCGCGATGGACCGGCTCTCCACCCTCTTCCACCTCGCGCAGGATTCTGCCCTGGCGCTTCCTGGTCGCACCGCTCTCCGGGCTCGGCCGCCGCGTGCCGCCTCGCGACGCGATCCTCTTGCGCTCCACCGTGGTGCGCCCCGAGGAGGAGCTCGACCGCGACGAGCTGGTGCAGACGCTCGTCGAGGGCGGCTACATGCGGGTGCCGGTGGTCGAGGATCCGGGCACCTTCGCCATCCGCGGCGCGCTGATCGACATCTACCCGCCGCACGGCGAGCAGCCGGCGCGCATCGAGCTCGACGACTGGCTGGTGCTGTCGGTCAAGCGCTTCGATCCGGACGATCAGAGGACGCTGGAGCCGATCTCCGAGCTGCGGGTGCACCCGGTGCGCGACGCGCTGCAAGGCGCCGACGAGATCGCCCTCGCCCGCGTGCGGGTCCGCGAGCTCTGCGAGTCGATCGACATGCCGACGCGGGCGATGCGGCAGCTCATCGAGGATCTGGAGAGCGGCCGCCTCTACCTCGGCGTGGAGGGCTTCTTGCCGGCGTTCTACCCGGCGCTGGAGAGCCTCTTCGACTACCTGCCGCGCGACGTGGTGACGGTGGTGCTCGATCCGACGGCGGCCGTCCGCGCCGCGACCGAGATCTTCGAGCGCGCCCGCCGCGATCACGACGCGAAGGTCGAGTCGACGCAGCCGGTCTTTCCCTACGAAGCGCACTACGTCGGCGAGGCGGCGCTGGCCGAGCGGCTGACCAGCGGACGGCTGGCGCTGATACACCGGCTCGCGGTCGCCGGGCGCGCCGACGAGGACGAGACGCCGCTCGCGGTGCTGGAAACCGTCTCCCACGACGCGCTGCTCGCGCTGGCGGCCGAGGATCAGGCGCCGCTGGTGGCCGAGCTGGAGGCGCGGCGCAAGATGAGCGGGCAGGACGACGCGCTGGCGCCTTTGGCGACCCACGCCCACCGTTGGCTCGACGCGGGGCTGCGCCTCGTGTTCACCGCGCGCACGCCGACCCAGGCGGCGCGCCTCGGCTCCCTCTTGAAGGGCTATGACGTCCCGGTCGCCGGCGGCGAGCCGATCACCTTCTCGCTCGAGACCCTCACCGGCCGGCCTACCGGCGCGGCACAGGTGACGATCGGCAACCTCTCCGGCGGGTTCGTGCTGGCCACCGAGGCGCTGGCGGTGGTCACCGAGGAGGAGGTCTTCGGCACACGCGCCCGGCGCCGCCGCCGGAACGACAAGAAGGGGAAAGGCAACAAGGCCCGCGGCCGCGCCTTCCTCGAGGATCTCCGCCAGCTCCAGGTCGGCGACTACGTCGTGCACGCCGATCACGGCGTCGGCCGCTACCTCGGCCTCGAGCGGAAGAGCATCGGCGTCAGCCGCGACGAGCAGATCCGCGGCAAGACGGCCTCGTACGTCGAGGTGCTGGTCGTCGAGTACGCCAAGAGCGACAAGCTCTTCCTGCCGGTGACGCGGCTCTCGCAGCTTCAGAAGTACTCCGGCGGCGAGAGCCACAAGCCCAAGATCGACCGGCTCGGCGGGCAGACCTTCTCGAAGACGAAGGCGCGCGTCCAGAAGCAGGTCAAGCAGATGGCCGACGAGCTCCTGCGTTTGTACGCGGAGCGGATGGCCCATCAACGCACGGCGCTCCCGGCGGCCGACCGCGCGTACGCGGAGTTCGAGGCCACCTTCCCCTTCGAGGAGACGCCCGACCAGGCCCGCGCCATCGACGAGGTGCTGACCGATCTCGAGGAAGGCCGGCCGATGGACCGCATCGTCTGCGGCGACGTCGGCTTCGGCAAGACCGAAGTGGCCGTACGCGCGGCTTTCCGGGTGGCCAGCAGCGGGCGACAGGTGGCCGTGCTCTGCCCGACGACGGTCCTCGCGCAGCAGCACTACAATACCTTCGCCGACCGCCTTCGGGACCACCCGCTCCGGGTCGAGGTGCTCTCGCGCTTCGTCGACAAGCAGCATCAGTCGTCGGTCCTGGCGGCTTCGAAGGAAGGCAAAGTCGACATCCTGATCGGCACGCACCGGCTGCTGAGCAAGGACGTTCACTTCAAGAACCTCGGCCTGCTCGTCGTGGACGAAGAGCAGCGCTTCGGCGTCACCCACAAAGAGCGGATCAAGAGGCTCAGGAGCGAGGTCGACGTGCTGACGCTGACGGCCACGCCGATCCCCAGGACGCTTCAGCTCGCGGTCGGCGGGCTGCGCGATCTGTCGCTGATCACCACACCGCCCGTCGATCGGCGCGCGGTGCGCACGCTGGTCACGCGCTGCGACGACACATCGTCCGCGAGGCGATCCTGCGCGAGCTCGCCCGCGGCGGGCAGTGCTTCTTCGTCTACAACCGCGATCGAGGGGCTCTACGAGCGCTCGCACCGCCTGGCCGAGCTCGTCCCCGAGGCCCGCATCGCCGTGGCGCACGGCCAGATGGCCGAGGACCGCGCTCGAGCGGACCATGATCGACTTCATCGACGGCCAGTACGACATCTCTGCTCGACCGCGATCATCGAGAGCGGCCTCGACATCCCGCGCGCCAACACGATGTTCATCGCCCGCGCGGACGTCTTCGGGCTGGCGCAGCTCTACCAGCTCCGCGGCCGCATCGGCCGGAGCAAGGAGCGCGCGTACTGCTACCTGCTCGTGCCGCCGCCGGCCCAGCTCACCGACGACGCGCGCCGCGCGGATCGAGGCGCTGCAGCGCTTCACCATCTCGGCGCCGGCTTTCAGATCGCCTCGCTGGACATCGAGATGCGCGGCGCCGGCGAGCTGCTCGGCGCCGAGCAGAGCGGGACCGTGGCCGCCGTCGGGTTCGATCTCTTCCTGCACATGTTGCAGGAGGCGGTGGCCGAGCTGCGCGGCGAGCCGGTGGTGCACGAGGTCGACACCGAGATCACGCTCGATCTCGAGCACTACCTGCCGGACGACTACATCGAGGACGTCGGGCTCCGCCTCTCGTTCTACAAGCGGCTGGCGATGGCCGAGGACGAGCAAGAGGTCGTCGACATCGCCTCCGAGATGGAGGATCGCTTCGGCCCCGCGCCGCGCCACGCCGCGCAGCTCGTGCGCGCGATGCGACTGAAGCCTGCCCTGCGCGAGCTGCGGATCCTCGGCTGCGAGGCCAACGCCACCCGGGTCACGCTGCACCTGCGCGAGGACACGCCGCTCGAATCCGGCCCAGGTCATGAAGCTGGTCGCCCGGCGTGGCAGCCCGTGGAAGCTCCGGCCGGACATGAAGCTGACACGACGCTTCGACGCCGACGATCCCGGCGACTCGGTCGAGCACGTGGAAGAGGTCCTCGCCGACCTCAGAGAGCTCCGTCGGGACTGAGGTCCGCGGCACGTCGACTCGACCGCCCGCTCTTCGCCGAGGGGTCGCCAGTCGCGAGCTGGTACCGGTGACATCGCGCTCGGCTCGGGCTCTGCAGATGACGCTTCGGGCTCGCGTCGCCGCCCGCTCGGAGACCCGCGGTCCGAGGTGACACGGACGCCGAGTCGGGGCCGGACTGAGCGGCGAGGCCCAGCTCGGCGCGGACGAAGTCGCTCTGGTCGGCGGAGGTTCCGCCGATCTGCCGCCGCCGGGCTTTGTGCCTCCTCGGCCCCGGGCCGCTCCTCCATCAGGAACGACAGGTCGTGGTCAGGCCCCGCCAGACAGCCGTCGAGCGAGCAACCGAGGTAAACGCGGACACGGGGATTCGTCACGGGGGATCCTCCGGGAGGGGGTCAGCCCTCGAGAGGGCATCGTTGGTCGAGCCGGCGGCGTGCGCCACGTCCCTCGGCGGCCGATCACGGCGCGAACGAGGTCCTCGCTCCAACGACCGCGTCGGACGGTTGAACCCGGTTTCGCCCATGGTAAGCACTCCCACAGATGACCCGCGTTTGCGCTGCTCTCTTTGCGTTCCTCGCCGCCTGCTCGAACGCCAGACCCCCGCCACCGGCGGACGTCGATGCGTTTTCGAACGATCCTCTCTCGCCGAAGCAGGGCTACATGGTCCAGCTCGGCGTTCCCGAGGGTTGGGCACGCGCGTCGGCGCCCGTCGTCGTCGCCGTCGTGGATGACGCCGTGGACATCGATCATCCGGACCTCCGCTCGAGCATCTGGGTCAATCCGGACGAGGTGCCCGACAATGGCATCGACGACGACGGCGATGGGCACGTCGACGACGTGCACGGATGGAACTTCCTCGATGACGACGCCGACGTGAGCCTCAGCTCCACGGATCGGAGCGCGTCCGATTTCGAGCACGCGACGAAGATCGTGGGCACGCTCGCTGCGGAGACGAACAACGCCGTGGGCGTCGCCGGGTGCTGTCCCGTCTGTCGCGTCATGGTCCTGAAGGCGCGCGACTTCGCGAGCGTGAGAACGGGCGTGCCGCACTTCGGCGCCGCGGTGGACTACGCGATCGCGCACGGCGCCCGGGTGCTCAACTTCTCGGACGGCGCTCGCGTGCGGTCGGCTTCGGACGACGTCGTGCGCGATCTCGAGGCCGCGGCTCGACGCGCCGAAGAGGCGGGCTTGTTGATCGTCGCGGCGGCCGGCAACCAGGGCGCCGACGTGATCTGGCCGGCGCGAATCCCATCCGTGTTCGCCGTCGCCGCGGTCGACTGGCTCGGCACGCCGACCTCGTTCACCAACTTCGGTCCCGAGATCTCCGTGGCGGCGCCCGGCGTGTGGGTGCAGACGACGATGCCCGACGCCAGCTACGGCTACTTCGGCGGAACGAGCGCGTCGGCGCCCATCGTCACGGCGCTCGCGGCGATGCTCTTCTCCGAGCACCCCGACTGGACACCGGACCAGGTTACCGCTCGCATTCGCGCGACGGCGCGACCCGCGAACCTCACCCCCCGACCCGAGGTCGTGGGGCTCTTCGGCGCAGGCGTCGTGAGCTTCGACGACGCGCTCTGACCGCCAGGCTCACGTGGAATGTCCCCGTGTCCGAGGCGGAAGTCGTGACCGGTATGGGCGAGCAATCGGCGTCGAGATTGGGGGCGCGCCCCCCGGCAACGCGACGGCGATTTCGCGGTCCGCCTCGCTCAGGTCCCAGTAGCTCCGCGCGCCGGCGATCCGAAGGTCGGGCGTGTCTACGAACTGATCGACCACGCGCGGCCGGGACGGCGGGGGCGCTGGGTGCGAGGGAGGGAGGGAGGAGCCCCTCCCGTCGCCGCTGCAGGCGGCGAGGAGCGAGGTGGCGCAGAGGAGGGGGGCGAGGCGCATGGGCGGATGCTACCCCCTCCCGCGGCGAGTCGCGCACGCCCGGCAGCGGCGAGGCTAGAGCACCGACTCGACCCAAGAGGGGCGGCGGCTGCGGCGCTCGGGAGCGCCCGAAACGCTCGCCCCCGTCGAGATCGCTGTGCAAACGACTCGCGCGCCGTCGCCGCGCCCTCGAATCCAGCGTCGCGGCGCGTCATCGTTCGAGCGCGCGCGGGCGTCAGCGGCAGAGGCCCACGCCGTGACCCATGAAGGTCTCGAACATGCCCGCGAGCATGCCCCCCGCCGGAAGGGCCATACAGGTCGTTCCCACGGGACAGTGGGCCGATGGGTCCGTGTAGCACCACGCCGTGCACGTGCCCGAGCCCCCCGAACTATCGCTGATGCACGCGGCCCCAGCCTCACAGCTGTTGAAGGTGCAGGCGGCGCCCACGGGCAGCGCGCCGGCGGGGTGGAGGCACCCGGCGGTGAACTCCCCGGTCCGGATCCCAGGGTCGAGCGCGCGGCATACGTAGCCCATCGCGCAACCCTGGCCCCCGACGAAGTCGCAGTTGCGTGTCGGCCAGCAGACGGGAGACGTCGGGTCCGGCGAGAAGCAATCGCTGAACACGGGATTGCACATGGTGGAATCGGTGCACGGGCGCCGGCAGGACGCGCCCGTGCAGTCGAGGCCCGCGCCGCACGTGCCGTCGCTGCGGCAGGGCATCCACTCGGAGCCGATGCCGGGCCCGCAGTACCCGTCCTCGCAAGGCACGGCCGTGCCGGTGCAGTCGGCGTCCACCGTGCAGCTGGACTTGCACTGCCCGGCCACGCAGCTGAGGCCGGACGGGCAGAACATCGATGCGTCGCAGGGGGCGCCCTCCATGTTCGCCGACGCGCAGCTGCACGTTCCGTCCGAGTGCTGAGAGCAGACGCGCGCCGGGCAGGTCGTGGGGTCGCACCCTGCGCATGCGGACTGACAGGTGTGGCACCCGCTCGGGTCCACCACGCAGAGCGCGGCGGCGTCACATGCGGGGACGCAGTCGCTCGGGCACGCGCCCGCGTCCGTCCCACTGTCTCGCGGCAGGCCACCGTCGCGAAGTCCGGCGTCGGGGCTGGCCGCGTCGGGGGTGGCTGCGTCGGCGTGGGTGGTGAAGCGGCCGAAGTCGTCGATGAAGCTGCAGCTCGCGAGGACCACCGGGAGGGCCAACGCAAGCGCGTCTCGCCACGTCATCTCAGCGCCTCACCCGGGCGCCGAGGCCCAGTTGACCGGGCCCCAGTTGACCGGGCCCCAGTTGACCGGGCCCCAGCGTGAACTCGATTGCGGTCTGGCCCGCCCTGCTTCCCTCCTCCGCTGTCCACGATGCGGATGAGTAGTCCAAATGGGGGATGGGCTCAAGCGAAGGCTGGGAGCTGGAGCTGGACGCGCGCCGATCGGTGGAGCGAAGCGGATTTGCGCAGGCGTCCAAACCCGAGGATCCGGACGACGTCGAGGCGCTCACCGAGCTCCCGCAGATCTACGAGATCGCCGGTCGCCGGATGGACGCGCGACCGATCGTGCGCGGGACGATCTCCGGCGCGCCTGCGATCTCCACGACGACGCGGCCGGTACCGAGCTCCGCGCGCTGGGTGACGTGCGCTTCCGTCGAGACGCCTTCCGGCGGGTGCGGCGTCGTGGCACGTTCGCGGCCATGCACGGCCTCCGGACGCTGACCTTCCACGTAGACGATCTCGACGGCGCGAAGCACTTCTATGCCCGCGCGCTCGGCGTCGAGCCCTACTTCGATCAGCCCTTCTACATCGGCTTCGACGTGGAGGGCTACGAGCTCGGTCTCGTGCCCTCGGAGGGTGAGCGGCGGCCCGGCGCGTGGGCGGCGCCACCGCGTACCTCGGGGTGGATGACGTGAACGCCGAGCTGGCGCGGCTCGTCGAGCTCGGTGCGCGAGTGATCGAGCCGCCACAGGAGGTCGGCGAGGGGATCGTCACCGCGTCGATCGCGGATCCCTTCGGCAACGCGCTCGGGTTGATCCAGAACCCGCACTTCGCGCCGCGCTGATCGCGCGCCCCCGGCTCAGGTCCGCGCGATCACCAAGCCGGCGCTGACGCGGAGCGAGAGCGGGCCGCCGCCGAAGTACGTGTCGAGCGTGCGGACCACGCGGTCGAGGATGTGCTCGCTCCCCTCCTCGAACCCGGCGATCCAGCGCCACTCCGGCAGCGCGATCATGCGGATCATCGGATCGGAGAGCACCTCGGCCGCCGAGCCGAACGCGATCTGGAACTCTTCCGTCTTCACCGTGCAGTCGGAGAAGCCGGCCGCGCGCACCACCGCCTCCAGCGTCGCGGCGCTCGGGTAGCGGGCCGCGATGCGATCGATGCCGCCGGAGGCGGAAGCGCTCGGTCTCGACCCCGAGGACGTCCACGACGTCGCCCGGTGGACCTACCAGGGCCTGTGCCGAGTCCTGTCCCAGCACGGTCGCTCGCTCGAAGGCATCGAGGAGGTCGCGGAGCCGCTGGTGGCCGAGCAGCCGGTGCTGGCCTCGTGCTACGGCGCGTCGGCGTCGGACGTGCAGCTGCTTGGGGCCCAGCCCGGCCAGCGCACTGCCAAGCTCACGGGCCCCGTGGGCGTGGCGAGCACGCCCCGCGCGCTCGCCGTCGAGATGGGTGGCGTCTCCGAGGTGAAATCGTCCGGCGCGAAGCGGACGCGAGTCCGCGGACCCGCACGATTTCACCGAGGACGACGAGCACGCCGGAAGCGCGCACAGTCAACATCCACGCGGGCCCAGCGACCGACGGCCGAGACCGTCGGCGCATCGAGCGTCTGGTGCGCTACATGGCGCGTCCGCCGCTCGCGCAAGACCGCGTCGAGCTGCACGAAGACGGCCGCGTCCACATCGGCTCGAGGCGCCGTGGAAAGATGGGACCCACTCGATCCCGCTGTCGAAGGCGTTGCCGCCGAGCACGCCGGCGATTCGCGAGCGTGACCGCGCCGCGGCGGACGGCGGCGATTGAGGTGACGAGCTCCGGCATCGCGTGGACCACGCCCATCACCGCCGCGCCGACGAAGCTCTGCGCTCAGCCCCGCGTTCTCGACCAAGCTCGCCGACGCGTGCGCGGTCGCCCAGCCGCCGGCCGCGACCAGCAGCCCGACCACCACGAAGACGGTGATTGGCCTCCACACCGGCGTGTCCTCGTTCTCCGCATCCTCCGCGTCCTCGACCGTCTGCGACGTGCGCCGCCGGGACCCAGCCCGGCTCCTCGCGGGCGCTCCGGATTAGTCGCAGACCGAACACGTACACGACGAGCAGGACGAGCGACGCCGGGTGCACGCCGAGCAGCGCGACGCGTGCCGGGCGAGTAGCACGATCGTCAGCATCCCCGCGACCACCGCGCCGCTCATCATGTTCGGCGCCGAGCCCGCCGCGTGCTCCTCGTTCGCCGGTCGGTAGAAGGCGTCGGCCACGCCGATCGCCATGGTTTGCGCCGCCACACCGCCGACCGCGTTGCTGAACGCGAGCTGCGGGTAGCCGGACGCCCCGGCGGTGTCGGTCATCACGATGCCGGAGAGCGAGATGATCCCGCCGAAGAAGACCGCGCCGAAGAGCGCTTCGCCCAGAGGGAGCCGGTCCAAAAGGACGTCGCCGAGCTCCGACAGCTTCGCGCCTGCGACGGTCGTGACGAGCGCCGCGCCCACCAACACGGGGATCGCGACGGTGAGCGACCAGCTCGAGAGCACGTCAGCGGCCTCGCCGCGGATGCTCTCGTCGGTTCCGTCGCGCCACGTCGCTCCTCGCTCCCCGAGCACCCGTATCCACCGCTCCCCGGCCACCAACGGACTGGTAGGATGCGAGCCCTCCCGGAATGGGCGCCGGGGTAGTACCGTTCCCCGAGCCGTGCGAGGAGAAGACCCCCGACTGGCGATTGCCGCGCTCCTGATTGCGGCGGCTCCGCTGCCTGCAGCTGCGCAGGCCTCGACGCCGGCCGAGCGGTTCGAGCGGCAGGTCGCCACGTGGCGAGACGCAGACTACCGCGGGGTGACCCGAGGAGAGCGCGAGGACTGCGCCGGCCCGACGACCGAGGATCGCGTGCTACCGGGTCGAGTTCCGCCTCGGACGCGAGGTGACGGTCACCTACGAGGCGCGCTTCTTCGGGTCCGACTCGTACGACGAGGTCGTGATCCGCGCAGGAGACCGCGAGCTCCTGCGAGAAGAGACCCCGTGCTCATCGGGGAGGTTCGCCTACCGCTTCGTGGATTCTGGACGGCGTCGCGCCGGTGGACGTGCTGCGCAGCTTCGACGGGAGCTGCGGTTCGGGCTCGATGTACGTCGGCTACCGCGGCTTGGTCGTCACCCCGACCGAGGTCCGCGAGCTGTTCTCGGAGACCGTCGTCAGCGAGGACAACGGGGGCCCGCAGACCGAGCTGTTCTTCGCCGCGGACGACGCCGCGTCCTTCCGGCTGCGGCAACGGGCGCGTGGCATCGACTGGACGACCGTGCGCTTCCCCACCATCGCGCTGGCCTACACGCCGAGCCCTCGTGCCAGGGAGGTGCGCCGGTGCTCCACGCGCCGCGGCCACGCCCCGACCTGCCACACGCGCGTCGTCCGGCGGACGACGGTGACCTCGACCGGTGCGCTCGTCGGCTACGAGCACCGCCCCGACCTCGACCTCTACCGCTGGGTGCTCCGAGAGCGATCGGCGCTCGCGGAGCACGGGCTCGTCCTGTCGCCTGCGCTGGCGCGCGAGCTCGAGGCGGCGCTCCAGCCGTGATCGGTGGCCAACGCGACCCCGACGCGATCGATGTGTCCCCGGGTAGAAGCACGTTTCCGGAGACAACGTCGGCCATGCAGACTTCCGAGCACATCGGACCGAGGCGACGTTCGAGGAGCTGGACGGGGACGGCGCCCGTCGATGGCGAACAAGCGCGCATGGAGTTCACCGCGACGATACGACGGACACCTGCAGCTGCCGGTCGAGCTATTGCGCCACCGTTTCTCTCAAGATCGGCCAGGTGCGGCGCCACTCGTCGGACGCGGGCTCCTTGCGGTAGAGCTCGATCAGGTACTCAACCGGCTCGCCCTGGGCAGCACGGACCGCTGGGTGTTCCGACTGCGCGATCCGTCGCGCGGCTACACCCGGATGGACTTCACGAGCGACCAGGGCGCCGACGGCGTGCGCGCGCTCTTGCCGCGCATCGTGCCCCTGGCCTCCTGGCACGGGGCGATCGAGGTGGAGCGCGCGCGCATCGCCGACCCGCTCCAGCAGCTCGCGTGGGATCTCCGCCGCAACGGGAGCGCGGACCCTCGGTGGACCCGGGAGCACACGGCGCCCGAGGCGTGGCGTGCCTGCGGGAGCGCGCTCGTCATGCTCGAGACCCTCGAGCGGCTCGGGCGGCCCGACCTGATCCGCGTCGCACGCGAGGCGATTGATCGCGACGCGGCGCCGGCCCCCAGCTTCACGAACGCGACGACCCCGGAGGACCTGGACGCGGTCCTGCGCGCGGCGGCCCGACGTCACGCCGACCTCGTCCGCGCCGCGATCCCCGAGCCGCCGGAGCTGCAGGCGTCGACGCGGCCGACGGACAGGTCCCCAAGCAGCTCCTGCGCGGGATCGCGTGGAGCTTCGGCGGCGCTCCGCCCGCAGATCGCGCCGAATTCGAGCGCGCGCTGCTCGCGCGCCAGCACGACGCACGAACGGAGCGCGAGCCGATGCTGCGCGCCGTCGGACTGCCTCCGTTCGCATTTGGGCCCGTGATCGGTCGTCCGCAGCGCCTCGGACTCATCCACGCGAGCCGAGCACCGTCCAGACGCGCCGTGCGCCTCTCCACGCGGCCGGTGCCCGTCTCCACGCGCTCGGCGGCCGTCTCCACGGGCTCCTCGTTCGTCTCCACGCGCTCGTCGGCCCTCTCCACGCGCTCGTCGGCCGTCTCCACGCGCGCTGAGCGCCATCCACGCGCTCGGTGCCCGTCTCCACGCGCTCGTGGGCCGTCTCCACGCGCGCGTGGGCCGTCTCCACGCGCCCGTGACCCTCGAGCCCGGGCTCGCGAGCCTCCTCCACACGCTCGGGTCCGCTCTCCACGCGCAGCAATCGTTCTCCACGGAGCGACCGGCGTCTCCACGCGGCGGGAGTGCTCGTCCACGCGGAGGAGGTGCTCATCCACGCGAGGTTGGTGTTCATCCACGCGGCAGGTGCCGTCATCCACGCGGCCGGTGCCGCCATCCACGCGGCCGGTGCCGTCATCCACGCGGCAGGTGCCGTCATCCACGCAGATGATGGCGTCATCCACGCGGCCAGTGCCGTCATCCACGCGGCCGGTGCCGTCATCCACGCGGCAGGTGCCGTCATCCACGCGGCCAGTGCCGTCATCCACGCGGCAGGTGCCGTCATCCACGCGGCCGGTGCCGTCATCCACGCGGCCGGTGCCGTCATCCACGCGGCCTGTGCCGCCATCCACGCGGCCGGTGGCGTCATCCACGCGGGGGGGTCACCGAGAGCGCGACGCGCACGGCCGGGATGTCGAGCGCGACCGCGGCACCGGTACGACAACCTTCCGTGCAAGACGCCACGCCGCACAGCTCGTGCGCGTGATGCGGCTGAAGCCTGCCCTGCGCGAGCTGCGGGTCCTCGGCTGCGAGGCGAACGCCGCCCGGGTCACGCTGCACCTGCGCGAGGACACGCCGCTCGAATCCGGCCCAGGTCATGGAGCGGGTGGCGCGGCGTGGCAGCCCGTGGAAGCTCCGCCCCGACATGAAGCTCACGCGGCACTTCGATTCGGGCGACGCCGGGGACTCCAGCGAGCACGTGGAAGAGGTCCTGGCCGACCTGAAGGACCTTCGCCGCGACTGAAGGTCCGGCGCCGGCTTACCGCTCCGGCCGGGTGGTGCGCCGCGATGAGGCGCCACGCAATCCACGTGCGACCTGCGACGCCGAGCCGGACGTCCGCTCGATCGGGGCGATGCCACGAGACCCGGCGCCCCGAGCGAGACGCGAGCTCCCGATCGATGCGCGGAGGCGAAGGGGAATCGTGGACCTCGGCGCCGAAGTGACACGTGCGGCGAGGCGAGCCACGATCCAGAGATGGACGGCAGCGCGAAGGCTCGGGGCGCCGGCGCTCGCTCGACCCTCGGCGGGCTCGCGCTGATGGCGGCGCTCGCGCTCGTCGGCTGCTACCGGAGCCACACGCGCTTCGACGGCGGTCCGACGCCCGACGCCGGGCCGACGCCCGACGCCGGGCCGGAAGGCCCCGGTGGCAGCTGCCCGCGCGGCGAGACGTTGGACATTCGGGCCGAGCCGCCCCTCGGAACTGGCTTCGCCGGACAGGTCACGTTCACCGGGATGGAGGCGGACCCGGCCTCCGACGGACTGCGGCTGCACATCACCACCTGCTCGAGCGGGAGCCGCTGCGCGCACGACATCATCGTCGGCGGCGTGGGCCGGGACGTCGCGAACCGCATCACGCCGGCGCGTGGCTGGAGCGGCTCCGGCCGGCTCGAGTGGAGCGCCGCCGGTGGACCGCTGCATCTGCGCGTGGCCGACCTGCGGCGCTGCGCGGGCTGCGGAGGAGAGCTCGAGATCATCGCCGGCACGTTGCAGCGCAGCCGAATGGGATCGATGCCCTTCATGGGCATCCGGGTCGACGTGGGCCAGGGCCGGTGCCAGGTCGACGGCTGCACCCGTCATCACGCCTACCGAGTCGACTACACGGGCCCTTTCAGCTCCGCTCACGTCGAGACCGCGCAGGGACACACCGCCCGGAACGGGCCGCTCTTCCTCCGCGTGACCAGCGACTACCACCTCTCCGACTGCGGCATCCCCGACTCGCCGGGCAGCGGCATCGTCGCCGTCACCACCGCGGCGCGCCCGTGAGACCGCGGTGACCGCTCACATGAGAAACCGCCGATCTCGTCTGAATCGACCCGTGGGGTGTCCCGTCGGAGGCGGCAGAGGGCTGGGGAGCTCGGAGGAGGATGGGATGATGCAGACGACGAATTCCTGGGTGAAGAAGGTCGGCTTGATCGCGGCGATCGCCGCCCTCGGCGTGGCCGGCACGGTGGTCGCGCAGAGCGCCCTCCAGATCGGCGGCAACACCAGCAACTTCGGGCGGCACGGCCTGGCGGGCGGGTTCATGCCCGACCCCTACACGGTGGGCATCACCTCGGGCGGCGGTCTCGACGCGAGCTCGATGGGCCTCGGCTCCGGATGCGGCGGGTTCGTCACCCGGCAGCCGGACTACATCCTCGACTACTCGGACCCGGCCTCGTTCCTCCGCTTCTACAACACCGCCAGCGGCGACACGACGCTCGTCATCAACGACGGCGCCGGCAACTGGCACTGCAACGACGACTCGCACGGCGGCCTCAACCCCACCGTGGACATCAATCACCCGCCCGCGGGCCAGTACGACATCTGGGTGGGCAGCTACAGGGCCGGCGAGAACATCCGCGGCCAGCTCCACGTCACCGAGATGCGCTCGCGTCACCCCTGAGCCGAGCGCGCGGCATCCGCGAAGCCGGTACGTCGCTTGCGAGCCTCCGTGGAGAGGGAGGGTTTCCCCCACCCTGCACGGAGGCTCACGTGGCGAGACGACACGACCCGTACGACGTGCCCCAGGCACGCCGCAAGCATCCCGACCCCTGGCAGCGCGACCTGAACCCACATCACCTCGACGGACAGAACGTGGGGGCGCGCTCGACGGATGTCCGGCCGGACATGCGCTACGCGTCGGGCATCAAGCAGCTCACGCGTGAGCTGAAAGGCTTCACGCTCGACGAGCTCGACCAGATCCCGGTCCTGCTCGCCGGCGCGAGGCTCTCGCAGGGCGCCGTCTACTGCGACGTGAGCGACGCCAGCCGGCCGGTGTTCCGCGCGGAAGGCGACATGCGCGTGCCGCGCGATCAC
This sequence comes from uncultured Pseudomonadota bacterium, assembly GCA_963832725.1. Classification (GTDB taxonomy): domain Bacteria; phylum Myxococcota_A; class Polyangia; order Polyangiales; family Sandaracinaceae; genus JAEZBP01. The sequence continues at coordinate 2,256,931 of CAWHVG010000003.1, forward strand.
TACCTCGTGCCCAAGCACGCGGTGCACTACGCGCACTGGAACCGGCTCCGCGGGCTCACCGCCAAAGAGCGGCTCTGAGCCCTCGCCGGCTCCGGGCGCGGATGGGGGCGCCGCGCGGTCACGGACTTTGTCGCCGGGGGCACGCGGCTAGTCGCTGCGTCGACATGCGACGCGACAGGCGAGATGGGCCTCCTTCCGAGTGGGAGGACTGGCAGCGAAGGCGCCCGCGCGGCGGTTCGCCCGAGCGAATGCGAGGCTACGGAGCGGCCGACCGCGGACGGGCGGACCCGTGGCGCGACGCGGACGTCGAGCGCCACCACCACCGCGGGTTCGTCCATCCCGACGAGCAGCACTGGCGAGACGAGACCTACGAAGGGCCCGGCTTCCGGCGCGGACCGACCGGCGAAGCGCGCTTCCTGGGCCCGCCGTGGCGCACCGGTTGGGGCCCCGAGGTCGGCGAGATCGGCGGCCATGGAGTCGACGAGGACCATCCCGACGCCGCGCGCGACCGCCGCCCCCGCGGGCCCGAGGGCTGGATTCGGGGCGGTCTCGGCTACGCCTCGGAGCCGTCCGGCGGGTTTCAGGGCGTCGGGCCGAAGAACTACCAGCGCGCGGACCGCACGATCCTCGAGGACGTCTGCGAGTGGCTCACCGAGGACACGTGGGTCGACGCCTCCGACGTGCACGTCGAGGTGAAGGACGCCGTCATCCATCTGCGCGGGACCGTGCCGGACCGCGCGACCAAGCGACGCGCCGACGACATCGCGCACTCCGTCCCGGGCGTGCACGACGTGATGAACGAGCTGCGCCTGGCGCACCGGCGGCCGTCGCTCGGGCGCGAGGCCCGCGAGCGGCTCGAGCCCCAGAACGGCGAGGGCCGGAGGTGATGGACCGGCGCATCCCATCGCCGTCCGGCGCGCGCGCAGCGCTGGGATGCCCGAGCTCGCTGGCGGGCTCTGGAGAGCCGTGGGGAGGCGACGCAGCGGAGAGCTCGCGGCGAACCGGGCGAGCGACGATGCGGGGACACCCGCGACCCTTCCCGCTCCCGCGCCCGGGCCCCGAGCCGCGCGACCGCAGCGCGCCGACCCCGCGCTTCGGCACGCGACCGCGCTGAGGGCATCTGCGCCCGCGCACCGTTCGCCACGGCGGCTCCGGCATGTATGCTGAATGGCGCATGAGCGCCGCCGTCGAGACGTCACCCTGGTCCGGTCCGCAGCCCGAAGCGCTACCGCCGGGGCCGAGCTGGCCTCGCGCCGCCCAGCTCGCGGCCTGGATCCTCCGGCCCTTCGAGACGCTCGCCCATCTGCGCCGCGTCCACGGGACGCCTTTCTCACTGCGCTTCCCGCGGTGGCCTGCGCTCATCGTCTTCGACGACCCGGACGCGATCAAAGAGATCTTCACCACGCCGAACGACGACGCGTACGCCGGTCAGGCGAACACCCCGCTCCAGCCGATCGTCGGGGGGGGCTCGCTCCTCTTGCTGGACGGATCGCAGCACCTGCGCGAGCGCAAGCTCCTCCTCCCGCCCTTCCACGGCGCGCGGATGACCCGCTACGGCGAGGTGATGCGCGACGTCGCGCAGGCGGAGCTCGCGCGCCTGCCGCTCGGCCGCCCCTTCTCGGTGCAACCGCACACCCAGGCCATCACGCTCGACATCATCGTGCGCACCGTCTTCGGCGCGGGCGCGACCTCGGCCGAGCTCCGCGACGCGCTCGGGGCGCTCATCCGCGACTTCTCCAAGCCCGGGTTGATCGTGCCGCTGCTCCAACACGATCTCGGCCCGCGCTCACCCTGGGGGCGCTACCTGCGGACCCGCGCGCGAACCGACGCCCTCGTCTACGGGATGATCGACGCCCGCCGGCGCGAGCCCCTCGAGGGGGGCGAGGACATCTTCTCGATGCTCCTCGATGCGCGACACGAGGACGGCTCCCCGATGAGCCGGCAGGAGCTGCGCGACGAGCTGATCACCGATGCTGGTGGCCGGGCACGAGACGACCGCCACCGGGCTCTCCTGGGCGTTCAAGCACCTGATCGAGAACCCCGACGTGCAGCGCCGCGTCCACGAGGAGATCGACCGCGTGATGGGCGATGGCCCGATCGATCCGACGCGGAGCAAGGAGCTCGAGTACCTCGACGCGGTCATCAAGGAGACGCTGCGGATCATCCCGGTGATCGCGGCGGTCGGGCGGGTGCTGCAGCGGCCGCGGACGATCGCCGGCTGGCACCTGCCGGCGGGCGTGATGGCCTCGCCTTCGATCTGGCTGACCCACCGCAACCCGAAGCTCTATCCGGATCCGGAGCGTTTCGATCCCGCGCGCTTCCTCGGCGTGCGACCGAACCCCTACGCGTGGTTGCCCTTCGGCGGGGGCACGCGGCGCTGCATCGGGATGGCCTTCGCGCTCTACGAGATGCGCATCGTGCTGGCGACCATGCTGCAGCGCCATCGCGTGGCCCGCGCGCCGGGCGCCCGCTACCGCGCGGTTCGGCGAAGCGTGACGATGGCCCCCGCCCGCAACATGCCGCTGACGCTGCTGCGCCGCTGAAGTCCCTCGAGGCCCGTTCGAGCTCCCTCTCGACGACGTCCTGGCAGCGGCCGCACGCCAGCGCTGGCGCCCGAGGCCCCGCGAGCAGGACTGGAGCGAGGCGCGCGGCCCGTGGCCGGAGCGAGCCCGAGGCCCTCGGCGCGCGGTGATCGAGCGATCCGATCCCCACTCCGCGCGATGCAGCTCAGGTGCCGACGAACGTCGCCGGTACGGCGTCGAACGCGATGCCGACGGAGACCGACAGGCAGACGTCGGGACGGTCCGCGCGCGGCCCGATGTCGGCCATGCTCTCGAGCAGCGAGCGCGCGCTGTCGGCGATGCCCGGGACCAGCGCGCTCCAGGCGTCCACCACATCGGTCACGGTCTCGGTGGCGCCGAGCTCACCATCGCTCCAGCCGCTGGCGCCGGGGGTGAAACGGAGCTCCAGGTGGTTCAGGTGCCCCGAGCCGAGCACGCTCCCGAGCGCGCCCGACACCGGCAGCGTCACGGCCCCGAGCGCGACCTTCATCCTCCCGCTCGAGTCGACCGTCGCCACACCCGTGCCGAGGCGCTCGGTCACCGCAAAGCGCTGCCCCCCGGCGACGTGACCGACCCCGTCGGTCATCAGGCGAGGGGGCGGAGCGAGCCGGACGAGTGTCACCCGTGTCCCCTGCACCTCGATGCCGAGGAGGAGGTCACCGCCGTGGATCGCCGCCGCCAACGCTCCGTCGACCCCGCCGCTCGCGGAGGAGACCAGCCCGTGTACGGAGGGGATGATCCGACCGAGCACGTCGTCGACCCCGTGGGTGCCGTCGGGTGCCGTGAAGTCGGGCTCGCGGATCGCGCAATTCGCGGTGGGATCGGTGCTCCCGGAGCCCGAGTCGTGACCGTCGAGGTTCGCACCCGGCGCGACGCCCCCGCTCGGCGCCGGCAAGCTCAGCGAGGAGACGACGTACATGGACGGGGGCGGGTCGGAGATCGTCGTCGCGCCGTCGATCCGCAACGCTCCGTCGAGCGCCGACCCATCACGCGGCGGCCCCGCGTCGATCGGCGTGCCGGGGTGCGAGTCGTAGCACCCCGTCGTCATCACCAGACAGATCAGGACGGACGCTGTCGTTCGAGCCATGTCGCCTCCGGGGGAGGAGACCTAGACGCGATCCCGAGAGCTTCGATGCCCGATTTCGCGACGTCCGTCGTCGCCGGCTACGCCCAGTAGCGGTCCTCGGCCAGCCGCTCCTCGATGCGCACGCCGAACGCGTCCTCGATCGGCCGCAGCATGTCGGGCGAGTCTTCCCACACGGCCCGGAGCGCCTCGCGGCACACCGCGAGCGCCGGCGGCGTCATCGCGCCGAGCGGCCGGCGACAACGCGCTCCCAGCATCCCGAGGCCGGCCATCATGGTCTTGAGCGGCACGGGGTTGCGGAACTTGTCCTCGACGGTGACCGTCCGGCCGTCCGGCAGCTCGCGCGTGCCGTGCGCCTTGACGCCCACGATCTTGAGGAGCGGTCCCACGCTGGCCACGATCTCACCCGCGCGGCCCACGTCACCCGCAGCGCGCGCCTTCACCATCTCGCTCAGCGCGCGCGGCACGAGATTGCCCATCACGCTGATGACGCCCGCCGCGCGAATGCTCGGGTCGCTCATCATCGGCAGCGTCATGTCGTCGTCGCCGCTCATGATCGAGAGTCCGTCGCCGCAGAGCTCGCGGTCGCGCCGCATCCGATCGAGATCCCCCGTCGCCTGCTTCACGGCCGGCACCCGCGCCGGGTCGGCGAGGTGGAGCATGGCGAGATCCTCCGCCGCGAGCGCGCAGCCCGTGCGGCCGGGGATGACGTAGGGGACGAGCGGGATGTCGGGTACCGCCTCGAGGACCCGCTCGTAGTACTCGGTCCGCAGCTCGAGGCTGCTCGGCCCGTTGTAGTAGCAATCCACCAGGAGCGCGGCGCTCGCCCCGTGCTCGCGCGCGGCCCGGGTGCCCCGGATGGCCTCCTCGGTGTTGTTGCTGCCCGTGCCGGCCAGCACGCCGACCTTCCCTCCCGCCTCGGCGATGCACGCGTCGACCAGGCCGTCGTGCTCGGACCAGGTCAGGGTCGGCGACTCGCCGGTGGTGCCGCAGGGCACCAGTCCGGTCACGCCTTCGGCGACCTGGAAGCGCACCAAGCGGCGGAAGCGCTCGAGGTCGAGCGAGCCGTCGTCGTGGAAGGGGGTGGCGAGCGCGGTCCACACTCCATGGGCGGCGAAGGGCAGGGTCATGGGGGCGCAGGCTATCGATTCTCCGGCCGCGCGCAACGCGGCGGCCGCTCGTTCCCGCGACGCACCGAGACCGAGCGCCTCGGTCCGGTGGAATGCCGTATCGGCCCCGGCCTACCGCAGCGGGCCGCGGGCGATGCAGCGGAGCATTTCCCGCGGGGGACGTTCGGCGTACGCTCGGGCCTCCCCAGGAGGCGAGGCATGACCGTTCGAGAGCAGCTCATCCATATCTTCGACGCCGACCGGCGCGCCCGCGAGGCGGAGCAGCGCTTCTTCGACGAGAGCCCGCCCGAGGCCCTCTCGGCCGTGCTGACCGAGGCCGCCGAGGAGGCGCTCGCCCTCGACGACGAGCGAGAGGCCGAGCTCCGCCTGGTCCGGCTGGCCGACCTCTGCGCGCAGGTGCCGGGGCCCAACATGGCCGACACGCTGATCGCCATCCTCGATCATCCGAGCCCGCGCGCACGGATCGAGGCCGGCGAGGCGCTGCGCGATGTCGCCTACGAGCGCTTCAAGGAAGTGGCGCGCGCGATCGAGCGCGCCCTCGATCGCGACGACCTGATGCTGGCCCTGCAGGAGCTGCCCTTCATCCTCACCGAGATCCACGACCCCGATCCGATCCCGCTGATGGCGCGCTTTCTCCGTCACCCGGACCCGAACGTGGTGGCCGCCGGCATCGAAGCCCTGGTGGAGTACGGCGACCCGTCCGCGGCCACGCACATCGAGAAGCTCGTGGACGACCGCCGCCAGGCGGAGATCGACGAGCTCGAGGAAGGGCCGGTGACCCTCGGAGAGCTGGCGGCGTCGGCGCTGGAAGAGCTCGAATCCCGAGCGCGGTCGGTGAACGGACGGCGGCACAAGAGCTCGCAGCGCCTGGCCGCGGTCGGAACATCGCAGGACGCCGTGCTCTACGACGCGCACGTCGTGCCCCGCTACAGCGCGCTCTTCGGGCGGCTCTTGCTGGCCGAGCTCCCATCGCGCGAGCGGCTTCAGGTGCTCGACGTCGGCTGCGGCACCGGATATCCGGCGCTGGAGGTCCTGAAGCGCCTCGGCGACGGCGGCCGGGTGATCGCCATCGATCCCGACGCCACCCTCCTCGACGTCGCGCGTCGCCGCGCGCTCGGAGAGGCGGGCCGTCGCATCTTCTTCAAGGTCGAGAGCGGCGAGCAGCTCAGCTTCGGGGACGAGGTCTTCAATCTCGTGGTCGCGAACCTGGCGCTCGGCGCGTTCGAGGGCCCGGAGCAAGCGCTCTCGGAGCTGCACCGCGTGCTCGTCGACTCGGGCCGACTGCTGCTGACCCACGCGTTGCACGGCACCTTCGAAGAGGTCCTCGACATGTTCCGCGAGGTGGCCCTGAAGCTGGACGACCCGCACGTCGCCCAGCGCATCGATCGGATCACCGCGCGCTATCCGAGCCCGGCCACGCTGGAGGCCGTGATCAGCTCCGCGGGATTCACCGGCTGCAGGGTGAAGACCGAGGAGTTCCAGATCGCCTTCGGCTCCGCCGCCGAGATCTTCAGCGATCCGATGATCCGGCTGATCGCGCTACCGGAGTGGCGATGGATCGCCGGCTTCGAAGAGGGGAGCGAGCGCATCCTCGAGCAGGTCCAGCGCACCCTCGACACGTACTTCGGCGGCGGCCCCGTCTCGCTGCGCGTCCACGCCGGGCTGATCAGCGCGCTCGCCTGAGCTCTCGGGCGTCCCGCCAGCGCCGTCCCGCACCCTCACTCGGTGCGGCGGAGCTCGGCGCAGGCGGTGTCGTTGTGCAGGTCGCAGGCGTGCTGCAGGTCCTGTCGCGCCAGCTCCGTCTGCCCCGCGTGGGTGCGCACCAGATAGCGGTTGGTGAAGATGCTGGAGTCGTTCGGATCCATCTGCGCCGCGCGGTCGAGATCCCGCAGCGCCGCCTCGGTGTCGCCGAGGTAGTAGTGCGCGAGGCCGCGGTGCATGTACACGCCCGCGTCGTGCGGCACGACCTCTGCGGCGCGCGTACACGCCTCGATCGCCTCCGCCGCGTCGTGCTGCGCGTAGTGACGGCAGAGCCCTGTGAGCGCGCGCGGGTAGTTCGGATCGATGGCCAACGCGCGCTGCAAGCTCTGGAGCGCTTGGTCCGGGTCGGGCTGGGTCTTCGACAGGTCCACCCAGGCCACCACGTTGCGGGGGCTCGAGCGCACCACCCGCTCGAGGAGCGGACGCGCGTCCATCCGGCGGCCGGCGACCTCGTAGATGTGCGCCAGCTCGGTGAGCGCCTGCAGGTCGTCGGGCGCGTAGCGCAGCGCGGTGACCAGATCTCGATAGGCGTCGCGGCTGTGTCCCTGCTTCGAGCGGAGGATGCCGCGGTTGCGCCAGTCGGTGGCGCCGGCCGGGTCGAGCTCGATGGCCCGGGTCAGGAAGCGCTCGGCCTCGTCGAGGTGCCCCTGCCGGTACGCGATGTAGCCGCGGGCGCCCCAGACGGTGGCGAGGTCCGGGTGCGCGCGGGCGATCCGTTCGAGCTCGGACAGCCCGTCGTGCACGCGTCCGTTGCCGATCAGCGCGAGCGCGCGGCCCACCTCCAGCTCGGCGTCGCCGGGGCGGGCGCGGAGCTGCGCCTCGATGCTGGCCAGGCCGGCGGCGGGACCGTCCGGACCCAGCGCGCTCGCAGGCACCAGCGACTCGCCCGGACGCGCGATGTCGTCGTTCTCGCGCGGCGGATCGTCATTCGAGAGGAGCGAGAGCGGGATGGGCCGCAGGTCCGAGATGTCCGGCGGCACCGAAGGCGGGATCGGGCTCGAGAGGACCGCGTCCGCCGTGTCGCCGGCCGTGTCGCTCGCCGTGTCGCCGGGATGATCGGGCGAGCCCGGCTCCATCGCCGCGCCGCCCTGCACGCTCGGCTCGGCCTCTTCGCTCGCCGCGCTCGCGCTCTCGTCGGGGGGCGCCGCGTCGACGGGCTCGCCCGAGTCCGGAGCGTCCTGCCCGCTTCGACCGGCCCAGAACCCGATGCCCCCGAGCGCGGCGCCGCCGAGCACGAGCCCGGCGACCATGGCGATCGAGCGCCACCGCGGGCTCTTCGGGCCAGCAGCAGCTCGCGCCTCGTCGGAGCCCGCATCCGCGTCCGCATCCTCCCGCAGCGCCGCGTAGATCGACCCGGCCCCTTCCCGCGCTCGCACCGCGGTCGGCCCCGTCCCGCTGACCACCTCGGCCGCGCGCCGCGCGCTCCGCACGCCGCTCTCCGGCACCGGCGCGCTTTCACGCTTCCGCTCACCGCTCGCGCGGGCCACCAGCGCCAGCACCCGCTCGTCGTCGGGCCGGTAGCTCAGCGCGCAATCCAGGATCCGGAGCGCCTCGAAGTCCTCGCCGCGGGCGATCAGCTCGCGCGCCTGATCACAGGACAGGGCGACCCGCCGCTCCGCCGCGCGCTCGCCGTATCGACCGGGATCGGTGATCACCGCCGCCCGCTCCGCGCGCATCTGCCTCGGCGTGATCCAGTCGAAGCACTGCTCGAGCGCCTCGAGCGCGCTGGCCGCGTCGCGAAAGCGCGCTTCGGGCTCGCGGGCCAGGCAGCGCTCGACGAAGTCGTCCAGCTCACTCGACACGCGCGGCTCCACGCGTGCCAGCGGCTCGTGGGTGGCGGCGAGGATCGAGGCCAGCTCCTCACCCGCGCGCTGCCGCTGGAAAGGCCGCTTCCCGGCCACGAGCTCGTAGAGCATCACCCCGACCGCCCACACGTCCGTGCTCGGCGCGATCGCTCCGCCCTCGATCTGCTCGGGCGCCATGTAGGGCACCGAACCGGTCACGCTGCCCGCCTCGGTCAAACGCGAATGAGCGCCGTGGAGTGCCAGTCCCAGATCGACGACCACCACATCGCCGAGCGGCGTGACCATCACGTTCTCGGGCTTGATGTCACGGTGAACCAACGCCACCGCGTGCATCGCCGTCAGCGCGCGCAGGACCGGCTCGATCAAGAGCAGCGCGGCTTCGGGCGCCAGCGGCCTGCCCGCGGCGAGCTCCCTCAGCGTCATCCCCGTGATGAGCCGCGTGATCATGTAGGGCCCGCGCTCGTCGTCGACGCCGTGGTCGACCAGCTCGATCAAGTTCGGGTGCTTGATGCCGCGCAGCACCTCGATCTCGCGTTCGAAGCGCTCGACCGCCGCCGGCTCGGCGCTCGCCGTCGCCGCCAGCACCTTGGCCGCCAGCTCCTCACCGTCTCGACGCACGCGGTAGACGCGCGCGAACCCGCCCTCCCCGATCGGGTCGAGCAGCTCGTAGGGACCGAGACGGTCGGTCGCGTGCGGAACGGCCACGGACAGCATGATCCTCGGGAACGCGGGCTCGCGCCAGCGTGTACGCCGTCGACGCCCTGCCTCTTCCCGCCCGGAAGCGCGATCCGAGCTCCTGGGCCGCTCGTCGCTGCCGCCGTCGCGGGACGCGCGAGAGGGCGAGCCTCGCGCGAGGGACCGTTCATCCAATTGTTCGTCGTCTGGCGAGGCATGCCGCGCGGCTCGGCTGCCATGCAGTGGGAAGCTCGCCGCAACATCGACTCACGCGCCGCCCGATCCTGCTGGCCGCGCTCGCCGGGGCTACCTCCTCGACGACCCGGGGGCATACTCCGAGGGATGCTCCTGTCCGCGCTCGTGTCGGCGTCCGAAGACGTCGCCTCCACCCGCTCGCGCAAGGCGAAGACGGCGCGGCTCGCGAAGCTGCTGCGCGAGCTCGGGCCGCACGAGATCACCATCGGCGTCAGCTACCTCGCGGGCGTGCTCCCGCAGGGCCGCATCGGCCTCGGCTGGGCCGTTTTCCGCGATCTGGAGCCGGGCGCGCCGGCGAGCGAGCCGAGCCTGACCCTGCGCGAGGTCGACGGAGCGTTCGAGGACCTCGCGAACATCCGCGGCGCCGGCTCGAGCGCGCGTCGCAAGCAGCGGCTGGGCGCGCTCTTCTCCCGCGCGACCCAGAAGGAGCGGGAGCTTCTGACCCGACTGGTGCTCGGCGAGCTCCGGCAGGGCGCGCTGGTCGGGCTCATGATCGAGGCGGTGGCGGAAGCGAGCGGCATCGAGCCCGCGAAGGTGCGGCGGGCGGCGATGCTGGCCGGCAGCGCGACGGACGTCGCGGCGGCGGCGCTGAAGGAAGGGGAGAGCAGCCTCTCGCGCTTCGAGCTGACCCTCTTCTCGCCGGTCCTGCCGATGCTCGCCTCGCCCGCCGACGACGTGGACGCTGCGCTCTCACGCCTCGGCGAGGCCGCGTTCGAGCTCAAGCTCGACGGAGCGCGCGTCCAGGTCCACCGCGCAGGCGACGAGGTGCGCGTCTACACCCGCCGCCTGCACGACGTGACCGCGCGCGTGCCCGAGCTGGTCGAGGCCGTCCGCGCCATGCCGGCCCGCGAGCTGATCCTCGACGGCGAGGCCATCGCGCTCGGGCCGGACGGAGCGCCGCGCTCCTTCCAGACCACCATGCGCCGCTTCGGCCGCAAGAGCGACGTCGCGCGGATGCGCGAAGAGCTGCCGCTCACCGGTCTCTACTTCGACGCGCTCTACCTCGACGGCGAGGCGCTCATCGACCGGCCGGCCCGCGAGCGGATCGAAGCGCTGGCGCAGGCCGTTCCCGCGGAACACCGCGTCCCTCGCATCGTCAGCGCCAGCGCGGAGGAGGCCTGCGCGTTCTTCGACGACGCCATCCGGCGCGGCCACGAGGGCGTGATGGCCAAGAGCCTCGAGAGCGGCTACGAGGCCGGCAGCCGCGGGCTTCGCTGGCTCAAGCTCAAGCCCGCGCACACCCTCGATCTCGTCGTGCTGGCGGTGGAAGAGGGCTCCGGCCGCCGCCGCGGCTGGCTGAGCAACCTCCACCTCGGCGCTCGCGATCCGGACAGTGCCGGCCTGGACTGGACAGTGCCGACCCGAACAATGGCGGCTTCGTCATGCTGGGCAAGACCTTCAAAGGCATGACCGACGCCATGCTGGCCTGGCAGACCGAGCACCTCGGCGCGCTCGCGCTCGGTCGCGAAGGACACGTCGTGCACGTGAGGCCCGAGCTCGTCGTCGAGATCGCGTTCAACGACGTCCAGGCCAGCCCGCAGTACCCTGCCGGCCTCGCGCTGCGCTTTGCGCGGGTCAAACGCTACCGCACCGACAAGCCCGCGGAGGACGCCGACACCATCGACGCCGTCCGCGCGATCTTTGCTCGCGGCCATCGCGAGCCGAGCTGAGACCGACGAAGAGAGCGCTCGCGCCGCAGCTCAGGGACAGAGCAGGCGCATCATGCACTCCCAGCGACCGTCGGTCGTGGAGTACTGGCATACGTGCGTCGCGGTCGAGCCGCAGTCGCTGTCGTCGATGCAGTCGTCGCTCGCGGTGTGGCAATAGTAGCCCGCGAGCCCGCCGCAGCCGCCGGTCGTCGGCGAGCAGTAGCCGCCCGCGCCGCAGTCGGAGTCGACGCGGCAGTTGCCCGCGATGCACGTGTTTCCGTCCGTGTGGAACGCGGCGCCGTGGCACGCGCACGTCTGTCCGGTCGGGCAGTCCGTGTCGTGCACGCAGGTGTCGTACGTGCAGCGGCAGAACACAGCGCCGCCGAGGTTCATGTTGCAGCGGCCATCGACCCCGCCGGTACAGTCGGAGTCGCTCGAGCACATGCCCGATCCGCCACCGCCGAAGCTGCAGTTGCCCGCGGGTGCAGGCGCGCTGCACTGCGAGTCGTCGGGCCGGTGGTACATCGGCACGCGGCCACCCGCGTCGATCGGCGGTGTTCCCGCGTCCGCGGCCGTACCCGCGTCGGCCGGTGCTCCCGCGTCGACGGTCGTCCCCGCGTCGGTCGGCGTGCCCGCGTCGGCACCCGCGTCGAACGGACTGCCCGCGTCGGCGCGCCCGCCGTCCGCGCGGCCCCCGTCCCGGCCGGCCGCATCGACGGCGGGCAAGCCACCGTCGTTCGGAGTCGTGCTCGAAGAACAGCCGCCGAGCACGACGAGCCAGCAGGCACCGATGATCCGCGATGTGAAGCTCACGCTCGCGAGCGTAGCGGCCCTCGGCAACGCGAACCAGCGGGTCAGGCCAGGCCGGCTTCGAGCGCGCCCACCAGCATGGCCAGCTCGCCCTGCTGCGCTTCGGGCACCGTTCCGTCGCGCCGGCACAGGCTGCGCAGACGCGTGGCCAGCGCGTGTCCCATCTCGGCCTCGGCGGAGACCTCGGCCAGCGAGGCGGTCAGATCGATGAACGAGTCGAGCGTGGAGACGTCGTCGCGCCGCGGCACGAATTCGAAGGGCGCCTCGTGGCGCGCGCAGCTCGCGCGGACGAAGCGCGTCAGCCAGCGGGCCGTGGCCTCCATCTTGTCCCACGCGAGCAGCCGCGGCGTGTCGTCGGGCGTGTGGTAGACGCGGGAGCGCGCGTTCGTCAGCAGCATGAAGGGCCGCTTCCGATCCCAGAACGCCGCGTAGTCGCTGAGCGGCGGGATGATCTCGGCGTCGGCGCGCCGCACCACCACGCCCGGCTCCGCGCGGGCGATCTCGTCCACCGTGAGCCCGGTGCCCGTGCTCCGCTCGGCGCCGAGCGCGAACACCGTGTCCCGCACGTCGCCGGGGACGCCCTCCGAGCCCAGCGCGTGCCCGACCAGATCCATGCAGACCATCAGATCGATGCGATCGAGGGGCACGATCGGGTGCCGCGCGAAGTGCTCCGAGCCCATCGAGCTGGTCAGGAAGTAGGGCGGCTCCTCCGCGTCGAACGAAGCGAGGATCACCCCGCGTTCCGTCCGGACGCCGAGCGGCCAGCGCGCGGGCCACCTCGACCAGGATGGCCACCGCCGCCGCGTTGTCGTCCGCGCCGGGAAAGATCCGGCCATCGAACACGCCGAGGTGATCATAGTGCGCCGCCACCAGCACCCAGCGATCGATGGCCCCGGGGATGGTCGCCAGCACGTTCGCGCCGCGGCAGCCCGGAATGACCTGCTCGCTCGGGTCGAGCCCGGCCCCGCGCAGCGCGTCGCGCACCAGCCGCCTCGCCAGATCCCACCGGCGGTGCCCGGCGCGCGCCCCGCGCAATCCTCCGAGCAGAGCGCTTCCACCAGCTCACGCATCGTGCCGGCAATGTATCACCCGGCCCGGCGACGCATCAGGGCGGGCGGTCGCTCTGCACGGGCGTGTCGAGCCGGAAAGCCTCCTCGGACCCGGGCGAGCGTCAGGCGCTCACTCGGACGCCCAGGGTCGGTCCTCGGCCCGGAACGGCCGCAAGAGCTCGTCCGCCACCACCTCCGGCACGTCCTGCCAGCGCTCGTACGCGTCGGCGACCGCGTACGGAAGACCGGAGCGGACGTTTGCGCACACCAGCTCGTCGGCCCGCCGTCCGATGCGCTGCACCGCCGCCTCGTGACCGGTCGGCACGGCGACGCTCACCCTTGCCGCACCCGCGTGGCGGAGCGCCTCGACCGCCACCTCCATCGTCACGCCGGAGGCCAAGCCGTCGTCGACCAGAATCCCCGTCCGGCCCGACAGCTCCATCGCGCCCGGACCGCGCAGGCGCCGCACCCGCCGCGCCACCTTCGCCCGCGTCTTCGCCAGGCCCTCTTCGATCGTCTCGCGATCCAAGCCGCCCGCGCGATCCTCGTCGATGCGCGCAGTTCCGTCCCAGGCCACCGCGCCGTAACCGGCCTCCATGTTCCACGGCAGCGTCACCTTGCTGGCCACCGCCACGTCGAGCGGCCAGCCGGTCGCGCGGGCGATCTCCACCGCCACCGGCACCCCACCGGCGGGCACCGCCAAGATCACGGGGTCGATCGGATCGAGGGCGCGGAGCATCTCCACCAGAACACGCCCGCCATCGGCACGATCCTGGAAGACCCGCGTGCGCTCGTGCCGCGACGCATCGTGGTGAACGGCCACGATCGTAAACTGAGCACCCATGAAAGTCGGACAAGACGCCCCCGGAAAGGCCGCCTTCCCTCGGGAGCCTGTTATCATGCGCCGGCGTGCATCGCTTCGTCCTATCCCTCGGGGACCACGAAGTCCTCCTGACCCCTGGCCTTTGGCGCGTCGGCCGCGATGCGGCCTGCGAGATCCGGATCGACGATGAGTTCGTCTCGCGGCGGCATGCCAGCCTGCGCGTCTCGGAAGACACGGTGGAGATCACCGATCACGGCAGCCGCAACGGCGTCCGCGTGAACGGGAAGCGCATCTACGGCCCCTGCGTTCTGACACCGGGCGACGACGTCGAGGTCGGCGCGCGGCACCTCAAGCTCGCCGAGCAGGGTCCGCCCGACTCCATCGATCAGGCCACCAAGCCGATGCCGAAGCTGCCCAAGGAAGGGCGCGACTCGCTCGCCTTGCTCAGCCCGCGCGAGCGCGAGGTCTTCGAGCGCCTCGCCCGCGGTGAGACGCAGCGCGAGGTGGCCGAGGTACTCGGCCTCAGCGTCAAGACGGTGGAGACCTACCGCGCCCGCATCGCCGACAAGCTCGGCCTGCGCACGCGCGCCGATCTCGTCCGTTTCGCCCTCGAGTCCGGCGTCCTGCGCCCCAGCGGCTGAGCGCGGCTCAGCTCGGCAGGGCGAGGAAGGGGATGGCGATGTCGGCCACGCGGTGCCCTCCGCCGGGCGCGGCGAGGTCGACCTCGAGCGTCACGCGGCAGACGTTGCCCGCCTGCGGGAAGTAGAGATAGCCGGCGATGGTCCCGCCCGGCTCCAGCACGCCCTCGGGCAGCGCGCCCTCGACCATCGGCGCCGTCGGGAGATCCGGCCGCCACTCGAGGTAGCGGTCGTAGAAACCGGGATCGAACGCGAACGCGCCCGTCCAGTAGTCGAGGTCCTCACCGAAGAGATCACGATAGTAGGGCGCCCAATGAAACCCGCGCGCCTGCACCTGAGGGAGCACGGCCACTCGATTGATCCGGTCGGAACCGAGCGGGGGAACGGGCGTCAACCGGCGGCCCGCGTCGGTGGCGAGATGAAAGTCCTGATAGCGGATGGCGATGGGCCGATCACTGTCGTTCAGGATCCGCACGTACACCGGCGTCATCAGGGCCGGCAGATTACTCGGATAGCCGTCCCAGTCGTCGGCGTTGGCCACCACCGTCAGCCCCGCGCGGTTGACCACCGCGGCCGTGGGATCCCCCGAGGCCCGCTCCACCTGCGATGCGGGGACGAAGCGCTGCGGCGCCGCGCAGCCGAGTGCCAACACGAGCGCCAGCACCGACGAGACCGAGAGACGACGAGCCCACATCGCGCTGCTCCCTTTCGCGGGCACGGACCCGCGCGGTCGAGGCGATGCAGCCCGCGTTCCATGCGTGCAGGACGCGAGGAGCGCTCGGTCGTGTCCGCGCGAGCGAGGCGAGGTCGCGACGGCGATCGACAGCGCCGCACAGAACCGCCACGCTCGAGTCGCCAGGATGCGCGGACACGATTCGGCGCTCACCAAAGCCAACCCGCGTTGGGTCGACCGTGAACGCGGTCGTGAGGCGAACCCCGCGTCCCAGCGCGTGGTCAGCCTCTGTCGCGGTCGAGCTCAGTGCGGGCTGCGCACCCAGAGGAGGGTGGCAGTCGCTGTGGAGGACGTGCCGCTGGTGCTCCCCATGATGTAGGCGCTCGAGCTCATCCCGTGGAGGTAGTCCTTCGAGTCGTAGAGACACGCCTGGGTCGTTCCGGGGACGCAGGTCGCGACGCTCTTCCCGCAACCGAGAAGCGCGAGCGCCGAAAGACCGACGACGAGATGTACCGACTTCATGGATGCCCTCCCCGACGAACGCGACGATGAGTGCCGCGTTTCACGGTAGCGAGGCGTGGATCCCACTGTCAACGGGGCGCCCTGCCGGGGGCTGGAACGCGCTCGGATCCTCTTCTCTCGGTTGCTGGTGTTGCGGGAGGCGGCTGGGAGGCGTGGCCCAGAGAGCAGATGCTTCGGCCAGCCCCCACCCCAACCCTGCCCGGTCGAACCGGGGAGGGAGCTCCGAGGGTGACCAGCGGCGCGCGGTCCTCCCGAGCGCGGATCAGCCCGACGCGCGCGCGCTCCGTGAGGCACGCCTCTTCGGCGTGGCGCGGCCTGCCGCGAGGACGTGGCGGAGGAACTGTCCGGTGTAGGAGCCGCGGGCCTTGGCCACCTGCTCGGGGGTGCCGGTGGCGACGACTCGGCCTCCACCGTCGCCGCCTTCGGGGCCGAGATCGACGATCCAGTCCGCTTGTTTGACGACGTCGAGGTTGTGCTCGATGACGACTACCGTGTTTCCCGAGTCGACGAGGCGCTGCAGCACGAGCAAGAGGCGCTTGGTGTCCTCGAAGTGGAGGCCGGTGGTGGGCTCGTCCAGGACGTACAGGGTGCGGCCGGTCTGCACTTTGCCGAGCTCGCGGCTGAGCTTGACGCGCTGGGCCTCTCCGCCGCTCATGGTCGTCGCGGGCTGGCCGAGCGCGATGTAGCCCATGCCGACGTCGACCAGGGTGCCGAGGATGCGCGAGAGGCGCGGGTAGGCGCTGAAGAGCTCGGTGCACTCGTCCACGCTGGTCGCCAGGACGTCGGCGATGCTCTTGCCCTTGAAGCGCACCGAGAGCGTCTGCGCGTTGTAGCGGCGGCCCTGACACACCTCGCAGGGGACGTAGACGTCCGAGAGGAAGTGCATCTCGACCTTGACCATGCCGTCGCCCGCGCACGCTTCGCAGCGGCCGCCTTTGACGTTGAAGCTGAAGCGTCCCGGCGTGAACCCGCGCGCCCGCGACTCGGGGAGCTGCGCGAAGACGGAGCGGATCTCGTCGAAGGCCTTCGTGTAGGTGCCGGGGTTGCTGCGCGGAGTGCGGCCGATCGGCTTCTGGTCGATGGCGATGACCTTGTCGAGCGCGTCGAGGCCCTCGATGGCGTCGTGCTTGCCGACGCGATTGCCGCTGCCGTGCAGCGCGCGGCCGAGGGCGGGCAGGAGGATGCCGTTGACCAGCGAGCTCTTGCCGGCGCCGCTCACGCCCGTCACCGCCACCAGGCAGCCGAGCGGGAGCTCGACGTCCACGCCCGTGAGGTTGTTCTCGGCCGCGCCGCGGATGCGGATCCAGTCGGCCGGCTCGCGCCGCGCCTCCGGGATCTCGATCCGCCGGCGGCCGCTCAGGTACTGGCCGGTCAGGCTCTCCTTGCACTTGGCCAGGCCGGCCGGAGGCCCCGCGTAGATGACCTCGCCCCCGCGCACGCCGGCGCCGAGCCCGAAGTCCACCACGTGATCGGCGGCGCGGATGGTCTCCTCGTCGTGCTCGACCACGATCACGCTGTTGCCGAGATCGCGCAGGTGGGAGAGCGTGGCGATGAGGCGCTGGTTGTCCCGCGCGTGGAGGCCGATCGAGGGCTCGTCCAGCACGTACATGACGCCGCTCAGCTCGCTGCCGAGCTGGCTGGCCAGGCGGATGCGCTGCGCTTCGCCGCCCGAGAGCGTGGGGCCGGCGCGGTCGAGCGTGAGGTAGTCGAGGCCGACGTCGAGCAAGAAGCGGAGCCGGCTCTGCACCTCGCGCAGGACGCCGGCGGCGATGGTGGCGGTGTTGCCCGTCAGCGCGAGCCCGTCGAAGTGCGCCGTCGCTCGATCCACCGTCATGCCGGCCACGTCGGCGATGCTGGCATCGGCCAAGCGCACGGCCAGGGTCTCGGGTCGCAGGCGCTGGCCGCCGCAATCCGCGCAGACCTGCTCGCTGAAGTAGCGCAGGTACTGCTCGCGCATCGCCTCGCTGGTCGTCTCTTTCATGCGGCGCATCAGCAGATTGAGCACGCCCTCGAAGCGCACGCCGAAGCTGCCGTGGCTGCCGGTGCGGCGGCTCTCCCAGCTCACCTCGAGACGCTCGTCGATGCCGTAGAGGACCATCCGCTGCTTCTTCTTGGAGAGCTTGCGGAAGGGCACGTCGAGATCGACGTCGCAGGCCTTGCTCATCGCGTCGATGATGCGGAAGCGCCAGCCCTGCCCGCGCTCCATCGAGCTCGCCCACGGCGCGATGGCGCCCTCGCGGATCGACTTGGAGGGATCCGGGATCACCAGCGCGGGATCGATCGCGTCCACCCGCCCGAGGCCGTGGCAGCGCGGGCACATGCCGAGGGGGCTGTTGAACGAGAAGCTCTGCGGGCTGAGCTCGGGAAACGAGTGGCCGCAGCAGGTGCGGTGCTCGGAGAAGGACTGCGTCGTGTCGTCGTCGAAGAGGACGCTCAGCTCGCCCTCCCCTTCGCGCAACGAGAGCTCCACGCTCTCGGTCAGCCGGCCGCGCTCCTCGTCGCGCAGGCTCAGCCGATCGACGACGACGTCGACGTCGTGCTTCTTCTTCTTGTCGAGGGCGGGCACCTCGGAGCTCCGATGGATCGCGCCGTCCACCCGCACCCTCGCGAAGCCGGCGACGGCGAGCTGCTCGAAGAGCTCGCGGAACTCGCCCTTGCGGTGGACGACCTTGGGCGCCAGCAGGGTGAAGCGCGTTCCCTCCGGCAGCGCGGCCAGCTCGCGCACGATCTCCTCGGCGCTCTGCCCGCGGACGGGCTCGCCACACTGATGGCAGTGCTGCTGGCCAGCCCGCGCGTAGAGCACGCGGAGGTAGTCGTAGACCTCCGTGATGGTGCCGACGGTCGAGCGCGGGTTGCCGGACGAGGCCTTCTGCTCGATGGCGATCGTCGGCGAGAGGCCTCGCAGCCGCTCCACCTCGGGACGCTCCATCCGGCCGAGGAATTGGCGCGCGTACGAGCTGAGGCTCTCCATGTAGCGTCGCTGCCCTTCGGCGAAGAGCGTGTCGAACGCCAAGGACGACTTCCCCGATCCGCTGACGCCCGTGAACACGACGAGCTTTCGCTTGGGCAGCTCGAGATGATCGACGTGGAGGTTGTGCTCGTGCGCGCCGACGATCTCGATCCGGTCGAGCTCGACCGCTTCGCGCGCTTGCTTCCGCTTCGCCCCGTTCTTCGCCATGTGGACGTCCTCCATGGAGCCGCGAGGGGTACCACGGAAGCCCTTGACTGTACACACGTTCAGTGCGGAGCTCGATCGTCGCGTGGGAGCTCCTCCGGTCGGGCGGGAGGAGCCTCGCGAATCAGTGGATGACTTGCAGGTTGAGCCCGCCGGCGTAGGCGTAGCTCACGAACGCGTCGAAGCCGTACACGACGAGGCCGATCTCCTTGTTCGAACGGAGCGTGTGGTAGCCGTCGTTCTGGATGCCGTCCTCGACGGGCATGTTCCGGCCCAGCACGTCGGGGAAGGAGAGCTGGCAGCGGTGCACCACGGTGTCGGGCGGCGGGTCGCCGTCGCGGCGCGGGATGCCGTCCGCCGGCGCGGTCTCGCACATCCAGTGGTCGAGGGTCATCTCGTCGAGCAGGATCTGCGCGTCCCGCGGACCGGTGATGGTCACGAAATCGAACGCATACTTGTTCGGCGTCAGGAAGACGTACTCCTGCCGGTACTGCTCGACCGGCGCCACCGCGATCGCCGCCGGATCGCCGCCCGGGTAATAGCTCGGGATGCCGACCGCCTCCTGGCCGGCCAGCACCTGCAATACGGCGATGGCCCGGTCCGAGTGCATCTCGAAGTCCTGATCGGCCACCAGGATCGTGCTCTGCCCCTGGTCGAGCGTGAACTGGTCCCACGGCGGCTGGAGCGTGGTGCTGATGTTCGTCCCGTCCACCACGGCCACGACCCGGATGTACTCCGGCTCGTTGAAGTCGCCGACGCTGTCCACGGTCGGGTCGACGAACGCAGCGTTGAGCGCTCGCGAGCGCGGATACATGCGCCCGATCAAGAAGTGCGTGCCCAGCGTATCGTCCGGGAAGAGCTGGGCCTCGAGGTGGTCGGCGCAGCACTGCCGGTCGAGGAGCGTGTCGAAGCGCGGCGCGTCCGAGGCCTCGCTGCCCGTGAACACGCTCACCGGGCTGGAAGACTCGACGACCGTGCCGGTGAAGTCGGCGTTGAAGCCGCCGGTCTCCAGGTTCAACACGTCGAAGGGCCCGATGTCGAACTCCCAGACGTCGCCGGCCATGCCGTTGGTGGCGCCGTTCACGCCGATGACGTTCCGCACCTCCGGTCCCAGCGTGACCGTCACGTGCGTGCCCGCGGCCGTGCCGACGATGGTGAGGAAGGCCCTCAGCCCCTCGTCGTGCCGAGTCGGATCGAAGTCCTCGTTCGGGTCCATGCTGTCGGCGATGGTCTGCGGCCAGCCGACCACCGTGTAGCTGCTGCTGATCGCCGACACCGGCAACAGGAGCGACGCGTCGTTCGAGAAGACGCTGACGTTGTCGAGCGGGTTGAACTGGTAGGCGTTGATTGGAAGCACCGAGCGCAGGTGGTACGCGTTCGACGTCAGCGCCGAGTGCGTACCGTCGTTCATCCCGCTGGCGCCCGCCGCGTTGCGGCAGCGGCAGTCGCTGTCGCCGCCGTCCTCGGCGGTGACGCCGCCGCTGCACCAGCACGACTCGCCGACGTTGCAGTCGGAGCTGGCGGTGCAGGGGAAGAAGCTGCTCGACCCGTCCACCTCGCGGCGCGGGAGCGTGAACACCTCGAGGTCGCCGGGCAGCACCGTCACCCGGTCCACCTCCTCGACGTCCGCGGGGTCCCCGGGCGCGGCGTTGTTTCGCTCGACGATGACCTCGGCCGGCTCGCCGCTCGGGTTCGAGACGACCACCGCGTACTGCTGCGCCGAGGCGTCCCGCCCGGCGCCGAGCGACGCGTTGTCGAGGTCGACCGCGTAGAACTCGCAGCCGAGATAGCTGTGGTCGGCCACCGCCAGATCGCAGAGGTTCTGGCAGGCTCCCTGCCGGCAGACCGTCCCCTGGTCCGGGTGGCACTCGTCGATCACGTCGTAGCCGTCCCCCATCGCGTTGCACTGCACCGCGTTGCCGCCGGCGCAGAAGATCTCGTTCGGGTGGCAGACGACGCAGCCGAGGTCCCTCACACACACCGCCGGCCGACCGTCGATCATCTGCGTGGCGCAGTCGACGCGGACCGTGCTGTAGAACTCGCCGTCCGGAGAGCACGAGTAGTGCACGGTGCCGACGCAAGCGCGCGCGTCGGCGGTGAGGCAGGTGAAGCTCCCGTCGACGAAGGGGTCGATCGCCCCGGCGTCGTCCGACGGCGACATCCCGTTGCCAGTGGTGCAGGACGCGAGGAGCAGCCCGACGAGGGCCCCCGACAGCGAGGCGAGCGAGCGGTTCAAGTGAGACTCCATCTGGCGCCGCTCAGCGCTGCGCGAGGAACGAGTTGGCGGCCGAGCGCGACCAATAGAAGCTGTTGAGGTCCGAGTAGCGGAACGTGTTGAAGTCGAAGCCCGGGATTGTGATGGCGAAGACCGCCCACTGGAGGAAGCCGGAGGGCAGATCGTCCAACCCCGGGATGCTCGACAGGTCGGGCGCCGGCGCCTCCCGCACGTTGCCCGGCGTGTACATGCGCCAGGCCGGGTTCCCGTCCGCGCCGACCATCACGATCACGTGCAGGTCGGGGTCGGGGCCGTCGGAGTCCCAGCGGAAGACGCGGTCGGCGGGCAGGGCCTCGCCGTCCGCCGGCGCGCTGGCCTGCGGGATGCCGAGGAAGTCCGCCATCACCACGGTGTCGTCGACCGCGGTCACGCCGCGCTGCACCGCGATGGTGTCCGGCTGCGAGTCGAAGTCGCCCGTGAACCAGCCCGCCTCGATCCGGTAGCGACCATCCGAGAGGTTGCCGTCGAGAGCAGGCTGGGCGAGGAAGCGGAAAGGCTCGCTCGCGCTGCGGCCGCGGACGACGTCCAGGTCCACGCCGTTGACCTGGCGGGCGATGACGCCCTCACCGGCGAGGTCGATGTTCGCCGTCAGCCGGAAGCGGTCCGGGCCGGTCGGCGTGGCCGCCGGCAGCGCCCCGACCTGCGTCTCGACGTAGTGGTCGAGAGGGATGTTCATGATGATGTCGACGCCCGACAAGGTCTCGCCCGGACCGGCGAGGACGCTGCGCGTGATGCCCATCACGTAGGGGATGAAGCGACCGGTCGCGGGGTCCTCGAGCCCGGCCAAGGCGTAGACCGCCAAGCCCGCGGGACGCGCGAAGATGGAGTACGGCCAGCCCTGCACGCCGTGCGTGTCCGTCTCCAGCACGCGCTGTGACGAGCCGTTCGCGGAGGGGTCCGGGTTGTCGCAGCCGCTGCCGACGCAAGCCTGGGTCGTGTAGACGTAGGCCACGCGCACCCATCCGTCGCGCGGCTCCGGCAGGTTGAACCAGGTGGTGGCGTTGTCCCCGAAGTCGCGGAACCAGACCAGCTCGCCCTCGATCTCCGCGCCGTGGCGGCCGCGGCTCGAGCCGGGCGGCGGCATCCCCATGCCGCACATCGGGTCCATCCACGGCGTGAGGAAGATGGTCACGTCGCTGGCGTCGAAGGCGACGAACGAGGTCCGCTCGTAGCAGTGCTTGGAGACGTGGATCGTCTGCGGCGGCACCACGTCCTCCCCCGAGAACGTGATCTGACCGAGGCTGTCGGTCATGCCCTGGTGATCGGTCGTCAAATCCTCGCCGAGGATGGCGAACGCGTCCGGCACCGGGTTGCCACTCATCGCGTCGATGACGGTCACGTTGATCGAGCCGGCGATCGAGCCGCCGCCCAGGCCGCCCGAGACCGGGTCGGAGCTGTCGAAGTAGGTGTAGGCGTGGGGCGCCGTGATCGAGGTTCCGTCGGTGCCGCTCTGAACGGTCACGTCGACCGTGCCGGCCGACGCCGGAGGGGTGCGGCAGTTGAGGCGGGTCTCCGAGACCACCTGCACCTCGTTGCAGGGCGTGCGGCCGAAGAGGACGGTATCGCCGTCGGCGAAGTGCGTGCCGCTGCCGACGATGGTGACCTGCGTGTTGCCCGCGACCGCGCCCGAGTTGGGCTGCACGTCGATCGCGTCGTAGGTGTAGCCACCCGTCAGCGTGACCGTCTGGCTGCCGACCGTCACGGAGACATCCACCGTGCCGACCTCGCCCGCCGGCACGACCACCGCCAGGCGCCGGCCGTCGATGAGCCGGTGGTCGGCGGGCTGCACGTCGTGGGTGCCGAAGGTGGCCTGGGACTGGTCCGTGAACCCGCTGCCGCGCAGGACGACCTGGTTGCCGCCGGTGAAGGGGCCGTGGTCCGGCACCACGCGGGCGAGGCTCAGATCGGTGCGGCCGATCCCGCCGCCGTCGAGGAAGCCGGGGCCCGAGTCCGGGGCGAGGCCGGAGTCGAAGGGGACGAGGGTGGCGTCGCGGTCGATCAGCCCGCCGCTCGTATTGCAGCCCACCGCGAGCAGCGCCGCGAGCACCCAAGATGCGCGGCCGAGCCCCGCCAAACCAAGCCAACGATGCGACATCAACCCATCTCCTCGTGCGAACCGCCCGGTCCCGAAGCCCGAGCTCCCACCCGTGCGGAGGCTGCCCGCCGCACCCGTCGTCGAGCTCCGGTCGCACTTCGGCCGGCCGGAGCGCGCCAACGCATCGAGTATCGGGGGTGGGGGAGCGAAGTCAAGGTCGCCATCCCCCGCGATGAGCGCGACAATTCGGGCTTTCCGGCGCCTGGGCCGCGCTCGGCGTGCACGGAATTGCCCTTCCGGCGGATGGCCTGCGCTAATTGGCCCCGGCGCTGTCGCGCGGCCGCCATTTGTCGGCCGGCTCCACCCGTCGTACGCCCCTGCCCAAGCATGAAGCTCACCCGCCTCGTCCTCAGCGACCTGCACCTCGGCACCGGGAGCCGGCCGGGCGAGCTGAACGTGCTCGAGGACTTTCACCACGACGACTCGTTCGCCGAGCTCTTGGCCCACTACGACGCCGAGGCCGGGGACGAGGGCGAGATTGAGCTGATCCTGAACGGCGACGTCTTCGACCTGCTCAAGGTGAAGGTGGGCGGGGTCTGGCCGACCGAGATCACCGACGAGATCGCCACCGAGAAGCTCCGCCAGTGCATGGACGGGCACCCGAAGTTCATCCACGCGCTCAAGACCTTCCTCTCCCACGAGGGGCGGCGGGTCGTCTTTCTGCCGGGCAACCACGATTCCTCGACATGTGGTTTCCCGGTCCGCAGGAGCTGTTCAGGCGCTACGTGGCGCCGGGCGCGGCGGCGGAGCGGGTCCACTTCGTCACCTCCAGCGACACCTACTATCTGCCGGAGGGCATCCAGATCCGGCACGGGCACCAGCTCGAGCGCATCCACCGGGTCGACTACGACCGTATGACCAAAAGGAGGCGGGACGGAACGGAGATCCTGGACCTGCCCTGGGGGAGCCTCTGGATCCTCGAGGTGATGAACCCGGCGAAGGAGGCGCGGAGCTACGTGGACCGCGTGCAGCCGCTCAGCAGGCTGCTCCTGGCCGCGCTGCTCTTCGACACCCGCTTCGTCCTCAACTTCCTCTGGCGCTCGACGCTCTACTTCTTGCGCCGCCGCCTGTTCAACCTCGGCGCCTGGCGCGAGCGCCTGAGAAGGCTGCCGGAGATGCTCCGCGAGGAGATCGTCGCCCTCGGCGGCTTCGATGAGGCGGCCGTGCGCGCCCTCAAGAAGCTGCGCGGCGTGCAGTACCTCATCGTCGGCCACAGCCACGGGCCCCGTTTTCGCCAGATCCCCGCGGGGAAGATTCTCATCAACACCGGCACCTGGATGCGGATGATCAATCTCGACATTCGCCACCTCGGCCAGGACAGCGGGCTGACCTACTGCCGCATCGAGTACAGCGAGGACGGGCGGCCGATCGTCAACCTGATGCGCTGGCTGGGTGACCAGCGGCCCTATCAGGTGATCCCCTACGCGGATTGAGCGGAGGGCCTCGAGCCGCGCTTTTTTCGTGCCGAACCGTGCCAACCGGACCTCGATCCGCTTCTTTTGCACGGACGATGCCCACCGATTCGACAGGGGCCCGAAGCTGGGCCCACAATGAGCGCATGGGTATCGCGTTCCGCCGCACCGTGAGCTTCGCGCTGTCCCTCCTCGCACTCTCCCTCCTGCCGGTGGGTTGCCAGAAGGACAAGCCGCCGCCTGCGCCGCTCGTGGACAGCGGCGTCCATCGCCGGGACAGCGGGCCGATCATCGGACACGACCACGACGCCGGTCCCGAGGACCCCATCATCGACGGAACGGTGGGCGACGCGGAGTGGGCGGGCGCGACGACGGCGACGAGCGCGGTGACGAGTGACGAGCCCGGCAGCACGCTGACCGAGCTGCGCGCGATCCTGCAATCGGACCGGCTCGCCATCGCGGTGACCGGCACCATCGCCGACGGGGACGCGATTGTGGTCTACGTCGATTGCGACTTCGAAGGCCCCGGCGGGCTTCCCTCGGGAACATCGCTCGGCGACACGGTCGGGACGCTCGACACGGCCATCTCGCAGCCCTCGCTGGTCGTGCCCTCCGGCTTCCGGATGGACTTCGCCTGGGGCACGGCGGCGATGCCCCACACGGCGGCCGGGACCGACGAGGTGAGCGGCTGGCGCGACGTCGCCAGCGATCCGGCGCACTTCACCACCATCGCCGCCACGTCCGGCCCGAGCGTGTGCAGCGGCACGGCGTGCGAGGCGGCGATCCCGCTCGACGTGCTCGGTGGCAGCGCCCCTCGCCACATCGCGCTCTTCGCCCGGATCGTGCGCGCAGACGGCACGCTGACCAACCAGACCTTGCCGGCCGACGACGGGGCGCACCCCGAAGTGGTCAGCGCGCTTCTCACGCTGGGCGACACCACGACGCCGGACGGCGGCGTGACCGGCGACGGCGGCATCTCCGGCGACGGCGGCGTCTTCGGAGACGGCGGCGTCCCGCCGACCATCACCATCGACGGGATCCTCGACGAGGGCGCGTGGACCACGGCCGCCATGGGCATGAACTCCGTCGATGCGACCGGCACGCCCTTCGAGGGCAACTCGCTGACCACCCTCTACGCGTTCAGCGACGGCATCTGGCTCTACGTCGGCATCGAGGGCTCGTTCACGCCCGGCAACGCCATCCTGATGTACGTCGATCGCGACGTAGGCGGCGCCGACGGGCTGGTGCTGAGCGGCATCTCCGATCCGACCGGCGACGAGCTCGACCGTGCGCTCTCGAAGACGATCACGATTATCTCCTCCGAAGTGCGGCTCGACTTCGCCTGGGGCACGCTCGACATGGGCCGGCAGGCGGTCGGCGACGACACGCGGATGGGCTGGCGCGACATCGACACGCCGACCACGCGCTTCGCTTCGATCAGCGCCGACGTGGCGCCTTCCGCCTGCTCGGACGTCGCCTGCGAGACCGCCATCCTGCTGAGCGACCTACAACAGGACGGGGAGCTGACGACGATCGGGCTGGCGGTTCGCTTGGGCTCGGCCACGAACGCTTCCCTCTCGAACCAGACGTTGCCCGAAGACAGCACCGGCAACGCGGAGCAGCTCTCGACCTATCTGGAGATCACGCCGCCCTGACCGGTCACTGCGGCTCCCACGCGGCCGGCCGGCCGCGTGGGACTTCCAGCTCTTACGCCTCCGATGGTCGAACCGAGGTGGGCGACCGATTGGCTGCCTTCCCCTGCGACGCGACGTCCACGCCGAGGCACCGGCTGCTACCCTCACCGCCGATGCGCGTCCTCGGCGTAGATCGCGGCCCCCGGATTCCCTTGGGACCGCTCGCGTTTCTGACGTGGCTGTCGGCCAGCCTCTTGACGAGCACGGCGTCCGCGCAGGAGCTGACGGTGGAGCTGCGCGCGCCCGAGGCGCTGCACGCCGGTGACCGGGCCGAGATCGTGGCCCTCGTTCGTGGCGCTGGCACCGAGCCGCTCTTG
Source organism: uncultured Pseudomonadota bacterium (assembly GCA_963832725.1). GTDB lineage: Bacteria > Myxococcota_A > Polyangia > Polyangiales > Sandaracinaceae > JAEZBP01. The sequence continues at coordinate 2,283,334 of CAWHVG010000003.1, forward strand.
GTCACGCCGAACAGCGAGGGCACCGCGCTCGAGGTCGTACGCGGCCGGCTGCTGCGCGCGGAGGCGGTCGACCCGCAGGCCGAGGTCCTTGAGTTCCACATCCCGGTGGTGGCGCACGGCCCGGGCGCGGCCGTGATCCGGGTGGAGGCCGCCGGCTACGCCTGCGCGCGTCGCTGCCGCGCGGTCCGGGCAGAGGGCTCGCTGGTGCTGCACGTCCTGCCGGCCTCGCCCGAGGAGCCCGCGCGGAAGCAGGCGTCGTCGAAGCGCGACGACGGAGGCGTCATTGGTGCGCAGAGCGCGCTGGGCGCTTCTCCGCCCGCGACGCGCGTTGCGCTGCGTCGAGCGCATCGAGGGCAGCTCGATGGAGCGCCCTCGCGCGCTCCCAGCCGAGGGACGTCACCAGCGAGGTGATTGGCGCTCCCGCCCTCGGGGCTAGTCCTCCAGGAGGCGATGCGACGACACCTCGCTTCGATGCTGCCTTCGTTGCTGGCCGCCGCGCTCGTCGGCTGCAGCGGGCCCGTGGTGCCCGGACCCAGCGCGTCCATCGCCAGACCGAACTTCGACGAGCCGGTCGCGGGCGCCATCCCGATGACGCTGGAAGGGCAGCTCGCTCAGGGCGAGCGGATCTACGCCGACCAGTGCGCGGGCTGCCACGGCTCGGACGGTCAGGGCGGCGCGGCGCCACAGCTCATCGGCGGGATGGGCGTCTCGACCCGGCCGCGCTCGTTCATGCTGCGCCGCGCCCACGTCGACGACGCCCAGGAGCTGGTCGAGTGGCTGAAGGGGCACGAGCCGGCCGACCACCCCGGCACCCTGAGCGACGCCGACTACTACAATGTGACCGCGTACCTTCTGGCGGCGAACGAGGTCCCGCTCGCGCACGGCCCGCTCACGCCGCGGACGGCCGCGTCGGTCGCGCTGCTGCCGAAGACGCTCCCCCGGCCAAGGCCGGGCTGATGCGCGTCGATGGCCGTGACGGCCGCGGCTCGGCGGCCTCGGGCGCATCGATCGCGGGTCGCCCACCGGAGAGCGTCGGAGGATGGTGGTGGCACGAGGGAGCGCGACCAGCGGTCGGTTGCGGGTTTCAGATCACTCGCGGGCAGGCACGAGCAACACGTCAGCAGGAAGCGTCGTAGGGGTACTCGTCCGATCCGTCGAAGCAGTCCGCCTCACCGTCACACTCCCAAGAACTGGGGATGCACTCGCCATCGGCGCAGGAGAACTCCGAGCCCGAACAGCTGCTGCTCGGACATGACGCGTCGGCCGGCGCCTCGTCCGAGTGGTCCGAGCAATCGACCCAGCCGTCGCACTCCCAAGAGCTGTCGATGCACTCGCCGTTCGCGCAGGTGAACTCCGAGCTCGAACAGCTGCTCCCGCAATCGCTCGGACAGCTCGACGCCGTCTCGCCCGCGTCGCACGTCCCGTCACCGCACGTCCCCGTGCTGCCGCAGTCCGACGGACAGCTCGACGCCGTCTCGCCCGCGTCGCACGTCCCGTCACCGCACGTCCCCGTGCTGCCGCAGTCCGACGGGCAGCTCGAAGCCGTCTCGCCCGCGTCGCACGTCCCGTCGCCGCACGTCCCCGTGCTCCCGCAGTCCGACGGGCAGCTCGAAGCCGTCTCGCCCGCGTCGCACGTCCCGTCGCCGCACGTCCCCGTGCTGCCGCAGTCCGACGGACAGCTCGAAGCCGTCTCGCCCGCGTCGCACGTCCCGTCGCCGCACGTCCCGGTGCTCCCGCAGTCCGACGGACAGCTCGAAGCCGTCTCGCCCGCGTCGCACGTCCCGTCGCCGCACGTCGCCGCGCTCCCGCAATCGCTCGGACAACTCGACGCGGTCTCGCTACCCGAGCACACGCCGTCGCCGCAGGTCGCCGTGCTCCCACAGTCCGACGGGCAGCTCGACGAGTCTCGCCGGCTCCGCAGATCCCGTCACCGCAGGCGCTCGCGCTCCCGCAATCGCTCGGGCAGCTCGACGAAGTCTCGCCGGCTCCGCAGATCCCGTCGCCGCAGGTGCTCGCGCTCCCGCAATCGCTCGGGCAACTCGAAGGGGTCTCGCTGCCGGAGCAGGTCCCGTCGCCGCAACCGCTCGAGCCCCCGCAGTCGATCGGGCAGATGGCGGGCGTCTCGGCGCCGGTGCACATCCCGTCGCCGCAGGTCGCGGGGCTCGCGCAATCGGAGGGGCAGCTCGCCTGCGTCTCGCCCGCGCCGCAGGTCCCGTCGCCGCACGTGCTCACGCTGGTGCAGTCCGAGGGACAGGTCGCGTTCGTCTCGCCGTTGGCGCACACGCCGTCGCCACACGCCATGCTGCAATCGGCCGGGCAGCTCGTGACCGTCTCCGTGATCGAGCAGACCGCGTCTCCGCAGCCTTCGAAGCCGCCGTCGCAGCCGACACCACAGCGCCCCGGGGGATCGCCACCCTGCGCACATCCGGCGAGCGCGCCGACCACAGCGAACAACACGAGCGCAACCGACGTCGAGCGAAGTCGAGCCATCTGGATCCTCACAGTCCGGCGAGTTCCTCGTCGCGAAGATGGCTCGCCTCGCAACCGAGCCCACACCCGGTCCGAAGCCGGCAAGGCTAGGACAAGAGTGACGCCGCGCAAAGGGACGCCCGGCGAGGAGCAGATCAGCGGGCGTCCGCGCTCGGATCCCAGGCGCCGTCGTCCCAGAGCTCGACCGAGAGCACGTTCGCGATCTGGTAGCGATGATCGGTTCGAATCGGCAGGCCGAGCTGCTCGGCGAGCGCGTGATCGTAGTCGGCGAAGGCCGCGACCAGAGGCCCGGGAGCCGACTCCGGATAGACCGAGAAGCAGATCAGCTCGCCGGCCTCGCTGACGGCGATGAGCTGGCGGCCGAGCACCTTTCCCTCTTCGTTCCGCGCGTAGACGACCCGCTTGTTCACGTCGAGCGCCACGCCGGCGGCGTCGCTCCCGAAGCATGGCGCCGAGCGAGAGGCAGCTCCCGACGTAGGTCCCGAGCCGGAGCACTTCGAGGCAGATCGCGCTCGACCGCCAGGCGAACACGACCGAGGCGCCGGCAGCTCACGCTCGAGCTCGATGCCCGCGAGCCAACGGTCGGCGTCGAGCTCGGGATGGGCCGCCAGCCAGACCTGCGACGCGGGGTGCCGCTCGATCGCGCTCCGGTCGCCATCCATCCACGCGCGGAGGGCCTTCCGCAGGCCGCGCCGATGCTCCTCGGCCCGGGCCAGCAAGGAGAGGGCGTGCTGCCAGCCCTCCGACTCGGTCTCGGCGGCCGCGCATGCCCAGCTCTTCGCGGGCGTGCTCCTCGATGAGGTCCAGCCGGACGCCGTCCCAGCGCTTCGTCGCGAGCTCGAGGTGACGCCGGAGCTGCCCCGGCTTCAGGTCGCGCGCGCCGGTGAGGTGTTCTCTCAGGGCGCGCGAGAAGGGATCGCGGCGGTAGGTCCGGCGGTCGCCTCGCGCCAGGCTGCGTCGCTCGTGGGCGGATCGAAGCGCTCGACTTGTCGAGCGCGTCGCACGACCGCCTCCACCCGCTCCGACCACTCGTCGGCGCCCTCCTGCTCGACCAGGCGCACGCCCTCCTCACCGCGCTAGAGAAAGAGCCGGCTCAGCCCGGCGGGGCGGCGGAGGATGGCGACGCGAGAGAGCACGGCCCGACGGTTCTGACAGAGCCCCGACCGCCGAGCATCCCGACCTCTGGCTCGACGTGTCCGAGGCCTCGATCGCGGGGGCGGCTCGCGGGCGAGAGGACCGCTGGCCTCGCCCGAGACGAGACGCGGACCCGCCGGACGCGCTACCGTCTTGGGATGCGCCCGAACGCCGTGCTCCTTCAGCTCAAGTACCCGCTCGCCGTCCCGGTCGGTCACCGCGTGGAGATCATCTGGGTCCAACGCGACGCCAGCCTCTTCGGGGACCCCGAATGGACGACGGTCGAGGGCTACTGTGCGGTGAAGGATCTCGAGACCGGCATCGAGTACGGGATGGTCTCGGACTTCCAAGGCCTCGATCAGGCGCACCCCATCGCAGCCCGGATGACGGGCAAGGTGGCCTGGTGTCGTCTGGTGACGATCGAAGAGGGGCAGAGCCAGCACACGGAGACGCGCCTCTACATCGAGCCCGAAGAGGGCGCGCCGCCGTCGGCCGCACGCTGAGGAAAGGGTCGCGATCGCGCTCCACCCGACCTCCCCGCGGCGCCACGCGCGCGGCATCGCCACAGGGCAGGTCGATCACCCGACGCGCGGTCCGATGGTGGACCCTCGCCACGCGCCATCAGCCGCCCTCGCCTGATAGATCCCGACCGGGATCGGTGATGTCCGGCACCGGGCCCCGACTCATGTCGGTGTCCTCGCCGGGACGGCGCGGGCGGATCTCCGACCAGCCATCGTGGAGCTTCTCCTTTTTGGTGATCGGCACCGCGTAGTCGTCGGGTGGGCTCACCTTCTCGGCCTCGTCCGCCCGCCCCGGCCCGCCCGGCTGCGGCTCCTCGGGGATGCGCGCCCCGCTCCGTCTCTTCATCACGAGCCGACGAATCCTGCGTTTCATCTCGTCCAACATGTGAACCTCACCTCGGCGCTCCCGCCCGTCGCCGCTCAGAAGAACGCCACCACGGTGGTGACGTTGTCGTGTCCTCCGGCGTCCAACGCCGCCGAGATCAATCCGTGGCAGGCCTCGGCGGGCGAGCTCGCGCCGCCGAGAAGGCCTGCGATGGCGCCGGGCGAGAGCTCGCCGTGCAGGCCATCGCTCGAGAGCAGGAGCCGGTCGCCCTCGACGAGGTGGATCCGATGCGCCTCGACGTCCGGCGGGCGCCGGTCGCCTCCGACGGCGTTCACCAGCACGTGCTCGAACTGCGAGAGATCGTCGCCGCCCCCGTAGCGCTCGCGCATCTGCGCGGCGAGGGTGTGATCGCGCGTGACCTGGGTGAGGTGCCCCTCGCGCCATTGATAGCAGCGGGAGTCGCCGACGTGCGCGACCCAGGCGTCGGGCCAGCGCACGTAAGCCATGGTCAGGGTGGTGCCCATCGACGCGCTCGCCCCCTTGCGCGCCGCGACCTGAAGCAGGCGGTCCTGGCAGTGCTCGAGCGCGCCGTGCACGCCGGCCGCGAGCGCGCGCTGGGCCTCGTCGTCCTCGAGGCACGACCAGGGCATCGCGTAGGTGACGTACTCGAGGACGGTGTCGAGGGTGACCGCGCTGGCCAGGTCTCCGTCGCCGTGACCACCCATCCCGTCGGCGACCATCAGCACGCTGCCCTCCGCGTCGCGCACGGAGCGATCCGGAGGCGCGGGCAGGCTGGTCTGGCGAAGCCGCACCGCGCGCTCGAGATCCGCCACCACGAAGTGGTCCTCGTTGGACTCGCGCACTCGCCCGACGTGGGTCATCCCCACCGCCTGCCCGACCACGCGCTCGCCCGAGCGCCCGCGACGCGGGCTCACGGTCGGGAGGGTGTCGTCGGTGCGCAGGCCCGCCGCCTGCTCGTGCGTCCGGATCTCCATGCTGCCTCCGGGAGGACCCTCGTTCGGGACCACCGAACGGGGAGCTGATGCAGCGGCCGTTCCAAACGAGGTGACGCCGTGCTCGGGTCCCCGCCCGCGCTGCCTCACGCCTCGGCTGGGCCCTCACGCCTCGCTCACCGCGCGCTGCTCCACGATGATCGGCCGCTCGCGGCGCTCTCCCGGCCGGCGTCGGCGGATCGGCTCGTAGCCGTCGTGGTGCGTGTCGGCAGGCTCGACCGGCACCGAGAAGGGACCGACACCGGGGGCCGCGTAGTAGCCGTCGACCACCTCCCGGGGCCGCATCGGCTCGTTTCGTTTCGCTCGCTGCTTCATCGTTCCTCCGACTCCCCTCCCGGGCCAGTACGGATGCAGCAGCTCCCGTGCCCCGCGTTATCATTCAAAATCATTCATGAATTCCCGCAACAAGGGCGACCGCGGTGCCCCATTCGCGTCAGCCGGGAACAAAGTGACAGCGACAACGTGTCATGCACCGTTGACATGCTGTCCCACGATGACATGGTGGCATCGGCGGTACGGCGACCCACCAGGGCGCCCGCCTCCGAGCCGAGGGAGCCAACGCGCATGAGCGAGCCGAGCGCAACGACCGTCCTCGTCGTCGACGACGAGGCCTCCAACGTGCAGTCCCTGCAGCGGATCTTCGCCAAGGAGGGCTTGCGGGTGCTGACGGCCGGCAGCGGGCGCGAGGCGCTCGACCACTGCCGGCAGCACCGAGTCCACGTGGTGTTGAGCGACCTGATGATGCCGGGCATGAGCGGCATCGATCTGATCAAGGCGCTGTCGACGGTCGCACCGGACGCCGAGGTCGTGATGATGACGGCCTACGGCACCATCGAGACGGCCGTCGAGGCCATGCGCGAGGGCGCGTACGACTTCGTCGAGAAGCCGCTCAAGCGGATGCAGATCGTGAAGACGGTCCGCAAGGCCGCCGAGCGGCACGCGCTGGTGGCCGAGAACAAGACGCTCAAGCAAGAGCTGAGCGCGCTCAAGCGCCGTCCCATCGTCGGCACGGCGCCGGCCCTGCGCCGAGCGCTGGAGCTGGCCCAGCAGGCCGCGCCGTCGACCGCGAACGTGCTCATCCTCGGCGAGAGCGGGACGGGCAAGGAGCTCTTGGCGCGCTTCATCCACGACCGGAGCGGCCGCGACGGCACGTTCGTCGGCGTGAACCTGGCCGCCTTGCCCGAGACCATCGTCGAAAGCGAGCTCTTCGGGCACGAGAAAGGCTCGTTCACCGGCGCGAGCAACAAGCGCGAAGGACGAATTCAGCAGGCCGACGGAGGGACGCTCTTTCTCGACGAGATCGGCGAGCTCTCGCCGGCCGTGCAGGTGAAGCTCCTGCGCGTCCTGCAGGAAGGCGAGTACGAGCCGATCGGCGGCCGCACCCAGCAGGCCAACTTCCGGCTCATCGCCGCCACCAACAGGAACCTCGAACGCGCGGTGGAGGAAGGCAGCTTCCGCGAAGACCTCTACTACCGGCTCAACGTCATCGCGATCACCAGCCCGCGGCTGACCGACCGGCGGGACGACGTGCCGCTCCTGGTCGATCACTTCCTGGAGGTCTACTGCCGCAAGAACGGCAAGCCGCGGATGAGCGTGGCCCGCGAGGCCCTCGACGCGCTGATGAGCTACGAGTGGCCGGGCAACGTCCGCGAGCTCGAGAACGTGGTCGAGCGGGCGGTCGTGCTGGGCAAGAGCGAGCAAGTCGGAGCCGAAGACCTGCCCGGCTCCATCACCCGCGCCGAGCGCAGGGCCAACGATCTCGTCTTCGCCATCGGCACCCCGCTCGAGGAGATCGAGCGGCGGGTGATCAAGGCCACCCTCGACCACACCGAGGGCGACAAGCAGCTCGCCGCCCAGCTCCTCGGCATCTCCGCGCGCACGATCTACCGGAAGCTCGACTGACCTCTGCCAGCGGGGTCCACAGCCCCCGAAACGATCGAATCGCATGACAGATTGTCAGCGCACCGAGGCGCCCGACCGCGCTCCCTGCCAGCTTGTCGGAACGGACGCCCCACCCCTCGTTCGACGCCGGGTTTTCGCTGGAACCATCGACTTTTCTGGGCTAGGCACGCCGGTTGCTGACCTCCGCTCCGCGTTCGCGCCGAGCGCCGGTGGAGAAGACGCCCCCGGGACCTTCGAGAGATGAGCGAGAACCCCCGACAACGACGCGTGTCCATCGCCATCGTGCTCTCGACGATCGGGCTGACCGGCGTCTTGGTCGCGCAGGGCGGCACGCAGCTCATCGCGGAGTCGCTGCTCCCGCTCGACCCGACGGCGGCGCAGGCGGCGGCCCTCGGCCACGTGCGGCCGGCGCCGCGCGAGGAGGTCGACGCGATGCCGATCCTCCACCGCAACATCTTCGACCACGAGACGGGCCCGCTCGACGTGATCGAGCAACCCGCCGGCGAGGTCGCCGACGATGGTAGCGGAGAGGTCGAGGAGCGGGATCCCACCTGGCACCCGGGCGATCCGCCGCCGCCGGAGTGCGACGGGAGCATGCGCCTGGTCGGCTCGTTCGTGCAGCGACGCGCCCCCGAGGACTCGTTCGCGGCCATCACCGACGCCACCGGGCAGTCGCTGCTCTACCAGCAGGGCATGTCGGTCGACGAACGGGAGCTGCTGGACATCCAGTGGAACCGCGTCGTGCTCCAGCCGCAGAGCGGGAGCGCCTGCTCGCTGACCATGTTCGGCGAGGAGCAGCACGTCGCCACCGCGCCGACGCCGCCGCCGCGTCGCGCGGCGAGCACCTCGCCCGAGGGGCTCGATCAGGCCGCGCTCGAGGCCGGCATCAGCCAGGTCTCGGAGCACGAGTTCACGATCGACCGCAACCTGGTGAACAGCCTGCTGACCAACCAGGCCGCGCTGATGCGCACCGCCCGCGTGATCCCGCACGAGGAGAACGGGCAGGTCGTCGGCGTGAAGCTCTACGGAATCCGCCGCAGCAGCTTGCTGGGACGCCTCGGCATCCAGAACGGCGACATGCTGCGGACCATCAACGGCTACGACATGTCGTCGCCCGACACCGCGCTCGAAGCGTACGCACGCCTTCGCAGCGCGGACCGGATCACCATCAACCTTCAGCGTCGAGGGTCGGACATGACCATCGACTACTCGATCCGGTGAGGCGCGTGCGGACGCCAACGGATGGACAGAGGGAGGAGTAGCCCGCGTGAGGCTTCGAATCGCAGTTCCCATCTTGCTTGGATCGGCCGCCGTGATGCTCTCGAGCATCGGATTGGCGATCGCGCAGGAGCGCCCGCAGGCGCCGCAGGTTCGCATCCCGCGGCCCGGCCAGCGACCTGGTGCCCCTGGTGGCCCCGGCGCAGGCGACGACACGCCGCATCCGGCGGGGAAGCTCAGGCCCTTCCGGACCGGCCTCGAGGACCGGGCCGGAGGCCGCGTGCCGCCGAGCGCGCCCGTCGAGTTCACCCTGGAGGACGCCGACCTGCCGGATCTCGTGCGCATGATCGCGCGCATCACCGGCAAGCGCTTCATCCTCCCGGGCAAGGCGCGCTCCATCAAGGCGACCGTGGTGTCGACCCAGCCGGTCACCGCCGCCGAGGCCTACCGCGCGTTCCTGTCGATCCTCGAGCTCAACGGGATGACCGTGCAGCCCTCGGGCCGCTACCTGAAGATCATCGACACCAGCGGAGCGCAGGGCACCAACACGCCGGTCATCACCGGCGGCGGCCTCACGCCCAACGAGGACCGCTACGTCACGCGCATGATCCGGGCGCGCAACGTCTCGGCCGAGGACCTCGCCACGCTCCTCGGCAACTTCAAGTCGCGCGACGGCACCGTCACCGCGTACGCGCCGACCAACATGCTGATCATCACCGACACCGGCTCGAACATTCGCCGGATGATGGAGATCATGCAGGAGGTCGACGTCCCGAGGACGGGCGAGCAGATCTGGATCGAGCCGATCCACTACGCGAACGCGCAGGAGATGGCCGATCGGCTGGGGGAGATCTTCCCGAGCGCCGGTCAGGGCGGCAGCAGCGGCGGGAACACCAAAGCCCGGCCGACCCCACGACGCCCGACCCCTCGCCGAGCGGGACAGGCGGCGCAGGCAGCCCAAGCCGGCGCCACGACCACCGTGGGCTCGGCGCGCGGCGAGTCGCGCATCACCAACATCATCCCGGACGAGCGGACCAACTCGCTGATCATCCTGGCCACCGAGCGCGCCTACCTGCGCATCCTGGAGGTCATCCGCGCGCTCGACGTGCCGGTCGAAGGCGAAGGCTCCATCCACGTCCACCCGCTGCAGTACGCGGACTCCGAGCAGATGGCGTCCACCCTGCAAAGCCTCGTCAGCGGCGGGGGCAGCAGCTCCGCGAAGCGCGGCGCGACCAAGCAGGGCGGAGTGTCCGGCGCGACGGGCGGACCGGGCGCGCTCGAAGGTCAGATCAACGTCCAGCCGCACAAGGCGACGAACTCGCTGTTGATCACCAGCTCGCTCCACGACTACGTCGCGCTCCGGCGGGTGATCGAGCGTCTCGATGTCGCCCCGCGGCAGGTCTTCATCGAGGCGGTGGTGATGGAGCTGAGCGTGCAGCGCTCCTCCAGCCTCGGCGTCGCCTACCACGGCGGCGCGCCGGCGCCGAACATCGACGGCAACTCGTCCCTCACCCTCTTCGGCTTCGACGCGGGCCGCACGGCCACACCGGCGACCTCGCTCAGCCCCGACCTCTTGCAGGGCTTGGCGGTCGGCGTGCGCGGCCCGGCCATCCAGCAGGCCTCGCAGCTCCTCGGTATCTCCATCCCGAGCTTCGGCGTCATCCTGAACGCCATCGCCAACTCCGCCGACGCCAACGTGCTCTCCACGCCGCACATCATCGCGATGGACAACGTGCAGGCGGAGATCACGGTCGGTCAGAACATCCCGCTCCAGACGTCGGGCCTCGGCGGCTCGCTCGGCTCGTCGCTGAGCAGCCTCGCGAGCGCGGCGGGCCAGTCGGGCGCGGCGGGCTTGGCCGGCATGGCGGGCATGATGGGCGGGATGGGCCGGGGTGGCGTCCAACGTCAGAACGTCGGTACGACCATCCGCATCACGCCGCACATCAACGACACGGGCGAGATCCGGATGGAGCTCGAGGAGGAGATCTCCGAGGCCGGCGCGCCGCAGGGCACGCTGGGCGTGGTCCCGATCAACCAGCGCATCGCCAAGACGCAGGTCGTCGTGCGCGACCAGCAGACCATCGTCATCGGCGGCCTGATGCGCGACCGCGTGTCGACCACCGAGGAGAAGGTGCCGATCCTCGGCGACATCCCGCTCCTCGGCGTGCTCTTCCGCCGGCAGAGCACCACCAACGAGAAGACGAACCTGATGCTCTTCCTGACGCCGTACATCATCCGCTCGGCGTCGGATTCTGAGGGCCATCTTCGAGCGCAAGCTGCGCGAGCGGCAGGAGTTCATCGACCGCTACTTCGTGTTCAGCGACCGCGCCTACTCGCCCGCCATCGACTACTCGCGGACGCGAGGGCTCGTCGCGGAGATCCTCAACGCCGTCGCCGACGCCGACTCCGAGCACCGGCTCTTGCTGGAGGCGCAACAGAGACCGCCGCCCGTGCACGTGCCACGCGAGCCGATCGGCGCGGGTGGCTTCGAGTCGAGCATCGACGAAGGGACGATGGTCATCAGCCCCGACGGCGAGGAGGTGGTCGGCGAGCCGGCCGAGCCCGCACCGGCTGAGCCGGAGCCTGCGGAGCCGGAGCAGTAGTGGCACGACGCCCCACCCCTCTTCTTCTCGAGGAAGCAAGCGCCGTCCGGGCGCGTTGAACCCCACCGGACCCTCAGCAGACCCAGCCATGGAACAGCAGCAGCGATACGTCGGAGAGATCCTGGTCCGCCGGGGCGCCCTAGAGGCGGACCGGTTGGAAGAGCTGTTGCAGACCGCGCTCGAGAAGGAGGCCGATCTGCTCGACGTCCTCTACGCCGCACGCGAGACGGCCGAGGAGCGCATCGTGCAGGCGCTGGCGGACGAGGTCGGGATCGGGTTCGTACAGGAGATCAAGCCCGACGAGGTCTCCGCCGAGCTGGTCGATCTCGTCCCGATCACCTTCGCCCGCCAGCACCGGGTCCTGCCGCTCTCGGACGAGGGCGACGTGGTTCGCGTGGCCGTGGCGAACCCGCTCGACCCGACGCCGCTCGACGATCTGAGAGCGCTGCTCGGCAAGCGCATCGAGCCGGTGGCAGCCACGGCGGAGGTGATCGAGGACGTCATCAACCGCGTCTACGAGCGCAAAGAGGTCGACCAGATCGGCGAGTCCAAGGCCGCCGATGAAGAGGAGATGATCGACCTCATCGACATGACCGACGAGGCGCCGGTCATCCGCTGGGTCAACAACCTCATCTACAACGCGTCGCGCGACACGGCGTCCGACATCCACATCGAGCCCGGCGACAAAGAGGTCGTCGTCCGCAACCGGATCGACGGCAAGCTTGTGCCGGTCAAGACCGCGCCCAAGAGCGCCCTCGCGTCGATCGTCAGCCGCGTGAAGATCGAGGCCGGCCTGAACATCGCCGAGAAGCGCCTCCCGCAGGACGGCCGCATCACCAAGAAGATCCAGGGCCGCGTCGTCGATCTCCGTGTGTCCAGCATCCCCACCGCGCGCGGCGAGCGGATCGTGATGCGTCTTCTCGACAAGGAGCAGGTCGTCCTGAACCTGACCGACCTCGGCTACCAGGGCGGGCGGCTGGAGACGCTGCACCACCTGATCACCCGTCCCAACGGCATCCTCCTGGTCACAGGACCGACCGGCTCCGGCAAGACCACCACGCTCTACGCCTGCCTGAGCGTCATCAACTCGCCCGACCGCAACATCCTGACGGCCGAAGATCCGGTCGAGTACGAGCTCGGCGGCATCGGACAGCTCCAGATCCACCCCAAGATCGGCCTCACGTTCGCCTCGGCGCTCCGCTCCTTCCTCCGTCAGGACCCGGACGTGATCATGGTCGGCGAGATCCGCGATCACGAGACGGCCGAGATCGCCATTCACGCGTCGCTGACCGGCCACTTCGTGCTCTCGACGCTGCACACCAACGACGCGGCCGGCGCGGTGACGCGCTTGAACGAGATGGGCGTGCAGCCCTTCCTGATCGCCTCCAGCGTGCTCGGCGTCATCGCCCAGCGGCTGGTGCGCCGGCTCTGCCGCGCGTGCCGCCAGCCGTACAAGCCGAGCGCGCAGGACCTCCGCTCGCTCGGCGTCGACGCCAGCCGGGTGGAAGCCATCCGCGGCGGCGGCGTGCAGGCCTTCCGCGGTGTCACCCACGCGTCGGCGGACGCAACCGTCGAAGAGATCGGCACCGAGGAGCTCGACACCCTGGTCGGCGGCGCGGCGGACGGCACCGAGAGCTTCCCGGCCGAGCTGCGCAACGCCATCTTCTACCGGCCGGTGGGTTGCTCGGAGTGCGCGCTGACCGGCTACCGCGGCCGGATCGCCATCTCCGAGATGCTCGTCCTCGACGAGCCGGTCCGCCGCGAGATCCTGAACCAGAGCGACGCGGCCACCATCGCCAAGGTGGCGGCGAACCGGGGCATGCGCACCCTGCGCGAGGACGGCGCGCGCCTGGTCCTCGACGGCGTGACCAGCCTCGAAGAGGTGCTCGCCGCCACCCAAGCGGGCGAGGTCGAGGGCTGACATGGCGGTGTTCGAGTGGCAGGGGATCACCACCTCCGGCAAGGAGGTCAAGGGCGTCCGGGACTCGGACAACGCCAAGTCGCTGCGCTCCGCGCTGCGCAAAGAAGGCGTCCTCGTCACGAAGATCATGGAGGAGGCCGAGGCGCGCGAGAAGAAGGCGCGCGAGGTCAACTTCACCCGCTACTTCAGACGCGTCTCGCAGCTCGACGTCGCGCTCGCGACGCGGCAGCTCGCGACCCTGCTCAAGAGCGGCGTCCCGCTCGTCGAATCGCTGGGGGCGTTGACCGACCAGCTCGACAAGCCCGAGATGAAGGCCGCGTTCACGCAGAGCCGCGACAAGATCAACGAAGGCTCGAGCTTCGCGGACGCGCTCCGAGCGCATCCGAACATCTTCCCGGTCCTCTACGTGAACATGGTCGCGGCGGGCGAGGCCTCGGGCACGCTGGAGGGGGTGCTCGGCCGGCTGGCGGAGTTCCTCGAGGGCCAGGCCAAGCTGAAGAACAAGGTGACCAGCGCCCTCGCCTACCCGGCGTTCATGGCGCTGATGGGCATCGCCACCGTCTCCATCATGATGCTCGTGGTCGTACCGAAGGTGACGGCCATCTTCGAAGACTTCGCGCAAGCGCTGCCCTGGTACACGCAGCTGCTCATCTTCGTCAGCAACATCTTCTCGGACTACTGGTGGCTCCTGCTCGGCGGCCTCGTCGGCGGGATCTTCGGCTTCCGGCGCTGGCGCGACAGCCCCAAGGGCCGCGACCGCTGGGATCGCTTCCAGCTCGACGCGCCGCTCTTCGGCTCGCTGATCATGATGGTCGCGGTCTCCCGCTTCGCGCGGACGCTGGCGACGCTCCTGCGCAGCGGCGTGCCGCTCTTGAACGCGATGGAGATCACCCGGAACGTGCTCGGGAACACCGAGCTGATGCGGGTCATCGAGGAGGCGCGCGTCGCCATCCGTGAAGGCGAGAGCATCGCCGCCACGCTCAAGCGGAGCGGGCGCCTGCCTCCGATCGTCACCCACATGATCGCCGTGGGCGAGCGCTCCGGTCAGCTCGAAGAGATGCTGGAGAACGTGGCCGACAGCTACGATACGCAGGTCGATGCGAAGGTGCAGATGCTCACCTCCCTGCTCGAGCCGATGCTCATCGTGCTGCTCGGCGGGATGTCGGGCGGGATCGCGTTCGCGATCCTGATGCCGCTGATGAAGATCAACGAGTTCGTGGCGAGCTGAGGCTCGACGGCGATGGAACGAGGCACCTGGAATCATGGTCACGAAGAGGCGGTTCGGACGCGGCGTCGCGCTCCCTTGGGAGCGGCGGGGCGCGTGGGCCCGCGAGCTTCTGGCCGGGCGCCGGTGGAAAGTGCTGGTGTCCGGTGCGGGGCTGGCCGTCGTGCTCCTCTCGGTGGCGAGCTCGGCCGAGCACCGGCAGCGCGTGCAAGAGACGCGGGCGGCCATCGCGGAGATCAAGCGCGCGGTGGGCGCGTTCCGGGCGGACAACGGGCGCTGCCCGCACTCGCTCTACGAGCTGATGCACCCGCAGCGCAGCGGCACGCACTACCTGCGGCGGACTCCCGTGGACGGGTGGAACCACGCGTTCTGGGTGCGCTGCCCCGGCCGCTACGACCCGGACGGCGTCGACGTGGTCTCGGCGGGACCGAGCGGCTCCTATCTAGTGGACGACAACATCGAGTGAGGCGCGGTGGCCTTTACTCGGTCACGAAGAGAAGATCGTGACAAATGGGATGGTGCGCGGAAGACGACACGTCACACCCCGCGTTCCTGAAGACGAAGCGAGGATGACGATGAACGAGCTCGATATTCGGACGATCCGCCGGCTGGTGCGCCGCCGTCGTCGACGCGAAGGCATGACGCTGGTCGAGATCATGATCGTGGTGATCATCATGGCGCTCATCGCGACCGCCGTCGGCGTCGCCGTGCTGCCGCGCCTCAAGCAGGCCCGCATCGACAGCACGCGCACGGACTCGAACACCATGCGCGGCGCGGTCGAGATGTACGTGAGCGAGCACCCGGGCGGCGACTGCCCGAGCGCCGATGATCTCGTCGAGGGCGGCTACGTCAACGGCGCCACCCGCACCGCCGACGCCTGGGACAACCCCTTCACCATCGAGTGCGACGGCGACACGATCAACGTCGTCAGCGCCGGTCCCGACGGCCAGGACGGCACCGAAGACGACATCCGCTGACGCGGATCCCTAGGAGGCATTTCGTGAGCTCGCTCATCCACGTCCGTCGTTCCCTGCGCGCGTCTCGTCGCGCGCGGGGTGCGTCGAGGCGGGCCGGGATGACGATCATCGAGATGCTGATCGTGATCATCATCATCGCCCTTGCCGCGACGGGGATCACCTACTCGATCAGCGCCATCACCCGGGCGAACCTGCGCTCGGCCTGCATGACCATCACGGCCGGAGCGCGCTACGCGTACAACCGCGCGATCGCCCAGGGCACCACCGTGCGGCTCGCGTTCGACCTCGACACCGGCAAGATGAGCTTCGAGGAGGCGAACGGCCGGGTCACGCTCGCGCGGCTCGACGACGCCACGCGCCAGAAGCTGGAGGAAGGCCACGACGAAGCCGCCGTCGACCCCTGGGCGGCAGCGCAGGCACGCTTGGCGGACACGCTCCACCCCTCCTTCGGGCAGTCGCCCTTCCAGACGCTGCCGGGCCGGCGCTTCCAGGAGCGTCCGGTCGCGTCGGGCGTGCACATCGAGCGGCTGATCGTCCCCCACGAGCCCGAGCCGCGCACCAGCGGCAAGGGCGCCATCTACTTCTTCCCGGGCGGGCAGACGGAGCACGCCGTGGTGTGGGTGAGCGACGACAACGACCACGTCTACTCGGTCGAGGTGCACCCGCTGACCGGTCGCACCCGCGTCTACGACTACGCGTACGAGCCGACGCACATGCTCGACGACGGAGACGGCAACGCGCGCTCGGAGGTCGAGGACTGATGCGACGGCCGGCGGATGAGAAGGACGCGCTTCGCGAGCGCGGGGACGAGTCACCGCGGGGCCTGCGGCTCTCCACCCGCATCCGCGCGCTCGGTGGCTTCACGCTGCTCGAGGTGATGGTGGCGGTCGCCATCTTGGGCTTGGCGCTGGTGGCGATCTTCAGCAGCGAAGGCGGCGCCATCCGCGCCGGCGCCCGAGCGCGGAACGTCAGCACCGCCTCGCTCCTGGCGCGTTGCAAGATGGCCGAGGTCGAGGAGCAGATGACGCGGGAGGGGTTCCCCGCGACCATGGAAGACGGCGACGACGAGTGCTGCGAGGACGGAGAGCAACCCGGCTTCAGCTGCCACTGGCAGGTCGAGCAGGTGGTCCTGCCGGATCCGATCGATCTCTCGAGCGACGACAATCCGATGTCCGCGCTGGGGCTCGGTGGTGACGACGGGGACGACGATCCCACGAGCCCCCAGAGCATGCAGAACGCGCTCGCGGGCGCGGCCGGCGGGGACGCCATCGGATCGTTCGCGGTGCAGTACGCGATGCCGATTCTCCAACCGATGATCGAACAGCAGGTGCGTCGGGCCAGCGTGAACGTGCGCTGGGTTTCGGGCGTGGGCCACCACGACATCGAGGGCCCCTGCGGCGAGAACGAGCGCAACTGCTTCACGGTGGTGCAGTACCTGGTCGCCGACCAGGGCTACTCCATCCCGGGCTCGAATCCGACCGGGACGGGGACGGGAACCGGCACCGGGACGGGCACCGGCACCGGGACGGGCACCGGCACCGGAACGGGGACGGGCACCGGCAACAGCACGACGGGCGGGGCCAACCAGACCATTCAGAACATCGGCAACATGCTGGGGCTCGGACGATGAGGCGGCTCGCGCGATCGCTGAGCCTGCCCCGGCGCAGCCCCGAGCCGCGGGCCGGACGCGGGCGGCGCGGCATGACGCTCATCGAGGTGATGGTCGCGGTGACCATCCTCGGCATGGTGGCGACCGTCGTCTTCAGCGGCTTCAGCCAGACGATGCGCAACAAGCGTCGCATCGAGGAGCAGGCCGACCGCACCCACGTCATCCGGGTGGCGATGGAGCGGATGGTCCAGGAGCTGTCGATGGCCTACGTGTCGGTCCATCGGCCGCTCAACCCCTCCCTCCAGCAGATGAACACGGCGTTCATCGGCGGCCACCGCGGCCGAGGCGACCGCATCGACTTCACCAGCTTCTCGCACCGCCGACTCTATCGGAACGCGCACGAGTCGGACCAGAACGAGATCAGCTACTTCGTCACCGAGCACCCGGACCATCCTTCGCGCTTGGTCCTGGCGCGCCGCGAGCAGAACCGCATCGACGACGACCCGCAGAAGGGCGGGATCATCCAGATCATGGTCGAGGACGTGGTGAGCTTCGAGGTCGAGTACCTCGACGCGACGAACGGCCTCTGGACCGAATCCTGGGACACCGGCGAGATCACCCACCAGCCGAACCGCATCCCGTCCCAGGTGAAGCTGATGCTCACGGTCAAGGACGAGGACGCGCCCCACGACGAACGCACCTACACGACCCGCGCTCAGCCCATGATCAACTGGGCCGTCAACCACGCCGCCTATCAATGAGCCCCGCCTCCCATCCCGCGCTCGCACCCTCGCGGATCGGTCTTTTGGCCGGGTCCACGGACTCACGCGCCCGCGAGTGGCGACCGCCTCCGCCGACCGGGGCCAGGCCGTCCGGGACGCGCGAGCGGGGCATCGCGCTGGTGCTGGCGTTGAGCGCGATCGCGATCCTCGCCGTCGTGCTGGCCGACATGCACGAGAGCACCGGCACGAGCTACGCGCTGGCGATGACGGAGCGCGATCGGCTGAAGGCCGAATACCTCGCGCGGAGCGGCATCAACCTGACGCGCCTGTTGATCTCGGCGGAGCCGCAGGTGCGGATCGCGGTCACGCCCTTCTACCAGGCGATGATCGGGCGGCCGCCGCCGCAGCTCCCGATCTGGACCTACGCGAACGAGATCCTCCGACCCTTCTGCGATTACGAGCACGCGCAGGGGATGGTGGAGACCACCGGCATCGACTTCGGCGCGGCCGAGGGCATCGGCAACACCGGCGGACGGTGTGAGCTCCTGGCCTTCGCCGAGAACAGCAAGCTGAACCTCAGCAACCCGCTGCACATGGACGGCGATCAAGCACGACTCAACGTCGCCATGCAGGTCTACGCGATGATCGGCGGTTACCAGTCGCCGAGCCCCTACGACGCGCTCTTCGATCACCGCGACCCGGACGGCCAGATCACCACCCGGCTCGACATCGTCTCCGACCTCGTCGACTGGTGGGATCAGGACACACAGCGGACCGTATTCGATCCCGGCGCCGCGAGCGTGAACGCGAGCGGCGGCGCCGAGGACGACATCTACTCCCGCTACACCGACCCCTATCAGGTCAAGAACGCTCCTTTCGACTCGCTGGAAGAGCTTCGCTACGTGCGCGGCATCACCGACGACTTCTGGGCGACGTTCATCGAGCCGGATCCGGAGGAGCCGACCTCCCGCGTCGTGACCGTCTACGGCTCCGGGAAGGTGAACCCGAACGAGGCGCAGCCGCAGGTGCTGTTGGCGCGGACCTGCTCGATCCTCGTCAACCAGACGCTCTGCACCGACCCGACCGAGGCGGCGAAGTTCATCCAGCTCCTCAACACGGTGCGGCAGATGGCGCCCGTGCCGTGGTTCGGCCGGGTGGAGGACTACGTCGAGTTCCTGCAAGGACAGGGCAGCCCGCAAGAGCTCTACCCGATGCTCCAAGGCATGCTCGGCGCCGACAACCCGCTGCTCTTCCAGCCGGTGACCGTGAGCCACGACCAGCTCGGAACCTTCCACCACGTGCTGGTCTTCGGTGCGGCGATCATCACGGTGCAGTCGACCGGCCTGGTCGGCGACTGCCCGGATCCGATGGCCGACATGGCCGACGGTGAGGACGACGACGAGGATGGCCCGAGCCAACACCGTCCCACCGGCCGGTGTACGCGGCTGCGCATCCGCACCGTGCTGAACTTCGACAACGCGTGGTCCCCGCCGCCTCCCAACGCCGGCGCAATGCCGCGCATGGGCGTGGTGCACCACTGGAGGGTGGACTGATGCCAAGCTCCCACGATTCGACGACGCCTCGCTTGGTCTCTCGCTGCGTGCGGCGCGCGCCGCTCCTCGCAATGCCGTCAGCATTCCTCGTCGCGTCGCCCACCGCGCGCAACGAGATCCAAGGCGCGATCCGCCGCCAACTCGAGGGAGCTTCGGCATAATGGCGACGATCCTCGGGCTCGACATCGATCCCACGACCGTGCGCGGAGTGGTGGTGAGGACCACGCTGCGCAAGAGCCAGGTCGCCGGGTACGTGGCGGTGCCGATCCCGCCTCCCGACCCGAGCGTGCTCGAAGGCGCCTCCGAAGAGGAGCGCGAGCGCGACACGGAGGAGCGGGTGCGGGCGGCGGTCCGCCAGGTGCTGGCCAGCGTCGGCTCGGCCCCCGACCGGGTGGTGACCGAGCTCAGCGGTCACGAGGTCTCGATCCGCAAGGTGACGGTGCCGCTCAAGGTCGCCAAGCGCATCAACGACCTGCTCCCGCACGAGCTGGAGGGGGTCGTCCCCTTCGACATCGACGAAGCGCTGATCGATCACCAGGAGGTGGAAACGGTCGGCGGCGAGTACCGGGTGCTGGCCGCGGTCACCCCTCGCGACGCGGTGCGCACCCACCTCGACCGGATGCGCGCGCTCGGCGTCGAGCCACGCGAGATCGCGGTCGGCGCGGTGGCGCTGGACGGGCTCGTACCGCTCCTGCCGGTCCTGGCGACGCCGGGCCCGCACTGCCTGATCGACATCCACCCGGAGGGCACGGACGTCTGCATCCTGCAGAACGGCGCCTGCCACTTCGCGCGCACGCTCTCGGTGTCGATCCACGACATCGACAACGGCCGCCACACGCTGCTCGCCCGCGAGCTCCGGCAGACGCTGGCGGCGTGGCGGATGGAGGGCGGGCTCACGCCGAGCACCTTCTACGCGTGTGGTGTGATGGCGACGCGCGAGGGCGTCCCCCCCTGGCTCTCGGAGATGATCGAGGCGCCGGTGGAGACCTTGCCCCTGCCGGTCGCGGCGGGCGCGGACGAGATCGAGCGGCCCGCGTTCTCCCGGGCGGCGGCGCTGGCCGGGCGAGCGCTCGCCCGCGGGAAGCACCTCGACGCGCGGCAGGGCGAGTTCGCGACCAAGCAGACGATGACCGCGGTCCGCCAGCACCTGCCCTTGCTCGCGAGCTGCGCGGCGGTGGTCCTGTTGGCGTTCCTCTTCTCGAGCTACGCGCGCTACTCGGTCCTCGAGGCGCATCACAATCAGCTCGAGGACGAGCTCGCGCGGATCACGGACCAGTACTTCGGTCACGAGTCGCGGACCGCCCAAGCTGCGCTGCGGCAGCTCTCGCGCGGCGCGGAGACGAGCGATCCGATGCCGCAGTTCGACGCCTACGACGGGCTCGCGGCGATCAGCGAGTCGGTCCCCGAGGACATCACCCACGACGTGCAGCAGCTCGAGGTCGACCTCGGCGACGGCGAAGAGACGGCTCGCTTCACGCTCCGCGGGACGGTGCAGGACGCCGCGCACTCCGCGCTGATCCGCAACGCGCTCGCCGACCACCGCACCGTGCGGCGCATCGGCGACGAAGAGCAGCGACTCGCCTGCTTCCACGATCTCGAGCTCGGCTCCACGGACCGGGTCGGCGACGCGTACCGCTACCGGCTCGAAGGCTCCATCCAGTGCACGCCGGAGGGGCAATCCCCGGAAGAGAACGGGGACGACTCCAGCAGGCGCCGCCGGCGCAGGAGGAACTAGATGTCCGAGGCGGAAGTCGCGACCGGTATGGCCGAGAAATCGGCGTCGAGATTGGGGGCGCGCCCCCGCAGGAAGTGCAACGCACTTTCGATGAGGCTCGCCCCCGAGATCGGCGTCGAGGGCCGGCCAGAACGTGCTGCGACTTCCGCGGAGGACATCTAGCCATGGACCGGCTTCGCGGCATCTTGGACGGCCTGAGGTCCTACTGGGAGAACCTCAACGCGCGCGAGCGCATGCTGCTCGGGCTGCTCGGCGCGGTGGCGGCGGCGCTGCTGGTGTTCCTGCCTGTGTACCTGCTCGGGACCAGCATCAGCGACCTCGAGGAGGACAACCAGAAGATCTCCGACGCGCTTCGCCAGATCGCGCGCTCGCGCGGCCGGATCGCGGCGATGCGTGCGGAGGAAGAAGCGCGGGACCTCCGCTACGACCAGGGCGCGCCGCCCGAGCAGTGGCTGCCGAGCCAGGTCGAGGATCAGGGGTTGTCGTTCTCGCGCGTGCAGCAGGAGCCGGACCGCACCGAGGGCCGCTTCCGCATCCACACGACGCGGGCGAGCTTCCAGGGCGCCGGCCTCCGAGCCTCGATGCTCCTGCTCCAGGATCTGAAGAACAGCCGCTATCCGGTGGCCATCGAGCGCATCCACATCGACCACCACAGCGCGGGCGACCAATACAACCTCGAGGTCGGCGTGCTGACGTACGAGCGGCAGGGCGGGACGCACCGTGACGCCGGCACACCTCCCGCTCGCCCGACCGCAGGCGGGCGCAACGCGGCCGGACCTCCCTCACCATGAGCCTCCGATGAGCAGTCGACTGAAGAAGATCCTCCTCTACGGGATCGCGTACCCGGCGTTCTTCCTCTTCTCGCTCGTACTGGGCGCGTACTGGACGTTCCCCTACGACCACGTGCGCGATTTCATCGTGCAGGAGGCGGAGCGGAGCGGGCAGCTCCACCTCGAGATCGCCAGCCTGGAGCCCTCCTGGCTGACCGGCGTCGACGTCGAAGGCGTGCGCATCGCCAAGCCTTCCAACAACCCGGACGATCACTCGAACGAGCTGGTCATCCAATCCGCCAGCGCGCGCATCTCCCTGCTCGCGCTCCTCGGCGGCACGCAGGACGTCAGCTATGACGTCACGCTCATGGGCGCCGGCAAGCTGGCCGGCGAGGTCGCACAGAGCGAGACGAGCCTGCATGTCGTCTCGCACCTCGAGAACGTGAACCTCGCGCGGATCGGCCCGATGAAGGAAGCGGTCGGACTTCCGATCACCGGCAGGGTGAACGGCGACGTGGACCTCACGATCGCGCAGCAAGCCGCCGACACCGAGGGCACCGCGAACATCACCATCAACGGCCTCTCGGTAGGCGACGGGGAGACGCCGGTCCAGATCGACGGTCTCGGCTCGGGCGGCCTCACCCTCGCTCGGATGAACCTGGGCACGCTGCGCCTCCGGCTCGCCACCGAGCATGGCGTCAGCTCGATCGAGCAGCTCCACGCGGACGGCGAGCACGCGGAGCTCTGGGGCACGGGGAGCCTCCGGCTCACGCAGCCGCTGCGGATGAGCTCGATGGACATGCTGGTCCGCGTGAAGTTCAAGGACGCGTACCGCAACTCCAGCGACCGCATGTCGGCGCTCTTCACGCTCCTCGACATGAACCCGCAGGTGCGCCCCGCGCGCACGCCCGACGACTCGCTCCAATGGCGGGTCCAGGGCGCGTTCGCGGGCCGCGTTCGTGCCGTCCCGAGCGGCAACGTCCGGATGGAAGGCGTGGACTGAGGCCGCGCTCCGATCTCGGAGGACGCCGCCACGATCGCGTCGCGGCGGCCGATGTCGGCAGGCCGCCGGTGCTGAGCGCGTGACACCGCACCATGCGGCGAGATGGGGTAGGGAGCGCGGACGCGGCGGACCAGTACACCCGCTCCGAACTCCGTTCCGGGCTTTCGTGCAGGTAGCACGAACCCTGCACTTCGTTCGGAGCTCCAGCCGTACCGTCGCCCCGAATTCGTCCGGCACGTATCGAAACGCAGATCGAACTTCGGGCCGCCGGTACTAGTCCCCCGTATCCGTAGTGAGTGCCCAATATCGGCGAGCCATCGGCGTGCGAATCAAGGAACGACGACGAGGCGATGCCACAGCATCGTCGAGGAGGAGTGACGCTGAGTCGCGCGGCGAGAGCCGCCGAGATTGGGTAGGAATCACGGATACGGGGGACTAGCTCCCCCGGAGCATGCGGTACGCGCCTTCGTTCGTCGTGCTCCTCGTGGTGGGATGCGGCGGCGCGAATGCCCGCCCGAACGGGCACCACGACGGGGCGCCCCTCCCCATCTGGACCGCCGACGCCGAGGGCCGACCCTACCCGGTGCCGCATGTCGAGGTGGCGCTGAACGGGCATCCGGTCGACGTGATGCTCGACACCGGCGCCTCGCAGCACTTCGTGCTCGGCGCGGCCGCGTGGGCGTACGACGTCGCCTCGCGTCCCTTCCACGGCCTGGCGACCGACGCGCACGGCGCGCGCTTCGTGGTTCGGCTGGCCCTGTCCGGCGCGATGCGGATCCCGGCCCACCCGGCGTTCGTCCCTCGCTACCTCTTCTTGCTGGAGAGCGAGCCGCTCTACGCGAGCGGCGTGCTCGGCGGCCTCTCGCCCCAGCTCCTCGCGCCCACCGAAGGCACCATGATGGTGGACCTTCCGGGCGGGCGCATGCAGCCGGCGACATCGCCGCCGCCGCTCGGGCGGAGCGCCCGGGGCCGCGTCTGCCACGCCGGCGCCGACGCGCGAGACGGCTACCGCTTCGTCGTACCGGTGAAGGTGGCGGGGACGACGATCGAGATGCTCGTCGACACCGGCGCCCAGAGCACGACGCTCTACGAAGGATCGCCGCTGGCCCTCACGCTCGGCGGTGAGAGGAGCGCGCGCACGGTGCGCATCGCCGGCGCGGCGAGCGTGGTCGAGATGCGCGTGCTCGAGGACGTGCCCTTCGAGCTCGGCGGCGCGGCGATGCGAGGACGGCTGACGATCGGGCCGGGTGACGGCCAATGCGGCGAAAGAGGCCTCCTCGGCTTCGACCTGTTGCGCCGCTGCCGGATGGCGCTCGGCGAGGCGGCCATGGCGCTCTCGTGCGACGAGGCCGATCCGCCCCTGCACCGCGCGCGAGAACGGCGGGCCGAAGAGCCGGTCGTGCTGACCCGCATCGAGACGCCGGCGGTGTGCGGCCGGCGCGCCGACGAGCTGAGGCCCTCGCTCGACGCCGAGCTCCCCTTTCGCTTCCGGTCGGCGGTGGAGGCCTACGTCGCGCTCACCCCGGACATCGAGGCGCACGCCGCGCGCATCGAGAATGCCTGCCACGACGACGGCTTCCTCGAAGCGCAGGTGCACGCGCCCTTGTCTCGCCGGGGGTCCGAGCTCTCGGTCCGCTTCACGGTCGTTCAGGGGCGGCGCTTCCGCGTGAACCACGTCACCCTGTCCGTCGCCGCGCTCGGCGGCTCACGACGGCTCTCGGGCGAGGAGCTGCCGCCCATGCGCACCCGGAGCGGCCTCCCCTATCGTCATGCGGACGTGCTGGCCGACACGCGTGCGCTCGCCGACGCGCTCACCGCCGCGGGCGCTCACGTCACCGAGGCCGGCGTCGGTCACACCGAGCAAGAGGACGGCACCGTCGACGTGTACTTCGCCGTGGCGCTCGACGACCCCGAGCCGATCCTGCCGGGCTGAAGGTCTGTCGACGAGTCTCGCGGCGTCCGCCGGCCGTTCCCGGCCCCGTCGCGCCGTTGCCGCTCGTCGCCCTGCGATCGCCGCGACTTCGTGCAATCGCGGCGACTCCGAGGGCGCCCCTCCGCGGGGCTGGATCCGACTCAGCGACGGCCCTCGAGCGCGCTCAGCAATGGTCGTAGTCGGGGCTCGGCAGGAACACGACCTCGACCGGCGCCTGGAAGATCACCTGGTCGAGGCTCGCGCTGAAGGTGATGCCACCCGAGGTGACGATGCCCAAGCCCGGCAGCCCGGTCGAGGCGTGGAAGAAGCGCGGCGACGAGAGCGAGACGTTGATGTCGAGGGCCCGCTCCGCGGCTCCCGTACCGTCCACGGTGCCGGTGAAGACATCGATGCCGGCCTGCGGCGTCCAGATCGCGTTGGCGATCCCGCCGGTCATCGCCGTGTACTGGGTGCCGCCTCCCGGCCGGAAGCAGCCGAGAGTGGTCACGGCGCCGAAGCTGCGCGACTTCACGGTGGTCGCCGTGGCGATCCCGCTGTCGTCGCTCACCGTGAACGAGCGGGTGTCCGCCGTGCCCGGCGAGGTGCAGTACTGCGAGCTGGCACTGACGAACTCGGGCGCGCTCATCCCCGGCTCGCACTGCGGGCCGTACCAGCCGACGACGAGCGGCTTGCTCCCATCCTCGACCAGCGCCAAGCCCGGGCGCATCAGCGCGTACTCGGGGTGCGTCTCGCCGGCCCCCGAGGACGAGTTCGGGAACTCCGAGCGCGCCATCGTGGCCGCGCTGACCGTGCCGTTCGGATCCGAGTCGCTCGGGTCCCACACGTCGGCCAGCTCGGAGTCGTCGTGCGCCAGGGCGCCGCCGAAGATCCAGGCGTGGTCGCCCACCCCAATCGCGGAGGGCATCTTCCGCGCGGTCGGGAGTCGATTGTCGGACTCGGCGTAGACGCCGTACCCGCCCGCGCGCTGGTTGTCGAAGATCTCCCAGGTCGCTGCCGTGTCGGCGTCGCCCATCCCGCCCGCGAGCAGCACGCGGTCGGGCGCGCTGGGGAGCGCGGTCGCGGCGTGGAGGAAGCGTTGGTGGTTGAGCGGACCGGGCGTCGCGTGGCCCGCCACGCCGATGAAGCGCCCGCGCCCGGGATCGCCGTCGCGCGAGGTGCTCACCTGTTCGTCGAGGTAGGCGTCGAAGAGCTCGAAGGTGTCGAGCGCGCCGTCGCTGCCGTCGTCGAGCTGCGGGTAGAAGGCGACGCGGAAACCGCCCGCCGCGGCCATGCCCTGCGGGACCATCGCCAGCACCGCTTTGGGGGCGCCGCCCGCGAGCAGAACGCGGCCGTCCGGCAGCACCGTCGCCGAGTGCCCGCCGCGCGCGGCCAGCATCGCGTTGCGCAGCGTCGTCGCCCGCCCGGTCGCCGGGTCGAACGCGATCGCCTCGTCCGTGGCGACGAGGTCGAAGCAGCGCGTCTCGGCCGGGAGCCCGAGCGAGTCGGGGCAGCTCATCATGCGGGTCGCGCTCGTGAAGCCACCGGCGATGAGCACCCGACCGTCCGGCAGCAGCGTCGAGGTGTGGAGGAAGCGCGGCGCGTGCGTGCCGGCAATCACCTCGGGTCGATTGAGCGCGTACATGTGGAGGTCGACGAAGCGGCGCTCGCCCTCGCCGAGCACGAAGGCGCCGGTGCGACCGACGAAGAGCGGCTCACCGTTGCCCTTCCCGATGAGCTCGAAGCGAATGGGGGTGTCCATGGGGAGGCCCGAGCGCACCAACACCGGTTCACTGCCGTACATCTCCGTGCCGCTGCCCGGCCGACATCCCGTGACCGGCGCGTCGGCCATCAGCGTGATCGCGTTCACGCTGCAGGTCGTCGTGTTGTCGCAGTTCTCGTCCTCCTGCCCGGCGTTCACGCAGGTGATGATCTGGAAATCCGTCACCGTGGAGGGGAGCGTGCTGGTGCCTTCCAAGCCCCACGTCACACGCATCGAGACGGGGCTCGGCGAGGACGCCTCGGTCGCGCACGACGCGACGAGCGGAAGGCAAAGCAAGAACAGCGGTGTCGCGAAACGAGCTCGGTTCGGCACGGACGGCAGGCTACCACGGTCCGCGTCGGCGCAGCACCCCCGAGCTGCGGCGTCGAGCGCACGTTCATGCGCCGGAAAAGGGGCTCACTCGGCCGCAATCTTGAGCACCAGCGCGTAGGCGTCGCGGACCGGCCAGCCGACGCGCTCACCGAGCACCTTCGCCGCCTCCTTGGTCCGCATCCCTTCGGCCAGGAGCGCCCTCGCCAGCGCCTCGGGATCCACGTCGTCGGCGTCCGGACGATCCTCGCTCGCGCCCTCGACGACCAGCGTGACCTCACCGCGCGGCGGGCTCGCGTAGCGCTCGGCCAGCTCCGCCAACGTCCCGCGAGCGACCTCTTCGTGGAGCTTGGTCAGCTCGCGGCAGACGGCCGCGTGGCGAGACGACCCGGCGCTGGCCACCAGGTCCCGGAGCGTGGCGGGGAGCCGGTTGGCCGCCTCGAAGAGGATCGTCGCCTCCCTCGCCCGCGCAATCTGCGTCAGCGCGCGGGTGCGGCGCCCGCCGCTGCGGGGCAGAAAGCCGACGAAGCGGAACCCGTCCACCCGCAGGCCCGCGACGGAGATGGCGGCCAGCGACGCGCTCGCGCCCGGGATCGGCTCGACCCGAACGCCCGCCTCCGAGGCGGCCTGGACCAAGCGCGCGCCCGGATCGCTGACCAGCGGCGTCCCCGCGTCGCTGACGAGCGCCAGGTGAGCTCCTGCGGCCAGCTCCTCCACGACCTCGGCCACCTTCGCGGGCGGCGTGTGGGCGTGGAACGAGCGCAGCGGGGTGGCAATCCCGTGGTGCTGCGCGAGCGTGCGGGTGCGACGCGTGTCCTCGGCCAGGATGACATCCGCCTCCCGCAACACGCGCAGGGCGCGCAGCGTGATGTCCTCCAGGTTGCCGATCGGCGTGGCGACCACCGACAGCACGCCCGACCCGCGCTCGCTCATCGAAACGTGCCCGGCAGCGCGGCTACTCGAGGACCGCCTCGCCGAGCTCCTTCTCGAGGTACTTCTTGAGCTTGCCCTGCAAGCGCTTCTCGAATCTGCCGGACGCGCTCGCGGCTCACCCCGAACTCGTCGCCGAGGTCCTGGAGCGTGCGCGGATCCTCCGCGAGCAGGCGGTCCGAGAAGATCACGGCCTCCTTGCCCTCGAGCGTCGCGCCGTACTCGTGGATCTTCTCGGAGAGCATGTGGCTGGTCTCCTGATCCGCCAGGAGGTCGTCGGCCGCCTGGCCCGGCGACACCGAGAGATCCACCCGCGCGGTCGGGCGTCCGTCCCCGCCCTGTTGAACGGGCGCGTCGAGCGACATCTCTCCGCCGGAGAGCCGCCGCTCCATCTGCGTCACGTCCTTCTTCGGCACGTCGAGCCGCTTGGCGATCACCTCCGCCGTCGGCTCGAATCCCCATCGCGGAGAGCTTGGCCTTCTCCTTCTTGAGGTTGAAGAAGAGCTTCCGCTGGGCCTGCGTCGTCCCGAGCTTCACCAGCCGGTGGTTGTTGAGGATGAAGCGCAGGATGTAGGCGCGGATCCACCAGGCCGCATAGCTCGAGAGCTTCACGCCCTTGTAGGGGTCGTACTTCTTCACGGCCTGCATGAGGCCGATGTTCCCCTCCTGGATCAGGTCGAGGAGGTTCTTGTACGCGCGCCGGTAGTCGTAGGCGATCTTGACCACCAGCCGGAGGTTCGCCGTCACCAGCCGAGCCGCCGCGTCGACGTCGCCCTCCTCGGCGTAGCGCACGGCCAGCGCGTGCTCCTCGTCGCGGCTCAGCAACGGGTAGCGCTGCACGTCCTGCATGTACGCCTGGAGAGGATCGGTCTTGGCGATCGAGCCGCCGCGGCCGGACGGAGCGCGCTTGGCGGGCCGCACGGGCAGCGCGCTCGACGCTTCGCCCTCTTCGACAACCTCACCCTCGAGGATCTCGTCCTCGCGGGGCTCCTCCTCGCCGAGCTCCTCGTCGCCGACCTCACCCTCGAGCTCGGCCTCCTCGGTCTCGCTCTCGGCGGGGTCGTTCTCAATCTCGTCCATCTCGTCGTGCTCGCTCGCCGCCATGGTCCTCGCGGATGGGCCGGTAGCATGCCCCGGCTGCGATCGGTCGTAAAGTCGACGCCGGAGCTGCACTCGAGCCGCGCTCGAGCTGCACGGCCCTCCACCTCTCTCGTGCTATAGCCCCGCCGTGCAAGGAGCGGCCGCGCTGATCGTCGTGGGCGGTCCGATGGCGATGGCGGGGCTCGCCGTCGCGTCGTGGGGCTTCGCGCGCCGCCCCGCGGAGTGCGCGCTCGCGGCCGGCGTCGCGACGTTCGCGCTGGCCGTCGTCCCGGTGCACGTGCTCGGCTGGGCCGGCCTGCTCACCGCGGCGAGCGTGGTGGGCGCGGCGACGCTCCTCTCGCTGGCCATCCTCGGCGGCACGCTCGCCACGCGACGCGGCCGGGGGAACCTCGCGCTGGCCTGCCGCTCGCTCGGCCGGCTGGCGCTCGAGAGCGTTCGGCTCCCTTGGAAGGAGCGCAGCGTCGCGCTGCTCGGGCTGGTGGCCGTGCTCACGCTGACCCTGTGGACGGCGTGGCTCTCCTACCTGGCGCCTTCGTCCGCGTGGGACGGCGTCATGTACCACGAGCCGATGGTCGGCTTCGCGCTGCAGAACCACGGCTTCGCGTGGGTCGGCTACGAGGGCAGCAACCGGATGCTCGGCCCGGTCGACGGCTACCCGCGGGTGACCGAGGACCTGATGCTCTTCCTGGTCGCGCTCTGGGACCGGCGGCTGATCGATCTCGTCCCGAGCCTGCTCTACCCGGTGCTCCTCGTCGCGACCTACGTGCTGCTCCGGCGCTTCGTGCGCTCGCGGGCGGCGGCGCTCGGGCTCGCGTGCGGGCTCTTGCTGATCCCCGGCGTGGTGCTGGAGCTGCGCTCGACCTACGTCGACGTGACGTTCTTGACCTTCACCGCGGCCTCGGCGGCGTTCCTGGTGCGGCGCAGGCCGCGGGCGGCCGAGCTGTGGATGGCGGGGCTCTCGCTCGGGCTGCTCGGCGGCTCGAAGGTGACGGGCCTCTTGGTGGTGCCGCTGCTCGGGTTGCTCGGCCTGGTGCTCGTCGCGCGCGAAGCGAGGCGGCGGCCGATGCTCCTCTTGCACACGCTGGGCGGCCTCCTGCTCGTGGCCGGGCTGATGGGCCCGACCTACGCCCGCAACTGGACCGAGAAGCACAACCTGGTGTGGCCCAGCAGCGTCGACATGGAGCCGCTCGGCATCCACTGGCAGGGGCCGCTCTCGATCACCAACATGAACGTGCCGAAGGCACAGGCCATCGAGTGGTTCTTCGGGCCGCCGAAGCCGGGCGAGCAGTACCACGACACCAAGGACAACGGGTACGGCAACATCCCCCCCTTCGTCATCCCGCCGCTGGCGATCCTGGCGCTCCTCGCCGCGCTCTACCGCGGCGTGCGCGGGCCGCGGCGCGAGGACGCGTGGATCCTGCTCGGGCTGACCGTGCCGCTCCTTCTGACGTTCGCGCTGACGCCGGCGCGGCACTGGGCGCGGCTCAACCTGCACGTGGTGCTGGCGGCCTGGGTGCTGGCAGCGGCGTGGGTCGGCGCGCGGCGGCGGAGACTCCTGGCGGAGGGCGTGCTCGGCGCGCTGATCGTCGGTGCGCTGGTCACGCTCTACTGGTCGGAGCCGGCGTGGGACGTGGATCGCGAGCGCGCGTCGCGGCTCTCGGCGTTGCCGGCGCTGGAGCGCGCGGCGCAGCGCGATGATCTCTTCACGCTGCCACCGACCGAGACGGCGCTGGCGCGAGAGCGGGAGCTCGGCGACGGGGACCTGGTCGTCTTCGACCACGTGCCTTTCCTCGGGCTTCTCTGGAACGAGCGCTTCTCGAACCGGGTGGAGCTGCTCGACCCACGCGAGCACCCCGGCGCCCGGTGGATGGAGGACGCCATCGAGGCCGGCGCCGAGTGGGCCGTGGTCGCCCATGGCTCGTCGCGCGCCGCCCAGCTCACGGCGAGCCCGGCTTGGGAAGAGGTGGGCCCGCTCGGCGGTACGCGCGACGCGCCGCGGGTGTTCCGCCGGACGAGCATGCGGGACCGCCCGGAGACCGAGGACGAGACGGGCGACGAGCGAGACCCCGCCGACGACGAAGCCGCTGACGAAGCCGCTGGCGCCGGAGGCGACGCAAACGGCGACGCGCCGAGCGACGGAACGGCACCGGCCGACCCCCACGAGGACTCGGCCGAGCGAGCGGCACGGGGCGCAGACGCGAACGCCGCCGCAGACGAGGAGAACGGCTCAGGCCAGCCAGCCGCGAACCCCGACGCTCCCGGGGGCGCGGGTGATGATCCAGCTTCGCCTGACGCGCCCGCCGGAGCGAACGAGGCGCCGGGCGAGCCATGAGACGCAGACACTCCGCCGCGCGCGCCCGAGGGGTGTCCGGCGGGCGCTCATGGGCGATTCTGACTCAGAGGGGCGCGGGCGTCGCGGGGGCGAGCGCGGCGGGGCGGAGGAGCATCACCAGCTCCTCGTACTCCGAGAAGAGGGCGGCCTCGATGCCGATCCGCCCGTCGGGCAGCCGGCGGCTCCAGGCGTAGGTCGGGTCGACGCCGGTCAAGTGCTGGGCGCCCTTCGGCACGCGCCAGCTCGCACCGATGTGCTGCCTGCGGCGGAGCATCCGCTCCAACCCGTCGTCGTCGACCAGCAGACTGGCCACCGTCACCTGCGCCTGCTCGAGGGCGTTCAACTCCTCGACCGGATCGGTGGCGCCGCCCACCTCGACCTCACTCGCATAGGGCAGGCCCGAGTCGAGCAGCGCCTGCGCGGTCAGCGCTCGCTCCACGTCGAGGACGTGGCCCTTGCCCTCGCGCTCGACCGAGCCCAGCACGACCAAGCCCTCGGCCATCGCCTCGCCGAGCAGCTCCGCGTCGGCGTCGTCGAAGATGTCGATCAGCTCGAGGCCGATGTCGGCCGGGAGCACGAGGTAGACGTCCTCGTCGGAGACGTGGAAGGGCGGCTCCAGCGGGATGCGCGTCGCCCCGCTCTCGCGCGCCGCGGCCAGCGCCTCGCCCTCGGCGAACACCACCGTGAGCGGCACACCGCCGAAGATCTCGAAGAGCTCCGGCTCGTCATCGACGCGGGTCAGCGACATGGCTCCTCCTGATCACGAAACCGAGCCGACCCTACGCGCGCCCTCGATCGCCCGACAAATTCGTGGAGACGATCGGTGCGCGCCTCTACTACATCCGTCCACGTCGCCCGACGCGTGCACCTGGCGCGGAGAACGGGAGGCACCGCGCTCGGCATCGGCCGGAACAAGAGTGAACCAAGCTCACGGTCCGGGGACTCGCCCGCCGACGAATTCCCCTTTGGAGTCGGGCAGTTGCCGCAGACCCGTGAACCGGATTCACATTTTCGACCGCGTCGAGGGGCGCCCGACGCGCGCTCAGAACATCGCGGTCGCGGTCAGCATCACGTTCAACCGCACCTGATCGGCCATGCGGAAGCGCTGGCCCGGCAGGTCGATCACCGGCCGGTGATCGGGGTTGATGATGCCGCTGCGGCAGGTGCCAACCCGCGCCGCGGACTGCATGGAGCCATCGACGTTCGGATTGCAGGCGTCGGCGAAGGTGATGACGTAGGGCTGGATGTACCAGACCGCCGTCGACATCCCGAGCCGCACGTAGCGCGCCGCGCGCACTTCGATACCGAGCTGCCCGCCGACCGACGCGTGCGACTGCATGTCGGTCAGCCCGAAGAAGGGCACCTGCCGGAGGTTCGCGGGGTTGGCGCCCGCGTTCGGGTCGCCCTCGAGGTTCGGCTGCGTGAGGTAGGGGTTCTGCGAGGTGCCGAGCGCGTCGAAGAGCGGCGAGTAGCCGTGGCCCTCCGAGATGTAGCGGCCCATGAAGCGCAGATCGATCGTCAACCGCGCCCAGTCCGCCCGGTTCTCCCACGGGATGATGGCGACACCGCCGGTGAGCTGGCCGATGACCGGCGGGATGCTGTTGATGACGCCGGCCAGGTTGCCCGCCGGGAGGAAGAAGCGGCCGGCGCTGTCCGGCCACTGGATCATCGCCATCAGCCCGGCGTAGGGCTCGACGTAGCGGGTCCGCCAGGACGCGCGCGTCTCGATGCGCAGCGCGTTGGTGCCCCAGGTCATGCCGGCGTTGGTGCCGCTGTCGTTGAAGGTCCAGTTGCCGCCGGCGCCCTGGTTCCACTGCCGGCAAGCCCGCCCGCCCGTGTTCTGCTGGCACGCGGTGAGCGGCTGGCCGACGTTGAAGCGGCCCTCGATCATCAACAGCCAGGTCGGCATCTCCGGCTGGCGGTGCTGGTTGAGGATCGACCAGGCCAGGCCGGCGGCGATGTAGCTCAGCCCCGAGCGCGTCGGCGAGTGGAAGGGCACGTTGAACAGCGGCGACTGCGGCATCGGCGGCATCGTGGTGGGGTCGAGGTCGGGCACTCCGTCCCCGTTGTTGTCCACGATGAGGGCGTTCGGGTTCATCCCGCTGGCGGCCGAGATGCTCCGGTCGTCCGAGACGATGAGCGGCATCCGCCCGTAGATCGCCAGGTCCCGCATGATGCCGACGTCGAGGCCCAGGTTCAGGATGTTCTGGGTGTGCTCGGCGCGGCCGATGTTCTGCCAGTCGTGCGAGAGCCGGTTCGGATCGGAGGCACCCGGGTCGTAGGTGCCCATCTCGCGCTGCACCATCCCGGACTGGTAGTTGTACTGGTAGCCAGCCGAGATGTTGATGTCGAAGGGGTCCTCCCCGTCGAACGCGTCGACCACGTCCGTGTAGGAGTGGGGCTCGTTCATCAGGCGAAGGTCGCCGTCTGCTTGTTGCGCCGAGGCAACCGTCGGGGCCGCACAGAAGAGGACGCCGAGCACGGCAATCCTCAGCGCAGCCAAGCCAAGCCTACCCATCCGGGCGAGCATACGAGGCGCCATTTCTCGCCGTCAAGACAGGGACGCGGTGGGTGGACGCTTCGCTCGCGTCCTCGGCCGGCCGATTCAGAGGAATCGTCAGAGGCCGAGCAGGCCCGTCACCCGCTCGCGGCGCGGCGCCACCGGATCCTGAGCCGAGACCGGCCCCAGCATCTCCAGCCGCAGCCACTGGGCGCGCAGCCGCTCCCAGCGCGCCGTCGCCAGCCGCCGGAGCCGGTAGAGCGCCTGCGAGTGGTCGACGAGCTGCCGCTGGAGGCGCGCTGCCTCGTCGGTCTCGCCCTCCCGCACGGCCGCCCGGTGCGCATTGGTCAGCTCCCGCCCGCGGCGGGTCTCGGTCTCCAGCCAGCGCAGCGCCTGATCGACCCGGTCGGCCTCCGTCTGCACTTCGTGGGTCAGGTGCGGCGCCTCCGCCTCCACCGGCGCCACCGCCAGCGCGCGGGCGGCCTGGCGCGCTTCGGACAACCGGCGAGGCCCTTCCGTCGGCTCGGCCAGCCGGTTCGGCGCCGCTACCGCGTGCCCGACCGTCAGCTCCACCGTCCGCAGCCGCCGCCGCGAGTCGGCCTCCCCGTTCGATACGGCCCCCGCCCCGCTGAGCATCACCACCCAGCTCGCCCCGCCCTGGAAGACCACGATGTACACCTCACCGGCCGCGGCAATCTCCACGGTGGCGGTCGAGGTCACGACCCTGAGCGGCGGCCTGGGCGAGCTGCCCGAGGGCGGCTGGACGGCGTGGGCCGCGCCGCGAATCAAGAAGAGCTGCGCGGCGCCCTCGGTCACCACCCGCGCCAGCGAGCCGCCCTCCAGCGTGGCGTGGCCACCCTCCTCGAAGGTCACCAGCGCCTCGCCGCCGGCGGGCACCTCGATGGTCTGCTCGGCCTCCACCGCCTGGCGGGGCTGCGCGGCCGCGCCGTCGACGGTGACGGTGCCGGAGAACGACACGATGCGGGCCGGCGGCGGGTCGACGGCTTCAGCGGCGTGATCGGGGGCCACCGCGGGCGCGGCCTCGACCAAATCGGGCGCGGGCGCCGGATCCTCGCCGCACGCGCTCGCGAGGGCCGCGAAGAGCAGGAGCGCCCAACTCGTCCTGGTCAAAGGCTCGAGCACATCCGTGGCCTACTCCGGCTCGGTCGCCAGCAGCGCGTCCGTCAGGTCCTCGGCCTCGATCTTCTCGCGCGCCTCGCCGAGCTCGCGGTTGGTCGTGCGGAGCCGCTCCGTGAGCACGCCGAGGAAGCTCCAGAGCAGCTTGACCGCGATCGCGTGGTCCTTGCGGATGATGTCGAAGAAGTCGCGGCGGCGGATCACCAGGAGCTTGCACGGCTCGTCCGCGCTGACGCTGGCGCTGCGGGGCGCCTTGTCGACCAGGGCCATCTCGCCGAGGTGCTGGCCGGGGCCGAGGCGGGTGAGGACGGCTTCCCCGGAGTGAACGCGCGCCTGCCCGGTGAGCATGATGAAGAGCTCGTCGCCCTCGTCGCCCTCGTCCACGATGCACTGGTCGGCGTCGAAGGAGCGCACCTCGGTGATGTTCAGGACGCGGACCAGCTCCTGGTAGGTCAGATGCCGGAAGAGCGGCATCTTGTGCAGCACATCCAGCTTGAGGTTGACCTCGCGGGCCAGCCGGTCGACACCGCTGTCGGCGTCCGGGACCTTGATGACGACGGCGGTGATGTTGTCCTTGCCGCCGCGCTCGTTCGCCAGATCGATCAGCCGCTGGGCGAGGTCCTCCTCGGGCGTGTTGGCGAAGAGCGTCGCCAGCTCCGCCTCCTCGAGGTAACCGCTGAGGCCGTCCGAGCAGAGCAGGAAGCGGTCGCCCTTGAGCACGTCGAAGTCGAGGGTGTCGACCTCCACGCTCTCGTAGACGCCGACGGCGCGGGTGACGGCGTTCTTGTACTGGAGCTTCTCGATCTGCTCGCGGCTGAGGCGGCCGCGGCGGAGGAGCTCGTTGATCAGCGAATGGTCCTCGGTGAGCTGGTGGACCGCGCCCTGCCGATAGAGGTAGACGCGCGAGTCGCCTACGTGGGCGATGAAGCCGCGCGATCCGATCAGGACCAGCGCGTCGAGCGTCGTGCCCATCCCGCGCTTGCTCTCGTCCTGCTGCCCCTCCGAGTACACGGCCGAACACGACTGCTGCACCGCCGACTCGAGCAACCGCAGGATGTCGGTGCGCCCGATCCCGCCGTGGCCGGCCTCGAACTCGTGGAGCATGTCGCGCTCGCGGACGAGCACGTCGCGCACGGTGCGGGAGGCGATCTGGCTGGCCACCTCCCCCGCCGCATGACCGCCCATGCCGTCGGCGACGATGAAGAGGTTCAGCTTCTTGTCGACGAGGAAGCTGTCCTCGTTGTGATCGCGGACGCGACCGACGTCGGTCACCGGCCAGAACGCGATGGACTCGCTGGAGGCGAGACCGGCTTCGGTCGCGGACATGCCCGATTGCATATCCCGTCGGGCCGATGGCAGTCAACGCACACCGGCCCGACGGGCGCTTCCGGCCACATTCGTCGTCCGGTCACGTTGAAACCGGACCCGGGGCCGCCTATCGTCTGCCGCTCGATTCCCGGAGGATCCTTATCATGTCCGTTCGAAACGTCCTCGCGGCTGCCAGCGCCATCTTGTTCGTGCTCGGCTGTGGCAACTCGCACATGACCGACGGCGGCGGCGACGACGCCGCGATCGTCATCCCCGACGGCGCCCTGAACGACGCCGGCACCGACTCCGGCCCGCCGCCGAGCGCGACCGGCGCCGCGTGCATGTCGGACGCCGACTGCAGCGGGACGGCCGGCACCTGCCTGACCGAGGCCATGACCGGCCTCGCCGGCGGCTATTGCTCGGCCTTCTGCACCAGCGACTCGGACTGCGCGAGCGACGCGATGTGCGTCCAGATCGACCGCACCAACTCCGTCTGCCTCGTCAACTGCGATCCGACCGGGACGAACCAGTGCCGCATGGGCTACGGCTGCGCCAACGGCGTCGGAATCCCGCCCGTCTGCCTGCCTGGCTGCGAGGACGCGACCGACTGCCCGAGCGGCGACATGTGCCAGCCCGGAGGCGGCTTCAGCGCGGCCGGCGCCTGCTACAGCCCCGACGCAGGGGTCGGCGACGCCTGCTCGAGCAGCGACCAGTGCCCGAACAACTCGATCTGCGCGAGCCAGGGCCGCTTCGGTTGGCCCGGCGGCTCGTGCATCATGTTCGGCTGCGACCTGAACGGGAACACCGGCTGCACCGGCGACTCGCAGTGCCTCCCCTTCTTCCGCGGCGGCGGATGCTTCGACGGCTGCACCAGCGCCAGCGACTGCCGCGCCGGCTACGACTGCCGCGGCGACGTCAGCTACCCCGACCGCGTGACCTGCCAGCCCAGCTTCACGCCGAGCGACCTCGGGCAGCCCTGCTCGACGAGCAGCGGCGTCGGATGCGTCGGCGGGGCCTGCCTCACCGAGGAGAGCTACGGCTACCCCGGCTCCTACTGCGTGGCGGAGGCCTGCGATCCGAGCGCGACCGATTCGGGATGCCCCAGCGGCGGCGTCTGCGTCGCGGCGTCGGGCTCGACCCTCGGCTACTGCTTCCAGGGCTGCGGTTCCGACTCCGACTGCCGGACGGCCTACGCCTGCCGGCCCAGCGATTCGGCGGATCCGACCAGCGCGACGGCCTGCTTCCCCGGCTGCACCGACGACAGCCAGTGCACGGCGACGCTGCAAGACGGCACGGCCCTGCACTGCAACGTCGGAACGGGCGAGTGCCTCCCCCCGCTCGCCATGACCTCCATCGGCGAGCCCTGCGTCGGCGACGGAAGCGACTGCGTGGGCGGGCGCTGTCTGAGCGAGAGCGGCTCCGGCTGGCCGGCGGGGACCTGTGGCCTGCCGGGCTGCCGCCTGAGCGGCACCGGCCCCTCGACCGACTGCCCGAGCGGCACCGTGTGCGCTGACGACGGCAGCGGGGACCCGGCCTTGGGCGTCTGCATCTCATCGTGCACGGCGGGCGGAACGGCCTGCCGCACCGGCTACGAGTGCCGCGCCACCGACCCCGCCGACTCCAGCAGCCCCACCGCGTGCCTGCCGGCCTGCACGTCCGACGCGTGCGCCACCGGCCACACCTGCAACACGACGAGCGGCCTCTGCGAGTGACCTCGTAGCTGTGAGCGAGCAAAGGGCGGCCTCGAGCCGCCCTTTCTCGTTTCAGGGCTCGAGCCCGCATGAGGAGGGGTTCCAGCGAACCCGCGGTCGTAGCTGTTCCGCCGCGCCGGCTCTTCAGCGGCGCCGGCGGAGGACGAGCGTGATGGCGACCGCGCCGACGAGCGCCACGCCTAGCAGCGGCGCGCGGCCGCGCCCCGGCGCCGACACCGAGCAGAGCGAGAAGAAGTAGTTGCCCTGCACGGGATCGATGCAGTCGACGCCGGAGTCCTCGTCGGAGGGATCGGCGTTCCCGAGGCCGTCGACCGCGATCACCCGCACGCAGATGATCTCGTCGGCCTGATCGGGCGGGAGGACGAACGCCATCGTCTGCATGTCGGTGGCGAAGTTGCGGATGGTGCTCCGCAACACGGGCTCCTCGATGCCCGCCCCTCGCGTCTGATAGAGGAGGTACGAGATCGACGCGGGCGGGCCGTCGCCGTCGGTGGCGGGCGGGAAGAAGGCGGCGATGCGGTAGCCGCCTTGGGGCGCGTCGCAGCGCGGCGGCACCGCGGTCGAGGTCACGCGCGTGAGGTAGCCCATCGCGGGCGGCGTGGTGTCGGGCAGCGTGCCGGTACAGAAGGAGAATGTCAGATCGCCGTCGACGCCCCGGGCGATGCCGGTGTAGGCCTGATTGGGCTCCCACTGCGAGTTCGGGTAGTAGACCAGCGTGTCCCCGAGGACCTGCGCGGTCCCAGGCACGAAGGTCCCCTCCGGGGCGTTGCCGTAGCGACAGGGCACGCCGCAGCCGTCGTTCGGGCAGCGCCGGATGTCGATCATCCTCGAAGGATCGCCGCCGGGTCCCGTCGTCGGGTCGAAGTAGCCCGACGTGTACTCGACGCTGACCGGCGCATCGATGCTCACCTGATGCGCGCCGTCGGCCGGCGTCACGTTCTGCGGCATCCGCGAGGGAGGCATGTCGCAGCGCGTCACCCCGGCGTCCTGAGCCCACGCCGGCTCGGCCACCATCGAGCAGCAGAAGACGCAGGCGAGCACGAGCGCGACCCGTGAGCTGAGCACGGCGGCATTGTAGCAACCCGCGCCGGGCTCTGCTCGCGATGGGCTGCCCTGGGCCGGCCGTGCTATCCAGCTCGCGTGTTCGACGCCGCATTCGTGGACGGATTGGTGCTGGCCGCGATGGTCCTCGATGACCGCGCCGGCGTGGCGCGGGCGGGCTTCGCGCCCGGGCTCGCGGACGCCTTCGAGCGCCGCCGCGCCGAGCTCGATTCGCTCCCGCGCCCGGTACGCCACCGCGAGGTCCGCGCGCTCGTCGACGCGATGACCGCCGTCCCGCCCGAGCTCGAGGCGCCGCCGCGGGTGAAGGCCATCCTCGCGGCCAATCGGGATCGCGCCACCGCTCGCGCTTGGAGCGAGGGCGCTCCTCCGGTCCGGCGGCGGTTTCGCGTCCCGCGGGGTCTGCGGGTGACGCTGCGCAGGTTGGCTTGGGCCGAGCTCTCGAACGACGGGCTTGGGTCGAAGCACGGAGCCGACGTAGCCCTCACCGCCGCCTCGGCCAGATCCGGCGCGATCGAACGCGAGCTCTCGCTGGTGGAGGAGGCGCCGTGGCGCGGGTGATCCGCGGCGGAGGCGGTCGGGTGCTGCCGGCGGCGCTGGGCGAAGCGCGGGACGAGGCCGCGCGGATCCTCGAAGCGGCCCGAGAGGAAGCCCGGGCGATGCAGGAGCAGCTCCGCGCAGAGCTGGCCGCAGAGGCCCGTGAAGCCGCGCGTGCCGAGCTGGCCGCCGGATACGCCGAGCTCGGGCGGGCGCGGCGGGAGGCCCTCGAGGGAGTCGAGGCCGCGATTGGAGAGCTCGCGGTGGCGGTCGCCGAGCGGATCGTCTTCGAGGCGCTCGAGGCCGAGCCGGAGCGGGTACGGACGCTCGTTCGCGAAGCCACCGACCGTGTCCGCCGCGCGACGCGGGTCCGCGTCCGCGTGAGCCCGTTGGACGCGGCGCAGCTCCTCGAGCTGGACGCGGAGGTGGTCGAGGACGACTCGATCACCCGCGGCGGCTGCGTGGTGGAGACCGAGCTCGGCGACGTGGACGCGCGGCTGGAGGTACGCCTCGAGGCCCTGGCCCGCGCGCTCGGCGAGGCGCGATGAGCGGGACCGTCTCGGTGCCGCCGGCGCCGCGCTCGGAGCTGGCCCGCTGGCGCGTGCCGGTCCTGCTCTTCGCCGCCACGTTCGTGTCCACGCTCTGGGTCGGCGCGGGGATGGTCGAGGCCGAGCAGGGCGCCGAGGTGAGCCTGCTCGAGGGCTGGACCTTCGCCGTCCCGCTGATGGCGATCCTCCTCTCGCACGAAATGGGTCACTACATCGCGGGGCGCATCCATCGGGTCGACATCTCGCCGCCCTACTTCATCCCCATGCCGATCTTCCTCCTCGGCACCATGGGCGCGGTCATCCGAATGCGGGGGGAGATCAAGACGCGCGACGCGCTCCTCGACATCGGCGCCGCCGGCCCCTTGGCGGGCATGGTGGTGGCGCTGCCGGTCCTGATCTTCGGCATCTACACCTCGCCGGTGGAGTCGCTGGCAGGGCACGACGCGGCGAACATCATCGTGGAAGGGCGTGGGCTCCTCTACCTCGGCCTGCTCTACCTCATCAAGGGACCGATCCCGGCCGGGCACGACATCTGGCTCAACCCGACGGCGATGGCCGGTTGGGCGGGCTTCTTGGTGACGCAGATCAACCTCGTGCCGGTGGCGCAGCTCGACGGCGGGCACGTCGCGTACGCGCTCTTCGGGAAGAAGCAGGACCGCTATTCGCGGATCATCCACCGCGCCCTCCCCTTCATCGGCATCGGCGTCTCGCTCGCGTACCTGATCCCGGCGTGGATGCGTGGAGAGCGCGGAGACGAGCTCTACGGCGAGGCGATGGCGGGGATGCAGTGGATCGTCTGGGCCGGCGTGCTGGCGCTGATGGCACGCTTCGCGGGCGCCGATCACCCACCGACCGGATCGGAGCCGCTCTCGCCGAACCGCCGCGTGGTGGCCGCGCTCACGCTGGTGCTCTTCGTCCTGCTCTTCATGCCGAGCTGGATCTACGTCCCGAACGGATGACCGCCGGGCGCCCCGGACGTGCCCGAAACTTGGGCGTTCGGGCCGTCAGCGGATAGCGTCGGGCGATGCCGCGCGCGCTCAGGCCCCCGGAAGTCGTGCCCCCGATGGCGGCGCGATCGGGGGCGAGCTCGGCCGTTCGGGCCCGCAAGCGACGCGAGCCCTCTCGACCAGGCTGGCGCACGGCGTCGAACGGCGGCCGGAGCGCATGGCGAAGGGGACTCGCCGCCGTGCCGGCGCTGGCGGTGCTGCTCTTCGCGCCTTCGGCCCGCGCGTGGACGAACGCGGCCGTGCACCACGTCCAGGCGCGGGTGGTGTTGAGCGGCGACGCGAGCGCGCACGTGACGCTGACGGCCGACGTGCGTGTCCACGGCGGATGGTTGGAGGGGCTGGAGATGGCCGGCCTCGACCCCGACCTGGTGCTCGACGAGGAGCAGCCGCCCTGGGCGGTCGACGAGTCCGGGCAGCGCTACCACCCGCGCGCCGAGGTGCGCGACGGCGGCCGCGTCCTCCTCTCGTTCCCGCACTCGCCGCACCGCGGCCGGGTCAGCGTCCAGATCGCCTATCGCACGAGCCTCGCCCACCGCGCCACCGAGCCGGTGGAGGGCGAGCCGCGCGTGCGCGTGCGCTGGACGCTCCCCGCCTGGCGCTCGGGGCTGGACGGCGTGCAGATCGACGTCGTCGCGCCGCCCGGCAGCCGCATGGGGCCGGGTGACGACGGGAAAGGCGGCCCCAGCATGACGACCGAGGTCGTCGACGAGCCCGAGGGCATCCGCTTGTCATGGCGCCGCGCGCACCTGCCCCGGACGCTCTCGTGGACGGTGGCGGTGGACGTCCCGGCCGAGGCGATGGTCCCCGAGCTGCGCGGGTCACCGGTGGTCACGCCGCCACCCGCGCCCGTATCACCGCGCGCGGCGACGCCGGTCGATCCCG
The DNA here is from genome assembly GCA_963832725.1 of uncultured Pseudomonadota bacterium. Taxonomy (GTDB): domain Bacteria; phylum Myxococcota_A; class Polyangia; order Polyangiales; family Sandaracinaceae; genus JAEZBP01. The sequence continues at coordinate 2,325,109 of CAWHVG010000003.1, forward strand.
CGCCCTACTGGCTCGTCCTCGCGGTCGCGCTGGCCCTCGCTTGCCTCGTGAAGATCGTCTCGGTCGCCGGGCTGGCGCGCCGGAGCCGCGCGCGGGCCCGACCGCTCGTTCCGCTCCCCGGAGCGCTGCGCGCGCCGATCGCGCTCGGATTCGCGGCGATGGCGAGCTGGGCCGGGCCCGAACAGCCCTTCGCGGGCCTCGCCGCCCTTGCGGGCGGGACTCTTCTCGCGACCTATCGCCGCGCCGACCCGGGCGCGGGCTCCCAGCTCGGCGCGTGGCGCCCGGTGGACACCCGCTGGCTTCGCGCAGCGCGCCGCTCACGCTGGCTCTCGTTCCTGTCGCCCGGCGCGCTGCTCGACGCCACGACCCCGCTCGGCGCGATCACGCTCGTGAGCTGGTCGGTGCTGCCCTTCGTCGTGGCGGCGCCTCTCTCGAACGTCGTCCGCGCTTCTGTCGCCTGCCTCGCGCTGCCGCTCTTCCTGACCGGCACCCGCATCGCGTTCCCGACCGGCCCGGCCGACGCGCTGGCGATCCTCCTCCGCCTCGCGCGGCGACTGCCGAGCCTGCCCGAGGACATGGGGCTGCGGCCGGTGGTGCACGTCGACGTGCGCGGCGCCGTGCAGGACGCGCGCGTTCGGACGGTGCTGACTCGGCGGCCACGCGGCTTGCTGCGCCTCGATCTCGTGGTGATCGAGGCCGCACGAGGAGGACGCTTCGTGCGCCGGCTGGCGGTGCTGGTGCTCACCCGCGACGGGAGCGCCGCGGAGAAGGCGCTCACCGAGGCGATGGCGGACGTGGACGCCGAGAGCTCTCCCGGCGGCCGTCGTGTAGTCCGGGTGCTGCCCTTCGATCGCGATCCCGGCCCCATCCTCGCGCGCTTGCGCGCCGCGCTCGCCGACTGTCCGGAGGCGCCGGTCGCCTCGCGCGGAACGGCCACGCCGCAACAGACCGTGCGCGACCTTCCCGCGCCGCACGCCGTGGGGTTCTGAGCCCCGGCCCCGGCGCATGGGGCACCCCCTTCTCGCCGCGTCCGGTCCGCGGCCGCGCGCGCTTCGAATTCACCCAGCCGGTTCCCGGTGGGGAGCTGCTCAGCGCCGGCCCGGACCGCCGCAGACCGAGCGCCGCCCGTGCGCTCTCGATGGATCGAACCGAGCCCCGCGATCGAGATGGTCCCAGGTCGGTATCCGCTGTGGACGCCCCGCGACCCGCGGCAACGCCACGGATGGAGTCGTCTACGGCGGCGGCTGATCGCTCGAGAGCCCCTCAGCCCGCGTCCCGGACCAAGCGATCGCGGAGCTGCACCAGACGGAGCTGCGCGACCGGCTGACCCTCCAGGCTCTCGATCCGAGCCTGGATCGCAGGGACCGCCTCCAGCCCGTAGATGCGCTGGATGGCCTCGCCCGCGCGCTCGCTGACCGACTCGTGAGTCACGGCGTCGACGAGGTTGGTGAGCATGCGACGGTCGCCGCGCACGCTCGGATCGATCAGCGCCGCGTGCTCGTAGCGCCGGATCCCCTCGGTCAGCCAGCCCTTCGCGAAGAAGAGGTGCCCCATCAACAGGCGCGGTCGCGCATCGCCTTCCATCTCCCGCGCGAGCACGTAGAGCGGCCGGATCTCCGCGCGATCCTCGAAGACGTGCCCCTCCTCGACCATGCGCAGGAAGGGCCCGAGGGGCTCGGGGGGCGGATCGGCCCAGGGATCGCGGGCGTCGCTCCCGAGCGTGCCGTGGGTGCGGCGTGGGTTGGCGCGCGCGGGCTCCCGCGCCGGCGGCCACGCCGACCAGATGCCGAGCGCCAGCGCCAGCGCCGCCACGACGCCGGTCGGGACCATCCAGCGTTTGGGCTTCGGCGGCTTCTTCACGGGCCGTCCGTCGAACTGCGTCGGCGCCTCGCTCAGGTCCTCCTCCGAGACCACCCAGGCGACCGGCGGCCCCACCTGGTCGAACGCGGCGAGCATGTCGCGGGCGTCCCGGTAGCGATCGGCCGGCTCTTTCGCCATCGCGACGTCGAGGAGCGCGTGGAGCGCCGGGCTGACCCGGAGCTCGGGTCGCACCGAGGCGAGGCGCGGCACCGGCGCCGTGAGGTGCGCGCGCAAGAGCTCCGCCCTCGTCTCGCCGAGGAAAGGCCGGCGACCCGCCAGGAGCTCGAAGATCAGAACCGCCGCGGAGTACACGTCGGAGCGCTCGTCGACCGGCGAGCCCGAGGCCTGCTCCGGAGACATGTACGCCGGCGTACCGAACACCACACCGCGCTTGGTCAGCGTCGGCTCGTCGTCCTCCGTCTCGTTCTGCACCACCCGCGCGAGCCCGAAGTCGAGCAGCTTCACGTGGTCGGTGCCGTCGGGCATGCGGGTCAGGAAGACGTTCGCCGGCTTGAGATCGCGGTGTGCGATCCCCTTCTGATGCGCGAACGCGAGCCCGACCAGGATCTGTCGCGCCAAGCTGAGCGCCCGCTCCGGCTCCATCGGATCGGCGCGCACCAGCTCCTCGAGCGTCCGCCCCTCGAGCATCTCCATGACCAGGAAAGGCCGGTTGCCGTCGATGCCGTAGTCGGAGATCGACACCACGTGCGGGTGAGTCAGCGCGCTGAGCACGCGCGCCTCGCGCTCGAAGCGCGCGCGCAGCTCCCCGAGCGAGAGAAGATCGTCGTGCAGGACCTTCACCGCCACCGGCCGCTCGAGCGGAAGCTGCACGGCGCGATAGACGATGCCGATGCCGCCCGTGCCGAGCTTGCCTTCGATGCGATAGCGCTCCGCGAGAACGTCACCGGGCCCGAGCTCCTCCGTGGAGCCGGCATCGCCCGAGGGCGCGCTCTCGTCGTCGAGCTCGCTGGTTCCCATTCTACCGGAAAGTTCCGCGAAGGCTCCGGAGCATAGCGGACGCTCCCCGGACGTACACGTCCAGCGGCGCGGCGACTGAAAACGAGCGGCGTCGCGGGCTCATTCCCGGCGCGGCAGGGCGCCCCGCGCCTCCTGGACGAGCACGTCGAAAAGCGGGCCGGCTCTCTACTCGCAGGTGATGCTGCTCGTGTCCGCCTCGGCCATCCCGGGCTGGGTGCCGTCGGTGTAGCGGAACACGAGATGCGCCTGCGCGCCGCAGAGACGGCGCGGATCCATGGCCACGCCCGGGCGACTCGCACCGGTGAAGGTGTTCGTCACGCTCTGCCCGGGGCTCAGCCGCGGGACATAGCCCGCCGGACGATCGGGCGGGATGGTGACCACGAGCGCGCCGTCGACGAAGACGTCGATCCCCGATGGCGTGAAGTCGTGGGACGCCTGCGCGTGCGCGCCGACCCGGTAGGTGACGTCCATCGTGACCGAGACCACGTCGCCGGAGCCGGAGGGATCCGCACTCACGTCGACGCTCGAGCTACCGATGGTGGCGTCCAGACCGAGCTGCGTGTCGAGCGCGCAGGCCGAGAGCGAGAGCACCAAGCCCGCGAAGAGGAGCGCGGCCGGGAGCGCGCGCCTCACGTGAGGATGCGCGTCTGCAGGGGCCGGACGATCCGATCGATGTCCTTCACCGCCCGGGCGACCTCGTCCTCGTCGAAGTCGAGCTCGTCGACCAGCGCCTCCTGGACGGCGTCGTAGAGCCAGGTGCCCGCGTCGTCGTCCTTCGCGCACTGCACCGCGGAGTGACCTTGGTGCGTGAGCTTGGGTAACCCCTCGCATGCCTTCTCGAGCACGCCGAGCAGCTCGCCCAGGTACTCGCGCACGGCCCCCATCTGCTCCGACAGCGGCTCGAGCAGCTCCGGCGATTCCTCGCGATGCTTCGCGAAGACCTCCGGCGCCTCGCGCGAGAGCCGCTCGAGCACGAGCCGCAGCACGATCACGTCGTCGACGTATGCCAGCAGCCCGCGCATGCCGGGGATCGCGTTCTGCCCCGACAGCACGTGCAGCAACGCGCCCGCGACCAGGACCCGGTGCTCGTCGTCGAGATCCGGATCGTCCGCGATGCGCAGCATGGCCTTCATGTCTTGCGGGAGCGACAGAATCGCTTCCCGCACAACCTCCTCGAACGCGCTCTGTATCATCGTCCTTCAGCGCCGCCCGCGTTTTGCAGGGGTCTAGAATCGCTCATGGGGTCGGTGACGATCAATCCCCCGGGATCAATTCGCGGCCCGCAGGGCACGCGACCTCGACTCCGGTGGGACCATCCTCGGTCCGAATGATCTTGAACTCGACCCGGCGGTTCCGCTCCCAGGCCTCCTGATTGTGGCGGGGATCGAGCGGACAACGCTCGCCGTAGCCCCCGCTCCGCAGCCGGTCCCGGGCCACGCCGCGCTGCACGAGCGCCTCCACCACGGCCGCGGCGCGATCGCGCGTCAACCGGATGTTGTACTCGTCGCTCGATCGTTCGTCCGCGTGACCTTGGACCTCGACCATCGTGATCTGCGGGTTGCCCACCAGGGTCGCCGCGACCGCGTCGATGATCGGGTAGGAGCGCGCCAGGATCTCGGCGCTGTCGGTCTCGAAGTAGATCTTCTCCAGGATGACGATGGAGTTCTCTTCGATGATGACGCTACCCGTGTCGGGGCAGCCGTCCTCGTCCTCCGTGCCGTTGTACGTCTCGGGGTCGTTCGGGCACGTGTCGTCGGTGTCGAGGATGCGGTCCTGATCGTTGTCCGGATCGGGGCAGCCATCCTGGTCCTGGAAGTTGTCGCGGTCCTCGGGGTCGTTCGGGCAGAGATCGTCCGTGTCGAGGATGCCGTCCCGGTCGTTGTCCGGGTCGGGGCAGCCGTCCTCGTCCTGGAAACCGTCGCGGTCCTCCGGGTCGTCGGGGCACTGGTCCTCGGCGTCGAGGATGCCGTCGCCGTCGCGGTCGCCCTCGTTGCCCTCGGGGCAGCCGTCCTCGTCGGCGTCGCCGTCGCGGTCCTCGGGAACCATCGGGCACTCGTCGTCGACGTCGAGGATGCCGTCGCGGTCGTTGTCCGGGTCGGGGCAGCCGTCCTCGTCGGCGAAGCCGTCGAAGTCCTCGGGCTCGTCGGGGCACTGGTCCACGTCGTCGAGCAGGCCGTCGCCGTCGCGGTCACCGATGGAGGGCTCGTAGATGAAGCCGACCATGCCGCGCACGTCGGCGGCCATCATGCCGGGCGCGGGGTGGCTGCCGGCGCCGTAGTTCACGCTGTAGGTCGGGATGGCGCCGCCGCCGCCGAACACCAGGTAGCTGTTGCGCTCGACGAAGATCTTGAGGCCGAGCATGGCCTCGAGGTTGAGCGAGCCGTTGGCGCCGAAGGCGGCGTGCATGCCGGACGTCGACGTGGCGCCCGAGATGCCGCTCAGGATGTAGTTACCGTAGACCTCCAGCGCGAGGTCGAGCGGCGCGTCGCCGAGCCGGAGGCTGCTGCCGACGCCGAATGTGATCTGGTCGTCGTACTGGAAGCCGGTCGCGCCGCCCATCACCGCCATCGGCAGCGTGGCGTTCATCGTCGACGACATCGGCGTCGTCGAGCCGCCGTACGGGAAGAACGTGCCGTTGCCGGCCACGAAGCGGTAGCCGACGTCGGCGGCGAGACGGAGGATGCGCGCCGGCCGGTACTCGGCGACGATGTGCGGCCAGAGCACGAAGGTCGGGTCGCCCACGAAGATCGACGAGTTCCCGGTGGGGATCTCCGCCTGCAGGATGGCGCCGAGGCCGAAGCCGCCGTTCCGCTCCGCGCGCAGGATGCGGATCTTGGCGTGGATACCGATGTTGCCGACCTGCCCGTAGTTGCTGAGGCCGTGGGCAGACGTCCCATCCGAGGGATCGTTGAAGTACCCCGGCACGGTGGTGTTGGCGCTCGAGTTGATGGCGACCGGGATCGAGACGCCGACCGTCATCAAGTTGAACAAGCCCAAGTTGAAGTTGAGCATGCCGGTGAGCTGCATGTTCACCAGCCGGCCGCAGAGCAGGCTGGACCCACCGCAGTAGTTCGCGCCCGCGGCCGGCGTATCCTGGGAGTTCACGAACCCGTGGAAGGGCACCATGCCGAAGCCGCCGTCGATCAGCAGGCCGAAGCTGATGCCGAGATGCGGGAGCACGTCGGTGCCGTTGACGGAGAGGATGCCCTTCGAGTCCACAGCCGGCCGAAAGAGATGGAGATCCATCCCGCCGGCAGTCAACGCTCCCGCCGTTCCCTGCGCTTGCGCAGTCGGTGCGGCCATCGCCGAGAGGGCGAGGAGCGAGAAAGCAAGGACGGCACGGCCCAGGCGGAGCCCTGTCGCGAGTCGGAGCATCGAGTTCTCTCCCGGCGAATCCGTAGGGGAATTTCGTTGTTGGGGGACGCCCCCGTGCCCCCCGGAATTCGCGTGGGGCCGATTATCGCGCCTGCGACACACCTGTCAACGCATTGCGCAATGGGCAGGCGCGAGCGGCACGCCCCGTCGAAAGCGGCGCGAGGGCGAATCGAGGGGAGCGCGGCGTCAGGTAAGCCCTGACGGGCGCGCGCTCGAGGCCCGTCGCCGAGTCGGACCGAGCGCCGGAGAAGGGTCCGGTCGGGCGGGCTTCAGCCGCCGCCGTGGCGGGCGATGATTTGCTGGTAGGCCCGCGCGCGGGGGTTCGACGGGAAGCGCCGCACGTACTCCTGCATGTGCCGGAGCGACTGCTGAGTCTGACCGCGGGCACGGTAGGCCTCGATCAGCATCGCCAGCGCGCCCGCGCTGCGGGCGTGGCCCTCGAGGAGGCGGATCACGCAGGCGTTGTCACCGCGGACGGTGCACTGCCGAGCCTCGTCCTCCGCGTTGGCGCCGCTGCCGCCGCCGCCGCCGCCCGCAGGGCGCGCCGGCGTCGAGCTGCCCCCACGAGGCGTGGTCGTCTGGCCGGACGGCTGCGAGGAGCCGCTGTTCTGATCGTGCCGTGAGCCGCGATCTCCGCGGCGCGGCCGGTGGCCGTGCGGGGCGGACGCGACGGCGTTGTTGTCACCGTGGGCGCCGCGCTGCTGGGCCGAACGCTCGAGAGCGGACGCGACCGCGCGCTGCGGTGCGGTGATGCCCTGCATGTTGAGCACGAACTCCGCGATGCGGAGCGCCTCGACCGGATCGGACTCCAGGATGGCCTGACCCGCCGTGAGCTGCGCGTTCGCGTAGCCGCGGACTGCCTGGCTGACCTCACTGCGGGAGCGATAGGGGCTCCCCTCGGCGAGGTTCTCGAAGTCGAAGTACGCCTGCTCGAACTCCCCCGCCCGGAAATGCGTCAGACCGCTCTCGAAGGTCGTCTGCTCCTGCTGCGAGGTCGACGCGGTGGCGCGGCAGGTGGTCGCGTCGGCGTCGTCCGGCCGCTCGCGGAGCGCGACGTCGGCCTGGGCGATCGCATCGGCCCAGCGCCCCTGCCGGAGCGCCGTCTGGCAGGCGCCGAGCGCCTGGTCGTAGCCGCCCTCCGCCGTCGCCTCCCCGCCCGGATCCGTGCCGTCCGGCGGTTGGGTCTCGTCCTCGGGGGTGGGCTGGACGTTCGCGACGGGGTTCTCGTCCTCGTCGCCGCCGCTCGAGAAGGCGACGATGCCTCCTCCGATCACCGCGACCACCAGGATGGCCAGGGCCGCGATCATCCACGTGCGGTTGCCGCCGGTGCCACCCTCGATCGTGACCGCGTCCATCTGGACCGTGCGGTCGGCGTCGAACGCGTAGTGCTCACCTGCCGCGACGAAGCGGAAGCGCACCTGGCCCAGCTCGACCACGTCCCCCGCCGACAAGAGCGCGTTCTGAACGTCCTTGCCGTTGACGCGGATGCCGTTGGCGCTCCCCAGATCGATCAGCCGGAAGCCGCCGTCGGGCTCCTTCTGGACCTCGGCGTGCTCGCGCGAGATGGAGCGGTGGTTGACCCAGATGTCGAGATCCTCGGCCCGGCCGAGCCGAACGCGCTCACCGGTCAGGGCGAACTCCGCGCCCGGCGCCGGCGGCGTGATCATCACCATCCGCGCGGGTGGGCCCGGAGCGGCCAGCATCGCCGTGTCCGCGTCGGCGACCGACGGCGAGACCTGCTCGGGCAGCGTCTGCGCGTCCGTCGCGTCCATCTGGAGCGCGAGCTGGTAGTCGCCGATCTGGATCTGGTCGCCCGAATCGAGGGGCGTCTCCTGGGCGATCCGCTGCCCGTTGATCCGCACCCCGTTGTAGGACTGCAGGTCCTCGATGACGAAGCGGCCGTCGGCCTTCACGAGACGAGCGTGCCGGCGCGACACGTTCCGCTCGGTCAGCCGAATCGTGTTGCCGTCCTTCCGGCCTATCGTGATTTCGTCACGGACGAGAGGAACGACGGTGTTCTTTCCTTCGTCGTCCGAAATGACGAGCTTGTACATCCCGCCTCGAGTTGGGAGTTAGCAGGGGCTGCGGCAAGCAAGGATGGTACCCCGCACCCCCCGACTGTCAATCGTATCGACTCGCCCCCATGGGGGTGGCTTGGGTGGGAACGCGACGGTTCGACGCCGACGCGCCCGCGTGACAACTTGTACTGGTGCGCGCGCCTTCGCCAGCGACCAGGATCGGGGCCTTGGCTGCGGCGATCGCGCTCGCCGGTTGCGCGCAGCGTCCGCCGCGGGCTCCGGCTCTCGACAGCGGTCCCCGATCGCTCGACGACGCGGCGATCTCCTTCGGCGTCGACGGAGGCGGCTTCGGCCTGCCGGGCCGACCGGACGGAGGCCCGCACCTGCCGGCGGCCGATCGCGAGATCGTGCTGCCGTACGGCGGCGCCCCGGTCGACGACCTACTCGAGGTCGAAGGCCAGGTCGGAACGCTCGATGTTTTCTTTTCGATCGACACCACGGGGAGCTTCGGAGGGGAGATCGACAACCTTCAAGCCGACCTCTCGCGGCGCATCGTACCCGACCTGAGGGCTCGCGTGGCGGACGTTGCGTTCGGAGTGAGCCGATTCGAGGATTTTCCCTCCCCGCCCTTCGGCGCGCCGGGCGATCTCCCCTTCGTTCTCGGCGCCCCCATCACGACCGATCAGGCCCGCGTGGGGAGCGCCGTGGCCGCCCTCGACCAGCCCCTCGGCAACGGCGGCGACATCCCGGAGGCGGGGGCCGAGGCGCTCTATCAGATCGCTACGGGCGACGGATACCCCGATCTCATCGCGCCCTACTCCGGCGTCGCAGCCCGCGGCGGCGGCACGCTGGGGGGCGTCGGCTTCCGGCAGGACGCGCTGAAAGTCGTGGTCCACGTGACCGACGCGCCCACCCACGAGCCGGCCGACTACGCGAGCTCGTTCCCGGGCACACACTCCCTCACCGACGCGATCGGCGCCCTCGGCGGGCTCGGCGTGCGCGCGCTCGGGATCAGCAGCGGCGCCCCGGCGCGCTCCTACCTCGAGGAGCTCGCCGTGGGAACCGGCGCGGTCGTCGACGCGACCGACGGCTCCTGTCCGACGGGTGTGGACGGAACGGCGCGAGCCGCGCGGGACGGGCGCTGCCCGCTCGTCTTCGACGTGCGCTCGGACGGGACGGGGCTCGCCAACGCGATCACCGACGCCATCGCCAACCTCTTGTCGACGGTGCGCTACGCCGAGGTCTGGGGCGAAAGCGACGACGAGCTCGGGTTCGTACAGGCGATCGAAGCGGTGTCCGCCGACGCCCCCGACGGGATCACCCCGCCGACGACGAGCGACCGGCGGCCCCCCGGCGACGGCATCGAGGACACCTTCCTCTCCGTCGGACCGGGCACGCGGCTGCACTTCCGCGCCATCCTGCAGAACGACTCCATCCCGCCCGAGAGCTACGACCAGGTCTTCAACCTGACGATCCGCGTGGTGGGAGACGGGATCACCTTGCTGACGCGCCGCATCCGCGTGACCGTGCCGCGAGGGCGACTGGACGCCGGCCCGATCGATCTCGACGCAGGGATCACCAACGACGCCGGCGGACCGGCCGACGCGGGCACGCTCGACGCAGGCACACCGGACGCAGGCACACCGGACGCAGGCACACCGGACGCGAGCGCGGCGGACGCAGGCCGCGACGGGGGCTGACCCGCCACCCTCCTCTCGAGCGCCGCCCCGCCTGCCCGGACGAGCTCCATCCGCGGCGAGGCAGATGGATTGGCGAGGCCGCCGAGGCTCAGCGCGAGCGCTGCCCCGCCCGCTCGGAGCGCGCGAGGAGGGCCAGCGAGCAAAGGGACGCAGCCCGATCGCGGAGCCCCGCGGCTCAGCGCGAGCGCTGCCCCGCCCGCTCGGAGCGGGCGAGGAGGACCCGATCGCGGAGCCCCGCGACTCAGCGCGAGAGCTGTCCCGCCTGCTTGGAGCGGGCGAGGAGGGCCAGCGAGCTGATGATCGAGAGGAGCGCCGCCACGACCAGCCCGATCGTCCCGAAGCCGGGCACCACACCGAGCGCCGCCAGGGCCACGCCCAGCGCGGGGAGGATGGCGCCGTAGCGCGCGATCTTCTCGGGCACCGCGACCCGCAGCGTGCGGGCCACGCCGATCCCCCAGGCGGCAGCGCCGATCACCGCCAGCAGGAGCAAGGCGGCCAGCGCCACCCGAGCGACGATCGATCCACCGCCGCGCGTCATGCTCTGCGCCAAGAGGAGCCCGCCGCGGGGCAGCATCTCACCGTGGACCTCGATGTCGGCCAGATCCGAGATCGGCTGCGCCTCGAGCGAGCGATCGCTCTTGCGCTGCAGCTCGAGCGCGCGACCGCCGTCGAAGCGCAGGAGGATGTCGGCCGGCTCTCCCCGGTCGGTGAAGCGGGGCGTGCGGATCATGCCGCGCTCGGTCGCCAGCGCGGTCTGCACGACCCCCGTCGAGCCGTCGTTCACGCGGAGCAGTCCCCGGAAGATCCGATCCTCCTCGTGACGCTGGCTAACCGTATCGAAAGCGACACGGTAGGCAGTAACCTCGGTGATCGTTCGCGAGTCCTCCGCCGGGCGGGCGAAGGCACCGGTGGCTACCAGCGAGAGTCCGAGCAACGTGGTCAAGAGACCGAAGGCCATCGGCCCCAGCAGCGCGACGGCGGCCTGCCGCTTGGTGGTGGTCGAGCGGGCCTCGGCGTGCAGCGCGCCCTCCATCCCGCCGGTGCCCGCCAGCGGCGGCAGGAGGTGCAGCATCGCCGCGAACGCGATCTCACCGACCGTAGCGCCGCTGAACGCGCGGAGGCTGGGCGCGTCGTAGACCGCGTCCATGACCGCCCGGCCCACGCCTCCGAACGCGCGGCCCGGCTCGGAGAAGATCGCGACGAGGGCGGCGCCGAAGATGGCGATGAGCGAGACGGCGCCGATCCAGCCGAGGATCGAGCCGACCCGCTTGGTGGGCAGGACGGCCAGCAATCCGCCCACGCCGGCCACCACGAGCCCCAGGGTCATGGCGCTGCCGGGCAGGAGCCGACCGGCCGCGTCGACGACGGCCTCGCCGTGGGTCCCGCCGAAGAAGGCGAACCCGGCCAGCGGCACCAGCACGACCAGGGCCCAGCCGATCACCTTCATCGGCACGCCCTCCACCGCGAGGACGTGGGCCGCCAGGCTCCCGGTGCGAGCGCCCGCCTTGCCGGGCGGCGCGGTGCGCGCCAACAGCGCCTCGGCCATCCGGAGCGGCGCGAAGACGATGGCGAAGAGCCAGACCCAGGCGATCGCGCCCGCTCCGCCGAGCGACACGGCCGTCGCCGCGCCGACCGCGCCGGCCGCCCCGTACTCGGCGACGGCAGCGAGGGCGGCCGAGGTGGCCGGATGAAGGCTCCCGGCCGCCTTCGGATCGAAGGCGTAGAGCGCGCGGAACGCCTCGGGCAGCTTCATCACCTGAGGCACTCGCAGGCGCACCGTGAGCACGATGGCAGTCAGCAGCGCGAGCGGCGCCGCGATCCAGATCCAGAGAGTCTCGAGATCCCGCGTGAGCTCGGTCGGTTCCATGCGAGCGCGAGTTGTAGTCGCTCCCTGGACTCGGGTCCACGAAGGGTGGCCGCGCAACACCCGAAACGCCCTGCACGGATCCAGCGCCGGCCCCAGGATCCAACCCAAGTGCCTGAAATCATTGAAGACGGCGCTTTGTAAAATGCTCCCGGCGGATTGTAAGATGCCCACGGCCGATTGCGAAATGCCCACGGCCGATGTGCAGAAGCTCGGCGGAGCTTCGCGGAAGGGCTCCGGACGAGTGCAGGAAGGGCGCCGGCCGATTTCCAAGAGCTCGGCGGAGCTTCGCGGAATGCCCACGGCCGATTGCGGAATGCCCACGGCCGATTGCGGAATGCCCACGGCCGATTGCGGAATGCCCACGGCCGATTGCGGAATGCCCACGGCCGATTGCGGGATGCCCACGGCCGATTGCGGGATGCCCACGGCCGATTGCGGGATGCCCACGGCCGATTACCGGCCTCGAGCGAAGCCTCGGTGTGGGCGCGTGTCGAGGTGCGGCGCCACCGCTTGCGGGAGCCGCTCGAACCAATCCCGACCTCCCGTGGCACCGAGCGTCCCTCACCCGGCTCGGTACGGCGCGTCACGCGAGCGTGAACCGTGCTCGCGCGAATCCGAGCAACACGTATCAAAATGACACCCGCGGACTGATCTGCGAGTGGTCGACGAGGCGCCGAGCGGGTGGTAGCTTCCGCCGCCGCGCGAGCGCCCAGTGGTCGGGGCTCGGGCCCGCCGCGCCCCCGGAGGCCGCCTGCGTGGCCCGGCGCGGTCGCGCGAGGAGAAGGAAAGAGCAGCATGCGCACGCTCGGAGTCATCGGTGGAAGCGGCCTCTACGCCATGGAGGGGCTGGACGACGTGCAGGAGCACGTGGTCGACACGACCTTCGGCGCGCCCTCGGACGCGGTGATCTCCGGCCGGCTGAGCGACCCGCAGCTGGGCGAGACCCGACTGCTCTTCCTGCCTCGCCACGGCCGAGGCCACCGCGTGGCACCGCACGAGATCAACTACCGGGCGAACATCCTGGCGCTGAAGCAGCTCGGCGCCGAGCAGCTGCTCAGCTTCTCCGCCGTCGGCTCGATGAAAGAGAGCATCCGGCCGGGCGACGTGGTCATCGTGGATCAGTTCATCGACCGGACCCGCTCGCGGCCCAACACCTTCTTCGAGGGGCTCGGGCTGGTGGCGCACGTGGAGCTGGCCGATCCGGTCGACGCGGCGCTGGGCGCGGCGCTCTACCGGGCGGCGGTCGAGGTCGGCGCGCGCGCACACCGCGGCGGCACCTACGTGTGCATCGAAGGGCCGCAGTTCTCGACCCGCGCCGAGTCGAACCTCTTCCGGAGCTGGGGCGTGGACGTCATCGGGATGACCAACCTCCCGGAGGCGCGGCTGGCGCGCGAGGCCGAGCTCCCCTACGCCACCGTCGCGCTCGCGACCGACTACGACTGCTGGCATCAGAGCGAAGAGTCGGTGAGCGTGTCGGCCGTGCTCGCCGTGATGCAGCAGAATGTGAAGAGCGCACAGTCCATCCTGCGCGAGGTGGTGAAGAACCTCCCGGACCCGAGCGGGAGCCCGGCGACGCGCGCGCTCGAGCACGCGCTGATCACCTCGCCCGATCGCATCTCCGACGAGGCCAAGAAGAAGCTGGCGCCGCTCGTCTCGCGGTTGCTCGCATAGCCCGGACTAGCCGGACTAGTCAGCGCGCCGAGCGCGCATCCAACTTTACCGAAGGGAAGTGAGCGCATGTCGTCCATGCTCGTGGTGGGTTCCGTCGCCCAAGACACCATCCACAACAACCAGGGCACCCACCCCTACGTCCTCGGGGGCTCGGCCGTGTTCGCGTCGCTGGCCGCGGCGCACTTCCTCGAGCCGCGCATCGTGGGCGTGGTCGGGACCGACTTCCCGGACGAGCGCGTCGCGCTGCTGAAGGAGAAGGGGGTCGACGTCAGCGGCCTGGAGATCGTCGAGGGCAAGACCTTCCACTGGGAGGGCCGCTACAGCGACGACCTGACCAGCCGCGAGTCGATCCGGACCGACCTGAACGTCTTCGCGGACTTCCACCCGAAGATCCCGGACGCCTTCCGCGACACGCCCTACGTGATGCTGGGCAACATCCACCCGAGCCTGCAGGTCGAGGTGCTCGACCAGATGCGCGAGCCCAAGCTCGTCATCGCCGACACCATGAACTTCTGGATCGAGGGCACGCCCGACGAGCTGGCGAAGATGCTCGGCCGCGTCGACGTGCTGGTGATCAACGAGGAGGAGGCGCGGCAGCTCTCGGGCCTGCACCACATCATGCGGGTGGCGCGGGCGCTCCTGGCGATGGGCCCCCAGATCGTCGTGATCAAGCAGGGCGAATACGGCGCGCTGCTCTTCCAGGGCGACCAGGTCTTCAGCGCCCCCGCCTACCCGGTGGAAGAGGTGCTCGATCCGACCGGCGCGGGCGACTCCTTCGCCGGCGGCATGCTCGCGTTCATCGCGCGGGCGGGCCGCACCGACCAGGCCACCCTGCGGCGCGCGATCGTCTACGGCTCGGCGCTGGCTTCGTTCTGCGTGGAGGGCGTGTCGGTGAACCGGCTGATGAACGTGCAGAAGAGCGAGGTCGAAGCGCGCTACCTCGACTTCGCGCGGCTGGCGCACTTCGCGACCGACGACGAGCTGCGCAAGATCGCCGACCGCTGACGCGGATCGGACGGCACCGCGCACGGCGCAACGTGACGGAACATCGACGGTCGCGCCGAGTCGGGTATCCTCACCCCCGAGTCGGCGGTGACCGCCAGAAAGAGGATGGGATGAGACTCGGGATTCGCTTGGTATTGACCGCGCTCGCGATCGGCGGGCTGGCGGTGGGATGTGACAACGGCGGTGGCGGCGGCACGGACGGCGGGACCGATGGTGGCGCGACCACCGACGGCGGACCCTGCGCGAACGTGGATCCGAACACGACGCGCCCCGATCCGATGTGCGTCATGTGTCCGGCCATGAACACTCCGGCGCCGGAGGAGCAGATGGGCTCGTGCTGCTACCGGCACTCGAACGCGGGCGTGGACACGCCCGAGTTCCGGCTGACCTACATCGACATCACGGCGCCGGAAGGCTCGCCCCTCACCCAAAGCCTGCTCACCAGCGTCCTCGCGCAGTCGATGCAGGAGGAGCACTTCAACTGGCTCGTCCGGGTGGGCGGCACCTCCGACGGCTCCGTGGATCTCGTGACGGGCTTCGGCCGCCGTCAGGACGACGGCACCTATCAGTTCTCGCAGGGCGCGGCGGGGAGCAACGGCGACCCGGACACCTGGTGCCCGGTGACCATGGCGGGCACGCTGAGCGGCGACAGCCTCACCTCGCAGGCCGCGCCGAGCGTGGTCACGGTGCCGATCTACGACACCACCGGCACCACGCTCCAGCTGGAGCTCTCGCTGCGTCAGGTCCAGATCGACAACGCGACGTGGGGCGAGGACAACAGCTGTGTGGGCTGGAAGCTCAACCTGCCCTACCGCTATCACACCGACGCGACGCTCAGCGGCTACATCGACGTGGCGAGCGCACGCGACGGAATGATCAACGTGGCTCCGATCACGACCACCGTCTGCTCGGCCATCGCGGGCAGCCTCACCGACGCCACCTACTGCGACCAGGACCAGAGCGCGTGGATGGTCAAGCCCGACTCGCTCTGCGACGACACCGGCTGCATGGTGAACAGCGCGGGCATGACGGACGTCTGCGACCCCGCCACCACCTGCAACGCCTGGCACATCGTGGCGGACTTCGCCGCGTCCGGCGTGGACATCACGAACGGCGCCTGCGGCGCCTGAAGCGACCGCACGTTCCGCGCACACCAGACGCCCGCCGGCCCCCCGGCGGGCGTCTTCGCGTTCGAGATGAGCTCTCCCCTGCACGCCGGACCGACGAAGGGCCCCACCCCGGTGCCCGTCCGCGCCCGAAGAGCGAAGCACGCCCCGTGGCAGCTCACGCGATGGCAGGAGCATCGCTCGCGTCGAGGAGCGAGAGAGCTGCTTCAGAATCCGACGTGGTCCACGCAACGAACGCATCACCCGCTCGATGAATCCGGGGCTGTCGAGACGACGACGTGGTGGTGATAGGCTGGGTCTGCCTCGACGGCGGAGGACGATGATGCTTCGAATCTTTGCGACATTTCTGCTCGCCCTCTGGTTCACCGGTTGCGGCGGTCCGTCGCCGATCGACAACGACGCGGGAAGCGGGGAAGACGGCGGTCTCGACGGCGGCACCAGCGGCCGCATGTGCACCGCGGACTCGGACTGCGGAGACCAATCGCTCTTCTGCGCGCAGTGGCGCTGCCGGCCCGGCACGACCGGCGCAGACGCGCGCGGCTGCGTCGACCTCGGCCCGCCCTGCGATCCAGGCCAAGGATGCGACGAGACCCTCGGCCAGTGTGGCGCACCGGCCTGGTGCACGGCGGGCCGCGCCGGCTGCATGGCGCCGGGCGACTGCGACGGCGACGGTGAGCAGGCACCCGAGTGCGGCGGGAACGATTGCGACGACAACGATCCGCACCGTTTCCACGGCAACGCCGAAGTCTGCGACTCCGCGGGTCACGACGAAGACTGCGACGACACCACGTTCGCCGGATTCGAGCGACGGCGACATCGACGGGGACGGCTACATCAGCGCCATGTGCTGCAACGGCAGCAACTGTGGCGACGACTGCGACGACTCCGACCCGGCAGTCCATCCGGGAGCGCGCGAGCTCTGCAACGGGCGCGACGACGACTGCAACGGCACGGTCGACGACGCCGGCGCTACGCCGCTCTGTCCCGGAGGCACCTGCGTCGCCGGCCACTGCAACCTGATGGCCTGGAGCCGCACGTTCGGCGGGCCGGAGAACGACGCCGCGATCAGCGCGACCATGGACGACGTCGGCAACGTCTACATCATCGGCTATTTCTCAGGCTCGGCGTCATTCGGCAGCGCGAGTGGACCCGTAACCTCCACTCCGTCGACGGATGGCACCCCGAGCTGGGACCCGTACGTGGTGTCGTACGGCCCCGACGGGTCATATCGGTGGGTCTACACGACCGGCACCGCAACCGACGAGTGGGGCATCGACATCGCGTTCGATCCGGTCTCGCACCTCGTGTACGCGACCTACATGGAGGTAGGCACATCCTTCGACGCAACCCTCGTGGCGTTGGACCTCGACGGAAACCACCAGTGGGATCGCACCTTCGCGAGCGAGGCGTTCCTGCCGCTGAGCGTCGACGCGTACGATGGTCCCGTCGTCTCGGGCGGGCTGTGGAGCACCCACGACTTTGGCGGACCGAGTCGCACTCCCATCGCGAACGGGGATCTCTTCGTCGCTCGATACGCTGCTGACGGCACATACATTTGGGACTACGTCTCGCATGGGACTGCGACAGCTTCGATCTCCCCGCAGCGTGTGGCGATCGCAACGACGGGGGCGATCACGGTCGCTGGCTACTACACCGGCGGCGCTGCCGACTTCGGCGCCGGACCACGCTCGAATGCGGGTGGGAAGGACATGTTCGCGCTCGCTCTCGACGCCGACGGGGCGCTGAGCTGGGACTATGTCGCGGGCGGGACCGGAGACGACGAATCCGTCGCCGTCCGCGTCGACGAAACCGGCACGGCGTTCATGGTCGGCTCGTTCGCCGACAGCGTCGACTTCGGCGGCGGCGCCGTTGCCGCTCCCGCTGCTCAGAGCGCATTCCTGATGGCTCTCGACTCGGGCGGCACTTTCCAGCGCATCACGACCTGGGGCGGCGGCACCCGAAACGAAGCGTTGGCCGTCGCGTTCAACGCCGCGGGAGACGTGCTCGTGGCGGGGACCTACTCGGGGACCGTGAACTTCGGCGGAGGCCTCACGACCGCCCCCGACGCCGGCGCGGCAGTGCTCATCACGTTCGATTCCGCGTTCAACCATCGGCGAGATCAGACGTTCGCGTATGCTGGATACGCATCCGGAGCGACCTGCTCGGCCCCTGACGGCTGTGGCAGCGATGCTCGCGACCTGGTAATCGGCCCAGCCGACAGCACGGCCATCGTCGGCCTGTTCTCGGGGAACATCGACTTCGGTAGCGATGTCCGCATGAGTGCTGGATATGCGGACGGCTACGTGCTCCGTCTCGCGAACTGACAGCGTCCTCGCACAGAGCGCGTTGATTCGACCCCCCTGCCTCGGCTAGGATCCCGCCTGTTCGAACCGTGCACATGTGGCGCGCGGCCTCACGCGCGCCCGTCGCACGACGGAGGGCTTGGGATGGATGGGAAACAAGGGAGCAGCCTCTATCGCGCGGGGCTGATCGTGATGCTCGCGCTCACGATCTTCTCGTGCAGCGGGGGCGGTGGCTGCTCGAGCTGCACGGGCTGCGGGATCCAGCCGATCCCCGGCGGGTATCCGAGCGACCAGCGGATCGACGACTCGGCGCAGGTACGCCTGACCTCGAGCGGCATCAGCTTCATCGAGGACAACATCGGCGGGATCGTCTCGACCTTCCTGCCGAGCGGGCTCGACTTTGCGATCCCGCGGACGAGCGGAAGCGTCTCTATCGCTAACTACACGGTATGCCCGGGTAGCGACTGTGTGGCACACGGCGAGATTGACAACTTCACCCTCGATCCGCAGAATCCGAACCGGCTGACGGCGCATATCCGGGTCACGCTCGACAGTCGTGACCCCTCGGGCGCTCGTCGACCGATTCCCGTCGATATCAGCTCCCTGGGGATCCGACAGCACCTGTCAGGTCGACCTGGACACCACGCGGGGTTCCCGCCCCTACGTGGGTTTGGTCGCCAACATCGACTTCGCCGAGATCACCGGCACCGGCACGTCGCGCGACGGCTACACGCAGATCGTCGTGTCGAACGCCGACCTCGCGTCCGGGGAGGACATCGAGGACGCCGACATCAACATCAGCCACTGCGCCGTCTCCTTCTTGCTGAACCTCTTCAAGGGGACCCTGGTCAACCAGCTCCAGAGCCAGGTCTCCGGCATCATCCAGCAGCAGGCCGACAGCGCCCTCTGCCTCACGCGCGGCGACTACGGCTGCCCCGACGGCACCCACTCCGTGCCCGACGAGACCCCGACGTCGACCTGCCGCTACGGCACCGACGCCAGCTCGCAGTGCGTGCCGATCCTCCTCGGGACGGACGGTCGCGGCGACCTCGGCGGCAACTTCCTCGGCGGCTTCTCCCCCGGCACCCACGCGTACGCACAGATCCTGCTCGCCAGCGGCGGTGACGGTGAGGCGGTCAACAGCGGCATGAGCCTCTTCATGTACGGCGGGTTCATGGGCACCGACCGCACGTACACGACGACCCCGGCGCACAACTCGTGCGTACCCGTCATCGACCCGCCGCCGCTACCCACCATCCCGCGTGTGGACTCCTTCCGCGGGAACACGATCCCCGGCACGTCGACCGAGACCCACCTCGGGATCGGCATCGCCGAGGACTATCTGAACTACGCCGGCTACGGGATGTTCGACTCGGGCATGCTCTGCCTCGGCGCGGGCACGCGCCTCAGCCAGCAGCTCTCCACGGGCCTGGTCTCGGCGGCGGTCATGTCCCTGCCCGACCTGACCTTCCCGGAGACCGACTCGGCGCTGACCATCGCCATCCGGCCCCAGCAGCCGCCGGTCTTCACGCTCGGCAGCGGCGCCGACGGCGATCCGCTGATCCAGATCGCCCTCAACAGCATGCAGATGGACTTCTACGTCTGGAGCACGGAGCGCTACGTGCGCTTCATGACCTTCCAGACCGACCTGAACATCGGCATGAACCTCGCGGTCGACGGTGCCCAGCTGGTGCCGACCATCACGGGCATCGACGCCTCGAACTCGTCGGTCACCAACAGCGACCTGCTCTCGGGCAATCCGGACGCGCTCGCGAGCGTGCTCCAGACCGTCATCGGCAGCTTCGCCGGGATGCTCACCAGCAGCATCCCGCCGGTGAGCCTGCCCTCGGTGATGGGCTTCGACATCAACGTGCCGGACGGCGGCATCACCCGCGTCGCCGACAGCGGCCACAACTTCCTCGGCATCTTCGCCAACCTCTCGCTGGCCTCGGGCGCCCCGCTCACGGCGCCGGTCGAGACCTCGCTCCAGACCTCGGACCTGACGCTCGACGAAGAGTCGATGCAGCCGGCCCACTGGAACGAGGGGAGCGGCAACTCGGTGTGGCTGCACCTGCGCGCCGAAGGGCCCATCGGCGTCGAGTACGAGCACAGCTACCGGATCGACGGAGGCGCCTGGTCCGCGTGGACGCCGGACGAGCGTGTTTACGTCGACAGCGACGTCCTGCTCTTGCAGGCGCGCCACGACATCGAGGCGCGGGCGCGTGTTCGCGGCGAGCCCGCGAGCGTGGATCCGACGCCCGCCCACGCTCAGGTCATCGTGGACATCTTGGCGCCGAACGTACAGGCCGCCCGCACGATGGACGGCGTTCGGGTCGACGCCACCGACCTGGTCTCGGCGCAGGAGCAGCTGGAGGTCCGCTTCCAGATCGACGGCGCCTGGACCGAGTGGGGCCACGACTGGTCGCGCACGCTGGCCTACGACGGCACCGACGTAGTCGTCGAGGTCCGCGACGAGGCCGGCAACGTGGGCCGCTCGCAGGCGGCGCTCATCCGCGGCTTGCCGGATCCGAGCCACACCAGCGGCTGCGGCTGCAGCGTGCCCGGCCACGGCGGCCGCGGGATCCCGCTCGGCGCCCTGGGCCTCCTGGGCGTGCTCGGCGCCGCGCTCCTCCGCCGGCGCCGGGGGGGCCGGCGCGCCAACTTTCGGAACCGCCGGGTGATCGCTCGCCTGGCGAAGCTCGCGGCGGTGCTCGGCGCGCTCGGCCTCTCGCTCGTGGCGATGGGCTGCTCGTGCAGCTCGCCGACCACGATGGACGCGGGCACGGCCTGCGGTGACAGCTGCCAAGCGGCGAGCCCGGGGAACACGACGGGCTCCATCTGTTGCATGGCCACCAGCATGTGCGTCGACTACGATCTGAGCGCCCTCTGCGACCCCGGATCCCAGTGCTCGGCCGCCAACGTCACGGTGGACGACAGCTGCAACGTCACCTGCTCGATGTGTGAAGCCCAACCGGCGCTCGACTCGGGGACGATGGCCACCGACCTGGACACCGTGCTCGACGCCGACGGCAACGTGCACATCAGCGGCTACTCGCCGGGCGTCGTGAACGGGAGCCGGTCCCGGCCCTACGGCGACCTCGTCTTCGGCACCTGGAACGGCACCAGCGTCGACTGGGAGATCGTCGACGGCGCGCCGAGCATGCCGGTCACCAACGACCCGAGCGGCTGGCGCGGCGGCGTCAGCGATCCCGGCGACGACGTCGGCCGCTGGACCTCCATCGCCATGCAGGGCACCACCTACCTGATCAGCTACTACGACGTGACGAACGGCGCGCTCAAGCTCGCCGCCGGCACGCCGGGCTCCTGGCAGACCCACACCGTCGACGACGCCGGCGATTCGGGACGCTACTCCTCGCTCGTGGTGACGCCGGACGGCGTACCGATGATCGCCTACCTGCGGATCCAGGAGTCGACGGACACGCCAGGTCAGGTGATGGGCTCGGTCATGGTCGCCACCGCGAACATCGCGAACCCGGCGAGCACCGCCGACTGGACGCTCACCCAGGTCGCGTCGGGCGCGATGAACTGCCGCGCGGCGTTCTGCGAGAGCGCCCCGACCTGCCTCGCCACCGGCCAGTGCGTGTCGGCGACCACCGACTGCAGCAGCGCGTGCTCCTCGGGGCAAGCCTGCTTCAACGGCTCCTGCGTGGACACCATCGGCGACTCGTACGTCGAGGACATGCCGCCGGCCTACGGCCTCTACACCTCGCTGGCGATCGACCCGATGGGCGGCGCCGCGCTCGTCTACTACGACCGCACGGCGGGGAACATCTACGGCGTGCGCTTCGACGGCTCGTCGTGGGGTGACCCCTTCCTGATCGACGGCTACGGCATGAGCGATCCCTTCGTCGGCGACTGCGGCGAGGCCGCCGACGTCACGGTCGACTCGGCCGGGCTCTGGCACGTCGCCTACGTCGACGGCACCGAGGAGACGCTACGCTACGCACAGGTGCAGTCCGACGGCACCGTCACGCCGGAGGTCGTCGACGACGGCAGCACCGACGGGACCAACCCGAACATGGACGGGCGCCACATCGTGGGTGACGACGCCTCCATCGTCGTGCTCGAAGGTGGAGGCGTCCGCGTCGCCTACCAGGACTCGACCGTCCAGCACGCGGTCGTGGCCGTGCGCCCGGCGGGCGGCGGAGACTGGGCCATCAGCCACGTCGACTCCGAGGGCTCGACCGGCTACTGGGTCGACCAGCAGCTCCTCGGGACCACGAGCTACCTGACCTGCTGGTGGCGCAAGCGGGACGGCCGCCAGATGACCAACGGCATCCACGTCGTCACCGCCGAGTAGCCCGCTCCGCGGCCCTCACGCCCCGGCCACGCTTCGTGCGTCGCCGGGGCGTTTCGCGTTCCGAGGTCCCGCACTCGCGCGCGAAGGCGCCGGCGACTCCGGGCATCCACGCTCTCACCACGCCTCCTGCGTCTTGGCCGCGTTTCGCGTTCGGACGTCAATCACTCCCGCAGTCCCGCGGGACGGCGCTGGCGACGCGGCCCCGCGGGCGATCGCAGCTTCGCGCAGGCACTGGAGAGTCCGCGTGAGGGTCCCCCGACCGACGCCGGAAGGCGCGCGAACGCGCGAACGATCCGGAGCTCACTCGAACACGCCGCCCAGGAGCGGACAGACGCCGCGCTGCATGATCCCGATCACGGCGCGCAGGTTCGCGCGCGCGCGGTCGACCTCGGACGCGTCGACGGCCCGCAGCTCCAGCACGGCGCCGCCGCGCACATCGCGGACCACGACCCGCAACGAGGGCAGCGCCCCGTGCCTTGCGCGGAAGCGGCGGGCAAACGCCGCAGCACGACTCGCGTGGCGGTGGTGATGGACCACGTGGCCATGCCTCACCGCCTCGGCGAACCGGCGAACCGCCGCGCGGAGCGGTCTGACGCTGGCGGGCGCGACGCTGTCGAAGGTCACCGCAAGTCCGCTGTCGATCTCGGCCACCCGGATGCCGGTCCCGGGGACCTCCATCAGGCACGGCTCGCCGGCGTCGGCGCGGGCACGGCGAGGTCCGAGGCGCAGACCGCGTGCAGCACCGGCGCTGCGAGGCTCGACCGACGGCACACAACCGACGAGCGTGACGAACGCGAAGATCGAGGCCACGAGGACGAGGTGGCGGAGCCGATGCACGCGTTCGGTGTGCCGTGGCTTCCGGAGCCTTGCAACGGGCGTTTCGCACCGTTCTTGGGGATTCCCGAAGCGAGAACGCCCCAGTCGAGACGCTCACGCGTCCCACGTTCGGAGACGGACGCCGCCCTCCGGAAGGGGAGCGGATGAGGCTGTGCGTGCCCGAGCCCTCGCGCTCGAGCATTCTCGGGGAGCCTCACCCGGAGCCGTCGCGGGGGACGGGTCAGACCGCGTGGATGCCCGAGCCCTCGCCCGGGAGCGCGCCCTCGAGAGCCTCACCCGCCTGGAGCTCGTCGCGCAGCCGGCTCAGGCCGCGCGGCGGGCGCCCGACCCCTTCTCGAGCGCGTCCTGGCGCGCCTTGCCCACCGCCCGGAGGAGCTCGTCTCGGTCGACGAGACCCACGTCCATCAACGCGCGCATGTAGCCATCCGCATAACCGTGGGCTCGGGCCAGCTTGGCGTAGAGCGCGCCCTCGAAGCGTGCCTCCGTGACCTGCCCGATCAGCTCGCACACGCGCGACAGCAGCTCCTCTTTCGACATCGGCAACCTCCCTGATGGCGGCGCCTCGCCCGGCGCCCGACTCCACGCATGCCGTGTCCGAGGCCGAAGCGTCAAAAAAGCGGCGAGTACCGAAGGCGCGAAGTCCGTGCCGGATTTGCGGCAACGTCGGTGCGAAGACTTCGGGCGTTCGGTACCAGGAGGGCCGAACGAAGTGGAGGGTTCGTGCTGCCTGCACGAACCCCGAAGCGGCGTTCGAGCCGGGACTACGAGTGCCGGGCGTGGGATTCGAACCCACATGCTGGTCGCCCAGCGAGCGATTTCAAGTCGCCTGCGTATGCCATTCCGCCAGCCCG